>CAXXLZ010000001.1:0-1781447 GCA_963675595.2 Thermodesulfobacteriota bacterium
AACATCCGCCGCTCCATCCTTCTCGATCGATCCGTCGCAACTTCCCGTTATCAGTGGCCTCGGAGGGGTTTCCCGTCAAGGGGGACTGCTTCTTTCGTGAAGTCTCGATTCTGAGACCCAGCTCGGCCAATTGCATGGCTTCCACTTCAGCGGGTGCGTCGGTAACCGGGCAGGCGCCTTTCTGAGTCTTGGGGAAGGCGATGACGTCGCGGATGGTCTTGCCTCCGAGCATGAGCGTGATCAGGCGATCCAGGCCCAAAGCGATGCCGCCGTGAGGAGGGGCTCCGTATTGGAAGGCCTCGAGAAGAAACCCGAACTTCTTCCGGGCCTCTTTCTTGGATATGGACAGAGCCTCAAAAACCCGCTCCTGCATTTCCGAATCGTGAATTCGAATGCTTCCTCCTCCCACTTCCACTCCGTTCAGCACCAGATCGTAAGCGCGTGATCGCACTTTTTCCGGACTGTCGGACAGGAGTTCCACATCCGCTTCCACGGGGGCGGTGAAGGGATGGTGCACGGAAACGTACCTTTTTTCCGTCGGATCGTACTTGAGCAGGGGGAATTCGGTCACCCACATGAACTGGAAGCGACGATGGTCCACCAGCTCCATGCGACGGCCCAGGGCCAACCGCACTTGTGCTATAGAGTCGTTCACGATCTTGGGCTGATCCGCTCCGAAAAGCACCAAGTCTCCGTTTTCCATGCCCAAGGCTTCCGCGAGACCCGTTTTTTCCGAATCGCTCAGGAACTTGGTGATGGGCGACATCCATTCGTTCCCTTCCACCTTGATCCAGGCCATGCCTTTGGCCCCAAAGCGTCCGGCGAGGTCGGTGAGCTCATCCAACTCCTTGCGTGAGACCACGTGTCCGCCTTTTACGTTCATGGCCTTGACCACCGCCCCCTCCGGTCGCCGCCTTTTGAAAGACTTTCAGGCTGGTTTGGTGGAAGAGGTGGGTTACGTCCACCATTTCGAATCCGAAGCGGGTGTCCGGGCAGTCGGTACCGTAACAAAGCATGGCTTCGTGGTAGGACATGCGCGGGAACGGGGTTGTGAGCGGATAGTCCAGGAGTTCCCGAAACAAGCGGGTGATGAGCCGTTCGATGATGTCAATGACGTCCGACTCATCGACGAAGGACAGTTCCATGTCCAGTTGGGTGAATTCCGGTTGCCGATCCGCACGGAGGTCTTCATCGCGGAAACACCGAACGACTTGGTAGTACCGATCGAGACCGGACACCATGAGTAGTTGCTTGAACAACTGAGGAGACTGGGGGAGCGCATAGAACTGTCCGATGTTCAGACGGCTCGGCACCAGAAAATCTCTAGCCCCCTCAGGCGTGCTCCGTGTCAGCACCGGGGTTTCCACCTCGATAAAGTTTTCATTTCCAAGGAAGTTTCGAATGGTGTCGTTCACATCGGTGCCGGAACATCAGATTTCGGGTCATGAAGGGGCGACGGATGTCCAAATACCGGTATTTGAGACGTATGGAGTCCCCCAAATCTTCTTCATCAAGGTCGAAAGGGGGGGTCTTGGACTTGTTCAGGATTTCCAGCTCAACGGCCGGCACTTCAACGGTGCCGGTGGGCAGAGAGGGATTGACGGTTTCTTCGTCTCTCAGACGCACGACGCCTCGAACCGCGACCACGAATTCGGTTCGCAGGTCGTTGGCGAGGGAGTGTGCTTCGCGGGATTGCTCAGGGTTGAAGACCACTTGCACCACACCGCTGCGGTCTCTCACATCCACAAAGACCACGCCGCCATGGTCTCTAATGGTGTGAACCCAACCGTTGAGACAGACCTCGCGATCCAGCATCGATTCCTGGATCTGTCCGCAATAATGCGTCCGTTTAAGCATGCCCGATTTCCATTGATACCACGAGGTTGATCGATATTCGTCCAAGCTTTGGAAAAGGGTTACTATAGGAGCGAGTCCCGGATTTGTAAAGCAAAACTTCCGGAAGGATATCCGGTGAGCGCGGGTGGACGGACCTGGGAAGAACGTCCCCGCACCTGTTTTCATTAGTCTGTGCTTCCCCCGTTCCCAAGTTGAACTTGGGAACGAGACCTCTAGGTAATCTTCATCCGCGCAACGCACCACATCCGGGGAATTCGGTGACGCCGGGCATACCGGGTGAACTCTCCCGACGCGTGTCCAAAGTCTCAACGGGTCCTGAGAACCCCCCGACCTCGTTATGGAAAACGTATGAGGTCGGTCACTCGGGTCGAGCGCGTGAAAACGCGCCTGTGTGAGGTTGTGCTTGACGGAATAGCTACATATTAGCTACAAAGAAGGTATTGGCCTCTCTCCACGCCCCGACCTTAAGTTTAAGGACAGCAAGCCCATGAAACACATTGTCCGCATCAACGTCAACGGCGACCCCTATGAGTTGGCCGTGGATTCCCGGAGCACCTTGCTGGATGTTCTCCGAGAAGACCTTCGCCTCACCGGAACCAAAAGGGGATGTGGCGATGGGGACTGCGGAGCCTGCACTGTGCTCTTGGATGGTCGGCCGGTGAACTCCTGCCTTACCCTGGCCGTGGAGGCCGATGGAAGAGAGGTGACGACCATCGAAGGGTTGGCTCCCTCGGGGTCCGGGCTCCATCCGCTTCAAGAGGCCTTCATCGAGAAAGGCGCGGTGCAGTGCGGCTACTGTACTCCCGGAATGATCCTTTCCGCCCTGGCTCTATTGCGCAGGAATCCGAACCCTACCGAGGAGCAGGTACGGGAAGGTCTGAGCGGAAATCTATGCCGTTGCACGGGCTATAACAAGATTGTCGAAGCCGTCATGGCTGCGGCCGCATCCCGAAAGGAGGAGTCGTCATGATACCCAGAATGACCCTCCCTCGATTCGAGTTCTTTGCGCCGGAAAGCCTGGACGAGGCATTGGAGCTGCTTTCGGAGTATGGAGACCGGGCTCGAGTGAAAGCCGGCGGCACGGACCTGCTCATCAGAATGCGCAAGCGCTTGGTTACTCCTGATGTACTTATCGGACTGTCCCGACTAAAGAACCTCGAGGCCATCGTATTCGACGAAGAAAAAGGACTGAGTATCGGGGCCATGGCCAGGCTGGCCCAAGTGGCCGACAACGAGCATATACGGAATCGGTACCCCGCCGTGGCGTACGCGGCGTCCATCACGGCCACCAATCAGATTCGCAATCTCGGAACCGTGGTGGGGAACCTCTGCAACGCATCTCCCTCGGCGGACAACGCCCCGTCCCTCATCGCCATGAAAGGCGAGGCGGTGCTGGCCTCCGTGAGGGGCAAGCGAATCGTACCATTGGATGCTTTCTTTCTGGGACCGGGAGTCACGGTTCGCGAACACGACGAACTGGTAACGGAAGTGCGCGTGCTCAGACCAGGGGTCGGAACGGGGTGTGCCTATCAATTCATTTCCATGCGCTCCAAAGTCGATATCGCCGCCGTCAGTGTGGGCGTTATGGTTGTCATGGATGGAGAGACGATTCGGGAAGCCCGAGTGGTGCTCGGTGCGGTGGCCTCGACTCCTCTTCGCTCTTTGAAGGCGTCCGAAGTGCTGACCGGGGCCAAGGTCAACGATGCCCTCCTGCAGGAAGCCTCCCGCGCAGCCATGGAGGAAGCCTGTCCTATTTCGGACTGCCGGGCCTGCGACGAATACCGGAAACGCATGGTGGGTGTGCTGACTCGAAGGGCCTTGCACCAAGCCATATCGGACGTTCGGAACGACCCGAGATAGACCGGAGTTCCGCCGAGTTGCAAACTACTTACGTCAGGTGGGTGAAGCATGATCGAACGTTCAGTTGTCGGAAAGGATACACCCAGGATCGACGCGCGTCTAAAGGTGACCGGCGCGGCAATCTATACCGACGACATGTCTCTGCCCGGCATGCTGCATGGTGCGATTCTTCGTTCTCCTCTGCCGCACGCGCTGATTCGCAACATCGACGTATCGGCGGCGGAGCGGATTCCGGGCGTCAAAGCCGTGATCACGGGAAAGGACGTTCCATCAATTCGTTACGGCAATTGGAGACTGGTTCCCGAGAGCCAGGATGAGACTCCTTTGGCTCATGAGAAGGTCCGATTCATCGGGGATGAAGTGGCCGCCGTGGCCGCTGTGGACCGGGAAACCGCCGAAGAGGCGCTGGAACGGATTCGGGTCGAATACGAAGAACTTCCCGGATTGTTCGGCGTGGAAGATGCCGTCCGCGAGGGAGCGCCCACAATCCACGAGGCTTCACCCGGCAACATCAGTCTCGACCGGAAGATCGGTTACGGCGATTTGGAAAGCGGATTCGCGCAAGCCGACCTGATCCTGGAAGACACCTTCCGCGTGCATCCGGTGAGTCATGCATACATGGAGCCTTGTTCGAGCCTGGCCGTGGCCGATGGACAGGGCAGAATCACCTTATGGAGCTCAACACAGACTCCTTACATCGTCCAATGCTTGTTGGCGTCCACCCTGGGCTTGCGGGAGAACGAGGTTCAGGTGATCAAGCCCTACGTGGGCGGCGGCTTTGGGGGCAAAATGGAAATGCGGGTCTGGGAGTTCTGTGCTGCGTACCTGGCTCGCACGACCGGTCGCCCGGTGAAGTTCACGCTGACTCGTGAGGAGGAGATTCGTACCGGAAGGCGTCGGCATCCTATGGTGATCCGTTCCAAAGTCGGCTTCAAGAAAGACGGAAGTCTGACGGCCAAGCATTTCCACGTGTTATTGGAGGGCGGCGCCTATAACAGCATGGGGCCGACGGCCACTTTCCTGTGCGGGAATTTCGGTGCCATGCTTTATCGTTATCCCAATTATCGGTACGAAGGGTACCACGTCTACACCAATAAACCCCCGGCTGGAGCCATGAGAGGTTTCGGCGCTCCTCAGGCCCTGTTCGCTTCCGAGACCCAGATGAATATTGCGGCGGAAAAACTCGGGATCGATCCCATCGACATCCGCTTGAAGAACGCCATGGTGCCGGGGGACGAAATTCCGGACGTGGCCGTGATCAGTTCCTGCGGTTTCGTGGAAAGTCTCAAGGAAGTACGCAAAATGAGCGACTGGGATCGGAAACGAAAGAGGCTCGGCAAAGGTTTCGGTATCGGTATCGGGTGTTACAGCTTCATCTCCGGCGGTGTATTCAACTGGTTCAATACGCAATACCCGTTTTCTTCCGCCGAGGTTCGGGCTTACGACGATGGAACGGTCCACCTTTTTACCATGGCGTCGGATATCGGCCAGGGGTCGGATACGGTCCTGGTTCAGATTCTTGCCGAAGAACTGGGCCTTTCCATGGACCGAGTCCGGATCACTTCGGGCGACACGGCCATGACGCCGAAGGCGGACTTGGGCACTTGGGGCAGTCGAGTGACTCTGATGGCCGGTAACGCCGTGATCAAAGCGGCACGCCGGGTGAAGGAAGAGCTGGCCCGTGTGGTGTCGCTCAAATTTAATCTGAACGTGATCCATGAAGTGGATTTCAAAGACGGACGGGTCTTCACCAAATCTAGGCCGGATAGGGGCGTGACTTTCGGCGAAGCGGTGGCTTTGGCGATGAAGTACAACCGCGGCGAACAGGTGATCGGACGAGGCTCTTACACTCCCAGGGATAAGGGACTGGTTTCACCGGCATTCAGCTTTGGAGCCCAGGTGGCGGAAGTGAAGGTGGATGAAGAAACGGGCAAGGTCGAGGTGGAGAAGATGTACACCGCTCACGACTGCGGCACCGTGATCAATCCCATCTCCGTTGAGGGCCAACTGGAAGGCTCCATCCATATGGGGTTGGGCTACGCGCTATGTGAAGAGTTGGTCATGGAAGACGGCCGCACCCTGCCTGAAGGGTTCCTGGATTATAAACTGCCGTCCGCGGTGGACATGCCGCCGGGGGAATCCGTGTGCATTGAAACCTACGAACCCGAGGGCCCGTTAGGGGCCAAAGAAGCCGGGGAAGGACTGGTCTCCCCGACGGCTCCCGCCATTGCCGAGGCCGTGTTCCATGCCGTCGGCTACCGCTGCATGGATCTGCCCATCACACCGGACAAAATCTTGGGAATCAGGAAAAGTACCGCGAAAGCCTGCTGAGCGGTCATTGGGTCAAATAAAAGGCGGGAACGCTCTTCATGAGCGTTCCCGCCTTTGCTAAAGATTTAGGAGAGAGAAGAAGAGATATATATGTCAACCTAGTTTGACGGTGACGAAGAAAGTAGCGCCTCGTCGCCAAACCAGGAGTAGAAGCGTCTTAGCCTCATTTTTGCCTGTGGCCGCCTTGAATTCCTCCACCGAGTTGATCGGTTTGTGTTCCACTTCCAGGATGACATCTCCCCGGAGCAAGCCGCTTTCCGCAGCAGGGCTTCCCGGCTCCACCGAGGTTACGGCCACGCCTTGAGATTTTTCGAGCCCGAGACCTTTGGCCAGTTCCGGCGTAACGGTCTGGATGGATATCCCGATACGTTTTCCTTGGGTGGTTTCGGAAGCCACGGTGAGCTCGTCTTTCAGAGTCCCCAATTCCACCTTCAAGGTCTTCTTCTTTCCGTCACGGAGAATCTGCACTTCCACCTGGGTGTCCGGGGGAACGTTGGCGACCATTTGGGGCAGTACCTGGGAGTTTTCCACGGGCTGATTATTGAAGGCGACAATGACGTCACCCCGTTTGATGCCCGCCTTGGCCGCAGGACCGCCTTCGGTGACGTCCGCCACCAGAGCTCCGTTGCGGTCGGAAAGCTTAAACGAGTCGGCCAGCTCTTCGGTGATATTCTGGATGGTCACTCCCAGCCATCCTCTGGTGACCTTGCCTTTTTCCTTCAAATGAGTCAGCACGCTCTTCGCCATGTTGATGGGCACGGCGAAACCGATTCCCTGCCCTGTGGCCACAATGGCGGTATTGATGCCGACGACGTCGCCGTAATAGTTGAATAGGGGGCCGCCGCTGTTGCCCGGATTGATGGAGGCGTCCGTTTGAATGAAATCATCATAGGGGCCGGCGCCGATTACTCTTCCCGTGGCGCTGATGATGCCCGTTGTCACGGTTTCCGACAAACCGAAGGGGTTGCCGATGGCCAACACGGGTTCACCCTGGCGAAGGGTGTCGGAGTCGCCGAGGGTGACGAAACTCAGGTCCTCTTTCGGCTCGATCTTGATCAAGGCGATGTCCGTCTTGGGATCGGTACCGACGACCTTGGCCGGATACTCTGTTTTGTCATAAAGCACGATCTGAATTTCGTCGGCTTCCTGCACGACATGGTTGTTGGTTACGATGTAGCCGTCCTTACTGACGATAAATCCGGATCCCAGTCCCCTTTTGGCGATATTCGCGGGGCATCCGATTACCGAAAAAAACGTTCCCAGAAATCCTTAAACGGATCATTTTCGCCGAAAGGCGACGTGCCGTGCCCTTGGAAAGGCATGGCGCTCATTTTTTCGACCTTGACTACGCTGATATTCACGACACAAGGCTTAAGCCGCTCCACCAAGTTGGGAACGGTCTCGTTGGTGACTTCGAATTTCCGGTGCGGAATGGACGATTCCGTCCAGAATGGTGCGGCCGCCGCGATACCCGACAAAAAAATACTCAACACAACGACGCGTATTCCAACCGCTATCCAACTTCTGCTTCGCTTGTGGTTCATCTAAGATTTCCTCCTTGTGACGATTCTTTCTTGTGCCGTTGTTCGTCTTCTGCGAGACGATTTGTCAAAATAGATTGCCGCGAGCCGAATGCGTTTAATGTTTTCTCCAGACCCAATTCTACGGGTTGATGGCCGATTTGGCAACATGCTGAATTCTTTAAGGTTTTAGTTTATTTGCGAAGTCTCCCCGGCTGATCCGGCGTCCGGAGGCGCGGAATCGCCATGCCTTGCCGCGGGAACGGGTGGATCAGTGCGTTGATGTTTTCTTTCCAAAGCCCGAGATTTGCGTCATCCGGATTCTTCGGCGAGGCTTCGATGAACCTTGAGGGCGGGGTCTCGGTTCATATACTTCTTGAGGCGTTGAATTCCGGAAAGTGATGGATATGATACAATCATCATGAAGAAGCCGAAACGTTTGACCCCGGACGAGGCGGAGACCATTTTGGATTCCGTGGCGGACGGGGTTTTCACCGTAGACAAGGACTACCGGGTTACTTGGTTCAACCGGGCGGCCACTCGGATTACAGGCGTTCCGAGGGAGGAGGCCGTGGGTCGGCACTGCTGCGAGGTGTTCCGGGCGGAGATCTGTGAGGCCGACTGCGCGCTGAAACAAACCGTGCGAACCGGCAAGCCCCTGGTGAATCGAGCGGTCTATATTGTGAGACCCGACGGGCGGCGGGTGCCCATCAGCGTGAGCACCGCTCTTCTGTTGGACCGGAAGGGGGAGGTCATCGGGGGCGTGGAAACCTTCCGGGACCTCAGCTTAGTGGAAGAACTTCGCAAAGAGGTGGAGCGTCGCTACACCTTCGAAGACATCATATCCCGCAATCACGCCATGCGGGACATTTTTTCCATTTTGCCCGAGGTGGCCCGGAGCGACGCCACGGTGCTGATCGAAGGAGAAAGCGGAACCGGCAAGGAATTACTGGCGCGCGCCATTCACAATCTTTCGTCCAGGAATGACAAAGCCGCGGTGACGGTGAACTGCGGCGCCCTTCCGGACACGCTTCTCGAATCCGAGTTGTTCGGCTACAAAGCCGGAGCCTTTACCGACGCCAAAAAGGACAAGCCGGGACGGTTCGCCCAGGCCGAAGGAGGTACCCTGTTTCTGGACGAAATCGGGGACCTGTCTCCCGCTTTGCAGGTGAGGCTGCTCAGGTTCCTTCAAGAAAGAACCTACGAGCCTTTGGGATCGAACCACACGTTGCATGCCGACGTCAGGATTTTGGCCGCGACCAACCGTGAGCTCCAGGGTGAAATGCAGAACGGGCGTTTCCGCCAGGATCTTTATTACCGAATCAACGTCATGCGGCTTCGGCTACCGCCTTTGAGGGAAAGGAAAGAAGATATTCCACTGCTTGTGGAGCACTTTGTCTCCCATATGAACCGCGTGAAGGGAAAGAATATCGAAGGTCTTTCCAACGACGCCCTGTCCGCCTTTATGGAGCATGATTGGCCGGGCAACATACGGGAGTTGGAAAACGCCATCGAGCACGCCTTCATTCTTTGCCCGGGCGGACTCATCGAACGCCGACATCTCCCGGAACAGTTTCGTTCGTCGTTTTCGGTTCCCGACGGCATGGTGGGGAGCGGAACCACTTTGGCGGAAGTCGAAGCGAGAATCATCTATGAGACGCTGATCCGGCATCAAGGGAACCGCCAAGCCACGGCCAACGAACTGGGCATCGACAAGACCACCCTGTGGCGGAAGATCAAGAAGCTCGGACTCGACGTCCCGCGAGGCGGAAACCGCTCGGAGTCCCCCGAAAACGAAGAAACTCAATGACGCCGCCGTCGGCACCCTGATCCCCCCAACGGTTGCCCGGGCATTCCAAAAATCGTCGCGGTCCCACCGGTGATGATCCGCCTTGTATGAGCGCCGCCCGCATTTTCGCCGCTTTGAAGCGGCCGGCTGATTTGTAGGGCCGGCCTCGGAAGTCCCGATGGCCGGCGCTGATCGGCGCTATCCGATGAGCACCATGCTGTACCAGGCCGGCATCATCTTTCCGTCTTTGTCAAATTCCACTTTGAATCCCAACGGGGTCAGCGTCTTGCCGAAGTCGACTCCGTAAGCGTCCATGGAAGGGCGCGCGAGATGGGGAAAGCGGCAGGGTTCGGGAAAGGCGCATTCCTCGCACTGGACACAGAGCGCAAGCGCCATGGAATACCCGAAGCCGAGCATCATGGATTCCTTCTCCACCCCGAGGGCGACGTCCTGGCCGAGCTTGGCGTCCGTGGTCTTGATGACGACGGCCTTATCGTATTCTTTGAAAGCCTCGTCGAACTGCTCTTGGGAGAAATGGAGATTGGGAGGACACGTCCAGTACTTGCCCCATCGTTTGCACCCGAACCGGCATTTCAAATGCGACCTCGGGTCGAACGCCACCTGCGAGGTGTCGATCAGTTTGGCTTCGACGGCACCCAATTCCAGCGCCTTTTCCACCAGGACTTCAGGGTTCGCTTCCATTCCTTCTCCTCTTAATCGGGCCGTTATAAAAGGCCGCCGAAGCTTGACACTCTGTGCGATAGCGCCATAATGATATCAAGTAGTTACATATTTTGATTGGACGGTTTTTACACTACAAGCCTCGTTTCATGGCAGGGACGATGGAATGGGTGGCGCTCCGATCAAAGTCAGCCAGTGCTTTTGTTCGTCCGTGGGACGGGCCACGACACGGGTTTTTGAGGCGCCGATTTCCAGTTCCCCCACCTTGATTCTTTGGAGTTGGTAAAGGAGTTTGGGTACGGAGACCGTCTTCAGTTTCGAGCGCATCCATCGCTCGACTTGAAGGGCGAGGACACAGACAAAAATATGAGCGCGTATGCGGCGTTCCGTCCAGTGGTAGACCGGACGGATCAGGAGCGTGCTTTTCAGCGACCGCCACCCGCGCTCGATTTCCGCCAGGTCCTTATAGCGTCGAACCACTTCTTCCGGAGAGAGCGCAAAGTCGGTGGTCTCCAGCATCAGCATACCGTCGATTTTCTGTTCCCATTCCAGTGCCTTTCCGTTCTTCACCACCGTGACTTTGTCCCCCACCCGGGTTAATCGGTAGAAGCGAAGCAGGTTGCGGTCACGAAGGTGATCACGGATTCGATCATAGGTTCCTTCCGGCGTGGGTCTTCGCCCTCTTCCCTCGGGCCGGGTCAAGTGGTGGAGCTTCTTCTTGACCCAATCATCCGAAGCCGCCAAACGACGTTCCCGATTCTTCTTCGCCTCCAGAGCAATGGCGGGGGAGTAGGCGACCACGAAGCGAACACCTTCCCGCTTCTCCTGAAGAAACTGCTCCTTATCGTTTTGTCTGTCGAACCCCTGTTCGAGGGATCCGATGATTTCGTCGGCCCATTTGTTCCGACGAAGCGGGTGGGCTACGATGAAGCCCAACTCCTCATCGAGCAGTGCGTCTAGATTGGCGTCGGAAAGCATGCCGCGGTCTCCCACGAAGACCACGCGCCTCAAAGCGAAGCGTGTCCTGAGGTCCTTCACCACGTCGGAAACGGTCGTCCTGTCGGCCGTGTTTCCGGGGAATACATGGTGACACAAAGGAATTCCTTCGCGCGTCACCACCATTCCGATCACCACTTGGCGCTTGTCGAACCGCCCGTCGCGACTGTATCCGTATCGACGGAAATCGTCTTCCAACAGGGAACGCTCGCCTTCAAAATAGGTGGAGGTGATGTCGTAAAATACCAAATCCAGAGGCTCGGAGGGATCGAGAACACGCCGGGCGACCAACGGTTCGGCCTTCTCCTTGACGTGAAGCAGGCGATCCATGGCCCGGAGAAGATGGTGATAGGGGGGCTTGTCCCGGTCATCGTAATGCACCGAATCCAGCCAATCCAACAGGGCCAACTTGCTGCACGGGTCGCACACACGGTTGACGACCAGCATGCGAATGAGCTCCCAAGCCGGGAAGGAGGCGGAACCGCCGATTCCCGCATCCACCAATGCTTCCGAGAAACCCAATCGATCCCATACGCTTCCCGCCGCATGCACGTGGCCATAATCGCGGGAGGAAACAAGGCGTGGCTCTTCGCCCTCGGCGGGCAGGTCGCCGGCCGCGCGTTGGAAACCTTTCGCGAGTTTGCGGAGGGTCTCAATCCCCAACTTGTCTACAGGCCCGAGGTTAACGATGACCCGATTTCTGGGAGCGCCTCCTTGTGCGGGGTGTCTGTAGCTCTCGCACAACTGGACGGAGCTGTACACCTTGCCCCGTTGTCTCTGTCGATGCACTCGAACGAACATAGGCTACAGCATACATATTTAAAACCAATATATCAAGCTATATAACCATATATTATACACTACACATTTACAGGCAAAACAGAACCTTTCTATCGTAATTCCAGCAAGTTACATAAAAATGGACGGGAAAAAGTGTCAAACTTCGGAGGCCGGTTGCCACAGGCAGGCAAAGAAACGACGACATGCAACGCGCGCAAATCCCAAGAAATGAGACGGACCCAAGAAGTATGCCGCTGTGACGAGGGGTCCAGCGCGACGCGGCGGATCGGGTTCTACACCGACCTGATGGGCCTCACCGAGCGGAAGGCAGGCTACCGACATATGGGGGCGGAAGTCAATCGAGATTTCGTATGGACCGCAAAGATGATAAACAAAAAGAGGGTGCCGCGTATGGTGCGGCATTTCAGGAGAGTCCGCCGCATAGAGGCGGACTCCTTATTTCGGGGGTTCCTCTTCTCCCTGCGTCGGAGTTTTGGTGAGCATGCCCAGAATTTGCTGCAACGCTTTACGCTTGGATTCCGTGGAGCCGGCTTCGACCCAGCCGTAGCCCGCGTCGTGAAGCTGAAGCGCCAAATCCAGGAACGGAGTGGGTTCAACCCCCGCCTGTTGAAGGAATTCCCGATCGGCCAGTATGTCTTCCGTGGGGCCCTGGCGCAGGACCCGTCCTTCGGAAAACACCGCGATTTCGTCCGCCCAAAGACAGGCGAGGTACCAGGTCGTGGGTGGCGAAAACCAGGGTGGTTCCATTCCGGAAAAGTTTCTCTAGCAGGTCCAGCAGATTCTTGACGCCGCGGGTGTCCAATCCGGCGGTGGGTTCATCCAGAATCAGCACTTCAGGCTTCATGGCGGCGATGCCGGCGATGGCCACCCGCTTCTTCTGCCCAAAGCTGAGCATGTGTGTGGGGCGTTCGGCCAGGGATTCAATGTCGAGGGCTTTGAGGGTGTCGCGCACCCGTTCCCTGGTTTCCTCTTCGGAGAGGCCCAGGTTCAGCGGACCGAAAGTCACATCCTGGTACACGTTGGCTGAAAAAAGCTGGTCGTCGGCATCCTGAAGCACCAATCCCACCCGTCGACGCCAGCTTTTCTTCGCATCGCGGTTGTATCGGGCGGGGAGGCCGTCCAGGAGGATTCGGCCCTTCTGAGGTTTCAGGGTACCGTTGAGATGCAGCAGAAGGGTGGTTTTCCCCGCGCCGTTGGGTCCGAGCACGGCCAGACGACGACTTTTTTCGGATTTGCAGGTTCAGCTTGTTCAGGGCTTTGACGTGCCCCGGGTAGGTAAATTCGATCTCATTAGCTTCCAGGATAACCGAGTTCATGCAGGAATCCGTTGCAGGCCAGACTGGTCGCGACGACCACCAGAAGAAGGCAGGCAATAAGGGTGAGGATTTTCGAGGAAACGGGCTTCTCCTCCGTCAGGAACTTGAATTCTCCTTCGAATCCTCTGGCCGAGAGACCGGTTTCCATTTGGCGAACCCGGCCCATGGTCCGGTCGAACAAGGCGGCCACCAGAAGACTCAAAGAGCGACAACTGGTCATGAATCCTTGATATCCCAAACGCGCGGACTGGGATCGATGGGCCGCGGCCACCGTGTCCGAAGCGACGAAAATCAGGCGATACGTGAGGAGCATCAGCTCAATGACGGCGGCGGGCACTCGGACCCGGGACAGAAGGGGCACCAAGTCGGTCATGGGGGTGGTCAGAGCGAGAAACGACAAGCACGATACGGCCGCCAGGGACCTAAGCACCACCTTCAGGGCCGTGTTGACGCCTTCGGGAGAGAGAGCGAAGTGCAATCCATGAGACCAATGTACGGACACAAACAGCATGGGGGTGCTCAACAGCAAAAAGCCCACGGGCAGGGCCAGTATCTTCAGATAAAACCCTCCCGGAATCTTTGCGCCCCAAATGGAGGCCAGGGAAACGAGCACAATGATGATCAAGGCGGCCGGCATTGGAGGCAACAGAAGACTGAGGAAAAGCATGCCTCCGGCGAAGAGGAGTTTCTCCACCGGATGGCGCCGACTCCATTGATTCGTGTAAGCTATGGTATCAATGTGAAACATGTTCCGGGCTTTTCTCCTGAAACTTGGCGCGAGCGCGACGATACCCTAAATAATATGCCAGAACGCCGGCTCCCAATGCGGCTTGAAGGGCGAAGAGCATACTTTCGATTTCCCCGCTCGGAGGCTCCCAGAAGGGTTCGAACCAAGGTTTGTATCCGGGATGGCTTTGGACGATGACTCCCTCCGCCTGCCCGTCGGCTCCTGCGAAGGGTTCCTCGCGATCCGAAAGTCCGGGAATCATCAGGGGAATCACCGCCAAGGCCACAACCAGGGCGATCAAAATTCCGTTTCGTTTGAAAATCATTGTACACCTCCGGCGAGGATTGCGGTTTCCTCCAACTCGTCGCGGCTGTACTTCAGCACCAGATTCACCACCAGTACGGTAAGCAGCCCTTCGGAAACCGCAAGTGGGATTTGGGTCACCGCGAACACCGAAAGGAATTTAATCGCCGCACCCTGGAAACCGCTCACCGGGTCGGGAAAGGCCACGGCCAGTTGTAGGGCGGTGACCACATAGGTGGTGAGGTCCCCGAGGGTCGCGGCAAGGAAGGTCGAGAATCCCAAGGAACGACCCGTTCCACGGAGAAGACGAAAAAGCGCGTAGGCCACCCAGGGGCCGGCCACGGCCATGGAAAATACATTGGCGCCGAGGGTGGTCAATCCGCCGTGGGCGAGAAGAAGCGCCTGGAACAGAAGCACGATGGCCCCGAGGAGGGGCATGACCGCAGCTCCAAAAAGTATGGCCCCTAAACCCGTGCCTGTGGGATGAGAGCAACTGCCTGTGACGGAGGGGAGTTTCAGGGCGGAAAGGACGAATACGAAGGCTCCACATGCCGCGAGCAGCAGTTTGGCCTTGGGCTTCTCTCGAAATATTTTAACCACCTTCCGCGCGCTCACGACGACGAAGGGCAGCGACACCGCAGTCCAAGCGGCCGCATGAGCGGGCGGCAAATAACCTTCCATGATATGCATACGCGTGATTCCTCCTTGCGGTTTGGATTTCACCTCGGAGTCCGGCCGGACCCTTTTCGCTATTGGACGATCATTGCAGCCTTCCTCTCGGGAACCTATAACGGAGGCATGTCTTCATGTGATGCGCAGCAACTTTCTGGAACTTAATTTTGAATAGACGATATTGTTGCCGAAAAATACCCGCGCCGTTCACACGCTTCTCAGAATCGTCGCCGAAGCCGGTATCGTTAATCTTATTGACGGCCCAAGTCACTTCTTTTGCTTTTGAATAGGATCGAAAAATGTTACTCTATTATTCGATCCAAAAAGGGACATCCAATATAGTCCCTTTTCAAATATCGGTATGCAATATAGCGATCGATGATCAACACTTTGGCGCTGAAGCGCTCTCTCCAATCCCTTGCCGCGAGGAGGATATCTATTATTCGGTATCTTGCGGAATAGACGCCGCCCGAGACCTCCGTTGAGAGGGCCGGTAAATCAGAGAGCAAACCTGATGCTAAGAGATAATGCCCTAGTTGAAAATTAATTCACAACGGATAGTCGTCGATTCCGACTTTGTTGGTTTTTATGGCTGTGCCCTAATCTTCGTGAGCGAAGTTTAACACAAAATCCGAATCCTCCAAAATTTCTTGAACCGTTCACAAGAAAAAAGTACCATATAAATGGTAATCATGTCAATTTAAGAAGCTTGTGGATATGCTTCGGCCTATAGTTCGTGAGTTTACTATGGGTTTGTTTCTATACATATACATACCATAAGTATAAGCCGGGAGTTTCCTCCCGGCGTTGCCCGGGAAACTATCATTTTCGGTCACGTGGCAGGTTGGTTTTCGGGTTCGAGTAATGGGCGTGTCCCACGAAACTCATACCCGGCTTCAATATGGACGGGTTCAGGTTTAACACAAGGAGAATCGCATGGCGCTCTGCGGTGAAGACCATCAGAAGCTGCTGACCCGCATTAATCGCATCGAGGGTCAGGTGCGGGGGCTTAGGAAGATGGTGCAGGAGGACCGGGATTGTATGGAGGTGCTGAAGCAAATCGCAGCCGCCGGCGGGCCCTTAGATCCCTGGCCATGGTCCTTCTCGAAGACCATTTGAAGGGTTGCGTGGCTTCGGCCATTCGAACGGATCAATCGGAGAATGAACTGATTCACCAAGTTATTGAAGTGTTTAATAATTCAGTAAGTAAGCTCCGGTTTGAGCCGAGTGCGCCCAAAACGGGTTTTGATGTGAGTGTCTTTCTAACCCCCGGCACGGGAGGCCGCAATGGAGAAGATGACACCCAAAGAAAGAGTGCTCGGACTGTTTCGCCGAGACCCCATCGACACCATGCCCATTTTCAGCGGACTTTCCATGGCGGCGCTCCCGGCATTGCGGGAGGCGGGCCTGGTTTTCTCTCAGGTCCACACCCGTCCGGACCTCATGGCGCGAGCCGCAGTAGTCTCATCCCGCAGAATGAATTTCGACTGCATCGTGGTCCCCTTCGACATCACGATTCTTTCCGAAGCTCTGGGCAATCGCCCCAACTTTTATGAGGACCGCCTCCGAAGTGGTCTTTCCGACGGTTCCCGAAAAAATCTGGAAGGACCTGGAAGAGATCAGCATTCCCGACGACATACTTGAGCGGGGCCGAATTCCCATGATTTGCGAAGCGGTTTCCATCATCAAGCGAGAGGCTCCCGAATACCCCGTGGGGGTATGGCAAAGGGGGCCTTTCACGCAGATGGGGCAACTTTTCGAGCTGGAAGAGGTTTTGAAGGCTTCCTTCAAAGCCAAAGCAAAGTGGAAGCGGCCCTGGCAAAGCTGGTGGAACTGGTTTCGGCCGCTGGACGGCTGTGGTTGGACGCCGGAGCGGACTATATCACTTTGAGCGAACCCAGCGGATCCGGAGACGTGTTGCCTCCCCGCCTTTTCAAGAGTCTTATCCAACCGAAGCTCGCCCAAATTCTGGAAGAGTGGCCGTCTCCCAAGGTCTTGCATGTCGCGGGGAAGACCGACGGAATCATCGAAATGATGAAGGACTGTGGAGCCGACGGCATTGCCGTGGACAAGAAAAGCAACATAAAGGACATTCGAACGAAGATCGGGGACGAACTGCTTCTTTTCGGAAAATTTCGATGTCTATGACTTACCCTGCAAACCCGAGACGACCGTGGAACATACCGAGGCCGTGATCAAAGGGATCATCGACGACGGAGTGGATGGGGTATGGCCGGGGTCGGACCTTTGGCCCGACATGAAAGAGGAGAACATGCGGGCCGTTGTTCGCACCGTGCACGAATACGGGGCAAAGCCCAGTCCTGCGGTGGGGAGAACCTGAGAAGGAGAGGGCGGGCCGAACGCCGGTTACGGAGTCTCGTGAGGGCGGTCCCTGACCAACAGGTGGGACTTCAGCAACTTGAACATGGCGATGACTTTGTCGGCGAAGGTGGTGCCGGAGTTGTCCGCGACCAAGTCGGTGAGATCGTTGAGAAAGAGACGGTCCTCTTCAAGAAGATAGTCCTGCTCCTTCCACCAGGAGTTCTTCAACTCCCTGGCGAATGCGACGTTTCTGGCGGCCAGAGTGTTCAGCGGGGAGTATTCCCGGAATTTTCGGCAGAGAAAAGTGGCTCTCACCCAACGGTGAGAAAGCAGCATTCGGTAGTTTTCCGACTCCTGACGTTCACAGTTGATTCGGAAAAAACAGAGATGCGCCTGGGGTTCGCCGTGACCCAGTTTCAATGGCCAGTTCGGTGCAGGCGTGCTCCTTCGCAGCTTCGCGAAGGTGCTCCACCACGTGTCGAAAGAAATTGACACCGGATCCTGAAACCGGAAAAAGCGGCATGATTTGCTCACTGAAACTGGGTCCCACGAACTGTCGGCGTATTTCCAGGACGCATTTGGCCGTTTCCCGGTCCAACCACCCTTGAAAGGGCAGGGCGGGCAACCCTTGAACAAGCTCTTCGCAAACATGGACCAGGAATTCTCTATCGGCGACTTCGCCGGAGACCGGCTGCGCCGGTATGGATCCCTGCGCGGAGCCATAGGACCGCCGGTCGGCATGCACCACTAGTTTCACGTGCGGCCGACTCTTCGGATCGATGTTCTCCAGGAAGTCTTGAATGAAGTGTTCCGCCTCGGCCTTGATGTCCCTCGTTTGATCGGTTCCGGTCTTCGTCGGCGGTGAGCTCATTTCGCGTCTCCCTTCCACTCCTTCCTAATCGTGGTTTTGCAGCCCGGTTCGTACTCGAAAAGCCGGGCGCCGGTCGTTCGGTGACATCCTTGCGTCTCGATCGGTGCGGTTCTCGTTGACTCCCACGATCGGAGCCCTTACCGACAGACTATAGCATGACGGTCCATGAAATCACAGTAGCCGAGTTGGGAAATCTGCGGCTTGTCCGACCGCATGGAATTTCCCTTTCTTGGTATCCTGCCGTTCGTTTTTGAGGTGCTGGGGAGAACTCGCTTGACCGGTGGGAGAGACCCGAACGGAGCTTGGGCCAGAAAAGGACGGCGGTGGAGACCGGGCGTACCTGAATGAGTGGTGGAGCCGCGGCGGGAGGCGAGTAGGGATCCCGGCGGCATAAAACCTTCTCCCTCCGGATGCCTGGGGGGGATGGAGGGCGAGGTACACAGGCGAAACAGCTTCCCCCGGGATCCCAAGGGACAACAATGAAAGGGCGGCGATCGACGCCGAAGATTTCTTGGGAGGGCGCGGGAAGCCCCTTTTAGACGAGAGGCTCCCTGCCCGGTCGCTACAGTTCAGCGTGATCGCAGCCGATGAGGTTTAGTATTTGCCGTAAATTTCCGCCGCTTCCATGATCGCTTGAGCATTCAGGAAACTGGCGTTGGGCGGGAATTCGCATCCGGGGGACAAGATGAATTTTCCACCGGCCTTGAGTTCCTCGATTTCTTTCTTGCATTCTTCCTTGACCATGTCCGGAGTTCCCAGGAAGCAGTAGCGGGCCGGCTCCATGTATCCGCAAATGGTGGTCTTGTCGCCCCATTTCTCCTTCGTTTCGGTCCAGGTCGCGCAATCATCGGGCGTGTAGGCGCAGGAAATGAGCACGGGTTCCATGGCTTCGATCTGGGCGTCGAAGTAGATGTTCTGGCCGCAGTTGTGCACCATGACCATGCAGCCGCATTCGCGAATGGTGTCGGCCAGGCGTTTCGCAAAGGGCGCTTCGATCTTCTGCCACAGGCTCTTCTTCATGATGGTGCCGGAAGCATAGAGAGTGTCCAGCATGATGGCGAGTACGCCGGTTTTGGCCAATGCCTTGATGTAGTCCACCAACACCTCGGTGATCACTTCCTGGGCCTTGATCACGGCTTCGGGGTGTTTCATGCAATCCAGGAACATCCTCTCCGCTCCGCGCATCATGCTGAGAATTCCCAGGGGACCGAACACGAAGGCAACCACGGGAACCTCGGCGCCCTTTTCATTCTGGAGAATCTCATGCATTTTGATGAAGCCGCTCATGCGAGGCGTTTTGGTGGGGTCGATCCGTTCCACCTTGGTCAGATAGTCGTCGGGGGTCACGATTACGGGCTTGTCGTAGTTGGGGTGAGCGGTGTCCTCCACGGGAAAGACCACTTCCTGGCCGAAATCGGCGCATTCGACGGACAGGTCCACTAAGGTGACGAAGCAATCAAAACCGAACATCTCCTGCGCCTGGATCCAGGATTTGGCCGCAAGCTCATAGTCCTGAGACCACTCGCCATAGGTGATTCCGTAGACCCGGCGGGATGCCCCACAAATCAGGGGAGTTGCGGGAACACGATCTGCTTCTTTGCCCTGCAGGCAGGCTACCACTCTTTCCATCGAAGTCATGACTTCCTCCTTCTCGGTTGACGTTGGTTCACCAGGATCATAAGTTCGAACTCCCGTGAGGGAGTCGGATCGATCGTGTCGTCGCCGAAGCGGATCTCCTTTCTCTGCCCGGGACGTACACAACGATCCTTGCTATGCGTGCATCCAATACCGTCAGGCGACTGCGGCTCGGTCGCACCATTCCGGTTGCATCGGATGGCCGAGCCGTTGAGCCGCGTTTGGAACCGATGTAAGTGGTCTGGTTGGGAAGTGGTGAAGTCGAACTCGTCGAAGCAGGTGTGGATTCGCTTCTGCTTCGTTAAAGCGCCGTCCCTCGGCGGCTCGGCGGGCAAGCGGCGAGATCGCTTTGTGGACGATGTGTCTTTTCAAGGGGTGCTCAACACGATCAATACGGAAAGGCTCGGAGGCGAGGCGGTAGTCCGCAGTGCGAGGCATGACGGCTTCGCTTCCTTCTTCCCCGATGGATGCTTTTCGGTTCGGCTGAACGGCGATTGGGTATCCGAAGGCCTCGTGCTCCATGCTGCAACCGTGTTTCGCAATCCGGTCCGGCCAAAGAAATTACTCCTCCCAGTTGAGGACGATGTCTCGGAGTTGTTCGATTCCCACTCCGGAAAAGGTGGAAAGACGAACGATTTGCGCAGTTTCATTGAATTGTCTTAACTTCTTCTCGCTTTCTTCAATGGTTGTGGAGTCCACGGCATCCACCTTGCTCATGGCCAGAATGTCGGCGTCCTGGACCTGAGCGACCACGAGTCTGCCGAGCATATCCATGTCGAGAAGCTCGGCCGGTCGTGTGGTGTCGAAGAGGACAATGGCCGGTCCCAAAGAAATTCGAGCGTCCCTACCCCCCATTCGGGCCGCCATTTTAACCTGATGGGGAATGGCGACCCCGGTAGGTTCCACCAGAACATGCTCGGGTTTAAACTCCCGATAGAGTGTGGCCAGCGTCTTGGCGAAGCTGGAAGCCACTTCGCAGCAGATGCATCCTCCACCGATGTCCTTCACTCGCATGCCGCTTTCTTGGATCACTTTGCCGTCCACCGGAATTTCACCGATTTCATTCACCACGAGGGCCACCTTCCGGTTTCCCGAGTCGGCGATTTCCGAGGAGAGTCTGAGAATGAAGGTGGTCTTTCCACATCCCAGAAAGCCTGCAATTTGAGTGATTTTCATGAAATCTCCGTGCCGGCGTTGTGTCGTTGTGCGGAAGCGAATGAGGTCATCGGGATGACCGTGCCTTCACGGTCCGGTGCGATGATCGAAGAGGAGCCATGCCGCGGCGACGAGGTCGGAATCTTCCGAAGATCAATCTCCCGAGGTCAACGGAAATTCCTTTCACACGGTGCGGGCGCGGCACCGGGATCAAGCTCGCTTTTCGGGGTTCGGCGTCGCCGACGCAATCGTCCCGAGGCACGGTTCCTCTTCAGGCTATGCTTTGGACTGAACCTCGCGCAGGCGACCGATCATCTTGATGCCCTCGGTCACGGCGTTGCCCGCGCTCTCTGCGTAACCGTCGGCGCCGAACAGGGTGGAAACGTCCCGGGTCACGGGAGCGCCGCCGAGCATGATCATCACATTGGGATTCTTCTCTTTGATCATCTTGATGACCTTCTTCATGCCCAGCATCGTGGTGGTCATCATGGCGCTCATGGCCACGATTTCCGAATCCGTACGCATCTGTTCCTTGACGAAATTCTCCAGAGGCACGTCGCGGCCCAGGTCGTAAACTTCAAATCCAGCTACGTCGAACATCATCTTGACCAGGTTTTTGCCGATGTCGTGAACGTCGCCCTGGATGGAGCCGATGACGACCTGGCCCTTCATCTTTCCACTTTGCTCCTGGGGCACGTGGGGGCGGAGGATGTCCAGACCGGCATAAAGGGCGTCGGCGCACATGAGCACTTCAGGCACGAAGTATTCGTTGCGCTCATAGAGATCTCCCACGATCTGCATGCCGGCCGCGAGACCGTCCATGATCGCTTCCAGTGGGTCCACCTTTTCGTCGAGAGCCTGTTGCGCGAAGCTTTTCACTCCCTCTTCGTTGTACTCCACGACCGAGTCGCTTAAACCTTTGAGGATGTCTTCCTTGCCTGCCATACTGATTCCCCTTCCTTTGCTGAAGCATTCTTGAACGGACGGGCCCCTGGGATTGCGGAAGCCGCCTCCTCGACTTCCGCACATGTTCGCTTGCGATAATAATATACACTATAGGGGTACTGAATAGTCCGAGGGATGAATTCCGGCTAGACGCCGGATGATTTATTGGTGAACCTGCATTATGGAAAGAATTTTGGGATAGACGAAGTTAATTATAAACGGAAGAAAGCCTTAAGGAAATAAATAACTTGGATATTCTATTGCTAATGGCAATGATTGGTGTGGCATTCAATCGGAATTACATATGATATGTTTAACATATAAGGAATAATGCCTATACAAAAGTTGGGATGGGGCGAAACTTGACGTTCCAGGAAGGGCGGTCTCGATGGGAGTCTCTTCTTCCGGAAGCCCGTCACGCGGGCTCGATCTCCCGATTCCGATGAGGGACACTGGCCTCGCCGGCGAATATCTGCTACAGGAGGAGTTCTCGCACGAGTTGAGCGGGCGGCGCTTCTCCCCGCGCCCGGATGTTTCAAAAGAAGTCCAAGTCGGCGACGGCAGGCCGTCGAATCGTTCGGTGGGTTCTCAATTCGCCGGGGGGAATCCGGGCGCGTACCGCGTCACAAATCGGGAATATCCGTCAAACGAGGTGGAAGGCCATGAAAGGTTGGTTTTGGCCCGGCATGATGGCCATGCTGTTGTGGGGCTTGTGGGGCTTCTTTCCCAAGCTCACCGTCCCGTCATATTAATCCGGGCAGTGCCCTGGTGTTTGAAACCTTGGGCGGCATGATCGTGGCTTTGGTGGTGCTTGTCGTCCTTGGGTTCAGAATCCAGACGAATCCGGCCGGGGTGGGGTATGCGCTGTTCACCGGTGTTTGCGGTTTTCTCGGGATCCTTTTCTACCTCAAGGCGGTAACCGTAGGCAGGGTTTCCCTGGTGGCGACCATGACCGCTCTGTATCCCGTGGTGAGCGTCCTTCTCGCTCACTTTGTTCTGGGCGAGCCGCTGACCCTGAAGGAGGGCGCGGGCATCCTCCTGGCATGCCTCGCCATTCTTCTCATGGTGCTGTGAACGGGAGAGAGCCCTCTCTTCACCCTCGAAGAAGAAGGCGTTTCTGGCGTTCGGTCATGATTCCTTGGGTGAGAACTTTTTCACCACCGCCGCGATTTCTTCTTCCGTAAACGGCTTGTGCAGAATTTCATTGACCCCGGCCGCAAAGGCGGCGTCGAAGTCCTGGGCCTCGTTTTGCGTGGTGACCATCACGATGGGGAGCGCGTCTTTGTCGTACCACCGGCGAACAAGGCCCGTCAGTTGGATACCCGTGATTTCCGGCATATTCAGATCGGTCAAAATCAGATCGGGTTTTTCGGCGCGCACCCGGTCCACCGCCTCGGCGGGAAACTGGAAAAGCCGCGGTTCGCATCCCAAGTCGTAAAGCATACCCCGATAGATATTCAGTATCATCTTGGAATCGTCCACGGCGAAGATCACCGGTTTGGCTTCCGCTTCGGCCGTCGGGGCTCCCTCGATGAGCGAAGCCAGATCGTCCCGTCCGTTCTTCGTTAGAAGTTCGCAATAGTGGCCCTTCAAATCAGGATGAGCGCGCTCGGAAAGATACGGGACCGCCTTCTTAACGAAAAACTCCTCTTCCAGGAGGTCGAGGAACATGCGGTCGCATTGGGAGTTGATGATGGTGACCACGATGTTCAAGGCTTCCATGTCTTCGGTACGAATCATATTCTTGACGCCGGCGGCCAGAATCTCATCATAATTACGTTCAATGGCGCCGGCCGCCGCCGCTCTCACGTTGGCCACGGGATCCTGCAATCCGGCGCCCAAGGCGAAAGCCCCTTTATGCAACGGCAGGAGGCCAAGCGCCTCGTACGCGGCGAATCGCACGTTGGGATCGGCCGGGTGGGTGTGGATCAGTTTGCGCACGGCGGGAATGCTTGTGGGGTCTTTGATGTCCCCAAGAACGTTCAAGGAATGGATGACCAGGTCCGGGTCGTCCTGAGTCAGGTTTTCCAGAAGCAGGGGAACCGCCTTGGCTCCCACCTGCACCAGCATCTGTTTGCCCGTGCTGCGAATGTGCGCATGGGCCGATCCCAACGTTTCGTTGAGTTTTTCCAGGGACTCCACCGACTGGACCCGGGCGAAAACCTCCAGGATCAAGAAGTCGATTTCGGCGTCGATTCCGAGTTTCTCCGACAGTTTTTTCATGGCCGGAGGCGTGCCCAGGCGGCCGAGGGTTTCCACCGCCGCGGCCACGAGCCTCGCATTGCCGCTGTAAAGGAACTCCGCCACCAGGGAAACCGACCATGAGTCACCGAGGTTTCCCAGAGCCGGCATGGCGGCTGCAAGCACCATATCATTGGCTCTTGAAGCAAGGAACTCCCTTAGAACCGGGACGGCCTCTTCGAGACGGATTTCACCGACCACCTCGGCCAGCAGGGCTTTCCCCGCGTCGTCATCCCCGGTCTTGAGGAGTGCCAGTGGGACCGAAGGCTTGTCGAGGGACATGGAGAAGAGGAGTTCCCGAGCCAAAGAATCCACGTCGCCAAGGTCGGACGACTTGGAAACCAGGCGAACCAGTAAGGGAATCGCGAATCCTTCATCGGCTCTGCTGAGTTCGAGCAGGGCCTGCCTTTGGGTCTTGGCGTCCATCTCACCCAAATGGGCCAACACGATGCTCGCCTTGAGGAGGTCCTGTTTGGCGATATCGTATCGCAGCTCGTCCAGGAATGCCTGGGGAGAAATATCCATCATATCACGTTCCATCCGGCCTTTAGCCCGGTCTTCCGAAGGGATGTAGGAATCTCGAGCAGGCTTGAGGGGATTCACTTCCAAAAGAGGCGGAGAATATCCGCGAGACGACCACCATTTTTCACAAAAAGATCATACTCAAGGGGACGGAACCGGGTCAACGGAATTGTCTCCGTGCGAGTGAAGCCGCTCGACGGTCTGAAATCATGGGGCTTTGTCAACGAGCCGTGAAGAAGGAGGGAGCACGGAAGGACTTTAGTTCCTTTTGGGTCTGGGACGAGATTCGGACATGGACTTCCTGAGCTCTCTGAGGCGATTCTGCAGGTCTCGGTAGGCGGAGGTGTTCAGGTCCTGATTACTCTTTCGGTAATCACGCATCTGGTCGAGGACCTGCCTGTAATCGGTTTGCAGTCCCTGCATTTCCGCGGACTTGCCGGGCGCCGGGGGAGGAGACGTCGTGGCGGGCGTGGGAGCCGCGGGAGGCTGCACTGTGACCGTACGGATGGCTTTGTCCTGCGCCGAATCCTGAGGGGCGGGGCTCTTGATGGTGGTTTCGATGATGCGAAATTTCTTGTCGTCTTCCAGAATCTCGGGAGGAACGTTTTCTTCGTCGTTGGCGTAGTGTACTCGTCCCGATTCGTCTTTCCACACGTAAATCTTACCCACGGCGGGCGCGGAGAACATCAGGCAGACCACCGGGAGAAGAATCCGGAAAAGACTTCGGCCCAGCGGGACCGTGCATAGGTTGAGATTCATGACCACGTATTATAAGTTAGGGGGCAAGCCAAGGGCAACGATTTCCGGTGAAGATGCGATTTTCTTTCGCTTCCGACTTCCATAATTTTCTATTGACTATTTCATGACGGATTGGTAAAAGCCTCTTTCACCCAACGGAACACCTTATTCCTCGGTAGCTCAATCGGCAGAGCGGGTGGCTGTTAACCACTAGGTTGCAGGTTCGAGTCCTGCCCGGGGAGCCAAAAAAATCCTGGGCGAACCCATGCCCGGTTCGGTTTACAGGAAGCCCCATCGGATACCCCGGTGGGGCTTCCGTTTTTAGGGGCCGGTACTTCTGCAGGTACCGCCCTGCGAGAGCACCTCCCTCCCGGCCCTCGAAGCTCGACCCTGGAAATCGTGATGGTGTATTGGTCGAGCTCGTCCATTGTAGGGGCGGGCCGTAGCGACCGCCCAGAAGACGGCCTTCGACTCTTCACATTGAGCAGGCATCGGCCCTAATCAAAGCTTGAAAAAAATCGTCCGTAAACCCGCAGCGCTTACTGTTGACAAAACAGGTCACGGATTCAGGTAATAATAAAGGGAACGGTTTCTTAAGGGGACTGACGGATGATTCGAGGTTAACTATCTGAAGTAACTTGTGACGCCAAAATTAAACAGGGCGATCTCTTAGACTCCTATTGGTAAATTGCCGGAGCCGAAATTCACCCACGAATTCCTTTGACGAAGCAAAAAATAGTCGTTCCTTAGAACTCATAGGTAACATACTCTTAGGCCGAAACTATTTTGGATATCTTATTGTTAGGATTTCGCCGTTCTCGCACAAAACCCCGAACTTCTAATTTCGCATTCCTTGTCTCGTCGTTGAGCTCAAAGCTTGTTTTGTTCTCGGGAGTGTACCACTTCGTGTCTCTTCGGTTGCCATTTACAATGAAGTAGAATGCATATTCTACTTCGCCTGCAAAATAGTCATCAGATATTTCACATTGCGCTTCTAAAACATCATCATGTCGCTGAGTATGCACCACAAGCGGAGTTATATCTAAATGGTTATTTTTGAGGAAACGGTTTACCTCTTTTAAAGGTAGAGTTGGAAACGGTGGATTGATAGGTTCGTCCAACAGTTCAGGCCATAAGTTACGGATCACATTCAACATACTATTGCTGGATATTTGATCTTCGAATGGTGCGGCCAAGAAGGTACAAAGAACTGAACGGCAATTATACAGGCATACTGTATCGTGCGATATGTCACTTTCCAACAAGAGAGAACCATGCCAAGTTGGCATCAAATGCTCCCAGTAATATAATGATGGCAAATCATAGCCATGGGTTTGATTAAATAAATTTGTTTCGGCGATATAGCGCTCAAATTCTTTATAGGAAAATAGGTGATCAACAGCGTTGGTCCAACGATTGTATATTTTTACAAGTTTAGTCAAATATGAGTTATTTGAATTGGTTATTTGGTCAAAATTTGGTTTGTAATACCGAGCTCGGCAGATTTCCCCGATATTGGAGCGAACATGCAATCTATTTTCTGGATAGGTTTTGTAATAATCGTATGCGAGAGGAATGAAGTGTTCGAAATCAATACATTTTTTCACAATCCTTCTAAATAAGGAATAATTAGAGGTTGCATGTTCCGACTTTGTTATCTCGTAATTAAAGAAATGATTCTCATGTTTCAGGTTATGCCTCTCCGATAGGCGTTCTGCTATTATGGCATCTACATAATTGACCTTTTCGCCCTTTCTGACGTATGTGAAATACGTCAATTGATCTTGGATATTTCTTGTCGCAGCAGTGGTTAATCTGCTGTCCAATCCAGCACTTAAGGAAACATTCAGTGGTGAGATCCGGTTGAATTTTTCCATTAATTCAGTAAAATATTGAGACGCAGTATCAACGACACTGATGCTGGACAGAGGAGGCAATTCCTGCCGTGGAAAGTACCTATATAGTTTACCACTTTTCAGATTCAACTGATTGTTTGGTACAAGGACTCTAATGTCGTCATAAATGCTTGCATGTCCTGGAAGAAAAGACATGTTATAGGTCTTAGGTTTTGCATTATCCAGAAAGTTTTTGCACTCTTTGGAAATTTCTTTTTCTAGATAGTTGTGTAGAATAAAGGAATGAGACGCCACTGCAGGATAGGGAGAGCTAGTATAATAGACTGATTTCATTCCGGTGGCATCATTGAGAACATGTACGGCATCGCCTAATGAGTAGAAACATATAAATCGTCCACAACAGTTATCCAATTCATCGAAAAAATCATCTAAAGACTTTGCTAATTTGTTGAAAATGTAATTCGTGATTTTCTGGTGATCTGTAACTTCACAATTCAGCGAGACCAAATTTCCTAGAAGACAGAGGAACCCTTCCTGATTTCTTTGGGTACTGAATGGCTGTACTGGATCATAAGAAATATTAAAAGTCTTGAATGACCAAGTTTTCCAATGGTGATGGACTGTAGGGGGCTCTGTAAAACAGGATGCAAAAAAACCTCTTTTCCACAAAAGATGACGATACGGGTTATCTGTTTCAATAAGATCAAAATTTAACATATTGGAATCCATCTCAAAAAGATCTCGGCAAGATAGAGATGCATCCTATTTGGAGCATGCCGAGAAAGTTGTCCGGGTACAATTCGTAACGAACGACGAGGCTTCTATAGTTGTGGAGCCGGGCAAAGGTAATCAGTCACGGGGGGGACTCGTCCATTGTAGGGGCAGGCCATAGTGCCTGCCCAATAGTCGGCCGAAGGCCCACCATCTCCCCTGTCCCCCCCTGTGCCGGCGTCCCTCTGCGGCGCACCCCGTGAATAAGTAAGGGCAAAGAGTCTTTTCACTTTCCAGCGTCGTTTATAGCGTCTAGACAGCCTGTCCGCACACCGCCAAGCGATTTCTCGTTCCGAGGTGACGCCCTCCAAATAGCCGACCATGAGCATCCGAAAGTACATGCCGGGTGGGATGGAAGGACCGCCGCCTTTGCGGAAGCGGGGGTTCGCAGAGTTCCTCCACCCGGGAGTCAAAGCCGTCTTCCTTCAGCCGTTCGTTCAGCTTCCGGTAGAACGGGTGGCCGGGACTTCGGGCAATTTGAACGTGGGGCACCCACATGGGTACTGTTTCAATCCTTCTTTCCTGCCGAGCGCCGTATCATCCTCGTTTTATGTTGTGTTGTCATCAAGTTAGTATACTTGTTGTCGCTCTCAAGGCAACTTCAAACTCAAAAAATCGGAGTCTTTCAACGGGTAGATATGCGGCTCATATCTAAGGAGCCGGACAGTCCAAGCCTCGCCGAAATTCGACGGGGCTTTTTTGTGTTCCCGCGGAGATGGCCGGACCATCCATGCCTGGTTGCGGAATTGTTCGTTGTTGTGACGCCAACAAAGTGGGCATGTGACGGCTTTATCACTTCCTTCATCTCTCCTCCCTCTTTGTGGTACGTTGTGCAACGACCCGATTATGTGCTTCCGATTGGAGACGGAACTAACGATGATGCTTGAAAGCATTCAAGTCGATCATGCTCGGCTGACGGAAATATGCCGCCGGTACGGGGTTGTTCGACTTGACGTGATGGGCGGTTTCGCTCGCGGTGAAGCCGGAGCCGGAGATCGACCTGAAAGCGACCCACGCCGAACTGGTCGAGGCGGAGAAGGAGATCAAGGCGGCCAAGGACAAGCACAACGCGTTTCTGGTAGAACTGGGCCTGCCGCCGTTGCCGTAAAGCTCTAGTGCTTAATTGCATAAATCTCTGTACTGGGGAGTGCTTTTCAAAAAGCACCCCCCAGACCCCCCGCAAAAGGCTTGAGCATGGCCGCACCGCCTGCGGCGGAGCGTCTCCGGGGGCAAATTGCATGAAGCTTCACGGACCTTTCATAGGCTCGTTTCGTTGGGGTTAGAGCAAAAAGAAATTCTGCAACCAGATACTAGGCGAGCCGCCCGAACCGGGGAAGGCTTGACATCGTCAAGGACCGTGATCTGTTCGACAAGGCGGTCGGATATATTCGGCGGTATTACCGATAAACCAAAGGAAACTTCGACTATGTCCCATCAACCGACACCCTCGCAGCCTTTCGACTCCCTGTCCTGGGACGATCTCGTCATCTGGGCGGGGAGCGCGGTCGCCGGCCGGGGTCGCACTTACCAACGCCAGGGCCGAGTGGAAGACTTGGCCGTGACCGAAACCGGGGGCCTCATCGCGTCCGTGATCGGCTCCGAGCGTTACGCGGTCCAGGTCCGCCTGGATGCGGACGGCATCCTCGAATCCTATTGCACCTGTCCCTACGAGTTCGACTGCAAACACGGCGTGGCCACGGTGTTGGAATACCTCGCCCAAGTCGGCCAAGACCGACCGATCCCCAGGGCGGACCCGCGGGACGAGCGTTTGGCCCGGACAAGCGACGTCGAGTTCGATGGAGAGGAGTGGGACGCCGACGATGGTGACGGTCCGGCTTTGTCCGGAGACGTCTTGGCGCAGGTCGATAGTCTGCTCAACGAAATGACGAAGTCGGAACTCGTCAAAATGATCCATGGTTTCGTG
Organism: Thermodesulfobacteriota bacterium; assembly: GCA_963675595.2. Classification (GTDB taxonomy): domain Bacteria; phylum Desulfobacterota; class Desulfarculia; order JACQYL01; family JACQYL01. The sequence goes on from CAXXLZ010000001.1 coordinate 29,834, forward strand.
GAAAGATATCCAGCGGTCGCTTCCCAACTCAAGGACATCGTCCAGTTGCGCACCGGAGATGTCGACTCGCTCACGGCGCGCCTGCGCCGGGATATCCGCGAGGTGAGCAGCGAGCCGGCTTGGCGAAATCACTGGGACGGCGAGGGCTACACGCCCGACTACTCCGGTATTCGCGACAGGCTGGAGGCCTTGCTGGCCGCGGGTCATGCCGACGCGGTGCTCGCTCTCGGCAAGGAACTCATCGAATGCGGGACCGACCAGGTTGAAATGAGCGACGACGAGGGCGAGACGGCCATGGAGGTCATCGGCTGCATCGCCGTGCTCCCGCGCGCCTTGGCGGCCTCCTCCATGCCGGAAGCCGATCGGCTCTTGTGGGCCCTGGATGCCGTGCTCAATGATCACTTAGACCTGTGCGAAGACCTCGACGGCTACCTGAATGAAGAACATACGCAAGCCGCCTGGCATGCCGTGGCCGACGACCTTCTCAAGCGGCTGGGCGAGGGCGAATTTCATAAGGGCGATTTCAGCAGCGGCTATCAACGGGACCGGCTGAGTAACCGGACCATACAAGCCCTGGAACGGGCCGGCAGGAACGAGGAGATCATCTCTCTTTGCGAGGTCGAAGCGGGCAATACGGGCAGCTATGCCCGCCTCGTCAACCGTCTGATCGCCTTGGAGCGCTATGAGGAGGCCGAGGGCTGGATTCGCAAAGGCATTTCGGCGACGCGGAAGCAGTACCCGGGGATTGCCTCCCATCTTCGGGACGCGTTGCTGACCATCAAGACCCGCCGGCGGGACTGGCCGGCCGTTGCGATTCTACGTGTGGAAGAGTTCGTTCGGACCCCCTCGGTCCAGACTTTTGAAGACTGTAGAGGGACGGCCCAGCGGCTTGATATCTGGACGATGGTCCGCCACATGCTTCTTGAGCACCTTGTCGACGGCCGGCTTCCCTGGAAACAGCCTGAATGGCCCTTGCCGATTCCGGGCAAGGACGCTCCGAAACCCGAACGACGCGACACTTTCCCCAGATTCACCACCTTGATCGACATCGCCATCCGGGAGGAAAAGCCCGAAGAGGTGCTGCGCTGGTATGACGGTCGCCCCGGGAAACACGTTTTTGGACACGGCGCCCTGGACGAAAGCGTCGCCACAGCCGTGGCATCCCACGCCCCGGACCGAGCCGTGGCCATCTGGAAGGTTCTGGCGGAGCAGGCGATCGCTCGAGTCAAGCCGAGCGCCTATCATGAGGCGGCCAGGTATCTACGAAAAGCCGCCAAGGTCATGATTCGGGAGAAGAAAGAAACCGACTGGGAACAGTATCTGGCCGGCTTGCGAAGAGAGCATTTCCGGAAAAGGCGTCTGCTTGAGATTCTCGACACTTTGAGCGCGGAACCGATTGTGAAAGAAAGACGCTAGGGCCGAAACAGTGCTCCTCCATTACAGCCGCCAAGAGACCGGGCGCCGGATGTCACGGAGTGTCGGGCAAGAGTTCGTCTCTGTTGCGAACAGACTCAAACCTGAAGAGGAATATGGCCCCCATGATCCCGAAAGATATGGAAACAACGGTTTCCGAATATAAGCGATTGCGGCACCTGATAACTCAATTGCATACGGAAATTGGCGGACTTGCGAAAAAGGACGCCATTTTTGCCTGTGCCAAGCGCCTGCGAATGCTGAGCAGGCCGAATGGGAAAAAGGTCATCGTTTTTGAAGATGAATTCGAAATGGGTGTTTTTCAGGATTACCTGATCTACATGTACCGCCCCCGCGGTATCAGCCTTGTCCAGCAAATGCTCAACCGCAACCGCTATCCACAAGGAAGCACCGAAAGGCGACTACTCGAAGGGATGGTCAAAGCCCGCTTCTCAGTCTTTATGGTCAAAGAAGTCATTCAGCCCGCCGGATTCGTCGGTTTGGATATCATGAGCGGGGAAGAGTTCTTCATCCTTGATCTTTCACTTCCGCAGCAAGAAGTTGTCGGGGTGTTGATCGGTTTCAGAATTTTTCCATACCAGGACCTCTGGATGCACACCGGGGCGGGCCTTTCTCTTGGGCAGGTAGAAGATGTCGCCACCTTCCAACCCATGGGAGAAACCATGAGTGAAAAGGACGAGCGGCAGTTGAACGAGGAATCCATTTTCAACCGGCGCGATATGATTGGTATGATGGAACGAGATGTCTGACATGAGGCGGCCAAGAAATGGGATTACTGCCGGCAAGCAACTCGTCGTGCCCGATTCGGACGAGCATTTCGCCTATATCGCCGGCTACACTGAAGGTGGTTTTCCTTACGGAATCACCTGGGAGGAGATGCGAACGATGGCGGAAGAGAAACCCGAAATTGGCAAAGCGCCGAAGGAGCCATCGGATCTCCAACCCGAACCTATCGTCGCATTTTTCGCCGGGTTTGGCCTCGTTGTCGAGGTAAAGCGCAACCGGGGTGGGTTGTCGATCTTTACCTTGCCCGACAGAACTCCCCTGGCCCGACTGATGTCGGCCGGAAAGGGCGATCTGGTAGAGGTTCTGTGGTGGAGCCACCGTGACCGGTGGGAATCGATCGGTGATCTCGGCGGAGTGGTAATGTCGCTGCGAAAGGCATTGCAGTATGTCGTCGACGACAAGCCGGGCTGTTTCGGTTTTCGGATCTTCTGAGAGAATGGTGTAGGAGAAAACCATCGCAGGCCAATTCCACGCTTCTTGCTTGACTTCAGCAAAAGGCGAGAACAACCCCGTTTTCGTTTCGCACCGGGCGGGACGGATGTGGAATGTGTCCGAAAGCTTTCCCATAACCACAGCCGGTTTACACTTCCGGGGCGTTTCCGAATCAGATGTTGACTTGGGGAGGCCTTTGGATGACCACCCCAAACCAGCCAAGTCCCTTGTAGGTTTCATATCCGGGGGTCAGGGCGAAACCCACCATGCGGCCCGCATCGTCCACATAGGTTCCCTTCACCTGGTTTTCCCTGCGTAAGTTGACTATTTCCTGCAGGAAACCCTGGTGGTCCGAAGAAGCGATGACCCGAAAGCGCGAATCCAACAGCAGGCACCGGGTGCGCGAGGCTTCCTCCTTGTCCAGGCGTACGCCGTCCACCACCGCCCGGGCCTGGGGCTCCCAATCGAAGAAGATGCCCAACACTCCCACCGGGCGCCCGTGGGTTTCGCCGCTCTCCCGAATGGCCGTGGCGTAGGTGGCCACGGCCCTGTTGCCCAGTTCGGGGCGCAGGCCCACGTCGGCCACGGAGAACTCGGCGCCGTCCCGAGTGGCCAGGGCGTTCTTGAACCAGACCTCTCCGGCCATATTGTGGCCCGCCACCCGATAACGGTCCGGCCGGCCGTTGGCCAGGACATCGCCCTTGGTGTCCAGCACCCAAAGGTCGAGGTAAACCGTGTAGGAATCCAGGATCACCGCCAGTCGCTTGGAGGCGAAGCGCCGGTTTTCCGGCGAAGGGTCCGAGGCGCAGGCCACCATCGCGGCGTCGGTGGCCCACCAGCGCACATCACAGGAACGTTCGTAGAGGTTGCGGTCGATGATGTCGATCATGTTGAGAGCCAGGTCCGACAGTCTGGTTCCCCGCACATTGGCCACCATTTGTTGGCCCAGACGATCCAGCTTGCTCACTCTTTCGTCCAGTGCGGCGGTCAGTTCATTGGTGATTCCTTTGATGGAATCGGATACCCGGCCCACCTCCTCGGCCACGATGGCGAATCCCCGCCCGGCCTCCCCGGCCCGAGCGGCTTCCACTGCGGCGTTAATGGCCAATATTTTGGTGGAACGGGTGATCCCCATAATTCGCTTTACATTATCGGTGATCAGCTTGGATACATCCTTGGAAAGGGCAAGTATTCTTTCCGGCATGAAGCATTCTCCCTCATATTGTAGCCACAACGTCCGGCTACTTGGCGCCCCACGGCCGATGCCGGGAGCGTAACTCATCATAATTTAACAAAGGGGCAAGAAATGGGCCAAACCGAAACTGAAAGGGGACAAAGGAGACCGCCCTGAATTGCATGACATTTTATTATGTCGAAAAGAACCGACCCGCCGGTATGCGTACCGTCAGGTAGCAAAAGACGACGAAACCTACCAAAAGGAAGGGAAGGTTGGACGCATGGACCGGCTGAGGCATCGGAGGGCGGCGCTTCCGGTATCGAGGGGGGCCGGAGAATCAGGGGGGAAAGGCGAATCGGGCCCCTTCCCTGGTCGGGACATCACCTCCTCAAGCCGTTTTCTCGTACCTATTCACGGGGTGTGCCTCCGGGGGACCAATGGCCCCCCCGGACCCCCGTCGTGCTTTTGCGAATCGCATACGCGATTGGCAAAACGAGCAGCATGTACCGTACAACATATTAAAATAATGAAGTTTATTAGGAAAAGGCCCGAGGGAACCTTTCTTTCAAAGAGCGTTCCCGCGGATACCCTTCTGAATGCGCACCAAGAACGATCACACGCAAGGCGTGCGAATTCCAAGCAATGAAGCGTACGTGGAGTACTGCTCAGTGACAAGAGGCCAAGCGCGACGCCGCAGGTTGCGTACTTGATCGGCCCGCCAGGATGGCGCATTTCTTGCACTTTCAGAGGATATTTGATCTTAAGGCGTGGAGTTTTCGGTGAATATTTCGAATATAGGGCAAATATTTCCTCCATCAGGCGTCCAAAACGGTGAAGATGTTTCACAGAAAGCTGATTTCAAGGCAAATGATTCTATTGATGAACCAGGGTCGGCATCTAAAACCGTCGATATGAGGAACGTGTCACTAAACGAAGTTAATCAACTCATCAGATCTGGCACGGACGAGCTTCTGCAGATAGTGCCGTTTGTCCCTCCTCACATCATCAATAAATACGGGCCGGAGTACGCTGCCGGCGTTAAAGTGGATTTCCTAGGACAAGTAGAGACAAGCCTTGAATTTCATAGAAGTCGCGGTGAGGAAACGGGAATATTGGAAAAAGTATTAGAAAAGCTAATAGATATTGATGGAACTGTTATATCTACTAAAGTAGACGTCATGGCTTGACCTATCGTCAAGGGCTCAAATCGGTTCTCGACTTTCAGTCAAAATAGGTACTCGACTTTCACTCAACCGGAGGATCAACTCCTCAACCCGTTTTCCAAGATCGGGGTCCGCTGCAATTACGGATTTCAGCCTCTTAATCACGCTGCTCACCGAACTGTATTTTTGCATCCCGAACTGCGTGCGATGCCACTTCATTGGAGAAGTCTCGCCAATCGTGCTCCCTTGAGTCGCCTTGTCGGGTATATGGCCACATTTCTCGGTTCGTTAATTACGCCTCTCCGTGATGACATGAGTTCACCTTCGTTCACTCTATACGGGTTCTCCAAAATGCACACTTCTCCGTCCGGTCGACAAAAACGGGCTCGCCTCTCCTGCCGGGGTTCATCAGGTGATACCAGGTACGCGGATACTCTATGCGCAGCGGCCTTGACGTGGTGAGGCGGTTACAATCAATATAACCAAGATTGAAGAGGAGACTTGACCTCTTTACACATCCCAACGCAGGAAACCCAATGTTTCAAGCAGTTGCAGCAAATCAACCGACCGTCCCGCCCCGTTCGAGCACTATACGGCCGCGGGTCTTTGGACGGACGAGCACACATCGTCCAAAATGCTTTCTTTTCACCTCGAGGGGTCCGTGGACGTCTCCTCCAGGAACACGGAGTTCATTGATCGGTCCGTTCGCTGGATCGTTTCCCGCTTCGATTTGAACGAGAACAAGAGTGTGGCTGATTTCGGGTGCGGACCGGGCCTGTACACGACTCGTCTCGCCGCATCCGGGAGCGGAGGTGACCGGCATCGACTTTTCCGGGGGTTCCATCGAATATGCCCGCCGAGAATCAAAGCGCCGGGGCCTTTCCATCGACCACGTGCACGCCGACTACCTGGAATATGATACGAACCGGCGTTTCGATGTGATCCTGATGATCATGTGCGACTTCTGCGCACTCAGCCCGGAGCAGAGGGCAAGGATGCTGAACAAGTTCTCCGAGTTCCTCAAGCCCGGAGGAGCGGTGCTGCTCGACGTCTATTCCCTGCGCGCCTTCGAGGAACGGGAGGAGACCGCCGTGTACGCCCCTGATTTGCTGGACGGGTTCTGGTCCGCAGAACCGTATTTCGGGTTTCTGAATACGTTCAAGTACGAAGCCGAACAGGTGGTGCTCGACAAATACACCATTGTCGAGGAGGCTCGAACCCGCGAGGTCTACAATTGGCTTCAGTACTTCGACCCGGAGGGCCTGGGGAGAGAGGTCCGGGCCGCCGGCTTGGAGGTTGAGGCATTCCCGGGGGACGTGGCCGGTGGAGATTTCGACGCGCAGGGCGACGAATTCGCCGTTTTGGCGCGAAAGCGGCTTCCCGGTGAATCCGTTCGGTGATCCTTCGGAGCGGGATTTCCTCTTTTCGAGCGCGTCGGCGAGGGATTACAGCCCATGACGCGAAAGAGGCTTGCCGCAAGAGAATCGGCCTGTTTGACGGTAGGCGGGATGGACTGAGGACGGGGGATTCTTTCCCCCGGGAAACTTCTTGACACAATAGTTAAGTTGCTGTACTATTCGGATCATGGAAACCAAGGAAGAACTCATCATATCCACCATCCGGGCGCTGCTGCGCGTGGCCAAGAAATACGCACGCATCGAGCAGTTGCCCGTTCCGGTGGAAAAGGGTGTGGAAATCACCACGGCGGAAGCCCATACCATCCAGGCCGTGGGAGAAGACGAAGGAATGAGGGTTTTGGATGTGGCGACGTTCTTCGGCGTGACCAAGAGCGCCGCTTCTCAGATGGTCGCCAGACTGGTGCGGAAAGGCTTTTTGGAGAAGAGGACCTCCGATCACAACAACAAGGAATTCCAGTTGTTCCTCACCCAATCGGGTTGGCGGGCCTTCCAGGCTCACGAGCGGTTTCACGGGAAGGATCTGGCCGGTTTGGTGAATCGTCTGAGCGCCTTTTCTCTGTCGCAGATCGCGACCATATCGGTTTTGCTGGAGGCCCTCGGAGCCGTCATGGACGAAAGATTGTCGGAAAAAGAACGGGAGTGATTCTTTTTTTTGGGTTAATAGTTAAGCTGCTTAACTATATGGGGCGCAGACATGTGGAATCCGAAAAGAGCCGTCATTGAATTTTCCATTAAACGCTACAAGCTCATCGCCGTAGCCGCGGTTTTGTTCACACTGGCGACCGGCGCTTTCTTCCCGTTGATCACCATTGATACGGACCCGGAAAGCATGCTCGAGAAAACCGAGCCCGTCCGGGTCTTCCACAATGAGAGTAAGAAGCGGTTCGATCTGAGCGATACCATTGTGCTGGGCGTTATCAACGAGCACGATCCGAACGGCGTTTTCAATCCGGAGACTTTGAGGCGCGTTTATGAGTTGACCGAATACGCGAAGAGCCTCCGCTGGGAGGATGAAGCACATCCCGGTCGATTATCCGGTGTCATAGAAGCCGACATGATCGCTCCGTCCATGGTCGATCACATCAGCCGGCAGGGACCCGGAACGATCAAGTTCGAGTGGCTCATGGCCCGGCCGCCGGAAACGAAGGCGGAAGCTCTGGCCGTTCGCGACAGGGCCCTCTCGAACCCCCTCTTCAAGGGCCGGATGATATCGGAAGACGGCAAGGCCCTCTGCATCTATCTGCCTTTGACGGATAAGCTCCTAAGCTATCGAATATACGAAGACCTCAACAGGAAGATCGCCCTGATGGGCGGCGAGGAAGAATACCACATCGCCGGTCTTCCGGTTGCGGAAAGCGCCATCGGGGTGGAGATGTTCAAGCAGATGACGGTGGCGGCTCCCTTGACGATGCTGGTGATCATGGGACTCCTGTTCCTCTTCTTTCGAAGATGGACGTTGATTGTCCTTCCCATGGTCGTTGCCACGGTTTCGGTGGTATCGGCATTGGGGCTGATGATCGCTTTCGGCTACCCGGTCCACATCCTCAGTTCCATGCTTCCGATCTTCGTGATGCCCATCGCCATCTGCGACACGGTTCATATTCTTTCGGATTTCTTTCAATCCTACACCAGAGAGAAGGGGCGCAGGCAAACCATCCGGGAAGTGATGCACTCGCTGTTCGCGCCCGTTCTATATACCTCGTTAACAACGGCCGCCGGCTTTCTGTCGTTCTTGACGACATCGATTCCGCCGGCGAGGGTTTTCGGTGTTTTTGTCGCCGTGGGGGTCTTGATTGCCTGGATCACCACCATATTGCTCGTGCCCGCATACATCATGATGATCCCGGATCGGGTGCTGGAAAACTTCGGCAAGTCGTCCAAGAAGCGAGAAGGACACACGTGGATCGAGGGGTTCCTGCAATTCCTGGGAAGGTTGACCTACACACGCGCAAAGTTGGTTCTGGCAATCATACCCTTGCTGCTCATCCCGGCGGTATGGGGTATTTCTCAGATCAGAATCAACGACAATTACGCGAAACGATTCAGTACAAACCATCCGATTCGCCAAGCAGATATCGCACTCAATAGGCATTTTGATGGGACCTATGTCGCGTACTTGGTCATGGAAGGGACCGAGACCGGAAAGCCGTCGCAGCGGGATATCCTGAGAACGGAATTGGACCTTGCCGACTTTGTCCAGGGCATGGGGGATCGCGGCGCAGCCGCCGCCGGAATCGTCGCGGATGTGGGGGGCGGACTTGCCGGGTTCGCGCGAAAAGCGGGCTCGTTCGAGGCGTTCATGGATACGGCGACCCGTTATGTGGATGAGAAATCGGCCTCCGCCTCGGACGAGGATTATGATGTCCTGCAGGAGCTAAGGAGCTTCTTCGGCATGGAAAAGGAGAAACGCAAGCCTTTCAAGCGGCCGGAGGTGCTCGAATATATGGCCGGACTGCAGACGTACCTGGTGAAGAAAGGATTGGTGGGTAAATGCACGTCCGTTGCAGACGTGGTTCGCAAAGTCAACCAGGAATTGACCGACGGTACCAAGGAGAGTTTTCGTATCCCGGACAAACTGCAAGGGGTGTCGGAATGCTACATGCAATACCAACAAAGCCATCGGCCCAACGATCTTTGGCATATGGTAACGCCGGATTTCATGAACGCCAATGTCTGGACCCAGTTCACACGAGGAGACAGCGAACAAACGCATAGAACCGTCAAGGCGGTGGAGCGATATGTCGCGACTCACGAGCCGCCGGTTGCTTTGTCCTTCCGGTGGGCGGGCCTGCATTACGTCAATTTCGTATTTCAGGACATCCTGTTCAGGCAGATGTTGCAATCGTTTGCCGGAACATTGGGCATTGTCTTCATCATGATGGTCTTTCTATTTCGCTCTCTGCTTTGGGCCGTGGCGTCCATGATTCCTTTGACGCTCACCATCACCACCATCTACGGAGTCACCGGAATCGTGGGCAAGGACTACGACATGCCGGTTGCGGTCCTGAGCGCCATCTCACTTGGGATAGCCGTTGATTTCGCCGTCCACTTTCTGGAGCGGAGCCGTGAAATGTACGCACAAACAGGCTCCTGGGCGCAGACCGTGCCGAAAATGTTCGAAGAACCGGCAATAGCGATCAGCCGAAACGTCCTGGTGGTGGCGTTCGGATTCATGCCCCTCATGGTGGCTCAGTTGATTCCCTATAAGACGACCGCGGTACTGCTTTTCGGAATTCTCTTCTTTTCCGGTCTGATGACCTTGCTCCTCCTTCCATCGTTGCTGATGGTCGCGGAAAAGTGGTTTTTCGGAAAACAAGCCGGAAGCAATCGGACGGCTGAATCAACGGAACAGGGGAGACCCCTCGAAACCATGGAGAGCGAAATGAAGGCCGAGTCCTCCAAATGAGATTCCGTCTTGTGACAGGGCCGATCGGTGAGAGGGTGGAGAACAAAGGCATCTATTCACGGCGTGTGCCGCAGGGGGACGCCGTCCCCCTGCGCCCCCTGCCGGGGGACCAATGGCCCCCCGGACCCCCGCTGCGCTTTTGCGAATCGCGCACGCGATTCACAAGACGAGCAGCATGTGCCGTCCAACGTCGTAAAATACTGAAAGGTTTTTGGGGAGGAGCCCGTGGGAACATGGGGCTCCCGGCGACCCTGCGAATCATTACGGTCGCCAATGTTGGGAGCATGAAGAAGTACATCGGTCAAAGACAAGGAAAGCGGGAGGGATTATGAAAGCGATAACGATTTCCACGGTAACAGCCGTGGGGCTTCTGTTGGTGCTGGGCGTTTGCTGCGCATGGTCCGGAGATGTGAACGTCGACGACATCATTCGGAAGGCGAACCACATGGCCTTGTACCAGGGGGCGGACGCAAAAGGAAGAGTCGGCCTGGTGATCACCGACAAGCAGGGGCGTATCCGCAAGAGGGAATTCAACATTCTCCGAAAAGACGAAGGCGAGTCCGACGGGGATCAGAAATACTTCGTTTTCTTTCATGAACCCGCCGACGTTCGGAAAATGGTGTTCATGGTTCACAAGCATGCGGACCCGGGCAGAGACGACGACAGGTGGCTCTATATGCCGAGCCTTGATCTGGTAAAACGCATCGCGGCCGGTGACAAACGCACCAGTTTCTTGGGGTCCGATTTTCTTTACGAAGATATTTCGGGCCGAAGGCCGTTTGAAGATACCCATGAGCTGATAGAGACAACAAGTATGCATTATATCATCAAAAACATACCCATATATAAAGAGAAAGTTGAATTTGAACACTATATCGCATACATTGATAAAAATACTTTTATTCCTATGAAATTGGAGTTTTTTAAAAAAAGATGACAGACTATATCGTGTGGTTGAGTCAATAAGCGTGCTCGATATCGAAGCGTATGAAGACGGAAACAAGGTAACTTATCCTACCGTAATCGTATCGGTCGCCAAAGACCTGGAGAATGGGAGCATGTCCGAAATGAAATATGCCAATACCCGGTACAATATGGGTTTGAAGTCGGATATTTTTACTGAACGTTATCTGATAAGGCCTCCAAGAGATGCCGTTCGATAAGAACCAAGGTCTGTTATTCAAGCTGTTGATTCCATTTGTGTTGTTTGTGGACATGACCATTCGGGCATCGACCGGCCATTGCGGTTCACTATTTGAGGATTTGCCGGTTGTGGAAATCCATGGGTTTTTCGAAACAAGAGCCGGCTTTCGTATGCAGAACGATCCCCATGAACGGGATCTGTCCATATTGGATGCCCGACTTCAGGGTGAGCTCCTTGTTGATACCGATTGGGCGGAATTCAAGTACAAAGGGGACTTGTGGTACGACGGAGTAACGGAACAGGGGGAGTACGACACGCGTGAGACCTGGTTCTTCGTGCGTCCTACGGACTTTCTGGACGTGAAGATCGGCCGTCAGGTTCTGACGTGGGGAACGGGGGAATTGGTTTTTTTGAACGACCTTTTTCCAAAGGACTGGCAGTCCTTTTTCATCGGGAGAGATTCCGAATATCTGAAGGCGCCTTCCGATGCGGCGAAATTCAGCTTTTTCACGGACATCGCGAATCTTGACGTGGTGTATACGCCTCAATTTGATCCCGACCGCCTTGTTACGGGCGAGTATCTTTCCTATTGGAATGCCTCACTCGGAAAATTGGCCGGACGCGACGCGATCGTCAAAGCGGAAAAACCGGAGCGATGGTTTCAGGATGATGAAGTCTCGGTGCGCCTCTACAAGAACATCAACAATTACGAGGCGGGGCTGTACGGATACCGAGGTTATTGGAAAAAGCCCGCCGGTCGGACGGAGTCGGGCAGGCCCGCATTTCCTGAACTGGATGTTTTCGGCGCCTCGGTTCGTGGGCGGATCGGACCCGGGATCGGGAACATTGAGATCGCCTATTATCATTCGGCGGACGACGAGAGTGGTTCCAATCCCCTGGTGGATAATTCGGAGATGCGGTATCTGGCCGGTTACACGCAGGATATGGGAAGAGACTTCAATGCCGGTCTCCAATACTATGTGGAACAGATTCTTGATTATGATGATTACGTTTCGAGCCTGACCGAGGGGCCGGTCAGGGATCGTTTCAGACATGTCCTGACGTTCCGGTTCACCAAATTGCTGATGAGTCAGAATCTTGAACTGTCCCTGGAGGGCTATTACTCACACAGTGATCATGACGCCTACCTGCGCCCCAAAGTCCACTACAAGTATACGGATCATATCGCGATTGAAACCGGAGCCAATCTCTTTGTCGGGGCGGACCGGAATACATTTTTCGGCCAATTTGAAAAAAACACAAATACATACATGGCGGTTAGGTATAGCTTCTAAAAGGCGGTTCCACATTCCAAAATATGGGGGAATTCAATGAGCACTGAAACCGGAATGAAGAACCATGCTCATGAGGGAGGCGGACACAAGCGAGGCCCCACCAGCTTCCAAATACACGACCCGGACCGGGTCTTCGACGCACTTCCTCTCAAGAAAGGAGACCATTTCCTGGACGCCGGCTGCGGGCCCGGGGATTATTCAATTCGGGCTTCGGAATGCGTCGGTGATGCCGGTCTGGTGTTTGCGCTGGACAAGGACAAGCAAATGATTGAGGAGCTGAGACGGAAAGCGCGGAAGAAAGGAATCACCAATATCAGGGCCGTGACCTCGGACTTTACCGCATCGTTGCCCCTGCGGGACCACTCCGTTGACGTGTGTCTCGCGGCAACGGTACTGCACATACCGGCCGTGTTCAAACATGCGAATGCCTTTGGAATGCCCCCCGATAATTGGTCCATGTATAATGAGAGTCTGAATGCCCAAAGAACGGAAGGAGACTTTTTGCATGGCCAAGAGAAAGAGACACAGCGCGGAGCAAATCATCCGGAAACTTGAAGACGCGGACCGTCGTCTGACGGCAGGGCAGACGATAGCGCAGGTTTGCCAATCCCTGGAGGTGAGCGAGGCGACGTACCACCGGTGGCGAAACCAGTATGGCGGGATGAAGGCTGAGGAGGCCAAGCGGCTAAAAGAACTGGAAAAGGAAAATGCACGCTTAAAAAAGCTGGTCGCCGATCTGATGTTGGACAAGGCAATGCTGAAGGATCTTGCGGAGGGAAACTTCTAAGCCCGGCGCGTCGTAGGAAAGCGGTTGATTATGTTCGAAGTGAACATGCCGCTTCAGAGCGTCGGGCCTGCCGCGTAGCCGGTCAACACCGATCCACCCAACGTTATGAGCCGAAGGAACGGGACGATGAGGTGGAACTGATCAAGGCTCTTCACCGGTTGGTTGGAGAACATCCCCGTTTTGGATGCCGTAGGATCACTCGGCTGCTGCGTGATGCGGGGTGGGCGGTAAACTACAAGCGAATTCATAGACTTTGGAAAGAGGAGGGATTCAAGGTACCTCGAAAAGCCAAGAAGAAACGCTTCCTGGGAGTTGATGCCAATGCGTGCAACAAGCGTAAGGCGGCTTTTGCAAATGATGTCTGGACGTTGGATTTCATTCATGACCGCTTGGTCGACGGCCGTCAGTTCAAGTGCTTGGCCATTGTCGACGAGTTTACTCGGGAAAACCTGGCCCTGAGGATCAACCGCTCCATTACGGGTGAAGACGTTTTGAACGAGCTGAGCCGATTGATGGGCGAGCGGGGAGTTCCAACGGGCATTCGATCGGATAACGGTCCCGAATTTATAGCCCAAAAGGTGAGAAATTGGCTGAAAGACCTGGGAGTGGGAACCTTTTTCGTCGAGCCGGGAGCCCCTTGGCAGAACGGGTACGTGGAAAGTTTCAACAGCCGTTTTCGGGATGAATTCTTGAACATGGAAATTTTCAACAACATCAAGGAAGCGCAGACTCTGGCCGCCAAATGGCGGAAAGTCTATAACGAGGAAAGACCGCACAGTGCATTGAATTACATGACCCCGGCCCAGTTCGCGGCGAGCCCTTGGGGCCTCGACTCCGCCTCGCTCAGCTCGGCTTCGCCGTGGCCCCAAGGGCCGGGGATGGAAAACCGCGAGTCATGATAAAACTCTCATAACTCCTGGACCAAAAACTGGGGGCTTGACACCTTGTTTCGGGAAATCCATCGTGTTCTCAAGCAAGGCGGATTTCTCGCGGTTATCGAGTGCAAGAAGGAAGAAACGCCCTTCGGCCCACCAATGGAACTGAGACGCTCTGCCCAAGACATAGAGGGGGCGATGACTCCGGGAGATTTCCTCAAAATCCGCTATGTGGACCTGGGAGTCACGTATCTGATCCTGTTTGCCGCCGCCTAGACCGTTGAAAAGCACGATCTGCGGCGTTGCGCTTCATCCCTCGTCACTGCGACGTACTTCTATGTATGCCTTTCCTCGGGACTTGCCCCTCGCATCTCATCGTTTTTCGCCGGCCCTCGGCAACCGGCCCTTTTCATCGGACCGTCGGCGGAATCTCGGACCCGGCGGCCGGGTGGGCTTACCAAGGATGGTTCGTCCATCTCTCCTTCCTTTCGGTCGTTTCCGCCGGATTCGGATTGCGCTTTCCGGCGCCCCGTACAATATTTCCGGGCGTATGTGTTTCCCTGTGTGTCTTTCATAGTTGATGATATGTATAATTCAGGCTACATTGAGTCATATCCGCCCGGGAGGACCTGATGGGCAAATTCGATTTCTCCGTCATTCGGAATCTCCGCAAGAAGTGGGGATTAACCGCAGAGGAACTGGCAAAGCGTTCGGGCCTGACGCGAGGGACCATCGCGAAGATTGAAGGAAAAGACGGCAATCCGACCATCGAAACCATTGAAGCGTTGAGTGCCGTCTTCCAGTTGTCGTCCAGCGAATTGATCCGCCTTGCGGAGACCGCTCAGTGCGAGGCCGGCGCGACTCAGCCTTTTAAAGGACAAGGGATCGACGGCGCTCACATCTGGTTTCCCAATTTCGAGGTCTATCACCTCCGTGGGGGGCGCGGTGTGCGGAAGGAATCGGATCCCAGGCATCACGAGAATACGGCCGAAGTGTGCCTGGTGCTTTCCGGCAAGGTGAGAGTCGTCGTCGGCGAACAAAGCCATGAATTGGGACCCGGTATGGCGCTACGGTTCAAGGCCCTGCATGAGCACCACTTCGATTTTATTGAAGAATCCGAGATGCTGCTCATTCACCATGTCTCGGTTTGATCCGGGACGCGAGGAGACGGAACCAACCACGATTTCTCTGCGTATTCATTGAAAAGCCGAAGCGCCCGCGTGCCGGAACGGAGAACCTTTGTCGCAGGCTCGGCAACCAAACGAGGACCACGAGGGTCGGCAGCCGCCAAGGCCCTGATCCGGGGGTCTTTTTTTTTATCCTTCTCGGGAAGGAGGGCGAAATGGTCGATAATCGAGAAGTGTTCGAAAGAATCTACAGGGACTATTTGGTGGAAGTGTCCGCCCTTGATTTGAATCGCATCAAGGAACGGCTCGGCGTGGAGCTGGATGGGGAAACGGCGATTATCCCGTTCTACGGTGCGCCGTACCGGGTTTCTCCTGGAGGCATTGTCGATGATCAGGGGCGTCGACCGAATCATGCCGTGAGCGTGATCCTGTGCAAGTATCTGCTTCTGTGCCCGGAAAACGAACCGGTGGAGGGGGAGTGGGTGACTTACAGAGAGTTCAAGGATGCGCTTCCATTTGTCGGCGGGTTTGCTCAGAACACGGAGAGGCCCATCGGCCAAGGTTTTTCCGGCCGCATGGAACTGCTGAAGACAGCGTCGGAAGCCTTGTCGGGGCGACCGGCGGAAGAGGAAATCAGCGCCGACCTCGTTTTGAAATTCGAGGTCCTGCCCAAAATCCCCTTGTTGATGCTGTTCAACGATCGTGACGAGGATTTCCCGTCCAATTGTTCGTTGTTGTTCCGGAGAAGCGCGGCGGAGTACCTGGACATGGAATGCCTCGCCATGGTCGGTTGGGTACTGTCCGACCGATTGAAAGTATGGCTGCCGGACCGATCGTCGGCGCCATCCGATTTGGCGATGTCCGTGGGCGCCGAGGATTCTTGACGAAACCCTGAGACTCCTCGGCGGAGAGGGCCTCCCTGAAGATGCCCGACCGGGCGCCGCTAACCGTTACGGTTTTTCAGTCTGAATGCCGCCAAGAGGATATACAGGCCGATCCATACGGCATAAGAGACCAAGAACAAGGTGGTTACCGGGTTTGCGGCGAGGGAAAAGGCTCCCCCGACCCGGGCGTCCGGCCCCTCTCCCTCCCGGTAGAAATCCGTCAGGGTCAAACGAACGTTTTGTCCCACCAAGGGTTCCAGCATGCGGATCGTGCCGGCCAGAACTTGTTCTTCTCCGAGGAACACCGAAACTTCGGCGTGGTCTTCTTTGGGGTGGAATGTATCTCGCGTCAGAATTCTTCTTGAGGGCCGGTAGGGATAGTTGAGCAGGGCCGGATCATCTTTGAATTCAAGACCGCGGAGTTCGATCCGGTATTCGCCGGCTTGTCCGTTGGATCCTGGAAGAAGCCGGACGTTTTCCGCTTTGGTTCCAAAAGCCATTTGCGAGAGGTGCCCCAAAAGAACGAGCACCATGATGAGATGAATGAGCACGAGGAGCCGCCCCGAACCTCGCCGGGTCCCGGTCATTCTCGGGATCAACCGTGTCCACGTGCAGCAGATCAAGTTCACCACCATGATTCCCGCCGCAGCGCAAAGTCCGAGGAACCAAGTCGCGGCCACCGGAGTTTTCCAGGCCGAGTTCATGATCCAATCTCTGACCAGTTCTCCATTCATGGCGTCGAGCCCCGGCCGAAGGGCCGGAATGTAACTGGTTATTGCGCCCAACCCGAACCAAACGGCCAGGAAAGTCAAAGCCCAAAAGGACAGCGTCAACGAAGAGAGGCGGTTGATCATAAGTTCTCCAAAAGGTGCGCCGCGTAAAGAATGGCTGGAAAGCAGCCCGCGATTGCGATGGCCCATGCCCTGGCTCGGGGGTTGGACGACCAACGGACCGGCAGATGAAGTACGACGGTGATTCCCAGAAATACCGTGGTGGCCTCCAGGAAGTTTCGCCCCCAGCGCCAGTAGTCGCCCAACCAGTTGAGAGCCCAAGTGAACCCGCAGAACTCGCCGGCCAGGAAAAGCCCCGTACCGGCTACCAAGTGGTTCACGGCCCGTTTGCGTGCGCACCGCGCCGCCGCTTCATCAACGGCAGGCAACAGAGAGCCGCCGGCCGTGAGACCGGAAAAGAGGATGACCGCCACCGAAGCCCTTCTCAACAAGAAGAAGCATCGAGCCCAGGTGTAGTCGTACATGAACCAGGCCGGATATGGGGTACGATCAGCGAACAGCAGGAGGCTCAGGAGCAAGGAAACGGCGGTCCATACGAGCCGATCCAGTCGGACCGTTTTGAGGGCGCCGCCCGACCGCAACATGCCCAGAAGACCCAAAATGAAGGCCATGAACATCATGGGTTCGATGGCTCCGGCCACAGGCGGGCGTTTGGTCTTCGCATACAGAAGGACCAGGGTAAGGAAGATGCTTGTGAGCGCAGCTAAACCCAACCAGGGCGTGAGTCGCTTCAAGCGCATCCAACCTGATGCCGCGGCGGCTATGCTGAGCACAAGCGCTGCAAAATAGGCAACTTCGAGAAAAGGCAAGATGAAGACTCCTTCCGGAAGATAGAAGAAAGGAGGAGGGTTGCGTGACGCGCCCTTCCACCATTGTTTGGGGGGAGCGAAACCCGTGCCGACGGCCCGTTCAAACGGGCCGGTTTCGGAAGGCCGGAGAAAAACGACGACGCTCAAAACGCGGCGGCCTTGAGCAATGCATCGTTTGGAAAGCATGTTGCAGCAGCGATGGATGAAGCGCAATTCGCTTGGCTAGGGCGGATTGCGCCTTTCAACAGCCTGTTGGACGGGTTATGCTCGTTGAACGGCGACGTTGGTCAGAATCGCGCGATCAGACCGATCCGCCATTCCCGTCCGGGTCCGGGAAAGTCCACTTCGGACTCGTAGTCTTTGTCAAAGATGTTGTTCACGCCTGCATAGGCTTCGAAGTATTCGAAGAACTCCCTGGACACACGCGCGTTAAGAATAAAGTAACCGTCGGTCTTCTCCCCTTCGAGGTCGGGATTCGCCGGCGTGGGCAGTTGATCGTAGCGTTCTCCCACGGCGAGGCCTTGGAGGTCCAGCTTGGTCAAGACTAGGGGGATGAGGTAGCTTGCCCCAACGTCCAGCTTGTGCTCCGGAACGCGTAGGACTTTGTCCGTGGCCCGATCGTCGCTTTCATCGCGGGCTACGGTGTAGGTGTAATCCAATCGGAAGATCAGTTCCTTGAGAGGACTCCAGACGAGCCCGGCTTCCATTCCATAAAGGTGGACCTTTCCATAATTCTGGAATTGGGACGTGGGATTATTGGGGCCGTCGCGACTGATCCAGTCACTGATATCCATGTAGAAGCCGGCCAACCGGATGTCGATTTGATCGAAGAAACGCCTGCCGACGCCGAGGTTATAATTGATGCTCGTCTCCGCTTCCAGCTCCGGGTTCCCTCCCTTGGTGCTGTAAAGCTCCTGCAAGGTGGGAAATCGGGTCTTCCGTCCAACGGATCCGAAAATTCGCGTCGTATCGGAGAACGTGTAACTCGCCCCGACCATGGGGTTCCATTCCGATTTGGTTCCCGGAGTATCAAGGTCTTGCTGCTTCGTGAGGTTGCCGTCCTTGTCCGTGAGATTTTCTTCAGCCCTGTCCACCTGATACCAATCGTACCCCATTCCCGCGACCACCATCAGGCCCGGAACGGCGGTGAATCGGTACTCGATCCCCGAGGAACCCGTGTAGGAGAATGATTCGGCATAGGGCAGGTACTCGTCGTCCCGTTCCTTGTGGGAGTCCCCTTTGAAGTGGAAGGCCGCGGCCAGCATGTGGCCGTCCAGCACGTTGTATTCCGCCGTGAGGTTGCCTCCGGCGAAATAGTCCTTGTAACGGCTGTGTGCGATGGCATCGGTGAAGTTTGCGTCCGAGTAGGAAACGTACAAGTCCTCGTGGTTGTGGTAGAAGAGTTTGCCTTTGAGGGTGAGCTTTTCGCTCAAAGCCCGACGGCCGCTCAGGTCCACTCCCATGTCGTCATAGTCTTCCCAGCGGGACAGCCTGGAGAAGGCGGGTCGACTTGTGAACACCATTTCGCTGCTGATGTTCGGCGGCATGCCCCGATCGGCGTTGATCCAGTGGAAGTTGGCAAAGTACTCGCCGTCGTCGGATTCGTATCCCACCCGAGACCATATGCTGTCCACGCGGTAATCCGAGTTGTTTCTGTAACCCCCGTCTTCCAGGAGCGCTTCCTCGGTACCCCCGGGTTTGTATACGATGCCGCCCATTTCCGGTGCGTAGTCGCCGGACATCCGCCACCCGTCGCTTGCTCTTCGGGTGTAATTGAGAAAGTAGTTCCAGTTTCCGATCTTCATGCCGTGGGAAACGCCGGCACGATAGGTGCCGTGCTCGCCCGCTTCGCCGATGAGCATAAAGGAGGGCTTTTCGCTCGCGGCCTTTTTGGTTACGACATTGATCACGCCGGCGAGGGCGTTGGGACCATAGAGGACGGAAGAGGCGCCTTTAATGATTTCGATTCTGGAAATGATGTCGGCTGGAATCTGGTCCAGGTTCAGCCGGTGGTACTTGGTTTCGTAATAAGGAACGCCGTCGATGAGAATCGCGGCTTTTTCCTGCGCCAAGCCGTAAATTTGCACCTGAGGTTCATTACGTCGGTTGGTGGTGACCAGAACACCCGGGGCGAACGCCAGGGCCTCGGCTACGGTGGTGCTGTTTGTGGCACGTACTTGTTCCTCGGTGACGATGTCGTGGATCACCACTTCTCTATCGTCGGGTCGATCTGCTGAAACCAGGAGTTCTCCGAGGTAATAGGGTTCGAAACCCGCCTTCTCGGTATCCTGGGCGGAAGCCGGTCCTACGGCCGATAAAAGGATGATGAGCAGACTGAGGAGGAGGATCTTGGGGCATTCGGGGCGCATTATGAGTTCTCCTTGCCGGTGGGAATCCGGACTGATATATTTTTAAAAATATACCGACGGTGCGGAAAAAGCCGCTGAAAAGCGGCCGACGACATGGTTATTTATATTTTTAAAAATATATCGAGTCAAGGAAAACCGTGTCGCGGATTTCCCTCGGAGGAAGGACTCGGGCAACTTCCCGTGTTTATTAAGTATAACCTTTCCTCCCTCTTCATTACCGATCTCTTTTGAGCATGCCCTTGCGGAACCGGGAAAAACGCGATATATTTAAATCTAACGTAATGAAATGCTCATTTCCGGGATCTCTTGCCGGTAGTCTTCCGCAGCGATTTTTAGCTTGTCTGTCGGTCGAAGCATCTGAAGGTCGTTTCTCCATCCCCGGGATATCGTCGACGGTTTCTCCCGTCAAAGGTGAGCCGTGATGAACCCAACGAACACAAGACGTGTCGCCTTGGCGGTTCGAACCACACGTGTCTGCGGCGCCCTCGCGGTAGTCTCGGGGGTCGCGGCCTTTCTGTGGCGGCTCGCCGGGCTTCCTCCTTTGGGCACCTTCGGGCCCGACAGGATGCCCATGGCTTCCGGCACGACCCTGCTTTTCGTGCTGTTCGGCGGTGTGGCGTTTTTCCTTCCTCTCATGAGGAAAAGCCGGCGCCTGCGAAGAATCGGCGCCGCATGCGCGGTGGTGGGAGTCACGGCCGCGCTGGTGCTGCTGGTCTGCTACTTCCTGGACATTCATCCCGAATTCGAGCATTGGGCATTTTCCCCTACGGAGGCGACGGGCGCTTCGCCCAAGGGACTCATGTCTCCGCTGACGGCCTTCTGCTTTTTGATTGCGGGAGGGGCGTTCCTATCCCATCTAATTTCCTCCGGGCGAAGTCCGACCGCAAAGATCTCTTTTCTGCTTTCCTGTTTTCTGCTTCTATTGAGCATGACGTTTATCGCCGCTTACGTCATGGGGAGCCCCCTTTTGTACGGCAGCGGCGTTCTCCCGCCGGCTTTGCCCACGTCTTTGACTTTCCTGTTTCTTGGGGCGGCTCTCCTTCCGCCCACCGTGGAACGACTCCGGTCGTCGGAGCCGAAGGGGGACGTTTCGAGAAGGCGGGTCGCCTATGGCCTCATTCTGATTTTTGTCATGTCTGCCGCGGGGATTGTCCTTGCGGGCGATCTCTACTTTCGGAGTTACACCGCACGGTTCCGAGCCGAAGTGGAAGGGGCGCTGGCTGCGGTGGCGGACATGAAGGTCCGAGAACTGGTGCATTGGCGAAAAGAGCGAATGGGAGACGCCGCCGTATTTTTCGACAACCCGGATTTTTCCGAATTGGTGCGGCGCTACCTCGACGATCCAAAAAACTCGGACGCGAAAGGCCGAATTCAGGTCTGGTTGGACGCCGTTCGGGATTCCGGCCGCTACGACAGGGTTTCCCTGCTGGATGTGGTCGGCCATGATCGCATCAATTCTCCGGCCACGCCCGACTCGGTAATCCCGCACCCGGCCCACGACGTGTCCGCGGTGCTGCATTCCGACCGAGTCTCCTTCCTGGACTTCCACCGACATACTCCCAATGGACCCATTTGCCTGGCCGTTATGGCCCCCATAATCGACGTTTCTGAAAACAGGCGGCCCTTGGGCGTTCTTGTCTTCCGCATCGATCCGGGGGAATACCTGTATCCCTTGATTCGTCGCTGGCCCACGCCGGCCAAGACTGCGGAAACCCTTTTGGTCCGCCGCGAGGGAGATGACGTCCTTTTTCTCAACGACTTGAAGTTCAGAGACAACGCCGCCTTCAATCTGCGCTTCTCCGTTGATTTGCCCGATCTGCCGGCGGCGAGGGCGGTCCGCGGTGAAGAAGGTGCGGTAGAGGGCAAAGACTACCGAGATGTGCCCGTAGTGGCGGCCATACGAGCGATTCCGGGCTCCCCGTGGTTCTTGGTGGCCCGTATGGATCGGTCGGAAGTGTATGCTCCCGCCAGGGAGCGTTTGTGGATCGTCATCGTGATCGTCGGTCTTCTGTTGCTCGCGTCGGGGGTCAGTGTAGGCGCCCTGTGGCGCTATCAAAGTACGCGGTTCGAGCGGGAACGTATGGAGTCGGCGGAGGCTCTGGAACGCTCGGAAACGACCATCAGAGCGATCTTCGACGGCGCCAGAGACGGCATCTTGACGGCGGACGCAAAGACCGGGAAGTTCATTGCGGCCAACGAGGCGATTTGCCGAATGCTCGGTTATTCGCGAGAAGAACTGTTCGCGCTCGGTGTGGAGGACATCCATCCCGTGGAACAAATTCCATATGTTCTCGATCAGTTCCGGAGGCTGATGGAAGGGGAGATCACTTTTGCCGCCGACATTCCGGTGCAACGCGAGGATGGCTCCCTATTCTTTGCCGAAGTCGGCGCAACGCCTGTGGAACTCGACGGACGCCTGTGCCTGATCGGGATATTCAGAGACGCCACGGATCGCAGGCTCGCCGAATCCCGCATTTTGCATCTCAACGCGGTGCTGCGAGGTGTCAGGAGCGTGAACCGACTGATCACGCGGGAAAAGGATCGGGAGGGTCTGATCAGGCAAGCCTGTGATCTGCTTGTGGAAGCCAGGGGATTTCACTCCGTGGTGATCGGCTTGACGGAAGACGACGGCGATGGAATTTCAGCTTACGCAGCGGCGGGAGACGTACCGGAGTCGCTCCGGGAGCTGCTCGAACGTGGGGAAAAGCCGGAGCTGCCCCTGGAAGCCATGGCGGGCGGGGAGGTAGCGCCTTTCAGAAGTCGAAGGGATCCCTTTTCCGAGACGGACGATTCGGATTGCGGAGAGGATGACGCGGTGGCCGTTGGTCTTGAGCAAGGCGGCAAGATTTTGGGCTTTATGTTGGCGTATCTTCCCGAGGGCATCAAAGATGATCCGGAGGAGCAGTACCTTCTGCGGGAAGCGGCCGGTGACATTGCCTTCGCATTGCGCGGAATAGAGATTGAGGCCGAACGAGACCATTCGGCCGCGGCACTGGCGGACCGAGAAGAACAGCTTCGGCAGGCACAAAAACTGGAGGCCGTCGGCCGTTTGGCCGGAGGCGTGGCCCACGATTTCAACAATCTCCTCACGTTGATCCTGGGCTATGCGGATGCCGTGATGCAGGAACTCCACACCGACGATACGCTACGAGAGGATGTCGAACAGATACTGCACGCTGCGCGGCGCGCTACGAGTCTGACCACTCGGCTTCTGGCGTTCAGCAGGAAGCAGACTCTGCAACCGGAGATTCTCGATCTGAATGAAGTTGTGGCGAATGTGGAGAAGATGCTCCGGCGGCTCATCGGTGAAGACATCGAGTTGCGCACGGTTCACGCCGAGGGTTTGGGCAAAGTGAAAGCCGATCCGGGTCAGATTGAACAAGTCATCATGAATCTGGCGGTGAATGCCCGCGACGCCATGCCCCAAGGGGGAATCCTCACGATAGAGACGGCGGAAGTGCAACTTGATGAGGAATATATGCAGCTGCACGTGGATGTGACTCCCGGTCCTCACGTCATGCTCGCGTTGTCGGACAACGGTTGCGGCATGGACGAGAAGACGAAACGTAGGCTTTTCGAACCCTTTTTCACCACAAAGGGCAAGGGAAAAGGAACAGGGCTGGGGCTGGCCATGGTTTATGGTATCGTCAAACAATCCGGCGGCAGCATTCGAGTCTATAGCGAACCGGGAGAAGGCACCACTTTCAAGATTTATCTCCCCCGCGTGGAAGCCGAGGCGCTCTCGAAGCCTAAGTCGCCGTCCCGCGCGGGGCGAGGAGGAGGCGAGCTGGTGATGGTGGTGGAGGACGAAGATTCCTTACGGGATCTCTTCGGTAAAATGTTGGAGAACCTCGGTTATCGCGTGATTGCGGCCGCCAACGGAGCCGAGGCGTTGTCACTTTTTGAAGAGCGCGAAGTTCGCCCCGACCTGCTTCTGACGGACGTGGTCATGCCCGGCATGAGCGGATCCCTCCTGGCCGAACGCCTCCAAAGCATGCAACCCGAGTTGAGAGTGATTTATATGTCCGGCTACACGGACGATACCATCGTTCACCACGGCGTACTGGATCCGGGTACTCCTTTTCTGCAGAAGCCCTTTGCCGGCAGCGACCTTGCCGCCAAGATCAAGGAGTTGATGAGCGAGAAGTAGTGACTCCCGCCTGTGCCCGAGTTTCCGATCGGCACCGGCTGTAGGATTGTATGAGGCCGAAGGGAGTCGGCGGACGGCCAAAACCACGATATTTCGAACGGATTTTCCGAATTTCAGGGAGATGGAACCACCCTGAATCCCGCCACAAGCCGGAAAGAGAAAATCAGATAAGGCTTCGCTTACAACCGCTTGCGCATGTTTCGTGTGATCCCCGATAATTATCTAGTTCATATACTGGCCGCTATACGTTCGATCCTATTCAAAGGAGTCGTCATGCAAAAAAGACTCGGATTGTTTGGTTCGGTGGTGGTTGTGTTCTTCTTTAGCGTGTTGTTCGGTCCGGTTTGTGCCGGCGCCGAAACCGCAAACATGCTCTCGTTGCAGCAGGGCGCCCTTACCGTGAGCGTTCCTGCCTCTTACGGTGGCTGGTATGCGGAGAGCATGCTGGATGAGAGTGCGCACACGGGGTGGGCTTGTGAATCGGGTCATATTCGGGACAACGTATTTGTGTTCGAGCTTGTGCGGGAGACCGTGCTTGACCGTTTCGAGTTCGACAATGCCTCCGTGGACGCGGAGGGCGCCGGAGCCAAAGACGTCTTGGTGGAGGTTTCAAATACTTCCCCCGAGTCCGGGTTTGTACCCGTGGTCCAGGCCACCCTGGCCGACCTGACCGACGGACAGAGCTTTGAGGCGACAAGAAAGTCTCCGGCTCGATGGATAAGACTCACGATCCGGAATAACCATGGGAATCCGGAATGGACGGAGCTCTTCTCTTTCAGAGGATTCGGCGAAAAGCCGGCTCCCGGTGCTCAAGGGGACATCTCAGGGACCTACGAGAGCAGCTATGCCCTGTTTCATGTTCGCCAACAGGGGACCGCGTTGACCGGCTGCTACGAGTATGACGAGGGACTTCTGGACGGGGCGGTGGAGGGCCGGATCATGAAGATCACCTGGCATGAAAACGGAGGCCCCGATGATCTGGGACCGGCCGTCATGGTGTTCGCGCCGGACGGGAAATCATTTAGAGGGTTCTGGTGGTACCGAGGCCAGGAAAAGGGCGCTCCCAACGGGACTTGGGATGGAAAGAAGGTCTCCGGCGAGGTAGGGTCCTGTCCCCATTGGTCCGGTTCCGTGGGCGGTGAAATCGAGAAGCAACTGGTCGCCGAGAAGAGGGCCAGGATTTACGGAATTCTCTTCGACTTCAACTCCGCGGAAATCCGGCCGGAATCGAAACCTGTTCTGGACGAGGTGCTTGAACTCCTGAAGAAAGAACCAGACTGGAGTTTGACCATTGAAGGACATACCGACTCAATCGGCTCCGACACGGATAACCTGGTTCTCTCTCGGCGACGCGCCGAGTCGGTGAAAGCCTATCTGACTGCCTCGGGTGTGAATGAAAACCGACTCAAATCCGTGGGAAAAGGAGAATCCGAACCCGTGGCCGATAATGACACGGAACTGGGACGCGCCCGGAACCGAAGGGTCGAGTTGGTCCGGGAATAGCTCCGACAACCGGGCGGGGCCGTGCGGAAGCGGGTGCGGTCGTTCGGCGCCGGACCTGTATGAAGTCAATAGCCTCTTCATGGACGACTCCATTCGTGGGTGGAATCGAGACGTTAATGGCTTGCCCGCATCGGAGAGGACATGGACCTTGATCTTCAGCTTTCGGTGGACGGTTGGGAACAGGCGACGTTAATTCAAGCCTTCTTCCAAACATAGCGCCGACGGATAGAGACAAAACATGGAGAAAAATTCCAACGTGTTGTATCGAGAAGAGTTTCCCCGATCCAATGCCTACGACCTCTCTTGGATCATGGAACATCAGATGGGACCCAATCCCCTGTGGCTTGTGGAATGGCTCAGCCAAAAAATGGATCTGCAGCCCGGAATGCGGGTGCTGGATCTGGGGTGCGGCACGGCGCTAACCAGTATTTTTCTGGCCCGTGAATTCGCCGTCGACGTGTGGGCTGCGGATCTTTGGGTGCACCAGGACGACAACTGGACGCGCATTCGGGAGGCAGGACAAGGCCGGCGGGTTTATCCCATGAGGGCCGAAGCGCACTCCTTGCCTTTTGCGGAGGCTTTCTTTGACGCCGTCATCAGTATTGACGCGTATCAATATTTCGGCACCGACGAACTCTACCTGTCATATGTGAGCCGTTTCCTCCGGCCCGAAGGAAGAATCGGCGTGGTGATACCCGGACTCATGAGGCCCATGGAAGACGGAGTTCCTCAGCACCTGTGCCGTAAGCAATCCAACGGGGCGGTGTTCTGGGAGGAGTCCTGCAACTGTTTCCTGACGTCCGACCGGTGGCGGGCCCTTTGGAGCCGGTGCGGAAGCGTTCGGCTGGAAACGGTGGACGAACTTGCGGAGGGGTGGAGGCACTGGCGCGATTTCGAGATCGAGCTGGAACGGTCCGGAAAGAACCGATTTCCCTCTCCGGCGGAAACCCTTGATGAAGACCGGGGGAGATATGTGGGATTTATTCGCCTTACGGCCCGGAAGCAAGCCGAAAGCGAACTCCTCAATCTGTATGATCCGGACATCATATCCAGGCTGAATAAACCGACGACTCCTTCCTGACGCCCGGTGCCGATACGGACGCGACCATTACCGGGGGTAGGGTTCAAAGGACCCGTGCCCCCGTTGCCGTTTCGTTCTCTTCTCCTCCGGAAAGTCGATCCTGCCGGGGCGGCAACCGAATTACGCGAGTTTCCCAGTGATCCGGAAGTCTGCTGTATGCCCTCACTCCGGCCGCTGCGCGGCGATTAGCCGAGGGTGTTCCATGCACGCTTCATTTTTGACAAGCCGACCGAAACATTTCAAAATCACAAAGACAACGACGGTGGGCAACCCCGCAAGTTCGTACTCGAATATCCGGACGTTATCCGTCAGGCAGTGGAACAGCTTTGTTGCTGCAGGCTGTTGAGAAACGCGATCTGCGGCGTTGCGCTCGCGGATCGATGATATCGCAACTTCAAGGCAGGAATCGGATTTGTGATATTTGTGGAGAAAAGATGAAGCGTACAACAAAATCCATAATAAAAAATAGAATAGCTGCCAAGTTCCAGCCTAATGACATTTATCAATGGAGGTCATGGCTGGTAAATACAATGCTTCTGATCGGGATTGTTGGGTTTCCCTTATCATTTATTTTTACATTTCCAGTATTCATAAGTGAAGGTCTGTATTGGCTTATTGTAATTGATTCTGTTGTATATGGAGCAATATTAATACATTATTTTGCAGAGGGGTTATCGTACTGGGGAAGAGGGCTCCTTTCGATGGCCGTCGTCTACATGATGGCGATCTCCTTTCATGTGGCGCTCGGCCCACATTATGCCAGACCGGTATGGTTGGTCTTGGGCGCCGTAATGGCGGCCCTGCTCTTTGGTGTTCGGGCCGCCGTATCGGCGGTCGTGTTCAATATGATGATTCTCATGGGTCTTTACTGGGCGATGGGGCCGGAACGCATCGGCTGGGAGGATGTTTACCGGGCACCTTTCGCCCAGTGGATTATGTTTGTTGTGAATTCAGCCATTATTACCTTGGCGTGCGCGTTGCCCGTCGGTTTTCTGCTTAACAAACTCGACATTTCGATGAGGCGGCAGCGAATCGCGGCGGAAGGTTTGTTGGGCGAGGCGGAGAAGCTCCGAGCGGCCCACGAGGCCCTGCAGAGGGAAACCGTGGGGCGAGAGGGGGCGGAGCTGAAATTAAGGGACAGTGAGCGAAAATTCAGGAACCTGGTGGAGAATCTCAATGAAGGGATCTACTCACTGGATGAAGAGGGGGTTTTCCGTTACATCAACCCTGCCGTCAAGAGGATTCTGGGGTACGGGGAATCGGAGATTGTCGGACGGCGATTCTCCGATTTCGTACCTGCCGAGGTCATGGATTCCCAAAAAGACCTTACGCAAGGGACGGCCTTCCCTCCCATCGGAAGCCGGGAATTCAGGATTTTGCACGAAGACGGGACAACGCGTTGGGTTCGGAACTCCACGCGCACGGTCTCCGAAGGTAATGCGATCGTCGGTCGAGAGGGGGTCATTTTTGACATCACCGAACGAAAACAGGCCGAGGGAGCCATTCAGGGCGCCAACGAAAAGTACGCCATATTGTTTGAAAATGCGGGTGACGGGATCTTTATCGTCCAGGATGACAGGATCAGATTTCCCAATCCGAGAGCTCTCGAACTAACGGAATACTCAAGAGAAGAATTGAGGGAGAAGACCCTGTCCGAGATTCTTCGTCCCATGGAACGGGAGACGGACTTCACCGAGCAAGAGACGGAATCCGCGGCGGGCATCGGTCCTCCGACCTTCACGCACAGGCTGATCGGGAAAAGCGGGAGAGAAATTTGGGTTGAGCGGAGTTCGATCAACATTACTTGGGACGGGCGACCGGCGAGCTTGAATTTCATTCGCGACATCACACTGAGGAAAGCGGCGGAGGAACGATTGAAAGTCAGCGAGAGGCTGTTCAGAGACATATTCGATGCCTCGTTCGACGGCATTTTCATTCATGATGCGGGCAAGATTATCGACATGAACGTCAAGGCATCGCTGGAATTGGGGTTCACAAAAGAGGAACTGCTCGACGAACCCATTGTCAATCTTGTCGCCAGGGAGGATCTGGAGGCGACCCTGGAACGCCTCAGAATGGTCACTGAACGTCCGGAGCTCGAATATGGCGGGGCGGAAGCCAGACTCCTGAGAAAGGACGGCACCAAGGTTCACGTCGAATATTTCAGCAGATCGACGTTCTATGAAGGTAGAGACGCGCGAATCATCGCCTTCAGAGACATTAGTGATCGTAAACGGACGGAGAACGCTCTCAGGCAGAGTGAGTCGCGCTATCGCAGCCTGTTCGAGTCGGCCCATGACGCCATCTTCATTTTGAAGGGCGATCGATTCGTCGACTGCAATCCCAAAACGTTGGACGTATTCGGAGTCTCCTTGCAGGAGATCATCGGCCGTTCTCCGTATGATTTTTCTCCCCCTCGCCAACCGGACGGGAAGCCCTCCAAAGAGGCGGCACTGGAAAGAATCCGAGCGGCGTACGCCGGCGAACCCCAGTTCTTTGAGTGGAAGCACACGAAGCGGGACGGTGTCGCCTTCGATGCGGAGGTGACTCTACACATGATTGATCAAGCCGAGGGGGTTGTTCTCCAATGCATGCTGCGCGACATTTCGGAGCGAAAGAAAGCGGAACAAGCACTCAGGGAAAGTGAAGAGAGATACAGGAATATATTCGAACGGGCCGCGGTGGGCATTGTTAATGTGAATTTGCAGGGGAGACTGACCTTCGTTAATCAGAAGTTCTGTGATATGTTGGGGTATACTGCTGAAGAACTATTGGCCTTGGACTTGCGGCATGTTACTCACTCGGAAGATTTGCCGGAATCGCATCGTAGAGTGGCTGATCTGCTTTCCGGAAAGAGTCGGGATGCTTTTCAGCAAAAACGTTATGTGCGGAAAGACGGCTCCATTGTTTGGGCGAACACATCCGGAAGCATGCTCACCGACGAGTCGGGTAAGCCGAAGTTCCTGGTCGGAATTATAGAAGACATCACGGATCAGAAACAATTGGAGTCAAGAGTTCGGCAGAGCCAGAAGATGGAGGCCATCGGCACGCTGGCGGGAGGCATTGCTCATGATTTTAACAACATCTTGACCTCGGTATTGGGCTTCACGGAACTCGCAAAGATGAAACTCGGCATGGGAAAGAACTTGGACAACGAGCTGGACGAAGTCATGAATGCCGGTTTCAGGGCGAGAGACCTGGTCAAGCAGATATTGGCGTTCAGTCGTCGAACCGATATTGAAAAGGGACCCATCGCAATTCGTTCCTTGATCAAGGAGTCGGTAAAGTTCCTTAAATCTTCTTTGCCTTCCACCATTGAGATCAGGTATGACATGGGGGGATCCGACGCGACCGTTATGGCGGACCCCACGCAGCTTCATCAAATTCTCATGAATCTCTGCACCAATGCCGCACACGCCATGAAGGACGAGGGCGGAGTGCTCGACTTGCGATTGGAGGAAGTCGAAATAGGGGGACTGGAAAGCCTCCAACACAAAAAATTGAAAAGTGGAAAGTATTTCCGGCTTACCGTATCCGATACCGGCCATGGTATCCGAGAAGAGTTCATTGAAAAGGTTTTTGATCCGTTCTTCACCACAAAACCACGTGGGGAAGGGACCGGACTCGGACTTTCCGTGGTCCACGGCATCGTAACGGATATGGGGGGCGCCGTCTCCGTGGAAAGCACTCCGGGGCAGGGCGCCGTATTCACCGTCCTGCTTCCTTTCAATGAAGCCGCGGCCCTCGAACAGGTATCCGCACATCCGGCCCCCCCAAAAGGCAAGGGCGGGGTTCTTCTTGTCGACGATGAGAAGGCGATCCTCGAGTCGGGGCGCGGCGTACTTGAGCATCTCGGATATGAGGTGACCACGGCAAACGGCAGCCTCGAAGCCTTGGATATTTTCCGGGCAAAACCGGATGCATTCGATCTTGTTCTGACCGATATGACCATGCCCAAAATGACCGGTCTCGAATTGGCCAAGCAACTGCTGAGCACCAGGCCGGACATTCCCATCGTGCTGTGCACCGGTTTCAGCGAGGGGCTGACTCCGGATTCGATCCGGGATATAGGTATCCGGGATATGATCATGAAACCGATGATCGGCGACGAGCTGGCGGTAACCCTTGCAAGAGCCCTGAAGGACCGCGAGTAATCGGTTGCTCGATCAGACGGCCCACGGCGCTGTGTTTGAAACCCGTACCCTATGCGAATCGGGCTCTTCGGCATTGGGGCGCCCGGCATGCCCCGCTTTTTAGCGGTCTGTCCCAACAGGACTTATTCAACGTGCCGATAAGATAAGATATGGCCAAGATACTGATTCTGGACGATGATTCGAAGATTTGCCTGTTTCTTTCCCAGATGAGCGAGAGTCTGGGATATGAAGCCTGCACCGCCAATACCCTGAAAGACGGCCTGAGACTGGCCAATGAAGGCGACTACGATCTGATTCTTCTGGACCTGGAATTTCCGGAGGGAAACGGACTTCAGATTCTACCGGAGCTCCTGGCCGCGGCTTCCAGGCCGGAGGTGATCATCATTACGGGAACCGGAGGTGTCGGGGGCGCGGAATTGGCTTTCAAATGCGGGGCCTGGGATTATGTGCAGAAACCTTTCGTCCTGCACGAAGTATCCTTGCCCATGACGCGGGCGCTGCAATACCGTCGCGAGAAGGAGATCGCACGGAAACCGTTGACATTCGATCGAATGGGGATTATCGGGAGTTCCCCCGCCCTTAACAGCTGTCTGGAACTGGCTGCCAAAGCCTCGGTAACCGATGTCAGCGTCCTGATTACGGGAGAGACCGGTACCGGGAAAGAGCTCTTAGCCAGGGCCATACACGAGAACAGCAGGCGAGGGGCCGGAAATTTCATTACGGTGGATTGCGGGGCCTTGCCCGAAACACTCGTCGAGAGCATTCTATTCGGTCACGAAAGAGGCGCTTTTACCGGCGCCGATAAGAGGAGAGAAGGGCTCATCGTTCAAGCCGACGGGGGAACCCTTTTTTTCGACGAGATCGGCGAGCTTCCGCTGAATACTCAGAGGACTCTCCTTCGTTGCCTCCAGGAAAGGCGGATTCTCCCGCTGGGCGCCAAGCAAGAGGTTGCCGTGGATTTCAGGTTGGTGGCGGCCACGAACCGTAACCTCGAGAAACTGGTTGAGGCGGGAAGGTTTCGTGAAGACCTTCTGTATCGCATACGGGCTGTGGAGATCGAACTTCCGCCGCTTCGAACTCGGGCGGACGATATTCAGGAAATAGCGATCGGCAAAATCCACCAACTTGCCAAGCGATACGGCACCGCTACGAAGGGGATCTCACCCGAATTCCTGGAGCTTCTGACGGCTCACAAATGGCCCGGAAACATCCGGGAGTTGATCAACATTATAGAATACGCGTTGGCTCTGGCGGGTGAGGATCCCACGCTCCATCCCAAACATCTGCCCCCCGAATATCGTACGGTCAAACTGGACGGCGCCTCACACGGAAGGACGTCGCAAGAAACGCACGTCGGGGACCCCACATGTGAGGAATCGGACTTTCCGACCCTCACCGAATACCGCGACAGAATCGAGAAGACGTACCTTCAGATGCTCCTGGAAAAGAGCCGAGGCGACAGAAAAGAAGCTTGTCGACTGTCCGGTGTTTCTCAATCCCGCCTTTACGATCTGCTGAAAAAACATCAGCTGACCGGCTTTAGACTCCAGCCCATCCTCGACTAAGCTCCCTGCAAAAGCCCCCCCGGGGGCGGACCCAACCATCTTGTGAACGGGCGCAGCCCTTCACTCTCCAAAAAGAATGATTCCGAATTCCAGGAAATCGGAAAAAAAGCCTTCCGATTTTCCGGGAAAGAGGAGGATCGGGTTTTGTTATGCACTTGAGAAAATCGATCAATATGCTGAAATGAGATCGGATTTTCAAATACGTCCTGCTCGGCACGCTAAATGCTTAGGTGAGAATATGGGTGCGAAGTGCCCTGTCCAGACAATCCGATGGTCTGAAAGCGAGAGGTGGAGAAGGAATGCAGGTATTGCTTTGTACGGGAAACGGCGTTTGCAGAGCCTCCGAGCTGCTGAAGAAGGAAATCGAGACTCTGGTGCCCGCCGGTATGCTCGAAACAGTCAGCGGTGTAACGGACCTAATGGAGTATTTGAAGCGCCCGAGGCCGGGAAACAAGATCGTGATCCTTCTGGCGAGGGATGGTGAAGAACTTGAGCAGTACCTGTCCATTAAAAGCATGATCATCGATCTTCCATTGGTGCTGATCCTTCCCGATTTGGGAAAGAATACAATAAGTAGGGCGTGCAGGCTGTACCCTAGATTCATGAGTTATATTGAGAGCAATTTTATGGACGTGGCCACCGTTGTGAGACAAATGTTAATTAAGACCAGAGTAATCTGCTGACATATGGAAAACGCATGAATATGTCCCGATGAGTACTTGCGGAGCAAGAACTATGCATGCCTTCAATGCGTTAATGTGGAATGTTGGTTATCCGAAAGTAAGAGAGGGTGACGCATTAAGCTTCGAAATTTTGGGTGGAAGACATACGGTATATATGGCTGGACAGAGAGTCTGGTAGTAATTTAGTGAAAAATGATCTTTCAGAATTATAGTCTGTTATCGTGGCGATTTAGTCGAATAAATAGATATCCATGCGACGTAACGGGTGGAAAGGAGAAACATAGAGATGAAAAAACGATCACTCAATTGCAAGCTGATTGTTTTTGGAGTCTTAATTGTTGTTGTCCCTATGTCGGTCATAGGAGTCTTTTCGATCGTTAGAACTTCCGATTCTCTCGAAACGTTGGCAAAGGGGGGGGCCGTCAACGTAGCCGTAAACCTGGCCGATATGACTCAGTTGGTTCTGGAGGAGGAACTGAAGATCGCAACAGAACTGAGCCTAACGAATACCACGCTTGCCGCCGCACGCAAAGTTGCTGAGGTCGGGGTCGACGGTTCCAAGTCCGAGATTGCCGAATTGAGTGGAATGCTGGGCAAGATGTTGAGTAATCGAAGCGAAGGTTATGAAGCCATATTGGTAACCGACGCGAATGGTACCGTGTATGCCGATGGGAACAATGGAAAATTTGTAGGTGTTTCTCTTGCGGATCGGAAGTATTTCCAGACGGCCAAGCAAGGAAAGGCGAACGTGTCGACTCCGGTGAAGTCGAAGCTCACAGGGGGTAATATCGCTCCTGTAAGCGCACCGATCATGTCCGACGACAATCGAGTGCTCGGGACGTTGACCAACGTTATGCGGATGAAGTTTCTATCGGACAAGATCGTGTCCGTCAAAGTGGGCGAAACGGGGTATCCGTTTATGGTCGACGCCGGCGGCATGGCCATCGTTCATCCGAACGACAAACATGTTTTGAAAACGAATTTTGCGCAATTGGAAGGGATGAAGGGCATTACCTCGAAGATGCTGGCGCTCGAAACCGGAGTAGCTTCCTATGCTTTTGAAGGAATCAACAAGATCGCTGCGTTCGCACCGGTACCGCTTACGGGATGGAGCGTCGGTGTGACGCAACCCGTGCATGAGTTCCTCGCCGCGGCTCGGGCGATTCGGAATTTCATCATTCTATTCGGTGGCATCTTTCTGGTTTTGACCGTGACGGGCGTCCTGTTCTTCGCACGGGGCATCAGTAAGCCCATCATGCGCGCAGTGCACCTGATGAATGAGGGAGCCGAGCAAGTCGCCGGAGCTTCCGGAGAGGTGGCCACCGCCGGGCAGTCGCTTGCGGAAGGAGCGTCCGAACAGGCGGCGTCCATTGAGGAAACTTCGTCCTCCTTGGAGCAGATGGCCGCGATGACCAAGCGGAACGCCGAGCATGCGGATCAGGCCAATAGACTCATGCATGAGGTCAGACAGGTGGTTGGTGAGGCTAATGAAAGAATGGCCGGAATGAACGAATCCATGGGGGAAATTTCAAAATCCAGTTCCGAGATGTCGAAGATCATTAAAACCATTGAAGAAATCGCCTTTCAAACCAACCTGTTGGCTCTGAATGCCGCAGTGGAGGCCGCGCGAGCGGGAGAGGCGGGGGCCGGCTTCGCCGTGGTGGCGGACGAAGTTCGGAACCTGGCCATGCGTGCCGCGGAAGCCGCCAAGAGCACAGGCACCTTGATTGAGGATACGGGCAGGAAAGTCAACGAGGGCGCGGCACTGGTGAACGAAACCAACGAAGCTTTCTCAAAGGTGGTGGAGAGTTCCAACAAAGTGGGGAGTTTGATCGGAGAGATCGCGGCCGCTTCCACCGAGCAGGCGCAGGGAATTGACCAGGTGAACATAGCGGTTGCCGAGATGGATAAGGTGGTCCAGCAAAATGCGGCCAATGCGGAGGAGTCGGCGAGCGCTTCGGAGGAGTTGAGCGCTCAGGCCGAGCAGATGAAACGCGTGGTTGCCGATCTGGTGACCGTAGTGGTCGGGGCCGCCAAAGAATCCTCGTCAACGTATGGAGCGTCGAGGCGCTTGGACTCCGGAAAAAGAAGAGGGGCGGCCCGTCCTTTGCGCTTCTCCAAGAGAACAGTCCCGTCCTTGCGGGACTCCGAGGGAGAGAAATCGGCGCAGGCGCGGCTCATTCCGTTGGATGATGCGGAACTCGGCGAGTTCTGAGCAGGTGAAGGTATCCGGCCTGAAAAGACGGTTGGGGCTTTGGACAAGGATTATACGCGTTGAGTCATTGGGAATGCCGAACAAATAGACGTTGGAGTGCGTCGGATGAGCGCGTTGGAAAGCGGACGGGCCGGCATCGGGATGGTGTCGGTCACCTGGGAGAGAGCCGAGCATGCTGAACATATTTGAACAAAGAGTGCATGAGTTGGAAAACAGGTATCAGCTTCTTGCGGACAATCTGTTTGACGCGATCTGGGTCGTGGATGTGGAGACGATGACCTATGACTATATTACTCCCTCCGTTCAACGAATCAGCGGTTTGAAATCCGAGGAACTTATCGGTTCGCCCATCAGTGCTCGGATGCCCAAAGAATCGGTTGAGGAAATGTACAGGGTGTTGAATGAGGCTCGGCTGCAGACGGAAAAAGGGGCCAACCCCATTCGGACCCTCGAACTTGAACTGATCCATAAGGACGGACATCCCTATTGGGTCGAAATAAAGGCAAAGTTTCTGAAAGAAGAAGGGAAACCGCTTAAGATCGTCGGAGTGACACGAGATATTACGCTGCGCAAGAATGCCGAGTTGAAACAAAATGAACTGATCCGGAAACTGAATGAGGCGCTTGCCGAGAAACAGCGCTTGCTCAGAGAAAACAAGATGCTTCGTGATATCCTACCCATATGCAGCGGGTGCAAACGGATCAGAGATGAAAACAATCGCTGGTGGCCGTTGGATGTGTTTGTGGAGCGTCACACGAAATCCAAATTCAGCCACACGATCTGTCCGGATTGCAGGTCCGTCATCTACGACGAAAGCTGAACCAAGTGGGGGAGTCGGCCGGGGTCCGGTATCCTCGGTGAAAAGGATTCATTGGAACGTAATCCGAGAGGCCGTCTGTGGAAACACGTGGGAGCAAAGCGGTGAAAAGTGCGACCGGGGTATCTTCAAGACCACGATCTTTACAAGTCATGTCGGCTGCGGCCTTTTTTGTCGTAATCGCCGCAGCGCTCCTGGTTTATGCAGCCCTGGAAGCGCTGCTCGATGGGGCGAGCCTCCTTGTGATTCCCGCGTTGGCTCTGACGGCGGGCATTATCGGATGGGTCTTGGCTGGGAGAGCGGTCGAGCCCGTGCGCCGTCTGACGGCGATCGCGTCCAGGATCGCGGCGGGCGAGAGAGGTTTGCGGACCGTGGTCGGCGGCCCTCGAGAGTTGGCGGAATTTTCCGCGGCCTTCGACGGAATGACGGCTCAACTCCAGGATAGCCTCAGAGAGATGGAGCGGCGTTTCGCCGGAGTGAAGCAAACGGAAGAGGCCTTGCGAATCAGTGAAGAACGACTTCGGCTGGCGCTCGACGGGACTTCCGACGGGATCTGGGATTGGGATGTCCGAACCGGACAAACATACTTCAGCCCTCGCTACTACACCATGCTGGGTTACGTACCCGATGAGTTTCCACCATCATACGAAAGTTGGCTGGAACGATTGCATCCGGATGACGCACAAGCCGCCGAGGAGGCGGTCCGGCGCAGCGTGGAAGCCCACGTGCCCTTTGTGATAGAGTTCCGGTTCAAAAAGAAAAACGGAGAGTGGTGCTGGCTCTTGGGGCGCGGCAAAGTCGTGGAGTCGGACGAGAATGGGAATGCCGTTCGGGTGGCCGGTTCTCACACGGACATAACGGAGCGCAAGCAGGCGGAAGTCGACTTGCTTCAGGAGAAGCTCTTCTCGGATACGCTCATTCACGCCATGCCCGGAATTCTCTGTGTCTTCGATGAACAACAGAGGTTCGTGAGATGGAACAGAAGGTTCGAGGAAATCGGCGGTTACACGGGGGAGGAGATTCGCGGCATGGGGCCGACGGACTTCTTCGTCGGGGAGGATTCGCCACGTGTCGTTGGGAAGATCAAGGAAGCGTTAACCCAAGGGCAAGCGGAAACAGAAGCCGACTTTGTCACCAAAGACCGGAGGAGCATCCCATACCACTTTAAAGGGGTACGGTTCTCCATCGACGGGAAACCTCACCTTCTCGGCATCGGTGTCGACATCACCGAGCGGAGACGGTCCGAGGAGGCGCTTGAACGACGCATTGCCGCATTGACTCGGCCGTTGGATGCCGAGGAAGGGATTGCTTTTGAAGACCTTTACGACCTGTCCGAGATTCAGCGTTTGCAGGACCTGTACGCGGAAGCCTTCGGGGTGGCGGCCCTGATTACCCGTCCGGATGGAACGCCCATCACGCAACCCAGTAATTTCTGTGAACTCTGCGGTCGGTTCATTCGCACCAGTCCGGTGGGACTCAAGAACTGCATGCATTCCGACGCCATGATCGGG
The DNA here is from genome assembly GCA_963675595.2 of Thermodesulfobacteriota bacterium. Taxonomy (GTDB): domain Bacteria; phylum Desulfobacterota; class Desulfarculia; order JACQYL01; family JACQYL01. The sequence continues at coordinate 67,410 of CAXXLZ010000001.1, forward strand.
ATGCACAATCCCGCGGGCCCCAACATCATGCCGTGCCTTAGCGCCGGTTTGTGCAATGCCGGCGTCAGCATTACGGTGGGCGGACATCATGTGGCCAACTGGCTGATCGGCCAAGTGCGCAATGAAAACCAAAAAGAAGAAGAGATCATGGAATACGCCCGCGAACTCGGCGCGGACGAAGATGCGTTTCGTGCCGCCTATCGAGAAGTGCCCGTCATGTCTCAGGAGCAGTTCGACAAACTGGCTCACGTGCTTTTCGAGTTGGCCAATCAGATATCCAGGGCCGCCTATCAAAACGTCCAACAAGCGAGGTTCATTGCCGAATACACCCGATCGGAGGAGCAACGGAAGGAGATTTCCGAGCGATTCCAGACGGTTTTTCAGGAAGCGCCCATGGGCATCAACATAGTATTCCCGGACGGTCGCTATGTCGATGCGAACGACTACCTGCTGAAAGCTCTTGGTTACTCGCTGGAAGAGATCAGGACCAAAACCGTTTTCGACATTACGCATCCCGATGATCGCTCGGACACGGACGAACTCGCGGACCAGCTCCGCTCGGGACGGATGGAATCGTACGAAATGAGGAAGCGCTACCTGAAAAAGGACGGCGGCATATTGTGGGGTCGACTACGCACAAGGGCCCTTCGCAACGAAGACGGGGAGCTCAGGTATTGCATCGGCATTATCGAAGACATCACGGAGCAACACCAAGCGCAGCAGCATACCGCCAGGCTGCTTCAAGCAATCGAAAGCACGGTGGACGGCATCGGGATTGCCGACATGGAAAGAGACGTCATCTATATGAATCATTCATTGGAAATTATGAGCGGCTACGGCATTGAGGAATTGAACGAAAAAGGCGGGCCCCCGGCTTTGTACGCCGAACATGACCTTGCCGAGCAAGCCATATCCGGGGCGTTCGAGGGACGTGCCTGGCGCGGGGAATTGACCTTGGTACGCAAAGACGGGAAGACCGTGCCCATCGAAATTTCCACTGATCCCATTTTCGACGAAGCCGGCAACTTGATCGGCGCCATCGGCACGCACCGGGATATTTCGGAACGAAAGGCGTACGAGGGCCGGTTAAGGAAATACGAGCAAATGGTTTCGGCCTCCAGCGACCAAATGGTGATGGTGGGACGAGGTCTGTTCTATGAAGCGGCGAACAAAAAGGCTCTTGAGTACGTGGGATGGTCCAGGGAAGATCTTGTCGGTCGAGCCGTCGGCAGCGCGTTCACTGATGAGAGCCTACGCGCCCAAGGACTGGCCGCCCTGGAACAAGCATTCGCCGGTGAGACTGTGAATTATCAGCGCTATATCGACTATCCTCACCTCGGCCGTCGGTATATAGACGTATGGTATTCCCCCGTGCTTGATGAGCAGGGGGGTGTGGAAAGCGTGGTCATCAACGCGCGGGACCTGACGGAGAACAAGAAGCTGGAAGAACAGCTGATGCAGTCCCAAAGGATCGAATCCCTGGGAACACTCGCGGGGGGCGTGGCCCATGAGATCAACAACCCCATCAACGGCATCATGAATTACGCACAGCTCATCATGGATCGTGCGGAAGAGGGAAGCCCTTCGAAGGAATTCGCCGGTGAAATCATCCATGAGACCCAACGCGTGGCCGGCATCGTGCGCAACCTGCTCACTTTTGCCCGACACGAAAAACAGGCCCACAGCCCGGGCCGGATGGAAGACATCGTGGCTTCCGTGCTTTCCCTGATTCAGACGGTCATGCGTCACGATCAGATCGATCTTCACATCGAAATTCAGGAAGGGTTGCCCAAGTTCAAGTGCCGGAGTCAGCAGATTCAGCAGGTGCTCATGAATCTGATGACCAACGCACGGGATGCGCTCAATGAGCGCTATCCGGAATACAGCCCGGAAAAGCGGTTGAGCGTCTCCGCGCGATTGCTCGACAAGGCGGGGAAAAGATTCATTCGAACCACGGTGGAGGATACGGGTATGGGGATCGCACCGGAAATCCGGGACCGGATCTTCGATCCCTTTTTCACCACCAAGCCTAAAGAAACCGGCACGGGTCTGGGGCTTTCCATCAGCTACGGCATTGTGAGGGATCACCACGGAGAATTAACCATTGAGAGTGAAGCCGGGCGCTACACGCGTTTTCACATGGACCTGCCCGTGGATAACGGCTGGACGCTTTCATAGACGCTGGGACGAAAAAGATGGCTAGTATCCTGATTGTTGATGACGAACGGAGCATTCGCATAACACTCAAGGCCTTCTTGGAAGACGAGGGATACCGAGTGGAAACCGCGGAAGAGGCCGAGTCCGCCATGGCGATCCTGAAAGAAAGACCGGTGGATGTGGTCTTGACGGACATCATCCTGCCGAAAGTGTCCGGAGTCCAGCTACTCCGACGGATCCGGGGGGCGTTGCCCGACGTCCCGGTCATCATGATGACCGGGGAGCCTTCCCTGGAGACGGCTTCGGAATCGTTACGACATGGGGCTGTGGATTATCTACAGAAACCCGTGGGAAAGATCGACATTGTCAAGACCGTTCGGAATGTTCTCCGAGTCAAACAGCTGAACGACGAGAAGAGACGTCTTGAGGAAGAGAACAAACAATATCTCAACCACTTGGAGGAATTGGTCGCCAAACGAACCCGGGCGCTCACATCGAGCGAAGCCGCCCTCCGTCGCCGGGCGGAAGAACTCGACGTCCTGAACCATCTGGCACGTGGGGTGGGGGAGAGCATAACGGTGGATGCAACCATTCGGACGGGAATGCGACATATCGTTGAAGCCGTTTCACCGGACTTGGCGGTGGTGTTTCTCCTGGACGGCGACAGCCTGGTTACCAGGGGCCTGTATCCCGAAGAGGTGGGAAAACTGTGGCAACCTGAAACGGATCGTCGCGTCGGGGAATGCCTTTGCGGCCTCTGCATCTCGGAGGACAAGCCCGCCTATTCCCTGGATGTTCATTCCGACGATCGTTGCACGCTGGACGAGTGTGAGAAGGCAGGCTTCTCTTCCTTCGTGGCCCTCAATCTGAAAAGCGGGTCAGAGACGCTCGGGGTACTCGGGCTTGGATCGGAACGGCCGAGAGATTTCGCTCAGGACGGTCCGTTCTTGGAGGCTCTTGCCAACGAGTTGGCGGTGGGCCTCAAAAAGAGCTTGCTCTATGAGCAATTGGAGCAGCGGGCCAAAGAAATCCAGGAGAGTCTCACCCGAATACGGGAGGGCGAAGCCGAACGGCTTCGCTTGGAGGCCCAACTGCACCAGTCTCAGAAAATGGAGGCCATTGGGACCCTTGCCGGCGGCATTGCGCACGATTTCAACAACATCCTTTCCGCGTTGCTCGGGTATACACAGCTGGCTCTCAGTGTGTTGGAAGGAAACGACCGCGTTCAACGTTACTTGAACGAAGTGTTGACGGCCGGAGCCCGTGCCAAAGACCTGGTTCAGCAGATTATGACCTTCAGCCGCCAGGGCGACCAGACGGTGAAGCCGATTCACCTCAAGCCCATCGCGGGGGAGGTGATCAAACTGCTTCGTGCCTCCCTGCCGTCCACTATCGAGATTCGCGAGAGCATGCAAAGCCGGTCGGCGATCATGGGGGATGCCACCAGGATTCATCAGGTACTCATGAATCTGTGTACCAATGCCGCTCATGCCATGCGGAACAAGGGCGGCCTATTGGAGGTACGAATCGACGACATGGTTATGTCTTCCGAGGACAAGAAGCCATACACCGACCTTCTGCCCGGTTCCTATGTGCATCTGATGGTGAGTGATACGGGGCACGGGATGTCGAAGCACGTTCTGGATCGAATCTTCGATCCCTTTTTCACCACGAAGGAAAAAGAGGAAGGGACCGGTTTGGGCCTTTCGGTGGTGCACGGCATCGTGGGCCGCTTGGGGGGCGTCATCAAGGTTCGAAGCGTGGAGGGACAGGGGTCCACCTTTGATGTCTTTCTTCCCGCCGTCACCCATGAAGAACAAACGGCGATCCCGACGGATGGATCACCCACGCGTGGAAAGGAGAGCGTCCTTTTCGTCGACGATGAGCCCATGTTGGTGGATATCGCCAAAAACATGCTTCAATCCCTGGGATATAACGTAACCATCAGAACCAGTCCCATAGAAGCGCTGGAATTGTTTCGGTCGCATCCCGGCGATTTCGATGTGCTCATCACCGACCTGACCATGCCCAAAATGACCGGAGATCAGCTGGCTCGAGAAATCAGAAAGTTGAACTCAAATATACCGATCATACTGTGCACCGGTTTCAGTTCCATGATGTCTCATGAACAGATCGAGGAAATGGGGATTCAAGCCCTGCTCATGAAGCCCGTCCTCAGTCAGAAGCTCGTCGAAACGATCAGGGAGGTTTGTTCCCACTAGAGGCGGAGTGCCGGCCGGAACGGAATCGGCCGTCCCTCGCCCGATTCGCCCTCTCCATCCCTCGCCCCGTTGCTTTGCAGGGCGATCATGCCCGTCCCCCGTTCACGAAACTTGCCGTGAAAAATCATGAAATCCATGAGATAAAACCATGGTTTGGTGAATTGTGCCGATCCGCCAAGGAATGTAGAATGATTTCATGGGAAGCGAAAGCCGGTCGTCCCAAACAGCCGGCGATTCTTATACCGATTCCGGCGAAAACCGCTGAACCATCCGCCCCACGGGCCTACGGAAGACCATGCTCAAAAGACTCAAACATCGCTTGGAGCGGCGGGGACTCCCCGTGAGTCTGTTGGGCAGAGTCCTGCCCGTGCGCGACATGTTGTCGGCCTCATCGACCCGGCACGCGTTTCTCGAATTCACCACTCGATGCAATCTCAATTGCGTGTATTGCGCCTCCAACTTGCCTCATTACTTGCGTACGGATATGGACCTGACCCATTTCTCACAACTGGCGGACACGCTTCGCCGACGAAAAGTGGCTCGGGCGGCTGTCCACGGACACGGAGAAACCACCATTGTCGACGGCTGGTATCGCTATTGCCGCATCCTCCTGGACCGGGGGATGGACCTGTCCATCATCACCAACATGGCAAAACCGTTGAACGACGACGAAGTCGGCGTATTGGCGCGATTTGAGCGGATCGAGGTGAGTTGCGACACCGCGAACCCGGAATTGTTCCGTCGGCTCAGGCGGGGGGCGACGCTCCCAACGTTGAGCGCCAATTGCAGAAAGGTCGCCGCCGCAGCGGCGACGGAGAGGATTGTCCGGCCCGAACTGGGAATCAGTGCGGTGGTTTCGGATCGTACCGTGTTTGAATTACCGGACTTGGTATCCTTCGGTCTGGAATTGGGGGTTCGACGTTTCGCCTTCTCAGACCTGGTGGAATATCCCCATGTGAAGAACGCCGACCGGGTACGGCCGGTTTCAAGCCTTGGGGCGGAAGAAGTGCGTCGGATTCCATCGGTGATTCAACAGGTTCTGAAAATGGCCGGAAAACGAGGAGCGGTTTGCGAGTTTCAGCCGAGCCTGCTCGACATCCGGGAAAGAGAGCGTGGGGTCGTCCGGGAGGAACGTTCCGAAACGGTTTCGGCGCAAGCCCCAAACCCCGCGTCGCGCCGACCGTCGCCGGGGCAAACCCGCGATTGTCTGGATCCTTGGGACGTGGTGTTTTTCGCCGCCGACGGGTCCATCCGTCCCTGTTGCGGCACCATCGACCCGGTGGGAAACACGGCCGAGGATTCGGCGTGCGACTCCGTGTGGAACGACGAACCCTTTCGCGCGTACCGTCGGGGATTACTTACCGGCGATCTGAAACCCGCGTGCCGAAACTGCTCCATGCGCGGCTGGACCACCGTGGAGAACCTATGCGACAAGGTTCGCCTGCTGAAATTCCTTCGCGGAATGCAGGATGCGCTTCCAAAGCGATGGCGGGCAAAGGGGGGTTGATCAAACGGAAGCGAAATCGACTGTTTGTTTAGTGGGGCGGGGTGCCGTTGCATGGACGGAATATTGGAACGAGGCTGTCGGGTGTCTTGATCAAGAAACCTCAACCGCCTGAAAATAGGATCGAGGGAGGACTCCTTCGAGAGTTCTCCCCCGCGAGGATTTGAATCCTATCCTACCTTCACCACCAACGCAGCCGCCGTATCCCCCGCGGCGCAGCCCGTGAACAGGCCGTAGCCGCCGCCCAGCATAGCCAGTTCCTCAATGAGCTCGATGGTGCAACGCGCGCCCGTGGGTCCCTGAGGATGCCCGAAAATCAGGGACGAGCCGTAGTTGTTCACAATCTCCGGATTCATGTCCATCTGTCGCATCATGTTGAGGTCGTTCAGGGCAAAGGGGTTGTGGGTCTTCACCGCTTTGAGGTCCGCAACTTTGACGCCGGCGCGGTCCAGGGCCATCTGTGCCGCCGGTACCACGGCCAGGGCCATGAAGCCCTTTTTGGCGCGAGCGAAGCCGTAGGACAGGAGCTGGATCGTAACGTTCCTGTCTTGGGAAAGACTCGCGGCCTTGTCCTTGCCGGCTACGATCACAGCGGCGTTTCCGTCGGCGGGATGCGTCTGGGAGCCGAATGTGTGAATTCCGCCGGGGAGCACGGGTTTCAGCTTGGCGAGACCGTCCTGAGTGGTTTCGTAGATGCCTTCGTCCTGCTCAATGGTCTTGACCGCTTTTCCCATTCGGATATCGGCGCCGACCATGTACCGTTTCTGGAAGGCTCGGCCGTTCTTCAGACTCTCGAGATACTGCCCGTAGCGCCTCAACGTCAGTTCGTCACATTCTTCCCGCGTGAAGCTCGTTTCCTGAGCCACGTTTTCCGCCGTCTGAATCATGGCGTTCATGGCCCAGGGATCGTGGTTGAAGTTGTTCATGACCCAATCGTCGCTCACGGGCATGCCGCCGGGTCCCATGGGATTGGGGTATACCAGGTGGGGACCGTTGGAACAGCGATCCGCCGTCACGGCCAACACCGCTTGGTTGACGTCCGATTCCACGGCCATGCCGGCATGAGCGATTTCCGTGGCCGCGGTGGCGCAGGCTTGGCTGAAAATCGGCCCGCTGATTCCTTCCGCTCCGATTATGCCGGCAAGCCAGGGGGCACCATAGAAACAACTCACCTGGGGAATCGTGTACCCCAGAAACAGGGCATCGAATGCCTTGGGGTCGATGTTTCTTTCGGTCAGAAACTTCCGGGTCACCGTTCCCGCCAGCTCAATGGCGTTTTCCGACTGGAAGCTTCCCTGCCAGCGACAAAAAGGAGAACTGAAATACCCCCCGTAAGGAATGAACGCCTTGGTAAACATGGAACCTCCTTGTACTCGTGAAATTGAGGGAATACCGATACTCAATATAGGGGACTCTATTTTTTTTGGGAAACCCTTCTGAAGAAGGGTTTCCCAAGCCCTTCCCAAGACTTTTCAAGTGGGGGTTACCCGCCTTCGGCGTGAAACCTTGCAGTGAACCTGAGTCAATTTGATCTCCCACACGGAGGTGCCTCCGAAGCCCCTCCGCCGGAGGCGGCGGGGCCTACTTGAAAGGCTTTGGAAGGGGGAGTGGGGGAAGACTTTCTCGAAAGTCTTCCCCCACACACCGTAGAAATCTACCGTTGCTCGCTCCAATTGCCGTAGCGGTCTCTCAGAACGCGATGGAGAATCTTGCCCGTGCCGGTTCGGGGCATGTCTTCTTCCTTGATGAAGTCGATGGACTTGGGCTTCTTGTATCCGGCGATCTTGTCCTTGCAGAAGTCCAGGATTTCTTTTTCCAAATCCTTCCCGGGTTCAACGCCTCCGTGCAGAATGATAACGGCTTTGACCGCTTCCCCCCATTTGGGGTCGGGAATTCCGATGACGGCCACGTCCTTGACCTTGGGATGTGAGCCTACCACATCCTCCACTTCCGAGGGGTAGACGTTTTCGCCTCCGGAGATGATCATGTTTTTCTTGCGGTCCACCAGCGTGTAGAAACCTTCTTCGTCTTTTCGGGCCATGTCGCCCGCGCTGAACCATTCGCCGTGGAACGCCTCTTTGGTCACTTCGGGAAGTTTCCAGTATTCGTCGAAGACCATGGGGGTCCGAGAATACAATTCTCCCACCTCGCCCACGGGGACCTCATTCCCTTCGGGATCGAGCAGCTTGATACGATCGGTTCCCAGGATTTCTTTTCCGATGGAACCCAGTTTGCGCATCTGATCCTCGGGCCTCAACAGGGTGACCAAGCCCGCCTCGGTGGAACCGTATGCTTCGAAGAGTTCCGAATTCTTGAAGTAATCCATAATGGCCAGCTTGGTGTCCTTGCGCACCGGTGCGCTGGAACACATGAGCTTGCGTACACGGCTTACGTCGTATTTGTTTTTCACTTCCTCAGGGAGGGAGAGCATCATGATGTAATGGGTGGGCACCAGGGAAGTGAAGGTGATCCGCTCTTCGGACAGTGTCTTGAGCAGGTGTTCCGGATCGAAACTCACCATGTTGTAGACGCAAACGGCGCAGTAGGTATAAGTGAAAACAAAAGAATAGAAGATGGAATTGATGTGGCACATGGGCATAACCATGAGGCCGATGTCGTCACGACCGAAACCCAGCTCGCCGATGTTGGTAAGGTACTGAGCGATGAGGCCTTCGTGGGATCGTACCGCGCCTTTGGGCCGCCCGGTGGTTCCCGATGTGTACATGATGACCCAGGGGTCTTTGTGGTGGACTTCCACCCCGGGTTCTTCGGAGGAAGCCCGGGCGATGAGGTCCTCGTAGTGTACATAGCCTTGAGGCGCCTGGTCCGCTCCGAAAAATACATAGTTGGAAGCCGGGATACCGGGTAGTTGATCGCGGACGCCGTCCACGCCCTGGGTGAACTCGCTCGCCACGATGAAGGCTTTGGCCTCCGAATTCTCCAGGATGTACTGATATTCCCGAGGGGTCAGACGGAACATGATGGGGACGGCCACGAGACCGGCCTTGGCCATGGCTCCGTAGAATTCCATCCATTCCAGGGAGTTGTAAGCGATCATGGCTACTTTGTCGCCCTTTTTCAGACCCAGGCCCAGCAACCCATCGGCCAACCGACAACACCGCTCATTCCATTCGGAAAACGTGAGACTCCGCCTGAGGTCTTTGGCCCCCATCCTGTCCGGATAGAGATAGGCGGCCATGCGAATCACTTCACCCACGTGCATCCAGCGGCTCATGCCGATCCTCCTTGTTTAAAGCGACTCTTGAGAGTATCCGTTCACGGGAAGACCGGAAAAGCCTAGAAAGACTTTTCCGGACCCTTGTTCAAACCGCTTGCGTGGGGTGCTCTCCGGCGCGCGGCAACCGAGGCCGCAGACTCTTCTCCGAAAAGCGTTCCCGAAACCACAAGTCGAATCGTCAAACAGCCTTGCCCGGCATTCCGTGCGCTTCCGCAGATTCGAGGGCGAACAGCGCGGCCCCAAGTGCTCCGGTGCATTGCGGGTCGGGAGGGACCGACACCGAGGCTCCGATTTCCTCTTCCAGTAGAGACACGATCACCGGATTATGCGCCACCACGCCGCCCGTGGCCACCACGGTGCCGGTGAGAGTTTCCATTTCCATGACCCGTTTCACCACGGATCGGAAAATGCCTTTGACCAAGTCGGGCAGCGGGGCTCCGGCCCGGATCTTTTCGAGGACCTCCGTGGCGGAGAACACGGTGCAGTAGCTTCCGAGCACGACTTCCCCGGAGGCTTGTTCCGCGAGGTCGTTCAACTCCTCAAGAGGCACCGACAAGCGGTTGGCCATTTCCTCGATGAAGGCGCCGGTGCCGGCGGCGCACTTACGATTCATCTTGAAGTTGATCCGATGTCCCCGCTCGTCGAGTTTCACCACTTTGTTGTCCTGGCCCCCGATGTCCACCAGGGTGATGGCGCGGGGAAAGGCGTGAAAACAGCCTTTGGCGTGACATCCGATTTCCGTGCGATCTTCCCGGGCGAAAGGGACGGTCTTTCGCCCATATCCCGTGGAGATGGTCCAGGCCGGAGCATCTTCCTCCAGGCCGGCCTGTCGGCAAATCTCCCGATAGGCGGTACGGGCCGCAGATTGGAAGTCGTGTCCCGACCGAGTCACATACCGACCCACGACCTTATGATTTGAATCGATGAGCACGGCTTTGGTCGCCGAGGCTCCAATGTCGATGCCGGCGTATACGGGTAGCGTCATATCGAAAATCGGATTCGTCAGGGTCTTAAGGGAGAAGCCCGATTGGAGCCGGGCTTCCTCCTGGCCCTTTTGCAGGGTTGTCGGCTTATTCGGTGGAGCTTCATTGTGTGCGCCTGTCCTCAGGAGGCATCCGAAGAATGTTGTCCCAAATGCCTCCTTCAGCCCATTCCGGGGTCACCGAAGGCGAGATGAGCACCAACAAGTCTTGGAAGGATTCGGGGAGTCCGCAGTCGGAGAATATCCCCAAGTCGTCTCCGGAAAAACGCCTTTCTATCGAGCGGCGGACTTGGCGGGCCGCCTCTCCTCAATCTGTTCCACGAATGCTTCTACGTTGGTGATGGTCTGCTCTTCCGAAAAGCATCGTAAGTCGTTGAGGTCGCCGTTGATCGTCAGATAGGGGATGCCCAGACGGCGGGAGAGGCGTTCGGGCATGCCGTATCGGTTGTTGGAGTTGTTGGGACAGGTCTTGGCGTCGTGGTAGACGATACCGTCCAATCTATACTGCTCCAAACGCTGCGCGATGTAGCGTTCCTTAAATTCTTCGTCCCGGACAATGAACAGTTCCAGGTAGGCTCGCGCCATACTGTCGAAAGGGTCCTCCGGGTCCAGGGTTTCGAACACCCAACTGTTGCAGTAGGTGGAGGCCGCCACGCAGGTGCGCAGGCGCGCGAAAAGTTCGCTCAGATTCCTGAGCTTGCCCCATATGGGCATGCCCTCCCAGTAGAGCCGGAATGATTCTCCTTCTACTGCGGCGATGCCTTGGTTCATGCGTTCTTGGAGCTCGTGGAGGAGCGTTTCGTAGTAGTCCAAAGCAGTCTGAGTGCCTCGCGCCACTACGGCGGGAGCCATATGGATCGTTGCGTCGAAAAAGGTGAGGGGGGCGGGGATATGGGCTCCGCAATCCAACACCTGTTTCCAGAGATCGGAACATCGTTTGGAGAGCCCCACGGCCTCGGCCAACCGAGCGGGATCCAAAGACGATCCGGTGATCCGTTCGAGCGTGGGCACCAGGTCCCGAAGCTGTCTTGAAACGGATGCCACGTGATGCTCCCGAATCTCGCCGATTTCCCGGTGGGTCTCCACGCCCACGCAGGGGACGTTGAATTCCCGACCGTAAAAGGAGAACCAGTCCTTCACGTCGCGACACTGGTTGGTGTTGTATACCAGTACGTCGGGCCGGGGCGGGGACGAAATCCCGTAGGCCTTGGTCAGCGGGGTTTGTTTTTTGAGGTAGGAACCCACATCCGCGGTGAGATAGGAGCAGATGTCGGGAGAATAGCCCACCGCATTGGCGGCGGGGATCATGTCCGTGGCCATGCGCACCGCGCCGAGCAGAGCCCCGTGGTTCTCGGGAAAATAGACCAGAAACCCCATGCCTCTAAGGAGTTCCGCCGGTCCCACGCTGGTGCACCAGGCCACTTTGGGATGCCCTTCCGCCGCGGCCCGATCCAGCTCGGCGAAATGGTCGGCCATAATTTTCTTGAGAAGCCCCAAGCTCTTGAATTCCTTGCGTGGGGGTGCTTGGTTCGTCATGGAACGCTCCCGATGAAGTCCCTGCGGTTGTGTGTGCGTATCCGCCGCCGCGAGCCGGCTTCAAAGAAAATAGTCCCCCGGTATCGCGGAGCTGTGCGGTCGAACACCGGAGACTACTTACCGACGGCCTTGTTTACGATCTCATTGATATCCATGACCTTGAGCCGTTTCCGTGTTTCCTTGGGGAATTCGTTCAGACCCTTTCGCAGGTTGTCCTTGCAGGACGCACAGGCGGAAACCAGAAGTGTGGCGCCCACGTCCAGGGCATCCTGAACCCGCTCCTTGGCCATGGACAGGCTCATTTCCGGATCCACGGCGGAAACGCCGCCCCCGGCCCCGCAGCATCTGGACTTGAGATGAGTTCTGGCCATTTCCACCAGGTCGACTCCGGGAATCTTCCGAAGGATGTTTCTGGGCGGCTCAAAGATTCCAAGTCTGCGTCCCAGGTCACAAGGGTCATGGTAGGTAACCCGTTCCTGTATCTCCGTGGTGAATTGGAGTTTTCCTTCACTGACCAGTTCATCGAGATACTCGACTGCGTGCCGCAATTCGGGCTTGAGATTGCCCGCTTTGGGGTAGAGGTCCTTGAAGCTGTGATAGCAGCCCGCGCAAGGAGTGACCAGGGTGCGCGCGCCCGTTTGGTTCACGCGATCAAGCTGTTCCCGAGCGTGGCTTTCGAAAGTATCGGATCCGGACAGATAGAGCGGGAGCCCACAGCAGACTTCGTTGACCGCGAAGGAGGTGAAATCCTCGCCGGCCTTCTCCATGTTCTTCATGAGGCTCGGGACGATTTTCATGTCCACGTAACTGGGGACGCATCCCAGGAACAGGAGGGTCTCCGCGGTTTGCGGGAGGCGGTTTTCCTCGGCGGCCTTCTTGAATGGAGAAGGGTACACGGAAATACGTTCTTCGCGAGCCGAGGCAAAGGGATTGCCCGACTTGGCGATATTGTCCAGTACGGACTGGTAGGAAGGCGGAAGGAAGCCCGATTGAGCCAAGCGATCCCTGCATTTCTTCACGATTTCCGGGACCTTGATTTGGGCCGGGCAGTAATAGGTGCAGGTGCCGCAGGTGGTGCAGCGATAAAAGGTATCCGCCAGTTCGCGATCCGGTTCGATCTGTCCGGTGAGCATCTGGTAGGCGAGAATGTTTCGTCCTCGGGCGTTCCTTGACTCCCTTTTGGAGACGCTGAAGGTGGGACACCCGTTTCGACAGAATCCGCATTGCACGCAGGCCAGAATCTCGTTGTCCTCCAACTCTCCCAGGGTCTTCAGCGCGGATCGTCCTTGGAGGAGGGTATGGAAGGCGAAATGGTCGTACACGTCGGTGACGGTTTCATCGAGCCCCATTTTGCCCGGATTCAGGATGTTTTTGGGATCGAGGGTATTCTTGAGGGCTTTCATGGTTTCGAAGCCCTTGCCCATCTCCCGGGCGATAAAAGGCGCACGCGTCAGGCCGGTGCCGTGTTCCGCGCTGATGGTGCCGTCCATTTCAAAGGAGAGTTCCACCAGGTCCAGCGCCGCGGCCTTGAGCCGCTTCCAGTAGTCCGGGTCGGTGAGGTCCCCCACGAACGTGGTGTGGATGTTTCCGTCGCCCACATGACCGAATGTGGCGATCATCACGTTGTGTTTTCTGGAAATCTGCTGGGCGCCCCGGACCATGTCGGGAATTCGATCAATGGGAATGCCGAAGTCTTCGCAAATGGGAACCAGACGATAGCCGGGTTTGATGCGGGACAACGCCGTGACCAGCCCCGCCCGGCCCCGCCACATGGCTCCCCGTTCCCGTGGGTTGTCCGACCAGCGGACCTGAAGGCCTCCGTGTTTGCCGCAAATGTTCCGGATGCGCTCCATTTGATCGGTGACCGCCTCCCGATGGCCGTCCACCTCCATGATGAGCATGGCTTCCACGTCGGGAATGGCCAGGTTCATGGCTTCACGGACCACGTCGATGCTCACCTTGTCCATGATTTCTCCGGCACAGAGCGGAATGCCGGAGGTGAGGATTTCAGTCACGGCGGCGCCCGCTTCGTCCAGGTTGTGAAACATGGCCATGGCGAAGGCTACATATTCGGGCAAGGGGAGCACCTTGACCTTCACTTGGGTGACGATGCCCAAAGTGCCTTCGGAATTGATGAACAAATGGGTCAGATCGTATCCGGTGGCGGTCTTGGGGGCTCGGGTCCCGGTTTGGACAACCGAACCGTCGGCTAGAACGACTTCCAGACCCTTGACGTAATCTTTGGTCATCCCGTATTTGACGGCTCTCAGACCGCTGGCGTTGGTGGAGACCATGCCTCCCAGGGTGGCGATGGCGGAACTGCCGGGGTCCGGAGGGAAAAAGACCCCGTGTTTGGACAGTACTTCGTTCAGGCGGCCACAGATGACTCCGGGTTCCACACGAACGTAGAAATTTTCGGGAGAAATTTCGAGAATGCGATTCATCCGGCTGAGGTCCAACAAGATGCCCCCGTGAGTGGGAAGAACCGCGCCGGTGACGCTGCTTCCGGAGCCTCGGGCGGTGACGGGAACGGATTGGGCATGGGCCGCTTTCATGATCCGGGAAACCTGGTCCGTGCCGTCCGCATAGACGATCAGGTCGGGAACTCCTTCGTGCACCGACATGTCTCTCGAATAGCAGAGACGTTCAACACGTTCCGTGACGACATTGGACGCTCCAACGATTTCCCGTATCGTTTCGGCCAGTTCCATGAGCTCTCCTAAAAAAGATGAGAAATGCTTGGAAAAAAAGAGACATCAAAAGTGAAAATCGGGGTTTTTCACTGCGAAACCTCCAATGAACTCTTGACTATTCATGGACAAGAAAGCCGGCTTTCATCTTTTTACACTGTGCACGCGGGAAAATGGACCGGAGTGTAACTACAATTTAGCTATAAAATAACTGTAAGGGAGCGGTCGGCCGGTTGTCAAGAGATTTCACCCCGCCCTCAAGCTCGGCATGCCTTGAACCGAGCGGATTTGCGGAATCCGATACTTCTATCAGTCAATGACTTTTGCCCTTGCTGTATGGTTAAATCGGAATGACATGAAGCTGAGTACCAGGACGCGAAAATTCGCGACGGTTTTCTCGGAGGGGGCTCCTTAATGAGCCGTAGGCGTTACGCGGACCTATACATGTTGCCCGTTTCCATGGGCATCGGATTTCTTGCGGCGGCCGGGGCGGTCTTCTTTCGCGGCCTGGTCGAGGCGGCCCAGCTCGTGTTCTGGAATTCCGGAACGGGCTTTCTGGATCAGGTGATGCTGTCCCCTTGGTGGCTGAGGCTTCTGCTGCCCACAGCCGCGGGCCTGGTGGTGGGTCCGGTGATCGTCTACCTCGTTCCCGAGGTCCGAGGATCGGGTATACCGGAAGTCATCCTGTCCGTGTCCACCCGGCAAAGCACGATTCGACATCGGGTGACTTTGGTGAAAGCCGCGGTGACCGGTCTTCTTATCGGAGCCGGGGCTTCGGTGGGACGAGAAGGTCCCATTGTTCAGATCGGCGCCTCCATCGGTTCTTCCATCGCGCGCTTGTTCAGGCTGAACCCTGCTTTGAGACGGGTTTGCCTGGCCGCGGGGGCCGCCGCCGGCATCTCGGCCACCTTCAATGCGCCCATTGCCGGGACTCTGTTCGCGGTGGAAATCATTCTTATGGACGTGGAGGTCGAATACGTCGGCCACATTATGATCGCCTCCATCACGGGGACCGTACTGTCTCGGATATTCTGGGGAGAATTTCCCCGGTTCGAAATTGTCGGATTCGAACTGACCCATCACTGGGAGCTTGGATTCTACCTGCTTCTGGGGATTCTTGCGGGCCTGACCGCCTTGGTGTTCAGCCGGGCCGTGATGACCACGGACGAACTCTTTTCTCGTGTGAGAATTCCGGCCTGGATCAAGCCCGCTCTGGGCGGCCTGCTGTTGGGGCTCATCGGACTCAAGCTTCCTCACGTCATGGGCGTGGGGTATGAGGCGGTGAACCTTTCATTGTCCAACAGCCTGCCGCTGCAATTGGCGCTGTTGATCCTGGCCGGAAAGATACTGGCCACCTCCTGCTGTATCGGATCCGGCATGAGCGGGGGAATCCTGGCACCTTCCATGGTGGTGGGTTCGGTGGTCGGCGCCGCATTGGGCCTCGCCGCGGACCGGTTCTTTCCCGGGCTCGGACTGAACCCGAGCGACTACGCCCTGGCCGGCATGGGGGCCGTTGTGGCGGGAACCACACTGGCGCCTATGACTGCGATCCTGACCATTTTCGAACTGACATACTCCTATCAGATCATCGTGCCTCTCATGGTGGTCTGCATTTCGAGTACTCTGGTGGTGAAACTGCTGTCCGGGTATTCGATTTACGAAATGAAGCTCATCAAGAGCGGGGCCAACGTGGTGAGAGGGCACGATGCCGCCGTGCTTAGGGACCTGCAGGTTGGAAGTTTCATGCAGCGGGGGTTCGATTCCTTGCTCGATGCCTCCTGCCTGCGAGAGGTGGTGGACCGAACAATCAAGTCCCCCTATCCGCATTTTGTGGTCGTGGACAGGGAAGAGAGCATGGTGGGCGTGCTGAGTTTGAGAGATCTCAGGTCCTCTCTCGACAAGTATGAGGAACTGCAGGACATTGTGGTAGCGGCGGATCTCATGACCCGCGAAGTGGTAACCATTGCCGGGGGGGACTCTCTGGAAAAGGCGTTCGACCTCTTCGAAAGGCATCGAGTTTCTTTTCTCCCGGTGGTGGATCCCGACGACCCCCGCAAAGTCTTGGGCGTGCTGAAGAAGGACGACGTAATTCAGGCCTACGAGGAACGGGTCCTTAAAGACCGGATACTATCCTCCTCGTGAAACCGAACGTCTCGCTCACTTTTCTTAACAATCCGTTAAACCGAGGCGCCTTGAGGAAGGTCGAGATTACCGACGCCGCGATCCCTTGACAACTCGTCCCGTAAAGGCATATCAAAGGCCGTTGAAAAGGGCGGGACGTCCGTCGGCTGCCTTTCCCATCGTCCTCAGGGACGGATCCTTTCCTGCGACCCGGGACCGGAACAGGTTCGGCGAGAGCCGACGGGCTCGGGCGTTCTGATTTCCCAGATTTCGGACAAACTGTGAATTGGAGGTATGGCTCGTGATACACGTGGAGCATCTCACCAAAGATTACGGTGGAATTGAAGCGATCCGGGACGTGGACTTCGATGTGGAAAAAGGGGAGATCGTAGGATTCCTCGGTCCCAACGGTGCCGGCAAAACCACGACCATGAAGATTCTTACGGGATTTATGCCGCCCACGTCCGGCAAAGCCGTCATTGACGGTTTCAATGTGCTGGAGCAATCCATAGAGACCAGGCAACGGATTGGATATCTAGCCGAAAGTGTACCTCTGTATGGAGTGATGACCGTGGAGCGGTTCCTCGGTTTCGTGGCGGAGGCCAAGGGGGTCGAAAGCAAGGAGCGGTCTCGGGAAGTCGGCCGGGTTTGTGAAGCCTGCGGCTTGGAAGGAGTGCGTAAACGGATCATTTCGCACCTGTCCAAAGGTTACCGGCAGCGTGTGGGATTGGCACAGGCACTCATCAGCAATCCACCGTTGCTTATTCTGGATGAGCCCACCATCGGTCTCGACCCCACGCAGATCGTTGAAATCCGAAATCTGATCCTGGGGCTTCGGGAGAGCCACACCGTGTTGCTTTCCTCTCATATTTTGCCTGAGGTGAGTCAGGTCTGCGAACGAGTCATCATCATCAACAAGGGCCGTATCGTGGCCACGGACAGCCCGCGCAGCCTTCAGAGCGGGCGAAAAGGAGGGGACCTCATCCGGTTGGAGGTTCGGGGACCCCAAAGTGAAATCGCTCGGGTACTCACAGAGGTACCGGGAATCACCAACGTAGCGCAGGATCGGGGACCCGGCGAATTCGAGGTTCGAGTCGAGCCCGGCAAGGACGTCCGGCCCGTCATTGCCCAACAAGTCGTGAACAATGGCTGGGAATTACTGGAAATTCACCGCGTGGCCTTGAGTCTCGAGGACGTTTTCGTGCAACTGGTGACCGAGGAGGAAGAGGGGGAACAGTCATGAAAGGTTTTCTCGCGGTCTACAAGAAGGAAATGTACTCGTCCATGGCATCACCCATCTTCTACGTAACGACCTTCATCTTCGTAGGCCTGATGGGCTACTTCTTCTACGCTTCGGTCGCCTATTACAGCCTGGTGAGCTACCAGGCGGCCCAAAATCCCTACATGGTTTCCGAGCTGAACTTGACGGCGGCCGTGGTTCGTCCCTTTTTCGGGGACATGGCCATCGTCATGCTTTTTCTGCTGCCCCTTTTCACCATGAGGCTCTTCGCCGAAGAGAAGAAGTCGGGTACGGTGGAGCTGCTGTTCACCCTTCCCATTCGGAGCGGCGGCCTGACGTTGGGTAAATACGCTTCGGCCGTGTCGGTATTCTGTATTATGCTCCTGGGGACGGTTCCCATGATCGTGCTCTTGGGAAGTTTCGGAAATCCGGATTGGGGAGTGGTGGTCTCCTGCTATTTGGGGGTCCTGTTGCTGGCATCGGCGTTCATTTCGCTGGGAATGTTCGTTTCCTCTTTGACGGAAAACCAGATCGTGGCTGCGGCCGTTTCATTCGGTACGCTGCTGTTTTTCTGGCTGATTGGGTGGGTCAAATCCTACATCCAGGGAGTGCCGGGAGACGTAGCGGAATATCTTGCGATCCTCGGGCACCTGGACGACTTGCTGAAAGGTCTGATCGACAGCCGGGACGTGCTCTATTACGTTTTGTTCAGCCTGTTCTTCTGCTTTTGCACCCTGAGAACCCTGGATTCCCGGAGATGGAGGTCATAGATGAGCGGACTTTCTCTGAAACTCAGATTCGGAGTCAACGCCGGACTGGCCACAGCGCTCTTTCTGGGGATTCTGGTCGTGGCGGCCTTGATTGCGAACAATCACCCGTATCGGGTCGATCTTACGGACAAAGGAACACACACTTTGTCCCCTCAAACAAAAAAGATCGTCCGGGGACTGACCGGAGAGGTGAAACTCTGGGCCTTTTATTTCGAGGGAGAGCAGGAGCGCTCCAAGACCCGTGACCTTCTGAACGCCTATGCGTACCAGTCTCCGAAGATCGTCTATGAATTCGTGGACCCCGAGCTGAAACCCGCCATTGTGCGAAAGTATGACGTGAAGTCCGCGGGCACCGTGGTACTTGAAGGGTACGGTAAGACCCAGACGGTGACCCTGCCTTCGGAGCAGTCCATTACCAACGCCCTGATCAAGCTCACCTCGTCTCTGGAAAAGAAAGTGTATTTCCTGACCGGACACGGTGAACGGGAACTGGATGATTCCGAGCGCGCAGGATATCAGCAGCTCAAGCAGGCATTGGAAAAGGAAAACTACCGAGCCGAGAAGCTGAACCTTCTGCGCGAGTCGGCCGTGCCCGAAGATGCCGCGGTTGTTGTGGCAGCCGCCCCTCAGAAGCGCTTTCTCGACGCGGAGATCGAGAGCCTCAAGGGTTACCTGGCCAAGGGCGGGCGTATCCTGGTCATGCTTCAGCCTTTCTCCGACGGCGGCTTGAAAGACTTACTGGCAGGCTACGGAATCGTCATCTCGGAGGACATCGTGGTGGATCCCCTGAGCAGGGCCATGGGGGGAGACTTTCTGGTTCCTATCGTGGCCACCTCGGGTAACCATCCCATCGCGGCCAATACTCGGTCCAACATGATCTTTCCTCAAGCCAGATCCACGTCGAAAGCGGATGAGCTTCCGCCCGGGGTGTCCATTGAAGAACTTGTGGTCACGTCCCCCGGAAGCTGGGCCGAAACGGGCATGGATGAATTGGATAAGGGCGAGGTCCGCTTCACCGAGGGCAAAGACACTCCCGGCCCGCTGACCGTGGGACTCATCGCCGACATCAAGGAGCCGAAGAAGGACACCGACGGAGCCGTATCCGGCGAAGAATCGGAAGAAGCGTCCGTGGGCGCCGAGGGCGAGGAATCCATAACGCCGAAAGACGGCGACGCGGAGGCCGGGTCGGAAAAGACGGCCGACACGGAAGCCTCGGAAGACGTTCCGGACCCGGAGGGCGTACTAGTGGTCTACGGCAATGCGGATTTCGCCAACAATACTTTTCTGAGCATGTTGGGCAACCGTGATCTTATTTTGAACACCGTGAGCTACTTGTCCGAAGACCGAGATCAGGTCTCCATTCGCCCCAAGGAAGCGGACTTTCAGCCTTTGACCCTCTCCAGGAATCAGAGCCTCGTCCTGTTCTGGATTTCCATCGTGTTGATGCCCTTGATCGTTCTGATCCTTGGGATTGCCGTGTATCGAATCAGGAGGCAACACCGATGAGATACCGCAAACACATGGTATACGCCGCCGTCCTGATCATTCTGCTGGGGTATTATGCCTATTTCGAAGTATTTCGAGCCGAGCAGCGGGAACAGAAGGAAGAAGCGGACAAGAAGGTCTTCGCACTGGAACCGGATACGGTGGACCATGTGGCGCTTTCCGGGAAAGACCGGCCTAAGATCGTTCTGACTCGCGGAGAAGAGAAATCCTGGCGCCTTCAGTCGCCTGTGGAATCCGAGCGGACGGAATGGAAGTCGAAGAGCTTTTAGGCCGTCTCAAGAACCTGAGCCGGGTAAAAAAGGTGGCGGACAAGGCTGAGAATCTCGCCCAATTCGGCTTGGACCAACCTGAGTTGAGCATACGGTATCGCACGCCGTCGGGTTGGCGCGAGCTCCTACTGGGAGCCAAGAGTCCCGTGGGGCAGGAAATTTACGCGAAGGTGGGGGACAACGACGAGGTGTTCCTGGTCGCTGCCATGGACAAGAACGTGCTGGGCAAGAGTCTGTTTGATCTGAGGGAGAAGCGGTTGTTTCCCTTCGGAACGGACGAGGTTGACGCCGTTGAATGGAAGAACGGGAATCTTCATGTCGCACTGTCCCGAGACGAAGACGGGCGATGGGTCCTCAAAGGCAACGAGGATTTCAAAGTAGACCGGAAGCGAGTGGACGAGGTCGTCCGCAATTTCTGTTGGGCTCGAGTCCGTGAGTTCGTTCAGGAAGACGACGTAGCGTTGGACAAATACGGCTTGGTTGAGCCGTCGGCCGAGGCGACTTTGGCCAAAGGCGGAAACTCTCAAACACTGTATTTGGGAGCGAAAACCAAAGACGGTAAGGTCTATGCCAAGCTCAAAGGCCGTTTGGGGGTGGTGGCCCTGGAGGATCGTGTAATCGCCGACTTGCCCGCTTCCCTGTCGGACATCGAGGATCGTTCCATCCTTTCCTTGGACGAAGACCAAGTGGGTGGTCTATCCTGGAAACGGGGGGACGAAGAGTACGTCCTGAAAAAGAGCAAGGAAGACTTCCGCTGGGCCTTTGAACGGCCTGAAAAACTGAAGAAGAAAGCGCTCGAATCCTGGAAGGCGGACGCCGTTGTTTCCTCTCTCGTTCGTCTGGAGCGCCTGGAAGAACCGGACTCCGTACCCGAAGACTTGCGGGAACCCCGACTTGAACTTACAGTAAGTGATAAGGACAATAACAGCTTGGTGAGTCTGATCTTCGGCAAATCGGGGGACGAAAGCGAAATCGTGTCCGTGGGAATCCGCACCGGGGATACGATCAGACCGTTCCTGGTTTCCGGAGAAAAGGTGAGAGAAGTCGAGGCGAAACTCAAAGATCTGGAGGGGGACGCTTCATGACGTTCGAACAGTATAAAGATCTGGAAGCCAGCGAACTATATTGCCCGAAATGCAAAGCCGCCATGCCCGTGAGAAAACGGCTCTTGCTGGTCCTGCCCACAGGGGAGAAATATGATTATTACTGTGTCCGCTGCGGTACGTCGGTGGGAGACAAGACAAGCCGGAACCCGGATGCGTTTCGTATTCTCAAGCCGTAGGCCGCCAAAGTGAGGAAATCATGAATGCCGCCGACTTGAGTTACGAGGTGGGGCCCATCCGTCCGCCCAACGAGTCCAAGAGCCTTCTTCTTCGTCTCACCCGGAACTGCCCATGGAACCAATGCTTGTTTTGTCCCATCTACAAACGCAAGAAATTTTCTCTCAGGGCGGTGGACGACATCAAAAAGGACATCCGGACCGCGAGGGATATCTACGACGAGATCAAGACATTCTCTTTTCGGTCGGGTTTCGGCGGACAAGTGAACGACGCGGTCCTGAGCGGCATTATGACGGCAACCGCCCTGAACGACAGCTTCCGTCAGGTGGCCGTTTGGATGTATTACGACACACGCGCCTGTTTCCTCCAGGATGCGGACAATCTGGTCATGCGGACCGACGACCTTGAGGAAGTCCTTCTGTTCCTGAGAGAGAAGTTTCCCGATTTGGCGAGAGTGACCACCTATTCGCGATCCCGAACCGTTGTTCGAAAGTCCTTGGAAGCGTTGAGGCGTTTACGCGAAGCCGGGCTGAATCGGATTCATATCGGCCTCGAAACCGGATACGATCCTCTGCTCAAGCTCATGAAGAAGGGGGTAACCCAGGCGCAACACATCGAGGCGGGTCAAAGAGCCATCGAGGCGGGCATGGAAGTCAGCGAGTATGTCATGCCGGGTTTGGGCGGCAGAGCCATGTGGCGTGAACACGCCGTTGAGACGGCTAAGACGCTCAACGCGATTAATCCTCACTTCATCCGCTTGCGGAGTCTTAGAATTCCCAAAAGAATTCCTTTGTTCGAGCTGGCCCAAAAAGGCGAATTCGAGCTCCCCGGCGACGATGAGGTTGCTCGTGAAATTCGGGTGTTCCTTGAGCACCTTGAGGGTATTACCAGTACTTTGACGAGCGACCACATCATGAACCTGCTCGAGGAAGTGGAAGGCAAACTGCCGGGGGACAAGGCTCACATGATCGCTGTGGTGGATCGGTACCTGAATCTACCGGAAAAGGAGAAGCTCATTTATCGGGTGGGGCGAAGGGGAGGCGTGTTCCGGAGCCTGGACGATCCGGACCGGAAGCCGGATACCTGTAAAAAGATCGAAAACCTCGTGACCGGCATGACGACGAACGGCCCTCAGGAACTGGAACGGTACATCAAAGAGATGGTGGATCAGTACATCTGAGTTCACAATTACGGTTCCGCCTGTTGAGAAACGAGATCCGACCATCGGAGGCGGTGAGGCCCGTTAGAGAAGCTTTGGATGGGGTACGGGGGAAGACTTCCTCGAAAGTCTTCCCCCGTGAATGCATATGCTGGTTTTGCCCCGGTTGGGTGTGGGCTGAAAATGGCACGGGCGGGGCCCTCTTCAGCCGGAGGCCGCCGACACGGCGTTGGCGTCGAGAAAGTCCTGAAGCTTTCGTACGTGTTGTTTTTCTTCTTCAATGACTTGATTCAGCTGTAATCGGGTCTCCTCCTTCTCGACTACGGACGCGATCATCTCATAGAACAGCACCGTATCCCGCTCGAATTCCAGGGCTGTGTCGACCAGTTCACGGACTTGTTCCATAGCGGGTATGTCCTTGTCCTGCAGCGAAAAAGCGCTTTCTCCCACGGCGTCTCGCAGCATCCTTCTCCCCAGTTCTTCCAGGTCCGGATTCGTGTGCACGCCTTTGGTGAGCTGCCGCATCTCCTGGAACCAACGGATGTGTGCTTCCTCTTCTTCGGCAAGCCATTGGAGCATGGACATCAGATCAGGATCGGAAACCTGTTCCATGGCTTGGCGGTAGACTTTGCTCCCATTTTTTTCCAACTGCACGGCAACGTCCAATATGTCGGCGATGGTAAACATGACGGCTCTCCGATGCAAAGAAGACACATTTTGGACGGCTTCGGCCATAACCGGTCCGTCCCAGTTCCGACGGAATCAGCGATGAATTCATCCTGTCCCATTGACGGGAGCCGTGTCAACCCTCCGGGCGATGTGAAAAAGGTCCGGCGTCGTCGGTTTGTTCGACTGTGCGATCCGAAGGCTTGAATCGTTGCGAAACCCTTTCATTGAGAAAGCAATGAACCCATCACACGAAAGATTTATCCCCATGTCCCGACCGGAAATGGACCGGTTGGGTTGGGATGTCCTTGACGTCCTTTTGGTAAGCGGAGACGCTTATGTGGACCATCCCGCCTTCGGCACCGCTCTTCTGGCCAGGCTTCTGGAATCTCACGGATACCGCGTGGGCATTGTGGCTCAGCCGCGATGGGACGGCTTGGAGGACGTGACGCGATTGGGACGACCTCGGCTGTTCGCCGGTGTGGGAGCGGGCGCGCTGGATTCCATGTTGGCCCACTACACGGCGTTTCGAAAGAAACGGAAAGAGGACGCGTACTCACCCGGGGGGCGGGCGGGCCTCAGGCCCAATCGTGCCTGTATCGTTTACGCCAATCTGGTGAAGCGGGCTTTCCCCGGACTTCCCGTGGTCTTGGGGGGAATCGAGGCCTCTTTGCGGCGGGTGAGTCATTATGATTTCTGGTCCGACCGGGTTCGGCGTTCCATTCTTTTGGACAGTAAGGCCGATCTTCTGATTTACGGCATGGCGGAGCGAGCCGTTGTGGAAACCGCGGACCGTCTCGCCGATGCGGCGGCCGAAGGACGAACCGATGAAACGGTCCTGAGAGGCATTCCGGGCACCGTATTCGCGGGTTCCGTGGAGGACGTGCCCGAGGGGGCTCCCCTGGTGGAACTGCCTTCTCATGAAGATATCCTGCGTTTGCCGGAGAAGCTCATGGAGGCGACGCCGGCCATGGAAATGCAGGTGCACGGCCGCGTCTCCTGGGCGTTCCAAAGAAGCGGGGATCGAACCGTGATGGTCGCTCCCCCGGCGGAACCGCTGAGCACTGAAGAAATGGACCAATTGTACGCATTGCCGTTTCAACGCCTGCCTCACCCCGACTACCGGGAACCCATCCCCGCGGCCGCCATGATTCAATCAAGTATTACGAGCCACCGGGGTTGCGGTGGTGGATGCTCTTTCTGCTCCCTGGCGCTTCACCAGGGTCGACGGGTTCAGTCGAGGAGCCGCGAGTCGATTCTCTCGGAGGTGAAGCGGATGTCGGCGAGTCCGGAATTCAAAGGCGGTATCAGCGACGTAGGAGGTCCCACAGCGAATCTATGGGCCGCCCGGTGCGTGGAGGAAGGTCCCTGTAAGCGTCGGAGTTGCCTTTACCCGAGGGTCTGCCCCAAACTCGCCGTGGACTTGGAGGCCGGAGTGGAATTGCTGCGGGCCGTGGCCGGAGTGCCGGGCGTGAAACACGTCCGCGTGGCTTCGGGGCTTCGTTTCGACCTCGCCCTGCGGAATCCGCCTGCGCTTAGGGGGTTCATCCATGAGTTCGTGGGCGGGCAATTGAAACTGGCGCCCGAACATGTCGTGGATTCGATTCTTGATCTCATGCGTAAACCGGGCGTCGCGCTTTTCGAGAAGTTTCTGGACCTTTTTTACGAAGAGTCCAAACGGGCCGGCAAGGAGCAGTATGTGGTGCCGTACTTCATGAGCGCCTTTCCGGGGTGCCGGGAGGAGGATATGAAGGAACTCGGCCATTGGCTGAGCCGTCGGAATTGGCGACCCAGACAGGTGCAATGCTTCATCCCAACGCCGGGAACCGTGGCTTCCGCCATGTATTATGCCGAGATCGACCCCAAGGGGCATCCCATCCACGTGGCGAAGAGCGACGCGGAACGATTGAGGCAGCACCATATCCTGCTCCCCAAAGAGTCGTCTTCCACAGAGGAACGAACATCCGACAAGGAAAGAACATCATCCAGGGGAAAGTCTCACTTTAGGAAGGAAACATCCGCGAGAACGGGAGCACCCGCACAAAAGAAGACGTCGAGCGGGGAGAGGACGTTGAGAACGGCCGGCCCGGTCCGCGCGGTGCAAGGGAGAACAAAGAGTCGTTCCGAGAGTTCGAGGACTCCCCGACGCCGGGGAGGAGGTGGCGGAAGAACGAAATGAGGGTGATGGGGAACCGGCTCTTTGGCTGTTTGCCGGTTTCATGAACGCGCTTTTGGGACGGCGCTTCGAAAAAGGGACACGTTCTTGTGGTCCGCCGATACGTCGAAGAGCGATCGAAGGACCCCTAAATAGGGGCTCAGCGCGGCCGGTTCTCCGTTGATGGTTTCAACGCGAATGTTTCGCAACGGCCGCACGGAACGCGTGAGCAGGTGTTCAAGGAAACCGGCGATCTCCGGTAGTCGGGGATCGTTGCAGGGAACGAAGAATTCAAGGACCGAACCGTTGCGTCGGGACACGCCGACCAGGTCCGTTCCGCAATACGCCAGGTGGTTCGAAGGCAATCTCTTGGCGCCCGACGACTTGCCGTGTCCAATCGGGATTCCGCACAATGAGGCGGGATCGGCGGCATTGAACCAGAACACCCGTTCTTCGGGAATCCCTTTGACAAGGGCGCGGAACGCCTCATGGGAAATGAACTGCGGACCGGGGATTTCCTGGAAGAACAGTCCCGACAACACTTCCCCGGATAATTCCATGAGGCGGAGGGTCCGGAAGAGGGCGTTCCAGCGCAAGGCCGGGACTTCATTGTCCAGGATCTGCCGGAACAGGATGCCGTAGCGGTCCAACAAGGTGCGCACCCGGTCCTTGTTTCGTTCCTCAGACGCGATCAGCCCCGTGGCCGTCTCGGCTCGAGGCAGCCGGTACCAGCTCCCCGGAAAGGGCGGTGCGTTTCTCAGCCGGGAGTAAATCCCGCGCCGTGACCGGCGTCTCGCCGCCGTTGTCGTTTGGCCCGCCTGCGGCGACGCAGGTATCTTGAAATTGGTTTCAATGCCTTTACGCAGGGCCGCAAACGTATCATTGGTGACTCTGCCGGACCAGACCGCCTTCCAGAGCTTCCGTGATCCCGTTTCGTCGTTCTTCAGCAAAGTGAGAAAATCATATCTGCCGTTAGGGTCCGGGAAAAGGCGGGAAAGGTCGTCCTTCCCTTCCTGGTCGGAAGCCGGCGCCGCATCCGTTTCCTCGTCTCCAGAGACCGGCCGCTTATTTTCTTCATCGAGCAACTCCATATCCGGTGAGAAGCAGAAGAGCACTCGTCGCTTCGGACGGCCGATCCAGTGAAGGACGGTTTGCTGAAATGCCTGATCCAGCATGAAAGGCCTATAGTCCGGAATACGCGCGGGAAGCACCTCCGTTTCCCACAAGTCCGCAGCCAGGGGAACGGCTTCGAGCTGTTCAATCGTTCGAAGCAAGGCTTCTTCGGCATTCGTATCGGAAACCGTCAGACCCTGGTGATGCGCCAGGAACGGTTGAAGAAGGCGGGATTCAAGGGGTTCGAATGCCGGAACGGACTCCGCCCGACCGAGTCGCAACAGGATTTCGAAGTTTTCCCCGTCGCAGATGAAATCATCGTCGGAATCGTCCAGCAGTCTCCCGCGAATCCATCTCTTCGAATCCACCAGATCATCTATGACCGAAGCGCCCCAATCGGGGTCGATCCCGAGGGTCTCTTCGAGGAAGGTCGGAGGCTTTGGCCCGTAAAAGGACGCCCATTCCGCCGCAAGGGTTTCGCCGTGATTTTCGGAACCCTCCGGAACGGATTCGCGTCGAGGGAGACCAAGGGAGGCGGAGGAAGACTCAGGGCTGAACGGTTCGGAAATCAAGCCGTCATCGTCCGGGTACAAATATTGGGAAATCTCTCGGAAACTTTCCCGGGCGATGATCAACGGTTTTCCGGACCTGGATGGGACGAGTCTCACGAGTTTGCGCTCAATCGGTTCGGTTAGGGTGCGGCTCGGCACTTCGTGGTCTCGTTCCGCTGCTTGGAGAAGCCGATTCCATTCGGGCAAAGGGATGAGAATTCTTTCTTTGACCCAGTCCAGCAGTTCCTCGGGACCGTCCGGGGGGTAACCCGAGGCCGTTCTCATGCGTTTGTCCTCGAACCGCCGGACCAATTCGGCGGAAACACGCGGGCGCAGGGCGTCGTCGAACACCGCCTCCCGGATAAGGTCGTCCCGAAGTCGGGAGGACCGGGCGGAAGCGGGCTCATCTCCCATGTACATGTATTGGTTCACCAAACGCCAAGTCACACTGTGAGCCATGGGGCTGGGACCATTCAATCGGACATGGGACCAGGAAACGGCTCCCGACTCGATCTCCGCCAGGACTTGCTTCAGGCTTTCCAGGTCGAACTCGTCTTTGAGGCAGGTTCTCCAGGCCTCGAGCACCATGGGGAAATCTTCATAGCGGCCTACCGCATCCAGGAGTTTTCGGGCTCTGAGACGGTTCATCCACAGCGGTGTGCGCTCCTTGAACCTACCCTTGGGCAGAAGCAGAGCCCTCCCCGCGCACTCCCGGAACCTGGCGCCGAAAAAACCCGAGCCCTCCAGGCGGGAGGCGAGCAGGCGTTCGACGGACGCCGATGTGACCATGGAAAGGAGCTCTTCCGGAGGTTCGTCGTGCGGGGACATGAGCACGACGCAGTCGTTGCCGGTGAAGACCTCGACGTGCCGCCCGAAGGCCTCCTCCCAGGCGGCTTCGAGCGCCAGGGTAAAGGGCAGGTTGAGGCGTCCTCCCCAGAAGGTGTGGATTACGATCTGATTGCCGGAGCCCGTGCCCGCACCTTTTCTTATGGTCTCCACGAGAACGTGATGCCGGTGCGGAAGGGCGGTTCCGGTGGCTTCCTTCTGCTTTTTCAAATAATCGATGAGACGGTCGGCTGCGGCGGGTTCCATGCAGCACTCCCCTTCCAGGTGACGCCGAAAATCGGGGTCCCTCAAACGGCCGTCGGCGTCTTCCAGAAAGCACGCGATCTTGTCCGAAAAGTGAAAGTCCCTGTGGTATTCTTCTCCCCGCCAGAACGGGGCGGCCATGGCATTGGGATGTCCGGGAGCCACCAGCACGTCGTTGTGCGTGATCTTTTCGACGCGCCAATTCTGCGCTCCCAAGGTAAAGGTCTGCCCGACCCGTGTTTCCCACACGAATTCTTCGTCCAGTTCGCCGATACGGGTGTTGGGGCCCAACAGGCGGAGGTGGAAGTACCCCCGGTCCGGAATGGTGCCTCCCGAGCCGTAGAGAGCCGGGAGCGCGCCCTTGGTCGCCCGTACCGTGTGGTCCTCGCCGTCGATGGATACCCTGGGTTTGAGTTCGCGGATTCGGGTGCCGGCGTAGCGTCCGGCCAACATGTTGAGAACCAGGTCGAATTGCCGGCGTGGCAGATTTCGATACGGGTAACTCGTTCTGATTCGTGCGTACAAGTCGTCCCGGTTCCATGTCTCCGTACCCGTCATGGAGACGATTACCTGGGCGAGGACATCCAGCGGAGCTTCCACAGGGCGGAGTTCCTCAATGCTTTGAGACAGGATTTCCGGGGTCAGCACGGCCGCCTCGAGAAAGTCGCGACTGTGGGAAGGGAACAGGATGCCGCGACTTACTTCTCCCACCCGGTGTCCGGCCCTGCCGATCCTTTGGATGGCCGACGAGATGGAGGACGGGCATTGCACCAGAATCACTTCATCGATGTGGCCCACGTCAATGCCGAGTTCCAAGGAATGGGTGGCCACAATGGCTTTCAAACGGCCGTCCTTGAGCCTTTGTTCCACTTCCTCACGGATTTCGCGGGCCAGTGAACCGTGATGGGCATAGGCCACGGGCTGTTCTTCGTGGAGATTCACCAGATAGGTGATCTTTTCGCAAAGCCTGCGGCTATTGACAAAAATCAGTGTTGAACGGTTCTTACTTATGATTCTTTTCAGATCGGCGGCAACGGCTGTCCAGAGCGATTCTTCAACGGTCGTGTCCACGACTTCTTCCGTGGATCGTACCTGAATGGAGAAACGTTTATTCCGTTCCGAACGTACAATGGAGACTTCACGCGGCACGCAGCGAGGCGGGTCGTCGTGATCGCCCTCCAACCGAAGTCCGCCTACAAACCGAGCCACGGTTTCCAGAGGACGAATCGTAGCGGACAGAGCGATCCTCTGGAACTCGCCCGATAGTGGGATCAGGCGATCCACGGCAGTGATGAGGTGGGTGCCGCGCTTGGTTCCCACCACGGCATGGATTTCGTCCAGGATGACGGTGGTAAGCCGGGTCAGGATCGATCGGCCGCCCATGGAGCTCAGCAGGAGGTTCAAACTCTCCGGTGTGGTAATCAGGATTTCCGGCGGATGAAGCACCATCCTTCTGCGGTCGCCCGGAGGCGTGTCTCCACTCCGTGTCAGTACCCGGATCGGAGGAAAGGGGATGCCTTCCGCCTCGAATTCTCGGCTCAGTTCATTCAGTGGAGCGACCAGGTTTCGTTGGACGTCGTTATTCAGGGCCTTGAGAGGCGAGACGTAAAGGATGCGTGTGACGTCCCGCTCAAGATGAACGGTGAGCAGGTCATGGATCGCCCACAGAAAGGCGGTGAGGGTTTTCCCGCTTCCGGTGGGGGCTGTGAGCAGTACATGCTCGCCGGCCGCGATTTTCGGCCATGACCGCTCTTGGATGTCCGTGGGAGCGGTGAAGTTACGAAGAAACCACCGTCGAAGGAGCGGGTGAAACAGGGAAAGGGAAGTGTTTTCTAGTCGCGCCAAAAAGTTTCCCGAAAATGGAATGGCGGGAAAAAGCCTAAGTGACCGGCCCGGTGACCTGAAACAACAACGAACGCCATACCGGATCGTCGTCCCAAACACGGATCACGCGCACCGGAGCCGCCTGGACCCGATGGAGTACCTCTCTGGCTTCGGAACGAAGCAGGCCGCTAAGGAGAATCCAACGCCTCCGGAAGAATTCCGGATGCTTCAGCAGCGTTTCCTGGGCCGCGAAGTGTAGGTTGGCCACCAACAGGTCCGACGCCGTGGACACCGCTTCTTCCGCCGGGCCGCAGACGACGTCCACCTGTTCGGACATTTCATTGAGTTCCACGTTTCTTCGGGCCGTTTCCACACACAGGGGGTTGAGGTCCACGGCCGTGATGCGGCATCGGGTCGTCCCGGATTCACAGGACAACCGGGCGGCCGCCAAGGCGAGGATTCCCGTGCCGGTGCCCAGGTCGAGAACTCTCAGGGGCGGATCTTTTTGCCATACCCACTCCAGTGCTGAAAGACAGTCCCGAGTGGTGGGATGCAGGCCGGTGCCGAACACCAAACCCGGATCCAATCTGATGAGAAACCGGTCAGCGGGTGTTTGCTCCTGAATCCAGTACGGGAGAATCCGGAAGGAACCGGCGTCCAGCGGTTCCAGCGCCTCCCTGCCCTGCCATTCCGCATAAGTCATCAAGTAGGAATCCGAGAGACGGAGGTCTTGGGACCGGGAAACCAATTCCCGGATCTTTTCCGGGGCGGGTTCGGAGAAGAACAGGATGGAGCTGTCCCCCTCGACCCAGCATCCGAGAAACCCGCCGTCTTCGGGCAGGCTTTCACGGGGGGGGATCCCTTCAAGATAGTAAATGTGAAGCTCGTCGTACGGTGCCGGCGGGATGATTCCGCCGTTCTTGTTCTGTGTCATCGGGATGCCTATAATGGTCGGAACTTCTCTGGAACTCAACGGAGTACTTCGTGAATTCGACCGGTTCTTCCTCTCGGCGTATGCTGATACTCGATCGTGACGGGGTCATCAATACAGCCCCGGAGGATTATGTCAAGTCTTGGGAGGAGTTCGAATTCCTGCCGGGTGTGCTGGAGGGCCTGGCGCTGCTTCACGGCAACGGATTTCGAGTGTTGGTGGCGACCAACCAAAGTTGCGTGGGGCGCGGGATCATCACACAAGAGGAATTGAACGTAATTCATCGGAACATGATAAGTCGAGTCGAAGCGGCGGGAGGGCGCATCGAACGAATCTACCAATGCACCTGCAAACCGGATGACGGATGCGACTGCCGCAAGCCCAAACCGGGTATGCTCTTCGAGGCTGCGAAGGACTTTGATCTGGACCTGTCGCATTGTTTTTTCGCGGGAGACGCTTTGACGGACCTCAAGGCGGGGAAAACCGCGGGATGCCGGACCATCCTGGTGCTCACGGGTAAAGGGCTCAAAACGTTGGATCGCGTACGGCTCGGGGAAGAGCCGGCTCCGGATTTGGTGTTCTCCGACCTATCGGCAACGGCGGAGTGGCTGATCGGCAAGGCGGCCTAAACGGCCGTTGAAAAATGCGATCCGCGCCGTTGCGCTTCATCTTTCGACTCTCCCGACGTATTTCCAGGGACGACTACATCCCTCGGGATTTGCGCGCCTTGCAGGCCATCGTTTTTCACCGACGTACGGCATTTCAACGGACCGAGAAGACGCAGCCGGCCCCGCCCCAACCGAATGAAGACCTATGAACGGGGCGGGGCGGTCATTTCAGTTTTTCTTCGCGCTCACCTTCTGAAAAGACTCCACCAGCAGATCGGACGCACGTTGGATCTGTTCCGGTGAGTTGAGGCGTCCCACGGTGAGACGGACGGCTCCTTTGCCCTGTTCCGGGGTAACACCCATGGCCGCGAGGACATGGCTCAGTTTGACCTGGTCCGAATGGCATGCCGCGCCGGTGGAGGCGTAAATTTCCGGAACGTCGGCGAGAACCTCTCCTCCCTGAACGTCGGGGAAGCCCACGAAAAGCGTGTTGGGAAGACGATGCTCGGGATCGCCGAACAGGCGCAGACCGGGAACGCCCTCACTCAATTTCTTTTCCAGATCATCCCGAAGCTCTTTCATGGTTGCGGGCCAGTGGGGCAGGTCTTTGTGCGCCGTTTCCGCGGCCGCGCCGATCGCGGCATCGAAAATGACGTTTTCGGTTCCCGCTCGGCGTCCCTTCTCTTGTGCGGCCCCATAAAGTAACCTGGGCATGTCGACTCCGTCACGCACGAAAAGGGCGCCGATTCCCTTGGGGGCGTAGAGCTTATGGCCGGCCACGCTCAGAAAATCAATATTCAGTTCCCGGACGTCCACGGGAACCTTGCCGATGCTTTGGGCCGCATCCGTGTGAAAGAGCGTCTCTCGTTCGCGGCACAGGGCACCGATTTCCCGGATGGGCATGAGGACCCCGGTTTCGTTGTTGGCGTGCATGACGGTCACGAGAAATGTGGAAGGTCGGAGAGCACGGGCAACGTCCTGAGGGTCCACCCGACCTTTGCCGTCCACGGGCACGAAGGTCACGTCGAACCCGCGCGACATGAGTTCGAGACAGGGCTCCATGGTGGCGGGATGCTCCACCGCGGTTGTGACGATGTGGTCTTTGACGCCCTGAAAGCGGGCCGCGAGGCCGAAGATCACCGTGTTGTTGGACTCGGTTCCCCCGGACGTAAAAAGGATTTCGGAGGGGTCCGCGCCCAGACAGGTCGCCAACCGTTCTCGGGCCTTGTCCACGGCATCACGAGCCCGGATTCCCAACGGAGTGGCGCTTGAGGGATTTCCGAAGTCATCGTGAAGAAACGGCTGCATGGCGAGGCGTACTTCATCGATCAAAGGCGTTGTACCGTTGTGGTCAAGATAGATCATGTACAGGTTCTCCATGGCAGGGTCGGCTTGGTGGGAGAAAGCACGTAAAGGCCGTGCTCAGTGGACTTGGAAACGCGCCCTGTGAAAAGCCGCCGCCGGCTGGAAACGTAGTTTACGACGATTCAACCGAGTCCGAAATGTTATCCAATCTGGGCACTGCCGGTTTGATATCCAGAATGGGCGTGCCGTCCAAGGCTTCCATGTAACGCACTTCGATGCGACCGGGAGCGTAACTTAGAACCTCGACCACATGGTGACCGATGGGATTGGGCCTGTCGGGACTCCGAGTAGCGAATACGCCTCGTAAAGGATTGGCGGGGTCGCCCTTGGGATGAACCTGGAGCGTGTCACGGTCGGCAAGATGAAACCAGGTGAGCACAATCAGCTTCCGCTCGGTTTCGAGCCCCATCTCTCCGTGCCGATAGGGCTCGAACAGCTCCAGCACGGAGACGAGATCGGAGTCGCGACCCTGTTTGGGGGTTCCGTCCGGACTTTCCCACGGAGATCGAACCCGGCCGATAGGGTGGACCTCGAAGGTCTGTTCCTGGTATGTGCTCATGTGAACACGTTCCCTTTTTTCTTGACTTCCCTGGGGTTTCAAATTAGTCATTTGTAAGAATCTTTATAAGTTACGGAAAGCGAGGTGCTTCATGGTCTACAAAGACGTGCTGAAATCGATCGTCAGCGGCGTATATATCGTCACCGTGGAAGATCATGGGAATCTGAACGGCATGACGGCCATCTGGGTGCATCAGGTATCCTATGAGCCTCAACTCGTGGGAGTTGCCGTTTCCCCGCTGAGGAGAACCCACGACATGATCCTTTCGAGCAAGAAGTTCACGGTTAACGTGCTTTCCGAGGGACAACAGGAGCAGGCTCGAAACTTCGGGTTCAAGACCGGCTACTCGACGGATAAGCTGGACGGCGTTTCTTTCACCAAGAGCGCCAACGGATGCCCCATTCTCCCCGATATCCACTCCTATTTCAACTGCAACCTGGTGAACAACTACAAGATCGGTGACCACAGCCTGTTGATCGGAGAGGTGACCGGTGTTACCTTAGTAAACGAGGATGCGGGTCGTCTCGTGTTCGATCCCGATGATTATTTTGGTTAGGAAGTGATGTTCCATGCTGCGGGAAGAAGGCATAGTCATAAGCACCCATGAGTACAGGGCCATGGTGACCACGCGCAGGGGCGATGCCTGCAGCGCGTGCAGCGCCAAAGGGGCGTGTCACGCCATGGGAGGCGGCAAAGAGATGGAAGTCGAGGCATTGAATTCGGCTCATGCTTCCGTGGGTGATCGGGTGGAGCTTTCTTTGCCCGAATCCTCCGTTCTCACCGCCTCCGTGCTCGTGTATCTGGTTCCCGTGGTGGCGCTTATTGTCGGTGCCATGTTCGGGCAATCAATGGCGCCTGCCTGGGGCTTGAGTAAGGAAAGCGGGGCCGTGATACTCGGAGTCGCTTCATTCGCGTTGGCTTTCTACATTGTTCGCCTAGTGGGTGCGAAGCTCGGGGCGGGCGACAAGTATTATCCCACCATTACGAAGGTGCTCCCGGCGGAAGAACCTCCGAAATGCTCGGTCTAGCGATCGAATGAAGCGAGGTCGGGTCAAGGACGTCCGCCGGTGCTCCGGCTCCAGGAGAACCCAAGGAGGATACCGTGGTTTGGCAGCGAATTCTGATTGTTTTTGATCATACATCCAATGCAATAAAGGCCGTTGAATACGTGGGGCGCATGTTCGGTAAGGTGAGCGGAGCCGCTGTGACCCTCGTAGGTTTGTTCGAGAGCATCCCGGAACACGATCTGGAAGGCGACGCTCCCGGTATGGAGAAACTCCGTGCTTCCATCAGCGCCATGGAAATCGAGAACGAGGAAGAGAAAAAGGCGTTGATCGCCGCCATTGATTCCTTGGCGGGGCAGGGGGTCGCCTGCGATCGTATCGATGTTCTAAAGGGCGAATCGGGTCACGCAAACGCCGAGGAAATCCTGTCCATAGCTCAAAAGGGAGACTACGGAACGATCGTTATGGGCCACCACGAGAGCGGCGCACTGGCCGCGTTCATTTCGGGAGATCCCGAAACACAGCTCTTGCACAAGTTGGCCGGCCGTACGTTATGTATTGTGGCTTGAGCCGAACCGGGGGTTGGAACAAATACCGAGGATGATAGCCATGATCGCATAATGCCCTGAAGTTGCGGACTTGGATCACGGAAGGGGGAGAACGGCTTGACCGGTTCTTTCCCTCTTTTTTTGTTCTTCGAATCCCGGACGGCGAAGGGAGCCTTGAAGTGAAATGGGATCAGATTCCATGAGTACCGGTTGTGCCCGCATCGGACTCGTTTATGTCGCGGAATGCAGGTGTAGGGTTCCTGTGGGCCCGAAGAGAGGGACGCAACGGGCCGCGGAGCAAACGGGAGAGAAGGATTGGAGGATATCAGGGCGTCGAGGCGGTGGGATAGAACCCGGAAGGCGAGGGAAATAGAGCAAAAAAACCGGCCGGAGAGTCACTGGGGTCGTGATTCGTCTCCGGCCGATTGAAGATGTTCGGCGGTTACTTGACCAAGCCCGCGAAGCCGAGGAAGGACATGGAGAGCAGTCCGGCGGTGATGAGGCCCAAAGGAGTGCCTTCGAAAGGCTTGGGCACCTTCATCAAAGCGAATCTTTCTCGGATTCCCGCGAAGAGCACGAGCGCCAAGGCGAATCCAACGGCGGAAGCGAAGGAAAACACCAAGGTCTTCATGAAGTCGTATTTCTCGTTGATGTTGATGAGAGCGACACCGAGCACCGCGCAGTTGGTGGTGATGAGGGGAAGGAAGATACCCAATGCGCGATACAGGCCGGGAACGGACTTCTGGAGAAACATCTCGACGAACTGAACCAGGGCCGCAATAACCAGAATGAAGGCGATGGTCCTCAAGTAACCCAGGCCGAAGGGGTCCAGCAAATAGAACTGCACGACCCAGGTGATCACTCCGGCGAGAGTCGTGACGAAGATGACCGCCATGCCCATGCCCACGGCGGTATCCATGCTTTTGGAAACGCCGAGAAAGGGACAGTTGCCGAGATAGCGGGCAAGGAGAATGTTGTTTACGAAAATTGCGCTCACCAGGAGCAGGATGTATTCCGTCATGTCCTTAGGCTCCTATTTCTTGGTACCGATGATGTTCATGAAACCGAGGAGGAAACCGAGGCAAACAAAGGCTCCGGGGGCTTTCACCATGAAGGTGAAAGGCTCGAAAGAAGACCAGAGCACATGGGCTCCAAAGAGATTGCCGGCTCCCAGAAGCTCACGGATGGAGCCCAGTACGGTGAGGGAGGCGGTGAAGCCCAAGCCCATGCCCAAACCGTCGGCGACCGAATAGACCACGGAGTTCTTGGACGCGAAGGCCTCCGCGCGGCCGAGGACGATGCAGTTCACCACGATGAGAGGGATGAAGATACCGAGTATTTGGTACAAGGAGTAGAAGTAGGCCTGCATGGCCAGCTCGACGATAACCACGAAGGACGCGATGATGACGATATAGGACGCGATGCGAACCTTGCTGGGGATGAATTTCCGCAGGAGGGACACCAGGATGTTTGAGCAGACCAGAACGAAGGTGGTGGCCAGCCCCATACCGATTCCATTCTTTGCGGCGGTGGTGACCGCCAATGTGGGACATAACCCCAGCACCAGACGGAAGGGAGGTATCTCCTTCCATAAACCTTTGGTGAATTCCGTGGCAAGACTCATGACTTGGTCACCTCATCTTTGACTTTGGGGAAAAGCTCCATCGCGTCTCTCACGGCCTTAACCACCGCTGCGCTGGTTATGGAGGCTCCGCTGATGGCATCCACTTTGCCTCCTTTGGAGGACAGTCCCACGGCCCCGAGGGAGAGACCTTTGAACTGAGCCGTGAACCAGGGCTCGGTGGAACGAGCGCCGAGACCCGGGGTTTCGGAATGGCTCATGATGGATACCGCGGCGAGGGAGCCGTCAATGTTCACGCCGACCATGACCGAAATCGGTCCGCCGTAGCCGATGGCCGACGAGTCGAAGGCGATGGTGGTCACTTTGCCGCCGGACTTGGCGGGGAAGAACTGCTTCTGGATGGGCTGTCCCTTGTCGTCCTTGCCCACGGTAAGAGTGACCCGGTCCATGACGGGATCATTATCGTATCCCGAAAGCACGGCCTTGATGGAGGGTTCCTTGACGAATTTCAGATAAGAATACTCCCGGGGCTCCTCGGTGACCTGCTTAACGGTGGAAAGGGTCAGGCCGCTGGCCCCGCAGATGATTGTCAACACAATGACCATTCGGATGATGTCACGCAACTTTCTTAACCCTCCCGTATACCGCCGGACGGATTCGGTCCAGAAGCGGAGTAATTGCGTTGGTCAGAAGAACGGCGAAGAAGACGCCGTCAGGGTACCCGCCCCAATAGCGGATCAAGATGGTCAAAGCGCCCACCATCACTCCCGCGAGCAGCTTACCTTGCCTGGTTACGGGCGTGGTGCCTTTGTCCGTTACCAAAAAGAACGCCGAGAACACCAATCCGCCCGTCAGCAGATGGAACGATGGTCCGGCAAAGACTTCAGGATTGATGGAGTTGCATAGGAGGGTGAATACGGTGGCGCTCAGAATGGCGCCCACTGGGGCGTGCCAAGAGATGACTCCCTTGGCGATCAGATAAATGCCGCCGAGCAGCAGAGCCGCGATACAGACTTCGCCCACCCCGCCGGCCTGATAGCCGATAAAAAGCTTCCACCAGGGGTAGGAAAGCAACTCGCTCAGGTCTCCCCTCACCACGGTCAACGGAATTTGTTCAATGATCGGACTCTGAAGGAAAGAAGCGCCGCCGGCTTGAGGGGCATAGTAGAGCGCCATGTAGTTGGGGTAGGCCACGCTCATGACGATCCAGCCGACCGCGGCCGGATTGAAGGGATTGTTGCCGAGGCCTCCGTAGATCTGCTTTCCCAAAACGATGGCCACCACGGCGCCGAGGGCGACTCCCCACCAGGGAAGCCCCGGAGGAAACATCAGCGCCAGCAGAAGCCCGATGAGAGCCGCATGGCCGTCGCAGACGGAGATTCTTCTCTTCATGATGCGCTGCATGGCGGCTTCAGCCGCAACGGCAACCAGGACGGCAACGACGAGGTTTTTTACCGCGCCCCAGCCGAAATAGTAAATTCCTACGACGGCGGCCGGGGCCAAAGCCAACATGGTTTGGCTCATGAGCCGGGATACCGTCACCCCCCCGTGGACGTG
The DNA here is from genome assembly GCA_963675595.2 of Thermodesulfobacteriota bacterium. Classification (GTDB taxonomy): domain Bacteria; phylum Desulfobacterota; class Desulfarculia; order JACQYL01; family JACQYL01. The sequence continues at coordinate 105,636 of CAXXLZ010000001.1, forward strand.
AGGGGACATGGAAACATGTAGTCTTCGAGATGTCATACGCCCACCTTCCTCGCGGCAATCTCGGATTTGCCGTATCTCATGAAATGGACCATGGGCCTGGCCGCGGGACAGACGTACCCGCACAGACCGCATTCAATGCAGTGGAGAAGGAACCCGTTTTCCGCCTGTTCGAACCTTCCGAATTCACAGAACCGGCTGAGTTCGTTGGGGAGCAGATTGATGGGACATACGTCGACACAGGCACCGCAGTTGAAACAGGCATTGGGAGAAAATTCGTGGACGCCTTTTTCGTTCTGGAGAGTCAGAGCGTAGGTCTCTTTGGTAATCGGAACATCCAGGGTGTATTGGGCGTATCCGAGGAGAGGCCCTCCGAAGATGACTTTGCCCAAGGTATCGGGCTTGATGGAAAGAGAGCCCAGGACATCCCGCACCGGGGTCCCGATCCGGACTCGGAGGTTTTTGGGTCGCGAAAGACTGGATCCGAACACCGTGATCAGTTTATCCACCTGGGGTTTGTGATCCCGCAAAGCCTCCACGGCGTTCATGACCGTGACCACATCCTGAACCAGATAGCCCGTATCTCTGGAGGTACCGTCGGGTAGAGGAATCTCCTTGCCCGAAACCTGCTTGACGAGAATGGGTTCGAGGCCGGAAGGGTACTTGTCCGACGCCCCGAAAAGTTCGAACCCGGCTTTGGCGTAGGGCCCCAAACGATCGATGGACAGTTGGTCCGTTTCGGAAACCGCCAGGACGACTTTTTCAGCCCCGACCATGGTCCTCAGGACCCGGATTCCTTTGATCAAGTCGTCGGGATGGTGCCTAAGCAGTCCTCGACGAATAAATACGTTGGGTTCGGAGTCCACGGCATTGATGATCAGCGTGTGAACCTTTTTGAGTACCGGGATTCCTACCAGAAAAAGGTACGTGTCCGGAAGCTCCGGGGGGACCACCTTTACATGAAGCGGCACCGCGGGGTTTCCGATTTCGACAATGCCCGCATGGCGAAGTCGGTTTAAGGCCTCCTCGGCCTTCAACTGTGCGAAGTGCTCATCGGGTTCCGGAAGCTCGACCCATTCGTCCCGGTCGTCCGATTCAATGATCACTGCCGGAACCTTGTTGCCCCTGGGATCGGGCTGGAGGGTCACGTCGGACACCGTTCCGGAAACGGTCGCATGCAAGTCGGCCAAGTCGAACCGGTCGCTCTTGCCCACCACTTGGCCGGTTTTTACTTGGTCTCCCTTGGAAACCACCGGTTCGCAGATGCCTCCGGGGTGTTGCTCCATGAGCAAGACCACTTTCTTAGGCAAAGGAGCCGTTTCGATTTTCGGGTCCAGGCCCGGCGCCTCAGGGAGATGCAGTCCTTGGAAACTCGGTCTCTTCTTCATGGGAATACGAATCCTTTAGGTTGTTCTCACGGCACAGCCCGTGGGGCGGACGCCCACCCTTCGGATGTGAAGACGGGTCAACGTGTGCGAAAAAGCACAAGGATAACGCGACCCTTGACACACTCGGGCTCAAGAGTTAGCCTACTTTTAAAGTATTCGGGATTAAATCGCAACCAAAAAGTGGAGCGCTTGTAATTTATTTCTCTAAGTCCGGAGCCCCTAACCGTACTAAATGCTTAGTTCTTTCCCCGGTAGGACCGCACTTGCGCAGGGGGGAGTTCGAGCATGGTCGACGCCATGACGGATAACAGACTCAAACGTTTCTTTGCCGATCTTCAGAACCTCGCTCCCCTTTCCGGGCTCGAAGTGCATGTGCGCCGTGAGGAGGATTTCCTGCTGATCCTGGACGACAACCGCATATGGTGCCTGATTCGAGAAGAAGGCACCGACTGGGAACTGTGCTTCAATCGTTTCTGCGGCGAGGCGGACCGGCGAAGTCTGATGAGGGCCCTGCGCAAAGTGGCCCCCGGAGAGCGGATTCTTTTCGGCGAAGATTGCGTGTTTGTGAGTTTGGAGCCCATGAACGACGATTGATTCTTTCACCGCTTTACCGCCTCACCCGTAGTGCCCGTGCCGCCTCTTTCTTCCCCATGTCGCCTGAATCGGTAATAGATTCCCTAAAAAGCGGGAAAAATGGCCCAATTTCCCGAATTGTGTTCCGGGGGTGGAAAGTACCTACATTCTAATCCCTGATAACTCTATGGGAATTCCTTCCGGATTTTCTATCAGGGTTGGGCACGGTTGTTGCTTGTAATTGTATAACAAAAGTGAGTAACCTGAACTAAACGACGAACCAACAGAATTTCAGATAGAAGATAAAGTTTATATGCACCGTGTGTGAATATGTTGAGGGCGAATTGATCGCCGGTAATATGGAGGTGTGGATATGGAAAAGAAGATGAGAGCTGGTGGAATGAGGGGATTGCGGTTCGTGCAGGCGCTTGTGCTGGTTGCCGTGCTGTGTGCATGGTCCGGGTCCGGCTGGGCGCTCTCGATTGGTACGTTCACGCCCAGCGGCGCGCCGGTGGGAAACCCGGCGATCTACAATACGTTGTACACCGTGGAAATCCTTGGGGACGATGTGGGGAAGTCCTTCTCCGTGGACTGGCTGCTGCCCACGTCCTACACGGGCTTGAGCGATGAATTGAGCGCCAACGCCCTGATCAACATCGACAACTTCACCGCATCCGAGCTGACGCTGACGGTGAAGTTGACCAACAGCACCTCGTCGGCGGTTCAGGCAGGGTGGACGGCCTTTGGATTCAGCGTAACGCCCGACGGAACGGCGGCCTACTCCGACGACGGCAGTAAATTCGACGGAGTGGGGTCCGGGAGCGGCCCGAATCAGACCTTTCCCGGGGGATACAAATTGATCGACGTGTGCGCCTATGCCGCCGGTAATTGCAGCGGGGGCAACGTCAGCGACGGTCTGCAGAGCGGTGGAAATACGGACACCTTTACGCTGACCATCAGCGGCAGCTTTTCCGGTGAAGACGGCTTGAAGGTGGTGTTGGATTCTTTTCCGGCGAAGTTCCAGACAGCGGCGGGTTCTTTCGAGATCGCGGGTACCACCACGACCGTGCCCGTGCCTGCAGCCGCCTGGCTTCTGGGGTCGGGCCTGATCGGTCTGGTTGGTTTGAGACGTAGACGTCCACAGCGTTGACAAGTCAATCTTTCCAACTAAATCGGAACGGAAAGCGGGGTTGATGTCGAACCCCGCTTTTCTTTTGGTCGAGCCCCGCGTGTGGTCCGAGGAAGAGCTCTTCCCGATGTTCGGCTCAGCCCATCGAGAGACGGCCCCGCCGCTACTTTCCTTCCTCGGCGGCCCTCTTCTCCAGGAGCAAGGCCCGCCATCCCCGCCGACAGCGTTCGGCAAGTAATCCGAGCCCGCGTTTTCGCGTCAGGCGATACAGGGCCCGATCCTTCTCCAGACCGGCCAAGCCTGAAAGAATCATCAGGCCGGGGCGGGCCAAGTGTTCTTCCAGCCATTCTCCCGTGTCCGCGGCGCAGTCGGGGCACAGGTTGGCCAAGATGAGGTCGTAAAACCCCCCCACCCACGCCATGTCCGACGCAATCACGGTTACCCGGTCCCGGACATGGTTCATATCGGCATGTTTCCCCGCGGCTCGGGCGGATTGCGGGTCGATTTCCACCGCCACCACGTCCTCGGCTCCAAGGCGAGCCGCGGCCAGCGCGAGAATTCCACTGCCGCAGCCTGCGTCGAGTACATGTCTGCACGGAAATTTAGGGATAACGGTTTCGAGCAGTTCCAGACACATGCGTGTGGTGGGATGTTTGCCGGTGCCGAAGGCGGGGCCCGGTTGAAGCACGACGGTCTTGGAATCCGGGGGCGGGGTGGAAACCCGTTGCCCCAGCCTAATCTCCAGTCGGCTGCTTTTCCAGATCAATTCCGTGTTCGCCATGGATTTCCTCCGGTAGTACGATTTTTTCCATGGAGTAGATCCGTTTGTTACAATTAGGGTACCATCTTGTTACCCGGATGGGAACCCCTTGCCGGGCGACGAAAAAAGTGATCGATTCACGGATTATTTTTTCGAACACCGAAAAAATTCAGGGTTCTTTTTTGGGGTGCACGGAAGAAAACGGGAGGCTCTTTCGAGCGTAGGCAAGCCCGTTGACATCCCGCCTCAAAACCTCTATAGAAGCGGGCCATGGCAAAAAAAGGAACCAAGACTCAGGTACTGGAAATCAATCCGCAAAACCCCCAGCCTCGGTTGATTCGGAAGGTCGTGGACCTTCTGAAAGAGGGGGGGGTGATCATTTATCCGACGGATACGGTTTACGGCATCGGTTGCGATCTGATGAACAAGCGCGCCACGGAACGAATCTATCAAATCAAGCAGCGCAGGCCCGACAAACCGTTCAGTTTTATCTGCGCCGACCTGTCGGACATCAGTCAATACGCCAAGGTTTCCAATTACGCTTATAAGACCATGAAGCGCCTGCTTCCGGGACCTTACACGTTTGTGCTCGACGGAGCCAGTCTGACCCCCAAGATGGCCATGACCCGGCAGAAGACCGTGGGCATTCGCGTGCCCGACAACGAGATTTGTCTGGCCGTGGTGCAAGGCCTGGGAAATCCCGTGATCTCCACCAGCGCCACGACCGAGGAGGACGGGCGGGTTCCCCCGGATCCCTATTTGCTGGAAGAACAGTTCCGAGGTCGAGTGGATCTGGTGGTGGACGGTGGTTACCTGCTGTCCGAGCCGTCGAGCGTTATTTCTCTGGTGGGTGCGGAGCCGGAGGTGCTCAGGGCGGGCCAGGGCGACATATCGGAGTTCCAATAGCGGGCCGGTGGAAAACGCGATTTGCGGCATTGCGCCACCTCCTTCGTCACTGCGACGTACTCCATGTCCGCCGCATTCCTCGGTATGTTCGCGCCTCGCATGTCAACCTTTTTCACCAACCTTCGGTAACCGGCCTTTTCCATCGGGCGGAATGGAACATGGCGTGTGTCCCAAACTCCTTACCGAGCCGCAACAGCCTTAGGCGACCCGACCGTTATCACGGTCCGGTGCGGCATAGGGGCCTATCCGGCGGATTGCGATGAATTCCAAGCAAGACCTACTTAGAAATTTGCCCTCCGTGGACGAACTGCTGCGGGACGCTGAATTGCTCGCCCTTCAGGAGCAGGTCGCCAGAGGCCTGGTGAAGACCGTTGTGAGGGAAGTACTGGACGGATTTCGAAGGGACCTGCTGGCTGCTCCGGCGGGAAAAGAGGTGTTACCTGATCCGGCGGAGATCGTCCGCTCCGTGGCGGAACAGGTTCGGCGCAAATCCCGTCCTCACTTTCAGCGGGTGATCAACGCCACCGGGGTCGTGGTCCACACGAACCTCGGGCGATCCCTTCTCGCGGCCGAAGCCGTGCAACAGGTCGCCGAACTCGCCGCCCACTATTCGAACCTCGAATTCGATCTGGATGAAGGCCGAAGAGGTTCACGATACTCTCACGTGGAGGAGTTGCTCACGGAACTCACCGGAGCCGAATCCGCCCTGGTGGTGAACAACAACGCGGCGGCAGTGTTTCTGGTGTTGGAAACCCTTTCCAAGGGTCGGGAAGCCGTGGTGTCTCGAGGGGAACTGGTGGAGATCGGCGGTTCTTTCAGGATTCCCGACGTCATGGCCAGGAGCGGTGCGATCATGGTCGAGGTGGGCACCACCAACAAGACCCATCTCAAGGACTATGTCGCCGTCATCAATGAGCGGACGGCACTGCTGTTGAAGGTGCACACGAGCAATTATCGGATCATCGGATTCACCCAGGACGTTTCCCTGGAAGAGCTTTCCCGTTTGGGAGCGGAGCATGGGCTGCCGGTGGTCAACGACCTGGGAAGCGGATGTTTCATCGATTTCTCCAAGTATGGGATCATCAAGGAACCCACGGTACAGGAAACCATCCGCAGCGGCGCTTCCATCGCCACCTTCAGCGGAGATAAATTGCTCGGGGGGCCCCAGGCGGGCATTGTGTTGGGGAAACGTGAATACGTCGAGCAGGTGAAAAGAAACCCGCTCAATCGCGCTTTTCGCATCGACAAGATGACCCTGGCCGCACTGGAAGCCACCTTGCTGCTCTACCGCGACCCGGACAAGGCGCTGAAGAAGATTCCGACCCTCGCCATGATCACGGTGTCGCGGAACGTACTGAGTCGTCGGGCCGCCAAGCTGAAGAACGGTTTGGTGAGAACCCTGCCCGCCGGATCGGCGGAGGTGGAAGTCCGGAACGGTTTTTCCAAAGTGGGGGGCGGAGCCCTTCCCGAGATGGATCTGCCCACCAGAATGGTGGCTCTGACGCTGCGGGCCGGCACATCGGCGGCTTCGGTCGAATCCCGTTTGCGAAATCTTCCCCTTCCCGTAGTCTGCCGAGTGGAACGCGACCAGGTGTTGCTGGATGTTCGGACCATTCTGGATTCGGAAGTGGAACCGGTATGCGAAGCCTTTCGATCCGTCCTGAATGCCCGGCAATGAATCGACCCAACCTTCCCGTTCCATTTCAGGGAAAATCGCTTTCCAGCCGGCTCGTTGAAAAATCCGGATGATTGCAGCCCGTTCCGAGGGAAGCGAAAGAACCTCGCAGGAGCACTTTTGTCGAATCAGCAACATGACTCCATGGAAGCGCGGGCGCGTTCCGCGTTCGAGGAATCCATCCGCCTGAAAGAGGATTTCATCCGTCGGGAGGCAGGCACGTTGGTGAGGGCTTCCCTGCGGATCGTCGAGACCTTCCGCCAGGGCGGACGACTGTACCTGTTCGGCAACGGAGGCAGCGCCGCGGATGCCCAGCATATCGCCGCCGAATTCATCAACCGCTTTCTGGTGGACCGTGCTGGTCTGCCGGCGTTGGCCTTGACCACCGACAGTTCGGCGTTGACCAGCATTGGGAACGATTCCGACTTCACTCGGGTGTTCAGCCGCCAATTGGAGGCCCTGGCACGAACCGGCGACTTGGTGTGGGCTTTTTCCACCAGCGGTAATTCCCCCAATGTGCTCAGAGGGCTGGAGTCGGCTCGATCCATGGGAATCGGGTCCATCGCTTTCCTGGGCGGGGACGGGGGCGGAGCCGCCGCCTTGGCGGAGATTCCCGTGATTGTCGGCAGTCGTGATACGCCCAGGATTCAGGAGGTCCACTCCGTGGCGGGGCACGTGATCTGTGAATTGGTGGAAACCCATTTGTTCGGGAGCCGCGCCGATGAAGATTGAACCCATCGACTTGAGCGGAGTGAATCCGGTACGTCTCGAGGACCGCAAGAGCAAGGTGCGGTTGGCGGATTTCGGAAAGCCCTGGCAAAAGGGCGGCTCCATGGGCGCGTTTCTATCCGGCCTTCCCAAAATCTTGGCGGCCCAAGACGTGTTGGAGGCGGCCAAGCGCATCGCCGACGCCCGCAGGCAAGGCCGTGAAGTGTTGTTGGGCATGGGCGCGCATCCCATCAAAGTGGGCCTCAATCCGGTGATCATCGATCTGATGGAGCGGGGAATTCTGGCGGGCGTGGCCATGAACGGGGCCGGCGTGATCCATGATTCGGAACTGGCCATGGCCGGCAAGACCTCGGAGGACGTGGAAGCCGAACTCGCCGACGGCAAATTCGGCATGGCCGATGAAACCGCTCGGATGATCAACGGCGCGGTGGCCACCGGGAACCGGGCCGGGCTGGGCCTGGGGGCGTCCGTGGGCCGCGCTTTGGCGGAAGGTGGTTTCCCTCATTCCTCCATGAGCATTCTGGCCGCCGGCAGCCGGCTGGACATTCCCGTGACGATTCACGTGGCCATCGGCACCGATATCGTGCACATGCATCCGTCCTTTGTACCGGGTGCAACCGGGGAAGCGAGTCATCTGGATTTTCGAACCTTTGCCGCGCTGGTTTCCAGACTCGAAGGCGGGGTCTACATCAATCTCGGTTCCGCGGTCATTTTGCCGGAAGTGTTTCTCAAGGCCCTCACCCTGGTGCGGAATCTGGGCCATACCGTGGAACGCTTCACCACGGTGAACATGGATTTCATTCGGCACTACCGACCCACGGTGAACGTGGTGCAGCGGCCCACCAGCCGGGGCGGCAAAGGGTTTCACCTCACAGGTCACCACGAAATCATGTTTCCGCTCCTGGCCGCGGCCGTCCTCGAAGAACAGGGCGTTTAGGCGGCGGATTCGAGGAGGCTTTCTCTTACGCCCCGAGTTGAAACACCTCGCCCGGATGGCTATATGATAGGGAGACGGCGCGAGCGCGCCACAAGGAGGAAATCATGCCGATTTATGAATATAAGTGCAAAGCATGCGACTGTGAATTCGAAACCCTGGTGATTCGAAGCTCCGACCCCATCCGGTGCCCCAAGTGCGATCAGGAGAACGTGGAACGGATGATGTCCGCATGCAGCCACAAGAGTGAAGGCAAGTATGTGAGCTCCGGGGGGGGATCGGGGTCGGGATGCAGCGGATGCAGCGCCACTTCCTGCGCCACATGCCACTGAGGCGGAACCGAGGACACGCGCATTCGTGAGGGGGGACGTTGAGGACCGGAAGCCCTTCCGGGCCTGATGGAAACCTGAAACGCCTGCGGTGAAACCTTCCACGCATCCATCTCCCTTGAGTGCGTGAGAGGATGCGGCGTATACGTCACCGGCGGTTCCCGAGTGCCCACGATTCCAACGGCAAGACCCAAGGGTCTTGCTTTTGTTTTGGAATTCGGAGCATCATGCGCCGGGCGCACGCCGCCTCTCTTGGAATGGTTTGCGCCCAAAACCCGTTGGAAGCATTTCGAAGCGAGCCGTGATGGATAAACTGAAAATCGCCACGCGGGGCAGTCCGCTGGCGCTGTGGCAGGCGGAGCATATTCGGACGCGGCTGCGGGAGCGACTGCCCGATCTGGACGTGGAGCTGGTCCTCTACAAGACCAAGGGCGACAAGATTTTGGACACGGCCCTGGCTCAGGTGGGAGGCAAAGGACTCTTCGTCAAGGAACTGGAAGACGCCCTGCTCCGGGGCGACGCCGACCTGGCGGTGCACAGCATGAAGGACGTGCCCGTAGACCTTCCCGACGGGTTGACCTTGGGGGCGTTTTCGGAACGGGAGGACCCCAGGGACGCCCTGGTATCTTCCTATGCTCGGAGCCTGGGGGAACTGCGACAGGGCGCCCGGGTGGGAACCAGTTCGTTGCGGCGGCGTGCCCAGGTGTTGGAGAAGCGCCCGGACCTGGAGGTCATCACCCTGCGGGGAAATGTGGGCACCCGTGTCGATCGGATGGAAGTCCTGTACCTGGACGCCGTGATACTGGCCTCGGCGGGGCTCAAACGCCTGGGAATGGGCCACCGCATCGCCTGTTTCTTTTCCGAAGACGAAATGCTGCCGGCCATCGGGCAGGGCGTGCTGGGGATCGAGATGCGGGAAGGGGACCGGGAAGTTCGAGACCTTATTTCTTTTCTCAACCATCGGGAAACCGAGGTGACACTGCGGGCCGAGAGGGCCTTTCTTCGAAGGTTGGAGGGCGGTTGCCAGGTACCCATCGGTGCGAGGGCGGTGCTGGACGGCGGAACGGTACGCCTCACCGGAATGGTGGGCGATCTGAACGGGGACCCGGTGATCCGCGAGACGGACGCCCGACCCCCGGAGCAGGCCGAAGAACTGGGTGAAACCCTGGCCGACCGCATTCTGGAGCGGGGAGGGCGGGAAATCCTCGATCGATTGTATTCCCAAGGGTGACGGGTCGGAGCGCCGCGCGAGCCTTCAAAAGAAGGGAATCGAGGATTCCGCCCGTTAACGGACTCGTCGGAGCCTTGCAGACAGGCCGTTGAAAAACGCGACCTGCGGCGTTGCGCTTCATCCCTCGTCACTGCGGCGTACTTCTATGTACGCCTCATTCCTCGGGATTTGCGCGCCTTGCATGGCATCGTTTTTCACCAACCTGTGGCAACCGGCTTTTTTCAACGGGCTGGTAAGCATTCTCCCCGCCCGCCAACCTGCCCACGGAGGAATCCCGTTCTCGGTTGCGACGCGTAAAGCCGGCAACACGCTCAAAAAGTTTTGGAAGCAACTGTGTTCTTTGTCAACTGAGTTGTTTGTCACTGATTCCTATGAAGCTGTAACACGGCGCTTGCTAGGCGCGGCACGCGTGGGGCTGCCGCGCGCAAGCACCGCGCCACAGCAGACCACGGCAGCATCGGTTAACCGATGTGATACATAAACCGGTCAACTTAATGTGTCTTTGACACCGATTTCAGGCTGTTGGACGCGCCAATGAGTATTGGTTTTGACCATGCTGTTCAGTATGGTCAGAAGCTTACGCATACAGGCAGTCATAGCCACTTTGTGCGCTTTTCCAGCTTTAGTAAGCCGTTGGTAGAAGGCTTTGATTACCGGGTTTGAACGGGTGGCGGACAAGGCGGCCATGTGCAATACGGCCCGAATCTGGGCGCGGCCTCCCCAAATAGAGCGTTTCCCTCGCATCTTCCCGCTGTCACGATTCAGGGGAGCGACTCCCACCAGGGCGGCGATCTGCTTACGGTTCAATGCCCCGAGTTCGGGTAAGCGGGTCAGCAGAGTCGAGGAGAGAACGTGTCCCACTCCGGGCACACTTTGAAACAGAGCGTCTTTTTCCCGCCAAATGGGAGATGCCCGAATCGCCTTGCGGAGTTCCCGGTCCAAGTCCTCAAGGCGCTTCTGGAGCCACGAGATATGGGCCTGGATATCCTTGTGCAGAGAGGAGTGAGCGCTTCGAAGACGGTTCTTCTCGGCGGTCAACATGGTTATGATTTGTCCACGCCGATCGGCCAGAGCAGTCAGCGCTCGCAGCTGGTCGTCCTTCAAAGGCCGAATTTGCGGCCGGACAGCCTGGGCGAAATGGGCCAGGACTGTGGCGTCTATGCGATCGGTTTTTGCCAGTATTCCTTTGGCCTTGGCAAAATTACGAACATGTCGTGCATTGACCACGGTCACATTCAACCCGGCTCCGGCCAAGGCGCTCGCCACCGGAGTCTCAAGCCCACCGGTAGCCTCCAAGACGATCATGGAGGGAGGAAGATTTTTGAGATGGTTGATTAAAGCATCAAAATCGGTTTCATGGTTGGTCATCGACCAGGCTTCCTCGCCGGGAACGACGGCGATTTCAAGCCGGTCCTTGGAGACATCGATTCCCACGAAACAGGTGATCTCGCCCATGATAACTCCTCTCGTACCCAACCTTGCAGATGCGGCCTTAAAAGGCCGGGCAACTGTACGGGTTATCTCGAGGAAGGACATGACGGCCCAAGCTTCCAAACGGAGTCCATTTCTCCTGGGGGTCCGGCGGCCTGTCATGTCCGTGACCAACTTTGCGGGTCATGCCGTCTTCCATTAAGTATGAAAGATGGCATGCTAAATATACAAGGGGTCCGGGAAACCCTTTTTCAAAAGGTTTCTCCGGATATCCCGTGTATCCTCACCATATTCTTTCACCGCGGCGTAGCTTGCGTGCGCCGCGTTACTGGGATGGAGTCGATGAACCAGGGAAAAGTTTTTCTCGTGGGCGCCGGACCCGGAGACCCGGAGCTGATCACCCTGAAAGCGGCGAGGCGGCTTCGGCAGGCGGACGTGGTGGTCTACGACTACCTGGCCAATCCGCGCATCATGGAACATGCGCCTCCTTCGGCGGAGCGGATTTACGTGGGCAAGCAGGCCGGTGATCACACCATGGTGCAGGAAGACATCAATGCGCTTCTGGTGCGCCTGGCGGAAGAAGGGAAGACGGTGGTGCGCCTGAAAGGCGGCGACCCCTATGTGTTCGGCAGGGGAGGAGAGGAGGCCGCGGCTCTTCACGCCAAAGGGCTTTCCTTCGAAGTGGTGCCCGGCATCACTTCCGCCATCGCGGCCCCGGCTTTCGCCGGAATTCCGGTGACGGACCGTCGACTCGCATCGAGCGTGGCCTTCATCACGGGACACGAGGACCCCGGCAAGTCCGAATCCAGCATGCATTGGGACGCCCTGGCCCAAGGGGTGGATACCCTGGTGTTTCTCATGGGCATGAAGAACCTGCCGGACATCGCCCGACGACTGGTGGAGGAGGGCCGTTCTCCGCAAACACCGGCCGCCGTGGTGCATCGCGGCGCGTCGCCGCAGCAGAAGACCGTGGTGGGCACCCTGAGCGACATCGTGGAGAAGAGCCGCGAAGCGGGCATGAAGGCCCCGAGCGTGGTGGTGGTGGGAGACGTGGTTTCCCTGCGGGACCGATTGGAATGGTACGAGTCCCGTCCGTTGTTCGGCAAAACCATCGTGGTTACCCGCGCCCGAGCCCAGGCGAGTGTGTTCCTGGAACAGCTCGAAGAACTGGGCGCCCGGTGCATCTCCTTTCCCACCATCGAAACCCGGCCGCCGTCCTCGTGGGACGAAGCGGATCAGGCGATCCGGTCCATTTCCCAATATGACTGGGTCTTGTTCACCAGTACCAACGGCGCGGACTATTTCCTGGACAGGCTGAAAGTGTTGGGGGAGGACGTACGCGCCCTGAAAGGCATTTCTCTGGGCGCCATCGGTCCGGCCACGGCGGAGGCGCTGGAGGCGAGGGGCCTGCGCGTGGATTTCGTCCCCTCCGAATATCGGGCCGAAGGCATCATCGACGAGTTGTCTCCCAAGTTGACTCCCGGCACCCGCATCCTCATTCCCAGAGCGCTTAAGGCCAGAGAAGTGCTGCCGGAAAAGCTCGCCGAGGCCGGTGCGTCGGTTCACGTGGTGCCCGCCTATGAAACGGTGCTTCCCTCGGAACGCGCAGGTGAGGTCGAGGCCCTGTTCGAGGCTCGTGAAATCGACATGGTGACGTTCACCTCGTCCAGCACGGTGACCAACTTCCTGCAGATGTTCGAGGGCGACCGGGGCGCGGAACTCCTGAGCGGCGTGGTCGTGGCCTGTATCGGGCCGGTGACCGCGGAAACCGCGAAAAAGCACGGCATTTCCACCGGCGTTCAGCCGGATGAATACACCATCGACGCCCTGACGGCGTCCATTGCGGCATTCTATTCGAAACCTTCTTGATTTCAGAAACCTATGGAATCCTACGACGCACTTTTGAATTGGGCATACGATCTGCAGAAGTTCGGTATCAAGCTCGGATTGTCGAGCACGGAAAATCTTCTCCGACAATTGGGCGACCCCCATGTGGGGCTTCCTTCCATTCACGTGGGCGGCACCAACGGCAAAGGGTCCGTATCGGCCATGGTGCAGGCCGTACTGGACGAAGCCGGCTACCGGGTCGGGTTCTATTCCTCGCCCCACCTGGTGGATTTTGAAGAACGTTTTCGCATCGGAGCGGTGAACTGCTCCAAGGAACGGGTCAGAGACCTCATGGCCCGGGTCAAGGCCGTGTGTCACCCCAAGGAACCGCCCACCTTTTTCGAATTCACCACAGCCATGGCCTTCCTCTATTTCCGGGAGGAAAACACGGACCTGGCCATCATGGAAGTGGGTCTCGGCGGGCGTTTGGACTCCACCAACGTGGTGAATCCCTTGGTCACGGTCATCACGAACATTTCCCTCGAACACCAGGAATACCTGGGCGACACCTTGGAGGCCATTGCCTACGAAAAAGCGGGCATCATCAAAAGGGGCGTTCCCGTGGTATCCGCCGCGGTGCAACCGGAGGTGATCCGGCTGTTCGAACAAACCTGTTCGCGGGTGGGGACCAAACTGCATCTGTTGGGCCGGGACTTCTCCATTTCCCCCAATGGAGCCGGCTTCGGGTTCCACGGTTTCGGACTTTCCATGGACGGCCTGGTTCCCGCACTGGCCGGACCCGTCCAGCAGAAGAACACGGCTTTGGCCGTGTCCGTGCTCCAACTGCTCAAGTCCTACGGGTTCCAGGTGGATGAGTCCGAGATGCGATTGGGCCTGGGCAAGGTTCAGTGGCCCGGAAGGTTTCAGCGAATCGCCTCCGACCCCACCGTGGTGGTGGACGGGGCTCATAACGTGGGGGCCCTCGAGGCGCTGCGCGACACCCTTGCCGCCGAATTTTCCAACGTGCCTGTGATTCTCGTGTTGGGCATCATGCACGACAAGGACATTGCCGCCATGATCCGGACCATCGCGCCTTCGGCTCATGAGATCATCTGCACCCGACCCGCGTATTCCCGCGCGGCGGAACCCGAAGTACTCGCCGAACACGCCGGCAAAGTCCATTCTCGCGTGTCCCTGGTACACGACCTGAAATCCGCCGTGGAAACCGCCAAACGCCGGGCCGCGGACACCGGAGGCGTGGCCGTGGTGGCCGGCTCCCTGTTCACCGTTGGAGAAACCCTGGCCCTGCATCGGGAAGGGAAACTGTAAGTTCCGCAGTTAAGGAGTATCCGGAGAAACCTTTTGAGAAAGGTTCCCGGGACCCCTTGTAAAACTTGTCGAACGGGCTGCTCGCTTCCGCTTCGCAACCGGTTTCGGATCACGGGACATTTCGTCCGATCTTTCAACCCTCCCGTGGAATCTCTCCCAATTCGAGCCACTGCATCCCTGTAGGGGCGGACCACCGTGTCCGCCCTGAAAGTCTGTATGCATGTCTTCACCAGAAGACCCTATCGCAGCAACTCCACTAACGCACCTGGGAACGCCGAGCCCCAGCTCGGCACCCACACCTCACACTGCCGGGCTGAAACAAGGAGATATGGACTACTTGACTCCAACTCCGCTTGAGCAGAGTAGGTGCTTCCAAGTCAACAGCCAGCCTTTCCCATGAAATCGCCCCCAAAAATGACGGGAATTACCAATTGACGGTACCCACCTTTTTGAACATAAGATGAAAATGAGGGATTGCCCTCTTTCCTCGAAAAATCGACCCGACACCGTCAGCTCGCCGCAAGCCGGAGGCGCTGCCCCCAGGTGACCTCAAACGCCAACCTGCTTTCGCCCTCTTGCGGAGAATGAAGGAGTCATCGATTTACGTAGACGGCAGGAATCGAAAGGAGTCCGATGGGGCCTGCTTTCGTACGGAAGAAAGGTTGGACAGGGAAGAAGTACGGCTATCGCAGGCAAGGTGAAACCTGCGTGTCGTACCGATCTGTATCGGATATTGTGTTTCCGTCTGCTTCTGAAATATTGACCACTCAGACCAAGCCGTTGTTCGCCTCGGCTCCAACCGATCTCTTTCGTCTGGTTCCTATGCAGTTGATGCCCACAGAAATTATTTAGGGATTCATTTTGTATAGTTGCCTGAAGTGTGTCTCAAGCCTAAAGCATGTATTGTTGAGTTGCGAAAATGCACTAAATGGGCTTGAAAAATGAGTGGCTTACGTCGATGAGCATTCGTGAAATGGAAAGTGTATCAAAATATGTAACAAATTATATTTATTATCATATATGAATAATTTCATGCGATCTACTGAATTTAATTCCGCCTTCTGCATAGAAATATGTCAAACAAAGCTTTTATAGAACAATAATGAGCATGCACCATACAAAAATCACTGTGAGACTTCAATTATAACTAAGGATCAAGCCATGGATAAGATTGTCGAAAGCTTCATTGAAGATTTCAAAAATGATTTTGGCTTTGGTGAACTCAATAAAAGCAAGCTATTTGAACATTTTATAAATTATAGCTAGAGTTTAGAGTCTGGCGACCCTTGGTATAGGAAAAATGCGAATAAAGACAACAAAGTACTTGACATTGCCGCGCGGATGCGCGGCCGCCTTTGGCGGCCCTTTAAGGAAAGAAACCTTTCCTTGGGGGTCAACCAATGGATTCGACGGCTCAAGCACTTATGCTCCTATCGCAGTGGATTTCCTTTCTATTTCAGGCCGTTCCGTGCAGAATAGCTCCGACTCTTCTGGAACTCCTGATGGGATGTATGGTCTGCCGCGGCGGCCATATTTCTTCCGCGCTTCTGGCCGTTCGGCCCCAGTTGTCCTGGACCGCCTATTACAAGGCCATCGAAAAGGGCCGATTCCAATGGCTTGCGCTAGCCCGGCAATGGATGCGCCTGATCCTGAAACGGATTCCAAACCGATCCATCGAGTTCGCCATAGACGACTTCCCTTTGCCCAGATCGTCCAAGAAAGCTCCCTGCGCCGGTTGGCATTACGATCACGCGCACCGGCCCAACCGCCCCAAATTCCTGTGGGGACAGCTTCGGGTTTCTCTGGCTGTCATCTGCCGCCACAAGGGCCGGGTAGCCGCGTTTCCCCTCTTGTTTCGGCTCATCCGCAAAAAAGGGAACACCACCAAACTGGACGCGGCGCGGCTCTTGATGTCCGTTCTCATGACTTGGCTGCCGGATCGCTTTCTCATTATTCTGCTGCTCGATGCCTGGTATATGAAAAGCTCCCTGGTGGTTCCCCTGATTCGCGATGGTGTGACGGTCATCGGCCAAGTCCGCAAAGATACCGCCCTGTTTTTGCCTCCGGACAATCCGCCTCGGAAGAAACGGGGCAGACCCAGAAAGTATGGGGAAAAACTCACGTTGGAAAACATCGGACGATTCTGTCGTCCGGTGGAGAAAACCCTCTTTGCCTACGGCTCGGAACGAGTTTTCCAGTTCTACCAAACCAAAGCCAAAGTCCGCTTCCTGGACGGCCGGTTGTGCAAGATCGTGTGGTGCCGGTTTATGTCCGACAACCCCTCTTGGTCCGATTGGCATCTTCTGATCAGTACCGATCCCGACATGGACGGCGCGGAAGTGATTACACGCTATGCACGACGATGGTGGACCGAGCCCATGTTCAACGAGATCAAGCACCTGTTCGGACTGAAAAATGCTTGGCAGCAGACACGGCAGACATTGGCTCGATGGAGCATGATCTTGTGCCTGGCCTACGGCTTGCCACGGCTCTTGGCGCTCTGCCTGGGTCCCAACGCGGCCTATACGATGTTTCCAATCCCTTGGAGAAAGAACAGGCCCGCCACCGCCGGCGGGATGGCCGCAGCCATCGGTCGTCTTTTCGGCAACTTAAACGTGCGAGCCATGTGGAACCGGAAATCCAAAAAATTCCAACCGGAATTCACCGATTCTCCGGAAGACTTGGGGCGCGCTGCCTGATATCCGTGTTCAGTCAATCATCTCAAAGCCTTACGTCAACGGTATTCAACCCGTCTTGGAGAACTATGCTCTTCTATACAAACTTGGCTGCCCCGCATGGCTCTAAACTCTAGTAAATTATAGCTTAATTTCAAAAATTGAAAAAGATAGATCAATTATAGAGACTATTAATGTTGGTGGTAGTAACAATCCAGGAATAGATGGTTTAGCAATAATAGTTAATGACCATTTAGTTAATTCGCAAGAAGAAGTTGAATATTTCTACGATATTTTGGATAGGCTTGACGTTGAATTTATTTTTATACAATCAAAAACTTCAGACAAATTTGAAATGTCTGAAATCAATAATTTCATTTTCTCAGTTAAAAATTTCTTTTCTGAAGCTACGTTAAAATTTGAAGATCAAGTACTAAATTTAAGAGATTTGAAAGAGTTCATATATAAAAAGAGTATAAAGATGGATAAAAGCCCATCACTTAAACTATACTATGCTGCGTGTGGTACTTGGAAAAACGATCAAAATATTACTTCATTAATCGAATCAGGAGAGAAAGAGCTAAAGGATACAGGATTATTCAACTCAGTTTCGATTTCTATTATCGACACAGAAAGAATTAAGAAACTATACCCCTCTGTGCCAATGAGAGTGAGACACCTACCCGTTGATAAATTAGTGTAGGGCGGGTAGGAGATGGAGCATGATGAGGCACAGAGAGAAAGAGAATCCGGATGAGGGAATCGTGGTAACGGAGGGAGTCCGTAGGACGACCGGAGTTACCACGATCGGGAAGCACGTCACGGTCCCCGACCCGGAGGTTCCAGAGAAGAAGCCTCGTCGCAGATTTACAGCCCGGTACAAGCTGAGAATCCTGGAGGAAGCCGATGCGTGTACTGAACCGGGCCGGCTCGGGGCTCTACTTCGGCGAGAAGGCCTGTATTCTTCGAGTCTGGCGACATGGCGTAGACAACGTGACCAGGGGCAGTTGAGGGCGCTTGGGCCAAAGAAGCGAGGCCGGAAGCCCAAGCAGAAGAACCCTATGGCAGAGCGGGTGGCCCGGCTTGAAAGGGAGAACCGCCGTCTCGAGAATCAACTGAAACAGGCGCGAACCATCATCGAAGTTCAAAAAAAAATCTCGGAGATACTGGGGATCGCTCAGCCGGACCTGGACGACGACGGGAGCAGTTCATGAGCGCGGCGATGGAGCTGCGCACCGAGGTGGGAACCGTGCAGGCATGTGGAGCCATGGGCCTGCCCCGTGCGAGTTTCTATCGCCGCCTGAAGCCGGCGGCGGCCCGCACACCTCGGCCGGCGCCTCCCTTGGCTCTGAACCCCCAGGAGCGGGAAACCGTGGTCGATCTGCTTAACAGCTCCCGTTTTCAGGATGATGCTCCCCGTCAGGTCTTTGCCGTCTTGCTCGATGAAGGACAGTACTACTGCTCTATCCGGACCATGTACCGGATTCTCAAAGCGGAATCCGGTGATGTCAAAGAGCGAAGAAAGCAGGCGCGGCGGCCTGTCTATAAAAAGCCCGAGTTGCTTGCGACCGGACCCAACAAAGTGTGGTCCTGGGATATTACGAAGCTAAAAGGGCCTGTGAAGTGGACCTATTTCCATCTTTACGTGATCATGGACATCTTCAGCCGCTACGTGGTCGGCTGGATGGTGGCCCATCGGGAAAGCGCCGCTTTGGCCAGGCAACTCATCGAAGAGACGTGCTTCAAGCAGGATATCAAGTCCGGCCAACTCATCATCCATGCGGATCGAGGCCCGGCGATGAAAGCGAAGTCCGTAGCCGAGTTCATGGGAGACCTTGGAGTGACCAAGACCCACAGCCGACCCTATGTCAGCAATGATAACCCCTACTCGGAGGCGCAGTTTAAAACCCTCAAGTATTGCCCGAAATTCCCGAAACGGTTTGGATCAATCCAGGATGCCCGGTCTTTCTGCCGGGAGTTCTTCTCCTGGTACAACCCCGAGCATCGGCATTCAGGCATCGGGTTGGTCACACCCGAACAGCTCCATTACGGACTCGCCCAGGACATTGTAGCGTGTCGCAGCCAAGTTCTTCGGGCTGCCTTCCGGAGCAACCCCAACCGTTTCAAAGGAAAGGTGCCACAGCCGCCAAAATTGCCCAAGGCCGCGTGGATCAACAAACCGTCGAGCGATGACGTGAGAGTCTAATTTCTGAAAACAGGTGTCTCATTTTCATTGACACATTCCGTACAGAGAAATTAAGCATAAAATTACAAAAGAAATATATTTAGACAAACATACAATTTTACCAAAAATTGAGGGGGTCACTGAGTCTTATATTGGATATCTCCCTGTCCATGAATTTCTAAAGTTAGTTACTGACGAAGACGAGGAATTACTAAAAAGTGTTTTTTACGACAATGTGCGTGACTTCCAAGGTTTTAACTATGTAAATAAGGAAATTAAAAACTCAGTTGAAAACACACAGTTAAATGACAAGTTTGTGCTTTTGAATAATGGAATAACAGTTGTAGCAAAAAGCGTCAACAAAGTTGGGACGGCATTTAAAGTAAACGATTTTCAAATTGTAAACGGATGTCAAACAAGCCATGTGTTGTATTACCTTAGAGAGAAGGTATCTGAAAGTTTGCAAATACCGCTTAAATTGATTGTCACAGATAATCCAGATGTAACAAATAACATTATCAAGGCAACAAATCAACAAACAGAAGTCAAAAAAGAAGCTTTTGAAATACTATCACCATTCCATAAAAAAATCGAAGAGTTTTATTTGGCTTTTGAAAAGGAAGACAATAAGCGAATTTATTATGAAAGACGTTCAAAGCAATACGACAATTCTAAAATTAATAGGATGTATATTATCACACTATCAACACAAATTTCGTCCTTTATTGCAATGTTTCTTAACGAGCCGCATAGTACGAAAAGGTATTTTGGCGAGCTGTTGCGGGCCTACAAAAATAGACTTTTTCAGGAAGATCACTCACCTTACCCATATTACACATCAGGGTTAGCATTCTATGTATTAGAAACCTTTTATCGTGATAGAATTTTAGATCAGAAATTTAAACAGTTTAAACACCATCTATTAATGCTATTCAGGATAAAAGTCACAGGTGAAAAAATGCCACCTTTTTCAAGCAAGAAAATAGAAAGTTATTGTAATGAGCTTCTTAATATCCTATGGGATCGTAACAAAGCAAAAATGATATTCATTGAATTAGAAGGTGTACTAACAAATACGTTTAACAAGTCAAAACTATTGAAACGACAAGCGCATGTTCTCCGATCATTCACAGAAGAATTAATACCTTCCTTGAAGTCTTGCAAGAAGATTGGGTCTGTTATTTATTATAATGATCTAAAAGGGTATGGATTTATCAGAATTGATGACGACCAAGATGATATATTTGTCCATGTATCTGAAGTCGAGCGTTCACTAAATCGCTCACATTTAAAAAATGGAGAAAAAATTAAATTCAGTATAATTGATACATACAAAGGGCCGCAGGCTAAGGAATTAGAAACATAATAAATGTGTTAAAAAATAGGATAAGCACCCATTGTAGCTTATAATTCGGTTTCTAATATCAATGATAATAATGCAAGAAGCCTTAACTTAGGTCGATCGTAATTTTGGAGCTGGTAAATATGAGAAAAAATGTATTTGTTTACATTTCGTCTGGAATTATTTTATTAATAGTTTTCATTATTACTGTTATCCCAACAATTATTGGTGGATCGGAATTTCTTTATAATGAGGGATCTCTGAGAATATTATATGCAGCAATTAGTTTAGCGGTAGCAATGATTACATTTGGGGTCTTGGGCGATTCCGGCGCATTGGTTAAATTCCAGCGACAAAAAGGAACTTTGACGAGTTCGTAAAAACCCCTTAACGAATTTATATAGCTGAAAACATAAGTAAAAATGGTATTTAAGGGTCGACTTCCTTCTTGGGCCTTGTATAATAAGCATCTGACAGGAGTTTAAGAGTTACCTGAGCAGAATAGTCTATAAGGGCTGTAAAAGCGGTAAGTTACGTTCTGAAAGTTTGTAAGACCCCACCGTCGTTCATCTGGAAACCGAAGGCGTGCAGGATTTGGGCCTGGATGTCGTTCGGTTGTTCGATCATGCGGAGGGGTTTTCGTTTTGCCGGACTGAAGCAGAGGCAGGAGTGGAGTTGGAATGCCCCCCGATAATTGGTCCATGTATAATGAGAGTCTGAATGCCCAAAGAACGGAAGGAGACTTTTTGCATGGCCAAGAGAAAGAGACACAGCGCGGAGCAAATCATCCGGAAACTTGAAGACGCGGACCGTCGTCTGACGGCAGGGCAGACGATAGCGCAGGTTTGCCAATCGCTGGAGGTGAGCGAGGCGACGTACCACCGGTGGCGAAACCAGTATGGGGGGATGAAGGCTGAGGAGGCCAAACGGCTAAAAGAACTGGAAAAGGAAAATGCACGCTTAAAAAAGCTGGTCGCCGATCTGATGTTGGACAAGGCAATGCTGAAGGATCTTGCGGAGGGAAACTTCTAAGCCCGGCGCGTCGTAGGAAAGCGGTTGATTATGTTCGAAGTGAACATGCCGCTTCAGAGCGTCGGGCCTGCCGCGTAGCCGGTCAACACCGATCCACCCAACGTTATGAGCCGAAGGAACGGGACGATGAGGTGGAACTGATCAAGGCTCTTCACCGGTTGGTTGGAGAACATCCCCGTTTTGGATGCCGTAGGATCACTCGGCTGCTGCGTGATGCGGGGTGGGCGGTAAACTACAAGCGAATTCATAGACTTTGGAAAGAGGAAGGATTCAAGGTACCTCGAAAAGCCAAGAAGAAACGCTTCCTGGGAGTTGATGCCAATGCGTGCAACAAGCGTAAGGCGGCTTTTGCAAATGATGTCTGGACGTTGGATTTCATTCATGACCGCTTGGTCGACGGCCGTCAGTTCAAGTGCTTGGCCATTGTCGACGAGTTTACTCGGGAAAACCTGGCCCTGAGGATCAACCGCTCCATTACGGGTGAAGACGTTTTGAACGAGCTGAGCCGATTGATGGGCGAGCGGGGAGTTCCAACGGGCATTCGATCGGATAACGGTCCCGAATTTATAGCCCAAAAGGTGAGAAACTGGCTGAAAGACCTGGGAGTGGGAACCCTTTTCGTCGAGCCGGGAGCCCCTTGGCAGAACGGGTACGTGGAAAGTTTCAACAGCCGTTTTCGGGATGAATTCTTGAACATGGAAATTTTCAACAACATCAAGGAAGCGCAGACTCTGGCCGCCAAATGGCGGAAAGCCTATAACGAGGAAAGACCGCACAGTGCATTGAATTACATGACCCCGGCCCAGTTCGCGGCGAGCCCTTGGGGCCTCGACTCCGCCTCGCTCAGCTCGGCTTCGCCGAGGCCCCAAGGGCCGGGGATGGAAAACCGCGAGTCATGATAAAACTCTCATAACTCCTGGACCAAAAACTGGGGGCTTGACAGGGTCCCCTGTGCGAATCTCGATTGGATCGGGTTCACCGCCCGGGAGTAGGCCGCGGGAAGCATGCCGTAAGTCATGGGAAACCGCCTTTTCGTGATGAGTAGGATATCATGGGAAAGGCAAGTTACGTGCCTTTGCGGGGCATGGATTCCAGTTCGGCGGAAAGCCTT
The DNA here is from genome assembly GCA_963675595.2 of Thermodesulfobacteriota bacterium. Lineage (GTDB taxonomy): Bacteria > Desulfobacterota > Desulfarculia > JACQYL01 > JACQYL01. The sequence goes on from CAXXLZ010000001.1 coordinate 128,219, forward strand.
ACGGGATGAGGCATAGGGCAATTTTGCGAGTGGTGATTCGGAATTACCCTATGGAAATGGTTTCCCGGTTTTGGTGGAAGGAGGAAAATCTTGCCCTTGGATGTTCATGGCCTCTCGGACCGCTGGGGATTGATACCAACGCCGTCCGGATCTCTTCGGCCGTCCGTTTTGGGAAGGGACTTTCGTCGGCCGGCCGTATTCGCGGGGAACGCCTTTACCGCAGGGCCCTTGGTACGGGCGTCACCCGCCGGCACGTGACGAAACCGAACTGGGGAGATTTCTTGCCGGGACCGAAAACGACCAGCGGCATGGTCCTCCGGGAACGCCGGCTCCTAATCGGCCTGAAGCGGGCGGCATCGAGTCCAAACCAACGAACCGACGATCTCTCGGCCGCCGCTTTGAATCGGCGGGGTTCGAAGGACGAGCGTGTCCCCGGAGATTTCGTAGTACCGCACCTGGGGTTCGCCGATCCAGTTGGGGAGCAAACTTGCCGTAACCCGGTGGGTGACGGTTTCGGCTTGGGGATCCACGGTGAAGGAACCGAAGTAGGCCACGTAGCCCTCAAACGCCTCCCGGATTTCCTCCGTGGTGCCGGTGCGTTGATCGCCCGACGCCAGAGGGGGCCGGCCGGGGCGCATCAATTGAGCGGCCATATTGCCGCAGGCGTCGTAAATGAGCAGCCCCTGCGGGTCTTCTCCCAAAGGAAAGGATGTTTCGCCGCCGGTCACGTAAAATTCGGCGGATACCAGTCGCCAAGTGCCGATAAACGGGGCGGCCGCTTTGGCGGTGAGGCTGGTTTGCACGGGGTGTCCTCCTATGTCGAAAATGGTGATCATTCGTCCCCTTCGAGTTGCCCGGAAAGTCCCATAGTGCGGGTTTGTCGCGCGCCGTCGGGATGAAGCCCGCATGAGGGGAGCCGGGGGAGCATGAGGTCCACGGCGATCCTGCGAACAAATCTCCGATGGCGATTTCTGCAGTACCTCAGGCCCGTGGCGCGTACATGATGATCCCCACGCCGATCATGCAGATGGCACCCCCCAGCAGGTCATAACGGTCGGGTGCCAACCCGTCGATCTTCCAACCCCACAGGATGGACAGCACGATGAATATGCCTCCGTAAGCCGCGTAAACACGTCCGAAATTTGCCGGCTGGAACGTGGGTACGATGCCGTAGAGGGTTAATATCACGGCTCCGACCAGGGCCAACCAGGCGCTTTTGCCTTCGCGCAGCCAGAGCCAGACCAGATACCCGCCTCCGATTTCAAAGAGACCGGCCAGGACGAAAAGTGAAACGGACTTGAGAATCACCATGGGGTCGCTCCTGTTTCACGGCTGTTCACGGCATCATCAAAGCCAAGTCTGCTGTTACAATGACTCGAAGGTTCCCGAGTCCGATATTCGTCACGTCGGGGCTCAACCCCGCCGGCCGGGAGCCGTGAGGCGCGCCTTCGGTCCATTTGTCCAATCTTTTGTGCTTCTCACCCTGCAACATAAGCACGCGATCGACTCCCGAGTCGTCTCACAGACCCTCGGGGGTCGCTCCGCCTGAGGCGGTGCGGCCGTGTTTGGAGAATTTGCGGGGGGGCCGGGGGGGCGCTTTTTAAAGCGCCCCCCTGAATGCTCACCTTTGCCCTATTCCGCGTCGGCGAGCACCACGCTGTGCACGGCCATGACGGCCACGCCCAGGGCGAGGGGTTCGTGAATCAGGCGGTCGCCGAGCAAAGCTTCGGCTTTGGGCGTGAGACCGTGGGGCACGCCTGGGGAAGCCACGATGGTGGTGGATCGCACCATGGTTTCGGCTAGAATGCCGGCGGCCGGGGTGGCGTCCAGAATGTAGTTTATGGTTCGGCAGGCCTCCGATAGGTCGTCTACCGGAGTCGCCCGGGGCCAGGCTTTGATGAAGTCCACCAGCCGAGCCTGGTTGACTTCGCGTACATAAACTTTTGCGCCCAACCGGATCAGCGCGTCCACGGCATAGGTTCCCACGGGTCCTAAGCCCAATACCAACACTTCCTTGCCGGCGATGCCGTCTTCCCGGAGGTTCACGGCTCCGGCCAAGGCCTGGACGAAACCGTGGGCCGTGGCCCACGCGTTGTCCACGGTACGCTTCATGGGCATGTTCACGGCCAAGAACCGGTAATCGTCGGACGCGAAAAGCACGTCGGCGCGGCTTTCAATCGCTTCGGCAAATCCTCCCACGTCCATTTGTCCCATGATCTCGGGCCGCATGTCCAGGTGCCTGAGCACGGCGCATATGGCCTCGGCGAAACCGGGGATCACTCCTTGGCCGGAAGACATGGTAATGACCGCGGCGGAGGATTTCCTGAGGAGGTCTTTGACGCGGGTCAACGGAGCATTCACGGTACGGGCGGCGATGCCCAGGAGGTCGAAGCCGGTTCTTCTCTTCAGGTCCCCGTCCAGGGCGTTGAGGGAAACGGGAATGTCTTTGATCAAGTCGTGGTATAGGCGGGTCACAAGGGATTCTCCTATTCGTCCGGAGGGGACGGGTCCAGAAGGGTTTCACACCGGAATGCTTCGAGCAGGTTCTGAATCGCCCGGTCTCTCTTTTTCCGAGCGAGGTCTTCGGTATCTTCCACGATGACGGCCGTGGCCTCCCAGGCGAGAGGATTCCTCTGACAATTGGAGATGAACTCGTGGAAGCCAAAGGCGTTGGACATCACGGCCAAATGCCCCGCGTTTGCCAGGATGTGCTCTCCGGACACCTCGATGGTCTTGTCGCGCTGGCGAAGATGTTCGTAGATCACGGCCTTGCCGCGGGTCCCTGCGGGCAGGGGATCGGGCGGACGGCCCGACGTCCAATATCGGGCCAGGAGTTCGACCATGTTGATACCGGTGGAATGGAACACCGCGGTGGGGGTCTGGCTCGGAAGCCGGGCGTCGATTTCAAGGACCTTAAGGCCGTCATCCGGAGACATGACTTCGATGTCCATGATGCCGGAGAGATTCAGTGCCGAAGCGATTCGCTCGCCCAACCGTCGGAATTCGGCTTCCACTTCCCTGCCGGTGGCGGGTCCTGCCAAGACCCTTTTGCAGTCGTAGACCGCGTCGAATTCCAGTTCGGTGACCTGGAACCCAACCGCGCGTCCCCGATGCGCCATGACTTCCAGGGAAAAGGAAGGCCCTCCCACAAATTGCTGGATGACCACTTCCTTCCCCAGTTCGGCAAGCGCTCGGTTCAGGGTTTCCTCGTTGAAAACTCTGCTCACGCCGGTGCTGCCGCTGGATCCGGAAGGCTTGACGATCACCGGAAACCCGCACTGAGGCCAGGGGTCGGGGGTGGGAATCTCGGCGGACGCGAACAACTCGTTGGATCGAAGTTTGGACGAAGTGACCCGGTAGGACGCAAGGTCCAGGGCCAGGGGGACTCCCAGCCGGCGGGCCGTTTCATCCAGGTAGGTCAGGGTCTCGATGTTTTCCGTGGCCGGAAGAATGCAATCAAAGGATGGGAGCACGCCTTCGAGGTCTTGCACGGCGGAATGGAGGAATCGGTCGGCAACTCCGCGTGCCGGAGGTTCGACATCCCGGTCCACCACCGTGGTTTCAAATCCCGCCTTGCGAGCCAGATACGCCGCCTCCAGGCCCTGGAGTCGGCCGCCGACGATGCAGAGTTTCATGAAATCATCTTCCCGTTAATTCGGCCATAACCGTGTCTCCCTCCGGGGACCGACCCAGCCTGACCTTTTGTCCGACCCGGTTTTCCGCACAAAGGGCGTTCATGTCGTCCGGACGGGCGGGTCCGTTGGCCAAGAATCTCAGACCGGGCTCGGTTCTTCCGTAAATGATGGAGTACGCCGGGGAACCGTCCCGCGAGAACACCACGGTGTAGGTTTCGATGGTTCCTTCCCCCGAGGGAGCGGGATCGAACGGCACGGGCGGGTCTCCCACCAGAAAATTTTCGCGGTCCTCCAAATCGTGAGCGCCGATGTCCGAGTCCGACGGCCGGACTCCATAGACGCCGGCCGCGTGTTTGTGCATGAACCAGCCGAGCCCCGTAACCATGCCGTTTTCGAGGCGACCTGCAGCGATGTCTTCAGCCAAGGTGGCCACGGAGTGCAGCACGTAGCTGTTTCCCGGGCCGCCGAAAAAGCCGAGTCCTCCGGTGAGGGTCAGAGGACGGGGGTCTTCCGACGTGAGGCCGAGCATCTTCCGGGCCATGAGAACCGCGCAGGGAAAGCAGCTGTAAAGATCGAAGGCTTGGATGTCCTCGAGGCGCATGCCGCTCCGTGCCATGGCTTTTTCCGCGGCGGAGAGCAGGGGAGGGGACGATGTGAAATTCGTTTTTTCCACCAGGAAGCGCCGGCGGTCTTGGGCGTATCCTCCTCCCAGGAAATAGACGGGGTTTTCTCCCTTGGACCTCCAGGGAGCCGCTTTGGCTTCAGAGGTCAGCAGTACGGCCGCTCCCATGTCCACGGTTAACAGGGACGTCATGTATTTGGTGTACGGGAAGGTCACCCATCGGTTTTGGGGGGTGGGCGTCATGATCTCGTTAGGGGTTCTGGGGCTTCGGGTCCATGCATGGGGGTGAGCTGCCGCCACCCGGCTGAACCCGGCCCAGAGTTCCGCAACACGGGCTCGGTGGGATGCGATGTCCCCTCCTGAGGACTCCGCGGCCAAGGCCGTTTCAAACAGAGGAAAACCATGGATGGGCTGAAACATTCCGTGCCGGGTTTCTTCGGGAGTCGACCCGATCATGTCGTCGGTGAGGTCTTCCGAGTCCAGCCCTTGCATGAGGCGGTTGTCGCCGTCGGAGACGCGGGAACGGTAGGTCTCGGCGCCGGCTACCAGGGCGGTCTCCAATTCGCCTCTCGCGATCATGCCCGCGGCCGTGTTGATAAGGGATTGCGGTGTGTTGCCTCCGATCCGGGCCACGGTCTTAAAGCGGGGAGATGCGCCCAGCCTTTCCGCAAGTTCTCCGGCCGCGTCACGGTACGGAACGCTCATGGTTCGGGTCAGGAAGATTCCGTCCAGGGAGGTCCGGAGATTTGGGATTCCTGCGCGCTCGAAAGCTTCCAGGGCGGCCTTGTGCATGAGGCCCAAGGGATCGAGGCCTTCGGAGTCCTCTTTTCTCTGAGTGATTTGCGCCCAACCGGGCAGGACAATTCCGGGTTTCATGACGGTTTCCTATGTGGCTTCATCCGGAGTATCGGGGTCCGGGGTGTTGAGAGGGAGCATGAGCGTCGCCTGGTCAAAATAATCGATGGAACCGTTCCAATGCAAGTTGCCCGGAGCTCGGACGGCGAGTCTATGAACGGTTCAGGGACACGTACGAGGTTAGGCGAGGGAGCCCGGGTACGGGGAACTCCAAAGGGAGCCGAAGTCAGGCTCCCTTTGGAGAGTCGAGGCGATTCGCACGGGTCGGTATTTCGCTCCCGGAGCGGGCTTTCAGGTCGTCAGCCGTTTGTACATGGCGGGCAGCACCGTGGGCAACTGCTCCGCTTTGGGAACGATAATGCTTTGAGTTTGAGGACAGATGAGTTTCATGTACTCGGAGCCTTTTTGGTCCGAGGTGATGATGAAGGGATGGATTCGGTGTCGTCGGGCTTCTCTGAGGGCTCTGTGGGTATCGGCCACGGCATAGCTCAAGGTGCCGTATTCCAGATCGTACGGGCGTCCGTCGGTCAGGATGACCATCAGCTTGATGAGAGCGGGCACTGCGTTGAGCTTGTAGATACCGTGTCGGATCGCGGTGCCCAGGCGGGTGAAATGCTTGGGCTCGAGATTCCCGAGACGGTATTGGGCCTTTTCCCCGTAAGGCTCACCGAAATCCTTCACCGTGAACAGGTCCACTCGGTAACGACCTTCCGAGGTGAAGCCGAAAATGGCGAAGGGGTCTCCCACCGAATCCAGCGCTTCCGCCATCAGGACCATGGCTTCTTTCTGCAGATCGATGACCCTTCGTCCGCCCACCATTTCTTCGGTGGAACCGCTCATGTCCACGAGAAACAGAACGGCCACATCCCGGGATCGTTTGTCCCGCCGGATGTACACGCTGTCCGTTAAAGGTCCGCCGGCTTTCATCTCGACAATGGCCGGAATCAGGGCTTCCCAGTCGAGATCGTCGCCGAACTCCTGGGCGCGAAGCTTTCGGAACTGTTCGGGCTTCAAGCGGAGAAACTGTCTTCGAATCAGGTTGATCAGTCCGTGAAGACGGTTCCTCACGTCCGCGGCAAACGCGTTGGGTTCGTCCTTGGCCATACGTTGCCGCACCAGACACCAGTCGAGCTTGTAGTCCGAAAGACCGGTGTCCCATTCCTTGTACATGAAGGTCTTGAAGGATTCTTCGAGCTCTTCGGCTTCCGGTGAAAGGAATTCAAGGTTGTCGAAAGCCTCTTGAAGGTCGTCCCAAATCCCTTTGAAATCACGCTTGCCCTCGGCCATCATGAAGGTGAGCAGAGCTTCCACCACGGCCGGCGGCAGATCGTACTTCTCCTCGGCCTTCATGAGGACTTTTTGAATCAGACCGTCGGTGTCTTTGACGAGATGGGGAAGGAGGTCCCCCCACCACGGCATGGGGCGAATGATTTCAGTCTCCGGATCGTCCGAGTATCCTTCCGGCAGGTCGGGCTCGGCCAGACGCTTCATTTCGGCGAGGAGGGCGGGGAGTTTTTTCAGAAGCCGCTGGTCCGCCTCCACATGCGTCCGGGTGGGGTGGACCCTTCGAGACATATCCCGCCAGTCCATGGCTTCGAGCAAAGCGGCCTGGTGCAGTGCCATGAGCTTGAACAATCCCAACCGGGGAACCACCTCGGGGAGAAAAATGGTGCGTCCGTCCGTGGCGGGCCCTCCGGTGAAGCCCTGGACTCCAATGAGGGAGTTGTTGGATCGGATTTTCACCCGCCGTCCGAGGTAGGCCTCGCACATGAGGGACAGCATGTTCGCTCGATCCTGGAGCACGATTCCGGAGGTCAAGCTGTCGCGTTTTTCCAGGGACTTGAAGGTCGTGCCGCTGAAGTAGCCCACCAGTTCTTCTTCCGAGCGGCTGTCCTCGAGTCCCTGATCGACCCAATTGACGGTTTCGGAATCGTTCAGAAGCAGGCAAACACGTGTTCCCAGGCGAATAAAGGCTTCGGCCGCGGAAGCGGCGCGCAGGGAAATCCTCTCCGCCTGGTCCAGAAGGAAATTCCAATGTTCAAGAGGGGTCGCGCACTGATCGGATACCGCCTCTTCGAGATAGGCCTTGACGGCCCGGCCCATGCGGCGGCCCGCCTTCAAGGCTTCGATGGCCAGTTCGCCCCAGAGCATCACGTGTTCCGGCCCGAAACTTCTGACCGCGGCCGGCGTGTGTTTAAGGAACGCGGAAGCGCATTCCACGTCGGAGTCGGCCATCCGGACGGCGAACAGGGTCCATTCTTCGATGGCGACCTCAGTGGAGGATACGGCGCTCACGCTTTCAAAGTAAGACGAGGTCATGGTCCAATTTCGGACCGCGAGACGTTTGGCTCCCCTGAGAATCAGCGGGGTTGAGGGGTTGCCCCTCAGATTTTCGATGTTGTGGAAAGTACTGATAAAAAAGTTGGTCGCCATGCGGGACCTGAGATGGGCGATGGAGCCGCAGATTCTCAGATAGGCGTCATGGGTACCGTTGGGCAAACGCTGCAGGATGTCCGGATGGGACCTGAGGAATTCCGTCAGGGAACTCATGCGGACGCGGGAATAAGTTCGACAGGGAGAGAGAATATCCATGATCGCTGTTAGAAGATGCCGCCGACGATTTCGGAAATCGCTTCCTGCATTTCGGGATCGTCGGTCATACAGCGGGTGATGGCGGCTTCACAAGCAACGGCCGGAGCGAGGCCGCGGGCCATGAGTTTTCCCGCGTAGACCAGCAGGCGCGTACTGACCCCTTCCTCGAGACCGTGTTGCCGCAGGTTGCGCACCATGTCGCCCAATCGAACGAGACGCGCGGCGGTTTCTTCGTCCACGCCGGATTCCTTGCGGACGATTTCCTGTTCCTTTTCCGCCGGCGGATAGCTGAATTCCAATGCCACGAATCGTTGACGTGTTGAATGCTTCAAATCCTTCATCACGCTCTGGTACCCCGGATTATAGGAGATGACCAGAAGGAAATCAGGATGGGCTTCCAACAGCCGCCCGCGCTTCTCCTGGGGCAGGATCCTCCGATCGTCGGTCAAGGGGTGAATCACCACCGTGGTGTCTTTGCGGGCTTCCACCACTTCGTCGAGATAACAGATGGCTCCGTTCTTCACCGCCAGGCTCAAGGGTCCGTCCGTCCACTCGGTCTCTTGCTTCTTCAGGAGAAACCGGCCCACCAAGTCCGAGGCGGTCAAATCCTCATGGCAGGATATGGTGACCAGAGGGCGGGAGAGCCTCCAAGCCATGTGTTCCAGAAATCGAGTCTTTCCGCACCCGGTCGGCCCCTTGAGCATAACGGGCAACTTGATGTCATAGGCCTGTTGGAACACCTCCAACTCATCTCCAATGGGGAGGTAGAACGGTTCTTTGGGCAGATAGTAATGCTCGATGGCCACCTCGTGCGAGGCCTTCAGGGGTCGTGATGTACCGGTCTGCTGCACAGCTGCTCCTTCCGATTCTTCTATAACTGCGGAGAATTAGCGGGGACGGCCACGCTTACCGTCCCTTTTCCATACAAGTCAAGTATAGACGACGTCCGGCGCCTCTTCAAGAAGGTTCGAGAAATAGGGGGGACTTGGGTGCAAGAAGGCCGCCGTTGCACGGACGCGCGCAACGGCGGCCTCGCTGAGGCTTGGAAAGGCCCGAGAACTTAGTATTTGCCGTAAAGCTCCGCGGCCTCCATCATGGCGATGGCGTTCATGATGGAACCGTTGGGCGGATACTCACACCCGGTGGCGAGGATGAAACCGCCGCCTTTGCCCAGTTCCTCGATCTCGCGCTTGCATTCCTCCCTCATGTCCGCGGGGGAACCAAGAAACGCGTACTGAGCCGGATTGACATAGCCGCAAAGGCAGGTCTTGTCCCCCCATTTTTCTTTGGTTTCCTTCATGTCCTTACAGTCGTCCGGCGTGTAGGCGAAGGAAATGGCCACGGGCTGCATGGTTTCTATCTGCACGTCGAAATAGATGCCGTTGCCGCAGTTGTGAACCATGACCATGGCGCCTCCCTCGCGAACCGCGTCGGCGATCCGCTTGGCGAAGGGGCCTTCGATTTCTTTCCAAAGTTCCTTCTTCATGATGCACTGGGAAGCAAACAGGGTATCCAGCACCACGGCATGCACCCCGGTCTTGGTCATGGCCTTGATATAGTCCACCAACACGTCGGTGATTACTTCTTCCGCGTGCATCACCGCTTCCTTGTTCTTCATGCAGTCCCGGAAGAGACGTTCCGCGCCTCGCATCATGGAGAGAATTCCCAAAGGGCCGTAAACGAATCCCATGATGGGCACGGTGGCGCCGCGTTCGTTCATGAGAACGTCGCAGTATTTGACCATTTCATTCATTCGGGGGGCCTTGGCCACATCGATGCGTTCCACTTTGTAATAGTCGTCGGGAGACTTGATCAGAGGATTGTCGTAGTTGGGATGCGGGGTGTCTTCGATGGGGAACACCACTTCCTGGCCCAGGTCCGCCGCCTCCACGGACAGGTCCACAAGGGTGAGCACGCCGTCGAAGCCGATGAGTTCCTGTGCCTGAAGCATGCACTTCGCGGCCAGCTCTCCGTCCTGTGCCCATTCGGCGTAGGTGACTCCGTAGACTCGCCTGGAGGCTCCGCAAACGAGGGGAGCCGCGGGTACGCGATCCGCTTCCTTGAACTGAAGGGCTGTGGCCACGCGTTCCAAAGATGTCATATTGTCCTCCTGTTTCGCCCGAATGGGGCGGGAAAATGGTAACGGTGGTTTCCCGGAGTTTAGACAACTTAAATTGTTTTAACATAAAAATAGGTATATTGAAAATAAACCTCTCCCTTACCGCCCGAACGCCTTGGGGGGAGGGGGCCCGGGTGGGAAAAGAGCCTTACCGGCCCGCTGAAGAAGTCGGATTACGGCAGACTGTCAAGAACGATGACATGCAAGGCGCGTAAATCTCGAGGAAGGAGGCGTACGTGGAAGTACGGCGCAATGACGAGGGACGAAGCGCAACGCCGAAGATCGTGTTTATCGCCGGCCTGTTACCGGATTCGGTCGAGGATCGTATCGATACCTCGACCGTTTTTGAGGCTTAAAGGAATGACTCCCGAAACCACCGGATCTAAAATCTTCGAAATCCTGTGGAGACCGGACTCATCCAGTGTTTCCGAATGACTGAGGGCCACCAGATCGGCGCCGTCGATCTGGCCGGTAAGCAGCAGACGCTTCTCCAACCAGTGTTTGTCGAAATCCGCACCGTTCACCAGAGTGATGAACGTCCCGGTTTCGTATTTCACGTCCCGTCGAGCCATGGCACAGACCATCTGCAATTCTCGAGTCACCACCAGGCCCGACGGTTCGACAAAGATGTAGCCGAACTCCCCGGTTCTGACAATCTCCTTAAGGCGAACCGCAAAACTGGACGCCAGTGAACAGCCCAGTCATCCGCCCCGAAGACGCTCCATGTAAACCGCGTGGTCGTCGACGAAACTCTGATCGTAAGCTTGCTCGCCCTCTTCGTTGACGATGACCGCGGACCGGGATCCCTCCCCGTGCAGTCGGGAAATTAATTCCCTGATCAAAGTCGTTTTTCCGCTTCCCGTAACGCCGGATATGGGGATCACCTTCATGGTTCGGGGTCCGCCTCCTGTTCCGTATCCTTGAACTGCTCTTCCAGTTGTTTGATGAAATCCTGTTTTGAGGCGGTGAAATCGAATTCGTCGAAGTAGGTGTGTTCCTTTTCCTTGTCCACGGTGAGGCCTCTACCTTCGGCGATCTCGTGGATTCCTTCCAGAGTGGCCGCTTTCACTTCCTCTTCACGGATACCCTGTACGATGCTGTTCACGGCCATATACAGCTCCGCCACCGGATGGGAGAGGTGTCCGGAAGAATACGCGCCGTGGGAGACTCCGATGGTATCCGCCTTCATGGTTCCGGCTTCACTCATGATGTGCGATTTGATGTGCCCGATGCAGCGGGCGCCCCGGGCCATACATTTGTTCGCGATGGAAAGCATCATGGTTTCAGCCAGATTCTTTATCTGGGTCTCATCCAGAGGGGTGGGATGACTCACTTTCACCGCGACACCGTACCCACTCACTCCGTGTTCGGTATAACAGCCCTTTTCCGCCGTCAAGGGGTCCGTCATGGCCTTACTCCTTCCATGTCATGATGAGCTCTTTGACCCGATCCACTCCTTCACCGGAAAACGTGGACAAACGAAGGAGCTCCGCATCGGGATTGAGTTCTTTGATCTTGCTTTCCGTACCGTCCAAAGTGCCCGGGTCCACAGCGTCCACTTTGCTTACGGCAACGACATTGGCGTCTTTGACCTGCGTAGTGACGAGTTGGCCCAGGGCGTCCATATCCAACAGCTCGGCCGGTCGGGTGGCGTCGAATAGAACAATGGCCGGTCCGAGGGCGATCTTGGCGTCGCGTCCCCCCATCCTTGCGGCCAACTTGACCTGATGAGGAACGGCCACCCCGGTGGGTTCCACCAGCACGTGGTCGGGGTTGAATTCCCGGTAAAGGGCGTAAATCGTCTTGGCGAACGTGGCGGCGACTTCGCAGCAGATGCATCCTCCTCCGATATCCTTAACTCGGAGTCCGGTTTCTTCGATGATTTTTCCGTCAACGGGAATCTCTCCGATTTCGTTGACCACAAGCGCGACTTTCTGTTCTCCGTGTCCGGCCAATTCCCTGGAAAGCCTCAGCAGCAAAGTGGTCTTTCCACAACCCAAGAATCCTGCGATCTGCGTGATTTTCATGGACCATCCCTTCTCGACGCGTGCAAACGAATCCCCATTCGCGGACCAATCCGCCAATCTCGTTGGAGAACAGTGAACGTCGGCGTTACAGATGAAAGATGGAAACACGGGTGCGCCGGGCATCGTGCGTAGCCCGGATCGGAATTACTGGGTGGGTTCCGGTATGAAGAACCTGATGTCTGGTCAAGCTGCAAGATCAACCCTGCTCGAATAACCTGCATGAGGGACTGCGCTGTGTGACCTTCGATTTCCGGTGAACCGAGGTGAGAACACCGTCGGATAGCGGGTACTTCCCGCCCTCCGGAAAACCGGAATTTTCCAATGAGCTTACGGCGGCGCCTTTCAGCTATCCGGTACTCGAGGTGAAATCGGCGCCGTACGTTTGATTCCTGTACCTCCCAACGTCTATTGGAATCTTGTATAGACCTTATAAGAATAAGTACTGCAACCGGCATTGTCAATGAGATCACACTTCCCCAACAGACCGTTGAAAGAAACCGGTTGCTGCGGGCCGCCGAGTCATGGACGGATCGCCGGGGCGGGCGGGGAGGACCGTTTACAGACGGCCCTCGCAGGGCATCGTTCGTTGTTTCTTCCCAAAGGGTCGAGGAGCACACGGTGTAGTCGCTCCCCGACCTTGGCGGGCGACCGGATTCAATCGGCCGGGAGTTCGACGTCACTCATGCCGGCCGGTGGGGATTGGGTCCGGGTCATCTTCATTCCGACGGAGAGGTATGTCCCATTTCTTCATGTACTTCCAGATCGCCGTGCGGCTGAGCCCGATCCTGCGTGCGACCTCCGCCTTGTTCCAGTCGCAAACCTCCAGCTCCTCGACCAGCATCTTCTTGGTCGGTTTCTTTCTTCGGGCCGATGCATGTTTGGATTCGGAGCGGGGCGTTGAACAAATCGGCGTTTGTTCGGGCCGCCGAACTTCGACGGGAAGATCCATGGGCTCTATTGTCACCCGGTTACACAGAACAAATGCATGTTCGACGGCGTTTTCCAGTTCGCGCACGTTGCCGGGCCAATCGTAATCGATCAGCATTCGCATGGCCTCCTGAGACAGGTTCTGGATTTTCTTGCCCGTCTTTTCGTTCATTATTTTGATGAAATGGCTCACCAACAGAGGAATGTCTTCACGACGCTCCCTTAAAGGGGGAATTGAGATGGGAAACACCTTGAGGCGGTAGTAGAGGTCCTCACGAAATCGTCCCTCCCTCACCATGGCATACAAATCCTGATGGGTGGCGGTGATGACGCGTATATTGATCTTGCGCCTTTTCGAGTCTCCCACCCGTTCGACCTCCCGTTCCTGCAACACGCGTAGGAGTTTGACTTGAATGAAGGGCGTCAGTTCTCCGATTTCGTCAAGGAACAAGGTCCCTCCCTCGGCTTGCTCGAATCGGCCGACACGATCCCTGACCGCGCCGGTATAGGCGCCCTTCACATGGCCGAAAAGTTCGCTTTCCAGAACCGATTCGGAGAGCGCGCTGCAATTGACGACCACCAGCGGGGCGCTCTTTCGATCACTGCGGTAGTGAATGGCTCCCGCCACCAACTCTTTGCCGGTTCCGCTTTCGCCCTGGATCAGAATCGTGGCGTCGCTGGCGGCCGCCGCGCGTATGGTGGAAAACACCTGCTGCATGGGGCGACTCCGCCCGATGAGATTGTCTATGCGATGAATCTCGGCCAGCCGAAGCGTTGCCTCTTCCGCCTTTTTTCGGGCCAGGTTAAGCTCGGTCAGGTCGGCCACCGTTTCCACGACTCCAATGGCCTTCCCTTTGCTGTCTCGGACCACCCCGGCATTTTTGATGACCGATACCTCATGGCCGTCTTTGTGCCTGAGTCGGCATTCTTTGGCTTCGGAGGTATCTTTCTGAAGAATACCGCACTTATGGAATCCGGACGGACACGCCTTTCCGAAGCACTGCGAACATTGCAGCAGCTCACAGGTACGACCCAAGGCTTCCTTCGAGCTGTAACCCGTGATACGCTCCATGGAACCGTTCCAGGAAGATATCCGACCGTCGGCGTCCAACGTGAAGACCCCGTCCGCCATGCAGTTGAGTATCCGGTTTACGAATCGGATGTCCCAGAGGCTGTATGTTTGACCGTTCATTTCCTCCCATTCTCCTGCTATGTTTACGTTAAGTTAACGTTACCTTTCATTCTTCCTCCAATAATCGTTTCTCAAGCGTCTGTCAATTACCGGTAAATATCTAGCTATAACAATTGGTTGTGCGCTTAATACAACTTGGGCACGAGATTTGCCCGGATTAGGGTTGAACCACGCAATCCGGCTTCGGACCGTGGCGTCCGTCGGCCGGATGATCAAGGATTTTTCGTCGATACGGGAACGTGTGGAGGCCGTCGTTGTGCGATGGAACAAAAGGGCCTTTCAACCCGGGTCCCTGTGACGCGGCGGATTCGGAGATCGATTTTCCGCCTGCCGGGCTCTCAGTCCCGGCCGATGCCCCTCCGGCGGACGTCGACATCGGATCAGCTCAGATCGGAGGCGTTCAACGATGAAAATAGAATCGAGGGAAGAATTCCATGACGTCACCCAACAAGGCGTCGCGCTCGTCGATTTCAATGCCGCGTGGTGCCCGCCCTGCCGGGCCCAGAAATCGACCCTTCAAGAGCTGGAAAAAACCTACAAAGACAGAGCGACCATTGCGGAGCTCGACGTTGATGAACACGTGGAAATCGCAACGGATCACAGTATTCAGAGCGTCCCCACCCTGATTCTCTTCAAGGCGGGTACGGAGATTCGCCGATTTATCGGACTTCACAGTTGGGAGACGTTGTCACAGGCGGTGGAAAAGGCATTGGAAGACGGATCGGCAATATAGGACGGAGGCGAACTCGGATGTGCCCCGGTGAGGAACGCCCCAATGGGAGGCGTTCCTCGCTTCAATCGGCGCCATGCGCGACGATCAGCGCACCGCGGCGCGGAGCATGTTCAATACCTGGTTGGACGCATCGATGAGCGGATGCACCGTGGGTGCCGGTGTGAGCAGCGGATGGGTGGCCAGCTGCATCATTTCGATCTCCCGCACGGTTACCTTCTTCTGAATGCCCAAGGCGACGAGGTTGACAAGTTCTCCCACCGAAGGTCCGCCGGACATCTGGCCTCCCAGCAGAATGCCGGATCGATCCGCGAACACCAGCTTGAGTTTCATGGGCAAAGCTCCGGGCAGGGTTCCGGGATGATGATCCGGAGCGGTCGACGTGGCGGTCAGGTAACGAAATCCTTCCTTCTCACATCCGCGGCAGGTCATGCCGGCGCTGGCGAAAGATCGGCTTCCGATCTTGGTCGAGAAAGCGGCGATGGTGCCTTGAATCTGACGGATTACCCGGATTCCATAGATGTTGATGCCGGCTACGCGGGCTTCCGCCGTAGCGGTGGAAGCAAGCCACACCGGAACGGCCCGCCGTGTGAAGAAGTCTCGCTTGAGCGCGCAATCGCCCACGGCAAATACGCCCTCCGCCGAGGTTCGCATGTAGTCGTCCACCCACACGGAACCTCCATCGGCCAATCTCAGTCCCGCTTCTTCAGCCAACCCGCTGTTGGGTTTGCCTCCGATGCCGACCAACACCATGTCCGCGGGGATGCTTTCCCCTCCCGCGAGGGTAACGGATGTCACTTGGCCGTCGCCGTCTATGGATTGCACCGTGCTTCCCAAATGGAGTCGCACGCCGGCGGCGTCGAGTTCACCGGTCGCCTCGTCGCAGAATTCGTCGTCAAAGGCCGTATACATGATTTTGGGCATGATCTCCGCCACATGCACCTGCGTATCCGGAGAGTGGGACAACTCGTCGGCGAACTCGGCGCCGATAAAGCCGCCTCCGATGATGACCACGTTTTTCGCTTTACGCGCTTCTTCTCGGAGCGCGACCATTTGGGCCATGCTCTTTTCGATGGTGTGCACACCTTTCTTGTCTCCGCCCGGTATGGGGGGCATGCCGGGACGCAGTCCGGTGGCCAGCACCAGGCGTTCGAAGGAGACGTCGCCTTTGTTTTGGAGCTTCACGGCGTGCTTTTCGAGGTCCAGAGACAGGGCGGAATCCACGAGTACATCGATCCCCGCATTTTGGAGCGGGAGGTTTCCCATGGCGTTCTGAGCGGGATCGGACATGGTGTTCATCATATAAGGAATGGCACACGGTATGACGCCGTCCCCGATCTGCTTGACCACGCACACCGATTTGTCCGGGTACACGTTCTTGGCGGTCAGCGCCGTTATGACACCGGCGGGTCCTCCGCCGATGATGACGATGTGGTAAAACATGGTTGATCCTCCTTGATATATTCATGCGCCCGAATCCTAGACCTCGGGCGTTTGGTTCCAAAGGACGAGCAAGACCCGTTCCAGAATTCGAACCGGCTGCGTCTCGTGTAAGTTGTTGCCGTGAATAAAAAATTCGAACGTAGTCCATAATCCGCCGAGAGCCCTCTTCCCGTCCGCGTCCGGTCTCTTTGCGCGGTGTAAAGGAAACCGCCGGCGAGGCTCTCACCTCGGAACGCCTTCCCTCATTCGCCCAAATCCGTTCCTCGGTCGCCGAGATTGCCTGCCGGCTCATCCCGGTGCACCCAATCCCCGGGATCGCGAGATCGCGGGTGAACAGGAGGCAACGTTACCTAGGGTTACGGTAACGCAGGTAACGCTCGGGGGGCGGGCCGCTCTTGAACCGCTTCGTATCGTGGATGTGCTGTAACCTATTGTCGCGGCACCATGAATCGTCATTCGTCATGGAGTGGCATGGAAGTTGACTTGTCGTTGGGGGACGGACATCAAAACCCGGGCGGCGGGGTGCACAAAAGAACCCTGCAAACGCAGGAACGGCCGTTCCGCAGAATTCATGGCGCCCGGAGATATCGGGAATCGTTCTCAACGGAATCCGCCGTGTCCGCAAGTGCTTCGAGAGGGAGGAGGGCGGGAGGCCCCCTCGAAGGCTTTGCCCGACGTGCGCCGACGGAGCGTCGATCGTGTCCGGTTGCCGCGGGCCGCTCTTTCCGTCGTGCCGACAACGTCGGAAGTTCAAGAACCACGGATGCAAGGAGGACTCGTGCCGTCCGGCGGTCGGTAGCGCAGGGCGTCGTTCGGAACCATGGGGACCGCTCGTTGAACCGGTCATAAGGAGAAAGGAGAAGGCTGATGCGAAGAGTCGTGGTGGCGATTGGATTGCTGTGTATGATTTTTTCATTGACCGCCGTTCAGACGGCGACGGCCGCGCCTGGGTTGTTGATGACGGCGAGTCGTGACGGATTCTGGTCCAACCAGTTTCCCGACGAACTGATTCTGCTGGTGCATGGTTATTACTACTGGGCGGATGAATTTGCCGACGACAACGGCGACAATCAGGACATGAACGATACCAAGGTGGGAATCAATCTGTACCGTTTGATCAAGCCGTGGCACTTCGGCGATCATAATCAATATCAATATGTGCTGGAGGGCATTTTCGGGCTTGAAAACGTGAGCATCGACAACAACGGTATCGGTTCGAACTTCAACGAATCGGGCATCATGAATCCGATGATCTACACGTCCATTGGATGGAACAACGAGAGCCAAACGACGCATCTCCAGTTCGCCGTAGTGCTCGTGGCTCCCTATGGCGACGACGACCTGAAACTCAATCCCGGAGACGACAGCTATCAGGTCATGCCGCTGGTGGCTCTCGAACAACGGTTCGGACCGTTCTGGATCGATGGATCGGCCGGGTACTATCATTATTTCGATGACCTGCACGACGACAACACCAACGGGAAGGACTATTTTGAGGTAAACGTGACCCCCAGCATGCACTTCGGACCTGTGGCGCTCTATGTGCAGGGCGATTACACGAACACGCTCGAAAGCACCGTGTACGACGTGGACCAGGGCGATTCCGGCTATAATTTCGCCATCGCTCCGGGCGTCCATTGGTGGTTCTTACCCAACATGGAAGCCAATTTGAAGTATTTCAGGGACATCGCGGGAAAGAACGAAATGCAGGGACAAGGGGTCAACTTCCGCCTCATGTGGATATTCTGAGTTCAGACCGGGCCGAACCCCTCGGACCGACTGCGGCCTTAGCGGGTGCGTCCGGAACGAGGTGAAGGGGCTTCGGAAGTAACGACGAGTTTCGTGTCCTCCTTGGATCGCGGGATCGGGCCTACAAGGCCTGGTCCCGTTTTTTTTCATTCACCGGGCGCCTGGAAAATGCCGTGTCGGCCTCGGATGCTCCATCGTTGTGACGGCGGATCTCCCGAACAAAGAGAAGACCCGCGTGGTTTCTCACCCGGCGACCCCCTGAACAATAAGCCATTCGTAATAATTCACTGGGTCGTCGGGGGACCCATGTTCCCCGGACCTCCTCATGCGGGGTTCGTCCCGCTGAAGCGTGACGAAGCCGAACCAGGGAATTCCTTTGCCGATTCAAGAGGTTTAGGGAATGTTGAAAATCAGTGAGGAAAGCCGGCTCTCCCTCAGCCTCTCCGGCGGACGGGCTTCCTGTTGAAACCAACTCGGGGTCGGGGAAATCTCAGGGCGGAGAGCATGCCCGCAAGGCCGACGGTCGTGGGAAAAGTGGAGGAAAGCGAAACACCCGGACCGTGCCGCGGTGACGTGCCGAAAAACGATCGGGGAACCTTTGTGCAAGGTTCCCCGAATTCAAAGCGGCTATTGATGGATTGATGAAAGGCGAACGACTACTTCTTCATCGTGTCGTCCTTCATGGTTTCCTCTTTCATCATCCCGCCTTCCATCTTGTTCTTTTCCATCATCATGTCTTTTTTCATCATATCGTCTTCGCGGACGAGCACACCGGGTCTGTACTGAAATTCGATGCCCGTGGTGGGATCGACCCACGTTTCGGCCGTGCCTTCCTTCTTGATCAGCTTACCGGGTTTGTATTCGAACCGGATTCCAGTGGAAGGGTCCACCCAGGTCTGGGTTTCCGTCTTGTCCATCTTCAAGGGATCGGACGTCTCGATCTTTTGGCCCGTGGTGCTGTCCACCTTTTCCATGCACAGGGCGGCTCCGCTGAAACAGGTTACCAGAAACAATGCCGACAACAATACCAGCCATTTTTTCGTCATAATCTGGATCCTCCTAATCTTGATGTGAACGATTCTCGGGCGATCGATTCACCCGATGCATTCCTTAGGGGCTCACGTTGACGCCCATTTCCTTCCCTTTCAAGGACAATGCCAATCCAGTCTAACTCGGAGCCGACAACGCGGCAATACAGTGGAGACTCTATATTCCGTGAGCATTCGGCGTGTTGTCGCGAGAAGCTGAGCCGCGGCAAACGAGGGCTTTCTCGCGCGTCCCGGCTTGCATACCTGGATCTCATGAGATAGGCTGGAAACCTTATCGGAATATCGAGAGAATCAAGGGGAAATGATCCTGAGCCGGGGTCCAAAGGCCACGGGCGGATCCGTCCCGATATGATTCCCAATGATCGTCAAGGTACGGAGATTTCATGCTCGCCAAGGTGCTGAGTTCGGCCATTCTGGGGGTGGACGCCTATCTGGTGGAAGTGGAAGTGGACATCACCTCGGGTCTTCCCGCCATGGCCACCGTGGGTCTGGCCGAAGGAGCCGTTCGGGAAAGCAAGGACCGGGTCAAGGCCGCCGTCAAGAATTCGGGATATCGCTTTCCCGTGGACCGCATCACCGTAAATCTGGCGCCGGCGGATCGGAAGAAGGAGGGGTCAGGATTCGACTTGCCCATGGCCGTGGGCATCCTCGCCGCCACGGGCGCGGTGGTTCCAGAGAAGCTGAACCGCTACGTGCTGAGCGGAGAGCTGTCCCTGGACGCCCGGGTCAAGGGAGTCCGCGGAGTGCTCCCCATGGCCGTGGAAGCCCGGGAAAAGGGCCTCACCGGGGTGGTGATTCCCCGGGAGAACGCCGCGGAAGCCGCCGTGGTGCAGGGCATCGAGGTCGTGGGCGTGGACTCCCTGTCCCAAGCCGTGGAATTCCTCAACGGAGGGGACGCGGGCGTTACGCCTCAAATCGGGTCCCGACCGTCCGAGGACCCCGTGCCCGAATATGCCGTGGACTTCAACGAGGTCAAAGGCCAGGAACAGGCCAAGAGAGCCCTGGAAGTGGCCGCCGCCGGCTCCCACAACGTCCTGATGATGGGCCCTCCGGGTTCGGGCAAGACCATGCTGGCCAGGCGGTTGCCGTCCGTCCTGCCCGGTCTGTCCTTCATGGAATCCCTGGAGTGCTCCAAAATCTACAGCGTCATGGGACTCATGCCCGACGGCCGAGGTCTCATCAGTGCGCGGCCTTTCCGATCTCCCCACCACACCATTTCCGACGCGGGCCTCATCGGAGGCGGCATCATCCCCAGACCCGGAGAAGTGAGCCTGGCTCACCACGGCGTGCTGTTTCTGGACGAGTTGCCCGAATTCAAGAAAAACGTGCTGGAAGTGCTGCGGCAACCTCTGGAAGACGGGGTGGTCACCATTGCCCGCGCTTCGTCCAGCATGACCTATCCCGCCCGCTTCATGCTGGTGGCCGCCATGAACCCGTGCCCCTGCGGCTACCTGGGAGACCCGCGGCATCCCTGCACCTGCCAGACACCGGCGGTGGAACGCTACCAGGCTCGAGTTTCGGGACCCCTGTTCGACCGCATCGACATTCAGGTGCACGTGCCGGCAGTGAGCTACCGCGACCTCAGCGCCCACACGGCCGGGGATTCTTCGACACAAATCCGCCAACGAGTGGAGACCGCCCGGAAAGTCCAGCTCGACCGTTTCCACGGACTTCCCGTGTACACCAACGCCCAGATGGGCAGCCGCCTCATCCAACAATTCTGCAAACTGGACCCCGGCGGAAAAACTCTCCTGGAAACCGCCATGGAACGCCTGGGCCTGTCCGCCCGAGGCTACGCCCGGATCCTGAAAATCTCCCGAACCATCGCCGATCTGGCCGGAGAAGAACAGATCGCCCCGGCCCACGTGGCCGAAGCCGTCCAGTACCGGAGCCTGGATCGGAGGAAGCGATAAAGAAGAGCTTACCGGTGGAGACTTTCGAGAAAGTCTCCACCGGACCCCCGCCAAAGCCTTCTGGGTGGGCCTCACCGCCTGCGGCGGAGAGGCGAGGCGGAGCGCAGGGTGTGGGCGAGGAAGAGCATGAAGGTTCGGCGGTAGTGAAGGTGAGGTAAGTGAAGTAGTTATACTGTTTGAATGCATAGGTATATGTGAGGTGGAGGCCCCCTGGCGGTAGATTGGGCTGTATGCCTGCCGAGCCAAGCCATGGGCTTGCTCGGAATCATTCACCAACCAGGGAGGCCTCCTGGTGGGCAGTATCTGCTACATCGGTCTGGACGTTCACAAGGAAACGATTACCTATGATCGAATTTGTCACGTTAGTCAACAACGTCCCTAATACTTCCTACTTTCCGGACCAACTCTGAAGGTTAAGTCCATGCCGCCGAAACAGCGATTCAGTCGAGAAGATGTGGTAGATGCCGCTTTTTCCGTCGTCCGAAAAGAAGGATGGGCTGGGCTTTCAGCTCGTGCCATTGCCAAAGAGCTGAATTCCTCCACCCGGCCCATTTATGACCACTTGAAATCCATGAAGCATATCGAAAACGAGGTGGTTAAAAAGGCCCTCGCTTTTTTTGTCGATTTCATCAGCAGGGACCGGACCGGAGACAAGTGGCTCGACCAGGCCTTGGGATACGTGCTGTTTGCCGACCAGGAAAAACACCTCTTCCGATGCATTAACGACGAAAAGCACATCCAAGCACAGAAAACATTTGCCCGGGAGCACTGGGAGCGGCTCGGCGAACAACTCGCGGATGACCCTCGTTTCAAGGGCCTTGCTCCTGAGGAAAGGAACAGGATTCGCGTTGTGCGATGGTTCATGCTTCACGGGCTTTCTTTTCTCGTCAGCAATGGCTGGTACAGGCTTTCGGATAAGGAAAAATCGATTCTGCTCGATAAGAGGAAGATGACCCTGGTCGATTTTCTTCGGACTGCAAACCAGGCTGTGTATGACGGAATCATGAAGTCATTTGAGGGCGAAGATGAGCGCAAAGGGTTTTGATCGGAAGGGGCACAGGCGGGGAAAATTTTTTCATGGAAAAACAACACATGTTGTGTAACGATTGTTGTCCTTATAGCTGTCCAGCATTTTCTACGGGCAAGGAGATACAGTGAAGCCGGACCGGCCAAGCATTACCGCTGAAAATATCGCCGCACTGCGGGCCATTGAAACGATGCGCCCTGAAAAGGAACGGATCTTTTCAGATCCGTTTGCCGTTCAATTTCTTTCCGATCGACTTTCGGAAGTATCGACCTCACGCGCGTTTCGAGAGCGGCTTCTTTTCCATTGGGAGCGGGTCACTCCCGGGGTTTGCGGTGCGGTTCTGATACGAACCCGGTTTATCGACGACTGCTTGACCCGGGAGATTGAAAAGGGTGTTCGCCAAATCGTCATTCTCGGGGCAGGCTATGATACCCGCGCACTGCGCTTTTCGCGGATGTGTGAAAACTCCGCCGTATTCGAACTCGACCATCCGGCCACGCAGAAGCTGAAACTGGACAAAATCAAGCAGCACATGGAGATCCTCCCGAAGCATGTCCAATACATTTCAATTCAGTTCGAGAAAGAGCTATTGGAAGAAAAATTGTACGCGCCATCCTTTGACCCTCTTGAGAAGACCTTTTTCGTCTGGGAAGGGGTCAGCTATTACATGCCGCCGGCTGCTGTAGACCGAACGCTTTTTTTTATTGCGAACCACAGCGGGGAGGGGAGTTCCGTCGTTTTCGACTATTTTCCCCCATCGGTGGCGGATGGTAGCTGCCTGCGAGCCGAAAGCGTGGGACTCAGGGGAAGCCTGAAAGTGTTCGGGGAAGAGATACTGTTCGGCATTGCACCGGAGAAGATAGTCGATTTTTTGGAAGCGCGGGGTTTTTTCAAAGTGAAGAATTGCACGGCTATGGAATACAGGCGGAACTGCGGTTTGGAAAAGCAAATAGACCTGCCCGTTTCGGAAATTTTCCATTTTGTCCACGCAAAGGTGAAACCAAAAACAGGGGAAGGATAGATCCCCCGGCGGGAAAAGGAGGTTCGGAACATGAAGATTCAGTCCATGACAGACTTGCGCAGGTGGAAATGGTTTCTTGGGGTATCGGCAATAGTGATATTTTCTTTCTGTTTGAACGGCACGGTTTTGGCCATGGAGCCCAAAAAGGGCGGAACCCTGATTTTCGGGGTAGAAGAGGAATTTGCGGGTTTCGACGCCTTGAAAGCGCGGGGTTTTGCCATTTGTGATGCGATCGCAAACTCAGTCATCCAGGAACGGCTTTTTGAGATAAACGACAAGGGAGAACTGATTCCGATTCTGGGATTGTCGGCGACTCCTTCATCAGACCGGAAAACCTGGACGATCGCTCTTCGAAAGGGGGTCTTTTTTCATGACGGCACACCGTTCACCGCCGACGCCGTGGTGGCGCACTGGGAGCGGCTCCTGGATCCGAAAAATCGATTCGGCGGCCGGGATACGATTGCCCCGATTCAGTCCGTGGAAAAAGTGGACGATTTTGCCGTTCGCTTTGTCCTGGCTCACCCCTGGCTTCCTTTTTTAGCCACGCTTTCCGACGGAAGGACTCTGGCCCCCTGCATTCCCTCGCCCAAGGCGGTTGCCGAGGATCTGCAGAACCGAGCGCCTGTGGGAACCGGCCCTTACATGTTCAAAGAATGGGTGTCCGGAGACTGTTTTGTCGTCGCGCGCAACCCTCATTACTGGAAACAAGGGCTACCCTATCTGGATGAAATCATTTTTAAACCGATGCCCGACAGCCAGACCCGATATGCAAGCCTCGAGACCGGCCAGATGGATATGATCTGGACCGACCGGGGCGCCGCCATTGAAAAAGCTGAAAAGGATCCCGCACTGGTTCACTATGTCAGTGAGGGAAACGGGGCTGAAATATTCATCCTCAACACAGCCAAACCGCCCCTGGATGATGTCCGGGTCCGCAGGGCCCTGGCCTATGCTTGGGATCAGCAGGTTTGTGTAAAGCTTAGTTATGAGGACGGCATCCCCTTGGTTAAGACGCCGTTCGGGGTCGGAATGGATTGCGGTGAGGCAGGATACCCTGCTCACAACCTGGAAATTGCCAGGGAGCTGGTCGCCGATTACGGCAAGCCCGTGGAAATCGAATGCCTTCACTCCAACACCAAAAGAGGTCAAGAGCAGGGAGAACTACTGCAGCAGTTTGCGAAAAAAATCGGGGTGACTATCAAACCGATAGGGATGAGTTTTGGGCCTGTGGTGAAAAAGGTGGTGACCAGGGACTACCAGATTTCGACATGGAGAATTCCCGCCCTGTGCGATCAAGGCGCGAATCTTTTTTCGGCCCTCCACAGCAAGAGCCGGAGAAACTGGTCTGGAATTAATGACTCCGATCTGGACAGCCTTGTACTTGCCCAGAACAGCTCGACCGACCCGAAAGAAAGAAGTGCCCTTCTGTGCAAAATTGCCGAGAAGATCAACGAGGATGTGCCGTTTATCTATCGAGGGGGGCGTCGGTTTCATGTCCTGTCCAAGAAAGAGGTCAAGGGAAGGGTCAGGTTTCAGAACGGGATCTTTGAGCTATCGGACCTCTGGCTGGACCGGTAGGCGGATATTTCCGTTAACAATGCAGAGAGAGGTCTTTGATTCCGCCGTGGATACATTCCGAATAGAGCCTGAATAAAAAGGCGTTACGATTGGGCCGGGAAAGTGAGTGCGACGAATGGGGAAAAAAGCCCTGCACCTTGTCTTGGTGGTTTTAGTGGTGTCGGCAATCACCTTTTTGGTGGTGGATGTGCTCCCCGGCGATATTGCTTTCCGGATCGCCGGCGAAACGGCAACCCTCGAGGACATTCAGGCGATCCGGGAAGAACTCGGACTCGAACGCAATCCTTTCCTCCGGTACGTGAGTTGGGTTGCCGATGTGTGTCAGGGCGACCTTGGCATCTCCCACCTCACCCACGAACCGGTACTGACTGCGATCGTCGCCCGACTTCCCGTGACCGTCGAACTGATGGTTTCGGCCCAAATGATCGCCCTGGTTCTGTCGGTGCCTGCAGGGATTTACGGAGGATACAGGCCAAGGTCATTTCTCGACCGTTTTCTGGGGTCCACCGGTTTTGCCCTTATGTCGATGCCGGGGTTTGTGATGGCCCTGGTTTTGATCTATCTCTTCGCCATAAAGGTCGGATGGTTCCCGGCCACCGGTTTTGTGCCCCTGTCCGCCGGCCCCCTGGACAACCTGCGATCGATTTTGCTCCCGGCCATGAGCCTTGCCCTCATTGAGTGGGTGCCGCTCATGCGGGTGCTCAGAAACGACATGATAGCGACTCTACGGGAAGATTTCATCCTCATGGCCCGGTCCAAGGGGCTGCCGCCCCGCTCCATTTTATTCCGGCATGCGCTTCGCCCCTCTTTGTTCACGCTGGTTACCCTGTTGGGCATACAGATCGGCCATCTGATCGGCGGAGCAGTGATCGTGGAGACCATCTTTGCTTTGCCGGGAATCGGCCGTTTGCTGATCGGAGCCATTTTCAACCGTGATTTTATGGTTGTTCAGGGATGCGTTCTTTTCATCACGGTCGGTTACGTGATGGTCAACTTCCTTGTCGATATCTCCTACACCGTTCTTGACCCCCGGCTTCGGAGGGAGGGGCACGGTGACTGAATTCAGCCGTGGCTCGATGACTTCCAGGGTCCGCTGCTCCCGCGTTACCGGGTCGAGATCTTTTTCAAAAGCTCTTGGCGAGTCTTTCCGGCTTTCCGTTTTATGGCTCGCCTGTGTCCTGTTTTTTGCTGTCACAGCCAATTTCTGGCCCCTTCCCGAATATGACCACATGGACTGGAAGAACCCTGCGGCCCCACCGGGGACCGAAAGCTCTTCCCCGGAGCAGAGCGTCGAAGGGGTGGCGGGGAAAAAATGGGTCCACATCCTGGGAACCGATACCATGGGGAGAGACATCTTTTCGCGCATCGTTTTCGGTGCCCGGGTTTCCCTGGCCGTCGGATTGATAACCCCTTGCATCGGGTTGGCGATCGGCGGAATTTTGGGCATGCTGGCCGGATTTTACAGGGGGCGGGTGGAGTCATTGATTGTGGCGATCATGGACGCCGTATTGGCATTCCCGGGCCTGGTGCTTCTGTTGGTAATCACATTTGCCTTGGGAGCCGGCCTTTCGAACATGATCCTGGCATTGGGGATTCTGACCATTCCAGGTTTTACCAGAGTTGCTCGCGCCAACACTCTCAAGGTCGGCGTATTGGAATTTGTCCAGAGCGCCCGAATGCAAGGGCAACGCGATTTCGACATCTTGCTGAGAGAAATTCTACCCAATGTAATTTGGCCTTTAGTCGTCTATGCGCTGCTGGTGGTGTCTTATATGATTATTGCAGAGGGGGCCCTTAGCTTTCTCGGTTTGGGGGTTCCCGCACCGACCCCGAGCTGGGGCGGAATGATTGCCGAGGGAAGAGAGATTCTCGACAGGGCGCCGCATGTCAGCTTGATTCCGGCCCTTGTCATGTTTCTCACGGTCCTTTCCTTCAACATCATGGGAGATTCTTTGAGGCGGGTGATTGATCCGAAAGAGGAGCAATGGTGACACTCATGGCTGCCGATTCGGAAACACCTGCTCTTCAGGTGAAAAATCTCACGGTTTCCCTCCATACCCCTCGCGGAACCGTGCGAGCGGTAAACGATGTTTCCTTTGCCGTTGAACGGGGTAAAACTCTTGGTATTGTAGGTGAATCGGGCTGCGGCAAGACGATCCTGTGCCGAACCTTGATCGGTTTGCTTCCGGACTGTGCTGTTGTCGGCGGAGAGTCGCGGGTCGCTTTTAACGGCAAGGGTCTGCTCCGGCTCCCGGACCCTGATTTGAACAAGATTCGAGGCATGAAGATAGCCATGGTCTTCCAGGACCCTCTTTCTTCCCTCAATCCGGTGATGACCATCGGCCGGCAAATTGCCGAGGCCCTCGTTTATCACCTTGGAATGAAATGGAAAGATGCCGATTTTCAAGCCATCGAATTGCTTCGGTCTGTCGGGATTCCAAGTCCTGAACGGCGGGCGAGGCAATATCCGCACCAGTTATCGGGGGGAATGAGACAAAGAGTGGCCATCGCCATCGCCCTTTCCTGCAAGCCGAAGCTATTGATTGCGGACGAGCCGACGACGGCGCTTGATGTGACCGTTCAAGAAGCTGTTCTCGACCTGTTGGTACTTAACCAGACGGAAAGGAAGATGGCTATAATCCTTGTCACCCACGATCTGGGGATCGCCGCCTCTCGCGCTCATGAAATTGCCGTGATGTATGCAGGAAGACTTGTCGAGCGGATTTCGGCTCAACAGCTGTTTGACCATGTACGGATGCCCTATACCCGGGCGCTTGTGGACGCATTACCGAAGATGAATCAACCGCCCCACACCCCTCTTCGTTCCATCGATGGCCAACCTCCGGATTTGGCCGGAGAGATCGGAGGCTGCGCCTTTGCGCCGCGGTGCGATCGGGCCGAGGAAAGATGCCTCAGCAGTATCCCTCCCCTTCAGCCGACCGGTGATCCTCACCACCTGTTTGCGTGCTGGAATCCGATTCCGGAGAGCCGTCCATGAAGGAGAGCCCCGCCATGCTGGAAGTCCGAAACATCGTGGTGGAGTTCGATGCCGGACGAGGCAGGCGTGTTCATGCGGTGTCGGATGTCAGCTTTCATATGACGCAGGGAGAAACGCTGGGTTTGGTGGGAGAATCCGGCTGCGGCAAGTCTTCTATCGCAAGGGCTGTGATGCAGCTTCCCCGTCCCACGTCCGGCCGTGTTGTTTTTCTGGGCGAAGATCTGACCAGGGTCGGCAAGGCGCGGCTCCGCCGGCTTCGGCCCGGCTTCCAGATGATCTTTCAGGATTCGATTTCTGCGCTCAATCCCCGGCGAAAAGTTGGAGAAACTATTGCCGCGCCGTTGAGGGTCCCGGGAAAGACGCCCCATACGGAGCGGATTCAGAAAGCGCGGGAGATGATGAGCGCTGTCGGTCTCGAGCCGGCCCTATTCGATCACCGTCCTTTTCAGCTTTCCGGAGGGCAATGTCAGCGCATTCAGATTGCCAGGGCCCTTATGACAGGGCCCAAGCTTTTGATCTGCGATGAACCGGTGTCCTCCCTGGATGTCTCCGTACGGGCCCAGATCCTTAACCTCTTGGAGCGGCTTCGAACACGCCATGCACTTACCATGCTGTTCATATCCCATGACATGGCGGTGGTGAAAAACGTGTGTGACCGGGTGGGCGTCATGTATCTGGGAAAGCTGTGTGAAGAAGCCCCCACCGAAGCACTTTTCCGGAGTCCGGCCCATCCCTATAGCGCCGTCCTCATAAGCGCGGTTCAGATGCCGGGCAATGCCATGGATTTTCCCAAAACAAGGGCCGGAGGGGTGGACCTTCCGACGCCGATCGATCCGCCTTCCGGATGCCGGTTTCACACCCGCTGCCCCTATGCGCGCCCTCTATGCAGCGAGCTTGAGCCGGCCTTGCGGAATATTGCCCTCCACCGCCAAGTCGCTTGCCATTTTCCGCTTTCTTAGCCCTCGGTGGTGGCCGATTTAACTGGAAAGTGCGTATTCCCCTGGATTGTGACCACCCATTCCGCTACAAACTTATCGGACGATTTCATACCAAAGGTTTTATCAATCACCGGCGAGCAATTTTCAGAATGTATCTTCAGCATATCGCAGGTATCGCGGGGAATTGGGGTCAGGTCTTGTCATTTGATTCTTGTCCTTCCAGTTGGACAATTCCGCTCACGGTGGAGCAATAAGACAGCATGCACGATAAGTCCGCTTATGCAGCTCCACAACATCCCCCAGGATGGTCGGAAAGGTTCGCCGGTCGAAATCCTCAGGAAAAATCAGCCGTTCGGCAGATTCTCATGACGGTAAATTGATAAAGGGCGACTGGAAATTCAGGTCTCAAGGGTCTCGACAGGGGCGGTGTTTGTATTCATGAATATCAAAAAACAAGACCTGAGCCCACAGCACTTGTGCTACCTACAAGAGATAGGGACGCCGGCGGTGAACGTCGGTGGAACCGAGTTGCCGGCCGATGCCGTTCCCCCTTACAACCCACCAAACAAGTCGAGGCATGACGCCATGACCACATTCGACGATATCAGCCGGATCCTTCACGATCATCTGGGAGAATTACGGCGTATCTACGGGGTCGCCGAAATCGGCGTATTCGGTTCTTTTGTGCGCGGCGAACAGCAAGAGAACAGCGACGTGGACGTACTCGTCGAATGTTCGCGGCCGGTCGGGTTCGTGGCTTTCATGCGGCTGGAAGTCCATCTGCAGGGACTCCTGGGGAGGAAAGTCGATCTGGTGAGCAAGAAGGCCCTGAAACCTTATATCGGGAGGCGTATTCTGGAAGAGGTCCGCTATGTCGCCTGAGCGTGAGGCGCGTGACTACCTGTACGATATCCTCCAGTCAATTGCCGATTGCCGGCTTTTCATCTCCGGGATGTCCTACGATCAGTTCTGTGCGGACAGGAAAACCGTCAATGCGGTCATTCGCAGCTTGGAGATCGCCGGCATGCGCGACAAGCTTATTCACGAATATTTCGGGGTCGACCTGGAGATTGTCCGGGAGACGATGCGAAATGATCTTACGCCTCTGGATACCGCAATTCGAAAATCGCTAAAGGAAACAGAATGAAGTTCGCTCAGGCCGGCTTTTCTTAAGGAAGTTCCATGGAGACATTTCCCTCCCGCCCACGGATTGGGCTGTATGCCTGCCGAGCCAAGCCATGGGCTTGCTCGGAATCATTCACCAACCAGGGAGGCCTCCTGGTGGGCAGTATTTACTACATCGGTCTGGACGTTCACAAAAAAACGATCGCCTATGATCGAATTTGTCACGTTAGTCAACAACGTCCCCGAATTCCCCATCCTTTCACTCTGCGCGGTTGTTCTATGTTGTTCAAGAAAATTCTTGACACCTGCCATTCAATGCCTTATCATGCATTATGAACAACGATGAACAACAACCGAAAAATAGGAGGATGTCATGGGCACACCCAAATTCAAGGCTACCTTGAACCGAAGCAAGGGGCGAAGCAGTTGGTGCGTTATTTTCAGCCACCCGTTACGTCAGAAAAGCGATGGCAAACCAGGCCTTCGCGTTAGGCGGGGATTAGGCACAACAGATGATGCTGAGGCTCAGAAGCTGGTTGATCAGCTCGATGAAATTCTTTCCGATCAATCCATGTGGTCGCCTGGAGCTAAAGATGCCGCTGAAAGAAAATATGACAAAAGGATTGTGGACGCTTTCTACGACCATTTGACTCCGGCACTACACGATTCAAAAAAGGTCAGAGATGATATCTTGCCTCTACCTGGAAAAGATGGTGGTTACTTCAAAATGCTTTTCCTTGGTACCACTGGTGCAGGAAAAACAACAATCCTTCGTCAGCTTATCGGAACTGACCCAGAGAAGGAAAGGTTCCCTTCTATATCACCTTCGAGAACGACAATCTGCGACATTGAAATTATTACCTCACCGGATATTTACAGATCTGTAATCACCTTCTTTCCCAAGGAAAAGGTCCGCCACTATATTGAAGAATGCGTGATCGATGCGATAATGGAGCACGCTGATTCTGAACCAACAGCGAAAGTAGCGAAGCGTCTCCTCGAACATAAGGACCACAGATTTCGGTTGAGCTACCTTCTTGGTTCTATGCAGCTTTTATCCCATGTTTCAAACGAAGAAGAACTGTCAGACGAAGATGATGAGCAAGAGGATGAGGAATTTGGCCAAATCCTTGTTTCAGAGGAAGACCGAAAGCAGCTCTCCGATAAGCTGAAAAGTTACATCGAACGCATCCAGCATTTATCCGATTCTTCAAAGGAGACTCTGATAGCTGACTTAGGCATGTCAGAAGAGGAGGCCGTAAAAGAATGGGAGGACTTTCAGGAACTCCTTGAATATCAGTTGATTAACGACGAAGGTTTTCATGAAGTTGTTGATGAACTGATCGATGATGTCGAGGCCAGATTCAAATATGTGGATAAAGGACGAATGGAGTTCGGTCAGGATGGATGGCCATCATATTGGATGTTTAATACCGAAAACCGCGAAGAATTTATTCCTATTGTGAATAGGTTTTCAAGCAACTATGCAAAAAATTTCGGGCGGCTGCTCACGCCTTTAGTTGATGGGATGCGAATATCAGGTCCTTTTAAGCCTGTTTGGTGGGATGGGCAGGACGAGCCAAGATATGTGCTTCTTGACGGCGAGGGCTTGGGCCACACATCCGAATCTGCGTCGAGTATCTCGACGGCGACTACGAAAAGATATGAAGATACAGACGTTATTTTGCTTGTTGATAATGCTGCGCAGCCGATGCAAGCTCCACCACTTGCCGTATTACGAAGCTTGGTATCAAGTGGCCACGAATCAAAGCTCATAACGTGCTTTACCCATTTCGACGAACTCAAAGGTGACAACCTTCCTGACACAACATCGAAAAAAGCTCATGTTCTTTACGCGATAGACGGAGCCATTGCCGGAGTTTCAAAAATATTGGGCCGTAATGCAGAAAGCGCGTTGAAAAAAGCCACATCTGACCGTGTATTCTTCCTTTCAAACATCCAAAACCAACTGCCTGAAAAAGCTCGGCTGACTCGTTCTGAGTTTCTGAAACTTCTTAACAGTG
This sequence comes from Thermodesulfobacteriota bacterium, assembly GCA_963675595.2. Taxonomy (GTDB): domain Bacteria; phylum Desulfobacterota; class Desulfarculia; order JACQYL01; family JACQYL01. The sequence continues at coordinate 159,783 of CAXXLZ010000001.1, forward strand.
CAGAACAGGTCGCTAATCCTAAATATGCGGATGAGGTTACTCCGGTCTATGACGTGGCCAATCTGGTCCTATGCATCCAAAAAGCCACGCAGGATTTTCACAATCCTTGGAGGGCGAGGCTTGGTCTCCAGTCACACACCGAGTATAGGAAGGAACACTGGGCACGGATCAAAGCCCTTTCGAGGAGGCTTGGCGTTCTCGGTGAAGACGAATACCACACTTTGCGTCCGGTTGCTGATCTAATTGCAAGGTTGAGCGAGCATCTCAGCTTGTTTCTTTCAGAACCGCTCCGTTGGAAGCCAACAAGCCCGTCAGAAGACAGTAAGCGAGAGGCCATCGATAGGGTTGAACGCGAGGTTTTTAGGCTGCTTCATGAATTTACATCGGATCGGCTGTTTATCAAGAGAGTAAGCCAATGGAGTCATGCCTATTATGCTCATAGGGGAGCTGGCTCAACAGTGCACAGGGCATATGATATCAGGGATATTTATAACTCTGCAGCGCCTATTCCTGGTGAAATCCCTACCTCTGATGCCAATAAATTTTTGAATGATGTTAGGCAGTTAGTAAAAGATGCAATTAAGACAGGAGGAGGCAAAATGGTCGCTGCATAAGGTAATTGAGACTTGGGACGAAAGCCGCAAAACCTAAAGCCTGTCATCCATATCAAGTTCGTTCGATATGAATCGGACGAACGGCGACAGGTATGCAGAGAGTGGTTCAGGAAAAGCGAACAGCAGGCTAATATCCGAAAGTACAACAAGAAAATAGAATTTCGGGACGTTGTTGACTAACGTGACAAAATCGATCGGCAGTCATTTGCCCTTTCATGATGTATTCGAAATGGCGGAAGGCGTTATGTCCAATTGTCGTGCCGTTTCGGCCATGGTGAGGCCGACATTTTCGACCAGCTCTTTGGCCCTGGCCCATGGTGCCCCTTATCCGGGAGGAGCATTGGAGGGAGGAGGATTTAACGGACAGTTCATTTGTTTGGCTATGCCGATCGACTCGCCTCCCGCAGAAAACGGCCGCGCAAACCTTCCAATGGGTGGCATGAACGTGTCACCATGGTTGAGCGATTGAACTTGAAGCGGCTTGGATAGGACACGGCCGTCTGGATTCGGTATGGCCGGAGCCATCTTACAGCGAAAGAAGCGGAATCCGTCAATCAGGAATTCCCGTCATTTTTTTGTCCGCTCGATAGGGGCATGGCCGCATCCCTCGACGCCGTCCCCCCGCACCCCCTGCCGGGGACCGAAGGCCCCCCGGACCCCCGTTGCGCCTCTGCGAATCGCGTACGCGATTCGCAAAACGAGCAGCATGTGCCGTCCAACCTATTGAAATACGTAAAGGGGATGTTCCCGCTCAGATGACCTCGGTGAACGGCACCAAGGTCACACGCGTTGAGACGGCGTTCAAGGCGATGTTGTGAATCATCTGGTCAACGGTTGTGCAACAGTCGGGCAGAATAGCGACCTTGTATTTTTCGGCGGACTTGGAGATGGCCGTGTGCGTCACGCAATTCTGGGTCATCATGCCGCAAACCAGGAGCTCCGTGATCCCTCGGCTTGAAAGCACTTCCTCGAGGTTCGTCTCAACAAAGGCATCCGCATGCCTCTTGACCACAACCGGTGCGTCGGGCGCGGCCTGCAAAATCCGTGGATGGATGGCGGCGCCGTCGGTGCCGTGGTTGAAGAACGGGGCCATCCCCTTCTCGGGATCGGCGATATGTTGGATGTGAATGACCGCGATGCCCTTGCTTTGAGCAGCCTTAACGGCGAGTTCAATGTTTTGCAGTGTGGTTTCCGTGTTCCAGAGGGGGTATTTTCCCCTGGGGAAGTAATCGTTCTGCACGTCGATCACCAATAGTGCCTTGCTCATATTCGTGTGTCCTTTTCCCGGCAAAAAACGAACGTCCGGGTCCGGCCTTCGATTCACACTCGCGGCACGGCATGATCCCCACCGCGTCAAACAGTTTTTCAGATATCTTATGTTGATTTCCTATGATTTCTCAATCTCATGGCGAGGGATGAAGCGCAACGTCGCAGATTGCGCTTTTCAGCAGCCTGGTAGGCAGATATTCTTGACGGGGCCCCGGTTCATCGTTTATTTAGAGGGCCTCCATCAAAAGCAAAAAAAGAGGTCTTTTTGTTTACGAAATCATTGGATCTTGTGTCGATCGTTGCCGACGAGGGGAATATCCTCCCGGTGGCTGATCGATCCTGATTCCTGCAGTATCCCATCCTGGAAGAGCCGTTCGGTCTTAACCGCCCGTTAGGGACGGTTTCATTCCTTCCGGTTTGTTCCCCAGCAGATCTCGGATCGAGAATCTACCGCTATTGTTGTCTCCTCTGTCGGCAATTTCGCCTACGTCAAGTTATCGAGCAATGATCAAGAGCACCGGTGGGCTGCGCGTTCCGCCTTGTGCGGTTTCCTGCGCCGACAAGAACCGGTGAAATAACGGGCAAAGACAGATAGAGGGCACAACATTGAGCGCCAAACAAGATACAAATAGAAACGACCACATGGGTCACCTCGCAGGAATGGGATGGACTTCCCATTTTCAGGCACAGGTGGAACACATTTCCAACGACGGGTTTACTCCGGCCAGAGTGGTCGGGGTGAGCAAGAACAGCTTTCGCGTGAGCGACGGGATGAGCGAACGGCTTGCCGGCCTTGCGGGAAGGCTCAAACATGACGCCGACGGCCTGTATCCGGTGACGGGGGATTGGGTTCTCGTGACCGACGGGGTGATTTCCAGAGTGCTGGCACGAAGGAACGCCTTATCCAGAGGCGCTTCGGGCGCGCATAACAAACTGGATGCGCGACCGCAGAAGGAACAGGTCATTGCGGCCAACCTGGATACCGTATTCATCGTCTGCGGTCTTGACCGAGACTTCAACCTGCGCCGCATCGAGCGTTACTTGACCCTGGTCTACAACTGCGGCCTGAATCCCGTGATCATTTTGACCAAAGCGGACCTTCACCCGGAGCCGGAGCGTTTCATCGGTGAAGTGGAGGCCGTGGCATTCGGCGTTCCCATACACCTGGTTTCGGCATCGGACGACACGTGTCTGATCGCTCTGGAATCCTATCTGTCTCCGGGTAGGACCACCACCATGGTGGGGTCATCCGGTGCGGGCAAATCCACCCTAGTGAACCGGCTCTACGGGAAGACCGTGCAGCGTACGGGCGCCACAAGCACGCATGTGGGCAAGGGTAAACACACCACCACCTCCCGGGATCTGATCATCATGCCCCGGGGAGGAATGGTGATCGACAATCCCGGGATCCGGGAAATTGCCTTGTGGGAGGTGGATCAAGGGATGGAAGCTGCGTTTCCCGAGATTGAAAGGCTGGGACTGGGATGCCGATTTGCGGACTGCAGCCATACTCACGAGCCAGGCTGTCGAGTCATTGAGGCGGTCGATAAGGGTGAAGTCTCAAGAGACAGGCTGGAAAACTACCGGAAGATGAAACGTGAACTGGAGTATCAGTGCCTTCGCCTGAACAAGAGTGCCGACCGGGTGGAAAAGGAGCGCTGGAAAGAGGTCGCCTTGAAGATCAAAGCCATGAACAAAAAGAGATGAAGAAGCTGAGATCAGGCATGAGAGGAGCTCATTGAGATGTTTGGGGAACTCTCTTTAAAAAAGGGTTCCCCAAGCCCTTCCCAAACGTTCCGAGTGGGGGCGCCCCGAGCCCCGCGGAAAGACCCGGAGATGGAGGTTCGACAGGTCAGGGGACCCGTGAGTCCGTCGGGCGAGAGTCACAAACCGGACCGCCGCCTATGACCGAAACCTAAGGTAGTAAGACAAAAATAACAATCATTGATTATTGTAATCTATATTTATCCGGAATACGGTCAAAGATTAGAGTATTCTATCTAATTCACAGCTCTTCATTTTTCTTAATAATTTTCATTGCAGAAGAAGGAGCTCAGCGGTAGTATAGGCAAAAATTTTGTCCCTACTGTCTCAAAGCGAGTCTTATTTGGGTAGCTTCAAGGGATAAAGCGCCGTGATCCTTAATACCATACATGACTCCTTGCGTTTATCAGCCCCGGTCCCGGGACGATCTCACACCTGCCTGCTCCCATCAATGCTTTGTCCATGAATCCGCTCAGCGGAGTCGGTTCGACCCGATTGCCCGATCCTCTCTCCGCAAAGCAATATCCGTCCGCCTATTGAGGTACTTCATCCCGGCCGGCCGTTACGGCGCCGGGTGGTCATAAGCGATCTGTTTCAAGGCGCGCATGCACCGACGCGCGAGCCGTACGAGAGCATGCCTTTACGGTATGGGACCCGGCGGAGTGCTGCGGGTCCCGCTTGCGATGTCCCTGCGAGGGATGCGGCTCTTATTCGGGAGGTGCGGATTGTTCCCACCGAAAACAAGAGCGGCCCGCCTCTCCCGGTGACTTCCCGGTAACGATCTCGCTTCACCGTACAAAGATTCAGTCAAAATGATCCTCTAAACGTCGGGCAAGGCAAACAGGGAGGAAGCAGGATGGAGTATTCCTTGCTGAAAGCGGGCCGGATACGGGGATTCGTTTTCGCTTTCATCACCATCCTGTTGATCTCTTCTTCGGTAGGTGCACAGGGCGGCGATGACGGTGCGATGCGGATCATTCTGTATAACGCCGAAATCTACACCATGGCCGATGATCCGCCTAAGGCCGAAGCGATACTCATCGACGGGAATCGTATCGAAGCCGTAGGGAACAATGAATCGGTCCTGGCTCTCGCCGACGATCATACCGATTTGATCGACATGCAAGGGCGGACCATGTTCCCCGGTTTCATCGATCCTCACACGCATCTGTTTGAACAGGCCTACGACACGGGATACGACCTTGATTCGGTGCAGCAGGCGGCTTTGGAAGTCGGGGTCACCTCGGTCGGCAGCATGCACGTTACGCCCGACCAAGTCCGGGAATTCACGGAATATGCGGACAATGGCGGTATGCGTCTCCGCCTGTATCTTTACCTGATCTACAATGACAGTTGCGGCAACGTGTGGGGCACTTGGTATGAACAGTACCCGCCGGAAACGGATGTCGCCCCCAAAGTCCGTGTGAACGGAGTCAAAATATTTGCGGAAAAATCTTTGTGCTTCAGTTCCGATGACTACGAGCCCGTTTTCAGCAAAAGACTTCTCAGGTCTTTCACACCCCGGGGCTTGGCGGAATGGGGAAGCAACCGTGTCCTCTTTACTACCAAAGAGCTGAAAAATGTGATCCGGAGAGCCACGAATCACGGTTATCAAGTTGCGATCCATGCCATCGGCGACGTGGGTATCAAGGCCGGCCTCGAAGCCGTTGAATTCGCACTTAAGCATGCACGCGACAGAAGAAATCGCATTCGCCACATGGTCCTTCACAATCATTTCCTCCCCAACGACCTGCTCCTCCGGTATGCCCGAAACAACATCGTCGCTCTCGTCGAACCGGCCACCACCTGCCAAGCCGATTACTATCTGGAACGTGTGGGGGAACGCAGCATGAAATTTTTCAAACGCTGGAAAGACCTTGTCCGGAGCGGCGCTCATGTCGCCCTGGACAGCGACTGGCCCGTGGTGCTTCCTCTTCTGAATCCGATGAAAAAACTCGGCGCCGTTGTGTCCGGGCGGGCCGGGAGCTGTGAAACGGATGTGCGGCTGCAGACCGTGAGCGTTTCCCGGGGCCTCAAGATGATGACCACGGAGGCGGCCTATGCGTTGCATTGCGACGATGACCTTGGAAGCCTGGACATCGGGAAGTCGGCCGACCTGGTGGTTTTGTCGGAGGATCCCCATGAAGTCGCACCCGACGAGATCGGAGATATTGAGGTCTTATTGACCATGATCGACGGAACAATCGAGTTTCTCAGGTAATTCGGCCCTCGGGCCGGAGAGCGAGCCGGCCATCGGCGGATTGTTTGTTTGTCTTTACATGTCTTGACCGGGCAACCGCACTGTGAGGGAAGACGATCCACGCTCGGCATCGAAAGAGCACAGGTGTTTGGGGTGAAGACGCTCCTTGGGTCCGGAAAGAAACAACCGTTGATTCCGAAAGGGATGATGATGAGTGGAGCAAATTTCCGGCCCGTTTGCATTGGCGCGGTTTTGGTAATCGTGAGCTCGATATTGTTTGCAAGCTGCAGTTTCGACCTGAGTAGACGTTGGTTGGGCAGGAAATATCTGATACCCGCGAAGCTTGTCGGGTGTAAGAACGAACAGGTATCATGCGATATTGGATATAGCTCCGTTTACAATCTTACCATTACGAACAATTTTGAGTCCGGAAAAATATTAGATCGCACTTACGCATGGTATGTTCCAGACGTATTAAAAGGAACAACTATGTTCAGAGTTAGCTCAGAGTCAGCATTTGCGTTGGATGCAATGAGTGTAATAACACAAAGTGAAAAATATCATGTTTATGTTGCGGCTTATGCCGGTAGTATTCCATCGTTTATATTTAGTGATGGGTATGAGCCTGTAACAGACGATAGTGGCAAATATGTTAGTCTTACGAATTTCAGTAGTGATCATAGTTTAGATCAATCAGTAATGTATGTATACGAAAATGCATCCTATCCTCCTTATGGAAAATGGCACTTTCCTGGATTCTGTTATGGACAAACATCTTCACAATGTGAGGGAAAAGAACAATTTTATGCCGTGTTTGTGAAGTGTCCTGTGATATGCACCCCGGACGTGATGAAAAAGGAAAAAAACAAGTCTTTTACCCTTTGCATATCCGAACATGACGAAGTGAATTATGACCCCGTAGATATAGCTCAGTTAACATGTGATTTGGAAGCATCTCCCGATTATTTTTGTGAAATAGGTGAGGAGCAGTCGTGGTTTGTCCTGGACGAGCACTGCAGTATCGAGCAAACCTTAAGATCCTACGAGGTCGGGTCGGTGGTGGAGTTCGACCCGGTGCGGTCCATCGCCACGATCAAGGTCGAGGACGAGGAATACACGCGGGCCGTACGCGGGGGCCTCGATTTCGAGTACGTGCTGGATGATGAAGTCAATCGCCGGATGATCGCCATCAACGTCAACGGCATGGAGGCACGGATCGACGATGTGGAGGACTTTTCCGACATTTCCATGATTTTGCTCGAGCCGTCCACGGCCGTGTGTCAGGACGAAACCCCTCCCTCGGGCGAGCCCTGCTCTTTGTACGCCATCGGCAAGAACGATTTTTTCAGCAACGCGAGCGCCTCCTATGACGGAGATGTGATCATAGCCACAGGGTCCACGGCGCAACCGATCCAGGTGCGGGTGGATAATCAGGACCGTTCCTTCCACATGGCCGGAGGACCCGTGGTGGGTACCATCCCCACGGAAGATGGGGACGGCGTCCGGGTGGAGGTCACCCTGGACGTCTACGGCCAAATCGTCAACTTCGCCCCCACGGTGGTTGCGGACCTGGAATCACACACCAAATCCTCGTGTTCGGACAAGACCAACAAGTCGCCGTTTCAGTTGTACGCTTCCGGGTCTTTCGATGTCTGGGACGACCTGCCCTCCAACCCCAACCAGTACTTCTGGTACGAAGACTACGGGCTCGTGACGGAGCACCTGTGGGGCCAGGGGACCCACATAACCATTCCGGCGTATTCCATGGGCTACGGCGTGCACACCATCACGCTGGTGGTGCAGGACAACTACGGAGTGACGGCCACGGACCGGCTGGAGTTGCAGGTCATTGACGAGTCTTCCCCCAACCTGACCATTCCCGCGGACATCGTCCGGTTCCTGGTGCCGCCCGAGGAAGCGCCCGTGTACATCGATATCGGCCAAGCCACGGCGAGCGACGGTTGTTTCGGCTCGCCCGTGGTCACCAACGACGCTCCGCAGGACGGCATGTTCGGGCCCGGTGCCCATACGGTCACCTGGACCGCCGACGACCTTTCCGGGAACGTCACGACCAAACTGCAGAAGGTGTACGTATCCCAACCGTACGAAGCGTCCAAGTGTTCGGTGTGGAATATGGACGTGGAGTTACGGGACGCCATCAACCAGCTCAGGACCGTCATTCGGAATTGTGGCGATCTCCAAGACTGCCTGGTGGACGTGAGCGCATTTACCGGAGCTTTGCACTCCCTCGCGGCCCGGATTCAGCAGGATGGAACCGGGGATGCCGGCCTGGACTCCCAGATCGTGGCCAAGCTCGATCAGGCCGGAGGGTTCCTCGAAGGGGCCGAGGCCGATCTTCTGTTGTCCAACGAGTCGGGTCAGGACGCGTCGACCCTGCGTGCCGGCGCCGTCCAAAAAGTGACGGACGCCTTGGGCGTGCTGGACGGACTGGCACAGCTCCTGTATCCGTCCGACCGGATCGACGGCGTGTGGAAGGACGGGCAGATCACGACGTCCGCGGTGACCATGAACTTCTATGTCCAGACCTATGCCACGGGCTCCACGCTCATCATCGCGTCCCCGGACGGCGACACGGCCTATGCGTTTCTGGATGAGGACGCGTCCGACGGATTCGATGCAAACGATCTGGGCGGCCGGGGCCACCGGTTGACCGCCGCGTTTACCGGTAACACCGAGGGAACGGCGACGCTGACCCTTTTGGGCGAAACGCCTAGAACCTACACCCTCAGCCGCTGGTTCGCCGCGTCGGTGTCCGACGGTCTGTCCGGAATCTACAAAGACTCGCCTTCATCCGCCCAACCCGGCGCCGCAGCGACCACCGTTTCCATGAACGCGTTCGTGCAGAGCTACGAAGACTCCTGGATCGCCATCCTTACGCCGGACGCGGTGCATTTCCAGGTGTTCCTCAATCCGGAGAAACGCAGTGGTGCGGACGTGGACGCCATGGGCGGCGGAGCGCACCTGTACGGTCTTTTTACGGGAGACGGGACGGGCAAGGCCTCCATCGTGTACCCGGACGGCTCGATCGGGCATCTCGACCTCAATCGCTGGTTCCCGATCTCGTCTTCGGCGGGAATCTCCGGGCGTGTCACCACGGCTTCGGGGACGCCGCTGGCCGGCGTGGAAATGACGTGCAGCGATGTCGATTCCGCCGTCACGGACGCGTCGGGGAACTATGCGATCCAGCCGTGTCCGGGCTGGAGCGGCACGGTGACGCCTTCCAAAAGCGGCTGGTTTTTCATTCCCGGATCCAGAACCTATGCCGGCCTGGATTCGGACCGGGCGAACCAGGACTATGTGGCGTCCGAATCCCAAACCGAAACGGTTATCCTGTCCGGTTCCGTGACGACGGCCTCGATGCAGGGCATCAGCGGGGTTCTAATGACGTTCGGTAACGGTGGAGGAACGGAGACCACCGACGGTCTCGGGGATTACACCCATGAGGTACCCTACAACTGGAGCGGTACATTGACGCCCTCCAAGGCCGGCTATACGTTCTTCCCATCCTCCAAGACCATTACCAACGCAACCCAAAGCCAAACCCACGACTTTGTCGGCACGCCTGTGAACGTCGTCATTTCGGGTACGGTCAGTCGGTCTTCCGATAGTGCGCCCCTGTCCGGGGTGTCGATTGCGTACACCGGAGGCTCCACGGCCACCGACGGCTCGGGGTATTATTCCTTTCAAGTGGCTCCCGGTTGGAGCGGTACGGTAACACCTTCCAAGAGCGGCTACACGTTTTCTCCCGCCTCCAAGACGTTCAGCAATGTAACCAGCGACCAGACGCAGAACTTCGTCGGCATGGCACAGAACGTCACCATTTCAGGAACGGTGAGCCGGTCTTCCGATAGTGCGCCCCTATCCGGGGTGTCGGTTGCCTACACCGGAGGCTCCACCGCCACCGACGGCTCGGGGTATTATTCCTTTCAAGTGGCTCCCGGGTGGAGCGGCACGGTGACGCCGTCCAGGAGCGACTACACGTTTTCTCCCGTGTCAAAGACGTTCACCAACGTAACCGTTTCCCAAACACAGGACTTTGTCGGCACGGTACCGGTGATCACCGTCTCGGGAACCGTGTACCAGAATGAAGCGGGCATCGGCATATCCGGCGTCGCGGGGGTCACGATCTCCTATACCGGGGGATCGACCAGCACAGACAGTTGGGGCTACTATTCCTTTGAAGTGACTTCCGGGTGGAGCGGCACGGTGACCCCGTCCAAAGCCGGATACGATTTCAGTCCTTCCTCCCGGAGTCTCAGCAATGTAACATCGAATCAGACCGATCAGAATTTCCAGGGCACCACGCAGATGTTCACCATCTCCGGGACCATTACGGCCTCCCCGGGGAGCCAGCCTTTGTTCGACACGACCGTTTCCTACAACGGCGGCTCCACCACCACGAACAGCTCCGGGTACTACTCGTTTGATGTGCCCTACGGCTGGAGCGGCACGGTGACGCCATCCAGGATCGGCTTCAGCTTCAATCCGCCCTCACGCTCCTACAGCAACGTCACTTCGAACAAGACGAACCAGGACTTCGGCGCGGAGTTGGACATGGTAAACGTTACGGGGACCATCACGTCCTCAACCAACGGCCATCCCATGGCGGGAGTCACGGTGAACAGCACCGGGTCCGGATGGCTGCCGTCGACCACGACGGACGCTTCCGGCAACTATCTCCTGATCCTTGCCGCGGGAACCAACGCCGTGGTGACGCCGGCCAAGGCGGGTACGAGTTTTTCGCCGCCGTCCCGGTCGTATACCAATCTGACCTCGGACCAGACCGGACAGGATTTCGTCGGCGTTCCGGACATCGAATAGACCCGGGCATGGTCCATAGGCATGCCATGGGATGAAGAACATGGGAATGACGTGCGTGGGAAAACCCCGCGCACGGTGGGGCGTATACGGGAAGGCCCGGCAAGACGGGAAAGCCGGCTTCCTACTCTACGGTGCCTATCTGCCTGGAGCGCCGGGCCGTCCACCGAAACGTAGGACGGCAAAGCCTGCAACCAGCCGCCTCTCGATCAATGGTTTCGCGCCGGTTTTCAGAAAGGCTCGGCTCCGTTGACTGAGAATAAACTCTGTCCGGTGCGGTCCTTGTGGAAAGGCTTTTCAGAGCAATTGTCCATTTTGACATGGTGAATGCTTGGCCGATGCGTGCATGCAAAGCGGGAGTCAACATATACATCAACAAGTATAAGGCGTTCCGGGTGGAAAACGTGATTTGATTCCGGGAACCAACCAACTTTGATTCCGAAGGGAACGATTATGAACGGAAGATTATCTCCAATCGCTCGTCTGGTTGCCGTATTGTCTCTCTTGGGCGCCTTGCCGTTGATGGGATGTGGAATCGGCTACATCACGCTGAGTACAAGGCTATACGAGCTTACCGCAATGTTTTATCCTTGCTCACCCGAAAACCTACCGTGCAAATTTCAGATAAGTTCAACTGCCTCTGTAACCGGAGACATTTCGTTGTACACAGATATCGTGGAGGATTTGGGAAAAGATAAGGATAAAGCATATTACGTGTATTACAATCTTGTGACGGAAGACAATGACGGGCTTATCGTCGAAATCCCGGATGAGCTAAAGGGCGCTACGGTAATACGGAGTCCAAGTCGTTGGGGTGATAATAGACCGCAAAATCTAGTCTTGGATTTTGAAGACGACTTTGAGGCGCTTTATGTGGCGGTTGATAATGAAAACATACCCACATTCATACGAAGCGATACTCGTTACGTGCCTTACCAACCACAGGGTACGGATGGCGGAGGGTATAGTCAGTCACTGGTTTTGTACGTAGGCGGACAACTTAAACAAATGCGTCTTTACAAATATGACTTTGGTGACCATGACAAGACCGGCCTCTTTTCGATTCCCGGTGTTTGTTACGGAGGCCAGGAGGGGTGCGACACGTTGAATTACATTGTCTTTGTGCAACCGAACAAGCAATGCAGTGGGGTGACGAGTTCCATCCCGGATGCTTTTAACAGATACAGGTTCTGCCTGAAGGCATCGGAGCTGGATTCATTCGATGAAGAGATGGCGGCCATGTTGGCGTGTAATGCCAAATACGGCAGTGGTACGGAATTCTGCGCGGTAACCGGCTATGATGAGTGGACCTACTTGGGTTCCGATTGCGAGTATGACGACGGCGCCGGTTTGAGGACTTTCAGTGGGGAATCCTATGAGGTCGGCTCGATCGTCGAGTTCGACCCGGTGCGTTCCATCGCCACGATCAAGGTGGAGGACGAGGAATACACGCGGGCCGTGCGCGGTAGTCTTGATTTCGAGTACGTGCTGGACGATGAGATCAACCGCCGAATGATCGCCGTGACCGTCAACGGTATGCAGGCGAGAATCGACGACGTGGAGGACTTTTCCGACATTTCCATGGTGTTGGTCGAACCCGCGACGGCTGCGTGCGGGGATGAAAATCCTCCCTCGGGGGAGCCCTGCTCCTTGTACACTATAAGCGCGAACGATTTTTTCAGCAGCGCGAGCGCCTCCTATGACGGAGATGTGATCGTAGCCACAGGCTACACATCGGAACCGATCCATGTGCGGGTGGACGATCAGGACCGGTCCTTCCACATGGCCGGAGGACCCGTGGTGGGCACCATCCCCACGGACGACGGGAAAGGCGTGCGGGTGGAAGTCACGGTGGACCTCTACGGCCAAATCGTCAACTTCGCCCCCACGTTGATTGCGGACCTGGAATCACACACCAAATCCTCGTGTTCGGACAGGACCAACAAGACGCCGATTCAGTTGTACGCCTCCGGGTCTTTCGACATCTGGGACGACCTGCCTTCCAATCCCAACGAGTATTACTGGTACGAGGACTACAGGCTCGTGACGGAGCACCTGTGGGGCCAGGGGACTCACGTGACCATCCCCGCGTATTCACTGGGCTACGGCGTGCACACCATCACCCTGGTGGTGCGGGACAACTACGGTGTCACAGCCACGGACCGGCTGGAGGTGCAGGTCGTTGATGACTCTCCCCCCAGCCTGACCATCCCCGCGGACATCATCCGGTTCCTGGTGCCGCCCGAGGAAGCGCCCGTGTACATCGATATCGGCCAAGCCACGGCGAGCGACGGTTGTTTCGGATCGCCCGTGGTCACCAACGACGCTCCGCAGGACGGCATGTTCGGGCCCGGTGCCCATACGGTTACCTGGACCGCCGACGACGGTGCCGGAAACGTTACGACCAAATTGCAGAAGGTGTACGTATCCCAACCGTACGAAGCTTCCAAGTGTTCCGTGTGGAATGTAGACGTGGAGTTGCGGGACTCCGTCAACCAGCTCAGGGCCGCCATTCGGAATTGTGGCGATCTCCAGGACTGCCTGGTGGACGTGAGCGCATTTACCGGAGCTTTGCACTCCCTCGCGGCCCGGATTCAGCAGGATGGAACCGGGGATGCCGGCCTGGACTCCCAGATCGTGGCCAAGCTCGATCAGGCGGGAGGGTTCCTCGAAGGGGCCGAGGCCGATCTTCTGTTGTCCAACGAGTCGGGTCAGGACGCGGCAACCCTGCGTGCCGGCGCCGTCCAAAAAGTGACGGACGCCTTGGGCGCGCTGGACGGACTGGCACAGCTCCTGTATCCGTCCGACCGGATCGACGGCGTGTGGAAGGACGGGCAGATCACGACGTCCGCGGTGACCATGAACTTCTATGTCCAGACCTATGCCACGGGCTCCACGCTGATCATTGCTTCACCGGACGGCGACACGGCCTATGCGTTTCTGGATGAGGACGCATCCGACGGATTCGATGCAAACGATCTGGGCGGCCGGGGCCACCGGTTGACCGCCGCCTTTTCCGGCAACACCGAGGGAACGGCGACGCTGACCCTTTTGGGCGAAACGCCTCGAACCTACACCCTCAGCCGCTGGTTCGCCGCGTCGGTGTCCGACGGGTTGTCCGGAATCTACAAGGATTCGCCCTCATCCGCCCAACCCGGCGCCTCAGCGACCACCGTTTCCATGAACGCGTTCGTGCAGAGCTACGAAGACTCCTGGATCGCCATCCTTACGCCGGACGCGGTGAATTTCGAGGTGTTTCTCAATCCGGAGAAACGCAGTGGTGCGGACGTGGACGCCATGGGCGGCGGAGCGCACCTGTACGGTCTTTTTACGGGAGACGGGACGGGCAAGGCCTCCATCGTGTACCCGGACGGCTCGATCGGGCATCTCGACCTCAATCGCTGGTTTCCGATCTCGTCTTCGGCGGGAATCTCCGGTCGCGTCACCACGGCTTCGGGGACGCCGCTGGCCGGCGTGGAAATGACGTGCAGCGATGTCGATTCCGCCGTCACGGACGCGTCGGGGAACTATGCGATCCAGCCGTGTCCGGGCTGGAGCGGCACGGTGACGCCTTCCAAAAGCGGCTGGTTTTTCATTCCCGGATCCAGAACCTATGCCGGGCTGGATTCGGACCGGGCGAACCAGGACTATGTGGCGTCCGAATCCCAATCCGAAACGGTTATTCTATCCGGTTCCGTGACGACGGCCTCGATGCAGGGCATCAGCGGCGTTCTGATGACGTTCGGCGGCGGGGGCACGGAAACCACGGACGGTCTCGGGGATTACACCCATGAGGTGCTCTACAACTGGAGCGGTACATTGACGCCCTCCAAGGCCGGCTATACGTTCTTCCCCTCCTCCAAGACCATTACCAACGCAACCGAAAGCCAAACCCACGACTTTGTCGGCACGCCTGTGAACGTCGTTATTTCGGGCACGGTCAGTCGGTCTTCCGATAGTGCGCCCCTATCCGGGGTGTCGGTTTCGTACACCGGTGGCTCCACGGCCACCGACGCCTCGGGGTATTATTCCTTTGCAGTGTCGCCCGGGTGGAGCGGCACGGTAACACCGTCCAAGAGCGGCTACACGTTTTCTCCCGCTTCCAAGACGTTCACCAACGTAACCGTTTCCCAAACACAGGACTTCGTCGGCACGACGCTGAACGTGGTGGTTTCGGGTACGGTCAGCCGATCTTCCGATAGCGTGCCCCTATCCGGGGTGTCGATTTCGTACACCGGAGGCTCCACCACCACCGACGGTTCGGGATATTATTCCTTTGAAGTGTCTCCCGGCTGGAGCGGTACGGTGACGCCGTCCAAGAGCGGCTACACGTTTTCTCCCGCTTCCAAGACGATCAACAATGTTTCAAGCGACCAGTCACAGGATTTCGTCGGCACCCTTCAGGACGTAACCGTCTCCGGACTCGTATACCAGAACGAAGCAGGTCTGGGGGTGTCCGGCGTCGCAGGTGTCGTGATTACCTATCATGATTTCCTATACTCGACCGGGTCAGCAACGACTACCGATGGTTCGGGCTACTACTCGTTCGAAGTGAAATACGGTTGGAGCGGCACACTGATGCCATCCAAAGCGGGATACGATTTCAGCCCTCCGTCCCGGAGTCTCAGCAATGTGACGTCGAATCAGACCGATCAGAATTTCCAGGGCGCCACGCAGATGTTCACCATCTCCGGGACCATCACGGCATCCCCGGGGAGCCAGCCTCTGTTCGACACGACCGTTTCCTACAGCGGCGGCTCCACCACCACGGACAGCTCCGGGTACTACTCGTTTGATGTGCCCTACGGCTGGAGCGGCACGGTGACGCCGTCCAGGATCGGCTTCAGCTTCAACCCGCCCTCGCGCTCCTACAGCAACGTCACTTCGGATCAAGCCGACCAGGACTTCGGTGCGGAGTTGGACATGGTAAACGTTACGGGGACCATCACGTCCTCAACCAACGGCCAACCCATGGCGGGAGTCGCGGTGAACAGCACCGGGTCCGGATGGATGCCGTCGACCACGACGGATGCTTCCGGCAACTATCTCCTGATCCTTGCCGCGGGAACCGACGCCGTGGTGACGCCGTCCAAGGCCGGTACGACTTTCTCGCCGCCGTCACGGTCGTACACCAATTTGACCTCGGGCCAGAGCGGACAGGATTTTGTCGGCGTTCCGGACATCGAATAAACCTTTCACCTTCGGTTTCGGGAGGTTCGTTGCGTTCTCATCGCACATGGACCGAATTGTTTCGACTTTGTCCGTTGGCAGCCGCCGTGAACGAAACGGGTTGGTTCTTTTCATACCGGTCCGTAACGACAGCGGCCTTTCAGGGACTTCACGGAAAACAAAGGGTGTGAACGATTTTATCGGCGTTCTCCACGATTGTTCCAATTTGTGCGGAAAAATAAAGGGAGACAGGCATGGGAAGAAGAAGCTGTTTTATGACGGGGCTTGCCTTGTTTTTTCTCGGGGTGTTCCTTTCGGGCAACGTCATGGCCCAGTATCAGGGCATCTGGAAGGACGATGTATCCGAGCACGCACATAATTTCTACATTCAACATTATGCGACCGGTTCAACCATCGTTGTCTATACGCAGGACGCGCGAACCTTTTATGCGTTTGTATCGGACATGGCAGACGAGGAGTTCGATGCGTATTCCATGGATCCAGCCCGAAGCAAGCGATTGAATATCGCGTTCTTATCCGACGAGTCGGGCACGGCAACCATTACCGACAATTCAGAGTCATCGCCACAGCCGGTACAAGTGGCGATACGCAAGGAATTCAACGCGATACGTACGCAGCATTCGGGCATATGGAAAGACCCGAGCAACTCGGTCAACATCTATCTCCAGGAATACGAAACCGGATCCACCATCGTGGTGTTCACGTTCGACGGCCTGAATTATCAAGCCTTTCTGGGGGCCGTTGACGAGGCGAGTCTTGAAGCCAATAACGTCGCGGATCAGAGCGAAGTGATGACGTTGGATTTCTCCGACATCAGTGCAGCCTACGTACAGGTTTCCTCTTCGGACATCTCATCCGCGGCTATCCCCAATGGCGGCTTCTCCTATGATATTCTAAAGAAATTTCCGCCCCCTGAATTCGACTACTGTTTCACGGCCAACCCGCGTTACGGCACGGCTCCGCTGGAAGTCCAGTTTCAAGATGTGTCTCTGCAGCCCGCCTCGTCATGGACTTGGTTTTTTGGGGACGGGGAGACCAGTGGGGAAAAGAACCCTGTGCACACCTATGCCCAGCCCGGTACGTATAGCGTGTCTTTGGGCCTCAGCTGCCAAGACGGCTTTTTGTTGCTCGTGACCTCTGATTACATACATGTTTTTGAAACTTGGGACCCGGTCATATCCGGCACGATCACGGTGGCGGAGGGAGGCACGGGGCTTCCCTACGCCGGCGTCGATTTCAGCAACGGCGGCGGATCCTGTACGGCCGACGGCGAGGGATACTACGTTCATCAAACATCCGACGGATGGAACGGAACGGCGACTCCATCTTCCACCGGATACATCTTCGATCCGGCGGACCGCACCTATGTTTATGTCACCTCGGACAAACCGGGCGACGACTATGTGGCCACCGGAGTCGAGACGGTAAACATTTCGGGAAGGGTGACTACGCCCGGAGGGGGCGCGGAGGATGTGACCATCACACTCAGTAACGGCGCCGGGAACGCGGTTACGGACTTCAATGGATACTACAACGTGCAGGTCCCTAAAGGATGGAGCGGTACCGTTACGCCGTATGCCGAGAACGTCGTGTTTGAGCCTTCCCAACGAGCCTTCACCCAGGTCGACTCGAACCAGGCGGATCAGAACTTCCTGGTATATGTCCAAATAGCGGGCCTCATCATCAAGGGTGACGTTACACAACCCTGTGGGGAGTCGCGTTTCTCCACACCCGTCAGCGGCGTAACAGTGGTTGCCGTCCAGGGGAGCGATACATGGACGGCGCTGACCAATGCGTCGGGGGCGTATGACCTGCGGGTGCCTTTCGGATTTACCGGTGTGGCTACGCCGGAGAAGGAAGGTTGGGTCTTCTCTCCGGAGCAGCGTCAATATACAAACATTTCCTCCAACGTATCGTCGGATCAACTGAGTGACGGAATAAACTTCGTCGGTGTTGTTTACGAACCTTTCCCCGTGTCCGGGCGGGTGACCGATGCGGGTGTCGGCCTCGCCGGCGTAACTGTGGAGTTCGACAACTCGGGGGGCACCGCCTTGACGGACGGCGACGGCTACTACAGCATGGAGATGGATCCTCTGTGGGGTGGACACATAACCCCGTCTCTGGAAGGGTATACCTTCGTTCCCCTATTTGCCACATTGGACCCTTATCTCTCTTGTGATTCTACGCATGTCGATTTCGTCGTCACGCCTGAAGCCGAGGTTACCATATCCGGGTATGTTCGGACCGAGTCGGGCACGCCTCTCGGTGGGGTAGTATTGGACTTTGGGAGCGCCGGGGAGACCCAGACCTTCTTTTCGGGCGCCTATTCAAAGGCGGTCCCGGTCGGCTGGAGCGGCACGGTGACGGCGTCCAAAAGCGGCTACACGTTTTCGCCCACTTCCAAGACATTCAGCAATGTAACCACCCACCAGACGCAGGATTTCCTGGGCATGCCCACGACTGTAACCATATCGGGCGTGGTCGGGACATCGTCCGGCAGCCCCATGAGCGGCGTGGGATTGACGTTCAGCGGTTCCGACGGGACTGTTACGACCACAACGGATGTTTCCGGCCATTACAGCAGGGCGGTGACCTATGGCTGGAGCGGCACGGTGACGGCGTCCAAGAGCGGCTACACGTTTTCACCCACCTCCAAGACGTTCAGCAATGTAACCGCCGACCAGACGCAGAACTTCACCGGTACGGCGCAGAGCGTCCTCATTTCGGGGACCGTCAGCCGGTCTTCCGATGGTGCGCCCCTATCCGGAGTGTCGGTTTCGTACACCGGAGGCTCCACCACTACCGACAGTTCGGGGTATTATTTCTTTCAGGCGGCTTCCGGTTGGAGCGGCACGGTGACGCCGTCCAAAGGCGGCTACACGTTTTCTCCCGCTTCCAAGACGTTCAGCAATGTAACCACCGATCAGACGCAGAACTTCGTCGGCACGGCGTTGAAGATCGCGGTCTCGGGAAACGTGTATCAGAGCGAAGGAGGGTATGGCTCGTCCGGTGTCGTGGGGGTCACGGTCTCCTATACCGGAGGCACAACAACGACCAATAGTTCGGGTGACTATTCCTTCGAAGTGAATTCCGGCTGGAGCGGCACGGTGACCCCGTCCAAAGCGGGATATGACTTTGATCCTTCCTCCCGGAGCTACAGCAACATCACTTCGAATCAGACCCATCAGAACTACGTGGGCACCGCGCAGACGTTCACCATTTCCGGAACCATCACGGCCTCCCCGGGCAGTCAGCCTCTGTTCGATACGACCGTTTCCTACAGCGGCGGCTCCACCACCACGAACAGCTCCGGGTACTACTCGTTTGATGTGTCCTACGGCTGGAGCGGCACGGTGACGCCGTCCAGGATCGGCTTCAGTTTCAACCCGCCCTCGCGCTCCTACAGCAACGTCACTTCGAACAAGACGAGCCAAGACTTCGGCGCGGAGTTGGACATGGTAAACGTTACGGGGACCATCACGTCCTCAACCAACGGCCAACCCATGGTGGGAGTCGCGGTGAACAGCACCGGGTCCGGATGGATGCCGTCGAGCACGACGGACGCTTCCGGCAACTACCTCCTGATTCTTGCCGCGGGAACCAACGCCGTGGTGACGCCGTCCAAGGCCGGTACGACTTTCTCGCCGCCGTCCCGGTCGTACACCAATTTGACCTCGGGCCAGAGCGGACAGAATTTTGTCGGCATTCCGGACATCGAATAAACTTTTCGTAGAGATTCACCGGGGAAGACTGTCGAGGAAGTCCTCCCCGGCTCCCTGCAAAACGACCTGAGCCGGTCTTAACGCCTCCGGCGAAGAGGCCGGCGGCGAAAATGAATTCCGGGAAACCAGGATTTCGGGGAGGGGACGGTCCAAGCGCCTTCGCGGCCTCTAAGGATGATCGCGTTCTCACCACACATGGACTCGACTTTTTCGACTGTGTTCGTTTGCAGCGGCCGTCAAGGGAATCCACGGAAAACACGGGGCGTGAACAATTTTATAGGCGTTCTCCATGATTGTTCCAATTTGTGTGGAAAAATAAAGGGAGACAGGCATGGGAAGAAGAAGCTGTTTTATGACGGGGCTTGCCTTGTTTTTTCTCGGGGTGTTCCTTTCGGGCAACGTGATGGCTCAGTACCAGGGCATCTGGAAGGACGATGTATCCGAGCACGCACATAATTTCTACATTCAACATTATGCGACCGGTTCAACCATCGTCGTTTACACGCAGGACGCCCGAACCTTTTATGCGTTTATATCGGATATGGCCGACGAGGAGTTCGATGCGTATTCCATGGATCCTGCCCGAAGCAAGCGATTGAATATCGCGTTCTCATCCGACGAGTCGGGCACGGCAACCATCACCGACAATTCAGAGCCATCGCCACAGCCGGTACAAGTGGCGATCCGCAAAGAATTCAACGCCATACGAACGCAGCATTCGGGCATATGGAAAGACCCGAGCAACTCGGTCAACATCTATCTCCAGGAATACGAAACCGGATCCACCATCGTGGTGTTCACATTCGACGGCCTGAATTATCAAGCCTTTCTGGGATCCATTGACGAGGCGAGCCTCGAAGCCAATAACGTCGCGGATCAGAGCGAAGTGATGACGCTGGATTTCTCCGACATCAGCGCAGCCTACGTACAGGTTTCCTCCTCGGACATCTCATCCGCGGGTTACCCGGAGGACGGCTTCTCCTATGATATTCTAAAGAAATTTCCGCCCCCTGAATTCGACTATTGTTTCACGGCCGACCCTCGTTACGGCACGGCCCCGCTGGATGTCCAGTTTCAAGATTTGTCTCTGGAGAACGCCGCGTCATGGTCCTGGTTTTTTGGGGACGGGGAGACCAGTTCAGAAAAAGACCCTGTGCACACCTATGCCCAGCCCGGCACGTATAGCGTGTCTTTAGGTGTCAGCTCCCAAAGCGGGTACTATTTCTTGGTGGCCCATGATTACATACATGTTTTTGAAACTTCGGATCCGGTCATATCAGGCACGATCACGGTGGCGGAGGGCGGGACGGGGCTTCCCTACGCCGACGTCGATTTCAGCAACGGCGGCGGGTCCTGCACGGCCGACGGCGAGGGATACTACGTTCATCAAACATCCGATGGTTGGAGCGGAACGGCGACCCCGTCTTCCACCGGATACATCTTCGATCCGGCGGACCGCACCTATGTTTATGTCACCTCGGACAAACCGGGCGACGACTACGTAGCCGGCGCTGTGGAAACGGTAACCATATCGGGACGGGTGACCACGCCCGGAGGGGGTGCGGAGGATGTGACCATCACACTCAGTAACGGCGCCGGCAACGCGGTTACGGACCTCAATGGATACTACAGCGTGCAGGTCCCCAAAGGATGGAGCGGCACCGTTACGCCGTATGCCGAAGACGTCGTGTTTGAGCCTTCCCAACGAGTCTTCAGCCAGGTCGACTCGAACCAGGTGGACCAGAACTTCTTGGTCTATGTTCAAATAGCGGGGCTCATCGAGACACTTTCCTGCACGCCGTCGCTTGTTCCTATACCTGCCACCGGTGTGACGGTGGTCGCCGCCCAAGGGAGCGATACATGGACGGCACCGACCAACGCGTCGGGGGCGTATGACTTGCGGGTGCCTTTCGGATTTACCGGTGTGGTTACGCCGGAGAAGGAAGGTTGGGTCTTCTCTCCGGACCAGACTGCATATGTGAATCTTTCTTCCAACCAATCCGGTTACTTCCTCGGTTTCGTATCCGATGCCTACGTCGTGTCCGGGCGGGTGACCGAGGGAGGGGTCGGCCTCGCCGGTGTAACGATAGAATTCAGCAACTCGGGAGGCACCGTCCTAACGGACGGCGGCGGCAACTACAGCATGGAATTGGATCCTCTGTGGGGTGGAGTCGTAACCCCGGCTCTGGAGGGATATACCTTCGATCCCCCGAGCGTGTCATTTGTTCCCTATCTTCCTTGTGATGTTCCGAATACGGATTTTACGGCCGAGGCTGGAACCGAACCCCAAGTCACCATATCCGGGTATGTTCGAACCGAGTCGGGCGCGCCTCTCAGTGGAGTTCTATTGACCTTTGGGAGCGCCGGGGAGGCCCAGACCAACACTTCCGGGGCCTATACAAAGACGGTCCCGGTCGGCTGGAGCGGCACGGTGATTCCGTACAAATCCGACTACTCTTTTTCCCCTTCTTCGAAGACGTTCAGCAACGTTTCGGGCGACCAGACGCAGGATTTCGTGGGCATGCCCGATTATGTGACCGTGTCGGGCACGGTGGAAACGTCGTCGGGCACCCCCATGAGCGGCGTGGGATTGACGTTCAGCGGTTCCGACGGGACGGTCACAACCACCACGGATGCTTCAGGCAATTACAGCCGGCAGGTGTCCTATGGTTGGAGCGGCACGGTGACGCCGTCCAAAACCGGTTACACGTTTTCTCCCGCTTCCAAGACATTCAGCAATGTAACCGATGACAAGACGCAGGATTTCGTCGGCACGGTACCGGTGATCACCGTCTCGGGAACCGTGTACCAGAATGAAGCGGGCATCGGCATATCCGGTGTCTCGGGTGTCGCCATCTCCTATACCGGGGGATCAACGACCACCGACGGTTGGGGCTACTATTCCTTTGAAGTGACTTCCGGCTGGAGCGGCACGGTGACCCCGTCCAAAACGGGATATGATTTCAGTCCTTCCTCCCGAAGTCTCAGCAATGTAACGTCGAATCAGACCGATCAGAACTTCCTAGGCACCACGCAGATGTTCACCATTTCCGGAACCATTACCGCATCACCCGGAAGCCAGCCCCTGTTCGATACGACCGTTTCCTACAGCGGCGGCTCCACCAGCACCAACAGCTCCGGGTACTACTCGTTTAATGTGTCCTACGGCTGGAGCGGCACGGTGACGCCGTCCAGGATCGGCTTCAGTTTCAACCCGCCCTCGCGCTCCTACAGCAACGTCACCTCGGATCAAGCCAACCAGAACTTCGGCGCGGAGTTGGACATGGTAAACGTTACGGGGACCATCACGTCCTCAACCAACGGCCAACCCATGGTGGGAGTCGCGGTGAACAGCACCGGGTCCGGATGGCTGCCGTCGACCACGACAGACGCTTCCGGCAACTACCTCCTGATCCTTGCAGCGGGAACCAACGCCGTGGTGACGCCGTCCAAGGCCGGTACGACTTTCTCGCCGCCGTCCCGGTCGTATACCAATCTGACCTCGGACCAGACCGGACAGGATTTCGTCGGCGTTCCGGACATCGAATAGACCTGAGCATGGTCCGAAGGCATGCCTTGGGATGAAGAACATGGGAAAGCCGTGCGCGGAAAAACCGCGCGCACGGCTTCGTGAGGAGGGGCCGATTTTCCGCTCGATCCGGCTGATGCACAGCAGCCGACCGCCGGGTAAGAGTCAATGGTATTCCTGATTGTTTGTCGGACTACGTCAGTTCTTCTCAAGGTAGTCTCGTATGATCCGCTCCGCTTCTTGTTCCAATAAGGGACCGGAAACCGTGATCTTGCGGTCGCCCTGGGAAAAGATGGGTCTCGCGGGTATTTCCGCCTTGAAACCGGAAAGGGCTTCCAGTCGCTCGGTCGACAACCCGTACACGACTCCGCTGATTCCGGCCATATAGATGGCCCCACAACACATGGGGCAGGGCTCCGCACTGGTGTACAGGGTGGCCCCGTGCAGTGTCTTGGGGCCGTACTCCCTGGAAACAGCGGCGATCAGGTTGGTTTCGGCATGATGGGTCGTGTTCTGGTCGGTATTGACCGTATTTCGAGAAGTCATGATAATGCGGCCGTCTTTGACCAGCAGCGCTCCGAAGGGTTCATTGCCCTCGTCTACGGCGGTTTGGGCCAGGGTGAAGCACCGGCGCATCAGCGAGGCATCGTCCAAGTTCAAGGCCCCGGATTCGCCGGCCTCGCCGGCCGAAGCCGTCCCGTAAAACGAAAGAACCAGTAGAATCGAAACTCCCAGACGTTTCAGCAGGAGATTCCTTGGGAATCCCCTGGCGGGTTGTCTTTCCGCCGATCCCGGTTCCTGAGCCGTGTTCATACGCAAGCCCCCAATTTTGGTGAGAATCCATTGTAATCATTCACGGGGTGGACTTTTCTATTGGTTGCCCGGGGGAACACCGTTCCCCCGGACCCCCTTCGCGGGTTCCGTCCCTTTCGGGGCGAAGCCGAACTTGGGAATTCCTTTGCCCATTCAGCGGATGTAGGAAACATTGGGAATTGGTAAGGCAACCCGGTTTCCCCCCGTGAATACGCGTGCGCCAGGCGAAGCTCTGGCGATCCTGGCGGATGAAAGTTCCGCCCGCGGTAATTGCCTGTTCACCGCGAAGTCGCCGGCCCGGCGCGCAGGGGTAACCCGAGGCGTCAAGCGGGCCGGAAAAGGCCGTAAGGTCAGATAGAGTGCAGGCCGTAACGCAAGTGAACTCGCTTCGGCCTCGTTACACGCATGGCGGCGGTGACCTTCCACGTATATGGGGAAACCTGCCAATGGTGCGATGGGAAAACAGGAGCGTCGCACCATGCCGCCCGGGGCGTTTGGAGACGGCATGTACTCGAAGGAGCGCCGGGGAACCCGGGAGACCCGGCGGGACGGGCAGGGCGGCAGGTAGCCCGAGTCCAAACGGCGGCGGGGAATACATAACCCGCTGCACGGTCCCGGCCGGGAGTCGGACTTGCCCATAGTAGCGAAGAAGTCCTGGAAACAGGATGGAGCCAAGGGGCAGGACTTTGATCGTGTTTCGGACGAATGGAGGAAGAACCGCTTGGACGGAAAACGTCCCACTACGGATCGGGTCAAGCCGGAAAATGGAGTGGCCGCCAAAGTCTCCCTTCTTCGGATGAAACTGGGCCTCAAGGCCAAGCAAGAACCGGCCACAACCGGTTCCGTCGATTCATGAAGACGAGGAGCCACCGGCGCTGTCAACACCTGGACGGGCCGTCGCTGTATGCGGCGCTGCGCACGAAAGGGGTGGTCTACCTGCATGAGAAAGCCGTCAACTCCTTGCGAATGCCTTGTCGCTGAAAGGTCATCGGAGAGCCGGATACGGGAAATCCGCACGTCCGGTTCGACGAGGGGGCGCTGTCGGTAAGTAAGATTAGACGACACGTAGTAGCTGCGTGCAGCGAGGCGTCACTAAAAGTCGGCCTGAACTCCTTTGCCGTCAGGGCTCTACTCTACACAATCCATTTCCCGACCGCTCCCCCGGCATACGGGAGCAACCGCCTCACAACCACTCTATTTCATAGGAAGGGAATACGGACATTGCAGAGTCAGGATAGAGCATGAAGTCGGCAAGAGCAACAGGCCATGGATTCGGTGGGCATTCCATGTATGGAATCAACACCTATTCGCTTGACGGATGAATCGCTGAAGTCCCGGAAGCGTACCCGACTATTGACTACGGGCTCCCGCATAGCGCGGTTCACGGGGTTGCGTTTCATCCTTCTTTTTCAGGGGGCCGGGTATTGTCCACTCGAACAGCGAACATCGCCTAATGAAGCGAAGAACCGGTCGTCATCCCGGCTCGTAACCAATGCACCCTCATCAATCCACTGCGGGATAGTGCAGGGACACGGTGAATCGGCCCGAATGGTCGGGGATGTCGAGCCTGAGCTCGGCTGTTCCGGGCAGGGTGGGGTCCAGGTGCAAGGCATAGGGGTTGCCGAAGACGTCCATGGATGCGGCGACGCCGTGTTGACTGTCGGAGTCCAGGAAGGCCCACAGTTGCCCCGAGGCTGTGAACACCACCACCAGGCAAGTGCCCGGGTCGTAGTGCCGAACCAAAAGGTGCAATTCGTGGTCCTCCGTTTTCCAAAGACCATCGGAAGGCTGCGTGGAAGCCGTCAATTGGGAATTCCCGTCATTTTATTAACGGGCGAGGCGAGAGGATCCGGCCCCGGCAACGCAGATGAGTTTCTGCGTTCGAACGCTCGTCCCCAGCTCACGTCGGCACGCCCGTGTTTTTCCAATCCGACCGGACTTTGTATATTCGTCTCCTATTTTGTATAATATTTGATCTAGTAGAATACTGTTTTATTCCATGCACAGGAGCTGGGAAGAAATGGAAAACAAAATTGTGATTATCGGAACGGAACCGCCGTGTCCTCGGTGTGATTATGTCACGCGCATGGTCCAAGACATCGTCGCGGAGATGGGGCTTGATGCGTCGGTTCGGCACATTGCCTACACTGGTGACGAGGCGCGCGGGATCGCCGAAAAATGCGGGCTTTTACCCGGCACGGCCAAAGATGTCGCAAAAACGGTCGCCGTGACGGTGGATTGGGACAGGGTGTATGCTCTGATTGGAGAAACGTCGCCTGAGCCGGATCAGGCCTCCTGCTGCGGCACGCCGGGGCAAAGGTGGTCTCCGGCGCTCGACGAGGCGTTACGACCATGCGAAGAGAGGGCCCTGGAGGCCGGCATCATGATGACGCCCGTGCTGGTGATCAACGGGAAGAGCGTTCATCAGGGCAGCGTCCCCGAACGAGCACAAGTCGTCCAATGGATCAAAGAAGCCTTTGAAGCGGCGTCCGATACGGGCGAAGGTCGAGACGTCGTGGAGATTCTGGGTGTTGGGTGCAAGAGATGTGATACACTCTATGAAAGAGTCGCATCCGTCATAACCGAAATGGGGATCACCGACAGGGTGGCCTTGAAGAAACGATCCGACATCGGCTACTTTGCGGAAAAAGGGGTGACCATGACCCCGGGACTGGTCATTAACGGACAAGTCGTGTCCATGGGGCGACTTCCGGATTCCGAGCAGCTTCGCCGCGATATCGACAAATATCTGGATTTGAGTGGGAACAAGTAGGGAGGAACCATGAACGGAGACGCCAAAACCATCAATGAGATACTCGAATCGCTGATTCAAACGGCACGCGAAAAAGGAGCGAGCGATGCCCAAGCGGTTTCGGCCGCGGACGTGACGGTGGATGAATCGTTGACCAATTTCTGCAAGGATTCCGGATGCGAGAACTACGGCCTTGCCGCCTCTTGCCCGCCCCACGTTTCCGGACCCGCGGGTTTTAAAGAGCTGCTGAAGGATTACGCCCGGGCGGTGGTGTTCAAGATCGACGCTCCCACCGAGACCCTTCTCTCCAAAGAAAGCCTCAATCTGTTCCGGTCGCTGCACAAGATCGCGTCCGGTGTTGAAAAGGCGGCCATCGACCTGGGATACACTCGTTCAAAGGCTTTTGCCGGTGGATCCTGTAAGCTCTTGTTCTGTCCCGATCACCCGGATTGTCCGGTTCTGTCGGACAACGGTGACTGTCGCCATCCGCAAATTGCCCGGCCGTCCATGTCCGGCTTCGGCATCAACGTCTCCCGGCTCATGAAGGCGGCGGGATGGGAAATGGACCGGATCACGCGAGAGACGGACCCGGAGGCGGTGAAAATGGGTATGCTCTGCGGACTCGTGTTGATCGGTTGATCATGGAAGTCAGCCATTCACGGGGGGGCCTTTGTATTGGGTCACACCGTCTCCGGGGGAACACCATCACCCGGGATACCCCGTGAATACCTGTTTAGGTAAGGCCGTCAAATGCCCGACCTCATCCTGACCCTCTGTCTCTTGGGAGCTTTCTCCCTTTTCCCTCTCATCATTCGATTCGGCCGTGCTTCAATACAGGAGCGATCCCGGTACAAATCCGGGCAGGTCGGCATGTTTATCTACCGTAATCACCTAGTCAAGGGATACGAAAATTATGACGGCCTGGACCGTTTGATGAGCAGGATGATGATTCATCGGGACGATACCGGACATATGGTTTCAAGAATTTGCTTCGACCCTTCCGGGGCCATGCTGAAACGCTTTGAATACGAAGTGGACAAGAACGGATTGATGACCAAAAAGACTCGGTTTGACCGGGACAATCAAATGTCGTGGTATGCGGTCTATCAATACGACGAAGTTGGACATCGGACCGAGCAGTGCAACTATCATCCTCAGGGTTCCCCTACAACAAAGGTGACTTTCTACTATGATTCACTTGGAGAACGGATCCGGAATGAAGTCTATGATGCCGAGGGTCGCCCCATAAAGATCCACATCTATCTGTATGATGAACGACACCGAAGGATAAGGGATCTGACCTTCGATTTAACGGGTGAGATTCTAGGCGGCACCAAGTATTTTTACGGAGACTCGGGCTTTATCTTCAGAATCGAGTACATCGATAAGAACGGCGGACTGGAGGGTTATAACGAAATTGATTGTGATTCCGATGGAAACCGTCTGGTGAAAAGAGATTACGATTCAAGTGGAACTCTGAAATCAACAACAAAATATCTATACTAACGCAAGATGTCACGGCGGGCCATAAGCCTCCTTCCTTTGCCTGGTGCCCCGGGTTGGGTTTCGAACCGAATCCATCTAAAACAACAGGCTCCGGGCGCCGACGGCGGGATCATAGGACAGGGGGGAGTTGAGCCGGATTTCCTTGATGGTCTCCTCTTGATCGAAGCCGTAGGGGTGACTGGACGGTGAGTTTGCATAGTACCAGTCCGCATCGTTTTCGGCTACGCCCTGTATGTCACGCAATCCCGGCATTTCCACGAACCCGAAACGGTCATGGGAGCGGACCCACTGCCATGCGTATTCCAGAAAGGCGTTGCGCTCCTCCTTTTCCAGCCGAGCGAACCAGGTCACCTCGTCGCATCCCCAAACGCATTCCGGCTTGATGCACGCTCCTGGAACGTCCCCCGCGTAGCCGTGGTCGAATTCGACGAGATATAAGGCGCGTGAGGTGTACCGTCCATCCGGTGCTTCGCCGCCTTTGGTCAATCCGTAAACGGCATCCAAGAACCCCATTTCCAGAACGCCCTCGTTGGTTTGACTCCCGTCCACTTCTTTCACGCGAAGTGGGTATTCACAGAAATCCAGCAGCAACCTTCCCCCCCGCACAATGCCGTGCGTATGCGCATTGAGCAACACCACACCACGGCGCGCGTGCTGTGCGGCATAGTTGCGAATCAGAGTCGCCAGATCCTCCAGATGGGCATAGTCGGAGTCGCACTCGCACATCCATTCCAATTGCCCCAGGTGGAGTGCTTCAATGCCGGCGCTGATATAAGAGGCGGCCTGGTAGAACATCCACATCCGCGTTTCGAGCCGAGAGACGTCGGGGACCGAGGCATTCTCAGGATATCCTTCGATGACCGGACTTTGACAGGAGAAGAGCATGCTCTCATAGTCGAAGTTTCTGCTTTGGACCGGAACCTCGAACCACTCGAACACCCAGGAGGGTACGGCCACGTTTTCAACACCGTCGGTCACGAATTCGAATATGGCCGCCTCGAGCAGGATTTCGGGATCTACTGCGTGAATCATCTGAATTCTAGCGGGGAGTGCCGCCACTTGGGCGGGAAAAACACTCTCGTTGCCCCAAATGAGTGTGGTGCGTCCCAGAAACTTAGCTCCCAAATTTGACACAAAGCGGATGTTTTCTTCCAGATATAGGTCTTTTTCGTCCAGCATGTTGGACATGGTTATGGCTCGAGACAGGTAATTGGACAGAACTCGACGCCCGATGTTTCCCTGGAATGCGAAAGGGGATTGGGCCGCAACCTCGGCGGGGAAGGCCGACAGAAGAAGGCAGATACAAAGGACTATCCGGGCGGTGCCGCCGTTCGGCATGAGTCTGGAGGATTCGCACGGTGATCGGTGATTTCGCACCGGCATTTCAGCTCCTCAACCACGGTCGTCTTCAGCGAAGATAACGCATTTCTTAACGTTGGAATGCACTTGGGTCAAGGACTTTGCCCAAGATTCAGCATAACGGCCGAGAAGAGAAAAGAAGCCTCCCGGGAGCGGAGCGGCTCCGTTTCCCCCGGTTCCCCTCGGCTCTCATCGGAGACTATGGGAGATATTTATCCCGCAAAATATCGGCCATGCCTTTTACAGCCGCAAAAGCATTTTCCACGGTACGTTCCTTGTCCGGGTTGACCAGACAGCAGGTGGCCGGTGAGAGCATGCTTCGAGCCGTCAGTCGCTCTCGATCAATTCCTTTGGACCACAGGACCTGCCAGACGCTTTCGAGGCGTTGTATCAAGGAAGGAATTCCTTCTCGTGAGAAGAAATCGGTCCCCGTGGGGACGATGCCCCAGACAAGGGCGCCGCCGCGGTCCAGGAACTTTCGTATGGAGGCCGCATAGGAGGAGAAAATTTCCGCGTTGGTATACACGTCTAGAGAAAGCACATCGAGGTCCAGGTTAAGGAGGAAATCCCAGTCCGGGTTTCCGCACAGATGGATGCCTCTGGGGCGGTCCACTTGGGAGAAGAATTCATCCAGATCGGCTTTGGCCTTCAAATCCCCATACCCGGCCATGGCGGAAAACAGAAATTGCAGCCCCGGTTCATCCACAAACATAAAGGCATTGGCATTGCGCTGTTTGAGCCTCTCCAGTTGCACGTTCAACCGTTTGGCCATGAATTCCAACATGAAGGGCCGAACGGTGTCGTCAAAGAGAATGGGGCGTTCATCTTGATCCAGGATGTTGAACCCGAAGCTGATGGGACCCTCCAGCTGCCCTCTGATGGCGGGGCGGTCCGACAAGTCGATCTCCAGAAAGCGGTGATATACCGCCGAATAGGTTTCGCTGATGTCGAAAAGGGCGGGGTCGTCGAATCGCGTCAACGTGGGTTCCAGTTCTTCCATGAACTTCTCCATGGAGAAGTGCAGGGTCCGTTTTTCAACGTTCAGTACGATTCCGGGAAAATGTTCGGCGGCCTGCACGTACATATCCTCGTAATAGCTGTAGTTGGGCAACTGGGGCCAAAAGGGCACGTCCAGTGACAGGGCCGTTTCAAGAGCGCGCGAAACATCCGTATGCGGCATCACCGCCATGGCGGTGGTGAGCAGGTTGCCCGGGATTGTGGAGTCCATTGGCCGTCCTTTGGAGTTATGGTTGGGTAGTCCGTTTACGTCGCGCGGGAAGCGGATGATATGATCGAAATAAGTACCACACGAGATGTCCGAAATGAAAGGTCGTTTCGGGAGCCGGCGGGTGGATCGGTCGGAACCCTCGAAGAGGATGGGGCACTGTGTATCGAAGGCGTTAGGGCGGTTCTCCGGAGTCGGATATCCTCTTTATTCTCGACCCATCGCGGTTTGGTGCTTGACCGGCACCTACAACTTACCCAAAGTGAAGCGGAAAACATGACATTAGAGACGACATGGAAGTCGAAGGCCGGGTCACCATTCCCGAATCGTGCCGGAAGCACCGGAATTCCGGCCGCCGGGGGAAAAGGAGTCGCGATCCCGAATGCGTTGTCTGATCGTCAAGGCGCATCCTCTTGCAGACAGTCTGTGTTCCTCCATTGCTCGACGAGTTGAGGAGGTTCTCCAAGCAGGCGGCCATGAAGTTACTTTGGAAGACCTCTATGCGGAAGGCTTCCAAGCCTCCATGACGCATACGGAGAGAGCGAGCTATTACGCGGGTCCGTATGTGTCGGAATCCGTGGCGGTCCATGTGGAACGTCTGCTGTCCGCTCAAGCCGTGGTATTGCTGTTTCCCACGTGGTGGTTCGGCTTTCCCGCTATTCTGAAAGGTTGGTTCGATCGGGTTTGGGCGCCGGGCACGGCCTATGATCATTCCGACGGATACGGGCCCATCAAACCGAGATTGCACGGTCTTCGGGAGATGCTGGTCGTCACTTCCTTGGGGGCTCCCTGGTGGGTGGACCGGTTCGTCATGCGGCAACCGGTGAAGAGAGTGATCAAGACCGCCATCATGGGAACCTGCGCTTCGAAATGCCGATTTCGGATGCTCTCGATCTATAAGAGCGAGTCTCTATCGACGGCAAAAGTGGAGAGGTTCTGGTCTCGCGTCCAAAAGGCGTTGGCCGGGTGGGAATAAAGCCGGCCGATGGAGAATCGAGGTACGCTTCATTTGGAGCGGCGATACTCCGTACTAAGGCGGTGCCTCAACGGAGTCGTTCCGCTATAGAAGGCCTGATGAAGTCCAGATAGTCGGCCGGCGGGATCTCGTTCGCATGGCCGGTGTCAGTTTTCATTCTTCCCCAAGACTCTATGAATGGCATCGGTGAGTTGATACGTACTGACGGGCTTGGTGATCAACTCGGTTATGCCCAGGTCCCTGGCGGCGACTTCGATGGTCTTGCCGAGATAGCCGGACATGAGAATGACGGGAATGGATATCCCCGCCTCCTTAAGGGCGCTTATCAGGTCCAACCCGCTGAGCTTGGGCATGGAATAGTCTGTGACGATGACGTCGAAATCGGCGGGGTTCTCTTTGATCGCCGTCAGTGCGTCTACGCTGTCCGTGAAGGAGGTCACCGTATAGCCGCAATTGACCAGAATGGACCGCATGGAATCGGCTATGGCGGTCTCATCATCCACCACGGCAACCTTCTCCGTGCCCCTCGTAACCGACTCCTTCGGATGATACGATGGTGGATCATCCATTTCTATGGCCGGGATAAGAATATTAAATGTCGTGCCTTTTCCGACCTCGCTGTAGGCCGTGATGATTCCGCCCAGGCTCTTGACGATGCCGTGCACTACGGAAAGTCCGAGCCCGGTGCCCTCACCTTGAGATTTTGTGGTGAAAAAAGGCTCGAATATGCGATCCAGCAGTTCCGGTTCAATACCGCGGCCCGTATCCGAGACGCGCAGAAGAACGTGTTTCCCTCGCTTGATATCGGGATGGGTGCGCGCGTAGTCTTCGTCCAGGAAGTAATCTTGGAGCTCCAGCTTGATGGTGCCGGCGGCGCCCCCAATGGCGTGGACCGCGTTCGTAAAGAGATTCATAACAACTTGGTGCAGCTGGGTCGGTTCGGCCATGACCGCGGAACCGCAATCCATGTTCGTTTCAATATTGATCGTTGAAGGGATGGAGGCTCGCAGAAGCTTCAGTGTTTCCTTGAGCACCGATTCCGGTAACAAGGGCCTGAGTTCAAAATCCGTCTTCCGACTGAAGGTGAGAATCTGGCCGACGAGATCACGCGCTCTCTCGGAAGCCGTCAATATCTGGCTGATGTAGTTTTCAACATCCGGTATGGAATCTTTTTTCATCAGGATCAGCTCGGAATACCCGAAGATCACGTTGAGGATGTTGTTGAAGTCGTGAGCGATTCCACCGGCCAGGGTGCCTATGGCTTCGAGCTTCTGCGCCTGGTTGAGTTTCTTCTCGAACACGGTTTCAGCGGTAATATCACGTGCTATTTCAAGGTAACCCTGTATGCCGCCTCGATCGTCTCTGAAGTTCACCAGCATGACATCCAACGTAATGGGGTCCGGGTAGTTTCCGTGCAGCACAACGCGACCGGACCAGGGAATGCCGGCCTCCAGGGAAGCCCAAATTTCGGACGGCGCTATGTTGTGGGGATTCGTCAGGACAGGCTCCGTTCCAAGGATGTCTTCGACTCTAAGACCGGTAATTCTCTCATAAGCGGGATTTGCGTAAGTAATCTTCCGATCCAACCCTACCTGTAAAATGATTTCGTTTGAGTGATAGGTAACTTGTTTCATCATATCCATAAGTTTGACTATTGGGTTGCTCACTTTGCTGTAAAAGAATACGATTATAATT
Source organism: Thermodesulfobacteriota bacterium (assembly GCA_963675595.2). Lineage (GTDB taxonomy): Bacteria > Desulfobacterota > Desulfarculia > JACQYL01 > JACQYL01. The sequence continues at coordinate 193,236 of CAXXLZ010000001.1, forward strand.
ATTGTAATCAGCAAAAAAATGATACCGCTAATGAAAATGGAAAGCAGTATTCTGTTCACAGGTACCATGATTTCGGATTTGCTCTGTGTAAATGCCGTGATCCAACCCGTGGTCTGCACATGGTCGATACCTACGATCATCTTGACGCCGTCGAAAGTGTAGTCTACGGCGCCTCTCTTCCCTCCCATAAGTATCTTCATGAGCTCTTCCGACCCGGGCTGATCCAGAAGGTTCAGGTGAAGAATAAATTCTTTCTTGGGATGGATCAGAATGAGTCCTTGTGAGTTCATGAGAAAGGCGTATCCGGTCTGACCGAGCTTTTCTTGAGAGATAACATTAACGATAAAATCAGTGGTAATTGCGATGGCTATGATTCCGTAAAACTCGTTATGGTCTTCAATCGGGGCGGAGATCACGACAATGGGGTTTTCGGGTGTCGCCTTTCCCCTGGGAAAGTACGGCCCGCCTACGCATGGGGCGCCTTTCCGCGCGCCGATGAAGTATTCCCGATCAGAGATATCCAGGCCGATCTGTTGAGGGAAAAAAGGGTCTTCTCTGATGATTCCCTGCCGGTCGGCCAGGAAAATAGTGAAGAACTTCTTGCCTACCCGTCCGTAAATATTTGTCAGTTCCAAGGAAGCAATTTGATAATCCTCCGTTTTCGCGGCGGCGATCACATCCAGGTCCGATGCAATCGTTTCAGCCAATTTCATTTCCTCACTCAAAGTAGCATCGATTAAGACGGATACATTATTGGCGATACGAACGGAATTGGCCTTAGTCATCTCCAACAGGGATCGGGAAAGCTGAATATAGATAATGACTGCTACAAGGGTGAAAGGAATGAAAACGGCGGCTATACCGCCGAGTACCAATCGGTGCTTTAGGGGAAGGTCCTTAGCCATGGTTCATGAGCTTCCTAAAGGACATTTGCTGCGAGGCCCGTCGTCCGACAGTGACCCTTTTATACCCGTTTCCCGGAAACACTCCATGCACAGGTAATCGAAAAATCTCCATGAAGAACGTTATCCGTCCGTTCCGCCTGTTCAAGGAGGAGCGGGTATTCCGTAGGTATCCGCGGGTAGGCGGAGCTTACGGTGTGATAGTAAAAGAATACGTCGTTAAATCTCCTTTCCGTGGCCATTTCACTTAGTATCCTTCATTGATAGGGATTCATTCCGGATGGGTTTCACTACCCGTCCGCCAGTGTACTCGCGCAACCAATACTTCGACGTTGGATTGTTTACAATCAACCACCCTATGTGAAAGGCCTGTTGCTGTCAAACCGAATGCCCCGCTCTGCAAAAGCCTCAAAGAGCATGCGGAGGAGTCGCGCACAACCCGGAGCAGGATGCCTTCAACAACGAGGAGAGCCTTCCAAGAGCTCGTGGACGGTTCTTCTCGTTGCTCCACTTTGAACGGGGTGTGGTAATCATTCGTGGGGGAACTCGTCTATTGATAGGAGGGCAGGCCATAGTGCTTGCCCACAATGCGGCCGAAGGCCCACCTTATCCGCTGTACCCACCGTGCCGGCGGTCCCCCGGTGACCCTGTGAACAAACACGGAGTGTGGGCCGTCGCCGAGAACGGCCTTTACCCATTGACGGGAGTCCATATCCACATAGGTATCTCGTATTTTCGAGCAGTTCGGACAAATGCGTGGTTGAATCAGGCCTCGGATTGAGCGCGCAGGTTCATCAACGACAACGAAGGAGTGGAAGATAACAGTGGGGAAACCGAACTGCTGAACCCGGGCGAGATCCTGTAGGCCGGGACCGGCCGGTTGGATGTGCAAGAGCGAGGGGGACCGCTGGAGCGGCCCTCCTCGTTGAGTTCCACGGGCCCGCAGGCCGTTGTGTGAGCTCAAGAAGGAGGCAGCGGGCGCGAGCAGAGTTCGGGAAGACGCAGCACCTTTTTCGGACTCGTTTTCACCTACACAAGATCAATCCAGATAGGCCTCTTTGTGCTCCAGGCCGCCCTCCACATAATGCTTCACGGCCTCATCAATCTTTTCGATGTCCGTAGCCACTACCCTGACGCCGGCGGTGGTGAAATGACGGAAGGCTCCGGTACCGATCTTGTGCACGATCAACGCCTCGCAATCTTTGAAGGTTTCGAACATGGCGCCGTGCCTGCGTTCAGCCTCCGGACCGAACCCGTGCCGTCCCTTCTCATCGGTCAGGGGATGGCCTGCTTCTCCTGAGAACTCCGGGTGCCCCGGCTTGACTCTGATTTCCTTGGCGACGACTCCATCGGGTCCCACAGTCGCCACGAGAATGTAGCTGCTTCCCGCGAAATGCTCGGCAATGTTCTCTTTATCGTGGGTTACGATTGCGATCTTCATAACGGATGATCCTTTGTCTGATGTTCACGCTTGGTTGTCCGTGCACAGGGGCCGGGGGTATCGGCGACTCTTTCAACAAGACGGTCGAGACGGCCGGTGGTGTGCGTCGACCCCGATGAAATGTTTCAGACCTTCTCGCGGCCCGCGGACATGCGGGCCCCTCCCCAACCACCGGCGTCCGACCCGGGATGGTTCGGTTGAGGTTGCGTGGGGGGAGTGAGACTCCCCCACGGATGATCAGCCGCGCCTTAGCGTAGAAGAGCGCTAGAACTCGACGGCGAGCTGAGTGGTGAACAGATCCCGGGAATCCAATCCGTCGTCGTTATCGTCGAAGTCGCCGTGGAGATACTCGAAGGACAGGGTGGTTCCCGCGAAGAGTTCCCAGCCGAAAACGGCGCCGAAGTTGGATTCCGGATACAAGCCGAACAAATCCTTGGAACCTTCATACTTGGCGGCGATTTGGAATCGGTCGAGAAAGCCGTAACCCAGCTCGACATTCCAGGCCGCCGGTTTGGCCTCCCGATCTTCCCCGTCCAGCACGGCGAACCCCAATTCTCCGGGCTCGAAATCGCTCAATGCGGTCACGTATTCGAGGTTCAGGCCGAAGGAAGCGTAACTCAGCGTGAAGTGTCCGGCGAGACCGGGGATGGAGTCTTCGAGGGTATCCACCGCCACCTCATCCTGCAGGGTGTCCGTATCCACCATATTGAACAGAAACCCGACGCCCACGTTGAAGGACAGGTCTCCAAAGGAGCCTTCCGGGTTGAATACGTCGATGTTGAAAAAGAGATTGTTGATATGATCGTTTTCTTCCGTGGAAACGTCTCCATTGAAGCCGCCGAAGGATGCATAAAGCCAATCGCCGGAATAGCCCACGGCGGCTGCGCTTTCCTGAATTTCACCGATCTCCAGGGTCAACGGGTCGGACACGAAAAAGGTCTCAAAAGGGGAAAACGGAGGATAGAAACGCCCCGCCAGGAGGAACCACGGGAAGTCGGGTGTGGCTCCCAATGTGATGGTGGCTTCATCCAGGTCCACGGGTTCCGTGTCGTCCTCCTCCCACAACAGGATCATATGGGCGTTGACGTATTTGTGAACGGCGGCGTCCAATTCGATTTGAGCGGTGGCCAAGCTGATGTCGCTGCTCTCCTCGTCTTTGGCGTTCTTCTTGGTCAGCTTCTCATATCCGGCTTCCACTTCGACCACGCCGTTGATGGAGACTCGTTCCGCGAGTTCATCGAGGATGGACCGCATATCCTTCTGGCGCCGACCCACGGACTCGAGTTCCTGCGAGATTCGTTCGTTTTCGGATCGAACCTGCTCGAACCCCGGGTGCTTCGCGGGGGCTGCTCCTTGAGCCCCTACGCCGCGGCCTTCGAGCATCTTCTCCAATTGTTGCACTCGCTCCTTCATCGTCTCCAATTCCCGCATCAGATCGTAATTGGACATCTCCTCGGCGTAAGCCGGGAAAGAAATCAGAGACCCGCATGCGAGCATCAATACCAAAATTCGCACCAACTTCTTCATTTTACTCTCTCCTCCGTTCAAGTTTCTTCCATAGTAAATTTCGACTGTTGTTAGACTATCCTCAACACCGGTTCTGTGTTGCATCCTTTATGAAGTCGTCAGGTCCTGGTGAACCACCTCCTCTCCGGTCGGAAAAAAAGGCGCAAGAGGCTTCATAGGGATAGAAGCCTTCCTGCGCCTTCACTTGCCCCTCCATGTATTGGAGCCCTTAAGACGATATCGATTATATAATTTAATGATGCTTATACTTCAGGTCGTATATGGATTACATATGACTTTCGGAACGACAGTTATCGCAAATTTATGCAAATATTGCTCAAGTCATGTACAGTGACATTCAAAACTCGGAAGAGTCGACTATAATACGGATAGAACCTCTTTCTCGGTTTCAATAGGTTGAATTGCGGCATACGGATGTATCCTGAGTTTTCGGCTCATACACTATTCTTTGTCCTCCGAAGCGGAGGTCGGCTTGCCGCAGCAGGCTTCGCAGCCCCCACAAGCGCATGACGAGCCGCCTCTTTTCAGATTCGCGGAAAGACGTCGGTACAAATATAAGATCGCAATGGCGACAATGACGATTACAATGATGGCATCCACTTATCAGACCTGTCTTATCGTTATTACCCATTGATGATTTCTTGCGGCCATGTCCGAATACCTTGTCGGCCGGGAATACAAGAGTCGGAGCTTCGCTCCTTGTTTCCCGGCCGAACGGACGGCCGAGGTTGATGATGCCGACCGCCTCGTTCGTGATAGGCGATTCGTTGGTTGGGGGAGGTTCCGTGATCGGCCTCTCCGCAAGTTCTTCTATTTCATGTCCACGGCCTTGACCCAGATCACCGCGTCCTGGGACAGTTCCTTCCCTTTGTATTCCGTGTCGGGACCCACGCCCAGAGCGCAAAATCCCCACCATCCCGCTCTGGGAATGCCGAAGGAGAACTCACCGTTTACATTGGCTTTGATGGTCATGGTGACAAAGGCGCTTTGGGGTGCTTCCACTTGGCCTTTTTCGGCAAAGGCGTTCTTGGCCGGAAGCGGCTCGTGGTTCAGGTATTCCATTTCAATTTCGGCATAGGGCACGGGCTTGCCGTTGCTTTTGACGATCCCTCTGAAGACGTTGCCGGTCCAGAGGGCGTAAGGTTTGTCCAGAGGGACGATCTCGGCCGGTAAACCGACTTCCGTGTCCCAGTCCGTGGGAAATCCGCCGGTGTTGACCACCACTTTGGTGATTTGCTGGATATAGCTGTCTTCTTCCGATTCGAAATAGGGCGACGGAACCAGACAGAACACATTGTCTCCCATGCCTCGCAGCCTGTAGGTGGTATCGTAGGCCGCTCCTTTATTGGACAGACCGGCCCAGGTAATGGGCCGCAACTTCTGCAGAAGGTCCTCCTTCTTTCCCTTGCGAACGACGAAGAACTGCTCGGGTTTGCCCATATCCATGGTGTGTCCCGCTTCAAAGGGGTGTGTGAAAACCAGCTTGAGGTCGATGGTTTGTGCTTTCTCCAGTGCCGCTTCCGGCGTATAAATCATCTGAAAGTGGGCGGATGCGGATCCCGTCAGGCCCATCAACATCAAACCGGTCAACATTACGGTGAGTTTCTTCATGAATGTAACTCCTTTCTCGATCCTTGTTGTTTTCCGTTTACAGACAGTTTGTTGTGTTTTCGTAAACAGTGATGTTTAGAAAGTTGATTAGGTGATTAACGATCATTTCGGAGCGATGTTCTACTCAAAAATATCCTTTCCGTCTGTCCTTATGATGTGCCCTTCTCCGGCATCGAAGACTACGGTGTAGTCACCGGAAGGCTTCTTGAAGGTGAATTCGCTGTCTTGATCCATTTTGCCTTTGATCAATACTTTTCCGTTGCCGTCTTCAACTCGCATCTCTACGCCGGCGGCCGATGAACCGTCGGAGAAGCCTCCTTCGCAAGTAATTGTGGCGTCCCCATTGTCGTAGCATGAGCAAAGCGGGGTGTGGGCCGAGGCGATTCCGGCGGACATCAGCCCAACGATTATAATTGCGATAAGAATCAGTTTCCGTTCCATCATGAACAATCCTCCATTTTGTTAAACGTATCTTGGTTTATTATTGATCAATCCCATCAGGATAGTGAATCCCACCGCCAAACCATAGAAGGCGAACATGGCCTGCAGACCGGACAGGCCCAAGGCTCTTCCGCCGGAGAAGACCACGGTCGCAGCCAGCAGCCCCAGCACCATGGGGTAGGCCATGGAGAACAGCATCCATTTGGTGGACCCGGCCTGTAGTTTGACCGTGATGGCGGTTGCAACGCAGGGAGGATAGAGCACCATAAACAACATCAACGCCAGGGCGTGCAGAGGTGTGAAATCCGTCTCCCCCTCGGCCATACGCTGTTCAAGGGCTTGGCCTTCCTCCTCTTGTTCGTAAAGCGCTCCCAAGGTGGCCACGCTGCTTTCCTTGGCTGCGAGGGCGCTGAGCAGCGCCACGTTGACTCGCCAGTTGAAACCGGCCCACTGCGTAGTGGGTTCCAGCGATTTGCCCAGTCTTCCCAGAAAGCTGTTATCGATGCGCTCCTTGCGCATTTCCCTGAGGAGCCCTTTGCGCTCTTTGAGCAGAGCCTTGAAGGCTCGATTGACCTTTCGCGCGACCTTGTCCTTGCCGGGTCGGACAATGCCGAAGAAGAGCGGATTCCGCGTTTCGAACCGATCATTGACCTCTTCCATGGCCTCCCGGCTTCGGACTCCCATTTGGGCGTCTTTGTACTGGTCCTGGAAAAGAGCTAGTTCCATGAGATTTCCGGGACCCAGTTTCTCCGCATAGGAGGTGTTTCCGATTTCGTCGAAAAAGGTGTTGAGGACCCTGTCTTTCTCCTGATGGTAATGGACCATCCGTTCGTTGCCGATTCCCGGAAACTGAAGGAGAACGAAGATGACTACGGCCACGGCGGCCACGATGGTGGTGATCTTCCTCATGAACAGCCACACACGCTCGGCCGCCCTTCCGAGAATTCCACGAATCGTCGGCAGGTGATAGGGCGGCATTTCCATGACGAAAGGGGCCGTTTCCTTGTTCTTGAGGACCGTCATGGTCAGTATTTTGGCCACGGGAAGCACGAAAAAGAGACTGATGGTGGAGATGAAAAACATGGCCCAGGCCTTGTGGGCCGCGAAGTAGATGTTCACCAAAAGGACATACAGCGGCACCTTGGCCAAACAATTGAGCATGGGAATGATCAGGATGGTGGCCAGCCTGGATCGTTCGTCGGGGATGCCTTTACACGACATCACCCCGGGGACGGCGCAACCGCCGACATAGATTCCGCCCAGAACCATGGGTAGGGTGGACTGCCCGTGCAGACCGAAACGGTTGAAGATTCTGTCCATCATGAAGGCCATGCGCGGCATGTAGCCGCTGTCTTCCAGGATGGCGATGAGGCCGAACAGGATGAAGAAGATGGGGATGTAGTTCAGCAAGGCGTTGATGCTGTCCATGAACCAGAGAGCAAAAGAACGGAGCAGGGGCACTTCGATGAAGCCCGGATCGGGTGTCAGCGACTCCACAAGGCTCCTCAGTTTTGCCAAGTAGGGCCAAGTGTAATTGGTGAGGTTGTACCCCTGAACCACCGAGAGGTAATAAAGGAGCCAGATGACGCCCACCATGATCAGGGGTCCCAGGATGCGGTGGCACACAAAACGATCGATTTTGTCGGAAAGAGGGGTCTTCCTCGCCCCTGTGGGTTTGATGCACGATTTGGCGATGTCGTCCGCCGCACGATATCTCCGGTTGGCTATATACAGTTCCGGCATCTCGCCGTATCGGGCTTCGAAATCCGCCCTCATCTTATCCACGAATGCCGGAAGGGATTCGGCGTCCGAACAGTTTTCTTCAATCAGCCGTCGGGCTTCACGGTCGCCTTCCATGAGTTTGATGGCCATCCATCGAAGGGGATAGTCCGTTGTCGGGAAGGTCAGCGTGGAGAGCCTGTCCACGATGTCACGAAAGAAGGGTTCCATTTCGCCGTAGTCGATGTTGGCCGCCTTGGTCGTAGTCGTCGCCTCGGAAACGGCTGTAATGGCATCCAGCAGTTCTTTCTTGCCTCGACCGCTCTTCATGGTGGTGGGGACGACATGGATGCCCAACATTTTGGAAAGCGCCCCTACGTTGATGTCGACTCCGCGTTTTTCCGCGACATCCATCATGTTCAGGTCCAGAATCACCGGGATGTCCATTTCCAGCAGTTGGAACGTAAGATACAGGCTTCGTTTCAGATTGGAGGCATCCATGACGTTGACGGCCACGGAGGGCTTTTCGTGCAGGATGAAATCCCGTGAAACGCGCTCCTCGGGCGAGTAGGAAGTGAGGCTGTAGGTGCCGGGCAGGTCGACCACTTCGATCTTGGCGCCGTTGTGCCTGTACCGGCCGACCATCTTGTCGACGGTGACGCCGGGATAGTTGGCCACGTGCTGGCTCGCACCGGTAAGTGAGTTGAACACGGTGGATTTGCCGCTGTTGGGTTGGCCGGCAAGGGCCACCAAGCATCTTTGAGCTTTCACGAGAGTTCCACCTCTACGAACCGGGCTTCGTTGTGCCTCAGAGTCACGAAGTATCCCTCCAACTCCACTTCCATGGGGTCTTCAAGAGGGGCGTTCCGAATGACTTTGAGTTTCAATCCCGGATATACGCCCATATCCAGAAGCCGTTGGCATAACCTGTCGCGGACCGCCAGCCTCTTGATGAGGCATTCCGTGCCCGGTCCCATTTGATCCAGCGTCATGGCTCGATTTCCTTTCCCTGTCGGAGAAAAACAAAAGGCGTAACCGGGCGCGCACGACGCGCCTGAGATTACGCCTTCACTTCCTTCGCACCGATGGACGGTCGAAGGCCGTAAGAGCAATCTTGCTTGCTTAGATACTTCTATCTGGTAGAGACGCCCCTAATTTACAGACCGGCTTCTTCTTGTCAAGATATTTCTGAATGACCCTGAACGTGACTCAACGTTCTTCGCTGTCCTCCCCACTTTCCGCTTTCAGACGAGAGGCCGACACACGACGGAAGAGATTCCGAGCCGATCCGTCGCCGATCATCGTTCGTCCGATGCAGCTTTCCAGGCAAAGCCGCCTCAGACACTGTTTGGACCTTATATCGAGACAGCGGAAATCCGCCGCGCATACGCGACCTTCCAAAAGGAGCCGAACCACCGTTTCTTCGGCGATTTCAACGCGGACGCTCTTTCCGGACGCGGCGTGCATGAAGGACTCAACAGAGCGGATAGGGCTCAATTCCGCCGCTTTTTGTCCGAGCAAGGGCAATTCACACAATTCCCATTGCACCGGCACGGCTCTTTCGGGGGCACGATGACCTTGCTGCCTCTGAGTGCGATTTCGTACCCTTTTTCGCCTTTGAAGAAGAGCCGATCCGCCGGCAGTCTGTTTTTGTCCAGGTTCCGCCGAAAGGTGCTGCATCCGAAGGGGTCCATTTCTCGAAGGCTGTGGGTGTCTGTAAAGACTCGCCCCGTCCCGTCATATTGTTCATGAAGCAGGTTGATCAACTCGCATGCCGAGGTTCCGTCGAAGTCTCCTCTTGTGCTTACGTGCAGGTTCCCGTTGCTCTTTTTAAATGCGACTCTGAAGTTGGCGCTCATCCTTTTCCTCCGAAACGTCTTTCCGTGATGGATCAGTGGAGACTATCGGCCTATGTATTCATATCCGAAATGGCCTTGGAAACAGCCGTAAGGCTCGAGTTGGCCAGCATATGAACCGGCTTTCGATGCTTCTTTCCAAGATTCTTCACTACGGAGCAGGCCGCGTGACTGTTACAGTTGATTGGACAGAGGACAATATCGGCTCGTTTCAGACGAACCTCCAGACTCTTGGAGCCGCTTCTCATGTAACCATCGTGATAGTCGAACACGCCCCCGTTGTTTTCGATAATATCTCGATAACGGGATTCCATCTTGGTGATTCCTCCTACGATCAAGATTCGCTTCTTGCAGAGATCGAAAGAAGGGCAACTCTCATCACAACGTTTCATATTTGCAAGTTGCACCATCTTATCCCGATTCTCCCCCACCAGACGGAGGTTCGCTTGGCTCAGACGTTCAACTTCGGAGGCGAACGCCTCGTTCTTGCTCATGAGCGAATCGATCCGGAGTTGTTGCTTTCGGCAGGTTTCCTCCCACATGGCGACTTCTTCCCTAAGCCTCGCATTCTCCCCCTCGATTCGCGAGAGTTCCCTTCGATCGGCTCTCCCGGCGATTTGTTCCTCCTGTCGAACCAGGTTCTTTTCAGCGGAACCCAGACTAGCGGCCAATTCTTTCCTATCCTTCTCCAGGTGCGCGTTTTCCTTCTGCAAAGCGCGTCTAAGCTTTGCCGCGTCTTTGAGCTCAGTTCTCATGTCTTCCAGGCGTCGGGCCCGCCTTTCCATTTCTCGGCGAAGTTTCATAACCTGGGTGCCGCTCCAATGCATGGTCATATGTATTTCTCCAAAGATTTCCTTCTTTGCTTCTTTGGACAACCTAGGGTGAATCGCAGCGGCATAGAGAATCCCCAAGTAATCTCCGGAGGCGAAAGCGGACTTCCATCGCAAAATGAAGTCCTCTTGAGAAAGTTGGAGCAGTGAGAACGCTTCTTTCCCGAAGTTGCGACTCAGGAAATTTTCCACCTTCCTCGAAAGTCGATTTTCGTCTTCCAAACTTGCGACAATCAGCTCATGGATTTCGAAAGGAGTCTTGTCTTTGAAAGAATAGCCCGCTCGTTTGAGAAACTGTTTTTGGTCCGCTAAAGGCAGGCACATGCCTACTACGGGGCATTTGTAACAGTGTTCGATCTCCCACAGTTTCAGCGGTGTAATTCGGTTTGGTACACGATTTAGATAGGCAAGATCGCCCAATTGATCGTAGGCCTGAACAGAAGTTTCATAATCGGTCGTCATTGATCCGTTCCTTTCCATGTACATAATTATTCAAATCGCCGTTTTACAAAAAAAGGCGTATCTCGATCGTCGATCCATCGAGTTACGCCTTCACTGCTTCCTCACTCATCAAGAGAGTGGGAGCCGTAAGACATCCCGGGACTACATCAATCTGCGTCGATCAGCGTTTGTGTAAGCTTCTTGCGCAATGCCTCAAGCGTCTTTGACTTGAAGGCCTTTCTGCTTTCCTCCAAGATTTCTATGGCTTCCTTAATTGCGATTTCCAGTTTGACTTCTCTGGACCGCTTGGGACAGAGACTCAAGAGCGCCAACAGGTCGTTTTCATCCACCCGATTCTCCAAAATGGAGGACATGAGGCGACAATGCATTTCCATGTTCTCCTGCAACTCTTGGAGATTGGAGTTGAGAGCGTCGAGAATGTCCGTTTTTTCCAAGCCCATAATTCTAGTCGGTCCTTTTGGTGTTTGAGTCATCTAACTTAAATCTCAAAAAAAATGAGGCTCTTCAAATTACTCAGGAGGCCGCCCAAACGTCGTTGCACCGGGGAAGACGACTCCGGGCGCCGGCGAAGGTCGTGAGTTCGCCGTGGGGTCTGCCTTCAGGCATCGGGCGTCACCTCGCTTCGCTCGCCGTGCATCGGCTTTTCGTCGATGAATCGCCGGGAAAGGATCCCCTTTGTTGGTTCGCATTTTCCGAATCCCCGAAACCCGCGCCGACTCATTCGAGCGGGGCTCGGCAACGAAATAGTGTGGGCGCCCGAAGTTCCCGTATGAAGGCGGGAAGCCCTCCTCCACCGAGGACCGATCCTGGCGATGGTCAGTCGGCCTTGATGGAATCCACCCGCTGCTTGAACTCACTTGAAAATTCCTCGGTACGTTCCATACACTTGTCGGCTCTGCGGCCGTGTCGGCGAAACTCTTCGAAATACTGGAGCCAGCTTTTCCCGGCCCGTGGACAGGTTCGGATGAACTCGACGAAATCCGTCAAACTGTCCAAAGTTTCCGGACTCAGAGTGTGCTCCATCTTACAGGCCTCGGCATCCGCCGTCTCGAAATCGATTTTCAATATCTCGGTGAGAAACTCACGAAGTATCTCATGCCTTCGCCGCATTTCCCTTCCCACATCGGCTCCGTCCCGTGTCAGTTCCACGTACTCGTATTTTTCATAATGGACCAAGCCTCGGTCGCTCAGGGTCTTGAGCATGCTGGTGACCGTGGGCATTTTGACATCCATCCGTTTGGCGATGTCCTTAACCCGAACGACTCTCTTTTCCTCATCAAGTTCGAAAATCGCTTCCAGATAATCTTCCATGACGGAGGTCAACGGCTTTGCCGCCAGATGATTTGTCTCTTGTGCTACCATGATGCCGTCCTCAATGTTAGTATTATAAAACTTACATTGAAGGTACTAATAAACGATTCGGCCCGCGGTTGTCAACTTTTTTTACCGTATTTGTAAGCGCGTGAGCTGAAGCAACGCGAAGCTCGGGGGAGACGCGGTTCGAACAGGCCGATTCATGCTCGGCCGTGAATGCCCGTCGGATGGGGCGGGAGCCGCAAAAACGGAAGAGTGGCGGGGTGGGAATATGGGGCAAGGGATCGGCTGTCTTGGTCCAATCCTCTTTCGGCGAACGGAGCTCTCCGCTATGATGAAACGGCTGGAGGGCCGGTTACCAGGCCGTTGAAAAACGTGATCCGCAGCGTTGCACTCGATCCCTCGTCCCTGCGACGTACTTTTGGGTACGCTTCGCTCTGGAATGCCCCCCGATAATTGGTCCATGTATAATGAGAGTCTGAATGCCCAAAGAACGGAAGGAGACTTTTTGCATGGCCAAGAGAAAGAGACACAGCGCGGAGCAAATCATCCGGAAACTTGAAGACGCGGACCGTCGTCTGACGGCAGGGCAGACGATAGCGCAGGTTTGCCAATCGCTGGAGGTGAGCGAGGCGACGTACCACCGGTGGCGAAACCAGTATGGGGGGATGAAGGCTGAGGAGGCCAAACGGCTAAAAGAACTGGAAAAGGAAAATGCACGCTTAAAAAAGCTGGTCGCCGATCTGATGTTGGACAAGGCAATGCTGAAGGATCTTGCGGAGGGAAACTTCTAAGCCCGGCGCGTCGTAGGAAAGCGGTTGATTATGTTCGAAGTGAACATGCCGCTTCAGAGCGTCGGGCCTGCCGCGTAGCCGGTCAACACCGATCCACCCAACGTTATGAGCCGAAGGAACGGGACGATGAGGTGGAACTGATCAAGGCTCTTCACCGGTTGGTTGGAGAACATCCCCGTTTTGGATGCCGTAGGATCACTCGGCTGCTGCGTGATGCGGGGTGGGCGGTAAACTACAAGCGAATTCATAGACTTTGGAAAGAGGAAGGATTCAAGGTACCTCGAAAAGCCAAGAAGAAACGCTTCCTGGGAGTTGATGCCAATGCGTGCAACAAGCGTAAGGCGGCTTTTGCAAATGATGTCTGGACGTTGGATTTCATTCATGACCGCTTGGTCGACGGCCGTCAGTTCAAGTGCTTGGCCATTGTCGACGAGTTTACTCGGGAAAACCTGGCCCTGAGGATCAACCGCTCCATTACGGGTGAAGACGTTTTGAACGAGCTGAGCCGATTGATGGGCGAGCGGGGAGTTCCAACGGGCATTCGATCGGATAACGGTCCCGAATTTATAGCCCAAAAGGTGAGAAATTGGCTGAAAGACCTGGGAGTGGGAACCTTTTTCGTCGAGCCGGGAGCCCCTTGGCAGAACGGGTACGTGGAAAGTTTCAACAGCCGTTTTCGGGATGAATTCTTGAACATGGAAATTTTCAACAACATCAAGGAAGCGCAGACTCTGGCCGCCAAATGGCGGAAAGTCTATAACGAGGAAAGACCGCACAGTGCATTGAATTACATGACCCCGGCCCAGTTCGCGGCGAGCCCTTGGGGCCTCGACTCCGCCTCGCTCAGCTCGGCTTCGCCGTGGCCCCAAGGGCCGGGGATGGAAAACCGCGAGTCATGATAAAACTCTCATAACTCCTGGACCAAAAACTGGGGGCTTGACAGCTCCTCGGGATTTGCGCGCCTTGCATCTCATTGTTTTTCGCCGGCCTGCAATAATCCGACTCTTTCTATGGGCTGTTATGGTGGAGGTGTTCCATTATTCGAAGGACCGTGACCAGCTCGGGTCTGGACCGAGAAGCTCGGCCAGGGCGTTGGAGCCGAGACTTACCAGTGCCCGGTATTCCCGCTCGTTTTCAAGTCTTTTCGTCTTCACCAACGATACGAAGTATTCCGGTTCTTCAAGATGCCGCATAAAGAACCTGTTGTAGAGAACGTGCAGCCACGGCATGCCATGCCAGTTGATTTGCAGGTTCGGTTCGCCTGCGAAGTGTTTGAAATCGTCCTCCCTCCAGTCGAATCGCAGCACCGACGCCGAACCCGTTTTGGTTTCCTTGTTGTACCGGACGACGATGCCGCTCAGGCCGGTGTAGGTTTGCTCGGAGGTCCTCCAAGGACGGTACCACGGATATTGCATGGTAACGTAGTTTCCTTTGCCCGGTGTCACGTTGAGGGCGTTGATGATGAAATCGTCCTGGCAGTACCCGGGCAAGCCCACATAGGTGTAGCTCTCTCCCTCACTCAACGGCAGGTGTTTTCGAATGTACTCCACCGTGAAGTGCCCGCTCGCCACTCCGACACAATAATGGTCGTGGAAGGCGGCCGCATGCAGTATCTCGTCCGGAGCGCCGTCCGCCCATGCGTTGAGCAGAGTAACGACGGCGAAAGCGCGTTCGCCGAAGACTTGTTTGAAGAGATCGAAGGATCGGTGTTTTTCCGTGTGGATGTTGATGGGCTCGCTTGCCTCGACATCGGCTCCGTTGATTCGTATGTCGGTCGCCAGGAGCTCGTCCTTGGAACGTTTGTGAGCGAAAACAAACCACAACGGCGCGTCGACGCTGCTGTGGACCGAAATGAGATTCGACTTGCCGGTTGTCGTGCCGGCCGTGGACGCCAGGACGTCGAAAAGAGGCCTCGTGGACACTTCGCCCAGGCGTGTCCACCCGGCATTGGTCAGGCAGGCGACCTCCGACGTCGGGGCGTCCAGCCCCAATCGCACAAAGGCCGCTCGAACCGCTTCCTTCCCGATCCCTTGAAGATCGGGGACGCCCTCAGGTGAAGCGGCCGAGACGGATATTGCGGTAAAGAGCAGAAGGACGGCCGTCAGGCCGATGAGGATTCGGTTTTTCATAGAATCTTTCCCTCATGATGAACTTGCTTTCGTGGTTCGACCCATGATGCGCGTTCGGAACACGAAGTGGATTTCGGCTTCCCTCGCAATTCATTCTTCCGAATACAGTTCCGCCAATGGATCGCGTCCATCGGGGAACATCGCACCGTACGGTTCGAAGCGGCCCGTGTCCCTGACGGTGACGAATCGCATGCCGTTCTTGTTGAGAAGCACCATGAGCGGGTCGGCCGTTGCGGGGTCCAGGCCTTGATTCGCATCCGTTCCGTGCTCGTCCATTTCAAAGTGTTTCACGCGTCCGATGAGAAGAACGTATTCCTTTTCCACATACTGTCGATGAAGGCTGCATTCGAGCCATGCGAGGCAGCCTTGTATACCCGGGGGACTCACCGTTTTCGAAGGTCTGGGAATAAGGCCCGCTTCCAAGAACTCATCGACGTCCGGCGGATAGTGACGTGCCGTAGTCATGACCGCTTCCGCCATGTTCACGGGGGGAACGTTCAAGACGAACTCGCCCGTCTCGCGAATGTTCTTCAACGTGTCCCGCTTATGCCAAGAGGCTGCGCAGACCAGATCGGTGGACCGCAGAAGCGGTGTGATGTTGGAATAAGGGGCGACGTTTCGAATCCCTTTTCGATCGATCGTGCTGATGAGCCCGACAATTTGCGGGAAAGCGAATTCTCGTTTGATCGGTTTCAGTTGCATGGTTGGCTCCCGGAGAAAGGGGTTTGTCCGATTCCGTGGTTTGTCCGGAACTACAAAGCTATCCTCAAACCGCCCACGAAAGTAGCGCCGGGCTGCGGATAACCCTCACGTTCCTGGTAGTCTTGGTCGGTGATGTTCTCTGCGGAGAAGAACGCCTCCCAGCTGCTCCAACGGTTCTCGAAGAATCGATAACGAGCGTTGAAGTTGAGCAACAAATAGGAGTCGAGTTCCATCAAGTCCGCGCCGGAGAAGTGCTCCCGTGAGTCCACGTAATTGGCGAAAAGCTCGGCCGAGAACTTGTTCTCAAATGCGTATTCGATCCCGATGTTGAACATCTTCTCGGGGAGGTCCGGTAGTTCGGAAGTCGTTTCGTTACCCGAATCCCAAGGATCGTCGTCCTTGTCGCTGTCCTGATAGGTGAAATTGGCCCAGGCGGAAAAGCCGTACGGCAGCTTGGCGCCGACTTCCAATTCCACGCCTTGCACGGTCACGTCCCCGATGTTGTAGACGACCTGACCGGTTCCGGGTACGGTCACGGAGGCTATGTAGTCGTTGATGTCATAGAAATAGTAGCGCAACCTTGTGGTGAGGCTGTCGAAGAAGACTTGTTCCACGCCCAATTCATACTGAAAGGCTTTTTCAACGGAAAGGTCTGTGTTGAAGAAGTCGGTGCTCCGATTCAGGTACCACCAGAAGTATTCGGGCGAGTTTGGATAGCGGTGTACGATCCCGAAGCGACCGTTGACCGAACCGCCGTCCCAAGGACGAAACACGATTCCGATCCGTGGGTCCGCATTGAATTCATCCAGGTCGCTCGGCTGGGCTCCTGCCGGATAACCGAAGGCGTCGGGATCAATCTCACAGGCCTTGAACCATTCGGCGCGCACGCCGGCTTCCAGGTCCAGACGGGAATGAATGCGCCACCTGTCCTGTAGGTAGGCCGCATTGTATTCCAGACACTTGGGCTGGCCTTTGAAGCCTTCCTTGATAAACGCGAAATAGGGGCTGTTGATGGAGGCATTGAAGGCGCTCGCGTCGATGAAGTCGACCACCTGATCGCCCCAACCGTAACGCCGAATCTCGAACCCCGCTCCAACGGTGTGGTCGCCCAGGAAGAGTTCGGAATCTCCGACGATCTCCCAGTTCGCGTCTTCCCCTTCGGTTTCGCGTTGGTATATGAGTCTGCCGTCATCCGACGCATAAAAGGATTCGTCCTGATCATGGTTCCACTGCAGATAGGAAACGCGCGCATAACCCAATTCAAAATATTTCGCCAGGTACACGTCGAAGAAGTTGTTCTTGTCATGCGCCTCCGTACCGTCTCCCCAGCCGTAGTCGCCCTCGATGAGTCGGGCGCCCACACCCGGTCCGCCCAATTCACGGGAAACGCTTGTGGGGTCGTCGGAGTCGAAATAGGGGCTGTCGGACATGTTGTAGGCGGGCATTCCGGTCTTTGCATCGGAGTAGAGACCTCCCGCGCCCAGTTCGAAGTTGAAGGGCAGGTCCAGAGTGAGCTTGCCGAAGAACTGGTTGCGTTCGAAGTCGTTGTTTCGCAAATACCCGTCGGTTTCGTAGTGGTTGGCGCTCAGTACCCAGCCCACCGGTCCCACCTTCCAAAGATGAGAGAAACGGGTGTCCCAAGTATCGAAACTGCCGTATGAAGTCCTGATGACGGTATTGGGTTTTTCGACCGGCCGTTTGGTGACGATATTGATGGTTCCGCCCAATGTGTCGCCGTATCGAGCAGGTCCGGCGCCGCGAATGATCTCGATCCGCTCGACGTACTCCGACGTCAAGACGGACCAGTCCACAGGGCCGGAACCGTAAGAGCCGTCGCGTTTGAAAGGCAGGCCGTCGACCAGCACGCGGAAGCGGGTTTCATCGAAACCGCGGAGTCTGACCTTTCGGCTGTCCGCTCCGGCGAAAGAACCGCTCCTGAACTGGATTCCCGCCTGATTACGGAGCGCCTGGACCACGGAGTCCATGATGTCGGCCCGCTCCAGCTCATTTTCCTGGATGACGTTGTCGACATAAACGGGAATGGCGCCTTCGGCTTTCTTCGCCCAAACGGTCACTTCATCCAATTTGACCGGCGACTCCGACACCGTCTCCGCAGCAGACCGGTTCGCCCAAAGTAAGCACAGCAGCAATGCCGCCGAGAATGAAATTCGGACCCAGGTTCTCATTTGCTCAATCCTCCATGAACGTGATTTCCGCCTCTCGTGAGGCTTCCGGCGTTTGCCTTTCAAAAAAAAGACCACGAAAGACCGACTCAGGGGAGCCGGACCTTCATGGTCCGTAATGCCATCCTTATGTTGTGGCGCTTCAGATCAGATTGTAGTGAACCAGAAACAACTCGGCGTCTTCGAGCACATCCATACGGTGCTCGTGCAATGCCTTGAAACGGAGCGAATCGCCCGCTTGCAGTTCATGGGACCGTCCTCCCACTTCGATCCGTACAAGACCTTTTGAAACGAAACACACTTCCCAAGTGTTTTCATGCAGGTCAGGATCGAAACAGGTCTGGACGCCCGCACGCACACATAGATGATACAGCTCGAGGTCGGCATACCTGACTCGAGTACCCTGATAGCCTTCGCGATCAAAAGTTTCGCATCGACCGGTTTCAGCGGTTCTGGATTCGGCCAGTCCCACCAGTTCGCTGGGAGAAACGTGCAGGACCCTCGCAAGCGCCTCGATGGTCTGCAAAGTGGGGTTCCCCGCATCGGCTTCGATTTTCAGAACCGTTCCGCGGGTCAAACCGGCCTTCTCGGCCAGTTCATCCGCGCTCAGCCCCCACTTTCTGCGGAGGTTTTTGACGACGCTCAGGTCGCAGGCCTTGGAATCTTTCCGAGTTCGCTGATCATCCATTAAAGTACGCCTTAGATATATTAAAATATACTATCCGGTCAATGAAAATTTACACTGCGTTCCCGGCTCAAGGAATCGGCTTGCCGGCGTAGGCGTAACGGGCCGTTGAAAAAAGCGATCCGCGGCGTTGCGCTTCCTTCCTCGTCACTGCGGCGTACTCTATGTACGGCTCCTTCCTCGGGACTTGCGCGCCTTGCATCTCATCGTTTTTCGGCGCCTGCGGCAACCGGCCTTTTCCAACGGGCTGGTAAGGATAGGTCATAAGAGGGCGGCTCGACCGGTTCAGGACTTTCGGTACCCTTCCGTCCGGGAAGCGGTTTTCCGGTTCCTCGCCATCGCCGCCGATGATCAACATTTGATATCCGTATGTCGGAGAATGGGGCCGTCCGAACGAAACGGAAGCGGCCCCGGATTGCTCGGCAGGCCGTTGAAAAAAAGCGATCTGCGGCGTTACGTTTCATCCCTCGTCACTGCAACGTACTTCTATGTACGCCTCGTTCCTCAGGATTTGCGCGCCTTGCATCTCATCATTTTTCAACAGCCTGCCATAACCCGTCTTTTTCAACGGGCTGTCAGCCAAGCTCGGGAGCGGCGGGTTCCAAACGACAGGGCACGTACCGGTGCAACGGCGTTCCAATGGGATCCCGGTGCGTGCTCTTGGTCAATCGGTTCACGTTGATGCCGAAGACCTTGCCGTCGTAATCCAGGCCGAAGCCGTGGGGAATGAGCACCGTCCCTTGTCTCACTTGGCGGGTGGTCTGGAGTTCCCCTGTTTCGCTGCCCGCTTCGGTGGTCACGACCACCTTCAGACCGTCTTTCAGCCCCAATGCCTCGGCGTCGTCGGGGTTGACGGCCACGGTACAAGCCCGCTTTCCTTCGTTCCATGCCGGATTGCGCATCAACGTGTTGGCGTTGTAGTCCATGTGCCGCCCGGCGTGGAGAATGAGCGGGAATTCGGCGGGCATCTTCAGTTCCCGAGACTCGCGTTCGGGGTTCAGATTCCGTGCCTGCTCTTCCAGTTCCGGGATGTGAACCTCGATCTTGCCGGAGGGGGTTTTGACGTTGGACAGATTGTTTTCCGTGTCTGTTTTGCCGATCCAAAGTCCCTGCGGGGTATCCAGGAGGGCCTGGAATATACGGTCCCCCTGGTCCGGACCCGGTTCGAATCCAGCCCTCGCCGCGTTCTCCCGGAAGGACGCAGGGGCGGTCATAAGCAAGCCCCAGAGCGCAGCCAAGTGGGCGCTTCCCCAGGCATGCCCAAGGGTCTTTGCAAGCACGAAAGGCATGGCTGCTTTTGCCTTGGCTTCTTCCGCCGCCCAACGCATCAGGCGGCTTCCGAACACCGGCCGCGGACCTTGCGCGGCTTGGATCAGGTCTTGAGGGATGTCCGGCACCAGCCCCAGCCTGTCCGCCAATCGCGTGTAGATCTCACCGGCTTCCAGGCAATCTCCCGGCGTGGGCACGAGAGGGCGCCGCATCTGGAAAAAGACCTCCGGATAGGTCCAGGGGAAGAAGGTGCCGTCCCAGGATTCGTAAAAAGACCGGCAGGGCAGAACGTAATGAGCCTCACGCGCGGTCTCGGTCATCACGATCTCGTTGACCACCAACAGGTCGAGACGAGCGAAAGCCTTCTCGTAAGCCTTTGTGTCGGCATAGGCTCTCAACGGATTGCAGGCGCTGACCACCACTCCGCGGAGACGCTCCTCGTGATCGCTCAGGATTTCCTCGGGCATGACGTTGGGAGGAAAGGAACCCGCGGCGGCGGGAGGCAGGTTCGTAACCCGAGTCCGCCACGTTTTGGGGTCGCGTTCGTCGCTGTGAAACCCCATGGGCATGAACATTCCGGGTATCACGTTACCGCCGCGAACGCCGAAGATGCCGCAGACCGCTCCAAGGAGGTGCAGAAAGTAGGAATTCAGGGTGCTGTGACGGCCCATGTAAATCCCCAGGTCCGGATGCACGCACCATCGTTTGGTGGTCAGGAGGCGACAAAGTTCGCGGACCTGTTCGTACGATAATTCGCACACGTCCAATGCGCCGCGCACGTCGAAGTTCTCAAACCATGGACGGACCAGGGACCAGCCGTCGACATTCTTATCCAGATACTCGCGGGCTTCCCATCTTTCTTCGAGGATGACCGTAATCATCGCCTTCATAAGTAAGGCGTCGGTGCCGGGCCGGACGGCCAGGTGGAGGTCCGCCGCCGCCGCGGTTTCACTCTTTCTTGGATCAATCACCACAAGGAGGCGATCCGGGTCCGCACTGAATTCCTTGAGCACTTTTCTGGCCCGAGGCATCTGGTGGCTCATCATTCCGTTCCAGCCCCAGGCGACCAGCATTTGCGAGGCATGCTCATCCGGCATGGCCACGTTGTACTGCTTCCCAAACAGGCGGCCGGTGACCCACCAATGCCCGCTGAACTCTTGCCCGGCCGAGGAATAGTAATACTGAGAGCCCAACCCCCTCAACAGCCGTAACCCGAAGGCCGCTTCGAAATTTCCCCCTTGAGCGCCGCCTCCCATATAGGCCAGACTTCGAGGACCATGCCGTCGGGCCAATTCCCCCAGCTTTTCCGCGATCTCATCAAGGGCGTGGTCCCAAGGGATGGGCTCGAATGCGTTTCCCACTCGCTTGAGAGGCGTAGTGAGGCGTTCTTTGGGATATTGATGGTAGAGGACGTTGAGGCCCTTGCGACATACGTAGCCTTGGCTGCGAGGATTTTCCTTATCGGGTCGGACCTTGACCATCCGACCGTTTTCCACCAGGGCTTCCAGACCACAGTTCTGGGCGCACAACACACAAGCGGTTTTGTGCCACGAGTTCATGGGTTCTCCTTTGGAGGGCGGCCCCACAGGCTCTCTTCGGAGACCGCCGCTCCGGCTGTCGGCTAAACGATCCTTCTCCCTGCGGCAAAGCCTTGATGCACGGCGTCGAAAGCCAGACCGATGCGAACTGCGTCGCCGGCCGCCAAGCAGGCAATGCCCTTCTGCTCGAGGGAGGCCTGAAGAGGATTAAAGGAAGTGGCCCCCGTTGCCAGCACCACGGTGTCGCACGGTAGGAACGACTCCTTCCCGTTCTCGTCCACCTTTACCCCTTCGGAGGTAATCTCCAGGGCCTTGGTACGTTTCTTCAGAGCAACACCTTGACGCTCCAGGTCCTGCATCATGGTCCATCGGGTGGTCAGGCCAATGTCTTTTCCGATGACGTCTTCCATTTCAATCACCGTGACCTGTTTCGATCCATGGGTGGCCCATTCGTAGAGGGTTTTCGGATCCTCGGCCTGGTTGACCAGCAGGAATTTCAGCCCCTCTCCGGAAAGAGTGCCTTTGTCCGCCAAGTACAGAGCGGTCTCCACACCCACCGCTCCACCGCCGATGACCACCACGCTCCCGCCGGTGAGCACGTTGTCGGCCAATACGTCCCAAGCCTGAACCACATGAGGCGAATCGACACCGGGAATGGGAGGCGTCAGAGGGGTGGCTCCGGTAGCCAGGACCACGGCATCCGGATTTTCTTGTTCCACCAATGAGATATCCACTTCTTTGTCGGTCACGACCCGGATACCGGCGGCAACGACCCGGCGGGCCAAATCCTCGGCCAGCTCTTTGAATTCCTCCCTTCCCGGAGGAGCACCGGCAAGCAGAAGTTGGCCTCCCAGGCAACCGCTCTTTTCGTACAATGTTACGCTGTGTCCGCACCCGACGGCGGCCAGCGCCGCGTTCATACCGGCGGGCCCGCCCCCCACCACCATGATGCGACGGGGATCGGAACTCGCGGACAGGGCGCACTCCTTCTCATGGCCGGCCTGAGGGTTGCAGAGGCATTCCACCGGCTTTTCCCTGAAGATGTGATCAAAACAACCTTGTCCGCAGGCTACGCAATGGATGATTTCCGATTCCCGGCCGTTCTTGGCCTTTTCAGGCAATCGGGGATCGGCGAGAAGAGCTCTGCCCATGGCCGCCATGTCGCACATGCCGTCGGCGATGAGCTCCCGAGCGATGGTGGGATCACTGATGCGGTGACCGGAGATGACCGGTATTCCGACCCGCTCTTTGATGCCCCGGGCCAGATAGGCGAAGACGCCTCGGGGCACGGAAGCCACAATCTGAGGCACTCGCGCTTCGTGCCATCCCACATTGATGTTGAGAGCATCTACACCGGCTTCCTCCAATGCCCGTGCGTACGTTTGCAGTTCTTCCCGACCGTTGCCGCCGGGCATGAAATCATTACCGTTCATCCGCACCAGAAGAGGAAATTCGTTTCCCACCTGTTTGCGGATCGCCCGGACCACATCCAAGCCGAAGCGCATGCGGTTTTCCAAGGAACCGCCATAGTCGTCCGTCCGTTGATTGGTCAAGGGGGACAAGAATTCGCTGATCAGATATCCGGTGCCGCTCAGCACCTCGACGCCGTCGAAACCGGCTTCCTGAATACGCCGGGCCGCGGCGACGAACGAGCTTACCACCTGTCCGATTTCATCGAGTGTCAGTTCCCGGGGCGTTTCGCGAGTGAGACGGGAAGGCAAAGGGGAGGGGGCCACCGGCTGTTGTTTGCCGATCTGACGCGAAAGAGCGTATCGGCCTGCGTGGTTGAGCTGCACCATACACCGGGCCCCATGGTCTTTGACGGCGTCGGCCAGCCGTCGCAACCCCGGAACGAATCGGTCGTCATGGGCGCCGATGCCGGAGGGACCGCCGGAGCGTTCGTCCACCGTGGCAAAGCCAACGATGATCAAGCCCGCTCCGCCCTTGGCCCTTTCCGCATAGAAGTCGATCAGACGGTCGGTTACCTCGTAATCCCGGCACATGACCATGTACATGGCCGGCATGACGATGCGGTTCGAGATGGTCATCCCATTGATCTGGATGGGCTGAAACAACGGATCATTCTTCATGAGACCTCCTTGGTGATGGGAGATGACTTGCATACGAACTATTTGCTCAAAAAAAGATCACTCTTTCAGGTCCCGCAGGAACCGCTTCAGCAGGAGCTTTTCTTCCAGGCCCAGGCCGCCCAGGATTTCTGCGTTGGTCCGCTCTCCTTCTTCCACGAGCACGCCGTGAATCTCTTTGGCCTTGTCCGCCAAGTAAATCCTGACGAACCTCTTGTCCGCGTCGTCGGTTTCTTTTACAATCCATCCCTTTTCAGTCATTCGCTCCAAGATACCCGACAACGTGGCGCTGTCCAGCATCAACTGCTTGCCGATATCTCCCGCGGACTGTCCTTCCTCTTCCCAAAGCGCTTCCAGGACCAGATATTGAGCGGGCGTCAAACCGTACTCGAGAAGTCGTTTCTTCAGCAGCCCATGGGCCCGCTGGTAGGCTTTGGCCAACAAAAAGATGATGCAGTCCTCGTATTGCTTCATAGCCATGGGATAACCCTTTCGTACACAAGAGACTATACTCGACCCATAAACCCGTCAAGCAAAAATGAAGCGCTGTTCGTAGGAATCCAGGCGGTCGGTCTTGCCTTCACAAGCCGAAGGTCCCGTTCAACGCATGGGATCCGGGATGACCATTCTCAGCGCAGGGTGATGAAGGAGGGGCATTGTTGTGCGGGCGTCGGAAGACGGTTTGGAGATTCCTCTTCGCGCTTCCGGGATTTTTCGGCTTCCACTCGTGCGCGAAAAGCGTCTCTCTCATTCTCAGAGTCCACAGGTGCTTGAGAACATTAGGCCTTTTGTGATTCCGCTCTTCATTTGGCGTTGACAATCTTTCAGGCTCCACACTAAAATCCCGCAAAAATGGATCGCCGTCCGCAGGCGGGCAGGTGGATGCGAGTTTTGAAAGTGTGAGGCGTACGCTGCGAACCGGCCGAAACCCGGCTGTACCGCCGGATGAAACCGGAGATCGGTCCAAACGTAAAAGGAGAGGTTTTCCCGTATTACGACGCCTGAAATTGCCGATCATTCCCGACGATATTTTTTCTCTCCTGTCCGCCAAGCAAGACCGGATCGTTCCGGAACTCGGTCTGAACGAGTCCCGGGATATTCGGCGCCAACGACAACTCAAACCACTTTTTTCTGCGGACGACTTCTCTCGGCCGAATGCGGCTGAACCTGACCGGAGCGGTGGCGCCCTCCTTCCTCATGCCGAATGATTCATCGGTGCCGGCGTTTGCGTAGAAGTCTTTGGCGGTTCCCTATCACGAGGAGAATCCGGTGACCGGAGAAGGACCGACCTACGATCAGTTGGAAGTCCGGGCGGCCCGAGCCGAGGAGGACCTACGGCTGAGCAACGAAAGATTCTTGAAGGTGTTCAATGCCGGTCTCTCCTTCATGTACATCCGTTCCATGGAAGATCGGAAACTCATTGAAGCGAATGACGCCTTTCTCCAGTTAGCGGGTTTTTCACGAGAAGAAGTGATCGGCCGGACCTTGGTGGAGCTGGGGATTCTCGAACCGAATGCCCAAGAGGCCATACTGGCGGAGTACTCGCGAACCGGGCGGATCAATGATCGTGAGGCGGAGATCAAATCCGGAACCGGTGGAACCAAACACGTCGTTTTTTCCATGGACGGAATGGAATATGGCGGACGGCCTTGCGTCATCGTGTCCGGGATGGACATCACTCGGCACAGGGAGGTTGAAGAGGCGTTGCGCCGCAGCGAGGCCCGGGCCAAACGCAAGCTGGCCGAGCTGGAGGCCATATACGATTCCGCGCCGGTGGGATTGTGCGTACTCGATCAGGACCTTCGTTTCCTGCGTATCAACAAGAAGCTGGCCGAAAACGACGGCACGTCCCCCGAGGAAGCACTCGGCCGTCCGTTTCGCGAAATCGTGCCCGGTTTTGCCGACAGACTGGAAGTGCTCTTTCGCCGCGTATTGGACAACGGTGAGGCTGTGCGGAACGTCGAGATCAGCGGTGAGACGCCGGCTCGGCCGGGAGCCGTCCGCACCTGGGTTGCGGATTATCTCCCCCTTAAAGATGAGCATGGTCACGTGTTGGGCGTCAACGTGGTCGCTCATGAGGTGACCGAACAAAGGCGTCTTGAGGCGTCTCTCAGAAAGAGCGAGCACAATGCCCGACAAGCGTGGGAGGAAGCGGTACGAACGGCCGCGGAACTTCGGGCGGCGCTGGAGTCGGCGTCCGAAGGCGTGGTGTTCTACAGTACGGAAAATAGGATTTCTTATCTGAATCCGGCGGCGGAAGGCCTGATCGGTCTTACTCTGAAAGAGGTTTCGGCGATACCTGCTGAAGAGAGGGTTGGTCTGTTTCGGATTAAGAACCCGGACCATAACTGTGTTGAGATTGACGAGCTGGTGAGCCGACGGGCTCTTAAAGGCGAGGTTCTGGTCAACCACGAATTCTTACTGCTGCCCCGAGGGAGCGATGAATATCGCCACCTTCTTTCCCACGCCGCGCCCATCACGCTGGAGGATGGAGAAATCGTCGGGGCGGTTCAGACCTTCACGGACATTACCGAACTCATTCAGGCGAGGGAACAGGCGCGTATGGCCAATGCGGCGAAGGACCGCTTCTTGGCGAACATGAGTCACGAGCTTCGTACGCCCCTTTCGGGCATTATGGGCCTCACCGATCTTCTAATTCAGCGGCTGCAGAAAACGGAGAATCTCCAATATGCACAACTGATCAAAGAATCCGCCGGTTCTTTGAACTCGCTTCTAAGTGAGATTCTGGACTCCAGCAAGATTGCCTCAGGCAAGCTGACCATTGCTTCACGCCCTTTCAATATCCGAACGGAAATCAACAAAGTCATCAATCTCTATCAAACCAAGGCGGAGGCGCAGGGGATTCACATTGGTTCGGACCTGGATCCGGACCTGCCTACACTTCTGCTCGGAGACGCCGAAAGATTGGGGCAAGTCCTTCGCAACCTGGTTTCCAACGCGGTCAAGTTTACGGATAAGGGGGATATCGAAGTCGGCGCGAAATGTTCTTATGAACCCTCCGGAGAGGTCAACGTCACTTTCCATGTTCGCGATACGGGACCGGGTATCCCTGAAGATCAGCAGGCCCGCCTTTTTGAAGATTTTTACCAAGTTGAAGATCATCTGACCAAAACGCACTCCGGTACCGGGCTGGGGCTTACCATTGCTCGGGGCATCGTGCAGGCCATGGGCGGTCGCATATGGGTGCAGAGCAGCCCGGGGCGGGGCAGCGTGTTCTTCGTCGAAATCGGGTTCCCGGAGTCTGTCGACCAGGCGGATGCTCCGGAGGAGAAGAGTCCGGAACCGGGCCCGAATGTAAGTAAGGAATTGGCCGTCCTCTTGGTGGAGGACAACAGCATCGTTCAACTGTACATGCGGAAAATGCTCGAGGACATGGGACACCGCGTCAAGACCGCTCAAGACGGACGAGAAGCCCTGGATGCATTAGAGGCGTTTCGCCCGGACTTAGTCTTGATGGACATCCAGATGCCCGTCATGGACGGCTATACAGCCATCCGGGAAATCCGTCGGTCCGACCGGATCCGAAGGGACGTCCTCATTTACGCCCTGACCGCCTACGCATCGGCGGACGATGTACAAGAAGCTCTGAAAGCGGGAGCCGACGGCCATCTCGTTAAACCGGTGAATTCGGAGAAGCTGAAAATGATTCTATGGGAGGCCGCCGGGAAACTGGGCCACAAGGAAACGGAAGATTATGAAAAGCGAGTACCGAGGTTCAAAGAGGTACTGGACCTATTCAGCAAGAACGCCGAATTCTACTTGGACCTGTGCGATAAGGCAAGAAACGAAATCGTTGGGAAAATGGGAGAGCTCAAGGAAAAGTATCGAGACGGAGACCTTGAAAGGACTGCGGCCATATGCCATTCCCTGGCCGGCATGGGCGCCACCATCGGTTTCGAAGAACTTTGGCGGGTCGCGGCGGACAAAGAGGCCGAGATATCGGAGGCTGAGGGCCCCGGCGATTGCGGCGGGCTGGAAGAGATTGAAAGTACGGCCGCAGATGCCGTGGGTTATCTCGATGCTTTGATGGTCCGTCTGGGGAATAAGTGATCTGGAATTCACCAAAGTGGAAAACGTCGATCAAGTGTGTCCCCGTGTTCCGATTCGCAAAAGAATATAAGTTCCTCCTATCTTCAATCGACCAATTCGGCAACAATGCTGTGTTTCCGTTTGATTTCCATGATGAGCCGATCATATCGTCGAATACGGATCGTCGCCCGTATAATGAGATAGCCGCCCAGGATCAGAAGCAGGCAGACAAGCACACCCAATGGAACGAGCAAGTGGATGACCTTCTCGATATCATAGTATTTCGAAGTGGCGATGAGGACGCTTAAGACCGAGATGGGCAGAGCCAATACCGCAATGCCGGTTCTCATAGCGGACAAAGACGTTCTTTTTTCCGCCAGAAGAAGCTGAGCCTCGTTAATGGCGATCGTCGTGTCCTGAAATTTATTCTGCTTCAAGTCGTGACCCTTTTCGCTTTCGTTTCTTTTCGTCATGCTTTTTCTTCTTATCCGGGTTGTCCTCAAGCATCAAGTGGAAGCTCCATAAAACCGGCGTAGGTTGGTCGTCGGGGTTAATAGAGCCCAATTCCTCACGTCTTCCGGAGAAATTGAGGTGACCACACGGAACGGAGGCTTCATGCAGATTGTGACCAAACGCGTGTACGAGAAGGCTTCCGAGTCCGATGGACGGCGGGTTCTCGTGGACCGGTTGTGGCCCAGAGGCCTGTCCAAGGAAAAGGTTCTCGTCGACCAATGGGCCAAGGAAGTTTCCCCTTCGAACGAGCTCCGGCAATGGTACGCCCATGATCCGGAGAAATGGGAAGAATTCAAGAAACGATACTTTGCCGAACTGGACTCGAATCCGAACGCGGTGACAAGTTTCCTGAACGAAATAGGGGAGGGTACGGTCACGTTCTTATACAGCTCCAAAGAGCCCGAACTCAACAATGCGACTGCACTGAAGGAATACGTGGAAATCCGGAAAGGATGATCTGTTCTTGCGACTTCCGGCAATGCGCGGCGAACCCCTAAGAAAGTGATACGGACCAACGGCCGGCGTGGTCGGAAATTTCTCCCCGTGACGGATGCTGGGTTCAAGACAACCGAGAGCGGGGGGCTATGACGGGTTTTCCCCGGTTTGGCTCGGTTGAAACAAGTTCAGCAACGTTTCGATGAGCTTCGCCGCATCCGCGGTTTTCACCACGTAGGCGTTGACTCCGATTTCCTTCGCCCTCTTTCTGGATTCGGGGGTGTCCTGGTCGGTGAACAGAACCAGCCGAACATCGCGAAGGGAATCGTCCGCGCGTACCCTCCGGCATACTTCGAGACCGTTGATGATGGGCAGCTTCGCGCCTATGACCACGGCGTCCGGTTTTTCTTTTCGGATCAACCCAAGGGCTTCGGAACCGTCCGAGGCTCCCATGGGAACAAATCCGGCCCGTTGCACCAGTCTCGTATAAAGGCCCAAGATTACCGGGTTATCGTCCACCACGGCGACCCTGCGCATTCGTGAGGGCCCCTGCGGTTTTTCCTCCTCCGCCTGACGCTCTTCGATCACCAGGAGCATGTCCCCTTCCTCGATCCTGAAGTCGGGATGGGGGTCCAGGCTATCGGTTTCCTTCCGGCGAAGTCCCACTATTTTCCGGCTCATCTCGGCGGCCACCGTTTCCACGGTGTGCCCCGCCATGCTGGACCCTTCCTGGACCAGAACCCACTGTGAGGTCACGTCCGGCAGCGTAAAAGTGCAGACGTTTTCGATCTCCCGACTGTCTCCTGTGGCCACAAGCATGTTGCTTGCGATTTGTCGGCCGGCGGTGGCGAAGGGCGAGATTACGTTGTCCGCACCGGCGCGAAGGAGTTTTCGCTCCGAAGAAGCTTCTTCAGCCCGGGCGATAATGTGTAGGGTTGGATTGAGCTCTCGCGCCGTGAGCGTGATGAACAGGTTGTCGGGGTCGGAAGGTAGAACCGCAATCAGGCCTCGCGCCGTCTTGATGCGCGCTTCATTAAGAAGCTCCTCGCTGGTGGCGTCGCCGACCAGATGGAGTAACTCCCTGGCCTCCAACAGGTCCTTCCGTGAAGCGGCTGAGTCGATGACCACGAAATCCTTCCCGGATTTCTCGAAGTGCTCCGCCGCGGCGATGCCCACACGACCGCAACCGCAGATGATGTAGTGTCCCTTGAGTTCGGAAATGAGCTTCTTCATTCTTTTTCTCTCCGATGACGCCGAAGCGATTCGTTCCAGAAAGGATTCACCGAGAGCATGGCCGAGGAATCCGATGACGGCGAATCCCGCAGCGATCAGAAACGACGTGAATGCCCGGCCTCCCGGACCCAGCGGACGTACCTCTCCGAAACCCACCGTCGAGATGGTGATTACCGTCATGTAAAGACCGTCCGTTAGTGAATAACCTTCCAAGACCATGTAACCCGCCGTCCCCATGACCAGGACGGAGAAGCAGAGCAGGGAGGCCACGAAAAAACGTTGTCGCGAAGTCATCTTGTGCATATTAGTTGGATCATTCCGGAATACAGGTCCCGGCGGAATTCGGGTTTCAAACCGTTGCGCTCCAGAAGTCCCGCCGGCCCACCTGAAACCAGATATTCCCGAAAACAGCGGTAGTGCTCTTCACCCGCGGCTCGTTCCACAAGGTGAATCATGAATCGAGCCGGCCGCGCCCGGCGGTCCGCGGCATCACCATAGTCCACGATGACAAGGGCACCGTGATCTTTGATTACTCTTCGGGACTCTTTGAGAATACGGGATTGCGTCTCACCTCGTTTTTCGTGAAGGGCCAGAGAGAGAACGACCAGATCGAACGTGGCCGCCGGAAAGTGCAGGTCGGATGCGTCTTCGAGGAAGAAAGGGACGTCCTCGGGTGCGTTTTCTCGCGCGACGGCGAGCATGGCTGGAGACAGGTCCACTCCCATGACCTGGAAACCATTGCGGTGAAGAAGCGAGACCTGGGTACCGGTGCCGCAGCATAGGTCAAGGACGCGATGTGCCCCGAGATCCCGGCAGACGCGGAGGACCGCTCGGCGGATCGGGACCAGGAAAGGTCCCGGGAAGATGTCGTAGAAGGTCGCGATTCGCCGATATGGGTCCCGCACATTGACTCCCTCGGGGAGGAAGGGAGGAAGGGCTAAAATACGCATCAGCCCAGATAAGCCTTCCGCACTTCCGGATTGTTCTTCAGGTCTTCGGCCGTTCCCTCCATGACGATGCGTCCGGCTTCCATCACATAGGCCCGATGGGCGTGGGCCAGGGCCAGATGGGCGTTTTGCTCCACCACGAGGAACGTGGTGCCGTTTCTGTTCAGGTCCACGAGCACGGAGAACAGCTCCTTCATGAGCAGAGGCGCAAGGCCCATGGACGGCTCGTCCAGGAGTATGAAAGAGGCCCCGGTCATGAATGCTCTGCCCGTGGCCAGCATCTGCTGCTCGCCGCCGCTCAGGGTGTCTACTCTCTGACGCTTCCGATCGGCCAGTCGTGGAAAAAGACTGAAGACCCTCCGGTAGTCTTCGGCGATGCCTTCCGGGTCTTTGCGGGCGTAAGTCGCAAGTTTGAGGTTTTCAAAGACCGTCAGGTTGCCGAAAGTGTGTCTTCCCTCCGGAACCAGGGCGATTCGATGCTTGGCCACCACATCGTGGGCGCGGACGTCCAACAGGTCGACCCCTCGGAAAGTGATGCCGCCGTGAGTGACTATGGGGGCCTCGGGAGGAGGAAGGCGCATGATGGAAAGCAGGGTGGTGGATTTCCCGGCGCCGTTGGCGCCCAGTAACGCCACCAATTCCCCGGCTCTCACGTCGAGGGAAACACCGTGCAATGCTTCGATGTTTCCGTATCTGACCTTGAGGTCCCTGATCTCAAGCATTTCCGGAGTCCCCTCCTCCCAGATAGGCCTCGATGACCTTCTCGTTGTCGCAAACCTCTTGAGGAGAGCCTTCGCAAATGATGCGTCCGAAGTTCAGCACCTGAATACGGTTGCAGAGCGTCATGACCACTCGCATATGGTGTTCGATCAGCCAGATGGTCAGACTGAAATGTTCGTGGATCCATCGGATCGTCTCTATAAGCTGATCTATTTCTCCGGGATTCATGCCGGCGGCGGGTTCGTCCAACAAAAGGAGTTTGGGGCGGGAGGCCAAAGCCCGCCCGATTTCCACTCGTCGCTGCATTCCATAGGGCAGATTCTTCGGCAGTTCGGAAGCGAATCGGGAAAGTCCCATGATCTCGAGAACTTCTTCGGCGGCCTTTATTGTCCTACGTTCCGACTCCCGGAATCTCCGGTTGCGAAGGACGGCGTCCACCAATCCGTAACCCAGTCCGCTGTGTTGGGAGATGCAGAGGTTTTCCAGGACGGTCAGGCTGTTCCAAAGACGAATGTTCTGGAAAGTTCGTGATAACCCGAGAGAAGTCACGGAGTGGGGGCGCAGTCCTTTGATGGTTTCACCTAATAACAGAATATCACCGCGGGTCGGCTGATAAAATCCGCAGGCCAGGTTGAATACCGTAGTTTTGCCCGCTCCGTTGGGTCCGATGAGTCCCACGAATTCGCCCGGCTCCAACTTGAGTCGGTAGTCTTGCAGGGCGGTCAGTCCGCCGAAGGAATGCGTGAGGTCTCTGATTTCCAGGAGCGCCATGTCGGGTTACGGTTCCTTGGATGCGAACCACCGACGCAACTTGGGAAAGACGGTGGTGAGCTCTCGATTTCCCATGAGTCCTTCGGGCCGGAACAGCATGAGAAGGATGAGCAACATAGGGATAATGACCCATTTGAGCACCTGCAGGGGGCGCAGCAGTTCGAGCAGGATGGTGAATCCTACGGCGCTGAGTATCGAGCCGCTCAAAGAGCCCATGCCTCCCAGGTAGACCATGACCATGACCTCGGTGGATTTCAGTATGGTGAAGGACCCCGGGTTGATGTACCCCAAAATGTGTGCGAACAAACCCCCCGCCACACCCGCCAGGCCGGAGGACAGCATGAACGCGGTGATCTTCATCTTCCTCGTGTCCACGCTCATGATTTCCGCGGAAATTTCATCGTCGCGGATGGCCATGATTCCTTTGCCGTAGACCGAATTGACGAAACGGTGAATTACGTAGACGCACAGCCCCACGAATACCATGATCCAGATCATGGTCCAAGGCAGGTCCCAGACCTCCTCCATGGCGTTGACCACTTTTCGCATTCCCATAAAGCCGCGGGCGCCCCCGATGGCCTGCACGTTCTCCACCCCGCTCTTGACGATGTAGTTTACCGCCAGGGTGATAATCGCCAGGTAATCGCCGCGGGTTCGAAAGGACGGAATCGCCACCAGAAGCCCGGCGAGGGCCGCGCCCACCCCTCCGACCACAAGTGTGAAGGGAAACAAAAAAAGGGCGCTCTCAGGAGGCAGCACCGGCGGACCGAATACACGATCGGACGCAAAAAGCCATACGTTCAATACGGAGGTGATGTAGGCTCCCACGGCCATGAAACCTGCGTGGCCGCACGAAAACTCCCCCATGTAGCCGTTGATCAGATTGAGAGAGGAGGAGAGGATGACGTTGATCCCGATAAACATCAAGACAATCTGCACATAGGCATTGATCCAGTTGCCGCGGGTTGCGGCTAGAATCGCCAGGCAGAGCAGGGCGTAAAGCGCATAGGAGGAATAGGATCGTATGGGCATGGAGTCAGATTTTCGTTGCCCGCGCCATACCGAAAAATCCGGTGGGCTTGACGCTCAAAAAGATCAGCAACACGGAAAAGGCGATCAGGTCGCGAAGCGTGGATGGAAACAGCGCCGCCACGAAGATTTCCACGAAACCCAACATGAAACCGCCCACCAGCGCTCCTCGGATATCCCCGATGCCTCCCACCACGGCGGCGATGAAGGCCTTCCAGCCGATAAGCGCCCCCATGTAGGGTTCCAGTACCGGGTAGGCGGTGACGAAGAGCACGCCCGCCAACGCGGCCATGGAGGACCCTAAAACAAAGGTGAACACGATGACCGTGTCCACCGGGATTCCCATAAGCGGAACGGCGAACCGGTCGTAGGAGATGGCCCTCATGGCCATACCCAGCTTGGTCTTCCGGACGATGGTTTCCAAGAAAAGGAACACGCAGATCGTGGTAATGATCACCAGGAGCTTGACGTTGGTCACCACCACCTCGCCCCATTGGAACACGGCCTTTGGAATGATTTCAGGGAAGCTACGACGGCCGGCTCCCAGGAGCGCCAGATTGCCGTGTTCCAACACCAGCCCCGCCATCAGGGCGGTGATGACCACGTAAAGGCGTGCCGCTCCCCTCCTCCGGAGGGGCCGGTAGGCCACGCGTTCGATGGTGACTCCCACGCCTGCCGTGAGGATCATGGTGACAATCACCGTGGCGATGAAAAGCAGACCGGCGGAGAGTCCCGAGGGGACGGAAAAGGCTTGGATTCCGATGAGGAATGTGGCGACGAAGAAGCCGATGTAGGCTCCGACCATGAAGATGTCGCCGTGGGCGAAGTTAATCAGCAGCAGGACACCGTATACCAACGTGTACCCTAAAGCGATGAGAGCGTAGAAACTTCCCCATTGGAGTGCGTTCAGCAGGTTCTGCAGAAAAACATCAAGGGTCAAATCTTACTTCCTTCTTGAGTGCCGATATGGAGGAGCGAACCTTGGCCCGAACCCGCGCACACGAGTACCGACGGTCGTGAGTGCGGACTTCCGCTCTCACGATCTCTTCATAGCCGGCGAGGCGGCTTTCCGTCGCGAGGGCGGAAGATTCCCTATTCGGGACACACGGACTTGTAGAATTCGTATTCACCTTGATCGTT
Source organism: Thermodesulfobacteriota bacterium (assembly GCA_963675595.2). GTDB lineage: Bacteria > Desulfobacterota > Desulfarculia > JACQYL01 > JACQYL01. The sequence goes on from CAXXLZ010000001.1 coordinate 227,564, forward strand.
GATTTTGACCACCACGGCGCACTTGGACGGATCGCCGGACTCGGTGAAGCTCATTCGTCCGGTGATGCCTTCGAAGTCCTTGATCTTGGCCAATTGGTTTCTCACCGCATCCCGATCCTTTTCAAGCTTCCCCTTGAGTCCCCCGGTATTGCGAATCGCTTGGAGCAGCAGGCGCGTGGCGTCCCAGGTCAGGGCCGCCACGTCGTTGGGGACCTTACCGTATCGGTCTTTGTATCGGTCGATGAACTCTTTGGTCGCCCCTTTGGCTCCCACGGGAGAGTAATGGGTTGTGAAAAAAAGGCCTTTGCAGTCATCGCCGCACAAACCCATCAAGTCGCCGCTGCCCCAACTATCGCTTCCCAGGACCGGCTTGTCCCAGCCCAACTCGCGAGCCTGCTTCACAATCAGCGGTACTTCTCCGTAGTATTGGGGTACGAAGAGCACGTCCGCACCGGACTTCGCGATATTGGTGAGCTGGGCGCTGAAGTCGGAATCCTTGGTGGTGAAGGTCTCGAAGGCCACGATGGAATCTTTGCCGTGTTTAGATTCGAAGGCGTGTTTGAAGTCGTTGGCCAGTCCGTTGGGGTAATCGCTGGCGATGTCGTAAAGCACGGCCGCTTTTGTGGCTCCGAATTCCTGCGTCGCGAAATTCGCCGCCACCGGACCCTGGAATGTGTCGAGGAAGCAAGCCCTGAAAACATAGGGACGATTCAGGGTGGTATTGGGGTTCGTGGACCAGGGAGAAATCATGGGAGTACCGAACGAGTCGGCGGTTTCCCCGGCGGGCACCGCCTGCTTGCTGGCCTGAGGGCCTATGAGGGCCAGTACCTCGTTCTGCGTGATGAGCTTGAGAGCGGCCGCCGTGGCGGATTCCGCTTTTTCTTCATTGTCTTCGTAAAGGAATCGGAGTTTGTAGGTCTTGTCGCCCACTTTGAGGCCGCCTCCGTTATTGATGTCGTCCTTGAGCATTTCGGCGGCTTGTTTGGAGCTCTCTCCCACATCCGGGATCCCTCCGGTCATGGGCAGGTTGAAGCCGATCCTGATCTCTTCCGCCAAGGCCCTTCCCTGGAGAAAAAAGAACAACCCCATCACCGCGACTGCACAAACCAGAACCTTCCGCATGGCGCGACCTCCGTCGTGGACTGAATGTATCGACAAAACGACCTGTTCGTTCTCCTTTCCTCATGGAAAACTGAATGCGCATTCTAAAACATCGGACGTGGTTTGGTCCAGTTTCGAAGTGAAGACGGTTGTTCGGGACTGAACGTCGCGACGATCAGTCCCGCTTGAGTCCCGCCATCTCCGCCAGGATCGCACAAACCGACGCGGTGTCTTCCTTGTCCCGACCGTGGGCCAGGGCGTTGGTGTAGACTTGAGCCGAGGCGGCGAAGAGTGGGGTGGGACATTTGAGCTCATCGGCGAAGTCTCTGATGATCGTCATGTCTTTCCGCCAGATATCCACTTTCATGGTGGCCTGATCGTACTTATTGGCCACCATCATAGGACCCCGTACTTCGAACATGCGCGATGTTCCCGCACCGTCGCCCACGACTTCCAGGATTTGCTGCGGGTCGAGTCCGGCTTTCATGCCCAACACGAACGCCTCGGCGGCGGATACATTGTGGATGGCCACCAACAGATTGGCCACGAATTTCATTTTGGAGCCGTCCCCGTATTCTCCTATGAAGTAATGAGAACGAGCGAAGCCCTCAAATACGGAAATGCACTGCTCGTAGGCCTCCTTCTTGCCGCTCGCGTATACGGAAAGGTCTTTGGTGACGGCCTGAGCTCCGGTTCCGCTCAAAGGGCAGTCCAACGTCTCGGCACCCGACTCCTCCAGTATATTCTTCACTTGCAGCTTGGTTTCCAGGGGCATGGTGCTGCATTCCACGAAAATTTGTCCGGATCCCGCGGCGGCCGCCGCTTCCCAAGCCGACTCAAGCACCGACGCCTTCGTGGGAAGGACGGACACGATGACACGGCATTTCCGGGCCAGTTCACGGGCCGAAGTCGTACTCAAACCGCCCATTGCTTTCAGTGCATCCACCTTTTCCGGGACCACGTCATACCCCATGACCGTAAAACCGGCTTCCAGCAGGTTCTTCGACATCGCGGAACCCATAATGCCCAAGCCGAGCACGCCCACCGTTTTTTCCATTTGCTTTTCCTCTCTTGCAGCAGTTTGCGGATGGAAGAGACACCCGACCAGGCATCCGTCCTTCTTTGGTTTCTTCCGACTCTTATTCTCCAATGTCCGGTTTCAGGCCGGCGCTTATTACACCGTGCACGGCGCACTCTTCGTCGCGGTCCGAAGTGTCGCCGCTGACGCCGACCGCGCCCATCAGCACACCCTGATCGTCGCGAATGAGTACACCACCGGGCAGGGGCACCATTTTGCCGCCGGACATGGCGGCCAAGGCGTTAAAAAAAACCGGCATTTTTTCCGCGCGACGCGACAGCTCCCGGGAAGCGAAGCCCATACCCAGGGCGCCCCAAGCTTTTCCAAGGGCGATTTCGACCCTCATCAGGCCCGACCCGTCCTGACGTTTCACTACCTTGAAATGGCCCCCCGTGTCCAACACCACTACGGTGAGGGGATCACAATCGATATCGCCGCCTTTCGACAAAACGGCGTCCGCAATGGCGGACGCCTTTTCCAGACCAATATTGGCCATGCCGTCTTCTCCTTATTCGGGTAAACAGTTGAAGGACGCGGTACTTGAAGGTGAGGCGCCCGCCGAGCCGCCAAGCGGCGACGGCTCGCCCCGACTGATCACACCGGCGTGCGGGCCCTGGACGATCTCTTAACGAGCTACATGGATATGGGCGCCGTCTCGCCTATTTCAGTATGGAATCCGCTATTCGAGAAGCCAGAAAGGCGACGCGGGCGGTTTCCTCCACCAGTTCCGCAAGATTCTGCGCTTCGGTGACGTCCGCTCCGGCGGTGATGATGCCGTGCTCCGCCAACAGGGCGGCTCGCACCGTGGGCTCGGAGAAGGCCCGCTTCAAAGCTGAGGACAATTCGGGACTCCCCTCTCCGGGAGGCGTGATCAGCGGCACGCGTTGCAGGGTGCGACGGGCGTGCACCGTGGGTAAGGGCAATTCGCAACCGGCGGCCGCGTAGGCTGTGGCGTAAGGGGGATGATAGTGCACGACGGCTCCGGTTTGGGGAGCCGCCTCGTAAATCGCCAGATGAGAGCCGAATTCCTTGGTAGGCTTGCCCGACCCCTTCACGAGACGGCCTTGTCCGTCGCAGATCAGTAACTCCTCGGGAGTTAGATCGACCAGAGCCTTACCGCTGGGCTTGACTAGGAAGTCCGATGGATTGAGGCGTATGCTGATGTTGCCCCCGGTGGACATTTGAAGCCCCAGGGAAAAAGCTCTCCGACAGACTCCGATAAAGCGAAGGCGAACTTCTTTTTCTTCAAGAGGTTCCACGATTGTCTCCGGTTGCGACGCAAAGGCGCCGCAGCCCATGGAGGTATTGTTGTCGGCAAGTGACCCGGAAATGGTTTCTCGGAGAATTTCCTTGGTCGATGTCGTTTCAGGGCCAATGGTCCTGTTTGTACACCCCGGTACCATGACCGGTCAGCACCGTGTCCGCCCGTTGAATGATCTTCTCCATGCCTTCATACAGCTGGAATACGTTCACGAAACGGCCCATAGGGGTGAAACTCAGACCGCGTTTCTTGTCCGGCAGCAGGTTTTCGTCGGCGAAAACCGCGTCGCCCGCGATGACGAAGACTCCCGAATCGGTTCGGATTTCGACCGACTGGTGCCCGGGACAATGGCCGGGGGTGGGAAACATGGTGACGGCGGCACTGAAGGCGTGCTCTCCGGCCACGGTGTGAAACTCAACCCCCTTGAAGGGCGGCACGGCTCCCAGTTTTTCCGAGTTATAGGATTTGTAATAAAGGATATGGGGGTCCAGGGCGAAAGCCAGTTCGTTCTCGTGAACCCAGAATTCGGCGTTCTTGAAAAGCTTCATATTGGCGCAGTGATCCCAATGCAGGTGCGTAAAGATCACGGCGTCGATTTCCTCGGGACTCACTCCCAATGCGGCCAAACGTTCGTCGATGCGGTATCCTTCCGGCTGGTAGGAACCCGGGTGGTGCCAGTCCGCTTCTTCGGTCGCGGCCATGCCCGTGTCCACTAAAATCTTCTTGTTGGCGTCCTCCACATAGAAAGCGTTGCAGGGGACCTGAACCTCGACCCCATAGCCGTGTCCGCCGGTGATGTATACGCCTTTATCCAGAGAGATGTACCCCGTGTTCAGCGGGGTGATTCTTGTGCCCATAGATACGTCTTCTCCTTTGGTTGCGAGTCTAACGAGGCAGCAAAGCGGTGATCTCCTCGGCCGCTCGTTTCACGAACGCACCGTCGTTGATATGAAAAGGCAGTTCAATGACTTCAATGGACGAATTCAGCAAGGTCTTCAGTCGCTCTCTGAACGCACCGTCCGCCTGGGGATCGTAGAATTGCTTGCCTTTGGCATTGGGCTCGGAGAAACCCTCGAGAGGGATCATCACTTTGACCGGAGCCAAAGCCCGGTTGAGCTTGCCCGCAAGAAAGCCTGCGGCGTTCATCATCTCTTCCGCCGTTGCGCGGACCAAGGTGATGTTCCGGTTATGAACGATTACGTTCCGATTTCGCCAATGTGGCGGCATCTTTTCGAAAGGTCCCATGCAGGCATAATCAATGGCGCCGGTTCCCACCACGCAGGGAATTTCTCTCTCGGCCAGGATATCCAGGTGATCGTCTCTCGCCGCGAATATGCCGCCCGCCTCACGATCCAGAATCTCGTGGGTGGTCCAGTCCAGCAGCAAATCGAAATACCCCTCCCGTGCAAGGGATTCCATGGCGGCTCCGCCCGTACCGTTGGCATGGAAGAACACCATTTCCAGGTCCGGGCCGGAGAGCAGCCGTCGGAGCTTCATAAGTCCGAGGGTGGTCACGCCGAAAGCAGTCGCTCCAACGGTGTGGCGGGCGGGAGCCACGGGAACCGGGGGGTGAAGGACCATGGCCGCGAGGGCGTTGGCGGCGTTTCCCAGTGTGATCTCGAGTAATCGATTCATGCCCAACATGTCGGCCACGGAAGGAAAGACCGCGATGTCCTTGGACTCGATGAAAGGCCGCATGTTTCCGGACGCCAAGGTGGTGACCATTACTTTGGGAAAGCCCAAAGGAGGAATCTGCATGGCGACGGTGGCCATGGAGGTACCTTGGCCGCCCCCCAATCCGAGCATGCCGTGGATGGCCCCTCGTTCGTACAGATCGCTCGCCCAGCCGGCAACTCCTCTGGTCATGGAGGCCATGATCAGCCCTTTATCGCCCGAAGACACCAGATCCGCCAAGTCACAACCCGCCCGTTTCGCCACCTCCTCGCGGGAGATATCCGCCTCGATTCCGGGCTTGCCGAGCGCTCCGCCGTCGATGATTCGGGTTGACAGACCGCGGCGTCGAAGGACGTCGCGCACATAAGCCGCCTCTTCGGGTTTCGTATCCAGGGTTACGATGATCAGAACATGCCGGTTCATGATGGAACGTCGGAAGAGTCACTGGACATGGATCGTGACCTAAAGTTGGATGCCGCAGTATTTCACCAATGGATCCCGGTCGGAAAGCAGGGCCTGAATACCGCATTGATGGCAGATTCTGCCTTTTTCCATGATGTAGACGCGCGATTGGTCGCTGAGGCCGAAAGCCATTTCGTAATTCTGCTCAACCAGTAGTACGGTCACTCCATCCTGGACGAAGCGCTTCAAGATTTCTCCGATTTCCTTGACCAGGAGGGGCATGACCCCTTCGGAGGGCTCATCCACGAGAATGAGCTTGGGTTTGGCCACCATGGCTCGAGCCAGAGCCAGCATCTGCTGTTCTCCCCCGCTGAGAGCGTCTCCGCGATTGCTCAGACGTCTCTTCAGATTGGGGAAGTTGCTGAAGATCAGCTCAAGGCTCTCATCCGTTTCCTGCTGGCTGAGTTTGCCTCTGACCAGCATGGCCAATTTCAGGTTCTCCAGCACGCTCAAGTTGGGGATGATGCGCCGTTCTTCAGGCACGAAAGCGATGCCTTTGCGCGCGATTTCATACGGCTTCAAGGACGTGATGTCCGCTCCGTCAAAAATGATCTTTCCGGACCGCGCGGACTCGATTCCCATGATGGTCTTCAGAGTGGTGGTTTTGCCCACTCCGTTCCGACCGATGAGAATCACCAGTTCTCCCTGCGCGACCTCGAGATCGATGCCCTGGAGGATATGGCTCCGTCCGTAGTAGGTATGTACGTCCTGCAAAGTGAGGAACATCAGTGCCCTCCCAGATAGACCCGCTGCACATCGTCGTTGTTGTGGATTTCGGTCGGCGTGCCTTCGGCGAGGATGGACCCGTTGTGAAGTACGGTGATGGAGTTGGATATCCCCATCACTACGCTCATGTCGTGTTCCACGATCACGATGGTAAGAGTTTCCGCCAGTTTCTGCACTAGTTTCACCGTGTCCTGCGTTTCGGCCGGCGTCATGCCCGCGGTGGGTTCGTCGAGCAGTAAGATTTCCGGGTCCGTGGCCAATGTGATGCCTATCTCCAGGTATCGCTGGTCCCCGTAAGGCAGGTTGGCCGCCACCGCATCCTTCTTCTGCGTCAGACCCACCTGATCGAGGATATTACGGGTCTTCTCGTTCACCTCGGGAAGTCGGTCATACCGTTTCCACAGGTTGTATCGCGTTACTCTCATCTGGGCGGCCAGGCGTACGTTTTCAAAGACCGACAGCTTTGGAAAAATGCTGGTGATCTGCTGGGATTTGGTGAGTCCCAGGCGGCAAACCCGATATTGGGGCAGGCTGGTGATATCGCGACCGTGGTACAGAATGCGCCCCGCGGTGGGCTTGAATACACCCGCCAACAAGTTGAAGAAGGTGGTTTTCCCCGCTCCGTTAGGGCCGATAATGGACCGAATCTCTCCCTTGGGCAGCCGGAAGTTCACTTGGTGAACCGCCTTGATCCCGCCGAAATCCTTTTCCAATCCCCGGGTTTCTAAAACAATTTCTTGAGCCACATCGCCACCTTGCCGCTTTCCCGCCCGCCTTCCGCATTCAGGCGTTCCTTGATGCTTCCCAGAATTCCCTCGGGAAAGGTCAGAATCAGAAATACCACCATTGCGCCCACGAACACTTCCCAGCGGGGAGTGTACACACTTACCGTGTCTTCGAAGAAAATAAAGATACCCGCCCCCAGCAGGGGACCGAAGAAGGTATGCATCCCGCCCAGAAGCGTCATGACCAAAGGACGCCCCGAATTAAGCCAGAAAAACGAATCGAGAGGCACATACCCCAAGTTCACCGTGTACAATGCCCCGGCCATTCCGGAGAAAAGACCGGAAACGGTAAAGGCCAGAATTTTGATCGACACGTTGTCGTAACCACAGGCCTTGAGCCGTTGTTCGTTTTCTTTCAGGCCTTGCAGGAGTGATCCGAAAGGGGAGTTCAGAATGTGGTGCATGATCAGAATGCAGACGAGGGTCAGAAACAACACGAAGAAGAACAAGTTGTGAGGGTCGCCCAGATTCAGGTGGAAAGGAAAGCGCAGTTCGAGCAATGGGATTCCTTTCAGACCGTCTTCTCCGCCGGTAATGTGTTTCAAGGGCGAAAGGGCCAGGAAGTAAAACATCTGTGCAAAGGCCGCGATGAGAAGTGCGAAATAGACCCCCCGTTTCTTAACGCACATCGCCCCTAAAACGAGAGCCCCCAAAGAGGCGGCGGTCAAACCCCAGGCCAGGGATATCCACACGCTCGCGTCGAAATAGCGCAGGGCCATACCCGCGCCATAGGCTCCCAGACCGAAGAACGCCGCGTGACCGAAGGAAAGCACTCCTGCGAAGCCGAGGGCCACGTTGAACCCCATGGCATAGAGACCGAAAATAAGAATGTCCGTGGCTGTGGACACGGATATCCACAGCGGCAGGGTCAGAAGGATCACCCCGACTAAGACGATGTTAAGATATTCTTTGAGCATGATTCCTTGCCCATCGGTTTGTTGCGCGGCGTTACCGCGGTTCTATTCCCTGCCGATTTCGCCCATGAGCCCACGTGGTCGGGCAAGGAGAATGACGGCCATGACCAGGTAGATGACGACGTCGGCATATTCTCCGGCAAAGAGACTGGTGAAGGACACCACCTGACCGATAATGATTCCGCCCACAATGGCTCCGCCCAGACTGCCCAGTCCGCCCACGACGGTGACCACGAAACTCTGGAGAATCATGTTCAACCCCATGTCCGGCTCCACGGCCACCATGGGCGCCGCCACGCCGCCCCCCAAGGCGGCCAGGCCGATGCCGATGGTGAAGCCCACGGTGAGCACCCTCGAGACGTTTACGCCCAAAGCGTCCACCATCAACTTGTCCGTGGTGCTCGCCCTGAGGATCATGCCGAGGCTGCTTTTCTTGAGGAACAGGAACAACGCGGCCATGGCCACCGCGGTCACGACGATGACAAACATGCGGTACTTCGGAATAATGAGGCCCCAGAACATGAAGCTGCCCGAAAGACCTTCGGGATAATTCACCGGCATGGCCATCAGGCCGTAGAGGATTTTCACGACATCCGGAACGGCCACGGAGAGCCCGAAAGTCAGGAGCAGCGGATAGAGTGGGTTGCCCGTTTTGTATAAAGGCCGGAGCAGTCCCATTTCCGTGAGAGCCCCCAGACCCGCGACCAAGGGAACCGCCAAAATCAGCCCGATCCAGAAGTTTCCTACCAGCATGTTGATTTGGAACAGCGCAAAGGCGCCCAGCATGTAGAAAACGCCGTGGGCGAAGTTTACCACGTCCATCAGGCCGTAAATCATGGAGAGTCCGCTTGCCAACAAGATGAACACGGCTCCCAGGGCCAATCCGATGACGGCTTGCATGACCAGGATATTGAAGGGAATATCGAACATGATTTCTCTCAGCTCGGCGACCCGTTCTTCGGAACCCGCACCCGGGCGCCGGCCGCTCCGTTATGGATTTCTGTGTCGGTATGGGGGCGACGGGAACGGCGGCGACCCGACATTGGAGGCCGCCGCCGAAACTCGGTCGTTACCTCGGCAGAGGAATCTCGGCATTGGGCAGGTCTTTCTTGGCCTGCTCACAGTCCCGCATGATGTCTTCAGCCGGTATTTCGGCTACGATCTTGGCGACTTTCCAATCCTTGGCATCCTTGCCGAGTCCCTGCAGCACCAGATAGCTTTCAGCACGCTGATGGTTGCATTTCTGGTAATATTCCTCGCCCTTGGTGAACGAGTATTTTCCGTCTTCGAGGGCCTTGATCACGGCATCCGCTTCCACGGTTCCAGCCCGCTTCACGGCATCGGCCAACGCCATGATCTGGTGGAAGCCGGACTCGCCGTCCTGACGGGGCGGCCGACCATATGCCGCGGTGAACGCGTCCACGAACTTCTTGGCCGAGGGATACTTGTCGGCGAGTTCCCAATAGAAGTCCACGCCGCCGTAGATGTTTTCATCGTACAGAGGATACACTTCCTTCATGGTCAGGATGGTGGTCTTGCTGCACACGATGGGAATTCTGCCCACGATACCGAGCTCGTAAGCCTGCTTGATGGCCGCGTTTTGATCTCTGCCCAGGTTGTTGAACACGATGAAGTCGGGGTTGGCCGCCATGATGCGCGGCAGAAAGGCGGAGAAATCTTTCGTGCCCAAGGGAGCGTAAACATTACCCAGGAAGGTGCCGCCGTGTTTTTCGCTCGAATAGATCCAGCCCTGCAACAGGCGTTGGCCCCAACGGTAATCGGCGGTGAGAGCGAACCATTTCTTGCCCAGATTCTTGAACGCATACTGGGACATGGCCTGCACCGCCATGAACGGGGTCACCATGCCGGAAAATCCATATACGCTGATATCTTCACCGGTGACCATGTCCGATTGCGGGAACCCCATATAGATGATCTTGTTCTTTCCGGCGAATTCGTTGAGCACCTTGGAAACGGCGCCGGAAAGTGAGCCTGCCAGGAAGTCGACCTTCTCTTCGAAGACGAGTTCTTTCGCTTTTCTGAGCGCTACGCCGCCATTGAGCTGCGAGTCGCGCACCACGATTTCCAGTTTCTTGCCCAAAAGGCCGCCCTCGTCATTGATCATCTTGGCGGCAAGCTCGGCGCCTTTCTGTTGGTCGTCTCCCAAGGCCGCGTACGGACCGGTAAGAGGCAGAATGGCCCCCACCTTGATCGTATCGGCCGCATGGGCCTGTACCGCAAAAAGCATACATACGGCCAACGCAAGCGTGATACGAAACATGGACTTCCCCATCGTTTTCATGCATCTCCTCCTCTGTTGAAATCGGTTAATAACAGCGGAAAAACCGCCGACTCCTCCTATTTGATGGTCCAGCCTCCGTCCACCAGCAGCACGTGACCGGTGACGATGGCCGAGAAGTCGCACACCAGATACAGGACGGCGTGGGCGACTTCCTCTTCCGTGGCCATGCGGCCCAATGGGATGCTGTCCAGCACATAGCGCTTGAAGGACTCGTCTTTGAACATTTCGGTCACGAAGGGGGTTTGCACAAAGGTGGGAGCCACCGCGTTGACCGAGATGCCGTGAGGGGCCCATTCAAGGGCGAGCACTTTGGTCAGTTGGTCCACACCCGCTTTGCTCGAACAGTATGCCGCGCGCAAAGGGATGGCCACCGTGCCGGTCTGGGATGAAATGTTCACGATGCGACCGTATTTTTGTCGGATCATGTGCCTCCCGGCGGCCTGGCAGACAAAGAACAGCGAACGCAGATTGATGTTCAACACCGCGTCCCAGTTCTCGGGTGTGACGTCTTCCGCTTTTTGAGGACGATTGATGCCCATGGCGTTGACGAGCACATCCAGTCGCCCCATGCATCGGACCGCCTCGTCGACCAGACGCGCGGGCTCGCCCTCGGCGGTCAGGTCGACGGCCAAGTGCCCACAGTCGGCACCCAAGGCCTTGATCTCCCGCTCCACGGATTGAAGTTTCTCTTCGCTGGTCCCGGAAATGAACAGGGCTGCGCCGGCTCGCGCCAAAAGGAGGGCCGTCGCTTTGCCGATGCCTCCGCTTGCCCCGCAGACCAGGGCACGCTTCCCTTCCAAATCGAATTCCGGTTTCTTCATCGCCCGTATTTCTCCACCCGTACTTTGCAGCTGATGCCGTGGCCCAGCATGTTTTCGTAATTGCACGCCCGTTCACAAACCTCGGCGATCTTGTACGAAGCGTCTTTGGCGGCGTACTGGTAGGTCACCGTCTTGACGAATTTGCCCACGGACAGGCCGCCGGTGTAACGCGCCGCCTTCATGGTGGGCAGTACGTGGTTGGTGCCGATGGTTTTGTCGCCGTAGGCCACCGTGGTCTCCTCACCGCAGAACATGGAACCGTAATTCCTGCAGTTGTCCAGATAGTAGCGCCAATCCTGGGTCTGAACCTCCAAGTGCTCGGGAGCCCAGTCGTCGCTGAGTTGCACCGCTTCGTCCCTCGATTCGGCCACGATCACCTCGCCGTTGTCATTCCACGCCGGCTCCGCGATTTCCCGGGTCGGCAGCACTTTCAACTGCTTTTCGAGCTCGGCCATGCATTTCCGGGCCATGTCGGAGGAAAGGGTGATCAGGCACTGACGGGCGTTGGGATCGTGTTCTGCCTGCCCCAAGATGTCCGCGGCCACGATGTACGGGTCGGCGTAATCGTCGGCGATGACCAGGATTTCCGTAGGGCCGGCCAGGAGATCGATGCCCACGTCGCCGAAGAGCTGCCGCTTGGCTTCGGCCACGTACTTGTTCCCCGCTCCCACCACCATGTCCACCGGGTCCAGACCTTCCATGCCGCAGGCAAGCGCCGCCAGAGCGTGAACTCCGCCCATGCAATAGATCTCGTCAGCGCCGCCGGCCGCCATGGAATAGAGCGTGGCCGGATACATGCCTTGGCCCTTCACGGGAGGAGTGCACGAAACCACTCTCGAGACGCCGGCCACTTTGGGCGTGATTACCGTCATATGCGCGGAAGCCAGCATGGGGTATCGCCCCCCGGGCACATAGGAGCCACTGGATTCGACCGGGATGATCTTCTGGCCGAGAAAGACCCCGGGCATGGTTTCCACTTCAAAGTCCACCAGACGTTTCATCTGTTCGGAGGCGAAGTTTCGAATCTGCTTCTGGCAAAATTCGATGTCCTCCACCATGCGGGGAGCCAGCTTGTCTTTGGCCGCACTGATTTCGTCATGGGATATTTTGAAGCTCTTGGGGGTCCATCCGTCGAATTTTTCGGAGTAGAACCGGACCGCGGCTTCTCCTTCACTTCGTACCCTGTCGATGATTTCAGCCACGGTGTCCCGCACCGCGGTGAGGTCTTCCTTGGGTTTTTGCTTTGCCTGCTTAAGATGTTCAGCCATGTTTATCTCCCTGTTTTGGGCGGTGTCTCCCTTGGGTGAACAAGGAAGAAAACAGTTCGCCGCCCGCTATGCTTCCGACAGAACGGCCACCGCCCTCATGGGGGAACCGGTGCCCCCGCGTATCTTCAAGGGCAGGCCGATAAAGGTGAAACGCTTGCCCACCAACTTGTCCAGGTTGCAGAGGTTTTCGATATGCGTCACCCCGCGTTCGGCGCAGACGCTGTGGCACGGGTAGGTCTTGTCGTACCACATGTCCGGACTGGGGGAGTCCACGCCGAAGTTGACCGCCCCCTGGTCGATGATGAATTCGGTGGCTTCCCGATCCAGCCCGGGAAAGTCCGTCATGTATTCGGGCTTTCCGTAAAAACGGTCATAGTGGGCCGTGTAGAAGAGGACCGTGTCCCCGGGAAGAATTTTTTGACCGTATTTGGCCAGCTCATCCTCGATCTTCTTTCTCCCGAATTGGGTCTTACGTTCCACGTCGCTCACGTCGACGCACACTCCGGGAGTGATGCACTTCTCAAGGGCGAGCTGATCAATGGATTCGGCGTTGGGATCGCTCGAAAGATGGCTCACCGAATCGATGTGGGTGGGCCCGTGATCGCAGATCAAAATGCCCCTGGTCTCGTAGGAGAAGCCGGTACCCAGTTGCTTCCGACACTCCTCGTGAGACAAGTGCGTCCAGATCACGGTCTTCAAATGACCCGGATACACAGGCATGCCCGAATAAATCTCCTGCGAAAGATCGATTATTTTCCCCTCAAACAATGTTTCCTCCCGACATTTTGGGCTGCATCATCCGCCCGGTTTCCGAGCGGTAGCCCTTTTGATGGTACCCGCAGGTCTTGCGAACAACCAGTTCGGGTTCCAAAGTCACTTGGTACGGTTTACTGTAACCACGGCGTTTGCCGACTTTATCGATGATTCGTTGGGCCGCCAGCACTCCCATTTCTACGGAATGCTGTTCAATGGTCGTCATTTCGACGGTGCGCAGGGAGGTGGCTTCCACGTTGTTGAATCCCACCAAGGCCATGTCTTCCGGCACGGAGAGACCCGCGTCCAGAAGGGCTTCGAACGCTCCCATGGCCATGTCGTCGTTGCATGAAAAAATCGCGGTGGGGCGTTCTTCGGTCGGTAATCCCAGAAAGTAATTGGTGGCCAGATATCCGCACGCGCTGAAGTAGTCGCCCTCGAAAAAAAGGTTGCGGTTGATGGGAAGCCCGTAGGTCTTCATGGCCCGTACCGCGCCTTTAAAACGTTCCAGTCCGGTGGATGTGTTCCGGGGGCCCCTGATGACGGCGATGCGCAGGTGACCCAGCTTGATGAGATGCTCCACCGCCATGAAACCGCCTTTGACGTTGTCCACAATGACGTAGTCCATTTCAGGACAGGAATAGATTCTGCGAAGCACGGAGACCGTGGGGAAGCCTTCGCGGGCCAGCCGAGTGAGGTGCGGATCGTCGATCAACCCGCAGGAGGCGATGAGTCCGTCGATCCCCCGAGCCCTCATGTTCTCGATCTTCTTTCCCTCGATTTCGAGGTCGTCGAAGGTCGAGATGATGTTCAAGGAGAGTTCGGTGTGTTGAAGGACTTCCTCAACCCCGAGGCCGATCTCGGGAAAAATGGGATTCTTGGTGTTGGTGATGAGCAGGGCCACGGAATCGGAGTGCCGGCTCACCAGGGACCGGGCCACCAGGTTGGGAGTGAAGTTCAGCTCTCGGGCCACCCGGAGTACTCGGTACCGGGTTTCCTTGGAGATTCCCGGTTTGCCGTTGAGCACCAGCGATACCGTGCTCGGCGAAACGTGAGCGATGCGCGCGATGTCTTTGATGGTGATTCGGCTCATTCCATTTACTCGCAGACCGGTGGTGTCGTGATTCGTGCCGGGGTCAAACTAAAACGATTTACTAAAACGTTTTAACTCTTTAGTCGATTCGTCGCATTCGGGTCAAGAACTTTTTGCTTAATCTTAACTAATTGATATCTAAACATGTTTTGTGTGATTTGCGAAGGAGAAGCGTTTCTTTTACGATGACTGCAGGGCCGGTGGACGTTCACTTGGATCTCATGATTTCGCATTCGTCCCGGATATCGGGAGAGGGGCCTCATCTGTCTCGTTGTCCTGAAAAAGGAGCTTTCCCGTCTCCTTGCGAAGAGCGCCGTTTCTTTCCGCCGCGACAGCCGGGTGAAGACATGGGGAGGGGGTCCGAGTTGTATTCATGCCGCCCGTTCGGTTAAGATACGGAGCTTCAGTAATCGGCGCATTGGGCGAGCGGGATCGGACACGGGTTCTTGGGACCGCTGGACAAACACAACATCAGAGCTATGAGGAGTCGGGAATGAGCAGCAGATCGTGGATCGTAACGGCCTTTCGAAGAATCGGGCTCCTAATGGCGGTGCTGAGCACCGTTTGCCTGTTTATGAGCGGCATGGGGTATGCCGAGCTGGAATGGATGCCCGGCAAGGGCTTCGATTTGGGAGAGACGCCGCTGGACCTGGCGGTATCCCCGGACGGACAATGGGTATTCGTCCTCTCCAAAGGGATGTTGACGGTCTATTCGGAAAGCGACGGCAGCGTGATCGGCCGGACTCCGGTGGACCTGGACTTCGACCGTATCAGCATTTCTCCCAGGGATAACAGGGTCGTTCTGGCCGGCGGTGAGAAGGGCAAGGTACGGTTCATCGACGTGAGCGAGGTCTACTCGTTTGATCTTTCGGGACTGGCCTACAAGGGAGCGAAGGACGCCGAGGTGCCCATCGTGGTTTTCTCGGACTATCAGTGTCCGTATTGCGCCAAAATGGGTCCTTTGTTGGATCAGGTACTCCGGAAGCATCCCAAGCAGGTCAAGGTGGTTTATAAGAGTTTTCCTCTCGGCATGCATCAGTTCGCAAAACAGGCGGCCGAAGCCGCCTTGGCCGCGAACAAGCAGGGAAAATTCTGGGAGTTCCATGATGAGCTTTACAAGAATCTCCGCAGCCTTTCCAATCAGAAGATCGATGAGATCGCCAAAGAACTCGGGCTGAATATGGATCAGTTTCATCAGGACATGAAGTCCGAGGAAGTCCGGAAGCTGATCTTGCGGGATCTGGAGGAAGGACGCCTGGCCAAAGTTCGAGGGACGCCCACAATTTTCGTCGGAGGCAGGCTTCTCAGACAAAGATCTCCGCAAGGATTCGATCAGCTGATTCAAGCCGCGCTCCAAAAGAAATAGCCATCATTGGAGGAGAAACCCGACTTTCGGGTTTCTCCGATTCCATCCCCTTCGTACTCGGGTCGGACGCCGGTTCTCCGGAGACGGGCGCGGCGGCCGGACCCTCCTCTCGTTGATCGGCGGCCTCCTCTCGTTCCCAAGTTCAACTTGGGAACGAGAGGGGTAGTTCAACTTGGGAACGAGAGGGAATCGCCTGTTTCAACCGTCCGTTGTCAGGGTGTGACGGCGCTCTCACGCATAGAATCCTTCTCTTTTTTTTTCATCCCGGAGACCATGGAGCAACGTCTTTACACCACCGGTTTCTTCGCCATGGCGGCTGCGAATTTCTTTGTGTCGGCAAGTTATGGTTCCCTTTTCGTTTTTCCTCTTTTCGTAACCGAATTGGGAGGCGTCAAATCCGATATCGGGATTCTCATGGGGTCTTTCACCCTGGCATCCGTTTTCTGCAGGCCATGGATTTCCGAGCTGGTGGATCGGTTGGGACGCAAACGGTGTTATACATTGGGAAGCCTGATCATGACCGCCGTGCCCTTGTTCTATTTGGGGCTCGACCGCGGAAATCTGGGCAGTGTCTATATACCGCTTCTTCTGGCCCGGGTCTGTCACGGGGTGGGACTGGCGTTGTGTTTCACCGCGGCATTCACCTTTATCGCGGACATCGTACCTCAGCACAGGCTCAATGAAGGGATCGGCATGTTCGGAGTTTCCGGGCTCGTAGGCCTGGCCTTGGGGCCCGTGGTCGGGGAAATCGTCGTACAGCGATCCGGTTTTGAAATGTTCTTTTTCGCCTCCTCCTGCCTGGGGCTTGCAGGTTTGCTGGGACATCTGCCCGTGCGCGACTCCTACGGGTATCGGCCGACCGTGAAGAGCGTCGGGTTTTTCTCGGTGGTTTCCCGGAAAAAAATGCACCTCATTGCCGAGATGTCCTTCTTGTTCGGTTTCGGATTGGCGGCCGCGGGAGGATTCGTGTTTCCTTTCGCCAGAGAACGCCTGCTCGACTTCGCTTCGGTCTACTACATTGCGTACTCCTCGGCGGCGATCTTGGCGCGGGTGCTCGGCGGGCGCTTTGTGGACCGGGTGGGAGAAGGCAGAGTGATCCCTTATGCTCTGGCTTCGAGCGGAGCCGGGTTTCTTTTTCTGATCCTGCTCGAAAGCACGTCCATTCTGATTGTCTCCGGGTTCCTGTCCGGATTGGGACACGGTTTCCTGTTTCCCTGTCTCAATGCCTTGGCGGTGCGCAACGAACCTGTGGAAATTCGGGGGAAGATTACGGGGATATTCACGGGAGCCATCGACGGGGGCGTCTTCGTGGGATCGATTCTTCTGGGGTATGTCGGTGAATGGACGGGATATCCCTCACTTTTTTTCGTGGCGGGGATTTCCCTCCTGTCGGGGCTCTGGGTGTTTCACATCCAAAGAAATGCCTTGGCCCGGGCGGTCTAGGACGCCGGAGCCCGGGACTCTTGAGATTATACTTCCTGTACGCCTTCCATACAGTACTTGGAGAATTCGCGACAAATTTCGGTGGGGTAATTCCCGTTGAAGCAGGCCAGGCAGAACGACTCACGGTCCATGCGAGTGGCATGGAGCAACCCTTCCAGGCTCAAATAGCCCAAACTGTCCAGCCCGATGTATCCTCGTATATCGTCCACGGTGTGGCTCGCCGCGATGAGCTCCCCTTTGCTCGAAAAATCGATTCCGTAATAACAGGGGTACTGATGGGGCGGGCAACTCACCAGCATATGGACTT
Source organism: Thermodesulfobacteriota bacterium (assembly GCA_963675595.2). Classification (GTDB taxonomy): domain Bacteria; phylum Desulfobacterota; class Desulfarculia; order JACQYL01; family JACQYL01. The sequence goes on from CAXXLZ010000001.1 coordinate 244,918, forward strand.
CCTTGGCGCCCGCGTCGCGCAGGGTCTTGATACGGGTCTTGGTGGTCGTTCCTCGGATCACCGAATCCTCGATGACCAACACCCGCTTGTTCCGCAGGAGGGATCGCACGGGGTTTAATTTGATGCGAACGCCGAATTCCCGCATGGATTGGGACGGCTGTATAAAAGTGCGCCCCACATAGTGATTCCGGATCATTCCCATTTCAAAGGGGAGGGAGGACAGCTCCGCGTATCCCAGGGCGGCATAATTGCCGGAATCCGGAAACGGCATGATCAGGTCCGCTTCCACCGGGAATTCCCTGGAAAGCTGACGGCCTTGCCTCTTTCTAACCTGGTATACGTTCTGTCCGAAGATGTCGCTGTCCGGCCGCGCGAAGTAGATGAATTCGAAAATGCAACTGGCCGTTTTGACTTTGGGAAACGGCTTGATGGATTGGAGTCCGTTCTGATCGATAATGACGATTTCGCCGGGCTCGATGTCCCGTTCATACTTGGCTTCCACGAGATCAAGGGCGCAGGTCTCCGACGCGAGAACATAACTCCCGTTCAGTCGTCCCAGACAAAGCGGTCTGAATCCGTGGGGATCGCGAGCCCCCACCAGGGTGTCGCGAGTCATCAGCACGATGGAGTAGGCTCCCACCACCTTGCCCAGGGAGCGGACCAGGGCTTCCTCCAGCTCGCTTCGTGTTTCAAACGGAACGATGTGGTGGAGGAACAGCTCGGTGTCCATGGTGGTCTGGAAAATATGGCCTTTGCGTTCCAGCTCGGACCGGAGTTCCGCCGCGTTCACCAGATTGCCGTTGTGGCCGATGGCGATGCTCTGCTTGCCGTGCTGAACCAGGAGAGGTTGCGCGTTCTTGAACAGCGAGGAGCCCGTGGTGGAATATCGGACGTGACCGATGGCCATGCTGCCCGAAAGCTCGGAAAGCTTGCGATCATTGAAGACTTCAGGGACCAGGCCCATGCCCAGGTGTTGGCGAACCGTCCTACCGTCGCTCGTGACGATTCCCGCGCTTTCCTGGCCTCGGTGTTGCAACGCATACAGCCCGAAGTAGGTTAGTTTGGCCGCGTCGGTGTGGCCGTAAATCCCGAAAACTCCGCAATATTCTTTGGGTCCGTTCATAAGAGGGTCATTCCCCTACCAAATGTACCTGACGGGAATTCCGTGGTCCTTCAGATGATCTTTGATTCCGCGGACGGTGTAATTTCCGTAGTGAGTCATGGAAGCGATCAGGGCCGCATCCGCGCTTCCCTGTTTCAAGACGTCTTCGATGTGCTCCACCGTGCCGGCCCCGCCGGATGCGATGACGGGTATGCCCACACTGGTTGAAATCAGGTGCGTCAATTCGAGTTCGTATCCGGCTTGGGTTCCGTCGGCGTCAATGGAATTGAGGCAAATCTCGCCGGCTCCCAGGGCCTCGCCCCTCTGCGCCCATTCCAGAGCGTCGATGCCCATGTAGGTTCTTCCCCCGTTGATCACCATTTCATAACCGGATGGAATGGCCTCACTCTTCTCCACTTTCTTGACGTCCATACCCAGGACGATGCATTGGGAGCCGAAGGCCTCCGCGCCTTGTCCGATAATGTCCGGATTGGTGACGGCGGCCGAGTTGACGCTGACTTTCTCGGCCCCGGCCAGGAGCACGTCTCTCATGTCCTGTACGGTGCGGATTCCTCCTCCCACGGAAAAAGGGATGAAGACCTCTGAGGCGACACGGCTGACCACGTCCAGCATGATCCCCCGCCCCTCGGCGGAAGCGGTGATGTCGTAGAATACGATTTCATCGGCTCCCTCTTCATAATAGAAGCGTGCCATGGCAACCGGATCCCCGATATCCACATTGTCCATGAATTTGATGCCTTTGGTGGTTCTTCCGTCTCGGACGTCAAGGCATGGAATGATTCTTCTGGTGAGCATGGGCGGTTTCGTACCTCTCAGCCAGGGATTTTGTCTCAAATATAAGTCGGGCGGGTGCAAGAGTCCCGGCCGAAGGAAAAAAATATCAGTATCACCTTGACCCGACGCTTGGCAAATTTTTCCTTCTCGGAAAAGTGGAAATATCCGACTTCGACGGTTGCGAACCGCCGCCCCGTTCCGGCCGTCCGAGGTGATCTTCTTCACCCCGGGACATTCCCGAATGATTTCGTCCCTCTGCCTATCTTATCTCTTATCTTGTAGGCTCAGTTGTCCGTTTCTTTGCCTATCAGCTGATTGACGAATAATGCCGTTACTCCGATTTCGTCCTTATTGGGGATTCGTACCTGTACCGGTTTGCCGTCGACAAGGTAGCTTTTGAGCGCGATGTTGATGGCGGAAATGGGGGTGATCACCTGCTTGATCAGGAAGAAACATACAATGAATCCCAGGACCGCCCCCAGCACGCCCACCGTCACTGCGGTTTTCTGCAGCTGGTCGAGCAAAACGAGCACCTGAGGGTCCGCGTGGGGAATGGCGTCCTTGATTTTCTGAAGTCCCTGATAAAATACCATGGGGCCGTAGCCCGAACAGAGGCCGATGACCACCAGGAAGGCGACGATGAATTTGTTGATCAGTTTAACGTTGTTCATGGGGTTCTCCTTATTGATTTTCCCGTGCTGAGGGCGCTGGGTCATGAAGTCGGCTTCGAGCGTTTCTTGAAAACGAACTTGGAGAGTTTTCGCGCCTGTTCCTGAAGGTTTTCCACTCGGTCCGTTTCATCCACGATTTCCTCTCCGATGATCTCCTCCACTATGTCCTCCAGGGTAACGAGCCCTTCGATGCCTCCGTACTCGTCCACGACAATGCATATCTGCTCTCTGCGCTTCAAAAGATGGCGCAGGAGGGTCAGACAATTCATGTTTTCCGGCACAAAGGAAACGGTCTTCACCAGGGACCGGATGGGGTCTTCAGGCTGATGCCTCGCCATTCTCGCAAGGTCCTTCAGAAGGACGTAACCCCGGATGTCCTCGAAGGAGTTTTCGTACACCGGGATTCTGTTAAACCCTTTGGCATAGGCGGGTTCATAAACTTGGTCGGCGGGGCACTCCCCGCTCAGTGCATAGATTACCGTCCTGGGAGTCATGACGTCTCGGGCGATTCTTTCCTCGAGTCCGATGATGTTCACCACCATCCGGCTTTCCATGTCGGTGATTTCTCCTTCGCGGGCTCCCAGACGAACCATGGCCAGAATTTCGTCTTCGGTGACGCTTACGCTGCTCTGCTTGTTGGTGATGACCCGGGTCAGGGCCAAACTCATGCGTACAAAAGGAAACAGGATCCAGTTGAGCAGCTTCAGGGGAGTAACGATAAAAGGCCAGAAGAATCGCCAGTAAACGGCTCCCACGGTCTTGGGCAGAATTTCCGAAAACACCAGAATGCACATCGTAAGTCCGATGGAAAGCCACACCACCCATTGAGAACCGAGCACGGAATTGGCCAGGGATCCGGCCAGGGTGGCGCCGGCGGTGTTGGCTACGGTGTTGAGGATCAGGATCGAAGCCAAGGGACCGGCGATGGTCTTTTTCATCTTTATGAGGTCTCGCGCCTGACGGACGTGGTTGTGGGTCCGCAAGGCCGCCTCCAGTTCGGCGCGCCGGGTGGAATAGAGCACCGCCTCGAATAGTGAACAATGCATGGAAATGGTCAAAGTCGCCGCAATGACGATGATGAGAGTGATCATTGCCGTCTCCGGAGTTCAAAGCCCATGCCGCTCGATGCGAGTTCCGCCTCGATCTTTCGCGATGTACGGAAACGTTCGAAGCGCCTCAGCATGATTCGTGCGGCGCTTCGAAGGACAGGGCACGGCCCTTTGAATCTCGTTTGGGGATTGGTCCAGCCACCGTTTGCGAGGAAAAAAGATGTCGGATAAGCTGAATAACGCTCCGTTCTCGTAACTTATACCAGGAAGAAGGCCGCCCTTGAAAGCCAAAAGACGCACCGCCGGCAACCCTGTCACAACGGTGGAGAAGCGTTTGCCGGATGTGCTCGTATGATATCCTTCACTCGAAAAGCATGTCGCCTCGCCGCCGTGGTTTTACTGTTGCAGTTGCTCCCGGCGGCCCCGGGCGGCTCGACGGAACCTCCGTCATGGCCCGTCGCCGATATCGATATTTCGGGACTCGTGGTGCTTCCCAAGTCCGAGGTGCGAAATCTGCTTTCCATTGAGACGATACCGTGGAAACCGTGGGCCAAGCGCCATGAGTATACACGACGGGATGTGGAAGAAAACGCGGAACGAATCCGCCGTTTTCTGCAAAGAGAAGGATTCTACCATGGTTCCGTGGACTTCGTCATTGAGCAACCGGAAGAGAAGGGCGCGGTCCGAGTGCTCTTCCGTATTGTGGAAGGACCGCCCACCTTGGTGGAAGAGATTCGGATCGAAGGGCTGTTGGAGGCGGCCGAAGAGCTCCGCGATCAACTGAAGGCCCCGCCGGCCCTGAAACTCGGCGACCGGTTCCGTCTTGAACTTTTCGAACAAAGCAAAAAGAACATGACGGACCTGCTTCGAAACCAAGGGTATCCATGGGCGGAGGTCCGAGGCAAAGTGAAAATCTTGCGTGGAGAGCGGAGCGCGGAGATTGACTTCATCATCGATCCCGGCAAGAGAGTCGTCTTCGGGAAAATCGGCATTCGCGGTGTGGACGCTCGTGATGAGGCCGTGGTGAGAGCCAAACTTCGTTACAAAGAAGGCGATCTTTACAGTCGAAGCAAGCTTCAGGAAAGCCAGCGGGCCGTGTTCAACCTGGGACCGTTCGCATCGGTTGTCATGGAGCCCGGCGTGGACCGGGAGTCCGCGGAGGATCGTCTCCCCATCGAGGTTGACACAACGTATCGTAAACTCAGATCGGTCAAAGTCGGTGTGGGATGCGGGAGCGAGGATAAGTTCAGGATTCAGGCCGCATGGTTGCACAGGAATTTCTTTGGAGAGGCTCGACGGTTGGAGTTCTCCGGCAAGTTTTCTTTTCTGGTGAACAGCCTCGAAGGGCGGCTTTTTCAACCCGTTTTTCTTTCTCCGGAGCAATCCGCCGAGGAGGTTCTCGGTCTGCGTCGGGACGTGCAGCCGAGTTACACGAATCGAAAGATCTTCAACCGCATTTCCGTTTCAAGGAATATCGGCCCGTTGTACCAGGTGTCGCCCGCCCATCAGCTTGAGGTGAATTTTCCGGAAACGGTGGACCTGACCGATCCCAAGGAGCTTTCCGCCGAAGGCGAGAGGTTCATCATTTCGACGCTCGAGCTCGGTGTGCAAAGGGATTCTCGGGACGATTTATTAAATCCCACCCGAGGCAGTCTTGTTCACGGGTCTCTGGGCTATGCTTCTCAGGCGTTTGGTTCCGAGGTTGATTTCTTGGTTATGACGGCGGGAGTGCGGACCTATATGCCGCTCATCGAGGACGTGGTGATTGCCGCTCGGCTGCTCGCCGGGACCATGACCCCCACGGAGAATACGGACGATATTCCCGTATTCAAACGCTTTTTCTCGGGAGGCGCCGACAGTGTCCGCGGATATCCTTATCAAGACTTGGGACCCAAGGACTCGAACGACAACCCACTGGGAGGAAGAAGCCTGATTGAAGGTTCCCTTGAGGTTCGGTTCCCCATCTGGAAGGAACTGGGGGGCGTGGCATTCTTGGACTTCGGCAACGTGTATGCCTCGTCCTTCTCCTGGAGCCCCGGGAAACTCCGCTACAGCAGCGGGGCGGGGCTTCGTTATGCCACGCCCGTCGGCCCCATACGATTCGATTTCGGATATCAGTTGAATCCCGAGGATGAAGGGGGACGATACCAATTTCACTTTTCCATCGGCCAGGCTTTCTGAAGTTATATCCATGACAAAGAAGCTGCTTCTAATCCCCTTGATCGTGGCCGCCGCATTGGTTGTTGTGGTTGTCGTTTCCCTTCCGTATGTGATCCGGTCCTCCTTTGCCAAGAACTTGGTGCTGACAACCGTTCGTGACCGATTGGGAGAAGGGGGACCGTGCACCCTGGACTTCGAGCGCATGGGAGGGAACGGGATTTCGCAACTCGAGATCCACCGGCTGAGCCTGTCTGTATCGGAAGGGCCGCTGATTACGATTCCGAAAGTTCGTGTGACCTACGCGTTGTTTCCGTTGCTTTGGAACCGCATCGTCGTCACCGGGGTGAAGGTGGATCAGCCGGAAGTCTTTGTTGAACGCCGAGACGACGGCTCCTGGAACCTGGATCAGTGCCTGCGTGTTTTCGAGCAGGGCGGGAACGGTGAAGACCAAGGTTCGACGTTGGACCTGGCGGTCAAGAGTGTGAAGATTCGAGGGGGGATGGGACACATCGACTTCGATGGGACCGGAAACTCCCGTCCCAGGGAATTGCGGTTCGAAGTTGACGGGGCCTACCGGGCGGGGCGAATCGAGTTGTCTCATTACCGGATCGATTCGGACGACGGAGAGGTGAGCGGGAGCGGCTCGGTCACAATGGAACCCGCTCTCAAGTATTGGTTCCGAGCCGACGCGGCGATATCTCGACTGGATGCTTGGTCCGACCTCATTCCGGACGCACCGGCCTTGTCCGGAATCGACGGGCGAGTTGAACTATGGGGAGGCGGTGCGTCGTGTGACTTGCGGTTCGAAGTGTCCTGCGAACCGGACCAACACTTGAACGGGAGAGCGAACGTCTCTCTGGGTGGAGAGGGTGTTGCGGTGCGGGCTTCCTGTCGCTTTCGCGGATTGGGTCCCGTCATCTTGCCGCCCGACGCCCACGGCATCTTTAATGGGAACCTGGAGATCGAAGGCTCCGGAAAATCCGAAGACACGCTGGTTCTCAACGGTGCTCTGGAATTGCAGGAATCACGGCTCATGGATCGCGCGGTTGAACACGCTCGGGTGAGTTGGCGTCTGAGAGAAGCGCGACTGGAGTGGCTCGGCGGCGAAATTACATCGGATTTCGGAGACTTGAAGGTTCGTGTAACCGGGGATGTCCGAGGGCTTCCGGATGGAAAGGGACCGGTCGAATTGCTTTATCAGGGATCGGTCTCGGACGCGGACCCTAGGGTCTGGTTTGGAGCCGATGCGCCAAAAGAACTTTTGAACTTCGAATTCGAGGGAAGGTCCGTGAAACCGGCCGGGGTCGGTTATGCGAAAGCGACTACGCGAGGACGAGTTCGGCTGCCGGCCATGCGTTTTCAGGACGTGTACCCAACCGCCGGTGAGGTGACCATTCGCGGCGGCTTGGCGGACGGATGGACCTTGGACGGTGAAATGAGGTTCGACAAAGGGCGTGCGGACGGCTTTTTCCGGATCGATTCCCAGGGTGAGTATGCTTACCGATTGAATCTGAAATTGCCCGATGTTTCGGCTGCGGCTCGGCTGTTTACGGACGATGAGTGCCGGGGAGGGCTGGAGGGAACGATCCAGGGTTCTCAAACGAAAACCGGCCATTTCGTTTCCGCCTCCCTCACGGGCGAGAATATCGGTTTCCGAGATTTTCAGTCGTCCAAGTTGGTGCTTGATTTGGAGGGGAACCCATCGGAATCGGCGGGCCGGCTTCGCTTCGAGGTAGTGGAGGCCGAGGCCGGAGATTATCGATTGCGCGATTTGAAAGGAGATGCGCGGGGTGATGCCTCGGAACTCTCCTTAAGCCTTTCCGGTCGAACGGAGTCCGACGTTGAAGGGGATTTGAAGGGCACTCTGTTCAACTTGAGAGCATCTTCTTCCAGAGCCGTACTCGAAAAGCTGGCGCTTCACATTGAAGGACGCACCTGGACCAACAGGGAACCCGTGGAATGCGTATGGGACGACCGGGAGCTTCGCCTCGTTTCCTTGGTGATGGGGAGCGACGTCGGAAGCGGAAGGCTCTCGGGAAGATTCGGGTTTTCCGGGGATGTGGATGCGAAATATCAACTGCAACAGGTGGAGATCGGTGGGTTTCTCAAAGAGGTCGGAATGCCTGTCGCCGTATCCGGTTTTCTGACGTCGTCGGGATCGATCACCTTTTCCGAGGAAAAGCAGGCGCTGTCCGCCGAGGCCTCGGTTGAAACCTTGCGAGTGGCGGATAAGGAGCTTCCTCCGGTCAACGTCACGGTGGAGTCGGCGGAGGACAGACTTCGTTTACTGATGAATGCGGGGGGCGAGAAAACCGGTTTCCTGCGGCTCGAGGGATCTTTGCCCGTGGACGGATTATGGCCGTGGGATCCTCAGCGGATCGGCAAAGAAGGGTTGGAAGCTCGTCTTGAGGTCAAAGGTCTGGATATCTCCTTGCTTCAGGGGTTGGTTCCGACGGTTGAGGAGATCGGAGGCCGGGCCGATCTTTCGGGCGGATTTTCAGGAACGCTGCGTGAACCTAGTAGTCACGGCGTCGTCAATGTTGGAGATGGAAGGCTCCGGTTGGCGGGAATGGACAGGACGCTGACGGAAATTCTTGTAGAGGGTCGGTGGGACGACCGAGAGGTGGTCCTGACTCGAGGGGAGTTTCACACCGGCGCCCAGGGTACGGGCAAAATCTCGGGCCGGATGACCCATAAGGGATTCAGACCGGAAAATTTCTCCGCGGAAGTGATGCTGGACGGTGTGGCCGTGGCGGCCTCCGATCAATACCGGGCTCTCGTGGACGGTGATTTGAGGCTTTCCGGTACACCGATGCGACCCGTTCTGGAAGGGAAGGTGGAGATCGGGGAAGGCGAGCTGAATATGGATCGATTCCTCGCCGAGCGGAAAAGGGAAGTGGTCGTGCTGGAAGACGAGGAGGACAATACGGCTCGTTCGGGGTTGTTTGATCGCTGGCGGATGGATGCCGGTGTAAGGATACGCGGTCCCTTCTTTGTGAGAGGTGAAGATTTTCAAGTGGAACTGGGAGGCGAACTCGACCTTCACAAGAAGGCCGGAGCGGAGGACCCGGAAATTCGAGGCCGGCTCGATGTCGTTCGGGGCTATTATGCCTTTTACGGCAAAACGTTTCTCCTCTCACGCGGTTATATGAGGTTTTTAGGAGTTTCACCTCCCGATCCGAATCTCGACGTCACCGGGACGTATCGGATTTCGGGGACGGATATCACTTTGCATCTTGGAGGAAAGGTCTCCAAAACCACACTGGATCTTTCCAGTGACCCTTCGCTGTCGAGATCCGATATCATTTCGCTCCTGTTGTTCGGTCGCAAGGCTTCGGACCTGAACCGCTCTCAATCCGTCGAGCTGGCGAACACGGTTTACGGCTACTTGGGGGCGGAAGCGTTGAGGACGCTCAAGGAGCGGTTCGGTCGGGATATTCCGTTGGACCTGTTGACCATTGAGCAAGGCGGTGACACGAACGGGAGCGCTCTGATCCTGGGCAAGTATCTGACTCCACGGCTGTTTGTAGTGTATCGCCGGGGATGGTCCGGCAGCGCACAGAATGAGGTTCGAATCGAATACGAATTACTTCCCGGTATATCGGTGGAAAGCGACATCAGCGAAGGTCGAACGGGGGCGGACGTTTTCTGGTCCATGGATTACTAGCAGGGTCGGGGGCATGGGTTCAAGAAACGGCCGGTCGGATTCGACCGGTTCCGGCTCAAACAGACCGGCGCGCGCCGAAAATCGAAAGAAGGGTGGAAAGGAAACCCCGGCCTTCCGGGGCTTCGGCCGCTCACTGCTTGAGGTATGTTTTTTGCATTGCAAAGCCCCGATGATTTATCGGTGCGATCAGGCGAATTCGCCTTTGACGGAATTTATAGGGCGGCTCGTGAGAAGAGCTTGGTTTCCGGACGAGTGAGAAAGCATTTCGGCTCGATGTCTCGTACAAATCCCGAGGGACCCAATTCATAACCATACCGAAAAAGACATAACGCCGACTCCCTGCTTTAGGCGTGTGGTGTCCATTTGAGGCCCGTTGAGGTTGTGAGTACCGGGCGAGAAAGAAATCGATGATGAGTTTGAGGCCGTATTTTGTAGTCCTGCTGTTGATTTTGAACGCTTTTGTCATGGGATCGTCACCGGCCCGGGCCGAAGATGCTGAAGAACCGGTCGCCGAGTCGGCTTGGACATGGGAAAACCCGTTCCCGCAGGGCAACGCTTTGAACGACATTTGGACGGAAGGATCCAATGCGTTTACGGCCGTGGGCGAAGGGGGCGCGTTGGTCCGGTTTGATGAGGGGCTGACGCAGGCTTATGCTCCGGGGATTCGCAACGAGATACTGGCGGTTTGGGGGGTTCGGAAAGACTCGGTGTACGCCGTGGGCACGGGCGGAACCATCCTGCACTTCGACGGTGAGACCTGGAACCTCATGGAGAGCCCCGTAACCGACTACGACCTGACCGGAGTGTGGGGGGCCGACGACGAAGACATATTCGCGGTGGGACGTTCCAGTTCACAGGATAAGTTTCAGGGTGTGATTCTGCGTTACGACGGCACTTCATGGCAGGAGATGTTCGTCGACCTTGAAGATTTCGAATTGAGCGGGGTTTGGGGAAAGTCGGGAGACGACGTCTGGGCGGTGGGTTTCCACTACGGTGCACAAACGCTGAGTGGAATCATCCTTCATTATGACGGCAGTGAATGGCGCATCTCGTCGCGGGCCACCTATCCTCCTTTATACGACATCAATGGGAATATCCACGGCTTGGCTTACGCCGTCGGTTCCGATGGAGCGGTACTCCGACTGGAGGAGTCCGGTTGGACCGTAATGAACTACACTTCTTCCGAACTCGACGACCTCTCCTGGAGCGAGTTGAGGACCGTTTCCGTGGCCGGGGACGGGTCCATGGCCGTGGTGGATGTGTGGCAGAACCGAGTCCTTTCTTGTGTCGCGGACGTCTGTCGATGGATTGAGGCGCCTTCCGATTTGAGAGATATCCGGGCTGTGAGCGGCACCGAAACTCTCAACCTCACCGTGGCCGGGGAGGAGGGCAAAACCTATCGTTTCGAGAGCGAAAGTTGGGTTCCTCTGACGTATTCCCGCACTCGGACGACCTTGAACGACGTCCATGGCTCGGACGGAGAAAACGTTTACGCCGTGGGAGAAGAGGGAACGATTCTCCATTATGACGGGGTGACTTGGTTTTCCATGCGGTCGGGTGTTGAAGAAGCCTTGAACGGCGTTTGGGCCAGTCCTTGGAGTGCGGTTTTCGCGGCGGGTGAAAAAGGACGCGTTCTGATCAGACTTGGGGATCGTTGGATTCCCATGGCCACCGGCACCGACGCCGACCTGAATGCAGTGGGAGGCTCCATCGAGATAGCCGAGCACGGAGTCTACGCTGTCGGAGACGGCGGCGTAGTGATACATTTCGACGGATCGGCGTGGTCGCGAATCCCTCTGGAAGAAGAAGCGAACCTCAACGACCTCTGGGTGACTCGCGAGGGGATGGTCTACGTGGTGGGAGACGGCGGGCTGATCCTCAGATACCGCAATTCACAATGGTCGTATATGGAATCCGGGACGGATCAGGATTTGAACGTGGTCGTGGGACGTCGCCCCGGGCTCTGGTCGCAGGTACCCGTGGCGGCCGGAAAGGGCGGAAAGGTGCTCTTCTACGACGGGATTTCCTGGGTTGATATCTCTCCGGGTGAATCTCTTGACTTCCGGGCGATTCTATCCAATTACAGGGATGACATCTTTGTGGTGTCGGCGGAAGGGGTCACCTACCGATACGACGGCAACTCCTGGACAAGAGGCGTGGCTCCCATTGCGGAAGGCATTCTTTCCGGTTGGGGAAGGCCGTTGGGAGATTCCGTCATCGTAGGACAGTCCGGAGCGATTCTGCGCTTTTCCGATCAGGCGCCTTCGGCTCCGGCGGTTAAGCTGTATACCGACAAAGAATCCTATTCATTGTCGGACACGGTGGTTGTGTCCGTTGCGGTCGAAAACAGGGGGCCGGCGGTTTTCGGTTCTCTGTATGTGTATTTGAGGACGCCCGCGTCCATTGAGGATATCTCGTATCTTTCAAGTGCGGGGTGGCGGGACAGTTCGGTTCCCTTGTTTGATCCGATTTTCATTCCATCCGGTTACAGCCTGCAGGCGGAGTTGTTCACCATCCAACTGCCCATTTCGTTTCCGCGGGTGAATCAGCCCGGCACGTACCGGCTGGGGATAGGCTTTTTTTCGAGGGAAGACCGGCAGCCCATCGGAGAGACTTCGGTGACGTTGTTCGAAGTGGTGGAATGAGAAGATACCAAGGGAGAACGAGTCGGTTGTCGTGGAGCCGACAGGTGCGAAAAACCTACGTGGGCGGTTGAGAACGTACACAGTGGTCGGATTGAGCCGGCCTTAGGCGACCGGGCAAAGTTGAATCTAATAAAATCAGGCAGTTATCGGATGTAATGATTGGCATGGATATTGCTCCATGGAGCGATGAAAAGGGGAGCCGCCCCAAATACTCCGCTCGGGGCGGCAAACCAACAGTAAAAACTCCTTCCTCTCAAAAGTGGGTGCGCTCGAGCGCTGAACCCACTTTTGTTTTTCTGGGGTAACATATTGATATGACTGTAAAATTTAGGAAGGTTGATTAAGTAGAAAGGACAAGTATATTATGGGGACAGGTTTTTTCGCTCCCGGGTGGACCGGTCGGGATATCGACATCGCGTCACACCGGTGACCGGCAATGCGGAGCCTGTCCTATGCGGCATTTCTTCCCGTGATGACCCTTCATATCGAGGCGGTTCCCATCGGTCGCAGGATGCGCGGCGCCTTGAGGGCGGTCGCCTTCTTGTTTTCATTTCTTCTGCTGCTCTCGGCTTGGACTTCAGTTCGCTCCGAGGAGAGCGGCGGAACCGCCGTTCTGATTTCCGATTCCATTCGCCCTTACATCGAGGCCGTCGAGGGCTTTTCCGAGTCTATGTCATCCGAAGTCGTCGAGTTCACGCTGTATTCCAAAAAGAAGTCGCTTCCTCCCAAAGTCACTGATTCTTCATGGGAATTGGTGCTTGCTGTAGGTCCCAACGCCGCCGGACTCCTGATCGAGCTCCCGCCGTCGATTCCACGGATGTACACCATGGTATTGAATCCACGTGACGCCCTTCCTAAAGGTATGGATGTGCCCGGTGTCTCGCTGAATATTCCCGCCGACCTACAACTTATTGTAATATCAGAACTATTGCCGAAAGTGAAACGGGTCGGCGTCTTCTACGACAAACGATTCAATGCCGACCACATTGCACAGTTGCTGGACGCGGCATCGACTTTGGGTTTAGAAGTGATTCCGGTTTCCGTTACATCGAAACGGGAACTCAGGGACTCTCTCACCGGTCGCCTACCGAACCTTGATGCCGTTCTGATGGTGCCCGACCCCACGGTGATTTCCGAATCGGTGGTGGTTTTCGTGATCAAGGAGTCCTTGAAGAGCAGAGTGCCGGTGATTGGTTACAATCGGTTTTTCCAGGAGGAGGGGGCGTTGTTTTCGTTTATTATTGATTACCGCGAAGTGGGGCGTAAGACCGCCGAACTGGCCCAACGTCTGCTGAGAGGAGAGCATGTGGGTTCGGAACCTCCCCCGATTCAAGTGAGGATCAATCGTAACCTTGCGAGAAAGTTCGGCTTTACGCTTGGGGAGTTGCCTCCCGCGGTGAAGGAGGACGCCTCTTGAAATCGGAAGCAAACCAGACCGGGAAGCAACGTCCCGCGTCGCTTTTGGTAAGAATCCTGTCGTCTTCGGTTCTGCTCATCGCAGTAACGGGAGTTTTTCTGGGGTACACCGGCGTGCAGCTCATTCAGGACTTCGCCAAGGAAAGATTCGACGAGCGGATGCAGTTCTTGGCGCGTCATCTGGCGCTTAACGCCGAGCTGGGTTTGCTCGTGGAACAGCGCAACGCTCTGGAGCGATTAGCGGACAACATCCTGGCGGAAAAGGGTGTGGTTCGGGTTGTCATCGAGGGAGGAGCGGAGCCCATTACGGCGGAAGCCATAGACGGGAAAAAGACGGGCCTGCAGCAGGTCAGCCGATTTGTCACCACTCCGGCAATGGACGTGGAAAATGTGGTGTTCGAACCGGGTTCCTTGACGGAAGGGTTGCTTCAGGAGAACGTCATAGGAAAGGTGACCATCTTCTACACCGATCAGGAGCTTCGAGCCTTGATTCGTTCCTTGGGCCTTCGTTTCGCCATGGTGGCCGTCGGAATCTGTTTGCTGGGTACGGTGTTCATGCTGTTCATCTCGCGTTCGATTCTGGCGCCTCTGCGCAAATTGGTGGTCGCGACGCAGCGTGTAAGCGGGGGCGAGTTGAACTTGGAAGTGGAAGGAGGACACGTCAGGGAGACGGATGACTTGGCCCGGTCGTTCAATACGATGTTGCATTCCATTCGAGAAAGCAGGGCCGCGCTCAGGGAATCCTACGAGGAACTTGCCAAACAGAAGAACATGGCGGAGGTGGGTAAATTCAGCATGGTGCTGACCCACGAATTCAAGAATCCCCTGAGCATCGTCAAAGGTTCTCTTGACATTCTAAAAAAACCCGATATTCCTTCGGAGACACGGGCCTTGATGATTACTTATATGCAGGAGGAAGTGCTCCGCATCGACCGACTCATTGAGGAATTCCTGCTGTTTTCCAAGCCGAAGAAACCCGACATGAAACCCTGTCCGGGCGACGCCCTGCTGGGTCGCCTGGCCGAAAAATTTCGGGTGAGAATCGGTTCATCGGGGCCCCGCATTGAATTCATTCCCGCGGAGGAACCGGTCTATATTCTGCTGGATGAAACCCTGTTCACCAGGGCCCTTGAAAACGTCATCAAGAATGGGGTTGAGGTTTCGGAGGAGTCCGGGAGGGTACTGATTCGTTCGACCGTGACGGACGGGAACTGGAAAATTGAGATTTCCGATGAAGGCCCCGGCATTCCCCAAGAGGTCAAGGAATTGGTTTTCGAACCGTTTTACTCCACAAAAGCCAAGGGAACGGGTCTGGGAATTCCCACCGCGGCCAATGCACTGGCCGCCCACGGGGGCAAACTGGAGATCGCCGAGAATCATGACGGCGGCAAGGGCACCACTTTCATCATTTCCCTGCCCATGACCCGGGAACCCAAGGACAACGGAGAAGCCCATGGCGTCGATACTGGTCGTCGATGATGAAGAAAGAATGCGTCACATCCTATCCATCATGCTTGAGCTTCGAGGACACCAAGTGGAACAGGCGGGTGATGGAGAAGCGGCGCTTGAAATCATAAGGAAGAAGAGATTCGACCTCTTGATCCTCGATGTGAAGATGCCCAAGATGGACGGAATAACTCTTCATAAACATGTGAAGGAAATCGATCCCTCTTATCCCGTTATTTTCATAACCGCTTTCGGCTCCATCGATTCTGCGGTTCAGTCCATGCGGGAGGGGGCGTTTGATTACATTACCAAGCCCTTTGACGAAGACCGCATCCTTTCCAGTGTGGACGCAGCCACTCAAGATGCGGGGAGGAACTAATGGCACACATTCTCGTGGTTGATGATGAAGAGAAGATGCGCCATATTCTTTCGATCATGCTGGAGCTCAAAGGCCATACGGTCGAGCAGGCCCCGGACGGGGAAAGCGCTCTCAACATGGCACGGGCCAAACGGTATGATTTGCTGATTCTCGACATCAAAATGCCTGGGATGGACGGGATCACCCTACACCGAAATCTCCGGAAGATTGACCCCAATTATGCCGTTATCTTCATCACGGCTTTCGGTTCGGTGGATTCCGCGGTCCAGACAATGCGGGAAGGCGCGCTTGATTACATTACCAAGCCTTTTGATGAGGATCGAATCCTTGTGACGGTGGACCGTGTCGCCAAGATGTCGCGGCTCATGTCCGAAAATGAGGGGCTTCGTAAGGAGATTGCCGAGCAAGCCGGACTTTCCGACTTGATATGTGTTTCGCCGGCCATGAGGAAGACGCTCGAGATGGCCGGAAAAGTGGCGCAGAAACAGGAAACCACGGTGCTACTGAGTGGCGAGTCCGGAACCGGTAAGGAAATCGTGGCCAGGTTTATCCATGCGAACAGTCCCAGGGCCAAAGGACGCTTTGTGGCGGTGAACTGCGCGGCCATTTCCCCCAACCTTGTCGAATCCGAGCTTTTCGGCCATGAAAAGGGTGCCTTTACCAGCGCGAGTTCTCAGAAGACGGGCAAGTTCGAGTACGCCTCGGGGGGGTCCTTGTTTTTGGACGAAGTGGGAGACCTCCAGTTTGAGGCTCAGGCGAAGGTGCTGCGCGCACTTCAGGAGAAGACCTTTGAACGGGTGGGGGGCAACAAGCCGATCGTCGCCGATGTCCGGGTAATTTGCGCCACGAACAAGGACTTGGCCAAAATGGTGGCTGAGAAGCAGTTTCGGGAGGACCTTTACTACCGGATCAACGTATTTCCGATCCTGATCCCGCCCCTCCGGGAGCGCAGCGAGGCCATCATTCCATTGGCGGAGTATTTTATCGATAAGTTCGGCCGGGAAGTTCATTTCAAGCCTCAACTCAGCGAGGGAGCCAAACAGCTTCTCCTTCGCCATTCCTGGCCGGGAAACGTGCGAGAATTGGTGAACGCCATGGAGCGAGCCGTCATTCTGGCCGGAAGCGATTCGGTGATCAGCGAGTCTACGCTTTCATTTCTGGCGGGTGTGACAAAAGAGACGGCCAAAGATGATTTCTCGCTTCCTCCGGGGGGCATCTCTCTCGAAGAACTCGAACGAGATCTGGTTCTTCAAGCGCTGTCCACGGCGAACAACAACAAGACCGTAGCCGCCAAACTGTTGGGAATCAGTCGATCCAAGTTTCGAAGAAAGTTGAACAATCTCCTCGGGGAAACCAAGGATTGAGACCGGGTTACTCGCTTCAGATACGCTGGACCATTCCAATCTTCATCTTACTGACGCTCTTCGCAGCGAGTTTGGTGGAGGCCGATGAATGGGCGCAAACGGACAGCACCCTGCTGATGTTCGTGGGTGAAGACCTGTCCGTGCTGTCCATCGCGTCCAAAAGGGAAGAGCGTGTCCAGGAGGCCCCGGCCTTGGCCAATGTGGTCACTGAAACCGAAATACGAAAATACGGATTCGATACCCTTGGTGAGGCTCTCTCCACGACTCCGGGTTTCTATGTGGGGCACCAGGACCGGAGGAGCAGAGCGTATTTGAGGGGCGTACGGGATTCCACCCTGTTCCTGTATGACGGTATTCCGTTCAGTAATGATTCCTCGAACAAAAGTGTGCCTTTGGATCGGGAATTATTCACCTCTTGGATTAAGCGCATCGAAATCGTGCGGGGGCCGGGTTCCGTGCTTTGGGGACCGGACGCATTTTCCGGTGTGGTCAATGTGGTTCCTCTCAAGGGGAAGGACCTCAACGGCGCGGAAGTAGGAGTTTACGGGGGCAATCCCGGTCGGTACGGAGGGTATGCCCAGTGGGGTCAAGTCATCAATGGCTGGGATGCCTTTATTTCCGTAAACGGCTCGGAAAGCGACAATTTTCGGGATCGATACCGTACGCGAAGCAGCGATTCGGAGAATCCCGTGATCGAAGGTTCCGTGGAGAACGACAAGGCCGTGGAGGTTGTAGCCAGTTGTTCCTACAGGAATTTGCTCAGGATTTCGGGGAGGTTCTCACATTTCAAGGATTACTTGACTCTGAAGACCCAGAGCGGAAGAGTCGAGCCCGGAGAACGTTCCGAGCCGTTCAGCATGGTCAAAATCGACTTGAAACAGGAACTCTGGGGCGGCGACTTGAGAATGCACAGTTTTTTCAATCACTTCGATTTAGATAACAAGGAAGGGACCGACGAGCTGAAGCAGGAAAACGATACCTATCACTTAGAGCTCCTCTATGATCGATCCTTTTGGCGTGACGGTCTTCTTACGTTCGGTACCTCCTACAGAAGCAACTCAGCCACGGAACGCTTCGTTTCAAACGATCCTTTCCTGGGTGAAACAAAGGTGGACCTCAAGTATGACTCGGATCTGTACTCCGTTTTTTCTCAGCTCAGACAGCGACTTGGAGATTTTGACGTTTGGTTCGGAGCACGCTTCGATTCCCACAGCGAATACGACGATACTTTCAGTTTTCGAGCCGGTTCCACCTGGTTGGCCGATAATGACTTCATTCTGAAGCTGCTTCTGGGTACCGCATTCAGGACCCCGGCCAATATCCAGGCCAAACAGTCCGGGAACCTCGACACGGAGCAAGTGATGGCGGTGGAGCTTTCAGCGGACTGGAATGTGACCACGGATCTGCATGTTCGCGCCACCGTGTTTCATCACCAACTCCGCGACCTGATTCAGCAGAATTCGGAAGGTCTGGTGTCCAATCGGGACAGCGAGCACATCACGGGAACCGAGCTGGAAGCGACTTACAACCCCACTTCCTCGCTGGAACTCTTTGCCAACGGGACTTTCATGGACTCATCGGATGACCCGATTCAACTGGAGGGACTCCGTGAGGACCGTTACGATCCCGGCCCCTCGTCCATGGCCAATTTGGGGGCGCACTGGAACTTCTACAAGAATTTCAACGCCTCGCTGCGCTTTCGTTTCCTCGGTGAACGAGAAGTGGCACGTATTGTTCTGGAAACGGCGGAACGCCCCAAGGCGGATGCGGTGGTGCTGGGATTCCTGAACGTGTACGCGGAGGACCTTTTCACGGATGGGCTTACCGCGGGGATCAAGATCGACAACCTTTGGGACGCGGACTACAAGGAACCGGGCAATTTCGACCTGATCCAGGGGGATCCGCTCACCTGGAGGTTTTACCTTCAGTACGCCTTCTGACGGAGACGCATGCAGTCGATGGAAACCGTGTTCAAGGCGTAGCTGTAAGAATCCGGCATCGGCGGAAGGCGAGAAAGACGACGGTGAGTCTCCGGCTTACCGACAGATTTCGTATGACTATGTTGTTGGAAGCGCTTTGAGGGTCGGCGCCGAGCCCCGTGTCCCGGCGGCTGCTTCTCCCCCGACTATAGCGGCCAAATCATCTACGAACTCCTTAAGCTGCTCGGCCTGCGCGTTCATTTCCTCCGATGCGCCGGCCGATTCTTCGGCGTGGGCCGCATTCTGCTGGACCACCTTGTCTATCTCGGCCACGGCCGTGTTGATCCGTTCGATCCCTATGGCTTGTTCATCCGAAGCCGAAGCGATTTCTCCGACCATGCTTCCCATCTTACCGGTTTTTTCCGTTACTTCGGTGAAGACCTCACCGGTTTTTCCCACGAGCTCGGCTCCCGCTTTGACTTTTGTCACCGTGTCCTCGATGAGATTCGCCGTGTTTCCCGCCGCTTGGGCGGCGCGCATGGCCAGATTTCGGACTTCCTCCGCCACCACGGCGAAGCCCGCACCGGCCTCACCGGCCCGGGCCGCCTCGACTGCGGCGTTCAGCGCCAGGAGATTCGTCTGAAAGGCGATCTCGTCGATGGTCTTGACGATTTTGGAGGTCTCTTCGCTCGCCTGGGAGATTCCATCCATGGACGCCCTCAGTTCGTCCATGGCTTTGTCCGCTTCCGCGACGACCCGGTTGACTTCCCTCATGAGGCTGTCGCCTTCCCTGGCATGTTGCGCATTTTGTTTGATCATGGCCGACATCTCCTCCAAGGAGGAGGAGGTTTCTTCTATGGACGCGGCCTGCTCGGAGGCGCCTTCGGCCAGAGAATGGCTCGTTGAGGAGACTTGGCCCGAGGCCGAGCTCACCTGTGTGCCGCATTCGTTCAAACCTTCAACAATACGTTTAATGGGTCGAGTGATGCCTCGCGTGATGAGGTATGCCAGCAGAATTCCCAAAACGAGACCGATGAGGGTGAAGACCAGCGCCGTATAAGCCGCCTTTCGCTGGGCCGAATAGGCGGCGGACATTTTCGATGCTTTGGCCGGGTCGATGACCAGCTCCATGGCCTGTTCCAAATCTGAGTTTAGGGTCGTGGAGGAATCCAGCACCGTTTGCCCAAATGCCTCCATTTTGGAGACTTCGTTACGAAATTCGCCTCCCAAGTCCAGGTAGGATTTCAGGTAATCCGCTATTCGGCCGGCCGCTTCCTCCATTTCAGGCTCTCCAGCCAGGACGCCTTTCCACTCGGCCAAGCCGGCGGCGGCGGCTTTCCAAGAATCGGAGAACAGGTCCCAGTGCTCCTTTGTGGGATGGGCGGCGTAATCATGGGCGGCGGTCTGGAGCTTCAGCACATTGGCGATTACCGCCTCGTTCATGATCATATCGATTTCACCCCACTTGACGATTACGGGGATATTCTCAGACTGCTCCGCCCTCGCCTTGGTGGGATCGATCACTTGTTCCATGACGCCTTCCAGATACCCGACGATCTCCTCGATGAGTTTGTCCCAATCCTTTTCAATTCCGGCGGTTTTTCCCAGTGAATCGATCAATCCCGAAATCGCGGTATGCGTCACGGCCAGTTGCTCTTTCGTACGCAGGGCGACTTCCTCCAGCTCCGGGTTTCCTTTCACCAGGTCGTGCCACTGCCGCACGCCCGAATCAGCCTCTTCCCATGCACGTGTTAAAGATTCACGATTTTCGTCTGTGGGGTCGAAACGAAACGCATCCAGCGCATTGATCAGTCTGAGCGTATTCTGGCTCATTGCTTCGTTCATGACCATGTCGATGTCGGCCCATAAGGCGTAATCCTCCAGGTGAGATCGGACTCCGGCGACGCCTCGCCATCCCTGGAACCCAAGAAAGGCTGCAATAATGATAATAATCCCGAAGCCAAACACGATCTTGGTACTGAGCTTCATCTTTCCAAACATTTTTCCGCCCCTCGGTTTGAAACCGTATTCATCAAATGCGAATGGACCAACGGTATGGATTGGCGGGCCGACTCGATGCTTTCATCGGCGCGCCGGCATGGTGGTTGCGGATGCACGAAAAGAAGGGTAGCCGCTGTTCCGCATGAGAGATTCCGTCTCACAATTATGAACTCTCTTCCGACGGCTGAAGCCTTTAGATAACCATATTAAATGATTCCGCCCGTATTTCCCAGGATGAAATTTTATACGCTATATGGATGAAATTTGGTCCATATACGTTCCATTTACTCATCTCTTCTTGGGCTGACTCCATTTTCCGGCGGAGAAAGGGGCAAGCCTCCAAGGGATAATCTTCGGTATTGCCGTGTCGGAAGGTGTGGATATCCATTGACGAGTTTCCGAGGAGAGTCGGCGTCGGTTTCCGGGGAAGCCTCGTTACCGCGAGAGGTTGGTCTTCTCCGCTGAAAAGGCCCAATCCCAGACTTCCTCCGCTTTGGGAAACCAGCCCCACCCGTGACGGCGGACGGCTTCCCAGGGGTAATATACCTTCTCCAATCGAATACGTTCGAAGCCGTTTTGGATCAGTTGTCGTCGGATTTCCTCCGGCCGGTAAACCTTCTGAAGAAGGAGGCCGTCCGGATCGTCCGCGTAAAGCCCGGCCACAGCGTCGAATCTGTGTTTTCGAACGTAATGGCCTTCGGTGGTTTCGTGCGCCTTGTCCTCGGACATGCCTTGATTCACCAAATCCTGAATGGATAGTTTCATCAGGTATTCGATGGTATCGGCGGAGGGAAGAACACCCATGAGACGTCCGCCCACGGCAACGGCGGCGGCTGTTTGGGCGAGCATCCGCCGGGCTTCCTCCGGCGAGGGCGGCACGATCGAGTTGACTGTAAGGCCCAAATCCACCCTCCCACACCATTGGGATAGGTCTCGTAGGTCTCCGGTCTCAAACAGGCAATAAGGGTGCAGCTCTCTTGCTTTTTTGAGCATTCCGCTACAGTTATCGAGGCCGATCACGGTCGCACGGGGAAATAACTCGCTCAGATGTTCGACGAGGTGTCCATGTCCGCAACCGAAATCGATGCACAGGTCGACCCGGGATGTTTCGACTTCCCTTAGAAAATCGTAAAAAGGATTAACAACCCCGGGAATCCATACGTTAAGCATGCGATCAGTGTAGTTTTCCGCAAAATCGTCCCAAATCGTTTCCGTGACGCCCACCTCCGTCGATCTTCATCGGATACCGCCGAACCGTTACATCATTACAGAAAAAGAGCTATGATATACCGGTTTCGGCCCTTCGGAAAGACTTCCGGCGCGCTCAAAGTCGTGGAATACGCCTGTGGATCTTCGGGAAGTGCTTGGAGAACACGGAGTACGTCATTGAGAGCGAAAGTTCCGGCTTTCGTCAAACCTTCGGGAAACCGATCGCGAAACCGGGATGGTTGCGATACTATCTGCAGACCGTGGCCGACGAAGCGACCATGGCATTTCCCCGCTCTTCGTTCATTAAGGGATTGCCGAGGATTTCGCCATACGTGGGCGATTGCCGAGCCGCACCGCTTCCTTGGAGACACAGCAAAGGGAGCGGAGAGAGAAGGCTCTTGAAACGATATCGGTGTGAATGGAGGTAATTTCTCGGATGAACAGGAGAGTGATCCGCATCCTCGGACCCTTGTTCGGTCTTCTGCTTTTCTCAACGGCTCTCTGGGTTCTCCATCACCAGCTCAAGGCGTTTCACGTTCACAACATTGTTCACAGCCTGCACGCCCTGTCCGGCCGGTCCCTCTTTTTCTCCGTTTCGTTGACCATCGTCGGCTACCTGATTATGACCGGGTACGACACCCTCGCTTTGCGCTACATACGTCACTCCCTTTCCTATTCGAAAATCGCTTTGGCCTCGTTCATCGGTTACGCATTCAGTAACAACATCGGCCTTTCGATGATTGCCGGAGCCTCCGTGCGTTATCGCCTTTACTCCTCATGGGGGTTGACGGCTCTTGAAATCACTCGAATTGTGGCTTTTTGTACGGTGACTTTGTGGCTTGGGTTCTTCGCCGTGGAGGCCATAGTCTTTCTTGCGGATCCCCCCGCACTTTCCGCCGCCCTTCGGCTGCCCTTCACCTCGGTTCGTTTATTCGGGATGTTTTGCACGGCGCTGGTGCTCGGTGTTTTTGCGGCGAGCTTTGTGGTGAGAAGACCGTTCAAAGTGAAGGGGTGGGAGCTGTCCCTTCCGTCTCCCGGCCTTTTATTCGCCCAGGTGTGCGTTGCTTCGTTGGATTGGGCTTTGGCCGGGGCCGTATTGTATTCGCTTCTGCCTTCGATTTCCGGCTTCACCTACGCGCAATTTATCGGGTTGTTTCTCCTGGCGCAGCTCATGGGACTTCTGAGTCAGGTCCCAGGTGGCCTCGGTGTTTTCGATACGGCAATGGTCATGCTTCTTTCCCCGCATCTTCCCGCGTCGGAGACCGTGGGGTCCCTGCTGGCCTATCGGGTGATCTACTACATCATCCCTTTGCTGTGGGCGACTCTCCTGTTGGGGGTCCATGAAATCCTGCAGAAGAAGGAGTCGATCCGCAAAGCCGTTCATGCCATAGGACGCCGGGGTTCCGCCGTGATACCGCAGGTCATGGCCCTGAGCACGTTCGTCGGGGGTGCGGTGCTGCTTTTCTCCGGGGCCACGCCCGCGGTGGACGGCCGTCTCAGGTGGCTCAACGACGTCATTCCGCTCCCGATTCTGGAGCTTTCTCACTTCCTCGGAAGTCTTGTGGGCGGTGCCTTGCTCCTGCTGGCCAGGGGGCTTCAGCGTAGACTGGACGCCGCCTATGTGCTTACGGCGCTTCTTCTTGCCGCCGGAATCGTTCTCTCTTTGTTGAAGGGATTGGACTACGAGGAGGCGATCGTCCTATCCGTCATGTTGTTGGGCCTACTTCCTTGCCGCCGGTATTTCTATAGGTCGGCCTCTTTGTTTCGAGTCGGCTTTTCACCGGCCTGGATCGTCGGGATTGTCGGCGTACTCCTCAGCTCCGTGTGGTTGGGCTTCTTCTGTTATAAGCATGTGGAGTACAGCAATGATCTCTGGTGGCGTTTTACCCTCTTTGGAAATGCGTCGCGTTTTCTCAGGGCCGGTGTCGGCGTCATGGCCGTGGTCGTATTCTGGGGTACGGCCAGAATATTGAGCCCGGCACCGCCCAGGGCTTCCGGTTTCGGAGAAGAGGAACCGGGTTCGGTGAGTGAGGTGGTTCGGAATTGCTCGGACGGCTATGCTTATCTTGCCCTGCTTGGGGACAAATCATTTCTGTGGAGTGAGAGCCGTAATGCTTTCATAATGTATGGAGTCGAAGGCAGAAGCTGGGTTTCCATGGGGAATCCCGTAGGTCCGCCGGAAGAGTGGCCCGAGCTGATCTGGGAATTCCGCAGAATGGTCGATCGATTCGCGGGGTGGGCTGCCTTTTACGAAGTGAGCACCGAAAGGCTCCACTTGTACTTGGACGTGGGGTTGTCCCTCATCAAATTGGGAGAAGAAGCCCGAGTCTCTCTGGAAGGCTTTTCACTGGAGGGAAGCGCGCGCAAGGGCTTGCGATACGCGGTCCACAAGGTGGAAAGAGAAGGGTGCGTCTTTGAGATTGTCTCTGAAGAGGACGTTGCCTCCATACTTCCTGAACTCGAGGGAGTTTCCAGTGCCTGGTTAATGGAAAAGAACACCGGAGAGAAGGGATTCTCACTCGGTTTCTTCAACCCGGAGTATTTGAAGCAACTTCCCGTGGCCGTTGTCCGCCAAGACGGGAAGATAACGGCGTTCGCCAACGTCTGGCCCGGAGGAACGAAGGAGGAGCTGTCCGTTGATCTGATGCGCTACACGCCCGAAGCTCCCCGTGGAGTGATGGATTATCTGTTCTCTCATCTCATGTTGTGGGGAAAAGCCGAAGGCTACCAATGGTTCAATCTGGGCATGGCGCCCTTGTCCGGTCTGATTGAAAACGGCCCGGCTCCCTTTTGGAGCCGTGTTGGAGCATACGTATTTCGACACGGGGAGCACTTCTACAATTTTCAGGGCCTACGGCAGTACAAAGAGAAGTTCGATCCCGTTTGGAGGCCGAAATATCTGGCCTGCCCGGGCGGACCGGCGGTCCCGAGAATTCTGATCAACATTGCGGCCCTCGTTTCCGGGGGATTGAAGGAGGTTGTCGCCAAATAAAGGTCGCTCCGTTCTTACGAATCCACGCCGCCCGATACCGGAAAGCGGTGTTTCCATGAAAGCTTCCTTAAAGCGAAGTCTTTGAATAAGGAGTGAGAATGACCATTCCCTACTATTACCTGATTCCCCCTCTTCCGGAAGGGATGGAAGGATTGGCCGAGGTTGCGTTGGACCTCCGGTGGTCTTGGAGTCACGAGACGGACCTGCTCTGGGAGCGTATCGACTCCGAGCTGTGGGAGCTTACCCGGAACCCATGGCTTATTCTGCAATCCGTTTCCTATGCTCGTCTCGAAACCCTGGCCGCGGACCCGGTTTTTCGAGATCAGCTGAACACATGTCTTGAAGGACACCACAAATACTCGGGAGAAGAAAGTTGGTATTCCCGGAGTCGTCTCCCGTCGCAGTTGAGTGTGGCCTATTTCAGCATGGAATTCGGTTTGAGCGAGGCTTTGCCCATCTATTCCGGAGGGTTGGGAATTCTGGCGGGAGACCACCTGAAGGCATCGAGTGATCTGGGCGTGCCCATTGTGGGGATCGGCCTGCTCTACCAGCAGGGCTACTTTCGACAGGTCATTGATGCCGCCGGGGCTCAGGTGGAATTCAACCCTTACAATGATCCGGCCCAACTTCCGATCCTCCCGGTGCGTGATTCCGACGGAGAATGGGTGCGAATCGTGCTTCCTTTCCCGGGGCGCCACGTCGTGCTTCGCGCATGGGTGGCCAAAGTCGGGCGCGTAAAGCTTTATCTTCTCGACAGCAACGACCCCACCAACAGCCCCTCGGATCAGTGCATAACCACGGAACTCTACGGCGGCGGGCCGGAACTTCGACTTCAACAGGAAATCGCTTTGGGCATTGGCGGTTGGCAGCTGTTGCGGACCCTCGGGATCCATGCCGGGGTGTGCCATCTGAACGAGGGCCACGCCGCACTGAGCGTCCTTGAAAGAGCTCGCTCCTTCATGGACGATGCGGGCCGGCCTTTTGGCGTGGCGTTGACCGCGACGAGGGCCGGGAACGTCTTTACCTCCCACACTCCGGTGGACGCCGGTTTCGATCGGTTCCCTCCCAATCTGATTGGAAAGTATCTGGGTGTCTATGCCGACGAACTGGGAATAGGGTTGGACGGTCTCCTCTCTTTGGGGCGAGTCGACCCGGAAAATTCCGCGGAACCCTTCAACATGGCCTACCTCGCCTTCCGAGGTTCGGGAAGCGTGAACGGGGTCAGCAAACTGCACGGAACCGTGAGCCGACGAATTTTTCAAAATCTCTTCCCTCGATGGCCCCAGTCCGAAATTCCGGTTACACACGTTACGAACGGCGTCCATACGCCGTCGTGGGAATCGGCCGGCGCGGATGAACTCTGGCACGAGGCGTGCGGCAGGGACCGTTGGAAGGGGACCATGAGCAAGATGGAGGACGACCTTAGGCGGGTTCCGGACGAGACGCTCTGGGCGTTTCGTAATGAAGCTCGTCGTGGGCTCGTGGCGTATGCGGGGAAGCGGCTCACTCGGCAGCTGGAGGCCGCCGGCGCTTCCGGGAAAGAGACGGCGGAATCGGTGAAGGGGCTCGATCCCGGCATATTCACCATGGGGTTCGCTCGACGATTCGCCCCCTACAAAAGACCTGATCTGTTGCTGCACGATCCGGATCGTTTGGCCCGTCTACTCGGGAACGACCGACGGCCCGCTCAACTTATCATCGCCGGAAAAGCCCACCCTAAAGATGCGTTCGGTAAGGCACTGATTCAGGCATGGTCGGACTATATCCGGCGACCGGACGTAGGCGGAAGAGTGGTTTTTCTGTCGGATTACGATATGTCGTTGGCGGAGCGTCTTGTACAGGGCGTCGATCTTTGGATCAACACGCCGCGCAGGCCGTGGGAGGCCAGCGGCACGAGCGGAATGAAGGTTTTGGTCAACGGCGGTCTCAACCTTTCGGAACTGGACGGGTGGTGGGCGGAGGCTTACGGAGCGGAGGTCGGATGGGCCCTGGGCGACGGCCTTGAGCATGATGAAGATCGGGAGTGGGACGCCAGGGAAGCGGAAGACCTCTACCGTATTTTAGAGGAGGAAGTGATCCCCGCATTCTATGATCGGGATGCAGGCGGGATTCCCAAGCGTTGGACGGCGCGTATGCGGGCCAGTATGGCGGTACTCACGCCGCGATTCAGCGCCAATCGCATGGTTCGGGAATATGTGGAACGGCTGTACATACCGGCGGACTCCGCTTGGCGCAATCGGATCGCGGACGGCGCGCGCACGGCGCTCCAGATGGTACGATGGCTGGACGCACTGGAGAAGAACCGGCGTCAAGTGAAGTTCGGCGACCTTCGGATCGAGGAACAGGATGGGCATTTTGCCTTCACGGTGCCCGTGGATCTGGGAGAGTTGGAGCCGGAGGCGGTCCGGGTTCAGCTCTACGCGGATGCCCGAGAGGGGGAAGAACCGGCGGTCCACACCATGCTTCAGGGGGATGCGGTCCCGGACGCCCCCGGAGGTTATGTCTACACTGCGCGGATTCCCGCAACCCGGCCGGCGGAGGACTATACGCCGCGCATCATTCCGGCCTTTGACGGTGCTTCTGTCCCTATCGAAGCCGATTGGATTCAGTGGTACCGGTGAGTGATTTCAGGCTCCGTTAAGAAAGTCCGGTGCGAACGAGATAAGCGGGCGGCGAGTGAGGTACGCAGGAGAGGGAGCCGTCTCCGACAACAACAATGAGCGTCTGACTTTGATTGTCCAATCAACGCTCGGTGATATGTGCCGACCAATCGATCTGATTGCTCCGCCGACGAACTGCGGCAACGAGCTTCCAGTCGACTTAGGAGCGACCGAAAGAGGAGGAAATCCACATGGCTTCGTCCGGTGGTAGAGTCGTCGATACGATTCCAGGGATCACCTTGGGACACGCACAGGATCTGCAGGCAGGCACGGGGTGCACGGTGATTCTCACGCCTCAAGGCGCGGTATGCGGGGTGGATCAACGAGGCGGGGCACCGGCCACACGTGAGACGGATTTGTTACGTCCCATGCACTTGGTGGACAAGGTGCACGGAGTGCTGCTCGCAGGAGGAAGTACTTTCGGATTAGCCGCGGCGGACGGCGTGGTCCGGTGGTTGGAGGAGCGAAGCGTCGGATTCGACGTGGGAGTGGCCAAGGTCCCCATCGTTCCAGCCGCCGCCCTGTTCGATCTGGCGTTCGGTCGCGCGGACGTTCGACCCGATGCGGCCATGGGCTATGCCGCCTGTGATGCGGCCTCCGACGACCTGACGACGGCTGGGGGAAACGTGGGTGCCGGTACGGGCGCCACCGTGGGGCATGTGCTCGGACCCCAGGGGATCATGAAGGGGGGATTGGGCTCCGCCGTGATCGAGGTAGCGCCCGGGATGCGGATCGGCGCCGTGTTCGCCGTGAACTGCTTTGGAGACGTCGTCGATCCCAAAACGGGCAGGACGCTGGCCGGAGCGCGAAAAACTCCGGAAGGCGGTTTCGTGGACCCATTGGCGGAACTGGCGAAGAGGCCCGCCGGTTTTGCCGAGTCGGTGCGCAACACGGTCATCGGGGCCGTGTTCACCAATGCCGTTTTGTCCAAGGAGGCGGCACTCAAGGTGGCTCAGATGGCGCACAACGGCTTGGCCCGCACCATCATTCCCGCGCATACCATGTATGACGGCGACACGATTTTTGCTTTGGCCACCGGAATGGGTGAACCTGCGGACGTCAACGTGGTCGGCGCGTACGCGGCTGAAGCGACGGCGCGAGCCGTTGTGGACGCGATCGGTCGGGCGGCTTCTCTGCACGGTGTGCCGGGTTTACCAGACCGTTGAAAAACGCGATGTGCTGCGTTGCGCCTCATCCCTCGTCACTGCGACGTACTTCTATATACGCCTCATTTCTCAGGATTTACGCGCCTTGCATCTCATCGTTTTTCAACAATCTGCAAGAATCCGACTTTTTCAGCAGGTTGTTACGGGGTCCGGCCGGATGACGCCGGAGTTCTACCGCGTTCATTCACGGGAGCGGAGGAAACAGGATCATTTGAAGTCGAAATGGAAGACTCCGTCCCATCCGGTTGGGGGAGGAGAAGACTCCAGAATTTCGCAACGGGCCGCATAGGTTCGACTCGGCCCATCAGTCGGGTCCAGGGCCAAGGCTTGTTGAAAGCACCGGCGAGCTTCGGTCCAACGTAATTCTCGGTATAGCTTCAGACCTTGCGCGAACCGTTCATTGACCTTCATCCCTCGGTCATCCAAGCCGCCTTTGACCGCCTGCAATTCGAATACGGTCGCCGCCTCCTTCTTGCCTTTCACGCGGATTCGATCGAGCTCCCGGAGCTCGAACCGTGCTTCCACGAGTCGGGCGGTATTCTCTCCGATGAGAATGCCCGTATCGTAAGCTTTGTTTGCCCCTTCGAGGCGTGACGCCAAGTTCACTTCGTTTCCCAACACGGTATAGTTGAAATAGCGTTTCCCCCCCACGTTTCCCGCCACCATGTTCCCGCTGTTGATGCCTATGCGGATGGAAAGTCTCGTCTCGAATTCGGAGTCCGCCGTCGCATTCCGAGCCGTGCGCCACATTTCCAGGGCCGCGGAGCAAGCCCGAAAGGCATGGTCCGGCTGGAAAATGGGGATGCCCCACAGCGCCATGAGTGCGTCCCCGATGAACTTGTCCACCATGCCGTCCCAAGAAAACACGATTTCGGAAAACGCGCCGAGATGGCGGTTGAGCACCCGGACCAGAAGATCGGGGGGCAGACGCTCCGACAGCCCGGTGAAACCCGCCACGTCGAGGAAGAGTACGGAGGCTCTCACGGTCTCTCCGCCGAGTCGCAGTCGTTCCGGGTGCTCCAGCAATCGGGTCACCACGGAGGGCGCCAGATACTTTGAAAAGGTGTTGCGGATGAAATTACGCTCTTCGCGGGTTTTCAGGTAGTGCAGAAAGGGACTCGCCAGAAACAGCGCGGTGAAGGGAGCAAAGAACCCGGAGGCGGGGACATGGTAAGAGGCGTGAGCGAACAGCATATAGCAGATGAACGCACCGGCGCCGCTTACGGCGAGCCAAAGAACAACACCGAAAGCGGGCCGAGTCTTATAAAACAGCCATCCGAGCAGCATGGCCGTGACTAGGCCCAACGGCAGGGCCCACTTGCGGGCAAGGCTGCGTATGGCACGGTCTTGAAGGAAACCCGCAGCCGTTTGAGCATGGATTTCCACTCCGGACATATATCCGCCGTGGAACCGCGAGAACGGAACGGGAAAATCCTCCGGACCTCGTGCCTCCCCGTCCGCCGCCGTTCCCGTAACCAGGCCCACCAGAACGATTTTGTCCTGAAAGGTTTCCGGCGGAAGGTGTTTCTCAGGCTCCAATGCTTGATAATAAGAGACCATGGGAACGGTTCGCGCGGGCCCGAGAAACGGGATGCCGATTTCCGATGTCTCCTGTGCGGGCCGGTCCACGGCCTTCCCTCCGGCACCGGATTCCCAGTAAAGCGCGACCGCCGCCGTAGCCAAGGCCGGCAGGCCTCCGGCGAAGCGTTTGAATCTTCGGACGAACCCGTCCGGGTCCACCGGGAAGTTCACCACGGCGGAGACCGTGTGTTCTCCCCGCAGGGAGGGAAGGGCTTCCACCAGGATTTCCTGAACGAAACGTCGTTCTTGGACCACGTGGAGGTCGGCCGCCAGTATGACCGGTTCGTGCCGAGCCAAGGCTTCGGCGAGAAGCCGGTCCTGTTCCGGATCCGATGGTTCGGCGAACACCAGGTCGAAGGCCACGACGCGGGCCCCGCATTGAAACAGGGAATCGATGAGTCGTGCATGAAGGCCTCTGGGCCAGGGCCATCTTTGATTCAGCACGCCGAAAGAGGGTTCGTCCACGGCCACGATGACGATCTCTTCGGGTGGTTGGACGGGACCTCTCATTTCGAAGAGGCAATCGTAGGCGAGCCGGTCCAGCGTTGCGCCCCAAGGGGAAAGACAAAACCCGATGGAAATCGATAAGGCCAAGACGGGGATGAGGATCGAGAGAAATCTGTTTTTGTTTTCGTCCGGCTTGGTCACCGATACTCCTCAAATGCGCACTGATCCATCACCGCGATCCTTGGGCGATGGGCTTCCGCAGTTTCCCGATCAATATTAAGGGAGAGTGCTTCCGTACCGGGTTCCGGGGTGCTAGAAGTTGACGGACAAGGTCAGAAAAATTTCCCGCTCCGGAATCCGACCGTTGAACACGAACAGATCCGTTACCCAGTCGAACTGCCGATCGAACAAGTTCCGTATGTCCAGACGGATGGCCCCGGTCTTTCCGGGAAACTCGTATGCGATTCCCAGGTCCGTGATCCAGAGGCTCTCGTTGGAGCGGTCGGCCGATTTCATGTCCTGCAGTCGGAAAGTCTCGGACAACTGAGCGGAAATTCCGGTGGAATGGACGAAAACCAACCGAGCGCTTGCCAAGTGATCCCTCCGGTCCGTCTCGGGCAGGTTCTCATCGTCCACGTCCATGAACCGGTATTCCGCCGCGAAACCCAGGCCTTCACCCACGAGCTGGTTCCATGAGGTTCGGAATCCCCTTGAGCGCCCCCGTTCGGTGGATTCGACCACTGCGTCGTCTTCTCTGTAACTGGAAGTGAAGCGCCGCTCCAAATAGAAAAGGTTTGCGGCGACGAAACCGGAAGACCATTCGTATTCCCATGCCAGGTCCGCCTCCTCGGCCACGGCCCCTTCAAGGGCGTTGCGGAAGATGGGAATGCCGGCGATTTCGAGCGGATCGATACGGTTGGCATCGAACGGCAGTAAATAGCGAAAGGCGGCCAGTCGGAAGGTGTGTCCACGGAACGGGCCGGCAATCAGGCCGAGACGGGGGTTGAATTCGTCTCTCGTCCAATGGGTTCCGTTGTACGAGTTGCTTTTGCGGATGGAGTCCAGATAGGCGGAAGCCTCGAGAACCAGTTGGGGCGTAAGAGTCCAAACGTCTTGAACGTAGTAGCTGTGAAACTCGTTGCATAGACGATTGGAGAACGTTTCCGGTTCAAGGGGAATTCGGTCGCCGTTTTCGTTGTAGAAGTAGTCGATCCGGGCGTCCAGGTCGTTGTCGCCCCAAAAATGCACCGTGCCCGCCATGAGCTGGTGATCGCCGAAACGAAACCATTGCTGGGCTTGGATTTGGATGTAGGGTCTGGCAAAGTCGTCCTGTTCCAGAGTCTCGATGGAAAAGGAGGGATCGGGAGGGAACTCGAAAGGGCCGTAAACCTCGTGATTCACCAGCGTTCCGTGGGTGTTCAGCAGGGTGGAGAAAAACATGAAGTCCGTGTGGGGGCTGAAATGATGATGATAGCCCAGTTCAAGGCGAGACAGTCGTGTCTTCGAGTACTCTTCCGGGTCCGCGGGACTCGAAACCTCGAAGCGAGGGTAGATCGCGTCCCCCTGTTTTCCGTCGAAGTGAGAGGCGGCCAGCATAACACCGTCACGGGGGGTGGGGTCCCATTTGAGGGTGGTGCTCGCCCCGCTGCTGCGTTCGTAGTCGGTTTCCCGCCAACCTTGGGTTTCGGCGTGATTCGCTCCGAAGGAGAAGGCCGTGTCGAGTCCCGGCAAAGCGCCGTAAAATAGGGCGCTCCCACCGAAGCTCTCCTGGGTGCCCATGTATCCCGTGAGTGTTCCGTTGATCGCAGGTCGTTCGAAAAACGACGTATAATCATTGAACCGGTTGAAGGAGTTCAGGTTGGCGGGCTGCAGGATGCGGGCCACGAGCGCTTCCGAGGCGCCCACTCGCCCAAGCCCTTCCTGAGCGAAATAGGCGCCGGAGAGAAACAGGTGCCCCGCGAAATTGGTGTAGTCCTGTTTTACGGAAGCGGAAGCCTTTCCGGCCGCCCATGCCGAGAGTCCCAGCTGGTCGTAGATGACGGACAGGTTGACATTTTTGACGGCCAAATCGCGATCCAGGAGAAAGCGGGAACGATATACGGCCCTGCGATCGTTGAGTTCCATGGAACGGTTCAATGCCTTCACGGCCTCGGAGGAGCGGTTGAGGTCCCTCAGCAGGATACTTCGATAAAGATGAGGTGTGGGGTCCTCCGGATCCAGGATGGCGGCTTCTTCGAACAACTCCAGGGCCTTTTCGAAGCGGCCGGTTTGGGCGAGCATCTTGCCCCAATAACTCAGGAAGAGAGAGCGTCCGGGTTCCAGCAGCACGGCGGTGGTGATCTCCTCCTGAGCCCGGTTCGTTTCCCCCAAGCGCATGAAAGCCAGGGCCAGACCCAGGTGGGGTTCCGCCATACCCGGATCGATATCCAATGCTTTTTCAAAAGAGGAGAGGGCCGATCCGGTCTTTCGGAGTGCGAGTCGGATGAAGCCGTGAAGATTCCAGGCGTCCGCCGAAAGGGGGGATTGATCCAGGGCCGTTTCCACCAAGGATCGGGCTTGATCCATATCGTCGCTTCCGAACTTCAGCCGGGCGAGGTGCACCAGAGCGGTGACGTTGTTCGGATCAAGGTCGATCGCGTGCTCCAAGGATTTGCCGGCGCCGTCCAGGTCGAAGACCGACTGCTGCACGTAGCCGAGCACGATCCATGAGGACGGGGAGGTCGAGGCGTTTTCGGTTCCCCGACGTGCTTGACCGAGGGCTGTCTCCTTGTCGCCCTCCAGTAGGGAGATGAGGGCCGTCAGACTCCACGCCGGTCCCATATCCGGGAACTTCCCGATTACGACTCTCAGAATTTCGCCGGCGTCCCGAATCCGTCGATCCCGCATAAGGATCAGGGCTTCCTGGATGCGGAACCGGGGAAAGTCCGGATAGAGCGCGATACCTCGTCGGATCATTTCCAGCGCTTCCTCGGTTCGATTCGATCGCCCGTAAGCGGCGGAAAACCCCAGGAAGGTTCGTGCGTTCGGTTGGGACACGGAAGCAAGCAGCGACAGGGCTCCTTGGGGGTCGTCTTGATCCAATCGTGTCCAGGCAAGGCCGGTGAGAGCGTCGGATCGACGCGGATGTTCCGAAAGCACTTCCCGGAACAAGGAGGCCGCGGCTTCCGCATCCCCCAAGTCACGCAGCAACCAAGCCAGGGCCTCTTTGCTTTCCGGATCTTGGGGGTCTTCTTCCAATCGTGTTCTCAGGCTCCGAAGTTGTTGTTCCGCTGAAGCCCGATCAACCGTGACAAGCGGCAGGTCCCTCGGCTCCACCAAGTCCGGGAGCGTGATGGTCCATTGAACCGCGTCTTGCGGAGACAAGAGAAGCTCTTTGCTGATGGGCTTCCCCGGACGCGCGATGATGCGTTCTCCAGCCCGGACGTCGGTATTGCCCGTATCGTTCCACGCCGCCACGCTTCCCTCCAGCACCGTGAGAACGACGGTGCGGTCGGGTTCCACTCGCAAGTTGAGCTCCGTACCCCGGAGACCTCCTGTGATCGTGGGAGTTTCGATGTCGATGCGTGTGTCCCGGTTCTTGTTGCGGAACCAGGCTTCCCCTGATTCCAGCCGGTAGAGGGAATCGGAAGCCGACTCTGCTGCGGGTCGAACGGCCTGACGCCCCAGCCATCCGGCCGTGGGCGTGATCTTCTTCAGGATGAACAGGGTGTTTCGATTGAGCTGAACGAGGGTTTCATCCGCGAGCAGCACGGCGGCCCAACCGTCCGCCCCGGTTCGGACCGCTTCACCGGCCTTCAACTCTGTTCCGGGGGCGGCTTTCTTCCACTCCGGACCCACGTGAAGGCTCACTTCCACCCGGCCTCTCGTGTCTATGATCTTGCCCGAGGGCGGAGCTTGAGCAGCGTGGGCAGAGGTTGCGAGGAACAACAGAAAACAACAGAGCCACAGGGCAAGCCCGAAGGAAAGGCAAGATGACCGCGGCACAGACGCCGAAACCTGACCGGCAAGTCCGGGATTTCCTATCGGGATGCCCGTACTGCGCGGCTTCAGGGTTCGAAAAACCATGAGTCGTTTTCTTGCGGTTTGAGAAGGCCAGGGATTGGAGCGGCAATGGGCAAACGAACCGACGAACAAAGCGGCCTCCGGTGTTATTGGACGCAATGTCTTTCTGAAGTCGTTGTGCTGATGGCTCATCGTTCTTTGATGATCGGTTCGAGGAAATCGTCGGGACAAAGAATCCGAGCCGTGCATCAACTTACCATAGGCGATTGAGAGTAACCACGGAAAATCAGGAAGTGCCCGGGATTCATGACGAAGCGGCGACACGCGGTCCGATCGTTCAACATCGTTGGGTTTCTATGACGAGATCGACATGTCTGGACGAACGTCGGAGAATCTATAATTGATGGACTTTCGAGAGGACGGCATAAGTGGATCCACGGCTGGAGGATCTTTAACGGACAATTCCGGCAGGAGCGTCCCTCTGATCCCGGACGAAGGGCGGTGTTAAAGCTAATTTATGGATATCATAGAGTTATTATCTGAGCAGAAAAGTGAAAAAGAACTCTGGAGCCCATGAGGGTTCTCAAGCCTTTGTGTCAACGGAGAGAAGATGACGTTCGTTCAATCTATTTCTAATAGACCTCCGGAAAGCCGAAAATCCGGGCCATCGGGATGGATAGGATTGATGAACTGCTTTTAACATGTTGAATTTGAAGGAACTTTATCGGGGAATCCAGTTCCATGTACGTAAATGTGATTCAGGGTATAGTTCTTGCTCTCAAAAACATGGCCGTCCCTGGGGTGCCCGGGTCCGGTGCGGCTGTCCGTGCAGTCTTTTCGAAATGCTTGCAGGGCACCCGACGCCGGGATCAGGGCGGGGGAGTGTGGCAAACGGAGACCGTGTCGTTATTTCGCTTCTCGATCCCCCGGGCGGCTCCCGGGACCCCCGAAAGAGAACCGTGTTCCCGCTGGGGACACCACAAAGTCATCGATGGAGACAGGCAACATGGAACAAACCGCGGGCAAGGTAAATGAAAGACGGGACGTCTTGGGCCAAATCCTAAGCGGAAAAGACGAGCAGTGGAGCTCCGACCTGGACGAACTCACCCGATTGACCCGCATCGCAGCTTCACCCAGGCGTTTAGTGAGAATGCCGGAACCTTCCGCCAAGAAGACTGCGGCAACGTCTCGAAAGAGGGGCCCCAAGCGTAAGACCACATCCTACTTGTACCCGGTGCTCTTTGAACGCTTGGGGAAAGCCAAGTCTCGTCTCCGGAGGTTGGCCCCCAAAGAAATTCAGGTCAAAGTGTCCAAATCGGAAATCGTCAACTGTGCCCTCATGATGGCGCTGGACGAGTTCGACTCCACGGCCGACGACAGCCGACTGGTTCGACTGATGCTTTCGGACAAGCCGAAGAAGAGCGGACGCAAAGAATCACCCGGGGAAAGCTCTTAACGAGTTTCCCGGACTGCGACCGAACGAATGTGAGCCCCTCCGGGGTCGCATTGTTCGCGGGATTCGAGTCCCGGGAGGAAGGGGACTTTTCATAATCAAACCATTTCCAGCACATTGGAAATAAGCTTCGAGGGAGCAAGGCCCATGACGATCACCTGCCCCCAATGCAAGACCCGGCACGACATCGACGAAAGCCGGATTCCGCCTCAAGCTACCATGGCCCGGTGCAGAAGGTGTGGGCACCGGTTTCCGCTGGAGGCGAAGAGCAAAGGTAACGGCAACGGCAACGTATCGGAAGAATCCAAGAAAGCACTGATGGAAGAGGGCGGTCGGGAGGCCCGAATCATCGGTGTCATGCTCAGCAAAGGCGGTGTGGGGAAAACCACCACGGCGGTGAACCTCTCGGCCGGATTGGCCATGGCGGGATTTCAAACGCTGCTTATCGACACCGACACGCAAGGGCAGGGAAGCTATATGCTGGGTGTCACGCCTGAGTGCGGGCTGACCGAGCTTCTGATGGGCGAGGTCGGACATGATGACGCCATTGTAAATGCGCGCGACAATCTCTGGCTCCTGGCGGGCGGGAAGTCGCTGGCAGGAGTGAAGCGGGTCATCGACCGTAAGGACTTCGGCGGTGAGTGGACCCTCTCGGAATCCTTGGCTCCGCTGAGCACCCGTTTCGATTACATCATTGTGGATTCTTCTCCCGGTTGGGACCCCGTCACGGTGAACGTGCTGTTTTACGTCCAAGAAGTTTTGACTCCGGTTTCCCTGGAAGCCATGTCGCTTCAGGGACTCTCCGAATTTCTCAAGAGTCTGAACGCCATTCGCAGGTACAACGACAAAGTCAGGCACGAGTACATTCTGCCCACGTTCCTGGACAAGCGGGTGAAACATCCCTTCGAACTCTTGGACAGGTTGTCCAAAATCTATCCTGATATCATGTGCAAGCCCATTCGTTACAATGTGCGGCTTTCCGAAGCTCCGGCTTCGGGTATGACCATCTTCGAGTTCGCACCCCAGTCTCCGGGCGCTCAGGATTACGGCGAGCTGGTCAAGAGGATTGCCGGTGAAGGTAAAGGCATGACTGCGGTGAAGACGGCGGATGACGGTTCGACCGACGGTACTCGAGTCTCTTCTCCTCTCCACGAAAGGGGAGGCGCTCCGAAGAGTGCCCCCGTCGAGATTCGTTCGGTGACCGCGCACTGAGTTCGGGCTGTGAACGGCACATGTCGGTATCGCCGCCGACGATTTCGGAATCAGGGAAGCACAATACGGTTGGCCCGCGATTGCCGCTCTTCGGAGCGGCTGTGAGGGGACGCCCCGGAAGATTCGGGCGATCGACGACAATCATTGAATAGAGCCGACTCACGGCCCTAGGACGGATAACATGGAACTGGTTCATTCCGCCGCCCAGGATATTGTGGAAGAATCTACACCCAAAACCGGCCCCGCCAAGGAAGTGGTCGCTCTGGCCATTCAAGCGACTCAGGAGGTCTTTCGATACGCGGACAAGACCCACCCGGGCGTTGCCGTGCTGTTCAAACTGGGAGTCCGACGCCGAGCCAGGGCCATGAGCTTTGGAAGCGATCCGGGCGTTGCCAGGGAGAGACTGTTCCTGAAGCAACTGGCCCCCGGCACTCGCAGGCCGGAAGAGCCTATGGGCTGCGGTCCTTACCGCATACAAGCGCCCGTGGTCGACCTGCCCTCGACGCCCAATATCTATGATCGTTTGGCGGAGGCGGTGCAGGTGGGACGAAAATCGCCTCAGGGGCTGAAAGACATCATTGCCGATCACGAAGGCTTGGAGTCAAATTTACTCCTCGCGGCCAACCTGGGGCTGTACGGTGAGGTCGGTCGAATCGATAACCTGGAACGTGCGGCGGCGCTCATCGGCGGAGACATGCTGTATTCTCTGGCGGCTTGCTTGGTGGTGATGGAGGATTTTCGGGATGTTCCGGAAGACCTCACGGAAGCGCGGGCATTTTTCCAGCATGGTTTGGCCGCCGGGGTTCTGGCACGTACCATTGCTTCCACCACGGAATTCGGAGACTATTTACGTTTTTTTCTGGCCGGTTTCCTGCATGATTTGGGGCGGCTCATTGTGTTCAAGAACCGGCCCGGTGGGGCTGCACGGGCTCTGGCCAAAGCTCGGGAGAAGCAGGTCTTCCTTTCGTCGGTGGAGCCCGAGGAAATCGGATATGATCATGCCACCGCGGGAGGCGCCTTTCTGCGTCGATGGAATTTCCAGAGACCGATCCGTATCGCCGTTCTTAACCATCACGTGCCGGAAATAGCCGCCTCGGTGCGGGAAAGCGCCGTGATACACTTGGCGGATGCCATGAGTCGGGCCATGGGATACGGGTTCTCCGGCGAGTTCTTCGTGCCTCCGATTCGGGAGGCGGCTTGGGAATCTCTGGATTTGAGCCCCAAGGACCTCAAGGAGATCGGTCTGAGAGCGATGGAAATTCTCGATCCCCTTCTGGGCACGGAAGAGGTCGAGATGAGTGCCTCCGTTCCGGAGGTTAAGACCTCTGCCGACCCTGAGCCGAAGCCTTCCCAGTCGGAGCCCGTGCCTCAAGAAGGTGCATCCGCCGAGGTGGAAGACGCGGAAGTTCCATTCGAGTTCTTCTGAGAGCACTCTCGCGCTTGAGTGTCCCCGAGACCTGCGGTGCGGTCATCTCCTCACGCAGCGGGTTCCGTCCGGTTCAATCGGAGGAGGTTTCTTCAAGCAATATGCGATGATCCACGAGGCTGAGCCTTTTGATCACCGCGCTGACTTCACGTCGTTCACCGAAAATGTTCACCAACACCAGCTTTCCGTCCTGGAACTCCGCCGTGTCGATGCTTTCGAGCAGTTTCTCTTCGTTTCCATCCTTTAGAATGTAGGCGTCTGCTTCACACATTATTAAATATCTCCCTAAGCTTGCGGATGATGATTTCAACCAGGTGAGGTAATGGTTCCTCGCGGATTCCTATAATTTCCACGGGCTCCTGGGTAAGCGGCACCAACAGCTTCAGAGCGGGGCTGCGGCCTATGGCCTCGGAGATGCCGGCGGTGACTTCCCCAAGCATCGCGTCGGCCAGCAACGTGGCGATGGGCGCGACAATGACGTCGGCCTGCCGAACCGTGCAGCGGATGGCGTTCTCTCCTGTGGCCCCCCGATTGGCTTTAGCCTTGAGCATCTGGGCCGTGGCAATGGAGTTGGTTCCCAGGGCGAGAATCTCAAATCTCTCACCGAACTCTTGCTTTATTCGTTTCACGATGCTGTACCCGATGCCGCCGCCCTGTCCATCCAGGACGCAGATTCGGGGTCTATGTTTTCCAGGGATCAAGATTACGTTACTCCAGATGTCGAAATGTGAATTCTCGTGTATTCTCGGGGGCCTTAGGCGAGGCCTTCCAAAAGAACTCCCGAAAAGCCCGGACAAGGACTCCATGATCGAGTAGGTTGCCTCCGGCCTCATACCCAAACAAATCTTGGACTCCCCCTTCGTCCGGTCATGAACGAAAAAAGGCCACGGGCTTCCCGCTTCTGCGGGAGACGCCTTCGTGGCCTCATAAGGGCAACTATTCGCCTTGCCCGACAAAAAGGCGGGCAGGCGGTTTGCCTATTCTTTCTCGAAAAATCCGAGGAAAAAATGTTCGCAACGGATTTCGAAGCGGAATACTTTCCGCCGAGCACAACTTCCAATTGTGCTTTTCTACTCCATTAGAAAATTGAGAAGGATCTTGTCAAGGAAAACGGCCGAGTTTCGTAAAGGATATCCGGAAAAAAGTGCGGGGTATCGGTATATTAATCCGTCAAGCCGGAATTTCGTAAATACGTATCTCGCGGATTGCGCGCTCGCCGGCATTGAGGCGTTTATCGTTCCCAACCCGTAGGTTGGATCGTTGCCCATCAGGCCTTGCATCGCCACCGGAACCGTTCTCAGGAGGTCGCGGCGGATGACTCGGTCGGGCAAGTCCGGCAGCCGATCCTATCAACCGGAAGATCAAGCCCGCCGCTCCGCGTGGGGTGACTTTTCCCCGGTTCGAGGGTATACCGGTGGCAACGAGGTGGAGGAGGGAGCCGGAACTTGCACGAGGAGTCTGCGGGTCGGACGGCGGAAGCGCATCAAATTTGCAGGGTCGGAAGCACGTCTGAGCGGAGATGATAAAGGGAGGGAGACGTGGTTTTGAAAGCGAAATCCTTTACGATGCCGTTGACGATTTTATTGGTGATCGCGATTTCACACGGATCGGCGGCAGGCGCGGGCGACTACTACGCTGATCTCGACGTGCCTTACGGAGATGCGTTTCTTGTCACGGAACTCAGGACCTTTTTGACCGACGATCCGTCGGAAACACCTCCCGATTGCGATAATGACGACGTGGATCTGTACGAGAACATGGTTTCCTATAATGTGAGAAACATGGATATCTATTATCCAAAGGGAGGTGCCAGTTCTCGGAAGGTGGTGTTTTTCGTTCACGGGGGCGGTTGGGAGGGAGGCTACAAAGAATGGTACTCTTTTGTGCCCACGGTTTTCACCGGTGAAAAAGGGTGGGTGACCGTGGTCGTGAACTACAGGCTGGTTTCCGACGAAACGTTCAAGGCCGAAACCTGTCCGACCCGAGAAAGCTGCGAAGGAGAAAACGCTCCCGATCCCTGGGGGAAGGCGGGAATCCCTCCTCAGTACACCGAGAATTCGAAAGCGTCCTGGTATCCTGATAATCTGGACGACGTGGCCGACGCTTTTGCATGGGTGCTTTCCCACATCGGAGAATCTCCCTATTTCGGCAATCCGGATGAACTCTTCCTGCTCGGACACTCTGCCGGGGCGCATCTGGTTTCGCTCCTGGCGGTGCATCCCGATTATGCACACCTTCGTCCCATGATGCGCGGTGTCGTGTCCATGAGCGGCCTCTATCAACTGGACCACCTGAATCCGGCTTCCTATGCGGATATGTTGGACCAGTTATTCAAGGGGTGCGGGCACAAAGGGGAACTTCCTTGTTCCAAAACCGTTCTTGATGAGGCTTCCCCCCTGTTCTACATTGAGTCCGGAGTGACGCCGCCGCCTTTCCTTGTGATATATTCCGAGGTGGAACTTCCGGACATGACCGCTCAAGCCGTCGTTTTCGAGGACGCGCTTTCCGATGGAGGGCATGATGTGACGGGCGTCTACCTTTCCGGTTTCACTCATGTTACCGAAATGATGGCCGTTGAATACACCTCGGACAACGAACCCGTGACGGCTTCCACAGGGGAGCCCGGGAGTTGCATGGAAGATTTCGGCCCCAACCCAAAACCGGAAAGGTATCGGAACCCCACGGACCGGATCATCGCCTGGATCGAGTCCAAGTCCCCGACCCTCGTGCCGGAGCCCGGAAACGGCATATGGAAGACCCCGGAAGGGCTGTCCTTTTATGTACAGAAATACGAAACCGGGAGCAGCGTTGTGGTGTTCACGCTCGATGGTGTCGAGTTCGCGGCTTTTCTGGATGAAAACGTGGCCGACGGTATTGATGTTTCCAACGACGTGGGGGGCCGAGGATACTCGTTGACTTTCACTCCGAGCGATTCGGAAAACGGTTGGATGAGCGTGAGCTCCGGGGCGGGTTCGTTCTCAGGTTCGGTAGTCCTTCAATTTCCCTCCCTTGCGGAAGCCCCCTCGGGTTTCACTCCGCCTGCCGACGGAATCTGGAAGTCGGACGACGGCGTGGCTTCCTATCTCCAGAATTATGAAGGAGAGAGCTGCATCTTGTTGCTTACTCTCGACGGTGTAAATTTCACGGCGTTCCATGATCCGTATTGCGGCGACGGTGTTTCCGCAAACAACGACGTGGGTGGGCGTGGATACTCCATGAGCCTCGAGCTGGACGACGCCGAGCATGGTCGTCTACTGGCGACGGGGGCCGCCGGGGAGACTGCGAGGGACATTTCACTGCTCTTCGCGGCCGCACCCTGATTGCGTGATTGAGGAATTCGATTCACCCGTCGATGATGAACGGCCTGCCGTTTCCCATCATCTCCGTACCGCCATCGAGTCGCGTCCAAAACGTCCTTGTTTCTTGGCAGGTCTTCAAGCGAGCCTTCTATTCGGAGGAGTGCGAGGCGTCACTCGGCTGTGGGAAACCCGGAAAGGAGTGAAACGACCTTCGCTACTTCGGCGGCGGTTCTTGCCGGATTCGGGAAAGAGGCCTTCATTCCCGGGGGAAGCATAGGAGATCGGGCTTGCCGATCATGGCCATCATGGTCATAAGCGACACGGCGCACAGCTGTTCCCGCTCCCCCTTTACGGCGTAAACTTCCGAACGACAGATGGTCAATGTCCGTCCCGCCTTCAGCACTTTCGATCGGGCCGTGAGCCGCTCTCCATCGCCGGGCGCCATGAGGTTGAGTTTGTACTCGACGGTGAGTACCGAGGAGTCCTCCGGCATCAGGCTGTAGGCGGCATATCCCCCCGCATTGTCCGCCAGGGTTCCAATAATGCCGGCATGAAAATACCCGTGCTGCTGGGACAGCTCCCTACGGTAGTCTACCTGGATTTCGCAGAAGCCGGGTTCCACCGTGACCAGTCGCGCGCCGATCAAGTGCATGAATCCTTGACGATGGAAACTGTCTCTCACACGCTGAGCGAATCCCGGATCCTTGGGTTCATAAGACATTCGGAGTCTCCTGGAGCGTGCAGGTGTTGGTTTGTTGCGGACGCGGCCTGCTTTTTTCGATAGGATAGGTCGGTAAACGGTTTGCATGCGACGCTGAACCGCCGTTTCATGCGTCCGCATTTTATCCACTGCACGGGTCGAGAAATCTTCGCGCCGGCGAAGATGAACCATCTTATAGAGGACCAAGCCTTGTGAAAAGGGAATACTGGCTCGTTCTTTTCTTCGCTCTGGGTCCGTGGCTGGTTTCAGGGGCTTGTACCAGCGAGGGGGACGCCGCGAGAAAAACGCTGGAAGAGCGAGGCGTCGAA
Organism: Thermodesulfobacteriota bacterium; assembly: GCA_963675595.2. GTDB lineage: Bacteria > Desulfobacterota > Desulfarculia > JACQYL01 > JACQYL01. Next base: position 288,008 of record CAXXLZ010000001.1, read on the forward strand.
TTCAACGAAATGGGATTCCTCACCGCCGTCCAGCAAGGAGACGAGGAAGCCGTGGCGTTATTTCTCAAAGCGGGCGCCGGCGTCAACGTCACCTGGCCCGGGGCTCACGTATCGGCTCTTATGGTGGCATCCATGCACGACCGAACGGGAATCGCCGCAATGCTCATTTCCAGGGGAGCACAAGTGAACTTTCAGAGCGACCGAGGCGATACGGCCCTGCACTATGCCGCTTATGTCGGCGACCCTCGGCTGGCGAATCTCCTGATCGACGCCGGGGCCTGGCTGAATTCCAGGTCCAACATGGGGGACACTCCTCTCATAACAGCGGCTCGCTTTGGCCGCAGGGATGTGGTCGTGCTTTTGCTGCAACGGGGAGCCGATCCGCACATCCGCAACAGGGACGGAGAGAGCGCGTTGGATGCTGCGAGTGCTCGGGGACACAGGGAGATCGTTTCCCTTCTGGAGAACCCTCCCGTCCCGACCTGAATCTGCGGGTTCGGGCATTGAGAGCCGGTGGGAGGAAGCGTCCGAGTCCCCTTGGAGATAAGGAACTCCAAACCGCGGACGGCATCTTCCCTTACTCGATTGAAAGGGTCCGGTCGTTAAGGGGCGGACCAATTCCTTTCCCGTCCAGTGCGTTTCATGAGGACGATCCATTCAAGGCGTCGCCCGCGCTCACCCCCCTCCCCCGGAGGGCTGGGCCCACGGGACGGAAGGAAACCGGCAGCGCCTTCAGGATCGGCCGGTTCTCGGAATCGCCTCCACCCGGACCGTCACTTCTCCGTATCCCATGCAGGACACACCCGTGTCCGGACACCTTACCTGTCTCATGAAGTGAAAATGTTCCGGATCGAGTCCTTCGCTGAGCCTTTCGTTGATCAAAGCCACGGGAATACATAGCTGGCCGGCCAAGTAGACGCAGATTCGCTTCGGACAAAACTTGGATAGGAAATTGCCGTCCGCGTCAAGGAGAAAGCGATCTCCCTCGCGGTAGCCGGAGTTGCAGTTTCTGGCGTGAATCACCTCCGCTTGGATGGAATACCGTGGAGCCGCTTCCGATAAGCGTCTCACATGTCGGATCCGGTGTCCCCCTTCTTGGAAGCGTTCGAGTTCCTGCTCCGAGTAACCTACCCGGTTTCCGTACCTGCGTATGATGTCCTGGTCCATATTCGACTCCTTTTGTCGGCCGGTCGCAAAACGGCTGTGATATGGCCCTTCCCGGATTCATTCATGCTGTGAAAGCTGCGTTTTGAATGCGGTTATGCTATAACTATCTGGAATTACAGGATATGCTTTGAATAAAAAATAAACCTGATTATTCGTTTGGTGAAAAAACTAAAGTAATTTCGCCGTTAGTCGATGTGTAAAGTGACAACGAGATGCCAGTCTCAAACTCCTGATTGAATGAAGAGGACAACCCCGTTCCCGTGTTGCAGGTGCCGGCACATCTGTGACCCCGGAGCCCACGAGCGTGAAGGAAGCGTTTCGCTTTCCCGCTCGGAAAGGAGATTGAAGCACCCATCCAAATAGACGCTTTCTGAAGGATTTTCAAGTGGGGTCCGGTTCAACGCCTCCCGCAGCCGGAACGGGCAGACCGGCCGAAAGGGAACGAGGGCGTCGGAGACCCCGACGAGAGAAACGAGAACCGTAAACGGGAGTCCCGTTTGATCGAATTTCGCGTAGCGATGAAGAGACCGAATACCCAAGGAGAACGCGGAGAATACTACCAATTGATGACGTAGCGGATTTGGCGAGGTGCTCCTCGGTCCCATCCCATGCTCGATTTCAGCGCCGCCGACCGCGGCGGGGGCGTTGCGAGGGGAGGACCCGGGCTGAGAAGTCAAGACCATCTTGAGGCGTCGAGGTCTTTGGGGAAGCTGAAAGCCGTATTCACGGCTTTGGCGAGCCGCGAGCCTTTAGGTTTCGTTCGCGTCCACCGCCGGGGCACAATGCATTTTCAGCGGTGGGAACCTCATCCATATTATTCTGAAGCACAATCGGCAGTCGTCTATCTAAATTCACCCAAAACTTTCGAAGCCTCGACTCAACAGGAAGTGGAATCTCCGTTCCGCCTCCTCTTATCTCGAGCAGTACCCTCCTCTTTTGCCCTAATCCGACATCTATTGCACGAATCGGCCACCGGAAAGCAAGCTCGGGAGACCATTTGTCCCGCATAAAGGCTCCGATTGTGAAAAAAATTTGTTCTCATGCTAAAGTTGGTTCACAAAGTGACGATATCCAAAGCGAAGCTGTTGAATAAATCGATGAATCCAAACCGAGATTAAAAGTTTTTTACAGATTTCGTTTTTCGAAGGGAGGAATTCGAAAGAATATAAACCGGAACATCAAAAACGTCATTTGCCGGATGACGCGACGAACAACCATGCGGGGAAGGGAGTCCCCTAAGCATTCAATCAAGGAGGATTGAGAAATGGCATTATCCGTTGTTAACAATCTTGCATCTTTTTCCGCCCAGCAGGCCCTCACCAAGAGCACGTACCATCTTCAGAAGGCCCTGAATCATCTTTCCACCGGCTACCGCATCAACAGTGCGGCGGACGATCCCTCCGGCTTGGCCATTTCCGAGCGATTTCGCGGTCAGATTCGAGGCCTGGAGCGCGCCACGGCCAACGCCCTGGATGCTCAGTCCATGCTGCAGACCGCCGAAGGCTCGCTGGGGGAAACGCACGCCATTCTTCAGCGCATGCGGGAACTGGCCGTTCAGGCGGCCAACGGCGTGCTCACCGGAAGCGACAGACAGGAACTGCAGCGCGAGGTGGATCAATTAAAGGAAGAAATCGACCGCATCGCCACGGCTACCGAGTTCAATACCAAGAAGCTTCTCGATGGATCCTCGGCCGCCCTGTGGAGCGCGGACGGATCGGATATCACCGCGATCATCCGAGGTCGCGTTGTGGAAGGAAACTACAAGCTGGTCAAGAACGCCGAGCCCCTGACCAATCATGTGTTGAAAACGGACATTTTTCGTTTGAAGGACGGAGCGATCTCACAAGAGGAGGAAGGGTCCGCCAACCAGTTGCGCTTCACCTTCGGTGGGGATGACGGTGAATTAACCGTGGCGGGCGGATCGACCCTGAATTTCCGTTTCAACTTCGACGGTGTGAACAACATCGATATCGGGGTAACGGCGGGATCCGCGGACGGAAGCGGATTTACGGACGCCGAATACCTGGCGAGGGTGATCAACGCCAACTCGACCATCAGCCGATACGTCGAGGCCGAATTGGTTTCCGAAGGCGATATTGTTTTGCGGTCCAAAGAAGTCACGGAAATCGGAGACAATTATACTCTGCAACTGGTCACCGCCGGGGGCGGGGCTTCCGCGGTGGCGGCGTGGCAGCCCAACATTACCAATTGGGGCGGAGATGAGTTGAGCTCGACCCAGACGAGCAACAACCTCTGGACTACCGCGGTACGATTCGCCGATTTCGATCTTGTTGTGGGGTCGACGGCATCGGGAACCATGGGAACCTTCGGCACGGACCGCGCGACGGCCGCCGAGAACAAAGTGATCCAATATGTGAGTAATGCGGCGGAGCTCGAGGGCGGCGACTACGAAATCACCACTGTGGCGGCGGATAACATCCCCAGCGGCCTGCAGGGTGCGGATGGTTTGAGCGTCGACGCCGGCTTGCTCATGGGCGCCTATATGAAGAGCTCTTCCACTGCGGAAGTCACCACGATTCAGGCCGCCGTGGACGCAAACCATTACGTGATCGTCGAGGTCACCGGGGCCGGCGGGAGCGGCGTGGTGGACCTCAAAGTCTCCTGGGATCAGGGCGCCACCTGGACCAACATCGGCAACTACCATGAGGGCGCGTCAATTAATAAGCTAGCCGGGGATCCGGATAACTGGTTCTCCTTGCAGTTCAACGGCGATATGGCTACGGGGGACCGTTTGCTCATCGGATTGCAGAATGGAATCGCAGCGACCTCCAACGTGGCGCGGCTCACGGGTCCCGCCAACGAATGGACCAACATAGCGGATTCCGACGGTGGATGGGACCCGAGGGAGAACCTCGCCGGCGCGGACTTCCAGTATTTCAATCATGGGCTTTGGGAAGATTTGGGTGCCAACCCGGGAAGCAAAACCGATACTTTGACCTTTGCCCGCATGGACGAGGAAGGACGCGTAACCTTTGGCACGCTGGACGTCACCTGGGGCACCGATGCCAACTTCGAGAGCAGAAGTTCGAGCATCAACATTCTCCAAGGGGGAGACGTCGCCGGCTTGACCACGGAACTGTCCAAAATCGACCGGTTCTACGACGCCAATGGAAATTTTATTCTGGGCGATAACGGCAAGTGGATCGACATCTACACCGCCGCGGGAGATCAGGCTTCTTTTTATGTGGACGGCGGCGACACGGTAAAGGAGCTTGCCGATAAGATCGAGCAGATCATCAGCCTGGAGGCCACCTCTCAAAACTGGGAAGGCCTGGGATTGGGCACCGTACTGGATTCCGAAGGCGAGAATCATGTGGTGGACTTTGTTACCAACGCCACGGAGAACTCCGACGAAGCGGTCAAGGGAACCCTGCTCATTCGGTCGCCGAAACAAGGATTGAGCGGAATCCTTTACTTCAGCGCGGAAGAAGCCGTGCTCAACGCTCTGAGTCTGGCCACGATTAAGGACCCGTCCGAGGACGTGGACCCGTTGACGGTTGAGGTATACGATGCGCACACGGGGGAATTGATCGGACAGGATACGGTAAGCGACAACGTGCTTCACGGCGTCATCCAGGGAGTTGATGTTCTGGTGGACGCCAATGTGGACATCAATTACTCCTGGAACGAAAACACCAAAGAAATCGACTTCTACAGCGCCACCGAAGACCAGATCGAATACCTGCACGTTGTGGACAACTCGGTGAATTTTCAGATCGGCGCCAACCCCGGGCAAATCATGGAAGCTCATATCTCACAGATGGATGCTTTGGGGCTCGGAATCGAAAACGTGCTGGTCGTGAACCAAGCCACGGCAGTGGCCGCCTTGGACAGCATCGATGAGGCCATCCAACGGGTGTCTTCAGAACGCGCCCGACTGGGTGCCTATGTCAACCGACTCGATTTCACCATTTCGAACCTGGCCGTTCAGGAGGAGAATCAGATCGCAGCCGAGTCCCTGATTCGCGACCTCGACATGGCCATGGCCATCTCGGAGATGACCCAGTACCAGATTCTGCAGCAGGTGGGCGTTGCCATGTTGGCTCAGGCCAATGCCATGCCTCAGAGCCTCCTCAGCCTGCTCGGATAACCTGCGGTCCGCGACGCAATTCAAGGCGGGGCTCCGTTTCGGAGCCCCGCCTTCTTTTTCGTAACGGTTCTCCTCCACGCCCGCCCATTTCTTCTCGGGATACCTTCGGATTCCGATTTCGGTGACATCTCGAGCCGCCGCCACTCGTGCTTCGGCCGGACGCCGGCACACGAAGCGCTTCCCAGCCTCCGCGTCGTCCTCCGTTCCTGCATTCGTGAGAGTTGAAATCGGTACAACCCCTTAATTCCCGTCGCCGTTGACGTTATGGGCGCAGGTTGAGGCACGGCGAGGCCTCGAAGACCCGTCTGAATCGGTTGTCTTGGTGGCGTTTTCCCGGCGCTAAGGTATGCGATGGAGTAAAATTTCAATTTATGAACAAAGTCGAACACGATTTTTCTTTTATAAATGTAAAGTATTTTCGCCGTTTGACGATGTAAGAATCAAACAGGTAATGCCACCTGAACTCCTTGATTGAATGCGGATTGGGAAGCCGAAAACTCCCGGGTGCCGGCACATCCGGAAGAAAAAGGCGAAGTTAACCGTCACGACACACAAGAAACATCGCAACGGATGGGAGGATGATCCATCTTTCGTTAAGTCGTCGGATTCGGGCCGCCCGGGGTCGGGCATCAAACTCCGTGCAATGCTTTTCCGGCCTCCGGGATAGTCGTTAGGAACGGCACGAACCCCGAATATTCAAATCTTTCTCTCCTTTTTGATCAGCCGACAGTCCCCGGTTGAGCGCAAAATGCGCTTTTCCGCGCCTTGACACTCAAGTTCGTCCGTTTCACACCGATACAATTTGCGGGTAACTGCGGGGATCGCACCCGTCTCAAGCGGACGTGCATGCGATTTCCCTATCGTCTTTTGGTGATGCACGTTGATCCGAGCACCCTTGCCGGAGGGAGAGCGGAGGCGATGTGCATTGCTGCGGAAAGGGGGGGATAAGCCAACTAGAGCGCACTATTCCGTTGAGAATCGCCCCATAAGGGGACATCTCACGATGCCTTAGACGAGGGAATGGATTCCCGATCTGAGTTCAATCAAGGAGGATTGATTCATGGCATTGACTGTTGTCAATAATATTGCTTCATTCGCTGCTCAGAAGGCCCTCAGTTCGAGTACCACTCACCTGCAGAACGCCCTGAACAGCCTTTCCACCGGCCTCCGCATCAACAGCGCGGCGGACGACCCGTCCGGACTGGCGATTTCCGAGCGGTTCCGCAGCCAGATTCGAGGCTTGGAACGCGCCACGTCCAACGCCTTGGACGCTCAGTCCATGCTGCAAACCGCGGAAGGCTCCCTCGGAGAAACCCACGCCATCCTGCAACGTATGCGCGAACTGGCGGTTCAAGCGGCCAACGGCGTGTTGACCGCAAGCGACCGGCAGGAAGTTCAGCGCGAAGTGGACCAGCTCAAAGAAGAAATCAACCGCATCGCCAACACCACCGAGTTCAACACCAAGAAACTGCTGGACGGTTCCTCCACGGCCCTTTGGAGCGCGAACAATTCCGACATTGAAGCGGTCATTCGCGGAAAGGTGGCCGAAGGCAACTACAAGCTGGTGAAGAGTGCGGAGCCGCTGAGCAACCAGGTACTGAAGACGGATATCTTCCGGCTGAAAGACGGGGCCATCTCCCAGGCGGAAGAGGGTTCTCCGAACCAGATGCGGTTCACTTTCGGCGGATCGGATGCGACAATAGACGGAACCGGGGCGTCGACATTGACGTTCCGGTTCAACTTCGACGGCGTGAACAACATAGACGTATCGTTGAACTCGGCGTCGGGAGACGCCGCCCTCTTAACCGACGCGCGGTATTTGGTGGATGCCCTCAACGCCAACGCGACCATCAGCCAATACGTCGAAGTGGAGCTGGTGTCCAACTCGGACATTATCATTCGGTCCAAGGGGGTAACGGACGAAAGCGACAATTATACCCTTCAGCTGGTGACCGGCGGAGGCGGTGCGTCGGCCGTGGCGGCGTGGCAGGCCAACATCACCAACTGGAGCGGAGATGAGCTGAGTTCGACCCAGGCGACCAACAACCTCTTTACTTCCGCGGTCCGTTTCGCGGATTTCGATCAGATCGAAGGTCAGGTGAACTCGGGAGTGACGGGCACCTTCGGAACGGACCGAACCACGGCCGCGCAGAACAAGGTGATCCAGTATGTGAGCAACGCCGAGAACCTCGAAGGGGGCGATTACGAAATCCTTACCCTGTCGGCGAACGACTTTCCGAGCGGTACGGCGGGCGGAATCGGCGCTGTGGACTCCGCGTGGATTTTGGGCGCTCATCGACAAAGTTCGTCCACGGGAGAGATCGTGACCCTTACGGCGAGCGTTGACGAGAACCAGTACGTCATCGTCGAAGTGACCGGCGCAGGGGGCAGCGGCGTGGTGGACCTGAAGGTTTCCTGGGACCAGGGAGAAACCTGGACCAATGTTGGGAACTATCATGATGGGACTTCCATCAATAAGACTACCGGAGACCCGGCCAACTGGTTCTCCATGGACTTGAACGGTGACTTGGCCACCGGCGACCGGTTCCTTTTCGGTCTGCAGGACCAATTGGATACGACCTCCAACTATGCCAGGCTGACGGGTCCCGCCAACGATTGGTCGACCAGCTTGACCGCGGATCTGACGGAAGACTACGAGAACTTCAACCACGGGTTATGGCAGGACCTGGGAGCCAATCCGGGTGAGAAGACCCATACCCTGACGCTTGCGAGCATGGACGAGGAAGGACGGGTGACCTTCGGCACCCTCGATGCCACCTGGGGAATGGATGACGATTTCGAGAGCCGAAGCTCGAACATCAAGATTCTCGAGGGCGGCGACGTTGCCGGTCTGACCACGGAGTTGTCCAAGATCGATCGATTCTACGACTCCAGCGGGAACTTCGTCCTGGGCGACAGCGGCAAATGGATCGATGTCTACACCGCCGACGGAGACAACGCGTCGTTCTACGTGGACGGCGGTGATACGGTTCAGGAGCTTGCCGACAAGCTGGAACAGATCATCAGCCTAACCTCGACTTCCCAAAACTGGGATGGTCTGGGGCTGGGCACGGTGCTGGACTCCGACGGCGAGAACCACGTGGTGGATTTCGTTACCAACGCCACGGAGAACTCCGACGAAGCCGTCGAAGGAACCATGATCATTCGTTCGCCCAAACAAGGGGTCAACGGCTACCTCTATTTCAGTGCGGAGGAAGACCTGCTCAACGCCCTGAGTTTGGCCACCATCCAGGACCCCAAGGAAGACATCGATCCTCTCACGGTCACCGTATACAACGCCCACACGGGCGAGTTGATCGGCGAGGACACGGTGAGCGACAACGTCCTGCACGGAGTCATCCAGGGTGTGGACGTAATGGTGGACGCCAATGTGGACATCTCTTACTCCTGGAACGATGATACTCGAGAGATCGACTTCTACAGTTCGGAAGGAGTGCAGGAAGAGTACCTCCACGTGGTGGACAATTCGGTGAACTTCCAGATCGGCGCCAACCCGGGCCAAGTGATGGAAGCCTACATCACACAGATGGATACCGTGGGATTGGGCGTTCAAAACGTTCTGGTGGTGAACCAGGAGACGGCCTCCGATGCCATGTCCACCATCGACGACGCCATCCAAAGGGTGTCCTCGGAACGCGCCAGGCTGGGCGCTTACGTGAACCGTCTCGACTTTACCATCTCGAACCTGGCGGTTCAGGAGGAAAACCAGATCGCGGCGGAATCTTTGATCCGCGACCTGGATATGGCCAAGGCCATTTCCGAAATGACCCAGTACCAGGTGTTGCAGCAGGTGGGTGTGGCCATGCTGGCCCAGGCCAATACCTTGCCTCAGATGGTGCTGTCCCTACTCCGGTAAACTGAAACCATAATGATCCATAGGGGGCCCCGCATGACCGGGCTCCCGCAACGGATCGAGTCCGGTGTCGAGGCGAACCGCCTCGGCATCGTTCTCTCCAAACCCAATTCGGGACCAAAACCGGTTCAAGGCCATTCCCTCCCCGAAGCCTGCCCGGTTCGCCCGGATCACCTTCGGCTCCCCAGCTGCGGAGCGGGTTTCGTCACGGAGCCGCGCTCCACCTTTTCGACATCCCCTCCATATGGCTCCTCAGGAGCGCTCTTCTTGTCGTTTCTCGCAAAGTGCGCCACCGTTATCATTTCATGGATCTAAGAATAAGCAAGGGGTGAGGTAGACGCCTCATTTCGTTAATAGTGGTTGTAGTGCCGACGATTGACCCTCCATTCACGAAACGCCTGAAACCTTAGGTTTCTATCTGTGGTTTCGGTGCCGGCTTTGCGCTCCTTATCATGATGACGGAGTGCGATTTGAAGTCATGGTGAAACCTAAAGACGATTTTTTTCATATGAAGGTAAAGTAATTTCGCCGGTTGACGATATACAAATCAAACAGGTAATGCCACCTGAACTCCTTGATTGAATGCAGATTGGGAAGCCCGCAACTCCCGGGTGCCGGCACACCCGGAAGAAAAAGGCCGAGTTAACGCATCAACCCCGTGACGAACCTAGGTGAAGAAATCCACAGGAGGTGTTTTTCTCAAAACCATAAATCGCCGGCCCGTCACAGCCCATCCAGAGGCGTCGGGGTTCCCGTTCCATGCCCTTCTATTTTCAGGGTTGACGGGAGGTCGCTCGCGCTCTGGTACCTCCCCGCCTTACGTTCAACCCCCCTCGGGCGAACGCAAGATACGTTTTCCTATGCCCTGAAGCTAAAGTTCCGCCTTTCCATGCCGATGCTATAACCGACCGACTATCGGATTTGCACGAGTCTCGTGAAGACGTGCGTGCAGATTTCCATCTCCGAGGCGCGAGCCGCTGATCCGTGGACCCTTGCCGGAGGGCGAACGGGGATGACAAGCGCCGCGGCGAAAGGGGGGATGCCCGGAAATATGCTGATTCTTGGGGGACGTCCCATGGGAGGGAAGTCTCTCAAAACCTCAGACAAGGGAATGGAATCCCAATCCGCATTCAATCAAGGAGGATTGATTCATGGCATTGACTGTTGTCAACAACATTGCTTCCTTTGCTGCTCAGAAGGCGCTCAGCTCGAGTACCACTCACCTGCAGAACGCCCTGAACAGCCTTTCCACCGGCCTTCGCATCAACAGCGCGGCGGACGATCCGTCCGGACTGGCGATTTCCGAGCGGTTCCGCAGCCAGATTCGGGGCTTGGAACGCGCCACGTCCAACGCCTTGGACGCCCAGTCCATGCTGCAAACCGCGGAAGGTTCTCTCGGAGAAACCCACGCCATCCTGCAACGTATGCGCGAACTGGCGGTTCAGGCGGCCAACGGCGTGTTGACCGCAAGCGACCGGCAGGAAGTTCAGCGCGAAGTGGACCAGCTCAAGGAAGAGATCAACCGCATCGCCAACACCACCGAGTTCAACACCAAAAAGCTACTGGACGGCTCCTCCACGGCCCTCTGGAGCGCGAACAATTCCGACATTGAAGCGGTGATTACGGGAAAGGTGTCCGAAGGCAACTACAAACTGGTGAAGAGCGCCGAGCCGCTCAGTAACCATGTGTTGAAGACGGACATTTTCCGGCTGAAAGACGGAGCCATCTCGCAGGCCGAAGAGGGGTCCGCGAACCAGATGCGCCTCACTTTCGGTGGAGACGACGGAGAAGTGACCGTCGCAGGCGGATCGACCCTGAACTTCCGGTTCAACTTCGACGGTGTAAACAACATCGATATCGGAGTAACCGCAGGATCCGCCGACGGCACGGGCTTTACGGACGCTGAATATCTGGCGCGGGCCATCAACGCCCACTCGACCATCAGCCAGTACGTGGAGGCGGAACTGGTGTCCGAGGGCGATATCATTATTCGCGCCAAGGATGTGACGGACGACAGCGACAACTACACGCTGCAAATGGTGACCGCCGGAGGCGGCGCGTCGGCCGTGGCGGCGTGGCAGCCCAACATCACCAATTGGGGCGGTGATGAACTTAGCTCGACCCAGACGAGCAATAACCTCTGGACTTCCGCGGTCCGTTTCGCGGATTTCGATCAGATCGAAGGTACGGTCAACTCGGGAGTCACGGGCACCTTCGGTACGGATCGGACCACCGCCGCCGAGAACAAGGTGATCCAGTACGTCAGCAACGCCGCCGATCTCGAAGCGGGCGACTATCAGATCACAACGGTGGCAACGGGCGACATCCCCAGCGGTTTGCAGAGTACGGACGGTCTGACCGTGGATCAGGGTCTGCTCATGGGCGCTTATCTCACGAGCACGTCCACGGCGGAAGTCACGACGATTCAGGCGGCCGTGGATGAGAATCAGTACGTTATCGTCGAGGTGACGGGAGCCGGCGGCAGCGGCGCGGTGGACCTGAAGGTTTCCTGGGACCAGGGCGCCACATGGTCCAGTGTCGGGAACTACCACGAAGGAACCTCCATCAACAAGGTCGCCGGAGACCCGGACAACTGGTTCACGCTGGAATTCACCGGGGACATGGCGACCGGAGACCGCTTGCTTATCGGGCTCCAGAACGGGATTGCAGCGACTTCCAACGTGGCGAGGCTGACCGGTCCGGCCAACGAATGGACCAATGTAACGGATTCCGACGGAGATTGGGACCCGAGGGAAAACCTGGCCGGGGCGGATTACCAAACCTTCAATCATGGGCTGTGGGAAGACCTGGGGGCCAATCCCGGTGAGAAGACCCATACCCTGACGTTTGCGAGCATGGACGATGAAGGGCGGGTGACCTTCGGCACCCTCGACGCCACCTGGGGCGCGGATGACGACTTCGAGAGCCGAAGCTCGAGCATCAAGATTCTCGAGGGCGGCGACGTCGCCGGTCTGACCACGGAGTTGTCCAAGATCGATCGGTTCTACGACTCCAGCGGGAACTTCGTCCTGGGCGACAGCGGCAAATGGATCGATATCTACACCGCAGAAGGAGACAACGCGTCGTTCTATGTGGACGGCGGCGACACGGTGCAGGAGCTTGCCGACAAGCTGGAGCAGATCATCAGTCTCACCTCGACTTCCCAGAACTGGGATGGTCTGGGGCTGGGCACGGTGCTGGACTCCGACGGCGAGAACCACGTGGTGGATTTCGTTACCAACGCCACGGAGAACTCCGACGAAGCCGTCGAAGGAACCATGATCATTCGTTCGCCCAAACAAGGGGTCAACGGCTACCTCTATTTCAGTGCGGAGGAAGACGTACTCAACGCCCTGAGTTTGGCCACCATCCAGGACCCCAAAGAAGACATCGATCCTCTCACGGTCACCGTATACAACGCCCACACGGGTGAGTTGATCGGTGAGGATACGGTGAGCGACAACGTCCTGCACGGAGTCATCCAGGGTGTGGACGTGATGGTGGACGCCAATGTGGACATCTCCTACTCCTGGAACGAGGATACTCGAGAGATCGACTTCTTCAGTTCGGAAGGAGTGCAGGAAGAGTACCTCCACGTGGTGGACAATTCGGTGAACTTCCAGATCGGCGCCAACCCGGGCCAAGTGATGGAAGCCTATATCACACAGATGGACACCGTGGGATTGGGCGTTCAGAACGTTCTGGTGGTGAACCAGGCGACGGCCTCCGATGCCATGTCCACCATCGACGACGCCATCCAGAAGGTGTCCTCGGAACGCGCCAGGCTCGGCGCCTACGTGAACCGTCTCGACTTCACCATCTCGAACCTGGCGGTTCAGGAGGAAAACCAGATCGCGGCGGAATCTTTGATCCGCGACCTGGATATGGCCAAGGCCATTTCCGAAATGACCCAGTATCAGGTGTTGCAGCAGGTGGGTGTGGCCATGCTGGCCCAGGCCAACACGTTGCCTCAGATGGTGCTGTCCTTACTCCGGTAAACTGAAACAATGCATAACACCGTCGGGAATCCCCTAATGATTGGGATTTCCGATGGTTTCGCCCTACAGAGGTAAGCGAGGTGAACGGACATGGTAGAACTGGGACTGCTTGAGATATCCCGACAAACCGTGGCCGCCTCAGATAATGAGATGCGAGGGAAGCCGGCCGCGGAGAGGCGGATAGACCACACGGCGGCGCTCCAACTCCTCCCTGAAGATCGGGTGGACAAGCCGACGAGGCCGAATCCCACTAAACCCGGCTCGGTTTCGGGCAAAGACGCGGATGTCGAGAAGACGGAAGAGAATCAGGAAGTGGTGGAACTGATGCCCCCTGGGCGTGTCGGTTTTGAGTACAAGGTCGACAAAGAATTGGGGCGGGTTTCGCTCAAGGTTTATGACAAAGAAACGGGAGAAACCATCCGGGAGGTACCGCCGGAGGAGCTTACGGAGGTTGCCAAGAAGATGAAGAAAATGGCCGGAATTCTTTTCGAGAAGAAGGTGTAGCAGAGCTGATTTCCACCCATCTCGTGTGGGAGGACGCTTGATCGCTTCCCGGCAAGTTCGAAAAGACATGGGGAGCGTAAAGGGTGTGGTATGTCCTGAGAAGCGAATGTTTCCCTCCGCCCTTGTATCTCATCTCTCGCCGTGCTTCGAAGGTCCCGAAGTACTCTCCGGCTTCGGGGCTTCTATTCCGATGCTGCGGTCCGGCGCCTCTTCTTGGCCTCGCTCCCAATCCCCAACCGCTTGTCACCCGTTGTGGTTTCGCCTACAATACGATTCCTTTGGCAAATCCAGACGAGGAAGGAATCTATTGGTCATGACTTGGAAGCGTAAGGTAATGCGTCTCTTTTACTTGGGCGCGGTGGTTTGTCTGGTTGGAACGCTGGCTGTTTCCTCGGCCGCCGCGGCGAAAGTCCGGTGGGAGTCCTATGACGAAGGGATCGCTCGAGGAAAGAAGGAGCAGAAGAAGATACTGGTGAAGTTTCACGCGGATTGGTGCACTTACTGCAAAGAGATGGAGCGGACCACCTTTTCCGATCCGGAAATCGTGGCCTACATCAATCGCTATTTTGTTCCCGTGTCCGTGGATACGGATAAACAGAAGGGGCTTGCCGTCAGGTACCGGGTGAACAGTCTTCCGGCTTCCTGGTTCTTGGATTATAAAGGTGAGCAGATCCTTCCCGTGCCGGGATATGTACCCCCAAAAATGTATCTTTATTTCCTGGAATGGATTGCGGAGGACGGGTACAAGGATACGTCCCTGAAGGACTTTCTGAAGAATAAGAAGGAATGAGCCGGAAGGAATGATCCTCCGATTTCCGTCGTGGGGACCGGAAGGGCGGGGAAAGGATCGGCTTCCCGGGGTCCGGTCAGAGCTTATTCACGAACCATTCGGGTGCCACGCTTTGCAGGTAGCTGTTGATGGTCGCCAGGCTGTCCGTGAAGATCAACAGACCCACCAGAACCAACAATATCCCGGCGAAGAGGTTGAATACCGGGAGCCACCGTTTGATTCGGCTGAGCAGTGGAAGAAAATGACCCACCGCCAGGGACGCGAGAAAGAACGGGACCGCCATTCCGAGGGAATAAGTGGTCAGCAGGATGATTCCCTGGGTTGCATTCTGATGGGTCCCCGCAACCATTAGAATCGACCCGAGAATGGGCCCCACGCACGGAGTCCAGCCCACCGCGAAAGTGATTCCCACCAACGTCGTTCCCAAATAGCCGGCAGGCTTGTGCCGCAAGTGAACCGAGAATTCCTTCATCAGAAAAGGAAGCTGAAACTTGTATGAGAGGGCGATGAGCAGGCCGAAGAGGATGATCAATATCCCCCCGACCTTTCGGATGATATCCCCGTAGTCGAAAAAGAAACTCCCGAGGGTGCTGAAAGAGAAGCCCAGCGCCACAAAAGCGATCGAAAAACCGAGGATGAAGAAAAGGGAGTGGATGATCACCCGTCTACGGTATACGGGCTGGTCCTCAATGGCGATCTGATCGTAGCTGAGGCCGGTAATAAAGCTCAAATAGGAAGGGAACAACGGAAGGGTGCAGGGGGACAGAAAGGTCAACACCCCGGCGGTGAAAGCGATAAGGATGGTCACATCGGCCAAGCTGCTCCCCCCTGAAATTAAAGTCTTCCGTTGACGTGGATGTTTGTAAGTGGATTCAGGACCTCACCGGACCGGGGCGGGGTCATGAGTTGTCCTCTTCTCCCATATCGTCCCGCTTTTTCGAGTCACCGACCCGACACGAGGACCGCATTCACGTATCCACCCCCAGTCCGGGAAGCACCACCGCTTGCAGCAGCACCCATAAGCCGACGACGATCAGAAAAATCCAAACTTCGTTCATTGTATTCTCCAACGCCCGGTTGGAGCCTGCTCAACCTCAGGAAAAGGGTGAAGACGACGGTCCGCAACTCGAACGGGCTGATGAGGCAACGCTCCCGTTTAGAGGACCGGAGCAGGTCGCAAAGGCGGATAGGAGTCTCTTTGGGTTGGATGCTCCACACTTGGGGCATTTGACCTCTGCAACCTTTCCCAAGGAGACGATTTCTTCAAAGTGGTGTGAGCATTGGTCGCAACAAAACTCGTACAACGGCATACGTTTTTTCCTCCGGCGCACTGTACGCTCCTTCCAGGAGCGTCGTATGAGTTCAATTCACTGTTAAACATTTTCCAGTTTTTTTCAAGGAGCATATCCCTCCCGGACCGGGAGCCGTTCCTTCGGCCGCTCCGGAGACTCCGTTTCAGCGGCTTCAGGTTTCATCAGCCTCACCCGCAACAGGATCTTTTAACGGCTGGACTAGGCGATCCTTCCCGGCCTTGTTCGGCACTTGTTCGTTTCTTGACGTCGCATCCCGAACGGCCCGTATTCCGGCTTCCGCAATGGGGGCATTTCTCTTTTCGCAGCCTCCACCCTCTCGCGACAGCCGAAAATACGCTCTCACAGTCCCCACACACGAATGTTACAGGCGCTTTCATCCCGTGCCTCCTTTCGTCCGCATTTATATATAGACCCGTGAACGGCGAAGAGGTTACACGTTTCTATGGATAGGAGTGAAGAAAACCTTTTCCGAAGGCTTCGCGTCCAGAAACCCGGCGACGGGACTCAGGTCGGCCAAGCGACGGGTAAGGTTGGGCCAAAACCCCTCTCCACCCAAGTGGAGCCACCCGCCGATGTGGACGAGAACACCGCCTGATGCGGCCTTTGTCCGAGCCCAAAGACGCCGGATTTTACGCTCCATGGTATCGGTCCTTCGATTCCATTCCACCGACGTATCGCCATCCATAAGAATCAGCTCCCAAGGCGCAGACTTTCCGTGAAAGCGGACGGCCACTTGCTTTCTGAGGTTTTCGAAACTCTCGGATGGGTGACGGGGCGCGAGTCTAAGCATGGCCTCGAGATTGGGCATCGAGATCAGTTCTTCGAGAAATGGGAGCTTGTTTTTTGAGGATTCCGAGTCGTCCGTGCAAACCACCGTTGTAGACCTGGAATGGGCGTAGTCCCGGCTCGCGCTGAACTCGAAAGGCAGGGCGATCTGGTTCCTGATGTTCCGAAATGGCTCGAGCTGGAGGATGGACTCGATCTCAAGGTTTCTTTTTTTTGCCAGAAGACGCAGCCGCTCATCGAGGAGTTGCAGTTGTCTACGGGCGTGCTTCATTCGGAAACGGACTGCATAGGGACTGGTTTCGACACTGACGATCGTGGGACCGATGCGGTCGAGCATTCGCTTAAGCAGTTCTTCCCCTCTCGGGTCCCTGTGGATCGTACCAAGAAGGAAAAGACGGGCTTCCGGAACGGCTGTGGAGTCCGCCGAAGGGCTCAAGTCTTCAGGAGGAAGGGCGTTCGTTTGAGCTCTCGCTTCAGTTCGGCGAGGCTGCGATCCATGACGTCCTCCGTCAATCCCGCAATTTCCAGAACGTCGCGAAACTCACGGAAGCTCCAATTATCCACGCCGAGTCCGATGCCGGCCAGCTTGCAGCATCGGTCGGCGAGATAGATCAGGGCCGTGATGGGGTGCCCTTTCCGAACTTCCTCAATGGTGTGGTGAGTGCGTATGGGTTCACTGATGCTTGACGGGAGCTGCCATTTATCGGCCACCTCTCCCCCCACGGCGGCGTGGTCGATACCGATGATCTCTCGTTCCGCTTCCACGAAAGTGTAATTCTCTTCAGTAACCAAGTGCATAATTTCCCGAAATCGGTCTTGGACAAAAGAGTTCAGAACGACCTTGCCGATGTCGTGCAGCAGGCCGGCGGTGAAGAGGGCCGAGGGGTCCGCCTCAGGATTGGAAGCACCCAGAATTTGCGCCAGGAGGGCGCAGGAAACGGAGTGACGCCACATCTCCCGAGCCGCCATTCCGTACCCGGGAACATCGGTGGTGTAGTAACTTAGAGACCCTCCGATGACGGCCAGCTCGATCACCTCCTGTGGGCCCAGAAGCTGAACGGCGCGCCGAAGAGAGCTGATTTCCTCCTGAAAGCCGAAATATCCCGAGTTACATAGCCGCAGCACCGTGGCTGTGATGTTTTGGTCGTACTTGATCACATCCACAATCTCTCCCGGAGGAGCGTTCCGGCTCCGCATCAGATCGAAGGCTCTGTGAACCGTCGCCGGAAAAGGAGGAAGACTTTTGATGGAATAGAGTATTTTCTGACCCACCATCAGCGCGTTACCTCGGACAGGTAATAGGTGATCCCCTGAAATCGTTCCATTCGGAGCGACGGCTCCGGGAAGGCGCGGGGAGCGGATCGGGAGCGGCGAGGGCTTCCTTCGGGTCCCGTACCGATTTTCGAGCTTTCAAAAAAGCCGGACAACGGGCTTGGCCTGCAAAGGCGCTGTCTGAAGGCAAGAGGCATAAACGTATGGAAAAACGCTCCTGAGAAAAGGGTTCCGGAACCTTCCCTTGCCTCTCCATATCCGATCCGTCTCGGTCCGGCGGGAGATGTCGGAAGAAGGGGGTGCTCTCCGTAGGTCGCCTTATGAACCACCTTCATGTTGCGGTGTCCTGTGAGCGCCTTCCGTTGTTTTGTATCCTGTTTGAGGATTCGCGCGGCTACAGACCACATGACGCAACGAATCCGCCGCCGCCGGGGAAATTACCGCCCCGGACTCCGTAAAATCATCCAGAGGAGCGTGAGCGGCGGGCGTCTGAAAATAGGCCACCTTTGTAGCCGCGCCGTTGGCGAATTCCCATGAGAACGCCTCGGATTCATCCTGCAGCCTGACAAGGCTCTCCCTTGGGAGGCCGGAAGAAATGTCCGCCGTCAGCAGTTGATCAAGTGTTTCCTTTCCCGTGATCACAACGAGGCGGGGACGGAAATACTCAAGAAATCGCCGAGTGTGCATTTCAAAACAAGGGGCTGCGGCATTTCTCACACCCGTGCCTTCCATATCCGTCTTACAGTGGACCAGTGGAAGGATGATGGAATGCTTTCCGAGTATACCTTCGGGGTCGTCGTAGCCAAGCGTTTCCAAAGCGGAACGGTTCAAAATGGAGCGGGTCACCGCGGATAGGAGAGTCCAGAGTTCATGAACATGGTGCTTGTCCTGTGCCGCGCCTTCGGGTTTTGAATAGACCAGGGCTCCATCCCCCGACCTTCTTCGAATGGTTACAGTTCCGAAAGTCGTCAGGGATTGATCTTCCCCGGGCAGTATGAACCTTCCCAATCGGTCCGCGAAACGCCGGGTGTAGAAACTCTCGTACGACGGTAGGTCGTGGCTGAGCGTGGGCACATTCCGTTCTCCCGGGCACAGTCGCCCCGCCTCAACCAGAAAGAGGAGGGGGATTCTTCTTTCACCTTGAACCTCGGGAATGAGCGTCGGCTCGATGCCGGTCCATGGCTCTGGAAGGTGAAGTTCGGACTTATGCCGCAGAGCGGCGGACTTGAACTGATTTCCGACGATTTCGGCGCACGAGTTGGGCTGCTTTTTAAGCGCCTCCATCATGCGCGCACATCTCCACAAAGTTTGCAATATCCATTCCTCCGGCGATTCGGCGGGTCCGGGATCCTATAAGGCTTTTCGGGAAGAACCTCTCTGCGAGCCCGCCGGTCGATCTGATTGCTCTCCTCGGAAGGAGACGGCTAGGGCGCTTTGACGAAGAGTTCGTCGATGAGAAGACGATTGGTGTCCGAGAGGTCTTCGAACTCGACGGCAACGCCGATTCGATCGCGGTGGATATTGACTCGCAATATTTTGCCTTTAATCTCCATAGGTTCGGACATCATGGGATGTTGGAGATAAACCAGTATATCCGGCAGCCCCTGGTCTTTGTTCCATTCGGGTAATCTGGTCGAAGTGTTGGTTTCCATGAACAGTCCACCGGAACTGATGTCCTTGATCACGGACACGTGGATTTCTTCGGAAGCCGGTAGTCGCCATTTGACCGGGGCCACGAGTCTTTTTCGTGTGTGTCTGCGACGCTCTTGAGCGGGCTCTCTGACCCAGGAAACCCCGCGATCTTCAAGGTAGTCGGTAATTGTTTTCAGGATCAAGGAGGCGAGGGAACGTCGTTCCTTGCGAGCGATCTTTTCCAGAGCCTGCCGGATTTCAGTGGGCATTCGAAAAGAGTAGACAGGATCGTAAGACACGTAGTTTTCCCCTTGTATTCGTTTGGGATCAGAAGCAACGACGCTTGGCCGTAAGTTGTCACAATTTGCATGACAGATCAAGGAAAAAGTGCGGCGATCCGTGTGCGGCGGATTCAACCGTCGGAGAGGAGCCGGGCGTTGCGACACTCATCGGTTTTTTGGAAAGGAATCCGTTCGGAAACCATGCCCCACCCTTGAAAACCTTTCCCCGAAGCATTAAAATTTTATAGTACGATTTTTGTAGGGCGGCAGCCCTCTTTTTTTCGATTGGAGATTGTTCCCGTGGGAAGTACCTCGAAGGCCGGTCGAGCCGGCCTTTGCGCACAGACAACCGGAACCTTCAGAGCAAACAGGACTGAACGTTAAAGGAGAGTAACGCGATGAGGAGTGTTGCCTATTCGCAGGAGAAGGCCCAAGTGGTGGTAAACGACTTCATAAGAAGCGTTTACAACTGGATGGTGATGGGGTTGGGTCTGACGGGAATCATGGCCTATTACGTGTCGGGCAGCGAGACATTGGTCAGGCTGATTTTCGGGAATCAGATTCTCTTCTGGGGCTTGGTTATCGGTGAGCTTGTGCTGGTTTTCGCCATCAGTGGTCGGATTCAGCGTATGTCGGGGCAAACGGCGACGGCTCTGTTTCTTCTTTATTCCGCTTTAAACGGAATGACCCTTTCATTTGTTTTCCTCGCCTATGCGGGCAGCTCAATAGCAAGGGTATTCTTCATCACGGCGGGGACTTACGCCGTTTCCAGCATCTATGGGATGACCACTAAAAGGGATCTGACTTCGTTGGGAAGCTTTCTCTTCATGGGGCTCATCGGCATTATCTTGGCCTCGGTGGTGAACCTGTTCGTCCACTCCACCGCCATGCAGATGATCATATGCTACGTGGGGGTGCTGGTGTTCGTGGGATTGACCGCCTACGACACCCAGCAGATCAAGGAGATGGCTCTTTCAAGGCCCGCCGGCTTGGACGCGGACGTGCAACGGAAAGGCGCCATCCTGGGAGCTCTTCGGCTCTACCTGGATTTCATCAACCTGTTCCTCATGATGCTGCAGATATTCGGAGGATCAAGAGAGTAATTCGACCGAGATGTTCCTGATTCAGAAGAAAAGATTCCGCCGGCCATATTGCGCCGGCGGAATCTTTTTTGGGGGGGGACCGGAAACGGGAATGTGAAACCGCGGAAAAGCCGCCGGCGACAAAGCCCCAAGCTCGCTCCTCGTGGGCTCTCTATTCGGCAGGCTTATGCGGGCAACCGGTTCAGCGGCTCTTCGCAAAACGGGCATGAGAGCAAAAGAACGATGTCCTCTTGGGGGTCAAGAGGGTTCTTTTCCTTGCCGAAGCCGGAGGACTGGCAGAAGATGCATTTGTAGACCACATATGAGCGCTTCTTGTGAAAACAGGAAGAACATACGAACCCGATGATCTCCATGAAGTAACAAGACTCTTTGTTGATGGGTTGTCCACAGAGCCCGCATACTTCCAGGCTGTAACGCATGCGGGTTTCGGATAGACGGGGAATGGAAGGGTCCCGGCTAAGCATATCTTATCTCCGTTCAAACCGCGCTCGAAACCCCTGCCGCTCCCGGGACAAGAGTACGTTCGTCCCGAAACGTCGGAATTGTCGGGGGCTGCGCCGCGGGCGCTCCCGTAGCTTATGATAATGGGCAGACCAGCTGTCTCTATTATCGGCGAAAGTTCCCACGGACTTTAGCCGGCTCTTGAAAAACGCGATCCGCCGCGTTGCGCTTCATCCCTCATTATTTCGGCGTACTACATGTACGTTTTGTTCGGGGTTTGCGCGCCTTGACAATCATCGTTTTCCATCAGCCTGGGCCGGCCGAACTCTTTCCACGAGTCGGCCGGTCATTCCGAAGGTGCCGGACTCACACGGACTCTCGACTTCCTAAGTCATTGCCGTTGATGGAAGTGAAAGGTATACTAAAAAACTCATGGTCGGCGCCGCCCCGCTTCCGGCCCCGAACGGCACCAACTACCACCGTAGAGGGTTTTGACCATGATTCACTTCATTCCCTCCCATCAACGGCATTTTGCCGATTTCGGTCGCCTCAAGACCTATTGGTTGTTTTCCTTTTCAGACTACTATGATCCCGAGAACGTACAATTCGGGGCGCTGAGGGTTTTCAACGACGACGTGCTCCAACCGGGATTCGGATTTCCAGCCCACTCGCACGACGAGATGGAGATCATTACCCTGGTTCTGAAGGGAGAACTCACGCATAAGGACAGTACGGGAGTCGCCTCCTCCATTCGAGCCGGGGAAGTGCAAGCCATGACCGCCGGCACGGGAATCACCCATTCCGAATATAATCAGGGGGCGGAACCGGTTCACCTCTACCAGATTTGGATTCACCCGGAGGTGGAGGGATTGACTCCCGGCTATCGCCGAGAGGATTTCAGCGGGCACGAAAAGCGTGACCAATGGCTTCCCATCGTCTCCGGACAAGGCAAAGGTGACGCGCTTCCGATCCGGTCGGACTCTTCGATTTACCTGACGGAACTTTCTCAAGGCGTCGAACTTCACTTCGAATCGGACCATCAAAGAAAGAAGTTTGTCTACGTCACAGCCGGAACTGCGGAGCTGAACGGGCAAACACTGACTGAAGGAGACCAGGCGCGCGTGGAAAGTGAGTCTTTCCTGTCCTTCAAAGCGCTCGAAACCGCTTCGATGGTCCTCCTTGATTTGCCCCGGGGCCGCAAGTAGGGTCCCCTGCGAACCGCACTCCGAGGGAGTGCGCCTCATCGTTCTCCCTCGATACAGGCTGCGAACTCCCTCTGCAATAAGCCGATACCAGGTCGGCTTTTTTGAGCCGGCCGATTTCCTGACTCGTTTCAGGAAAAGAGGAGCGTGGCGGCTTGAAAAAGCGAATTCTGTGGCTCGGCCTCGGATTACTCGGACTCATCTCTCTTCTTCCGGTTGTCGGCTTCCTTTGGTGGCGGGTGCAGGTGGGAAGAAATCTCCCCCGGCTTGACGGTACGGTAACGGTTCCGGGGCTTGCCGCCGCCGTCGATATCATTCGCGACGAATTCGGTGTGCCTCATATATTCGCTGAAAGCGAACCCGACCTTTTCTTGTCCCTGGGATTTGTCATGGCCCAGGATCGCCTCTGGCAAATGGATTTTCACCGACGGCTCGGCGCCGGTCGTCTGGCCGAGCTCTTCGGCGAGGAGTTGGTGGAAACGGACCTTTATTTCAGGACCCTCACCGCAGGTATGGGGCGTCCCGCAATCCCTCCGGACTCCCGACGGCTCCTCGAAGCCTTTGCCGCCGGCGTCAATGCGTACATAGAGAGTCATAGAAACCGAATGCCCGTTGAGTTCGAAATACTCAAAGTGTACCCGGAACCCTGGTCGGTCGAGGATTACTTCCCGATTCTGAAACTAGTGTGCTGGGGGTTGAGCAGCGGTTGGAGGGTCGATCCCACTGCGGGGGGCGTCCTGGAAAAGGTGGGGGAGGAGATGATGCGCCAGGTGTACCCGGCTTGGCCCGGCGAGGCCCCGGTTACGGTTCCTTCATCGGCAATCGTCTCCTCGGGATTGCGTCTCCACGGCCTCGAGTCCGCCGTCCGCTGGAGCGGGTTTCATGCTTCGGGAGCCAGCAACAACTGGGTAATCGGGCCGAGCCGTTCCAAGAGCGGGCGTCCGATACTCGCCAATGATACCCACCTCCCTCTGATCAATCCTTCCTTCTGGTACGAAGTACGTCTAGTCTGCCCCACGATGGACGTCTCGGGATTCGCCATTCCCGGAATTCCCGGCATCCCGGTGGGACAGAATCGCAAGGTCGCCTGGGGCGTCACCAACGTCATGCTCGACGACGTGGACTTCTTTGCGGAAAAACGCAATCCGGACAATCCAAAACAGGTCTTGTATCGAGATCGTTGGGTGGACTTGCGTGTGCATCGCGAGCGAATCCGAGTCAGGGGAGGCGGAGTCGTGGACAAAGAGGTCTTCGTGAGTCCTCACGGCCCGTTGATCACCGGAGGGGAAACCGAGAAGCGTGATTTGCCTCTGGCGGCGAGGTGGGCGTTTCGGGATCGAATTCAGACTCTGCGTTCCGCTCTTCTCTTGATGAAGTCGGAAAACGTCTTTCAAGCGATCGATGCCTTGAGAGACTGGGCCGCTCCGGCCCAGAATTTCGTGTTCGCCGATGTGCAAGGCAATTTCGGCTACTGGTGTTGCGGAACGGTTCCGGTTCGCGTCAAGGGCGACGGGCTTCTGCCCGTCCCCGGATGGGACGGGGAGTATGAATGGTCCGGGTTCGTCCCTTTTGAGGAACTTCCCCACGTTGTGAATCCCGAGTCGGGATTCGTGGCCTCGGCCAACAACAAAGTAGGCGAGGATGGAAGTGGGGCATGGCTCGGCCGCTACTGGGAACCTTCGGATCGGATCGTACGAATTCGTCGGATGATCGGCTCGCGGAGGAAATTGGGTGTCGAAGACGTCAAAGCCATGCAGCTCGACGTGACCTGTCCGCTCGCGGAGGAACTCACTCCAAGACTGGTTCGAGTGTTGAAGGAGAGGCTCCCCCGTTACGTTTGGGCAAGAACGCTGTTTGAGAACTGGGATCACGCAGTCGAAGCGGACAGCACTGCGGCCGCACTCTTCGAGACGGTCTTTGGAAGGCTGGTCTTCAATCTGTTGCACGACGAACTGGGGGACGAGCTGTTTTCGGCTTATTTGAAGGCATCGGCTTTCGTCCCCAGGGCGATGAGACACCTGACGCGCCTGGAGGAGTCGGCCTGGTTCGACCGGGTGGATACTCCACGAAGAGAAACTTTGGACGATATCCTGGAAATCAGTCTCTTGGAGGCGATCAGGGAGTTGGAAAGAAAATCCGGCGGGCATCCCGAGGAATGGACCTGGGGGCGGCTGCATCAGATCGTGTTCGTTCACCCCTTCGGACTGAAGAAGCCTCTCGACGCGCTGTTTAACCTGGGCCCTTACGCCGCACCCGGCAATCACCTCACGGTCGACAAGAATCAGTACTCCTATGGGAATCCGTTCCGCACCGAAGTGGGCGTATCTCAAAGGATGATCGTGGACCTTGCAGCCCCGGACCGCTCCTACCGGGTTCTGCCCACGGGGGAGTCCGGCAATCCCGACGGGGCACACTACGAAGACCAGACCCACCTGTACCTGAGTGGGACGTACCGGCGGTGCTGTCCGGAGTCCCCGGCTGCTTCGAAATCATCGAAGGAGAGGTTGACGCTGAAACCGGAATGACGGCTCCCGGTTTGTCGGGAACGGCGGGAAAGGAGCGTTTGGTGCGAAGCAATACCGTTTACCGAGGACGGCGACGCGTAAGAGGTCCGATGGTGTTGGACGAGCGATGGTCCGGTTTGTCCGTCGGGCTCGGGAAATTATGGTGTTTCGGCCGCAACGAGTTACTCGAGGGACGAAGTGGGGAAGCCTGACATGTTGTCGTATCTTCCCCAAGGGGGCGTATCCGTCGACGATGCGGGATCGGCCCAGCTTCCGATCCGGTTGCGTTTTGAACGGATCGCGGAAAGCGCCCCCGACGTGGAGTCTTTCGCGTCCAGGGCGATGAAGCTTTTGGGCGATCTCGTCAACGCCCGGAGCATTCAGTTGATCGTTCCGGATTTCAAAAGAGATCGACGCTTGATTCAGGCCAAGTTGACGAGAAACGGCGGGAAACGGCGGATGGAATTCGACGACTCGGAATTCTTCTACCAGAAATCGGGGGTCAAGCGGAGGAGAACTCCGACCTATCTCCTTCAATCACTCTATCTCTATGCCCTGGAACTCCCACAACGCTGGTCCGCGACCTTGCGAATCGAGTTTCCGGGCATTTCCATCTTGTCTTATTCCGATGATTCAAACCTCAGGAAACTGCTCAGGTCCATGAGTCGCGGTCTTCATGTCGTGCTCATGAACGAGGAGCTGCATCGTTTGGAAAGACGTGTGGAGGAAGAGGAACAAGTCAACCAGGACCTGAGGGAGTTTACCGCGAACCTGAGTAAGGAATTGCATTGTTTAAGTAGTTTCTCCACGGTTCTGGGGCAAATCTTCAATGTGGCCGAGATTCCGTTTGGATTCCGACGGGTCCATGTTTTTCCGACACGGTGGACCGGCCCCGGCCGGAGGAGGAACGCATGATCGTAGACGTGGTGTATGGATTCTTGGGGGCGGGAAAGACCACCTTTGTACGCCGGCTTCTGGACCGCCCCCCCAAGGGAGAAAAGCTCGTCGTGCTTGTCAACGAATTCGGCGAAGTGGGTTTGGACGGGCTTCTGCTGGCCGAGCAAGGAGCCGACATCGTTGAAATGCCTTCAGGCTGCATTTGCTGTACCATGTCCACGGATTTTCGTCGGCGCTTCATGGAAATCCATGAGGAGTTCTCACCGGACCGTATCGTGGTCGAGCCCACCGGAGTGGCCACCATTTCGCAAATTCAAAGCCTGCTGGAAAGAGAGGACCTGCGTCCCCTCTATTCCCACGTCTACCGGATTCACGTACAGGACGCCTCCGAGTTCCTTCACTTCATGAAATCTCATCGGCACTTCATGATTAACCAGGTGCGGGGAAGCAACGTGGTGGTGCTCAACAAAACCGATCTGGTCGAACCCAACCTTGTGCGCATGCTGGTGGACTCCATCAAAGAAATCAATCCCGACGCTCGGGTGTTCCCCACGACCTTTGCCCTGTTGGATGAAGAGCTCATGCCGGAGATTTTGGGGGCGCCTTCTCCCATCGTTTCCGCCGTGGATACGTCGGAGGTCCCCCACGGTCATGAACATGCTCCCTTGGAGCACGGAGAATCGGTTTCCGGACACGATCACGATCACAATCATGATCACAATCACGAAGAAGAGGACTGGGGGTTTGCCGGCCGATATGCGTCGTTCGGGCGTCGTTACTCCGAAGGTCAGGTCTTCGAGCCGGAGTGTCTGATCGGTCTTTTCGAGAAACTGATCCGCAAGGACCTTGGAATGGTAGTACGGGCCAAAGGAGTTTTCCGCGTTCCCGGTGAGTGTCTGAAACTGGAAATCGCTTCGGGACAGCTTCGTCGTGAGGAAGGACCTCGCACCCCGGAAAGTGTGGTCTCCATCATCGGACAGTTTTTGAACACGGAAGCGCTGGAGGCGCACTTGCGGAAATGTCTGGTTTAGGATGCCGTCCCGTTGTGCCGGCTCGCACGGATCACGCTCGTGGTCCCGGTAACTCCCGAATCGAAGCGACGGGACGGAAGCGGGAGGCGTCCGTGGAAAGGGGAGAAGAGTTCCTAAGGTGTTTCCGCGGGATTCCCGGTGTTGATCCGGTCTTCCTGCTCGATGAAGCCGACCGGTTCAAGTTGTTGGAAATTGAACCGGGTGCGGAAAAGAAGTCCTTCCTGGGTTTAGGCAAGGCATACAACAGCGGCATTCGTGAAATAATCGCCTGCCCCGTGGTAATCCTCGGCTTCACGAGCAAGGCGTTTTCCTGGGGCTGCGAGTCCCACATATTGCTGAAAAAGGACGATCGCGTCGTGGGAGAGGAGATTTGGGACCCGAACAAGATCAGAGAGCTGGAGAGTCTGCCCGACATCTGGTTTCTTCACAGAAATTTTGTCGTCTACAAGTCCAGGGTGGATTTTCCGAGGGACGTTGTGGAACAGCGGTGCTGCTTTGAGTTGCCCGCGGTACTGTTCGAGCAGGAGTTGGAAGGAATGCCCCCGGACTGCGAATGTATCGTCTGCTATCCCTCGACCCGTGGAGACGTGTTCCTGAAAGAGACGTATCTCGCCGGTAAGGGTGAACGGGGCACGGGCACGGCCCTTTTCGGCATTCGGAATCTCGATCTTTGAGGAGTTCTTCGGAAGGTTCAAGAGAGGAAACATGGGGAGATTGGTGGCATGCCTCGACTATCCGTCGCTATGGACTTGGGCACGAGCGGTTTGAGGGACCAGGCATTGGACGTAGGGAACAAAGAAATCATATCCACCGTCATTACCACCCGACATCCTTTGCCCGGGGCCAATGTCATCGACCACCTGCATTTGGCCATCGAAATGGGAGTCGAAGTGTCCGCCGGCAGGCTTGACCCTTCAAACGAAACCAACCCCACAGCGGAATTCCCTACGAGGACTTGAGGCGTGTCCGGGCGGATATGATCGAGGTAAGTTCTTGAGGACCAATTGAAAGGGTTTGAAAGGTTCGTGGGCTTTCACTATTCTGAAAATTTAACGGAGGAAAATATTGATAGACTGGACAGTCGTGACCCGCTTGGCGCTTGCCGGCTTTTTGGCCGGGCTGGTGGGCATTGAGAGGGAGACTCACGGGCGCAGCGCGGGCTTGAGAACCAATGTCCTGGTGGGCATGGGGTCGGCACTGTTCATGATCCTTTCCTCCCAACTCAACTCGCTCTATCCGACGCTCGACAGCCATAGCATACTAAGATTGGACCCCGGCCGCATCGCCTCCTATGCCGTCGCCGGGATGGGTTTCATGGGAGCGGGCGTCATTCTCAAAGGGAAAGGGGACATTCGGGGTGTCACCACGGCTGCATGTCTTTGGGTGAATACAGGCGTGGGGCTGGCAGTGGGCTGCGGCATGTGGTTGCCGGCCGTCGTTCTCACCACCTTCACGCTGTTCACGCTCATCTGTCTAAAATATATCGATATGCAACTGCATCGCGACCTTTACAGCATATTGGAAATTCAGTCGGAGGACCTGCCCGGACAACTCGATGCGGTCCTCAAGGTCATCTCCGAAAGGGACGGCAGCGTCCTTTTCGTGGAATACGACCAGAACTTGAGAAACCGAACCGTTGAATACAGCATCAGTCTCAAGATGAAACGACAAGGACCCTGGAGGGAAATCGCCGCCGAAATCTCCGCACTTCCCGGATTGAACCGGGTTTGCTGGCGGAGTGGGCGGGTATGAAATTATAGACAAGGGAATGCGACTATGATTCTCGGGTTGGATGTGGGAGGAACTCACACCGATACGGCTCTGGTTTCTCCCGGGGGAGTGGCCCGGGTGGTTAAAACGCCCACGGGATCGGACCTGTTGGAAACCTTGACCGAAGCTCTCACACGGGCTCTCGAAACCATTCCTTTGGTGAAATTGGAGCGGATGGTTTTCTCCACGACCCTGGCTACCAATGCCGTAGTCCAGGACCGGCTTGATCCGGTGGGTATGATGGTCATGGCCGGGCCCGGGATCGATCCCGAGCTGTATTCCGTGGGACCGTGTTATCGAACGATCCCGGGAGTTGTGGATCATCGCGGCAAGGAAGTGGTGCCGCCCGACCGCAGAGCCGTCGAGGGAATCCGGGAAGAAATGGGGTGGCTGGGACTGGACAAGGTGGGCGTCGTGGGAAAATTCAGTGTCCGGCATCCGGGCCATGAGATGTCCGTGAGGACCTGGATCAAGGACCATTTTTCCCATGTGGCTTTGGGACATCGGATTTCCGGGGGGTTGAACTTCCCCAGGCGCATCCACACGACCTATCTCAACGCCGCGCTCAACGACATCCACGTCGAATTCGTCCAATCTCTTCAAGCGACCCTCGACCGGTTGGGTCTCGACGCTCCGAGTTACCTGCTTAAACCGGAAGGCGGCACGATTCTTATGGATCGTTCTTTCGATCAGCCCGCCCATACCGCCCAATCGGGACCCGCGGCGAGCGTTATCGGGGCCATTGCGCTTCATTGCACTCCTCAGACATCCCTGGTGCTGGATATCGGAGGCACCACAACGGACATGGCTGTGATCATGAACAGCGCGCCGCTGCTGAATCCCACGGGTGTTCGTATCGGCCCCTACAAGACCTCGATACGTTCCTTGTACACCTGTTCCATCGGGGTAGGCGGGGACAGTGAGGTGCGTATCGACAAGCAGGGAAATCTCAGGGTGGGACCGAACCGCCAAGGGCCGCCGGCGGCCATGGGTGGAAGCGTTCCCACGCCTACGGACGCCCTGGTGTTTTTGGGAAAACTAAAGGCGGGAAGGGCTTCGAGAGCGTGCGACGCCATCGAGAAGCTGGCGCAGAAGATCGAGAAACGACCGGAAGAAACGGCGGAGCGGATCCTTGAGGAAGCCGCCCGGGTGATTGCCGAGGGAGCGAGCCAATTCATTCAGGAGATCAACAGCCAACCCGTCTATACCATCTATGAATTGATTGAAGACCGCAAGGTGGAGCCGGAACGGGTGGTGCTTATCGGGGGGCCTGCCCTTTGCCTGGCTCCGTATGTCCAGGAAGCCCTCGGACTGCCCGCGGCGGTGCCCAAACACTACAAGGCGGCCAACGCCATCGGCGCCGCGTGTGCTCGGGTCACTACGGAAATCAATCTGCATGCCGACACGGAAATGGGAAAAGCGGTAATCCCGGAGGAGGAATTCGAGACGTCCATCGGTCGGGACTTCACCATCGAAAACGCTCGCGCCATGGCGGGCGAACGCCTGAAGGAAAGAGCCTTGCGACAGGGCGCCAACCCGGAAGAGCTTCAGGTGACCGTTTGCGACGAACAGGTGTTCGGCATGGTCCGCGATTTTCAGCGCGTGGGGACCAACATACGGCTTCGCGCCCAGATCACGCCGGGCCTTACCCGCAAATGGATGCATGAACTGTGCGAGATATGACGGCAATCGAGGAGTGAAAACTCATGCTGAAGGCCGAAAAGAAGATGGGGCTCATATTTTTCCCGGCCTACGACTGGGCCATCAGTCCCAATCACCCCGAGCGCGAAGAACGCCTCCTTTACACTCAGGACCAGGTACTGGAGGAGGGCGTGCTCGACATCGAAGGAATCCGCGAATACCGTACCCGGCCGGCGACCGTCGAGGACATCCGCCGAGTTCACTTCTGCGTGCCCGATGAGCCCTCGGTGACCACGGAAAGCCACATGATCTCCGCGGGAGGCTGCATCGTGGCCGCGGACGCCGTCATGAAGAAGGAAGTGGATTGTTCCTTCGCCCTGGTCCGCCCGCCGGGGCACCACGCCACCCGCATCGTTCACGGGAACCGAGGCTTCTGCAATGTGAACATCGAAGCGGTCATGATCGAATACATTCGGGATACCTACGGAGTGCGCAAAGTCGCCGTGGTGGATACGGACTGTCATCATGGAGACGGCACCCAGGACGTCTATTGGCACGACCCGGACACCTTGTTCATCTCCCTGCACCAGGACGGAAGGACTTTGTATCCCGGGACGGGATTTCCCAATGAAGTGGGCGGCCCCAACGCTTTAGGGGCCACCATGAATATTCCCCTTCCGCCTCATACCGGGGAGAAGGGAATCCTGTACGTCCTGGAAAATCTCATCATGCCGGCGTTGGAGCGCTTCCAACCGGAACTGATCATCAACTCGGCCGGCCAGGACAATCACTACCTGGACCCCATCACCAACATGAACTTTTCCGCGCAAGGGTATGCCCGACTGTCCAAAATACTTAATCCGGACATTGCCGTGCTCGAAGGAGGATACTCCATCGAAAGCGCCCTGCCGTACGTGAACCTCGGAATCATCCTGGCCATGGCGGGCATGGACACCACCCACGTGAAGGAACCCCGCTACGACGAGCAATACCGGCCGCAGGAAGACCGGATCAGCTCCTACATCGAACGTCTGGTGGAGGAGCTCGGACCCTATTTCTTCGAGGGCAAATGGGGCGGTCCCACCTATGAGATCGGAAGCGTGGCCACCAAATCCAGAGTGATCCATTACGATACGGATATGATCTCCGATAATCAGACCGAGCACGTGCGGGTCTGTGGAGACTGTGGAGGATGCTGGAAGATTCACTCGTCTTCGACCCGCGGCAGGCGGGTGCTGGTGGTGCACATTCCGCGCAACGCCTGTCCGGAATGCGTCAAGAAAGGCATGGATTGGTTCGACCGGGAGGAACCCGAGGATTACGATCATGTCTTCCTTCAGGATCGCACGAACCGGCAATATCTTGTGAAGTAACTCATGGATCGCCAGGCCTTGTTTCAAAGCCTGAGGCGGCGTTATCCCGTCTTCCGATATCGGAGCTTCCACAAGGAAGAAACGGCGGACCGCCTCAGGCTCACCTTTCACTTCGAAATTCCTCCGGACATTCATTTCGATCCTTACGTGGAGATTTTCAGGCCGGTGACCGGGTTTGTTTATCCGGACCCGGCGGAAACGGACAACCTCGTCTTTCACCTGGGCCTTATTGAGGCGATCAGTTACTGGAAGTGCGTGTGCGCACCGCGAATCTCCGTGGAATGCGGCGCGTTGACCTCCGACCAGGCGGCCTGGTGGCGAGACCTGTTCCTGGACGGTCTCGGCGAATTCATCTACATCAATGGAATCGATTACCGTGGCGAACCCCTGGTGGACTTCACCTTTCCGATGGAGAGGGCCGGGACCTTCGCCAAAGGTCCATTCACGGAATTCCCCGGGAATCTCATTCCCGTGGGGGGAGGCAAGGACTCCGCCGTCACCCTGGAAGTCCTCCGACCGCTGCGGTCCCGTTCGTGGGCCTTTCTGCTGAACCCCACGCGGGCCATGACCGACTCGGTACGCATCGCCGAAATTCCCCCGGAACGCACCCTGATCATACGCAGAGAAATCGAACCCGGACTTCTGGAACTCAACCGGCGAGGATACCTCAACGGACACACACCTTTTTCCGCCTACCTGGGGTTCCTGGGGGTGCTCTGCGCCCGCCTCACGGGATGCGGCCACATCGTGCTGTCCAATGAAACCAGTTCCAACTACGGCAACACGGAATACCTGGGACGCACGGTGAACCATCAGTATTCCAAGAGCCTGGATTTCGAGGGGAAGTTCGACGAGTATGTCCGCGCTCACCTGGAACCGGGGATTCGGTATTTCAGCCTGCTCAGGCCCCTGGAGGAACTGCGCATCGCGCGGCTCTTCGCCTCCCTTCCCGAATACCCGGACGTGTTCCGAAGCTGCAACGCGGGCATGAAGGAAGACCGTTGGTGCGGAGAATGCGCCAAGTGTCTGTTCGTGTACATCATGCTGCACCCCTTTATGCCCCTTTCCCGTTTGACGCGTCTGTTCGGCGGGGACCTGCTGGATCGGGAGGACCTCCTGCCCCTGTTCAAACGTCTGCTGGGAAGGGAAGGAGTCAAGCCTTTCGATTGCGTGGGCACGCAGGAGGAAGTGGGCGCCGCCCTGGCTCTGAGCCTTCAGGCCGTGCGAGACCAGGGGGGCAAGCCGCCGGTGTTGCTCGACCACTTTGGACGCCTCCTCGCGGAGGAGGGGCGAAGTCCGGATCGGGAAGCGAATCGGGCCCGGGACCTGCTTAGGCGGTTTCACACGGATCACCGGGTTCCCGAAGAATATCTACGGTTGCTCCGCCGTTTTATGGCAGACCGCTGAAAAACGCGATCTGCAGCGTTGCGCTTCGTCCCTTGTCGCTGCGACGTACTTACATGTACGGTCTCACTCCGCGGGATTTGCGCGCCTTGCATCTCATCGTTTTTCAACAGCCTGCCCGAGGATCACGAAGCGGTAAGCCGCATTGCCGATGAAGCGCATTCAAGCTGAGACGCCTTCGTCCAAGGTTCCACTCGCTACGGTGCCGGCAGCCTGTACACGGAGAACACCGGGTTCCGGTTGCGACGCGCAAGCGAGCAACCCTTTTGAGAAGTTTGGGAAGCAACTGTGTTCTTTGTCAACTGAGTTGTTTGTCACTGATTCCTATGAAGCTGTAACACGGCGCTTGCTAGGCGCGGCACGCGTGGGGCTGCCGCGCGCAAGCACCGCGCCACAGCAGACCACGGCAGCATCGGTTAACCGATGTGATACATAAACCGGTCAACTTAATGTGTCTTTGACACCGATTTCAGGCTGTTGGACGCGCCAATGAGTATTGGTTTTGACCATGCTGTTCAGTATGGTCAGAAGCTTACGCATACAGGCAGTCATAGCCACTTTGTGCGCTTTTCCAGCTTTAGTAAGCCGTTGGTAGAAGGCTTTGATTACCGGGTTTGAACGGGTGGCGGACAAGGCGGCCATGTGCAATACGGCCCGAATCTGGGCGCGGCCTCCCCAAATAGAGCGTTTCCCTCGCATCTTCCCGCTGTCACGATTCAGGGGAGCGACTCCCACCAGGGCGGCGATCTGCTTACGGTTCAATGCCCCGAGTTCGGGTAAGCGGGTCAGCAGAGTCGAGGAGAGAACGTGTCCCACTCCGGGCACACTTTGAAACAGAGCGTCTTTTTCCCGCCAAATGGGAGATGCCCGAATCGCCTTGCGGAGTTCCCGGTCCAAGTCCTCAAGGCGCTTCTGGAGCCACGAGATATGGGCCTGGATATCCTTGTGCAGAGAGGAGTGAGCGCTTCGAAGACGGTTCTTCTCGGCGGTCAACATGGTTATGATTTGTCCACGCCGATCGGCCAGAGCAGTCAGCGCTCGCAGCTGGTCGTCCTTCAAAGGCCGAATTTGCGGCCGGACAGCCTGGGCGAAATGGGCCAGGACTGTGGCGTCTATGCGATCGGTTTTTGCCAGTATTCCTTTGGCCTTGGCAAAATTACGAACATGTCGTGCATTGACCACGGTCACATTCAACCCGGCTCCGGCCAAGGCGCTCGCCACCGGAGTCTCAAGCCCACCGGTAGCCTCCAAGACGATCATGGAGGGAGGAAGATTTTTGAGATGGTTGATTAAAGCATCAAAGTCGGTTTCATGGTTGGTCATCGACCAGGCTTCCTCGCCGGGAACGACGGCGATTTCAAGCCGGTCCTTGGAGACATCGATTCCCACGAAACAGGTGATCTCGCCCATGATAACTCCTCTCGTACCCAACCTTGCAGATGCGGCCTTAAAAGGCCGGGCAACTGTACGGGTTATCTCGAGGAAGGACATGACGGCCCAAGCTTCCAAACGGAGTCCATTTCTCCTGGGGGTCCGGCGGCCTGTCATGTCCGTGACCAACTTTGCGGGTCATGCCGTCTTCCATTAAGTATGAAAGATGGCATGCTAAATATACAAGGGGTCCGGGGAAACCCTTTTCAAAGGGTTTCCCCGACTGTCCCGCCGGGGCTCATTCTCTTGAAAGCCGGACATCAACAGAGATCACCCTCGTTTTCGACGGAGTCTGGAACACTTATGGAGCCTTGGAAATCCATTCTTGATTTGGTGAGGGACCGAAAGGTGCTCATCGCGGGATTCGGCCGGGAAGGGCGAAGCACCTACCGGTTGCTTCGGGAGCGCCTGCCCGAGCAGGTTCTTCACGTGGGGGACCGCAACGGCTCCCATGAGGCTCTGGACGGGTTGCGAGGCGACCCCAAGGCGGTGCTTCACACGGGAGACGCCTACCTCCGGGACCTGGAGTCCTATGATTTGGTGATCAAGGCTCCGGGCATTCCGCCCTCCGAGCTGGGGCCGGCCGCCGTTGGTCACAAGATTACTTCCCAGACGGACCTGTTCCTGCGGGTCTGCCCCGGAACCGTGGTGGGCATCACGGGCACCAAGGGGAAAAGCACCTGCGCGTCCCTGACCTTTGCGCTGCTCAAGGCCCACCACACCGACGTGCATCTTCTGGGCAACATCGGACGGCCCGCTCTGGACGACCTGGACCGCCTCACTCCCGATTCCCTGGTGGTGTACGAACTGTCCAGCCACCAACTGGCCGACGTGCACAACAGCCCGCAAATCTCCGTGCTCCTCAACATCTATTCGGAACATCTGGACTATTACGAGAACATGGAAGCCTATGTGCGGGCGAAAACCAACATCGCCCGGTTCGCCGGTCCTCGGGATGTGCTGATCTATAACGATTCCTTTGAGGAACTGCGCCACGCAGCCCAAGAGTCGGCGGCCCGGGGAATCTTTTATTCCTTGGAGTGCTTGGATTGTAGCTTGGCGGATTCGTTGGGCTCGGCAAGGGGAGACTCTTCCGGAGAAAACCTCGCTGAACCCCTCCCGAGAATATTATGCAGAGAGGATACCCTCTACCTGAGGGAAGGGGAGGGCGTGGAATCGGTGATTTCCGTGGAGGATATTCCCCTGGCGGGACGATTCAATCTGAACAACGTGATGCCCGCGATCATTGCGGCCCGGCTCCTGCGCGTGCCCGTGCCGGTGATCCGGGAGGCTCTGAAGCGCTTCACACCCCTGGAACACCGCCTGGAATTCGTGGGCAAATTCAAGGACATCGAATTCTTCGACGACTCCATTTCCACCATTCCCGAATGCGCCATGGCGGCTTTGGAGCATTTCTCCGGCCGGGTAGGGAGCCTGATTCTGGGAGGGCACGATCGAAAGAACGACTACCGCGCTCTGGCAAAAGCCTTGCTGAAACATCGCCCCGACGCGTTGATCCTGTTCCCCGGCACCGGAGACGCCATGCTCCGGGCTTTTGAAGCCGCACGAGGGACCTTGAATGCGGGCATCGAGACCTTTCGAGCACGCAACATGGAAGAAGCCGTGACCCTGGCCTATGCGCACACTCCGCGGGGCAAGGTCTGCCTCCTGTCTCCCGCGTCCCCGAGTTTCGGGCTGTTCAAGGACTTCGCCGACCGGGGAGACCAGTTCAAGATGTGGGTGCGGCGTTTGGGGGAGGCTTTCGACTCCAAGTAGGGAATGGTTCACGCGGACCAAATCTCGAGATATCCGTCTCACGTTCCTCTCGGTTCAGCTTCACGATTCTTGTAGAAAACCGCTCTCAATACCGGCATGTGCCTTACCGAGTGCCTCAATGGAATAACCGAGCCGCTTTCTTGCCACCACGGGCCAAAAACCGCTATATCCGGGAAATTGTTCGAGGTGGTTTCGAGAACCGTATGAGAAGCCCGATGTTGGTTCCTGCTTATCATTTCGCGGAGAAAAAGAGATCGGAAGTTCATGATATGCTTGGAGGTTGTTTCCGGGACCCCGGACGAAAAAGGATTCCACCTCGGAAACGATCTCAAAAGGAGCCCCTGCGTCTCCGGCAAATCCATACGAAATTTGGGGCGCTGTGGGGGCGAACCTTATTCACTTTCTCATTACCGGACTCCCGATCCCTTCATACCGCAATCAGCCTCCGTGTCAGAGGCCCCCGGTTCATGAAGGGCCACGGTGATCCGGTCCCTGCCGTCCCGCTTGCTCCGGTAAAGAGCCTTGTCCGCCAAGGCGACGAGAGTTTCCGCTTCGTAGGCCTGATGGGGAATCACGGTAGCCAAGCCGAAACTCAAGGTTACGATTTCGCGGATCGTGGAAGCCGCGTGGGGAACGGCTTTGGCTTCCATGCGCTCCTTGATCTCCCGCGCGATGTTGAGCGCTCCCGACGAGTCGGTGTTGGGCAGGATGACGGCGAACTCCTCGCCTCCGTATCGAGCCGCCACGTCGGAGACACGACCCACGGAGCGGCCGATGGCGTCGGCCGCCTGCCGGATGCAGTCGTCCCCGGCGAGGTGACCGTAGAACTCGTTGTATTTCTTAAAAAATCGCTGTCTCCCATGATGAGGGACAAGGGACGGCCGTCGCGCGTGAGGCGTCGCCACTCGGTTTGGATCGTTTCATCGAAATATCGTCTGTTTCTGAGGCCGGTCAGGCCGTCCCGGCTGGAAGGGGCTTCCAGTTTGCGGTTCGCATCCTGAAGTTCGGCCGTTTTTTCGGAAATCTTGCTCTCCAACTGGACGGCGAAGGATCGCTGAGCTTCCAATGCCTGCTGCTGCGCCGCAAAGTTTTGTTTACGCAGCAGGTTGATCCTGTCTCCCAGGGCAAAGGAAAGCAGCACCACCTGAAAGATCAGGCCGATGCGAAGTCCGTGGAGCGTCAGGAAATGCCCGGGCGGAATCTCGGAGAGGTTGAGCCCGACCACGATGGACAAGGAAAGAAAGATGCTCCACGCCGGCAGGAAGAATCTGGCGGAGTGGTAGCCACGTCTCCAGACGAAGATTACGGTGAATACCAGAAAAGGGGGGATCACCATGGAACAAAATCGATGGATTCCGCGTCTATCCATGAGCACGGGGCATCGGAGCGTTGTTTCGTCACGGAGAAGATGTGCGGTCGCCGTGCTAAGACACGAAGTTCCGCAACGGTACCGCCTTCGTCCCCGACTATACCCTAAACAGAGACCGAGATGGTTGATAATCGGACTTCCGGCGTCCTCCCGCACCATGAGCCCCACTTCGGCAGGGTCGCGCTGAATCGGACTCCGGAAGGCAAACGCCTCCCATGGGCACCGGCTCTCGCGACAAAGCGGGTGCCGGCTCTTCATACGGGCTCTGGATTGCGGTCGGCATCGGAAGGGCGAGGAAGCGAGGGTGTAGACATTTACCAGGCCGATGAAAAACGCGATCTGCGGCGTTGCGCTTCATCCCGCGTCACTGCGACGTACTCTATGTACGTCTCATTCCTCAGGAATTGCGCGCCTTGCATCTCATCGTTTTTCAGCGGCCTGCTGCAACCTGCTTTTCTCAACGGGCTGTTGATACCTGGGAGGACTTTCGGGGAAGTCCTCCCGGGCGAATGAACAAAGGATGGGAAGAGGGTGGGCGGTCGACTATCGGGAAGCGTTGTTCATGAAATCCCGAACCAATTTCTCGTAGGAACCGTCGTTCTTCATCTCCGCGAGGGCCTGATTGAAGGCGGCGAGGACCGTCTCTTTCTTCAACGATTTTGCGAACGCCAAGTAGGCCTTGTTCACCGCGGCGAGTTGGCCCAGTTGCTCGACCCGGTCGCTCCAGTTTTCCTTGCGGACGACCCGAGAGGCGGCCACATGGTCCGCAATGACACAGTCCACTTTCCCCGAGAGCAGGTTCCGAAAGTTTTCCGCGTCGGAATGGACCGCCTCAACGGTGAATTGATATCTTGCTCGGGCGGCATCAAACGCTTCGCCGTAGCTCCATCCATGGAGCAGGCCGATGGTTTTTCCCTGCAAATCGGACAATCCGGAGAATTGGAACGCCTTCCCTTTCTTGACGTACACGGCCAGGTGCTCCTCGAACAGGGGTTCCGAGTAGTCGTAGATTTTGGTACGCGCGTCGTTCCGGTAAATGCCTCCCACGGCCGCGGCGCCCTCCTCACCCGCCTTTAACGCCTCTTCCCAGGGAAGCGCGCGAATCTCCACTTGAGCTCCCATGCGGGCGAAAACCGCTTTGATCAGTTCGGGGTATAGTCCCTTGGCCTGTTCCGTCGTGCCGAACATATACGGTGGGTAGGCCTCATCCACGACTACGATGGTCTTGTCCGGGGACCCCAGGGCGGTCATAGCCGATCCGGAGACCGCGGAAAAAACGAGCATGAAGAGTAAGGTTATTATTCTCATTTTCATTCCCTTTCTCCACTTCGCGGGAGACGGGATTGGGGGGACGCTCCGGATCGTGGTGAGCGTCCCGAATCCCCCCTACCGGGCGCACAGTGTCACGGTCGTTTCGGGGAGCCGATCAGGGGAGTCTTGACCGGTTCCGCAAGGCCGATGAACACCACGATCTCGTGGCCGCCGGGGTTCGTCTGAACCGGCACGGTCAGCCAGTTGTTGGCCAGCCAGACATTCCCCGAAGGATCGATCTGAACTCCGGTATTACGCACCAGACCGTCATGACTGTAGCCGGTGTCCGGTGAGATGGGATCTCCGGTAGTGAGTCCCTCCGGGCATGTGGACGGTCGCGCCCCGCAAATATTGGATAGCCGCCGGCCATGGAAATTGGCCACCCACACATTGTCGTTGCCGTCCACCGCAATCCCCCATGGAGCGACAAGGCCGCCGCCTTTGTACGGAGAATCGGCGGTGGGCTCCCCATTGGGTTGAATCATGGTGACGGACGCGTTTTCCCCGGTGATTTCATCCGGGAAATGAATGGTCGTGTCTCCGCAGGGTGTATCCACCACTCCGGAATTGGCTACCCACACGTTACCCAAGCTGTCGGAGGCGATGCCCATGGGATAGTTGACGCCGGCTTCTCCATTCAATACGCTGCTAATGACGTTCCCGTCGGGGTCCAGCTGGAACACGCTGTCGTTGTGATTGCTGGTGACCCAGATATTGCCGTTCACGTCCACGGCGACGTCAAAGGGCGCCGAGGCGCCGAAATCGTTGAAGACCATGCGCTGATTCACGTCACCGCCGGGGAACATGGTCACACTGTCACTGCCGCAATTCGCAACCCAGATATTGCCCGCTTCGTCCGAAACAATACCTTGAGGCTGTGCGTGGTCATCCAGAAAATAACCGCCCGGATCGGCTCCGTCCCTGTTGGGGGAGATGGGGTCTCCTGCGGAACTGAATTTGGCGGTGTTGTTCCAAAGCAGACTCGGATCCTCGGTGCAACCGGTTCCCTGGAATCCGAAACTCGTGACCCACACATCGCCGTTCAGATCAAGGGCGATGCCGAAACCGGCCCCATAAAGGCCTCCCCCTTCGTAGGGCGCGCCGGGATAATCTTCGCCGGTGGGAGTGAGTTTCAGTACGTGGGTATCCCCGCAAACGTTTTCAGCGAAGGGATCGAGGTTGAAGGTATAGTTGTTGCTGATCCAGGCGTTCCCATCGGCATCGAAGGCGATGTTGCCCGGGCCGTCCAATTCTTCCCCGTTGCCGTCGTATCGAATGGCCAGGGTCCAGGCGTCGGGCGCCGACGAAAGTGCCGGTTCGTAAACCGCGAGCGTCTGCGAAACCTGGAACAGGGCTTCGGCGTTTTGTCCGGGAAAATGGGCGATGTTCGCCGCGGCCTGCAAAACGTTGTCCGGAGCGGCGCCGCCGGGAGGCGTCGCTTGTTCGAAGAGCGCCGTGCATGACGTGGAGTCGCGCACGCAGCCGGCCAGCATGTTGGCCAACGAATTGAACTCGTTCATGGTCGAGGTGAACTCGCCGTTGGGGAAGGTTCCGAGCACCGAACCCACATCCCCGGAGTAAATATCGACCAGATTCTGCAGTATGGCCGCGGCGTTTTGCAGGCCCGGATAGGTTCCGCCGAGCTCGTAGCCTTCCAGGAACTGAGCCATTGCATAGGCTGTGGCCACGGTTGTTCTTTCGTTGACTACCGTGCCGGACGATGCGGGCGAGACGCCGATCACCGAAGCCATTCTCATGGAGGCTTCCGGGCCGTCCGCGATGAGATAAAGCACTCGGCTTTCCCCTTTAGGGGCATAAGCGCTAACTTAAGCATTGTTTGCTATGCTTCTTTCCGTCTGAGGAATCAGCCGCTGAAGTGCTCGTTTCCTTGGCGGTTCTCGCAAATAAAAAGATATGTTATCCCAGCCGGCAATGCATTCGGCCAAGCCGAGTTTAGGGTTCACGGCTTGTTTCAGCAGGTGTAACATAAACATGGTCTCTCTCCAGAAGCATCGATTTCTACGGTGGTTCTTTTTGGAGTGGGTATCCCCAGGGAAAAAAAGATTCGCCTGCGGCGATCATGGCCTCCACTAAGAAAGCCACCAGTAGTTTCCCATGGATCCAGGCCTTGGCTCCTTCGATGTCGGTCTTTCTAAGATG
This sequence comes from Thermodesulfobacteriota bacterium, assembly GCA_963675595.2. GTDB lineage: Bacteria > Desulfobacterota > Desulfarculia > JACQYL01 > JACQYL01. Next base: position 329,149 of record CAXXLZ010000001.1, read on the forward strand.
GCCTAAACCGAGAATGGACTTTAGACGCTTGAAAGCGAGTTCAATTTGCCATCGACCTCGGTACATCTCGAGGACCTGAGAGGGCGAGATTTCACGGCCCAATGTTGTGAAAACAAATATGTAGGCCGCCGCTTCGAGGGTGTCCGGAGTAACTTGGCGACCTTTTTTCCTCGCCTCTTTTTCTATCGCTTTACGAGCTTTTTCAGTGGCGTCTTTGCTCTTCTTGATGGCACAGATTCTACCTGCAACCAAGCGTTGTTCAAATGGAACGAATGCATCCCAGTCGCCAAGCTTATTTACACGTAACGTCCTTAGATGAGGGAGTAATTGGAATCGTTCCCCTTGCTTGTCCACCATGGCGACACGGTGTTTCATTCGAACCAGGACGTCGCCGCCGTTGTCTATGACATGGTGAATTCCTCTTGGTGTGCAATAGGCTCTATCCGCTACAAGAAGTTCACCGCCATGGACTTTGAAATTGGTGAAGGATTCTCCGATCTTGGGGTCTGTTACATAGACTTCGTCGCAGCGCAGCGAAGGCAATTGTATGGAATAATGGACCCTCCAAGTCGTTCCGGTACTTCCAGGTTCTTGAATGGTGGAGGCATCGATCAACCTGATGCGTGAATTCTCTCCAAAAACAACGGCGGGCAGCTTTCGAAACCATTTCTCCATGACCCCTAAGGCCATCCACCGAAACCACTCTCCGCATTTATTCAGTCGTTTTAGGAGAGCTACGTCGGAAATCGACGTAATGTTGCCGAACCTGGCTTTGGCCGCCGTCAGCCGAAGTGAGCAACCTTCCGCCAGATGGATCAGAAGCGTTCGCAACAGACCTTCGGCGTCCACGAACTTACGGTATCTGACAACGGCACCAAGTTCCCTTGCTTTGGATTGCCAGCCATCGGGAAGAAAACCCTGGAGAACTTCCCAGTCTTCCATTTCCTCGGAAAAAACGAGACGCTCCATTGCCACCTCCTTTGGCGGCAACGGTACCATAAACCTCACCAAAACAAAAGGCTTAAGTTAGCGCTTATGCCCTTTAGGGGTGTACGATATCTTGAAATAGCCGTTCGCGTCGGTTTGCCCTGTGCCGAGCATAACCGCACCGGAACGCCGCTCCTCCCCCGCCGCGTAAAGCGTGACCAGGGCGTCCGCGATGGGCGTGTCGCCGCTCAGCACTCGACCGTTCCGAGTTGCAGTGACTTCGTCGTCGGAACTGGAACATGCGGCCATGATCAGCAGGATTGAACAGACGGCCGTTAAACGAAGGAGCTTTCGAATCGCCATAAACACTCTCCAATGCTGGTAAGGGGTGGCTGTTGGAGTACCTTAACGGAATTAAGGCTAACCATTGGATGGGCGGGATGGAAGCGGTTGAGTAAAGAATCGAGTTGTTTTATGACTCCCATCGGCGGATTTGTGGGTGTTTATACGGCGGATTTGAGACGGAAAACGTACAGGAACCCTCTGATGTTTCCGAGGAAATGAGGTCGGCGGCAGCGGGAATCGGGAGCAAGTGTAATGGGTCTTATTACGTATTTCTATTATATTTCGAAGAAGGACTTGAACTCAAGCGGGTGAATCGCCTCATGCCGTGTGCCGGGTCCACTGCGGCAAGCACAACTCCGGCCCGGGTCGAGAAGTCTTCGTCGACCCAGGCGGTTCCGGTGCATTTCCCAAGGGCCTTCGGTGTTCAGGAGCCCAGGGCTTCCCGCACTTTTCGGCTCAGGTCCGCCTTCAAAAAGGGCTTCTGCAGAAAGAAAATACCTTCCTCCAGCACACCCTCATGGGCGATCACCTCGGCCGTGTAGCCGGACATGAAAAGAACTTTGATCTCCGGACGGAGGTGTCGGAGTCTGTCGGCAAAGTCACGACCATTCATTTCGGGCAACACCACGTCGGTGATCAGCAGATGAATCACCTCCGATGTGCCGGCGGCCAGATCCAACGCTTCGCCGGGAGTTCTCGCGGTAAGCACCGTGTAGCCCAGATTCTCCAGCATCGCATTGCCGAGTTCCAGCATGGAAGGATCGTCTTCAACCAGCAGCACCGTTTCGCTATGGCTGGAGGGAGTCTCGGCCGAGGTCTCCGAGGTTTTTTCGACTTCGGACCCTGTATGTCGGAGCAAATAGAGGCTGATGGTGGTCCCTTGGCCCTTTTCACTCTGAATCCCGATGAGTCCGTCGTTCTGTTTCACAATACCGTAAACGGTCGCGAGGCCGAGCCCGGTGCCGCGCCCGACCGGTTTGGTGGTGAAGAACGGGTCGAAAACCTTCTCCAGGTATTGCGGATCAATGCCGGGACCGTCGTCGCTCACGACGAGGGACACATAATCGCCGGGTACAAAGCCGTTACGGTCGGCGCAATGGGTTTCGTCGAAAGTGACGTTCTTGGTTTCGATGGTGACTTTGCCCACTCCGCCGATGGCATCGCGGGCGTTAACGCACAGGTTGACCAAAATCTGATCCACCTGTACCGGATCCAATTTGACCCACCATAATTCTCTTCCGGGAAGCCAAACGAGATCGATGTCTTCACCGATCAGCTTTCGCAGCAGTTTGAGCATGCTTTCCACGGTTTTGTTCAGATCGATTACCTTGGGGGCGATGGTTTGTTGACGCGCAAAGGCCAATAATTGCCGGGTAATTTCGCTGGAACGCTTGCCCGCATCGAGGATCTCCTTGAGATTGGATCGTAAAGGGTCTTCCGGGCTCACGTTGGACAGGGCCAGTTCGGCATAGCCCATGATTACATTGAGCATGTTGTTGAAATCGTGGGCCACGCCTCCCGCCAGCCGACCCACGGATTCCATCTTCCGCGCCTGGAGCAGTTGCTCCTCCAATTGGAGGTGTTCCGTGATGTCGTGCTTAATGGCCACATAGTTGACCACTCGGCCCGCTTTGTCGAACACCGGAGAAATGGTCCCGTCTTCGACATAGTGTTTTCCGTCCCGGCGCTTGTTGACCATGCGCCCTTTCCAGGTCTTCCCGGAAGTAATGGTTTCCCACAGGTTTCGGTAAAAGGCCCGATCCTGCTCACCGCTTTTCAGCATACGGGGGGTCCGACCAACGGCCTCTTCGCGAGTGTAGCCGGTGACGGTCTCGAATGCGGGGTTGGCATACTGGATCACCCCGTGGGTGTCGGTGATGAAGACGATCTCATCGGCCTCCTCGATGGCCGCCATCAGGCGCTCCTTCTCGGCTTCGCCTCGCTTCCGTTCGTCGATGTCCACGTGGCACCCCATGAAGCGCTTGGATTTCTCCTCGGGGCCCCGGATTATTTTACCGAACGCTGCGATCCACAGGTAGTTGCCGTTTTTGTGGCGCAGTCGATATTCGACCTGATAGTCCTGGACACGCCCCTGCAGGCACGCCTGGATTTCGGCCAGAATGCGGGGGCGGTCCTCCGGATGCAGCCTGTTTTCCCACTCCTCGAAGCGGTCGGGCAATTCGTGGTCATCGTAGCCGATTTGGCGTTTGTACTCCGGAGAAAACCATATCTCGTCGGTGTCGATGTTCCAGTCCCACAAACCGATATTGGCGGAGGCCAAAGCCAGACGAAGCCGGGTGTTGCTGATTCTCAAGTCCTCCTCGGCCGCCTGTCTCGCCTGGATTTCCCGCTCCGCCTGGAGCATTTTCTGTTCGAGCTTCCTTACCAGTCGTTCGTTGTAGAGTTTGAGGACTTCTTCCTCTTTTTCCTGCGGCGGCGATGCGTGCCCGTCACGATGTCCCACATCCGCGATCACTTTTCCCACAATCTGCATGAACTCGGCGGGGTCGCAAGGTTTCAGAATGAAGCTGTCCGCACCGATCTTCATGGCGAATTCCTCATCCTGAGGCCCGGTGTAAGTGGCGGTATAAAAGATGAACGGGATATGGCAAAACGCCTCATCCGTCTTCACTTTTCGGCACAATTGAAAGCCGTCCATGACCGGCATGAGGATATCGCTGATAATCAGTTCGACCCCACCGGCCTTGATCTTTTCGAAGGCCTCAAGACCGTTGACGACCGATTGCACTTCGTGTCCGCTCCCCTTGAGCAGAGACTCGAGTAAATACCGATTCTCTTCGTTGTCGTCGACGTTAAGAATGTTCATTATTGACTCTCCTGATCTTGACGACTTGTTGAAATACGGGATCAGCGGCGATGAACTTCATCCGTCTTCGCTGTAACGTGTGTAAGTGCTCGGCTCGGTCCTCAGTATCGCGCGCGCCTTGCGTTCCATCCTGTTTCAACAGCCTGCTTCCGACTCTTTGAGCGAAATGTTCAGCGCTTCCTACAAGAACTGGGCGATTTCGCGCACAAAGGTTTCAGGATTGATCGGTTTTTCGATGTAGCCGGTCGCGCCGGCGGCCAATATTCGTTCTCGATCCCCGGCCATTGCATAAGAAGTAACCGCGATAATCGGCACGCCCTGAAGTTCGTCGTGCTTTTTCAACTCCTCGGCTACGGCATATCCGTCCATTTCCGGCAATTGGATATCAAGCAATATGGCATCAGGCCTTTGTTGCAATGCCTTATCAATACCTTCACGGCCGTTTTCCGCTCCGATTATGGTAAAGCCGTTCTTTTCCAGCAAGAATCGCATCATATAAAAATTCTGCTCGTTGTCTTCGATGATCAGCAAGGTTTCGTTCACGACGAACCCCCTCTCAGCCCGTTGAAAAAAATCCGACTATTGCAGGCCGTTCAAAAACGATGCGGCGCAACGCAGCAGATCGCGTTTTTCAACGACCGGCCATCCGTTTGGGAAAGCGTATGGAGAAGACGCTGCCCATGCCGTAGCGGCTTTGGACATGGATAGTGCCGCCCATCATATCCATAAGCTTCTTGCAGATGGACAGCCCCAAACCGCTCCCCTCTTGTTTGCGGGCAAGCCCGGTATCGATTTGGCGGAAGGGTTGGAACAGGCCCTCGACGTCTTCCGGTTTGATGCCGATGCCCGTGTCCGCAACCGAAAAGACGTAGTGATCGTTTTCACTCCGGCAGGCAACCTTAACGTACCCCTCTTCCGTGAATTTGACGGCGTTATTGATCAGGTTGAGAAACACCTGCTCCAATCGACGTTGATCCAGGGTTACGGTTGAGATATCATCGGCAATATCCAGCTTCAAGGCGATCGCTTTCTTCTCGGCCTGTGGAGAGGCGATTTTCACCATTTTTTCGATGGATGGCTTCAAATCGAAAGAATTCAGAGAAAGAGAGAGTTGGCCGGCTTCGATTTTCGAGATATCCAGGATATCATTGATCAGGTTCAGCAGGTGCCGGGAGCTGTTTTGCACCATGGTCAGCTGCTTACGTTGTTCCTGGTTGAGGGACCCGGCCAGGCCCTGCAGCAGGATGCCGGTGAATCCGATGATCGAGTTCAGCGGGGTCCGCAATTCATGCGACATGGTGGCGAGGAAGGCGGACTTGATGCGGTCGGCGGCCTCGGCCTGTTCCTTGGCCACGACCAGTTCGGCGGTGCGTTCCTCCACGCGTTTCTCCAGGATTTCCGCGTGCCGCTGCAGGTCGATATTCAACTGCCGGACCTGCTCCTCGGCGTGTCTGCGATCCGTTATGTCCGAACCGATACTCAGTATCTCCTTGACCTGTCCGTGCTCATCGAGCACTACCCTGTTGCTCCACTCAATCCAGGCGCGCTCTCCGTTTTGCCGGATATTCTCGTTGATATTGTGCTCGAACCTTGTGGCGTCGGTGCCGATCTCCTCTATCATCCGCTGCAGGTCCCGGCCGGTACTTTCCGTTTCCGGGACAATGGTCCCCACCAGCGAACGACCTACGATCTCTTCTTCCGTGTAGCCGAAAAACTTCAGGCCGAACTCATTTAGGAAGGTCACACGGCCATCCCGGGACCATCGCAGTATGATGCTGTTGGCCAGCATCACCAGTTCGCGGTATTTTTGTTCACTCGCGCGCAGCGTCTGCTCCATTTCCTTTTGTGCGGAGACGTCCCGGATGGTCTCAATGGCTCCACACGGCCGGCCGTCCTGGTCGTATAAGGGGGATGCGACCGCCCAGAAATGAGCGCCCCGACCACCTCCGAGAAGCGGCAGGAAAGACTCGCCGTATATTCTATCTTCCCTGCGCTCGACGTATTTATAGAAGCTCTCCAATTCAGGCATGGATTGGTCCAGAAGATCAATGAGCATGGGACGGCGTTCCCCGAAGAACGGTTCGGCATAGGCATAGTCCCCTTGTCCGAGCAAGGAGTCCTTCTTTACACCGGTGATGGCTTCGCAGGCCCGGTTCCACGCGATGAGTCTTCTGTCCTGATCGATCACGAACGTGGCATCCGGAAGAAATTCCACAATATCTTCGAATCGTTGTTGCGCCTTCTTCCTTTGTTCTTCCGCGTCCTTATGGGCGGCGCGTGTTCGATGGTTGGCGATGCCGAAAGACAGATCATCGGCGATTTCCTTGAGGCGCGCCGTTTCTTTTTCGTCAAAGGCGGCTGATTCGGCCGCGTAGATTCCGAGCACGCCCAGCGTGGTGGTCCCGGATAAGAGCGGCACCATTAGGCACGATGCGTAACCTCGGTTGCGCGCGTCCGCGCGCCATGACTTGAAGCTCGCATCGGCAAAGATATGCCTCGCTGCATGCAACCGTTGAGTTCGGAAAGCTTCTTCCGCGAGGACGCGACTGGGGTCGCTCGCGCCCCAAATGATGTTGGTTTCCCATGAGTCCTCTTGGCTGGATTGCGCTTGGACCCCGGGACGGAGGGTTTGGGCTCCTTCGGACTCGTTGAGGCCGATGCAGGCCATGCAATAGCCGCCGGTGTTCACCATGATCCGGCAGACGGCTTCCAGCAGCTGGGCTTCGTTCGTGGAACGCACCAGCGCCTGATTGCATTCGCCCAAGGTGAGCAAAGCGCCGTTCAATCTCCGCAATTCCCGAGTGCGGGCATTCACTTGTCGCCTGAGAACGAAGCTCCCCCCGAGACTGAGACTCAGGAAGAGCACCAGAACCAGGCCGATCGTCCGAAGCCGCTCGGGAAGCTTGAAGTGCGTGTCTTCGGAAACCCACCGTTTTAATGATTGATAATAGATGGATTGCGTGTCCTGCTTGAGCTCTGTCAGGTGGAAGTCGATGGCGTTAAGCAGCTCTTGGTTCTTGCCCTTTGGGGCTGCGTAGAAAAGATTGCTGGGGTGAAAAACAATCGAAGTGTCTTCAACACCGGAGTTTCTTGCATGCGTTAAGCCGTGGAAACGGTTACTAATGGCTGCATCCACCTCGTTATCTCTAACCATGTCAAAGATGGTTTTATAATCCGGCAAGGCGATGACGGTAGTGTTCAAGCCGAAGCCCTGTCCAAGTTGAGTAAATGCCTTCTGTTGAACGGAACGATCAAGTACCGCAATTCGTTTTCCACTAAGGTCCAATATCGATCGAATATTGGATCCTTTCCGGGCATATATCTGAAACCAGGAGGACAACATAGGAACTTGGTGGAAAGAGAATATCCGTTCCCTATCCGAGGTGTGGACCACATCAGGCATAAGGTCGATTTCTCCTCTTTGTAAACGATCCAGTCCTTCGCCCCAGGTCCCGGGAACATATCGAAGCTTCCAATGCTCTTTCTCTGCAATGTATTCAATTATGTCGACAAATATGCCGGACGGCTTGCCGGATTCGGAAACAAATACTTTTGGTGAATTCTCATAGATACCCACCCTGATGGTCCGATTGTCCGCTCTTGAAGGAACGACACACAGAAGTGCGGAGGACACAAAAAAGACGGCTAATACTACTAGTGAGGATTCAAGTGAAATACGCTTGATCCGATTGCTCATCATCACCCATCTCCTTTTGGATGATACTTTCGGATTAGGATGGCCTCATGATAAAGGACTTCTCGCTTCTTTCCGATCCGGCCCTGCCATTTGCTCTTCGGCAAGATTATAGCCGAAAGCATTCGAATCCACCATAGCTCGTGCGCATCGTTACGGTGCTTCCGACACGCGCAATCTCCCAATGATGGTAGAACTATCAGATAATTGGGTATATTACGTCGAAAAACAGATGAAGGCGGAAGAAATGTGAACCCAGCGAGCATGTTTACTTCCAGTACCGTAGAAATGGTCGCCGCGTCGTTTATGCGGCGGATGGTTCCGTTCCCGGATTCAGGTAACCGGACGGTATTCGTTTCCAAGTCGGCATTTCATCTTCCGATTACGGAAATATTTCATCAGTGTGGGAATGATGGACATTTCCTTAATGAATGTTGATGAGTTCGTAAAAACCTCTCCGTAAAGGTATCTAGTTGAAAATATGAATAAAAATGGCATTTATGGGTTGACCTTTCTTTTGGGTCCTGTATGATAAGTATCTGACTTGATTAATAATATGGTCCTTAGGGGGGTTGTTTTGTTTCGGCCTAAGAGAACGCAAAAGACCATTTTCGACCACGATATTTGCCTTCCCGCAGACAGGATCGAGGCGTTGGAGAAGACGTGGGCCGGTCCGTTCCGGCGCCTGGTGCTTCCCATGATCGATGAGGAGTCTTTCCGGCCTTTCTACTGTGAGGACAACGGCAGGCCCAACAGACCCGTGGCCATCCTTGTCGGAGCGTGTGTTTTGAAGGAAATGAACAGCCTGACCGATGCGGAAGTCTTGGGCGCTCTGGACTTCGATCTGCGTTGGCAATATGCCTTCAACATCAACGCCTTTGAATCTCACGTCTGCCAGAAGACCCTGCACAATTTCCGGACCTTGATTACCGACAACAAGCAAGCGCGGAGCCTCTTTACCGGAATCACGGACGCCATCATCGAGACGGCGGCCCTTAGCACGGACAAACAGCGGTTGGACTCCACACAGATCACTTCCAACATGGCTCATCTGAGCCGTCTGGGGCTCTTTACGCGCACCATCGAGGCGTTCTTGAAACGGCTCCATAAGAAACATCCCAAGTTGTATGAGAAACTGCCCCGACTTTACGACAAGGCCTACTTGAAGCGCGCAGGCTATTTTGCCGATGCAAAATCATCGCGGGCCAAGCGTCGTCTGGACAAGTCCGCCCGCCATCTCGCCGACCTGGTGGACCGCTTCCGAGGTCATCCGGAAATCAGCCGAATGAAAGAATACCGGCTGATGGCCCGACTACTGTCGGAGCAATGCCGTTTCACCGAGGGAGATCCCGACAAAACAGAACTCGAGAAGCCCAAGGAAATCCCTGCGGACTCCCTGCAGAATCCTTCGGATCCCGACGCCACCTATGGGCGCAAGGGCAAAGGATATAAGGCTTCCCTCACGGAGACCTGCGTGAAGGAAAATCCCTTCCAGGTGATCACCGATGTGGACGTGGCCCCTTCCTATGACAGCGACCAGAAAGACGTGATGCCCGTTATCGAACGCCTGGAGGAAACGGGCCGCAAACCCGAAGAGTTGTTCGCCGACGCAGGCTACGGCAGCGGCGAGAACATCCTTCAAGCTCACGAGCACGGAGTCGAGCTTACCGCTCCGGTGACTTGCGGAAAAGCGCCGGATCTCAATAAGATGCAGTTGAGTGACTTTGAAACGAACGAGGACTGCACCCAGGTCGTTTACTGTATCCGGGGGCACGCGCCACTTGAATGCAAGATCGTTGACCGCGGCAAAGCGGTGGAAGCCGTGTTTTCCCGCGAGCACTGTCTCCTATGCGAATTTCTCCCCATCTGTCCGGTAAAACGGATCAAGGGCGGAAATTATCGACTGAAGTACAAGCGCAAGGACATGGCGACCTCCAAGCGCAGACTACAGCAGGAAAGCCATGATTTCAAAGAACGCTACAAAATCCGGTCCGGCATCGAGGCCACCATCTCCGAAGCGGATCGGGTCACGGGATTGAAACGATCGTGGACCCGAGGCAAAAAACGGGTCACCTTATCTGTTTTCATGAAGGCCCTGGCCATCAACATCAAGAGGTTCGTCCAGAGCCGCCTTGATAAGGCCAAGAAGGCCCTTTCCAACTCGATAGAGGGAGGCAGCAACGATAATTTCCGTCGTCTTTGTAGCCTATGTCACGATGACAGTAACCTTGGCAGTGTTGCAATGGCCGCTTGAACTTCCAATGCTCCAAAAAACAGCCCTGTTCGTAAAGGGGGGTTCTTACGACGGCATCAATATTGCCAAGACTTCGGAGAATCAACGGCAACAGGTAGTATCTGGAATTCTTCGTGCTTTGTTGGTATTTGTTCACACCGTTTCCGGGGGGACATCGTTCACCCGGACCCCCAGTTGCGCTTTTGCGAATCGCGTACGCGATTCGCAAAACGAGCAGCATGTGCCGTACAATTTATTAAAATACCTAAAGTTTCCTATGTGGCCTCAAATCAAGCCGAAATTGAATAACCTTTTCCTATTCGCGCCCGAAGCGCCAAGTACGCATGCGATGCTAAAACGAAGATGCCGCCATTTGCAGGACGCTGCGAATACAGCCAAACTTTAGCCGCGGCCACCCTCGCTGTTACCGAATCGGCTTGAGGCACGGGACCCACCTCAAGTAGGGTCCCGAGCCGGTTGAGTCCGGTTAAACGTGTTTCGGGGGCTTCACGCCTGGGTTGCTTGGAGACGAAATTCAAAACACCGCTTTTCCAGGGTCAATCGCCACAAAATAAGGGCGAGTTTTCGTGCCAATGCGCAGATGGCCTTTTGGGGAAGACCCGTTCGACCCAGGAGTTTACGATAATGCAATTCGGCCGCCGGATCTTTGGACTTCCACGTCCAGGCCGCCTCCACCAACAGGCTCCGAAGCCGCGTCTGCCCCACCGGATGAAGCGCTCCTCGGAATTTCCGCTCTCCGCTTTGTCGCACCAATGGGGCGAGTCCCAAGTAGCTGGTGACCTCCTCCGCCCGGAGAAACCGATCAAATACGAGTCGATGAAGGAATTGCTGGACGGATTGCGAACCTACTTCGAATATTGCAGCAACCACCGGCCCCATCAGACTCCGAAGGGAAAAACTCCGGCGGGAAGTCTACCGGGAGACGGCCACGGTCCGGGATGCGGCTTGATGAAAGGGAAAACGACCATCCACAAGGTTGGCCTCGCCTCGCCTGAGCGGCGCAAGGCTCCGCTCGGCTCGGCCAACTTCCGCAACGCGGATACTGGGCTTCGACCCAAAACAATACACCTTTATTCTCCGGAAAAATTGGTACTAACCTTGGGGTCCACTTCCGGTGACCTGGAGAGTAGAACGAATATCGTAGAGTTGCCGGACATTCTCGAGAAGGTGATTAACAGCAATTTCCAAACACACGGGGAAAAACAGGTCGCTATCGGAGAGACCGCAACATACGAATTGAATTCTACGCAGATGCAGAGCGAAGCCAAACTTCACACGGAGAACAGGGATGTCCGACGGAATATTTCTCATTGATAAGGACGGTCGTCTCCAGCAGATGGGCCGGGAAGATTACGTGACCGAGGACCTGCTTCAGGAACTCATTGCCAAATACCCTAACCTCATTCCTGGAGATCAAATCAATAGTGACAGCCCGAGGCGGTGGCTTCTGATTACACGGGAGGCGGGAGTCCCTTCGGAATCGGACGGAGGAAGTCGATGGTCTGTGGATCATCTCTTTTTGGACCAGGAGGGCATTCCCACGTTGGTGGAGGTCAAGCGAAGCAGCGACACTCGCATCCGCAGGGAAGTGGTGGGGCAAATGCTCGATTATGCCGCCAATGCGGTAGTGTTTTGGCCTGTGGAACAAATCTTCGCCCGTTTCGAGCAGCAGTGCGAGAAAGAAGGAATCAATCCTGATGAAGCCGTTTCGAATCTGGTGGGTAATGAAGGGTCCGTCGGGGATTTCTGGAAAATGGTAAAGACGAACTTACTGGCTGGTAGGGTGCGTCTTCTGTTCGTGGCCGATGTGATCCCAAAGGAACTAAGACGGATTGTCGAATTTTTGAATACGCAGATGGATCCCGCGGAGATGCTGGCCGTTGAAATCCGCCAGTTCGTGGGAGAAAACGTAAGAGCTCTAGTTCCAAGGCTGTTTGGACAAACCACGGAAGCTCAAAGCAAGAAGGCTGGAGGTGTGCGCGAGACCAAAATGTGGGATGAACCCTCCTTTTTTGAGGCGATCAAGGAACGACGTGGCGTCGATGAAATGCACCCCGTCCACAGGATCCTCTCCTGGGCTGTAGACAGAAATCTGGAGATTCAGTGGAAGCAGGGCAGTGTTGACGGCAGTTTGAAGGTCCGATACAACCCACTAGGGATCAAGGAAGCGGTTTCTCCCCTATTCAACGTCTATACCTATGGGGCTGTTGAGATTCAATTTCAGTACTTGCGCAAGCGCCCGCCTTATGAAAGCAAAGAAAAACGGCAGGAGATGAGGGAACGTCTGAACGCCATAGAAGGCGTGCACATAGCCGAGAGCAAACTAGACGCTCGCCCAAACCTGCCGCTTTCTGCCCTGACGAACCAAGAGAGCTTGAAGAAGTTCCTGGATACTTTCGATTGGGTGGTTTTGGAGGTGAAAACCTCATCTGAAACGAAAGAGACCCATTAAGGCCGTTTTTCCTCCTGCTGTAATTTGGGCAAGCCCAGAGCTTGGAAACGAAAACAAATGCCCAACCATTTACTTGGCCCGATGATCACGCACCTCCCCCTCCTCAGCCCACCATGGCTTTCAATGCATTCGCCAAGGTATCCAGTTCGGCAGCGGTGTTGTAGCGCCCCAGGCTGATGCGTACCGAACCCGCGGTGCCGTTGCCCAGGTCGTGGTGCACCAAGGGAGCGCAGTGCAGGCCCGTGCGCACGGCAATGTCATAGTCGCCGTCCAGCACCATGCCCGCGTCGCCCGGGGTCCAACCTTCCACATTGCAGGAGATCAGGGGCACGCGGTCCGGTCCGTGCCCGGGACAGTGCAGCCGCACCCCGTCCAGATCGGTGAGGGCGTCCAACAATCGACGGTGCAACTCCGATTCCCGGTGCAGGGCCCGCTCAGCCTCCAGGCTTTGCAGATGGTCCAGGCATCGGCTCAGGATCAGAATGCCCAGCAGGTTGATGGTGCCGGCCTCCAAACGCTCGGGATAGTCCGGGCTTTGAACCAGGCGAGCCGAGTCCACGCCCGTGCCGCCGAAGCGGCTGGGCCGCACATCGAGTTCGGGGTCGACGACCAGGCCCCCGATGCCGGACGGGCCCAGCAGGGCCTTGTGCCCGGTGAAGGCCAGGCCGCTCACTCCCCAATCGCGCATGTGGATGGGAATCGTACCGGCGCTCTGGGATACGTCCAGAATCAACGGAATCCCGCGCATACGGCAGATACGGCCGATTTCGGCAGTCGGCTGCACGGTGCCCAGCACGTTGGACGCGTGATTCAGCACCACCAGGGCAGTGTTGGGCTTGAAGCACCGAGCCACGGCCTCGGGCTCCACCACGCCCCGCCCGTTGAATGGAACCAGATCAAAGTCGCACACTCCGTTTTCACGTAGATGGTGCAGGGGACGAAGCACCGAGTTGTGCTCCAGCCGAGTGCTCACCACGTGCGTGCCCGGTGCGACGAGTCCCTGGAGCAGCGTGTTCAAGGCGTCGGTGGCATTGGCTCCAAAGCAGGTGACAAATCCTTCCCCTCCGAAAAACGCGGCAATACGCTTACGCACCGCGTCCACCGCTTCCTGGGCGCGTACCGCGGAGTCATAGCCTCCGCGTCCCGGGGATGCGCCCATCTCCAGGTAGTCCCGCATGCCCTGTTGGAAGCAGTGGGAAGGCTTGGGAAAACTGGTGGCTGCGTTGTCCAGATAGATCACGTTGGTCGACTCCGGGACCCGATAGGGTGTAAGCGTGAGGGAGAGAGGTTTGTATTCATTTGCCGGGGGAAATACCATGTTGGCCTCAGGTGCTCGATCGTTATGATGGAGCATCACCCAAACAGAAAGGAGACCAACATGGTAGCAACGAAAGTAACAGAATTGGCCAAGTTTTTGGAGCTGGATATCGACCGTGATTTCCACGTCGGGATCGACGTACACAAAAAGAGCTACCACGTGGCCGTGCTTCGCAGCGACGGCGAGGTGAAGACTTTTGTGTCCTCGGCCTCTCCGGAGGCCATCGTGGCCATGTTGCTCCCCCACTTGAGGCGCATCCGAGCCGTAGCCTACGAAGCGGGGCCCACCGGCTTCGGCCTTGCGCGCACTTTGGCCAAAGCCGGGTTCAGCGTGATCGTGGTGGCGCCGAGTCGGGTCCCTAGGCCGGTGACTGCGGGGGCCAAGACCGACCGCCTGGATTGCATGCGGTTGGCGGACCATGCCGCCCGAGGGATATTGAAGTCCATCGCCGTTCCCACGGAGGAAGAGGAGGCCGAACGCAGCGTAATTCGCCGTCGGCACGATCTGGCCGACGGCACTCGACGCGTTAAGCAGAGAATTCAATCCCTTCTGCTGTTTCACGGTGTGGAGGCGCCTCCCGGGCTCAATCATTGGGGCCGAAGCGCTGTGGCGCAACTTCGAAAGCTTCGTCTGCCGAAGGAGGCCAAAGCGACGCTGCTCAGCTTGCTCCGTGAGTTGAATTTCCTCACAAAGGAAAAAGCCTTCATGGAGGAAAGGACTTCCAGTGTGTGCGAGAAACCTGAACACTTTGAGGAAATGCGATGCCTTCGAAGCGTCCCCGGGGTGGGTCCCATCACAGCGGCTACCTTCCTCCTGGAATTGTTTCGCCCGAGTCGGTTCCATCGGGTGGAGGAAGTGACCAGCTATCTGGGACTCGCACCGTTGGTAAGACAAAGCGGAGAGCGGAAATCTCGAGTGGCGCTTCCTCCCGTGGGTCAGACGCGACTGCGGAGTCTGTTGGTGGAGGCGGCCTGGACGTGGAAGTCCAGGGATCCGGCCATTGATTCGCATTATCGAAAACTCCTGTCGCGAACGGGCCTTCCACAAAAGGCCATTTGTGCGTTGGCACGGAAACTGGCCGTTGTTCTATGGCGATTGACCATGGAAAAACGGACCTATGAATTTCGTCTCCAAGCGGACCAAGCATGAGCCGGTTAGGACTTGTTTAGGAGAACCCAACCGGCTCGGGACCCATACTTGAGGTGGGTCCCGAGCCTCAAGCCGGGAGAAAAAAGCGGAGACGGCCGCGATAAAGTTTGGCTGCATCGGTAGCGCTGGGGAAATGGCGGCATCTTCGCTTCTACATCGCATGTGTACTTGGCGCTTCGGGCGCGAATAGGAAACGGTTATCCAATTCCGGCTTGACTTGAGGCCACATAGGAAACTTTCGAGAAAGTTTCCCCCGGTCCCCTTTCAAAACGTTTTAAGAGTGCCTCACCGCCTACGGCGGAGAGGGTGAGGGGGAAAATCAGGTTTGCTCGGTAATCTCCGGCGTTCCTCACATCTCCTAAGTGGACCAAAAATCTCGTAGGCATTCGCGGGAGGAACTCGTCTATTGTAGGGGCAGGCCACAGTGCCTGCCCGAAAGACAGCCGAAGGCCCACCTTCTTCACTGCGCTACTAACCACTCCCTACTCAAACGCCTCAAGCCGGCTTCACCGCCTTGGGCGGACTGAAGCTTCCCATGCAAGAACGCATTCAATCATAGGGGAGAGTACGGGTCCACGCCACGGACCTCCCGGGAACGCCGAGCCCCAGCTCGGCAGACTTCTTTCCCTCCATCCGCCGTACCGTGAGGGTCACTCGCGGTTGTTCGTCCCGATGCACAGCGGACCGGGATGGTCTTGGCCGCGCGATTGACTCCGCCCCTGTGCCGAGCTGGGGCTCGGCGCTCCCAGGGCAACCAACCACGCTGTGAACGTGCCCCAACGTTCGTCTTACGCGTTCACGGGGTATTCGCGAAGAGCTCGGCAAACTTGCCGACGGGTTGCTCGTTTCGGTCTTGCGAATCGCGTACGCAATTCACAAAACAAGCAGCATGTGCCGTTCAACCGATTAAAACACCTGAAGTTTTTCGGAAGGAGCCCGAGGGAACCCTTTTTTCAAAAAGGGTTCCCTCGGATCCCCCTCTGAAGGCTCACAACTGAAATTTCCCCCGGTCCCCTTTCAAAGCGTTTTAAGAGTGCCTCACCGCCTACGGCGGAGAGGGTGAGGGGGAAAATCAGGTTTGCTCGGTAATCTCCGGCGCTCCTCACATCTCCTAAGTGGACCAAAAATCTCGTAGGCATTCGCGGGAGGAACTCGTCTATTGTAGGGGCAGGCCACAGTGCCTGCCCGAAAGACGGCCGAAGGCCCACCTTCTTCTCTGCGCTACTAACCACTCCCTACTCAAACGCCTCAAGCCGGCTTCACCGCCTTGGGCGGACTGAAGCTTTCCATGCAAGAACGTATTCAATCACAGGGCAAAGTCCGAGTCTCCGCCACGGACCCCCTGGGAACGCCGAGCCCCAGCTCGGCAGACTTCTTTCCATCCATCCGCCGTACCGTGAAGGTCATCCGCGGTTGTTCGTCCCGATGCACAGCGGACCGGGATGGTCTTGGCCGCGCGATTGTCTCCGGCCCCTGTGCCGAGCTGGGGCTCGGCGCTCCCAGGGCAACCAACCACGCTGTGAACGTGCCCCAACGTTCTTCTTACGCGTTCACCGGGTATTCACCAAGAGCTCGGCAAACTTGCCGACGGGTTGCTCGTTTCACTTCTGCGGATCGCGTACGCAATTCACAAAACGAGCAGCATGTGCCGTCCAACCTATTAAAACACCTGAAGTTTTTCGGAAGGAGCCCGAGGGAACCCTCTTTTCAAAAAGGGTTCCCTCGGATCCCCAAAGCGTTTTAGAGTGCCTCACCGCCTGCGGCGGGGAGGCTGCGGAAGAGTTCAGGTTTCCTCACTCATTCCCAACGTTCCTTACATCTGCTGAATCGGCTAAGATGCCCCCAAGTTCGGCTTCGTCCCGCCAGGGACGGAGCCCGCGTCAGGGGGTCCGGGGGAACGACGTTCCCCCGGAAACGGTATGAAAGAATAGTCGGCGTTCAGTTGCAGGTCTTGGGATTGGGAAGGCCGGACAGTCTACGTGCTCCGTCCTTCAATCCCCCGGGGAACAGCTTCTGCAGCTCCAGCAGGCTCAGGCCGGTGCCCTGTCTGAGGTCCCGATTCAGGGGCGCCCTGCCGTGGAATTCATAATATTCCCGGAAGAACCGGATTACTTTCCAATGGACGTCTTGAAGATTGTCGAGTCCGCTTTCCGCGGCCAGTTCCCGGGCGGCGTCTTCGCTCCATTCGTCGTAGTCCCAGAAGAAGCCTTCGTCGTCAAAGGCGGTTCGGCGTCCCGCCACCACGCGGAAAAAAGGGCCGGGGCCGGACGCCTGTTCTTCCGTGCCGTCCATCGGGTCCACGGTTCAGGCCTTCCCGGATGCCAGGGCGGCCAACACCTTGTCCGGTGTGGCGGGAAGATCGCAAATAAACACGCCCACCGCGTCCTTGACGGCGTTGATCACCGCGGGAGCGGTGGGCACCAAGCACATCTCGCCCACTCCGGTGCAACCCAGGGGCCCTTTGGGACGGGGCGTTTCCCGGATGATCACCTCCTGAGGGAAGGAATCCCGGATGGTGGGAAACTTGAAGGTGCGCCAGTCCTTGGTTTCGCCGGCGATGTACTGTTCACGCAGGGCCAGGCCCACGCCCATGTCCGCGCCGCCTTCGAGTTGGCCGGTGAGGTTGTTGGGATTGATTACCGGGCCGGCGTCCACCGCGGTGGTCATCTTGAGCACCTTGACCTCGCCGGTCTCGGTGTCCACCTCCAATTCCACCATCTGCACCGCGTGAACCTGGGATTCAAAGGAGGGACCCTGGCCGGTCTTTGGGTCCAGGGGACCGGAGTCTTCATTCTTTTTTCGGCCCAGATAGCGCACGGGTTTTTCCGCGGCTTTCAACTCGCCGGCGGTTTGGGCTCCGGTTTCGGCCATGGCCGCTTTGAGTTGATGGAGCGCGTCCACCACGGCATTGCCGATCATATAGGTGATGCGGCTGCCGGCCGCCGGTCCGGAGGCGGCGGTGTCGTCGGTCCGCCGGGTGTGCAGGCGCACCTTGTCCAAGGGCAGGCCCATGACTTCGGCCGTGAGCTGGGTGAGCATGGAGTCGTTGCCCTCACCGGGGTCGGCCGCGGCCGCGAAAATACTCACCCCGCCGTCTTCATCCAATTCCACCGCGGCCACGGAAGCGTCGCCGGGACCGCCGATGCCGAAGGAGCCGGTTGCGATGCCCACGCCTCGCTTGTAACGGCCGTCCGATGCGGCGGCCTCGCGTTTGGCTCTTTCATAGTGGGGCCGCAGCGCCTCCATCAATCCGGGTACCGGCCACTCGGTCACGGTGCGTCCGGTGGATTTGCTCTCACCCACTTGGAGCAGGTTGTTGAAGCGGAACTCGAAGGGGTCCATGCCCAGCTTGTCGGCGAGCATTTCCATGGCGCATTCCAGGGCGAAGTTGACCTGAGGCGGTCCTGCGCCCCGAGCGGCGGAGCCCCAAGGGCTGTTGGTGTACACCAGTTTGCCGTCGGCCTTGACATGGGGGATTTGATAGGACCCTGAAAGCATGAGCAGGGCCCGGTACACCACCACGTGGCCCATGGAGTAGTACGCGCCCTTGTCCACCAGAAAATCGTTGCAGTAGGCCGTGAGTTTGCCTTGGCGGTCGGCCGCCAGCTTTACGTCCATGTGAAAGGCGTGACGCTTGGACGTCATGAGCATGGACTCGTGCAGACTGGGGATGTAGCGCACGGCTTTTTTGAAATGAATGGCAGCGGCCGCGCATAATCCCTCGGACATCACGTCCAGTTTGATGCCGAACTGCCCGCCGCAGTAGGCTTCCTCATAGGTCATGTTTTCCCAGCCCAAGGCGGCCTGCAGCATGCCCAGGTGATGATGAATGTTGATGCTGCGGCCCACCACCACCAAATGGGGCTCGTCCTCTTCGTCCTCCTCCTCGTGCCAATAGGCCACGGTGGCTTCGGGTTCCAAGGGAGCCTGGTGGTTGGTCTGGGTGGTGAACCGGGCTTGGATGACGGCCGCGGACTCCGCAAGGGCGGCGTCGGCGTCTCCCTTGACCTGGGGCTGACGGTAGCAGAGGTTTTCACGATCCGCATGCACCCGGACCGCATCGTCACCCAGGGCCTGCTCCGGAGATTCCAGCGCGGGCAGGGCTTCCAGCTCGATCCTGATCGTCCGTGCGGCAGCTTCGGCTTGGTCTTTGGTTGCGGCGGCCGCCAGTGCGATGGGGTCGCCGATGTAGCGCACCTTGTCCGAACACAGCACGGGACGGTCGGCTTCCAGGTACTTGAGCCGGTTGGTCCCCCGAATGTCGGCCGCGGTCATGACCCCGGCTACGCCGGGCATGGCCAGGGCGGCGGAGGCGTCGATGGACTTGATCAGGGCATGGGGAACTTCGCTGCGCACAACGGCGATTTCCAGGGCGTCGGGGATTTTGTAGTCCGCCGTGAACCGGGCGGTGCCGCAGGCCTTGGCCATGGAGGAAGGCCGGGGATGGGACACTCCCATATTGCCGTCGGACGCCTTGGGCGTTACCTCTTCCAGGGTGGTCTCGCCGCGCAACAGACGACTCGCCAGTTTCACGGCGTCGATGATTTTCACATATCCGGTACAGCGGCACAGGTTGCGCTGAAGGGCCTTCTTGATGAGGTCCTCGCCCGGGTCGGGAGCATTGTCCAGAAGGACCTTGACGGCCGTGATGAGGCCCGGAGTGCAGAAGCCGCATTGGATCGCGCCGGTGAGCACGAATGCGTGCTGGATCAGGTGCGGGTTGTCCGGAGTGCCCAGGCCTTCCACGGTGATGACCTTGGACCCGTCGAGGTTCATGAGTTTGATCAGGCAGGACCGCACCGCCTTGCCGTCCACGATGACGGTGCAGGCTCCACATTGTCCTTTGCGGTCGCAGGATTGCTTGGCCCCGATCAAATCCAGACCATCCCGCAAGTAGTCGAGCAAGACATCGTCTTTGCCGGCCAACACCTCGTGCCGGATTCCATTCACCTCTAAGGAAATTTTTTTCACGACACGCTCCCGCGCTCATCGCCGAGCCCCGTTGAGTCAAGCATTCCCGGGACTCTTTGCGGATTAAGAGGTTGATACGTACGCGTTCGCCGGGTACTTGGAGAACCTTTTGAAAAAGGGTTCCCTCGGGCTCCTTTTCAAGAACTTCAGGTGGCTTACCAGGTTGGACGGCTTCCCTCTGCGGCGCACCCCATGAATAGGTACGAAAATGGTTGCGTTCAATTCCTCATAAGCAGCCGATACCAGCCTATCAGACAAAACGGTATCCGTGCAAGAGTTCGGATTTCAGCCGGACTTCATTGGCCGTAAACCAATGGATGGCGCTTTTCCCGGCGGATTGCACACACGCGCCCCTTGCTCAGTGTTTGCAGGCATTCACGGGAGGGACTCGTCTCCTTGTTCCCGGTTCATCGGACGAGGGGCGACACCCGGATTCTCCTTGTGCAGCGGCCCTGATTTAGAGAGATTCACGCAGCGGATTCAAGCAATAGAGGGGGATGCCCATATCCGCCGGCGGGGTTTGTCGCGTACGGGTGCGATACGATCCGCAAACGTTCGAGGAGCCTCTTTTTGTGATGCAATCAACGCTTCGATTTTGTTACATTGCAGGTCGATAAGTTCCATCCCCTCCCTTTTTGTATTGTTCCTTTTCAAAACAGATTGAGTCATTTTGTTTTCGTTCACAGGGGGCTCGGGACGAAGCCGAACTTGCGGGCATCTTTGCCGATTCAGGAGATGAAGGGAACGCTGGAAATCAGCGAGGAAGCCTATTTCCTTCCGAGCCTCTCCGCCGTAGGCGGTGAGGCACTCTCAAAGCGCTTACAAGGGGGTGCGGTGGAGGACTCTCCCCAAAGTCCTCCCCCGTGTAGGTGTTGGTCCTATCGGTAAAGGGGTTGTCGCTCCTTTGGTAATGGTGAGTATCAATGACATGGAATGCTTGATTGTATCGTAATTATTAATGGTTTCAGGGTTCATATTCAATTTGAGCGTGTTAAGTCAATGGCGTTGTTGCAGGTCAATGAAACAAACCAAACAGATTTGGAGGAAAGCTCATGAGAAAAGCTGGTTTCTTGGTGGTGTTGGCGGGTGTCCTCTTGGCGGTTTCATTCATTGGTTGCTCTGATTCCGATAATGATTCTCCAATATCTGAATCTACCGTCTATCTGGCGGGCATGGCGTATGATGTTGAGCATGGAGGTGGAGAAATTCCCATCCCGGTCTGGTGGAATGGTGAAGATTCACCTACAAAGCTGCCCATGCTCCCTTTCAATGACGAAGACTGCCCTCCTGCAGGTAGTGTCCAGGCAATGACCATCGTAAACGGCAATGTGGTGATGGTCGGCATCTCCTCCCTCTGCCTGGAAGGGAATCAGAACATGAAGCCCGCTCTCTGGCAGGGCGGCACCGTAACGCAGCTGGCTCTTCTTCCGGACACCGTACTGGGTGTGGCTCTGGATGTGGCGTATTCGCAGGAAGTGCTCTATGTTGCGGGTGCATCAGGTAAATTCGGGCCCTTGCCGGTGCTGTGGGTGGACGGATATCCCATTGACCTGGAGTTGCCGGATGATTACGAGAACGGCGAGGCCTACAAGATCGTGATAGAAGGGGACTTTATCTATGTATCCGCGTTGCTCAGCAAGAGTCAAGACGGGGAACTCTCATGGGCCGTGGGATATTGGAAGCTTGACAGCTCATTGGAATGGGATGAATGGACCTATATTACCTTGCCCGAAGGCTCCGGAGGCGTTAATGGTCCCGTGGCTTTGGCGGCCGGCGGGGAGGATGTCTGGGGCGTCGCCAACGCATATGGGTTGGATGGGGTCTCCTCGACCAAACCGGCCCTTTCAACCAATGGTGGAACGCCGACCCCGCTCATCGATTTCGAATTCGACCAAGAGCCCTATGGGTTGGTCATGGGCCTGGTTTATTCGGGAACATCCACGCTTGCGGTGGGATATGTGAGCCTGGAGGATCAATACGGTTATCCCGGTCCCGTGTCTTGGACCGGTACGGCCGTTGAGAAACTTTCGACAGCCGACGAAACTCTTGGAATCGGCAGCGCCAATTGCGTGATGCAGGCTGGAACCGACGTATATATCGGCGGTCAAACCTACCAAAAGGACTCGGAAGACGAGACGGCACTCATCGCCGTACCCGCGTACTGGAAGAATGGGACACGCCACGATCGCGAAGGTCTGCCGCAAAGCGGCGTCGTCTCGTCGGAACCCGGTACTCTGGGCAGCTGGCCGGCATGGCCGAATAGTGCGGTAACTCACAACCTGCCGACAGGCCAATACGGGGTAAATGCATCGCAGTCGGCCGTAGTATACGCGATTGCCGTGAAATAGGGACGGGGCCCGGTAAGGCCTGATCCCCCCGTAGATTTCATACCGTTGGCATTCACGAGGGAGGACTTTCGGGAAAGTCCTCCCTCGTGTTCTCTCCGACCCAGCACAACAAGACCCCCGGGATGGTATTTATGTGGTTTGCCGAACATCGCCGAAAAAAGCTCACCGAGGCTCCGTTTCCCGAGTCATGGGAGGAAGTCGTTCGCCGCAACGTGGCTCACTATGCCATGCTGGACGACGACGAGCGGGCTCACCTGCGCGCCTTGATCCAGGTATTCATCGCGGAAAAACACTGGGAGGGCGCCGGCGGGCTGGAACTCACCGACGAAATCCGCGTGACCGTGTCCGCCCAGGCCTGTCTGCTGCTGTTGGGCCTGCCCCACAACTTCTACCGGGACGTGGAATCCATCATCGTGTATCCTTCCACCGTGGTGCCGCCGCAACGCAGCCCGGGCGTTTTCGAAAACGTCACCATGCCGTTGCAGGCTACGCAGCCCATTCTCGGACAGGCGTTCCAACGCGGGCCGGTGATCATTATCTGGGACGCGGCCCTGCGCGGAAGCCGGCATCCGGAGTCCGGCCATAATGTGATCTACCATGAATTCGCCCATAAATTGGACATGCTGGACGGCGCGGCGGACGGAACGCCTCCCATCAAGGATCGGGAGGAGTTTCGTGAATGGGTCGAGGTCTGTTCCCGCGAATACCTGCGCCTCAAGCGTGACACCGGAAAGGGCGGGAAGTCCTTTCTGGACGCCTACGGAGCCACCAACGAAGCGGAGTTTTTCGCCGTGGCCACCGAGCAATTCTTCAACCAGCCCCAACTCATGGTGAAACACGCACCGGACCTCTACCACGTTTTGCGGGATTATTACCGCCAGGACCCCTACGAACGCATGTCCCGGAACAAGCACGCCAAATAGAGCATCCGGGGAAACCCTTTGGAAAGGGTTTCCCCGGACCCCTTGTATATTTAGCATGCCATCTTTCATACTTAATGGAAGACGGCATGACCCGCAAAGTTGGTCACGGACATGACAGGCCGCCGGACCCCCAGGAGAAATGGACTCCGTTTGGAAGCTTGGGCCGTCATGTCCTTCCTCGAGATAACCCGTACAGTTGCCCGGCCTTTTAAGGCCGCATCTGCAAGGTTGGGTACGAGAGGAGTTATCATGGGCGAGATCACCTGTTTCGTGGGAATCGATGTCTCCAAGGACCGGCTTGAAATCGCCGTCGTTCCCGGCGAGGAAGCCTGGTCGATGACCAACCATGAAACCGACTTTGATGCTTTAATCAACCATCTCAAAAATCTTCCTTCCTCCATGATCGTCTTGGAGGCTACCGGTGGGCTTGAGACTCCGGTGGCGAGCGCCTTGGCCGGAGCCGGGCTGAATGTGACCGTGGTCAATGCACGACATGTTCGTAACTTTGCCAAGGCCAAAGGAATACTGGCAAAAACCGATCGCATAGACGCCACAGTCCTGGCCCATTTCGCCCAGGCTGTCCGGCCGCAAATTCGGCCCTTGAAGGACGATCAGCTGCGAGCGTTGACTGCTCTGGCCGATCGGCGTGGACAAATCATAACCATGTTGACCGCCGAGAAGAACCGTCTTCGAAGCGCTCACCCCTCTCTGCACAAAGGCATCCAGGCCCATATCTCGTGGCTCCAAAAGCGCCTTGAGGACTTGGACCGGGAACTCCGCAAGGCGATTCGGGCATCTCCCATTTGGCGGGAAAAAGACGCTCTGTTTCAAAGTGTGCCCGGAGTGGGACACGTTCTCTCCTCGACTCTGCTGACCCGCTTACCCGAACTCGGGGCATTGAACCGTAAGCAGATCACCGCCCTGGTGGGAGTCGCTCCCCTGAATCGTGACAGCGGGAAGATGCGAGGGAAACGCTCCATTTGGGGAGGCCGTGCCCAGATTCGGGCCGTATTGCACATGGCCGCCTTGTCCGCCACCCGTTCAAACCCGGTAATCAAAGCCTTCTACCAACGGCTTACTAAAGCTGGAAAAGCGCACAAAGTGGCTATGACTGCCTGTATGCGTAAGCTTCTGACCATACTGAACAGCATGGTCAAAACCAATACTCATTGGCGCGTCCAACAGCCTGAAATCGGTGTCAAAGACACATTAAGTTGACCGGTTTATGTATCACATCGGTTAACCGATGCTGCCGTGGTCTGCTGTGGCGCGGTGCTTGCGCGCGGCAGCCCCACGCGTGCCGCGCCTAGCAAGCGCCGTGTTACAGCTTCATAGGAATCAGTGACAAACAACTCAGTTGACAAAGAACACAGTTGCTTCCCAAACTGTTTGAGCGGGTTGCTCGCTTGCGCTTCGCAACCGGGATCAGGGGCTCTCCATGCATAAGTTTCCGGGTGCGCAATCATCGGATTATTGATCAAACCGATGCACCTTACGGATGTCCGGAGCCCGCATCAAGGGAGTCCGGGGTGATGTCGTTCCCCCGCGGAATCGATAGAGAAGTCCCCCCCCGTGAAGGATTGCCAATATCTTTGAGTGTGGCCGCACCGCCTGCGGCGAAGCGGCGGGGCGAAAGTCGGTCGAGACAAGGAATTCCCGGACCTTGGACCTTCACGCGGGACGGACACCGTAGTGCCTGCCCCTATTAACGTCGGGATTCTATCGTTCCCGAATTCATTTTGCCGAGAGCCTCTCCGCCGAAGGCGGTGAGGCGTTTTCGGAAAGCTTTGGGAAGGTTTCCCCGGATGTGTCTAAAACCCTTCCGCTTTTAGAACGCCCAGCAGCGTGAGGCCGTCTTTGAGGAACAGAACGGCGAACACGAGCAGGGCCAAGCCGAGGGCCTTCATGGTCAGGGCATAGGCTTTGCTTCTCAAGAAATGACCGAACCGTCCCACCATCCATGCCACGCCTATTTTGGATCCGATAATGAGAACGTAGAATCCGGCGAGAAAAGACGCGGGTCCCGGTATTCCCTGTTGCGCGCCTTTGATGATGGTCGGCGCTCCCACGGAAATCCAGAACAGGTAGGGATGAGGATTGAGGAAATTGGTGATGATCCCTTTCTTTAGGGAGGAGGGTCGTTCTTCCTCTTCATCCGGGTCGGGGCTCGTGATGCGCAAACATTCATAACCCAGGTAGGAGAGATAGGCGGCGCCGGCCAGGGAAACGGCTCCGAGGATTGCGTCGTAGGCGGTAAGCTTGGCCAGGAGCAAAACGGAAAGAAGGATGATGGGAAGGTCCGTGAGCGCGGGGGCGACGGCTACCTTGATTCCTTCACGCACGCTTCTTCGCAAGGTTTCCGCGATCACGAGGGTCAGCAGGGGGCCCGGAGCAATGCCGGCGCAAAGGCCGAACACGGTTCCGGAAATGAGATAGGAAGAGGTCGATTCCAGCATGGGGTCACTTGTTATTTTTGATGTTCGGGCAAGGTTTCACCGGGCACAATTCTTTCAGAAGGTCTCCTCGCATGTCCCATGAAAGGGTGCGAAAAATTCCGTTGGTTTGGTTTTGCAGGAATACTCGTTCATCCCGCCAAAGGCAAACGGATAAGCTGCGGATCGCGTTTTTTCCAAGGCCTGCTGCGTCGGCGATTATTTAAGAATCTTAACGTCGGAATGGCGGGGAACGGCTTGATCTTTGCCACGTTTCGCAGCATGCTTTTTGCGATTTCTGTTTTGTGAGAGGCACTATGCATCACCCCCACCGATGGATAATTTTTGGGATCATCTGTTTTCTGCAGGCGGTTGCCGTGCCGATGTTCGCAACCCTCGCAGTGCAGGCCCAAGAACATTCGTTTTCGTTGACGGAGGAAGAGAGACTATGGTTGGCTGAAAACGGCACCATCCGGCTCGGCGTGGGAGTGGCGTTCCCGCCCTTCATGTGGGTGGAAAGGGATAAAAAAGGGACGGCCCGTTTTCAAAGGTATGGTATCGGACTATGTGGAATTGCTCCGGAAGAAACTCGGAGTGGACCTGAAAATCGTGTTCGATATTCCTTTTGATGAAGCTTTGGCCCGGGGGCGTGAAGGTCGGATCGACCTGTTTCCCTGCCTGTCCAAGACCCCCGAGCGTTCGGAGTTTCTCCTGTTCACCAAACCTTATTTTTCTTATCCTTTGGTGATTGTAGCCCGCGAAGACGCTCCTCTGGTTGGAGGATTGGAGGACCTGAGGGGAAAACGCTTCGCCGTGGTCAAGCATCTGTTCGCGTACGGCAAATTGCTGAAGGACTATCCCGACCTCAACCTCGATTTCGTGTTCACCAACAAAGTGGAGGAAAATCTCGAGGCCGTGTCTCTGGGACGGGCTGATGCGTGCGTCATCAATTTGGCCGTTGCCGGCTATTACATCCGGCGGAAAGGACTGACCAACCTGAGCGTTGCCGCCCCGGTGCACTGGGAGGAATCTCAATATTGCATGGGGGTGCGTAAGGACCGGCCCATCCTGCTGGGGATGATCTCCAGAATATTGGCGTCCGTTTCCCAGGAGCAGAAAGATGAAATCAGCCGGCGTTGGATTCGCGTTCCTCAATATCTTGGAGTGGACGCGAGGCTGATTCGGCGGTGGGCTCTGGGAATCGGCACGGGAGTCGTCTTTCTGTTCGTGGTGTTCTTCGTCTGGAATCGTAGGCTCACCAAGGAGGTCACCGCCAGGAAAGAGGCTGAAACGGCGAGCGAAACCCGGGCGAGGCACCAAGCCGCCGTCGCCCATCTGGGTCAGGTAGCCCTGGATGAGACGGACCTCTCCAAACTGATGAGGGAAGCGGTGGATTTGACGGCCCAAACCATGCAAGTCGACACCGTGGGAATCCTGAAACTGCTTCCAACCGGGAAAGAGCTGCAGCTTGTGGCGGGCGTCGGGTGGAGCGATGATCTCATGGGTAAAGCGTTGGTCAGCGCCGACCGGGGATCACAAGCGGGATATACGTTGATTGCCGGAAAACCGGTGATTGTTGAAGACCTGAACTCGGAAACCCGGTTCAACCGACCCAAGCTTCTCTCCGATCGTGGGATGGTCAGCGGCGTCAGCGTCGCCGTCGGCGAACGGAATCGGCCATTCGGGGTCATGGGTGCTCATACCGCGTACCGTCGCGATTTTTCGGAACATGACGTCAATTTCCTGCAGAGTGTCGCTCACGTGCTGGCTGCGGCGATTGAACGGAACCGAACGGAAAAGGAACGCGATAACCTGATCGAGGAACTTCGCACCGCCCTGGACGAAGTCAAGACCCTGAGGGGCCTGATCCCCATTTGCGTACACTGCAAGAGCATTCGGGACGATGCGGGTTACTGGAATAAAATCGAGGAATACCTGCTGGACCATTCGGACGCTCAATTCACCCACGGCATCTGCCCTGAATGCGCCAGAAAGCTGTACCCGGAATTCTATCCCCACAACGTTTGAGCGCGCAGCAAGGGATTCAACTAAAGCTTCTCAAATATGCCTCATCGCTTTGGGCGGAGAGGCGGGAAGCAAGTCCTTGCTTGGGCGGCGAAGTCCCTCCCCCAATCAAAGCCGACTCGCCGCAAGCTCGTTAATGCCGGCGGGAATCAAACTTCAGGGTTGCGATGCATCGAACTTCCGTAAGGTTTCTTCTCCCGGTTTGGCGGTCATCCAACTGACCAGTACGACGGCTGAGAAGGCCGAAACGAAGCCCGGCAGCAGTTCGTAGAAATACTCCCCTTCAATCTTGATATAGTTCTTCACCACAAAGATCGTGGCCGCGCCCACGACCATTCCGGCAAAGGCCCCCCATTTGGTGGTGTTTCTCGACGTCAACGATAGAATGATCAAAGGCCCGAATGCGGCGCCGAATCCGCCCCAGGCGTATCCCACCATGGCCAGGATCGTGCTTCCGCTGCCGGATGCGATGAAGAAGGCGATCACCGCAAATCCCACCACACCGAATCTACTGATCCAGGCCTTCCGTGCGGCGTCGAATTTGCCGAAGAAAGGCAGGTCTTCCGTGAGCACGGAAGTCAGCACCAAGAGCTGTGAATCCGCCGTAGACATGACCGCGGCCAATACCGCGGCCAGCACGAAGCCCGAAAACACCGGATGAAACAAGGCGCTCAC
Organism: Thermodesulfobacteriota bacterium; assembly: GCA_963675595.2. GTDB lineage: Bacteria > Desulfobacterota > Desulfarculia > JACQYL01 > JACQYL01. The sequence goes on from CAXXLZ010000001.1 coordinate 357,489, forward strand.
CAGGGCCAAGAAGACCTTTTCCTTGTTGCCGTCCGGGCCGGTTACACCGGGCAGGGGCGCGATTTCCGAGTAGCCGATTCCGGCGATCCCGATGGAAACGGACAGGATCAGGCAGAGCGTCATCCAAATCATGCCGACTCGCCTGGCCTTGGGCACTTCTTCCACGCGACTGATTCCGAAAAAACGGGCCAGTATGTGAGGTTGACCGAAATACCCGAATCCCCAAGCCATCAGCGAGGCTCCCGTGAGCAGGCTAGTTCGGATATCGAAGGCTTTGGGGTTTGCATCCGTAATGTGAATTCCCGATCCGGATAAGGCGGCGAACGTCAGAATGGCGCAAAAGGCCAATGCGCTCAGCATGAGCAGCCCCTGTATCAAATCCGTCCAGCAAACGGCCAAATATCCGCCCAGGAAGGTGTAGGACACAACGACCACCGATGTAACGATCAAGGCCGTTTGTTCGGACGCTCCGAAGGTGTGCGCGAAAAGCAGGGTCCCGCCTTTGATGCCGGAAGCGACGTACAGCGTGAAAAAGATTAGGATCACCACGGAGGATACGATTTTGAGCAGGCCCGAATCGTCGTCGAAACGGTTGGATAAGTAGGTGGGCAGAGTGGCGGCGTGGAGCTTTTCGCTGTAGGCTCTGAGCCTCGGGGCTACGACATACCAATTGGCATAGGCGCCCAGGATCAGTCCAAGGGATATCCAGAACCCTTCCACCAGGCCGCCGGCGAAAACGGCCCCGGGCAAACCCAAGAGCAGCCAACTGCTCATGTCCGACGCCCCGGCGCTCACTGCGGAGGTAATGGGACCCAGAGAGCGGCTTCCAATGATGAAGTCCTCATTGCTCCGGGTCCTCCTCATGGAATACCAGCCGATACTGATCATGACCAACAAGTAGAGACTGAATTGTATTGAAATACCCGTCATGCGGCCCGACAGCCCCTTGAAGAAGTTCGATGTCATCATTCACGGGGGGACACTGGAGCCCCTCCGTGTCATCCTCCTCAAAACGCTTCGATAGGCTTCACCGCCTTGGACGGAGAGGCATTTTCAGGACGCTTTGAAAAGGTGTGCGGAAATTGTGAGCATTCAGAGGGGTATCCGAGGGAACCCTTCTTGAAAAAAGGGTTCCCTCGGGCTCCTTCTTAAAAAAATTAGGTGTTTCAATATGTTGTATGGAAGATGCTGCTCGTTTTGCAGGTCGCATGCGCGATTCGCAAAACCGCAACAGGGTCCGGGGGGCCATGAGTCCCCCGGCAGGGAGTGCACGGGGACGGCGTTCCCCTGCGGCACACCCTATGAACAGGTGCCGGAAATCTTGTCGAACGTCACCCCACGTAAGCTAAAGGAAGAGGCCTGCATCCGGTCGGAGCCTTCTTCTTAGGTATTTTGAAAATACTTATCCTATCAAGAACTTGCAACGCATTTTTCCGGACACGCCCCCTTTGCGAACTTCTTGAGCGGATTGCCGGCTTCCGCGTCACAACCGTCGATCCCGTGAGTATGCGGCATTTTCAAAGAGTAAGGGAAAGCTATCTTGAAGAATTCTTCTCGTAAATGAACCCAATGTGTACCCGCTCGACCGTAACCCATTGTTGTCTTGTGCATCGACCTCGCATGGTGTAAGAACGAGGCATTGTCGCCTTTGCCGTCCCGATTCTTCATGATTCTTCCGACCTCACCCGTGAATGCCGTGATATCGGTTTGAACGATGACTCCGAATTCCATGGATAACCTGCAATGAGGACTATGATGACTATTAACTGGGAAAAGCTTTTCAAGCCTCGCTCCATTGCCGTTGTCGGAGCTTCCACCAAAAAGGGACTGAATATCAACATGTTTTTCACTTCTCTGGTTGGGGCCAAGTTTCCGGGGCGGCTCTACCCGGTGAACAGCAAAGCACGAGAGGTCGAGGGGTACCCGGCGTACCCGTCGGTGAAGGATATCCCCGATCCGGTGGACTACGTTATTATCGCGGTGCCGCGAGACCATGTGATGCAGGTGATTCGGGACTGCATCGCCAAGGAAGTCCCTGTGGCGCATATTTTCACCGCGGGTTTCGGAGAGACCACCACGCCGGAAGGGGAAAAGCTGAACCGGGAACTCAGGGAGTTGATCGCGGGGCGCATCCGCCTCATCGGTCCCAACTGCGTGGGGGTGTATTGTCCGGGATCACACATCGCATATATCCCGAGCCAGCCCATTATCGCCGGGGATATCGGCTTCGTATCACAGTCCGGTGGCCACAACTCCCTGTTCGTGCAGGCGGCCACGTCCCAGGGGCTGTACTTTTCCAAGGCCGTGAGCGTGGGCAATTCCATGGATCTGGGCGTCAACGATTTCCTTGAGTACCTGGGGGAAGACCCGGACACCGGCATCATCGGAGTTTATGTGGAAGGCATGCGAGAGGGCCAGGGACGGCGTTTCCTCGATCTGGTGCGGACCATCTCCCCGAAAAAGCCGGTAATGCTCATGAAGGCGGGCAGGGGAGAAGCCGGCGCACGTGCCGCCGCCGGACACACCGGGTCCATTGCGGGAACCTATTCCCTCTGGGAATATGTGGCCGTCCAGGCCAATGCGGTGCTTGTGGACGACTACACGGAGATGGCGGATTTTGTTTGGGCTTACAGAAACATCCCCCGCCTTGCGGGCCTCAGGACGGGTGCCGTGGCCGGGGGCGGAGGCAATTCCGTATGGAGCGGGGACATGCTTTCGTCGTTGGGCCTCACGCTGCCGCCGTTAAGTCCGGAAACGCAACGAAAGATTCTGTCCATTACCGACGCGGTGGGCACCATTGCCCGAAACCCCGTGGACCCCAATTTTTCCATGTTCGACCCGGAAGCTCAGTACGGCGTGTTCACCACCTTGGACGCCCAACCGGATATCGATTTCCTGGTCAACGTGACCGTATTCGATCTGTTCTACCACGCCACCGTGGCTTCCGGCATGCTGACCGCCGAACAGGCCGCGGAGGAGGTCGTATTGCGCCTCGCCACCGTCCGCCAAAGGGTGAACAAACCTTTTGTGACTGTGATCATTCAAGTGTCCGAGAACGCGGAGATGACGGCCATCATAAACCGGATCAAACGGAAAGCTCGGAGCAGCGGAGTGCCCTGCTACTCCGATTTCAGACGAATGGCCGGGACCATGGTGCGGCTGTATAAGTATCTCCAGCGGCGGGACGCTGTGGATGAGAACACGGGATTGCCGCGGGACTCGGCCGGGAATGCCGCCCACGGAGCATGCTGAGTCAGGGCAACCAGCGGGGGAATTTTTGCACAATACTCGTTCCCAAGTTGCACTTGGGAGCGAGAGCGACCTTTCTGGAAGGTTGGAGCTGAGTTATAATGCTGCGTGTTGAAGCCGCCGGAGTGCTTCTTCCCAACCCGGGAAGCGCGTGGTTTCAGGCAGGGAAACGCGATTTCGGGATGGTACTTTCAATTGATTAATCTGTTTTGGACGGAGGGTTGTATGGAATTACTGAAAAGGATTACCTTCGACCCTGAAATAATGGGAGGAAAACCTTGTATCCGCGGCATGCGCGTAACCGTTGGGATGATCGTTGGTCTTGTAGCTTCAGATCATAGCAGGAAAGACATCCTGGAAATGTACCCTTACTTGGAAAGCGAAGACATCGATGAGGCGCTTCGGTATGCCGCTTGGCGAGTTGAAGAGATTGAAGTTCCCGTCAAGACGGAAGTGGCATGAAGATCGTGGTAGATATGAATTTGTCTCCCCAGTGGGCTGAAGTCCTTAAGGAGGAAGGTCACCGGTGTTTTCATTGGTCGGAGATCGGTCTTCCAGATGCACCCGATCGTGAAATCCTATTTTGGGCTCGATCCAACGGATTCGTGGTGTTTACACACGATCTTGATTTCGGCGCAATCCCGGCCGCCACCAAGGCCGATTCTCCAAGCGTATTGCAGTTGCGAGCCCAAGACATTTCACCGAAGCGCATCGGCGCATTGGTAGTATCAGCACTTCGACAATTTGGAGATATTCTGGACCAAGGGGCATTGATAAGTCTCGATGCAAGGGGAGCCAGGGCTCGCATCCTGCCTCTTTCACACGGGAAATAGAACATCGTGCATTCAACTACCGATTGCGGGCGTCGTGGCCGGGGCGGCGGCAATGTCGTGTGGAGCGGTGATATGCTTATACTCGTTCCCATTTTGCATTTGGGAACGTAGCTTGTTCATATCTGCGCTTTGAAACATCATCATGCGAACCCGCTACAAAATTATAGATATAGGAGCGCCTCATTTTATAACGTCCACTGTGGTGGGATGGCTAACTGTATTCACCCGACGGAAGTACCTGGACATCGTAACCGACTTTCTCAGTTTCTGCCGACAACAAAAAGGTTTGCTTCTTCATGCGTATGTCATACTCGACAATCATCTCCATATGATAGTCTCATCCGACAGCCTATCGGAAGTGATTCGAGATTTTAAGAGACACACCGCGAGAGAAATCATTGCAGCCGCTCGGTTGGACAACAAACTGTGGCTCCTGGAACGGTTTGAATCTTTGAAACGCGCTCATAAAGACTCCAGCAGGGACCAAGTTTGGCAAGAGGGAGGTTCACCCTTAAACGATTACAACGGAGGATATGCTGCGGCAGGAACTGGATTATATTCACTATAATCCTGTGAAGCTTGGATTTGTGGAACGTACCGAATATTGGCGCTATCCAGCGCAGGAGATTACCTGGGAAAGACGAGGATTTTGGCGATTGGTTTGATTGAATGGTGAAGCAGGACGAGGATACGCTCATCCGGCCGCTACACGCGTTCCCAAGTTGCACTTGGGAACGAGAGCGAAAGCACGGAAGAACTTCCGTTTGCAGCGAAGTGGGTCCGAACTCGTTATCGACCCGTGGAGCGCTTTTGGCTTTAGGTCTACAGCCGGTCGAGATATAATCAGGCCGAGTAAAAAGGAGTGCCAAACAGGTTGGGGGGTCGGATTCGGCGTGTTTTGAGAGGCGCCCTACTACCACACACTCGATCCTTCAAGCGACAGCGAGGACATCGAATGCCGGGAAAAGGCAAGCGGATACTTTCACCGAGGGAGTCGTCACACAGCACCGGATGACCTATAAAATCCCCTGCAAGAGAGGAATACGTGATGGAGATCAGGTCGAGATCGTGCTTCGTATGTCTGATGCTTGCCGTTTCCGCCTGCTTCATGGCGACAACCGCTCTCGCTCAATATCAAGGTATTTGGAAAGACACCGCTGATCCCCCGTCGCATAATTTCTACATACAGCATTATTCCACGGGTTCCACCATCGTCATCCATACGTCGGATGCGATCACCTTTCATGCCTTTCTCGCAAACATTTCCGGGAATCGATTCGAAGCGGACTCCCTTGATGCGGATCGGAACATGCATCTGGTCATTACGTTCACGACCGGAAGTCTGGGAACCGCGACACTGACCGACAACAGCACTGGAGCATCCGCCTACGCAAACGTGGAGAAGAAATTCGCGGCCGTCAGAACCATGCATTCGGGGGTCTGGAAAGACGCGGCTTCCGTTTTCAACATGTACGTCCAGGACTACGAAGCGGGTTCCACCGTCATTGTCTATACCTTCGATGCGGTCCACTTCGAGGCCTTCTTGGGCAAGGTCGATCAGTTCTTGTTTGCGGCGCAAAACATGGCCGATCAAAGCCTGGAAATGGACATGATGTTCTCTGCCTTCGATGAGGGAACGGTGACCGTGGAACCCGAGGCAACGACCGGATACCGGCCTTGGGCGGCTCCGTTCACATATGATTTGACCAAGGTGTTTCAGCCTGCGGAGTTGGATATCGACATTCTGTGCACGCCCGCCTCCGGGCCTTCTCCTCTGGAAGTTGAGTTCGCAGGGGCGTCGACCATCACATTCATCAGCTGGAGCTGGGACTTCGGTGACGGTGGGACGAGCATGCAACAGTATCCCCAGCACACCTACAGCTCGCCGGGGACGTACACGGCAGTGCTCACCATGAGCAACCCTCTGCTTTCCATGACCTGCATCGCATCTGAACCCGTGATCGTGCAGCAGCCCGGAGCAAACCCGGTGATCGGCGGCACGGTGACTCTTTCCACCGGCGGGGGAGGTCTCGCGGGGGTGACCCTGACCGCCGGCAACGGAGGGGGCTCCACAACCACGGACAGCGGCGGAGCCTATTCCATTACGGTGACCGGCGGGTGGAGCGGAACCCTGACCCCGTCCCTATCCGGATACACCTTCAACCCCGCGTCACAATCCTTTGCCAGTGTCACGTCGAACAAGACCCAGAATTTCGTCGCCACTCCGGATACCGGTCAAACCATCACCATTTCCGGTACCATCACGGCTTCAGGCGCGGGTCTTTCCGGTGTCGCGGTTGTCCTCAGCACGGGCCAGTCGACCACTACCAGCGCTTCAGGCGCCTACTCCTTTACCCTTGCCGAAGGGTGGAGCGGTGTCGTAACGCCGTCCCTCACGGGTTATACCTTCACTCCCGGGTCACAAGCTTTCACCAATGTCACATCAAACCGAACTCAGAACTTTACGGCCTCCGCGCAAGCCGTGACCATTTCCGGGACGGTCTCACTGTCCGGAGGCGGCGGAATCGGTATGGTGCAAATCGAATTTCAGAATCTCGGACTCATATTCACCGATTCCTGGGGCAATTACAGCTATGACGTCCCCTACAACTGGGCGGGAACCGTCACGCCGTACAAGGAGAATTACAGTTTTACTCCTTCCCAGGCGTACCCCAACGGCGTTACCGTCGATTTGACGGGCGTTGACTTCGTGGGTTCACTTATTCAGCAATATATGCCCGTATCCGGTAATGTGACCGACAGCGGGTCGGGACTGGGGATTCAGTGGGTGCAAATCAGTCTCCAAGGATGGGGAACCACTTCCACGGATGCCCAAGGCACATGGAGCACCCAAGTGCCCTATGGCTGGGGAGGTTCCATATCCGCGAGCCTGACCGGTTATACCTTTTGGCCTGTGGAGCTCATTCTCAGCAGCGTAACTTCTCCGGCCACAGGGATAAATTTCACGGGAACGGCCGTTCAGACGGATGTCACCCTCTCCGGCACGATTACCGACGGCAGCCAAGGCGTCAGTGGAGTCACCCTCTCCTACACGGGCGACAGCGCCACCGGCACCACCACTACAGACGCTACGGGTCACTATTCCTTTACGGTGCCGTCGGGCTGGTCCGGATATGCCTCGCCCTCCAAAACCGGCTGGACGTTTGCACCTCCGTCAATCGGCTACTCGAACCAGACCACGGATTCCGTGCAGTCGTACACAGGTTTTCCACCGGAGCCCACCATCTCGGGAACCGTTACCGCCGATCCTATTTACGGGAGTGGGCCTCTGTCGGGTGTGGAAGTGATTTTCACCACCAGTGGGGGGGGCGTCTGGGCGGTGTACACGGACAGTTCCGGCTACTATTCCTCAACCGTCCCCTACAATTGGAGCGGCGGCTGGGTTGCAAGTTTGACAAACTGGACGTTCAGCCCAACGTTTTATAACGCCGCTTGGGTGATTGAAGACCTCGACAATGCGGATTTTGTGGGAAAATAGGATCTAGATAGCCGGCTCCCCTGGAATTACGGGGGCAAGTCGGCTTTTCCGCTTTTGCCCCTTACCCAGCCCCATGATCGGCTTTTCGACGCATTTTTCGATGTCGGGATTTGTTGCGATTTCGGATTCCATTCTCTCAATCATGCAGCTTGCCCGGCTGTATATGAACATCCGGGACCGCCTTGCGACTTGACAAGACCTGTTTTCTCCGGGGCGCCAAGTTCAGGCAGCCGAACACGTTGGTCGGCCCGTTGCGTACGATTCCGCGTGACGACATGGGTTGAATTTCGTCCACGCGCAAGTTCCGGAACTTGGAAGTACCGTCTATGCCCAATGCTTTTCATGCGAAACGCGAAAAACTAATAAAAGACGGCGTGGTCAAGGATTTCATCTTTATGAAAGATTATCTCTTTTCGAGTCCATCAACAGCTGCAGCAGTTGTTATGGGCCGCGGCGCTAATGGCTTGATCGAGTGGAAGCGCAATGATGGCAGCACGTTAAAGGATAACCAGCCAAAATCAGAAGATATCTGCTAACCTGCCTCCACTATAATCTCTATTTGACACCACCAACGGCGACAGCGGCATGCGCTCCCGGCTTGGACTTTGGAAGGCTTGTATTGGTTGCGGGAAACGCACTCGGCCTTGCCCCGCGTCCCCCGGGATGGGCAGGCGGGACTGATCGTTGAGTGGGGGCGGGGAACTTGAACGGGAGTGGGGGAGGGAAGATGAACCGGATTTCGGAAACCGCAACCATTGAAGACGGGGTCGTCATGGGGGACGGCAACGTCATCCATGATTATGTCCTGATCAAGAAAGGAACCGTGCTGGGGGACGGCAACGAGATCGGCCGGTTTTCCCAAGTGGGCCCCTTTGTCACCATGGGCGACCGCAACAAGCTGGACTTCCAGGTGGTGCTCGGCGGAGCCCCCCAGGACTTGGCCTACAAAGGGGAAAAGAGCGGTTTGACCATCGGCGACGACAATACGTTTCGGGAGTTCTGTACCGCACATCGGGGGGACGGCAAAGGGTCGGATACCCGAATCGGGGACCGGAACTTCTTCATGGGATACACCCATGTGGCCCACAACTGCCGGGTGGGGAACCATTGTGTATTGACCAACTATGTGGGGCTGTCCGGGTATGTGGTCATGGAGGATTATGCTATTTTGGGAGGCCACGCCGGTTGCCGGCAGTTCTGCCGGGTGGGGGCCCATTCCATGGTGGGGGGCATGACCAAGGTCAATCTTGATGTGCCTCCTTACGCCCTGGCGGACGGGGCTATCGCGGGGGTGAGGGGGGTGAACGTCGTGGGATTGAAAAGACGGGGATTTTCAAGGGAAGAGGTTCAGCGCATCAAGGAATGCTTTGAGATGCTCTTTCAGCCGGGCAGGATATTGAAACAAGCTCTCGATCGAATGGCGGACACCTTTCCCAACGATCCCCATGCAAGGCGAATCATTGATTTTTGCTCAGCTTCCAAACGGGGGATCACGCCGTTTAACAAGTGACCAGGAAACGCGCCCGGGAGTTTTTAGGGGGTATCTCCCGAAGGATTCAGCAATAGAGGCATCCGGCCGGATTCACCTTCAAATACAATGATCTTGCTGTTGTCGGACTTGCCCAGCTCGCCCAGGGTTCTGATTTTCATCCATCTGAGCAGGTCGTCGTTCAGGCTTTCGTTCACCACCTTCTGATAAGCGTTGATGCTGTTGGCTTCGATCTCCCGGCGCTTGGCCTCGTCCTGCTCTTTCTTCAGGATGAACTCGTAAGCCAGGGCGTCCTGCTGGAGTTTGAGTTTGTTTTCGATGGCCTTGTTGATGGGGCCGGGCAGTTCCACCTTTTCCACCACCACTTCCTCGACGAGGAAAGGGAGCCCGGTCAATTCCCGCTGGGTTTCCCTGAGTATCTGCTCCTGGAATCTGTCCATGGCCGTAGTGTACAGGTCTTCAGGGAGGTATTTTCCCACAACCTCGCGAGCGGAGGCGTAGATCGCCGGAACCAGGATTTTTTCGATGTAATCGGTGCCGATATGGGTGGTGAGCTCCTTCAGTTCATCCGGGTTCGGATGAAAAATGGAGGAGATGCGCAACTCCACAAAGAGTCCGTTTTTGGTGAGGGCATCCACATCCAAGGTCTTTTTCTGTTTGGTGACGTCGTAGATGTACATCCTGTTCCACGGGGCCACCGTGTACAGGCCCGGATCGTACCTTTCATTGGAGAGGGGGTCGGCGGACAGGGCCTGGAAGAGGATGCCGGCCTGACCCGGATAGATGTAGATGAAAATGGACTGAGAGAAGTAGACCAAAAAAAAGAGGAGCACAAACAAGAGGGAAACGAATTTTATCTTATGGTCTCCGATGATCTTGAACACCTTCATTGATACACCCCATCCTTTGGATCCTTTGGAATTGAAGTCGGCGGATCAGGTTGAAACGATTTTGCCGTTTTCCAGCTTGATCACTCGGTCCGCCACATGGAAATATTTTTCATCGTGGGAAACCGCAATAATGGTTCTGCCCCGGGCCTTTAGTTCCTGCAGGTATTCTTCGTAGAAGAATTTTCGGAACTGGGGATCAAGGTCCGCGGTCACTTCATCCATCACCAGAATCGGCGCAGCTTCCACGTGGGTGGACAGGAGGGCCAGTCGTTTTCTCTGGCCGGCGGAAAGGTTCAGGTTGGTGAAACACTCTCCGTTCCAACCCGCAAGTCCGCCCATGCCCAATTTCACCAATATGGAATCGACCACTCCGGGGTCCACGGTCTTCATGCCGTAAAACCGGTCGAACAGGTAATAATCCGGGAAGATGATTCCGAACAATTCCCGGTAGTCCTCATAACAGGAATCGTCGATCAGCCGGTCCTTCAGGAAGATACGGCCGGCATCGGGAGGATAGAGACCGGTGAGGAGCTTAAGCAGGGTGGTCTTGCCCGAGCCGTTTCCTCCGATGATGAAGATGAGCCGGCCCGGTTCAATGTCCAGGGACAGGGGGCCCAGGGTGAAGGTGTAATCGTTCCTTTCACCGGGATAATGAAAGGACACGTCTTCCAGGCGAATGGATAAATCCGACGGTGCCGAGGAGGCGAACCGGCCTGCATAGGGCCGGGATGTTTCCGCCGCTGCGGTTAGTTCCGTTTCCAATCGGTTGATTTTTTCAATCGCTCTTTCGGACTTGAGAATGAGGGGGATGTTCAACACGATACGGGTCATGGAACCGTAGGAGAACAGAACCACGGCGGCGATACGGATAATGTCCGCGGATTGGACCGACCCCAGGCGGGGCAGCAGAAAGATCATGGCGGCCACCAGGGCGTAATAAAAAGACTGGATAAAAGCGATGTTTACCGACATCTGATTCTCGGCCTTGACTCGAGATTGCTTGGCGGCTTCCGATGTGGGCATTACGTAATTCTCCAGCAGATCCTTTCCTTTTTCGTGGTTCACCTTGATTTCCTTGAACCCTTCCAGGAAATACTTGAAAATATCCTTGAACCGGTCCTCCAGGACCGTGGTTTCCTTGAGCAGCTTCTGGGCCCGTTTCAGGTTGGAGGTATAGACGAAAATACCGAAAATATAGAACACGACAATGGTCATAATGGCGGATTTGGAGATCAGGGCGATATACACGGCACAAAAGACGATCATCACCACAGCCGCCCCAACGCTTGCCAGGGACTTGGAAGTTTCCAGGATGATGTCCGTGTTGGTGTAGAGGGTGGCGTAGATTTGCTGCTTACCGGTCTGTTCGAACGAAAGGGTCCGGGTATTCCGTAACTTGTCCGCGATCCCCACAAAGGTGGAAAAGATGATGCTTTCCGTCAGGGCAATGGTTTTCGAGTTGGCGTAGTAGCCGGCAACGCTGTAGGCGGCCAACACCAGCAGAAACATCAGCAACATCCTGAGCCGGGGCCCGCCGTCCATGATGTCGCCGGCCGCCTGGTTGATGATGAGGACGATACAGCCCTGGAGTACACCGGTGATGAATGCGGCAAAGATGATGCCGAACCATGCCTGCTTGTTTTCCTTGATGAACAGCCTGTACAACCCGAATCTTGTTAGGGGCATGCCGGAACATCCTTAAGACATGAAACCAGGGTGCGGTCGGACAAAAGGACCGTTTTTCAACGGTCCGCAACGATCCGATCTCTTCAACGTGCCGCTAGATCTGCAGGCGGGAGAACATCGGCTCCTCAATGTCGACCGGGTTCTCGAGAACCGCCCGGATACCGATCATCACTCCCGCAGCCGATGTCTCCACCGACATGCTGGGAGCACCAAGGTTTTCCTCCAGCGCCGCCGTGCTCGGCAGATGAGGGAGGTGGATCCACCCCGCGCGAACGTGCAGACCCGCCGTCGCGATATGATGGAGTATCCCGTACATCAGGTGATTGCAGCAGAAGGTGCCCGGCGCGTCCGAAATATCGGAGGGGATACCCGCCTCCCGCATTGCCTTCACCATGGCTCGAATCGGTAGTGTGGTGTAATAGGCCGCGGGACCGCCGGGAACGGTGGGTTGATCTTGAAGCGCGCATCCGTCATTGTCCACCAGTCCATATCTGGTTGAATCGTTCAGGTTTTGAGCAATCCTCTCCACCGTTATGACGGCGCGCCCCCCGAACTCCCCCATCATGACAACAACGCTCGGATGAACGTCGTCCATAGCTGCGCGCACGAAATCAACAGCTTTGAAGAAGGTGTTGGGGACAACCTTTCCCACGATCTTCGAGCCGTTCACCAGGGAGCCGTCGAGCTCCCGCACTACCTGTTCCGCCGGATTTATGGGCGTATTTCCGAAAGCTTCGAATCCCGTCAATAGAACCGTGGCCAACGTGCCCTCCTTTCAAAGGTTGTAACAACATCGAGACTCTGTCGATGTTCCGGCCACGGCTTCGGCATAGAGAGCGGGACTCCGGGGCCTCGCTCCGTTTGGTAGGACTCCAAAAAGCCGGATTTCCGCCGGTCCTTCAGCAGTTCCTTCAGCCTCTATTTGCACAACGCCCTGTCCCATTCGGCCTGGGATAAAATCAGGAGCGTCTGTACCGTACCGTTTTCCACCAGGGTCTTGATTCGTTCGCTCATGGCGGCGTGGTACTTGTCATAGCACGGGGACTTTTTGGAGAAGGCCGTGAACATCTTGAAGGCGTTGAGCTGAGTTGGGAGAATTTCGACGGCATCGTCGAGGTCGAGCCTGGCGATTTCGGCCATTCCGGGATACAGGCCGATGATGAGATAATCCCCTTCACCCCGGAGGAGCATGCGGAAACACGCCTCGACTCCGTCGCCCCGGATTACGTTGAGGTGCTTCGCCATGTAAGCGTCGAACTCCGTGCCGTAACTTTCGCCTTGATTGGTCACGCCTTTCCGGTCCTTCAGGTCCGCCCATTGGGCGAAGGGAAAGGATTTGCCTTTTGGGACCGCCAGAACCACGGGGTCCTGTATGTAGGACGGTTCGACATAGTGCATGTATTCCGCGCGGGTGTCGTCGTAGTAAATGCCGAAAATCATGTCGACCTCTCCTTTGCGCACGGCTTCCTGGGCGGCCGCCCAGGATCCCGAGGATTTGACCGTCACTTCCAAGCCCAAATCACGACCGATCATTTCCATCATCTTGGCGGACGCGCCTTTGATGTGATCGCCGTCCTTCCACGACACCGGAGGATACGAAGGATGTCCCGTGACGACGAGTTCGGCACAATCCCCGGCCCACACCCAAGAGGTGCACAGGGTCAAACAGATGGACAGAATCGCACAGGTCGTCTTTCTCATGGCTTCCTCCCGAATTTTGTGGAACGACTCGGTCGGTGAATCACACCGTTGCCGGGTCGAGGCCCGGTTCTTGGTTTTCATTCATGAAAAAGACTTTTGGGGAACGGTCCCACCCATGCCTTTCTTCAAAGCCGGTTAAACGTTCCTCGTCTCCGTCACGCCCGCACGGGGCCGGGGCAAAACCGAAGAATGACGCCGTAAATGGGTGTTCCACACCATGAATTTCCGACCCTGTCGTTTTATTGTGCGGAAAACGGAATGTTTTGTAAAGCACGGTGCGAGTCTCACAGCACGGTGCGAGTCTCACTCGGGCCCGGACGGATATCTTCGCGAATCGGATCGTGAGCATTTGCGACATGGGAGCGGAACATCGAATTGAGTTTACCGCCGAAATCCTGACACTCCGGCGCCTTGCACGAGCCGATTCGACGCTCGTGGCAACTGTGGGATTCTGATGCGTTCCGTCGGATCGGGAACCACCGCCGGGTCGCGGTATCGGACCTCTGCTAGGCGGACGATCATGGAATAATACGTGGTATCGGTGGGTTACATGGTAGGTCTTGCGGGGGTAAAGAGATCGTTCCGGGGGGCCTCGGGAGCGACTTCGGGGGAGGTGCCGGGTTGTGAGGTGGGCCCGATGGAACGAGGCGTCGAGGGGGTTCTTGGGATCGGGAGGGAAATGGAACGCTATTTGCACTGCATCGAGTCCAACGTTCCGGAGGAACGGCAGGCGGCTCCGGGAACCTTGAATCGCAGGCCATCGGGGGCGATTCCCTTCAGGGGGTGGTGAAAGAATCTTCCTCCTGAAATTGCCGCGAGGAAAATAATTCGCAGCCCTTCAAGGGGGTCGAGGAATCCGCTCCGGCGGAATTGAGGGAAGCACACATGACGGTAGATCAGTTGGATGAGGAAAGAGAGAAGAGGCTCAAGCTGGAGGGCGCGTTGGAAATGGCGGGAGCCACCGCCGAGGAGCTCAACCGGCCGCTTACCATCATTCAGTTTCTGCTGGATTCATTGCTCAAAGAGAGCGACGTTCACGATCCCAAGCAGCCGTACCTGAAGCTGATTTCGGAACAACTTTACCAGATCGCCGAGTTGGCCCGTCGAATCAACAACGTCTGGACCTATGAGACCAAGGAGGCGGGGAACGGGAGGAGCGTCATAGATTTGAACAAGTCGGTTTCTCCCTGCGTCGAACGGGATCGCATTAGCTACAGCGGTGAGTATTGGAAACTGTCGGCAGAGCTGAAGACCAAGTTGGGGAGGACATGACTTCATAACGATGGTGCTGTTCAATAGGGACATTCCTTTGTTCCATAGGCGTGGGAGCGTCCTTACGTACCCTTCATCATGTTCCTATCTTCGGAGGGGTTTGCCCGACCGCGTCACCACGTCCGCTTCTCGATTATCCCGACACCTTACATTCTCTTTTCCTCCTCGGCGGCCCCCACTTTCGGTCTCGGGATCAGAGAGATCGCCCGGTTCGGAACGGCGACCCGTTCCATGTCCCCGGAGACTTGGTTATACGCAACGAGAAGAGTCCACGAGAGACGTTCTTGAGGGATCGGAGCGACCAATACGTTCCCGCTGAATTCGGTTGAATTCGGAAAGGCTGCGTGATAGTTCTTAGTTGGATAAGCGGGCTCCGCTAACGGCAATCCCTGAGGTTCCATATGACGGACGAAAGCAGCGCAAACCGCAGAACGAGGATTCGCACCAACTTTCTGGGAGTGGTCCGAATCTCTTCGGATGAGTGGGGAACGGAGACGGCGGAATGCGAGAACCTGAGCTTGAGGGGTGTGTTCGCTAAGTATTACGGGCGGTTGAGACCCGGAGATCTTTGCCGGGTGGAGATCGTGCTCTCCGATGCCGAAAGTTCCGGTGGAATCGTGGCCCGAGGTCGTGTGGCACGAAGGACGGAAGAAGGCTTGGGCGTAGAGTTCCTGGAAATGGAGCCCGAAAGCTTCATTCATCTCGAACGACTGCTCGAATGGAATAGCGACGATGCCGACAAGATAGCCGAGGAGCTGACTAATCCCGCGTTTTGAGAGGGCGTCACGCCGCAATGAGCGTAGGGGCGGGTCGGTTCCGGCTTGAATAGGGATCGGAGAGGCTGCATGAAGAGCATCGTAGGCATCGCGGACATGGCTGTGTCCAATGACCCGTCCGACGTTCTGGTTACGTTTTCGTTGGGTTCTTGTATTGGTGTTGCGATTTATGACCCGGTGGCCAAAGTGGGGGGGCTCCTCCACTATATGCTGCCGGAGAAGAAGTTGGATCCGGAAAAGGCGAGCAGGAAACCCTGCATGTTCGCCGATTCGGGAGTTCCGTTTCTGTTTCGCCAGGCTTACGAACTCGGCGCACAGAAGAACCGCATCATCGTCAAGGTCGCGGGCGGCGCACAGATTTTGGACGACAGCGGATACTTCAATATCGGCAAGCGCAATTATGCGATGCTCAGGAAGCTGCTCTGGCGAAACAATGTGATGATCACGAGCGAGCACGTGGGAGGCAACGTCAACCGGACCATGTACCTGCATGTCCAAGACGGCAGGGTCTGGCTCAAGGTATCCGGAAAAGAAGAGGTGGAACTATGAAGGATACGCAAACCATCCTGAAGTCCATCGACGCCCTTCCTCCTTTTCCTCAGATCGCTCGGAAGGCTCTGGCCGTGCTCAGCGATCCGGACTATTCGGCTCCTGAAGTGGTTCGACTTATTGAACTCGATCCGTCCATTACCGCCGAAGTCTTGAGACTGTGCAATTCCTCTTATTTCGGTTTGGTCCGCAAGGTGGGGTCCGTACGTCAGGCGGTGGCCGTGTTGGGTCAGAAAAGCCTGATCCAGCTGATCATGACTTCAAGTAGTCTACGCTTTTTCAAACGCGACAGTGATGGTTATGAAGTAAAGGGAGTGGAGCTGTGGCGCCATTCCGTGGCTTGCGCCATCATGTGCCATATCCTGCTCTCCAGGGTGGGACTGACACTGGAACATGACGTTTTCACCACCGGTTTGTTACACGACATCGGTAAGATGGTGTTGAGTCGATTCGTGAAGGAGGAGTTGGGTAAAATCCGACACCTTGTTGAAGAAGATAATTACAGCTTTTTGGAGGCCGAAAAAGAAGTCCTCGGTATGGACCACGCGGAGTTGGGCGCCGCCGTGGTTGAACGATGGAATTTTCCGGAAGAAATATGCCGTGCCATCCGTTTTCATCATACTCCCCAAAAGGCTCTTCCTGATGATCTGCTGACCCATGTCGTCTACCTGGCGAACATCACCTGCCTGCTGGCGGGGGAAGGGGGCAGCGGTGTCGACGGGTTGCGGTACCGGGGGCATTCCGAAGCCATTCTTAGGCTGAACCTGAAAGCCAAAGATATTCAGAGCAATTTGATTCTTCTTGAAGAAGAGATGAGAAAGACCGAAGAGCTCATCCGACTGGGCTGAGGGAGAAGACGGATGCCGATCAACGTGCTGCTCGTAGATGATTCGAAAGCCATGCGTTCCGCCATAAAAAAGATGATCCACATTTCCGGGATTGATGTCGGAGAGTTCTTTGAAGCATCCAACGGCAAGGAAGCATTGGCTCTGTTGGTGGACGAGTGGATCGATGTGATTCTGACCGACATACACATGCCTGAGATGGATGGACTGGCATTGCTGGATTCGGTGGGACGGGACGAAGTCTTAAAAAGAATTCCGGTGATCGTCATTACGACGGAAGGGCGGGAAGAGAGAATCCAGGAGGCGTTCGGTAAAGGTGCAAAAGGATACATTAAGAAGCCCTTTACGCCTGAGCAGTTCAAACAGACCGTCACGGAGGTCATAGGGGAAGAGTATGCCGTCGACGCTCAAGCAGATCTTGAAGGAAGTGACTTTTGAAATCCTTGAGACCATGTTTTTTGCCTTGCCCGAGCCTTTGCCCGATGACGGAGGGTTGCTCCCCGGGCTGGTGTTCGATCTACGGGCCTCGGTAGCGTTGGGCGGACGCCAAAACCTGGCCTTGAACCTGTTCCTCCCCAAGCCCCTCGCCGCCGATCTGACGGCGAGTTTCCTCGGCCTGGAACCCGACGAGATCGATGACGGCGCCGTGTCCGACATGGCCAAAGAGATGATCAACATGGTCGCCGGGAATCTCCTGAATCGCATAGGCGAACAGGCCGGTTTCGAAATGGGCATCCCTCAGGCCGTTTTCGGAAAACGGACTCTTACGCAGGAAACCCTGGCGGAAAACAAAAACGTGTTTATTTGCGTGGACGACCAGTTTCTGATGCTTTCCTTTTCAAGAGAAGATGGGTAATGGCCGGGGAAGTCGAGCTCTTCGAATACTTCCTGAAACCGGGGTATATCTTCGTATATCGGGAACCCACGGCGATTTATACGGTGCTGGGTTCCTGTGTGTCCATCTGCCTTTACGACAAAGAGCTTCAATTCGGCGGAATGAATCACTTCCTTTTCCCCAAGACTCAAGACGCTCGAGAGAGAACTCCCAAATATGGAAATGTGGCGGTGAGCTACCTGATTACACTGATGCTGGAGCAGGGAGGCAATATTGACAATCTGGTGGCTCAGATTTTCGGAGGCGCCCACCGTGGGGGAACCAATGAGCGGAACGTGGGGATGGAGAACATCGAAGTGGCTCAATCCATTCTAGAGAAGGCCGGAATTCCCGTTATGTCCCAAGACGTGGGAGGGGCAATGGGGAGGAAGGTTATATACAGCTCCATGACCAACGAGGCCGTGGTTTACAAAGTGGAATCCATCCGCCGGGGAGACTGGTTTCCGTACACGGATCAGCGATAGAGGAAAACCCCCGGCCTTGTTCGGTTTCCGGTTTCAAAGCCGAAGACGGAGTTCAATCGAAGAGCATCCCGAGGCGGAATTAACCTCAAGATCAGAGTATCGGAGGGGCGCTTCCACCAAAGATTTTGAGTGTCCGGCATTTGGACTTTCGGCGCATGAACCGACGGACCGGGCTCTGCTTCGGTCTCGGGGTTCGAGATAGCGGTGATTCGCGCTCCGGAACCGGTCCGGCTCCGCCAAGAGAGTATCACCAATACGTGCGGGCGAGTCCCGCCGTTTTCATGCGTTGCCCTGAGAGGATCGATCTTCCTTGAGCCGATAGGTGATGATGCCGTGGCTCACGTCGTACGGGGAGATGGAAACCTTGACCCGGTCACCCACCATGATTTTGATCTTGTGCTTTTTCATGCGTCCGGCCATCTTTGCCTGAATCGTATGTCCCTCCTGACATTTGATCTCGAAGTTGCCGAACCCCAGGGAACGGGTGATGTGTCCCTCCGTCTGGATTAGATCGTCTCTGGCCAAAGTGTCTCCTTTGCATAATGGTTTTCGATTCCCCGACCCGAACGTCGTGCACATCTCCACGCAGGAACAAGGCGCCGGAAGAGGCGTTTTCCCTTCGTACAAATTCCCGGCGCGAAGCAACCGCCGGGAGACTGCTTCCAAGAAGGAAACCCGGGCAAAGCGGTGTGAGATCGAACCTTTTCTATAAACATCTTGTACTCCAAAGTCAACCGTGCAACAGGACCCTCGGGTGGGGCATGCCCGGATAATCGATTTATGGAATGAAGTACGAATTCATCGGGAACCAAACCTATCGCCTCTCCCGAAAGTCTAAGCAAGACGAACTTCGGTAGCCGTCGATAACCCTCGGTTGCCAAGGGCCGTGGGGGACGGAGGCGATTCGTGCAATTCGGATGCGTAGTCTTCCGGAGACAGGCTGACCGTGGACGATAAGTAACGTATCGCGTTGAGCTTTCATTGTATTTTTCATAATATCCTTTTCGGGGGTCGTGGCTCCCGCCTGGGTCGGACGACTATTCCGCTGTCTTTGGATGGGACGTCCGTTATGGACGTGAATTCAAGCGAAGGACGGTATCGGGAAGATATTTTGCGGATTGAACGGGAAACAAAGAAGAGTCGAGTTTGGGTGGAGAAGAGGCTGCGCTCAAAAAGAAGGCGAAGTCGGCTTACCGCGCTGGCCCTTATTCTATTCCTGGCGGCGGTCTATTTGGGCACGGCCTATTGGAGAGATTTCTTTCCATTCGCCGATTACCGGGAAACTTCTCTCATCGCGGTAGAATTCGAGGTCAACGGAGCCCCCGTCAAAGTGGCAGCGGGTGAATTGTTGCGTGTGAAGACATCGGACTCGTTGAAGCTTGTGAACATCGACACCACTGCGGTCTTTGACTGGAGTCTGGATTTCGAGTCCGATGTGTTTTCCAGGGACATTCTGCTCAACGGAGGAAGAGTGGATGAAGCCATGGGAGATACCTCCTGGATGTTGGACGGAACGCGCCCCATCAGGGTCACCTACAAAGGAAACCGGATAGGCCGGGTGGATCTGGCGGTGGTGGCGGATGAAACGTACTGGTGGCTGCGAGCTGAAAGAGTTTCGGAGCCCAAAGACAAGATCATCATGATCGAAAAGGTGTTGGAGCTGGATCCGTCGTCGGAATCGGCGCACGAATCTCTGGCCGAGCTTTACGAGAAGACCGGTGAATGGTTGAAGGCTGCGGAGCATTACGAGTGGCTGGCCCAAAGAGATCCAAAACCGTTGTTTATCTCCAAGCTGATCGATTTATTCCGGAAGAACGGATCATCCAAACAGCAAGCGGCTGGGTATGAGAGAATCGCGGCGCTGGATCCTTCGGTGGAGAACCTGATTCTTGCGGCAAGGACTCTGGAAGAGAATGCGCAGATGAGCCGTGCCGTGCCCTATTATGAAAAGGCGCTGAGTTTGTTGCCGGATCCTGAGCGTGCGGCGGTGCGCAAGAAGCTCGGATACTATTTCGTGCAGACCGGCGACCTCGCAAGCGCGGTGACCCAATATGAAGCCGCGGCCCAACTGGACTCCACGGACCCGAATGTGTTCTACAACTTGGGAACGCTTTATCAGCGAACGAAACAACCCCGAAAGGCCATCGGAGCCCTGGAAAAAGCGGATGCGCTAAGACCGGGGGATCGCGACACCGTGGCGTTGCTGGTCGAGCAATACGCCGCAGTTGGAGAATATTCCAAGCTGGTCCCATATGTCACTGACCTGCTGAAGTCGGAACCTGAAAACACGTCGTACCGATTGATGTTGGTGCGGGCCTATCGGGAACTGGACGACAAGGATGCATTGATCGATCAGTACGAAGCACTTTGTCGCCTGTCCCCGGACAACTCGGAAGTATTCTTTGATCTCGGCGTGCTTTATTTCGACCGAAGGGACTACAATAAAAGTGAAAGAAACCTGAAACGCGCCGCTGAATTAAATCCCGGTCATCCTGAAGTCCACCGGTATCTTTATGTAATTTATAAGAGGACGGGAAAGAGGAATCAGGCCATAAAGGAAGCGGAGAGGCATCTCGAGATCGACGCAACGGAGCGGAGCCTTTATGATTATCTTTTCCGTGAGTTGAAAGACCGAGACCCGGAGGCCCTGAAAGTGGTGCTCCAGGAGGGAGTGAAGGCCCTTCCCGATGACGGAAAGCTCAGAGAGTACTTGGGCTTCGTTTATCTGAAGGAACAGAACGTACCATACGCCATCGCGCAGTTCGAGCAAGCCAGACAACTGAGTCCGAACGATATCTCTTTACTGTACCAGCTGGCCAAACTTTATGAAACGTCGGGTCAACCGGAAACGGCCTTGAAGTATTATGAGAGGGTGATTAAGATAGATAATGAATATCGTGATGCGGAGGCGTCTTTTTTGAGATTGCGCTATTCACGCATGAAGGGTAAGTGAGATATATCTGAAGGATGGTCGGGACTTATAGGTGATTTGTTGATTTGCGAAGGTGATCTGATGCGTATTCGTGCGGGGTGGCGCCGTCATGGGTAGAAGTCCGTTAAGGTAAAAATCATTTGACAACCTCGTGAATTATTGTTATCAGCGTCGCTGAGCGGGTATAGCTCAGTTGGTAGAGTACAAGCTTCCCAAGCTTGGTGTCGCGGGTTCGAATCCCGTTGCCCGCTCCAGTCCCCTGATGCAGAGTCGGGTTTCTGCAAAAGGCGCTGTTTGCCTCGACGAGTTGAAGTGGAAGTAACTAGGTGGTTGCTCTGCTACACCGAAGTGGGTCGAAACCCGCTTTTTTTATTTTCGGGTCCCGTGCATGGAAAGTACGACGGAACAGAAGGTGCGTGACCAAGTCCTCGAGCTGGTGGAGCCGAGTATTTTGGATGAGGGATGCGCCCTTGTGGACGTCACGTACCGGCGGGAGCCCATCGGGTGGGTCCTGCGGGTCCACGTCGACCGGGAGGGCGGCGTAACGGTGGACGAATGCGCCCGCATCAGCAGAAGAATCGGTGATCTTATCGAAGCCGAAAACCTGATCCCTCAGAAATATACGCTGGAAGTCTCTTCTCCCGGTCTGGACCGCGTGCTCAAGACGGAGAGGGAGTTTCGGTGGGCGATGGGTAAGCAAGTTCGCGTCTGGAAGAAACGAACGGAAAAGGGAGAAGGGGACCTGATCGGCGAATTGGTGCATTATGACGGCGCCGCGCTTACCCTGGATCGCAAGGGAACTGCGATGACGATTCCTTTAGAGCAAGTGTCCAAAGTGAGAATCTTCG
The DNA here is from genome assembly GCA_963675595.2 of Thermodesulfobacteriota bacterium. Classification (GTDB taxonomy): domain Bacteria; phylum Desulfobacterota; class Desulfarculia; order JACQYL01; family JACQYL01. Next base: position 379,417 of record CAXXLZ010000001.1, read on the forward strand.
TCGAATTTTAGTTGGGAAAGGGGTTCTTTGGCCATGACCACGGAGCTGAAAAGGACCATTGATCAAATCAGCCGTGACAAAGGCATCGATCGAAACATTTTGATCAATACCTTGGAAGAAGCCATCAGATCGGCGGCTCGTAAAAGGTTCGGCAGTCGTTATGACCTTGAAGTGGCCTTCAACGAAGATCTAGGAGAAGTGGAAGTGTTTCAGTTCCGGGAAGTGGTGGAGGATGTAGTCTCCCCGGAGCTGGAGATGTCCCTGGAAGAAGGTCGCAAACTCGACCCGGACTGTGAGGTCGGTGACAGTCTGGGTACAAAGATTGATATGACGGATTTCGGCCGTATTGCCGCCCAGTCGGCCAAGCAGGTCATTATCCAGAGAATGAAGGATGCCGAACGGGAAATCGTATACGAGGATTTCAAGGACCGAAAGCGCGAAGTCATTAATGGGATCGTCCAACGGCTCGATCGCTCCGGCGTCGTGGTCAATTTGGGTCGGGCGGAAGCCTTGCTTCCCTATCACGAACAAATCCCCAGAGAGGTATATCGCCAGGGCGACCGAGTGCGTGCTTATGTGTTGGAGGTGGACCGGAGCGGTCGAGGTCCCCAGATCATTCTTTCCAGAAGTCATCCCGATTTTCTCAGGGCCTTATTTGAAATCGAAGTGCCCGAGGTGGCGGAGGGCATTGTTAAGATTATCAGTGTCGCCAGAGAACCCGGCAGCCGATCCAAAATCGCAGTCAGCACGGGGGACGGCGACGTGGATCCCGTGGGAGCCTGTGTGGGGATGAGAGGGTCCCGCGTTCAGGCCGTGGTTCAGGAGCTGCGCGGTGAAAAGATTGATATTGTTCTGTGGAATCCGGACCCCGCCCGATTCATATGCAACGCTCTGGCTCCTGCCGAGATTACGCGTGTGGTCATCGACGAATCCAATCGCCTTATGGAGGTGATTGTTCCCGACGATCAATTGTCTCTTGCCATCGGCAAGCGCGGCCAAAATGTCAGACTCGCCTCCAAACTGAGTGGGTGGAAGATCGACGTCACAAGCGAAAGCCGCTATTCAAAAGTTCTTCGTGAAGGTTTCGAATCGCTGCTGCGTCTGGAGGGAATTGGAGACGCAGCCGCCGAGGTCCTTCTGGAACACGGCTACTCTTCTGCTGAAGACGTGACCAAGAGTTCCGTTGAGGAGCTGATGCAGCTTCCCGGTTTCGACCTCGAAAAGGCCACCGAGGTTCTTGAATCCGCTCAAGGCCTCTCTCTGGAAGAGAAACTCTCCCCCTTGGAAAGCAAGGAGCCCGACACCGGCGACGAGCCGGCGGCCGTCTCAGAGGAAACCGATGAGGCGTGACTCGAGGTCGGATGTCTCCTGAGAAACATAGGGTGATCCGGACATGCGTCGGATGTGGGGAAAAGAAGGAAAAGCGGACTTTGGTTCGGTTTGTCCGGGACAAGAATGGGGACGTCATTGCTGATAAGAAATTTAAGCTGCCCGGTAGGGGGGTCTACGTTTGTCCAAGACGGCCCTGTCTTGACCAGGCTTTGAAAAAACAGCGGTTTCAGAAGAGCCTGAAGGCGAACGTTAATGTTTCGGATTTCCTGGGGGAATTCGACTTAGGGGGTTTGGTAGATGCCGAAGATCAGAGTGTATGAGCTCGCAAAAGAACTAGGCATGGACAATAAGGAGTTTCTAGACAAGCTCACCGCTGCGGGCATAGATGTTTCCAGTCACATGAGTGCCATTTCGGACGACCTCGTCGATAAGCTTCGAGATCAATTCGGTGCGGCCAAGTCGGAAGTCGTGGAAGAGAAACGTGTGGCGGCCAAAGTGATCCGGCGTCGAAAGAAAGCGGTCGAGCCTTCCGAGACCCTCGAACCCTCCGAAACTCTTGAATCTGCCGAGACTCCGGAACCGGAGATGGAAATTCCGGAACCCTCCGAGACAATTCGTGTCGGTGCTGAAGAAGAGCCCGTTTCGCGTGAGGAGGAGCCTGCCGAGCCGGTGCAGGAGGTTGGCGCCGAAAAAGAAGAATCCATCTCCGCTGCGTTGGAAGAGCAACCTGCGGAAGTCTCTTTGGAGGAAGAACCGGTAAAGGCATCTCTGGAAGCCGCGGATGCTGTTGGGGAAACGCCGGTTGAGGCGCTGACGGAATCGGAAGTGTCCATCGAAGAAGCTGAGGAAGAGCTCGGGGTGACCTCGGAGCCCGCTCAAGAAGTCGCGGAACCTCAAGAACCCGCCGCCGAGTCGGAAGCGCTTTCGAAAGCCGAAACGGTCCCTTCTTCTTCGGACGCCGAGGAGACTCCGGCCCCGACGGACAAGGCCGCACTGGAGGGTGATCATGCCCGCCGAGAAGAGATGCTTTCGGCTACCGTTGAGGAAGAGCCGAAAGCCGACTCGGAAAAGAAAACCCCCGGTGTCGAAGAACCGGCGGTGAAGCCGGAGCAGTCCGTCGAGCCTCCCGCAAAAGCGGAAAAAGAGGAAGCTCCCAAGAGCAAACCGAAAAAGGTCAAGAAGAAGAAGAAGGACACACCCGCCAGGATCATTAAGATGCCCGAGCCCGAAGAACAAGCGGCGGCTGAGGAGGAAGCGCTCAGCCAGGAGGAAGCTCCACGGGCGGTTGCGGAAAAGACCGCGGGTCCCAAACTGCGGGTGGTGGAAACCCCGGGTGCCGAGCCGGAAGAGTCCGCGGAAGGCCGAGGCGGTAAGAAGAAGAAAGGCAAAAAGTGGGTGAAGGCCGACGGACCTGAAGAGGGACCGGCCAAGAAGCTCTTCAAACGGAAAGAAGTGATGGAGCGCGACGAGCTCTATAGCGGAATGGCTCCGGGTGGGCGCGGAAAAAGACAGAAGGCTGCGGTCAAGAAAAACAAGAAGACGGAAATCACCACACCGAGGGCAATCAAACGGCGGATTCGAATGCAGGATGGAATTTTAGTAGGCGAACTGGCGAAGAAGATGGGGGTCAAGGCCACGGAAGTGATTCGCAAGCTTCTTGCCATGGGAGTCATGGCCAATATGAACCAGGCGGTCGATTTCGATACGGCGGCCCTTTTGGCCTCGGAATTCGGTTATGAGGTCGAACGCCAGGAATCGATCGAGGATCGCCTCGAAGTGAAGGACGCTACTGCCGAAGAAAACCTGTTGCCGCGTTCCCCGGTGGTCACCGTAATGGGACACGTTGACCATGGAAAAACCTCGCTGTTGGACTACATCCGCAAAACCAGCGTGACGGAAGGCGAGGCCGGCGGAATTACGCAACATATCGGGGCCTACAAGGTAACCGTACAAAGCGGAGACATCGTGTTCCTGGATACGCCGGGACATGAAGCCTTCACGAGTATGCGGGCGAGAGGCGCCAAGGTTACCGATGTGGTTGTGCTGGTCGTGGCCGCGGACGACGGGGTTAAACAGCAAACCAAAGAAGCCATCGATCATGCTCGCGCGGGGAACGTTCCCATTGTCGTGGCAGTGAACAAGATGGACAAGGTCAATGCGGACCTTGAACGTGTCAAACGCGAAATGGCCGAGCACGGAATCATGCCGGAAGAGTGGGGCGGCGAAAACATCTTCGTGCCCGTTTCGGCGAAGACGGGTGAAGGCGTCCATGAGCTGCTCGAGTCGGTGGCCCTTCAGGCGGAAGTTTTGGAACTCAAAGCGGACCCGGATCGCAGGGCGCGTGGGGCCATTATCGAATCCAGGCTCGACAAGGGCCGTGGTCCGGTCGCAACGGTTCTGGTTCAAACCGGGACTCTCAAAGTTGGTGACACTTTTGTCTGTGGAGTGGAAGCGGGTCGGGTTCGCGCCATGTTCGACGATCAAGGGAGAAGCATCGATTCAGCCGGGCCTTCCACGCCCGTCGAAGTCCAGGGAATCGGTGGAGTTCCCAATGCGGGCGATGAATTCATCGTGGTGGAAGACGAGAAGACCGCTCGAAACATCAGCGCCTTTCGCCAGGAAGAAAGCAGGCAGGCCCAATTGCCTCAGACCGGCGCTATGACTTTGGAGAAGCTCTATCAGCAGATTCAGCAAGGGGAAGCCAAAGAACTCAACGTGGTGCTCAAGGCGGACGTGCACGGTTCGGTGGAGGCCATTTCCGAAGCGCTTCGAGGGCTCAATACGGATGCGGTTTCCGTTCAGATCATCCTGGCGGGCACGGGGGCGGTCACCGAAAGCGATGTCATGTTGGCGGGGGCCTCCAATGCGATCATTCTGGGCTTCAATGTAAGGCCGACACCTCACGCACGAGAACAGGCGGACCAGGAACAGGTCGAAATCCGATTCTACAACATCATTTACGAGTTGCTGGACGACATCAAGGCCGCCATGCTGGGGCTTCTCGAATCTACCTATGAAGAGCGGGTATCGGGACAGGCTCAGGTTCGTCAGGTCTTCCATATCACCAAAATGGGGGCGGTCGCCGGCTGCATCGTGTCCAGCGGCAAGATATTGCGCGCTTCGAAGGTGAGGGTTCTGCGCGACAACGTGGTGGTCTACACCGGGGATATCGGTTCCTTGAGGAGGTACAAGGACGACGTCAAAGAGGTGTCCGAGGGACTTGAGTGTGGAATCAACGTGGCTCACTTCAACGACATCAAAGAAGGCGATGTGATCGAGAGTTTTGTCCTCGAAGAGATCAAGCCCGTTCTATGATGGAGAGTCCGAACAGGTCGATGAATGGTTGTGGGAGTCTGCCGCTTCGAGTTGATGATTCCGGAGAACCACTCTCTGAAAGGGAAGAGGAAGGTCATTCGTAGCCTTATCCAGAGAGTTCGGAACAAGTTCAACGTTTCCATCGCTGAGTTGGAGAGCCAGGACGCTTGGCAAAAAGCCGTGCTGGGATTCAGCATCGTGGGAAACGACCAGAGCTTTGTCAATTCGTGCGTTGATAAGGTCCTGGATTATATTGAATATATGCACCCCGGAGAAATGGCCGATTCCGAAATCGAGATGATTCATTTATGAGCTTGAGATACAAACGTTCGGACCGAGTAGCCGACCTGATTCATCGGGAAATCTCGGATCTTTTTATGAGAAAGATCAAAGATCCGCGTTTGACCGATGTAACGATTACCGGGGTCGAGTTGACGGACGACCTTCGTATCGCAACGGTGTTTTTTACCCGGTTTTCAGGAGTGACCGAGGAAATCGAAAGGGGTTTGAGGAGCGCCGTAGGGATGATTCGGAAAGAGATCGGTGCTCGTCTGGTGCTGAAATATGTTCCCGAAATTCGCTTTCGACACGATACGTCCTTCGAATACGCGGAACGGATCGAGAGTCTTTTGAGAAAGGTCCAGGATGAACCCGGCGAAGGCGGTTGAGCTTATCGAGAAGTCCGGGGATGTGTTTGTTGCGGCCCATGTTAATCCCGACGGGGATGCCGTGGGATCTGTATTGGCAATGGGCCTCGCTCTCAAGAAGATGGGAAAGACTCCTTTCATGTATCTTGAGAGCGCCGTTCCGGATTTCTTGAAGTTTTTGCCGGAGGTGGAAGGCGTTTCATCTCGGGTCGACGATTTCCATCGGTTCGATCTCGCGATTATTTTGGATTGCGGAGAGCTTTCTCGAATCGGTGCGGCGGCGGAGGGTGCTTCGACGATCGCCAATCTGATCAACGTGGACCATCACCAATTCAACCGGATGTTCGGGTCCGTGAATTTGGTGGATACCGCGAAATGCGCCACTTCGGCCATCCTCATGCATCTGATCAAGGCCTTGAGTGTACCCCTGGACCATGACATCGCCGAGTGTTTGTACACGGGGATTGTTACGGACACCGGGGGCTTCCGATACGGTAACACGGACATGGAGGCCTTCGCGCTGGCGTCGGAGTTGATCGAGTACGGGGTGGCGCCGGATCGGGTGGCTCGGGAGCTCTATCTGTCCATGCCGTTACGACGTCTACATCTGCTGAGAAACGCGCTTGCATCCGTGGAATTTCTCAATGACGGCGAAATCGGGACCATGGCCCTGACTATAGAAGATTTCCGCCAATGCGGTGCGGTGGTCTCGGATTCGGAAGGTTTCATTGACTACGTACGTTCCGTTCCCGGAGTTCGGGTGGCCGCTTTGATGAAGGAGAGCCCCGAGTCTACGGTGACCAGCGTGAGCTTGAGATCATGGGGGGAAGTGGACGTGTCAGCGGTGGCACGCGATTTCGGAGGGGGCGGGCATACCAGCGCCTCCGGCTTCCGTCTGGAAGGCACCATAATTGAGAACCGGGAACGGGTGCTGTCGGTATTGGGCGAGAGCCTGAACCGCGTCCGGGGATAGGATGACGGAAACCGGTTTTCCGGACGGTGACTTGGACGCCGTCGTAGTCATAGACAAGCCTGAAGGCAAGACTTCGCATCAGGTGGTCGGCATCGTCAAACGGATGCTGGGAGTTGCGAAGGCGGGGCACACGGGTACCCTTGATCCTTTCGCCACGGGGGTTCTGCCCGTTTGTTTGAATCAGGCGACCAAAACATCGCGTTTTTTTCTGGAAAGTGATAAGGCTTACGAGGCCGTAATGGTCCTGGGCGTGGAAACCGACACCCTGGACGTTACGGGGGAAATCGTATCGACCGGTCAAACGATCGGTGTCGATCGGGACAAAATAGAGACGGCGGGAAAAAGATTTTTAGGAACGATCGAGCAAAAGCCTCCCGCATATTCAGCCGTGAAGGTGAAGGGAGAACGGCTTTACCGGTTGGCGCGCAAGGGCATTTGCGTGGATGTCCCCACGCGTCGGATCGAGATACGCGACATCCGGGTGCTGGATGTTTCGCTGCCCAAGGTGCGGTTCCGGGTTGATTGTTCCGCCGGAACCTATGTCCGTGTTCTCGCCTCCGACTGGGGGCGCGCATTGGGATGCGGAGCACATCTGGCCGAGCTGAGAAGGCTCCGGTGCGGCAGGTTCGTCGTCGAACAAGCATTAGGACTGGAAGAACTGGAGCAATCCGTCAGGGCCCGGGATTTGCATCGCTGTCTGGTCCCGATGGTTGAAGCTTTGAATCACCTTCCGAGCATTCGTGTTGAACCGTCGGTAGCCCGGAAGATACGGCACGGATGGCATCCGGAAGTCCGTCAACTCGGATTGGACTCCGGCGTGACCTGCCGCCCCGGAGAAGATGTTTTCCGGGTGGTGTCCGAGGGAAACGACTTGGTGGCCGTCATGGCCCCGGTGCGTGAAGATGGAAACGGCCGGGTGGAGCGTCTCCGCCCGCTGCGAGTTTTTAACGTGTAAGAAGACGAGGAGGTAGAACAAGGTGGCTCATTCCGCTGATACCAAAAGGCAGGTCATAGACAAATTTAAATTACATGAACACGACACGGGCTCTCCCGAAGTCCAGATCGCTCTTTTGAGCGAGCGTATCGTTCACCTGAACGAGCATTTCAAGAAACACAAGAAGGATCATCATTCCAGACGTGGACTCTTGAAGCTCGTCGGGCAGAGAAGGAAGCTCCTCAACTACATTAAGCGGAAGAACGTAGAGAGATACCGTGATCTTATCCAGGAACTGGGAATCCGTAAGTAAGCCTGGAGTTAGAATGTGAGGAAAAAAGATGCCCGAATGTGTTGAAGTTGATCTGGGATCCGGAAGGACCGTAACGATCGAAACAGGCAGAGTCGCCAAACAGGCGAGCGGCGCCGCAATCGTGAAGCTGGGGGATACCATTGTCCTGGTGACTGCGGTATCGGCTAAAGAGACCCGGGAAGGAATCGACTTCCTGCCCCTGACGGTGGATTACCAGGAGATGTCGTATGCTTCCGGCCGAATTCCAGGTAACTTCTTTCGCCGAGAAATGGGGCGTCCGAGTGAAAAAGAGACGTTGACTTCTCGGCTGATCGACCGGCCGATTCGCCCCTTGTTTCCGAAAAAAGGCTATAGCAACGAGACTCAGATCATCGCCACCGTCCTGAGCGTGGACCAGGTGAACGAGCCGGACGTGCTGGCTCTCGTGGGTGCTTCCACGGCCCTTTATCTTTCGGAAGCCCCTTTTATGAAGCCCATTGCCGGAGTCCGAGTGGGAAGATTTGAAGGACGGTTCGTTGCCAATCCGACGAGCCTCGAACTCGAATCCAGTGACATTGATATCGTGGTCGCCGGTACCCGCGATGCGGTCGTCATGGTGGAAGGCGGATGTTCTTTTGTGTCGGAAGCGGAACTTGTGGAAGCTATCGATTTCGGACACAAAGCAATGCAGCCGCTCATCGACGGACAAGAAGAGCTGCGAAGACTGGCGGGCAAGCCCAAGATGGAGATCAAGGTCCCTGACAAGGATCCGGAACTCATCCAAGCCGTATCCGATTTCTGCATGGCGGACCTCAAAGAGGCCATTACCACGGTCCGGAAGATCGAACGACAAGACAAAGTCGCCGAGGCGAAGCAGAAGTTGCTGGAGGGGCTTGCCGAAAAGTACCCGGATCGGGGGAAGGAGATCGTGGAGGCCTTCGACGATCTGAAGAAGAAGTCCATGCGGGGCATGATCCTCGAGGAAAAGCGTAGAATCGACGGCCGTGCTTTCGACGAGGTCAGACCTATTACTTGTGAGGTCGGGGTGCTTCCCAGGACTCACGGCTCTGCCCTGTTTACGAGGGGGGAAACCCAGGCTCTGGGTATTGCCACCCTCGGGACTACGTCCGACGAACAGAGAATCGAGTCGTTGGCCGGTGATTCGTTCAAGTCGTTCATACTGCACTACAACTTCCCACCTTTCTGTGTCGGGGAGGCGAAGCAGTTGAGGGGACCGGGGCGTAGGGAAATCGGGCATGGCGCCCTTGCCGAAAGGTCTTTGTCCAAAGTGTTGCCGCCTGCGGATGGTTTTCCCTACACGATCCGAGTGGTTTCGGAGATTTTGGAATCCAACGGGTCTTCATCCATGGCTACGGTTTGCGCCGGTTCGCTGGCCCTGATGGACGCGGGTGTTCCCACGTCGGCCGCGGTGGGCGGTATTGCCATGGGGCTCGTGAAAGAGGGAGATCAGTTCGCTGTATTGAGTGACATTATCGGCGATGAGGATCACCTGGGCGACATGGACTTTAAGGTAACCGGCACGCGAGAGGGCGTTGCGGCCATTCAGATGGACATCAAGATCTCGGGCCTCAGCAAAGAAATATTGACTCAGGCTTTGAATCAGGCCAAAGAAGGCCGCTTGTTCATACTCGATAAGATGGACGCGGTCATACCGGAGCCGCGAACCCGAGTTTCCGAATTCGCTCCCTGCATCGCCACTTTTCAGGTAAAACCTGAAAAAGTCAGAGAGGTCATCGGACCAGGCGGAAAGGTGATCAAGGGGATTACGGCGGAAGCGGGAGTGCTTCGCGTCGACATCGACGATGAGGGCATGGTGAAAATCGCCTCGCGAGACCAGGCATCCGCGGACAAAGCTATTGAACTGATCAAGGAAGTGGTCCGGGAAGCCCAGATCGGCGAATTCTACATAGGGACGGTCAAACGCATCACGGACTTCGGCGCGTTTGTGGAGTTGTTCCCGGGTGTGGAGGGACTGGTGCACATCAGCCAACTCGACGAGCAGAGAGTTCGGGAAGTGCGCGACGTGCTCAAGGAAGGTGACAAAACGCCGGTGAAGGTGATCAACATCGATCCTCAAGGCAAGATTCGCCTGAGCCGAAAAGATGCATTGGCGGAGGAGAAGAGCAAGAGCTCATGAAGGAGGGCACGTGCCGTAAGACAATACTCGAAAACGGCGTACGAGTGATCACCGAGGAAGTGTCCAATGTCAGGTCCGCCTCGGTGGGCTTTTGGGTGGAAGCCGGCTCCAGGGATGAGGAAGCGTCGGAACAAGGCATCTCACATCTGCTGGAGCACATGCTTTTTAAGGGCACGGAGCGGCGCACCGCACAAGACATCGCCCGGGATTTCGATTCCATAGGGGGTATCTCCAACGCCTTTACCGCCAAGGAGCACACTTGCTTCCACGCTAGGGTTCTGAACACCGATCTGAAGACGGCAAACGACCTTCTGCTCGATATGTTCCTGCATTCGAGATTCGATCCTGAGGACATCGAGTTGGAGAAGTCGGTCGTTCTCCAAGAAATCGGCATGGTGGAAGATACGCCCGACGAATACGTGCATGTGCTTTTCGGAGAAATGTTCTGGAACGGCAATCCTCTCGGCCGTTCCATTTTAGGGACTCGGGAGACCGTATCGAAAATGGATCGAGCGGAACTCCTGAGTTATGTCTTAAGGGCCTATATCCCTTCGAACGTTTTTGTCGCGGCCGCCGGGAACTTGAAGCACGAGGAGTTGCTGGACCACGTGGTGGAGGAGCTGTCGACTCTCAAGGTAGGACCGGGTACCAAGGAAAGCCGTAAGCCTCCCCAGCTTCACAAAGTGAGCGCGCATTTTCCCAAGGAGCTGGAACAGGTTCACATCTGTCTCGGAATGTCGGGTCCCACGGCGAGAGATGAAACACGTTTCATCGACACGATCCTGAACATCCTTTTGGGAGGGAACATGAGCTCCCGTTTGTTTCAGGAGATTCGGGAGAAGCGAGGCTTGACGTATTCCATTTACTCCTTTGCGAATACATATGTGGATACGGGGATGCTCGGCGTTTACATGGGCGTGGCTTCCGAATCGGTTGAGGAGGCTCTCGACCTTACCGCCGCAGAGTTCCGCAGATTTCGGGACGGCGACCTCACCGAGGAAGAACTCAAAGCCTCGAAGCGATACCTCAAAGGAAGTATTCTGCTGAGCTCGGAGAACATGGACAACCGAATGCTGCGGCTTGCCAAGAATGAGATTAATTTTGGCAGGTACATTGCCTGTGAAGAGGTGGAGCGGTTGATCGACGCCGTGACCTTGGAAGACGTGATCGAACATTCCAAACTTCGCTTGGACCCGGCCAACGTATCCATCACGACTTTGGGGCCTGTCGCCGGCAAAGCCGAATTTCCCTCCTGAATCCAGGGGCGCTCCGAACTCCGACATCTCGAAGTGGGGGAACCCCGTCCGTAAAGGCCCCGGATGATCCGATTTTGCGTACTGGCGAGTGGCAGCAGGGGCAACAGCATCTACATCGAATCTCCCGGATCGAGGATCCTGATCGATGCCGGGTTGTCCGGTAAGGAAACCCTATGCCGGTTGTCCGCCATCGGGGTTCCTCCCGAAAGCCTCGACGCCTTGGTGGTGTCTCACGAGCACACGGACCACGTTCGGGGCGTAGGCGTATTGGCCAGGCGTTTGGAGGTGCCCGTGTACATCACTCGGCCCACGCTCGACGCCGCGGCCGGCACCCTGAAAAAAATTCCCTCGTTCCAGCTGTTCCGTGACGGGACTTCTTTGCACATCGGGGACATGAGTCTCCGACCTTTCGCCGCCTCTCACGATGCCGCAGATCCGGTCAACTTCGTCGTCGGCCATGAAGAGAGTCAAGTCGGTATCGTCACCGATTTGGGAGTGGTCACGTCTCTCGTTCGCAGCCGCCTCAAGGGCTGTGGAGCCCTGATTCTTGAAACCAACCATGATATGGAAATGTTGCGTAAGGGACCTTATCCTCCAAGTCTGAAACAGAGGATTCTCAGCCGGGTCGGACACTTGTCCAATGTCCAGGCGGCCCGACTTCTCGAAGAAATTCATCACGATGGGATGCAATGCCTTTGTCTGGCTCACTTGAGTGAGGAAAACAACCACCCGGATTTGGCGACCGACGAAGTCGACCGGGTCCTCCGTCGATTTTCCGTGCGTCCTTCCGTTCACGTGCTCAGCCAGAACGAACCGAGTCCCGTCTTCAGCATATAACGGTTTGATATGCCTTTGATTTCACACAAAGAGCTTGGGGGTGTTCTTAAGGAGCCGGCATCGGAGTTCCCTTATTCCTTGATTGTTCTTTTTGGACAAGAATTCTTGGTAAACCGCTGTGCCGAAACGATCGTTCATTTTTTGCTGAATGAAGAGCAGAGAGCGCTCAACCTGAAGATCGTCGATGGAGACCGCGAAAACTTACCCGAGACGCTGCACGCATTGAACAGCTTTCCTTTGTTCTCCGGGAGGAAGGTGTTGTGGGTCAAGGGTTCACGGGTCTTCCTCTCGAAGACCTCGGCCAAAGATCTTTTCCAGTCGGCCAGGGATGCCTTTATGTCCGGAAGTCCCGGAGATGCCTACAGATTCGTTCAACGGATGTGTGCTGCGGCCGGCATGGAGGACTTGGGTTCGGACGGGAGCGGAATCACGGGTTTGGATGAGCGGAGTTGGGAACGTCATTTCGGATTTGCGCGTTCTTCGGCGGATCAGGACCTGCTGGACAAGATTTTCACCGCGGGGCGCGAAATGGGAATCGTATGGTCGGTATCCCAGGTGCGGGTGGATGCGCTTCAGGAGGCTCTGGACAGGGGATTCGCCGGAAGCAACGTTTTGATCCTTACGACGGCCGAAGCCGACCGACGTAAGAAGCTTTTCAAAGCACTCCAAGAAAAAGCTCTTATGGTGGACTGTTCCGTTGATTCCGGAAACTCCAGGAAGGCGAAAGAGCAGCGTCGCGCCCTTTCGGCGGGACAGCTCGAAGAACATCTGCGACAAGCGGACAAGGAAGCGACACCCCGCGCCCGTGGAAGGCTCCTGGATCTATCGGGTTCCGACCTCAGGCAGTTGGGAATGGAATTGGAGAAAGTCATCGCCTTCGTGGGCGACCGGAAGGAAATCACTCTGCAAGACGTGGAAGAAGTGGTTTTCATGGACCGTGAAGAGGCGGTGTACCAGATCATGGATACCATGGCCGGCAGAGACCTGGCGTCGGCATGTCGGGTGCTCGACAAACTGTGGGACCAGGGATTCTTTCCGTTGGCCGTGTTGAAAGTGATTGGAGACGAGTTGAGAAGGCTTCTCTGGGCTTCCTCTCGTTTCGGCAAAACACGCATGTCCTACGAGCAGTTTCAGCGGGAGAGTTATCCGCAACTGGACGAAACGGATCGGGAAGTGGTGGGGGGAATGGCTCCCTACGGCGTATACAAGCTGCTGGAATATGCGGGCCACTTCACTCGAGAGGGGTTGGTGAAGGCGCTTTCACGGACTCTGGAAGCCGATATCCGGCTTAAGACGGGAGCCGGTGATCCTAAGGGTGTGCTGGTCGATTTATTGGCCGATGTCTGTCTCGATTCGAATACCGACAAGCAACTTACGATCCGATGATCGTTTTTCGATTGGAGGAAACCTGGAATGAAAGGTCTGCGGGGACTCGTTAAGGAGGTCCTGAGTTCGGGAATCTGCGTGGCCTGCGGAGCCTGTGCGGGCGTTTGTCCCCATCTGGTGTTCCGTGACGGCAGATTGATATGCCTCGACGACTGTAACCGAGAAGAGGGCCACTGCTACGACGTCTGTCCGAGGACGTCATCGGTGGAGCCCACCGGGGGACCGATCGGCGTTCACATCGGCGTATTTCGGGCCAAGTCCCGCAAGGAACCGTGGAGTCGCATCGGCCAATACGGGGGGACGGCTTCCGCCCTTGCGGCGTTCGCCGTTGAGGAGGGACTTGTTTCCCGGGCCGTTCTGACTTCCGGGCGAGAGGGAGAGCCTCCCGCCGGCACGGTGGTTTCATCGCCGGCGGAAGTGGAGAAGTGTGCCGGGTCACGATACGCGGGAGGTGGTTGCCTCTCCGTTTTCAATCAGGCTGCGGTCGAGGATTCTTCTCCCATGGCCCTCACCGTGCTCCCGTGCCAGGCACAGGCGCTTTGGAAAATGAAACACGCCGGAGCGAACCGGCCGTCTCATGCCCAGGCCGTCGGACCGGTGATCGGTTTGTTCTGCACTTGGGCTCTGGACTATCGTTCGTTGCGCGACTTTCTGACGAAGGAAGGAGTTTCGGAGGCGCGCTCGTACGATATTCCGCCTCCGCCTGCGGGCTTGTTTCAGGTGATGGGTCGCCAACAACAGTGGGACTTCCCCTTGGATCGAATTCGTCCCATGGTCATGAAGGGATGCGCTATGTGCGGCGATATGACGGCGGAATATGCCGATCTATCCGTGGGCGCCTATGAAGGAGACCCGGAATGGAATACCGTGATCGTTCGGACGGCCTTGGGACGGGAACTCGTGGAAAAGGCCGAGGCGAAAGGTTGGCTTGAATGTGATGCCGTGCCGGATGAGCGGCTTCGACACTTGGAAGAAGCTTCGGCGGCCAAAAGACGCCGGGCAATGGACGGATTCCATGGAAAAAGCGATGAGTAGCGGTCGAGGTCGGAAGGGCTCGGTGAAAGGAGTGGGTCGATGAAGACCATAGCGCGTGACCAGCCGGGGGAACGGGTATTCATGTTGGGCAATGAGGCCATTGCCAGAGGACTCATCGAGGGGGGCGTCAGGTTCTGTGCGGCCTATCCCGGGAACCCGTCGTCGGAAATATTGGAAACTCTGGCTTCCGTGACGGACGAATTGGGAATTTGGGCGGAGTGGTCGGTAAACGAGAAGGTTGCCATGGAAGGGGCGGCGGCGGCCTCCTTTGCCGGAGTCCGAGCGGTGGCTTCCATGAAGCAGAACGGAGTGAACGTGGCTCTGGACTTCATCGCCGCCCTGGCCCTTTCCGGAGTGAAGGCGGGCACGGTGCTGATCACCTGTGACGATCCGGGAGCGGTCTCGAGCATTAACGAGGAAGACGCCCGTTTTGTGGCTCGGATCGCCGATTTGCCCCTCCTGGAACCTTCGTTTCCCGATGAAGCGCGCCTGATGGCGCATTACGCCCTTGAACTCTCCGAACGACTGGGGTCTCTGGTCGTCCTCAGGAGCGTGTCACGGCTTTCACACTGTCGTGAGGAGGTGGTGTTGGGAGAGGTCCCATCGTCGCACGACGTTCCCGGATTCGACCTTTCGTCGGTTTGGAAAACCTTTCCGGTGCCGCATTACCACCGGAAAATGCATGAAAACCTCGTTTCCGCCGCCGACGAATTCGAAACGTCGCCCTTCAACCGATATGAGGGACCGGATGCTCCGGACCTCCTCGTTTTCGCTGCGGGGAGCTCCTACCTCTACTGTTGTGAGGTTTTGGGACTTCTAGGGTTGGAGGAACGAGTGGGAATCGCCAAGCTGAGCACGACTTGGCCGCTTCCCACGGCTTGGGTCGAGACGCAACTTGCCCGATGCGGGCGCATTCTGTTTACTGAAGAGGTGGATCCTTTCGTGGAGGATTCCATCAAGGCGCACTATGCTCAGGTCAACGATCGGCTCGGGCCGAAGCGGTTTTTCGGTCGTTCGAACGGTTTCATCCCCAAGGAAGGCGAAATCACCCCGGACGCGATCGCGGCCGCAGTGGTGCGTGTCTTGGGGATCGAAGGTCCGGCCGTGGATGACGAATATCGCAGCCGCGCAGCCAAGTGGGCGGACGAGATTCTACCGCCCAGGGCGGTGGGATTTTGTGCCGGGTGTCCTCATCGGGCTTCCTTTTGGAGCATTAAGAACGCCCTGAAACTGGATGACCGCGACGGATTTGTCTCAGGAGACATCGGTTGCTACAGTCTTTCCCTTTTTCCCACGGGGTTCTCCCAATCCAAGGTGATCCACTGCATGGGCTCAGGTTCCGGAGTCGCGGCGGGATTCGTGAAGCTCCGGGATCAAGGATTCAACCAACCCGTGGTCGCAGCGGTCGGGGATTCCACTTTCTTCCACGCGGGAATTCCTCCCCTCATCGATGCGGTGCATCACGGTGCGGACTACCTGCTGGTGATCCTGGACAACAGTGCTACGGCCATGACGGGTTTTCAGCCCCATCCCGGTTCTCCGCGAAACGCCCCCGGCGCCCCGGCACGAGAAGTGGATTTGGAAGCCTTATGTCGTGCCGTTGGAGCTTCCGTCACCGTAGAAGATCCCTACGATCTTCATGGAACCACGGAAACGTTGTATCGGCTGCTGAACGAGGAAGAAGGCGTCCGCGTTCTAATTTTGCGCCGGACTTGCGCACTGGTGCAAAGAAAGCGGGGTGGGTTTCCCTACAAAGTCGAGGTGGATCCCGACAAGTGCCGGGGCGAGGAATGCGGATGCAATCGCTATTGCACGCGGGTGTTCCGCTGTCCCGGCCTTTTCTTCGACGACCGTTCCGGAAAAGCGGGAGTGGATGAGGTCATTTGCGTGGGTTGCGGTGTCTGCGCCGAGGTTTGTCCTCACAATGCCATCATCCGAAAGGAGATCAACCATGCGTGATGAACCCTTGAATTTGGTTATCTCCGGTTCGGGCGGACAGGGGAACGTTCTGGCCGCGCAATGGGTCGGCGAAGCACTGATAAGAGCCGGTCGCCGGATCACGGTGGGGGACACCTACGGCCTCAGCCAGCGGGGAGGCTCCGTAATGAGTCATATCCGCGTTTCCAAAGAGCGGCGATACGGTCCGTTGATCCCGGAAGGAAGGGCTCATGTGATCCTGGGGCTCGAGCCGGTGGAGACGCTGCGTGTCCTGATCGCCTACGGCAATCGGTCGGTCGTTACGTTGACGAACACTCGGCCCGTTTACCCCCAGGGAGTCATAGCGGGAGAAAACGAGTATCCCTCCGAGGAACGACTGTTATCGGCTTTGAACGAGTTGAGCGAACGAACCTATTGGGTGCCGGCCACGGAAATAGCTCGGGGTCTGGGAGACCCGATCATGGCCAACGTGGTCATGATCGGAGCCCTGTGGGGAAGCGGAGTTCTGCCCGCGGAACCGTCGACGATTTCGGCGGTGTTGGAGGACCGTCTGCCGGCATCCAAGCTGGAGGCGAATCGGCGGGCTTTCGACACGGGATTTCAATGGGCGGTGGATTCGAAGGGATGAAAACCGCGCAAGCCGCCGGGATTCCAATTATGGAGAATCGAAAGCCGGTTCCTGCGCAATGTCGTTTGCCGAACGGCGCGTCGACTGTGAAACGACAATGAGGGTGAAGAGGGTGGGTCCATGGCGAACCTGAAAGACTGCCCCTGTTCCGGAAAAAGCATGACCCTGCATACGGGGGCGTGGATTCTGCTGACCCTGTACCGGCATGAGGGCATCCACGGCTACGAGATCGCGAAACGTCTAAAGGCGGTGATGGAGGAGTTGGGAGTATCTTTGAACATCACCGGACTTTATCGACACCTCAAAGCGCTGGAGGGGCGTGGTATGGTGGAGTCGTGGTGGGAACAGCCCTCCGGAGGAATGGCCAAGCGGAAATATGCGTTAACCGAAGAAGGCAAGCAGTGTCTTTGGGCTTGGATCAACACCATTCAGGTTGAATTCGCCTTGATTGTTCGCTTTTTCGAAGAATTGAAGCAGGCATTCCCGTCCCTTGATCTACCGGAAAGCGACCTCCTCAAGACTCATTTGCGGCCCGTTACGAAGACGCTCTCGGGTTGAATCGTATTCTCTCCATGAGAGTTTCCTGAACATTCGAATGATCATCCGATTCATTGCGACCCCGGCGATGAAGGGACGAAGGTCCCGGCGTCGCATCGGGGGAGGAGCTTTCATAGCTTTCGGTCGATGGCCAGGTGGGAAAAGTAGCCCAGGAACGCGCTGACGTAGTACGGCCAGAGGACCGTCGGACTTTTCTCGAACAGGAGCCAGGGCAGAAGAAGGATCGGCGACGGGACGAGGATCATGGCCCACCAGGTGTGGGTCCAACCGCGGTGCCTTCCGAGGATCGGCAGCATGGCGGCCAGGCCCAACAGAGCCGCATATCCATAGTTCTCCACGGCGATCAGGTAGACGTCCAACACGAAGAACAGCGAATAGAAGAGGGTTTGCCCTTTGCTGTTGGTATCGATGTCCGGAAAGAGGGCGGCCATAACGGCTATTGAGAAGAAAACCACGGCATTCTTGGGAGTAATCTCCATCACGGAAAAGAACACAAGGGCCGCCAAGAAGCCTGTAATTACCAGTACGGCTCCCAGGGTGTGCGTGCGGAATGATCCCATAAGACCTCGATTTCGTGAACGTGCTGTTCGGGATTGTTCGCAAAGGGGTGTTCGGCTTTTCGTCGCGGAGGCCCGACGGACCGGAAAAGATTTTATCGCATTTGCGGCAGGGAACGCCACAAGAAGAGGTCGAGTCGAGAATCGGATTTTACTTTGGGGATTCGGGTGACGAGATGCGTAAAACGGGGGAGGCGGTAGGCGTGGAAGGGTTCCCTGCGAACGCGCCAAAAAAACTTCCCCGAAACCGGTTGACAGCCCCTAAATTGTGGTTACGGTTTCCGAAAATACGAAAGCATAACAGCAAGAACAGGTTGCGGAACCAAGGACACCCGACCTGTGGTCGAGGACGGAGAATCGTTCGGTCATCGCCGAGACCGACCTTGGGGGTCCATGGTTGGGATTAAGCTTTTCGGGTGATGGTGGTTCTTCATTATAAGGTTTCTGCTTAGAGGTTCCTGCGGATATCACGTCTTCCAAGGAGGAAAAAGGATGAAGGTAAAGCCGTTGAATGATCGAGTTCTGGTGTTGAGAACCGAACAGGAAGAAAAGACCTCGGGGGGGATTATCATTCCCGATACGGCAAAGGAAAAGCCCCAAGAGGGTAAAGTCGTCGCCGCCGGCCCCGGAAAGGTCAACGACAAAGGGGAGCGTATTCCTTTGGGCGTGAAAGAGGGGGACAAGGTGCTGTTCGGAAAGTACGCCGGAACCGAGATCGGCATTGATGGTGTGGAACATTCCATCATGCGCGAAGACGAGATTCTTGCGATAATCGAGAAATAATCAGGAGGTCGTTTAAATGCCCGCGAAAGATATCAGATACAGCACGGTAGCACGCGAAAAGATCATGAAGGGGGTTGATACCCTGGCGAACGCGGTGAAGGTCACCTTGGGGCCTAAGGGGAGAAACGTCGTACTCGAGAAGTCATGGGGTTCCCCGAACATCACCAAAGACGGCGTGACCGTGGCCAAAGAAATCGAGCTGGAGGACAAGTTCGAGAACATGGGCGCCCAAATGGTTAAGGAAGTGGCGTCCAAGACCTCCGATGTGGCCGGTGACGGTACCACCACGGCCACGTTGCTGGCGCAGGCCCTGTTTCGAGAAGGTTCCAAGCTGGTGGTAGCCGGCGCCAATCCCATGGCGATCAAGCGAGGGGTGGAAAAAGCGGTGGAAAGCACCATTCAGGAACTCAAAAAGCTTTCCAAATCCACCAAGGACAAGAAAGAGATCGCTCAGGTCGGGACTATTTCCGCCAACAACGACAAAGCCATCGGCAACATCATTTCCGAAGCCATGGAGAAGGTCGGCAAAGAGGGCGTCATCACGGTGGAAGAAGCCAAGGGTATGGAAACCACCCTGGACATCGTCGAGGGCATGCAGTTTGACCGAGGTTACCTCTCGCCTTACTTCGCCACCGATCCCGAAAAGATGGAAGTGGTGTTGGAAGAGCCCCTGATTCTTCTTTATGAAAAGAAGATCGGCAGCATGAAAGACCTCCTTCCCATCCTCGAGCAGACCGCCAAGTCCGGCAAGCCGCTCCTGATCATCTCGGAAGAGGTCGAAGGTGAAGCACTGGCCACTCTCGTGGTGAACAAGCTCCGAGGAATCCTCAAGGTCGCCGCGGTCAAAGCACCCGGTTTCGGTGATCGCAGAAAAGCCATGCTGGAAGATATCGCGATTCTGACGGGCGGCAAGGTCATTTCCGAAGATTTGGGTATCAAGCTGGAAACCGTGACCATGAACGACCTGGGAAGCTGCAAGCGTGTCACCATCGACAAAGACAACACCACGATCGTGGACGGCGCCGGCAGCAAGGCCGATTTGGAAGGTCGAGTTCGTCAGATTCGGGCCCAGATCGACGAGACCACGTCGGATTACGACCGTGAAAAGCTTCAGGAACGCCTGGCCAAGTTGATCGGCGGAGTGGCACTCATCAGCGTGGGCGCCGCAACGGAAATGGAAATGAAAGAAAAGAAAGCCCGCGTGGAAGATGCGCTTAACGCGACGCGCGCGGCGGTCGAAGAGGGTATCGTTCCCGGCGGCGGAGTGGCGCTGCTTCGCTGCATCCCCGCGTTGGAAGGCCTGAAGCTGGGCGGCGAAGAGCAGTACGGCGTGGATATTCTCAAGCGCGCCCTGGAAGACCCCCTGCGCCAGATTTCCAATAATGCCGGTTTCGAAGGATCGGTCGTGGTCCAGAAAGTCAAGGAAGGCACCGGCGCCTTCGGTTTTGACGCGGACTCCGGCGATTACGGCGACCTCATTGAGCGAGGCGTCATCGACCCCACCAAGGTGACCCGGTTTGCTCTCCAGAATGCCGCTTCCGTGGCGTCGTTGCTGCTGACCACCGAGGCCATGATTGCCGAGAAACCGGATGACAAGGCCGATATGCCCATGGGCGGAGCCCCTGGAATGGGCGGAATGGGCGGCATGGGCGGAATGGGCGGCATGGGCGGCATGATGTAATCCCAAGCCGACTCAGCAGGAATCGGAAAACGGAATCCCCCTCGGGAATATAATCCCAAGGGGGATTTTATTTTTTGCGGCCGATTTGAGCGCGGTTGGACTCAGACGTCGTCCGGGAGTGTGTGGAACCTCAGCAGCGGCAGCAGAAGGACCGAAGCGAGGATCATGACGCCGAAGACCACGAATCCGTAGCCGAAGGAACCGAGATCGCCGGCGAAGCCGATCCCTGTTGATACCCAGCCGCCGCCAGCGGTGAAGGCCATGGGTACGACCAACGCCACGGCCGCGCCTCGGTTGTTGGGGGCGGTGAGCCTCGATAAGGAAGCGAATGCCGCGGGAAAGAAGGTGACCGCCACCATGGGGTGGAGAAATACAAGAACGATCAACGGGAATCCGTGAGTGAGACCCAGGAGTACGGTCAATGTGCCGCTGCAGATGAAACAGCCTCCCAAGAACCGTTTGGCTCCCACGCGATCCATCATCCAACCTGCGAAGAAAGCAGCTCCGATCCCGGATATTCTTGAAAGGGCCAGCAGATTGTTGGCGGTCTCTCTTGCCATGGCATGCTCGGAAACGAGAAAGAGTGGGATCATGTTGTATACCGCCAGACTAGCGCCGATCCCCATGCTGAAAAAGAGCATCATGATCCAAATGGAAGGAGTGCGAAGAAGTTCTTTCATGGTTTGAAAGCGAAGCGCCCGCCCGGTGAATCTCCCCCCCTTGCCGAAGAGAGCGAAAAGCGATCCCAGGATCAATGAGGCGACTCCCAGAACGGCCAGAGTCCCTTTCCAGGAAATGCGTTCCAGTAAGGCCTCGACAAGAACCGGCGCGACCACGAAAGAAAGGTTTGGTGCGAGTTCATGGACCGCTAGAGCCTTACCCCAATCACGTGAGACAATCATGGTTGTGATGGTGGCCAAGCCGGATGGCAGGTACAGGCCGGCGGCGATGCCGAGGGCGAAAAGCCCGAAACCCAACCCCACGGCTCCTTCAGCGGCGAGAATGGACAACAGAGCGAGACCCACGGAAACCGCCGAGAGGATGATGGTGGAGCGGTGTGTGATTCTGGACGACACGAATGTCGAAGCGAGAAGCGCCAACCCATAGCCCACGGAAACGATGAAGATGAGGGTCCCCGCCGCACTGTGGGTTAGATCTAATTCTTTTTCCAGGGTGGGCAGCATTGGCCCGACGATAATTCGCGCCAGGAAATTCGCCAGGAAGACCCCGGTGATAAGCAGGACCGGGAATAGTTGCTTGGCAAAACGTTGGGAGAATGGTTCCGATGAAGCATGGGTGGACATGGGGACCCCGATTGGAGCACGGCAAACCCGGCGGTGCAATGGGCGTCGGGATCCGACAGGTGTTGGTCGAATGCGGTGAACCGAAGGAACATACTTTATTCATTGACGGGCTTCAACCACCTTGATACGGGATTTGAGAGAGTCCGGCCTCTCCTAAGCGCGACGACGATAAGCCTGTATTTTCCGGCCCTTGAGCCTGATGATGCGCTCCTGAGCACGAGATACAGTATCAAGGGTATTCTTTTTTTTTTCTGTGTCTGGTCAAATTAATCTAAATCTTTTGGGCCGGAGACTGTTCATAATCTAGTGAATGTGCCCCTGATTCCGGGAATCCAAAGCCTAAAAGAAAGAAACTAACAGGACAACGGTCTTTTCGGGAAGTCTGAGTATCGGCGGATGACGTCGTAATGACGAGCGAGCATTCGGTCCCGAGCCTCATCAACACCGAGCATGGGATTCCATTTGAGTATTCCGGTTCCGACGGTCGGCGGGCGCGATTTCGAGCAGCGAAGACTAGCTCTTCCTATTCCGACTTGAGGAGAAGACGCGTGAGGATCGTTATCGTCGACGAGTATGAGAAGGTGCGTCGATTCGTGGCGGATGAACTGACGAATTTGGGGCATACCGTAAACGACACCGGCGAACCTTCCGAGATTCTTGGCCTGATGAACGAGTTTCCGCCGGATGTGGTCTTATTGGATTTGTTTCTTGAAAAGCGGCATCGATGGGACCTGTTGCACGAGATCAAGAAGCGAGTTCCCGGAGTCCCGGTCGTCCTTTTCACGGGTTATGAAGGATACAAACACGATCCGAGAGCCTCGGAAGCAGACGGCTTCGTACTGAAAAGCAGTTCTCTCGGCTCGTTGTTGGAATATCTGGACGGATACTTCCCGGACCTGCAACGGTCCTCCGACGCGCGAACGATGGGAAGGTTCGCCAAGAAAAACGTTTCCACGAGAAGCGTTCCTAATCAAAGAACCAAAAGTGAGCCCTTTCGTTGAAGAAGAGTGCATTCTTGTATGAATTGAACAGACTAAAAAACGAAAAGGCCGCCGGCGGGGGTGCGGTAGTTTTTCCGTTCCTGATCTGCACGAGAACTGGGAGCCCGCATCAAGGGTTGTGAGGGACATAATGGCTTCGAACTTCAAAATACTCGTCCACAAGAATGAACAAAGCGCACATTTCAAGTTGTGGGGAGATTTCGACGGGACATCGGCGCATGAGCTGATCAGGAGTATGAATAAACACGGACTTGGAGTCGAGAGAATTTTCGTCCATACGGATGGGCTGAACAAGGTAATCCCTTTTGGAAGAGATATATTCCGCAATTCTCTTACGGTGTCCGACTGCAGGTCGGGCAAGCTGGTGTTTACCGGTTCCAAAGCGGATGAATTCGCACCGGAATCGGAGATTGTACCGTAATATCGAGTTTTTCTCCTCCGACCCGTTGTACTGTCGGCAGAACAGATGGAGAGGTTGTTATGATCAGGGAGTTGATTGAGCATATTGCGAAAGATCTGGTGGATTTTCCCGAGCAAGTGAGTGTTTCCGAAATAAAAGGGGGACATACTTCGGTGATTGAGCTCAGGGTTGCGAAAGAGGACTTGGGCAAGGTCATCGGCAAGCAGGGCAGAATCGCCAATGCCATGCGGGTGCTCCTGAATGCGGCATGCGCGAAACTTAAGCAGCATGCCGTTCTCGAAATTATCGATCCCGCCCGAGGACCGGTTGCGGAGGAGGATGCCGCGCGCTTCAAGCACCGTGCAAACTACTGAGTTCGGCGGGCGCTGGGAGAAGATATTGCCCGTTGTATTCGCCCGGCAAGTAAAATTGGGTAATACCGTGGTCTGGATGCTGTGAGTTCCCGAAATTCGGGGAGAACCAAAGGGAACGAGTCAGGTAGGCTTGGTTTCCGGCGTGAATTTGAAGGGTTCTTGATGAGTGCTTCGATTGTGTTTTGTAATCTCAGAAGGAGGATGTGATGGGCTATTCCAAAGAGGATCTGAAGAGCAAACTGCTGGATATGTACCCGGAAATCAAAAAGAATGATCTGTCGACGGACCTCGCGTTCGATGATGCGAAGAAAGCCTGGGTGGTCACTTTTTCCAAAGGCGAGCACAGCAGGCATGCCTTTTTGGACAAGAAAGACGCCGACGCATGCGTTGATGGAAATGTCTGTATTTATCTCGGCGTGCTGATCGAGCAGTATATCAAAGACATTGAAGAAGAGCTTTCCGGGAAGGATATGTTCAGAGAGAAGATCTGACCCCATGTGGAAAAATATTTAGTCAGTTTTCAGCACCGACCCGGATTTAGCCGACACACCCTTCCATGAAGGGTGTGTCGGCTTTTTGATTCTTGAATCGGGCTTTCCTGCTCAAATCGCTAAAGGCTGTCGGCCGAGAGCAACCGGACGCAGCATCCGGCGTAATGAGCCGATAGAGCGGATCGCTCCTCTTCAATGAAGTGAAAGCTTGGCGAACGCGGCAAGGGTTGCAGTACTTTCATGTTCCCTGGTAATTTGAAATTTGTGTTTTCCAGACCCCCGATGGGGCGTTACCGGGAGGCGGGCTTTTTTCGTACGCCGGGCGTGCAGGCTCCGTACTTTTCGTGCTCGGTGTCTCCGGCGCTCCGTGTTCAACGGACTCCGGCGGTACATCGGCGCCTCTTTTCAAGTAGTCTGCTGCGTTGGGGGCCCGGCTTCGTTTTTGAGCCGAACGGGGGAGTGCGGAAAAACCCGGCGTCGTTGACTTTCGACTTCCACACGCCCGATGCAACAAGATCACTAAAGAACACGGCACCAGACTCCCCTTGCGCGTTGGACTTCCGGCATCGGACTTGTCCTTGGATTCCGGCAATAGGGGGGTGAATCCTTGAGGGAGATCATGGAGCAGGAACGTCGTTTTAGATATAATCGCGAGGACTTCGGAGAGCTGCCCGTCAATCTGCGGCATTTGGATATTCATCTGAATTTTTTTGGGGATAGCGTCGAGGTTTCCAACAGGCTGGAAATGATCGTCCTCCAAGACCTCGAGCAACTGACTCTGGACGCGGACGACTTGGAAATCCTTCGGATCTGCCTGCTTGAGGATTCCACGGACGACGCGGGCACGAACCTGAAGTATGAATACCACAGGCCCGAAAAACGGCTCGTGGTGACCTTTCCCCGCCTTTTTCGTTCGGGTGAGAATCTGCTCATCGCTACTTTGACTCGCTGCCGCCCTTCGGATTCCTTATTGGAGGGAATCTACAAGGATGTAACTCCGCCCGGCGCTCCTCAGCAATTCATCTCCCAGTGCCAGCAGTGGGGATTTCAAAGGATCATGCCCATCCTGGACGACTGCCGCGCCAAGTGCACCATGACCACCACCATTGAGGCCGACGCGGCCTATACGCACTTGATCAGCAACGGCGATGTCGACCGGCGGCGGAATCCCGACGGCCGGCCCGTGCGCAAAGAGGACGACCCTCGGAGACAGATCGTTACCTACATCAACCGGGTTCCCATGGCGCCTTATCTGTTTCTGGTCGGAGTCGGCACCTGGGACGAGTTGGTGGACGAGGTCCAATATTCCAACGGAAAGAAGGTGCGTCTCGAATATCTTGTTCCCCCCGGCCGGACGGACGGCGCACGGGTTCCCATGGATATCCTCAAAGAAGCCGTGCTTTGGATCGGACGCACCCAAGAATATGTTTACCCTTTCGAGACATACCGCACCATTTGTATGAACCGATCCAACTTCGGAGGGATGGAAAACGTCGGGAATACCACCATCGTGACGGACGCCGCACTGGTGGACGAGCACACTTTGGATGCCGGTCTTCTGTACGCACATTCCGTCGTCGTTCATGAGTTCGAGCACAATCAGTGCGGAAGTGAAACCACCATGGAGACTCCCTTTGACGTGTGGCTCAACGAGGCGTACACCGTGGACGTCGAGCGTCGGTTCACGGCCGACCTGTTCGATCCCACGTTCATCCGGCTCAGACAGGTGGACTCCATTCGTGATCCGCTCATGGGGCCTCTCGCCATTGAAGACGGAGGCCACGCCGGGAGGATCGTGCGGGAGGGATTTAATCATCCCGACGAGCTCATCGACGGAGTAACCTATGTTAAGGCCGCCGAGGTCGTACGCAGCCTCCGGCTCCTGTTGGGAGAGTCACGGTTTCTCGAAGGGAAGCGGCTCTATTTTTCCAGGTATCGAAACGGAAACGCGGATACGGACCAGTTCTTTCAATGTTTCGAAGAGGTATCCGGAGAAAGCCTGGATGATTTCAAGAAACAGTGGCTCTACAGAATTGGTTATCCCCGGGTAACGGTGGAAACGATCTACTCTTCGGAAAGTGAAGAATATCGCATCAAGTTCCGCCAGGAAGAGACCGAAGAACGGCCCCCCTTTCATCTCCCCGTGTCGCTTGCCCTCGTCGGGAAAGCGGGAGGCGATCTCCCGGGATCCGCCATCGTGTATGCACTCAAGAAGGGGATAGGCGAGGTGGTGATTGAGGGAGTAAAGGAAGAGCCCGCTTTTGCATCGCTGAACCGGGACTATTCCTTTTATGGGACCCTCCTGCATGAGAATGCCTCGCGAGAGGAGCGAATTCTGCAGGCGAAGTCCGATCCCAACGGCTTCAACCGTGTGGAAGCAGTCAGGACTCTGACGGATGAACAAAGGGTGAGACTGCTGTTGAATCCCGAGGCCGATATTGATGAATGGTGGCTGGAACTCTATGGCGAGTTGTTGCGCCTTCCGGCTTCGGCCTCACTCAAAGCGTATTTGCTTCGTATAGACGAACAGCCCCTGGATCGGGCTTATGCCGTCTGGTATCCGGAACTTGCGGCCGCTCGAGACCGACTCGTGGCGTCGGTGAATGAACGGTATCGAAGTGACCTGCTGGACGCTTTTGAAGGTTTGGATACGTATCGGTCTCTCAACTCTCCCAAAGACGGCATCGAAGATCGCCTGCTCAAGTCCGTGTTGCTGGAATTGGCTGTTTTTGATGATTCGTCGGACGGTCACCGGGTCATAAGGGATCACTTCCGCAGGGCGACCACGGCCAACGACCGCTTCTACGCCCTCATGATGCTCAACAGGAGCTCGTCGCCGGATCGCTTGGCAATTTTGGAGGAAACCTACCACGCTTGGCATGACCATTTGAGCGGGTACGCCAACTACCTGCGAGTGGTTGCTTCGGGAACTCGTGGAGACCTGTTTGAACAGATACAACGAGAGAAAGAAAGGTCGACTTTCGATATCAAACAGCCCACTTGGTGCCGGGCTCTGTTTCTGACCATGGCCGGCAACTCCCGCATGATCTGGACTGAAAAAGGGGTGACCAAACTCGCCGAAGGCATCATTGAGCTTGCCGGTATCAACACCACCACCGCAGGTCGCATGCTTAACGGCTTTCAACACGTTAAGAGACTTAAGCCCGATCTTCGACAATGGGTGGTGCCGGCGCTGGAAGAAATCATCCGGTCGGTTCCCGATACGGTCTCTCCGACCATTCACGGACAAGCGAAGTCCTATCTTGAAGGGGTTTCCGGGTAACAGGACATACGGTTTACTTCAACCGGTGCATTAAAGAGCGCTTGCCTGATTCGTTGAAGATAGGTTCCGGTGAACCTTCCTCACGAAAAGAGATTTCCGGAAACTGTTCGAATTGTCGTCGCCGGTCTGAGGCCGGAGGAGGAAGGTTTGTATATCAAAGGGAGGGTTACCCGCCGAGGAGTAGATTACAGTCTCAGGGAGTCCTATAGAGAAGAGAGTGCCTGGAAACATCGGGTGCTCGTTGAATTGGGGAACGACCCGAACCGTTATGTGGAGTACCCCGGCGGAAACGGGTTTTATATCAGTGAGGAAATCGAGGAAATCCTCGACGCGAAAGCGGCGGCCTATTCCTACGACGAGCTCGAAGCGGTCTTTCTCCCCTTTGTGGATCCTCGTGTACGGCGGGTGGCCGAGCAGTTTCAACGCGAAGATCAAAGCGGAAAGAAGGCGTGGAGCCGCAGTCCGAAAGAAATGTGGGAAAGACAGAAGGGCCTGCCTTCCTTTGATAAACGAAGGCTTCATTTCTTGCGTTGCGGAAGGGTGGATATCGGAAACCTTGATGCCCGGGGATGGAAGTTCCTGGACGTGCTTCTAGAGAAGAGCCGTGATGAGATCGAAAGCCTCTTCGACACCATGGAAAGAGACTTGAAGCCTCACGAAATCAGGTCTTATCTCTACACGGCACTGCACCTTCAGCGACGCTTCGCGGGGTATTACACGCGGAATCAGCCTTCGGTACTGGATCCGGAGAAGGTGGACGAGAGTTTTGTCGACGAATTGTGCCGTTTGAACCAAGACCGAGGTTTTTTCAGCGGTCTGGAAAGAAGCTCTTGGAACCTTCTGCATCCGTACCTTCGCAAGTATCTGATCCTCTACTTCGATAACGAGTTCGACCGGGGTGGGGCCTGGAGCGAGTATGTTCGGGACTTCCAGCGACGTCGTCAATTTTACCGGGGGCCCCGACTGCGAGTGGAACCATCGGTGTCCAAAACAGAGGCCCTGAAGTCTCTCGGCATAGGTGCCGCCGAATTCGAAGGCATGAGTCGGGCGGAACTGACCCGGTGCTACCGAAAACGCGCCATGGAGACTCATCCCGACCGCGGTGGGGACCAAAAGGAATTCGTGGGGATTCGCCGTGCGTTCGAGACTCTCCTGGCGGGCAAGTCTTCCTGAAACCGACTCGGATGGTCGAAATTCGCCAAGGCACGGTTCGAATTCGGAACCCCGCCCCTCACTTCATTTCAACGGAATCGCGGAAAACATCATGTCCTCCAGATTGAATTGTGGTTTCGGGCGGGTTTTGTTGGTTTCCACCCCATGGTCCCTGTTCGGTAGGCCGTCGATTCAACTCGGCGTTCTCAAAGCCTGCCTTGCGGAATCCATTCCGGACGTTCCAGTGGAGACGCGACCTCTGTATTTGCGGGTGGCGCAAAGGGTGGGATATCCGATCTATCGTGCGATTTCCGGCAAAACCTGGTTGGCCGAGTCGGTCTACGCCGCTCTTCTCTATCCGGACCTAAAGGATCGTGCGGAGTCGCTGTTTCACAAGGAGAGCCGGGGAGAGAAATCGCTACGCGGTCTTCGTTTTCACGAGTTGTGCGGTGAGATCGAAGAAGTATCCGCCGAACTGATTCATTCCGAGGATTGGGGGGAGGTCGGTCTGGTGGGGTTTTCGGCCTGCCTGTGTCAGCTCACGTCTTCCCTCTATTTCATACGAAAGATCAAGCGGGACGTCCCTCAACTCCCCGTGGTTCTCGGAGGTTCACTGCTTATTCCCAAATCGGTTGACGGCTTCTTTCGGTGTTTTCCCGAGGTGGATTACGTAATTCACGGTGAAGGTGAGATTCCTTTGACCCAACTGGTGCGGGCTTTGAAAGCAGGCGCCGGTCGTTCGGAATCCCTGAACATTCCCGGTGTGGTTTGCGGATCCCGTCCCAATGCTCCGGATCTCGGAGAGTTCGTTCAGGCGGAGGGGCTGGATCAGTTTCCGGCCCCGGATTATGATGATTATTTTGCCGTGTTGCGTTCTTTCCCCGCGTCCGCACGGTTCTTCCCCACGCTACCCGTGGAAGGCTCCAGGGGATGCTGGTGGCGTCGGAAGAATCAGGCTTTGGGACAGGGGTGCGCCTTCTGCAACCTGAATCTTCAGTGGAACGGATACCGGTCCAAGGGCGTTCAACGGTTCGTTTCGGAGATCGACCGCTTGACGGACCGCCACCAATTACTGTCGGTGTCCGTAGTGGACAATGTGCTTCCTGCGAAGCAGAGTCGTGAAATTTTCTCGTCCCTTTCGGATCTGGACAAGGATCTGGGTATCTTCTGTGAAACCCGGGCCAACACTCCGCAAGAGCTTTTCCGGAAGATGGCGGAGGCCGGAGTAAAGGAGGTCCAGATCGGCATCGAATCTTTGAGCTCGAGCCTGCTCGGCAAAATGAACAAAGGGACGACCGCCGTGCGTAACCTCGAAGCCATGAAGTGGTGCGAAGAGTACGGCATCGAAAACAATTCCAACCTCATGGTGCATTTCCCCGGCAGTGAGGTGGAGGATGTGGAGGACACTTTGCGGGCTCTGGATTTCGCCGTTCCCTTCAAGCCGCTGAGAATCGTTCAATTCACTTTGGGATTCGGGAGCGCCGTCTGGTGCGATCCCGAGCGATTCGGCATCCGATCCGTGGGCAATCATCCCAATTACCGATGGTTGTTTCCGAAAGAAGTCTTCCGGTCCGTATGCTTCATCACACAGGGCTACCGGGGAGACTTGGGCTTGCAGAAGCGGATCTGGCGACCCGTGAAGGAAAAAGTGGCGGCCTGGGGGAAAGATTACGAAAGGGCGAGGCGGGAGAACGGCGGACGATCCTGTTTGAGCTACAGGGACGGCGGAACCTTTCTGATCATACGCCGGAAGCGCGCCGGTGAAGAACCCGTACTTCACCGACTCACGGGAAAATCCAGAGAAGTGTACCTGCTTTGCCGGAACAGCCGTTCATTGAAGCGTATCCTAACGACGACATCCCTGGCGGAGGATCGATTGCTTCCTTTCCTTCGAATGATGGTGGACAAGCGATTGATGTTCGAGGAGGGCGGGAGATATCTGAGCCTGGCGGTGTCCGGCGGAGCGAAACGGTAGCCGGTGCTCCGAACGGAAAAGAAACAGGTTTTGGGATCGGTACGCTTAGAACAAAGCACTTCGAATCCGGATCGTCCCGGTCATTGCGATGGGCGCTTTCCGAATCCTCGCCGGAGGGTGCCGGCGCGAAACAGCGCCGGCAGGAAGAAGACGGCGGCCGCAAGGGTGCTGATGCTGCCGACTGTGGCCAGAAGCCCGAGACTGAAGATTCCGGAGTGATGGGAGATCATCAGGCTTCCGAAACCCACCGTAGTGGTGAGTCCCGCCAAAACGACGCCTTTCGCCGTGCTGAAAGGTACTGAGAATCTTT
Organism: Thermodesulfobacteriota bacterium; assembly: GCA_963675595.2. GTDB lineage: Bacteria > Desulfobacterota > Desulfarculia > JACQYL01 > JACQYL01. Next base: position 410,017 of record CAXXLZ010000001.1, read on the forward strand.
CGGTGTTTGTATCCTGAGCCCTGAGTCTCTGCACCATGATAATGCCGTATTCCACTCCGGCCCCAACGACCAACGGAAGAAATATGGTGTTGGCCAGGTTGAGATGCACGTCGAAAACGGACATGAGGCCCAGAGTCCAGATCGTCCCCACGAGAAGAGGGCTGATGGCCAGCCCCACCATGTAGAGGTTCCTGAAGACCACAAGCAACAACAGGAAAATGAAGGCAACCGCGTATACGCCCCCGCGAATGCAGGCGTCACGAAATTTCCTTGTGAAGCTGTCCAGGATGATGGGGTCGCCCACCACGTCCGGATCCACTGTTTGGATCTCTTTGACGAACCGGCTCATGAAGTCCGGTTGCCAGATGTTTCCGTCCGGAAAGATTCGTATCAGGTATAGGCCTTGGGGGTCTACGAAAGACTCTCTGAGAAAGACGGGGAGGTCCCGGGGCTGCATGGGGGGCGCTTGGACATTCTCGCGCAGTAGCTCGAACCGGTCTTTCATCTCGTTAACCAAGGCCGTTTGATAGCCGGTCAGAATCTTGATCGCCCGGGAGGGTTCCACATCCGAAAGTTGCTCTCGTAATCGATCCAGCAGGTCCCTTGCCTCTTCCATGCGACGTCGCAGGGAGTCCGAGACATCGTCAATATCCGTGTCCGCGAGCTTGAAGCGAATCTTGCTCAAGATCGATTCCAGTTCCGAGAGACGGAGTGGTTGTTCCGGCTCGGAGATTCGGCCCGGGCCGGGAAGGGCGGCCTTGAGTTTCGCCATCAAAGGCACCTTGGCTTCCCTGTCTTGAGGAAGAAACGTCTCAACGCTCTGGACCTCGGAAACGGTGGGTAGTGACTCGAATCGTCGGGTACGCTCCTTGATCTCTTTTTTTGAGTGAGCCAAAGAAGAGGCGTACATGGTGGCTCGATTGGAATCGTTCAGCAGGCGATTGGCCCAGACAACGGACTCCGCCTCCCTGGACTGGAGATTCAAGAGATTGAGATCAAAGGAGACCTTTCGTGCGCCGATTAGGGAGGCTACGACAAGCAGGCCTCCGACGGCCAGGAAGAGCCCGGTTCTTTTGGGCGTCAGGATGTAGAAAACGGTGCGGGTGCCGGCGGTGCTTTGGATCGACGTCCTGCGGGGTGAACGGTCGAACAGCAGGGTGAGGGTAGGCAATACGCACAGGGTGGTCATGGTGGTCATGACCATGCCCATCGCGGTGATCACGCCCAACTCGGCCAGTCCTTTGAAACCGGTGAACGCCAGCGGAAGGAAGGACAGCGCGGCGGTTACTCCGGCGATGAGGATCCCGGGGCCGAGTTGAAGCATGACGGCTTCAACGATCTCTTTGCGTGGTTGACCGGGATTGATTCTCTCTTCTTCCTGGTATCTGGCAAACCAGTGTATTCCGTAGTCGATACCCAACCCGAGGAGCAAAGGAGCAAAGGTCACCGAAAGAATGTTCAGGTGTCCGATGAACAAGGTTGTCAGGCCGAATGTGTAGGAAAGGGCCAGGATCAGTTCCGTGAGCTCGAGCATGGGCCTCCGCACGGAACGCCAGAAGGCGATGAGGAGAATTCCCAAGCCCGCCAAAGAAACCAGGGTGGCCGTGGTCATATCGTTTACCGCCACGGACATTTCGTCCATGTTGAGGGCTTCCTGACCCGTGACTCCGGCCCGAATGTCCGGAAAATCCTTCCGGACGAGTCCGATGTCATCCCTCAGTGCGGTGAGTGCGTGCTGGGCCTTGGTGAAACCGGACACCAGGGTGGGCGTCACGAATACGAGGAAGTAATCCCCTCCCGGTGTTCGGAAGTATCCCTCTAGTCCATCCTCGTTGAGCTCCTCCACCTGGAAGAAAGCGTTCCACGGTCGGACCGGGACGTTTTCTCCTTCCAGGCGCCGACTCATCTCTCCGAACAGCTCTATGAGGAACGAGATGTCTTCGTCTCGACCGCGGTTTCCTTGATCTTTCTCGGTATCCTCGTCCAGGAAGCCCGTGAACAGCTCGCCCACCATACCGACGGTGATTTCGCGGTTTACTTCGCGGAGAAGGCCTGGGAGCGAGGGGGAGTCAATGAGCCGAGCCATCATGTCGGCTCGTTCTTCGATGCTTTGCACCAGATTTCCGAGTTCCGGCGTTCCCAGGAACCAGAGAGCCCACGAACGAAAATCATCCGGGTCGATTCGATAATCCACTTGTGCGTAATTCCGCGTATCCGATTCAAGTCGCGATGCGAGGGCACGGATGAATTCAACGGCGCGGTCGGCGTCCCGATTTTCCACCGCCACCACGAAACTGTCCATATCGTGGAAACGACGAGCCTCTTCGCCCAGGCGGACTATGCGTTCATCCGAGGATACCAGGTCTTTCCTGCTGGTCTGGAATTCAAGATGAAGAAAGGTGTATCCCACGCTAACCAGGGCCAGGATAAGGGCCAGGGCAAGAGTGACCAAGGGGTATGCGGTAGTGATTCGAACGGACCGCCCCAGTGCTCTCTGGATTCCGGTCACCATCCGGGTCTCCGTATACGATGAATCAATGAGGATTGTTCAAGATCAGGAGGGGTCACCGGCCGTGCCACCTTCCTTATCGACGGCGACCGTCGGTTTCGTGCGCTGCAACGAAAGGCTACCGACCGCGTAAAAGGCGAGCCCCATGAAGGCCCGAGCCAGTTGCTCCATCCTCAGGGCCACTCCGTAGGTGAGCCCGAGGGAATGGGGGAGGCCGAGGAGTCTGAACGACAACATCCGGGCGCCCTCCAATACCCCGATGTTCATGGGGATGGCGAAAGCCAGCAGATCGAACCAACTGCCCAGGAACCAGACCCAGGCCGCTAAGGCGATCGAGGATTCCCGCATCATGACGAGGAGAAATATCCAGCTCTGGACAATTCCACAGGCGAAACCCACGACGTGCCAGCCGAGAGACCGGAAGAAATCACCGCTGCGATGCCGGTAAAAGGATGCGAGTTCCTCGTCGACGGCGGTCAGGTGTCGAGCCAGCGTTTCCATGCGACGTCCGCCTAAACGGAGGACAAGCGGTCTTCGGAATACGGCGCCGAGTTTGCCCTTCTTCTGGAGATACAGAAAACCGAAGATTCCGCAGACCAATAGAAGGCTACCCGCAATCAGGGCGGGGCCCAACCCGGAGGGAAGGTCCACAAATCCGAGAAGGGTTAGGGACCCCGCCACCACGAACAATACCTGTGAAAGGGAATAGGTCAGCTTGTCGATAAGTACCGCGCCGGCCGCATGGGCGCCCGATTCATTCACGGACAAGAGACTTCCCCTGATTACCTCGCCCCCCAAGGAAGCGGTGGGCGTGAGATATCCGATGGCGTATCCGGACATGCGTATGCGAAACAAGGCGGTGAAAGGCAAGCGCCGGTGGCTTCCGGAAAGGCAGTAACGCCATGCCAAAGTGTGGAACCCGTCCGCGACGACCTCCACGGCGATGAACGGCAGCAGCGTCCATCCAAGGAGAGTGAAGTCGCCCAGGAGCTTTCCGGGGCCCACGTCCAGAATCAAAACGATCAGCAATGCGATGCCGAGGATCGCACTCCAGAGGTGGAATTGCTTCATGGGCGGCTCGAAAAGAAGGTTGTCAGGGCGCGGCCGTCTTGACGGAGGCGGGTTGGTCTAAAGGCAGCGTTCGAGATCCTTCCTGATGAGATTGGTACGCGAGCTGCGTGATGCGTGCGCAAAGCAGGGCTTCCTGAAAATTTCCTCCGCGCGCCTCGGGATCCGTCAATTCTCGGTGAAAGGATTCGACGACGGCGTCCATCCATTCAGGGTGATGGGAACTTCCGGATAAGGACTCGGAAAAACTCAAACGGCCGGGTGATGCGTCGGGGCACGAGAGGAGAATATGGTCGTCCAACATTTGGATCGATCCTTCGCTCCCCAGCACTTCTCCCAGGTTGCCTCTTGTTTCGGCGCGCCACGTCATGAAAATATGCGCTTGGGCCTTTTCAAACTCCAGGAACAGGTTGACGGTTTCCTCCATTCTGGAACCGTCTTCCGGAAGGTGCTTCATGGAAGCCTGCACTCCCAAAGGCGCCTGGGACAGGAGGGCACAGGTCAGATACAGGTTGTGCCAACCGTGGTCCAGCAGGATGCCCCCCCCGGCGATGGTCGCCCGCCTTCGCCAATCCGTCGCGCCTCCGCCGGACGTGGGTGTACGCAACACGTTGATTTTGACGGACTCCACGCGTCCGATCCGGCCCTCTGTAACGGCACGAATGGTTTCCTGCCATAGCGGCGCGTACTTCCAGTTGTTCACGGTGAAAACGATGGAGGGAGCGTCCACTAAAGCATGAACGACTCTTTCCATGTCCTCGATGGAGGTTACGAGGGGTTTTTCGCAGAAGACATGGCATCCCGCCTTGCATGCCTTCAGGATCAGCTCTCCGTGAAAACACGGCGGGGTGCAGATATCCACGAAATCTACGGTATCCCGGTCAAAGAGTTCTTCCGGAGACGAGAATACCCGAACGTCCGGCAACAAATGCTTTGCGGCTCGGGCCCTTTCAGGGTCCGGCTCCACCACCGCCCGGATGCGGAATCTCGGGTCCTTTTGAAACGCAGGTACATGGGCGCGGGCCGCAACGTTTCCGAACCCGATGATCGCTCCGCTGAAAGGTCTCTCCTTTTCCGAGACGTTGGGCGACACGTCAGGCTCTCCTTTAAGAAGCGTAGGGCAAATTCTTTTCGACGAAATCAAAGACTTCTTCCAGGATTCCCAGAGCGGTTTCCGCCTCAGCCGTCGAAAGAATCAGCGGAGGATTGATCCGGAAATTGGCCTTGTAGTTCATGCAGAGCAAACCTCTGTGCAAAGTCTCAAGGAAAATTCGCCGGGTATGGTCTTTGCTCATGGGCTCTTTGGTCTTTCGATCCTTGACCAGTTCGACGCCGATCAAGAGCCCCCGTCCGTCCACCTTGCCGATGAATTCGAATTTGTCTTGGAGCTTCTTCAAACCTTGGAGCAGAAATTCGCCCACTCGTCGGGAATTCTCCACCAAATCGTCATCCAGGATGGTGCGGATGGTGGCCAATGCCGCGGCGCTCGCCAGGGGATTCCCCCCGTAGCTGCTGGAAGATGAACTCGGTTTCGAAAACGGCTTACTGGAAGAGATTTCCGTGGTGGAAACCAAGCCGCTGATGGGAAAACCGTTTCCCATGCCTTTGCCGATGGTCATGATGTCCGGGACGATTCCGGTATGGTTGCTCCCGAACAGAGCACCGGTACGGCCGAAGCCGGTGATCATCTCGTCCGCGATAAGAAGCGCGTTGTTTTCCTTGGCGATTTCCGTGAGCCCGATGAGAAACTCTTTTGGAGGAATCACGTTGCCCGCCGTGCCCTGGATCGGCTCGACCAGAATGGCGGCCAAGCTGCCCGCGGTGTTGCGCTGTATGAATTCCCTGCAGAAATCCAGGCAGAAGATTCCGCAGGACGGATATTCCATTCTGAAGGGGCAACGGTAGCAGTCTGCATAAGGAGCCAGATGATAGCCGGGATGCAGCACACCCCAGTTCTGCTTGAAGGGGTCGCCCAGCAGGCCCAATACGCCGCCGCTCTTGCCGTGGAAACCTCCCCAAAACGAGAGGACCTCGAATTTGTTGGTGTGAGCTTTGGCAAGACGCAGAGCGGCTTCCACCGCCTCCGCACCTCCGCTGTACAGCATGGTTCGATTCAGATCGCCGGGAGTGATTGAAGCTATGGTCCGCAGCAGTTCAAACCTGCTTTCCGAGGTGAAGCTTCCCACGGTGATTGTGTCCAATTGCTCTTTGATCGCTGCGATGTATCGGGGATGAGAATGTCCAAGGCTGCAGACAGCGATACCGGCCATGAAATCCAGGTATTCCCTTCCATCCAAATCTTCCAGCCGACAACCGTTTCCCCTCTTGAGCGTCAAACGGGCAAGCTGCGCCACTTCCTGCAGTCCCGGGGCAATGTATTTTTGTTCCTCGTCACAAAGTTTGCCGGAGAGCGTGTCGAAAGAACGTGAAGCATTGGCGTACTCTGTCATGAATTAGGTCCATTTAATTGTTTTGCGACATAAGAGGCGATTCCCCCTGCGGCGGAGTTGCAGCATCGGGAAAAGCTGGGCCAGTCGTTGAGATCGACGAGCAATACCCCGCCCGAAGGGGTCAGGATAAGGTCCCCGCCGTATATTTCCAGTCCGGCGGCATCGGCCGCGCGACGAACGCAGTCCACGAGGGCGGAAGAAGGGGAGTCGATCAGGGTGCCGTCCGGGATACGGTAGGCACGGAAGTAGGCGCCCTTACCTACGCCGTAAAATTTCACTTCTTCTCCCCGCACGTGCTCTTGAAGCAGAATTTCACGGATGTCCGACTCTCGATAATGGCGCAACGCGATTTCCAGGTCTTCGTCCGATTCGACCAGAACCACGTCTCCTTTCCTGACGGCATGCACGTCCCCTCGTTTCAGCCAGAAGGGAAACGGAAAAATGGAGGAAGGCTCCTTCCTTTCCAACTCTTCCGTGGAAACGATTCGGCTGGAGGGCATGGGAACGCGGGCATCCTCGAGGGCTCGAATAAGAGATGCGCGAAAGCAGGTGCGAACCGATCGCACGGAATTGACGATGCGGACTCCGTTCGTGCCCACTCGCTCCAACTCGGCAAGGGCCTCACGAGATTGAGCCATACTGAGCACGAGAGCCCGATCGCCTTTGAGCATCGCGATCTCGTCGAGTCGCAGCGTACGAGTGCGAAAACCGAGGCGTGACAGCTCTGCAAGACTTTTCTGCAGAATCGCGGCGTCCTCCGAAACCTTGCCCGGAGAGAAGACCGATTCTCTGAGCACGCCGTAAATCATTGTCGGATTCAATGGCCGCCCGTTTCTCTGAGGTAGTCCTCAGCTTTCTGGATGTCCGCCGGGTGATCCACGTCAATGGTCTTCGGGATCGGCACACCATACAGGGGAAAGCCGGACTCCGTCAATAGCGCGAGAAACTCTCTGAGAGCTCCGAGATTGCGCCGTCGAGCCTCCGGGATCAGAGTAAAAATATCGGGACCGAAATGGTACAAACCCGCCGTCACAAAAGGAGTGGGGCGCGCTTCGGGACCCAAACGCATTATTCGGCCCGAAGAATCGTCCATTTTGGCCCAAAGAGGTTTTTCGTCGTCGACATAGTCGGTCAGGGCCAAGACGGCCCCCGCATCCGAAAAAGTCAGTGCCTTGGACAAGAAAAGCGATGGAACCTCGGGGCGAAACACCGCATCCACCGTGAAGAGCAGAAAGGGTTCTCCTCCAAGTAACGGTTGAAGTCCAAAAAGACTTTCCATGGAACTAGGCGTCGTCCGAACCACCAGATCGACCGGGAGCGGCCAGGGACCACGCTCCAAATACGTCTTCACTTCGACATTCACTTCGTTGATGATGCACGCCACCGATTCGGCGCCTGCGGAGTGCGCGGCTTTGATGACCCTGGCAATCAAGGCGTCGCCCAAGATGGGGACCAAGGGTTTGGACACGGGAATTCCGCCTTTTGTCATTCTTTCTCCCATGCCCGCCGCAATAATTCCCGCTTTCATGACAGTAACGCCTCCAATTGATCCAGCGCCGTGATGCAGGCGTCGATCGCCCCGGGTGCCTCAGGCAATCTGGGATTCGGCCCTTTCATCCAAATCGTGACCATTCCCAGCTCTCGGGCCGGTACCATATCTCGTTCGAAGGAATCTCCTACGAAGGCCACTTGCTCCGGGGAAAGCCCCAGGGAAGCGATCGCCGTTCGGAATAATCGAGGATCGGGTTTGGCTAATCCGACTCGGGTAGAGTCCAGAATCACGTCGAGAGACGAGGCGAGGCCTGCCTCGCCGCAAAGCACCTCTACGTTGCCGTAGAAATTGGACACTACCCCCATGCGGAATCTGGGACGGAGTCCCGCTAGTATGACGGCGTTTCGGGAAAGGAAAGACTCCGTTTTCTTGCAGAAACTTCCGACGATTTCGGCTTCTCCGGCCGGATCATCGATTCCCAGCTCAAGAAACTGGAGATGAACGTGGTGGGTCATCAGTGGGCGAAGGCCCAAAATATTCACACTCGGGTCTTCATCGCAACGGCGATCCGCCTGGTAAAAAACTCGCTTAATCTCCTCGAAGGGAATATCCGGAAGGCTCTCGCGGTAGTGTTCTACGAACCTGTCGAGCCAGTGTTCGCCGTCGGAGTCCAGCGTCCCGCCGAAATCGAAAAGGATCCCCCGACAACCGGAGATCCTTTTCATATTGTTACATATTTCCGGAACAATCACGTGACTAATTTATCCTGAAGGATTGGAACCCCACATCGATCTTTAGATTTCAGTGGCTTTCCTCACGGGAACCTGCTCGTCGGGGGTGGATCGAGGTTCATTGGACGACGCGGCTCGGACCCCCCAACTTCCTTGAATAAAGGCCTCCGTCATGCGGAACGCCTCGTCGTCGCTGTACTGTCGGGGAGGATGTTTCATGAAATAAGAGGAGGGTGCGTATAAGACGCCGCCTTCTCCCCGGATCAGCGCCAGTTTGCAGCAACGGATCGCATCAATGACCACTCCGGCGGAGTTGGGCGAGTCCTCCACGGAAAGGCGCAGTTCCAGGTTCATGGGAACGTCGCCGAAGAGCTTGCCTTCCATTCGGATGAAACACAGCTTGTTGTCTTTCTGCCAAGCTACATAATCACTGGGACCGATGTGGATATTCTCGTCCTCCAGCCGACGCGCGGCCACGGATTGGACCGCCTCGGTCTTGGATTCCTTTTTCGAAAGCAGACGAGAGCGGTTGAGCATATTCAGAAAATCGGTATTTCCGCCGGTGTTCAACTGGTAAGTGCGCTCCAGTTTGGCTCCTCGTTTCTTGAACAGATCGGTCAGGGTGCGATGAACGATGGTCGCCCCGAACTGAGACTTGATGTCGTCTCCGATGATGGGCAGTTTCTTCTCGGCGAATCGAGCGGCCCATTCCGGATCACTGGCGATGAACACCGGAATGTTGTTGACGAACGCGGTTCCCGCTTCGAGAGCGCATTCGGCGTAAAACCGGGCGGCCTGCTCGGACCCCACCGGTAGATAGTTCAACAGCACTTCGGCGCCCGACTCTTTCAACACGGACACCACTTCTTCTTTGGTCGGCTGCGGTTTATCGGCGGGGACAAAGGTGTATGAATCCGGATAATCCTTCATGTGGTCCGAAAAGCCGTCCAGAATTCGCCCCATTCTCACGGAAACGCCCGTTCGTTGAATATTTTCACAGAAAACTTGGGTGCAATTGGGCGCTTGGAATATGGCCTCCGACAGGTCTTTGCCGACTTTCCGACTGTCGATGTCGAACGCCGCCACCACTTCTATGTTGTGCGGTTTGTAGCCGGCGATGTCCAAATGCATCAAACCGATGGCTTCATCGCCCGTCCTGTTCAGATAGAAATGGATCCCCTGTACCAGAGAGCTTGCGCAGTTCCCAACTCCGATAATGGCGATCTTGATGTTCTCCATCAGTGGTTCATCTCCTTCCTCGGTCTCCTAAAAGGCGGGTACGTCAAAGCTGATAACCCGCAGCCCCCTTGGGTTTCCGACAGGTGATCGTATGGAGGTCCAGCTGTGTGATGAAAAAAGGCGAAAACCAAAGGCACGATGTTCGTGCCTGCATCAGGTTTCGGCAGGCACGACGGTTTCAACTCGTACGCGGGATGCCGAAGCCGTTCGAGGACAATTTGGGTTTTCGCCGATTCGTATTCCGAGTCGTCAGAGCAAGATCGACGGGGACACGGACCCTCCCTTGTTGCATCAATATGACCTAAAAAGAGCGTATCCCCTGCTTAAAGCCGCCTGACGCTTTTTGTCAATGACTTGTTAGCATTTTGCCGTAATTGTGTAAAGCACTGTCTCGTGCCGGGGCCTCTCTTAACGTAAGCGTCACGGGACGAGGAGCGGTTTTTTCCCCCTCCACGACGACTGAAACGGCGAAAGCGCGTGAGTAAGGCTTCATCGGGCGAGAAACGTCCAAGTGGTCTCGCAAGCAGGGAGTCTTGGAAACACAGGGGGGTGGGATATGCTTTGTCTCCGAATTGTCACAAACGGATGGAAGCCGCTCATGGATTGCGATCGTCTATCACGCGCCGTCTTTGTCTTTCAGGGTCAGCCATGACAATATCAGGAAAAAGGCCGGCGAGCCCAAGGCGCTCAGTATGAGGAACCATTCCAGTTTGCCCCACAGTGCCAGGATCACCACCAGATAGATAAAATCTCGTCGGGTCAGGGCGTCCGCCACCCTGCCGAGGCGGCCGGGGGCGGCGGTGGTTTGAACGGAGGTGAACAACGGGCCGTCTCCGCTTTTACGGCGCATGGTGCGCCAATACACCAGTCCCGCGGAACCGATGGTCCCCAATACCGCGGACGCGGAAAGGACGAGTGGAACCTGGGAAGTGATCCGGTCGCTCCAAGATAGGCCGATGCAGAAGAACACGGCACAGTGGACCACGTTATCTCCCCAGAAGTCCAGAAGCCCTCCGAAACGACTTTCCTGGTGGTCTCGCAAGCAGGGAGTCTTGGAAACACAGGGGGGTGGGATATGCTTTGTCTCCGAATTGTCACAAACGGATGGAAGCCGCTCATGGATTGCGATCGTCTATCACGCGCCGTCTTTGTCTTTCAGGGTCAGCCATGACAATATCAGGAAAAAGGCCGGCGAGCCCAAGGCGCTCAGTATGAGGAACCATTCCAGTTTGCCCCACAGTGCCAGGATCACCACCAGATAGATAAAATCTCGTCGGGTCAGGGCGTCCGCCACCCTGCCGAGGCGGCCGGGGGCGGCGGTGGTTTGAACGGAGGTGAACAACGGGCCGTCTCCGCTTTTACGGCGCATGGTGCGCCAATACACCAGTCCCGCGGAACCGATGGTCCCCAATACCGCGGACGCGGAAAGGACGAGTGGAACCTGGGAAGTGATCCGGTCGCTCCAAGATAGGCCGATGCAGAAGAACACGGCACAGTGGACCACGTTATCTCCCCAGAAGTCCAGAAGCCCTCCGAAACGACTTTCCTGAAACTTGATCCGGGCGATTTCCCCGTCACAGCCGTCCAGGATCGAATGGCCCAGAAACAACAGAGCCCCAGCCACTTGTACGGCGAGGACGTCCGGGACCATGAGCAGGGCTCCCAGCAGGCCCACGGTCAGGCTGATCAGAGTCATCTGGTTGGGAGTGATGGAGGTGTTCACCAAACGCCGACTCAAAGCCAGAGAAATCCTGCGTTCGAAATGCCTGGACATGAAGCCTTCAGTGTCTTTGATGAGAGACCTGAACAAATTTCGTTCAGCCTTTTCCAGTTTCCGTCTATCCCGAACATCATAGATCGTTCCCGAAACGGTTCGCGGTGACGGGTTCTCTCGCTCCACGGCGTGACGGATTTCGGAGAAACTTCTCTCGACCCACACGACACGCAATAATTCAACTGCGGTGTCGCCCGGCAGACCCAACACTTCGGGGCTTCCCGCCACGGTGAAAGGTACATCGTTCGGCGAAGTTTCCTGAATGCTCTCCAAGAATTCCATATCCGGGAGGTAACCGTTTTCAAGAAGGATGTACAAACTGCCGGGCCGATCGCCCACTTCTTGAGCACTCGATGCGAACACCGCGCCGCATTCCGCCACTTCACGAGGCACGGGTCGCTCACAAAGCACGACGACTTCCCGTATTCCAGCCTTCTTCGACGCCGACACCAGACGTTGAAGAAGTGGGAGTCCGGCTACACGCACGGCCGTGTTCGGCTCGGTTCCGAGAGCCGATATCACCAAGACGGTCTTCAAAACGAATCCTTCGATCTTTTTTACATGGGTGCGTCGCAAACCCGCACGAAGCACGACCGGGAAGAAGAGCTTCTCGCCGGCGAAGTCCTCAACGCAGGAAAATCAATGAACCGGGAAGCCTGGAATTTCTCACAACGGGAGGCCGACTTCAAGAGCTTCAAAGAAGCCGAGCGCTCCCGGCCGAGACCGATTGAGGGCGGTTCGGTCTCGGGTCCCTCCGTTATCGAATCGGCGGGACTCCTGCGGAGGTGGTGGGACTCTTGCGGAGACGGAGTTGATTCCATAGGTGTATCGCATAGAACAGGGGCACGTGGTCGCGCAGGGAAGGGAGAGAACCCAATAGTTCGGAGTTCTCGTCCGTTTGAGGGATTTCTTCGTGAATCTCACCTTGGGCATCAATATATTTCAACTTTCCCACATGAACATAAGGCGGGAAAGGGGGAAGCTCGGTCACCACGTCGTTGTGGTGCACAAAACGGTAAGCGGTGACGGGAAATCGATTCCGAAATTCTTCGTCGCCCACCTTGGGGGAACCGAAGGTGTAAAGACCCTGGATATAGGGATAACGGGAAGCCGCCACGGTGGCCAGCGCCGCTCCCAGGCTGTGGCCCGTGAGCCAGATTTTCGATCCTTCGGCTCTAAGGGCGTCCAGATAAGCTCTTAATCCCTCCTTTTCCCAGACTTCGTCCAACGCCTCGTTGAAACCATGGTGGACTTTGCCTCCTGCCGGGATTTCATCCATCCAAAGGGAGAAGTCGGTCCTTAAGTCGTTAATAATGTTTAGGATGTCGTACCATTGCCCCTCGGAGCGGACTTCGGTTCCGCGAAAGGCCACCACGGTGAAGTTTCCCTTACGGGCCGTGAAGCACTGGGTGCTGCGGCCGCTGAAAAACCGCACGTCGGAAAAACCGGCTTTTTCAAACTCTCTCGTTACAAACCCTGGTGAAGCGAAGACCAGGGTGGACGCTTCAATAAGCCACCACGCATTGACGAGGTCGAACCTTTCCGCGTAGGGGTTGAAGGGAAAGGATCGATGATCCTTGAAATACTCGTAATCCGGATAGGGGGGGCGCAGGTTTTTCAGAGTGATCTCAGGAAGGGGCCTCTTTTCAGGGCGTTGACTGTCGAGGACGGAATTGTCGTCCCGATCGGAAGGCTCGGCGGCAACCCCCCAGGCCGGCTCCCGCAGGTTCGGCAGGTCGGTCGAGAGCGCATATGAAGAAACCTGAGATACAAAAATTAGAGCGACGAAAATGAGGATCCCGGTCTGTAAGTGTTTCATCAGGGTTCTCCTTTCGTGCGGCCGTTCCATTGAGCGGCGGAGTTGATTCCGTGGGAGCGCCGCCGTGAGAAGGGCGAAGTCGGCCAGTCCTTTGAATGCGGCTTGTTTCCTTTGACACCGAGGAACAACATCGGCTTAATCGATCTCAACGACGGTGGAACAATCTCCGACGGAAGGCCCGTCGTCGGAACCTCGGGGGTTGATATTCACGAAGAGGTCTGTTCAGGGATTCCCCCCTCGTCCGGTTATGGACTACTATTCCCTATGGGGGGCAACGAGCTTGGGGTTCGAGTGTATCCAGCTGATATAACAAGAAACGGTTGGAGTAAGCCCGTTGTCGATCGGTTGTTCCTTACCGGACTATGACGACGGTCTTCATCCCTTTCCACAGAGGGTTTTCGGGCGGCCGGTCCAGGTCCGAAGTGATCCGGTAGCGTTAGGTTTCGATGCGGCCATAGTTTTCGCCCGCTGTTTCAGATAATCATAACTCATGTCCCGGTATTCGGACCGGAGTCAATCAGGAGCAAAAAAGCCGAGGTCCTCAGGAAAGCGTCCCAGGTTGCCTTTGAGGGCCGAAATGGATTCGATTTTCCCCGGAACCACGACCGTGAGGTCGACTCAGGGCCTTGCAGCCAATAGTTCCAGTCTCTTTTTGAGACAAAGTCCGGATGACTCGAAGCCAACTCACGAAAGCTCCCTGAGACTCCACCGGATCGATGCCGCTGGAAATCCGGGAAAAAGACACATGCGAGGGAATGCCGTGGGACAAACCCAAGAACATCCGGAACCGGTCTTCTTTGCAACGGCCAAAGCCTGCATCCGTCACACCCGCCGCAGATGCAAATGACCGCGCAAAGGGCAATGGCAACCGTATCTTTGAGTTTACGGCTCTTGTTCGATACATCGGCTCCGTCAGATCGGAGAAATGTTCTTCAAAGGTCGTCTTGGCATCGCCCAAGTCCAGCCTCTTGATGACATTGATGTTATCAAGTACATAAAACGTGTAGCCTTACCCGCCGATGTTCATTTGTTCTTCCCAAATGAGGATTCCCTGGTTTCATACCGAAACGGACTGGTTTCCAAAATGATTCGCTTGAAAAACGCCCATAATCGAAGCTAGACAAATCCGATAGGCGTGAATGCCCGGAGTCCCGCCTTGAAGAACGAAAATAGGCCCCGTCAAGAGCCGCTCCTTTCTCACTTCACTCGAGCCGACATGACCGACAGCGTTCTTGGCGGGGGCCCGGCGGAAGACCCCGGTGCGAGGAATCGGGCAACTCCACGTACCTTTTTCCGCTGGGACCTTCCGCTATTTCGGAATCCTGATGCGGATATGGGTATCCCCTTCAATCACCAGAGATTCCTCACATTCCCGAAAAGTGTAGAAATCCGTAATGTAGGGAGTCACGGCAGCCCCCTCCGCTCCGTATTCCCGGTAATCGGTTCCCTCGGAAGTCAAAGGCAATCCCTCCATCCGCAGCCGGACAGGGAACACATAGGTTTCATACTCGAAGAACAGCAGGGCCGACCGGTCCTCCGAGACTTCACCCTCGATCCCTGCCGCGGCTTCGCCTTCCATGATATAGGTTCCGGAAAAGCGGTTTTCATTCCAGGTGAGGGGAATCGGCGTCTCACCGTCCGAATTGAAGATCAGCCTTGGAATACACTCAAGATCGGGATCGTCGCTTTCGAACACGAGTCTCAACCAAACCCGTATGCCCGGATCCGGAAGCTCAAGCGCCACCTTCACGGTCTTGTCCTCCACGTAACCGTTCATGATCAGAATGGTCAACGTGGGTACGTCTTGGCTCACCGAAACCTCGACCGGTTTGGAAATATCCGTGAGGTACATTTCCCCTCCGGAGGAAAGCATGACCCCCTGGTCGTTCTCCCGGAAGATCACCATGCGGACGGCCTCCGCTCCAAGTTCTCCTCCCGTCAGGGAGAAAGACAGGGGCAGTTTGCTCTCCGTCTCCGTCTTGTAGCTCTCAGGCACCACCACCTTCACCGCGTAGCAGGACAGCGGCTCCACCGCGTCGAACTCCACTCGCTTGTTGGTCTCGTCCAGGGTCTGGTAGCCCGTGTCGGCCGTGAACAGACTTGCGGCCAGCTTGTTGGGAACAAAGGCCTCGCTTTCCCGGAAAACGGCCTCCGCCGGGTGTTTGTACGTCCGGTCCACGGCGTAGTTACAGTACACTTCGGACAGGCTCCTGGAGGTCCAGAAGGAAACCCACTCGCTGAGAGCCGCTCGGTACAACTTCCGATACGTCGCCATGGTGCGCCCGAACTTGTTCAGTGTCGCCGTGTACAGGTCCTGGAACAGGGACCCCAGGTAGGACCAGTCGTTGTGGTTGTACATGCGGGTCACGTACACGAAGAAGTCCTGCTTGGAGTAGTAGTCCTTGTTTTCCCCCCGGTGGGTGTAGTCGTCCACGGCACGGTTCAGGAATGCGAATTCGTCTCCGCCCCCCGTCATCTTTCGCACAGAAGCCGACGGCCCGGAAATGGACCCGTTGTTGTCCTGGTAGGACTGGCCCACGGGAACGGCCGTACCTTCCCAGTAGGGCTTCAACGAGTGGGTCGTGGAGTCCCAGCCCACCCGAACGTCGTACCCGGCCTGCACCGCGTGAAGCATTTCGTGAATTACCACGTGCCCCAGGGTGATCCCTTTGGCGGCCAAAGAGGTCTTGATGGCGTTGTAATCCAGGTACAGCCGGCCCAGGGCCAACATTTCCTGCTCGGTCCTGCTCACCAAGCTGAAGTTCGCACTCTCCTCCGTTCCCGGTTGGTTGAAGCATACTTTTCCCGCCACATTGTGTATCAGGCGGGCATGAGGTTCCGTCGTCGTCGAAACCCACAGCTTGGGTCCACGAAACAGGGCGTTGGAGAGTGTTTGAGCCACCGCCTTGGCTGCCGACTGGATTTCCCGGACGTTGACTTCCGTCAATGCGTTAGAGGAGTCCACCACGTGCCACGCAAAGGTCTTCCAGTCATACTCCGTCTGCCATGCCGCTTCGGAAAGGCTCCCCGTGTCCGGATAAAGTACCTGGTCGGGTTGAATCACCACCCCGAACACCCAGCCGTCATACAGCCCCGCCAGCTCCGCCGTGTACGTCTTGGAGACCGCATCGTATTCCCCGTGCACCGGCAACACCAGCCCGGTGCTCAGCCTGGTCTTCAGGGTCAGGTGAGCCGCATTGCTCACCGGCCCCGTCACCGGGAGGGAAACCTTGAAGAATCCATCCCCCGAAAGGGGTCCCTCATCCCCACCCACGGAAACCCGAACCACTCCGGATACCGATGTCTCCCCCGCCTCTAATATCTCCGACGGGTCTGCCGAGGAAAGGGTCACCGGCTTCCCCGGAATCACGTCGTCGGTCAATTCGATGGAACTCCCCCCCGGTCCCGTGATCACCTTGGGATTGGGGTTCGGACCCATGCCCGTGAGACTGCACGAAGCCGCCGGAGTCCCCCCGCCGGCGTTCTGCGGTGCGGCGAAGCAACGAGCCATGGCCGTTCCCTGCCCGCCGCTCAAAGACAAGGTCAGATGGGCCCCCGCACCCGCCAGGTCCCCCACATCCATTCCGTTTGACAGGTCCGGGTCCAGAAACACGTAAAGCGTGGACAGGTCCGCCGTGGCGATGACGATGCCCGCTCCCGTATCGTAGGACTGAACGTAGTAGTTCAGGGTCCCGGCCTGGCAGTCGGGGGACTTCCAGATGCCGTCGTGGGTCGTGACGGACGGGGTGCCGAAATGCTTGGTAATCGGATAGCTCTGCGGCCCGGACCCCGAAGGGGTCAGCACCGCGGAAGCCTGGCTCGAGGACGAAAAACTCAACGTCAGGTGATGCCCGCCGCCCGCCAGGTCCCCCACGTCGATGCCGTTGGAAAAGTCCGGGTCCAGAAACACGTGGAAGGTCTGAAGGTCCGCTGTGGCGATGACCAGGGCCGACCCCGCGACATAGGTCTGGATGTAGAAGTTCATGGTCTGGGCCGCGTTCTTCCATATCCCGTCATACTCCCCCGCAGGAGGAGGCGTTGTTCCCGGAACGTCCGCGCACACGTTGTCGAAACGGGCCTGGGTTCCCGTTCCCTGGGCCATGAGCCACAACGTATCCACCACCCAGGGGGCGAAGGAGAAGGTCCCCTGGAAAACGGCCGCGGTGTTCTGCCGGTTGACACGCAGCACCGCCTGACTGTCGTAGAGCGCGAATCCTACGGAAGTGATGGGGCCGGCAATCGAAACCACGTTGGACTCGTACCATTTTCCTTCGAGCACGTCCCAGGCCATGAGGGAAGCCGCACCCTTACCAGGATACACCATGGCCGCGATTCCGTCGCTAAAGCTGCCTCCCACGTCCAGCACGGCGTCTCCCCGGGTGAAGGTGTAAATCCCGAAGCCGGCGTCCGTCCCGGCATCGAGAACCTCGAGGTCCACGTCGATCTGATACAACGCATCGGTGTAGAAGACGGTTTCCGCCGTGCCGAACCAGCCCGCCTGGATCTGCGAAACGGAAAGCTTTCCGCTTTGTTCCATCCAGGTTGCATCATAATAGGACCAGGAATGGGGTGAACTCTCTGAAAAGTCCTCGTAAAAGAATGCACAATCTTCCGCCTGGACCCCCGCCGCGAACAACAGCGCCAAGCCAAGCCTGCACGTCGCCATAATCCACAACGCTCTTTTGCTCATAATTGTCCTCCAGTGAAGGGCAATGCTCGTCCCGGCGGACTGCCCATGACCACGTTTTCCCTCACCGAGTCGCCCGGCTTGAACGTGCCCGTCCCCAGGAGCATCCCGGTGCAAAGTCGGGAAGCTGCGCGCGGAACCGTCGGCGTGGGGAGTGGATTCTTGCTGGTGGAGACTTGGAGAAACTCTTGTGCTTGTATGAGGTGCCGCATAGGACTGGACCCCATGACGGGCGTCTGAATCAAGACGACCTCGGCTGCATGAACACATGCGGATCGGTCGTTATTTTCCCGGCATAGGGGTGTCGTGTGTTGTACCCGGAAGAAGATGGTGGTTTTGTAGGCCAAGCCGGTGACGCCCAAAATCTTCCTGACACCGTTTGAACCTCGTGGGAACCGGAAGCATGGCCCCTATCATATCCCGATGGTATGTCTTCCTAAATACCAAGTGGAGTCGGGGGTGTCAACAGGGCAAGCTTATTTGGGGTTAAGGAAAACGGGTTTTGGGCAAATCAGTTGTCCCCTCCTGCCTTGATCCTTTAGGCTCCGATGCTGTGATTATTGGAGCACACTTCTGTTCTTTCCAAGAGGGACACCTGCCGCGCTCCACCTGCCGTGTCAACTTCTGCCTTGGCTGTGCCATATAACCACCCCCCGGAAAGGCCCGAACAGAATTCCGCCGACAAAGGCAATCGGCAGCCCGTGAAGACGCAGCGCCGGCGCAACGGCGTAAATGAGCGAGCAGACTGCGGGAGCAAAGGCCCCATAGCTCTCGATCACTTCACGCAGGGTTTCCTGATCCGGGTATCGGGTTGCGCCGGTGGTCCGCATGACTCTATGGCGCCCACAACCGCAGCAAGGCCGGCAATCGTTCGAGCAGGCCCTTCTTCTTCGGAGCCTCGGGGACGTTGAAGGCTCGTTCACGGGTCACAGCGGAATCGACGGCCTTTTTGAAACGCTTCTTGAGACGGATTCGGTTCAGGTAGGTAAACGGGGCTTTCGCGACTTTGCTTTTCCCCCGCATAACGGCTTCAGGATCGAAAATGAGATCGAGAACGTGGTCGGTGGGCGTTCGGCGGTTCAGGAACCCGGCGCACCCGGCGCAGTAGGTGACGATGCGTCTGTTCCCGGCTTCCTCTTCTCTGATCGTGCCCCATCGGCCGGGGAACTCAGGAGCCAGACAGGCCACCGATCCTCCTTCCCCGCAGCAAACAGTCTTTACGCCGCTGTGGGTCATCTCTTTCACTTCAAGGCCCTGCTTCCGGATCAGGCGGCGAACGGCGTCGTGAACCGTTTTTTCCGTGCGCACGCTGCAAGGGTCATGAACCGTCACCATGCCGGATACCGTGCTCAGCGGAATCCATCCATTGCCGGCCAATACCTCGTAAACGGTCTTGACCTTCAGGTCTCCGCCATACCGGGCAAAGACTTTGTGGCAATTGGGGCAAGCCACAAGAACCTCTCCAACGCCGTGATCCGTTAAAAAATTCTTCATCTCGCCGAACATAACGGCGAAATAGTCCTCCCGACCCAGGTCGTGGGATATCTTGGTGCAGCAGTCCAGTACGATGCCCAAAGAAGGGACGCTTCTCCTCAATTGTTCAAAAATGGAGAATGTCTTGTCCGGTCTTGTGCCGGGCAACGTACAACCCGGGAAGAACACGGTTTCGCATCCTTTCGGCAGGCCGTAGTAGCTGTAACGCCTGGAGGTACCCCGTCGCTCGTAGCCGAGCAACATCCCGTGTTCGGGATAGACGCCGTGGCCTCGTGCCACGGTTTCGTTACGCATTTGCAGAAACATTTCCGCGGGGTTCGCTCCCACCGGACACACGATGCCGCACAGACCGCATAGGCTGCACTCGAAGCACATGGCACGCTGTTTTTCTTCAAGGGGATCGTAGCCGTCGGCGATCTGTTTTGGGCTCCCGTACTTGCGGAGAAACGCACATTCCTTCGCGCAGAAGCCGCAATCGACGCACGTTGATGAGATTTGCTCGAGCTCCCGCCGTAAGGCCTCCCGCACCGGCAGGCGAGAAAAGTCATGGAGCTTGGGCTTTGCCTTTGCCACGGCGGCTTGCTTCTCTCTTCGATGTTGGTGGATTGCATCCATATTGAGGAGGATACCTGAAGAGTCGTTCCGCCCAGGTGATTGAAAGACGCGGTCTGCAACGTTGCGCTTCATCCCTCGTCACGGGGATGTTCACTATGGGTGCTTCTCCGGCCTTGAGACTTACGCTCCTTGCATATTGTCATTTTCCAGCGGCCCCATCCCGGCCTTTTTATATGGGCTGAATGCTTGGGCACGTGGATTCCGAGAGCTGCGGCTCTTACTTCGTGAAAAGACGTGAAGGGTGCCGATGCGATTCATGGGCTCTTACGGGGAGATTCTTATATTTGGATGGGTAATAAGTCAAATTGCATCAGTCGATGGATCGGTGAACGATTCATTGGCTCATCCGATGTCCACGTGCCGGCCGTTGAGATCGCGAGAGGGGAAACATCGGAAGACGGCCAGATTTCTAGCAGATGCGGTGTCTCTTGAACGGAATGCGCCATGGGAGGAATTCCGGCCGACGGCCGAGGCGCTTGTCTGCAATTGGAAGTGTCCCTCGTCGGGATTCACTCCACCAAAGATTCGGGCGCCGGACATGGGGTGAAAAGTTCACCGGGGAGTGTCTCTTTTACTATTGCTACGCGGCCGTTGATACGGTATTTTCAAAATACAGAGAAGGGTTTCGGGTTTCCCGCGGAAAAAGCCGTTGCATGCATCCGCAAGTTTGGGAGAAGGAACGGACCCCTTTTTGCGCCATGGGGATTGTTCGAAGCCTCGTTCATTGCTATGATCTATTTGCGTTTGTTTGTCCCCATATACAAGGAGGGCTGGACATGAAAAGCTGGAGAGAAAGGATTGAGGGAGTATTTTCGGCCGTTGCTTTCGCGGAGGCGGGCGACAGTGGGACCTCCCTGGAACTGGCCCAATGGAATGCTTGGGATTTTAAGGTTGCAAGATTTCTCCGTCGCGCGAGCGATTATATGACTGCGGCGGCCTACGCGGAAGCGGGGATGCCGGAAACCGCGCTGTCGATTGTCGAAGTCCCGAAACCCAAGCCGGTCTTGAAGCTGCGAGCCCGCAATCCGTTTTTGCAAAGTGTGGGTCTTTCCGATGCTCAGGTTCATTTCGGGTTGGCACGGCTTTAGAGCGGCAAGTAGAGGTCTGGGCACCTTTCCTCGGAGGAGCCTCGGAGGAGGGGTGCGCTTTGCCGGTGGGTTGATGGTTTGGTCCGACTTTCCAAGGGAATGCGCAAGGCGGTTTCGGTCGATGGTTGCCCAATCAATGGAATGAAACGGATTAATGTGAGTTCTCACGGGTACTGGAAATTTCAGGAGTCTCGAAGACACCAACAAGCGCTTTCCGGCCGAGCGACCGCTGCGACCCATCTGCCGCCTGGAAAGCCTGATGCCGAAGGAGACGGGTCATGAAGGAGATGAAAGTTCTTTTGGTGGACGACGAGGAAGATTTCGTCAAAACTCTTGCTGAGCGAATCAAGATGCGCGATTTGGGGTCGGAGGTGGCCCTCGACGGCGAACAGGCACTGCAGAGCGTGGACACCGATGTGCCCGACGTAATGGTTTTGGACCTCAAGATGCCCGGAATCGACGGGATGGAAGTCCTGCGTCGCGTGAAGAAGGCCTACCCTGAGGTTCAAGTGATCATTTTGACGGGCCATGGCTCCGAGAAGGATGAAGAGGAAGCGCGGAGGCTGGGAGTTTTTGAGTATCTTAAGAAGCCCGTGGATCTGGATGTATTGATCAAAACCATGAAGAAGGCGTACCGCGAGAAGATGGAGAACACCATGGTTGCGGCGACCTTCGCTCAGGCCGGGGACTTTGATACGGCAAGAAACGTTATTAACGAAGAAAAAAAGAAATCCTAGGATTCTTCGAAGGGCATCTTCTGAAAGGCTTCTTCCACGATGAGGGAGCCCGACGGTTTTTTTGGGGCCGTGGGTGGGACCAGGGGTCCTTCCCACGGTTTTTTTGGTTTTTTTGACGCGCATATGGGGTTTGGACGGCCCTTTTCCCGATGCCCCGGGTTCCGTTTACCTGATCTCCTCGTTTCACCGTCGTTCGGGCACGTCATTGCCGAAGACTTGATTCCCGCATCTTCAGCTCTCCCGATCATGGTCGAAGTCCGGTGCCGACAAGCCGGACCCTGTTGGAGGAAGGGGTTCCCCCGGGATCGTGTGAAAGGTTTCTCGGCTGCCGGGCATTGACAGCACGGCCGGCCGTGACCAAACATGAGTTATCGGCTTATACTTTTGGGTCGATGGATTCTTCAGAAAAGCGGCGAAGCGGTTTCACGGCGAGGAAAGGGGCGGACATGAATACACGAGACGGCGATGCAGAGCAAGCGTCGGCCCAACAACCGCCGAGGATAAATGAGAATCTACGGCGTCATCCAAGAATGATGCCCGAGAGTGATACCTATGTGGGATTGGGCCCGTCGTTTGAGAAATATGGAAAGGTCCTGGATGTCGGGTTGGGGGGGCTCGCCTTCGAGTATTTGGTGGGGGCGAGGCATTTCCCGGACGAGGAGGCCACCGAGGTGGACTTCTGCATCCGAGAGAGAGATTTCACACTTCGGGCGGTCCCTTGTCACATTGTCTATGATCGGGCCGTCCAGTCCGCGGGGAAATCGGATTCCCACATGAGAAGGTGCGGGGTGGCATTCGGGAGGCTCTCCACGGAGCAGCGCGAAGGGCTCAACGAGTTTCTCACCCGTCACGTCGTACCCATGTCGGGACAGGCAGCGGCGTAACGACCTTCATTCAAGAGGGGGAGCGCCGGCTGTGCCGGCCTGGTCTGCGACCCTTCGGTCCGGCGTGGATCCCCTTTTAATAGAGATAGCTCCAGGTATAGGTCAAGGGCCCGAAATCGCGTGCAAGATGGTCCCCGAAAGAGGCGGTTACGGGCCGATGATACGTGGGCACCGGGTAGTAGTAGCCCGAAATTCGGGGAGCGCACCCCAGTGCCGAAATGAGCAGCCAACCGATGATCAACGCCTTGGCGACAATCTTCATTTCAATCCCTCCTCAACTGCCGTAGGATTTTCTTTCCCTCTGGTACGGGGGTCGGATCGAACCGACGGTATCTCCGCAGCCTTCCTGAATATCGGTCGAATCCCGTCAAATCTTTACATATACGCTTGCGGTCGGGCAACCAAACTTATAGAAAGTCGAGGAAGGAAGGTCGCCGAAGCGATTGGGCCTCGATCGGCATACGGCACGAAGGTTGTTTTGTCGCTTGATTTATGATTAATGGGACCTTTTGAAAAAAGAGTCGTCCCAGTGGCCTGCGGGGTAAAGGATATCGTTGTGGAAAGCGGAGGATTCTTCCGGTGTTCGTCAATATGAGTCTGCGCGTTAAGATCGCGCTGCTGCTTTTCTTGTTGATAACGGTGACCCTTTCGGGCGCTTTTGTCACCATCTGGTATGCGGACCGAACGGACGAACTTTTCGGATCGGTGGCCGATCGGGACGTCAACGCCCTCAGAGCCGCGGAGGAACTTCAGCTCTCCTTGGCCATGCAAAAAGGGTATGTGACGTATTTCTACCTTTACGGTGAGCCTAAGTGGCTCGATGCTTTGAACGAATTTCATCATCGTTTCAAAGACCTCCTGACCACCGCGAGATCCACGGCGCGGTTGGACAGTGAAATCGACATCTTGAACCGAATCGAATCCGGCTATGTTCGATATACGTTCTTCAGAAACCAAGTGATCAAGCTGTATGAGGAAGGGAATCGTGACAAAGGAGCGTTGCTGCACGAAGATGTGCGAGCACGCTTCCACGAGATCTACGGACTCTGCGATGAGTACAAGTCTCGATTTATCCGCAGCATCAGTGAGGCCAGGAAGCAGAGCAGCAAGAGGGTGGGCGCCATTACCAGCCTGGCCGTGGGGGCCAGTTTGGGGGTCTGCTTCCTGGGAGCGATTCTCGGCTATATTCTGTTTCATCAGATTTTGTCCCCCATTCGCAGGCTGGCACTGGAGAGCAAACCGGAAACGCCTCGTAAAAGGGGCATCGACGACGAAGTGAAAGCGCTGAGTGAACGAGTCCACGGTCTCATGGAGGATGTGGACGCTACCAAGAACCGCCTTGAGGCGAGCCAGGAACACCTGATGCAGTCGGAGAAATGGGCGGTGGTGGGCAAACTCGCGGCCGGCATGGCACACAGCGTTAGGAACCCCCTCACATCGGTCAAGATGCGGCTTTTCTCCATCGGACGAAGTATGAACATGTCCGAAACGGAAAAGGAGGATTTCGAGGTTATTTACGAGGAAATTCGCCATATTGATACAATTGTCCAGAATTTTCTCGAATTCTCCCGACCGCCGAAGTTGAAGATGCAGGATGTGCACTTGTCGGAAGTGGTGGAGACAACGCTTCAATTACTGCGGCATCGCATGGAATCCTACGGCATCACGGTGGAGGTCAAAAAGGCGGAAGCGTCTCCCATGGTTCACGCAGATCCGGAACAGCTGAAGGAAGCCATGGTGAACTTACTGGTCAACGCCTGTGACGCCATGCGCGAGGGCGGGAAGATCATCATCGAGGAAGAGGCCCATAAGGGGGATGGGGAGGGCGCAGATGCCGTTATTCGGATTTCCGATACGGGTCCCGGTATTCCCGAGTCCGTGAGAGAAAAGGTTTTTCAGCCGTTCTTCAGCACCAAAGAGGAAGGAACCGGACTGGGACTCTGCATTTCGGCGAGAATCATAGAGAGCCATGGAGGTGCCCTGGATTTCACATCGGAAGAAGGAGTGGGAACAACCTTCATTATCAAGCTGAAAAGCAGCGCCCGCGGATAGTTTCGGGAATCGCCGTCGGTCGGGTTTTCTGTTCGGCCTCTGAGTCCGACCTCTCGGTGAGGCGGTGCGGCGCGCAGATCGCTCGCATGCGCCCGGTCCAAGCCCTGCGGCCGGGATCTTGAGGCCGTCGCTTGCCGTGGGAGGGCATATCCGGGCGGCTTGCGGACCATTGAATCGGGGAAGGGAGAACACGTTGTCGAAAATTCTGATCGTGGACGACGATGCTCAACTAAGGCAGAGCTTCAACAAACTGCTTTGCCGGGAAGGTTATGACGTGGCCATGGCCGCGACGGGAGAGGCTGCGGTTTCCATGGTCCGCGAGTCTTCGCCCGATCTCGTCATTCTGGACGTCCGATTGCCGGGAATGGACGGTTTGGAGACATTGGAGGAGTTGCTGCAAATCGATTCCAGACTCCCCGTCATTATCATGACCGCGTACACCACTACGGACACGGCAATCAAGGCGACCCAGAGGGGAGCCTTCGACTACGTTATCAAGCCCTTCGATATTCCGGATATTCTCAAGCTGATTCTTGAGGCCTTGGAAGTCAACAAGGCGATGCGGGCGCAGGGAGAGTCGGAATCTCAATTTGAGCCGGGTTCCATGGAAGGGCTGATCGGCACGAGCAAAGCCATGCAGGACGTCTACAAAGCCATCGGCCGAACGGCTTCATCGGACGCCACGGTTTTGATTCGAGGTGAGTCCGGCACGGGCAAGGAATTGGTGGCCCGGGCCATCTATCAATACAGCAGACGATCGGACAAACCTTTTGTGGTCATCAATTGCGTTGCCATCCCCGACACCCTCCTGGAAAGCGAGCTTTTCGGGTACGAGAAGGGAGCGTTCACAGGAGCCCACAACCGCCATCTAGGCAAGATCGAATTGGGCCAACGCGGAACCGTTTTCTTCGACGAAATCGGGGACATGCCCATGGGAATTCAGGCTAAGGTCCTGAGGTTGCTGCAAGAGAAGAAAATCGAGCGCTTGGGCGGTGGAGGAGAAGTCATCCCGGTGGACGTTCGGATCATCGCGGCAACAAAGACCGATCTGGAGGCCGCCATAGAGCAGGGGAAATTCAGGGAGGATCTTTATTACCGGCTCAAAGTCGTCACCATTCAGCTTCCTCCTTTGCGGGAGCGGCCGGAAGACATTCCTCTGCTTGCGGATTTCTTTCTTTCTCGGTTCTCCACGGAACTGGGCTTTGAGAACCCCGGCGTCTCCGAAGAGGCCAAGAAGCTGCTCGGCGGATTGCCATGGCCCGGCAATGTGCGAGAGTTGGCCAACACCATGCAAAAGGCCTTGATCTTCAACAGAGGATGCCCCATTCGACCGGAGGACATCTCTCCGGTGATGAACGGCAGGGAACCTCAGTCGGGACTCAAAGAGAGCGAAGTGGAGGAAGTGCTTCGAAAATGGGTCCGGCAAAGGTTGGTCACAGGTTTCGAAGACAATCTCTTCGATGTTCTCATGGACGGTTTCGGCAGCGCTCTCGTGGGTGAAGCCTTGGAGCTGTCCGGGGGCAACCGGAGCCGTGCCGCCAAAATGCTGGGCATTTCGCGCCCCACTCTTCAGTCGAAAATCGAAAAGTATCATTTGAGGATCGACGCTTCCATCAAGCAGGAGTGACTCGAACCGCCGCCCCTGCCACATCCTTTTCCACAACCCCTCCCTCCCCTGTTTCCGGCGGACGCCGGCCGATGATTCACCGCTTGGTTCATCACTGCTTCGACGCCGCGCCGTCCATCGCGCTCCATCCTTTATGACGGGGTAACAACCCAACGATACTACGTCAATCGCGCCGGCCCGGGGACCACTCTCAGCGCCGCGACGATATCCAAACGAAGCGTTCTTGAGTCGGCCGGCATGGGGCTCACCCGCGCATTTCGGAAGGCCGATCTCGCAGTGTCCTTACCGCTTCCCACCGACACAGAATCTTTGCAATCTGTAAAAGAACTTGTCGCCGCAAATATTTCCCTCACCGTTTCATCCTGCCGATATTCGATAAAAGACCCGTTAAGTCAGATAGTTACGGATTTCCCGAGGGGATGGGGTTCTGGCACGAGGCTTGCTCAAAATGCCGTAAACCCTAAAGAGGTCCGTGCGTTGGCTCAAGTTCCCTTAATTATGGTCGCAGACCGAAATCGCCACGTTCGCGAGCTGTTGCGGCGGGAGCTTTCTTCCCGCGGGTACGGGGTGTGCATCGCCAAGGACGATCGCGAGGTCTTTGAAAGCATTTCAGAGAAAACGCCCGACCTGCTGGTTTTGGACCTGGAATTACCCTTTGACGGCGGGATGGCGATTTTGTCCAAGCTCAAAGCCATGGGTTCCGCGATCCAAGTCGTGGTTTACTCCTATGCCAATGATTTCATGCCGGACCCATCGATTTGTGATGTCTCGGCATTTGTGGAAAAGACGGAAAATACCGACAGGCTGCTCTCGGTGGTATCGGAACTGATCCAAAAAAGAGAAGACGGAGGCGTTGTACAAGACTCCTTATGCCAACAAGAAACCGGTACAAAAGTTCGGTGATCAAATGAAAGAAGATAATAACATACATCATTCCACGCGCTATTATAATTCAATCAAGAGAAATATGCTGGTAATGCTTTTGGTTGTTTCGCTTGGACCATTGGCTTCAGTAAGCGCAATCATATTATACCAGTTCCAGAAATCGTATTATGAAAAATCTACAGCTTTTCTAGAATTGTTGGTTCTTAAACATAAGCTCCAAATAGACAATTTTCTTTATGATAGGCTGTCCGATATTAAACTCCTGCTCGATATGACTAGCTTCGAGCAACTAACGGATGAAAGGTTCCTTGAGAAAACTCTTTTTGGATTACAGAAAAACTATGGCGGTGTGTTTGTCGATTTGGGGGTGATTGATCAGAACGGGCTCCAGGTGGCCTATGCGGGTCCCTTCAAGCTCGGCATGGTTGTCTACTCCGACTCCACTTGGTTCCGTGAGGCGGTCAACAGCGACTCATTTGTCAGTGACGTGTTTATGGGATTTCGTGGCCTGCCGCACTTCATCGTGGCTGTTCGGAGACAATGGGAGGGGGAAACCTGGATTGTTCGAGCGACCATCGACTTTGTGGCGTTCAACTCGCTGGTTGAGCGCATCCAGATCGGCCGGACGGGTCAGGCTTACATCCTTAACAAAAAAGGGGAGTTCCAGACCCAGGTGCGTTCCAAAGCCATTTCAGCTAGCCTGTTGAGCCGGGAGTTTTCGGACAAGGAATTGAACGCGGGAGAGGTTCTGGTCGCCAGAAGGCATAACGATGCCGGGAAGGAGTTCATTTACGTCGTCACGGATTTGAAGAACGGCGATTGGATTCTGGTGTACCAGCAGACGATCTCGGACTTCCTGGCGGGTTTTGAAACGGCCAGGGCGCTGTCCGTCCTGATCTTTATCATAGGCGGCTTATGTATTGTCGCTACCGCTTTCATTGTCTCCACCACCATGGTCAACCGGATCATCAAAACGGATCGAGAAAAGGAAATGATGAACGAGCAGGTGATTGAGGCGGGAAAGCTTGCGTCCGTGGGCGAATTGGCTGCGGGCATCGCTCACGAGATCAACAATCCTGTGGCGATCATGGTGGAGGAAGCGGGATGGATGGAAGACCTTCTCGAGGAAGAGGAACTGGCGGAGACGAAGAACGTCGAAGAGTTCAGAGCTTCTCTACTGCAAATCAGGAATCAAGGCAAACGTTGTAAGAACATAACCCACAAACTCTTGAGTTTTGCCCGCAAGACGGATCCCGAGGCCCGGGATATCGATGTGAATGAGTCTCTGGAAGAAGTGATCAATCTTTCGCGACAGCGGGCCAAGTACGGCAATGTGGAAATCAGGATGAACCTGACCCCCGGATTGCCCAAGATCAAAGTATCGCCGTCGGAGTTTCAGCAAGTCTTGCTGAACCTGATCAATAACGCCTTGGACGCCATGGACGGTAAAGGCGGCCGGCTCGAGCTCACTACCCGACTCGATGGGCGTTTTGTGGCGGTGGACGTATCGGATACGGGTCACGGGATTCCCAAAGCGGACCTGTCCAGAATCTTCAATCCTTTTTACACGACCAAACCCGTGGGTAAGGGAACGGGCCTGGGGCTCTCCATATGCTTTGGAATCATCAACAAAGTTGGCGGAGAGATCAAGGTGAGCAGTGCGGTGGGGGTCGGGACCACCTTCCACATAATGGTTCCCTTGTCCGTTAGGTTGGAAGAGGAAGCCGATTCGGCTTCCTAATGAGCGCTGTGAACACCGGCGCTTGCCGGGAAGACATCGAGAACACGATAGGGGGTATCATGGAGTCGACAAAAGTGATGTTGGTGGATGACGAAGAGGCCTTCGTGCAGACCATGGAGAAAAGGATCACCCGGCGGGGACTTTCAGTGGTTACCGCGTCTAGTGGAAGGAAAGCCCTCGAGGTGATCAAAGGAAACAAAGACCTCGACGTTGTCATATTGGACGTCAAGATGCCGGAAATGGACGGCTTAGAGACGCTGAAGAGAATCAAGAGCGACTATCCTCTTGTGGAGGTCGTTATGCTCACCGGGCATGCCACCGTGGAGTCGGCCATAGAAGGGATGAAATTGGGGGCCTTCGATTACCTCATGAAGCCCTCCGACCTGGACCTGCTTCTCGCCAAGGTGAAGGAAGCCCACGACAAAAAGAAAGCTCACGAGCAGAAGATCATCGAAGCTCAACTCAAGGAGATCACCTCTCGTCGAGCTTGATGGGGAATCCGAGAATGGTTGGTACGCCCGAGAAATTCGACCGCCGAATCAGGGTCCTGCTCGTGGACGACGAGGAAGGGTACGTGCGGGTCCTCTCCAAACGGATGCGGAAACGAAATATTGAAGTCACCTCGGCTCTCAGTGGTGAAGCGGCGATACGGGCCGTACGACGAGAAGACTTCGATGTGGCGGTCCTGGATCTGAAGATGGAGGACATGGACGGCATGGAAGTCCTCAAGATACTAAAAAAGATGGACCCTGATCTGGTGGTTGTCATGCTCACGGGACACGGTTCGGAGACGGCGGCCAGGGAGGGAATCGCCATGGGAGCATCCGATTACCTGACCAAACCCTGTGACTTGGACGAACTACTGGCAAAAATCCGCAAAGCGCGCGGGAACGTTCGTAACTGCTGAAGAGGATAAGGAATTCCGGATCGAGAGGGAGATGACATGAAGAAAATCTTGACCAATAAAGCCTTCCAGCTCTGTTTTGCAGTGAGTTTGGGGGTCATTGTCCTGTTGCTGCCCAGGCCGGAAGGAACCCGGTTCAAAATTGTCGGCGACGTGGACAAGAGTTTGGCAACGCAGGTAAGTTCGCACTTCGAGTTGTTCTCGGAGGGCAAGAAAAAAGGGGACGGATATGTCCTGAAAGTCAAAGAACCCATCGGCCCTGAGTCTAATGCGCGGTACCTTGTGAATCAGGCGGCCGCGTTGGACCTTCAGGGAGTTCAGGTCGATTACGTGGACGGCCTGTCTCCGAGAAGCAAGCGGTTTCTGGCCGTACTGGTTTTCTTGATTTTCTTGTTCGTGGTGGAAACCATTCCCCTCGAAATCACGGCGGCGCTCATCGGCGTCTTCCTGGTCGTCATGGGGGTCACGGACACCAAAGGAGCGTGGGCGCCGTATATGCACCCGGTGGTGGTGTTCATCATGTGTTGTCTGATCTTCGCCATCGCCTTGGACAAATCGGGACTGACCAAACGCCTGGGCTATTATATCGTGAAAAAAGCGGGCGATAGTGTGATCCGTTTTACTTTCATTCTCAGTATGGGGCTGGGAATCGCCTCAGCGGTGATGCACGACGCCGCGGCCACGGCCATCGGGATCGTGACCATGCTGCCCATGATGCGTGCCGCGGGAATAGAACCTCAGTCCAACACGGCCAAATTTATGATGCTTTCTCTTCCCTTCGCCTGCTCTTGCGGAGGTATGGGCACCTTGATCGGAGGCGGTCGATGCATGGTGGCCGCCGCCTTTCTCAAGGAGTTCACGGGAATCGAGATTACCTTTCTGGACTGGATTCTCTATGCCATGCCGGCGGCGATCATTACCGTTCCTCTGGCGGTTCTGATTGTCTATTTCGTATTCCGGCCCAATCCCAAGTACAGACTGCCTCAGTTCGATGAGGAGTTGGGGCCCCTGACTCCGCTGGAAAAGAAAACCTTGATCATCTCCGCCATTGTGTTTGCGCTCTGGTTGACCAAGAGCCTGCACGGTCTCCACTACTCCATCACGGGTATTCTGGCGGTGGCGGCGTTGGTGCTTTCCGGTGTCCTGAAATGGGAGGATATCCACACTCATCTGGAATGGGGTACGGCGCTGTTCATCTTCGGCGGGGGCATTTCCCTCGGTTTGGCCATGGGTGAATCCGGAGCCGCAGACTACTTCGCCAATCTGTTCTTCCCCTTGGTCAAAGGCGGCGGTTGGCTGTTGCTTTTCATCGGTATGGGAGTTTTCGGGGCCTTGGTGACCAACGCCATGGCCAATGTAGCTGCGGCGGCCTTGATTCTGCCCATCGTGATTCCCATGGCTCAGCTCGAGGGCGTAGACCCGAGGGTTCTGGCCATGGGGCTGGGAATGGCCACCTCGTTCGCCATGCTGCTGGTGATCGGTTGTCCGCCCAACGCCATCGCTTATAGCTACAGGTATTTCAAGGCTTCCGACTTGACCAAGGTGGGAGCCGTTGCGACTCCCATTCTGCTGGCGGCATTGGTTCTGGTGGCCGCGCTTTGGTGGCACATTCTTGGATTGGTGTAATAGCCCGAAGGGTTTGGCTCGAACCCGAATGTTGCGCTCTTGCGAGGACACTTTCGGGTTCGAGCTTCACGGTTGAGGAGATCGAATTATGGTGCGAATTCCGACGAAGGTATTGGTCGTCGATGACGAAAAGGACTTTGTGGAAATGTTCACCATGCGCCTGGAAGACGCGGGTGAACGGGTCCGGAAGGCATACAGCGGCGAAGAGGGCCTGGAGGTTCTCGCCAAATCCGACATCGATGTGGTGATTCTGGATATCAAGATGCCCGGAATGGACGGCATCGAAACGTTGAGGGAAATCAAACGGAGGTTTCCACTGGTGGAAGTGATCCTGCTCACGGGTCACGGAGCCGTGGACACGGCGGTGGAAGGAATGAAATTGGGGGCGTTCGATTATCTGAATAAGCCCGCCGAGTTCAAGGAGCTACTGGAGAAACTCACCGGAGCGCGCAAGCGTAAGGATGAGCAGGAAGAAAGGATCCGGAAGGCGGAAGAACGTGGTCTTCTGAGGAGAACCGGAGAATTCTAAGAAGGGTCGGTATGGGAACGGTCCAATTTTGATCGGAGGGCGGGCCTATGGCCCGCCCTCCGCTTTTTCTGATTGAACATAGTGTCGCGGCCTAATCCCATTGGGGAAGTCGGAAATTGACAAAACTCCAACAGTCTGCGATTGTCATTTCCTTAATAGAAGGGGCTTCTGTGGCACGTTCGGAAAACTACATCTCGATCCCACTGGACGAAGACGGTCTCAGGATGAGAAA
The DNA here is from genome assembly GCA_963675595.2 of Thermodesulfobacteriota bacterium. Taxonomy (GTDB): domain Bacteria; phylum Desulfobacterota; class Desulfarculia; order JACQYL01; family JACQYL01. The sequence continues at coordinate 442,200 of CAXXLZ010000001.1, forward strand.
CCGTGTGTTGTCCGTGCTTCTGGACATGAGCAGCTTTTTGTCCGGCGACTGGAGCCTCCAGGAATTGTTGAACGGGGCGCTTTCGCGGCTGATGGAGGTGCTTCGTTTCGACGGCGGACGCATTTACCGTGTCGAGCGAGAGAGTGGATCCCTTCGTCTGGTCGCGTTTAAGGGACTGGAGCCCACCGGCCTGGAAAACATGGCGATGGGAGAGGGATTTTCCGGGAGATCGGCCGAGAGTCGCTCGTTTCTCGCCCAACGCGTGGATGAGTTGGAGGATTGGGAGCGTGCCAACCTTCTATCGCAAAAGGGCTTCAAAATCATTGTCTGTGTTCCCATGCTGGTGGGACACGATGTCGTGGGGGTGATGAACCTCGCATCACGCCGCGAGATCGGATTAAATCAAGAAGATGTCGATCTGATGGTCGCCATGGCAAACCAGATCGCCGTAGCGGCGAGCCGGGTGGAGACCTACCAGGGGTTGCTCGCCGGACTTGAGGAGATCAAACAGAAGAATGAGACCATCAAGTTCATGACCTATTCGGCGTCTCACGATCTGAAGAGCCCGGCCACGGCGGTACTCGGCCTCGCCAGATTGCTTCGGAAACGGTATGCGGAGACACTGGCCGAAGCCGACAGGCAGATTTGCCTGCAGATCGAGAAGGCCGCCGAGCAGATGATTCGCCTTCTGGATGACTTGAACGCTTATGCTAAGTCCAAAGAGTCCACCCTGAAGTACGAAGTGTGCCCCATGACCGAGGTTTTTGAAACCATCGCTCAGGAATTCGATTCGGTCTTGAAGGGAAAAAAGGTTCGATTTGAAGTTCCCGCCGAGCTTCCGGCCATTGTGGCCGATAAGATCGCGGTTTTGAGAATTTTTAGGAACCTGACGGACAATGCACTCAAGTACGGAGGGCCTGATTTGCGGAACGTGGTCGTCCGCTATAATGAAGATAAGGACGCCCATATTTTTTCGGTTGTGGACGATGGTGTGGGCCTGTCCAGGGAGGGCATGGAACTTATTTTTGAACCGTTCCGTCGGTATGAAACTTCAAAAGGGACCGAAGGAACCGGTCTGGGGCTCGCCATCGTCCAGGAACTCGCCAAACGCCACCAAGGTACCCTGGCCGTCAGTTCGGACCCCGGTAAAGGGGCCACATTCAGGGTGACTTTCTCCAAGACTCTGATACCTTCTTGAACCATCGGTTCACGGCGCATTCGAAAGAAAATCGCGGCGGAGGTACGGAGAGGCAATCGCCGGCACCTACCCCCTTAGAAAGAAGGAATCCCGATGAGTATTCGGATTCTGCTTGCGGAAGACCAGTTTCTTATCCGGGAAGCACTCAAGGACCTCATTGAACGGGAGCCCGATTTTGAGGTGGTCGCCGAAGCGGACGACGGCAGAGACGCCGTGCAACTGGCGGGTGAAACGCTCCCTGATGTCGTAATCATGGATATCTCCATGCCCCATTTGAACGGCGTGGAAGCCACTCGCCGAATCCGGAACAAAGTTCCCGGAGTGAAGGTAATCGCGCTTACCATGCATACCGATCGACTTTTCGTCAGCGAGATGTTGCGGTCGGGAGCCTCCGGTTTCCTGGTGAAGCACGGATCATTTGAAGAGCTGGTGACCGCGGTCCGGTCGGTGATTTCCGGAAGAACATATCTCAGTCCTTCCGTGGCCAATGTGGTGGTCGAGGGATTCCTGAACGAAAATGAAAGAAAGGATCCTTCGCCCTTCAACGTCCTTTCCCACCGTGAAAGAGAGGTGCTGCAACTGCTGGCGGATGGAAAGACGGCGAGAGAGATTGCGAATCAGCTCAGCATCAGTAGGAGCACGGTGGAATCCCACCGTCGGCAACTGAAGATCAAACTTAAAGTGGACACCATGGCGGGTCTGATCAAATACGCCATTCGTCACGGTCTTACCAATCTGGATTCCTGAACGGCGTCGGGCCTTCGAACTCAATTCCTCGTCCCTCTCTTCCGCCTCCTTATGAATGTTTTTTAGACCGGTCTCGAATCGAATTCCCGTGCGCTGAACGGGCCGGCCCTGTTTTCGGGGTCTCGGAGTATACGTGGCCGAAGGCTCGTTTCGGCCTTTTCCGAAAGCTGGAACGGCATTCGCCATCGTGGACCTCGCAGTACCGGCTCCGAAACCTTGTCCAACGCGGGTTTCAGGAATTAGTGCTCAAAAAATGAGCAGCTAACCCTGCTTATTTTGATTTCTAATGCAATTTCAATAAGATCTGCCGGCTCAAATTTTGAGCAGGAATGTTTGAGAATTGTTCAGTTATTGGGCAGATATCGGCGGTGCTCCAAATAAATAGCGTGAATTCAATCGATTAGCATGTGGCATAGGCCTTGCTATCGGAGAGCGGGAGAAAGAACCTGATTATTTCCGGACGTCCGTCCGTTTGCTCCGTCCCGCCGGCTCGTGCTCCGAAGGCTGGAGACGGGAGAAAGGAAAGCCGCATGGCCATTCGGATCCTATTGGTGGAGGACCACATCATTGTACGTGAAGCGCTTCGGCGAATGATGGAAAAACATCGCCACCTGGAAGTCGTGGGAGAAGCCGATAACGGCCGGGACGCCGTGCTCCTTACGGGAGAGTTGTTTCCCGACGTCGTCGTGATGGATTTGAGCTTACCCAAACTTAACGGGGTGGAGGCCACCCGTCAGATCGTATCCGAACATCCCGATGTTCGCATCGTCGCACTTTCGATGCATGTGGAAAGGGTATTCGTCGCCGAAATGTTGCGCGCGGGAGCTGCGGCCTATGTGGTCAAAAGCGGCCCCTTTTCCGAAGTGCTCGACGCGGTTGAAGCGGTTTCTCGAGGCCGTAAGTATTTGAGTCCCGCCGTAGCGGGCATCGTGGTGGAAGGCTTTCTGGGGAGGGATCAGGAGGCGAAGACTTCGGCGTTCATGGTTTTGACGGATCGGGAAAGAGAAGTTCTTCAACTCATCGCCGAGGGGCAGTCCACCAAAGAGATCGCCACCCAACTTCAGGTGAGTCCCAGCACGGTGGATTCTCATCGCAGGCAGTTGAAGTTGAAGCTCAGCATCCACAACATCGCGGATCTGGTCAAGTACGCCATTCGACAGGGATTGACCGGCCTTGAGGCATGAGGTTCACGGTCTGTGAACGAGTTCTTTGAGCTGTACCGCCAACAGCATTTTAAGGGCGTCTTCGATTCTCCGGTCCAGCCGTTTATCCTGCTCGGAGAGCGCGGTTTCGAATTCGGCGCTTTCTCGAGTCAGCGTCGGAAAACCGCGACCCGGACCTCGTCCTACGAGCTGCAACCCCACCACGCCCCAGGACGGCTCCCACAGGGATATCCATAGTCCGGTGCCTTCATTGCATAGGCAAAGGTAGAAGCTCTCCGGACGGCTGCAGGCCGCGGCGTCCAGTTCTTGGATTCGTTTGGGCGTTCCAAGGAGTTCTGAAAGGCGTTCTTCCAGCGATAGGAAGCGCCGCCGCCCTACGTCGCCGTCGGCGTCTCCAAGGATCTCGGCTCCTTTCCAAACGGTTTTCACCAATCCATAGTCACGGTCCATGATGAGCAGGAACAGGTCGGTGGCGGGCAGATATTCAGGCGCATAGTCCATTCGATAGATGGAAAAGCGTCCGATTTCTCTTTCCAGGGTAACCTCTTTTCCCTTCTTTTCGATATCTTGAACCTGCATTCCCCATTGGAATTCGGGGGCGTCGCCCGCCCTCGCGGAGGGAACCGACAGCAAGACGGCTAAAGCCGTCAGCAGACTGAAAAAGAGGGATTCGGCCGAGAAAAGGGTAGGGCGGTGCGAGAATCTCAGGGACGACTTTGAGAGGTCGCACATGGTGGATCGAGTCATTTCAACCATGAAATGCCCCCGTGTGGGTTGGCCCAGTTCAACGGGGCTTCTCCCGACATGACTCGGCGTATGTTTTCAGCCACTCCTGAGCCGATGCCATGGTAAGAAACATCGGTTACGCCTCCGATGTGCGGTGTGACCAGAAGATTTGAACACTGGAAGAGTGCATCTTCGGGGTCCGGCGGTTCGCTCCAATACACATCCAGGGCCGCTCCTCCGATTCGGCCGCGGTTCAACGCCGCCTGGAGCGCCTCCTTGCCGATAATGGGGCCACGCGACGCGTTGATGAGAAAGGCGCCGTCGGGCATGAGGTCGAACTCCTTTTCACCGATGAGTTCGAAGGTTTCAGGCTTCAGCGGCAAACAGATGAAGAGGTAATCCGACATCGCGATGAGTTGGGGAAGGGAGTCCATGTCTCCCAACCAGACTAGATGGAATCGCTCTTTCAGATCGTGGTCGGGACTCCGCTTGACCGCCGCGAGGTGCATTCCGAACGGACGCAGTCGGGATGCCAGGGCTCTGCCGATGCCGCCGAAACCAACGAATCCCGCGGTCCGACCGATGAGGGACCGCCCGGCGGGAGCCCCCCAGGGGCCTTTTTCACGAACAGTCGCTTCGACGGCGGGATAGCTGCGGCTGAGGCAAATGGCGGCCATAACGCACCATTCGGCCACGGACTCCGCGTTTCCGGTGTTCTCCGTGGGCACGTTGGCCACGGCCACCTTGTATCGGCGGGCCATTTCCTGGTCCACACCATCCAGACCGGATCCCCACTGCTGGATCAGACGAAGTCTGTCGGCGGCTCGGAACACGGACTCGTTAATCCTGGTCATGGCCGGTATCAACACGTCCGCCTCTTTCACGGCGTTTTCCAGGTGTTCGACCTCCGATGCCTCCACGGTGCTCGCGGGCAGCAACGCTCTCAGGTGATGCACCAAGGGTTCGAAATGCTTTCCGGCGACAACGATGTGAGCTTTGATTTCAGGCATGATCCAAATATTCTCCGAATAGGTTCGTCGGGTTGCGTATGGTCGTACTGAAACGCGGCCGCGAGGGATTGTGAACGACTGAATAGGGTTGCGCAGAGGCGTCGTTTCGTCAGCCGCTCTGTTGACTCTCCCCGCGTGCAAACCATCCTTAAACCCTTAGGCTCCGAGCCACCAGAGGCGAAACGACTGTGCTCGAAAAGGTTCGCCTCCCCGTTGGCTGGTTGCAGGTTAGGAGACGACCTTCGGCACGGCAAGCTCAACAGTCCGGGCGTCGTTCGGTATTTCTTTCTTCTACCTCCCCGGATGCGCGGGCTCGTTTGATCCAGACCTGCAGAATGCTGATGGCGGCCGGTGTAATGCCCGAGATGCGAGACGCCTGCCCCAGGGAACGGGGCCGGATTCGGCCGAGTTTCTCCTTCACCTCGTTGGACAAGCCGGGAATCCCGCTGAATTCCAGAGCGTCAGGGATGGTTTCCGACTCCGCCTGACGGAAGCGGGCCACTTCATCCTCTTGCCGCCTGATGTAGCCGTCGTACTTCACCTGAATCTCCACCTGTTCGGCGGCAACGGCGGAAAGGTGCGACAGGCCCTCGTCAAAGCGGGCCAAGCCCTTCAGGCGGATTTCCGGGCGTCGCAACAGGTCTTCCAGGGTGGCCGGATTAATCAAAGGTGCGGAACCCAGTTCGCGTAATTGATCGTTGACCGCCGCGGACGGCATCAGTCGTTGAGCCCGGATGCGCTCAAGCAGGCTTTCGACGGCTCGTTTTTTTTCCTGAAAAGCCTGATATTCCGCATCCTTCAGAAGCCCGATGGATCGCCCTCGTTCACAGAGTCGCAAGTCCGCGTTGTCCTCACGAAGCAACAAACGATACTCCGCCCGACTGGTGAACATTCGGTATGGTTCCTGCGTTCCGCGAGTGACCAGATCGTCGATCAGCACTCCAATGTAGGCATCGGCACGCGTGGGGACGAAAGGCTCCCGGCCCTGCACACGAAGGGCCGCGTTGATCCCGGCCATCAATCCCTGTGCCGCGGCCTCTTCGTATCCCGAAGTGCCGTTGATCTGTCCGGCAAAGAACAGACCGCCCACTTCCTTGGTTTCCAGGCTGTGATGGAGGTGGGTCGGGTCTACATAATCGTATTCAATGCCGTATCCGGGACGGACGATTTCCGCTTTCTCCAGTCCCGGGATGGATTTGACCATCCGAATTTGAGTCTCAATGGGCAGAGAGGTGGGAATCCCGTTGGGGTAGACTTCTTCGGTTTCCATTCCCTCGGGTTCCAGGAAAATCTGATGCCTGGGTTTTTCACGGAACCGGACCACCTTGTCTTCGATGGACGGGCAATATCGTGCCCCCACCCCGGTGATGACGCCGGCGTAAAGGGGAGACTGGTCCAGGGAGCCCAGAATGATTTCGTGCGTCTTATCATTGGTGTAGGTGATGTAACAAGGAACCTGCTCACGTTCGATGGGGGGTGAAAAAAAGGAGAACGGGCGTGGGTTCGGGTCGCCGTGCTGGGGCTCGAGGCCCTGGAAATCAATGGTGCGGCCGTTGAGGCGCGGCGTGGTACCGGTTTTCAAACGACCCACTCGGAAGCCCAACTGAGAAAGACAGTCGGAGAGCCGGTTGCTGGGCGGGTCGCCCAACCGCCCTGCGGGGAAGTTCTTGAGACCGATGTGCACCAGACCGTGCAGAAACGTTCCGGTGGTGAGAATTACATTGGGTGCGAAAAAACGTTGACCGATGCCGGTTTCGATTCCCCGGACCCGATGGTCTTCCACCAGGATGAGGTCGGCGGTTCCCTGTTTGACATCCAGATGCTCCTGGTGTTCCAGGACACGGCGCATCAATCGTTTGTACAGTTCCATGTCCGCTTGGGCTCTGGACGACTGTACGGCGGGCCCTTTCTTCGTGTTCAGGCGGCGGAACTGAATCCCCGCTTGGTCCGCCACCTGAGCCATACGTCCCCCAAGGGCGTCGATCTCCTTCACCAGATGTCCTTTGCCCAGACCTCCCACGGCGGGGTTGCAGCTCATGGCGGCAATGTGATCCACGTTGATCGTCAGCAGCAAGGCCCGACAGCCCATGCGGGCGGCGGCCAAGGCGGCCTCGCACCCCGCGTGCCCCGCGCCCACCACGATCACGTCATAGTCATAAGTGTTTTCCGCCATGGGTGCTCAATTATCTCCCGAGAGTTATTTGATCGGACCGGTCAAAAACGTGGACTGTCGCGCCATGCTCCATCACTCGTCACAGTGATGTGCTCCATGCACGTCCTCTCGTGAGCGGCAGGAGTTGTATGTCGTCGTTCTTTTGTTCGCTCTTGTCGAATCCGGTTCTTTCAGCGGACTATGATAATACGGATTCATATAACAGATTCTCTCTCAAGATGCATCCGGTCCGGAGAAAACGACGATGAAGCCGTTGGATCGAGGATGCGGTTACTCTTGAACATGGGGAGGATTGGATAGGGAGGTTTCCGGAGCCACGGATACCCCTTCAAGCGGGAAATGAGAGAAGGGCGGAGCAGGGACGCTCCGCCCGATCAATCGACCAACGGAGATCAGGACTGGAAAAACGTCCGCAGCCCCTCGGCTATTTCCTCAGGCGTGAAAAAGGTGGTGGATTCGTCGTGCATTCGTTCGAAGTAATTGATGTCCGATACGCCGAAACCGGGCAGATTCACCCTCGGGATCAGACGGACAAGATGGAAAACCGAGTCGGCATCGGTAACGGCGGATGTGTAGAGGCTGAAGTTGAAGCTCTGAATGTTTCGGCTTCCGAAGAAGCGGATGACCCGGGACATGCCGTCCGCCAGATCACGCGTCAGAGAAGAGGATAAGGACAAGAAACCGGATGACCTTGGGAGGACCCCCCACAGGTCCATCAGGCCTTTGGGCGCGAATGCGCTGAGCCAGTGGACTTCCCCTGTTCGACCCACGTATCGTTTTCCATCGGTGACTTCATGTTCGAGCAAAGCGTCGAAAATCGCTCCCGAATCTTGTCCGTTGAACTCACCGGCGGCCCGCAGCAATGTCGCCTGGTAGCGGGTCGGTGTGTTCGAGGCGAGAACTTGGACATGGGGATGAATGAGACCCGCACCGGACAACGGCATGTAATTGCAGTTCACCGAAGCGTGGATGCAATCGGGGTTTTGCTCCACGATCTTAATCAGGTAGGCCTTCGCCACTGCGAGACCATCGGTCACAAGCTCCGGCCGGAAATCCGCCGGTGCCACGAAATGATCCGGACCCAGCACGGCTACGGCGCTGTGCCGGGCATAAGGAAAGGCATTGGGGAACAAGGTGGCGCAACCTTCTCGAATGCGCCCGCCGGGCACTCCGAAAGAGGGCAGGAAACGGCTTGTCTTGGCTTCCAGGACCTCAGGGCAGAAGGGACAGGTCTCCTTGGATCGTTCGACGATTTGAGTGAGGTCCACCGGTTCGAAGGGCTTCAGTCTGAAGGGAACGATGCGGCAGACGTGTCCGGAAAGAGGGTCTATTCGGACTTCGCCTTTCATGGTGGCGGGTTCAAATCCTTTGAAAGGACTTTCAAAGGTAGCCTCCTGAGCCTCTGCGACAAAATCCAGTTTCATTTTCTACCTCCCCGAGCTTGCCACGACGGACGTTCAGACGGTTTCCGCCGTTTCTTTACGCGTGCGTCCTTCATGAGTGCGTACGTATTCCGAGACTTCCACACGAACCCTTTCCGTAACCAGGTCCGCTTTGTCGATGAGCCACAAAGGTGCCGATGTGCCGGTCATGACCAATTCCACGTTTCTGGGTTTCGCTCTGATGAGGTCCTTGGTCTCCGATTCCGTGATCCAACCTGCCGTCAGGGCGTCCAGAACGCCGTCGGCTATGACGAGAGCGTAAGAGCCGGACTTCAGCGCTTCGATGAGTCTGGTGATGCCTTGATGGGGATTGCCGGAGGGAACGTCGCGGATATCGGGTAGGCTTCCCGGCAGGCCGAAAAGTTCGATTTTAATTTTGGGCAAAAGCTCTCGAATGGCCGCGTAACCATGAATTTCGTCGTGCCGGAAGCGGGCCATGAAGGTCTCGAAGCGGTAAGTGGACATTCGGACCGCCAAGCCGAAAATGGCCAGCGATTTCCCGTAGCCGCTTCCCATGTGTATCTGCGTGTAGCCTTGCCGGATCTTCTTGGGAGGTCTTGATGGCTTGCGGTTGGGCATACTGTCCATGGATTCTTCGTTTCTCGTGGGTTTTCGGCATAGCCGGCCGGTGCTCCGGCAAGGGATCGGGTTCTCCCGATGATTAATCGAAAGTCGCTTTGTTGCTTGAACGGTGGAGCGCCGACGGGTACAAAGGCCGCAGTCGGGGATCCTCGCTCGTTGGGTTCATGATCTCCCCGTATGTTCACCTTGATCGGACTCTCGACCGGAAGATTCCATCATCTCCGGCAAAGGTGCTTCCAAGAGAAGCAGCGGGACCGGGCAAGGATAACGAGTTCGCTGTTGAGCGCGAGGCAACAGAGGATTCTTGGATTACACGAGCGAAACATGCGGCAAAGATTTTTCTAACGTAAGGGTCGGAAGACTGTCAAGAGAGTTGTATATTTTCCGGAACGGCAGGTCCCGCTTTGGCGAAAATCCTCGCGTCGGGCTTCGGCGAGGTAACGGATATTTTTCGCGACTTATTGGTTCCGTAGCGCGGCTTCCGGGCCAAACACTTGATCGCCGAGAAGCCGGGCCTTAAACTCCCCCGAAGTACCGTCCGAGCGTATCGTCGATTGATGCGATAGAAGGGCATGAACGACGGCCCTCAATTCCTTTTGTCCTTTGGAACCCCACATGAGCCAAGATGCGCTGTCTCTTTGTTAATCCACAAATCGGCGACTTTTTCGAGGGGCTGACTCCCGGGCAGGTGCCCTTGCTCAAAAGGGTGGTGGCCGGCAGCAGAACGTTGCGGGAACGCCTCGAATTCAGCCGCAAAGCCCTGTCGTCGTTAGGACTCCTCACCGCGGCGACTGTGGGCTCCGGAGTTCGGCCCGGCGTACATTTCGACTTTATCGACGAGAATCTGGATGCGCGGGCGGTGGAAGACGAGCTCGAGCAGGGAGTGGACCTTCTTGCTCTGGGCGGTACCGTCTATCAGATGAATCGCATCCTGGCCTTGATCCGGGAAGCGGTTAAGCGGAAGATTCCCGTTGTGGTGGGCGGCGCTGCGGCGATGACCTTCCCGGACCTGTTTATGCGGAAAGGCGTCTCCGTCGTTCTTGGAGAGAGTGAGCCACTTTTCCCGGAATTCTTGACCGATTGGGAAAAGGGCGCTCCCAAAGGCAGGTACGAGTCGCATTCCAATGCCGGTATGGATCTCAAACACTCTCCCGTGCCGGACTTCTCTCTGGCCGAGACGTACGACCACACCTTCGTCGGGATTCAGACGAGCCGGGGCTGTCCCTATCACTGTGAATTCTGTCAAGTCTCCGGGATGCTTGGAGACACCTACCGACGAAAACCCTTGGAGCGTATCGTGGAAGAAACACGGCGGGTGAAGTCTCTGTGGCCCGATGCGTTCTTTTTCTTCTATGACAACAATTTTTTTGCCGACCGTGAGTTCGCGCGCGGTGTCCTTTTAAGTCTATCCCGCGAAGGCGTAAAGCTGGGGCGGTGGGGCACCAACGCCGACGCTTCGGTGTACGAAGACGGGGAGCTGCTGGATTTGGCGATGAGCCTCGGTCCTCTGGATTATCTGGGTATCGGGTTCGAATCTCTTTCCGGGGACAGCCTGAGCACCATAAAGAATCGGAAGAAAGCCGGCCTTCTGAAGAAGTACGATGAGGTTGTAGCGGCCCTTAAGGCCAAAGGTGTGGGCGTTTTCGGATATTTCATGTTCGGGTTCGAAAACGGCACGGCGGGCGATCTGGAAGCGGCGGTCCAATTTATTCTTCATCACGATATTGACGCCCAAATCAGCCGCCTTGTTCCCATGCCCGGAACCCGTCTTTATGATCGACTACTGGACGAGGTCCGGGAACGATCCGGTGCGGTGAGCAGAGGGCCTTTAGGACGTTGGAATCAAGTGCGGGAATTGCTTCTGGAGAAGAGCGGCTTTACTTTGCTCGGCCTTACCGAGTTGCTGGCCGGAGCCTATGAACGGATCTACGACGATTCCAGGCGCGCTTCGGCTCTCCCGCTGCCTGCTCCCTTTCTTTGACGGCGCCGCCGCACTATCCCGTGTTTAGGAGCTGAATTGCATTCGGACGAGGAACATTATCGCCGTTGGAAAGGGGAATTGCAAACGGCCGAGGCCGTGGCGGTCGTGGGACTGGCCGCCCGGCTCCCCGGGGCTTCCGATATCCTGCGGTTCTGGAGGAACCTGGAGTCGGCCAGGGACTGCATCACGGAAGTGACCCGTTGGAACCACGAATCGCTGTTTTCAACCAACCGGGAAGAGCCGGGAAAGACTTACTGTAAATGGGGGGGCTTCCTCGACAGTGTGGACCGTTTCGATTCGGGATTCTTTCAGGTATCCCCGGCCCAGGCCCTCGAAATGGACCCAAGGCAGCGGCTGTTTCTGGAAGTCGCCTGGGAAGCCATCGAGAACGCGGGCATACCGGCGAGAGACCTCGCCGGCTCAAAGACCGGTGTGTTCGTGGGGGCTTCGAACAATCAGTACCTTCATCTATGGGGAAGCTCCGGTCTCGGAAGAATGAACGGTCTGGACAATACCGGCGCCGGTATCGCCAATCGCGTGTCCTTCTTCCTGGATTTGCGGGGACCGAGCACCGCGGTGGACACCACCTGCTCTTCTTCGATGACGGCGGTTCACACAGCCTGCCGGAGCCTGCTTTCGGGCGAATCGGAAACCGCGCTGGCCGGGGGAGTTCATCTGAATCTTCTTCCGGAATATTACCTGACCATGAGCCGGATGCGCCTCCTGGCGTCCGAGGGGAAGCACCGGGTACTGGACCGACGGGCCGACGGCTTCATACCCGGAGAAGGCGTCGCGGTTGTGGTGCTCAAGCCGTTGGACCGGGCAATCCGCGACGGAGATACGATTCATGCGGTCATTCGGGGCTCGGCCGTGAATTACTCCGGCAGGACGGGCCATTTGACGGAGCCGTCCCCGGAGGCCGAGAAGGAGGTGGTGGCCGAAGCCTTGGCCCGGTCGGATGTGGACCCGGAAAGCGTCTCTTATATCGAGCTCAACGGGGCGGGTACGGTCCTGGGCGATTCCGCGGAGGCCAACGCGCTTGGGGAGATATTCGGCGGGAATCGGAGCGGTCCCCTGTTCCTGGGCTCGGTGAAGAGCGGCATCGGCAACCTCGAGGCCGCCTCCGGCTTGGTGGGAATGATCAAAGTGATCCTGTCCATGCGTTTCCGAACCTTGCCCGCCATGCTTCATTTCGAGCAACCCAACCGGTTCGTTCGGTGGCGGGAGCTACCTTTTCAGGTGGTTTCGGAAACCGTACCGTGGGATGAGCGTTGTCGTCCCTTTCGTGCCGGGGTGAGTTCCTTCGGAGTGGGTGGAGCCAACGTACATGTCGTGCTCGAAGAGTGCCCCCGAGACATGGGAAACAAGGGACTCCCGGGCACCGTTCACCTATCACGGCCGCGTGAGGTTGATGAACGCCCCAGGCTCTTCGTCTGTTCGGCCCGGTCTCGTGAGGCGCTGAAACAGGGGCTGAGCAGACTGTACCAAACGGTGGCGGAACGGATAGGCCCCGACGACCTTGGGAATCTGGCCTACACTCTGGCTGCGGGCAGGGAGCATTTCTCCCATCGTTTGGCCTGGGTCGTCTCCACCGGGGATGAGCTGCTTTCCGCCATGCGCCGATGCATGGAAACGGAAACATGGGAAAGTCTTTCCGAGGAGGAAGGGTGCTTTTACGGGGTGGCACCGACAACGAATACAAGGCGAAAAAAATCCTTCCCATGGATGGCCGAGGGAAAAAAGGAGGCGGCATCCGCCCGTCGTAACCCTGAGTTCGTATTCGCCTTTGCGGCCTTCCGACCCGAGGATACGGCTTCATGGCGGGATGTGGAGTCTTGCGGAGCACCGGCTTGGATCCGCAAGTCCCTCATGGAACGGAAAGGCAAGGTGAACGCACTCCTGGACCGCTTTTTGTCGTCTGCGCGAGAGCGAGGCTTCACGCTTTCCAGCCAAGTCGCCGATAAGATCGAATGGGTGCTTCGAGGCATGGCGTTTCAGGAAACCGCAGCGCGCTTTCTATGGGAACTCGGTGTTCGGCCCGTCCGGACCGTGGCGGTCGGGTGGGGGGAATATGCGAAACACTGCTTCGAGAATCCCGATGAATTGGAGACGATCTGCTCGGACTTGATGAACCGGGCGTCCTTGGACGAGCCGTTCATGGGAGAGTCCGATCCGCCTTTTGGTGTTTCCGACCCTGATGTTTTTGTTTTTTCGCCCGCATCGGTGCTTCGAGGCGGCGAGCTGTTGGGTCGGGCCGCCCGAGCCCACGTGCGGGGAGTGAGCCTCCGGTGGGAGTTGTCGACGGACGACGGTCTCAAACGCAAGTTGGCGTTACCCTCCTATCCTTTCGAGGGGCGGAGGTATTGGCCCGTTCCGGACGGTGTCGAGCCGACAGGATCCGAGGCCTTGGAAGTCGGCGTGGAGAGGGAAGCGGCCGAGAACGCCAACCGCGCTTCGACGGATGTGGGGCCGGTTCGCTCCGAGGACCTTGCAGAGCGGATTAGTTCCGTTTTCATGCACGGCATGGTGGAGAAACTGGGCTTTCGCCCTGAAGAAATCGATGTGGACCGGCCGTTGGAGGCCTATGGATTCGACTCCATTTTCCTGGTTTCCTGCCTGGAGGAGTTGGAGCGGTCTTTGGGTGTGGTCATCAGCCGTTTCGAGGTCACGGATGCATCGACTCTTCGGGGTATCGTGGAATGTTGCGTCTCCGTGGTCCTTCGGAAAAGTCCTGCTTCGGGCACCATTCGCCACACGTTTTCGGTGGGTACCCGCCGAACCGATCGGAACGACTCCGAGGAGAGAATCGCAGTGGTGGGGATGGCGGGACGTTTTCCGGGAGCGGACGACCTGGACGAATACTGGGAGAACCTAATTTCCGCTCGGGAGTCCATTGTGGAGGTTCCACAGGAACGCTTCGACCTGTCTGCGCTCTACGACCCGGATTCCAGAAAGCCGGGGAAGACGGTCTCGAAATGGGCGGGGCTCATCCGGGATATCGATTCCTTCGACGCTGCCGGCTTCCACGTGCATCCCAGAGCGCTGCGGAGCATGGACCCGCAACAACGGCTTCTCCTACAGGAGGCGAAAAAAGCCCTCACGGACGCCGGGTACGAGCCCGGAAGCGGTCTTCCCAAGCGAGTGGGTGTCTACGTCGGCGTGAGCGCCCATGAATACGCGTGGCGGCTGCTGCGCGACGGAAAGCCGCTGGATCATTACGCGGGTCTGGGAACGGCCCGATCCATGGCGGCGAACCGGATATCTCATTTCTTCGGTTTTACGGGGCCGAGCCTCACCGTGGATACGGCCTGTTCCTCCTCTTTGGCCGCCGTTCACCTGGCGGTGCGGGCTCTGCAAAGAGGGGAATGCGACGTCGCTCTGGCAGGCGGCGTCAACTTGATTCTGGACCCGTCGGCGTTCTTGATCTTCAGCAAGGCGGGTGTGCTTTCCCCCTCGGGGAGTTGCAGGGTATTCGACGACGGTGGGGACGGGTACGTGCGCGGAGAAGCGGCGGGCGTGGTGGTACTTGAAACTCTGGATCGGGCCTTGCGTAATGAGGACGGAATCCGAGGAGTGGTGCTGGGCTCGGCGCTCAATCATAACGGCGAAAACTTCAGCATCACCGCGCCGAGTCTCCGCGGGCAAATTGCTCTGCTGGAGGAGGTCTACGGAGGCACGGGCGTCGATCCGGGTTCGATTTCCTACGTGGAGGCCGGAAGCACGGGGAGCAGGGAAGGCGATCCTTTGGAGACGAGGGCTCTCCTCTTCGTGCTGGATGGGTCGTCGTCTCCCGTGTCGTGCGCCTTGGGGTCCGTCAAACCCAATATCGGACACGCCGAGGCGGCATCGGGTATCGCAGGGTTGCTCAAAGTACTGCTTGCCCTGCAACGAAAAACCATTCCGCCTTTAGTGATCCATTCGGCCATGAACCGGGCGATCGATCTTTCGGCTTCGCGATTGTTCATTCCGCATGGGCCTCTCGGGTGGCCCGTGGGCGAACTCCCGAGACGTGCCGCCGTCACTTCCTTCGGGTACGGGGGAGCCAACGCGCATTTGGTAGTGGAAGAGGCGCCGTCGGCCGACTGAATGTGAGTCGCGCTTCCGCGGATCGAGGTGTTTCCCATGGACCGCAGCGGAAAAGCATCTCTGCGACTTTGAGGCAAAACGGAGTCCTGTTTGGTTGTTTTGCTGGTGAATCCCAACCGGGTTAAGCCTCTAGTCCCTCCGTTGGGACTGGAATACTTGTCCGATGCGCTGCGCCTTGCCGGGCACGAAGTGCTTTTCTTCGATCTGGGATTCCGGCCTCCCGCGTCTTTGTTCGAGCTGGTTCGGCGGAAGAAGCCTGACATCATCGGGGTTTCCATCCGAAACCTGGACGACGTCACCCTGCTTCGGAAGCACAACTACGTGCCCGGCATCGTCCGTCTGGTGAGGGAACTCCAACGTGTCTCGGATGCCCGGATCGTTCTGGGGGGGGCCGGCTTCTCGATTCTACCCCGAGAGCTCATGGAAGTCACGGGTGCGGATTTCGGGATTGCCGGTGATGGGGAAGAAGCCATGGTGGGGCTTCTGAACGATCTCGGTCAACCGCAACATATTCCCCGGGTTTGGTTCCGGGAGGGTGGTCCTTCGGGGCCGGTCCGTTTTTCTTTCGAGGGGCTTTCCGGGTCCTGGGGAGCCGGTTGCTCGCCACGTTCACTGCTGGACTACGCAGGATATCTGCGTCGAGGGAGTTCGTGCAACGTTCAGACCAAACGAGGTTGCACTCACCGTTGTCTATACTGTCCAGAGCCGCGTGTTATGGGACGGATGATGCGGCTGCGCCCCGCGGAAGCGGTTGCGGAGGAGTTCGAAATCCTCGCTTCCATGGGCGTCCGGGAGCGGGTCTTTTTGGTGGACTCGGAATTTAATCTTGTTGAGGAACATGCCCTGGAAGTCTGTCGGATTCTGACGGAAAGGGCCTCCGGGGTGAAATGGGTATGTTCCATGACCCCGAAATACGTGACGGAAGAACTCATCGGCTTGATGAAACGGGCGGGTTGTGACATGGTGATTTGGAGCGTGGACTCCGTATCCGATGCAACACTGCAATCCCTGAGAAAAGACGTAGAGGAGACGGATGTTTTTCGAGTGTGCGGCTGGTGCGAAAAGGCGGGCTTGCCTTATTGTCTGGCACTGCTGCTTGGCGGACCGGCGGAAACGCCGGACACATTGAAGGCAACCTTTCGGAACGCCGGGAAGACTCGGGCGGCGTTTATCGCCGTGGGTGTCGGCTTGAGAATCTATCCAGGTACCGGTTTGCACGAAGTGGCCTTGGCGGAGGGCCAAGTGACCCGAGAAACGGATTTCCTGCAGCCTGTGTACTATCGAGAAGCTTGGGTGCGCGACACGTTGATTCCTCTGGTTCGAACGCAGATCGCAGAGGAGAGAAGGGCGGTGATGTTCGGCTCTCGACCGGACGTGACGGTCGAGGCGGAGATTCGGAAGGTTTATCCCGTGCCCTTTTGAACATGGTGTCGAACCGACCTGAAACAGTCCCCACCAGTAGATCCGAAGTATCCGACCGGACTGCCGACGGCCTCATCTGAACGGATTCAATCATGATTCAATTCACTTCCTTGGTTCCCAGATGGATCGGTGGAACTTCGCTTTCTCTGGTGGTGCTGCGAAGTTTCCTGCTTCATCACATGCCTCGGTTGAACATCGGCTATGGAACCTATCTGTGCGACGACGATCCGGAGGAAATCCTCGCGGGCGTCTACTCCCCGGATACGCGGGTCTACGCCTTCTCGGCGTATATGTGGAACCTCGAACTCACCTTGGATCTATGCCGGCGTCTCAAAGACCGAAATCCTCATTGTTTCGCTTTGCTGGGTGGACCCACCGCCTCCTTTTCAGCCGACGCAATCCTGTCCTCGAATCCGTGGGTGGACCTCATTGTCAAGGGGGAGGGAGAGCTTCCTCTGCTGGAGTTGATTTCACGCATGGACCGAGGGGAGGAGGATTTTTCCGACATTCCCAATCTCGCCTACCGCCTGGACGGCCGACGAGTGGACACCCCGGCCATACCCACCATCCTCAATCTCGAAGACCAGCATTATGCTTTGGACGTCGACATGTTCGCGGGTGTGTCCACGGTTTATTATGAGACTTCCAGAGGATGCGTGTTCAAATGCCGCTATTGTTCCTGGAACGTCAACCAGTCGGGGATCAAACGTATCCGGCCGTACCCTCTGGAAAAGGTGATGCGCGAGCTGAGGCTGCTTTTCCGGCAGGAGGGGCTGGAAATGTTGCTGCTCACGGATTCGAATATTCTCCTGGGGGGCGAGCGGACCAAAGCCGTCTTCTCCGAGATCAACGCGCTCAACCAGGGTCGTCGAAGCAACGGCCTCCCCATGGTCAAGATCAACTTTGAATTCAATCCGGAGCATCTTACGGACGATCTCCTTCCGGAGATCAAGAAACTGCATGTCGAGAACTACCCCATAGGTCTTCAAAGCGTGAATAAGGAGGTGCTCACGGAGGCGGGCCGGCCTTTCCACAGGGATAAGTACCTCGATGGGCTGAACAGGCTGCGAGAGAAGGCTGGGGCCGCCGTTTTGGTGGAGATTATTTACGGGCTGCCCAAAGATACGTTGGAAGGTTTCAGACGAACTCTTGAGTTTGTCCTGTCGGAGTTGAAAGCGGAGCTTTTTGTTTGTTACCGGTACTCGGTGCTGCCGGGTTCCGAGTTCTGGGATCGGAAGGAGCGTTACGGAATCCGCCATCTGGACGCGCCGCCCTATACGATCCTGAGTTCGGACTCCTTCCCGGAAGAAGACTTGGAAAAGGCCCAGGAGTTGGTTTATTACCTTCAGATCATTTACCGGGTCTTTCGGAGCCTGAAAAAGACCGTGGAAAACTCCGTGGAGGGAGACAAGCTGCCGGTGTATGAAGCGATCATACGCCGGTTTTCCGACAAGTATGGCGAGATACTCCGCCCCAAACTGATCTATGACGACGGTTTTCTGGACGATGTGGCCCGTTTGCGTTCGCGGGAGTTTTCCGAAACCCGTCGCAAGATGCTCTCCGAGGCCAGGGAGATCGTCAAAGAATATGCAGCCTCCAGGGAGGCTGAACGGAAATCATGAAACCGGTTCTGCTCAACGCGATCATTCCCAAATATTTCGGCAGTACCTCCATTTCATTGGTGATGCTGAAAAGCTATGCGTTGGACAAGTTTCACAGGGAAGGACGGTACCGGGACCTGGAATTGAGAGTTGCCCGCCATTACTGCGAGGAGGGCGAAGAAGCCATCTTGGAGCGCATTCTCGCGGACGGCTCCGATTTCCTGGCCTTCGCCGTTTACCCCTGGAATCATGCCCTGGTTCGTAGTCTGGTATCGCGGATCAAGTCGGTTCGGGAGGAGGCATGGATCGTATTGGGCGGACCCTCGGTCACCTATGACGCCTCGCGAGTGCTTGCAGCATGGGACGGAGCGGACGTCGTTGTGCGAGGCCCCGGTGAAGAGACTTTTTCCCTGCTTCTGGACCGTCGCCTTTCCGGGCAAGGGATCGAGGGCGTGCCCAACGTGGTCTACCGGAACAACGGAGCGGTGCTCGAAGCTCCCGTTGAATTGAATTTTCGTATCGAGGACCAGGAATACGAACTGCTTACCGAGGACCTGGAAGACCTGGATATCGTCAACTACGATACTTCCAGGGGGTGCACCTTTCAATGCGGATATTGCGCCTGGAACGTGGACGGCATCGAGCCCAAGGGATTTCGTTTCTACCCAATGTCCAAAGTAGGGCGGGACCTGGAAAAGATATTTAAATTGGACGCTCTCGAAAAGCTGCTGCTCAACGATTCGAACATCACGATTCGGGAGGAACGATGCATCGAAGTGTTCCGGCTCATTCGGTCCCTTAACGAGCGGCGCCGTTTGGAAGGGAAGAATCAGGTCTTCATTGTGTTGGACCTGAATCCCCAGTACTTCACGGATCGGATCATCGACGAGTTGAAGAGGATGCACATCGGGGTTCTGGGATTCGGATTGCAGACCATCGATTCGGAAGTCCTGGATATCGCCCACCGGAAGTTGGACCTGGAACGATACGTAGGGAATCTCCGCAAGCTGGCGGAGAAAAGCGGCATTCAGATCATCATCGAATTCATCTTCGGCCTTCCCGGCGATACCATGGAGAAGTTTCGCAAGAACCTCGAGTTCTTCTTCGAGGAGCTCGATACTTTCAGTTTCATCAGTTTTCGGTTTCTCCTGCTTCCCGGCTCCCCCTTCTGGCGAGAGAAGGAACACTACGGCATCGTACACTCACCCGAGCCGCCGTATGACGTGCTGTCCACACCCACATTCTCCGCCGAAGAAATGGACTATGCGGATTGGCTGTCCTCCTGGTTCGAGATCTTCTTCAGTATTTTCCGAAGCGTGAAGAAGACCGTTGACGCTTCGGCCAAAGAGAATGGTCTGTCACGGGTTGCCGTTTACGAAGCGTTGTTTGAACGTTTGTCCAAGAACTACGAATGGTTTTTCGATAAAGGGTGGAAGCAGGAGCACACCTACTACTATATCGAGAAGATTCGCGAACGGGAAAACGCGGCCGTTCGACAGGGGATTTTGGCGGATTCCAGGCGGGTCCTTAAAGATGTTGTAAAGACTCTAAACGTGCGGTAACGACGGCTGATCGTCGACGGTCCACTGGCGCGGTTCGATCCCTGAAGGATCGAAATCCGGATCGTACGGTGCCGACACTCATTCGGGAGAGAGGAACTTGGAAGTCAGGTCAAGAGAGGAAATTCTCGAAGAACTCAAGCTGATCATCGCGGAGATTACCGGTTACGATCCCGAGGAACTCCATGAAGAAGATTCTCTCAGCGAGGACATCGGCATTGAGTCTTTTGATATTGTGGACATCAACTTTCGGGTGGAGGAAACGTTCGGGGTCGAAATGGGGGACAAGGTATTTTGGAATTTCCGAGACTTGTTCGGAGACCCCGATCTCATAGACGAAAACAACAATCTGACCTTGGCGGGAATCCAAGAGGTGAAGCGGCGTGTGCCCAATCTGGATCCCGATGGGACTTTAGAAAATCGGGGAACGGTCAATTTCTCGGATATGTTGGCTCAAGTGAAGGTGCGGCATTTCGTCGATTTCCTCGAACAGAGTCAACGCGGGTGACAACTCGAATCCTCATGGGAAAATCACCTTGGGATGGAATTTCCGAGAGCCGGTTCCGGTAGACCTTGCCGGGCAATCAAAGGCGCTCTTATGGAGGCAAAGTCGTTCATGCGAAGTTTTGGCCAAGAGCGTTGCCCAATGGTGCCCCGACTCTTGTCCGGCTTGAGAGGCTTCACGTCCTTCCCCGCTTTCGGACTCTTATGGATGGGGCCGGCGGCCGAGCGTGCGCTTCGAGCTCTTCTTTTCGAGGACCTTTCGCGTGCCGATGAAAGCTGAAGACGTTATCCAAGAGGCTCGCGATACAGCGGCCTCGCCTTATGCTCGGTTCCGGAAGTCCCTTCCGGAAGGGCGAAAGCCCATGGGCTACGCTTGTCCGTTCATTCCCGAGGAATTGATCCATGCGGCGGGGATGCTTCCTTTGCGAGTCTATGGCCGAAGCGCCGATTTAGGGGGGGCGGACCGATACCTTCCCAGCCAGTGCTGCGAGGTCGCCCGCGCCATGGTAAGTTCCGTCGCCGGGGGAGAACTTCGGTTTTTGGAAAGCATGGTCTTCGGCTTCTGTTGCGACACCATACGGGCCGCGGCCGGGACCTTGCAGGCCCGACCTGGATTTGAGACGTTCTTTCTCAATATTCCCACAAGACTCAACGGTCCGGGCGTTCGGGACTATCTGGTGCGTGAGATTGCGGCGTTTGGGACGAGTATGGCGGTCCGGCTGGACTTGAAGCCGGATCCCGAAAAACTCCGATCCTCGATATGCGTCTACCGGGAAAACGACGCTCTGCTCCATCAACTCCGGCGGCTGAGGTTGGAGAAGCCCCGCGCCCTTTCCGGATCCGACTATGTCGCTCTGACGGTTATGGGACAGGTGATGCCGAAAGAGGAGCACAACGAAAGGCTGAGCGTGCTTTTGGAGGCGTTCCGTTCCGGCAAGGAGTTCAACGAAACCGGAGGCGGAAAACGCGTTTTGGTTGCGGGCCTGCTCAACGGCAATGTGGAATACCTGAGGCGTCTCGAGTCCCTGGGCCTGGATATTGTGGACGACGATTTGTGTGAAGCGTCCAGGAGTCTCGCAGAGGAAACGCCTGCCGAAACGGATCCTTTGTATTCCGTGGCGGATCGGATCCTCTCCAGATACTGCCCCGTGAAAATCAAGGACGGCCTGGATTCGGCGACCCTATGGGCTGAAAAGTGCTCGCGCAGCGGGGCGGAGGCCGTGGTCGTGTTCCTTTTCCGCTTTTGCGATCCCCAATATATGGAATATGCCACGGGCAAACCGGGATTGAAGGAACGAGGCATTCCCTGCGCCGTCGTGGAGGTGGGGCTGGACGGAATGGGCGGCGGCCAGGCGGATACCCGTCTGGAGGCATTCATTGAAAGCCTCGGAAGCCAATGATCATTCGGATGAAAGTATTCCAAAGCCGGCGGTGGTTTTCTTGGGACGTTTGCCGGTGCGGCGGGGTTTCAGCCAGGCCGGCGCCGCGAGAGACCGGTCCGGGGGGTCGGTAGGGCATCCGCGTGGAACCATCGGCAAATTGTTGGTCACTGAAATGGGCTTTTGGTGACCGGAGAATTGGAAAAAGTGGCGGCAGGTAATAAGCGACAACGAAAAGAGCCGGGCAAAAGGGTGCCGCAAGCTCCTCTATTCCTTCTCAACGACCTGTTCACCCGGTACTATCGAACTTTGAAGAAGGCGGACGCCAACGGCCGTCTTGTGGCTTGGAGCGCCTTGGGTTTCCCCAAACACGTGCTTTTCGCCCTGGGCATGATTCCGGTGTATCCTCAATTTCATGTGGCGTTTCAGTCGTCCAGGGGGCTCACCGGCCGGATCATCCGAGACGTCGAGGGAAGGTACGAGATTCCCCACGACATCTGCGGTGAGGTCAAATCCATGATCGGCACGATCCTCAACGGGGAAAAGCTGGCATTCAAACTTCCCGAACCCGACCTCATCGCGTCCTGCAACAGCACGTGCGGCGCGACGGCCAAGGGCTTTCAGTTTCTACGAAAGCATCTGGGAATCCCGCTCTATTTCTGTGACTATCCGTGCGTTACCGACTCGACACCGGGAGCCCACTCCCTCCGGTACGTTCGGGACCAGATCGACGCCTTCGTCCTTTCCGCGGAGGAGGCCCACGGAGTCCGATTGGATCGGAAGAAGTATCGTCGGATTCTCTCGCAGGATTTCATGGCCCTGGAAATCTGGACGGAAATCGTGAAACTGTGCGCCCGCAAGCCCGCTCCCGTGGACGCCATGGACCTGTATTTCTTCATCCTGCCGTTTTTTATCATGGAATTCGAAAACGACGACTTTCTCGACCTCTTGATCCGGTTGTACAACGACCTGTACCGCAGGTGCGAGGAAAGCTCCGGAGAGTCGACGGGGAAGGAAATTCGGCTTCTCTGGGACCTCCTCCCCGTTTACCACAAGACCGGTTTCTTCAAGAAAGCGTTCGCCGAGCATGACGCTTCGGTGGTCATGTCCACGTATCTCACGGGGGCCCTGGCCTACCCGGACGGTTTCGAGCCGAAATACGGTTTTCCTCTGAAGAAGGAAGCCGTGGCATCAACCCTTCAGGCAATTCCGGATGAAGAGATTGCGGACCGACTGAACTATTCCCTGGTCCATGACGGCAAACTTCCTCTGGAATTTCGAAAGCATAAGATTCGGCGGATGATTTCCGACTTCGCCATCGACGGGGTGGTGATGCATATGGATCGAAGTTGCCGGCCGGTGTCCCTTCCCCAGTTCGAGCTGTGTCGGTATGTCGAGGAAGACCTGGGAGTTCCCGTATTGCTCTTCGACGCCGACAGTATGGACGAACGTTATTTTGCGGGAAACCAGGTGCTCACAAGGATCGAAGCCTTCATGGAGCGACTGGCGGTGAGGAAGGAGTGAACCCGCTTAGAGGCACACGTTCGTCGCGAACCGTTTTCCGTTGTGTCGGCAAGGGGTTGTGATGAGAATGCTTTGCATCTGCCCCGGGGTTTCCCGGGCGTACATGGCCCATGTGCGTTCCATCGCCCGAAGGGGTTGGGATCATGCGGCGTTCTTAGAGAGGGACGTAAAGCGCCACGGCCGGCATGTGAAGCGTGTGTTTTACGGTCTGGGCCTGCTCACGCTGGTTTCTTCTCTTCCCCAAGGAACCGATGTCGTCTTCGTGGACGAGAACCTGGAAAAGGGTCCTTTGGAGACGATTTACAGGGAGGACTACGATCTCGTGGCTCTCACGGGACAAGTGATTCAGGCGGAACGAACGCTGGAGCTGGCGGCTCGGTTTGTTGAGCGAAACATCCCCGTGGTGGTGGGAGGCGTGCACGCCTCCGTCTTCCCGGAGGATTACGAGGCGTTGGGCGTATCCGTGGTGTGCGGGGAGGGGGAAGGCCTGTTCCAGGAATATCTGGCTGATCTGGAACGGGGTGAAACACGTTCCGTCTATCGAAAGGACCCCAAGGACTGCGTCGACCTGTCCACGATTCCGGATCCCGTGTTTTCCCATGTCTCCGGGAACCGCTACAGTTTGATGGGGGTGCAGACCACGCGCGGATGTCCTTACCGGTGTCGCTACTGCAATGTCTCCGCCATGCTGGGGGATCGCTATAGGCATCGACCGGTGGAGCGGGTTCGACAAGAAGTCGTTGAAGTCAAACGGCGATGGCCGGACGCCATGTTCTACTTCTTCGACGACAACCTTTTCGCAGATACGGAATATGCGCTCGAATTGTTCGAATCTCTGGCGGACCTGGATCTGGGAATCTGGGGGACTCACGCGGACGTTTCCATTGCGGAGAACAAGGAGTTGCTTCGTCTGCTGACACGAAACGGCAGACCTTTCCTGGCTATTGGATTCGAAACGCTTTCGGAGACCAACGCCAAGGCTCTGGGGAATCCGGTCAAGGCCGGAGCGGTAAACGACTTGGGCCGTCGTGTGGACAAGCTACGAAACGCGGGAATCGACGTGGGGGGGTCCTTCATGTTCGGGTTTCCGGGAGACACGGCGCGTGAGCTGGAACGGATCGTGAGTTTTGTTCAAGAACACGGGATTCGAGGCTATATTACCCGATACTCGGCCATACCGGGTTCCGCCATGTATGAGGATCTGGTCCGGGAAATCGAGGATGTCCGGGGACCCATTCCGGTTCACGGCACCGAGCGGGCCCGGCTGGTCAATGAGTACCTCGGAGAAACCGTGTCCGATCAGCGAACGGACTCGGAAGGCATGATCGTCGATGCCTTGAAAGCGGCCTACGCCAAAGAACTCCCTCTCTCCCAGATCGACGCCCTGGCGGTGTATCGGTGCTTCTTCGAATCTCCGGGTCATGGCTAAAAAACGAGAGTTGGACGCCGAGGTCCTTTCGGCGCTGAGACAGGAGGTCCCGGTCTTTCTGCCCCGGGGGACGGGGCTGGGGGTGATCCATTCGGCGAACCTGGGAAACTTCGTTCTCGACCCTTTGGAGGCCGACTGCCTGAGCAGGCAGGCCGGTGAGAAGCGAAGAACGGAATTCGCCCTGGGAAGGGCTGCGGCTCACGAGGCCCTGAGCCGGATCGGACTCGACAGTGGGCCGGTTCTCAAAGGGAAACGTGGAGAGCCGCTGTGGCCGGGTAACGTGACGGGCTCCATCAGCCATAAGGGAGGGGCGGCCGTGGCCTTGGCCGGGTCTCGAAACCGGTTCCGTTGGCTGGGCATCGACCTGGAAAGCGATTTGGATCCCATTTCTCCGGGCATCGCCCGCCGTATTTGTACTTCCGTCGAGGGATCATGGCTGTACTCCCGCCCCCAGTTGGTTTCGCGGCGTATCCGAATGGTTTTCTCCGCCAAGGAATCCGTGTTCAAGGCGGTGAACCAGGCAGGCGGCGTGTTTCTGGGGTTTCAGGATATGGAGCTGTCATGGTCGGGAGACGAGAGCTGTTTCGAGGCCCGGCTTTCCGAGAGAAAATCGGCAAAGGGGGGGATACCTCGAACCATGGCGGGCCGTTGTTTCCGAAGGCCGGGGGTCATCATGACTTTTTTGGCGGTGTCCTGAACTCGTGGAGATTCGACCCTTTCAAGGCCAATACGAAGAGTTGGCCGATCTCATCGCCCGTGCCTGGCCCTTGGAACACAAAGGACACGCGGGGTTTTCCGCCGAATATCTGCGCTTTCTCCTAAGTGCTCCGGACGTGGATCGGGAGCTGACGCTTGCAGCATTCGTCGGAGGACGGCCGACGGCTTTCCTTTTGTCCAAATCAAAACGGCTGGTGATCGGTGGAGAGCGCCGCCGGGGGCTTTTCCAGACGCTGGCCACTGCGGACCCTCGGCACAGCCATGAGTTTCCTTATCTGAAAATCAAAGATCGATGCGTCCGCATGGCCCAAGAACGAGGGTATGAACTCAGCTATGGATTCATTGCTCAAGGTATCCGGAACAATGAAATCGAAAAGAGTTACGCCGCGAGGCGCGGATTCTCCTGTATCCTCGCGGCCGCCTTCGGCTGGTTCGCGGGGCTGCCGGACGATGCAACCGGAACGGGAAAGGACGCGGTTCTCGAAATCAGGGAGCCCGTTCCTCAAGAGCTGACGGACTGCCGTTCCTTGATGGAGGAAGGGATTCGAACCCGGGCCGTGTTCGAGGAGTGGACTCCCACCGCCTTTGCCTATCGGGCCGTGGGCAACCCCTTCAATCAGCCCCTGCTCGTTCTGAAGGACGGAATCGCCGTGGGGTGGCTGCTTTACACGAGACTGACCATGCAGTACCCCAGGGTGCGACGAAAGGTGGCCGTGGTCTACGATCTCTTTCTGCAACGGTTGACCGGAACGGAAAGAACGTGGGTATTCCGCCGACTCAAGAATCGTTGCGCGGAGGAGGGTATCGAGGGTATCAGCATACCGAATACGGGGTCGCTGCCCAAAGAGGATTTGCGAAACGCAGGCTTCCTGGAATCCTCGCTCGGGAGTCATCGAACGAACCTGTACTTCACTTTTTTCGGCGATGACCGTCCCGTGGAATCAGGCTTGTCTTTCTACCTGGAAATCATCTGAACCGGGGGAATCCATGACGGTTTCCGGACATGACGAGAACCTGGAAGATCGGTTCTACGAAATTATGGCGGAAGGGTATCGAGAGGACTCCGTTTACGACTACCTGGTTCTTTTTTCGGGAGGCAAGGACAGCACATATCTGGCGCACCTGTTGAAGAAGGCTCGAGGGAAACGAGTCTGCCTTTTCACGGTGGAAAACGGTTTCGAGGAATCCGGCTTTTTGCCTCATGTCTTTGAGACCGCGGAGCTGCTTGGTCATGATGTGTACGTGTATCGACCTCCCAAGGAACGATTCGTTCATCTGTACCGATACCTGATCACGGAACCCGTGCTCCGGTCCATGGACGGGAACCCTTTATGTTTCTTTTGCGGCAGGCATTTTATGTCGCTGGGCGTGCGTTTCGCCGAACAATGGAAGATTCCTTTCGTGCTGTATGGTGCGACACCGGACCAAGTGAGTTCGGGGACTCGCCCCAAGACGGCGAGGGACCTGCGGATCCTGGAAATGGTTTCCGCCAGGGTGTTTGACAAGAATTATGAAAAGATTCGTTCCACCCGGGGGTATTGTGAAGACGCATGGGTGCGGGAATCCATGGATGCGGTTTTCCATCGTTCTTCCACCGTTCGGCTTCTGTTTCCTTTTCTCTTCGTCGGCTACGACGTGGAAGGAATCAAAGCGGCGCTGAAACAGGCGTATGGGTGGAAGAATCCATCCGGTTTGTCGGACGACCGATATTTGACGTCGGGGTGCCGGATGGTTGAGTTGTTCGGTGTTCTCGCGCGGAAAGCGGGGTTCGCTCCTCACGAAAAGGATCAGTTCGAGCGGAATTATCGGGAAGGAACGCTGGGGGAGTCGGCCTACCGTTGGAACCGTGACCTGTTCGACGAGATATTGAAGGGAGAAGTGACTCCTCGTGTGAGGGAGCTGGCGGAGGAATTGGGAGTGGAGGACATGCTCCCGGATTGACGGCGAGGTCCATGGGAGGAGTGACGGAATTGGCGCAAAGCGACGTGCCTCCATTAGATAAGAAAGTTGTTTCCGCCCAATTGCAGGTGGTGGGAGATGTGGTCGGGGCCTGGAAGGCCCAGGTGTTGATGACCCTTTTCCGGCTGGGGGTATTCGAAGAACTGCGGGAAGGCCCCCGGAACGGCCCGTTCCTGTCGTCCCGCCTGGGCTTGCCCCTGGAATCCCTGACACGTCTATTGGAATGCGGCTCGGATTTGGGGTACTTGAAAAAGCTGGAAGATCGATACGAGAATGTGGAGGCGACGTCCTCCGTCCTGCTGGAAGGCAGTGCCGGATACCTGGGAAACTGGCTGAACCTGGCGTCGAGATGGTACCACTCCTTCGGCCGTCTGGAGGAGGCCGTTCGGCAGGGAAAAGCCGTGGAGAACGCCAACGAGCCTGAGGACTCTTCATATCGGGATGATTTTGTTCGCGGCATGATCGATTTCGCCCGATACCGGGGAAGAGAAGTCGTGGACTATCTGGACTTGGATGGAAAGCATCATCTTCTCGACGTGGGATGCGGTCCGGGTGTTTATTCGGCGCTCTTCGCGGAACATCACCCTGAGCTTCGCTGCACCGCCGTCGACTTGCCCGATGCCCTGGTTTCAGCGGAAGAGTACGTGAGAAGCCGCGGCCTCGAAGATCGTGTACGCCTGGAAGCGTGCGATTACCTGACTTCCGAATTCCCCGGGAAGGAATACGACGTGGTGTTCCTCTCCCACGTTCTGCACCAGCAGAACCGGGAGGAGTGCCTGGATTTGCTTCGCAAGAGCCGGGACGTTTTGAAGAGCGGCGGACTGGTGGTGGTTCAGGCCATGTTCGGTGAAGAAGGCGGATGGGGTTCCAAGTACGCTTCTCTTCATGACCTGTTGAGCCTTCTGGTGTTCCCGGGCGGGAAAAACCATTCGGTCGCGGACACCATGCACTGGATGGAGCTAACGGGTTTTCGGAATACGGCGCACCGGAAGATGTCCGTGTTCAACTCCAATTCGCTGGTGATCGGCGAAAAGCCTCGGAATTGATCGCATGGACCTCGAACCGAAACAATCCGAGCAGGACCGAATCCGGGAAATCCGGCGGATCTGCGGGGAATATCTGGAACCCCTTGCATCGGCCATGGACCGCTCGGCTGATTTCCCTTTGGAAACCCTGAAGCTTCTGGGTGAATTCGGCTTCTTGGGTCTTCAGGTTCCGGAGGAATACAAAGGCTGCTTCTCAGGGGATGCGTATTATTACTCGGTCATCGAAGCCATGGCCGAAACGAGTCCGGCGCATGCGCTCACCGTGATTTCTCATTCCTTGTGCTGTCGCTTGATCAGGGACTTCGGCACGGATTCCCAGAAAGCGGCCTATCTGTCCGGCCTGGCCACGGGCCGGATCATGGGCGCCGTATGCATGACCGAAGCGGGAGCGGGATCGGATTTGAACTCCATACGAACTCGGGCGGTAAAGCGAAAGAACCGCTACGTGATTGATGGGCGAAAGCTCTTTATCACCAACGGCGGTTTCGCGGACGTCTTCGTGGTCCTGGCGTCTACGTCGGATCAAGACGGGCCCTTTACCAAGAGTCTGTTTATTGTTCCTAAAACGTCCAAGGGTATCCGTTCGGGGAAAAAAGAGATGAAGCTGGGCTTCCGGGGAGCGGATACTCGAGAAGTGATTCTGGACGGAGTGGACGTGCGGTCGGACCTTCTGCTGGGCCGGGAAGGAAACGGATTGATCCAGATGGCGCGTGCCATGGAAGGATCGCGATTGGCCGTGGCGGCCATGGCCTTGGGACTTGCGGAACGGTCTCGGCGGCTGGCGCTGAAAAGCGTTCGATTCCAGGAAAAAGACGGGACTTCCGAGGCGGTGCTGGAGGGTCATCGAATGCTGTTGGCGGAGACGGCCACGGAGATCATGTGCGTGCGTTTGCTGATCAAAAGGGCCGCGGAAGTCCAGGCGGAAGGAAAACCCGTCACGGACCTGGCGGCCATGGCCAAATGGTTTTCCGCCGAAACGGCGATGCGGGCCGCATCGAATACGCTCCAAATCTTGGCGATGACGGAGGACCGCCACCACCGGGAAGCGGAGCGGCTCTTTCGGGACGCCAAGTTGTGCGGCATCATCGAAGGCACCACGGAAATCCAGAAAAAGATCGTGGCCCGCTTCGCATTTACGGGTGATTGATCGCGGCGCACATTGCAGTAACGAGGGACACGGCGCGAAGCATCGCATCGTGTTAACCGACGGCCCACCAATAGGTGGCCGGCCCTTGACGAACACCGGAGGCGCGTACGGCTGCGAATAAGGACGGGAACGACTCGTTGCATTCAACGGTCTCCTTCTTGGAGGACGCCGCCGAGGAATATTCGGGAAAGACCGCATTGATGGGAGCCGGTCGAAAGACCACCTATGCGGAGTTGCGGGCCGGCGCCCGCCGGTTTTCGGAGGCTCTTCAAAGCGGGGGGGTGAAGCCCGGGGCCAGAGTCGTGCTGAGCTTCACCCGTGAAACGGAATTCGTCCAAGCCTATTGGGGAGCCCTTCTGGCTTCGGCGATTCCCGTGTTGGTGAGCGCGGCGATGCCTCCCTCCAAGCTGGAATACGTGATCAACGACTCGGGCGCGGCAGCCTTCGTTGGTGCCGAGGCCGCGTTCAAGGCACTGCCCGAGCCTCCCTCGTCGCTGAAGACCGCTTTGCTGATTTGTGGAGGCGCGGGTGGGCCGGAGAGAGGCTTCCAAATCGAGATTCCGAACAGCGGCGTGAATGTGCATCGGCCGGACGGGGGGGCCCCGGAATCTCCCGGTGAACGGGAAGGGATTCCGGGATTCACCTGTATTTACACTTCGGGAACCACGGGCCGACCCAAGGGGGTCATGCTTTCGGCAACCAACATCCGGTACGGAACCCGCATGATCCGGGAGTTCTTGGCCCTCGGTCCGGAAGACCGGAGCCTTCCGGCCATGCCGTTCACCCATTGTGCCGGACTGCTCCACCTCCTCGCCCTTCTCGAGACGGGGGGGGCGGTGGTCACGGGATTTGCACCGGCATTGCCCGGTTCTTTCCTCAACGCCGTGAGGGATTTGAAGGTGACCGTCCTGCCGGTGGTTCCGGCGATGATGACCTTGCTTCTCAGCCGTTACGGAAGAGACCTGCCGGAGCGGTGTCGATCCCTCAGGGTGATGGAGTTCTCCAGCGCTCCGTTGGCGCCGTCCCTGGTGCGGGAGGTTCGCGGACTGCTTCCGCAGGTTGATCTGTTCAATACTTACGGCCTCACCGAGGCACCCAGAATCACCTACGCCCGCCTCGAAAGCGAAGAGGGCGACGAGGACCATGTGGGACGGGTGAATCCGGAGCTGACCGTGTTCATCGACCGATCCGCAAACCCTTCCGACAAGGTGGGGGAGGTTTGCGCGCAAGGGCCCAATGTGGCCGAGGGCGGCTATTGGAACGGTTCCGCGGGCGGTGACGCGCGGTTTTCTTCCAACGGGTTCCGCACCGGTGACTTAGGTTGGCTGGATGAGGAGAACCGGTTGCATCTCGCCGGGAGATCCGACGATCTGTTCAAGGTGGGAGGAGAAAACGTCTATCCGGAGGAGATCGAACGGGTCATTTCGTCAATGAAGGGGATATCGGACGCACGGATCGATGCGGTCGAAGACCCCTTGCTCGGCACGCGCATCGTTGCACGCGTGGTCGGATGTTCCCCCGAAGTGACCGCGAAAGCCGTTTCCGCGTATTGCCTGCGTCATCTCGAACGCTTCAAGGTCCCTTCCCGGATCGATTTTGTCGAAGAAATTCCACGGACGGAGTCGGGCAAGCACTCCCGGTCCCGGTCTCGTGTTGACTCGGACCCCTGCAGGTTCGGCGGATCCAACGGGAACGGGTCGGCCTAGGCATGGTCGTCGATTTCCACGTTCATTTATTCGACCACGACTGGCTCCCTCGTCGTTGGTGGAAGGCCATGGAGGACTTTCACGAGCGGAGAGGCCCGATCAAAGGCCTGGGCAAACCTTTCGATATGGGAGAATACTGCGATCCCTCGGGCGAACGTTTAGTCCGGGAGATGGATGAGGCAGGCATCGACCACAGCGTGGTGTTTCCTTTGGACGTGGGTCTACTGCTGGGAGAGCCCCCGGTTTCCATACGGAAGCAGAACGAACTCCTCGCGGATGTGGCCCGCAGGTATCCTTCAAGGATTACGGCCTTTTTCGGAGTGGATCCACGAAGACCAGGGGCCGTTGAATGGATCGAAGCCGGCATCCGAGAGTGGGGCATGGGAGGCGTGAAATTTCATCCGGGCTCGGGGTTTCACCTAAGTCGGGAGGAGTTCTTTCCCGTGCTGGAACGAATCGCCGATCTCGGGGTCCCTTTGGTAACGCATACCGGACCCGCTTTCGGACCTCTGGACGGCAGCGGCTGCGATCCCATGGAACTCGACAAGGCTTTGGGACGCATTCCCGGGCTCAAGATCGTGGCCGCCCATCTGGGCGGTGGACGGGTGGACGAGCTGTGCTGGTTGGGCGCCATGAAGGAAAGTCTTTATGCGGACATCTCCCTCCGGCAGCTCGAATGTCGCCGGAACCCCGAGGCGTTCGCTGAGACATTGAGAAAGGCCCTGGATTTCATGGGGCCCGACCGGATTCTATTCGGTACGGACTGGCCGTTTTCCCGAAAGGCGATGGCGGCGGGAGCGTATGTTCGAGCTCTTCGGGAGTTTTCCCGCGGCTCGTCGGCCGTTCTGCTCTCCGGTGAAATCAAACGATTGCTGGGGGGTAACGCCCTCCGGCTTCTGGGAAAAAAAGGAGAGGCTCTTCAGCGTGGATATCGAGTCGACACGTGAATCGGTTTATAGGTTTATACGGGATGAAATGAACCATGGAGAGGAGTTTCCTCTGGAGACCGACCTGATTCAACAGGGGCTGATCGACTCCATGGGCGTGATGAAACTTATCGGCTTCCTTGAAACGACCTTCGGCATCCAGATCGAATTGGACCGGGTAAGCGCGGAGCATTTTCAGTCCGTGGGGGCCGTGGCGGATCTGGTGGCCTCATGCGAGAAGGGCGAGACTGCGTGATGATGGAAAGAGAAGGGGTCCTTGCCCTGATCGAAGAGTTTATCAGGGATACGTGCAACATCCCGGCAGACACTCCCGGATTCACCAGATCGTGCGATCTTTTTGAGGAAGGGTTCGTGGATTCCATGGCCCTGGTGAGGCTCGTCGCTTTCCTGGAATCCGAATTCGATGTTGAAATCGAAGAAGAGAATTTATTCGACGAGCGCTTCCTGACCATCGAAGGACAGGGAGACTTGGTCCTGGAACTGAAGAATTCAGTGGGGCGGTAAGGCGAGGACGGAAGAACGTCCGAGCCTGTCATGAGTTCGCTGCACCCCCGATAGGATGCGCGTTTGGGTCGTCCTTGGACGCTTCCATGAGCCTCGTCCTCGATTTGGAGCCTCGGTCCCGTGAGGGCGGGCCATAGTCCCCGTCCTGCGCGCAAGAACACACAGATACCGAGAGTCCCCTTAGGATACGGCGGAGTTGGGAGAACAGTCACGATTCCGGCGTCCGATTCTTTCCTGATGGATGTTTCAAATGTATTATTCCCCGACCACTCCGTGGACGCGCACCTGAAAGGGTTCATGGCAAGCTGTGGTGAGGTCATCCATGTCGGCTGACATGAGTCACCGGGACATTGCCGTCATCGGCATGGCGTTTCGTTTGCCCGGAGGAGACGATCCGGAGGTTTTCCGGGATCGGCTTCTTGCGTCGGAAGACTGCCTGGGAACGTGGCCGGATTCCATCCGCAGCGGTGCGCGGGGTCCCGTGAGGCCTGCCGGAATCATCCAAGGAGTCGACCTGTTCGACGCTGCGTATTTTGGAATCGCTCCTCGCGAAGCCGCCTTGACGGATCCAAGGCGGCGTTTGGTTCTCGAGATGTCCGCCACCGCGCTGGAGACCTGCGGCTATGGAGGAGATCGTCTTCGAGGTTCCGACACCGGGGTGTTCCTCGGCGTGAGCAACAATGGAGACTACGGCACCGGGGGCGCCGCCGGGGGCTTGGGAGCACTCAACGTATCGGACGCCATGATCGCTCACGAGGTGTCCCGATTCTTTGATTTCACGGGACCCAGCCAGGTGGTGGACACCCTCTGTTCTTCGGCCTTGGCGGCGGTGCACCAAGCCTGTTGCGCCTTGCGGGAAGGTCGTTGCTCAACGGCTCTGGCCGGAGGCGTCAGCCTGCTTCTTTCGGTGAGTCATTTCGAAGCCCTGGAAGGCATGGGACTGCTGTCGCGATCCGGAAAATGTCGAACCTTCGACGTGGATGCCGACGGATTCGTCCTGGGAGAAGGCGTGGGCGTGTTTCTCCTGAAGTCTTTGAAAGCCGCACTTCGAGACGGGGACCCGCTTTGGGGCGTGATCAAAGGCGGTGCCGTGGCTTTCAACGGGCGTGGAGAACACCCCTTGGCCCTGCGTGCCGAAGCGGTGGAGCGAGTGGTGACGCGGGCCATGAGGGACGCGGGGACCGCTCCGGCCGCCATCTCCTTTATCGAAACCGCCGGAACCGGGACCCCCATGGGAGACGCCGCCGAGGTTCGAGGGCTGCGTTCGGCCTTTGGTTCCGCGGTCGGTAAGGCACCTTTC
Organism: Thermodesulfobacteriota bacterium; assembly: GCA_963675595.2. Lineage (GTDB taxonomy): Bacteria > Desulfobacterota > Desulfarculia > JACQYL01 > JACQYL01. The sequence continues at coordinate 476,052 of CAXXLZ010000001.1, forward strand.
TGTGGATTGGGAGCCGTGAAGACCCGTGTGGGCAACCTCGAAGCGGCCTCGGGGATTGCCGCACTGGTAAAGACTTTGTTGATGATGCGGGGGAAATTCATTGCGGCGAACCTGAACTTCCATCGTGTGAATCCGCTTATCCGGCTCAAAGGATCGCCCTTCCGTCTCTGCAACGAGCTCGACGAATGGACGACGGCCAACCGGGCGCCCAGGAGGGCGGGAGTTTCCGCTTTGGGCATAGGAGGAGCTCATTACCACCTGATCCTGGAGGAGCCGCCTTCGGAAGGGTTTACCCTGGGACCGAGTCGACCGCGAACATCCGAGCCGCTCTTGCTGTGCCTTTCGGCCGGGAGCCTTTTCCAACTCAGAGAGCTTTGCCGCAGGTACCGGCGCAGGCTCGAGGATCTTTCGGAATGCACGCCCGAGGAGCTTTGTCACACCCACAACACCGGAAGCGGAGATCTGCCGGTTCGGCTGGCCTTGACCGCCCGAGACGGGGAGGAACTTATTGGCCTTCTGAAGCGGGGCGAGTTCGACGACCCCGTGCCCCGACACGGTTTGGAGGGCATGTTCTTCCACGACGGTTACGCTGGGGATATCCGAAGGAAACGGAACCCCCTCAAAGATCTTCGTTCTCCGAGCGGTGAGGGCGGGCGGGCCGATCCCGAACGCCTTGCCGGACGAACCGGACTGATTCAGGGTGATTTGGTGTCGTGCGAACATCCCGAGACTGCACTCCAATCCATCGGCGTTTCGCTCGGTGAATGGGGGGTCAGGGTGGGCCCTTCGATAAGCGCTGCGGCCGGCGACACGCAGCCCGACGCCGAGGCGATGGTGCCGGACCGCCTGCGCGAATGCGTCTCCCGAGGTATTCGCACTTTTGTAACCATGGGGCTGTCGGACGATTTTCGCAACCGGATTTCGGAAGAGGTGCCGGAAGCGTTTCTGATTCCGTGGCCCGGCTCGGGCGCCGATCTTATGGAGCGCAGGCGTCTCGCGGCCGCACTTTACGCACATGGCGCCCGTCTCGATTTCGAAATGCTTCAGGGGAGCGGCAACCTTCGCAAAGCGATGTTGCCGCCGTACCCTTTTGCCCGGAAATCTTTTTGGAGAACGGCTCCCGATGATGGGCTGCATAAGGCTTCGCCGGCCGGGACTTGTGCTGCGGAGAGGATTTCACCTGAAGACCTCGCCGGGATGCCCCCATCGGAGTTGAAGGAACGGGTGGAGGGCTTTCTGAGGGAGGCGGCCTGCGAAAGCGCGGGCTTGGATTGCGGGAAAGAAGAGATCGTGCTCTTCTCGGATTGGTGCTTGGACTCACTGGCGCGCGTTCAACTCGCCCGTCGGGTCGAGTCTCGGTTCGGAGTCCGCATTGACCTTCAGGCGTTTCTGCGGCATGACCACGTGGCTCTGCTGGCCGAATACGTGGTGGGCCGGATTCGGTATGGGAGCGTGGAAAAGCCCGTGGAGCCCCGAGAGGATGATCATCGGGCTCGGGTCATCCTGGAGACGGCTTCCGCCGCTCATTGGGAGGCGGTGCGTGCCTGGCTGAACGACGAGGGAGTCAACCAGTGGCTGGATCCGTTTTTCCAGGAAGGATTCGGCGCTCGAGAATACGCCTACTTCCTGAAACAACGGGATCGGAATACCTGGGTCATCGTGGAGGACGGAATTCCGGTGGGAATCTGCGGGCTGGTCCAGGTGGACCTGCGCAACCTCGGCGCGGAAACCTGGATCGTGGTGGGCGACCTCTCGGCGCGTCTCAGGGGTGCGGCCGTTGCCGCGGGCGAAGCTTTGTGTGGAAAGGCGTTTCTTGAATTGGGCCTAAGAACCTTGAACGCCAAGGTGAGATGGGACAATGTTCCCGCCTTGGAAATGACGGAGTACTCGGGTTGGAGGCGGGTGGGCACCCTTAGAAACTCCCTGAAGGTGGGAGATGCCTTCCACGACAGGGAGCTTTTCGAACTGACCCGTGAGGATTTCGAGGACCGGCGGAATCGAGGCGAAACTCCATGAATACCTTGCCGGAGTGCATTCGAGCGGCCGCAGCAGCGGGCGACAAAGAAGCCCTCGTGTTCGGAAAGGAACGGCTTACTTACGGCGATCTCGATAGGCGTTCGAGCCGTTTGGCCGGACTGCTCCGGCGGGCCGGGGTGCGCAAAGGAGACCGGGTCGGCCTCGTAATGCCCAATTGCGTGGAGAGTGTCGTTGCATTCACGGCGATCCTCAAGATGGGGGCCGTGGAAGTGGGATTCCATCTCGAGACATCGGTGGAAACCCTGGCGCGGGCGTTCCGCGAGGTGGACGCATCTCTGGTGATTTGCGCGCGCACGCCGGTCTCCAAGATGAAAGACCTGATCAGAGCCTTACCCTCCCTCAACTGGGTCATCGACGGCATCCCTCCCGATGTGGGAACAAGCGAGGGAGCATTCATCGACCTGGCGGAGGCCGAGAGGGAGCACGATGATTTTGATTTCGGCCTGGACGATCCTTCCACTCCCCTTGTCCAGTTTACGTCGGGATCCACGGGAGAGCCCAGGGGCGTCGTGTTGACCCAGGCCGGGTTTCTCGCCGCGTCGCGGGCCAGGAATGAATTCCTGCATCTGGACCGGGACGACCGGATTCTCGATATTCTCAAACTCTCCCATTCCTGCGGCAAGTCCCTGCTTTTCGACGCCTTTTACCTGGGGGCCTGTCTCGTGCTGGGTAAAGGACTCGTCCCTCCCTCCGCGTTCATCAAAACGGTGGTGGGTGAGAAGGTGAGTCTGATTACCGGCCCGCCCTACCTGTTCGAAGTGCTCCTGAAGATTCGCAACGATGTTCGGGTCATGGAAGCGCTGAAGAATTCGCTGAGATTCCTGGAGGTGGGCATGGCGCATCCATCCGTGAGGCTGCTCAAGGATTTGAGGAGCGTGTTTCCCTGGACGTCTCTGGTGAATCGTTATGGGCTCACGGAAAATGCCGGTGCGGCTTCTCTCCAGGTTCACGCGTCCGAAGACGGAGACAGGTTTGGGACCATGGGACGCGGCTGTTCCGTCATGCAATTGGATCTGGTGGACGAATCCACCGGTCTGCCCTCGGATTCCAACGCGGGCACGATCCGATTGCGAGGCGAGGCTCTCATGCTGGGCTACTGGGACGAATGGAGCGCGGGACGCAGGACGGATTACGCTGTTTCCGGTTTCGTTACCGGAGACCGGGCCGAAAGGGACTCGGAAGGGTTTTTCTATTTCAAAGGACGCGGCGACCATCTGTTGAAAGTGTGCGGGGAACGGATCGCTCCCGAAGAAATCGAGGAAGCGGTCTGCGCACTCCCCGGAATTGCCGAGGTCACGGTTTTCGGTGTGGAAGACGACTTGACGGGTGACCGAATTGTCTGCCTTTACCGTGCGGCCGGGGAGGTAGCGCCTGAATCGGTCAAGGCTCACTGCGCCCGATCGTTGCCTTCCTACAAAGTCCCCGCCGTGGTTCTTGTTTCCAGCGAACCCATCCCCCGCACCGCCACCGGAAAGATATCCAGGCGGCTGGCCCGGGAAGCCTACCTGTCCGGCGGGTATACCGGAGAGGAATGAAATACTTCCCGCGGCGTATGGGCAAAAAGGGAGTGGTCGATTGAAACGAGGTATGGAAACGGCCCGTCGTTTCTTCCGTAGCTTCGGCGAGGAACTGGTCATCGGAGGCGTTCCGGCTTCCGAAATCGCGGACATGGCCGGCACCCCGTGTTATGTCTATGATTTGGATCTGATGCGGCGGAATCTGGAAGGATTGCGGGAAGGATTGGACCCCGCCGTCGAGATTTTCTATTCCGTCAAAGCCAATCCGGCTTTGGCTTTGTGCCGGGAATTCGCGAAACTCGGCCTGGGGGCCGAAGTGGCCTCGCTTGGAGAACTGGAAACGGCGCTGGAGGCGGGATTCTCTCCGGATCGTATCGTGTTCGCAGGTCCGGGAAAGACTTTCGAGGAGCTGAAGGAGAGCGTTGAACGGGGCATTCTCGCATTAAACGTCGAGTCCGTTGATGAAGCCGTCGACATTGATGACACGGCGGGGCGGCTAGGTAAGAGGGCGGGAATATGTGTACGAGTGAACCCTGAAAGCAGCCCGGTGCGGACACACCAGCGTATGGGGGGAGTGCCTTCGCCTTTCGGGATCGATGAGGAACAACTTCCCGAAGTTCTGGATCGGATTCGTGAGCTTTCCAGAGTTGAACTGCGGGGAATCCACGTCTACGTGGGAAATCAGATATTCGATGCGGATTTGGCGGTGGAGAACGCCAAGCATACTTTGGACATTGCACGCAAGGCCTCGCAGCATTTAGGCGGCAGGGCCTTGGAATTGATTGATCTCGGTGGAGGTCTGGGGGTTCCCTATTATAAAAACGAGTCGTATTTGGATGTCGCGCGTTTTAAGGAAGGGCTCAACCGACTGGTTGCAGACGCGCGGTCGGAATTATTGTTTGGACACTCTCGTTTCATTTTGGAGCTTGGCAGATACCTCGTCGGGATTTCGGGAATATTAATTACGCGCGTGCTCAGAGTGAAGACATCCCGGGGAAAGCGCTTCGCCGTGGTGGATGGCGGAATGCATTGCTGCAGCATCGCCACGGGGAATTTGGGACAGAAGATTCAGAGGAAATTTCTGCTTTGTCCCGCGACGCGCATGGATTCCACGGTTTTTTCGCCGATCGATGTGGTGGGCCCGTTGTGCACTCCCATGGATTCCTTCGGACACGATTATGACGCGCCGGAACTGGAAGAGGGAGACCTGTTGGGCGTGCTTTTCGTGGGAGCTTACGGGCTGACCGCGAGTCCGACCCGGTTCCTCAGCAGATTTTCTCCCGCTGAGGCGAGCGTTTCCCAAGGCAGGGCGGTGGTAACCCGACAAAGGGAAGACCTCGCCGATGTGCTGAAATATCAACGGTTATTTGGATGAGACCTGCACCGGAGAATGATGGGATGAGTTGGAGCAAGAAAGAGATCGTGAAAGTCTTGATGGGCTTTGTGTGCAATGAGCTGGGAGTGGACGACCCGGATTTCGGGCCCTCCAGCGACCTGTTTGAAGACGGCTACGTGGACTCCATTCATCTGGAACGGTTTTTCAGCTTCATTGAAGAAACCTTCGGTATTGTCCTTGAAGAAGACAACTTTTTTGATCCCCGAATTGCCACCCTTGAGGGTCTGTCCGACCTGGTGCTGGAGGCCGGACCTAAGACCGCTCCGTCCGCCTGAATACGGCCCGGTGGCGGGCTTCCCCCACGCCGTATCCGGGTAGGTGTTTCGGAAAGAACATGCCTGTTCGCGCCTTGTAGTGCCGGTAACGATCGCCGTAGCGAACCTCCAGGTCGTTTTCTTCCATCCTGCACATGAGATACACCCCGGGCGCCCACATCGCCAGAGAGAACAGGAACAGGTGGAGGGAATCGAGGATGACGGCAACGGCGAAAATCAAGGCCAGTTCTCCCGCAGCCTGAGGGTGTCTCATACGACGGTAGATTCCCGAGAACATCCGCTTCCGCTTTCTGGGGACCAGACTCTCGCTTCCGGCGTGTCGAGCCCCTCGCAGCAGCAGCATGGAGGACGGCACGGCCAGGAGAACGCCGAGGATTATGCTTATCCACCATGGCCAGGGAAAGCGTGGGGGAATGGGTGCGGATATCGGATGGAAAACGTAGACGGGATACAATACCAGGTGAACGCACATGAAGAAGGCCGAAACCAGGCGGTACCTGGTGCAAAGCGCATAGGCGTGCTCCCCGAACTTTCTCTCCATCGTGGCGGGGCGCGTGCTCAGACAGTAGAAGCCGATACAGGCCGTACCGGTAATGACTAAAAGAACGGGAATGATCCAGGACGACACGGTTGTGTTTTATCCTCCTTGGTAAAATCAGCATCGGCCGGATGTTGATCCGGTTGAGTAGAAATCAGGGTACACAGTCTCGGCATGCCCCTGCAACCACTTGAAGCGTTTTACCGACGAGAAGAGAATCGAAGAAGGCCCCCTTTTTGCGAGGGACCCTCTCCGGTCCGGATATGACTTTTTGGCTCGGCCTACTGCCGCCTTGCCCATCTTCTCCGGAATCCGACAAGACCCAGCAAACCGGAGCCCAGAAGCCAGACTGCGCCGGGAACGGGCACCGGGTTGACGTACACCAAAGGCTCGTTGAAGTCTTTGTCGCTCGAAAAACCGCCTTCATTGTAGCCCAGCAGAAAGCCGTCACCGGAGGAGCCCCGGACGAGGACCGAGTTCTCCGAGAAAAAGGTGATCCCGTTTTTCAGCCCGAACTTGAAGGAGACTCCCTCGCCGACGGCCTGGACGAGGTCGACAACCTGCCATGCGGATTGGTCGGACGGGTCATTGACCCATCCTCGGCTGGGAGAAGTCCATGTTCCCGGATCATAGAGCTGATAGAAATTCGAGAAGGTGTTGGAGCCGTCGTCGTACCAGATTCCCAACGGGGAGGTGCCGGCTGAATCGTACGCCAGCACGAGGACCGATTCCTGTTCCGCGGTGTTGAACACCCCGGTCCAGGATTTCTGCCCGTAATCGCCCAACAGGTAACCGGAGTCGGAGGACGACCAGTTCAGACCCGCCCCCAGAAGTCCCTCCATATCGTCGGAATAGTTGGTTCCGTAAAGGGCGTTATAGGCGTCCGTGAGGTGTGTTTCGTCGGGATATTGCCAAGTAGTGGCCCCTGCTCCGCTAAGAGGAATCATAACCAAGAGCCCCAAAATCGCCATAACCGTCTTTGCTCGCATCATGTACCCCGCTTTCCGTTTCCGCATTTGTCGATTGATCGATTCGTGTCCGCTCCGCCCGGGCTTGTCGAGCTTGGGCCGAGCTCCTATGAGCGTGAATGGTGCAGTGTTGTTTGTGGCGCAATCAGCTTTGTATTGCAGAATAGAGCAAATCTCGTGCCGTTTGCGGCTGCGAACAGATGCGCCGGAGGTGAACTCCGATGAAGGGCCTTGGAGAAAGCCTTTGATCATGCCTCCCGAAACAAAAAGTGCTCATCGTGCCCCGTCCCGGAGTGCGGTGTTGTATTTTCGGTTACCGGTTTGAACGGAAGTGGGGTGACTGTTTTGTAATTCAAAACTCGGTGCCGTAAGCGCGAGGCTCCGTGAGGACAGGCGACCGCTCTTTTTGATTCGGATGATTGACCCCGGCGGCGTTCTATTATAACCACTGATAATTATTAGGTTGTTGTAGCAACGGGGCGGCGCCGGAAATCCCCCGGAGCCGGGAAACTCTTGGGCATGGAGGAATGATGAAGGTACGGGATTGGGTATGCGCTTCGATTTTTGTCATAATTCAACTGGCCGGAGTCGGCGGGGCCGAGGCGGACTCGGTTCGTTTGAACAATGGAGATATGATTTCAGGGCATGTCGTGCGAATGGAAGACGGCCGGCTGTTGTTGGCCACTTCGTACGCCGGGGAAGTGACCATAGCGTGGGAGGCGATTGCCGCTCTGGAAACCGATGCCCCGGTGTTGCTCGTGCTCGAAGATGGAGAGTCGGCGCGGGGTCTGTTGATCCCGGCGGACCAAGGGTGGTTGCGTGTGAAAAGCGAAGACGGAGAGGAGCAAGGCGAATACGCCCTTCTCCGGGTCGCGGCCGTGAACCCGAAAGAAGTGCAACCTCCGGGGTGGGATTTGAAAGGAGCGGTCAACGCGGGCGTCAACGTACGCCGCGGCAACACCGAGACCGGAGATTTCCACTTGGACGGCAACGTGGTCGCCGGAAAAGAGAAAAACAGGTACGGCGCGAGAGCGGAATATAACAGGTCTGAAGACGACGGAAAAAAGACGGTGGACAATATGCTGTTGGCGCTTAAATATGATCGTTTCGTCTCTCCAAAATGGTACATATCCGGCTATTCGTCTTTTGAACGCGATGAATTCAAAGACTTGAACTTGAGAACTCTTATCGGCGTCGGTCCCGGCTACCAGGTGTGGAACAGTGAAGAACGGAATCTCTCTCTCGAAGTCGGTTTGAATTACGTCATGGAGGACTACGAAGAGACGGCGGACGAAGACTATGCTTCGGGTCGATGGGCGATTAATTTCGACCGGATGGTCTATCGTGATACAATCCAATTTTTTCATAACCATGAGGGTATTCCGGGTTTCGAGGCTATTGAGGATTTTCTTCTGAAAACTAGAACGGGGCTTCGTTTCTTCCTGACCGAAAAGTTTCAGAGTACGTTTTTGGTGAAATTCGACTGGGAGAACAACCCGGCGCCCGATCGGAAGAACGAAGACATCGAATACATCTTCACCCTGGGCTATCGGTGGTGAGGGGACGGCTTTGGTGAGTTGCCAAGGGTGAGTTCAAAAAGACGGGCCGGGGTTTGCGAGGGTTACCCACTACATCGTCGCGGATGACTCATGTCGCCGTGTCGCCTCGTTGAAGACGGGAGCGTAGAAGCCATGTCCGAAACGGACCTTTCCAAACTGAAGATAGACAAGACCGAGGGCCGGAGCCGCAAAGCAACGAAAAAGAAGTTTCTGATCCCGGCGATTTTGCTATCGGTCTTGGGGGTAGCGGCTTGGCTCTACCAGACGGGTGTATTGAAACCGTCCGTAGACGTTCGTGCGGCCGCGGTGGGGAACCTGTATCCTTATCAGGCGGTCACTTTGCTTAACGCCAGTGGATACGTGGTGGCGCAACGTAAGGCTTCGGTGGCCACCAAAGTGACGGGGCGGCTCGAGTACCTCGGGGTGGAAGAAGGAACCAGGGTGAAGAAAGGCGAGGTGTTGGCTCGCCTTGAGGACGACGATGCCGTTGCCGCGCGGAACCGGGCCCGCGCCAATCTCGAGGCGGCCCGGGCCGTCTTGCGCCGGGTGGAGGCGGAATTAGAGAACGCCCGGTTGGATTTCGAGCGGAAGAGCGCGCTGAAAGACAGGCTGGTAATCTCCAAGGCGGAATTTGACGTGGCCCGGGCGGGCTACCTTGCGGCGAAGGCTGCGGTTTCGGCGCAGGAGGCCTCGGTGAGGGCGGCCGTTGCGGCGCTCAAAGAGTCGGAGGTGCTGATCGACTATACAAAGATTAGAGCCCCATTTGACGGCGTGGTCCTGACCAAGAACGCGGATATCGGAGACATCATCGCTCCCCTGGGGGCCGCGGCGAATGCGCAGGCCGCCGTGGTGACCATGGCGGATATGAATTCTCTCCAAGTGGAGGTGGACGTTTCGGAATCCGGTATTCGAGAGATAAAAGTGGGGCAGCCCGCGGTCATACAGTTGGATGCCTTCCCGAATGAGAGATACAAGGGAAGGGTGCATATGGTGGTCCCCACGGCGGACCGCACCAAAGCGTCCATCCTGGTAAAAGTGGCTTTCAGTGAAAAGGACCCACGTATTCTACCTGAGATGAGCGCCAAGGCGGCGTTTCTATCCCGGGAAATCGGCGTGGCGGAGGATCGCCCGGTGAAGGTGGTGCCGTTGTCGGCCGTTATCCGGGAAAACGGCGCAACTTATGTCTTCGTAATTGAAAAAAGCAAGGCTTTCAGGCGGCGATTCGAGCCGGGTGAAATATTGGGGGATCGGGTCGAGGTGAAAGAGGGCCTGGAGCTGGGGCAAGACATCATTCTTTCTCCCCCCGAGAGCCTCAAGGACGGAATGAGCGTCGACGTTTCCGAGGAGTAATGGAAGACCGAACCTTCATCGTAGATATCCAAGAGGTTTCCAAGTCCTACCGCAGAGGCGCGCAGGTGCTTCCCGTGCTGGATAGGATCAGCCTTGGAATTCCGGAGGGCGACTTCCTCGTGCTGATGGGGCCTTCGGGGTCGGGCAAGAGCACCCTTCTCAACCTGATCGCCGGCCTGGACCATGTCGACGAAGGCAGAATCCGTGTAGGGGACCTGGAAATCTCTTCTCTGTCGGAATCCGCATTGGCCTCATGGCGTGCCTTCCACGTAGGGTTCATCTTTCAGTTCTACAATTTAATTCCGGTGTTGACCGCATTTGAAAACGTGGAACTACCCCTGACTCTCTCGGGGCTTTCGTCAAAGGAGCGCCGAGAGCACGTGGAAACGGCGCTCCGTCTCGTGAGACTTGAGGACCGAATGGATCATCGGCCGAAGCAGCTTTCCGGCGGACAGCAACAGCGGGTGGCCATCGCAAGGGCTTTTGTGACCGATCCCACGATCTTGGTGGCCGACGAACCTACCGGGGACCTGGATCGAGGCTCCGCGGAAGAGGTCCTGAACTTGTTGGAGGGGCTGTCCTCGGACCTGGGCAAGACGATCATTATGGTTACGCATGACCCGAGGGCGGCCAAGCGGGCCCGCACATTAAAGTATCTGGATAAAGGTGTACTGGCGGATGCTCCTGAAACTGCTTTGGCGGAATGCCTTTAGACACAAGCTCAGGACCGCCCTGACCATCTTGGGCATGTGCGTGGCGATTCTGGCGTTCGGACTCCTCCGCACGGTGATCGACGCCTGGCATTCCGGCGTGGAGGCGGCCGCGGCGGATCGACTGGTGACTCGGAACGCCATCTCTTTGATCTTCAACCTTCCTCTCTCTTATCACGAAAAAATTCGTGCGGTGGACGGTGTGAAAAGAGTGAGTTACGGAAATTGGTTCGGCGGTATCTACATCGACGAGAAGAACTTCTTCGCCAACCTTGTGGTGGAACCTCGGTCGTATTTCGAAATGTACCCCGAATATACGATGGATGATTTCCAGAGAGAATCCTTCCTCAGGGACCGGAAGGGATGCGTGGTCGGCAGGAAGCTGGTCCGACGGTTCGGATGGAAGTTGGGAGACCCGATCACCTTGAAGGGAACCATCTTCCCCGGAAATTGGGAAATGGTGATTCGTGCGATTTATAAGGGCAAATATGACAGCACGGACGAGGGCGTGCTTTTTTTCCATTGGGAATACCTCAATGAAACGCTTAAAAAAACGTCGCCGCGTCGTGCCGACAACGTGGGGTTTTATGTCATAGAAGTGACTCATCCGGATCGCGCCGCCCAGGTCGCCGGGGAAGTGGATCAAATGTTCAGAAACAGCAGGGCGGAGACGCTCACCGAAACGGAGCGGGCTTTTCAGATGGGTTTCCTGTCCATGAGCGAGGCTCTTATTACGGCAATTCGCCTGATTTCTCTGGTGGTGATTTTCATCATTATGGCCGTGGTGGCCAACACCATGATCATGTCGGTGCGTGAACGCATGGGCGAGTACGCCGTACTGAAGACCTTGGGATTCGGCGCTTTGTTCCTCTCGATACTCATTTTTGGGGAGTCGTTGGTGATCTGCGGGCTGGGAGGCGGCTTGGGAATCCTGATGACCTTTCCCGTGGCGGATCTGTTTCGGCAACAAGTGGGGGACTATTTCCCGACGTTCATCGTGAAGGATGTCACCCTGCTGCTGGATGCGGCCGCCGCGATCCTGGTGGGCACCGCCGCGGGGATCCTTCCGGCTTGGCGCGCCTCGCGTGTGCGGATTTCCGAAGGATTGCGCAGATTGGGTTAGCCGAGGAAATTCTCCAATGAGTCTGCTTGTATCCTATAGTTCGCGTAGTCTCCTGACACGCCGCCTGACCACCATTCTCACCGCATCGGGCATGGCGCTGGTCGTGTTTGTCTTTGCCGCCATGGTCATGCTTGCTGAGGGACTTGAGAAGACCTTGGTGGATACGGGCTCACCCGACAACGTGGTGGTGATTCGTCGATCGGCCAAGTCCGAAGTGGAGAGCGGCATCGAACGCATACAGGCCTCCCTCGTGGAAACGCTTCCTCAGATCGCCTTGGATTCGGCTGGACGGACGTTGTCGGCCAAAGAGCTGGTGGTGCTGATTACGTTGCCCAAAAAGGGCGCGGGGAGCAAGGCCAACGTCGTTATCCGCGGGGTGGAGGAGGCATCTTACGCGCTGCGATCTCAGGTTGACCTCGCAGTCGGGAGATGGCCTCGCCCTGGATCCCTGGAAATCGCGGTAGGTGGGAGCGTGGTCCGAAATTCCCGCGGTGTGCGATTGGGAGCATCCATACCGTTCGCCAACCGATCCTGGGAAGTTGTGGGAGTATTCAATGCGGCGGGTACGGGATTCAGCTCCGAGATTTGGGGAGATGCGGATCAGTTGATGCAGGCCTTTCGAAGACCGGTATACTCCTCGGTGATTTTCCGCTTGCGCGACCCCGCCGACTTTGACGACGTGAAAGCGCTCATTGATGGGGACCCTCGATTGACCTTGGAAGCCAAGAGGGAAACCGATTATTACAGAGAGCAGTCGGAAATGATGGCAAAGTTTCTCCGGGTTCTCGGCACTTCTTTGACTCTGGTATTCTCCATCGGGGCGGTGGTTGGGGCCATGATCACCATGTATGCTTCGGTGGCCAACCGGGTGGCGGAGATCGGCACTCTGCGGGCTTTGGGGTTTCAACGGCGCAGCATCCTGCTCGCATTTCTGCTCGAATCGATGATTTTGGGCTTTGCGGGGGGATGCGGGGGCCTCCTTGCCGCTTCGGCGTTGCAATTGATCACGGTATCGACGACCAACTTCCAGACGTTTTCGGAAATTGCGTTCAACTTCTCTCTTTCTTTGAAAATCACGGGGCAGGCCCTGGGCTTTTCAGTATTGATGGGATTGGCCGGAGGGCTGTTGCCCGCAATCCGAGCGGCACGGTTGAACATTGTGGAAGCGTTGCGGGAGAGCTGACGAGGACCTTTGGCAAGTTGGGGGTCACCGGCGACGGGACACGGATCTTTTTGACACCGAATGGACAATCCATGCCGAAGGACATGCCCCGTCATAACGAAGGTGCGATTCACGGGCGGAAACGGGAGAGGACGATGTAGGCTTTTGTAATTCTTCGAAGTACACTCCGGATCCTTCGGCGCGTTCCCTTCTTTGGACTTGAAGCTTATTCAAGTTGGGCTATAATGGAACATTGAGCGGGCAATGGTTCCACCAGAGTCCGTCTTTGTTTCCCATTGGGCGGGTCTAAAGTGAACCGGCCGACGAAGATACCATAGCGAGGCGCAAGCCGTGACGGTTTCACTACTGCCGTCCTCCGGTTGGAAAAACACAAGCGCGTCCCGCTGAACAATATCATGCGTATATTTCTCAATTATGAAGTAGCGTTCTTCGAAGCTGTCCGGCTGTGAAGCTCAATGAACGATTTGATTGCCCCTTGATGACTCTTAACACAAAGACATGTTTATTAGGCCTGCAATTCGACACACGGTCATTACGTGACCGATACCGGCGCGTCGAAAAAGGCCGGTTGCTACAGGTCGGCGAAAAACGATGACATGCAAGGCGTGCAAGTCCCGGCGAATGAGACGTACATGGAGTACGTCGCAGTGACGAGAGATGAAGCGCAACGCCGCACATCGCGTTTCTCAACAGCCTGCCACCGATGTTGAAACCGACGAGATTTATCCTAAAGGGCACAAGAGATGGCCGTTGAAGTTGAATCCATAAAAGAACTCAAGAAAGCGGTTAGGGACCGGGAAGAGGATATCTTGATCATTAACAGGGATCTTGCCAAGAAAGTGAGTGAGTTCAAGGAGATTGAGAACCTCACCAAAGATAAGATTGTGGATGCCATAACAGGTTATCTCTCTGGGCAGGAACGAGACCGTATCGTCGCTATTGTATCCCTCGGAGTCAGTGAAGCATTCGGCCTGCACCATGAGTATCAAGCCCCCCCTCGTGAGAAGAAAGGGGCTTCCATCGATATGAAGGCCGGATATCATTTGGAGAGGGTTTCAAGAGAACCGGAGGTTTCTTAGCCCGCCGGGCTGAGTGAGAATAACAGTCCCACCCACCCCGGAAGAGCTCGGGCCCATCCGACAATGCTGGACCTAGAACGGGGCGACCCCGGCGACGAGTGTTCATTCGGTCGATTCTCAGCTTGTTCTTCATTCTGCGCGACGCGTTGCATACGCGGTCGCCGGTGCGGGTGCCGCTCTTGTTCACCGACACCTTTCCAGCCGCCGAAAACCCATTCTCGATTATACCAAAACTCCGTATTCGTTCAGAGGCCCGTCGACGCATGGGACCATCGGAGACTTTCTTCAGGAATTCAGTTTGATTTCAAGACCTTTCGGCATGCAGGGATGCCGAACTGCGAGACCGTGTGCTTGACACATGGGATTCCATGACTATTAGAGGACAAGAAACCTATGGATATAAGGAGACCGCCATGTTGACCATTACCGAATTGGCTCAAGACAAGTTCAAAGAGTACTTCCAGAATCAGGAGAGTACTCGTCCAATACGAGTCTTCATGTTTGAGGGAGGCTGCGGTGGACCTTCTCTGCAACTGGCCTTGGACGATCAAAAAGGCGAAGACGAAGTATTTGAGGTGGAAGGACTCACCTACCTGGTTGACAAGGATTTGTTGAACCGGATGGGTGATATCCGTGTGGACTTCGTGGATGACGGAAGCCGATCCGGCTTTTCCGTCAGCGCCGCCAACCACACGCCGGCCCAATGTGGTTCGGGGTGTTGCTGCTGAGGTAATGGCGCAGTACGGCGTCGCTTCACTTCGCGTGAGTGCGACCCGTGTCCGTGCTCTACGGACGAGGTGAGGTTAGTACGAAGTGTATGCGGGTAGGGGACATAAGCGGTCGCGCGATACGATCGAATCCGTTGCCCGGGGAGTGAGATGTACCGTCTTTCGGTTTGTGGGTGAGGGCGGGAAATCGAAAAACGGCGGTTGAATCGTTACTTCGAGTGCAAAAGGGGGAAGCCGTAATCGGGTCGGCTTGGCCGCGATTTATCCTTCAGCGGTTCTAAGAGCCGATGTTCTCGGTGGATCAGAGAGCAAGGTTGAAGGTTTCCCCCGGAGTAACGTGTAGTATCCTCAAGGTTTTTCCACTATCGAAGTTGGTCTTTTGCGTCCTTTCGATCAGCAGGGTCGATGAGCGGCCGATGTGCGGATGAGAGACGCAGAAGGGTCCGACCGTCCACACCGTAAAGCAAGGCCTGTCTGTTCGGGAGGGTAGAGGCACATGGCGGGACGTCGAGATTTCTATGAAATTCTTGGCGTAGGGCGAGAAGCCTCGGTGGAAGAAATCAAAAAAAGCTATCGAAAGGTGGCTTTTCAATATCATCCCGACCGAAATCCTGAAAATCGAGAGGCGGAGAATCGCTTCAAAGAGGCGACGGAAGCCTATGAGATTCTGAGTAACCCGGAAAAGCGTCTCATTTATGACCGATTCGGACACGAGGGGCTCTCAAGTTCCGGGCTTCAGGGATTTTCAGGCTTCGAAGATGTTTTCTCCTCCTTTGGGGACCTTTTCGAGAGTTTTTTTGGACGTTCCGATTGGACCCGTTCCAGGAAGCGCCCCGAGCGGGGGGAGGACCTGAAGTATAGGCTTACGGTCGGCCTGGAAGATGCGGCCTTTGGTATGGAAGCTCAAATCGAAGTGCCGCGACGGACGGAATGTCCTCGATGCAGCGGTTCCGGCCTGGAGCCGGGATACGAATTCGAAGTATGCGGGGAATGTGACGGCCGAGGTCGCATTGTCAAGGAACACGGACTTATGCGGTTTACGGTCCAGTGTCCGGCTTGTGAGGGCCAGGGAAGGATTGTCTCGCATCCTTGTGAAAAGTGCGGAGGAAAAGGGAGAGGCGTCGAACACAAAAGGTTCGAGTTTCGGGTGCCTCCAGGGGTGGATTCCGGCACCCGCCTTCGAATTCGCGGTGGAGGAAACGCCGGGAAGAACGGCGGGGAAGCGGGAGACCTGGTGGTTGAAATCGAGGTCAAGTCCCATGCGTGTTTCGAGCGCAAAGGGGACGACCTGATCTTTCGGTTGGGGCTTTGTTTTTCACAGGCGGCCGTGGGCACTACCGTGGAAGTGCCGACACTGGAAGGTCATGAAAAGATCAGAATCGTTCCGGGCGTGCGGCACGGAGACATTCTCAGGCTTCACGGAAAAGGGATTCCCCGGCTGAGGGGCTCCGGCCGAGGAGACCAGTTGATTGTGTTGGATCTCAAAATTCCAACGGAACTCACGTCGAGGCAGGAAGAGATTCTTCGTGAACTGGAGTCCTTGGAGCAAGTTCAAACGTGCCCCGAGGTCGGCATGCCCGGTATGGAAGCCGCAGCGGAATGGAACTCCGGCGAGCTTTGATCAAGCAAATTCCTTGAGGGGACCGCATCAGGTCACACCGAGGACATCCGAAGCAGTTCAGGCCACGCCTCGGCCAATCTGTCGAGCGCTTCGATGAGAAGCGATCTGGGGCAGGCGATATTCATCCTTTCAAATCCAACCCCTTCGGGATTGCCGAAAATGATCCCTTCGTCCAGCGCGAGTCCGGCTTTTCCGCGCACCCAATCATCCAGTTTCGGTTCATCCAACCCGAATTTTCTGAAATCGAGCCATACCAGATAAGTGGCCTCAGGTTCGATGATCTCGAGACCCGGCAGGTACTCTTTGCTGAAGTCTCGCAGGTACTTGAGATTGCCTTGGAGGTATTCCATCAGGGCGTCGAGCCAGGGTTCGCCGTGGGTGTAGGCCGCTTCCACCGCGGCCGCGCCGAAAGCGTTGGGTCCCGAGATGCCGTTGTTTTCCAGTTGATTCAAGTATCGTCGCCTCAGACCGGGTTGGGCGATCACGAGATTTGAAGTCTGTAGACCCGCCAGGTTGAAAGTCTTGCTCGGGGCGGTGCAGGTGATGGAGTTTTCCAGGAAGTCATCTCGGATGGAACCGAATGGAATATGTTGATTCCCCTCGAAAATCAGGTCGGCGTGAATCTCATCGGAAATCACGAGGATGTTGTTTTGCAGGCAGATTTCTCCCAGACGCTCCTGCTCCTCACGGCTCCAGACCCTTCCCACCGGGTTATGCGGATTGCAGAGAATGAGCATTCTCGCTCTTGGATCCCGAGCCTTGGCTTCCAAGTCCTTGAAATCCATGTGGTATCGTCCGTGCTCCAAAGACAGCGGATTGTTCAGCACGGTCCGACCGTTGTTTTTCACGGCGGCCATGAAAGGGTAGTACACGGGCCGCTGCACAATGACTTTGTCTCCGGGGCTCGAGAAAGCCTGGACGATCATACAGATTGCGGGCACAATACCGGGACTGAATGCAATCCAGTCTTCCCGGATTTCCCATTGGTGTCGTCGTTTCATCCAGTCTACGATGACTCGATAGTAGGAAGGCGGGAAAATCGAATACCCGAAAAAACCATGTCCGGCTCGGCGGACCAGGGCATCGATCACCGAAGGGGGAGAGGGGAAGTCCATGTCGGCCACCCACATGGGCAGGAGGTCTTCGCTCCCGAAGCGGTTTTTGAGGAAGTCCCATTTGAGGGACCCGGTATCCTGTCTTTCAGGGAGCATATCGAAACTGCTCGTTGCGGTCATAAGAGTGCTTTCACGATGTTGCGAGGTCGACGAGGCGGAGGCTCGGCCCCACCATTCCGGGATCGCCGGTGTGCCGGCGACACAAAAAGTCCCCCCGAACCCCATCCAAACTTATTGAGCGGGTTGCTCGCTTCCGCGTCGCAACCGGGGTGAGGGGCCGTTAACAGGCTGTTGAAAAACGCGATCTGCGGCGTTGCGCTTCATCCCTCGTCACTGCGACGTACTCTATGTACGTCTCATTCCTCAGGATTTGCGCGCCTTGCATCTCATCGTTTTTCAGCAGTCTGCCGCAACCGGTTTTTCTCAACGGGCCGTTAAGAGACCCATTGCCGGACGCATCAGGAACGGAGCCCTCGACAAGGGCGCCCCGGTCCGCAAATCACAGTCGTTCACGGAAGGAACTTGTCTATTGTCGGAACGGGCCACAGTGCCTGCTCAAAAAACGGCCGAAGGCCCACCTTCTTTGCTTTTTCAGAAGTTCCCCCCGTGAATGCAGACACAAGATTAGCACCCGGTCCGGTCCGGGATCAAACGGGGACCTGATTCATACACATGCGGGAAGAGAGGCGGGGGGGGAAGCGGGCGCTTGGAGACCCGGAATTCCGGCCCCTGCCGGGCCGTCGAAGAGCCCGATGAGCAGGGTTGCGCATCATCTCTCGTCACTGGGACCTAGTCCATGTCCGGCTCATCCTCGGGATTTGCGCGCCCTGCAAGTCATCGTTTTCACGGCCCCGGGGTAACCGGCCTATTTCAACGGGCTGATCAGGAAGTACGACCGAGAGTGCACGGCGTTTTCAGGAGGCCAAATTGAGTCTTTTCAGCACGGTGGAGGTCCGGTCGGCAATGGCGATGCGATATTCGAAGCCGGGGATGGAAGAGAACATTTTCACCGCAGCCTCGATTCGTTTGAGAGCGGTCTCCTTCATACCGCGCCGAACCTCGTAGATTCCCACTCCTTCCACGGTATTCTCATTGGAGGGAAAGCTGTAATGCCCTTTTAGAGCGATGTAGTCCGGCAGGCAAGGCAGACCGGCGAGAAGTCCTGCAGCTTCTTTGACCGATTTCACGGGTGTGCTGGAAAAGACGACAATGATCATTCCGATTCAAATTCCTTTGTTATTCCGATGGAAACAACTCGCGGGATCCTCGGACGGCTGCGGGCGGGCCATGAATTCTCTTCCCGGATGAGGAATCGGTTGTTACCATGAAAGGGAACAACAGGGAAATACCATCTGAACTGATTTTGAGGAGATTGGGGCGAGGAGCGAGGGACACGGTCGCGAGATATTTCCGGGAATTCGGCCGGCTTAGGGGATGGTCATGGGGCTATGAACACCCGGTCGCGATGGAAATTTCGCTTGTTTGTCCGTTAATTCTCGCCAATTCGATTCATTGGGCGTAAGCCGAAGCAATGTAATGTAATATATGCATATTCGACGGAAAATCGCTTAGTTTTTGGGAGCGCACCATTGGGAAGGGAACTCGGGGAAGGGGGGACGACACCGCCGGCATGGATCCGTGAGCTTGAAAGCGCCACTTTGCAAGGCTGTCTAAGCGCCGTCGGGAGGCTTGGACCGGACAAGCGAAGGGAGCTCTTCGAGGCCCTTGAAAGCGGTCGCCTTTCCGGTGATATTGAGAAAGCCGCCCTGATGCTTCGGGAACATGGGCTTTCCTGTGGTTTCCTGTGATTCCGGCCGGGCCGGAGATAAGGTAGGCTCTCGCGGCCGGCCGGCTCCGCTTTGAGTGCAAGGAAATCAACCAAAGAGTGTTTTCACATACCCGTATTCCTGCTCAGGGGCCAGCCATGCGATCAGAAACAGCAATAGAATCAGCAGAATGAGAATGGCGAACCGAATATTCAAGTGTGCACCTCATCGAAGGCTATGGAACCCGTCCGGCGGGGATGTCTCTCCGATCACGAAGGACGGGAATTGGAGACGAAAAGCGAATTCGGGAACCACACATGAGTGGAAGCACATCTGAACGGAGGCGAAACACAACGACCGAACCTGCTATCTAGTATATACTCTTTGTAGAACAAATCGTGCAAACGTTTTCATTTCTTAAGGTGAAAATGAGAGGGTTTCACTGCGGAATCAAAGAGCATGGGGTGAATCGGTTGGGGGCGTTTCGTGTGAAATATCCGGTCTGCGCCCGATACCCAACCGTCCCCTCGAAAGGACATAATAGCGGATCGGAGTGATTTTTCCACCGCAGGTCGTCGGTGCGACGCGTTGATGGGAAAGGGGACTCGTTTGGGGTTTGGGCTCAAAATGAGAACCGACGCACGCACTCTTCATTTTGGGTTAAGCCGCTGGAGCCGCAAGCGACGGCTTCGCAGCTCCGGCACGGGACACTTTTACGATTAGGAGGTATTATGAGACGGAATGGTGTGGCGTGGTTGATTGTGTTGGCGTTGAGCGTGATGTTGGTGAGTTGTATACCCCAGAAACCCAGACCGGCCTATGAGCCCGTGGATCTCACCCCGAAACTCACAAGCGGCAACATGGTCCAGAAGGCCAAAGTCTTTGAGGTCATCCTGGACAATTCCCAATCCATGACGAGAGAGTACAACGGGCGGTCCAAGTTCGAGCTGGCCCGCGACCTTGCGTACGAGTTTAACGAAACGATCCCGGAGATGCCTTTGACGAGCGCACTGAGAACCTTCGGGAGAGGTCCGAACACCATGGCTACGGGAACCTTCCTCCTCCAGTCGCCGTCGGAATATTCCAAAGGGGAATTCGCCGGGACCTTGGACACGGTGGAATGGGCCGGAGGCGGGAGTCCGTTGGCTTCCGCGATCAATGGAGCGAATCGGGACCTTGAAGCCACGGAAGGGGAAATCGCCCTGGTGATTTTCAGTGACGGCATTGAGATGGACGACTCCCCGGTCCGCGCCGCGGAGGCCTTGAAGGAAAAGTACGGAGACCGGCTCTGCATCTACACCGTGGTCGTGGGGAATGCCATCACGGGGATCGATCTCCTCAAAAAAGTGGCCGAAGCGGGCAAGTGCGGAAGCACCATCACGGACCCGGAGCTCATGACCACTGCCGCCATGGGGGATTTTGTCGAGAGCATTTTTCTGACGATTCCGCCGGATACGGACGGCGACGGGGTGTACGACTACAAGGACGAATGTCCCGATACCCCGAAAGGCGTGAAGGTGGATGAAAAGGGTTGTCCCATCGACACGGACGGCGATGGAGTGGCCGATTATCTGGACAAGTGTCCGGATACGCCCAAGGGCGTGAAGGTGGATGAGAAGGGCTGTCCCTTCGATACGGACGGCGACGGCGTGTATGATTATATGGACGAATGTCCCGATACCCCGAAAGGCGTGGCCGTAAATGAAAAGGGCTGCCCCTTCGATACGGACGGCGACGGCGTGTACGATTACCTGGATGCCTGCCCGGATACCCCCAAGGGCGTGGCCGTAGATGAGAAGGGCTGTCCCTTCGATACGGACGGCGACGGGGTCTACGATTACCTGGATGCCTGCCCGGATACCCCCAAGGGCGTGGCCGTGGATGAAAAGGGCTGCCCCTTCGATACGGACGGCGACGGCGTGTACGATTACCTGGACGACTGCCCGGATACGCCGGCCGGTGTGAGAGTGGATGAAAAAGGCTGTCCCTTCGATACGGATGGTGACGGCGTTTATGATTACCTGGACAAGTGTCCGGACACTCCTTCCGGCGTGAAAGTGGATGAAAAAGGCTGCCCGCTGGATACGGACGGTGACGGCGTTTATGATTACCTGGACAAATGCCCGGGGACTCCCAAGGGAGTGAAGGTGGACGATAACGGTTGTCCGCTGGATACGGACGGCGACGGGGTGTACGATTACCTGGATGAATGCCCCGACACGCCCAAGGGCGCGCGAGTAACGTCCAAAGGTTGCTGGACCCTCAGCCATGTGCTGTTCGGTTTCAACAAAGCGGAAATCAAGCCGGGGGCTTACCCCTTCCTGGACGAGGTGGTGGACATTCTCGAAAAGAATCCGTCCATGAAGGTGGAGATTCAAGGGCATACCGACAACGTGGGCTCCAAGAAGTTCAATGAGGAACTGTCGAAGAAAAGGGCCGACGCCGTGGCGGACTACCTCCGAGAAAAGGGCATTTCCGGGAGTCGCATGTACACGGAAGCCTACTGGTTCTCCAAACCCGTGGCCACCAATGGGACGGATGAAGGCCGCGCTTTGAATCGCCGAGTGGAATTGCACCCGGTGAAGTAGGCGGGGTGACCCCAACCGGAACATCCATGAAGTTGTTCACACAATTTCCGGGGGAACGCCGTTCCCCCGGATCCCCTGCTGCGCGCTCCGTCCCTTAAGGGACGAAGCCGATCCGGGCACACCACCCCATACCCCTTACTTGGCGCACCTTGGAAGAATGCGATCTGCGGCCCTGCGCTTCATCCCCCCGTCACTGTGATGTACTTCAGTGTACAAATCCCGTCGGGATTTGCGCGCGTTGCATCTTATCGTTTCTCCGCATCCTGTAACGGTCCGCTTTTTTCAACGGGCTTCGGGGTGATGTCACGAAAGCCATGAGGAAAAATCATGACTTCCATGGCAGGAAGCCATGTATCCGCTTATTGTCCGGGACGAAAAGTTATTCTATGATGATTTTTGTGGAAAAACGACAGGGAGCGGCCGAATCAGGTCTTTTTCCGGCGTCATGGTCGAGGTGTGATTCCGTCGACTTCGCGGTCCGTCGATGCCGCGCCGATCGACGGAACCGTTCGCGAGGAACCTCGTCAAAACGGAATCATGCGCCAAGCGAAGACACCGTCCCGCGCTGCTTGCGGCGGGCAAGCCGAACCCTGCGTGTCGCGCCGAGCCCTACCGGCGCTTGTAGGGGCGTCCGTTTCTGAAAGATCGGCCACATAAACCCTCCGGTTGCCGGTTTCGACGCCGACCGATCCGTTTCGTCCTGTTCCTGAACTGTTGATCCTCCGGCGGTGATTCAAGGATTCATCAGGCCTGTTCGGTCGGAGTGTGTCTCAAACGTAATGCAATCGTGATTAAGCCAAAGAGTGCATATGGACCCTTTGTCGGCATTCAAGGATGAGCGTGCTATCCCCGGGGAACCATAGAGAGGTTTCTCCCGTGAACGCGCCCATTTTTGGCCGGAATAAAAGAGTCGAACAGCAGGACCCGAGCCCGCGGTCCGTTGCGCGGCGACGGCAAAAAGGAAGAAAAGTCGATCACAACCCCAAAACAAGGAGATGCGATCATGACAGACGATTCCAAATTCACAACCACTGATGCCGGGATTCCCGTTTCCAGCGACGAGTACTCTCTCACGGTGGGTCCCGATGGCCCCATTCTTCTGCAGGATCACTACCTGATGGAGCAGATGGCCAACTTCAACCGGGAGATGATTCCGGATCGCCAGCCCCATGCAAAGGGTTCCGGGGCCTTCGGTCACTTTGAGGTAATGCAGGACGTGAGCGCCTACACCAAGGCGGCGGTGTTCCAACCCGGCGCGAAGACCGAGGTGCTGGCCCGGTTCTCCACGGTGGCCGGCGAAAGCGGCAGCCCCGACACCTGGCGGGACGTGCGCGGTTTTGCGCTCAAATTCTACACCACCGAGGGCAACTACGACATGGTGGGAAACAACACCCCCGTGTTTTTCGTGCGCGACCCCATGAAGTTTCAGCACTTCATCCACTCACAGAAACGCCGTGCGGAAAGCGGTCTGCGCGATAACGACATGCAGTGGGACTTCTGGACCCTGTCCCCCGAGACCGCCCATCAGGTCACCATCCTGATGAGCGATCGCGGAGTCCCCAGGAGCTATCGCCACATGAACGGCTACACGAGCCACACCTACATGTGGGTCAACGCCCAAGGCGAGCGCTTCTGGGTGAAGTACCATTTCAAGACCGATCAGGGCATCGAATTCCTCACTCAGCAAGAGGCCGACCGGATCGCCGGCGAGGATGCCGACTATCATCGCCGCGATCTGTACGAGGCGATCAAACGAGGGGATTACCCGAGCTGGACCCTGAAAGTTCAAATCATGCCCTTCAAGGAGGCCGAAACCTACCGGTTCAACCCCTTTGATCTGACCAAGGTTTGGCCCCACGAAGACTATCCCATGCACGAAGTCGGCCGCCTCACCCTGAACCGCAACCCAAGCGATTTTCACAGTGAGATCGAGCAGGCGGCGTTCGAACCGAACAACCTGGTTCCGGGGATCGGTCCCAGCCCGGACAAGATGCTCCTCGCCCGCCTGGTGTCCTATGCGGACGCCCACCGGGCGCGCCTGGGCGTCAACTACAAGCAGATCCCGGTCAATCGGCCGAAGAGCCCGGTGCACAGCTACAGCAAGGGCGGTGCGATGCGGATCCAGAACGTCTCCGATCCGGTCTACGCGCCCAACTCCAAGGGCGGCTTCAAGCCCGACGCCGAGCGGTACCCCGAGACGGCCGTGTGGAGCGCCGACGGCGAATTCGTTCGCGCCGCCTACACGAAGCGCAAGGACGACGACGATTTCGGGCAACCCGGTACCTTGGTGCGCAAGGTGATGGACGATGCACAACGCGACCGCTTGGTATCCAATGTGGTCGGCCATCTCAAAGACGGCGTGAGCGAGCCCGTGCTGAAACGTGCATTCGAATACTGGCGCAACATCGACAAAGAGATCGGCGACCGCATCGCCAAAGGCGTCCAGGGCGACTGATCTTCCCCAACACCTTATACGTTGCGACCCCGCCGGTGATGTCGCCGGCGAGGTCGTGCCGAACTTCCATCATTTCACCTGTTCAACGCCGCCCCTCGGCGGAGCGGACGGCTACATCCCGTATTGGTATTCACGGGGGAGGACTTTCGAGAGAGTCCTCCCCCGAGCCCCCTCTCAAAGCAGGTTGGACAGGCCTCACCGCCTTCGGCGGAGAGGCGGCGGAAGAATGCAGGTTGCCTCACTCATTCCCAACGATCCCCCCATCTCCTGAATGGAAAAGATGTTCTCAAGTTCGACTTCGTCCCGGAAGGGACGGATACCCCTCCGAATGATCACCTTGCTCTTTGATATCTCTCTTCCACGCAATGCTCGATTGGGGAGAGCAAAGCGAAACTCAACCATCATTACATTATCCCATCCTTGCACATCGATCGGTTCTCCACAGGGCTGCACCTTCGAAGGAAAATCCGTTCCTCGACTCGGGGTCCTGGGTTCGTGGAATTCCGCTTTCCTGGAGGCGGGCCGGAGTGCCT
Source organism: Thermodesulfobacteriota bacterium (assembly GCA_963675595.2). GTDB lineage: Bacteria > Desulfobacterota > Desulfarculia > JACQYL01 > JACQYL01. Next base: position 500,593 of record CAXXLZ010000001.1, read on the forward strand.
GCCCCGATTTCAGCTGGAGCATTGTCTCCGCCACGGCCCCGCCGTCTTAAAATAGCCTTTATTTTTAGTGCCTTATAATGCTTTTCAAAAACGACGGATTGAAGTTGTACTTGCTGGGCGAATGCCCTCAAGTTCGATTGGTGCCAAGCCGCCTGATTATTCATTAATGAATTTTTGTAAAGCGGAACGGCAGACAATCATGTATGATCGGTCGAAACTGAATCCTCGAAGAATGGGAGCGCGGCATGCTGAAGCCGATCAAGGTGGTGGTGGCGATTTGTTGTTTCTGGGTAGTCCTCCTATCCTCTCCGGCAGCCCGGGCTGTGGACTGCCTTCTTTTCTACGAAGATTTTTCCGGCCTTTCCGTCAATTCCTGGGACTATTCCATCGGCAACTGGGTTGAACTGAACGGCGCACTTTCCATATCGGGCATCGGCCCCAACTCACTGGCCATAGCCGACACAACCTTTTACGTCGACCAACTCTACCAAATCGACGTTGATGTGGAAGTCGTCGCCTCGGGCACCGACACGGTTTTCGGCATATACACCCTGACCCTTGGCAACACCTTCCTAAACATAGAGGGGCGCTCGTCGGACGGTGTGGCGGCCATGGTGTATCCGGGACAAGGTGTCGCCCATCTCAGCGGTTGGGACGTAGACCAATTTGAGTGGTTCGATTCCAACACCGTAACGTTTACCGGCCCTCTGACGTCCATCGGGTTTTCCCTGTCTGATACGCAGGCCGTGCTCCGTTTGAACAAGCAGGCTACCGCAGCGGTTCTTTCCGGCGACTTCGACCGTGTTCCTTGGCTGTGGGATGCCCTGTGGCTGCTGGCCGAAGGCGCGGACACCCAGTTGCGGTTCGACAATATATGCGCGGACACTCCGGGCTGGGGTTCCACGTCCTATTTGACGGTGACCGGAACAGGGTCGGGGAGCGGAACGGTCACCAGTTCCGACGGAGGCATCTCCTGCGGTTCCGATTGCTCCGAATCCTACAGCGGCGCCGCCACTGTGACTTTGACCGCCACACCTGACCCGGGATCAACATTCGCCGGTTGGACCGGAGGCGGCTGCTCGGGCATCGGGACCTGCACCTTAGCCGTGAGCGGGAGCGTTTCGGTCACCGCCGCCTTTGACACGGCAGGCACGGGTGAGATCGTTTACGACGGCATCTGGAAAGACACCGCCCAGACCATGAATTTCTACGTACAGACCTACGCCGCCGGATCAGCCCTCGTGGTTGCCAGTTCGGACCTTCAGACCTTCTACACCTTCTTGGATCCGGACTTCTCAGACGGGGTAGACACGGACGACATGGCAGGAGGGAACCACCATCTGAGTCTCTCATTCGCCTCGTCCGGTCAGGCTTCGGCCGTGCTGACGCCTTCAGGTTCCTCGCCCCGGATATACACCATCTCCAAATCCTTCGGACCGGCGACGGTGGCCACCCACGACGGGATATGGAAGTCCCCTTCCTGCCAGGCCGGAACCATGAACTACTATGTGCAGTCCTACGACACGGGCGCCGGCATTGTGATCGCCACGGCGGACTTGGCCAAGTTGTACGTGTTTCTGGATTCGGATATTTCCGACGGCATGGACACGGCGGACCTGGCCGGTACCGGGGCGCATCTGACACTGGCGTTGAGCGCCGCTCAGACCGACACCATGGTCCGGTGTTTTGCCGCACCCCACGATGCGACAACAGGGATCCCCACGGCCTCTTGCAGCCTCACGGGCATGGGACCGAGCCCCGGTCCAGGGGTCATTTACGGTCCCGGGGGCAGTTCCATTGTACTGCCCGATGAAACCATCCCCGGAGCCTCGGTGACCATTTCCGCCGCGGACGCTTCGGAGGTGGTGGAAACGGGAGAAACGTCCGTGTCCCAAGCGGTCAAGGTCTCCGTCGGCGGCACACAGGAGCCCCTCAGCGGCGATGGTTTCATCAAGGTGAGCCTGCCCGTGGACGGCGACGTGACCGATCCCGCGAAATTGACCATGAAAACCAGGCTGACCACCGGCTTGGTGCTGCCCGTTTATGGGACCTACGATGCGACTTCCAAAACCTACTCGGTGGACGTGGCGGCCCTGCACGACGGCTGGGTATTCGGCGTGGTGGTCCAGCCCCACCAAACGCTCTACCTCGACACGGGCAGTGTCGGTCCCGCGGCCTGGCAAACGGAATACGATTGGGAAACCTTTTCGTGGCATGTTTTGGATCACACGGCTGATCCGACCAAGGCTCTCACCGACGCACAGGTAAGGGAAATACAGTCCGCCGCCCGGTCGGCGGCCCAGACCCTGTCCAATGCCCAGTATCGAGCGCCCAAACTCTGGTTATCCACCAAAACCAACCCCCCTGCCCGCGTCATTCACGTCACGGAAGGATTGCTCAGATTTCGTCAGCCTGGAGACGAAGAAAGCGCCGACTTCTCCCTGGTGAGCAAGACGGAAGAAGAGATGCTGGCCCTGGGCCAAATGCACCTGGATTATGTCAAAATCAAAAGCTACGTTCCCATGGGAATCCACCTGAACCACGTCGTCATTCATGAAATGTTCCATGCCGTTCAGGCCGGATACGACATTCGCTGTGCCTGGGGGCAGGGTACCCATTCCCTCAAGCCCTATTACGAGGGTACAGCCGCCCCGCTGGGCCAATCGTACCAGGAGAACAACGGCTCCATTACCGGCCCCGCCGCCGTGGTAAGGAATATCGTGGGCGGCAGCGCCGAATATGCCATGCTCAATCGGGCGGTGGACGACTACACCGTTCGTGGCGAGAACAACGACTTCTATTCCAAGCAGGATTTCTTCACGTACGTCACCCGTAGGTACAACAACCACGACTGGTCCTTCCTAACGTCGCTCTTCGAGGAAATGTCCACTGAAACGCAGAACAAATTCGGACTGTCCATGGCCCAATACAAAGGCTTGTACCGGAAAGCCCTAAATCGCTGGGTGTCGTTTTGGACGGGTAAAAGCCTCCCGGAAGTCTACTTCACTTACGCCCTGGATCGGGCGTACAAACATGGTCCGGACGCGATCCTAAGGTCCGGCGATTCCGCGTTCACGCCCAACAATCTGGCCGGCTCACTGTTTTCCGTTTCAGGTGGCGACTGGCTCCACGTAGACAAAAATAAGTCCGAGCTGGACCCCATCGAGCCGTTGTCCACCAAATACGTGGGCGTTCTGGTTCCCGACGACCTTCTGACGGAATCGGACGGCACGCTGCCGCTGTCTTTCACCATCGAGGGCGCCCAACTCTCGTCCGATCAGATACGCATTGTCATCTTCAGGGAAAACGAAGATGAGGTCATGGTGACTCCGGATGGGCAGATCGAAGTTACGGATATAGCCGAACCCATTGCGGTGGCGGTAAACAAAGACGTGCCGGTTCTGAAGGTTCTCATTATGAACGGAAGCGTTGAGGACAAGACCGCCGATGTGCAGGTCGAAATTTCCGGCGCACAAAGCATGATCGACTATCGCCTCAACTTCGCAGCTTCGCAATCCGCACCCTGCCTTATGAGCGCAACGAGCGATCCCACCCCTTACACTGTAAATTGGCAGGGGAGCGCCTTCACAGGGTCACGACCTGCCGATGGGCTGCATGGTTTCGACTCCATACAGGGGCAAGCCGAAGCCGACCTCTCATCCATCGGCGAGATTACCATTCAGCGGCATTTGGACGGAGAATCCAGTCAGGTCGTTTTGGAGGTGACTCTTACCGATTTGCCGAGAACAACCTCGGAATCAGGGGCTTCGGTCTTTTACGTGGACGGTCAATCGTTGCTCAGCCACGTATCATCGGCTCGGGCAATCTGCGGGGGCGGCGAATACCAAGCTCTCGAAGCCGATGGAATTCTTGGGGAATCCTATGTGCGCATTCAACTCGCGAAGTAAACCGAAGCATGGGACAAAACGAGTTGCCGTCGGTTTGCGGCCAATTAAGCTCGGGAGCAAATGGGTCTTCTTGAGTACAATCTGCTCCATTTGATCGCCGTTCCGGAATCCAATAAGGCCTTCTGCAGGGCCATAGGTGAGGCTCACAGGCGCTACACCCGAATGATCAATTTTCGAGAGGGCCGGCGGAGCCAATTACGGCAGGGTCGATTTGCCTCGTTTCACATGGACGAGCCGCATCTTCTCCTCGCTACGCACTACATCGAACTGAATCCCGTCAAAACGGGTATGGTGATGGCTCCGGCATCGTACACGCGGAGCAGTGCGGCGGCTCGCCTGTGCGGAAAGGACGATCCCCTGCTTATGGATTCGCCGCTACCGGAAATGGTCCCGGATTGGGGACGATTTCTCTCTGAGGGTGTGGACAAAGAAGAAATCCGGCTGCCGCAACGGCATGAGCCCACCGGTCGGCCTTTGGGGAGCGTGTATTTCATCGATCGTTTGGAAAGTATGCTCGGCCGTGCGCCGTGGGCCTCGCAAGGCGGGAAGAAAAGCCAAAACACCGGGGAAATAAGGAGGATAACCTCTTATTGTACCGGATCGATGCTTTGATTTGGTATGGATGTCCCACAATTACGAATTCGACAAACCAAAGGACCCGGTCTGCGCCATGACATGGCTGGGAATCGGTTTCTTCTTTCTAGGCGGGGTTTCTTACTCTGTTCCCTTTTTCCCGGCGGGGATTTTTTTGGGCGTGGGCAGGGGCGTGGTCATGCCGCTGCCCACGGCCACCGTCTTTAGCCTTTCCCAGCCAAGGTTCAGAGCGCGCAACACCAACCTCGCCATAACGGCGTTTCAGGGCGGCTTTTTCATGGGCCCGATCCTTGGAGGCGCGGCCCTGCTCCATTGGGATGATAGGGTCTTATGCCGCGTCGGGGATCGTCTTGTTCATGGCAGCGGCCCTTAGGTTCGTGGTAGAAGTTCGGAACGGGCCCAGTCTTCGTGAACCATACGGAAAATCTCCCGGGAGCGGTCCAGAAGTATCTGAATGCCGTCCCAGTCGGGGGTGTGACACAGGCGCTGCATCAGGAGGCCATCCGTGTCGAACCAGCGAGGCAGAAGGCCCCCCAGAAAGTAGCCTCGGCGCCGCAGGCATTCCACGGCCCAACCCACCGAAGGCGACCCCAAAGGCAGCCACACCTGATATACGGTGACATCCCCGGCTGCGGCTTCAGACTCCCTGACCGCCATAACGGTCTCAAAATCTTCGCCTATCTCCAACACGCTGATACGAGAGACTCGGGCCGCCTCGTATGTATCGGACGCGATCCGCGAACGATGTTCCTCCGGGGGAAGTTGAGGCGAAGGCGTGAATTTCCTTTCTTCTTTCAGACCTTCGTATAGAAAGCGCAATGCATGATCGTAGATTTTCGGCGGATATACCGTGTGAGGATAGGGTTTCAGCGTATGGTATCCATGAAAAGAAGAGACCCGCTTCTGCGTGCCGCCTTCCTGAAACGTGAGGTCGACTTCCAGTCCCATGACCACGTTGCCGACACGCTGTGCGAGCCTTTGGGTGAACAGATGGCTGCAGATATGCTCTCCGTATATTCCTTCCCCACCGAATTCGGGGACCATCCGCATACCCCGCGTCGCCATTCGCGGAAGCAGCCAGGCCCTCTTCCGATAGGCAGGCAACACCAGACCGGCCCCGCCTTCGAACACCTTTTTGCTGGGAGCAATCGGGTAAAAGGCGTTATGTCCCACAATATCGCCCCGCGGTGTGCGGCTGACGCAGGAGAGTATCTCCCCTTTCCGATTGGCCGCAATCAACGCCTGAGGATCGTAGTAGGTTTTGATCGGATAATCGTCGTGATAAACCGCCCGGAACAGGTGCGCCACGCCGGGGGCATCTTCCGGCCGCATCACATCCACTTCCACATCCTGATCGGGAGGGATGACCGGTACATCCGTTGTTTCAAGGACTTCACCGTTTTGAGCCATTTTTCCCTTATATTCCAAATAGTAAACAGCTTTTCATTTTCCGACCCGAGGCACGTCATTACAAGCACTGCCATGCACGAAGATTTCAGCACCATTTGCCATACGCAAGGGAGACTCTCAAGAAAAATCTCTTGGCAGAAGCGGGGGACGTTGTTGATTAACGTGACAAAACGCGGTAGCGGCTCGAGTAGTAAAGACGCGGACGGATTGTCTCGGATCATGGATTGTCCGCTGAAGAATAGAAATGCACGAAATCCACCCCGTGCCCTTTTCGCGAGATATTTTAGATGAAAGCCAAGATTTCCTCAGTTGTGATGGATGATAGGTGCATGTTGCCGAAATGGTTCTGAAATTTATCAAGGATGAACGCCCAATTCCGCGAGGTATTTATTTTGACATTTGTCCGCCGGTAATTCGAAAATGGGTAACGCACTGGGAAATCTTCATGACGATCCTTCCTTGCTTGTGGATCATGGAAATTTTTGACGCCGCTCGGTCAAATTGATTATTGTTAAAGATGCCAAGGATCTTACAGCCGGGATGTTTCATTGTATCGCTTATAGCAGGACGAGCCGATTATGCCTACGGTGAAGGACATTGGTGGACCGTACCGATTCTACTTCTACAGTTTCGACTGTAATGAACCGAGACATGTCCATGTTCAGCGCGAGAAACTTGTCTGCAAATTTTGGCTCGAACCCGTAGCTTTGAGCAAGAACTTCGGTTTTTCACCAAGGGAGCTCAATGCAATTCGACAGATCATCAGCTCCAATCGGAATACTATTTGGGAGGCATGGAATGAGCATTGCGGTTAATGTGATCGAACCCAGGCTATTGAACATTCAACTCACTGAAGATGAGATTATAGTCCACCTTGTGGACGGCCGTACGATCAGCGTTCCGCTTGCATGGTCTTGGCGGCTTTCGGAGGCTACTCCCGACCAGCGTAGGAACTTCGAGATTATCGGAGACGGGCTGGGCATTCGCTGGCCGGACATAGATGAAGACATCAGCGTGGAGGGGATGCTTTGTGGTTCCCCGGCGCATCGTCCAAAAAGTAAGTCCAAGCCGCACGGCGCGCCTGCGACAGCGAAATAACGGTCCGCCGAAAAGTGTTTTTTTCGGTCATCTTGATAAGATGCGCTGACTCGCGTGCATCGGACCCCGATTACGCCGGGCTGCTTTGATGGTCTTCTCCCTGAGTCCTTTGACGGCGCCCTCGGCGCTGGGCATGCCGCAGTTCAACTCAACCATCACACTATCCTATCCTTGAACATCGACCGGCTCTCCACAGGGATCCTCCTTCGAACGAGAACTCATCCCCCGACTCGGAGTGCGGATTTCGTGGAATTCTGCTTTCCTAGGGGCGGGCCACAGCGCCTGCCCCGATTTCGGCCAGGGCATTGTCTTCGCCACGCCCCCTCCTGGGAGCGCCGAGCCCCGGCTCGGCAAACATCGCCTCATCCAAGCGAACAATACTCAGCCTGGCCGCGCGGAAATCCGCTCTCTGAATTTGGGGTATGGTTTCGTAGGTTCAGGCCACAGTGCCTGCCCTGGTTTCGGCTCCCAAGGCGAACCCTCGTGTACAAGTCTTTTTCGATGGTCACAGCCGGGGTGGAATTCCGTTCGGTGGGAACATCGGCAAGACGGAATCGTCCACCAAGTTTAGACCTCGTTCCGGGCTGTTTGGGGCCGGCGGGTTGAACCTTGCGTGTCGTACCGAGCCCTACCGGACACACTACCGGACACACTGGTGATTTCGAGTGTTATGTGCAATGATGAGATCGAGGAGGGAAAATTATGAAAACGGCAAAAGAGGAAGCAAGGTCCCTGATCGATAAATTGCCGGACGATTGTACGCTCGAAGATATTCAATACCACCTCTTTCAAAAGGTTCCCCCGCCTACCCTGTGAATAGACAAAACTAATGAAATCAAAGAGCGAAATTTCGCCCCAAATCTCGAAAACAGAAATGAAGGAAAATCACGCCATGAAGGCCCCGTCAAATCGACAAAAGAGAAAAGGGATCGAATTTGTGGTGGATGAAGCCGGAGAAGAGAAGGCCGTTCTTATCGATCTCAAAAGGCATCGCGATTTATGGGAGGATTTTTACGACACTCTCCTGGCCCAAGAACGGCAAAATGAACCTCGTGAAACCTTGGATGACGTTCGAAAGCGAGTATTGGACAAACGATAAGTGCCGGAATATGTGATCACATTCGCGCGTTCGGTTCGAAAAGAGTTGGAGCTTCTCCCCCGAGACTTGGCCGAGCGTATACTCAACAGAATCGAATCCCTCAAAAAGAATCCTCGGCCGCGCGGCTGCCGGAAGCTTCAGGGGCCGAGTCAACTTTGGCGTATAAGAATAGGGGAATACAGAGTCGTTTATGCGATAGACGACAAAAAGCAAATCGTTGATGTCTGCGTTGTGAGGCATCGAAGCGAAGCTTACGGATAAGCTGAAGATCAATTTTATGCATCGCTAATCTGCGAAAATAGCAGACGTCTTCACACTACCCATCATTTGAATGGAAACAGCCTACCGCGAAAAGCGCGCATTGAGGCGCTGTCAAGACCTGCTGAGTTTGTCCCCCCCGTGAACAATCACCATCCCGCCATCCCCATTTCTCGGCGGAACCTTGAAAGACGCGATTTGCGGCCAACGCGACGCAAGCCCCCATTTCACGAGATTTTCGCGCCTTTTACAACGAGCCTAAAAAGTCCCTGCACCCGATCAGGGAGGGCCGAAACCGCTTCGGAGTGCCTCCGGATTTCCGGATACCCTCTCCCTCCACATGCATGCTTGGCCGAGCGGAAATCACCTCTCTGAATTAGGAGTCCGGTTTTCGTAGGTTCAGGCCACAGTGCCTGCCCTGGTTTCGGCGGAACCCAGGAATCCGTCGGGCTGAAACAACGAGCTATAGACCGCCGGTCTTCAACACCCCTTGAACACGATGGATGTATCAAAACCGGTTCCCGGCCCTTCCCCTGAAATCGCCCTCAAAAATGACGGGAATTACCCATTGACGGCACCCTTCTTTTGGAACATATAATCAAAAAGGAGGAAATGCCCTCTTTCGTCACAAAATCGTCCGTACATCATCAACTCGCCGCAAGACGGAGTCGCCGCCTCCCGGTGACCTAAAGCGCCGACGATACATGGGCTCAAGCCGCCGACCTGCCTACACCTTCTGGCGGAGGAAGAGGGCATGATCGGTTTACCTAGACCGTAGGAGTCGAGAGGAGTCCGACCGGGCCTGTTTTGGTGCAGAAGAAGGGCCGGACAGGGAAGGGACCGGCTGGGGGAGGCAAGTTGAGCCTTGCGTGTCGTATGGAACTCTACCGGATATGGTGTTTTCGGCCGCTTGCGAAATAACGGCCACATAAGGCAACCTGTTTTGTCGGTTTCGAGTGCAACCGAAGTCTTTCGTCTCGTTTCTGTGCAATCAATGTGGCATACGGTTGGCTATGAATTCATTTCGTATAGTCGAGCAAAGTGTGTATCAGCCATAATGCAAGTATTATTAAGCGTTAAGGTTCATAAAGACCATTGTTGTTTGGAATGAAATAGTCAAAAGGCAATATCTGACCCAAACTTGTCGTTAGGCATCAAATGACGTGGACAACAGATCCAATCAAAGATGAACTTGTCTATATTGAAGCGGTAGAGATAAACGAGGATGAAGTGCGTGGCTTCGGATCTGAGGGGGACTTCGTTGCAAAGTCTGTTGATCTTTTGATCGAGGTGGGATCATATGTCTCCGTAGCTGCAAGTCTTTACCGGTCTGTCGACATGACCTGGAACCGGGACGAGGCGGTCCTTGGTGGACATATGATTCGTCTCTATAAGCTTATTGACGCTCTTCTCGATCAGACCTGTAAAAACCGCCGCGAGACTTCCTTTGCGATAGCGAGGCTTGTTTTTGAATGCATTGTTAATCTTCGATATCTGGTGACCAATTCTTCAGAGGAACTATTCCGAATCTATCGTTTGTATTCATTGCAGCACGAGCTTCGGCTACTGAAGCGAATTGAAACGAATGTCAAGGCCACCTGATTTTGTCCACAAAACGCCGGGATAAAATGTCCACTAAACAACGGTTTCATTGGGTTGATATGGGTCCGACGACTCGGGATGGCGGTTGCTTCGCCGGGCATTGAGAGCGGGGAACCGCCCGGCGCTTCCGCCGGCAATGTCTCTGCGCGAGCGGCGCGGCACTTATGGGGTGCCGCTTCTCCCGCTCGCCCGACATTGCGGCTTCGCGCCTTCCGCGAGTCGGTTACTCGCCATGCGGCTAAGCCGCGTCGGAGGTTTGAGCTTCCGTGATGTCGGCGCCGTGTGTGGAACCCACGAGGCCCGCTTTGCGCTTCTGGAATGCCCCCCGATAATTGGTCCATGTATAATGAGAGTCTGAATGCCCAAAGAACGGAAGGAGACTTTTTGCATGGCCAAGAGAAAGAGACACAGCGCGGAGCAAATCATCCGGAAACTTGAAGACGCGGACCGTCGTCTGACGGCAGGGCAGACGATAGCGCAGGTTTGCCAATCGCTGGAGGTGAGCGAGGCGACGTACCACCGGTGGCGAAACCAGTATGGGGGGATGAAGGCTGAGGAGGCCAAACGGCTAAAAGAACTGGAAAAGGAAAATGCACGCTTAAAAAAGCTGGTCGCCGATCTGATGTTGGACAAGGCAATGCTGAAGGATCTTGCGGAGGGAAACTTCTAAGCCCGGCGCGTCGTAGGAAAGCGGTTGATTATGTTCGAAGTGAACATGCCGCTTCAGAGCGTCGGGCCTGCCGCGTAGCCGGTCAACACCGATCCACCCAACGTTATGAGCCGAAGGAACGGGACGATGAGGTGGAACTGATCAAGGCTCTTCACCGGTTGGTTGGAGAACATCCCCGTTTTGGATGCCGTAGGATCACTCGGCTGCTGCGTGATGCGGGGTGGGCGGTAAACTACAAGCGAATTCATAGACTTTGGAAAGAGGAGGGATTCAAGGTACCTCGAAAAGCCAAGAAGAAACGCTTCCTGGGAGTTGATGCCAATGCGTGCAACAAGCGTAAGGCGGCTTTTGCAAATGATGTCTGGACGTTGGATTTCATTCATGACCGCTTGGTCGACGGCCGTCAGTTCAAGTGCTTGGCCATTGTCGACGAGTTTACTCGGGAAAACCTGGCCCTGAGGATCAACCGCTCCATTACGGGTGAAGACGTTTTGAACGAGCTGAGCCGATTGATGGGCGAGCGGGGAGTTCCAACGGGCATTCGATCGGATAACGGTCCCGAATTTATAGCCCAAAAGGTGAGAAATTGGCTGAAAGACCTGGGAGTGGGAACCTTTTTCGTCGAGCCGGGAGCCCCTTGGCAGAACGGGTACGTGGAAAGTTTCAACAGCCGTTTTCGGGATGAATTCTTGAACATGGAAATTTTCAACAACATCAAGGAAGCGCAGACTCTGGCCGCCAAATGGCGGAAAGTCTATAACGAGGAAAGACCGCACAGTGCATTGAATTACATGACCCCGGCCCGGTTCGCGGCGAGCCCTTGGGGCCTCGACTCCGCCTCGCTCAGCTCGGCTTCGCCGTGGCCCCAAGGGCCGGGGATGGAAAACCGCGAGTCATGATAAAACTCTCATAACTCCTGGACCAAAAACTGGGGGCTTGACAGTTGCTCCGGAAGGCAGCCCGAAGAACTTGGCTGCGACACGCTACAATGTCCTGTGCGAGTCCGTAATGGAGCTGTTCGGGTGTGACCAACCCGATGCCTGAATGCCGATGCTCGGGGTTGTACCAGGAGAAGAACTCCCGGCAGAAAGACCGGGCATCCTGGATTGATCCAAACCGTTTCGGGAATTTCGGGCAATACTTGAGGGTTTTAAACTGCGCCTCCGAGTAGGGGTTATCATTGCTGACATAGGGTCGGCTGTGGGTCTTGGTCACTCCAATGTCTCCCATGAACTCGGCTACGGACTTGGCTTTCATCGCCGGGCCTCGATCCGCATGGATGATGAGTTGGCCGGACTTGATATCCTGCTTGAAGCACGTCTCTTCGATGAGTTGCCTGGCCAAAGCGGCGCTTTCCCGATGGGCCACCATCCAGCCGACCACGTAGCGGCTGAAGATGTCCATGATCACGTAAAGATGGAAATAGGTCCACTTCACAGGCCCTTTTAGCTTCGTAATATCCCAGGACCACACTTTGTTGGGTCCGGTCGCAAGCAACTCGGGCTTTTTATAGACAGGCCGCCGCGCCTGCTTTCTTCGCTCTTTGACATCACCGGATTCCGCTTTGAGAATCCGGTACATGGTCCGGATGGAGCAGTAGTAATGTCCTTCATCGAGCAAGACGGCAAAGACCTGACGGGGAGCATCATCCTGAAAACGGGAGCTGTTAAGCAGATCGACCACGGTTTCCCGCTCCCGGGGGTTCAGAGCCAAGGGAGGCGCCGGCCGCGGTGTGCGGGCCGCCGCCGGCTTCAGGCGGCGATAGAAACTCGCACGGGGCAGGCCCATGGCTCCACATGCCTGCACGGTTCCTACCTCGGTGCGCAACTCCATCGCCGCGCTCATGAACTGCTCCCGTCGTCGTCCAGGTCCGGCTGAGCGATCCCCAGTATCTCCGAGATTTTTTTTTGAACTTCGATGATGGTTCGCGCCTGTTTCAGTTGATTCTCGAGACGGCGGTTCTCCCTTTCAAGCCGGGCCACCCGCTCTCCCATAGGGTTCTTCTGCTTGGGCTTCCGGCCTCGCTTCTTTGGCCCAAGCGCACTCAACTGCCCCTGGTCACGTTGTCTACGCCATGTCGCCAGACTCGAAGAATACAGGCCTTCTCGCCGAAGTAGAGCCCCGAGCCGGCCCGGTTCAGTACACGCATCGGCTTCCTCCAGGATTCTCAGCTTGTACCGGGCTGTAAATCTGCGACGAGGCTTCTTCTCTGGAACCTCCGGGTCGGGGACCGTGACGTGCTTCCCGATCGTGGTAACTCCGGTCGTCCTACGGACTCCCTCCGTTACCACGATTCCCTCATCCGGATTCTCTTTCTCTCTGTGCCTCATCATGCTCCATCTCCTACCCGCCCTACACTAATTTATCAACGGGTAGGTGTCTCACTCTCATTGGCACAGAGGGGCAGGATGGTTTACCGCTCATCGATACTCGCGAAAAGCAGAGAGGTTTGTTGATCTTGGTAATAATAGAGAGCTAAAAAGGAAGGTTCGTAAGAGGCAGGTAAGTGGGCAGAAGAAGACAGAGTTTATGAACAGTTTAGATCGGCTTGGAATTAATTATGAATCATTGTTCCCCGGTATAGAAGGAACGTGCCGATATGTCGACTGGCAATTCCATAAGAAAAATGCTCACCTTATTTTCAGCGGATCCCAAGAAGAGTCATGAGATAAGGAGCACGGCAAAGTCGGAAATATGAAAGAAAGAGTGATGCATTCGTAGACTTCGGGAGTCTTGCTTTTTGATATCTTTCCTCTCGGCCAGGGCTCAACAATCATTATCCTTTCCCTGAACATCGACCTTCGCGTAACACTCAAGAATACCTGATGAATACACAATCCGATGAAAGGGCCGAACATCCACCGAGGAAATGCCCGGATTTACCGAAAGGCTCTCAGCGGCGTGTATCCGGCCCGTCTCTTTTGTGGAGGTGAGATTTACTAAAGAAAAGGCGGACGTTGTGATGCTCGATGTGGAAAACCTTGCCCCTTGTACGCCGGGATCGGCTGCGTCCCGTTAGGGACGGAGCCCGCAAGGGGGTCCGGGGGAACCGTGTTCCCCCGGAGGTCTTCTGAACAAAAACGCGCCGGGAAAATAGATCGGACCGAGGGACCGGCCGGGCATGGGACCGTGCTTCTTTTCCTCCTAAACCTTCCGACTACTTCATCTTGCCCGCCCGAACCGCAATGAGTTCCGCCGCGATGCTGACGGCGATTTCCTCGGGGGTTTCCGCGCCGATATCCAGGCCGATGGGGGAATGCACGCCGGACAGGGTTTCCTTGGACACTCCTTCCTCTTCCAGGGCCTGATAAATCATGGCGCGTTTTCTTCTGGATCCGATCATGCCCACGTAGGCCGTTTCCTTGCGCAGCACCTGGGCCAGCACTTCCTTGTCGTGAAGGTGGCCGCGGGTCACGATGACCACGTAGGCGTCCGGGCCGAGAGGGATTCCGTCCAGGATGTTGCCGAAGTCGCGGGTGTGCACGGAATCGGCCTGAGGAAAACGTTGAGCATCGGAGAATTCGGCCCTGTCGTCGAACACGGCCAATCCGAATCCCACTCGTTTCACCAGGTCGGCCAAATGAAGAGAGATGTGTCCTCCCCCGAAGAGGTAGACCATGGGGCGGCTGAGAAGCGGTTCGAGATAAAGCTCGGCGTCCGGTCCTGCGGCGGGCGGCATGCGCACCGTTTTGGGCAGGGGTGAGGAAAGCAGCTCTTCGAGATCGGCGGACAGGAGCACGGTGAGGTCCGGAGCTTGCGCGATAACGCCGAGGGGGTCTTCTCCTTCGACCAATAGGAGCTTACGGCCGGCGAGGGACCGTGCGGGTCCGGGCAGGATCGGCGTTACGCAGAGGGCTCGAACGCCGTGCCGGGCCGCTCGGGCCGCGGAGGCTGAAATATCCTGAGCCGTACCGTCCGATGCGAACCAGGGTTCGAGGTACACGTCCACGTTTCCGCCGCAGATCATATCCATTTCAGCGACTTGTCGGCCGTTCATCCGAAAGCGGAACAATTCCGTGGTGGCTGAAGTCAGGACTTGTCCGGCCTTTTCAATCACCTCGGCCTCCAACAGGCCGCCGCCGATGGTGCCGGAGAAGGAGCCGTCCCCACGAACCAGGAATCGGGTGCCGGCGGAGCGGGGAGCGGAGCCGATGCGGTTCACAATGGTCGCCAGGCAAACGTCCGTTCCCTGACGAAGTTCCTGGTGTATTTCAACAAAAATTTTGTCGGACATAAATTTCAGGCCATCCTTCGAGCAGTTCGGACGGAGAAAAGATTGCAGAGAAGTATTCATTTACGGGGGAGGACTTTCGGGAAAGTCCTCCCCCGGACCCCCACCCAAAGCTTTCAGAGCAGGCCTCACCGCCTCCGGCGGAGAGGCTGAGGAAGCAATCCGGTTTGCTTACACATTCCCAACGCTTCTCACATCTGCTGAATCGGCGAAGGGGTTCCCAAGTTCGGCTTTGTCCCGGAAAGAACGGACCCCCCTGAATGCTCACGAAGTGTTCATTTTCGGGGGAAGACTTTCGGGAAAGCCCTCCCCCGGACCCCCACCCAAAGCTTTCTGAGCAGGCCTCACCGCCTCCGGCGGGGAGGCTGAGGAAGCAATCCGGTTTCTTGACTCATTCCCAACGCTTCCTGCATCCGCTGAATCGGCGAAGAGGTTCCCAAGTTCGGCTACGTCCCGGAAAGAACGGACCCCCCCCTGAATGCTCACGAAGCGTTCATTTTCGGGGGAGGACTTTCGGGAAAGTCCTCCCCCGGACCCCCACCCAAAGCTTTGTGAGCAGGCCTCACCGCCTCCGGCGGAGAGGCTGAGGAAGCAATCCGGTTTGCTCACACATTCCCAACGCGTCTTTCATCCGCTGAATCGGCGAAGGGGTTCCCAAGTTCGGCTTTGTCCCGGAAGGAACGGACCCCCCTGAATGCTCACGAAGTATTCATTTTCGGGGGAGGACTTTCGGGAAAGCCCTCCCCCGGACCCTCCCCCAAAGCTTTCAGAGCAGGCCTCACCGCCTCCGGCGGAGAGGCTGAGGAAGCAATCCGGTTTGCTCGCTCATTCCCAAGGCCCCTCTCATCCCGGTTGCGACGCGGAAGCGAGCAACCCGCTCAGAAAGTTTGGGAAGGGGTCTGGGGAAACCTTTTCCAAAAGGTTTCCCCAGCTGCCCTGTGAACATCAAGAAATTCTACAACGAAACACTATCCCAACACTTCCGGGTTGAGACAATTGGGCGGCGACTTTTTGTCGATGAGCGACGCCTTGAGATTTTCGGCCGCCACGAGGCCCATGCGGGTTCGCGTTTCCACGGAAGCGCTGCCGATATGGGGCAGCAGCACCACGTTCTCCATGGTTTTGAGTTCGGGTTCGATCTCCGGCTCCCGCTCGAAAACATCCAATCCGGCTCCCGCGATTTGCCCCTTTTTCAGCGCTTGGACCAAGGCCTTTTCATCCACCAACTCCCCTCGAGCCGTGTTGATCAAAAAGGCGCCGGGCTTCATGCCCGCCAGTTCCTTCTCTCCTATGATGCCCTTGGTGGTCGGTGTCAGGGGGGCATGGAGAGACAGGAAGTCCGACTGCTCGAGAAGGGCTTCCTTGGAAACATACTCGGCTCCCACCGTCTTTTCCAGTGAGGGATCGGCCGGACGGGTGTTGTGGTAGATGATTTTCATATCGAAAGCGAAGGCTCTCTTGGCCACGGCGGAACCGATGCGTCCGAAACCCAGCAGTCCCAAAGTTTTTCCGTACACGTCCGTGCCCAAGAAGAGTTCGGGGGCCCAGCCGCGGTATTTTCCCTGCCGAGCATAGGCGTCCGCCGGCACGATGCAGCGGGCCAAAGCGAGGATCAGGGCGAGGGTCAGGTCGGCCGTGGTATCCGTGAGCACGCCCGGCGTGTTCGTTACCGCCACCTTCCGTTCCGTGGCGGCGCTCAGATCGATGTTATTGTAGCCCACGGCGTAATTCGCCACAATCTTGAGCTGCGGGCCGGCCGCGTCCAACACCCCGGCGTCGATGCGGTCCGTGAGGAGCGGCAGGATTCCGTCTTTGCCTTTGACGCCTTCCAGCAGTTCGTCGCGGCTGAGCACTCGGTCGTGGGGATTGCATTCCACCTGGAAGAGCTGCTCCAGGAGCTGCATGGCGCCTTTCGGCAAACGTCTGGAAACAAAAATACTGGGTTTCATTGGTTTCTTCCCGATGGTTTCGATTCCGTGAGGAAAGTTCTTGTACGTGTTCAAGGGGTATTCGAGAAGACCTGCTGAAAGAGGTCTTGCCGAGCCCTTCCATGGCTTGCTGAACGGGTTGCTCGGTGCTTGTCGCAACCGGGGTCCGGGGTGGTGGTGTGGTTCCCCCGGAGTCGGAGTGCGGACGTCAGACCAGCCCCCAGGCCTGGTTCATCACTCGCTTGGCATTGGCCAGCACGACCAACGGGTCCTGACCCTCCATGGGTTTCACCTCGAAACTCACCATGGGTCGTGCTTCGCCGCCCAGAAAGCCCAACTCGATCAGTGTGCGGAGAAACTCCACCATTTCGGGAACATCGTTCACACCGCCGGGGGTCCCGAAAATGGGATGATAATCCCCGTAGGCCGGCATGCCCTCGGTGAGCACCGCATTGCCCAGGTGCACCGCGGCCAGGTATTCTTTGACCGGTTCCAGGGCCTGTTTGGGAGACTCCTTCAGGAGCGGAATGTGGCTTAGGTCCACCAGGACGCCGAATTCGGCATGGTCGCGCCGAACCGCCTCGGCCACCTGCCGCGACAGGTCCGCGGGTCCCATGAGGCAGCACTTGTCCACATCGCAGTCGAATACTTCTGCCACCACCCTCGGGCCTCCCATGGAGGCGGAATAGGTGCAGAGTTCGCCGAGTGATTTGACCAGTGCTTCTATGGCCCGGGGCCTATTCTCCGGACCGGGGTCCTTGCCGGAAAGAACCACGAAACTTTCCGCCCCCATGAACATGGCTTCGTCCAGGTGGGCTTTCAAAGCCTTGACGGCCGATTTCCTCTGATCTTCATCCAGGGCGTTGATATCGAGTTTTCCCCCGAGGATGGCCGGATGTGCTCCATAACCCACGGACAGATGGGCCAGGCGGATCAGTTCCCGGACTCTTTCCCGGACTCCGGGGTCTTCGATATGAGTGATCTCTATGGCGGTGAAGAAGGGGTCCAGGGCGATATGGCGGACCGTCTCTTCCCAGGGACCGTCCCCGCCCGCCAAACCCGGGAAAGCCATAAAATGAACAAGCCCCATTTTCATGCAGGCGTCGATGCTCCGATTCATAGTCTCTCCGTGATAACGATTGCGTGGATGTCAAACCTCGATGGGTCTGAACGCCAGGACCAGGGCCATGACCACGTATACCATGGCGTCCGCCGCGGCGCCCCAATAGCGCGCGGTGATGGACATGATCATCCCCAGAGCGAAAGCGGCCAACGCCGTGCCGGTGAGGTTTCCCATTCCCCCGACGATCACCACGGCGAAGCACAGGATCAGGATATGGAATCCCATGTACGGGTCCAGGGTGCTCAAGGGGGCGTAGAGCACTCCGCCCAGAGCGGCCAGCGCGCTCCCCATGACGAACACCACGGCGAAATACTTCTCCACTCGGATTCCGAGGCTGTGCACCGCTTCCTGATCCTGCAAACCGGCCACCACGATTTTCCCTACCATGGACTTCTTGAAGAAGAGCGACAATCCTATGAAAATGAAGAAAGAAATAAGAATGATCAGAAGACGGTAGAGCGGAGCCTCCAGGGAGAGAAAACTCACCGTGACGCCGATGGGATCGCTGATGGGTAGGGGGTTCGGTCCGTAAATCCATTTGATGGCGTCCACACCGATGAGGAGTACGGCATAAGTGGCGATGATGGCGTAGTCGATGGACTGCCCGTACAGCTTTCGAATAACAAATCTCTCGATTACATAGCTCAAAGGGATGGAAACCGCAACTGCGACCACCGCACCGGCGAGAAACGGAAGTCCCACCGTGCTCAGCATGGTATACAGGGCGTAAGCGCCCACGGCGTAGATGAGTCCATGGGCGAAGTTGACGATTCCCATGGCCCCGAAGGTGAGCGAAAGGCCGATGGAGATGATGTACAGAATTCCGCCCATGGTCAGGCCGAAGAGAATGGACTGGAGCATATCTTTGGTTTCTTCCTATGGGTTCCGTTTCTTCAGATTTGGCGGGCGTAGCCCCAGATTCCCTTGCGGAAGCGGAAGGCGAAAATAAGCAGGGCGACACCCAGGAACATTTCCCAGCGAATCAGGTACGAAGCGAGGTAGTTGCTGATGGTCATGAAGGCCGTGCCTCCGATGACGGCTCCGATGACGTTGCCCGCTCCCCCCATCAGCGCGGCGAAGATCACTTCCACGTTGCGCGTGGGGTCCATGAGGCTGGGGTTGGTGTAAAACAGGTTGATGCTGCTCAACGAGCCCGCAAAAGCGGCTACGGCTCCGGATATGACAAAGGTGATCAGCTTGTAGACGTAGGTGTTGTATCCGAGGAATCTCACCCTGATTTCGTTTTCCTTGATCGCCTTCAAAAGGAGGCCGTAAGGGGAGCGCACCAGCAGAACAATGAGGAATACCACGAGGAGCAGGGACCCCAGGCAGAAGTAGAATCGGAAGACTCGGTCCCCAAAGTCGATGAAGCCGTAACTGCTGAAGAACAGGGAGAGACCGTCTTCCCCGCCCGTCCATTCCGGAAACGGAACCAGGACCATAAAGGCGCCCACTTCGTTCAAGGCCAGGTTCAGCAGGGCGAAACACGCTCCCGTGGTCTTGACCACCACGCTTCCCAGAACAAGGGCCAGAATTGCGCCTACCGAGATGCCCACCGCCATGGCCAGGAAAGGATCGGGATGGACAAAGTTGGCGAACATGGCCGCGCCGTAAGCGCCCGCCCCGTAGTAGAGCATATGACCGAAGGAGAGTTGCCCCATGTGACCATAAACCAAGTCGAAACCCAGGACGAAGATGCAGAAAATGATGAAGTCCGTGATCTTGGCCAAGGACGTGGCATAGCCGAAAATAAGGAATCCCACGGCGATAAAGGTCAGGGTCAGGACAGGAGATTTTTCCACTTTTGCAAACATGAGTCGTCCTTGGGGCTACAGGTCTTCTTCGTAACAATGGGGCTGTTTGATCGTTGCCGCGTCCGTGATCTCGTTGGAGAACGCTCCTTCCCTCATCACGTAGATACGGTCCGCCAGACGGGAAACCGTGAAAAGATTCTGCTCGACCACCACCATGGGAATCCTTCCCTTCATCTCGAGGAGGATGTCTACGATTTCCCCGATGATTTTCGCCGCCAGTCCTTCGGTGGGTTCGTCGATGAGCAGCAATTTGGGGTCGCCGATAAGAGCCCGTCCGATGAGGAGGATTTGGCGTTCGCCGCCGCTCAATCCTTTCGCCTTGGAGTCGAGGAGCTTTTCCATCTTCGGGTGGATGGCGACCACTTTCTTGATGGCGTCGGACAAGTTTTCCTTGGTGGGGTGAGCGGCGAGTTCGATGTTTTCCCTGACGGTAAGATCGCCGAACACTCGTTTGTCCTGGAACACGTACTTGATGCCTTTGAGGGCCACCCGGTGCAGGGGTGTTCCGATGATGCTTTCCCCCATGAAGGAGACGCTTCCGGCACTGGGCTGTATGAATCCTCCGATGGTCTTGAGGAGGGTGGTCTTGCCCGCGCCGTTACGGCCCACCACGCAAACGAGCTCTCCTTCCTTCAAATGCATGGAGAGGTCGTGAATAACTTTCGCGTGTCCGTAATGAACATCGAGATTGGTGACTTCTAGTAGCATACCATGTCTTCTTTGCCCCAGTAGCATTCCTTGACCCGGGGGTCGCAAATGACGTCCTTAGGGAGTCCGTCGCAAATCAGGCTGCCTTCGTTGATGACGCACAGACGTTCCACGAGGTCCGTCAACTTGGAAATCTTGTGTTCGATGATCACAATGGCGAACTTGCCGATCAGTTTGCGGATCACGGCGCTGATGTGGTCGATGTCCACCAGGCTCAATCCGGCAAACGGCTCATCCAGGAGGAGCACTTTTGGATTGAGCGAAAGAGCGATGGCGATCTCCATCTCCCGCTTCTCGCCGTAGGAGAGGTCCGATGTGCGGATGTTCGCCTTCCGAGCGATGCCGAGAGCGTCCAGGGCCTGGAGACATTCCTCTTCGAGTTCTTTGTAGCGTGCGTTCTTGAAGAAGAACCGGGCCTTGGAGGCATAGTCCCTGCCCTGACGGACCCGGGCCAGCATCATATTTTCGAGCACGCTCATTTCGTTGAACACGGAAACAAGCTGAAACGTCCTGGCGATGCCCAGCATCACCCGTTGGTGAGGGGGCATTCGGGTGATGTCCTCGTCATGGAAAAACACCCGGCCCTCGGTGGGAATGAAATACCCTGTGAGCAGGTTGAAGAAGGTGGATTTTCCCGCGCCGTTGGGGCCGATGATGCCCGCGACTTCTCCTTCATGCACCTGGTAGGTGATTTGGTTGACTGCGACCAGGCCGTCGAATCGTTTGGTCGCGCCTTTGGTGGACAGAATGCGCCTTGCCATGAATCGTGGTCCGTTTCGGGTGGGACCGGGGAAGCCCCCGGTCCGTTCCGGTTCCGGCAGGCCGTTGAAAAACGTGCTTCGCGAGTTGCGCCTCGTCCCCCGTCACCGCAACTTGGAGACTCGCGCGTGCTGCCTTGATCCGCTCGTTTTTCGCCGGCCTGCAATCATCCGACCGTCTCAATCAGGTGTTAGTAGCCTTCGGTCGACAGCTTGGGCAGGTAGTCGTCGCCCGTGTAGGCGCCGATGACCTTCACCAGGTCCCATTCGCTCTTGCGATCCTGGGGACCCTTACCCACGACCACAAAGGCGCCGTATTTGAAAATGGGCTGGTGATCGATGCGCCACTTGCCGGGACCTTTCATGGACGGGAATTCCGGGTTGTCCATGATCGCCTTGGCGACGGCTTCCGGATCGGTGGACTGGGCCAGCTCGATGCCCCGCACCAGCTCCTTGGCGCCCACATAGGCCATGCCCGCGTAGGGATCCGGCGGCTCGCCGTAGGCCGTCATGTACTTGTCGACGAAAGCCTTTCCGGCCTTGACCACTTCGGCGTCTTCGAAGCCTTCCATGTTCCAGTACCAGGACATGAGTGAGTAGACACCCTCAAGGGCTTCGGCGGGCACACCGCTGCCGAACACGTTGGTCATCCAGTTGAACCATATCTTGGTCTTCTTGTTCAGGCCCAATTCGTAAGCCTGCTTCAGCACCGAAATGGCGCCGGTGCCCCACTGAGCCATCATGACGATTTCGGGTTCCGCTTCCGCGATCTTCTGCAGGTAGGGAGTGTAGTCCGTGGTCTTTACCGGGGCTTCGTCATAGGTCGCTTCGATGCCGTACTTGGCGAAAGCGTCTTTGGCGCCCGCATACTGATCCCTGCCGAAAGAATAGGCCGGGGCGAAGAAGTAGACTTTTTTCAGTTTGAATTCAGAGGCGATGTAAGCCGCTCCGGAGTAACCGATGGAGTAGGCCGTGCCGTGAATGCCGAAGGTCGTGGGCGCCAGGTTGCCCTTTTCGAACATGTCCATGGGAGCCACACAGGCGGAAATGTAGGGAATGGGCTGATTGCGAACCTGGTTGTTCAATGCCTTGGCGATACCCGCGAAGGTGGAACCCACCAATCCGTGGACCTTTTCATCGTTACGCAGTTCCTTGAATCGACGGACCGCCACGTCGCCTTTGGTTTCGTCGTCCTTGACCACGGCTTCGAGGGGAATCATCTTGCCGCCGAGCTTCACTCCGCCGGCCGCGTTGACCTCGTCGATGGCGAGTTGGGCGCCTTTCATCTGAACCGGGCCGATGGGCGAGGCCGGACCGGTCAAGCCGAACATGAGACCGATCTTGATCTTGTCCGGCGTTTCCGCGGGCGCCGGGCTTGGAAGGGCGAACATCAGCCCCAACATGGTCACACACACCACAAGCAAACTCATTTTCTTCAGCATGCCTTTTCCTCCCTTTTGATTGTCGGTACTTCCGACCCCGCGCCCTCACCCCTGGGGGCTCGGAGTTTCTCATCCGTCGGACGGCCTGGAATTCTATTCCTTCGGCGGGCCTCCGGCCTCCCTGATGGCCCGGAAGACCCTCTCCGGGTCGGCGGGCAAAGAGCGCACCCGCCCTCCGCAGGCGTCGGCTATGGCGTTGATGATGGCCGGAGTCGCCGGAATATTGGGCATTTCCCCGATCCCCTTCGCGCCAAAGGGACCGTATTTGTTCTGAACTTCCAAAATGATGGGCTTGATGTCCGGGACGTCCAGCGTCGTGGGAATCAGGTAGTTCTGGAGACTGAGATTCTGGATGAATCCCTGGTCCATGACGATTTCTTCCATGAGGGCGTATCCCAGCCCCATGGCGACGCCGCCCTCGATCTGGCCTTCCACTGCCTTGGGGTTGATGGCCTTGCCCACGTCGAATGCCGCAACGTAATCGGTGATCTCGACTTCGCCGGTTTCCACGTCCACGATGACTTCGGCCATGTGCGTGGAATAGGTGTACACGAAATAAGGGCTTCCCTGTCCCGTCTCGGGGTCCAAAGTCGCCTTGGGCGGCGCCCACCATCCCTGGCCGATCAGTCTTCTTCCCGTGGCCATGGCGCGCGCGGCCACGGTCCTAAACTCCGCGCACGTCTTGGGGTTTTCTCGGTCATAAACCAGGCGATCCCGGGATTCGAGGCGTTCCACAGGTACCTGGAGCATCTCGGAAGCGGTCTCGAGAATGGACTCCTTCACCTGGCGGGCGGCCAAAATGATGGCATTCCCCATGAGGGTGGTGGAACGGCTTCCCACCGTTGGGCCCGATTCCGGGACCACATCGGTGTCCGGGCGGACAAGACGTACGTCCTCCATGTGCACGCCGAGTTCCTCGGCACAGATCTGGGGAAGCACCGTAAAGGCGCCTTGGCCCATCTCCGTGATCCCCGAGTAGAGGAGCACGGAACCGTCTTCGTGCACGTAAACGTTGGCTCCGCAGCCGTCTCCTCCGGTGCCGATACTGGTGCGGTACCATCCCATGCCGATACCCACGCCGCGACGTTTGGTCTTCTCCTTGTCCACGTACCCTGTGCGTTGGGTCTTTCCGTCCCAGTCGAAAGTCTTGGCGCAGGCTTCCAGCGTGTCTCTCAGCCCGACGCTTTGGTCCAGGACCTGGCCCGTAGCCGTGGTCGAGCCTTCTATGAAAGCGTTCTTTCTGCGAATCTCCAAGGGGCTCATTCCCAATTCCGCCGCGAGTTCGTCCATGAGCTGTTCATGAGCGATGTGGACCTGGGGCGCCCCGAAGCCGCGCATGGCGCCGCCGTAGGGATGGTTGGTGTAGCAGAGATACGCGTCCACCGTGACGTTGGGAATTTCGTACGGACCGGCCATCATGACCATGGAGTGTACGTGGGAACCCCCGGCCGGCGGTATCTTGGGCCCCAGGCCCGCGTAGGCGCCCTGTTCGTCGTAGATTACGCCTTGGAACGCCTCGATGGTTCCGTCCTTCTTGGCCCCGATCTTGATGTGCATGATCATGGGATGACGTTTGCACGTCTGGAGCGTGACTTCTTCACGCTCGAGGGCCATGCGCACGGGACGGCCCGTGTGATAGGCGAGAAGGGCGGCTCTGCAGCACAGGTCGATGGGAGAGTCTTCCTTGCCTCCGAACCCTCCGCCCATGTGAATCTGTCTCGCCCTCACCTGGTTGATGGGAATTCCCAGAACAGGGGCCACGTTCCGTCTGACGGTGAAGGGAGCCTGCATGGGACCTTCAACCAGCATGGTGCCGTCGTCCTGGGGTACGGCCATGGCAACGTCCGGTTCGAGGTAGGCATGCTCCAGGAACGGAACCTGGTAGGTCCTTTCCAGAATCACTTCCGCTTCGGCGAACCCCTTTTCCACGTCTCCTTTCCGGAGCTTGTCATAGGAGAGGATGTTCCCTTTTTCATGAATCTTGGGAGCGTCCTCCTTCATGGCGTCTCTGGGGTCGAAAACGGCCGGCAGGGGTTCGTACTCCACATCAATGAGCCGCAAGGCCTCGTTGGCGATGGACTCCGCTTCCGCGGCCACCAGCGCCACACCGTCGCCGACGTAGCGGACCTTGTCGCCGCAGATCACGGGCTGGTCCGGCAGGATGGCGCCGAAACCGTTTCGACCGGGAACGTCCTGCGCCGTGAGCACGACCACCACTCCGGGCAGGGCCCGAGCTTTTTCCACGTTGATGGATTTGATGAGAGCGTGAGGATAAGGGCTCCGGAGAATCTTGCCGTGCAGGAAACCCTCCTTGGGATAATCGGCGCCGTACATCAGCTTGCCGGTCACCTTGAGCGGGTCGTCGGTACGGATGACGGAAGTACCCGCCAATGCCTTGGAGGTTTCCGGTGTTTTGATGAGATGGTCGAGTTTGATCTTCTCTCTGGTGAGGACCCTGACTCCCCTTTTGTCTTCCGTTTTGTCCAACATGGGACCTTCCCCTTCTGCAAACCGGATGGTCGTGCGGTTAATTCTGATCCTGTTTCACCCGGGCGGCGGTCTTCACCGCCTCGATGATCTTCCGGTATCCCGTGCACCGGCACAACACTCCGGACAGGGCGTGACGAATCTCATCCTCCGTGGGATTCGAATTGCGATCCAGGAGGGCTTTGGCGTTGAGAATCATTCCCGGAGTGCAGAAGCCGCATTGAGCGGCGCCTTCGGCCATGAAGGCCTGTTGAAGCACGTCCAAGGCGCCGTCGTCTTTCTCCAGTCCTTCGATGGTGACGACTTCCTTGCCCTGGACCTTGAACGCCGGCAGCAGACAGGAGTTGACCGGCGTCCCGTCGAGCAGCACGGTGCACACACCGCATTCACCTTCCCGGCAGCCGACCTTGGTCCCGGTCAGTCCGAATTCCTCGCGCAGGAGGTCTACCAACAAAGTCTCCACCGGAATGGTTACGGTCAGCGACTTACCGTTCAGTTTGAAAGAAAGCTTGGCCATGCTCATTGCTGAATTCCTCATTCGATGGGGCAGCCCGCTTGTTCCAGAGCCGCTTTGAGTCCGCGTTTCACGAAAACCTTGGTCATCTCCTGCCGATATTCACAGGAGCCTCGAAGCAGGCTGTCCCGTGGGCTGCATTGGGCGGAGGCGGACGCCATGGCCTTTTCGATGGTTTCCCTATCGACGGGCGTTCCCCGCAGGATGGCCTCGGTGTGGATTTCGCGGAAAGGAGTGGGCGCCACGGGTCCCAAAGCCAACGCCGCGCTTTCGATGGTCTTCCGATCTTGGCTCACCCGGACCTTTACCGCGCAAACCAGGATGGGAAGGGTCAAGGCTCTACGTTTACTGAGCCTGAGGTAGCACCCTCCCTCGTTGTCGCCCAGTCCCTGGAATTCGATGCGGGTAATGATCTCCTTGGTGGGGTCCACGGCGGTGACGCCTTTGTCGAAAAAGAACTCGGTCAACGGGACCACTCGTTCCCCGTCGGCGGAAGTCACGACCACGCGTGCGTCCAGAGCCAGGAGGGGAATGCTTGTGTCCGCCGCGGGTTGCGCGCTGACCAGATTTCCCGCGGGAGTGGCCACGTTGCGGATTTGGGGAGACCCCACCCATCCGGCGCCGTCGGCCAACAAACCGGCTTTTTGCCGGATCAACCGGGAAGAAGCCACCTGAGCGTGCGTTACGGCGCCTCCCAGGGAGATCGTTCCGTCGGTTTCATGAATCTCATTCATTCCGGGAATACCGGTGATGTCCACCAAGGCGTCGATCTCAAGCTTCCTCGAGCGAAGTTCGGGAATGATGTCCGTACCCCCGGCGATGACCTTGGCGTTACCTTTGTACTTCTCCAACATCTCCACAGCCTCGGCCGCTCGTTTCGGCTGGAGATACTCCTTGATCTTGATGTCGTTGGACCAGTGAAGGTCCCTGAACGCTAACGGCATGGTTCGTCCCTCGTTCCATGGGGTTCGGGGGCGATGAGTTCGCCCTGTCTTCGTCGTGGTCTGTATTTGGGTTCGTTTCCCCGCCGGCGGAAACACGCCGCTAATGCCGTCGCCGGATTCCGGCACCGGAAAGCGGCGCTTTTTCGAAAAGGTCAGCCTTTACGGTGCATGGAGGCGCTCCCGAGACGTCTT
The DNA here is from genome assembly GCA_963675595.2 of Thermodesulfobacteriota bacterium. Classification (GTDB taxonomy): domain Bacteria; phylum Desulfobacterota; class Desulfarculia; order JACQYL01; family JACQYL01. The sequence goes on from CAXXLZ010000001.1 coordinate 527,373, forward strand.
TTCTTCTCGACTTCACGGTCTTGCCGGAGTCCGGTCCGCAGAACGCATCTACGCATTCTCTCGTTGTGCTCCAATATGGCTTGTTCTGCGGCTTTGGAGTCTCCGGTTCTGAAGGCGCGGTAAACGAGGAGATGGTCTTCCAGAAGTTCCGGCAGGATCGGGGAGATGTCGCAAAGCAGAGGTCTGGATCGGCTCTTGATGTTTTCGAGGAACTCCTTGAGCATCCAATTTCCGGTATTCTCGTAAATGAGCGAATGGAATTCGAAGTCGGTTTCCGAATAGGCCAGGAGGTCTTTGCCGTTCACCGCGGACCGCTGGGCGGTCAGGTTTGCCTCTATCTTATCCAGAAATTCCGCAGTCACCCTTTTCGCCGCCAATGCGGCGGCCATGGCCTCGAGCCCGCCCCGTACCTGGTAAAGATCGCCCGCCATCTCCGGCGTCATCTCCGCCATACGCATGCCTTTGTTGGCCACGTAGGTCACAAGACCTTCCTTTTCCAGGTCTTTGAGGGCCTGCCAAACCGGGGTTCGACTGACTCCCAGCTCTTTGGCCAACCGCTCGACATTGATCCATTTTCCCGATGAGAATCGATGGGAAATGATCATGTTTTTGAGAGTGCGATAGGCCTGTTCCTTAAGGGTTGTACGCTTGAGCCCAGAGCTCAATCCTTGATTCCTTTTGGGTTTGAATGGTGAAGAAAAAACGATGCTATACCCGCCTTACTCATTGAAGCTTTCTATAAATACACCGGAGAGTCGGGAGGAAGTCAATAAAAATTTGATGAAAATCCGATTATTGGTGAGATTTGTATGAGTTATTTCATGCTTGCGTGGGAATTGCGGCAGTCGTTATCTTATATAAAATATACCGACCGGAAAACCCGAAATATCGGGGTTTCTATTGATTTCGAAAGATACGGGCCTTGCAGCTCGAAGCAGGTTTTCTTGGGGAGGGGAGGCGGGGATGGATGACTATCTTGTCGGATTTACCGCCACCCGCAGTTCACGAACAGCGGTCAGATGCTCCAGCAACCGGCGTGCTTTTTCCGTAATTCTCTCGGTCGCTTCCGCGGGTCCTTCGATGGAAACGGTCACATTGCCGCCGTCGACCTCGGTCTTGGCTCTTGGGAAGACTTCCACCAGACCGGCTTCCACTTCCGCTGCCAGCCACAGGTCGTCCATTTTCTTCTTGGACTCCGGGGTCGTCCTGAACCGGGGAGAAGCCAGGGTATGCACAATCAGGTCCACGACTTCGTTGACCCGCAACTTCCGAATGCGCAGCGTCATGTCGTAAAGCTGTGCGTCACGGACGTCGATCCCGTAAAGGTGAAGCCCCCAGTTTCGTTTTGCCTCGTCGTTCTTTTCGATGACAATGCGGGCTTGCTCCGGAGAAGCGTTCTTCTTACTCATTTCTTCCTGAATTCGGTCTTTGAGATCGGCGATGATTCGTACTTTCAGGACGTGCCCGATGCCGCGAACGAAGTGATGTCCCGCCAGGCCGTGGTAGACCACGTTGTCCTCTCGCAAGCGTCTCAATATGGCCACACGGATATAGGCCACATATTTTTCCTTGCCGGACGAGAAGCGTTCGAATCCGTAGGGAGAGTCGTGGATCCCTCGGATCATGAGGAATTCCGGGGTCTTGAACTGTTCGGAAGACTCGAGAAGGAGGTCTCTGGAAACGCAGCTGTAGCCCAGACGCTCGGCCACTTTCTCCGCGACTTCTTTTCCCTTACTGTGGGATCCTTCGGATATGGTGACAACGGACATGATTCCATTCCAAGATACGAGTGCGCGTGTCTAAAAACGAACAGCCAAGATGTACCCAATACCCGAACTTACTTCAAAACACCATCTTATACCACTCCGCAACGCTTGAGGAAAGAGCGGAGGCGGCTCATGAACGGCCGCTCGGAGTGCGGGCTCCGCCGCCTCAAGAATCCCTATGGTCCAACAGACCCGAAAGCATGGAGGCCGGCCGGGAGCTCGTACCGACCTGCTGAAAACACGGTATTGTGAATCCGAGAAAATTATATGAACAAACGAGACGGCGCTCAGGAAGGCGTTGCCTATGAAGCGTTTCTCTACGGAAGCGCCGGTCGCCTCGTGTCCGTGGACCTCGCGCCTCCGCCGGGCGATTGCCACGGTGAATCTTTTTCCCTACACTGCAGGGGAAAGGAGTAACGGAGTATGAGTGATTTGGTCATTGTTTCCAACCGCGGGCCTTTCAGCTTTTCCGAGGCCGCTTTAAGCTCCGCCCGGGATCGATTGGACCGAGGGATGGCTCCGGAAGACCCGCGATTCGGAGAAGGCGGACTGGTACGCGCCATGGCGGGTTTGCTGAAAAAGTTCGGCCACTGGCAACCATCCTGGATCGGAGCCTCCATGGGCGACCGGGATATCGATGTGGCTCGAGGGCATTACTCGGGTCTCTTCCGCAGGATGGTCGAGGAAGGGCACGCGCCGGATCGGTTCCCGCTCATTGAAATCGATCCGGACAACCGGATGCGCTTCAGATATCGCGCCTACGATTTCCACCTGAGGTTCGTGTTTTTCGACACCCGACACATGCACAGTTATTACAGCAAGTTCGCCAACGGATTCCTATGGCCCTTGATGCACCTGACCCGGGAGCCTCTGTTCTACAAAAAGACACGGATCTTTCCCAAACCGCGTTTCGAGAAAAATGATTTCGTCCAGTATACAAGCAGCGGCGTGACCTTCGCCAATACGATCCTTGATGAAATCCAGCGAGGAGAGGAGATTCGGGGAAACAACCGGGACGTGGTGGTCTGGTTGCAGGATTATCATCTTCTTCAGGTTTCGGAGGTTTTCAAGTCGTTATTGGTGGAGGAGGGGCTCGCTTCTTCAGACCGAAAACGTATTCACGTGGGACAGTTCATCCACACCCCGTTGTTCAATATCCATGAAATCCAGGGGCTCATTCGAGAGGACAAAAGGGCCAGGGTGAAGACCCGTTTCGACGAGCCCTTCGGCGAAAACATCGAGGATGTGCTTCAGAGGCTGGTCTGGGGGATGCTGAGCAACGATTTCGTGGGTTTTCAAACCAAGGAATACTGCGATCACTTCTTGGAAACCCTGCAGGAATGGTTTCCCGTGGATATCCGTGTGTCCGGCGGGTATTACGTGGTGAGCCGACGGAACCGGAAGACCGCCGTGGGGGCGCTTCCCATTGGACTCGATGTGGAATCCATTCTTTCGGAGGTGACCCACGAAAAACGGTTGGAGTTTGAATTGGAGGGACGACCGCTGATCGAGAACATCGAGGCGGATCGGGACAAGGGGCTCCTCATTTTCGGCGGCCTTGAACGTTGCGACTATACCAAAGGCTTGATTCAGCGGATCGGGGTGTTCAAGCACTCCTGGGCCGGCTTGCGGCGAGAGGGAAAACAGGCCAGGTTCTATCAAGTCACCGCGCCCAGCAGGTCGGATATTCCGGAGTATAGACAGCTGAACGCCATCGTGGATGAAGAGGTGGAGGCATTGAACCGGCACATGGAGGACCATGTGGTGATCCGGATCGATGAAGGTATCCCGGCGCCTCAGAACTACCGGTTCATGAAAGAGATGGACGTGATGCTCGTCACCCCCCTGGAAGACGGGATGAATCTGGTGGCCTTCGAGTACATTCTCTCCCAGAAGTACAAGCGCCCGGAAGAAAGGGGACTTCTGGTCCTGAGCATGTGCGGGGCTTCGAGAGTCCTTAAGGAAAGCGGGTTCGGCGAAGAGGACGGCGTGGTCTACATCAATGTGATGAACGTCGAAGACGCGGGCGAAAAGATCGTGGGGGCCCTGAGAGCAGGCCATCGTATTTCCGAGCGTCTGTTGAATTATGTGGAACGGGACCGCAGGGTGGACAACTGGGCGCAGGAAAACATCGACGCCATTTTGAATGCAGGTAAAGACTGAAAATAGGAGAAGAAACAGGACGGCGGGAAGGGCTCGGGCCTCAGGCGTCGAATGATGGGGTGCGGCCTCCCCGAGGAGCTCGCGGGAATTCTTGAACGCTTCTTGAAGACGTCTTCATACTAGAACTTGAGGCCCACCCACAGAACGGCACCGACCAGCAGGCAGATCCCCGCTCCCATGGGGATCGTCATACGCAGGATTTCGCCTTCTTTTCCCGTGGCCCCGCACATAGGGGTGGCAATGGCGATCTTGAACGGGGACGAGATGGAGCCTATCGATGCGCCGACGGCAAGAGCGGAAGCGAGCCAGGGCGCGCCGACGCCCAGAAGCGCCGCCGTTTCCACCTGGAGTTTACCGAAAAGCATGAGAGAGGCCACGCCGTAACCGGTAAGAAAGGTCCCCACCCAGCCCAGAAGCGGCACGAATACCGGGTAGTATCGGCCTGTATAGGCGGACAAGCCGTGGGCCATGATCCATGGGATATTCCCGGACGCGTTCGCGTCGGCAAATGCGGTGTCGTATCCCGAGTATGCGATCATCTGTCCCATGGCGCCGAACATGGCCATGGCCGCCGAAGCCCGCCATCCTTTTCTGAATCCTTCCCGCAGCACCACTTTGAGTTGATCCCCGTCAACACCGAAAAGCCTGACGGACAGGGCAAAAGCCAGAAAAAGGTAGAGATAGCCGGAATATAAAGGACGGAAGGTGATGGTGTGCACCGGTATGAGTCGCACTTGAACGGAGAGTTGGTGAAAAGTGAGTTGTTTGAGATAAGGAACGGAGTTCAAGGCCAGAAGGACCCCGAGAATCAGGAGAAATGGTGCCAAGTCCCGTAGGATACCCCCTTTCAGGCTCATCTTTCGTCGGCCGATCATGATCAACGTGAGGATGAGCACGAGCCCCGCAATCATTCCGGAAATCGATACGGCGAGCCATGCCACACAGGCTAGTGCCGCAAAACCCAAAATAACTCCGCAGACCATGGTGAACAACCAACGTCTCAGGCCGGGCAGGGGCCGAGGTAGAAACAAGGGGACACACAAAGTCATGGCCAGCGTGGCCGGGATGGAGAGCCAGGCGGAAGCGAGCCCCAACTCCTCGATGGATATGCCCGTAACAAGGGAGAGAACCGTAATGATGATTCCGGCCATTTCCAGGGTCATGAGGCCTGCGTAACCGATGATGGACAACGCCGCCGCGCCGCGTGGCTCGACGCCGGCGGCCGTCAACATGGGCGCGACCACCGGTTCTGCGATGACTCCCGCGCCCTCGGCGAAGTTGCCGACTCCAAGGGCGATCAAAAGGCTCCGGTGGTATCCGTCGCGTACTCCGCTCATGAACCAATCCACGATGCGCGTGAGAGCACCGGCCGCCATGAGCAGGCTGGAGAGGAGTATCCCGGCGAAGATCACGAGGATGAGTGGAACGGAGGTCACAATCCCGTCCAGTCCCGCGCGCAACGCCACGGTCACGGGAGTGTGGAAGTATCCCACCACCAACAACAAGGTGAATAGGGTTCCATAGAGAGAGAGGTCTAGAGCCGGTTTTCGGAAGCCCACCGCCAGGATGGTCAGAAGCAACACGGGTGTCCAGCATGCCAGGAAATTCAGAAGTTCCATATCAGCTCTTGAGTGATTCCGGGGTTTAAAGGGGTTTTGTCGGCTCAGGCGGGCTCCATACACCCGGAGGGGTCGGCCCCTCTTGAACACGGAAAGCCGCAGCCCCTACACCGGGGGTGCGGCTTTCCGTCTCTCCTTCCGTCGTTCAGCCCGTGTTCCTCGATGCGCAAGCCTATCCGGCCATCTCCACGACCTTGTCCACCAATTTCTCGATTCCTTCGGCCACGTGCCTGATGGACGGACCGAGCATGTAAGCCGGAGTAGTGACCAGACGATTCTTCTCGTCTAAATGAATCATATTCACCGTGCAGGCTTTGTGGCGACCTCCCATGGCTTCGATCGCCCCGGCCGTGCCGGGATCCGTTCCGATAGTGACCTCGGGGGACCTGTCCGTAAGCGCTTTTGTCAGGGTCGCCGGAGCGATGCATATGGCACCGATGGGTTTTCCGGCGGACACGAGCTCATCAATGAGACGTTGGACTTCGGGATGAACGCCGGCCTCGGCTCCTTTAAAGGCGAAGTCACTCAAGTTCTTGGCCGCACCGTATCCTCCCGGAATGATCAGGCCTTCCAGGTCCGAGCCTTTCACGTCCTTGATATTTCGGATATCTCCCCTCGCGATTCGGGCCGACTCCACCAGAACATTCCGCTTTTCCTTCGTCTCTTCTTGGGTGAGGTGGTTGATGACGTGCGCTTGATCCGCATCGGGAGCCATGCACACGATTTCAGCCCCGGCCCGATCCAGAAACAGCAGAGTGAGCACGGCCTCGTGGATTTCAGACCCGTCGAACACACCGCATCCGGAAAGTAGAACTCCGATTCTCGTCACAGCTTCCTCCTTCGCGCTAAAGGTCGTTAATGAGTTCTCCTCGGGTATGCATAGCCCATTAAGACGACGGAGCCAAATATTTTTCTAAACCTAAAGCCTCCCCGCCTGGTTGATCAAAGAGGCAATGAATGCCGCGCCGAATCCATTGTCGATGTTCACTACGGCCACGTTGGACGCGCAGGAGTTGAGCATTCCCAATAAGGCGGCCAATCCTCCGAAGCTAGCCCCATACCCGACGCTGGTGGGCACCGCGATGACGGGTCTTTTGACCAGGCCCCCGACCACGCTTGGAAGCGCACCCTCCATTCCGGCCACCACGATGAAAACCCAGGCACGCTCCAACAGGCTCCGCCGGGAGAGGAGGCGGTGGACGCCGCTGACACCGACGTCATACAGGGATTCTACGTGATTTCCGAAAAATCGAGCAGTGACAACGGCTTCCTCGGCCACCGGCAGGTCGGAGGTTCCGGCGCAAATTACCATGACACACCCGGTTTCTTCGCGAACGGGCTCTTTGGACAACGTCAGGGTCCCGGCTGTGGCGTAGTATACGGCTTCAGGGAACTCGGCCAGCAATTGTTCGCCTTTTTCAGGCGAAACGCGAGTGGCCAGAATGTCGTCTCCCCGGTCTCTGAGGCTGGACATGATGGAAATGATTTGGGGAGTCGTTTTCCCTTCTCCGAAAATGACTTCCGGAAACCCCTGGCGCATAGGCCGATGATGGTCTACCGTGGCGAATCCAAGGTCGTGATAAGGGTAGTCCTTGAGTTGAACGAGTCCTTCTTCTACGGATAGTTCCCCGTTTCGGACGTTCTCAAGCAAATCGCGTAGATGCTGTTCTTTCATATTCTCCTTTTCGCAAGGCGGTCGGCTCCTGCGTGTTTGATCGGTCGGGGACCACAAATATCCCTCCGGTGCCGAGAATCACAACTAGGCAGCCTTTGACGCCTGATTATCATGGGACTGCGTCCGGAGTCGGACGGCCTGTTTCAGAGGAGTTTCCAACGACGAAAAGTGTCAAAGCTTCTCTTATTGAAGCCCACGAACCGCTTCAAGACGCCTTCGCTCACATTCCCCCTCAGGGGAAATCAGGGAGAACGTTTCGCGTCGCCCATTGTTCCGTGCATAATGGTTTTGACCTTTACCAGTTCTCCCATGAGACGCTTCCCGAATTCTCGAACCCCGGCAAGGTCCTCGGCCTGCGCCGCCTGTTCCACCTGCTCGACCAAGTGAAAGCTGGACAGCGCTCCGATCGTCCAAGTGACGCTTCTCAAAGAGTGCATTTGTTTCAGCACTGCTTCAAAGTCATCCAATCGAAGAATCGCTTCGATCTTGTCCAGCCGTTTGGGAAGCTCATTGAGAAAGATCGAGTAGAGCTCATCAACGAAAGCCGGATTGTCGCCGACCCGCTCAAGAACGGATTTCCGGTCAAGCACCGCAACGGAGTTTTCGCCGTCCGGCGACTCCGCGGTTTGGAACGGTTTGTCCGTGTACATGATCGTCCTCCTGAGCCTGCCTTAGCTTATGTGAGGCCCACAACCGGGCCGCCCGATCGTTCTATCGACCTTCCGTGCATTGACCGTGACGGGGTCACGTTTGCCCCTCTCGGTTTCGCCTTTGATCATCGGGCTTTCGTCCCCGACCGTCCATGTGGGATGCGGTCCGATGCCGGAGTCAACGGCTCCGAAGCGTTGTCCCCATGTTTCGACTATTCCGTTCTTTCCCGTGGCGCTTTTCGAGTGCGCTTGACATCCGCTCTTCGCCGTTTGGTCTGGATTCTTCGTTCCTTGGAGCCGGCCGACGGTCTCGTCTTCTTGCGCAGCCTGGGCTCTTCGGACGCTTTTCGGATGAGCGTCGCCAATCTGACCAAAGCGTCCTTTCTGTTGGCTTCTTGGGTGCGGAATTGCCGAGCGTCGATCACCAGGATGCCGTCTGCGTTCATCCTGCTTCCCGCCAGTCGCATCAAACGGCTCCGTACCCTCTCGGGCAGAGAGGGCGAGCTCTTCACGTCGAACCGCAACTCCACCGCGGTGGAAGTCTTGTTCACGTTCTGGCCTCCGGGGCCGGAAGAGCGCACGAACTTCTCTTTGATCTCACGATCGTCCAGAGATATTCGGTCGGTAACTCGGATCATCTTATCGACTCTTTGGAGTTTCAAGAAATGTAATTGGATTCTACAACAGGGAAGCCCTGTTTCCAAATCTATTCACGTGAAACCGACACAAGCGTTTCATGTGCTCTTATTCGGTTCAACCGGCGGCGGCCGCCGCCTCCCGATCCATTTCGGGCGCTCGATTTTCCCAAGCGTATGACGCCATGGAGGCGGCGAGATCAAGGCGGACGGACTCAAGCCCCGAGGGGTTGATCAGGATTTCCATGAGTCTCGAGACGAGATCTTCGAAGTCTCGATAAAGGAATTTCGCATGGAGTTCCCGAGGCAGTATCTCCGGATAGGAAAGACGATCCGGGAGGAGGGGGAGGCAGCCGAAGCGGACGGCTTCCACGACGGAGATGCCGAAATTCTCCTGCAGTGCCGTGCTCACCACCACCCACCCGCGTCGCAGCCAATCTAGATACTCGTCCTTTGACTCCACATAGCCGTACTGGATGATTTCGTTTTCGAAAATTTCCTTGGCCCGATCAAATACATCGGGGACCCGGGTCCGGCTTTCACCGAGCAGGGCCAGCCGAAACGCCGCACCACGTGATTTGACCACTTCGAGGGCCCTGAAAAACACCTCCGGATTCTTGTCGAATTCCCAGCGGTGGTTCCATACGACCAGCGGCGGCGATGAAAACGGGGCCGGGGTGAGACCGGCGGCGGGAAATGAACAACCGGGATGGAATACTGATGATTTTCCCCTGATCTTGTCGGGTACCCATTTGGGTCGACAGTCCGGCATCATGTTCAGGAACGGTGTGAGCTGCTCGAAAAAAGAGCTGAAGTGGGTTCGGGAATTGAACAGCACGCGATCGGCACACAGGGCCGTGGTGATATTGGTGAACCCGAACTGGTAATCCATGGTTTCGCCCGGCGCCAAGGGGTAGGTGAGCTGGTTTTCGTGAAAGTAGACGAGCGCGGGAGGGCAGGCGGGACCGACGAGCGCTTTGAAAGCGGCAAGGTCCAGCATATCCGACGTGACCAGGACGTCGTATCGGTCGATGTCACGAATCTTCCCAGCGAAAAACGGAGCCGCACCCCGCATGCGCCATTTCCAGAATCGTGCGGGCAGCGTGACCAGGTCGACCTCATGCTTGGAAAGGGCGATCCATCCTTCTGCGAAATCTCGATGAGATCCGCCGAAAAAGGGCTCGATAAAGAGAACACGCATAAGACTCCTTGTTTCGGAAAATATATCATATCCCGCCGGACGGAAAAACTCGGTTCAATTTTCGGAGAAGAATAGGGTAGCCTCCGACCTCGCGGATTTTGGATGATCGGCTTTCGGGTGTTCGACGAACTTGACTTGTTTCGGGCGGGGTGCGATCTTTCGGCGTTATCCGGGATACTTACCGAGTGGTTCATGAGGACGCCCATTCATCAGGAGGATACCATGCCGAGGAAACTGTTATTGGGAATCGCAGCGTTTTGGATCATGGTTTGCCTTGCGGAAGCCACGGAAATCGGGGGAGTGATAGTGCCCGATACCCTTACCGTCGGTGAGACGCAACTTGTATTGAACGGCGCAGGCATTCGGAAAAAATTCATTATGAAGATCTACGTCGGAGCACTTTACCTCAAACAGAAGACGAACGACTTCGATACGATCCTCGCGGCGGATGAGCCCATGGCCATTCGAATGCACTTTATTTACGACGGCGTTCCCAAAGAGCGTTTGATTCACGGTTGGAACGAAAGCTTCTCCTCGAGTCGAGAGGTTGACGTCGCAGGCATCCAAAACCAGGTGGACGCCTTCAATGCGTGTTTCACCGAGAATGCGGCGAAAAACGACGTATACGACTTCGTGTATGAGCCTGGAAAGGGTGTAACCGTCGTTATGCAGGGAGAGGTGAAGGCGGTGATTCCGGGCCTCGATTTCAAGAAAGGGTTGTTCTCCATCTGGTTGGGAAGGAATGCGTCCAACGAATCGTTGAAAGAGGCGATGTTGGGAGGATAGACTCGTCTGGAGAAGCCCGCGGCAAGCCGGGTGATTCAAGGAACTCCGACGGAGCGTTTCCAAGGAGTTTTCCGGCCTTCAGGGTCAAACGGGCATTTGTCGGGAGGCGCGGCTCTTCTTAGGATGTTCCCGTCTTGTTGACCGGAGAAGATCCACGGAATGATCCTGCGACGGCAAACGATATCATGGAACCGGAAAATAGATGGGCCGGGCAATGCCGACGAATACCCAAGGTCTGGTTCTGATTATTGAGGATGATCGCAAGACCGCCGCACTGGTGGCTTTGTATCTGGAGAAGGAAGGCTTTCGGCCTCTATTGGCCCATGACGGAGAAGAGGGCCTGGGGTTGGCGCTGCGTAGCCGCCCTGCCGCCGTTATCCTGGATTTGATGCTGCCCAAACTGGACGGTTGGGAAGTGTGCCGAGAGTTGCGCAAGGTGTCCAATGTGCCCATCATCATGCTTACCGCTCGCGGCGAGGAAATCGACCGAGTCTCCGGTTTGACCCTAGGTGCGGATGATTATGTTGTAAAGCCTTTCAGCCCGAGGGAACTCGTCGCCCGGGTCAAAGCGGTGCTCAGGCGGACGCTGAAAACGGAGGATGAAGGCGAAAACGTGTTGGAGCACGGAAACCTGGTCTTCGACCTGGAGAAGCGCAGGGTGCTTCTGCACGGAGAGCCGTTGAGCCTGACGCCTCACGAATACAGGCTGCTGCAAACCTTGATGGCCGCTCCGGGTAAGGTTTTCACCCGTGACGAGTTGCTGGACCGGCTGTATCCCGACGGTGAATCCGTGGTGGATCGGGTTGTGGACGTGCACATTGGGAAGCTCCGTCAGAAGATCGAGCGAGACCCCTCGGCTCCGGAGATGATCCTCACCGTGAGGGGAGTGGGGTATCAATTTGCAGACCGGCGCACCTGAAACGTCGGGTAGGGGGCGCGACGCCGGCCTGCTGGTCAAGCTGCTGGGTATTCATGTGCTCATCATCGCCTGCGTGATTTCCATCGTCTGGCTGGCTATTGATACGTTGGCCGTGCACTATTTCATGATCCTCATGGATCGATACAATGTTCCCACCGCGTCCACGCAGCAAATGTTTTTGGCTTCGGTCCACCGCTACCTGATCTGGGCGAGCGCGACAGCGCTGGTGGTGTCGATATTGCTTGGATTCACGCTGCTTCGACGTCTGTTGTCCCCCCTCTCGGATATGATCCGCACCACTCGAAGAATTTCTTCCGGGGATTTCTCGGCCAGGGTTCCCGTACGCTCCCACGATGAAGTCGGTCAGCTTGCCTGGTCCTTCAATCGCATGGCGGAGAGCCTGGAACGGACCGAAGGGCTCCGCAAGAAGCTGATGATCGATGTCGCCCACGAACTGCGGACGCCTTTGACCAACATCCGGGGTTATATGGAGGCCTTGGTGGACGGGGTTGCCCCTCCTTCCCAAGAAACCTTTGAAATCGTGCAGGCGGAGACTCTCCGTTTGGGCGGTCTGGTGGAAGATGTTCTGGATCTGGCTCGGGCCGATGCCGCAGCCGGTTCCCTGAACCTTCAACCGATCCGGTTGGGAAGTTTGGTGGAAGATGAAATTTCCCGATTTCGGAGCCGGTTCGAAAGCAAGGGCATTCGAGTGAGTCTGAAGACCGGAGCTTCGGAAGGTTCCGTCCTCGGCGATGCGGACAAGCTCGGGCAGGTACTCCGCAACCTGACTCAAAACGCCCTTCAATATACGCCGGAAGGCGGCGAAGTCCGTGTCTCCCTGGAATAAGTGGGTGACGACGAACGGGTGGTTTTCTCAAACCCCGCCTTCGATCTGGATCCAACGGACGTGCCGTTTCTTTTTCAGCGTTTCTTCCGAGGAGAGAAGTCCAGGTCCCGAGATCGGGGAGGAGCGGGCATCGGACTGGCCATTGTCAAAGAGCTTGTGGAAGCTCATGGTGGACGTGTGGGCGCCGAGCTTCCGGAAGACCGGCTCCGTGTCTGGTTTTCTTTGCCGGTCGGAAGAGGAGAAGCCGGGCCCTGAATTTCTCACGGCCTCGAGCGCCCGCCGTCCACGGGTGAGAGATTCGACAATGAACCGAAAACCATCGGAGAGGTTGCCGACCCGATACGTTGATTCCGCTTTTGGGGGTATCGGCGGCGGGGTTCGAAAAAGATCGGGAGGTGTCGCATGAAAAGCGCTCGTATTTACGGGGTCCCATTGCTGCTCGTCTTCATGCTCGGTTGCGGACTGTGGGCTTTGATGCCCGGGCGGGCCGGAGCACAGGATGTTGCGGTGCCGTCCGGACCGGACGAAGAGAAGCGATCCATTGTGCAGGAGGCGGACGGTTATGGTTATTTAGGCGACGACGTCACCCTCGGTCAGGTTCGGGCTCATGCTTTGGCCGATGCCAAAAGAAACGTCGTCGAGGCTGTTCAAACCCGAATTCGTTCCAGAACCGAGGTAAAGGATTTTCAGGTTCGGTACGATCTCATTGTTTCGGACGCCGAGGCCTCGATACGGATCATCGAGCAGAAGGATCACGGCATCGAGGACAACACCCGTTACCATGTTTGGATAAAAGCCGAAGTTTTCTACGAGGTCAAAACGGCAAGCGGCACATCCGATTCTCATCCGCTCATGCAACCGGATGACCCGCTTACGGTGAGAGTATGGACGGACAGGAAGGTCTACCATAAAGGGGAGAAAATCCTGGTTCACATTTTGGGGAACAAGAATTACTATGCAAAGGTCGTGGACGTCACCTCCACTGGAGAGATTATCCAATTATTGCCCAACAAATATCGAGCTTCCGACTACTTCCGGGCGGGTAGAGTTTACCTCATCCCTGGAGCGGAGGACCGTTTCGATCTGGAAGTAACGGAACCGTTCGGCAAAGACAAAATCGTGGTGTTCGCCGCCGAGGCTCCTCTGGGCGAGATACCCCTTTCCTCTATGGGGGACTCGGGGCTGCAGGTCTATGAGGGCGGCGAAAGCGGGTTGGCCTTGGGAGTACGGGGAATCCGTCCCGTTCGGCGGGAGGAATCTTCCCAGTCCGGAGTGGGCGGACCTTTGGAGTCCGGGGCGGAGTTCTATGAGGCCGCCTGGGAAGTCACCACTCGGCAATAGACGAAGTGTATCCATCCAAAGGTCGATCGTTACGGACTTCGAGGGTGTGTGAAGTCCGAGGAGATGACAACCGCGAAAGAAACCGTCTATTCGGAATCGTTCTGCCCGGACGCCTGCAGCACGTGGTCGAAATCCCCTTTTTCCACCTGTTCGGAAATGCTCTCCAGAACTTTGGCGGTGGGATTGCGCCCGATTGTCTGCACCATCATGCCCACCGCTAGAACGAGCAGGCTGGGAGGCATTTTGGCGAGGGCTTCTTTGCCCTCGGTTTCTTCGATTTCAGCCATTACTTTGTTGGTCGCTTGCAGAACGGCGTTGAACACCTTTTGCTGAATGTCCGTTTTGGGCACGAGGCTTCCTCCGGTTTGCCGAGGCGGCGTCATGGGTGATGAGATTCAGTGCGGCACCGGGAATCCGGCGGCCGAGATCGATTTCAGGGCGGACGGACAGGGCGCGTGAAAACGTCCATCCGGACGGTCTAAACCCGTGATTCGCATGTCGTTGATTCGGGCCGGTATCTGATTTGGACTTTCCGGTGCGTTTGGGTTTGTGGGCTCCGCTCGGTTTTTTCGGGCCACACAAGACAAATCTCGTGCGGCGAGCGGAACAGAGAATGCAAAGACTTGCCTCGTAAACAGAGCGGCAAGAATGACGACGGTCTGCAGTGGACTCGACTTGGACTCGGGACGCACGGCAGGGTCCATGAGTGCGGTCCGAAATCTTTGATCTTCAACGGCTGCGGCGAAACCGGTGAGTTGCCTCATCCGGGATTTGCCGTAGCTTATATTTCTACCATGAAATACCCGAAGATTCCAAATAAATGGGACCCGGAGCCTTGCTCTTGAGGGTCCCCGGCATTCAGGGGGCGCGGCGTGGAAACGGCTTCATTCCAATCCTACCGACCAAACCCGGCATGGGTTGGACGAGACGCCTGGTTCCAAGGATATCCGTATCTCTCGAGCGAAAAGACATTGTACCTATTCACGGGGTGTGCCGCAGGGGGACGCCGTCCCCCTGCACCCCCTGCCGGGGGACGAATGGCCCCCAGGACCCCCGTTGGGCTTTTGCGAATCGCGTAGGCGATTCGCAAAACGAGCAGCATGTTACCGTACAACATGTTAAAATGCTTAAATATTTTTGGAGGGCTCCCTCGGATACCCCCTCTGAATGCTCACAAAATATCTTCTCGAAAACCGGCTCAACCAAGGAAAGGAAAGTATGAACCCTCATTCGGAAGGGAAGCCGCAAGGGGCGCTTCCCGACGCTGCAAAGGACGAACGCGGTATTCGGTCGCGGCCCCGCCTTTTGGGCGGACTGTTCCAGGGAGATCGAAAATGGGTTGCGCTTATTTTCCTTTTTGCTCTCGTCCTTCGGCTGGGCTTTCTGGTATCCAGCGAAAACTACATAGACCATCGAGGCATCTATTTCGAAGCGGGGGCCATTGCCGCTTCGTTGGCCCGAGGTGAGGGATACTCTTCTCCTTTCCTGCAGCCGGGCAGGCCGTCGGCCGGAGTCAAGACGGGTCCCACCGCTTGGCTGGCTCCCGGTTACCCCACGTTGCTGAGTATTCTGTTCCGGATTTTCGGCATTCAGACCTCGGCCGCCGCGGCCGCGGCTCTGGCGTTGAACTGCCTTTTTGGGGCTCTCATTTGCTTTCCACTCTTTTCCGTCGGCCGTTGGGTCTTTGGACGTGAAACGGGGTTCGTGGCGGCGGGTATCCAGGCTTTGGACCCCGGGCAGATGATCATGGAGATCAATCACATATGGGACGATACCGCCTTCGCGTTGTTGACGGCAACGCTGCTCTATCTCTGCTACCGGATCCCGTCATCCCTGAACCGACGCACCGCCGTCATTTTAGGGGTTTTCATGGGAGTGGCGTGTCTATTCCAGGCGGCAATGATTCCCTTGTGCGCCTTTTGCGTCGTTTGGACCTATTTTCGCAGCGCTCTTACCAGGCGCCAAAGACTGAAGTACTTGGCCGTATCCTCGCTGTTGTTCCTGCTGATTTTGGGGCCATGGCTTGTCCGGAATCGTGTGATGGTGGGAACCTGGGGGCCGAGGTCCAATTTCGGATTCGAGGTGGCCTTCGGCAACAATCTCGAGGCGTGGCAAGCATTGATCCAGGGTGGCGTCTACCAGGATTTCGGTAGATGGCACCCCACGGTGTGCAAGGAGGAGTTCGAAAGGTACTTGGAACTTGGGGAGCACGGCTATAATCAAGAAAAGCTGCAACAAGCCTTGTCTTTTATTCGCTCGAATCCGGGGAAGTTCCTCCAGCTGTGTCTGGTGAAGTTCAAACAGATGTGGCTGGGCTGGAGTGAGAATCCCAATTTTCGACCCGTAATCTGGTACATTCAGAAACTTCACTTCCTTGTGCCGATTCCGTTTCTCATTTTGGGACTCTTCGTCGCGCTGAAGCGAGGAGCGAACGGCATACCGCTCGGGGCCTTCATTGTCATCCTGCCGGCGATCTATTACTTGGTGCATACCATTGATCTGGCACGGTACCGCCATCCCTTGATTCCGGTGATCATTGTGACCGCGAGCGGGGGCCTGGTCTTTCTTGTGCGCCGGCTGTGGTCCTTGGGGAAGGGAGCGCAAAGCTCGTGAGAACGAGCGTCCACCGACCCTCCAGCCGGACCCTGGACGCGCATCCATCGAACACAGAATCATAAGTCAACCTCCGGGAGAACACAGTGACCAAACGCCCGGCGCCAATGAACGCCATCTGGTTTTTTCTGATCCTCATTTCCATAGCGGCGGCCGCGCACACCGGAAAAATGAAGGAAGTGGTGGATGCCTCCTTCGATTCGGCGAAAGGGGCCGTGACTCTGGCCATCGGCCTTATCGGGGCCATGGCCTTATGGCTGGGGCTGATGAAGGTCGCGGAGCGGGGCGGCCTCATGAGGCTGGTGGCGAAAGGCATCCGGCCCGTGATGGTGCGTCTTTTCCCCCGTGTGCCGGCCGACCATCCGGCCATGAGCGCCATGGTCATGAACATGAGCGCCAACGCCTTGGGACTGGGGAACGCCGCTACGCCCATGGGCCTGAAGGCCATGATGGAGCTGGACCGACTGAACCCGTCCAAGGGAACGGCCACGGACGCCATGTGCCTGTTTCTGGCCATCAATACCTCGAACGTAACGATCCTGCCCCTGGGTGTGATTGCGGTGCGGGCTTCCGCGGGGAGCGCCGAACCGGCTTCCATTCTCGTGCCCACACTGCTGGCCACCATCACCTCGACTCTCGTGGCGGTGGCGGCGGCCAAGTTTCTTTCCCGAGTTTCGCGAGGGGAGACCTCCGCATCGGAGGAATCCTCGGAAATCGCCTCGGAGGATGCGCCGACCCAGGGAGAGACGATGGATGAATCGCAGGCGAATTCGGAAAAGGAAGAGGCTCTTCAGCCGCCCGGATATTTGGGACGCTTGGCATGCCTGCTTTTGATGGCCGTTTTCGTTGTCGGGGCCGTGCTTCATTGGGTGCAGGCGGAGTCCGCGGCCGAAGCGGGCAAGGAATTTCTGTCCTTCTGGTTGCTTCCCATGATCATGGGAGGGCTGCTTGTTTTCGGCTACCTGAAAGGCGTGGGTGTTTACGAGGCGGCCACGGAAGGCGCCAAGGAAGGCTTTCAGGTGGCGGTCCGCATCATTCCCTTCTTGGTCATGATCCTGGTGGCTGTGGGAATGTTTCGGGCTTCGGGCGCATTCGACATGATGGTACGCATACTGAATCCGGTTACTTCACTCCTCGGCATGCCCCCGGAGGCGCTTCCCATGGCGCTCATGCGTCCCCTTTCAGGGAGCGGCGCTTTCGGAGTGATGAGTGAGGTGGTCCAGCGGGCGCCGGACAGTTTCGGAGCCTATCTGGTGTCGTGCATGCAGGGCAGCACGGAAACCACGTTCTATGTCCTGGCCGTGTACTTCGGGTCCGTCGGGATCGTTCGCACACGGTATGCCCTGACCGCAGCTTTGCTGGCGGATGCCGCCGGGATTCTCGCCTGCCTGTTCTTCTGTCGGATTCTTTTCTAGACGGCCTGCGGCTTGACGGCGGATCGATCCTCGGGTAAATAGACGGCATCGAGCACCACGGAGGGCTCAGCCAAGCAGCACGGTTCACATCATATCTTAGAAACCCCGGCCACGAAGGTCCGGGCCGCCGAGAGGCGCCCAGTCTTCGTGGCTTTTTTTGTGCCGAACAAAGGGAAACCGATGACACGCGAATTCCGCTCCTTTTTCCGGACGAACCTCATATTTGTCTTGCTCATTCCGACCCTCCTGTTCCTGGTTCCGGTGATTCCGGGGACGTCGGAGGCGGCCGATGGCCGTGTTATTCGGCAGGACACCGACGGCGACGGCAGGGACGATCGGGTCGTTCACCTGGATTCCAAAGGGCAAATCCAACGCCTGGAAGCGGACGCCGACGGCAACGGAACCATGGACACCTTTCAGTACTATGAAAACGGCGTCCTGAGTCGCATAGAGCGAGACCTCAACGAAGACGGGGTCGTGGACGAGCGGGACATCCTGGAGAAGGGTGAACGCAAGCGTTTCGAGAAGCTCAACGCACGGGGAATCATTGTCGAAGTCGTTGAATTCGACGCCGGTGAACGGTTTCGTGTGTGGGAACGAGACACCACGGGCGATGGAAAAAGAGATACGGTGCAGCGCTACGAGGGTGGAAAGTTGGTGTTGGTTACCAGGGACACCACGGGCGACGGTCGGGCGAACTCCCGGGAAACTTACCGGAGCGGTCGTCCCACGGAACGGAAAGTCGACGAAGACGGGAACGGACGTTTGGAGCTGATCCTTAGATACGATGACGCCGGACAACCTGCCGAGAGCGAGCACGACCTCGACGATGATGGGACGATGGAAACAAAGAGGTCTTACCGAAACGGCGTTCCCTTTGTGCAAGAGAAGGATACGGACGGAGACGGAAGGCCGGATGTGGTCACGGAATATCGGGACGGCTTTGCAGTTTCCGAAAAGACCGATACCGACGGAGACGGTTCTTTCGATCTCGTGGTGCTGCTGAAGGACGGCAGGCCCTACGAACGGAGAGAAGACACGAACCGAGACGGGGCCCTGGACCGGTTCACCGAGTATGACTCGGAAGGACAACCCGTGGTGCTTCGGGAAGATACCCGGCATTCGGGAGAAATCAACCGGTTGTCCCGTTTCGAGAAGGGAGTACCGGTACGTATGGAAGAGGATGAGAACGGGGACGGAATCTTCGAGACGATTACGTTGTTCGAAAAAGGGGAACCCGTGAGCCGGACCCGGGACGACAACGGAGACGGCAAGCCGGAAACCGTGATTTATTTCGACCCGGAGGGGCGGGTCGTGCGGGCCGTTACGGACGCCGACCGGGACGGCAAGGAAGATACCTGGGAATTCTATACGGCCGGTGAGCTTTCGGCGACGGAGCATGATCGGGATTATGACGGGCGCGTCGATGCGAAGGTGTCTTATTCGGAAGGCCGTCGGATCAGTGAACTGTTGGATACCGATGGAGATGGTCGTTTCGAGACCCGCCGCTTGTACAACGATCCCGAATGGTCGGTGGTTACGGAGCTCGATGGGGACGGAGACGGCTTTTACGAAACCCGATACTGCTATTCCGGAGAGGTGCTCCGGCTCAGGCAGACCTTTGACGACCCGGGGCGCCGCCTGAAAATCGTCGAAGAATACAACGAGCAGGGAAAGCTCGTGTTGTCCAGGGAAGACCGGGACGGGGGAGGTCGTTTGAACCTGACCTGGCACTACGACGAGGCGCAATCTCCGGTTCTTGCGGAGAAGGACTCCGACGGCGATGGGCGGGTGGATACGTGGTTCCATTACGAGAACGGCAAGCTTACGAGTACCGAGGAGGATCACGACGGAGACGGCAAGCCGGATTTCCGAGAAACCTACCAGGCCCCGGCGAGGGAAGGTGCGGAAACGCCGTCTCAAGGAGCGGCGGAGTCGCAATCCTCAACAAATGCGGAGCGGTCGCAGTGATTTGTTCCTCGCCGCCGACCTGTTCCCCGGCTGAGTGCGGTGCGCGGGACACCATGGGATTTCAGGGGTTATCCAGGGAGAAGGCGGTTTCGCAGGTCATGAGATTGCGGCCGCTTCCGTGGCCGTTTCTTGTCGCGCGAGCCGCTTCGGACGTTGGTTTGTTTGTTGGTGTCGGTCGTTGGGATGCCTTTACCGGGTCGTTGAAAGACACGATCTGCGGCGTTGCACTGCATCTCATCGTTTTTCTCCGGCATGCAATCATCCGACTTCTTCATCGGACTATTACCCGTGGTGTTGCGTGAGGCCGTTGGTCCATCGGTTTGATCCGGTGCCTCAGGGACACGGCGGCGGTTGGGGAGGAATGCATGATCATGGACTTGATTTCCAAAGGAGGCCTTCTGGTGCCTCCCATCATACTATGTTCCGTTGTCGCTCTGGCCATTTTCGCTGAACGGGCGATTCGTTTTTATGTTTTGAGAAAGCGCGGTCGGACCGTCGCGGACCGCGTGGCCGCCTTTCTCGAGAAAGGTGAAAACGGCAACGCTCTTGAAGCGGCAGAAAACAGCCGGTCACCCATGGGTAGAGTACTGAGGCAGGGCATCGAAGTCATGGGCCATGATCGTGAAACCCTCGAAACGGTGCTTGTCCATGCCGCCGAGGGGGAGGTCAGGGAACTCTCACGTTACTTGCGGACCCTAGCCACCATAGGCAACATTGCTCCCCTGCTCGGCCTTCTGGGTACCGTGATCGGCATGATCAAAGCCTTCATGGTGATTCAGGAGATGGGGGGCAAGGTGAACGCCGTATCTTTGGCGGGGGGAATTTGGGAGGCCATGCTGACAACGGCGTTGGGCCTTTCCGTCGCCTTGCCCGTCATGGTGGCTCACAGCTATCTGAGCGGTCGGGTGGATGATTACGAAGCCCGTCTGCTGGACGGTTCCGTGAAATTTCTCAAGAGCCTGTCACGCAGAAATAACGGATGACCCATGCTCGTTCACCGAAAGAAGAAAGAGCGCTATACGGTTCAGGCGCCCCTGACCTCTCTCATCGACATCGTCTTTTTGCTCCTTGTCTATTTCCTGTTGACGACAAGTTTCATGACGGAAGAGGCCGTTACGGTCAAGCTCCCTCGGGCGAATTCCTCGGCGCCGCAGACGCAGAAGCTGATCACCGTTTTCGTGGATGAAGAGGGTCGACCCTACCTCGACGGCGCGCAAATGACGTTCGACGACTTGGCCGGCCGCCTGAAAGGAATGATCGGGCAAGAGGATCGGCCGGTGGTTATCAAGGCGGATCGACAGGTGATCCTGAACCGGGCCGTACGCGTGATGGATATCGCCAAAGAGGCGGGGGCTTCGCGGCTGTTGCTGGCAACGGAAAAGGAAACCGGAAATTGAGGGAGCGGTCGGTAAACGGCGAGCGATTTCAGTGGAATCGAATGCTTGCCGCCATGGTTTTGCTTTCCGTGGCGATGCATTGGTTCGTCCTGCTGAAGTGCGATCATTGGTTTCGAATTCAGCCCGTGGAGTATGTGGAATTCGAAATCGAGGTGAGTGAGGCGCGACCCGTTCAGGAACCTCCTCCTACTCCGAAGGTGGCGCAGCCTAAGCCCACGCCGCCCGTCACACCCGAGGTCACCGCGAGGAGGGAGGAAATCGTCCGGCCCGAAGCGCCTGAAATGAGGGAGTTGCGGGTCGAGGAGCCCCCCGAGGTCCTCGACCCGTTGCGCACCCCGGAAACACCACATGCACCGGCTTTGCAGACATTAGCCGACATTGTTTCGCTCCGCGATTCGATGCCGGTGCCCCAGGTGAATCTCTCCGTTCCGGCTCCGGAGGCGCCGATGGAAACACCAACTCTTGGGAAGACGTCGGTGAAGAGTGTTTCCATCCCGGAAGCGGCGGCCCATCGGGTGGAGGTTCCTCGACTGGTTGTGCGGCCTCTTGTTGAGGAGGCACCGTCGAGTTTGCCGCCCTCGTTTCAGCCCGTTGACGTTGCGGACGTTCGAGGCGCCGAATCGATTCCGGTCCCGTCCGGGCCTGGTGCGATTCCGGAATTCGGGCCTCTGCCGGGAGTGCCAAAGAGGAACCTGACCGTTTCCACGTCGGCTGTTTCGGAGCCGATTTCCTCGGAGCTTCGCATTTCGGCGCCTGAGAACGCACCTGAGGCCGTGGTCGAGCCGGGAGCTCCCGAAATTCCCGGACGGGTTGCATTCCAGCCGCTTGATTCAGGATTGCGCCAAGAGGCCCCCGAGGCTCCGAGGAATCGACGGTGGGTTACACCGGCCCCTTTACCGGTCGCGAAGGAGTCCGGGATAGTACGGGGAAGGCCGGACCGCGTCGAGTTGCCCCGGATTCCGGCCCTTGCCTACATGAAGAAGACTGCGGGAGAGGCTCCGGTTGTCCGGTTGGAGGACTCGGTCGTATCGGACAAGCCGGAGACGTCCCGCCTTGCCCCCTTATCCTGGAGCCCCGAAAAGGAGCGGCGGCCTGAAATGGCTCCCGCGCACGGCAAAGAGGGAGACTACTATCACGGCGTGTGGCTGAAAATCGAAGGGCGAAAGAGATATCCTCCCACAGCCGTCCGGCGGAGGCTGGAAGGACGAGTCGGAGTCCGATTCGTCATCGAGACGGACGGCACGGCGAGGAATATCGAAATTCTGGATCCCTGCCCACACCGTATTCTGAATGATGCCGCAGTGAAAGCGATCAGGAAAGCCTCTCCTTTCGCCCCGCCTCCCAAGGAATTGTTCAAAGGCCCCCTTACGGTGGATATTTATATCGGCTACGAATTAAAGAGCTGATTCCTTGATTTTCGGGCCTGTGAACAAGCAACGGCTGCAACTGTCCCGTTTCCCCGAAACGATGCCGCTAAACCTTTAGCGGTTACGCGAATCTTGAACCAAATAGAGACCGGCCGGCTGTTTGTCCGGCGGACTCGGCATGATCAACGAATGAAATATCGATCTTCCTGAAACAGGGAGCAAGGAGGTATCACCGATGGACGCAAGAGAAATCATGGAATCGGAGGATTTCAGGAAATGTGTGGACTTTCACGGTCACATTTGTCCCGGCCTTTCCATCGGCTACAAGGCGGCCAAAGTCGCACTTGAAAAGCTGAATGAGCAGCGCTCCGAAGACGAAGAGATCGTGGCCGTTGTGGAGACGGATGCGTGTTCCGCCGATGCGGTGCAGGTGCTCACGGGGTGTACTTTCGGTAAGGGAAATCTGATCTACAAAGACTACGGCAAAATGGCCTTGACTCTGTTGAGTCGCAAGACCGGCGAAGGAATCCGCGTGGTCTTGCGTCCGGGAGCCTTTTCGCCGGATGAGGAGCATCTCGCGCTGATACGCAAGATGGTGAGTGGGGAAGCCGACGAAGACGAGAAAAAGAAATTCCAGGAGATCCATTTCCGTAGAAGTTGCGATGTTCTGACGACCCCTGAGGATCGGCTCTTCGTCATGAAGCCCGTGAAAACGGAATTGCCCGCCAAAGCCAAGATCGATTGTTCCCGGCCCTGCTCCGTTTGCGGAGAACCCACCATGGCCGCCAAATTGCTGTCCGACGGCGATCGGAAGGTCTGCCGGGAGTGTTTGGAGAAGACACACTCAGCGGTCTGATGGTGAAAAGTGCATCACAGGTGATCTTTGGAGAAATGGAACGCCGCCGAAGTCATCTTTGGGTCGTCCACCGGGAGCCGAACGACGGCCCGGAGACGCCCACACTGCTTGGTTCTGCATACCGGGGTTTCCACAACGCCGGTATGGAGGACCGTTAGGGCGTGATGACCACTACCTGATTGGACAATGTACCGGAACCGTCAACCTTGTCGGCGAGAATACGAGCGGCGCAGGAGGTTCCCGGAGCCACCTGAAAGACCGCGCCGGTTTCGGGGCCCAGGTCGACTCCCGTGGCGGGGCTCATGGCCGGATAGGGTGAGAAGACCAGTGCGTAACTCTTGGTATCCGGAACCTTGTTCCAAACCAGCGACACGGTATCGCCTTCCACGCTGAAATTGAGTACCGGGGAGGGCCGGGCTTCACACTGGAAGTAAGCGTTCCAATCGGACGAGGCCGTGTCGTAGGCGCGATGCAGCGTGACCCGGGCGCAGCCTGCGGCCGGATCGATACGAATGATGAATTCACTCACGCCTTCCGGATGCTCCATATTGCCCCAGTCATAAGTGTAGCCCAGACGAGTCCAAGGCCAACCCCAAGTACTCGGGTCGTTTTCGTCGCCGACCACGTAGATGGAATCGGCGCGATCCGCATACCATTGTCTAAAGGTCACTTCGCCGGCTTCGGACCACGGTGAGTCGAGAAACGGCATGGTATCGTCGTATCGGATGAAGGGGTTGGTTTCGTATGGAAAGACCCATTGTCCCGTGTCGCTCTTGCGAGCCCTTTCCCCTTCGTGATCGGTGATTTCAGGATCCGCGGAGGGCCGAAACAAGAGTGCGGGGTCCACCCACATTTCCACGAGGACGTCGTAATCGTAGGCGGGGTGCAGGCCCAACAGCTGTTTCACTCTTTTTCCGGTGGGAGGGCATTCGCCTTTCACGAAAAAATTCTTGAGTTGCGGCGCCACGGTAACCCAAAGGGACTTTTGCAGCACATATTCCCGCGCTCCGCTTTCAAGGTTTTCTTTGTAATATTTTTCATAGTCCGATCGAGCCATGAAAGTGGCCGCCAGAACCCGAGACGCTCCCGGATTCCCTTCCCACGTGATCCCTTCGCCGTGAAGAATCTCGTAGTTGATCGGATCGTAGTCGGGAAGCACGGCTAGCAGGTGGGCCGATACTTCTTCTTGTGTGGTCGTCCGGGTGTCTCGAAGGGCTTCAAGGTAGGCCTGCTTGTCCGCGGGAGTGACTTGCGCGGCCCCCACCCATGAAGCCAAGGCAAGCGTAAAGAGGACCGAAAAAGCGAACATTCGGTACAGTCCCGTAAAAAAAGCTCCATTCCGTCGGTTCATTCGGACACTCCCTCCTAAGTCCGTCGAATTCAGGCATAGCATTTAACTATTCAAGAGCTGCGGGCAAAAGGTATCGCACGGTAGTCCGAACGTCAATGTGCTCATGCAGAGTGGCCGGCCGGGAAGAGACTCTTGCGTCGGCTGAAGAAACGGGCGGCTCGTTTGCATTTCTCCCCGGACACTTCCCATGCCTGCCGCAGTGATCGAAAGAGGGTGTTGACGCACCCCTGCGTGGGTGTTAAAAATCGTCAAGAATCGTTGCATGATGCTGCGGCGGGTGCCTTTTGAGTCAAGCCGTCGGCAGCGGTTCGGTCCTGAAGGCCGTTCCGGCGATTCGGCATGCGAAGTCGCCTCTTTCGAAGCAGGGGAGAGGCGGATTCAGGATTCAAGACACCATGGCCACGAAGGCGCTTCCCCTGAAGGGAAGTAGACTCTTCGCGGCCTTTTTTTATTTCCGGGGAGAAGAACGATAATCTCCCGGTAGAGACCATGATCAGCGGAAATCGGGCGGGAACGCATTTCGGAGAGATTACCTCCGCATATCTGAATCGACGTCGCCACAGAGTGCTTTTGTTGATCGTCGTGCTGGTTGTGACGACCGGCATGGGAGCGTACGCCGTTGCCCACGGCACCTTTCATATCTCCATCAAAGAGATGGTGCTTGCTCTCTTCGGAAACGCCGAGGACAACGTGCAGGTCGTAATTACTCGAATCCGGTTGCCCAGGGTGGTGGCCGCCGTTGTTTCGGGATGGGCGTTGTCCCTTGCCGGACTGTGCATCCAGTCTTTGCTCGGAAACCCTCTCGGCTCCCCGGATACTCTGGGGATCAGCCAGGGTGCCGCCTTCGGGGCCGGAACGTCGATTGTGCTTTTCGGTGCGGGGTTCTTTTCCGTCACGGCGTGTGCATTCGGCGGTGCCATGGGTGCGACGGTGGTCATTCTGATTTTGTCCAAACTCAGGCGACTTTCTTCTGAAGCCGTGGTCTTGGCTGGTGTGGCCCTTTCCTCCCTTTTCAACTCTGCGTGGATTCTGACGCAGTATCTGGCGACGGAGACCGAGCTTTCCGTGGTCGTTTTTTGGATATTCGGCGACGTGGCGCGTTCCTCCTGGCATGAGATCGGGCTGTTATCGGGCGTCACGCTCGTCGTCAGCTTCTTCCTCTTCTATTTGAGGTGGGACTTCAATGCCCTGGCCTCCGGAGAAGAAGTCGCAAAGGGCCTGGGCGTGAACGTGCGGAGGCTCAGAATATCGGGCATGCTCGCGGTATCTCTCGTAGCGGCCCTGGTTACCGCTTTTCACGGAGTCATCGCCTTCTTCGGCCTGATTGCGCCACACATGGCACGACGACTGATCGGAGAGGACCATTGTTTGCTGATTCCATTTTCCGCGGTCCTGGGCGCACTACTGCTGTTAACGGCCGATATCATCGGTCGGTTGCTCATCGGTTCGGGCTCTCTTCCGGTGGGGGTCATCACCTCCTTCCTGGGAGCTCCCATATTCCTCTATTTGTTGGTTCGAGGGTATCGATGAGGCTGGAAGTATGCGGCGTTTCCTTCTCCCACAACAGTCATCCCGTGCTGACGGATGTGGGTTTCTCCGTTGAGCCGGGAGAACTGGTTTGCATCATGGGTGTCAACGGCGCCGGGAAGTCGACCCTGCTGAGGTGCCTGAACCGAGTTCTTACGCCGTCGGGTGGGGCCGTGCTGATGGACGGTGAAGATCTTTCCTTCATGAGTCGGAAGAAAATCGCCCAAAAGGTGGGCTACGTTCCCCAGCGCCGGCAGGATTCGTCTTCGTCCGTGTTTGAAACCGTGCTCATGGGGCGAAGGCCTCATATACGATGGGCCGTTTCAGATGATGACTACGCATTGGTTGAAAGGATCATCGGAGAGCTGGGGCTGGCGCACCTGGCTATGAGGCCGGTGGACACCTTGAGCGGCGGGGAGAGTCAGAAGGTGGCCATTGCCCGCGCACTCGCCCAGTCTCCTCAGGTTCTCCTGTTGGACGAGCCGACCAGCAACCTCGACCTGGGCGGCCAACTGGAGGTGATGGGACTGGTCCGGCGAATAGTGAGAAGTCGGGAGTTGGCGGCGGCGATTGCAATCCATGACCTGAACGTTGCCGTACGCTTCGCGGACCGCTTCATTTTTCTCAAGGAGCATCGCATACGAGCGGTGACCGACGGAAACGGGCTCAGCGCGGAAATCATTCATGACGTTTACGGTGTCGAGGTTCAGTTGACCCGGGTCTGCGGGCACACTGTGGTGGTGCCGACATAATGCGGCGGAGGAGCCGATGAAAGCTTTTTTTATTGTCTTATCGTGCCTGCCGGCGTGGATGATGTTCCTCGTACCTGCGTCCGCCGGTGCCGTGGTGGTTACGGATATGGCGAATCGGGAAGTTACGGTTCCTTTTGATCCAAATAGAATCCTCTGCATCGGCCCCGGAGCTTTGAGACTGGTAGTCTACCTTCAGGCGGAGAACAGAGTGGTGGGCGTGGAGGATATGGAAAAAATGAACCCCGGGGGCAGGCCGTACTGGATTGCCCATCCCGAGCTTCACCGTTTGCCCCGTTGCGGACCCGGAGGACCGGCGGGCATCAACAAGAAGCCCGACCTCGAGACTCTGTTGAGCCTGGCTCCCGATGTCGTGTTCGTGACCTACATGGAGGGGCCTCTTGCCGACGAAGTGACCCGGACCTTGGGGATTCCCTTGGTCGTCCTGAGTTATGGAGCCTTCGCCACCTTTGATGAGGCGGTCTACGACGCATTACGGGTTGCCGGTAAGGTGCTGAATCGTGAGAACAGGGCGCGCGAGGTGGTGGCCTATATCGAATCGTTGCGCAAGGACTTGGCAGAGAGGACCGGGGACATACCGCAAGACCGAAGACCCGAGGTTTACGTGGGAGGTATCGGCTACCGCGGAGCCCACGGCATCGAAAGCACGGAACAGCGGTTCGTTCCCTTCGACTGGGTGAATGCGACAAACGTAGCTCAAAGGCTGGAAGCGGATGTCGGAACTCATGTTTTCGTTGACAAGGAAATGCTCCTAAGCCTGGACCCCGAGGCAATATTCATCGACGGCGGCGGAGTGTCCGTGGTGAAGAAGGACTACGAAAACAAGACGGCTTATTATTCGGCTTTCAAGGCGTTTAAAACAGGGCGGGTGTACACACTGCACCCGTTCAACTGGTACACCACCAACATCGGAACGGCTTTGGCCGACGCCTACGCCGTTGGAAAGATTCTGTATGCGGATCGATTCCAAGAGATCGACCCTGAGACGAAAACGGACGATATTTATGAGTTTTTTGTCGGGAAAAGAGTTCATGAAGCGATGAAAAGGGATTACGGACCGATCGGCGGAAAGGCGCCGTTTCTCCCGTAACGGGCCTGCGCTCGGGTTTCTCGACGGGCCGGCCTACCCATCCTGGGGGCTTCGGATCATCGAGGAGATGAATGGAACCGACCTCCCATGGGTGGGAAACAATGAGGAGGTAACAAAGTGGATGCACGAGAGATCGTGGAATCGGAGGATTTCAGGAAATGTGCGGAGTTTCACGGACACATATGTCCCGGGCTTTCCATCGGCTACAGGGCGGCCAAGGTTGCGCTGGAGCGCTTGAGGGAAGAGCGGGCCGAAGATGAAGAAATCGTGGCGGTTGTGGAGACGGACGCGTGTTCCGCCGATGCCGTGCAGGTGCTCACGGGATGCACTTTTGGAAAAGGAAATTTGATCTACAAGGATTACGGCAAAGTGGCCTTGACGCTTTTCAGCCGTGGAACCGGGGAAGGGGTTCGCGTGGTTTTGCGTCCGGAAGCCGCTTTGCCTGATGAGGCGCATTTCGCCCTCTTGCGCAGAGTCATGAGCGGGGAGGCCGACGAACACGAGGAAAAGCGGTTTAGAGAACTCCATTTTCAGAAAAGCTGTGACGTGCTTACAATCCCCACGGATGAGCTGTTCATCGTGAAGCCTGTGAAGACCGAATTACCCGCCAAAGCCAAGATCGAACGCTCCGAACTTTGTGCGGTTTGCGGAGAACCCACCATGTCCGCCAAGCTAGCGGCTGTGGGGGGACGTAAAATCTGTCGCGAATGCTTCGAGAAGATGCGATGGTGTGTTTGAAGCCTGGAGGCTGAACCCGGGACTCCTACCTATCGGAGGAACGGGGAACCTTGTCGCACTCCCGCCCGTAGGCGGCATCCGGCGCCGCATGGCCCAACCAAGCGCGCCTTTTCTCCGACCCGGCAGAAGCCGGGATTCCTCGTCCCTTACTAAATACAGCGTGATCCCATTCCCGTTCCGCATGCATGCGGTCGCGCGAAATTTCTCCAGACCGGCTTGACGGTTCCGGGTTGCCGAGGATTGCGAAAAACATGAGTTGAAGGAGCCGGAGATGAATCGATTGCGAAACACTTGGATGCTGGTTTGTTTTTTGGTTTTTTCCTCCGTCTGTTGCCGGATTGCGGCCGCCGACGAGCCCGCCGAGGTCACCCGATTGGAGCCCGTAACGGTCATAGCCAATCCGGTAATTGAGGGAAACGAAACGGACCGATACGCCGGTCAAAAGACCACGGTCACGGAAAGCCAGATCGACGATCTCAACGCCCAAGACTTGACCGGCGCGCTGAGGCGGACTCCGGGGGTCAACATTTCCCGTTACAACATAGTGGGTTCCTTCGGGGGGGCCACAGGCGGAGGCGTCTTCATCAGAGGCAAGGGGTCGAGTCGTCCCGGAGCGGAAATCAAGACCCTTGTGGATGGGATTCCCATGTACATGAGCCTGTGGAACCACCCATTGCTGGATTTAATGAGCATCGATCCGGCCCAGTCCATCGAAGTGTACAAAAGCCCTCAACCCCATGTGTTCGGGAACGCCTTCGGGGTGGTCAACATCGTACCCAAGAAGATGACGGAACAGGGTTTTCGCACCAAAGGCAAGGTTGCCGGAGGAAGCTTCGGCACCTTTGTGGGCAAGGGGGAGCACGGAGGAGCGATCGAGGGTTTGGACTACTATTTGGGCGGCGGATACCGAACCTCCGACGGCCATCGAGACAATGCCGACGGTGAGCTTCGAGACGTTTACGGGCGGATCGGCTATCGCATTTCGGACAACTGGTCCGTGTCCGTGTTCAGCCTCTGGAACGACAACTACGCCAACGATCCGGGAGCGGAAGGCGCGGCCCCCGAACTGCGGGAGGGACGTTACGAGACCCGGACGTGGCTGACGGTGGGCACCGTCGAAAACCGGTTCGACGTGGCCGAGGGGTATCTGAAACTCTACAGGAACGCCGGCGAGGGAGACTGGCTTGATCAACCTACCGACACGGTCGGAGTTCGGGAAGACCTTTTCAACGATTTTACCTTCTACGGTTTGAAGGCCAGGGAAGCATTGCACTTCTGGCCGGGAGGCGAGATCATCGTCGGCTTGGACTGGGATGTGACGGACGGGGAATATGACCTGGACTACAGCGACGGAACAAGTGATCGCTGGGACGGCCACGACTTCACCATTGTCTCGCCTTACACGGCGATCAGCCACCAGTTCGGCGACAAGGACGGATTCTACGTGACGCCCTCGGCGGGCGTGCGTTACTACGACAATTCGGATTTCGACGAGGAATGGTCGCCCCACGTGGGCATCATCGTCGGGTACAAGCGGACGGAACTGCATGCCGGGTATTCCAGAGGCGTGGTCTATCCCGGTTTGGATGTTGTCCTGTTCTCCGAGAAGGTCATTCCAGCTTTGGGGTCCAGTTGGAAGGACCTTAACGCCGAGGTTGCGGATCATTTCGAGGTCGGCGTTCGCCATGGATTCGGTCGGCTGGTCGAGGTGGACGTCACTTTCTTCTACGACGAGGGAAAGGACCGTTATGTGATCGTTCCTCCGCCGCCTCCGCCTCCCGTATACGCCAACATCGAAGAATACCGCATCCGCGGAGTGGAAGCCGTTTTGACGCTGCATCCCATGGACGATCTGGCCTTGTTTACCGGGTTTACCTACCAGAACACCGATCCCTCCGATTTGCCCTACGCTCCCGAGTTCACCGTGAGCGCCGGCGCAAACTGGAAGCTGTTCAGGAGCTTCAAATTCAGCGTGGATTGCCAATATGTGGACGAGATGCACGTTGACGCCTGGGCTCGTAGGAAAGGCGCCGAGAATGCGACCACGGTGGACGGCTATTTCCTGCTGAACGGCAAGGTCGGCTACGAATTGGCCATGGGCGGCAAATGGCCGACCATGGAAGTCTACGTGGCCGGAGAAAACCTCACGGACACGGACTATGAGTACCTCCCCGGGTATCCCATGCCCGGCGCCACGGTCATGGCCGGAGTGGGGTTCGAATTCTGACGAACAGGGGAGGGGAGATGTCGTCCCGATCCGCTTTCTTCGACAGCCGGGCTCGTGAATGGGAGAAAAACTGCTATCCTCCTCCGGTACGCGAGCGTCTCGAGGAGCTCATTCTCGAATTTCGTGTGAAAACCGGTACACGGGTCTTGGATATCGGTACGGGCCCCGGCGTGTTGATTCCTTATTTGAAACGATTGGTCGGAAGCGACGGCACTGTCTGCGCTTTCGACCTTTCCCTGGAAATGGCGCGGCAAGCTGGAAGCAAACCGCTTTCCTCGAAGGATGCGGTGGTCCAGGCCGATGTGCATCGTATGCCGTTCGGGGGCGATGTGTTCGACCAGGCGATCTGCTTTGCCGCGTTCCCGCACTTTGCGGATCCCGGCCGAGCCCTTGGCGAAATGAGTCGGGTGATCCACTCGGGCGGTCACATCGTCATCGCGCATTTGCTGAGCCGTAAGGAGCTGTCGATGCATCATGCGGCCCACTCCGCCGTGGAAGGCGACGTGTTGCCGGACGATTCGCGAATGACGGAACTCTTCTCCAAAGCCGGGTTGGAGCTGTTGGAGATCGCGGACGTGCCGGGTCGCTATCTGGCCCGAGGCGTGAAACGGACGTAGGTGAAGGGCGGACTTCGAGACGGAATAGAGGTCGGAGGACGACTATTCTTTGGGCGAGCTGAGCGGGAGAGCGGCTCGGCCGCCCATAGCGTCCCAATTCCGTCTGCCGGCCGGCTGAAGAAGGCCGGTTGCCTGCAGGTTGGTGAAGAACGATGAGATGCAAGGCGCACAGATCCCGAGGAACAAGGCGTTCATAGAAGTGCGTTGCAGTGACGATGGGTGAAGCGCAACGCTGTGGATCGCGTTTTTCATCCGCCTGCTGCGAAGCGTTTCGTCCACGGGATATGCCGCGGCCACTAAGTCGGAGTCAATCATCGCCGGCAGTTTGCAGGCATGATCACCTTCGCTGGGTATTTCTAAATAATATTAGTTAAACATTTGTGCATACAAAAGCCCCATGATGGCCCACAGCCGGCAATCCGTCCCATTTGCGTCCACGTCGGTGTCGTCAAAGCTTCCGGGCCTTCGGCTCCTCCTGTTTGAATTCCGCGGCTCACCATCTACAAGCAACATGGCGGCTTCTCCACTCATAGTCGGGGTACGGAAGGACTCATAGACATCAAGTCGACTTCCGCACGTCACGATTCGCGGCATGCTTCCGGCAAGTCCCTACCAACACGTACGTTCGCTAAAGCCTTTCAGTCCGTTGTGCGGATAAGGAATCGCCCGCAAGAGCGACTCATGGAAAAGACTCTTTGACCTCGGGCACCCATTTCCTATAAAGCATTTTTTCACATGATCATGATCTTCCCGGACCGAACCGATTCGGCAAACGAGAAGACGGGAACGGGGATGCCGGCGTCGGTGGAGTCGGCCCCCGGAAGGAGGACGGGTTCGAGTTCCATGGATGCTTCGCGCTTTTCGCGCTATCTGCTGGGCGGTTTCGCCAACATCGCGCAGCATCGACAAACCCTGGACGCCATCAACGTCTTTCCCGTACCCGACGGCGATACGGGGAGGAACTTGACGATCACCACGTCCGGAATCGCCGCGGCCCTTCGCGCTGAAGAACAATGGGAGTTCGAAGGGTTATACCGGCTGATCGCGCGGGAGGCCCTTGAGTCGGCCCGCGGCAACTCCGGAATGATCTTCTCACAGTTCCTCAAGGGGCTGTTGCGCCCCATGACGTTCGCCGAAAGCATCGACGCCGAGGTGTGGCATCGGGCATGGGGTTCGGCTCGGGATTGCGCCTATGCCGGTGTTTCACGACCTCGCTCGGGAACCATCCTCTCTTTGCTGGATCGCGCCGCCGAGGAACATGAGCCGGGTCTCGCTTCGGAAGAACTTTCAGCTCTTGTGGAAATCTGTGGGACCTGCCTCCTGGACACCCCTAGCAAACTTCCCGAGTTGAAAAGAGCCGGAGTCGTGGACGCGGGCGGTCTCGCGCTGGTGTTGTTCTTGGAAGGGGGATTGTTATCCCTGGTAGGAAACGGAATTCCCGGATTGAGCCCTTGGATGGAGCGAAATCTGCCCCCGGAGAAACGAAAGGTGCTTCCCGGCGGCATAAGCGAGGAAGTTCCGGAACATCGCTTCTGCCTTGAAATGCTCCTTGAGGGACCGGAACCGTTGGTGGATGATTTGATGCTCCGCTTGAAGTACATGGGGAACTCCATCGAGACTTTGTGGGATGACTCAAGGGTGAGAATCCATATGCATACCAACGAACCTTACGCGGTTCGGGAAACGATTCACGCGGACATCAAAGTGTGGCGGATGCAGTTGGAGGACATGGCTCCCCGGGTCCGGGGGCGAAATGCGGAAGAGGGGCGGCCGCCCGACAACTTGCCGGCGGTTTGTGCGCTGGTGCGAGGAAAAGGTTTTGTGGGCGTTCTGGAAAGCCTGGAAATCGATTATGTGATTGATCTGGAGACGAATCCTATGCCGGGAGAGACTCTGCGACGTCAATTGCATGATTCCGGGCGTGGGAAAGCTCTGGTGCTTGTTCCCGGCGACGATGGTTGCGATTCTCTTGAGAAGGAGACCTCCATTGCGAAGGGGGATTGGGAGGTCTGGAACGCGTGGAGCGAGGCGGCCGTGGTTGCGGCCTGCGTGGCCTTTACGCCCTGGGAAACCGAAGAATTGAACCGCGTTCGCATGGCCGAGGCCCTGCGCCGGCTGCGATATGGAATGGTGCTGGACGAAGCGGACGGGTTCTGCTTCCGGGTTGGAGTCGGGGAGGAAGTCAGCAAGTTGTATCCAGCGGTCGGAGACGCCGCGGCCGCCCTCGTGGCCGCCCTGATTGACCCTCAGGATCGCTTGATTACGATCTATACGGGCGTTCGGCCGATTCTCGCACAGGTCGAAGAAGTACGATCCTCTCTATCGCTTCGTTTTCCCGGTGTGGAAACGGAAGTGGTCTATGGTGGGCAGGCCCGTGGTATGTTTCAGATTTCCGTGGAGTAATCATGTCGAAGGTCGCTCTGGTCACGGACAGCGCTTGTTGTATCACCCGGGAATGGGCCCGCCGTCACGGCATCCGGGTCATCCAGAACCATGTGATTCTGGAAGGGGAAAGTTTTCGAGATCACGACTTGGACCTGCAGCAATATTTTCGGTCCCTGCGATCCTCGCGGGAACTGCCCACTACGGCCCATCCTTCGTTCGAAGAGGTCCGGCAGGTTTTTGACGAAGAGCTTTCAAACAACGAAGCCGTGGTTTACATTGCCGTGTCCCCGAGTTATACGCGGCTGCATGACATGGCGCTGAAGGTGAGGGAGACGCACGCCGAGGGGCGAAGGCTTTATGTGTTGAACTCCGCAGCGGCGTCGGGCCAGATGGCGGCGGCGGTGCTGTATACGGCACGGAATAGGGCGATGCAGTGCGACGCCGACCGATTGGCGGCCTTCGGCGCCGAAGCCAAAGACAAGGCCAAAGAAATCATAGTGCTGGATACGCTGAGTTATTTAGCGAGAGGAGGACGGATCGGGCGGGTTCGTTCCCTGCTGGGAATCGCTTTGTCCATCAAGCCCCTTATCGGGCACCGAGATGGAGCGGCCGCCCCCTGGGGCAAGGTACGCACACATGCGCAAGGCTTGGAGTTCATTCTCGGAAAAATAAGAGAGCTCGGCCTTACGCCGGAGAAACCTTTCTTCCTGATCTCGGACGCGGATCAGGAGGAATGGGCGGACCGCGCCGCCGGAGTCCTTGAGAGGGAATATCCTTCGGCCGATATCTTGAGGACTCCCATGGCGGCTTCGGCGGGAACTCATATGGGGCCCGGAACCTGGAGCGTTTCCTGGATTACGGCCTGAAGAAGGGCTTTGGAGGCTGTTCCCGGCGAATGACGATGTTCCGAAAACCCGACGGGTCTTTGGATACCATGGATTAGGAGCTATGCGGTTGGGGAAAAGTGAAATGTCGGGCAAAGAGATGGATCGAGGTTGCATCCTGATCATCGGGGGTGCGAAGAGCGGCAAGAGCCGCTACGCTTTGGACTTGTGCGGTCGTTTTGAGAAGAAGCGAAAAGTGTTTCTCGCGACGGCTCAAGCGTGGGACGAAGAGATGGAGGAGCGGATCCGGAGACACAAGGAGGAGCGGGGCCCTGATTGGGGGCTGGTGGAGGAACCGCTGAAAGTGGCGGAGGTCATCCGGACGACGGATCGGAGCGACACGGTGATCCTTCTTGATTGCATGACCTTGTGGTTGAACAATCTCTTCATGAAGCACGAGAACGATGAGGCCTCGATCCGGGAAGAGATGGACGGTTTGGCTGCCGTTCTGTCGGAGGTCAAGGGAGTGGTGGTTCTGGTGGCCAATGAAGTGGGCCTGGGAATCGTCCCCGGCGACCCGTTGTCCAGAAAGTACCGAGATGTGGCGGGCGCCGCGAATCAGGCTCTGGCCGGACTTTCGAGGAAGGTTTTCCTTGTTGCCGCGGGGCTGCCCTTGGCTCTTAAAGACGAATAGAAACTTCAGCTGGGAATTGGATTTTTGGGGAGGTCCTGATGGAAACCCGAGTGGAGAATGTGATCGGAGCTTTGCCCTTGCCGGACGAGGCATTGCTGGCTTCAGCCCGGAAGCGCCTGGATTCGTTGACCAAACCCAGAGGCAGCTTGGGGCGTCTCGAAGACTTCGCCGCGGAATACGTGGTGATGCGCAACGATCTCAATGCACGGGTTTCGCGGAAAGCCGTGGTGGTGTTCGCTTCGGACCACGGAGTGGTGGAGGAAGGGGTAAGCGCTTATCCGAAGGATGTTACCTATCAGATGGTTCTGAATTTTCTGGCCGGCGGGGCCGCAATTAATGTGATCTCGAAACATACGTCCACGGAAGTGCTGATTGTGGACATCGGCGTGGATTACGATTTCGGGCACGTTCCCGGCCTGCTTCACGCAAAGGTGGCGAAAGGGACGCGGAATATGGCCCGAGGTCCGGCCATGGATCGTGAAACCGCCCTTCGGGCTATGAATGAAGGGTATCGGATTGCGTGCGAACTCGCCGATCAGGGGGTCGACCTGATGGCTCCCGGCGAGATGGGAATCGGGAATACTACGGCCTCGAGCGCGCTGGCCGCCGTGTTTACCGGTCGGTCCGTGGAGGAAGTGACCGGCATGGGTACGGGAATCGACGATGACACGCATCGACACAAAATCGACGTCATTCGACGGGTCATCGAGGTGAACCGGCCGGACCCCGCTGATGCCATGGATGTTCTATCCAAAGTGGGCGGACTCGAGATCGCCGGTATCGCAGGTTTGATTTTGGGCGCCGCGAGTCGTCGGATACCCGTGGTTCTGGACGGGTTGATTTCCACCGCCGGCGGGCTGGCGGCTTTCGAGTTCGACCGCGGAGTGCGCAATTTTCTGTTCGCCGCCCATCGTTCCGTGGAAGTCGGCCACGCGGTGATGCTTGAACGGATGGGGTTGGTTCCCTTCGTCGATCTTTCCATGAGACTTGGAGAGGGCACGGGTGCGGCCATCGGGATGGACATGGTGCAGTTGGGAATGGAACTCTTCCATGGAATGGCCTCCTTTGACTCCGCGGGTGTGAGCGACAAGGAAGAGTGATCGTGCGTATACTTCGTCGATTCGTATTGGCTCTTCAGTTTTTGAGCGTGATCCAGGTCTGGGGTCGGGTGCAGGCGGAGGACGCGGACCTGCCCGCCTCCATGACCTATTACCCCCTGGTGGGCCTGATACTGGGTGCGGCCACGGCGTGGGTGCACCAAGGAGCTCTTAAAGTCTGGCCTCCTTTTGTGTGCGATCTGACGGCGCTTCTCTTCATGGTGGTGCTCACGCGGGCTCTGCACCTTGACGGACTGGCCGACACCTTGGACGGGATTTTGGGATCCCATCGTGCCGAGCGCTCCTTGGAAATCATGAAGGACAGCAGCTTGGGCACGTTCGGCGTCACGGGCGTGGTCTGCATCATGCTGTGGAAGTTCGCGGCACTCACCGCGGTACCGATGAACATCAAGTTTGACACCCTGCTGCTTATGCCCGTGTTGGGTCGTCACACCATGATTCAGATGGCGTGGCTTTCACCTTACGCCAGAAGCTCCGGGGGGCTGGGCAAAATCTTCGTCGACGGACTGACCTGGAAACACTATGTTCCGGCCGGGTTGTTCACACTGTTGGTCTGTTTCTGGGCTGCCGACGTAGCGGGAGTCATGCTGTTCGCGGCAATATGGGGGCTGGGGATCCTGGAGATGCTTCTCTTCAAGAGTCGACTCGGAGGCGTGACCGGGGACGTCCTCGGTGGATCGGCCGAATTCAACGAGGCCGTAATCCTGATGATCCTGGCCGCCGTGGGCTTCGGGCACCCCTGAGAAAGGAACCGGGTACCGAGGAGGCGGAAAGGAATTGGGTCTTGCAAACAGCCCTTTTCCGTTCTACACTGCATAAATTCAAAAACTCGAAAAGATACGAGGGGTTCTAGGTTCTTCGCATGGATGGATTTCGGTTGTTCCCTCAGGAAAGACTATATGTCGACTATCCGGATTGGATATGGTTTTCCGGCATCATGAGCATAGCAGGCAGCGTCGTATCCGGCTGCATGATGTTGTACTTGATTTCCATAGATGCTTCCGCTTTGCTGATCTTGTTTTACTTCGTCATGTCGATCGTTCTCCCGCTTTGCGGACACGGATTGCTCAATTTAAAGAAATGGGCCAAGTCGTCCACGCTGTTGGCGGGCGTGGCGGTGGTGGTCATTACTCTGATTTCGGGAGTCCACCGGGTGGCCTTCGCAGATATCCAGAGTATTCCGCCTCCCTCTCCGGGTTTGGTGGATAAGCTGGTGGTCTACGGGTGGATTCTGGCTAACGTGTATATCGTCTCGAGAATTCTCATGGACCGAGGCGAGCAGTCTCTGTTCAATCTGCCCAGACCTTCGAGGCCGGATCAGGGGACCTTTTCGTTGGGAGGCCCGATCTACTATTATGTCTTTGTTTTCCTCTGGTTCGGATTGTTGCTCGCCGCATTCCTGCATCATGTCGGAGCCGTTTCCTTGCCCCTGTGGTCCTTTGCGTGAGCCCTCCCGAGTGAGCGCGGACCTGCGAACCGAATTCCAGCAGGAGGCCGGGCACCGAATGCCGCCGGAAAACCACCGGAAATTTTCCAGTACAAACCCGAGGAGCGTGGTCTTTTGACAATCCGAAGCTTGCACCGGTTGCACAGGAGAGTATTCCCCGCTACGATCGTTTTGGCCCTGGCTTTCCTGGTTTTTTTCAGG
The DNA here is from genome assembly GCA_963675595.2 of Thermodesulfobacteriota bacterium. GTDB lineage: Bacteria > Desulfobacterota > Desulfarculia > JACQYL01 > JACQYL01. The sequence continues at coordinate 565,583 of CAXXLZ010000001.1, forward strand.
GCCGAGCCGGGCTGGGCCCAATACAAGCTGTATGTGACCGACCAGTTCCAGGTGACCTGCAGGAACGGTCCGGGTACGGAGTACCGAATCATCAAGATGCTCGGCTCCGGTGATCGGGTCGAGTTTCTTTCAGAGGCGGAGGGATGGACTCAGGTTCGCCTCAATGACGGCAAGGTGGGATGGGTGCTCACACGGTGGTTGGTGCGTGAAGAGCCCGCTTCTTTGGCCGCGGAGAGGTTCAAGAGGCAAAACAAGACCCTGAAGGAAGCCGCCGACGAGTGTGAACGACAACTCGAAGCGGTACAGACGGAAAACCGTAATCTGAGTTCCGAATTGGAGGGAGTGGCGTCTTTTAATCAGACGCTGAAATCCGATTACGCCACGCTCAGTGAAGAGTGCAAAGACTTCATCAGCCTGAAGGAGAGCCACGAGGCGGTGAGCGCACGCTACACACAGCTGGAGAAAGAATACAGCCGAGTGAAGTTGGAGCGTGACCAGTCGTTTAGAAGGCATCTCTGGATGGTGTACGGTGCCGGCATTTTCATTTTTGGGCTGTTGGTCGGGGCCCTTTCACGTAGAATGCGTTCCACCAAGAGGCGCGGAACCTATTTAAGAATGTAGGACGGGGTGACGTTACGAAGATGGCGGGAAATCGAGACAAGAAAGAACTCAAAGCGATCAAGGACAAGCTCTTTCTGAAACCCGGACTCGTGTGGGATTCCCTGAACGAGAAAGAGAAGAAGGAAGCCTTCGATTTAGGGGAACGATACAAGCGGTTTCTGACGGACTCGAAAACGGAGCGTGAGGCGGTTAAGGAAATAGTCTCTTTTGCCGAATCCCGCGGATTCAAGACGTTGGACAAACCGGGTCGCCACCGAAAGGTGTATGCCGTCTACAAACGGAAGATGGTTGCTTTGGCGATTTTGGGCAAAGAGCCGCTCAGAAAGGGGCTTCGCATCATATCCGCCCATGTGGATTGCCCTCGTTTGGACCTCAAACAGAATCCTCTTTATGAGGATCTGGATATGGCCTTCCTCAAAACCCACTACTATGGCGGGATTAAGAAATATCAATGGGTTGCTCGTCCCCTTGCCGTCCACGGGAAGGTCATTCTCGTGGACGGCCGAGAAGTGGATTTGGTGATCGGAGAGAATCCCGGGGACCCCGTTTTTATCGTGAACGATCTGTTGCCTCACCTTTCCCACAAAGTCCAGGCGGACAAGAAGATGGGAGAGGTGGTCATCGGCGAGAAACTGAACGTTCTGGTGGGTGCGTTGCCTTACCCGAACCGTGATGCGGACGAGCGATTCAAATTCGCGGTGTTGGATTATTTGAACAAGACTTACGGCATCACGGAAAGCGACTTAGTGTCCGCCGAAATCGAGGTCGTGCCCGCAGGCCCCGCTGTGGACGTAGGTTTGGACAGAAGCCTCGTGGGGGGTTACGGACAGGACGACAGAGCAAGCGCTTTCAGCGCGTTGTCCGCCATGGGCGATTTGCAGAATCCTGAAACGACTTGCGTGGCCTTGTTCGTGGATAAGGAAGAAGTCGGGAGTGAGGGCCCCACGGGCGCCAAGAGCCGGTTTTTTGAGAACTTCGTTATGAAGCTGTTCGCAAAGGCGAATGAAACTCTCAACGTGGGCGCGCTGGAGGAGGCGTTGTTGAACTCCATGGCCGTTTCCGCGGACGTGAGCGCCGCAATGGACCCGAATTGGGCCGAAGTCCACGAAAAAAGAAACGCCGCCCGACTGGGCTATGGGGTCAGCCTGATCAAATTCACGGGAGTTGCCGGCAAGGTGGCCTCCAATGATGCCAATGCCGAGTACCTGGGTTGGATGCGCAAAGTTTTTGCAGACTCGGGCGTGATGTGGCATTCCTGTGAATTGGGCAAAGTAGACGAAGGAGGAGGCGGTACCATTGCCAAGTTCCTTGCCGAGCACGGCATGGAAGTGGTGGACATGGGAATACCGGTCCTCTCGATGCATTCTCCCTTCGAAATCTCCCATAAGGGAGATCAATACATGGCCTACAAGGCCTTCAAGGCGTTTTTCACCGCCAAAGCGCCCTCTTAACAGGCCGACGCCCATCGAGTGGTGTCGCCCTTTTCCTTCTGCGAGGAACTCCCGCCCAAGGTTTCGGCCTCAATTCTCTCACTCGGTCCGGCATAGTTCGTGTCAGAGTCGGACCGTGGCGAACACCGGAAAATGGTCCGATGGATATCTTTCGTCGTAGGTATTTTCGATAATCTTGATATCCAGGACCTGAACCCGCCCTTTTAGAAGTATCCAGTCGATCCTTCCACGATCCCCGATGCCGGTGAAACCATGCCAAGTCGACTTCTCGGACTTTTTCGATTCCGTCCAAGCGTCGCGGAAGCCGGCCTGCGGTCCCGTGAGGTTCACATAAGGAGCGGAGCCGGGGACGTCGTTAAAGTCCCCCATAAGCAGGACCGGAGTATCTTCAGGTATCCGTTTGGTCAATTCGTCCAGCAGTGTCCGGGATTGGCCGAATCTTGCCGGAGCACTCAAGTGGTCGAGGTGGGTGACACAGCAGAAGAGACGTTTGGTTTCTTCCGTGGACTCGAGAAGAGCCCAAGTCGCGAGTCTCGGAAAAGCGCTGTTCCAGCTTTTGCTTGCATGGCGGAGGGGGGTTTCGGAAAGCCAGAAATCTCCGCCGTCCGTGACCCGGAAACTTCCCGCTCGGTAGAAAAGACACGGGTACATTCGCTCGGGGTCCCAGTCCCTGTGGTCCTCCGCGGAACTATAGTCGGGGACGAGTTCCTGCAACTGCCGGATCTGGGGCCGGCGACCTTCCTGCGTTCCAAACAGGTCGGGGAGGTATTCTTCTATAAGACGCGCCGTACGGTGTTTTCTGAAGGGCCAGTTATCCTCGCCGTCTTCCGAGGTTTCACGCCGCAGGTTGATTGTGAGCACGCTGAGAATCATCGCTCTTCGCTAAGAACTGGGGTGGTTTCGCACTGAGTAGAAGTGTCGCGCTCAATTGGAGGCGCCGAATTGGACGCTCTTCCGGAGATCGCCCCGCGTGTCGGCCCAAAGGCGAGCTTGAATCTCCCGCCTTTGAGCGTTGGGTTATTCGATAATATAGTCCCTTAATGCCTTGTGAGACCACACGGCCAATGGGCCGGTCTGCCCCGTCAGCGGGTCGACTCTATGACGATAAGAGGCATGAACTTGGTTCTGCTCAAGCATCCAGTTCCATCCACGGACGAAATAGGGACATTCATCATTAAAACAAACGAACTGATATTCTCCCTCCCACGTCGTGGCGTCGGGGACCGCCCATTTCGTCATTTCCTCACCGCAATGCGGGCATTTCGGGATTACGTTTCCGGTCATTTATACCTCCCTCGCGAGCGCATGCGATGCGTCGCTGTTTTTCTTTTGAGTGGGTCTTTTCACAGATGTTAAATTTCTCGCCGGGGATTGTCAATTTTCTCGCTTTGAAATGTGGTAAGGTTGGAGAGCGTCTCGAGACGTTTTTCCTTTTTGTCGGAATGGAGGCCGTTCCCGGCGCCGCCGCGAAGTCGCGCGGTCCCATCTTTTCCGGCACTTTTCCGTTCGGATGATTGCCGCCGGCACCGATTCCGAATCCATCTCGTAATCGACCTGCGGCCGGCGGGGTTCAAGCAACGCAAAGGCGATTAAGTCGACATTTGGAGAATCCATGAGTTTTGAGTCTCTTAAAGCATTCGTCCTGCAGGGAATCGCGGCGGCCGGCCTGAACCGAGCCGTCATGCGGGGGCTCGCGGCAGACCACGGTCTGCAGGGAGCGGCCCTTCTGGTTGTGGCGATCGGCGGCGCCTTGTCCGCCGTCGGTCATATGAATCCGATGGGCGTGTTGTACTACCCCTTCGTATCATTGTTGCTGTTTCTTCTCAACGTGGCTGCACTGCATTTGATGGCGGGTGTGTTCTTCAAGGGCAAGGGAACGTACAATGGACTTATGATCGTGCTCGGTGCCGCATCCGTCGTTAACTGGGTGGCGGTAATCCCTCTCTTGGGCTCGATTTTAGGTTTCGCGGCATCTCTTTGGTTCCTGGTTGTCGGCGTGGCGGCCGTTGAGGAGCTTTACCGTCTGGACCGGATGCGGGCGGTGCTTTCCGTGATCGTCCCCATCATAGCGGTGTCTTTTCTTCTTGTGCTTTTCGGGCTGGCCGGAGTTCCGATCTGGAACGGCGGTCGAATGTGAGACAGTGGCAGGCTGTTGAAGAACGCAATTTGCGGAGTTGCGCTTTGTCCCTCGTCACTGGGGCTTACTATGTGTAAGGCGTATTCTTCGAGCAGCACGCGCCCGCACGACATCGTTTTTCAACGAGCTGCGGCGAGGGAGCAATTTCAACGCTCTACGAAATGGGAGGGGAGGGCGATCTCGCGTTCCGCAGATCGTCCAATGCCGTACTCGACAGGTCGCAGGCTCCTTGCAAGGACATAGGCCGGGTCCGTCACGCCTCCGAGATTCGTTACGAAAGTGTTTGAGCCGATCCTGGTGAATTTGTATAACGGGATCAAAATGATGAGGATGGAGGGAATTCATGGCCGAAGGCAAGCAGGTATCGGTGATCTTGAAGAACGAACCGGGTGAATTGGCTCGCTTGAGCGAGATATTCGAGAGGAATCACATTAATATCCTCGCAATCAGCATACAGAACGCAAAGAATTTCCTGATGGAATTGTTTCGAGCCAGGGAAAAGACCGGCCGCAGAATTACTATGGCGGATCATTATCGAGGGATTCTCAGAGAAACCGCTTCTTACTCACTCATACGTCTCCTCGTTGATCGACCCGACGAAGCGGAGGAAGAGCTGCTTTCCAACGGTTATGCCACGGATTCGTCCAAAGTGCTCGTCCTCGCCATGGACAATCGGCCGGGAATTCTTGGAAAAATGGCCAGGCAACTGGCCCTCGAGAACATTAATATAGATTACGTATACGGTTCAGCCATGGACGATGCCGAACGATCGATTTTTGTGTTCCATGTGGACGAAAACGATTGGGAGCGGGCTTCTACGGTATTTTCGGACTAACATGATGAAGTCGACCACGACGAGGGTGGCTGAAATCCTGACGGGAACATTCCCCGAGGGTGAGGTGCGCGTCAAGGGCTGGGTACGGACGCGAAGGGATTCAAAGGGGGGCTTTTCTTTTATTGAGTTGAATGACGGCTCGTGTCTCAAGAGCGTCCAGGTAGTGGCGGACGGAGGTTTGGACAATTACGATTCGGAAGTCCTCAAGCTGACCACGGGCTGCTGCGTCGACGTGCGGGGCACGGTGGTGGCATCGCCCGGAAAAGGACAATCCCTTGAGATAATAGCGAAGCAGCTGCATGTTCTCGGCTGGGCCGATCCTGAAACCTACCCGCTTCAGAAGAAACGCCATTCTTATGAATACCTCAGGGGGGTCGCCCATCTAAGAGCACGGACCAATACTTTTGGCGCCGTGGCACGAATCCGAAGCGTCTTAAGCGATGCCTGTCACCAATTCTTTCAAGAAAGAGGTTTCGTGCTTCTTCACACTCCCATCATCACGGGGAGCGACTGCGAGGGGGCCGGAGCCATGTTTCGCGTTACCACCTCGAACGCGGAGGTTTCTCCCGGGGTGGGCCCGTCGGTGGAGGCCGAAGACTTTTTCGGGAAATCGGCCTACCTTACAGTGAGCGGTCAATTGGAGGCCGAGACCTATGCCATGGCACTGGGCCGCGTTTATACCTTCGGGCCGACTTTCCGTGCCGAGAATTCCAACACTTCGCGCCACTTGGCCGAATTCTGGATGGTCGAGCCCGAGATGGCTTTCTTCGATTTATCGGACGACGCGGACCTCGCCGAGGCTTTTGTCAAACATTTGGCGGGGGCCGTATTGGAGCGGTGTTCGGACGATCTCGACCTGTTCCGACGGTTTGTGCAGTCGTCGCATACGCCGGATCTCCGGATCATGGTGGATGAACCCTTCGAGCGGATCACGTATACCGAAGCGGTGGACCTGCTGTTGAAGTCCGGGGAGCGTTTTGACACACCGGTGGAATGGGGGACCGACCTACAGTCGGAGCACGAACGGTACCTTGCGGAGACGGTCTTCAAAAGGCCTCTGATTCTCACGGACTATCCCAAGGACATCAAACCGTTCTATATGAGGGTGAACGACGATGGGCGAACGGTTGCGGCCATGGACGTCCTGGTGGCCGGAATAGGTGAAATCATCGGAGGAGGACAGCGAGAGGAAAGGTATGACGTGCTCGTAAATCGAATGAAGGAACTGGGGATGGAACTCGAACCCTATTGGTGGTACCTGGACCTTCGGTCTTACGGTACTGCTCCGCATGCGGGTTTCGGCTTGGGCTTCGATCGGATGGTCCAGTTCGTCACAGGTATGGCCAACATCCGGGACGTGATCCCTTTTCCCCGGACACCGGGAAACGTGGAGTTTTAGATGGCCGGCGTTCTACCTTGGAAACTTATCGGGAGTGTCCGCCGGTTTTCCGACCGGGTCTTCGACCTGCGATCGGACATGGCACAGTCGTCCATGACGGGACGGGAGCATGAATTTCACGTGCTGGAGGCGGGACCTTGGGTTAATGTAATTCCACTGACCCCCAATGAACGGGTGGTGCTCATTCGTCAGTTCCGGCACGGAATCCGGGACATGACTCTGGAGATTCCGGGCGGGATGGTGGAGCACGGTATGTCCCCGTTGCAGGCGGGCAAGCAGGAGCTTATTGAGGAAACGGGCTGCACCGCCGAGCGATGGACGGATTTGGGCTGGGTGCATCCCAACCCGGCGATTCTGACCAATCGTTGTCACACCTTTCTTGCGCGTGATTTGGCTTGTGATGAATCTCAAGAGCTCGACGAAACCGAGGAAATTGAGATTCTGAACGTGCCTTTGGACGAGATTCCCACCCTGATTCGGGAAGGAAAGATCACTCACGCGCTGGTGGTCGTGGCCTTTTACCGTCTCTTCGTGGAAATCGGCTTCAAGGGCGGAAGCGACGCGCTTGCTTAGGTCTTGAGAATACCGATCAGTCGGGCTGTCGGCTCTTCCCGTGTCGGGAGGCCGAAAACCCCGATCGGCGCATGGAATCCGTTGAATTTCAGATTGCCCCTGCAAACTTTTCGTGGAGGAATGCCGGCGAAGGGCAAGAATCGATGAATTCGCCATGATACCCTCGGAGAAGGCAACCATGCGAGGATTTGACAATGGAGCGACGTTTTCATCTCGACCGGCGGTACTCGAATCGCCCGGCGATTTGAACGTCATGGATGTGGACTGGAGGACGGAAGTAACCCGACAAGGAAACCGGGTTACCCTGGCGGGCAGTTCCGTGGCGATGCACTGCCACCACTACAATATCAACCTTCAGACCATGTTGGAGGAGACGTTGGGAAGGGCCGGCGTGGAGCTCATGTTCAGAGCCGCGGAGCTCTCGACGAGTCACGGATTCCGCACGCTCCTTGCCAGATATCCGCAAATACGCACCGTGAAATCGAAGATCGAACTGGCCGAAACTCTGCACCAGACCTGTGGTATGGGTTTGATCCATTTTCGAGAGGCGGGAGCGAATCTTTCCAGAGCTGAATCCGTCTCGAGCCACCATGTAACCGGGTGGCTCGCCAAACATGGTAGAAGAACCAAACCGGGCTGCCACTTCACGAGAGGATGGATCGCCGGAATACTTTCAGTCTTGTTTGGAGGTGAATACGACGTCATCGAGACCTCGTGCAAGTTGGTCGAAGGAAACGTGTGTGAGTTCATAGCCAAAGAGAAGACCGATGGCCATTGATGGAGACCGAATCATCCGTGCGGTAATGTTGAAATCCGGAGTGAGGGATTCCAAAGGCATCATGCCTATCTTTGGGGTGTATCTCTCGTTGAATTACATGTCTTACTATAATGAGATTTCTTTCGAGTTTGAGCGGGCCATGGGCAAGGAAAGGAGGGAGGAGGCCGAGGGACTTCTCGTGGCCGCCGCCCAAGAGTGTGGATACGCCACGTTTCATGGGATTCGTACGTCCGCCGAATGGGGGACACTCGTTCAGCCCATGATCGAGACCGATACGGATCGAATTCATGCCTTTGCCGCCATTGCCGTTGCCCTGGGGTGGGGGGAGCTCGTCGTTGAGGAGATCGTTCCACACGAACGGCTGGTGATTCAGGCCAGAAACGGTTACGAGGCGGATGGTTACCTCCAGAACTACGGGACTGCGGACTCGGGCAGGTGTTATATGCTGCGGGGCGTTACCGCGGGTTTCATGGACCTATTATACGGTCCCCCTTATCCGGACGGGTGTTTTGCATATGAAGCCAAGGAGACGAGATGCCGCGCGATGGGAGCTCCCTACTGCGAATTCATCGCGCAGAGAAAGTCGGGAAATTCCGGACTCTGAGAACGAAAGGTCTTTGTCGGCGTGCTGGGACATCACTCAGTGCAATGAGGAAAGGTGCCCATCGTTCCTGAGCGAGGAAGGCTATTGCTGGCTGAGAGCGGGTACGCGCCAACGCGACCAGGCTCGGGCCGGTTTTCACGCCAAGCTTGAGCATTGCCTCGTATGCGACGTCTTTCGTAGCCATGCAAACGCGGATGACGCCGGGTGGATGGGCTTTCTCGTAAAACAGGTGCGTGCTTACTGTGAAGACGTGCTCAGACGCGCCTATCAGCGAGAAGAACGGTTTTTCCAGATTCTGGATCGGCTTCCGGACGGCCTTTTCACCATAGACTCCGAATGGAAAATCACCTACATGAACCCCGCAGCGGAACTCATCACGGGATTCTCCGCCTATGATGCGGTGGGAATGTTCTGCAAGGACGTTTTCAAGAATACGGTCTGTCTCACGGATTGTCCGGTCAAACATGCCGGGGTGACCGGTCAGAACATCTCCAACAGGGAATACACCATACGTAACGCATTCGGACAAGAGATTCCGGTCATATGCAGCACGGCGGTGCTGAGGGGAGACGACAACGAAATTCTGGGCGGGATCGAGGTCTTCAAGGACATAACGGAAAGAAAGCGTCTCGAGGACGAACGGATTGCCTCGGAGAAGAAGTACCGCAGGATATTCGAAGGCTCCCAGGACATGATCTACTTGAACTCGAGGTCCGGAAAGCTGTTGGACATCAATCCGGCCGGAGTGAGGATGCTGGGATATTCAAGCAAGGCGGAGCTGCTGGCGCTCCAGTCGGTGGCCAAGTTATATCTTAATCCGTCGGACCCCAGAAAATTCAGAGACATCATCGAGCGGCAGGGATTCGCCAAAGACTTCGAGACGGAATTGGTCCGAAAAGACGGTAGGCCCATTACGGTTCTGCTTACCGGCAACGCGGTCTTCGATGCCAACGGCCGTTTGGAATTGATCGAAGGGTTGGCGAAAGACATCACCCAGAGAAAGGCGGCGGAGAAAAAGCTCAGGCAGCGAAACCGAGAGCTTCAATTTCTGAACAACATCTCTTTGACCATGAACCTCACCATGAATCTGGACGCCATTCTACAATTTTCTCTGGAGAATGTGCTGAACATGTTGGGGCTCAGGCGCGGCGGGGTCTATCTGATCGACCGCGATTCGGGCGGGGCCGTTTTGAGGGCCCAAGTGGGATTGAACAGCGATCTGGTGGGCCGGAAGGGGCGGATTCGCCTCAGGGACGACCGGCTTATGAAGGCCTTGTTCCGGGAAAATACATCTTTTGCGCCCAAACCGCGCTTTCCGGTTTTTCGTGCGAACGTGAAGGTGGACGGTGAAAAATCCGTAGATTTCCATTGCTTTCTGATTACGGTGAAGGATCTGGCCACGGGATTTTTTGCTCTCGAACCACCGCCCGACAAGGAGTTCAGCATCGAGGAAAAGGATTTGATGGGCTCAGTTGGAAATTTCCTCGGTGGGGCGGTGGAGAACACCCAATTAATGAATGCGGTGAAACGTCATAGGGAAGAACTTCAACGATTGACGGGAGAGCTTTTCCACAGCCAAGATATGGAGAGAAAGCGGATCGCTCGCGAACTGCACGATGAGGCGGGCCAGGCCCTTACCGGCATCAATCTGAGCCTTGAGAGCGTCATGCGGATGATTCCCGAAGACTCCGACGGGGTTCGGGAGGCCATCACGGAAACGCGGAAACAGGTTAACCGGACTTATCAGGATATTCGCCGGATGTCTCACCGCCTTCACCCTTCCATGCTCACTGATTTGGGCCTGAAGCCCACGCTGAACGACATGTTCGATTATGTATGTTCCCATTTCGGGCTGCAGATCGAATTCAACATGGTGGGATTCGACTCGCGACTGGATCCCGAGGTGGAAACAGCCCTGTACCGATTTTCCCAAGAGGCTCTCAACAATACGCTTAAGCACTCGGGAGCGGAGAACTTCAAACTGTCTCTGGTGCGCAGTTACCCCCATATCATTTTCATCGCCGAGGACGACGGCATGGGCTTTGACCCTCTCACGATAGGAGAGGGAAAGGCCGGATTGGGTTTGCTGGGCATGAGGGAACGTGCGGCGCTGGTGAACGGGAAGTTTCAGCTCAAGGCGGTCCCGGGCAAGGGTACACGTATACGTATCGAGATCCCCATCGAAGAAATGAACTGAAATGGACAGGAAAATAAAGATACTTCTGGCGGATGATCACACGATCGTCAGGCAGGGTTTGGAGAAACTGCTGGAGGTGGAACCCGACTTTCTGATCGCCGGACAGGCGCGTACCGGCAGGGAGGCGGTGGATATGATTCAGGAACTCCACCCCGATGTGGTCCTTATGGACATTGCCATGCCGGTGTTGAACGGCATTGAAGCAACGCGTCAGATCAAAAGGAACCATCCCGAAGTCAAGGTCGTCATCCTCTCCATGCACTCCCATGCGCATTATATTAGTGAGCTTTTCGAGGCCGGGATTTCCGGCTACCTCGTCAAGGATTCCACGGGGAAAGAAATCGTGGATGCGATCCATGCGGCGGTGCGCGGGGAGACCTTTCTGAGCCCCTCCATCTCCAAGAAGCTGGTGGACGACTACGTGGCTCTGAAGCGAAGCACGCGCAAGGAAGACCTTTACAACACGTTGTCCAACCGTGAGCGAGAAGTCTTTCAGATGATCGCCGAGGGGCTGTCGACTAAAGAGATCGCCGAAACGCTGTATATCAGCCCGAGCACGGTAAAGACGCATCGTGCCAACATCATGGAAAAACTACAACTCGAGAATCTTTCGAAGCTGGTTCAGTTCGCCGCCAAGTTGGGGTTGACGGATATGGATGCGAACCCGGCGGCCTAGCCGCCACTCCCTTCCCGCAGGACCTCCTTCCCAACGAGCTCTACCCTTAGGGTGTAGCGCACTTCAGGATTCCTCATTGTTTTGTTCAGAGTGTCCGGCTGTTCCGCAGTAGGTTTTGAACTGCGGAAACATCAACCCGGAGACGATTCGACTCGTCGGCCCGAAGTCCGAGGAGCTGTCCGTTTGGAAAAAGTCCATTGTGACTTCAGTTAGTTATCATCGGGCTATGTTGGGCCGCGTGTTTTCGATGGACGGTCACAAGAGTCATTGGAAGAAAAAATGGACCGTGGATAAGAAAAAAATCGTCTTTTGGACGATGGTAACCCGAAACCACTTTTCGATATACGGACTATTAGCGTGGCGCATAGCCATCCAGTGCGTCTGCGTTCCCCGATCACCCTGGCAGCAGGACGGGTCCGGCCTCCCCCGGGCCCGTGAAAGGGAAAGAACCTGAATACCCTGTCTTACAACAAATCAGGGCTCCATTGTGCGATTCGACTCGCGTCGGATAGCGCTCTCCATTTTCTATCCCATCCAACTCGAAGGTTTGTCGGAGCTTTTCGCCGCAGCCGTTTTCCCGCGCGGCAGCCCTGGGCTTGGGTTGCGGGGTGAAGCGCGCGACCGTGAGATAACCTTGAGCATTTATTCAGAAAAGGAGGAAATATGTTTAAGTTCGCTACTGAGCAGAAAGTCGCCGAAGTCGGAGGGGTGAAGTTTGGGGGTCAGCCGGGCGAGTATCCCTGTGTGTGCTGCGCTTCGATCTTCCAGAAGGGTGACAAGGTATTCGAAGGCAAGAAGAGGAAAGAAGGATTCAACGAGGAATACGGACTCGAGCTGTTACAGTCCGCGGAGAAGATGTGGGATGAAACCGGGGTTCCCATTATGGCGGACATTGTGGCGAATACCGGAGCGGAGTTTCAGCAGTTTATCGATTTTGTGACCAATAATTCGAAGCTCCCCTTCTGCGTGGATGCCTGGGTCATGAAGCCCAAACTCGAAGGCGCCGCATATTGCGCTGAGAAGGGTCTTTTGGACCGCATGTTCTACAACAGCTTGACGGTGTGGGAACAGGACCTGGAAACGGAGATCAAGGAAATCGCCGACATCGGCGTCAAGCACGTGCTTCTGGTTGCTTTCGATCAGGAAGACCAAATGCCTTCCGGACGAATCACAGGGACCCAGAAACTACTGGATGTCATTGACAAGGTGGGCGCCAAATTTGAAACGATTTTCGTGGACACGTCGGTCATGAATGCTCCCGCGACGGCCATGTGCTCCATCGCCAACCGGATGGTCAAAGAGAAATGGGGATTCCCCGCATCGAGCGCTCCCAGCAACGGCTCCTACATGTGGAAAAAAGCCGCCCAGGACAAATGGGGATTCAAGGGCTGGTCCGCAACGGACGCTTCCCTCGAAGGGCTGTCCGCCTTCATGTATCACGACATGATTTTCAGCGGTCCCATGGCGGGCTGCTCGCGCATTGCACCCGCGGTGGCGTTGGCGGAAGCTTTCCTGGCCACATGGGTGTTCGCCGAAACGAAGAAACTTCCCGAGTTGGCAACCCACCCGCTGTACAAGGTGTTCCCGGATTTCGCCGAGCAGATGAAGGGTATGATGTAGAGCGGAAGAGAATCCTGAAGCAGAAAAACCATGTCCACAGGGGGACGAAAGGAGCGAGTAAGAATGGCTGAAATGACGCCGAAGGAAAGAGTGCTTAGCCTGTTGAAGAGAGAACCCATCGATACCATGCCCTTCTTCAGCGGTATGGGTATGGTGGTCATGCCGGGGATCAAGAAAGCCGGATTGAAGTTTCCTCAGGTGCACACGGACCCGAACAAAATGGCCCAGTCGGCGATCTGGTCCGCCAAGCTGATGGACTTTGATTGCGTGGTCATTCCTTACGACATGTGTATGGAATCCGAGGCCATGGGAAACAAGATCAGCTTGTACGAGGATTCCGAAGACATCCTCTATCCGACCATCCCCAATAAGCAATGGAAAACCATGGACGAGGTAGTGGTGCCCAAGAACATTATGGAATTGGGTCGCATGCCGCTGGTTCCCAAAGCTATTGAAATCATCAAGAAGGAAGCGCCGGAGTATCCCGTGGGGTGCTGGGTGCTCGGACCGTTCACCCAGACCGGCCAAGTTCTGGAACTGGACATGATCCTCAAGGCCGTTTTCAAGCAGAAGAGCCAGGTTGAAGCGCAGCTGGACAAGATGACCGAAATGGCGATCATTGAAGGACAGGCCTTCCAGGCCGCCGGATGCGACTACATTACGCTCCGGGAGCCGGGGGTGGCCGCCGACCTGCTCAGCCCGAAAACGTTCAAGGAAATGATCAAGCCCAGACTGACCCGAATTCTCGAGGCTTGGAAGTCCCCGAAGATCCTCCATATCTGTGGTTCCTGCGACCCATTGGTGGAAATGATGGCCGATTGCGGCGCCGACGCCATCACGGTGGACATCAAGACCAGCATCGCCGACGCTCGAAAGAAGCTGGGCGACGATGTGTTGATCTTCGGGAACCTGGACACCTACAATATGACGTGCAAGCCGGAAACGCCCAAAGAGATGGTGGTGGAAGAAATCAAGAAGACCATCGACAACGGCGTGGACGCGGTCATGCCCGGCTGCGACTTGTGGCCCGACATCAAGGAAGAGAATATGCTGGCTTGTGTCCAAACGACACACGAGTACGGCAAAAAACCCAGTCCGGCCGGCAAACGTTTATAGCAGTTGAAAGACCTATAATCACGAAAAGGAGTTTGAGACATGGCGACGAAAGAAGAGATTTTGAAGGGACTTAGTGATTCCGTAGTGGAGTACAATGAAGACGGCGTTAAGGAATGGTCCAACAAAGCGTTGGAAGAAAAAGTGGACCCCCTTGAGGCGATCATGGACGGTTTGGCTCACGGCATGCAGATCGTGGGCGATCTCTATGAACGTAATGAATACTTTGTGCCGGAAGTTCTGATGTGCGCCGATGCGCTTTACGCCGGTCTGGACATTCTTCGACCCCACGTGCCCCAAGAGCAAAGCGGCAAGATGAAGGGCCAGGTCGTCATCGGTTCCATCCAGGGCGACGTGCACGATATCGGTAAGAACTTGGTGAAGATGATGTTCGACGTAGCGGGCTTCGAGGTTTACGACCTGGGCCGCGACGTGCCTCTGGAGAACTTCGTGAAGGAGCAGCTCCGCACGGATTCGGAAATCGTGGCCATGAGCGCCATGATGACCACCACCATGCTGGGCATGAAGAAGGTCATCAAGATGATCAAAGAAAAGAACCCCAACGTGATGATCATGTTGGGCGGGGCCCCCGTGACCCGTGACGTATCCACGCTGTTCGGCGCCGACGGCTACGCGGAAAGTGCCGGAAACGCGGTTACCGAAGGAATCAAGATGATTGGGCGCCTCAGGGAAGTGGAAGGCAAGAACAGATAATGTGCGATCCGCCGTGGCCTTTTGGGGCACGGCGGGTTATGAAGGGTCCGGATTCCGTTGCCGGGACTGGTCTGGACGCGGGTCCGGATTCACCGCATACGTGTTGGACGAACCGTGCGCGGGAACAAAGACGTTTCGCCGGAGAGGCGGAAGAGAACGACTGGAGGAAAGGCGTTAATGGCAAACGACGATACTGTGATGGTGATATTCCAACCTTCCGCTCGCCGGGGGCGTGTAAAAAAAGGCTTGAACATTATCGAAGCCTCGCGTGACATCGGTGTGGATATTGAGGCCCTGTGCGGGGAGAAGAAAGTCTGCGGAAAATGCAAGGTCCGCATCGAGG
Organism: Thermodesulfobacteriota bacterium; assembly: GCA_963675595.2. GTDB lineage: Bacteria > Desulfobacterota > Desulfarculia > JACQYL01 > JACQYL01. The sequence goes on from CAXXLZ010000001.1 coordinate 580,644, forward strand.
AAGGGTACTTCGAAAAATATAATATAACGTCCAACATGTCCCATGTTTCTGAATGGCAGGAAGAGGAAGCCAAGTTCATCAAGGGCAAGGAAAAGGAAGAAGGCTTTCGCCTCGGCTGCGTGGCCAAGATAATGGACGACGTCCTGATTTTCGTGCCCGAGGAATCCCGCGCCGGTAAGCAGGTGGTGAGCAAGGCGGCCCGCGACATCCATATCGACAACAACCCCGCGGTGAAAACCTACTATGTGGAAATGGATCCGCCGACCTTTGAAGAGCCGAGAGGCGACTTTGAGCGCATCGAGGACGAACTGGAAAGAGAGTTCGGTCTCAAGAATCTCCGGCCGGACATCCAGTGCCTCAGAGACATTCCGGCTGCGGTACGAGACGGCGACTGGAAGGTTACCGCGTGGGTGTGGAACGACCGCGAGGTCATTCGGGTCATGCCCGGAAAAGTGGAAGACTCCTACGGGATCGCCATCGATATCGGTACCACGACGGTTGCCGGGTATTTCTGCAACCTTCGCACCATGGAGGTGATCAACACCCGTTCCATGATGAATCCCCAGTGTAAGTACGGTGAGGACGTCATGGCCCGGATCACCTACCATATGATGAACGAGGGCGGCCTTAAACGAATGAGCGATGAGATCATCGCCGGCTTGAATACCATCATCGACGACCTCGTCGCGGGAACTCATCCGCCCAAGGATCGCAAGAAAAAGAAGAAGGCGGAGGAGGAAGAGCTGGAGGACTTGCCGGAAAAAGAAGATGAGAGCAAGTACCTGTGCCTGGATCGTGAGGACATCGTTGACCTTACCCTGGTGTTCAACACGGCCATGCATCACATCTGCCTTCAGCTCGACCCGCAGTACGTCGGACTGGCTCCCTTTCCGCCGGTAATCCATAAGGGGCTCGACGTCAAAGCACGCGATTTGGGACTGAACCTCAACAAGTGCGCCTTCGTGCACGTGCTCCCCAATGAAGCCGGTTTCGTGGGCGCGGACAACGTGGGCGTGCTCATCGCCGAGGAGCCGTACAAGAAGGATGAGATGGCGCTGCTCATCGACATCGGCACCAACGGTGAATTGGTTTTGGGCAACAAACACAAGATGGTTTCCTCCTCCTGTGCCACCGGTCCGGCCTTGGAAGGCGCTCAGCTCAGCTACGGCATGCGGGCGGCCCCGGGTGCCATCGAGCGTATCGAGATCGATCCGGAAACACACGAGGTCAGTTACAAGACCATCGGTTGTGATGCGTGGTCCAAGTTCGCGGATAAGAAGGACCTTAAGACCAAGGGCATCTGCGGGTCAGGTATTCTGGACGTGCTGGCCGAACTGTACAAGTCCGGCGTCATCAACAAGGCCGGGCGGTTCAGCAAGGACCAGAAGTCCAATCGGTACCGGATCAATCCCGAAACCAAGCAGCCTGAATTCGTCATCGCGTGGTCCGACGAAACTTCCATTAAGAAGGACGTGGTGATTTCGCAGAAGGACATCCGGCAGATTCAGTTGGCCAAGGGTGCCTTGTATTGCGGGTGCAAGCTCATGATGCGCCGCATGGGCGTGGATAAGGTGGACACCATCAAGATCGCCGGTGCGTTCGGTACGCATGTGGACCGGGCCAAGGCGTTGATCATGGGGCTGTTCCCCGACTGTGAAATCGAAAAGATTCATTCCGTGGGCAATGCCGCCGGTGACGGCGCGCGCTGCGCACTGCTGAACAAGGAGAAGCGGACTGAGGCCAACTGGGTGGCCAGAAACGTGGAATACATCGAACTGACGGTGGAAGAGGATTTCCAGAAGCAGTTCATGGAAGCCATGCAGATTCCGCACATGACCGATCCTTTCCCGCATCTGAGAGGCGTGGTGAAAGACGAGATTCTGGACCAGTAGGGGAAGACATCCTCGGAGGGCTCAGTGCCCTCCGGGGGATTTCGAGGTTGTATGAAAGTTCGAGTGGATCCTGGAATTTGTGGATTTCATTGTAAGATTGAAGCGGTAAAACAAGAGAAGTATCGAGTTAAGTTGAGCATCGAGAGCGAATGCAAACTTATTCGGCATTTGGCTGATGAAGTCGTGGAAATGGACATGAGAGACGTGGTGGGAAAACCGCACGGCACGAGCGTGTTGGTCCAAAACGCGGGTCGCTGCCGTCTTCACGCGGCATGTCCCATACCCATGGCGTGTATCAAGGCTGTCGAGGCGGAACTAGGTTTGGCGTTGCCGCGACCGGTTCGAATCGACTTCGAGGAGGAAGACGGGCAAAGTTAAGGAGGCCTTTCGCGCACCATGCTTGGCGAGTCGACAAGGTGGCCCCTATAGCGCTATAATTTTGTTTAAACGGTATAAATAAGCTGTGAGAGACCGATGACGGTTGTTGCACCTGCGAACAGATCTCTGCCGCGGTTCCCCTCGGGCGGGAGGTGACGTTACCCTTCCGGCGCCGGGATGCGTTCGGTGGTGTTCGACCGAAACCTCGCAGGTTCGCCGTGGGGTCTTGCGCGGAAGTCCGGCCCCGTCTCACGCCGCCGAAGAGTTCTTTCCGGCGGGAAACGCCCTGTAGATCAAAGACGTTCGTCTCAGATCATCCATCACTTTCCCAACGCATTCATTGAAGCATCGATCGTAGATAGGTTCTGCCAGGGTTCCCCGGTGACTCGATCCGGAGCTTTACTCGAGGCTCTCGAGAAGAGTGACCGCGATCCTGAACGTCCAACCGGTTCACATTGGAGACCAACGGACGCCCCCATTAGGCGTCTCAAGGCTTACCCTCGGACACTTTTGTTACTCCCGTTGGGGGGCGGGAACAACCAAGGTTCCGGCAGGGTGAAGTGTGAAGTAAGGTGAAGGTAAGAAGGACCGAAACCAAGTAAGGAGGTACACATGGCGAAACAGCTACTCATTGATGCGTACCACGGAAAGAAGACCAAGGGTGTTCCGTGGGTGCCCTATGCCGGGGTTCATTGCGCATTCGTCATCGGGGAACCCGGTGACAAGTACATGCAGGACCCCGAGCTCCTGGCCAAGGGCGTGGTGGAGACGGCCAAGCTGTACAAGGCGGACGGAATTCCGTTGGTCTTCGACCTTTCCGTTGAGGCCACTTCCATGGGTTGCGGCATCAAATGGTGGCCGGATAACGTGCCCAGCGTAACGACGCACCCCGCCGCCGGCTGCAGCGTAGCGGAAGCCGGACTGAAGATTCCCGGTCCCACCGACGGTCGCTGGCCCGTCCTCATCGAAGCGGCCAAGATCGCCAAACCTCAACTGGACGAACTGGATTGCGCACTGATGGGCCTGCTTTGCGGGCCTCTCACCTTGGCCGCCCATCTCAAAGGCGTCAAAGTGTTTACGGATGTCTACAAAGACAAAGCGGCCGCGCATGACGTAATCTCGTTCTCAGGCAAGGTGGCAGCCAAATCCGCCGAGATCTACGCCGACATGGGATGCGACATCATCGCCATCGTCGATCCCGTGGCTTCGCAGATCAAAGATGAAACCTTCCAAGAATTCGTAACCCCCAATTGCCAAGAAGCCATCAAAGTGATCCACGAACACGGAAAGACCTCCTCTTTCTTCATTTGTGGAGACGCCACCAAGGTGATGAAGTCCGTGGCTACCCTCGGGACCCATGGATTCGCCATCGACGAGCAGTTAAACATGAACTTTGTCCGCGACATCGCTCTGAAATACGGCGTTGGATTCGGCGGCAACTTGAAGCTCACCCTGGCTCTTTCCCTGGGTCTGCTTTCTCCTCGTGAAGACGCCATTGTGAGTCTGGCCGCGGGAGGGTGCCACGGCTACACCTTCGCCCCTGGGTGAGACATGCCTTACGATGTTCCGGTGGAACATATGCAGCAGGCCATGGAGGCGAGAGACTGGTACTACGAATACTACGCCGCCTATCCCGATGATCCCGATATCGCGAAGACCTTCAAGGTCGCGTAAGGAGGTTGGATATGGCAACCATCAACATCGATATCCTCACACTGGACAGCGTTCAATGCGCGGCGTGCGGATATATGACGGAGGCCATCGCGGCCCTGCCGGATGACGTCCAGCAGCTGATTCAGTACAAGGAATGGTCGATCAAGCAGAAGGAGGGCATCGGTAAGTTCCTCGAGCTGAAGGGGAAGGTGCTTCCCACCATCTGTATCCAGGGTGACCTGGTATTTGAGAGTATCATTCCCCAATACGAGGAATTGATCGACGAAATGGCCAAAAGGGCTCCCAGCCCGGAGGTCGCCGATCGGCTCAAATCTCTCAGAGAGAAGGGCTTCGACTTCGAAAAAATCCAGGAGAACCTGGCGAAAGCCGGTGCGGGGCAGAACACCAGAGCGAATTAGCCCCGCTCCCCCGGCTTCTAGCCGAAACGATTTCCATAACCGCCGGGTGCTTCCCGGCGGTTATGGGATTTCGCCCCTCCGATCCTCGATAAGCGTTTTATTCGCCGAGAACGGGAACCCGGATTTTTGAACAGATGAGTTCCCGCGAGGTTGGGGGCGAGGGAATTGTCTGCGTGAAGCAGGGGAGACGAAACGCGCATCAAACGGGGATCTTTTCCCGGCAACTATTTAAGATGAGTCAGGAAAGGGGTGTTCTTCAGGTTGCCTAAAATCCATTTGGAGATCATCTATCAGGGAGAGCATTGCCCACAGTGTTTTTACATGCTCGAGGCCGTTGAGACGGTGGCGCCCAAGTTTGGGGACCGTATCAGCTATGAACTCATCGAGTACACCAAAAACAAAGCTCACGCCCGTCGTTTCTATGAACTTTCCGTTTCCCTCCATGGCGAAAAAGCGGTTCGAGGGCTGGTCAGGGTAGCGCCGATACCCTCCATATTCATCGGCGGCAAACTGGTTTTCGATTGTATTCCGCCCTTGGATGAACTCGAAGAGACTCTCGCCGGGCATCTGGCCTTGGCCGAGGGGCAGGCTTCGGAGTGAATTCCCATGGCCAAAGTTCGATTGGAGGTCGTTTACGAGGGGGACCATTGTATTCCGTGCGTCTACATGGCGAGACTCGTAGAGGAAGTGGTCCCGCGTTTCGGTGAAAAGGTGACTTGGGAGAAAATCGTGCTGCGGGACAAGGCAGGCGCCAAACGGTTTCATGAGCTGTCCGTTGCCATGGGCAGACCGGCTCCCATACCCTCCATCTTTATTGACGGAGAACTACGATTTTCCATAACACCGGCGGCCGAGGACCTGGAAGCCGCCTTACGTGAGTGCTTGGACTGAGTTGCGTGTCCATGGTTCGGATGCATGTACATTTTTAAGACTACATCCGTATGTGCGCGGGAGATTCACTTCGAACTTGATGGAGAAGTGATCCGATGGGTCCGCTTTGTGGGTGGCGGGTGTCCGGGAAACGCGGATGCGGTGGCGCGACTGCTGGAGGGCAAGACCCTTGATAGCGTGATCCCGATGCTTCGGGGGATCCCCTGCAGGGAAGGCACCTCGTGCCCAGATCAGCTGGTGCGTGCTTTTGAGTCGGTCCGGGCCGGGACAATGGCTCCCGCTCCCGCGATTCCCGTGGAGTCGGAGACCGAACCGTTGTGCCGGGTCGCCGTTGTGGCCGACGTCAATGGGAACCTCCGCGCGTTGGAGCGCTTCGCGGGTGTTTTTGAAACCGAAGATGTGCAGGCCGTGTATTGTTTGGGAAATCTTGTTGCTCGCGGTATGGATAACGACTCTGTGGTCGGGTGGGTCCGGAAAAGCGGGTGGAGGTGTCTTCAAGGTTCTCTGGACCGGGCGTCCGCTCACTTGTGCTCCGGAAACGCGAACGACGATAACGTACCTGTTCTCGAACCCAGAAACCGGGACTTCCTGGTAACCCTCCCACTGATGCGAACCTTTTTGATGGACACTCGAAAGGTTTTGGCATTTTACGATGGATTCATTCAGGATCTCGAAGGGTTCTCGGACTATGCGCCTTTTTCCACCGAGATCATTCAGGTCTGTGATCTCAGTGAATACTTGAGCGACGAAAGCGTGTTTCCCGCTTTGGAGGCTATGACCGGGCAGTTTTCCTCGGATGTGGTGCTTTTCGGACACACCGGGAAAAACAAACACGTACGGTTGGGAGAGGTGGACTTCGTCAATGTAGGAGCGCTTTCGCTCAGCTCGTCCGGCACCTATACCTTGTTGACCCTCGATAATGGAAAACTCGTAGTGGAATTCAAACGCATTTGAGTTGAGAGGTCGCCAAGAGCGGGTTGTATTAGGAGGATCAGATGGCAAGAGTGACAGTGGACGTGCTGCTGACGGATTTCAGGCAGTGACTGGCCTGCGTCTACATGGCGGAATCGGTAAAGGCTTTACCGAATGAGATACAAGACCTGATCGAAGTAAGAGAGTGGGACATGCGCACAAGGGAGGGAGTGGTCAGGTTCAAGCAATTGAAGGCGAAATCTCTTCCCAGCGTTGCCCTCAACGACGAACTCGTGTTCGAAGCCAATATCCCTCCTCAGGAAGACCTGATTCAGGCAATTAGGGACCGATACGTCGGATGAAAGGGGGAAGGTGCGCGGGCATGCGCGCTGCTTTTCACAAGTGTCTTTGCGTTTCATCACGGAAGGAAGGCGTCGCGAACGGTGCTCTGCCGTACCGGCGATGCCGGAGACGGTTTCTGGAAGGCGGACGACACCCGTGAGGCTTGAGAATGCTCTTTGGTGCGGTCGTACCGGCCCGGTCGGCTTTTACGCTGCGGGTGGTTGGAACGGCCCGGAGAGGACGGTGGGGGCTCTTGGCGAATCCTCCGCATGCCGAATTCGTCGATTCGGAGTCAAACGAAATTTCGTAACCGGACTTTAGCTTGAAATACAGGGAGTGCCGGGGGAATCCATACGACGGCTGTTTTCCCCTCGCGAAGGTCTACATGCTTTTTCTAGAAGAATTCAAAGCGCATGGATTCAAGTCTTATGCGGAGGAAGTCACCGCTTCATTCAATCCCGGGATCGGAGTGATCATCGGGAACAACGGGGTGGGAAAATCCAACATTCTTGACGCCATCACTTGGGCGTTGGGAGAGGACGATCTTGGGAAACTCAGATGCTACTCCACGGAGGACTTGTTCTACACGGGGGGGAAGGACCATCCACGTGCGGAAGAAGTCCGGGTGGAACTGCGTTTCAAAAAGGGACCCGATAAGAACGATGAAAGTTTCGTGACCTCGCGTTGTCTGGACCGATCCGGAATCGAATCCTATTTCATCGAGGGAGATCGACTTTCCAAGGACGCCTACCGAGAGCGCCTTTTTGAGTTTGGGCTCGGGGATGCCCTCAAGTCCCTGGTGAGGCAGGAGGAACTCAACGACTTCCTGCAACTGCACCCCTGTGATCGTCTGGAGTACTTTCGGTTCTTTGTTGAATCATCGGCGGAAGAATCGGACAATGGCGCGGGGATTGAGGCCTTCGACGCCGAGTTTCGCAGACTTTACAGGGGCATGATGGCACGAGGTGATGGGCGTGTTTTCATTGATCGGTTCAACGGTCGCTCAGGACTCGAAATAGAGGTGACTTTTCCCGACAAAGGGACCAAGAAGGCACGGTTCCTCTCGGGAGGTGAGAAAACCGTGGCGTCGCTTGCGGCGAAGCTTGCGCTGTTCGGCAGGCTGCAGTCTCCCTTCTACCTGCTCGACGAGGTGGAACCCTCTCTGGATTGGACGAACCATCGGAACATGTCCAATTTACTGAAGGACTTGGCAAAACGACGGCAACTGATCATGATCACCCATCTCAGGAGCACCATCGAGGTGGCCGACACGGTTCACGGGGTAAGAACCCAGTTTGACGGCAGCTCGTTTATGAAGTTCCATTTCGTCATGGATAAGAGGTTACTCCGCCTCTACAAATGCTGTTGATAATCCTTGGGCATTGACTTTGTGGTGCGTAGGAAGGTTATGATGGATTCGGAGAAGGCACTGGACGTCCTGAGTAACATTATTTTCGACAATGCGCTTCCTCATACGGTCTACATGTTGGTGGGCGTCCGGTGTCCTTATTGTGGAAAGTCCGATCGAATACGACCATTGGAGTCGCCCGGCGAGGTATCCGGCCTGTCCGAATCGGAGTTCAGGCTTTACCGGGACGCATGGGACGCTTTGACGACGGATGACGGAACGTTGGGGGTCTGCTTTTTCTGTCGTCAGGTGATCGGCCTGGACGTCGACTTGTCCCGTGCGGGTGCACTCACGGAACTGGAGTGAGGAGTAGGAATTCATGACGCAACCATCGTCGATTGCAGGCTCGGCCAAAGCCAAGGTGGTACTGCTGGCGGGGTTTCTGGGGGCGGGAAAGACCACGCTGTTGAAGCGAATCTTATCCTGGGAGGGCGACCTTTCGGACACCGTTGTGCTGGTGAATGAGTTCGGCGACGTGGGCATCGACGGAGCTCTGCTTCAGCAAGCGGGTTCCGACGTGATCGAACTGACCAGCGGCTGCATTTGCTGCACGCTGGCGGCCGACTTAATCCAGAGTCTGAAAGGCATCGCGGAGCGTTTCAATCCGAAACGAATCATGATCGAAGCCACGGGTGTTGCAGATCCCACTTCCATTACGGCCGTGCTGGATCAGCCTTTCATCAGGGATGTAATGGAGCATCAATCCACGCTGACCGTTCTTGACGCCGATTTCTGGGAGGCGAGGGAAAACTTCGGGCCGCTGTTTTATCGTCAGTTGAGCGAGGGGGATCTGATTCTTCTCAACAAGATCGACTTGCTCGAACCGGAACAGGTCCCCGTGTTCCTAAAGGAGATTCATCAAGAGTTTCCCGGTAGTAGGGTAGTGCCTACGGTGCACTGCGCAGTGGACCCGGACACTTTGTGGAATGTGCGATCCAAACGACACGGCGGAACCGAGTTGGCTCCTTTTTTCCCCACGCTCTCCGTCGAGCAAGGCGATGAGCAGGGAACCGCCGAACACCACCCACATCATCATAGTGATCATCATCACCATGGGCACGATCACCACCATGGGCACGATCACCACCATGACTGCGAGTCCCATGCGGGGATTCAGGCCCCGGAGGCGGGATATGTCAGCTTCTATTTTCGGGACGACCGGCCCTTGGACGAAAGCCTTTTCGCGAGTTTCCTGGCGGAATTACCTTGGGAGGTGTTTCGGGTGAAAGGTCCGGTACGTTTCCCCGACAAGACCTTGTTGGTGAATTTCGTCGGAGGCAAGGCCGAATGGATCGACTGGGAGGACGTGGGCACAAGCCTTGCCTTTGTCGCTTGGAAAGTGGACTCCCGGGAGATTCTTTCAAAGCTGGAACGGTGTTTTGCCCCTTCTTGAAGGACTGAGGACCGACAATTACCGTCCAGGGAGGAAGAGAAGATGAAAATCCAGGTATTAGGCCCAGGCTGCAAGAGATGCAATCAACTTTACGACAATGTCGTTGAAGCGGTGAAGAGCCTGAATCTCGCCGACCGGGCAGAGATTGTCAAAGTGGGAGACTTGGACGTTTTTGCAAAATACGGCGTGTTCACCACGCCCGGTCTGGTCATCGACGAGCAGGTCATATCCGTGGGTAAGCTATTGACCGTTCAGGAAATTGAAAAAGAGATCAAAGCGAGGATCTAATCATGGCGGGAAAGACGTTCGTCTTTCTGATCACCGGCTTTTTGGGATCGGGGAAGACCACATTTCTCAACCGGGTTATCCGCCAATTCCCGGGAGATCGCAAGCTGATGATCCTGATGAATGAATTCGGCGAGGTCGACGTGGACGGTACGCTGGTCGAGGGTGAGGACCTCGATATGGTGGAGATCAGCAAAGGTTCCATCTTCTGTGCCTGTGTTAAGACCGATTTCGTCAAGGCGCTGAATTCCATCGCCCAGACCATCCGTCCCGACGTGCTGCTCATCGAATCCACGGGCGTGGCCAACCCATCCGACTTGAAGAGAGATCTGAGACTATCGATTTTTAAGGATCGATTCCAATTTCAAGAGCAGTTCTGCATGATCGACGCCGGTCACTTCCTGGACGCCTACGGTGCCTACCAGTCCATTGAGAAGCAGTTGGCTTCGTCCACGGTTTTCTTGATCAACAAGACGGATACCGCCGATGGGGGAACCATCGCTCGGATCAAAGAGGTGGTTCGGGAGCACCATCCGGACCCCGTGTTTCACGAAACGACTTTCGCCGAAGTCGATGTAAGTCATCTTCTCTTGCCCGGAGAAACCGAGGAAGCGTTCTCGGAAGAGGGACCGGATACACCCATGACTCCGGAAGAACTGGACAGCTACTGTGAAAAATTGTTAGAAGATCCTGAAGCGCAGGTGACCCCTCCGGACCGTCTTCTTTCCGCGGTGTACCGGTGGGAAGGCGAAAGTATTGATGCCTTCAAGAAAACGGCCGGCAATCTTCCTAAAGGGATTGTGCGTTCCAAGGGGTTCCTGGTGGATGGCGAGGAAACGGTCCTGTTCAGTTATGTTCTGGGGGACTGGAAGTTGATGCCGCGACAGGTTCCCGACGGAAGGGCGGGGCAGAAAAACCTGATCGTGTTTATCGGTTCCCCGGAGTCCATGGCGGAGCTTGCCGAAAGAGCCTCGGAGGCGAATCTTTCGCCGGCGCCCAAGAACGAAGCATGACCACTCAAAGCGTCCCAAAACGGAACTGGAGAACGGAATGATTACGGTGATTGCTACGCTGGAAGCCAAAGAAGGAAAGGAAGAAGCTCTGGAGAAGGCCCTGTCGCAGATCATTGAGCCCACGAGAAAAGAGGGCGGTTGCATCAACTACGATTTGCACCGCACATTGGACAACCCGAAGGTGTTCGTGTTCTATGAAAATTGGACGGGTCGCGCCGAGCTGGACGCCCATTTGAGCGCCCCTCATATGGTGGATTTCATCGGCAAGGCGAAGGAGCTTCTCGCGCGGCCTTTGGATGTCTCTTTGCTCGAAATGCTCTCCGAACCCGCCTCATAATCACGCCGACTGATCCACGCCCTCGTCGCCTTCCGGTACACGCCGCGACGGGGGCCGAGTTTTTGTCCCGTATTTTGAGTTCACCGCATCAAGCGTAATAGAATGGACCCCAAGGATAACCCTTCGCGACCGGATCGGAAACCGCCGTGGCTCAAGCGACGGTTATCGGCGGGAGAGGTGCGGGACGAAGTTCGGGGGCTTCTTAAGGAGAGCTCCCTGCACACGGTCTGCGAGGCCGCTCGATGCCCCAACCTATCCGAGTGTTTCTCTCGGAGGACGGCCACCGTTCTGATTCTGGGCGACCGCTGCACGCGCAACTGTGCGTTTTGCGCTGTTGAACACGGCGCTGCGAATCCGCCGGATCCCGAAGAACCGAATCGCGTGGCCGACTTGAGCACGAAACTGGGGTTACGGTACATCGTGGTGACCTCCGTGACCCGAGACGACTTGGCGGACGGCGGAGCCCACCAATTCGCCGAAACCATCCGCGCGATCCGGACGCGGATGCCCTCGACCGGTGTGGAGGTTCTGGTGCCGGATTTTCAGGGGTCGGAAGGCTCATTGCGGGTTGTGCTCGAGGCGGGTCCCGACGTGCTGAACCACAACATGGAAACCGTTCCTCGACTCTATTCAGAGGTACGTCGCGGAGCGGACTACCGCCGGTCCTTGAGATTGCTTCGTTCAGCCTCCGATTTCTCCTCTTCGGCGACCAAGTCCGGTCTTATGTTGGGGCTCGGTGAGACGGCCGAAGAAGTCCGAGGAGCCATGGCGGATCTTGTTGAGGCGGGTTGTCGCATCCTGACCCTTGGCCAGTATCTCAGACCCTCACCGAGCCACTATCCGGTGAAACGGTATGTGCACCCCGAGGAGTTTGAAAAGTGGGAGGGGGAAGGGCGCGATATGGGGTTCGAGGCCGTGACCGCAGGGCCTTTCGTCCGGAGTTCCTATCGAGCGGGCGAAGTGTTTCAAACCCTGCTTTCGCGAAATCGGGATTGATGCGACCCTCGCGTGGAAGAGCGCGTCGGGTGACCGGTGCCGTTCCGCCTCGACAGTTTTAAATCGTCACATTCGGGAGTCCTATCCAAGCCATGGGAAAGCCCAAGATTCCTCCGGCGCAAGTGAAGAAAGCCTATGTGGAAACGAGGCAAGGACAGGTCCACTTGCGATTTACGGAAGGCGGGGTGGGTACCCCGCTGGTCTTCCTTCATCGTATTCCTTCAACATCGGCCTCCTTCGAGGGGATGCTCGGATTGCTCGGGGGAAAGTACCGACTGACGGCGCCGGACCTGCCGGGCTTCGGCGGTTCCTTCGTCCCCAAATCTCCGTTTTCAGTGGACCAACATGCCGAAGTGCTTCTTGAGGCTTTGGCTGCAAGAGGCATTCAGCACTTCCATCTTTTGGGCGTTCAGGCCGGAGCCGGGGTTGCCGTGGGAATGGCCGCCTCACGGCCGGATCGGGTGAAGAGCTTGATGTTGGCGGCGCCCGTTTGGAGAGTCGGCCAAACGGTTCCGGAAGCGTACCTGAAGCTCACCGACTCGGTGCCGATCCTTGCCGACGGAGGGCACTTGGTTCGACTCTGGAGCCGGTGCTTGGATGCGGACCCGGGAGGCGATCCTCACACGACCCACAAGGTGACCCTGGATTCCGCAGGTGGGTGCGAGCGAATCGGACAGGTGCGAGAGGCCCTGCTCGCCCATGATACGGAACGGGTTTTCACCGGCTTACGCTGCCCGGTTCTCTTGCTCTGCGGAACCCTCGACCCTCTGTTTCCCTTTTTCGAAGCCCTGTGTGCGCGATTCCCCGTGCTCCGATACTCGGCTATGACCCACTGCGGAGCCTATGCCGCGGAACTGTGCGCCGAACACATCGTAGTGGAGATTCAAGACTTCCTGAGCAGCTTGGCTTGCGGGGCCGCCCACGCTTGTCCGTCCGAGAAGGTGAAGTTCGGGTGAGCGGCTGTTCCGTGCTGTGCGGCTCGGGGCATCCGCGAAAATCTTCCTCGTGGATCAACGTCGATACAGGAGAAATCATGAAAGCGGCACTACTGATCATCGACCTGGTTCAAGACACGTTTAAGGAGCTTGGACACCTACCGGTCACCTCCAACGCACGCGCCATGTTGCCCGTTCTCAACCGGCTCATCAATCAATGTCGAGACCGGGGGCTTCCCATCGTGTTCTCCATGGACAGCTTTCTTCGCGAGGACTTCCTGTTCAAAGGCAGGATGAAACCCCACTCCATTCGAGGGACGGAAGGGGCCGGAGTCTATGAAGGGCTGGACTTCCAGCCGGGCGACGTGTTCTTGCCCAAACGAAGGTTTTCCGCCTTTTACAAGACGGACCTGGACCAGACCCTGCGCACCTGGGGCGTGGATACCGTTGCCGTGACGGGCATCATGACCCAAGTATGCGTCTTGGCCACTGCTCTGGACGCTCTGGCCAATGATTTTCGGTCGGTGATCGTCGAAGACTGCTGTGCCTCGGCAACCGAGGAAATGCATCGGAACTGCCTGGATCTGTATCGCAAGACTCCGGTATTCCCTTTGCTCCAGGTGTTGACGGCCCAAGCCTTTCTTGATCTCGTGGACGGAAAGGATGCCTGAAGAGTAGAGGAGAAGAGAAGGGGTCGGTCGATTCGTCCGTGTTCGCGGGGTGTTCGGGGAAACCTTCCCCATACTTGTTGAACGGCTTGCTCGCTGCGCCTCGCGGCCAGGGTCAAAGGCTCTCTCTGAACGAGCTTCCAGGGCCGAAATCATCCGATTCCTCGACGAAAGCATCGCGCTTTAAGAATGCCTTGATGTGCCTCGCTCCGCCGGTGCGCGACGAAGCCGTACTAAGACGCTGGAAATTAATGAGCAACTTTGTTTCCCCCTCAGGCCCTCCGCCGAAGGCGGTGAGGCCCGCTTGAAATGTCTAGGGGGGTGCACGGGGGGAACTTTTGAAAAAGTTCCCCCCGTGAACGATTACGTCGATTCTACCGGGAAAAGGGCTCCTCGTCCTCGGGGTCCAATGAGTCCGACTGTGCAAGCATGGCCTCTACGACCTTCTTCACGTCTTCCAGGCGGTCCTTACGAGCCACCAGGGTCCTGGATCCCGCCCGGACCACCACCACGTCGTCGACCCCTACGACGGCCAATGTTTCCTTGGGATGCTCGCAGAACAGCAGATTTCCCCGAGCGTCCAACGTGTGGACGCGCCCCTTGACGTAATTTCCGTGGGCGTCGCATTCCAACGAATCCTGCATGGCGGGCCATCCGCCCACGTCTTTCCAGGAAAATTCACCGACGACGCAGCGGACGTCGCGAGCCTTTTCCATGACGGCAAAGTCGATGGAAATTCGTTCAATAAGGGCGAAACCCTTCTGTAGGGCGGTATCCCGATCTCGGGTCTCCATTTGCTCAACAGCCCGGCTGAGATGCTCGACGTGGTCGGGCAGATGGAGGGTCAGCTCCTCGAGGACCGCTTCCGCAGTCCAAACGAACATGCCCGAATTCCACAAATACCTGCCTGACTCCAGGTACCGGCTTGCGGTTGCCGCATCCGGTTTTTCCCTGAAGGACACAAGCCGAAAGTGTTCCGTCGATCCGTTTCCAGGGAGTCTTTCTCCGACCTCCAGGTAGCCGTAGCCTTGGGCCGGGTGAGTCGGCTTGATGCCGAAGGTGTAAAGAGCTCCGCTCCGTCTTGCCGCTTTTGCCGCGGAAATCATGGTTCGCTGAAACGAACCGACGGGTTCGATCAAATGATCCGCCGTCAACACGACGATCACCGGGTTTCCGAAGCGTTTATTCGCCAGTAACGCGCCGAGGCACACCGCGGCGGCCGTATCCTTACGTTCGGGCTCCCCGAAGATGTTCTCCATCGGCAGCTCGGGAAGCTGTTCCTCAACCAGGTGGGTGTAGTCCGCATTGGTCAGGACCAAGATTCGATCGTCCGGCACGATGCCGGCCACACGATCGTAGCTCATCCGGAGCAGACTCCGATCGTCGAAAAGCCGGGTGAACTGCTTGGGCCTTTCACGGGTGCTGAGGGGCCAGAAACGGGTGCCCATGCCCCCGGCCAGGATTACGGCCACCAGGTTGTTGTCCACTCCTTCCATGGGATCTCCGCGCATGTTGAGTCGTGCCTATTCACGGGGTGCGCCGCAGGGGAACGCCGTCCCCCTGCACCCCCTGCCGGGGGACTCATGGCCCCCCGGACCCCCGTTGCGCTTCTGCGAATCGCGTACGCGATTCGAAAAACGAGCGGCATCTTCCGTCCAACATATTGAAACGCCTAAAGTTGTTAGGAAGGAGCCCGAGGGAACCCCTTTTTTTGAAAAGGGTTCCCTCGGATATCCCTCTGAATACTCACGTTGAGTCTATGCCGATGGAGCCGTTCCGCTTTGACCCTCTCCGGCATCAGGTCCGGCCATAGTCATCCTCGGACCTTTCGATATCGTCCTCTCCGAAGTACTCGCCGGTCTGGACTTCAATGAACACCAGATCATCCGCGCCCGGGTTTCGGACCCGATGCCAGGTTTGTACGGGCAGGTCCAAAGATCGGCCTACGGTCAACTCGATTTCTTCGTGGTTCTTGGTGACCACCGCACTGCCGCTGATGACGTACCAGTGCTCGGAACGATGAAAATGACGTTGATAGCTCAGCCTTTGGGCTGGATAAACGGTAATTCGTTTCACCTTGTGGTTTGGACGATCGGACAGAACTTCGAAAAAACCCCAGGGTCTATGGTCCTCTTGCCGGTTCTCTCGGGTCATCTATTGCTCCGTGTTCATGGAGGAGGCCCTGCTGATCCGTTCGTTCGAGGCGCTCGCCGCAGACGGGCTTCACGGCTTTCCACCCATGACGCATTGGGAGGACTCGGTTCACGGGAGGATTGAAATGCAACGGGCGCTCCTGAAAAGCGCCTTCGCCGCGCCCTCGAGGACGGTCCGCGTTCGCATCGCGCCGTGCCTGCGTTTCTGCGGCCCGACAGGACTATACTTTACCCATATCGATTCTCTTGGCAACAAAGATCGACGAGAGGCGCCGATTGATTTGGGGGATTTCGCCGGAGAGGTGGGCGGATACTGGAAAGAGAAGGGGATGATACGAGGGTTCGTTTGGGGCGGCTCCAAAGCCGTGCCGTACGAACCCTCGCGTATGCATGTGCATGCATGGGTTCCAAGATTACAGCAACGCGGCTGCTTCCGCCCGGATGCCTGCTTGTGAGGCGACGTCGAGAAATCTCTTGAGTCCTTCCTTGGACGAATCCGTTTGGATGGTAACCCATCGGGAGAGTTTGGCCAAGGCTTGGCCGGTCTCGATAATTTCACGGCTCATTTCCACGCCTTTTCCGATATTCTCCGCTTTGCCCACCAAGTAGAGAACGGCGCCCGCATTGAGGCAGGTCATGTCGACGCACTCGGGATGTCCGGTTCCGGTGATGACCTTCATGAATCGGACGAGTTCCTTGTGGATATCCCCCGTCGCCGCGATGGATGGGTAGTCGGCCCGCTCGAGCCCCACATCCTCGGGTGCCAGAAGGAAGGTCTGTTCGTCCCCGTCGGTGGTGAATTCGTGCACCAGAGTCTCGCCGAGAATCGACATCTCATCCATTCCCTTCTTTTTTTCGGCATCAAACCCGTGCACCACCATGGCACGCTGATACCCGATATCCTTCATCACATGGCTTACTTTGGGGACGAGCTCCTCCGCATAGACTCCTCGCAAGCCGTGTGTGGGGCGACAGGGACTTGCCAGAGATGCGGCGATATTGAGCGTGGATCCAAAACGAATCTGACTCAGGATCCGTCCCAGCGATTGGGGGTGGACCTTGGAACTCATGCCGTTGAACAGGCCGATGCCCTCTTTTCGGATGCTTTCCGCCACCTTATCCACTTCGCACTCGACGTCGATGCCGATGCCTTCAAGCAGGTCCACCGTGCCGCAGGAGGAAGTCAGGGCTCTGGCTCCGTGGCGTGCCATTCGTGCGCCGCCCGCGGCGGCGACCACGGATGCGGCGGTGCTTACGTTGAACGTCTTGAGCTGATCCATACCGGTTCCCGAGTTCTCGACGATGGGGGCGTCCAGTTCGCCCTCAACGGCCGCCGTATCGAGTTCCACAATAGCCTGCCAGGCACCGGCGATTTCCTGGTAGGTCTCCCCCTTGGAAACGAGAGCCGAGAGAAACGCGCCCTGTTGCAGGTCCGGCTGTTGATTCAGCAGAATGCTGCGGAACATCTCGTAGCTCTCATTACGGCTCAGGTCCTCTTTTCGGATGAGCTTCTGGATGTTCGCACCGAACGATTTCAATGATTCTTCCGACCAACTCATTTCTCACGTCTCCTTTAACGATTTCTGCTCGGATAGAGGAGGACCTTCATGCCCAGGCGATTTTCGACGATTTTGAGCGCTTCCTCCAGCTCGCCCAGACCCATGCGATGCGAAATGAGGTCCTTGACGGGGACTTCTCCCTCGGCAATGGCACGCAAAGCCTCGATGCCGTGTCTGAAGCTGCAGCCATAGGCGCCTACAATTGTCTGCTCGTGGTAGTGCAACTGGTTGAAGCTCACGGGAAGTTCATCCTCCGACGGATGCAGCCCGGAGAACACCACTAGGCGACCGCGCGGATTCATTGCCCCAAGCGCCTCCCGATAGGCTTGCACGGAACCTACCGCCACAATGCAGGCGTCGAATTTCTTCTTCCCGGGGCTCGCCATGCCGCCGGCGATTTCTCGACGACGCTCATCCGGTTCTATGGGAAAAGGTTCGGCTCCCATGGAACGTGACGCTCTCGCCAACAAGGTTCCCGCGGGTCCGGCACCCCAGATTCCCACGGTGTCGCCCCGTTGGAGGCGCGCCAGTTCGAGCGCATTGAGGCAACAGGAAAGCGGTTCCGCAAATACGGCCTGCTCCGCGCTGAGACCCTCGTGAACGGGAATAACACTCCTTGCCGGGGCGATGACGTATTGAGCGAAGCCGCCATCTCGATGAAACCCCATGATCTGCATGCCGCGACAGAGGTTTTCCGCGCCTCTCAGACAAGCCGGGCATTCGCCGCACCAAACGCCCGGATACACATAAACCCGTTGACCCTCTTTCAGATCGGCGACATGATCACCCCTCTTGCGCACGATCCCAACGACTTCCTCACCGGGGACTCTCGGCAAGGTGAGATCGCGATGACCCACCCTGATGATCTTGAGGTCCGTGCGACAAAGGCCGGTTACTTCCACTTCTATGAGTACCTCGTCGTCCTCGATGTCCCGTACCGGCAGGTTCGCCTGTTCAAAATCCCCGATTGTTCTGACCAGAACGGCCGACATTTCCATGGTCCGATTCCTCTCGGCGAGACGTATACTCTTGCAGTGACGGCCCCGAGGTATACGTCCCTGCGCGAAAATTTCTCGAGGCCCTGAACAAACAAGCACGAAAAAAAGGGTTCCGACAGCCGAAACCGGCCATCGGAACCCTTTGCCATCGGATTCCTTACCTATCGAAGCGTCGGTCGTCTTCTGACTTCCAGGTCTTCCGCAAGATCGACGCCTTCCCATACCGGTACGTCTTGCGCCCGATACAGTGGCTTAACTCCGGATCTGCGTCCCCGGTTACAGCGGCGGGACCGTCACGGATTTACACCGTGTTCCGTTACCGAACTTCTAGACTTTATGTCTATTAGGTGTAAACGAAGAAGTCAAGATATCTTTGGCGGAACGTCCCTTGTCACACACCGCCCACGATCGGCCGTGAGCGGGCCGGCTCAGACTCAATCGGAGGCATCCAATACGTTGCGAATCGTCCTTATGAAATGACCGAGATCCAGAGGCTTCATCATGTATTCTTTAATCCCCGCCCGCTTCGCCCGGTCCGCGTCCAATCGATCATTATGGCCGGAACAGATGATAACGGGGATGTCGGGACGAATTTTCATGGCCTCCATCGCCAAGCGATCTCCCGGCATCTCCGGCATGGACATGTCCGTGATGATCAAATCGAATGCGTCGGATTCCGCCTGAAAGAAATTCAGCGCTTCCTTGCTGCTTGTCTTTCCCACCACTGTGTATCCATGCCGTTCAAGCATCTGCGTAAGGAGACTGACGAGGGAGGGTTCATCATCCACCAGCAGGATATGCTCGTTCCCCTTGGGAGGATCGGAACCTTCAACGGCTTGGGTATCGGCCCGGAGATCGGTTTTGGGAAGCCATACTTCGGCCGTCGTCCCTTTCCCGATTTCGCTCGTCAGTGTGATCAAGCCATTGTGTTTTTCCACGATACCGAACACCACGGCCAGCCCCATGCCCAAACCTTTGTCCACGTCCTTGGTGGTGAAATAGGGATCGAATACACGATCCATGATATCAGGATCGATACCGCTGCCGGAATCCTTCACGGATAGTCTCACGTATTCACCCGCAGTCAAGCGGTCATAGTGAGAAGCGGCTTGTTCATCGAGGACAACGGGTTCCAGCATCACTTCCAAAACGCCGGTTTCGTCTCCCATGGCATGCACCGAGTTGCTGCACAGATTCATGAGGATCTGGTTGATTTCCGTGGGATTGGCCAGAACGATCTCGGATTCACAGGAAATCCTCTGCCGGATTTCGATGGTGGAAGGGATCGTCGAACGAATCAATTTCATAGATTCTTTGACCGTCTCGCAGATATCGATGGGCTTTCTTGTATCCGGCGTCTTGCGGGCGAACGTCATAATTTGTCGTACGACCTCTTTTGCGCGGAAAGAGGCGGTCAGTATTTCCTGCAAACATTCTCCGGCGGGATCGGATTTGGGTACGTCGAGCATGGAGAGTTCGGCATTTCCCAAGATAATTCCCACGATGTTGTTGATTTCATGAGCGATACCGCCCACAAGTGTGCCGATGGCCTCCATTTTGTGGGCCTGACGCAGCTGCGCTTCGAGTTCCTCCTTTTCAGCTTCCGCCCGCTTGCGCTCGGTGATGTCGCGGAAACTCCACACCCTTCCAATGGTCTCATTGCCCAGGATCTGGGGTCGCGAATAGCGTTCGAAGATGCGCCCGTCCCTGAACTCGATCGTGTCGAAGCTCTTGGCTTCAGGGTGCCCGTGTAATTCCCCGATGGTCCCAAATGAAAGCTCGGGGGCCCGCAATTCGTCGAGCACATAGGCCAGGGCCCGATCGTCGTCCCCGGAACGAAGGCCGGCATCCGGTATCTTCCACATTTCCAGGAAGCGTTGATTGAACAGCCGGATCTCTCCATTGCGATCCACCACCAGAATTCCATCGGCGGTCGCTTCGAGCGTTGCCTGAAGCTGCGAAAGAAACTCGTCCCTTTGCTCTTCCGCCCGCCTTCGATCCTCCTCGATCTCAATGTTGTGGAGTGCAAAGGCGATGTCGTCGACCACTTCTCGAATCAAGGCTTGCTCTTCCTCGTCCTCGGCTAGGTGCGAAGGGATGGATGCGCACAACCATCCGTAAAGCTGGTCTTCGTACTGCAGCCGAAGAGTCATTCCCGCTCTGCCGTCGTACTCCGAGGCCAAAGAACAATCAGTGCAGGTCGAAGTGGGATACTGGGTGACGATCGGGTCCACCTCTCGAAGTACTCGGCGAGTGCAATCGGGAAACTCTCCCTGTTCCATTCGTTCAATCAACGGAAGAAACGCATCACCCAGTCCTGCCTCGGCGGTCGCCTTCAGGCCGCCCGCCTCGTCCTTCAGGGCAATCCAGGTATTGAAATAACCGCGACTTTCCACGAGCAGATCGCAGGCCCCTTGAAGCAAACGGTCTCGGTGATTTTCCCTGACGATGAGCTTATCGACGCGGCTTACGGCCCGCAGCACACGATTGAGGTGCGCCACTTTTTCTTCCGCCTGCCTGCGTTGGATGATTTCTCGTCGAAGGTGTTCGTTGGTCTTTCTGAGCTCCGCCGTGCGTTCCTCCACCAACGCTTCCAAGTGACGGCGATGTTGCGTCAGCTCTCTTTCCGACGCCAGGCGTGAGGCCGTGGTTCCCACCAAACCGGCCACGGCCAGATAAACATCGAGCAGGTCTTTGGAGAACGGCTTCGTGGTCTTTTGGCCAACGAGCATGACTTCCGTAACCTGATTCTCGCGGAGCACGGGTAGAAAAGCACCGGCAAGCGGATCGGCTGCGGAAATGGTCCTCGTTGTGAGGAAGCCGCTGTCCATGGTTTCCACGGCCGCCTCCACGATTTCCGATTCACTCTTTTTTCGATCGGACTCTGAGAATCCGAGCACGTTCACAAGGCTGGGGAGATCTTTTCCCACCCCTTGACGCGAGACATCCCAATGCCGAACACTAATGATCCCGTCGGAGCGCCGAGCCCAGAAAGCAACCAGGTGTGCGCCAAAAAAACTGCGCAGGGCTTTTCCCGCTTCGGTCCACACATCCTGTTGTGTCGTCAGTCCCCCTAAATACTGCGCCAACCGGATGACCGGGTAATTCTCTTGACCGCCATAGGCGTTCCCCATGATTCGCCCCTTACACAGGTCCCAGATACAGGTTTTCCACAAAGAAATCGTCGAACTCAGGGCAGTTCGTCAGATGAATCAATTCGGCTCGTTCCCCCACGTCTTTCAGACGTTGGACGGAAGAGGGGCACAGCAGTGCCTCCTCGCATCCCAACAAGGCCGTATTTCCGCACAGTTCGATCCGATCGGATGGAATGCACGGCAACAGCCCAATGGCCTGTGCGCCGGCGACATTGAGCCGGCGGCTGAAAGTCCCCGAAACACAGATGCGTTGCAGGTCTTCGTTTCCCAAACCGGCCTTTGCTTCCAAGACCCTTACGGCCCCGCAGACGGCGGCTTTGGTCTCTTGGAACTCCGTCACGTCTTCTTGCGTGAGGACAATGGTCCGTTCGTCATGCACCAGAGAGAACCCCTCTTGTGGAACGGTCGATGTGAAGCGACCCGTGGGGCTCAAGACGCGGGAGCCCACAAGGCGGGCTATCACATCGATGAGTTGGGCGCCTTCGACGGCGAAACCTGACCCTTCCGATCCCGATGCCGTCTGCCGAACTCGGTTGATCGCCGATCCCGCAAACGGAGGGTTCTTGGCGGGTGATGTGACTCTCAGCACTCGTCCGTCCCACAAGGCGATGCCCGAAGCGAAGTCCAGGTCCATGAAGAGGCCGGGGCTTTCGTCCTCAAGGAGACCTGAGGCCATGACGCCTGCAAGCAGGTGAGAGCCTCCCTGTTCTTTCAAAGGCGGCACGATCTCGACTTCGGCTTCCGGATGAATGGCCCACTGGCCCGCCCAGTCTCGTGCAGGTTCCGGACGGCCGCGAGCCCGATCCGACGACGAGGTCTCCGCCGCGGCATTCCCCACCAGCGCGACCCGCACCACTCGGCCGAGATCGATTCCTTCCCGAACGGCGATGTCCCAAAGCCCCTCTTTCACGGCTTCCAAGGTGCGGCGGCCTAAGGCTATGCCGCCCAAAAGGGATTCGGGATCGTTGGTTGACCCCGCTGCATCATCCGGATCCGGGTCGTCGGGCGCATATGGGCCGTAACGTCCTGCCAGGCGTTTGCCGTCGCCGAGATCACACAAAGAAAGACCGATGTCGATGGGACCGACGTCCACAGCGGCACCGCAGGGCCTTTGGACCCCCTGGGGCAGGTCTTGTCTCAAATCCTCCTCGGGAAGTCTCTTGCACCGCTCACGATTGATGTCCAAGGGCCTCCACACGGACTCCGGCGTCGGTGCCGGGATCGTCACCCACAGGTCTTCTTCGGGTATTACCTGGCACGCCAGTCGGATGCCCCGGGCCAGTTCCTCGGTGTTCAGGTGCAGGCGTTCTGCGGTATTGGGCGCTCCCACATTCCCCTTTTCGATAGATACCCGGCAGAGCCCGCATCCGCCGATTCCGCTGCATCCCGAGCGGACTCCGGCGCCTGCGGCATCCAGTATCCGACGCAAAGAGGGCCCGGAGACAAAGGATATCCTTCGTTCTCCATCTGCCCGCCTGACGGTTAATATGGGCACGGATTACCTTTCCCCGCAAGCGGCCGAAACCATGGCGGCGATGTTCTCGGGCGCGGCTTCCGGAGGAATTTCGCAGCCCGAAGAGAGAATGAACCCACCACGCCGGGCAAATATACGTAACAAACGGTGTGATTCATCCGAAATTTGCTCGGGAGTGCCTTCCACAAAGGAGAGCGGCTTGATATTGCCGTTGAAACAGGTATGGGGGAGCGCCTCCATGGCCTGTTGCGGGTCCACGCAGAAATCGAGGTTGGCGAGGTTCACGTGGGCTTGGGGATAGAAGCGGAGAATCGGCGCCACGGGACCTGCCGTGTGCAGCCAGTTTACAGCCGACCCCGCCTGTTTGAAGGCGGCGAAGATGCGTTGAAGCCGGGGCAGCAGGAATTCTCGGTAAAACCCGGGGGGGACCACGTCCGGTGATGCGGAAGGATCGAAAACGATGGGCAAGTGGGCGCCCGCCTCCAACTGTGCCGTACCGAAACGGATGATTACTTCGGAGGCGAAGTCCAGGAGACGCTCAAAAAGCTCCGGGGCGTCAATGGCCAAGTAAAGGCTCGTCTCCGCACCGGCCAACTGCATGGCCAAAGTCATGGGGCCCACCACGCAGCCCACCACCAGAACGTCGTTCCCCACTTCCCGCCGCAGGATGCCCGCAGCCTTCAACAGCTCGGGCATACGGCCCTCGGTGCGTGGGTCGGGCACGAGAAGCGTGTCAATATCCATGCCTGCAGAAAAGACGTAGGACGACACCACCGGATACCGACCGGTTCCATAGCTCAAAACCGAACCCACGGCTTCCGTTTCCACGCCCACGTCCATTAACGCGAAAACCGCGTCGTAGCCGTAGCGGTTGAGCGCCTTTGCCTGGCAGCGAGCCAGAAGCTCGCCGTCCCGGACGTAATGGTTCAAGTCCACTCCGCTCAGCACTGCGGCATGGCCGAACACCTGGGCGATCACCGGCACACGGTCCGTCCCCCGAAAGCTCACAGCCGCCTGAATGCGTTCCAGGCTATTCAACGTTCCCGATCCATTTCACAAGCGACCGGGACCGGTTCGCCGGGGACCGTCCTTCGCGCCCTCCCTCCTCAATGTGTCCCATATAAGGACGGGCGGGAGTCCCGGTTCGGCTCAAGAGAAACATTCCTTGCTCCTATTCACGGGGGCATTGAAGCCTTGTAAGCGTTTCTGCTCCGCCCCGTTTCGGGATATACCCCGTCCGCAATGCCTTATGCTCCCGCTCAGCCGAAGATGTGGAAGACCTCTCAATCGGCGTTGAAAAGGGCGGCGTGGATTTTTCCAAGGAGCCCCGAGTCACCATAATCATCAGCCGGTCTCCTGCAACGCTTCGAGGTGGTGCAGGCCGTCGAAAGCGGTCTGAGCCACATAGTCCACGTTGAGGCTCTCCGGGGAAGATTGCTTGAGGGCGGCCCCTCCCGCCATGAGGTGCATGTGTCCCAGGCCACGTTCGACCATCTTCTCCTTCACTCCCCGGACTTGAGGCAGCACGGTGGAAATGAGCCCGCTGATGCCCACAACGAAGGTTCTCTCCGCTTCGGCGGTATCGAGCAACCTTTCCACGGGACAATCTTTGCCGCAGTCCACCACCCGGTACCCTGAAGCGGTCAGGACCATCTTGAGAATATTCTTACCCAAATCATGGACATCCCCTTCCAGGGTCGCGACCACGGCGGCGCCTTTGCTTTTCCGGAGGGGTTTATCGGGGGGGAAAATTTCTTTCATCACGCCCGTGGCGGCGCGCCCGCAAAGCATGATTTCCAGGAGATTGAATTCATCCACCGTGCACTTGGCGTTCAATCTCGCCATGGCTCCTTCCAGGCCTTCCGTGATGATTCGTTCACGCGGGACGCCCGAATCCAGAAGCTTTCGAGCCTCCCCCACGGATCGTTCCTGATCGCCTTCAAGCAACGCCTCAATGAGTGGATCCATGATGGTATAGTACATGATCGACCTTGTTCCCGCTTTTTCGTTTGGACTTACTCCGACTTCTCGGCGGTGGAAGAGTTTCGAGAAAGGAACGACTGAAAAAAAAAGTATTTCGTTAGTTAAGCTAACGAATTCCGTGTTAACGGAATTTTGTTGATCTGTTCTCCAGCCCCCTTATGATTACAGGATCGGTTGCTGAAGTCAAAGGCATTACTTTTTCCGATTGAAGGCGCTTGTTGGGCGTTCGCGATGAGTCTCGAGGGCTTTCTCCTCTCCCCAAACAGCATGAGCGAAAAATGTTACGGAATTGTGAAGCCGTTCCGGTGGGATCCTCGAACGAACTCAGGAGAAGAGAAGCGCCCGGGGCATCCAAACCCGACCGCCCCTTACATCGGCTCCGTTTCTTGTCGCGCCGGAGGCTCACCTCAGCGGTAAGTCACCGGCCTTTTTCTGCGAGCCGTTGAAGGATAACCGCAAAGGGGCATTTCCGGAATTACAATTGTCCCTCGGGAGGGTCTCTGGTATTCTTAATATATCTTCACAATACCGCAGCTTCGCCACAGCTTGTTGCCTTATGGGGTAGGGCCGCGCCGGAGCAGGACTCGAATCTTTCACAAACCGTCGGAAGCGGCCCGCTTCGGAATCCGCCTTTGACCGGGCCCGCCAATGAGCTTGAGCGAGGGAGAGGCAGGATGCCGCATCGCGCTCTGGAGCAAAACCGTATTTCCTCCTATTTGCAGGTTCCTTCAAGACTTACACTCCAGACTTTTCGGCTTCGGAACCTCCCGTGTCCGAACTGCATTTCAGTTCCCTCTCCGTCGAAGGCGGAGACGGCCGCTTAAACAGCTTTGAAAAGGGGTATGGAGGAAAACTTGCTCGAAAGTTTTCCTGCGAAGAACCCGTTCGAAAAATGATGGAGGCGGCGATGCGCATCAAGGCAACGGTGGTTTTCCTTGTCGGTTTGTTGGCTTTCAACTTCGGGCCGGTGGGTATGCGTACGGCATTCTCGGCCGAGGCGCGCCTCAAATCCCTGAGTCCGAGGACCCTCGCCGCCACGGCGGAGAATGTGATTACCAACGGCGTGCCCTACGAGACGTCTTTAGGATCCAACAGCTATGGTAATGCCTATATCGACGTGCCGGAAGGCGCGACCCGGCTCACCATCACGGTATCCGACGGAAGCGGGGACCTGGACCTCTACGTGAAGTACGGGGCCCCGTTGCAGGGAAGCACCGTGGCGGAACTGGATTCGGAAACCGATTTCATGTCCGACGGGCCCACCGCTTCGGAACAGGTGGTGGTGACCCCGTCCGACGATCCGCCGTTGCAGGCGGGCAAATGGTACGCGGCGGTGTTGAACTACAACGCCTACCAGACTTCCTTCACCATCACGGCCACCTACGAGGTGCCGGGAACCGGTCTGGAAAACGGAATTCCGCTGAACTATGCTCTCAACGGCGGCCGCTTCCTGCAAAACCTGTACATCGACGTGCCGGCGGAAGCCAAGAAGCTCACCATCAAGCTGACGGACGGGCAGGGCGATTTGGCCCTGTATGTGAAACGCGGGTCCGACGTGAGCGGCGCCACTCTGGAAGAGCTTCGAGAGGACGCGGACTTCTTTTCGAGCACTTCCGGAGCGGATGAAACCGTTATAGTGGAAACAACCACTTCACCGCCCATCGCCCCGGGCAAGTGGTACGCGGCCGTGGGCAACCCCAACGACGATTCCGTCAACCTGACCCTCACGGCGTCCTATGAAACCGTGCCGGACGCGACGCCGCACCAACTCACCGTGGAAGCGACCCCTCAACGCATCGTGCCTGGGGACCCCCTCGATTGGACCTACTCCGTGACACCGGGCACCGTGGAGGGGCGAGTGGACTTGGCCGCGGCCATCATGCTTCCCTGGGGCGACCTCATGTTTCTGACGGAAAACGGCCTGTCCTATGAGCCGGACGTGTTCCGTTGGGGACTGGACGTCGAGGACCTGAGCACGGGTGTCCTCTTTCATGAGCTGCCTTTTCCCTCCAGTGTGCCCGAAGGCCAATACGGGTTCTATGCGGTGTTGCTGAGGGAGGGCAATCCGGTTCCGGACGCCTCGAACTGGGTGAGCAACGTGGGGGGCTCTTTGGTGCAATTCAATTACCGTTCACCGGACCATGACTGGTTTCTGAGCCAAGAGGGCTTTCCCAACGGGTTTGTGAAATCCTTCAGCGAACACGATGGTCTCGTACGCGTGGACGAAACCTGGGTTTATGCCGCCAATGGACTCACGGTGTCCTTTGTGAACGGCAACTTCGCCGGGGACGAACCCATGGCGGATTCCGTCACCGGCACGGCGACTCCCTTCAGACCGGAAAACTACCCATTCGACACCGGCCGAGGGGGGATCGAGTCCAGGCACGGTCCGGCCCCGATATCCGGGCAATATTCCGTTTGGGACGGCACGTTGGAGGTCCTGGTGTACGACGGTATTGTGTTTGGACTGCACAACGGCCGTTTGGTCGCTGTGGTGGCGGGACCATCCACAGGGACCTCGGCGGACCCTGCCGACTCGGCTTGCGGCGAATCCGGACCCCTGCCGAAGCTTTCCAAGCAAGGGCCCCCGACCTCCGGCCGAATGTCCGCCGAGGAGCTTAACCGTTTATTCTCCGCAAACCTTCAAGTGCAATCCTTGCCTTCGGAGGACACGGCCTATCTGTTTTCCCTGGCTTCCACCCTGGCCGCGGCCGCCTTGAGCGGCATGCCCGGCGCCGAAACCGCATGGAACGCTTGTCTCGCGGGGTTCGCTTCTCAAGAACCTTCGGAAGGCGACGTTCAATGCTTGAAGACGGCTCTGTCGAGTCTGGTGAATGCCGCCGCTTCCCATGCCTCAATGGGGTCCGAGAGCACTTCCCCGCAAAGGCGGGCCGGGGCCTACAATAATAACTTTGAAGGCGAGGAAGAGGGGGAGGACTTCTCCAATAGTCTCTCCCCTGCGGGCGCCTTGGACTGGCTTTCGGCCGCGTGGGCCGGCCTCACCGGTCATGAGACCACCACGGGAAAGAGTGTGAACCGAAGCGCGACACGAGACGGAAAAACGGGCTGTGTGGGTTCGGTGAGCCCGATTTCCGTTCCGGCCGGAGGCACGGCGAACTTTCGCATGGACCTGTATTCCCGTCTGCGTCAACAAGTGGGGCAGGCCCCCATCCGGGGCTACGGCCCATCCTGGGACGCCTATTGGGAGGACCGAATGAGCTTCATCGGTCAGGGGGAGGACCTGCACTGGGAGTATGGAAAAAATGTGGCCCGGGACGAGTCGACCGGTCCCAAGGAAGCGATGATGTACGCTTCGACCTTTGTGTCGTCCGGCGCTGCGGACCCCGTGCTTGAACCCGCCGACCAAGGCGACCTCTGCACGGCCGCGGCCCTGTTCTATCTGCAATCCGATTCACCCACGGTGACCGTCACCTCGGACGCCGCCGCAATACGGGTGTTCAACGCCGGTTCCTTCGAAGCCTGCGTCCATGGAGGCGTTCCTCCCTTCACTTTGGAATGGGACCTGGCCGGCTCGAAACGCACCGAGGTCTTCGGGGTGAGAGACATCCATTCCCTCGTCAAGGTGTGTCGTCGCGCGGATCGTATCTTCACGGAAACCGGGACCTACACCGTGGGGGTAAGCCTCACCGACGCCGACGGGCACTACGATTACGCGTCCGTGGACGTGGTGGTGACCGATCCGGAATTGCGCCTCAAATTCCTGCAAACCACGTCGGAGGCCTATCCCGGCGTGGGGGCCACGTGGGTGGTGGCGGCTTCGGGCGGCGCCGTTCCGTATTCCTATGCCTACACCTTCAGCGACGGGGTATCCGGTGCTGCAAGCACCTTCACCCGCGTCTTTAATACGCCCGGTACGCGAACCGTCACCGTCACGGCCACGGATTCGGGCAGTGTAACGCAAACGTCCTCGGTGAGTTCCTCCATCTGGGTGCGGGCTTGCGAACCTCCGGAATGCTGTCCTCAGAATCCGGTGCCCTGCGGCACCGTGTGTCTGACTTCGGGCGCGACCTGTTGCGACTCAAGCACCGGGGTATGGTGCTTTGGCGCGGACTGCTGTCCCAAACCCTGCGTGCCTCCCGATTGTTGCGCGGAATATCCCCAGGTGTGCGGTCCTTTGTGCATTCCCGGAGGAGCGAAATGCTGCAATCCGGGAACGGGGGGTTGGTGCCTTTCTACGGAAGAATGCTGCGGCGCGGGCTGTTGCGAACCCGACTGGTACTGCTGCCCGGACCAAGCCGGCTGTTGCAGGAATGGCGACGTGTGCTGCAAAGGAGGGGGCTGCTGTCCGGCACAAGCGCCCCAATGCTGCTTTCCGGGGTGCTGCCCCGAAGAATCCCAATGCTGCGGCAGCGGCTGCTGCCCCACCGGATACTTCTGCTGCCCGGATAAAAGCGGCTGCTGCCCGGACGGATATCAGTGCGCCGAAGGCGGTAAATGTATACCTGGTTCAGGCGGGTCCGTGTCCCGGGTCTTCAGCGCGAACCAGTTCCCCAAGACCAAGTCGGGGTGCTTGGGAGAGATGGAGTAGGGGAGTTGGGGAGTTGGGGAGGGATGAGGGTGTGAATTTCTCCGTACTCGAAATTGATTTTCGCCGTGAGCTTCTCCGCCCAAGGCGGTGAAGCACGCCTGGAATGCTTTGAAAAGGGGGTGCGGGAGAAGACTTTCTCGAGAGGTATGCATTCACGGGGGGAACTTTGAAAAAGTTCCCCCCCGGTCCCCCCCTCAAAGGCTTCAAGCAGGCCTCACCGCCTCCGGCGGAGAGGCTCTAATGCGTCCGGCGGTCGGTCTCGTAAGGGCCCCTGATCCCGGTTGCGACGCGGAAGCGAGCAACCCGCTCAAAAAGTTTTGGATGGGGTCCGGGGAAACCTTTTGCAAAAGGTTTCCCCGCCTACCCTGTGAACAGATACCTCGAGAGTCTTCTCCCTTGAATACCTACGGGTAATCTACCGGCTGAGCGCACCGAGCCTGAAACGGATGCAATCCCTGAAAAGCATGAATAGTACCCCATGGGAGTCGGCGTCTATTGCTTCCTGGTCCCGTCGGGGTTGTATTCATACCAACCACGGCCCGTCTTTCGGCCCAAATGGCCCATTTGGACTTTTCGTCTCAAAATGGCGGGAGGGTAGAAGGAAGGGTCCTTGGTCTCTTCGTAGATGGCCGTCAGGGCTCCGCAGGTGACGTCCAGGCCCACCAGGTCGCCCGTTTCAAAGGGTCCCATCTTTCTCCCCCCGGCCAGACGAAGTCCCTTGTCGATGTCTTCCACCGTGGCGATCCCCTGTTCGACGAGGCGCATGGCTTCAATATTAGCCCGGAAGTTGATGCGGTTGATCACGAAGCCGGGGATGTCTCGCCGCACCAGAACGGGCTCTTTGCCCAACCCGACGACGAAGTCTACGCCCAGAGCGAAGGCCTCCTCGCTGGTGAACATCCCTCGGATCACCTCGGCGGCCGGCATCATGGGCACGGGTGAAAAGAAATGCAGCCCGAGTACGGATTCCGGCCGTGTGGTGACTCCCGCCAGGTCGGATATGGAAATCGCGCTGGTGTTGCTCGCCAGGAGCGCATCGGGTCGAGCGACTTTGTCGATCATGCGGAAGATATTCCGTTTGAGTTCCAGGTTCTCGAACACCGCCTCGATGATCAGGTCCGAACTTCCCGCAGCCTCGATTTCGGTGGATGTGGTGATCCGGGACATGATCTCTTCCGCGCTCCCTTTCACGGTCCCTTTTTCCACCAACTTTGTCACGGACCAGGCAATGGTTTCCTTTGCCTTAATGAGGGCGTCGTGCTGAACATCGTTCAGCACGACCTGGAATCCCGATTGTGCGCACACCTGTGCAATGCCGCCGCCCATCAATCCGCTTCCCACAATAAAGACTTTTTCAAGGCTCATGGTATCTCCCACTGATTCGTCCGGCGCCGCCCCGCGAACCTACCGACATCCGGCAAGGGTGAGGCGTCGGATTTGTAATCATTCACGGGGGAAACTCGTCTATCGTAGGGGCAGGCCACAGTGCCTGCCCGAAAGACGGCCGAAGGCCCACCTTTTTCCCTGTATCCTCACGTGCCGGCGGTCCCCCGGTGGCCCTGTGAACGTGCACGGTTATCTTATTCTTCCAAAAATTTCTTCGGCAGGTTGCCTGAACCGAGAAAATTTACGGCATCATGAAGGGGTTGCCGGTTGGGGCCGGCCATCAGTTTGGACGTTCCGTGCGCCAGTAGTCTGTCGTTACCGTCGAACATCCTGGCTTCGGTGAGATAGAGGGTCTTCCCCGATTTGATTGTGTGGCCCTCGACCATAATCCGGCCTTCAGAAACGGGCGCCAGAAAATCCACCTTGAGATCGATGGAGACCAATCCACTATCTTCCGGCAAATCGCAGTAAGCGGACCAATAGGCGGCCGTGTCGATGACCGACGAGTAAGCGCCTCCGTGGAGGCCGCCGAAGGGATTCATGTGTTCTCGCCGAATCTCGGCCGTAACCATGGAATAGCCGCTGCGGATTTCAATGACTTCCATCGACATGTGTTGAAAAAACGGGCAGGCATTGATGGCGCTGATGATCGCTTTAACATGCTCAGGGTTCAGCGAGGGCATCGGTCTTTCTCCAATTGTGAGCATTCAGAGGGGTATCCGAGGGAACCCTTTTTGAAAAAGGGTTCCCTCGGGGCTCCTTCCTAAAACTTCAAGTATTTTGCTACGTTGGACGGAACATGCTCCTCGTTTTGTGAATCGCGTACGCGATTCACAAAAGCGGAATGGGGGTCCGGGGGGCCATTGGTCCCCCGGCAGGGGGTGGAGGGGGACGGTGTCCCCCTGCGGCACACCCCGTGAGTGGGTACCTCCAATTCATGCTCGATGTCGTTGTTCGGCATCCTTCGGCAGCATCTTTAACATCCTGACACACTCAAGCTTTGATCCATCCGGCAAACGGTGAAAGGTCGGTTCCTGCTCCAAGTATCCGTGAGTCCTATAGAATCCTTTTGCATTGAGTGTGGAATGAACCGTGATTCGAGCGATATGGCTGTTTTCCGCAATCTTCTCAAGTTCGTTGAGAAGCCCTGATCCAACGCCCTTTCCGACGGCATCGGGATGCACATAAATCGCGCTGACCTCCGCGTTTTCAACGTCCAACATTCCCAGTCCCAACAAATCTTCCTGCCAATTTTGTGCAACGAGGAACACCTTTTCTCTCAAGGCCTGATCGTAAACCGAAGGGACAAGAACACCGGTCCAGGCATCCAACTGGCTCCGGGTATAATGGTCGGCGCACAGTTTCCTGATTGAAGCAATATGCATCCTGGAGATGTTCTCTTTATCTGCAAAAGATGCTTATCCTATTTTCATAGGCTCGTCCACGACGGAAGGATGATTACCATCTGAGTGCGGATCAAAAGCGGCCTCCAAAAGTCATTGGGCACCCAACGGCTCGATGCCGTTCGATAAGTGTTTCAAAGTCGGCGGGAACCATTCCCTCCGCGATGTAACGGGTGCCTTGATATGATGCCAAGTCCGCTCTTGAGTCTGTGACATCCGGCTGTTGAAAAGCCCGAACTGCGGCGTTGTGCTTCATCCCTCGTCACTGTGATGTACTCCTATGTATGTCTCATTCCTTGGGATTTGCGCGCCTTGCATTTCAGTATTTCTTAATGGCCTGCAATCATCCGACTTTTTCAGCGGGCCATTATAGTCAATCTCAATCTCGGCTGTTTCGTGCGACTATCCCGCAAAACGTACTCCCCGGCATGAACCTATGGACTTCAATGGTGCTGAAGCCGCATTGCTTTAAAAGGGATGTCACCTCATCCAGTTCCGGAAGGGGCGTGATCCCTTTGAGAGAACTGCCGACCAGATTCAGGTTTGCCGTTGCTATGTCCTTTCCTCGGCTGTGAAAACCCATTGCCACGGCCAGCACGCCTTGAGGGGAGAGCATTCCACGGAGTGTTTGCAGCAGACCGGGACGTTCGGTCTTCTGGAAGTAATAGAGGAGATTGTAGAGTGTAATGATATCGAAAGAATCGGTAAGCTCCTTGGAAACGGTGCGGACGTCTCCGCAGAGAATCTTGAATCGATCGGAAAGACCCCAGGCCGACATGTTGTGCCGAGCTTGCTCGACCACCGCTTGGTCAATGTCCAAGCCGATACCGGATGCAAAGGGATTTGCATCAAAGGCGCTCTTGAGCAGCACGCCCGATCCGCATCCGACGTCCAATATCCGTAAGGGGTTCTTGCCTATCACGATTTTGGAGATGAAGGCATTGAGGATCGGCTCGGAAATCTTGGAATACCGGGCGACCAGATCTCCGATTTTTGGCAAATCGTCGCCGAGCTCACATCCACGAATTCGCTCGGCGACATTACGATAGGCATCGTTGTAGTAGGTGACGTTCGCCTGGATCATTGCCGCCAACATGTCTCCATTGGGTCCCATGAGCGCTTTTGATCGTTTCCCGCGAACGCGGAACCTGCTGTTGCCGAGCACCAATTCTTCTGAAGCAAGGCCGACTTCCAAGAGAGCATCAAGCAGTTCCGTACGCTGAACATCCAGCTCCTTGATCAACTCGTCCCTGGTGCGCGGAGCGGAAAGCGTCTGCAGCAGTCCGGATTCATAAGCGGCGTAGATGAAATGCATCCTGATGAACCCCTGCCAGTCCTTCATGATCGCATACAAACCAGGGGTTTTCATAATCCTGAGAAATGAAAACAGGTATCTTAAATTCATGTTCCAATCTCTGAGCGGCTGATCTCTTGACCAACACGGTTTGCATGCTTTCCGCTTTGTCTTGTGCCCCGGCAGCAATTGGGAACAAAACGGGCCACTGTCAACTCCCCACACCGGTCTGTATTCCTTTCATACCCGCTGCGGCGATGACGCGATTTACCTTCAAACGACGCGTCATTGCTTCCGGAGATGGACGGGCGCGGACATGGACCAACACCGTCGAAACCCAGCAGGGAAATGATCCTGCCGATCGGCCCGCGGCGATGATCCGACGCATAGTCCCAAAATTTTGTGCAGAGGTGATCTTGGGTCGAATTCAGACAATTCTTCATACTACACCGCCTCTATCGTTCTGCACAATAAGCGGATCCATGGTTTTTTCCCATGGAAATCGTGGGTTTCTCTCTTGGATTTCAATGCCGGGGATTCACTTCAATGAAGGTAGGTCAGGGCGGATTCTATTGCAGCCGTTCACGAAGAAGGCGAGATCGATTTCGGCGTGTCTTTTCCCGATTCCCCGGCTGTACGACGGCCGGAGTGGGCATGGAAGAGGGTCGGGTTGACGATCCCGTCCGGGCCGAAGTCGTCATGGACGATTCGAGTTTTGGGAATGCGGTCTACTGGCCGGCCGTTTGGGCGCAGGCATTCACGGGGGAGGACTGTCCGGAAAGCCCTTCCCCGCACCCCATCACCAATCGCGTTGGTCGGGCCCTGTCACCTCCGGCGGAGAGGATGCGGAAGAAATCAGGTTTCCCCGGCAATTCCCATGTTCCTTACGCCTGCCGAGCCGGCTGAGATGCTCTCAAGATCGGCTTCGTCCCGAACCGCCTCAAGAGGGTCCGGGGGAACGGCGTTCACCCTGGGGAATCCATAAGAAAAACGTCCCCCCGTGAATGATTTCGTTTTTTCCCGTCCCCCTCGTTAGCCTTAAAGGTTGAGCGGCTGATCGTGGGGCACGTTTTCCCAGAGGTCCGTTTCTTCAAAGTGATCCAGGTCCATGGCCTTGGCTTCCTCCTTACGTGAGAACATCACCTGAGCGAGGCCGTCCAGAAGGGCGGCCAAATCCGTTTTGCGGGGAAGTTCCTCGGCGATGCGGTGACCCAGCAACGGCATGATCTCGATGGTCACAGGAAGCACGTGTTCCGTCAGGTCCTTGAAACCCGTCATCAGCTCCTGGTCGTGCCGTTGTTCGTCCCAATGGGAAAGCCGGGTTCCCGGGCCGTAGTCGGTTTCCACGCGCATATCCTTCAAGGCGCCGAGGGCGTTTACGGCGTCTTGGGTGAACACGCCGTCGGCATCGAACAAGGTCATCCACTTGTCCCACCCGATGCCCAGAGTGTGTCCGATCTCGTGAACGACGGTGCCCGCCGTCTCGCTTCCGGAGAACATGGAGAGGTATTTGGTGTTGAACTCGATCCTGCCGTACACCACACCGTCCTTGTCGTAGGGTTGGTATGCCCTGGCAATGGTCGTGCTTTCGGAAGTGAAGACACTCAGCCTGATGACGATGGAGTAATCGGGGATGACGAACCGGTTCCAGAAGTTGCAGGCGGTCCTGGCCGCGCTCTTGAGCTTGCCGTCCACATCCGAGACGATCTTGTAGGTGATCAATGTGGAAGAAACCTCGGTGGTGAGAATACCGAGGGCCTGATTGAGATGGGGCAGTGCCTGATAAATCGCCTGGACACGGGCCATTTCATCGGGCCGGAGCGCTCGGCCCTGAATCTGGATTCGCGCGGCCTCCTGGATGAGCTCTTCGATGATTTGTTTCAATGCTTCCATGGGATGCTCCTCTTCTGTTAAGCTGGAGTATTCACTCACGTGAGGCCGCCTTTCGAGAAGGTTTCCTCCCGTCCCGTCAAAGCTTTTCACGCATGCCTCACCGCCTCCTGCGGAGAGGCCCGAAGGAATCTCTCCGGTTCGGCTTCGTCGGTCCGTCGTGGTCGAACTCGTTCAACGGACCGGTGGAACTCGCATGCAGATCATTCACGGGAGCAACTCGTCTATTGCAGGGGCAGGCCACGGTGCCCGCCCGGAAGACGGCCGAAGGCCCACCATCTCCGATGTACCACCGTGCCTGCGGACCCATGTCCGGTCCCCCTCATAATAGCCCGGTAACCTGTTCAGAGGAATCTCTCGATCCGGGCTGCGCCGCGCAGTCGAGTATCGCTGTTGCAGCGAATCGCTTGGGCGGCGGCTGGAAGCATTCCACGGGATGACTCGTGGGAAGTACCGGGAGGAGCCGTAGGAGAGTTGGGAAATTCAGAGCGTCCGGAGGACGATTGGAGAACAGCGCGTGTATGACACTATCGGAGGATACTTCAACTCTGCACTAAGAATTATATGAAATTCGGTCGCCTGCTGCAATCGTGGGGTTCATTAGCCGGGGGAACCTCAAAAAAGTCCCCCACTTCGTCCGTCAAGGCATTCCAGGAATGCCTCACCGCCTTCGGCGGAGCGTTGCCCGCCGAAATAGATTGGGGGACCGGGAAAACCTATTTCAAGAGGTTTTCCCCAATATCCCGTGCGCGGCTCTGTTTTCGTCCAGCGTTTGCCGCACGGCTTCCATGATCTCACGGGCGGTGAGGGGCTTCATAAGGACGCGCTTGATGCCCGCCTCCCGGACTATTTCCGGTGAAATGCGTGAGCTGTACCCCGTGCAGATGATGACCGGCAGGTCCGGCCGAATTCGGTGGATTTCTTTGGTGAGGTCAAGGCCGGTCATTCTCGGCATGGTCTGGTCGGTAACGACGAGGTCAAAGGCGTCCGGATCCGCCTTGAACGCTTCCAATGCTTCCACGCTCGAGGTCCGGGCGGTCACCCGGTAGCCGAACAGGGTGAGGGTCTGTTCCCCGAGGTGCACGAGATTTCTTTCGTCGTCCACCAAAAGGATGTGCTCGGTGCCCCGGGGAGCGGAGCCCATGTCGACCCCATCGTCTTTTTCCGGCTTGGTGCCCATCACGGGCAAGTACACACGAAACTCGGAGCCCTCGCCCGGCACGCTGGTCACCGTAATGGCGCCCCCATGGGCTTTGACGATACCGTGAGCCACGGCGAGTCCCATGCCCGTGCCCCGGCCGGTCTCCTTGGTGGTGAAGAACGGATCGAATATGCGATCCATGGTTTCCCGGCCCATTCCTTGGCCGGTGTCCGAGACGGTCAATTCGAAGTAGGCCCCGAGATTCAGTTCCGCATGCCCCGCGATCGACTGCCCATCCAGGTCCACTCTCCTGAGGCCGATCTTCAGCGTTCCGCCGCGGTCTTCCATGGCGTGAGCCGCATTGGTGCACAGGTTCATCAGCAACTGGTGAAGCTGGGTGGCATCGGCCAATACGTTGTCAGATCCCTCTTCGAGGTCTTGGATGATCTCAATGGTCGCGGGGAGCGTAGCTTTCAGCAGCTTGAGCGTTTCCGCGACGACCTGGGCCGGGTTGATGCTCTTCTTCTCCGGTTCGCTGTGTCTGCTGAAGTTCAATATCTGTTGGACCAGGTCCTTGGCCCTGAGTCCTGATTTCACGATCTGTTCCAGACATTCCTTGTTGGTCGGCCCGCGGGCGACATCCATCAGGGCGAGTTCGGCATATCCCATGATAGCTGCTAAGATGTTATTGAAATCATGGGCAATTCCTCCTGCCAACGTGCCTATCGCTTCCATCTTCTGCGCCTGACGAAGTTGGGCCTCCAACCGGGTTTTCTCCTCCTCGGCCCGCCTGCGTTCGGTAATGTCTTCAGAGATGCCGAGCAGGGACGTGACCTCGCCCGAGTCGTTCCTCACCGGAATCTTGATGGTGCGAGCCAGGTAATATACTCCGTCGACAACGAACGATTCCTCGAACTCCATCTCGCGTCCCGACTCCATGACCGTCGAGTCGTCCCTTCGGTATTTCTCGGCGAAGTCTTTGGGGAAGAATGCGAAGTCGTTCATGCCCAAAAAGGCTTCGGGTTTCAGATGTAGACTGGACGCGTAGGACTCGTTGACGAAAAGGTAGACGGAATTACGGTCCTTCAAGAACAGTCTCTGAGAAATGTTCTCAACAATGGCGCTGTTGAGGGCTTCGCTTTTCCGCAGCGATTCTTCCGCTTTTTTCCGCTCCTCCGCTTCCTTGACAATACCCCACGCCTTCATCCCGTAGTAGGAAAAGAACAAGCTGGTCAAAAAGATCAGGACAATAACGGCAAGAATCTTGTTCTTGAAACCCACTAGATTGGACAGTATTTCGTCTTCGCTCGAAGCGACAACGATGGTCCAAAAGCTGTCGGCTATTTTGATGGGCAGATAGACGGCGCGTTTCTTGGTTCCTTCCGTCCTCAGGCCTCGGATTCGATCGAACAGGTAGGTGGCGGTCCCGGCTTTTCCCTTTACCATCTTGTTGGCCATGGCAATGACATCGGGAAAATCCCTGCACGTTTCGAAAATGGAAGCGCCCGTATGCTCCGGAACAGGACAGTAAAGCTCTGTCCCGTTTCTGCTGATCATCCAAGCATAACCCGTTTCCCCCACTTTAATTTCATGCAGAAAACGCTCCGAAAGAGTCGGAAAATCGATCAGCACGGCGAGCGTCCCTCTGAATTCCTTCCTTTCGAATACCGGAACGTGTAAAGCCACGGCCCGATAGCCCTGAACCGCATCGAAGACGTCGCTCACCACGGGGAGACGGGACTCCAGAATCTTGTGGACATGTTCTTGCCGTGAGATGTCCTTACCCACGGCCGCCGGATCGTTTGGAGTGGTGTAGACAATCCTTCCGCGGGCATCCACACGAGTGATGGCCCTGATCGCTTCCGGAGAGACGCTTAAGGCGAAGTCCAGTTCCTTCCTGCCGGAAGGGTCCAAGTTTATGACATGATCCGATTTGGAAAGAGTGGTTAAAAAGTCGGTGACATTGATGAAATAGGATTCAATCTCCGTCTTTGCCTGTCTGGCGTGAATCATCTGCCGAGCGGTCAGATCGTAAAGGGCTTGGTTCTTCGCATCCAAATAGATCAGATGGAATAAGAACAGGGAACTGCACAGAATCAACAAAACAACGGAAATCAACGCCTTGTGTTTCATTGTTGCATCCAGGGATATTGCGGTATCTGCTGAAATGCCGGAGACGGATATGGTCGCCCGGCTGAAAGGATTCAGGTGAAATGTTAAGGGTTATCGAGTAACAGGGGAGACTTTTTCGACAGAGTCTCCCCCTGTTCTCTCCAAAGTCTTTCAAGGATGCCTCACCGCCTCCGGCGAAGAGGAGGTCAAGAAATGGACTTGGACGTCCCGTGAGACTCTCCGGCAACCTAACGGGAGGGTATATGTTCACGGGGCATTCGGGAAAACCTCTCCAAACTTGTTGACCGGGCTGTCTTCTGCGCGTCGCGACCGCGGTCCGGGATTCCTTCCGCATAGGTTTCCGGGTCCGCAGTCTTCGAATTTTTCGACGAAAGCGTGCCGGCTTGCATACCCGAAGCGGCGGGGCCGGGAAAGCGACCTTTCCCCGGAGACGGCATGAACAAAGACGGAAGTTCCCTCCCCCGTGAAGGCTTCCACGGAGGGTTCCCGTTGCACGGCCGTCTTAATGAGCCGCCTGCGGCTCACTCGCTTGGGCCGTGTCCCCTTCGGGTACGTCCGGCGTTTCATGGCCCGTCTCAGCCATGGGGTTTATCGCCCTTTCGGGGTTCGACTCCACCGCTTGCAATATCTGTGTGACCTTGGATTCGGGGAGCCATTCCACTGCGCCCGTGCCAACGTCGTAAACGGCGCCCACTACTTTGACCTTGCCGCTCTTGACGAGTTCGCGGGAGGCCGGGCTCTTCATGAAGAGGTCTTCCACGCCTTGCCACACGTTTTCAACGATGGCGGCCGGGATGATGTCGTCCCCGTGCACTTCCGGGTGGGCGGCCATGGCTCGTTGGACCGCGGGGATAATGTTGTCGACCAGTGCCGGGATATTACGCTCGAGAGCATGACCCTTGCCTTGGATTGCATGTGTGACCGCGGTCACCGCGCCGCACTGTGTGTGACCCAGAACTACCAGCACCGGTGTATGCACGTGGGCCAAGCCGTATTCGATGGAGCCCACTTCATCCGTGTCCGCCACGTTGCCGGCGACGCGAATGACAAAGATGTCCATAATGCCCGCGTCGAAGATTCTTTCCACAGGTACCCGCGAATCCGAGCACGCAATGACCGTTGCGTAGGCATAATCAGCTTGGTTTTGGGTGCCCGCCAGACGTAACCGGTCGGACGATGTATGGGGATGCGTGCACTTGCCTTCGACAAAGCGGGCGTTTCCTTCCTTCAGCATGGTGACGACCGCATCGGGAGACGGCTTCGAGGCCGCCGTGATTCCTTGCGAAGCAAGAAAGAGGGACAAAAAACCTAAAATACTTACGGTGATTCTCGATGATTTCACGGCAATTCCTTTCTTTAGGCGGCTGATCTTAATTATCGAACAGTGTGTGCCCTGTCCATGTTCAAACAGGATTGTCATGGAAAGGAAGCACCCTCATTCCAAGTGAACAGGCCAAGCTTCATCTCCGGGCGTGATGACGGATGTGCGGGGCACCCACTCCGAAAGGGCGCTCCGACACGCCGTGGGCCGGTAACCGCCGCGCGCCTTCTCATTTCCTCGATCATGTCGTGGTTTCAGGAACGATGTCAAAATAATCCCTTGTTCCGTGGAGAAGTCGGGAGGAAAAGGACTTTGAGTCTCTCTGAACGGGAACATTGCTTTCAGAGGGAGGCGATCTTCTCCTGAGCCCCGCCCGAAGTTCTTTCGTGTTCCGGCGCTTCTTATTCCAGATCAGTGGAATGATTATAGTCCGGTTTCCGGCCATAAGTCCACTTCGCATATGAGCCATCGCGTTCCTTTGCCGCGCGGGACCGGCAAAGCCCGACCGAGCGCTCTCCTGATCTTTGATCTTGATGGGGTAAGGACTTCGTTGAAGGTTTTTCACCGTCAACGGCACACCACGGGGATCACCTCCGCGGATTTCATTTTGGATTCCGCATCATTGTTTCGAGCCGGGAGAGCGTGAATTCCGATCAAATATTCTTAAGCAAATCCTCCAACACCAGCACCGGCTGGATATCGATGGCGGCGTCCAACTTCGTGAAGAGAGGCTCATTGATCGTTGCCATCCGCGTCTGGTCCGTCTCCTCGAAGACCACCATTCCGCTGCGCTTGCCGTCCTGCAAATAGAAATAGGCGGATTCGGGCCGCACTTGGTCGATGAGTTCTTTGATCGCCTTTGCCAAGGAGCCGTCGGCGCCGGCTTGGTTGCCTTTTTCAACGGGGATGGTGAATCTCAACATCAAACGCATGGAATCCTCCTGAATTCGTTGGATCATGGCGGATCGAGAAGGTGTGAACGGAAAATATTTGAGAGAAACCTTAGGGGCAAGGCCTCCCTCGACCTCTCTTCCACCGTCACGCGGCCGTTGGATCACTCTCTCATTACTTACGTTTCAGGGAGAAACGGATCACCAAGGCATTGGGACCGCTTTCCGTGTAAACCGCCTTCATGGTGTCGGGTCCCTCCAGGTAGGCGTGGATATAGCCCGTATCCCCATGTTCTGCGATGTAGAGGGTCTTTCCGTCCCACCCGATCACTCCGACGAAAGGTTCTTCGGCGCTGGCGATGCGTTTTCCCTCGAATTCCGTGAGGGCTTCTTTCGCGTCGGTATGCTCCCACGCGTTGACTCCCCGGAAATAGGCGCCGTCCTGCTCGGTAATCCGGAGCTCGATTCCTCCCACTCGATGGCCCTCATGGAAGAAAGCCTTCAGGTAGGCTTTGCCCTCAACGCCGGACCACGTGCCGACCAGGTTCGGCAGAGAGTCGGTCCCTTCATCCGCAAAGGCATTGGAAAAACCCAGGGTACAGCACAAAACGATCAGAAAACCTGCGAAACAACCTTTCATGTTGTCCTCCTTTATTGGGTTCACTGCGGAACTGCAGAGTCGTCATCAGAAGTCCGGGGCGCTTCCCGGACCTGGCCGGTGAGCGATTCTTCCGGTTCGTCGAGGCTCCCAAGTTTCCCAGATGAGTTGCCGAATGAAGAAGACAGGCGGGCCGCCCGGTGTCCGGGCTGATCCGATGGAAACCAAGTGAAAATAAAACGTAACATATAGAATGCAAAAATTATATCGGGAATTGTGTTTATATACAACGTTTCCCTGCTTGAAGAAGTCGGCCCGCTTCCGCTCCTTCCCGGCAATGACTAGCCCAAGTCTTCATAAGAGTTCCCACGGTTTGCCCTTTCGCCGCCATTTCCCAGTTCGTAGTCGTGCACAGAGCTGCCGGTGAGCACATGTTCTTCCCTCCCACGAATGGTTACTCCTCCTCAGTCGTCGCTTCGACGCAGAGAGTCCGCAACGGTGTTCGCCTGCTGAAAAAAATGGGAACTTTTCTCGACGCCGATTGTATGTTGGGTATGGAAGCGGTTGCGGAACGCCTCGGAAGGAGATTGTGGGATCGATGACGGATGATCTGGGGGAAAAGGAGCTGATTGCGCGCGTTCGGGAGGGACGAATCGATGAGTTCGGGCGTTTGGTTTCCCTTTACGAAGGCGCTTTGTTCCGCATCGTGGGCAACATCGTGCCCTCGGCCCTGGTGGAGGACGTGGTGCAGGAAGCCTTTCTCTCGGCCTTCCGGAATCTTCGGCGCTTCGATCCGGCGCTGGGCGCCTTCCGGACCTGGCTCTTTCGCATCGCCCGCAACCATGCTCTGAACGCCTGCAAGAAGAAACGGGAACTGCCCATGGAGGAGCCGCCGGTGGTCGTGGACCCTCATACCCCCATGGACGACCTGCTGCGCCGGGAAGCTTTTCAGCAACTGGACCGGGCGCTTGCGGAACTGAGCTTTCATGAACGGGTGATTTTCGTTCTGGCGGAGCTGGAAGGTCTGCCCTATGCGGAAATCGCGCAAATTGAGGGGCTCAGATTGGGGACGGTCAAATCCAGGCTCGCGCGGGCCCGCGCCCGACTGCGGGCCTCATTGCGAACCTACAGGAGTTGAACCATGGATGACGAACTTCTGTATCGGGAATGGAAGGAACGGCGTCAAAACGTACCGGTTCCGCAAGATTTCAGCCGCCGCGTGACGACTCGTCTGTTTTCCGAAACCGAACGCCGACGAATGCGCTCATCGCTCGGCGCAAGGAGTGTTGCGGTGCGCTGGGCCGTGTCCGCGGGTCTGGCTTTGGTGGGGCTTTTGCGGCTGTCGCTGGTCACTTATAACCTGCTGGTGCCGTGATTGTTTTGAATGACAGGGCCACCGGGGAAACACGGTTCCCTCGGACCCCCCCTATGCGGGCTCCGTCCCGCCGGCGCGTGGCGAAGCCGAATCGGGGAGCTTGTCCGCTCTCCCTCGGCCTCGAAACAATATGATTAATCATGAGGAGTCACTGATGGATCCCACTCACAGCGGGACATGCAGCCGCAAACCCTGGCAGGCCGTGTTGCTTTCCGTGGCCGCCACCGGCCTGGGGCACATCTATTGTGGACGTTTGAGCAAAGGGCTGATCCTTTTTTTTGTGAGCTTCGCCTTTGCTCCCATCATCGTGGCGGCGGCAAACAGTGCGGCTTCCACCTTCATGCTGGCTTTGGTGATCACTTCCATCGCGGCCATGTTCTTTGTCTTCGTGTACGCGGCCGTGGACGCGGGTCTTTTGGCTCGGCGCATCAACGGCCGGTACGAGCTCAAGGAGTATAACCGCTGGTTCATCTACCTTCTGTTCGTCGTGGTGGCGTTGGGATACCCCAGCAACCTGTCCTTCAGTATACGGGACCACGTGCTGCAGGCCTTCAAAATCCCTTCCACAAGCATGGCTCCGAGCATTCTGCCCGGGGACCGCATCTTCCTCAACAAGGCGGTGTACGGCCTGGAACCGATTAGACACGGCGACGCGGTGGTGTTCGTGTACCCCAACGATCGACGTCTCGACTATATCAAGCGCATCGTTGCGTTGCCCGGCGACACCATCGAGATTCGCGACAATGTGGTGCTGATGAACGGGCGGGAGTGGGAATACCGAGAGCCCGGCATGCAACCGAACCTCAACTTTGAACTCGAACCGGCTTCCCGCGTGCTCATGGAGGATAACGGAGAGCGAGCCTATCCGGTGATCGTGGATGAGGAGCATCCGGTGAACATGCGGCGGTTGGTCGTACCCAATGGATACTGCTTCGTGCTGGGGGACCATCGAAACCGAAGCAAGGACAGCCGCGTGTTCGGTCCCGT
This sequence comes from Thermodesulfobacteriota bacterium, assembly GCA_963675595.2. Lineage (GTDB taxonomy): Bacteria > Desulfobacterota > Desulfarculia > JACQYL01 > JACQYL01. Next base: position 624,455 of record CAXXLZ010000001.1, read on the forward strand.
TCCTCTGGCGGACGTGAAAGGGCGGGTGGACTACATTTACTGGCCCGCATTGTCCTGGGACCGATTGGGACGGTACGGCGGTTAAGGGTACATGGATCCGGATCGTCTGCAAGGCGGCAGGTCGTTCCATTGGAAATCGTCCTCTCCGAGGTCGTGGGAAGGGAGGTCCTGAACACTCTTGAGATATTGCTCGACGGCTTCTTCCCGGTCTTTCTCCATCGTCTCGAATTGGAGCCCGAATTCCGTGAAATCGCCGTTCACGGAGGAGTTCCGGCAGGTTGCCCGCAGTTCTTGTCGGTCGGCGATTCCTGGGAAAGAACAGGACAATCGGACCTCTTCGCCGAGTCGGAGGCCGTCAAGGATTCTCTGCTTGGACCGGAACCGGCAGCCCGCCTCGCTGATGTCGGTGATGATCCCTTGATATCGATCCATCCCCACCGTCAGTTCGGCCGGAAGACGGCAGTCCATGCGGGTCGAGGTTCTCAGGTTCAAGTTTTCAACCACTTCCGGGCACTTGACGAAAACCAGCTTGAACGGCCGCTGGAAATGATGGCCCACAACAGTGCTCTTAAATCCATACACCTTGCCGGAATGCATATATCGGCAAACCACGCGCTGGTCTTCAAACAGCAGGCGCTTGATGTCGGCGATTTGGCGGCTATGGAAAATCAGATACTCCTGCGGGAATTGACCGAGCAGGTAGCCCTTGACGCGACCGGGTACGCCTTCCAGCTCCAACTGCACCTGGGTGCCCGCTTCGAAGAAGAGGTTCCCCGTTTGCTCCGACGTGATTGAGTTGCATGCGTCCATGCCTAACCGCCTTCTTCCGGCTTGTGGCCGGCTACGGGAGAAAAAGTGAAAATCCACCGTCCACGTGACTTCAGGCGCTTCCAACAAGACCGAGTAAGCCATTATCGCGCGTGAATCTCGCGGCTTTCTACAGGAGAACATCGTCAAAATTGTGAAGAAAGGAGTCTCAGGGGAGGGCGACGCCCTCGGCTTCGGAAGGGGAACCGAAACCGTCCAATGCCGGGAGACCTTCACGGCGGAGGCTCCCGGCGTTTTCGCTTTCTCAAAATCCCATCGTTTTGCCGATAATCTGCTTCATGATTTCCGTGGTGCCCGCGAATATGGACATGACGCGCACGTCCCGATACCATCTGGAAATGGGGTATTCGTCCATGTAACCATACCCGCCGTGCAGTTGGACGCACTGGTAGGCCACGCGGTTGACCATCTCCGCCAGCCACCATTTGGCCATGGACACGCGTTTGACGATGTCCTTGCCCGACAGATGTTCCGCCAGGAGCGAGTTCAGGAAGTTTCTGCCGATTTCGATTTCCGTGGCCATTTCGGCGAGTTTGAAAGTGTTGTGTTGCAGACTGCCGATGGCTTGCCCGAAGGCCTTTCTCTCCCTGCAATACCGAGCGGTCATTTCCAGCATGGTTTCCGCGGAGGCCTGGGCCATTACGGCACAGACCAGCCGCTCCTGCTGGAGGTTCCTCATCATGTGCTGAAACCCTCTGTTCTCCTCCCCCAGCAGGTTCTCCAGAGGCACTCTGCAGTCCTCGAAAACGAGCTCGCAGGTATCGGACATGCGTAGGCCCATTTTTTCCAGCTTCTTACTCTTGGTGAAACCCGGGGTGCCGTTCTCCACCACGATGAGGCTGATCCCTTGGTGAGGCGCCTCCGCTTCGGGGTCCGTCACGCAGGCGACAATGGCCAGATCGCAGGAGGCGCCCAGAGAAATGAAGGTTTTCACTCCGTTGACGACCCAATGGTCGTCCTGTTTCTTCGCCCGGGTGGTAATGGCCTGCAGGTCCGAACCCGCGTTGGGTTCCGTCATGGCCACGGCCATGATCGTGTCCCCGGTCACTGCTCCCGGCAACCAACGGGTCTTCTGTGCCTCAGTGCCGAAGTCCTGAATGTAGGGCGCCACAATGTCCGAATGGATGCACACGAAAAATCCCAAAGCGCCGACGTTGACCAGCACCTCGGTGATGACGGCCGAATATAGGAAGTCGGTGGCGAGCCCTCCATATTCCTCTTCCACCCAGGGGCACAAGAACCCCTGTTCGCCCATGCTCTTCCAGGCGTCTTTGGGGATGAATCCCTGTCGTTCCCAGGCTTCGAGGAAGGGAACAATTTCCTTTTCCGCGTATTTTCGGAAAGATTCCCTGAAAATCCGATGCTCTTGCGTGTAGATCGAGTCTTCGGTCATTTCGACCTCCTTCGGGACCTGGAAGGAGAAGATCAGGCGGTTTCCAGAAGCGCGTTCCCCAAAACGACCCGTCCGTTTTCAGTTCGGGTTTGTACGATGTAGCGGCCGGCATCTTGCTTCCAGGCCTCCGTAATCAGTGCGTCTCCGGGAAAAACCACTCCGGTGAAACGGACGGAGAAGGATTTGAACCTTGACGGATCGCCCTGGCAGACACCCTCCAGCAAGGCCCGACCGGCAAACCCGTAGGTGCACAATCCATGAAGGATGGGACGGTCGAATCCGCCTTTTTTGGCGAAATCCGGTTCGATGTGCAGGGGATTCTTGTCGCCGGACAAACGATACAACGCGGCCTGGTCGGGAGAGGTGACCTGACGGATGCTCATGACGGGATCCGTGTCTGCCGGAGGTACGAGCTTCTCCGATTTGGGACCGGGGTCTCCCCCGAAATTGCCCGCGCTCCGGTCGAACAGGGCGGCCAGATTCTCGAACAATACCTCTCCGGTTTCATCCACCGTGGTCACCTGAAGATTCAGGACGGCCCCTTTTTCCCCTTTGTCGAAGATCGACGTGCATTCGTAGGTGGTCTTCAGCACGCCGGACGTGGGGATTCTCTTGTGCAGGATGATTTTCTGTTCGCCGTGAAGCAAGTATTCAAGACGTATGCCCGCTTCCTCCACAAAACGGAAGACACAGTCCATAAGCGGCGCCGCGGCGAATGTGGGAAGCACTTTCAGATTCTTCTCGTATACGTAGTCGAGCTCGTTTACTCCCGCGCCGATACCCAGCGCGTAAAGAATGACCTTGTCGCGATCATAGGTGAACGTCATCGGACCGAACTGCCTGCCGAGCACCTTGAGATTCAGAGACATAGAGACCTCCAGCATGAAGCGGATTAAGAGTTACATGCGAGAAACCCCGTCGCCGAGCGGTTGCCTGGAGGACGGTCGGACGATGGGGAAAAGATGAAGGGTCTGGTACGTGAGTCGCCGGCGTAGTTGCAGCAAAAGAAGGAGAAGCTCCACACCCAAACCCGCCGGACCGGATTCCCGTTGGGTCGATGCCGGACAATCACGTTACTGATAACTATTCACGGGGCGTGCCGCAGAGGGACGCCGTCCCCCCGGACCCCCATAAGCGCTAACTTAAGCATTGTTTGCTATGCTTCTTTCCGTCTGAGGAATCAGCCGCTGAAGTGCTCGTTTCCTTGGCGGTTCTCGCAAATAAAAAGATATGTTATCCCAGCCGGCAATGCATTCGGCCAAGCCGAGTTTAGGGTTCACGGCTTGTTTCAGCAGGTGTAACATAAACATGGTCTCTCTCCAGAAGCATCGATTTCTACGGTGGTTCTTTTTGGAGTGGGTATCCCCAGGGAAAAAAAGATTCGCCTGCGGCGATCATGGCCTCCACTAAGAAAGCCACCAGTAGTTTCCCATGGATCCAGGCCTTGGCTCCTTCGATGTCGGTCTTTCTAAGATGGCCTAAACCGAGAATGGACTTTAGACGCTTGAAAGCGAGTTCAATTTGCCATCGACCTCGGTACATCTCGAGGACCTGAGAGGGCGAGATTTCACGGCCCAATGTTGTGAAAACAAATATGTAGGCCGCCGCTTCGAGGGTGTCCGGAGTAACTTGGCGACCTTTTTTCCTCGCCTCTTTTTCTATCGCTTTACGAGCTTTTTCAGTGGCGTCTTTGCTCTTCTTGATGGCACAGATTCTACCTGGAACCAAGCGTTGTTCAAATGGAACGAATGCATCCCACTCGCCAAGCTTATTTACACGTAACGTCCTTAGATGAGGGAGTAATTGGAATCGTTCCCCTTGCTTGTCCACCATGGCGACACGGTGTTTCATTCGAACCAGGACGTCGCCGCCGTTGTCTATGACATGGTGAATTCCTCTTGGTGTGCAATAGGCTCTATCCGCTACAAGAAGTTCACCGCCATGGACTTTGAAATTGGTGAAGGATTCTCCGATCTTGGGGTCTGTTACATAGACTTCGTCGCAGCGCAGCGAAGGCAATTGTATGGAATAATGGACCCTCCAAGTCGTTCCGGTACTTCCAGGTTCTTGAATGGTGGAGGCATCGATCAACCTGATGCGTGAATTCTCTCCAAAAACAACGGCGGGCAGCTTTCGAAACCATTTCTCCATGACCCCTAAGGCCATCCACCGAAACCACTCTCCGCATTTATTCAGTCGTTTTAGGAGAGCTACGTCGGAAATCGACGTAATGTTGCCGAACCTGGCTTTGGCCGCCGTCAGCCGAAGTGAGCAACCTTCCGCCAGATGGATCAGAAGCGTTCGCAACAGACCTTCGGCGTCCACGAACTTACGGTATCTGACAACGGCACCAAGTTCCCTTGCTTTGGATTGCCAGCCATCGGGAAGAAAACCCTGGAGAACTTCCCAGTCTTCCATTTCCTCGGAAAAAACGAGACGCTCCATTGCCACCTCCTTTGGCGGCAACGGTACCATAAACCTCACCAAAACAAAAGGCTTAAGTTAGCGCTTATGCCCCGGACCCCCGTTGCGCTTTTGCAGATCGCGCGCGCGATTCACAAGACGAGCAGCATGTGCCGTCCAACGTATCAAAGCACTTGAAATTTGGGAAGGAGCCGGAGGGAACCCTTTTTTCAAAATGGGTTCCCTCGGATACCCCTCTGAATGCTCACCGTTATTGCACTGAACAGACTCAACGGAAGTACTTCCCGACGAAGTTGTTGAGCTTATCTTGGGGCAGCTCCGAGGCTTCGATGCGCTCGGCGACTTCGGACCGTACCCTGTCGGCGTCATGGTAGCTCAGCATGCGGAGGAGCTTGTCCTCGTGCCGGATCCCCAACGACTCCCCCATCAAGGTGATGATGGATTCCACTCTTATGGGCAGGTTGGGACGTTCCGTGGCAAAGACCGATTGGCAACCGGGGCAGTAAAGGGCCAGGATATCCGCTCCGGTTTGCAGCCCCTGCTCGAGACGCGCGGTCCGGAAATCGACGCCCGGCTTGCCCACCGCGGCCATGGCGGACCCTCCGCAGCACAGGCCTTTCTCTAAAGAGTCCTTCATCTCAATGATCTTGACCCCGGGAATGGCCTTCAGAAGCGCTCGGGGAGATTCGAGGTCCGGCTTCTCACCTCGGACCAGATGACAGGCGTCGTGAACCGTGACCGTAGCGTCCACGGGAGCGAAGGGGCCGAACTTGTCGAGATGTTCCGCCAGAAATCCGGTGACGAATTTTCCCGTCCATTTCGTGCCGGGGTTGTGCAGGTCGAAAAACGCCTTGCAAGTGGGACACAAAAAGACCACGTTTTCGGGTGAAAAGGCATTAAGGCCCTCCACCAAATGAGCGAAACGGTCGCTGCTCGCCCGGGGATCGCCCGCGCGAAGGTCGGTATCTCCACAGCAGTAGTCCACGCCACCCAAAGCCTGGACCGTGGGGTCCGCCCTCCGCATCAAATCCAATGTGGTCATGACCAGATCGGGTTGCATGATGCCGGTGCAGCCCGTGAACAGCACCGTTTTCGAAGGTTTCGGAGGCTGTCGGGTCACATTGGTCGTCCAAGGCCTTTCCGAAGGCGCCTGTTGCACCGCCTCCACGGCTTTCATGAAGTTGAAGGCATTGGAGGGCAACAAGAAGGCAAGACCTCGAGGCACGGGCTCTCCGGCTTGGCGGAGAATGCCGCGCGCCAAGGACAAACCGAGCCCGGGATCAAGGCCTTCGGGACAGTGGGAGCGACACGTGGCGCAGCTCATGCACGAATAGATGCGCATTCCGGCTTGAGTGGTTGCGGCTTCACCGCGAAACACATCGAGGACGGAACTCATGATTTCACCCGGTTCCATTCCCTTCAGATCCGTCATGGGCACGATGGGACAAACATCCACGCAAATACCACAAGCGGTGCATTTTTCCGCGAAGTTCCTTCCTTCCCCGTTGAAGTCGAACATTGGACACCTTTCTTGAATGGATTATTGGGAATGCCGTTGTTGCCGTCGGAGTGGGTCAACCCTTAGGAAGCATGACCGTGAAAACCGAACCCACGCCGGTTTCGCTCGATACGAAAACACGTCCCCCGTGGCCTCTGACAACCGCCTCCACCCCGGCCAGGCCGAGGCCGTATCCTTCCGGCGTCTCCGGAGCGTCTCCACGGTAAAACATGTCGAACACGTAATTCAGGTCTTCCGGCGCGATACCCACGCCTTGGTCGGCGACCCGGACCACCACCTCCTTCTCGGTTTCCAAAGCCTCGAGGACTACTCGGGTACCCGGAGGAGAATACTTGAGGGCGTTGTCCAGAAGATTGTTGAACACTCGTCTGAGCCGGTTCACGTCGGCTTTGATGGTGGGTAGAGGTTTCGGATTCCTGAGCTCCAGGTCGATTCCCGAATCCAGGAAACGAGGATGATAGGTTTCCACCAGCTCGACAAACTCTTTGTGCAGGTCGGCGACTCCGAAGTTCAGCCGCAGGCTTCCGATCTGCAGCCTGGAGAAGTCCAGAAAATCGTTGATCAACGCTTCGAGCTTGGCGGACTCTCTTCGGATGATTTCCAGGTACTGCCTGCGCTGTTCCGGGGACAGCTCGTCGTAACGGGTAACGAGACGAACGGCGAATCCCTGAATTCCAACCAGAGGGGATTTCATATCGTGAGCGAACATGGAGACCATATTCGCCCTCTCCCGTTCCAGAGTTCTGAGGCGGCTGATATCCTGGAAGACCTCAACTACGCCGATGAGTTCACCCGAGGCGTTCACCAGCCTCGCAGTGCTCAATCTCACGGGGATTCGGCCCCGGCCTTTGGAGTGCACGGTGGTTTCTATGGGGCGCAGCCGCTCGTGTCCTTCAGGCGCGTACCTGATGGGGCATCCGGACTCGCAAATTCCGGCTCCCAAAGCCTGGTCGCAGGTTTGTCCCAAGAGCTCCTCCACAGTGACACCCGTGATGCGTTCTCCTTCGGCGTTCAACCCCGTGACTCGCAGATCGGCGTCCAGGGTCAGGACCCCCACGGGAAGGCTGTGAAGCACGGTTTGGTATTTTTCCGCCGATTCCCGAAGTTCGATTTCCAGTTTCTTCTGCGGGGTGATGTCCCGAATGGATTCGATGGCCCCGACGACATTGCCCTTGGAATCGAACAAGGGAGAGGCTTTGGCCCACACGTAGGTTCCTTCGGGCCCCAGGCTCGGGATGTACACTTCGGTGGTCAAAGTGAAGCCGTTGCGGCTGATGTAGGGGTAACGCAATGCCGCCTCGTCGCTCCATGCAATGGCCAAGTCCACCAGAACCGGCCTTCTTCGTCCCCAAAAAGGCAGCGCGTATTCGTGGTCTCCTTTGCCCACTATGAGATGAGCCGGAACACCTGAGAAATCTTCCATGGCTCGATTCCAGATGATGACTTCGCCGCGCGGGTTGACGGCGAAAGTGGGGTCGGGGAGGAAGTCGATGATGTCGAGTAAGCGGGTTTCGGAATCTCTCAAAGCGGTTTCCACCTGTTCAAGACGGTGAATCCGCGCCTCGAGCTCTTCGGTCTTTTCCGCAGACGTGTCGGTCACACGGTCGTGAACGGTCCGATATTCGTCCTTCTTGTCGCCCCTCATTTGGGTACTCCCAGGATGCCCGTCCCGAACCCTCGATGCTCTCAACGGCGCACGCCGGTTGAGGGCGTCTTTTCAACGCCCGCCATGGAGCCTTTCGGTATTCCAGCCTCTAACGCGTCTGCTTGGACGGTGTTCACATCCACTCGTAGGAGCCGATGTTTCGCTACACCGGGAGACCGCTTCCTTGAAACGAGTCCGTGCGGTCACTCGGTTGAAATTCCGTCCCTCTCCAGGTCCTCCGTTTCGGCTGGTCTGGAAACGCTGCCTTCGGGAAATTCGTACCATCCCGGATCTTCATAGCCGGATACGGTCTGTCTCACCTTGAGAACCGAGGTCATGCCCCCCATGTCGATATATCCGAATTGGCCGGGCATGCCAAGCATGGGAATGGCGTTTTCAGGCAATCTCATGCGCATTCCCGCCATCTCTCCCATACCGGCCTTACCCATAGGCATATACTCGGGCAAGAGACGGCGGATGCGTTCGTCGAGCCCGGCGGTGTCGACCCCGATCATGTTCGGCAGCCCGTGACCCATCTGATTCATCATATGATGCGTCATGTGGCAGTGCATCAGCCAGTCTCCGGGATTGTCCGCAAGGAATTCGACGACCCGCACGCTGCCCACGGGAACCAATACCGTGGTCTCGGGCCATTGGGCCGACTCGGGGATCTGACCGCCGTCGGTTTCCACAACCTTGAATGCATATCCATGGAGGTGAATGGGATGGTGGCTCATGGCGCTCAGATTTCCGATACGGATACGCACTCGATCGCCGATTTGGGCCACCAGGGGATGGGTGCCCGGGAAAGCCTTGCCGTTGATGGTGAGTACGTTGAAATCGACCATTTCAAGAGTGTACGGTGTGCTGGTGCCGGGAACGATCTTCCACTCGTGAAGCATCAGGGAAAAATCACGCTCCGGTCGCGCGGTCCCGGCGTCCCTCGGATGAACCACAATCATGCCGGTAAGCCCCATGGCCTCCTGGGTCATGGAATCGAAGTGGGGGTGGTACATGAAAGTGCCGTGGTGCGGAAAAATGAAATCGTAGAGGAAGGTTTCTCCGGGTTTGATGGGAGGCTGAGTGAGCCCGGTCACTCCGTCCATGCCGCTGGGTAGGAGAACTCCGTGCCAGTGGACGGTTGTGGGCGCGGGAAGCTTGTTGGTGACGTAAATGCGTACCCGATCTCCTTCCACCAACTCGATAACGGGTCCGGGAACGCTTCCGTTATAGGCCCAGGTTTTGACCACAAGACCCGGAGCGATTTCATGCCGGACGGGCTTCGCAGTCAAATGAAACACCTTGACGCCCTCGGAGATTCGATAGGGAAGGGTGGTTCCGTTCGGCACGAAGACCGGTGCGTAATCGCGCCCGATTGCGCCCGGCGGATAGACGTTCCGCTCAGCCTCCGCCCAGGGAACTTCGGGTTGGCCGGTTTGACCGGCCGTTGGCGGATCGCTTATGAGGACGGTGGCGAAGAGGATGGAAACGGTACAAATGATCTTTCGGAAAACAGGGGGCATGGGCAGCCTCCGGCAGTTGTCGGTTAAGGCGTCGGAATCGCCGACGGCCGGTCGTCTACTCAGCGATCCGGCGGGTCAATGGCCGTCGCCCGCTGAGATCATGGCGGGGGAATCCATGGGAGCGCCGGACACGGCCATGGGCGCCGTGTCCGCTCTTCCACCGTTGAGTATCTGGTCCAGTTCCGTCCGTGCGGCCCAATAAAGGAACAACTCGTCCACGGCTTTCCTCCGGGCGTCGATTTCACGCCGCTTGGCTTCCAGAAGCTGAAATACGCCCACGAGCATGCCGTTGTACCGAATCTGAGTTCGATCACGTATTCGTCGACTGAGGGGTACGATGACCTGTGTTGCGTACAGGACCCGGTCCCTAGCGGCTCGAGTACGGAAATAGGCTGCGCGCAGAGCGCTCCGGATCCGACCTGCCAAGGCTTCATATTCTTTGACACGCTTCCGGAGCTCGAAACGAGCGGCCGCCCTGCCGGCTTGACCTTGATTGAACAGGGGGATGGGTAGGGAAACCGCCGGTCCCACGGCCCATTCGCCGTCGGGCTACCGTTCGGCGGCCACGCCGATCTCCAGATGGGGCAGAATGGAAGTCACATCCGCGATGCCCAGGCGTCGGGATGCGATTTCCACCTGTTTTCGAGCAACGGCCAGTTGAAGACTGCCCGTCAGTGCCTTCTCGTACAAGCCTTGGCTCTCGGGCTCGGACTCGGGAAGTTCGGGGAGAGTACCGGCCGCCTGCCAGGTGACCTCCTCACCCCACAGCCCCATGAGGCGGTTTAATCGTTCACGGCTCTCGTAGGTGATGATCTCGCGCGCGTGAACCGCCATTTTCAGTTCCTCATAGACCGCACGCTGCTCCAAGAAATCGAGTTCGGTCATATTGCCGGCTCGGCGGATGCGTGCGGCCATTTCATAGGAAATTTCAACCGCTTCCAGCTCCGTTTTCAGCATCTCAAGAATTTGCAGGTCCGCCTGATGTCGAAAAAAGGCGGTTCTCACCCGCAAAGCGAGGTCCATGATTTTGGAGGAAACGACGGCTCCGGCGACATTGAGTTCAGTCCGTGCAAGGTCCGTCTTTCTCCCGATCATGAGCAGCCCCACCACATCTTCCAACAGGGCCATCTCCACAATTTCGCCCTCACCGGCTTCCACGAACTTCACGTCCGCCTCGAATTGGGGATTGGGAGGCAACATGGCCTGAACCAACGAGGCTCTGGAAATACCCAGATCGTAGTACGATGCCTGGAGATCGGGATTGTTCAACAGCGCGATGCGTACCGCGGAATCCGGGGTGAGAGGCTGTGACAACAGTGAAGTGAGTTTTTCGGCGGTTTGGTCGCCTTCATTCCATGCGACGTCGTACCCCGCGCGATCATGCACGTCCCGACGGACTTCCTCGAAGTCGGCACGATCGTTTAGGGGCGCGCAGGCCGGAAACAAGGGAAGGCAAAGCCAGACGATGAGGATCCGCATTCCATACTTCATTCCGATTCCTTTCGCGCCGATTGTTCATGAAGAAAAGGAGGCATCCGGCACGGGACCCACGCGCCGGCGACTCCCGAAATCTTATCGGACGGTTCTCGAGTGAAGAATCGGGCGGCGGACTTCTCTGCGAGTGGTGCCGACGGGGCCGACAACGGCCTCTTATCGACATCAGTGTTCATGATGCATGTGCCCGGGGACCGATTCCTGTTGCTTTTCCAGCGGGCCTTCCGAGGACGGCTCCATAGGCGAACGGTGTTCTCCGCGGTGAGAGCCTGCGGCCGGCGAGCCGTGATCGCCGTGAGACATGCCGGGCTCGTGTTCTTGAAATAGGACCGGCTCGCTTATGGCAAGGGTGTCCGGAGGAGCGGGAAGAGGAAACGAGAGACCGGGATTCGCCGGATGGTGGGCCGACGTATCCGCCGGTGTAGAGGGCGTGGTGCAGGCCGCCGGAAAGCAAATCAGGAGGGAGAAAGCCAAGGCTTTGAACAAGACCGAAACCATGGGGTCCTCACTGTTCCCTTGGAGAAATATGTAAATGTCCTTTCGTTTGTGGAACCAGTATATCCCAAAAGGCGGCCGCCCTCAAAACGGAATTCCCGCCGGCATGGGCGAGGTTGAGGCCGGCATGCCTCCAGGACAAGAGTTTGGATTTACACAAACCGATGGAGAGAAGTGCATTCGGCTGAGTGGACCGGAAACCCGTAGGGTGGTTTTATTCCTCGTCCGGGGAGCGGAAGGGGAAAAATGACGGAATCTCCCTATTGTACGAGACTGGAGGGTGTTGTAGGGTAAGGGAGTTTTCTGTTCCAACAGGCGGTCCCCTTTTTTCCCAAGGGCGCGATTCTTCCACAAAGCATTGAACTGCGGGATGTCATGGCGAACATATTGATTACGGGCGGCTGCGGTTTCATCGGTTCACATCTAGCGGAGCATCTGCTGGAAGCAGGCCACACCATACGTGTCTTCGACGATCTTTCCTCCGGTCGCATGGAGAATCTCCCACAAGGACCCGGGCGGCCCTACGTTGTCATCGGAGACGTGAGGGACCGAGATCGCCTGGCCGAAAACATGGAGAATGTAGAATATGTATGCCATCTGGCGGCCATGGTCTTCGTTCCCGAAACCATTGAGCGTCCACTGGAAGCTCACGATATCAACATGAGAGGCACTTTGAACGTATTGGAGACCGCGCGGGAAAAGGGGGTCAAGCGAGTGGTGCTGGCAGGCTCCGCCGCTGTGTATGGTTCCGATCCGGAATTGCCCAAAGTCGAAAGCATGCCGCCCAAAGCGGAGTCCCCCTATGCGGTGACCAAACTGGGCGGAGAAATCTACGCGAGACTGTATTCCGAGCTGTACCACCTGGAAACCGTATCTTTAAGGTTTTTCAATGTATTCGGACCTCGCCAGAATCCGCATTCCGTGTATTCCGGGGTCATCTCCCGGTTCGTCCATCAGTTGACCGCGGGGGAGGCGTCGACCATATTCGGCGACGGTCTTCAGACTCGTGATTTCGTCTACGTAAAAGACGTGGTTCGGGCTGTTGAGCTGGCCATGACCTCTCCCAATGTGGGAGCGGGCGAAGTCGTCAACGTGGCCCGAGGAAGCTCGATCAGCGTTCTGGAACTGTTTCGGATGCTGGCGGGCCTCATGGGCGGCTCCGTCGAACCCCGGTTCGCACCGGGCCGTCAGGGCGAAGTTCGTCATTCCATGGCCGACATCGGCCTTGCCCGACGCCTGCTTGCCTACGAACCGGAATTCGGGCTCAAACAGGGACTAGAGGCCTTGCTGGCGGGCGAGAAAGGAGTTTGAAAAACGGTGCGAGGGAGCAAATCATGAGACCGGCTGCGATCGGAACCATACTCGTTCAAAGTACGGATCCGGACACCTCGGATTGCCGGACGGGAGGAACCCAGCAGTGTGATTGCATCGAACTTTTCAATTTATATTTACAGTATAGATAGATTCTTTAAATAGAAGTGCCCCCGAACGCCCCTATCTCATAAAATCCATGATGCTTTCTGGCGATTTCCCCAAATCAAACTCATGGATTTCATGATAAAAAATCATGATAATCACGATTGCCTAAAGGTAGTGCTTCTCATATAATCCTGTTAGCTGAATTCATCGCATAATCTGCTGATAAACCCCGGCAGACCGGGTACATCCTCCATAAGGGGGTGCGGCGCGGGACAAGGGGATCCCCTTTGTTGATCCGAAGAGAAAGCGGAGCGATGGAGAAAAACCGGATTCTGCTGGTGGACAACCACAGAATGGTCCTGGCGGGGCTCAAGCAGATGCTTGATCGGGTCCCGGATTTCGAGGTTTCCGGGGAAGCCTTGGATGGGCGGCAGGCTCTTCACCTCATGAGCCAAGCCCCTTCGGACGTCGTTATGATGGACGTCGCCATGAAGGGTCTGAACGGCATTGAAGCCACAAGGCGGATCAAGCGATGCTTTCCTCAAAGCAGAGTGATCGGCCTTTCGTATTATGGTCATCGAGAGATCATCGATAGAATGTTTCACGCCGGAGCCGACGGTTACGTCATCAAAGAATGCGCCGCTTGCGAACTGATCGAGGCCGTTCGCTCCGTGCTTTCGGGCCGGATTCACCTTTGCCCCAGGGCGGCCGCGGTAATGGCCCAGAAGCGTAAGCCCTTGTCGGACAAACGTTGCGGAATCTCTTCGCCTCCACCCTTGACGTCCAGGGAGAGGGAGGTCCTTCAATGCGTGGCGGAAGGGAAAAGCACCAAAGAAATTTCTGGAATTCTCTATTTGAGTGAATATACGGTGGAGAATCATCGTAGGAACATCGTAAGGAAACTGAAACTTAGAAATCTTGCTGAATTAACGAGGTACGCCCTTCTTCAGGGACTTACTCCTCTGATGTATTGACCCGCGGGACCGAGAGAAGAATTCGGCCCATGCAAAGGAATTCCCCGAACCGTCCATTTCCGGCGTTCGTTCATGGAATGGCACGGCTCTCCTCATCACACCATCCCTTTACGCCTCGAACCTCTGTCGTCAAACGCGGTCCTCGGGAGAGCAAAATTCCCGGACGCGCACGATGGGCTCACAATTCGAGCTTGGTCAGGCCGTGTCTTATGGCGTATTTGGTCAGTTCCGGCACGGTATGCAGGTTCAGTTTATTCATGATTTTACGGCGGTGGGCGTCCACGGTCTTGGTGCTCAGGTCCAGAGTGTCCGCCATTTGCTTGGTGGTGAAACCCTCGGAGATCATCTTGAGAACTTCCCGTTCCCGTTGAGTAAGGGTGCTCCGGTGGAGCCCTTTAAGGATTTCCTGCTCGTCGTGGCACTTGAAGATGCGTTTAACGCCACTGCAGAAATAGGGCCGATTGTCCCGGACGGCATGGATCGCATCCACCAGTTCGTCGAAGCTCGACTCTTTGAGCACGTACCCCAAAGCGCCGGAATCCACGGCCCGCGCAACGATGCTGCGATCCGCGTAGGCCGAGAGGGCGATGACCGACGTAGCCGGGTTTTTTCGGCGTATTCGTTGCGTCGCCTCGAAGCCGTCGAGTACGGGCATGAATACATCCATGATCACCACGTCGGGTCTGCAGGTTTCCGCCAGCATGGCGGCCTCTCCGCCGTCACGTGCTTCTCCCACGATTTCGAAATTTTCCTGTCTGCTCAAGAGCCCGTTGAGGCTGGTGAGAAGGATAAAGTGATCTTCCGCCAACAGGATTCTGGTCCGTCGCCGACTCATTTTTCCGTTTCTTTGTGGTGATTCAGGTGAGATCCCGCCTGCGGCGAGCCCACCCGTACCCTCTCAGGAACCCTTCGGGCGGGCGGCGCCCGGGATTGGGGCAGCTCACCTCAAAATAAGGGGGAAGACTTGGTGCCGGTTTAGGTTGAGTTGTGGGAAAAGCCCTTGGACATCCGGATTTGAAGCTACGCGCTCAAGGAGGAAAAAAGGCCGCACGACTCCCTCTGTTGGGGAAATCGTCTCCCTCATCGGATCTCCAGATACGGCGACTCGCGGTTCTCGCCGGCCGGATCTTACCCAGGTGCCGCCCCCGAAGTCTCTTAAGGAAGGCTATGCCTTCGGGGTAATCGCAGACGGCCCGCTCAAAGCGGAAGCCGACACACGGATCGGCAGTCTTTCCGGAAAACTATGGCCGGTCGAAGGCGGGTTCCGAAAAGCTTCTTGATTATAGATATCCCCTCATCCCTTCCGTGCCTTTTCTTCGGCCAGATGGTTGGCGAGATAGGAGCGGAGGTTGACGTGGGCATTGTTGAGTTTGAGTTTCTTCCGGATGTTGCGTCTGTGGGTTTTCACCGTGAAGGTGGACACATTGAGGTGTTCCGCGATTTCTTCATTGGTCATGCCGTTGCGCACCAGAGCGGCTACGCGTAGTTCGCTGCGCGAAAGCGTGGTGATGATCTTGTTGTCCTGACCCACGTTGGCCGTTAGGTCCCGAATGTGTTGGGAAAGAAGTTCGAGGTCCCCGTCGCATCCTGCCAAGGCGGCGTTGTTGCGGAGGCGCTGCACGATGGGCAGCAGTAGGGATTTGGCCATCAGTGCGGTGCGGCGCTCGGACTCCACTCGAGCGGTGTCCAGGTTTCGTGCCAGCACCGAAAGGGCCTCGTTGGTTTCGATGAGTTGAAGCTTCATCTGTTCGAGAGCGCTTTTCTGGTGTCGCAGCTCCAGGTTCGTGCGCTCGAGTTCGTTGCGTGCTCTTCTGAGTTCAAGGTCCTTTTCCAGCACTTCCAAGGCCCGGTTGACGGAGTGGACGAACAGCTCTCGGCTGAGAGGTTTTTCCAGGAAATCGAGGGCTCCGCCTCTGAGGGCGGAGATGGCCGCGCTCTTGTCGGCGTAGCCCGACATCATGATGACCCGCGACAAAGGGGAGGTCTGCCGGATTTCGGGGAGGAGGTCGAGGCCCGACTTCTCGGGCATGTACACGTCCAGCACCACCACGTGAAAGAAGTTCTCACGGACCATGTCCATGGCTTGGGAGGCGGATTGTGAGGTCTGTGCGGATAAGTTCATGGAAGCGAGGAGACTCTGCAGAAACTTGCGCACTCCGGGATCATCGTCCACCACTAGAACTTGAAAAGGGCAGTCGTCGGCATGGGGTGGGAACAAGGTGGAATCATTTTCGGGCGGCAAATACGGCGTCTCCATCGGGTCCGTTTCCTGTGTCGACCGACGCGACCCCCGATGTTGGGACCGCTGAAAAATCGGGACCGAAAAGGCGAAGTTCGAGTACCGAGGGCGGAAGGAACGGGATTGGAAAAGGAAGCAATTCGACCCTGAAGCGACTCAATTTGCCTATTTTCCCCTCATCCCGCAGGTATGTCAACCCTGATACAACGTTCAATCCTATGAAACCGAGATTCATCAGACGAAAAACAACTATAATACAATTCTTCGAGAAACGATATAGGGAGTTCCCGTCATTTTTGAGCCGGTGGACGTGCAAATAACCCCTGAAACGGGACCATGGATTGGGATATAATCGGGATGCGGAAGCGAGTCCACGTGACCGCCGGCACCGTTCAGACGATGCAGACCGGCGCTGCGCTCGGACATCGCATAAAACGTCCCGTGTAGGCCGAGGCTTCTAGTCGAAACGCAATCATTACGGGAACAGGCGGCTCCGGTTCCGGAGCCCGCATTAGGAGGACCCCATGAGTATGTCGAACCGGTCTTTCATGATCCGAAGGTTGATCGCCGTCGCAATCCTGCTGTTCGGGCTTTCGCCGTCCGGGATCGTCCAGGGCGCGGCTCTTGTGGCGGACCATCGGGCCGTTCGGGAGTTCGATGCGATCCCCGACCTATGGATCCAAGCGGCGAAAGCCCTTACGTATCATTATGCGCACACCTCTCACGGATCCCAGATCGTGGCGGGGTTGACGGCCCTGGCAAACTGGAATGAGAAATACGCCTTTGCCGTGAGGGAAGACGGCGGTTCCGCCGGCCTGCCGCCCGAGGAGACGCCTCCGGCTCTCCGAATGTACGACGGGAATCCTCCCGAAACCTATATCGAACCCGACGATTACTGGGACGGGACTTCGGCTCTGGATCGAACCCGAGCCGTGGTGGACACGGGGCTTTTCGACTATTCCATGTGGGCCTGGTGTGGACAGCTTTCCTATTATGGCTCCTCGCAGGTGGACGCCTACCTGGCAGCCTTGAACACTCTGGATGGGGAGTATTCCGACACCGAATTCATTTACATGACGGGGCATACGGACGGTGGAGGAGCCACCCTCACGTCGAACAATCAGAGGATACGCGACTATAGTGCGGCCAACAATAAAGCTCTTTTTGATTTCGCGGACATCGAAAGCTGGGACCTGAACGGCGTATACCACGCCGATGCTTCCGACGCCTGCTCCTGGTGTTACGATTGGTGCACGGACCACCCCGATTCCACGGACTGTGTCATCCGACCGTCCGACGACTCGGAATGCGCCCATTCCCACGGCCTCAACTGCGTGATCAAGGCCAAGGCCTTCTGGTGGATGGCGGCCCGTCTGGCGGGTTGGTCCGGGCCGGGCGACTCATCCGCCGCCTTTATTTCCGGGGTAATGGTCCCGCTGCTCTCGGACTAAACGGATTTCGGGCGTCATTGTAACAGGCGTACCGGGATCCGGTCCGCGCCGTTTGACGGCCTCGAAATCACCCGCATTCGGGAGGCGCTCCTCACCGCCTCTCCGCTAAAGGCGGTGAGGGCTGTTTGAAAAGTCTTGAAAAGGGGACCGGGGGAAAATTTGCCCGAAAGTCTCCTCCCGGTCGACGATAATGACGCTTCCGAGAAGAGCGATCAATCATCGTACCGAATGAGAGCGAGCAGAATCTCCGATGCCGCTTGGATCAGTCGATTCAGGTCTTCCTCCGTTTGCGGTATGCCCAGGAGGCACGCCACGCAACGGTGGCGCTTGAGTTGAATGTTCGAACGGAAAGGAAGGCTTAGGAGACTTTCCAGAAGTCCCTCGTCGGACAGGAGTCCGCGCGTTCGTTCGGGCTGGTCGCCCTTCAACTGAAACCGTTCATCGAATCCCGGAACTCCCAGGGAGAAGCGGTGAAACTTGCGGGGGACCCACGGCAGATCGGCATAATAGCCGGCGATAGGGACCGGAGCGAAGCGCTTCTCCCGGATGTGCACTTGGGGCGCTTCCGGGTTGCACACGGGAAATTCCGCGCAGGTCATCATGCCCCTGTCCAGGAAGTCCAGGGAGCGGTTCATCGCCCTGAGCCGGATATCTACGCCGTGCACCGTCAGATGCAGTCGGGGCGAGAGCGTGGGAAGAAACAACGTCACTCTTCCGCGTCGTTTGGCCGCCTGTTCTTGAAATAGACGATATAGACGCCGCTTGTCTCCCAAGTGCCACCAAACCCCGAGGAACACTATGGCCGAAAGGCAGCCGAAAAAAGCAATTAGGAAGAGCATGAAAGCGAAAGGCCCTATTGATAAATCAAGATATCGAATGGAGGTGCAGGGAAACTCCGGACGATGGTATTACATATCAAAGACTTTCCAATTGTTCCTATATTGAGCAAGTGGCCCGTAGTTGATGGCAGGCATGTTGCTTGGTATTTGCCTGTCACGATAGGAAGATCCGAAAAACCTATTTACATCGTTCAGAATATCGTGTCCTGGAACAATGTAAAATTCCTCGTGATCATCGAATCCATTTAATATAATGAACACATAAATATGATCCGGCCTTACGTTTTCTTTTCGGATTAGGAAACAATTCTTGCGTCTTAGGGTTTTTACTTGGACACAAAATGTATTATTGGTTTGTGGGTTGCAGACGAATATGTCAACTGATTTGGCGTTTCCGAATGTGACTGACGCCTGATACCCTCTCTTGAAGAGCTTGCCGACCGTGAGAAACTCACCGGCCATGCCAGTAAGTTGGCTATCCGTCCGTGGTTTCTTCAATGCGTTTCGCCCTTCGTCAGTGAATAGGGTTCATATCAGGCATTCATCCGCAGGAATCGAGAGTAGTGTTTCTAGTCGGAGCAGCCCCGTTGGTCGCTAGTCGACGACAAAGATTGAGGAAGGCTGCCTTCGGAGAGCCCGTTCACACGATCATACATCATATTCGATCAAAGCGAGCAAAATCTCCGACGCCGCCTCGATGAGTCGATCCAGGCTTTCCTCCGTTTCCGGAATGTCCTGAATGGACACCACGCAGGATTCCTCCTCGACCCGGATATCCGCCGGGAAAGGCAGGCCCAGCAGGCTTCGCACGAGTTCGTCCCGATTCAGCAGGCCCCGGGACTCCTCGGGCTGTTTCCCCACGAGTTGATACCGCTTGTCGAATTCCTCATGTCCCAGGGAGCAGAGGGGGCCCGGTTTCGCCTTCCGCATCGGTGCCGAGGGCGCGGCGTACCCAAAACCATACTCGGAAGGTTTCCACCGTTTCTCGCGGATGCGGACTTGCGGGGCTTCCGGATTGCACACGGGGAATTCCACACAGGTCATCATGCCCGTGTCCCTGGAGCCGATGGTGCGATTCAGGGCCGTGACCCGCACCTCCACTCCGTGCAGTGTCAGGTACAGGTGCGGTATGGAAACCATGGACGCCTGGGTCACGGTGCCTTGTCGCCGGGCCGCTTGGCTTTGGAACAGCCGGAGCAAACGCCGCCTGTCCCGGATATGCAGCCACGTGCCGATAAGCACGACAATGAGAATAAGAACCAGGATGGGGACGGCAATTTCAGCATAGGGGGCGCTTTTGTGGAGAAGAGGTGGGGCCTGGAATCCGTACGCCATTCGTCCCTCTGCATGCGCGGCCTGCTCGGTCACCGATGATTCACCGGCTGTGCGATGACCTGCCGGTCAGGAGTTGGAAAAAGAAGAAGCCCTCCGCGTACTTCGACGGAAAAGAGACTTCGAAACTGGAGGAGTCGGTCTGCCGTCATCCGGCCGGACCGGATGACGGCGGGCGGTGACCGTGGACACTAGAATACCTCCGGTGATCACAACGGAAATAGGGCGACTCCAGGTTTTCTTCATCTTGGCGGTGGATATTCAATTTCGAAATAAGTGATTCCTCTCCGCCTTTTTGCTGATATTTTATAGCATCACAACGATTCCGACGCAAATTCTCCCAATTCACCGAGTCCTATCCAGTAGCAAAGCAGCGGAGCCGGAATTCTCATGATTCGAGCCGCAACGGTGTTGCCCTGCTCCAGTGGGCCCAAGTCGTTCAACGATTTGGTGACCACATAGCCGCGACCCAGATCCTTGGTCCGGATCAGCTCCACGAGCCCCTCAAGGTCTCAGGCTTGTGGCGCTTAACGCTCAAGAGTTTTGAAGGGAGTGTGAGGGAAACTTTTTCAAAAGTTTCCCTCACATAACTCACCCCAACATCCCCCGCAGCGCTTCCCAGCGTTCCGCGTCGTTCAGGTCTTCCTGGCCTTGGAGTTCCGGCCAGGAGGTCTCCAGGGCGACGGCGATGGTTTGCACCGTGGTTGCGGGTCTTCGTTGGGCGAGGTCGTCCAGGAGGGTTTGCACGCGTTCAAGGAGCAGGTCCACGGTAACGCGGCTGGATTTGCGGAAGAGCAGGGAGCGTTTGACCAGGGTGAAGAGGCGGTCGTCCCACACGTGTCCCTGGGCGGTCATGCCGTCGTTGAAACGGCCGACGATTTCCCGGTATCGTGCTCCCAGGGGTGTTTCGTCGTTGGTTTCCAGACCCAGGGCCAAGGAACTGATATGTAGCTGTTCCGCCATGGATTGGGCGTGATCCCACTCGAAATACCGAGGGGAAACATGGTAGAGGCGGCCGCCGTCCTCCCACGAGGCTCCGGCAAAGGGCAGCAGGAGCAGGGATTCCAGGAGACCGTCGTCGCGAATATCCGGTGTGCGATGGTAGAGCACGTCCCAGGTATCGCCGTGGGCTTCGTGCCACATGTTCCAGTCGTCTCCCTGGAAGGTTTGGGACGCGGCTTCGAGGATTCTGGCGTCGAAGGTTTCCCGGTTGGGACGCACCAGGAAAAAGGGCGGCGCCAGGGACTGTTGGGCCCTGAAATGTTCCACGGTGGTGTCCGGATTGTAGAGCAGTCCCTGGTCGGCCAGACGATGCAGCCGGTCTTCATCACGAATTTCCAGCACACTGTACCGCCCCGTGCCTTCCAGGGAATGCATGACCGGGGTCAGGTGCCTGAGAGGTTCGATGAGCCGTGAGTGGAAATAATCCAGGTCCAATCGGTCCCGGTTGATCAAATCGCCCAAGGGACCGAAGCAACGAAGGAATACGGCGTCCCTGGAAACCGGTTCAAATGGCAGGTCCCGGGCTTTCGCCGCGCCGGCGCAGAGCTGCACGGCCAGGAGATTCATGGCGAAGGGCAGCAGAATCTCGGGAATGGGAACGGCTTCGTCCGTGTAGCCTTCGAGGGTGGGCAACAGCAGCAGACGGTCCATGGGCTGACACGCCAGAGATTTTTGTTGTTCCTGGAAAAAGGCGCGTTGGGAAACGATCAGCATACGGGCGTAGCGCACCCCGTACGTGGCCAGTTCGTCCAAGGCCCGATCGAAGCGACGGTGGACGGCTGCGTCGATGATGATCAGGGTGTCTTCAGCCGCATCGTAACCAGGCCGGAGCGCCGGCAGGTACCAACGCCCTTCCGCGAAAAAGGGCTTTTCGATGCGGCAGGACAAGTCCGCCGTGGGTTGCTCCAGAAAGGCGTCGATGCCGAGGTCGCCCAGGTAGCGTCGTTCCCATTCCGACACCCGTTCTTCTCCGTACTGGGAGATCATTTCCGAAACGGGCAGCAAGGCCACGAACTTTTTGTCCACGCGCGGGTCCACGGTCACCAAGGGTCCGTAGGCGGTTTCTCCATAACAATGCTGTTCAAGAGGCAGGCAGCCCAGTTCGTCGAACCGGACCACCCAGGCGAGCCCGGTGCCTCCCGGCGGCACGGAGAAGTAGGCCGACGGATAGTCCCGGTTCTCCGCCATGGCATCCAAAGCGGCGCGGCGTAAAGCATCGTCGTTGAGAATCGCCTGCACGGCTCGGCCGCATTGGGCGAAATGTTCCTCCACGATGCGCGCCTTTTCGGGGCGCTTATCCCGCCAGGAAGAGACGATCAGGCAACTCAGTCCGGCATACAGCAGGTCGTTTTCCGTCAATCCCTCGGCGGGGGGCATGATGAAGCAGCCCAGGGAGGCATGAAAGAACTGTGCGAACTCCTCCGGGATTTCGGGGCCGAACCAAAGGCACGGCACGAAAATCTGTTCGCGGAGTTTTGCAAGGACGCTCTCTTCGGGCGGTCGTGTGGCGATGAAGATGAGAATGGTATCCTCTTTGAAATGGCTGAGGGATTCCCCTCCGGGAGCGACCCGCAGAAAGTATCGCAGGAAACGGCCCCAACGGCTCACCAGGTTCTTGGCCGCGGCATGAGCGCTCCGGTCCAGGGAAACGAACACGACTTCTCCGCCCTCTTCGGGCAGGTCCTCGAAAACCGCTTTGTTCAGTTTGGTCAACGACTGAGACGGCGACTGGAAGATCGTTCCCGACAGCTCCTTGCGTGATACGAGATCGGCCAGCCGTCGCATTTCCCGATAGTAACGCTTTTCGACCTCAAAAGAAGCTTCCCGTTCCCATAAGGTCTCCCGGGAAAGGGGCTCCAATTGGGTTCCGGGCTCGGTTTTGGGGACCAGTTCCACCAGGCGACGTAGTTCCTCCGAAGGGGAGGGTATCCGTTTGGGACGGCTCCGGGTCACGGTGACCGATTTGCTGCGGTTGCGCGGGGCGTCTTCCGCGGTGCGTCCGTGAGCCAAACCGTATAAGTAAGCGAACCGGTAGTAGAACATCAGATCGGCGAAGGGTTGCAGATCGTCGTCCAGTTTGGGGAGGTTCAGACACAGGTCTTTGGAAAAATAGCAGACTTCGTCTTGCTCAGGGTGTTCGTAACTTACGGCGGCGAAGGGTACATCTCCCATGTACAATCTTTTCATGACGTTCAGGGCTTCCCGCAGACGGCCTTGGTGGGTGGCGTTCACCAGTACCAATTCACGGTTCATGTCCTTCGGTCCCTCATGAATCCAAAGATCACGGTAGTCGAGGCATTTACCCAATGCATACCAGCTGTTGTCCTGGAGCTTCCCGGCGATTTCATGGCCGGCCGCGGTGGATTCCAAAGCGTCGAACACGAGGCAGACGGTACTTTTCGCGCTCCTGGAAGCCAGCTCTTTGGAGAATTCTTCCGTGGACGGGTCTTCCAGAATGTTTGCCAGCACTTCCGGCATCCGTCTGAGTTTGTCCAAAGAGGCCACGGCCTCTTCCGTTTTGCCCAATCGCGACATGAGCCACAGGCCCAGAAGCTCGACGCACATCAGCATGCACAGCGTGCTCTTGATGGCCGCGACGGTGACTTCTTCGCCGCTCAACACCTGGATCACGCCGGCGCTCTTCCGTGTGACGAGGGCCATGTCCGCGAAACTTTTCTCCGTGATGCCGAGCATGACCACGTGATGGGCTTCAAGGTCCTTGGCGAACTGAACCATGTCCGCCGTGGTGGAGGACCAGCTCAGGAGCACCACCAGATCCTGTTCGGGCACAATGGCCGCGGGGATGTTTTCGATTTCAATGGGCCGCAGCACCAAGATCTCCTGGTCCGGCAGACGGGATTGTAGAAAGTCCCGGGCCATGAGGCCCGTATTGTGGGCGCTTCCCATGCCCACCAGCAGGATGCGCTTGAGGCTCGTGAGGCGTTGCCCGAAACGACGGTGCAGAAGTCGGTGCCGGAGTTCGAAATGCGGCGGACCTTGTTCGTCGCGGGCGTAACTCTGAATAATCCCTTCCAGCCGTTCGGGGATTTCATGGAGATGGCTTTCGTAGAAGGAGCGAAACAGGTCTTTTCGTGTGCGCAAGGGATTCAACACGGTTCGGAAGGGTTTGACGTCCGGTCGGTGATTTCCTTGAAAATCGGTAATCCGCGCATTGCGGCGAAAACGACCTTTTTCAAAACCGGCTTCGATTCGAGCGAAGATTTCTTCTCCTTCCAGAGGGTATACGACAATCTCGAAGGCCTTGAGGATTGCCGACTCCGTGTCCCGGTATTTCTTCTCACACGCTTCGAGGGCCGCCTTGTCGGCCCCGGACTCCTCCAGCTCCCTCAAGGCCTTTCGATACTCGTGATGCGCCTGTCTCAGCGCCACGGCTTTCTTGTGGATCAGCCGCTGAGGGAACAGTCCCACGGCCGCATTGATATCCGAAACCACCATGAAATCGTTGCCGTCCGCGCGTTGCACCACCAGCGCGGGTCGGTTGTGCACGGCTACGTATAGGCGGCGAGGTGATTGCAGGCTGATGCCAGCCGCGGCGACCTGGCCTCCGTCACCCACCATGCGCCGCGCCGCTTCGAGGAAAGCCTGCTCGTCCAGATCGCTCGGGGATTTATCCTTGATTTCCCGATAGACTCTGTGGTCGATGGTCTGGCTTCCGATGGTGTAGTCCTGCAAGGCCGCGTCCACCTGGGTATCAATGGCTTGGTAGCGTTCTTTCTCCTCTTGCAGCAATTTTGCGTAATGACCCCAAAGCAGAGCCAGGTATTCGGAAGAGTTCCCGCTGCGGAAGGTATGGCCGCACACCCTTTCGAGAAAGTCGTGGACTTCGGTCTCCACTCTGGTGCTGAACTGGCCGTTGAGCACGATGGACCTCAGTCCCGATGCATCGGAAAAGGGATGCGCATTCCGGAGGTTCACGGGCGACTGCAAAGCCCAGCGTCCATGGGCGATAAGCGGTGTGGAGAGATAGTGCAGCCAAACAGGGTGGGTTTCTCCCGAGGCCGGTTGCCCGGAAAGAGCGGCCACGGCGGGAGCGTTCTTCATCAGGTCCGGCAGAATCACCTTTTGATGGAGATGGATAAAGGCCGATGCAGCAGCCCAGCCGTATACATTGATGCTCTTCTCCGCACTGTACAGGGTCTGCCAGTCGAGGGAACGATGTTGGGCCGCCCCTTTCCACACGCTCTCCAGAATTTGCTGAAGTTCCCCGCGGAGTTCCGGCTGAAAAGGCAATCGACACAAAAGCGCGGCGTCCAGAAGCCGAAAGACGCCGCGAACGCCGTCCCGATCATAGTCTTCAGGCACATGGAAATGGGTGTCCCTCAAAAGGTCCCA
This sequence comes from Thermodesulfobacteriota bacterium, assembly GCA_963675595.2. Taxonomy (GTDB): domain Bacteria; phylum Desulfobacterota; class Desulfarculia; order JACQYL01; family JACQYL01. The sequence continues at coordinate 649,385 of CAXXLZ010000001.1, forward strand.
TAGATTTTCCTCAATGGCGGGGCTGCTCGCGAAGTACTCGCTTTCGAAGCGACCGGGGGTCGATCTCATTTCGTCCACCGAGGTTTCGAAAAGTCGGTCGAAGGCCTTGAGGACTTCCAGGGGGTCTTCGCTGATCCGTCCTTCGTCTCGCCAATGGGATAACGTTTTCGAGAGGGCGCTTCCGAGAAGGGTCTGGATGGCCAGAAAGGGGAGATCATAGTGATTGATCAGGTAACGAATGAGTTCCCTGAACTGCTCTCGGTCGCGCACCGAAAATCCCGGGGCGTGTTCGATTCTTCCCGGTCTTCCGGGTGCCAGCGTTCTTGGAGGACGGACATCCAGATCCAGCAGATCGTCCAATGTATCGTACTTGGTTTTGCCCTCCACGCGGGTATCCAGGGGCTCGGTGGAAAAGCCTTGGAAAGCTAGGAGTCGTCGTTGACGTTCCACAAGGTCTTCGATACCGCATTCGGGGCTCCAAAGCTTCATCAGGTCGAGGCCGGCATTGGGATATGCCTCTTGTTCGGTCAGCGTGGTAATCAGCGAGGTGACCGTGCCCAAAGCCTTTCGAGCTCGAAGGGGCTCCCGATCGTCTCCGAAAAAACCGATGCCCGTGCTGTCCGGGGCTCGATACACAATGGCCGACATGGCGGTGAGAGGGCGAGTGAGATTGTTTCCCGTGGTTCCGAAATACGCAACGATGCCGCACATGAAAACGCTCCGGTGTGGGTGTCGGTCGGGCGCCGTCCCGCCTTGATCCGGGACGCCCCTATGAAGCGACGGAATGGGCTCGCGGGTTCGAACGCGGGCCCTCGCTTCCGCTTATAAAGGCTGAAGAAAGGTTTGGGAACCCCTTTTTCGAACGGGTCTCCTGAATGCCTCTTTAGCGGATTCTCTTTTCAAGGATTTGTGAGTCCTCGTTGATTTTAATCCCCGGTCGCGACTATCCTTATTGGGTCGGCTCGAGCAACTCTCCACCACCTTACTCTTCCAACATCCGCGTGCTCCGGGCGGCAGGCTCGGGAAAGGAGCGACCCCATGATCTCAGTGCTGGGTATCTGCGGCAGTCCGGTAAAGGACTCCAATACGGAAGTGCTGCTCAAAACGGCTCTCGATTCGGTTCAAGCGGACGACGTGCAAACGGATTTGTTCACCCTTCATGGAAAGACCGTGCAGAGTTGTATCCATTGTAACTGGTGCATGTTCAAACAGGAAGAGGGGCGTTGCTGCAAAATCGAGGACGACATGGGGCTGCTGTATCCCAAGCTGCTCCAGGCCGACGTGATCCTCGTCGCCACGCCCGTGTACATCGGCAGGATGTCGGGCCATCTGGCCTGCGTGTTGGATCGCATGCGCGCCGTCGACTACGGCAGAGTCTACAAATCATCGCTGAAGTACAAGGTGGGTGGAGGCATCGCCGTAAGCTGGTACCGTCATTCCGGCATCGAAACCACCCTCAACAGCCTGATTTGGGCTTTCCTTACCTGGAAAATGATTCCCGCAGTCCCGGGGTCTTCCTCCACTTTCGGAGGGGCTGCGGTGAGCAGTATCGGTGGCACGGGCCAATTCGACCCCAAAGACCGGCATCAGGTATTGAAAGACGACTACGGCCTGGACTCGGCCAAATCCACCGCCGCGTCCGCGGTGGAACTGGCGCGGATCGTCCGGCGCGGCTTGGAAGGATGAAGAGGGGGGCCTCGCCGCTTTCGGCGGAGGGGCTGCGGGTGGAATCGATTTCCACACGTGCAATAATAGGTTGAGAGAGCTGTGTGAATCACTTTCGTAGGCTCCTGTGATCCGCCGACCATCGTCCGGGGGAAGGTTTTGTGGAGACGCGGGACCGGGAGGTCATGTTCAATTTCGCGGAAGAGTCGCCGTCGTAATGTATCGCCCTTCCTCATATCTATGAGGGTTTACAGATTCACGCTGCCTTCGCTTGACAAAGCTCGCCGAAAACTAGAGTTTGGAGCGTATGGGGAGAATCGGGCGGGGCGGTTCAGGAATTTCCGCCTTTAGCCGATTCCCTTGTATGTTCTGAGAATGATCACACCGGTTTCTTCCGAAGGCCGGTGGGAAGGTTTTGCATGACACGAGTTTTTCTGATCTTTTTCCTGGTAATGACGGCAGCGACACCGGCCGGGGCGGTGTTGTGGCCCGAATTGGTGTTGGAACCGGCGGTGGGGGGGCTCAGCTCTCCGGTGTACGTCACCCACGCCGGGGACGGGAGCGGACGCCTGTTCGTGGTGGAGCAGGAGGGCAAAATCCGGATCGCCAAAGACGGGCAGGTCGCGGCTTCGTCGTTTCTGGATATCACCGACCGGGTATTGTACGGGGGAGAGCGAGGGTTGCTCAGCGCGGCGTTCCCTCCGTCTTTTGGGGAAAGCGGCCGTTTCTACGTGTATTACACCGCCCAAGATGGGAACAACGTGGTGGCTCGGTTCCATGTTTCAGCAGAGGATACGGACGCGGCGGACCCGGAGAGTGAAGAGATCGTTCTGATCCTCGAACACCCGGATCATGAGAATCACAACGGCGGTCAGCTCGCCTTCAGCCCTATGGACGGATATCTTTACATCGGAACCGGAGACGGGGGAGGAGGGGGCGATCCGGAAGGCAACGCCCAAAATCTGCAATCCTTGTTGGGAAAGATACTCCGCATCGACCCCGAGTCCGCGGAATCCGGATACCTGATTCCCGCCGATAATCCCTTTACCGAGGACTCGGACCCTTCGGATTCGGCGCGCGACGAAATCTGGGCTTACGGATTGCGCAACCCGTGGCGGTTCTCCTTCGATCGATTGACCGGGGACCTTTACATCGGCGATGTGGGGCAGAACCGAATGGAAGAAGTGGACTTCCAGCCGGCGGAAGGGACGGGTGGAGACAACTATGGTTGGAACCTGCTGGAAGGAAGTCTGTGTTATCCTTCCGGTGAGGCTCCGCCCGCCTGCGAACCGCCGGCCGGCTATGCGGCTCCCGTGGTCGAGTACGGCCGGTCCGACGGGCAAGCCGTCACCGGCGGATTCGTGTACCGGGGACCCGCACGGAGGAACATGGAAGGCGTTTACTTTTTCGCGGATTATGTTTCAGGCAGGCTCTGGGGGCTTCAACGGAATCAGGACGCATGGTCCTTACGTCTTCTTTTCGTGGTCCCTTTTCACATTTCCACCTTCGGAGAAGACGAGTTCGGTAACCTGTACGTTGCGGACTATCAGGGGGGAACCCTCTATCAACTCACCTCTCGTGAGTATCCGGACGGGATTTTCAAACCCGACGACCAATCCGTCAACGCCTATGTCCAGACCTATACCACGGGTTCCGTTCTAGTGATTCTGACCTGGGACCTCAATGCTTGGTACGCCTTTCTCGACGAAGACTGGACCGACGGCATCCAGGATCAGGTCGACCTGGCGGGCCTGGGGCAGCGGTTGAGCATGGAATTTTCGGAAACCTGGCGCGCTCAGATGACGCTGACCTCAGTCGACGGAGACGTACACACTTGGAGCCTGACCAAGCGGTTTCGTGCTCCGGAACCCGGAAGCCAAGTGGACGGGATTTACAAACTCAGCGACGATTCCATGAACATCTTCCTTCAAACCTACGAACAAGGCTCCGCTGTGGCGGTGGTCACGCCCGATCTGGATTCGTGGTACGCCTTCGTGGTACCGGACTGGAGCGAAGGGATCGAGAACGTGGTCGACCTGTCGGGGGCGGGGCATCATCTCACCATGAACTTCACCGCAGCCAATCGGGCGTCGGGAGTGTTCTCCTACGCAGACGGCATTTCCGTCTTCTGGAGCCTTATCAGGAAGTTCAAAGCGCCGGATGTCCAATAAAGGGCCGGGATGAGGAGGCTTGAAAACGGATGGGGGAAACTTATGAAAAAGTTTCCCCCATGCCCCTTTCAAAACTTCCTTGGCAGGCCTCACCGCCTCCGGCGAAGAGGCTCACGAGCAAATGGGCCCCTCGCTCAGACAGGAGCTTTCGTCCAAAGTGACGGACAGCCTGAAACCGTCGGGATCAGACGTAGGGGTGGGTGCCCAGGATGACGGGCACGCCCGTCTTTTCTTCGATGATCTTGGCTTTCTCTTCCGCCGTAGAGTAGGGACAGTCGGGTTTGGCCTTGGCCATGCAGTTGCTCATATAGATGGCGTCGGGCTTGACTTCCGACAGTTTGATGGTCATGCCCACGTTGGGCGCGGCGGCCCTGCCCGGGCACTCACATTTTATGAATCCCGCCACCATGGAAGGCTCTTCGAAGGTCCCTTCTCCCAGTCCCGCCGCCTTGAGACAACGCCATTCGCCGGGGCAGCCGTAGCCGCTGTCCATGTAAGACCCACAGCCGATAATCATTACTTTCTTCATGGCCTGCATCCTCCTGCTGTGTTTGGTTTGGAATCGGACAGGTCGAGTATCGCCTCAACCCACATGAAAGTCCAAAAGAAAAGAGAGTTCGTTGTTTCGAACGGGATGACCGGGCATCAAGGCCGCTCAGGATTTTCCCGCACGCCGCGATCAGGGTAATTGCTCCAGCCGATCCCTCACCTGGTCCCAAAGGGCGCGGACTCGCGCCGCCGATGGACAATCGTCGTCTTCCACCACCGTCTTTCCTTGCACCATGGCGAGGGTGAAGGCTTTGTCGAATGGAAGCTCAGCCAGGGTTTCCACCTGGAGTGTTTCGGCCATGTTCCGGATTTCCGTGCACATGGGAGGATTCAGGTCCGATTTGTTGATGACCAGAAAGGCCGGTACTTTGAAATGTTGCGCCAGTTCGGCCACCCGCCGCAGGTCGTGACGCCCGGAAACCGTGGGTTCGGTAACGATGAGCACGGCAGTGGTTCCTCCCAGGGACGCGATGACCGGACAACCGATGCCCGGAGGGCCATCGGTGATGAGGAGTTCACGAGATTGGCGTTCCACCAGCTTGGCCGCCTCCGTTCGGACCAGGGTAACGAGTTTGCCCGAATTTTCTTCCGCGATGCCCAACCGGGCATGCACCAGGGGACCGAAACGAGTATCGGAGATGTACCATTCGCCGCAGACTGTGGGGGGGAAATCGATGGCGTTCTCCGGGCACAGGGAGACGCACACGCCGCACCCCTCACAGGTCAAGGGATCGACCCGGAAGGAGTCGTCGATGGCGTTCCACTGGCACAGCTCGACGCAGGTGCCGCACGAGGTGCAGGCGTCGCGTCGAATGTAGGCCTTTCCTCCTCCGATGAACTCGCGACGCTCCAACACGTCGGGTTTCAGCAGGAGATGCAGGTCTGCGGCGTCCACGTCCGCGTCGCAGAACACCGCGTTTTTCGCGAGGGCTGCGAAGGCACCCACAATGCTGGTCTTGCCGGTTCCGCCTTTTCCACTCAGGATCACGAGTTCTTTCATAGCCCGGCGCCCTCCCTCCGCTGTCGTTCCGATTGCGAAACCACCGTGTCCCAAAGCCGTGCAAAGCGCTCTTTCCATTCCGGGAAGGCTTCCACAATGAGTTCGCCGCGTGAATAGACTTCGGCCAGTGCCCGGTCAAAGGGAATCTCCATCAGGATGGGAACATCTTGGTTCCGGGCGTAATCCCACACGTCTCGATTGCCCAAGTCCGAACGGTTGATGATCAGGCCGTGGGGAACGCCCAGCACACGCACCGCCTCCACCGCGAGTTCCAGGTCGTGGAGACCGAAAGGAGTCGGTTCCGTGACCAGGAGAACGAAGTCGGTGTCTCGGATGGCCGCGATCATGGGACAGGAGGTGCCGGGTGGTGCGTCGATGATCACGTCGCCGTCGGGCTTTGCCAGGCTCCGGACCTTGCGAATCAAGGGAGGAGCCATGGCTTCTCCGATTCGGAGTCTGCCGTGGACCAGCTCGATACCGTTCCTACGTCCCACTTCCAACGTACCCAATTCGCGTTGGTCTTCCCGGATCGCACCGGTGGGACAAACGACTTGGCAGCCTTTGCAGCTGTGGCACAGACTTGAAAAGGTAAGAGTGGTGTCTTTCAGGATGACCAAAGCGCGAAAGCGACAAATATCGGCGCACATCCCGCAGAAAGTACACTTGGATTCGTCGATCTGAGGCACAAAGGTGGTCATTGTCTCGGAAATCGACCATTCGGGATTCAAGAAAAGGTGGCAGTTGGGTTCTTCCACGTCGCAATCGAGCAACTGGACTGCTCTATCCAGGGAAGCGGCTAAGTTCGTGCTCACCGTGGTCTTGCCGGTACCGCCTTTGCCGCTGGCTACGCTGATGATCATAATGCGATGGACCTCACCTTCCGTTCATGGGGGAAATTTCGCCCCCTACAAGAATCTCTCTCTTGTGCCGGTAAACGAACCGCGCACGCGAGATTCTATGTCACCGGGCTTGGACAACCGCTCTCGGCATACCGCCGACGGCTCGCCCTCCCTCCGGTGACCGTAATCCCAAGTCATTGACTGATGATCGGATGGGCCGACAGGCTGCGGGAAACAATGGGATGCGGCGCGCAGGTTGTGACGAGCGAAGCGTATATCGGGCACACCGCATTGAACAAAGATGGAGCGCCGCCCGCATCGCATCGTTCGGCACGCTGCTATCGGTTTCTCCCTCTTGTGCCTCCCACTCCCATCCGTTGCGTATCCGAGACGCGGCCCCGGCCTGTTCCTCTTCCGTTGGCTCGGCCGGCGCAGCCTCCTTTTCCGGAGCCTATCGCATTTCCGCGACCGCAGCACGCACCTGCGCCCCGGCCGGAGCCGGGTCCCTTTCCTTGAGGACCGGTACCATCGAATCGTGGCATATGGTTCACCTCCTTCGGTTCGATTTCGCTCCCGGGCACTGCTTCTAGCAATTTGCGCGCCGGCGGAGAATATTCACGTGGATCGAAAGGGGAATTCCTTTGCCGGAAGGCGAAGAGCCTGCGGGGGGAAGGGGAGGCTCAGCGCAAAGAGGGATGTGAACATTGCAGGATGCACTGTGGACGGTTCTCGTGAATGCACATCACAGTTCCGGCGAGGTATTTTGAAGCGCGGACCATGTTTCGCCGTAAGGACGTGTGCCGGCCGGTGCACATCCGCCTCGGGAGCGCTTCACGAAACATCAGCCTCCAGCTCTTCTCCGAGGTAAAGCTTTCTTACCATTTCGTTGTCTTCCAGCTGATCGACGGAATCTTCCAGCACGATCTTTCCCGATTGGATCACGTAACCCCGTGTGGCTATCTGGAATGCCATGAGAGCGTTTTGTTCGATGAGCAGGATCGTGGTTCCATGGCGGTTCATATTCAGAATGACCGTGAAGATGGTCTCCACCACCAGGGGAGCAAGTCCCATGGATGGTTCGTCGAGAAGCACCAACTCGGGTCTGGACATGAGGGCCCGTCCCATGGCGAGCATCTGTTGCTCCCCGCCGCTCAGCGTGCCCGCTACCTGTCGGCTGCGCTCTTTCAGCCGCGGAAACAGCTCGAAAACCCGATCGAGGTCTTGAAGGACTGCAGGAGTGTCTCGCCGGATATACGCGCCCATCTCAAGGTTTTCCAACACCGACAGCCGGGTGAATATCTTACGGCCCTCGGGAGACTGGCTGATGCCCCGGGCCACGATCTCATGGGGAGGTAGACCGTCGATGCGTTCGCCCTTAAAAAGAATCGACCCTTCTCTGGGGGGGACCAGTCCGGAAATCGTATTGAGCAGGGTGGTCTTTCCCGCTCCGTTACTCCCGATGAGTGTGACGATTTCACCCTCCGCCACGTTCAGGCTAATCCCGCGAAGGGCTCGAATATTGCCGTAATAGGCGTGTACATCCAGGACTTCAAGCAGGGGCGCCATCGGTTTCTCCGGGGAGTTCGCGCAATCTGCGTTTCAGACGAAGGGCGCCGGCCTGCTTGCCCAGATAGGCTTCGATGACCGCAGGATTCTTCTGCACAGCTTCAGGCGTACCTTCGGCGATCTTCGAGCCGTGGTCGAGCACGGTCACCCGGTCGGAGATGCCCATAATCACCCGCATATCGTGTTCGATGAGCAGAATGGTCAAGTTCAGTTCTTCCCGTATCTTCCGGATGAGCCCGGTCATCATAGCGGTTTCACGAGGATTCATGCCGGCCGTGGGTTCGTCCAGGAGCAACAGCTTGGGTTCGGAGGCCAGGGCGCGGCCCAATTCGAGTCTTCTTTGATCACCGTAGGAAAGGTTTCCGGCCGGTTCGTCCGTTCGGTGTTTCAAACCCACATATTCAAGCATTTCTTCCGATTTGGCCAAAGCCGCATGTTCTTCTCTGCGCGTACCCGAGTTGCGGATCACGGCCCCCCATACTCCGGCCCTCATTCGTGTATGCCGGCCCACGAGGACGTTTTCCAAGGCGGTCATTCCGGGAAACAGGCGAATGTTCTGGAAAGTACGGGCGATCCCCAGCTGCACAATGCGGTGTGACGGACGGCCGGTGATGTTGCGTCCGCAGAAGAGCAATTTGCCGTGAGTGGGATTATATGCGCCGGAAATAATGTTGAAAAGGGTAGTCTTGCCCGCGCCGTTTGGGCCGATGAGTCCCGCGATGAGCCCCTCGCTGAGAGAGATATCCACGCCGTCTATGGCCTGCAGACCCCCAAAGAAATGGGAAAGGCCCTGAATCTCCAATAGTGCGTGGTGTTGCAGGCGGCTCATTTTCGCTTCATTTCCACTTTAAGCCGCGCTGCGGGCAGAAACCCCGAGGGTCTGAAAATCATCATGATCACCAACAATGCGCCGAAGGCCAGCATGCGGTAGAGGGCCAGACCCCGGAGTACTTCGGGGATGCCGATGAGCACCACCGCGCCCAAAATGACGCCGGGGATGCTCCCCATGCCTCCAATGATGATCAGACAGAGCACGTTGATGGAAACCATAAGGGAGAAGTCGTCGGGAAAGATGGAGCCCTGTCGGGCCGCGAATATGACACCGCCGATACCCGCAAAGCAGGCACCAATGGCGAAGGCCATAAGTTTGTATTTCAGGACGTTGATGCCCATCAAAGCGGCGGCGTCCTGGTCTTCTCTCATGGCCGCCCAGGCCCTGCCCACTCTGGATTGGTTGAGACGCGAGGCCGTGAACGCGGCGAGTATGCAGCCCGCCAAAATAAGATAATAGTAATGGGTGGGGGTGGAGAATTGGAAGTTGCCCAAAGACGGCGGGTCGATTCGGAGCAGCCCCTTGGGTCCGTTGGTCAGGCCGTCCAGATTGTTGAGCAATATACGAACGATTTGGCCAAAACCCAACGTGACGATGGCCAAGTAGTCGCCCCGCATGCGCAGTACGGGAATACCCAACAGCACGCCTCCCATGGACGCAACCAAGGCGCAGACGGGAATCATGAGCCAGAAGGGGACGTGGTATCCGAACTGAGGCGAGGCCAGCAGTCCGTAGGTGTAGGCTCCAATGGCGAAAAACGCCACGTATCCAAGGTCCAGCAGGCCGGCGAACCCCACGGTGACGTTCAGCCCGATGCCCAGGATGATGTAAATCCCCACATGGGCGAGCACGTGTGTCCAATAATTGCCTACGATCAGGGGTAGCAGCGATAAAGGGACCAACAAAAGGGTGAGGCGAAGCCACGGAGGGCCGGAGCTTCCCAACCGCCGGAAGATGTTTCGGTTTTCCGCGTCGGACGTTACGTGCATCAGGTTCTTTGCGATACCACTTCCCCCATGATGCCCCGGGGGCGAAGTATTAGGATGAGCACCAGCAGGCCGAAAGCCACTACGTCTTTGTATTGAGCGGGGAGAATGAATACGCTGAAGGCTTCGGCGAGCCCCAAAAAGTAGCCTCCGATCATGGCTCCGGCCACGTTGCCGATGCCGCCCACCACGGCCGCGGTGAATGCCTTGATTCCCGGCACGAATCCCATCATGTGATCGATCTGCGAGTAGTACATGCCCACCATGACGCCCGCCACGGCCGCGAGACCGGACCCCACCGCGAAAGCCGTCACAATGATCCGGTTTACATTGATCCCCATGAGAGCCGCCGCGTCAGGATTCTCGGCCACCGCGCGCATGGCTTTTCCGGTCCGGGTTTTGAAGATGAACCACATGAGTCCCCCCATCATCAGTAGAGAACCCGCCAGGATAAAGACCTGAAAATAAGAAACCACGAATCTTCCCATCTCCAGCAGGCCTCCGGGGAACACGTCGGGATATACTTTTATCCGGGCTTTCACAATGAGCATCATAACGTTCTGGAGGAAAATGGAAGCCCCGATGGCACTGATGAGGGCGGCGAGACGAGGCGCTTTTCGCAGGGGCCTGTAGGCCACGCGCTCGAGCAGAACTCCCAGGCATGAGGAGACGAGCACGGCGCCTACTAGAGCCAGCACCACGGACACAAAGGGGTGCCGACCCGTGAAGTCGGACCCCGCCAAAGCGGACAGGACGAAAAAGCCTGAGAACGAGCCGAACATGAAGATTTCGCCATGAGCGAAATTGATCATGAAGAGAATGCCGTAAACCAGGGTATAGCCCATGGCGATCAGCGCGTAGATACCACCGATGGTCAGGCCGTTGACCACCTGATCGAAAAGCACTTCAGGACTGGCTAGCAGGGATAGATTCATTCGTTCACTACTAAATACGAGAGCGCCTACCACCGGCATGCTCGTCGATGGACGGGCTCACGGATCGACATCTCAGGCGGTTTCCGTTGAGACGGCTCGGTGGGGAAGAGCCTCTATAAACGTCTTCATAGCGAAGCGCGGAGGGGAAATATTCTTGAGAGCGTTTCACCCGTGAATGAGGACGCACAACCCACCGAAGTCCGACCTGTTACAGGTATGGCGAGCGACCGAGTGAAAAAAAGGAGAGGGTCAGTCGGTCACCTCTTTGAAAAAACATTTTCCATGTTCGCAAGCCACCACATTCACGGCCACCACGGATCCGGTTCGATCCCCCACCTCGTCGAAGGTGATGTGGCCGGTGACGCCGTCGTACTCAATGTTCCTCACCGCGTCGCGCAGCGCTTTTCGGCCGATAAGCAACTCGCCGTTTTCGCCTTTTTGGGCCACTTTCTCGATGGCGGTCAGCAAAATACCGGTCGCGTCGTATGCTTGTGGAGAAAAGGTTTGCTTGGGGCCGTATTTGGCTTCGAATCGTGCGACCCATTTGGAGAACTTCTCGCCTTTCGGGACCTTGGCATAGGTGATATAGGCACCGGTGGACGCTTTGCCGGCGCCTTGGATGAATGATTTCTCAGCGTAGCAGCCGTCGTCGCTCAGGAACACGGCCTTCATGCCGATGCGCCGCATTTGACGAACCAACAAAGCTCCTTCGGCGGACATGCCGCCGAAGTAGACCAGTTGCGGCCTGAATATCTTGATCTTGGTTAAGACGGGTGAGAAATCCTTGTCTCCGCGAGTCAACCCTTCGTAGGACACCACCTGACCACCGTGCTTTTCGATGTAGCGCTTGAACTCATCGGCGAGCCCCTGTCCGTAGGCGCTTTTGTCGTGGACTACGGCCACTCGGGTCCAACCCTTTTTCACGGCGAATTCGGCGGCGGCCGTCCCTTGAATCTTGTCGTTCCAGCAAGTACGGAAGAAGACGGAGATGCCGCGCTTGGTGACCTCAAGGCCGGTGGAAGAGGGGGAGATCATTACCAATTTGTACTTCTGGTGAATGTCGGATGCGGGGATGGAACCCCCGCTGCACATATATCCGATAACGCCTACGATTCTCGGATCGTTGCAGAACTTCTCGGCTATCGCGACCGACGGCGCGCCCTCGCATTGGTCGTCTTCAGCCTCGAGTTCCAAGGGATGGCCCATGATTTCCTTCTTTTCTTTCACGGCCATTTCCACCGCATTCTTGATATCGATACCCATGGTCGCGTATCCGCCGGAAAGCATGGTGCCGAGTCCGACCTTCACGGCTTCTCCCGCGGGAACAACGAATTCGCCCCACTCATCGGCGCGGGATTCACTCACGGGGACGCAAAGGATCGTCAGCACCACCAAACAAACGAACACCCGAATGCGCACCATGGCTCCTCCTTGGCAGGCCGTCAAGAACACGATCTGCGGCGTGGCGCTTCATCCCCCGTCATTGCTGCGTATTTCTTGTACGCCCATATTTCTTGGGACTTGCGCGTATTGCATGTCGTCGTCTTTCGTCGGACGACGGCAATCGAATATCTTCAATCCGCTGTCGGGATGAATCATGTCGGACGACGAAAATTTCGGCCGGGGTGTCTCTTTGGACGCCCCCGCAGTGCGATCTCCGGGCAAATAATAACGGGAGGCCAGGGCACTTGCAAGGAGATTCCCGGAGATGCGACCGGGATTTGCGCGGCCTTAGCCCAGGAGTTTCCGGTAACGCTTCAGACCCAAGGAAGGAATGGCCGCCGAAAAAAGAAGAATCGGCCGGACATGAGGAAGGATTTCCCGAAAACCGTTCCTTTTGAGGAGGACTCCCCGCACGATCCACAGGTAGTGTGTCGGAGGCAGGGCCGGCCCGATCCATTGGGTCCGCTCGGACATGCCTGGGAACGGGGATATGACGCTCGACAACGGAATCGACGGAAGGAAAAAGAAGAAAGCCATCTGTACGGCCTGAAGCCGGTTTCAATCAACAGGTGTCAAGTCGCCGGCGGAATTATCCCCCCACCGGCTTCCACCTTCTACGTCGGTGTCTTCCCTATGATTGCATTTCCTCCCACCGTGACGTATCCTGAAAACATTCCGTCGGGAGTCCGACGGAAACCGTAACTTTCATGGTGGGGAGAGATAAGACCCCGTGAGCAAGATCTGGATTGGGCTTTTCATACTATGCGCGACCGTTTTCCATGGTGCGTACGCATCGGCCGAGACACCGGGACAACTCCGAGCTATGGAAGAGCGCGGGGCGGTCTTGGCGGAGGCAAGGAATCGGTTCGTAGTTCAGGTATTGAACGGTTACGGAATTCCCTACCTCCTAAACCATCAGGGCATGGTATCCGCCATCCGGGTGAAGAACGCCTGGTTCACGGTGGCCTCGATCACCATTGTCCCCGAGGTTGAACAACAAGGGGACTTCCTGGTGGTCAAGGGGCACAACCTTTACTTCCGGCCCCAAGGGGAAGGGACTCCCCTTCATCTGTTTTCCGATCTCAGAATTCCGGTTCCTCATTGATCTTATCTTTGATTTCATTTCACCGCACCGCTTTGCGCCCGGGAACGCCGACATGCGAATCGGCTTGATCGCGGCTCTCCGCACCGAGACACGGAGCTTGCTGTCACGCCTTCACTGGGTCCGAAAGAAGTGGCCGGAGGGCTTTTTTTCTTTCGAATGCCGGCGGGGCGCCCGTGAACTCATTCTAATGGAAACAGGCATGGGAGCCGAGAGGAGTCTTCGGGGGGCCTCGCTGCTTGTGGAGGAGTTTTCCCCGGATTACCTCGTTTGCTTCGGCTTCGGCGGGGGGCTGAGTGAGAATTTGAACCCCGGAGACGCCATCCGGGCTGTAAGGTCGGTCTTGTTCAACGGGAAAACCGGGTCGTTGGAAGAGCCGGCACGGGGAATCGGCGATCCTGCGGGACCTTTTTCGGTCTGGGCGGATGTTCCGGCGGGGACCATCGTCACCGTGAGGAGGTCCCCTGATAAAGCATTCCTGGCAGGGCTGCTTCCCGACTCACGGCATCCCGCCCAGGTGGACATGGAAACTTCGTATCTAGCGGGCTTTGCGTCGGATAGGGGTGTTTCCTTTGCCGGCCTACGCGCGGTATGCGATGAATTGGGTTTCGAGCCGAATCTGCCCTTGGATCGGCTTATGGATCCATTGGGAAGGGAAAGTGCCTGGAGGGCGGTTCGCTTGGCCGTTGGGAATCCGGGTATGGCCGTGCGATTCGTCAGGCTTGCGCGGCGTTCATTGGCGGCGGGAAAGACTTTGGCGCATCGGGTGGCCATGCTGCTGGACGAATGAGAAATCGGCCTCACCCCGTGATGTTGCGCAACCGAAGTCTTGGGGTCGCAGTGCTCAATGCCCGGGCGCCGGAACCCGGTTCCGTGAAATCCGTCGAAGGCTCCAGGCCAGAAGCAGCCCGCTCAAGGCCGATCCGGTTAAGCCTAATAGCCGCTCCCCGACCCAGAAAGTAATCCCCAGGTTTCCCGCAATGACCATCCAGTACAAAAGGGGACCGGTGAATTCGGACAAGTTCCCCCGAACGGTCTCGCCTTCCTTCGACGCATACCGGCGCAGGAGCAGGCTGAGTGAAGTCATGAGCGCCAGCCCCACCAGAAACCAACCCGCAAAGTTCGTCCAGGGGATGTGGAAGTACAACCCTTCGTGGCGATACCCGTATATCTTGCCCAAAAACCAGCGATCTCCGACAAAGGCCACCGGATCGATCACTACGTCGAGAAAGGCGAACAGCAGGGCGCCCGAAACGATGGTTTCCAATGAGATTCGCCTTGGATCGTCCATGATCAGGATCGAATACCGGCCCGTTCGGTGCCAGGGGCTCTTGAGCAGCACGGCCATACGATAAGCGGCGAAAGAAAGGAAAACATAGGAGAGGGAATCCATAAAGGGTACACCGGCAACCCAGAGCTCCGTGTCGGCCGTGGCGGCGATGTAGTAGTAATGGCCGTATGGAAACCCGTTGTGAATCGAGGAGTATTCCGAAAGGAACGCAATGACATAGGCCGAGATCAGATGGAGCGAGGTGACACGAACTCCATACCTTCGGATGCATCCCACCAGAAACACGAGGAGAAAAGCGAAAACGTAGGGGCGCAGCAGCAGAGTGCCCAGCAGCAGTCGCGGAATCTCAGGCATTCAGATTCCAAAGGATCATTTTGGCCAAGTCTCTCGGGCTCTTGCCCAGAGTCCTCACCACCGAGGCCTCGAACCCGCAATGTACCATGCAGTCGCGGCATCTGGGGTCTTCACCCGCTTCGTAACGGTCCCAGTCGGTTTGCTCCATCAGTTCGCGAAACGTGGCGTAGTGCGTGTCCGTGATTAGGTAGCAGGGGGACTTCCAGCCGGCGGGATTCCGGGTGGGATTTCCCCAGGGCGTGCAGGACAGGTTTCTTTCGCCTCTCAGGAATTCGAGAAACAATGGAGTGCTGATGATGGGGTACTTGGAGAACGAAGGGGAGAGTTCCCGAAAGATTTCGTGGATCCTTCGACGATTAAGGAACATGTCGTTCCCCACACTCTCGTACTCGAATCCCGGAGAAACCAAGATGCCGTCCACTCCCAGGGACTTCAGCACATCGAACAACTTGAGAAGATTGGCCGGGTCCGATTCCTTGTACACGGTGGTGTTGGTGCTCACCCGGAAGCCCTGTGACTTGGCGAATCGAACGGCGGCCACCGCCTCTTCGAACATGCCTTTGCGGTTCATGATTCGATCGTGCTCTTCGCCGAAGGCGTCGAGATGGATGTTGAGTGTGAGGCGGGGATCGGGGGTGAGCTGGTTCAGCCTCTCACCGACCAGTGTTCCGTTGGTGCAAAGGTAAACGTGCTTCCTGCGATGCAGAACCGCCCTCACCAAGCGTCCCAAGTAGGGGACGAGAAAGGGCTCTCCGCCGGTGATGGTCACCACGGGCGCTCCCGCTTGGTCCACCGAGTCCAGGCAGTCCTCGAAGGAAAGGCTTTGGTTCAGTGTTTGTTTGTACTCGCGGATGCGTCCGCAACCCAGGCAGTTCAAATTACACTGATGGGTGGGCTCGAGCATCAATACCAAAGGGAAGCGGCGGGTGCCCTTGATCTGATTGGACAGCAGATACCGCGTCATGTCGAAATGCAGCTGGATGGGAAAACGCATGAGACTCGCTATTTGTGTGAATGATGTGGAAAAAGGTGCGCCAAGGCCCTTTTGAACTCGTCGATGGGAATGAGGGTATTCTTACAGGGCCCTTCGGGGCGCTGGTTGGGAATACCGATGACGGGTACGTAAAGCGATACGTCTTTGAGCCCTGTGATCAAATCGCGTTCGCAAGCCATGGCGATGATAAAATCCGGTCGGAGCTTCTTTATCTCCTTCCTCGCCTCCTCCCCGCCTCCCACGGTGGCCAAGTGACAAGGGAAATCTTCGCAGATGGATTTGACCTCTTTGCGAACGGACACATGCAGGCATCTCGGAAGCAGCACCAGAAGTTTCGGGGTCGAGCCGGGAAGTCCTAGAGCCTCCGTCACCGTGTTGCTGACTTTGACGAAGGAGTGTCCGACCTTGTCCCTGGACTGCCCGAATTTCTTTCCCAGCCACACGGCTTTGGGAAGGAGGAAGAACAGAAAGGACTGGATGGTCCGGTAGGAGAGCACTCGAACTCCGAATATCACTTGCAGGAGCAGGAGGCCGTAGAGCGCCACGGGCAGGATGGACAGGATGAGCATGACCCCGTGGGTCACCGTCTGCAACATCGGGGGAAGTTGTGAAATCCGGGGTTCTACCAAGTACCAGAAGAATCCCAGGCCTCCGGTGAGCAACAGCACCGCAAGCAGCGAGAAACTCAGAAACTTGACCTTGGATTCTGTAATGGCGGGTTCGATCTCGTTGATATCCCCGCTCCAATCCGACCACTCATCCCCGAGCTTGCGATCCTTCTTGGGTTTTTCATCCTGAAACCGTTCCGAGTTCTTTGTGGTTTCCAGAGATTCGGTTTCCATAAGATCATGCCCCGGCGTGCGTCAATGCACGTAATGATGGTTTTTGAACCAGTCCACCGCCTCTTCGAGAGCGCGCCGTACGGGAGTCTGAGGAATTCCCAACTCGCGCACCGCTTTGGCTCCGTCGAAGAACATGGTTTTCTTTGCCATTCGGACTCCGTTCAACGGAATCAAGGGTTCTTTCCCCGTAACCCAGCGTGAGAGTGCTTCATTCACGTAGGCGGCTCCCAGAACGGGAAGCAGTGGAAGCCTGACTTTGGGCTCGGGCAGACCGGATATTTCGGAAAGCATGTGCAGGATTTCCTTCAACATCAGGTTCCGGTTGCCCAGAATATATTTTTCGCCCGCTCGGCCTTTTTCCATGGCCAACATGTGTCCGTGGGCAACATCCGTCACGTGGATCAGATTCAGGCCCGTATCCAGATATGCGGGCATCTTGCGGTTCAAGAAGTCCACAATGATTTTCCCAGTGGGAGTGGGCTTATGATCACCGGGGCCGACGGGCGTACTCGGGTTGACGATGACTACGGGAAATCCACGGGAAGCATATCGACAGGCAATTTGTTCCGCCAGGAACTTGGAGTGTTTGTAGGGGCCGCACATGTCTTCTTCGCGGACGGGAGTGGTTTCCGTGCCGGAAGACCCATCCTTTGGAATGCCCAACGCCCCTACGGTGCCGGTGTATACCAGGCGCTCCATCCCACGGCGTCGCGCCGCATCCAGAACGTTGGCGGTTCCGGCGACATTGGATTCGTACATCTCCCGCGGGTTCTTGACCCACAAGCGATAATCCGCCGCAACGTGGTATCCTGTGCGGCACCCTTCCATGGCTCGACGAATACTAGCCGAATCCCTCAGATCACCCTTGACGGTTTCAAGCCCGAGACCTACGAGGGCCGTAAGGTCCTTGTCCGATCTTACGAGTGCACGAACTTGGCAACCCTGTTCCAATAGGAGGCGGGCCAAGTGTCGTCCGATGAAACCCGTTGCTCCCGTGACGAAGACCTTCACGCGGTTTGCCTCCGCTTGAGGACTAGACTCCTTTCAAATACCGGAGGTAGTTTCCCAGGGCCATAAGGGGAAAACAGTTCCGATAATTGTGGTATCGAATCATGAAAAACTTGGGGAAGCCGGTGCCGGTGAATTCCTGTTCTTCCCAGGTTCCCGTCTCGGTCTGACGGTCCAGCAGAAAATGGATTCCACGCAATACGGAGTCGGATTCATATTCCCCCGCAGCCATAAGGCTGAGGATGGCCCAAGCCGTTTGAGAGGCGGTGCTCGGCCCGGAGCAGCCGTGAGGGTCCTTGTAGCTGTCGCAGGGCTCTCCCCAACCTCCGTCGTGGTTCTGGGAGGCTTTGAGCCAGGCCACTGCTCGGCGGACGTACGGCTTGTTCATGTCTTCACCGATTCTGGACAAACCGCTGAGGACGGACCATGTTCCGTATATGTAGTTCACCCCCCAACGGCCCCACCAGGAACCATTTCTTTCCTGCTTTTCTCGTATGAACCGAATGGCGTCACGAGCGTACGGATGGTCGATGGAGTAACCGAATTTTCCCATCATTTCCAGCACGCGACCGGTGAGGTCCGCCGTGCTGGGGTCGATCATGGCTTCAAGGTCGGCGAAAGGTATTTTGTTGAGATAGGATTTGTTGTTGTCCTTGTCGAATGCGCCCCAACCGCCGTCCTTGCCTCTCATGTTAAAGACCCACTGGATTCCGGCTTCCAACCTTGCTCGGACCTCTTCGTCGGCCGATTCGGGCACCAAATTCAAGAACATGAGAACCACGGCCGTGTCGTCCACATCCGGGTAATGATCGTTCTTGAATTCAAACGCCCATCCGCCCGGATTACCGTCTCGGACCTTAACCTGCCAATCGCCTCCCCCGAACACCTGTCGGTCGAGGAGCCATCGAGCACCCGCGCTTATAGCCGGATGATCGGCTGAAACCCCCGACTGGATCAATGCGAGGCATGTCAGGGCCGTGTCCCAAACAGGAGACACGCAAGCCTGCAATTCTATGGAATCCTCCGTTTCAAGACAGAATTGCTCGAGCGCTTCCAGTCCCTTTTGCATCACAGGATGGGATTTTGGATATCCCAGGGTATGCAGCGCCAACAGGGAATTCACCATGGCGGGCTGGATTCCTCCCCAATCGCCGCTGGTTTCCTGGTGGGAGATGATCCAGTGCTCGGCCGTCTGCAACGCCCGAGTCCTGAACCCATTGCTCGGTATTCTCTCCCAGAGCTTCACCAGGTCGTCCATAAGCCAGAACAATCGCTGCAGCCAGTCGCCCGAACTTTTCGATTTGCCGTTGGGTGCCGTGATTTCGCTGAGCCGTAACTCCTGAGGAAGCGACACGCAGGGCTTCTTGTGGAGCAAAATCGAGATGGGGATCAAGGTGGCTCGGGCCCAACTAGAGAAGTCATAAACGGAGAATAGGAAACGGGGGGGCAGAAGAATGATCTCCACTGGAAGAGAGGGTACGTTCTTCCAGGGGTAGCAGCCGAACAAGGCAAGAAATATTTTCGTAAAGATTCTGGTCTCTTCCACTCCTCCCATATCCAGGATGAACTCCCTGGCCTTGCGGAGTTCGGGGGAATCCTGAGATCGTCCGGCAAGTTTGAGAGCGAAATAGGCCTCTACGGTCGTGCTGATATCGCCGGGACCACCGTGATGAATTGCCCAGGTGCCGTCTTCTCGTTGGTTCGCCAGGATGTGGTTGGCCAGTTTCTGAAGTCTTGACGGTTGGTCCACTTCCAGAAACTTGAGCAGCATGATGTATTCGGCCGAAATCGTATCGTTGGATTCCAGGCGGTACCACCAATATCCCTCCGGGTACTGCTCCCGTAGATACATCTCCCGGGTGAGGGACATGGATGTTTCGATCCGCTCGTGGAGAGGCTGGTGAGGCGAAGGTGACAAAGGAATGATGTTGCCGTTCGCTTTCGCCCTGTCCGCACTTTTGAGCGGTTCCACAGGAGCAAGAGCCGGACTTCCAGACATAGACGTGTTACCTCCGCTGCGGCAAGCGGTGAAAGAGGATGGTCTGAGGGGCGGCCCTAACCTGTACGGATGCGCCTGTGAGAAGACGGGCAACCAATGTGAGGGTTGTGGCGCCGCCTATTTCGTCCGCTTTCTTTCGCCCTTGTTGACTGACCGGTGGGGAAGGCCCTGAAATCCGGTCAGGATTCCTTTTGTTTTAGTGCGGCCCTCTGGGCTCTAAGCTTCTCAAGCAAGACGTCGAAGGAATCTCGCTCGATGACTCGATGAAAAGCCGACCTGTAGCTTTTGACAATGCCTACGCCGTCGATATCCACTTCGGTGATGAACCATCGCTCGCCGATTTTTTCGAGGTGGTAATCAACGGGAATCTCATCGTTGGCTCGTCGAATTCCCGTCCGAACCTTCGCCGTGCTTCCTTCCACCGAATCTTCCCGGATGTCCAATTCTTCCCGCTTGAGAAAATTCAAGACCAGACGGGTGTAGGAATCGAGGAAGAGATCTCGAAACAAATCGACGAATTCAAGGCGCTTCCCTTTAGGGAGAGTGGCCCACGTGTCCCCGAGACTTTCTTGGGCCATGCGTTCTTCGTCGAAATTTTCCTCAATGGCCGTTCTGACTCGGTCTCTCTTGAAGTCGGCATCGGCTTCTCGAGACTCAAGAATCCCGGATATCTTGTCGAGAATGGTCTCGACCTGCTCCAAAGGTGTTTTGAATTGCGCCTGCGCTCCAATGGCCAAGGAGACGGACACGCACGCGAAAACCAAAAAGGCGAGAAACTTTCCCTGGAGGCCGCGTATGCCGTTGTAAGGAAAAGAGCGGTTTGTCAGTTGGTCGGTCGGTTTCTTTGGTCGCGATGTCTTGATCATGGTTCATTCTCTGGTCCCACGGCCACGAATCATGCTGTGGAACGTTCAATTTCGTCCTTCCGCGCCACGGTCCGACGGGTGCTTCACTGCGCCGTTGGAATCGGGCCGGTCAAAGTAGAGACCGGTTGTATACCACAATTCGGTCCGGGTGGCATGAAATTCGTAAAGATTAAGAAGATAGCCTCCCCGACTCCTACCGTATTGTTCCAGAGCTTCGATCACTTCGGACACGGGATCGATCCCCATGTCGAAGCCCGACATGGCTGTAACAAGCCATTTTCGGGCGGCCCGCGTCGAGGTCTCGAAAGCCTTCACGGAGTCGGCGGCCTTTAATAGGTCTTGGTAACCGGCAGCCGTTTGGAGGGCGATCTTTTCATAGGCATCCTGCTTCTGTTGCTGCAAAGCCAGATACTCGGACTTCGCTCGATCCCGTTCGCCTGAAGTCACACCCAGGTCGAAATGCCACTTGGCGCCCAAGACGACCCCCACGTATTCTTCATTGAAGCCGTCGTTGATGTAGGGATCGTCAAAACGGTCCCTGCCGGGAGCGCGGGCCACGGCTCCGTGCACCGCGGCGAAAATGTCGGGATATAGGTCGGATTCGGCGGCCTCCCAGAGACGGCGTTTGGCCTCCACTCCTTTTTCAAGCTGGTGAAGCTCGGGCCTTTGCCGCAAAGCGGCCTGGACATAGAACAACTCATCCTGCGATTCCATCTCCACGCCGGGAAGCTCCCGGTCCTTGACAACGAAATCGCGTTCCCTCGGCAATCCCGCCAAAGTCTTGAGTGCCAGGTAGGACTTGTTGCGCGCGGCTTTGAGCCTTGCGCGGTTCTCTTCCATCTCTCCCCGGAACGCCTGGAGCCTGTACCGGTCGGAAGCCCTCACATTGATGGAACCGGCTTCAAGGAGGCGGTCCACACGGGTTTCCAAGTCCTCCAGAAAATCGAACGCCTCCACGGCCGCCGCCTCGCCCATTTGAGCGAGGACAAGACCGTAGTACCGGAGCCTCACGTCCCGCAGCAGTCGGCTTTGTTCCTGGTCCTCTTTGCTCCGGTGGATTTCCACGTTCAAATCCGCAGCGTCCCTCCGATTGGATATCTTTCCAAATGTATACAGGGGTTGGGTAACGGCAAGCTCCAACCTGACGAACACGTTGATGGAGGAATAATCGTTGCGGTCCGTCCGTGAAACGATTTCGCCGTTTTCCACAAACGGCACCTCGGCGTCGTTCACGGGTCCGGTCAAGGCCAGTACGTCGAACTGGGGGAGCAGGGCGGCCTTCGCCCGGGCTAGTTCGTCTTCCGAAGCCTGAGTTTCAAGGCGCGCGCGGGCGAGCGAGGAACTCGACGCAAGAGCCATTTGCTCAAGTTCCGGTAATCCCAGAACCATATCCACGGCGGACTTCTCGTCCTCCGTAGGTTGGTCTCCTCCCCATGCCTGGAAGTCGGCCGTGATTCCCAACACCAACGCCGATACTACTAAGAACTTGACCAGTAGACGCGTCACGATTCCTTCCCGTATGTTGAAAAACGATCGGAACCAATCAATCATTTCGACATTCCCAACGAAGAATCCATCAAACACCTTATAACGTTCACGAATTAAACGAGAACAGAAATATATATTTATTGTACACAAGCACGAGATCAGTCAATACCTTTGTGGAAGCATATCCGACCAATCCCCCAACAGGCCCGATACGGGAGAGTTCTTCCGTCGCGGGCTGGGGCGAGAGGTGGGACGTCACGTCGGCATCACTGAGGCGATTGGAGGTTGGTCCGCTGGAGAACCGTAACGACTGATCCGGGCAAGCCGATTTCGGCTTGCCCGGAAAATCGAAGTCGGGAGGCTTAGGACAGGGATTCGAGGAGGGCTTTTGCCTTCTCCGCCATGGTGCCTTTCAAGCCCAGTTCCAGGGCTTTCTTGAGATGCTTTCGCGCCAGGTCCGTTTCTCCGGTCTTAATGCGAATCATCCCTGCGTGAAGTTGGATCACGGGATCGTCCTCGGCATGCTGAAGAGCGGCGGAAATATGGCTCACCGCTTTCTGGGCATTCCCGGATTTGTACTCGACCCAGGCCGCGGTGTCCAGAATGTGGGCGTTATCGGGAGCTGCAGCCAGCGCTTTCTGCGCATATTCCCGAGCCTTGGCCAGGAGATCGGGATCGTCCACGTGCTCTGAGTACAGATAAGCCAAGTTGTTGTTCAGGATGGTTACGCTGGGATATTTCTTTATCAACTCCTCAAGAATGGTAATGGCCTTATCGAATTGACCCAGGTTCTCGTAAATAAGCGAAAGGGTAAACCCAATGCGGAAAGAACCGGGTTTTTGGGCATAGATTTCCTGCAGGTTCTTGGATGCCTCTCCGAGTCGTCCGGATTGTGCATACAAAGAGGCCAGATTGTAGTAGGGCTGTTCCCATTCGGGTGATTGCTCGATGGCTGCCTTGAACCGGGCTTCCGCCTCATCGAACTTGCGTTGGCTCATGTAAATGCCGCCCAGCGTGGTGAGCAGGAAGGCGTTATTCGGGTCCTTCTCGAGGAGATCGAGCACCACCTGCTCCGCCTTTTCGGGTTGGCGGATTCTCACATAAGTATCGGCGAGCAGGGAAATCGGTGTCTTGGGGTCGCCCTTCAGACCCATGGCTTTGGTAAACAGATCGATGGCCTGCTCGGCCCTGCCGGTGGCTCGATAGAGCCTGCCCAGTTCCACATACCCGACGTTCTCATCGGGGTATTTTTCTATGAGGGCTTGAAAAGCTTCCTCGGCTTCTTTGGGCTTCTCGTTCAGGGCCAGAGTGCGGCCTTTCTCGGCCATCAGGAGACGGTTGCCCGGAAGCTGCTCCAATCCGCGGTCTATCAGATTGAGCGCGTTCTCCCAATCCTTCTTCCGCTGGTAGTAACGAATCAGGGACATTCGCAACGGGACGTCCCTAGGAAGTTTGTTGACCCCGCTTTTCAATACTTCCAGCGCCAGATCCGCGTTTCCGGAAAAGGCGTGGGCATTGGCAAGAAGCAGGTATCCTTCGGCGTTGTCGGGCAAAATATCCACCGCTTGTCTCAGATGCACTACGGCGTCGTCGAAGCTGCCCTTCTTGAGTTCCGCCTTGCCTTTAAGTAAATGGGCCGGTCCACTGCCCGAGTTTTTTTCGAGCACCTCATCCGCAGTCTTCTCCGCTTCTTCCCACCGATCCAGCCGGGCAAGGATATTTCCTTTTCTGATCAAGGCCTTTTCCTTGAGTTCCTCCTCAGGAGCGGCCTTCAGAAATTCGTCCAAAACGGCGAAAGCTCGTGGATAGTCTTCCTGAGCGACGGCGACATCGGTAAGCCCGGCCGAAATCTCCCACGATTCAGGCCATTTTTTCGCGGCTTCCGATAATACGACTTGGGCGTCCGCGAAGCGTCTTTCCCTGAACAAAAAGCCGGAATATCCCAATGCGAAGGCGGCCTCGTCGGGGCGACTCTCCATAAGACGCTTGAACTCCTGCTCGGCCCGGTCCTTCCGACCCGTGTCGAGGAAGAGTTTGGTAAGGAGCAAGGCGTAGGATGGTTCCCCGTTCTTTCGCCGGATGAGTTCCGTCAGCTCTTGTTCCGCCAAGTCCAGCTTTCCCTCAACCACATACTGATTGGCCAGCACCAGGTAAGGCACGGGATTATCGGGCTCGACCTGCTGGTATCGCTTGAGGTATTCCCTGGTCTTCTCCGCGTCGCCCATTTGGCTATAAGCGTCCGCGTAAGCGAAGAGAGCATCTTTTCCGCCCTCTTTCGTATCGATCTTGTTCAACACTTCCAAAGCCTTCATGGGCTTCTTGTCCACAAGAAATGCCTGAGCTTGAGTCAGGAGGACATCTCCGGAGGGTGAGGGCTTTGCCAAGAGCGGGGCAAGGGTTTCCAGTGCCCGGGACGCCTGTCTCGCCTTGACCAGAATCCGAGCGATTTCCAGGCGAGCCTCATCCAGGCCTTCATCCAATTCCAGGGCCTTGCTGAACGCCCCGTATGCGCCGCCGATATCTTCTTCCTTCAGTTTGGTCTTGGCCAGATAGAAATACCCCTGAGCGAACTTGGGGTCCAACTGGATGGCGTTCTTGAACTCAAGGGCCGCCTTGTCATATTCACCTTTTTCCAACAGAGCGACTCCCTTCTTTATGAAGGAGTCCCTCTTCTCCTCCTTGCTGGAGCAAGAAACCAGGAGGACGCCGATAATGAGAAGGCTCAGCAGGGACACAAGGGCTCGTGTCTTCTTCTTCAGAGGGGCCATGAGCATTTTCCTTTCAAAAAATGCCTGAAGTCGGGCAGGACGTCTTGACGACGTTGCGCGTTAACTATGTCGGCGCGTGCCGAGACGGGGGTTGGATCCTTCTACCGAACCGGTGGCCCGGTGGAGTTCATATTGGACTCACGTTACATGCCCCTGAATTTCTTGTCAACGGCAACGTGAGGCCGAATGCATTCCAGGGTAATGCAAATGTTCGCTTAGAACCGGAACCTCGCACGTTTCATTGCCTCACGAAAGCGGGAAGCCCGACGCTCGGCGGGATTTGGGGGGTATATCCGTCCGGAGCCGCTGCAATCCGGGCAGATGCCGTTGGCGAAATCAACGCAGCAGGAGTTTTCAGGGGGAGGGTAGGCGCAGATCATGCCGGTGCCCGCGCAGCGTGGACACGTTTGATGCAAAATCATAAGGTTAGAGCCGGACGCCGGGGACACAGAGGTTGTCGTTCCGTCGGGATCGTCGGCCGCCGGACTTGGGGCGCGGGCGTCCGAATTTTCCACGTCATTTGCGGACTTGAGTCCGGCCGAGTCCGGGTGTTCAATTTTGGCGGTCATGAACGCCCCGTTCGATTTCCTCGAGCACTCGCCTCGCGGCTTCGGTTCTGTTTTCGGCGTTCTGGATGGGTCTACCCACCACAAGAAGATCGGAACCGTTCAAAATCGCCTCGTAAGGCGTGGTGATACGCTTCTGATCGTCACCCTGAACCAAGCTCCATTCGGGGCGTATACCCGGCGTAATGATCAGGAATTCTTCTCCAAGTTCGCGTCTGACTCGCGACGCTTCACGGGGAGAGCAGACAATGCCGTGGCATCCGGCGTCGAGAGCGATACGGGCTCTGAGCAGCACCAGAAGGCCCGGGTCGGTTTCGAACTCGGTGCGGAAGCCCAAGCGACCCAGATCGTCGGAATTGAGGCTCGTAAGTACGGTAACTCCCAGCACACGGGTCCCGTGCGCCCGTCCTGCGCGTTCCAGGGCCGCATTCATCGGTCCCGCTCCTTCATCGCAATGCACCGTGACGAAGTCCGCTCCGAGGGAGGCGGCGGAACGGAACGCTCCACCCACCGTATTGGGGATATCGTGGAATTTGAGATCCAGAAAGATTTTAGCGTCCTCGGAGACTTGTTTAACTTCCCGGATAATGGAAGGGCCTTCCTTGACGAAAAGCTCAAGACCGATTTTAAACACACCCACATGCTCTTTCAGCTCACGGGCGAGTTTGAGGGCCTGTTCCGCCCCGGGGACGTCCAGTGGGAAGATGAGGCGGTCCCGTGCCTTGAGATCGTCTCGAAACGATGATGTCAAAACAAACTCCCGTCGTGACCGGGGAAGCCCCGGTCCTTAATTTAATCGTGTATTGTCCGGAGTGCGTTCGCGGAATTCGATGGAATCATTGCGACAGTCGGAGCTGTTTGTCAAGGAGCCCTTCGGGTGGAGAGACAGTCGGATTTGTCCGAGGTTCGCTACACAAGGGGGCTTCTTCGGATCCCATGTATCTTGGGCTGCACAAAAAGTGGTGTACAACGGCCATTCAACTGTTGAATTTCCGCCGATTGGTGATATAGTCCCTTGTGCTTGGACGGAGCGGGAACCAAGGCGGAATCACTGGAACCATAAGCAATTCCGGTGCGTTTTATCCCTCCGGTAGGACGTGTGGGCGCCGAAGGTGCCGATAAGCTGCCGACCCTCGATGATGAAGGAAGCGTTCCGAAAGCAGCGACCAGCCAATGCCTCGACCTCTGATTATACGTCCCGAGCAGGAACAGGAAGTCTGGTTCGAAGAGGGGTGTTACATCCTCGAATGTCTGAATTCCCAGGCGGATCCGCAGACGTCCATCGCGAAGGCCCGCGTTCTTCCGGGAACGGCCACTGTTCGGCATTTCCTGCGAGCCACGACGGAACGGTACTACATATTGGAGGGCGAGGGAGTCGTGGAGATCGGCGAGGAACCTCCCACGGCCGTGGGACCGGGGGACGTGGTACTCATCCCGCCTGAAGTTCGGCAGAGAATATGCAATGCGGGTTCGGGTGATTTGGTCTTTCTATGTGTTTGTACCCCTCGATTCAAAGCGGAGAATTACGTCTCGTCATGAAATCGGGCATCCGGGATATGTGACTCTGTGATGCCGGTGGAAACCGATTATGGAAAACCCGCCTTTCCTCTTCACATCCGAAGGATGATTTCGAGAGGGACGGCAATGGGGAAGGATTGACGATATGCAGGATGTGAAGCCCATGGTACCCGACACAAGGTTCATGCGCGCGGTCGAGGAAGGCAGCGGGATCAAGATTTCCGCTTGCTTCCAATGTAAGAAGTGCACCAACGGGTGTCCGACTTCCTTCGCCATGGACATCTACCCGGATCAGGTGATTCGCCTCGTTCAGATGGGGCAGCGTGAAAAGGTATTGAATTCAAGTACCATCTGGGTCTGCTCGTCCTGCCAGACCTGCAGCACCCGATGCCCCAACGAAGTGGATATCGCGGGCACCATGGACTACCTTAAGGAAATGGCCGTACGTGAGGGCATATCCGTGCCCCAGTCGCGCACCAAAGCTTTCCACGAGGCTTTTCTCGAGGATATCCGAAGAAGGGGCCGCATTTCGGAAGGCGGCATGATGAGCATGTACATGCTCAAGAGCGGTGAAATTTGGGACAAGTTAAGGTCCGGAGACATCAAGGAAGACGTCGTTCTGGCCTTTGAAATGTTGAAAAGAGGCAGAATGCCGGTGTTGCCCAAAGGGATCAGGGCAAAGGACGAGGTCCGGAAGATCATCGACGGTTGAATGGGGACCAACCCCGTCTTGAGGGGAAGGAAGGCAGATGAAAGTCACGTATTATCCGGGATGCTCTTTGGAAGGGTCGGCCCGGGATTACGCGCTGTCCATTGAGGGCGTGTGCAGGGCTTTGGGACTGGAGTTGGAGGAACTGGAAGACTGGAGCTGCTGTGGCGCCACCGCGGCCCATTCCATCAACCACAGAGTGTCCGTGGAGCTACCCGCTAGAAATCTCGCCATGGCTGAGGCCAAAGGGATGGATATGGTCGTTCCGTGTCCGCTTTGCTTCAACCGGCTGAAGGGCGCTGAAAAGGCCTTGCTGCAAGACGAAGCCGGGGAATATTCGGCTTCTTTTCAGGGCAGGATCGGGATTCACGACTTGGCGAATTTCATGGCGCAACCGGAGATTCTCAAAAGAATCACGGAATCGGCCAAGAGACGCCTGAAAGGGCTTAACGCGGTCTGCTACTATGGTTGCATGGCCAGTCGTCCACCGAGAGTCACGGATTCCAGGGAATACGAAAATCCCACGAGTATGGATCGGATTCTCAAAGCCATCGGTGTCGAGGTCAAGCCATGGTCTTATAAGACGGAATGCTGCGGCGCCAGTCATGCGGTCGCCCGCAGAGACATGGTCTACAAGATGGTGGGAAGGCTTTACGACAAGGCCCTGGAAGCCGGCGCCAACTGCGTGGTGGTTTCCTGTCAGATGTGCCAGGCCAACCTGGACCTGTATCAGGACCAGATATCCGAGGAGATGGGCAAGAGCTATTATTTGCCGGTACTCTATTTCACCGAACTGATCGGCATGGCCCTGGGCATCAAGCAGGCCCGTGATTGGGTCGGCAAACATTTCGTACGCCCGTACCATCTTTTCGGCAGTGTGGGACTCGTGGACCGACGTCCGGGGTCACGCATAATGGAGTGAATATGTCAGGGGAAGCAAAGGAAACGACAACCGGGTCTACAGGCAAGACGGGTTCCGTAGTGGTCGTGGGAGGAGGCATTGCCGGGATGCAGGCGGCACTGGACCTCGCCAACCAGGGATTTCACGTTCATTTGGTGGAAAGAGACCTTTCCATCGGCGGCGTCATGGCTCAATTGGACAAGACATTTCCCACGAACGACTGTTCCACTTGTATGATTTCACCCCGCCTGATCGAAGTGGCCGCCAATCCCAACATCACGATTCATTCCATGAGCGATGTGATCGCCGTGGAGGGCGAGCCGGGTCGTTTCAAGGTCAGGTTGCGAAAACGGAACAGGGGCGTGGACATGAACCTTTGTACGGGTTGCGGCACTTGTATGTCGGTGTGCCCTGTGACTCATCAGCCCAAGAAACCCGGGTCGGACACCGACTAGCCGGGTCGGAAATAACGGTGTGGGGAAAGCCGATTCGGAGCGAAAAGCCGGGAGGCGTAAACTCGCCCGGATAATCGGCCCCGAAAAGAAATTCCATGAATGAGGTACCCTCCCGGTGCGCAAGGCACGCGTGCAAGATCGGGAAGGGACCTTTCGGCAGGGAAGTTGGAGCCTATGGCAAAGGAAAAGGCGAAGGGTAAAAAAACCCACGGAAAATGTGTTTACTGCGGCCGCTGTGCCAAGATGTGCGAACGCATCGGAGCTTCTGCGATCACTCAGGCGGCCCGGGGCGAGCACCCCCAAGGAACCTCTCCCATCACCATCGATCCGAACGCATGTGTGGGCTGTGGAGCGTGCATTTCGGTCTGCCCCACGGAGCACATGACGGTTGAGCGCGTCAGGAGCTTCAACAAGAATATGGGGCCGATCATTCCCTCGGAGTTTAATGAGGGATTGGCGGGACGCAAACCGGTTCATGTCCCCTATGCTCAGGCTGTTCCCAACAAACCGGGGATTGATCCCAGGTACTGCGTTCACTTCGTGACCGGCGGGTGCAAAATCTGCGCTGAAAATTGTCCCACGTGCGCCATCACTCACGACATGGCCGAAGAGGAGATCGAGATCGAGGCCGGAGCCGTGATTATGGCAACGGGCTACAGACCGTTTGATGCCGCGGGCAAGCCCGAATACGGGTATGAGCTCTATCCCAACGTGATCACCAGCCTGGAATTCGAGCGTCTCTTGTCGGCGGCCGGTCCCTGCGCCGGTCACGTGGTTCGCGTTTCCGACGGTCGCGATCCCAAAAAAGTCGCCTGGATTCAATGCGTGGGTTCCCGAGACGCCTCAATCGGCAAAGATTACTGCTCCTCCGTGTGCTGCATGTACGCCACCAAGCAGGCGATCATTGCAAAGGAGCATGACGCCGAGTTGGAGCCGACGATTTTCTTTATCGACATCAGAGCCCACGGCAAGGGCTTCGACCGATACTACGAACGGGCCAAAGGCGAACACGGCGTTCGCTACGTGCGCAGCATGGTTTCCAAAATCCTGGAGAATCCCATCACCCATGACGTTGAGGTGAGATACCTGGACGAAGCGGGCGAGTTTCGGGAGGAAAAGTTCGACATGGTCGTGCTTTCCGTGGGTCTTTCTCCACATCCGTCCACGGAAGAGGCCGCGGCGGCGCTGGGCATCGAATTGGATCGTTTCGGTTTTGCAGAACGAAGGCCTTTCGACCTCATCGCCACGTCCCGTCCGGGAGTCTTTTCCTGTGGGACCTTCCAGGCGCCGAAAGACATCCCCGAAACGGTGGCTCAGGCATCGAGTGCGGCGGGGGAGGCTCATCGGCTTCTATCGGAAGCCCGGGGCACTCAGGTGAAGGAGATTGAGTACCCGGAAGAGCGAGATACGTCCGGGGAGGAACCACGCATCGGGGTCTTCGTTTGTCACTGCGGCATCAATATCGCCGGGGTGGTGGACGTGAAAGAAGTGGCCGCATACGCGGAGAAACTTCCTCACGTAGTGTTCGCCACGGACTTGATGTTTTCCTGTTCTACGGACTCCCAAGAGAAGATGCGGGAGGTCATCAAGGATCAACAACTCAACCGCGTGGTGGTGGCCTCCTGTTCACCTCGAACCCACGAACCGCTTTTCCAGGATACCATCCGTAAAGAGGGATTGAACAAGTACCTCTTTGATATGGCCAACATCCGGGACCAATGCTCCTGGGTGCACCAGAAAGCGCCCAAGGACGCCACGGAAAAGGCCAAAGACCTGGTCAGGATGTCCGTTTCCAGGGCCGCGTTGCTCGAACCCCTCAGGGAAGTGCCTTTTGACGTCACCCAAAAAGGACTGGTCATCGGGGGAGGGGTCGCCGGTATGACGGCCGCTCTGACTCTGGCGGACCAGGGTTTTGAGACCACTCTGGTCGAGAAGACCGACACCCTGGGCGGTGAAGCCGGCAAACTCCATTTCAATGCTGCGGGCGACGACATCCGGAAATACCTGGAAGACCTGATCGGACGTGCGACGAGTCACGAAAAGGTACGGGTCATCACTTTGGGTCAAGTAGTGGAGACTCAAGGGCATGTTGGAGAGTTCAAGAGCCGCGTCAAGACTCCCGACGGATTCGTAGAAGTGGAGCACGGCGCCACCATCGTGACCACGGGCGGGCAGGAATACAAACCCTCGGAATACCTCTACGGCGATCATCCCGGAGTATTGACTCAGCGGGAATTTCACGGCCTCTTGGGGGCTCGGGATCCCCGAATTCGGGAAGCCAAGAATGTGGTCATGATCCAATGTGTGGGTTCGCGAGAACCCGAACATCCCTATTGCAGCCGAATCTGCTGCACCCAGGCGGTGACCAACGCCCTCGAACTTAAAAGGCAGAATCCCGAAGCCCAGGTTTATGTTCTTTTCCGGGACATCCGGACCTTCGGCATGAATGAGCTCCACTATCAGAAGGCACGGCAGGCCGGGGTTCGATTCATACGATTCGACACGGACCAAAAGCCCGAGGTGCTTTCCGATTCTCGCGGACTTACGGTGAAGGTGTTCGACAGGAACATGCGCACGGACCTCGAAATCCCCGTGAGTCACGTGGTGTTGAGCGTTGCCGTCAGGCCCAATGAAGGCAGCAAGGCGTTGGCTTCGGCCCTGAAATTGCCCTTCGACGCGGATGGCTTTTTCCTTGAAGCCCACGTCAAACTTCGGCCCTTGGATTTCGCCAATCAAGGCTATTTCCTTGCCGGGTTGGGGCACAGCCCCAAGTTTCTCGAGGAGTCCATCGCCCAAGCCAAGGGTGCGGCCAGCCGGGCCGCCACGATCCTGGCCAAGGAAAAGATGTTCGTTGGGGGCGCCGTCGCCGTGGTGGATCGAGAGGAGTGCGTCGTGTGCCTGACCTGCGTCCGGGTTTGTCCTTTCGGGGTGCCCAAGGTGGCCGAAGACGGGGTCATCAAGATCGATCCGGCGGAGTGCCAGGGATGCGGGGTTTGCGCCGCGGCCTGTCCGCGCAAGTTGATCCAGGTTCAGCATATGAAGGACAACCAGGTCATTGCATTGGAAACCTCGATTTTTCCAATGGACGAAATCATCGACGAACTCGGCCGGGAAACCGCCTGAGACGTTGGTGAAACGGCGGGTATCCAGCGTGGTTGGAGTTACCTGTTAACCATGTGGGAGGGATTCTTGAATCGCCTTCCCACGAGGGACAAAATATGAGTTCGGGAAATATGGAATTAGAGCCCAAGATTGTGGCCATGGTGTGCACCTACTGCACCTATACCGCCGCCGACATGGCCGGCTCCATGAGGCTGCAATATCCCTCAGGGGTAAGGGTCGTTAAGCTTCCCTGTACGGGGAAGGTTGATACGATTCATATCCTGAAGGCTTTCCAGGCGGGGGCGGATGCCATCCTGGTCGGTGGTTGAGAACTCGGCGACTGCCATTTCCTGGAAGGAAATATGAGAGCGAAAGAGCGGGTCGAGCACGCCAAAGAGCTGCTTGACGAGGTGGGGATCGGTGGTGAACGGCTTGAGATGTATCACATCGGAGCCTCGGATGCACCGCTGTGGGCCGAGCGTGTGGAAGAAATGACGGAACGGGTCCGGCGATTGGGCCCCAACCCGTTGCGAGTCATTCGGGCCCAACGTGCGCGGAAGATAGAGGAAGACGTATCCCGGAGCGGAAACTCCCAGGAGAGCTGAAATGATTGTAGCGAAGCGGAAACCGCTGGAAGAGATCAAGGAAGACTTGAAGGCCTGTGGGGCCAAGAATCCTCTTATCGTGGGCTGCGGTACCTGTGTTGCCGTGTGTCTCACCGGCGGTGAAAAAGAGGTGGGGTTGCTGGCTTCCGAACTGGCCATCGCCTCCGAGTTGGAAGGTCAACTCATGAACATCGGAGAGATTACGGTCGAACGTCAGTGTGACCGGGAGTTTCTGGAAACGCTTCGGGACCGTGTGGAAGAACACGATGTCGTGTTATCCCTGGCTTGCGGCGTGGGCATCCAATTCCTCTCCGACCAGTATCCCAACAAAGTGGTTCTTCCCGGAGTGGATACGATTTTCATCGGGGCCAATGAAGAGGCCGGCATGTGGACCGAGCGATGCCGCATGTGCGGACAGTGTTATCTGGCTCTTACGGGGGGCATCTGTCCGATCACCATGTGCGCCAAAAGTCTGCTCAACGGACCTTGCGGAGGACCCGTAGGCGGCAAGTGCGAAGTGGACATGGAAAGACCTTGTGCCTGGGTTAGAATCTATGAACGACTGAGGGACACCGGACGTCTTCACCTGCTGGAGGAAGTGGTCCCGCCCCGTGACTTCAGTGTTACGCGATATCCCCAGACCCTGATTCACAAAGCCTATAAGAAGAGGTATCAGGCCGAGAAATAGGCCCTACCGGCCATGGAAGTCCCATCTCATTCCAGAGGCCGGACTTGTCCGGCCCGGGCGTTTTTCTCCATTGCCCATCCGTCGGGACTTCCGAGGGGAATAGTCTCGAAACGCCCATGGCGGTTTCTCCCATCCCGGTAAGATACCCAGGAGTGATAAATGACTGTGGAATCGAAAACAGGACTTCTCCTGTGCAATTTCGGATCGGTTTCCTCCGTGCTCGATGTGGATCGGATCAGAAAGACGGCCGAGTCCGCCGGTCGATGGGCCGAAGTATTGGAGGGCGACCTGCCCCGTGGTGGGGACGGCTCCCCGACGGTGGAGTCTTTTCTCGATGAGCACGGGCTGGACGACGCGGTTCTCGTGGCCGCCTCCTTGAGTCCTTCGGGGGATCCCGCCGAAGCACTCAAGATCAAAGAGGCCATAGACGAAGAACGAGTCGAGGTCGTGGACCTTGCCGCATTTCTTTCCTGGGAGGACGCAGAGTGGGCCCGATTGCGGGCGGACTTGGCGGTCCGGAGCGCGGTGGTGAGACGGCTCAAAAAGGACGATCTTGAATTCCAGGAGATCGAAGTTTCCAACAGCGTCGTGATTTTGGGGAACAATCCTTGTGCCTCGGCCGCAGCGGCTGAAATCTCCTCCTTGGGGGGAACGGCGGTGGTGGTTTGCGAGGACGCCGCGTTCGGCAAAGCGGAAGGAGACGAAAACATTGAGTTCCTGACTTCCGCACGGGTCATGGCGGTGGACGGCACTCCCGGTGCATTTCAGGTACGGGTGGCGGATTCCGCCGGGGCGGTCCGGACGGTGCAGGCCGGCGGGGTGATTCTCGCCGAAGATCGGGATGTGGAGACAATCGCGGAGCGGCTCGGTATTGCCGTGACGGAAGCCGGTTTTTATCGGATCGATCTCGATGGCAGACCTCCCATGAGTACCACTCGTTCCTTTATTTTGGCCGTGGGACCGGCTCGGGGAAACACCGATACGGAAGAGGGCATTGAGGAAGCAGTGAACGCTGTGCGCAGCCTGTGGGAATATTTTGGAACCGGCCGTATTTCCGTGGCTGTGGATCGGGTTAAGCTGGACAAACGGAAATGCACGGTATGCCTCACCTGTTATCGGCTTTGTCCGCATCATGCGGTCCTCTTGCCGAGGCGTAAGCCGGTTTATTCGGACCTCGCCTGCCATCGATGCGGGATCTGCGCTTCGGAATGTCCTCAAGAGGCGCTGCAGCTTCACAACAACAACGACGCCCAGATCAAGTCGGTGCTTCAGGTCGCGGCCGGCGGTGTCACGCCCCCTTCCGGGGATTTTGTGCCGTCCATTGTGGCCTTTTGTTGCCGGGAATCATCCGTTAAGGCATACGTCCATGCCGTATACGGGAAATTGGAGCTTCCGAAAGGACTCTTCGTTGTGGAAATGCCTTGCGTAGGCAAGGTGGACGACAATTACGTGCTTACGGCTTTCCGAGAGGGCGCCGACGGCGTCATGGTGTTGGGAAGCACACACGAAGGCTGCAAGTCCGACCCGGGAAGCCGGCTGGCCGAATCACGGATGGAAGCCCTGGCGGAAATCGTGAAGGACTCCGGTCTCGATCCGGATCGTCTCTTTTTTGCGGGAATGGATGCCGACGATACGGAGGCGTTCTCGCAGCTCGCTCTGGAATTCGAGGCATTACTGAAAAACCTCGGTGAGAGCGGAGTGCGGAAATTCGTCAGGGAGAAGCGGGCGGCGTGAATACCGAGTCAAACTTCGTCCTGATTCAAGAGGGTAACTCACTTTCCGGTTTGTTGGTCTTGTTTCCATATTTGCCATGGGTGAAAACCTGCAACAGTTTTCACCCCAATCATCTCCTCGGCTGGTTCCCCTCGGTTGAACACTTCGCCTCGTAACGCCGACCATCAATCCGTGAGAGGTTTCAGGGCGATGGATTCGTTGATTCCTCATTGGACGGCGGGGGGCTGCCCGCAGAATGAAGTTGCGGCCTTCTCCCTATACCGTGCAATGTTCCGCATTCAGTGAATGGAATTTGTTTCCAAGAGCGGTTGTTTCAATAGTGCGTCCGTCGCGTTATTGAAGTCTCATGCTGAGGGGGCGGGAGGCCCGACTCGGCCGGTGGAATGCCGGTTGCACTCGTGAATTCCACGTCCTTGGCCGGTACTCCAATTCCAGAAGATCCATTTGATCCGAGCGGCTGCGTCCAGGAGAATTCTTCCGCCGCCTGCGTCCTGTATGGTGCCATGAACAGAATACTGATCGTCGAGGATAATAACTTCCTTAAATCATTGATCGCCAAGGCCATCGGAAACAGGCTTGGCTTCGGCGTGGTGTGCGTGGGGACGCTGGGCGCGACCAAAGAGCTCCTGGAAGACGGAAAGGAACGTTTCTTCCTTGCCGTGTTGGACTTGAATTTGCCCGACGCTCCCCATGGAGAGATCGTTGACTACGTGATTTCCAGAGGTGTCCCCTCCATCGTATTAACCGGGAACTTCAGGGACGACATTCGTGAAGACATCATGAGTAAAGGAGTGATCGATTACCTGCTCAAAGACGACGAAGCCGTAATCGACTACCTCATCTCCCTGATCGGGAGAATCGAGCGGAACGAAGAAACCAAAGTCCTCGTGGTGGACGACTCCAATGTCATGCGCACCTACGTATCCAAGCTGCTGACGACGCACAAGTACCATGTCCTGACCGCTGAGGACGGTGAGGCCGCCCTGAGGCTCCTTGATCGAAACCCCGACATCGGGTTGATCATTACCGACTACCAGATGCCCAACCTGGATGGGGTGTCCTTTGTCAGAGCGGTAAGGAAGCGTTTTAAAAAGGAGCATTTGCCCATTATCGGTATGTCCACCTATGGGAGTGGACCCATGTCCGCAAGATTCCTGAAGAGCGGCGCCAATGATTTCATGAAGAAGCCGTTCCTGGAGGAGGAGTTCTACTGCAGGGTAGGGCAGAACGTGGAAATGGTTCGCCGCATCAACGAGATCGAGGAGCTTTCCAAAAGGGACTACCTCACCGGTCTTTACAATCGGAGATACCTTTTTGAGGCTGGTAACGCGCTGTTCGATTCGTTCAGGAGAGGAGAAAACCGATTGACGGTGGGCCTGATCGACATAGATCATTTCAAGTCCATCAACGACACCTACGGCCACGACGTGGGGGATGAAGTCCTTAAGAGTATTGCGGTGACCCTAACGTCCCGCTTCAAAGGTTCGGACATCGTGGCGAGATACGGCGGAGAGGAATTCTGCATTCTCACCGCGAGTCTGTCGAAAAATCACGCAAAGATCAAATTTGAAGCCCTGATAAGGACCATCGCCGACCAAACACTCCGGGTGGCCGGTCATGACCTGCGCTATACGGCGACGGTGGGTCTTTGCGGTGAACTTCAGGAGTCGTTATACGCCATGATTTCCAGGGCGGACGAGAGACTCTATTCGGGCAAGTGCTCCGGCAGAAATAGGGTAATTGTGGAGAACGGGCGTGAACCCGCGTCGGATCCCGCATAGGTCGGGCGGTTCACCTTACTGCGGGGCTGCCGTTATCAGGTGATGACCATCCAAAGGAACATTCCCAACATCGCAACGGCCGCGGCAATTCTGAACAGACTACCCGCAAGTAAGCCGAGGAATGCACCCCAACCGGACCTGACGCCCTCGCCCAAAGAACGGCCCTCCAATATCTCTCCGAAAAGGGCTCCGGCGAAGGTTCCCACCACAAGGCCCGGTAGGCTGAAAAAAATGAGCCCCAGCAGCGCGCCGATGATGGATCCCCATACGCCCCTCTTGGATGCACCAAACCTCTTCGCGCCGAGGCTTCCCGCATAGAAATCCAACACCTGAATCAAGATGGTGAACAGACCCAGCCACAGCATTGTCTGTAATCCATATTCCCGCCAACCGGAAGCGAATCCGTAAATCAGATAACCCAGGTAGACCAGAGGAATTCCGGGAATCATCGGGAGCAGCGTTTCCAGCGTGCCGCCGATCATGAACAACAGTGCGACGGCAAGAAAGAAGTGTTCCATACGAGCCTCGATGTTTGTTGGTTGTCTGGAGGGAGATCAGTTCAAAGGCGCATGCCTCGACGGCGGATTTCTTCGAGGGCTTCGGAAAGGGGGGCGAAGACCGGTTCAGGCACTTCATCGGCATTCACCCATCGCCACTCCTCACATTTTTCCGGTTCCAGCAATTGGGGGGGGCCCTCCCCACTGTCTCCAGAGAAGAGCAGAGTGATGTAATGAATGTCCGGTCGACGAAAAACGGTGTGGGCAAAGACTAACGGTCGGAGAGGTCCCACCTGCAAACCGGTTTCCTCCAAGACTTCTCTGACGCCGCATTGGGCCGGTGTTTCGCCCGGTTCGAGACGGCCTCCGGGCAACGCCCAGGTGCCTCTTCCCAATGCACTCTTCCGCAGTCCCACAAGTATTTTGCCGTTGCGCTTAACGAACACACCGACGCCGACCAAAGGACCCTCCAAAAGAACCTCCTTGTATGTTCTCGTTCTCGGTGGACCGACGCTTGGTTGGGCCCGTTGATGATCTATTCGCCGGAACGATCCGTCAGCTCCACTTTACCAGAAGGGAAGCCGTGATTCACGTCGGAAACCCCTTGGAGAGTCCCGCGAAGCGCCTTTGCGCGCAGGCATGCAGCCTCCCGGACGGTTTGCCGGCCTTTCTTGCCTTCAACATTCTTAACGAAACGCGTGGACGCCGGCGAAACCTTCCACCGCAGTGCATTCAAAGGCCGAGGCGCCGAAGTCGGCCGACGCGCCCCATGGGAATGCACCTAAATCGTCTCTCTTCCACAGGGCGGCGGCTAAACCCCGCGGCGCTTTCGATTTCATTATAGTGTATGCCCATCGTGAGATGACGAAGGAGAACCGTAACTCATTTCAGGCTCGTCGAAAGTGCGTGCCGAGGCTTTGAGGATTTTTTTCATAGGTGATTCCCTGAGAGCATGATTTCTTCGCGTACAGGGATTCCGGAATCATGCGGTTCCGGAGGAAAGGAAACGCCATGAGAATTTCACGAACGATCATGTGCGCTTTGGTAGGAATCATGGTTGCCGCGCTGCTGCTGCCCGCAGGAACCAGAGCTCAGAATTCGGAGTCGGTCCCGGGGTTCACTCAAGAAGAGTTGGTGCAGATGCTTGCGCCCATTGCTTTGTATCCGGACTCGTTGGTCGCCCGGATACTGATGGCATCCACGTATCCTTTAGAAGTCGTGGAGGCTGAGCGGTGGGTTCGCCTGCATCCGGACCTCAACGATGACGCCCTGGACGAAGCTTTGCAGGAAATGAACTGGGATCCCAGCGTGAAATCGCTTTGTCATTTTCCGGACGTGCTTTTCGCCATGAGCGACAAGCTGGATCAGACGAGGAAGCTCGGGGATGCCTACCTGGTGCAGCAGGACGCAGTGATGGACGCCATTCAGCTATTGAGAAGGCGGGCGAGGGAGCAAGGGAACCTAAGGTCGAGC
The DNA here is from genome assembly GCA_963675595.2 of Thermodesulfobacteriota bacterium. Lineage (GTDB taxonomy): Bacteria > Desulfobacterota > Desulfarculia > JACQYL01 > JACQYL01. The sequence goes on from CAXXLZ010000001.1 coordinate 688,112, forward strand.
AGTGAGCTGAAGGTCGTCTACGATACCAGCTACATCAAGATTGAACCGGTGGATCCGCAAGTGGTGTATGTACCCGTGTATAATCCATTGTACGTTTACGGTCCCTGGTGGTATCCGGCTTATCCGCCTTGGCACTGGTATTATCCTCCTCATGTTGTCGTCACGGGCCCCCACATTGTGTTTGGTCCCAGAATCGTCATCGGATTGGGACTGTTCTCCTGGTGCTGGTTCGACTGGCCGACCCACCACATCTATGTGCATTACGATCGGTTACCCTATGTTCACGGACATTACGGCTCACCTCACCCCGGGAGACATTATTGGACGCATAATCCCATCCACAGACGGGGGGTGGCCTACAGAGACAGTAGGACTAGCGTCCGTTACGGCGGGCGAAGGCCGGAGCACTCGTCTTGGGACCGAGAGAAACGTGGATACCCTCCGGGAACCCATGAATCGAGAGTGAATGAGCCTCGGAGAGATGCAACGCAGGAACAAAGACGATCCGTCGATTCTCAACGAAACGCCCCATCGGACAAGGGACGCGGTGGTACGACTCGAGATTATTCCCCTGCGGGAACGAGCGTATCGTCGAAACAGCGCAACCAAGAACGACAAAGGTCCATCGAACCGAGCCGGGATACGAGTTCGGGGAAAAGCCGCAGCGGTACGTCCCGGGACTCCTCTTCTACGAGAAAGGCCGTATCGTCGCATGGGGATCAAGTGGAAAGGACGAGGACGGTTACACCGACTTGGAGCGGCAGAGAGACGGACAGGAGCCGCTCCGGCACGACTCGAGGGTCTTCGTCCTCCCGGGAGTCTTCTTTCAAAGGAATCGGCAACGGGTATTACGAACGCAAAGCCTCGGAGCGTGGGGCGCAAAGTCGAAGCGGCGGGTCGACATATGGAATCGGCAATACCGGCTCGCGCACAACCTCACCGGGAAACGGTTCGAACCAACGCGACATCGGTCGCGGAGGCGGGGGCCATCGCCGGTAGTGTCTCAAAAAGAGCGTTCGTCCTGAAAACGAAAAGTTATCGAGGGGTTTGCCATGGAAAGTCCGGAGTGCCGCGGTGGTTACACAAGGGTACGGTTGGGTGTATGCGCAACACCCGCCGGAACGACGGGGAATCTGATATCTTTTTCGATCCTTGTCATCATCGGTGTCGCTTTTCTTGTTTTGGGAAACCTTGCCGCAGCCTTGGCCGCGGAAGGGCCGTGCGGCGTTTTTTCGTCGCCGGATGAGGCGGTGAAATCGCTTGTCTACGCAGTTCGCAGCGAGAATCCGGCGGAGATCGCCGCCGTGTTGGGACCCGGGAGTGAAGAGCTGATTTCTTCCGGAGACGACGTTGCGGATCGGTCGGATCGTGAGAAGTTTCTCGGGGCATATGACGAAAAGCACGGCCTGCGGGAGGAATCTCCGGACAAAGCGATTCTTTATATCGGCGCCAAAGACTGGCCTATGCCCATTCCCATTGTGAAGAAGGGAACGGAATGGGTATTCGATGTATCGGAAGGGAAAGAAGAAATCCTGAACCGTAGAATAGGTCGAAACGAGTTGTATGTCATTGATGTGGTCCATGCCTATGTGGACGCTCAGCACGAATATGCAAGCAGGGACCTCGCAGGTTCGGGGGCGGTGGAATTCGCCTCGAAACTGGCCGGCACGGAAGGGAAAAACGACGGTCTGTATTGGCCGGCGGAGGAAGGTGAACCACAAAGTCCACTAGGGCCGCTGGTGGCGCAGGCCGCTGAAGAGGGATACCCCGACGCCCGCCTATCGCCCTTTCATGGCTACTATTTTAAAATACTCAGAGAACAAGGACCGCATGCAGAGGGAGGAGCCTATAATTATGTGGTCAACGGCAGGATGATCCTCGGCTTTGCGCTGGTCGCCTATCCTGCCGAATACGGCAATTCCGGGGTCATGACGTTTACCGTAAACCAGGAGGGGGTCGTGTACCAAAAGGATTTGGGGGAAGAAACCCGGAAGGTGGCGGAAGCAATGAATGCTTTTGATCCCGACGAGAGTTGGAGCAGGGTTTCGGAAACGGGAACGCATGAATGATCGAGTTCGTCACGCGCATCGGTTTGGGAGTCTGGGTCGCGGCTGCGCGTTGAAGAGGATGATCCGCGGCCGGTTGTCAAGAGTCGTGTGCTCCGCGGCGGGAGACGGATATCCGATTTAGAGCGGGAATCTGTTCAATTGATTTGACAACGGTCCCGACAAGCTGTAGAGTCAAAAAATTAATGGCGTTCCAGGTTGTATCTAAAAAGCACGTAAGCCCCGGAATAAGTCCGGGGCTTTTCTATTGGAGCGCAGAAAGAAGGCACTGATTGAGTTTTAAAGTATTTAATTTTAATCCCGCCGTCGAGGCGGGGGTTACGGGTGCGGGTTACAAGACCCCGACGCCGATTCAGGTCCAGGCTGTTCCGTACATCGCCGACGGCCGTGACGTGATGGGGCTTGCCCAAACCGGCACCGGCAAGACGGCGGCGTTCGTTTTACCCATACTGAATCGACTGGTAAGAAGTAAGTCGAGACATATCCGCGCCTTGATCATGGCGCCGACACGTGAACTGGCCGAACAGATCCACCAGGCCATTGTCACTCTGGGCCGCAAAACGCGCATCAGAAGCGTCGCCGTTTATGGCGGCGTGGGAATCGATCTGCAGATCCGGAACTTGAGGCACGCCGACATCGTCGTTGCTTGTCCCGGCCGTCTTCTGGACCATATCGGACGTCGCAGCGTCAATCTTTCCCAACTGGAAGTCCTGGTTGTGGATGAAGCCGACCAGATGTTCGACATGGGATTTATTCCAGACATCAGGCGGATTCTGCAGCATATTCCTAATAAGCGCCAGACTTTGCTCTTTTCGGCCACCATGCCCTCTGAAATCCGTCGTCTGGCCGAGGACCTATTGCATCACCCGGTTACCGTGCAAGTGGGGAACACGGCACCCGCCGATACCGTCAGCCACGCAATCTATCCCATAGCCGGACATTTGAAGACGGCCTTGCTTCTGAAACTGCTGCAGAACACCGATACCAAGTCGGTGCTGGTTTTTACTCGAACCAAGCACCGGGCCAAGAATCTGGGTAGGAGACTGATCGAGGAGGGATATCGTTCGGCGTCCCTGCAGGGGAGCCTTTCCCAGACGGGTCGACGGGCGGCGTTGGACGGGTTTCGTGACGGAAAATATCAGATTCTGGTGGCTACCGACATCGCGGCTCGCGGCATCGACGTTACCCGGATTTCCCATGTGATCAACTACGATGTACCTTCCACTCCCGAGGCCTATATTCACCGCATCGGACGCACGGGCCGGGCGACATGCAACGGCGAAGCATTCACCTTTGCCACCGGAGAAGATAAGGACATGGTGCGCGCCATCAACCGAATCGTCGGTTCCAGCATCGAACAGCGCATCCTGTCGGATTTCAACTACGGATCAACGGCGCCTAAGCCGAGGAGCTTTACGAAATGGACGGGAAAAGGGCGAAACAAATCGTTTGAGCAGAGGTCGCCTCGTAATTCATAGAGCCACCCATTCCCTTGCATCCGATTTCGTTCCGGATCTACCGATAACATTCCGTTTCACCCTCCCTATAACGACATCCGATATTCGGCGTGTGTTCCGGGTTCTTTCCGACCTTTGCAGGTGATGAAGGAACCCTTCGATGATATTGACGAAAGCGTGCTCTCTCTAGAAAATGAAGAATGGGATTTCAAATGCCGGGAAACAGGGAAAGTCCCTGGTATCCATTTCCGGCGACCCGTGAGTCGATTGAATCGTCCGAACTGTTCACGACGCGCCTGTGGTGGGTATCCTGTCCCCGACATTTTGTGTTTCTGCCCGGTTTTGATATACTGATCCCATCGGCACTTCTCCCTGTTTCGATTATGGATTCATCATTAATCTTTCGGGCTCGAGATTTTTCTCGGGTTTTGGCCCGGTTGGAAGCCCAAAGACCGGCTTCGAGGGCTCGTAGAGATTCTTTTCGAGAGTGCGTGACGGGGTTTTCCGCTATAATCCGCCGAGCTTCCAATAGGGCTCGAACCGGGACGGCTCTTTGTATGCGGATTCGACAGGGATAGGCCGCCGCTCTCTATCGGCCCCCATGCAAGTCTACTTGAGGCGGACACCATGTCTACAAGACCGACCTATGACGACCCGGAAAAGGTAATCGGCGAACTGAGAAGCGAATTGGCTCTGAAGGACAGAGAACTGGAAAAGTTCAAGCGTTTTGTCGAACGGTCCCAGGATGTGATCTATCGGTTCGAGATCGATACGAGACGTTTCGTCCTTTACAACCAAGCGGGATACGAACTTTACGGGCCGAGAGACGGCAAAGATGTCACGGCACAGACGGTCTTGTTGAGCGTTCATCCGGAGGACCGAGACCGTATCCGTAAGGCTGCGCAGGAATCTTTGGCTTCCGACCGTTCCGGGGGAGAGGTGGAATACCGCCAAGTAGGCGCAGACGGCTCCTCCCGTCTGATGCATGATCGGTGGAACGTGATTCGGAATGAGTCCGGACGACCGATTGCTTTCGAGGGCATCGTCAGAGACGTTACCGAGCGAAAACGAGCTGAAGCGGAGAGAAGTCGATTGGAGAGTCAGCTTCGCCAAGCTCAGAAAATGGAGGCCATCGGCACGCTGGCCGGGGGAATCGCTCACGATTTCAATAACATTCTGGCGGCTATGATCGGTTACACTGAACTCGCACTCGATGATATTCACGAGGCGTCGGAGGCCAGGGGGAATCTTGAGCAGGTTTTGCACTCCGGTTTTCGGGCAAAGAAGCTGGTGCAGCAAATCCTGAGTTTCGGCAGACGAACCGACCCGGAACGAAAGGCCGTCAAGATCGGCCCCGTCATTGAAGAAGGCATGATGCTGCTGAGAGCGTCGCTTCCCACAACCATCGAGATCGAAGAAGAAGTCGAAGACAAGACGGGCACCGTGTCGGCCGATGTGACACAGATTCATCAGTTATTAATGAACTTGTGCACCAACGCCGCTCACGCCATGCGGGAACGGGGAGGAGTTCTGACGGTTCGTCTTGATCGCGTTGACTTGGGCGAGGATGCGGCCGCCGGCTGTGTAGAATTGAGTCCCGGCGCCTATATTCGGCTCATCGTCCGAGACACGGGGGAAGGCATGGCGGCGGATATCGCGGATCGGGTGTTCGAACCGTTTTTCACCACCAAGAAAACGGGTGAAGGCACCGGCATGGGGCTGGCCGTGGTGCACGGCATCGTGAAATCTCACGGCGGTACCATAACCGTTCATAGTGAACCTGGTCGTGGTTCCCTCTTTCGGGTCTACCTACCGCTGCTGGAAGCTGAAGCGAGTGAAACCGGCCCGGCGAGTAGACAGCCCGTTCCCAAAGGCTCGGAGCATATTCTTTTCGTGGATGACGAGAAAGCCATCGCCGATATCGGCAAACGAATGCTGGAACGCCTCGGCTATGTCGTGACCTGCAGGACCTCCAGCCCGGAGGCACTGCAGGTATTCAGAGCGGATCCTCACCGATTTCAGTTGGTCATCACCGATCAGACCATGCCCAAAATGACCGGGGTGGACCTGGCCAAAGAGCTTCTCGAAATTCGCCCTGATATTCCCATCATTATTTGTACGGGGTTCAGCACTCGAATCTCACATCAAAGCGCCGAAGAGCTGGGCGTCAAGCGGGTTCTGATGAAGCCCCTGGCGGCTCGTGAAACGGCGGAAGCCATTCGGGAAGTGCTGGACGAAAAGTGATGAACCTCCAGAATGCATTTGCCGCATCGGTCTACTAACCCTCCCATTTGATTGAGTACAGGTCTTTGCGGCGGCTTTCCAGATTTCGAACACTGCCGTGTTTGCGGAGTTCTTTTAGAAGGTCAAGATCAACGTCGGCCAGCAGCGTCATTTCCGTGTTGGGGGTTGCTTCGGCCGCCACGGCGTCATGAGGAAACGCAAAGTCCGAGGGCGTGAATATGGCGGCCTGAGAATACTGGATGTCCATGTTTTCAACATTGGGCAGATTGCCCACACTGCCGGAAATGGCCACATAGCATTCATTCTCAATGGCCCGAGCTTGGGCGCAGCGCCGAATGCGAAGATAGGCGTTCTTCGTATCCGTCCAAAAAGGCACCAAAAGAATCTGCATACCCTGATCCGCGAGGAGCCGGGACAGTTCCGGGAACTCGATGTCGTAACAAATCAGGATGCCGATTTTCCCCACGTCCGTTTGGAACACCCGCAGGTCCCGCCCTCCCTGTAATCCCCAGTACTCGGACTCATCGGGCGTGATGTGCAGTTTGTACTGTGAACTCCAGGTGCCGTCCCGTCTGCAGATGAAAGAGACGTTGAAAAGCTTTCCGTCGTTGAGTTCGGGCAGGCTGCCGGCAACGATGTTGATGTTGTAGCTCACGGCCATTTTCAGTATTTCGTCCCTGAGATGGTCCGTGTGTTCGGCCAGTGACCGGACGGCCGAAGGCGGGTCTTCCCGTCCGTAGTTCGCAAGGAGCGGGGCGTTGAACAGCTCGGGAAAGAGCAGTAAATCCGCATTATAACCGGAAACGGTATCCACGAAAAATTCCACTTGGCGGAGCAGGTCGTCGAAAGATTCGAGAGCCCGCATTTGCCATTGCACCACGCTCAGGCGCGCGTTCGACTTGCGTCCCCATACGATTTTCTTTTTGCTTTCGTAAAAGATGTTGTTCCATTCGAGGAACACGGCGTGGCTTCTGGATTGGCTGTCTTCGGGAATGTAATTGGGAATTACTCGTTTGGGATGGAAGTCGTTGGATAACTGGAAGGTCAGCACCTGATCGACGATTTCCTTGTTGCGCACTTTTTCGATGTATTGCCCCGGCGTCAATTCCTGGTGATATTTTGAGTATCCCGGAATTCGTCCGCCCACGATGATGCCTTTGAGGTTCAACTGCTCGCACAGTTCTTTCCTCGCATCGTAGAGGCGGCGTCCCAGCCGCATTCCCCGGTAGTCCTCGTGCACGAAAACGTCAATACCGTATAGATAGTCTCCTTCCGGGTCATGCTTGTCGAACCTTCCACGGGAAACGATGTCTTCGTAGGAATGGTTTCGTTCAAGGTTCGCGTACTCAACAATCAAGGTCAACGCCGCTGCGACCACGGTTCCTTTGTCCTCTATGCATATCTGGCCCTCCGGAAAGACCGACAGAAGGGTCGAGAATTCCTCCAGGGTCCAGGCGCCTCCCATGTTGGAATAGGCCTGTTTCATAATGATTTTAACGTCGTCGTGATCCGTGATGTGCAGATTGCGGGTTTCGAGTCTGTGTTTGCTGGTTTCGAATTCCATTGCTCCCTCAGGTCGGGCTGGGGGGTTGTCGTTGCGAGGGCGCGTGTAGCGTCGGCCCGGATCTTCATCGGGCGCGGATTGGGACGAGCCCTTTCCTCTATGCCGTGTTCGAGTATGAATGGTGAAGACCCTGTTTATCAACCTGTTCCGGCGGAGGTAACCGTAACCCAATGCGGGTCCCTTCGCTCGTCGGCCCTAGCGAACGGACTGCGCGGTGAACCAATAGGAGCGGGGGCGGTAATCCCTATTTTTCAAGGAGTCGGGTCGCGTCGCAAAAAGAAATGTGCGCCTCTGCGGCCCAACAACCCGGCTTCCCGCTTCTATGCTACGGTTCCCGAGTGCCGGATTTTCACCGGATCTGGTTGAAATAAGAGAAGTCGGCCGTAATGGTGCGTGTGAGGAATCAAGCGGTTCCCGCGATTCCCGTCCTAAGCACGTTCAATACGAGTACTCGGCTTCTTCGGCTGGACGAGACTACCGGGTGATTTTTTCGACGCCGGTGGCCGGCGATGCCGGGAGTGGCTAGATTGGTACATTAGAACAATTCCACAATATCCAACATCAGGAGATCGAGCATGAAGGCAAAGACGAAGTTGGGACTTATCGGGTTGATGCTGGGCATCGCGGCAATGGCGACGGGGCCGGTTTATGCGGGTTTCGGGCAAGGTCCCGTACATACTCGCGGTCCCATGTATGGTGACATCGCAGATTTCGAACTTATCACGTTCGACGGCACGGTGGATTACGTTCAGCCGCCCATTCTGATCGTTACCGATGAGCAGACCATACAATGGACGATGTATGCGGGTAATGCGTTCTACTGGGAGGATCAGGGGTACACCATGGATGTCGGCGACTCCGTAACCGTTGTCGGTGCCGCGGTCATGTATAACTCCGGCCTCGGTGGAGGAGGTATGCACGGTGGGAGCGGATTCACATCGGATGGAACCTCCACCCACTTTGTGCTGTTTTCCGTTGACGACCACACCACCGGCCAAACGATGCAGTTCAGGGATCCGGACACGGGTGTCCCCCTATGGAGTCATTTTGGGTCGCGGCAATAGGCAAAGACGTCCATTGGGAAGGTTTCCCGCACGCACGATGGTGGGAACCGTGGTCGTGGCCCTGAGACGTTTCCCGGACTGCGTTTCAGAAGGCCCCCCGGGAAAAAACATCTACTTTCAGCCCCGGCTGATTCCTGCAGGTCGGAGCTGTTGGATGAGCGGTGAACTGCGAAGCCGTGAAAATAAGTGGCTGCCCGTCATTCCAAGGGGTAATCGGGCGGACCTTGCACAATCCTGAGAGCCGGCGTGCTGTTTTGTGGTGTCGCCGAAAGGAGACAGGCCGACCGCAGCAGCGGTCGGCCCGTCTCAAGAGGCGCTGGACGCGGTAAACGGGTTAGAAGTCCTGCAGGTCGTCCGCATCCAGCGGAATAACTTGCTCCGGTGCGATCTCCTTGGCTTGACGGACGGTGACTTCGCGGCCTTTGGCGGGGAGCGGCGCGTCCTCCGACGGGTGTTCCTGTATCCGGCGCCGTGTGTCGGTACGCATGAGGCTACCGCCCACCAAAGTGATCAGACGATTCACCATCTCCGTCAACTGCTCTGCCTGTGTGCTCAACTCCGCGGCGGCGCCGGCCGATTCTTCGGCGTTGGCCGCGTTCTGTTGGGTGACTTTGTTGGCCTCGGCCATTGCTTTGGTGACCTCGTCGATGCCCTGGGCCTGTTCTTTGGATGCCGCGGCAATCTCGGCCACCAATGAGCCCACCTTTCCGGCACTTTCCGCCACCTGGGTAAAGGCCTCGGTCGTCTGGGTCACCAAGTTCGATCCGTCGTTGACCTTGCGTACGGTCCCTTCGATGAGTTGGGCCGTGTTCTTGGCGGCCTCGGCGGCACGCATGGCCAGGTTCCGGACTTCATCCGCCACCACGGCGAAACCGGCGCCCGCTTCGCCGGCACGGGCCGCCTCAACGGCTGCGTTGAGAGCCAGCAGGTTGGTCTGAAAGGCGATTTCGTCGATGGTATTGATGATCTTGGAAGTCTCCCTACTGGCTTCCGAAATCTCTCCCATGGATTTGATCAGGTGGTTCATGTTGGCGTCGGCCTTGGCGACCACATCATTGGTCTCCCGCATCAAACCGTCGGCCCGGCCTGCATTCCCCGCATTCTGCTGGGTCATGGCCGACATCTCCTCAAGGGAAGACGAGGTCTCCTCGTTGGAGGCCGCCTGCTCGGATGCGCCTTCCGCCAGTTGCTGACTGGCGGAGGAGACCTGTTCGGAAGCGTAGGAAACCTGTTGGGCGGTGCCGTCCAGGCCTTTGATGATCTGGTTGATAGGTCGCGTGATGGAACGGGTCACCCAGAGCGCCACCAGCGTAATCGCCACGATGCCGATAAGGGCGACCAGACCGGTCATCCATTGCATCATGCCCACCGCCTCGAAAGCCTCACCTTTTTCGATTTCAGCGATCAGAGCCCAGGTGGTGTCCCCGATCTTTACGGGGGCGAAAGCCGAAAGGACCGTATCCCCCTCATAGTTCTTAATGATTTCTTCATTGCTGGTTCCGGAAAGCGCCGCCCGCACGGCTTCCGTGTCCACTGAGCCTTTGGATGGGTCGGCAAAGGATGCTTTGACCGTATGGTTCGCGGGATCCAGATGGGAGTCGGAACGCATGAGTTTGTCCGAACCGACGAGGTAGGTTTCTCCTGTTTCGCCCATGCCCGTTCGTTCCAGCATGATGCGATTGATGGAATCCAACGAAACTTGGAGCGCCACCACAAGTTCCACTTGTTCGCCGTTCACCAGCGGCTGGGCGATAAAAGCGGCGGGTTCGCCGTTTCGGGGCGCGTAGGGCGCGATGTCCGCGAAGCCGTAAGACCTGGTTTCCAGCACTTTTTTGACCAATACGCCCAGTCCGGAATCGGCGAAGGGACCGTCGACCAAATTGGTCTGATAGTCGGCGTTCTTCGCAGCCGAGTAAAAGCAGTAGCCGTTAGGGTTGAGAAGAAGCAGATCGATGTAGCCGTAGGTTTTCGCATAGTCGGCGAAAAACTCGTTACCTTGTGTATCCATCGGACTGAAGGCCTCCGCCACATCAATTTCCGCGATAATAGCCCAACTCAGTCCTTCAATCTCCAGCGGGCTGTAAATGGAAAGCACCGGTTTTCCTAAATAGCCGGTGATGACCTCTTGCCCCGAATTGCCCGCGAGGGCATTGCGGCTTGCCTGCGTATCCACCATGCCTTTATCCGGATTTTCAAACGAGGCTTTGACCGAATGGAATTCCGGATCCAGCAGGGAGTCCGAACGCATGAGCTTGTCGTCGGCCACCAGATAGGTCTCCCCGGTTCGGCCGAGCCCTTCGCGTTCCTGCATGATGCGGTTGACCGCTTCGAGTGGAATTTGGAGAACCGCCACGGCCTGCAAAGCACCACTCAAGTCTTTAATCGGGGCGCCGATGAACGCGAGCGGGGCTCCCCCGACGGGAGCGTAGGGGCGAAAGTCCTCGATTTGGATCTCTTTGGTGTCGACGACCTTCCGCCACAACGCGGCCAATCTTTCCGTCTGGTAAGGACCGGTTTTCAGGTTGGTTCCAAGATCGGAGTTCTTGGCCGCGGCGTACATTACGTGGCCCAAATCCGCACTGACGACATAGGCGTCCGAATAGCCGTACACCGTCACATAGTCCAAAAGAGTCCGACCGCTCTCCTTCCAGATTTCTTCGTATTCGTACGTGTCGATCAGAAAGGAATCGCTTGCTCCGATATCCTCATCGAGTTGGTATTGCCGCAACAGCTTGTAGAGCTTTTGGGCGTCCTCGCTGTTGGCGAGAACGGCGATGTCTTTGCGGGCCCGGACAAAAAACTCTTCAATTTGAGTCTTTTTGATCCGTTCGACGCTTTTCAGTTTCTCAAAGGCTTCGCGCCTGAGCGTTCTTACGGTCTCCAGGAGGACGCTCATGTCCCCCCGGATGCCCGTGAAAAGATCGCCGATTTGGGTCTGCTTGACCTCGCGCATGCTTTCAAGCTGACCGAAAGCCTGCTTGGACAGCGCGTTGCTCGCATTTGTCAGAGTAATGATGGCGAGCACCGCGAAGGGGATCAATCCCACCGCCAAGAAAGCCACCAGCAGCTTGGTTCCGAGCTTCATCTTTCCTCGCATACGACGTTTCCCCTCCAGTTCGAAGCAGGTTTGTCGGCTGATGGGTGCCTTATTTCTTGGTGGACCAATGATCCGGGGAAACCACGATTTCCCACAACGGCATACAGGCCATTTTGTACGGGTTGTACGTCACGTTCTTGTTAACCGCGAGAACCTTGTTGGGCGCGGGAACAAAGAGCATATAGGCGTTGTCGTAAACATGGTGCATGATCTTCCCGCAGATACCGGTGAATTCCGGAGTGCCCACTTTGAGACGGAACATTTCGTCCACATAACCGTCCAATACGGGATCGGGGAAAATGGTGCTCCAGTAGTTGTGAGTACGGTATACGAGAAAATCGGACCAAGGATGGTTGTAGTACCAGTCGTCCAGGCCCCAGCTAAGGAGATCCCAATCTTTGGTGTTCTTTTTTGCATTGGTGGTAAGGAGTTGGCCGAAAACGTCCTTTTCGCTGGTGGTGATGTCGAAATCCAACTTGACGCCCACCTTGCGCAGATCGCGGGCGATCTCCTTCCAGATGAACATGAAGCGATCCTGCGTGTACACCTTCAGGGTCAAACCATCCAGAATGCCTTTGAGTTCGTCGCGGATCGTCTCAGGGTCCTGTACTTCCGAATAAGGCCGCAGAGTCTTAACGATTTCCCGGACTCCGGGGAACAACGGAGAGGCGAGGGTCGGGGTCGTGAGGCCTTCACCTTCGTAGGCTCGCTTGAGGAGTTTGGACTGGTCGATGGCCCGGTTCAAGGCGACACGGACCTTCGTGTCCAACAATTTGGGATTGCCGTTGCGAAGATTGAAATGAATGGCGATGGTGTTGGTCGACGGGGAGGTGACCAGTTTGGCGTAGGGAGAAGCATCCGCCTTGGATTTCATGGAAAAGGGAATCGGCATGACGTCGAGAGCGCCCTCTTTGTCGAACACGTTCTCAAGGGCCACCTTGGTATCCAGCTCCGTATAGACGGTGACTGTCTCAATCTTGGGGTAGTTGGGATCCCAGTAATTGATGCCGTCGTAAGAACCCCCCTTTACGAACAGGGCTGTTTTTTGGAGCATTGGAAGTTCAAGCGGCCATTGCAACACTGCCAAGGTTACTGTCATCGTGACATAGGCTACAAAGACGACGGAAATTATCGTTGCTGCCTCCCTCTATCGAGTTGGAAAGGGCCTTCTTGGCCTTATCAAGGCGGCTCTGGACGAACCTCTTGATGTTGATGGCCAGGGCCTTCATGAAAACAGATAAGGTGACCCGTTTTTTGCCTCGGGTCCACGATCGTTTCAATCCCGTGACCCGATCCGCTTCGGAGATGGTGGCCTCGATGCCGGACCGGATTTTGTAGCGTTCTTTGAAATCATGGCTTTCCTGCTGTAGTCTGCGCTTGGAGGTCGCCATGTCCTTGCGCTTGTACTTCAGTCGATAATTTCCGCCCTTGATCCGTTTTACCGGACAGATGGGGAGAAATTCGCATAGGAGACAGTGCTCGCGGGAAAACACGGCTTCCACCGCTTTGCCGCGGTCAACGATCTTGCATTCAAGTGGCGCGTGCCCCCGGATACAGTAAACGACCTGGGTGCAGTCCTCGTTCGTTTCAAAGTCACTCAACTGCATCTTATTGAGATCCGGCGCTTTTCCGCAAGTCACCGGAGCGGTAAGCTCGACTCCGTGCTCGTGAGCTTGAAGGATGTTCTCGCCGCTGCCGTAGCCTGCGTCGGCGAACAACTCTTCGGGTTTGCGGCCCGTTTCCTCCAGGCGTTCGATAACGGGCATCACGTCTTTCTGGTCGCTGTCATAGGAAGGGGCCACGTCCACATCGGTGATCACCTGGAAGGGATTTTCCTTCACGCAGGTCTCCGTGAGGGAAGCCTTATATCCTTTGCCCTTGCGCCCATAGGTGGCGTCGGGATCCGAAGGATTCTGCAGGGAGTCCGCAGGGATTTCCTTGGGCTTCTCGAGTTCTGTTTTGTCGGGATCTCCCTCGGTGAAACGGCATTGCTCCGACAGTAGTCGGGCCATCAGCCGGTATTCTTTCATTCGGCTGATTTCCGGATGACCTCGGAAGCGGTCCACCAGGTCGGCGAGATGGCGGGCGGACTTGTCCAGACGACGCTTGGCCCGCGATGATTTTGCATCGGCAAAATAGCCTGCGCGCTTCAAGTAGGCCTTGTCGTAAAGTCGGGGCAGTTTCTCATACAACTTGGGATGTTTCTTATGGAGCCGTTTCAAGAACGCCTCGATGGTGCGCGTAAAGAGCCCCAGACGGCTCAGATGAGCCATGTTGGAAGTGATCTGTGTGGAGTCCAACCGCTGTTTGTCCGTGCTAAGGGCCGCCGTCTCGATGATGGCGTCCGTGATTCCGGTAAAGAGGCTCCGCGCTTGCTTGTTGTCGGTAATCAAGGTCCGGAAATTGTGCAGGGTCTTCTGGCAGACGTGAGATTCAAAGGCGTTGATGTTGAAGGCATATTGCCAACGCAGATCGAAGTCCAGAGCGCCCAAGACTTCCGCATCGGTCAGGCTGTTCATTTCCTTCAAAACACACGCTCCGACAAGGATGGCCACGGGTCTGTTGGGCCTGCCGTTGTCCTCACAGTAGAAAGGCCGGAAAGACTCCTCATCGATCATGGGAAGCACCAGGCGCCGGAACGGACCGGCCCACGTCTTCTCCAACGCCTCGATCCTGTCTGCGGGAAGGCAAATATCGTGGTCGAAAATGGTCTTTTGCGTTCTCTTAGGCCGAAACAAAACAACCCCCCTAAGGACCATATTATTAATCAAGTCAGATACTTATCATACAGGACCCAAAAGAAAGGTCAACCCATAAATGCCATTTTTATTCATATTTTCAACTAGATACCTTTACGGAGAGGTTTTTACGAACTCATCAGTAATTGGGATTGGCCACCAATACGGCCTCGGGCGTCTGACGGTCGCCCTCGATGTATCCTTCCTTCAGGATGTAGGGCCCCAAGCCGTAAGGTCCCGGTTCGGCCAAGTTGGGACAGGTGGCCTTGCCGTTCCAGCCGAATTTTTTCAGGTAATCGCTGGTGTAGAACTGAATCCATATGGTGTCGTTGAGGAACTGGCCGTATGGTTCCGTCAGGTAGAAACGGACCGTGTGGTCGTCGACCTTCTCTACGTGGTCGAAAACCTTGTCGATCTTTGTGAAAAGAATCGGCTTTTCCTTGAAGTATTTCATGTTCTCGACAACGGCATCCGCATTGAAGGGAGTGCCGTCTTGGAACTGAACGCCTTCCCTCAATTTGAACTCGTAGGTTTTGTCGTCTATCTGTTTATGGCTGACGGCCATGTCGTAGTTCCAGCCTCGCTCGTTGTCCGCGGGCCGCAACAAAGCGCCGTTGACGGCATGGGAAATGTAGATGTAGGGAAGGCTCGGAATAAACACTTTGATGTGCGAACCCGGAACCGCTTTGCACCACGCACTTCCGACAGGAACCAGAACCGCAATCAATAGAGCCGCCAAAAACATCCTGACTGTAGACTTTGCCACTTTCATCTCCTTTCATTCGCTAGGTGCACACCTGTGAGCTGTGATGAATTAGTTCGGCCAAGAAAGCGAATCGATTCCGCCGCCTTAGCGCCAAGTGATGCTTTCGTCGACTCGGAACGACACAAAAACAACGTCCCACGAGCCGACGGGTTTGCATGATTTCGCGGGTTTGACTTAGAGAACCGTCTTGATCAGTGAGCTAAAGTACGTCGAAATTCGACTCCCCCCCAACTTCGGTGTGCCGTCCTTCAACAAGGACCGAAGCCGCAGGGAGTCGAACGGCCGGGGAGGGCGACCTCTGCAGTGGGACTTATGCCGACCCGGCGCCGCGTCTTTCGGCTTCCGCGTTGTCCGCGACGCCCCCCGGGAGTTCCTCTATTGTTGTGCCGAAACAGGGTGTTCAGTCTGTGGACACGGACCTGAATTCCGTAGCCGGGTTTTCCGAGACTCTGCGCTTTTTCAGAAGCGGGCGGAGGGACACCTTTCGTACACCCAGCCGAATCGCTCCGGCGGCGAACCACCCCACTCGAGAGAACATCGGTCGCTTTCGAAATTTGTAAAGCAGTTTCCATGCCACTAAAAAAATCTTACCAAAGAATACAACAACACGCAATAAATGGTTTTGCTTACAAACCAAATGGGCAGGATTGTGACCACGTATGACGGTTTTGTAACGTGCATTACATCTTGCGTTCGTCGTTACGAGCCGGCGGGTCCGGGCAGAGAGCAAAATCGATCATGCGAACGAACCAATTTCTCGACGCTTCAACCCGTATTGTATGCCACACGGTATTCGATTAACTTATGAACCCGGCATCCACTCTTTGTTTTTGAATAATAAGTTGTTATTGGTTTCGTTATATTGTAATCAACCAATATTGCTTAGATAATATAATGACCTATTTCAACTGCTATGCCATAAAATGGTGCTCAAACAGGGATATCTATGGAAGAAAAAATGAACAGGTGGGGTTTCGGGCCGATTTTTGCCACACTGTCTATAGTTTTAGGACTCATTGTTTTGGCAACGAGTCGATTTTCTTATTCAAGATTCAATAATGCCTTCGTTAACGGTCGACTTATGTTATTTTCTGGAATTTTGGTGATAATTCCTGGAATGAGCTCCTTTATTTTCCAAGGACGATTGCAAGTGCCTACATTACCGACGAACTTCTTACTGGAGGCGTTTTCAGATGGTGTCGCCATCCTCTGTATGCATCATGGGTGGTCCTCATCTTGCCGGGTATCGCTCTTGTGATGAGTAGTTGGCCGGGACGGAGGCGGCCGACTGCTTTCACCGGGGGACACCGCTTCTAGCTACAACGGCCCGGGCGATCTGACCCGTCGCACGGAATCGGGCGCCACCATGGGGCGTCCGTTGCGCCTCACTCGGGCATGAACCTCCACACCCCAACGTCCGGTACCGGCTGCGTCGGCGGAGGCGGGAGGACTTCGGATACGGGACACGAGCTTCAACGCAATCGGACCAAAGAATTGTGGTTCTGAGGTGGGGGGCGAAGGCCGCAAGCGGAAACAGGGGGTTACCTTCACTCGGTAACCCGCTGTTTCAGATTTCTCATATGGCTGGAACGACGAGACTCGAACTCGCGAACTCCGGCGTGAAGGCCCCCGGGGATGAACAAAGGGGAGGCCCTGGGCTTTGTACCGTTCCCCGAGCCGCGAAGCACCCTTTCGGGGAAGTGGGTGGCCGCCACTCGGAAGGGGATTCCGCCCGCCGTCGTCGGATCGGCGGGCGGCGGGTGTTTCTTTCACGCGACGTTGCCGCCGCTCCCGAGTTGTTTTTCGGTGAACCGAATTCAAGGAGAGGCGCAACCCCTCCTAATGCTTTTACTCTCCATGGATCGGGGTCACTTGACGCAGTAGGAAAGTGCCGTCGCCTTCATCCTCCAACTCGGCTCCATAGGCCGAACCGTCGGATACAAAGGCGTCGGGGATATGCAGGATGCCGTTCTCGTCCAAATACGGGATGGCTCGCGCGCTGAATTTGTCGATGGAGGGAAGAAACTCCAGATTGACAACGGCCTGGGGCCGAAGAGCGCTTTGGAAAAAGGATTTCTGCTCGTCGGTCGCTTCTCCCGTTTTCACCAGGGTACGGTAGGTGAAAAACTCTTTGGGATAAAGGGTTTCATTCGCTTTGACTTTCCAAACCATCCCCGTTGATTTCTGAACGAAGAAAAAGACCGCGTCCCCGATGGTGAGATAGTACGGGCCTTTGGCTCCCGTTACGAACGCGAGATCGGAAGGGGACCAGCCCATCGCATCGACGAACAGCTCTTCGGCTCCGCGGGTCGTCCAACCTGTGAAGATATTGATGTCGTCTCTTGGAACGACGCCGTCCGAGAATTGAGCCGCCAGCAACTGAAGCGCCCTGAAGCAAAGGCATCTGCAAATGCAGACTTTGGTCTTACCGTCTTCGACTTCCGTTTTAACCTGGTCCAAATCGTAGGTGGTGATGACGTCGTTTGCCTTAACCCGGATCTGATTCCCGGTGATGGTTTCGCCGTGAACCGAGGGCGCCATGTAAACGGCCACGGCCAGTATCGACAGCGCGATCCATCCTTTCATCATTTTCTTCGACATGACTGACTCCTTGCGTAATGGTGAGCAGTGACAATACGACCCGGGCGGTCTGCGCCGCCGAAAAACGAAAAGGCGTAACATGGACGCATGTTGCGTGCCCCTGTTACGCCTTCAATTTCTTCGCGCCCGCCGCGGGCCGAAAATCGTAAGACGTCCCGATGATTCTTAGAGATATCTAAGTAACTAAGAGCGATTAAATCGCACGGTGCGATGTTCTTGTCAAGGTTTTTTCAGGCCGTTCAAGCGGATTGAGAAAAAGAGTGAATGCCTGATCGCAAGGCCGACACAGCGTACGAACGTGAAACGGCGGGAACGGAACCCACGAAACTTTCGACGGCGGACTCTTAATATTCGACCGTGCGTCGGCCTTGTCGGCAGTGGGTGTCTTTCTCCCGTTCGAAACGGCTCAAGCCCTTGGGGAGAGATTTCTTGAGCCGATCAAAGGCTCTCCGGGCTCTTGGAGAGGAGGAAACCACCAAGTGCGTTCCCGGGATGAGGAAAATCAGGCCCAAGGGTACGGGAAGGATATATAGAGGGATTCCGACGATAATCAAGGTCACACCCAAAATGAGTTTGACACGAGGAGAAGGCGACCACCACCGGCGAATGTTTTGTTGATCCATGGGGAGCGGACACGTCCGTTTATGACAGAGTTGAAGAATCAAGTACACTCCCAGTATGCACACCGGTTGTTGCGGATGGGTGACGAAAGGATGAAAGTTAAGCGGGAGAAGGGAAAGACTTTTCGGAGGGCGCTCCGTCTTCGCTGCGTGCGTCGACGTGAAGCTCGGAAAAACGCGGACCCGACCACGGATAAGGCTCTAAAGAACCTGTTCCGGTTGACCGAACGGGCAATGCACTCCGCCTGAAGGGGGGACTATCCCGCCAGCCTAGCCGCGTATTCCCGGATGACTCGGGTACGGTCCATGTTGGCCAGGATAAGTTCTTTTCGGATTTCGTAGTCTTCCCAGGCCGGTTGAAAACCCACTTCCCTGGAAGCCTTAATGGGATCTTGCTCACCGGGGCTCCTGAGCTTTTCCGCCATATGGGTGTCGTCTCCCATAAAGACCAGGAGGGGGCGGTGAGAGGGGCCGCGTCGCTTATTCTTGCCGTTGAGGACGGAGATGAGGAATTTGGTATACTTTCGGGACTGAGGATTCCATACCTCGTAACCATCCACGTCGTACTCCGCCAACAGAATCGGCCAGAACTGCTCGGGGTGGGGGATAACGATTCCTCCTCCCAAGGACCTGGCTTCCTCGATGACTTCCGACGTCCTGTAGAAGTAACGAAGCGGGAACTCCTCCTTGACGGTTCTTTTCACGGCCGTCAAAAACGTTTGAGCTCTGTCGATCCATGGGTCCCCGTAGTCGGCGCGTAGTCCGTCGAAGAAATTTCGAAGCAGCTTGTTCTTGATGGACTCCGGCGGCACGGAACTTTCATGGCGCTGGAGAAGTGTTTCGATTTTTCCGACGTAGACCTGCACGAAATGGATGAGAGTCTCGTTGGCCCCGGTTTCCTTGGCGGCGAACTCGATGCGATGTGCCACGGGGCCGGTAATGGTCTGCATGAATTCGTAGAGCTGAGATGAACGGTATTTGAAGGTGTGTCGGAGCATCGACCTGAGCACGTCCGCATGTTCCAGTTTGGGGGTTTCGAAATGCAGCAGCAATTGAACCTTCTGATTGAATCCCCTCGAATAGCAGTCCACCTCCACGCCGGTGTATCCGTTCCACGAGGTCAACGCGTTGTGTTGGGTCGGAATAATCAGATCAAGCTGCTTGTGGGGAAAACAAGCGGCGATGCGCTTCCGGATGAGTTCCTTCGGGACGAATTCGGGATGCCAGTGGACCGCTAGTACCGACTCTTGTTTGGGGAAGGCATGGCCGACGGTTACAACTCGAGATTCTTCCTCGGGGCTGAGTTCGGTGGATACCACCCTGAGGAAGAGCCGTTCATCGTCATCGGAGATCTCCTCTGAGACCTTGTCCGGAACCAAAGATAGCCAATCGGTCTTATGCACGGAGAACTCCTTCCACCTGAATCGTAGGTGTTAAGGGGGCATACCGACGAGATTCCACCAAAGAAAGGACCGTAGAAGTCACCACGCAATGTCCGTCCACCGTGGTCGCAACCGCACCGACCTTTTTGGTCGGAGTCACTTGTGTTCGCGATGGCAGTGACCTCTGATTTTATCGATCTCGTCTATCGTGCCGACGAAAGTCTCGATATCCCCTTCGCTGAATGTTGTCCCCAACGTTTCGCATGCCTTGATGAACGGGTCATAGTAGTTTTCGCCCCGCTCATGAAAGCTAATCATGGTCCGGGCATCCCGCAAGAAACGATCGACCTCGGAGGCCCGGGGAAGCAATCCTGTGTCCCGGCTTTTTCGAATCGTCCTGAAGTTCTTCTGCATCCTTTTCTTCAGGGCCTTGTACCCGATGACCTCACGTGAGGAAAGCTCATCCCCATCTTCCTCGTCTTCGAGCGGCTCTTCCGTATCGCGAACTCCCGAGGATTTCGTCCTGATTTTCATGACGAAACCTTCCGCTTCCTTCTTCACGATGAGCTTGAGTTCACGGAGGTCCTGCACGGGAATGAGGCCCAACTCCGTCCCGGTTTGTGTTGCGTCGACCAGCACGGCGACGAGTCCGGCGGCCTGTTCCGGGGTCAGGAGTTTTTCGATTTTGGCATCTTTGCCCATGGGGTCGTCCTCTCAGGGATCAGGTTAAAGAAAGGAGAACGGGAACAAGGAGCTTTTCGTCGATCAGCGGTGTGCCGGCTTCGCCGACGAGGGGACAACTCAATATTTGCACACCCAACCCTCTCAACTTTTCCCGATCCACGCCTCCTGGATATGCGTCGTGCCTGTCGTCCACAATCACGAGATTCAACACGTCCCGGAGTGAAATTCGATCCGGATCGTCTTGTATCAAGGTGTTTGAGAGTATCCTGACCTGTTCGGAAAGATCGAGGCCGTAAAGTTCCGGGTCGTGGCCCAAATTGGGAATGAACACCTTGGGGCAGGGATTCCGGCTCACGGCCCGGCCGACTCCTTTGGGCAGCAGGTTCGCGATCAAGCTGGAATAGAAGCTTCCCATGGGATAGCAGATCAGTTCCGCCTGGGCGATAAGTTCCTTCATCTTCGTACGCAACGGAACCTCCAAGGGACCCGTTTCTCCGCACCCGTCACTGAGAAAGACTCCCCTAATTGCGGAGGAGATCGGGGGTGCTTCCTTCCCGGTGAGCAGGTGCTGCCCTACCAGAATATTCCCGTCTTCGAGCTCTGCGGCAAGGTGCACGTCTCGGTTCACCACGGGTCTCACCGTGCCTAAGACTCGAACCAGCTTGGAGAAAATAAAGATCACCGTATCGAAGCGACGGCGATTTTCCAGGTAACCGGCCGTAAGAATCAGGTTGCCTATGCTCGCTCCGGCCAAATCGAAGTCCACCGGCATGGAGTCTCGAAAGAGCTGAAGATGGCGCCGAATGATTTTTCGCATGGGGTCGGGGATGCGGGACACAAGAGGATGGCGGCCCCGAATCATCTGTTCGAGTTCATTGGAGAGTGCTCTCCTCGGGTCGGTCTGGGAAAGGCGGTAGGCGAACAGCTCAAATATCTCGGGATTGCCGTGCAGGCTTCGGTCGGCGAGCGCCATGAGGCGGTTGCGCACATCTCCGATGGCGGGCATGTGAAACGCCCTACGCAGTTTTGCGGAACTGCCTCCCGAATCGAAAGGTGTAATGACGTGAATGGAGTTGTGCGTGAAATGAATCAGTTCCCGGCTGACATCCTTAAGGGCGGTTCCCCCGCTGAAGAACAGGATTCGAGGTCCCAAGTCGGGGCTCCGGGCGTACAAAGCCGATTTCACGGGGTCGGGGATCCTAACTCTCCGACTGAGTCGAATGTACATGGGACGGTCCTGTGGATTGAGTTCGGCGGAGGCTCTCTAAACGAATTCGGATTTGGCGATGGAGATGCAGGTGGCGGCCGCCTGCTCGAAATGAATTCCTCCACTGAATTCCCAAACGGAACACCGCGACAGTAATTCTACATAGTCCTTGAGAATCGGTTCGGCGACCGGACAAGCGGGTGAGGGCTGGAAGAAGAGGCCGGTGGATTTCATGAGGGCCTGCATCAGGTCGGGGCGATCAGCGGGGTTCATCCTTTCCACCGCCAGAGGGGTCCGGTCTCGTTTCCAGCTCAGGATGATCAGGCAGTCCATAGGTGCATCGAGCACGAATCTACCGGGTCCGAAACACCGATCTATCGGAACGTCGTATTTGTGTTCCACATCCCAGAGTTCTTCAGAGGGGAGCTTGGAGAAGCGTTCCCAGTCTTCCGACGGCATCACGCTTCTGAGCTTAGGATTGTTCATCGCCGTTCCCGGGTTGATTCTCGGGAATTTCACTACGCCGTGCATCACCGGTCGATCGTCCTCCAACCGGATCACCAACCGGTCGTTGCTGACGAAGATCGCGTCCTTGCCCATCAGGTGCATGGCCAGGGTGGACTTACCCGCCCCGGAGAAACCGGCTATGGCCAAGCCTTTGTTCTCCAGGATGACTCCCGAAGCATGACCCAGCAGTCCGCCCTTGCACAGCAACCATTCAATGTAACGGTTGTTGATGAAGTTGACTACCTGGTTGATGTTATCCAAACAGGGGCCCACGGCCAGTTGTTCTTTTTCGCCGAGTACGAACAGCATACCGGTCAACCGCTTTCTCACCACACGACCGCCGGGGAGATCGGCGTATTCTTCCTTGATCTTGGATTTGCCGGGGTCCGGCTCTTTGATCTTCAGCGGCAGCTTCGGATTCGGGGGGAGCGCTTCGTGCACCGTGATGGTGATCTCGGGGGTTGCCCGGCCCACGGCGAAGTCGCCGAAATAGTCGAGAAGAGCGCGCGCGACTCGGCTGTCGTTGACCGCCACTTCCAACACACACGTACCGAAACGCAAATAGAGCGAGTCCACGGTGGGGAAGCGCTCACGGAACACACGGGCAATAGTGGGTACGTCTCCTGCAATTTGATTCACGAGCCCAACCTTCCCAAAGTATATTGGACAAACATGCGTGCAACGTCCATATTCCTTGCCGCCTGAATTCCCCTGAATCCTCCGAAGGCGGAAACCTCGAAAACCACGGGACCCTCTTCAGTGAGCGCGACGTCCACACAGGTGAAATCCAATCCGAAAAGGCTCTGGGCATTCCGGGCCAAGGTGATGATGTCCTTGGGGGGATCAAAAGGAGCATACTTCCCACCGGATCGCGTCGTGGTGTTCCAGGAGGCCTCATTTCCGCAACGAGCATAAGTGGTGAGATATTCACCACCCAGAAAGGCGATCCCCAAGTCTCTGCCCTGGTGGTCGATGCGTTTCTGAATGTACATAATGGGGTGTTCGCTCTTGAACACGTCGATTTGCCGCTTTGCCTCGGGTCCGTCGGCAATGACGATCATTCCTTTGGCCTTGGAGGAGTACAGAGGCTTGAAGACCGCCTCGCCGTATTCCCTCACCGCGTTGAGTGCCGCATCGGCTTCTTCGGTGACGGTGGTGGGGGGCATGGGGATCCCTGCCAAGCCGAGGGTCACCGTGCAGCTCAAACGGTCCAGCACTCGGGTGATATTGATGGGAGAGGAAAACATCTTCACTCCGTTTTCGTAAAGAAAACGGAGGATTTCGAGGCGATCCAGAAGATCGGGAGAATATCTGGCGCCTATCTTCTTGATCATCAGGGCGTCGAAGCTCGAAAGATCCAGTTCTTCGTATAAGACCTTCCCTCTGTGCAGGTCCAACACCACTTTTTCCATATCTATGAGATAGCGTTGTCCGGTCAGTTCCCCGACAGTGTCGGCCAGTTTCTCGGACGACCATCCCCCGGGGGTACCGACGACTCCGATTCTTGTCATTTTCGACCCTCTGCTCGGTAGTGCTAGTAATAAAGTACGCTTTCAGGAAGCCGAAATGTTTCGGCGGGTCGATCCCTCTGAGCGATCAGCTTTTCCATCAGGAAGTGCGAGCGCAGCAGCATTTCCTTCGCAAAGGACTGATTCAGTTCAAATCGGGTCGACGTGAAAAAGGATCTGGCCAACGCCAGAGTCATTCGAAACTCGAAAGTAACGTCTTGGTTCTCACGGGCATAATCACCGAAGAACGAGTAGAAACGTTTTATGGTGCCGTTCAGACGTTTTCGCAGCTCCGGTTCAAACACGGGGAGACGAAAATTGGAGACCAGGAAAACGGAGGCGTCCTGCACGTAGTCGGCTCTTTGAGAACGATACAGGTCAATGAATCGAATCTTTTTCCGACTGTAATCGTACACCACGTTGCTGATGTTGAAGTCTCCGTGGATAAACACCGTGAAAGGTGCGGGGACGTTTCCCTCCAATTGGGCGCACTCCTCGACGAGCCGACGTGATGATGGTAGGTCCAAATCGTCGATTCCGGCCTGAGGCCTCAGAGAGGCCGGGTGCACTTGAGAAACGCCGGAAAGCCGGGATTTGAGCTGTCCAAAGTAATCCGTGGAAACGGGCCCGTTGGTTCGCGTGAGTCTCCATGCCTGTAGAAGCGTTCTCTGGAGCGCTTCGCAGGCTTCGTAGAGGAGATCGTCCCCCGAGGTCAGCACCACTTCGTCCAAAGTCTGCCCCGAGATGAATTCAACGAGGAGGGAGGCCTTGTCGTCCTGTTCATGATAACCGAAGACGCGGGGTGCGATTCCGGGCAGAATCGCGTCCCATTCTCGGATGTTGTTTTTTTCCTTCAAAATTTTCTGAACGTTTCCTTCTTTGAACACGCCTTCGGATTCGGTGCCGGATTCCAGCTTCTGATGCACCTTGCTGATTCTGCAACCGGAACGCGATCCCCAGATGGCCTGAAAATCGATGTCCGATAAGGGGCCGTCAAAACCCGACTTGGAGAGGGTCTCCCGAAGAGCTTCGAATTGTCTGATTTTAATTCGCTCTCCCAGGATCGAGAATAAGAGGGCCTCGCCGATGTTTAAGAGGGAGTCTCCGATCCGTTCCAAATACCGGAAGATGAACAGGGTGGTCAGCAGATTGGGGATATCTCCTGATTGTCTCAGCTGGTCCATGATCCAGTCGAAGCTGGTCTTGTACATCTTGTCCAGGGTCAATTCCACTTTGCAGATATCCAAAGCCCCGGATAAGTCCCTGGTTACGTAAACGGGAAGGATTTTGGAGAGCGCGGTCCTGATTTCCGAAAACATTTCCTTGGTATCGAGCTTCTGGAGCGGAGAATGATCGGCAAGATAATCCGTTTGTTTGGCTATGTTGACAAAGAAGTCCGCAATCCTTTCCAAGTTGACACTGATGACATGTATGGCCCTTATTCGCTTTATGTGCTTATCCGTCAATCCCGAGGAAGAGTGAATCATAGAAAAGCATTTGTCCTCGACGCGATTCTTCAGATTATCCACATAGTCATCTTTGGAAATTATTTTGGATATATCGTGTTCGTTTCGGTTAAATAGTACACCAAGCGTAAGGTTCAATTGTGCTTGAACCTCAATGACAATGAATTCCATTATTTCTTCTATGGTGTCTAATGATATCATGTCATTTAGTACTGATAGTTAGTTTGTCCTTATCGTCGTTACCTGAGACGTTTTTCCATGATATTCTCAGACTTAATCTGCTTCTGTCCCCTTCATTCTTTGCCTTTATTTTAATCTTAAGCAAATCTTTTGGAAAAAGAATGATTTCATTTTGCTCTGAGGTGAAGGTTAGCTTACCACTCTCAAAACCATGGATAAGAGATTCCAAGTATTTCTTTATAGTCTCGGAGTCTTGATAGGATTCAAATTCAAATTCTTCCTGTTTGGGCATTGAGAATTCCCTTTATTCCATTAGGTCTTATCAGAAAAATATGCTGAAATGAATCATCGTGTCAAGTCGGCTCAGGAAATGTAACAAATAAGAAAGGTTTGCATCAATCAACTCAGGATCCGGGGGATTTCAGAAGCAGGTGCTTTCATTTCCAGATGATGATTGCAGGTAATGTTAGTCGACTCTATTCAGTACTTGGTAAGAGTCGAGAAGGCACCGCGAACGGCATCCTGTCAAGAGTCGGTGGGATTTGGGAGAGTAAGGTTTCACCTTTCGGTCACCGAGAACGATCATGCGGGAATACCCGCAGGAAGTCCGTCCGAGCCGACGACGATTTCGGAGTGAAAGTGAGATGGGAAGATGGGGTGTCCACCTCGTTCGTCGGTCCGTAACCGGTTGTGAGAAGCAGGGATGTGGGGCCGAATATTCGGGAGGTCAGGTTTCGACTTCCGTCCCGTCCTCCTCGGGACTTTCCAGGTCCGGCAATGGTACTTCGGGTGGCGACTCCTTCTCCGCTTTGTATTTCTTGGCGGGCGGACGAGGGACGTATCGTTCCCCGAAGTCTTCATAAATCCGGGCGGCGCATTCAGGATTGTGTCCGACGAAAAGCTTGAATGAGAAGAACCCCTGTTCCTGCAGGTCTTCGTCCTGGAGCCGCAGAAGCAATCCCCTCACTTCGTCGGCGCTTCGCGCCATTTCCATACGTGCGGGAAAAAACGAGCCGTCCAGCAATTGGATCACCGCGTTGGAGTAATTACGGTCAATGTACTTGCCGAAGTTCTCCTTGGTGGCCGGCTGCATCGCGGCACGGAACTTAACGAGCTTGGCAACTTCTTCCCAGGGACCCACCACGGATACCGTCCTCCATAAATCAGGAAAAACATCCTGCGACGATGCCGACGATGCGACGTGCCGATACGGAAAGCGCGAGAGGTCGCACCGCCGTCATATTACCGGCTTTCAGCCGTATCCGTCTCTTGGCTTTCCCGCTGCTTTTCCTCGACACGCGCCTGTCGTTGTTCGATTTCGTCCAGATATCTCAGGGCTTCCCGATATTCCCCCTGGTCGGGAAAATTCCGAATCACTCCCTGAAATCTCGCTCGGGCCGCTTCGTATTTCTTTTGGACGTAGTAGAATTTCCCCACGTACATTTCATATCGGGCCAAGTGATTCAGGCTTTCGTTCAGCCTGTTTTCTCCTCGGATGGCGTAGGGGCTGTTGGGATAGGTCTTGATCAGTCGGTCGAACTCGGCAGCCGCCTTTCGGGCGACTTCCTGGTCCTGATCGATGTCGGGCATCTGTTTGAAGTAGCACATGCCGATTTGGTAAATGATGTACGGAATGACCGGATTTCTTGGATGCAGCTTCTCGAAATCCTGATAGGCGTAAATCGCTTCCGGGTATTCCTCACGAAGGTAGTGGGCGTCGGCGATTTTCTGCTCGGCCAGGAGCACGTGTCTGCTGAAGGGGAACCTGTCCTTCACCGCCTGGAACAGCTCAATGGAGCGTTTGTAGCTTCCTGAATTGAAGGCTTCGATTCCCTGCTGAATCAACACGTCGTCGGATTGGGGGAGGGGTTCCCGGTCAAACAGGGCGCATCCGCCAAGGTTCAGGGTTCCCAGAATCCAAAGCACACCCAGCAGGGCTGCGAGACCGCGAGTCCGTCTCGGCATGTTTCTCAGCGCCATATAAGGCATCGGCCTTTTCTCCCGTGGCGTCCGCGATCCGTCGAAAATCCCTTGTGCGGCGTCATCAAACGCCACATGCCCCAGCGGGGGGGGCCATGAGAACTCGGGAACTCCGAAAACCCTCGACGCTCTCGTTTCCGGTGAACTTGGAGCCCCGCCCCGCGCCCGGCGGGTCTCCTTTGTTTGACATTGGATCACGAGTCAAGGGACGTATCCCCTTATACCACCTTCTTGATGGCTTCTTCGATGTGGCTCTTGGAGACGGCGCCGGTAATCTGGTTGGCCACGTCGCCGCCTTTGAACAAAATCAAAGTGGGGATGGCACGGATTCCGTACTTACCCGGGGTCTTGGGGTTTTCATCCACGTTCATCTTCGCAACTTTGATTTGACCGTCATACTGATCTGCGAGCTCATCGATGACGGGCGCAATGGCTCTGCAAGGTCCGCACCAAGCCGCCCAAAAGTCCACAAGGGAGGGTAAGTCGGAGTTCAGTATCTGTTCTTCAAAGGTATCGTCAGTGACCTGAATGATGTTTTTTCCAGCCATTCGGGACTCCTTCCTGTCTTGTTGGATGAGCGCGAATCCGAGTCTGTTTCCTTGCCGGGTATCAATAACGCTTTTGGCCTGGACGTGTCAAACTCTCAAACCGTCGGCCGGCGACGGGTGACCCGTCATCTCGGTGCTTTCCGATGCCGCGGGCGCGGCGAACGCCGGATGAATCTGAATTTTGCTTGACTATCCCACCTGCTGTGATAATCTAATTCGCTTATACCATGATTCCATGAGAGGGGGGATAGGATGTCCAGTGTCGTCAAAAAGCGTCGGAAGAAAATGAGCAAGCATAAACACCGCAAATTACGACGCAGAAATCGTCACAAGAACAAGTAAGCTCAGGTCTTTTGGGCTATTATCCGCCCAAGTGCAACGGGCCGACCGGGCGCCTCACCCGGTCCGGCCCGGACCGGGCGTGCCGCTTGCCGTACCGAATACCTCCCACGGTCACTTCATCAGGTCATGAAAGTACTCAACGGATGGAAATTCATCGTGGTACCGGGGTGGTCCGGTAAGCGTGGCTCGAGCCTTGTACAATACATGCGCCACACCGTGATTTCTCGCCGCTCGAAGAGCCTCCGTGTTATCGTCCACCAGTACCGTGACGGCCGGATCAAAACCCAGCAACTTCTCGGCGCGCTTCCAGAATAGAAGGTCTTCCTTAGGGCGGCCCACTTCGAACGCGCTAAGCACCGCGTCGAAATGGTCGAGAATTGGACACCGCTCCATTTTGGTCGCCAGAGTGAGAGGGTGGGCGTTGGTCACCAGGTGCAGCGGCTTCCCCAGTTCCCCCACGAAACGGAGAAACTCGATCACCCCGGGAAGCAATGCCACTTCATGGGCCGCCGCACGCTGGAGTTTCACCAAATCCAGGCGGAAAGCGGCACTCCAGTACTCCACGTCGTACCACTCCAAAGTACCGCTCATTTCACTATAAGCGGCATGAGTGTGGGCTTTGGCCTCTTCCAGGGTAATGCCGTGCGTCTCGCTGAGGGCGTTGGGAACTCTCTCGCGCCAGAAACGATTGTCGAAATCAAGGTCGAGGAGTGTGCCGTCCATGTCCAGAAGAACGTGCGAGACCTCAGCCCACTCGAAACCTCGTCCCGTATCCGCTTGGTTCTTCCTGTCGGACGGATTCACTCGTGTCGTCCCGGTAGTCTTCTCAGCAGCTTTCCTCATTCCGGAAGTTCCACTTGCTCCGGTTTGCCGCGACGTATCCCGAACATCTCTCTGAACCATCTTGGAAATTGTCCCGTCAGTCGGTCTTCGATTACCAGACCGCATCCCGCCGCGGCTCCGTCAACGCGAAGAAACACATATCCTTCCTCGCATGGGCGAGTCAGACGCAGGACCTCTCCTTGCAGAAGACGGATCAGTGTGGGTTCATCCAGTTCCAAAACGTTCTTGGTGGCCGCCGTACCGATCCATTGAAGGGCTGCGCTTGTGGGTTTCAGATACTTTCGAATACGACGCAGTACGGGGAGTCCCGGTGAAACCATGTCGTAACCGGAGACTTCCTCAAGATGTTCGCTCTTCAGGATCATGTAGTACGTATTGCCTCTCCTGGCGATGTGAACGTCTGAGAACTTCTGCGGAGAAACCCCGAATCGAGCCTGGAAATAGGAGACCGTTTCAAGATGAGGTTTCGGGTCTGACCACGCAGGCCACGAAGAATCCGACCGAGTGCACTTGGTGCGGGTAGATTCGTGCGCATTTTTCAACGTTTCTTTCATAAGATCGACCCTGATATTCGGTAATACCTCTGCTGTGAGAAAGCGGGGGAGATACGGTTTCCATTGACGCGTCCGTGCGGTCCAGCAATTGGGCGACCACGGCCTCATTCTCTTCCGGATTGAAGGTGCAGGTACTGTAAACTAGTCTGCCGCCGGGCTTGAGTACCTCATAACCTCTTGAGATGAGTCTTTTCTGGAGTTCGGTCAGGCTTCGTGAGGCCTTTCTGAGGCGCGAAGGTCGATGATAGGCCTTATAGCCCTGTTTGCCCTCCCCCGAACACGGCGCGTCCACAAGGACTCGGTCGAATAAGGTCCTTTTGGGGAAATCCTCGCCTCCATATCCGACGGTAATCGTATTCATCACGCCCAAACGTGTCAGTGTGTTCCCTAAAGCAGGCATTCGGCCGGCCTTTTTCTCGTTGGCCACGATCAGGCCAGAGTTGTCCATTTCCTGGGCCATCTGACTCGTCTTGCCGCCCGGAGCGGCGCAAAGATCCAGCACCTTCATTCCCGGACCCGGCTCCAGCATCCATACGGGTACGTGGGAAGTCAGGGCCTGAATATGACACAATCCCATCAAGAATTCCAAAGAGCTTCCGGCGGCCCAGTGGCCGGGCGCTGAAAAAAGATGGGGGTGGACCTTTAGCGGCTCAAGAAGGATTCCGGACCTGGAACACCGGCTTCTTAGCTCTTCCGGAGAGCTTCTCAGTGTATTGGCCCTAACGACCGTCCTCGGAGGGTCGCGAAAGGCCTCCATGAAGTCGTTGAAGTCCGGAATGAAATCTCGGTAACTATCGAACGGATGTGGTTCCGACATCATACGGGTCGCGGGTTCCGGTTCTCGGGAAAAACGTTGTTGACCAAACGCGATAAACTCTTGGTGGGAGAAAGATGCGGGCCGTGCGGCTCATGAGCGGCAGTTGCACCGCTCGCACAGCTTTCTCCGGCACGGCGGATTGGGTCGAAAAGTGATCGGAAAAGGGAATTTGCGAAAACCGGCCGACTCGTTCCCTCTCCCGTTCGTCCGGCGGCTGCGGCGGATTGCCTTGCCGCGGCATGACCCGGGAAGAATCGAACCGACACGGTGCGAGCCCGGGAAAGTCTGCTCCGCCGAATCACTCGGAAGCAACATTGGGGCTGACAAACCCTGCAGCCCTCAACGCCTCGGACGACCCGGCCCGGGAGCGCCGACGAATTCAAACTTCCCCGTTTCTTTGCCCATCAGTCCATGTCGTCTTCGTCCTCGGACGACATTTCCGAGGAGGACCATTCGGGGTCGTCTTCGTCCTCGGACGGTTCCATATCCTCGTCCAGCAATTCTTCATCCTCTTCCTTGGAGTCGACCTCAAGGCTGACCGGAGACGACTCCGGTTCCTTGAAGATCGCATCTACCGCTATGCCTTTTTTCCTCAACCAGGATTTGGAGATTTTCTTCGACTCCGAGCCTACTTGACACAAAATCCAAGTTCCTCCGTCCTGGAGTACTTCGATGGCTCCCCAAGTGGGATGTTCGATGGTCGGGTTCGCCATAGTTTGCCGCCGCCCCTTTCTATGGATTCATCTCGAACCCCGCCGTGGTGAACAGCAGGGAGGCTTCCGTATATCATCAACCGCGGGCGTGAGCAAGGAGTGAATCTTATCTCCCGACGGTTTCGACGAGTCTCCCATGACAGACCAAGGCCGGTTCAACGCAGGGTTGGAATATTCATTGACGCTGGACCGATGAGGGGCGTGGATCGTCGGCATCGCCCAGGAGCCGAACAATCAGGTTTTGTCCGAGGTCCGATTCACCTCCTTGGCTTTCGCCCAGCCACGACAGGGGCAGGATGAGGTCCGCGGTCACGTTCATGTCCGGCCAATAAGTCGTTCCTATAATTTTCGCGGAGGGTTCGTCGTGCTTGTCCAACCGCAGTTCGAAGTTCACCATCCCTTGATGAATTTGGTATGCGCCGTGCAAACCGGAAAGCCGCATGGGCTCGCTTGCCCGTCTGTTCAGAACTGCGGCTTCCGAGGTTGGTTCCGTCACCTTACGGAGATAGTCGAACCCCAACCGGATGCCTTCGGACCCGTCAAGCGTGCCTTGCCCGCTCAGCGTGGATCGAAAGGCCTGCGGATTACCGCATTCCCCTGAGAGTTCCGTTTGAAAACGGAATTTGCCCAGAAGCGTCGAGACGGGGAAACCAAACAAAGGGAAGGTTCGCCGAAGCGACGCGAATGTTTCGGAGTCCGATTTTATGTCTTCCCCTTGAAGACTCAGTCGGGCAACGGAACTCCGGCCATTCAACGACACCTTGCCGCTTCCCGAAATACTCCCGCCGAAGGGATGCCCTTCCACGTTCGTCAGACGGAGTTCTTTTTCTCTCAGGGATAACGAAACGGAGAAATCGGGGATGGGCACGTCCATCGTCAAAAGGGTTTCGGCGCCGATATTGAGATCGGCACCAAAGGTGCCGGGCGGGTTCATGAGAAATCCGTCGGCCATATGTTTCGGGCCGTCGGACGGTATCGGACGTCGCAGGGCTTCGAGTGCGTCGGCGAGTGAAAAGAACAGGTCCGGCTCCAACACATCCGCGAAGGCGTTCACGCTTAGATGGGAAGAGGGCCATTCGGCGTAATCTCGGACTTGTCCTGAGAGGCTCATGGTGTGGCCCGCCATGGTGATCGAAAGGCTTTGGGATTTCAAGGCGGCCGGATCGGCCGAGATCACTCCGGTCAGTTCGGGCACGAAAGCGTGGGGCATGGATTCAACATAGCTCAGCACATGGGGCGGCAGGGCGGGCAAACCCGGCATCGAGTCATCCGGGTCGGGTATCAGCGAATAACGTACCCGGTCCAATTCCACTTGACCCTTCAAACGGGGTAGCCCGAATGAGAGGCTTGGCTCTCGGTCCATCGGTATGCGTCCCTCAAGGTGGAATCCGAGCCTGCCCGAAGCTTTGCGTTGGGCCATTCTCGGGCAGTATGTCGAGAACTCGTCCAGATCCAGTAGGGGAAGATCGGCTTTGGCGTCAAGCTCCTTCCAAGGCGGCATGGCGGAGGCTTCAACGTTAAGGGTCAACGGACCCAAAACGAACAGACCGTCGTCCACGTGAAACTCTTTGCCCCAACGTCCGATGATGTTTACTTGCGCCGGGACTCCCCGAGGTTTCATCAACCGGTCGTCTATCCGGATGCCGGCGTCCGCCAACGCCGTCTTCAAGTCTATAGAGGAATTCGCTGAGTCGTATCGCGCGACGCGGGCGGACAGCACGGCGGATCCGGATAGAATCAGAGACTCCGGCTTCAGACCAAGGCCGGATAGGAGCGCATCCAGGGAGTCCAGGTCAGCTTTGGCTTGAACGTTCATTCCTCCGGCATCACCCGCCACGCTTCCGTGGGCGCTCATCTTGAGAGTCCTAGACGACACCTCGGCGAACCGGACCTCCGTGAGACTTTCAGCGGCATTTGTGGAAACGTCGAACTCAAAAGAGGCCTTGGGCTCCCGAAAGGGTCGAGCCCGTTCTTCCCCGGTTATCTCGACGTCGACAAAGTCCATTCTCCCACTGCAGTGTCTTGTGCCTTGCTCATCCGGAGATTGGATGGATCCTTGAAAGCTATAAAGTCCTCTGAGCCTACCATCGAGTCCGAGAAGCGGCCCCAAGCAACGTGCCAAGCTTTCCAGGTTTACGCTCCATTCATTTTCCGCGTTGAGGATCGTTCGGTGCCAAGGCAGGGGAATTTCGGCGTTCAGGTGACCATCCAGTCCCGCCGAGGTGGAATGAACCAGCAACCGAATGGGTTTGGTCCCCTCTGCGGAAGGGGCGGCGCGCGTTTCCATGCGTATCAGAAAATCGTCGAAAGAAATCGCCTTGCCTCTGAAAGCGTCGGCGGTCAACATCAGGCCGTTTGCCGTCAGTTCGACCTTGAGAGGTTTTTCAGGTGAGTTGCGGGGCACATCCGCGTGCAGTTCGACGAAGCCCTCGGACCTGAAACCCGGAAACAAGGATTGCAGCGAGGACTGAAGATGCTCCGGAGTCAGGAGTAGATCTAATTGGGTACCTTCTTTCCAGGAGTTTCCGTGAGGGCCGAGACGCACGGTGCCACGCCACGCCAGTGTCAGACCCGGGAGCGACAGTTCTCCCGAGGAGCTCAGTCGATTCGGCTCCGATTCAAAGGAACCCTCGAGCGCATCCACGGCAATTTGGGACGAAGCCCCAGTGGCCTGATTATGCAGGTGCAGAACCGCGCCCCGGACCGCGGTGTCGGCTACCCTGAGAGAAGAAGAGTCCGCTCCAAAGACGGAGGCCGCTACCGGAGACGGAACCGGCATCTTCCACCATACGCCCGCTTTGCCCGGCAAATTGAAACGTCCATCGGACATCCGGACAACGGACAGCACGGGTTGCTCTACCGAGAGGGACGAGATGGACAGCCTGGAACGCAGCAGTGGAAGCAAACGGACGTGAGCCTCGATTTTCGCCGCGGTGAGGAAAGGTTGGTCGTATCCCACGTCCCGACGTTCCTCCACTACCAGATCGGAAGCGGAAAGTGTCAGGCCCCAAAGGAGGCTTGCTGTGACTTCTCCCACGTGTACCCGACGACCCGTCAGGTGGGAAATTCGATCGGCCAGGATGGACTCCAGGGGAAGGAACCACAGAACCGCCTGAAGCAGGAGCCAGAGCCCGAGCAAAGACGCCGCGCCTCCGATGACCACATGCCTGATTGTCTTGCGTTCCATGGTGATCCAATTCGGGATTTCGGTCGGCGGTCGGCCGGAGAGCTTTCTTTCAGGGAGACTCCGGAACATTCCACAAATCTCTAACAGAAGCCGTTTTCCGGGGTCAACTCTCTTAATGATGGAAGAAAAGACGGGGCGGGATTAGGTTTAACTTTGAGGCTTTTCCGCAGGGCCGGGATTACCGGTGGGAATGGACAACGCGATTTTGTAAGGAGAAGCGATGAATGCGAAGGGGGGCCTGAAGAAACGCAACACCCATCATAGAGTGTTGCGTTTCCTGTTGCCGGTTTACGTGCGATTAGAAAGCGATGCCCAGAACCAAACCACCGTAGAAGAAGTCGGAGTCTTTGCCGTTGAAGCTGCTGGACTTGATCAGATTCTCCGCATCATCCGTCAGCGGGAAGGAATAAGACGCGGTAGGCGTCACGCTGAAGTAACCGAAGGTCATCGGGACGGACAGGGACACAACGCCGTCATGGAAGTTGCTGTAGTCCTCGTCGGTCACGTTAAAGTTGTCGTCGAGTTCGGGATAGGTTCCATTGTCGCTCATCAGGTAACTCGCCGTGACGGACCCGTCGATGGAAATCCAATCCGCGAGCTGCAAAGAATGGCTGATGCCGAACAGGAAGTACCAGGCCGGAGCCTGAGCGATGTCTCGGTATACCGTAAAGGTAGGTTGCAGAATTACGTCCAGACCGATGCTGGCGTAGATTTCCTGCGTGTCTTCGAGTCCACTGGCGCCGAAGGCGTCGCTGTCGTAAGCATAATAAAGGTAGCCGCCTTCGAAATTGAACGGTCCCACGGAGTTTCCATAGGCGACCGTGATGTCGGTCTCGTTCCACTTGGCTCCGCCGGTTCCCTGTTCCCAATAAGGATCGGTGTCGATGTTGCTCCAGAAGTTGATATAGAACCCATAATAGCCGACGCTCATGCTCGGCTGCACCACGATGCTGTCTTTACTGAACTGAAAGCCACGCCAAATGTAGGAGCTGAGTGCGGCGACCGAGAAATCGGCCCAAGGTTTTTCTTCCGCTTGAGACTGTGCCGGCACAACGAATGCCGCGCAGAGCAGCAAACATACAAATGCAACCAGAACCCGCTTCATACCTATTCCTCTCTTCATTCCTCTTCTCCTTAATCTGATATCTTACCGGTTTTTTCGGGAACCATTCACCCGCATCGCGGCTCTGTGAGCATCACGATGAAACTCTACAACCGAACCCGGGGCTCGGCGAAAATTACCTCCCGTCGGTTACACCCCTCCTTTCGTTTGGTATCGCACCCTCATGAGTCGAATCAACCACAATCCGACCTCCCGAAGTCGAATTTCGGGAAGGGTAATGCACTTTTATAGCACATGAGTCAATTCTATGGCAAGACCCGCGCCATTACGGGTACGCCCGATTGAATCCAATAAGCGTCCCCGGTTGTGTTCAAACGTTAGTGAGCCGGCCGGTATTAAGCTCTTGGGTAAGCAAGCAACGGGCCAAGGTAAGAGAGAAGCCGTTTGTGGGCGGAGTGCCCATGGAAAGCCTTGCGACGGACAAACGTCATGGAAGGGTAAACCATCGGATACCGCTTCGTCCTACGGAATCGTAGGAAGAATCTTTCAAACCTACTCCGGGGTACGAAACCGCCTGGGGTCGATTCCATAGCCTTTGACGCGCAGGCCCATTAGTCTCTCCGTGATTCCCAGGGCACGGGCGGCCTTGGCTTTGTTGCCTTTGCAGGTCTTCAGGGCGTCCTCGATCAAATCTCTTTCCACGGCTTCCAAGGTGGCGGTGAGCGTTCCGCGGTGCACCGTGCCGCTGGCCTCGGCGGTCTGGAGACTGGGAGGCAGATGGTGCGCTCGAATCACTTCGTCTTGAGTAAGGAGGACCGCTCGTTCGATGCAGTTCTCGAGTTCCCGAACATTGCCCGGCCAATGGTAGGCCATAAGCATGTCGATGGCGGGCGTGGATATTCGTTTGATCTTTTTGGCATTGGCTTTGGCGTATTTTCCGACGAAGTGATCGGCCAAGAGCAGAATATCCGATTTCCTTTCCCGCAGCGGCGGCATGTGGATGGGAAAGACGTTCAACCGGTAATACAGGTCTTCGCGGAACTGGCCTTGACGGATCAGGTCCTCGAGGGGTCGATGGGTGGCGGCGATGATCCGGACATCGGTCTTGATCGTCTTGATCCCTCCCAGTCGTTCGAACTGGCGTTCCTGAAGAACTCTCAGAAGCCGCACCTGGGTAGCGGGGGAAAAGTCGCCCACCTCGTCCAAAAAGACCGTGCCTCCATTGGCCATTTCAAAACGACCGATCCGGCGGTTGAGGGCACCGGTGAACGCCCCGCGCTCGTGTCCGAACAGCTCGCTTTCCAGCATGGTTTCCGGAAGTGCCGCGCAGTTCACCTTGACAAAAGGCTTTGAGACACGGTGGCTCCCATAGTGGATGGCGTTGGCGACGAGTTCTTTTCCGGATCCGCTTTCTCCGGTGATCAGGACGGTGGCGTCGCTCTGTGAAACCTGTGCGATGAGCGCGAACACCTCCTGCATGGGCTTGGAACTGCCGATGATATTGTCGGGCCGGTAGCGCTCTTTGAGCTTCTCACGCAACCGGGTGTTTTCTTCTTCCAGGCGTCGCCGTTCGGTCAGCAACGCGTGTCTCAGCCGAACCGGCTGCGAGATCATGGAGGAGATGATGGAGAGGAGGCGTACGTCGTCCTCGAGAGACATTTCTTTCTGAAACGAACGCAGTGCGCTCAATGCACCGATAACCTGATTTCCCATTTTGATGGGAACGCAGACAAAGGAGAGGTCTCGATCCGGGAAAGCCTGCCGCACCCCTGTTCGATCTAAGAAACGAGGCTCCCTCGTGATATGAGGAACGATGATCGACTCTCCGGCTTCTATGACCTTGCCGGTTACTCCCTCACCTTTTTGATAACGGATCAGGTCCTGTCGGTCTTTCGAAATGCCTTGTGCTTCTTCAATGTTGATTTCGCCGGTTTCCCAGTTCAGGAGGGTCAAAGTGGTTCGCAGAAGGTCCGTATGCTCCGAAATGAGCTGAAGGACCCCATCCACTACATCCTTCAGGTCTTTGGCGGCGTCCAGCCTGCGGCTGATCTCAAGGAGCAAGGTCAGCTCCCGGATTTCCCTCCCGCTCTTTTTCGTTTGGCTGTTGGTCTCCACTGAGAAGCCTTCCGCATTGAAAACGGCTTATTCGGACCGGCGGACGGGAAGTACGCGTATCCCGTGCCGCAGGGTACTTGGGGGGCGCCTTGTTCGGGGAAAGTCCTTGTTTGAAGAGGCGTTTTCACCAGACTCCCGAACCTGGATTCTACCTCGAACGGTCCGTCAAGGCGTCTCGTAAATCCACTAGACTAAAACAGAAGCCTTAAGCCGTCAAGCCAATACAGGTGAAGAACGGGGGGGGAGCGGGTGCTCCCCGGCCGTCAATTCAAGGTGGAGCGTATGGATTACCCGGATACCCCGGCCTTCAAGCCATGCATGTGGGTGCTTCAACTCACCGAACGTGCCGGAGGGGCGCCATGCAACGGACGGATCAGCCATAGAGGTCCGTTCCGTCCGTGGACTCGTCGAGCAGCCGCGGTGAATTCTCAACGTGAATCCGAACATCGGATACGGACGAACGTGATAGGGGTGTGAGCTTTCTCTCGTAGCGGCGAACATCAGAGATCGTGCAGACCTCCGGCAAAGGAGGCCCCGGTTTGGCTTCCTGCTCGTTCCGTTCCGCGGGCTTTGGAGTCCGGTTCTTCATTTCACCGGCCAACCACGCAATCATCAAGGAGAGCATGAATACCCAGAAGACCGAAGCCAGACTGATCATCAGTATCCTTCTTCTTTGAAGGTCCCACTCGTCCGCCTCGGCGGAGATTCTTCTTCGCGCTCGACCGACCAGGAAAGCGATCGGAAACAGAAGGAGAACGAGTCCGATCACCGGAACGGGAATTCCTCCTTTGCTCGAGGATACGGAATCCGGCAGAAGAATCCACGCACCCGCAGCCAAAGTGATCAGAAGTGCCGCAGACAAAAGCCTGGCGGGTCGCGCCCCGACCTTACGTCTGCGATGCGCAAGTCCGATGAGCCCCGCAAAAATCGAAGCCGCCGCGATCGTGAAAATCCACCCTTCGTTAGTCATCGTTCCGCTCCACGGCGCCCAGCTTAACCGGAACGTTCCGACAAAGGCAAGGCGGCGAACCGTTGTGACCGAGTTCGATCAGCGAGAGCCAAGAAAGGATGATCGTAGATTATGTTGAGATCACGAACCGTTAATCAAAAAGTCTCCCGGCCGCTTTTGTGATGTCTGCTCAGGACGGTATGATCGAAACGGCAAAGGACAAGGAAACCATGGACAACAGGGTGGAAAGCACTATGACGGCCGAGGCCATGTCCGGATCGCTGTTCATTTGCGACGACAGCACATAGCTTGACACTGAGGTGGGTAGGGCGAAGAAGAGCATGGTGGTCCAGAAGGGAAGCCCTTCCACGTTGAACAGGCGGAGGGTCGCGTAGCCCAAGAGCGGCAGCAGGGCGACTTTGAAAAGAGAGGCGGCGAGTGCCTTTTTGAAATAGCCTTGGAGGCGTTCCAGTGCGATGGCCCCCCCGACGGACACGAGAGCCAAAGGTAGCGCGACGGCCGAGACCAGGCGAAAA
Source organism: Thermodesulfobacteriota bacterium (assembly GCA_963675595.2). Classification (GTDB taxonomy): domain Bacteria; phylum Desulfobacterota; class Desulfarculia; order JACQYL01; family JACQYL01. The sequence goes on from CAXXLZ010000001.1 coordinate 726,910, forward strand.
GTGTTGTCCAGGAATACCGGGAGCGGCCGGCCGGTCCGGGCGTATACCAGACCCGCCATGCATGCGAGTATCAACGGATTTGAAATGATGGCCTTGAGTGTCAGTCGAGCCCTTTCCCTGCCGTTGTACTCGCCGCCGGAAAACCAGATCAGAGTGGAAACGGCCAGAAGGTTGATGAAAGGAATGGCGAGGCTGATAAGCACTGCGAAAAGTCGCACTGCGAAATCACCCTTGGCGCTCAGTAGGATGGCCATGCCGATGTACGTATTAAAGCGGTAGCAGCACTGAGAGAAGGCGCCCATTTCGTAGTTCGAGATGCCGAACAAAGGCTTACAAGCGAAGGTGAGAAGCCAAGCGAGAAGAATGGCCGAATAGACGGCGACAAACACACTAGGATCCAAATGGGCGTCGTTGGACGGGCTGCCGATCTTCCAGAAAAGCAGGGAAGGGAAGAAGAAATAGTAGGTAAGGCGGTCCGCTTTCCGTAGAAAGGAATCGTCGGTGAACCTCAGACGCTTCAGGAAAAAACCGATCCCGATCACCAGGAAGACCGGTAGAACGCCGTCCAATACCATATATGCACCGGCATGAGCACGAAGTGTTTTGGTTGAACGCTCGAGGCGCTTGCCGCTCGAGCGAAAAATCAGTATAAATTGGGGAGGGAGACGATGCAAGAAGGTCGAAGACCGAATCCGGCTCCGATTTGAGGGGCGGAGTGTTTTTCCTCCAAACGACGAAAGGGGACCCTCATGTTCCGCAAGTACGGGTCGACGCTCATATTGATTCTGGGTGCAATAGTGGTGCTGTACATTTTCTTACGCATGAAGCAAATGTGACGTCTGTGCCATGGGTCGAGTGTATCCCATGGTCGTTCGGCCTTGCCGCAGAACAGGACTTCTCAAAACCAAGGATGTTATACGGTCCGTCCAAGAAGATCATGGAGGGAACGCAGGAAAGGTGTTTGCCGGACCACAAGGCCCGGAAGACTATCGATGAAGCTGTTCATTTCGAATTATGCGTCCGGCGGCGCTTTTGAGCGGGTCGGGGTAAAGCGTAGAGTACGAATATCCCGAGGCAAAGATCGATTGGGCCGGTTTGACGTGTCGATTCTTGAATTGGCTCCCAGTCGGTCTCTTCTGGAGGGCTTTCGGAGCGGGCGCCTGTCACTCCGCGACTACGACTCTCGTTTCTGGGAGGAAGTGGAACCGAACTGGGCATCGGCCACTAAGCGGATACGGGAAGGGGATTGTCTGCTTTGTTTCTGTGCGGGGGGTTCCCACTGCCACCGGTACCTGGTGGCCGACAGGCTCAGGAGTGAGGGACACGATGTGACGGAAATCTGATCATCTAATTCCTCAGGGTGACCCCCAAAAAATGAATCGTTCTTTATCGAGGCGACCTTAGTCCCCCCTCGCCGTGCCCTCATGGCGCGGTTGTCTCGATACGGATTTCGATGCCTCTGATTCCTTTTTTAATACTCACGCGCTTACCTTTCATTTGACAAACCTTAAAAGTTTTCTTAAATTAGAATTATTCCAAAAGGAGAAACGCTCTTGAGGGTAGATTCAACCCACGAGCTGATTAAACAGGCCGGCCTGATGGTCACCCCGCAGCGGGTGGCGATTCTTGAGGTCCTCATGGAAGAAGGGACTGGGCATCCCAGCCCTGAATGGGTCTACAGGCAGGTTTCCGAGCGGTTTCCTCATCTATCTCTCGCTACCGTGTACAATACGTTGGATCGTTTCGAGGAAGTCGGCCTGATTAGAAAGGTCAACCCACTTTTCGGAGTGGCGCGCTACGACGTGAAATCGGAACCTCACCTTCATGCCGTTTGCACCAGTTGCGGTGAAATTCGCGACGTTCCCTGGAACGAAGAGCTGGTTGTACAAACGGCGAAATCGGGGATTGAAGCGTTTCAAGTGCAATCGGTTTCCGTCCATCTGCTGGGATTGTGTGATGCCTGCAGGGAACGGGAAAAATTGAAGAACCTCGGAAAATAGGTTTTCGAAACCGACGGGGCATTCCTACAGTATTCAACACCAAACGGGAGGTATATTTGGATGTCTGCTGAAGAAACCAAGGTAAAAGGCGTTGTCGCGAAGGCCAAGGTCGCGAAGAAGGCGCAGGAGCTGACGGTGGACAGCGCGTCGGCGAAGATGATCGAGCAATCACGGAAGATGGGCATCGAAACGATTTTCGATCGAGCGGAGTCCATGAAGCCGTGCAACATCGGTGTGCAGGGCATTTGTTGTAAGGTCTGTTCCCAGGGTCCGTGCCGTTTACCGCTGCCCAAGGGAGGGATCGAGGGCGAGGATACGAGGAAGGGCTTGTGCGGAGCCACTCCCGAGACCATCGCGGCCAGGAATTTCGCGCGCATGGTGGCGGCCGGCGCGGCGGCTCACTCGGACCACGGACGAGGCGTGGCGGAAACCTTCCTGGCGGCGGCCCGCAAGGAGACCCACGACTACACCATCAAGGATACGGTAAAGCTGCTGGAGATCGCCGCCGACTTTGAGGTGGATACTCAGGTGGAAGTGGACGGCGAGATGAAGGATCGGGATATCTTCGAGATCGCCGAGGAAGTGGGAGTCAAGGCGCTGGGCGAGTGGGGCAAGCAGGACGGAGAGATTTACTACGCCAAACGTGCGCCCCAGGCCCGATATGATTTGTGGAAGAAGCTCAACGTGATTCCTCGGGGCATCGACCGGGAGATCGTGGAGATCATGCACCGCACGCACATGGGCGTGGATCAGGACTACAAGAACATCATCAAGCAGTGCAGTCGCGCGGCTCTGGCGGACGGCTGGGGCGGGTCCATGATCGCCACGGACCTGCAGGACGTGATGTTCGGTACGCCCTACCCGGTGCACGGTGAGATCAATCTGGGCGTTTTGAAGCAGGACCACGTGAACATCATCGTGCACGGTCATGAGCCGCTGCTTTCCGAGATGATCGTAGTGGCGGCGCAGAGCGCCGAAATGCAGGATTACGCCCGAAGCAAGGGCGCCAAGGGGATCGTTTTGGCGGGGATGTGCTGTACGGCCAACGAGATTCTGGTTCGTCACGGCATGCCCATCGCGGGGAACTACCTGTCCCAGGAGCTGGCCATCATCACGGGCGCGGTGGACGCCATGGTGGTGGACGTGCAGTGCATCATGGAGAACGTGGCCAACGTCGCCACCTGCTACCACACCAAACTGATCACCACGAATCCGAGGGCGCGGATCGAGAGCGGAGACACGGTGCACATCGAGTTCGACGAGCACCACGCGTTCGAGGACGCCAAAGAGATCGTGAAGACGGCGGTGGACAATTTCCCGAACCGTCGAGCGGACGTGATGATTCCGCCGGAGAAGGAAAAGATGGTGGCGGGCTTCTCCTACGAGGCGATCAACTATCATCTGGGTGGAACGTTCCGTGGCTCCTACAAGCCGCTGAACGACAACATCATCAACGGCCGGATTCGAGGAATCGGCGGTGTGGTGGGCTGCAACAACGCGCGTACGTGTCATGACAGCGCGCATCTGATCATCGTGAAGGAACTGTTGAAGAACGACATCATCGTATTGACCACGGGCTGCAACGCCATGGCATGCGGCAAGGCGGGCTTGTTGACGCCGGAAGCGGCGAAAGTCTACTGTGGAGACGGTCTGGCGGAAGTGTGCGAGACGGTGGGAATTCCGCCGGTGCTGCACATGGGATCGTGCGTGGATAACAGCCGGATTTTGATGGCCGCGGCGGAAGTGGTGAAGACGGGCGGACTGGGCAACGACATCAGCGATCTGCCGGCCGCGGGTTCCGCTCCGGAATGGATGAGCGAGAAAGCCATCAGCATCGGTCACTACTTCGTGAGCTCGGGAGTGTACACGGTGTTCGGCGTGGGCCTGCCGGTGAGCGGAGCGCCGAGGCTGCAGAAACACCTGTTCCAGGAACTGGCGGACATCTACGGAGGTATGTGGGACCTGGTGGAAGATCCTTACGAGCATGCTCAGAAGATGATCGACCACATCAACATGAAGCGTAAGGCTCTGGGCATCGATAAGAAGAGAGAACGCGTGCTCATGGATATGGCCGACCGTCAGAAGCTCGACGCCGCTTAATCGTATCGCGAGCTAAGCCATAAGTCAGGGAAGATCGAAAGGGAGGGACCGAAAACGGTTCCTCCCCTTTTCTTTCCGAGTAGAAAGAGCGAAGGGCAGGTTTCCCGGATGAATCGGTCCGATCAGGTAGAGCCGGACAGTAGGGCTCTCACCTTTTCCAGTTCTTCGAAAAGCTTCGGCAGGAGGCTGTGGACATCGTCCAAAGATCCCTCTCGCGCATGCGTTTCGATTTGTGCTGCGATGGCGGAGCAGGAATCCGCGCCGATGGCGCCGGTCGAACTTCTGAGGGAGTGGGCGTGTCGTTCGAGGGATTTGATGTCCGCCGCATCGGACGCCGCTTTGAACTCCGAGATGAGGTTGGGGAGTTCAGTGGAGAACAGGTCCAGGAGTTCCTGGAATATTTCTTCACTCCCGTCAAGCCTCAGGAGAGCTCTTCGTCGATCGAGCACCCTACCGGACGGATGCACCTCTTCCGACGGGTCGTCGGGCATTGCGGCCTTTCCATCGGTGAACCGGTTTAGTATGGCGGCGAGATCGTGCAGATCGAGGGGTTTCGATATGTAGTCATCCATGCCGCTTTGAAGGAATCGCTCTCGGTCGCCGGTGAGCGCGTGGGCCGTCATGGCCACGATGGGGATGTTTCGGCATTTTTCACCCGCTTCGCCTTCACGAATCCTGTGGACCGCCTCGATACCGCCCATGCGAGGCATCTCCACGTCCATGAATACCAAATCGAAGTCGCCGTTGCGTAGAGCCTGGACGGCTTCCCACCCATTGGAAACCACCAGCAGTTCCCGCGTCCAAGGGTCGAGCACTCCTTCCGCAACCCTTGCGTTCAGGGGTTCGTCCTCGGCGACGAGGACTCTTAGCGAAGCTCCGGGAGACGGGACCGATCGGCTCGTTTCTTGATCGGCGCTCTCCGGCGGGTTTCCTTGCTCTAAAGTCAACGTGAAGGAGAAAACGCTTCCCTCCCCAGGCCGGCTCCGGAGTTGGATTCTCCCGCCCATCTGTTCCACCAGACTGCGAGAGATGGCCAGACCCAATCCGGTACCTTCGCGTTTCCCGCCTTCCTGTCCGGTGACTCGCCGAAACTTCTCGAAAACTTGGTCTTGTTGGTCGGTGGGAATGCCGATTCCCGTGTCCTTTACGGCAAACAGCAATTGATGTCGAGCGGGCCTCGTACCGGATGCAGGTTCGGATGAAATCCGTTGCACGTTTACGTATACGCCGCCCGTTTCAGTGAACTTTACGGCGTTACCAATCAGATTGATCAGTACTTGACGGACTCGGCCGGAGTCCCCCCTAAAGAACAGCGGCAGTTCAGGGTCGAAAAAGGCCTCGAGTTCCAGACCCTTGGCTCGAGCCTGTGATTTCATGATTCGAATCGGTGTATCGAGCTGTTTCCGAAGATCGAAATCCACATGCTCGAATTCCAGCTTTCCCGCCTCTATCTTGGATAGATCAAGAATGTCGTTGATAAGTTTCAGCAGGATATCCCCGGAGCTTTTTACCGCCTCAAGGTATTCTTTTTGCTCGTCGGTGAGATCGGTCTGCAGCGCGAGGGAGGTTAACCCGATGATGCCGCTCATAGGCGTCCTGATTTCATGGCTCATGCTCGCCAGGAAATCGGACTTGGCCCGATTGGCGATTCGGGCTTCAATGGCCATGCGCTCGGCTTCTTCGGTCTTGATTTCAAGCTTTCGGTAAGATTCCTCGACTTCCTCTTTCGCCTGTCTCAATGATTCCTGAGCTTGTTTCCTGAGTTCGATTTCCTTGCGAAGTTCCATGTTCGCCGCGCCCAGTTCGTTGGTTTTGGCAGCCAGCAACTCGAGCTTCTCTTTGAGAGCTCTCTCGCGTTCGTCCAGAGTGATCACCATACGATTGAACGCGGTGGAAAAATCTCCCATGAAATCAACTCGTTGACTGTAGTCTCCGTCGGCGATTTGCTGGGCCTGCCAAGTCAGGTGAGAAAGTCGGGCGTGTAGTTCCTTGAGGGGGCCTGCAATCAGGTTCTGAGTCCTGGGAAGCTGCTTCCGGAGTTCACCTTTGGACAAGGGAATGGCGAAGTCCCGAATTTCCGCCACGCACTGGATGAGGCGATTGATGACTTCCGCGTACTGACGCTCATCGTCCTCCTCGTAGGAGTCCGGGTTGAGGTTCGCGGGAATACCGCCCCTAAGCAGCTCAAGGACGGCCATGCCGGTTTCGAAAAGGATTCTTTGGCGCGGCTGGTCCATATCGCGTTTCAGCGTTCGGGTTTGATCTCAAACCGGCACACCCGATCTCCCGTGCACCAGCAGTCCACTTCCTTCACGCTGAATTCTTTCCCGGTATAACGTAGAAAGATGCCCGCGAGAAATCCTTCGTCGAAGGTGCACACCGTCTTCCCATCAATGGGAAGACCGGCGCAGTCCAGATCCTCCGCCACGGAGACGGTCAGTTCCCATCGCGCCATGTCGGCCTGTTCAACACGGAAAAGGCCGATGCGAAGGTCCTTCAGGCTCTTTTGGATTTGAGCGAGGAATTTATCGAACTCGAGAGTCTTGTCGAGAACATGGTCACAGAAGTGCTCTCCCGCAAGTTTGCCCGACTGATAAATGACTCCTTCCGCAGCCTCCGGGCCGAAGCGGGAAGTCAGCACGTCTTTCATGGCATAGTGGAGCAGTCGGTAGATCAGGACGGGGACATCGGTGCCGAGGTTCGGGCGTCCAACGCACACGTCGCCGAGTTGTTCCCAGGAGAATCTATTGCTTGCGGGATCTTCCAATAACATGTCGGCTTCCAAGAAACCCTTACGAGTAGGGCCAATAGAATATTTTTGGTATCCAATGAACTTCGAAAGTCTTCCTATCCAACATCCTGCATTTTGGGAATGATAGATAAAACACGAAGAAACATCAACGATTCCCACCCCGGTTCTCGGCGAGCCGCTTCGCAGGCATTTCGGGGATCACAAGGTGTCGATGCGCCGTTTCAGGAAAAGGCGTCCACGGAGTCGGATTCATCCGGCTGCGGAGGCCTCAAACGCTTGCTTCGGGAAGATCGCTCCCACAGGGCACACTTCCGCGCACTTGAGGCAGCCTAGGCAAGGTGATTCCTCCGTTCGGGATTCTTCGGCAAAGTGGATGATCGTCTCGTAACCGCGACGTGCGAAGCTGAGGAAGGGCTGCGCGTGATTTATTCGACACACGTGGACGCACCTGCCGCAAAGGACACATCGGCCGGGTTCCCAGCCCAGACACGGGTGATCTTGAGACGGTTCTTCGGCATGTTCCAGATGCTCAAGATTTTTCACCTTCAAACCTACGTTCAAGAACTTGGCGATCTGCTGGAGAGCGCAACCCTTGTTGGCCGGGCAGGTCTTGCAGGCAATTCGATGGGTGGAAAGAAGCAAACGCAAGGCGGAACGTTGAAGCCTTCTGACGGCTTCCGTATCCGTATGAACGGTCATTCCTTCCTGAACGGTTACCGTACAGGAAGGAATCGGGCCCTTGAAACCGTCGATTTCCACGAAGCACAGCCTGCATGAGGCGTGGGGCGATTCAATGTCCTCCAGCCAACACAGATTGGGGATATATATCCCGTGGTCCAGGCATGTTTTCAGCAGGTTCGCACCGTCATCGGCCCGGATTTTACGACCATCGATGAGAATCTCAGGCACGGCTTTCTCCTTCCCGGGGAGGCTCGATCCGCGGCGCCAATTCCGGCGGCGACACTTTGACCACCGCGTCGTATTCGGGCGGACAGGCAACCACGCATTCTCCGCACTTTACGCATTTTTCCTGGTCGATCCCCTTCTTGCGGTTGGAGGTGGTGAAAATTGCCTCCACCGGGCAGCATCCGACGCAGGCGTCACAGCCCCGGGCACACTTCTCAAGGTCAATGTAGAATGCGGTTAAAGAGCGACATTTTTTCGCGGGACACCTTTTTTCGAAGATGTGGGCTTCGTACTCATCGCGAAAATATTTCAAGGAGGTCAGGACCGGATTGGGAGCCGTCTTGCCCAGCCCGCAGAGGGAACCGTTCCGTATATCCATGCTGAGTTCCTCGAGTATCTCCAGATCACCTTCCTTGCCTTCGCCTTTGGTGATACGGTCCAGGATATTCAGCAAATGTTTGGTTCCGATTCTGCAGAATGTGCATTTACCGCAGGACTCGTCCTGGGTGAATTCGACGAAGTAGCGGGCCACGTCGACCATACAGGAGTCTTCATCCATCACGACCATCCCGCCGGATCCCATCATGGCGCCGGCCTCCACCAACGAATCGAAGTCCACCGGCGTGTCCAGGAACTTCTCCGGCAGGCATCCTCCGGACGGACCTCCGATCTGTACCGCTTTGAAACTTTTCTTGTTGGGAATTCCTCCGCAAATATCAAAAATCAGGGTTCGCAGAGTGGTTCCCATGGGAATCTCAACGAGCCCCGGGTGCAAAACGTCTCCTACTACGGAGAAAATGGCGGTTCCCGTGCTTCCTCGGGTACCTATGCTCCGGTACCAGTCGGCCCCGCGTTTCAGCACTGCGGGAACTGCGGAAAGCGTCTTCACGTTGTCCACCACCGTGGGAAGTCCGCGCAGCCCCTTTTGCACAGGGTACGGAGGACGATGCTGCGGCATACCGCGTTTTCCCTCGATGGACTGAATCAGTGCCGTTTCCTCGCCGCATACGAAGGCCCCCGACCCAAGAAACACGGAAACATCCAAGTTGAAGTTCGTGCCCAGGATGTGTTCACCAAGAAACCCCAGTGCCCTGGCCTCATCAATGGCTCGTTGGATCATTCGCACCGCCAAGGGGTACTCGGCGCGCACATACACGATGCCTTCCCCCGCTCCGACGGCATAGGCGCAAACGGCGAGTCCTTCCAAAAGTTGATGGGGATTGCTTTCCAGGACGGTGCGGTCCATGTAGGCTCCGGGATCTCCCTCATCCGCGTTGCATATAACCACCTTTTGTTCGGAAGGCACGCCTGCCGCCATTTCCCACTTCTTCCCCGTGAGAAAGCCGGCTCCGCCTCTTCCCCGGAGTCCCGATTCGTAAACGATGCGCGTGACCTCCTGCTGTGGGAGGGACAGCGCTTTGACCAAGGCCTCATATCCACCGGCGGCCAGATACTGGTGAATACTTTCCGGGTCGATGTCGCCGCAGCGTTCCATAACGACCCGTTGCTCCATGCTGAACCTCGGAAAGTCGGATACCGCCGGCAAGAGATCGTTGGCTTCCATTGCTCCGAGAAGGAATTCCTGGAGAGGATCCCCCTCTTCGAGAAAAGCCTTCACCAAAATCCGGGCACGTCCGGGGGTGACATTGTAGTAGCACAAAGGCGGATAATCCGGCGTTCTGATCACCACAAGAGGCTCCGCGTAGCAATGCCCCAGGCAACCTACGGCAACGATACGGGCCGCGATCCCATGCTCCTCCAACGCCTTTTCGAAGGCTTCCCGCGTCTCCGCCGCACCCGCGGCCAGTCCGCAAGTGGCCATCCCTATATAGATCACCGGGGCGGAGTCGGAATCCTGTTGTTCGACGTATTCCCGGGCCTCCCGAATCAGATCGGCGTATCGTTCAGTCATTGCTTGCGAGTTCATTTCCCTCACCGGCTTTGCTTTCTCGCTCTTGTCTTTCCCGCTCGATTTGAAAGCCCATAATGAGACCTTCGACCTTGCTGGGCTGCATATGTCCTTCCACTTTTTCGTCCACGAGGGCCACGGGCGCCAAGGCGCAACAGCCCACGCAGGCTACCTTTTCGAGGCTGAATTCCCGATCTTCCGTGGTTTCCCCCTCTTTGATGCCCAATTTACGCTCGAAGTTCTCCAATATGATGTCCCCACCGCGAACGTGACAGGCGGTTCCCAGACACATCTTGATCTGGTGCTTGCCCGGGGGGTTGAAGCGGAATTGGTTATAGAAGGACGCCACGCCGTAGACTTCACCGCTGGATATGTCCAGATGTTCGGCCACCAAACGCATGACATCCGGTGCCAGGTAGGAGTGTTTGCGTTGGATCGACTGGAGAATGGGAATCAACTCACTGCGTTCCTTGCTTCGGGTCGACAGCAGATCAACGACGTCTTCAAACATGGCGGCTTCTTCTGCGGCCGGACCCTCCAGAACCATAGGACTTGTTTGTGTATTCGCCATGATCGGATTGAGCGTCCGGCCGGAATCGCCGGAAGCGTTGCTCCTTTCGTCGGGATTTGGGGCCGGAGAATTTCACGGTACCGGTCCGTGAGTGGGGAAAACCAAGGCAAGGGGAGTAAAATCAGTATGTTATCATACAGTCCGCAGACCGGATTGTCAAGTCTGCTTCGGGCGAAATGTGGAACAACGATGCTCTATCGGCGCAGAAGTTCTAAAAATTGTTCCTCGTTGAGGACGGACAGCCCCAGCTCAACGGCTTTTTCGGCTTTGGAACCAGGTTCCCGGCCGACTACCACGTAATCCGTGGTCGAGCTCACGGAGGAGGTAACCCGCCCTCCCAACGCTTCCACCCGCTCTTTGGCTTCCGAGCGGGTCAAACGCTCCAAACCCCCGGTGAAAACGAAGGTCTTGTCTTGGAGTTCCGTCCGGGCGTCGATGGCGCCTTTCTCGAACGTAAGCCCCATGTCTTCCAGTCTTTCTAAGACGTCCAAGTTCTTCCGATTGGAGAAGAAGCCTTCAACGGCTTCGGAAATTTCCGGGCCGATTTCTCTGATTTCGATCAGTTCCTCTTTTGAGGCTTTCTTCAAGCGATCCAGACCACCCAGCTCTTCGGCGAGTACTTTGGCGATGCGGGTGCCGACTCCGGGAATACCCAAAGCGTACAGGAATCTTTCCAGCGTCGACCGCTTGGAATGTTCCAAAGCCCTCAACAAGTTCCGCGCCGACTTTTCGGCGAAACCTTCCAGGGACAGGAGGTCCTTTTTTTCAAGACGGAATAGGTCCGCGACGTCCTTCACAAAACCTTTCTCAACCAGTGCTTCGACCGTTTTTTCACCGAGGCCGGCGATATCGAGGGCGTCTCTGGATGCGAAATGCCGTATGGCTCCCTTGAGTTGTGCGGGACAGGAGAGTTCGTTGGTGCACACGTGGTAGGCGCCTCTAACCACCACTTCGCCCCGGCAGACCGGGCAATTTCGGGGCATTTCGAAAGGCGCGGACCTTTGTTCCTCCGCATTGGGAACGCGTTCGACCACTTCGGGAATCACGTCTCCGGCACGGGCGATACGAACCGTGTCCCGCTTTCTGATGTCCTTTCTTCGGACTTCTCCGAAGTTGTGAAGCGTAGCGCGGCTGATGGTGACTCCTCCCACGTCCACGGGCCGCAGCAAAGCCACGGGGGTAAGCACTCCCGTTCTTCCCACGCTGACCGCAATGTCTTCGATTACGGTTTCCTCCTGCCGCGGTTCGAACTTGTAGGCCACCGCCCAGCGCGGACTTCGTGTCCTGGTTCCCAGTGTTTCCCGGTCAAGCCGGCGATCCACCTTGATGACGATCCCGTCAACCTCGTAAGGCAATTCGTCCCGTTCTTCGGCCATGGTACGGTAGAAGTCGATGATTCCCTCTTCGCTTTCGCACAACTCACGGTGGGGGTCCGTGCGCAACCCCCATTGGGTGAGCCGTTCAAATTCTTCGAAGTGGGATTCCTCGGGATTCCCGCGAAGGAAGAGGATATCGTAGCAGAACAAATCCAGAGGCCGAGAAGCGGTGATTCTCGGGTCCAACTGACGGAGGGATCCCGCCGCCGCGTTCCGGGGGTTGGCAAAGGGTTCCTTTCCTCTTTCCACCAATCCCTTGTTGAGTTGCTGGAAGTTTTTCAGGGGCATGATCACTTCACCCCGCACGGAGAGCACCTCGGGAACGGGATGGTCCTCACGCAGCACCAGAGGGAGTGCTCCAATCGTTCTGAGGTTTTCCGTCACATCCTCGCCCACCAACCCGTCTCCTCGAGTGCCTCCTCGCACGTAGCGGCCGTTTTCGTACACGATTTCCACGGACACGCCGTCAAACTTGGGCTCGACTACGTACATGGGCGATCGGCCGAGGGCCTTCTCCGTCCTCTCCAGAAAGCGACGGATTTCATCTTCTTCTAGAAGCGTATCCAGGCTAAGCAAAGGAGCCAGGTGCCGTACCTTGGTGAATTCGTCTCTCGGCGCCTCGCCGACCCTCTGAGTCGGGGAATCGGGCGTGGCCAGACCATAGGTTCGCTCTAGTTTTTGAAGCTCTCGGAACAGCTCGTCGTACTCTCGGTCCGCAATCTCGGGAGTGTTGAGTACATAGTACAGGGTGTCGTGGCGCCTGATCTCTTTGCGCAGTTCTTCGATACGCTCTTTGATGCTGTCGGAAGCGGTTTCCGCGGGCATGTGCCGCTCCATTACCGTACGTGATCGTTATCCGGCGCTTCTTGGGAGGACTCGCCGGCCGGGCGATGCATGAAAAGTGACTTGTCGTCCGTTGAAAAAGGCCTGTTATCCTCTGAGCTTTCGGATGGCTTCCTTAGCCTCTTTCAGCCGCGCGTAGGCGTTTGGAAACAGGGTATCGCATTCCGTGTGAGGCAGGAACTGACTGCTGGTGTAATTCTCCATGTAGCCGGGGGCTACGCTGAGTTCGAAGTTGGTCATTTTGTCCACGAGTTCACCCACTTCGGCCCTCAGACCGTTACACAAGGCCACCAGCCTGGCTCCCAGAAGCGACCCGTTACCCACGAATGTGAAACGATCCACCGGAAGGTCCGGCAAGAGCCCGATGAGCACCGCCCTTTCGATGTTGACGGACTGCCCGAAGCCACCCGCCAGGATGACTCGTTCCAGGTCGTTGACGTTCAGGCCTACGGACTTCATCAGGGTCATATAGGCTGCGTACATAGCCCCTTTGGCACGGATCAGGTTGTCGATGTCCACCTCGGTCAGCGAGATGTCGCGCCCGATTTCCGTGTCTTGTGACCACGCCAGGACATATTCGGGTCCATCATCTCCGGATCGGATGCGCTCGCAGGGATGGTCCAGATCGAAGTGCCCGCTCTCGTCGATAATTCCCGCCATGAGAAAGGCGGCTACGGCGGCTATGAGTCCTGAGCCGCAGATTCCTTTGGGGAGCGCATTTCCCACGGTCACGATAGCAGGCTCTCCGGTGACGGGGTTGACCGAGAAGTTTTCAATGGCTCCTTTGGACGCCCGCATGCCGAACTTGATGCCGCCTCCTTCGAAAGCCGGTCCGGCGCTGGCTGCGGCACAAGCCATCCAATCCTTGGAACCCACCACCACTTCGCCGTTTGTCCCCATGTCGATGAACAAGGTCAATCTTTCATCCCGGTGCATCCCCACGCCCAGCACGCCGGCGACCACGTCTCCCCCAACGTAGGACGCTACACTGGGGAACAGAAGCATGGGCGTGTGTTCGGGCAACTCCAAGCCTAGCTGGACCGCCTTAATGGGAGGGTAATAGGTGGCGGCGGGTACGTAGGGTTCGAGTCGGATATACTTGGTGTCCATGTTCAAGAGCAGGTGAGTCATGGTGGTGTTGCCGGCCAGTGTTACCAAGTTGACGCATTCCCTGCGGGCGCCGGTGCGCTTGAAAAGCAGGTCCAAGAGCTTGTTGATGGAGGCCGTGGCCGCATGCTGCAGGCGTTTGGAACCTTCTTCCTTACCCGCGTAGATGATCCGACTGATCACATCTTCTCCGAAACTGATCTGTCCGTTGAAATCTCCTTCGGTGTCCAAAATTTCGCCCGAGTTCAGATCCAAGAGTTGAGCCCACACCGTGGTGGTGCCGAGATCCACCGCAACGGCGAGGTTTGTGGCGGCGGTATCCCCCGGTTCCACTCGCGTCACGGTGTTGCGGCCGGCTTTACGGCCCACCGGGCGCATGATGGTGCTGGTAACGGTCCATTCTCCTTCGCGCCAAGCCTTGGGCAGATCGCGGATGGCCTCGAAATCGAAGCCGAAATTGGACTCTCCCGAGAAATGCAGAGAGTCCAGAAGCCTGACGACGTCGCTACGGTTGTCTTCGAGCGTGGGAGCGGGAGCTTTGCTGACGATCTTCTGCACGGCGGGAGTGAACCGACATTGTTCTTTGAGCTCCCTCCCACCGATGAGTTGGGCTTTTTGCGTGGTTCCCGAAGCGAGGGCTTTGAGTGCGGTCTTATCCAAAGTCTGTTCCGCGGGTAGACGGACGACAACGTCTTCAACGATTCTCGAGCGGCAGGCCAGTCGAACTCCGTTTTCTATGTCCTGCGCACTCAACTTCTCCGAAGTCCCTCCTTCGACCTTGCCTTCTTCCAGGATGACCCTGCATTTTCCGCACACGCCTTGGCCGCCGCAAGAGGCGTTGATATGGACGCCCGCGGCAAGCGCGGTTTCCAGCAAAGTGGCGTTGTGAGGGGCCGAGGCTTCAATCCCGAAGGGTTCGAATCGGACGAGATGACTATCGCGTTCCAAGGGTCTTCTCCTGTTATAGGTTTTTCAAGTGAATGCCCTATCATTTCATAGTCGTTGTCTCTTTTCCAGTTCCAAAGGACGGTCTGTCCAATTCAACGGCTCTCTGATTCCGCTCTCCGGCGGACTCCGCGGTTCACCGGACCTTCCGAGCGGGAACCTCGGTCGGGGTTCCGATCGGGTGTTCAGAATCCGGACCTGTGTGGTATACTTGTTGAAGATCAGAGGAGAAATTTCGTTCGTGGCTCAAGGTTTCGGCACGGGGAAAGGGGACGGGCATGTCCATGTCGGGAAGCGCTTACCAGGAAAATACGGTCTATTCACGAAATCGCCTTTCCGGGCGAGGGCTTGACTGGTCCAACCAGCCGTCGCCGTACAGAGAATATCCTTCCGCGATACATGTTCCTTTGCCGACGGAAATTGCCTGGCCCACGGCCTCCACTCGGCAGGTGATGTCCGTTTCTTCTCGCACTGCGAGCCGACTCTCCGGCCTTGAAGAGACGGCCATGATCCTTCATCTTTCCGGTGGTCTCACCGCCCGTTCCGGACATTCGGGGGACGTTTTCTATTTTCGGTCTTGTCCTTCGGCCGGGGCGCTCTATCCGATTGAGGTCTACCTCGCATCAAGGAATCTTTACGGGCTTCCCGACGGCATGTACCATTTCACCGTGAACCGCTTCGCTCTGGCCGAGTTGCGACGGACGGAGGAGGTGGATTCCGGTCGGAAGGAAGACTCCGCCGGGGGCCCGTCCGAGGACCCATCGGTGCTGTTCCTGCTTTCCGCCGTGTTTTTCAGAAGTGCCTGGAAATATGGAAAGAGAGCCTATCGTTATTGTCTTTTGGACGCGGGACATTTATTGGAGAATCTGATGTCGGCGTTAAAGGCGGGCGGCATAAGGGCAGGACTCCATGATTCTTTTCCGGACTTCGCGGCGCAAAGAGCGGCGGGGATAGCGGATCCTCGGAACGAGGGGGTGTTGGCTGTTGTGGAAGCGGGCGCCTCCGGCCTATATGAGTCCATCATCGGCTCAGCCGAGGCTCCGCCGGACGTCCAAAGCGGGATACCCGAACCCACGCCGTCGGCGGTGCGCATCGAGACCTTTTCGGAAATTTCCGGTGTTCAGGAAGGGACGAGCGTTGCTCTTTCACCGTCGGCTCCCGAGGAGAGGGAAAATGATCCTTCAGAGAAGCGGGACTGGATTCCTTTTCCCCAACCCACGGTTCAGGAAACCCCCCCATTTGTGGATGCCGTTCGTGCGCGACGCTCCAAGAGGAACTTCGTGGTGGGGCGGCTCCGACGAGATACGCTGGGGTTGCTGCTTCACTTGGTTTTTGGCGATGACGAACACGGTCTGTTCGACTCACCCCGTCCGGAAACGGGATTGATTGTGGGGAAGGTGGAGGGCGTGGACCCCGGGTATTACGCCCTGGACGCTTCCCGAAAAGGCATGGCGCTTCTGAAGCCCGGTGATTTAACAAGTCCCATGGCCGAGGCATGTTTGGACCAGATGTGGTTGGCCAATGCCGGTGTTCATTTCGTTTTCCATGCGGACCTGGGGCGGCACGAACAGCTTCATGGGGCCAGGGCCTATCGCTCCCTGCTCATGAAGGCCGGTCGAATGGGAGAACGAGTCTACCTTGCGGCCGCCGCTCTGGGTTTGGGGGCGTGCGGCATCGGAGCCTACTATGACGATGAGGCGGGACGTATCCTGGGGCTGAAAGCCGGTGAACGGCTGCTCTATCTCGTGGCCGCGGGAGCCGTCAAGCGATGAAACCGAAATTCCGGTTCGAAAGGGGGGCTTCGTGTTGACGGAAGAGGAGTTGGCCCGATATGAACGTCAGATCATTCTTCCCGAAATCGGACCGAGCGGACAGGAAAAACTGAAGGAATCGAAGGTCCTGATCGTGGGCATGGGAGGCCTCGGATGTCCGGCGGCCCTCTACTTGGCGGCGGCCGGCATCGGCACCGTTACGTTGGCCGACTTCGACTCCGTTCACCCGAGCAATCTGAATCGGCAGGTTCTATACTGGGAAGAAGACGTCGGCAGACTCAAGGTGCGTTCCGCAGCGGAAAAACTCAGGAGATTGAACTCGTCGATCAAACTGTCCACGGTGACGGAGACCCTCGATGAGGATAATCTACCGGGAATCGTCTCCATGCACGACGTGGTATTGGACGCCCTGGACAATTTGGAGACCCGCCGCCAAGTGAACCGGGTCGCCGTCGAGTCCGCTACTCCCTTCATTTACGGAGGCGTTCGGGGGATGGACGGGATGACCACCTGGATCATGCCCGGCAGGACTCCCTGCCTGCACTGCCTGTTCCCGACCGACGATCGCAAGACGATCTTCCCGGTGCTCGGCACGACTTCCGGCATGATCGCCATGATCCAGGCCACGGAAGTGATCAAGTATCTGACGGGGATGGGGGAGCTGTTGTGCGGCCGACTGCTTTTCTATGATGGAATGCGGATGGTGTTTTCCGAGGTTCAAGTCACTCGGGATCCCCAATGTGCCGTCTGCCGGACAACGGAGAACGGTTCCATAGTCGGGAACGCAGATGAAACGGAAGAGGAAGGAAACCGTCCCGATGCCGATTTATGAGTATGTGGCCGAAGATGCGGATTCGGGTTGCCCGGAATGCGGACACGGATTTGAAGTTCTGCAGAAAGTCGGTGAGTCTCCTGTGGAAACATGCCCTCGATGTCGGGCCCGAGTCAAAAGGGTGCTCTCTCTGTGCCGGGCCAATGTTGTTGAGAATTCGGAAGCCTCGGTGAGAGTCGAGAGTCGAATTTCAGGCTATGAAAAGGAGGGGAAATGGAGTCATGCTGCGGAATTAGCGGATAAGTTCTCTGAGAAGAGCAAGAACTCCTCCATGAAGACCAGAGCTTTGGAGAACTATAAGAAGGCGGGATATAATACCGATTCCATGGAGTCGAAGGACTGACGGTCCCCGGAAGATTCCCTCGCTCTCCCCCCGAAGTCGGCTGACTTCAAGCCGTCGAGGACCATGATGCATAGCCGGAGGATCCTCAGGAAAGGTCTTGTAATATTCATAAAGAGATGCGCATTTTTCATCCCGCCATTGAGAGATTGCGGTCATTGGGGAGCGGAGACAAACGATGTCATTTAGGGCGCCGACATCCCAATCAGTCATTGGCACCTATGAGTGCGCCGCAGGGGAACGTGACGCGGCGTAAGACCCGCGCGTTTCCTCCGTCTATTGTGCCCGACTCCCGTAGGCGGATGGTGGAGGTCGATGGAACATGATCAAGCTCGATGAGGACGATTATCCTAGCGCACGCGAACGTATGGTTCGCGACCAAATCGAAAGGAGGGGCGTGTCCGATTACAGAGTGCTCGAAGCCATGAGGGAGGTCCCCAGACACCTGTTCGTACCAAGGGACCTATGGCCCGAGGCATATGACGACAGGCCTTTGCCCATCGGTAGGGGACAGACCATTTCACAACCTTATATTGTCGCCTATATGACGGAGGCTCTGAACCTGAAAGATGATGCCAGGGTGCTGGAAATCGGCACGGGTTCGGGCTACCAAGCCGCCGTGCTCAGCCGAATCGCACGGGAAGTCTACACCATCGAGCGAGTCCCGGAGTTGTCGCGAGAGGCTCGACAACGGTTCGAAGAGCTTGGTTATACCAACATATTCTGTCACCTCGGGGACGGCACTAGAGGCTGGGACGCCGAGGCCCCCTTCGATGCCGTTATGGTGACGGCCGGAGGAACACAGATTCCGATGCCCCTGACCGAGCAGTTGGCCTTGGGGGGCGTGCTCGTAATTCCCGTGGGGCGGAACGAATACGGTCAGAACCTCATGCGGGTCACCAGGATGCCCGACGGAGATTTCCGAGAGGAAGCTCTGTTGGGCGTGGCCTTTGTACGATTGATCGGCGAACACGGGTGGAAGGAATGATCCGTCAAGCAAGGACTTCTTGGCCGGCGTACGGCTGATGCGCGCCGGGAGAACGAAACGACCGGCCGTTACGCGTGTTTCATTTGGTGCATGTTTCAATAGTTGGGTGCATTTGTCGCTCCAGGGGATTTTCGAAAATAAAAGAGCCGACCTGAAATCAGGTCGGCTCTTTTGAAGGAGAAGAGAGGGTTGGTTGTACACGTTGATATAGCAAGTACGGTGCCAATTCTTTTCCTTGGACGTGAAATGTCTCGAGAACCGCCACAGTGGCCCATTTCCGGCTGATCGGTTTTCAGGTGCCGCGCGAAAAAGAATCTCTGCGATAAAAAAAACTTTACCTTTTTCGGCAATTGGGGGATGGTTTTTATATAACAGGCTGATAATATTGTATGAATTTTCTGTAAAAAGTTTTTTATCATGTGGTCGGTAGTTTTTTCTGATTCGGTCGGAAACAGCAATATAGACATTCTTATTGTTTTATATTGTGATTTCAATTTCTTATCCGGATCACGGCGGAAAGTGGGGACATCGGCAATGGGTCGTATTTTTGACGGAGAAGTAGGACAAACGGAAAACATCGTACCGGGTCGTCGTGATTGATGGTAATCGGGGCGTTGTAGCCTGAATATTTCGGAAGGCACGGCCTCTCACCGGAACATCCCGGGGAACGAGCGGGATTTGCCCAAGAGCGCGGCTCAACATGAGCGGAAAGGAACATGGGAATGCAGGAACGTCAGCAGTACGTGGTGGACTATCTATCAGCCAATGAGTCGTGGCGTGTATTTCGGATCCTATCGGAACTGGTGGAAGGAATCGAGACTCTGAGTGAGTTGGGTCCTGCAGTGACCATATTCGGCTCCGCGAGAGCGTCATCGGATTCGGTCATATACAGGAGAGCCGAGGAGATTGCGCGCCTTCTGGCCAAAGAGGGGTTCGCCGTCATTTCAGGCGGAGGCGGGGGCGTTATGGAGGCCGCCAACAAGGGAGCGACCGAGGCGGGAGGCCGGTCCGTCGGACTGAATATTGAACTTCCCCTCGAACAGGAAGCCAATCCATACTCGAACATCCAGGTGAGTTTTCGCTACTTTTTCGTCAGAAAGCTTATGCTCGTCAAATACGCTATGGCGTATGTAATCCTGCCCGGCGGTTTCGGAACGTTGGACGAGCTATTCGAAGCGGTGACCCTGATCCAAACCAAACGTGCGAAACCGTTCCCGTTGATTCTTGTAGACAGCGATTACTGGAGCGGACTTCTTGATTGGATTCGTCGGCGGTTGCTGGATGAAGGAAGAATCTCGCGCGAAGACCTTGACATCATCGAAGTTCTCGACGACCCTCATGAAGTGGTTCACAGGATCAAGAAGCAGGTGATCTTCTAGTTTCGAGGATGGGTGAGTGTCGCGATTCGATTGCCGATCGGCATCCGCCGTTGGAGGCGTCCGAAGACGTGAGTTCGCCAAATGCTGGACAACGGCCTGAGACTATGCCATTTTATTGATAATTCGGTGTAATCGCGAGAAATACTTTTATGAATTCTGCTGAAGAGATCAGACGTTGCATGGAACCGGCCGCTTCTCGTGCGGCCGCTTTGGATGCGCTTTATGCGTCATTGCCCGATACGAACTGCTTGTGTGATTCACCGGGAGTTTGCTGTACTTTTTTGCCGGAGATGACCGCCCTCGAAGCCTTCCGATGGCTTAAAAGGATATATGACTTGGGGCCGGAAGCGGGAACGGAGGCGACGAAGCGTTTCGTGGAGTTCTATCTTACGAGCCTGGCACGCCTCGGGCATTGTCCCTTCCTGGACGGAGGGAGATGTACCGCATACGATATTCGGACGTTCGCGTGCAGGGCGTACGGTCTCTGGAGTCCGAAACTGGGAGAGGAGCGCACCGAGAAGAGCAGGGATGATAAGCGCGCATTTCGGCGTATGTGGAAGAAATTCGGTCTCGAAGTGCCCAAGGAAGTGGTCGAATTCGAGATCGATTACTGCTCAGAGGTGAGTCACGAACCGGGTAAGAGGGTGAACGACGATTTGCTCATGGATGTTCTGGGGAAGGTTTACCGGTTGAGCCGATCCATGGGTGATTTCCAAAGCCGGTTCGAAGAAGACTATCACTCCGATTTCAGCTTTCTGGTATCGAGTTTGGCATTGGGCAAACGTGAAGCTCTGATGGCTAAGATGTTGATCACCAAGGAGATTCTGGATGCGGGTACCGACCGCAACCTGCGCAGGACTCTGGAAATGATCTCGCCGGAGAAGTTGGGAATGCGTATGCGGGAGAGCGAGCCGTGATGGAACGGTGCCGCCTCTCGAAAACCACAATGAGTGTGAGGTAGCGCATATGTTCGGCTTGGGTGCCCTGGAAATCGCCATCATTGCCGTGATCATTCTGTTTATTTTCGGCGCGAAAAGAATTCCGGACATCGGTGAGGGGCTGGGTAAGGCTATCCGTGAGTTCAGAAACGTGAAGAAGGAATTCGCCAAGGAAGAGTCGGCCGAGAAATCCCAAAAGGGCGAGACGGGTGAGCCTTCGGCGCTTGAACGCAAAATTGCGGGAAAGGTGGCCGAGGGTGTGTCCAACCGGATTCCCGCAGTGAAACAGGCGAAAAAGATCAAAGAAGGAGCGGACAAGGTCAAGAACCTGCTGTCGTGATGCCTTTTGGGCGTCGGAGATAAGGGGAGCCGGCCCCCCGTAACCTCCTCGGTCCGGACAACCTTGACCCGGCGGACGTTGGGACGGGAAGAACCCTGTATCACGGGCCGTTCCCCGGGTCCGGATGTCCCAGGAACCGATCCTGATGGTGCAAGACTCGTCTGGAAAGATTCTCAAAAAAACGCAGCCATGACCCAACCTTTTTCCGTCGACGAAAGCGTCCGCCCGGACGCGTTTCGCGCCTCTCTCCTCAAATGGTACGCGGCCAACCGGCGGTGTCTACCCTGGCGAGCCCACCGTGATCCGTATGCGGTGTGGGTTTCCGAGGTGCTGCTCCAACAGACCCGTGTCGACCAGGCGGAGTCGTACTTCCACCGCTTCCTGACCGCGTTCCCCTCCTTGTTCGCTCTCTCCGAGGCTCGGCAGTCCGAAGTGCTGAAAATATGTGAAGGAATGGGATATTACGCCCGGGCACGCAATCTCCACCAAGCCGCAAAAGTGGTGCGGGAACGCTATCAAGGCGTTGTTCCCGATCGCCTGGAAGACCTTCTCTCCCTACCGGGTGTCGGACCCTATACCGCCCGAGCCATATTGAGCATCGCTTTCGGCCTGAAACACGCGGTGGTGGACGGCAACGTCAAGAGGGTCTTATCGCGTGTCTTCAACCTGGATGGAGAAATCGGGTCCGGCGACCATGAAAAGGCTCTCTGGAATCTGGCGGAGTCACTGGTCGATTCCGGCGACCCCGGCGGGTACAATCAGGCCCTCATGGATTTCGGCTCCCTGGTATGCAGGCCCGGAAAGCCTAAATGCCCGGAGTGCCCTTTGCAGTCCGTGTGTCTGGCCAGGAAGGCGGGCAAAGAGAATATCCTGCCGCGGAAGAAAGTAAAGCCCCAAAGACCCCATTACGACGTATCGGCGGGCATCATCATGGGAGACGACCATGTGTTGATCACCAAACGTTTTCCTCAGGGGTTGCTGGGAGGCCTGTGGGAGTTTCCCGGTGGCAAGAAGGAGGCTTCCGATGAAAGCATGGAGGCTTGTCTGACGCGGGAGATTGACGAGGAACTCGCCATACGAATTCGTGTGGGGCCTCTTTTCATGAAGGTCCGGCATGCCTACACTCACTTCCGCATCACCTTGCATGCCTTTCTTTGCAGGCACACCGGAGGCGAACCGCAGACCATAGGTTGCGCGGACTACAGATGGGTCGAGGTGTCCGAGATTCGCGACTATCCTTTTCCCAAGGCCGACAGGAAAATCCTGGAAACTCTGGAAACGGTGAATCCGTTTCGAATGATGCCCTGATCGGTTGCCGTCGACGAGCGACGCCGCTTACGCCGTTTGAGAAGATCGGGACAAAAAAGCCGGCCCACCGTTATTCGGTGGGCCGGCTTGGATGATCAACGGGTGTGCGCGGGCTCAGGCTGCGGAGTCATCTCTGCGGTAGCAGATCAGGCCGCAATCCAGGCATCTCGCCGCTTCGGCTTTTGCCATTTCTTGAGTCAATCCCAATTCTTCCTCAGTGAATCGGTGCACTTCATCGCCCAATTCAACGGATTCCGGCTGCCGGCGAGGAGCCGGGGAAATGCCGGAGACTTGGTCTACGTTGAGGAGACACGAGTCGGGTCGGATCATGCGCTCGGGCAAGGTCACCGGCTGTCCCTTCAGGGATTGATGTACCGACCGAGCCAGCCTTCTTCCCGCGCCGATGGCTTCCACTGCGGCTTTGTAGTCGCTTACGGTGGAAGAGGGATCGAAGAGGCCGATCTGCCCGGAGGGAGAAGGTTGTTTGTAGGCATCGACGGTACGCCACTGGAGCGGACCGGAGGTTTCTTCCTCGGATTCCGCATCCCCTTGCTCCGAAGCGACAGGTACGAAAATCAGCTCGGGATATCGGACGAGTGAGGTGATGACCCAGTCCACTTGGAGTATCTTTTCCGATTCGGGGATGAGGCAGGGACGGGCAAGTTCTCCGGCGGAGTCGGCAGCCGGTTCGGCATTCATGATTTCCAGGCCTGTGAGCCGGTCTTCCTCACCCAGCAAACCCGTGGGAACCGTACCGAACTCGAAGACCACGCCCTTGCCTTCGGCGGAGGCCACGTCAATTCCCGCACTCTGCATGGCTTCTCGTGTTTTGGCCGCAACCAGGGTGACCGCACGTTTTCCGTCGCCGCGCAGTTTTACCGCCATGTCCACCGCGGCCTTGGAGTGTCCCACGACGGCAACGCTCTTCTTTTCCGGGACCAAGTTCTCACCCCGGGCCATGGCCATGGCCAAAGGCATCAACAAAAGGTTCCCGGGTATCGACACCTCGGGTTTTCCTTTTTCCCGGAGAATCATGCTGTCCCATCCACCCGCGGCCAGGGCCACCGCCTGGTAGCCTTCCTTGAACAGGCCGGCGAGGCTGAAATCACGGCCCATGGTGACGCCGGTCCGAGCGGTGACGCCGGTCTCGAGGATGCCTTCGATCTCCCAGTCCAGGACTTTCACGGGCAGTCGGTAATCCGCGATGACTTTTCGCAGGATTCCGCCCAGTTCCGATTGGGCTTCGAAAACCGTCGGGTGGTGACCCAGGCGAGCAAGAAAGTAAGCCGCGGTCAGACCTTCCACGCCGCCGCCGATAACGGCCGCCTTCTTTCCCGTGTCCGGAGCTTTGGGGGGCACAACACGGCTTCCCGACTGCATCTCGTAGTCTGCGGCGAAGCGTTTCAGATGATTGATATTGATCGGTTCATCGGCCATGCCGCGTCGGCATTCATATTCGCACGGATGAGGGCAGATTCGGCCGCAAACCAACGGAAACGGATTGCTCTGCTTAATAACTTCGACGGCCTTACCGTAGTCACCCTCGGCGATGGCGCGTATGTAGTCGGGAATGCGGATTTCGGCCGGGCAGGTGCGCTGGCAGGGGGCCGTGCATTCGTCGTCCTGGTAAAGATGCTCGATCTTTTCCGAGTTGGAGGACAAGCGGATGATGTGTTTGGGGCACACGCGCTCGCAGGTACCGCATCCGGTGCAGAGATCGGCGTTTACCACCGGCAGACCGGAAGGAGACAAAGTCAGGGCTCCAAAAGGACAGGCCGCCACACAGGTCCCCAAACCTAGACACCCCACGGAACATTCTTTTGCTCCACCGCCGAGCAACATGGCGGCTCTGCAATCCATGACACCGCCGTAAGCGTACTTGAGGTCGGCCGCGTCCAAACCGTACTTGCATCCTGGTTGGGCGATTACGGGTTCGGTTTCGCCCACTTCCATGCCCAGAATGGCCGCAACTTTTACCGCGACGTCGGCGCCCCCCGCAACACAGGCGTTGGGGGCCAGTTTTCCGCTCACCATGGCAGCAGCAGCCGAGCTGCACCCGGCGCTTCCGCATCCGCCGCAGTTGGCTCCGGGAAGGCACTCTTCCACTTCAATGATTTTCGGGTCAACGTAGACATAGAATAACTTGGAAGCGATACCGAGACCCAATCCGGCCACCAGTCCCAGACCGCCGATAGCTAAGGCCGCTGACAACATAGAATTTCTCCTTTGAGGGGACACAATGGTACGGTGCCTAAAGGCAACGTCGAATTATACACAAATAAATCCTGAGAGCAAATTCTTTGTGAAAAATGACTCATAATATAGGTTCCTCCTCGCCTCCGAAATGGAGCCGATCCCGGGAAGCGCTCGAACCGGCAAGAGCTGTGCGAGCAGCGCATTCAATCGCGTCCCGAAAAAAATCATTTCTTGTCCCGGAACGGAAGTCAATAATTGTATTGATATTCTGATACTAGGTAAGTTATATTTCCTGATTCATTGTTTCATGGATTTTTCCAGGCGTCCGACTGCGGCGTCTGTTCATTCAGATCTCAAGGAGGGACCAGCAGTGAGCCGAGTCTGCGAAATTTGCGGGAAAAAACCCGAGGTGGGCAACAACGTCAGCCACGCCAACAACAAAACGAAGACCCGTTGGCTTCCCAATCTCCAGAAGGTCCGCGCCAACGTCAACGGAACCAACCGACGCGTCACCGTGTGCACTCGTTGTCTCAGGTCCGGAGAATTGGTCAAACCCTCCTGAAGCTCTTTTCCGGTCTCATCGAACGTCACCGTCCGCCAAGTGCGGCGTGCCCGCCTACGAGGCGGCCCCGATTCAATGAGTTCGGTGGACGGTGGGACCTATTCCTGCAGACCGGACGCGGAGGTTCGCCAAAGGGGGGGCCTTCTCCCCGGTAGCCTGCTGAATGGCTGATCGCCGTCGGGAGTGGGGCGGCGATCCCGTGCGTCCAACCTCCCATCCTCGACCCGGACTCCCCGGAACGCGCCGATATGCTTTTCGGGTCGGTTCCGTCCCCTCCGACAACACCTATCGCACCTTCCCGGCAAGCCTCCTCTTACGGGCACCCGGCAACCCATATCGGTTTTCTCGATTCGGTACGAACGTCCGAACGGTCATCACGGAGCCGTGGCGACCGTTGATTCCCATTCTCCAATCATGCCGATGATCCTTCAGGCAGGTTCCTTTGAAAAAAGGCTTGGGTCGGTCCGCGAGTTTCAAGAAGGGAGAGGGGCACCCGTTTCGAAACGGCTGGAATCGTGGTCGATGAAGAGTCGCTCGACCACGCGCGTTCGAGGACGGCCTAATGAAGGCGGGTCACCTGCATGACTTCCTTGACTTTCTTAAGAGCAGTGATCAGTCGATCCAGTTGCTTTTTGTCCCGGACCTCAACGGTGAAGTCGCAAAGAGCCTTCTTATCCGCCGTGGTGTCAATGCTGACACGGGTGATGTTGGCTTCGTTCTTGGCGAAGACGTTGCTGATGATGCCGAGGAGGCCTTGGCGGTCATCCGCTATCAGTTCCAAACGAACGGGATGGAGAGATTGGTCGGCCGCCGTATCCCATCGGACTTCAACCCATCGCTCGGTGTCCGAGTTGAGGAGGTGAGGACAATCCGCTCGATGGACCGTAACTCCTCGGCCGCGAGTGATGAATCCTGTAATGGGATCACCGGGCAGCGGCGTGCAGCATTTGGCCATTCGGATGAGCACATCCTGTATTCCCTTGACCAGGATTCCTCCGTCATCGCGGTGCTTGAGCTTCCGGATGGTCCGTTCGAACAGGGTCTCCTTGCTCTCTTCCTCGGTCTCTCGAGGGAGGAGCTTGTTGATCAACTGTCGGGGTGACACCTTTCCATAACCCAGGGCGGCATAAAGGTCCTCCAGAGTCTTGAGGGAGAACTCCTCCGCCATGGGTTGCAGTTTGCCTTCTTTGAGGACTCTGGAGAGTGAGGTCTGTTTTTTTCTCAGCTCCTTGTCCAAGATGTCTTTGCCCAGACTTACGCTCCGAACCCGTTCTTCGTCCCGCACCCAGCGCCGAATCT
Organism: Thermodesulfobacteriota bacterium; assembly: GCA_963675595.2. Lineage (GTDB taxonomy): Bacteria > Desulfobacterota > Desulfarculia > JACQYL01 > JACQYL01. The sequence goes on from CAXXLZ010000001.1 coordinate 753,373, forward strand.
TGGCTCGTGCCTTCGGAGTCTTGGCGATCTTGAGCCAGTCTTTGCTGGGAGTGGCTTTGGGGTTGGTCAGGATTTCGATGATATCCCCGTTTTTGAGTTGGGATTTCAAGGGAACCAGCTTTCCATTGACCTTGGCCCCCACGCAGGTATTCCCGATATCCGTATGAATCTTGTACGCGAAATCCAGGGGGGTGGCGTCACCCGGCATTTCGACCACCTGGCCGTTGGGAGTGAAAACGTAGACTTCGTCCTGGTAAAGGTCCATCCGGAGGCTTTCCAGGAACTCGCCGGGATGTTCCATGTCCCGTTGCCAGTCCAGAAGTGAACGAAGCCAAGCGAATCGTTCACCTTCTTCCTGTTCCGGGCCGCCGCCCTCTTTGTACTTCCAGTGGGCGGCGATGCCTTCTTCAGCGATCAAGTGCATCTCTTGGGTGCGAATTTGAATCTCCATACGCTGACCGTAGGGACCGACCACGGTAGTATGTAGAGATTGGTAGCGGTTGGCTTTGGGGACCGCCACATAGTCTTTGAAACGGCCGGGAATGGGCTTCCAAAGGGAATGGATCATACCCAGGGTCTGATAGCAGCTCCGGATGTTGTCGACCACGATACGGAATGCGATCAGGTCGAACACTTGATTGATGTTGATGTTCTGCGCGAGCATCTTTCGATAGATGCTGTAAATGTGCTTGACCCGTCCCTGCACTTCTCCTTCTATTTTGTTTTCCGTCAACTTGCTGGTGATGATTGACTTGATATCTTCAATGATCTTTCTTTGTTCAGCTTCCTGCTGTGCGATGCCCTGCCGAATCTGACGGTAGGTGTCGGTTTCGAGATAGTAGAAAGCTAGATCTTCGAGCTGAGATTTCTTGTTACCCAAGCCGAGCCTGCCGGCCAACGGCGCGTAGATATCCAGGGTTTCCCGTGCGATTTCTCTCTGCTTCGTCTCGGCCAGATAGCCCAGGGTTCGCATGTTGTGAAGGCGGTCCCCGATCTTCACGAGGAGGACTCGGATGTCGGTTGCCATGGCGACGATCATTTTGCGGATGGTCTCACCGGCTCGTTCTTCCCGGTTGGCGAACCGAAGCTGAGTGATCTTGGTGACTCCGTCCACGATGGCGGCCACTTCGGGTCCCAGAACCTCCTGGATGTCCTCCAGAGTGGCTTTGGTGTCTTCCACCACGTCGTGCATGAGACCGGCGGCGATACACACCACGTCCAACTTCATTTCGGCCAAAATGTGAGCCACTTCCAGGGGGTGGGAGAGATAGGGCTCTCCGCTCAACCTGAGTTGCCCGTCATGTACCTTGGCCGAAAATACATAGGCCTTCTGGATGAGGGAAACATCGGCTTTTGGGTTGTAGGAGAGCACCAGCTCGATAATGTCGTTCAGGCGAACCATATTCAGACTTTCAGGGCCTCCGAAAGCCGATCGGAAATCAGCGCCGCAGTCTCACTTACCGGAACGAGTTCCGTATCTCCCGTCTTCCTGAAGCGTACCTCGAGCACCCCGGCCTTCAAATTCTTGGGGCCGACGGTGACTCGTATGGGCACCCCGGTCAGATCCGCATCCTTGAATTTGACCCCTGGACGTTCGTCCCGGTCGTCCAACAAGGTTTCGATTCCCAGAGCGGTGAGATCGCGGTAAAGATTCTCGGAGGCCTGCACGACTTCGGTGTCTTTTGGGTGGATCGGCAGCAGGTAAACATGAAAGGGAGCGATGGGAACCGGCCAGATGATTCCGCCCTCGTCATGGTTCTGCTCGATGGCGGCGGCGGCGGTACGCCCGACGCCGATTCCGTAACAGCCCATGATCATGAGTTTCTCGGCGCCGTCGGCATCCAGGAAGACCCCTCCCATGCTTTTTGAATATTTGGTGCCCAATTTGAAAACATGGCCCACCTCGATTCCGCGGTGAAACTGGAGTTCGCCGCCGCAACGGGGGCACAGGTCCCCTTGTCGGGCGTTCCTCAGGTCCAAATAGCGGGTGACATGGAAATCCCTTTCAGGGTCCGCTCCGGTCCAATGGAAGTCGGTTTCGTTCGCCCCGACGACACAGTCGGACATCCGGGCCACCGCGGTGTCGGCAATGACGGGTATCTTCAAGCCCACAGGGCCTGCGAATCCCACCGGAGCTCCCGTTACGCGCTCAGTGACTTTGGGATCGGCCAACTCCACCTGTGCGGCGTCCAAGGAGTTGCGAATCTTCACTTCGTTGGCGTCGTGATCGCCTCGCACCAGCACGGCCACGGGGCTGTCGTCGACCTGATAAATCAGTGTTTTGACCAGACGATCCGGCGTGATGCCGAGGAAGTTGGTGACTTGTTCCACAGTTTTCATCCCCGGCGTTGAAACCTTTTCCAGTGGCCGGGGCGCAGCTTCCGGGGCTTCCACCGAATCCTCTTCCGTTCCTTGGATTTCGGCCTTTTCGAGATTGGCGGCATAGTCGCACTGTGAGCAGCTGACCACCACGTCCTCGCCCGTATCCGCCAACACCATGAATTCGTGCGAGAAGCGGCCTCCTATGGCTCCCGTGTCGGCTTCCACGGCCCGAAAATCAAGGCCGCATCGAGTAAAGATTCTCGAATAGGCCTCCCTCATGGCCTCATAGCTTCTATTCGCCCCTTCCTGGTCCGCATCGAAGCTGTAAGCGTCCTTCATGATGAATTCACGGCCCCTCATCAGTCCGAAGCGGGGACGGATTTCGTCTCGAAATTTCGTCTGTATCTGATACAGGTTCACCGGGAGTTGGCGATAGGATCGAATCTCGTCTCTCACCAAAGCGGTGATCACTTCTTCGTGGGTCGGCCCGATACAGAATTCCCTATCGTTTCGGTCCGTGAACCTTAGCAGTTCCTTACCGTACTCCTCCCAGCGGCCGCTTTCCTTCCAGAGCTCGGCGGGTTGCACTGCGGGCAGCAACAGCTCTTGGGCGCCGGCCCGGTTCATCTCTTCCCGGATGATGTTCTCTATTTTGCGAATGACCCTGAGCCCCAAAGGCAAGTAGGAGTATACGCCGGCGGCGACCCGCCGGATCATGCCCGCCCTGAGCATCAACTGGTGACTGACGACTTCCGCATCGGAAGGGACTTCCCTCAATGTTGGAGCATGTAGCCTGGATAAACGCATGATGATTTCCTCTTCGACTTGAAGAATCCGGCGAGACTAATATTCAGCACCGGTGCGGGAGAGTTGCGTATCGGCGAGCGCGCAACCCGACTCAGGAATGGAGAAGGCGAATAGTCTTCTTAGTTGTCGGGAATTAAGGGCCCCCGGCATCGATATCCCTGGTCATGGACTCGACTTCGGAAACGAGGGCGTCTACCAGCTCGGCTTCCCCAATCTTCCGAATCCGTTCCCCCTTCTTGAACAGGATACCGATTCCTTTGCCTCCGGCGACACCCACGTCGGCTTCCCTGGCTTCGCCGGGACCGTTGACCACGCATCCCATAACCGCAACTTTCAACGGGGATCGGATGTGGGCCAATTTACGTTCCACGTCGTCGACGATGGACAAGAGGTCCACGCGGCACCGGCCGCAGGTGGGGCAGGAAACCAGTTCGACGCCTCTTTCACGAATACCCAGTGTTCGAAGAATCCCGTAAGCGACCCGCATTTCCTTAATCGGAGGGGCGGTCAAAGACACCCTGAAGGTGTCGCCGATGCCATCGGCAAGCAGCATTCCGATGCCGATGGAGGACTTGATCGTGCCTTCGGTCATGGAACCGGCCTCGGTGACCCCTAAATGGAGAGGCGCATCGGTCTTCTCGGAGAGCGCACGGTAGGCGTCCAGGGTGGTCCGAACATCCGATGATTTGATGGATATTTTGTAATCGGCAAACCCCCAATCTTCGAGCAGGGTCACCTGCCGGAGGGCGCTTTCCACCATTCGGTCCGCCAATGAACGCTCTTTTTGGGCCAGAAGGTCTTTTTCCAGGGAACCCGAGTTGACTCCGATCCTGACGGCGAGGCCGCGCTCTTTAGCTTTCCGGATGACCTTCTTAAGCCGGTCCGTTCCTCCCAGGTTGCCCGGATTAATGCGAAGTCCGTCGGCTCCCTGATCTGCGGCCAACAGTGCCAGGCGGTGGTCGAAATGGATGTCGGCGATGAGCGGGGCGGGTATACGCCGCTTGAGTGCCGGAAGCGCATAAGCCGCCGCCTCGTCGGGGACGGCCACGCGGATGATTTCACACCCGGCCTCAATCAGTTCGTTCGCCTGGGACGCGGTTGCTTCAACGTCGTCCGTAGGCGTGTTGGTCATGGACTGTACCACGATGGGTGCATCGCCGCCCACCGGGACGTCTCCCACTTGAATCAGACGTGTCTTCTTCCTGACGATGTTCATAAGTTTCACTATCTTATGGGCATGGAATTTTGTCAATGACAAGGATTCGGTCTTTAGGGCGACCTGGGGCATGAGGGGTTCGGCGATGCGGCCCGGACCTCGGTTATAACATCGGGTGTTTCTTGACCGTGAGGACCCCAATCCTTATTGTACAAAATATTGTTCGGTTCGAGGTGAATACCTCGAAGTTTTTCAACTTTTAGTAGGGAGGTAACGCGTCTATGGTTTCCTCATTCAGGAGGACCGGCCTTGCGCTCGTCGCGGTCGGGATTTTTTTCGGGTTCGGGCTCGGGGCCGTGCCGGCCAAAGCGGAACAGAACCTGCTTCTTAACGCCAAGTGCCTGAAATGCCATACGGAATTCAAGGAAATGAAGAACGTCATGGCAGGCGATTTCGAGAGCCGATCGAACAAGGCCATGTCGATCCAGGTGGATGTGGGTGAGCAATCCCAACTGGTCAAGTTCACCCCGGAGACCGAAGTGGTCCATGCGGAAAGCATCAAGGCTCTCAAAAAACCCATTCCTGTTCTGATCGAGTTTGAGCCGCGCGGTGAGGACCTCATAGCCACCAAAATCACGGCGAAACCGGTGATCAAGGTTCCGGAAAATGAACAAGTGAGTGTGGAGGAAGTGGCCGCGCTTCCGACGAGATCTCCGAATTCTTACTTGCTGGTGGACTCCAGACCGCCCATCCGTTACCAAGAGGGGCACATCCAGTCGGCGATCAGCATTCCTTTCCCAAAAATGCCTGAAATGATGGACAAACTTCCGCAGGACAAAGATCGGCTCGTGGTATTTTATTGCGGAGGATTCAGGTGAGTGCTTTCTCCCATGGCCGCCAGGTTGGCGGAAAAAAACGGGTACACCAATGTAAAGGTTTTCCATGCCGGTATGCCTGCTTGGAGACAAGCGGGAAAGCCGGTCATAACGACTCGGAAATTCGTGAGCGATTTGTTGGGCTACATCGTGCTGATCGACACCAGGGGCGTTGAGGCCGCAAAGGCCGGGCACATCCAAGGTGCCGTCGCCATAGCGGCGAATGAGATCGTCGGTGAACGGGAACAATTTCCGGTGGATGCAAAAGCTCAGATCGTCCTTTACGGCGAACAGACCAACCTCGAAGAACTGGCCCCCATTGTGAAGGCGATCAGTAGTTGGGGGTACGGCAACGTATCGATTCTGGACGGCGGGTATGAGGGCTGGCTTGCCGCCGACGGACCCATCCAGAAGGACATGGTGAGAACCAAGATCGTCTACTTCCCGCGCCCCCACCCCGGCGAGATCAGCGGGGACGAGTTTATGAACATTGTACGGAATCAACCCGAAGGCAAACAGATTCTCGATGTCAGAACTCAGGCCGAAACCGCGGGAGGCATGCTTCCGGGAGCCGTCAACATCCCGGTGGATCAGCTTCAGGCCCGTCTTAACGAGCTTCCCAAGGACAAAGAGATCATCCTCCATTGTCGTTCCGGGCTTCGGGCGGAAATGGGCTACAATATTCTGAGGAATGCCAAGTTTAAAGCCAGATTTCTGAATGATAAGGTGGAAATCCTGGAAAATCGTATCTTTTGTTGCTTCAAGTAACGGAACATGAGTGACGAGTTCCACGCGTTGGGGATTCGTCGGTCCTGCGCAAGGGGAGTCTTTGACTTCCCTTGCGCTTTTTTGGGCACCGAAAAGCAACGCCGTCCCGAGGACGGAATCATGTGTTGAAGCGTTTCATTGGATTCAAACCCGGACGACACCCGGTTGACGGGAAAAAAGAATTGATCTAAGGGCGAACATAGGGGTACATCAATTGCTCGTATACCGGGAAGGCCCGGACGCGATGCCCGTTTCGGGAATATCCGGTTTCTATGGTGAGATAAGGCGTCTTTCGCAGCGATGAGGAGAGCAGCATGTGGGAATATACGGATAAGGTCAGAAAATACTTCGAATCACCCGTGAACGTGGGAGAAATCGAAAATCCGGACGGTGTGGGTGAGGTGGGCTCCATCGCGTGTGGGGACGCGCTCAAACTCACGTTCAAGTTGGGAGCGGACGGCAGGATCTCCGATGCCAAGTTCAAGACCTTCGGGTGTGCCAGCGCTATTGCGTCGTCGTCGGCTCTTACGGAAATGATCAAGGGAATGACCCTGGACGAAGCCGAGAAGGTCACCAACAAAGACATTGTGGACTATTTAGGGGGGCTTCCCAAAGAAAAGATGCATTGCTCGGTCATGGGCATGGAGGCTCTTCAGGCCGCCCTGGCCAATTACCGCGGAGAAGAAGTCAAAAAGGAAGAAGGGGAAATCGTCTGTAAGTGCTTCGGCATTACGGACCGGGAAATCGAGCGGGTGATCCGTGAGAACCACCTGACCACCAGAGAGGAAGTCACCAACTACACCAAGGCCGGCGGAGGGTGTGAGTCCTGCCACGACAAGATTCAGGAAATCGTGGACAGAGTGGTTGCGGAGGAAAAAGGAAAGAAGATCGAACTCAGAGCGGTGGAGAAGAAGGCCGGGAAGTTGACCAACCTTCAGAAGATCAAGCTCATCGAAGAAACCCTGGAACGCGAGATTAAACCCGCATTGCGCACCGACGGCGGGGACATCGAACTTATCGACGTCCAGGGGGACCGGGTTTTGGTGGCTCTTCGCGGCACTTGTTCATCTTGTGCTGCGGCCGAGGTGACCCTGAAGGGGTACGTCGAGTCCAAGCTGCGGGAGTTCGTAACCGATGAGCTGGTGGTCGAGGAGGTGAAGTCATGAACCCGGTCTACATGGACAACAATGCCACGACCAGGACGGCTCCGGAAGTGGTCGAGACCATGCTTCCATACTTCACGGAGCTGTACGGGAATCCCTCGAGTATGCATTACTTCGGCGGACAGGTGGAAAAGGCCGTGAGAGGGGCGAGGGAAAAGATTGCGGCCTTGATCGGCGCCGACCCGGGTGAAATCGTGTTCACATCCTGCGGCACCGAAAGCGACAATACGGCCGTCTTGGGGACGTTGGAGTCCTATCCTGAAAAGCGGCACGTGGTCACCACTCGCGTTGAACACCCGGCGGTCAGGAACGTGGGGCATCATCTCCAGAAAAAAGGATATCAGGTCACTGAATTGTCCGTGGATCGCGGGGGGGCGTTGGACCTCCGCCGGCTGGAGCAGGCAGTGACCTCGGACACCGCGGTTGTCAGCATCATGTGGGCCAACAATGAGACGGGCGTGGTTTTTCCCATCGAGGAAGCCGCGGCCATTGCCAAGTCCAAGGGTGCGGTCTTCCATACGGACGCGGTGCAGGCCGTGGGAAAGATCCCCATCGACCTCTCAAAATTGAGGGACGTGGACCTGTTGTCCCTTTCGGGCCACAAGCTGCACGCGCCCAAAGGGATCGGCGTGTTGTACGTGCGCAAAGGAACCCGTTTGTCACCCTATATCATCGGTGGACACCAGGAAGGGGGACGCAGGGGCGGCACTGAAAACGTGCCTTACATCATCGGCTTGGGGAAGGCGGCGGAGCTGGCCGGGACGAGAATGGATGATGAGAATACGCGTGTGCGAGCCCTCCGGGACAAACTGGAAAAGGGCCTCATGGAGCGGATTCCCAACTCGATTCTCAATGGAGAAGGACAGGTCCGGCTTCCCAACACCTCCAACGTCAGCTTTGAATATGTGGAAGGTGAATCGATCCTGCTGCTCATGAGCAATCTGGGAATCTGTGCCTCATCGGGTTCGGCTTGCACGTCCGGCTCGCTGGAGCCCTCTCATGTTCTCAGAGCCATGGGGGTTCCTTTCACGGCCGCCCACGGCTCCATCCGGTTCTCTTTGAGCTATTACAACACGGAAGACGAAGTAGACTACGTCCTCGATCATCTTCCGGGAATCATTGAGAAGTTGCGGGACATTTCTCCCTTCTGGTCGGACTACGTTCGGCAAAGCGTTGCCCGGTAGCATCATGGAACAGCGATTGGGCGCGTCCACGTGCTGGAGAGCCGCGGACCTGAACGACGGCGAAGAACTGCTCGGGGCGATGGAACAACTGCCCCTGTCCGGGCTCGAACTGGAATACCGAACCACCGGCCCCATGTACCAGAAAATGAGGCCGATTCTTCGAAAGAACTATTTCCAGGTCCTTTCCATCCACAATTTCTTCCCTCTTCCTCATGGAGTGCCGAGGAACAAGGCGTCGGGAGACCTCTACAATCTGGCTTCCTCGGACCGGGACGAGAGGGATCTGGCGGTCGGGCATCTCATTGGTACCATGGAAATCGCCAACGATCTGGAAGTGGACCGCGTGGTGGTTCACGGCGGGTTCAACGAAGGACTGGAACGAGAAGTGAGCGATTTGAGAGAGGTCCGGGACCTGGGATTGTCCGACGTGAGGATGACGGAGACCCGGGACCGGCTTTTGGACAAACGCAGGCGGAACTCGAGCAGGTTTCTGGACCGGCTTCTAAAAAGCATCGACGAGTGTACCCGTACCGCGGAACGTCTGGGCGTTACTTTATGCATGGAAAACCGGTCCGATCCTCACCAACTTCCCGACCTGGAAGAGATGTGGCGAGTCTTCGAAGTGTTCGAGGGGGCCCCGGTGGGCTTCTGGTTGGACCTAGGTCACACGGTGAGGCAGGAAAGACTGGGGTTGTGCGACGTCGAGGATTGGCTGAAGTTTCCCGACGAAATGCTGAAGGGCATCCATGTGCACGACTGCAAGGGATTCTCGGACCATCGGCCTCCCGGACAGGGAGACGCGGACCTGACCCGGTTTCGCTCCGTGTTGACCCGTTGCCCGGTGCTCATTTTCGAGATTGAGAAATCCTTTGAACGATCCATGTTCATCGATGCCGTCGCCTACGTCAAGAATGAGATTCTCAAACCCTGAAGGAAGCGGATGAAACCGTTTGACTGCAAAATGTGCGGGGAGTGCTGTCGCGGCGAAGGAGGCGTGTTCGTCACAGCCGAGGAACTCGAAAGGATATCCTCCTTTCTGCGAATGACCTCGGAAGCGTTCCTTGATCAGTATTGTGATCGTCGGAATGGAAAGATCTATCTGGCCACCGGAGACGACGGCGTGTGCCTCCTGTACGACCATGGATGCGGAATTCATCCGGTGAAACCGACTCCCTGCAGGCAATGGCCTTTTTTCGACGCCATGATGAAGGACCCGGCCAACCTCGAAGTGGCGAAACACAACTGTCCGGGCGTTGATCCGGACTGTACCTATGAGGAATTCCTGGCGCAGGGCCGGAAGCACCGGGCCTCCCTTGAAGAAGGTTGACCGCTTTCACCAAGGGCGGGAGAAACCGCCGGAACGTGATTCTCTCCGCGCCCCCCCGAAGACGATGCAATCACCCCTGACGCCCATCGTTTCGCCCGTTCTCGGCATATTGAAAAAGATACCGGACCTCGGCCTGCTCGACTTCGTATTCCCGCGAAAATGCTATGGATGCCGGGTAGTTATCAGGAATTCCGACCCACTGTTCTGTACCGACTGCGCTCGGACTTTCCGTCGAGTGGAGCCTCCCCTTTGCACTTCCTGCGGCATTCCTTTCAAGGCCCGGGCGGGAGCGGACCATGTCTGCCCCGATTGCTCCGAGAAACCGCCGCTTTTCGATTTGGCGCGTTCCGCCATGGTTTACGAGGGGGCCGTGCGAAAAGCGATTCATAGGTTCAAGTATTCCGGTCATGTGTATCTCCACAAAGGGCTTGGAGACCTGTTGGCCGATTTCGCGGAGAGCATATACGAACGGGAACCCTGGGACACCGTGGTGCCCGTCCCTTTGCATCCATCCAAGCTTAGAGCCCGGGGGGTCAATCAGGCTCTCATGTTGGCTCGACGGGTGTCGAAGCGAATTCCCGCGCGAGTCCTGCCGGATTCCCTGGTGAGGGATCGAAGGACACCGGCGCAAACGGACCTTTCTCGTAAGGATCGGGCGCGAAACGTGCGAGGAGCCTTCCGGGTCGTGCGAACAAACTTGGCCTGCAACCGCGTCCTTCTGGTGGACGATGTGATGACTACCGGCGCCACCATGCGTGAGTGCGCCAAAACCTTGAAAAGGGCCGGAGCGGAGTGCGTGGTTGCCGTCAGTCTCGCGCGCAGCGTCGAATGGCATTGGAGATGGGAATGATATCCACTGCGGAAAAAATCATGGAAGGCAAGCGACTCACAGCCTTCTTGGACGACCGACGGGCATCGGGCGAAGGTATCGTATTTACCAATGGGTGTTTCGACATTATCCATGCCGGGCATGTGGACTATTTGGAGAAGGCCCGGAACCTGGGGGGGGCTTTGATCGTGGGGCTGAACACGGACCGCTCGGTGCGGGAGATCAAGGGCCCTACGCGACCCATCGTGCCTCAGGAACAAAGGGCGCGGGTGGTGGCCGCGTTGGCCTGTGTGGACTGCGTGACCCTGTTTGACGAGCCCGACCCGTTGAAACTCATCATGTCGGTTGGGCCCGACGTGCTGGTAAAGGGCGCGGACTGGCCTTTGGAGAAAATAGTGGGCGCGGATCGGGTCATGGCCGGGGGAGGCAGGGTGGAACGCATCGAGTTCACCACCGGTCTTTCGACTTCATCCATCATTGATCGAATTCGTCGTCTTTCCGAGAAATAGCGGCGGGGAATCGGTATGCCGCGCCGTCTCTAGTCTCCCCGCCATTTTGTACGGTCGAGCCGCCGGCGATCCGGCCGTGCTCGGGAAGCGCTAACCGGTCGCACCCGCGGCCATGCTTTTGAGCACTTCCGCCTGCACCGTGTCCCACACCAGTTCCTTGAGTTCGATATACCTTTTGGAAAGTTGGACGGAAGCGTTCCTGGGACGGGGCAAATCGTTTTCAATGTCCTGGGAAATTTGTCCGGGGCGGGCCGTCATGATGACGATTCGGGAAGACAACAGTAGGGCCTCGTCTATGGAATGGGTGATGAAAACCATGGTCTTGCCCTGTCTTTCCTGAATCCGGATCAGCTGTTCCTGCAGCACCTGGCGGGTCATGGCGTCCAAAGCGGCGAAGGGCTCGTCGAGCAGCATCACCCGGGGATCGTTGGCAAGCGCTCTGGCGATGGAGACTCTCTGTTTCATGCCGCCCGACAGCGTGTTGGGATACGAATCCTCGAATCCCTTCAAACCCACCAGTTCGATAAATCCTTCGGCCGTTTCGCTTCGTTCCTTCTTGGGAACCCTTTTCATCTTGAGGCCGAACTCGACGTTCTCCCGCACCGTCTTCCAGGGGAACAAGGCGTACTGCTGAAAAATCATGCCGCACTTGGGATGGATGCCCCGCACGGGCTCCCCTTTCAGAAAGATTTCTCCGTGTGTGGGCCGTTCGAAGCCCGCCACCAGGTTGAGAAGGGTGGTCTTTCCGCATCCGGAGGCACCCACCACAACCACAAACTCCCCCGAATGAATCGCCAGGTCCACGTTCCGAAGCGCTTCCACTTCTCCCCGATCCGTTCGAAAAGTCTTGGATAGCCCTCTGATTTCAATTTCCGGGGAGCCGTTCATGACATCCAAGGCAGCACCTTGCGTTCGATGCGTTTGAAGACCGCGTCGATGATCATGACGGTCAGGCTGATGAGCACCATGCCCAGCATGACCGTATCCGTCTGAAAATATTCCTTTCCGTTCATGATCATGAATCCCAGGCCGTTGCTCGCCGCCACCAATTCGGCCGAAATGACGCAGGTCCAGGCAATGCCCAGCATGACCTTAAGCCCTGCGATGATCTGTGGTAGAGCGCCCGGCAGGATGACCTCCCTCATTACGTCCGCCCGTCCGGCTCCGAGGTTCTGCGCGGCTCTCACAAGCACCGGGTCCACACTCTTGGTGGCCTCGATCACATACAGCAATGAGGGAGCGAAAGAACCCATGAACACGATGGAATACTTCTGAGTTTCACTGATGCCCAACCAGAGAAGAGACAGTGGAATCCAGCTCATGGACGGCAAAGGCCTGAGCAGGGAGATGACAGGGTCGAAAATCGATAGAAAGAGTCTCGACGTACCCAGAAATATGCCGAAGGGAACCGCCGCCAAAGCGGCCGCGAGAAACCCCACCATGACTCTCCGGCAGGATGCCAGGATGTGGATCAGAAGCTCGCCTCGTTCCTGAAGAGCGATCGCCCGCAGCAGAACTCGAGAAGGGGAGGGAAGAAACACCGGTTCGATGAGGCCCAGTCTGCAAATCGCCTCCCACAGAAGCACCATGCATACGAACGACACGGCGCTTATGAGAAGATAACGGGGACTTTTGTGCATGGGAGTAATCATAGGATTTCCGTCGGGGGATACTTGGGAGAACCGGCCTTCGGCGGATCCACTCTCGTGTGAACGGCTACGGCAGGAGATCGGGTCGGAGCCAATCCTTCACATGGGGCGCCCGATCGATTTGCCCGTGTTTTTCGAGAAACGACGCCAACTGCTGCAGCCCCCCGGCGAAGGCTCCGGGATTCACCAGCATGCGTTGTTGTTTCTTAAGGTCGTTCCATTTCACATCCTTCAGCACGGCCGCTTGGTCCTCCAAATTCAGGCCCGTCAGGTCGACCAGCAGAGCGGCGCTTTCCTCAGGATCGGAAATCAGAAAATCCACGCTCTGGAAATAGGCTTCAAGAAAGGCTTTTGTCGTTTCCGGGCGGCGTTCCGGCATCTTTTTGCTTACCACGAGCAAGTCCGGGCCGGGACCGATCTCGTGTGATCGGTAAAGGCTGAACGCGGTGTCGTCCATGAGCGTGTGGGCGCCCTCCACGGCCAACAGCCGATTGAAGAAGGGGGTCCAAACGCCGCATGCGTCCACTTCGCCGGAACGGAAGGCCGCCGGCATTTCGGACACCTTCAGGTTGATGAGGCTCACGTCCCGTCCGGGGTCCAACCCCTCGCTTTCAAGGGCGTCCAGCACCAGTACATGGGAGCTGGATGCAAAGGTCACGGCGATTTTCTTTCCTTTGAGGTCCCGAATGTCGGAAATATCCTTGGTTGCGATGATTCCCTCCACCGTGGCGTACGAATCCTGGGTGGCGACGACATAAAAGGAATGAACGCCGTAAGCCATAAGGGCAAGGGCGGAAATGGACCCCGTGGAGGCGAAGTCCAGGTCCCCGGCCAACAGAGAGCCCATGCGCGCCGATGACGCGTGAAACTGCTTGAAGGAGATGTCCAGTCCCTTTTGTTCGAAATAGCCCTTCTTCATGCCCACCCAGACCGGATAGTGGCCCAGCCAAGTGGAGCCGCCGTAAACCACGGTCTCCTTTTTCGGTGATTCGGCGACGGAGAGTGAAGGTCCGAAGGCTGCGAACAGGACCAGGAGCGTGCAACAGAGTGAAACGATGCAACGGCCCGGGTGGGGGTGGGGCGTTTTCAAAGTCATGAAAAATCCTTACCGGAATGCGGCCGGGACGCCGATTTGAGGGGCGCCCGGATGAAAATGCGCTTTTAATCCGTACCTATTCACGGGGCGTGCCGCAGGGGGACACCGTCCCCCTGCACCTCCTGCCGGGGGACCAATGGCCCCCCCCGGACCCCCATTGCACTTTTGCAAATCTCGTACGCCATTCGCAAAACGAGCGGATACCCCTCCGAATGCTCACTCTGATCTTTTCCCGGAATTATCACAGATGGTCATTCGCGTCCACGCTTTTGGAAATCGGTTCCGGTACGCTCAAAGAGTTGCCTCGAGTGTGTGGCGACGATTGAAGGAATCTTGGGTTTTACTGGAGGCGTGAAGCAGGATGTTGGACGCCTACCATTTCCTGTTCACCCGGTTCCGTCCGCTTCTCGAAACCGGAACGGGAAAGCGCCGCCGCGGATTTAACCCATGCCGGCATCGAAATTCATGCGGGACGTGAAGGAATACCGAGGAGGTGCCGCCGGCCATCCCCTGTCGGAAGAGGATCGGCTATTTGGGCTCCGATTTTGCTATTGAGACACAGTATGGTTTCCGACTAAATGTATTGAAGGAGAATCGAAACTGCAACAGGATCGAGACGTGGAGTGGAAGCGGATCTGCGCGGGCCGCCCGTTCGGGCAAGGAGTTCCGGAAGCGATCATCCTAACGTTTTAAGGAAATGCGGACCGGTGGCTGTAGAAGGGGACACCGCACAGGGGAGGAGGACGTCTTGAAAGAGTGGGCAATCATTTTGATCGCAGCGATTTTGTTCATACCCGCATTGCAGGGGTCCGTCCTTGCAGATCGGCGAGACTTGACCGTGACGCCGGAGGAGGTGGGTTTGTCATCTGAGCGCTTGGCCAACGTGGAAAGGCTGATGAACCGGCACATTGAAGAGAAGAAACTGGCCGGCGGCGTGGTCTTGATTGCACGAAAAGGGAAAATTGCCTATTTCAAGGCCTTCGGTCGATCGGACACGGATCGGCCGATGAACAAGGACACGCTGTTTCGCATTGCCTCCATGACCAAACCGATCACCAGTGTTGCGGTGATGCAACTTTACGAGCGGGGATATATCCTTCTGACCGATCCCGTCTCCAAGTACATCCCGGAATTCAAAGCCCCGAAAGTTCTGGTCATGTTTCCCAAAGGATCGGTCCCTCCCTACGAGTTGGTGCCGGCCAAGCGCGAGATTACCATACGGGACCTGCTCAACCACACATCGGGGTTGACCTACCGTTTCCTGGCCGATTGGTTTCCTGATCCCATCCACTTGCAGATGGCCGAATTCTATAAGGAGGCGGGTGTGTCGGACGGCCTCGACGAACCCGAAGGGACGGTAGGCGAAACGGTCGTAAAGCTTGCCAGGCTTCCGTTGGCCTTTCATCCCGGGGAAGCCTGGGAATACAGCAACTCAGGAGACGTTTTAGGATACTTGGTGGAAGTCGTCACCGGCATGACTCTGAAGGAGTATATGGATACCTACCTATTCAAGCCCATGGGCATGCACGATACCTACTTCTATCCGCCGGCGGCTCGGCAAAAGGACATCTCCGCGCTTTGGACGACCGACTGGAAAGGCAATCTGGAAAAGGTCACCGGGCCCATGAGCATGGGACATCTCAGGTTTTCGCCGAATTATCCGGAAGGAGGTGTCTACTTCTCCGGAGGCAGTGGGCTGTTGTCCACCGCCCATGATTACTTCCAATTCTGCCAAATGATGCTCAATAAGGGCGAAATAGACGGCAAACGTATTTTAAGTCGAAAGACGGTGGAATTGATGACCGCCACCAACCAAATCGGCGAGTTTGATTCATACCTGATTCACGGGAAAGGCTGGAAGTTCGGTCTGGGATTTTCCATCCAGATGGATCGAAATCATGAGATCGACAGCGGAGGTCCGGGGGTCTTTGAGTGGGCGGGACTTCATTCCACGCGGTTTTCCGTCGATCCGGCGGAGGACAGGATCACGATTTTCCTTCACCAGCATGAGCCGTTTTTCCATCACGTTCCCTTGTGGGAACGGATATTGGCGATATCCACTTCCGCCATTGCGGATTGATCACCACGTCCGGGCGATACTGCGGTCTGTGCGTCGAGAGGAGAACTATCCCATGAAACCGATATTCGGGATCGGAAGAATCCGAAACGTGGCGTTGCTGATTACGATGTGTCTGGTCTTTGTTCTTCCGGCGTGGGCCACGGCACCGCGTTTCGCGCCGGAATGGTTCCAGAAGGACGTGGAAAGCCTCCCTGTTGTAGTCGCCCACGAGTATCCTCCCTATCGATCCGTGTCCATCGGTGGGAAGGGACCTCATGCACGAATCGTCTCGGCCGTATTCGCCGTGGCGGGTGAGGACGTGGATCTGGTGGTGCAACCCGCCAGGAGCCTCATGATCTACGCGCTTTCACAGGAGGAAACAGCGGCGGTCGTCGGCGAAGAGGCCGATTTCGAAGGTGTTTCCAGGAAACAACTCGTATTTGTTCCCTTCCATATCAAAGAGGCCCGGTACTTCCGCTATCGGCCCAATCACGGTGGAGGGTCGAATTGGGACGGAAAGCTCGAGAACATGAGAGGGACCGTTTTGGGCTTGGAAGGCCCCACGGATGTCCGGGTCTGGGAGAAAGCGGGCATCTCCGTAGCGTTGGGCGCGCTGCCGGCTTTGCTGGAGCGCTTAGTGGCCGGTGAAATCGATATCCTGGGCGCGGACGCGGAGAGGACCGAGTGGTTAATCCGAAAGCGGATGCCGGGAAAGGAGAAACAATTCGTCGCCATGGAAATCCCGGCATGGGACTCCTTTTCATATGTGGTGTTCAATACGAACCTTGGAACCGGCGAGTCGTTGGCGGCCCGATTCGTGGATGCTCTGAAGCGGCTGCTTCGGGACGGCGGCTATGATCTGATTCTGCAAAACGCCGGTTCGCGTCAAGCTCTATCAGACATGCAGCGAAAGAAATTGATCCAACGTCTTGACTCTCTCAAGATACCGGATAACTGATACCGTGTTTCGTGTCAAAACGCGGAATTACGGGCAAACCGGTTGTCGGCTTCGGCGGGAGTCGGGTCTGCGGGCAACTGCCGAGAATTCGATAAAGCCGATTCGGCGGGCGAAGGGGGCTCGTATTCTTATCAGGGCATTTCTTCCATTTACGGTTTTGGCCTTGTTCGCCTGCCATTCTCCGGCTTGGAGCGCTCCCACGGCACGAGGCATCCCGACCGTGGAGCTCGGTTCTTCGGAAACCCCGCCTTTTTGGTCTGCCGATTTGCCCGGAAACGGAATGGGCGGTGAAATCCTGCATGCCATATCCCGCCATGGCGGCATCGAATCCATTATCGTCTTTTTCCCGACCAAACGACTGATTCGGATGAAAACCGGAAATCACCTGGGCGACCCCGAGCACTGGCCTGAGCAGAAGTTCGTTGCCGTTATTCCCATCGCCACGTTTCGATCATCCTTCTATTACTACCGGCCCAACCACAAGAAGGGCATCGTTTTTTCGGGACTGAGCGACCTGAGGGGTTACACCATCGGGGTGATCAAAAGGAGCATCGAGGATTTGTCCTTTTTCGAGTCGAACGGTATTCACATCGAAGAGAGTTACAAGCAGGAATCTTTGTTCAAAAAACTCCGACTGGGACGGATCGATTTGTGCGGGATGGTGGATCTTTCAGGGATATTGATCATCAGAAAACTGTTTCCGGATGAGATCGATCAGTTCGCGAGAATTCCCCTGCCTCGATCCGTGAGTGCGATTTCCATTATGATCGACGCCGAATATCCCAATGCCGCCGAAATTGCGGGCAAGTATAGAGACGGACTGGAGGCGATCCTGGCCAATGGAACGTACTCGGCGATTTTGGAGAAATACTACGGCCCGGAACATGTTCCGAAAGATTGGTTCGTTCAACTTCTGAAGTTCAGGACCCGATACGAAAAACGAAGCGTTCCCATAACCCACAGCCCCCGACGTGTTGATGAAATTCCTCATTAAGAAGGGCATCCAAACGAAAATGGCGTTCCTGTTGATCGCCGTTATTACCGTTGTGCTCGCTTTTTTTGGGGTCTATCAGTACCTCGATATCCGGAATTCCCGCACCAGGGAGTTAAACGAACTCGCGGATTTCACGATCCGGAGGCTGGCCGAAAATCTGGTTATCCCCCTGTGGGAGGTGGATGAGCAGTGGGTGGAAGACATTATCGTCACAGAAATGTCGGACAAACGGATTTACGCAATCTCCGTCACCGGTGAGGGCAACTTATCCGAGGCATTGAAGCGTGACAAGGCCGGGGGGATGGAAGCGCTCACCGAAGCCTTGGGCGATGGGTTCATTTCACGCCGCAGGGGGGTGCTGAAAGACAACGAACGCATTGGTTCCGTGGAGCTTTTCGTTACGCAGCGCTATATGGTGGAAGCCCTGAATCGTGAAATCGTCAAGATTATGCTGACGGTTCTGGTGCTCAATCTCATCCTCTTGGTCGCATTCTCCATAACGCTCAGAAGAACCATAACTTATCCGGTACACCGTATTCTGAACATTGCCAACGCGATCGCGGGAGGAGATTTCAGCCGGCGTATCGATATCCGTACGGACGATGAAATCGGCCGTCTGGCGGAAGCCATCAACGTTATGACTCGCTATCTGAAAGAAAGCTTTGAAGCGCTTCAGATCAAGAACATGGAACTCACACGACTGGACGAACTCAAGGACGAGTTCCTGGCCAACACTTCCCACGAGCTCAGAACGCCCTTGAACGGCATTATCGGTATCGCCGATTCTCTCATCGACGGGGCTGCCGGACCATTGCCCGCAGAAGCGCGGAAGAATTTGGAGTTGATCGTCGCAGGCGGTCGGAGGTTGGCGAACCTGGTCAATGACATTCTCGACTTCTCGAAACTCAGGAACAAGGACCTAGTACTCAACAAGAAGCCCGTGGATATTCACGGGCTCACCAATGTGGTGATTTCCCTGTATCTCCCCCTGATTGAAAGTGGATCCGTGACCATTGTGAACTCCATTACCGAAAACACTACCTTTGTCTATGCCGATGAGAACCGGTTGTACCAAATAATGACGAACCTTTTAGACAATGCCGTCAAGTTTACGGAAAAAGGCACGATCACCGTTTCCGCGGAGCAAGAAGGCGACAAACTGGAGATCGTGGTGGCGGACACGGGAATCGGCATTCCCGAGAACCGGCTGGAGGCGATTTTCGAGGCCTTTGAGCAGGCCGACGGTTCCGTTGAACGGGAATACGGAGGCACCGGGCTCGGCCTATCCGTCACCAAGAGCTTGGTGGAACTCCATGGCGGCGACATCCGGGTGACTTCAAAGGTGGGAGAAGGCTCCTCCTTTGCGTTCACTTTGGACATTGCCGATTCCACCGGCGCAGATGCTCCGCGCACCGATGGGCCGCCCGTCATTACCATGGAATCGGAGCAACGCCCCGTGGTAGGAGGGGAAGCTCGAGAACCGTGCCGGAAGACGTCCGAAGTCCGGCCGAACGATGCGCTTACAGGGATTTCAGACGCGAGGACACGAATCTTGGCCGTAGACGACGAGCCGGTCAACCTCAAGGTGATTCAAAACAATCTCGAGCTGACCGGGTTTTCCGTGTACACCGCAAATTCCGGCTTACAGGCCCTGGAAATGTGTGATGCCGTCCGGCCTGATTTGATTCTGCTGGATGTCATGATGCCCAGGCTCAACGGGTTTGAAACGGCGAGACGAATACGAATCAAATATCCCAAAGAAGTGCTTCCCATCATTTTTCTGACGGCGAAAGACCAAGTCAAAGACCTTATGGACGGCTTCGTGGTCGGCGGAAACGACTACATCATCAAACCCATATCCAAGAACGAGATTCTGGCGCGCATCGGTTTTCATCTGGACTTGAGGCGATCCCAACGGCGGCTGCAGGCGGCTGAGGAAAGCTACCGCAACTTGTTCAATGGGGCCCACGAAGGCATATTCCAAGCGGATCCGGACGGGCGCCTGATCAACGCCAACCCTTCCCTGATGGATATCCTGGGTTATGATGTCTCCGAGTCCATGGACTTTTCGAACATTAGTCTTCTTGAGCAGTGCTTTCCCGATCCGGAGGCGCGGGACGCCTTCCTTTCCGAATTGGCGAATGAAAGAGCCGTGATCGATTTTGAAGGCAAAGCCCAGCGTCGATCCGAGGATGAATTTTGGTTCTCCATTTCGGCCCATGTCGTGCAAGGTCAAACCGGAGAAATCGTTCGATTCGAAGGGTCGCTGGTGGACATTACCGAGCGTAAACGCAAAGAGCAGGTGGAAAGAGAAAAGGAGGCGGCGGAAGCCGCGAATCGAACCAAAGGTGCCTTCTTGGCCAACATGAGCCATGAGCTGAGAACCCCGTTGAATGCCATATTGGGATATTCACAGATATTGCAGCGAGCGACCGGCTTGAATGAAGACCAGCAAGAAGGGGTTGCCATTGTGAAGGAGAGCGCGCGGCACCTGCTCACCCTGATCAACGATATTCTGGAGTTTTCCAAGATCGAGGCCGGCAAACTGGTTTTGGCACCCGGGGAGATGGATCTTCATGAGTTCGTCGACGGCGTTGGCGGCTTTATGAGACTGAGCGCTCAACGGAAAGAGCTGCGGTTCGATATCGAAACGACGCCTGATACGCCACGATTCATCGTTGCCGATGAAAAACGTTTGCGTCAGGTTGTGCTCAACCTGATCGGCAATGCCGTCAAGTTCACGGAATCCGGTCGTGTTATATTTCGAGTGGAAACTATGGTACGTTCCGGGTGGGGTGAAGAGAAGTATGTGGCGCTTCGGTTCGAGGTGGAAGACACGGGGGTCGGTATCTCGAAGGACCAACTTGCCATAATTTTCAAACCGTTCGAGCAGGTGGGCGACGAACGCAGCAAAGCCTCGGGAACCGGGCTGGGCCTGGCCATCAGTCGCCGATTGGTCCGGTTGATGGGGGGCGATATTACCGTGACCAGCGTTCCAAACCAAGGGAGCTGCTTTTCTTTCGAGATCGTTGTCCCTGTCGCACACTCTGAAAGGGTTGTCCGAGGGGCTCAGGTCGCCGGAGGCAACGGGTATGAAGGACCGCGGCGAAAAATCACCGCGGCCCCGGAGGGATGCCCTGATCTTCCCCCGGCTTCTTCACCCGAAATTATCCCGCCGCCTGAAGTGGATCTGGAAGCTATTCATGAGTTGGCCCTATTGGGAAAGATGCGGCCGATTCGTCGAAAGGCGGATCAGCTCAGGGAGACGGACCGTGCTTACGGAGCGTTTGCGGACCGATTGGACGAAATGGCCAAGGCGTTTGAAGACAAGCAGATCGTCCAATTCGTGGAGTCCTATATGAGGAAGGAGTCGTCATGAGCGAAGCCGAGGGAGGATCTCCGGTTATCCTTGTGATCGACGACAATCCAACCAACCTGGGTTTGATCACCCGGCATTTAGAGGACGGATCGTTTGAGGTCATGATTGCACGCGACGGGGAAGACGGCATCGCCAAAGCCTCTCACGGCCGACCGGACCTGATACTCCTTGACGTGATGATGCCCGGTATCGATGGATTTGAAACTTGTAGAAGATTGAAAAGCGATTCCCAAACCAGGGAAATTCCCGTGCTGTTCATGACCGCCATGGACGGCGTCGAAGACAAGCTCAAAGGGTTCGAAGCGGGAGGAGTGGATTACATTGTCAAACCGATCAACGAGTACGAAACCATCGCGCGCATCAACATCCATCTCAAGATTCGAAGATTGCAGAAAGACCTTGAGGAGAAGAACCGTCGCCTCCAACAGGCTCTGGACGAGGTAAAACAACTCCAAGGCATCCTTCCGATTTGTTCCAACTGCAAGAAAATCAGAGACGATAATGGGAACTGGCACCAAATTGAAACCTACATCAGGAAGCATTCCGAAGCGCAATTCAGTCACGGGCTTTGCAGGGAATGCGCAAAGGAGCTTTATCCCGACCTGGATATTTTCGAGGATTGGACGGATTGAAGCGGCATTGCACCAATTTTCCGTCTCGCTGATGAATCGGATCACCCCCGTCTTATTTCTTTGAGACTATGAGGCGTTCTCCGTCTCCTCGCCCACGACAATGGAGAATTCCTTCTTCGTCGTGTTGCCGGCGCTGTCCACCGCCGTCACCGTGATAAGGTACGTGCCGGATTCGAAATGGACCGTGATCTTTCCGCCCCTGCCCATGAACTGCCTCTGCTTGCCCAGAAACCACAGAATTTGGTCGTCCGCCAAACGGCCGTCCTCAAGGTCCGAACCGTGGGCCTCGAAGGTCACCGGGCCCGGCGGCAGCGTCCGATCGAGTTCGGCTTCCCCTCCCGCATAAACCCGATACTGGTTCGGATTTTCTTCCGCCACGTCCGTTTGGGGAGAAAGGTCGGGACGTATGAGGGCTATGGTGGGCGGTTTGTCTTTCACGGTCAGGCTGCCCGGGGAATAGGCGGAAACCGTGTGAAACCCGTCGGTGGCCATGATTTTGAACCTGCCTGTAGTGCCGCCGGGGAGCCTATCCATATTGACTTCGTAGGAATCGCCCTGAACATCCCAGGCCACCGGAATCCAATTGGACTTCACCTTGGAGGAGGCCGCGACATTCGGATTGTAAAGGATCACGTAGGTCAACGGGTCGTCGTCCTGGTCCTTGGACTGCCAGACCAGTTTTTGGGTGCCGTTCCATTCCATATCCCCTCGAGGCTCGGTGACGGCGACCTTGGGGCGATGCTTCGAAACGATGATCTGGTCCAGAACCTCCTTGTCCTTGCGCACGACGATACGATCGGGGGTCCCTTTGGCGGGCAAAGCGAAACGGAAATACACAGTATCCAACGGTGAGCCTTCGCTGTCCACAAAAATCGGCGTAAAAGGAACGGTGAGACTCCTTCTGCCGCCGGGATACTGGAATTCCAGGATGTACTCTCCTTTGGAGTCGGGTTCGACGCTCGGAAGGCCCGATAATCTCATGACCGGGTTGAGCTGCACCAATCCCTGCCTATTCATCCGACCGGATACGTAGTAGATCATGCGCATCCGTCCCGATCCGGGAAAGCCGGAGGGGTCGGGCTCGAATACGTCGAACATGCGTGTCCAACGGTAGGGCGAGGTCCAGGCTTGGGGATGGACGTACTTGAGGTGCACGCCGTCGAGTTGAATGGCCGTCAGGTAGGACATGATTTCGGGCCAGTACGGCGGGATTACGGTGAATCGGCGTTCGTAGAAGCTGAGGCCCAGGATATCGTATCCATTGACCCAGGGAGGGCGGGTATCGAAGCCGAATTCGCGAATGTGAAATTCGGCATAGGGGGCTTCGACTCCGCCTTCGCTTTCCTCGTAAAGACGCACCCATTCCGGGTCCACGGTGCCCTCCCCGACAGTGCCGCCGGGGACGTGTTGAGCCCAGGTTTCCGGGTCGCCGATGTTGTGGTTGATTTCATGGGCCATATTGGTCGGGTTGTACAGATAGGTACCGTCCGCCCCTTCAACGAAGGTGCCGCCCCCCGCCACGTGTCCGCATCCGGGGGTGGTGCATAAGGGGCTTTGAGTGGCCGCCTGGGCGAGATCCGCCGTAACGGTGTAGCCGTAGATCTGCTCGGGCATGGGGTCCACGTCCAGGGCCGTCAGAAGGTCATAATACATAATGAGATTTTCGAGAATATCGTTGCGCAGGATCGCTCCGGTCACGACTCCCGGTGCGATGTCGAAGGGCGGGTATTCCCATCGCTCGAAATTCACGTCCGGCACGGGGTAAATCGTCTTCAAGTAACTTTCGGCGGCCGCGAGATGGGTTTCGTCCACCTGGACCGGAGCCTCCCAAGAGCCCTCATTGATGGGGATCGTCACGTAGTAGGGCGTCTTGCGTGGAACGAAAAATACCTCCGCGGATCGGGACTCGATTTCCTGATCCGCATACCGTGCTTTGGCGTAGAAGATCACATTGTCCGGCTTGATCCATTCATCGGGCAGCGCGAAGTTGGCCGTGTGAAGTAGATTGTCTCGTCCCTTCCGGATTCCATACCGGGCCTCCTCGGAGAAGGGGTCTACGAAGAACCGCAACGGAAATTCGAAATCCGGGTGCGCCCAGAACTCTGCGGAAAGAGGGGAGCCGGGCAGGTCTCTCCCGTCTCTGGTCCCGTATAAGGATACGGTGACCATTTGAGGGGAATCGTCCTCCCGTACCTCCACGTAAACTCGCACCGCGGTATCCTTGCGGGCGACCAACGGCAGGGAGTTGTCACGGTGCTGGACGGCCTGGGTGACCTCCAGGGGATCGTTGATGATCCCGTCCCCGTTGTCGTCCGTGTTTTCTTGGTCGAATTGAATCACCGCGCCCCCCGTGTTGGCCACGGCCGGCACGGTCACCAATTGGATGTCCAGCATGTCGGCGAAACCGCCCTCAGGGAAACGCTCTTCAAAAGCGGGCACGTTCGAATGCACACGGACACTGAGCAGAACGTGCTCCGTGGGCAGAAACACGTTGGGATCGGCGCCGATCTCTTCCAGGTCGATGGCCATCTCCCAAACCCGATGGTTGAAACATTCCGACGATGAGGGCGGGTCGAGCGGCACTTCCGTGGCATCATCCGCAAAACATCCGAAGCCGGCGGCCAGACTGGAATAGATGGGGGTGTCGCGCAGGGGGGCGCGAACGCCGCTGTCGGAAAGGTAGTATTGGATGCGCAGTTCGCGGGAATTGTTCCAGAGCGTGTAGATCAGGTCCACTCCGGGTGTAAAATCGCCGTTTTCATCGACATCCACGACCACCTCGATCCAGTCACCCTCGGACGAGCTTGATCTTGGATTGTCAATGTCGTCTTCGAGCACGTCCACAAGGAGGTACAAGCGCATACGATCATTCACCGCGGTGACGAACCCGTGGTCAAAGTCGATGCTGTTGGTTGCGATGGGCCACTCACCAAAATCGATTCGGCCGTCGATCACCGGGGGTCCCACAGCGCGGCCCGCCAAGAGGTCCAGAGCGTATGCATTCGAGAACCCCCAACCCCCCAAGGCGATCAACACCGTGACGACCCTAAGCACCGATTTCATGAGACTTCTCCTTTACTTCGGCTCGGGAGCACAAGCCGGGTTCGTGGTCCATGAAAGTCCCTCCGGCGATTCACCGAGGGCCGGAGGCCCGGCTGCGCGAGATGGCAGCTTCCTTGGATGGAATGCGGATTCAAGGCCTTGTTCCCGTTGTTGAAACCAACGCGCCGCAAAGCGGGATGAAGGAGCTGCTTCTCTCGTAGTCGGCGGTTGAAGGGAAATGCGTATTCGAGGTCGTGTTCGAGCATCAAGCGGAGAGAGAACCTTCTTGGGAGAAAAATCAACAATCAAAGCCAGTATATCATATTTATTTCCATCGGGAAGATGAAAAATGTGAATGGAATGAGTAGATTGTCATACAATGTGACGGGACCCCGGCAGGTGAAGACTATTCATGCTTTTCGGACAAGCCGATGTTTGAAGAATACCGCATCACCGACAGTCACCCGAGTCCGTTCCAAGACCTTTGCCGACCCTCCCGTATGGGGCGGAAGGACGCCGACGTGGTTTGGGCATATTGGCGTCATGTTGTATTGATGAGCAATCGACTATTGTTGTTATGAATCAGGAATACATTTTCCGTCTAGTATGGAATATGGTTGGTAGGCAGCAGCTCATAGCGTCTATTCCATCGTATGTATGTTCCATTCATGATTCACCTGGTTGATTACATTGCTGTGTTTCTTGAATGGCGTTGTACTTTGGTTTTGCATGTCTTTAGGAAAAATAAGCACTTCAAGAGCAGGGTGTCGAAGAGACCGACACCGAACATGGGCTGGGTCGCTGAGTTGTTGACGTGTCCAACGGCCGGGGGAGAGAAGTTCGAATGCGTACGGCCGGACCTACCGGGAACCGGCGCGCCGGTCTTCAATGCCCAGACGGGCCAGCAAGTCATCCGTTGGTTTGCCGTCGGCGGCGTACCCTCGCACCTTGTAGTATCGATCCAACAAGGCGTCGAGAGGGATCGTACGCCTTTGCTCGTCCGACTCCCGGTATTCGGAGAGCAGCCGCGGCGGGAGGATATCGTCTTTCCGACCGATTCCCTCGCGGGTGTTCATGTAGCGTTCCAGCACATGAATCCGTTCGCCTGCGGTGATGAACTCCTTGCAGGACAGGGGAGCGCCGGTCACTGAGGACCAGAGGTCTCGATAGAGGCCGAAATCGATCAAACGTAACGCCGCCTTGGGTAGGTTCTGCATGATGAACCCCAGCAGAAAATGCGGTGTGTACTTGGTCAAGGGGGGTTCGAACACGTAGGCGAAGGCCGTGAATTGACAGGTCTGCAAGGAGTTCACGCAGCAGTACAGGTTTTCCAGGAATGCGATGAAGTCCGCCTTGGCGCCCACACGAAACGGATTCAGCAGGCCGAACAGCACTTCCAGGGCCACGGGATAGGCGGACAGGTGACAGCCGCCGCGATTGGCCACGGCATAGGACAGCGCCTGCCCAAAGCATCCTCTCGGATCATAGGCGGACACTTCCATTCCCTTCACGTGCACGGCGAAATCCTCACCGCCGTATTTCTCCGCCAGTGCACGGCTGCCCATGCCCATTTCCGCGCCGAAGCCGCGTGCGTATCCGATATCGTACAGCGCGTCGGCCACGCCCTTAGGTTCGCCGAACCTGAGCTCGCTCCGAATGAGCCCCTTTTCGGTGGCTTCCATCACCCAGGCGAAGGTCCCACCGGTGGAGATGGTATCCATGCCCATGTCGGCGCAGATTCGGTTCCACTCGGCGATGACGTCGCCGTCGAAGACGCCCAGGTTGGACCCGAGAAGACCCACGGTTTCATACTCGGGGATGGGAAGCGACTTGCCCTCGAAGGTTCCTTTATGGCCGCACATGATGGAGCAGGGGATGCAGAAATGCGGTTTGGAGGCGTGCTTTTCCGCGAGAGTTCGTCCGGAAAGCTTCATGCCCTCGTCGTGCCGGCCGTCCTGGAAGTTGCGAACCGGCAGGATGTTGTTGTTATTCGTGAACTCCGTGTTGGACGCGGTGCCGAAGTTGCGCAGTACACGCGACGTCATGTCGTTGGAACGGATGTAGGATAGGGCACGTTTCTTCGCTTTGCGGAACGCGGCCTCGTTCTTGGGAAGAATCTTGGTGTAGCCGCCCTTGGCGACAATGCCTTTGACGTTTTTAGAGCCCAAGACCGCACCCAGGCCGCCGCGTCCCAGAAACCGGTCGCCGGACCTCACATTAGCAAACCGCACCCCGTTTTCGCCGGCCGGACCGATGACCAGTGCCGCAGTCCCTTTCTCGCCCGTCATTCGCGCCTGGGCTTCCGAAGTGGTCAGGCCCCACAAATCGCCGGCATCGTGAAAGGTTACCTTGTCCCGATCGACTTCGATGAATATCTTGGTTTCGGACTTTCCTTTGATGATGATGCCGTCCCAACCGGCGGTCTTCAAGGCCATGCCGAAGGGGCCTCCGCAAGAGGAAGCGGTCATGATTCCGGTGAGCGGGGATTTGGTCACCGCGGCGAAACGACCGGTGCAGGGCGCGCCGGTGCCCATGAGCACTCCGGGCATGACAACCACCATGTTTTCCTCGGATAATGGATCGATTCCCGGCTCGACGCGATCGTAATAGAGCTTCAGGCCGAGCCCCTTGCCTCCCAGATATGCTCGGCGCTCCATTTCACTCACATGGTGGACTTGCCAGGTGCGCGTGGTCGGATCAACTTCCAGAACCCGGTTGGACGGCCCGGATTGTTCCCTCGCCCCCTCGCCGCCATAGGCTTGATTCAGCACGTCCAAGGCGTCATGCAGGTCCATCTCCACCGGGTTGAATACCAGCGAACCGTCGTTGATTGCGGCCTCCGCCACCGCTTCGAGCTGATCCCGATCCACTCCGGCTTCGGTCAGCGTCAAGGGCAAACCGCACAACTCGTGTAATGTTTCGCGCAGGTCCTCCACCAATTCGATGGTCTTGTGTGCTCTCTCCGCTTGGGGGGTCGTCGCGTAGATTTCCGGACCGCCCAGAGGGAGCAGCAGTCCTCCGATCCACTCGGCCGCCTTGGGCAGGTTGTACCTCAGTCCGTGGGGCAGAAAGATGGACATGGCCACCCCATGCGGAACGTGAGCCAGACTTCCCACCGCGTGTCCGAGACTGTGCACCATCCCCACCATGGAATTGGAGAAGGCCGCCCCGGCCATACAGGCGGCGTTGGCCATGGCCAGCCTTGCATCGACGTCTTTTCCGTTTTTGACCGCCTTCACCAGGTTGTCCCGGATCAGGGAGATGGCGGCCAACGCGTGTGCGTCGCTGATGGGATTATTCTGCAGGCAGATGTAGGCTTCCATGGCGTGACTCAAGGCGTCCATGCCGGTGGCCGCCGTGATGCGGGGCGGCATGGTCGACATCATACGGGTGTCCAGAACCGCCACTTTGGGCAACAGGTGATAAGAGGTGAACAGCATCTTCATGCTCTTCTTGGTATCGTTGATCACGGCCACCAGGGTCACCTCCGACCCGGTACCCGATGTGGTGGGGACAACGATCAGCGGCTTCATGGGTTTTTTCAACATCTCCGCTCCCATGAACCGGGAAAGATCGTCCGATTTCTCCGTGATGACGATATTGACCCCTTTGGCCGTGTCGATGGCCGATCCGCCTCCCACGGCAATGAGGGAATCGCAGCCGGCGGCACGGTAAATCTTGGAGATTTCGTTCACCGTTTCCACGGAAGAATCCGGTGGTGTTTCATCAAAGACGGCGCCGATGGTCACGCCGGAATCCGCAAACGCGCCTTTCACGATGTCTATGAGACCGGCGCGTACCACGCCTTTGTCCGTGATGATCATGGGGCGTGCGGCGGCGAGTTGCTCCAATTCGAAGGGAAGATTCTCCAGCGCCTTATGACCGGAAATGATCTTCACCGGGTTGTGGAACTCATAGTAGGGTGGAATCCTGGTATTCATCGGTCCCCTCTCGTAGGCACTTCAGGAAGGTTCCTTCTATTTTCCAAACGGCACGCCCAAAGCATAAATCTTGATCCGAACCCACTGCTTCCGCAGCGGCATGGGAGGGAGTCGTTTCATGATGCGCCTGTTGATGAAGGAAGGGAACAGGTGGCCCATGAGGATGTTCACGCACCGGGTAAATACCATGGCGTAGGCCAATATGCCCGCGACGCTGATGCGGTGTTCCGCGAAGCCCTGCGGGGTGCCGATCTGTGCGGTGAGCACCATGAAGGCGCTTTCCGTGTTCTTGAAGCTGATCGTGAGCTCCGCGTCTTCCGGTCCTCCGCCCAGGTATCGGAGCCCTGCGTCGCTCTTCAGGAGGGTCATGGCGGCACCACAGGGCGACACTCTCATTTGAATCCTGAATCCCTCCGGGATGGACGCGAGTTCCCGTTTCACGTCCGGGTCATGCATGGATGCCGACTGCAACCCCCGTCCCATGATGAAAAACACCATGCGGATGATCAGGGTCTTCAAACGCTTGGTCCCCGGTGGGATCGGAGGAAATTTCAGCTCCTGCATGAAACCTCCTTGGCGGCCTCGGTTCGTCTTTTTCATGGCGATTCGTTTTATCCCACCCTTCCGTGTGGAGGAGGAGCCATTCGCGCGATCGGACGCGGCCGCAAGGGTCCGCCTTCTGGAACAAACTCAGTATACTCACAACTCCGTTCCCTGGTCACCGGTTTTCGGAGAGAGCGAGCGGTTCTACCGCGAACGCAATCCTCGGCCGTGAATCAAATCGGATGGATTGTTCACCGTCCTTTTGTGGTGACATAAGAGATATTTCCACTGTCATGCACAAAAAAGCGGGAATCTTCGTTGAGATTCCCGCCTGTCGTGAGTTATCGCTGTAATTATTTCACGAAACCCGTTGAGATTAGAGTCGGGCTCCGGAGCCTCTCAAAGAACCCTCATTCCATGCCCACCGGCTCGAATGTCTTCGAGATCATGATGTTCAGATCGGGCCGGCTGGACAGCACCGCCTTTGCGGAATCCGTATCCGTCACGGTGATGGTCAGCTGCTCACCCGTATGGGCCATGTGGGGAGCGGAAAAGACGTTTTTGAAAAACTCGCCCAAAAACGGGTGGAAATCCTCACCGTCGTAGGTATACACCGCCAGGGCGGAACCCACTTCATATTCCTGCAGATACAGGTTGAACCCCAGGTCCGCGCACTTCCAAATGCCCGAATGCAGGGTCTCTTTTGCGGGGAAGGTCTTGGTAATGGGTACTTGAACGGTGACGGGAGGCGTCTTCGTGTTGTCCGTGAGTACGGCGGTTCCCTGGGTGTCGGAAGAAAACACGATTTTCAAGGTTCGTTGCTGCTTCGGGTCCATGGAATCGGCCTGGAAGGTCCCGGAGTTGAACATGTCCGCCAGGAAGGCATAGAGGGAAGTGGGGTCCCCGGCGTAAATCACCACGGTGGACGCCGTGTCGTAATGCTGCACGTAAAAGTTGTAGTCCACTTTGTCCACGTTTCCCTTCCAGATGCCGGAATAGGGAAGGTCGGCGATGCGAAGGCCGAAATGACCGGGCCCGCTGAGCACACCCAGTTCCCAGGTGTGATAGTAGAAGTCGGCGGAGCTGCCCCAAATCCAAAGGTGGTGCTGTTCCTCCCCATCCACCGCCGCGATGCTTCCGGAACTCTGCCCCAGTTCCGCCGTCACCGGGTAGTAGCCTCCGGCGGAAAGAGAGCCCATATCCTGTACGTCGAAGAGTTGTTCCGAGCCTCCATCGAAGTACAGTTTGTATTGATCCAGCCACCTCGCCCGCTCGAAAGAGGCGGATTCGTGCCCTATGTCGATATGGGTCCGGTATAGCAGCGCACCGTAATCGTGTCCGCTCCACGTCGTGGTGCCGGCTGCGAAATTGGCGTGAATCTGCGGATTGGAGGAGTTGATGAGTTCGAGCTCGAATTCCTGGCCGTTCAACTCCACGGAGTCGCCGTAAGCGTCGGGAGCACCCTCCGGGTTGTCGAAGTCGATGTATAAACGGATCATATAACCCGCGCCGTCCAATATTTTTCCGGTCACCTCATGAGCGACGCCGTCGGACCCATAGTACGAACCCAGCCGCGCGTAGGAGTTGGCCGTGACGTCCGAGAATTCGCCCGCCTGGACGTCCGTGGGGGGCATGGGTCTCGTTCGCCGGATGACGAGACGTCCGAGGTGTCCGTCATGATCCATATTCCATTCCCCCATCCACATGGCTTCGGGATTTTGACCCAGGAAGGGGCTCCTGACGCCGAGGACCACCGCGCCGCCGCCCGCCTGTTTCTCGATGTAATCGTAGGGAACCCACAGGTAGGGAAGGTCGGGACCCCAGGAATTCTTGAGCAGGAGGAGCTTGCGTGTTCTGTCGTAGCCGATGATGAGGAGGGCGTGCCCGCTGACGGCATCCTCGGTGTGGTTGGTGAAATCGCAAATGGGGTTCCCGTCGTCGTAGGTCTGTCCCGTATTACAGTCCAGATAGGGCTGATTGGCGCCACCCGGCTGGGACGCCGGGGGAGCGGCCTCCCAATTCAATCCGATGTAGACCTCCTTCTGATCCGCCAGGGTGTCCTCGATCAGCGAACTGTCCCTGGCCTCCGTCATGGTAAGAATCAACACACGTGTTGGTCCGTATTCGGCATTCTTCCGAGCGTCCAGGGGGATGAGCCGTTCATCGAATTCGTACGCGTCCAGCGCTTCCTGAGTCAGGGTGATTGCGGTTGCATTGCCCTTGTCGTCGAACTGATCGCACACCATACCCGAGTCCGTAACGATCGTGGCCCGGTCGGCGTCGCCGTGATAGGTCCCGTACTTATAGAGCTGGACATTGGCTCTGCCGAAATAAGGGGCATACTTCTCCAGAGGCAGGAACAGTCCGTTGGTGGCCGCCAAGGCGTGCCCGGGCAACGTATGATCGGTATGGGTTCCGCACTGGGAAGTCCAGTTGTCGTGCATGAGTTCCGGCCGGTACGAGGCGTGGCTGGTGAAGACAATATGGATGAAATATTCTTCCGAAAGATCGAACTCCTCACAACCCGCGTAACATTCAGGCGTGACGCAAATGAGGCTGCAATCGTTGGTGATGCCGTATTCCTGCCAGCGGGTCCATCCATCGGTGTACCGGTTCAGTTCGTGCAACCCATAAGTGCGGACGTACGCCGCCTCGAGGGCGCCGAGAAAGGCGAAGGACGGGCAGGAGCCGCGGTTGTTCTGGTCCTTCACTTCCGTTTGATAGGCCTTCAAGTCCAAATAGTCCGCGCTCGCGGGAGCCAGGGAAGCTCTAAATTCTTCCAACAGTTTCTTCTGTTCGGGCGAGACGGAGCGAATGGTCAGGCTTTCGGCGGGAACCAGGGTCGGCGGATCGTCGTATGCTCCCACGGCCTTGCCGGAATGGGCCTGTCGGGTCGGAACCAATGTGCAGAGCATTGCGACGACAAGAAGCAATCTCACAAGACCTGTGCGCATGGTATGGACTCCTTTATGCTTGGGTGAGATTCGGGAAGGCATCCTTGAAAGTCGATGCCTTTCATTGCATTATCCTGCGGGGCTTCTTCCCTTATTTCTCCCCAATAGATTGCTGAATCATTGCGTCTTTCCGGTACTTGGCCCGGAAACCGTACCGAACCTTCGTGATTGACTTATTACAGCACGATTCTCACTGCGATGGCCAGCAGAATGGCGCCGCCCAGGCAGCCGACTTTTCGTCCATAGCTCTGGGAGAGGCGACTTCCGAGCTTCATGGCCGCGACTGTCATCAAAGCTGTAATGATGCCGATAAAGATGGAACTCACGAAGAGGCTTCTTGCCGTAATTCCGTAGCTGAATCCCACCCCCAGTGCGTCCAGGCTGGTGGCCAGGGAAAGCACGAACACCATGAGTCCTTTGGTGGGGTCGAGGGTATCGTCTCCGCTTTCTACCGCTCCGATACCGTCTTTGATCATCTTAATTCCCAACAGCACCAACATAGTGAAAGCGATCCAGGGGGCCCATTGGGAGGCGAAGACCACGAGCCGCTTGCCCACGAACCACCCCACAAGGGGCATGAACCACTGGGCGAAGCCGAAACTTAAAGAGAGACGCAGGATATGAGGCGCGGCGCTGTATCGGGTTCCGACGCCGAGTCCCACGGCAAATGCATCGGATCCGAGGGCTATTCCGAGGAGGAGGGTTTCCAGCATGAAGACCTCGCCCGTTGCCGGAATCGGCGGGCATGATCGCCCGAAAGTACGGTGACTTCGGGCTATGAGGCGGCAAGTCCGTCCGCGGCGGGCTTCCCACCATTGTGAATCCGCATGAGGGTCGATCCGTTCCCGGTGCGAACCCGGGAACCCCGAAGAGCATTCAGGTTTGGGAGCACAAACCCGACAATCGGCTGGAGCATACCCTTACCGATGGGTTGAAAGCAATACCCACAAGCGGCGCTCGATCAAGGATTACATGGTTTGCGGGGAAGATTTGGAGGCGTTATCGGAAGACTTGATCAGCGTAATCCCCGAGCGTACGCAGGGTGAAGCGACTCGATCCTGTGGCATGCCTTAGACGTGGTTCAAGGCGTTGACTTTTTCGAGGGCCGGCGATCTAATGAGCCCATGCTGATCAAGAAATATTTCCGGCCGATCAACTTTCTACTCGTGGGTCTGATGGCGTGGTCCGCCGCGCGGCTGGGCGTGACGCTCGTGAGTTCCCACTTGGAACCTCCGGTCCGCATTTCACCCTCTTCCACGGTAGAACCCGCTGAGCTTGATCGTGGAGTCTCCGGGATACAGGCGTTTTCGGCCATCACGAGGAACAATATCTTCAATCCCGGCGCCGGGACGCCCGCCGTACGCGTCGCCCCCAAAAAGGCGGCCAAGGAAATCCGGGGGGACGATGCCGAGAATCTTCCGGACACGGATCTGCGCGTCGTGCTTCAGGGTACGGTGGTGGCCGAGGATGCGGCTTATTCCTTTGCGGTGATCCGAGACGACGCCGCCGGTGGGAAGCAGAAACTGCTCCAGCCCGGCGAGGAAATCCAGGGTGCAAGCCTCAAGGCCGTGCTTTGGCGGAAAGTGATTCTGGAACGCAACGGACGGGAAGAGGTGCTGGCCATGCCTGAGGACGACCTGCACAGGAAGAGGAAGAGTGGTTCCCCACTTGTCGCGGGAGAGGTCCCTTCCGAGGAGGCCCGTGGCGTTTCTCCGGATGCGGTGAGGCAGGTGGACGATCAGACTTACGTTGTGGATCGAGGTGAGTTCGAGGGCATGATCAGCAACGTCAACCAATTCATGACTCAGCTTCGAGTCCGGCCCTATTTTGTCAACGGAAAACCCGCGGGGTACCTGGTGAGCGACATTCGGCCGGGGAGCGTAATCGAGGAGCTGGGGATTCGAAACGGGGACATCCTGCAGGGTGTTAACGGTGCGCCCATCACTCACCCTGAACAAGCCTTTGCCGCCTACCAACTGCTTCAACAGGAATCCGAGCTGACCCTGGAAATCAAGCGCGGCCCTGAAACTCACGTGTTCAACTACCAGCTCAAGT
Organism: Thermodesulfobacteriota bacterium; assembly: GCA_963675595.2. Classification (GTDB taxonomy): domain Bacteria; phylum Desulfobacterota; class Desulfarculia; order JACQYL01; family JACQYL01. Next base: position 787,615 of record CAXXLZ010000001.1, read on the forward strand.
AGGTTTCTCGGCCTGCCTTTCTCGGCATGAACTTTCGTTTTCCCTCAAAGACGCAATCCGTTCCGGATGGCTACACCAACCACCGTACGTGGTAGTCCGCCTTTTCCAACCGATCGACGATATCTTGCGAATGTTCGGCGTCCCGCGTTTCGAGGTTGAGTTGTACCCGGGAGAATTTGATGGGCGTTTGCAGGGATAGGCGGTCGTGAACGATGTGCAGGATATTGGCTTCGAGTTCGGCGACAATGCCCAGGAGGTTCCAAAGGGCCCCCGGCACGTCCGGCAGGTCCAGTTCCAGACGGATCAGCCTTCCCATGCGCATGGCGCCACGCTGGAGAATGCGGTCGATGACTGCGGTTTCGACGTTGCCGCCGCTCACGATGAGAACATAACGCCTGCTTTGGATGTGGATTCGTCGTTCCATCAGGGCGGCCAGGGGGACCGCGCCCGCTCCCTCCACGACCAGACCGGCGCGTTCAATAAAGGTGAAAACGGCTCCGGCGATGGCCTCTTCATCCACGGTGACGATTTCGTCCACGAAGTCCCGCATGATGTCATAGGTCAGGTCGCCGGTCTTGCTCACGGCGATTCCGTCGGCCAGTGTGGGCAACGCATCCACCCGGATGGGCTTCCCCATTTCTCGTGATGCCTGCGCCGAGGGGCAGCTTTGCGTTTGGACTCCCACAACGCGCACGGCGGGATTGATGGATTTGACCGCCGTTGCGATACCTGAAATGAGCCCTCCTCCTCCAACGGGCACCACCACCGTGGTGTCCGGAGTGAGGACCTCGTTGATCTCGACTCCTATAGTCCCCTGGCCGGCCATAACGTGAAGATCGTCAAAAGCCGGGATCAGTACCTTCCCGGACTTTGCGGAGAGTTCCGCGGCATGGGTTTTCGCGTCATCAAAACAGGAGCCGTGGAGCACGACTTGGGCCCCCATTTCCCGGACGGCGGCCAATTTGCGAATGGACGCGTTCTTCGGCATGACCACGGTGGCCCGTAATCCGAGCCGGTTCGCGGCCCAGGCCACTCCCTGTGCATGGTTGCCCGCGGAGGCGGCCACCACACCTTCGGCTCTCTCGTCTTCCGTGAGGCGCAGGAGGCGATTGTAGGCGCCCCTTACCTTGAAGGAACCGGTTTCCTGAAGGTTTTCCAGTTTGAGGCAGACCTCCGCCCCCACCTGACGACTCAATGAGCCCGAACGTATCAGGGGAGTGGCGGGAAGCACTTGTTGCAGCGTCGTGTGAGCGCTGCGAATGTCTTCAATGGTGAGGTGCATGGCGGCGTTCCGTAACGGCATGGACTCAAGTGGGTTGGGCGTAAAATTCGACGGATGATCAGAGATCAAGAATTCGTTTCAATGCCGAGGGCTCTAATCGAAAGGGACTTCCTTTGCCTTGGTAAAAGCCGTGGTCATGGATCATATGCACGACCAAGTCGGTGTAGCTGATCTTTTCGCCGGTTTCTTTTTTCTCCAGTCGAACCATCCCCTTACGGTAAAGTCCCGGATGGGGCCAGGGACAGGCGATTTTTCCCCGGGCTTCTTGAACTTCCACCAGGAAAGCTCCTTCCACTTCCACCGGCTCCCCCCATCCTTTTCTGCCTTCTTCCATAAGCAGATGTAACCGATCCGCGATTTGCTCATGCGTGAGGCCCAAGGAATGGACCGTACAATCGTCTCCGCTCAGGATTTCGATCAAACGTCGGTCGTCTTGACCCATGAAGCCGTGAGCAGGAGAGGCCCGAAGTCTCATCTTCTCTTCCAACCGATCCAGCCACGGACCTTGGATCACCCGGTCCTGCGCCATGCATTCGCTCCTCGGGGTAGGTCAGGCAAACTTGTCATAGAATATTTGTTCCTTGGGAACGCCCATTTGGGTAAGCTGCTGCTCGACGGACTCCACCATGGCCGGATTTCCGCAGATATAGGCTTCCACATTGGAGGGGTCCTTAACGAGATCGGGGATGACATCGGTAACACGACCCCGCGGGCCTTCCCATTGCTCATGTTCTTCGGGTCTGGAAAGGGTGTGTACGACCTTGAGATCGGGAATCCGTTCTTTCAGCCGGTTCAGTTCCTCGAGGTAAAACAGGTCTCCCATACGGCGGGCCCCGAAGACCAGAAAGACTTTGCGGCGAATGTTTTCGTCCGCCAAGTGGTGCAGGATGGACATGATGGGGGCGAGTCCGGAGCCTGTGGCCACCAACAGAACATCCCGCTCCGAATCTCTGAGGTAGAATTCTCCATGGGGACCGTTAAGAAGCGTTTCGTCCCCTTCGTTCAGATGTTCATGCACGTAAGTCGTGGCGATGCCTTGGGGCACACGCGTAATGATCAGGTGAATTTCTTCGCCTTTGCTCGCCGGTGAAGCGATGGAATAGGCGCGATAAACCGGCTCGTCCGAATCTCCGTATTCGGGGATTCGAAGCTGGACGAACTGGCCGGCCTTGAATTCCATCACGGGCGGATCGACGAGTTTCAAGCGGACCTCCTTCATATCCTCGGCGATGTCTCGAAGTCCCGATATCCTGGCCGTGAACTCCTTAATGTAAAACAACTCGGGTGGAATGTGGATGGCCAGATCGTTGCGAACCTTCACCTGGCAGGAAAGTCGAACTTGGTCCTCGATTTCCTTCTTGTCCAGATAAGGCGTCTCCGTGGGCAAGAGGGGACCGGCTCCTTCGGAAACCTTGACCTTGCAGAGACCGCAGCTTCCTCTCCCGCCGCAAGCCGAAGGAATGAAAATACCTTCGTCGGTCAATATCCCCAGCAGGTGTCCTCCCCCTTGGACCACCAGTTCCCGATCGCCTTCATTGATGGAAATCCTGCACTCTCCATAATCTGCGAAATAGGAATCGGCGGTTTCGAGGCACAAAGCGAGGAACCCCGCGAGTGCGCTCAATGCCAGAATTCCTACGAAAACACTCACCATGGATCGGACCTCACTGCATCTGGATCATGCCGCTGAAACCCATGAATGCGAGGGCCATCAGACCGGCAATAATGAGGCTGATCCCGGGACCCTCCAAAGGGGTCGGGATTTTGGCTTTGGCGAGCTTCTCCCGGATGCCGCCCATGGCCACGATGGCCAAAGTCCATCCGATTCCTCCTCCGGCACCGTAGGCCACGGATTGGACAAAAGAGTAGTTACGGATGATCATGAAAAGGCAAACCCCAAGAATTGCACAATTCACGGTGATCAATGGAAGAAATACGCCCAGGACGACGTAAAGTACCGGAGAATAGCGTTCAATGACCATTTCAACCAACTGAACAAAAGCGGCGATAACGATGATAAACGCGATGAAACGAAAGTGCTCAAGGCCGAAGGGCACGAGGAGTTGGTGATAGACGAGATGGTTCAGCCCGGACGTGCACGTCATCACGAAAATGACTGCCAAGCCCAAGCCGAGTGCCGGCTTCACCTCCCTCGATATGGCCAGGAAGGAGCACATACCCAGGAAGTTGGTCAGCAGGATGTTGTTCGTAAAGATCGCCGCGAAAAAGATTACGAACGCGGTGGTGCCTAGTTCCATGGGAAATCCTTCAACGTGCGGCCGTTTCCGCGCCGCCTTCCTTCTTGTCGGATTTGGATCCGGCGGCGCGGACGATCCAAATCACCACGGCCAGCATAAAAAAGGCTCCGGGCGGCATTACCATTATCGTCCAGCGGGTCATGTCCGATGGGGTTACCGGGTAACCGAAAACCGTTCCGAACCCCAGAAGTTCCCTGACGAAGGCCACGGCGAGAAGTACCAGCGCATATCCCAATCCCGAAGCGATACCGTCGATGAAACTCGGCCACGGAGGATTGTTCCTGGCGAAGGCTTCGCATCTTCCCATAATGATGCAGTTGGTGATGATGAGCCCCACGTATGCGCCCAACGCTTCGCTGATATCCGGCAGGTAGGCCTTCAGCAAAATATCCACGATGATTACGTAGGAAGCGATGATCAGGGTTTGAACCATCATCCGGATGCGTGAGGGCGTCACCTTTCTCAAAATGGAGACGGTGACACAGGATAGAGAGGTGACGAAAATAAGGCTGACGCCCATGATCAGGGTATTCAACATGAGATTCGTTACGGCCAGAGCCGAACAAATTCCGAGGATCTGCCTGAATACGGGGTTCTCTTCCCACAACCCCTTGATCATGATTTTTCGAGTGCCGATGTGACCCACAATTGACCTCTTGACCTTATTTGGACCCTATTCGTTTTCCCGACAACTCGGCGAGTTGGGGCAGCACCCTGTGGATACTCGCGTTTATGAGCCGCTCGACGGCTTTGCTGGTACCCGTGGCGCCGGTGACGGCATCGACTTCGTTCGCCCCTTTGACGGCTTCGGGCGGGCGCAGCCGGAAAAATACTTCGTCCGGGGCCGGCGATGAGGGAAGCATTTTACCTTTGAATTGCTCGGTGAACCAGGATTCGCTGATTCTACCACCCAGTCCGGGTGTCTCGGAATGCTTGTAAAAGGCGACACCAAGGACCTCTCGAAGATCGGGACCTAGACCCATCATGCCGTGAATGGGACCCCAGAATCCCGGTCCCGACAGTTGAAAGGCATAACCCACGGTCCCGGCGCCGTGATCCGATTTGCCGATGTATACGGGACCGGACTCCAATTGCACCGTTTTCACCCTGTTCTTGAACAGCTCCAACACCCCCTGACCTTCGACACCGGGAGGCACCGAAATATTCAGAACTTTGAGGATGATCCCCTCTAATTTGATCCGGTCGTTGGTTTCGATTCTGTCCTGGTTCAATCCATACACGATGCTGACCACCGTGCCGAAGAACAGGGTGATCAGGAACATGTACAAAACCGAAAATGCCCTGTTTCGTTTCATGCCTTTTTTTCACCGCGGTGCTGTAGTTCTTTGACGGCGATATCCATCACTGCCGCGAAGGTGTTCATGAAAAGGACGGAAAACATGAATCCTTCGGCGAAACTCGAATAGGCTCGAAAGGTCATGCACAGGCCCCCCACGATAAACCCGTAGATCCATTGGGCCGGTTTTGTTTTGGGCCCGGTGATGGGTTCGGTGACCACGAAAAAAGCGCCGAACAGAAAAGAGCCGGCCAGCATTGAAGTCAGGGGATCCTGCACGTTCACGCCGGCCCACCACAGGAGGATGCTCACAATGGCGGCTCCCAGCAGGCACGACACGGCGAGACGCCAGGGAGCGGATTTCTTAAAGATGATGTAGGCACCGCCGATGAGTATCAACCAAGCGGCGGTTTCCCCCAGGGAACCGGACACCGTGCCCCAAAACAGACCCTCCGTGGATACGTTCCCTCCTTCGGCGAGTACCTGCAAGGGGGTGGCGCGACTCACGGCGTCCACGGACGGAGTCCAGTGAAGAAAACCTCCGGGGAATTGGGAAAAGGGCTCGACCCACTTGTTGGTCATGGCCGTGGGAAACGCTATGTAGATGAAACAGCGGCCGGCCATGGCCGGATTAAACGCATTGAAGCCGAAGCCCCCAAAGACCATCTTTCCGAATACCACCGCAAACAATATCCCTACCAGGGCCATCCAGAAAGGGATCGTGGGCGGCAGACTCAGAGTATAAATCAGTGAGGTCACCAGCACGGCGGAAGTGATGGGCTTGCCTTGTTTCAACGTGAACAGACCTTCGGCAATCACGGCGGCCGCAGTGACCATGAGCAGGAGAACCAACGACCGAACTCCGAAAAAGAAAACCGAGGCCGCCAGACACGGCGCCAGACCGTAACACACGTGCACCATCATGGGTTGCACGAGGAATCTCTTCTTGCCCTTGGGGGCTGCTTTGGCTTCCTGTGGGGTCACATTCCGATCCGAAAGTTAACGATTCTCCGCGGCGAACTCCGATCCCGCACGTCCCGCACACCACCGCAGTTTAGATTTCGTTGCAGGCGATTTCAACAGAAGAAGAAATATCCGGAATTATATATCTTGGAGGGCCTGATGAGAAAGCCTTGCGAAGGGCCGGATGTATTCGGCGAGATCGGCCCTCCCTACCGGTGCGCCCGGCGCAGCGGGCGTCACTCGCCGGTCTGACGCGGTTATTGCTCCACATGTGCTCGGTTCTTCCCGCTTTTTGGAAGGACATGCGTGGATGTTCCCATGATGATCTCGGCGGCTTCACCTTCGGTTTCCGACAGAGTCGGGTGCGCATGAATGGTGAGCGCCAAGTCTTCGGCCACAGCGCCCATCTCCATGGCGAGGACCGCTTCCGCTATGATTCCTTCGGCCTGGCGTCCCACGACTCCGACGCCCAGAATTCTACCGTCCTCCGGGTTTACGATCATTTTGGTCATTCCTTCGGGCGCCTCCATACTCAAGGCACGCCCGGAGTATTTCCAGGGGAAGCGTGACACTTCCACCCTGATTCCTTTGGCTCGGGCCGACTCTTCAGTAAGGCCGCACCATGCGATCTGGGGTGTGGTGTACACCACCGCGGGAATCGCCCGTACGTCGAACGCCGACGACTTCCCGGCGATGACTTCGGCGGCGATCTTGCCCTCACGCATGGCCTTGTGGGCCAGCATGTATCCACCGACCACATCGCCGATCGCCAGAATTTTGGGGTCGGAGGTTCGTTGTTGATCGTCCGCTACCACGTAACCCCGGTCATTGAGTTTCACTTGCGTGTTTTCGAGTCCCAATCCCTGAGTGTTCGGGTCCCTGCCGACGGCTACGAGCACCCGATCGAATGTCCGATCGGCGTTTTCCCCCTCTCCCTCAAGAGAAACCTCCACACGGTCGTCGAACTCCTTCAAGGATTTGACTTTCGTGTTGAAGTGAATCGCTTTGAAAGCGCTCTCGAGTCTTCGTTTCAGGGGCGCCACCAAATCCGGATCCGCCGGACGCACCAATCGGTCCCTGTGCACCACCAGGGTGATTTCCGTGCCCAAAGAGGCGTACACGGAGCCCATTTCCAACGCTACGTAGCCTCCCCCCACGATAAGCATGGACTTCGGGATATCAGATAATTTGAGAGCTCCGGTAGAACCGAAAACACGGCCGTCTTCGTTGATGGAGATACCTTGAAGAGTGCTGGGCCGGGAACCGGTGGCCAGGATTGCGTGACGGAAACGAATGCGGCGCACTTCGGCGTCCTGGAGGCGCACCGTGTCCGAGCTCTCAAAGGTCGTTTTTCCCTTGATGAATTGAACGCCGCGCTTCTTGCACAATTCCAGAAGACCGTCTGTGAGCTTACTCACCACGCCGTCTTTCCAACCGCGAATCTTATCGACGTCGATTTTCGGCTCCCCGAAGGTAAGGCCGAAAGCGGAGGCCTCTTGCGCGTCGTTGATCAATTCGGACACGTGGAGCAAGGCCTTGGAAGGGATGCAGCCCCGATTGAGGCAGACGCCTCCCGGCTTGGGGTCCATATCCACCATGGCTACATCCAGGCCGAGGTCGGCCGCTCGAAAGGCCGCCGCATATCCACCCGGACCGCTGCCGACGACCAGCAGCTCAACGTCTTCCGTGAATTCGCCCATGACCATGAAATGCTACCTCCCGTGTTTGAATACCTCGCTCAAAACCGTTCCTGATCCGATGCGGATCGGCGGCAAGCCGCGAATCAGATGACCATGAGTAATCGCTCGGGATCCTCCAATGCCTTGACGATTTCGATCAGGAAGCGTTCGGCGTCCGCCCCGTCGAGTACCCTGTGATCGAAAGAAAGCATGATGGGCAGAATCAACCTGGGTTTGATTTCATAGTCTCCGTTTTCCACGTCCCCTTGGACGACGGGCTGCCATGAAGCCCGGGCAAGCCCCAAAATGGCCGCCTCAGGATAATTGATGATGGGGGCGAAGGCGGTTCCCCCCAAAGGACCGATGTTTGTAATGGTGAAGGTGCCGCCCTGCATTTCTTCCAGTTTGATTTTTCGGTCTCGGGTTCTTTGGGACAGCTCGAAAAGTTCCACCGCCAGTTCGCGGATGCTTTTGCGGTCCACGTCGCGGATCACCGGTACGATGAGTCCGTCCGGCGTGTCCACGGCTACTCCGATATGATAATATTTCTTCAGAATGATTTCTTCGGATTCCATGTCCAACGAGGCGTTGAAGCGGGGGAATTTCTTCAAGGCGGCAACGGCCGCTTTCAGGGCGAACACCGTGAGCGTAAGTCGGCCGCCGAGTTCCTCGATTTCCTGTTTATGCTTTTTCCGCAGGGCGTCCAGTTGGGTGATATCCGCGATTTCCTGGCTGCCCACATGAGGGATCTGCGCCCATGCCAGGGCCATCTGACGGGCGGTGGCTTTCCGCACCGAACGCAGGGGGATCCTTTCCACTTCTCCCCATTTACCCATGTCCGGAAGAGTGGGGGCCTTGGTGGATGGGGCTTCGACCGGTCGAGCTGCTTTTTCCTGTCTCGTCGGGGTCGCTTCCGCTTGTGCCGAAAAGGCCTTAACGTCTTCGGAGGTTACCCGTCCCGAAGGGCCGGACGGAGTCACCCGGTGCAGGTCGACTCCCAACTCGCGAGCGAGACGCCTGGTAGCCGGAGAGGCCGGAACCGGTCCTTGCTCCGTGGTCTTCGCCTCCTCCCGACCTTGCTTCGAGGGTTCGGGTTTGGGTTGCTCGGGAGGTTTCTTCTTGGGTTCCTCTCCCTCGGCCTTGGCCTTCTCGTCTTCTTCCTTCTCGGGCTTGGCTGAGGCGGACGACGGCTCCTGTTTCGGGGGCGCCGCTCCGTCGGAAAAGGTCACGAGCACATCTCCCACGTGAACCACATCGCGCACTTGCACCGAGATCTTTTCCACGGCTCCTGTGAAGGGGGACGGAATCTCAACGGTGGCTTTGTCCGTTTCGACCTCGAGAATGGGGTCTCCTTCCTCGACTTGGTCCCCTTGGTTGACCAGAATGGAGACAATTTCTCCTTCGTGGATTCCTTCTCCCAGATCGGGCAGCTTGAATTCCGCAGACATGGGTTCTCCTCGCTATTTCACGCTCAAGACGTTTCGGGCCGCTTTGGTGATCCGTTGCGCATCGGGGAGGTAGTCGTTCTCCCTTGCGAACAGAGGAATCACGATATCGAAGCCCGTGACGCGGGCAATGGGGGCCTCCAGATAGAAGAAAGCCTTTTCCATGATTCGGGTGATAATCTCCGCACCCGGTCCAAAGCTCCTGGGAGCTTCGTGAACGATCACGGCCCTTCCGGTCTTGCGTACCGATTCGGCGATCGGCTCGTCGTCCAGGGGAGAAATCGTCAGCAGATCGATGACCTCACATTCCACACCGTCGGATTCCTTCAGTTGCTCGGCCGCTTCGAGGGTAGGGCGCATCATGGCCCCGTAGGCCACCATGGTCAGGTCCTTTCCTTCCCGGACAACTCGGGGCTTCCCGATGGGGAAAGTCTCCTCTTCTTCGGGGACCTCTTCCCTGAATGCTCGATACACAGCCTTGGGTTCGTAAAAAATTACCGGGTCGGGGTCCCGGATGGCGCTGATAAGTAGAGATCGGGCGATTCTCGGGCCGGACGGGATCACCATTTTGAGGCCGGGCGTATGAGCCCAATAGGCTTCGCGGCTCTCGGAATGGTGCTCAAGGGCGCGTACGCCCCCACCGTAGGGCGTCCTCAATACCATGGGAACCTGATATTTCCCCTGGGAGCGTCTTCGGATGCGGGCGGCGTGGCTTTCCAGTTGATGGAAATTCTCATAAGTGAAACCCGAAAACTGAATTTCACAGATCGGCCGCAGGCCATAGATCGCCATGCCGATGGACATGCCGACAATGCCTGATTCAGCCAAGGGTGTGTCCATGACCCGATTTTCCCCGAACTTCCCGACAAGGCCCTCCGTGACCCGGAAAACCCCCTCGTCTCTGCCCACGTCCTCGCCGAGGAGGATGACACGGTCGTCTTTTTCCATCTCCTGATGCAACGCCAAATTGATCGCCTGGACCATGTTCATTTTAGCCATGATCAGCCTCCTGCCTGCGCTCACTCAGCTCCCGGGAAAGCTCTTCTTTTTGCTCTTCGAGGGCGGGAGTCAACTCTTGGAAGGTATGGAGAAACATGTCGAGCGGGTCTCCGGAGTCTTTCATCATCTTCTCCGAATGCTCCACCGCGGTCTGGATTTCGGCCTTGATCTCTTCTTCGATCCCTTCGATGTCCTTGTCGGTAAGAAGCCCCTTGTTCTTCAGGTAGGTCTGATATCGAACGATGGGATCCTTCTTTTTCCATTCGTTCACTTCGTCTTCGGACCGGTACCTTTTGGGATCGTCGGCGGTGGTGTGCATCATGATTCGGTAGGTCTCACATTCGATCAAAGTGGGGCCTTCTCCTTTGCGGGCCCTATCCACCGCTTCACCCACGGCGGTGTAAACCGCGAGGATATCGTTTCCGTCCACTTGGATGCCGGGTATGCCGTAGGCAATGGCCTTCTGTGCCAAAGTCTTGGAGCGGGTCTGTTTGGACCGGGGCACGGAAATCGCCCACTGGTTGTTTTGGCAAACGAAAATCACCGGGAGCGTGAAAACGCCGGCGAAATTCATGGCTTCGTGAAAATCCCCTTCCGAGGTGGCGCCGTCGCCGAAGAAAGTCATGGCCACGGAGTCCTTCTCACGATATTTCATTCCCCAAGCCAAACCAACGGCGTGGAGAGTCTGGCTTCCTACCGGCACGGCTATGGGAAGGTCGTTGCGATCGTCCTCGGGCCTTCCTCCTTCGTCATACCCGGCAAAATAGAGGAGTGCGGAAGCAGGGTCTTTGCCGCGCCAGGTCTCCGCCAGGCTTTCCCTGAAGCACGGCACCATCCAGTCATCCCTGCGGAGATGAACCGCGGCTCCCAGTTGCGCCGCCTCCTGGCCCGAAATAGGGGCGAAAGTCCCGATCCGGCCTTGTCGCTGCAGGTTCAAGAGGCGTTCGTCGAATCTTCTTCCGGACAGCATGGCCCTATGCATCTTAAGCAGAAAGTCGTCCGGGATGTCGGGCTCCAGGGATTGATCCAATTCTCCATGTTCGTCCAGAATGGACAAACGCTCCACCCGGCAGGGCAGATCGATTTCCGTCCTCGGCATTCCTGATCTCCTTCACTACCGTTAAAGGGAATCTTGTTTGTGAGCGCTGCAAACGGGAGGCCCGTTCTCGGAAAGTCTCTTCAATAGGCCTCACCGCGCAGGCATCGCGAACGGATTCGGTAATACCTCTCGTATTCAGCTGAACAACACGGCCGGCGTTACCACAGGGTATGATATTTCGTATGACGCGTTCAAATACGAGTTCATCGAAACTCCCTCGCATACTTCTTAAAGGGCCGGTCCGATGGAAATCTCCGATATCTTGTCCGACAAGGGTGTCAGGTTTCTCTCGTGGTGTCCATCAGGCGGAGAACCCATTTTCCGGGCGGGAGCGCTCTTCGGAACAGTAGGGGGGATTATCTCCCTCGCTGCAAGGCTCTGCATCTTCCGATCGATGAAATATTTTTCCCTTTTTTCTTTCAAAACGTAGCCCTGCACATAAATAGTCTTTATAGTATATCGTCTAGACTGATATCTGAGAGACAACCCGTTCGCCATTGAACTTCTTCGGGCCCGCTATGGAAGAAACTCGGAAAAGCACAATCGGATTTGTAGATAAGCTGATTGCTCTACTGGATCGAATCGGCCCACAATCGGAAGAAATGGGCGCCGGTAAGCGGGGAAACTCTCTGCAGTACTGGCGAGAGCGCATTCTTTTCTCAACTCTTCGTGTAGCCCTCGTTCTTGCCCCCTTCGTTTATGTACCCGGTGTTGTTTTCGGCGTAGTCAACGGCAGGTGGGGGGTCGTCATCGTCGATTCAGTGGTCCTCGCTTGGCTGATCCTGATTGTTCTGTCCAAAGGCGTGTCATATTCTTTTAGAGCCGGGAGCATGATGTGCTCCATCTATGTTTTAGGCATCTATCTGATTCATGCAGTGGGCATGAAGAGCGCAGGCCTGGCGTGGATCTTTGCCTTTCCCATATTCGGAGGACTGTTCTTCGGTCTGAGGATCGCCCTGGTCGCACTGATCCTTAATTTTTCCGCCCTGTTCGGTTTTGGTCTGATGATGAACCTGACCTCATGGAGTCCGATGCGTTCTCTTTCCACCGGCCAGTGGGCGATTATGAGTGCGAACATGCTCTTCCTGAACGCGGTTGCCGCCATTTCCGTGGCGGTGTTGGTACGGGGGCTGGAGTTTTCTCTTCGCAAAGAGCAGTCCGCTTTGAAGGAACTTTCCATGGAACGATCGCAGCTTCGAGAGTCGGAGCGGAAGTACCGTCTGGTGGTTGAGCACGCCAACGAGGCCATCTTCATCGCCCAGGACGGGTTGATCAAGTTTCCCAATCCTTCGGCACCCAGGATTACAGGCTATACTTATGAGCAACTCGGCCGAACGCCTTTTATCGAACTGATACATCCGGAAGACCGATCAATGGTTACGGAACGGCATGCACGCCGTCTCAGAGGAGAGATCGTTCCGGACAACTACGCTTTCCGGGTATTATCCAGTTCCCGGGATGTTCGCTGGGTGACCATCAACGCGGTAGCCACGACATGGGAAGGGAAACCGGCGACCCTGAATTTCATCCGAGACATTACGGATCAAAAACAACTTGAATCGCAACTGCTGCAGGCCCGGAAGATGGAAGCAGTGGGGTCCCTGGCCGGCGGCATCGCGCATGACTTCAACAACATTTTGGCGGCCATGTTGGGTTATGCGGAGTTGGCCTTCCAAGACGTGGCTCCGGAGAGCAGGGCGCGGAACGGTCTCACAGAGCTTCTCAAAGCCGGTGAGCGGGCGACATCCCTGGTCAGGCAGCTTCTCACCTTCGGCCGAAGAACGGAATATGAGCGCAAGCCCATTCGGATCGGCGAACTCGTCCAGGAGGCCCTTGAACTTGTGGGGGCACTCATTCCTTCGACCATCCGGATCAAAGAAGAGCTTGACTTGGACGCGGGCATTGTTGAAGCCGATCCCACACAGATTCATCAAGTGATTGTCAATCTGTGCACGAACGCGGCTCACGCTATGAAAGAGGATGGGGGCATTCTCACCGTGGCGGTGCGGAATGCGAGCGGGCTGCGGGATAAGGGCGCCGGGCCTCTCGCGGTGCAGCCGGGAGACTACGCCGAGGTTATGGTGGAGGATACGGGAAAGGGAATGCCTCCTGAAGTGATGGAACGGATTTTCGAGCCGTATTACAGCACCAAATCCGGGGGGGAAGGCAGCGGATTGGGCTTGGCCGTGGTGCACGGTGTCGTGAAAAGCCACGGGGGTGGTATCGAGATTTCCAGTGAAGTGGGAAAAGGTACGAGAGTGAACGTGTACTTTCCATTGAGCAGACAGGTGGAAGAGGTTCAAACGGAGTCAAACTTGGAGCTTCCTCCCCCCCGCGGCGGTGCGGAACGGGTCCTTTACGTGGACGATGAACCGGCCATTGCCGATGTGGGCAAGCAGATGTTGGAGCGGTTGGGTTACCACGTGACGGCGAAGACCCACAGCGGGGATGCGCTCCGGACCTTTGTGTCGGCGCCGGCGGACTTCGATCTGGTCATCACGGATATTACCATGCCGGGACTGACCGGGGAGAAGCTTGCCGAGGAAATCATGAGAGTTCGACCGGACATACCGGTCATTCTCTGCACCGGTTACAGTGAACGGGTTTCCGAGGAGTTCGCCGAGCGACTGGGCGTAAGAAGGCTGATGATGAAGCCTTTCACCATTAAGGACCTCGGGCTCGCGATCGGGGAAGTGCTTGGAAAGGACGTGCCCGGACGCAAAGATAACCGTGTGAAGATGACTCCTACAAAGGAGTGATCCCGCTCGCATCGTTTTCGGCTTCGTGGTTGACGGAGTTTTTGTTTCATCCGCTCCGAACCGGTTCAGAAGGGCCCTTCCGGGCGCAGGGTTCAGCTGTGACGTTGCGCTCCGGCCGATTTGACGAATTGTTCGAGAACGGAATAGGAACGGGCCCCGACAAGGACCTTGCCTTCGGCGACGAAGGTCGGAACGGCCCGGATTCTCATGAGTCCGGATCGGTTCCAGTCCGCGTCCACCTTCATCCTGTATTTATCATCGGAGAGCGCTTTGGCTGCTTCGTTCTCGGACCTACCCAATGAGCGGACGATTTCCAGCAACACAGGTATCTTAGCGATATTCCGTCCGTGCACGAAATAGGCCCGAAAAACGGCCGAGTGGTAATCCTCCCCCCAACCTTGCTCCTCGGCCCATTTGCCCAGTTCGGAAGCTCTCCTGGTATTGAAGGTCATGGCTCTCTCGCCGAAGGGCAGGCCCGCTTCGTCGGCCGCCGATTTTAGTTTGGCGAGCATCTCGTTAATGTTCATGTCCCGTCCCTGAAAGAGCCGGGTCAAAGTCCAGCCTTCCTCGGGGATCTCGGGGTGAAGCGGGAAGGCCACCCATCGGACCGCCACGGAGTATTCATTCTTCAGCCGTTCAATACGCCCGGTACTGAAGTAACACCAAGGTCAGATGTAGTCGGAAAATACTTCCAAGGTTGTCGGACTTTTCATCGTCATGCCTTTGTGAGATGCTGAGGTCGTTTGCCGGCTAGTGAGCGGCCGAACGTCGGTCGTCGAGACGTATTCGGTCGGAATGCCTCCATTGGCGATCGCCGTGCAAATCACGTCGGGCGGTTGGAACCCTTTCGACGTCTTCGGGAAACCGCCGCATGGACCGTGGCGAGCCCGATTCGCCGGTGCTTGAACAGGATAGTCCACGCTCTGAGAACATGGCAAGCGGACTAGCCTCGTCTCATTTCCGAAGGGCGAAATCGTCGGCGTCACGGATCGCCGAGAAGTCCCGGCGCGCCGGATTCCATCGAGGTCATAAGGCATAGGAGTCTTATTCGGAGGGGAGGGTTTTGAGAAAATACCATTGGATTCATACAAGCGAATTTCCTCCTTTAGACGGTTTGGAAAGTCTTGTGCTGTTCGGTGCGGGAAAAGGCTCCGAGGAAGCGCTGGACTATTTGTCCGTATTGGGTGAGCGGCATCGGGTGCGGGCCGTGGCGGATAACGATGCTTCCATGTGGGGCAGGGAGTTGTTGGGAGTTCCCATCGTCAGTCCCTCGAAGCTGAAGGAGTTTCGCGAAGTCGTAGTCATTGTTACGTCGATATCGGGGAGAGATGATATATCCCGACAGCTCTGCCGTATGGGTTTAGTGGAGGGAGAGCATTTTTTCGCGGTGGGAAGGTATCCGGTGGACGTTGTCACTCAGCTTGAAGAGCTCTATCGGAGCCATCTGCAAACCTCCATGCTTTCTGAGGTCGGGAGCTTGGTTCAAGTGGGTTCCGGCGGGTTTCTCGGGCTCGAAGCCTGTCTGGCCGCTTTGTGGGCGGAACGGGTTGATGCGGTGGATGCCTATCGTTTCAATATCTCGTATCCGGACGTGACTCCTCAATTGGAGGAATTTGAGGATTGTCTGACGCTGCTCCGGAAGTTCATCGATCGTCATGATCTGGACGGTGAACGAGCGCTGCGTCGCTGGAATACATGTTTCGTAAAGAACGAAGGGAAAACGACTCTAAGACGAAGCAGGATCGGATTTCATCATCCTTTCCGCTTCTCCTCCCTTCCTTTTGCCGAAAATAGCGTGGACGCCGTAGTCTCCATGGCCGTTCTGGAACACGTGCGAAAGCCGAGAGAGGCGGTCTACGAGTCCAAACGAATCCTGAAGCCGGGTGGATGGGGATACCACAGGATCGTCACCAGGGATCACGCGAGCTTCGGCAAGGTGAAGGGGTACACGCCTTTGTCCTTCAGGGTATATTCGCCCGAAGAATGGGACGACATCAGCTCGAGGAAGTTCAACCAGAATCGATTGGCTCCCTGGCAATGGGAACAACTGTTCAGGGAGGCGGGATTCGAGATTTCGAGTTACGAGGTGCTGGATCGTTACATTCCCTCGGAAGAAGAGCTTTCCGAATTCCACGACGAGTTCCGGCGCTGGCCCCGCGACCGGCAGGTGGAAGTGGATTGTGCTCTAGTGGTCCGAAAGCCCTGAACAACCGAACGTCCATTGCACGACGAAATCACTCCGTATCGGCCGGTGCCTCTCGCTCCCAATAAGGCTGAATCAGGTCCTCGAAGATGCTCATGGCGGCCTCGGCGCCTTGCCCCGCGGCGGTCACAATTTGTTTGTATCCGCCTTCCACGTCCCCTGCGGTATAAATGCCGGGAAGAGAAGTACGGTGTTTCGCATCGCGTTGGACGTAACCTTCCGACGTGAGTTCGAGTCCGAGCTTCTTGGCTAGGGCGTTCTCGGGTTCGTAGCCGATTGCAACGAACACTCCGTCCACTTCCTTCACCGAAACTTCCTGTGTGGCGTTGTTGAAAAGCTCCACTTCGGTGACTCGGTTCTTGCCTCGAATTTCCCGTATCTCGGTATTGTAGAGTATGGGGATGTCGTTGCCGGTCAGGTTGGCCGTCAGGTGTTCTTGAGCGCGCAGCCGATCCCTCCGATGAACCAATGTGACGTCGACCCCGATGTTCTTCAAGTGCAAAGCCTCGGTGGCGGCGCTGTTGCCTCCCCCCACGATAACAACTCTCTTGCCCTTGAAAAGGGGACCGTCGCAGGTACTGCAGTAGCTGACCCCTCGTCCTGAGAGTCGGTTCTCTCCTTTGGCGCCGAGCCGACGGTGATGAGCGCCCGTGGCCAACAGAACCATTTTGGTGAGGAAGCGACGCCGGTTGGAAAGAACTTCCATGGGGTGTCCCGGACGAATCTCCATCACTTCTTCCCCCTGGAAGATTTGGACGTATTCCAGAGCATGGCTCACCATAAAGTCGACCAGAGCTTTGCCTCCCACCTGATTGAATCCCAAATAATTTTCCACGACCGGTGTGGTGGCCACCTGCCCACCAAGAAGACCGCGCTCCAAAAGCACGGCGTTCAGCCCGGCCCTAACGGCATAAATCGCCGCGGTGAGGCCCGCGGGGCCGCCTCCAACGATCACCAAATCCGTTTCCACCAGATCCGCATCGCTTTCCGGAATGAAAAAAGTCTTTTCTTCGAGAGAGGTCAGGGAGGAAATGAAGAGTTCCTCAGGTTGTGCGCCCTGTGCGATGAGCACTCCGTCGGAGTGGGTCTGAGGGACACTCTGAGCGTCATATTCGTCCGCCAGATCCGGGTGTGCCTGAACATCCACAAGTTCCAGAGAGACCAGCTCCGGTTTTTCCACCACGGCCTTGATGGCGTTGACGGCCTGCTGAGGGCAGTACGGACAGGTTGGGCTGATAAAAACCTTCACGTTTCGTGGGGTGTCCAGTTTCTCGATCACCTTCATCGATTGTTCGCTCAGCTTACTTTTCCCCATACCCAGCAGCAAAAGAGCCTCAACGAAGGTACGGCCTTCCTCTCCTATGGGAGCGCCCATCCAACGAAAACCATACTGCTCCGGGTTGATGAGAAAAGTGGGGGAGAAGTCGACATTCCATTTCTCGGCGAGATCGTGATCCAGTGGGAATTCTTCCAGCGCTATCTTCGGAGACAGCTTGGCGAAAAGCCTCAGTACTTTTCGTGCGGCTTCGTTATAGCCCTCATTTTTGCCCGGAGCGGTGAACAGTGCAATGCGGACTTCACGGGGAAGTTGCTCCAAAATCTCACCGAGTTGATCACGAAGCTCCTTTTCTTGATGTGAATCATGCGTGTGATGCGCTTCGTGTTGATGTTCGGACCGGTCCGGCATGGCTGGGGCTCCTTTGTGTATGGAAAATCTACTCCAATGGGAATTATACCGGCTGGGTCCCGAGCGTCAAGGGACGCGCATCCATCAGGTATACCAAGGTGTGCGGAGGGCTCGGAAATCATTCGGGTGGAAGAGGCTTCCATTGGGTAGGAGTCCCTTCCACCAAATTTTCGAGGCTTCGGTTATTTTTTCAGCGAGTACTTTTCCGACACGATATCGTAGTAAGGCTTCTCAGAAACGGTGCCCCAAGTGCCAACCTGCTTCTTGAACTTCTCGAAGGCTTCGTTCACTTTGTTCGACATGGCGTCCTTGGCGGCTTCTTCCTTCAGAGTCTCATGGGCCAGCACCCGGAGCGCGTCGAGAACCTCGGCCGGAAACTGAACCAGTTCCACGTTGTGCTTGTAGATCAGCTCCTGGAGGGCGGCGCCGTTCTGAGCCTCGAACTCGGACAAACTCCAGAGGTTGGTTTCCATGGCCACCGCGTCGATGATTACCTGCAGGTCCTTAGGTAGGGAATCGTAGACTTTCTTATTGAAGATGACCTCGAGCGTTGTGCCGGGTTCATGCCAGCCCGGGTAATAGTAGTATTTGGCCGCTTTGTAGAGACCCAAGCGCAGGTCGTGCATGGGGCCCACCCACTCCGTCGCGTCGATTACGCCTCTTTCCAAGGAGGTGAAGATTTCCGCCGCAGGGAGAAGCACCACCGTACCTCCCGCTTTGCTGACCACTTTTCCGCCTAGCCCCGGGATTCTCATCTTGAGGCCTTTGTAGTCGTCGATGGTCTCGATCTTCTTGTTGAACCAGCCGCCCATCTGGACGCCCGTATTACCTTGGGGTCTGGGAACCAAATTGAAAGGAGCGTAGACCTCTTCCCATAGTTGCAGTCCGCCGCCGCTGTAGAACCAGGTATTCTGGCCTTGGGGGTTGAAGCCGAAGGGTACGGCGGCAAACCATTGGGCCGCCGGGACCTTTCCCGCCCAGTAGTAGGAAGCTCCGCTGCCCACTTCCACCGTGCCGTCGGATACGGCGTCAAAAGTCCCCAAAGGCGGGACCAGTTCTCCGCCGGCAAAAACGTGGATTTTGATCCGTCCTTCCGTGGCTTCTTCCAAGCGCCGGGCGAATCGCTCGGCGCCTTCCTGCAACACGGGGAACTTCGGCGGCCATGTAGTCACCATCTTCCAGTTGTAGGTCTTCTTGGCCCATACGGCCGGTGCCGAAAGGGTCGTGCCTGCAGCGGCCGCCACCGAGCCTACCGCCGCTTTTTTCAGGAAATCTCGTCGTTCCATGGCAATTACCTCCTTCTTCTTGGTGGTGGAAAAAAAGAAGCAGCCGTTTCTTGCATCGAACGAGCCGGCTCGCATCCTGGAACCAATGGAAAACCGGGCACAAACAGAACTTCGGCCTCAAGTCGTCAATTTCCGAAAACGACTCTTGGGAGCCATGTCGCCAAGGACGGATACAACACTACGATGAACAACCCGACCAATTGTACGAAGACGAAGGGGATGATTCCCCTGTAGATATCCCCGGTGGTGACTTCCGGAGGAGTGACCGCTTTCAAATAAAAGAGAGAGAATCCGAACGGAGGCGTCATGAAAGAGGTCTGGAGGTTTACGGCAATGAGAATGCAGAACCAAAGGGGGTCGAAACCGAATTCGATCATGATGGGGGCGAGAACGGGCACGTGTATGAAGGTGATCTCAATGAAGTCCAGAAAGAAACCGATGATGAAGATCAGCCCCATGACAATGGCCAATACGGCCCACTTACTGTAGACGTCGGCGATTCCCCCCAAGAAGTCGCGCACCACGGTGTCCCCGCCGAGGCCTCGGAACACGAGTCCGAAGGCGGCGGCGCCCACAAGAATGATGAACACCATACAAGTCAGTCTTACCGTGGTAATCATGACTTCATTCAGTATCCGGAGATTGAAGCGACGGTTGGCGATGGTCAGAAGAGTGGCGCCCACCGCACCCACTGCGGCCGCCTCGGTGGGTGAAGCCAAGCCGGCGAAAATGGAGCCGAGAACGGCAACCATCAGAAACAAAGGCGGCACGAGCGCCTTCGCGATCCTTCCAAAAAACTGCTTACGGCTGAGAGCCGCCAATTCCGCTCTTGGGATGGGGGGTGCGAGTTTGGGGCGAAACAGCGAAATCAGGAATATATAAAGAACGTAAAGCCCCACCAGAAGCATGCCCGGGAGAAAAGCGCCGACGAATAAGTCCCCCACCGGCACGCCCACAATGTCTCCGATGAGCACCAGGACAATACTTGGAGGGATGATTTGTCCCAAGGTTCCCGAGGCGGACACGGTGCCTGTGGCCAACTCCTTCTGGTATCCCCTCCGGAGCATGGTGGGTACGGCCAGAAGCCCCATGGTGACCACGGTGGCGCCGACGATACCGGTTGAAGCTCCCAATAACGCTCCGACTACAACCACCGAAACGGCCAGACCACCTCTGATTCGGCCGAACAGAAGCCCCATGGTTTCGAGCAGGTCCTCGGCCAATCCCGAACGTTCCAGCATCACTCCCATGAACACGAACAACGGAACGGCGGCCAAGGTGAAATTCGTCATCACCCCCCAGATTCGCAAGGGGAGGAGGTTAAAAAAGCCCCAGCCGAAACCGAAGAGCCCGAACGCCAAGGCCGTTCCCAGCAATGTGAAGGTCACCGGGAAACCGATCATCAGCAGCACGGTCAGCGCCAGGAACATCCATGCAGGCAGGTATTCCATCAGGAAGGATCGTCCTTTCCCGGTTCATCTTTGCCCAAGATCGTCAACAGACTTTTGATGCCCAGGGAGATTCCCTGAAGAGTGATCAGAACGAAGCCCAAAGGAATAGCGGACTTAAGGACAAATCGGTAGGGGATGCCGCCGGGATCGGGAGAGCCTTCCATGACCGACCAAGAAGTGTGCACGAACTTAAATGAGGTGTCGATGACAAGAAAACAGCCCGGTAACAGAAACAGAAGAACGCCGAGAAAGTTAACCCAGGCCTTCGCTTTGGTTGTCATGCGTTGGTAAAAGATATCGACGCGGACGTGACCGTCGTAGAGCAGAGTATAGCCGGCTCCTACGAGGAAGACGAAAGCGAAGAGATGCCACTCGAGTTCCTGGGTGAATACGAAACTGATGCGGAAAGCGTAGCGCATGACCACATCGACAAAGACTACGAGAACGAGAAGAAGCGTCACCCACGCAACGCCTCTGCCGACCCATTCGTTCAACGTGTCAATCCACCGGCATAGTTTCAGAAGCAATCTCATGCTCCAAAGCCAAGTGACGACTCTCCAGGAACAACGGCGACCAGCGACAATCTAATGGAATTCCCTTCGAGAAGCAACCCTGGAAAAACTTAAGGCCCTTTATTTAACGGTGTTGGCGGAGGCCGAAAATCCGTCATATTGAATCAAATTAGATTTTTTCATCGGTCAGGTTTTTTGAGCTCCATCCCTTAGATAATAATGAAGCCTCTCTTATGGAATTGCATCATTCCATCCGGAAGACGCACATCTCACATGAGACGAAGGAGGAAGCGAAACCAGTTCTCTCCGCAGATCATGCGAACCGCTTCCTCTGAATATCCCAGAAGGACAAGGGAGTGGGCCAAGTCCCGGAGTCTGCCGGGATGTTCCAAGCCGAGATTGATCGGATCAAATCCCCCGTAGTCCGAACCTACGGCCGCGCAACCGGGACCGTGCTTCTGAACCAGCCGGTCGATTTGATGTATCACCGTCTCCATATCGGCCAATCCGGTTTTCAGCAACATTTCGGGGTTTATCGTAATCCCGATAACGCCGTCGCGCCGCACCAGCTCTTCCACTTGCCAGTCCGCCAGGTTTCTGGGGATGTTGGAGAAATGCCTGAACCCGGTGTGAGAGGAGCACAGCGGACCTTCGAACAGGTCGAGGAGGTCTCGGAAGCACGGGTCTGAAAGATGCGCCGTGTCGATTGCGAATCCCATTGAAGACAGGTCGCGTACGAGCCGTTTTCCGGCCGCGGTCAGCCCCGATGGGGAAGGCACGCCGTTTCCGTCCCCCAGTCGATTGCCGCCGGCGTGGGTGAGTCCCACCAACCGAATCCCGAGTTCTTTGATCGTCTTGAGGTCGAGTTCAAGCAGGCCGTCGGCGTTTTCGATGAGGTGGAAGAAACCGGGCGGCCCGGGTTTCTCAAAACATTCTTTCAGTTCGCTTCCGGACCGAATCCAACGAAGCGAGCCGAGATATGTCTCGGCGTATTCCAGCAAAGTATGGATGAACGCCGACGACGTTTCAGGACCGTTGTTCGTGTCCGGACAGTAGAGCGCACTTCCGAGAACCTTGACGCCTCCCTCCGTCAACATCCGCAGTTGTACGCTTCCCCCGTCGCAAAGCTCCAATGGCCTTCCGGGACAGCGACGCATCATATCGTAGAGAAGGTCCACGTGTCCGTCGATGAATGGAAAGAGCGGCCCCGCCATGAGACTACCTCTCGGCTCTGATGAACCGACTCCTTATACGTTCGAAATGGTTGCGGTGGTTGCGCAACGTCCACCAGATCGCACCTGTTGCCGAAATCCTCCAGGCTGGGCTGATGAGTCCGCGATCGCCTTGAAGAATTCGAGAAACGTTGTGAAAACCGTCGCCCGGATAGGAGCCGCGTTTGGTCCCTCCGAGCCATTCAGCTTCCTCTGAGAACTCCTCCGACCAGGAAAAGGGATCGGAGAACAGGAAGCCGGAGCGTTCGGGAGCCGCCACACGGCTGGCGTCCATGAGATGCTGAAGAGGATTGGGTAACCTGTCCAGGAGATTCAGCGAAGATACCTCCGAAAACGCGCCGGAAGAGAAGGGCAGAGCCTGGGCATCCGCCACCAGGAACTCCACGCGTGCGGGGTCCCAATCCGACGGAAAGCGGAATTGCACATTTCGTGAGAGCCTTCCTTCTTCCGGCACTTGGAAATGGGTTCCGCCTTCAAGCATCAGTTCCCGGGCCTTGCGCACAAATCCTGTCGAGCGGTCGATTCCTAGGGCAAAATCGGACCTTACGCTCATTTCAAAGGTCATGCGCCCCACGGCGCAACCGATGTCCAACGCGAGTCCTGAAGTTTTTCCGAGGAGCGAAGCCCATTGAGAATAAGCGGTATTGCACTCTTCCTCCATGGCGGCTTCTCCGAAATGACTCCAAAGATAGGGTGCCAGAACCGCTTCGTCCTCGTACTTGGAGAGCAAAGCCGGGTTCGGGGGCGAGGCGACCGGGGAAAGGTCCGCGAGACCTTCACTGATCGGGTATCGTGCTCCGCACAACGGACAACCGAGTTCGCCTTCGGTTACGTCTCCCGATGCGCATTCTCGAGCGGTAAGACGGAGGGAAGACTCTCGCGGCAAACACGAAGGACAAATCAAAATACGCGTAACGGTTTCTTTCACGGGCGCTCCTGTTTAGGATGTCCGAGACGTTACACCGGGGGTCTTGTGGTTTCAATGGGGAAATTCGGTCCAGTGAGTTGTTCTATGGTGCACGCTTGATTCGGACTTTTCCGTGTGCATAATGCTCATAAACGATTACATGCGGATTCAGCGGTGGGACGGGCGCTTGGCGTTCCGGCAACAGGCGGCGATTATTTCAAAAAAGACGAAGGAAGATCATGGTCCGACAGATGAATCTCGAAATCGGAACCTTGTTGATGATAGAGACGCAGGGCGTGGCCAATCCGGTCAAGGGAGTGTTTGTGGGAATGGTCCCGGGGCAGTACCTGATTGTGCAATCTCCCAGCGCACCCGTGCTTGCGGACCAATTGCGGGAAGGGGGGAGGCTCGTCGTCCGTTACCTGTTTTCGGGGGTGGTCTACGGATTCAAGACTTCCGTCAAAATGCTCCTGAACGTTGAAGGCCAGCGACTTCTGTTCATCACCTATCCCTTGATCGTGGAGGAGCATAATCTAAGAAGATACAATCGCATCGAGTTTCACCTGCCTGCAACCATTCGAATCGGGAACCTGGAATACCAAGGAGATATCCTCGATATCAGTCTGGCCGGATGCGGTTTCAATCTCAAGCACGAGAGCATACCGGGAATAGTGATGGACGAAAAGGTTGAGCTTTGCTTTCGTTTTCCCGGCCTTGAAGACTCCACGAACTGGTCCGGCGTCGTTCGAAATATTACCATAGGGAAATTCGACGCCAAGCTGGGTATTCAGTTCGAAAACATCGACGCAGATATCGCAGGGAGGATCGAAGCCTACATCAAGTCCGTGACGGAATATTTCGAATAGAGCCACGACGGAGTCGACGTCCAGGGTCCGACATTTCTCCGGATCGCGTGGTTCGACGTCCGCAGTCCGCAAGTTCGGACGCCTGCCTCTCGGACTGCCTGATGACGCTTCGCACGTTCCGACCATTCATCCGGTTCTTTCTCCTAGGCCATATTTCCCCGTTCGCCCGTGTCCCTTTCCGGTATCTCCGGCCCCGGCTCATGCCGGTCCGGCGTCGACGAATATCCCTGGCAAGCTCTTGGGCGACCATGCGATGAGTGATGCCGTAATCTTGAAAAACGAAGACACGGTGCGGCGTGGCGCAATTGTAAATGAAGAGAGCCTGACCGCCGTTGGTCGGACCGCCTGATTCATCGGCGCGATGAGGGGTCCGGACCGCACCGGCCGGCCATCAAGGCTCCCACGAGGTCTTGACGAGTACGGATGGGAGTGGAGAAACGTGTGGTGATGCGACCCAATTCCGACAGGGTGTGGGCGTCGCTGCCTCCGACCCGGGTGAGATCATAGCGTTCGGTCCAGGCTTTCACGCGATCATTCTCTTGATCGCTGTTTCTACCGTTGACTTGTTCCACAATGCTGCAAAATCCTTCCCGGACAAAACGTTCCATCGTGGGTGCACACGACCGGAAGGGGTGAGCGGCTACGGCCGCGCCCCGAGCACTGCGGACGAAGGAGAGGAGACTCTCGGCGTCCATTCCGGGAGGCAGGCCCTCGAAAGGGCCGAAAACCAGGAAATGCCCCTGAGGAGTCATGTACTCCATTCCGATGATGATGCACAGGCCGTCCTGCTGGATCCCTTCCCGAATGGTTTCTCCCGCATCCATGGAATCATGATCCGTGATGCAGACCCCGTCCAGCCCTTTGGACCGCGCATGGTCCAGAATCTCCGGCAAGGAAAGAACACTGCAGGGAGAAAACGATGAATGAACGTGCAAGTCGAATCGCATTCTTATTATGTTGCCCATACGGGCATCGGAATACCAATATAAACGCCCGATGATTCGACAGGGGTTTTATGGGAATATGCAATAGAATTGCTCCCCAACCCATTTTCAAGAGGTGCAAGATTCTTTCACGGAGGCCGTAACGTGGACAAGAAATGCATTTTGCTGTTGCTGGACGGGTTGGGGGATCGTTCCTTTCCCGCACTAAATCATCGTACTCCGCTTCAAGCCGCGAAAACTCCGGCCCTTGACCGGATTGCGACCCGAGGCTCCAATGGTCTCTATCACGCAGGCTTTTTGGGGCAGGCTTTGCCCAGCGAGAATGCCCACTTCGCGATCTTCGGCTATGACTCTGGAGATTTTCCCGGTCGAGGTGTTCTCGAAGGTTTGGGGGCGGGAATTCCGACGTCGCCGGAGGACGTCGTGGTGTTGGCGCATCTCGCCTGTGTGACAAGTGAAGAAGAGGGGTTCCGACTTCTTGAGGGAAAACCTCGTCTCGAGGCAAGCCGGGCCGGGGAACTCGTTGAAGCCGTTTCACGGTTCGAATGGGGAGGCGTTCGGATTTCTTTCCACCAAACTTCCGGGCTGTTCGGAGTCTTGCACCTGCAGGGTCACGTTAGTCGTTGGATAACGGACAGCGACCCCATGCTGGAGGGTCGGCCGATTACGGCGGTTGTTCCTTGGCGTGAAGAGGCCGGCGATCCGGCCGCAGAGAAGACGGCGTCCGCAATGACCCGATACCTGGAATGGAGTCATGACAGGCTTTCCAAGCATATCGTTAATCACGAGCGCTCTCGACGGGGACTTCCTCCCATCAATTTCGTGGTTACCCAAAGAGCGGGCCGGCTTCGACAACCGGTTCCCTTTTCCACGGCATACGGTTTGAGGGGGCTTTCGATCTCATCCGGAATCGTCTACAAAGGGCTTTGCCGCTATCTCGGCATGGATGTGCTGTCGGTCGAGGATACCGATGATCCCGCAATGGATATGGATGAACGAATCGGGCTGGCCCATGAGGCACTTAGAGATTACGATTTCGTGCACGTTCATACAAAGAAGCCTGATGAGGCGGCTCACGCCAAGGATCCGAACTACAAACGCGAGGTGATTGAAGCGCTGGACCGGGGGATTCTCAGCCGTATCGAGGGCCTTCTGGATGACCCTCAGATATTGACGGTCGTCACCGCGGACCACTCAACGCCTTCTTCCGGCCCTTTGGTGCACTCCGGCGAAGCCGTGCCTTTGGCCATGACGGGGCTTGGTGTCCGGCGGGACAAGGTCGAGTCTTTTGATGAAGTGTCGGCTGCGGCGGGAGCTCTTGGGAGTGTCCGCGGAAAAGAACTGATTTATTTGGTGCTGAATCACCTGGACAAGGCGAAGCTCGTCGGCATTATGGACACCCCGGACGACCAGCCGTTTTGGCCCGGTAACGGAGAACGCTTCCGCATGTCGGGACGGGAGGACATGGCGTTCGGCGAGGACGCGCGGGATGACGGGCCTGGCCTGGAGAAGCGGTCGAAGGCATCCAACATGGGCCCCGGTGACTAGTCGGAAGCCCGCGGTGCCGGAAAAAAACGGCCCGAAGAACAGGAGTTCCTCGCCTACGGAGGAGTCAATGCGAGAAGACGGGAACTTGAAACGCACGTATGAACTCGGCGTCATTCATGGTCGATTCCAGGTCTTGCACAAGGACCATTTGAAGTATCTATTGGCCGGCTTACGGTTGTGCAACCATCTCGTGATCGGTGTAACCAATCCGGATCCGCTTCTCTCCAGGGAAGAAGATGCCGACCCCATCAGGGGGCGGAGTGAATCCAATCCACTCACGTACTATGAGCGGTATGTCATGCTTCGCCGGGCAATGGAGGAAGCCGGAGTTCCCGCTGAGGATTTCAGCGTGGTCCCGTTCCCCGTTAATATGCCGGAACTGTACCCATACTATGTGCCCATGGAAGCGGTTTTCTTCCTGACGATTTACGACGATTGGGGAAAAAGAAAGCGGGAGATTTTTGAGGCGTTGGGCTTGAATATCCATGTACTTTGGGAGGTTCCTTTAGAGCGCAAGGGGATCAGCGGTAAGGATGTCCGGGCGCTTATGGTCGAAGAGGGCCCCTGGCAGGCCCTGGTGCCGACCGGCGTGCGGTCGCTGATGGAGCAATGGCGGATTCCGGACCGACTCGGGAGGGCCGCTAAGAACAGCGATCCGTCCGAGATGCGGAGGCCAAGTAGCGGCTAGTGGAACCTGAGTACCGAGTCGCTATCATCCCTGATCGCGTGGCATGCCCGAGTGACATGTTCGGAGGCTTGAGACACGGTCTTCATCTTTCCCAAGTGGAAATGGAGAAACCCCCAAAGGCCTAAATGGGTCGATCGACGGAGGGGAGTAGAAGGAACACGATGATGGACAGCACCATCAAACCGACCAGCACGCGATTTTCCCAAAAAGGTCTTTTTCTTACCACGTCTACCAGTACCATGACCGAGCCTCCTCCCAAGCATCCCAAGGCCACGGGAACCACCAAGTCATAGGATGCCTCAGGCATGGCCCAAAGACGAAGCATCCAGAGGCCCGCTGCAAAAAGCAGCATACCGGGCCAATAGTATCCCCGAGACTTCCTGAGCGCCCCGTCCTTTTGAATCGGCTCAATAATCCAGGCCTTTGCTCTTTTACCGAGCGGCAGTCGGTTGATCTGACGGATAAGAAGTCGAAAGACATATGCGAGGATGATTCCCATAGCCGCCCCGCCTAAAACGTCCAAGGGAAAATGTACGCCGAGGTATAAACGGGAGTAGGCGACCAAAGCGGCAAATAAGAGCAGCACCAAACGGAGGTTCGGGAAATAGAATCCCAGGAACGCGGCTGCCGCGAAATTGTTCACCGCGTGGCTGGAGGGAAAAGAAATCGTGTTCTTTTCGGTTCTTCCGGATGCGTAGCCGGCGTGCTTCCATCCGTGTTCATAGAGTCGGACATGCGCGAGAGCCTCGTATGGTCTGGCACGTCCTACCAAAGGTTTGACGATCTCTGAGCTCAACGCATTAGCCAACCCAACCAGAAGGATTGTCGCCAGAAGTGCGAAGCGGGTCCGTTTCCCACCTCGGATCAAGGCCGTCAGGAGCACTAAGCCGAGGATGAACAGATAGGGCTTAAGATCGAGAAAGAGCGGCATGAACCGATCGAGAAAATGGGACGTTCCCTCTTGGTTCAACCATAGGAAAAGCGTTTGATCCAGGTCGATTATATAAGAAAAGGCAGATTGAAACATGAACCGGACTTTCCAGGAGGTTTCTCAGGGGATCGACTCGCATGTCCATTTTCGACGGAAAGCGGACAAGAATCCGCTTTCGCCGCTTACCGTACCTGAGCCAAAAAGGGAATGCTGACCGAAAAGCACACTCGAAACGGAGAGGAGACGAAGTCTCTCAAGAGCCTTTCCAGAGTGGCGGTGACAACGAGGTCGTCGCGGGGCTGTTTGGCCTGTAACTCCTTGATGCAGCTTCTTGCCGCACATGACGCGAGTCGGGAAACGATAGGATTGTAAAGGGTTGGCCGTTGGGTTTCAAGCACAGAAGGATCAACAGCAGGGACACGCTTCCCGTCATCTCCGCATGGTGCTCGGGCCGTAGACGACGACACCGACCAAGGAATCAATGGCCGACGGGTTCTTCAAGGTTCAGAAAGAAACTGAGATGGTTCATGTAGGAGTCGATTTCCGAAAGCAATACGGAAGAAAGATCATGAAATTGCAGACCCAGTCGCAGCTTCGAGGAATCTTTCGATACGTTCCTCGTGATGCAGTTCAGCGTATGCGTTCCGCTGACGCCCGGAAGAGTGCAAATCAGCCCCACCTTTTGGCCGACCTCGACGACGGGTATGTTCCTGTCCTGTGCGGTGAACATACAGCCGCCTATGCTCAGGTCCAGGATGTTGCCCTTGATTTTTGACTCCCCGACGGTGAGTACCGACGGGATGCAGCATTCGACTCTCTCATGCTTTCGGAGATTGAGCTCCTCGACCTTCTCGGGGTAAGACAAGAACAGGAGTTTGATGTTGGGCTTGTACAACGATCCGGCGACTTCGCAATGAAAACCGAATACCCTCCCCGAATACAGGTATCTGACTACCAGTCGGTTCCCCTCGAATAGACTGTTTCTATAGGCGAATATCCTGGGAGCCTGCACTACAAGGAATTCAGAAGGTGCCATGCCTACGAAGACGCCCCCGACCTGTTCGTCAACGCCCTCGATCTCCATTTTGAGAGGTGTGCCGATGGATATTTCCAACCGAGGCCAAGCATTGCCGTTTAGCGCCATTTGCCGCACTCCGTTGACTAATGGTGATGTTAATGCCCGAGGCTGTTTGCTTGCCTTAAGGCGGAAAGCGTCTTGGGAAGGTCAAAACTGCGAACGATGGGGCGGCCTTTTCCCATCGTCCCTGTCTCAAATGGTGAATCCGGGCCGAATTACTTTTATTCTAAAGCCAAGAACTGGGCAATTGGAAGCACCTCTATCTTCCTGATATTCTCTTTGAGAAATCTGAACAGGAAGACACCGTCTTCTTTATGCTCCAGATGGAACAAACGAGAATTCAACAGAAACTTCTGCGCGTCAATGGGATTCATCCCCCGGCCCAAAAAGGGTGCAAAATATTTCTCGGCCATGGAAGAGTCAAAGGAAGTGTTGACGAGAACGTAGTCGATCTTCTTGTGCGTCAAGGTGCGAACGAGCCTCAACCCGTCGAAACCCGGGCCTAGATACACCATGGTTCGGCTTAGCCGAATCCAATCCCACATGAGATCCGGTCTCCATGTCTCAAGTACGGGGTTTTTCGCGTAGAACGGGAATAATTCGGCGGTTAGGGGGTCCGTCAGGATCGGCGCCGTCTCCGGAATGTGTTCTCTAATATATTTCATGGTTCGGATGAGGGCGGGATGGTGATAACGGAAAGGTCCGTTAGGCAGGCCCGTAAGGGGGAGAACATACGGTTGCACCCGATATCCCCAATCGAAGGGCAGCAGGACCATGAGGCGATAAAAGACAACGGGGACCGCGGTGATACAAACCAGTAAAATCACGGTCACCGCACTTCTCCGGAGCCTCGGGAGTAGTCTGCAGCCTTGTTTAGGCCCCAACACGGAATCGACCCACAAAGCGATTACGGAGATGTAAGGCATAGTGAAGCAAAGCCGGTTGAACACAATGTCTTGCGCCTGTTCGGACAAGGAGGAGAGAAACGTCACCAGAAAAGGATTGGTCATCACCAACAAAGGCACGTAAAGGTTGGATGACAAAAACAGCACCGAATTTCGCCCCAGCTCTTTCCGCCTTTTCATGAGAACGAAAGGCGCAGCTAGGAGGGAAAGCGCTCCCCAAGCCCCGAGGAATCGGAGTGGGTCCGACCAGAGGACCACCATGTAGCCCGTGCCGAATGGACGAAAAAGACCGAGCAAATCGGGGCCTTGTCGATAATTGGGTAGACTGTCCAACAAGGGGATTCGGACTAGGAACAAATCAAACAAGTACACGAGATAGGGTCCGAAAAGCATACATGCCAGGATCCAAGGGGCCGCTCTCCGCCAACGTGACGATCCCCAATCAAAGGCCAGCTTGAAGGATATGAACGAAATATAGCTTAGGCAGGTCATGAAAAATATCGACCCATGGATGAGAAGCGTGGCTGCTCCAAGCACCAGGGCCCCCACCAGGCAAGCACGGTCTCTTTCGGCCAGGTATAGGAACAGGAGAGATATGGAGGCCAGATAGAGACTCCAAGCAACGATCCAGGAGTAATTGAAGTGCACCGGATTGAACCAGAAACCCCCGAAATGGGCGAGAAAGAAGATCACGCTGAGTCTTGTGAACCTGGGTTGCTCCAGGATGCGTCTGCTGAAGGTGTAGAACGCGCAAAGAAAGCAGGGGCCCACCAGGCTCACCAAGATAAGATATTGGCTTATGGCAGAGACGCCGCTGATGCGCAGGAAAAGAGGCTGGATTCCTTCTCTGTAGATTCTAGTGGCGGCAATTATTTCTAGAACGCCGCTTCTGATCAATCGACTCATTTCTTGCTGTTCCATCCAGCGAACAATAGTCAGCTTCAGATAGAACAAGGCGTCGGAGGTCAGCAGGAGGCTATTCTGGTTCAAGAGCAGAAGGGCGGCCAAACCCAAAGCGCACCACAAGACGAACATGGGAAACGCGCCGCCGAAGACTTCGCTTACGAATCGGCCACGGAGTCTCAAACCTGTTGCTGTAAGCAGTGATCCCACGAGAACACCGTAACCGATTGCCACAGTACCAATTCGCCAATTGGTCCCCGTCAGACCAAGGGTGAACAGAACCAGACAGGCAGTCGCCATTCCAAAAGAAAAATAGAGGCACAGGCGTTCGGCGACGTCGAATTTTCTGCGGAACCACAGATGGGTTTGAGCGACTCCGGGGCTCAGGATGAAAAGGAGAAACAAGCCCAAGGCGGTGGGATAGGCCCAAGAATAGCGAACGATTCCAAGGACCGGCAAAAGCAGCAGCCCGAGACCGAAGGAATAGGGCAGGGAGATGTGCAATCGGCACGTGTCCATCAAAGCTTTCAGTCGGACATGGGTGTTTCGCTGTTCAGTTTGGTGACAAATTTGATGCACATGTGCCCGGCCGTGAGAATCACTCTCAAGTCATGGAGAAAAGTCGAACGTCAGGTATTATCCGATCCTGATGAAGATGAGGATTGAGACGGACTCGTTTCCTCGCCGTTGGACGGATGGTAACTTCCTATGAGGCTTCGGAGAGTTTCGATTACTCGTTCGTCGTCCTCTCTCGTTGCCGCCGCGATGAGTTGATCCACCAGCTTCTCAAAAGCCTCGGTCGGACCGGGGCTGCAAGCAATGAGGATTTTTTCGCTTACCTTATGAGTACTCTCTTCCGCTTCGGTCAGCAGCTCTTCGAACAACTTCTCTCCAGGCCGCAGCCCTGTGAACACGATGGGAATGTCTAGATCGGGGACATGGCCGGACATGGTAATCATATGCCTGGCCAAGTCCAGGATTCGAATCTGTTCTCCCATGTCTAGAATACAGAGTTCGCCGTAATCTCCGTAGGCTGCTTGGAGGACAAGTCCCACGGCCTCACGCGTGGTCATGAAGTATCTTCGAACCTCGGGGTGGGTGACCGTGACCGGTCCGCGGAACGCAATTTGTTCCCGGAAAATGGGCACAACCGAACCCGAGGACCCCAGAACGTTCCCGAAGCGAACCACACTGAACTTGGTTCCGGATTCTCTGGCCATGGACCGAACAACCCCTTCGCTCACGCGTTTCGTTGCGCCCATGACGCTCGTGGGACGGACCGCCTTATCCGTGGAGATGAATGTGAACCGTTCGGCCTCCGATGACCGAGCTGCGTGCGCAGTCACTTGGGTTCCGTAAACATTGTTCTTCACAGCCACGCTGGGTGCGGCTTCCATCAAGGGCACGTGCTTATGAGCCGCCGCGTGGAAAACATCCTGCGGCTTGAACTCTTCGAATATCCGGTTGATTCGTACCTCGTCCCGAATGTCCGCAACGACCGACACAATTCGAGCGTCGGGGAACTCCCGTTCGAATGAGCGTTGCTGCATGTATAAGGAGTTTTCGTTGATATCGAGCATAATCAGGGTATCTGCTTCATTAACAAGTAACTGCCGACAAATTTCACTTCCGATGGAACCGGCGGCCCCGGTCACAAGCACGCGCCTGCCGCGGATCATGTCTGCGGTACCCGTCTTACCCAGGTCCACTTCATCTCTTTGTAGGAGGTCTTCAGGGGTCAAATCGGAAAGGAGGGGGGTTCTCGAGGGTTCTTGGAGATAAACGTAGGACACCGGAAGTATTTTGAATCGGACATGCAGGTTCGCGCAGATGGAAAGGAGTTCGCGAATGCTTCGGGCCGGGAGCCTCGGGATGGCGATAAGCAGCATGTGAATGGAGTGAGCCTTGATGAGTTTGGGCAGGTCGGCAATGGAGCCGAAGACGGGTCTGCCTCCAATGTAAGTTCCGTGTTTGCCCCGGTCGTCATCCACAAAGCCTATGACCCGGTACATATGTGCTTTAGAGCGCATTAGGTCTCTCAGGAGTTGTTCGCCCGTACCGCCTGCGCCGAGTATGAGACATCTTATGGCGTTTTCGTTCCGTGAAAGGGACCTCTCAACCACAAAGAGGTGCGCAATTCTGGGTGAGAAACGGACGAGTCCCATTAATGAAGCACTCAAAAGCATCTCGATAATAATGACCGAGCGTGGAATCCAATCGCCCCGTCCAGGGCCCAGACCGATTCTGGAGATAAACAGCATGGTCAGGAAAAGGCCGGAACCGAAGATGGATGCAATGCCAACGCGAATGGCGTCGGGAAAGCCGGAAAAACGAAACGACCATCGGTGCAACCTGAGGAGATAATTCGCTGAAAGCCTCGAAATTACTAACAGAATCACCAAGGCGGGGAACGCTGCGAGGTACGGAGGTGGTAGATAACCTTCAAACCTGATGATTAAAGAAAGCCAAAGGCCTAGTACCGCTATTAGGGAGTCTAAGATAACGACCAGAAGAATTTTCATTTACCGCTTTCACTGTACCGACATGTCGAATCAAGGCTGGATCGCGGGACTCAGCCCATGCAGCCGCTTCGGTATCGGATGAATGTGTCGAATGGGAGCGACGGTCCTCCGAGAAGACCGCCTTCGGAACACGCGGTTGCGGCGGATCGGACTTACGAAACGTGAGACGTTTGAGTCGCAATCCGTAAATAAGCACCATGTGCTCCGCGAGCCGAATTTTCTTGCCTGTTGTGTGTATCGGCATAGGTGTTTAACCTGCGGCGGGCGATGTCGGAAGTCAGCTACGAACCTCGAGCGATTCATTTATGGTGTCGCAAATGAAGTCGACCTCATCCCTTCCGAGACCTGGATAAATGGGCAACGACAAGCATCCCCTCCATATCTTTTCGGCATTGGGAAAATGATCCGGTAGTAGATGATATCTGTCCCGGTAATAGGTCATTCTATGCAAGGGCTTGTAATGAACCGAAGTGCCGACGCCCTTCTCGGCCAGCTTGTTCATCAGCTCTTCGCGGGATATCGGGGCGGATTCTTTCAGCACAATCACGAATAGATGCCAGGCATGCCAGGATGGGTCCTTGTCGCCCGTGATGAGATCCAGGTGCTCGTTCGTCGAGAGTCGCTCCATGTATTGCCTGGCACAACGCTCTCTATCGTCCCTTCTTTCGGACACATATTCGAGTTGCGCCAAGCCGATGGCCGCGTTGACGTCCGGCATGTTATATTTGTATCCTGGCGCAACGACGTCATATTCCCAGGAAGACTGCGTGGAGGTATATCTGCTCCATACGTCCCGGTCAATGCCGTGAAGTCTCATGATCTTTGCCCGTTTCCAAACGCACTCGTCGTTCGTAACGAGCATTCCGCCTTCACCGGTGGTCAGTGTTTTGTTCGCATAGAAACTGAAACAGGTCACGTCGCCGAAAGTGCCGACGAAGTCGTTTCCGATTCGTGTCGGAAGGGCGTGGGCCGCGTCTTCAACGATACGGACTCCATGCTGGCGACAGATGTCCAGTATCCCCCGCTCGTGCCCCGTGGAGACCATTTCCGCGGCATTACCGCCGAAGTGAACAAGCACGAGATACCGGACATCGGGGTGCGCCGCAAGGGACCTCAACAGAATTTGGGGTGATATGTTGGCGGTTTCGTATTCGACGTCGAGGAAAACCGGGTCCGCACCCAAATACCGAATGACCTCCGCAGTGGCCGTGAATGTGAAACTGGGGACGAAGACCCTATCTCCGGGCCGGATCCCAATCGCTTCCAGCCCAAGATGAAGAGCCGCGGTGCACGAGTTTACTGAACAAGCGAATCGGGAACCCACAAGCTTTGTGAACTTGTCTTCAAATGCAACCGCTTTTGGTCCCGTTGTGAGCCAGCCACACTCGAAAGCCTCGCGGACGTACTTTAGTTCATTTCTATTATAAGCCGTTCTGAAAAAGGGTATTTTTCTCACTGTGGAAATCCAATCCCTCCATGAAAGCGTGGAGTTTGGTCTAAGCCTTTATGAGCGCAGTCACAGTACGTGCCAGTATTTCTATGTCCTTGGACAAAGAGATGTTTTCTATGTACGCTTCGTACAAATCGAGCTTGTGAGGAAGCTGGACCTGTCTGTAGTAAATTGTCGGATCAAGCTGCTCTTCTAACAAACTCTCTTCATTTCTGAAAGTTACCGATGCAAGATCGGTAATTCCGGGGGTGACCTGGAGAACTCGTGCCCATCTTTCAGGATAGACGGCAATCCACTGTGGTACTTCCGGTCTTGGTCCGACAAGCGACATATCTCCTTTGAACACGTTCCATAGCTGTGGCAACTCATCAAGCTTCAGCTTCCTTAAGGCCTTTCCGCACCTTGTGACACGGGCACCACATCCCACGTCAAAGGAGCCGGACTCCGTTCCCTTGACAACGCGCATGGTCCTGTACTTGTAAATGAAAAAAGGTTTACCGCATCGCCCAATTCGCAATTGTCTGAACAAAACGGGAAGTCCGTCGAACGAATACACTATTCCCGCCAGCGCCACAAGAAAGGGCAACAGACCAGCTAGTGCGGCGGCCGAAAATATGACATCAAGATAACGTTTAAAGGTAATGTATTTCAACGTCTCCATGTCCACGAAACCGATGGCCTGGAATGCCGTTATCAGTTTTTGCACGGAAAGCGGTCGCTTCCTGAATACGTTCAACCGATGCCGGAAAAAAGACTTTCCAATTTCTTAGCAGGGACGGCATGATCTGTAAACAGATTTACCGTGTGTCGGCAGGCGTTTTCGGAGCATGGACACGATCCAGCGATATATCCCCATTTTTCAAGCCCTCTGGTGAGAGGGTGGAGAGGAGAAATAAACCAGTCCCCCAGAGGCACCTTTAGATGCATCGCTTTATCGAGAACTTTCTTCTTATTCGGCACTGCCACCGGATAGCGAAGCATCCCATGCAAAGCATACTCGGGCTGGCGGGGACGTTCAATACCTTTGATCTTCGAGAGAATATCATCGTAGTAAGCGGCGACCCTCCTTCGATGTTTCAGCGCTTGATCTATCGCTGCAAGCCGGCTCATGAACAGGCGTTTTTGTCGCGAACCCATCGTAAGCTCGTATAAAGGGGGCATGTCGGTGGTTGTGAGTTCACGATTCGTGGAGGAGCCCACGGACAAACCCCATTCCTGCGTGAGAAAGCGATAGCAACGGATTAGAGGATAGTGAAGTTCGGGTTTATCGGCAAGGGGTCTCAGCAGAACTTGAAGAAGGAGAAGCGCCTCTCGTGCGAAAGTAGGTGAAGCGAAGGATGCTAAAACAGCCTTGATACGAGCAGCGAGAAGCGGGTCGGACGTGGTGGCGAGCCCCCCCAGTCCTGTGCTTATGGGTTTGGACCATTGGCTCGAGAAGAACGCGGCATGGGTCAATGTGCCGCAATTTCGACCGCGATAGGAGGAGCCAAGTCCGTGAGCGCAGTCTTCGATCACCGGAACTCGACGTCTTTCCGCGAGTTCTAGAATCGGCTCGAGGTCGGGCGAAAGTCCGAATGTGTTTTGAACCAGAATCGCTTTGGTCTTGGCCGTTAGAACGCGCGCGACAGTGGACGCGGTTACGTTGTAGGTATCCGGGTCGATGTCCGCGTAGACCGGGTTGGCGCCGGTGTAGACCACCGCACTGGGGACGACGAAGCAGGTAAAGCCGGGGACCACGACGTCGTCGCCCGAGCCCACCTCCATTGCTCTCAATATGGCGTTGAGTGCGGCGCGTCCTTTCCAAAACCAAAATAACTGAGTCCCTTCCGGGAAGTAGCTCTGGTCGGTCAATCGGAATACCCCAGCTGCTTCAAAGTGGCGTCGAGGCGGCGGGTCAGTGCCGCTTGCTCTATGGGCGTGAGTGAGCTTCGCCACCGGCCCACGGTGTTTGTCCTGATTTGGGAATCCGGGAAAGACTCCGTATCCGTGGTGGCAGTGAGGCCGGCTCTTGAAAAGAGAGTGTCTATTTCCACCGCGGGCTTGAAGACCAAATTCTCGAAGAGAATGGTGGCCTTTTGCTCCTTGGGAATGCATTCGAGTCCGCTGATTGCGGCCTCCACACAAGTACGCCACTGAATAGCGCAAACTTCCAGCAAAGAGTGATTTCTGCGCAGGTCCGAAAGGCCTAAAAAACGCGGCCCCCAAGAGGATTGCTCCCCGTTACCGAACCGAAGTCGGCTGGCTTGGAAGGACAGATATCGCATGGCATAATAAAGCATATCCCCCAAGGGAACCCATCTTGCCTTCTCCAATAGGTAGCCGGGTTGCGGGCGAGACCGCCACCTCGCTCTGGCGGACTCGGCAACGGCCCTGCCATCGCGAATGATGTGAACAAAAAAAGCATCGGGGAAAATCTTGTAAACAAAAGGAACGCGAAGGCAATTGGCCACGGTCTTTTCAACCACCCGAAAACGTCCGTGCTTCCTCGAAAACGCCCGAAAACGATCCCGGATATACCGGACCACTTCAGGGCGGGCATGCTCGGGCAATAGCTCGTCGGTGGGATACCCGGCGTTGTGGTGGCGCCAAATATAGTTGATTTCTCTAGGAAAACAAACGGTGTTTTCGGCGGTGCCGAGAACACTCCTCAATAGTTTTGTGCCAGAACGGCCAGCACCGATTATAATGATGGGAGTATCGCTAAAGGTTGTCATAAGTAGTCCAATTATATCTCATCTGATGGATATCGGCCCTTCATCCATGCAATCATACCAAACGAATATAATAAATATATGATTGCATCGGCATCTAAGGACAATTTATTCGGATATTATGACGATCGCGTACCTTATAATGGTAGTCCAAGCTCTCTATAGACTTCCAAGTGTCTTGAGGTAACAACGGATTCATCGAACTCTTTAGTGACCCACTCACGTCCCCTTTGCCCCATTTGCGCTCGTCTATTCGAATCATCCATGAGAGCCAGGATGGAGGCAGCCAGCGCATCGGCATTCCTTGGAGGCACCAATAGTCCGGTCACCTCATTCAATATCGATTCACGACATCCGGCCACATCAGTGGTAATAACGGGAACTCCGCATGCCGCAGCCTCGAGATTGGTTCTAGGCATGCCCTCCCTGTACGAGGGTGACACGAAGATGTCCACCGATCGCAGCACTTTGGCGGGGTCGGAGAGGTATCCGAGATATTCCACTACTCCTCTGTCAACATACGGTTGCAGGTACTCGATCGGCACCGAGTCAGGGTGCGTCGGGTCGGACTCTCCGGCGATTTGGAAGGACACGGCACCGTTTGGGCGTACAGTTTTGCAGAGTTCGGCGGCCTCGAGGAACTCCTTTACCCCCTTCTGGACGAGCAACCTTGCGATCATGAGAACCTTGATCGGGCGATTCGGCGGAAGCTCTTTTTTGGGGGTGAAATTCTTGGTTCTGATACCGGAACTCTTGATGATTCTTGACTCTTCAGTCTTCACAATGCCTTCTCGTACGAACAGTTCCATATCATCAGTATTCTGAAATATAGTCATATGACCCATTCTGAGTGTGAGCCGATACGTAGTGAAGAGAAGTAACCGTTTGTAATACCCGGAATCTATTGCGTATCCAAGCCCTGTAATAGTATTTACCAATTTTGCATCTGAAATAAACCTACCTACGAATGATCCTATGGCAATAGGTTTGAGATTAAATTGGTGAATAAGCTTTGGCTTGAATTTGTTAATTACGTTAATCAATTTGAGTATGGTACGATATTCTCGTTCAAACTTAACTCCATACCTGTTAAAATTGATATCGATAAAAATAATTCCACAATCTATTAAACGTATTGAGTATGAATCTGAGCTAGCTACAGCTACAACAACCCATCCAATATCTTTGAGATAATTCATCAGAGAAAGTCTTGATTGAGATAAAGCGAAAGATCGATTGGCAACAAATAAAGCCGTATTCAGATGGTGGTTATTCATTACTTGGGTTAACCTTTCGAGAACGGCAAGCCCCTCAAAAGGGCTATGGCTGCCGTGTCATCAACCTGTGTGCGTATATTATCAGCAAATGAGACAATGATCATAAGGAACTGAATCGAAAAGCAAGGGCTATGAATTGAATAGGTGAACAAGCGAACATAGCCGCCGGAATCCGGGTTGGGCAAACGCTGCGTGTTCACAGGATGGCCGGGGGGAACAACATCACTCCGGTCACTCCGGTCGAAGGTTTTCGTCATCCCCGAGATCCAGTAACCTGCTGTTCTCATAGAAGACACGATCCCGGTTGCGACGCGCAAGCAAACACTACCCCTAAAGGTGTCACCACCGGAATTAAATGTCATGTAAACGCCGGAATGAAATGTCCTCCCAGATGAGCGAAAGGTATTACCTTCAGCGCAACGAGAAAGAGCTGGAGGTGGCCGATGCTCAAGAAGGAGGACTGGGTGGAAATCAGAACACAAGTTGAGAGAGGCGTCTACAAGAAAGACGTGGCGGAGAAGCTGGGAGTGCATCCACGGACCGTCAGCAGGGCCCTGGAACGCGGAGGAGCACCGACGGGAAGGAAAAGCGTCGTCCGAGGAAACAAGCTGGACCCCTTCAAACCGGTGATCGACGGATTGCTCCGGGAGGGCGTTTGGAACGCGATGGTGATTCTGCGAGAGATCCAGGCGCGGGGTTACAGAGGCGGCATCACCATTTTGAGGGCGTATATTCACCCGAAGCGTCCCTTGAGGCGGAGCCGGGCCACGGTACGATTCGAGACCGGTCCGGGCGAGCAGCTGCAAAACGATTGGGGAGAGTTGATCACCACGGTGGCCGGAACTCCTCGAAAGGTCTTTTTCAACGTAAGCACTCTGGGCTTTTCCCGTCGCTTCTTTTTCTGGTGTTCGGAAAGAAACGATTCCGAGCACACCTACGAAGGACTGATTCGCGCCTTCGAGTACTTCGGCGGAGCAACCCGGGAGGTGCTGGTGGATAACCTCAAGGCGGCGGTGATCAGTCACAGGATCGGGGAGAGCGTTCGGTTCAATGAGCGATTCGTCGACTTGGCCGGGCACTATGGTTTCAACCCAAAGGCCTGTCGGCCTCGGAGAGCACGGACCAAAGGCAAAGACGAACGGATGGTGGGATATGCCAAGCACCACTTCTTTGTCCGTTACCGCGAGTTCGAGAGCTTCGACCAAATGAACGAGTTGGCCGAGCAATGGCTGAGAGACGAAGCCGACAAGAGGCTTCACGGTACGGTCAAGGAAATCGTGATCGAGCGGTTCGGCCGGGAGGCGGAGCACCTCAAACCTCTTCCCGCCCGGCGTTATGACACTTCCTATGTGGAACACCGTTCGGTCCATTGGGACGGCTATATCGACGTTCTGGGCAACCGCTACAGCGTGCCTTCCGAATATTGCGGTCAAACGGTGAGAATACGCATCGGCCTGAACGGAGAGCTTCGGGTCTATGCCGGGGAGTGCATGGTGGCCGAGCACACCCTGCGAAGCACCGCCGAGGGCTGGGTGAAGGTCCCCTCCCATCATGCGGAACTGTGGCGTGACGCTCTTCAAGTCCAACGAAGGGACCTCTCCGTCTATGAGGAGGTGGGCCGATGGAATTAGCCCGACTCCTCGAGAAAATGAAGATGGAGCACCTTCTGATGCAGATCGACGCCGTATGTGAGCAGGCGTCCAAGAAGGACCTCCCTTACCGGGAGTTTCTCACCGAAGCTCTTCAGACCGAGTGGAGGGGTCGACGCACCAAGGCCGTGGAAGCCCGGCTCAAGATGGCGCGGTTTCCCTGGGTGAAGACCCTCGATCAATTTGATTTTCTCTTCCAACCAAGCATTGATCGGAAGGTGATTCGCGAACTCGGCGGACTCTCCTTCGTGGATCGGGCGGAAAACGTCATCTTGTTGGGTCCTCCCGGAGTGGGCAAGACCCACCTGGCCATCGCCCTCGGGGTCAAGGCCGTTGAGGCCGGCTATCGGGTCCTGTTCCTCACGCTGGAATCCATGCTGACCCGATTGAGCCGGGCCAGGATGGAGAACCGTGCGGAGAGGCAACTCCAGCAGTTCGTCTATCCCAAGCTGCTCATCATCGACGAAATGGGATATCTGCCCATGAGCCGGGACGAGGCGGGGCTTTTCTTCCGGCTCCTCACCAGAAGATATGAGAGGGCCTCCCTGATCGTCACGTCCAACAAGAGCTTCGTGGACTGGGGAGAAATCTTCAACGATCAAGTCCTGGCCACGGCCATCCTGGACCGGCTTCTGCATCACTGCACCACCCTCAACATCAAGGGGGAAAGCTACAGACTCAAGGAGAAGCGCAAAGCGGGCCTCGTGGGTTCCACACACGGCGCCGACATCACGGAAGCTCAAACCTCCGACGCGGCTTAGCCGCATGGCGAGTAACCGACTCGCGGAAGGCGCGAAGCCGCAATGTCGGGCGAGCGGGAGAAGCGGCACCCCATAAGTGCCGCGCCGCTCGCGCAGAGACATTGCCGGCGGAAGCGCCGGGCGGTTCCCCGCTCTCAATGCCCGGCGAAGCAACCGCCATCCCGAGTCGTCGGACCCATATCAACCCAATGAAACCGTTGTTTAGTGGACATTTTATCCCGGCGTTTT
Source organism: Thermodesulfobacteriota bacterium (assembly GCA_963675595.2). Taxonomy (GTDB): domain Bacteria; phylum Desulfobacterota; class Desulfarculia; order JACQYL01; family JACQYL01. The sequence continues at coordinate 829,135 of CAXXLZ010000001.1, forward strand.
GTGGACAAAATCAGGTGGCCTTGACAAAGGCTCCGGTCGAAGGTGCGGGGTAACTTTTTTCAGAGGGTTGCCCCGCATGCTGCATGAATGAAAGCAGCAGACTATGTCTATTGATTTCTCAGCCACGTCTGAAACATTAAAATGCCCCACAATCGATAGCCCCAGTTTCTCTGCCCCGTAGCGTGTTCGGACCAGAGATTACGAACCTCATCTACCCTGAGATAGCCCTCACGTCTTAAATTCGATTCATCCAGCAAATCTTCAACCCAATCACGCAATGGGCCCCGAAGCCATGAATGGATTGGAATTCCGAACCCTTGTTTGGGGCGATCTACCATATGGCGAGGAAGGTGACGAAGAAGTATGTTTCTCAGGATGATCTTGCCTTGACCATTGAAAATCTTTGCCTCCAGCGGCAGCTGCCAAGCCAGTCGGATGATACGTGGGTCTAGAAGAGGAATTCTGCCCTCCAGGCTGTTCGCCATGCTGGCTCGGTCCACTTTGACCAAGATGTCGTCAGGTAGGTAGCTGATCTGGTCCAGCAGCATCATTACGTTGAAGTCATTGCTCGTAGGGAGGTCCATGACGGTTGAAAGCGCTGGATTCCCCTTGGATTGAACCGCCCGCACCGCCCCGCGATTGGTCGGCCAATAAGATACGGCACGATCATAGAATGACATCAGATCACGAGAAGCCGCAAGGTCCAATCCTTTAAGGCATCGATCTCCCGATATCCAGTTCCGAAATTGAGGAGGGAACAAGAAACTCATATGGCGCAATGCGCTATCCAAGAGCCGTGGACGGATTATGGTGCTGAGATCCGCGAACTTTCCCCGAATTGAATAGGGTATCTTCTCGATCAGGGACCAGTAACGGTTGGTCAGGACGTACCGATTATAGCCGCAGAAAAGCTCATCTCCTCCGTCTCCGCTTAGTACGACGGTGACGACGCCCCGCGCGAGTTTCGAAACCAAGTATGTGGGTATCTGAGATGAGTCCGCAAAGGGCTCATCATAAGTCTCTGGAAGGAGAGGGATTATTTCTAGGGCCTCTTTGGAGGTAACATAAAGTTCGTTATGCTCCGTGCCCAAATGGGCGGCGATCGCTTTTGCGTTTTCGGCTTCGTTGAAAGCCCGGTCATAGAAGCCGATGGTGAAGGTCTTTATCGGCCTTGAAGATTGGTTCTGCATGAGAGCGGCAACAGTACTTGAGTCTATCCCGCCCGAGAGAAACACTCCCACCGGGACGTCGGCGACCATCCGAAGGCGCACCGAATCAGTCAGGAGTTTCTCCACTTCTTCCTGTGCTTCACGAAGGTCCCCCTGGAAAGGCTGCTCCATTCCACGCCGCATAACCTCCTTCGTATTCCAATAAGGAACAGGGGTGGGGTTTCCGGAAGGGCCCGTCGGAAGCTCAAGCATTTCTTGCATGGAGAGCGAAAAGCAGGACCCCGGGTTGAGCTTGTATACCCGTTGAAAAATCGAAAGAGGGGCTGGCACATAATTGTAACGAAGGAACAGATTGAGGGAATCCTGATCAATCCTTCCTTCCCAGGAAGGGTGCTTGCGGAGTGCCTTTAGCTCAGAGGCAAATAGAAAGGTTCCTCTTGACCATCCATAATAAAGAGGTTTCTCCCCTATAGGATCACGCGCGAGGGACAGCACTCGCTGTTGGCGGTCCCATAGCGCAAAGGCAAACATTCCGTTCACTTCACTGAGTGTCTCCAATAACCCGCAATGGGCTATGGATTCGAGAAGAACTTCCGTATCGGAATGCCCTCTCCAAGGGAACGATCCCACCATTTTTTCGAGTTTCTCACGGAGAAACAGGTAGTTGTACACTTCGCCGTTAAAAGAAATTACAAATCGGCCACATCGGGAAATCATGGGTTGGTGTCCGGCGGGAGATAGATCAACTATGGACAGTCTCCGGTGGCCGAATGCGATTCCCGCATCTGAGTCCAACCAGACGTCGGAATCATCCGGTCCTCGATGTATCAGCTGATCCGTCATCGTTGATATAATGGTCCGACGCAATTCAAGGTTCAGCGCAGTTGACTCTGACCAGAAACCGACTATTCCACACATAACCCAGTAACATTCGTTAGTTGAAAAGTTATAAATCTTTTTATGAGTACTATGAGCTCACCATAAGTATTAAACGAAATGCTTGATTCGATTCCCAAGTGTACTCTTCATAATGAAATAGATAAGTGTTAGGTGACAAAAATTGGCTGCAGAGATTATATAAAAAGTTGCTTAGATTGAGGCGTCTTCTTATTATAAGACAAGCATTGTTCAGTAAATAGGTACGGAGCATTAACTGATATCGGATCGTAAAGCACAGGGTGTTATAATTGGTTTTCGGGAAGTTGCTGAGAATACATTAACATGTGGGCTAAAGCATCATAATACTATCCCAGTCGCTCATCTCATTGGAGGGACCGACGTGTGGGTTGACATGTAATCCAATGCGAAACCGGCGTACATACACCATAGTGCCACACAGAATCAGGCCACGGTCTCTCAAAAATTCGCCCGTCGGTTGCATACATACTCCCCTGGTGCCGGAGTCTCTGCTGGACAAAACCCTCGCGCTTGCGCGCAACGATCAGGAGGACCATCTCTCCGTTGGAGACAAAAAGGCAGCTTCCAACTTCCGGCCTAACGCAGTTGCTTCTATCACAAGCTTGCCGGATAGGGAACAGATATCTGAATGTGTAGCGTGCATTCCCCGGCTTTTCGAGACGAAACCGCAAATAGTTGTAACTCCTCTGGAAGGCATCCTGAATCAGGATTCGACTTCCCTCAAGGCATGCGCCCGTGGAATGCCCCCCGATAATTGGTCCATGTATAATGAGAGTCTGAATGCCCAAAGAACGGAAGGAGACTTTTTGCATGGCCAAGAGAAAGAGACACAGCGCGGAGCAAATCATCCGGAAACTTGAAGACGCGGACCGTCGTCTGACGGCAGGGCAGACGATAGCGCAGGTTTGCCAATCGCTGGAGGTGAGCGAGGCGACGTACCACCGGTGGCGAAACCAGTATGGGGGGATGAAGGCTGAGGAGGCCAAACGGCTAAAAGAACTGGAAAAGGAAAATGCACGCTTAAAAAAGCTGGTCGCCGATCTGATGTTGGACAAGGCAATGCTGAAGGATCTTGCGGAGGGAAACTTCTAAGCCCGGCGCGTCGTAGGAAAGCGGTTGATTATGTTCGAAGTGAACATGCCGCTTCAGAGCGTCGGGCCTGCCGCGTAGCCGGTCAACACCGATCCACCCAACGTTATGAGCCGAAGGAACGGGACGATGAGGTGGAACTGATCAAGGCTCTTCACCGGTTGGTTGGAGAACATCCCCGTTTTGGATGCCGTAGGATCACTCGGCTGCTGCGTGATGCGGGGTGGTTTCGCTAACCTAAAACTGACCCACCTGTGGAGGGAACGCTAACGGAAAATTGACCCACCTGTGATCAGGTCCTGATAAGTGGGATGAAGGAAGCAAAGACCGCTTGTCGGGGGTGAGGAGATGCTGACGGTGGATCAATACGGCTACGTTAGGACGGCACATCGGGTGTACGGCAAGGGGATCAGGGAGATCGCCCGAGAGACGGGGCACTCCAGGAACACGATCAAGAGAGCATTGCGGGAGGAGTACGGCGGTTACGGCGAGAGGCGACATCAGCCCTATCCTTCTTTGGGGCGGTTTCTCAAAACGATCGACGGTTGGCTGACGGAAGACCGGGAGCGGCCTCGGAAGCAGCGACATACGGCGGCGCGGATTTACCATCGATTGAGGAAGGAGCATGGATTCGAGGGCGGGGAGAGCACGGTGAGACGTTACGTGCGTGAAGCGCGAAGGCGGTTGGGCGTGGGTGAACCCCGGGTCTTTATTCCCCTTGAGCCCGATCTCGGTATGGAGGCCGAGGTGGATTGGGGCGGCTGCCACGCCGTTGTGGCCGGAGAGTGCGTGAAGCTCAAGCTGTTTTGCATGCGTTCCAAGGGCAGCGGCAAACCGTTTGTACGCTGTTTTCCATGCGAACGGCAACAGGCGCTGTTTGAAGGACACATGGAAGCCTTCGCCTTCTACGGAGGAGTCTTCCGGCGGTTGATCTACGACAACCTGACCACCGCGGTGCAGAAGGTGTTCAAAGGCAAGAAACGCAAGCTTCAGGAAAGTTTCGAGCGATTTCGGGCGTACTACGGCTTTGTGCCCCGATTCTGCAATCGCGGCCAGGCGCATGAGAAGGGTGGAGTGGAAGGGCTCGTAGGCTATGCTCGACGGAATTTTCTGGTGCCCGTGCCGGAAGTGGGGAGCCTGGAGGAACTCAACGCGCAGCTCTTGGCGGAATGCGCCTCCTACGGAGACCACCGCATCACGGGTCGGGAAAAGACCGTCGAGGAGCTTTTCCAGGAGGAGAAAGGGCTTCTGATACCGCTTCCGGAGATTCCCTTCGCCAACGTGGAAGTCGTTTCCGGCAAGGTGGACAAGTACTCCACGGTCATCGTCGAGAAGAACCGTTATTCGGCGCCGCCTCGCTTCGTGGGTCTCATGACTCGCGTGATGTTGTACGTGGACCGGGTGGAGGTTTTCTACGGAGGCCGAAGGATCGCCGTGCATCCTCGGCATTACGGCAACAACAAATGGCGGCTCGATCCCATGCACTACCTGGAGTTGCTGCATCGTCGTCCCCAAGCCTTCGCCGACGCCCGGCCGATCCGCCAATGGAGAGCCGTCTGGCCGCCCTCCCTGGAAAGACTCCTGGAACGATTTTGTGAAGCTCAGGGCGAAAATCGCGGGATCAAAGACTTCATCGGGGTGTTGAGGCTCTTCCGGGAACATGAGGAAAGGGACGTGTTTGATGCCGTGGAAGCGGCCGTGGGAGCCGGAGTGAGTTCACGGGAGGCGGTGGAACACCTTCTGATCATGTCCGAAGGCAAAGATCACGCCTCCCGGCCCGCCTCCCTTGACGCGTGGCCGACGTTTTCACCGCCGGATGTTTCCGTGTACTCGCGGATCGGAGCGCTGTCATGAAACCGGCCGTTCAAGCCCAGTTAACGGCCAATCTGAAAATCCTGAAGCTCTCCGCCGTCCTGAGCCATCTGGAAACGCAGTTGCGCCAAGCGCGGGAAAACAAGGAGGATTATGCGGAGTTCCTCCTTGGACTGAGTGAACTGGAAGTGGCGGCTCGAATGGAGAACGGCTGCAAACGCCGGATCCACGACGCCCGTTTCCCGCTGCTCAAGCCCATGGAGAGCTTCCGGTTCGAGGCGGCACCGGAACTCGATGTGAGGAAAATCCGGGAACTTCTTGAAGGGCAATACATCCGGGAGGCCCGCAACGTCATCTTTCTGGGCCGGAGCGGCACGGGAAAGACCCACCTGGCCACGGCCCTCGGAATGGCCGCCTGCCGACAAGGAGTACGAACCCGATTCCTGACCGGCTGTTCCTTGGCCAATGAACTGATTGAAGCCCGGGACGAAAAGGTCCTGGGCCGGGTCATGAAACGATATGCTTCCTACGGTCTGTTGATCGTAGATGAACTGGGGTATGTGCCCCTGTCCAGGGAAGGGGCGGAGCTGCTTTTTCAAGTTCTGGCCGAGCGGCATGAAAAGAAGCCCGTAATCATCACGACGAACCTCGGGTTCGGCGACTGGACACAGATCTTCGGAGACCCAACCCTGACTGCGGCGCTACTGGACCGGGTGACGCACAAGGCCCACGTCATTTCCTGTTCCTGGGAGAGCTATCGTTTGAAGGACACGCTCAAGAAAAAGCAGCCGCCTCAAGACCGGGTTCTCGGCTGACAACTCCGGTCGCCTACGGCTTCCTACGTTGTCAGCCGATCCAAGCCCCGACCAGGGAGGACGGCTGAGGAAACCCATAACCAAACCCAAGGGTGGGTCAATTTTCCGTGATCAAGGTGGGTCAATTTTGGGTTGTCATTACGACGGGGTGGGCGGTAAACTACAAGCGAATTCATAGACTTTGGAAAGAGGAGGGATTCAAGGTACCTCGAAAAGCCAAGAAGAAACGCTTCCTGGGAGTTGATGCCAATGCGTGCAACAAGCGTAAGGCGGCTTTTGCAAATGATGTCTGGACGTTGGATTTCATTCATGACCGCTTGGTCGACGGCCGTCAGTTCAAGTGCTTGGCCATTGTCGACGAGTTTACTCGGGAAAACCTGGCCCTGAGGATCAACCGCTCCATTACGGGTGAAGACGTTTTGAACGAGCTGAGCCGATTGATGGGCGAGCGGGGAGTTCCAACGGGCATTCGATCGGATAACGGTCCCGAATTTATAGCCCAAAAGGTGAGAAATTGGCTGAAAGACCTGGGAGTGGGAACCTTTTTCGTCGAGCCGGGAGCCCCTTGGCAGAACGGGTACGTGGAAAGTTTCAACAGCCGTTTTCGGGATGAATTCTTGAACATGGAAATTTTCAACAACATCAAGGAAGCGCAGACTCTGGCCGCCAAATGGCGGAAAGTCTATAACGAGGAAAGACCGCACAGTGCATTGAATTACATGACCCCGGCCCAGTTCGCGGCGAGCCCTTGGGGCCTCGACTCCGCCTCGCTCAGCTCGGCTTCGCCGAGGCCCCAAGGGCCGGGGATGGAAAACCGCGAGTCATGATAAAACTCTCATAACTCCTGGACCAAAAACTGGGGGCTTGACAGAGGCCCCAAGGGCCGGGGATGGAAAACCGCGAGTCATGATAAAACTCTCATAACTCCTGGACCAAAAACTGGGGGCTTGACACCCGTATTCCCAGGAAACAAGAAATATGATGATAGGATTAAAAAGGAGTCGGATGCTCACGGTCCTCATATCACCGCAATGATCTAAGAGAAATAACGCAATTCGAAGATGATTTGCTTATTTTTATAAATTTCAAGGAAAAAAAGAAATTTTCATTCTATGTCAAATGTTTGCACTTCAAAAAAACAAATTCGTTGTTTCTTGAACCGATTGCTATTATGGACTTCTGTAAGACAAACCCTCTATCTGAAAAGAATGAAATCACTTTTGATGGAGTCGCTACCTCAAATGGATATCCTCCAAGCCAGTCATTCCAATCATGAAATAATGACATTCCTCTATTTGATCTATAATGTTTGAATACATAGAAGGCATCTTTGTTTTGAATAACACCTTTAATCATACTGTAAGATAGAAAAATAGGATAAAATATAGCTTTGGTGATAGCAGATGTGAAAACATTTATTGAGTAGAATGCTTTTATATAAGACCAGATTCTTGACCTGAGTCCTCGGTCATTATAAATTCCAATAAATAATATCCCATTATCTGCTACCAGTCTGGATGTGTTATTCATGGCTTTTAAAAGGTTTCCGGTATGGTGAAGGACACCCCATGCATATACAATATCGTAGTTGCCCAGACTATTTAGATAGGAATCGCTAAGAACGTCTCCCTGTTCTATATGCCACAAGGGATCTTCCTGGGGAATAAAACGTCTTCTCAGCTCTTTCGTAGCCTCAACGGAATCTTTGTCAAAGTCGAAAGAAAAGACTTCTGCGCCAAGCCTTCTAGCTGCCAGACTGAACAGACCTGATCCGCACCCGACATCTATGAATTGCTTTCCGGCAAGGGTGGTCAAGTCCAGCATGACCATCAGTGATTTTTCCGCTTCCAGTATTCGGTTCTCGTCAAGGGTACGGATAAAGCTAAGCCAGTTTCGGCCGAAAGAAAAACGTTTGTCAAGCGAGACAGGGGGATTGTTGCATTTCATGTTCAGTTTCCTTTATAATCTTTTTTTCCGAACAGTCTCACGGTAAGCAAGGATTTTGCGGGTTGATTGTGCGTCAATGAAGTCCTCGCTTGATAAGGGAGGCGACATAGCACATTCTCTATGAAAACCATGATGGAAGTCGGAAGAAACGAATATCTGCCTTTCGCTCCGATATACAACTTGGTATGGGAGAAACCAACTTCTGAAAATAACTTGGTCAATTCTCCTATGGTGTATTCCTTCAGGTGAAATCCGGTCGCCACGTGATCAAAGTATTTGGATACATCTGAAGGACCGCATAAACGATTCGGTGTAACGCACAGGTAGATAGCACCAGGCCTTAGCGCCGTCAAAATTCCTTGTAGTTGCTCAACCGCATCATCGGGGTGTAGATGTTCCATTACGTGGTTACTGAAGGCGAAGTCTATGCTATTCTGATCGACAGGGATAGTAAGGCCGTTTGTAATACGAAACTCGAAATTTGTGGGAGCTTCAGAATTCCTTGAGCGTACATCGGCGATATCGATCGCGTAGACTTTTCTCGCATATTTAGCCGCTTCCAGTGACAAGGCGCAATCTCCGGCTCCGATTTCCATGAATGTCTTACTTGTAGTAAGGAATGGGCGAATCAGGCGGAATTGGGCGGTCACAGCGTGTCTTGTCCTCAAAGAGGATGACTTGCGGGTAAGATGTGGATGGAATGGAACACGCCGGAAGAGTTCCTGGTATATGGAAGAGTATAGAGTGACTCTCTCAGCTCTAGAAGAATGTCGTAACCTTGAGGCGAGTTCCTTCTCTATAACATAATGGTATTTGAGCAAATCCATGCTTCTGGTTTCTCGTCCGGCGTTGCACAAAGATCGACCTCCTTTGTCTTGGGAGAAGGCAAACACGGAAAGACCATCTACGTGAGATATTGATATGGCAATGACAATAGATATTCTTATAATTTAAATTTAACAAAAAATACGCGGTTCGGATAAATTATTATTCTCGTCTGAGCAACTGGAGAAAAAGGTTTTCCCAACGGCCAAGAGCGGTGGTGAACTGATAGTTCTGCTGTATGTGGCGACGACCTGCCTCGCCCACCCGCCGGCGAACCATTTGCGGCAGTATCATGATACGATTCATTGCGGCCGAGAGAGCCTCTGAATCTCTTGGAGGAACAAGATATCCGGATGTCCCTTCCGGTACGATATAGCGGTTATCTCCGACATCCGTAGCGACAATGGGCAGCCCGCTTGAAGCCGCCTCCAAGAGAACGTTGGGGGTCCCCTCCCAGGCCGAGCTCATGACATATGCGTCGGCTGCGTTATAGATCGCGGGCATGTCTCGCCTGATGCCGGGAAAAAGCACGGTATTGGTCAACCCTAGTTGACGTGCGGATATACGAACTGGCTCAGCCAGGGAACCATTTCCCACAAGCATGAGTCGGGCTTCAGGGTGATTATGGGCCACGGCTTGAAAGGCATGCAGGAGTGTGGGAAGGTCCTTCTCACGCTCGAAGCGTCCGGCGGCAAGCCAAACGAAGTGGGAGCGCAAATGCATTTCGGCGCGGATGGTTGTGCGTCGCTGGTGGTTTGGTGCGTAGGTTTTGGAATCGACACCGTTAGGCATATACAGGATTTTGTGACGGGGAACGGCGCCTGTTCTTACATACTTTTCTATACCGGACATGCTCACATGGGTCGTGACATCGGACAGGGGATCCGTTAAACGATACGCGAAATCAAACCATCTGGGCCCTTCTATTTCATTCCTGGCTGACGAAACCATGATAGGTACACGTGTTAAACTTGCAGCAGCTCTTCCAAGGAGATTGGCGTGGAATAAGAAGGAACAGACTATGGAAGGCTGAAATCTCCTTATGAATCTTACAGCTCGCAGGAGACCACGTGGGTCGGGGAGTTTTCGTCTCATCCCAAGCGAGACACATGGTATTCCCTTCTCTCCGAGTTCATTTGTGTAGGCTCGAGGCTCCATCATAGAAAGGACGGATACTTCCCAGCCCTTGGATTTCAAATGAAATACGATGGACGCCAGTTGTTTTTCAGCACCTCCAACCGCAAGGAAAGTTGTAATGAAAGTGACCCTTCTGCGGTGATGCATGAAGAATCTCCAGTTTTGGGTGTGGCTAATCCGGCCTTCCTGGCTTCGTCCAATGCAGAAACCGTTGTCTGTTAGACACGGTGGGAGTTCAGTCCCATCGTGTTTCAACAATGGGATCAGCATTTCTTCCGTAATAAGACTGTTGAGAACTGACATATAGCCAATGCTAATATATAACATAAAAAATATCTTCTTTCAAGGGTAAGCTGGTAAAATAGATCATTCCTATGAATATAGAATGATAGCGGAACGGAAAATAAAACCAAGAATGCCTTTAGTGTGCCTTCGCAGTGCATTGCTACCCAGGATAACAGCATAAGAAACAATGAGTAAGATAGTATAAATAAAATTAGCAGCCACCATCCACCAACAGACCAAACATGGGCCCAAATGTTATTTGCCATTCCATAGGTAACCTTAGGAAAAAGGTATGGCTGGAAGTAGTCGTTAAAACCTATTGAAGACAGTCCCATTTCTGGAGATAAAACAGTAAATTGTTTAACAAGCCCGATCAAGCTTTCAGTTGGAACAGTAAAATGTTCACGCAATACCTCGTTCAGAATGGATTGAATACCAAATGGTTCCGATTGTGTTATAGCTCTAACTATAAAGTCGTTGGAACTGATGTTGTCTAAAAATAAAGACCAATCGCCTGTTGACAATGAATGCCGAAAAGAGGCGCCAGCAGCCCCATAAATAAACATGGCAGATGCGAGAATTAGAGAACATAGAATGATGCGCTTGTGAAAGCCAAGGCGGAGGCTCCCGGATTGCATCAAGGTGGCGGTCATAATCGAAATAAAAGAAAAGGCCAATGGCGATCTCATTCCTAATGATATCGAAATTGACATAAATAATATAGAAATAATAAATAAACGAAAACGTTTCTGTATGAAAAAAATGACCATGGATAATGATGTAGATATGTTATAAGCTATAAATGCACGCCCCAAAATGCCCATAACATTGGCTTTATCAATGATAAGCATCTTAAAATTTAGTTTTACGGCAAGTAACAAAAGGGATAATATGCCAATGAGCAATAGAAGGAGTCCTACGTTTTCGTCATAGCGAGCGCGGTAGTTTCTTCTTTTTGTAACGTGCCGAGGTCTCATGTCAAATAAGGCGCCGGTTGTAAGAATGGCCCCCATCACAACTGACATGACTATGTATGTCTCAGGAAGCAACTCAAGTTTTATGAATTCACCCTGAACCTTGTACGTTGAGTGCCCAAAGAAGCCTGGTAGGAAGTAGATAACAGAGGAAAGGTAGCCGAGCGATAAGAAATCAAATACCCTTTTCCGAAATAAGAAATAGAGTATTCCTGATACCGCGATTAGGTGGAAAACGAGTTGTGCCATGTTCAAGCCCCGGAAATGGCCCGAATAAGTGTTCGCGCCGACATATCCGCGGAAAAGAGCGAACGCGCGTGTCTCATGCCGTCTTCGCTGGCAGAGTTGCATTGGAGGGTTGAAAGGATGGCGGCTGCTATTGCCTCAGAATCTCCTACCGGGCAGAGCCTGCCGTATGTTCCTCCAGCCAGTATTTCAGCGGGGCCGGACGGGCAGTCTGTTGAAACCACAGGTGTGCCCAAACATAGAGCTTCCACAAGAGCCACTGGCATACCTTCGTATGTAGATGATAACACAAACAAGTTCGCCCGGCTCATGTATGCGTAAGGATTTGTCACAAACCCAGGCATATCGAGTTTGCGGCCGATACCGAGTTCGTGAGAGAGCCGTTCAAGTTTCGTTCGCTCAGGCCCTTCACCTAAGATAATCAGTCTCAACGAGGAGCGGTGTTTTGCGGCGAGCGAAAAAGCGCGAATCAGTGTTTCGAAATCCTTTTCAGGGGCGAGCCTGCCGACAGCAAGAACCACCTTGAATTGTTCGCCGATCAGCCATGGATGGTAGATTGGAGCCTCAGCATCAAGTTTTAGTTCGCTCCTGTAAACGGGAGTATAGATGACTTGAATCTTGTCTTTTAAAAACCCGAAATTCGTCACAATGTCCTCGGCCACACCGTATGAAGGACAAACAACTAAATTGGACATATGATAAACAAAAGGTGTGATTCTGAGCATCACTCTCCGTTTTAGGGAGTTATAATGCTTCAGAGAGCCGGTATGATTACAACTGATTCGTGAAACGACGCAGGTTTTTTGGGAAAATAATCTGGAAGCGAAAATAGCAATTATATTCGCATGGTCCATAGTGGATATCAACGTGCCCGGACGATGTTTGATGAGGTATTTCGCCAACGGTAAAAAGGCTTTGTGTACACGTCGAGCACCTAAGTCAAAGACGTTTACATTGGAAGCTATGTCGTTGGAGTACTGTCCTTGACGGGAAGCTATCAACAAATCAACACGGTATTGGAGGTCGGCGAGCGTCGCGGCCAACACGAGCATACTACGTTCAGCTCCACCCCCAGCTAGGGAGGGGAGCAAAATGGCGATATGAGCCTTTTTATAGAAGCTACCATGAACGATAGGGTTTTGCTTCTCATTCAATTTTGAAGTGTTCTTAGGCATGGTATGTCCTGGCCAATGCTTGATAGTGTCCCATTGGTTTATTCTTTTGTGTTAGCTGCCAGTTCACTCCTCTTAGCTTCCGACGGACTAATGAAAGACATATTATGTGGGGGCGTGGCTTTGTTTGTCGGGCAGCCACCAGGGACTTGCCGTCAATAAATGCCTGGGATGAGTAATCGAATCTTTGTAGCAAACCAATATTCATTGAGTTCTTTTTGCAGCGCCTTCTGCCCTCAGTACGAGCTTATATGAAATATAACTTCATAGAAGAGGTTTCCGGACATCATTACCCGTGACGCTAACGTATAGCCACATTAAGAACTGTCAGAGATTTGGTGAACAAAAGTGATAGATTCGTTCGTCATTTCAGTTTCTGTCTAAAAGGTACTATCTGAGCCGCTTCAGCGGAGTCAATTTTCTCAAAAAAAGTTCTATTAATTAGTTTAAACACACTACACTATTAGGTACATCGCCATCGGCTGAGCTCCCTATTCAATATTGATTCAAGTTTCGTTATTTCTTCTGAAAAATAGCATACCAATTCGGCCCTGAGCTCCAAAGGCATAGGGGGACGGGGTGCAATTGTCCGATTTATGTTGTCAAGGTAGTTTAAGAGGCCAAGGGAGATGGGTATCCTTGATCGAATCTTCAAATAATATATTTCTCTGATAAGCTTTCTAAGGATAGGGAATCTGTATTTCGATGCTTGATTTATTACGGGAAAGTGGTATCTCCCATCGTCCGGTACATTCAAGAAGGTGAGAACCCGCAAGTACTCTCGTCGAGGTTGCTGCTTAAGGTCCTCCAATAGAATGGGTAAAACAGACTTGGGCTCTGTCAGGTTTATCAAACGTTCCATCTGGGAGCCTAATGAACAAGCAGGACCATAAAGCAAATATTTCGGCTCCTCACAGTTCTTTGGAACCGATATGCCTTGTGATCTTTTCTGCTGCAAGGCCCATGCCTTACTAAATTCCCATTCCGTTTCAGCATGCGCTTTGATCATTTCCATGTGGAGGGCGTAGGCCATATCGACGGGATTTCGCAACATCACAATGAACCGTGGTTCTGTATAGCTCAGGATATTAGGGACCGCCGCCTCCGAATAAAGATACCATGCAGTGGCTTCGCCAACGGCGATATGACGGTCGGTAGTGGGCTTAAACACCTCCTCAAACGCTTCAAGGGAGAGCCGATCGTGGCGAGCATGATCTACGTTGAAGAAGTATGTCTCCTTACCTGGGCATAGAAAGACACTGGGATGACTTTGGAGATAACTTGACATTGCCGTTGTGCCGCATTTTGGGGCTCCGAGAATGAAGAAGTTGGGTTTACTCATTTAGAATTCCTTTATGACGGCTTATGCACCGACGCTTTTCTTCCGATTGGGGCACAAACCAATCCTAAACGCTTATACACGTGGAAGCATGAAAAGATATTCCAAACGATCAAGCTGACGGTGGTGGCTATTGAGGCGCCAATCATGCCCAAACGTGGAATCAGCACGCAATTCAATGACAGGCTTATAAGCAAGGCACAGGCCGCACATTGGAGGCTGCATCGTTCATGTCCTGTCATGATCAAAATATAGCCGACTGATCCTGTGCTGACATTGACTAGTTGGCCTATGCACAGAATCGAAAGTGGTATACTGCCCAGTGCGAAGGGGGGTCCGAAAAGGCGGCTCAAGATCGGATTTGCGAAAAAAAAAAGATGGAGGCGGTCGGGAGACCGATAAGCAAAGAGATTCGGGCGCTCGTTGTTGCCAGAGTTTGAAGTTTGTCAAAATTCCCGGTTTCGTATGAACTCGTAATTGCCGGGGCCAGTACGGCATTTATGGAAGACAATATGAAAGAGATCAGTGCGGCACACTGGACTGCGGCGCGATATACGCCCACATCTTCAGGTCCTTGAAATAGTCCGATCATAAGAATATCTGCTTGGGTGTAGGCTGTTTGTATGGCCCCCATTCCCAACAGCGGAACGGCACTGCTTAACCACTGAGAGTGCTCATACGCGAGGCCAAGTGTTTTATCCGACCTGGGGAATGCAGCCGCGATCAAGCGTGTCGCAACGAGCAAAGCGACCACGGCGGCTAGAGAATGGAGGAGAAGTACAAATTCCGGGCCTATTCTGATTATCGACTCATAGTTCCAAAAAACGACCAATAGAACAAGAAAGACACACGGTCGTATGATGAGGTTTGGTAATTGGCCGGAAATCACTCGACCGATTCCGAGAAGTGCCGACTCACGAATTCGCAATAATCCCAAACCAAGGAAAAGAAAGACTGAACAGAAAATTATGGAATGCGTGTAATAGGTTCCCGATGTCAGGGTACTGACGGTTACGCCTATACAAGCGACGACAATACCCAATAATAAAACAACTTGATCCGCTCGCAAACGCAAGCCTGACAGAAGGTTGGTACAACCGCGTGCCGAGTAGATAGCCGTAAATCGAGTAACAACTACAGACACACCGTTTTGAACGGGTACCAAAAAAAGAGTCAACACAGCGAAAATAAATGTATAAACACCGTAATCTTCAGTCCCCAATGCCCGTGCTAAAAGAGCTGTTATGCCTAAAGATAAGAAGGTAAAACCAATTTTCAAGGCAAAACTTAGAGAGGCTTGTATAATGGTTGATAGCGGATAAATCAATTTTGGAATCTTTGTAATTTCTATGTTATTTACAGCCAAAGTCCGTTTAAAAGGAAATGGAAGTAAGAAGGAATTTTTCTAATTTCTGAGTTAAAGACTAAAGTAATTGAAGTCGATCATTTGAGTGCTTAATCTATTTTTTAGTGGGCTTTATTCTTAACACAATGAAGTGGAAATTAAAAGCAAAAAAACTTGCGTGCTATATGTAAGGTGGGCCCCTGGGATGAGATTACAGGTTAAGAGATAATCATCTTTCACGGTTGGAGGGTATTGCTGTCCCAGGAAAAATCATGTCGAATCAACAACAACCGGCACTGGGAGCCCTGTGGGTTATGATGATGCCAGCGATACTCGAAAACAAAACAAGAGAACCCCCGTCATCGCGCATCGTAAGAAAATCCTGAGCCAGACAACTACACTCTTTCATAGACATCTATTTGACACTTCTGCAACAATTCATCATGCTGGACGCAGTTTGACTGATCTTTGACAGTTCAAAAAAACGAATGCAGTAATTTCAGCTGCTTATACGAAAAAGAAAGGTTTATGGCACTACGTTTTGGTGCTCCTGGAGAGTCTGTAAAGTGGGCGGCGGTTTGAGGCCAACGGCTTGGAAGATGCGGTAGGCGTCGCCTTGGAATTCCGTTCTGGGGAGGTAGGATTTCTCTGCGACCTGTAGATGGATGGCTTTGAAGGCGTCGAGGTCGAGCAGAACCTGGTCCCAAGGGATGTCGATTTCTTTGGTTTTGAGCTGTTTCTGCAGCGCGATCTTCAGGTATAGGGCCAGGAAGTTGCAGAAAATGTGACCTTGAACGCGTGACACCGTTGATGGAACACGGGCCTGACTTCCAGGGCGGATTTGAGGTCCCGGAAGGCTCTTTCCACCTGCCACAGTCGCTTGTAGGTGACCGCGACTTCATCGTCGGGAATGTCGGTACTGGTGAGGAGAACATACTTGCCGTCGAAGCGGGCGTCGTCCTTGACCTTGGCGGGATCGATGCGCACGGTTTCCCGGTCGAGTTTGATGAATTTCCTGAAGCCCTTGTTTCCCACCAGAGACTGGGGCCCCTGTTTTTTCAGGGTGGTTTTCAACTTTTCCACAAGGGCCGATCGGGTGGCCTCGTCTTTGGCTGCTTGGTCTTGGTTGTAGCAGAGGACGTAACGGCATCCGTTCAGATGAATCTCCTTGAACCACAAGGTGGGAGTGAGCGCTTGGTAGTAGCCCGGAGTGTCCACCACTTGGCCTCGGACATCCTGGTAACGGCGCATGGGGATGCCCACGATGTAGTCGATACCGGCACGCTCCAGTTCCACCAGATTGTCGACGCCGACCATACCGCGGTCGGAGACCAGGACCACGTTGTTCAGGGAGAACAGACGCTTGACCAGGGCGATGATGCGCTTGATGGTGGTAACGTCCGCCGTGTTGCCCTCCCAAAATTGACAGGAAAGGGGATATCCCTTTCGGGACATGACGACGCCCACCAACACCTGTTTCCGATCGGGACGATGGTCCTTGGAGAACCCGTATCGAGCCAACTCGGCCGGCCCCCGGCCCTCGAAGTAGACCGAGGTGGTGTCGAAGAAAACGAGATCCACCCCGTAATCGAAGAGGTCGCGGCCCCGACGGAAAAGTTCCTTTTCGATTTCGGGCTGATACTCGGCCAGGAAGTCCATGGATCGATAAAGGTGCTGAAGCTCCAGGTCGTCGAAGCCTTCACCGTGGACGTTCTGAATCCAACGGCTCGCGGCGAGATCGGATCCCGGACGGACCAAGCGTTGGCAGACGCAGGCAAAGACCGCGCGCTCTAGATCGAAGCGATAATCGGAGCGAGAAGCGAGAGATCGGAGTACCACATCGAGCCCCAAGGTCTTCCAGAGTTTCTCGATCACCAAAACGGTTCCCCAGGACTTGGCCCAGTCCGTCTTGACACTACCTTCCTTATAGAGACTGATGACCTGATTCTGGGTGGAGTGGAATGCCCCCCGATAATTGGTCCATGTATAATGAGAGTCTGAATGCCCAAAGAACGGAAGGAGACTTTTTGCATGGCCAAGAGAAAGAGACACAGCGCGGAGCAAATCATCCGGAAACTTGAAGACGCGGACCGTCGTCTGACGGCAGGGCAGACGATAGCGCAGGTTTGCCAATCGCTGGAGGTGAGCGAGGCGACGTACCACCGGTGGCGAAACCAGTATGGGGGGATGAAGGCTGAGGAGGCCAAACGGCTAAAAGAACTGGAAAAGGAAAATGCACGCTTAAAAAAGCTGGTCGCCGATCTGATGTTGGACAAGGCAATGCTGAAGGATCTTGCGGAGGGAAACTTCTAAGCCCGGCGCGTCGTAGGAAAGCGGTTGATTATGTTCGAAGTGAACATGCCGCTTCAGAGCGTCGGGCCTGCCGCGTAGCCGGTCAACACCGATCCACCCAACGTTATGAGCCGAAGGAACGGGACGATGAGGTGGAACTGATCAAGGCTCTTCACCGGTTGGTTGGAGAACATCCCCGTTTTGGATGCCGTAGGATCACTCGGCTGCTGCGTGATGCGGGGTGGGCGGTAAACTACAAGCGAATTCATAGACTTTGGAAAGAGGAGGGATTCAAGGTACCTCGAAAAGCCAAGAAGAAACGCTTCCTGGGAGTTGATGCCAATGCGTGCAACAAGCGTAAGGCGGCTTTTGCAAATGATGTCTGGACGTTGGATTTCATTCATGACCGCTTGGTCGACGGCCGTCAGTTCAAGTGCTTGGCCATTGTCGACGAGTTTACTCGGGAAAACCTGGCCCTGAGGATCAACCGCTCCATTACGGGTGAAGACGTTTTGAACGAGCTGAGCCGATTGATGGGCGAGCGGGGAGTTCCAACGGGCATTCGATCGGATAACGGTCCCGAATTTATAGCCCAAAAGGTGAGAAATTGGCTGAAAGACCTGGGAGTGGGAACCTTTTTCGTCGAGCCGGGAGCCCCTTGGCAGAACGGGTACGTGGAAAGTTTCAACAGCCGTTTTCGGGATGAATTCTTGAACATGGAAATTTTCAACAACATCAAGGAAGCGCAGACTCTGGCCGCCAAATGGCGGAAAGTCTATAACGAGGAAAGACCGCACAGTGCATTGAATTACATGACCCCGGCCCAGTTCGCGGCGAGCCCTTGGGGCCTCGACTCCGCCTCGCTCAGCTCGGCTTCGCCGAGGCCCCAAGGGCCGGGGATGGAAAACCGCGAGTCATGATAAAACTCTCATAACTCCTGGACCAAAAACTGGGGGCTTGACAGGAGAACTTGGCGAGACTGGTAAGAACTCCGTCCAAGGCACCCGATTCACGGAGCCTGTCGAGACGGCCCAGCGTGCATATAACTTTCTGTTTTACCTTCTTATCCTGGCGGTAGTTCTCCACGATCTGAAGATATTCATGCTCGGATCCGCCGCTTTTGACCTTTTTGACGCGTGCAAACATGAAACAAATTGTACGGAATACAGGTCGGCGGATTCAAGGAAAAAATCGCACATATTGGCACTACGTTTGGAGCCTCGGAAAAAGGCCAGCCTAATCATTTCGGTAAGTTAGGCGGGAGAGGCCCACTTTTTCACCCTCCAACAGGAGTTTAAGAGTTACCTGAGCAGAATAGTCTATAAGGGCTGTAAAAGCAGTAAGTTACGTTCTGAAAGTTTGTAAGACCCCACCGTCGTTCATCTGGAAACCGAAGGCGTGCAGGATTTGGGCCTGGATGTCGTTCGGTTGTTCGATCATGCGGAGGGGTTTTCGTTTTGCCGGACTGAAGCAGAGGCAGGAGTGGAGTCTTTGCATCTGCTGCATGACGGTTGAGGCTGTGAGATTCAGTCCGGCGCGTCGCACTCGGAGTTCAATAATTCGAAGGTAGGTGAGCGCGACAACGCAGGTCAGGATATGGCACCGGATTTTTCCATCCGTCCAATGACGGATCGGAAAGAGGGAAACCAGGTCGTGGTCCTTGGTTTGCCGAAATGCTTTTTCCACTTTGTATCGATCCAGGCAGGCCCGTACAATCTCATCCGTACTCCAATCCCCGTTATCCGTTACGATGATGTTCTTTCCGAATCGGTTAATGTATCTTCCGATCCGATAGAAGTTCTTGCGGAAACCCATGCGGGTCCGTCCTTGATCCATTTCAAAAGTCAAATCGTAGAGGTCGTCGGGGAGATGCAATTCCTTGCAGCGATCCATGTAGCGTTCCCGGACTTGCTTGGGATTTTTCCAGTGGGGCGCCTGCTCCCTGACCTTAACCCGCATGAGATAGAGTTCCTCTTGGATCTGGAGCATCTTTCTTTCGAAGGAGTACCTCTGCTTGGCGGCGGTTCTCGGATTATGAGTCACCACGACGGTTCGCAGTCGTCCCCAAAGTTCTCCCGTAGTTCGCCAGGCCGTCAGAATATCTTCCTCCCGGCCCAGTTTCTTCAGCTCTTGATTCTTAGCGGTCTCCACCGGTTCAAACCGGGATCGATCAACCTGGGCAAGGTCCTCTGCGAAGTAGGTGGAATAGGTGGTAATGAAATGGAGGTTCTCATGGGCGTCGATGCGGGCGATATTGGCTTCGGAGTTCATTCCCTTGTCGAAAACGAGGGTCAGGTGAGCACCGGTCCCTTTTGTACTTTGCATGCAAGCCCGGATTTCCTCCAGGGTCCGGTGAAACACTTTGGAGTCGTGACGGTTGCCTTCGTAGGCTTTGTAGAAAAGCGGCATCTGGGTATCTCTTGACACCAGAAGGGCGATGCCGACTTGACGTAGCCAGTCGCGGCCGTCCTTGTTTTTTCCTCGCCGGGCCAGTTCGGATGGGGTATCGCTGCTCATGAAGGTGTAGTAGTTGGTGGTATCGAACAGAAAGCAATCCGAATCCGCGGGCTCGATCTCCTGAACCTTCCGGAAGAACCGGGCCGCGATCTCCTCGATGTGCTCCGGTGTTACCCGATCCCACTTTTCCCAAAATCGCTGGGAGGTGAGTTCCCCCACGTCCACAGGTCGGATCGCCTGGATGGCCGTGTCTTTAAACCACGATTCCAAAGCCCGCTTGGAGCGGGAATCGATCATTCGATTGAAAACCGCATACAAGAAATACTCGCCGACGGAAGGTCCGTCCTCTCTTTTTCCTTCGGGAACCACCGAGTCCACGATATCCGCGAAGCAGGCTTCCCGGTCGATGAGTTCGGCCAGCCATAACGCCCCGAATTCCTGTGCTTGAATTTTGCTTAACCCGGCCCCGCCTCCCGCCGCCATTTCCAGAATCCGCTCAGGGCTACCCAAATAGACTTGGTTGACGACCTTGGGTTTGCCTTCGACCCGAGCCATCTCTCGAATGTAGTAGTAGGGTCGTCCCTTTTTCATCTTCTTATGCAAATGAGCCATGCACGAATAATAGCAGTAGGGTCGTACGATGTCAAGAAAACAATGTAACTACTGGAATTTTATAGACGATAATGGTCGGAGACGAATAGTAGAGGGATCTTACAGTGGGACTGCTATAATGCACTGAATTTACAATAAAATTCGCAATTATGGCTGGCTATCTCTTAAACTCCTGTCCAACTGTCAAAGATGAGTTTGAAAGGTTAGGCAGATACTCGACTTATGGCGCTCTGATTGTCGCTCAGCTTTCCTCGTAATGACAGGCAGCCAAAATTGACGCCGGCGGTATGGTTAATCAGTTCCTGCGACACGGTTCTGAGGTCGAATGACAACGTAGAAGGCCGTCGGCTACCGGAGTTGTCAGGCGAGGATGATGTTGGAGATTTTTTGTACTTTTCGGTTCTTTAGGTTCCCCACACCTTGCGATGTTTATATTTCATGATACGTCTCTGTTATTCTCTTAATCAGTGTTGTTAAGACAACTTCCAATGGAACGTTCCGAACCGGTGCTCCCTTGCAGAGCACCGCTCGGAATTCCATTGTGAACTGAATGCTTATGTTAAGGGGCCATGAGTTGGAGATTCCTGACCCACACCCTAACGGGATCAGCAGGATCCATAAGCACACGTACCTGCTGTCCTAAAGCCAAGGCTGTGAGTGCTGTTGCTAACTGTGCCTTCGCTGTACTATTAGCAGCGGTAAGATCGAAGTACACGTAGAGGTTGGTAACCGTTGTATTAGGATCACCTTCTTTGACACCGCTGACCACCATGGACTGGTAGCCAAAGCCGGAGCCGATGCTGATAACATCGCAAAGATACCATGCATTGCTAGCCTGTGCATCCGTGTGGGAAAAGCTGAAAACCGCCAAAGCTAAGGCACACACGAAAAGGACTCTTTTTTCAAACTTCATCTCTAACTTCCTCCTTAAAAAAATGATACTAAACCGTCTAAATTACGTTGTGTCAAATGCCCTCTATTTTTCAACAGGAGTAAGAAATGCATGTGGTCTCTCACCCTGCGCAGTTCGTTGGTATATGGATAGATACCTATCTGGCTCCGTCCCTCTTGCTTGACTTTTCAGGCTCTTTTCTTCTTCGCCGTGTGATCAATTCTGGGCTGGCCATGTTGCAGGCTCCTCAGTCGGCAGGGGTGGCAGATTGCGCCCGTTTAATACACGTTCTCTGAGGCGCTCGAGTGATTCAGTTACTTGTTGCGGAGACCTAGTCCGGGCTATATTCATGATGAGGGTCTCGACATGTTCGTCCATCTCATCCTGAGTCATCGGGGAAGGGGGATATTCCGTTTCGATTGGAATGGGCGGTGCATCTTGCGTCGGAGTATCAATGTGGGATTTGGATACGACTAAGTTAGCATCGCGCTGAACAGTTGGAGAAAAAGGCGTATCTGTGGATGGCCTTAACGCGTGGGAAAAAGAGGTATCCTGAGGAGATGCTTCTTCCTCGTGGATATCGGAGCTAACGCCAGTCTCTTTCATTTCGGGAGAACCAGGGAGCTGGGCGAGGACATAAGCCTTTGGCCGCTCCACCTCGTTGCCGGTGCGATTCGCAAATCCATATTGATCAAGAAACAGCTGGACGCTTACCCCCACTATGGCTACGAATAGGAGAGCGCTGAGGAAGAATCTGCGTAGTACCGAGGAACTGATTCGGCCCAATCCCCCTTTGCTCTGTGTTCCCACTCCGGATGCCCTCCTGGTTAGTTACGGTTGTTGTTTGGAAAGAAGAAAATCGAAGCCTCTAACTTCGATTTGGGGGGGTTAGCCGCCTGGGGCATATTGAGGTTATCTGTTTAAACTAATCGGATATATTTTTGCTTCCCTGAGTCAAATTGTCAAGGGAGGCACTGTAGATCCGTGCATTCAAGTCCGGAAAAAACTTACTTGGCCATGATGCAATATTTTTGTTTACAATATACTACGAGCGAATTCTGGTCAAGCAAAATTTTCAGGTACGGAGATATCACTTGCCTTGGAAACAGTTAAGGCAGCTGCATCTCAAGATAGCCATAGGAAGTCGCGGGAGCCAAAACCGCGAAGAAGTTTAATCCAGGCTCGTCGGCGTTGATTGAGTCCAAGGTAATAGCGGATGGTTTAAAAACAACGCCCTCCGCGGCGGCGGATAAGTAACCAGCCCATCCCGATGCCACGGTGAAGGAGTAGGTGCCGTTCGAGTCGGTGACGAATTCGTCTATTGGCAGTGCGACATCCCTTTCGTAGAGCCTGAGAATTGCTCCCTCCATCGGCAGACCGGCGAGGTCAAAAACCGTACCGGAGATTTCGGGATCGTAGGATGATAGGGAAGAAGCATGGAAGTCACGGCCGGTTTGGTCTGTGATGACGGAGTCAAAAACGATGGTCGCCTGCTGAAAAACGTATCCGTGGGCACCCACAGTGACGGACCCGGACCATGCGTAAGATACGGTGAATGAGTACCTGCCGTTCGTATCGGTGACGAATTCGTCTATTGGCAGTGCGACATCCCTTTCGTAGAGCCTGAGAATTGCTCCCTCCATCGGCAGACCGGCGAGGTCAAAAACCGTACCGGAGATTTCGGGATCGTAGGATGATAGGGAAGAAGCATGGAAGTCACGGCCGGTTTGGTCTTTGATGACGGAGTTAAAAACGATGGTCGCCTGCTGAAAAACGTACCCGTGGGCACCCACGGTGACGGACCCGGACCATGCGTAAGATACGGTGAATGAGTACCTGCCGTTCGTGTCGGTGACGAATTCGTCCACCGGCACTTCCTTTTCGTATATCACGACGGTTGCGCCTGCCAGTGGCTGGCCGGAGGGGTCATAGACCGTACCGGAGATTTCCGGAACGTCGGATGACGAGAAAGAGGCTTGGAAGTCGTTTCCGGGCTGATCGGCGGTGACCGAGCTGAGCTGGAGGGTCGCCTGCGGAAACACATACCCTTCTGCTCCAACGGTGATGGATCCGGACCATGCGTAGGGCACAATGAAAGAATACTCGCCGTCGGTTTCAGTGACGAACTCGTTCACCGGTGCGACAATACCCTGATCGTAACGTCTTACCGTGGCACCTTCCAACGGGCTTCCGCTCGGTGCATAGACGATTCCCGAAACTATAAGATCAGCTTCGCCTCCTTGTAGCACGGAAAAATCCTGCCCAGATTGATCCACTGCCACGCCGCTGTAAATTATAGAGGATGGAGAAAAGGTGTAGTCGTTGGAAATCGGCGTTACCTCTCCCGTCCAGCCCGAAGGCACCCCTTTTTCATAGTAACCGAGTGCATCGGTTTTGGCGAATTCCGCAGTGGCCGATACAATAACCGTGATATCCTCGAACTTGACGGAAATGGCGGACAAGCCCGTTCCGTTGTGGGTTATTCGCCCTCCAATGGTCACCGTGTCGGCCACGGCGGTGAAATTCCGGTTTGTTTGATCGGAAGCCAGGTCTTCATACGAATAGGCGGGCGGCGTGAACGCGTATCCGGATTTGGAGGGCGTCAAGTTTCCCGTCCAGCCCTTCGTCACCTGGATCGTAAACAGGCCTGCTTCGTCGGTGAGAACGGCCCCCCCGTCGTAATCCAATCGGACCTGTTTGAGCCCCACGCCTTGGTAGGTCACTTTGCCCGAAATCGTAAGGACTTCCCCCGCCGGGCCTGCCAGGAAATCCTGTTGGGAAACGTCCGATGTTAATCCCGTCAGTACAATGGAGGACGGGGTGAAACTGAAGCCGTTGAGTTCAGGAGTCACCGTGCAGTTGCCCGAAGGAGGCGCGAGAAGAAAATAATGGCCCGTCAGATCGGTTTCATCCACGTCCACGGTGCTTCCATTGAGGCACGACACCGTGACTTCCGGGACGCCGATATCGGATGCTCCCTCGCGCACGGTTCCGGAGACCACGGGTCCTGAAGCCGTCACCTGGATGTAGTTGGACGCGGTCAGTCGATACTGAGCGCTTCCATCGCCCAGCACCAGGGAAACGTCGTAGGAACCGGGTTGTGTGTAGACGTGGGATGGGTCACGTTCCGTGCTCTGGGTCCCGTCCCCCAGACGCCAGGACCAGGAAGACAGGGGGAGGAAGGATTCATCCATGAACTCGACTTGAAGAGGGGCGGTCCCGGCCCTTGGCGTGGCCGACCAGCTCAGGTCCAAGGCCGGGGGGGCGAAAACTCTGAGTATCTCGTACGAAGCGGGGTCGGACTGCTCACCCGTATCGGAAACCGTGCCGCCGATGGTGACGGTTCCCGGTTCGGTCATGCTGAAGTTCCAGGTGAGTCGTTCGCTCTGGTCCTCCAGGTTGAGAGCCGTGAAACCGAAATCGGAAAACGTGGACAGGAAAACCCGATAACGAACCAAATCGAAGGTGTAGATGACAAGAGTGGAGCCCGTCTCATAGTCCTGGACATACATGTTGAGACCGGCCGAGTTGTCTTTCCAGATTCCGGAATGAGGGGTTCGAACCGCCTTGAACACCCGCTCTATTCCGAACTCCGTGGTTGCCGGACTCCCGGAGGACCAGTCCGTGATGACGGCGCTCGCCCCGTTCTCGGAGGAAAACTCGATCATGAGGTTGGTGGGATCGCCGGGATCTAGCGCATCCGCCTGGAAGGTCTCACCTGATATATTGGCCAGGAAGGCGTGGTAGTCACCAAGGGACGCCGTGTAGATCACGATGGTGGAACCGGTGGAGTAGTGTTGCACGTAGAAGTTGTGAACCTGCCCTAGATCGGAGTCTTTCCAGATGCCCTGGTATGCGGCCCAAACGGGTTCGGTTGCCAACAGGTTCGAGGCCGTCGCCAAGACGATCAACACGATGGCGTACCAGTATGCTTTCTTTCGCTTTTGGTGAAGGAAACGTGGATGAGGTTTCTGGCTGGACACCACTCTTAAAAGCCTTCCAATTCGGCTGCAAAACTCTTTTTTATCAATATCATAGGCGGGACAACGCCTTACATTATCCACACAGTAAATCGTTGTCAAGCTCATCGAGACTGTCAAGCCCCCGGTTTTTGGTCCAGCAATTATGAGAGTTTTTCTCAAGGCCCTGTGATTTCTTTGCTTGGTCCTTGGGGCATCGGCGAAGCCGAGCAAAGCGAGGCGGAGTCGATGCCCCAAGGATCGGCCGCGAACCGGGCCGGGGTCATATAATTCAACGCACTGTGCGGTCTTTCCTCGTTATAGGCTTTCCTCCATTTGGCGGACAGAATTTGCGCTTCCTTGATATTATTGAAGACCTCCACGTTCAAAAATTCGTCCCGAAATCGGCTGTTGAAGCTTTCCACATAGCCGTTCTGCCAGGGAGCCCCCGGTTCGATGAATAGGGCTTCCACTTCCAGGTCTTTCAGCCAATTTCTCACCCTCTTGGCTATGAATTCCGGACCGTTATCCGATCGAATCCCTTTTGGAACTCCCCGCACGCCCATTAACCGACTTAGTTCGTCCAAAACCTCATCACCCGTGATGGAACGGTCGATCCTCAAGGCCAGGTTTTCCCGTGTAAACTCGTCGACAATGGCCAAGCACTTGAACTGACGGCCGTCGGCCAGGCGATCATGAATGAAATCCAACGTCCAGACATCATTTGGAAAAGTCGCCTTTCGTTTGTTGCACGCGTTGGCATCGACTCCCAGGAATCGTTTCTTCCGGGCTCTTCGAGGCACCTTGAATCCTTCTCGTTTCTAAAGTCGGTGGACTCGCTTGTAGTTCACTACCCATCCCGCTTCACGCAGCAGACGGGTGATCCGACGACATCCAAAACGAGGATGCTCTCCAACCAACCGGTGAAGGTCCTTGATCAATTCCTCCTCCTCATCCAACTCCTTCGGCCGATAACGTTGGGTGGATCGATGTTGGCCGGTTATTCGACAGGCCCGACGCTCTGAAGCCGCATGTTCCCTTCGAACATGCTCAACCGCTTTCCTGCGACGCGCCGGGCTTAGAAGTTTCCCTCCGCAAGGTCCTTGAGCATTGCTTTGTCCAACATCAGGTCGGCCACCAGCTTCTTCAAACGGGCATTCTCTCTTTCCAGTTGCTTGAGCCTCTTAGCCTCCTCAGCCTTCATACCCCCATACTGGTTTCGCCATCGGTGGTACGTCGCCTCGCTCACCTCCAGGAACTGGCAGACCTGCGCTATGGTCTGCCCAGCGGTCAGCCGACGGTCCGCTTCTTCCAGTTTCCGCACAATTTGCTCCGCGCTATGTCTCTTTCGCTTGGCCATGCAATCCGTCTCCTTCCCTTTTCTTGGGCTTCAGACTCTCATTATACATGGACCAATTATCGGGAGGCATTCCAAGACTGCCATCCTCGGTGTTCAAATTTGGGTCTCGTTGGGGTGCTTTTTGTGTATGGATTGATGCAACGAGACGTGGGTGCGCGAAGGGCTGCTCGCAGCAATTCCCGGTGAAAAAGATAGTCGGCGAAGCCGAGGGACATAAGGCTGATTCGAGAATATTTTTTCGTAAAGCGGCGATGCCGGTTCGAGTACAGCCTTCTTTCGGAAGGATCATAACCTATTGGAATTAGCTATGAAATTAAAGTAGATCTTTTGGCGTATATATGGTAGCCTTTATTAGATTGAATACTATATGTGGAGGTTACCAGGGTGCACATGAAGAAGCACCTCAGCTTCGTGTCTTTGAGAAAGGCGCTGTCCCGTCGGTTCGAGCAGGTCGGGGACCCGCGAGGGGGACGGACGGTTTATTCTTTGCACGATTGTCTGATGAGCGCCTTTGCCATGATGTACTTTCAGGACCCCTCGCTCCTGCAGTTCCAACGCAGACTGAAGGAACGGACCCACCGCGACAACCTCAAGACCTTGTTCTCCGTGACGGAGATGCCCGGGGACACGCAACTGCGGGACGTGATCGACGCGAGTGATCCGGGAGAGATCAAGGCCGTCTTCTCCGATTTCTTCCGACGCTTGCAGCGAGGCAAGCATCTGGAATCGTTTCAGGTTCTCGATGGCCGATACCTCATTGTGATCGACGGGTCGGAATATTTCTCCTCGGAAACCATCCATTGTCCCGGATGTCTAGTTGAAAAATCCTCCAAAGGACGGATTCGCTACCACCATCAAATCCTGCAAGCGGCTCTGGTCCACCCGGATCGCCGTCAAGTCGTGCCTTTGGCTCCGGAATCGATCCAGAACAAGGATGGAGTCCAAAAACAGGATTGTGAGATCAACGCGGGGAAGCGGATATTGAAAGCCATCCGCCGGGACCATCCCAAACTCAACATCATTATCGGCGGTGACGGACTGTATTCCAAACAGCCTTTCATCGCCGAGCTGAAGCGGGCGAGCATGTCCTTTGTGCTGGTCGCCAAACCCGCGGACCACAAAGTGCTCTTCGAGTGGATCGAAGAACTCCGGGGGATGCAAGAAATCGCGGGCCTGGAGGTCACCGACGACAAGAAACGGGTGCATAGCTACGAATGGGTCCATGGCGTGCCTCTCAACGGAAACGAAGATGCCCCCGACCTCCATTTTTTTGCCTACCGTCTGGAGAATGGAGGAAAGATCACCTACCGGAACAGCTGGGTCACGGACATGCCGGTTGACGCGGAAAACGTGGCGGAACTGGTCAGGATCGGCAGAGCCCGATGGAAAATCGAAAACGAAGGATTCAATACACTGAAGAACCAAGGGTATCATATCGAGCACAATTTCGGTCACGGCAAGAATCAACTCTCTTACGTCTTTTTCCTTCTGAACTTGCCGGCTTTTTTCTTCCATCAGATTTTCGAGTTGACGGACCCCTTGTACCAAAAATGCCGGGCGGGATTCAGTGCTCGAACCGAGTACTGGAATTAGCTGCGTTGCACGATCCGGATTCTGGTATTCGAGTCGTGGGAAGACCTGTTGGCTTTGGTCCTGGACCCCGAAAGCGCCCGTCCCCCCTGAGGCGAAAAGGCTTCCTATAACCCATCGGTCACAAACAAAGGTCCGAACTTTGATGGGACCGGTGCGCCTTCGGTCCAAAAAAATCCGGTCTTCCCTCTGCCTCACCACGCTTTTTCCCCTCTCATGCGCAAAATCGGACCCTCATTCCACCTATCCTCCATCTCTACAAAGGCAAAATCTCCCTAAACACACCCAAATTCTCAACACCGAGAATCGCTGGCTGCTCGCTTTGATCCTTGACGGAAAGGCGCCAAATCTCTATGCTCGCCTTTTCGTGAATCATAGTGGAAGGACCATTCCAGTCTCGGACTCTGGGGCGTCGGATCCGTCGATGACTCCTTCACTTTCTGACAGAGATCGGCCCTGATTAGGACAGCTTACCTACTCCCTGAATCCGTGAAGTGACCACTATGCGATTACTGGAGCTTATCGCGTAACTAGTTGATAGGTGGAGTGATTTCTGTAATAGTGTTGCCTGTTATCAATTCACTCAACAGGTGAAGGCTATGCAGAAAATTACCATCGAAAGGTCTGAGACCGAGTTTTATACGGCGCATTCGGGACTGTCCCTGGCTGGACTTCTGATCAACCACCACACGGAGTTGTGTGGGAAGTCCGACTTGGCCGTTCCCGGCATGCCGAGCGTGTCTCATTCGGATGTGTTGAAGAGCTACCTGGGATTGCTTTGCATCGGCAAGAGCGATTTCGAGGCGGTGGCCGGGATGCGGCACAGCGATTGGTTCAAGGCGTCGCTGGACATCCGGAGGGTGCCCTCGAAAGAGACCTTGCGACAACGTTTGGACAAGAACGCGGAGCTGCTTAAGGATATCGTCAATGCGAGTTCCATCGAGATGCTTAAAGCGGTGAAAGCGTCGGTCACCGCCGGATTCATGGGACATGTTCCTCTCGATATCGACGTGTTTCCCATGGACAACTCGGATACCAAAAAAGAAGGGGTTTCCCGAACATACAAGGGCTATGACGGGTATGCGCCCATAGCGGCGTACCTTGGCGAAGAAGGTTGGTGCATCGGTCTTGAGCTTCGTGAAGGCAGCCAACATAGTCAGAAAGAACTTGTTCCCTTCCTGGCTCGGGTGATTCAACGGGCGCGGGAGTTGACGGGAAAAACCCTTTTGGTGCGCCTCGATGCCGCCCACTGCGCGTTGGAGACCTTGGCGGCGCTCCGTCAACACAGGAAGGTCTTCTTCGTGGTCAAGTGGAATCCCCGGAAAGAGGACCCTCAGGCTTGGCGTGACCGAATCTTTGCCAAAGGCAAAGTGACTCTGCCGCGACCGGGCAAGAAGGTGGCCGTGATGACGGTCCGCGAGACGTGTGAAGTCCAAGGGAAGAAGATGCGATTCATGCGGGTGATGCGGGTGACGGAACGCACCATGGATCGGCACGGACAAAGGCTGTTGCTGCCGGAGGTTACGTTGGAAGGATGCTGGACCAACCTGGTTCTGTCCGAGGAACGGATCATCCGGTTGTACGAGGAGCATGGGACGAGCGAGCAGTTTCACAGCGAAATCAAGACCGATCTCGATATGGAAAGGCTGCCGTCGGGCAAGTTCGCCACCAACGCCCTGGTGTTGACGTGCGCAGGCATGGTCTACAATATCCTGCGTGTTATCGGTCAGTTCGGACTGCTCGGCGACCATTCCCCGGTGCGGCATCCGGCAAAACGCCGCCGCATCCGCACCGTCATTCAGGAGCTCATGACGATTGCGGGGCGATTCATCAGGACGGGACGTCGGCTGATCCTGCGCCTGGGTCGCCATTGTCCAGCCTATGAGGCGTTTGTGGATGTGCATTCGCGGCTGTCTCCCGGATAATCCGGGTTCTGATGACCCGTTTCGTGACCGAAACTGAGGCTTGAAAGGCCGGCTATGCCCTGACCCGTTGAAAAACTGCTCGCTTGCCCACAATCGGCAGCTGAAGGCATAATAACGACATCAATACTTTTTTAAGCGCCTATCGGACCGGGGAAATCATCCGAAAAAATGCTCTCAAAACCGGCCAAACAGCTTACAGCCAAATTAGTTCACTGATCCAGGTACTCTTAATTCAGAATTGCTATGTTCCATTGGTTCAACCAGGAGAAACCCTGTGAGCGAAACGTCCAATCGATGTGAATCGGGCTCCATCGATCTCATCCAAATCGTGTCCATGGTAATCCGGAGAAAAAAGAGCGTTTTCTTCACGGCATTGACGTGTTTCCTGATTGCCGTAGCGTATATCGCACTGGTGCCCCGCGAGTATGAAGTTTCAGCTCAGCTTCGGCCCGGAGTCGTGGGATATGACAATCAGGGCAACTCCGTTAAGGGATGGATCGAACGGGACATCATCTCATGGATCAATGATGCGCAATACTTCTTCCTCTTTTCAGAAGAAGGCCAAAAGGCAAGACAGATTCTCAGTCTGAACCTGAAGTCCAAGTACGACCGAGGGGGAGGGGTAATCAAGGTCTTTGCCCAAAGCAGGAATCCCGAGCGTACCAAGGAACTCATAGACGATATTTTCATGACAGCCTTTAAATATTACAAAAAGAACGACCCGGTCATCTCTCTGTCTCGATCGAGGATGATGAAGAATATCGGAAGCCTAAAAAGCAAACTCGAGTTGACGAAAAGCATGGACGAAAAATCCATCGATCTAAATATAGCGAGCAAAAAGAAGTCAGTGGAGTTACTCTGGTCCCAGGTTAGACTACTTGATCAAAAGCAAGCTTCCACGGAGGCCACGATTCGATCACTTTCGGATCGGATCAACAGCACGCATGCAAACACGGAAAAGCTTATTCAACTGCGTGACCAAGTGCTGTCCGAGAAGCCCGGTGACGCCCTCTCTTCCCTGATGTATGCGAATACCATCCAGCAGAACCTTTCTTATTTGACTCAGCTCCAGGTTGATATCAACGGCCTGAAGAATGAGGCGTTGGGCTGCAAGAGCCAAAAAGACGAGCTCGAGCAGCAAATTGGCGGCATTCAGAAGGAAATTGGGGAATTGATGTTAGAGAAAACGGAGAAACTGAGAAACGTTCGGGAGAATATCAGAAAAGACATCTCCGTGTTGGAGGAGCAAATCACCAGTCTCACACCCTTCGAAGTGGTTACGCCTAGTACGATTATTCCTAAGCCCGTGTCACCGAAGGTGGTCGTTACGCTGGCTCTCGGCCTCGTGGTGGGAAGCAGTCTTGGAATTCTCTTTGCCTTGTTGTTCGAGGCCTGGGGCCGTAGGAAACCGGAGCCGAGCCGGGGGCCGGAGGCGTAATTCGGAATTTGCTGGTTTGGTTTACAGTGCCGGAGGGACTTCGGGTGCCATGCACGGGTTCTGCTTCATTCCCCAGTGAGGCATATGTTTTCGTACAACCAAGGCGTCTACTGAAGCCCTGAATTCTCCCGGCCCAATTGGGTATCTTTTGCCCTTTGGCTGGTCCCCCGGTGTTTTGCCTTTCTTCCCGCCATGCGATGCTTCCGCCCACGGACGAGCGCGCCTTCCAACGGCTGGCGGTGATATGCGCCTCCCAAGAGCCGACCCTTGCTGATGTCTTTGCCTCAACCGGGTTTTTTTCTTCAATAACGATAAGTCTCGGAAGGAAGGCGATAATGCATGAAGTAAAGCGAATGTTGGGTGAAATGGGAGGTTTGGCCTCGATCATGAGTAAATAGCGGACATAGAGGTCGTTTATTTCAGTCCTTTTGGGCCGTTAAGGACTTGCCCCGGAAAAGATGAGGCCGTTCCAGGCATTTTGGGGTGTAATGCCGTGTTCCCTAATGTATAATTCCCGGACGGGTCTTCCCAGTGTGCTGTTGAAAGACGCGATCTGCGGTGCTGCGAGTTATCCCGCGTCACTGCGGCGTACGCTATGTACGCCCTCGTTCCTCGGGATTTTCGCGCCCCGCATCTCTTCCTTTACCAACGGCCCGCCGTGGAGGGAACTCCATCGGGAATTCTTCCGAACGCAGGGACTGCGGGCTCTCAGTCGTTTCCGCCGGCGCCGGCCGACGATCAACTCGTTGTAACAAGAGAACATAGGCGGCGATGTCGAAGATCGATTCCCAGTTCATCGAAGTTCAGCCCAATCTAATCAATTTTTACCTCGACTTCCCGGTGTACATCATCCATCCCACGGAAAAACACCTGGTGCGGTTCGTGCCGCGCAAGGAGGTGTACACCACCCGAGCCATTGAGACTCTCGTGAGCAAGGGCATCAAAGTCTACGTGAAGCTCAGCGACCACAAGAGTCGAAGCTCCATCCTGGAGAAACGGCTCGTGGAATACCTGAGGGGGCCGTACGACGAGAAGAAGGTTCTGGTTATTAGAGATATTACGGTCCAGCTCGTGAACGAGGTATTCGCCGGCGGCATGGGTGCCGACGAGGAATCCGGCATTGACGCCAAGACGTTGAGTACGTTGGAGAGACTCGCCGGGTACTACGTGGGCCTGCTTGATCTGGATGATGCCGAGGACCTGCTCAAGGTGCTGCGCAAGGCCATTGTCAAAGATCTATCCATTCCGTCTCATTCCATCAGTCTGATGATCCTGGCCGTGCGATTCAGGGCCATGGAACGAGCACGATTGCTGAGTGATATTTCGATGCCCAAAAGCCTGATCACGAACGTTTCGGAGCTCGAAGAAAGGGAGATGGAAAAGGATAAGCGGTGGGCTCTGGGCGCCTTGCTGCACGACATCGGCAAGATCAATCTCCCGGAGAAGATTCTCCGGGCGAGGAGAAGGTTAAACGACGACGAGGCCAAGTTGATGAAGTCCCATGTGAATATGGGGTTCCAAATCGTTAAGATGGCCGGAATCCGGTTTTCGGGAGACGAGACCGTCAAGTCCTCCATTTTGTTTCATCATGAAAGGATCGATGGGTCCGGCTACCCTCTGCGCATGACGTCCTTCAATCAAGTGGGGCAGATCATGGGTCTGCTCGATGCCTATGATAACCTGACCACGGATCGAAGCCCGTTCCACAGGGAGTCCACTCCCTTTGAGGCCTTGAAGATGCTCAAGGAGGAAACGCAATCGGGCAAATTCGATCCCGCGCTGTTTACCAAGCTGGTGGAATTGGTCGCCAACGACTGAGGCGCCCGGCAGGGCCGTCCCTACGAGCCGAACCCATATGGGCCGGCCCGTGGGTTCGTTCTTGTGGAGAAAGATTTCTTGTATTCATTCAAAGGGTTGCCGGGGGGGACGGCGTTCCCGCGTGACTCTGTGAATACGAACGGATTTATAATGGAACGGCTTCGGCCGCTGGAGAAACCAAGGTTTGGAATTAAAGGGCGAGCGTTCGGCTGCGGACAGCATCTTTCTGGGAATTGCCACGCTGGCCTCTGTGGGCAGGTTTCCCGTGGCTCCGGGCACCGTGGCCACTCTGGTGTGGGGGATTCCGGCTTACGCCTTGCTGAGTCTTCTGCCTCAATGGGTTTATTGGGGGACCCTGTTTTTGGTATTCGTGGTCGGGGTCCTGTCCTCGAGTTCCGCCGAGCGCACACTGAAGCAAAAAGATAGTCCTTCGGTGGTCATCGACGAGCTGTTTGGATACCTTGTGGCCGTGTCGGCCGCGCCCTTCGGATGGAAGACGGCGCTCTTGGGGTTTTTGTTCTTCAGAGCGGCCGACATTTGGAAGATTTTTCCAGCGGGATGGGTTGATAGAGAAGTGTCCGGCGGATGGGGGGTCATGTTGGACGACGCCGTGGCCGGGCTGTATGCTCAGGCGGCCTTATGGGGCCTCTGTTGGGCGTTTCCCCAGTGGATTCTGTCCTGAGACGCCGCCCGCGGGTTTTCTTATGCGACGTTGGGCGATTACGGATGTCGGTGAGCTCCGGGAGCCGCTCCAACTCGGGCAACGCTCCGTCCCGAACCGAAAACTCCGGGCAGGTCACGGAAAACCCTCACGGGCGGCTGATGCCTTTTCCTTGAAATCGATCTTATCGGGTCGAGATCTAAGAACTGTCGATCCTTCGCCGTTCTTCGCAGAAGAGCGGCGAAATTGAGATTAAAGCGCGAGAACATGGACAACGGAAGCGACGGTCGCAAAGTGACCTGGGTGGGCATGTTCGTCAATGCCGGGCTCATCGTTTTGAAGTTCCTGGCGGGAACGATCGGCCACAGTCAGGGGATGATCGCGGATGCTTTTCATTCGGTGTCCGACCTGCTTACGGACGCCGTGGTGCTCATCGGTCTGCGCTTCGGCCGGAAAGGCCCGGATGCCGGCCACCATTTTGGTCACGCCCGAATCGAGACCATGACATCGGGGATCGTGGGCGCGGCGTTGTTCGGCGCCGCTTTGATGATCGGTTACCAATCGGTCGTGGCCACTTATCGCCACGAGCCTCACAATCCCACTTTGCCGGCGATTCTGGGCGCGTTCGTCTCCATTGTGGTGAAAGAGCTGCTCTATCGGTATACGGTCCGAGTGGGCAAACGCATAAAAAGCCCGGCGGTGGTGGCCAACGCTTGGCACCATCGGTCGGACGCCATGTCTTCGGTGGCGGTGCTTATCGGCACGACCGGCGCCATGGTTCATCCGGCTTGGCACTTGTTGGACGCCTATGCCGCATTGTTCGTCTCTCTACTCATCGCCAAGGTGGGTTTGGAGATCATTTGGCAGGCTTTTCGTGAGATGGCGGATACGGCGCCCCCGCCGGAAACCGTGGAAAGAATCTATATGTGCATCCGAGGCGTGGAAGGCGTGCTGGATGCCCATGGATTGAAAGCGCGCTTCGTGGGTGGAGTGTTGCAGGTGCAGGTTCACATTCTGGTCGACGGCGGCATGACGGTGGAAAAAGGGCATCAGATCACCCGGGAAGTTGAGGGGTGTCTGAAGGACGACTTCGACGACATGGGTGAGATCATTGTGCACGTGGAGCCTGAAAGCGCGGGTACCGACGAGCTTTAGATCGTTGAAAAGTGCTACTTCGGGCATTTTATGGGGGGGCTCGCCTACGCGTCGAAACCCGGGTCGGGAGGCCTCTCGAACAGGTTACCGGGTCCAACCCACCGAGACTTCTGACTAAGGCGTCGCGGTCTGACTGCTCTCAAACGGCAAAGAGGCTCACCGCTCAGCTGGATCGAAATCCCATGGTCGCCAGATAACCGCCGTATGCCATGAGCAGGCAGACTCCCTCCCATCGCGTCAATCTTCTTCCCGTGGCCATGAACACGAGGGCCATGACGCTGACTCCGATCATGAGAGGAAAATCGATGCGCACGGATTCCGCCGGACAGGGAAGGGGATTGATCGCCGAAACGGTTCCCATGATGAAGAGCACGTTGAAGATGTTGGAACCGATGAGATTGCCCACGGACAGGTCCATTTCTTTCTTCAGGGCCGCCATGGCCGAAGCAGCCAGTTCGGGCAAAGAAGTGCCCAAAGCCACGATGGTCAGCCCGATGACGAGCTCGGAAACGCCCATATGACGGGCGAGGGACGAAGCCCCCTTCACGAACAGATCGGAGCCCAAGGCCAGACCCACAAGGCCCGCCAAGATATAGAGGCAGTCCATTGAGAGGGATCCCTTCATGCCGGAGGTCGGGTTCGGCGCGGGGTCGACTTCGAGTCGATTCTTGAAGCAATAGAACATGAAGAGGCCGAACAGGCCCAGAAGCAAGCCTCCATCCAGTCGGCCGATGGTTCCGTCGAGGGCCATGAAATAGAACAGCAGAGACGACGCCAGGACAAAAGGCATTTCCATTTTCAGGGATCGGCCGCTGGTGGGAAGAGGGCGGACGGTGACCGCCAATCCCAATACCAAAGCGATGTTGGCAATGTTGGATCCGACTACGTTTCCCACGGAGATGGCGGTGCTTCCTTCAAGTGCGGCGAGGAGGGAAACGAACAGTTCGGGGGCGGAGGTCCCGAGGGCGACCACGGTCAGTCCCACGGTCATCCGGGACAGTCCTTTCCGCACGGCAAGGTTGGAGGCGCCTCGTACGATAAGACCTCCGCAGAAGTAAAGAAGAAGAATGCCCGCCACCAGAAAAACGACGGTGACCGGAAGGGAATAGGTCATACGTTCTTGCCTCCGACGAGTTAAGAGCACTACCTCTTACCAGAAATCGTCGGTTGGGAACAGCCCTTATGGAGTCGCGAAGTCCGCGGTCGACCGTAGAAGGGGACGGGCGCTCCGTTGTCCCTTCCCATCTCGAACTCGATACAACATGGCCCCCGGTTGTCTCTCGGCCGAATATTGTCATTCGCCCTCAATATTCCGGCGGCCTCCTTGTGAGCGTCGCTCATGAGGAGGGCGGAAGGCCCGGCACCAAAGAATGCGCCCGCGCCGCTCCTGATAAGCGGTTCCACCGGGACTTGCAATGAGCTCCCGGTCATCGTAGACTAGTTCGTCATTCATTAGAATGTGGAGACGCATACAGTGTCGGAAAAAATTACGGAAATTCTTGAAGACCTGTTCTTTATCGAGCGAGGATACCTAAACGGGAATCATTTCGTCTATCGTTCGGAGCAACCGGTGCTCATCGACACGGGTTACCGGGCCGATCTGGATGAGACTCTGCGTCTGATAAGAACTCTCGGGGCGGACGTGAGCAAGACCCGATTGATTATCAATACGCACTCCCACTGTGATCATATCGGAGCCAACCAATGCATCCAAGAACTTTCCGGATGCGACATCGCCCTTCACAAGGTGGGGAAGAACTTTATCGATACGCGTAACGACTGGGCCACTTGGTGGAAATATTACGGTCAGGAGGCGGATTTCTTTGATTGCACTTCCGAGTTGGAGGATGGGCGGACGGTGTGGTTGGGGCCCCATCGATTTCGCGTGATTTACACTCCCGGCCATGCTTCCGACGGTATCGTGCTCTACAATGAGGAGGAACGACTTCTTCTTTCCTCGGATACCTTGTGGGAACGGGACGTCGCCGTGATGACCGTTCGCGTTGAAGGCAGCAGGGCTCCGTTCTGCATGCTCGAATCTCTCTCCGAGCTTCGAGGGCTGGACGTCGAAATGGTGTACCCGGGCCACGGTGAGCCCTTTCGAGATTTCGATCAGGCCTTGGATTCGGCGGAGCGCAAGGTCGGGGCCTATGTTCGGAATGCTTCGGATGCCGCCAACGATCTGCTGAAGAAGATCATCGTCTATACATTGCTCATGCGCAGGCATGTCGAGGAGAGTGATTTTTTTTCAATCCTGATGGATAGGATTTGGTTCAGAGAAACGGTGGATTTGTACTTTCAAAGCGAGTATCGGAAGAAATATCAGGAGATTATGGAGGGCTTTTTTCGTCGTGGAATCGTGGTGCGAGAAGGAGAAGGTATCCGCACCACCGTAAAGCCGTAACCGAGAAGAATGAGTTATTCCGACTCCACGGAAACGCTTCGGCAGCCGTGACCGGTCGAATCCAACAAATCGGAAAAAGGGGAATGATTATGTCCAAGGAAGACAAGCAGGTCATGATGTATACACTCAGCACTTGCGGTCATTGCAGAAGCACCAAGAAACTTCTGGGGGACTGCGATGTGGCGTATGATTTCGTGGACGTGGACCTGCTCACGGGCGACGAACGAAAGGCGATCCTTGAGGACGTCAAGAAATTGAATCCGGCCTGCACCTTTCCCACCATCAAGATCGGGGAAAAGGTGATTGTGGGTTACAAGGAGCAGGAGATTAGGGAGGCCTTGGGATTATGACGGAAGTCGAGAAGCTTTATGAAATGTTGAAGAAGGTTCAGGAGCCCAGAGGCTTTTATTTCAACAAGGACAAGGAATACGTCTTTGAGCTCCTTGAAGGGTTGATCAAGAACAAAGAACGATATGGCTACATGAACTGCCCTTGTCGCCTTTCTTCCGGCGACCGGGAATGGGACAAAGACATCATGTGTCCCTGCGTGTATCGAGAACCCGATGTGCAGGAGTACGGAAGCTGTTACTGCGCGCTGTACGTGAGCGAGGATTGGAACCAAGAGAAGATTCCGCACCAATTTGTGCCGGAAAGAAGACCCGTTGAGAAGATGAGACTCTGAATCGGGTACAACCGTATGATTCCGGCGATCGTAGAAGACCGGATGAGCCAAGGGGGACGGTCGTGATCGACCTCTCCCGAGCTCGAAGGGCCGGCTGAGAAGTCTCGATATCGGCCGGTCGCGTTATCCCCGTTGAAACACTTTCTTGACGAGTTCACTTAAAACGTTCATAAATCGAATGACGATACAGGGTCGATAAATTTCGATTCTCGGCGGCAAAGCCGATGCCTGATCCGCCAGGGGGAGGCGGATCCCCCTTCGTCCCTCGCCATTGCCCCGCACTGCATCTGCGCCTCGATTCTCAGGGCCCTGTCGCCCGAATCCATCCTATGTTCATCGACCCACCGCGAACCGGTTCATCGACGAGCCGTCGCGGTTCGGCATATGCGGTTCTTTCGGAGTTGACACGCCTTCAAGGGAGGTCGGTCCCTCAATGGTCGGTCCGAAAAAATCGATCCTTTCTATTCTTTATCGGACCATTTTGTCGTTCCGAAATCTTCCATGTTCGTTTGCCCACGGCGTTTCATGCTTCCGGAACAGAGCCCGACCACGCTTTCCAAATACCGAACAAAGGATCCGGGCGCCTTCCGGGTTCCCTCGGCGGGCTTGATTTCCCGGCGATATTGGAGGGAGAAACGGCCGTCTATCGGCGGAGTAGGGTGATTTCCTCGGCGACGGCGTTTACGAGACGGGGGGGAGTTATGGCAGGTGGAAGACTGACCATCGGAAAAAGAATCGGTTTGGGGTTCGGCTTGGTGCTGACGCTTCTGCTGGTATTGGCTGCCGTGGCGGTATGGGGACTTCGGGGGACCGTGGAAAACGCTCGAGAGGTGATTGAAGGGAACCAATTGGACGGCACCCTCGCCCAGAAGGAAGTGGATCATCTGAACTGGCTGCGACAGCTCAATCTGTTTCTGACGGACGAACAGGTGACTGAACTCGGTGTGCAAACGGATGATACGCGCTGTGCCTTTGGGAAATGGCTATTTGGACCGCCGCGTGTGGAAGCCGAGAAGCTGGTTCCTGAATTGACCCCCCTTCTGAAGCAGATAGAGGAACCCCACCGAAATTTGCATGAATCCGCGAGAAAGATCGGTGAGACGTTTCGGCAACCTCATCGCGACTTGGCCGTGACGTTGGAGGACCGCTTATCGGACCACTTGGCCTGGGCCGAAGCGGTCGGGAGTACGTTGGCTGCGGAGAGCGCCGGGCTTGATCGCATACGGTCCATGGTCCAAAACTGTGTCCGCCTGGCTGTGTCCGCTATCCGAGGCATTTATGAAGACCCTTCGCCGTTGTCCGAGCAGGACTGGAATGCCCCCCGATAATTGGTCCATGTATAATGAGAGTCTGAATGCCCAAAGAACGGAAGGAGACTTTTTGCATGGCCAAGAGAAAGAGACACAGCGCGGAGCAAATCATCCGGAAACTTGAAGACGCGGACCGTCGTCTGACGGCAGGGCAGACGATAGCGCAGGTTTGCCAATCGCTGGAGGTGAGCGAGGCGACGTACCACCGGTGGCGAAACCAGTATGGGGGGATGAAGGCTGAGGAGGCCAAACGGCTAAAAGAACTGGAAAAGGAAAATGCACGCTTAAAAAAGCTGGTCGCCGATCTGATGTTGGACAAGGCAATGCTGAAGGATCTTGCGGAGGGAAACTTCTAAGCCCGGCGCGTCGTAGGAAAGCGGTTGATTATGTTCGAAGTGAACATGCCGCTTCAGAGCGTCGGGCCTGCCGCGTAGCCGGTCAACACCGATCCACCCAACGTTATGAGCCGAAGGAACGGGACGATGAGGTGGAACTGATCAAGGCTCTTCACCGGTTGGTTGGAGAACATCCCCGTTTTGGATGCCGTAGGATCACTCGGCTGCTGCGTGATGCGGGGTGGGCGGTAAACTACAAGCGAATTCATAGACTTTGGAAAGAGGAGGGATTCAAGGTACCTCGAAAAGCCAAGAAGAAACGCTTCCTGGGAGTTGATGCCAATGCGTGCAACAAGCGTAAGGCGGCTTTTGCAAATGATGTCTGGACGTTGGATTTCATTCATGACCGCTTGGTCGACGGCCGTCAGTTCAAGTGCTTGGCCATTGTCGACGAGTTTACTCGGGAAAACCTGGCCCTGAGGATCAACCGCTCCATTACGGGTGAAGACGTTTTGAACGAGCTGAGCCGATTGATGGGCGAGCGGGGAGTTCCAACGGGCATTCGATCGGATAACGGTCCCGAATTTATAGCCCAAAAGGTGAGAAATTGGCTGAAAGACCTGGGAGTGGGAACCTTTTTCGTCGAGCCGGGAGCCCCTTGGCAGAACGGGTACGTGGAAAGTTTCAACAGCCGTTTTCGGGATGAATTCTTGAACATGGAAATTTTCAACAACATCAAGGAAGCGCAGACTCTGGCCGCCAAATGGCGGAAAGTCTATAACGAGGAAAGACCGCACAGTGCATTGAATTACATGACCCCGGCCCGGTTCGCGGCGAGCCCTTGGGGCCTCGACTCCGCCTCGCTCAGCTCGGCTTCGCCGTGGCCCCAAGGGCCGGGGATGGAAAACCGCGAGTCATGATAAAACTCTCATAACTCCTGGACCAAAAACTGGGGGCTTGACAGGACCGAAAAGAACGAGCCATGCGCGTGGTCGCCTCCATGCGCTACGGCCCGGAAAACAAAGACTATCTTTGGATCAACGACATGCGTCCCTATATGGTCATGCACCCCTACAAACCCGAGCTGGATGGCACGGACCTGTCCGAGTTCTCGGACCCCAAGGGAAAGAAGCTGTTCGTGGAGGCCGTCAAAGTGTGTCGGGAAGGGGGAGAGGGCTTCGTCATGTACGAGTGGCCCTTGTACGGCGCGGATGCTCCTGTTCCCAAGATTTCTTACGTGAAGCTGTTCAGACCGTGGAACTGGATTGTGGGTACCGGTGTGTATCTGGATCATACCAATGAAGCGCTCATGGCCAGGGCCGCCCAGGTTGCGGCCGGTGAACCGTTCTCTTTGGGCGTCGAACTGGACCCCACTCTTTGTGCTTTCGGTCGGTTCATCGATTCCCCTGAGACGGCTTCGCTTGCCGAAAAGTTTCCTGTTTTGAAACAGGTATTGGAGGAAATTCGAGAGCCTCACGAACAACTGCACCGTTCCGCCCGGAAGATCCAAGAGCTCGTCGACAGCGATCGCACGGAAGATGCGATCCGGGTGTACCAGAACGAAACAAAGGCTTCCCTGAAAAGAACCCTCGACCTGA
Organism: Thermodesulfobacteriota bacterium; assembly: GCA_963675595.2. GTDB lineage: Bacteria > Desulfobacterota > Desulfarculia > JACQYL01 > JACQYL01. The sequence continues at coordinate 870,696 of CAXXLZ010000001.1, forward strand.
TGAACCGGATCATCAAAGCGGAGTCCGAATTCGTCGATGCTCAGGAGGCCGCCAAACGGATCTACGCCCGGGAAACCGTTCCCAACCTTGAGGCGATTCAGGGGCTTCTTAGAAGAATCAGGGTGGTGGCTCGGGATAACATCACCACGGATCAGGTTATGCTCGACGCGGCTCGGCGAACCCGCCGGAATGTTACATGGATCGCCGTAGTGTCCGTCATCCTGGGGATCGCCCTGGCCTTCCTGATATCGAAAAGTACGGTAGGCATCCTGACTCGTATTTCACGCCACATGGACGGGGCCGCCCACCATGTGGCCGCAGCAGCCGGTGAAGTCGCCTCAAGCAGCCAGATGGTGGCGCAAGGCACATCGGAACAGGCTTCCTGCATCGAAGAGACATCCGCCTCCTTGGAGGAGGTGTCGAGTATGACTCGGCGGAACAGCGAAAATGCGGATCAGGCCAACCAACTCATGGAAAAAGCCGGCAGAGATATTCTGGATGCTCGGACCTCCATGACCTCCCTGTCGCAGTCCATGGAAGAAATCACTTCCGCGAGTCGGGATACTCGGGCCATCAATAAAAATATCGATGAAATCGCGTTCCAAACCAACCTGCTGGCATTAAATGCCGCAGTGGAAGCGGCCAGGGCCGGGGAAGCCGGGGCGGGATTCGCAGTGGTTGCCGGCGAGGTGAGGAACCTCGCCCAAAAAGCGGCGGATGCGTCCAAGAAGACCGAGATGCTCATCGCCGAAACCGTAAACAAAGTGGAAGTCGGGCTGCAGTTTCTGAAATCCACCGAAGGTTCTTTCGAAGTCATGGCCGACAGTGTATCCAAAGCTGGAGGTCTGGTGGGGGAAATCGCCTCGGCGTCCCGCGAGCAGCTCCACGGAACCGAGCAAATCGGAAGAGCGGTTGTGGAAGTGGAAAAGGTGGTCCAGGTGAACGCTTCCAGTGCGGAAGAGTCCGCGGCCGCCGCTCAGGAAATGAATGCACAGGCCGAAAGGCTGCGTGCGGGAGTCAAAGTGTTGCTCGAGCTGACGGCGGGAGGGGCCAAAAAGTTTTCCCGCGAAGATCGCGAGACGACGCCGAAGAAGAGACTCGGGCGGACCCTGCAACTGCCCGAGCCCGACCGCACGGGAGCGGACCACGCTGAAGATGAGTTCTCCTGACGGTGTGCGTTCACCGGGGAAGAACGCGTGCAGGTCTTCAGGGGGAGGTCCGAAGCCTCTTCGGATCTCTCATCGATCTCCGAATGTCCGCTTCAAGCATATTTGGCCGAAGAAGGATTCGCTCCCTGAATCGGCATCCGAGTTCCGTGAGGGCAGGTCATAGTGCCTGCCTTCATTTCTTGTCGATCAGCTGTTCTCCGGATATTTAAAGGAAACGTTGAAGGTCCCGGAGATATGTGGACAATTGAGAGTCATCACCCCGGTGGTGCTGCCTGTGAGGTTCAGACTCAAGGCGCAGGACTGTCCAAGGATGTCGGATTGAACGGAGATGCCGTCCGTAAAGTCGGGATCCAGGTGAGCCGTCAATCGACCTGCGGCTAATAAAACGATTACGCAGGACCCCGTGTCGTATTTCTGAAGGTAGAACTTGATGGACCCATCGGGGTTATGCCAGATGGCATTGGTGGGAATAGACGGCCCGGTTTCTCCGTTGTCGGGATACGTCAAGGATACGGGAACGGAAAATGAACGAGTTGGAAGTTGGGCCGTGAGCGTGCCGGCGGAACCCCCGGCCGTACTGAGGGTGAGTGAGTAATTTTGACCCAGGATATCCTGAGTGCAGGATATACCGTCCTTGTAGTTCGGATCCAAAAAGGCCGTGAGCACGCCGTCCACAAACGCCACGACTACTGCGGAACCGGCCTGATATTTTTGAAGGTAGAAATTGACCTCGTTCGCCGAGCATTTCCAGATGCCGTTTTCGGCGTAGTAAGCGGTGCTGTCGAAAAGCAGTTCCACGTCGTCCACAATAAAGTTGGTGATGAGGCTTTCATCGGTGATCGCGAAGAATTCAACGGCAACATCTTGCCCGATGAACTCTGAAATGTCGAAAGAGGCGCTCCGAATCCAGTCATCCGTGGCATCCGCGTTGCTGAGAACGGTGATGTCCTTATAGTAGTCGTCGCTTGCGCGGTAGATACCGATTTCGAGCGTGTCGTAGGGTTCGAGCTCTTCCTCTTCCGTCTCGATACCGTACCAGAAACGGAGCGTCGCGTTCTTGGCCGTGGAGGGAATCTTGAAATCCTGGGCGAGATAATCGAATTCCATGTAGTCGTATCCGCCCAGCCATGCGGCCCAGCTACCCTTATGGGCGCATTCGAGTCCGCCGAAAGTGTAGCAGGGCAGTTCCCAGATCACCCATCCCGTGGAGAACCATGCTCCGTCGTCTCCGTTTTCAAAGTCGGGGTTTTCCAGAATATTGGTGGTCAGCGCGGCACTGTCTTGGGTTACTGTAACTGTTTTTCCGGCGATGTTCAGCGTGCCCGTTCGCGCGTCTCCGGTATTGACGGAAACGCTGTAGGTCACCGTGCCGTTGCCGCTGCCCGAGGCCCCCGAAGTCAGCGATATCCAGGAGGCTTGAGAAGATGCGGTCCAGGCGCAGCCGGCGTTGGAGGCGCTCACCTTGAAAAGACCTTCTCCTCCGCTGGAGTAGAAATTTTCTTCATTCGGCAGCACTGAGTAATTGCACTCCGATCCACCGCTCTCGAAGTCGATGTCCAGTGTTTGCCAGAAGAAGGCATAGAAGGTCTCATCATAGTATTGGTAGGTGCAATCGTAATTCATGTGCATGGGAATGCGGTACAGCCCGTTGGGGCGGTTGGCGGGCCCCCCCCAGCTGTTGAGAATAAGCCAGTAGTGGTTTGCCGGATCGGGGGCGGTATCGTCATAACCCACGAGCAACACGGCATGTCCGCCTCCCTCGTCCGTGTACGTCATCCCGCAGGTGTCCCGGTAAAAGAGAGCGTTTTCCGATTCGTCGTCCCAGAATGAGTAGAAATGGTTCCAACTCGAGTCATCGGGGAGATAAAAGCCGAAAAAAATGGCTTTGTTCTGGTGAAGCACGTTCTTTATGTTGGCAATGGCCGCCGCCTCGCCGATCCCGTAGGTTTGAACGGTCACCGGAGTGATGGATCGGATGGGATAATTGGTGTCGGTCTGAATGCCGGCACAACTGGTCACACTGGAACCGTAGTTACAGCCGCTTTCGGCATCCGCGAAGGAGGCGTTTCCATTGGACCAAGGAAAGAACATGCCCACTCTCCCATACCAGGAGGCGTACTTCTCCAACGTGCCGCCGCAGCAGGCAAAGTTGTCCATCTTGCAGGAGTTTAGATACTGAGTGGACAGTCGGTCGTAGATGCCTTGCTGCGTAGACAGCGCCACTTCCACCACGCCGGTGCCCGCCCAATTCCAGCAGTTTCCGCAGTAACCCTGATTCCGTTCGTCGGGATCGTAGGTCAGATATTGCAGTAGGCTCTTCGATCCGCCCATGCCTTCCAGCTTGCTTTGTTGCAGCGATTTGGTTATGGCAGGGTCCGTGTACGCGGCGGCGGCATTAAGTCTCTCGCTCTGCCATCTCAAAATCGTGTCCACGGAGGGCCGCATGATCCGGTCCCGAAGCCGTTCCCGATCGAGGTCGGACGAATCCGCGGACCAGGCGAAGCTTAACGTCGATGCGAAAAGAAAAAAACTCATCAGAAACCAAAACATCTTTTTCATGACGCGTCTCCCGGATGGTTCGGTGGTCCCGTGCTCCCGTGGACTATGTGCGATGTTCTTAGGGGTAAGAGCTGTTCCGCAAGGGCGCCTCGTTCCTGCGACGGCCCCTAACGCCCCTGGCCGAAATTTTGGCTGAGTATATGTTGTACTATTTGCTCATATACTTTCCACGGTGTCGTTTCAACACCCATACGACTCTCCTCTTCGAGGCGCTGATGGGATGCAGTTCTCGTGGCATCCAACTTGCTTTAAGAACGATATTGCATCTTGATGATATCGGGACTTTCCTCCCGAACCTCCTGCGGCACAGGCAATGACCGTCTATGGGGAGCCTGGGAAGCGCCCTTGGAATCAAGCCCGGGCTACGGGTATGGAGGACACAACTACCGGACGGTAGGAAATTCATATGGATATCTCTCTCGATCAGATTCTGGAACGCCGGCTAGTCGTCACCCACTTCCAGCCCATCGTGTCCGTCAAGAAGAATACCACTGTCGGTTTTGAGGCGCTGTCTCGGGGTATTTCTCAAGACGGTTCAAACAGCATCATCCCGCCTTTGGACTTGTTTAATGCGGCCCGCAAGGAGCACAAGACCGCGTTGCTGGATGTGGTTTGCCGTGAAAAGGCGCTCGAATCGTTCCGAGCCTACCATGCCCATAGAAAAGACCTTCTGCTCTTCCTGAATCTCGAGGGGGCCGCCATTAATCCGGACGGGCCGGAAACCCTGATCGATGCCGCAAAAGAAGCATCCATCGAACCCTACCATATCGTCATTGAAATTGTTGAGTCCAAAGTAGGAAACGCCGTAGACCTTCATCGATTCGTCTCGCATCACCGGCGCGCGGGCTTTCTGATCGCTCTGGACGACGTGGGAAGCGGTCATTCGAACTTCGATCGTATCGCCGCGTTGAGGCCGGATATCATCAAGGTGGACCGCAGTCTGATCTCCGGACTGGACACAGAGTACTCTAAGCAGCATGTCCTCCGATCCTTGACCGGCTTGGCTCACCGTCTTGGAGCTTTGGTGATCGCCGAAGGAGTCGAAACCGAGGAGGAGGCCATGGTGGCCATCGAATGCGAAACCGATCTGCTTCAAGGATATTTATTGGCGCGACCCATGGAGGACATGGAAGCGGCCATGGCTTCCGTTGTGGCTCCCATGCGATCGGTGGGAAGCAGGTACAAGGATTTCGTCATGGCCGAGATCAACGCCAGGATGGGAACGCATCGCGTTTACGATTTGGTCATGACGGAAATGATCGAAAGACTGGCTGATTGCGCGGGATGTGACTTCGAGCTCACACTGGTGGAGTTCATCCAGGATTATTCCGTGCTTGAGTGCGTCTATGTGTTGGATATGGACGGGGTCCAGGTGAGCGATACCATCTGCAACCCTGATCGCATCGGAGGAAGCCGTAGGATCATCTTCCGTCCCGACGAAAAGGGGGCCGACCAGTCTCTCAAAGACTATTTCTATTTCATCAAAGCGGGCAAGACCCACTATACGACGGATCGGTACATCTCCATGGCTTCGGGAAACTGGTGCTGCACCGTTTCTTCACTATTCCGTTCATTCAACGCCCAGCCGTATATCCTGTGTGCGGATTTCAGTTCGGAGGAGTGCAAAGGGTGACGTTATAGCCGCAACGGGGAGGGAGAATCGATAACGGACGGTCGAAAAATTCGATCTGCGGCGTTGCGCCTTATCCCTCGTCACTGCGACGTACTCCTTCGTATGCCTCATGTTCGGGATTCGCTCGTTTGCATGTCATCGTTTCTTTCCGGCCCCAAATAATCCGCTTACTCAACGGGTGGGGGGATAAAGGGCTTTGACGCTCGTCTCGAGATTTCCACGTCCGGCCGACGAGGATGTCGGATACGGTTCAGCCGTGACTCACGCGTGGCGGCCGGAAATGGAAAACGAAATGACGGGCTTGTTCAACATCAGTGGGTGTTTCACCGTCGTCGGACGACGCGAAAGCCGCCGTCCTCGGCGCACAGTCTCGGATCGCTCCACACCTGTGATGAAATCATGCAGCCCAAACTGCCTGCCAGGAATGATCCTCCTTTGATAAGCCGATTCAAGGAAGCGGAGTTCATACCGTCCGGAATCCGGGAAAGTGTTGCAGGAGAATTCACCGCATCTTGTTCATAGCTCCAATTGTCGCACCATTCCCAAACGTTTCCCGAAAGGTTGTGTATCTTCTTTTCTCCCCAGTAACTTGCTCCCCGGGGGAAGGCGTCCACTTCCATAACCGCCGTGCCGGGAATGCCGCGAACAGGTCTCAAGGTTTCCTCACTGTTGCAGCGGCCCGGCTCCCAAAGGGCCCCCCATGGGTAGTTTTTGAAAGACGGCGGGGAGTTGTGGGAAACCGAGGCGACGAGCCGGCTTCCGTCGACGTCCCCTAGCGCCGCGGTAGTCCATTGGAATTCCGTGGGTAGACTTCCGCCTCGCCAGTCGGCATAAGCCTTTGCCGCGAACCAGGAAACGTACGTTACCGGATGCCGGTCCGCCGATGGTGGAAAACGATCCGGTGCAGGCCAATGTTTCAGATAGTCCCCGTCATGAAAGGCGGTCGGAATGCGATCCTTCCGCCATTGTGGATTTGCCTGAACGAAATCAAGGAACTCACGGTTCGTGGTTTCCGTAGCCGAAATGAGAAAGACCGGGCCGTCCCTTGGCGCGACCTTGACCCAATCCGGTTGGGAAGACGGATCGGTCGGCATCTCCACGTTCGACAACTCGACCAGCGGATAAGTGGACAGGGGAAAACCGTGGGTCAGGGCCAATGTGGAGATGGTAGGGCGCTGATGTTGGTTCAGTCGCTCCGCCGCCTCCGCAACTTTGTCTTCCAGATATTCCCAGATTTCCCAGACCTCGACCACATTGTCCCGATTGCCGTCCGCCCCGCCCTTGAGGCCCTCCATGAGGAAATAAGTGAACGCGCCGTGACCCGGATCGGCCAATTCAACGGATAGCTGATCTCCCTCGGAAGCGGTGATGACGATTCGACCTGTTCCGCCGAATTCTCTGAATGCATCCTTTACCTCACGGTGATGAAAGGATTCGCCTCGAGGATAGCTGATCACCGTGGCCGAACTGAAACAACAATCCACGAACAAGATCAAACGGCGTGCCCGGATTCGGTTGATCAGTCCACTGATTTCTTTTTGTGATAGGGCGCTGCCCGAAAGAATCTCCAATTCATTTTGTTGATAAGCGCGCAGATCCACTTCGGTGTCGTGCAGAATCCAATAACCCTCCCCGTCGGCGTTCCGGATCCCATGGGAGGAAAAGTAGATCAGTACCGTGTCCTCGGGAAGGGCGTCCGCTGCAAGGCGCTCCAAGGCCGAGCGTACACCGTTGGTGGTGGCCTCTTCGTCCAGCAGCGTGTTGAGATCAAGATTCGGCACCGGGAGATGGTTCGGGTCCTTCAGCAAGGAGCGCAAAGCCGAGGCGTCCGCACGGCAGAAACGAAGTGGACGAATCTTACCGTCGGAAAAACGATCGATGCCGATGAGCAGCGCCCGGTACACTCCGGCGGAAGGGTCTTCCGTGATGCGGAGAGAGGAATCTTCCACGGGCCGGACCACGATGGCTTTCTGAGCCCGAGCGATGCCCGTCGAAGTCAGGAGGACCAAGATCACGCAGATACACATCTTTCTCATGCTTGGATCCCTTCCGGCTATTGCCAGTCGCCGTAGAGGACAAAGGCGCTCCAATAGTATGGGTGGGACCACTCCGCGCGCTTCATTAACGAAAGCTTGGCGAGACGTAGAGATTCCGATTTGTCGTGTCCGCTCAGATAGTTTTCGTAGAATCCGCGCATGAGTTCACGAGTGGCTTCGTCGTCCACGTCCCACAAAGAGCATAGTACGCTCGGTGCCCCCGCGAACATGAGTGCCCGAGTGAGACCCACCAGATCATCCCCGGCGCCGAGTTTGCCTTTACCCGAGGAACACGCGGACAGGCTCACGAGAGATACGCCACGCCAGTCCAGGCCGAAAAGCTCGTGCATTTCCAGATTGCCGTCGTTTTCCCCATCGGGCGTCAAGGCCAGGTACGATAGAGGCGGTGCGATCTCATTGAAAATGCCGTGGCAGGCAAGGTGAACCACGTCGGGACTCCCCAGCCGGGCGAGCGGCTGTTTGACATACGTCTCCGTGGCCTCGGTGCGTTTTCGCAGAACTGCCTTCGGAAACAGACTCGCGACCTCGGCGGCCTCGCGCTCGGCCCCCGGCAACGGCGATAGGGCCGTCACCGGATTGCCGACGGCGAATATCCTGCTTCGGCCGGAGCGGCGCTTATTCAGCAGATAACGATAGACGCCCGCCGAGGGTGAAACGACCATACGATGGGAAGCGACCAGGACCTCGCCGTTGTCTGCGTTAAGGGCGCCGAAAGGAATCTTGTACATGGGGCCCCACGGAATCACCACGAGGGCCTCGTGTCCAAGGAGTTTCTCAATGGGTTGGATAAGTCGCGAATACAGTCCGCCCGACAAAGACCGTAATTTCGGTAAGTCCGTATCGCCGGCTTCCAGCACTCGTACAAAGGCCTCCAGTTCGGCCTCCAAGGTCTCGCGGCTCACATCCACCCGTTCAAAATGGAGACTATTCCGCGTTATCACGAATACCCACAGCTCATTCCGTTTTTTCCCGTCCGGATATTTCATTTCCCCCGGGTGGTGGTACTCCACCAGAACAACACCGTCTCCCAGAAACGATTGGACTTCTTCCAACGTGGGGGCGTCCACGCAAATCAGAGACCCGAGTTCGGCATCTGCACGCCTGATCTCCTCGATCAGTTCCAGACGTTGTCTCTCCATCGCGCCCATCTTTCGTTCAACCGTCTCCGGTGCCGACCGGGTCTTTTGTCCGACCGGACCCGAGGACTCCAATGTCCAGGAATCTCTCTCCTCACTCAGCGCCCGATACTCTCGTTCCAACCGGTCCAATTGGGCGCTTTTCGCATAGGTGGTGTCGTTCCGTGATGAGGCGACCAACTCCTCCGTGGCCAGCAGGTCCAGAAACGATTTGGCCCGTCTTCTTTCCAGGGCGTTGAAGGCTTCGGACTCGGCCCCCATCGCCAGGGACGCCGCGGCCAAGTTGTCATAGTAGTTTCCATGAGCCGCCTGGAACTTCGCTCGGCGGGAACCCTCCCCGATTTTGCCTCGAACCTGTTCGAAGTATTCGATTCCGCGTTTCAGGGAGGACACGGCTTCGCGGGGACGATCGGCGAGGCGGAGCAATTCACCCAGATTGCACGAAACCGTGCAGGCGCTCTGGGGCTCTCCGGCCTCCATGACGATGGACAAAGCCTCTCGATACAGGGGCTCGGCTTTGTCGTAATCTCCCATCGCCGCATAGAGCCCGGCCAGATTGTTCAGACTCTGAGCGCAGGCCGGGTGCTTCTGACCCAACGCCTTTTCCCTGATTGCCAATGTCCTTCGATACAAAGGTTCGGCCTCGTCGTATCTCCCCATGGCTTCATAGAGTGTCGCCAAGTCGTTCACACTCCGGGCGTAGTCCGGGTGGCCTTCACCGAGCGCCGCCTTCATCACGGTCATGGCCTCTCGAAGCAGCGGTTCGGCTTCGTCGAGATTTCCCGTGACTCGGCACAGTCCCGCCAGATTGTCGAGGCTCAAAGCGTAGTCCGGATGGTTCGGCCCCAGCACTTCCTTTCGAATGGACACGGACTCCTGCAACAATCGTCGAGCCTTGTCGTACTCGCCGATGGACTGATGGAGCGCGGCCAGGTTGTCCAGGCTTTGGGCATATTCAGGACTTTTCTTCCTTAGGGTGCTCACGTCTATGGACTTGACTTCAAGCAACAAGGGCTCGGCCTTGCCGAACTCGCCCATGGCCATGTAGAGCAGGGCCAGGTTGTTGAGGCAGGACGCATACTCCCCGTGTTTCTCTCCCAAGGCCTCCTTCTTGATGACCAGGGCTTTCCGGAAGAGCGGTTCGGCCTCGGCGTATTCGGCCAGGGTACGGTAGAATTCGCCCAGGTTATTGAGGCTGGTGGCATAGTCGGGATGCTTTTCTCCCAGAACGCTTTTTCTGAGGTCCAAGGCCTTCTTCAGAAATCGTTCCGCTTTGCCGTATTCTCCCATGGAAACATACAGAGAGGCCAAGTTGTTCAGGCTTTGGGCGTAAGCCGGGTGCCCTTCCCCCAAGGCTCGTTTCCTGACGTCCATGGCCTGCAGGTACAATGTCTCGGCCTGAGGGAATTCCCCCATGCATTTATAGAGATAGGCGAGATTGTTGAGGCTGACGGCGTAGTCCGGGTGGTTTTCGCCGAGAACCCTCTTTCTGATGGCGATTGTTTCCTTCAGAAGGGGCTCGGCTTTGGCGTATTGGTCCGTGGAAACGTACAGGGCGGACAGGCTGTTCAAAGTGGTGGCATAGTCCGGATGCTTGTCACCCAGGTGTCTTTTCCGGATTTGCATGGCCTTGAGCAGGAGCGGTTCCGCCTCGGCATACCTCCCCATGGAACGATACAACTCGGCCAAGTTGTTGAGACCCAGCGCGTAATTCGGGTGATTCTCCCCGACGATCCTTTTCCATACGGCCATGGATTCTTTGTACAGAGGCGCCGCCTTTTCGTATTTGCCCATGGATTTATACAGCAACGCGAGGTTGTTGAGGCTGACGGAGTATTCCGCGGGATTCGCGGCAGCCCTACTCTTGCGCAAGGTCACCACTTCTTCGGCAATGCGTGCGGCTTCCTCGTATCGCCCCTGTTGATAAAGTTGAATCACTTCGCGGTTCAAGGCATCGGCGTCCCGACTCCATGACGGAGGAGCGCACAGAATCGACACGATCACAAGAAACGCAAACAGCCCCCTTACCCGTTTCCTCGTTTGCGGCATGTTGACGTCCTTTGCTTGAGTTACCGTTATCGCAGTTGCGGCGTCTCAGTAGAAGCCGTCATAGATGTCCATGTCTCCCGACCGGCTCCTTCGTTCCACTCCGGCTTTGAATTGTCGTAGGGCTTCATAATCGGTGAACTCCACCCGGCGGTTCATGGCTTGGTGCTCCTCCGTGTCGTTGGGCACCAGCGGTCTGGAATCACCGTACCCGCGGATTTCAAAGCGCTCCTCCTTCAATTGAAGCCGGTCCACCAGATATCGCTTTACACTGTCCGCCCGAGACAGGGAGAGCCGCCTCAGACCCTCGGGGGAATCACCGCACTGAGTATGTCCTTCAATGAGAATTCTCTTGTCCTTCAGTGTACCGCTTTCCAAGGCTCGTGCGAGTTCTCTCAGCTGTCCGTGGGATTCGGGCAGAATATCGCATCGATTCATCTCGAACCGAATCATGAGCGGTACTTTCGGCCCCTTGTAGGGTGACTGGCCCCTGGTGAACGTCCGGTTCAATTTGGATCGGATTTCTTCGGAGGGCACAAGCCGGCTTGAAACCTGCCGGTCCAACAGGGCTGCTATGCGGTCTTCCAATTCGATCGCCCTTTGAGCCGCAAACGACATGCACTGCTTGGTGCCTGCATCTGCGGTCTCTGCGGCGGCGGAGGCGCAAATGCGCAGCCGTTCCCGAATCTCGTATAAGTTCGGCGGTATTCGGACCGAAGGCCTCAACAGCAGATCGGCTACCTGCAGGGCGTTCTTGAAAGCCGGTTCGCGACTCGGATCAAGACCCGCCGCTTCGGAATAGTGCTCCAACGCACGATAAAGGCTCCGTGTGTTGTGCCAGGTCGGGCCGGTTCGCCTCCATTCTTCAAGGGCTTGTTGGTGAAGCACATAAGCCAGGTTGAAATGCGCCGCCGCGTATCTCGGGTCGACTTGAACGGCGTTTTCATAACATGCGGCCTCCTCGTCCGAGTTGGGCAGGGTCCGGGCCGTTTCCAGTCCTTTGTCCACCCATTGCCGTGCCTCATCCAAAGGGGCCGCCACGGCCGGAAAGCTCGTGAAGAACAGCAAACAAGAAACAAAAAAAACGGCCTGATAACAGGTCCTCATGGACGCCGACTCCCTGTGATTGAATCCGTTTGTCCAGCCTTTCGAAGTCAGGCGCCAAAGGGCAGGTGCCCGGGGTTCATGACGCCCCTGTGGAGAGCCGACTCACGCGCCCGACTTTGTATGGGATGGTTCCTCCATGAAGCTGCAAGCATAGGCCGAAGAACGGATCAACAAAAAGGAAAAAATCTTTCGAACGCGCATCGGGAAGCGACATGGGACGTAACGCCGGGACCCGGTTGTCTTTTTCTAAGGAAACAGGGCGCGCACCGTCTTGAGGGAGGAGGCCGGCGCACGCACGACGGTTGTCGGCCGTTCCCGTTGCCGGCGAGGGAAGGGCGGGAGGCCTTCGGGATCGAGGGGCATTCTCCAGGTCGGACCATGGTGATCAAGGCGTCTTTTCACCGGTTACGGCACCCCGCAGCCAATGCCATGCGGCGTCGATGTCGAAGAATCTAGATCCATAACCGAGGGCGCGCAGTCTCTTCGGCAGGAAGTGATCATGCTTTTCTGTGATTGTATCCGCCGCATTCTCCGCAAGTTGTTCCGGAGTCGGCTTGGGTTTTCGGAGGATGTCCTCGACCGCCGCGACAAAGTCGTTCTCTTGACCTTCGAAAACGTCGATCACACCGGCGAAACAGTCGACCGTGAGTCCTTCCCCGCGCAAGAGAGCGGAAATCGTGTGGCAGGTTTCGTCTCCAAGCCAGGGAAGGATATGGAGATGTCTTTCATTCCGAATCACACTCGCGTTTTCGAGCCCCAGGGAACGAAAGCACTCGACTCCCTCTTCGAACAGGGCCTTGGCGGCGCGATCCAGGTAGATCGGCATCGTCCCGTCCCGGTACACCCGAAACATTTCCCGCCTTACCCGGTCATGTACCCCATATCCGCTTCCTCCAAACCTCGGAGGTTTACCGCCTACGGCTCTCTTGAGCACTACCCGCTTGTTGTCGGGATCCACATGCCGGACTTCCCACCTCCTGCCGGCGAACACAACCAGTTGTCCCTCAAACAAAGGATTGTCGATGGGGACCGTGCCCAGAATTCGTCCTTCGAACTCCAGGCGGTACTCTTCCGGAGTCTTGAAAGCGGTATAGAACGTATAGTGTTCGACGAGTCTTTCCCCTTTGCGGCCGAGAACGATTTGTCCGTCCCGTGTTTGTGTGATGAGGTCGTGTTCTCCGAGGCTCCTGAGGAACTCCACGTACAGGTTCCGGTCGATCCGCCCAAAGGGGCCGGTGTCGCAGAGCAGCGACCAGAGCTGCACGGCCGCCACGCCGCCGTATTGACCGATGACGGAGAGGGTTTGTTGCACCAACGTCGACAGATGGTACCGGCTCTCCTGGGGCGGCTCATACCATTTATCGAGCAACAGGTTGATCATGGCGATGCACTGGAAGGTTTCCAGGCGCAACCGATCCCGCAGGTGACTTCTTGAAGTGACCTCATCCTCGGTGATGAACAACCTCAGAACGGCGGGTTCGCCTCTTCGTCCGGACCGACCGAGACGCTGACGCAAACCGGCCACCGAATGCGGGGCGGTCACTTGAGCAATGGAATCCACCGATCCGATGTCGATTCCAAGTTCGAGAGTCATGGTACAAATTGCGGTGGTCGGTTTTTTCCCTTGTTGGAGCCTGCACTCCAGACCCTCGCGAATTTCCTTGGAGAGATTCCCATGATGGGGGAAGAATTCGTTGGGAACTCCGTCGCGGTTGCAGCGGTCCGCCAAGCCGGCGGCGATTTCTTCCGTCCTCCGTCGCGTATTGGCGAAGACCAGATGCGACTTTCCTCTCAAGACGGCGTAAAGGTCGTCCTCGACCCGTTCGAACACCGGTGGGTCGGTACCCTCGGGGTAGGCCGGGGAGCGATAGCCCCTGAGCTGTATTTTCAGGTCGGACTTGCTTGCCGTTGATTCGATGATTTCGCAGGGAACGTCTTGATTGGGCCTCAGGCACTTTGCGACACGGTCCAGCTCGCCCAGCGTGGCGCTGAGCGCGATTCGAGGAATAGTCCGGCGTAGTAGGAATTCCAGCCGGTGCATCAGAGACTGCAGTTGGCGGCCTCGCTCGGTGCCTATGAAGGAATGAAACTCATCGATGATGAGGTAACGCAATCCGTTGAATGCGGAGCCGATCCAATTCGTTTGGTTCAGAAGCAGCGACTCCAGAGATTCGGGCGTAATCAAAAGAACGCCGCCGGGCTTCTTTCTCTGCCTGTTCTTGAGGGAGGGGCCCACATCTCCATGCCACGGAGTCACCTGCAACCGCAGCAGATCGCAGAGGTCTTGAAGTCTCCGATACTGATCGTTGATCAATGCCTTCAAGGGGCTGATATAGAGGATTCCAATACCGTCGAGTTCGAGTCGCGCAATGTGTGAACAAGCGGGAAGGAACGCGGCCTCCGTCTTTCCGGAGGCTGTGGAAGCGCTGAGGACAACGTCGCAATCCCCTCTCAGAATCGGTTCGACGGACCGTTCCTGAATATCGCGAAGGGCCCGCCAACCCTGCTTCCACACCCAGCGCCGCACTCCCTCGTGTAACAAAGCAAAGGCGCGAGACTCACTCATGCGAAACCTCAGAGCCTGAAAGAGGCCAATTCATCATTGTCGTCGGCATCCGTCGTTCCCACGGAGGGCATATTGGTGTCGGCCTCTTCAGGAATGCGGACTCGACTGATGAGCCGGTCCCAGTGCAGATCGGGATTCTGCTCGAGGATCGCCAGGAGATCGACAAACGCCTTGATGGTGTTGCGCGGCGTTCTGAAGTAGGCGTCTCCGACTCGCTCGGAACAATGGGCCAGAAAAGCGGTCAGCGCCTCATCGGGAACCAGGTACTTGTCTTGATCGCCCCCGGCGAAAACATGGCGCAGGTTGCGCAGCAGAACATACAGCTCTTCCGGGGCAAGATTGGCCAGGTGAAGGGTTGGGGCGTAGTAGTCCACAAGTCCGGCTTTTTCGGCGAAGGCATTGTCGGCCAGACGGGATTGCAGGGCTTCATAGCTGTAGAGACCTTTGCGCGGGTCCAGCAAAAAATCGGGGGTGCCGCCCAGAATGAAGCCGATGTGCCCGGCGCTTCCCTGCAGGCAATCATTCAGAATGTGCAATATCTTTTCATAGTTGGAAACACGCGCCTTTTGACTAGGAAGCTTGTACAGGGCGACGGTTTCATCCAGGTTGACCAAGAGGCCTTGATAGCCCGCCTGCCGAACGAACAAACTCATGAGCTTCAAATGGTCGTAAATGTCTGCGTCATCAACGATGGTGCGCACGCCCAGAGCGCTACGCGCCTCCGTCTTCGTAGTGAATTCGCCTCGAAACCAACGCACTGCGTCGGACTTGAGTTGCCGGTTGTCCTGTTCATGCCCTTTCCAGTATGCGGAAACCACTTTGGCGAAGTCGTACCCGCCCACCAGTTCGCTCAAGTGATCCAACTGCTGGGAAATCACGGAATCCACCGTCTCGCCCGACGAGTCCGAATGTTTGCGCGCTTCCGTGATGAACCGTTCCACAACACTCGACAAGGCATTGCCTTCCGGCTTCGTGCGTGTGGAAATATTCTTCATTAGTTCGGCGTAAAGGTTCCTCGCTTGTCCGCCGGTCGCGTGAAGCCGCCTTTCGGGAGACAGATCGGCGTGCACGGCGACCAAGCCCTTCTCCAGCGCTATGGAGCGAATCAATTGCAGAAAGAACGTCTTACCCGAACCGAACTCTCCAATGATCAGGCGGAACGCGGAACCCCCGTCGGATATGCGTTCGATGTCCTTGAGCAAGGCCGCGACCTCGCGGACCCGGCCGACCTGAATATGCTGCAAACCGATACGCGGCGTCACTCCGGCACGAAGCGACTGAATCACGGCGTCCCGTTCCCTGGGGCGGAGTTTCGGTTTGTTCTCATTGAGCATCGATCATCTCCTTGGCCAGGCTCACGTCCACGTAGACGGGGTCTCCGTCGTCGAGGAGAGGAGCATGTGCGGTATCGAAAGCCCATTCATTGAGCACTTCCATGGCGCCGTCCACCATGAGCCCCAGTTCTTTGCACAGTTCATGAAACGCGGTTCGGTCCCATGTTTCTTTGGTGATGAGTCGGTCGAAAAGCTTCCGATGGGGACGATCCAATCCCACGAGCGGATCCTTGTTGGAAACGACATCTCCGGAAGGCGTCTCGGCCTCGAGAGCCTCTTCGGTCCGTTCGGAGAATATCCGCTCCAGCACACCTTGCACCTGTCGCGTTTCCTCTTCTCGAATCCTGATCAACTCTTCATTCAGCTGAAACCGTTTTGCGGGGGGCGGCTCCGCCCTCGGCTTTGGAACGGAAAAAATGGGTTCCCGGTCTCGAAAGGCCACGGTCACCGGCTCGGTTTCCGCGGCCAAGGCATGAATATCCCCGGCAACCCGATCCTTTTCCAGGCCGATGGAGGCATAAAGCTTTTCCAGTTGCCTGACTTCCTTCGGGGCTATGCGGCCGTCCGCATGGGCCACCGAAATCAGTATGCGACTGATTGCGTTTTTTTCCGGGACATCGAGTCGCGAAAGAATGGGTTTCAGACCCGCCGCACCCTGTGGGGTTCTCATGCACCAAGTCAAGAAAGCGGATAGGGAATTCTTTTCAATATCGGTGAGTCGACGGTCGTCCCGTATCAAATGTCTGAGCGTCGCCTCTTCAGCCGGCGACAGGTCCCGGTCGATTTGGCTTACCAGAGCCCCGAGTCGAAGAACGGCGCCCATGGTTCGGAACTCCGGCGACGGCCGGAAATCCGAACCATGTCCCTGAGGAAAGACCGCCACTTTGCCGCCGGGGTCCGGCTTCATGGGATGAAATCGAACGTCGGGCGCCATTCCGAATCCCGCCGCCTGCATCACGATCGCCAGGTTCTCCGCGTCTTTTTTGGTCATTCGTTCGGGAGACTCCCGGCCGAAGCCCTCATAGAGGACATCCACGTCGATCAACGTGGGACCGTTGGCGCAAATGCGGGCAAGGCTTCCTTTTGCCGCGATGACGTTGGGAGACTTGCTCTTCAATTGGTCGGGAAGAAGCGCCAGGGTGTCCAAAGAGTCGGCGTCGGCCCCTTTTCTCGCGAGCCAACGGCTGTAGGGTTCCAAGTCGGCCGTGCATTCTTCCACTAGCCCGCTCAGTTTCTTCAATGGTGCGGTCAGAATGAACGGATTGGGGATGTCCGGCGTCCTGAGTTTCAGACCACCCGCCAGGGAAGGACTCGCGGCGCGATATTGGACCTTCAGAGGCGTCTTGTTCGGCTTGACGACCAGCCCCGCGCCGAAACACTTTTCGTATCGGGCGGCGAAAAGTTCCCGGAACTCCCTCGCGCAGCGACGCGCGGGCGTCTTAAGTCCGAAGTCGGGATGCAAAGTGTACCATTGGAGCGCCAAGTCCGCGGGGATGGGTTTTCCCTCGGCGACCATCCGCGCAAGGAGGAACTGAAAGGATGGCAGGCAGTATCGGTCGTTGAGGTCAAGATAGTCGGGCACGGGTTCGTCGCTGCGATACACCATCCATTCCATGGCGAGCAGGCCGTGGGCGTAGCGGCGAAACGACCGATTGCTTCCGTAGATGGCGAGCAGGCGTTTCACTTCGTCGATAATTTCCCGCCGCTCACGGTCGGAGATGCCTTCCCGTTGACCGTCGACGAATAATCGACGTTCGAGACCATAGAAGAACAAAAAGACATATCCGATATAGGTTTCAGGTTCGGACCGTCCGGTGGCCGGCCATTTCAGGTAGGCGCCGCGGCACTTTGCCGGAATCGTCGCATACCTCGGCCAATAATCCATTTCGTCGCCGGCCTCCCAGGGTTCCGCCGGCGATACCTTGAGCCTTGGGTTGATGAGACACGCGTCGTCGCCGTACCCGTGGATATCCGGCAGGCGTTCGCCCACGTAGATCAGCCCGCCGGGGATGTCATAGCCTTGTACGGTGACGGGCCGGTCCTTTCCGTACCATTGTGTCGGTTTCTTCCTGGAGCGCGAAGAAGGGGCGGGCGCACTCTCATCGGCGTTCAGTATGTCGTGACGGAAGGTCGGTTCCGGGCGTTTCGATACGTCTTTTTGGGAGAAGAGTCTCCTCACGACACGATACGCGAGATACAGGAGAAACAGGCCGACGAGCAGTTTCATATTCCGTTCTCCCCGGGAGCGGACGGCTGAGGAACAGTGCACGTGTACCGTATGAGCGGCTCCGTTGGACACTGCTTTCCGTCCGGATTATACGAATCCGATGTCCGGTGTCAAAGGATGAACGACCATTTCGAGCGGAAGGAACCTGATTCAGGGAGATCGGGGGCATGATCGGTGACTTTGAAGTGATTTCGCCCGGTGATTTAATGAATCAGGGCCCGCTTACAGGACGCCGAGGATCCAGCCCTCGACCGCGGCGACTTCGCGTTCTCCGGGCAACAGGGAGGGTTTGAAAAATTTCGGGAGGCTGCCGTCGAGATCGGCCTGCCGCAGCCAGGTGGCGGCCGCACAGGCATCCTGCTGATCCGGCGTGCGACCCTCTTGTGGAAAGATGTGCTTCCACAGGGACGGGTAGACCTCCGCCAGAGCCGAACGTCCCGCGGGAATGTCCCACCCGTCAAAGGGCCAACAGTGAACGCGCTCCCCGAGCCGATTTCGCAGAAAACGCAGCCAGGGAAGACCGGCATGGGTGGACTTGGCCACCGAACCGGGCACATCGAAATGAAAGACCGACTTGGCGCCGGCCCGTTCCTCGGCGATTCTTCTCCAACGGCTGTTCCCGGTGCGCGC
Organism: Thermodesulfobacteriota bacterium; assembly: GCA_963675595.2. Lineage (GTDB taxonomy): Bacteria > Desulfobacterota > Desulfarculia > JACQYL01 > JACQYL01. Next base: position 889,160 of record CAXXLZ010000001.1, read on the forward strand.
CTCGGCGTGGCCCAAAGATCCGTCTCTGACGAAATCGACATAAGTGGCTTTCAGGTCCGTGGGCCAGTGCTGATGAAAGTCATCCAGAAAAGTCGGCCAATCAGGATTCAGACGGTGCACTTCGAAGTAGCGCAGAGGAAAAGAAAAACCGTGGTCTATTCCCACCAGGGTCGGCGCGTCTTCGGACAGCCGCTCGACGAGCCACTGGGCAAGACCGCGCCGGGTCCAGTACTTGCGAGGGCTTGAGGGCGGCTGAACCTCCACCGGCAAGGACTCGCGTGTCGCCTCGTAGACCCGAAGCCCCTTCAGACTCGTTTCCGGGGTTGCGGCGCCTGAGTAATCGATGCCGATGTAACGCTTGAAAGAAGGTTTGACGCGCTCCGGCATCCTTATGACCACCATGCCCGCGCACCTCGCTTATTCAAAGGTATGGCCAAATTTCATCCACTCGGAGGGGGAGTCCCTTCGCGCAACTCCCGATCAGGGTTGCCGTGACACCTTCCTCGTTTTCAAGGTCTCATGAGTCCGCATACCCGGCCGGGTCTTCGGCAATCTCTCGCAGATGCGCTTTTCATGTCGCAAGTCCCGTCGTGAGCTGGTCGTAAGACTTGTCACAACCTATTCATCGGTATTCGGCTTCAAGCGTTTGCGGCCCTTGTCGGTCAGGCGGTATTTCTGTCGGCTGCTGCGGGGCTTATCCGGGATGGTCATTTCAATCAGTTCGGATTTGAGGGCGGGCAGCAGATATCGTTTGCGGAAATGCTCGTCGTCTCTCAGCCCCAGCGCGGCCTTGAGCCGGCGACGGGTCATTTCTCCCGAAAAAGCGGAGAGTAATGCGACTTCCGGGGTAGCTTCCCGGGTGACTTCCGGGGTCGGGGCGAGGATCGCATCCAGGGTCATGCGAAGCATGAAGGCGATGAAGGGCGCGCAATCGGTCCCTCGCGTGCTCTCCTGCAACGCTTGGTAGTACTCGGCCTGATGCTCGAAGATCAGGCTCTCCACCGGGATGTCGGCGAGCAGGGGATTCCAATGCGTCAGAATCAGGCTCTGCCACAGCCGCCCCATGCGCCCGTTGCCGTCGGCAAAAGGGTGGATGAATTCGAACTCGTAGTGAAACACGCAACCGGTCACCAAAGGATGTTCGTCGGTGGTTTTCAGCCAATCAAGCAGATCGAACATCAATTGGGGCACCCGGTCCGCCGGAGGAGCCATGTGGATCACCCGCGGGCCCGCCTTGACCCCTACGCCGCCGGACCGGTACATGCCCGCCTCGTCGGCCAGGCCGGACATCAAAATGCGATGCGCCTCCAGCAGGTCTTTTTCCGTCTTGGGTTTCCAGGTATTGAACCGGTCGTAGGCGGCCGGCGCGTTTTTCACCTCCCGCACCTCGCGCGGCGAAGCGATCACCCGTTTGCCCTCAAGAATCGTGGTCATCTGGTCCTCGCTCAGAGTGTTGCCCTCGATGGCCAGGAACCCATGAATGGTGCGGATGCGATTGACACGCCGCACCCGCAGCGCCCTGGGCCGGTCGGTGAGCACGGACAGCCGCCCTGGGTCAAAGCTGATCGCGGCGACCCGGATCAGGATGTCGGGGGTGATGGTGTAGGGCGGCTGGAAGGTGGAGGGCTTGATCATGGCTTCTTCCTCCGCTTGGCGGTTCGCACCTTGTACAAGCGCTCGGTGAAGCCTCCTTCGTTTTCGAAATCCAGCGCCAAGCGTTCGACCTGCCGGTCGAGGAGATAGCATGCAAGGTTCAGAAGCGAAAGCGCGCCGTTGGCCGCCAGACAAGCTGATGTTATGAACTGGCACGGACGTTCACCGACCAGCACGGACGAATTGTCACCGGGCTTGTCCCTGTTCGTCAGTGCCTGTCCTTGTCTGTCCGTGTTACTTTTCCGCTCCTCTTCCACCCAAGCCGCGAAATCTTCCACTGTGTGCGGCTTCTGCTGTTTGAAGCACACCAAGGCGGGGTGGCTTGGTGCCAGTATTGCCAGTCCCCGCTGGCGCAAAAAATCCTCATAGTCGAGCTTCAGCTCTTCCAGGCTGGCGCGGGCCACCTGGGTGAGTTTCAGTTCGGTCTTTTTCGAGGTGGCCGAGGCCTGCGATCCTTCGGCGATATTCTGCACCCCACTCCGCGCCGCCTGCACCATCTGGTCCTTTGTCCGACTGAAACGGTCCACGTACCGGTCGCAGAACCGCACTGTGATGTCGTAACAAAGCTGTGCCATCTGAAAGCTCTTCAGCTTGCGGTAACCGCCATGTTTGGGGATCAGGTCGGACATGGCATCTCCCTATACCCGCGCCGTCACGGCGTTGAGCAGTTCGGTTCGCTTAGCTTTGGCGGCGTCGATCTGACGCTCCAGCGTGTCGCAAATCGCCATCAACCGGTCGATCTTGGCGACGATGCGGTGTTGTTCGGGGAGCGGGGGCAGTCCCACAACGATTGAAAAAAGCCTGTAAGTCTCAAGGCGGCAGGTGCCGTGAGTTGAGCGCTCCACGAGACCGAGGAAATCTCTCCTCCTTCCCTTTGTCAGGATCAATAGGAATTCTTGAATGTCCTGAAAGTATGGACATAGTGCTTTCATGTCCTGGTTAACGGTTACAACGGTCTTAGTGATCGCAGTTGGAAACGAATGCGCAAGAATCATCCCTCTTACCACCAAGAGCAACGCTTGCTCGGGAATCAGTCTAACTGAACTCCCTGATACAGCTTCTCCTGAAATATGATCTTGGCAATCGTAGATGTAATCAACCTTCATGTCCTTAGGGCTAACCCAAGGAATATGACCGTTCCAATAATGATGTTTAGATTTACTCGGAGTTCCACCGCCTAAAATATAGCCAAGATCACCGAGTCGCACCCACTTCCACCCCTTCGGCGGTTCGTAGGGCACTTCTTCCGGCTTGATGGGAGGCAGAGGCTTGGGCTTCTTGATCTTGTCTGCCTTCACCAAGCGCTGTTTTTCCGCTTCGATTGCTTTCAGCAGTTCGCCGGCGGGTGGGTCGTTGGGGTCTTGGGGGACGAGGCGGCCCATGACGGCGAGCTGGAGCACGGCCTTGCGCAGTTCGGCGACGTTCTCCTTAACCGTGTAGAGTTCGCCGAAGTGCTTCCGGATAAAATTCCAGGCCGAGCCCTCCGGCGAGTCGAGCAGTTGCTGGATGGCGGCGGCGTGGACGGCGAGCCGCTTATCCTCCCGCTCGGTTCGGAGCTTTTCGAGTCCGTCGCAACGGGTCATCAACCGGTCGATCTTGGCGACGATGCGGTGTTGTTCGGGGAGGGGAGGAAGTGGAATTTCAAATTGCTCCAGAATTTTCTTACTGAGTCCTTCGCGAGCCATACCCACTTGTCTCGTCCAGATTATTTTCTGGCAATGTGGCGACAGCAGGAAATAGTGAAGATATGTCCTGAGTTCATCATGTAGGCAACGAATAATAGTGACATGCTGGCTGACGTTAGCTTCCTTCAAATCATCTGGCGCAATAGCTGCCCGACCAAGAGAAGCTCCAGTAATGTTGAGCAAGATGTCTCCCGAAAAAACGGCCGTTGCTCCCATCTTCTTATGAATTTGGGACGTAATGAAAGCAACATCGTCCAACTTAAGTCCATCATTCCAGACATTCTGGGAGCGTAGAAAAGGTATTCCATCCGTAACGTATGCGCTTTTCCCACCCCGTGGAGTGCTGCCGGATCCAATCTTGATGCCGTCGTAAGAACCCCCCTTTACGAACAGGGCTGTTTTTTGGAGCATTGGAAGTTCAAGCGGCCATTGCAACACTGCCAAGGTTACTGTCATCGTGACATAGGCTACAAAGACGACGGAAATTATCGTTGCTGCCTCCCTCTATCGAGTTGGAAAGGGCCTTCTTGGCCTTATCAAGGCGGCTCTGGACGAACCTCTTGATGTTGATGGCCAGGGCCTTCATGAAAACAGATAAGGTGACCCGTTTTTTGCCTCGGGTCCACGATCGTTTCAATCCCGTGACCCGATCCGCTTCGGAGATGGTGGCCTCGATGCCGGACCGGATTTTGTAGCGTTCTTTGAAATCATGGCTTTCCTGCTGTAGTCTGCGCTTGGAGGTCGCCATGTCCTTGCGCTTGTACTTCAGTCGATAATTTCCGCCCTTGATCCGTTTTACCGGACAGATGGGGAGAAATTCGCATAGGAGACAGTGCTCGCGGGAAAACACGGCTTCCACCGCTTTGCCGCGGTCAACGATCTTGCATTCAAGTGGCGCGTGCCCCCGGATACAGTAAACGACCTGGGTGCAGTCCTCGTTCGTTTCAAAGTCACTCAACTGCATCTTATTGAGATCCGGCGCTTTTCCGCAAGTCACCGGAGCGGTAAGCTCGACTCCGTGCTCGTGAGCTTGAAGGATGTTCTCGCCGCTGCCGTAGCCTGCGTCGGCGAACAACTCTTCGGGTTTGCGGCCCGTTTCCTCCAGGCGTTCGATAACGGGCATCACGTCTTTCTGGTCGCTGTCATAGGAAGGGGCCACGTCCACATCGGTGATCACCTGGAAGGGATTTTCCTTCACGCAGGTCTCCGTGAGGGAAGCCTTATATCCTTTGCCCTTGCGCCCATAGGTGGCGTCGGGATCCGAAGGATTCTGCAGGGAGTCCGCAGGGATTTCCTTGGGCTTCTCGAGTTCTGTTTTGTCGGGATCTCCCTCGGTGAAACGGCATTGCTCCGACAGTAGTCGGGCCATCAGCCGGTATTCTTTCATTCGGCTGATTTCCGGATGACCTCGGAAGCGGTCCACCAGGTCGGCGAGATGGCGGGCGGACTTGTCCAGACGACGCTTGGCCCGCGATGATTTTGCATCGGCAAAATAGCCTGCGCGCTTCAAGTAGGCCTTGTCGTAAAGTCGGGGCAGTTTCTCATACAACTTGGGATGTTTCTTATGGAGCCGTTTCAAGAACGCCTCGATGGTGCGCGTAAAGAGCCCCAGACGGCTCAGATGAGCCATGTTGGAAGTGATCTGTGTGGAGTCCAACCGCTGTTTGTCCGTGCTAAGGGCCGCCGTCTCGATGATGGCGTCCGTGATTCCGGTAAAGAGGCTCCGCGCTTGCTTGTTGTCGGTAATCAAGGTCCGGAAATTGTGCAGGGTCTTCTGGCAGACGTGAGATTCAAAGGCGTTGATGTTGAAGGCATATTGCCAACGCAGATCGAAGTCCAGAGCGCCCAAGACTTCCGCATCGGTCAGGCTGTTCATTTCCTTCAAAACACACGCTCCGACAAGGATGGCCACGGGTCTGTTGGGCCTGCCGTTGTCCTCACAGTAGAAAGGCCGGAAAGACTCCTCATCGATCATGGGAAGCACCAGGCGCCGGAACGGACCGGCCCACGTCTTCTCCAACGCCTCGATCCTGTCTGCGGGAAGGCAAATATCGTGGTCGAAAATGGTCTTTTGCGTTCTCTTAGGCCGAAACAAAACAACCCCCCTAAGGACCATATTATTAATCAAGTCAGATACTTATCATACAGGACCCAAAAGAAAGGTCAACCCATAAATGCCATTTTTATTCATATTTTCAACTAGATACCTTTACGGAGAGGTTTTTACGAACTCATCAAGCTTGGATACAAGTCTTTCCAACCTCACCCATTCCCACCCCTTCGGCAGTTCGTAGGGCAATTCTTCCGGCTTGATGGGCGGCAGAGGCTTGGGCTTCTTGATCTTACCGGCCTTCACCAACCGCTGTTTTTCGGCTTCAATCTTTTTCAGCAGTTCCGATGCAGGCGGGTCATTCGGGTCCTGGGGAACCAGCCTGCCTTGCATGGCCAGGGTCAGAATCAGCTCGCGCAGCTTCTTGACGCCTTCCGGTGCGGCAAAAGCGGTGTCGAAGTGCGTTATCAGCAGGTTGCGGGCGGCTTCGGTCATGGCTCGCCCCCCTTCTTGCGCGACGCCTCGATCTTCTTCAGTTCGGCCTCGGCCTCGACAAAGTGTTTCTCCACCTCGGTCGGCTCTTCCAGTTGCCCGGGATGGAATTTTTCAAATTCCTCGTGGGCCTTGCGCAGGGCCTTGTCGTGGCTGATCCTTCCTGCATGGGTGAGGATGTCGCGGCCGGAAAGCTTGAGAAAATCGTCGAGCTTGCCGATCCAGTCACGCATGGTCATGGCCTTGCGCTGGATGGCCTGCAGCTCGGCAAAGTCCAGGTAGAGGGTGACGATGCGGTTGAGCAGGTCCAGCTCCTCGGCGGTCAGATAGTTCTTGGCGATCTCGGCTTCGCCTTTGCTGATGCGCGACCCCACCCAGTTGGTCATGCCCATGTTGGGTTGCGTGGCATCGACCCGGCTGTAGATCACCTCGGCGGCGGTCTGTCCGTGCGCAGCCCAGTGCATCTTGTTCTGGATGATCTTGAAAAACTCACGGGAGACCTCGGATTTCGGGTCGTAATCGATACTGGTGGCGTAGATGTCCAGCACCTTGCGCCAGAAGACCTTTTCCGAGGAGCGGATATCCCGAATGCGGGCCAGCAGCTCATCGAAGTAGCTGCCGCCCCCCGCCTTCTTGAGGCGCTCATCGTCCATGGCGAAACCCTTGACGATGTACTCCCGGATCCGTTCGGTGGCCCAGATACGGAACCGGGTGCCTCGAAAGCTGTTGACCCGGTAACCGACCGAGATGATGGCGTCCAGGTTGAAGTATTCGACTTGGTAGGTCTTGCCGTCGGCGGCAGTTGTTGCATGTTTTGCAACAACTGCATCGCGCGCCAATTCGCCGCTTGCGAAAATGTTCTTCAAGTGCCGGCTGATGCCGGACTTGTCCACGCCGAACAGCTCCGCCATCTGGTTGAGGCTTAGCCGGACGGTCTCGTTCTGCAGCCGGGTTTCGAGCCGGATGCGGCCGTCTTCGGTCTGATAAAGCAGGATTTCGGACTGTCCATCCTGTCGAGTCGGCAGATTCGATTCTTTCCTGCTCATGCTTTGCCCCCCAAACAAGCCGTCAATTCGTCCTTCAGCGCCTGCTGCGCCGCTTCGAGCCGGCGGACGATCTCCCGATACTCGGCCATCAGCTCTTCCGGGTCGCGGTGGTTCACCTCCACCTCGTGCGGGTTCTTGCAGTCGAGGTTGTGATTGCGCTCGACCAGTTCCTTGGCCGAGACCTTCCAGGCATGCTCGGTGGTCTTGCGGCCTTTGCGTGCCTCGCCGCCCCACCAGGCTTTTTCCCGGTCGAATTCGGCAATGGTCAGGGGTTTGGAACGGGAGTAGGATTTGTACCCTTCCGGGTAGGGATGTTCGAAGAACCAGACGTCCTTGGTGGGTCCGCCCTTTTCGAAGAACAGAATGTTGGTGGCGATGCCGGTGTAGGGGCTGAACACGCCCTTGGGCAGGCGCACGATGGTGTGCAGGTTGAATTCTTCGAGCAGTTCGCGCTTGAGAGTGGTCTTGACGCCCTCGCCGAACAGGAAGCCGTCGGGCAGCACCACGGCGGCCTTGCCGGTATCGTATTTGAGCAGGTGCATGATGAGCGCCATGAACAGGTCCGCAGTCTCACGAGTCTGGTACTTGCGCGGAAAGTTATGCTCAATGCCGTCTTCTTCCATGCCGCCGAAGGGCGGGTTGGTGACCACGAGGTCCACCCGGTCGCGGGGGCCGTAGTCCTTGAGCGGACGGCTCAGGGTGTTGTCGTGGCGGATGTTGGTGGGCAAATCGATACCGTGCAGCATCATATTGGTCACGGCCAGCATGTGGGGCAAGGTCTTCTTCTCCACACCGTGGATGGCGGCCTGCAGCCGCCTGCGGTCATCGTTGTTCTTCACCTGTTTGTTCAGGTGCTCGATGGCGCAGGTGAGAAAGCCGCCGGTGCCGCAGGCCGGGTCGAGGATGATCCGGCCCAGCCGCGGGTCGAGCATATCGACCATGAATCGCGTGACCGCGCGGGGCGTGTAGTATTCGCCCGCGTTACCGGCCGACTGCAGATCGGAAAGAATCTTCTCGTAGATATCGTTGAACAGGTGCCGGTCGCCGGACGAGTTGAAATCGACATTCTCTTGGATGGTATTGATCACCTGGCGCAACAGGGTGCCGGACTTCATGTAGTTGTAGGCGTCCTCGAACACCGAGCCCACCACCTTTCCGTGGGGTGAGACGCCTGCGGCGGTGGCCAGTCTTTTCAGCGCCGGGAAAAGATCGTTGTTGACAAAATCGATGAGCTCCTCACCGGTCATGCCTTCCGGGTTCTTGGCCCACCCGGACCAGCGGAAGCGGCCTTGCAGAGGCGATTTGTAGCCGGGTACGGTGAGCCGCCATTCCTGCTCCTTGTCGTCGAAGATTTTCAGGAAAATGAGCCAGACCATCTGGCTGATGCGCTGGGCGTCGCCGTCCACGCCGACATCCTTGCGCATGACGTCTTGGATTGACTTGATGAGTGTGGTCAGGGACATGTTGGTGTTATTTCCATTTCAATTCATCAGGCGCTGTAAAGCGCCTGTTCCAGTTCGTGTACGGCCTGCCGGTATTGATTCGGTCCGCCGAAGGTTCGGACGATTTCCAGCGGGGTGCCGAAATCGGTAAAGGGGGCGATGGTGAGGATTTGCGTCTCCTCGATTTGGGACACGCCTTCATCGGCGTATTTGTCGAGCAGGGCCTCCAGCACTCGGCGGGCCTGTTTGCCGTAGCGGGTGAAGTAATTGCGTTTCTTCACCCGATCGGCTCGCTCTTTTCGGGTGAGAGGCGGCATGTCCCAGGCGACATGGCAGACCAGGTCGAAGGGATCGAACACCTTGTTCGACCGGCGACCGATTTCATCGGCCAAGGCGTCGAAGAACACGCCTTGCTCGGCCAGTTCGTCGATGACGGCCTGTTTCTTCTCAGCGCCGCTCCAGCGGCGCAGGAAATCGTCGAGCGAAGCGTATTCCTTGGCCAGGGCCTTGCGGGTGTAGTCCTTGAGGGATTCGGTGATCAGTTTGCCGTCGGCGTCGAAGTACTGCACCCGTTCGGCGACCACCGTGACTTCGACGTCGGCCACCACGTAGCGGCGAATACGGGAACCTTCTTCCTCTCCGGGGTCGGCGACTCCGGTCCAATCCGAGCCTTCACCGGGCTCCGGAAAGGCGACGCCTTCGTCGGCTTCATCGGAGAGGTCCGGAGGCACCGGAGAACCATTTTCATCGGGTTCGTAGATCTGTACCGGGTCCCCGTCGAACTCCGGATCGGCAAACAGCTCGGTGGCCTTCTTGAAATCGAGGATGGTGAAGTAGTACTTGCCGTAGTCTTCGTTGATGCGGGTGCCTCGCCCGATGATCTGCTTGAACTCGGTCATGGACTGAATGCGCTGGTCGAGCACGATGAGCTTGCAGGTCTGGGCGTCCACGCCGGTGGACATCAGCTTGGAAGTGGTGGCGATGACCGGGTACTTGCTTTCCGGGAAAATGAAATTGTCGAGCTCGGCCTTGCCTTCCTCGTTGTCGCCGGTGATGCGCATGACGTACTTGCCGTTCTGCGCTGTGAGGTCGCCGTTCTCGTTTACCAGTGCCCGACGCATGCGTTCGGCGTGATCGATATTTTCGCAGAAGACGATGGTCTTGTCGAAGCGGTTGGTTTGCTTGAGGAATTCGGTGATCTTCTTGGCCACCAACTCGGTGCGCTTCTCCAGCACCAGAATCCTGTCGAAATCCTTTTGGTTGTAGACGCGATCCTCGATCTCGTTGCCGTATTTGTCGAGCATGCCTTTGTCGGGTCGCCAGCCCACCAGGTCCTTGTCCAGATCGATACGCACCACCTTGTAGGGAGAAAGGAACCCGTCCTCAATGCCTTGCCTGAGCGAGTAGGTGTAAACGGGGTCGCCGAAGTAGTCGATGTTGGAAACCTCCTTGGTTTCCTTGGGCGTGGCGGTCAACCCGATCTGGGTGGCGGAGGCGAAGTATTCGAGAATCTCACGCCAGGCGGAATCGGCGGCCGCGCTGCCCCGGTGGCATTCGTCGATAACGATCAGGTCGAAAAAGTCGGGGCTGAACTGCTTGTAGATGTTCTTCTCTTCTTCGGCGCCGGTCACCGCCTGATAGAGCGACAAGTAGATTTCGTAGGATTTGTCGGCCTGACGTTTCCGGATCTTGGTCATGGCCGAGCCGAACGGCTTGAAATCGTTGGTCATGGTCTGGTCGATCAGGATGTTGCGGTCGGCGAGGAAGAGGATGCGTTTCTTCGCCTTGGACTTCCAAAGCCGCCAGATGATCTGGAAAGCGGTGAAGGTCTTGCCGGTGCCCGTCGCCATGACCAGCAGGATGCGATTTCCGCCGCGAGCAATGGCCTCGACGGCTTTATTAATGGCCAGTAGCTGGTAGTAGCGTGGGGTTTTGTCGCCGGCGTCGCTGTAGTAGTCCTGTGTAATGAGGGTGTTTTGCCGGTCGTTCAGACCACGGTGTTCCGCCCACCGTTGCCACAGTGTTTGTGCGGAGGGGAATTCGTGCAGGCCGAGTTCCCGCTCGATGATGCCGTCGGACGCGATCTTGTCGTGGAACAGGAATCCGTCGCCGTTAGAGCTGAACACGAAAGGGACTTGCAGCATTTCGGCATAACCCAGCGCCTGCTGCATGCCGTCGCCTACGGTGTGATTGTTGTCTTTGGCCTCGATGACGGCCATGGGGATGTTCGGCTTGTGGAACAGGACATAGTCGGCCCGTTTATGTTTGGCGCGGGTATGGAGCTTGCCGCGAACGATAATGCGCCCGTTGGTGAGAGGGAATTCTTCTCTCACTTGAGTTGCGATATCCCAACCGGACCGTTCCAGGGCGGGTGTAATGAACTTGGTGCAGATATCGCGCTCGGAGAGTTGCTTCTTATTCATCTGGCCGACTCCCCCTGTTTCTTTTTCCGTGCGCACAAGATTGCTCAATCGGCCCCTGCGTCGGCCGATTCGGCGCCGCATCGGCTTGCTCCAGACGATGGACCTCGGAGGAATTCGCCCCAGGGGTCTTCTGTCCGTTCCCGCTCAAATGTCGGCTCTTCTTCGGAGGCGAGCAAGGATCATTCAGATTTATTCGACAATATACCGTCCGCTAGGCGGGATGCAAAATGAAATCCTTGGACGATCCGAAAGATTGCTCACGATTCCGAAGGCTAGGCGCTGTGAACACCTATGGAAAGACGAGACTGACATGAGCCTGAGAGAAGTATGAGAGGGATCCGAAGCGGGGGAGTGACCTGATCTATACTTTGTTGGCGTAACCAAGCGTTACCGGATCATATGAAGGTATATGTCTTTGAAATGCCTATATATTGTCGTTTTCATGGAGACCGATCAGTTGTTTCCTTTCATCGTCGGAAAGCAAGATGGGTCGATCGTGGGTTCGTGTTGAAAAATGGGTCTGGAGAAAGCCCCTCAGGTTCTTGATCTGCGGATCCGTTAGGTAAGGATATGAAGCCAGCGCGATTTTGAGTCTTGACGGAAGATACAGTGAGTGAGGGCTCTTGGCTCCTCCTTATCTCTTGTTGAGCCGCTCTGAGAGGTTCTCAAAGGTGAATCGGCGGCCCGTAATGGGTATCAGATTTCGTCCATCGAGAATGGATATAAGCTAGGAAGGAACCATGTTCAGGAGAGGTGGAATGGCCTGGTTCCGGAACTATCCGCAGGCTGATTTGACCATATTGTGTAATGGGGATATATTGTAGAGAATCCCTTCCGTCTTCTCAGGAGTCTGGTCACATGGACCTGAGGACCCTTCTGCTAGCCGGTTCCGCAGTATCGGCCAATTTGTCGCTTGCCATGCTTTACTTGCTTGCGACGGGACGCAGCTATCCGGGGTTCGGCTTATGGACTGCGGGGGTGATAGCCGTAGCCGCTGGAAACACGCTGATCGCGTTGAGGAGCCAATTGCCGGAAGCGATATCGATTCTTCTGGGGAACGCACTGATTTTTCTCGCACTATACATGTTTCTTTTCGGGTTGAATCGTTTCGTCGGGCGCAGGACCGAACAGTGCCGGGTTATCCTGCCCTTGATCGCCGCTCTCTCGGTGTTGTTCTATTACTGGTTTGTTTCGCCGGACTTGAGAGCTAGAATTCTTGTCGTGTCGTTTGTAATTTGCGCCTATCTTACGGTGGGTTGGTTTACGGCCTTCCGGCATCTACCCAAAGTAATGCTTAGGGGAGAAAATCTTCTTCTCATCGGCTTCGGTATCTTTGTCGCTTCCACGTTTCTGAGGCCGTTGGTCGTTCTCTTCCGACGCAGCACCATGTCGGATTTAATGAGTGCGGGAGGATTCGAGCCTGTCGCCGCTCTTGTGAACATACTGGGCGTGGTGACGTTGGTTCTCGGAATGATCAAGATCAACCAGCAACGACTTGAGGAAGAATTCCGACAAGCACGAATCAAACTCAACGCCTTGGAAGGTCTTCTACCGCTTTGTTCCCATTGTGGAAAGATCAGGGACGAGCAAGACGAGTGGCACTCCTTCGAAAATTACTTGCGTCTGCATTCAAAAGCCCAAGTTACTCATGGGCTTTGCCCCGATTGCACACGCCTCCTATACCCCGATATTGCGGACTCCGCGCTTCAGGAACTCGCAGAAATGAAATAGGGTTCGTCTGCCGGACAAGACTCGTCGGCGACGGGTTTGTTGCCCCTATTTGCTTATGGCGCGTCAAAAGCGTTTCTCTCTGTCCTCCGTTGTTAAAAAGGCCTGAGCGGTGAGGCGCAATGGACACCCGGAACGCACTTTGCGAAATGCTTAAAGAATGTAAAGTCGAAGGACGAAGTCTATCCGACATCGTGATCTATATTAAGAGAAAACCGCAATCGCGTCGTCCGTCCTGCCGTTCGTCGGGTGGTGATAGCGGAAATCGGACAATTTCGAGATTCCAGTCCCTTTTTGAAAAGCGCACATTTGCCTGAATCACCTTCGGTTTATTCGCCGGTTTTTGTAAAAAGGCACTTGACAGCAATGTGTTTATCGTTTACGCATATGATGCAATCCAAAAAAACAGGCTGACGCACTGAAGTTGATGACCCGCCTTAATGTCGCTGACCCAAAGGGGCGCAAAATTGCGGATCTTTCTTTCAGTAATCCATGGCTGCGGAATCATCGGACTGACGTGCCTTCGCAACTATGCGGCATCGTTTAAGGCACCGAGGTCTTCACCGAAGGACTTGCTTCGGATACCGGTTGCGGCATGGACACTGTTTTTCAGGACGTGGATGAAATCGATCACATCTCCTGGAACATATCGGAATCCCCACCTTTTGTTAAAATCGTTCCCATCATTCAAAGAATATTTTCGGCGAAAACGCGACTATTCCCGCCAAGAAGTCATCGTTCTGCTGAAGAATCAGGATCGCAACTTATTAATCAGGAAACCGGAGAGAGACTTCGACGCTCTGTGTTTTGTAGCCTCATCCCACGGGGAAGTAGGCGCTGAGCTCCTTAACCTGAGGGGGCCGGAACTTTCATAGCGTCACATGTGGAAGACTTTGGAGAGAGTTTTCCTCTTTACGTTTCTCCCGAAGGTCGCCTGTCGAATCGTATCGGTGCTCGCAGAGAGCTATTGAGATGCGCGTCGTTAGGGGTGTTGTGCATCGGAGCTCGAAGTCGGCCTCAGCGGAATCGGCAGGCCTCTTTTCATAGACGCGCACCTGGTTCGGGAGGGCACGGCAACCACCGGCCCCTGAACGGTCGCAAACGCTTCATCCACGCTCTCAGCGGTAGCCGGGCCTATCTGTTCCTCTGGAAACCGACTCGGCCGCTCTTCGAGAGCAAGGGAACCGGTTTCGGTTTTTGGGTGAGCGAAAAATCCACCACAGAAGGGAAGTGATAGAAACGAAGATGGGAACTGAGAGTCGTCGGTCTTACAGCGAGAGCACTCTAATCTGAATTCTTGCTGGAATCGTTGCTGTTAGACACTGTTAACGCCTGTTGAGTCAAACCTAAGTCCGAAATTCCACTCGAAACGTAGCATGTTGATCCAATGTATGACCCAGTAGATTAACAGCGTTGGGGGTTGTAAGAAAACCATCTTATTCACAAGAATGAGGGGAGTACAAATGGTCTACATCGTGTTGTACCTGGTAGGGGCTATTCTGGTTGTCAACGGGCTGACCATGGCCCAGATCATCACGTCTTTCAGTCCCGTCGCGGGAGCGGCGAACGTACCCGTTCTGGCTTTGGGGTTTTCGGCCACGGGCATTGCTAATCTGAACTGGATTATCGGCGGCCTGATCGTCATCATCGCGCTGATTATCGCCACCAAAGACATGTACAACGGTTTCGGGGAAACCGTGTCCTATGTGGTGGCTTCCACCTGTTTGACTTTTGCCATCGCCTATCTTCTGCTCGGGGCGGCTCTCAACAACATGTACAATCCCGACTTTTTGTCGATGGCGCAAGCGGCTGTGGGGGAAGGACAAGAACTGAATCCATTCGTCAGTTTTGCGGCACTGCAACCTTTGGGATGGTATTGCCTGCCCATGTCCATTTTTGTCTTTATTTTGAGCTTGGGATTTTTCCAGGTCATCGGGAAGAAACTGCCCAAAGTCCCGCAGTTCGGATTCCTCTGGCTGCTGTGGGCGATCACGTTCTTCCTCTTCTTCTGGGTGTTGGGACTCGGAAACTACGGCGCCGGCCTGAGCATGTTGATATTCACAGGCTGGTACGCGTTCATTGTCGGTTTGCTTACGTGTGCTTATCCCGCCTTGGCCTATTTCAACGCGGGCAAGGTAGGAGCCTGGTAATCGCCGCCCGTCACGGAATGGGAGTTGGCTAGTTAAGGCGAGAAGAATGAAAGGGTGGTGAACGCGATGTTCGCCACCCTTTTTTGTTTGGCCGAGCGAATGCCGGGGATCGGATTCGAGGAGATTTTACTCTCCATCGGTCCGTGGATCGTCCGCGCTTCTCAGGGAAGCTCGGCGAGCCGATTCCGGCAGGTTAAGCGCGGTTCGAAAGGTTCGTAACTACTCTTCCGAACTTCCTTCGGCACCCGATGAGGTTTGGCCTATCCGCTGAAGAAGTCGCTCGTATTTGGCATCCACCTGTTCCTGAATCGTCTTGATGTCGTCTTCAGTGAGATGCCTGAAACGCCTCTGGTGTTGCAGATATTCCTGAACGGGTTTCGGTGACTTAACGTCTTTGCTGAGAATCCAATTCCCGTCGATCACTTCGTACAGAGGGAAGACGCGTGTTTCCACCGCCAGTCTCGCGGCCTCCACGGACCTTTCGGGCGCAAGCCTCCATCCGGTGCAACAGGGTGAAAATACATGCAGATAGGCCGGTCCGGGAATGGTGGCCGCCTTCTTGGCCTTATTCATAAGGTCCACCGGATAAGCCGGGCACGCGGTAGCAACGTAAGGGATGTTATGTGCCGCCGCAATGGCGGCCACATCCTTCTTCAAGGTGGCCTGACCGATGCTTTGTTTTCCGGGAGGCGATGTCGTGGTCATGGCTCCGTACGGTGTTGAACTCGAACGTTGAATACCCGTGTTCATGTAGGCTTCGTTGTCGAGACAAACGTAAAGGAAGTTGTGACCCCGTTCCAAGGCGCCACTGAGAGCCTGGAGTCCGATGTCGGCCGTTCCGCCGTCTCCGGCAACAGCCATGAATACGGTGTTCTCGTCTTTGATACGCCCCTTACGAATCAGCGCCTTGTAGCCTGATTCAACGCCCGAAGCGACTGCGGCGGCGTTTTCGAAGGCCACGTGGAGCCAAGGGGTACGCCATGCGGTCTGAGGCCAAGGGGAGGTGATGATTTCCATGCATCCCGTGGCGGAACAGACGATGACATTATCGCCGATGGCCTTCATCACCTGACGAAGTGCAAGAACCTCGGTGCAGCCTTGACAGGCGCGATGACCCGGGGCCAGGGGCTCCACGCGAGGAAGCTTCTTCATGGAGTATTTCTGGAAATCCTTCAATGCTGCTGTCGCCGTTCCCATTATTCCCTCACATTTATGATCTGATAGAGTTCAGAGGAATTGGAGCTTGCCAGGCTCTTCACATCGGAAGCCATTTCCTCGAAATTTTCGACCGTAACATCGCGGCCGCCCAAGCCGGCGATGAAGTTGAAAATGAAGGGTCGGCTGGACTGGTTGTAGAAAAGGGATCGAATTTCAGTGGCAAGAGGGCCGCCGTTCCCGCCGAAGCTCAGGTAACGGTCCACCACGCCTACGTACTTGGCGTTCTTGAGCGCGGCCACCACTTCTTCGTTGGGAAACGGCCGGTACAGCCGAATGCGGGCTACGCCGACTTTGTGGCCCTTGGCGCGCATACCGTCGACCGCGGTCATCGCGGTTTCGCCGATACTGCCCATGGTTACCAGAATCGTATCGGCATCCTCGGTCAGATAGGTTTCCACGGGGTTGTAGTAGCGTCCGGTGAGGTCGCCGAATTCCTTCCATCCTTTGAGAATGGTCGGTTTGGACGCTTTGACGGCCTCCTCAAGCGCCATCCTCGCTTCCGTGTAGACTTCCGGCATTCCCACGGGTCCCATGGTGATGGGATTCTTGGGATCGAGCCGTTGTGCCCAGTCGTAGGGCTTAAGGTACTTGTCCACGTCTTTCTGGTCGAGGATCTCGATAGGCTCGATGACGTGGCTCACGGTGAACCCGTCCATGTTGATAATCATGGGCAGCAGGACTCCGTGGTCTTCCGCCACGCGATAAGCATGAAACAACGAATCATACATTTCCTGACCGTTTTCTGCGACGGTTTGGATCCATCCCGTGTCTCGGGCAAGCATGATGTCGCTGTGATCGTTCCAGATGCTGATGGGGCCGCTCATGGCTCGGTTGGCCATGGCCATGACTATGGGGAGCCTCAATGATGAGGCGATGAATACGATTTCCACCATCAGAGCCATGCCCTGTGAGCTCGTGGCTGTAAAAACTCTGGCTCCGGCGGCGGCCGCTCCGATACTGCAGCTCATGGCCGAATGTTCGGATTCCACCGGAATAAACTCGGCGTCCAATTCCCCGTCTGCGACCAGTTCCGATAGGTGCTCCACAATGTGCGTCTGGGGAGTAATCGGGTAGGCTGCGACCACGTCCACATTGGCCTGTTTAACCGCTTCAGCCAAAGCGATTGAAACTTCAATTCCGACTCGCTCACTCATCGCTTCCGTCCTCCACCATGGTTATGCATTTTTTCGGGCACTCATAAGCGCAGATGCCGCACCCTTTACAGTAGAACAGATTCGCCTCGTAGTAACCCTCTTCGGTGGGGGAATAAACCATGTCCGGGCAATAGATGTAGCAGAATCCACATTTGATGCAGGTGTCGTAATCCGTGACCGGATGTTTGCTGCGCCAGTCACCCGTTTTTAGCCTTGAGGAACTCCCAGGTTCGAGAACGGCAGTCCCCAATGGTAACTCTTTCCAGCTGATTGCGCCGATTTCCTTTGCCACTTTCTTACTCCTCGACTCGGGTTTCTACGAATGCCCTCTTGCAGGAAGACAGGTTCTTGGGAGCGATGGGACCAAATCGCTTCTCAAGGGGGCCTTCAAGAGACGCAATGTCCACCACTCCGGTGGCCTTCAGGATGGCACCGAGCATTGTCGTGTTGGTAATGGGTACGTTCATTTCTTCCATGGCAATTTTGCTCGCATCCACCAGCGCAAGGCGTGCCTTCCACCCATATCTCTTTCGGAGGGCTTCCGCACTTTCAGACGTGTTGAGCACCAAAGTGCCTCCTTCGCGCAATCCGGCCGCCACATCGACGATCTCGAGGAGTGTCGGGTCCAGCACCGCGACTACGTCGGGCTCGTACACCTTTTCCCTGGTGCGAATCTTTTCCTCGCTGACTCGGGTAAAGGCCAGTACCGGTGCTCCGCGCCGCTCGGGACCGAAACTGGGGAAGGCCTGTGCGAACTTACCCTCGTTAATGGCGGCAACGGCCATCAACTCAGCGGAAGTAACCGCTCCTTGTCCCCCTCGTCCATGGTATCTGATTTCAAGCATAGTCACCAACCTCCCTAAACAATTCAAAGATTCATGAGTATCCAATGGCTCACGATAAGCTATCTTCCGACAAAGTTGGGTTTCCTCTTCTCTGCGAAGGCCGTGAAGCCTTCCCGGGCGTCCGCGGTCGCGAACATTTTCCGCTGGCTCCTGTTTTCCTCATCAATATGAGCTCGGAGCCTGGGGAGAATCTCGCGATTCAAGAGGGCCTTGGTCTCGGCGATGGCCACGGGGGGTCTTGCGGCCAAATTTTGAGCCAACTCTTGAGCAGCCTGCATAACTTCTTCAGCAGGGACGACCCGGTTGTACAGTCCGAGGGAGAATGCCTCCTCCGCCGTCAGAATTCTGCCGGTAAAGAATAGTTCGGCGGCACGGTGGTACCCAATCGTTTCAGGCACGAAGAAGGTGCCGCCGCCGTCCGGCACCAAACCGATGTTGAGGAATACTTCAGCGAAGCGCGCCTTCTCGGATGCAATGGTGATATCACAAGCAAGAGCCAAATTGGCACCGGCGCCGGCCGCCACTCCGTTGACGGCCCCGATCACGGGTTTAGGAGTCCTCCGAATGGCCATGACCACACGGGTAAGCATTCTGAGAATATCTTCCTCTTCCGGTCCCTCCTTAATCTGGCTCAATAAGTCATCAGCGCCTTTTACGTCCGCGCCTGCGCAGAACGCGCGGCCCTCTCCGGTGAAGATTACGCACCGAATGTCCTCATCCACCCCGGCGTCTTCAAAAGCTTTCAACAGCTCTTTCAACATCGGGACGTTGAAAGCATTAAGTTCGTCGGGGCGTCTCATGACGATTGTGGCCACCTGCTCCGATTTTTCAAAGCGAATCGTTGAAAATTCCATAGTGGTTTTCCCCTTGTGCCGTGACGTTGATACCATCCAAGGTGGTTCGTGGTTTTCCTCAGAATCAGCCTTCCGGAATTGCGGTGAGGCTTTGAGCTTCCAGTGATCGCAAGCCCACGGAAACTTTCATTGTAACCGCACAGGGCTCTGCTGTCCAAGCGGAAGTGCAGAGGGCGCAGAAAAGACGTGACGATTCAGGAGGGGAACACTTCCAAGATGCTTTCCTCACGCGCTTTTGTCCAAAGTTCTTCAACCCCGCAACAGCGGGGAGGTCGCGCTCAGGCCAAACAATCATTCGTCGAAACGCCTTCGATCGATATGTATCCGTTCCATCCATGCGGTTCTGATGCGGCCCTTTTATCATCAGCCGGACAAAGGCTGAGCGCACCGATGGTCCGTACGAGACGGCGGACGAGGGATGGTCGTGGACGGCCGCTGAGGCTGCCCACGACCCAAACCGCCCGGAAGAGGGCGCCCGTTTGAGTTATATCTGTCGTTCCTGATCCTTCCAGTAAGGTTCCCGGATGATGCGTTTGAGCACTTTGCCCGTCGCCGTTCTGGGGAAGTCCTGAACGAATTCGACACTTCGAGGCCGTTTGTAGCCGGCCAGATTATCCTTGCAGAAGTCCAGTATTTGTTTTTCGGTGAGGGAAGCGCCTTCCTTAAGCATGACAAAGGCCTTCACTTCTTCACCCCAATCGGGATGGGGTACGCCGATGGCGGCCGCTTCCGAAACCTCGGGAATCTTCATGAGGACCTCTTCAATTTCGGCCGGGTAGACGTTCTCACCACCGCTGATGATCATGTCGTGCTTGCGGTCGGCAAGGTAGTAGTAGCCCTCTTCGTCGAAGTACGCAATATCTCCGGCGGTTGACCACTCTCCGTTGATGGATTCTTCAGTCTTCTTAGGATCCTTGTAATATCCGATAAACGCGGAGCGAGCTTTGGCCCACAGAACGCCCTGTTTGCGCGGCTCGGTCACCACATTTCCTTCTTCGTCTATCAGTTTGATGTCGATGCCGGGGTTGGGGAGACCGATGCTGCGGACTTTGCGCTTCTGATCTCGGTGCCTCAAGGTCGTGAGAGCCCCGGTCTCAGTGGAGCCGTACCCTTCGCTGAAACGGGCGTTGCAGAAGAACTCCAAGGCGGCTTCCTTGGTCTTTGTCATCAACGGGGCGCTGGAACTGCCGAGACTGGAGAGCGAGGACATGTCGTACTTGCTCCGGACTTCTTCGGGCAGCTCAAGAATTCGACTGATCATGGTGGGAACCATGGATGTCGTGGTCACCTTTTCATCTGAGATCAGTTCCAGTACTTTCTCCGGATTGAACTTGCCTGAAGGCATGATTACGTTGGTTCCCCCGCACCAGAAAGTAATCAAGGTCGACCAGACGCTGTTGGAATGGCAAATGGGGATGATGGCCAGAAGAACACGTTTGGTCAGGTCGATATGAGCTTTTCCCGCAGTACGCACAAACACGTTCTTGATGATGTCCAGAATCCCTCGCTGGGTGTTCATTGCCCCTTTGGGGAACCCTGTGGTACCGGAGGTATACCCGAAGAAGAAAATGTCTTCCTCGCTCATGTCCACATCCGTGGGTTCATTCGTCGGTTGTCCGGCAAGCAGGTCTTCATAATTCATGAAGCCTTCCGGGGTGTCTTCTTTAGGGGCGACGACGAAGACGTTCTCTTTTTTCACATTGGCAAGGTTGTCGAAGTTGATCTTGTCGAACAGCTCCCTGCCTATGATGACACCGGTGGAATCGGAGTTGTTGATGACGTACTCGAGTTCGGAGGGCACCAAGCGGAAGTTCACGGGCACGCTGATCACGCTGAGTCTCGCCAGTCCGTGGTAAATCTCGAGGAACTCGGTATTGTTGTACATGATGATCGAGACTTTGTCCTGTCTCTTGAAACCGCGCGCTCTCATGGCGTGAGCCAGCTGATTGGCCCGAGAGTTCAGCTCGGAGTAGGTCAAACGCTTTCCTTCAAAGACCGCTCCAACTCTGTCCGGGTTCCGCCATGAATTGATGCGCAATCCATCTGCAACGTTCATTAATAGCTCCTTTTGGGATCAAGCGTTTTCTGAGAGGCTGCGCCGGAGTCTTATCAGCGCAGTTGGTTTTTGTCCTTGGGATACCAGAAGTAACCGTCTTGCCAAGGCGGCACGAACATGTATCCCTGGCTTCCGTCGTTCCATTGGACGATCTCTTTGGTGCAGGGTCCGTTCTTCGTGGTGAACGGCCTCAACTTGCGACGAAGCAGCTGTTCGAGCACGCGTCCCAAGGCGAGGAGTCTGGGGACGTCGATACCGGTGTCGATACCCACTTCTTCCAGCATCACCACACCGTCTTCGGAAGAGCAGTTCCCAACGTCGACACCGTCCGTATACAGAGGACCGGTGCCCTTGCCCACCAAGTTGTCCACGATAAACGCAGGCTGCCCGCCCAGGGCTCCCAAGGAAAGCTCGACAACTTGCGCTCCCGCCATCACGCAAGCAAACGTGTTGGCCAAGCCCATGCCTCGAGTATCATGGAAGTGGGCGATGCGGTACTGGGCTTCACCGTCGTACTTCGAGAACTCGTCCACCAGGCGGGACATGTACTCATAGGTACGGATCGGATTACTTTCCCCGGTGGTGTCGCAGGGGGTGAAATGCCGGATACCGAGGTCGAGGCCCCATTTGATAAGATCAATGGTGTTCTCGATGGGCACCACGGCGTCGCAGGGGGACCCGTACACGCAAGCGATGGCCATGTCCAGATGGATTCCGACGGACTTGCAGATTTTGAACATTTCTTCGATTTCCGGCTTGTATTCGTCACGGGTTCGGCCGGAGTTGCGCTTTCCGTGCAGGTCGGCGGCGGAAATGGTGAAAGCGAGCCCGTCGATGGGATCGCCCTTCTCTTTGACCGCAGCAGCCCGCTCGGCGGCCTTCTTGGTCATACCGTAGGACTTATAGTATACGCCCTCGACGCGCTTGAGCGCGCCATGCACTTGCTCGGCGTCCGCCGACTGAGGGAGATATTTGGGGTGAGAAAAGTTGGTGACCTCAAGCATCTTGTACCCGCAGGCGATGAATTCGTTGATGAACCAAGCCTTGGTGTCTACGGGTAGGTAAGTGTCTAAATTCTGTATGCCGTCTCTCGCGAAGAGTTCCAGCATCTTCACTTTCTTGGGTAAAGATCCTTTCAAATCCATTTGACTCCTCCTTCGTTAAGTGTCGATCCCCTGTGAGGGATTGTTTTTGAATTGGCGTGTTGCTTTTCTGCCGTCCCTCTGAGATATGGTCCGGGAACATGCCGTGACTCAGGTCAAAAACATACGCTCGGACTATTTTCACACCTTTGGCCTTTCGCACACCGCCCCGGTGTCTCAAGCGAGGCATTCCGGCGGCTGAAATGCGATCAACCGGTGGGAAATCCGTTATTACGCCGACAATCGGCCGTGCACTGTCGTTATTGCGAGGAACAACCCAACGAAGCAGTTTCCAGGATTCCACGAATCGTGTGTTTCCGGAGTGCCTCGGCCGCAGTAACCGCCTCCGAAGGCTCGGCATGACGGTTACGTTATTCCGTGATCACCTAGACGGGTGAACCTACCCCCTTCCCGTTTCGGTGCCAGGGGAGCAAAGGAGAAACGCTTTATGGCGCTTCTCCTTTGAATATGGTCGAGCTCAGAGCCGAATCAGGTCGGCTCAGCCTTTGAGAAAGCCTGTCATTAACGTTCCAGCGTCATGGCAAAGCCCATGCCGCCGCCGATGCAAAGCGTAGCCATGGATTTGGAGTAGTTTTTCCTCGCCATCTCCATGGCCGCCGCGTACACGATGCGAGCGCCGGTGGCTCCAATGGGGTGGCCGATGGAAATGCCGCCGCCGTTGCAATTGGTCTTGGACCAATCGAGACAGAGCTCTCGGATACAAGCCAAAGCCTGAGAAGCAAAGGCTTCATTCAATTCGGTATATTCGACATCCTTGACGCTCCAGCCGGCTCTCTTGAGGGCGATGTGCACGGCGGGGATGACGCCCAGTCCCATATAAGCGGGATCGATGGCGCCGGCGGAGTAGGAGCGGATCGTGGCCAAGGGCTTGAGGCCCATTTCGTCGGCTTTATCTTTGGACATCACCAGCACCGCCGCCGCCGCGTCGTTAATACCGGAGGCGTTGGCCGCCGTGACCGTACCGTCCTTCTTGAAGAAGGGTTTGAGCTTGCCCATTTTTTCCAGCGATGTATCCATGGGACGCTCGTCCGTATCGAAGATGAGAGGATCGCCTTTTCTCTGGGGGATGGACACAGGGACGATTTCTTCTTTGAGAATGCCGGCGGCGATGGCTGCTTTGGCCCGCTGATGGCTCTCAAGGCCCAACTTATCCTGGTCTTCCCTGGAAATCTGGTACTTGTCGGTGATGTTTTCGGCGGTCATACCCATGTGGTAACCGTAGTAGAGCTCCCACAGGCCGTCGTTGACCATCAGGTCGACGGCTTCCGCGTTGAACATCCGGGCGCCTTCACGCAGTGCGGGCAGGGCGTAGGGAATACGGCTCATGTTTTCCATTCCGCCGGCCACGATCACGTCGGCGTCGCCCGCTTTGATGCTCTGTGCGGCCAAGGCGATGGCTTTGATGCCGGAGGCACAGACTTTGTTGACGGTCATCGCGGGAGTTTCCTTGGGCATACCGGCGTAGATGGTCGCTTGGCGAGCGGGATTCTGACCTTGGCCCGCCTGCACGACGTTACCCATGATGACTTCGTCGACGGCGATCTCGCGGGCGCTGTCGTCCCACTGCCGATTCTTCTCTTCCAGCTCGATAATACCCACGCCTTTCAGCTTCTCCGGCGCAAAGTCGATCATGTCGGGCGTCGCCGCCGGTTTGAGGCCTACTCGTTTGAGGGCCTCTCGGATGCACAGGGCCCCCAACTGAGCGGCCGGAATGTCCTTCAACGTTCCCTGGAAGTTCCCTACGGCAGTTCGGGCTCCGCTTACGATCACAACTTCTCTCATTCGCTTGCCTCCTGATTCGTTGTTCTTTCTAAACCTACCCGTTTGAAACCAAGAGCAGAGATTCCACTGCTCCCGAATGGCACCGCTCAGTATGCAAAATACTTCCGTGAAAGTGTTTCCACGCCGAAAAAGGCGTCGCCGTGGACCGCATCACGCCCCGGAAGAACAAGGGCTTTGCCGGCGGGCGAGCCTCCGACCGCTTTCCCTCGAACGACCCCCACGGCTTGACCGGCAAGGCGAGGCCCGAGGCCTGTAAATCCTGATTATCGGAATGCTTCAATCGACGCCGGAATCCGGTCTTCTTATGCCGTGCAGAATCTGGTCGGTGAACTCGTCTATGTATTCCCTCAGGTCCGGAGTTCTTCCAACAAGCAGTTTGCTTACAACCAGGTGTTCCACCGTTCCTAAAATCATGGCCCGTACCAAGTAGGGGTTTGTTTCCGGTCTGAACTCTCCTGAAGATATCCCTTCTTCGACTATGCGTAATACGACTCTAGACCTTTCTCTCACGGCCTGATACGCCTGGGTGTCGAGAAACTTTCGATTCTGCTTGAGGATCAACATCACAACGGCGGCATATTCCAGATGGTTCTGATAAAGCCACAGATAGTGATAAATTAGGCTTCGAATCTTATTGGAAGCTCCGCGAACGTGATCCAGGATAAACGCCAGCATCTCTCTGGATCGTCTCTCCGTTTCACCTCCAATGGAAAACAGGAGTTCTTCTTTGGACGAGAAATACTCATAAATCGTGGCTTCGGATATACCCGCCTGCTGCGCTACCTCCGAAATGGTTGCCTCGTGAAAACCTTTTTCGGCGAATATCTTTTGCGCTGCGTTTCGAATCCCCTGCTTGCGAGCTTCAACCCTGTCCTTGTTCTGCACGAGGATCTCCAACGAAATCTTAGGCAACCCAAATTTGTAGAAACATTATCATAGCGACTTTTTGAAAGTCAACGTGATTTCTTATAGGCGTAGAAAAAAAGGAACAAACTTTTTAGCGTTGATATGGCACGGGGGGGCTTGACCGGAGAACGCCCTGATTGTACCAAACGACGCATGGTTGAAATTCGGCAATCCGTCGAGCCGTTGTGGCTGTCTTGATCTCATTCCATCCTTCCTTGGATTCATGAAATACGAAGAAAACAGAAGTAATACGGATCGATGCATGAATAGTATCGGCAATTCGGCTTATCGGTCCTTAAGGGTTTGGATAAAACCTATGTTACTTCACAATTTGCCGAAATTTGCTCTTTCCCTAAGTCCTGTGCTCCCAGGTTCAGGGAAGCCGGGGTGATTCCGTTTAGGTTAGGGAGGAGGGTTTCCCGGTTTTCCGGGGAAGAGTGGGACGTTGGGCAGGGGGGGGACCTTTGTGGACAAGTCCACGTTCAAAAGATAGTATGAACCAGTTTCTTGTTCCTTTACACAGGGCCGGCGACTTCGTTCCGGATTCCTCAAACCTGAGCCGATCAGGGAGGCAAGTTTCATGGAAACACGTATTGCGACATCGTGTACCCGCGATTGCCCTTGTGGCTGCAGTCTGCTCGTCACCGTCCAAGACGGTGAGGTTGTGTCTCAACGGGCCGATTCCAGAAACTCCTATACTCGAAATTTCCTGTGCGAAAAAGGAAACCGCTATCTAAAGCGGGTTTACAGCCCGGAAAGACTCACGTCTCCCTTGAAGCGAGTGGGGGAGACTTTCGAAACCGTGTCATGGGACGAGGCGTTGGACATTGTGGCGGACAAGTTGACGGGCACTCGCCGGGAAAGCGGCCCTTTGTCCACTCTCTGGGCTCAGTATTCCGGCTCCCTTTCCCTGCTCAATCTTTTTATGCCCAGGTTCTTCTGGATACATTTAGGCGGAAGTACGGTCACGACCGGTGGAATTTCCATCGACGCACTTCAGGCGGCACAGGAGCTGGATTTTGGTGCTTGTCTGCTTCACGCTCCCGAAGACCTGATGAACTCCCGGAACATAGTGATCTGGGGAAAGAACCCCGCCGTTTCCAATATTCACTTGATGCCGTTCATCAAGGAAGCCCGGCGAAACGGGGCCCGGCTCACGGTCATTGATCCTCGCAGTTCCGAAACGGCCCGAATGGCGGATCACCATATCGCACCCCGACCCGGAGGGGACGGGTACTTGGCCATTGCAGCGGCCAAGGAGATCCGTCGCCGACAAGGTAACATACCGGATTGGGTCGAAAAAGGGGCGAATTGGGAAGGATACCTCGACCTTCTCGACCGTTACAATGAGGATGATCTTTTAGAGCAAGCCGGCGTCGGTCGAGAGGAGGTCTCACTCCTGGCCGACGCTTATTGGGATGATCGTCCGTGTTCCACATATATGGGGTTGGGGTTGAATTGGTGGAAGCAGGGGGGAGCCCATTGCCGCTTGGTGCATTCCTTAATATATATGAGTGGGAACGTGGGGGTCGCCGGAGGTGGGGCGAACTTTTTCAATCGCGACTTTCCTTTCAGTACACAACCGTTCCGAGAAGAAATGGCCAAGGCGAAGGAGCGAGGAGTAAATTTGGTGAAGCCTCGGCGGCTTGTCCTTCCTCTCCTGGCTCAGGAAATCGAGAAGGCGGAGGATCCGCCGATAAGGGTCGCGTGGATTTCCATGTTCAACCCGGTGGCCACGGTACCTGATTCCAACCATCTGGCGAATGTGCTGCGTTCCCTGGAATTCGTGGTAGTCACCGAGCAATTCATGACCGCCACTGCGGCGTGCGCCGATATCGTTTTACCGGTCACCACTTATCTGGAAGAAGAGGACGTGATTGGAAGCCATGGGCACTCGTTTGTCGGACCGGTAAATGCGGCCATTGCTCCGCGAGGCCAAGCTCTCAGCAACTTTCGTATCTTCCAGCTGCTTGCCGAGAAGCTGGGATTCGGAGATGCCTTGGCGGGATCTGAATGGGATTGGATTGCCCGGGCGTGGAGTCCTCTGTCCGAGCAAGGCATCACGTTGGACCAGGTGAGACAAGGGCCCGTGAAGCGTCCATTACCGTCGGTTCCGTTCAGTGACGGTGCCTTTTCAACAACCGACGGCAAATTTCAATTCATCACGGAATATGAGGGCCGTCCTCAAGACGAGCCGGGATTGTCACTCCTCATGGTGAAGGTATCCTCGTTCCTCAATTCACAACTACTGGACGATGAGGCACGTCCCGTACCCACGGTTCTTCTGAATCCGGTGGTTATGAAAAGCCTGGATCTGAGGGATGGGGATCGGGTGTGGATTCGGTCTCCCCTGGACCGAGTTGAAGCCGAAGTCGTGTCTTCCGAAAGAACCCGCGCCGACGTAGCCGAACTGTCACCTTCCATTTGGGCGGATGGCGGGAGGGGCGTCAACCGGTTGCGAGCGGCCCAGGTCAGTGACTTGGGACCCACGGCGGCCGTAAACGAGACGCGAGTCACCATTCACAAAGTGCCGTGAACGGTTCGCCGATTCTCTCACGAGACGTCGTACACCTCGGGCAAAGAACGTCTCGTGATTACTTGTTGCCGAAAACGGTTCGATTGGGTGTCGCTTCGGAATTCCCGGATCGCGATTCCGGTCTTTGGAAAGCGTATCCATCGGTCCGGAGTGACAAGGAGCCTTCGGGAAGGATGCGACAATTTCAAGAGATAAGACCGTCTATGCCCTGAACGGCGGAGGAGGCGAGCATGCCGCGCTACTCGCCGTTATCGTTCTCCGTGTGGCCGTCTTCCGCAATGTCGGGTTCCAGAGGCCATTCACCGGGCATCGTGGTGCATTCACGATGCCCCGACTCCGTTTGGGGTCTCCAAACCGTGCGAAGATCAGGGCTTCTGATACCCACTAGAATCTGATCGGCGAACTGGTCTATGTAATCCCTGAGATCCTGCGCCCTCCCCACAAGGAGCTTGCTGACCACCAAATGCTCCACCGTTCCCAAGATCATGGCGCGAACCAGGTAGGGATTGGTTTCCGGTCTGAATTCTCCCGACGATATCCCTTCTTCCACGACGCGCAGAATTACTCGGGATCTTTCCCGCACAGCCTGATAAGCTATAGTATCCAGGAATTTCCGGTTCTGCTTGAGAATCAACATGACCACTGCGGCGTATTCCAGGTGGTTCTGGTATAGCCAGAGATAGTGGTAGATAATGCTTCTTATCTTGTTGGATGCTCCGCGAACGTGATCCAGAATGAACGCGAGCATTTCCATGGAGCGTCGTTCCGTCTCTCCGGGAATGGAGAACAGCAGTTCCTCCTTGGAGGAAAAATACTCGTAAATCGTTGCTTCGGATATGCCGGCTTTTTGTGCTACTTCCGAAATGGTCGCTTCGTGGAACCCTTTTTCTGAGAAAACCTTCTGGGCGGCCTCTCGGATACTCTGCTTGCGAGCCTCAAACCTATCCTTCTTCTGCACGCAAATCTCCCCTCAAATGATCAATTTCCTTTTCCTCCCAACAACAATATTCGGTACACGGCCGGCACGATGGTTCCTCCACGCGTCAGACGACGTTATGACCAACTTGCGGAAGGACGTCGCAGGATTCGAGTCGCAGTTATTCGATCCAGGTAGTGAAATCGTCCGCTGAGACGCGTTTTCTCTCAAACCGATTGATGGCGGCGGAATCATCGGGATACCCGAGGGCGATTCCCATGACCACCCGTTTGTTCTCCGGGATTTTCAAAAGGGATCTGAGCGAATCCGGGTACCGAATCACCGTAGACAAGATCAACGTGCCCAATCCTTTGTCATGGGCAAGTAGACAAATTCCGTGCGCAAAAATGCCGATATCCAACATACCGTATGGGACCTCCAACTGGTCGTCCAGGAGCAGGAGGATCATCACGGGCGCACCGAACATGGTGTACATTTCTTCGTAGTATCGATTCCGAGCCTCTCGATCATCACGGGCGATGCCTTGGGCGTCCAGGCACGATTTCCCAATGTCGGCGACCCGCTCGTGCCATTTGGGAGGGAATCTGTCCGGCGTCGGAATATCCGATTTATGGGGAGCATGAACGGCGACTTTTTCGCGCTGCGAATCCTTGAACCGTGACAGCGGCTCGCCGGACACCATTACCACTTCCCAAGGTTGAGTGTTCGCCCAGGAGGGACACCAGCGGGCTTCCGAAAGAATCTCTTCGAGTAATGCTTTCGGGACCGATTCGGATTTGAACTTCCGAATGCTTCTTCTTCCTTTAAACACTTCCATGAAGTCCATGCAGTTTCCCCTTTCTACTGAGGCTCTGA
Organism: Thermodesulfobacteriota bacterium; assembly: GCA_963675595.2. GTDB lineage: Bacteria > Desulfobacterota > Desulfarculia > JACQYL01 > JACQYL01. The sequence goes on from CAXXLZ010000001.1 coordinate 918,135, forward strand.
AATATCAAAATGATCACGCAGGCTTTGGAAACCGTACTACATTCTAACGGCCCGTCGGATCCAGGGCAAGGCAAAAACCACCACAATAACCGGGATGAAGCCGATTCCCGAAACCTGCATGCGGAATATGCGGGTAAGCAATATATAACTGATTGAAATAGTTAGGATGCTGAATTTTTGAAACGCGTTGTTCCCAGCTTCGATGGACGGCGGTTTAACCGGAAAGAGGGGATGGTTAGCGTTCTGATGTAATCCATGCATGCCTCGGAAAAACATTCAAAAACCATTCTGGTGCTCAGAGAGCCTTCAATTTCACATAACCATGTTATGCGAGAGGGTCAATTTTACGAATGCATCAAAGGAAATCTTGACAATTTCGAGGCACCATGTTAGATACGCCATCCGTTATGGTGTTGTTCGCACGAGAGTCATCATTAGGCGGCTCTCGAGAACGGCGGGACGCCGGGTCGTCTCTCGGGCGACGCTGCCGCAAATCGGGCATTCCTAAGCGTTCGCATCGGCGTTGCCGCACCCTGGGCCTTGCGGCGAGAACATTAAGATTACAGACGCGTCGGGGAGGCCGATCCGGAAGCTCCGTTGCTTGTGAGTCTATGGAGTAGACGTTGAATCATTTATAAGGAGGAAAGTGATGAGCGAAGTTTTTGCCCCGATGGCCGGGAAGATCATCAAGATCATGGTGAACGTGGGTGACGGCGTGGAAGAAGACGATGAGGTATTGATCATGGAAGCCATGAAAATGGAAATGCCCGTTGTCAGTCCCGAAAGTGGGACGGTGAAGGAAATCAAGGTGAAAGAAGGCCAGGCGGTGGAGGCCGAAGAAGTGGTGATGGTTGTCGAGTAGAAACACGACAGCTTTCCATTTTCTTGACGTTAACCTTCGGGGTGCGCATGCTGCGTCATCGAAATCCGGTGATCGGCGAAGTGCGGACTGAAGGCGGTCGTACTGGACGGGTCGGCGATTGATCGGACAAGCCGGGATTCGCCTGGGAAACGTAAGTAATAGGCGAGCGGGGCTTGCTTATATGTCCGGGATTGATGTACAGGGAATTCCGTATCAATCTCATTTGTGACCGTAACCTGATATTTGGAGAAGCCGAACATGGTTGACTGGGATCAAGCCGTCAAGATCGTGGTGAACGGGTTCCTGGCCGTATTCGTGATTATGGGAATACTGGCCGGATTGACAACGATTGTAGGAAAAGTTCTTTCTCGCACTCAGAAATCCGACAAGGAAAGGGCGTAGTATGTTTTTGGGCATCCAAATGGGTTTCGGCTTCATGTCCATCGGGCAACTGGTCATGATTCTGGTCGGATTGGGCTTCATGTACCTGGCCATCAAGAAGAAGTGGGAACCCTATGAATTGCTTCCCATCGGTGCCGGAATGTTGTTGGCGAATCTACCGCTTACCGGGTTGACCACCGCGCCCGCACCGGGGCTTGGGCCGGGAATGGCGGGGATTCTGGGCATCATTCTGAAATACGGTTTGTACACATGGACGATTCTGCCCCAATTCATCTTCTTCGGAATCGGGGCGCTGACCGACTTCGGACCGCTGATCGCCAATCCCCGGGCCTTCTTTCTCGGTGCGGCTGCGCAGTTGGGGATCTACACCTCGTTCGTGGGCGCGCTCCTTCTCGGGTTCACCATTCCCGAGGCATGTTCCATCGGAATCATAGGAGGAGCGGACGGTCCCACCACCATCTACACGACCGGTCTCTTGGCACCCGACATCATGGGCATTACGGCGACCGCGGCCTACAGCTATATGGCCATGGTGGCGATCATCCAGCCTCCCATCATCAAGGCGCTGCTCAGTAAGAAAGAACGCCAGATCTACATGAAGCCGCAGCTCAGGCCGGTTTCCAAGACCGAGAAGATTTTGTTCCCTCTGTTTACGATGATCATTGTGCTTCTGATGATCCCCAAGTCGGCTCCTCTCGTCGGCATGCTGATGCTGGGTAATCTGTTTCGGGAATCGGGCGTTGTGGAGCGGCTGTCCAACACGGCACAAAACGAGCTGATCAACATCATCACCATCTTGCTCATGTTGGGCATCGGAGCGTCCATGCCTGCGGAATCCGTTCTTCAGGTCAAGACCCTGATGGTGCTGGGGCTGGGCCTGTTCGCCTTTTGCGTGGGCACCGCCGGAGGCGTTTTGCTGGGAAAGGTCATGAGCAAGTTCAGCAAAGAGCCCTTCAACCCCATGCTCGGCGCCAGCGGGGTGTCGGCCGTGCCCATGAGCGCCCGCATTGTGCAACATTTGGGACAGCATGAGAACAAGAAGAACCTGCTGCTCATGCACGCCATGGGACCCAACGTCGCCGGAGTGATCGGTTCCGCGGTCGCCGGCGGGTACTTTCTGGGATTGTTCGTGAAATAATATCGGAATCGATTGCGTACAAAGAAAAGAAGGCCTCTCAAAGAGAGGCCTTCTTTTTTAGAGAAATCCGTCTCGTCCGGTCTACATGAAATCCATATCCCCACTGAAGGTGCCGTTGACAAAGGGGTTGGTAATGCGTTCGTGACCGATGGTGGAGGTGGGAGAGGGACCGTAATTGTGTCCGGGAAAGATCTCGGTGTCATCCGGCAGGGTCATCAGGTGCCGCTGGATCGAATCGAACATTTCGCTCCAGGATGATTTGGGACCGTCCGTTCTCCCCACGGATCCCACGAAAAGCGTGTCTCCGGTCAAACACATGCCGGCGGGCTCATAATACAGGCATATGCCGCCGGGCGTGTGACCCGGGGTATGAAGCACCCTCCATCCATAGGAGCCGATGGTCAGCATATCTCCGTGTTCCAGTCTGCGATCCGCGGGCGGTGATTTTCGGGCGCTGAACATCTGGAGCCAGAACTCCCCGATCTTCGTCAAATAATCGGCCTCCGCCTCATGAATGAGGATTTCCGCTCCGGTCTTTTCTTTCATCTCGGCATTGCCCATCACATGATCCACATGCCCATGCGTGTTCAATATCGTACGGATTGTCAGACGATTCGCTTCAGCCAGTTCTATGATACGGTCCGCATCGTCTGCGGGGTCCACGACCATGGCGTCGCCCGTATCGGTGTCGCCGATCAGGTAAGCGAACACCGCGTGATATCCAACTTCCAACTGACGAAAAAACATCATTAGTTCCGCCTCGATTTTCTTAGGTAACCAAGAATCCCGGCCACGCTCAGGCCGAAAGAAAAGCGTTGTGTCGGAAAAGATTTAAGATGCGGCAGGCGTTCCAGGAAGGCCTCCAGCATTTCTTCGTTGGTTCCATCAGGGAACTGATCCAGCAAATCAGCCAAGGTCCCTACCCAGAGATCGTGTTGGCGCTTGAGGCGTGGAAAGAAATCGTCATCCCGTGCCAAATAATAGGGGCCGTTGTGGGTGAAAAACAATGACTTGAGATGGAGATCGGCTACCTTGTCCAGAGAAAGTTTGGATTTCGGAAGATCGTAGTCCGGAGGAGGGGCCAGGACGAAATTGGGCAGACCGAGGTACTTGCTGCCCAACGCATCTCCCACGAATCCGATTCCTTCCTCTGGGCAATAATAGACTACATGGTGTCCGGCATGGCCCGGCGTTGCCAATACATGCAGTCGGCGATGGCCAATATCTATGACATCACCGGAATCCACCGCCACGATCGTATTGTCTTCCGAATCTATGGGGAGCAGTTCCCCTATCTGATGGAAACGGCTTCCGTAGGCTCTCCTGACGCTTTGGTTGAGTCGTTCCGGTCGAGCGAGATGATGGGCGCCTTCGCCGTGGACATATACGCGCATAGCAGGGTTGTCTCGCACCAGATAGCCCGCACCTCCGGCGTGGTCCAGGTGAATGTGGGTCAGAGCTGTAACGTGGATGTCCGCGGGTGTCAGGCCCATCTTTCGCAAGGCCGCCACCAGTTCCGGGTACTCGAAGGGAAAACCGCATTCAACGAGAGTGGGGTGATCATCAAGGATCACATAGCACGCGCGAACGCGATTGAGGAGAATCATAAACAGATTCGGGGCCACTTCTTCAATATGGAACATAACGGCCTTGGCTGGAATCCGGTCTTGATCGACGGTTATGGCTTTGGCGGCGAAGCTGTGCAAGGAACGATGGACAAACTTAGGTAAGGTCGGCCTTGAACTCGCACACCGGAGAGTGGCGTAGGAAAAAGGTAAGAACATCGGACCGACCCGTGAGGGCGGAGGTCCGATGTTCGATGAGAGCCCCGATATCGACGTGGTGAGTTCTAATGCTATCCTTTGGAACCGAGCCTGAGGCCTCCATGGAGGAAATAAACCGCTCCGTTGATGGCTTCGTTTCGGTACATTTCAAAAATGAGGGAAGCCACCTCCTCCGGTTCGATCAAGCGCCCGATGGGCACATTTTCCAGGATCTTGTCGAGGGCTTTCTGATTCATGCCCTTTACCATGGCGGTGCCCACATACCCGGGAGCGATTGCACCGCAGCGGATTCGATCGGCGATGCCTTTTCTGAAAAACTCGGCCACGATAACACTGGGCATGACACTCATGGCCGCTTTGGTTGCGGAATAGTTGATTTGGCCGGCCGTACCCAGGGAGCCCGTCGAAGAGATAGTGCAGAGGAAGCCGCGGGAGCCGTTGTTGATCATCTGTTCCGCGCACTCTCTCAAGGTGAGGAAGACGCCCGTGATATTGATGTCAAGCACGCGCTGGAACTGATCGACACTCATCTTTTTGGTGACTTTGCCCGTTTCCCTGTCGGGGGAGAGAAAAAGTCCGTCCATGATGATACCCGCACACGGAACGACCAGATTGATGTCGCCGAAGGTATCCACGGCTTTTTTAGCAAGCGCGGAGGCGTCTTCTTCTTTGGTGACGTCGCAAACGATGGAAGTCGCTTGGCCGCCCATGTCCTTGATTTCCTTCTCCACGCGTTCCAGGTTCTCTTTTACCACGTCTCCCAGAACAACCTTACCACCCAGTTTGACCCATTCCTTGGCCACCATCTCACCAATACCGCTGCCTCCGCCGGTGATTACCGCTACATGATCCTTGATCTCAAGCATTGTGAATCCCCTTTTCTGGTGCGAACATTTATGGGTAGCGAATTCATGGAATCAGATCGTCCGAGGCCGGCCGCCAATGTTTCGCCTCACGACTGAGAGAGATCCAATTGACGCTCCACTTGAACGGCGATCTCTCTGGCTGCGGACTCCGGGTCCTTCTTACGCGCCCATATTTGTTCCACGAGCTGGTCCAGGTTGTTGTTCCGACTCATATGCTCCCAGGTAATCCGTGTGAGTTCCTTTTCGATAAGTCTCAGCAACTCGGCCCGTATTTGTGTTTTTCTTCGCTTCTTCAGGCGGTCTTCTTTCAGCAGGAATTCACGATGGGAAAGGATTCCCCGGTAGAGCTCTTCGATTCCCCAGTTGCGCATGGCCGCGGTCATGAAAACCGACGGTGTCCACTCGGACTTTCGGAAAGTCGTGCGCCGTTCGAGCATGTTGGCAATAGATTCAGCCATGGAATCGGCACCGGATCGGTCCGACTTGTTCACGGCAAAAACATCGGCGATCTCCATCAAACCGGCTTTCATGATTTGAACGCTATCGCCGCTTTCAGGGACCAGCACTACAAGAACGGTGTCCGTAGCACTCACGATATCCAGTTCGGACTGGCCCACCCCCACGGTCTCAATGATGATGATCTGCTTTCCGCAGGCGTCCAGGATGCGGGTGGCTTCACGGGTGGTTTCGGCCAACCCCCCTACGGTCTTGCCGGCACTCATGCTCCGGAAGAAGATATCCCAGCCCGGTTTCTTTTTGACGTTCATACGAATACGATCGCCGAGGAGCGCACCTCCGCTGAAAGGACTGGAGGGGTCGATGGCGACGATCCCCACAGAGAAGCCCTCAGCGCAAAAGGTCCTTGTCAGACGGTCGACGAGGGTGCTTTTCCCCGCTCCCGGCGGACCGGTAATTCCCACGTAATAGGCATTGCCCACGTGGGGATAAATATGCTTCATCACCTCGTGGGCGGTGGGATCGCGACGCTCCACCAGGGAGATGAGTCTGGCGATGGCCAGCGTCTCCCCGGCGAGCGCTTTACTCAGCAGCTCTTGTAATTCCATAAGTCCCTAAGGCGTTCAGACGGACACCGAGCCATTGACTACATCGATGATGGTCTGCATGGGTGTGTCCGGAAGAAACACTCGATTGACACCGCCCTCGAGAAGCGCGGGTACGTGCTTGGGAGGAATGACGCCGCCCATGAATACCTTGACGTTGTCGAGTCCGCCTTCTTTGAGGAGTCTTACGGTCTTCAAGCCCAATGAATGGTGGTTTCCCCCCAACGTGCTCATGCCCACAACGTCCGCGTCTTCCTGCATCACCGCTTCAACGATCTGTTCAGGAAACTTGTTTCCGATATATACGACATCCATGCCGGCGTCTCTCAGAAACTGACTTACCAAGTAGACGCCTCTCCAATGAATGTCCAATCCCAGTTTCGCCATGACAACTTTGATCGGTCTGGTCATTACTTAACCTCCATACGCTCGGCTCTTAGCACTGTTTCGGTTTTCGACTAGTTGATCAGCGGGAACGTCCACAGACCGAATTGCTCTCGGAAGAGTTCCTCGATTTCGCCAAGCGTCACCAGATTCTTGACTGCTTCAAGCGTATACGGGTAGAGGTTTTCATCCGTGTGGCACTTATCGGCCAGTATTTTCAGCGATTCCTTGACCTTTTGTTCGCTGCGCTCTTTGCGGAGACGATCAAGTTTGGCTTTTTGGCGGGTGTAGGTTTCCGGATACTCGAAGACCTCGATTTCACGGGCGGAACCTTCTTCCGCTCTGAAATAGTTCACGCCGACCACCTTCATTTCGCCGTTTTCGATCTTCTTCTGGTACTTCAGGTTGTAGTTGGCGATTTCGCGATGCAGCCAACCGTTCTCCACTGCGGTTACCAAGCCGCCCATGTCTTCGATTTTCTTAATATAATCGAAGATTCGCTTGACCATCTCGTCGGTGAGGTACTCAAGATAATAGGACCCGGCCAACGGATCCACGGTATTGATGACCCCGGTTTCCGCCTGGATGATCTGCTGGGTGCGGAGCGAAATCAACGCCGCTTCCTCGGTGGGCGCGGAGTAAGCTTCGTCATAGGAGTCGATGTGCAGGGATTGGCAGCCGCCAAAGGTGGCCGCGAGTCCCTGAAGAGCGGACCTCGCCACATTGTTCAGAGGCTCGGTGGCCGGCAGGGTAACGCCCGCGGTTTGCACGTGGAAGCGCATCAGCATGGACTTGGGCTTCTTGGCGCCGAAGCGTTCCTTCATGATCTTGTACCAAACCTTACGGCTGGCCCGGCACTTGGCGATCTCTTCGAAGAAGTCATTGTGGAGGTCCCAGAAAAAGCTCATTCTGGGAGCGAAATCGTCGACGTTCATACCGCGTTTAAGCAATTCCTCGGCCGTGGCGATGCCGTTGGAGATGGCGATGGCCACTTCCTGGACCGCATTGGTGCCGGCTTCCCGCAGGTTGTACCCGTTATAGCTGATGGGGTTGAAACGGGCGTAGTTCTGGCAGACGAACTGGACGACGTCGCACTGCAGCCGGAAGCTCACCGGGGGAGGAAGAATTTCCGGACCACTGCCCACGCAGGTTTCCATAATGAAGTCGTTCTGGCAGGTTCCCGCGATCTTGTCCTTGGGGGTCCCTCGCTGTTCGGCGACCGCGAAATACATGCCCGGGATCACAATGGAGGTGCTGGGCAGATGGGTCACGATCGAAGTACTGATGGTTCCCAGGTCGATGTCCTTGAAATAGGCATCCATGTCCCAGATGGAATCCACGGCGGCGCCGCAGTGCCCCACATTGCCTTCCGCCTCGGCATCGTCGGAGTTATATCCGCGGATCGTGGGAAGGTCGAAGAGGATGTTGACGCCGTTGGCTCCATGCTGCAGCAGGTACTTGATGCGCAGGTTGCAGTCTTCCGGAGCGCCCAGGCCGGCGAGCTGGCGAACGGTGAACGGACGGCCGCGGTACATATTGGGGTAGACGCCGCGGACGTAGGGGGCGCAGCCCGGGTAACCGATGTCTTCCGTATAGTCGATGTGGGACACATCCGCAGGAGTGTGCACCATCTTGACGGGAATGCCGGAGTGTGTGAAGTACTTGCCGGCAAGCTCTTCCTCACGATCTCCGTCCTTCAGGACGTTGTTGAACCAATCGTCATAACCCGTCTTGATGCTGTCCAACTGCTCCTTGGTGAAAATACAAACTTGCTTCTCAGGGTTGTTTGCCATGTTCCTGCCTCCTTTACAGAAATCTTACTGCTTTTATTTCCAGGGCTACTGTCCGTTAATAATTCGCTTGAAAATCGCCGAGTTTCCTCCAGACCGCCACGTCACGGAGGACCCTACGGTTTCAAGCATGTAAGGAGTGCGGTTAAGGGATTGATTTCATGGAGCGAACCCCTACGGAGGACGATCCGACGCTTCTGCCAATTGCCTTTTGGTTCCCCCTCGTTAACGATGACGCCCGAAGGGTTCTTGCTCACACTACATTCGGTTTCGGTTGGACTAGAACTCTTCCGAGCTCAATTCGAGTTCAAAAGGATCCACCGCCAACGGTACGCCGGTACCTCCTTGAACAATCACTCTCTTGAGTCCGACGGACTCTACGATGATTCTTGCCTGATCTATGTCTTCCGCTGTGACGAAAGGCCAGTCCCGCAATCGGAAGGCCGGTTGGTATTCAATAAGGGTAACCGGCATCTCCGGGTTGATCGCCGCGACGGCACGGGCGGAAGCAAGAAGCTCCTCTTGCGTGTGTACGCGGGGATGGTATGGAAGGCTGACCGCCATAAACACTCGTCCGCGGTACTTTTCGTCGACGTAAGCTACTGCATTCCAAGAGGTTTCCAAATAAGAACGGGCCAATGGCTCAGATGTAATGCCGCACAAAAGCATGAACGTTCTTACGGTTCGGGCCTTCAAATCGGGCGAGAGGTCGGTCACGCCGGCATCGACCAGTTCATCGATGTAGTCGGGCGTTAGAATGGAAGCATTGGTGTCCAATTGTATCCGGACCTCCGGATGGACCTCTCTGATTCTACGCACTGTCTTGACCAGCCACGGGCGATTCAGTGTAGGTTCCCCACCGGAAATTCCCACCCAGTAATCCCGTGAAACGTCCAGACGAAGGGCGTCCACCGCCTCTACCGGGGTACAGGTTCGGCCGGCGGAGGCGAAAGTCATCTCCCAGTTGTGGCACAGATCACAAGAATAGTTGCATCCGTGCGTGAATATGGACGGATGGTGATGGGGAGCCGGCCGCATCGTTGTTACCACGCGAAGAGGATCGGCGTCTCGGACTTCGACGGAGTCGGTGGAAATCGCCATCCCATCTGTGAGGGGGGTGAGGCAACTTCGCTTCAGCTCACCGTCGATCCAAACTGCGCAGTTCCAACAGCCGCCGGTGTCACAAGTCGCGTGCGAGGTTTGATCGGCGTGACCTCCGACCGATTTGCCCAGACTGCGGAGCACCTGCCGGACCGTTATGGGACCCTGAATGATGAGGTTTTCACCGTCCAAGGAGAAGCGAAGCGCCGCTCCGGAATTCCTGCGAGGTTCAAGACTTCTGGCGTTCTGAGGACAACCCTTGATGCATATCCCGCATCCGATGCACGCGGAGGCGACGGCCGGACACCCCACATAGTGGCTGCAGAATCCGCATTGCACGCAATTATCGTTGACAATGACGGAGAACCGTTCGGAGCTCATTCCCAGATCAACTTCGTATCACCGACCTTGGCACAGAATTCGAACGGAAAGGAACCCCAGAACTCGTTTTCAGCCTCGATGGTAACTTTGTCGAGACGGTCCACTCCCATTTTGGTCAGAAACTGTTCCTTGGAAGGGAGGTTGACCACCAACTCGTCGATTCTTGGCAGGGCGATGAAATCGTAGGGATGCTCATTGTCCAGGTTGGCCCAAACTACGTCTCCCTTGCTGACGATGGTGCTGTCTTCCAGAGCGACGAAGATTTCCTCAGGAAAATCTTCTCGCCGGTAAAACTGCCTCACGATTAGCATCACCATGGCTTTCTCAACGGTGATCTCTTCGGGTCTTGTTTCGGTGAAATTTCCAAAAAAAGTCAAAAGCGATTCTCCTACCGTCGGGTCGGAATAAAAGAGGAAGTCTTCATCTCAGCTTCGCGAAAATGGAGGCGGAAATGGCTCCCGTTTTTCTCAAAGCATCTGAAATAAAGACTCCCTTGGAGTGTAGGCGGTTTAGGGATTCACCGAAGTGAATCCCCATTGCCGGTTATTTGAACAGATCGGATTTGGGTTCGTAACCGAATTCTTCTTCGGTCAGCGCTTCCCAGCTGTCGTAAATGGGCATCGGCGGCAGCTTATCCAATTCGGGGAACCAGCGCTTCAGGGTGGAGCGTCTGGAGTGCTTGCCTCTCAAGGGCAGCTCGTTCCAGGGCAGATGCGCGTACATGAGGGAGTAGACCGGTCCGATAACCGCTTTGTTGACCAAGTGCTGGTCCATGATGCAGTTCATGATGACCGGGCCGCTCTTTTCCGCGATTCCGTAGGCGGTCTTCAGGTCTTCTTTGAACTTTTCGGAACGGTTGCACACCATGCCGGTGCCGCCGAACACGTCGCAGAGTTTGTCGAAGCGGGTGTCGAGCGGACGTTCCTCACCCATCATGGTGACGCCCATCCAGTCGTTGCCGAAGACATCCTGGTCGCCCAGCATATCCCAGTTGGGACCGTACCAGGGGTACTTCATACCGGGCATCCAACCGCAGTTGTTGGTGACCAGGTAGACGATGGGGAGTTTGTACATAACGGCCACATGGATATCCAGTGCGCCGTTCATCATACCGGAGTCGCCCATGAGCGCCAGGAACGGAATCTTGGAACCGTTTTCCAGGTCGCCGATGGCCGCACCGATGGCTTGGCCGACGCCGTGACCCACACCGGCCTGGTCGTTGGCCGTGATGCAGGAACCGGGCCTGGTGAACTGCAGGTACGGCATAACAAAGTCACTCATGGTGTAACCATCAATGGCCACACGGACCGCACTGCCGTAAAGTTCCTCGTTCACTTCCCGGATGATCTGGGACATGTAACCGAAGTGCAGGATATCTTTGGATTTGTATCTCGGATGATCCGGACCGTACTTGTAGGCCTTGGCCGTACGAGCGGAAGTCGCGTCGGCATTGGACTTCTTGCAGCGTGCCGCCCACTCTTCGCGTTCGGGGCTGAGCTTGTCGTAGCCGTTCTTCTTGATGCACTCGTTGAGCTGCTTCATGACGACTTTGGTGTTTCCGACAAGAGCGGCCTTGGTGTTCACGTAGGTCCAGACGTACTCGTTGCAGGGAGCGATCTGGATGGACTGCGGCCAACCGCCCGCATAGCCGTCAAAAAAGCCGACCTTGAGGCCGATGGGAATCATCAGGTCGAACTCGTTGCGGAATTTGGGGAAGCCGCGGTGGGCCATTTCGTGCTTTTCCGTGACCGCCGCGCGACCGATACGCCGAGTGTTGAAAGGAATCTTCGTCAGATTGACGAATTCCTCGATTTCCGGACCGGCCTGATCCCAAGTGGCATAGTCGCCCAGAATGATGAAGGGCTTCTTGCACTCGAAAATGGCCTTGGCCGCTTTCTCGATAGAGGCCGGGTCCGCGCCCATGGTGATGGGGGTCGTGGTTTCTTCCTGACGCCAATTGGGCACGTAGTCGGCATGCTGGGGAAAGAATCCGCCCCAGTAATGCTCGCGGGCCTCGTCCTTCATGAACAGACAGTCGATGCCCAGCTCGAAGGCCACCGGACCCATGGGGGCGGTGGTGGCGACGCGGAAGCCACGAGTCATGAACTGCTTGACGGACCAGGGATAGAAGCAGCGCTGGGCCCACTTGGTAATGTGGGTGAAGAACTCGGCGCAGATACTTTCCTGGATCGTGTTGTAGAGGTGGTCGTGTTCCTGCTCGATACCACCCGCCAGATAGATGATGGGGGAGTTGCTGAGAAAAGCCTGCTGCAAGGGGCTGAAAGCGTTGCCCGTGCCGGGGCCGACCGTACCAAAGGCCACCGCGGGTTTCTGGGTGACCTGAGTATAGGCTTCCGCAGCATAAACCGCGGTTTGCTCATGGCCGAAGATCACCAGTTTGATGCCGATACGGGAAATAGCATCCACGAAATGCCAAATGTGACCGCCGGGAACACCCCAGGCAACCGTTACGCCCTGCTCCCGAAGGATTTCGGCCACGTACTTACCCACGGACGGGTAGAGCTCACGTTTTCCTAAAGGAACATCTAATTTTTTCTGCGCTTCTTCGTCGAATTCGATTCCAAGCTTCGGCATTCTAGTTTACCTCTCTTTGTTTGATAGTTGTTCTCTTCTTGCGCAATGAGGACGAGATTGAGGTTCATGCCAATGATGCTGTTTGAGAATCGACAGTTCATCCCTATCAGCTTTTCTCTTGCTTGGACACCACCTCCCATTCCTTGCGGCCGTGCTCTTCTTGCGCAATGAGGACGAGATTGAGGTTCATGCCAATGATGCTATTCAAGAATCGACCCTTTGCCCCTATGCAGCGATTGCCGTTTCTTACTCACCACCTTTCCTCGCTCGATTGATGGTTCGTATCGGGTCAAGATGTATCTTTAGGATGAGGAGGGTTTCCACATGGTCGCACCCAACCTGATTCCCTGACGATGGGAGCGATCAACCATGCCGAATTTTCACCGAAATTAGGACAAAAGAATTTTTGTGTCAAGAGGTTTTTTCCGAGTGCTGTCCCGATTTTTTTGGTCTTTCTTGAGCGTTGATAGACATGACGCCCCTTTTTTTGAATGCCGATACTAGGTTCGTGGTTTCAGAAATATGGGTATCGGATAAAAGGGAACAAAAAAGTGCTCGGCTTTGCCGTCACGACTCGGAAACAACGGAAGCCAATCGGAGTAAGGAATCCTTATCTATCGGTCGTAACATGCTGTTGTCAGAGGCAATCTTTCGCTTCCTCAATATGATGGCCCGCTTTGCTCTTGCACGGAATCGAGGATGGAAGCAAGACGGTCAACTCGGAAGATCAGGATGTACCCGCAGCGAACTCCGGCCCCTTTATGGGCCCGGCGATCTCATGCCGTGTCCTCTATTATGAGGCATCTCCATGATGCCGTTCCAGTGAAAACTCGTTGAAACCGTCGTGATCCATGTTATTCTTTCTCCCAAAATCGATGCCGACCAAATGCCGTTGCGCCGCAACGACTCAGCGAAAAGGCGGACTCCAACCCATTCGACAGGGGAGCGGATGATATGCGACACGATATGGCGGCCGTTCGGGAGCGCAGCCTCCTGCTTGTCGTCGATGTTCAGGAGGCGATGCGCAAAGCGATTTCGGGGTGGGAGGATACCTTGCACAGGATCAGGCAACTGGTTCGAGCCGCAAGTGTGTTGGACGTTCCCATTCTGGTGACGGAACATTACAAAAAAGGGCTCGGTGCAACCGTTGCCGAGCTTGCCGGTGAGCTGAAAGGTGTTGCGGTCTTTGAAAAGGAATACTTCAGCGCCTGTTTGGAGGATGGTTTTCTGGAACAAGTTCGCGGCTACGGGCGCGACCTCATCGTTTTGGCGGGTATGGAGACCCACGTCTGTGTCTTTCAGACGGGGCTGGACTTGATTCGCTTCGGATATCGAGTCCATTTGGTGCGCAATGCCGTGGCTTCGCGGTTTGCCGAAGATCGTGAAACCGGAATAGAGGTTTTCCGGCAAGCCGGCGCGGTGATTTCCTCTGCCGAGACGGTCATCTTTCAATGGATCTGTCGATCCAATACTCCTGAATTCCGAGAAGTCTTACCCATTGTCAAATGAAGCCGGTAACCCAATTCGCCGTCTCTATGGCGGACCGGCCGTGCGGCGTCACGGGTCGAGCGGTCCGTTTCCGCTGAGAACGACGCAAAGAACGGAAGGATACGGGATATGGACACGGATGTGTACCGCAGGTTGCAGAAGCACCTTGATCGCTTGCCCATGGGCTTCCCTCAGTCCGAGTCGGGTGTGGAAATGGAGATCATCCGGAAACTCTTCAATCCGGAGGAAGCCGAAATCGCTTGCGCCATGGATGTCAGACCCGAATCCCCCATCGCCGTGGCCGAACGTCTCGGCCGCGATCCGGAAGAGACTCGGGAAAAACTGATGGAAATGTCGCGCAAGGGGCTCATTTTCAGGACCGAACGGGACGGTGAAACCCTCTTCTCCGGTGCGGCCTTCGTCGTGGGTATTTACGAGTATCAAGTGAAGCGTATGGATAAGGACTTGGCGGAGAAAAAGGACCGTTATCTCAAGGAGGCCTTTTTCAAAGAATGGCATCCAAAAGTGGGCGCTTCTTCCTTTTCGCGTGTCATGCCGGTGGGAAAGAGCATCACGCCGGATCTCGGCATCAAGCCCTGGGAAGAAATCCGTTCCATTGTTGAGGCACAGGAGCGCATTGCGGTGACGGACTGCATTTGCCGGGTCAAAGCCGGGTTGCTGGGTCGTCCCTGTGAGAAACCCATGGAAACCTGTTTCGCCTTCGGTGCCGGCGCCCGGTTCTATATCGAAAACGGATGGGCTAGAGAAGTGAGCCGTGAGGAGGCCCTCGAGATTATCGACAAATGTGAGGGAGAAGGTATGGTGCTGAGCCCGTCCAATGCACAAGCACCGGTAGCCATGTGCATCTGCTGTCCCTGTTGTTGCGACGTGCTCCACAGCATCAAACGATTCCCCAAACCCGCCATGGTCCTGAATTCGGGCTTTTGCAGTGAAATCGATCCCGACAAATGTCTGGCCTGTGAAACCTGTATTGAGCGATGCCCCATGGAGGCGATTCAACTTTCGGACGGATCGGCCGTCGTGGACGATGGGCGGTGCATAGGTTGCGGGGTTTGCGTGTCCGCTTGTCCCGAAGAAGCCGTTCAACTGATAAGGCGGGAAGCCGTTGTCGATCCTCCTCAACGCATCGGGCATTTATTCAAGCAAATGGCGGTGGAAAGAGGAAAAGCCTGACGGAAGACGACGGGCGTGATCCGGCGTTGAAGGCGGATCACGCTTTGTTTCGGTCTCCGAGGCGTGCAACTCATGACGACTCGGTCTTCAATATCAGCGTGCCCGGGCCTCATCCTAGTTGAGCCGCCCGGGCTTTTTTGAATGAGCCGGCGATTGCCGCAAAAGGCCGTTCCCGGGCCGTTGCCGCGGCGAAAGGGAGAGTGGGTGACGGAATGCAGTCCGAAGGCATTGACAGAGAACGATTCATTCTTCGGAGCGACGGGCTTAATCTTCGGGTTTTCACCGCCAAGCCGGCCGACTTTTCCGGTCGTTTGCCTTCGGTTCAGATTCATCATGCCGGCGGCGGATACGAGCCGGTGTATGAACATATGGCCGAGCAATTAGCCGAGCTGGGGTTCGTGGGTATCTGCATGATTCACAGGGGATATCCGGGCTCGGAAGGAAACATGGAGTACGGAAAAGGCGAAGTCACGGATATCGGCCGACTTGCCGAAGAAATGGCCGAACGTACTTACATCGATCCCGATGCCATGGGCGTGCTTGGATATTCACGGGGTGCGCACAACGTGCTGTTGGCCGTGGAGCGTTTCGACTATTTTCGTGCGGCGGCCCTTTGGAGCACGCCCACGGACATGTTCGACCACGTGGCCGTGAATCCTTGGATATCCGAGATGTTTGGGGGACCTCCGGACGTGGTTCCCGAGGAATACCGATGTCGCTCGTCCATTTTGTTCGTCGACCGGGTGAATTGCCCCTTGTTGTTGCTGCACGGGGAGGACGACGGGGTCGTGCCCGTGCGCCACACCCTCCGGCTTGCAAAGGCACTGGACGAACTCGGGAAGCCCTATGAAATGAAGGTGTTTCCCGGGGAAGGGCACATCTGGTCCATGAAAGGCTTCTCGCTGAACTGGCGGTTGTCGGTGGAGTTCTTCAGACGTCTGTTGGCGAAATGACGTCCGGGAATCGGGAGACGGGGCGCGACCACTCTTTCCGTGAATCGACGCAGCCCCTTCCCGAACCGACCCGAATCTAGGTTCGGTCGGCGACCTTTCTGGGACCGGGTCCCGAATAGGTCATCTCGCCGGCGATGGTTTCGGGGGGCATGGGCGCTTTCAACCGTTCTTTTCTCATAAGGGTTTCGTAGCCGTGCGCCATAAGTCCCAAGCCTCGGGACAGGCATACGAATCCCATGGCGGTTTCGGCGGGAATCCCGCATTCGCACAGAATGGCGCCGCCGCCTCCATCCACATTCATTGGAATCGCTTCCTTGGCATAGACCGAAGGCAGCACCCTTTCAAAGGTTCTCGCCCACTGCACGAATCGACCCGAGATGATTCCTTCCTCACGCGCCTCTTCCGCCAACTGGAACAACCGGACGACCCTGGGGTCTTCATCGTGTACGGGATGGCCGAATCCCGGCACAAAGCCTTTCGCGGCCCGATATTCGTGACAAATTTCTCGGACGATGTCTTCCGGCTCTCGGCCGGTTTCCCGGCCGACTTGGTCGGCGCGGTAGAAAAGTCGGGTGGCCGCCTCGATGGGACCTCCATGAATCTCTCCGAGCAGATTGATTCCGGATGCGATGACACAGTTCAAAGGGATACCGCAGGTCGCGGCCATGATGGAGGTGGCCACCGCGGGCGAATTGGCTCCGTGATCGCAGACGGCGACCAGCAGGGCTTCCAACAGAGTGCTGATCTTTCCGTGGGGAGCCAGTTCCCCCATGATCATGAGATACGCCATTTCTCCATAGGAGACTCGTCCCATCAAATCTTCGATGGCATAACCTTTAATAAGAAGCTCGTTTTTTCGCACTCGAACGATGGACGTATCCCACCATCCCCGTTCCCCACCGGCGTCGTGAGGCATCCGTGAATTCCTTTCAACCATCGAATTTCGCTTCTCGTTTCTCGACAAAAGCACGCGTTCCTTCCCGCATCTCACCTTTCGTCATGGTTTCGATCATGGGTCGGGCCGGCTCTTCGACGTTTCGAACGTAGGGGTCTCGGTCGCATTCCGTGAGAATCTTCTTGGACAGTCTCATGGCGAACGCGGCGTTGTGAGCGAGTTCTCTGCCCAGGGCATCCGCTCGTTCCCACAACTCTGCTTCCGGGTAAACCTTTTCCACGAGACCGAACTCGCGAGCCTCAAGCGCACCGACGCGTTCACCCGTGAGGACCAGGTACTTCGCCCGGGCGAGTCCCACGCTTCTCACCAACCGATCCAAATAGAGGTAGCTCTCCGCAACCCCGAGTTTCGAGGAAGGGATGCCCAGCGAAGCCTCCTCGGAAGCAATGCGGAAATCTGCGCAAAGAGCCAACTCCAACCCCGTGCCCAAAGCATAGCCGTGAATCACGGCGACCAGCGGGCAGGGCAGGTCCTCCAACTTGGCGAACACCCGTTCCCGAAGGTCGTGAAAACGTTTCAGTCCCGCCTCGTCGAAGGAACTCAGGTCGCGGATGTCCGCTCCCGCACAGAAACAGCCTCCTTCACCCTTCAGAATGACTGCTTTGGCCGAGTCCCGGCATCGATCGACGGCGGTCTCCAGTTCCCCGAGCAACTCACCGTTGACTGCGTTCTTTTTTTCGGGACGATTCAAAGACAGGAAAACGACGTTTGAATCTTCTTGAAACAGCACCAAACTCATGGCGACTCCCCCCAATACGAGCCCTAATTCTCAGCGGCCTGCCGCAACGGCTTTCAATTTTTCGGCGCCGGGCGGCAGGTCGGTATTGTTGATTTCCTTCATGAAGGGCGCGTTTTCCGAGTAACGGATGCAACTATCCTTGATGTCCGGTCGGAACCAGAAGAATATGTGAAACATCTGGGCTTCGGTAAGGCCGGGAAACATCTTCGTCAGGTCTTCCTTCCCGATGACGCTCTGGGCCTGCGTCAGATCGTAGCACGCGTCGTGGAAGAGATCACGAAGGTGGGTGCACCCATTGGCGGCCCATTCTTTGTCCAGCCTCCGCATAAGACCCGGCACAATGCGTTCGCCGATAAGGAGGTCGAGCGATCGATCGGCTTCCTGACAAATGGGGTCGGGAATCCGCACCATCTCGCATTTGATTTCCATGATCTTGAGAGAGGGTTGATTAACGAGCATGTGCAGTCTTAGGTGATGGGCAATGTCCTCCATTTCCGCGGCGACCCTTAGCTGCTTTCCAGGTGGAATTACAAAAATATCGACATTTTTCTTTCTGTTATAGACTAAGTGGTCTTCATTCTGAGCTTGTCTAAGTTTTTCCACCGTGAATCACCCTTTCGCATGTGTTGAACCGGTTGTTTTTAGAGTCCGTTTAAGGAAACCTGCTTCGCCTGAATAGTTGCCGGAGAGCATTCTTGTCAACCCCAAAGCCCTGATTCACAGTGGTCGGATGATCCGATTCGGAAACCCGACGGAGTCCGCACCGCCCGTGCGCCCCTCCCGGGGCCCTCTCTACCAATCTTCGGTTACCTCATAATCCCGGGCCGGGTTCAAGGCAAGACACAGATATCGGTCGCCTTCACGCAACAAGATTCCGTCTTCCACCAAGTGGTCCAGACAAAGTCGGAATCGTTGGTCTCCGGAATAAGCTTTCCCCGTCTTGGCCTTGATCTCCCCGGCCAGAGAATCGAAAGGTCGGATACCGTCCGTGGCGAGGCAGGCGAGTGCAGGTTCTCCCTCGAGTTCTCGATCGGCGTTTCTCATGAACGGTCGGGTATCACGTAGAACAATCCGGTCTTGGGAGCGAACCTCGAAAGTGAGCTTTGGAGGATCCTGGGCGCTCCACGAACGCTTCCATGCATCCACCTGCTCGCGAAGCGGTTCTATGTAGGTGGGAATGTCTTCTTTGCCTCGGAAATCGGATTCGAAAAAGTAGGCCAACTGATCCAGGTCGGCTTGCCCGAACGGATACACGGAACGATAAGCCGGGTGCGCTCGTATGTTTTCGAGACCCCATTCCGCTCCTTGTTCGAACAGCGGGCTGAACCTCACGAGCAGCATGGGGCTGACTCCCATGGGTGGAAACAAATGAAGGATGGATGGAACCAATCGGGTCATGCGGTCATAGGCTTCCGGATCTTCGCCGGGAAAGCCGTAAAGCAGATTCCAAGTCGGATAAAGGGAATATTCACCGCACCATTTGAGGAAGCGGACATTTTGAAGAAGCGTTGTTCCTTTCCTCATATGGCTCAAGATTTCGGTGTCGAGACTTTCGATACCCGGCTGGAGCAGGGTCACACCCGCAGACTTCAGCAGCTTGATTTGGCTCTTGGTCAGGTTGGCTTTGGCTTCGAGATACAGCTCCTCAAGTCTGCCCCATTCGGCCAATGCGGGGAATAGGGTCTTGAAATAGCTCATGGTCACCACGGAATCCGTGAGTATGACTTTTCCCGTGCGGTATCGTTCCACGAGGGACTTTATTTCGTCCTCGGCGCGGCGGGCGCTTTTTGATCTGTAACGCAGCGATTGGCAGTTCAGACCGCAGAAGATGCATTGGGACTTCTTGCCCCACCAGCAACCTCGAGAAAATTCCAGAGAAATCGGGGCCTGTAGGACCTGATCGGGAGCCCATCGGTTGAGGGCCGCGAAGTAGTCGCTGAAGTCGGGGTAGGGCAGCCCGTCCATGTCCGGCGATTCCCCCATCCCCTGGTCGACGATCCGGCCCTCTCTGCGGTGACGGACTCCGGGGATGCCCTCGGGGGATTCTCCTTTTTGCCACTTGGCCACTGCTTGAGGGAACGCCAGATCTCCTTCGCCGGTGAAGACCCAATCGACAAAAGGGAAGAGCCTCAGCAAGGCTTTTCCCATCTCCCCCTGACAGTTGGCTCCTCCGAAAGCAATGATCTTGTCCGGCCAACGTTCCTTGATTCGGCGGGCGAGCGCCAGGGATGCGATACTTTGGCTGAAAACCGAAGTGAAACCGATGATGCCGTAATCAGCCCAGGGAAGTCCTTCAAGGCATTGGTCGATAAAGGACCGGGCCAGAGGGCCGAGAGCTTCTATTCGATTCAGGAGGACTTCACCTTGCCGCCCCTCGGGAAGAAGAGGCGCTTGGATCCTGTGGAGATTCGCTCGTTCGGAACACGCCCACTCCTTTCCATACAGCATCTCGCCGAACACCCATTCGCCCGTGACCAGCAGATCGGCAACGGCCTCATAGATATCCGGGCGGCCCATATGAGCCTGAAAGGCGACATTCAAGTAGCCGACGTCACAAGGCATGCCGGTGCTTTCCAGCGCCGGCTTCAACACGCTCAGAGCTGCGGAGGGATAGCGGGTGCTGGCGAAGGGCATATTCAGAAGGAACACTTTTTTCATTTGAAATCCTCGATCATCGGTTGAGCTGGAGCGGGCACGACTTCCACGGGCTTTCCCATGTACAAGGGATCGGGGAGAATCCCCGCCTCCTTGACATTGCACGACATTTACCATAGTAGATGAGACGCATCCGGCAGAAGGACGAAAGCCGGTTCGCTCGAGCCGAGTGCTTGATATTGCGAAAGCTGATATTGAACGGCCGGAGATTTCGTTTCAGGCGATTCTCCATGATCCGGCGATACTCGCGGATGGAATCAGCGCGCTATGTCGTCTTGTATGGGCGGGCGAGTTGTGAATCTACGGAGAAACGCGACTCGATGTCAAGGATGAACAGCGCTGGGCGACAGGGCTTTTTGAGGGTCGCGCGACGACCGACCCGATGACTTCGACGCCGTGCGGATGATCCACATCCGTCTTGTTCCGTAATCTAGAAGGATGAGTTAGTTCTTCGGAAGTCTCTTACGACGTTCAATCCAGTGGCGGAGCGCTTACAAAACGAGGGAGAACAATATGGAAAAGGGTGAAGCGAGATCCATTTGTGAGGCTTATGCAGCCAAAGGAGCCACTGCCGTTCCTGAGCATGAATCCAAGAGAATCATCAAGGGCTACGGAGTTCGGGTGCCTGAAGGCACATTGGTGAAGGAAACGGAAGAGGCCGTGGCCTTTGCGGATGGTGTGGGTTACCCGGTGGTTCTGAAAGCGGTGTCTTCCGAGATATTGCATAAGACGGAGCTAAAGGGCGTTGCCGTCGATTTGAAGGACGCCGACGCGTTGAGAGACGCCTGCCGGAGCATGCAGGAAGCTTTTTCCGGACGGGGAGCCGCTTTGGACGGCTTTTTGGTGGAAAAAATGGCGCCGGAAGGAATGGAACTCATCGTAGGCCTGCAAAACGATCCCAATTTCGGTCCCGTAATCATGCTGGGAACCGGAGGGGTTTTCATCCATTTAATGAACGATGTAACTTTTCGAGTGCTGCCCGCTACGAACGAAGACTACCGGGAAATGATCGAAGAGATCAAAGGCAAGATACTCATGCGCGGATTCCGGGGGAAGCCTCCCCTGAACGAGCAGGCTCTCGTGGAGGCGATGGCGGCTATCGGCCGTTTCAGCGTCGACGCGGCGGGCCTCTACGAATCCGTGGATTTCAATCCGGTGATACTGTCGCAAAACGAAGCGGTTGCCGTGGACGCCAAAATCATTCTGAGCAAGCAACCTGCGGAAACATCCATCACCATGGTGGAACCGAACACCAAGAACATGGACAAGTTTTTCGAGCCGCGAAACGTGGCGCTCATCGGTGCTTCCACAACTCCCGGAAAGATTGGAAACGCGGTTGCAGACAGTCTGATCAACCACCATTTCGACGGAAACGTATTCCCCATCACCAAAGGGGGGAAGGAAGTTTTCGGCCTGAAAAGCTATGAGGGGCTGGCTGAAATTCCCGAACAGTTGGATCTGGTGGTGGTTTGCGTGGGATTGGGGCTGGTGCCCGGTATTCTGGACCAGTGCAGCGAGTTGAAGATTCCCGCGATATTAATCGTCTCCGGGGGGGGGAAGGAACTCGGGGAAGACGAGGCCGCCCTTGAATCTGAAATCCAGCGCAAGTCCAAAGAGTACGGCATTCGGGTCATCGGACCCAACTGCATCGGCTGCTTCAACGCCAAGAATCGATTCGACGCTTTCTTCCAGGTACACGAGCGCATGGTTCGCCCAAAACCCGGCAATATTTCGATGACCACGCAGAGTGGGACCTACGGAGCCAGCTTTCTTGAGGCTTGCGAGTTGATCGGGGCCTGCAAGATGATTTCCTATGGAAATCGGGTGGACGTGGATGAGGCGGATATGTTGGCGTACTTGGCGGAAGATCCCGACACCAAAGTGATCGGGGCCTATGTCGAGGGGCTGGGTGACGGCCGCAAATATCTGCAAACGGCCGAAAAGGTGATATCCAAACACAGGAAGCCCATTGTGGTGTACAAGTCCGGACGCACCCAAAGATCGGCGGTCGCCGCTCAGTCACATACCGGAGCCTATGGCGGCAGTTACGGGGTGTACGCCGGAGCCATGAAACAGGTGGGCATTCTTGCGGTGGATTCCTACGAAGAGCTGGTCGGGATCACCAAAGCTCTGTCCATGCAGCCTGCGGCCCAAGGCCCCGGAATCGGTATGATCAGCAACGGGGCGGGTCCCATGGTGAACGCCATTGACCTGTTCGATCGGCTGAACCTGGAGATCGCCCAAATCGAGGATGCCACCTACCGGGAAATGACGGATCATTATCCCGCCTTCTACATTGTCAAGAACCCGGTGGATGTTACGGGGTCGGCCACTTCGGACGACTATGATTTCGCCATGGAGTGCCTGGTAAAGGATCCCAAAGTACAAGTCATCATGAACTGGTTCGTGTTTCAGGATACCCCCTTGGATGAGGGCATTGTCGCGAGCCTGGACAAGATCAACAAGAAGTCCGATAAGCCCATTCTGTGCGGAGCCGCAGGCGGCCCGTATACGAAGAAGATGTCCCAAGCCATTGAGGAGGTGGGTATACCCGTGTTTGAATCCGCGCACATGTGGATTACGGCCGCCCATGCATTGGTCCGGTGGGGACAAGTTCTGAAGAGTCTGTAGAACCTGCGTGCTCTCATCTGAAAGCCGCTTCCCCCTCGGGGAGCGGCTCTCTTCTCGATTTTCGTGGAGGTCGTCCGCCTGATGGAAACGGGTCATGGTAGGCTTCAATCCGGTATCAGCCTCGGAAGTTGTCGCAAGAACCATACGGTGGAAATCGAAAAAGCCGTTTCTCCTCGCGATACCGTACGGCACGTCATTGACACGCTTCGGAGCCTTGATCTTGAGCTGGTGAGAGAAATCACCCGCATCGACTCCGGAAGGCTGGGCATTCCGGTCTTCATCTGCAGTGCGGGTAAGGACTGCAATATTCCGACCCCCAAAACCATGGGAAAAGGGGCGACACCGGAACAAAGTGAGGCCAGCGCTCTCATGGAAATGGTAGAGCGCTTCAGCCACGCCAATTATCCCAGGGCGAACAACCACCGGAAAGCCACATTCAAGGAGGTGCGGGAAGAAACCCTGCCCCTGGAGGAACTGGTGCAGGTCCCGGGACGAGGAGCAACCGTAGCCGAAGGCGAGTTGGACGCTTTCGCGGATTTGCCCTTTGCCTGGGTCCCCGCCTACAGCCTGACGAAGAAGACGGATTTGCTGCTCCCGTACGAATGGTTTGCGGATGTCCAGGGCACCAACGGGTTGAGCGCCGGCAACACCATGGAAGAAACGGTCCTTCAAGGACTTTGCGAGGTGGTGGAACGTCACGTATGTGCGGTGATCAACGTTTCTCGGGAACCGGTTCCCACCATCGATCTGAACACCGTTAGGGACCCGGTTGCCGGGGAGCTGTTGGGCAAGTTTGCTCGAAACAATATTCAGGTCATGTGCAAGGACTTCAGCCTGAACACCGGGATTCCCACAGTGGCCGGAATCGCGTTCGATCCGGCGTCCTTTCCCAACAGTGAAATCGTTTTCTGTGCGGGCACTTCGACTCACCCCGAAAAAGCCTTGATCCGTACGTTGACGGAAATCCAACAAATGGCCGTGGATACGTTTCAGCAAGACTATTACGCGGGGGGCATTCTTCCCAAACTCAGAGACTGGCGCGAAAGCGGCTACCTGTTTACCAAGGATGATCCCGTTCCCATTCAGTCGCTCCCGGACGTTTCGTCCACGGACATGTTCGAAGAGCTCGAAAACTGCACGAACGCCCTCAAGAACATCGGTTTCGAGCCCATGGTGATCGACATCACCCATCCCAAACTGGGCATCCCGTCGGTCTTTGTCATCATGCCCGGCGCCGAGTTGTACGATACCTCTTCCGGTCAACTGCACGCGGGCTACTACTTGGGTCGGCGCATGGAACATACCGGCCGGACGGACGAGGCGATCGGGCTTTTTCGAGAATCCATGCGCAAATATCCCAAGTCGGCCCTCCACGCGCATCTGGAAATCGCCAATTGTCTGATGTACCAGAGCCGTTGGGCCGAAGCGATCAGCGCCTACATGGAGGCTTATCGCCATGGTCCGGACCGGGCCATGCAGATGCGCATCATGCGGTGCCTCGGCATCTGTAACGACAAGCGGAAAGAAGCCGCATCGTAAGCCAACACGACTTGATTTGGTTCCGAAACCTCTGGAAGCAACTATTCCATTGATCCGTCCGGAGGGGGATAGGTGCAGGGAAACCACCGATCTCCTCGAAGGCCGGTAGTCAAAGAGGCCGCCTTCCCCGGCGGGATATGAAGGGGGTGGAGACCGTGAATTTCGCCGTGCTCTTCCACACCGGGGACAAGAGCTGTGTGCGCGTGGATCCTCAGGCCTTTTCCCCGGACGTTTTGACTCCTCAAGATTTCGCTTGGTGCGATTTCGATTTCTCCTCAAAAGAAGAGGCCAGGTCCCTCCTCGCAGAATTCGGTTTCTCCCAACCTGAATTGGAAACGGCCCTGGAAGCGGAAGACCCGTTCTTTTTCAGCCATCGCCAGCGAAGAATCTTGGATCTATTTCACGTCTGCCATTGGGAAAGCGACGCTTTGGCGACTACTCCGCTGATCGTGGCCATGACCGAGCGCATCATCGTAACCGTGCATCAGGGACCATCCATTTATGTGGACCGAGTGCTGGAAAGTTGCGAGGAATCTTTTCGATCCGTGGGGAAAAGCCCCGGATTTATCTATTTCCTGTTTTGGGATGCCATGGTGGACGCCTTCCTCCCGCACGTGTTCTTCATCGACAACCGGTTGGAGCAGCTTGAAGACGCCTACATGAACGGGAGCAGCGGCAAGGAGATACTGGACGCGATCCTCCGGGCCAAACACATGGTGCGCATGCTCAAACAAAGCCTCTCTCCCATGCAGCGGTCCATGCGTCATCTTGTGGCCACCCGCCTGGAGATCATCAGGGACGAGGCCCGTGTCTATCTGAGCGGTATCTTCGAGCACGCGGATCGAATCGGCCAAACCGTGGACTCCCTTCAGGAACGGGTTCATGCCACCATGAGCGGATACGATTCCGTCCTCTCCCAGCAGATCAACAAGTCCATGAAAGTGCTGGCCATCATTGCCACCATCATGATGCCCTTGTCCCTACTTGCCGGCATCTATGGCACCAATTTCGAATACATCCCGGAGCTGCACTGGAGGTACAGCTACTTCGTATTTTTGGGGGTGATGCTCGGATCGGGTTTGGGATTGGTGGTACTGTTCAGAAGAAAGAAATGGTTGTGAAAGGGTCCGGACCGCAACATCCATCCTCCGGGCGTCTTTGAGTCGGGCGTGGCGTATCGCCCGCGTTCAATTCGTCCGGAGGTTGCCCCATGGTGAGGCGGGTGCGAGAAAGGCCGCCGGGACCATCATTATTTACAGGCCGGCAGGAAGAAATATCTTTTGCAGGCCTCCCCCCCGTGAATGATCGCCCCGGGCCGCGGACGGGCGGCCCCTCGCCCGGTTCAGCGGACCGTCAGGGATTGGCCCGCATAGGGGACCACCGTGGGCCAGCCTTTGGACTGAAGGAGCTTCTGGAGCGCCAGGCTCTGATCCTCTTCCCCGTGGACCAAGGCGATCTTCTTCACATTCAAATTGGATCTCTCCAGAAACTGAATCAGTTCTTTTTGGTCCGCATGCGCACTGAAACCGTCCAGGGCCACTACATGCGCCGCCAAAGGGTATATCTTGTTAAGAAACCGCATCTCCGGAGCGGCTCCTTTCCTGCCTTTGCGTTCGTATTCGGACCCTTCTTCAAGAATTCTCCTACCCAGGGTGTTTTCGGCCATGTACCCTACGATGAGAATCGTGTTCTTGGGGTTGTGAATCTTGTGCCTCAGGTGGTGGAGGATACGCCCTCCTTCACACATTCCCGATGAGGCGATGACGATATGGGGACTCTTTTCCCGCATCAACGCGATGGATTCATCCACGGAACCGACGAAACGGACCTGTTTGAAGACAAAGGGGTTCATCCCTTTTTCGAGAAATGAATTATGGGTCTGGTCGTCGTACAGCTCCGGATGTTCTCCGAAGACCCGGGTGATGCCTTTTCCAAGAGGGCTGTCCACGAATATGGGGATACGGGGAACCTGACCTTCGATGTAGAGCTGATGCAGAAAATAGATCAACTCTTGGGTTCGGCCGTAGGCGAAAGAGGGGATCAGAACGGATCCGCCCCGATCGGCCGCATCCAGCAGAGCTTTCTTCAACTGAGGTTTGAGCTCTTCCACGGGTTCATGCACTCGGTTTCCGTAGGTGCTCTCCAGTATCATCAGGTCCACGTCACGATACTCTTCAGGGAAATCCAACACCGGATCACGGATGATCGGTTTGTCGAACCTTCCGATGTCGCCGCTATAGAAAAGAGTCCGGGTTGCCCCATTTTCGCGGACCCTGACCAGGGAGAAAGCCGAACCCAGGATGTGACCGGCCTCGAAAAAGGTGCAGGTCGATTCTTGACCGATGGAAAAGGGTTCATTGAAGGGATAGTCCTCGAAATACTCCAAGGATTGTTCGGCCTCGGCTGAGGTATACAAGGGCTCAACGTGCTCGAGGTGGTGGCTTTGGATGAGGTCGTTCACCACTTCCGTGCGCACTTTGTGGTCGCCTTCCTTAAGCACTTTCTTGGTGTTCCGGATTTGTCTCTGCGTGAGTTCCCTGCTCCCGGAACCCGATTTGACCGCGTAAAGGAACGCCCTGGCGGTTTTATAGTTCAGGTAATCCGCGTCCAATTCCTGAATCTTGGCGCTGTCCATTAAGAGGTAATCGCACGCGTCGGCGGTGGCACGGGTGCACAAAACGCGGCCGTTGAAACCTTCGGAGGTCAACAAGGGAATTCGGCCGGAGTGATCGATGTGCGCATGGGACAGGATCAGGTTGGTGACCATTCTGGGGTCGAAGGGCAAAGTCCTGTTCTTCCGTTCCGCATCTTTCCTTCGTCCTTGAAACAACCCGCAATCCAAAAGGATGTGATCCGTTTCGGAGGAAATCAAATGTAGAGAGCCGGTAACCTCTCTAGCAGCACCGTAAAACGTGACGTACATGTCGACTCCGGGTGTCCTGGTAGATGTTGAAACAACACTGGATTCGGAAGGTTTCCGTGCCGGGTCCGTGAACCGGTCCATGATCAAAGGGAGAGTATCGGTTAAAAGAAATCACTTTCCGCCCTGGATGAAGTGTTGATTTCACAAGCCTGATTTTGCCCGTCCACGAAGGAACCAGCGACGGTGTTCAAATGTTTTTTCCCGGCCATTGAAAACGAATTCGCACGGCATGAGAGGTAAGAAACAAAACGGTTTTCCACGGCGAGGGCTTCATCGTCTCACCGTAGACCTCGCCGGGAACGGACGTGCCTTCTCTCCACATGGGAATGACTTTTCGGTGAGTACATGCATCGCCGCGAAACGGCCGTCCACAAAGAGAGCCGACAGTCGATCCCGCCGATTCCGGGAAAAAGACCGCTTCGGCTTCCCGACTGGGGGAAACCGCCCGTCAACGTCCTATCCGGACACAACGAACGGGTGTCGGAGCTCCTTGTTGCGTCAGTCCTTCAAAGGCCACTGACCTTCGGCGACTTCCTCGACGAAGTAGCAGAATCGATCCCATTCCACTTCTCTGGCGGTCACCGGGCAGCGCAGTTTCAACTTGCGCTCGGTGACGCCGATGACTTCCCAGTCTCCCCGTCTAGGTCCGCTTCCGATTCTGATCTTCTGTCCGACCTCATGCGGGTAGGGGGTGAACAAAACGAAGCGTTCCGGTTTACTCGTCGCGTCCATGATCATATCCTTTCCGCCCGGCGGTCGATTCCCTCCGTCCGGCTGATGGAAGGGGAACCGAGTTTCCGGACAATCCGGGTCCGTATTATGGTGACTTTGACGGGAAAAGCAAGGATCGTCTCTTGAAAAGGGATGCCGGTGGATATTGGGGCGCTCCCTTTGAGCGATGCCCCTGCGAGGTTCAAAATGAGGAACTTGATCGAGGGGGCACGAGGACATATTCGGTAAGGAAGCGATCCCACCAGGTAATTTTTCGGATGAGATTGCAGAGGTAGGTGACGGCTTCCGGATTCTGCGCGTAAACATCCGTAGAATTCGACAAGCTGCCTCCCCCCAGGTCGGCCCGCTGGTACAGAAGGGCCGCGATTCCCACTACCGGAGGGAAGGAACGAGCCGCGGCCTCGTTGGCCGCTTTGATGTAGTTGTTCACCAGAAAGGCTGGGTTTTGGTTTCTCTCCTCGATTTCCGCGAGAAGATCCGTAGTGTGATTCACCACGCGTTTCATCTGGTGATCCGGGAGAAGGGCGGGGAGGTGAGTCAGGTTGGCTGCGATGATTGCCCACGCCAGTTCGACGGCTGCATCGTCTTTGTGGAGTCGTGGTTGAATCGCTACTCCGGTTCGACCGATGTTTTCCAGGACCTGAGGCCAGAGAGAATCGACAATTTGAAAGACGTGCTTCAAAAAATAGGCACAGGCCGATTTTTCGGCGATGCGCTTCTTCTGAATTTCTTGGGCCATGAATGATCGTTCTCACAAAGAAGTGTGGCGGATGGGACAATTCCCGGGAAAACCAGGGTTTGCTTTTCGACTCCCCGATCAATCCTGCTTGTCGCCGGCGTCTTGGGCGTAGCTTACGGCGGACAGGATTCTCGCGTACAAATGGGCCGCTTGGCACACTTGGCTGAAGGACACGGATTCGTCTTCCACATGGGCCTTCTCCAATCGACCGGGTCCCAATAAAATCGGTTTCACGCCCGCCATCCAAAGCAGATTGGCGTCGGAGTGACTTCTGAAGGATTCCGGACTCCACGGACCTTGGAGGTCGACCGAGATTGTTTTCAACAAGTCGACCATCGGACCGCGGTCCGGGATCTCGTAACCTGAGTGAATTGTGGGAAAACGAATGTGGGCATCAAGGCCCGGCTCACGAGAGGTGCCGTTCAGAAGGGCTTCCTCCAACTCAAGCGTGATCTCTCCCATGGGGGCGGTGGGAGGCAGATGCAGGTCCAGCCAAGCCTCGCAATGATCCGGAACCACGAATCCGGCTTTCGAACTGCTGATGTCGCGAATGTTGTATACGGCCTCTTTTCTCTTACTCCCCAGGTACTTGAGAATTTCCAGGAGGACCCTCAGCATGGCTTCTACCGCGTTTTCTCCCGAACCGGCCAAAGAGGCGTGTTTCCTCTTTCCTTGGGTGACGATTTGGACTTCGAGGTATCCGTAATGATTGAGGCAGGGTTGCAGGTCCGTGGGCTCTCCGATGATGGCCCAGGGGAAGTCGTATTCACGTATGAGTTTCCGGGCGCCGTCTCCTTCCTCTTCTTCACCCACGACGAAACAAAGGGCGGTGGACGACAGGTTGCATCCCGCCTCCATGGCGGAGAGATAGGCTTCCACCATGGCGGCGCAACCCGATTTCATGTCCGCCGCTCCCAGACCGAACACCTCGTCGTCTTCTTCCTCGTAGCCGAATTCTCCCAGCTCATAGGCCGGGACGGTATCCAAGTGTCCGATGAGGGCCAGCTCAATGTTTTGCGGGTCCGGAACCACGAGAATGTTGTCCCGGCTTTCGTCGACGCTCTGCCGAACCACGGGCAAGTCGTGCCTCTTCAGAAACGAATACAGGTAGTCGCCGATGTCTCCCTCTTTTCCCGAAGGGCTGTAGATGTCGATCAACCGCTTCAGGAACCGGCGGAGTCGCT
Organism: Thermodesulfobacteriota bacterium; assembly: GCA_963675595.2. Classification (GTDB taxonomy): domain Bacteria; phylum Desulfobacterota; class Desulfarculia; order JACQYL01; family JACQYL01. The sequence continues at coordinate 948,231 of CAXXLZ010000001.1, forward strand.
TGGTTTGTATGACCGGATTCGTTCGCGGATTTTTCATTCGTCGAGGTCTTCTCCCACTCTGATGCCGTTTTGGATGCGCGGTCTATTTTCTTTGCGTCTCGGCGCCATATTCAGGGTGAGATAAATGTGTTCTTCGGGGTGGCCGAATCCCATCTTACGGAAGAATTTCAGGGCCGGCAGGTTATCCGCCTGCGTATCCACCAACATGATGTTGACCTTGATCTCTTTCATTCGCTCTCTGAGGTGAACGAACAGTTTCTCCCCAATTCCCTGACCCTGGAACTCCGGATCGATCCCCAGCCAAACCAGATAACCGTACTTCCAGGCTGAGCGACTCTTGCTGATCGTGGTGGCCAATGCGAACCCGACGACCCGCTCTTCGATCTCGGCGGTGAGACAGAGTTCCGGATCGCCCTGAAAGAAAGAGGTCAGCTCGAATTCGTCCCAGGTCCGGTACAAATTGGGGACGACCTTCGCGGTGAACAGTCTTTCGCCCAAATGGAAGACCGTGGCCAGGTCGTCGATCTCCATTTGTCGCACGGTTACGTGGTGTCTCTTTTTATGTTTATTGGGCCCTTCCACTGAGTCCATCTTTCTCCGTTTCCAGGTTCGGTGAATTCCGACAAATTGTGACCTGCTTCTTTCTTTGCGTCAAGAGAAGGATGGGCATGTTGACGTCATTCGGCGGATCGTTGCTACGGTGTGAAACGGCGGGATTGACAAAGTGCAAAGAATGCCGGCACCGGGGAGCACGGCGGAGGGGGGGCTCCAATACATGCAGCAAAATAATGCTGTTATATCAGCATGTTATTCTCTATGCGTGAGCCGGGTTTTGGCACGGCCTTTGCCTATCTAGTTTGTCGATTCAAGAAGAGCATTGCTTTCAGAGGCTGAGGCCCAATGATTTTGGATATCGGCTTTTGGATTGAAATACAGAAGCTCCCGTTGTTACGCTTTCTTGAGGAGGGCCCATGACCCGTGAAATACTCAAACGACAGATACAGGAATTGAATTCCACGATCGGTGAGCTCAGGGATGGGATCGCGGTGGAGACGAAGATCGGATTTCAGTGCGACACGTGCCAAACGCTCAGGTCCATGGTTGCTCTTCGAAGCAGGCTCCTCGAAGATTACCTACAAACGAGACGGGAGGCGTAATTCCTCCGGGAGGTGAACCATGGACGGCGGGGAAAGCAGGAAGATTCTGGTCGCGTTGGACGGTTCGGCTCAGTCGATGGCCGCGGTGAAATACGTGGCTGCCACGGCCTTCGATGGGGAAGCGAGGCTTGTCCTCACTCACGTTCTAAGCAGGGTCCCGGAAAGCTGTTACGATCTGGCCAAGTTCCCGGACCTCAAAGAGAAAGTGGCTGTTCTCCGGGAGTGGGATGCAAGCAATGAGAAGGCGGTTCGGGATTTTCTGAAAAAGTGCGAGGAAGTATGCTGGGCGGAAGGATTGGCGGAGAATCGTGTTCACGTGGCGGTCAAGGAATTGCAGCGGGGCGTTGCCCGCGACCTTCTGGATGAATCCCGTGACGGATATTCAGCCGTGGTCCTTGGAAGAGTGGGGAAAAGCAAAGTCAAAGATCTTGTGATGGGGAGCGTGGCCAACAAACTGATAGGGCGTCTGGGGCACGTTCCCGTTTGGGTAATCGGCGGCAACCCGAAACCGGGGCGTCTTCTCGTTGCAATGGACGGCTCGGAGACCTCGCTGAAAACGGTCCGATACGTGGCTTCAACGCTGGATATGCGCAGACAGGAAGTGTGCCTTTACCACGTAAGTCGCGCTACGGAGAGTTCGGACCTGCACGGCGGCCCGGTGGACGCCGACTTGGATCTTTATATTCAAGGCTTGTACCGGGACCAAACGGACCGCGTGATGCGGGAAGCGAGGGACCTGCTGATTGCGGCGGGCGCGGAACCGCAACGGCTGAAATTGAAATATGAATCCGGCAAGGCCTCGCGGGCGGACGCCATCGTCCAGGAGGCCGATTGCGGGGGTTATGACACCATAGTGCTCGGTCGGAAGGGAGTCTCCAAGGTCGAGGAATTTCTGATAGGACGTGTGAGCGCCAAGGTGCTCCACAAAGCGAGAGAACAAGCGGTATGGGTGGTGGATTAGCGGCTTTCGACCACTAAGGGGAAGGATGCTCCGCCCGTGGAAAGCCGCTTGGAAGGCCGTTGCGCCCTTTTTGCAGCCCGTTGGAGACGGGGTGTAATCGGTTCTGAACATCCTGATAGTCGGAGGTAGTCGGGCAATGGGGAATACCAAGAAGAGAATTTTGGCGGCTGTAGACGGTTCGGTGCATTCACTTGAAGCCGTGAAGTATGTAGGCACGCTGCTGCCGGCGGAAAAAGTGGAAGTGACCCTGTTCAACGTGAAGGACAAGATTCCGGAGTTGTACTACGATGTTGAAGTCAACCCGGAGTTTCACCCGACCCTCGGAGCTTTCAAGGAGTGGGCTTTGGAGGAGGAGAAAGCCGTCGATGAATTCATGAACAAATGTCGGGAGTCTTTGGTCGAAAACGGCGTTCCCGGTGACGCGGTAACCATTGCGGTGCGGGAAAGGCGGCAAGGAATCGCCCGTGACATAGCCGAGGAGTCCCGGAATGGATACGACGCGGTGGCCGTGGGAAAACGGGGTCGAAGTCCGTTAAAGGACCTGGTGCTTGGGAGCATCGCCACGAAGCTCATCGGCAAGTTGACTCATGTGCCGCTGTGGGTGGTTGGAGGAAGGCCCCGTGCCGGAAAGGTCCTGGTAGGCTTTGACGGTTCGGAAGGCGCCATGGCGGCGGTGGACTATGTCGGAAGCATGCTTGGGGGGTCCGATGCCGAAATTTGCCTGGTGCACGTGGGGCGAGTTCTGGACATCTATCGGGAAACCTATGAAGTGATATTCAATTCCGAGGAAACTCAGAAGTGGCTTGATGAAGCCAAGGTTCAAATTTCATCGGCCATGGAAAAGGCGAAGGCGCGACTCATGGATGCGGGAATTCCGGAGAATCGCGTGAAAGCCAAGGTGATTACGGGAAAGAGCAGCAGGGCGGAGGCCATTGTGGACGAAGCCAAGGAAAACGACTATGGCACCATCGTGGTGGGGAGGCGAGGGATTTCCAAAGTCGAGGAGTTCCTGATCGGCCGGGTCGGCAACAAGGTCATTCACCTGTCAAGAGACGCGGCGGTTTGGGTCGTCGGCTGATTCGCCGTACCTTCACCCGGGACCGAGAGGTGCGGAATCTCTTCGACCGATGGGGAGTAAATTCACGCTCGGCGGAATACCGGAACCACGATTCCGCGGGCGGTTCCTTTTGGGGAGCAGGGATACGAAACCTTGCTCCCCATGTCGCGTTCGGCACTGCGGGGAAAAAGCGGCGCAATCATTCACGGGGGGGCCTGTCTATTGTAGGGGCAGGCCATAGTGCCTGCCCAAGAGACGGCCGAAGGCCCACCTTTTCCGCTGTGCCCCCCGTGCCGGCGCCCCTCTGCGGCACACCCCGTGAATAGGTGCAAAGCGTAGCCCCGCCTGATCCGGATTTGAAGACGGTTCGGATGGGCGAAGGTGTTTTCCATCCTTGCGACGGCCCCGTGTGGGGCGACGCGAGTGAGAGACTTGGAAGGAGAACCGGCCATGTTGGTCAAGAATTGGATGACACGGAACGTGATCACGGTAAACGCCGATGACTCGATGCGACGGGCCGTAGAGCTGATCAAGGAAAACAAGATCAATCGGCTCCCCGTGCTCAAGAACGGCGAGTTGGTCGGGATCGTCACCGACGGGGACATCAAACGTGCGTCCGCTTCGGACGCCACTTCACTCGAAATCCACGAGTTGCTCTACCTGATATCAAAGATCGCCGTCGCCGATATTATGACGCCCGACCCCATAACGGTTCCCCCGGACTATACGGTGGAAGAAGTCGCCATGATGTTGCGGGAGAAGGGGATTTCCGGTGTTCCCGTGACGGAGAACGGAAGTCTGGTAGGCATCATCACTCAGAACGATCTGTTCGATGTCTTGATCTCCCTCACGGGCATGGGAAAGCGCGGGGTACAATTCGCCTTCGATCTGGAAGATCGGCCGGGTTCCATCAAAGAGGTGACGGACGTGATCAGGGAGTACGGAGGAAGACTCGTAAGCATCCTCAGCACCTCGGATCGTGCTCCGGAAGGCCGCAGGCAAGTCTTCATCAGGGCTCACCATCTTGACCGGGAACGGTTGCGGGAACTGAAGGAGAGATTGGCGACCAAGGCGCCCCTCAAGTACTTCGTGGATCACGCGAGCGGTGTACGGGAAATCTATTCGGAGTGATGGAGGCTTGACGGATATTCACCCCGGTCAGGGCCGCCCAACCGCGGTATATGGACAAACTTAAGCCCCTTTTTCCAGGGTCTTTTTGATCATCCGGCTCACCGCCTCCTTTGCTTCGCGGCCCGGCGGATAAGACATGTGCTTGATGGGTATCACTTGAATAGTCCGTCTGGAATCGGTTTGTGCGGTATAGACATTTCCCATCGCGTCATTCACGGATTTGGGCATGGGTTTCTTGAAGCGAAGAAGGGTCTGAAGCTGTTCCATGGCGTCATTGCCCATGGGGACGATGATTCGGAAAGGGCATTCCGAGAGCAGCCGGAGCGTAAATTCTCTCTGGTGGCCTGCCGTTCGCTCTCTTTCCATCACCGAGTCACCAAGCCAACCCTTCTTGCTCTTGTAGCGGCAAGCCTGAATCAGGACGGCATGCTCTCCTAAGCGAAAATCCCCGTCGCTGACTTCGGCAAGATACTCCTTTCCAAATTTCTCAATGTTGTTCCAAAGTCTTGACAGCTTCCGCCCACCGTCGGTTTTTGTCACAAATATCCTGTTTTTTTCGTCTCGATTCTCCCGGTTGTAACGAGAACGAAAGAACGCGTCGTATTTTTCGAAAGTCCACTTCGGATGAAGGGACGGAATATTTTCGTCTTCGGTGATGCTCGGGTTGAGGCCCATGAAGGCCATTCCCAGCTTGGACTGGTTCCCTGAAAAGGGTTCGGGCAGTTGAAAGGGCTCATAACCCTCTCTTTTTTGCCAATCCACAAAATGGCGACAAGGATGCTTTCGATCCTGCACCGCTGCGAGTGCGTCTTCGTAGACCGCTTTGCTGTAGCTCTTCGTGATTACAACCGGCTTCATTGATTATTCCTCCCAGCTCCGAGTACTTTAGGTTTTGCCGCCAAACGGATTTTGGTAGCATTCAGGTAAACCAATAACCCAAGGTGGATGGATTTCAGGTTGCCGTTACGGTACGGTGCCACAGCCTCTTTCCCTCAACCGCGCAGCACCCCTCGATAAACCCTCCTCAGCCCGGCAAGGCCTGCCAGGCCCGAACCCATCAGCAGGATCGAGGCAGGCACCGGCACGGGATCCAATCCCAGTGTTGCACCGACATTGCCGTCGTGAACAGCCCAGACCTGGGCGAGCGTGCCGATGTAGCTTCCGTCCTGGGCGCCGGTGAACCAGTTGAAGAGCCAAGCGCCGTTAGGGTCGCCGGCCAGGGGGGTGACCGACCACCATGAGGAATTGGTGTCGGTGTAGGCATCTATGTGTTCGAAGGGGCCCGGATTGGAAAATCCGTAATAGCCCGCGGAGTTCCCCAGGAGGACATAGTACAGGTAGGCCATTTCACTGTCGGTTTGATTGAACTTGTCGCCGGGTGGGTCCGAAGGAACCGTGGCCGGCAATCGCCAGCCGGAGACGCCCATGTAGTTCAAGGTTTGCGCCCAGACGTTGGCCTGGGGCCACGTCATCAATCCATCGTCGTCGTAACCGGAGGTCAGGGAGTATTTCGCATCCTGCAACCAAGTGAGATTTTGATCCGTATCGTAAATCAGCCCGAAACCGTAGTCCACGAGGGAGGCGTGTAAAAGGCAAGGAGTCACTGCGGACAGCGCAGCCAAACAGCACAACAGAATCGATAGTCTTCGCATAGATATTCCTCCAGTAGTTAAGGTCATTCCTTTACTTCCATTCAATAAGAAAAGCATTCATGGCCTCACATCAGGTTCGGTTCGACCTTTTCATCATAAGGACGGGTTGATGCCCCCAGCAAAAGGAAATACAGCTTTGGACTAAGGCGATGGGCTGCGCGAATCAAAAGAAGTATCCCGACATATACATCCGAAACTTCGGGATGTCATATTGGTTCCAACGAACGTTCACCAAAAGCTGTGATCCAGTTTCTTTCAGGCTAAATACATCGCAAGATGCCAGGCTTGATTTCAATCATAACCATATCATTTGCTATTTTCATTATTTCCTAGAACGGATGTTTGAAGATCCAATAAACGTAAGAATAGCTCCAAAAATGATAAGGGGAAGGAAATTTATCAGCAGTAGAATGATCATGGTCCATTTAATAAATCTGATCATGGTTGCTCTTGACCTAAGGGTTATATGTTTTTCAAGAGTTTTGTAGGTTCTATATGCAATATGTTATCCGCAACAATCCCTTCCTATTCAGGTCTGTTATTCCAATGGGGGCGTCAATTACCCATCAATTAAGCAGGGAGGACGTCTCAATCCCTTCTTATTCAGGTCTGTTATTCCAATCAACGGCAATGGTGACAACCCACAAGTGTGTTGTTGTTGGTCTCAATCCCTTCTTATTCAGGTCTGTTATTCCAATAAAAACGCCCCTGTGCAAGCCCTGTTGTTAAAGGGTGGGTCTCAATCCCTTCTTATTCAGGTCTGTTATTCCAATCACATGCCCGGACCATGGCAAGGGTGGCCGACTACACGTCTCAATCCCTTCTTATTCAGGTCTGTTATTCCAATACTGGTTAAGGACGGTGTTTACGCCGGTGACGCCCTTGGGTCTCAATCCCTTCTTATTCAGGTCTGTTATTCCAATGGAGAAGAAGGAGAAGGATCTCCTGGAACTGTTGAGGAAAGTCTCAATCCCTTCTTATTCAGGTCTGTTATTCCAATCATGTCACAAGGTCGGCTTTGGTCAATTTGTCCATTGGGCAGTCTCAATCCCTTCTTATTCAGGTCTGTTATTCCAATTATACCTATATATTGGACAGCACTCCTCCTTCGTGCCTGCGTCTCAATCCCTTCTTATTCAGGTCTGTTATTCCAATGGACAACATGGCAAAGCAAGCGGTAGTACAACAGCACAAGTCTCAATCCCTTCTTATTCAGGTCTGTTATTCCAATCGACGACGGTACAGCAGCACAAGTGTGTAGTAATGGTAGGTCTCAATCCCTTCTTATTCAGGTCTGTTATTCCAATCCTCCCTTCTCCAACCTCCGAATCTTCCAATAAAAACACGTCCGATTTCGCGCATCCCCCTCGTTTGAAAAAGTAAAAATAGTTTCCTTCATGTTGTCCCTCCAATGATCCTGTAATTTCAATAAGTTATCGTTTCGCGCAACGTTTCAGTTCCTTCCAATGATTCCGGACACTTGCATCATATCCCGCCAAATCTAAATCATGCGCGGAAAACCTACGGAACTAGTTGAAATCATTTGTTATCCTCTTTGGGTCAGCAAATATCCCAAAGATGGCAAGCTACACCACGATCACCTCCTCGTCCTCGACGATCGCACCCACTCCCACGATCTCCACTCTGTCTTTGCAGCGTTCGCAAAGCAGGTAATATCTCACTCCGTCTTCTTCCTTATCCAACTCCCGCTCCACAAGCTCACGCATCTTCAAGAACCGCCGATCGTCCAACCTGCATTCGAACACGCTCTTCTGAACCCGCCGGCCGTAGCGCGTAAGCAGCTTGGCCACCCTGTTTCGCGTCCGATCATCCACAATATCATAGGAAACCACCACATGCATACGCGCCTCCTATTTCATGGGATACGGCACGTATTCCCCGTTCCCCTGAATACAACGGGCGCACAACCGTACCTGTTCGAGGCAAACGTCCCGATACGTCAATCGCTTACCCGTGGGTACATACATGACCCGCCCGTTCAGCTTCCGTTCGAACCGTGTGATGAACTTGCGCATCCCTTGATGGGTCAACAGCACCGGGTACCCCTCCTTGGGCGTTTCTGCCTCGGCGAAATCGTACGCCGCGGGTTCCTTCTCTTCCGGGTAGTAGAAGTCGGTGAGCCGGATTTCCTTTCGATTGATCATGTGCATGACCAAGGAGTCCACCAGGACGGGACGGAACTCCTCCATCAAGTCCAGCGCCAAGGAAGGCCGGCCGTAATCCACCGCATGGAGGCATCCCAGGTACGGGTCCAATCCGACCACGTTCACCTGGGTTTGCACGGCGTTGGCCAGCAGCGTGTACCCCAGACTCAACAGGGCGTTGACCGGGTCGCGGGGAGGCCTTCGGTTCCTTCCTTCGAAAATGAAACCGTCGCCCGAGATCAACTGCCCCAATCCTTGAAAGTATTCCACCGCGGCGCGGCCTTCAACGCCCATCAGGGCCTCGATGCTCTCCATCTCCTCGATGCGCCCGGACAGCAGGCGAATGCGGTGAAGCTTCTCGATCACCGGTTCCAGGCCGGTCCGTTGGTTCAATCTCCTGAGGAGGGTCCGGCTGTTGGCCAGCTTGCCGGCCAAGATTCTCTTGGCCGTGTCGAGACGAAATTCCGCATCGTCCATCTTGCGAAACTGGGCCCGACGCAACTCGATGTTCTTGCCGAATTGGGAGATCAACCGACCCCTGTACTTTCCGTGCACAGACATGAACACCGTATCGATTCCTTCGGTCAACAGATAACCGATCATGACCGGAGACAGGCTTACGTTGCCCATGACCACCACCTGGTTCACTTTGAAGGCGTGAACCCATTGGATGGTCTTGCCCATCTTGCGCACTTCGATCCGGTCTCCGCGTTTCACAAGGCTTGCTCCCTGATCCCCCACATACAAAATGGACATGTCCCATTTACCCGGCCGTTCAGGAGGCGAACTCCTGAAATGAAGGAGTTACAAGCCTGTTCGTCCTCGATTCGGTGAAAAACATCGCAGAAAACCGAGTGCCGATCGTCTGAGGTTTCAATTGAGCGGCTATTCAAATTTCCAAGGCGAAAACAGGCGGCGTGTTTTCCTTTTGTAAGCGTCTGAGTACGCCCAAGGCCGTGTGAATCTCTTCAACCCCGGCCGCCTCGAAGACTTCGTTCAATTGCTTTTCCAATCCGTCCATCTGCAGGCTGAGTTCCCGCAGTTGCCTGCGCGTTTTCAGGTAGGATTCCACCAGTTGATGAAAGCGTATGGAATCCAGGCCTCTTCCCGCTCCAGTCGAGGTCTTGACCGGCTCCAATTCGCGCATATGGTTCAAAGGGCTGGGGTAGAGGTTCAACAAGGGATCAAAGGAGCAATTGCAGGACGTTGCAGCGGTGATGTGCGGGATCCGCATCCGGATTTTGGGACAACTGATGGGATTTCCTCTTAATCGGGACTTCATGAATAAGCTGGGATCACTCACGGCGCAACGCTCGAGAAGCCCGTTCACGGCTTCGGGCCCTTGCTCGAGGTGTCCCACGGAATGCATCAGCACCATGGCTTCGTCATGGGTGAGGGAGGCTTCCCGGTTCACCCTTTCGACAATGGTCTTGAGCACCGGGCACTTGAGCAGGAGAAACTGCAAGCGCGGATCACGGTCCGGATCGTAAGGCGGTTCCGCGACGGCCGGGGCTCTATAGCCGTCCGATTCTTCCCAGGGCGGCGGCTCTTCCCTTTCCGGAGGTGAAGGCGGGGCGGCCCTGACGGACGAAGCGTTCGCGCGCTGGATGAGGGCATATACGCAGCGTCGCTCCGTCTTCATGATGGTTTCCAGAAAGTCGAGCTGTTGGGTCTGCGGCGCACCGGAAGGCTCCAAGAAAATGCTTCTGCGTCCCGTCTTCTTGTGTATGCCCAAAGGCAGCTTGATGAGGTTTCCGAGACCACCCGGTGCCACGCGGGATTGCTTGGGAAACACTTCCACCGTGACTTCGGGGGGCAGGGCGCCGGTTCTGGAAAGCAGCACATGGCCGCACTTTCTCGCCACTCCGGCCGGGATCGGCGTTTCGAGAAATATCCAGGCGTGACGACCCTTGAAGCCCGAGTCTTCGATGTACACCGGAAGGTCCTCTGAGGCGCCCGCATCCACGAGCTTGCAGGCGGTCTGATGCACCCGGCTCATGACACTGTCCCATGCCGATTTGCTGTTGATGGTCTTGCGCACGACAGGCTTGGCGATGTCCACATCAAAAGCGATGAAGTTTACCGTCTGATCCAGTCGCAAGGGGTAGGCGCCCGCCGTGAGGTTGCCCAAGACGTGTTGTTCGGCCACTTTGAGGGTGAAAGGCTCGTGCACGGGAGTATACCCCGATTCGCCCGTGGGACTCGCCCACTGCCGAGCATAAACGCCCTCCCGGCCGGAAAAGAGGGCCAGGAATGTCACCAGGTGGTGGGAAGCCGGGACGAGGACTTCGGTTCCGTCGGCGCTCGCAGGTTCCTCGGTGTCCTTCGACAGGAAATCCAGTTCCTTGAGTAGGCTTTTTAGGCCTTCGTCTCCGGTTTGTTCGATGCCCCGCGTGTAGATTTCTCCCGCTTTTCCGTATTCACCGGTCTCTTCAAGCAGCTGCCCCAGAGCTTGATAAGCGTCGGCATCCTGTGGAAAAAGGTCCACCAGTTTTCCACGGTAATGGCAGGCTTTTTCCATTTGCCCCTGATCCAGGTGAATTTCAGCCAAGCGACCAATGATGTTCGCATCGTCGGGCTGATCACGCAACGCCAGGTTCAGCTCAAGGATCACCTGATCCATCAGACCCAGCTCTTCCAAAGCGTCGGCCCAACGGACGTGGACGGCAAAGTCCCGCATGTCCATGGTGTTGCGCGCATGGGCCGCGGCTTCGGCTTCCGCCGTCCTGCCTGAAGCCGCCAGACTCCGGATTTCGTCGATGTCGCGAATGATGGAATCCGTCACGGTAACCTCGGAAATTCTATCACCGGATGGATGCCGGTGAACTCGGTTACGGTGTCGAGGAAACTTCTTGCCTGAGATTCCCCAATCGGCTGGATTCCGTGGGCCAGGAACGAATGGTTTCGAATGTCCGTCACGGCCCGCATCCTGTCCCGCATGGTCTCAAACCGCAGGCCGATGGGATTCCCGGTCTCGGCGAGAAAACGAAAGGTGGAAAACAAGGGGAGCTGAAGTTTGTTCTTGCCTGAATCGAAGTGCTTGCTCGAATATTCATCGCGAATGCTTTCCGGCACTTGCTCCAAAGGCACGTCCGAAGTGGTATGGCCGGTTTGCCCTAAAAAGGCGTCCTGTCCGTACATTTCCAGGGCTCTATAGATTCGGGCCGCGGCGTCTTCGAATTGCCGGTCCTCGATGCGCCTTTGGGCATTAGCCAACAGGTCCTCCACCAAAATGACGTGCACCTGATTGAGGCCCCTGGTCCGGTTGAGGAGTTGACTCAGGAAATCCGCGTTGTGCTCCACCATGGCCTTCACCGCGTCGAGGTCTTCGTGATACTCCAGTTCAAGATGCTCTCGCAGCTTACGGGAACCCTCCTTGATGCATTCGGCGGCCTTCTTGTATTCGAATCGTTCCCATAGGGCGTATCCTTCGGACAACAGCGTCAACCAGGAAAAGAAGGATCGAATTTTGTGCGGCATCTGATTGATGCGGTCGAAGGAACCGAGCAGTTCCTTCACCGCGGCGAATCGGCGTTCGTTGAACAATATGGCGGCGTTCCGACGTTCCTCTTCGGCAAAAGCGGCCCAGGGGCTGATGTTGGTCATCATGATTTCACTGCCCGATTGGACGATTCCAAGACCCTGCTTATCCCGCTGAGTACCTCCCACGTAATTGAAATGATATTTCCTTCCCACGGTGGCCAGGACGAGCGCGGCCACCATAGGCTTGGTGCCGCCCGTGTAGTCCACCATGACTTCCGACGCCGAGACCTGTTCCGCCTCCAATCGGCGCACACATCGGGAGGCGGCTTCGTAGCACGAAAGCAGCACGTCGCTGTTTTCAGTAATCTCGAAGTAGGTGGTCGGCACAGGATCGATGCCCTGGAGAACTTCACATGCCTTAACCACTGATTGGTGGGACGCTAGAAATACCACCGTGGCGGGACGATGTTCTTCGATGCTTTGTCTCAGGGGCTCGGGCGCCCCGCCCAGGGACATGATCATGGCACTGTACATTGACGATACCTCCAGCAATGGATGGTCCTCTCCTACGCTGCGGCCCGCCGAAAGGCGCGTGAGACGAAAGAACATGGAAAAAACAGTCTCTTCATTTTTTTTCCGCTCCTTTCAGAAAAGCCCCAACGACGATCTTTGATTCAGGTCCGCCATGCACGCCAAGGTCTGATCGTCGGTGGAAGCCGAGGTGTGCACCACGAACTTGGCCAGGGCTCCTTTTTCGGTATACCAGCCTTCCACTTCCCCGATTCGAGTGCCCGCCGTGCGTTTGAACACCTTGGGTCGATCCAGGTCGGGATTGTAATACCAGGTCCGGATTCGCTGGACGTAGGGAACTCGCAGGATATTTTCGAGATAACGGCGCAGACCCGGCGGACGATCCCCCGTGCCGTGCTCCGTGAGAATTTTCTTGGCTGGAGGGTCGAGCGTTGAAGCCGGCGGCAGCATGGTCTCTTTGAGCCGCTCGAAACGGGACCTGAAGGATTCATGGAAGAGCTGGCCCGTGGGCGATAATTTGAGAAAAGCACGGCCGTCCAAATCAACGGTCTCCACCAGGGACTCCATGGCCGGATCGGGCAGGACTTGCTCATCGTCCACTTCCAAGCCTTCGTCCAGTTCGAAGAACAGCCCGCTTTGGTTGAGCCAAAGAGAAAGATCAAAGGCCACGGGCTGGGGCGGCAACTCGATGACCTTGTCGAACCGTTCGAACTGGTAGCAGGTGGAGATACCCAGGGCCTGACCGATCATTCCGGCAAAGGAAATCTGGGCCTTGTACCCCCCGGTGGCGTTGATGAGAACGTTTTGGGCGCCGTATTTCCGCACTGCTTGGGAGATTTCCCGCACCAGGTTCCTGAGTCCCTCCTTGCGGAAACGTTCCGGATCCTGGTCGGAAAGTCCCTCCAGAACCTTGACCGCAACCGATGCGAACGCAGCACCTTCCGGGCGTGCATCGAAATAGCGCTTCAGCAGGTTTCCGATGAGTCGGCCGTCTTCCGTGTCGGAAACCAGGAGAATCAGTGCGTCGGCCGAAGCGAGCTTCTGTGCAAGAATCCCGGTAATGGATTGGATTTCCGCTCCCAGGAGATGTTCCCCGGAAGGAAGCCCGCGCATTGCGGCCGCCAGGCCCACGGTGTTTCCGCTCTCCAGAAGAGACTTGAGTTCGCCTCGTTCGCTGTTGCGTATGTTTCCCATGAGGCTGGTGCCCACGGTGGCGATGATGATGCGGGGGATGGATTGCTTCATGATTCTTCACCGATAATTTCTTTGATTTTGGCTACTTTTTCCCGCTGCTTTTTGGTAGAGCAGTCTTTCTTTTTCCACTTTCCGGTGCGCCGCCAATACTCTTTGAGGGCCAAAGCCAGCGGTTTGGGGTTGTCGAATTCGCTCAATTTCTGGTAGAAATCCACCACTTCGTTTTCGCTTACGTCGGGTTCACCGACCCTGAGGGCGGCTTTTTCCACAGGGGACAGTTGCTCCAATCGTTTTTTGCGTTCCTCTTCTTCCGCGGCTTTCAGGCGTTCTTCTTCCGCCTTACGGTTCGCTTCTTCCTCCGCGGCCGTGCGCTCCGCTTCCAGACGTTCGCGTTCAGCCAAGTCGGAGCGAATTTGCCCCTCCCGGATTTTGTTCCACTCGGAGTCCATTTCAAAGAATCGATCTTCCAATTCCGCGGTGATGGGGCATACTTCGCACCACCCGAAAGGAGCCGGAGTTTCGGGGTCGTCGACCCGTGGTTCCGGCGATGCGAACCATGTCGTAGTGGCTTGTCGCATGGTTTTGAACTGCGTCCTGCCCGCCTTCACCCGAATCTGTCTATGCCCCTCGATTGTGAGACACTCCGCTCCGGAATGCCTTCCGATGCGGATGAGGGAACCGCCGTTTCGGCTCAGAACATTATCGGCCATCCCAAGGTGATTAAGGATTCCCTGCTCCACCTTTTGCTGATGATCGCAGAAGGCCTCGGATTCCCCCAAGACCGATTCCGTGTCGACGCCTATGCGGATGCCGGCTTTTCGTTCCGGATGCTGGAACAGAATGCTGCCTTGAAACAACGATCCCGGTTCGATCACTTCGAGAATCTGGTAGGGTCCCCTTGCTTCCTTATCGCTCTTTTCCTTCTTGTGATTCACCGCGTAGACGATTTGGGTTTTTACGTAACCGACGGGAAGGAAATCCGACACTTTAACAAGCCGAAAGGGGTCCGTGTCGAATGAGCCACCGTCAAGAAGGTCCTTCTCGAGTTTCTTTGCTTCATTGGGCCTATAAGGGGGCAGCTTCTTGACCTTCTGCCTTGCATTGAGAAAAGCGGTTCTAAGGGAGCCTTTGATGGAAGAACCCGGTAGGTAGGGTCGCCCGTCATTGAGGAAGGCGGTTCGCCCAATGGTGAATTGATTGAGTTGGTTGCGTATTTCTCGATCATTGCCCGACGGGAGGGAGAGTGTTTTGCGGTAATGATTCACGAAACCGCTCGTCAGCTTTACTTGTCTTCCCCGGGCTGATTTTCCCTGCAGGAATTTATAGATTTCCAGAATTGAACCGATCGTACCCTTCAGGCATATCTGTGAGAACCTGGTCTTTTCATCCGGAGACAATGAGGCGAGAAACGAGATCGGATCAAAGGGGATCAAGACTGCATCCTTCTCATCCACTACAAATCCGGTGGGTTCGTACACTTCATCCGTGCCGACATGGATCGGTGACAATGTGCGGATATAGCAGCTGAAGAATTCGTTCATGGCGCAGCCTCCAACCGCAAGGGCAGGTAAAAGGAATACCCCTGCGCGATGGTGTCCGGTACGGACTTGGACAACCCTTGAATGCAAACTCCCAAATAAGGTTGATCAAAAACCTTGGGATCGCGGGTCCTCAGTACAGCCCCCTCATCCGCCATGATAATGGGATTTTTGAAAGGATTTGGGGATTTGGCCATGCCGTCGCCGTGCTTTCCAAACCGAACGAACGGCTTGAACCAGCAGAAATCAAAGGAATTCTCCTGGGGCACGCAGGGACTCAATGTGTAACAGGCGTTGGCGCCTTTCAGTCGGGGCACTGGCGCCTCCTCAGGATCTGCGACATCAAACCGGCCGTATCCGGTGGAGGCGTCCCGCCCGAATCCGGAATCACCGATACGTTGGAGCCCTGAGAACACCCGGTCGATGTCCGTGACGTTTTCGTCCAGTAGAACGAACACGACGAGTTCCGTTCCCGGGGCGTAAGAAAAGGCGTCCAAGGAGAAAGGTGCGAACTCGCCGGTTCCTGTGGTCTGCCTGAGCCTGTGAATGGTGTTGTGCGAGTGTACGGTTTGTAGCATAAATCCCGGACGTTCGACGGACGGCCATAGGTGGGAGGCCTGCTCGGTCGCTAAGCCGTTTATACTGTCAAGTACATCCTGATCGGACGCCAGCTTGGGTTGGGTGAGGTCAATGGAATCAAGACTTTCGACGACCAACCATTTCTTTCCTTTCCGTTCTTTGCGCAGTTTTACCCTTTCCTTCCTGCTCTCACCATTGACTGGAAAAAGCATTGAATAAGGGAGTTCGGGTCGGGGTAAGTAATAAATTTGCTTGGAATCCCCCACAACCATGGGGAATGCGGAAGAGAATACGACAAAAGGGGCCTCCGCGTATCTTTTGACGGCCTCATTCAGACCGCCTTTTACCAGGTCGTCGTCGTAGAAGACTTGCCAACAGAACTGCCCGAAGAGGGTATCTCCCTTGAGAGGTGTGCCGAAGGAAGACTTGGGCTTCAGAGTGATTTCATAGAGTTGCATGTTGGCTCCCATCTATCTGAGGGGCGTAACCCGGGCAAAATCCCTTTGCACGTCTTCCTCGTCAAACAAGAACGATACTCTCCCATAGCCCCTGCTTCCACTGCCTCCCAGTGCGTCCATCTCCAGTAATTTCAGGCCTTCCAGAAGAAGATCATACAGGCCTTGTTCTTCATCGAACCGCTTGAGCGTGACTGAAAATTCGAATTCAGTTTCGGCGGGCACTCGTTCGGTGAAACGCGGGTTTTCCGCCGTGCCTTTAATTCTGTTGATGGAATTCTCGGACTTGACTTCGAACAGGGGCAGTCGAGCGTCCAGGGCCTTTCTCTTGTATTCTTCATGCAGAGAACAGTCTGCGAATGACGCCCGTGTGGGTCCCAGGTCGGAAACATCTTCCAAGTCCGCCCCGCTTGAACCAAACAGCTTCAAGATAGCCTCACAGCGTAGCCGTTCCTCTCCGTCCAATCGCCTGAGGATTCCCGCCGAAAGCGGTTTGCCGTCTGTAAGAGCCATCAGCCCACTGCCCAGTTCGAGGAGTGCTCTCACCTTGCCCTTAATGGATGACCCTGGAATGTAAGGTTCCAAGGTGTGCGGATGCTTGACCACGGGATTATCCGTACCCCCGATCCGCATTTCGGTATCGCCGGCGCCGATGTGCAACCCGCTCTTCAAAATGAGCTTTCCTTTGATCTCTTGAATCGCAGTCAGTTTCATCTTGTTTTCTCCTAATTTGTCGGCCCGTAGTGCCGGTAGAAACCCATGAACGCTTCAAAAAAGTTGGCGAAGACGTCCAAGTCCTCTTTCGTACTTACTTGATTTACCGAACGCTTCATCAAGTCATGAAACTCTTTGGAAACCAAGTTTCGACCATAAGCGTAAGTGGCTTTCGCTACGAGCATATGTACATAGGGCAACAGGTGATCCCATTCTTCGTCTTTCCTTTGGGCTTTGGCTAGCCCGTTCAGTCTGGTCACTTCATCAAAGAACTTTCTGATCTGCGTCCTCTTATCCAACTTGGTTTGCTTGGCGTTGCTTCCTATGCCTTCGGCAAGCTTTTCAGCCTGTACGGAAAAAAGGGTGGGATCAATGAGGCCTTTTCCTTTGTCCTTCCAGAATATGATCTCGTTCATGTGATTTCCTCCTATCTTGTTTCGTACATGAATTTCCAAAGGGGTATACGAAGGCCGCCGGGGTTCTTAGCCAACCATTGGGTGAAAATGCGGGCGGCATTTTGTATGGCGTTTTCACGCTCTTGCTTGCCGAGACCTTTGCCCACGTTTCTTTCGATGGCATAACAAAGAAACGCCCGCCATTTTGTGCATCCCATGTCTTCAATTCGTATGCTCTCCTGTTTGTTCAGCTTCTTTTCCCGTATGGCCATGGAAATGACTTCATTCATTCGATAGAGGAAGGACCGGGTCAGTACGCCCTGTTCCAACCATTCACGCATTTGGAGTTCCAAGTTCAGCAAATCGGAGAAATCCGACCAAGCCACGACTTCACCAAACAGGGTTATTCGATCACGTCCGGCATGCTTCGCCTGTTCGAGCGCCGCTTCGGAGGACTCGGCAAGCCGATCCGTTGGAAGGTTGGGTTTGGCGAGTTCGATACCCGCGGAAAAGTGGATTTCGGGATTGCCGCAGACGTATCTTTCAAAATCCTCTCTAAGCTGTAGAGCCAGGTCGATCACTCGGTTCCAAGGTCCGATGAGGAACAAATCGTCTCCACCCGCGAAGACCGTGTAGATGTCTTTGAAGTCCCCCCTGGTGCTCAGCAGATGAGGAAGATATAGGCAGAAGAAGAAATTCAGCTGGCGACTCAACGTGGAGAGTCGGGAGAGACTGAATCGTTCCTCGGGGAGTCCACAGGCAATAATGAGTCCGAGATTATCCACATCGGCTTTCAGGATTCCTAAGGCTTCGGTGCCGCGAGGTCCGCTTCCATCCTTTTCGGCATGCAACGACTTGATCGCGATATGGCCCAAAGTCTTGGGGGCCTGCAACTCCATATCCATCATGAGTTCGGCCTTTCGGGATTCGTCTTTCCTGCTTCGAAAAAGCCTCTGGTCGTTTTGGTCTTCTTCATTGAAGACCGGTAGATAGCCGTTGATATATCTTTCCGCTATTTCTCCACGAGTTGCCGACTGTGGTTCATCACGCCACGCAGCCAGGTCCCAATACCGCAAGAGGTGACCTTGCTTGGCCATTTCATTCAGTGAACCGTTCAGGAATGCCAACTGATAGGACCCGAAAATCGGTTCCATCAATTTCTTGTGGTCGCCCTTAATTTCCGCTTCAATAGCGGTGACGGCAATTCGATCGTTCTTGACCAGATTCGTGCCCAAGAAGATGTGATCACGGCAAACGGTGCAGGCCGATTGTGCTTCTCCCACAAGGGGGGTGTTCTCGGCACTGGGATGAGACGGCCTTTTCCCGCAGAAAGGGCAAAGGGGCCGGGTCAGGTCGTTGTTGAAAGCATCCAGGTATTCACTCACAACGCCCAAGTGCCGGGAAAAATCAAAACGAGCGTATTTCCGTCCTTCGGAGGCTGACAGCAGTCTTTCCCAGAGACTATGAAATCGGCCTTCCTTGGATACGAAATCAGCCGCCGCCGCCGGTACCTGTGAAAGGCCGAAAGAATTCTCCCCATAAGAGATACGGATGAGCCAGTCATTGATCCGCTCCTGCACGGTAGCCAAAGCCTTCTTTGTAGCCTCTGTATTCGGAGCGATCATCGTAAACTTGCCGGCGACGTTCAGCAGCGAGGAAGAAAAAGGCAGCCCGATCTCCCTACACAACATGTCGGATGCCAACTCAGAGAACAATGATACGGCAAATGAGCGTCCCCTTAGTATCTTGGATCTGTACCTTCTCGTAGATCCGTACTTGCTGAAAATAAAGGACTGAATTCCGTGGAAATCCCCATTTATGATGAGAAATTTCTCGGGTTGGTAGTCCTTTATGCTTGACTCGCTGAGATCGCCGATTTCCTTGTGGTACAAATAGAGTGCGGCTGAAATGGCGGCAACGCTTTTTGAATGATCGTAGAGCGAGATATCGGGTACGACTTTCCCACTTCTGTCCGAGGGAACTGCCGAGGCAAACTTCATCATCAGGCTGTCGAAATTCTCAAACCAAAGGGCCAAGTTCACATCACGGTGAGAAAGCTTATGAAGTGCAGCCACAAAATCCGAGAAAAAGATTCTGTATTCTTGACGTGATTTGTCCTTTGATTGAGTTGAATGTGGTTTTTCCGGAAAAATAGTCATTGGCCCCATAGGCTTTAGAGGGTATCGATATTGAACTTGCTTATGCGAACCGGAATTTCGGTCCAATTCGATTTGCTCGAAGATGGGCCAAAGACGGACATTCCGGTAATTATGCGTCGATGATCTATTTTCTTCAGCTTCGGTTGGATACGCGTCACGATCCCATCCACTGCTGATTCGGTCGGCGACCGTAATGATCCATTGAAGGGGAGTTTCCGGCTTGTGGTGCGAAGCGGCCAAATTGATGAATGAGTCGCCGTCACCCCAATCCGGACTGTTCAGTTCCCGTGGAAGAATATGTTTCATGGTCTCGATGAAACATGCCGTATACAAAGCGTGAATATGCGAGTGCCATCCGTCTCTAAACGGTTGGTAGATGTCGGCGTTGTTTTGGATATACTCCTCGGTGAGACCCAGTACCTCCGGATCCACCATTTTTCCCAAGTCGTGACAAAAGCCGGCCATCGAAACTTTCAATACATTTCTATCCATAACGCCTCCTCAGCTCACAAGGTGGATCGTCATTGTAGCTCTTGTTCCGCGAAAATAAACCCCGGCAACGTTGCCGTATCAGTAGATGACTTTGATCCGGTTTCGGTCCATTAGAATCCCATATCTCTTGCTGGGTGGAATCCCCGTTGATGCGATTTCCAGCTCTTTGACGGCGTAGGGGCCGTATCGGTCCAACAAGGCTTTTCTGATCTTGGACTTGTAGGAGTTGAAATTCTCAGAGCTGAGCGCCGTTATGCCTGTATCACTCATGCCGCCGATCACACGCCCTCTCGTAAGTTTGCGGTACATTTCGGTCACTCGTTGCTGCTGTTCGTGCACCTTTTCGATCTCCATGAAGCATTCGGAACAACCCTTACAATCCAAACGACTGCAATCGTATTCCTTTTTGTGTTGGACGAAGAACGCGTAAAGCGCGAGGTGGGCGGGCCTCATGTCCAGCTCCATGCCGCGATAGACTAGCGAATTCCGACTCAGGTCCAGCAGAAGCTGTTGCCTGGTTTCCCGCACAAGGGAAAGCATAAGCGTTCCCGGGTCCAAAGGTTCCTTGAGCAACTCATCCGACAACCGGTCCCGGACGCCGGGAAAGGGCAAATGCACCAGGTTGACTTGGGAGAACCGGGTGTCTTTGTAACAGGGTTCGCCCTTTTCATCCTTCAGGCAAATGATTCGGGGCTCCTTGGGAGGGTAGAAGAACGCCGGGTTGCTTTCGAATTCGGGTGAGACCAGCACGTGATAGACCCGATCTTGAGGCCGGGCATAGACCTGGGCCGCCAGGGCCAGGCAGGAACTCATGGTCTTCCTTCCCCCGGCCAGGGAGAAATAGACCGTCGTGTCCGGAGAAGCCGTGAAGCGGAAGGCCAATCGGAGGCAGAGGCCCAGCAGCCGCTCATTGTCTTCCTCGGTCACGATGTCCCCCGTCTCGATACCGTGCTCGTCGGTCACCACGTGCACGTTCCTGTGAGTAAAATCCACGGAGTTCGCCGGTAACCCTTGCTCCTCTAAATACTGATGAAAGATGCCCGATTCCGGAATGAGGAGCGTGGAAAAAATCCGTTCCTTGCCTTGACGGGTGGTAATCACATGTACCGCATCAACGGTCTTGCCGTTCTGATGCAGCGCGTAAAGCGTCTCCGTAATCACCTGAGGCGCAAGGCCGCACACCGCCAACAGGACGGATTTCATGCGTCATCCTCGGGCGTGACCGTGATCTTTCCCAGACCGAAACTGGTGGCCTTACCCAGATGCACGGTCTCACAGTATTTGAGGAGGGGCAGAAATTCTCCGACGGCCCCCTCGTAAGTTATGGTTCCGATCATGCCTCCCATAAGCATGGCCTGTTCTTGGCGATTGGAATATCGTCGCCAATCGAACCATCGTAGCTGTTGTGAAGCCGGTCTCACTGCTTGCGCCCGTGCCACCAGGCCCCGGTAATCTATGTCGGGCTCCCCGTTTCCGAAATGCCGGTTGAGGGCGGCCAGCCGACGGAGGGCCGCACGAATCAGGACATGGAAAGGAAGCTCCGCCTGCAATCGGTTTTGGAACTTGAGTCTCAGCGGCGTATCCAAGGACAAGCGAACGCGATTTGGACTTTTCAATTTCGTGGAAAAGTCGGCCAGGGCAATATCCGGTGGGGCTTGGGTTTCGAGCCGTCTTTCTTCTCCGTTGTAGGATGAACCATGATCCGACGTCATGGAGTCGATGCGAAATGAGGCCCTTTTACCCTCATGCTTCTTTCCAATGCCCAGTGACCCCATTTGTTCCAGGGCGTAGACAAAGTAGGGGAGAGAATCGTTGGCGTATCCGAACAGGAGCAATCGAAAGTCGAAACTGCTTCCTTTCGGATGAACCGTCCGGGACGACAAGGGGGGTTCGATGACGAACGGGTGTGGAGGGGAAGGTGAAGCAGTAGTAGGCCGGTCCCCATGATTCCAGCCTGCGGAGTCTTCGAAGACTCTTGCATAGATGCATTGTTCGCGGAGAAGGCAGTCCGGACATTCCTGTCGTTTCAGCGCGCAGACCACCCGTTTCAGGGCGACTCCGAATACGCCTCGAAAAGTGGATCCTTTGAAAGGGGGTAGGTAGGCGTCATCCTCGAAAACCGAATGAAAATGATAACGGCCGAATCTCATCATAGAGCTCCCTGCGTTGGATTACATTCCGGAATTCGGATTAAATACCGCCGTGCTCCGGCAAACAAGCGCGGCAACGTTGCCGTGCGAATCGAATCGTGGTGCGGATGCGGAGCAGGGGCTATCGGTGCATTGTTTTCAGGAAGCGACAGCCTTTCATGAGCTTGATACGCGTACAGGAGCGAGGGGCGTTTTCATCCGAGACGACCCGCCCGAGTCAAGATTATTCAATAATCTTTATTTCTTAGGCTGTTTTCAGCGATGTGTCTATAGGGAGTTCCCGTCATTTTTGCAGATTAGCGGCCTGTGACGATCTTGGTTTGGTTCTTAAGCTTGACTTCAGGACAGGCAGTGGTAGGCTGAAATCGTTTAAAATCCGGCGAATCGGATGATCATCCGACCATGTTCCGAAAATTTCTTTCAATGTTCGAATCCGTCCAGACCCGAGGGGCCCCGAAGACCCAGGGCGGTTTTTTTCCGCCGCGGGCAATTGCGCGCGATTTTTTGATGGAAATCACCATGAGTAAGAAGGAGACTTTGAACGGAGAAACCATTATCGGCGCCACCGCCGGCTTCGACTGCGACGAAGCGTCCTGAGAGTTCGAAGCCACAGGTGGCAGGGTCGAAATGGTGGAAACCGTCTTTGTCGAAGGCTTCGAAGAAGCCTGAAAGGCGGCCTTGCCGGGGTGGTCCCGGCCGGCTCTTCAAACAGATCGATTGTTAGCTCTCGGGGTATGAAAGCATGGCGCAACGCAAGAGGCGAAGGAACCGGCGCTTGATCAATGCGCAACAGAACCAGGAATAGAACCATTTGAATTATCAAGGAACATATCAATAACATCAAATTCGGTAAAATGGGGATGTTGGTGCCGTTGTGTGCACAATTACCGGGAATTACACAGAAAATTTGGTACAATAGAGCAGGGCGAGATATGGTTTCGAAAAACTTACTATTGGTCATGTTTAAGAAAGGAGCGAGCTTCGAAAAGGCCGTCACGTAATGCTTAAGAGGTCCGAGTGTGCCTCCCATGTGCCCACGGGAAAGGAGAACGATTGAATGGGCGGTCTTTACAAACGTGGAAGCGTCTGGCGGCCAAATACAATC
Organism: Thermodesulfobacteriota bacterium; assembly: GCA_963675595.2. Classification (GTDB taxonomy): domain Bacteria; phylum Desulfobacterota; class Desulfarculia; order JACQYL01; family JACQYL01. Next base: position 971,149 of record CAXXLZ010000001.1, read on the forward strand.
ACAACGACAAACCGGAATCTCTGCCGGGGCGGGGTGAACGAACGATCGCAATGGCCGTAACGGGGCACAAGACCCGGGCCGTTTTCGACCGATACAACATCGTCAGCGAGTCGGATTTGAGAATGGCGACGGAACGGCGGGCCGCATACCTGGAGGCACAGAGCGGGCGGTTGGGCGCAGTATCGGGCACAACGGCCTTGAAAAACAAAAGGGAAGCTGCGGAAGCGTCAAGATGACTCCGCCAACTTCCCGAAATGATTGGCGGAAGTGCATGGGAATCGAACCCACCGAGGACGCTGCTCACGCCCTCCACCGGATTTGAAGTCCGGGAGCCCCACCAGCGGGCTATCCACTTCCATATTCAAGGCGGTTCGGACGCATCGGCATTGCCGATGCAATTCTTAAGTATAAACATCCAACAGTGAATGTGTCAAGCGCAAGGCGTCGGCTTTGCCGGAAGCCGGCATAGCCGATCCGTATTGCTTTCGTGCGGAATTAGTAGAGAAACATGGGTTTCCCGCTCACATGTCGTACTTTGGGACGATACTGCTCAATGTCGTAGAGCTCCCTCACGTCCACCCGTTTCTGACCCGTGGTGATGGTGGTCATGGGGACGTCTCCGTACTGCCCGTTTCGCAGCACCACCAGTCTGCCGGTGGATTCCTTGCGAATCAGGTCCACGGCCATATTGGCGTAGTTCACCGCCACCATCATGTCCAAAGAATCGGGCGAGCCGCTTCTCATGAGGTAGAACAGCGGCTGGAAAATGATGTCGACACCCGTGAGTTTTCGAATGGCTTCTCCGGTAACGGCCCCGATGCCCCCCAGCTTGCGATGCCCGTAAGGATCCTCCTCGCCTCTGAGGACCATGCTTCCGCCTTCCATTTTCGCGCCCTCGCTGATGGTCATCATGGCGTAGTTGCTGGGATTTCTGCTTCGGTCGTCCACAAGAAAGGCGGCGAGCTTCTCGATATCGAAAGGCACTTCCGAGATGACGGCACGGTCCACCCAGGCCAGATACGCAGTCACCAGGGAAGTCTCTCCGCAGTACCGTCCGAATAACTCGACCACCGCGATCCGTTCGTGGGAACCGGTGGAGGTGCGAAGTTGATGAATGAATTGGACACTTCGCGTGACCGCGGTGGAGAAACCGATACAATAGTCCGTACCGTAAACGTCGTTGTCCATGGTCTTGGGGATGGCGACCACGGGAAATCCCTCTCGGTGCAAACGCTCACCGAAGGAGAGCGTGTCGTCGCCTCCAATGGGAACAACCACGTCCACGCCCAGCTTCTCCAAATTGGACAAGACGTGTGCGGTGAAGTCCGTCTTCTCCTTGGTCATGTCTTGTTTGTCCCGCAGGAATTCCGGACAGTCCTTGGTGCGGACGCCGCTGGGATTGGTTCTCGAGGTGTGGAGAAAGGTGCCTCCCGTTCGGTCGATGGTCCTGACGGTTGCCTTGTCCAACTCGATGACGTTTTGATCCCTGCTTTCCGGATCGTCCGGGTTGTACTCCAGCAGGCCCGCCCATCCCTTCTTGATGCCGATGACCCTCAGATCGTGATCCATGGCGCTGTAAACGAGGGCCTTGATGCATGGATTGAGCCCCGGGACGTCACCTCCGCCGGTGAGCACTGCAATGGTTTGCTTCTTCCGACTAGTCAAGGCGATTTCCTTTCCTGTCAATAGGTCGATCCTGGCGGGGACGTCCGGCCGATGCGGCCGTTCGCGCCCGACGACACATCCACGGCAACGCCGACTTGCAGACCCTATCGTGTCCGATTCATCGGTGGTCCGCAGCTTTCGGAACGGCGGAGGCTAGTTCTTGCTCATCAAGTGGGCCACCATCTTTTCCAGACCGTCCAGAGAGAGTTCGAACATGGGAATGAGCTCTCGGATGATGAGGATCGTCCGCGTATATTCCCACTGAGGTGCGGGCACGGGATTGAGCCAAACACAGCGGCCGAAGGTCGAGGTCAGGAACTTCAGCCGTTCGATGCTGGGTTGGGTGCTTCTTTCTTCCACGTGGATGGATCCGTCCGTGGCCATAAGCTCGTAAGGCGCCATGCTGGCGTCTCCGAGAATGATCATTCTTGAATCGGGGTCCTTGCCGCTGAATTCCTCCACACGGAAGGGTCTGATTCTCCGGGGAGGATCCTCCCACACGGCGTCGTAGATTGTGTTATGAAAATAATAAGTCTTGATGTCCTTGAATTGGGATCGGGCATAGTTGAACAGGGTTTGGACGATGTCCACGTAGGGATCCATGGACCATCCTCCATTGTCGATCAACAGGATGATCTTCAAGCGATCTCGGAGGCTCCGGTCGAAAACGATGTCGATTTCGCCTGCGTTTTTCATGGTGGATCGGATGGTCTCATCCAGGTTCAATCGATCCCTGGGGCCGACGGCCGTCATGTATCGGAGGCGTTTGAGGGCTTCGCCCATTTGAGATTGGGTGAGGGGACCGTCCTGGGAATAGTCGCGATACCGCCGGTCCATGGCCACTTTCACCGCGGATTTGTTGCGGGAGACGCCTCCGATGCGCATGCCTCCCGGGTTGTGACCCGAATGTCCCACGGGGGAAAATCCGCCCGTTCCGATCCAACGCCAGCCTCCGTGGTGGGCTCCGTCCTGATCCTTGAGCCGTTCCAGGAAGTACTCGATCAGCTCTTCCGGACTGAGCTGAAGGAGGTCGTTCTCGTCGACTCCGAGCAGATCGGCCAGTTCCTTGGGATCCTTGAGCCACTCATCCAACAGCGCGCGTACGGTTTCTTCCAGCTCGACGGCGGTCAGGTCGGGCAGTTCCACGCCGTGAAAGTGGTGAGAAAAGATCCGGTCGTACAAATCGAAAAACCGTTCGCTCTTGATGAGTATGGAGCGGGCCCCGATGTACAGGTCTTCGAGACTCATGATGAGCCCGCCCCTCATGGCGCTCTGCAGGCGAAGAAAGGAGGTGGGCGAGACCGGGATGCCTCCCTCTTTCAGTAGGTAAAAGAATTCAACAAACATGTCGTGTCGTCTCAGTCTTCCTACAAGCGAAACCTCTTGAGCTGCTTTTCCGCCTGCTGATAGTCGGGGCTTTTCTTGAACAATACGCCCAGGTATGGAATCTTCCCTCGGACCAACTCCTTGTGGTCGAAGTCCGGATCGGCCAACAACGCCCGTATCCAGTTGATCAGTTCGCGGGTGGCCGGCTTCTTCTCCACTCCGGGCATCTCCCTGAGGAGGTAGAAACACTGCACGCAGGCATCCATCATGTCCTGCGCCAGGTTCGGGAAGTGCACGAGCACGATGCTCCGCATCATTTCCGGCTCGGGGAAGGCGATGTGGTGAAAGTTGCATCTTCCCAAGAACGGATCCGAGAGGTCCTTCTTCGCGTTGGAGGTAATGATCACCACCGGACGATTGATGGCCTTCAACGTACGGTCGATTTCAATGATATCGAAGGTCATCTGGTCCAAAACGTCCAGCATGTCGTCCTGGAAATCCGTGTCCGCCTTATCGATTTCGTCGATGAGCAGCACCACGCGCCGGTCGGCCGTGAATGCCTGTCCGATCTTTCCCATGCGGATATAGTCTTCGATGTTGCTCACGTTGCGTTCCGAGTCTCCGAAACGACTGTCGTTCAGGCGGGTGAGCGTGTCGTACTGGTACAGACAGTCCACCAATTTCATGCTGGATTTAACGTTCAGTACGATAAGCGGCATATTCAGGTTTTCGGCAATGGCATAAGCCAGCATGGTCTTCCCGGTTCCGGGCTCTCCCTTGAGAAGGAGAGGCATCTCGAGAGCCATGGAGATGTTGACGATCTTAGCCAACTCGTTGTCCAATACATACCGGCTCGCGCCGGTGAATCTAGCGTGGTCGTTCATGAATTCCGCAACTCCTTGTGATCCTTGACTGGAAAAAGCGGCGCAGAGCCGATGGTATCGATATTCGGAACGGTTCGCCGAGCGGGTTACTCAAGGGACTATAACCCATTCTAAGAAGCCGGCTCAAGGGCTAGTCGGACGATCCATCCGAACGGAGCCATAATTTCACCTTCCCGGTTTGGTGAAGGAAGCGTGGGATCTTGAAGCCGGACCGCGTTTCACCCGTGTCGTGATTTCGCCATCTAGTCCTCCATCTTCTTCTCCGCTTCCTCAAGGGCGGCCTGTTTCGTTTCCCAGCGCGCCATGAGGCGGGCGATATCCTCTTTGATCTCCCCGAATTCGGTCACCAGGGGCATGCTCACATCGGCTTGCTTGAAGACGTTTTCATCGCAGAGGAGTGTGGAAATCTCCTCCTGCCGTTTCTCGAGTGATTGGATACGGGCCTCCAATTTCTCAATCTCTTTGCGCATCGGTCCCAGGAGCTTGCTCTTCTTCTGTCTGAGCAGGGCTTCCTCTCGCTTTCTGGCCTGCCTGTCCTCCTTGGTTCCGCCGGATTTCTCCTTTTGCGTTCGGTCGACTTCGGGCGTTTGGGAGTTCTCGCTTTCCCGTGCTTCCAGTTCGGCAAGGTGTTGGTAGTACTCCTCGAGGCTGCCCGGGTAGTCTTGGGCGCGGGTGCCGGAAAGGTCCAGAATCCGTGTTGCCAGACGGTTCACAAAAGACTGGTTGTGAGACACGAATACCAGGGTCCCTTCGAATTGTTCCAGGGCTTGAATGAGAGCCTCGGACGAGAACAGGTCCAGGTGATTGGTGGGCTCGTCCATAAGCATCACGTTGCCGGGGGATACGAGAAGCTTGGCGAGAGCGACCCTGGCACGTTCTCCTCCCGAGAGCACGCCCACCGGCTTGTCGACGGAGTCGTCCGAGAACAGGAAGGCTCCGCAGACCCCTCGGATGAAGGATTGAGACGCCATGGGCGCTTCGGTGTAGACTTCCTCGATCACGGTCCTCGAATCGCTCAACGTTTCCGACTGATGCTGAGCGTAGTACCTCAGGGTTACGTTATGCCCGAGGGTCACGGAACCGCTGTCCTGTTTGAGTTCTCGAGCCATGATCTTGAGGAGTGTGGTCTTGCCGCAGCCGTTGGGTCCGACCACCGCTACCCGGTCGCCTCGCAGGACGCTCAGGTCCAGGTCTTCGAAGACCTGGTGGTTTCCGAAAGCCTTGCTCACTCCTTCGAGAGTCATGGCCACCCGGCCCGAAGGGTCCACCGCCGGAAAAGAGAACCTGACTTTCTTCTGCGGCTTGTAAGTGGCGACCAGCTCGAGTTTCTCGAGCATCTTGATCTTGCTTTGGGCTTGGCGGGCCTTGGTGCTTTTGTATTTGAACCGGTCGATGAATTTCTGAGCGTCTTTGACTTTCTGCTCCATGTTGCGGGCCCGGTTTTCGAGAACGCGCCGCTCGACCTCCCGCGCCTCCAGATAGGTATCATAATTACCTGAATAGGCCCGGAAGCCTTCGGGCTCGAAACTCATGACCCTCCGAACATGCCTGTTGAGGAAATGGCGGTCGTGACAGATAAGGACCAGGGAGTGATGCCATTTTTCGAGAAACGTGCTGAGCCAGTGCACCGAGGGGAGGTCCAAATGGTTGGTGGGTTCATCCAGGAGGAGCAGGTCGGGTTTCTGGAACAACAGGCCGGCCAAAGCCACCCTCATCCGCCAACCACCGCTGAGTTGACTCACGGGTCGTTCCATGCCGGCGGCGTCGAAACCGAGCCCCCCAAGAATCTTGCGAGCCTCGTAAGGCGAATACTGGACCTCGAAGTTGGCCAGTTCTTCGTGGAGATCGGCGATGCGAACCGCCAGGTCACTTTGAAGCTTCGGGTCCGTGGAAGAGTCCAGGGACCTTTCCAAGTCGAAAAGCAGACCTTCCTTTTCCGCTTTTCCGGGTATGCTGCTCAACACGGAGTCGATCACCGTGTTTCCGTGCAATACCGAAACGTCCTGTGGGAGGTAGCCCACGCGCACTCCGCCGGTGACCTGCACTTCTCCCGAGTCGGGTCTGGTCTCCCCCGCGAGAATTCGCATCAACGTGGTCTTTCCGGCGCCGTTGGGACCGATGAGGCCCACGTTGTCTCGTTCCCCTATTTGAAGATTGAGCCCGTCCAGAATCGATCTCCCGCCGAAGGACAGGCTCAAATTTACAACCGTGATAAGGCTCATGGCGAATACTTGTTTCCGTCTAACGATAGATAAAGGTGAGTATCAGTACCCAGGCCATGGCAATGCCGAGCAGCACGTTCAAAGCAAGGGCGGTCCAATGTTCCAGACTCATGTAATATCCAATAAACATGACATTTACCAGAAGGAGCTGGCCGTAGGTCCATCTTGAGATGTCCTTGGCGCTTTTCAATTGATAGATTCTGACGATTTGCGGGACCATGCTTGAGATCATAATGATCAGCCCCACGCCGGCCAGCCATTCCATAACGGATCAACCTTTCTTCATCTGTTGGGTTCAAATACTCATGGTGGTGAAGCTGGAGACGCTCCCGCCCCAAAAAAACGGGGAGCCGGAGATTTCAATTACAAAAGCCCGGCCCGGAACGGATTCCGTCCGGGCCGGGCACGTTCGGATGAACCTCCGAAAGGCTTAGCGGTTCGCTTTGCGATAACCGAGTTGGTCCATGGCGATGATCATCTTCTGAACGTTGGCGGTCCCCTCAACGATCTGGTACAGCACCGCGTCCCTGAAACAACGAGCCACGGGATACTCGGTGGAGTAGCCGTAGGCACCCAGAATCTTCATGGCACGATGCGCGGATTTCGCCGCGGCTTCTCCGGCAAAATACTTGGCCATGGAAGTCTCGAGAGTATTCCCCAGGTTCCCCTCATCCTTCTGCACGGCGGCTTTGTAGGTCAACAGCCGAGCCGCTTCCACATCAACGGCCATTTGAGCGATCATGTCCTGGTTCATCTGGAATTCACCCACCTGCTGCCCGAACTGCTCCCTCTCCCTGCAATAGGCGGTAGCCGCGTCGAGTGCGGCCTGGGCCACGCCCACGCCTCCGGCGGCGCAGGAAAGTCGCGTCTGATTCAAACTGGAGAACACGATCTTGAGTCCTTCTCCTTCTTTACCCAACAGGTTGGCTTTGGGCACTTTCGCGTCCTCGAGAAAGACTTCGCCGGTGGGTGAAGACCGGGTCCCCATCTTGTCCAAAGGCCTTGTGGTAATCCCGTCAACCTTCAGGTCCACCACAAAGGCGCTGAGTCCCTTACTGCCCAGTTCACGGTTGGTGTAGGCGTAAAGCACGCACGTATCGGCCACCTGGGCGTTGCTGATCCAGGTCTTGGACCCGTTGAGCAGGTAGTGATCACCATTGTCCCGGGCGGTGGTTTTCATGGCCAGAATATCCGAACCGGCATTGGGTTCGGTGATGGCAAAGCAACCGATCAAATCGGCGTTCACCAGCCCTGGAATGTACTTCTCTTTCAGTTCTTCGGATCCGTATCTCAAAATAGAGAATGCGGTCCCTAAAGTCTGCATGTTGATCGCCACGCGGAGCGAACTGGAGCCTCGAGCGATTTCTTCCGTCAGGATGGTCTGCGCGAGGAATCCCATTTCGTTCCCGCCGTATTGCTCCGGGATTACGCATCCGAAAAAGCCCAATTCACCCATCTTCTTGAGTACGTCGATCGGGTAATAATGCTCTTCGTCCCACTTGTCGGCATGGGGCATGATTTCCTTTTCGGTGAAGTCTCTCGCTGTTTCCTTCAACATCTCAAGCTCTTCGGACAAACGGAAATGCATAGTATCCCCCTGATCTATCTTAATAGGTTTCTCGCAACGATCAGTCTCTGAACTTGGTTGGACCCATCGAAAATCTGTATGGCCTTGGCGTCCCGCATCATCCGTTCGGCGGTGCACCCGCGGCGTACGCCTTCATTACCCAAAATCTGGACGGCGTTCGTGGTGACCTGCATGGCCATGTCCGAAGCCAGATATTTGGACATGGAGACGTACGTTTCGATCTGTTTCTGCTCGGCCCGTTCACCCTCGACCATATCTGCGGTTCGATATACCGTTGATCTTACCGCCTCGATTTGTGTCCACATATCGGCCAACATGAATTCCACGGCCTGAGATCGGCCCATGGGACGTCTTAACTCCTTTTCCCGACGGACATAGGCCAACGCCTCGTCAAAAGCGCCCTGGGCAATGCCCAGAGCCATGCTCGCAGCACCCCATACGCGCATAGGGTTGGCGTGCCGAGAGAGGACTTCCCAACCTCGTTCCGGACCCAGCAGCAGGTCGTCTTCCGACACAGCGACATTGTCGAGGAACATGGTCTGAGTAATGCTTGCGCCCAATCCCATCTTTCCCAATATGCCGCTGAAGGAAATCCCCGGAGACCTTCGATCCAGGATGAGCGCGCTGATTCCTTTGGGACCCACCGTCTTTGAGGTCCTTATGAACACGAGATAATAGTCTGCGTATTCTCCCAAAGTGAGATAGGTCTTGCTGCCGTTCAGAACATATCGGTCGCCCTTCAGGACGCCCCGGGCTTGCAGAGACCCCGCGTCCGATCCGGAGCCGGGTTCCGTCAGGGCAAACCCGCACAGCTTGTCGCCTTGAGCGAACCCGGGCAGGAGCCGAGCTTTCTGGTTTGGATCGCCTACTCTGCAAAGTATCCTTATGAGAGCGGAGGTCGGAAAAACGAGAAGGGCCGAGGACGGGGAGACGCGGGAAATTTCCTCGATCAATATACACAGGGTGACGGCTTTGGCTCCCAAACCGCCGTGTTCTCGAGGTAGAGCCGCCTTCAGCAGTCCGGCGTCTCTGAATACCTCGTAGCTTAACCTTGGAAAATCTTCGCTTTCGTCCAGCCGGGCCGCGACGGGCCCGATGTTGTCTTCCACGAGGGTGCGGACGTGACGTCGAAACTCTTCCTGTCCCGCCGTGAGCGATGCCATGATATCCCGATTGGCCGAATACGAACGTGATTCGTACGTGTTCTCACATCCGTTCTACGACGAGGGCGATTCCCTGTCCGCCGCCGATACACATGGTGGCCAGTCCCGTGTTCAAGTCCCTCCGTTTCATTTCATAAAGGAGCTTGATGAGGATGACGCCTCCACTAGCGGAGACCGGATGCCCTAAAGCAATCGCGCCTCCGTTCACATTGACCTTCTCCAAGTCCATGCCCAGCTCACGGATGCAGACGAGTGATTGAGAGGCGAAGGCTTCGTTCAACTCCACCAAATCGATGTCGTCCATGGTCATTCCGGCTTTTTCCAATGCCAAGCGGGTAGCGGGAATCGGGCCGATGCCCATTAAAGAGGGTTCCACGCCCACGGAGGCGAAGGAGACGATGCGTGCCTGGGACTCGATTCCCAAATCTTTCGCTTTGTCGCCGGACATGACCACCAAGGCGGCGGCTCCATCGTTCATACCGCTCGAATTGCCGGCGGTCACCGAGCCCCCGGACTTCTTGAAAGCCGGCTTGAGCTTGGTCAGGGCTTCCAGGGTGGTGCCGAATCTGGGGTGTTCATCCGTATCGAAAACGGAGGGTGCGCCTTTCTTGGCCGGAATCTCGACGGGGACGATCTGATCCCGAAAAAGTCCATTCTTGATGGCGGCCTCGGCCGATTGCTGGCTTCGAAGTGCGAATTCGTCCTGATCCTCTCTTGATACTCCGTACTTTTCCGCCACGTTTTCGGCGGTTTCACCCATGGTGTCGCCGCTGAGGGGGTCGAAAAGAATCAGCTGGTCCTGGAGCTGTCCGTGACCCAAACGGTATCCCCAGCGGGCTTGTTTGAGCAGATACGCGGCCCTGCTCATGGATTCCATACCTCCGGCCACGATGATTTTCGCGTCCCCGGCTTTGATGATCTGGGAGGCCAATGTGACGGCCTTTAGGCTGCCGCCGCAGGCTTTCGAAATGGTGAATTGGGGCCTCTCAATGGGGATACCGGCCTTGACGGCGACCACGCGGGCTGAGTTGATGGGGAGGTCCCCGGTTCGGTAGCCGGAGGCATAGATAGTCTCGTCGACCATGTCTCCGCTGATGTTCGCTCTGCTCATAGCCTCCGTTATGGGAATAGGGCCGAACTCGATATCGCTGAGTTCCTTGAGGGTCCCACCGAACTTGCCAATGGCGGTACGCGCTGCTCCGGCAATGACGATCTCCATCACGGACGCTCCTTTTTAGACTATTTACGATTGACGATGTTTACAAAGGATGATTCGAAGTTGTCAAACAGAAACCTTGCCGGAAGAGGGGGGATCTTGTTGGTGCAGGAAGAGCCTTGAGTTTCTTCGGGAAATGATGTCCAATATTTTGCAAACTATTTGACAGCGACGATCGTCCTCATTATGAATTGCCGGGGTCTTCGATGGAAGCCTCCCACGTAGTCGCTCTCGTTTCCGCGTGGGGGGCCGGCGAATTGCCGGCGTGAGCTGGAACTCGACTCTAAATTGTTCGTCCTGTCACTGGCAGATAACCGCCGGGTTAAACTTTCCTTTTCCAGAAGGCCTCTAAGATACAAAAATGCGGGACGAAGACTTCCAACTGATTGATGATTTCCTGGAGGGCGATCAAGCTGCATTTGAGACGCTGGTCCGGAAATATCAAAAGGAAATCTACTACTTCGTGCTGCGTATCGTCGGTAACGAAGAGGAAGCCAAAGACATCGCCCAGATGGCGTTCGTCAATGTTTTCAGATCGTTGAAGCGTTTCAAGAAGGAGTCGAAATTTAAAACGTGGCTTTACAAGATCGCACTGAATTTGTGTCGTAATCATTTGAAGAAGTCCCGCGTGACGCCGTCGGATGAATTGGATCCGAACTTGGCGGGCGATGACGATCCGGCCGACTCTCTCATCGAAAAGGAAAAACGGCGGGTGCTTCAGAGGGCCATCGAAGAGTTGCCGGAGAAGCAGCGTTTGACCGTGATATTGAGAACGTATAGAGATCTCAGTTATGCGGATGTGAGTAGTATCTTAGGGTGCAGTGAAGGGGCTGCGAAAGCGAACTTCCATTTCGCTCTTCAAAAACTGAAAAAAAAGTTGGGGAAGTTGTATGGACTGCAAAAAAGCTGAAGCACTCATCACGCAGATGAACCGTTCCGATTTGGAGAGGGGTCTGGACGGCCCTCTCGCAGGCCATCTGGATGAATGCGTGGAATGCAGAACTTCGCTTGAGCTCGTCAAACTACTCCAAGATACGCTGACCGAGCCGCGCCCGAAACGAGAACCGGACTGGAATGATTTCACACGCCAAGTCGAACACCGTCTCATCGCGGACGCTTATTACGGCAATTGGAGAGGGCGGATTAACCTTGGCGGCATGATGAATCGGCTTTTCCGACCGGCTTTCGGCATGGGACTGGCCACGGCGGCCTTGATCCTCGCCTTTTTCGTGGCGGGACCGTCCCTGTACCGATCGGACTCGAAGATTCCGACCTCGGGGCCTGCCTCAACGAGCGTAAACACCGTGTCATTACCCGCCACTTTGATCTCATCGCCCATGGAAGATCGGGTTTCTCTCCACCTGGATCATCTGTCTCGAGAGGAACTGTCTTATGTGAACAGAGCACTGCTCCGGCGCGTAGCGGCTCAAGAACGTTTGGACGGTATCCGGGACGACATTCCTTCGTTGCCGGGCATTGCGCATCCCGACGAGGATGTGGAGGAAGTGGATTACCGCTTGACCAACCTAGAGCCCGGAGAGCTTCAGCGGATCTCCCACGCACTTGAGCATATGATTCCCAACTAAGCATGCTTGGATAGGCGAAGATCTATGGCACTGCATCATACCAATCTGAGATTTCTTTTCGTGATGGGTCTCCTTATCGCGCCGGTGCTGATCTCCTCTCCTGCCCAGTGCGGACCGGATCCCCTGGAAAAGGACGAAGTTCCACCTGCGGTGGAGCGTCCCGCGGTTCCGTTTGTCCCGCCGTCGTCCTTCCCCGACAATGTTGAATCCGAACGCGAGCGGGTGAGAAGACGGATTGACATGCTTCGCATCTGGAGACTGACTTCGGAACTGAATCTGGACGAACCTACCGCCCGAAAGCTCTTCCCGGTGCTGCACGCGTTTCAGGTCAGAAGGAGTCAGCTTCGTTCCGAATGCAATAGGATTGAGAAGAAACTGGCTCTTGAACTGCGCAATGAACAGCGAAACGGTGAGAAGATTAAGTCTTTGATCGAGGCCTACAAGCAAAATGAGTTGAAAAAGTACGAGCTTTATCAGGAGGAAGCGCGTAAGCTCGAAGATGTGCTTACTCCGAGGCAGTACGCACAGTACATTTTGTTTGCGGAACGGTTTAACCTGGAATTGCAGTACATTTTTCGGGAAGCCTTAGGCAGAAACAAGCCGAGTGTTCCCTCCAATGTCCAAGAACCCTCCGAGAACGGCTCCGCGGAAACCGCTTCGCCTCCGAAGGATGATGGGGCGGATCGATAGCGGGAGGTTTCACCCGAATACCGGTGAGCTGAATGAGTACGGGTTCCTTTTCTCCATCGGAACGTCGACGAGAGAATGAGAACGACGGGTTTTTTCATTCACGTCTGAAATTCACTGCGGCGATTCCGCTTTCAAGCAGAACCGAGCCCTCCTTTCCAAATCATGAATGACGGGGACCGCGTCCGGCGGTCGCACATTGCGCAGCAGGCCGAGTGGACACCTAATCGTCAATGTGATATTAATTACACGGAATTTTGAATATATTTCCGGAGATAGCGAGAATCGATTTCGGAGCGAGAGGCGAGTGCCAGGCCGATTCCGTTCCGATGAGGGAAGGTCGGGTTCATTCGTCGGAATCCAGCGGCCGCTGCGCTTCAATCCGGACTGAAGCCGCTTTGAACATGACCTGTTTAGGGCCTCTTTCATCTTTCCCGCGGAAGACCCATGACCATGTCGGAGTCACAACCTGCATCTCTAAGCCCCAGCGAGTTGAACGCTCTTATCGCCAGAAGCAGAGACAAGTTCAGGTCACTCATCGACGCCGTTCCGGACCCCATGTTCACCATTGACCGGGACCTTAAACTCGTTTCGGTCAATCAGGCATACGCCCGTCTCACGGGGAAGCATCCCAAAGAAGTGGTGGGGGGGCGTTGCTATGAGTTTTTCTGCCCTTTGGACCTCAATGGCGAAGAGGCCTGCAGAGGCGGGAAATGCCTTGCCTTCCGTTTCTTTCAAACCGGAGAAACGATCTGGGAGTTGCTCGAACAAAAAATGTCGGATAATCAGCGCCGATGGACGGAAGTCATGATTCATCCGCTTGATGATCAGGCTTCCTCCGATCAGGCCGTGGTCATGTTTCGCGATGTGACCCGATTAAAGGAACTTGAGCAGCAGGCTGTAAAACATAATGAAATACTGGAGGAAGAGGTCCGCAGGAGAACGCTTGAACTCAGAGAGGCACGCGACGAGCTCCTGATGGAAAAACAGCTTCTCGAAAATGCCAATCGGGAACTCCTGCGGCTGGAAAGCCTCAAAAAGGATCTCATGCTCATGGTGGTCCACGACATGAAAGGGCCTATCGGAGAACTCATGGGCAATCTCGACTTGATCAAACTGGAATCCCTTTCCACCGATCAAATCGAGTATGTGGAATTGGCCGAATCCGCATGCGACGACCTCCTTCGGATGATCATGAACTTGTTGGACATCAATCGGGCCGAAGAGGGACGGCTGGTTCCGGAATTCAGGGCTCTCTCACCCTCACGGCTCATTGAAAATACTTTGTTCAAACTCCAGGCGCTGATTCGTCTCGCTGAGTTGGATGTTGAAATCCTCTGTGAAACCTCTCTTTTTGTACGCGGAGACTCCGGATTGCTGGAAAGGGTACTCCAAAACCTGCTTATCAACGCAGTGAACGCCACTCCCCCTGGAGGCAGGATCAGTTTGGGCGCTCGGTCGCATGATGGGGGTGACATGCTGGAATTTAGTGTGCGGGATACCGGCAAGGGTATTCCTGTGAGGTTCCGGAAGGCCATTTTCGAAAAATTCAAACGGGCTTCGGACGACGCGGAGAACCGCACGGGTACGGGCTTGGGACTCAGTTTCTGCAAACTGGCGATTGAAGCCCACGGGGGATCAATCCGGCTGGAAAGCGAAGAAGGTCGGGGAACCACGTTTTTTTTCACGTTACCAGCTCTATCTTCCGAAATATAGCAATTCCCTTCCCCATTGGCGCCCTCTTTTCGTGAGAGTGCGCGGATTCCTTACCGGATGGGGAAACGGTGCAGGGAGAAGTTATGCTGTCTCCTGCGAAGCTCGGCAGCCTCAGGGTCTTGGTGGTGGACGATCAGGTGACCATGAGAAAGACGATCGTCAACATGCTTAAGACCAGTGGATTCAAAAAGATATCGGAAGCCCCCGACGGCGAGGAAGCGCTCATACGCATCGAGCTCGGCGGAGTGGACTTCGTAATCTCCGATTGGAATATGCCGCGGATGAAGGGGGTGGACCTGCTTGCCAGACTCCGAAGTCGAGATACGACCAAGAATATTCCCTTTCTTATGATTACGGCCGAGGTGGACGAGAAAACGGTGATACAAGCGCTCGAAAGCGACGTGGACGCATACATCATCAAACCGTTTAAGGCGAAAACTCTTCTCGATCGTATCGAGCAGATATTGGATAAACGCGAAAAACCAAGCCCCATAGACGTCCACATCAAGACGGGCATGTATTATCTGGAGAATGGGAGCGTGCAGTTGGCCGTGGTCGAATTCAAGAAAGCGCTTCAAATAGACCCCGCCAGTCCAAGGAGCCACTTCCATTTAGGGCTCGCGCACGAGCAGGCCAAGGACTACGAAGGCGCCGTACGCTCCTTCAAGAAAGCGGTGGAGCTGTCTCCCCAATACGTCAAAGGCTTTGAGGCCCTGGCCAGGGTATTGAGTTCGGCGGGACGCAAGGAGGAGGCCTCCGAGACATTGCGGCGTGCTGTGGAAATCAGCCCGATGAACGTGGAACGCCAACTGGCGTTGGGTGCCGCCCTGCTGGGAGTGGGAAAAGTGGAAGAGGGCAAACGGGCGCTTGCCGAAGCGGGCAGAATCAAACCTGATAATCCGGACATCGCGGAACGGGTTGGGGAGATTTTCATGGAGGCCGGTTTGGCGGAGGAGGCGGAAGACGCCTTTGGAACCGCTTTGAAGATCGACCCGTCCTTGAGACACGTCTATAACCGGCTGGGCATCGCTTATCGACAACAAGGGAAGATCAAACAAGCCATTGAGAACTACCGGAAAGCCATCAAGATTAGTCCTAATGACGAAAACCTCTTCTATAACCTGGGAGTCGCCTACGTGGAGGGGAGGGATGCCGAAAGCGCGGTGAAGGCGCTTGCCAAGGCCGTCGAGATCAACCCCGGTTTCCATGAGGCCAACAACCTGCTCGAAAGACTCAGACAGGCGGGTTACTGAGCCCTCCGACCTCCCCCCGGAAGTACCTCTGAATCCACGCCCTCGTCCTACACGCCGAGCCGCCGGTTTGTCGTCAAATTCAAAGGGCCGTCGGGTTGCGTCACACCGTGCCGTGATTCATGGCGGGAAAGGCCGGAGTCGATAGACGGATCATAACCATTTTACCGGCGCTTCACTCTGACGATGTTCAAGCCAAACCAGTACCTTGGAGAACTCCTGCCCCAACTCGGCCAGGGCTTTTCCTCTATGGCTTACAAGGTTTTTCTCTTCCGGAGTCAGCTCGGCGAACGTTCTTTCCAGCGGGGGGAAGAAGAACAACGGGTCGTATCCGAACCCCTGAACTCCTCGTGGTTGTTCCAGAATCAACCCCTCGCAGCGTCCCTCGTAAATCAGAGCGGGTCCCGTAGGAACCGCGATGGCCAGCACACACATGAACTCGGCTTTCCGATTTTCAACGCCGGTCATCTCCCGGATCAACTTCCGATTGTTTTCTTCATCGGATGCTTCCGGCCCCGCATACCGAGCTGAAAAAACCCCCGGTTTCCCCTGGAGGGCCTCGACAATAAGCCCCGAATCGTCAGCGATGGCCGGGGTGCCGAGCATCCTGGCTGTGGAAACGGCTTTCTTGACCGCGTTGTCTTCAAATGTTTCCCCGTCTTCCTCAACAGGAGGCATAGGGCCGAAATCGTCCAGATTTCGGATGTTCACAGGGAACTTCTCCAGCACTTTTCGCATTTCCTCGGTCTTGCCCGAGTTTCTGGTGGCCAGAACGAGGGTGGTTTTCTTGAGTGTGTTCATTTTATGGCTCCAAGGCAAGAATTCGCCAAAGTTGAAGTTGATCTTGAACGGCTGGAGAGTGGGACGCGATTGTTCCGTTCATGCGAAGCGGCGTCCGAACCAGGGGTGTGGGCTTGTCCGACAAGACGGTCTAAGTGACCCCGCATTTTCGAAACGTGTTCCGGGTGCTCAATCGGCAATGGGGAGATACAGACATGCCGCGGCTCCTCCGGACTCACGGTTTCCGATCTCGACACGGCCGCCGTGCAGTTTGAGGATCTTTCGAACCAATGTTAATCCCAAACCGACCCCCACGGCCTCCGACAACGCCGGGTCTCGGGAATGGAAGAATTCGTCGAAAACGCGCGGTAGATCCTGCGCACCGATTCCCGGGCCTTCGTCGAGGACCTTGATCACTAGATTCTTCTCGGTCTGTTCGCACAGTAAGGACACCGTACCGCCCGGCGGTGAAAATCTCACGGCGTTGAGAATTACATGACGGAGGGCCGTTGAGAACAACTCCTGATCGCCGAGAAGTCTTGTTATCGTTAAATCTCCGTGGACTTTCACCAGCACGTTCTTGGCTTGCGCCTCATCTCTTATCGTCTTCAGTACTTCCGGGAGGAGGGCGGCCGGCTCAATGACGCCTTCTCCCTTAGAGTAGTGCCCCGCAGAAAGTCTCACGCTCATGAGCCAGTCTCCCAGAGTATTCAACTGGGTCCGGATGCGTGCCAGTGATTTGTCTATCAATTCTTTGGGCTTATCGGGGAGTTGACCCAGGATGCCTTGAGACAGAATCTGCAAATACTGGTGCACCGCCACCAAGGGTGTCTTCAGCTCGTGTACCGTGAAAAGCAGCTCATCGAGGGATGGAAGCCGGCCTTCCTTTGAAGGGGCGCCTCTGCGGAATTCGGATAGCAGCACTGTCAGCGCGTCAAAGAAAGCGATATCCGTTTCGGGAAACGAGTCGGCTTTTGATACGAGCATAAGCCCCCCGGCAGGGGGCTCCTCCCGGGGAAAGGGTAGGTACAACAGCGCGGGAAAATCCTTCAATGCCTCGACGGTTCTCGGCATGTATCGCCGAAACTGATCCCGCGTTGCGAGTCTTTCCGCGTTTTCAACGCAGGTTGAGACTTCGGCCTTGTCCAGGGCGCCCACTACCCACCCTTCCGCATGTGTCAATGCCGGTTCGGATGCGTGACCGATTTCGGAGGATTGGACCAGACAAGCCGCCTCAAGAGAGAAACGGTGCATGAAAGCATCAAGGAAACGTTCGAGTTGCGACGGGATTCCTTCTTGGCTGGAAATTTTCGTCATGTAACCGTTTTGACCTGGTGTTCCACACTCGCAGATTCATCGGACGAGTAGAGAACTACACGGTCCCCTTTTGTTCGTACAATCGCTAAGCGCGTTAGGTACCGGAGCAAAGAGAAACAATCATGTCCTTAAGGGCATGGAAATCCACCGGTTTTTCCATGAAAGCATCCGCCGGGGTCACGTGCTTGCCGACAAATTCTCTGGCTTCCCGGAGAGTCCCCATGGCGGTGAGCATGATGAATCGAACGCTATCACAGCCGGGGAGGTCTCGGATGGAACGCGTCAGGAGGAAACCGTCCATATCCGGAAGCACCAAGTCCACCAGACACACGGCAGGAGGATCCTCCTTGGCGGATTGTATCCCGGATGCCCCCGTGGCGACGGAACGGACGTGGTAGCCCTGGGATTCAAGAAAAAGCCTCAAGGTTTCCCTCATATCCGGATCATCGTCCACTATCAGAATTCGAGGTGGCGCCGCCATGATAGGAGCAGTCTAAACGTCCGTGGTTTTTTCTCTGCTCGATTCTTCCCGGGATCTAAAGCGCACACAGAGCACGGAACAGGGCGATTTGCGGACCACCTTTTCCGCCGTGCTTCCAAAAAACACGTGTGCCAAACCCGTAAGCCCGTGGGACCCCATCACGATAAGGTCGATATTCTGCTTTTCGGCGAACTCGACGATTCGTGAAGGCGGATGGCCGTTAATTACTTTCGGCTCATAATTTGTGTACCCTTCGAGTCTATCTGCGTAGGTCTCGACAATTTTGTTTTCCGACGCGGCCATCACTTCTTCGGTGAGCTGAAGTGTCGCATAATTGGGCACGAATTCTTCAAAGGCCGGGGAGGGTGATACGATCGGAGGAATGACGTGCACGAGAAATAGGCGGGCACCGTTGCTCTTGGCCAAGGATTGAGCCACGTCGAAGGCCCGATCGGCGCCTTCCGAGAAGTCCGTGCAGAATGCGATCTTACTGAAGAGTTCCATACCTTGCCCCTTTGTTTGCCTGGACGTGTTCCGTAAAGTCTAACGATTTTAGCGCCGGGTGCCGAAAGGGTCAACGAGAAACCTCAGAGGCCGGCGACGGGACCCCGGTAACGGAAATGGAAGGGAGCATGATTCGAAAAGTAGTTCCCCGGTCACAATCACTCTCCACCTCAATGGTTCCGAGATGGGCCTCAACGATTCCTTTCACAATGGGAAGCCCCAAACCTGTTCCTCCGATTCTTCGGGTCCCATCGCTTCTCACACGGTAGAACCGATCGAATATCTTCGGAATTTCTTCCTTTGGAATTCCTATGCCGGTGTCGGAAACAGTGATCTCCAGATAATCCCCTTTGGGTCCGGCGGAAACCTTGATGTTGCCGTTTTCTTTATTATAACGGATTGCATTGGAAATAAGGTTTGTGACCACTCCTTCCATGTGGAGGGGGTCTCCCAGAATCGTGGGCAACCGCTCCGGCAGCTCCAGGACAAGGGTGAGGCTACACTCGTCGGCCTTGGCGCGCATGAGTTCCGCCACCCGTTGAATCACGGGTTTCATGTCCAGTTCTTCTTTGTTGAGGGCAAGATTGCCGGATTCTATTTTGCTCAGGTCCAACAAGTTATTGATTAGATTCAGAAGTCCCGAACTTCTTATGGAGACTCTTTCCAGGGCTTGTTTCTGCGCCGGCAGGATCGGTCCCAATGTCCCGGAGGAGAGGATATCCACGTTCTGAAGCACCGCTGCCAGAGGAGCTCTCAGCTCATGGGCCACCATGGCCACGAAGTCGGATTTCATTTTCTCGAGCTGCTTCAGATGACCGATGTCCTGTAACACGGTGACCGTGCCCATGGGGGAACCCTCATCCGTTGTTACAAGACCCATGCTGGCTCGGACATATGCATTGTCGCCGATTTCTATTTCACGGGTGACGGATTTCACGTCGCCGCCTCCCGCGCCGATCATCTGGGAGGCCATGTCCGCCATTTCAGGATTCCGGATGGCTTCCTTCAGGTTTCGTCCTTGTAGAATTTCCGGTGGGAGGCCCACAAGCCGGGCTGCGGAAGCGTTGTTGAGCACCACGTTGCCCTCACTGTCGGTGATGATGACGCCGTCGGCCATGGCGAAGATAATGTTGGTGATCCTGCTTTTTTCCGTCGCTATGTCCCTAAGGCTGCGATCCCGTTCCTGCCTCAAAAACGCGGCTTCCCTTTCCAGGCTGACTTTTTCCCAGGCGCGGTTTACCAGCAGGCGCAGCTGGTCCGGCGTAAAAGGCTTGGTAATGAAGTCATACGCTCCTCTCTTCATGGATTGGACCGCGGTCTCTATGGTTCCATGGCCCGTGATGATCAGGACAAGAGTCTTGATCTTTTTTTCATCGATTTCTTCGAGGAGCGCCATGCCGTCCATAACCGGCATTTTCAGGTCCAGCAAAGTGATGTCGATACCTTCCTCGAGCAGGATATCCAATGCTTGACGTCCATTTTCCGCGGTGAAAACTTCATATGCGCTTTTGGACAAAGCACGCGCGCATCCTTGCCGGATTATCATCTCGTCATCGACGATCAAGATTTTTGCTTTGTTTCCCATTTCCTATACTTGTTCCTCAATCATGGGAGGGTTTCTTGGTCGGTCTCTTTAAAGGGGACCGGGAGTTCAAGGCGAAACACACTGCCTTTCTTCTCTTCGCTGTGCACGGTCAGCCGTCCTCCGTGCTTCTGCACAATCCCATAAGCGGTGCTCAACCCGAGTCCCGTGCCTTGCCCCACCTTTTTTGTGGTGAAAAACGGATCGAAGATGCGTGATAGGTTCTGCTCGGGGATGCCGCATCCCGTATCTTCCACTTCAGCGATGATGAAGTCCCCGCCGTCGGCGATGCGAGTCCGTAGCGTGAGCACGCCGCAGCCGTCCATGGCGTCGGCGGCGTTGACGATGAGATTCGTAATCACCTGATCAATGAGTCCGGGGTCGCCTTCCGCCAGCGGCAAGTCGGAGTCCTGCTCCATTCTGATATCGATATGTTTGAACAGTGGTTGCTTTCCAAACAAAGTAACCACCTTGTGGAATCTTTCGTTGAGGCTGAATCTCGTCTTCTCTTTTCCGTACTGCCTGCTGAAGTCCAGAAGGTTTCGAACAATGTCTTTGCAGCGAAGTGTCTGCTCGACGATTTGCTCCAAATCGCCCCTTCGAGGATCATCTTTCTCCACCTCTTCGAGAAGCATATTCGCGAGCATGAGGATACCGCCCAACGGATTGTTGATTTCATGAGCGACCCCGGCCGCCAGCTTGCCGAGAGAGGCCATCTTCTCCGATTGTACCAGCTGAAGGTGGGTTTCCTCCAGCTCCCTTTCCATTCTGATGCGTTCCCTTAAATCAGAAAAGATACCCACTGTGGCGACCTCGTTCTCGTCTTCATAGATTGTGGCCGCCGAGAGATTGCAGGGAATAATCTCCCCCTGTTTGCTTTGCAGGTGAACCTGTGTGGTGGCCAGCTTTCCTCTGCCGCCGAAATCGTCACTTCGGATTTTCCTCATGATGTCCCATGCTTCCACGGGATCCTCATAAAGTTGGCTGATGTGCATTTTCCCAATGACTTCATCCGCTCTGTAATTGAGAAGCTGTTCCGCGCCTTCGTTGAAAATCAAGACGATACCGCGCATGTCCCCGCCGAGAATTCCGTCCACCGAGCTCTTGATGATGTTCGAAAAGAACTTGTTGGTCTTTCTCAGCGTGTTTTCAACATTCGCACGTTGTGTGACGTCCCGCACGCGGATCAGGGTTTTCCGACCTTCTTCGCTTTTCATAGCGGCCATGTAAAGCTCGAAATACTGAGTCTCTCCTCGAGATGACGACCGCGAACTTGGAATGGGAGTGGAACCGTGTTCGATGTCGTCGGCGGATAATCGTTCCAGGATGAATTGCGCATTATCGAAGCCGGCTTCAGCGATCAGGGAAGCGAAGAGGACGTCCGAAACCTCTTCTCTATTACGTCCGATCAGTCGACGAGCAGATTCGTTCGTGAATTCGATCTTCCCCGATTCGTCCACCAGGAGAAGGCCGTCATCGCCTGCCATGGAATCCAGGATGAGAATCGTCTTCAGCTTCCGGAAGGTGGATTCGGCCGATTTTGAGAGGTGCTCGATCACGTCCGGACGTTTCAAATCGTGCTCGTTTTCGAACATGTGATGCTCTCCAATTCAACTCGTTGTCGAATAAGAAGCCCTTCCGGACTTCCATGCCGGTAACGAAAAGGTGCCGGATTCCGGATCCTTGAATAAGGGCTGTCCCACCGAGCATCGAGAAAAACCGTAGCCCGCCGCCTATCCGGTTTCCTCGGCTGCGTTGGCGGATGCCCGCCCGATCTACAATGTTCCCAAAACGGTACTTAATAAAGGTAGATTTTTCCGTCAAGGTTCACCTATCGTCGCAGACCGTGTCGGAATAACTTTCATACAAATTATTGGGCAAATAGGTCTCAAGTGTACGTTACGTGTCTGTTGGATCAATGTCTTCCGTTTTCCCCGGCGCTGTGAAGATTATTCTCTTTCTTTTCAAGTGCACTTCACTTTCTATTGACATTGTTCCT
Organism: Thermodesulfobacteriota bacterium; assembly: GCA_963675595.2. GTDB lineage: Bacteria > Desulfobacterota > Desulfarculia > JACQYL01 > JACQYL01. Next base: position 993,115 of record CAXXLZ010000001.1, read on the forward strand.
CTTCAATCTCTATTGTGGAAACTTTGAAGTTCCGCCTTTCGGCTTTGGGGCCGGCACATGGGGATTCGTGTCGTATGCTTGGCACACAGGCCTGCCGTTCGATCATTTCCGTATGTCGCCCTCCCCACTGTATCCCGAGGTGAAGCTTAGCGGCTTGAGTTGGTTCGATGCCGGTGACGGCCTGCCGGTGGGAAGGACGGCAACTCGAGCCGAGTATCGACGGTCGACCCGACACGCAACGGCGCTTCCGGGTTGGAAAAGTAAATGCAGACGGAGGAATTCCATGTTCGAAATCTTGAAAAGGCAAGAACTTGCCGGCGGGACCGTGGTCATGAATGAGATCGCAGCTCCGCAGATCGCCCAGAAGGCCAAGCCGGGGCAGTTCATTGTGCTCAAAGCCAATGAGACCGGGGAACGCATTCCCTTGACCATTGCCGACAAAGACGAAAAGAAGGGCACCGTAACCATTTATTACATGGTTGTGGGCAAGTCTACGGCATTATTCAAAAGTATGGCCGTCGGGGATCGCTTCCAGGACGTCATCGGGCCCTTGGGCAAACCGACGCATCTTGAAAAGCTCGGCAAAGTGGTGTGCGTGGGCGGAGGAACGGGCGTGGCCGTGCTTCATCCCATCACCAAGGGACTGAAAGAGGTGGGAAATCACGTAGTCGGCATCATCGGGGCCCGCAATAAAGACCTGCTGATCATGGAAGACAAGATGAAGGCCGCTTCCACCGAGTTGCACGTATGTACCGACGACGGCAGCTACGGCCATCATGGTTTTGTAACGGACGTACTGAGGGGATTTCTCGAGAAAGGCGATATCAAGATGGTTGTGGCCATCGGTCCGGTCATTATGATGAAAGTGGTGAGCAAGTTGACGGCCGAGTACAAAGTGCCCACCATCGTGAGCCTGAATCCCATCATGGTGGACGGCACCGGCATGTGCGGATGCTGCCGTGTCTCCGTGGGCGACGAAACCAAATTCGCGTGCGTGGACGGACCCGAATTCGACGGACACCTGGTGGATTACGATGAGCTGATGCAGCGTCTGGCGGCGTATCACGAAGACGAGAAGCACTCCATGGAGAGATATTCTTGTGAATGTCGGAAGGGCTGAGTGACCGCAACGGCATTTGATTGAGGGTTAGGCCCCGCATTTTATCGCTGAGTAGAGTAGGCGTTTGTTTAGAGAATCAGGAGGATAGGGAATGGCCAAAGAAGAAAAAACCGCCGTCCGGGTACCGATGCCCGAGCAGGAACCCAAGGAGAGGGCAAGAAATTTCAAAGAGGTTCCTCTGGGTTATACCGCTGAAATGGCTCGGGAAGAGGCGAGTCGTTGCCTGCAGTGTAAGAAACCGTCCTGCGTCCAGGGATGCCCGGTGCATGTTGATATTCCCGGTTTCATCAAGCTGATTACGGAAGGTGAATTCACACGCGCCATACGTCACGTGTGGGAAATGAACTCCCTTCCGGCGGTCTGCGGTCGCGTTTGTCCCCAGGAGCTTCAGTGCGAAGGTTCCTGTATCGTGGGCAAGAAAGGGAGTCCCGTCGCCATCGGCAATCTGGAACGATTCGTGGCGGACCTTGAACGGGACCAAGGCTCGGGTGAATTACCCCCGGTGGCGCCTTCCACGGGAAAGCGCGTGGCCGTGGTGGGATCCGGTCCTTCCGGGCTTACGGTGGCCGGTGACCTCATCCGCAAGGGACATGAAGTGACGATTTTTGAGGCCTTTCACAAACCCGGCGGCGTGTTGGTCTACGGCATTCCGGAATTCCGGCTTCCCAAGGAGATCGTGTTTTCGGAAGTGAATTTCTTGGAACGCATGGGCGCCAAGTTGGAATGCAACCAGGTGGTGGGAGGATCGGTCCTGGTGGATGAACTTTTCGGCATGGGGTACGACGCCATCTACATCGGAGTCGGCGCCGGTCTGCCGCGGTTCCTGGGGATTCCCGGCGAGAACCTCATCGGAATCTATTCCGCCAACGAGTACCTCACGCGCTCGAACCTCATGAAGGCGTACCTGTTCCCCGAATACGATACGCCCATTGCGCGTGGTAGAAATGTGGCCGTTTTGGGCGCCGGAAACGTCGCCATGGACGCGGCGAGAACTGCCCTGAGGCTCGGAGCGGATAAGGTTCGGATCGTGTATCGAAGGTCCAGAGACGAGATGCCGGCCAGAGCCGCCGAAATCCATCACGCCGAGGAAGAGGGAGTCGAATTTCATCTGTTGACCAATCCTCTTAGGTTCATCGGGGATGAAAGAGGCCGTGTAACCGGGATGGAGTGCATATCTATGGAACTCGGAGAGCCCGACGATTCCGGCAGAAGGCGACCCGTCCCGATCCAGGGCTCGGAATTCCAGCTCGAATGCGACCTTGCGGTGATTTCGGTCGGCGCCGGTGCCAATCCGCTGCTGACCCGGACCACGGAAGGCTTGTCCTGTGACAAGAAGGGATACATTCTTGCGGACCCGGTGACTGGAAAAACCAGCAGGAAGGGTGTCTGGGCCGGGGGCGACATCGTTACGGGAATGGCCACCGTCATTCTGGCCATGGGAGCCGGGCGAATGGCCTCCGAATCCATGCATGACTACTTGGTCAGGGGATGGTAAGCGCCGAACCCCAACGGCTCTTTGAGGGGCCCGTCGAGGCCCCTTAGCCTTATCGGGCCTTGTCCCGCAAGGAGGACTTGATCGGCGGCGAGGTCTGAGTTATAGTATGGTTACATTAAAAAAAGGGGAGCAATGGATTATTGCCTTCCCCAATCCCCTTTTCCCCCGCTAACGGCTTTGGAAGGCGGCGTAGCGGGGGTTTTTTTGTCCTGATTTCCGGTGACTGGAACCCCGACTCAATCCGCGTCCTTGATCACGCTCGAAGGATCCGTCCTGAGCTTCTCCACTTTGCTCTCGAACGACGGCCCAAGGTCCACCCCCATTTGTTGGGCTTTCTTCTTGGCGCTCAGTCCGATGTTTCTGGAATCCTTGAAAAAAGACTCCGTCTGCCGTGCACCGGGATCATAGCGAGCCAGCCGATCCGATTCGGAAAGATGGAACGCGACACGGGAGATCAGCTTGCGCAGTCTGTTTTCTCCGCATTTCGAGCAACAAAGACTCGACTCTTCCTCGACCCGCATGATCAGGGCCGAAAAAGTGCACCCGCAGGCTTGGCATTCATACTCGTAAATGGGCATTCCTACGTCTCCTATTCCGACCGGTTCACCCTGAGAATTCCTTTGGCCAAAAAAGAATTGCCGTCTTTGAATGATCCTTTTAGCCACGCGGTGAACACAAGGGTTTCCGCTCCCTCTCCCTCCAGAGTCTCCGCAACGGTTGCAGCCGGAAAACAGGCCGTGAGACGCGAGGTTCCCTGAGAAATGAGCGCCTCTCCCAGGCAATATTCCGGATCGGGCTCAAGAACCCCGTTGAGTAGTCCCAGACGCAAAGTGCCTTGATCCACTCGTGCCGTTTCTTCGGCGCTCCTAAAATTTACCGAGCAGACGAGGGCGAGGCCGGGCTCCGGAGGGAGCGTCAGAATCGGAGGTTGAAAACTGAGGGGGAGTATTTCCACGGACTCTTCGGCCTCTTCGGGGGAGGGCGGCGGAGGTTCGGGTCGGGGCTCCTGAGGAGTCTCGAGCTGCATCATAAGCAGCTCTTCAATATGGGAGAGGGTTTCGGTGATCACCCCAAGTTGGGCGCGGATGGCCTCCTGCTCTCTTTTGAGATCCGAAAGATCCGTGTATACCGGGGAGAACTGCCGGTCCATCTCCGCCATATCGGACGCGCTCAAAGCCGACAGGCTTGGAACATCGATTGACGAGGGGTACTGTCCCCCCACAAACACATTGCCGTAACCATGATATTTGCCGGTTTCTTCGGCCTGGATACGGACGATGAGTGCATCTCCCGCTTCCGCCGGCACCTCGGAGCCGCTCTGCCGTCCGGAAAACAGGGCCGGACCTCTTGCGGATCCAAGCCCCTTCGGCCAGGAAGCGAGAAGGTACTCGCCCTCCGGTTTCTGCAATACGATTTCCACGGACGCATACGTTCCCGACCCGGAGTAATTTTGGCCGTACAGATTGAACCCGTACCCGTTTCCTCCCATGGTCCCGGTCAAGATCAACCTCCACTCCCTCGGCGAATTCCTGCGCACCGGAACCTGGATCACGTTGCTTCCCGGCGGGTTTTCGGAGAGCTCCCCCCCTGAAGTCAGGTACAGCCGGGTGGCTTCCGCCGAGGAGGGATGAAACCAGCAAACCGACAGCGCCAGGATGACGGCCGCCGTCCATATGAAAATCGGCGGGAACGGGTAAACGAAGCGGTGCGTAACCCTGCTCGATTGCCTTTGTCCCATGCGTACTCCTGTTGGTGAGGAAAGATTATCCCATCAAATGCAGCTCTATATCATGAGGGACTGTAAAAGAAAAGAGAGGCTGAACCAGGGAGTGCGACGACGGGAACGGCCTATGACGGCGGAAACGGGCGTATGGTCCTGTTGAGTGGGCCTCGTGAATCTGATAGGCTCCGGCATCCGTCCTATTGGGACATGATGGAGCAATCGGCGAACCGCTACATGCATGGAAGAGCTCGATGAACAGATCGCAATACTTGAGAGCGCGCAAACTTGAGGGACGAAAAGTCTTCGGCGTGTTTCCAGCTCAATACCCGAAGGAGCTTCTTTGGGCATTCGACATACTCCCTGTGGAAATCTGGGATCCCAAGCCTGCCGCGTGTGAGGCCGGTCGGTACATACAACCCTTTGTCTGTTCGGTGGTCCGGGCGGGACTTGAGCTGATTCTTCAAGGAAAAGCCGATTTCCTGGACGGTTTCTTCTTTCCCCATACCTGCGATTCCATTCAGAACCTGATGTCGATCGTGCAATCAATCCGCCCCGACATTCCCTGTTGGTTCTTATATCATCCCAGAGCCCCCCACGGCCTTGAAGCAGAATCTTTCTACGCGGCACAACTTGAAGGAATTACGCGGCAACTCGGGGAACGTTTCGGTACGGTGAGCCCGGAAAAGTATGCGGATGCGGTTGAAGCGGGGCGTCGCATCAATTCGCTGCTTCGGGAGGTTTACGAGCGCAGGGCGTCCGGCGAGCTCGGCGTAACCAATCGGGAGTTCTATGATACGCTCAGACTGGGTGAGTTTCAGACGGCCGACGATTACGAGGGAGCCTTGACCGGGCTGCTCCGCCGTGGGGAGAGCTTGACGGCTTGTGGGGACGGAACTTTACCGATCCTGGTTTCAGGGGTTTTGGCCAATCCTCCCGAGCTTCTGGACAGGATGGACGAACTGGGAATTCGCATTGTTGCCGACGACTTCATCAATTTGGGCAGGCGGATTCCCTCTCCAAAAGAAGGATCGAAAGGCTCGCCGTCCGTCGAAATGATAAGCGACTACTTCTCCCTACCTCCCTGCAGTACCCGGGGCTTCGGCATCGAGGAGAGGGTGCTTTTCCTGACCCGATTGCTGGAACGTTCGAGAGCCGAAGCGGTCATTTTCTGGACGACGAAGTTCTGTGAACCCGAGCTTTTCGATCTACCGCCCCTAACCAAGGAACTGGGGAAACGGGGAGTGCGGGTGCTGCACATCGAGACCGAGCTGAACGAGGGCGTTTCGGCACAGGTTGCCACACGATTGGAGGCGTTCGTCGAAACGGTGAATCGGGAGAGGGGGGCCGAAATTTGATGTTTTCCTGGAAGGCTTTGCGATTCCGGTCGGCCAAGGACGTGGTTCTCCCGCTGTCCCTATCCTTGAGAGGGCGGCGTAAGAAGGCCAAGACCCATGACGACTCCCTCGGCCCTCCGTTGCGGTGCTCCCGGAAGCTCAAGGAAATGATGATCCGGCATTACTACCTGGCTCGACTCGCCAAGGGTGTGAAGCCTGTGGCCTGGGTCACCAGCGGCGCTCCGGTGGAACTCCTGCGCGCCCTTGATTTTTATACCGTATATCCGGAGAATCACGGCGCTCTGTGCGGGGCCGGCCGGGCTGCTCAAGAACTCTGCGCCGCAGCCGAGCGTCAGGGATATTCTCCGGACCTGTGCTCCTACGCCCGGACGGACCTGGGCCACGCTTTTTCGGGCGGAACGCCCGTGGGCAAGTTGCCCGAACCGGATCTGCTCTTCTGTTCCAACAACATCTGCCAGACCGTCCAATACTGGTTCAAGCAGTTGGCTTACCACCGCGGGATTCCGCTCGTCCTGTTCGATGCGCCTTTTATCCCCGACGGGGAAAGCGAACCCTCGGCCGCTGTTGCCTATATGGCCGCCCAACTCAGAGCCTGCGTGCCGAAGTTGGAGCGAATCTCTCGGCGGGAATTCGATGAAAATCGTTTTTCGGAGGTCCTCCGGCTTTCCAAAGAAAGCTCGGAATCCTGGGGAAGGGTGCTCTCGACGCTCAAAGCCCGTCCCGCCCCCATGACCATCTTCGACGCGTTCGTGCATTTGGCTCCCATCGTATCTTTGCGCGGATTGCCCGTGTGCCTGGATTACTATCATACGCTGCTGTCGGAACTGGAAGAACGGGTTGGAGCGGGGATCGGAGGGATCCGAGAGGAGAGGACCCGCCTCATGTGGGACAACATAGCGGTATGGTTCAAGCTCAGGGATTTCTCACGCCTTTTCGCAAGTCACGGCTGCAGTTTCGTCTGCGCCACCTACACCAACGCCTGGGCGGAGACCATGCACTTTCTGGACGCCAAGGACCCGTTTGAGGCGCTTGCGCGTGCCTACGGGCAAGTCATCCTGAACCGAGGGCTCGGCTATCGTGCCGCTCTCATGGAGCGGATGATTGGGGAATACCAAGTGGATGGGTTGGTATTTCATTCGGACCGAAGCTGCAAACCTTACTCCATCGGTCAGTACCAGCTGCAGAGAACCCTCGCCGAGCGATGCGGCGTCAAGACCGTGGTCATCGAGGCGGACATGACGGACCCCCGTTCCTATTCGGAGGAACAGACTTCGAACCGGTTGCAGGCCTTCCTTGAAATGTGACCGGGGGACGGCGAATCACGGGTCGCGCCGATCACGGCCGGCGCTCTTCAATGGACGGTAGCTTCTCTGCTGAAACGAGCGTCGCTTTTTCGGTTCTGAACTGCGAAGGCTTTCGTTGAGATCGAGACCAGTCGCGAGAATGAGGTCGTACGCATCCCTGAGGTGTCGCTTACAGAAGCGATCGGGCTTTCTGAAGCGGCAATCGAACCGGATTCTTGATCTACCACGGGAGTACGGGAGACGAATGGGCCTACGCTATGAAGCGCCGTATGGATTGGTATTACAAATCCGACTATCTCGAAAGGTTGTGTTTTCTTCGAGTTCCGGTATAATAGAAGCGAGTCGTTCTATATTTTTACTAAAATCCGGAACAAATCGTCGCCGGCGTCGCGTTTACAGCTCATCGAGCCTTTCGTTGCGCATAATGGGTGAAACCTGTCCATACCCGTCGCTGATTAAGGGTTCGGTGATGTGGTCGTGTCGATCCGGGTGATCAGATAGAGGCCTCCTTCTTCAGTCGCCTGTGCGATATAATGAATTTCCAGACGGAATTTTAATAACGAAATGAGTCAAGAGACGTCACTAATGAGCCCTTCCAAAGATGAACACATAGATCCTTATTTGGACAGGGAAGATTTGTTGCGTAACCAGCTTCTCGATAAGATATTGATTATATCTTCCATAGTCGCCTCCATATGCGTTTTACTCGCACTACTGAGAGATCTCAGAATAGGATGGAATTATCGTGATATAATAATGCCCATAGCAGTAGGTACGCTTATTATCCTCGCTGTCGTTCGTAAGAGACTGTCCATGCGCGGCAAGGCGACTTATTTGATTATCGCATATCTGCTGGGAGGTGGTTCCGGTCTGTTCAGCCTTGGGATGCTGGCGGGCAGCGTATTTATATTCCCTTTGGCGGCGGTGCTGGTATCTCTTTTTTACTCTTCCCGATCTATTCTGACCTTCGTCATATTCTTGCTTCTGTTTTTCTCCTTTGCCGCCGTAGGCTTCTGTTCCGGCTGGATCCGCTTGCCTTTGCGCCCCGACCTGCTGATGACCAGCTATCTACACTGGATTGTGTACGTCATGTGCATCGTCTGCTTTTTTGTGGTCAGCTGCTTAACGATATGTGAGTACAGGCGAGCGATGGGGCTCCTGGTCGGGCAAATCAGCCGACAGCGCGACGAATTGGAGAAGAGCGGTGAGGACCTCCTCAACGCCCTGAACCAGGTGAAAAAACTCAGCGGCCTGCTGCCCATCTGCTCTTCCTGTAAGAAAATCCGTGACGACCGAGGTTATTGGAATCAGCTGGAATCGTATATTGAGAATCATTCCGAGGCCGAGTTCAGTCATGGCATTTGCCCCGAATGCGCTAAGCGTTTGTATCCCGATTTGGATGTGGATGATTGACGCGGATGCATGACTAGCGGTCGGATATTGAACGAGCGTTTCCGGCGCATGAACACGCTCCACTTCTCGAACTTCCCGGTTCAAACCGCTGCCGTCTTTCCATCGACGGTGATCAAGAGGCCTCAGGCACGGTTCCGACCATGCGAACCTTTCCAAAACGTCTCTTGCGCCCTGGGTCGTATGATCGTTTTCATTTGAGCGTTCTTTGGGAACGCCGAATCGGCACGAAGCGAAGACAACGGACGGGAATGGGCCCGGATAAGAAATATACGCCGTTTTCGACGGTGGTTCCGGCGTGCCGGCTGATCGACGTCTTTGGGCTTTGGATGGGTTTCCGTCGAGGCGGCTCTTGAAACTCGGCCGCGACGCTCACGGCGCGGTTCAGAGGCCGATTCGACCTTTTTCTCGCGCCCTGCACGGGAACGAGTTGGACATGAGGGGATTGGGCATGTTAGCGTCCGACGGATATAGATCATTTGTCTTCAGACATCCTTGCTTCAAACGTTGCATGGGGCTGTTTGCATGGTTTCTCTACGTGCTGCCTTAGTGTTTTGTCTCTTGGCTGTCTTCGCGGCGCCTCCCGCTTCGGCCTCTCAGGGCCGAGGTGAGCGAGTGGTGGTCCAACTGCGCTGGCTGCACCAGTTCCAGTTCGCCGGATATTATGCGGCCCTTGAAAAGGGCTTCTACCGTGACGCCGGACTCGATGTCGTCTTGGTGGAAGGGGGCCCTCACCGCGATCCCATAGAGGAGGTGCTTTCCGGACGCGCTCAATACGGAGCGGCCAGCAACGAGGTGCTTCTGGCCAGGCTTAACGGCAAACCGGTCAAGGTCCTGGCCGTCATCTTTCAGCAATCCCCGTCCGTTTTTTTGGCCCGCAAGGACTCGGGCATCAATTCGCCCCAAGACATGCTTGGACGCCGGGTAATGATGATGCCGGGAATGGGCGATGCCGAGCTGCTGGCCATGTTCGCCAAAGAAGGCATCGACCTGAAAAACATCCGCCGCCTGCCCACCAGCTATAACATCGACGACCTCATAAACGGCAAGACCGACGTGTTCAACGCGTACCTGACCAACGAGCCCTATTATCTGGAAAAGAAGGGCATCCCGGCGACCATTATCCGGCCGGCCGCTTACGGCATCCACTTCTACGGCGATTGCGTCGTCACCTCCGAGGACGAAGTGGACAAGCATCCCGAGCGCGTCCGGGCGTTCCGCCGGGCCACTCTGGACGGCTGGCAATATGCCATGGATCATCCGGAAGAGATCATCGATCTCATCCTCAAGAAGTACCACGCCAAGAAGACCCGGGATCACCTGCGTTTCGAGGCGGCTTCCATGCGCGAGCTGCTGCAGCCTGAAATGATCCAGATGGGTCATATGAACCCCGGCCGCTGGCGTCATATGGCCGAAACCTTTGCCGAGCTGGGGCTGGTTCCATCCGATTTCAATCTGCAGGGGTTGATCTACGATCCCGAGGCCCGCAAAGACCGCACTCCCTGGCTGTGGGCGGCGGGGATAGGTTTGGGTGTGCTGCTCATCGTGGGCACGGTGACGGTCCTTCTCGCCCGTTTCAACCGACGCCTACGCCGCGAGGTGGATGAGCGTAAACGAGCTGAAGAGCGGGTTGCCGCCATGGTGGCCAACGTGCCCGGCGTTATCTTTCAGATGGAGATATTTGACGACGGGCGGCGTGAATATCGTTACTTGAGCCCGCGTGCGGCGGAATTCTTCGGTCTCGACCCGGAGGAGATCATCCGAGAAAGGAGGCGGCTCTGCTGGCACCCGGCGGACAGAGAACGAGTTGAGCGCGAGGTGGATTCCGGCACCGCGGCCGGCGGCGTGAATTTGGTGGGCCGCGTATTACTCCCCGATGGGAGGATTAAATGGGTACGCGTCAACGCGTCCTTTTCCGAAGAAGACCCGGGCAAGCGCGTGGCGACCGGGTTCATGCTGGATATCACCAAACGCAAAGTGGCTGAAAACGAATATCTGGCCGGTGAACGTAAGATCAAGGCTATGAGCCAAGCGGTGGAGGACGCCCTCATCATGATCGACGGCCGCGGCAAGGTGCTGTTCTGGAACCCTGCGGCGGAGCGGCTTTTCGGTTACAGCGAGGCGGAAGCGATGGGAATGGATTTTCATCGTATGGCTGCACCGGACGAGTATCGGGAAAAGGTGCTCCCCGGTCTGAAACGTTTTTCCGAAACGGGGGAAGGGGAGGTCCTGGGCAAGACCACCGAGATCATGGCTACCGACTGCCGGGGCCGGAAGTTCCCCGTGGAGGTGACACTTTCCGCCTTTCAGCTCGATGAAGAGTGGTACGCAGTGGGTACCGTGCGCGATATCAGCGCTCGTAAGCAGGCCGAAAAGGCCGCCAAGGATTCCGAGCGGCGCATGGCGGACATCATCGAGTTTTTGCCCGATCCCACCTTGGTGGTAGACAACATGGGCCGGGTACTCTTCTGGAACCGAGCCATGGAGAAACTCACCGGGATCAAGAAGGCGGACATTATCGGCAAGGCCGACTATGAGTATGCCTTGGCTCTTTATGGTGAGCGCCGACCGATCCTGGTCGACCTCGTCAGGTCCTGGAATGAAGATTTGGCGGAAAAGTATTTGAGCATAAAGAAACAGGGCGATTATCTGGCTGCCGAGTCTTTCCACCCCCATCTGGGCGATGGAGGTATTTTCCTTTCCAGTACTGCGACCGTGCTCTTTGACGCCGGCGGAAATGAAATCGGGGCCATAGAGAACTTGCGTGATATTACCGAGAAAAAGCAGGCCGAAGCCCTGATGGTGGAGAAGAAAGTGGCCGAGGAGGCGGCCGCCCGTGCGGAACGAGCGAGGTTGGAGGCGGAGGCGGCCCGACGGGAACTGCAGGCCAACCTCAAGGAGATTGCACGCTTCAATCGGCTGGCGTTGGGACGGGAGGAACGCATCATTGAACTCAAGCATCAGGCCAACCAACTGGCTTCACTGGCCGGCATGGAGACACCCTACGATGAGCGGGCGATGGAGTCCGGCGAGGGGCTGCGGGAGGAAGAGGGAGAAGCTGCGGATCAGGGTGAGGAAGTGGAGATGAACTTGGATCGGTTGGCCAAGGTGTTGTCCGAGGAACGGTTCCATAACCTGCTTCATGACTTCTGTGAGGCGGCGGGAGTTGCCGCGGCGATCATCGACACACAGGGCGAAATCTTGGCCGCGGCCCGTTGGCAACGAGTTTGCACGGACTTTCACCGTCAAAACGACATTACTTGCGCCCGATGTATCGAAAGCGACACGAAACTGGCCGCCGAGCTCGAAGAAGGAAAAGCCTACGCCGTCTACAGATGCCGCAACGGTCTGATGGACGCCGCTTCTCCCATAGTGATCGAGGGCAAACATCTGGCCAACACTTTTGTGGGGCAGTTCTTCACCGAGCCTCCGGATGAGGAGTCCTTCCGACGCCGAGCCGAGGAGGTGGGCTTTGATCCCGAGCAATACTTGGCGGCCGTGGCCGAAGTACCGGTGCTGAAGGGGGACCGTTTACCCGCGATCCTGGGCTTTGTGACAGGTATGTCCCGAACGGTGGCCGCTTCCTACTCCGAACGCCTGCGGGCGCAGCAGGCCGAGGCGGGATTGATCCGGCGTGAGCAGGAGAGTCGGCGCGAGCGCGCTGCAGCCCTCAGTCTGGCCGAGGACGCCGAGAATGCTCGGGCCGAGATCGAGCGTTACAAGGGCCGCTTGGAGTTGCTGGTGGAGGAACGCACCGATGAGCTGATGCAGAGCGAGGAACGTACCCGGTTGCTGCTCGACTCGGCGGGGGAAGGCATTTTCGGGGTAAACGGCGAGGGCGAGGTGAGTTTCATCAATCCCGCCGCACTGGAAATGTTGGGGTATGCCGAAGCCGAGATCATGGGTCGTTCGGCGCACGCCCTGTTCCATCACTCGCGAGCCGACGGCAGTGAGTACCCGGCGGACGAGTGCCCGATGAACGACTCCTGGATAAACGGAGCCACCCACCGCGTGGGCGACGAAGTGCTTTGGCGCAAAGACGGCAGGTCCTTCCCGGTGGAATACTCCAGTACACCCATCAACAAGGCCGGTCGAGTGGTGGGGGCGGTGATCACTTTCTTCGACGTGAGCGAACGCAGACTGGTGGAAGAAGAAATGAACCGGTATGTGGACGAATTGGAGCGTTTCAACCGTCTCACCGTGGGGCGCGAGGAGAGGATGATCGAGCTCAAGGAAGAGGTGAACCTGCTGCTGGAAAAGGCGGGCCGGGAGAGGAAGTACCATGTGATGGACCTGGACGCCACGGATTATTAGGGCAAGGAGATGATCCATGTTCAAAGAAGAAAGAGATTCGCCGCAGTTTCAATGGGACATGTTGGGTGATATCGCCGAGGGCAGACCCAACCTGGGGGACACTACGAAGGTGGGGGTATATCGCCTGATGCAATTCACCCTGCGGGACATCCTGATCAGGGATTACGGCCCGGAAGCGGCCAACCGTGTCTTTTTCGAAGCCGGCCGTTCCGCCGGCCGCGAATTTTACAAGAATCTGGTAACCGAGAAGAATGATTTCAACAAATTCGTGGTCGAGCTGCAGAAACTGATGTCGGACCTCAACATCGGCATCCTGCGTGTGGAAAAATCCGATCCGGTCAATATGCATTTCGTCCTCACCGTGGCCGAGGACCTGGACTGTTCCGGGCTTCCTCTGAGCAATGAGAACATCTGCACTTACGACGAAGGCTTCATCAGCGGCCTGTTCCTGGAGTTTACCGGCGAGGAGTTCGAGGTCCGGGAAGTGGATTGCTGGTGCTCCGGCAATCGGGTCTGTCGTTTCGAGGTCGAACCCAAGCGGTAAATGCCATGCTGCAAGTCGAGGAAGAAATCATAGATAGGATCAGCGAGGTCTTCCACCTCATCTCCAAAGGCAGGAAGCCCGCGCCCATTGTGCTGCCCGATGATTTTCCGGAGAACGAAATTCGTCAGGCGGTGGGATACATCAATCGGTTCCTGGATGAGTATGCCGCCACCACCAACTTGGTGGACTCTCTGTCCAAGGGGGACATCGAGCAGCAGGGTCCTCCGGGGCACAGCGCGCTGTTGGCCTCTCTCAAGAATCTGCAAGGTAATCTGCGTCACCTGACCTGGGCCACTCAGCAGATCGCCAAAGGCGACTTCAGCCATCAAGTGGGTTTCATGGGGGAGTTCTCCCAGGCCTTCAACAGCATGACCGGCCAGCTCAGAAGCTCCTTCAAGGAGCGTGAACAATCGGAGCAGACCATGCAGGGCCGGATCCAGGAACTGGCCGGGGCCCGGCGTGCCATGCTGAACATGCTGGAGGACCTGGACCGGGAAAAGGCGAAGGCGGAGGCGGCAACACAGGCCAAGAGCGATTTTCTGGCCAACATGAGTCATGAAATCCGCACGCCGATGAACGCCGTTCTGGGCATGATTCACCTCGCTTTGAAAACCGACCTGGACCCCAAGCAGCGCGATTATCTCGAGAAGATCCAGATCAGCAGCCGGACGCTGTTGACCATCATCAACGATATCCTGGACTTCTCCAAAATCGAGGCGGGCAAGCTGGAAATGGAGGTAATCGATTTTTCTTTGGACGACGTCCTGGGCAACCTCTCCAACTTGGTAAGTTTGAAGGCGCAAGAGAAAGGGCTGGAACTGCTTTTCGACATCGACCCTCGCCTGCCTCGGGGCCTCAAAGGAGACCCGCTGCGCCTGGGCCAAATTCTGGTCAACCTGGGCAACAACTCGGTGAAATTCACGGAGCGGGGTGAGATCGTTGTCTCGGCGCGGCCTCTGGAGACGGTCGGGGACAGGGTGAAGATTCGGTTTTCCGTGCGTGATACCGGCATCGGCATGACCCCCGAGCAACAGGCCCGACAATTTCAGGCCTTTTCCCAGGCCGACACCTCCACCACGCGCAAATATGGGGGTACCGGGCTGGGGCTGGCCATCAGCAAGCGACTGGTGGAGATGATGAACGGGGAGATCTGGGTGGAAAGCGAAGCCGGCGTGGGCAGCGAATTCATCTTCACGGCCGAGTTCGGCATCGGCCGGGTCACGGCCGAACGCAAGCCGAGTTCCGATCCGGACCTGCGGGGCATGCGTGTATTGGCTGTGGACGACAACGCGGCCGGCCGAGAGATTCTACAGGCCATGCTGGATTCCATGGGATTCAGGGCCGACCTGGCGAGAGACGGCGCCGAGGCATTGGCCATGCTCGAGCGCGCCGATCCCCGACGTCCCTATGATCTGGTGCTCATGGACTGGAACATGCCGGGCATGGACGGGCTTACCGCGTCGGAGCGGATCAAGAGTCATCCTCGTTTGGCCAAGGTGCCCACCATCATCATGGTCACGGCCTACGGCCGCGAAGAAGTCATGAAGCGAGCGGAACGAATCGGGCTTGAAGGCTTTCTCATCAAGCCCGTGAGCCCTTCGTTGCTTCTGGACGCCATCATGACCGCTTTCGGCAGGCGGGTCGCACCCGTGGCCGGCGGAGCACGAACTCCCGCGCGCGAACCGGAAGTCGGTTCAAGGCTGCGCAACGCCGAAGTGCTTCTGGTGGAGGACAACGAGATCAACCGGCAGGTGGCTCGTGAAATCCTCGAGGGGGCCGGTATGGTGGTGACCGTTGCCGAAGACGGCGAACAGGCGGTGGAAGCGGTCAAGAGCACCGACTACCACGCGGTGCTGATGGACGTGCAAATGCCGGTGATGGACGGCTACACGGCCACCAGGGCCATACGCGCGGAAAAGCGATTCAAGCATCTGCCCATCATCGCCATGACCGCCAACGCCATGGCCGGCGATCGCGAAAAGGCGCTGCAGGCGGGTATGAACGACCATGTGGCCAAACCCATAGACATCGATCAACTTCTTGCCTGTCTAAGCAAGTGGATCGGGCCGGTGGCACGCGGGGTCGCGCCCGGGACGTCGGAACGGCGGGAAACGGAGGCCCAGCCCAAAGATATGGCCCTGCCGGAAACCATCGAGGGCGTGGATATGGCCGACGGCCTCGCCAGGTTGGGCGGCAACCGTAAGCTCTATCGTAAACTCCTGATCCGGTTGCACGACGACTATGTTCATTCCGAGGCCGAAATAACGGGTATGCTGGAAAGGGGCGAAACGGCGGAGGCCCGACGTCTGGCTCACAGCATCAAAGGCGTGGCGGGAAACGTGGGCGCGAAGGGGCTTCACCTTGCGGCGGCGGGTCTGGAGGCGGCCATCAAAGAGGCCGACGGAAACGATATCCAAGAGAAGCTGGCCGTTTTCGGCAGAGAGTCGGATTCGCTCATGGCCGCTTTGGCAGAGCTGGAGGTGGTGGAACCCGTGCTGGATGTTTCGGGAATTGAGGCATCACCCGATAAGCTGGCCCGGGCATTACGGGACATGCTGCCCCATCTCAAGGCCAAGAAGCCCAAGCCTTGCCGGGAAGCCATGAACGAGCTGAAAGGCTTGGGACGACCCAAGGGATTGGAGCCGGAATTCGCCCAACTGGACACACTCGTGGGCAAGTACAGGTTCAAGGAAGCCGTAACCTTGGCGGAGTCCCTGTTGGATCGGATGAAAGGATAATCGCGTGCCTATGAAGGAGCTGTCCGACTGCAACGTGTTGGTGGTCGACGACACCGAGGCCAATGTGGACATCCTGGTCGATGCCTTGGGCGAGTTGTACGAAGTGTCCGTGGCCATGGACGGGGAATCGGCCCTGGAGGCGGTGGCGGAGGAACCGCCGGATATCATTCTCCTGGACATCATGATGCCGGGCATGGACGGATACGAGGTTTGTCGACGGCTCAAAACCGAAGGCTCCGCAGCCGAGATTCCCGTGATCTTTCTTTCAGCGCTGACCGAAATAGAAAACAAGACCAAAGGCTTTCAGCTGGGAGCGGTGGATTACATCACCAAACCTTTCGAGGTGCTGGAGGTGCAGGCTCGGGTCAAAACGCACCTCTCGCTGGTGCTGGCCGGTCGTGAGCTTCGGACTCAGAACGAGATGCTGGAAGAGAAGGTCCTGGAGCGCACCCTTGAACTGGCCCAAACCCAGGACGTCACCATCCACAGCTTGGCCGGCTTGGCCGAGACGCGGGACAACGAGACCGGCGGCCATATCCTGCGCACGCAAGGTTACGTCAAGGCCTTGGCCGAGCAACTGGCCAAGGATTCTCCCTATGCGGGCCGACTCGACACCCGGACCATCGAGCTGTTCTATAAAACCGCCCCGCTGCACGATATTGGGAAAGTCGGCGTGCCGGACGCCATTCTGCTCAAACCCGGCAAGTTGACCTCGGAAGAGTTCGACATCATGAAAAGGCATGCCGAATTGGGGTACGAGGCTCTAGTCAGGTCCGAGAAGACCTTTAATTTGGTGAGAAAGCCCGATTTTTTGGAACATGCCCGCGACATCGCCCTCACCCATCATGAAAAGTGGAACGGAAAGGGCTACCCCAGGGGTTTGGCCGGAGAGGATATTCCGCTCTCCGGTCGTATCATGGCCGTGGCCGACGTGTACGACGCGCTCATCAGCAAGCGGGTGTACAAACCGGCTTTCACCCATGAAAAAGCGGCCGCCATCATCAGGGAGGAGAGTGGGGCTCACTTCGACCCGGTGGTGGTGGAGGCCTTTTCGGCAATCGAGGAGGAGTTCAAGCGCATCGCGGCCGAGTTCGCCGACGAAGAGGAATAGGCGTAATCTTCTTATTCGCGGGGTCTTCGGGGGAGCAGCTTTCCACGTGAAAGATTCCGGCGCGACTTGCGGTCGTGGATCAAGGACGTGCCGGCGGAGAAACGGAAATTCTTTGGAAGAGGCAATGGGGGCGGCCGGTACCCGAGGCCGTCTCGGGAGATGAGTTGCGGTTATGAAGGAACTGTCATCTTGCAGCGTTCTCGTTGTTGACGACAACGCATCCAATGTGGACATCCTGGTGGATGCCCTGAGCCATACCTATGACGTATCGGTGGCGCTGGACGGCGAATCGGCCCTGGAAAGGGTGGCCGAGAGCACACCGGACATCATCCTGCTGGATATCCTCATGCCGGGCATGGACGGTTACGAGGTCTGTGGACGAATCAAGAGTGACCCCCGCTACGCCGGGATCCCCATCATCTTTCTTACGGCCATGACCGAGCTCCGGGATAAGACCAAAGGGCTGCAGATGGGAGCCGTGGACTACATCACCAAACCCTTCGAGGTGCTGGAGGTGCAGGCCCGGGTGAGGACTCACCTCTCCCTCATGCTGGCGACCCGGGAACTGGAGCGGCAGAATGAGATCTTGGAGATCAGGGTGGCCGAGCGAACCAAGGAACTGGTTCTCACCCAGGACGTGACCATCCACAGCCTGACCACCCTTTGCGAAACCCGGGACAACGAAACCGGGGGCCACATCCTGCGCACCCAACACTACGTGGGAGCATTGGCGGAGCGGTTGGCCGAGGATTCTCCCTATGCGCACCAACTCGACTCGCGGACCGTCGGACTGTTCTTCAAAACCGCCCCCCTGCACGACATCGGCAAGGTCGGCGTGCCGGACGCCATTCTGTTCAAGCCGGGCAAGCTCACCCAAAAAGAATTCGAAATCATGCAACTTCACTGCGAGTTGGGGTACCGGGCTTTGGCCAACAGCGAAAGGCTTTTCCAGGCAGAGAACATCCCCTCCTTCCTGGCCCATGCCAAGAACATCGCCTATTCCCACCACGAACGATGGGACGGCAAGGGGTACCCCCGAGGGCTGGCCGGGGAGGATATCCCGCTTTCAGGCCGCATCATGGCCGTGGCCGACGTGTACGACGCGCTGGTCTGCAGACGGGTTTACAAAGCGCCCCAGGCGCATGAAGAAGCCGTGGCCGTTATCAAGCGAGACGGCGGCACCCAATTCGACCCCGTCGTCGTGGATGCTTTCCTCGCCGTGGAAGGAGAGTTCAAACGCATCGCCGAGGAGTTTGCCGACATAGAGAAGTAGCCTCAAGGTGCGGGGTATGGCAAATCAACGGGTATCGTTCACCGGGGGAACGTTCCCATTGGTTCCCGGGGAACGCCGGAATCCCGGACTTCCTTGATGCGGGCTCCATCCCGAGCGGGGCCAAGCCGACCTTGAGAGCATCCTGGCCGATTCAGCAGCCTGCGGCAAACGGCCTCTTTCAACGGGCTGGTAAGGACCGTTGGAAATGCGTGAGGAAACCTGATTTCTTCCTCAGCCTCTCCGCCGAAGGCGGTGAGGCCTGTCCAACGAGCTTTGGGAGGGGGGTTCGGGGGAGGACTTCCCCGAAAGTCCTCCCCCGTCAATGCCTTCAATTATCGAATCTTCCGCTGATTGGAAAGGAACCTCAATATTGACTCGGGAAGTCTAT
This sequence comes from Thermodesulfobacteriota bacterium, assembly GCA_963675595.2. Classification (GTDB taxonomy): domain Bacteria; phylum Desulfobacterota; class Desulfarculia; order JACQYL01; family JACQYL01. The sequence continues at coordinate 1,011,890 of CAXXLZ010000001.1, forward strand.
CTGTTTTCAGATCACGATGCCACGCAAGCGGAGGTGGGAGGAAAAGGATTTTCGTTGATCAGGATGGCCGGCGGCGGATTCCCGGTTCCTCCCGGCATGGTCTTGGCCGTGCGCTTTTTCGACGAATGGCTGGACCAATTGAACGCCGTGGAGGAGTTGCGTTTGCTCCCAACGGACTCCGACGAAGTCCTGCGTTCCAAGACCGCCGCGTTGCAGGAAGAAGCGCGCAAATTGGAGTTCGGTGCGGCGCAGCGGGACCGACTCCAAGACAAACTCCGGGAGTTGGCCCTGCCGGCGGATCAGCTGTTTTCCGTGCGCTCTTCATCGCCGGAAGAGGACATGGAAGGAGCCTCCTTCGCGGGCATGTATGAAACCTACCTCGGGGTGAAATCCGAGGACCTGGAAGGCCGCATCCGCGACGTCTTCGTTTCGTGCATCGACTACCGCGTGGTCGCGTACAAGCGGCAAAAGGGCTTCGATTTCACGAAGTATTCCATCGCCGTGGTGGTCATGGCGCAGATCAAGAGCGAATCCGCGGGCGTGGCCTTCAGCATCAATCCGTTGAACAACTGCTACGACGAAATCGTGATCAATGCCAACTTCGGGGTGGGTGAGTCCGTGGTTTCGGGCGATACGGTGCCCGATCAGTTCGTGGTGGACAAGATCGAAAATCGGGTGGTCTCGGCCAAGCTCGGGGACAAGAAGATATCCATTGTCATCGGCGACGACGGGGGCACGCGCACGTTGACCTCCGACGCCGCGGGGACCGCGACCCTCCCCACGGAACGGATTCTCCAACTGGCGGACCTGGTGAAACAGGTGGAGGCCTATTGCGGCGCACCCATGGATACCGAATGGGCCTATGCCGACGGGCGTCTTTACATGCTGCAGGCACGCCCGGTCACCACCTACATTCCGCTGCATCCCGATTTTCTGACGAAACCCGGCGAACCCAAACGACTGTACCTGGACCTCACGCTCATCGAGCAGGGCATTCAGAAACCGCTGTCCGTGCTGGGCACGGACTGTTTCCGCATTCTCTCCAACGAAATGGGGCTTTCGGCCGCCGGCGTGGCCCTGGCGGAAAAACCGGGGGATTTCATCTATGCGGCCGGTGGGCGGGCCTATGTGAATCTCTCCCGGGAGATCCTCCTGGAGGGACAAAAGGGCGCGGCCAAAGAATACGAGGGCCTGGACTCCTATGCCGCGCAGATCATCCGCGAAGTGGACATGACCCAGTACAAGGGCAAGATGACTCTGGGCGGCGTGTGGAAGACCGCCAAGGGAATCTTCACCGGGCTGTTCAAATCCTCCGACACCATCGCCGGGGTGATCAAGGGCCGAAAGCACCCGGAGGAACTCCGGAAGACCATCGATGAAAAGGGCGCGCTTCTCCTGAAGGAGGTGGACGAACTGGACGACTCGGACCTGCCCTTCGAGGAATTCGTGCGTCAAAGCATGAGGAAATCCGCGGATTTCATGATCCATACCAGCATTCCCAGCCTGGTGGACGGCGAAGCGGCCAAGAACGGCCTGAAAAAGCTTTTCGACAAGGAACTGGTGGACGAGGACCTGCGGAAACAGGCCGACCTCATCGATCGAGGGCTCCCCTACAACGTCACCATGGACATGAACGGCCGCATTTACGAGTTGATGACCTTGCTCCACGACCGGGACTTCGATTCCATCGAAACCACGGTCCGGGGGATTCGGGATCGGAGCCTGCCCCCCGCCTTCATGACCAAGTGGGACGAGTTCATGGAGAAATACGGTTTCAGGGGACCGCGCGAAATCGACGTGCGAACGCCTCGCTACCAGGACGACCCGTCCGTGGTCATCCAACAGATGCGGAACTACCGGGAGCTTCCCACTGAGAACTCTCCCGCCGCCATGCAGCAACAACAGGCGGACGCCCGGGAACGGGCCTACGAAACCCTGCGGGCGCACATCAAGGACCAAAAGAAGTTCGAGCAATTGTATCACGTGCTGGTGAATCTGGGCGGGTATCGGGAAATACACAAGTATTACCTGGTGTACGCCGGGGCGAAGATTCGCCGCCGCGCCCTCGACATCGCCCGGCAACTACTCTCCGAAAACCGCATCGACGCCGTGGACGACGTCTTCTACCTGACCGCCGATCAGGTCCGCCAAGCCCTGCGGGAACCCGACTTGGACGTCCGGAGCATGATTGCCCATCACAAGGAATACATGTCCTTCGCCGAAACCATCGACCATTTTCCTCCGGTGATCGATTCCAGAGGAAAGATTCTGCGTCCCCCTCGAAAGGAACCCGCGGAAGGTGAACTCGCGGGCGACCCGGTGTCCGCCGGCAACGTGCGGGGCAGGGCGGTGGTGGTTCACTACGTGGGGGAAAAGGCGGTGGAGCAAGGGGACATCCTCGTGGCCCGCGCCGCTGATCCGGGCTGGACGCCCCTGTTCATCAACGCGGCCGGCATTCTCCTGGAAGTGGGCGGCATGCTGCAGCACGGGTCTCTTATCGCCCGCGAATACGGCAAACCCTGCATCGCCGGCATTGAAAATCTCACACAGCAACTGAAAGACAACGACCTGGTGGAAATGGACGGGTCCACAGGGATCGTGAAGATATTAGAGTCATCTGAGTGAAATCTGCGGGGGAAAACTTTCGTGAAAGTCTTCCCCCGCACCCCTTTTCCAGTTCTTACTCACACAAGGTCACCGGGGCAACACTTGTTCCCCCGGCGCCCCTTGTGTAGGCTTCGTCCCGCTGAAGCGTGACGAAGCCGGATGAGGGAGCCTGTTTCTCCGTAAATATCCAAGGGGCGACTCGTCCATTGTAGGGGCGGGCCACAGTGCCTGCCCAAGAGACGGCCGAAGGCCTTCCTTCTCCGCCGTATTCCCCGTGCCGGTGACCCTATGCATAAGAACGTTCCTCCCTCAGCCTCTCCGCCTGCGGCGGAGAGGGGAACAGATTGATCCGTGCACGATCATATGGTGGTTTTTCGCCCTGGGAGCGCCGAGCCCCAGCTCGGCACAGAGCCGGAGAGAATCGGACGGCGAACGACGAAGCTGAAGGAAAGCGCTTCTTTGCCGATTCATGAGATGTGAGGAGCCTTGGAACTTACTGAAGCAACCTGTTTTTCCGTCATCATTCACGGGGCGAACTCGTCCATTGTAGGGGCGGGCCACAGTGCCTGCCCAAGAGACGGCCGAAGGCCTTCCTTCTCCGCCGTATTCCCCGTGCCGGTGGGGCCTATGCATAAGAACGTTTCTCCCTCAGCCTCTCCGCCGGAGGCGGTGAGGCCCGCCTGATATGTTTTGAGGGGGGGCGCGGGGGCATAAGCGCTAACTTAAGCCTTTTGTTTTGGTGAGGTTTATGGTACCGTTGCCGCCAAAGGAGGTGGCAATGGAGCGTCTCGTTTTTTCCGAGGAAATGGAAGACTGGGAAGTTCTCCAGGGTTTTCTTCCCGATGGCTGGCAATCCAAAGCAAGGGAACTTGGTGCCGTTGTCAGATACCGTAAGTTCGTGGACGCCGAAGGTCTGTTGCGAACGCTTCTGATCCATCTGGCGGAAGGTTGCTCACTTCGGCTGACGGCGGCCAAAGCCAGGTTCGGCAACATTACGTCGATTTCCGACGTAGCTCTCCTAAAACGACTGAATAAATGCGGAGAGTGGTTTCGGTGGATGGCCTTAGGGGTCATGGAGAAATGGTTTCGAAAGCTGCCCGCCGTTGTTTTTGGAGAGAATTCACGCATCAGGTTGATCGATGCCTCCACCATTCAAGAACCTGGAAGTACCGGAACGACTTGGAGGGTCCATTATTCCATACAATTGCCTTCGCTGCGCTGCGACGAAGTCTATGTAACAGACCCCAAGATCGGAGAATCCTTCACCAATTTCAAAGTCCATGGCGGTGAACTTCTTGTAGCGGATAGAGCCTATTGCACACCAAGAGGAATTCACCATGTCATAGACAACGGCGGCGACGTCCTGGTTCGAATGAAACACCGTGTCGCCATGGTGGACAAGCAAGGGGAACGATTCCAATTACTCCCTCATCTAAGGACGTTACGTGTAAATAAGCTTGGCGAGTGGGATGCATTCGTTCCATTTGAACAACGCTTGGTTCCAGGTAGAATCTGTGCCATCAAGAAGAGCAAAGACGCCACTGAAAAAGCTCGTAAAGCGATAGAAAAAGAGGCGAGGAAAAAAGGTCGCCAAGTTACTCCGGACACCCTCGAAGCGGCGGCCTACATATTTGTTTTCACAACATTGGGCCGTGAAATCTCGCCCTCTCAGGTCCTCGAGATGTACCGAGGTCGATGGCAAATTGAACTCGCTTTCAAGCGTCTAAAGTCCATTCTCGGTTTAGGCCATCTTAGAAAGACCGACATCGAAGGAGCCAAGGCCTGGATCCATGGGAAACTACTGGTGGCTTTCTTAGTGGAGGCCATGATCGCCGCAGGCGAATCTTTTTTTCCCTGGGGATACCCACTCCAAAAAGAACCACCGTAGAAATCGATGCTTCTGGAGAGAGACCATGTTTATGTTACACCTGCTGAAACAAGCCGTGAACCCTAAACTCGGCTTGGCCGAATGCATTGCCGGCTGGGATAACATATCTTTTTATTTGCGAGAACCGCCAAGGAAACGAGCACTTCAGCGGCTGATTCCTCAGACGGAAAGAAGCATAGCAAACAATGCTTAAGTTAGCGCTTATGGGGCGCGGGGGGGAACTTTTTCAAAAGTTCCCCCCGGCAAATGACGACCTTTTCCAAGCACCCTCACCGACTCCGGCGGAGAGGGGAACAGGTTGATCCTGTGCACGATCACAGGGTGGTTGGTTTCGCCCTGGGAGCGCCGAGCCCCAGCTCGGCACAGAGCCGGAGAGAATCGGACGGCGACCGACGAAGCCGAAAGGAAGCGCTTCTTTGCCCATTCATGAGATGCGAGGAGCCTTGGAACTTACTGAGAAAACTTGTTCCTTCGTATTCATTCACGGGGCGAACTTGGCCATTGTAGGGGCGGGCCACAGTGCCTGCCCAAAAGACGGCCGAAGGCCTTCCTTCTCCGCCGTATTCCCCGTGCCGGCGACCCTGTGCATAAGAACGTTTCTCCCTCAGCCTCTCCGCCGGAGGCGGTGAGGCCCGCTTGATGTGTTTTGAGGGGGGCGGCGCGGGGCGGGAACTTTTTCAAAAGTTCCCCCCGGCAAATGACGACCTTTTCCAAGCACCCTCACCGACTCCGGCGGAGAGGGGAACAGGTTGATCCTGTGCACGATCACAGAGTGGTTGGTTTCGCCCTGGGAGCGCCGAGCCCCAGCTCGGCACAGAGCCGGAGAGAATCGCATGGCCAAGCTCCGCCGTATTCCCCGTGCCGGCGACCCTGCGCATAAGAACGTTCCTCCCTCAGCCTCTCCGCCGCAGGCGGTGAGGCCCGCTTGATGTGTTTTGAGGGGGGCGGGGCCGCGGGGGGGAACTTTTTCAAAAGTTCCCCCCCGCGAAGACGGTGTGAGAATCTTCTTGGATTCTTGTCCATTTCTCGGGAGGAGTTCCCTCATGAACAAGCATGCTGAAAGTCCCGGGACCGGGCCGGTCGCCCGGGTGTTGGTCTCCCTGATTTGTCTGTTCTGCATGGGATGCGGAGGCGACTCCAAGTTCGACGACGGCTCCGTTGCCACGGGAACCCTGTCCGTGACCCATCAATTGGAGCGGGGCGTTCCCGACCGTGTGGACGGGTTCCACTATGCGTGTCTCGACGCCGACGGAAACACGGTGATGGAGTTCTCCCTGAAGGAAAAGGCCTCGGAACATCTCCTCGAAAACGTGCCGGTCACCTGCAGGGTCCTGTACACCACCTACTACGACCGGGTGGACGGCGCGGCGTTAACGGAACAGGCCTCGGAAGCGGTGGGGGATTCCAAAGCGCCCGTGGAGGTTCAGGCCGGCAAGCGGTCCAAAGTCGCCATTATCGGGGACCCCACGGCCAAGGTCTATATCACCGGGTCCAACGGACAATACACGTTGGAAGTGGACGACAACGCCTTTTTCATGCAGGGCGTGGGAGGCGATTATTCCAGTGCGGAATATGCCTACACCTATCTGAACGACACGCTGCAAAACAGTCATGTGAACACCATCAGGACCTACGGCGTGGGGGACTCGGGCGTAACGATCACCGCGGCGCAGGCCGCACTGGCGCAAGCGAAGGCCCTTACCAAGGACGACACCCGACCCGTGATGGTCATCGTGGGACTGGACCTGAACGACGCGGCCGATCCCCGGACCTACGCCCGGGCGGTGTTCAACGGGTTGATCGGCGATCCCAACGCGGACCACATCCTGGCCTGGTGCATTTCCAACGAATGGGTGAGCCTGACCGACGCAACGGACCCCAACAATGCCACGGTGGACGCGGTTTCGAAATGGATTCAGCAACAGACGCCGCGAACCTTGACCATGGCGGCGATTCAGCACCCGTCGGAAGGCTCCCTGAACATCATCACCACGAGCATGCCCACCCTGGATTTCATCGGCATCAATTCCTTTTACGGCAGTTTCAACGCCGATTGGGCGGGCGGAGGATTCCTGAATCTGCTTTCCGGCTATATCAGTGAATTGGGCAAGCCCTGGTGCCTCACGGAATACTATTCCTACGACCTGCCCTCGGAGCCCTTCGGAGACTACAAAGGCATGCCCCGCCAGACCCTCAACGGGAGCACCGACTACTATCTGGAACTGAATTCCACGTCCAATGCGCGGAACTACGCCGACGTCTGGAACGACTATGTGGTGGGCAACCAGCCCAACGGCTGCCTGGGCGGCTGCGCCCTCAACTGGGGCCCGCCCCACAACAGTCAGTGCAACGCCTTCTGGAAGCAGATGTTCACCTACGGGGGGCAATGGGAGCTGTATGTGGACTGGTACGCCAAATACGGGGTCCGTCGCCTCCAGTGCGTGGACGCCGTGATCGGCGCCTACGGCGGAACCCCCGATGCCGCGGCCTGCCCCGGCATCGTGCTTCCCGCGGACAAGGATCCCTCAAGGCATCGACTGCGATTTCAAGGCGGACCTGAATTCCGCCGGAAGGTCCGTGTCCACGGATGAGGTGCTCACCGCCACGGTCACGGCCGAAGGAACGGGTTCTCTCACGTTTAACTGGTATCTCGTGGGCGGCAAAGCGGTGCTTCTGGACCCGTCGGGAGGCACCACCGGAGGCATCTGGGAGGGACCGTCGTACAATACCTACCAAGCGTGGGGCGCCGATCCGGTGACGTCCATCAATCTCGGGCAAGGAACCAGTACGGACCTGGGCAACGGCAAAACCTCCAACACCATCACCTTTTCCATGCACGATCCCTCGGACCCCACCAAAACCGCCTACGCGGGAAACAACTACCAACTCCGGGTGATCGTAAGCGACGGCAACAACGGAGCCGCCACCGCGGCCGTGGGGGTTTTCGGTGGAGGATGGGTCTTAGGGGTCGGGTATTTCGTGGAACGTACCGAATCTCGCTGAGCGGGCCAATTGGCCGCGTTCCCGGACCGGTTATCCGCATCATGTCAGCCGGCGAGACGTCGATGCCGATCAACCTTCTCCGCAGAAAGTGACCTCAACCATGAAGCGCATCTCGATCTCATGGTCGAGTGGTACCGTCGCCTCGGCGTCGGCATTTGGGGGTTATTCCAATACCGGCCCCTCAGGGGCCGGGTTCTTTATTCTTTCTTGTGACAAACTAATTCCCTATCAGCCGCCTTCCAGTAATGATGAGCCATTAAGGGGTAGCGCTGAATACAGATCCAACAGGCCGGTTTATCTCGTTGATATTATATCCCGGTTGTAGGTCGCTTATATTTATAGTTAATTGGCCATTACTGTTATCAACAAAAGAAAGGCCTACACTGGCGCCTTGAGATCCAAAATCGTCGGAACAGTCTATTCCATCAGAATAATCCGAGTCAAGCCATGCCCAATACTTGTTGCCATCGAAGGTCCATATCATAACACATGACAATGCTTCATAGCTCTGCAGGTAGAATTTGAAAGGACTTCCAGTTATCTCCCAAATTCCGCCAAATCCTACTAATTGAGCAGGAAACTTCAGGTTAATAACTTTCTCACCGACATTTGACCAGTTTGTTTGTATCACGGTATCAGTAGATGTACTCTGCATGAACTCAAGATAATACCCATGGGATTCGATATCATCTGATGCTTGAAAACCATCCGAGATGTCGGGATCAAGAAATGCGGCATAATCTTTTCCGTCCATAGTTATTACTATGATTGCGCTTCCAGTCTCATATATCTGGAGGTATGCACTTACCAAATTATCGTCACTCTTCCATATGCCCTGCTCAGGTATAACCGTTGGAGCAATTTCAGACAGAGTCTCCACCTTCAACGCCAGATCCACATTATCTTGACAAGGAGAGAGAGGAATATGGAAGTATGACCTTGTTCCACTCATGGTAGTATGATCAGAACAGGTATTTCCATTTCCAATTATAATATCGTTACCCTTTGCTGTTATAATCCTCTCCTGCAACAGCTTGGCAAACCTAGAAAAGGATGTGGGGTCATTTTCAACCCAACCATAACCTTCGATATAGAATTCCGTCCAGGTATGGAAAGGAACATCCGGCCAATACCATTCCCCGCTCTGAAATGTGGAAAAGTTTGGTGCTTGTATACCGGAAATATTTCTGGCAGGTACGCCTGCCGCACGACAGAGGGCTACAAAAAGGTTAGCTTTGCCTGCGCAATCTCCCCACCCTTCCTGCAAAGTTGAAAGAGCATCAAACTCGAATAATGGACCTTCGGGTGGATTAGATATATTCTTTGCCACCCACTCATGGATCAGCTTAGCCTTATTGTAGGGATTGGTTTCATTCCCAACAATTGTGACAGACTGGGAAATGATATCTGGGTTCGATGATTGAGCCCACGCGGTTGCTTTGGTATTTTCAGTATACAGGCTGGATGTAGTATCATATGGTTGAGGTATAAATGACTCGGCTATCGATGAATCATCATATTTCGTTATATTAATATCAAATTGTACCAAGAAAGTCTGAGTTTTTCGTAAAGAATTGCTCCAGTAAACAATTTTGTTACGTTCATCCTAGAAGTATATTTGTCCGCTACTGGGAGATATATCGACATTCGTAACTTGATTCTGGACGTTTCCGTCCCATAGTTGTGGAACCGGCATCCACACTTTTGAGGCATTACTAGTGAAAGTATAGGTGACTCTATAAGTCCCAGCGAAGCAGTCCATGGAAAGTGATGTGAAGATTACCATTACCAGAAGCACGATTCTATTCATTATCTTGCCTTTCTGAGTCGTAATAGCAGCCATAGAATCTTTTCCTTATCCAGGCCCGAATCCCGACCGCTTTCGGTTTCCAGGTCAACAACGGTGGGGCCTTCCAAACTGCCAAGCCCTAACTCACTTGTTTGCATGCCTCATAGGCTGCCCTGACCCTGTAAGTCTTGAACTCCTGTCCGGAAGTACCGCCTAATCAGCTTTCACCCCCCCCTACAAGCTCCGCCCGACTCCCCCGTAACCCCGAGATAATCTCCAGTCGCGCGGGGATGCGTTGCGTGAAGTACAGGGACACAATACATATTTATTGCATCGGGAAGTTTGTTTGCCTAGAGTTTAGAGCCATGCGGGGCAGCCAAGTTTGTATAGAAGAGCATAGTTCTCCAAGACGGGTTGAATACCGTTGACGTAAGGCTTTGAGATGATTGACTGAACACGGATATCAGGCAGCGCGCCCCAAGTCTTCCGGAGAATCGGTGAATTCCGGTTGGAATTTTTTGGATTTCCGGTTCCACATGGCTCGCACGTTTAAGTTGCCGAAAAGACGACCGATGGCTGCGGCCATCCAGCCGGCGGTGGCGGGCCTGTTCTTTCTCCAAGGGATTGGAAACATCGTATAGGCCGCGTTGGGACCCAGGCAGAGCGCCAAGAGCCGTGGCAAGCCGTAGGCCAGGCACAAGATCATGCTCCATCGAGCCAATGTCTGCCGTGTCTGCTGCCAAGCATTTTTCAGTCCGAACAGGTGCTTGATCTCGTTGAACATGGGCTCGGTCCACCATCGTCGTGCATAGCGTGTAATCACTTCCGCGCCGTCCATGTCGGGATCGGTACTGATCAGAAGATGCCAATCGGACCAAGAGGGGTTGTCGGACATAAACCGGCACCACACGATCTTGCACAACCGGCCGTCCAGGAAGCGGACTTTGGCTTTGGTTTGGTAGAACTGGAAAACTCGTTCCGAGCCGTAGGCAAAGAGGGTTTTCTCCACCGGACGACAGAATCGTCCGATGTTTTCCAACGTGAGTTTTTCCCCATACTTTCTGGGTCTGCCCCGTTTCTTCCGAGGCGGATTGTCCGGAGGCAAAAACAGGGCGGTATCTTTGCGGACTTGGCCGATGACCGTCACACCATCGCGAATCAGGGGAACCACCAGGGAGCTTTTCATATACCAGGCATCGAGCAGCAGAATAATGAGAAAGCGATCCGGCAGCCAAGTCATGAGAACGGACATCAAGAGCCGCGCCGCGTCCAGTTTGGTGGTGTTCCCTTTTTTGCGGATGAGCCGAAACAAGAGGGGAAACGCGGCTACCCGGCCCTTGTGGCGGCAGATGACAGCCAGAGAAACCCGAAGCTGTCCCTGGAATGCCCCCCGATAATTGGTCCATGTATAATGAGAGTCTGAATGCCCAAAGAACGGAAGGAGACTTTTTGCATGGCCAAGAGAAAGAGACACAGCGCGGAGCAAATCATCCGGAAACTTGAAGACGCGGACCGTCGTCTGACGGCAGGGCAGACGATAGCGCAGGTTTGCCAATCGCTGGAGGTGAGCGAGGCGACGTACCACCGGTGGCGAAACCAGTATGGGGGGATGAAGGCTGAGGAGGCCAAACGGCTAAAAGAACTGGAAAAGGAAAATGCACGCTTAAAAAAGCTGGTCGCCGATCTGATGTTGGACAAGGCAATGCTGAAGGATCTTGCGGAGGGAAACTTCTAAGCCCGGCGCGTCGTAGGAAAGCGGTTGATTATGTTCGAAGTGAACATGCCGCTTCAGAGCGTCGGGCCTGCCGCGTAGCCGGTCAACACCGATCCACCCAACGTTATGAGCCGAAGGAACGGGACGATGAGGTGGAACTGATCAAGGCTCTTCACCGGTTGGTTGGAGAACATCCCCGTTTTGGATGCCGTAGGATCACTCGGCTGCTGCGTGATGCGGGGTGGGCGGTAAACTACAAGCGAATTCATAGACTTTGGAAAGAGGAAGGATTCAAGGTACCTCGAAAAGCCAAGAAGAAACGCTTCCTGGGAGTTGATGCCAATGCGTGCAACAAGCGTAAGGCGGCTTTTGCAAATGATGTCTGGACGTTGGATTTCATTCATGACCGCTTGGTCGACGGCCGTCAGTTCAAGTGCTTGGCCATTGTCGACGAGTTTACTCGGGAAAACCTGGCCCTGAGGATCAACCGCTCCATTACGGGTGAAGACGTTTTGAACGAGCTGAGCCGATTGATGGGCGAGCGGGGAGTTCCAACGGGCATTCGATCGGATAACGGTCCCGAATTTATAGCCCAAAAGGTGAGAAATTGGCTGAAAGACCTGGGAGTGGGAACCTTTTTCGTCGAGCCGGGAGCCCCTTGGCAGAACGGGTACGTGGAAAGTTTCAACAGCCGTTTTCGGGATGAATTCTTGAACATGGAAATTTTCAACAACATCAAGGAAGCGCAGACTCTGGCCGCCAAATGGCGGAAAGTCTATAACGAGGAAAGACCGCACAGTGCATTGAATTACATGACCCCGGCCCAGTTCGCGGCGAGCCCTTGGGGCCACGGCGAAGCCGAGCTGAGCGAGGCGGAGTCGAGGCCCCAAGGGCCGGGGATGGAAAACCGCGAGTCATGATAAAACTCTCATAACTCCTGGACCAAAAACTGGGGGCTTGACATCCCCACAGGAATTTGGGGCGGTTGGGCCGGTGCGCGTGATCGTAATGCCAACCGGCGCAGGGAGCTTTCTTGGACGATCTGGGCAAAGGGAAGTCGTCTATGGCGAACTCGATGGATCGGTTTGGAATCCGTTTCAGGATCAGGCGCATCCATTGCCGGGCTAGCGCAAGCCATTGGAATCGGCCCTTTTCGATGGCCTTGTAATAGGCGGTCCAGGACAACTGGGGCCGAACGGCCAGAAGCGCGGAAGAAATATGGCCGCCGCGGCAGACCATACATCCCATCAGGAGTTCCAGAAGAGTCGGAGCTATTCTGCACGGAACGGCCTGAAATAGAAAGGAAATCCACTGCGATAGGAGCATAAGTGCTTGAGCCGTCGAATCCATTGGTTGACCCCCAAGGAAAGGTTTCTTTCCTTAAAGGGCCGCCAAAGGCGGCCGCGCATCCGCGCGGCAATGTCAAGTACTTTGTTGTCTTTATTCGCATTTTTCCTATACCAAGGGTCGCCAGACTCTAAACTCTAGTTTGTTTGCCATGGACCACAATATGCCCAAGCCTGCACGCGTTGTCACGCTTGCTTATGCGCATCATGTCAGCCGGCGAGGCAACCGCCGCCGACCAACCTTTTCCTCCGAACTGATTACGAAAACTATCCCGATCTTGTGGTCGAGTGGTGCCGTCGCCTTGGCGGCGGCATCCGGCCCATTGCCTCATGCCAACCCTGCTCATTTAATCGCCGTTCCGAAATCCAAATAGGCCTTGTGTGGCCTTGTGTGAGGCCACAGGTGAGGCATCAAGGATTATACCGATATCGGAGCCGTTATGGCTCAGATCGGGCTGAGATGGGGCCTGCCGCCGTGCGGGCGAGGATATCGTACACCGTGGCCTGTTGAAGACCGGCTGGCCTTGCTCCGTCGTTCCCGGGTCCGCCCGACCATCCACTCATTCGAGACCATGATCCCGCAAAAATGACGGGAATTCCCAATTGACGGGGACCTTCCTTCACGGGTTAAATAAGGAAAGAATAACCGTGCAAAATAAGCCCCGCCCTATCTCAGGAATCGCTCAAGATGATCAAAGGGCCATGGCGGCTCTGTGGGACCCGTCACGGCGTACGTTGGGTTGAGCTTGCCGCTTCTAGAGAAGGGCGGGGAAGCCAAGGACGGTCGGAAGCGGTAAATGTTCCCCGATTTTCCGCCTCCAAATAACGGATGGCCGGCGGTGCTAAATGTCGTCGTGCTTCAAGAGCCGCTTTAAGCGAAACAAATGGTGGGAACAGGTCCATCGATCCATTGGGCGGTGTATTGGATGGGTTTGGGGCCTTTAATAGAAGCGGGGCAGGCCGAGGACGGACGGAAGCCGTAAGGCATCCATCGATTAGACTGAGACAAGTCTCATACTTTGTCACGTTGGTCATCAAGGTCCCATGATACATGGCACAGTTATCTGACAGTTTATAGCATATATTTGCCAACAGACGTATTTTATGTTAGGCTTATTGAGTAATGAAAGGCTGTTATTGTGGGTCATAACTATCTCCCTAAATACTATCTGAAAGGATTTTGTAGATCTGAAGATAACAGTATTTGGGCTTTTGATAAAACAAGTGGCAATAAGTTTATAACGCAAATAAAGACTTTGGCGAATATCACCGGACTATATTCTGAAGAAATAGAGCAATACTTAGCAAATGAAATAGAGAATCCTGCGAATCCAGTTCTTGATAAACTCCGAAACCACCAAACAATTAATGATTCTGAGAAGAGCGTTTTCGCCAAGTACATTTCAGTAATGTGGAAAAGGGTTCCTCGCGCTCAAGAAGATGTGAAGAAGATGGCGCCGAGGATCGCAGATGAAATAGGTAATAAATTGAAGTTTGATTTGATGGATAAGCAAGTCAAAATGCCCGAAGAGACCAATTTTATTGACATACGAAGAAGAGAAATCGATGATATAATATCACGATTTAGTGAATGCCCCCCGAAAGACATATGGCTGAAGAATATTCCACCGGACCGCACACCAAATATTGTAAATGCAATAAAATCAATGACTTGGAGATTCTTTGAATTTGATGACAATCCTGCATTCTTAACATGTGATAACCCCGTTTTCTATTTTCAAGAAATTGGTGTTGGAAGAAAAGACTCTGAACTTTCATTTCCAATTTCAAGTCATATCGTTCTATGGGCGACATGGCGATCAGATATATCTGATAAATATATAAAGGCATCTAGTCAAGTGGTTAAGGAAATGAACAGAAGAACAGCGCACAATGCAAGCAAATTTGTTTTCCATAGTAAAGATGAATATTGGATAGGCCCTTTCTTAAAAAAGGGGAGATGAAAACTTAATAGAATAGAATAAATAGCATTTTCATTAGGCCTAAGATATAGGAGACAGATATGTCTGCTTATACCTGCACGCGTTGTTCCGCTTGCTTATTCGCATCATGTCAGCCGGCGAGGCAACCAATGCCAACCAACCTTTTCCTCCGAAAGCGATCATGAAGCTTGTCCCGATCTCGTGGTCGAGTGGTGCCGTCGCTTTGGCGGCGGCACCCGTCCTATTGCATGCTGCCCAATCATGCTCACTTGATCGCCGTTCCCGAATCCAAGGAAGGCTTGCGCGGGGCCTCAGGTGAGGCATCAAGGATTATACCTAGACTGGAGCAGTTATGGCTCAGATCAGGTGTGATATGGCCTGCCGCCGTGCAATCGAGGATATCGTACTCCGTGGCCTGTTGAAGACCGGCTGTGCTTTCCCCGCCGTTCCTGAGTCCGCCCGACCATCCACCCATTCGAGACCATGATCCCGCAAAAATGACGGGAATTCCCAATTGACGGGGGCCTACCTGCACGCGTTATAAGAAAATGGAGCCGCGCAAAATGAGAACCGCCTTATCTCAGGATTCGCTCAAGATGATCCAAGGGCCATGGAGGGTCTGTGGGACCCGTCACGCCGTACGTTGGGTTGAGCTTTGGTTTCGCTAACCTAAAACTGACCCACCTGTGGAGGGAACGCTAACGGAAAATTGACCCACCTGTGATCAGGTCCTGATAAGTGGGATGAAGGAAGCAAAGACCGCTTGTCGGGGGTGAGGAGATGCTGACGGTGGATCAATACGGCTACGTTAGGACGGCACATCGGGTGTACGGCAAGGGGATCAGGGAGATCGCCCGAGAGACGGGGCACTCCAGGAACACGATCAAGAGAGCATTGCGGGAGGAGTACGGCGGTTACGGCGAGAGGCGACATCAGCCCTATCCTTCTTTGGGGCGGTTTCTCAAAACGATCGACGGTTGGCTGACGGAAGACCGGGAGCGGCCTCGGAAGCAGCGACATACGGCGGCGCGGATTTACCATCGATTGAGGAAGGAGCATGGATTCGAGGGCGGGGAGAGCACGGTGAGACGTTACGTGCGTGAAGCGCGAAGGCGGTTGGGCGTGGGTGAACCCCGGGTCTTTATTCCCCTTGAGCCCGATCTCGGTATGGAGGCCGAGGTGGATTGGGGCGGCTGCCACGCCGTTGTGGCCGGAGAGTGCGTGAAGCTCAAGCTGTTTTGCATGCGTTCCAAGGGCAGCGGCAAACCGTTTGTACGCTGTTTTCCATGCGAACGGCAACAGGCGCTGTTTGAAGGACACATGGAAGCCTTCGCCTTCTACGGAGGAGTCTTCCGGCGGTTGATCTACGACAACCTGACCACCGCGGTGCAGAAGGTGTTCAAAGGCAAGAAACGCAAGCTTCAGGAAAGTTTCGAGCGATTTCGGGCGTACTACGGCTTTGTGCCCCGATTCTGCAATCGCGGCCAGGCGCATGAGAAGGGTGGAGTGGAAGGGCTCGTAGGCTATGCTCGACGGAATTTTCTGGTGCCCGTGCCGGAAGTGGGGAGCCTGGAGGAACTCAACGCGCAGCTCTTGGCGGAATGCGCCTCCTACGGAGACCACCGCATCACGGGTCGGGAAAAGACCGTCGAGGAGCTTTTCCAGGAGGAGAAAGGGCTTCTGATACCGCTTCCGGAGATTCCCTTCGCCAACGTGGAAGTCGTTTCCGGCAAGGTGGACAAGTACTCCACGGTCATCGTCGAGAAGAACCGTTATTCGGCGCCGCCTCGCTTCGTGGGTCTCATGACTCGCGTGATGTTGTACGTGGACCGGGTGGAGGTTTTCTACGGAGGCCGAAGGATCGCCGTGCATCCTCGGCATTACGGCAACAACAAATGGCGGCTCGATCCCATGCACTACCTGGAGTTGCTGCATCGTCGTCCCCAAGCCTTCGCCGACGCCCGGCCGATCCGCCAATGGAGAGCCGTCTGGCCGCCCTCCCTGGAAAGACTCCTGGAACGATTTTGTGAAGCTCAGGGCGAAAATCGCGGGATCAAAGACTTCATCGGGGTGTTGAGGCTCTTCCGGGAACATGAGGAAAGGGACGTGTTTGATGCCGTGGAAGCGGCCGTGGGAGCCGGAGTGAGTTCACGGGAGGCGGTGGAACACCTTCTGATCATGTCCGAAGGCAAAGATCACGCCTCCCGGCCCGCCTCCCTTGACGCGTGGCCGACGTTTTCACCGCCGGATGTTTCCGTGTACTCGCGGATCGGAGCGCTGTCATGAAACCGGCCGTTCAAGCCCAGTTAACGGCCAATCTGAAAATCCTGAAGCTCTCCGCCGTCCTGAGCCATCTGGAAACGCAGTTGCGCCAAGCGCGGGAAAACAAGGAGGATTATGCGGAGTTCCTCCTTGGACTGAGTGAACTGGAAGTGGCGGCTCGAATGGAGAACGGCTGCAAACGCCGGATCCACGACGCCCGTTTCCCGCTGCTCAAGCCCATGGAGAGCTTCCGGTTCGAGGCGGCACCGGAACTCGATGTGAGGAAAATCCGGGAACTTCTTGAAGGGCAATACATCCGGGAGGCCCGCAACGTCATCTTTCTGGGCCGGAGCGGCACGGGAAAGACCCACCTGGCCACGGCCCTCGGAATGGCCGCCTGCCGACAAGGAGTACGAACCCGATTCCTGACCGGCTGTTCCTTGGCCAATGAACTGATTGAAGCCCGGGACGAAAAGGTCCTGGGCCGGGTCATGAAACGATATGCTTCCTACGGTCTGTTGATCGTAGATGAACTGGGGTATGTGCCCCTGTCCAGGGAAGGGGCGGAGCTGCTTTTTCAAGTTCTGGCCGAGCGGCATGAAAAGAAGCCCGTAATCATCACGACGAACCTCGGGTTCGGCGACTGGACACAGATCTTCGGAGACCCAACCCTGACTGCGGCGCTACTGGACCGGGTGACGCACAAGGCCCACGTCATTTCCTGTTCCTGGGAGAGCTATCGTTTGAAGGACACGCTCAAGAAAAAGCAGCCGCCTCAAGACCGGGTTCTCGGCTGACAACTCCGGTCGCCTACGGCTTCCTACGTTGTCAGCCGATCCAAGCCCCGACCAGGGAGGACGGCTGAGGAAACCCATAACCAAACCCAAGGGTGGGTCAATTTTCCGTGATCAAGGTGGGTCAATTTTGGGTTGTCATTACGAGAGCTTGCCGCGTCTGAAGGAGGGCGGGGAAGCCAAGGACGGACGGAAGAGGTAAGGATGTCCCAGGTGTCTCTCCATTAGACGAAACTCACACTTTGTCATGTTAGTCAACAACGTCCCCATAAAGATCACATCAAGATCACAGATTATGCAGCCACGTGAATCAAAAGGTCTCGATCAAGGTAGACTCAAGGAACTTCTCCGAGCAGCCATAAAAGGCTATGTTTCTTTGCTCAGTGGAGAAGATGTAGAAGCTAAACTTCGGAGAACGGTTTGGCGAGTCCACGAAGGTGGCTACAGCAGTGTTGACATTGAATTCCCATATTATACTAGAGAACGGACTCCAAAAGACTCAAAGCGCATGGCCCTCTGTGCCAATGAGAGTGAGACACCTACCCGTTGATAAATTAGTGTAGGGCGGGTAGGAGATGGAGCATGATGAGGCACAGAGAGAAAGAGAATCCGGATGAGGGAATCGTGGTAACGGAGGGAGTCCGTAGGACGACCGGAGTTACCACGATCGGGAAGCACGTCACGGTCCCCGACCCGGAGGTTCCAGAGAAGAAGCCTCGTCGCAGATTTACAGCCCGGTACAAGCTGAGAATCCTGGAGGAAGCCGATGCGTGTACTGAACCGGGCCGGCTCGGGGCTCTACTTCGGCGAGAAGGCCTGTATTCTTCGAGTCTGGCGACATGGCGTAGACAACGTGACCAGGGGCAGTTGAGGGCGCTTGGGCCAAAGAAGCGAGGCCGGAAGCCCAAGCAGAAGAACCCTATGGCAGAGCGGGTGGCCCGGCTTGAAAGGGAGAACCGCCGTCTCGAGAATCAACTGAAACAGGCGCGAACCATCATCGAAGTTCAAAAAAAAATCTCGGAGATACTGGGGATCGCTCAGCCGGACCTGGACGACGACGGGAGCAGTTCATGAGCGCGGCGATGGAGCTGCGCACCGAGGTGGGAACCGTGCAGGCATGTGGAGCCATGGGCCTGCCCCGTGCGAGTTTCTATCGCCGCCTGAAGCCGGCGGCGGCCCGCACACCTCGGCCGGCGCCTCCCTTGGCTCTGAACCCCCAGGAGCGGGAAACCGTGGTCGATCTGCTTAACAGCTCCCGTTTTCAGGATGATGCTCCCCGTCAGGTCTTTGCCGTCTTGCTCGATGAAGGACAGTACTACTGCTCCATCCGGACCATGTACCGGATTCTCAAAGCGGAATCCGGTGATGTCAAAGAGCGAAGAAAGCAGGCGTGGCGGCCTGTCTATAAAAAGCCCGAGTTGCTTGCGACCGGACCCAACAAAGTGTGGTCCTGGGATATTACGAAGCTAAAAGGGCCTGTGAAGTGGACCTATTTCCATCTTTACGTGATCATGGACATCTTCAGCCGCTACGTGGTCGGCTGGATGGTGGCCCATCGGGAAAGCGCCGCTTTGGCCAGGCAACTCATCGAAGAGACGTGCTTCAAGCAGGATATCAAGTCCGGCCAACTCATCATCCATGCGGATCGAGGCCCGGCGATGAAAGCGAAGTCCGTAGCCGAGTTCATGGGAGACATTGGAGTGACCAAGACCCACAGCCGACCCTATGTCAGCAATGATAACCCCTACTCGGAGGCGCAGTTTAAAACCCTCAAGTATTGCCCGAAATTCCCGAAACGGTTTGGATCAATCCAGGATGCCCGGTCTTTCTGCCGGGAGTTCTTCTCCTGGTACAACCCCGAGCATCGGCATTCAGGCATCGGGTTGGTCACACCCGAACAGCTCCATTACGGACTCGCCCAGGACATTGTAGCGTGTCGCAGCCAAGTTCTTCGGGCTGCCTTCCGGAGCAACCCCAACCGTTTCAAAGGAAAGGTGCCACAGCCGCCAAAATTGCCCAAGGCCGCGTGGATCAACAAACCGTCGAGCGATGACGTGAGAGTCTAATTTCTGAAAACAGGTGTCTCATTTTCATTGACACATTCCGTGGAAATTATTCTGGACGCTCACGAGATACGAGCCCTTTTTGACTACCTCTGGGATGAAGGGATACGCAGCCTCCCTTTTATTAAGCCAGATCCGCCAAGACACGACTGGGAACACTTCGCCTTTTGTTGGATAGTCCATGAACCTGCAACGCGGGTAATGGAAGACTTAGCAATTGATGAAGCGAGTGACACTGGTGACGTCACTCTGTGGAGATTGCCCAATGATGCTCTTGAAGCTCCTGTGGATGAAGTGGTTACGAGAGTAGTCACTGGAAAAACATCCTTTGTTGCGAAATGCCCATTAAAATTTGTTAAGGGTCCCCGTGGTCTTACATTTGAGTTGGATAGCGACATCACGATAGAAATCCCGACACGAAAGGAAATAGCTAAATACTCTAGCCGACATCATAAGGGAACTGTTTGGCGTTGCACCATGGATGAATTAGTACGTGAGGATATAGCGATATTGGAGGTGAAAGGCAAGGTCAATAACGCACAACTCCTCCAATGGAATCCTCCAAAGACAGGTATCGAAGCGCTGGAGGAGGAAATCACTGACACCATTGCTATCGTGAAGTGGGCTCTTTCTGCAACTAATAACCATGCAACTCCATTGATTGAGACAACGATAACCTATGAGGATATTATTGGTGGTAAACTCGCATTAATTGGAACTGGTGAGATACAGAGGGGCCAAAGGAATGTAGGCACCAATTATGATCTCACTAGCATGGACATGGACAAAGCTTCTTGTTTGATAAAAAAGGCGAGAAAACTGGTAGCAAAGCATTCTGAGCTATCCAAAGATTTAAAGGATTCTTTTTGGTATTGGAACAGAGCATCCTTGGCCGCATTGCAGCGCGACGCTCTCGTCGAAGCAGTAATCGGATTAGAGAATTTAGTGGTTGGTAATACGCATGAACTTAGGTATCGTTTCAGTCTTCATGGTGCTGCGTTGGTTTCCAAGCCTGACGATGATGTACAAGCTGTTTTCAAAGACTTAAGAAAAATATACGACCTAAGGAGTTCAGCGGTACATGGAAGCACCGAGGAGAAAGACCGTGAAGCTCGTAAAGCTATTAAATATCTCTCCAAAGCATTGTTGGCAGTTATTGAATTGTGTGATATCAAGATTTTCGAATCGAACAGAAAGATATCAGATCAGATTGAAGAACGTATCCTGAAGAATAGCCCATATACGAAATTGAAAAGGTGAATATTGGTCTTGAAAAGCATTACGTTTGATACATACAGGCTTCGCACAATCACCAAGGGGTGTACTATTCATTTGTCCTGCCTAAGACTTGATGTACAATCATAGTATTTACCGTCACCACAGCTCCGCCCAGAACCCCTCACCCCCCCCCCCCACAAACTCCGCCCGACTCCCCCGTGACCCCGGCACGATCTCCAAACGCGCTGGGATGCGCTCTTTCAGTTCCGACACGTGGGAGATGACGCCCACCAGGCGGCCGCCGGTCTGCAGGTCCATCAAGGCCTGAAGGGCCAGGTCCAGGGATTCGGAGTCCAGGGTGCCGAATCCTTCGTCCACGAAAATGGTGTTCAGGTGTATCCCCCCGGCATAGGACTGGACCGTGTCCGCCAGTCCCAAAGCCATGGACAAAGAGGCCAGGAAGCTTTCACCTCCGGACAGGGTGGCCACGGGGCGCGGCGTGCCCGTGTGCGCGTCGTACACCTGCAGGTCCAGGCCGGCGGAGGAGCGCTGGTCCCCTCGTTCCCGCACCCGATACAGGGTGTACCGTCCGCGGCTCATGAGGTGCAGTCGGGTGGACGCGGAAATGAGCACGTCGTCCAAAAGGGCGCTCAACACGAAGCGATGAAAGGAAATTCCCCGGGGGTTCTTTCCGGAAACCAGTTCGGCCACCCGTCCCATGACCGCGTAGGAAGCGTCCAGGGTCTGCAACGCGTCGGCGCATTGCCGGAGTTCCAGGACCCAGGCCCTGACCTGCTTCAACGCTTCCCGAGCCGCGGCCTGTTCCCTGACCAGGGCGTCCTTGGCGGCCGTGATCTTTTCCAGGGCCTGCTGGAATTCGGAGACTTTTAGGCGTTCCACGCCTTGAGCGGCCCGGCGCGCGCGCTCCGCCCGGTCCCGAGCGGCGATGAGGTCCGAATCGAACTTCCGAATCCGGGCTTCCAGGGAAGGGATGAGGGACACGTCGGCATGGGCCGCGTCGAATGCCGCCGGCTCGGCGAACCCTTCCTGATGCAGGCGCAGGAAGAACTCCTCTTGGGTGGTTCGCGCCCGTTCCTCGGCGCTGTGCGCGTTCCTTTCGGCGGATTCCAGGGCGGCCTTGCAGGAGGCTTCCTTGCGCAAGGCTTCCTGGAGCCGGTTTTCCGCCGTCTTGAGGGACCGTTCCAGGGACTCGGATTGTTTCCGCGCCGCTTCCAGGGCGTAATTCAGGTCGGCCGGGTTGCGCAGGTGCGGTGGAACCGCGGCGCTGCGTTCCTCTTCCACGGTGCGCGCCCGGTGCCATGCTTCCCGGCTTTTGGAAAAATCGGCCTCTGCCGCGGAGACTTGTTGCGCCAGTTCTTCCTTGCGGCGGGACAGGGCTTCCAGTTCCTGTTGCAGGCGTTCCTGTTGCCGAAGGGACGATTCGGCGGCCTTCAACGCGTTGTTGCGGGTCTTTTCCTCGGCGCGGAACGCGGCTTCCGTCCATTCCGCGCGGTCGCCCAGGGCTTGGAGGTGGTTCGCATAGGTGCTTTCCGCCGCCGACCCTTGAACCTGCAAAGCGCTCAGTTGTTCCCGCAGTTCGTCCCGTTGTTGTTCCAGTTTGCGCAGGTTCCGGCGATGGGTCTTGAGGTCCCCTTCCTTGGGAAGGGAAGCTTCCGACACGGCCGGGGCGGGATGGTCCGTGGAGCCGCACACGGGGCAGGGCGCGCCGGGTAGGAGGCCTTGGGCCAGCACCGCGGCCTGGCCCTGAATCCACGCGGATTCCAGGGCCTCTCCTTTGGCGGATCCGAGGGTAATGCGTTCGGTAAGAGCGGTGAGGTCCCGCTCCCCGGCTTGGACTTCGGATTGAAGCCGGTCCCGTTCGGCTCGGGCGCGGGTGAGTTCCCGGTGGTGTTTCAGGTCTTCCGAGGCCCGCCGCGCCTCCAGACGAAAGGCGTCCAGGCGGAGAGCCAGGTTTTCCGCCTCCTTCAACCGTTCGGACTTTTGCAGCCTTTCCGATTCCAGGCCGGCCGCGGATTCCTTCAATGCCTCCCAAGCGGATTGTCGGGCATGCAGGCCCTGTTCCAGGGTTTGCCGGTCTTTCTTCGCGGCTTCCAGGTCGGCGCACTTCTTTCCGGTTTCCCGCAGTTGCAGGAGGGCCTCCCGAGCCCGCTCCCGGTCTTGGCCCCGTGCGTCCTCCTCTTGAAAAGCGGCTTGAGCCCCGGTGCGGCGGGTTTCCGCCTCATGCAACGCTTTTTGAGCGGCCGTGAGAGCCTTGCGCGCGAGATCGAATTCGGCGACGCGCTGTTCCGCGGACTTTCGGATGTCCGACAGGTTCCGGGCCTTGTTCGCTCTTTCCAGGCGTGTTCGGGCGTGGTCGATTTCTTCCTTGGCGTCTTCGACGCGGCGGAGCAGGGTTTCGGAAGATTCAAGTTCTTCATGAACTTGTTGGGATAACTTGGCTTGCCATAATTCCTTTTCCGCTTTGGACATATTCGCGGCGGTTTCGTCCAGTCGGGATTCCAGGGATTCCAGTCGGGTCCCTAGAGCTGCTTCCCGTTGCCGCACGGCTTCCTCGTTTTCCGCCTCGGCCTGGCGGAGCACCACCTGTTTTCGGGTGGTCTGTTCCCGCACCTTTTCCGCCAGGGACCGTTCGGCCCGCTTCACGGATTCTTCGATGCGGCGGTAGAATTCCGTGCGGAAGAGCACTTCCAGGATGTCCTGACGCTCCCTCGAGTCCGCCAGGAGGAGGCGCATGAATTCGCCCTGGGGGAGCATGACCACCTGCCGGAACTGGTCGCTCCGGAACCCGAGCAGTTGTTCCACTTCCGCCGTGGCCTGGGACCATTGGGCCGCGAGGACTTCTTCCGTCGTCCCGTTTTCCGGGTCCGCCAGGCGGCGGAGTTCGGCCTTGGGCCGTTCTTTGGTCCATCCCTCGCCCCGCAGTTTGGGTCGAGCCTGTTCGGGACTGCGGGTGATGCGGAAGGTCTTTTGGCCGATGGCGAATTCAAAGGAGACTTCAGTGGGCAAGGCCGGGTCGGCCAGGTGGCTGCGCAGGTGTTGGGGGGGCCTCTGGGAGCCCGAGGCTTCGCCGTAGAGGGCGAAACAAAGGGCGTCCAGCACGGTGGTCTTGCCGGCGCCGGTGGGGCCGTGGATGAGGAAGAAGTTCCTTCCCGCCAAGCGTCCGAAGTCCAGTTCCTGCGTGCCGGCAAAGGGACCGAAGGCCTGAATGCGAAGGCGAAGAGGCTTCATGACGCGGCCTCCCGTTGGTCCCTGCGCAGGTCTTCCACCACGGAAGCGAAGGCGGCTTCTTCCTCCGTGGAGGGCGCGGACCCCGTGACGTTTTCCACGAAGTCGCGGAAGAGGTGCGCCTCGTTGCGGTGCCGCAAATCCGGCGTGCCCGAGGGCGCGGAACCGTTATGGAGCAGGGCCGGGCGTTCGATGTGCAGGGCGTTGGGATAGACTTCGCGAATGCGGCCCATGGGATCGAGAATGGCTCCCTGGTCCGTGAGCACGATCATGAGATAGTCGTCGGGGTTTTCCCCCGGTTGCGGCCCCCGGAGGACGTCTTTGAATTCGCCTTTGAGGATTCTCACGTCCCTCCGGCATCCGAGTTGCACGGGTTCCACGGTGCACGCTCCCGAGGGCCCCATTTCCATTAGGGTGACGCTTTTTTCGACTTCCGCCTCGGAAAAGGAGTATTTCATGAGCGAGCCGGCGTAGCGAATCGTACGCGTCACGTTCTGGGGCTGGTGCAGATGCCCCAGGGCCGTATAGTGAAACGGCTCGAACAGGGCGGCGTTCACCGAGCCCACGCCTCCGATGCACAGGGGCCGCTCGGATTCGGACTCCAGGCCCCCGGCCGTGAGGGCGTGGGCCGCGATGATCCGGCGTCCGGCGTCGGGTTCCCGCGTCAGGATTCGTTGAATGCGGGCCCGCACGGCGCTTTCGTGATCCGTAATGGAGTCGTCCCCCAGGCGCACCGCGGCCACGGACGGTTCCGCGTAGGCCAAACCATAGATACGCACCGGCCCGTACGCGTCTTCCAGAATCAGGGGGGAAACGTCGTGGTGCGGGAAGGAACGCAGGTGCAGGCCCTGGGGGGTGAGCAGCCGCGAGGCGAATCCCAGGCGCTGGGGGCTGTCGTGATTCCCGGAAATCATGAGCACCGGGATTTTCAGATCGAGCACGACGCGCGCCAGCACGTCGCCCAGGAGTTCCACCGCGTCGGGGGGCGGCACGGCGCGGTCGTACACGTCGCCGGACAGGATCAGGACGTCCGGAGTACAATCCCGGAGCAAGGCGATGAGTTCATCCAAAACCCGGGCCTGGTCCTCCGTGAGGTGGACTCCGTAGAACAGTCTTCCCAGGTGCCAATCGGCCGTGTGAATGATGCGCATGGGTTGAAATCCGGGTAATGATTCACGGGGGGGAACTTTTCCGAAAGTCCCCCCCGTGACCCCCTCTCAAAAGGTTCTGAGCGGGCCTCACCGCCTGCGGCGGAGAGGCTGAGGGAGAAACGGGTTCCCTCACGAATCTCGAAACCGGTTGTCAACGTTTTCTTGGTAATCCTTCACGGGAGGAACTCGTCTGTTGCAGGGGCGGGCCACAGTGCCTGCCCAAAAGGCGGCCGAAGGCCCACCTTGCCACGGACCTCCCGGGGCGAAACCAACCACCCTGTGAACGTGCGCTTTTCTTTTATTTTAACCCCAATGAAGCGAGCAAAGGAACGATCCGTGAGCTTTCACGTGGTTCCCACCCGGAGACGCTCCGCCCCGAAAGGGACGGAGCCGAACCGGTGGGCTTATTTCCCATTCGGAACATTCGGACTGCTTTTGAAGCTATTATGAGGAAGACCGGGGTCGGGTCAAGGGGTGTTCCGATTGGTAAGCGTTCACGGGGTCAAGCTCGAACCATCCCGTGAATGGACGCCCCGTTTTCATGCCGGCCTCTCCGCCGGAGGCGGTGAGGCCCGCTTGAGGGGTTTTGAGGAGAGGCGCGGGGGGGAACTTTTTCAAAAGTTCTCCCCCGCTAATGATGACTAAATGAGGGTGTCGCGGCGTCAAGTCCGAGCGGTCCGGCGGCGTCCGGGCCGAGGGGCTGGAAGTTGACTTGAAACGGGTACATGGGATATGGTTCCGCCATTCATCTCAGGCCGACCGGAGTCGATAGGGGGAGCGGAATCCATGGGGGGAGGATCGCGAAGAGGACTGCTGTGGGGCGTGTTCATTCTATTGATTGTCCTCGCGGCGCCGGGCGTATCCGCCGAGAAGAAGGGTTCCGGGTCCGAGCCCCCGCAGGTGGCCATGGATTTCGATGAAGTGGATATCCGGCTCTTCATCAAGTTCATCAGCACGCTCACGGGCAAGAATTTCGTTCTGGACAAGGCCGTCAAAGGCACCATCAACGTGGTGTCGCCTTCCAAGGTCACTCCCGCCGAGGCCTACCGCGTCTTCGAATCCGTGTTGGAAGTTTACGGGTTCACGTCCATCCCTTCGGGAGACATCATCAAGATCGTTCCTCTCCGGGAAGCCAAGGACCGGGGGGTGCAGACCATTACCGGCGGTGAGACCATTCGGGACGGCTCCCGCGACAGCATGGTCACTCAGCTCATTACCCTCAAGTATGCCGACGTGGAGTACATCGAGTCGATTCTCACTCCCCTGGTTTCCAAGACCAGCGTGATCAACTCCGATCCCAAGTCCAACACCCTCATCGTCACGGACGTGCAATCCAACATTCGAAGGTTGCTCAGGATCATCCGTGAAATCGACATCCCGGGCGTGGAAAACCAGCTCACCTTGATGGAGTTGCAGCACGCGTCCGCCAAGGAACTCTCCGAGAAGATTCTCTCGCTCATGGAACAGGAGAACGCCACCCGGAAAACGACCCGCCGCGGCGGCGACTCCGAAAAGGTGCTCAAGGTCATTCCGGTGGAGCGCATCAACGCTTTGGTGGTGTTGGCCGGACGCGATGATACCCTCGAGGTGCGCAACCTGGTTTCCATGCTCGATCGTCCCACGCCTGCCGGCAGGGACAACATCCATGTGTATTACCTGAAAAACGCCGTGGCCGAGGATCTGGCCGCCGTGTTGACTCAGGTTCGGGACGATCAGAACAAGGCGGCGGAAGCGGGCAAGGGTATGCCCACCATTTCCGCGGACGTGGTCATCAGTCCCGACGCGGCCACCAACGCGCTGGTGGTGAGAAGCACGCCGCAGGAATTCAATGAGCTGGTGAAGATCATTCAGAAGCTGGATATCGAACGCGCCATGGTTTACGTGGAAGGCCTGATCATGGAGGTGAACACCACCAAGGCCCTGCGTTTGGGAGTGGAGTGGCACGCCGGCAACGATTTCGACAACCAGAACGCCTTTTGGTTCGGCGGGTCCACCGGGGGAAGCTCGGGGGTGCTCGGTTCGGTGCTCACGGGTCTTCAGGCGGATACGGCGACCTTCTCCCTGCCCGGAGGATTGGCCCTGGGAGTCATCGGTCAGACCCTTTCCTATGCGGGGATCACCTTTCCCTCCTACTCGGCGCTGATCAACGCGGTGAAATCGGATCAAGACTTCAACATCCTGTCCACGCCTCAGATCTTGACCACGGACAATGTGGAAGCCGAGGTCGTAGTGGCGGACAACATCCCGTACCAAACCCGGCTCGATCAGGGCACCGACATTACTTCCAGGGCCATCAGCACCTTCGAATACAAGGACGTGGGTGTGACGCTCAAGGTGACGCCTCAGATCAACCATGACCGGTTCGTGCGCATGAAGATCGAGCAGGAGGTCAAGAATATCATCCGTGAATCCACCACGGATTCTCAGGGCAACGTGATTCTCGCGCCGGTGACCAATGTCCGCTCGACCAAGACCACGGTGGTGGTTCGTGACGGGGAAACCGTGGTGATGGGGGGGCTCGTCCAGGACATCGAGCGCGTCGAAGAGTCGCGCGTGCCGTGTCTCGGCAATATTCCCGGCGTGGGCTGGCTCTTCAAGACCAGTTCCCAGCGCAAGGAGAAGGTGACGCTGCTGGTGTTCCTGACGCCGAGGATCATCGAGTCCACCGAAGAGGCTCGCCGAATTTACGATGAAAAACATGGACGGATGCAGGAGGCGGTGAAGGGGCAAAAAGCGTTCCTGAACCCCGATTCGGACGAAGAATCGGCTGAAAGCGATCTTCCGGCTCCATCATCGCCTTCCACCGAGGCTCCGCCGGAGACGGCCGAATGATCGGTTGTTCCCCCGCCCGGGACGGCCGGACCCGGTCTTGGGTATGGCCTCGGGAACATGATCGCGCATCCGCTGCGCTCCGTTTTCCAACTTTCCCTTCTTCGACTTGAGTTCCCATGAATCCGGACGTACGTGACCATCTGCTTCGCCTCACTTCCCTCGACCCGGAAACGGTGGACGCCATTTTGGAAGAAGAGGGGAGCCTGGCCGAGCTGCTGGTCCGGAAGGGCGGGCTCCCCGAAGACACCGTGTTGAAGGTGCTCGGCTCCCTTTGGGGTCTTACGGTGGTTCCGGAACCGGAGAGTACGGTCGCGAGAACCGATCTGTCGGAAATTTCTCTGCCCTTTCTCAAGAAACACCATATCGCGCCGCTCGCGGTTCAGGACACGACACTTCACGTGGCCGTTTCCGATCCGGAAAGCCTCACGGCCGCGGAAGACCTCGGCCATCTGCTCCACTGCCGGGACATCCGGGTGGTGCTCAGTCCCCAACGGGAAGTCCTCAAGGTCATTCACGGCCTGATGCACCAGGACGAGGAGTCCACGCGGCAACTCATCGAAGATTTGGGAGAGGAAAGCGAGGAAAGCCGGATTCTGCAGGAACTGGGGCAGGTGGAGGATTTGCTGGACTCCACCAGCGAGGCTCCGGTCATCCGCCTCGTCAACATGATTTTCACTCAGGCCGTGAAGAACCGGGCCAGCGACGTGCATATCGAACCCTACCAGGCCGATACGCAGGTCCGGTACCGCATCGACGGCGTGTTGTACGAGTACCTGACGGTGCAACGGCGGCTGCATGCCTCCATTGTCAGCCGCATCAAGGTGCTGGCCGATCTGAACATCGCCGAGAAGCGTCTTCCCCAGGACGGAAGAATTCAGATTAAGATGGGGGACCGCGACATCGACATCCGCGTGTCGATCATCCCCACCATGTTCGGCGAGCGGGTCGTGTTGAGACTCCTGGACAAGCAGAGCGGCTTCATGAAGCTGCAGGACCTGGGCTTTTCCCCGGACGCCTACGAGAGCTTCGAGCGGCTCATCCGCAAGGCCCACGGAATCATTTTGGTCACCGGTCCCACGGGAAGCGGAAAGACCACCACCCTGTACGGCGCGTTGAGCCGGATCAATTCCCGTGATAAGAACATCATCACCGTGGAGGACCCCATCGAGTATCAGTTGAACGGGGTGGGGCAGATCCAGGTGGCTCCCAAGATCGGATTGACCTTTGCGTCCGGACTGCGCTCGATTCTGCGCCATGACCCGGACGTGATCATGATCGGTGAGATCCGCGATATCGAAACCGCGGAAATCTCCATCCAGGCTTCACTCACCGGCCATCTGGTGTTCAGCACGCTGCACACCAACGACTCGGCCGGAGCCATGACCCGTCTGACCGACATGGGGCTGGAGCCTTTCTTGATCACTTCGAGCGTGCTCGGGGTGATGGCCCAGAGGCTGGTGCGGACCATCTGTCCCAAGTGCCGGACCGTGGACGAACCTTCTCCCGAGTTGCTCGGCGAGTTGGGCATCGAGGAGCGGGGAGTGCAGCTTTACCGCGGCGCGGGTTGCGATCATTGCTTCAACTCGGGCTATCGGGGCCGTACGAGCATCAACGAGATTCTTGTGATGGACGGCGACATTCGACGGCTGGTGCTGCGGTCCGCGGATGCGTCCGAAATCAAGGAAGCGGCCGTGTCCAAGGGCATGGTCACCCTTCGTGGAGACGGGATTCGCAAGGCGTTGGCCGGCTTCACCACGGTGGAAGAGGTTCTGCGCGTGACCCAGGATTGATGCCATGGCCCCGGTTTATGAATATGACGCCATAGAAGGCTCGGGCAGGCGTTTGAAGGGCATGGTGGACGCCGACGGCCCTTCCGCGGCCCGGTCCAAGCTCCGCGCCAAGGGGCTGAGGCCCGTGGGCCTTGTCCAGGTCGCGGAGAAGCGGTCCGGCAAAAGAGCATCGAGGTTTGTGGGGCGCATCGCCTCTCGGGAACTGGCCGTGATCCTGCGCCGGTTCTCCACGCTGCTGGAATCGGGTCTGCCTCTCGTGGAATGCATTGAGGCGATCCTCGAGCAAGCGGATAAACCCTCCCTGCAGCGGGTTTTCCGGCAGGTGCGGGAACGGGTGCTGGAAGGCAAGGCGCTCTGGCAGGCTCTTTCCGAGCACCCCAAGGTGTTCAACGACCTGGTGGTGAACATGGTCCGGGCCGGCGAGGAGAGCGGCAGTCTCGACGTGGTGCTGGTACGGCTCGCGGACCTGATGGAAGCGAGATCGGAGCTTCAGAGCAAGGTCCGGGGCGCGTTGGCCTACCCGATTTTCATGTTCGTCGTGGGGTCCGGCGTCCTCTTTTTTCTGGTGACCTTTGTCATTCCTCAGATCAGCGACCTGTTCCGCGAGACCGGGCAGCGGCTGCCATTCGTCACGTTGTTGTTGATCGGAGCGAGTTCGGCGGCCCGGAAGTTCTGGTGGATCGGCCTGTTGGTCTTGGCCGGAGGCATTTTTTTGTGGGGTCGCTACACCGGGACACCCAACGGCCAACGGTTTCAGGGGAGGCTGATTCTGAGGCTTCCCGTGGTGGGTTCCCTGGAGACCCGGCTCATGACGGCCCGTTTCGCCCGAACGTTGGGGTCTCTGCTGTTGAGCGGCATGCCGCTTCTGAACGCCCTGCGCGTGGCCCGCACCGTGGTGCGGAATCCCGTGATCGCGGACGCCGTGGCGGAAGTGGAAACGCGAGTGGGCGAAGGCGCTTCATTGAGCGAACCCATGCGCGGCACGGGGGTGTTTCCGTCCATGGCGCTGCACATGATTCATTCGGGTGAGCGGAGCGGCAGGCTGGAATCCATGATGATCAAGGTGGCGGACGCCTACGAGAAGGAGGTTACCGCGTCGTTGGCCCTGATGATGTCCTTGTTGGAACCCATTATGATTCTGGTTATGGGGCTCGCAGTGGGCTTCATTGTGGTGGCGGTGCTGCTGCCGATTTTTGAAATGTCCCAGGGAATCCGATAGTTGAGCGGGTTTACGGGATGGGGGGAACGTACATGATGTTGGAAAATTCCGACCGGCGTCGCGCCGGTTTCACATTGATCGAACTGCTCGTGGTGGTCATCATCCTGGGTGTGTTGGCCGGTCTGATCATTCCCAGGATTATGGGGCGCCCCGAAGAGGCCCGGCGCACCAAGGCGAAGTTGCAGATCGAAAGCATAGAGAACGCGCTCAAGCTGTTCTATCTGGATAACGGGTTCTATCCCACCACGGAGCAGGGTCTTTCCGCCCTCGTGGACAAGCCCGAAACCGGCGTCAAGATCGTCAAGTGGCGCGATGGGGGATACCTCGAGAAAGGCAGAATTCCCAAGGACCCCTGGGGGTATGATTTTCGCTACCTGAGCCCCGGCGTGCACAACCGCGACTATGACCTTTGGTCCCCCGGACCGGACGGAGAAGATGGGGGGGACGACCGAAACCGCGACGTAACGAATTGGGATGAAGATATCTAACCGTCAACACGGTTACTCTATTCTCGAGCTGTCGCTGGTTCTGTTTCTTCTGGCTCTGGCGTCGTTCATTGCTCTGCCTCGATTGGGAGCCGTACTCGTCGGCGGTCGGGCCGAGGGGGCCCTCCGCACGCTCACGGAGACGATTCATTACGCGCGAAGTACGGCGGCCGTGGGCGCACAGGACTTGTTTCTTCATCTGGACCTCCGGGAGGGAAAATACTGGCTGAGCCGGGACCCGTCTCTGATCTCGGAGCCCGAGTACACGGAGGACCTGGCGGAGATTCACCGGTTGCCGGCCGGTGTGAAATTCAAGGAAGTGACGACCCTGGGCAGGGGACGCGTTGCGGAGGGCAGGGTTACGGTCCGGTTCTTTCCGGACGGGACCGTGGAGACCGCCGATCTTCACATCGAAGACCGGGACAGCCGGGAATTCACGCTTTCCATTCATCCTTTGACCGGGTCCGTGCACGTCGAGGAGAAATACATTGTCCAAAAAGGCCTCGGCTGACTCCGGCTTCAGCCTTTTGGAGGTCATGGTGGCCCTGGCCGTGCTCTCCATCGCCCTGGTGGCCGTGGTACGCAGTCAGGCCTCCGGAATGGACGCTCTGCAGGAAGCTCGTCGACGTACCGAGGCGACTTGGCTCGCCCAGATGAAAATGTCGGAGCTTCGCGCGGAAGGCTTGGGGGGTTCCGGAACCGTAAACGGGACCTTCGAGGATGATTGGTCCGGGTACGAATGGGAGGTCAAAGTCAGCGTGCCTCCCGGCCTGGGTTGGGTGAATCGTGTCGCGGTCCGGGTATACTGGAAGCAGGGAGAGCGGAGGCACTACGTCGAGCTCGCCGGATATATGTAGCCCCCTCCGGGCGGCGGATGTAAACGGGCCGTGCCTGGAAACGATCGGGTGGAGACGCCTTGCTCGCGGCACGTGCGGCGCCTCGGGCTTCACGCTCCTGGAGGTCTTGATCTCCCTGACCGTGCTGGCGGTGGTCCTGACCATCACCTACGCGACCTTTTCCGCGACTACGGGACAGATCGGGGCGGTTCGGGAAAGCTCGGAAGTCCATCAGCAGGCACGGGTCATTTTTGAACGGATGTTCAAGGACCTGACCGGATGCGCGGTTTGCCTGCAGGATTGTGACTCGGCGGACCGAAACCGTGAACCGGTTTTTCGGCCCCTGGTGTGCGAAGGGAGCCTGGATGATCGGGCTTCCTTTACCACGTTGAGCTTTTCGTCCACGTCGCACTTGGCCATGACGGAGCGGACAAGGGGATTGGATCTTTCCGGCATCGTCTACCGGTTGGAGGAGGACGAATCCGACGCGGACCTGCTGATTCTGTCGAGGTCGGATGATCCCTATCCCGGCACGTCGGACCTCGAAAGGCGCTTTCTGGTTTTGGGGGAACGGATCGTCCGCATCAGGCTCGAGTTCATCGACCGAGCCGGGGAAGCTCACGAGGAGTGGGATTCGTCGCGAGGGTCCCAAGCGGGTAGGCTTCCGCGACGAGTGCGCTTGAGTTTCACCATCAGGGCGAAAGATGGATCGGAAGTTCCTTTCAGTTCCGGCTGGGTCTTGCCGGCGGGCTTGCTCTAACGCCTCCCGGCAATCCGGCGTGGCATTGGTGGTGGTCCTGTTGGTCACGGCCCTGTTGGTTTCCCTGGTGACGCACTTCACCTACGGAAGCCGCGTGGAACTGGCATTGTCGGGACACGCGTTGGACGCCCTGCGGGTCCACGGTCTGCTGCTGAGTGCCTATCGTTTGGGAACGCAGGTCCTGGTGCACGACGACAACGACTATGACGCTCCCACGGATCTTTGGGGAAGGAGCGACCTGCTTCCCTTGGGCATGTCCATGCTTTCGGAGTCCGCCCGGGTTTCCGGACAGATTACGGACGAGAGTTCCAAGCTCGACGTGAACCTGCTGGTGGACGATCGGGGAAAGGAAACAGGGCTTCTGCAGAAGGACATGCTGGAGCGTTTAACGAGATTGTTCGATTACCTGGAATTAGACACCGGACCCATCGACTCTTTGATGGATTGGATGGATCCCGACGACCTACCTCGATCCGGAGGAGCCGAGTCATCTTACTATGAGGGCCTTTCCACTCCCTATGCCTGCGGCAACGGGCGACTGGAAACCCTGAATCAGCTTCTTCTGGTCCGGGGATGGACGCGGGAGATGCTTTTCGGAACGGAAAAAAAACCGGGGCTGGCGGCGTTTTTGACGGTGCATTCGGATCGGCGGGGAAAGGTGAACATCAATACGGCTCCCAAAGAGGTACTCATCTCTTTGGATGAACGTATGGATGAACAAACCGTCGGCGAAATTCTGGCGTATCGTGCTTCGGAGCCCTTTGAAAAAACCGCGGACTTGAAAGAGGTGCCCGCAATCGACCAGACACTGTACTCCCGTTTGCTGGGCAAGATCACGGCTGAAAGTTCCTACTTTGCGCTGCGGATGACGGCGGAGCAGGGCACGGCCCGTATGCGTCTGCACGCGGTGGTGCGTCGTACCGGGGGCAAAGTGGAGCCGGTTTATTGGAGAGCGGGATGAAGTCATTGTTCGGTCCTTCCGATGTGGTGGGAATCGCCGTTGACCGTGACGAAGTTCGGTCCCTGGCGGTTTCCGTGACCATGCGAGGCGTCGAGATCGCCGGCTTGGCCCGGGCGGCCGTGCGTCGCGGGTCCGGAAGGTCCGAGGAAGAAGCGATCCTTGATGCCATGGAGGAACTGAAAGGGTCCTGGGAGACAACGCCCGAATGGTTGGTGACTGAACTTCCCTCTCGCGGGATCGTTGTCCGAAGACTGCGCGTGCCCAAGGCCGGTGTTGAGGCTGCGAACAATTTGGTCAAATATGAAATGGAGCCCCATCTTCCGTTCCAGGTGGACGAAGCCGTGGTGGACTTCATTTCAAGGGATCCCGGAGATAACGGGATGCTGGAAGTCCTGGCCATGGCCGCCGGGAAATCCGACGTGCGGGCTCACCTGGACCTGTTTGATCGCGCTTCCCTGGAATGCCGCCAAGTGGGCGCCGTGGGAATGGGGGCCTACCTGGCCTACCGGTTCGCTGAGAAAGGCTCGGTCGATCAGGAAGGCGTCGCAGTGCTCGTGGATTACCGGAAAGAGGCGACGCACCTGGTGGCGTTCGATTCCAGGGGACCTCTTCTCACACGTTCTTTGGAAATGGAGACGGTTTCCACCGAAACGGAGCCTCCGGTTGATCGAGACACCGCCCCGGATTCCGCATTCATCGAGCGGCTGGCCGCGGAGATTAAACGCACCGGGCTTCAGATTCGTGCGCGGATTCAGAGAATTGTGCTCGTCGTATCCGAGGCTGCGGATGAGCGGTTCTTGCGGGAGTTGGAGAAACATACGGAAATCCCCTGTGGGACCTGGAATCCACTCAAGAGTTTTCCCGTGCGTGAAGGAGCGGTTCAAGAGGATGACTTTGGGGCGGGTTTTGTCTCCATCCTGGGAATCGCCGCCACGGCCACTTTTCCGGCGTCCAAGCGTATCGATTTCCGACGAGACGAGTTCCAATTCAAAAAGCCGCTGACCGAGATCAAGGGGAAGCTCACCTACCTGTCGGTGATTTGCTTTCTCATTCTCGTGTTTCTCGGAGCCAATTTCTGGCTTCAGATTCGGACACGGAGCGAACGCCTGGAAGGCATCAAAACGGAAATTCGACGCGTGTACAAGGAGACCTTTCCGGAAGCCAAGACCATTGTGAGCGAGCTTCAGCAAATGAAGACGGCCATTGACAACACCCGCGAGTCTTTGACCGCCCTTGGGTTTCGGCCCGGAAGAATTCGAACCCTGGAACTGCTTTCCGATATCAGCAAGAGAATTCCCGAGAACTCGGGTATCCGTATCACCGAGATGTCCATCGAGCCGGATTCCGTTCGCATGTCCGGGGAGGCGGGGTCCTTTGAAGCCATCGACGGTCTCAAGGAGCGGCTCATGGGAATCCCGGGCATTACTTCGGTTCAGGTGGAAGAGGCCAACCAGAGCCGTTTCGGCAAGGTCATCGAGTTCAGTTTGAGGACGGATCGCGAAGGAGCGCAATAAGGCCGTCATGAGAATCAGCCGGAGAGAGAAAATCTGGATTGCGGGTGGAGCGGGGGTTCTGCTTGTCTTGCTGGTTTTGTTGGGCGTGGTGCTGCCCGCCGTGCAGGCGGAAGACCGTTTGGACGCCCGCATCGCAAGCAGCCGAGAAACCCTGAAGGAGCTTCTGGTGCTTCGCGGGCAATGGGAGGAGATTCAGGGGTATAATCGGCTGATCTCCAAGCGGCTCCGGGATCGGGGGCCCGACTTCTCCATGTTTCGTCACCTGGAGGAGCTGGCGCGAAAAGCCGGGGTCGACGACCATATTCAGTATATGCGCCCCGTCACCTTGGGGAGCCCCGAAGCGAGAGAAGGGATGATCCGCAAGAGCCTTGAGGTGAGACTGAACGGCGTGGGGCTGAATCAGTTGACGCGTTACCTGTATCTCATCGAGTTTTCGGAGAAACTTCTGGCGGTGGAGTCCATTCATCTCAAACCGGTGTACACGGATCCCCAACAGATCAACGTCACGTTTCGCGTGTTCACCCTGGAAAAGGCATAAAATGTTTCCCGCCTGTGGGCGGTAGTCCTTCTAAAGCAAGTCCCGTGTGCACATGTCCTTAATGTCGATTACAAATCGTAAGTGGTTTCCGGTTGCTCTCGTCGTCTGCTTCGGCCTGTTGGTCTTCGCGGTCTCTTTCTACCTCCTGTTCCCGTATGACAAACTGGTGGCGGCGGCGCTCGTCCGTGCGGAACGTGAAACGGCGCTGCAAATCGACGTGGCCCAAGTCCGGCCGGCCCTCTCGCCTGGAACCCTTCTGCTGGACCGGGTTCAAATTTCCGCCCCCGCTTCTCGCGGAGGATGTACCATTCTCTCCGTTCCCCGGCTCAAACTGGGAATGGGACTCCTCTCGCCGTTTTCCTCCGAAAAGCGATTGCGCTACTCTGCCGGGATTTTCGACGGGACGGTTCAAGGGAATGTCCGTGCAGGTTCCGGAAATCGAATGTCGCTTTCCTTTGCCGCCGATGGTCTGAACCTCGGTCGGTGGACCCCGGACCCGAAGTGCGCTCCCATTTCGGTAGACGGCTTATTGAACGGAACCCTGGAATACGCGTGGAACCAAAACCGTCCGCATCTGGGCGAAGGTACGGCTAAAGCGACCTTGACCTCCGGGAAGGTGGGCGGGCTCAAGCCGTTGCTCATGATGCTGGATGCCGTTCAGGTGGATCGTCTTGTGTTTTCGGCGGGCATTCAGGGAGGGAAACTGACGCTCGACGAACTTACCCTGGCGGCCAAGGAACTCGACGCCGAAGTAACCGGACTCGTGTTTCTGGCCGTACCGTTGCAGAACAGTCGCCTGAACCTCCGAATCAAGGCCGAAATGAAGGAAGAGGCCCGCAAACGGCAAGGAGTGCCCTTCAAAGAGATGGAGCTGGAAGTGCACGGCACGTTGGAGCGACCTCGCGCCCGATTGGTGCCGCGTCCCGCGCGTTAAACCGTTGCAGGTCTATCGACCTTCCGCTTGCGCAGAGGTAGGTTCGACTTGGGAACGCGTTGCTTCAGAAAGAAACGTTCATCAGCAGGCCTAGCCATCGGCGGTCGTTTCGCGGCAGGACCAGTTGGAGTCGGGAGTTTTCCACAAGACCTCGCAGGAATGCATCGTCCCGTGTCCGGTTGATCTTATGGGCATGGTTAACCGCATTATAGATGTTCCCGCCGTAGAAACCCAATTCGATCAAAGCCAATCCCCCGCCGATGACGTAGAGATCGTGGTCGAACGCCTCATAGGCTCCGAACACGAATAGACCATTCAGCAGCAGGGCCAAGCCCGCGTCCTTCCATTTGCCGCAATAGGCCTGCCCCGCGCCGGGCAGCACCCCCGAAAGGACTCCCGCGAGCTCCGGCGACTTGACCGGTTCCACGGGACGTGACTTCAACCCTCCCTCCAACAACTCCGCCGCCTCTCCATAAGGAGGATTTGAACGAATCTCCTTCAAGGCCTCGCCGGCGTCGTGCCAGCGGTAGGCCTTCAGATGAACCCAGGCCAGGTCCCAGGCGGCGTGTTGGGCTTCCTCCGTGTCCGGCCGTCGACGGACCAGGCGATCCAGCACCTCGACGGAGACTTCGGGCCGCCCAAGCAGAACGTAGCACCGGGCCGCCTCCAAAGCGGCATCCCGACCTTCCGAATCGGGATATTCCGCCGCCAGAGTCCGGAATTCGGAAAGGGCCGCGTCGTAGGAACCCGTTTGAAACAGGCAATAGGCTTTGCCTTTTCGAGCTTTCGGCACATCGGGATGGTTGGGAAAGCGGGTTAGAAATCGCTCGTATTCCACAAGGGCAAGAATGTACTTTTCCTCCGCGTACAGCTCGTCGGCGAAGCTCAGCACGTCTTCCGGCGAATAGGCGGGTTCTCCGGCATGGATCGGCACGCACGGCCACCACGCCCAGAGGAGCACCAGGAGCAACGGAAGAAGACGTCGCATACGTTCAAGGGACCAGGGATTCGGCAATGGAGCGGGCCTCGGATCTGGAGGGTTTCGTGGTTTCCGCCGTGTGCCGACGGAAGTCGTTGGCCTTCACGGGATCGTGGAAGCATTGGAAACGCCCCTGCCGGTAGACGCGTTTCCCGTGTTCCATTTCATCGGCTTCATGATACAGGCGATCCACGGCCATGAACGTGCCCCAAAGGGCTCCGTGTTCTTCCAGCGCCTGAAGCGCGTACGCCGAACAACTGGGGCACATGGTGCATTTGTGCCAGGTGAAGGGCGATATGAAATGCCGGTAAAATTGTACCAGGGGAATGACCGTGTACTTGGCGATGCCGTGATCTGTTTTGGATTGGGGAGAATTCGCGGCGGAGCCTGCTCCCGAGGAGATGAAGAACAACCCGCATACGGCCGCGAAGAGCAAAACGCGGCGTGGTGACACGCCCGGCCGACCTGGAAGTGAACATCGCATGCTGAAAGAGACTCTTCCGCCTGGATTCGATGTTTGAGGGATACGGCGGCCCCGGTGGAAACCCAAGGACGAATGCTCCAGTGCAATGGATATGCCCGAAGCGCCGCTTCGGTACGATTGCAGATTAGACACAGGTCCGCGTGGGGATTGTTATTACTTCATGGGGCGCGTCAGGTCAAATCCCTCCCCATAAACGGAACACGTTTCAGGTCAAAGTGCGGGGACAGAGAGGTGTGGGCATGCTTCGAGGAGCGATTGGAAAGAACTTGCCTCAGTTCTCGTTCGGCCTCATCGGAAGACCGGCCAAGCGCCGGCATGATTCGTCGCGATGATCTTCACCGGCGATTTGTCTCTCCAATTCATCCAAGGTCGGCAGGATTTCCCGAATCGCCGACCGTAGCGGCTCGATATTCTTTTCGATGATTTGCCACAGCTCGGTGATACCGACACCTTCCTATTGGTGAATGAGGATATCTCGAAATCCCTCAAGTTCACGCCATGGTATTCCCGGATGCCGGCTTCGGTAATCTTCGGGAATCCGTGCATAAGTCGAGATTAGACATGGTGGGCTTATGGTTTCGCGACAGCCGACTCTTTCGAATTCTCCAATCGTTTG
This sequence comes from Thermodesulfobacteriota bacterium, assembly GCA_963675595.2. Lineage (GTDB taxonomy): Bacteria > Desulfobacterota > Desulfarculia > JACQYL01 > JACQYL01. The sequence continues at coordinate 1,050,862 of CAXXLZ010000001.1, forward strand.
AATCCTCGCCCGCCGATTGATATACTTTATAGTACATTGAATGAAACCCGAGAACCGCGGCATCCGACTGGAAGGGGATCTCAGACATGAAGAGCATCCGTTGGCGTACGATCCGGGGGGGAATCGTACTTGCGTTATTCCTGATTCCGGCCTGGGCGGGCGCGGAGCCCGTGCAGGAGCCCGTCCTTTTGAGGCAGCTCACGGGAACCGGCACCTCCTGGTTCGGTTCACCCATTATCCACAACTTAGGCGACGGTGAACGCAAACTCGTGGGAGCCTTTTACGACGTTTTCGTATGGGATCGGAATTTCAACAAGATCGCGGAGGCGCCCTCCGGGTCCGAATATCCTCACGAAGGCCGGGTCTACAGCCCTCCGGTGTGCGCCGATCTGGACCGGGACGGCATTTACGAAGTGGTGGTGGGGAGCAACAAGGGCAAAGTGGCGGCGTACGAATGGCGGGAGGGCACGCTGTCCATCAAGGCCGGTTGGCCCGCGGATTGTTGCGACGCGGACCAATGCCCCGAAGTCAGGGGATTGGCCGCCGGCGATTTGGACGGAAACGGGACCATCGAAGTCGTAGCCACCACCACTCAGACCAATGGAGGCGCCCAGGTTTTCGTGTTCCAAGCCGACGGGTCGTTGTACCAACCTCCGGGGCTGACCTTTCAGGCCTGGCCCAGGTACAACACGGAAACGGGTCCGGGAAACGACGCGGACGTCAACGGACCGGGAAATCACGGATACGGCTGCTACGGACTCAATGTGGGTATCGGAAATCTGGACGACGATTCCGAACTGGAGATCGTGGTTACTTTCGACAACCACCAGATCAACGTGTTCCAGCATACCGGCGTGAGCATGTTGGCTTCCTCTTATTTCACCAACCGGTCGTCGGAATATCTTGGAAATCCTCTGAATTGGGGTCAGTTCATTCGTTGGTTCGACGCGGGGGTGGAGGAAGACCATTATCACCTGCACACGGGTGATTGGCCTCATCCTTCCACGGACAAATGGATGCAATGGACCCAGTCACCTCCCAACGTCGCAGACCTCGATTTGGATGGAAAGAACGAGGTGGTGTGCGTGTCCAATGTGGAGATGGACGTGCCCTACGATACCAAACACCATTCCGTGGTGGTTTTGGAAGGGGGGTACGGAGACGGTTCCAGGAGCGCGAGACGCCTCACGGGATGGGAGGCGCCCCCATCGTCGGATTACCCCTTGAGCCGGGAAGGGCATACCTGGTATCCGCCGTCCAACCCGCCCGCACCCACTGTGGTGGACCTGGGGGGCGACCCGGGGCCGGAAATTCTGTACGGCGCCCACGACGGCCATGTTTATTGCCTGTCGGCGGACGCCCGGCTCCTATGGCGACGGGACATCCGGCACGGACGGGCGTTGATGTACGCTTCCGAAATCATGGCGGCGGATTTGAATCGTGACGGCACCGCGGAACTGATTCTCACCACCTACGGCGACCCGGATAGCTTGGTACCGGATGTGCCTCACGGCTACCTGATGATTCTGACGTCGGACGGCGAGGTACTATACGATCTGGAACTGCCGGCGCAGGGCACCAACGGCAACGGCAAGGGGGCGCCGGCCGCTCCCACGGTTATGGACCTTACGGGGGACGGGCAGTTGGAAATTATTGTGCAGACTTTCGGGGTCGGTGCTTTTGTGTATTCGGTTCCGGGGTCCTCCGAAAATCTGCTCCTGTGGCCCACCGGTCGCGGCAACTATCTCCGCGACGGTCGACCCTGGCCGGCGCGTTCGCTCAAGAGACGCGTGCGACTCCCTTATGAAATCCTGCTTCAATGACGAGTTGTGTCCTCCAAGGGAAAGTCTTCCGACGACGTGCAACACCGATCTCGACGGAGGCGGGAAAGATTCGACCGGGCAAGAATGCGTCCTTCTCTAAAGTGCGGCTTGACAAACGCCTTAGCTGGAAATAATATTGTTCAAACAAAGAAATCCGGAGTGAACGTGACGACCCGTTTATCCAACTTGCCGATCCTTTTCGTCATGGTTTTCATCTTGGCGGTTCCCGCTTGGGGATTTCCGGTATCCGGATGTGCCATGGGGTGCTGCGACGTCCCCATGACGCACCGACCCGTGGATGAATGCCCCGATGCGGTCTATTTCGGCAAGAGTGGAGATTGCTGCTGCGGCTCTTTTGAGGCCTGTGCGGCGCCGGGAGTGCTCTCTACGTTGGCCGTCGGCTCCGTTCTCCGAGTCATGCCGGACAAACAGGTCCGGCATATGGCGGTTCGGTTGGAGGGGACGCCCTCCCTCGCCGCCGGCGGAAGCTTTACCTCCGGGCCGCCTATCATTTTCAGCGGCGGAGACACGCCACCCACCTATCTGCTTCATCGCGTCCTGCTGATTTGATTCTTCTCCTCTCGATCCGGTCCGCATCCCGAAGCGGCACGGATCATCGATCTCGATTAATCAAGTACTCTTAGAAGAACGGCCGAACCTGGGCGTAGCGGCCTCTTTGAGGCGGATTGCCGCCTGCGGTTGAGGACCGTGTGGAGGATCGAGTTGCCCTCCTCACAGAGGTTTGGCCGTTCGCATGGAATTCCAATTTCGAAAATCAGTGAGAAGGAGCATTGCAGATGGCGCGAAATAAAGCATCGGAACCGAGTGGAAGCGGTCGAAGAAACGCGAAGAAGGACATCGTATTGGGAAAGAAGAAAAAGGGCGGTGGATTCGTCCTGCTCGCGGTGGTCGGGGTACTGATCGCCGGATCCGCTTTGGGTTGGTTCATTTCTTCCGAACCTCGGGAGAGTTTGGTTATCGCTCAATCTCCGCCCGTTTCTTCGGACGACGGAAGCATCGCTTTTCCCGAAGCCATGTTCGACGACGGGGAAGCCAAATTCTTCAGCCGGGAAACGGACGATGGAATCACCATTCGTTACTTTGTGATGAAGAGTTCCGACGGGGTCGTGCGCGCTGCTTTCGACGCCTGCGACGTGTGTTGGAAGGCGGGGAAGGGGTATCAACAAAGCGGCGACGTGATGATCTGCAGGAACTGCGGCAGACGATTTCCTTCAATCAGCATCAATGAAATCAAAGGCGGGTGCAACCCCGCTCCCCTGCGCAGGGATTACCGGGACGGCGTCGTGACGATCGCTTTGAAGGACATACTGGAAGGGCGGAGATATTTTGATTTTTCCGGAAGGAGTCGATCATGACCCTGAGAGGGATCGCCTTCAGGAATCTCAAACGGCGGAAGGCCAAGGCCCTTTTCGTTCTTTGCGGGGTCACCATCTCCGTGGCCACGGTGGTGGCTCTCATCACCCTCGGCTTGGCCGTGAGCGATGCGATTACACACAACCTGGAGAAGTTCGGCGCCAACATTCTGGTGGTCCCGAAAACCGAGAATCTCTCTTTGTCCTACGGCGGGCTCACCCTGGGAGGCGTGTCGTTCCAGATGGAACAAATCCGTCAGTCCGACCTGAACCGCGTATCGGAGATCGAGAACTCGGCCAATGTCGCGGCCGTGGGACCCATGGTGCTCGGTGTCGTGGAAGTGAACCGAACCAGGGTCCTTCTGGCGGGAGTGGATTTCGAAACCGTAAACATACTGAAACCTTGGTGGAAGGTACGGGGTGCGCTTCCACAGCCGGGAGGAATCCTGCTGGGGGGCGAAGCGGGACGGGTACTGGGCAATTCGGTGGGTGAATCCGTGGATATCGGCGGACGCCGTTTTACTGTGTCGGGAATTCTGGAGCCCACCGGTTCTCAGGACGATAACCTCATGTTCACTCATCTGGAAGAAGCTCAGGACGTACTCGGCATGGAAGGAAGGGTCTCAATGGTGGAAATCGCGGCCCTCTGCAAAGACTGTCCCATCGGGGACATGGTGCTCCAGCTTTCCCGAGTACTTCCCGGCGCCAATGTCATGGCGATTCAACAAGTGGTGAAGAATCGCATGGAGACCCTCCGGCACTTCAGGAATTTCTCCCTTGCCGTTTCCGCAGTCGTACTCCTGGTGGGGACTTTGCTGGTGTTGGTGACCATTATGGGCGGCGTGCGGGAGAGGACTTCCGAGATCGGTATTTTCCGCGCCATCGGATTTCGTCGTCTTCATGTCGTCCGAATCGTGCTGATGGAGGCCGGCGTGCTCTCCTTCTTGGGTGGCCTTTTTGGGTATGCTTTGGGGTGGGCCATTACCAGGGCGGTCCTACCTTTCTTCGCGGAGGGGCATGGACTGGTTGTGCCGGTGAATGCCGTGATTGCGGGGGCCTCCCTGGCGCTCGCACTCTTCATGGGCTTGTCGGCCGGCGTCTACCCGGCCGTGCTCGCCGCGAGAATGGACCCGAGTGATTCCTTGAGAAGCCTGTAAGGAGGGACGCCATGAGTTGTTTGATTTGTGGAGATAACCTTGTGAAGACCTACGGCAAGGGCGATGCCGCCGTAAGTGCTCTCCGAGGGGTCGACATATCCATTGAGGCTGGTGAGTTCATCGGGATCATGGGAGAGTCGGGTTCGGGGAAGTCAACCTTGCTTTCCATCTTGGGAGCGCTCAACACTCCCACGGCCGGAAAGTACGTGGTGGACGAGATCGATGTTTATCGGCTGAGCGGGGACCAAAGAGCGGACTTTCGCCGGGAGTTTCTGGGGTACGTATTCCAGACTTTTTTCCTCATGCCCTATCTGACGCTTTCGGAGAACGTAATGCTTCCGCTCGCCACAGCGAAACTGACCTCAAAAAGAAAGAAGGACATGGCGGAGGCCGCCCTGGACAGGGTGGGATTGTCGGGGAAGGGGGATCGATTGCCGAGCCAGGTTTCAGGAGGCGAGCAGGAGCGTGCCGCTCTGGCGCGCGCCATTGTGAACGAGCCGCCCATTCTGTTGGCCGATGAACCCACCGGAAATCTGGACAGCGGAACCAGCGGCAGAATCATGCACTTGCTTCGTGAACTCAACCGGTCGGGAATGACCGTCGTCATGGTGACCCACAGCGAGGAGTGCTCGCGGTATGCGGAGCGGATACTCAGGCTCGCGGACGGCCGATTCTTCCCACAGGAAGGAGAACCCGGCGACGGAAAGGCTTCGTGGAAAGGAAACGGCGGGAGGCCGGCCGAATGCGCCCTGCTGGAGACGGACCTTTCCAGCGGGCCGGTAGGGTGAGAACCCGTTCAGCCATCGTCATTACGGAATGATGGAAGAAGCATGGCCGCTCCGCCGTGAGCGGTGCGGCCGCGCTTTCAGCTTTCTTAAAGCCGGGAGGATTCTCTCAAGCGGGCCCCCCGTCATGCGAAGTTCTTCGTCCTACCAAAGGACCGTTTACGCAACGATTTTCTTAACCAACCAGGAGAGATTCTCCGCCAAGGTCTTGATGGTTTGCAGGCCCTCCTGGTCGTTTTGGATATCCCCGGGCATCAAGCCGATGCAAAGGTTCCAGTAACTGGAACCGGGGATGACCATTTCGTTGAGCAGGAAGAAATTGTGGATGGCGGAAATGGTGTCCACTGCGCCGGCTCTGCGGGCAACCGAAACGGCCGCGCCCGCTTTTCTTTTGAACAATCCCCCATTTACCCTGGAGACGAGACCGCACCGGTCGATGAGTGCCTTGACTTCGGCGGAAACGTTGCCGAAGTAGGTGGGGGAGGCGATCACAACGGCGTCGGCCTCAATCATTCGGGCGATGAATTCATTGAGCCCGTCGTCTTTGATGCCGTGGCATTTACGATCGGCCTTTTCTTTGCATTTATAGCAGGCAATGCAGCCCCTGAGTCCCGTTCCGCCGATACGAACGGTTTCGGTTTCAATGCCGTTGCTTGTGAGTACTTCCTCGACAATCTTGAGTGCCTGGGCGGTGTTTCCTTCTTTTCGAGGGCTTCCGTTAAAAAGTACGGCTTTCATAATGAGTCCTCCTGAATAGGTCTCGATGGTCTGAAAAACCGGTATCGGGATACCGGGTTCGTCCGTCCGTGAAACGGAATACCTTAAGAGCGATACGGGTCCTGGAAATCCCGGTTGGCGGGCAACAGCCCCATGCCGTGGGCGGAACGCACGGCATGAAGAATCGCGCGCGCCAGTACGGTCTTTGCCGCAATCCCCAGAGCGATCAAATCCGCTTCGCGGTCTCCCGCTGAAAGGGCGAAGACCACGTCACCGTCGAACACGGTATGAGCCGGTGAAAGGGTTTTGGCCAGGGCGTTCTGAGCCCCCCGTGCCATCTTTTCGGCGGCATCTTTGGTCAAACGTGCGTTGGTGGCCACCACACCGATGGTGGTATTGCTCATCTCCGCGAACGCCGATCTTGTCGCACCGGCAAGGAAGCATTTTCGGGTATCGGCAAATTCGAGAGCGTCCGGTGCGGTTCGCGCACCGGCCAGAATCTTCCCGGTGTCCGGGTCTCGAACGTCCCCGAAGGCGTTGACCACGGCCAGCGCACCCACCACCACATTCGGCGGAAGAATCATGCTCGATGTGCCCAGTCCTCCTTTAGTAGCCTGGGCCACGGTGAACAACTTTCCGATGGTGGCCCCGGTTCCGGCCCCGACACTGCCCTGGGGCACATCTTCCGAAGCATTCAAGCAGGCTCGATACCCCATCTCTGCTCCGGGACGGACATCGTGTCGCCCAAATGCCAGGTCGAAAATGATCGCCGTGGGCACGATGGGGACGCGGGTTACTTTCACGTCGAATCCCACTCCCCGCTCTTCCAGGTACTTCATCGCACCACCCCCGGAATCCAAACCGAACGCGCTTCCGCCCGCAATCATGAGGGCGTTGATAAATGGTACGGCGTGATGAGGAAAGAGAGCGTCGATCTGACGGGTTCCCGTGGCGGAACCCCGGATGTCGATTCCTCCCACGGTCTCGGGAGGGCAGAGGATGGCGGTACAACCGGTCATGGCCTCGAAATCGCTGCTATGTCCAACCAGAATACCCGGAACGTCAGTGATGGAATCCGTCAAAGTTTTCATAGCTCGCCTTTGTAATGCTTCGTTATCGTCCTTTCAAGAGAAAACACGGCCGGGTGTGGGGACTTCGTTGCTCCCCGCTTCGTTTTATGATACCTAAATTCCCCTTTGGAGTTTGGTGAAGATTCTGAAGCATTGGGAGGCAAGGGGCATGGATAAGCATACGACCGTGGTAACGGAAACGCGCCTTGAAGGATTGAAGTTGCTCAAGAGGGGGAAGGTGAGGGACGTTTACGACTTGGGAGAGTCGCTGCTCATCGTGGCCACGGACAGGATTTCGGCCTTTGATGTGATCATGCGGAATCCCATTCCGGGGAAGGGACGGATTCTTACCGGAATCAGCCGGTTCTGGTTTGAGCGGATGGCCGATATCCTGGAGAATCACGTGATCTCCTTTGACGTGGCGGATTTCCCCCCGGAGTGCCGCGCTCATTCGGAGGTGTTGCGCGATCGGACCATGTGGGTGAAGAAAGCGGAGCCTCTCCCCATTGAGTGCATCGTCAGGGGCTACCTTTCGGGTTCCGGGTGGAAGGATTATCGAAGCTCGGGGGCTGTTTGCGGCCACCGGCTGGGATCGGGACTTTTGGAGTCTTCCGAGCTTGAGACTCCTTTGTTTACTCCCTCCACGAAGGCCGAACTGGGAGAGCACGACGAGAACATCACCTGTGAACAGGCCGAGTCCATTGTGGGTAAGGAATTGTTCAGAAAAGTGGAAACGGCGAGTCTGGCCATATATTCCCGCGCTCGTGCCATGGCCAAAGAGCGAGGCATCATCATAGCGGATACCAAGTTCGAAATGGGCTTGGTGGACGGTCGACTGATCCTGATCGATGAGCTCTTGACTCCGGATTCTTCAAGATTCTGGCCTATGGACGAGTACGCACCGGGGCGGGCACAGAACAGCTTCGACAAGCAGTACCTGAGGGATTACCTTGAATCCCTTGAGTGGGACAAGAAGCCGCCGGCTCCCGAGCTTCCCGAAAATATCATTGAGCAGACCGGGGCTCGCTACTCGGAGGCGCTTCAACGGCTTACCCAATAACGGTACCGGTTCCAAAAGGGATACGGGGTGCTTCCTGCTCGGCTGGAGCGGGCGTTCCGCGAGGGTTTGGCGGGCCTGGAAGCTGATTCGGCGAGGGCGGCCGCTCGATGGAGTCAACTTGACAATGAGTCCGGCGCACCCTATGTTATTTCGTGAACGTCAGGCGGCGTGCTTAGCGGCACGCCCTTGATTTTCCGGAGGTTGGACCCTCACCCAGGTCATCCGACGGCGTTTCTCCACGCACTTCATTCGAGTCCGCGATTTGTGCCGGGCTACGGCAAGCAATTCGGGGGAATGAAATTACCACGGCATGACGAGCATACTTCCCGGCTACATTCGGACCCACCGCAGCGGCGAACTCAGGAAACGGATCGGCGCCGCGTATTCGCTGATGAAGAATTGCGGTGTCTGTGCTCGTCGCTGCGGCGTCAACCGTCTGAAAGGTGAAACGGGGTTCTGCGAAACCGGGAAGTACCCCGTGATCTCCAGCTACAGCCCCCACTTCGGCGAAGAGGACCCATTGGTAGGTGCGGGGGGGTCCGGTACGATCTTTGTTACCCACTGCAACTTGAAGTGCGTATTCTGCCAGAATTTCGAGATCAGTCACGAAGGAGAAGGAGAAGTCTTCGCCGTAAGAGCGCTTACGGAAATGATGCTTCGACTTCAGAGCATGGGGTGTCACAACATCAACTTCGTCAGTCCTTCACATATCGTTCCCCAGATTCTGGCCGCACTTCCCGCTGCGATCGAAAGGGGCCTCTCCGTTCCTCTCGTGTATAATACGGGCGCCTACGACGAGTTGGGCACGTTGCGTTTGCTGGAAGGCGTTTTCGATATCTACATGCCGGACTTCAAATTTTGGAGTACGGACCTTTCCAGAGAATACTTGGATGCTGAGAATTATCCGGAAACCGCCCGCAGGGCAATCATTGAAATGCACCGTCAGGTAGGGGAGTTGGAGGAGGACGAACACGGGGTCGCCGTCAAAGGGTTGCTGATTCGCCACTTGGTGATGCCGGGATGCACCGGGGATTCCGCCGATATCTTTCGGTTTATCGCCCACGAGATTTCTCCGGCGACCTACGTCAACGTGATGGCCCAGTACCGACCCTGCGGACAGGCATACCGCTATCCTGAGCTGGCTGAGAGGACGACGATGGGAGATTATTCGGCGGCCGTCGTCGCCGCGGGGGAAGCGGGGCTGACACGCTTGGACGGGAGGAGGCCCAAGTCGCCGGTATTGTGGAACGGAACATGACCGGGCGCATTTATGCCATCGGCGACCTTCACGGTTGTTCGGACCACCTCGATCAACTGTTGAGGAAGATCCCTTTTGATCCGGACTTGGATCAGTTCGTATTTATGGGGGATTATATCGACCGGGGCCCGGATTCTTTCGGAGTGGTGGATCGGCTCCTGGACCTGAAACGCTTCTACCCGAATACCATGTGCCTCCTGGGCAACCACGAGCAGATGCTGCAAGACTATCTTTCCGGGGAAGATACGTTTTCCTTCGTTTACAACGGTGGGCGGGCCACCCTGGAAAGCTATTCAGTGGAGAATCGACAGAAGAGATGGCATGGAACGCTTCCTCCGGAACATGAGAATTTTTTCCGACACCTGCCGCGATACTATGAAACCGAAGATTATATTTTCGTGCACGCGGGACTCCGGCCGGGAGTTCTTCTGGAAGATCAGAGCCCGCACGACCTGATCTGGATTCGTGATCAGTTTTTCAAGTCGGACTACGATTTTGGGAAGACCGTGGTCTTCGGACACACTCCCTTTCAGCGTCCCTTCGTTGTGACGGGCAGGATCGGTATCGATACGGGAGCGGTCTACGGCAACGTGCTCACCTGTGTGGCCCTTCCCGAGATGGTCTTCTACCACGTGTAAGAGAGTTTATGGAGTTGCCCTTCGGCGTCCGCTAATGCTCGAACTTCAAACCGGCATCCCCCCCTTTAACGGTATCGGCATTACCAGCACGGTCCCTGTTGAGGTGATCTTCGCCTCCGGAGCCGTTCCGGTAGACCTGAACAATCTATTCATCGCGAGCGGCCGATCGCTGGAACTGGTCCGAAAGGCCGAAGAAGCCGGGTTTCCACGGACGGTATGCAGTTGGATCAAGGGAATCTACCAGGCGTGGGCTGAAAGGACGGAGCTTCGCAAGGTGATCGGCGTGACTCAGGGGGATTGCAGCAACACCCATGCATTGATGGAGCTCATCGAGAGCCGGGGAGGGCTGGTCATTCCTTTCGAGTTTCCCAGAAACCGGGACAGGACGAGCCTCCTCAGGGAGATCGGGCGATTGGCGGCGGCGCTTGGCACCGATGTCGAGGCGGCGGAGCACTTCCGAGAGCTCCTCGGACCCATTCGAAGTAAACTGGCGATCCTGGATGAACTCACTTGGAAGGGCGATGGAATTTCGGGTTGGGAGAACTTCTCATTCCTTGTGTCCAGCTCGGATTTCGGCTCCGATCCTCAGAGGTTTGAAAATACCTTGGATAGCTTTCTCTTGGAAGCGGAGCGGAGGCTTCCTCGCCCACCCAAGGTGCGGCTGGGGCTTCTGGGAGTTCCGACCATTCTCGACGGCCTTCACGATTTTATCGAGACACTAGAAGGAAGGATTGTATTTAATGAGGTGCCGAGGCAGTTCTCCATGCCGCCGAGAGGAGGCGACCTCGCGGATCAATACCTGAGCTATACGTATCCTTACGATATTCACGGCCGAATCGAGGACATACGGACAGCTGTGCGGGACAGGAAACTGGACGGTTTGATCCATTATACCCAGAGCTTCTGTTTTCGCCAGATCCAGGACATTCTTTTGAGGGAGTCCCTGCCGGTCCCCATTCTGACGATCGAAGGGGACCAGCCCTTACCGCTGGATGCGCAGCTGCGGAATCGTATCCAGGCCTTCATGGAACTTCTCGGCTGAAGCCGGACCGGGGATTCGCAAAGGCTGCGGCATCGGCGCTTATTCCACAAAGTGCGGCTTTTTGTCCAATCGATAGACCGTCGCCTGACAGATGGCGATGAGCCGCTCCTCTTTGCCGCTGATCTTAATTTCATACGTGGCGGTCTTCCTGGTCATGGCGGCGAGATTGGCCACCGAAGTCAACACCTCGCCGGGATCCGGAGAAGCTACGTAGCTGATGGCGGCGTTTAGAGCCACAGCGATGTTTCCGTGGGAGTTCGAGGCGACTTCGAATGCCTCGTCCATAAGGGCGAAGATGGCCCCGCCGTGCGCCTTGCCGTAAATGTTGGCCATGACGTCCGGGTTGAAACGCATTTCGACTCGCGCGTAACCTTCCCTCACTTCCTTCAGTTCCATTCCCAGAGTCACCGCCAAAGGCTCGCCTTGGACCGCTTGCCTCAGTCCGTTCGCCAGAGCTGATTCCATAAGATTCCTCCCAGTTTGAAGTGTCAGGATCGGTGGTTTTCGCGAAGGAGGTCATTGACGCGTTTCACCGGGTTGAAGGTGAACAAAGGCACTTCCACGAACACCGTGAGCCAACGGGCCATGCCTCCGTTCCAGAGGCCCGGCAGTTCCAACGCTTTCAGGGGTCTTCCCTGGTGGGACTTATCGCTGACGAACACGGCGTCCGGATCCCGGAAAGACTCAAGATCAAAAGGGCGGCCTTCGAAATCTCTCAGGCCGCAAACCAGGTCCACGGGGTTGAAATGGGTTGCGGATCGCCATATGTCTTGTTGCCGTTCGTCTTTCGGGTCCACTTGGGCGGACTCGACGATTTGCAGACTCGGTTCTCCATCGGTTCCCGTAACCCAGAAAGGACCTCCTCCAGGCTCGCCTTGGTTGCGTACCACGCCGCAAATTCGTAACGGCCGGTTCAGTTTTTCCATGAGCATTTCTTGTTTCTCGTACGGTCCCATACCGGAATATCCGTCCGGCAGGAAGACGTTTAACGTGGAGCGGGCGAAGTCGGCGATTCCATCCAATTCCTCCGGAAGAAGTGTACTCTTTTTCAGTTTTTCCAGCCGGCGGAACAGAGATTTGCGGATTTTGAGAAGAAGGCCGCACAACAGTCTTTTCTGAAGCAGGACACGAGGCTTGAGCCGGTCCGGGACCACATTATCCACGTTCTTGATGAAGACCAGCTCTCCCACGCATTCTCGAAGGTTCTTCAGAAGTGCTCCGTGGCCTCCGGGTCTGCGCAAGAGGGTGCCGTCGTCGAGTCTGAAAGGACGATTCTCCAGATCTACGGCCAAGGTGTCCGTAGATGGATCCTGAACCGAGAGTTCCACCTGGAACCGTACCGAGAGTGAGGCCTCAAGGCGAGATTTCACCTTACGCAAACATGCCTCCGCTTCTTTGATGTGTTCCGGGGAGAAGGTGAAATGCAGGCGGCACTGTCGGTTGCCATCGACGATATAGTGGGAGGCTTCAGCAAAATGTTCCTCAAATGCGGTTCTCGATCCTTCGGGATAGCTGTGAAATGGAACAAAGGCTTTGGGCAGGTTGGCAAGGTTCAGGCCTTGCGGGGTCAACAGCAGTTCCAGTATCCGAGAAGGGTCCGTCCTTCGTATCCAGTCTTCCACTTTGGTGACGGGCCTGTCCAACAAGCGGCAGAGATGATCGAAGAAGGCGAACTGCGGAAGTTCGTCCATGAATACCCGCATTCGCTCTCCGGCCTCGGAGTCCAAAGGCTCTCCCAAGTGTGCGCGGAGAGGGTCCTGAAACATTCGGGTGGCCGCACCGGAGGCGGGAACGAAGCACATGAGCCTCCCCGCGGCAGCGGCTCGTGCGTGTTCGTCCGAAAGTTCCGTGTCATCTTCCGGAAGTTCTCCGAGAACTCCGTCTCCGAGAGTCGCGGGGCGATTGAGGGTCAAATAATGCGGCCCTTTTTTGAGAACCTCGACCTGCCTTCTCAATTCGTCGGCGTTCAGGTTCCGATCCGCCGGCCGACTCAGGTCTTGGGGGGTGAAAACGTCTTGCTCAGGCATGTATCCTCCCGTTATATAGGTTCCGTCCGGAACATTAAAACCTTACGTGGACCGGCAATGCAAGAATTAACGGGTCGCGGGCGAACATGCAACCACTGCAGGGAGCGGGCCGTCCGATATCCTTCACCGTTTCCTCATGCTTTTTAGTCTCGGCTTCGGGAAACCGACGGCCCGTATTGAATGGTTCTCCGTCGATCGGCCGTTTCACCTCAATCCAGGGGGGCTTTAAACGGGATCGCTCTTTGGCCGATAGAAGAGAATCCAGAGAAAGGAAGGGGATTTGCAGGTTCTCGAGGATGACCGGTACTGTTTTGCCTGTGGACCGAACAACCCGGTGGGCTTACACATGAAGGTGGACTATGAGCCGGATAAAGCTCATTGTAGAATCGTTCTCCCCAAGGAGTATCAAGGATGGGTAAACGTGGTGCACGGCGGAGTGTTGGCCACGCTGTTGGACGAGATCATGGCTCATGCCGTGCTCAAACACGCCGGGGAGGGGGTTACGGCTCGACTCAACATTCGGTTCCGCGCCGCGGCGGAAGTCGGCATACCGCTCGACGTTTCGGGCTGGATTGAGAAGCGAAAGAAGCGAGTCATCGAAGCCGGGGCGGAGATCAGGAGGGCTTCGGACCGGATGCTGGTCGCCGAAGCGGAGAGCCGGTTTCTGCTGCGCGAACCGGCTTTGCCCTCCAACGAAACTTGAGAGGGCGGCGCTCATGGAGCGAGTCTGCAAAGCGGTGATACCCGCGGCGGGTCGTGGCCTTCGGATGCGATCGATATCAGGCGGCACGCCCAAAGAAATGCTGATCGTGGGTGGTAAGCCCATGATCCTGAGGGCGCTGGAAATGCACCTCGCCTGCGGAATAACGCAAATCGCCGTTTTGGTGTCTCCGGAAAAGATGTGGATGAAGGAGTATCTTTCCGGTTTGATCCGCGACGCGGATTCCTTTTCGTCCTTTTCGCGTGACGGCCGGCGGGCGGCGGAATTGCTGTTTATCGAGCAGGAGGAACCTCTAGGCGTGGCTCATGCGGTCTCCTTGTCCAGGGAGTTTGTGGGGAACCATCCTTTCGCGCTGGTCATGCCTGATTCTTTGTTGGCCGCACCTGTTTCCTTCCTCGCCCAGCTCCTGAAGGTATATTCGCAGTATCCGGTGGACACGATAGGTTTTTTCCGCCTGGAAAGATCTCGTGCTCACGAATTCGGGAATGTGGGGCTGCTGGAGGTGGAGCCGGTGGCTCCTCCCTTATATCGAGTGCTCCACCTGTCCGATAAAAATTCGGGCACGGTACGATTCGAGGGGGAGAATCACGCCAAGGGTTTCGCGGGCGGGATTTACGGCCCGGGCTACTTTGATTTGATTCCTCGAGCCAATCCGGCCGGCGGGGAACTGGACGATGTTCCCATCCATCAGGAACTGATTCACCGGGGCGCTTTGTACGGTGTGGAGTTGGAAGGGATTCCGTTTGACCTGGGGAATCCCGCAGGATACCTTTCAGCGGCGAGATACTTTCAATCTGTTGCGCAAGGACTTGAGAACGAAGGTGCGGCGAATGGTCAATAGCCATACCCGAGACGTCATCAGAAAAGAACTGGAACACCTGTCAACGGGACAATTGGAGCAGCTCCGCCAATGGTACGTGGAGCTTGTCCATAAAGATGATGCGATCCTCCGGGAGGAGGACATCTGCCATGCGGTTGTCGCTGGAGAAATCATCGACGAGCGAGCTAGAAAGAGACGTATCGATTAATCTAAAAGATATTCTGAGGCCGGAAACTCGGCTGAGAGGGCCGACGGATGTGGATATTTTCAATGGACGGATTTTTCTCCGTCGTTTCCAAACACTGCGGACCCGACGAAGTCCTGGTAAGGACTCGACGTCGTTCGGATATGAATAGGTTTCTCGAAAGAATCGGGAGGACCGACATTCCCGTTCTGGAGATTTCAGGTTCGGACTACGCTTTCCGGACCAAGGTCCCGAGGGACCTATGGGCCGAATACCTGAGCGATCATGCCTCGGCGGACATTGACTACGATAATTTTCGCGTGGCCCTTGAGCTGCTTTACCCGGATGACTCGCAGCGGAGAGAGGCGTACCACCGGGTGTACGAAATCATGGCGGCATGGCAGGACGAGCCGGACGAAACGGAGTAGGAATCGGCAGTTCCGGAAAAAGGAATCAAAAAAGTCGGGGCTCGTCGCGTTCGTCGGGGGAGGTTTCTTCCGAGGAGACGAAGACGGCTCGGACGCGGTGCTTTACAAGGCGGGACGACATTTCGGAGAAAAGAAAAGGCTCCCGAAAATCCCTGAAATCGGGGCATTTCAAGGCCCTTCGGCATTTCTTGCAGACTTCCACCGCCACTCGGGGCTGATTCCGTCTGTTCGTGCATGTGATGTATCTGGTCGTCATGTGTTCGCAGGACTTTTCTTAGTCACACGGTGAGTCATGTCCGAAGCCGGGGCCGCGGTAAAACCTCGGCTCCTTTAACTGCTCGTTGTTTCTCCGATTCCGATGGTGACTTCCCTCTTTCCTTTGGAACCGCCGTTCTTCTCCGATACGATGAGCCGGTCGGGTAGAATCTTGACGACTTTTCCGCCGGCGCTGCCGAGAGATTCTCGGAGTCCCACCACATACTCGTTCCGGCGGGGGTCCTGAACCAAGGCTTTAACCATGTTGCCTCTGGACATGATCCCGACGAACCGGAATGCTTTCGCCTCAAGGCTGCGCAAGCCCGTATCCGGCATCACAAAGGAGCCTTTCGGGTCCAAGCGGGCCAAAGTGCGGGGGAAAGGTTTGAAAGGATCCCTCAGGTCACGGGGAGAAACGGCGTAAGGCTCGGGAATCCGTTCAAGGTCGGCATCGGGAGCCGGGGCGATCCAAACGAATCGGCCGCAACGAAGCTGTTGCAGGTTGCCGGCGTCGAGTATCCGTTCAAGCGCCTCATCCAGAGATTGCACCTCCATTTTCAAGGTGATCCGCCCTTGAACTTCCGGTGCGGCCACTAGTTGCAACCCGTTCAAACTGCCTACCATTCGAAGGGCGCTCCGAATTTCCGCGTCATGAAAGTCGAAGCTGACCGCACCATTGCGGTCGGCTTTGCGCACGGAAGTCGAGGGGGAGGGAACGCTTTTTTTCCGTTGAGACGCCGTATACGCGGCCACAACGGACTTGGTTTCCTTCTTCCGGGCGACTGTTGCCGTTGGTGCCGGTTCGGCGGACTCGCGGCGAAGCTCGCGAGGGGGGCCTGCATGGACGGTTTCCGCAGTTGATAACCGCTGTTCGGGGGAACTCTCTTTTGTCTCGTCACGGACTTTTTCGGCCAAGGTCGGAAGAACGGGAGCTTTTCCGAACTCAAAAGCGGTGTCCGGTTCGGCAAGGCTCGAGTCGAGGAGACTGATTTCCGTGGATGCTCTATCAAGGGAGGGTGACGAGAAAACCACAAACACTTCGCGGGGCTCCTCGCGGATTTCCGCGGGGGGAGTCAGCGCACCTGCGAATTCGAATACAATGCGGGTCTTGTCCTCGTGTTTCCCGATTCTGACTTCCTTTAGACCACCTCGATTCAAAGCCAGGGTGTCCAGAGCCTTGGAAGGATGAACCCCGTATAGGTCCAGTACCAATCGGTCCGGGGCCGAAAGCTCGAACCGGTGGACCCGTTGAATGTCTTCTTTTGAATGAATTCGGAATTCGATGCGGTCCGAAAAAACCTTGTAGGAAGCCACCACGGATGAAGAATCTCCCAGCGCCCCGGATTCAATGGGGCTTTCGGGCCGCTTCAACTCTATGGGAGGCGCCGGCAAGGCCGGTGTGCTCTCCTCGGCGGCCGGCACGGCTTGCTCTGTTTCAACGGGGGGGGTCTCCACCGCACCTTGTCCGGGCTGGATCAAAATTCGTTTGGAGAATCTTGCGTAAGGATCCGGAGTCGAGGCCGTCGGTTCCTCGGCCGTACCACTTTTGGATGCCGGCCCCTCGGTTTCAGGCTCGGGGAGTTCTTCCGCGACTTCGTCGGCACGGGCCTCGGGTCGTCCGATGGACTCACGGGCGGTTGCGGCAACCCCGACCGGCTTCAGAACGAACGTTAGTTGGTTGTCTCGGGTTGAGGCCTCGTATTCGGCGTCTTCGGTGAGCGCCGCCGTGAGCAGCACGTATTCTATTTCCGGAACTCCGGAAGACTTCACCGTAACGTTTCGGATCAAACCCGCTCCTGGAAGCTCGCGGTTCTTTAGAGACGGATCCAAAGCGGTGTGGGGAAATTCCACCAGGAGCCGTAACGGATCGAACAGTTTGTAGGCTGCGTATACGAGCTCGTGAGGGCTCTGGATCGTCAGCTTGGTCCCCTCGGAGTCCTCATGGACAGCGACGGCACCGACCATCGCAACGGGCTCCTGGGGTTGGCCCGGAGTTTCCTTCTTGACCGCTTTCCCGGATTCGCACGAGACGAAAACCGACGAGCAGAGAAAAACGATCAACACGAGGCAACACAGACGTCTGGTCATTTCTCGTTCTCTCGATCGTGGGTTGAGGGATCAACGCACCGTTGGACTCAGCGGATCTCCGAGCTTGACGAATGCCGTTTTGCCCGTGGACGATTCGATTAATTCGATACGATCCGGCAATATGCGGGCCACCTGCCATGAGCTTTGGGCAATGCGCGTCTTTCCGGATACAATGTAGGCGCGGTGCTCCGGATCTTCCAACAGTGCTTTGCCCGCCGAGCCGCCGACCGCGATTCCTCTCAGTCTCAGATCGCCGATTTTCTGACTGGAAAAGGGCTTGGGAGCAACCCTGCGAGCTTCGCTCCACGTCGTCGGGGGCGGGCCGGCCGCCTGGATCACCTCTTCGAAAGCCTGATCCCAGGTCACGTCGTCGATACTGACCGATACCACACCCCGCAGGTTGGACCCGGCGACGATGTTCTTCTTGCTCATATCACTGATGAGGCCGAGGACGCCTTTCAAATCGGCTTCAAGGGTATTGAGAGAGAACACTTCCACGGCCCCCACCTCAGGCGCCGGGGGAAGCGACTCCGGCCGCTTTTTCAACGGTTGCGATTCGGCTTCCGCCGGTCCGGGAGACGGCTGGACCGGCGCGGGTCTATCCGTGAGCAAAGGCGGGGTCTCGAACTTCGGTTCCGGAGCCGGTTTGACTGCTTCCGGAGTTGGCGCGGGAGCGGGAGACACCGATTTAAGCTGTTGCGCGGGCTTCTTGAGAGGGGTTGCAGGCTTTTCCTGAGAGACCGGGAGAACATCCTTGTTGAGACGGAACAGCAGTCTCAGCTCATTGGAGTTCTTGTTCACTTCCGTTTCGGGCATGGAGCCCGGATTGAACTCGAATACCAGCCTAATCTTGTCGGGGTGGCTCCCCAGGCGCACCTGTCTGAGCTCAGGCCGATCCACAATCAGTGTTCGCGACGGACCGGTGGTCGAAACGCCGAATAGGTCAAACACCAGGCGCGGGGGAGATTCGAGGGTAAACCTGCTGATGCGGCTTAGTTCGCCTGCGGAGCGGACCAGGACGATGACCCTGTCCTCGTAGGATTCGAAGGAGACTTTGAGGGAGTCCGACTCTCCCACGGCACCTTTCCGGAGCGGCGGGTGCTCCACCGTCTTAGACACGAGGGGCTGGGAGATCGGCGCTTTTTCCTCGGGCAGGGCGGTCTCCTGAATGTGCATCGCTGGCCTCAGGGCAAACGAAAGGCCTTGATCTGAAACCGAAGTCTCATAGACGACTTGCTGCTCAAGGACGAGGGTGATTCTGATGCCGCCTTCATCCGTGCCCACCAGCGGACCTACGTCGGCTCGCTCGACGAGCTTTCCTTCCATGTCAAGAACCGGAGGATCCGGTGTCCTTCTGGTTGCACCGGGAAGGTCCACCACGAATCGGGTCGGTGCGGACATGAGATAAGCTTTGAACAACAAGTTCGAATCGCCCTGCACGGTCAACCTCGCTACGTCTCCATCCTCTTTCACGGAGATCGTGCCGACCGTCCGGGCCTTCTCTGTGGGAAGCGCCGGAGAGGGGCCTTTGGCGGGGCCTGCGCAACTTCCACTAAAAACAACCGGAAGCAGCGCCAAGAGCACGGCAATAACGCCTTTAGTCCGTCGAAAAACCATAAAAACAGGTCGCCTCACGAGTCTACTCGGATACCGAGCCGTAGGTTCGGATGGAGAAGTCTCCTTCAAGAACCACCGAGGTTCCGGATATTTCATGTGGTTCCAACACCAGCCGGTCAAACTCCAGGATTTTTTCAAGACGATCCACAGCCGAAAAGAACTCGGAAAACTGGACGTATGTTCCCAAGGCCCTGACATGAATCGGTGTCTCCATGAAGTCCTCAAGCTCGGTTTGCGCGCCGATGTCGAAGGATACAAAGCGGATCCCGGATGCATTCGCCGCTTCCGTGAGTCCCCTGGCGACCGCCATTGTGCCTCCCGTTCCCGGCAGCAGGACACGCAGTTTTTCAAATTCCTTGCGCGCTTGCTCTATTTCCAGGCCAACGTTCCGGAACTCCTCTTCCATAGCTTTGAGGTCGGTGTTGGCTTGTTCGAGGCTTCCGATCTCCTCGGATAACTTTCGTGATTCTTCTCGGTGGATCTGAAAAAAGACGAAATAGAAGAGTGCCGCCACGGCGAGAAGAGAGCACACCCACACCAGCAGAACCAGGGCGGAAGCCCCATTCTCGGCCCGTGATCCGAATGTGCGTCTCATACGCGGTCTTTCAGCGAGAAAGTGATCTGAAATTCCATTCCGTCTTCCGAAGATGCTTTTGCAGTCGGCGAGCCGGACGCTGTTTCTTCTTTGGATCCTTTCTTCTTCGAATCTTCATCGGCGTCAGGACCCGGACTCTGAAGATCTTTCCATTGTGAAGGCACCAGCCCTCTCTCCGTGGAAACAAGGGCCACCGACCCGAAGTGGGGAGATTCGCCCAAGCGTTGCAGATACTCGTCCACGACCTTCCGGTCCGTAGCTACCCCATTTATTACCACCTTACCCCCCTGCATTTCCAGGCGAGACAAGAATATCTTATCCGGAATCAGGGCCTTGCTCAACTGATCAAGGAGCAGAATGGGCGCGCTTTTCTTGTGAGCCAAGTTGACAATGAAGTCGATTTTTCGATGAATATCGGTGTTTTCTTTGCGCATTGCATCCAAGGCACCGGCCGAATAGACGAGTTCCCTGTTTTCGGCCTGCTTTTCCGCCCGGGCGCGCCTGAGGCGATCGAGATTTTCAGTGCGTTGGTAGTAGATGTAGAAGCAGAGGGAGAGGGCCAGAAGCATGATCGCGGCATAGACCCAGCCATGGCCGAGTACGCCGCCTTTCTCCCATCGATTGGGCGAGAGGTTGATCCGGATCACTGAACTCCTCGCTTTCTCAGTGCGAGCCCAACACCGACGCCGGCAAGGGAACCGGATTCGGTTAGGTAATCGGGATCGAACTTGGCCGAGGGGGCCTCCATACCGGCGAACGGGTTGAATATACCCACCTCGATACCGATTTTGTCCTGTAGGTAGGGTGCGAGCCCCATAATCCGTGCGCCGCCGCCGGCCAAGCCGATTTCACGGACACGAACGCCGTCGTGGGTTCGTTCGACCAAGTCCGTCAGCCCACGGATTTGCGCAGACCACTGATCCGCGGTATCGAAAATGATTTCCCTGACTTTCTCAAAGACGTCGTGCGTAACCGCCATGCCCAGTTTTATCCGTTCAGCTTCCGCGTCGTCAACTTTCAAACACTCTTTGATCCGCAGATCGATCTCTGTTCCGCCGGGCGAGAGCTCTTTAACTAGAAGGGACTTGCCCTGGTGGACAACGTTGACATGGATGCGTTCCGCCCCTAAATCAGCCAACATGACCGGAGTGGTATGATTCGGCGAGGTGGCTTCGTAAGCGTTTTGCAGCGCCAGAGGGCCGGCGTCGATAACCTTGGCCGATATTTTCGCCTTGGCCGCCAAATCAAGCAGCGCCTGGACATGGACCGCTTTGGCCGCCACAAAGAGAACTTCGGCTTTGTCTCCTTTTTTCCGTGGAGGCGCGATCATTTGGGCGTCCGTAATCAATTCGTTCAGGTCGAGGGATAACCTGTCCTCCGCCTCCTTCTGCACCGCCTTGGCAAAATCCTTGTCTCCGGCGTATCTCAGGGAGATATGTTCGACGAATAGGGGAAGTTCCGAGGACGCCACGGCGAATTCCCGGGACGTGATGCGAAGATTCTTGAGGAGGGCGCGAATTTGATGGGCCAGGAAGTCTCGGTCTTCTTCGTCTTCCAGGTAGGCTTGTCTTCGGGGAAGCCGTAACATGCCGAAATCGAGGAGCTTCGGCTTACCACGACCCGGCTTGACCCTACAGACCTTGAGAATGCGGGCTCCGATATCCAAGCCGATGAGAGGCTTTTCGGCACCGAAGAATCCCATCATGAATTAGTCGCTTCCAAAAACTTGATCGTGATCTGCCAGGTCAAAGCCGAGCGCCAAAAGGACCTTCCTCTTGGTTTCCATTCGACAGTTGAAACCCTTTTCGATTCGATCGATGGTGATGGGGGAAACACCGGCTTTCCGCGCGAGTTCAGCCTTGCTCATGAGCAAACGCTCACGGGCCGCTTTGACCCTGTTCAGGGGCATGGTCGGTCCCTCCACAGCCGTCAATTGAAATGTTTTATGCTCTATTACCGTCTCTTCAAACTATTTTGTCAAGTTTTTTCATAACTGTGCATAAATTAGCATAAATTTTGTATGCGCCGGACCGGACTTTTTCCGGACTTTTTCCGCTTGCGTTACCCTTGCGAGGTTACTAAAATGCGCTTCACCCCAATGGGGAATCTCATAACAAGGAAGAGAGAATCCGCAAGGAATGAGTAGTGCCAACACAAAAGCCGCCGTCGACTCCGAATCCTCCCCAAGGAAAAGCTCCACCCGGGAATATACCGAAGCGATCATCACGGCGATCATACTTGCTTTGATTGTCCGGACTTTCGTGGTCCAGGCTTTCAAGATTCCCTCCGGGTCCATGATCCCCACGCTCATTGTCGGGGATCACATCCTGGTTAACAAATTCCGCTACGATATTAAGATTCCTTTTCTGAACAAGCCCTTGTTTCGAATATCGGACGAGCAGAGGGGCGACGTGGTGGTCTTCATCTTCCCTGTGGATCCCTCCAAAGACTTCATCAAGCGGATCATCGGCTTGCCGGGGGATCGAATCCAGGTAATCGACAAGAAGCTTTACGTGAACGACAAGCCTGTTCCCGATATTCACGCGGTGCACATGGACAACAAAACCTCGAAAGAAGGCCAGAGGGATTATTTCGGACCGGTAACGGTCCCTGAAAACTCCTATTTTGTGATGGGGGACAACCGGGATTCCAGTTGGGACAGCCGAGTGTGGGGATTCGTAAAGGCGGACGCCATACGAGGCAAGGCCTTTCTGATCTATGGTTGCTGGAATCTGAGCGACTTCGAGATCAATTTCTCCCGATTTTTCAAGACGATCAATTGAACAATCCCCGGTTTCGCCTACGGCGCGTCCATGTCGGCGACCTGCCGGGCCGATCTGCTGAAGACACTTCAACGAGGAATGGTTTGTTTAGGCCGACGGCAAGGCGCCTCCAACGAACCGGTAAGCGGAGAGGGGAGATGCTTCGAGGAGTTCGGCTTCGCTTCAACAGCTTTCAGGAGCCCACCACTACGGGTTCATGACCGCCCCCCTTGCTTTCAATGGGGGCTTTTTTTTGACAAGGGCGACAATGACCTTCTTAGGCAAAGACCATCTTCTCGGAATGGCCGAGGCTTCGCGGGAGGAGATCGAAATCATCCTCAGGACCGCCGAGAGTCTCAAAGAGATTTCAAGCCGTGACATCAAAAAGGTTCCGACGCTCCGAGGGAAGACGGTCATTCACTTCTTCTGCGAACCCAGCACCAGGACCCGCATGTCCTTTGAAATCGCCGCCAAGAGACTAAGCGCGGATACCATCAACCTTTCGGCTTCCACCAGTAGTCTTACCAAAGGCGAAACCCTCATCGACACGGTGCGTAACCTCCAAGCGATGAATCCCGACGTGCTGGTGTTGCGCCATCCCATGAGTGGAGCGCCCCATTTTGTGGCGCGAAACGTGCAGGCTTCCGTGGTAAACGCCGGAGACGGCCGGCACGAACATCCGACCCAGGCTCTACTGGACATGATGACGGTTTCCGAAAAGAAGGGGCGGTTGGACGGGCTCAAGATTTCCATCGTGGGCGACATTGCCAACAGCCGTGTAGCGCGGTCCAATATTCTGGGATTTACCGCCATGGGATCCCAGGTCACCTTGGCGGGACCGCCGACCATGATGCCCATATACGCGGAGCGCTTGGGCGCCAAAGTGACTCATGACCTGGACGAGGCCGTTGAGGATGCGGATGTGATCATGGTGCTCCGGATTCAACTCGAAAGACAGGCGGAATCCCTGTTCCCCTCGACTCGCGAATACGCGCGCCACTTTGGATTGAACACGAAACGCCTGAAGAAAGCCAAGAAGGACGTCATTATCATGCACCCGGGACCCATCAACCGGGGTGTGGAAATCGCACCGGAAGTGGCGGACGGCCCCTATTCGGTGATTCTGGACCAGGTAACCAACGGAGTCGCGGTGCGTATGGCGGTTCTGTACTTGTTGTTGGGAGGAAAAGAGGCGTGAAATGGGTGCTGAAAGGCGGCACGCTGGTCCATCCGGAGTCTCAAAGGATGGAACGAGCGGACCTCTTGATCTCCGATGGCCAAGTGGAGGCGTTTCTCTCTCTCGAAGAATCAACAACTATTGAAAGGGAAGGCCTACTTCGTGTCGTTTCGGCGGAAAACCGGATCGTAACACCGGGACTCGTGGACATGCACGTGCATCTTCGAGAGCCGGGAGAGGAGTACAAGGAAACCATCTTTTCCGGCACAAAGGCTGCCGCTGCGGGAGGATTCACTGCAGTGGCCTGCATGCCCAACACCCTGCCGGTAAACGACACCCGTTCGGTGTCGGAATTCATTCTGAAGCAGGCAAAGGCTGCGGGATTCGCTCGTGTGTATCCCGTGGCTTCTATAAGTAAAGGTTCCTTGGGAGAGGAACTGGCGGAATTCGGAGAACTGGCGGAGTCCGGAGCCGCCGCTTTCAGCGATGACGGAAAGCCGGTCTGCAATGCCCTGCTTATGCGGCGCGCGCTGGAATATTCTCGGACTTTCGGAAAACCCATCATCTCCCATCCGGAAGAACTGCAGATCAGCCGAGGGGGCTGCATGCACGAGGGGGAAGTCTCCACCCGTCTGGGCCTCAAGGGGATCCCCTCGGAGGCGGAAGAGATCATGGTCCACCGGGATATCGCTCTGGCTCGCCTGACGGAAGGCCGACTGCACTTGGCCCACGTGAGTACGGCCGGCTCGGTTGAACTTATCCGAAGGGCCAAAGAGGAAGGAATCCAAGTCACGGCGGAAACCGCACCTCATTATTTCTCCCTGACCCACGAGGCTGTTGAAGGATACGACACCCGAGCCAAAATGAATCCTCCGTTGCGCACCGCCCGGGATGTGCAGGCCGTCCGTGACGGGCTCCGAGAAGGAGTACTGGATGCGGTGGCCAGTGATCATGCACCCCATTCCAGTCTGGAAAAGGATGTGGAGTTCGAGCGTGCGGCCAACGGGATCATCGGCCTCGAAACCGCTTTGGGGCTGACCCTCTCCCTGGTGGATCAAGGCGTCTTGACTCTTTTTCAAGCGATTCGCAGCCTTTCCACGAACCCGGCACGTATTCTTGGAATCCAACAAGGGGAAATTCGACCCGGCTGCAAGGCGGATTTGACGATCATTGACCCCGACGTCACCTATGTGGTTGATTCCTCGTCATTTTATTCCCTTAGTCGAAACACGCCCTTTGACGGGATGCGATTGAAGGGCAGGGCCGTTATGACCGTCCTGGACGGCGTTCCGGTTGACCTTTCCCGGGAATCCGCCGATTTTTGATTTGCGGACCCTGAAGAATGCCGCGTAGGACCGAGACGACCAATCAGGGTCTCCGCCGCAGGACCGAGAACGGTCTGTGCTCCCTTCCCTTGGGCGATGAGTTTTCCAGCCGAAGCCTCAGGCTCCCGACGCCCATCCCCGACCGCCGTCACCGAATGATCGGCGG
This sequence comes from Thermodesulfobacteriota bacterium, assembly GCA_963675595.2. Taxonomy (GTDB): domain Bacteria; phylum Desulfobacterota; class Desulfarculia; order JACQYL01; family JACQYL01. The sequence continues at coordinate 1,075,950 of CAXXLZ010000001.1, forward strand.
GTCTCAAAAGAAATGATTGGTGAACGGAAAAAATGATTGACAAAAAATCGCATCCGAATATAGGATAAAAAGTGTCTTATATATCGTTTATCGCGGCTTCGCCGCTCCGGCAAAGGGTTCTCAACCCTTAACTCCAACCAACAGGGGGAATTCATGGACGTTCTGCTCTTGTCCAGGCTTCAGTTCGCCGTGGCCGCTTTCTATCATTTCCTCTTCGTTCCTTTGACGCTTGGGCTTTCCGTCATGGTGGCCGTCATGGAAACCCGCTATGCTCAAACAGGGAACGAAACCTACCTTCGAATGACCAAGTTCTGGGGAAGGATCTTTCTGGTCAACTTCGCCATGGGCGTGGTCACCGGTATCACTCTGGAATTCCAGTTCGGCACCAACTGGTCTCGTTATTCGGAGTTCATGGGGGATATCTTTGGAACTCTCTTGGCCATTGAAGCCTTGGGGTTCTTTTTCCTCGAATCCACCATGATCGGTGTCTGGATCTTCGGGTGGAACCGGCTATCCGCCAAAGCACACGCTTTTGTCATGTGGCTGGTGGCATTTGCCTCCACAGGTTCCGCGGTTTGGATTCTCACAGCCAACTCCTGGATGCAGCATCCCGTGGGATATGTGCTCAGGAATGGAAGAGCGGAATTGGGCGACTTCGCCCAAGTGGCCCTGAACCCATACGCAATCCTCATGTTCTTCCACGTTGTCGCCGCCGCCTATCTGCTCAGCGCCTTTTTCGTCATGGGAGTCAGCGCCTACCATCTTCTCAAGAAGAGCAACATCGATTTTTTCGCACGGTCCTTCCGTTTAGCACTTACCGTGGGACTCATCGCCTCACTATTCCTGATCGTCGAAGGGCATTACCACGCCTCGGATTTGGCCGTGACGCAACCCGCCAAGCTCGCCGCCATGGAATCCCATTGGGAGACGCAGTCCGAGGCCCCGATGTATGCCTTTTCATGGCCGGACGAACAAAACGAAAGGAACGTGGTGGACTTGTTGCCCATCCCGGGGTTCCTGAGCTGGATGTCCTTCCACGACACGAAAGCCACGGTGAAGGGGTTGCTGGATTATCCCAGAGATGAGCGCCCGCCGGTGCTTCCCACCTACGTTTCTTTCAAGGTGATGGCATTTTTGGGCTTCTATTTCGCACTGCTCATGGTGGTGGGATGGTTCAAACGCAATCGGTTGACGGAGCATCCGGCCTATCTCAAAGTGATGTTCTATTCCATGTTCCTGCCTTACGTGGCCATCGAGCTGGGGTGGATGGTGGCTGAAATCGGCAGGCAGCCCTGGCTGGTTTACGGGCTCATGAAGACCTCCGAAGGCGTATCCTCCATCGCGGTTTCACAGGCGGCGCTCTCGCTCGCGGCATTCATCCTGGTTTACAGTCTTCTGGCCGTGGCGGCGGGTGTCCTGCAGGTAAGATACATCCGGAAAGGACCGGAACATGCGGGCGCTTAAAGAAGAGCCTCGGGTCAAAAAAGACAATATAGAAACGCCCGGTTTCGCCTAATATTAAACTCGTTTATGAAAAGTATCGGAGGATATCATGGACCTGCCCACCATTTGGTTCTTGCTCTGGGGCCTTCTTTGGGCCGTCTATTTCATCAGCGACGGCTTCGATCTGGGCATCGGTACGTTGATGCCTTTCGTGGCCAAGACCGATGATGAGAAACGTATACTTTATAACGTGATGGGGCCGCTCTGGGACGGCAACGAGGTCTGGTTGATCACCGCCGGCGGGGTGACGTTCGCCGCGTTCCCCAAGACGTATGCCGTCATGTTCAGTGCCTTGTACACGCCCCTCATGCTTCTGTTGTTCGCCCTTATCGTCCGAGGAGTGGCCTTCGAGTTCCGCAGCAAACTCGAAAGTCCCGCTTGGAGACGATTATGGGATACCTGCCTTTTTGTGGGGAGTATGCTCCCGGCGGTCCTTCTGGGGGTGGCTTTCGCCAATATCTTCCATGGAATCGCCATAGACTCCGAAGGCGTTTATCAAGGTAGCCTCCTGACCCTTCTCAATCCTTATGGGCTGCTGGGCGGCGTGCTCTTCCTGACCTTATTCCTGCAGCACGGAAGCCTGTATTTGGCATGCCGTACGGAGGGTGTTCTGCAGGAACGTGCTCTCGGGGCGGCCAAAGGGGCCTGGTGGGCCGTTCTGGTCGCGGCGGTGCTGTTTCTGGTTGCGAGCGCCTTCGCCACCGGGCTCTACACCAACTACCTCTCCAATCCTATTCTGTTCGTCATACCGTTGCTGACGGTCGTAGCCCTTCTGTTCGTGAAGGTTTTCGCGGCACGGGGGGCTTTCTGGAAGGCTTGGTTCGCTTCGGCCGGGACCATTATCGGCGCTACGTTCTACGGCATTGTGGGACTCTACCCCAACATGTTCCCTTCCAGTATCGACCCGGCTTACCATATTACGGTGCATGGAGCCGCTTCCAGTCCCAAGACGCTCTTGATTATGTTTGTGCTCGCACTGATCTTCACACCCGTGGTGCTCGCCTATCAGTTCTGGGCCCATCGGCTGTTCCGGCATCGTACCACGGAAAAGGATTTGTCCTACGAAGAAGCCTATTGAGGTCCTATGACCCGCTTACCCGCCGTGGAAGACTTCCTAAGGAAGTCCTCCGCGGCTTTTTTTTCAGTCCGACACGCCGGCGGTGAACCTCGCAAGGAGCGGATTCGCAAACGGCATGGAGAGGAGTGTCCAATCAACACGAGCTCAGCGCGCTCCTTGGCCCTTTTCGCGGACCTGAGCCCTATAGCGAGCCGTTGATGCAGGGTCCGTCGACTGGGACGGATCGATCAAAGACGCGCTCCAATGCCGATGGATCCTAAGGTCCTACCCGATCAATCCCCTTCACGAAAAAAATTGACACGCCCCCTGAATTCACTTAGATAGATCAGATTAGCCTGATGGAAAGGGTCTCATGCGAGCAATCCGTTGTGCCGACATTACGGCGACTGTAAAGAGTCTGTTCATGGAAGCGAATACCAGGCTGGGGGAAGACGTCTCCGAAACGATAAGGCATTCGCTGGACACCGAAGAATCCGAAGTGGGCAAGGAGATTTTGAATCAGCTCCTGGAAAACGCCCGCTTGGCGCGGGAAACCGGAGTGCCTATTTGTCAGGATACCGGTCTGGCCGTGGTCTTCCTTGAACTGGGGCAGGACGCCCAAGTGGTTGAAGGGAATCTGGTGGACGCGGTGAACGAAGGGGTTCGCCAGGGCTACCGGGAAGGATACCTGCGAAAATCCGTGTGCCATCCGTTCACACGAGCCAATACGGGAGACAACACTCCCGCCGTGGTCTATGTGGACCTGGTTCCCGGCGACCAACTGAAGATTATCGCCGTGCCCAAAGGGGGAGGCAGCGAGAACATGTCGCGCGTTTTCATGCTGCCGCCGTCCGCAGGCAAGGCGGGAGTACGGAACAGCATCCTGGAAACGGTCCGGAACGCCGGGCCCAATCCCTGCCCCCCCACCATTATCGGAGTGGGGATCGGCGGCACCTTCGAGCAGGCGGCCTTACAAGCCAAGCGCGCCCTGCTGAGGCCCCTGGGTTCCACCAACCCGGACCCGGAGGTGGCGGAGCTGGAACGTGAGTGGTTCGAAGACATCAACAAACTGGGGATCGGTCCCCAAGGGTTGGGTGGACGGACCACGAGTCTTGCCTTACATATCCGGATGTTGCCCTGCCATATCGCCAGTTTGCCGGTGGCCGTCAACGTACAGTGCCACGCGGCGAGGCACAAGGAAGCCGTACTTTAATTCGGCGTTGTCCGTCGGGAGCCTTTGCCGAGCCTCCGGCGGAACTCCGTTTTCGTGAAGCTGTTCCTTCCGTGGGACGTTCCCGCGCACGGAACGGCTGCAACGAACTCTTACCGATGCCGGGCGGGAGTTTTTCCGTCCGAGCAGGATCGATGCGCCTTTTTCCTTTCTAATCTGCATGGGGAGCTTGGGCGGTCGGACCCTTCGATGAGCGGTGGGAGACTAAAGATGGAGCGGGCCGGGTTCTTGGATGAACATCGAGACACCGTCATCTTGTGCTCTTAACAGGATTTCGGGAAAGAAGCGGGATCATGACGCAGACCTATCGACTGACGCCTCCTTTGTCCAGAGAAGACGTGGCCCGGTTGCGTATCGGGGACAAAGTGCTTTTGAGCGGTGTCCTCTACAGCGCGCGGGATGCGGCGCATAAACGCCTTGTGGATTTGATCGACAAGGGAATGAAGCTGCCCATCGAACTCGAAGGACGAGTGATCTATTATGTGGGACCGTCGCCTCCGCCTCCGGGAAGGCCGATAGGCGCGGCGGGACCCACGACGAGTTATCGGATGGACCCTTATGCGCCGACCCTCATGGCTCATGGGCTGAAGGGGATGATTGGAAAAGGAAAGAGGTCCCCCGAGGTCATTGAGTCCATAAAAAAATACGGGGCCGTGTACATGGCCGGAGTGGGGGGTGCCGGAGCTTTGATGTCCCAGGCGATCCTCGAGGCCGAAATCGTGGCTTATCCCGAGTTGGGACCTGAAGCCATCTGGAAGTTCGTGGTTCGGGACTTCCCCGCCATCGTGGTGAACGACGTGCTGGGGAACGACTTGTACGAGGAGGGAGTTCGTAAATACCAACGTATCTAAAATAACGGATTTAGAATAAGGAGACGCCCTTGCTGTTCCAGAGAATTTTCGGAAGAAACAAGAAAGCCGACGTCTATCTGGACCTGATGGGCTCCGCAAGCGGTCTGTTCCTTGCGACGTTCGTGTGGACGCACATGCTCTTTGTGGGGACCATTGTGTTCGGCAGTACCTTCTATAACTTGGTGCCCTATGTCTTGGACACCACATACATTTCCTATGTCGGTATTTTTCTGGTTTGCTCCGCCATCCTCCTGCATCTGGTCGTGGCCGGACGCAGGATTCCAACACGGTATCAGGATCAACGTATCGTGTGGCAGCATTCCAAAAGGTTGGGTCAGAGAGACACCTGGCTGTGGGTTGTTCAGATCGTCACCGGGATGTCCATCCTGATCCTCGCCTCCATTCACATCTTTCTGGTCCTGTGGGGATGGCCCATTACCGCGGCTCACAGCGCAGGCCGGGTTCAGGGAGGCGTTTTTTGGCTTTACCTTCTGCTCTTGCCCGTGGCCGAGCTTCACACCGGCATCGGGGTATACCGTCTGTTCGTCAAATGGGGATGGATCGATAGGCACCGGGTGAGCCGTGTGCTCAACTACGTCACTCTTGGCATTCTCGGGCTGGGTCTGGCCGCGCTGCTTGTATTCCTTTTCCTCATTTCTACGGAGGCGGCCTCATGAAATCCGAAAACACACATATCACGGATGCATTGGTTATTGGAGCGGGACTGGCCGGTGAACGGGCGGCCATCGAGGCGGCCCTTGCCGGACATGAGGTGATCATCCTGAGCTTGGTGCCACCCAGACGTTCACACAGTACGGCGGCCCAAGGCGGCATGCAGGCCAGCCTGGGAAACTGCTGCAAAGGTGAGGGGGACTCTCCCGACGTTCATTTCGCGGACACGGTGAAAGGGTCCGACTGGGGATGCGACCAGGACGTCGCGCGCCTCTTTGTGGAACTGGCCCCGGTGGCGGTACGTCAGATGGATTTCTGGGGAGTGCCCTGGAACCGCGTCGAGGCGGGACCGCGTACCCTGGCGGACGGAACGGTGATTCACGAGTCTTCCGAAAAACACATGCTTATCACCGCTCGCGATTTCGGCGGCACCGCCAAATGGAGAACCTGTTACACGGCCGACGGCACGGGACATACCCTGCAGTATACCATGGACAGCATCGTCGTTAAATTGGGCATCACGGTCCATGACCGGATGGAGGCCATCGCGCTGATCCATGACGGGACCCGATGCTACGGCGCCGTGACTCGTTGTCTGCGGACCGGAGAACTGCACACCTACATATCCAAAGCCACGGTCATCGCAACCGGTGGCTATGGAAGGTTGTACGGAGCTTCCACAAACGCGGTGATCAACCAAGGCACGGGCATGACCATTGCCCTGAACACGGGAGTGGTGCCCTTGGGGAATATGGAGGCGGTTCAGTTCCATCCCACCGGTATCGTGCCGAGCTGGATTCTGATCACCGAAGGGGCTCGTGGAGACGGCGGATACCTTCTGGATAAGAACGAACACCGTTTCATGCCGGACTACGAACCGGTCAAAAAGGAACTAGCCTCACGAGACGTGGTGGCGCGCCGAATGATGCTGCATATGCGCAAGGGGTTCGGCGTCGAGAGCAAATACGCCCAGCACTTGTGGCTGGATATCCGTCACCTGGGCGAAAAGCACATTAACACGAACCTCAGAGAAATCGCCAATATCTGCCGGAACTTTAACGGCATCGACCCGGTTCACCAACTCATTCCCGTGCGTCCTACTCAGCATTACAGCATGGGCGGCGTGCGAACGAACATTGATGGAGCGGCCCGAGGCTTGAAGGGGCTGCTGGCGGTGGGAGAATCCGCTTGTTGGGACCTGCACGGATTCAACCGGCTGGGTGGCAATTCCCTGGCGGAAACCATCGTCGGAGGCATGGTGGTGGGTCAATATCTCGCCGATTTCCTGAGCGGCGCCGAATTCGAGTATCCCGCAAAGCTCGTGGAAGACTTCCTCAAACAGCAACAGGACCGAATAGACAAAGTGATCCAAAACGGCTCCGGGGAAGATGTGTTCCAACTTCGCCGGACGATGGAAGAGACGCTGCTGGAAAAGGTGGGTATCTTCCGCAAAGGCAAAGACCTGGAAGAGGCGGTCGAGACGCTTCGTGACCTCTACCATCGCTCCTTGAACGTTTCACTGAAGTCCAAAGGCGGGACCAGGGGACCGAACCCCGAATTGGCCGCCGCTTTGAGGCTGCCGGGGATGCTCAAACTGGCCCTTTGTATCTCCTACGGAGCGCTGACGCGCACCGAGAGCCGAGGGAGCCACTTCCGCGAGGATTATCCCAAACGGGACGACGTCAACTGGCTGAAGCGGACCCTGGCTACTTGGGAAGAGAACAAGGACCTGCCGACGCTGAATTACGAATCCATCAAGATCAGCGAGTTGCCTCCGGGAGACCGAGGGTATGGCGAAGCCGCACGAGGAGACTGACAAGGGGAGTCTAACCGATGAGTCGCATGCTATCCTTTGAGATATTTAGATATAATCCAAACGAGCCGAAGGTGAAGCCCAGGATGCAGCAGTATTCCCTGGACGAAACGGACGGCATGACGCTGTTCGTGGCCTTGAACCGTATCCGGGAGGAACAGGACCCGTCCCTCATGTTCGATTTCGTGTGTAGGGCGGCCATTTGCGGGTCTTGCGCCATGCTGGTGAACGGCAAGCCCAAACTGGCCTGTCGAACGTTGGCCAAGGATATGCCCAACAAAATCACCTTGATGCCCCTGCCTGTGTTCAAACTGGTCGGGGACTTGAGCGTGGATACGGGTACCTGGTTTCGGGGCATGAACCTGAAAACCGAGAGCTGGATTCACACGGAACGGAGGTTTGATCCCAAAGCGTGTGAACTGCCCATGAGCAACGAAGATGCGTTGAAAATCTATGAAGCGGACCGGTGTATTGAGTGCGGTTGCTGCATTGCAGGATGCGCAACGGCCAATATCCGGGAAGACTTCCTGGGTGCCGCCGGCCTCAATCGCATTGCGCGGTTCATGGTGGATCCCAGAGACGAACGCAAGAATGCGGACTACTTCGAGGTTGTGGGTACCGACGAGGGGGCTTTCGGCTGTGTAGGCCTTATGGCCTGTGACGACAACTGCCCCATGGAACTGCCGCTGCAGATGCAGCTCTCATTCGTGAGACGCAAGATGGCGATGCACGGCTTGGGCATCAAAAGATAACCAATGTTGAACGATCTTGGAGCCCGCCTCAGGCGGGTTCCAGGGTTTTGCGGCCCGGTGCTTATCGGGATGGGTTGTCGGCCGGGCGAACATTGGGGCATCGGCAACGATCCCTGAGCCGAGCAACAGCGACCCGATAGACGACTCCGGACATACGGGAAAGCCGATCACGGACCGTCTTACCGGGTTTTCGTGTTTCAAAGACTCGGGTCGGAAGAGCGGCGTCTTCACTCAGGACGTCAGAGGGATCCCTCGGATTCTTCCTCCTCGGACCGATACCACCGGGTTCCCTCCGGCCCATCGATCAGTCGCACACCCCGTTCCATCAAGGCGTCCCGCAATCGATCCGCCTCCGTCCAATTCCGTTCCTTTCGCGCCGTTTCTCTGCGAGCCAGAAGCGCCTCCTCTTCTTCAGTGAGGAGGACCGACGGAAAATCCATAATCATCAGCACCGAATTAAAACTGCGGAGGAGTTCCAGCGCCTCGGCCATGCGTTCGGCCCGCAGTTCGTTTCGGGAAATCATGGGGTTGACTTTGCGGGCGAAGGTGAATACCGACGCCAAAGCCGCCGGAACGTTCAGGTCGTCGTCCATGGCTTGGTTGAAACGGCTTTTCAATTCGTAGAGCAACTGTGGAGTTTCTTTGGCTCCCGGGCCGGGCTTGGCGAAGGTCAGTCTTCGAACGAATTCATCCAGCCGCTGGAGTCCGTTTCTCGCCGACTGGAGCGCCTCGTGGGAATAATTGAGCGGTTTGTGGTGGTGCTGAGTGAGCAACCAGTATCTGACCTCCCTGCCCGAATACCCCTGTTCCAGCAGGTCCCGAAGAGTCACCATGCCTTCCGCCGATCGAGACATTTTGCGTCCCTGCAGCAGCACCAGCTCGCAGTGGAGCCAATAATTGGCGAAACGCTTTCCGGTCAACGCCTCGACGATGGCGATTTCGTTTTCATGGTGGGGGAAGATCAGGTCGGTTCCGCTCGTGTGGATGTCGATGGTTTCGCCTAAATGTTTGGTCGACATGGCGGCGCACTGCAGATGCCAACCGGGTCTTACGTTGCCCCAGGGGGTCTTATAGAATATGCCCCGTTTCAATTCCGCCAGAGTGGATCTCTTGAGCAGTGTGAAGTCCCGGGGATTGTCTTTTTCATATTCATCCAGGTCCACCGTCTTGCCCACGTGGATTTTGCTCAAGTCCACCCGGGACAAGTTGCCGTAATGTTCGAAACGTGAAATGTCGAAGTACACCGAACGAAACTTCTCGTAGGCGATTCCTTTATCGAGGAGTTTTTGCGTGAGTTGGAACATCTCCTCGATGCATTCGCTGGGAACGGGATAATGATCCGCCCGTTTGACATCCAACGTATCGATGTCCTTAAGGATTTCTCCAATGTATCCCTGGGTGTAATCCTTGATGTCCTTGCCCGCTTCGCTGGAACCGTCGATGGTCTTATCGTCGATGTCCGTGATGTTCATGACGTGGGTGACCCGGAATCCGCGGTACTCGAGATGTCTTCTCAAGACGTCGGCGAACACGATCCTGCGACAGGTGCCCAGATTCATGAATCCGTGGGCCGTGGGACCGCAGGAGTACATGGTCACTTCGCCCTCTTTGAGCGGGATGAAGTCTTCCTTGTCACGGGTCAACGTGTTGAAAAAGCGTATGGGCGATCTCTTGCGATCCTGGAACAGCGTGGTGCTGAGGTAGCGCTCCCCGCTGTCGGGGAAAAGGACCACGATCAAGCCCTCGTCCAATTCCTGGGCCGTTCGGTAAGCCAGGGCCATGGAGGCGCCGGCGCTCATGCCGACCAGGAGTCCTTCCTCTCGTACCAGCCGCCTCGCCGTCTCGAAGGCTTCTTCGTCCTCGATGTTGACGATGGCGTCCAGTCGAGTCTTGTTGAAGATTCCCGGCTTGTAGGACTCTTTCATGTTCTTGAGCCCCTGGATCTTGTGTCCCAAATAAGGTTCCACGCCGAGGATCCGGATGTCGGGGTTGTATTCCTTCAAGCGTCGACTCACACCCATGAGCGTGCCGGAGGTCCCCAAAGAGGCCACGAAGTGTGTGACGGCTCCTTGGGTTTGTTGCCATATCTCTTCGCCCGTTCCTTCGTAATGGGCCCGGATGTTGTCTTCGTTGTTGAACTGGTCCGGAACGAAGTACTTTTCGGGATATTCTCGCGCCAAGCGGTAGACTTCTTCGATGGCACCGTCGGTCGAAAGTCGGGCGGGCGTGAGGAGCAGTTCGGCCCCGTATGCTTTGAGGATTTTCTGGCGCTCGATACTCGCCGATTCGGACATGGCCAAAGTGATGGGGTAGCCTTTGACGGCCGCGACCATGGCCAAGCCGATGCCGGTGTTTCCGCTGGTGGCCTCAAGGATGGTCTTCCCCTGGATTTCACCGCGAGCTTCGGCGCCTTCGATCATGTAGAGCGCCACGCGATCCTTGACGGAGCCTCCGGGGTTGCAGGATTCGAGCTTGGCGTAGATGCGGACCTTGTTCTTGGGTCGGATTCTACGAATTTCGACCAGAGGGGTGTTACCGATCAGGTCGAGGATGGTGTTGTGTTTTTCTTTCATGAGTTTGGTCGAGTCCGTCCGGTTTTCCTGAACACCGGGGCAGTGACAGGGCGAGTGGTTGGCCAAGAAACGGTCGAGATTGAATTACTAGATCGACCCGTGGAATTCAAACAAAAAGGAGGCGATCACGGCTCCTGTGGAGACAAGGTGTCGGCAAGCGGTGAGTAGTTCTCCCCTTTTTCCTTGACAGGGTACAAAAGCTATCATACAGTCACATTGTAGCTAAACCGGTTACTGAATAAAATGAGAGCAGATTGCCGCCATGAAAGAAACAAGAGAGCCCAATTCCGCTCGGGATATCTCGACGGTGGATAAGTCCGAAAGTCGGGCGAGAGTCCGTTTCGAGGTCTACGGCGAGGAAATGATCGACAAGGAAGTGAAACTGAGCGGAAACAGCGGCCGAGTCTACCTCCCGCCGGACTGGGTCGGCAAACATGTGAAGATCATCCGTATTGATTGAACCCAAAAAGATTTGAAGGTCGGCCAATGATCCCCGGAATGGAAATCAGGGAACTGCGCTACGAAGATGTTGAGCAGGTGGTTCGAATTCATGAGATGCTCATCCGGAAACCGACCCCCGAAGTGGTGGCGGAACTGGTTCGGGAGAACTTGGAAAAAAAAAACGGAGTGGGTTTCGTCGCGGTTTCAGACGGAATGTTGCTCGGATTCATGATGGGCGAATTCAAGAGAGGCGCTTTCGGTCTGGAAGAGAGTTTTTGGATCGAGATGATGGGAGTTCACCACAAACACATGGGAGTCGGAGTCGGACGGGCTATTGGAGCCCGCCTGTTCGAATTCTGCAAAAGCAAGGGTGTATGCGACGTGTACACGGCAGTCCGATGGGATTCGGTGGATATTCTGTCCTTCTTCAAGATAATGGGGTTTGACCGGAGCAATTTCATCAATCTACGAAAAAAACTGATGTGACTTGGCCGAAAGGTCTCCTTCCAACACACTCCGTCGTGCCTATTGAACTCACATTCCGCAAGGGCCGAAGCCTCTCACACGCCTTCCCCATCTGCCGCCGACGGGGGATGGTTTCCCGCACACCGAACGCCGCCGCCCCGCGGTACGCAAGGGGAGATGCCGGGGCTTGGAACACCCTTGCCGAGTATGAGGTTATTCATTTCAAATAGTCTCGAATTAACGACTTCACAACCACGAGAACGAGGTTTCCTGCTGAAACGGAAAAGGCCTGATTCCCATAGCCATGGTTGGAAATAGGGTTCTCCGGCTCAAAGCCGGTGAGAACGTCCACTTCGGAAGTCCGGTACGAAGGGTAGCAAAATGAGGTATGCAGAGACAGGGTTCAATTTGGAGGTCGATCTATCCCGTGGAAGTATTGAAAGGGTGGAAACCGATCCGAAATTAACGGAGCTTCATCTTGGTGGGTTGGGCACCAACGCGAAGATTTTGTGGGACAGAGTGCCGCCGGAAGTCGATCCTTTTTCTCCCGATAATCTTCTCATCTTCGGCACCGGTCTCCTGTGCGGGACACCCGCGGTCGGCTGCAATCGTACGATTCTTTCCACGATTTCGCCTCAGACCAGGTTGATGGCTTATTCGATGATGGGGGGGTTCTGGGCTCCGGAGTTGAAGTACGCCGGCTACGACAAGGTGATTGTCCGCGGTAAGTCCCCCGAACCGGTTTACTTGTGGATAAACAACGACAAAGTGGAAATACGCGATGCGTCTCATTTGCGGGGTAAGGGCGCCATCGAGGCTTCCGAACTCATCGTGCGAGAGTTGAAGGAACCGAAGGCTCAAGTGTCCGCCATAGGCTTGGCCGGTGAAAACAGGGTCTATTTCGCTTCCGTCGAGCAGGGCAGGTCCAGCGCGAGCCGAGGCGGTATCGGTGCCGTGATGGGGGATAAAGGTCTAAAGGCGATCGCGGTTCGTGGAACGAAAGACATCAACGTCGCTCGACCGCAGAGATTTATGGAACTGTGCGGTGAGGTGCTCGAGTATATTCAATTTCGGGAAAAGAATCCAATTAAGGGCGTACCCGCCATCTTGGCCGGGCTCGGATCACCTCAGGAAATGGCCATTCACGATGAACAGTGGCACGCGAACAATTTCGCCTGGGGCAATGCACGACATCGCATCAAGGATTATTGGACCGAAGAAATCGAAAAGAAGTGGACGAACACCTTGGAAGACGTCCGGCAGCGATTCATTAGTTGCTATAACTGCCCGATGAAATGCGGGGCGACAATCAAGGTTCCGGGGCTTCCCACCTACATGATGAAGTGCTATTCGAAGCTGACCTACACCATGGCCTCCATGACGGACCTGGATTTTGGTTTCAGGATCGCACAGCGTGCCACGGAATATGGAGTGGACGCCTTTTCCGCACCGCAGGTGATGGCTTTTGCCCTCGAACTTTATGAAGCCGGCATTTTGACCGACGAGGACCTGCCGGGGATGCCCTCCGACAGAGAGGGGAGATTCCTGTGGCTGCTTGACCGAATCGTCCGGCGGGAAGGAATCGGAGATGTTTTGGCCAACGGCACCCATTGGGCGGCCGAACAGATCGGCAAGGGAGCCGAGGCGTACGCTCACAACAACATCAAGAAGCATGAGCAGCTGCCTCTCAAACTGGGAATGCTGAATCCCATTTACTTCCTGATGTATTGCACGGGCGAGAAGATCAATATCACCCAGATCGAAGGGCAGTTTCCCCAGGCGCCTTTTGCGCGAAGAGAAGACAGAGAGGAGTTCGTAAAGGATTGGTTCCAGGTTCCCGACGACAGATTTAAGCAGTATTTCCTGGACTGGGATCCACGAGGCGAAAACTCCATTCCGTTTTATCCCTCCGTTCAAGCAACTTGTGAAATCGTCGACTGGCAAGAGAAGATGCACTTCATCGACGATACACTCGGCATGTGTGCCGGATTGTCGTCCTTTCCTCTGAAACCTCCTTACCACATACACAACTATCCTGAATTTATCTCCGCTGCGACCGGGATCGATATGGACGAAGAAGGACTATCCCGGGCCGCCAAGAGAAACCGGACTCTCGTTCGGGCCGTCAACGTAAGGAGAGGCATGAGGAGAAAAGACGAGAAGCCCCCTGAGGACCACTGGAAGAAGAGATTTCCCGAGCTTGAGCAAGAACTTCTGAATGAATACTATCGATTCAAAGGATGGAACAGGCAGGGGATTCCCACCAGAGAGTCTTTACACGAATTGTCTTTGGACTACGTTGGAGAGGAATTGGTTCGCCGGGGAATACTATCGGAGGGGGAAGAGATCGCCGGCGAGGAAACCGCGTCGGAATAGTATGGAAACGGGACGGATGGAGTGCGCCGTGCAGAAAAATAAGAAGAAAGTCGTAAAGACCATAAGAGTCGATGTTGATAAGTGTAATGGTTGTCGGGCGTGTGAAATGGTCTGCTCCGCCTTTCACGCCTCCCCGAAGTACAGCAGCAATAATCCGTCAAGGTCTCGAATCAGGGTGATCCATGAGCCGTTAAAAGACATCTATGTGCCCGTATATGCGGGTGAGTACGCAAATGCGGAATGCAGCGGCCGGGACAAATATACGATTGATGGAAAGGAATACGAGGAGTGTGCCTTCTGCAGAGCATCCTGTCCATCCAGGGATATCTTTAAAGAACCCGATTCCGGTCTTCCTCTCAAATGCGATATGTGTGAAAGCGACCCGCCGCTTTCGGCGCCGATGTGCGTTCAGTGGTGCTTGAACGAGGCGCTGATTTACGAAGAAAGGGAAGAAGAGACGGAGGACGAGCCCGCGCAGGATGAACTGGAACTTGGATTGGAATCATTGGCGGACAAATATGGATTGCAGAAGATCATGGATGCCGTTACCCGCATGTCCATGTCCAAAAAGCACTGCTAAGTTAAGCCGATTCGCTCGATCTCGGTGGAAGTCAGTCTAGTAAGGTTTCCCCTTCCCCACGAAGAGGAATGTTCCACTTCTTCATGTACCTCCAGATCCCCGTACGACTAAGTCCGACCTGGCGGGCGACCTCGGCCTTGTTCCAATTACAGAGATCTAGCTGCTCGATCAACATTTCTTTGGTCAATTTCTTCTTTCGGGCTGGAAGGAGTCTTGCCGAAGCCGCAGTTTCCGCGCAATTCGGCGCCCGATCGGGTCGTCGGATTTCAATGGGAAGGTCCATGGATTCGATTATATCTCGGTTGCAGAGCACAAAAGCGTGCTCGATGGCGTTTTCCAGTTCGCGTACGTTCCCGGGCCAGTCATAATCGATGAACATCCGCATGGCTTGCAGGGACAGGTTTTGGATTTGCTTGCGCGTTCTTTCATTCATCCTTTTCAGAAAATGGCTCACCAGCAGAGGGATGTCCTTTTTGCGCCGTCGCAGAGGCGGAAGTGAAATAGGAAACACCTTGAGACGGTAATAGAGGTCCTCACGAAATCGCCCCTCCCGCACCATGGTATACAGGTCTTGATGAGTGGCGGTAATGATCCGGATATCGATCGGCCGCTTTTTCGACTCTCCCACCCGTTCGATCTCTCGTTCCTGCAACACGCGTAGCAGCTTGACTTGGATGAAAGGCGTCAGTTCACCGATTTCGTCGAGAAACAACGTCCCACCGTCGGCCTGCTCGAACCGTCCGACACGGTCCCCCACAGCGCCGGTGTAAGCGCCCTTGACATGGCCGAAAAGCTCGCTCTCCAATATGGATTCGGAGAGAACGCTGCAGTTGACGACCACCATCGGGGCGTTCTTCCGTTCGCTGTTGTAGTGAATGGCTCCCGCCGCCAACTCCTTTCCGGTACCGCTCTCCCCCTGAATCAGAACGGTGGCGTCGCTTGCGGCTGCCGCCCGGATCAAGGAAAACACCCGCCGCATGGGTTGGCTCTTTCCGATGAGCTTGTCCATGCGATGCACTTCCGCCAATCGAAGCGCGACTTCCTCAGCTTTCTGCCGGGCCGAGTTGAGTTCCGTTAGATCGGTAATGGTTTCAACCACCCCGACAGCTTCACCCATTTGGTTTCGCACCACGCTCGCGTTCTTGATGACGGGCACCTCACGGCCGTCTTTGTGTCTGATACGGCACTCCGTGGCCTCGGGCGAATCCTTGGCCATAATGCCGCATTCCTGAATGCCAGAAGGGCAAGTCTTTCCGAAACACTGCGAACATTGGAGCAGTTGACAGGTTAGACCCAGTGATTCCTTTGAATCGTAACCGCTGATGCGCTCCATGGCCTTGTTCCAGGAGGAAACACGGCCCTCCGGATCCAAGGTAAACACGCCGTCCGCCATGCAATCGAGAATCCGCTTCATGAAACGGACGTCCAAAAGGCCGGATGCTTGATCGCTCATCGATCTAATTTTTCTACGCCAATGCGTTAAGTTAACGTTACCTTCGAGCGGTCACTTCATATCGGATCAGCGTGTTTCACGCTTTCAGGTCATCTGACATACTCCATTACCATGGGACGTTGTTTCCGTCCTTCGGACCGCGCCACAGGATTATTTTCCATTTGCCGGCTTTGTTATACATCCGATGTTCAGCCTAACGCATACAAGGACCGCACGCAATCCCGAGAACGACCCCTGTCCATGATTTACCGTACCTCGGCTGTCCGAAACGTCCGAAGAATGTAGCATCTTCAATACATTGTCGCCTCTTGGGCCCAAAGATAAACCATCGGGCATTGTCCTTCCTGGAAGAGCGGTTCGGTCTTTCTCCGCTTATTTCGTTCGGGGATACCGGCTTTTTGGCGTAATGAAGTGCAGGCTATTCGTTGGGGAAGTCATCGGCATAAGGCCTTGAGTTTTGTTGATGGATTAAGGTAACCCATTGATCTCCCGTTTGATTCGCTCCACAAGGATCCGAGCATTCATTTTTTCGGCCAGGGATAGGGACTTGTTCAGATCATTCATGGCGAGCTTGGGACGGCTTGCCTTCAACACTTTACCTCGTACGTGGAGCGCCATTGCCTCATGCTTCTTTGCACCCATTTTCTTGGCCGAACGAAAGGCTTTTCCGGCAAGAGAAAGAGCCTTTTCCCTTTCTCCCGTCTTTCGGCGGAGCTCGGCCAGAACAATGAAAAGTCTGGTTTTGTATCGCCATAGGGTATAAGCGATACGTTGTCGGCTGACCTCCTCCCGGGACTGCCGAAGGATCTTTTCGGCGTCATCCAGCCTGTCCATTTGAATCATGTTCTCGCCGATATTGATTCGGGCGTTGTTGATGGTTTCCGGGTCTCCGGTCGGCAGGGCTTCCTCCAGGGATTGTCTATTGAATTCCAGCGCCGTCTCAACGTCCCCCTTCTCCGCGAGAACCCACCCTAGTGTGTTCAAAAGTCTCGGCCGCCAGAACGGATCGCCTCCCGCTTCCAGATGACCCAACCCGGCCCTTAGGGTCTTTTCCGCCTCTTCCAACCGACCCAAAGCGCCGAGGATAAGCCCCTGTCTGAAATGAAGCATGACCTCGAAATAGGCGCTGTTCAGCTTCCGGTTGAGTCTGGCGAGCTCCTTGCTGAAGGCGAGAGCTTCGTCGAAGTCGCCGGTCCAGTTATAGTATTGTATGAGAGAGGCCAGACTCCATGCCCTCCCTTCCGGATCTTTGACCTCATCGGCGAGATCCAGGGTCTCGATAAGAAGCGGTTTGGCCTTCTTCAGTCTCCCCAGGACGGAGTAAAGTTGTCCGAGGAAGCTGCTTGCCTTCTGATGAATCTCTGAGATGCCCAGGGCTTTGCTTTGCTCTACGGCTTTGATCAGATAATGCTCGGAGGATCGAGGCCGATGGCTATAAAAGGCGACCCAGCCCAGCCGGAACAGGGCCTCCAGTTCCACCTCGCGATTTTCCTGTTTTTTGGCCAGCGAAAGCATCTTCTGAAAAGCGAGACGGCTTTTCTCCATTTCCCTCACACAGAAGTGCATGCTGCCGATCCATTTGTAGAGCAGCATCCCCTCTTTGCCCGTCTGGTCCAAATTTCCTTTTTTCAGGATATCCAATGCCAAGTTGAAGCAGGTCAGCGCCTCCCGACATGAAAAGGATTGCCTCGCTCGGTGGCCGGCATCCAAGGTATAGGATAAGGCCTTGGGCCACTGTTCGGCGTGATAGTAATGAAAGGACAAGAAACCCAACTGATTATGAAGGTTGTCGTGATGGAGTTCTTCAACAGTCTCAGCCACGATACGGTGATAGGTCTTGCGGGACCTATGGAGCAGGCTGTGGTAGGTGACTTGCTGCATCATCTGATGCCGGAACGCGTACCGATTTCCCGAATCGGGAGATATTCGATCAATAATTCCCTCGTCCTCGAGAACGGCCAGCCCGTGTTTCATGTTTGCTTCATCTTCAACGAGACGTTTCAGAACATCATGGGAGAAGACGCTGCCGATAACGGACGCCAACCGGCAGACCCGTTTTGCCGCCTCGGGAAGGGAATCCAGCCGGGCGGCCAGCACATCACGAATCGTCTCAGGAATCGCCATATCCTCCAATTCGAGTCGCAGACGGCATTGTTGATCATCGCAGACGACCATTCTTTGCCGGTTAAGATGCGTTCCCATCTCCACTAAGAAAAGTGGGTTACCTCCCGCACTGGAAATGATCTTCTCCGATGTTGAGGGTTTGAGACGATCCGCCCCAAGGGCGGCGTTGAATATCTTCAGGGCGTCCTCCGCCCGAAACGGAGCGGGACGAATCACCGAATCAGGCTCGATGGGGCACCAGCGAGTAGATGTCGTCCTCCCGGAAAGGATTATCAACAGGGGGCCCTGTTGCGTTGATTGATGCAAAAAACCGAAGAATTCCTTTGTTGTTGCATCTACCCACTGCATGTCATCCACCGCCATGACGATGGGCCTGATGGACATGCATGACCAAAGGAGATCCCGGATTGCCAAAAAAATATCGCGCTTCTCTCCTTCCCTGATCAGTTCGGAACGATCTTCCTCAGCCCGGATTCGACCAAAAAGAGAAAGGATTCGTTCGAGTTTCGGGAGGAGTTCTTTATCTCTGATCTTCTCTCGGATTCTGCTTCTGATCTCTCCCAATCCGTCTCTATCCGAAAATTGAAAATAGTGCTTGAACATCTGAGAAAACGGATGAAAAGCCGCAGCTTCGCCATAAGGCTGACAACGACCGGCCAAGTAGAATACGCTTTCGTGGTCGAGCGAACTTCTGAACTGCTCCAGAAGTCTCGTTTTTCCAATACCCGCCTCTCCTTCCAGGGCTATCACACAAAGCGAGCCCTTCTGAACCGAATGAAACGCCTTGTCAAGAAGCGCCATCTCCGTCTGCCGGTTGATGAAAGGAATCGGTATCGTTGATGGTTTTACTCGGGAATCGATCTCTCTTTTTTCACTCAAAAGGGAAAAGGCCGCTACGATGTTTTCTTTGCCTTTGACCTCGAAGTCCCCAATCTTTCGAAACCGAAAGAATGGTTGGGCCGCATCTCTGATGGTTTGCGAAACCCATATTTTTCCAGGGGTGGCGATGGATTCCAAGCGCGCCGCCAAGTTGGTCGTGTCTCCCAACGCCGTGTAATCAAGACGCAAATTGTCTCCGATGGAAGCAACAACCACCGACCCTGTGTTAATCCCAATGCGCATCTTAAAAGAAATGCCGTAGAGTTTGCTCATCTCAGATTCATATTCTCGCAGGCGGGCTTGAATTCTGAGAGCAACATGGCAGGCGCGTCTGGTGTGATCTTCGTAGGCGATGGGGGCGCCGAAGAGAGCCATAACCCCATCCCCCGTGTATTGATTAATTGTGCCGCCGGCGCCGTGAATCTCTTCACCCAGAATCTCAAAGCAGCCTTCCATGAGGGAATGGACATCTTCGGGGTCAAGTGCTTCTGCGATGGAGGTGAAATTGGCGACATCGGCAAACAGCACGGTTACGTGTTTCCTTTCGCCTTCCAGAGGACTGTGCCCTTTAAGGACTTTTTCCACCAGGAATGGAGGGGTGTAGTCAGAGGACGTACGTTTGGCGTAGGTGGGGATATCCGTTCCTTGGTTCAGCGAGCTTCCGCATTGACCACAGAACTTGAAGTCCAAGGGATTAGCGGCACCACATTTCGGACACTGCAGAGCCAGAGAAGCACCACAACGCCGACAAAATCTCGTGCCTTCCGGATTATTGGATCGGCAGCTAGGGCATTTCATAGAATCCTCTTGGAAGACTTTAACGGACTTCCTCAGAGAAGTATAGCAACGACCAACCCGGGCCTTGTGACCCGGCGGCGGAAAACGGCTCCCGACGTGAGAGGCTATGTGCCGCCCATTTGTTATTGGATATTTTGGTGAACTAAAGACGCTGCTTCATGGCTCCTCGAATACTATCATCAAACCATCTCACCGGTTATTTGGCGTTCCATCCTACGTATAACTTTATAGATCGGCTAAAAGACTTCTAAAACGTACCCATCCGCATCCCTATAGAGGACCATAAGACCCTGAGGAACGTTTAGAAACGCAAAATCCAGCAGGTCATTAGCGAGCATCTTGGACTGCCGACTTTCAACAATCCTCTGACCCAGCCACTTCACGCCGACCACCTGGTCACTTCCTTGGGTAGATCCCAGAACCTTTCTCAGGCTGGTTTCCAGGATATCCCCTCCCCGCTCCTTGTAAATAAGAAAGCTCTGACCGTCTAATTGGGTTTTCAGCTCGAACCGGCGGGGCGGGTACACTTCTTGATAAGTTTTCTTGTCAAACCCACCGAGGTACAAGTCCTCTCTGAGTTTCAACGGGTAGGCGATTTCTCTGAATCTCCCGTAATTACGCATGCCTGAGGCTTCGACTTTTTCTTCGGCAGCCAAATAGCCGTGAAGGTCATTGCCGGCCTCCAGGACGATCAGTCGTTCGGGATCGTCCGGGACAAGGTTGAACTGATAGATGGAATAAACGCCCCGTGCCGGTTCGTAGGGTTCACCCATTTCCAACTTGCCTAGATCTTCGTTCCACCGCAGTTGATGAATGGGTCCCGCATACTGCTCGTAGTCACCACCACACTGCGCCAGGGCTACTCGCTCACCTTGGCGATCCTCGATCACTCTCAAGTAGTACGGCCAGTCCCGGACCAGGGGCTTGAGGCGCCCATCTTCAGAAGTCAGTACAATCGAGCGGAGGCGGTTGTCTTGTTTGTCCAGGTTCCGAACCGGTTCGGCGAGCGTTACCAAAATTTCGTGCCCGCCGTCGGCGTTCAGGTCCGCCGCATGAAGGTGAAGCGGCCAAATACCGGCTTTCTCAAAGGGGTAACGTTCCTTTTCGTGCAGTCTTCCCTCTTGGACCTGGTAGATCACCAACGCCCGCTGACCCAGCAAAGCCAGCTCCCACGTGCCGTCTCCTTCCAGGTCGCACTGGACGACCCGATAAAAAGGTTCTTGCAGACGGTAGA
Organism: Thermodesulfobacteriota bacterium; assembly: GCA_963675595.2. GTDB lineage: Bacteria > Desulfobacterota > Desulfarculia > JACQYL01 > JACQYL01. The sequence continues at coordinate 1,096,752 of CAXXLZ010000001.1, forward strand.
ACTCGCTTTTTTCCGACGCTGGTGTGGTATGGAAGCTCATGCCGGAGGGGAGGGGAGTGGTTAGCGCCGCATTTTCCGGCTCTTGTGGAGGCCTCAACTCCCCCGCCGTACCTGACACTGATGAAGACGCCGAAATGGAGTGCCCCACCGGAAAGATAGTACGAATCGGGTCTTGGTAGGTTTCGGTTTCGGAGAAGAGGACACGTGCGTTGTCTGCAGTGGTTAACTGGTAGACAAGATGCCCGGGCTCCGCTTCCAGCCGGAGCACGAGATCCCATGGCCGTAAATCCGCCGTTATGGAATCTCCCGCCACCTCAATGACCTGCATCCCTTTTGCCGGAAGCTCTTTTAATAGTGTCCGGTAAGGTGGGGCGCCGTGCTTCTTCTCCAGGTTGGTATAAAGGTGAATCGTTGGGGTGGGGGAGGACAGGACCCAGTCTCCTACTTCCACCGCGGCCTCTGCGGACTGCTCGATCCGGGCCAGAACCGAGTCGGCGAAGAGCGCCTCCACCTGGATCCAGGCCACTTGACGCTGCAGCGACGGCGAGATTCCCTTGCGATGCTCCGTGACCTGAAGCCATTGCCCTTCTTTAAGGGGAACGCTCTCTTTTGTGAACCGGAGCCGATTCCGGGATTGTTCAATCACCCGGCCGAGCACCTGGAAGGGAGCGGTGTATTGTTTCTCGAAATACTTCATGAGCTTCTGTTCGGGCCTTTCCCCGGCCTCACATGGATTGACGGCCGAACAAACGAGGGCTGTACAGAGCCCAAGCCACAAGATGCCGTTCCTGATTTTCATGCGCACACTCCTTGACTCGTTCGGTTTCTATAATCCTGGACGATGCCGTTTTTCCGGCGGAATTGATCCGCCTTGTCCGGAGGAGTTTGCCTCTCTTTGGCTTGATTCCCCCAGCTCAAAGCGCCCGAACAAGCAACCGAACGAAGGTCTGTTGTGGGCTCGGAAACTCCTTCAAGTTGACCGTTCAGGGGCGACCAGCCACCAGCCGACCACCCCTTCGAGAACCTTTCAATCCGACATCCGCGGCAACCTTGCCGATATCACCAAGTCCATTTAAACTCAATGGTATCCAAGAAGGCGGTCTCATCAAAATCCTCGCCCCAGATGTCCTGGATCCCATCGCCCGGATCGAAAACCGCGAAGGCGTTGCCGACGCTGAAATGCTCATTGAACCTGTAAGTCAGGAGTACGTCGAACTCCATTCCCCACTCATTGTCGATGCTTTTGCCCTCAAGATCTTCCAGAGCCCCCACATCTTCGAAAGTCATGTAAAGACCTTGAACCTTGTAGGACAAATTTTGATAGGAGCCCTTGAAGCCGATGCCGTAGGAAACGAGACCCGGACTGTCCCCGGATGAGCTGTTGCCGATTCCGCCATACCCGGGATTCAACGCGACTCCTCTGGATTTCGGGAGCCACTCGGGCGTATTGCTGTAGAGATGGGTGCCCAAAACGGGTACCAGGCGCGACACAAAGCTGTTCTCCATGCCGAAAGTGGGAGTGTATCGCGCGATATTGGTGATGGCGTTAAAGGCGTCGATGTTGTCATCGTCGGCATCTCCATCACCGCTGACGAGAGTCGCTCCGATATAGGGTATGAATACGGGCGCAATATCGATGTCGACCGACCCGTATGCAGCGTAGGCGCTGATATCGTATTCCCGATCGGTAGCGGACCAGCGGTCGGTATCGCCCGTGGCGTAGACAAATTCCAGCCGAGGGGTGAACATGCCCAGCTTCCCGTATGCCTCCGCACCCATGTAGTGCACGCGCGCATCGGCGGTCTGACGCTTGCTGTTATCGCTGTAGGCGTAGAAGCCACTGACGACGAGACCGTTGGGCAGCTCGTATTTCCCCTTGGCCGTGTAAACCCGCCAGTCCAGGCTGTCGCTGTCCAATGGCCCGATGGCCTTCCCATGTTCCATGTTTTCGATGTCGTCCTGGATGATCAAGTAGAGAATTTCCCAAGAGAACTTGTCCCCGATGCCTCCCTGCAAACCTATGAACGGGTGGTCGTCACCGTAGAGCAGCCCGCCCGTCGAGATGTCCAGAAAGCGGTCATCCCACCCCGTCTCAAGGGTGAAAGGACCGAAGTTGTATCTCGCTGCAAGTTTCTCGACGCCGAAATCCTCACCGGTCATTCCGCTGTCCACAGGCGTACTTGCATCCGCTCCTCGGTCCCCATTGCTTTTATTCAGGTTGAAATCAGCCTCCAAAATGATTTTGAAATCCCAGTCGTTTCCTTTTCCCAACCAGCCGATGCGCACTTCATTGCGAATACTCGCCCCGTCCATGGGGCCGTTCTCATCAAGTACGTAGTCATACGCGGTGTCCCGGCTGTTGAAATCGGCATTGCTCAGGAAAGTGGGATAGCTTTTAAGGCTGCCGATGAAGTCAAAAGAAACGTCCTTGCTCCTCAGGCCCATTTGTCCCATCTCTGCGGAAGCGGATAATGGTAGGATCAAAAGGGTTCCCACCAATCCAACGAGGCTCAATTTTTTCATTTGTTTCCATCGATTTTTCATAACCGGAACCTCCTCCTCAACGTTGCTGGGTGCTCGGAGCCCCGGAAGTCGGCGCTCCTCCAGTTCGGCTCTCAGCTCCCCGCTTGGCAAGGGCTGTGCCAAATTGATGAAGGGGTTTCCTCGGTTGCCGCTTGCGATGAGGAAATCAAGAATCGGAAGAACCGGCAACCCGCCATGGAGGCGCGTATTGAAATAATCTATGGGAGGAGGGAATAAACCCGTCCGGCCGTGTCCGAATCCCCGCCGGTCGCATCGCCTCGGAACCCGCCGGCTCCGAAATCACTATCCAAACAACGTCTCCCGTATTGGAACAAACTTGGAATGATTAATGAGTTCAGGGCGTTCCAAGCGGGGACGAAAACGCATGGCTGAAACTGATTTTCGAAACGGTTCAGGTACAACGGCACCGGCCTGCCTGCAAATCGATGTTTCCGTTACGCTTGTAACGTTAACATGTAACGTAACACTTAATTCTTCGGCAACCTTGGGTCGTGCCGTCTTCGTTCCTCCAATACGCCTCAACGCAGTAATCGTTCGCCGCCTCGGAGCGATGCCCTACGCTCCGGCCTACCGTTGCCGGTCAAAAGGCGCTGATTCCCCCAGTGGCATGATGCTTGCTCCGTTTGGGGGCAATAAGTCCGCGCAGTAACAGGGTATGCATTCACGGAGGGAACTTTTTTCAAACGGTTTCCTCGCCTACCCTGTGAACAATCACGTAACAGGAGCTTGGGCTTCCTTGCGCTTGGCGGCGCCGGGATATTGATTCTCCGGAAACGAATCTCCCCGTACGGATGTCAAGCCCCCAGTTTTTGGTCCAGGAGTTATGAGAGTTTTATCATGACTCGCGGTTTTCCATCCCCGGCCCTTGGGGCCTCGGCGAAGCCGAGCTGAGCGAGGCGGAGTCGAGGCCCCAAGGGCTCGCCGCGAACTGGGCCGGGGTCATGTAATTCAATGCACTGTGCGGTCTTTCCTCGTTATAGGCTTTCCGCCATTTGGCGGCCAGAGTCTGCGCTTCCTTGATGTTGTTGAAAATTTCCATGTTCAAGAATTCATCCCGAAAACGGCTGTTGAAACTTTCCACGTACCCGTTCTGCCAAGGGGCTCCCGGCTCGACGAAAAGGGTTCCCACTCCCAGGTCTTTCAGCCAGTTTCTCACCTTTTGGGCTATAAATTCGGGACCGTTATCCGATCGAATGCCCGTTGGAACTCCCCGCTCGCCCATCAATCGGCTCAGCTCGTTCAAAACGTCTTCACCCGTAATGGAGCGGTTGATCCTCAGGGCCAGGTTTTCCCGAGTAAACTCGTCGACAATGGCCAAGCACTTGAACTGACGGCCGTCGACCAAGCGGTCATGAATGAAATCCAACGTCCAGACATCATTTGCAAAAGCCGCCTTACGCTTGTTGCACGCATTGGCATCAACTCCCAGGAAGCGTTTCTTCTTGGCTTTTCGAGGTACCTTGAATCCTTCCTCTTTCCAAAGTCTATGAATTCGCTTGTAGTTTACCGCCCACCCCGCATCACGCAGCAGCCGAGTGATCCTACGGCATCCAAAACGGGGATGTTCTCCAACCAACCGGTGAAGAGCCTTGATCAGTTCCACCTCATCGTCCCGTTCCTTCGGCTCATAACGTTGGGTGGATCGGTGTTGACCGGCTACGCGGCAGGCCCGACGCTCTGAAGCGGCATGTTCACTTCGAACATAATCAACCGCTTTCCTACGACGCGCCGGGCTTAGAAGTTTCCCTCCGCAAGATCCTTCAGCATTGCCTTGTCCAACATCAGATCGGCGACCAGCTTTTTTAAGCGTGCATTTTCCTTTTCCAGTTCTTTTAGCCGTTTGGCCTCCTCAGCCTTCATCCCCCCATACTGGTTTCGCCACCGGTGGTACGTCGCCTCGCTCACCTCCAGCGATTGGCAAACCTGCGCTATCGTCTGCCCTGCCGTCAGACGACGGTCCGCGTCTTCAAGTTTCCGGATGATTTGCTCCGCGCTGTGTCTCTTTCTCTTGGCCATGCAAAAAGTCTCCTTCCGTTCTTTGGGCATTCAGACTCTCATTATACATGGACCAATTATCGGGGGGCATTCCACGGAGACTAATGTTTAACAAAGACTTCCTAGGTGCATGTTTTGATCATTAAATAAAAACCTTTCATCCCGTTCTACGCCTGGAGCAGGGTTAAGATGGTCATAAACGGCCTTTAGCAATGGCTGACTTACTACTCCGGCGAATACATGGGTATTTGTCCTACTTTCAAGTTGGTCCGACGACTTAGCAGCAAAACTACTTTAATTTAAATGGATGATGACATGAGACGAGCATACTTAGTTTTGATACTTGTTTGTGTATGGTCTTTGTCAATATGTATAACCTATGCCGGTACTAAAAAGTCTGTTCATAAATCTGAAGATCCACACAGATCGATGAAAGGCCCCTATCCGGATGGAGTATCCGTCACAAAGGCCTGTCTACAATGTCACGAGGACAAGGCAAAGGAGATACTAACGACATCTCATTGGCTTTGGAAAGGACCAAGTCCCAAGGTAGTAGGCCATGAACATAGGATGGATTTGGGAAAGCGGAATATCATAAACAGCTATTGAATTGGTATCGGATCCAACTGGTGCAGTTGCACCAGCTGCCATATAGGATACGGTTGGAAGGACGCTTCTTTTGACTTCTCCGACACCTCAAAGATCGATTGTCTGATTTGCCACGACACGACGGGAAACTATCAGAAAGCACCCAAGGGTTGCGGTAAGGAGAAGGAATGGTTGAACCTGCCCGAGATCGCAAGGAATGTGGGCATCCCTTCAAGGGCCAATTGCGGAAAGTGCCATTTCTATGGGGGGGGAGGGGATGCTATCAAGCACGGAGCACTTGATTCCACCTTTGAGCAACCGGACAGAAAAACTGATGTTCACATGGGAGGGATGGACTTTTCCTGTCAGTATTGCCACCTGGAGAATGGACACAGGATAGCCGGCGGCTGCACAACCTGTGCAGTGAGTGAAGGCACGGTTTCCTGCTTGGACTGCCACGATGAAAGGCCCCATTATGACGAAAATCCCCTGCTGGCGAAATTAAACGACCACGTCGATTCCATCAGCTGTCAGACCTGTCATATCCCGACTTTTGCAAAGAACAAACCAACCCTCATGTGCTGGGACTGGTCAAAGGCGGGGAAAGAAATGGAACCATGCCCGGTGGATCCACATGCGATTACGATTTGCTCCAAAAAGAAAGGCCTTTTGATAAAGAAGCAAAATCTTACTCCGGTCTATTCCTGGTACAACGGAAAACATCATCGATATTTAGCCGGCGATAAGGTAAATCTCAATGGCACTACCTATTTAAACAAGCCGGATGGAAACATTCGGGATCCGAATTCCAAAATAACACCCTACAAAATATATGAAGGTATTCAACCTGCCGACGACCAATTTGGATATCTCATTGTCCCTAAATTGTGGGGTGGTTTCTGGCGCCATTTTGATTGGAACCGGGCTGCGGAGGAGGGAATGAATTCGGTGAATCTCAAATATAGCGGCAAGATCAGATTCGTGAAGACGATCATGCATTGGGCAATCAACCATGGAGTGGCGCCGAAAGAACAAGCGCTGTCGTGTACCGATTGTCACCGTCCGGACGGTGTCATGGACTTCAAGGCCTTGGGCTATAAACGAGACCCGGTGGTTATCGGAGGGCGGTTTAAGAATGCGCGGCCATAACATCATATCTACCAACCTAACCCGGTTTAACGCCTATGAAAAAAAGAGGCTTGAGAGTCATTTATCCAACAGCCCTAAAGAGTTAGCTGGAATCAAACAATTGCTCAAGTGACGGCCTGCTTGGAGGGCAAACGGTTTGCGACTTGAAACTAATGTAACGAAGATGGAGGCGACAGGAATGGTCGGCTCGAACGATCGGGACAGAAGGGCCACGCTTGAGCGAACGCCCCTTTTCGCGGGGCTGAATCCGGAGCAGCTCTCCGAATTTGCCCGGGTGGCGCACGAAACCAGTGCGCCGGCGGGGTCCATGATCTTCGAGCAGGGAGACGCGGGTGACGGCTTCTATATTATTAGGTCGGGAAAGGTCCAGGTCTTCAGAAGAGGGGAGCGAGGCATTGAGACCCAGCTTTCCATCCTGGGTCCGAGGGAGAGCTTTGGTGAGATGGCCCTTCTGACGGGCAACTCCCGTTCCGCTTGTGTTCGGGCCATGGAAGAGACTCATTTGATTGTGCTGTCCAAGAATGAGTTCGATCGCATACTGAAGGATCATCCCGATGCGTCGTTGTCTTTTGTAAAACAAATTTCCGAGTGGCTTCTTCGCGATGAGGCCCATTTACAGCAAGCGACGGAACGTATCATGCATCCCTCCCGGATTTCGTGGTCGGACTTCGCCTTCATCGCGGGTGTCGTCCTTCTCTGCGGTCTCATCTTCAACACAGCTAACCCCTCCGGAATTCGATGGATTCCCAAAGTCTACTCCCATGAATCCATATCCTTCGTCGCCGCCGCTGAGGCAATAGCGGCTCGGGCTGAGGGAGCCGTGATCGTGGACGCCCGTCCCTCGAACTTCTACGAAGAAAGGCATATAGAGGGTGCGATCAGTCTTCCGCTTCCGGTGTTCGACTTCGTCTACATGATGAAATTCGGTGAAATGCGCAAAAACAAGCCCATCATTGTCTATGGACGAAACATCAGCCGTCGTTATGATTCAGAGGTCGCCTACCGTCTGGTGCTGAGAGGTCACCGGGATGTATCAATCTTAGAGAATGGTGTTTTCGCTTGGGAAAAGCAGGAGGACGCCATGGAAGCACAGGAGAATTCCGAGTCATGAAACGTCTCATGGACCTACTGAAACGTCTTGTAGCCAGTCCACACTTGGCCTTGGTGCTCCGGCTTTACATCGGTGTGGTCTTCGTTTACGCCAGCATGAGCAAGATTCCCCACCCGGCGGAATTTGCCGAAAATCTGATCGCATACAGGCTCTTCCCGTGGTGGTCCATCAACATCCTAGCCGTATTCGTGCCGTGGCTCGAGTTGATCTGCGGGCTTTTCCTCGTAATCGGGTTGGCCTCCAGGGCGGCGTCTTTCACCATTGGCGCCATGCTTCTTGGATTCACCGTGGCCATTGTGATCAATCTGCTACGGGGTTCCAACATCGGTTGCGGATGCTTTGAAGCCGTTGGTGGACAAATCGGATGGGGGAAAGTGATCCGGGATTTGACTTGGCTGGTGATGACGCTCCAAGTATTCTTCTTTGATCGGATCCTGTTGCTTCGAAGGGGTGGGTTGAGCCTGAAACCCAGCTCGATGATCGAGGCCTGGGAGGGGGATCGGGTGTGAACCGAAAGAGACATTTCAGATCGACGCCGTCCATCATTGTGGTTCTGATTGTGTTCGTCTGTGCGTGTACTCAGACTATTGGGTGAAAAGGACCGACTGAACCTCACGATTAGATCAATTCGTCTGCCGACTATTTGGGTCGGGAGCCGTTTCCACTCGTTCTTTCCGAAAGCCGCACCGCTGTAAATTCGCCACTTGGACGAATGTGATATGCTGTCCGGCCACGCTCTTCCGGGACTTCCGCCAAACCGGAGCGGTCGACGCCGCTTTCTTTGCCAAACCCGTCCTGAAAAATGGTAGGAATCAAACGGCATAGCTGCGGCGTATGTCTCGCGGCGCATTCAGGAGCGAAATCCATTGCGGAGCGGCTCACTGTGAATGCCGTATCCGGCATTTCAAACGGGCGACTTTTTCGAGATCACGCTCATTGGGCTGAGGAGGAACCATGCTGGCGAATTATGGCTATAAGGACGGCTCGGGCGAGTTTTTCATCACCATTGACACGGATCGCTGCAACGGCTGCGGCGATTGTGTGGCGGCGTGTCCGTCCCAGGTGTTCGTTGTGCTCGATGAAGACCCTTATGATCCTCTTCGCGACGAGCCGGTGGCCGTTGTGGGAGAGGTTCAGCGAAAGAAGCTCAAGTATGCGTGCGCCCAGTGCAAACCCGCGAAACAGAGAGCTCCCTTGCCTTGCGTGTCCGCCTGTGGACCAAGCGCCATCATCCATTCATGGTAGTCCGCCGTACAGCCGGCGAAGTGATGGGGCCGGGCCGGAACCATCGCCGCCGATCGGTTTTTCCAAGCGAATCTTCCGTGCACGGTATGAACGGAAGCGCCGCCGTGCGGCACGGAACATGACCAGCAACGTCCCAATGGAGGCGGTTCCGCGGGAAACGACGCCGGATGCCGCTCCAAGAGCGCATATCCCATTTCGACTTTGCATCATCATTCGATTTCCGCAGTATCACGCGGGTCCTTAGGGACCGTCTCTGTGTCGTTCGTCCGATGATTACTTCGATAATAAGGGGTGTTATGGATAATAATTAAAGCATATCCTATGTGAATATCTTCATGCCGGCAGCGTTGCTCGATTGAAGAGAAACGCATTCTTCTTGCGGGCTATGGGTAGAGTTATTAAAATAAAGGTATTAACCCGGATATCGTCCGGGGAGGAATTGTCTGGGAGGGGATGATGGAATTCGTCCTTTCACACGGGACATGTAGTTTATCTTACCGAAATTCCGACACGAATTTCAAAGAGGGCGGGATGCTTCAGCACGGAAGGGGAGGCAAAGTCAAGGCCTTGACTTTCATGGCTCTTGTGTTCCTCCTTTTATTCTCTTCTTCCAACTCGGCGTGGAGCCAGACGGTGGAGTTCGACGCCGCCAGAGTGATTCTGCCGCAGGTCGGGGAGACTTTCAACGTTCAGGTAATGATCGAGGATGTCACGAACCTTGGCGGGTTCCAAGTTACGTTGGATTACGATCCAACTGTGGTTCAGATATTGGGAACTCCCAGTTCATCGGTTACGTTGGGAAGTTTCATTGGAAGTACGGGCAGGACCGTGACCAAGGTGGGCGGGACTCCGGACAACACCGCGGGGACCGTGGCAGTGGGCGCGTTTACGACCGGATCGCAGGCGGGGCCAAGTACGCCGTCCGGGACTCCCGAAAATTTGGTGACGATCATTTTCACCGTGCAGTCGCGAGTTGTGAGTGAATTGCTGCTTCACGACATTCGAGTAACGGATACGTCCGGTGTTCCTTTTCCCGATCCTTCCGATCAAACCGGCAGACTGATTCGCCCTCTGCCCATGGGCATCTTCGCCGTCATCCTCGACGACTAGCCTCGTGCGACATCTCGGCTCCCGCCACGAAGGGGGTCTCATTCATGGAGAACTGTTCGGCGTGACACAGCCGCATGAGAGCAGTGCTTAGAACGTGGAGTGCAGGCGACAATCGACGGACGGGAGAGGGCCGAAGGAGGTCGGGCGGCGTGAAGGGAGGGTAGGGGGGGTTCGACTCCCACGGCCGGTTAAGACTTGAAGGCGTTCAGTACATCGGCCACCACCCTCTCGGCGGCCTCTTTTTCCGATTTTGGGACCCAAACGCCTCCCCATCCTTTACGTGCCACATAAATACCGTCGTAGGCGGTATCCTGATATCCTTTGACCCATGCCGAGATTCCGGCCTTTTTGAGTGCATCGAGTATTTGGTCCGCTTCGAATTGATTTTCGAGTACATGCACTTTGACCATGGGCTCGTCTTCCGGGCGGGACATCATTTCTCCGTGGAAATCTTGAGAATCAGTGGAGGTTGTTTGTCTCTTCGCTCGACGTCCGTCCCCGTCGGGTGTAAATCACCTTGAACTCATCCGGCGCGTAAGAAAGGCACGAGGTACACCCGCCTTCCGAGCCCAAGTCCACCGGCTCCAGGCGAACTTCAAAGCCGAGTTTCCGATATTCTTCGACTACTTCGCTCAAGCGGGGCTCGTTGGTGAGCATTTGACGGACCCACCCCTCTTGGGCAAGCTCTTCTTCCCGGGTCATGACCATCCTCCCGAAACATGCCGACCGGCCGGAGAACCCGTAAGAGGCTTTCCGGACCGTGCAGGATTCAACGCGGGGCCAACTTGTAGAAGAGACTTCACAGAGTCAGGCGGTGCGGAGCATCTCGGACACTTTGGTCAGCAAGGCGCCGGGATCTAACGGTTTGTCCATGAATTGGTCGCCCGCTATCCCTCCCGCCTTCTTGGGCGCCTTGGCCTTGTCCTCCAAATCTCTCCGCAAGGAACTGACCATCAGAATCGGTGTGTGGCGGTAGTCGATATACTCGGCGGTCATCTTCAGAGCGGCGCTGACGGCGAAGCCCTCGAACATGCTGTCCATCATGATGTCCAAGATGATCAGGTCCGGGCTCTCCAGGGTGACCATCTGCAGTCCTTCGGTTCCGTTCCCGGCGCTGATCACTTCATAGTCGGCGGATTCCAGTATGATTTTCGTTGATTCTATGAAGTCCGGGTCGTCGTCTACGATCAGGATCTTTCGTTTCTGTTTCAACTGGAGTCCTCCCATCGCTTAGGACACTTTTGTTTGAAAATACATACTGTTACCGATCAAAGTCAAGCAAAATGACGAGGTGCGTTTGTGGCCGGGAGCCGAGTTCGGGCCGGAGTCCTTACGACTTCGTTTTGGGCTCTGGGAGGGCTTTACTTCCCTCCGGGGTTCGGATATGGACGGAATGAATGCTCGGTTCGCGCGGGCCGGAGCCGATACCGGTGCAACAAGGCTCCGGCAAACCTGAACTTGATCGGCGTCGAATAAACCGGCATGAGAGAATGCGAAGCGGATATCCGCTCATTATCGGGTTCGTATATGTGCGTGTATGGAATCGTAATCGTCATCATTCCAAACTCATAACGGTTCGAGGACTATGGCGGAACTGAAATCCATGGAATTCCAATTTCCCTCAAGGCCCGGGTGGTGGAATGGAGAACGGGTCGGTGCCTTGCTCGGTGGTTTTTCCCGCTGTCGGCTCCTGGTAGTGGGAGACCTGATGCTTGACCGGTATCTCTGGGGGCGTGTGGATCGCATATCTCCTGAAGCGCCGGTCCAAGTGCTCGACGTCCACCGGGAAACGGATACCTTGGGAGGGGCGGGAAACGTGCTGAAGAACCTCGTTTCTCTGGGAGCCCAATCCGGTATTTTGAGCGTTATCGGCGAAGACGTTGCCGGAGAACGAGTGTCGGGATTGCTTGAGTCGTTGAGCGGAGAGGGGGATGGGCTTCTGGTCGATTCTTCCCGGAGGACCACTCAGAAGACGCGCATCATTGCCGAAAACCAGCAGATTCTGAGGATCGACAGGGAAAACCGGGAGCCGATTTCCAGGGACATGGAAAGCCGACTGTTGTGCTTGGCGGAGGAACAGGCGGACAAGGTGGACGGTCTGTTGGTTTCCGACTACGGCAAGGGAGTCTTAACCCCCCGGTTGATCCGTGAGCTCATAGTCATGGGGCGACGATGTTCTTTCCCGGTTTTAATCGATCCGAAGGGGACGGATTACGAAAAGTATTCCGATGCGACGCTGATAACTCCAAACAAAAAGGAAGCCTCGGTGGCTTCGGGAGTGGAGATTTCCGATCGAGCGTCGCTGCGTGAGGCGGTGCGGACACTCCGCCTGAAAGTCAAGAATACGGGCATCCTGGTCACATTGGGCAGTGAAGGCATGGCGCTTTTTCCGGCGGAAGGCGGCGAAACCTATATTCGAGCCTCAGCGCGGGAAGTCTATGACGTTTCCGGCGCCGGCGATACGGTCCTTTCAGTCCTTGGACTGGGACTGAGCTCCGGCGTCTCATTGGAGGAATCGGCGATGTTGGCCAATGAAGCCGCCGGCATCGTCGTGGCCAAGGTGGGCGCCGCATCCGTCTCCCCGGCCGAATTGAGGGAAGCCCTATTGGGACGAAGCGATCCCTACGAGCGAAAAATTCGCGGTATCGGCAGTTTGGCGGTGGAATTGGACGGGCTGAGGCGTCAAGGCAAGCGAATCGTCTTTACCAACGGATGCTTTGATCTGCTGCATGTGGGTCACATACAGTTCCTGCAGGAATCGGCACGCTTGGGTGACGTGCTGGTGGTGGCATTGGACGACGACGGCTCCGTGAGACGATTGAAGGGAGAAGGACGTCCCATCCTCAAGCAGGAGGACCGATTGCGGGTGCTGTCCGCCCTGGATTGCGTGGATTATCTTTGTGTCTTTTCTTCCCCCGACCTGGACATGCTCCTTGACCGACTGAAACCGGACGTTCTCACCAAGGGGGGAAATTATTCCGAGGAGAAAATCTTGGGGAGGGAAGTGGTGCTCAGGAGCGGCGGAAAAGTGGTCGCCATCCCACTGGAGGTGGAAGGCTCTATTTCCAGCTTGATCCATCGGATACGTAACGGCGGTGCGTGACGTCAAGGAGCGGCGGCATCGCACCGAACGTTCCTCCCGCATCCCATGCGATGCGAATCCGGGCAGGCTGTTTTTCGGGTGGCCCGGTTTCGAGCCCTTGTGTCACACCTCGAAGTCTCCCAATAGTGCGTTCAGCTTCTCAGGCGCAAGCACACCCTTTCGCAGAACAATTTCACGGATGGTCTCACCGGTTTCGAAGGCCTCCTTGGCCAGGGCGGCCGCCGAATCGTACCCGATTTCCGGCACCAGATAGGTAGCCAGGGCGAGACTTTTTTCCACCTTTCCGGCGCATCCGGCTCGATCGGCCCGGATTTCAGCCACGCATTTCCGTGCGAACAGCGAACAGACGCGGCTCAACAAGGTAATGGACTGGATCAGATTGTAACCGATGACCGGCATCATCACGTTGAGTTCGAAGTTTCCGCTCATTGCGCCGAAAGTGATGGTCAAGTCGTTTCCCATGACCTGGGCGGCTACTTGAAGCACGGATTCGGGAATAATGGGATTGATCTTTCCGGGCATGATGGAAGACCCGGGCTGCAATGCCGGCAGAACAATTTCCGAGAACCCTGCGCGAGGCCCGCATGAGAGCCACCTGATATCGTTGGCGATCTTGACGAGACCGGTCGCCAGGGTCTTCAATGCGCCGCTGGTTTCCACCGCGGCGTCCCGCGCCGCCTGGGCTTCGAAATGGTCTACCGCCTCCCGAAAGGCGAAACCGGTTTCTTCGCTGATGCGTTGGATGACCATTCGAGCGAAGGCCGGATGGGTGTTCACTCCGGTGCCCACCGCGGTTCCTCCCAAAGGAAGTTCCGCCAGTCCGTCTTCCACCGCTCGGATTCTGTCCGCGCCCAATTCCATCTGCCTGGCGTATCCCCCGAATTCCTGTCCGAGGGTTATGGGGACCGCGTCCTGAAGATGGGTTCTGCCGATCTTGACGATACCTGCGAATTCCTTCGACTTGTTCCGCAGGGCACCCTCGAGTTCGGCGACGGCCGGAAGAAGCTCCTTTCGAAGTAAGGAAAAGGCCGCCATGTGAATCGCACTGGGAATCGTATCATTACTGGATTGCCCCAGATTCACGTGATCGTTGGGATGCACCGGAGACTTGGCGCCCCGGATCCCGGTCAGCAACTCGTTGGCCCGCCCCGCGACGACTTCATTGACGTTCATGTTCGTGGACGTTCCCGAGCCGGTTTGGAACACGTCCACCACAAACTGGTCGTCCAGGACGCCGTTGAGCACTTCCGAGGCTGCGGAGCGTACGGCGTCCGCAATGTTGGTTCCGATCAGCCCCAGCTCAAGATTGACTTGGGCGGCGTGCTTTTTGATCAAAGCGAGAGCTCGGATGATAGGAAACGGCATTTGGATGCCGCTTACGGGAAAGTTCTCCACGGCACGCTGTGTGGAAGCGCCGTAATAGGCTTCCGACGGCACCTCCATAGGTCCCATTGAGTCCTTTTCCACGCGGGTTTGCATAAGAACCTCCTTGGGTCGGTTTCGAGCCGAAATCGGGTTCAAGACCCGATCGGAGACGCTTCGGCGCTCCTTACAGCCCGATTCAAAGTTCAGTGCGATCTTTCCTTGAGCACGTCGGAAACGCCTACGACCATGCTGTCCAAAACGACCTGGATGATATGGAACGCCAGAAGAGGGAAGAGGGCGAAAGGATTGCTGTGAGCGAACACCAGGGTCCATACGGTGACGGGGACCGTCAACGTCTTTTGAGCGCAAACCATGGATACGGAGCGGACCGCGGCCTCCTCGATGGACAGGAGATGCTTTCCGGCGAAATATCCCACGAAGAGGACCAGGCCGTGCACAAAAGCGGAAGGAGGAATGTAGGAGGCGAACCGTTCGGGTTTCAAGCTCAGAAGCGCGTCGTGATGCGAGCACAAAGAACTGTAAATGATCAGACAGAGGGCCGCGGTGGGGACATGCTTGATCAGGGAAGCCAAAGCCCGAGTGCGGTACCGACCGGGGACTCTCCGGTATAGGGCGAAGCCGATCAGTGCCGGGAGCAGGACCAGGAACGCGAGCTTCACGGCAAGCTTCAAAGGGCTGATGGGTAAGTGGAGCCCCAGTGCCGGCTGCAGGATGAGCGGATATGTGATCACGGAAGCGAGATTCAAACCGGCGGAAAGAGACAGAGAGACCAGTGGGTCTCCGCCCCATCGACCTGCCAGAACCGGTCCGGAAACCAGAGTCGGTGCCGCGGCGCAAATCAGAATGAAGCCCACATAGTCGTCTCCGCTCCAGCCCAAAGAACGGCAATACAGAACGGCCACCAGCGGCGCCATCACCTGAGATAGGACGAAACCCCATGCCAGGCACCGCAGGATCGTATCGGGGCTCTTCAACCGAGAGGATGAGAGGCCGGCGCCTTGGCATAAGAAAATCAGGAAAATGAGCACGTTGACCACGCCCATGGTCTTGAGCGTTCTACCCGGGCCCGGCAAAAGGAACGCTCCGGTAAGGGCTGCAAGGATCCCTAGGAGAAGGACATTCTGTCTGATCAATCGCGCCATGGATCGGGCATTTCTTCAGCGGTTGGGAAGAAAAACAGGGCGTCTCCTTCGGGAAGACGCCCTGACTTCGGTCTTCAATTCACCGGGTTCTATTCTTTCTTTTCCTTTTGGATGGTCTGCTTGAGCGTGTTGATGCATTTGGTGACCGGGATTTCCTTGGGGCAGACGCGGGTGCATTCGAAATGATTCACGCAGGACCACACTCCGTCGGGACGGTCCAACTCGGAGAGCCGTTCCGACCGTCTTTCGTCACGGGAGTCGAACACATAGCGAAAAGCCCAGACAAGGGGAGCGGGCCCGACATACTCCTTGTTCTCCAGAGTCACGGGACAGGCGGCGACGCAGGATGCACAAAGAATGCAGCGGATGACCCGGTCCAGTTTCTTCATGTCTTCGGGACTCTGGATTCTTTCCCCGTCCGCCGGCGCCTCTCCGGCGGTCAAATAGGGGCGGACTTCTTCAATGCGTTTGAAGAACGGTTCCATGTCCACAATGAGGTCTTTCAGCACCCGAAAGGACGGCAAAGGCTCGATGAGAATCCGGTCCCCTCCACAATCCTTCACCAGGGTTTGGCAGGCCAGGGCACAGCGGCCGTTGATCTTCATGCCGTCCGAACCGCAAACTCCGTGGGCGCAGGACATGCGATAAGCCAGGGTTCCGTCCTGCTCCCAACGAATTCGATTCAGACAATCCAGAACTCGTTCTTGAGGTTCCGCGTCGACCGTGTATGTACGGTAATAAGGTTCCGTGTCCACCCCGGGATCGAAACGGAAAATCTTCAGGCGTATTTCCATATCAGTACACCCTGGGTTTGGGTTCGAATCGTTTAAGGTTCACCGATTTGGAGGACAATTCCGGACCATCCCCACCCTTGTGCACAAGGGTATGCTTCAACCATCGATCATCGTCCCTTTCCGGGAAGTCTTCCCGGAAATGCGCACCCCGGCTTTCCTCCCTGGCCAGAGCGCTCGAAAGGATGACTTCGGCCAGACCGAGCAGTCCTTCCAGTTCCATGGCTTCCAGGAGATCGTAGTTGAAGGCTTCACCCCGATTTTCGACTCCCACGTCCTTGTACCGATCCATCAAGCCCCTCACCGCCGAAAGGGTCTTTTCCAAGCCTTCGCGGTTCCGGAAGACGGAACAATGGTCGGTCATGGCTTGTTGAAGCTCCTTCCTCAGCAGGCCGGCGCGTTCGTTCCGTCCCGTCCTCTTAAGACGCTCCACACGCTCTTGACTTGGCTGCACCGGGTCCGACGGGAGGTTCGAGAAAGACAATTTCCCCACTTCCGCTGCGATCTTCTTTCCGGCCCTTCGGCCGAACACCACGAGGTCCAGCAAGGAGTTGCAGCCAAGTCGGTTGGCCCCGTGCACGGATACACAGGCACACTCTCCAGCCGCATACAGGCCCGGAACGATGCCGTTGTGTCCGTCGAGAACCTCGCCGTCCACACTGGTGGGAATGCCTCCCATCATGTAATGGCAGGTAGGCTGAACCGGAATGGGCTCCTTAGAGGCGTCGATTCCGCGATAGATCTTCACGAACGAAGCTATGTCCGATAATTTTTCCGAGATGCGTTGGGCGCCGATATGCGTCAGGTCCAGGTGTACGTAATCTTTGCCGTCGATTCCCCGGTCTTCTCTAATTTCCGTCAGGATGGCCCTGGAAACCACGTCGCGTGGCGCCAAGTCCTTTATGGTCGGGGCGTATCGTTCCATGAAACGTTCCCCGAGTCGGTTCCGGAGGATCCCTCCTTCGCCGCGCGCGGCTTCACTGATGAGCACTCCGAGTCCATAGATTCCCGTGGGATGGAATTGGATGAATTCCATGTCTTCGAGGGGCATTCCGGCGCGATAGGCGAGATACACCCCGTCTCCCGTGTTGGCGAAGCAATTCGATGTGGTCTTGAAGAGCTTTCCGAACCCGCCCGTGGCCAGCATTACGACTTTCGCGTGGATGACCTGGAGCCGTCCGGTGGCCAGTTCGTAAACCACCACTCCGCCGATGCCTTCCTTGGTCCGAACCAGGTCGACCATTTGGTGCTCGGGATAGACGCGTACGCCCTGCCTGACCGCCTGTCCATACAGCGTGTCCAGAATCACGCGCCCGGTCCGATCCGCCGCGTGACATGCCCGCTTCACCGCCGCTTTGCCGAACTCACGCGTGTGCCCGCCGAACGCCCGTTGGGCGATCTTGCCTTCGGGCGTCCGATTGAAGGGAACGCCCATGTGTTCGAGTTCATAGATGGCCCTGGGCGCGTCCCGGGTGAGCACCTCGGCCACGTCCTGATCGGTGAGATAGTCCCCGCCCTTCACCGTGTCGTACATGTGCCATTCCCAGGAATCCGGCTCTTCGTTGCCCAAAGAGGCGGCAATGCCTCCCTGGGCGGCGCCGGAATGGGATCGGGTGGGGTAGACTTTGCTGATCAACGCCAAGTCCGCCTTGCCCGCGATCTCCACGGCGGCTCTCAAGCCGGCGAGTCCGGAACCCACGATGACCACGTCGTGTTTTTGAGTCATGAGACTCTCCGTTTCTTGCATCGGCAGGCCCCGAATGACTATGGGCGCTCCGTAACGGACTGATAGAGACATCCCGTCAAACCGCAGTACTCTCCCACGTATTCAGCCTTCGGACGATACAGGGCCGGCGTGCCCTGAGCTTCGGCGAACTTTTCTTCTATGGCGTGGGCGCACCAACCGGAAATCCGGGACATGGCGAAGATCGGCGTCATCAAGTCACGGGGAATACCCATCATGTGATAGACGGATGCGCTGTAGAAATCCACATTGGGCTTCAGCTCCGTCTTTCCCCGTTTTTCGAATTCATCGAGCACCGTCTCTTCGATCTTCATCGTCATCAAAGGCCATTTTTCCAGGCCGGTCTTCTTTCCAATACGGAGGGCCATTTCCTTGAGTATTTTGGCTCTCGGGTCCATGGTCTTATAGACCGCGTGCCCGACTCCCATGATCCGGTTGCCCGCGTCCAGTTGGCGAATCACCCAGGCGGGGAGATCCGGTTCGTTTTCGATTTCCATGAGCATTTTCATCACCCGGGCATTGGCGCCGCCGTGCAGACTCCCGGAGAGAGCTCCCACACCGGCCGCCACGCCCGCGTACATATGGGCTCTTGTGGAAACCACTTCGCGGCACGCAAAGGTCGAGGCGTTGAATGTGTGGTCTGCATGCAGGACCAGACAGACGTCCAGATCCTTCGCAACCTCGGGGTCCGGCTTGGTTCCGTGAAGCATCCAAAGAAAATTGGCCGCGTGGGGCAGGGTATCGTCGGGAGGAAGAGGTTCCAGTCCGTTGCGTATCCTGTGCCATGCCGCCACCACCACGGGAAGACGGGCGATAAGACGGACGGCCATGTCAACGTTGCCTTCCCGGGTTTCATCTCCCAGGTTTGGGTCCGCCGTAGCCAGCATGGGCACGGAAGCCTGAAGCACGTCCATGGGGTCGGCGCTCTTCGGCCACGTCTTGAAACTGTCGAACACGAATCCCGGAACTTCTCTTTCCCGCTGGACCCTTGCTGCGAAAGCTTCCAGTTCTCCTTTCGTGGGGAGGTTGCCCATGAGCAAAAGATAAGCCGTCTCCATGAAGTCCGAATGGGCGGCCAGTTCCTCGATGCGAAACCCCCGGTAGATCAAGATTCCCTGAGTCCCGTCGATGAAACTGATCTTGGTGTCGGCCACGGTCACTCCGCGGAGTCCCATGTTTTTCACTCGCACCGTGTCTGCCATATATCCCTCCGTGCTTAATAGCCCGTTGCAAAATTCCGTATGCCGTAGACCGGTGAAAAACCGCGACACGCAAAGCCCGCCGATCCTGAAAAAGGAGGCGTACATGGAGCATGTCGCGGCAAGTGGAACGTCGCGCAATCCGCCTGTTGAGGGCGGATCGGGTTTCTCACCGGGGTGTTGTTCCGGCGGGTTACCCCGTCACTTGCTGCTTGACATAGTTGAGCGCGCCCCCCGCCAGAAGGAACCTACGCTGGCGGGGTGATACTTCAAGTCGAGCCATAACGGGTTTTCCATCCACTTCCGCCGTGATCTCCGTATCGCCTTTTTCCACTTTGTGTCGCACGTCCCGGATGGTCAAGAGGGCGCCGGGTGCGCAAAGGGCATAGTCGTCGGGGTTCACGAAGGTCAACGGGAGGATCCCGAAGTTGCACAGATTGGCTTTGTGAATCCGGGCGAAGCTCTTGGCCAGCTTCACCCTGACGCCCAGGTACCTCGGGGCCAGCGCGGCATGCTCCCTGCTCGATCCCTGACCGTAATTCTCTCCTCCGATCACGGCGACCACGCCGGCTTCTTTGGAGCGTCGGGGAAAATCAGGGTCCACCTGGGTGAACACGTAGGTACTGATGGCGTCGATGTTCGATCGGAGAGGAAGAATCTGACTCCCGGCCGGCATGATGTGATCCGTGGTAATGTTGTCTTCCACCCGCAGCGTGATGCGCGCTTCCAACGTCTCCGGGAGCGGGTTCATGGCGGGCAGGGGACGAATGTTGGGGCCGCGGAGCACTTCCACGTCACGCTTGCCTTTGTCGGGAAAGATCAGGGAGGATTCGTCGATGAGGTACTTTTCCGGGTCTTGAATCCTCGGATAAGCCATTTCCTTTCCCAGGTCTCGCGGGTCCGTGATGACACCGGTGAGTGCCGCGGCGGCCGCGGTTTCGGGCGAACACAAATACACCTTGTCGTCCTTGGTGCCCGACCGTCCGGGAAAGTTGCGCGGAAACGTGCGCAGACTGACCTGCCCGCTGCCGGGAGCCTGACCCATGCCGATGCATCCCAGGCATCCGGATTCGTGAATCCGTGCGCCGGCCAGGAGCAGCCACAAAGCGCCGCCCTGAACCGCCACGTTTTCCATCACCTGACGGCTGCCGGGGTTAATGTGGAAAGAAACCTCCGGATGCACGTGCCGATTTTCCATCACTTTGGCCGCGACCATGAGGTCCCGAAAAGACGAATTGACGCTGCTGCCCACAATGACCTGATGCACCTTGACGCCTGCCGTCTCCCTCACCGGAACCACGTTTCCCGGAGAAGAGGGGCAGGCGATGAGGGGCTCCAGGGTGGAGAGGTCGATGCGGTCCTTTTCATGGTAATCCGCATCCGGGTCCGGAAGCAGTTCCACCCAGTCCTCGCCCCGTCCCTGGGATTCGAGATACTTGCGGGTATTGTCGTCCGAAGGGAAGACCGTGCTCGTGGCGCCCAATTCGGTGCCCATATTCCCGATGGTTTCGCGGTCCGTGGCCGACAGGCTCATGAGTCCGGGGCCGTGGTATTCCACGACTTTGCCGACGCACCCCTTAACCCCGTAGCGTCTCAGCATCTCGAGGATCACGTCCTTGGCACTGACCCAATCGGGTAATGCTCCCACCAACTCGATGCCCAAAACTCGAGGGCAGGGGATATAGTAGGCTCTTCCCGCCATGGCCATGGCCACGTCGAGGCCTCCGGCGCCCACGCCCATCATGGAGACACCGGCGGCGCCCGGTGTGTGGCTGTCCGCTCCGATGACCGTCTTTCCCGGAATGCCGAAACGTTCCATGTGCACCTGATGCGAAATCCCGTTGCCCGCCGGGCTGTAGGTGATGCCGTATTTGGCGCAGGCCGTGCGCAGGAATTGGTGGTCGTCGGCGTTTTTGAAATCGGTCTGAATGATGTTGTGATCCACGTACTGCACCGCGGTTTCGATGGAGACGGATTCAAGGCCCATGGCTTCAAATTCGAGCATGGCCATGGTGCCGGTGGCGTCCTGGAGAAGGGCGTGGTCGATCCGAATTCCGATTTCCTCCCCCGGTATGAGTTCGCCTTCCACGAGGTGATTTTCCAGTATCTTGTAAGTGAGAGATTTACCCATGAAATACGCTCCCTGAGTTTCTGTGTTGCAGAGGTCGTTTCGCCGTTCGTCCCATACAAATAGGCGAAAACCGACCTAGGATTAAGAATGGTATCGAAAAGAAGGGTTCATTTCATCCACTTTCTCCCGGACCCCGTCGCCGGACGGGCCATGGAACCCGGTGGCGTGCACCATGGGAGACATTTCAAGGCTTGCGCGGTCTCATTCCATGATTATTTTCACATCCGGGTAAATGAAGGGACACTGCACGGTGTGCGCGGCGTTTCGAGCGCCGGCGCCCGTGAGCAGATTCCTTGACCCGCGTGGAACTTCACTATATGTAACCCAACGTTGATCGTGCGTAGTACTCCCACCGGTATCTTCTAATTTCACTCTTTCCGTCGAGGGGAAAAGAATGGCTTACACAAGCGCCGAAGAAATATTCTCGCAAGTAGAAAATAAGTTCAATGCGGACAAAGCGAAAGGCCTGAGTGCGGTTTTTCAGTTCAACATCACCGGGGACGGCGGAGGCAAGTGGTACGTGATCGTGGACCAGGGAAGTTGCACCGTTCAATCCGGCATGCACGCCAGTCCCAACGTGAGTCTGACCATGGACGCTCCCACATGGGTGGGCATGGTCAACGGCGACGTTAGCGGGATCCAGGCGTTCATGAGCGGTAAGCTCTTTGTGAACGGCGATCTCAACCTGGCGCAGAGTATTCAGGACCTGTTCAAATAGAGACCATTCACAGTTGGGGGAAAGTGGGCGATCGCACTTCCCGTGTCTCGCAGGGGCCGAATGAACAAGCCGGTGCCGGGCGATCCCCTCTTGTGACTCTCAGTACGCAGGAAGGCACTTTTTATGATCGGTCTTCTCGTTCGATGGGTGATCGTCGCGGTGGCCATTGTGCTCGCCGCTTATCTCGTGGACGGTATTCAGGTGAAGGGGTTTTTCTCGGCCTTTTTCGCGGCGGCCATGTTGGGCATACTCAACGCCTTTTTCCGGCCCATCCTTCTGATTCTCACGTTGCCCGTGAATATTCTGACTTTCGGGCTTTTCACCTTTGTCATCAACGCCATGATGCTCAAAATGGCGTCCGCGGTCATCCCCGGTTTCCAGGTCGTGGGTTTTTGGGCGGCGGTGGGCGGGTCGCTCATCGTGAGCGTGGTGAGCTGGCTTCTCACTTCGTTCATCAACGAGCGAGGCCGGGTGGAATATATCGAGCTCCGCAAGAAACAGGACGGCACCTGGGATCGCTAGCGGACCGGTGAACCAGGCGGTCCAAGGCGTTACGCCTCCTCCCTCGTCACTTCCCGTAGACGGCCCTTCGCGATGATGCCGAGCACTGCGTCGCTTGCGGGCGTTTTCGAATCTCCGCCTGACACGACCTTTCAGGTTTGTGCCCATCGGTTCGTCCGGATTTGCGGAAGGATGAGAGGCCTACCCAGGTACCGGAAATGCCGCGTGCACGTTTGCACGGGAGTTGCTGAGAACGCCGAGCCCCGGCTCGGCGCTACTCCGGGCGATGCTTCCACTCGAATGCACCCTTGGAATGATTCGGCGCCACGGAAATTCGAGTCCATACGGGCGTGCTTGAAAGTTCCGCGGGACAAGTCCGGGAGGGTACGTTCAGCGGACAGGCGTGAATCGGAGCGGTTCTACTCCAACAGGTTGGCGTCGTCGGCCGGAGTGAGGAGATCATCCAAGGCTTTGCTTTCCCCCGGCCCCCGATCCGGTTCCGTGATCATGCGGCAGAACCCGTGCAGCAGGGCCCCCTTTTCCATGGTGAGAATCCCCGCCTCGATATCGCCGTGCACCTTGCCGGTGCTCCCGATGTCCAGTTGCTTCAGGGCGGAGATGCTTCCCATGACTTCGCCGTTCACCACCACGTGGTCCGCGATGATGTCCGCTTCCACCAAGCCTTTCCTACCCACCACCACGGATGACTTGGATTCGATTCTTCCCTTGAAGCTGCCTTCCACATAAACGGAATTTCTCAGGAAGAGCATGCCCTGGAACACGCTGTCGGGTCCGATGACCGTATCCAGACTATGCGTGGTTTTGAGCTCACGCTCCGCTTTGGAGAACAGCTTGGGCATGAGGGATATTCCCGGGATCGCGTGAGACATAAGTCAAAAGGGAGGTGCTCACCTCAGGTTGGACAAGTGGGTTTCGTCGCCCCCTCCGCCCACGTGCAAATACATGGGAGCGAGGGTATGATTGCGGAATGTGAAGTCCCAGATGTAGCCCGTGGGATCTTTGTAGTGTTTGTTCTCAATGACCGAATAATGCAGGTGCGTTCCCGTGCTTCGGCCCGTATTGCCCATGTAGCCGATGACCTGTCCGCGCTTGACGAATTGTCTTTTCTTCACGTTGACTTTGTTGAGATGCCCGTAAAGCGTTTCGATGCCGGACCCGTGATTGATTCTGACCATCCTGCCCATGAATCGGTCGGTCTTGGTTTCCACCACTCTGCCGTCGGCGGGCGCGAGAATCTCGTCATTGAGGGCGCCGGCCACGTCCAGACCGTTGTGGTAGGCTCTTTGCCCGGTAAAGGGGTCTCTCCGCCATCCGAAACCCGACGAAACCCACAAGGCGTCTCCCCGCACGGGAAGGATGGACGGCATCTTCTTGAATCGGGCTTGCTGTTCGTCGAGAAAATCGAGGACTTCTTCGGTGCGTTCGTCAATAAGGCCGGCATAACGGTAGAGACTGTCCGTTTCCCGATCAGCGGAGGGAACGTACCATGTGGGTCCGCCTGAATCGAGGCCGGCGGGCATGGTGGCCGCGGGGGGCATACCGCCCTGGTGTGAATCCCGAAGCGGCGTGAATTCGTGGGTTTCCAGCCCCAGGTATTGTCTTATGCGGATGTCGAACTCGTTGATCTCATCCAACTTGACCCTGATTCTGTCGAAACGATCCGAGAGCTCGTCGATTTTCCTTTGTCGTTCCTCGAGATCGGCCTCTTTGCTGGAAATGATCCGATCTTGGTTTTCGAGTTGGCTTTTCAATGAATGGTTCAACTGACTCAGGTGCCGGCTGCGTGCATGCGACACATACACCACAACGCCGAAGGTCAGCGACAGACTCAACCAGACACCCAATCCCACGACGAGCCATTTGGGAACCGAGATTGTCCGCGTCGTTCGGTTCGGGCCCCCTACCAGCAGTACGGTGATCTTCACGGCTCTTCCCCTGGTGTGCTCAGCAGGTGTTGACTCGGAACGCACAACTCATAGACCGCATTGTACGGAAACAACGGGAACTTCATGAGTGACCGGGATCGATCACGGATTCTTTCGGGGACGACTCCACGGCTTTTCGGCCGTCCGCCTGAGACGATACGCCACGACGCATCACCGAAGGCATCGGCCGTTCGGCGGATTTCCTTGACACGCCGTTGCGTTCAGGCCGTCCTCGGGCCGCACCACAACCTGCGACTTGCTCCCAACCCGTGCCGTGTCAAAGTACCCTTGTATATTCGGTACTTAGGAAGAAACGAGATCAATTTGTGACCCTATATCACAAGGGCCGGATCAAGTCAACGGGGAAAGAGGGAGTAGGGAAGAGCGCGGACATCGGCCGGAATCGGGTTCAGGAGAGGGCCGTTCCCGCTTGCCGCCACCGGCCCGCAACCCGGCCGGCACAAAAGAGGAGAGGAGGGGCGACACGGAACAGGGCCTAAGACCGGGGCGCGGGCACCCTCGGTCCGGGGTGGGCTGGGGACACGCCCGGAAACGTCATCCTCCAAAGCGCCCCATCCATTGCGCCGCGTGTTCGGCCAGGTCCCGCCGGCCCAACCGGAGGAACCCGTCCCTGGATCGTTGCAGGATTTCCAGACCTTGCTCCCGATGCCCGCCGCCGCAGAGGATCGGCCCCAGGTCCAGGCCCACGGCACAGATTCCGTCCAGGCGACCGAGTTTCATGTAGATATGGTAGGATTCCGACAGCCGGTCATAAGCTCTTTGGTGCTCTTGTTTTTCGGCATCCATGCGGGCCATGCTCCACAGCGTGTAGGCCACGCCGTCCGGGTCGCCCAGCTCCTGGAAGACCTCAAGCCTTTCCTCATGTAGCTTGAGAGCGTCGTCCACCTCCCCTTTGGAAACCTTGATGCGAGCGATGTCGCCCAAGGTCACGGCTCTTTCTCGCCGGTCGCCCAGCTCCTGGAAGACCTCAAGCCTTTCCTCATGTAGCTTGAGAGCGTCGTCCACCTCCCCTTTGTCCACCTTGATGCGAGCGATGTCGCCCAGGGTCACGGCTCTTGATCGCCGGTCGCCCAGCTCCTGGAATACCTCAAGCCTTTCCTCATGTAGCTTGAGAGCGTCGTCCACCTCCCCTTTGTCCACCTTGATGCGAGCGATGTCGCCCAGGGCGATGAGTTGGTCCCTTTGGGCGCCCAAGGCGTCGAATCTTCGTTCCGCGTCCGTGAAGCTCTTCTCCGCCTCGTCCAATGCACCCTGTTGTTGCTTGAGCCGTCCCCGGGTCAACAGAATGGAGGCGTAGGTGAAATTCTCCCCGGTCTTTGCCTTTTCGTCGGGCGCTCCCAAGAGGGCGAGGGCCCGTTCCACGCAATCCGCGGCTTGTGGGACATGCCCCGTGGCCTGTAGGACCTGTCCGGCCTGGTGATAAAAGTCCGCGGTTCCTTGCGTTCCGGATTTTTCCAGCAAGGCGAGGCAGTCCACGGCAAAGGCGGACGCTTGGCGGTGTTGGAACCGGCTTTCCAGAAAACCAATCGCGTCCGCGGCGGTGTGCGCCGCGACTTCCGCGGATTCGGCGGCGAGGGCCAATCGGGCCAACTCCCAATCCGCGGCCGGGGGGCGACGGGACCCGTCCCTTCCGCCCCAGGCCCGAAACAGGGAGCCCACCACCCGGGAAGCCAATGTTCGGACTTCGTCGTGGGACAATGGGCGTAAACGCGCCGCGACCAGGGGGTGGACCGCCGCGGCCATCTGCCCGCGGTCCACCGGGTCTTCAAACCGCGACCAGAGTCCCAGTCCGAAAATCCGAACCCCCGTGGGTTCGCCGGCGGCGTACCCGCACTCCTTAGCCACCATCTCCAGCACCTTCACAGGCACGGGGAGTTGAAACAGGGTCGAAGCCCGGAGCAGTTCCGTTTCTCCCTCGCCGAGCAAACCCAGCATGCGGTCCACGGCGAGGTTTTCGAGGAATTCCTGAAGTTCCCCGGCCCGCGGCGGCGCGCCGCCTTGAAGAAACGCCTCCATGGCCTCGAGGGTATCGTTCAATACACGGAACGTGTCCGCCGATTCTTCCGCATGCGGTCCATGCTCCTTTTGGGCCTGCAGAAACATGCGAAAGAGCAGGTCCTGCAGTCCCGGATTCCCCCGAGCCGCTGAAACGATCCGCTCGGTGATCGCGGGTTTCAGGGTTTCCGGCGCCACGCCCGCCGCCCGCGATTTGGCCTCCATCTGCTTGACACCGTCGTGGGCTTCCATGGGGTTGAGGGAGAGGGGGAAGAGGGCTTCGGCCAAGTCCTTTTCCCCATGGGGTTTCAATTGAAACGTGTAGCGGGAGGTGAAGATCAAACCCGAGCGCGTGCCGCTCCCGGCGCGTTTGAAGGCCCGGATCACGGAACGGATGGTTTCCCGGTAGTCGGGATGCACGGGGTGGGGGAAAGGGGTCTCGGTGAGCAGGGCTTGTTCGAAATCGTCGATGATCAGCAGCATCGGCGCGGGTTCCCGGCCGTCGCCTTGAGCTCGGTCACGGCAGGGTCCGGTGAGGATTTCGTGCAACGTTCGCTCAAGAGCCTCCGGATCGTCGTTCACCGAGTCCCTGTATCGCGTCGCGATATCGGCCACCGGCGCCGTGGGGAAGGCTTCGGCCACGGCGGACAGCACGGCCGGAGCATCGTATCGCCCGAACACCACCGCGGTGCGATGTCCATACAGGCCGTGCAACCGGTTGGCCACGCGGGCCGCCAGGCTGGATTTCCCCTGCCGCCCCAATCCGTGGATCAACACGCCGGCGTATTCATCCCCTTGCAGGGCTTTCAAGACCTTCTGTATCTCCCGCCTGCGGCCCACGAATTCCCATCGTCCCGCAACCGGAATCCGTCTCTGGGTGTCCAGGAATTCCTTGACTCCGCTGTCGGCTCCTCCGGGCCGCGCCATGCGGTCCCCGCCGCAAACCGGTCCCCCGCCCTTGGGTCCCAGGTAGACCCGGGCCAGGTGCCAATCCCTGGAAGGTGGGGCTTCACGCGCTTGGGCTTCGGGAGAGAGCAGCCCGTGCCGGGCGTAAGCCGTGGAAGTCTCCAGGTCGTGTTTGCGGCTCAGGGATCCGTACAATTCTTCCGCGAAACGGGTGGCCTCCGCGTCTTGCACCGTTCCGCTCCATCCCAGCACCGTCGGCACGCCTCTGCGCACCAGGTCGCAGGCAAAGGAGTTCATGACCTTGTCGCCGGTCTCGCCGGTCCTGCACGCCGAGGCGAAAAACAGGCGGGGCCCGACCTGGCCCAATTCACGGCTGAAGGCTTCCGGACCGGCGAAGTGGGGGGCCCCCTCGTCCGTTTCCAGAATCAGCACGGGTTGTCCGTCTCTGATGTCCCCGTGACAGGAAACGTGCAGCACAAAGGGGTCGGACGCCCGCGAAAGGGTTTCCGCGAGTCCCCGAAGCGTGCCGCTTTCTTCCACGGTGAGGTCCATGCCCAGGTTTCCCGTGGCCTGAAACACGGCGCGTTCCTCGTCTTCAAAGCGCAAAGGTTGCGCCTCCGATACGGAAGGGGAGGCCGCCATGAAGGCGAGGGACAGTCGTTGGGGACCGCACGGGTCCGGCTCCATCGGGTCGCCGATGCGGCGCACGGGACAGTAGAGCACATGGCCGTCCCCCGCGAGATGGCCTTTGTGGTCGGCGGCCAGTTCCCAGGGCACTTCCAGAAAACGGAGCATGGGGTCCGTGGGGTCCCGGGGCACGCGAAACTCCACGATGAAGGGCACGGACCGATGCTCTTTGAGTCTGGAAAATGAGTTATCGTGCCGGTCCAGCCATTGGACTATTTCCCGTCCCAAAGAGAGCAGGTCCTCGGCCGGGTCCGGCTTGAAAAGGGCCCTGCGGTAGGCGCGGATCCAGGCTTCGAATTCTTTCGGTTCGTCCGGTTGGATCGGTCGGTCCCGAAGCGTGCGGTCGCCTTCCCCGCATTCCAGGTACAGATTCCCACCGACGCTTTTCAAGAAAAAGTAAGGCCGGTCCATGGCGCGCTCCCGTGTGGCGAGGTTCAGGTCTTCGAGGGGTGTGAGTCCGTCTTGTCGGACAGTTCCGCAAAGGAGGCCTTTTCGATTTCCCATTCCATCTTGCCGATGCGGAACCGGATCGTGGTAATGCGTTTGATCTTCTTCAGGTTCCCGCCTTGTTCGAGCAGTCGTTCGAAGCGGCGTTTCTTGTCGAGACGATCCTTGATTTCAAGGGCCGTCAGCAGGGCGGCCGGAATGGCCAGAACAGCGGCGGCCAGGCTTGCCGCCGCATCGATCAGGGCCGGGTCCCACTTGGTCCCCGGTTCTCCCCGCGCGGATCCTTCGTTGTGAGTGAATCTTTCGGGCCGGGTTCCGAATTCCGCGCGGATGATCTCGGAAAGCGCATCCGCGGCTGCTTCGGCATCCTCACCAATGATCTCGATCCAGATTTTTTCTTCGCTCATGACGCGGCATCCATCGGGTTGCGGCGACGGACCGGGAAAACGGGGCTGCATTGACCGCATGGACCACGGTCCGCCCGGGTGACAAGGTCGCCGCGGCCTCCGTGAATCGGGTTGAAGCGTAAATACGGGAGTGATGATCTTATGGGGCAATTATACAGGAACGGGGCGAAAAGAAAAGACGTGAGAGGACTCCGTATCCGTTTTCAGGGTCAGGCACGGCCAAGCCTGCCGGTTTGCGCCGGAAGGGTCCGAGGTTCCCGAGTCCCGCCGCTCGTTCGGAGGAATCCGGGATACGCCGTTCCCCCGGCGGACCGCCCCATGTCGGGCGCGTTTGGATGGAGACGCCCAAGCCCGAAGCACCGGATGCTTCAGGAAAAATTGGCGTAATGATCCGGGGCTTCTCCCTCGGCCCGGATAAAGGCGCTGCGGCAGGCGCCGCATGAGGTCCCGGACCATATCTCGCTTTCCAGTTCCCGGAAAACGGTCAAATCGAATCGACACAGACCGGCCTCCAGGAAGCGACGTTCCTCTTGGTCGATGGTTGCGAGATACTGGTCGAAGCCGGTCACCGGTCCGTTGAGGCACATGGAAACCAGGTTCACCGTATCCGCTATCTTTCGGGATCGTGATTCGACACTTTCCAGGTATTCATCGGTCATGCGGCCGCCCGAGCGCAGCGCCTCCATGAGGGTCGGCACGATGGGCTTCTCTTTCACCTCGTTGATGGTGTTTCTTTGAAGCCACCAAACGACGTTTTCGTGCCCGGCCCGATCTCCGAACTGCACGGTCATGGGCTCATGACGTCTCTTTTTGACCGGCGCGCTTTGCCCCGCGATATGAACCATGATGGTCCTTGGATTGAACATCAGGTCCCCGACCTGCCTCAGCATGCCGTTGTCGGCGCAGTTGCCGGCGCTGAACAGGGCAAGCTCCATGATTCGGGCCAGGGTCAACCAGTAGAAATTCCCCATCCATTCACGGGATATCCGGGGACCCCTTTTGAAAGAGGTTTTGCCGGACTTCTTGAGCGGGTGGCTCGCGCGTGTTTTTTCGGCCCCGTGAATCCCTGCGAAATTCCCATCGGTGTGCGCCGCCGCGTCCAGTTCCGCGACGCGGGCCGCCAGCCATGCTTCTTCCATCACATGGAATTGTGCGCCCCGTTCCAGTTCCCTGTGAAAAGACCGGGCCCACACGATTTCCCGGGGGATGTCGGAGAGCCTGTACAACCTGCCCATATTTCGAGATCCTTACTTATGTCAGTTTCGACATATATACAGGAACACCGAGGCTTCGCCAACAGAGAAAATATCGGTGAAAGTTCGTGAGCGTTCAGGGGGGTTCCCTCGGGCTCCTTGCGAAAAACTTCAGGTATTTTAATTCGTTGTACGGCACATGCCGCACGTTTTGCGAATCCCGTACGCGATTCTCAGAAGCGCAACGGGGAGTCCGGAGGGCCATGGGTCCCCCGGTAGATGAATACAAGTCTCTTGTTCATCGATGTTTCTGCGAGGGCGCTCGACGCAATCCGACGGGCTACGCGCAGAACGGGCGGGGATGATGCCGGAATTGGTAATCGGCGTTCAGGTTTTTCGGGATTTTCGGCCCAGGCTCAGGCGCATGAAGAAGGCGCGGAGTTCCTCGTCGAACAGCCAGAAGGCCAGACCCAGGAGAACCGCCGCGGCGAAGACCACCTTCGCGGTCAAGGGTTCCGAGTCCAAACCGGCTCCGGCAAAGGTGAGCACCGCCATTCCGGGCAGGCGCCCGAGGAAGCTCACGCCCAGCAGTTTCCACAGGCTCAGGCGGGTGAGCCCGGCGATGAAACACACGGCGTCGTCGGGAAGGGCGGGAAGAAGAAAGATCATGAAGAAGTTCTCCAGTCCTCCTCCGTTGATCAGGCCGTCGAAACGGGATTGCAGGTCGGCGGGGACCAGTCGTCGGATCAGGGCCTTGCCGAACAAACGGCCCAGGACCATGGCCAGGGCGGACCCGATGGTGAGTCCCACCATGCACAGGAACAGTCCCTTCCAGAATCCGAAGAGCATGCCCCCCGCCAGACCCACGAGCTGTCCGGGGATGGGCGCCAGGAGCACTTGCAGGACCTGAAGGCCCATGAAAAGATAAGCCTCGCTTTTGCCGTAGGACCTGAGGTATTGGAGCAGTCGGTCCTTGCCGGCTGCCGGCTCTCCCCGTTCGGCGGCATGCAGCGCCTGTTGCAGAGGCTCGGGCAGGTGGGGAAACAGGAAGTGGATCGCCACGGACAGCAGCAGTGCCAGAATCAGGGCTCCGGCGAGGATCAAACCGACGGAGATCAGTTTGGACTTGAGACGCTCCTTGAAGCGTTTGCCGTAAGCGGCGGCCACGCGGGTCCTCCTTTCGGATCGGGGAGGCCATGGGAACATTCGACGAGCATCCCGCCGGGCGCCGAGGTTCCGGGGCCGCGGGGACTTATGCTCATAGCACGTCCTTGGACCGATCTCCAGGTGAAACGAGGAACTTGGGGCGGCTTGCGGGCGGTCTTAAAGGAACCGATCCGGGAAGACCCCGGAGGGGAGGGACGTTTGTTCATGGAGCGGAATGTATGACCAGGGTTTCGGGATCGAGAAACGCCCGACGGCTCATCCGCCGCACGCACCGGTTTCGCTTTGACGGACTGGTGCGGTGGAAAGGGCTGCACGATCCCTTGGACTGGGAGGAGATATTTCATCGGGCGGCCCCACGGGTGCTCGAGATCGGATTCGGTCGCGGGGACTACCTGCGATCCGCGGCGGCGGATGATCCCTCCACGGACTTCATCGGTGTGGATACGCATTGGAGTTCGGTGATCGAGGCTCTGGCGGGTGTGGAACGGGACGACCTGGAAAACGTACGGCTCCTGCAAGGAGACGCGCGGGTGGTGTTGAGCCGTTTGTTCGAACCCCGCTCGCTGCAGGCCGTGATCGCGTTGTTTCCGGTTCCCTGGCCCAAGGAACAAAAATCCAAGAACCGGCTGTTTTCCGATTCCTTCCTGCGGTTGGCCAATTCCAGGCTCGTGAACGGCGGGACCCTTCGGGTGGTTACGGACTACGCGCCCTATGTAAAATGGATTCTGAAGCAGAACCACGACACGGGATTCGTGCTGCGGCACACCCGCATAACTCGTACCTACGGCACCCGATACGAGTCCAAATATTACCAGAGGGGACAACGGGAGTTCGACGAGCTGCTGTTTACCAAGGAAACACATCGGGACGTTCCCGTGGAGAAAGGAGTTCCGTTGGGGGAATATCGACTGGAAGGGTTCGACCCCGACAGGTTCCGGCCCGAGGGCGGTCGATTCGGGGAGATCACCTTGGCCTTCAAGGACTTTCTGTATGATCCCGTTCGCCGCAAAGGCATGGTCCGAGTGGTGGTCGTGGAGGGTTCCCTGGTGCAGAGTATCTGGATCGAGATCGTATTCAAGGAAGGCGCGTGGCGCGTCCGTTCGACTCCGGATTGCGGAGTGGTCCCTTCGGAGGGGGTCAATCGGGCTCTGGAAATCGTGCGGGACGCCGCACAAGCCGGGGCGTGATTGAAGAGTTTGGTTGATGTGTTCGCTGCAACCGGCAGCCGGACCACATGTTTCGAAGTTCGTGGGGCGCAAAAAAAGAGCCCCGCCGTGGGAAACGATTTGCCTCTTGCGGCGGGGCGAAATAACCCCCCTTGCGGTTTAGGCAAGTGCTGATATAGAAAAGGTGGAAGGAGAAAAGTTTAGATAATCGGTAAGGGGGATACGCGCATCAGGGTACGTACCCGTATTGGGAGAAGTGGCTGGCGCCCCCGATCTGCCCCGAAATTTCCGCGCTCGCCTCGGCCATGAGAAACAAGGCCAAAGCGGCGGATTTCTCCGGAGGGTTCAGTTCGCCTCGATCCTTGTAGCCTTCGAAGATTTCCAGGTTTTCTTCCCCTAAACGGGATACGTCCGTTGTTCGTATGGACGTCTGCATGTCGGTGTCCATCACTCCGGGGTCCAGACCGTAAACTCGAATGGCGTAGGGGGCCAGTTCCTGGGCGAGGTACAGGGTCAGGGTGTTCAAACCGCCCTTGGCCGTGCTGTAAACGGAAAATCGGGGCAGCACGAAACGGGCGAGCCCTGAAGTGACGTTGATGATGCAGCCGCCGGCGCCGTCCATCATGGAGGAAAGGCTTTCACGGGCGCAGAAGTACGCTCCGTTGAGATCGACGTTGATGGTGTTCCGCCATTCCTCGGGATCCAGGTCCGACACGATGCCGATGGGCTGTACCGTGGCCGCGTTATTCACCAAGCCGTCGATTCGTCCCCATTCGGAATGAATGCGTTGGAAGGCGCTCCGCACGGCCGGGTAGTCGCTTACGTCGATAGGGAGAAGCAGGGGCGGGACGCCCGTGACGTCTTGGACTTCCTTCTCGACGGAGGCCAGTTTTTCAGCGTCGCGCGCCAACAGCGCCAGACGGGCTCCCTCCCGGGCGAACGTAAGTGCCATGGCTCTACCGAATCCTCGGCTTCCGCCTGTAATCACGATACGTTTTCCCTCAAGCCTGCGCTGCATGAAGCCTCCGACGGAGTCCGGGGCGTTTGCGCAATATTCCCGAGCACCTAAATCATCTTACCCCAATTCGGGGCTCACGGCAACGCGTAACTCACGGCAGGCCGGTCCATGGCTTCCTATGTACTGTACCTGGAACTCGCCGTTCCCCGCACTCTGCGCGTGGGGGCCCTGGGCGACGTTGTCTTCGAGAAGGGCGGGTATCTCTACGTCGGCTCCGCCAAACGCAACCGGGACGCCCGAATCCGACGCCACCTCGCTCGCACCAAGAAGGTTCGTTGGCATGTGGATTATCTGACGGTTCTTGGCGACGTGGCCATCGAGCAGGTTTGGATTGCCGACGGAGTGGAGGAATGCGCCGCCGTTCAGGCGTTATTGAGCGTCGACGGCGTCTCTCCCGCGGTTCGGGGCTTCGGGTCCGGGGACTGCCGTCGCTGTCCCGCGCACTTGTTGCGGGTTTCCTGCGGCGGAGCATTGCCGTGCCGAGTGCTCGACCGGCTGGGGTATGTAGCGTGGAAAGATAAGCATTGACGGGGGAGGACTTTCGGGAAAGTCCTCCCCCGAACCCCCAAAGCACGTTGGACGGGCCTCACCACCTTCGGCGGAGAGGCTGAGGAAGAATCGGGATTCCTCACTTATTCCCAACGGTCCCTGCAGTTGCTGGATCGGCAAAGAGGCTCCCGGGTTCGGCTTCGTCCCGAAAGGGATGGAGCCCTCATACAAGGGGGGCCGGGGCGATGTCGTTCTCCCGGGGAACCAATCGAGAAGCTCCTCCCCTGAATGATTACGCGGCGGGATCCCGATGCGGGAGAATGCCCCACGGTTTACAGAGGTAGGCGTTTTTCACGGAGTTTCAGTTCGTGGGTTCCCCTTCACTCGGCCCTTCGTTTGAAGGGGCTTCTTCGTCGGAGGTCCCTCCTGCGGTCTTGCGTAGGACGGGCAACGCCAGGTCGATGAGACTCTTGATGAGCGATACGATGGGAATGGCGAAAAGAACGCCCCAGAATCCCCATAGGGCGCCGCAAGCCAGGATGGCGAACACGATGGCGGCCGGATGCACGCGAACCGAGCTTCCCAGGATCACGGGGGCCAGGATGTTCCCGTCGATGATCTGGAGGACTCCGTAGGCGATGCCCATCTTGAGCAGCTCGACGCCCCATCCCCACTGTACGTAGGCCAGGGCGAGCACGGGAATGGTGACGACCGCCACGCCGATGTAGGGAACGATGGTCGATAATCCCGTGAGTATGCCCAGCAGGACCGCGTACTGGGAACCCAGAAACCAGAACACCGCCCACGTGGCCACCGTCATGATGATGATTTCCAGTGATTTGCCCCGGAGCAGGTTGCCGATTTGACGGTCCACATCCACCAGGACGCTGAACAGGAGTTCACTGGAATTGGGTACGAACTGCCGCAGCCATTTCAGGATTTCCTTCTTGTCTTTAAGCAGGAAGAAAACCAGGAACGGGACCAAAACGAGGTAAATGGTGAGGCCCAAAATGTCGGGGATGTACATCAACGTCTTGCCGGCCAAGGAACCCACGAAGGCCTCGAGCCTCTCCGCCAGCCTGGGGATGACCTTCTGCAGATACTGGGTTTCGGCTCCGGAGAAGTAGCGTTGCTGCAGAGAAGCGATGAGATGCTGTGACTCGGTGACCATGGTGGGCACCTCCGACAGCAGCTGAGTGAGCTGTTTGGTGATCAACGGCATCAGCAGGATGAAGATGCCCAGGACGGACAGGAAGAAGAGGCTGAAGACCAACGTGGCCCCCACGATACGGGGAATGCGCCTTCGCTCGAGCAGTCTTACCAGCCCGTCCAGGAGGTACGCGATAATCACGGAAGCGAAAAAAGGAGCCAGCGCCTTTCCAAGGTAGGCGATCACCAGAACAAGGAAGGTGAGTACGGCGAACAGTATGATGAACTGCTTGTGGGGCAACCATGCCCAACGTGGGCGAGGCTTTGCGTTATTTTCCATTGATGCTCCAAGGACGCGATGGAACCGGACGAACCTATCGAGCGTTTACATGAAGCTTTGGTTCATTTCAAGATCATCTCGCGGCGGTTCCTTAATCGGATCCCCCCGAGGTTGCCGCTCGTGAGCCGAGAAGGGAGACACTCCGGGGAGGTCCGGGGATGAAGTGTCGAGGAGTCCTTCATCGTATAGTGAACATGGAGTCCTTCGGCCGGGCTCAAGATCGTCGAGCAAGACGTCTCCCCGGAGGGCGAAAAGAGCCTTCTCAGGGGTCCGTGGGCGGAACCGGCCGAGATGTTACTTTTTCTCCCACCAATGATCATGGCCTCGAAACCACCAGTCCTTGTGGTCTCGTTCGAGAATTCTTTGGGCCAGTTCCTTGCCGTGGGTTGTCTGAAGGCGTTTCAGCAGATTGGGAATCCAGTCTTGAGCGTAGCGGTTTCCCATGTCGAGTTCCATCTTCAAAGTCAAAAGCAGGTCCAGTTGATCGGCATCGTGTGCCAGTCGGGCTTCGAGGGACTCTCCACGCTCGTATTCCTCGATGAATTCCTTGATCTCCTCACCGAAAGGAAGGTCCCGGACCATATCGTCGGTTGCTTTATTGCTTAGAGCGGTGACGTATTGCTTGTATACGTAGTTCAGGTCTCCCGTACGAGCCTCGGGCAAGTCGTGGAAGAGGGCAAGCATGAGAAGTTTCTGCGTATCTGCTTCAGGCTCCAGCCTTCCCAAAACGAAAGCAATGACAGTGGCTCTGAACGAGTGCTCGGAGACAGATTCATTCCCGCTTCCGAGAAAGCGATAACCGGACCTCGGAGTTTTATGCAGGAAACCGACTTCGAAAAGGAAATCAGCGATAGAGAACATGGTTGGTCCTTGAAAAGCAGTTGGTTGACGTGAAGCGAAAAATACTTGTAGCAGGCGGAGTAATGTAAGTCAAAGGGAGTGACACAAAAAAACAATTTGACATGAAAATAGGGACCTGTTACGTTGAATTTCGTAGTGTCCTATACTGATTAACGGCAACCGAGTTGTAGTATGGGATTTAAGGCTTAAAAAGGTCCCTGAATCAGTGAACTAATTTCGCTGTGAGCTGTTTGCACAGTTCTGAGCGCATTTTTTCGGATGATTGCCCCGGTCTGATGGGCGCTCAAGAACGTATTGATGCCGTCATCATGCCTTCAGCTGCCGATTGTGGCCAAACGAGCAGTTTTTCAGCGGGTCAGGACATGGCTATCCTTTCAAGCCCCAGTTTCGGCCACGGAACGGGTCATCAGGACCCGGATTATCCGGGAGACAGCCGCGAATGCACATCCACAAACGCCTCATAGGCAGGACAATGGCGACCCAGGCGCAGGATCAGCCGACGTCCCGTCCTGATGAATCGACCCGCAATCGTCATGAGCTCCTGAATGACGGTGCGGATGCGGCGGCGTTTGGCCGGATGCCGCACCGGAGAACGGTCGCCGAGCAGTCCAAACTGACCGATAATACGCAGGATATTGTAGACCATGCCTGCGCACGTCAACACCAGGGCGTTGGTGGCGAACTTGCCCGACGGCAGCCGTTCCATATCCAGATCGGTCTTGATTTCGCTGTGAAACTGCTCGCTCGTCCCATGCTTCTCGTACAACCGGATGATCCGTTCCTCGGGCAGAACCAGGTTGGTCCACCATCCTTCCAACGTAACCTCCGGCAGCAACAGCCGTTGCCCGTGCCGATCCACGGTGCGCTCCGTCACCCGCATCACCCGCATGAATCGCATCTTCTTCCCTTGGACCTCATACGTCTCATGCACCGTCATCACGGCCACCTTCTTGCCCGGTCGCGGCACACTCACTTTGCCTTCGGCGAAGATTCGGTCCCGCCAAGCCAGAGGGTCCTCTTTCCGGGGATTCCACTTGACCACGAAGAAGACCTTCCTGTGTTGACGGAGCGCCGCCAAGGTCTCCAACGCGCAGTGGGCGGCATCGAGGCGCACCAAAAGGCTTTTTCCCGTCAACTCCCGCGCCCGTCGAATCACCCGAGCCAAGAAGGGAAGAAATCCTTTCTGACTATGTTGGCTGCCTTCACGAAGCTCAAGACCGATGCACCAACCTTCTTCGCCAAGGTACGCCGCTATGGGCGCATACCCGTCATAGCCCTGGTAGGTTCGGGAAACCCCTTCTTTCTTGGTCTCCGAGTTGTCCATGGGAAACACGTCGATATCGAGAGGAACATGTCCCATAGATCCGGCGGTAACCGGCGCCTTCACCGCTTTGAGCATCTCGATGGAACTCCCGTTGACGAGTTCCTTAAGCACCGCAGCGTTCTTGTCCAAACGCTGCCGCAAGGTCTCTTTGGACGGCACCTTCCGGATATCCAACGCCGTTTTGAACCAATCATTGCTCCGCATCCCGGCCACCGCCTCGAAATCGCTTTTGCCGATGCAAAGCAATCCCAGGTAGCTCTTCAACACATCCGAATGAGACACGCTCGGCATGCCGGGTACGGCCAAATCCGCCTTCCGACACAACTCCGTGTGGTGGTTGATCAAGAGTCCAGCCAGGGACAGTCCGGAATGCGCCGTATAGAACTCGGTCTCCGACCTTTCGATGGTAATCTTCCGCATAGCCTTCACCTGTTGAGTGAATCGATAACAGGCAACACTATTACAGAAATAACTCAACCTATCAACTAGTTACGCGATAAGTTCCAGAAATCGCATAGTCGTCGCTTCACGGATTCAGGAGGTCCGCAAAGGATTCATTCAACGGCCTCAAGAACGACCGGTATGACGACTAGGGAACGGATTCGGCGATTATGCGACATGATTGCCTCCGCGCGCGGCATCGCGGCGCTCACCGGTGCGGGCGTTTCCGTGGAGAGCGGGATTCCGGATTTTCGGGGTGCGCGAGGATTGTGGCGTAAGTACGACCCCATGGAGTATGCTCACATCGATGCTTTGCTGTCGGACCCGGACAAGGTCTGGAAGATGCTCGTTGAGATGGACCGACTGATCTCTTCAGCCAAGCCCAATCCGGCCCACTATGCCCTGTCGAGACTTGAGTCTTTGGTATCCTTCCAAGCCGTGATCACTCAGAACGTGGACAACCTGCATCAGGAAGCCGGCAGTAAGCGGGTGATCGAGTTTCACGGCAACAGCGCGCGCATGCGGTGCATGGGGTGCGAGGGCGTGTTCTCGAGGGAACGGGTGAAGCTGCTCCGGATTCCCCCCATGTGTGAGTGCGGAGGGCTGATTCGTCCGGACGTGGTGTTTTTCGGGGAGCCGATCCCCATGCAGGCTTACGTCGAGGCTTGCGCCGAAGCAGAGAGTTGCGATGTCATGCTGGTGATCGGGACGTCCGCCACCGTGGCGCCTGCGAGTGAAATTCCCCGGCTGGCCAAACGGAGCGGGGCCAAAGTGGTGGAAATCAATCCCGAGGCGACTCATTTGACTTCCGAGATATCGGACCTTTCGATCCATGATTCCGCGAGTGTGGTCCTACCTGCGGTGGTGGAAGCCCTTGAGGGCGTGAGGTAGTTCATCGTTGACTTCGTCACGGACGGTGAGTATTTTGCCGACGGGTCGATTTCTTCTCTAAACCTAAGTCCTTCATGACGGTTCGATATTACCAACCGTTAACCGAATCAGGGTCCATTGCCTGGTCCCGACGGGTTTACATCCAATGCCGATTTTCAACTTGATTACTCCTCGTGTTCAAACGGGTCTTGACGTGGGGCTGGAGACGGACGTGGTGCAGATGGTTGTGCACGCGGGCCCCATGGTGAAGTTTATTCTTTTCATACTGCTTCTGTTTTCGGTGGTTAGCTGGGGCATCATTTTGTATAAGGCTAGAAGCATCCGTCGCGCGCAGATCGAGAATAAAATATTCTTGGAGTTGTTCTGGGCCGGCGGGAGTATGTCCAACATTTATAAAGAGAGCAGGCAGCTGGAACGAAGTCCGCTTGCCGCGTTGTATCGCTCGGGTTTCATGGAACTCAGCAAGGTGAAGAAAGATCAGAGCCGCACCTCTCCCGGGTTTGAAGGAGCCGGAGAGAGTCCCCGACCCGCGGATTCCATCGGAG
Organism: Thermodesulfobacteriota bacterium; assembly: GCA_963675595.2. Classification (GTDB taxonomy): domain Bacteria; phylum Desulfobacterota; class Desulfarculia; order JACQYL01; family JACQYL01. The sequence goes on from CAXXLZ010000001.1 coordinate 1,136,202, forward strand.
TGGATAACACACGGCGAGCCCTCCACAGGGGTAAGCTCTCCCAGATGTCTCGGTTGGGCAAAGCCCTCAGTTTTCTCGCCACCACGGGCAACACCGCACCTTTCATCGGGCTCTTCGGCACGGTGTGGGGCATTATGGCGTCTTTCCGGGGAATCGGGTTGAAAGGTTCCGCCAACTTGGCGGTTGTGGCACCGGGCATTTCCGAGGCGCTCGTCGCCACGGCTGCGGGTCTGGCGGCCGCGATTCCGGCAGTGGTTTTTTTCAATCATTTCAACAGCAAACTCGGGTACATGGACGCGGAGATGGACAACTTCATCCTGGACTTCCTTAATATTCTTGAACGGGAGGCCGCGAGGAGGACTCCGGAGGTCTAGTCCCACGGACTCGAGGGAAGCGAATTCAGGCAATGGTTACGGGCGGCAACAAAAGATATATGAGCGAAATCAACGTGACGCCGTTGGTCGACGTCATGTTGGTTCTGCTGATCATTTTCATGGTTACGGCTCCCATGATGAAGCACGGAATGGACGTGTCTCTGCCGCAGACATCGGCCCAGACCATTCCGAGCGAAGAAGAACGTTTGGTCATCACCGTAAACCGCGACGGCAAGATATTCATCGACGATTTCGAGACGGACCTGGACTCCTTGAAGCAAAAGCTTGAGTACATCTACCAAACCCAAGAACATCGTGAAGCGTTTCTGAGAGCGGATGAGACCATTCCTTACGGGTTTGTGGCGAGGGTCATGGCGGAGGTGAAAGCGGCCGGGATCACCAAGCTGGGCATGGTGACCGAACCCTTGTCCGATAAGAAATGAGATATCGAGCCAACTCCTATCCGGACCCCGCCGGCGAAAAACTCCTGAACTGGATGATTCTCATCTCGTTCGGGCTGCACATAGTGTTGTTTCTCGTATTGCTTCTGACTCCCGGTTTCAATTCCGGTTCCAGGACAATTGCCCCTGTTTACACCGTGGATTTGGTGAGCATTGCCGCGCTGAGCGGTGGGGGAGCTCCCGCTGTGAAGCCGGCGCCTCAGCCGAAAGAGATCAAGACCATCGTACCGTTGCGGCAGGCCGAGAAAATTCGGATTTCAGCCCCTCCGGAAACCGTGGACGCGAAAACGAAGGAGGAAGTGGTTGAGGAATTGCCGGTGTTGACTCCGGAACCGGTCGTGAAGGTCAAGATGGCGGCGGCCCCGAAAATTCCGTCCATCGATTCGGCACTCAAGAAGATCGAAAAGAAGAAGGTAGTCGAAAAGGCGAAGATCGAAGAGACACGCCAAGAGCAGCTTCGCCGTGCTCGGGAAGACGCGCTGAAGGCGGAGGAAGAGGCGCGCAGGCAGAGAGCCGAACAGGCGCGAATCGCGCAAGAGGAAGCGCAGCGGAAACGGGTGCGGGAGCAGGCGGCCCGAAGGGCTGCTGCGGCCCGTGCCGAGAAAGAGCGTCGGGAAAGGGCAAACCTTCAGCAGGCCTTGAGTAGTGTGGAAGCGTCGGTTCGAGAGACGCAAGAGGAATCTCTGAACCAGGCTCTTCAGGAGGTTGCCGAGGGCCATGCCGGGGGAGGGGTCGCCGGAGAGGACTTGGGCGGCGACGCCGGCGGCGCTCCCGTGGGGCTCCGCCTTCAAATCTACAAGACGAACATTTGGAACAAAGTCCGGAACAACTGGTCTTATCCCGAGATTTTTGGGCGTGGTAACAGCCCGGAGGCTTTGGTTCGATTGAGAGTGCGTAACGATGGATCCATTGTCCGGTTCGGCCTGGTCAAGAAGTCGGGAAATCCGGTATTCGATCAGTCGGTGCTTCGGGCGGTGCAGCTTTCCGATCCGCTGCCGCCCTTTCCGGAAGGCTATGTCAAATCATACGAAGAAATTGAGTTGAGATTCAGCCTGAGCGATCTTGCCACGGGCTGACCTCCAAACCATTTGGAAGGAAGATTAGCAGGCCATGATGATTTCAAGGCGAGTATTCTTTGCGGTTCTCGTGTTTGCATTGGGCATGAGCTGGTCGTCGATCTTTCCGACGCAACAGGCTTTCGGTGCGATTCGTATCGACATCAATTCTCCCGGTCTCACGAAGTACCCCATTGCGGTTCCCGAATTCAAAACCGCCTCGAAATCCGTCGAGGAAAGCGATCTAGCCCGGTCGCTCCCCGAGGAATTGACACATGATTTGGACTACACGGGCTACTTCCGAGTGCTGAAGCCGGAAGCGTCGCTGCAGGATGTCTCTCTGACGGGAATCACCAAGAAGGACATTCAATTCAGGGCGTGGTCCATCATGGGGGCCGAAATGCTTGTCACCGGGGGCATTCGGGTGATGGGACGGGAGCTGGAGTTGGAACTCAGGCTGTTCGACGTCATCCGTGGAGAACGCCTTCTGGGCAAGAAATACACGGGCGACCTGAACACGGCCGAGTTGATGATTCACCGATTCGGGAATGAGATGATTTCGCTGCTCACGGGATTCAAGGGATACTTCGGGTCCAGGATCGCGTTTGTGAGGGGAACGGGGAGGACGAAGGAAATATACCAGATGAATTTCGACGGCAGAAAACCACGACCTTTGACCAACTACGGGTCTTTGTCTCTGACCCCCAGGTGGTCTCCTGACGGGAACTGGCTTGCTTTTATTTCGTATAAGGAGGGAACTCCTGAGATTTTTCTGCGTTCCATGTCTTCCGATTTGCTGAAACGCATCTCGCTCCGCAAGGGACTGAACATTTCTCCGGCATGGGCTCCGGACGGCCGCAGGCTCGCGGTGACCGTAACGGATAAGGGGCGCGAGAACATCTTTTTGGTGGATATGGACGGCAACGTGGAAGGCGCCGTGACCGATCGATGGGGGATCAATGTGTCGGCGACCTGGAGTCCGGACGGTGACGACATCGCTTTTGTATCCAATCGTGCAGGAAAACCTCAGATTTACGTGAAGAACCTCAAAAACAACGATACCCGGTTGCTGACTTTGGAAGGAAAACAGAATTTGGACCCGGCGTGGTCTCCCAGAGGGGATCGTATCGCTTTTGTGCGGAACGTGGACGGGGATTTCCACATCTTCACCATGAACCCTAAGGGAGAAGACGTTCAACGGCTCACGTACAGCGGAGGTTTGAACCTTTCTCCCGCTTGGTCTCCGGATGGGACCATGATCGCTTTTTCTTCGGATCGTGATGGAGAACTGGCGATTTATGTGATGAACGCCAACGGGGTGAACCAGAGGCGACTCACCTTCATGAAGGGCACCCAGGAAAGCCCTTCCTGGTCTTCCGTCGGCTTCTGACCGGAGTGGGATCGTCGGACGGCAATTAAGGAACCGGTTTCGGATTTAAGTCATTTCGATTGTCAGGCCTGAAAGGAGAGGGAAATGAGGAAGCAAGGTTTATTGACTTGGGCTTTGATTCTTGTTTGCTTGATGAGCCTTACCATGTTCCTCGCATGTTCGAAAGAAGCGTTCAAGGAAACACCAGGAGTGCCGCAACTCAAAGGGTTGGGGTCGGAAGAGATGGAGGCCGAGCGTGTGGAGGCCCCGGATGCGGTTTCCATGGTGGCGCAGGCTGAAGAAGGAAAGGATTCGGAGGCTGCGGCGGCTGAGGCTGAAGCCCGGCTTCTGTCCGATGAGGAGGCCGCCAAGCAGGCTGAGCTGGAAGCGCAGCGCAAGGCCGAGGAAGAAGCGGCCCGTGCCGCCGAGATGGAAGCGCAACGACTGGCGGAAGAGGAACGTCAGGCCGCTCTGCGTGAGAAGGCGTTGGCGGAACAGGCTGAACGGGAGCGAATCGCACGGGAATCGGCGGAAAGCGCTCGAGAGGCCGAACGGATGGCCCGAGAAGCCGAGCGGATGGCGCAGGAAGCGGAAGAAATGGCCGTTAAGGAGGAGCCTGCCGGTGGAGACACCATGATGATGGCGCGTGCCGAAACCGAGGCGGCGGCTGAGGGAGAGGCGTCCAAAGCGGCACAGGCGGAACCGGAAAAAGTTCCTGAAACCGTACGCACCGGGATCGAGGACGAGAAGGTCTACTTCGACTTCGATTCCTCGGCTTTGACCGAGACCGCCAAGTCCGTACTTCAGCGCAAGGCGGAGTTTCTGAAAGAGCGTGCCGAAACAGACGTACTGATTGAAGGTCATTGCGACGAGAGGGGCAGTGTCGAGTACAACTTGGCCTTGGGACAAAGACGAGCGGAAAGCGTCAAACGTTACCTGGTTCTGCTGGGAATTTCATCGGAACGTCTCCGCACCATCAGCTATGGAAAGGAACGGCCTGCAGATCCGCGCCATACGGAAGAAGCCTGGGCAAAGAACCGCAGAGCCGAGTTCGTCATTGATTGATCGATCCAACCAAGAATGGCGAGGGGCCGCACGAATGGACGGGGGCTCCTCGGACCACCATAGGGAAAAGCCAATGTCGGCACGCAGTTTATCTCGGACTCTATTTGGTCTGCTGATGATTGCGGCGATCTCCGCCTCTTTCGTCGGCTGCGTCGCATCCGAATCGAACGTGAAAGACGTTCGCGACGATATGGACGACAGGATCTCGAATCTGGCCATCGAGGTGGATCGCCTCAAACAGGAAAGTCGTTCGACTTCTCGCCTCGATCCCGCCAAGACGTTGGCTCCCATCCAGGAGAAGATAGAAGCGAACCGGGCGAGTGCGGAGACTCTGGACTCCCGTTTGCGCACTCTGGAGCTCCAGGTGGAAAGCCATTCTTCGGACTTGGGCATCGCAAACGAGAATCTTTCGAGCCAGGCGGCGAATCTCAAGGCTCTGAACACGAACATCGAGGCGGTGAACAAGAACATTGAAACGGTGAACGGCAAATTAGGGCAACTTTCTTCGGATCTGGCCGATGTCGCCGCTCGGCAGGTGGAAGGGAACATCAAGCTGGACACGGTCGGCAAGAGTCGGGACAAGGTTGAGGCGTCTTTAGAGGAAATACGCGGGCGACAGGCTGAACTGCAGGTCGATCTGGACGACGTTCAGGTTCAAAGTCGTCAACGAGGCGGAGAACTGGAAAAGGAGATCGTCCAACTTCAAAGAGACCTTCAAGAGTTGCGGAAGATGCTCGGGGAGATGGATTCCAGAGACACTTCCGGGCTCGAGAGAGCTCAAGACGAAACGGATCGTAAGTTGGTCAAGGTCGGTGAGAATGTGTCCAAACTTGGTGATCGTCTGAGCAAAGTGGAAGCGGCGCTCCTGGCCATGGCCAAAGTGCGGCAGAGCAGTGCGGCAGGGTCCGCGATTTCGGTGCCGAGTCCGGCCGCTCCTTCGGTGGTCGCGCCGGTTCCCGCGGCTCCATCGACCCCTACGCCCTCTCCGGCTCTCACCGCGAGGTCTTCCGAACCCGTCGCTCCGCCAAAGCCGACGGCGGTTGAGGAACCTGTGAAGGCCGTGACTCCACGGTCCGATGAAACAGCCGACGCCACGGAAATCACGGACCCGAACGAGCTGTATAAGACGGCCATGAACCTCTTTAGAGAGAAACGTTACAAAGAGGCGAGAAGCCTTTTTTCAACGTTTGTCGGCAAGTACCCCAACCATCCGGTAGCTGATAATGCCCAGTTCTGGGTGGGAGAGACCTATTTCAAAGAAGGCTCTTTCGAGGATTCCATCCTTGAATACCAGAAAGTGATCCAGCGATACGCCACGGGCAATAAGGTCCCGGATGCTTTGCTGAAACAGGCAATGGCTTTTCAGCGGTTGGGGGACAATACGAGCGCACGCATCCTGTACCAGAAGCTGGAAAAAGACTATGCCGAGAGCCCTCAAGCCGGTACGGCCATGAATGAACTCATGAAGATGAAGTAGGCGGGGATACGGCGTACGTGACTGAACGGCCGGGAGAACGGCGAACTCCCGGCCCTTCTTATTTCCCGGTTGACGGCCGGAAGCCGGGGTGCCGGTTTTCCGTAGGTGAATCGAAATGACTCGTTTTTTCCTTTGCGCCCTAGGCCTTATGTTGATTTTTGAGGGCTTGCCTTATTTCGCGGTTCCGCACCGACTGAAACCGTGGCTCGCGAAAATGTCGGAATTGGATACGGCTACCTTGCGTATGCTGGGGATTGCCGGTATGAGCATAGGTATGCTGCTCGTTTACCTCTTTCGTCCCATCTGAGCGCACTCCGAAAACAATTGACTAATCGGTCTCTTTCCGTTTATGGTTCCCGAGCTTTGTGATGGACGTTTCATACCGGCTTGAGTCTTATGATTATGATCTACCGGAGCATTTGATCGCTCAGTACCCGGCGCAGGAGCGGGACGGTGCGCGGCTGATGCTGTTGAACCGGGGCGGAGGTCCGCGGGAGCACGGGGTTTTTCGGAATCTCCCTGACTACCTGCGCTCCGGTGATCTGTTGGTGGTGAACGACAGTCGGGTGATTCCGGCGAGGCTCTTTGGCATCAAGGATACGACGGGAAAAGTCGAAGTCCTATTGGTCCGTGAAAGAGATCGAGGTTCCGCCGAGGAGATGCGGTCGTGGGAATGTATGGTCAGACCTGCGCGGAGAGTTCGAAAAGGCACCCGAATTGAGTTTTCCGAAGAATTTCATGCCGTGGTTCGGGAACGCCTCATCCGGGGAAGGTTTGTCCTGGATTTCTCCTGTGTGGGGAAATTCGAGGACGAGGTGGAACGAGTCGGACACTCGCCCCTTCCTCCGTACATTCGGAGGCCCGACGCTTCCACCGATCGAGAAAGATACCAGACGGTATATGCCCGAGAATGCGGCTCGCTGGCGGCACCCACAGCCGGATTACATTTCACGCCCGGTTTGATGGACCGCATCGGGCGGATGGGGGCGACGGTGGCGTCGATTACCTTGCATGTCGGACTCGGCACCTTTCTTCCGGTGGAGACACCGGATGTCCGAGATCACAAGATTCACTCGGAGCAAGTGACGATTTCCGCGGAAACGGCATCTCTTGTGAATCGTACCCGAAAGGAAGGGGGCCGGGTGGTAGCCGTGGGAACCACCTCGCTGCGTTCTCTCGAATATGCCGCCGGAGAGGACGGTCTGGTGCGACCGGGTCGTTACTCCTGCGACCTGTACATTTACCCCGGATATCGCTTCAAAACGGCGGATTCGCTGATTACGAACTTTCATCTTCCCAGGTCTTCTCTGATCCTCCTGTGTTCGGCGTTCGCCGGACGGGAGAATCTTCTCGAAGCTTACAGGGAAGCCGTCGACCGGGGATATCGATTCTATTCCTACGGGGACGCCATGATGATAGGCTGATGTTCTCATTCGAAATCGAAGCGCGAGATACCCGAAGTCGGGCCAGAACCGGCCGACTAACCACGGCTCATGGCGTGGTGCGGACCCCGGTGTTTATGCCGGTGGGCACGCACGCGACGGTCAAGAGCCTCACTCCTGAAGACCTTGGGACGCTCGGTGCGGGAATAATCCTCTCCAACGCCTACCATTTGTATCTCCGCCCCGGTCACGAAGTGATCGCCCGACTCGGCGGCCTGCATCGTTTTATGGGTTGGGACCGCGGGATCTTGACGGATAGCGGCGGGTTCCAGATTTACAGCCTGAGCCCGTTGAGAAAGATTGACCCGCAGGGAGTTACATTCCGGTCGCACCTGGACGGATCAACGCATTATTTCACGCCGAAACACGCCGTCGAGGTTCAGGAGAGTCTTGGTGCGGATATCATCATGTGTCTTGACGAGTGTACTCCTTACCCGGCCGACCATGAATATACACGCCGGTCGGCTCAACTGACGCTGCGTTGGGCGGAGGAGTGCAGAGCGAGTCGTTCGGGGGGAACGGATCAGGCTTTGTTCGGAATCGTGCAGGGCGGAATGTACGAGGACTTGCGGAGAGAAAGCGCACAGGCTCTTTCCGGTTTGGGTTTCGAGGGATACGCCGTCGGGGGCTTGAGTGTGGGGGAGAGCAAGGACCTGATGGTGAGCATGGTGTCCACGGCGACGCAAGAACTCCCGGAGGATCGGCCTCGTTACGTGATGGGCGTGGGGACTCCTCTCGATATCCTCAGGTGCGTTGAATTGGGGATAGACATGTTCGACTGCGTGCTTCCGACCAGGAATGCGCGGAACGGGATGTTGTTCACCTCCAGGGGAAGGCTGGTCATCAAGAATGCGCAATATCAGGATGATCCGGAGCCGCCGGACCCGGGATGCGAGTGCTACACCTGCCGCAATTTCAGTAGGGCGTACTTAAGGCATTTGTTTCTCTCGAAGGAGATTCTGTCGTATCGTTTGAACACGCTTCACAACATACATTATTATCTCCATTTCATGAACGAAATGAGGGATGCGATTCAAAGCAACATGTTCCCGGAATTCAAGAACGGGTTCATCAATCGGACATCCGAATACGGAGGAGAATGACTTGTTGGCACTAGCTTGGGCAGTCGATGGTGGGGGGGCCGGGTCGGGCGGATCCGGGTTTACGGCGTTTATACCACTCGTTTTGATGTTCGCCATTTTCTACTTTCTGTTGATCAGGCCTCAGCAGAAGAGGCAGAAACAGCACAAAAGCTTGTTGGCGAATCTGAGAAGGGGCGATAGCGTAATTACCCAGGGCGGTATTCATGGGAAGATTACCGGTCTCACGGAATCCGTGATTACTCTGGAGATCGCACCGGGCGTTCGAGTGCGCGTATCGAGGAGCTTTGTCACCGGACTGAATACTCCGCAACAGGCCCCGCAAGCCGCTCCCCCGAAAGAAAAGGGAAAAGATTCGAAAGAGGAAAAGAAAGAAGCCGAAGGCTGATTTCGATACCGAGGCGCCGAGGCAATCGGGAGTGCGACAGTCGGAAAAGCTGCTTTTCTTGCTGTGTGGAAACGAAAGCCCGGCCCTTTCTTTTTCTCCCGCGAGGATTCCCATAAGGGGTGAGATTCTCCGGTACCGGTTGTCAAGGTGCTGAAGAATACGCCGGAACGTGGAGAAATCGCGGATCTCGGCAAGCCGCAAGCGTTCGAAACGGACTCTGCCGTGCGCACGGGCGGCTGCTCGTGCGCGTGTATCCGTCGCTTGCCGGGATTCTCCGCAGCCCTCCAGGGCGCTTTTCGAGTTACGCCCGGCACCCTCATAGAAGCTGAGATAGAAAGGAGCATTACGTGAAAGGCAGTCTAGGCTGGAGGGGAATCATTGTACTGGCTGTGCTGGTCCTGTCTCTAGTGTACCTAACGCCTTCGATGGTTGGGGAGCCCCCCCTTTGGTGGAGTAATCTGCTCCCTTCCGACCAGGTGCAACTCGGCCTTGACCTGCAGGGCGGGATGCATCTTGTCCTCGAGGTGGAGGCAAGCAAGGCGGTGGAATCCCAGCTTGATATTTTGAGTGAGGAGATCAAGCGTTCGTTGCGCGATGAACGGGTATGGGTATCCAAGACGCGGGTGGTGGCTCCCGATGGGTTGGAGATTGACTTGAAACAGCCCGAAGGAGAGGAGAATCTTCAGAAGCTGCTTGAAAAAGAGTATCCGGACTTGTCGGTCGTCCGATCGGAACCGTTTGAAGACGGATTGAAGATTGTACTCCAAATGGCGGCTGAGGAAGTGAAACGGGTCAAACAGTTCGCGGTTTCCCAAGCTTTGGAGACGATCCGAAACCGTGTGGACCAATTCGGAGTAAGTGAGCCGGACATACGGCCCCAAGGCGAAGACAGGATCCTCATCCAATTGCCGGGAATCAGTGACCCCGATCGCGCCATGAAACTGATCGGAAAAACGGCGCTCCTGGAATTCAAACTGGTGGACGACACGGCGGACTTGAGAAAAGCGGAAGCGGGCGATTTGCCTCCGGGGCGACAGTTGCTTTACGAGGTCCAGGTGGATCGGGAGACGGGGCGCAAGAGCCGGATTCCCTATGTTGTCGAAAAGCGAGCCGTGCTCACGGGGCAGTATGTATCCGACGCGCGTGTGCAGATCGATAATCAGTTCAACGAGCCTTATGTCACGTTGAAGTTCAATTCGAAGGGAGCACGAATTTTTGAACGTGTAACCGGCGACAATGTCAAGAAAAGGCTCGCCATCGTGCTGGACAACGTAATCAATTCGGCGCCGGTTATCCAGGAACGAATCCCCGGTGGTGAAGCCCGAATTACGGGAAGTTATACCATGGAAGAGGCCAGGGACCTGGCAATCGTTCTGAGGGCGGGTGCCTTGCCGGCACCGGTGAAGGTGCTGGAAGAACGGACGGTTGGTCCGTCTCTGGGGAAGGATTCCATACGAAAGGGCTTCCTTTCGATGATTATCGGCGGTATCATAGTAATTTTGCTGATGGCCGCCTACTATCGGTTGGGCGGACTCATCGCGGACTTCGCGCTGTTGTTGAACGTGGTGCTCATTATGGCCGCGTTGGCCGCTTTCGGAGCCACCTTGACCCTCCCGGGCATCGCGGGCATCATACTGACAATCGGTATGGCCGTTGACGCCAACGTACTGATCTTTGAACGAATACGCGAGGAACTCAGACTGGGCAAGACGCCGAGGGCTGCTGTGGAAGGCGGTTTCGGCAAGGCCATAGTCACGATTCTCGACGCCAACGTGACGACCTTGATCGCCGCCTTGGTGCTCTTTCAGTTCGGAACCGGGCCCATCAGGGGGTTCGCGGTGACCTTGAGTATCGGTATTGTTGCCAGCATGTTCACCGCCATCTTCGTTTCTAGATTGATTTTCGACTATCTCCTGCTGAAAGTGCAGATGAAACAGATTCCCGTGTGACAAGGAGCTCCTATGGAATTATTGAAGCCGGGCCTTAATATCGATTTCGTGGGGAAGCGGAAGATCGCGTATTTCCTGTCCGGGGCTTTGATATTGATCACCATCGTTTCGCTGGTTATAAAAGGTGGACCCGATTACGGCATTGATTTCGTCGGAGGGGTTCTCGCGCAGGTCAAACTTTCGAAAGATGTCTCGACCGGAAAGATTCGCGAGGCTCTTGAGCAGGGCGGAATCAAGAAAGCCACGGTTCAGGATTTCAGCATCGAAGCGGGAGCTGAGTATCTCATCCGGATTGATCAGGAAGGGATAGAGCTGACGGGTTTCCGGAACAACCTCGAAAACCTGCTGAAAAATGCTCTAGGAGACAATAACGTCGAGGTTCGCCGCATCGAAATGGTGGGTCCCAAGGTTGGACACGATTTACGCCAGAAGGCATTGTTTGCGATCTTCTACGCGTTGTTGTTCATCGCCATCTATATTTCGGGTCGATTCGAACTGAAATGGACCATGAGCATCATCATGGCCCTCGCTCTGATGTTCGCGGTATACGTGGCTTCACTGGCGGGCATCAGTGTGACGTGGTTGATTATCCTGGCTTTGCTGATTACTCTTGTACTATGCTGGATATTGAACCTTAAATTCGCACTGGGCGCGATCGTGGCTCTATTGCACGACGTCACGATTACGTTGGGAGCGTTTTCCTTGTTCAACAAAGAGATCACCTTGCCCATTGTTGCGGCGCTCCTCACCATCATCGGGTACTCGTTGAACGATACGATTATCGTTTTTGACCGGATTCGCGAAAACCTCAGAAAGGGGAGGCGAACGGACCTGGGCAAAACGATAAACACGAGCATTAATGAAACCCTGTCGAGAACCATCATGACCTCCGGCACCACGTTGATCGTTGTGGCGGCGCTGTTTATTTTCGGCGGGGGAGTCATTCATGATTTCGCATTTGCATTGTTGATAGGCATCGTAGTGGGAACTTACTCGTCGATATACGTGGCTAGTCCGATTCTATTGTCGATGCCGAATAACCAGGCCCGGCAGGGCGTTCGAACGAAATCCAAGAAATGATTCTTCGTCGTAAGTCGATACCTATCCCATAGAGAGGGCCGGCGCCGCTCATGGTCGTGTCCCTCTCCATCTCGGAAGACCTACTTTGCTGCCTGGCCCTCCACTTGACACCGGGTATGGGCCACGTCACCTGCAAGCGACTGCTCGAAACGTTTGAGTCGCCCTCGGCCGTCTGTAATGCTTCGGACCTTGAACTGATGAAGGTGGGGCGGGTGCGTTCCGAATTGGTCCGAAGCCTACGGAATACGGTGAAGGATCCAAGGATACCCAAAGAGGTCGACCGTGTTAAAGCCTTCCGTGCCGGCTTGATCGGTATGCATGAGAACAATTATCCTGCGCTGCTGAGGGAAATCCATGATCCACCGATCCTGCTTTACACGCAAGGCGATCTGATGCCGCAGGATGAGTACTCGGTGGCGGTGGTGGGCACACGCACACCTACACGGTACGGTCTGGAAGTTACGCGCAGGCTTTGTGCCGGATTGGCGGAGTATGGAGTCACTGTGGTCAGCGGGCTTGCCCGTGGGATCGACGGCAAGGCTCACAGGGCTTGTTTGGACAGCGGCGGAAGGACCATTGCCGTGTTAGGGTCGGGATTGGATGTGGTGTACCCGCGGGAACACGAGACTCTTTGTCGGGAGGTTTCAAAGAGAGGTGCCGTGGTGAGCGAATTCCCCATGGGTACCGGGCCGAAGGGGGCGCATTTTCCTAAACGCAACCGGATCATCAGTGGTCTTTCTCTCGGTACGGTGGTGGTCGAAGCCGCGGAGAGGAGCGGCTCCCTGATTACCGCTCAAATGGCGCTTGATCAGAACCGCGAGGTTTTCGCAGTGCCTGGGTCCACCGGCTCCATGTTCAGCCGAGGAACGAATCGCCTCATCAAGCAAGGGGCCAAGTTGGTGGAAACGGCTGATGATATTATTGAAGAACTCCGCCGGCCCGGACCGCGTAAACCGTCCCAACAGAGTTTTTCCTGGAAGGATGAAAAGGCGGATCAAGAGGCGAACATTTTCCTGTCGAACCTCCCACCGGAGGAACGTTTGGTCTATGACGTAATGGCCTCCGATCCCATACATGTGGATGAAATTGTACGACTGTCCGGACTTGCGGCGGGAGCTGTGGCGGCTCATCTGCTTTCGCTCGAGCTGAAGAGTCTGGTTGAGCAGGTTTCCGGAAATACCTATTCAAGGAAAAGATAGTATGCCCAAGTCGTTGGTTATCGTTGAGTCACCCACCAAGGCGGCCACCATCAAGAAATATCTGGGTCCCGAGTTCGAGGTGAAGGCATCGGTGGGACATATTATGGACTTGCCGGGCAGCAAGCTCGGCGTGGACGTCGGTGGGGACTTCACTCCCCAATATCAAGTGATACCGGGAAAAGAAAAAGTCATCAGCGAACTGAAGAAAGCCGCTAAAAACGCGAAGGCCGTCTACCTTGCGCCTGACCCTGATCGCGAAGGAGAGGCCATCGCATGGCACATTGCCGACACCTTGGGAAAGAAAGAGGGCATGTACCGGGTCTTGTTTCACGAGCTGACCCAACGAGGGATCAGCCAGGCCATGGAATCGCCCGGAATCCTGGATCGAAACAAATATGAATCTCAGGTGGCTCGGCGCGTTCTGGACAGACTGGTCGGGTACCATCTGAGTCCTTTGCTTTGGAAGAAGCTGCGCTACGGTTTGAGCGCCGGCCGTGTCCAGTCCGTGGCCTTACGTTTGATTGTCGACAGGGAACGGGAAATTCAGGCCTTCATTCCCGAAGAATACTGGTCCATCACCGCCCACCTCGATGGCCCGACTCCGCCGACGGTGGAAGCGCGCCTGGTGCGTCACAAAAACAATTCCCTGAAGATTGAGAATGAGGAACAGTCGGACGCCGTGTTGGCCGACCTCAAAGGCTGTGAGTATCGGGTTCATGCCATCACAAAAAAGAAGCAAAACAGGAAACCGGTGGCCCCGTTCACCACAAGCACGCTTCAGCAGGAAGCGGTCCGGAAGCTGCGCTTCAGCACCAAGAAAACCAATATGCTTGCCCAAAGACTCTATGAAGGGGTCGAATTGGGTAACGAGGGACAAATCGGTCTGGTGACCTACATCAGGACGGATTCGACCAGACTTTCGCCCGAAGCTCAGGCCGAGGCCAGGACATTCATTGAAGGGCAGTACGGCAAAGACTACGTGCCCAACAAACCGCCGGTATACAAGAATCGAAAACACACCCAGGATGCCCATGAGGCCATTCGTCCCACGGATCCCATGCGAACGCCCGACATGGTCAAAGCGCATCTTGACGAGGACCTGTTCAAGCTCTACGAATTGATCTGGAAGCGTTTTGTGGCCAGTCAGATGAAGCCGGCCGTAATCGATTTGACTTCCGTGGACATTGCGGCGGGTGACTACGTCTTTCGCGCCGGCGGGTCCGTGGTTCGCTTTCCCGGTTACATGGCGGTGTACACGGAAGGCCGGGATGAAGTCTCCGAAGACGACGACAACCGCAGACTTCCCGCCCTGGAAGAAGGAGAGGTGCTGAATCTGCAGAAGATCGTGCCCCTTCAACACTTTACCAAGGCTCCGCCGCGATACGGCGAAGCCTCTTTGGTCAAAGAGCTGGAGGAGAAGGGAATCGGTCGGCCCAGCACATACGCTGCGATTCTTTCCAACATTCAGGAAAGAAATTATGTCGAAAGGCAGAAGGCACAATTCAGACCGACGGAATTGGGCTATCTGACCAACGATTTGTTGGTGGACAGCTTCCCGGACATCATGAACGTTCGCTTCACCGCCCGGATGGAAGACCAACTAGATCAGGTGGAAGAGGGCAAGGTGAAGTGGAACGAACTCCTTCAAGCCTTTTACGAGCCCTTTGAGAAGGATCTGGAGGCCGCGGAAAAGAAGAAGAAACGAGGCGCTCCTTCGGGCGTGATCTGCGAACTCTGCGGTAAGGAAATGGAAATCAAGATAGGCAAGGCCGGTTCCTTTCTTGCCTGTCCAGGATACCCGGACTGCAGGAATACCAAGAACTTCAGCCGTGATGAAAAGGGACAGGTGGTTGTCGTCGAAGAGGAAGAAGTGCAGGCCGAGGAGAAGTGTCCCGAGTGCGGCAGCGACATGGTGGTAAAAAGGGGACGCTACGGGGCGTTTCTTGCCTGCAGCAAATATCCTGAATGCAAAACCACCCTTCCATTAAACAAAGACGGCAAAGCCGCCAAGGAGCCGCCTGAGGAAACGGACGAAGTTTGCGATCGATGCGGCGCTCCCATGGTGATCAAGACGAGCAGGTTCGGAAGTCGTTTTCTTGCATGCTCGGCCTATCCGAAGTGTAAGAACACCAAACCCATAGGTTTGGGACTTCCGTGTCCGGTAGAAGGTTGCGACGGTGAGCTAAGCGAACGAAGATCCCGTAAAGGGCTCTTCTACGGGTGCACAAAATACCCTGAATGCAAGTTCGCCACTTGGAGCAAGCCGGTTGCCGAGCGGTGCCCTGAATGCAACTCGCCGATTCTTATTGAGAAATTTTCCAAGAAGAAAGGCCCCTATCTGGCCTGTCCCAGAAAAGAGTGTGGTTATACCAGGACGTTGCCCCAAGAGTGATGGATATGGGGGCGCTTCGAAGGGTAGAGCCCGGCCGGGTGTTTTTCCTCGGCGGTCCGGAATTTTGAGGACTCGTCCGCATGCCGTCGGGTGACTTCACGGGACCCGGCCTCGGCTTCTCCTTGTTGTGGCAACGGGCCTTTCGCAGCGGGCCGTAGGGAAGGGGAGTCCCATCGCGGTTCGCCTGGACGAGTGAAGGGGCCCAAACCCACTGTGACTTGTAGGGTGCTCCACCCCGTTCAGGCGCCGGAACGCCTTCCCGATCGTGAGGTACCCGCCGCCCCCAGCCTCGCCTCGAACCATTGAGAAACTAAACGAAAATGAACAAACGAGTTTTTGGATGAAGTCCCAAACGGTCACTGTCATCGGAGGAGGATTGGCGGGCTCGGAGGCGGCGTGGCAGGCTGCGGAAATGGGCGTCCCCGTCAGACTCTTCGAGATGAAACCCCACAGATTCTCGCCGGCGCATCAGTCTCACCTGCTGGCGGAATTGGTCTGCTCCAATTCCTTCAGGTCCAATGTGCCCACGTCGGCCGTCGGCCTACTCAAAGAAGAGCTTCGGGAACTGGGATCCCTTATCCTAAAAATTGCCGACGCCGCCCGAGTACCTGCAGGCAGAGCGCTTTCCGTGGATCGGGAGGAATTCAGCCGTGAGATAACGCGGACTTTGGAAAGCAGGCGTGAAATCGAGATCATCCGCCGGGAAGTGGGTGAAATCGTCGAGGGGGAAGTGACCGTGATCGCCACCGGTCCTTTGACCTCCGAGCCCATGCTGGAGGCCCTCCGGGCTCTTGCCGAGCCGCCCAATCTTTACTTCTACGATGCCATCGCACCCATTGTTTACGCGGACTCCGTGGATTACTCCAAGGTCTTCAAAGCCTCTCGGTATGAAGAAGGGGAAGGCGATTACATCAACTGTCCCCTCACGGAGGCTCAATACCGGGCCTTTCTAGAGGCTTTGCTTGCCGCCGAACAGGTCCCTCTGCACGATTTCGAAGACCCCAGATTCTTCGAAGGGTGTTTGCCCATTGAGGTGCCTGCGTCACGGGGAGTGATGACCTTGGCGTTCGGTCCCATGAAGCCCGTGGGACTGATCGATCCCCGGACCGGACAACGTCCTTATGCGGTGGTTCAGCTCAGGCCTGAGAACCGGGAGGGGTCATTATTCAACATGGTGGGATTTCAGACCAAGTTGAAACAAGGCGAGCAGGAAAGAGTGTTTCGGATGATTCCGGGTTTGGAAAACGCGCGTTTTGCGCGGTTGGGCGGAGTACACCGGAACACCTTTGTTCACGGTCCTAAATGTCTTACCAATACGCTTCAGCTCAAGAATTTCGGCAACGTTCTTCTTGCCGGACAAATCACCGGAGTTGAAGGCTACGTGGAGTCCACCGCCATGGGACTGCTGGCCGGAGTCAACGCCGCCCGCCTGCACCTGGGGCGACCTCTCGTGGTTCCCCCCGCCGAAACCGCAATAGGAGCCTTGGTCGGTCACGTGTCCGGCTCCTCCAGTTCCCATTTTCAGCCCATGAATGTCAATTTCGGACTCTTCCCTCCTCTCGGGCGACGAACTCCCAAAAAGGAACGAGGGTCGGCATACCGCGAGAGGGCTCTACGCAGCCTGGAGGACTGGAAGAGGTCCGCTCTGTGACCCCGCTCGGGGACTTCATCATGCATCGGGGAGCCCTGGGCGACTGGATCTTGTCTTTGCCTTTGCTCGAAGCGTTGGGTATGCGGTCTGAGAACGCACCCACCACCATGGCCGTTAAAAGAGCTTTCATTCCCTTGCTGGAAGGTGTTGAGGCTAAGTTTGTGGGCCTTGATTCGGAGGACTACAGGCTTTCCGCCTTATGGAGGGAAGGGGGAGCGGAATTAGGCGGTTTGGGACCTTTCAAGCGGGTCTGCGTCTTCGGCCGGCAGGCCGATTCTCTGCTTCTCGAGAATCTATCGGCTTGGAGCGAAGAACCTCCTCTGTTTGTTTCAACCTTTCCTGAAGAGGGGCGAAGAATTCACGTCCTGGACCATCAACAGGAAATTATGGAGCGGGTGGGCTTGGAGCCGGTGGTTCGGCGTCCGAGAATTCTTCCTCCACGTCACCGACTTGACGAGGCGGGAAGGCTTCTCGCCTCCTTGGGAGTGAACGGACGCCCCATCGCCGTGCATATGGGGAGCGGGGGGGTTCGAAAAAACTGGCCTCCGGAGTGCTTCGAAGCGATGATCCGTACTATCGAGAATCAAGGCCTGGGGGATGTGGTCTTGATCGAGGGGCCTGCGGAGCGCTCAAACCATCCGATCCCGGAGGGAGTTCGACGTTTGAGCAATCTTCCTCTGCACCTCCTGGCCGCAGTGTTGACGGAAAGTTGCTGCTATATAGGGAATGATTCCGGAGTGACACATCTGGCGGCCGCGGTGGGAACACGCACCTTCGCCGTGTTCGGGCCGACGGACCCACGCGTGTGGGCCCCACGAGGGTCCCATGTGACCGTGTTGGGCGGTTCGGATTCCGGAGGTTTCCCACTCAAGGAGCAGGTTGTCCGTGAAGTGGGAGCGAGTGTTTCTCCCCGTTCAATGTGATCGTGTAATCCCCTTTGCTCTCGTCGTACTCCATGAGCCCCGCCAGAGAATAGTACGCCGGCCGGAGAAATCTTGCCGGCAGAGCGCCTTGTCTCACCATGGCATACAAGACGTTTTCCTTACCGATCCAAAGAGAATCGGTGTCCAGAACCTCTTCAGTGTCGTCGTTTAGATAAACCGTGACGACTTCTTTACCATCCGCCTTGGTGACTTCGATATGCCGAATGACCAGGGGCGTGTCTTCCACGTCCACTTCGCACAGCCGACCCGCCCATCGGATCAGATACCGACCTTGCTCGTCTCTGAAGAGATGCTTGTAGAATTCAAGCACAAACTCGCGATGAATCATGGGGCTTCCACGATGGTACCAATTTCCGTTTTTATCTATGGTAATCAAACACTTGGGTGTTTCTTCCGCAGAGTTCATGGAATCATTTCCCTTAAAAGGAGGAAAGGTCCGAAAGACTTGGGCCCTGTAGGCACGGAAACGGCGCAAGACTCCGCCGGTGCGCCGAGCAAACGGATGCAACTCGCACTTCGGAGCGACGGAATAGGGAAGAGTCGGGCCGACTCTCTATGACTCGCCGTTGACATTGGTCACTCCGCCTTGCCGGTATGGCCGGACGGCTCAGAACAGCCTTCCGCTATCGAGCAGGAAAGTCACCGGCCCGTCGTTGATTAGGTGGACATCCATCATGGCCTGAAAGCGGCCGGTATCTACGCGAATGCCCTTTCCTTTCATGCCGTCGACGAAGTATTGATAAAGCCGCTCGGCTTCGTCCGGCGGCGCGGCCTGGGTGAAGGAAGGCCTCCGCCCTTTACGGCAGTCTCCCCAAAGGGTGAATTGGGAAACCACCAATGCCGAAAGGTTGCGATCCAGCAGTGAGTGGTTCATCTTTCCGTCGTCGTCTTCAAATATGCGTAAATGGATTGTTTTTTCCACAAGATAGTCGGCATCCTTTTCAGTGTCGTCGCGGCCGATTCCCAGAAAGATGAGGAGACCCGAACCAATGCGCCCGACGCATTCTTCCTTCACCATTACCCAGGCGTTCTCCACTCTTTGCAGCACAGCCCTCATGTCGGTCCTCCCGTCGGATCTTCGGAATTCGTCTCCGACCGTTCCTTTGCCGTGGTCAACGTTTTCGTGCCTGTTTAGCCATTTTGCCTCGAAGACACAAGCGGTTTTCGACATTGGGACTGCGACCAAACGCTTGAGAAGCCATGGATCCACTCATAGAATGCGGCCATGAACACACCCCTCATTCTGTTGGTCAATCCTTGGATCTACGATTTCGCCGCGTATGACCTCTGGGCGAAGCCTCTGGGACTTCTGTATCTCGCGGGAATCCTCCGTTCGCGGGGCTTTCGACTCCGTTACTGGGACGGCATGGATCCCTTTTCCTTTCCACACGACGGATCTCACCCCACCATGCGGGCATACGGCACGGGGAAGTTCCTTCGGGAAGAGGTGGCTCCGCCGAAACCTTTGAGCTCGATTGGGAGACGCTACTTCCGCTACGGTTTCTCTCCACAGGTATTTCAAGATTTTCTGGAATCGTTGCGCATCGACCCACCGGATGCCGTTTTTGTGACTTCCATCATGACGTATTGGTATCCGGGCGTTTTTGAAGCCATTGGAATGATACGGAAGGTCTTTCCAAAGGTCCCGGTGCTTCTGGGAGGCATCTACGCCACGTTGTGCACGGAGCATGCCCTGAAAGGGGCGCAGGCGGATCGGGTGGTCAGGGGTCCGGGTGAGAGCGAGGTCCTGAAATACTTAGACTCATCTCTTAAGTTATCACCTGAACCACCTGAAAATGAAGAACTATTTTCAGTGTACCCATCGCTCGATTTGATTTGCCGTCCCCGGTACATTTGCATGCTCACCAGCCGAGGCTGCCCTTATCATTGTCACTATTGCGCCTCCAAAGAGCTTTTCTCCGGGTTTCTGGAGCGGGAACCGGAACAAATCTATGGGGAGCTGAATTACTGGGTGAAGACCCTCGGCGTGACGGACGTGGCGTTCTACGACGACGCTCTTTTGGTCAACGGCAAGAGCAGGATCGAGCCTTTTCTAAGTCGGGTGGCGGCCGAAGGACCCCGAGTGCGATTCCATGCGCCCAACGGCATGCACTTGAACCGAATCACTCCGCCTCTGGCTCGAATGCTCATGAAATCCGGATTCGAGACGCTGAGGTTCGGGTATGAGTCATCGGATCACGATTGGCACGCCCGGACCGGCGGGAAATTAAGGAGCGGAGACTTAGGGCGGAGCCTGGGATACTTGAAGAGTGCCGGCTTTGGTCGGGAGCAGTTGGGGTTCTATATTCTTATGGGGTTGCCGGGTCAGTCGCCGCGACAGGTGGAGGCAAGTATCAGGGATATCAAAGAAGCCGGGGGGTCGCCCATGACCGCCGAGTATTCCCCCATTCCGGGCTCCGCCATGTGGGCCGAGGCTCTTAAAACCGCAAGATACGACATTGAAGCGGAACCTCTGTTCCATAACAACACGTTGATGTCCTGTGCGGCCTCCGGGTTCACCCCGGACAGAATTCGGGAACTCAAGAACTTGAAAAAGGGTGTCACCTGAGGGCCGCGAACTCGCTGAGCGATGGATCGAAAGCGGTCTCCTGGAGATGAAGTCGCTTTGCACCGGACAGGTAAAAGGGCGGTGAAGAACCGAACATTTGCTCGGCCGCCCGGACGTTTCGGATTTGCCGGAGATTCGAAGATCGCTGACAAGCGCGGTGGCGAAAGTGTTTTCGCTCTCACGCGCACCGGTTGGGGTAACCGGCTGCGGTGCGAGCGGGACGGAGGTTGGCTACCAAAGATAGAAGTCGTACAGGTCCCAGTGATCCTCTCTGCTGCACAAAATGTCGGGAGGGTCGTAGCTCCTGATGAAGGGGCAGGACTTGCCGCAGGAAAAAGTCCTCCATTTGTTCCGTACGGCTTGGTCGAGACACTGATCGTAGGCGATGCAATAAAGGTTGCGCCTGCCGCTTCGCGCCTCGGGAGCCGGGATCGGCCATCGTCTTCGGATGGGGACGCAGGCGGAAATAGGAACCACCTCCTTTGGGGGAAAAAAGGTGAGGTCATTGGTTTTCCCACAAAGTCTGATACACCTATGATAGGATACTGGCATGAAATCGGTGTGACGTCAATGAGTAATTTTCTTGCCCTTCCGCCGGGCCCTGTTCGGTAAGCGCTTTCTTTCATTCACCTTCGGTGGATCCCCCCGAAATTTCGCCTCGGTTCAACCGAATTTCACCCCGAAAAAACGCTCCGTGTTCGACTTGCTTACCCGGGCCGCTTCCTCAACCGAACATCCGTAGATTTCCGCAACCAGACGCAAGGTGTCGAGCACGTTCACGGGGCGTGACGGCCCTTGCCCGAAGTCCACGGGGGCATCTGTCTCCAACAATAGCGCTTCCCGCGGAGCCCGTCGCACCGCCTCGCGATGCGCTTCGCTATAAGCCAGAGCGGGGGTCGCGGAAATGAAATAGCCTTCATCGAGCAGTGCCGCCAACACGTCTGAAGGGCCGGAATACCAATGAAATACGGCCTTCCTGATCGCCGATTCACGCAGCATCTCCAGACATCGCGCATGAGAATATCTTGAGTGAACGATCACCGGTTTCCCGAAACGGCGAGCGGACTCCAACAACCGGCTGAAGACCTGTTTCTGTAGGGCCTTCGTCGCATGGTATTTGTAATCCAAACCCACTTCCCCCAACGCTAGAGCGGAGGGAAGTCGTTGAATGAGGCGTTCCGTTTCGTATTCCCAGGATTCCGGTTTAACCATCCATGGATGCAGCCCCACAGCGACGTGCACAAATCCGGGGTGCTTCTCCGCAAGTTCCATGATCCTGCGGTTGCCCACTTCCTCCATTCCGACTCCGACAACAGCCGCAACACCCGCCTTGCGTGCCTCCTCAAGGTGTTGCTCCACTTCGGGAATGCGATCCAGATGGACGTGACCGTCCACGATCCCCAAACCAGTTCCCCCGTCATTTGCCGTAATCTCCAAACCGGACTCCTTTATGGATCGTGAGTTACCCTCCTTTTTTCGATTCACTGCGCCCGTCGGACCGGAATGCGGAAAGAAGGATGGAGGACTTCATAGCGCGCTGCGGCGCCCATGTTACGGGCATCATACCGAATCGGCACAATTCTGAAAATCAGGAATGGTCCCGGCGGGAGTGGGAGGCGACCGTGCGGAAGAATAGGGGAATTATTCGGTGTTTGGGCCTTGGTAGGCAGGGATGCGGGAGTTCACAGATACCGCTTGCCCATGCCCTTCATGTTGATCCGATAGCCGATGTTTGCTTGGGAAACCGGCGTGTCCTTCAATTCAAAAGGCCCGCGTTTCGCTTGAAAGCGAGCGTTTTCCGAGCCGGCGTCCTCCACGGAATAAGAGGTTTGGATGAAACCGGGGTCCGGCGAGTCTTCTTTCTTGGTATGCAGGAGAGTCAGCAGGGTAAAGGCGGTTGCCGTGCGCCCGTTGTCCATTTCGAGAAAAGCCCGACGACTTTCTTGGGCCACGGAGAAGCGAAAGCTTTTGTTTCCCTGGTCGGAACCGGCGGCATTCATACCCCGGGTGATGTCCAAAGTGACGTTGGACACCGTCACCAAGTCCCGTGCTTCTTTCAGCGCTTCTTCTTGCTCCTCGGTCCTGGGGAAGACTTCATTGAGCGCGGTGAGAGGATCGTCGCTGTTGTCGGCGTCGCCCGACATTGTTCCGGATATGAGCGCTTCTAAGAGCCCTTCGGAAATGCCCCGTATCAGGTCTTCCCCGCCGGAGGACGGCTCTTTGGCCTTCAGCTCACGGAGCGCTCTGAGCAGTTCCTCAAAGTCGGAAGGTTGAGAGACGTCGTCCGGGGCGGACACCGGGGGCTTACTGTTTTGCGAATCGGTTGTCGGACCCGCCGATAGGCTGACCCGGTCTTTCGGACCCGTCGAGGCGTCATCCGGGGTCTGCTTCACCGGCCTTTCGGCCTCACCCGTGATCGAAGGGGTCTCTCTCCCCGTGAAGAGCTGCTGCAATAGGTTGACGGGATCCATGGTCCTTTCCGTGAATAGGCGATGAACTTCTTCGCCTTGCATGGAGGAAAGCGCTTGGTTCAATTATCGGCATGAGGGTGCAATACTTGAGGCAATAACACGGAGGCTGCAGGAGAACTCAGCGGAGAATTACCTGGAATCCATAGGACCGAGAGAATAGGGATGGTAGAAGCATCGTCGACTTCCGAAACAACAGCTATCCCCCTTTGATTTGGGAACCGGTCCCCCCTCCAAACATAGAGGCGGCTTCTCCGGTGGGATCGGAAGCCTGTGTGACGGCATTGGCCGCTTGGGTTGCCGCGGCTTCGTCTTCCCCGTTCCCCTCTCCACGGGGATCTTCCGAATGCTCTCCGGATGCCGAAGGATCAAAGAAAGAAGTCGCTACCGCGTGTTTGGGAACCAAGGGAGAGTCGGACATGTCGAGGTCGGCACCGGTGTCCCCCGAGGTGACGGGGTGGACGTCGTTTTGGAAGCTCGAGCCGCCGAGCGCCAGCTCAAGATTGAAAGTCATGTTCTCGAATTGAGTCGATGTAAACTGGGACTTCCGAATTTCGTCAAGGACGGCAAGATACAAGGCTTCTTCAATGGCTTCTTTACGGGACTCGTTCCCATTGGAGGAAGAAAGGCTCACCACGTCCTCCGGGGGAGCTTCCCCGGCGGAGACGGTCGTCGTCGATTGGGGCTGCAGCGGCGCGGCCGGAGGCGCCCCTCGCCTGATTTCGGTGAGTTCCATGTTTATCTCCCTGATTCGGTGGACTTTGAGCCGTTCGCCTTCAACAGGTACCGAGATGCCTCGGAAGGAAAACCCATGAAATGATTCCATCGAAATAGAACTTCACATAAAGATACATCGGCCTGTGTGAGATTGTCAAATATCTACGGTTTGAGAACGAGAAACGGAAGAGAGAGGGCCGACTTGACCTGCCGAACGGGAGAGGGTGATCAGAAAAACCAGGTTTGGCAAAGCGCGGAGATGCCGGCTTGCGGAGATTTTGAGGGTATCACCCGCCCGGATTCCGTGTGTGATCTTCCTGACTCCCGGCGGTGAAAAAAAGGGACCCCTATAAGGGGCCCCTTTTATGTTCGAGTGCGAAATCTCGTTTGTTTCGTTCAGATTCCGCTTAGAACAGGCCTTTGACCTTCCCGGCGTCCACGTCCACGTCCACGCGACGGAAGGCGGGGTCGGAAGCTGTTCCGGGCATCAGGGTAATGGCACCGGCCACCGGCACCACGAACCCGGCGCCGCCGTAGGTCAGGATATCTCTCACGAACAACCGCCAGTTCTTGGGCACGCCCTTGATGGCGGGATTGTCGCTGAGGGAGAGGTGAGTCTTGACCATGCAGGTTCCCAACTTGGAAAGGACGGGGTCCTTTTCGATCTTTTCCGCTCTCGCGGCGGCGGCGGGGGAGTAATCCACGCCGTCGGCGCCGTACACCTTGGTGGCCATCAGTTCAAGGCGCTGACGCAGGGGAAGTTCCAGGTCGTACAGGAACTTGAAGTTGTTTTCTTCCTTGCACGCGTCCACAACCGCATCGGCGAATTCGAGTGCGCCGTCGCCGCCCTTTTCCCAGTGACGGCTGAGGGCCACGCGGGCGCCTGCCGCTTCGGCGATACGGCGTACGGCCTTAATTTCGTTGTCCGTATCGGTGTAGAAGGCGTTGATGCACACCACGGGATTGATCCCGGCGGTCTTGACGGTGTTGATGTGGTGCACCAAGTTGGCGCAACCGGCTTCCACCCAACCCACGTTTTCGCTGCTGTACTCTTGAGGCATGGGACGGCCGGGAACCGGGATGGGGGCGCCGCCGTGGCACTTGAGGGCCCGGATGGTGGCGACGATCACCGCACAATGGGGCTTGAGGCCGCTGAAACGGCATTTGAGGTTCCAGAACTTCTCAAAACCGATATCCGCTCCGAATCCGGATTCCGTCACATGGTAATCGCTCAGTTTCAAGGCCACGCGGTCGGCGATGATGGAGCTTTGACCGATGGCGATGTTGGCGAAGGGACCGGCGTGCACGAATACCGGCTGACCTTCCAAAGACTGAAGCAGGTTGGGATTGAGGGCTTCAAGCATCCAGGCGGTCATGGCGCCGTCGACTTCCAGGTCGCCCGTGGTGACCGGGTCGCCCTTCTTGTTGTAAGCCACTACGATCTTGCCCATACGTTCCCGCATGTCCTTGAGATCGCGTGCCACTGCGAGGATGGCCATGATTTCGGAGGAGACGGCGATACCGAACTTGGACTGCATCATGAAGCCGTCCATCTTGCCGCCCATACCGATGATGATGTTCCGGAGAGCCTGTGCGCAAAAGTCGATGATCCAGCCCATTTCGACGTTTCTGGGATCGATGTTCAGTCTGGGCTGGTTCCGCTTGGCCCACTGTTCGTCGTCATAGTTGGATTCGTGCTGCATCCTGGCGGTGAGAGCGACCATGGCCAGGTTGTGAGCGTTCATGATGGCATTGATGTCGCCGGTAAGACCGAGGGAGAAGGGGGTCAACGGGATGCACTGCGCCAAACCGCCGCCCGCGGCACTGCCCTTGATGTTCATGGTGGGACCGCCGGAAGGTTGCCGAATGGCCGCGGTCACGTTCATGCCGCGCTTTCCGAGGCCCTGGACGAGGCCCATGGTCGAGGTGGACTTGCCTTCGCCCAGCGGGGTCGGGGTGATCGCGGTGACGTCGATGTACTTGCCGTCAGGCCGATCTTTGAGGCGTTCGAGGACCTTCTTGAAATCCACTTTGGCCACATAATGACCGTGGGGAAGAAGCTCTTCCTTGTCGAGCCCCAGCTCTTCCGCGAGCTGGTCGACTTTCTTCATCCGGGACTCCGCCTCTTCTGCAATTTCCCAGTCCGCATGTTTGGTTGGATCCAGCGCCATAAATGCTCCTCCTTACGATGTCTTTTCTCCTGGTGGTTGTTACACGCGCAAATTGCATTAATTTGCTAAAATCATCACAAGAACGCCCGAGAACAGACGTCTCCTGTCGGGGACTGACGCCTTCCTCGTAGCATGGGTTCTTTTCTTTAACAATTTCGGGATTATCCAACGACAATATCCCAAATTTGCCGAACTATATCCAAAGAACCTTTTTTTTGTCAAGTGAAAAGCGGAACGAGACTTGCTCTGGGGGCGCAATTACCCGCGGTTGACACGAGGCATTCCGCCTCCTATAAATAGTTTTCATTCGGTGCCCCCAACCCATTGGTTTCAAAGCTTATCCCGCACTGGAATCCGAGGCGACCGGCGAAAACGCTTCTCCAATTCCATTGCTCGGTCTCCGGTAGCCCTTATGCCTTTCTCAAATCGCCTTCTGAAAAACCTTTCCCCTCTCAAACGCTATTTCCTTGAGAACCGGAAGAGGATTGTAATCGGTCTTTTCTGCCTACTGGCAGTAGATATTCTGCAACTCTTTATTCCCAGAATCATCAAGCGGGCTGTGGACGGCCTGACTCTCGGTACGATCGAAGCCGGCGATTTGCTTGCCTATGCTCTCGTCGTTGTCGCCATCGCCCTGGTCGTGGGGCTGTTTCGCTATATATGGCGCCGACTTCTCTTCGGCCACTCCCGGATCGTGGAAAGAGACCTGCGCCGGCGGCTTTACGCCCACATGCAAAGTCTCTCCATGGGATATTACCAGCAAGCCCGAACGGGTGAGCTCATGGCGCACGCCATAAACGACATGGATGCCGTGCGCTTCGCTGTCGGAATGGGCGTAGTGGCCCTTAACGACGGAGTGATTCTTGGGCTCGCCACGATAGGGTTCATGTTCTACATCAATGCGAAACTTACGCTCATCTCTTTGATCCCAATGCCTTTCATCGTGCTGGCCAGCAGGATACTCACCCGCAAAATGCATAGTCATTTTCAAAAAGTGCAACAGATATTCGGAGAGCTTACCGAACAGGCGCGGGAAGCCTTTTCAGGCATCAGGATGGTACAGGCCTATGGGCTGGAAGCCTGGCAAAAACGTAGGATGACCGATTTGGGCGAGCGTTATGTCCACGAGAACGTCCAATTGGGACGAGTCATGGCCCTGTTTTCTCCCATGATGCTGCTTTTGACGAATTTGAGCCTCACCATTGTCCTATGGTGGGGGGGAGGCATGACCATTCTCGGGGATACGAGCACCGGGGATTTCGTGGCTTTTATCAGCTACCTGAATCTCCTCACGTGGCCGATGATGGCCTTGGGTTGGGTTACCAATCTGGTCCAACGAGGATCGGTTTCCATGGCCAGGATCAACCGGATTCTGAAAGAGTCGCCGGACGTTGCCGACTCGCCGGATGCGGTGAGCCTGGAAAGAGTTCGGGGGGCATTTCGACTGGCGGAGGTGGCCCTCAAGTATCCCCATGAAGGTCGCTGGGTTCTGAAAGGGCTTTCCATCGCGCTTGAACCGGGTGAGACAACGGCCTTGGTAGGACGGACGGGCTGCGGAAAAACCACATTTGTCCGCCTGCTTACTCGTTTGCTCGATCCCACGGACGGAGTCGTTATGCTGGATGGAACACCGATCCGCGAGTTGCGTCTGGCGTCCCTCAGGGCCTCCGTGGGAACCGTACCCCAGGAGCCCGGTTTGTTCTCCGATTCGCTGTTCAACAATCTCGTAATGGGAAGAGAGGCGGAAGCCGTCGAGGAGCGTGCTTTCGAATGCCTGCGGGTCGCGGAACTGGAAGAGGAAACGAAATCTTTCCCGCAGGGAATTCACACCTTGGTGGGAGAGCGAGGGATCACTCTGTCGGGCGGACAGCGGCAGAGACTGGCTCTGGCACGCGCGCTCTTCTCGGATCCGCCCATCCTCATCGTAGACAACGGACTCTCCATGGTCGACGCGGGAACGGAACAGCGCATTTTAGACAACCTGTTCCAAACGAGGAAGGGAAGAACCAATCTGCTGATCTCCCATCGGGTGGCCACGATACGTCGTGCTCACCGGATATTGGTGCTCGAAGGGGGACGTATTCGGGAACGGGGTACTCACGAAGAGTTGATGGCCGGCGGTGGAATTTATCCCCGCATCTATGAAGAGGCGTTGCTGGCGGAAAGGCTCGAAGGCTGACCAGGTGCATACGGGTTACGGATATTCCGAAGAGGCGGATCGGGGCAAACTCCGAAACTTGTTCCTGTTGCGCAGGTTGGCGCCTTACGTATTGCCCTATGGAAGGATGGTCGTAGCGATCCTGCTCCTGACACTGCTGGGCACGGGATTCGAGTTGGTCCCTCCCTATCTCACCAAAGTCGCCATCGACCGTTATATCCTGCCGACCTTCCATCGTGTCTCCTTGGACAAAAGGTCCCTCGTGGAATCTCCGGAGCTTCTTCATCATTACGAGGCGTTGCTGAAGGACCGACGCTATCTTTCCAACCAGGAGATAAGGAAGATCGATCCCGCCCACCTCAGGCTCCTCAAACAGGCCGGTGTGATCGGGGAAGAGCGCTATTATCGATGCCGGGACAGCGAGATGACGGAAGCTCTTGCAGCCCGTTTTCCGGGAAAGTTCGACCCGGTGGGCGGATATTCCTACATAGATTATGGGAGTTTCGACGAGCTGCCGGCGTCCGAAATCAGGGACCTGAGAAAAGACGATTTCCGGGGCGTGAGTATCGTGGCATTGCTTTTCCTCACCGCCCTCGGGTTTTCCTTCCTGTCTCACTACGGTTCCATCTACGCATTGGAATGGACTTCCCACAATATCATGCAGGACATGCGCGTTGAACTTTTTGCTCACCTGACCCGGCAGGGCGTGCCTTTTTTCGATCGCAACCAGGTGGGAAGATTGGTGACGCGCGCCACCAATGATGTGCAGAATCTCAACGAACTGTTCAAATCCGTTATTCTCGCCGTCTTCAAAGACGTCTTCGTCATAGCGGGGGTCGTCTTCGTCCTGTATCGATTGAACTCCTCCCTCGCCATGGTCTGTTTCACCTTGATCCCTTTTATCCTGATCCTGACCCTGCTTTTTGCATGGCTGGCCCGCGAGGCTTTCCGGGAAATCCGCGTGCAGGTGGCCAAGCTGAACGGATTTTTCCAAGAGAGTTTCGCCAACATGACCGTGATCCAGCTCTTTGTGCGGGAACTTCATCGCCTGTCTTTGTTCGAAAACGTGAACCAAGACAACTTTCGAGCGGGGATGAGGCAGATTACGATATTTGCCGTTTTCCTTCCGGCCATAGAGCTTTTGGCGGCTCTGGCGGTGGCCCTCGTAATCTGGTACGGGGGAGGGGAGGTGGTGAGGGAACGGATTTCCTTGGGGGTTCTAGTGGCCTTTATCGGATATGTCCAGTTGTTCTTCAGACCTATTCGAGAGATTTCCGAGAAGTTCAATATCATGCAGTCGGCTTTGGCCAGCACGGAGAGAATCTTTCAGCTCCTGGACCATGACGAAAGTCCCCGGCGGAGAGGGAAGGAACACGGACCCGACCGACTACGCGGCCATGTGGTTTTCCGGGAGGTGCACTTCGCCTATCGTGAGGGTGAGCCCGTGTTGGAGGACATCAATTTCGAGGCGCTGCCCGGTGAGACGGTGGCTCTGGTAGGTGCCACCGGAGCGGGGAAGACAACTCTCATTCATTTGCTGGAGAGGTTTTACGAGCCTTCTCGGGGAAATATTCTCATCGACGATGTGGACCTGCGGGACTGGGATCTAGAGCGTCTGCGGAGATCCATCGGGCTCGTGATGCAGGATACGGTACTCTTTTCGGGTAGCGTGCTGGACAACATGCGCATGGACAGGGAAGAGCTGTCCACGGACGAGGTACGCGATTTGATGCGGCGGATTCAAGCGGACGACCTGTTCGCGGCACTGCCGGGAGGGTATGATCACGAGGTGGGGGAGGGGGGAGCCGTCCTCTCCGTGGGAGAAAGGCAACTGATCGCGTTTGCCAGGGTCTTGGTCCATGACCCCGAAATCCTGATCTTGGACGAGGCCACCGCCCATGTGGATCCCCAAACGGAGCGCGTCATCCAAGAGGCCATGAGCCGTCTCATCAAAGGGCGCACCACCTTCGTCATTGCCCATCGCCTATCCACCATACGCCATGCCGACCGGATTCTGGTGATGAGGAAAGGTCGGATCGTGGAGTCCGGCAAGCACGACGAGCTCATGGCGTTCGGCGGCCTTTACTATGACCTCAACCGATATCGGGAAGCCCAGTGATCGATTCCGACTTTCGCGCTTTTCTCCTTCGTCGATTTCCTCTTCCTTTCGGGATCGCCCCCTTGAAAGGCGACGGATCGGACCGGGCTTTTTACAGAGTCCTGAGCCGAGGAGGATCCAGGGTGGCGCTGGACCACTCGGTGAACCTCCGCGAAGCGGCCTCCTACCATCACATCGGTACCCATCTATTGCGTTGCGGGATTCCGGTTCCCGAAATTGCGGCTTTCGAAGATGATCGTTTCTTCATTCTGGAAGACCTGGGAGACGAGGATCTGTATCGATACCGGCACAAGTCCGCCGAGATCGAAGGAGACGTTATGGACCTCTATAGGGAGGCCCTTGACGTTCTTGTCGGGCTTCGGCTCCGGGCGACGAAGTCTTTTCGGAGTGAATGGTGCCTGGAAGAATCGGTGTATACGGGTGACTTTGCATATCGCAGGGAGAGCTGCTATTTTCTGGACTGTTTTGTCGGAGAGTATATGGGGCTTCGGGTTTCCGGAGACACTCGCAAAGAACTGAAAGATATTGCGTCGAGGATCGATGCCGTCCCAACGGACACCTTGATCCATCGAGACTACCAGTCCAGGAACCTGATGGTTCGAGGCGACCGTTGTTTCGTCATCGACTTTCAGGGAGCGAGGTTCGGCCCCGGCCTGTATGATGCGGCGTCTCTGCTGTATGATCCTTACGTACGGCTCCCTCGTTCCGTGAGGGAAACCCTGCTGGATTATCATTTGGCCGCATTGTGCGGGCCGAAGTCCGAGAGGGTTTTTCCCCTTAGAACCGAATTCCATTTGCTGGCCTTTCACCGTCTTATGCAGGCGCTGGGCGCGTTTGCATTCCTGGGGCTGCGGAAAGGAAAGCAAGGGTTCTTGGAGCATGTGCCGGCCGCGTTGGTTCATCTTGCAGAAGTCTGGCATGATATAGGAATCCGAGGGTATCCCGGGGTGGATCACTTGATCCGGGAGCTGGGGGACGATGGTGTGGTCGGGTCGAAAGGCGGAGTTGAACCGTCGATTCGATGAGCTTTTTCGCATGGGGTTTGTGCTCCGATCGGGATAAACTACTCGATAGCACTGAAAAATGTTGACCTCTTGGGCTTTTCGGCTATGATTAGGACTTTTGTGAGGCGGATCATGGCAGCCGACGCAACGGAAGAAATCATCCTCTCGGCGGAAGACATTGAAAACCTGGTTACGGACTTGGCTCTGCGGATCAAGGACGTCTACGGGGAGATGGATAGTTTTGTACTGGTGGGCATTCGGACCGGCGGTGCCTTCCTGGCCCAGCGTTTGCGGGAAAAACTCGAGAGCCTGATTTCGAGAACGGTTCCCACGGGAATCATCGACATTACCATGTACCGGGACGATTGGACCCGGATCGGCAATGCTCCCATCGTGGGAAAGACGGAACTCTTTTTTCCTCTGAACGACGCGGATATCCTGTTGGTGGACGATGTGATCTTCACCGGTCGAACCATCCGAGCCGCCATGGAGGCGCTGATCGATTTCGGTCGACCTCGGAGCATACAGGTGGCGGTCCTGGTGGACCGTGGCGGAAGAGAGCTCCCCATTACCGCCAATTTCGTGGGAATTCACCGGCAAGCGCTGCCGGGCGAATCCATAAACGTATATCTCAAAGAAAAAGGTGGCGTGGACCGCGCCGTGTTGGCTAAAAGGAAGAAGGAAGATCCGGATGGGTGAAGGCGCCTGTTCGGAATAATTGGATCGGCGGTGTCTCGCCGGGTCGTTTTGAGGCCTGAGAGCGTTGCCTGAATCCGTCGATTTCGGGGCTTTACTTCCGGAAAGTCGGAGCCCTGAATTCGATGAACACGGGAAGAGGATCGGAGGCGGGTTCGGATTCTCTATCTTTGTGAAAATTGGAACCCGCATTCCCGGACAAACCGACCGGAAATCAAGTCCAAAGGACCGACAACTCTATTCGGGAGAACAGCTCATGAGCGAACCTCAGTGGCAACCCAGGATCGTTGCCTTCCTCTGCAATTGGTGCAGTTACGGGGCCGCTGACCTGGCAGGAATCGGTCGCATGCAATATCCGTCGGAACTGCGGGTCATTCGCGTACCGTGCTCCGGCAGGATAAGCCCCAAGTTCATCCTCAGCGCCTTCCGTCGAGGAGCCGACGGAATCTGGGTCTCCGGTTGACACCCCGGCGACTGTCACTATATCGAAGGCAATTTCTATGCGCGCAGGAAATTCGCCCTGCTCAAGAATTTGCTGGAGTATATTGGCATCGAGCCCGGGAGGCTCCATTTTTCCTGGATATCTTCTGCGGAATCCACCAAGTTTCAAAAGGTCGCCACGGAGGTCAGCGAGGCCGTGCGCGCTCTAGGGCCGGCCGACAGGTTGATCAAAGAGCTGGCCGAGGTGGCATAAATGATCGAGTATACGGATAAAATAAGAGAAATCGCAAAGCGGTTGCTCGAGTCCGGGCAGGTGGACATGTTCATCGGTTTCCGCAAGGGCACGGTTCCCATGATGAACGAACCTATCATGATCAGGAAGCCCGAAGACGCGGACTTGCTGCATTGGGACTCGAACTGCGGCATTAACTTGGCCAACTATCTTCCCAAAAGGACGGAGCGCATCGGAATTGTAGCCAAAGGGTGCGACTCCAGGAACATCGTCAACCACGTGGTGGAAAACCAGATCACCAGAGAGCAGCTGGTAATCGTGGGAATTCCCTGTACCGGAATGATCGATCGGCGGAAGATCGCCGATTCGGCGGGCGGCCGAGAAGTTGTCGAGGTTGCTGAAAAGGGTGACGAAATCACGGCTTCAGGAAAAGACTTCAAGGAGTCTTTCAAGAAGAAAGATGTGCTCCAGGACAATTGCGCTATTTGCATCCATCGCAATCCGGTGATCTACGACGAGCTGGTAGCCCCGGAGGTGGAAGAGCAAAAGGACGTGGATCGCTACGAGGACATTCGAGCGGTGGAGGCCATGACGGCCGACCAGAAGTGGGCGCATTTCCAGGAGCTCATTAGCCCCTGCATTCGGTGCTACGCCTGCCGCAACGCCTGTCCCTTGTGTTACTGTCCCGTTTGTTTCGTCGACGAAAGCAGGCCCCAGTGGGTGGGCAAAAGCATCGACAAAACCGACACGCTGACTTTTCATTTCCTTCGGGCCTATCATTGCGCGGGGAGATGCACTGACTGCGGCGCCTGTGAGCGGGCCTGCCCGGTGGGAATCAAGGTGAGGCAGTTCACCAAGAAACTCGAGAAGGACGTCAAGGAGCTGTACGACTGGGAAACCGGCCTGACATTGGAAGAGAGGCCTCCCCTGGACCGCTACCGTCCCGATGATCCGGATGAATTCGTCAAATGATTTTAAGGGATTGATCATGAAATCGATCGTCGTTTCCAAAGATCGTTTCCGATCGGTGCTCGATGCTTTTTCACGGGACTATGAGGTGTTGGTTCCCGTGAAGGAGGAGGAGTACTTCGCGTTCAAGAAGTTGGAGGAAGGAGTCGATCCCGACTTCAAGTTTCAAAACACGCGTCTCTCCCCCAAGCAGCTGATGCAGCCCCAATCGGAAAAGATGTTTGCCTATACGCTGGAGCCTGAGGCGGAAGACGCCGGAATCCTCAGTGAGATTCCCGGAGAGGTACCGGAAAGGCTCGTCGTGGGCATCAGACCTTGCGATGCCCTGGCTGTGCAATTGGTGAAAAAGAACTTCGAAACTCCTGAATACCAGGATCCTTTTTGGCTGCAACGGTACGAGAAGACTCTTTTCGTGGGTTTCGCCTGTAACGACCCGTGCGCAACCTGTTTCTGCACGAGCGTGGGCTGCGGCCCCTTCCACGAAGCCGGTCTGGACGTGCTCATGGTCGATCTGGGGGACCGCTTTCTCCTGAAGTCGTTAACCGACAAAGGGAAGGGCTTGGTCGAGAAGGCCGGAGGCGAAGCCGCCAAAGACAAGGATGAAAAGGCCCTGAACAAAGCCCGGGAAGAGGCGGAGAAGAAGATCACCTGCACCGTTCCCACGGACAAGCTGGCCGACCAGCGGCTGAACGATTTGTTTGATGCCGATTTCTGGGAAGAAGTGGCTTTCGCCTGCATCAACTGCGGGACCTGTACGTTTTTGTGTCCCACCTGCTGGTGTTTCGACATCCAGGACGAAGTGAGCCGAAACAACGGAATCAGACTTCGAAATTGGGATTCCTGTATGTTTCCTTTGTTCACCCTTCACGGATCCGGTCACAATCCCAGGGATCACAAATCTCAAAGAGTCCGTCAGCGTTTCATGCACAAGCTCAAGTACTACATCGACAAGTACGGCGGCGGGCCGGCATGCGTGGGTTGTGGACGTTGCGTCCAATTCTGCCCCGTGAACATCGACATCCGCCGGGTGTTTGAGAAGATGAACTCCTGGGCGTCTCCGGAACGCAAGTCGGCCTGACAGAAAGGGGTACTGCATTGAAGAATCCGTACTTACCCTATCCGGTCCGTATTATCGATATCATTACCGAAACGGAAGACAAGAACCTTAAGACCTTCAAATTCGAGTTCCTGCGCCCTGAAGACGAGGCCGCTTTCCAATATACACCGGGCCAGTTCGCCGAGCTTTCGGTAGCCGGCAAGGGCGAGATCCCCATCGGCATCGCCTCTTCCCCCACGGAAAAAGGTTTTGTGATGTTTACCGTGAACAAGGTGGGATTGGTAACGACCTTCCTTCACGATATGGCCGTAGGGGACATCATGGGAATCCGGGGACCTTTGGGGAACTGGTATCCTTGGGAGCGCATGGAGGGAAAGAACGTGGTGATCGTCGGTGGTGGATTCGCCTTTACCACGTTGCGATCAAGCATCGTCTATATGTTGGACCCGGCAAACCGGAGCAAGTATGGCGATATCCACGTGATCTACGGCGCCCGGTCTCCGGGGATGCTGTTGTACAGGGAAGAGCTGGCGGCTTGGGAGCAACGGGACGACATTCACATGCACATCACCGTGGACCGGACCGACGACCCGGACTGGAAATACAACGTGGGGTTCGTCCCGGCCATTACGGAGCAGAAGGCTCCGGGAGCGGACAACGCTTTGGCCCTGGTTTGCGGCCCGCCCATTATGATCAAGTTCACCCAGCCGGTGCTCAGCAAACTCGGTTTCGAAGCG
Organism: Thermodesulfobacteriota bacterium; assembly: GCA_963675595.2. Classification (GTDB taxonomy): domain Bacteria; phylum Desulfobacterota; class Desulfarculia; order JACQYL01; family JACQYL01. Next base: position 1,171,486 of record CAXXLZ010000001.1, read on the forward strand.
AACCAGATCATCATGAGCCTGGAAATGCGCATGAAATGCGGCATTGGAATCTGCGGACGCTGCAACATCGGAGACAAACTGGTGTGCAAGGACGGTCCGGTGTTCACGTTGGAAGAACTCAACGAGATGCCCAAGGAATACTGACCGCCGCGACGAAATACAGAGGCATGGGCGATATGGGAGAGATCAAGAGCACGCTTGATTTGGTGCTTGAGAAGACCAAACACCTCCGCCCGGATGAAGGGGAACTACGCCGGCTTCGTCTCGAAGAGGCAAAAAGTAAGGCAAGGGGACTGACCCGAAAATATCTGGACGGTCAAGTCCCCTTCCATCGTTTTCGCGAAGAGCTGTCCGGGCTGGGAGATGCGGGAATTCGGGAGGGGGTGGACCGTGTTCTGGAAACCGTGGGACCCGACTCGATGCCCCCCGACCTGTTGGATGACCTGCTTTCCTGGACGAATGCCGCTGAGGAAATTCACGAGATTCGCCGCTTGTTCGACCAATACGGCGAGGATCGTATCGCCGCGAAAGAGCATTTCGGCGGGCGGATTCTCAGAAGCCTCCAGGCTGAGCGTATTTCCGGTACTGCGGTGATCCCCAATGTAGATGCGGACCCGGAGTACGAATTAAGACTCGAAGAGTTGCACCAACGGCTCTCGGATCGCCTGCGGGCCTCCAAAGAAGCGCTCCGAAAGTCCCTCCTGCTTGCCCGCTCCTGAACCTTGTCGCTCCAAGTCGGCGGTGAAGTTCTCATCAGAAAAAACAACCCCGCCGGAGACTCCTTCTTTACGTCGCTACGAGTCTCGACGGGGCCGAAGTCTCTTCGGAGACCGCTATACTATCCTTCCAGATCCTTAAGGGCGACCCTCAGGCAATCCGTTACCTGGTCGTTGAGCTGGACGATCTTACGAATCTGTTCCGCCGCGGCTTTCTTTCCCGCTTCCTCGAGTTGCTCGGCGAAAAGTTCGTATTCCTCTCCATGGTGATCATTGTGGGTCATCCAGTGGCTGATGCGAATTTTGGCTTTTTCCAGAGTGTCCACGGTGTCCTCCTCAAAAGGTGAGAAGTTCTACATCATGGTGAAGAGCATGCTCTGCACCTCGGCGTAATTCTCCCTTACAGCTCCCAGACCGCTCACCGGCTCCCCGTGCCCGGGCAGAATCCATTCACAGTCGAGTTCCGCGACCTTGGCGATGCTCTCCCGCAGCAGCTTCGTGCTGCCTTCCGGAAAATCGGTCCGTCCCACTCCCTGTTTGAAAAGCAGGTCCCCGGTAATGAGAGCCTTCATGGATGGGAGATGGTAGCAGACGGACCCGGGAGAGTGGCCGGGCGTGTGAATGACTTCCAACGTCATGGAACCCAGGTTCAGGAGACCTTCCCGAAGCAGAAAGGAGGGTTGGAATTCGGGTGGAGAGCCTCCCATGGCTTCATAGAACGCTCCCCCGGTCCCTTTGAGGTAGGCCGACTCCGCCTCGTGAAGGGCGGTTTTGGGCTTCCCCTTGGGCCATGCCGCTGCGCCTTCCAGATGGTCCGGATGGCAGTGGGTGAGGAGTATCAAATCGATGCTCTCGGGTGGAAAACCGTCCTGCCGCATTTCTTCGATCCGAGCTGAAAGAAGATGCTCGTGACCCGGGTCGATGACCGTTCGGAGGTCGCCGTCGATGAGATAGGCGTTGCAGTTGTTCTCCGTGAGGCCGGTCCACGGGTACCAGTAGATGTTTCCGGCCAGATGCATCACGTTCTCCTCGCGTTGAGCGGTAATGGGTATCACCGGGCCTGTTTCGGCAGACCCTGTCAAGCCCCCAGTTTTTGGTCCAGGAGTTATGAGAGTTTTATCATGACTCGCGGTTTTCCATCCCCGGCCCTTGGGGCCTCGGCGAAGCCGAGCTGAGCGAGGCGGAGTCGAGGCCCCAAGGGCTCGCCGCGAACTGGGCCGGGGTCATGTAATTCAATGCACTGTGCGGTCTTTCCTCGTTATAGGCTTTCCGCCATTTGGCGGCCAGAGTCTGCGCTTCCTTGATGTTGTTGAAAATTTCCATGTTCAAGAATTCATCCCGAAAACGGCTGTTGAAACTTTCCACGTACCCGTTCTGCCAAGGGGCTCCCGGCTCGACGAAAAGGGTTCCCACTCCCAGGTCTTTCAGCCAGTTTCTCACCTTTTGGGCTATAAATTCGGGACCGTTATCCGATCGAATGCCCGTTGGAACTCCCCGCTCGCCCATCAATCGGCTCAGCTCGTTCAAAACGTCTTCACCCGTAATGGAGCGGTTGATCCTCAGGGCCAGGTTTTCCCGAGTAAACTCGTCGACAATGGCCAAGCACTTGAACTGACGGCCGTCGACCAAGCGGTCATGAATGAAATCCAACGTCCAGACATCATTTGCAAAAGCCGCCTTACGCTTGTTGCACGCATTGGCATCAACTCCCAGGAAGCGTTTCTTCTTGGCTTTTCGAGGTACCTTGAATCCTTCCTCTTTCCAAAGTCTATGAATTCGCTTGTAGTTTACCGCCCACCCCGCATCACGCAGCAGCCGAGTGATCCTACGGCATCCAAAACGGGGATGTTCTCCAACCAACCGGTGAAGAGCCTTGATCAGTTCCACCTCATCGTCCCGTTCCTTCGGCTCATAACGTTGGGTGGATCGGTGTTGACCGGCTACGCGGCAGGCCCGACGCTCTGAAGCGGCATGTTCACTTCGAACATAATCAACCGCTTTCCTACGACGCGCCGGGCTTAGAAGTTTCCCTCCGCAAGATCCTTCAGCATTGCCTTGTCCAACATCAGATCGGCGACCAGCTTTTTTAAGCGTGCATTTTCCTTTTCCAGTTCTTTTAGCCGTTTGGCCTCCTCAGCCTTCATCCCCCCATACTGGTTTCGCCACCGGTGGTACGTCGCCTCGCTCACCTCCAGCGATTGGCAAACCTGCGCTATCGTCTGCCCTGCCGTCAGACGACGGTCCGCGTCTTCAAGTTTCCGGATGATTTGCTCCGCGCTGTGTCTCTTTCTCTTGGCCATGCAAAAAGTCTCCTTCCGTTCTTTGGGCATTCAGACTCTCATTATACATGGACCAATTATCGGGGGGCATTCCAACCCGAAGCCCTTTTCTATCCACCCCGCAGCCCCGTGTCAATGCCGGCGTCATGGACATGGGATGATGCGAGTGTTCGGCGGAGGGGATCGAGCGGCTATCGGAAGACATCAACTCAATTAGTGAAACTATTCGGTAAATTTTGATGTAATTTCAGAAAACTACCTTGCATAGGCATATAATCTATGACATATAATATATATTTAGCCTTATTGTCGTATTATGGATGATCAGCATGATTTGAAGCTGTAATCCCACAGCGCACGGGGCGATGAGAATGGAGAAGAATGGGCCTGACCAATAGATGAAGAGTGAAAGGAGAAATTCATATGAACAAACGAGTAACGGTTGCCGTGCTGATGCTGCTGGTCCTGTTTTCGTGCGCTCACACGAAGTACTTTCTTGAGCCCGTAAATTTCAAACACAACTACCCGGCTGCGGTTCCGCCGGGCTCATTAGGGAGAATCTATTTGCAGGATGTAACCATCGGTGCCAATTCCGATCGTTTCGTCAAGCGAGAGCTTACGAGGGAAAATTTTCTGGACGCATTGGAAACCGTGCTGTACGCCGTTGGCTATGAAGTGGTTGATGAGCCGGTGGCCCCGGATACGGCGCACCTGAGAGCGAAACTCTACACGGTTTCGAACAGGGGCGGCTGTAGCGGCGGCTGGAATACCTCACGACTGGATATCGTAATAACTCAAGCGAATGAGGTGGTGTTTCAAAAAGGTTATACCAACAAACGACGGGGACGAAGTGGGTCCAGGGCGTATACCGCGGCTGTTCGCGCATGTCTTGATCAGTTTTGGAAAGATCTATCTTCACCGAGGCGGATACGACAATTGAATAATGGTATTATGGGATAATAGGGCTAGTACGACCTAAGGTCAATGCGTTCCTTATTGTAAAATATGTATGAACGATCCGCTAGGACTTTTCCGGATATGTCGTCATTTGTATAAGAGCTAATGGAGTCTTTCGTTAGGTAGAACTCGTATATGGCGACATTTCTGTTGTTATCGGTCACAAAGTTCATGTCGGTTGCTGCAACCTGGAATGAAATACCAACCACAGGAATACATTCGAATGCATCCTGAAAGAACCTGATTCCTTTTCGGACAATTTTATCAAATAGATATCTGGAAATTTTATACTGATCGTTGAATTTTATATTCACGTTATTGAATATATTTGTATACGACAAATTGAATTTCATAAACGGCATATTTTTGAAATTTTTGGAACTTACCGATAATATTCGACAATCGTGAATATCCATAAAATATTCGATGCCGATCCCTTTGTTCTGAATGTAACAATAAACGTCATCCTTTGCAGTACGTTCGATTAAATTTGACAGCTTTTCATGTCTGCTTCTGTGCTCCTCGTACAGGCTCTCCAACACATTGTTTGCAGCGACTATTTGTGTGTAAATATCTCGTACGCTTAAGTAGGCCGGATTATTAGTTGGGAGCCAATTGACGAGATAAGAGGTGATTGATCTCGAAAGGGCCGGCAGATTAACGGCCATTCTATTATCGTTGGTGTCCGAGTAGGACAGCGTGACGGATTCCGGTTTGTCGGTCGGTAAGAACTTGATCAGTACTTCATCCGTCCCGTAGTCGAGATGTTCATCCTTGGCTATATTCTCATAGGTATATCGGAATTTTATACATATTTCCCGATTGGGGGCCTTCAAATAGGAAGATGATATTTCTGCATTAAGGAATTGGCAGTACCTGGTTAGCCTGGTGCACTTAACAACGGATAATTGATATGGAATAGTATTTACTCTTCCTTCCGCGTGGATCCTATCCACTAAGTAGCGGACGGCCATTTCGAGATAGGTATTGGTATCTCTTAACAGGCTTAACTGCTTGAATCGTTGATTATTGTAGTCATCAATAGAGGCTCCATTTCTCGCCAGGAGTCTTATTTGATTCCTGAGCTCGCCGTTGTATAGGTTTTTATATTCTTCCCGCTTGCTTAGCATGCACTGCAATCCGGAGTCCCTATAAGCAGTTGCTGCATAAGGGTCCTTGTCGTTTCCAATCGAATACCGTTCCGGGTATGCACTTCTGAAGTGAGCCAACGACGATTGCTGTGACTTCAGCAGGAGTCCGTCCAGGGTTATGGACCTATCTATTGTTGTGTCTATGTCCTCGTTTTGGTGCGCACACTGAGCCGTCAAAAGAAGGATGAGAAGAAATACCGAACACTTCCATGATGATGGGTTCACTCTTTTAATCCTTGCGGTTTAAGGCGGCATGATCCGGAGAAGGGGACATGCAGTCACGGTGGTTCGTTGATACGGCCGTATAGGTCCGTTTATATCGATTTTTTACTTATAATAGACCGGTTCATTTTGTCAACCAAACGGATCACGGATTGTTTCGAAGGGGGCGGGGTGGGGGACTTAATGATTACGATCGTCGTACCCATTGAAAGTCTCGGGCGTCGTCCGTTATACTTTTCGTCGTCACCTACAAGGAACGGAAAGGAGAAGAGAAATGATAGTGAAGAGTTACAGTGTGCTCGTTCTAATCGTGAGCGTGGTTTGGATCGCGGCCTGCGCATCCACGCCGGACACGCCGGAGTTTGAAGCCCAGTTCAACCAGAAGATATTCACCAATGTCGCCACCTCTCAGCAAATGAAAGTGATCGCTCCCAGGAAGTTGGCCGAGAACTGCCGGATTGTCCGCGACCCCGCCCAGGACCTTCAAGCATTCTCTTCCGAGTTGGACGGCAGGACGGCCGAAGTTCTCGCCGGGCGGGGCATGGGGATCATGTTGCCGATTCAGATGGACCGATTCTTCCTCAACCCCACGGTCATGGAGGCTCTTCCGGCGGACGGTACGAGTTACGGAGTCCTCTTCAGGCTTATTGACTATAAACCCGTGATCGATGAGGAAAACATCATTCATACGGAAGTGGTTCTGTCCGCCGACGTGTATGATCCCGCGGGAAACAGGATCGCCCGGACGGAGGCGACGGGACGCGGGGTGCGCCGCAGGGGATACCGGTTCTATGCCGCTGTGGAGCTTTCATGCGCCAATGCCCTCGCGGACGGCCTGAACCGGCTCGGGGAGCAGTTGATTTCGGGTACGGTGGTGCCGGATCAGCTTCTGCGCTGAGACCCTCGGCTTTACTTCCGCGTAAGCTGAGCCACCAGGTTGACGAACTGGGTTAACATTTCCGGAGTGTGGTGGAACGCAATGCCGGCCAGTATCTCATCCGACCGGGTCACAATGTTGCGAACCGATCCTCTCAGATCCTGGATGCTGTGCGAGCCCGGCAGTCGGATGGAGATATCCACGCTTTGTCCAACCTCCAGTATGTCGTCCCGGGTGGCCAGAAGACAGCCCTGCAGGGAGAGGTCGCGCAACTCCCCTATGCCTTTTCCGCCCGGTGAGGTGAAGCGGATCTTCAGATGGAGCCGGTATCTTGGAAAAGACCGCAGGGACCTTCTTTCGATCTCCGTGGGATACCGAATGAACAGCACGGGGTAGGGTTTGAAGATCGTATCAATGACCCAGGAACGGAAGCCCGTGTAGACTCCCTCGTCCACGTAGCGGAAGATATAATCGCGATGCAGATGCAGAAAGACCGCTCGACCCTCATGCGTGGGTATGTCGAGGATGACGTACTGATCCTTTTTCCAGCCTCGAATGGCCGAGAAGCCTTTCTTCTTGTCCGGAGTGCCGTCCAGTTCGACGGTCACCGCAGCGTCCATTGGGAACATGGCGGCCTCTTAACGGAATCCTAAAAGGTGATGAGTGAGGTTCGGCCCGGCTCCATCGACGGTGGGCCTCAAACGGCAGCAAGCGCCGACCGGGCTTGCAGGGCCTCCTTGAGTATAACCGAATTCCAGGGTCTGTTCGTCGAATTTCTCAGTATTCTGATTCCGTTGAATCAACGGACCGACGAGTCTTGAACGCACCAGCCGTTTTTCCCCATGGGCGGTCCGTTCCGGAATCTTTTCTTGGTGCTGTGGAATGCTCCATTCAAAAAGGGTGCCCAATAATCCATGCAGGTATGGATTGGGGTTTAGTTGCGGAATTTCTTGCTGTTTTGATCCCGCGGAAGAAACAGATGAGTGATCTGCGAGACTGGGGGGCTTCCCTCCGGAGACGCTCCGCTGTAGGCGGTGCGGCCACAATCCAAAGTTCCGTGGGGGCTGTGGGGTGCTTCTTTAAAAGCGCCCCACAGTACGGAAATTTCTGCAATCAAGCACTAGTCGCGCTCCATGCCGGTGAGGCGTTCCACCAGGGTTTCGAGCGGAGTGTCCATGAGCTCGTAGAACAAGTCCTGTAATATGGAGGACCTTTGGATGCACGCTTTCCAGCGCCGGATCCTTTCCCCTGGAGCTTTGGCGAACCGAATCCAGTCTTGGCGATCGGGAAGTCTGCCTTCGGGGAGGGAGGCGATGAGTTCCGGACCCGGGGATACGGTGATCAGCCGGCTCAGGTTCCGCAGACGGCTTTTAAGCCTGCCTGCCTTCTTATCCAGCCAAGTGGGATACAAAGGGCCTCCGTGATGGAGGAGCAACGCAGTTTCATCCGGTTGAAGAAAAGGCTCCCGATTCCAAATGTAATCGGCCAGACCGCCGTCGCAATATACTCCTCGGGGCGCCGAGGGAATGTTCCGGACGCCCGCGACCTTCAAGGGGACCGCTCCGGAAGCGACCAGCACGTGGATGATGTTCTTCTCGGTCAGAGGCACCGAGGTCCAGTTGGCCAAACGTCTTACGGGACTGTGTCGGCTCTCGAGAGTCTCGAAGGCGACGCCTCGCCAGAAGAGGCCTTGGAATCGTGGCGAAATGAAGTTGGCCGCCATAGCCGCCGCGAAGCCCGTGAAGGACAAGGCAACGTTGGGATTCCCCAGAAAGGACCCGAGCTGAGCCGCGTGGAAGCACAGCTCGTATTGCGGATGTGACGGTAACAGACGAGCCGACTCGAGGCTGAGGAACGAGCGGACTGCTCGGTAGAGGGTTTCTCGACGATCATAGGGAGATTCGTTTGCATGAAAGTGCATGTGGATATAAGCTTCGCGAAACGCCCGGAGAGCACCGGGAGGATCGTAGGAGGAGAGCGCCGCCATGCGCCACGCCCCGGCGGAGGCCCCCGTCAAAATGATCTTCCGATCGTCGGACCCGGATAGCGCTCCGTGAGCGACGGCATCGTCCACACCGGCAAAAGCGCACCAACGGGGACCCGTGGCCGAGCCCGCCACGAGGCGGATCGTTCGCGGTGTGATACCCGTATCCCGGACCCTCGGCAGGACGTCCTTTCCGGCACGAACTCGGATCAGGCTTGGGATGGATCGGGAAAGAACGTGTTTCATGAGGAACCGATTTGAGGTAGCATTGCGTTCGCTGAGATTCCTTTTGACTTTGCCGCTGTTTTAATGATAATTGTATATAACTGTTATCCAATTATACACGCCATATTTTTCTTCGAGAATCAACTCATCTTATGGACGAAATTTACATTCCTCCAAGAGGCAACGGAAAACGGGCTTCCTACCGGCGTAAGCGCAGACCGGGTTACGCGGTGGGATGGATACGCAACCTCTCCGTGGGCTTCGTCGTGGTGGTGCTGCTGCTTGCAGCCCGCTGGCTGGTCTCGGATACGTCGGCGATTGTCTATTCAAGCAGTCTTTTCCCGGAACCGGTTCCGGAGCCGCCCAAGGAGCTGACCCGGGAAGAGGTGGCCGGGTACTTGGCCGAGCATTTGGACCTGCTCAGAGACGAAGACGTGGTTACTGCGTTCGATGAAAAGCTGGGTAAGCTATTCCTTTACACTTCCTTGAACCTCGATCTCCAGCAGAAATTGTCGGATCTTCTGAATGCAAGCCAAGCGGTGGCCGGAGCTGCCGTCGTGGTGGACCCTTGGAGTGGGCAGGTTTTGGCTTTGTCGGATTTCGGGACCGGGGACCCTCTCCCCGTCTGGGCCAAGGCGTCTCCTGCGGCCAGCGTCTTCAAGATCGTGACCGCCGCCGCCGCCCTGGAGGAGGGTTTGCTGACCCCCGACAGTACAATCCCGTATAACGGTGCCAAATACACTTTGTATAAAGGAAACCTGAAGCAAACCGTGAACAAATATTCCCATTATGTGCATTTTGACGAAGCCTTCGGGGATTCGATCAATACGGTTTTCGGAAAGATCGGAATTCACTACACCGGATTCGACACGCTGGCTCATTACGCACAAATGCTGGGATTCGAGCGGGAATTAGAATCCGACCTGCCGCTGGAGACGAGTCATATACTCCAGGCTGAAACCGAGTTTGAAGTGGCTGAACTGGCTTCAGGCTACAACAAGAGGACCAAGATTACTCCCGTGCATGCGGCGCTTCTGCCCGTAACCGTGCTCAATGACGGGCTGTGCCCGCCCGTGGGCGTGATCCGGGAAGTCAAAGATCCCCAGGGACGGTGCCGATACAGCTTCGATCCCGGCGGGGGGCAAAGAGCCTTGACCGAAGAAGCGGCACAGAAACTGCGCATCCTGATGCAGGCGACGATTCGGAAGGGTACCTGTGAGAAGGCGTTTCGGTACGTCCGTGCGAAAGCCGACAAGGGAACCGTGGAAGTGGGTGGGAAAACCGGTTATATCGGCAGCTTGGACAGGACGCTTCATTACGACTGGTTCACCGGGTATGCTTTGGATCAGAAGAACGCTCGCGCTCTGTGCCTCGCCGTGCTGCTGGTACACGGGCGGAATAGGGCGGTGCGGGCGAATAGAATCGCCGCCGCTTTCATGAAGGAGTTTCTGGATTCCAGTCCGGCTTCCGAGGGTACCGCCGTCGGTTTGAAACAACAAATGGTGCCGTCCACACTCCGACACGCGAGTTTGAAATCCGCCCGGTCCCTTGATCCCTCCATAATCCGGTAGCCGCCGTTTCGCAAAGAGGCGGCTCCGGCGCTTCGAAGAAGCCGTCTTTGGCCGGCCCCGCCGGGTCTTTCCCATGCCGGCCGGCCCACTGTGGGCTCGGATGCTAAATCCTGAGCTTTGGGGACTCCCGAAAGTCCGTCGGCAGCTTGAGTATGTTTTCCGTCACGATTTCCGAGACCTGAATTTCATCCCTCCAAGAAGTGTCAATTTCGAGCAGAGCGGAGCCGCGGCCTCGGTTCAGTAGAAGAAGGGCCTCTTCGAGTCTCGCGGTCAGAAGCGTCAAGACTTGTGGATTTTCGTGGAGATGGAGCCAATGTTCCCGGGTCGTCAAATGCACGGGGTATAATCCTTCGATCCTCTTCAGAATGCGCTGCATTGCCGTGTGAACCGGAGTTTTCAGATAGAAATAGCCGGTTCGGGGCGGGAGTCCGGTGACGGCAAAACAGACATCCAGGCGCTCCTCAAGACTCCACCGGCGGCTGAGATTAGGGTGGTAGAACTCCTGATAGACTGCGGAGTCCAGGATCGGACAACGGGAGGAAAGCACGACCTCGGGACGGAATCTGCGGACCATCCAGGATTCGACAAAGGACAAATAGGCGATGAACAACACGCGGGTCTGACCGATCAGCAGTCTTTTTCGGGTCTGATCGACCTTCTTGAAAAGAGATTCGAAAAAATCGCCCGCCGAGGGCAGGATGGTTCTGATAGTGCCTCCTTGGCCCAGGAGGTTCGGACGACCGGGTTTGATCACCCTACGAAATGGGCACAACCCCTGTATCACTCGTAGCGTGGAAGTGCTCTTGCCCGATCCGTCAATGCCCACGATGGCGAGTCTGAGCATGGGGGAGCTATTTCTTGACCAGAGAAATCACCTTGCCGCGTCCCCGTTCAGTCGGATCGGTGGGAGGCGCGTTCACGGGGCGGAAGGGTTTGATCTTCTCCAGCCTCATGGGAATCGATTGCATGGTGAACTCTTCTCCATGAATCTGTCCGTCATCCAGAATCCAGACAATGGTCTGGAAGTCCAAGTTGTCCAAGCTCAAGGGAAGGAGTCTGACCTGCCACCAACCCGGTTTTCGGTCGGGCAGAATTTCCTCGACCCGTGCGAAGAAGCCCGGTTTAGTTTCCACATGAATGACGACCAGGTCGTTTTCGACGATGGGTGCCGCAGTCTCTTTCATCGTTTCGCCTCTCATTCGGTAATGATGCAGTCTATTCGGTACAGGCCGCGGCTTCAAAGAAAAAACGCCGAGGTGAGGCGGATGATGTGGAAACCTGCCATGGGAGGGGTGACTTCACCAAGCGAGGCATGGTATGGAATCTTTGGAACCCGGATTAGCGGACTGTTGAAGAACGTGATCCGCGGCGTTGCCTTCATCCCTCGTCGCTGAGACGAACTCTGTGTACGCCTCATTCCCCGGGATTTGGACGCCTTGCACGACACCGTTTTTCGCCGGTTTGCAGTAATCGGACCTTTTCGGCCGGCTGTTGGGAAGCGGAAACGATCCCTCGGATTCCCGTTGGATGTTGTGGTATTGCATGCTGTTTGGGATTTCGTTATGTAGGAATAAATACATAAGGAGGATTGAAAATGAGACATAAAGTGACTGTGATCGGGGCGGGGAATGTGGGTGCCACCGCCGCCCAGAGAATATCCGAAAAAGGGCTGGCGGACGTAGTGCTGATCGACATTCTGGATGGCGTACCGCAAGGTAAGGCCTTGGACCTGGAGGAAGCATCCCCGGTGGAGAAGCACGACTGTCATATCATCGGGACCAACGACTATAAGGATACCGAAGGGTCGGATATTGCCGTCATCACGGCCGGAATTCCGCGTAAGCCGGGTATGAGCCGAGATGACTTGATCCAGACCAACGCCGGCATCGTGAAGACCGTCACCGAGAATTTTGCCAAATACTCCCCAAACGCGATCCTGATCATCGTGAGCAATCCGTTGGACGCCATGTGCCACGTCGCCTTAAAGGCAAGCGGCTTTCCCAAGGAGCGAGTGCTCGGCATGGCCGGGGTGCTGGATTCGGCGCGATTCAGGCTCTTTATTGCGCGAGAACTGAATGTGAGTGTGGAAAACACTCATGCCTTTGTGTTGGGCGGACACGGCGACACCATGGTTCCGCTGCCGAGATTTTCCACGGTTGCCGGTATTCCCATCACGGAGCTCCTCTCCAAAGAGCGTATTGACGCGCTGGTGGAGCGGACCCGCACCGGAGGCGCCGAGATCGTGCAATTGCTCAAGACGGGCAGCGCGTATTACGCACCCGCGTCCTCAGCCACGGAGATGGCTGAAGCCATACTTCATGATCGCAAGAAGATTCTGCCTTGTGCCGCGTGTCTGGACGGCGAATACGGCATTAAAGGATTGTTCATCGGGGTGCCGGTGAAGCTGGGATCAAAGGGAATCGAGCAAGTGATCGAAATTCGTTTGCAGGACGACGAAGCCGCGGAGTTGAAGAAGTCCGCGGATGCGGTTCAGGGGCTGGTCGACACACTGGCGCGATTGGGCTATTAACCGATTGCCTAATTTCTCGACTCCGACAACGCCGGACGGTCTCCAGAGGAAGAACGGCCGGCGTTTCGTTTGTGTAGGTGGGTATGTTTCCGGAGAGGTTAGTGAGCCGAACGAATGGTGGAATGCACGGCGCACTTCACCGGATATTTTAGTTTACATAATATATCTTATCAGACATAAAAACGAGGGCGGCGGGGGGCCGAAACCAGCCGTCCATTGGGTGCCCGGCCGCATTCCGCCCTCGTCCGGTTCGTTTACTATCATGGCCCTCAATCTCGACCGCATCACCATCGTTCTTCATCAACTGCACTATCCCGAGAATATCGGTTCCGCCGCACGTGCCGCCATGAACATGGGCATCAAGAGTCTCCGTTTGGTGGCCCCGGAGAATTGGGATTTGGCTCGGGCTCTCAAACTGGCTACGCATGTCGCCGCGCCGTTGATCCTCGACCAAGCCCCCTTCCAAACCTTGGAAGAGGCTTTGGAACCCTTCCATTTTGTCGTCGGGACCACGGCCCGAACCGGTAGAGGCCGTCCCGCCACCGTGGACCCGAGAACCATGGCGGCGAAACTCGCCCAACTCCCCGATCATGCGGAGATCGCCTTGCTTTTCGGACCCGAGGACCGCGGTCTGAGCAATGAGGAATTGAAATACTGTCAAGAAGTCGCGATCATCCCCACCGCCGGCTTTCATTCCCTCAATGTGGCACAGGCCGTGCTCGTCCTTGCATATGAATGCCTTCTAACCTCGCGAATACCGGTGGTCGCACCCGTGGAACGGGAACCCCATCCCTCTCCGCCGGCCGAACACGGGGAAATGGAACGAATGTACGAACACTTGCAGGACACGCTGACTCGTATTGATTTCATCAACCCGGAGAATCCGCGATATTGGATGCGCAAGCTCAGGAGAACCCTTTCAAGGTTTCACCTGACTCATCGAGACGTCGCTCTCATTCTCGGCTTGTGTCGGCAGATCAATTGGTTCGCAGGTTCCGTCGAGGCTTCAAAACGCGAACTTGGGTCGGACGATAAAACCATTAATATAAAGTAGATTACGGGCAATAGTTGATATATGGAGGAAGGTTTTAGGGTCGATTTGGGACTTCTGACAACGGACTTGAAGCGGGCCGGCGAGATCGACGATCAATGAAGACCGGAAGTTCACTGTGCATGGGGTTGTGCGCGTCACGGTGGTCGACGGCCTGCTCCGGGAAAGGAGAGGGTTGATGGAGAAGACGACGGTGAGCCGAACGGGACTTACCTTCATGGGGACCGGTGGAGCGTGGAGCGTCCCGGAGTACGGATGCCCGTGTAAAATCTGTCAAACCATGGAAGCACGAGGCCAATACCGGCGTCGTTCCGCTCTCTTATGGCAAGGGTCGGAGACGCTTCTTCTGGACTGCGGCCCGGATATATGCCGGCAGCTCTGGGATTACAGGGTTCCCAAGCCCGATGCGGTGTTCTTGTCCCACGAGCACGGGGACCATTTCTTGGGCCTGGATGAACTGCTTTCGTTCCGGCGTTGTCTCCCGAAAAAAGAGTTCTCTCTCATCCCTCTGTATGCCACTGAAGAAACCTTCAAGGCAGTGGAAACGAGGTTCGGCTATCTGATCGGGAGCGTTTTCGAGAAAAGAATTATTCATCCGGGGGAACCGGCCGGCGGGCTTAAGACCACCGTCATTCCCTTTAAGACCTATCATGGGGATTTCGCGCCGGGCTCGGTGGGGCTTATGGTGGAAGACCAGGGTCGGCGACTCTGTTACACGTCGGATTTCAGCTCGTTGCCGGATTGGCCCTCGTTCCTGTTCGAGCCGGACACGCTTGTGATTCAGTCATATTGGCTCCATGAGCCCGTGGTCAACCGCCCCAATCACCTTTCCTTTCAGAACGCCGTTCCTTATATTCGGAAGTGGAAGGCGAAAACCGTTTACCTAACCCACCTGTCGGACCAGGACTGCGTTCCGGGAGACCCGGCCAACGACATGATGAAGAAAGTCCCCCCCAAGTCTCCCCTTACACCTCCCGACTCTTCGGTGCCTTACCCGGTTCCGACCTGCCAGGAGGAATGGGAGGAAGTCGCCGGAAAAGCGGCTCGAGATTACGGACTCGAATCTTCAGTGCACGTTGCGTTCGACGGGTTGAACATAGATCCGACATGAGGTGTCGGCGCGGGAGTTTGATATGCAAGTTGATATTCCGGGATTCGGCAATCTGACGATTAACCACCTCGTTCTGGATTTCACCGGCACCCTTTCGGTCAGTGGGACGTTGATTTCCGGAGTGGCGGAGAGGCTGACCGCTCTGGCTTCCCAGGTGACGATCCACGTGATTACGGCGGATACCTTCGGCAAGGCGCGGGGCGCCCTTGAGGGCCTTCCGGTGGAACTCACCGTGATGAAAGGTTCTCCTGAAGACAAGTTAAAAGCCGACTTCGTGGAAAGCCTTGGCGCGGAGTGCGTCATTGCCATGGGGAACGGGAACAACGATCGGTTGATGCTCGGAAAGGCCGCCGTCGGAGTGGCGGTCGTCGAAAGGGAAGGATGTTCCGGGGCGGCCCTCTCCTCGGCCGACTTGATGGTGACGAGTATACTGGACGGCTTGGACCTCTTGGCGGTGCCTCTGAGGCTCAAGGCGGGACTCCGGTTCTGAGCCGTCCATAATTCTCCCCGCCGATGGACTGCGAACAGGTCGCCGGCGGGGGGCCTCCCGTTGCCGACGTTCAGGGTTTCCTTGGAGGACCAACTCCTTTTTCCCGGGCCAGCTGATCGACCTTTTTCTCAAGCGCATCTAGTCTGCGAAGGATTTCCGAAACGACCCGCTCTCCTTTCTTCTCAATGTTGTCCACCCTTGCCGACAGTTGGTCCGCGCTGGATTTCGTCTGCGTGAACCGATTGACCTTCTCGATCAGGTCGGAGATTCCCTGCCGGTCCGAACGATTCGCATGCCCTCCTCCCTGGGATGCCTCGACGCCTTCGATTTCGCTGGAGAGCTCACGGACTTTGAGCTCGAGCTTCGCCAGAGTCTCGTAAGTCCCGGGATCAATGCCGGCCCCGGAAGAGAGCAGCACCTTGAACATCATGGCGAGGCCGATCACGATGACGATGAGCAGGAGTTTCTCCAATACGGAAAGGCGGAACCTGCGCCGGGCGTTATCGGGAGCGGATGGGATTTCATTGTCGGAAGTCATGGGTATCCTGGTCTAACGAAGACGTTATGAAATAGGAAGTTACTGAAACAACATAATGTAAATTGTTAGATGTCTTCTCGGCTCAGACATTGATGTACGAACGAGCATACGTCCGGACGTGTCGGCCTTCGAGGACGTGAAACGTCCTCATTTTCTTGATCACCTGCGGAGAGAACGTTCCCATGGGAAGGTAGATAATTTTCTTCCCCATTCGCTCGGCCAAGGCGTACATGCCGGAAACCGGGGGGCGGGAAGAAATGTAGAGCACGTTCCTCTCCAAGCTGTAGTCCAGTGCGGCCATCAGCAGGCGTTCGTGTTTTTTTTCGAATTCGTCGAAAAAAGGATCTTCCCAAATGTCATATACCCTCCTTGGAGGATAGCTCAACAAGAATCCACCATAGACGCATTGAGAGATTCCGGGTCCCACGAGGTGGGAGCCCGTTTGCGTGGCGTAAAAAGCCATGTCCGATTCCTGGTCGTGTTCACCAAGCCAGGTGAGCTTCCAAGGATATTGTTCGTCTTCCGGGTCCTCGTCTTCGTCGAACACAATGACCAATGAACCGACGTTGCCTCTGAACGGACGGTTTTCGTTCACGTAGATTCTTCCATCCAAGACCCAGTTCCGTGCGGTTTCTCTCGCGTTGATCCCGTCCAGCAGGGAAGTGGTGAAGGGAACCGTGCGCGACTGATCTTCGGACAGAATCTTGATGGCGCGTTTCTTGGCGTAGTCTCCAAAGCCTTCCACCGCCACGTCCTCGGGCGGATAGGAACAAATCGTCAGGCCGAGCCATTCGCTTCGCCATTTCTCCCGGTCTTTCCTCGAAATTCGCCTGCGACCCGGTATGGGAACGAGCTTCCGGCGAAGGGTCTTCATTCGCCGATGGAAGCGAATCAGTTTTCGATTCAGATAGAGGTCGTCTCCGGAAAGCTCCATCACGGGCAACGAGGGCTGATCTTCGTGAAACGGGTAATCCGAACCGATGTCCCATAGTTCAAAAGCGAAATTGTCGTTCACCGCGCCTCGGGCCGCGATGATCAACTTGTAGAAGTCCGGAACCAGGCGTCCCTGGACCCAGGCATAGTTCCGTGCGAATTGGAAAAGGACCCGTCTTTGCACGGGAGTCACCTCTTCCTTGTCGTGCTGATAGTAAAGGGCTTCGGCGCGTTCAACCAGTTCCCGTTGAAGCCCGGGGCGGTCCGGTGGAGCGTAGAGCAATGTGCCCTTTTCCCTTTCTTCTTCATAGCGTCGGACCAAAAAGGGCATTTCGCTGAGAACTTCCCGACTGGATTCCGGATGCAGACTTGCCAGGGAGGCGTCCCGAGGTTTGACTCGGCCCAAAGGTCGGACCTGGTGCGTTTCCATTCCACGCTTTACCGGCACATAGTGATTCAGGCCCAAGACCAGGGCCACGCGCTCGTATGAAGAGGAAAGCCGGCGGAGGTGCCAACACATATTGCATTCGCGCATGGCATCCGCGGAGGACGACGGTCGGTCTCCGTATTGAAGGGCGAACGCGTCTATGTAGGCCTGGTAGCCGATGCGGGTTACCGCGTAACTGTCGGGCATGGGCTCCATCACTCGCGGATACCCTTCCACATCCAGGTCGACGCAGTAAACCGGGACGTCATGCTCCAGCCCGTAACGAACCGCTTCGAACATGGCGTCGTGGGGTTCGGCGATGAGGTAGACCAGAGCCCCTTCCCTCTCCTGGTAGTGAATCACCGTAAGGTAGGGAAGCCTACGGGCCGCACGGAGAATGGGCTGCTGGAGCGTGCTCGGAAACTCGACCGCCACGGCATCCGGCTTCAGTTCATGGAGTCGGCGGTGGACCTCCAGGCCGAACTCGTACCTCCCATGCAGTACCGGTAGAAGCGTGACCCCGCCGGTGGGGCTCGCATTCTTGGTCCGTGTCATCGGGCTTTTGGAACTCCCAGCAAGTAGACCAGGGCGTCTTCACCCAGGATGAGGCGAACTGCGGAGCTCACGCCGGCCAGGACTTCCGACGGTGCGGGTTCGGCTTGGGCGCTCAGAAGCTTCAGTGCATATCTCCCCACGTTGATGCCGTCCCGAACACTAAATCGCTCACCCGCGGAATGAGACAAACGGAGGAATTCCACCACATAATCGAGAACGATTTCGTCGGCGAAGGGAAGATTCCTCGACAAGATCAATCGCTCATCTTCGGGTTCGGGAAAATCAATGAGAATCTGGGGCTGAATTCTTGAATGGATATACTCCGGCAATTCAAACGTGCTCGCATCATCGTTCATGGTCGCACAGAAGCGGAAATCGGTATGGGCGGCTATTTTGATCCCGGCCACGATGGATTCCACATATCTTCGGTGATCCAGAAGAGGAGCCAGAGAAGCCCAGCTCTTTTCACTCATGCGATTGCCCTCGTCCAGAATGCACACGCCTCCCTGGATCATGGCGGAAAGCAGAGGGGAAGCCATATAGTTGATGCGCCCTCCTTCGCCGATAACCGGGGTGACGATGAGGTCTTCGGGCCGGGTGTCCATGGTGGCCTGAAAAAGGTACACGGGCCTGAACAGCCTCTTGGCGGCCGCGTAGGCAAGCGTGGTCTTGCCGACACCCGGTTTGCCCACTAGTCGAGGATTCAAAGGCAGGTCTTCTTCACCCAAAACCAGCCATGCGGCGAGTACCTGGTCGATCAGCTCCGTCTGCCCCACCCAGTCACAATGGATCTCGTCGGGTCGGGACAGATGAAGGGTTATCCCGTCAATCACTACTTTCTTCATGCGTTTCTCTGTCCGTGATGAATTTTGCGCCCCATGTCCGAAGGCCGCTTGAAGTGATTCGTTGATAAAACGAAAGCATGATAAAGCAGCCTAGAAGGAATTGCAAACAGAGGCGGGAAGCAAGGGCGGCGGACTTTCCGCGGTCCTGCGTCGCCAAGCCTTCGGCTCCCTGCTTGACAGAGTCCGGGTTTTTCCTGTACCCGTACGCAATCTCACATAAGAGGTGACATATGAAGTCCAACATCGTTTTGCAGGATGCACCCAAGACCTATACCTTCGACCAGGACAAGGCCGAATCTCCGGAACGAACCGTTCGGCGCATCAAGGAAGTGCTGAAAAAGGCCGGGCTGGACATACTCAAGGAGACCTTGCGTGTGGACGCCGGTCGACTGGGCATTCCGGTTTACGTCAGCCTCTGTGGAAGCGAAGCGCTGCGAACCATCGGCACCAAGAAGCAGATGGGAAAAGGCGCCACGCCGGAACAGGCGGAGGCCAGCGCCCTGGCGGAACTGGTCGAGCGTTTCAGCTTTTTCCATTTTCTTGAGAATCATCCGTTTCTGATAAGCGACTACGAGCACGTGGCCGACGATGCACTCCCCTTCCCCGAACTGGCGAAGTCCGTGCACCACGATTCGCTGGATTTGGACAGGGCTCGGGAGGCGCTTGAGGGGATCCCCCTGAAGTGGGCCTGGGCGAAAAATCTCACAACGGACGAAGACGTCCTTGTCCCGGTGGACTGGTTTTACGAGATCAATCAGTTCAACGGTCCCTCCGCCGGCAACCGGCTGGAAGAAGCCGTCCTGCAGGGAATCTGCGAAGTGGTGGAACGGCACGTTTCGGCTCTGGTCTGCCGTGGAATGCTCGAAGTGGCGGACGTGGATTTCGCCGGGCCGGCGAGTTCCGCGGCACGTGAGCTGGTGGACAAATACGAGAAAGTGGGGATCAAACTTCATGTCAAGGATTTCACCTTGGACATGGGTATTCCCACTATCGGTGCGTTGGCTTGGGACCCCACGACCTTTCCGCAACGCAGCGAGATCGTTTTCACCGCGGGCACGGCCACGGACCCGGAGAAGGCTTTCATTCGTGCGCTCACCGAGATCGCGCAGTTGGCCGGGGATTTCGACACCACGGGCGAATACGTGGCCAGCGGGTTGCCCAAACCCTCCAGGCTGGACGAAGTTCAGTACATAGTGAAACCGGGCGGGGATCAAGTCGGTCTAAACGAGCTCCCCAATCTCTCCCATGAAAACATTCGAGTGGAGGTGGAGCGGTGTGTGACGGCCTTGGCTCGAAAAGGATTTCAGGTCCTCGCACTGAACACCACCCATCCGGTCCTGGAGTTCCCTGCGGTATATATCATGATTCCCGGGTGCCATTTCCGGGAGCGCTCTCGCGGAACAAGCGTGCCGTTCTTCGCGGCCAAACTGTGCTTTCAGGCGTTTCCACCGGATCAGGCCGTTGAACGTCTGAAGCGTTTGAGCCGCTTGTATCCGGACAAATATTATCTGGAATACTATCAAGGAGTCTGTCACGCCCATTTGGAGCGGCAGGACAAGGCGCTCGAACATTTTTCCAGAGCCATGGAACTCTCGCCGGCCCCGGAAGACGCTTCCACCATACAGTGCTACAAGGGAATCTGTTATAAGGATATGGAGCGCTTTGAGCAGGCCATTCGAGAGCTGGAAGAAGCGGTCCGAATGGATCCCGACTGCAAAGAAGCTTACAACGCCATGGGCTTCTGTCGCTTCAAGCTCAAGGAGCACGAAAAGGCCATCGAATGTTTCGAGAATGCCCTCCGGATCGATCCCGGCTCCGCCATCGATTACGCGAACATCGCCACAAACCTGAGAGAACTCGGTCGGATCGACGAAGCGATTCGGCTCTACGGGATGGCCCTTGAGCTGGACGACTCCCTTGATTTCGCGAAACGAAACCTGGAATTCCTCAGACGGAAGCAGGACGGGCTCGCAGGGGACGAATAGGACAACGGGGCCGATGCGGCGGGTCGGTCGCATGCCGGATTCGTTCCTGACCGAGCACCGGACGCGAGCATGCAAGCCTTGACCGTTCCGCAGGATTCTTCTATATGGTAAGGCCAAATAAACTTGTGGAATCCGGGGGCGTTATGAAGTGTACACAAAGGAAAATCGCGTGGTGGTTGAGTCTGATCGCCTTGTTGCTGTGCGCATGCGGAGACCGTTCCGTGGATCGGCCGAGCATTTCTTCGGTGGAACCGCTTGAAGCGCAAGTGAAGTCCGTGATTGTGATCCGCGGTTCGAATTTTATCGATTCGTACAGCCAAACCTTTGTACGTTTCGAAGGAAAATCGGCGGATCCCAAAGACTTCGTTTCCATCACCAACAATGAAATTCAGGTGCGCGTACCCACCCTGAGCAAGACCGGCAACCTTTACCTCGAAATCCAAGATGAAACCACGAACAGCGTGCCCTTTACCGTGTTCGGTCCATGGATCTATGTGGTCCACGGCGGTGACTTTCCAGGGCTCAGCGTTTTGGACAGCCATATCCCCGAGGACGGGACCGGCCTGGACGTTCGGGCCGAGACCGCTCTCGATATGAAACCCGGCACCATGGCCACGACGCTGGAAGGAGACAAGGCCTACCTCACCCTGCCCTCCACCGATTCGGTGTTGGTTCTCGACGCACCCAAGAACTCGATCATCGGCACCATCGTCGAGGGTATCGGGCCGAACCCTTCCGCACTGGCTTTTACGGAATTGGATAAGCACAAGTGCTTTATCGCCAACCGGGGCGATCGCTCCGTTACGGTGGTGGATACCCTGACAAATACGGTGATCGATACCTTGGTTCCGGCCGCCGACGGCGATTCACGTACGGATTGGGGGCAAGCTTCCGTTGTAGTTGATCCCGTTTTCGAGACCGTGTACGTCATTTTTGAGGATGAGGCCGTTTTGAGAGCCTATTGGGTGGACAGCCACGAACTTCGCTCGGAAACCTTGTTGGGTGATGGAATTCGCCCCACGCAATTGTTGGTACTACCCAACAATCTGAGGGTTTATTGTTTGACTCAGGGAAATACGCTGGAGGGAGACGACGTTACCGGTTCTTTGATCTCTTTCGACATAGGCGACCAAGCGATTCTGCGCACGACGCTTGTAGGTCAGGGACCCACCGAAATGGCCAATGTGGCGAACAGCTATTTGGTGGTGGCCAACAACACCAGCGACTCCGTAACCATCCTGAATACGGACGGAGACGTGGTGGACAAGACCTTTTTTATCGAAGATGTGGGCGAGGAGCCCTTCGGCGTCACGGTATCCGACGAGAACGACCGTATTTTTGTTTCCAGCACGGTGGGCGGGAAGATTACCGTGATCAATCGCAGCGACCTCGTTGTTGAAGACACCATCACCTTGTCCCAGGGAATCGAACAGGTGATTTATCGGGAAACCGGTGAAGGAGAGCGGCTTTTCGTGTTGAACCCGCTGGAGAATTCAATAGCTGCGGTCAACGTGGACGAGGACGACGATACGGGTGATGCTCCGAACACCGTGATTGCTTCAACACAGCTCGCCTCGGACGTGGAGTTCATGTACGTCGAAAGGCTGGATACCTATCCTCCTACGGACTAAGGGGCTTCAAAAAACCTTTTTGAGTTCGCTCAAATTACGGATATGAAGGTCCGCTTTGAGTGAGGGATTGCGGAAGGCGATAAGCGGAACGTCGGCCGCTCGGGCCGCTTCCTCGTCCACGGAACTGTCGCCGACGTAGGCTGCTTCACCGGGGTGCAGGCCGAAAGCGCGAAGGACCTTCTCCAGGGGCTCGGCATGAGGCTTCGGGTTGCGGACGTCGAGAGCGGAGACGACCATGTCGAAGAATTCCTCCAGCCCGTGAACGGAAACGATCATACCAATGGTGTTGGTCCGGTTGGTGACCAGAGCGGTTCTGTATTTGCGTTTCAGGTACCGTAGAGTGTCTTTCAGGTCGGGCTCTTCCGTCATGTATTTGAGGAAAAGAGCATAGTCCAAGGTCCCGTAATAGTCGAAGGCCCTGTCCACAAGATCCTGTCGATCCCTGAGGACATACTCGATGGATTGGTAGGTGGTTTTCATATGGATGATGTCTTCTTCTTCAGGGGACATGTCCGGAAGTCCCACATGATGAAGAATGGCGTTGTAGAATCGCACGTTGGCGGTTCGGGAATCGAACATCACCCCATCACAATCGAACAGTACGGCTTTGGTATCGTGGCTCCACATGATGCTTCGCTCCAAGGGAAGAATGCCGGGCGGCGCATCGGCCCGGGAGAAAAAGACACCATAAAGGAAAAGGCGGTCCAAGGCAAGAAGAGGCAATAAGGTGATCCAACTCACGGGAGCGCGCCGTCAACGTCGGAGCGAAGAAATGAATTGCTCTGTCTAAGAATTCATGATAGAAATAAAGATTCAGTGACGATGTAGCTACGGTGGGTGTAGCTCAGTTGGCAGAGCACCGGGTTGTGGCCCCGGTTGTCGTGGGTTCAAGTCCCATCACTCACCCCAAAGAATAAGCAGGGCCGGATAGTTCATCCGGCCCTTTTTTGTGTCTGTGGTTTTGACGAGACTCAAGCCTTGGAGGTTATGTCGGGAACTGCGTGCCGACGCTCCCGAGGCTTTTTGTTGCGTGCGGGAATCACTCTTTTTTTCCGTAACCGATGGTCTTCAACGCCCCCTCGATTTCGCCGAGGACAGTCGGATCGTCGATGGTTGAAGGCATTCGGAATTCCTCGCTGTCCGCGATTTTCCTCATCGTGCCTCTGAGGATTTTCCCGGATCGGGTCTTGGGGAGTCGGTCCACCACCACCGCCTGTTTGAAGCAGGCAATGGGGCCGATCTGCTCGCGCACCATTTTGACCAACTCAGCCACGATGTCGCTCTTGTCGCGTGTTACCCCCGCTTTGAGCACCACGCAACCGATGGGCACCTGTCCCTTGAGATCGTCGTTAACCCCGAGAACGGCGCACTCCGCCACGTCCCGGTGCTGGGCCAGAACTTCTTCCATTCCCCCCGTGGAGAGCCGATGTCCGGCCACATTGATCACGTCGTCCGTTCTTCCCATGACCCAGACGTAACCTTCATCGTCGATATGTCCCCCATCCCCCGTGAGATAATATCCAGGGAACGGGTCCATGTAGGATTCTTTGAATCTCCGGTCGTTCTGCCAAAGGGTCATGAAATTCCCGGGGGGCAGAGGCAGCTTGACCGTGATGGCGCCGCCTTTGTTGGCCGGCAAAGGCTTTCCGTTTTCAGGATCCAGAATGGTTACGGCATACCCGGGCATGGGCTTGGTGGCCGAGCCCGGTTTTACCGGGAACGTCTCCAAACCTCTGAAGTTTCCGGCGATGGCCCAGGCGGTTTCGGTCTGCCACCAGTGATCGATTACAGGCTTTTTCAGGAGTTCGGCCGCCCAATGGTAAGTGTCCGGGTCCAATCTTTCGCCCGCCAAAAACAGGGAATCGAAATGGGAGATGTCGTACTTCTTCAGATATTCACCTTGGGCGTCCTCCCGCTTGATGGCCCGGAACGCAGTGGGCGCGGTAAAAAGTACTTTGACCCTGTGGTCGGAGATGACGCGCCAGAAGGCTCCCGGGTCCGGAGTACCGACGGGCTTCCCCTCATACAGGATGGTGGTGGCGCCCAACAGCAGCGGGCCGTACACGATGTACGAATGACCGACTACCCAGCCCACGTCGGAAGCCGCCCAGTACACTTCACCGGGTTGAATCCCGTAGATGTTCCGCATGCTCCACTTCAGGGCCACGGCGTGTCCGCCGTTGTCTCTGACCACGCCTTTGGGCATTCCCGTGGTTCCCGAAGTATAGAGGATGTACAGCGGGTCCGTGGCCTTGACGGGTACGCAGGCGGCGGGCTCCGCCGACGCCTCCAGCTCTTCCCAATCAAAGTCTCTCTCGGGGATCAGGTCCGCTTTTGCCTGCGGACGCTGGAAAATTACACATTTTTTCGGCTTGTGTGAGGCGATCCCAATGGCCTCGTCCAGGAGAGGTTTATACGGGATGGTCTTTTTGCCTTCGATTCCACAAGACGCGGACAGGATGACTACGGGTTTGGCATCGTCGATGCGGATGGCAAGCTCTCTCGGGGCGAAACCTCCGAACACCACCGAGTGGATGGCTCCGAGACGTGCGCACGCCAGCATACCGACCAGGGCTTCGGGGATCATGGGCATGTAGAGAACCACACGGTCTCCTTTTTCCACCCCCAATGCCTTCAGGAAACCGGCCGCTCTTTCGACGCGTGAAAGAAGCTCTCTGTAAGTGAACTGCTTGGTGGTTCCAGTGACCGGGCTGTCATAGATTACGGCGGCCTGCTCGCCCCTCCCCGTTTCCACGTGCAGGTCCAATGCGTTATAACAGGTATTGAGCTCACCGCCCACAAACCATTTCCAGAACGGTGGGTTCGAAACGTCGAGGACATTGTCCCACTTCTTGTACCAAGTGATGTCTTCCGCCGCCTTGCCCCAAAAGGTTTCCGGACTCTGCAACGACTCCCTGTAAGCCTCTTCGTAGGTCATCCTGCTCCCCCTTTCTGTGCGTTGATCAGAGTATCGTCGTGCCGGCGAACAATGGATATAACGTACACTCGGGTTCTGTCGATACTGCTTTCACGGTAAATGCGCCGGTGCGGTATCGTGTCGGAATCCATGCCGTCTCCCAACTACGACCCTGTTGTCCCCCCTTTCCGCACTTCTATTGCGCCATCAAGGCTGTCAAGCAAGCACCATCTCGCTGGAATGATCACAGCGCAGTATTCGATGGAGAAACTGATTCGAAGAAGGAATTATATGAACCGGTTCGGGAGTCTCCGAAACCGAGGAGTGGACTTTGATCGTCCGAATAAGAGGCTCGTGACGTGAGGTCAATGCAATATTTCAGCTTACTTTTGGGTGGGTACGATCTTTACCGAGAGATTATCAAGAAAGTCCAAAAGGGTCAAGTTAGAAGTGGAATCTCCACCACCAACAGGGGATATGCTTGAGGAACGAGTCCCTTAACGCTTCTTCTCATTTTCCCGCAGGCAGTAGGCATGACACTTCCGCCCGCAACTCCCCTGTGGGCATCCTCGCGGTGAGACGGCCATGGGAGGAGTCCGTGAGCTCCAGGCAGAGACTGTAACCCTGTCGCCCCGCATCGTCCTCCACCCGCAGCATATTTTCCCGAAGCCTTCCACGAAAAGCCACATACCCACGGGCATCCAACGTGGCCATGAGCACGCAGTCCCCATTCTCGTAGGATTGCACGAAAAGATGGAACTCCTCATCTTCGTTGGACCAGATCCCGTTCCGGATACCTTTCACCATGGTGGGGGAATCCGTGGCATAGTCCGGCGATATCTCGTCCACGGCCTTCTCCTCGGCCATCTTGTCCGGTCCGAGACTCTTGAGCCATTGCAGAGCAGGAACACGCGCCTTCTTTCTTTTCTTGACTGCCACCACGATGTCTTGAAGACCGTAGTGGACGGGCTCCACTACTTCCAAGGCAAAATCCCTATAGAGTTCGCGAAGGTACGCCTCTTCGTAGGCAATGGCGTATTCCACCTCGATCTTGGATGCCGTCCGGTACCGATCGGCATGAAAGCGGAAATCGATATCGTTTCGTTTGCCCTCTTCGTCGGGAAGCCCTTCTTCCCGAAAGAGGAAATAGGTGATCAGGCACCGCCCGCCGGTTCGCATCACTCTCCGAATTTCGGAAAGATAGTGAGTCATGTCTTTCCTGAGCAGATGAGTAAAAACAGAGGAGGCCACCACAAAGTCGAAAGAATCGTCCGGATAAGGGAATCGAAAGGAAGACGCGGGCGAACGCCCCAACGGGTTATAACGTTTGTTGTAAATGTCCGCGAAGCGAAACCGGAAATTGGGGCGGCGCGCCGTAATGTTTCGTGTGCACCACTCGATTCCTTCTTTATAGATGTCGAATCCTTCGAATGATCCCTTGTCGCTGAGATAGCCGGTCAGAGGAACGGCGATGCGCCCGCATCCGCAACCCACATCCAGAAGCCGATCATCCGGACGAAGGCCTCCCAAATTTACGAGATAGTCTCTGAAAGCCTCTCCCACGATCTTGAAATCGCCGCCGCCGACAAACTCGCGCATTTTCTCGGGTGGGAGCAACTCGCCTTCATGTTGGGAAGGAGAAACGGAAAGCATTCCTTGGCCTTTATGTGGTGAATGGTTTGCGGGATTTCGTCCGGCATGCACGCATGAATCATTGGCCGAACTCGGATCCGGAACCCTGCGAACGTGAAGAACAGGGACAAAGAATTCATATCTATAGCAGGCCGACAGGCATTAGACAAGAGTCGCAGCCTCTCCCCAGCGATTCTCGGTGTTGAGAATTTGGGTGTGTTTAGGGAGATTTTGCCTTTGTAGAGATGCGAGGATAGGTGGAATGAGGGTCCGATTTTGCGCATGAGAGGGGAAAAAGCGTGGTGAGGCAGAGGGAAGACCGGAGTTTTTTGGACCGAAGGCGCACCGGTCCCATCAAAGTTCGGACCTTTGTTTGTGACCGATGGGTTATAGGAGGCCTTTTCGCCTCAGGGGGGGCGGGCGCTTTCGGGGTCCAGGACCAAAGCCAACAGGTCTTCCCACGACTCGAATACCAGAATCCGGATCGTGCAACGCAGCTGATTCCAGTACTCGGTTCGAGCACTGAATCCCGCCCGGCATTTTTGGTACAAGGGGTCCGTCAACTCGAAAATCTGATGGAAGAAAAAAGCCACCAAGTTCAGAAGGAAAAAGACGTAAGAGAGTTGATTCTTGCCGTGACCGAAATTGTGCTCGATATGATACCCTTGGTTCTTCAGTGTATTGAATCCTTCGTTTTCGATTTTCCATCGGGCTCTGCCGATCCTGACCAGTTCCGCCACGTTTTCCGCGTCAACCGGCATGTCCGTGACCCAGCTGTTCCGGTAGGTGATCTTTCCTCCATTCTCCAGACGGTAGGCAAAAAAATGGAGGTCGGGGGCATCTTCGTTTCCGTTGAGAGGCACGCCATGGACCCATTCGTAGCTATGCACCCGTTTCTTGTCGTCGGTGATCTCCAGGCCCGCGATCTCTTGCATCCCCCGGAGTTCTTCGATCCACTCGAAGAGCACTTTGTGGTCCGCGGGTTTGGCGACCAGCACAAAGGACATGCTCGCCCGCTTCAGCTCGGCGATGAAAGGCTGTTTGGAATACAGTCCGTCACCGCCGATAATGATGTTGAGTTTGGGATGGTCCCGGCGGATGGCTTTCAATATCCGCTTCCCCGCGTTGATCTCACAATCCTGTTTTTGGACTCCATCCTTGTTCTGGATCGATTCCGGAGCCAAAGGCACGACTTGACGGCGATCCGGGTGGACCAGGGCCGCTTGCAGGATTTGATGGTGGTAGCGAATCCGTCCTTTGGAGGATTTTTGAACTAGACATCCGGGACAATGGATGGTTTCCGAGGAGAAATATTCCGACCCGTCGATCACAATGAGGTATCGGCCATCGAGAACCTGAAACGATTCCAGATGCTTGCCTCGCTGTAAGCGTCGGAAGAAATCGGAGAAGACGGCCTTGATCTCTCCCGGATCACTCGCGTCGATCACGTCCCGCAGTTGCGTGTCCCCGGGCATCTCCGTCACGGAGAACAAGGTCTTGAGGTTGTCGCGGTGGGTCCGTTCCTTCAGTCTGCGTTGGAACTGCAGGAGCGAGGGGTCCTGAAAGTACATCATGGCAAAGGCGCTCATCAGACAATCGTGCAAAGAATAAACCGTCCGTCCCCCTCGCGGGTCCCCGACCTGCTCGAACCGACGGGACAGCGCCTTTCTCAAAGACACGAAGCTGAGGTGCTTCTTCATGTGCACCCTGGTAACCTCTACATATAGTATTCAATCTAATAAAGGCTACCATATATACACCAAAAGATCTACTTTAATTTCATAGCTAATTCCAATAGGTTATGATCCTTCCGAAAGAAGGCTGTACTCGAACCGGCATCGCCGCTTTACGAAAAAATATTCTCGAATCAGCCTTATGTCCCTCGGCTTCGCCGACTATCTTTTTCACCGGGAATTGCTGGCCTCTCCCATTCAAGACTTCGCGTGATGGCTCCGGGTGAACGGGCAAGCGGGTTTGATCCGGCTTTGAGTGTGTGCTAAACACGGATTCTCAATGGAACGGACGGAGCACGCCCTTCCTCGGTACGGGTTCCGAGCGGCGACCGGGTGCGGGGAAGCTGTCTTATGCTCTCTTGCGGCAGCGGGGACATGAAAAAGCTCAGGGACGCCATATCCAAAGGCAAGGAACGGGAAGCTCTCCTATTGGCAAGAGAATTCTGGCCCATTCCCGAGCCCGGCGAGGATCGAAGCGAACCGACGGGAGCTGACGCCGAGGACGCGCTTCGAAATCGACTCCTCGGGCTGTTGAAGGTGTGGCCCCGGCAGGCCCTTAAGGAGCTCGGCTTGCATCCGGGCTTGGCCCGGGAACGGGAAGTCGAAAAGGCGCTGGCTTGCCGTATCCTGCTGCTGAACGACGAAGAATTCGAGCTGCTGCAAGCCGTGCCGGACGTTCCGTGGATGCAACACGCTCGAACCGTCCGATCCGCATCCGGGTTCATTTTTCAGGGAATGGACGATAAGGCCGCCGTTGAGCTCCGTTCTCTGCCCCACGGCTCCCCTTTCAGGGAGAGCCGCCTCTTCCTGAAAGGATTGTCTTGCTTCTACAGGTACCTGGACTCGGAGGCGATCAAGGCCTTCACCATGATAGAAGAGTCGGAGTGTCTGGGAGAAGTCTCGCGTGTGTTCCTTTACTTCTTGGGAGTGCGAAGCCATACCGACGGCGATGAGTTTCCTGAAAGTGATTCGGCCCTGTTTCAGGGACTGACGGCGGCGTTGGGCGAGGAAGGGCTGGCCGTGTCCGCCATGAACAGGGGCATCCGGGTCGCTTTGCGACGCCGGCAGGCAAACCACGCCATCCGGGAATTGTCCCGGCGCATTCCCGATCTTCATCCGGTTCATGCCGCCTTTCTCAAGCGGGATGTTGCTTCGGCCCTGCTGTTTTTGGGAATCTCTCCCGACGAAATCCGGAAACGATTCGCCAAGGCGCTTTCCAACGATTCCCTGGATCCCCGTCATCACCACATTCTCGCGCTGTTGCTTGAAAGTGTGGGAGACTATGCTCTCGCCGGGGATTCTTGGGCGTCCTTTCTGGAGAACGTGGAGGAGGGCGTGACCGCATACCCGGAAGAACTCGAACCCTTCATCTTGGCCGGAGTTTGCCGGCATCTGGCACGGTTCCTGGTTCTCGATGCATCAAATCATTCCGTAGATCTCTTCGGGCACGTCGTCGAGGAGGACCAAGTCTTCGACCAGCTGGAAGAAGCTCACCGCCTGGCCTCGGTAGCCGTCACCGCGGATCCGGGGAGCCGGGAGAATTGGTTCACCCTCGTCGACATTACAGAGCGGCTGGAAGACGCCAAAGGGCTTTGGCACATACTTGAGAACATGCTTGAATACTTTCCGGACGATGCCGAGGTCTTGGCTCGTTGCGCCGAGGAGGCCGGGAAGCGGGGCTCGACGGACAAAGCCCTCAAGTTCATTCGCCGTGCCGTTGAGATCGAACCTTTGAATCGTTCTCACAGACGCAGAGAAGCAAACCTGTTTCTGGTCAAAGCCGGGAAATACGTTCGCAAGGAGGCCTACAAGAAAGCTCTGGAAACCTACGAATCGGCTCGGTCGGTCTCTCATCTCGACAAACCGACCCGATTGCGGATCAGCGGTGAGCTGGCGGCGTTTTATGAGCTGCTCGACAGCCCCGAGGATATCAGACGAGAAAAGAATCGAATCCTTTTGTCCATTCCCAAATCGTGGCTTTGGACGGCCTATTTCGTGTTGGGACGTGTGCGCATACAGCGACAGTCGAAACGCAAGCCGCTGAGCGGATTTTCGATCTACGATTTCATCGATGCGCGAGCGGATATCCTTCCTGAAGAGCTCATGGAACTGACGGACCTCGTATCCGTCGATGCGGCCGATGATCGTGCGGGTCGCCAAGAGCTGATGATGCTTTTTCGTACGGCAATGAGCCGAGGTGTTTCGTTCATCGAAAAGGAAGACGACTTTCAACGGCTGATTCGAACCGCATTGGATTTGCGTTTGAACGGAGAAGAGTCTCTTCTGGCGTCTGCGGAACGAGCCGATGAACTCTATCCGGGACGGCCGCTTTTCGTCTATGTCAGGTATCGCACCGCGCTTCTGCTGAGACGACCGTCCGCTTATTTTTCGGAAGCCGTGCAGGTCCTTCGTACTCAGGCTCATGAATGGGACGAACGGGACATTGATGAAATGGTGGCTCTGGAGGAGTTGTTCAACCTCGCGAACAAGGGCTTCGTTTATCCCTTTGGTCGTTCCGGCGGCAATCCTTTTTTGGAATTGGTCAACGACGTGGAGCGCTATTGCAGAAAAGCCGATAAAGAATCGGAGAGAGCGGAATCCCTTGGGAATGACGGGCAATATTGCCTATCCTTTCTTTCTCCGGATGAAGATACGGAGCCGGAATCATGAATCCGTACCTGGTGTTGGGATTGTCTCCGGAGGCGGGCGACGAGGAAGCGGAGGCGCGGTATCGGGAAATGGCGGAACGCTTTCCGCCCGACGTCTGCCCCATCGAATTTTCCCTCATTCGACGAGCCTACGAGATGATCAGCGACGAGCGTCGGCGTATCGAAACGCTGCTTTTCCATTTCGATTCCATCGTCGGTGTATCGATGGGCGGGTCTCGTGAGCACACGAAGGCCGTGCGTAGGGATCGAATTCCACCGGAGCAACTGGCGTTGCTCCTGCGAGGTGGGCGCGATGAACTCCCCTGAAGCGCTTCGAGATGAATTGCTGGCGATTCTGAGAGAAGAAACGGGTCGATTCCGAGAGGAGGATTTGTCGGAGGTCATGGGTCCGGCGGTCGACCTTTGTTCCCTGCTTTCGGAAATGATCGCTTTGAAACGGGAAGTCAGGGCGAACACCGTAGCGTCCAGGCAGTATCAGGAACTCATGGGTCAGGCGCTGGCGTCACTGCAGATGAAACAGAGTCGGGCCGAAGCGGAAGAAGAACAGCTGAAAGGAAAACTGAACGGTCTCAGAAAAGAGCATAGGGAAAGAGTGATCTCTTTGTTGATCGAGACGGCGGACCGGCTGGAAGATTCCTTGCGGCTGTCTCGGAGGCGGGCGAAACGGAGGGGGCCTTTCAGGCTTTTCAAGCCCCACAAAGCCGCCGTGGCCCTAACGGAAGGGCTTTCGCACACGCTGAACAGGGTTCGATGGAGGCTGGAGGAGACAGGAGTGACGAGGATCCCCACGCTGGACCGACAATTTGACCCCGAGCTCATGGAGGCCTTGGAGGTAGGCAGAAGAAAAGACGCGCCCGATGGACGCGTACTTGAGGAGTTGGTCGCCGGGTATAGGACGGCGGGACGTGTCATAAGGTTCGCGCAGGTAGTTGTGAATCGTTTACCGGACAAGCAGAAATGAGGTCTGAAATTAATGAATGTGGAAGAATTGGTTTTTGGGATTGATTTAGGCACGACCAATTCGGAGATCGCAGTGGTTCTGGACGGCCGACCCACATTGATCCCCGTTGAAAACGAGAGTCCCATCCTGCCATCAGTAGTGGGACTTTCGGACGATGGAGCCCTCCTGGTGGGCAGAGCTGCGGCCAATCAATATGTTCCGTACCCCGAACGCACCGTTCGATCGGTGAAGCGGAGTATGGGAGAGGACCTGACCTTTCAACTCGGCGGCTCCGCTTACTCACCCGTGGAGATATCGGCGATAATTCTGAAACGCCTCAAGGCGGCGGCGGAGGCGTACGTAGGCGCACCCATCCATCGAGCGGTGATCACCGTCCCCGCCTATTTCTCGGATGCGCAACGCACCGCGACCAAAGAAGCCGGTGAGATTGCGGGCTTCCATGTGGAAAGAATTCTTAACGAGCCCACCGCCGCTTCTCTTTGCTACCTATCCGCCTTTGATCAGGATTCCTCGAGATTGTTTCTAGTCTACGACCTGGGAGGTGGAACCTTCGACGTGTCCATCGTCCGTTCCAGGGGGAACCTCACCGAGGTGCTCGCTTCTCACGGAGACAGCCGTTTAGGAGGAGAGGACTTCGATGCCTTGATCGTTGAGCGTCTCGTTGAGGCGTTCAAAGAAAAGAACGGATTTGACCCCACGCAGTTCACGGCGGCCAAAGCCCGACTGATGAAGGCGGCTGAGGAGGCAAAGATCCGGCTGTCCACGGAATCCTACGTACGTGTGGTTGAGGAATATCTGGTGACCCGAGACGATACCGCGTATCACTTGGAGGCCGAGCTGTCGAGGCATGAGTATGAAGAGATGATCGCACCGCTGATCGAGAAGACCAAAGATTCGGTACAGACCGCTCTGCATGAAGCGGGCATTCTTGCCAGGGACTTGGACGAAGTCATTCTGGTGGGAGGAGCGACCCGAACACCGATGATCTCGGACCTGCTTTTTCAGCTGACGTCGTTGATGCCTCAGTCCAATGTGGACCCCGATCTGGCCGTGGCCGTGGGCGCGGCGCTTCACGGTGCGCGTGTCGCCGATACCCGGGTGGGCAGGATTCTCGTGGATGTAACGCCTTTCTCTTTCGGGACCTCCTATTTGGGCGATCTAGACGGCGCCCCGTCCATTCACTGCTACAAGGCCATCGTTCGGCGTAATACGCCGTTGCCCACACGCCAAACGGAGCTCTTCTACACCATGACCGAAGGACAGGAAGAGATCGAAGTGAACATCTACCAGGGGGAAGACCCGGACGCCAGGCAAAATGTGTTGATCGGAAAATTCGAGGTGGATGGATTGGATTCCGAGGCTCCCGCCGGAAGCCCCATCGTTTTCGATATGCGCCTCGACCTCAACGGTATTCTCGACGTGGACGTTATCGAAAAACACACCGGACTGAAGAAGAGCGCCACCATTCGGGACGCCTTCCGAAAATTGTCGCCCGAGGAGATTCTGGAGAAAAGGAAAAGACTCGAGGACGCTTTGCCGGAATCCACCATTGACGCGGCGAGCGGCATTGAAGCCCCTTCTCCGCAGGTCCTGCAGGATCGTCCCGACAAGGCCCCTTACGCAAAGTGGGCTTTCACTCCGGAGGGGTTGAGCAACGAGCAGAAGGGACTCTGGTCCAAGAGCAGCGCGTTGCTTGAAAAAGCTCTTAGAATGATGTCCGAGGTGGACCCCATAGACCGGAAAGAGCTCAGAGAAGTCTGTGAAGCCCTCAGAGCGGCAATGGAGCGAAAGGATTTCGAGGAGGTAAAGGACCAGTCGGACGTTCTCGCCGACATCCTCTTCTACTTGGAGTGAAGCCCGTGCATGCCACACAGGATTCGTTTGCCCTCACGTCCTGTCCGGCCTGCAAGGCGCGACTTCGAGGCGATGAACCCCTTGATGAGCCTTGCAGACGGTGCGGCTCCGATTTGGAGCTTATTAGAAGAGCTTTGGCATCGGCCCGCCGTCTGGTTGGGGTCGCGAGGACACACTTGGCTCGGGGGCAAAGCGAGCAAGCCGTGGTGGCGGCACGCAAGGCCATGGAAATCGTCGACAACGAGGTCGTGCGAAGGCTTCTCTTGGCATGCCTTCTGAGTCACGGTGCTTGCCGGGAAGCGGTGCGGCTTGTTCTGAGCGGTATCCATGAAAATCAAAGGAGGATAAACGGCGGCGCAATATTCTCATCCGAACAACCCGCAATACAGAGTGGCCCTGCGTGCGGAACCGCGGAAGCCTATCGGGAGACGGACGCCGATGATGATTCGGGATGGGATTCGGGCGGCAACAATTCGATTTCGTAGATCCACGGCCAGAGCTTGCCCGTGACAAAAACGCGGCCCGACTCGGCGTCGAAGGCAATTCCGTTCAGCACATCGATATGGAAGGCCGCCGAACTCAACCGGCGGAGTTCGCTCAGATCCACCCAGCCCGTGACCTTCCCGGTCTTCGGCGAAATCTTCGCAATCAAATCGGTATGCCAAACGTTCGCTAGTATCTCCCCGTGCACGTATTCCAGTTCGTTGAGTTGAGGAACTCGTTTACCTTGGGCCCGGACCTCGATTCTCCGGATTTCCTCAAAGGTATCCGCATCGAGGAACCTGAGCCAAGCCGTTCCATCACTCATGATGAGATATTTTCCGTCCGTGGTGAGTCCCCAGCCCTGCCCTTCATATTTGAACGTACCCACTTGGTCGAACGTTTCCCGATCATAGACATAGGCGACGCCGGCTTGCCAAGTCAGTTGGATCAGCCGGTTCCGGTACAGGACCAACCCTTCACCGAAAAGCCGATCCGGGAGTCGTTTTTCCCGGAGCACCTTCCCCGTGTCGGGACGAACCTCTCTGAGTGAGGATTCGCCGTAAAGCCCGGTGCTCTCGTAGAAGAAACCGTTATGGTAAATTAATCCCTGTGTGAAGGCCCTCCTGTCGTGCGGGCGGCATTGGATTACTCGGTAGCCGAGAACGGGCGGCGATCCGGGCTCCTCCACACTTGAGGCATACGGGAGAGTACACAACAGGAGGAGCAGAAAAGAAGAAATGGATACCGCGTTTCGCACGGCGTGTCTCCGCACTGGAAACGGGGATCCGGGGGGACCCCCGTCCGTGGTTAGTCAACGTTTATTTCGGACCATGGCAGGCCGGAGCATGGCAGGCCGGAGCATGGCATGCAGGGGCATGGCACGCGGGGGCATGGCACGCGGGGGCATGGCAGGCCGTAGCGTTGGAAGAACACTTTCTGCTCTCCACTTTGCTCGTCTTAAGCATCGGCTCACCTCCTTTCCTCTTGGATACTCTGGGGGGCACGCAGAAGATTCATCTCAACCAGAATCTCCAGGGCTTCCCGACAAGACTCGAAAAATGCATCGAACCTCATGCCTTCGCCATGGCGAAGATACAGCTCTTCGGAAATGGAGCGAAGGTCGCGCCTTCCATCACATTTGTCGATGAGATCGTTCCCAAAGGCATTGATTTCCGTAATCTCCAGCCGATCATCCGCGTGTTGGAACACCAACACGGCCTCCGAAGGGGAATAATCCGCGCGAAACAGGCCGTTCTTCATATCCGCGACGATTTCAGGCAGCGGGTACTCGAACTTCTTGATCAGAAAATCGTTCCTGCGCAGGGGGGTAAATTGGTGGAGCCCCAACAGATCCATATGAAAAGGCGGTTCCTTCAACTCCAATCGCCCCGCTTCAACGCCCGCCGCCTCATAGCGGATCATATCCGGAAGATGGCGATAAGAAAGAATCGCTTTGTCACTTAGGAGTCGCCCGACGAAGGAAGCGAGACCTTGATGACACTCGGAAGGAGAAAGCGACGGAGTCGTCTTGTTGTGGTCGATCTTAAGACGGCCGAGCCATTCCAGGAAAAGTGCGGAAGGCGACCGGCCCGTTTCGAGCGTCAAAAGGGCGAAGGACTTGGGGAACAGGTTGACCACGATGGGAAAATAGTCGGCAAGAAGAGCCAGATCATCGAGATCGAATCCGTCACATGGGACATTATAGAATGCTGAGAATATCTCGGGATCCGAATCAATCAGACGATCATCCTCCGGAAGGCGCTTGCCCTGAAGAAATTCCAGTCCCAGAGAGAAATAGGTGTCCACTCGACGCTCCAAAACGGGAAGCGACTCCTTGTGAAGGTCTGTTCCCGGCAGAACCGTGGGTAGCTGAATGATGGTGTTAACGTCGCCCAATATCCCGGTCTGCAGAGCCAGCCACAAAGTCGCGTCCACGTCTTCCTCTCTCTCTTTCGGGAAGCCCGTCACGTAACTCAGAGTGGGAACGATGCCCTCTTCCGTTGTGCTGCGGACCCGATCCAACAAAATCTCTTTGTCGATGCTTTTCCTAATGTAGGCCAGGGTCTTCTCGGAGCCCGAGTCAATGCCGTAGCACACGGATTCGCATCCGGCCTCGCGCATCAGTTTCAGCAGAGCACCATCCACGCCGTCCAGTCGTGAAATGCAATACCAGGGAAGATCGTTCAATCCTTCTTGGATCATCTTCCCGCAGAATTCCTCCACGAAATCGCGATGGGAAGTGAATTGGTCATAGGCCAACAGAAGGCACTCCGCCCCGTGGTTCCGTTTGAGGTGTCCGACTTCCCGGATCAGGCGACGGACGGAAAAGCGACGCGTTCGCCTCCGCCACAGTACCGACTCGGAGCAATAAATACACCGGTGAGGACATCCCCTTCCCACCTCAAGAATCGCGATGCTGCGAGTCAGTCCGCAGGCGTCGCGATAAACCGAAAACTCGGGAACCAGGGAATAGTCCGGCAAAGGAAGAGAGTCCAGATCGGCGATGAGAGGCCGATCCTCGTTTCGCAAGATTTCCGTTCCTCTTCGATAGGAGACTCCGGGCACATCTTCCGGTCGGGTGGAATCGAAGGTGCTCAACCATTCGGGAAACGAGACCTCCCCTTCCCCGCGTACTACGGCATCCACCCATGGATATCTCTGCAATGTCTGTAGGTCCACGCAGGAAGCCGTGTGGCCGCCCAAAGCGATGTGCAGCCTCTTGTTCATTTCCTTCAAAAGGCGAGCGATCCGGAGAACCGCCGGATAAGTAGTACATTGGGCACTGAATGCCACCACATCGGGGTCAACCGACAGCACGGCTTCGGCGCAATCGGAATAAATGGACCGTCCCGGCTTCAATGCACCGCGCCGGATCCCTAAAACGAAGTCATGGATCGTCACTTGGTGCCCCCGAGACTTCAAGGCACCGGCAACGTTAATCAACCCCAACGGGGGAAGATTATAGAGAGATTCCAGGTAGAATGGGGGAAATACCAGTGATATCTTCATGACAATAAAGAGCGGCTCCGGTTGGGTATTCCGTTTATGAGTTCCTCAGGTCTGCTCCATGAGTCTGCGAATCCGCTCTCCCTGCTTCAGGCCGTTCATCCAATCCGAAGGAACGGCTTCAAGTCCCAAGTGCGCTCCAAGCACCATGCCGACCACCATTCCTCTTCCGGCCGAGTCTCCTCCGGCCATGACGTTCCGGATCAGGGCCTCCCGCAGGCTGCCGGAATATTTGACAATCAAGTGAACAACGGAGGGAAAGGCGTCTTGTGTGTGACAGGATTGTCCGAGATTCTCTATAGCGTCCACGGTGTCCAGGTCCGCAGAGCTCATTCCCTTCGTGAGCCAATCTCCTATGGGAGAATCCCAGCTATGTGCCCGAGCCGTGTCTTGAAGTGCTGAAACCGGATCCGCTCCTTGGAGAGCCTTCCAAGAGACAATGGAGAAAAACTTTGCACTTTCCAGTACATAAGGATGGTTGTGAGTCATACGGGTCTGTGCTGCGGCGGCTTCCAGAAATCCATCAAGGCTGTCCGGGTACCAAAGAACAAGTGGCGCGACACGTCCCACCGCCGCGAGATCCGTGGAAGAGGAGCCTGAATAGGACGGATCGGCCCCGTTTTCGAAATTGATCAGGGCGCCCTTGGTGGCTTTGTCTACATAACCCTTGTAGTCTGCGAAAAACCGCCTCCAGGATCGGGCGAAGGCATTGAGGTCGAACTTACCCTCGGAAGCGAGGGATTCCAGCAATACCAACGCTTGATCCCCATAGTGAGTGAAATCGCCCCGGCTTTTTCCGGAGTGGTAGGAGCCGGGGTCCGGAGCTAGGAGATGATCGACTTGCCCGAAGGAGTCGCGTATTTTGGCCGTATCGTAGATCCAGTGTGCGCCCAAAGCGAGGGAATCCGCCACAAAGGATGCAAGCACCATGGCGTGAGCTTTTTGTATTTCCATGGATTGTCTCCGGTGAGAGGGTGTGTCGCGATCGCTCAATGAAGTGGTGGCCTACCCCAATATGACTCTATAAGAGTAAACATGAGTTCCGGAGGACGCAAGCGAAACTCGAGGATTGGAGTCCAAATCGAGCTGCGGAGGTAAAGGATGGCTTTCTCGACCGAAGAACCGAAGGACGTTGTCTGGGAGCTCTCAGACCTGTATTCCGGTCCGGAAGACCCGGCACGGGAACACGACCAAGAACAATGCCGTGCCGAGGCCGAGCGACTGGTTCAAGACTATGAAGGCCGAGTCGGATCCCTGAGCCCGGCGGAGTTGGCCGTGGCTTTGAACAGGTATGAAGACCTGTGGGAACGTGTCCGGAAATTGAGCTCCTACGCTTATCTCAACTTCGTCACCCGGACCGATCAACCGGGGGCGGGAGCCCTCTATCAGGCTGCAAGGGAGTTTGAGAGCGAGATCCGGGAGAAGACGTTGTTTGTCGAGCTCGAGTGGATTCGGACGGGGAGGGAAGAAGCGGAGCACAGGCTGCAGGCTCCCATACTGGATCGGTTCGGGCACTACCTCAAGCGCTTGTCCGCTTATAGGGATCACACCCTCTCCGACGCCGAAGAAAAGATTCTCGTTCAAAAAGAACCCTGCGGTACTTTTGCCTGGAAAAGTCTGTTCGAAAAGATCCTGAGCCGTCAGCGATTCGGTCGGATGCGCAGATCGGAGTCGGAGGTCTTGAGCGATCTCTACCACCCGGATCGAGAAAGCCGCAGGCAGGCGGCTCTTGATTTGAATGAAGGAATCGGAGAAGTCGAACACTTATTGACCCATGTGTTCAATACATTGCTCCTGGACAAAGCCGTCTCGGACCGGATCCGGAGATACGACTCTTGGATCGAAGAACGCAATCTCGACAACGAAATTGAGGACGAAACCGTTGAGACTCTGACACAGGTCGTAGTCTCCGGCTATGGTCTCGTTCGGCGGTATTATCGATTGAAGCGGGAAATTCTCGGATACGACCGTCTCTTCGATTACGACCGCTATGCTCCCCTTCCCCAAGGCGAGGATCGGGTCTATGCCTGGGGGGAAGCCCGAGATTTGGTGCTATCCGGGTTCGAAGAGTTCAGCCCCCTTTTCAGTCAAACGGCGGAACGTTTTTTCCGGGGAGGTTGGATTCATGCTCCCGCCGCAATAGGCAAGAAAAGCGGGGCCTTTTCACATCCCTGCGTTCCTTCGGTTCATCCTTATATTCTGATGAATTTCACGGGAAGATTCCGGGATGTGATGACCCTTGCCCATGAACTGGGCCACGGTGTGCACCAGTGGATGTGCAGGGATCAAGGTTTCTTGAACAGCAGTGTTCCTCTCACTTTGGCGGAAACCGCGTCCGTGTTCGGGGAAATGCTCATTTTCGAAAAACTGCTCAACAATGCTCGGTCTCCGACGGAAAGACTGAGGATTTTGTGCTCCAGGATTGAAGACGCGTTTGCCACGGTTTTCAGGCAGGTCGCCATGCATCGATTCGAAGAACGGTGCCACCGCCGAAGGAGGAAGGGCATCGAGCCGTCCGGAGAAGAGTTCGGCGACTTCTGGATGGAGACACAGTGCGAGATGTTTGGAGATTCAGTGACGTTACTGGACCATTATCGGAATTGCTGGGCCTACATTCCTCACTTCGTACATACCCCTGGCTACGTCTACGCTTATGCGTTCGGCGAACTCATGGTCTTCTCTCTCATAAGAAAATACCACAAAGAGGGCCCCGCTTTCGTTCCTAAGTACGAGGAGCTCTTGGCGGCCGGCGGAAGGCGGTCTCCCCGTTTTCTCCTTTCCCGGCTGGAAGTCGACATCGCCTCACGAAATTTCTGGACTCAAGGACTGGAATTTCTGGAGGAAATCATCGCTGAGGCCGAGCGAATATGGAACGAACACCCGTCACGGGATGGAGTTTCCTGAAATTGGAAATTGTTCCGGGAGGTTAAGTGCCTGCAATGCTTATTTCAGCCTCCCGGATCGTGGAGAACTCTCTATTCATCTTTTCTTTCGGCATAGGTCAGCACCATCCCGCCGTCGAAAAGGAGGTCGCCTCCCACCAAGTAACGGGCGAACCTGGAGAAGCCGAAAAGAAAAAGGTTTCCCACCTCAATGGGGGTCATCATTTCCTTCACGCGTGAGCTTCCCAACATGACTTCCCGGACCACCTGTTCCGGGGTGATTCCTCGCTTCTCCGCCTGAGCCGGTATCTGCCTGAGGGCCAAAGCCGTCTTGACAAAGCCCGTGCTTACCGTGAACGAACGCACCTTGCCTTTTCCTTCGGCGGATATGGACTGAGACAGAGCCCGCAATGAAAACTTGGTGATGTTATAGGACGACTTGCAGATGGTGGAGATGTGGGCATGGGCCGATGCCATGTTCCCAATGACTCCCCGACCGTCCCTCGACTGTTTCATGTGTGGAATGGTGAGCTTGGATAGAAAAAAAGGCGCCCTGATCATGACTCGCTGCATCAGGTCATATTTTTCCATGGGGAAGTCTTCGATGTAGTCAATGTGCTGCATTCCCGCCACATTGACCAGGTATTTTATGGATCCCAATCCGGCCGCCTCGGCCACCGCCCGCTCCATATCATCATCCCGGGTCAGATCCGTACGGATGAACTTCATCCGACCGCCCATGTCCAGAGCCATTTGAACCGTTCTGTCGCCCTCTTCCTGATTGACGTCCAAGCCTACCACCGTCAGGTTGTTTGCCGCCGCCGCCACGCATGCGGCTCTCCCGATGCCGCCCGAAGCTCCGGTGACGATGCAGACATGATCGGTGCTGAAATCCGGATCTTCAAGAATAAGGATTTCTTCACGGGTAATCCCGGGTTCGCTGATGTCCATCTGATTTCCTCCTGTTCTGGGGACACACTCTGGTCGCCTGTCTGCCGGGGCAATCGCGCCGGTGGAACGTCGAACCGGCGCCATTCGATTTCCTGAGTTTGATGATACGGTATCCAAAACGGCACGGCAAACCTGAAATGAGCATTGGCTCTCATGCCGTAGAAGGGGGTGTCGACCAACTTTTTTCCACCTGTTGAAAGAGGCGTTACCGCGCATCGTTAGGTGAAAAAGGCTCGACGGACGGTGCCCGTGATCCGGGTGTCCAAAGCTTGCGATCGACGATGTTCTAGATGAGAAAAGCCTGATTGGTAGAAGGGGAAATGACCATGCGGTGAAGGCTTCAGGACGGCCGGCGGTGGTTTGATTGACGGCCGACTCCGACAAGGGGGTCGGCCGTGATCCATTACGATTCTTCCGTTGGAGGGGGGGGAGCAACGAAGTTCAGGACTCCGGGTCCTTGTAGGATGTTTTGGTGAATTCCCAGTGCCTTCTCGTCCAAGCCCATGCTTACGCCGAGCAATTGGGGATAGAGGAGCGAGGGAAGCGAGCGAGCGCCGTTTCCGGACGCGGAGAGCATATCCGATTGGACGGTGTCGAACTGAATCTGGCAATAAGTACAGGAAACACAGAGATAATCGGCTCCCGCATTCATGCCGTCCTCGAGCTTGCGTCGGGTCAGAGAGCGAGCCAATGTCTCGTTCTTATTCCAAAGCGGGTTCCCGCAACACTCCAATTTGAGGGCCCAGGGAACACTCTTAGCCCCAGTGACTTCCACGAGCTGATCGAAAATCTTGGGGTCCATGGGATCGTCGAATTGGGTGACGGCGCTGGGCCTTAATGCATGGCATCCGTAGTGGGTCGCGATGTTGAGCTTCGTGAAGGGTTTGACCACACGAGACTTGAGTTCCTTCGTTCCCACCTCATGGTAGAGAGTGGAGAGAATATGCTTAGTCTCGAAAGTACCCTCGTATTTGAGCCCGTCCCTGGAGAGAATCCGGTTGACGTCTTCTTTGAGCTCTTTGGATTCCTTGAGAAGGTATTCCGCCTTTTTCAAGCTTCCAAAGCAACATTTACAGGGAGTGATGATTCCACATCCTTCTCGTTCCGCGAGAGCCAGATTACGGGCCGAAGAGAGGACGTAAGTATGTTGGCTTAGATGTCGGACGGGATAACCGCAGCAGTTGAATTCGACGTCCGCCAACTGAATGTCCAGTGCTTTGAAAACGGCTTTTGTGGCAGCACCGTATTGAGGTACGTAATAAGGG
Source organism: Thermodesulfobacteriota bacterium (assembly GCA_963675595.2). Classification (GTDB taxonomy): domain Bacteria; phylum Desulfobacterota; class Desulfarculia; order JACQYL01; family JACQYL01. The sequence continues at coordinate 1,213,917 of CAXXLZ010000001.1, forward strand.
ATCTTACACCCGGGAAAATAAGCATATTTCATTTCAGAGCCTCATCAAGCTGCGAAGTATTTCCACGAAGAAGAAACCTACCCGCGGCGACCGATTGTGGCCGTTTCGTTCCGGGTGGGTCAAACCGACGCCTGGGCCCCGGTCCCATTCTTGGTGACGTGACTGTAACCCATGTTCCTCAGCTCATAGAGTATGTCCGTCACTTTAACCCCCTGAGGGCAATGTTCCTGACACATGTAACAGGTGACGCACTGCCACGTCATGCCGCAGGAGGCGGTCTTTTCTCTTAGTCCGAACCTCAGGGAATGCATAATCTGGTGCGGCAGGAGGCCCAATTCTTCCTGAGGATTTTCGTAACTGGCCACAACCGGACACACGTTCGTGCAGGTCTGACAGGTAAAGCACTGAGAGAATGTGTGGGCCTGGGTCGAGAGATTGAAATTCTTCTCGAAGCCGTCTCCACCCGGCACGAATCGAATTTCCTCTTCCGCGGGTTTGGCCCGCTGTTCCGCTTCAACGGCGTTACGGGCAAAGGAAAACGCTTCGGGATAGCCCTTTCGGTCCAACTTCTCCTTCAGTTTGAGCCACAGGTCCTGAAGGTTGATGCCCACGGGACAGACGTCCGTGCAGCGCATGCAACGCGTACAGATGGAGTTCCCTTCCCTGAGAAGGCTCAACTCCGACGGGGACAAGTCTTTTCCCTTTGTGAATTTCCTGAGAAGCGCCAGCTTTTCGGAGGGATAGATGGCCATGTTGGGGATATCCTCGAAGGAAATCCCGACCGAGCATCTGGAACTGCAGGTCCCGCAGTGCATGCAGGCATCCAATTCCAGCGCCTGTTTGGTGGCCCAGTTTGCGGGATCCGAGGTCTTGGGATCCATTACCTCGTTGGCCATCAAGCTCAAAGGACCGGTAAAGATATGGATGAACTTGCTGAAAGGCAGATAGGCCAACCCCAGGAAGCATGCGAGGATATGAAGGTACCATAAACCACGCTCGACGCTTTGCGAAGAGATTCCGGGAGCGGCGGGTTTGATCGCTTGGGCGACGGCGTACGACATGAAAGCCGAGGTCGGTTTGGAGTGACAATAGGCACAGCTGATGTCGTGCTCTCCCTTGCCCTGTTCGACCATCATTTCGTCGTCGACGGGAACCGGTTCGCTGAACACCACATCAAATTCTTTGGCCCAATATGCTTTCAGAGGAAGGACTTCTTCGTCGTCGAGCGCCGCGTAGTTCTCAACCATATAGTTAAAGCGAGACTCGGAAAGAATCTTCACGGCTTCGAGGCCTACGCCGGAGAGCATAATCACGGCCAATATGATGATGGCGTAACGGTCCATGCCCACGGATATCCTGCGAAGCACTTTCATTTTCGATCTTCGGACAAGGGCGATGATAACGCCGATGATCACCAGAGCGCCGAACAGGTTACGGAGGAACATGAACGGGTTCAACGTGGATGCATAATCGGAGAAAATCTTGCTTGTGATAATGGAGTCCATGGCGTGCATGAGGAGCAGGAGCATGAATCCCGCGTAAATGCACATATGCATGACCCATCGGGTCGGGCTGTCCCGCAAAACCCGGAGCTGCAGAAGACCGTCGAGTATGAAGCTCTTGAGCAGCCCACCGATGCGGGGGCTGAAAATTGTAGCGAAAAAGCCTTTGATGAAGGCGCCGACTCGTTGTCCCGTGGTCTGGGAAGTTCCCGCCACGTCGTTGCGGAACCAGGTGAATACTTTGTAGAGGAGCCCCACGCCGAAGACGGCCAACGAGATGTACAGACCTGCCGAAAAAAAGGTATCCGTATTCATACCACCCTTCCACCAACGAGATTTGGATCTGGTTCGCGAGAATCCCTTCAGGGACGGGGAAGAATTTCCCGAGGCGGGAGCAAGAACGCCTCGTGCCTAGGGTTGCTCTTGACCAGGAGAAGCCTGATCCTATCACGAATGGCGGTCCGCCTCAAAACGAAAAATACCGACTACGTGAAAAATTACGCTTTTCCTTTTACCTTCATTTGTGTATATCAGATTCTTATCGTAGATGTAGTGCCGTGTTTGGCTTCTTAGCAGCAGGCTATGTGAAAATTGCTACTTGCTCCGTAAACTCTTATCGAGTCCTCCCCTTTTAATTCCCTAGCCCCATAGGTTGGTCTGCGAGCGCCCTTCCACCAGGCTGTTGAAAAACGCGATCTGCAGCGTTGCACTTCATCCCTGGTCACTGTGACGTGCTCTATGTACCTATCATTCCTCGGGATTTGTGCTCCTTGCATCCAACAGCCCGCCGCAACCGGCCCTTTTTTCAGCGAGCGGCTACGGGCGACTGCAAACTCGAAATCGCCCTCAGGGTCGAAATGTTCTTCGGTGATGCTCCCCGAATTTCGCCGCATGAAACCGGTGTTCCCTACCAGTAATACGGTATCGTCACGATCGACCCGCAACCTGTCCTTTCCGTGATTGAAGACCCGTCCGGCCCAGATTGCTCTTGATGGTACAATTCCGAGTGGGGCTAGAACCCGTTCCGCATGGAGGTTCGAGAAACCATGCCGACGGCACCGGCTCCCTGAAACGCTTAGCAGAGACTCCTCCTTTAAAGCGGAAGATGGCCTTTTCTCCCGCTTGATTCGACTCTCGTGCTCCACCCCGGCGCCCTGAAAGATTCCGGCCTGGAGGGGGGTGAAGAGAGAAGCTCCGAAGAGGCGTGATGGGGCGGTGAGGGAGTTTCGCAACGATTTTCGGTATTGGTCTTACCAAAATGCCAAGTTTGGTATTGCAATACAATTTCGATTCATGCTCTACTGTCCATGTGGATTTATTCGTTAATTCAGGAGGGTAAGAGAAGACTCAAATATTGGCTAATTGATCGGATGGCTATAATTTCGGACCAATGAGGCGGGGTTCCGGGAGATATCCCCCAGGAAGGAACTCGCTGGAGACGAGTCGTGCAAGCCCGATATGGAAAGATTCAAGCCAAGCGCTTTTCCGACCAAGTCTTCGAGCATATTAGAGACCTGGTGTTTCAAGGAGATCTCGAACCGGGGCAACAACTGCTCCCCGAACGGGAACTGGCAAAGGCCATGGGAGTCAGTCGTCCCACGATCCGGGAGGCGGTTCGAAGGTTGGTGGATCGCGGCCTTCTGGAACATCGGCAGGGTCGCGGAACCTTCGTCAGGGACCCCGAATCGGCTCGGATCGCCAACCCGCTCAGCCTGATGCTGGACGACAATGCCCCCACTCTCGCCGAACTCATGGATGTTCGCCTGGGGCTGGAGTGCAATTCCGCCATGCTTGCGGCCCGGCATTCCACCGCCGAGGATGTGGCCAAGATCGAGGAGAGCCACAATGAAATGCGATCGAGTCATACCAAAGGTGTTCTACCCTTCACGCAGGAGGCCCGTTTTCATGTGGCCATCGCTTATGCCGGGAGGAATATGCTCCAGGTTCATCTGGTCAAATACCTCAACGATTTGATCGAAGGGGTGCTGGAAAACGGCGAGGAATCGTTGTTCGACTCTCCCGCAATCGTGAATTCGGTGTTCTCTCAGCACGAGAAGATTCTGGAGGCCATCCGTTCTCACGATGCTTTGGCCGCCTTCCACGCCATGCGCACACACGTCGCTTCTTCCATCGATTCCATTGCGACACGTTCCCTTCTCCTAGCGAGAAAAGGGCGTGTTTCCCCAATGGGAACGTTGAGAGAGGATACGGGATGAATGAGCAAGGATCTCTGTGGGTGGGATTTGAAATGTTCGGGGAGAAGGCGAAGCGATCCGTACTGCTCTCCCGCGCTGCGCATACACTGGAATTAATTCGGGAGCATTTGACGAATGCATATTCTGCTGACGAATGATGATGGAATCCATGCACCGGGGATACTCGCTTTGGTGAAGGGCCTTGAAGACTCACACCGGCTTTCGGTGATCGCTCCGGAGCAGGAGCAAAGCGCCGTGGGGCATGCCATAACTTTGCTGCAACCCATCAGGGTCAAATCCGTTTCCGTGGGCAACGGAGTCGTTGCCCATGCAGTGTCCGGGACGCCCGCAGACTGCGTGAAAATCGGAATCGAGGAGATCGTGGAAGCCCCCCCGGACTTGGTCATCAGCGGCATCAACCTCGGCGCCAATGCGGGGATTGACGCCCTTTATTCGGGAACCGTGTCCGCCGCCACTGAAGCCGCCATTATGGGAGTGCCCGCGTTGGCGGTTTCTTTGGACACTTTCAGCAACCCGGATTTCGGCCCGGCCGTCCGTTTCGTCGCGGGCCTTTTGACCCGGTTTCACACTCGCTCTTTTCCTCCCCACACGGCCGTCAACATCAACGTACCCGCCCTTCCCTACGACGCAATCCAAGGTGCGAAGATCACGCGACACGGCAGTTCCAGGCTGAAGGAAAGATTCGATCGTCGGGTCGATCCCAGAGGAAACGTGTACTACTGGCAGACGGGCGACGTGCCTTTATTGAACCTGGAACCGGATACCGACCGGGACGCATTGAATCGGGGATACATTTCCATTACGCCGATCCAATACGACCTTACGGCCTATCATGCTTTGGACGCACTGAAGAGTTGGGATATTCCTTTTTAGAGTCTTGCTGCCGGGGCCGCTTTGCCGTTGACAGTATGGATGTGGGTGGATAGCATGCTTTGCCATTGAGCGGTGGAGATTGGAAGCCATGCAGACCAAGTACCCCAAAGAAGTGATTTTGAAGGATGGGTCGGAAGCCGTTCTGAGGCCTCTGGAAGAAAGAGACGCCGAGGCCTTGCTTCAGTTCTACCGGTCCATACCGCCGGCCGAGCGGTGGTATATGAAGGAAGACGCCGCGGACCCCTCCATCATCAAGAAGTGGACCGATCGGATGGACCCATACCGGATGTTTTCCATCGTCGCTTGGACGGATGATGGTATCGTGGCCCATGCAACCCTGATACGCAATGTCTTCGGCGGAATGAAGCACGGGGGACATCTGAGGATCATGGTGTCTCCGGATTTCAGGAGAAAGCGGTTGGGAACCTGGATGCTGCTCGACTTGATCCGAAGGGCCATGGATTCCGGGTTGGAGCGTCTTCGTTCCGAATTTGTGGTGGGAGCCGAAGATGCGGCGATCGAGGCGGCCTACAAATTGGACTTCTACAAGGCCGGTGTGCTGACCGACTATGTGAAGGATCAGGACGGGAATTACCACGATTACCAGATCATGGTGAAACATCTCCACACGGAGTGGAGTGATTTCTGACAGCTCACCGACGATGGAGCCTCCTTCTTCCTCAAATCGCCTCCAATGGAGCACTCCTCTCGGCACCCTGACCGTCCGTTCTTTCCGTCACCCGGATGAGATTTCGGCCTTTCGGTTTCCGGAATCGTTCGGCCGGTTCGCTCGCTACCATCCCATCATCTCCGACGAAAAGACGCTCGTCCGAAAGGCCTCCAAGACCGACACCGCCATCACCCTGGCTTTGACATCGGAGCAGACCATCGTGGGTTTGGCCGTACTCGAACGACCCGACCCGGGGGAACGGTGGAGCCGAGTGGGCGAAGGGCTCGTATTGGAGGTTTCGGTCATCGAAGTTGATCGAGATTGGAGGTCCCATGGAGTGGCCGACCGGCTGTTGACGCTTCTACTGGACCTGCCCTCCCTGGAAGAGCGGATCCTGTATATGGTAGGCTATTCCTGGACTTGGGATCTCGACTTCCGCCCCAAAACCGCCATGCAGTACAGAAATATGCTCATGAACCTCTTTGCTCGTCACGGATTTTCATCGCTGCAAACCAACGAACCCAATATTTGCTTAAGACCGGAAAACCTCTTTATGGCGCGGATCGGTGATCGTGTGCCGGAGGAGGCGCGTAAGAAATTCAAAATGGTGCGTTTCAATCTGGATTTGTACCAGTGAAGCATTCCATCCGATTCACTCCGGACTCTCCCGATGATTGGTCCCTCTCGAGCCGTTGGCGGTCGATTCAAGTTCACTGCAGGCGCCATTGCCGGGGCTGATATTTCACAACCACGGATATTTCCTTGAATCGGCCTATGGATTCCTCTCGAAAATCGTCAGGAAGATTCAACCCCGTTGTGGAGTTCTCCCGTAGCTTGGAGGACGGAATCGACTTCTGGAGGCTGGACCCGCCCCCCGGTTTTCTGGAACAATGCGCCCTTTATTACACAAGACTGGAACACTGGAACCGAACGTTCCGCGTCATCGGTTTTCGATCGCCCACGGATGCCGCCACAAAGCTTTTTCTGGATTCGCTCGCTCCGGCTCACCAAATTCCATCCAATGCCGTCGTCTTGGACATCGGTTCGGGTGCCGGCTTTCCCGGAATGGTTCTCAAACTGTTTCGTCCCGATTTGCATGTTTGTCTGGTGGACGCCACAAGAAAAAAGGTCAATTTTCTGAAGGAGATGCGTTTGGAGCTGGGGTTGTCGGGACTTGAAGCGTTTCATCTTCGTTTAGGGGCCGACGCAATAGAGCCGCCCCGCAGAGGTTCCTTCGACGTGGTGATCAGCAAAGCGGTGGGTCCGGTGGGAACCCTCATGGACCTGAGCCGTCCTTACCTGCGTCCTTCGGGGTTCTGCATTCTCATGAGGGGCTCCAACGTGGGAGACGCCATAAACACCGCAGACGCGGCCCTCATCAGCGTGATTCCCTATGAGCTTCCTCAAGGCGTGGGTTCACGGAACCTGCTTCTGGTTCGATGATCGCGGCAGCCGTCCCGGCGTCAATTGGATGGGGGGGGGCGGTGAAAACCAGGAAATCTCAGCAACCAAGAAAGCGTGCCAGGTTTTCGCCGCAAATCAATCGGATCTGTTCCCGGCTCAGTCCGGCTTCCGCCATTTCCTTGAAGTATCTTGAAGGTGGAAGGAGCGGGAAGTCGCTTCCGAATACGATGCGTTCCGCGCCGCAAATACGAACGGCGGTCTGATAGACTTCGGGGCGATAAAGGTAGGGAGAAGCGGCCGTATCGTACATTACGTGGCTCATGGTTTGAGGCACCTCCTTCTTCATTAGTTCATAGAAGAGTATGCCTCCTCCCCAATGAGCGAGGATCACCGGGATGGGCGTTAGAAATCGAAGAAGCTCGTATAATGCGCGCAGGGTCATTCGGGCTTTGCCCGGATAGACGTGTCCGACGGTTTCGTTGGCGTGGAGAAGCAACGGCACTTCGTGGCGTTCAAGTACCTCACGAATCGGGGTCATGATGTCCACCAGCTCCGAACCGTCGGGCTCGCCCTGGTAGAATGCAAGCTCCCCCACGCCTTTCAGTCCGGCCCTAAGGCAACGGTCCAGCTCTTCCGCCCCCTGAGGACTGCCGGCGTGGATGCATGCGAACCCGATGAGGCGGTTGGGGTATTTGGTCACGGCCTCGATGACATAGTCGTTGGCTCGCGAGGCCGTTTCCGGTGAACGCCAGGGAAAGCCGAAGGTGATCGCCTTGTCGACGCCTTGTTCGTCCATCATGGCCACAAGCTCCTCCGCGGAAACCATTTTCGACTTTTCGCTTCTGTATATGGCCTGAAAGGCGTCCTCGCCGTCCATGAATTGGGAGCGGTCTTCGCGAACCTCGGGGAAAAAGATGTGAGTGTGGGCATCGATGATCATGTTCCGCCTCCTTGGAGCTTTTCGGCTTGTATCCGGGACAATGAATCTTCCGTATCACGCCCGGAGGTTTGAGGCAACCGAGAACTCCCCCAGGTCCTTGTCCAAGCATGGTGGCGGTTGCGTCGCTTATCGGCGGCCCTCGATTGCTTTGACACCCGGGACGAAATCGAATATAGAAAACAAATTAAGAAAGATCCGGGCCCCGACCATGGAACAAACGACACTCATGAACAATGACGAAATGGAGTACCGGGTCGGGAGGAATGAGGATCCTTTTGATTTGGTAATCGATAAGTGGGAGCGAATTCGTCGCTTTCTGGGCTCCGCTTTTTCGAGGGACGACTACGTTCTCGCCCTTCATGCAGTTCACGTCGCAATTCCCTTTTGCAGAGAGTACGGGTCGCAAGGCAACTGTCACAAGTGCCCGATCCACGGCTTATGCCGTGAAGAGGGACCTGCGGGAGAAAGCCTCTGGGAAGGTCTTTACCGGCTTTTCCAGGCATACGCATGGGGAGGGGATCTTCTACCCCGGGAGCCGATTCTGATGTATACGGGACGGTTTCTCGAAGCTCTCACGGAAGCGAAGAATACGGCTGGCGCATCGCACTGATCTGCCTGAGCGTGGACGCGCCGATACTGTGTATGAATCCGATGGACGATTTATGAAATGCCCTTTGTGTTCGGGAAAGGTCACTGTGTGCAGAAAGTGACGTTCCGTCTCCTTTCGCTGCATGGACTGCGGCGCCGAATATTCACTAGGCCAACTGATTCGAAACACGGATGAAGATGTGGAACAACTGCTTGCCTCCATTCGTGTGGACCGTTTCGACTGATTCAATCTCCCTTTTTGGACGCGACGATGCATTACCGAATTGAAATCGCACTGAAGCCTCACCTGTTTGACGCCGAAGGCATGCAGATCGCCAAAAAAGCCGGTGATTATCTGGGGTTGGAAGTCTCAAACGTACGATCCATCTCCGTACTCACCTTCGACGTCGGTTTTTCCTCGGATCAAATGGAACGCGCGAGGTCGGAGCTGTTCACCAATCCGGTGACCCAGATATCCTCCTTTTCTCCTTTGGCCGAGAATTTCGACTGGATTTTGTGGGTGGGACTTCGCCCGGGAGTGCGCGATAACCCGGGCGCCACCGCTCGTGAGGCTTTGGAGGATCTTTTGGACGTGCGGCTCGGCCCCCGGGAAGGAGTCTATGCTTCCCGGATGTACGCCGTTCGCGGTCCCTTGGGGCTTTCCGACGCTCGAAAAATGGCCGGTGAGCTGCTGGCCAACGACATCATACAACAGTGGAAGGTGTTCTCCGGAGATGAATGGGATCCGTCCACGGGCATCGGATTCATCATTCCCAAAGTGCGTCTGGATCACACACCCAAAGTGGCGGTCATACCCGTTGGGGCGACCGAGGAACTGCAGCGGACCAGCATCGAACGCAACCTGGCCTTAAATCCAAGAGACATCCCCACGATTCGGAATTACTTCCTGGACTCGAGGGTGCTGGAGGAAAGAAAAAAAGTCGGTTTGGCCGAGCCCACGGACGTGGAGATCGAATACATTTCGCAGGCCAGAAGCGATCACTGCAATCACAATACCTTTCATGGTCTTTTCCACTACGTGGATCTGGAGTCGGGCGAACGCTCGATTGTGAACGACTTGTTCAAGAGCTGCATTCAAAGGCCCACCCTGGAAATTCAGAAGGAAAAGCCTTGGGTGATTTCCGTGCTGTGGGACAATGCCGGCGTCGCCGCACTGGATGAGGAGTTCTACTACACGATCACCGGCGAGACGCACAACAGTCCTTCGAACATGGAAGCCTACGGGGGTTCGCTGACGGGCATCGTGGGCGTTTACCGCGACCCCATGGGGACCGGGCTGGGTTCGAGATTGGCGGCGGGCATGTACGGATTTTGTGTGGGACATCGGGACTATGACGGCCCGTTGAAACCCCGCCTGCATCCGCGCCGATTGTTGGACGGCGTCATCGAAGGAGTTCGAGACGGCGGAAACAAAAGCGGGATCCCCACTCCGTACGGTGCGGTCTACTTTCACGACGGTTACATCGGCAAGTGCTTGGTTTTCGTCACCGCCATAGGTGTCATGCCCGCGCGGGTGAGCGGTCGGGAGTCGGAAAAGAAAAAGACTTCGCCCGGAGACCTCATCGTCATGGTGGGGGGACGTGTGGGTAAGGACGGGATCCACGGCGTTACCGCGGCTTCGGAAGGATTCAGTGAATCCACGCCGGCTGGTCATGTGCAGATCGGGGACCCGTATACTCAGAAGAAAATGCACGATTTCCTGTTGGAGGCAAGAGACGAGGGACTCATCCGGTTCATTACGGACAATGGCGGCGGCGGCCTATCCTCCTCCATAGGTGAGTCCGCGCGGTTCAGCGGCGGATGCGAAGTGGATTTGGACAAAGTACCGCTGAAATACGAGGGGTTGGACCAGTGGGAAATCTGGGTTTCCGAGTCCCAGGAACGGATGACCGTAGCCGTTTTGCCCGAGCACGAAGCGCGTTTTATGGAGCTCAGTCGGAAACATGCGGTGGAAAGCACGGTGATCGGACGTTACGATTCCGGCGGCAAACTCCATATCAGATATAACGGCGAGACGTGCGCCTATGTCGACATGACGTTTCTGGAGAGCGAGTTTCCCCAATGGGAGTTCGAAGCCGAGTGGAGGTCCCCGCGACTTCGAGGTTTCACGGAGCCGGTCTTAGGTCCCGTGACGGATACCGAAGGGTTTCTCCTCCATATGTTGTCTCGTCCCAATATAGCAGATAAGGGGTGGATCACGCGGCAGTACGACCATGAGGTGCAGGGAACCAGCGTTATCAAGCCTCTGGTGGGTCGGAAATGCGATGTTCCATCGGATGCCTTCGTGATTCGGCCGGTGTTGGAAAGGCATGTGGGACTTGCGGCGGGACAGGCCGTCAATCCCGCCTTGTCGGCCATCGACGCATACCATATGACCACCAACGTCATCGATGAAGCGGTAAGGCGAATCCTGGCCGTGGGAGCGGACCCGGAACGTATCGGAGGTGTGGATAATTTCTGCTGGCCCAATATCCAGTTCCATCCCACGGACAATCCGGACGGAAAATTCAAAGCGGCCCAACTGGTGCGCGCCAACTGGGCGCTGAGGGATATCTGCTTGTCGTACCGAATTCCGCTTCTCTCCGGTAAGGATTCCATGTACATCGACGGCATGATCGAGGGTCCTTTCGGCCGGCGCCGCAAGATCTCCGGGCCCGAGACGCTGCAATTCACCGCGAGCGGGACGGTGCCCGATGTCCGTCGTTGCACGACCATGGATTTCAAGTTCCCCGGCGACTTGATTTACGTGGTCGGTCTGACGAGAGATGAACTGGGCGGGTCCGAGTTTTACGACATACACGGGGACCATGGATTGAACGTTCCCGTGGTACGTCCCGATGAATTCCTCCCGGCTTACCGTGCCTTGCACGAGGCTATCCTGAAAGAACTGACACCGTCCGTTCATGGGATTTACCGTGGCGGCCTCGCCGTGCATCTCGCCCTGTGCTGCATGGGCGGCGAACTAGGAGCGGATTTCGATCTGGACGGCTTGCCTGCAGAGGGAGGGCTCAAGGACGACGTGCTCTTGTATTCGGAAAGCGCCGGTCGATTCATTCTGACCGTGGCACCCGACCGACAACGTGAATTCGAAAGGCTGTTCAGGGGGATTCCCTGTTTTCTCGCGGGACACGTTACATCCGAGGATTTCCTGACCATTCGGGGAGCTCACGGCAGAGTTCTGCTCCGTGTTCCAGTATCTGATTTGAAATCCTCCTGGAAATCTCCGTTTGGAGGGCTGATCTGATGACCGCACCTGTTCGAGCTCTGGTCCTGACGGGTTATGGTATCAACTGTGATCATGAAACCGCATACGCTCTCAGACTGGCGGGAGCCGCTCCGGAGCGGGTCCACATCAACGAGCTGACGGGGCCCACGGGAGACCGCGGCAAGAAGCTCGCCGATCATCATATGTTGGTCTTCGACGGTGGATTCAGTTGGGGGGACGATCACGGCGCCGGTGTTCTTCTGGCGGCCCGCCTAAGAACCCACATAGGGGAGGAAATCCTTCGTTTTTTGGCTGACGGAAAACTGGTGTTGGGCATCTGCAACGGCTTTCAGGCTCTGGTCAATCTGGGTTTGCTTCCCGGAATCGCCGGAGATTACACGAAACGGTCGGTGGCTCTGACCTGGAACGACTGTGGAAACTTCCAGGACCGATGGGTTCGCATGACCGTGAATTCGCAATCTCCCTGCGTTTTCACTCAAGGCTTCACCGAACTGGAACTGCCGATTCGACATGGCGAGGGGAAGCTCGTGGCGGAGGAAAGCATCCTGGACCACATGGAAACCGAGGGGCAGATCGTGCTGCAATATGCCCGCGAGGACGGTTCCCTCGCCGGAGGTGTCTTTCCGGACAATCCCAACGGCTCTCTGCGCGACGTGGCGGGAATCTGCGATCCCACGGGAAGAGTATTCGGCTTAATGCCCCACCCCGAAGCCTATAATCACCTGACGAACCATCCCCGATGGACGTGGGATGCGGAGCTGAGGCGGCGAAGAGGTGAGGCCCTCACCTCCGAGGAGGGCATCGGCATACAGCTCCTGCGCAACGGGGTGGAATACATCAAGCGAAACCTCATATAGTTTTTCGGGAGGTATGACATGTCCGCCAATACCCTCACTTTTTGGGGCCATGCGTTTTTTGAGATCATCACCGCGCCGGGCAAACGAATCCTGTTGGATCCATGGGTTGTGGGCAATCCCCTTTGTCCATTGGAAGGCATCGAAGACCTGAATCCGGACCTTGTACTGGTGACCCACGATCATGCGGATCACGTGGGACAAGCGGGAGAGATCGTCGGACAAAGCAATGCCGTGCTCATCGCCAACGTGGAAACCGCTGCGCGAATCATGCGGGATTCCGAACTCCCACCGGAACGGGTTCTCTTCGGGGGCTACGGAATGAACATTGGGGCCACGGTGGAAATCGACGGCATTCGTGTGACCCAGACTCAAGCCTTCCATTCCTCGAGCACCGGAGTCGCAACCGGATACATCATCCGTCTCGAGGACGGCGCCACTGTTTACCACGCCGGCGACACGGGATTGTTTGCGAGCATGAAGGTTCTCGCGGAAACTCACGGAATCGACACGGCCTTGCTTCCCATCGGAAACGTGTTCACCATGGATTCGGTCCAGGCCCTCAAGGCCGTGGAACTCATCCAACCCAAGCTGGTGATCCCGATGCATTACGGAACGTTTCCGATCTTGACTTCCACCCCGGACGAATTCATCGCGGGCGTCGAGAAAGAGTTTACCCAGGTGGAGGCAATGGGGCTCAAACCGGGGGAAAGCATTGAAGTCCTTGGAAAGTCAATGAAATAAAGACATCCGATACACGGGCGATCTTTCGTATCCGGTGATTCCGATGTTTTCAAATCTCGTCAGACCTGAGAGATTCCTCGAAGTTTTGGCCCTCTTAGGTCTTTTTCTCTTCTGCCCCCTACCCTACCTTGTGGCGGGTACTCCTCCCGCACCCGAATCGCAGTTGTATGATGCGGTCAAGTCGCTTCCCGGACTCACGACCCGGCGGATCCAAGAATTGTCCGCAGACCTGAGGCGGAGTTTTTCCAAAGAAGTCGGGACGGGCGAAACCTTTTCCAACGAGGAACTGGAACTGGTGGGCTCCGTTGTTGACTACGGTCTGTTCAACGAAGTGGATTCCAGGATTATCTCGTTGGCGGCGCGGAAAGCATGGGCCGCAAGTAAATTGGGCGCCCCGACCGAAGAGCTGGAAGAACTTTCCGAGGTACTCTTTATGCTTCCGGGCGCCGGCGTGGCAGAGGTCGCGGCGGCCTCCGGAGCACTCCGGACTTTCAAATCATCTCCCGTGCCCGCATCCGTGTATACCGAGGTGATCAATCATGCTTTGGAACGTTCCTGGAGACCGGTCGAGATACAGGGAGTGTCCCGAGGCATCGTCCATGCCGTGGAACTGGGATTGAATCCGGAGAAAGCCGCTCTATCCATGATGATTCGTGTGGATCAGGGATTGGACGGCGTCTCTATGGAGCGCATGGTTGAAGAAGAACTCTCTTTCATTCGGAGCCTCGAACAGCCTCTCACATCTTCGTCTCCCGGTGATTTCGAGTCGTCTGCAGGCTCCCTCCCGGCCGGTGTTGCGGCCTTTCAGGGGATGGGCACGGCCATTGAAGCGGGTGTGCCCTCTCAGCTTGCCGCGGAGGTCGCCCAGGCGGCAATTGAGCGTCACTGGTCGGGGGAGGCAATCCGGGCCATATTCGAAGGTTTGATCCGGGCACGGAGGCTCGGCCTGACTTTGGAGAGGTTGGCCGTGGCTTTCATGATCCGAATGGATCAAGGACTTGAAGGGGTCCCTCCGCGCCGGATGGTGGAGGAAGAAGTGGAGTTCGTCCGTGGGATGGAAGCGGAAAAACTGAAAAGACTCCACAAATTTCAAAAACCCATTCGGGACGAGGTTTCTTACGATGTCTCTCGTTACGATAGAGCTTTTCCGGAGCTGAGAAGCGGAAGAAGAGGGCTTGATGCGGAACTCGCATCGATCCGGCTTGAGGATGCCCGAATCAGTCTCCAGAGGGAAGGAGAAGAGGAGGCCGTGGAGGAGACTGGAATTCCGGACTCCACTCCTCCCTCCGCGGGACCGGAAGCCGCGTCGAAAGAAGCCGAAGTCGACGCCGGTCCACCGCCGACGACCGGCGAGGACGAAGGCAAAGCGCGGTCGGAGAAGACATTGGTGGATGAGGGAGCTGAGGGCGCCGGGACCCCTGAAGCCGATCAGCCGGAACAACGGAAAGTACAAGTCGAAACCGACGTCGACAAGGCTGTTGAAGCTCCCCCTCCCCCCCGGTTCGTCTCCGCCGTCCCCGACGACCTTGTGGGGCAAGTCTACGGCGAGCCTGCAAAGGACTCCGCCGAGTCCTTCATGGTTCCTCCCCCTTCAACACCTTACCGATGGGGAGGGAACACCCGAAGGGGTGTGGACTGCTCCGGATTCACCAAGACGATCTTTCAGGAGCAGGGAATTCTCATCCCACGGGTATCCCGCCAACAAGCCGAGATGGGCGCTCCGGTGGATATCGACTCTCTGCGCTTCGGTGACTTGGTGTTTTTCAACAAAGGGGGAAAAGGACGAATCACCCATGTGGGCATGTATTACGGAAACGGGAAATTTGCCCACGCGACCTGCAGCAAGGGGGTCACGATCAGTCGATTCTTCAAAAACTACTATCAGACCCGCTTCGTCTGCGCGAGACGTATTACGCGCGTCGTATTCGTTGAGCCGTAGTCCGATCCGACGAGGTCGAAGAATTCCGGTCGGCTACCCGTCCCCCTCTCCCACCAGAGGTTTCCCGTTTTGTAGGTGGTTCCTTGTGAGGATCGGCTTACCAATCGGGAGCCGGAAACACCGGAGACAGGACGTAGTTTTCCGTGGCGCCCGATGTAGGAGTCAATTGCATCACATACTGATTCCCGCTGCTAGGGGAAACGGTGAGGGAATATCCCTTACCGGCGAGGTCGGACGGGACATCCAGAGATGTGGCCGCGTCTGGGACCAGAAAAACCGTCCACTTAACCAAGTCCGGCGTGAAAATCAATATGGCCGAGCCCACCTCGTAATTTTGCATGTAGAGGTTGTTGGGAGCGGTTCCCGCAGCCTCCTTGTAGATTCCGTCTCCCCACGGCGAATTCGCCGAAGCGGCGAAAACCCTTTGCAGGGACCATGTGGACGACGTCCCGTCGCCGTAATCCAAGGTCGCGGCCGCCGAGTCGTCGCTCAGGAAGTGAAGACTTAGAGTGCGGCCCATTCCCGTCAGGTCCTGGAATTGACTGACCCCGTCCGCCCAGTCGGAATCGATGAAAACGTACCACTTCGCCAGATCCGGAGTCAGAATGACCAGGACCGAGCCCGCAGTGTACGTCTGGATATACGCGTTGATGGTCACAGCGGCGTCTTTGAACAATCCGTCCACTTTCGTGGCTTGCCCTGCCGGAACTACGTTGATGGTCACATCGTCCGTCGCTTTGTTCCCCGAGGAGTCGGTAACCGTCACTCGGAACACGAGCGTCGCGGTATCGGCGGGAGCGGTGAAAGATGATCGAATTTCGTCGGGATCGGACAAAATGACCGCCGTGCCCGCCGTCTGCAGCCATCCATAACTCACAATGTCATTGTCCGGATCGCTGGAGGCGGATGCATCCAATTGCACCACGGACTCCGGAAAGACGGTCAGGTCGGGGCCGGCATCCGCTACGGGGGGCTCTCCCGTTATGCTTTGTACGATCGTCACACCTACCGAATCCGTTGACGAAAGGCCGTCGGGATCCGTAACCGTCAACCGGAAATACAGGACCGTTCCCGAAAGGCCTGCGAGGGGAGCCGTAAACGTGGGCGTGGAGGCGGTGGCGTCGGAGAGGATCACGAGGACCCCACCCGTTTGTTCCCAAAAGAACGTCAGAGAATCCCCGTCCGGATCCGAAGAGCCGGAACCGTCCAGTTGGACCGTCGAATTTTGCGCCGCCGTGAAATCCGTTCCCGCATTCGCTGTAGGCGGTTGGTTTTCGGAGTCCTGCACCACCTCGACCTGCATTTCGTCGGAGTCCGACAGGCCCCCGTCATCCGTAACCGTGATGCGGAAATCCATTGAAGACCCCTCCGCCTCTACTTGGGGAGCGGTGAAACTCGCACTGACGGTACTCGCGTTGTTCAGTTGTACGGAAGGCCCAGCGATCTGTTCCCACAGGTAGGCAACGATGGCGCCGTCGGAATCCGTACTGCCCGATCCGTCCAATGTTACTTGGGAGCCCGAAACCACCGTCCTGTCCGGACCGGCCGCGGCGACGGGCGGAAGATTACCCGATGGATCCACCAGCAGGGCGTCCCCAATGGTGTCTACGACCAATGGCGTTCCCTTGGAGACCAGGACCTGGACGTCGTTGAGGTCCAACAGACCACCCTCTTGAGAGATAACGGTGAAGGAGACCGTGGCCAAGGTGCCCGAGCCGTTGGGACCTGCCGGATCTTTCGGATAGCCGACGGCGGAAAACAGGACGTAGCCTTCGTCGTCCTCGACAACCGGAAACGGAAGAGTCGATTTCCCGGTGCTTCCCAGGAAAGGCCCCAAAGTCACTTGATCTTCCCCCGTTACGGAAACCACACCCGGGTCGTAATCGATTCGGAATTCGAATCCTCCCAGGTCCGTAACGCCCTCGATGACGACATCCACATCGAAGGAGCTTTGCGCCGCCGGCAGGATGACCGAGGCCGGTTCCAGGCGTACGGTCAAAGCACATACGGATCCAGCCCCCATCCAGAGAAGAAGCATGAGGAGACAAAGCCCTCGGACAACCCAAGGTTGGAAGAATTTCATACGCTGGTACTCCCTTGGACGGGAAAACGCCGGAAACCGACACCGGAGCCGATACGCCGAGCAAACAATGCGAGGTGAATAACCGTCAGGATATCATCTCCACCGACTTGAGGCAATCACATCCCTTCCGGTCACTTCGCCTCCCGTAACGGACAGGCGCGGGTTCGAAGCGGCAAAGCGGAGCCCTCCGGATACGTTCATTCCCTTTACCCACGAAATGCTTTCTGCTATAGAATCCGCGCATTCGTCGACCTAACTCACACCATCGGCCGACGGCCGGCGGACTCCCGAGATCGAGTGAAGCGCGTTCTTCCGAACCGTCTTGAATCGGTACTCCATACTTTGCCCTCGAAAAGGTAGTAAAAAAACATGAACATCCCGTTTATCTTAGAAAAAGCGCTCGAATTATACGCCGACAAGGAAGCCGTGGTATGCAGAGACCATCGCTTCACCTACCAGGCCTTTGCCGAAAGAACTTTCGGTCTCGCCCGTTTTCTCAAATCCCTCGGAGTGAGAAAAGGTGATCGCCTGGCGATTCTTCATCAGAACAGTCACGAATATATCGAGACCTATTTTGCCTCCGCCCGGCTCGGAGCGGTACTGAACCCTTTGAATTTTCGCCTTTCCCCGCTGGAGCTTGCCTTCATTCTGAACGATTCCAGCGCGAAGGTACTGGTGGCCGCACCTCGATTCGCTGCTCAAGTGCAGGCATTGGCCGGCCTGGAAACCGTGGTTGAGCATATCGTTTGGACTGAGGAAGAAGCCCCGTCGGGCCGCTTCGCCTCGCACGACTATGAGAAAGCCGTCGGCGCTCACGTCGGGGATCCCCTTGAGGTTCCACCCATGTCCGACGACGATCTCGCTCATCTCTATTACACCAGTGGGACCACGGGGAAACCCAAAGGGGTGATGTTGACCCATAAGAATGTTTGCACCCATGCCCTGTGCACTATCGGCGAACTCGGTCTAAGGGATGCGGACCATTGGATTCATGCCGCTCCCCTTTTCCATCTGGCCGACGCCTGGGCCTCTTTCGCCATCACCTGGGTAGGCGGCAAGCATGTCATCGTTCCGGATTTCAAGCCGGAGGAGGTGCTTCGCACCATCGAGGGGGAACGTGTGACCATTACCAACATGGTGCCGACCATGTTGAATCTTCTGGTCAATACTCCCGGGGTCGAGGGGTGCGACTTCTCGAGCCTGAGAGCCATACTCAGCGGCGGCGCTCCCATCGCCCCGGAGGTGGTTCGGAAGATCATGGCCACCTTCAAATGCGACTACATCCAGACGTACGGCATGACCGAAACGAGCCCCTACCTGACGCTCTCGATCCTCAAAGAGGAACTCGAGCATCTGCCCGAAGAGGAGCGTTTCGTCTACAAAGCGAAGACCGGTAGGCCTTTTATCGGGGTTCTCCTCAAGGTGGTCAGGGAAGACGGCTCCGGCATCGCTCCGGACGGTCGGGAGGTGGGTGAAATCATAGTCAAAGGAGATTCGGTGACGCCCGGCTATTGGAATCGCCCCGATGAAACCGCCAAAGCTCTGCGGGATGGATGGCTTCATACAGGGGATTTGGCCGTCTTGGACACCGAGGGTTATGTGAATATCGTGGACCGCAAGAAGGACATGATCATCACGGGCGGCGAAAACGTGTACTCGGTTGAAGTGGAATACGTTCTCTACACGCACCCGGCGGTACTCGAGGCGGCGGTCATCGGCGTACCCGACCCGAAGTGGGGCGAGGCCGTTCAGGCCTTTGTGGTGTTGAAAGAGGGTCAAGACTTACACGAGGAAGAGCTGATCCGGCACTGCAAGGAGCGGATCGCAAGCTATAAGGCGCCCAAGTCGGTCTTGTTCGTAAGTGAACTGCCGAAAACGGGATCGGGAAAAATCTATAAGAAGGGCCTCCGGGAACCGGCCTCGGCAACGCCGGCGTGAACCCCGCCGAAGATATGTTCCGAGGAAAGGGCGGCATCCGCCCTTTCCTCTTCTCGAATTCCTTTACTGAGTGATTCGTATGTTCGGATACAGCCCTTTTAGTTCGCCTTCTCGGTAGGGTTGGATCAAATTGAAAGAGATGTTCCGCCCCTTTTGGGCGTGCCCCACACTCGCTTCGGACTCGTAGTATGCTCCGTTGGCCTCCAAGATGTGTTCGATCCGACGCTGAAACGCCCTCACGAACTTGGAGCCGTCGCCCGAGAAAGTCATTCTTCCGCGATTCAAAGTGCCTTTGACTGCAGCGAGCTTTTCCACCCCGATGGTATGTTCCTTCAGGTCTTCGGCGTTTCGGATGTAGCCCCATACAAAACTGTTGGGGGGCACCTCCACCGGTTCCACCAAATCGATGATCGTATGCGGCATCACAATGCATTCCTCGCCGATGCTCAAGGGTGCATCTTCTCCCCCACGCAGAAAAGAGTTGAACCCCACGAAGGTCTTCTCCCCCAGGCGAGCATTGAATATCTTTCCACCATGGGCGGTTACGTTATATCCTTCGAGGCGTGAGTCAATAATATAGCAGTTTTCCTGGGCGTTGGAACCGATGCCCAAGGCGGCGTTTTCAAGATAGGCGCGCTGGCACACGAGAACTTTTTCTCCAATGCTGCATTGTCCCTTGATTCGCGCATAACGGCTCAGAGAAGAGCTCGAAGGAACCCCCGGGGGAGGCTGGAGATTGACCTTATCGAACAATTCCTCGAAATCCTTTTTACAGGTTTCGACGAACTCCATGAAAAACCCTTCCGGGTCCCGGCCCGGTTCCAACCGGATGTAGTCTTCGAGGACTTCCCGGGGAATCAGATATCGGAACTCGAAGTCATTTCCCGATCGGATCCAGATTCGCCCCGCCTCCACAACGGAGTGGGCGAGTTCTCCCACCTGAACATAGGCGAAGTCGCCGATCACGCTGTCATGCAGGGTGGTCAGGTCAACCGTGCTGAAAGGCCCCAAAAAGCTGCCTTCCGTCGGCGCCCCGTGAATGTTCGCGTAGGGCATGGACACGGTGTTTTGAATGAGGAACTCTTCCGGGCTCTCCGGATCATGTGAGTTGTTGTGCACCAGGGTCTTGGTGAGGAAGCTGTCCCTGATGCGAATAACCTCATCCTCGTGAAGCGGTATACTAAGCCCTTCGAAAGCAAAGGTTTCGCCTCGACTCTTCAACTCGTCGCCGCGGATATCGCTTTTATAGACCAGAGAGTGGCTCACCAGGCATTTCCCCAGGAAATAACTGCCTGCCACATTCGATCGGTGAAAATGGAAGTCCAGCGGGTGCGTAGCCGTAAGACCGTAGAAAGCGTAAAATTTGAGCAGCTTGTCATTGGGGATCAAATGGCGGATGTAGGGTCCCACGTCAAAAGCGGGTTCCCGCAGATTCACATTCACTCGATCAATGATTCGATCGATGAGTTTTTCAATTTGGTTCATGCTGTCTCCCTAAGGCATGTTTCGCCGTGTTTCCATCTGATTTTACTTTTCCGTGTTTCACGTTTATCTTCGTCCGAAAGCGTTTTCAACTCCAATCGGTCCCACCCGCACACAAGGGGAGGCGAAATTTCCAAGATTGAAAATTCGTCCCGAATATTCCTCCGAATGAACGGAACAAGGGGTCCCTCGGCACCTCACTTCCTTTCGTCTTTTCGGCATCATCGGCATTGTTCGTTGTGCCTTCCCAGAGGAGCCTTTGTAACTCCTTAAGATTCAACCATTTTTAGTGGGCTCGCCTTGACCGACCACAAGCCTGTGTCTATATTATTAAAATTTACCGGGTAACGAGATTTCACGACCCTACTCGGTGTGGCCGAATCCCGGAGCGATGGAAGTACCGAAATTCGATCTAATCTTTGGACCTATGGAAGCCCTGATGTCCCAACACCTTCAAGTCCCAACGAGTTTCACGTTGCCCAATGGAATCCGGGTATGCGCCGAACATTTCAAAGGTGCGCGATCTTTCTCTCTCTGCCTCAAGTTCTTGAGCGGCGCCGCGGAGGAACCGGAAGATAAGCTCGGCCTTGCCACAGTCATGGAGGGTTCTATTTTTAAAGGCACCTCTAGAAGAACGGCCGCCCAGCTGTTCGATTCCCTGGATGCGCTGGGGGTGGAGCGTGACGCCGGGGTCTCCGCTGAATCCATCACCTTCCACCTGAGCACGCTTCCCGACCGGGCGGAGGAAGCACTGAAGATTTATCGGGAAATATTGGAGGAGGCCTCCTTTCCGGAGGAAGAAGTGGCGACGGCCCGGCGCCTGGCCCTCGAAAGGATCGCCGGCATCGATGACAAACCCAGAAGCAAACTGGCTTTGATGGTTATGGAAGCGGCTTTGGGCAGGCCGTTGGGAAGACCCGTGCCGGGGACCCGGGAAACCGTGGAAGGCATCGATCCTTCCGAGCTGCGCGAATTCCTTGGTCGCTCCCTTTTCCCTGCGGGCATGATCGTTACAGCCGCCGGTGGAATGGATCCGGACGAAGTCTTCCGAATGGTGGAATCCGCATTTGGTGATTGGTCGCGGCCGGGAGTCGTACCCTCGCCGCATCCGGTTGAAGTGAGGCCCGGGGTCACGCACGAACTCAAGGAAAGCGAACAGGCTCACATCGCCGTGGTCTATCCGGGACCTTCAAGGGGTGCGGAGGACTACTATTCCGCACAAATCGCGGCCGGAGTGCTGTCGGGCAGCGGGTCCAGCAGGCTGTTCACGGAGGTTCGAGAGAAGCGAGGCCTCGTATATCACGTGGGCACGGGCTACCACCCATTTCGTGACGGCGCTGTTATGGTGCTTTACGCCGGCACCCGCGCAGATCGAACGGAGGAGACTTTGAAAGTGTGTTTGCAGGAAATTCGTCGACTCGCCGGGGATATCTCCGACGAGGAGGTGGAACGCGCTCGCTCGGTAAGTTTAGGAAGATTGCTCACGGTGGGAGAACTGGCCGGAGCGCGCGCGTCCGCTCTCGCGGACGACCTTGCTTTGATCGGACGCGCTAGATCCATCGACGAGATCGTCGAACAGGTCAAGTCCGTGGACACGGCTCAGGCCATGCGGGCGGCGGAGCGCTATCGACCCGAGCCTTATCGAGTCGCCGTCTTGGGACCCGTTTCCCCTCTTTTTGAAGGGGAGCGAACCAATGACTGAGAATTCTTTTTGGAGAACCACGTTGGACAACGGATTATCCGTTGTCTTGGAAACCATTCCGCGGTTGCGATCCACCGCGGTCGGCTATCTTGTGCGAACCGGCTCCCGAAATGAACCCAGGCGGTTAGCCGGTATGTCTCATTTTCTTGAACACATGAGTTTCAAGGGCACATCCAAGCGAACCTGGGATCAGATCAACAAGGACGTGGACGCCTTGGGCGCTCTGTGGAACGCCTACACATGGTGGGAGGGTACGGCCTACTTCCACTGGGTGCAGGCGGAACGGGTCGCCGACTCCATTGAGATCCTTTCGGACATGATGAGACCGAGCCTCCTCCGCGAGGATTTCGACACGGAAAAGAATGTAATCCTCGAAGAGATTGCGATGTACAATGACAATCCATCGGCGCTCATCGCGGACCATTTGATTCAGGTGATATATGGTGACCACCCTCTGGGGACGTCGGTTCTGGGCACCAAAGAAACCGTGTCCGCCATTCGGCACGAGGACCTGGTGGGATACCATGCCCGACGATACGCTCCGGAGGACATGGTTTTCGTGGCCACGGGGGCCGTCGATCGGGACGCGATCCTGGAGACGGTGGAGCGATATACCGGTTCTTGGCGAGAGAAGGCCGACGAGCAAAGCCGGCCCGAGCCCCCCTTTCTAACCGGCACCCACGTGATTCATCGCCCCACGGTCAGCCGTCAACATTTGGCCATGGCTTGGCGCGGCCCTGAGACGGGCTCTTCGGATGAGCCTGTGGCAAGGGTTCTAGCACGTTATCTTGGAGATCGAGAGAACAGCCGCCTTTACTGGGCGGTGAAGCAAAAGGGCTTGGTGGAGCGGGTCGGGGCCTCTCACTTCGGATTCAAGGACAGCGGCTTTCTTTATGTGCATGCTTCTTCCGGGCCCGAAAACTCAAGACGGGTTTATGATCTGATCCGTGAGGAACTGCTCAAGGCTCACCGGGCGGTGGACGAAGACGCACTCGAACGATCGCGTACGAAAGCGGTTTCCGCTCTTGTGCGAGAGGCGGAGAACGGCTTGAATCGCTGGATGCAGCTTGCGGAGAGGGAAAGCGCCGGAGCAACGGTCAAGACGATCCGGATGAGCATCAATGAAATCGAAGAGGTAACCCCGGATCGTATTCGGCAGTATCTAGATGAATTCCCTCTCTCCGAGGATCCCGCGCTGGTTTCATTGGGACCTTTGGAGCGATTCTGAAACGTCACACGAAGGGGCGACAAACCTTCCCATGATTGATAAGTCCGTGGTGGTCGAGGCGCTGCTCGAGCGTTTGGACAAACTCGAGGTAGGCCATTGCCTCGATGTGAGAACGTACAAGAGGAACCGATCCGTCGTTTTGATCAAGACGGGAGAGTCGGATTATCACATCATTGAGGATGGATTTTGTCGAGAAGAGTTCACCGTGGATTCTCGGAGGTTAAAGCGTACCATCAAAGAACTGCTGAAAAAGGAATTCCCTCGAAGCAGAAAGGTACGAGTCTATGCCCTGGGCCCATGCGACCCGGTGAAGTTTTCAAGAACACCAAGGAAGACCATATGAGGCTGTTGAAAGGCGCGATTTGCGGCGAGGCGCTTCATTACTCGTCACTCCGACGTACTCCCATGTACGCCTCTCGTTCCTCGGAATTTGCGCGCCTTGGATCTCATCGTTTTTCAACAGCTTTCAACAATCCGACTTTTCCACGGGCCGATATGAGACCGGTCCCACGATGCGAAGCAACCATATGAGCGCCAAAGTGATTTCCATTGTGGGCGCGCGCCCTCAGTTCATCAAGGCGGCGATGGTTTCCGGAAGAATCCGAAGTCGTCCGGGACTGGAGGAACTGCTTCTTCATACGGGGCAACATTACGACGACAATCTTTCCCGTGTCTTTTTTGAAGAGTTGGAGATTCCGGAGCCTGACTGGAACTTGGGCGTGGGGTCCGGTTCCCACGGGTACCAGACCGCACGCATGCTGGAAGGCATCGAAGGGATCATCCTGAAAGAGCACCCCGAAATGGTGCTTGTCTATGGAGACACGAATTCGACCCTGGCGGGCGCCTTGGCCGCAGCGAAACTCCACGTTCCCGTCGCTCACGTCGAAGCGGGACTGCGATCCTTCAATCGACGGATGCCCGAGGAAGTGAACCGGGTGATGGCGGACCATCTCTCCGATCTTCTGTTCGCTCCCACGAAAAAGGCCGTGGAGAACCTGCAAAAAGAGGGCATGGCCCAAGAGAATGTCTTGTTCGTCGGGGACGTGATGTATGACGCGGCGCTGCACTTCGGAAACAAAGCCGAAATGAACGGCGGCATAGCGGCAAGACTCGCCCTTCGAAAAGACGAATATATCCTCGTGACCATTCACCGCGCGGAGAACACGGACGATGCCGAACGCCTCACCGCCGTGGTGGAGGGGCTTTGCGATATCGCAGAGGAGATATCCGTTGTCTGGCCTCTGCATCCCAGGACCGCCGCTGCACTGTCTCGTTTGCGTCTGCTTGAACATGCAAAACGTCGACTGCGGGTGATAGACCCCGTCGGATATCTGGATATGTGCGTTTTGGAGAAGAACGCGAACGTTATTGTGACCGATTCCGGAGGAATTCAGAAGGAGGCATTTTTCCACGGGGTGCCTTGCGTCACATTACGTGATGAAACGGAATGGGTGGAATTGGTGGAATTGGGCTGGAATCGGGTGGCGCGGCCGACCTCGGCCTCGGCGATCCGTCGCGCGGTCCGATCGGCGGAGCCTCCGCTCCCCACCGCCGAAATGCCCTATGGAAACGGTGATGCCGCGGATCGAATCGCTCAAGCCGTCGAGCAAAGGCTCAGCAACGGTCCCGCCCCCGGGGCCTAAACCGAGGAAATCTGAAATGGAGGTATGCCATGAAACGATTATTAGGGATTACCGCTCTGTGCTTCTTGTGTCTTTGCCTGTTTGGAGGCTCGGTGAGCCTTGCCGGGTCACAAGAAACCTTGCCGACCTTGGCCGTGTTTCCGAGCTGGCTCCCGGGTGAAGCGGGCGCCTTCGGTCATTTCCTGACCAACTCACTTTATGACATCCTGGACGGTTACGAGCGCTTTCAACCCGTCTATAGCGCATATCCCGGTGACGGCCGCTATGACACCGCACCGTTACCGAAAGGACTCATTCCTCCGGACCTCCGCGACAAGCTTTGGGAAAAGAAGAGTTTTCTCACCCCGTATCGACCCAACGCGAATTTGGTGTACCAGCTCGGAGAAAAGCTCGGAGTGGACGCGGTGATCATGTACTCGTTGGTCATTACGGGCGGGGGACGCGACCAACTCACCGCCTATCTGTTCGATATCCAAAAGCGACGAGAAATCTCCCGATACGTGACCGACGAACTCAAACACAACTATACCGGAGAGATCGCGCCCGTGGCTCTGACCAACAAGCTGCGGGGCGTCACCGACTACGTGCTTCTGCGTTACTGAGTCATGCTCGGAAGACCTGTCGGCCCGAAAAAGTGCGAATCATGATCGCTCCAGTTATTAGGATCGGTTTCGAGGTTTGGTCTTCCCCCTTCACGGGTCCTCATTGAGGCAGTGTACCCATCACTGAAATACTCACGGCTCGACTTCTACTGTTTTCGGGGTTTGGGTCGAGGGTGTCCGACTCGACCACTGCCGTGTTAATGATGGAACCCGAAGGAGAATCGGGACTCACTTTGCCTCGGATCAAAACCAGTTTGGTGGTACCGGAAAGGATCGTACCCAGACTCATGGAACCCGATATGCGGTTCCAGGAGGCGCCTCCATCCAGAGAAGCTTCCGGTTGAAGCAAACGGGGCGGCAGTCGGTCCGTCAGTTTCACTTGCAGAGCATCCGAAGGACCCCGATTCTCCACCGATATCGTGTAAAGAACGGACTCTCCGGCGGCCACTTCCCGAACGGAGGCCGACTTGGTTAGTTGCAGATCGGCTTCTGATACAATATTCAGAACCACCGGGTCGGATAGGTTGTTCTCCGGACGAATGTCGCGAGTGGCGGAAGAAATCTCCGAACGACTCTCAATGCGACCCGTGGCTTTCGGGTCCAAAGCGGCTTGAATCAAAGCGTAACGTGATTGACCGACTTCGATCCGGCCCAGGGCGGCCCCCCGGTCCAAAGGTCGCCAGTTCGCTCCTCCGTCCGTAGAGTACTTTGGGTCCACAAGGGAGGGAGAACTCTCATGCTTAAGGAAGAGCTCTTCCGCCACACACGGTCCATGATTATAAATCACCACGGTATAGGTAATCCGGTCTCCGGAACGGACGGGGTCCGGAGCGCCGGTCATGGTGACGCCCAAATCGGCTATGGTTTCCACTCGAGTTGCGGCCTCGGCTCGATTGTTTCGGATGTTGGGGTCTATTGTGGTCGAACGGACTTCCACGCGGTTTTTCAAAGAGAGGGTCGCAGCGGGAGATACCGTTGCACGCAGTCGGACAGCGGTCGATGACATCGCCGGAATCGTCCCCAATTTCATGGAACCGGCCCATCTCCTCCAAGCGGATTCCTTTCCCACCTTGAACTCCGGATCCTGAAGGGCCGAAGGCAGGTCATCGAGAATCACTGCGTCCTGGGCATCTGAGGGGCCCAGGTTCTCCACAATCAAGTCGTACTCCAGAGTCCGGGTGACCTCCACCGGATCGGGCTTTCCAGTGATCTTGATGGAAAGGTCGGCCGCGGTATTTACTTTGACGGCCATGATTCCCGAAGAATTGTCTTGGGCTCGGGCCTCCTCGGTGGCCGATATCACGGCCACGGTGTAGGGTATGGCTCCTTGAGGAGCCGAGGCATCGACCTCGCCGCGGATTTTGACCCGAACCCCCTCCCCCGCCTTCACGAGTCTAATTCGAGCGGAACCTCTCCAGGGGCTCCAGTTTTCGCCTTCGTCCAAGGAAAATTCCGGATCCTTCACTCGGCCTTCCGGAAACTCATCTTCAGCGACCACATCTCTCGCATCCGATGGTCCGTTATTTCGGATCTCGAACGCGAATTCCACCATCTCGCCCGCGTTCGCCTGCGGTGCCATGTCCGCCGGATGGATGGAGAGGTCGCTGACGGCCTTAACCTGAGTCAGTCGTTCCCTGGAGTCATTGTTGCCCGGATTGGGGTCGGACGTCGTTGATTCCACCCGGATTCCGGATTTCAATTCTTCGAGCCGACCGGCGGGAACCACTCCTCGGACCTCAATATCCCGCGTCTGCCCGGCTTCCAGGGTTCCTATGTCCAGGGCGCCGTTCCACGGCTCCCAGCGCCCGTCATGACCGATCCTGCAAAGAGGGGCGGACAGTAGACCCGCACTCCGATCTTTAACCACAACCCCGCGCGCATCCGAAGCGCCGTGGTTGACCACTCGGAGGCGGCGAAGCAGAAAGGTCCCTGCTGTGATGGGGTTCGGATGGGTCGTTTCTTCCGCAGAAAGGTCCGCTTCCGTGGCCACCCGCGAAACCAACTCCATGGTGTCGTTTTTCGGGTTGCCGTCCGCTGCCGCTGAGGAGACGGACATCTTACGGGATATCCTGGAAATTGCGCCCGCGGACACGACACCGCGTACCAGAATTTCAGCCGCGGCTTTGGCGGGCAATAAGTCCATGCGCGTCGACCCTTTCCAGGGCGACCACGTGTCGCCGCCGTCCGAAGAGAATTCGGCGTTCGACAAGGGAGCGACTTCAACGTCTTTGATGGCGACGTTCCTCGCATCGGAAGGTCCCTCATTCTTGACCATCACCCGGAATACCACGGTTCCGCCCGCAACTACGGGATCATGATCCGCCGTTACCAGGATGGACAGATCGGCTTCGGCGTGAACCGCCGGAACCAGAGAGAGCGAGTTGTTTCTTGACACGGGATCGGGATTGTCCGAGGCAACCGACACGTTGAACGCCATCGGAAGCTGTGTGGAGGTATCGACCAGACCCCGGATTCGAAATTCCCGCTTTTCCCCCGCAGCGACTCCGCCGAGAAACCCAGGAGCTCCGGGATCCATCCAGGTACCGCCGTTGTCCAGAGAGATCAGCGTATTTTTCAACTGCGACGGAAGTTCACAGCCGATCCCGACCTTATCCGCATCCGAGGGGCCTAAATTCTTCGCCTCCAGTACGAACTCGAATTCCTCGCCGGGGACCAACGGATCGGTCCCACCCACCTTAAGCACGGCCATGTCGGAACTACGCTCGATCGTCGTTCTTACTAAGGCCGAAGAGTTGTTGGAAGAGTTCGTGTCTCTTGTTTCGGCTCCCACGTTCACCGAATTCGTCACAGTCCCGGACGCCGAAGGATCAATCAGTCCACGAAGTCGAAATTCCAGCGACTTACCGGCGGGGATTGTTCCCAACTCGGCCCGTCCGGGGAAGCTGATCCATTTGTCGGTTCCGGATAAGACTATTTCGGGTTTTCTGAAAATAGGTGCAAGCTCGTCTGTGAGAGTGACCCCCAAAGCGTCCGACGGGCCTTGGTTCGCGATGGAAATCAAATATTCGAAAATATCTCCCGCCGCCGCCGGCTCACGGGAGCCTTCCATCTGTACGGAGAGATCGGCGACGGATTCCAGTTCCGTTCGAATACGAGCCGTACTGTTTTCGGAGTCGGGGTCATCGGTATCGGCTCTCACCGTGTAAGCCTTCTCGAATCCAGTCTTCCTGGAAGATGGAATCGGGCAACGAAATCGAACCCATCTGGCCTCGCCGGCTCTGACAGTGCCCAGATTGGGCCGCTCTTGGAATGGACGCCAAGTCTCTCCGTCTCCGAGCGCGAACTCGGTGGTGCTTATCTCCGACGCACTGTCTTCTTCCACTATACAGTCGCGGGCATCGGACGGACCCAAGTTCTCAATCCGCATCCGGTAGACCACGCTTGATCCGGCAACGACGCGCTCTTGATCCTGTGAGATGGAAGCCGCAAGGTCGGCCCGAATCGAGACATCGATCTTCCCTTCCCAAAGGTTGTTGTCTTCCCGGGGATCGGGAACTTGTGATTCCACTCTCACTCGGTAGTCGAGCGTCTGGTCCGCCGACGAATCCACCGCGGACCGCATGAGGAACTTCCTCGACTGGAGTACGGATAATTCCCCCAAAGATGCCGAATCGTCAAAACCTTGCCAAGTGTCGCCTCCGTCCGTCGAGATTTCCATTTGAGAAATACGGTCGGAAACGGGCGTCATCACCACGACACCGGAAGCATGAGAAGGTCCGGAGTTGAGCACCGTGAATTCATACTGAAGTGTGAGCCCCGCAACAGCGGAAGTCGGTCCGTCTGTGCGCGTCAACGACAAATCGGCGAGACGCGCCAAAGGTCCGGTTGACATGACCAGGTCGTTGCCGGACAATTCCATGCCTTCGTTCTCGGAGGACGGTTTCAGCTCCAAGGATACCGAACCCACGGAGTCCGGCGGCACCCGGCCTTCAATCTTCAGATCGACGATGCCTCCAACGGGCAGATTGGGTATGTTGATCTTTTTGTCCAGCGGCTCCCAGTTTCCCTCCGGAAGTCGGTAACGGGCTCCTTGCAGCGCTGTTCCCGCATTGGTGTTGAGTGCCACGCCCCCGGCATCCGAGGGGCCCGAATTTCCAATTCGAACGAGAAATTCCGCCGGACGACCCGCAACTCCGGACTCGGGAGCCTGAACGAGTTCCAGAGCAATTTGGGATTTTGAAACTATCGGAGCCTGGATTAGGTAAAGGTTGTTTTCCGGATTTGTATCCTCGATCGAGGATGCGACTTCGAAACGTCTCAGAGCCTTGCCGGACGCGGAAGAAGGGACAGGGCTGCGCATCGGAAGACTCAAAGTCTCGGCCGGTGCCATATCCCCCAGCTCAAGCTCCCCAACAAGCGCAGTCCAGGTGATCCCGCCGTCCCTGGAAACCTGAAGTTCGACTCCTGCATCTTCGGGATGATGGATCAGAACCACGCCGGGCGCGCCGGACGGACCGGCGTTGGTGACTTTGATCACAGCCTCCAGGTCTTTGCCTGCCGGTATTCCGCCGGAATCCACCGTCGCGATTACCGAGAGGTCGGCTTTGGCGACAACGCGCGTGGCACCGTGTGCATGATTGTTCTCCAAGATGGGGTCTCGGGTTTTGGAGATGACTTCGACCGATTGGGCGACGTCTTCCACCACCGTTCCGTCCAGGATGCCCCATGCCGGAATCTTCACCAACGCATCGGCGCGGACATTGCCCAAGGAAACGGCCCCTTCCCATTTCCGCCAGGTTTTTCCTTGGTCGGGAGAGTATTGGACTTGTCGAACCGTTTCGGGCCACCTCGCGTTCAGCAACACTTCATCAGCGTCCGAAGGACCGTTGTTACTCACGGTTATGGTATAGGAAGCCCGCTCTCCGGCGACGAAGGGTGCCGTGGGCGTCCAAAGCAGTACACTGACGTCCGCCTCCACCGACACGGGGATGGACGAAGAGTCCACCTTGTCGTTGGATGCGATGGAGTCCGACGTAGCCGCCGATACCAGGAACGCTCCCGAAAGCTCGTCCTTGGTCCGGGAGGGCACCCTGCCCCGTATGACGATTTCTCGAACGCCCCCGGCGTCGAGACTTCCCAACTCCAGGGTACCGGACGAGGGTTCCCAATTATCTCCTCCGTCTATGGATGCTTTTGCTCGCTCCAGCAACCCAAGGGGCTCATAACTTAGACCGACCCCCATCGCGTCGGAAGGACCGAGGTTGGAGACTCGCAGCCGATATTCCGTTTCATCGCCCGCCAAGACCGCATCCGGAGCATGAAGCAGTTCCAGACTCAGGTCCGCCCTGGCCTCAATTTGAGTACCCAAGACGAACCGATCATTCTCCTTATCCGGGTCCGGCGTGGCGGACGAATGGATCCGGGCTTCGTAGGTCAGAAGTCCGGATGCAGCAGGATCGATACGACCTTGAAGCAATAGTTCACGAATCTCCCCGGATGGCATGACGTCGAAGTTCAACATTCCAGGCCATGGAAGCCAAGTGGAACCGCCGTCAACGGAAATCTCCGGCCGGCTGAGCCGTTCCGGGGCATTGTCCCTAAGGGTTACATTGGCGGCGTTGGAGGGCCCCCTATTTTCCAAGATGATCCGATAGGATATCTCGTTCCCGGCGATGTTTGTTTCTTTGACCGACTCGATCCCGATTCTGAGATCGGCGGTTTCAACGACGCCGATTTCCATGATTGCTGCGTCGTTTTCTTCGTTTACTTCCGGAGTCTCGGAACCGATGACGACCTTTCCCACCAACGGGTCGCGGCGCGAAGGCTCAATGAGGCCTCGGAAAAGAATCCTTTTCTCGTCCTTGGCCGCGATGCGGTCGACACGAATGCGCTCGTCATTTACCGGATTCCATGTGACGCCGTCGTCCATTGACACCAGCGGGTTTCGAATACCCTCCGGCATTGCGGCTTGGACCCAAACCTCCTTCGCATCCGAAGGCCCCTCGTTGTAGGCTGTGAGATCCCATGCGAACTCATCACCCGCGACGGCGGAATCCGAAAGTGCGCTTTGCGAGGCGCGCAAATCCGCCTTGGCTTCAACCACGGTTCGTTCCAGACCCGCCCGGTTGTTTTCCTCATTCGGATCGTCCACCTTCGAGAAGACTTTGGCCGTATTCAGAATCAGACCCGTCGCCCTGGGGTCCACGGTCCCGCGTATACGCACCTCTTTCTTGGAGTGAGCCGTCAATGCGTCGAAAGACGCGGTTCCCTCCCAAGGCTTCCAGGTTTTTCCTTCATCCAGAGAGTACACGGGGTCCGGAATTTGGGCCGGTATCTCGGCCTTCATCTCGACGGCGGAAGCATCGGAAGGTCCTGCGTTGACCACCGCTGCAACGAGGGAGAGCTCCTCGCCCGCCGTCACGGGATCGGGAGCATCCGACAGAGTCACCGTCAGATCGGCAAGTCGCCCAACGGGCAGACTCAATGGTCCGGCGATGTTGTTGTCCACATCCGTATCCTTGGTATGGGCAACGGCCCTGATACGGTATGCGGGAATCACACCTGCATTGGATGAGAGTGGGCACCGCACCTTGAAGGATTCCGTAGCTCCCGCTTGGACGGTGCCGAGGGACAGCGGCCCCGTCCAAGCCTTCCACGCGCCGGACTCCGCATCCCGGTATTCCAACGCCTTCTGGTCGGACGGAATTTCGAGCTGCAGTGAGACGTCCCGGGCATCCGAAGGCCCTTCATTGATCAAGGACAGGAGATACTCAAAACTCTCCCCGGAAATCACACGTTGAGGGAGCCCGGACGATCGGAGTGAAATATCCGCATCCCGATCGACCTTTGTCCTCAAAGCGACCACTCCTTGTTCCTTTGCGACGCTCGCGGCTGAATCCGATTTCAGACCGAAACGGGCTTCAATGGGCTCTGATTCGGAAGAAAGAACCGTCCCTCGGATGGTCAGCGTCATTTCGGTCCCAACGGGCAGTGTTCCCAGACCGACGGCCGTTTTCCAGGGAGTCCACGTGACGCCGCCGTCGAGAGAATATTGGGCGCTCTTGAACGACCCCGGCAGGGAAGACTCCAACACGGCATTCCGCGCATCCGACGGTCCCTTGTTCACCGCGTGCACGGTGTAGGTCAGCGGCGTGCCCGCGATTACCGGATCCGTGTCGGCGACGACGGTCCAATCAAGCACGGAGACATTCTTCGTCTCAGCCTTTACGGAAAAATCATTGTTGGTCGCCAGGGGATCGTCCGTCTCCGACGCAACCGAGACGGAGCTCTGGAATTCGCCCAATGCCGACGGCGACACACGACTTCTCAGAAGTAATCGTTTTGTTTCCCCCGGTTTTAGGTCCCCCAAGGCATCCTGCATGGGCCACGGCTTCCAGCTGTTACCGTGATCAAGCGAATAGACGGGATCCAAGGCAGAGTCGGGGAATCGACCCAAGACCCGCACGCCACGCGCGTTTGAAGGTCCCGCGTTGCCCACGGCCAAGTCATATTCCAGTTGTCGTCCCGCTACTATGACACCGGGAGTCATTTCGAGCTGCAATCCGAGGTCCGCTTCCGCTTTCACCGGGACTTGAACCGGCAGATGGTTGTTGTCGCGCGTCGGGTCTTCCGTCGCCGTGTTCACACGTCCTTGGCTGTAGACTCCTTCTAAAGCGGAGGGAGATACGACGCTTCTGAAGGATATCCGTTTGCTTTGCCCCGGTTCCATATTTCCAAGGGGGATACTGTCGTTCCATGGCTCCCAGGACTTCCCCTCATTCAAAGAAAACTCCGATCCGGAAAGTTCTCCGGCGAAAGTGAAGTCCAATGAAACCTCATCAGCATCGGACGGACCCCGATTTTCCACTTCGAGGGCAAACTCCAGGTCCCTCCCGGCGATCGCCGCGGCGGGCTTCCCAGCACTGATCAGAGCAACGTCGGCGCTGGCTGTCAGCGGTGTCACCAACCTTCCACTGGAATTGTTCGACGGATCGGGATCCTTGGATCGTCCCCGAGCTTGGGCCGTCCCCGCAATGCTTCCCCTGGCGGAAGGCGCCACAAGGGCCCGAATCAGCAAGGTTCTGCTTTTCAGGGCCGGAATGAGAGGAAGGGTCGAGGCTCCGGACCAAGGTCGCCAAGTCTTCCCTCCGTCTTCCGAGTATTCCGGCTTCCGGAATTCAGATGTGAGACGGTCCTCCAATCGAACATCATCCGCGTCGGAGGGACCAAGGTTGGCCACTTCGATCTCGTAGGTCACCTCGCTTCCGGCCACGGCTTTTTCCTGAGCCGTCTTCTTTTTGACCAGGATATCCGCCTCTCGGATCACTTGAGTCTGCACGACGGAAAAACCGTCGGATATGCGGGGGTCAAAGGTTTCCAGGCCGACCGCTCTAAGGTCCACCCGGACGAAGCCCGCTGCGGAAGGCGCCACTTGTCCCCGAATTTGGAGGCTCTTCTTCGCCCCTTTCCTGATTCGACCAAGCTCAACGGGGCCATTCCAGGGATTCCACACCGCGCCTCCGTCCAGGGAGAACTCCGGATGCTGCAGATCCACGGGCGGCCTGCCTCTCAGTTCCGTCTCGTCCGATTCAGAGGGGCCCTGATTCGTCACGGTTATCGCATAGGTCAAACGGTGTTGTCCGCCCGCCACAACCGGTTGCGGTGTAGCTGTGGCAGCCAGCTGCAGGTTGGCGTGAGGCGTGATGTTCCGGTAAAGGTGCAGAGGCGAAAAAGCCCAAGGCCACGCGTGAATGGATACCGGATCCGGGTCCCCATCTCCGTCGAAGTCTGCGACGGTAACCGAATTCGCGCCTTGGGATCCCCCGTCGAAAAAAAGATGCGGCTCCCACTCCGTTCCTTGCCCGGTCAAGTTTTCGTACCACCACACGCTGTCCGTAAGCCAATTGGCGGCAAGCACGTCAAGGTAACCGTCCGAATCCAAATCCGCCGCCACGATGTGTTTAGGCCCCCCGCTTTCCTCTCCGGAGGCTACGACATGCTGTTCCCAAGGCTTTTTCTCCTTGAGTCGATTGCCGTACCAGACAACCTTATCGGCAGTGTAAAGCGCCGCCAGGACATCGACTGCGTCGTCTCCGTCCACATCTCCCACGGCCAGAGAAACGGGACCCATGGCATGCGTCTCGTCCACGAGATGCACCGTCCACGAATTCCCTTTTCCGTCTTTGTTTTCGATCCAAACAATCCGATTCTTGTCTCCGAGTCCCGCCGGAACATCAATGTCGCCATCCCCGTCAATGTCGGCGGTGACCAAGGTGTCGACTTCCCCGTTGAGCTTGGCGATCAAATGGGAACGGGGCTCGTGTGCGGGATTTCCGTGGTTCTCGAACCAGACAATCGTGTTCGAGCCTTTGAGCGCCACGACGGCATCCGGCAGACCGTCGCCGTTGATATCCGCCGCCGAAGAAGCGTTCGTGCGTCCTCCGGATTCGAGCAACGGCGCTTTCGTCCACTCTTCGGACTTTCCCCCGTTGATGAACCAGCAGAGGGAGTCTTCATCCGGTGATGAAACCAAGATGTCGACCAAGCCGTCCCGGTTCATGTCGGCGGGGACCACGCTCGTAATCTTACCCGTTCCCTCGTAGATCTGGTGCACGGGCCATGGGGTATCGGCAGAGTCGGAACCCGGATTGGCGAACCAATACACGCTTCCCCAGCCCAATCCGACGATGATGTCCTGCAGTCCGTTTCCATCTACGTCCGCCGCCGCCAGACTCTCCAACGTGTCAAACTGCTTGGAGAAAACGGTTTCAGCTTTTGAGAACTCGGCACCGGCCGGAGCTTGGGCGACCACGCCCCCCAACACGAGAGCATGAAGGATGAGAGAGATTACAACCAGCCGTACAACGGCGGTGTGCATGCAATGCTTCATATGAAACTCCGTGGTGATCTCCGGAAGCTGTGAACCGACATTCCGGGAGAAAAAGGGGCGGCATGATGAAGGCTTTGTTTTCAAAGCCGTCCTCCGGCCGGTATGGATGTAATGGCGATGGTGGGGGGTATGAACATAGATGACTCGATCGCCGATGAATTCATGAAACCGCGCGGGCTTGACCGTATCTCCGAGGGAGGAGAGGTTGAGGAGAATTCAATTCTAATACATGAATATGTACCTAAAATCGCTTTGTTGCGCAAGACGTATGAGAAGACAAAGCGGTCACCGTGCGCCATATCGTTTTGAAATTACAGTCGATTCAAGGGGGGGTGAAACGAGCGCTCGGACCGGCTTGGATTCTTCTTCATCCACAGGCACGGGTCGAACAAGGGATGTCCGGCCATGGTGTGGAAGAGGACGGAAACGGCCGTCCCGGCGCAGCCGATCCGCGCGGCTTCGGCAGATTCTCGGGGACAAGGCAAGGAATGCGACGATCTATCCGTTGGAGCAGCCGCAAGAGGATCCGGAGGAACAGGAGGAATTGATTTGGGAGTCCTGCGAATGAAGTCCGTGCGGACCGGTTCGATGGGCGCTTTCATCCCGGCCTGGAAAACGGGAGACAATCTTCCGCCGAACGGGGTTCACCGAGATCAGCAGCAGCAATACGGCTCCGAGCACACCCAGCTCATGGGGAACCAGCTCGGCCGCCTTTCCCAGGACCGCTCTCGCCGAGATCCCTAAAGATGAGTAGATGGAGTCCAGCGCCAAACCACTGAGCACGGCCACCAGGGAAAGGGACGCCAGGTAAATCGCCGTCCCCCGTTTTCCCAAGACGCTCGGCAAAACGGTGAGAGAGGTTATGTTGGTGGCCGGGCCGACCAGCAGGAAGACCAAGGCCGCTCCGGGGCTTACTCCTTTGAGGAGAAAAGTGGCCGCTATGGGAGTCGATGCGGTGGCGCAAATATAGAAAGGGATCCCGATAACCAACATGATCATCATGGATCCGAGTCCTCCTCCAAGATGGGCGGACGCCAATTCCATCGGCAGCAGGACGGAAATGACGCCGGCCAACAGCAGGCCCGTGAAGAACCAAACGGCCAAGTCGCCCCAGACTTCCCCAAATGCGTAAACCAGACCCGCCTTAACCTGTTGCCGGAAGGACCGACCGCCTTGGTGCGCCTCGGATGAACAGTCCGTTCCGTTGCAGCACGAATCCACAGACCGGCTCAAATCGAAGAGGGGGATCGGGGTTTTGGCGGGAGGATGGAGCAGGTTCTCGGTGATCCCTGCAGTCACGGCGGCTGCGAAAGCGGCACCCGGACGGGCCACGGTCATGATGGGATCCATCAACGCGTAAGTGAGGGCGATGGAGTCCACACCGGACTCCGGAGTGGAGATGAGAAAGGAGGCAACGGCTCCGTTGTTGGCCCCCTGTTTCTTGAGAGAAGCGGCTGCGGGCAGCACGCCGCAAGAGCACAACGGCAACGGGACCCCTAAAAGTGCGGCTTTGAACACCGAAGAAAAACGCCCCGATCCCAAGTGTCCGGCTACCGTGGAAGGCTTAAGAAAGACTTTGAGCATCCCGGCCGCCACAATGCCGAAAATCACGTAGACGGATGAATCTGAAAGGATGTGCCAGGACTCCGAAAGAACGGCCGTGAAATAGTGCATGCGGTGCTCACTTGCGCTTTTGCTTCAATTAAAGGACGAATGAACCTTGAAGGCGCCCTCAAAGTTATGAACGATTGAACATATGCTCAAATATAGGCGAGTCCCCCGCCTCTGTCAAGCGCTTCATCGCTCCCACACCGAATACCTCGATCCTGGAAAACGGCGATTGGACGGCGCGGTGGAGGCCGCGCGGCCCCTCTCATGCGAAAGTACGAGAAGTCTTGTTCATCCGATCATCGACAACGCTCCGGGCAGAAGCTCGAATCTTGCCGGCAGTTCGCCCACGGCCTCTCCGTCCATTTCTATGAACGCTTTGGCGGAGGATCGCGCTTCCAGACAACGGATTTCACTGTAACGCACTCTCGGATGATGCAAATAGGTGCCGGCCCGAAACGCAGGAAGATATCGAAGTGCTTCCACTAGGCCAAAGGAGCCGATTTCGATCATGGAAAGGCTTCCGCTGTTCAATTCCGCGTGGGGCGCCGCCTTGATTCCACCTCCGTAATATCGCCCGTTTCCCAAAATCACGTCGAACAGGAGACGTTTTTCTTCCTTTTCACCGTCGATGCGCAATGTGATTTCACGGGTCCGATAGGTGAACAGGGTCATCAGAATCGCCCATAGAAAAGCGAGTCCGCCTCCCATTCTTTTGGTGGTTCTCGTCACCCGCTCAACTACGGCGCCCCCGGCACCGAAATCCGTCACGTTCAGAAAGAACCGTGTGGCGCTTCGGCCGGAAAAGTCGATGAAGTCGGCTTTGCCCACGTCGATTCGTTTTGTGAGCCCTTGATTGATTGCATGAATCAACGAGTTCGGATTGTCGGCGCCTCCCAGCGTTTTCGCAAAGTCACCGCAAGTGCCCACGCTGAAAATGCCGACCGCCGCGCCAACGGCTTCCCTCCCCCCGCCCTCGAAGAAACCGTTGAGCACCTCGTTGAGCGTCCCGTCACCACCGACGCCCACAACCCGGTGTGCTCCCTCTCTCACCGCGTTGGCCGCGAGGTCCCACGCGTGACCCTGATTTCGGGAAAAAACGGTGTGAAAAGGGCGATGTAATTCCCTTTTCAGCCGACTCTCCAAACCGGGCCAGATGCGACCCGTCCTACCACAACCCGCAGCGGGATTTACGATGAACACGACTTCCATAGACTTCTCTTGACGGGCTCAACAGAAAGATACGGTGAAGTACGCAGAAGATGGGAACGAAGCAATGACGTTAAGCGGCGATTATTATGATTTTGCCCGCATCACCTCACTTAGGGCGTTGATGAGAAGCTCGTTTTCCGAGTGGTTCCTGACGGCGACGCGGATGTAATCTTTGCCGACCCCCCTAAAAGAAGCGCAGTCTCGAACCAGTATCTTCCTGCGGGACATGGCTTCGGAGATTTCGTGAGAGTCCCGGCCGGGCGCCGAAATGCGGATCAATAGATAATTGGCTTCCGAGGGGTGGCAGATGAGTGAGGGGATGTCGGAGGCGATCTTGCCGAGCATCCACTCCCGCTCCGCTTCAATTGAGGCGACGCTCCGTCTCACATAATCATCCTGAGTCATGCAATAGAAACCGGCTTCATGAGCAAGAACATTCACCGTCCACGGTTCCATACGCATGCCGAGATCCCGGACCCAATCCGGATGGGACACCAACCATCCTAAACGGAGCCCCGGGAGGGCATAGATCTTGGTCACGGATCGGAGCACGATGAGGTTCTTGGAAACGGCGGCGGTACGAATCCATGATTCGCGTCGAGTAAACTCGATGAAGGCCTCGTCGAGAACCAGAATGCGGCTTGAACCCTCGATTTGGTGCACGAGTTCATGAAGCAGATCCTCGGGTATCGATTGTCCCGTGGGATTGCCCGGATTGGCCATCCAAAGAGTCCTTGCACCCGGGGCAACCAATCGGTCCAATATTTCATCGGTAAAGGGCCACGGAGGCTCGGACTCGGGAAACACATATTCCACCGGCCGTCCGGCCAGGAGAGCCGCGTTCTCGTATTCCCCGAAGGCGGGACCGGCGATACGAACCGTGCCCTCCCCCAAAGCTTTCGGAAGCAAATAGATGAAACTGGTGGAGCCGTTGCCCACGAGCACGGAACCGCGGGGAAGGCCGTGGTGCGCTTCCAAGGCCGCGGCCAAGCTCTCGGCTCCCATCTCCGGATAGTGGATCACTCGGTCGAAATGCTCGAAAAGGTGTTCTCTCAAACCTTCGGGAGGGCCCGACGGATTAATGCTCGCACTGAAGTCATGAATTTCTTCCGGAGGAACGCCCAACTCACGGGCCACGGCGAACACTCTGCCGCCGTGGAAGCGGTTCAGCGAGTATAGATCGTGTTTCATCAAATCATCCTGTATGTACTGGCGAGTATGACCATGAGCACCGAAGCCACAAAAAGCACATGTTCCGCCTCCTGCACACGATCCGTGTCCAGGGGATGCACCGCGTCACCGATATAGGGCTTGTCCGACAAGAGTCCTTGATAATAGGAGGGACCTCCCAGACGTACTCCCAACGCCCCGGCCATTGCCGCCTCGGGCCTGCCGGCGTTGGGGCTCTTGTGTTTGTCCCCGTCCCTTCTGAAGATTTTCCATGCGGAAACCGGGTCCAATCGCAACACATAGGCGGCGCCTGCGATCAGTAATGCGGTGAGTCTTGCCGGTACATAATTCAGTACATCGTCCATTCGCGCACTAAACCACCCGAGGTGAAGATACCTCTCGTTCTTGTAGCCCAGCATGGAATCCAGCGTGCTGGCCGCTTTGTAGGCCATGGCCAAAGGTACGCCCCCGAGCGCCAAATAAAACAGAGGGGCGATTACGCCGTCCGACAGGTTTTCCGCCACGGTTTCGATGACCGCGCGCAACACCGCGTCCGCATCCAGCTCGGCGGTATCTCGGCCCACAATCATGGACAGCCGCTCCCTGGCGCCGGTCAGGTCATCGGCCTTCAACGCTTTAACAACGCTCCACGACTGCAAATACAGGTCACGAACCGCAATGGTGGTGTAGGCTAGAACGACCGATGCCAGAATACCGAACCACTCGGCCGCTGCAAAACAGATGGCGAGAATGATTGTGGTGATCACCAATACAGCAAGGACGATGCTGAGTGACAGGATGACCCCGCCCCATCGCAGCTTTCGCTCGCTTCGAGCCCAAGATCGGACCCAGGCCTCCATTTTGTCGACAATATAACCGATGCCCCGAACCGGATGAGGCGCCCACTGGGGGTCGCCTACGATCAGATCCAAAACAAACGCACACCATATCATGCCAAAAGACAAAGGTGATCCTCCTCGCGTTGTCTGATTCGAGCAAGAGACTGATACGGCCCTGATTCAGGGAGAATGGGCTCCCCATATCACAAGGAGGAGCCAAAAGAAAGACTAATAGATAGGGCAAGTACCGAACGGACACGTCAAGCGGGAAATTCCCCCCGCCACGCCTAGGACTTGGAAAATCGGCGGAATGACCGGGCGTTTTTAGATGATTACGCCGGTGAGCAACAAAACCAAACCGGAGGACAACAATCCGGTGATAAAGCAGAGATAGGCCCAACGAATGAAGCGATACTTCTTGCGGGCGAGGAACATTCCAAGTCCGTACACTTCACGGATTTGGACCTGGTACGCCAGGTTTGGATCGTTGAGAATTTCTTCCATGGACGACTCAAACTCCTGATAGCTCAGCCGTGTGAAGTCTCCGAAAAACAACGGATTGAAGCTTGGACTATGAGGGTCCGGGACATCGTTCTCTTTCGCCTTTGTCCGAATCTTCGGCATGGTGGAATAGGCTGCGAGAAGGATGGTGAGGAGGCAGAAAAACATCATCGTAATCGAAGCCCATTTGAGAGTCGGATCAAGCACATATCGCAGGGAAAGAGTGAGCACCACGGAAGACATGGTGAGAAGCATGTTCGCCTTCATATCCGCCATGGAACTGAGTTGGACATGATGCATGCGAGTCTGCCTCATCATGTGATCGAAATGAGCTCCGGGTTGTTTAATTTTCATAATATCCTCCCACGTGGAACCGTCGCCGGTTCACGGTATCGTAGCCGTGGCCGCTGCTCCGAATCGCTGATCTTTGATCGGGAACATACCCCCATCGGAGTCGCCATCTCAATACCCGGGAGCCGATTTCCATTTGTTGCAGTGTTTGTGTGAGAATTCGGAGATGGAGGATGAGGTTCGTGGTGCTTCCGGGGAGCAATTCGTGGAAAGGGAGCCGGAGCGCCCGCCCCCAACTTGCCGGCTCGGTTCGTCGCTCGGGCCTCGAACAAACGGTTGGGCGCAGCTTCATTTCTAATGGTATTTAGGGAGTATACCAAGTCGGTATGTGAACTTGACTTCCACCCCGAGACAAGCATAGGATAAACGTTAAGTTATGTTGCCCCGTGCCTTGAACGGCAGGGTCCAGCCTTGGAGGGAGCCATGAAGAAGGGATTGAGGATTGTTTGGGTGGGTTTGATGCTCGGCATCTTTTTGGTCGCAGGCCATGCCTCGGCTCAAATGGTGGGTTACCAGGGAATCTGGAAGGAAGAAGGACCTACGCCCGGTCACAACTTCTATATCCAGCATTACCTTCAGGGAACTTCCACGGTGGTCGTCTATACCCAGGATGCCGAGACGTATTTCGCATTCCTTTCCACCATTTCTTCCAACACGTTCAACACGCCTTCTCTGGACCCAGGACAAGCTCGCAGCATTCAGATCGCTTTCAGCTCTCCCATTACCGCCGTGGCCACGATCACGGACAACACTCAGAACCCCCCGGCAAGCACGACCGTAAACATCGTCCGGGTGTTTCAGGCGGAAGTAACGGATCATTCCGGAATATGGAAGGACGGTACCGGACTGTTTAATATCTACGTGCAGGACTATACCGAGAAC
Organism: Thermodesulfobacteriota bacterium; assembly: GCA_963675595.2. Classification (GTDB taxonomy): domain Bacteria; phylum Desulfobacterota; class Desulfarculia; order JACQYL01; family JACQYL01. The sequence continues at coordinate 1,255,985 of CAXXLZ010000001.1, forward strand.
TCCACCATTATCATCTACACGTTCGATGCGGTTCACTTCGAGGCTTTTCTAAGCACGTTGTCCGGTAATACGTTTTCCGCAATCAATCTCGGAGACGGACAGGAGAATATGACCACGGTTTTTTCCACGGCCAACCAGGCCACCGTGAACGTTACTCCCGTCTCAATGCCGTCCATTACACCGTCTGCCAATAACTTTTCCTACGCCATGACAAAGACTTTCTATCCCACTCCCGTGCCCGAGGCTTCTTTCTCCGCAGCACCGCGAGCGGGAAACGCGCCTCTGGACGTCTTTTTCGTGGACCAGTCCACCGGAACCGTGGAAACGTATTTGTGGAGTTTCGGAGACGGCGGCACCAGCACGTTCAAGAACCCCGATCATTCCTACGCAGCGGCGGGCACCTATGATGTGTCGCTGACGGTAAGCAACCTCAGCGGCTCGGCATCCTTGACGCAAGCGGGATTTGTCACGGTTGCGGTTGCCGGCACGCCGCCTACCGCGAACTTCAGCGTTGCTCCCGGTGTGGGGACTGCGCCTTTGTTGGTCAATTTCACCGATCTTTCCACCGGATCTCCCACGTCTTGGAGCTGGAATTTCGGCGATTCCGGGGATCCCAATTCGGTGGACAGCACAGCCCAAAATCCGTCCCACACCTACACAAACACGGGGATGTACACCGTCAAGCTTACGGCGACCAATGCGAGCGGCTCCAACACCCTGACCTCCGCGGGCGGCGTAAGCGTGGTTTCGGCTCCAAGCGGTACCTTGACGGCGGATTTCAACGCGACCACGGTGACCGTGGGCACCGCTCCACTGGCGGTGACTTTTCAGGATCAGTCCACCGGCGGCGTCACCTCCTGGGCGTGGAACTTCGGAGATGCGGGAGATCCGAACATCGTGCAAAGTAACTCGGCGAATCCCACACATGTGTTCACAGTCGTCGGCACTTATGACGTGAAACTCACCGTGAGCGACGGATCGTCCACCGATTCGAAGTCGCAATCGTCTTATGTCACGGTAAACCCGGGCTCCTCCACCGCCACCATGGGGTATCGAGGCTTCTGAGTTCTTGGGGGCGGACGAACTCGAAGAACATCCGTTCATTCCGAGTTCGTTCCGCCTTTATTTTCCCCTCTACCCACCGTGCTTCTTCCTTGACTCCTTTTCTGCAAGCCGATAGCGTTCCGGATGCCGATACGCGGCCGGCCGGCCCGATGGGAAGCGGCGCGCTCTTTTCCGTTTGCATTCTGCTCTTGTCGGCCGCCGCGGTGCGCCTCCTTTTCTTCACCTCTCTCACCGGATCGGACGCAGCGCTCGCCCTCAGCGCTTTCGGAATGGAAGACGCCTCGCCTGTCACCCGAAGTCCGCTGCCGGCCTGGATTCTGCTCAAGGCCCTCGGTCACCTCTCCCCTTCCCCCCTTGCCGTTTGGCTTCCCTTTCTATGTCTCTCTCTTATGCAGATTTTCGGAGTCTTCCTCATCGCCTCGCGAATGTTTTCATCACGGTGGATCGGGTGGGTCTCAGGTCTGTACTGTGCCGCGTTTGCGCCCGATATCTTCTCCTCTACCCATGTGGCGGGAGAGCTCATCGCGGGGAGTCTGGTTACTCTGACCATGGCGTGCCTTGTGTTCGCCCGTGCGGTCCTTCCGGCAAAATCTCCCAGGCTCCTCTTGGCCTGCACATTGATGCTCGGGATATCATGCATGGCAAGTCCATGGGGACTGCTGCTTCTTGCTTGCCCGGGATACGTCCTTTTCATGAAATTCCGCTCGGCAGGGGCGTCCAAGTTGGGATCGGCCGGCTTTGCCCTATCCTGGATCTGCCTGCCTGCGGCGTTGGCGTTCCTTCTCGCGCATTTGGGTGGAGTGACCCTCCTTCCGATTTCGATGAATTCTTCCAGCCCTTCCTCGTCTCTTCTTCCTCCTTGGATGTTCTTGTTCGCTCTTTGCATGGCTCTCCCTGCGGTCGCCCCGGGATTCAGACATGCGTGGCCGGTGGTCTGGCTTCTCCTTCCCGCAGCTCTGGGCACAGGATTGGAACTGCTGATGGGGACCCGATCGCCAGTACGAATGGACTTGTCGCAACTCGCGGCGCTCAGCGCTCCCGCCGCTCTGGTCGCCGGGATAGGCTCGTTCAGGATTAAAGAAACGGCACGGCGAGGAAAGACTCTGCTCGGAACGGGCATGGTGGTCGTTTTGGTGTTTGCCTGCGCAGCCGATTGGGGGACTTTGGGAAAGCGGCAGACGGACGACGGAGCGGGCACCCTCTTCGCGGCCGATATTGCCGCCTTTCTTTCGCGGCGTGCGGAACCATATCCGGTGTGGGTTGAGTCGGCCCTGCGAAGCTCCTTGGCGCTCCAGCTCGGATCCGATTTCGCGAGAGTGCGTTCCCCCATTCCTGAAACCCGGCTAAAAAACATTGAGGGTTTCGTGGTTTATTCCGGAAGCACCGACGATCGAGAGCTGATGGTCCTGCCAGGGAACATCCGGGAGGCTCCCGGCACGCTCGTCGCGGCGTACAGGAGCGATCGTGCGTATGCTTCGGTGATGTTGGCAAAGGAAGGGCTTCGAAAAAGCACGCCCACCTTTGCCGAAACCAAGTCTTCTTCGGTGAGGTTGGCCGAGACGATCATCGGAGCGGGGCGGCCCGAGTACGTTTGCTATCTCCAGCCCGTACTGTTCCGTCGCTGCCGCCTTCGAAACTTCTTCGATTCCGGAACGGGCGGCGAAGGGCTGCGGCTGGGGGGGAACGATTTTTCGTATGGTCTGAAAATGCGTTCCAACACATCGGTCACCTACCGGATCGCCGGGAAGTACAAGGGATTTGAAGCATGGGTCGGACTTGACGACGACGAGACGCGTACAACAAAAATCGTCTACTTCACCGTGCACGGCGACCGGACGTTGCTGGCCGGAAGTCCATGGTTGCGGGGCGGCGATCCCCCATGGAAATTATGGGCGGATCTGGCCGGCGTGCATGAGCTCAGGCTGACCGTGGTGAACCGCGGAGACGTGTTCCAGACATCCCACGCAAGTTGGGGCAACGCTTTGGTCTACTGACTCGGAGTCGCGCCTTGCGACCCGGAGCCGCCGGTCTCTCCCGCGGGGGAGATATTCGTGGGGGGAGAATCGAGAGGAAGAAACGGGAACGCTTTGTGATGGCCGAGTTGGTGCTCTATTCTGCCAAGGAGGGCCTCCGGATCGCCGATGATTCGTTTTTCTTGTCCACTGATCCGGACCGTATTCAACCGGTCTCCGCCCGGTAGCCGGAGACAGAATTCCGGATCGCCGAAAAGCGCTCTTCCATCCACCATAAGCAGCGCGATGTCTTGAGGCGACGTGTTCATCAGGTCCAGGTAAGGATCGCAGGTCTTTTTTTTCAGCAGCAGCACATCGGCCGGACAGTTCGGGTTGAGTCCTCCGATAACGCCCCCCATTCTCAGGACGGTGGCCGCATCAATCGTAACCATTCGGAAGATACGCTCCGGCTCGAGTTCAGGAAACGTTTTGGCGGCCATTCGCATTTCTTCGAAAAGGCTGGTTCCCCCCGTCAATGCTCCATCCGTGGCCAAGGCCACCGTGACACCCAAGTCGAGTACCATGGGGATTCGGGGAGTTGAACCGTATAAGTGAAGATTGGAGGAAGGACACCATACCAATGACGCGCCGCGTTGGGCCGCAAGCTTCCAACCGTCGGTTGTGAATCCCAAAGCGTGCACCAACACCGTATTACTCCGGAGGACTCCCGCCTGATCCAAGGCGTTCAGTTCCCGGGCCATGCGTGCGGTCTTTCCTTCGCCCACGTGAATGAAGTAGGGCTGGAGGCCTTTGGTTCTGTCAAAGTCCGAAGCGAGGAACTGCTTGTCGACGAAAACCGAATGGCTATGGCTGAACATATCGAGCATTCGAACCGGGTAGCCGTATAGATAAAGCTTCTTTCGATTCTCGATGAATACTTCAACGGTGCCCACGCCGCTCAACACTTGCTTGTAGAACGTAAGAGCCAATCGATCTTTAAGGTTGATCTCCGAGCTTTCCTTTTCCGAGGGATCGGCCTCCTTCCATCGCGCCTTCATCCATTGAATATAATCGCCGTACTCGCGCCGCGTTACGCGTGGATACCAGTTGTAGAAAGGGTGGTCATGGGCGTTGATGAGCGCCGGGTAAATGCGGTAGCCTGAACAGGGAATCACGGAAACCGAGGAGGATTGTTCGCCGGTGTCCGGAAGAGCGGTCCGGATGCGGGTTCCTGAGATGAACAGATCGGTCCTTCTCACTCCTTTTTCGGGGTAGACCAGTTCCGCGCCCTCAAAAACGATTTTTCCCCGCTGCATCTCCTCTTTGCGGTAACCGTCATTGAAGTAATACATATGCCGAAACCGGCCTCGGCTTGCCGATTTCGCAGCACGGGAATCCGTTTCGGGCTTTTCCCATGACCGGGCGAAATCGTGCGGACCCGGAAACGGGAGGAGACAACATAGAAACAGGAAAAAAACGAGTCGCAACCTACGGTTGCGGCGAGGGTGCATCGCTGGAGGAAATGGTGGAATCCGCTTCGGCTTGAACAAGTTCAGCGCATGGAAAATCTTCATGCCGTATCCCTTGACCGCTGTCGGGCGGCGTCGTTATCATTGCGCCGGTCAATGAAAAGGCTTGTCATGGCATGGGGGCCGGGCCCGCTCGACGCCCTGCGCCTTGCGTCTCGCCGTTTTTCACCGGCCTGCAGTAGATCCACTTTTTCAACGAGCCTTTTTCATCAGTCCCTGGGCGACTCCGCTTCAAAAGGTCCGCTCATTCATTTGCCCAACGGCCGTTCCGGAGAATGTCCGGCCCAAAGAGAGTTGGTTGTATGCCTTTTCCGACCAAGGAGTTCGCTGCTTGGAAGAATTCCTTCCTGCAGCGCAAGTCCTTCTGCACCATGGACCGTCGTCCGTTTTATGCCGTGGCCGGACGGTATCTGCCTCGCGACTCGGAGGCTACCGTAATCGATATCGGTTCCGGAACGGGCGGTTTTGCCGAATACCTCGATCTGAAGACTAGGTTTCGACACCTCCACTTGTTGGACGGCAATCCCGTAACCGTGGAACGGCTAAAATCCGGATTTCCCAACGTCCACCATTATGAGGCCCCTGGCCGATTACCTTTCGAGACCTCGTCGGTGGATTACATTCACTGCAGCCACCTTATTGAACACCTTGACTCCGATCAATGTTACAGGTTTCTGCAGGAATCGGACCGCGTTCTGGGCGTCGGCGGCATATTGGCCGTCAGTGCGCCCATGCTCTGGCAGAAATTCTATGACGATTTGAGTCATGTACGACCTTATAACCCGGAAATGTTACAGAACTATCTCGTAAGAGATCCGGGGCAACGGTCCGGAGCCCCCATTTCTGACCGTTACCGGATTCTAGAGCTTGTGTACCGCTACCGTGCGCACGGAGTGGACACGGGCTGGGGGTCCAGTCTCCTCCCTTTGGATTTTCTTATCAAGGCATTGGCTTATTGCCTCCACCTCATACGAATTCATCGGTGCGAGAAGAACGGTTACACTCTGGTTTTAAAGAAGTCGTGACTTTCCTTCCTGATCGGCAAGTCCACGCACGCTTCGGCTCCGCAAGCGACGGCCCCCGAGTTACCGGGAGCCGTTATCTTCATTGAATTCATCATTCGCCGTCCGCAGGCCGTTTCGGTGCCGCTTCACCGCCGTGGGCCCTTCCCGAGAGCGGCTCTGAAAGCGGCCGTCTCCTCAAGAGCGCGGGAACGGCGCGTCGTTTCCCGGACATGACTTGTACCAGATACTCCGCGAAAAGCCCCCCGGAGAGACAAAAAGGGACCATGAGGATCAGAGGATAATGGGACCATTTGGTGGGCCAAACCAGGAGAAAGCCCGTGGCGAGGGCGAGCCAAACTGCATAGATTCTCTCGCGCTTCCAGAGCAGACCTAAGCCGCAAAGCCCGCAAACAAAGATCAAAATGTCCAGATTCACCAAGCGCGGCGGCTCCAACACGAGGCGCTTCAAATCGAACAGATAAACCAACGGCTGATACCATGGGAAAAAGGTTCCGGCCACGTAATCGCTTTTTCCGTAGTCATAATGAAAGAGAAAAGAACCGGCGACTTCCGGGGCGCTTCTGGCCCACCACACCGGATTCAGCAGAAGAAAGGCCGTCAGAAACACAACGGCGAAACGGAAGGAAGCACGCGCACGGTCTTCCGAATTCCGGAGGACGAACCATCCCAGTGCAACGATCGTCATGACAAAGGCGTACTTGGACGCCAAGGCGGCAGCGGCGGCCAAGGCCGAGGCGTAAAGCCAGGGAGAAAGGCGCCGCCCGCTCTTCTGGTAACACCAAACGGCCAAAAAGGAGAAGAGCATGGGAATCGAATCCAGGTACGCCAGTCCGTTGAACTTCACCGGGATGTTGTGAAGCGCCAGAGCAAGGCCGGCGAAAGGATTCATCCAGGCAAGGAGCGTAACGCAGGCCGTACCGAACGCAACGCTGAGCAACCGGATTACGATTCGGCTTCTTTCCGGATCATCCGTCGAGCCGGTCAGAAGGACCGAGGCGGCGAAGAGGTATTTGGCCAACACGGGATGCATGTAGTTTTGGCGGGCGGTAAAAAGCCTTTCGTAGGCGCCCTCGTCAATCCAGCGGGCATAGTTGTCCGCGACCCGGATATAGACGTGTTCATCGAAAGTCCATGGGTTGTACAGCGCGGTCCGTAGTCTCAAGGAAAGTGCGGTGAGGGTGATCAGCAACACGATCAGAAACCGTTTGGACATGAGCCGGATTTCCTCCTACTGCATGTGAAACCAACTGGATGGGATTGGGGAATCCCGAACTCGGCGTCCGCCGCCCGCCCTACAAGAAACGGCACCGTCAAGCGTCCGGCCGGCAGGGTTGCGCTTCCCGACATCCTGAAATCGGCCGTTGAATTCAAAAAGACGATGGGGCATGTCGTCGTGATCGTTGCTTTCCCGATCCGAGCGTGCTATCTGCTCCGCATGAAGCGCCTGCTGATGATCTCTTACTGCGGGCCCCCCAATGCCGCAGTGCCCGGCAAACGGATGGCGTGGTTCGCCCGTCATCTGCAAACCTACCAATGGAAACCGGTCCTGCTGTCGGCACATCCCCGGTATGGGGAAATCAGTGACCCATTTCTTGCGGAGCAGTTTCCTTCGGGCGCCGCCCTGCACCACACCCGCTCTTTCGAACCTTTTCGAACCTGCCGACTCGACACGGTCTCCGGGCTTCCGGATTATTCCATGAACGGCATGAAGTGCTTGGGATCACTGGCTTTGCGTCGTTTACTCTCGAGTTGTTACCCCATCCGTGAACCCCAGTGGGGTTGGAACCGGTTCGCGCTTCGCAGAGCTCGACAACTGCATCGACGAACACCCTTTTCCGCGATGCTTGTTTCGGTCCCTCCCTTTTCTTCCTCACAAATCGGTCCCATACTCAAGAGAGAGCTGGGGCTCCCCTACGTCCTGGATTATCGCGATCCCTGGCATCAGATGAGCAACGGAAAAATTACGGGGTTCGTGCAGGCGCCTTGGAAATCCATCAGGCTTCGCATGCATGTTCACCTGGAGAATGCCGCCATCAAAGAAGCCGACGGTATTATAGCCGCTTCTCCGGCCATTGCCGAGCAGTTCCTCGAACGACTGCCCTCAGACTTTCATGACAGGATTACCACCATCACCAACTCCTTCGATCCGGAGATCATAGACGGAATCCGTCCCAAAAAGGAGACTTGCCTTACCATCATCCATGGAGGGTCCCTCCATGGTCCGAGGATCGAATGCATGTTGCTTCTGCATGCGCTGGGAGAACTCATTGAGGAAGGAAAGACCTCTCCGGATCTGTTTCAGGTGCTTCTGTTCCCCGGTACCTTGCCCGATCTCCAAAAAGGCCGGGCACTTCGCGGCTTGTTCCGTCGATTTCCGAGACTGGAAGGAAGAGTCCGCATGATGCCCTACTTCGGATACGAGCGTTACCTCGAGTATCTGAAGGGCGCCGATTTACTCGTATTGGCGTCCGGCGTCATGATGCAAATGATCTTGGCGAAGTTCTTCGACTACCTGGGTGTGAACAAACCCGTTCTGGCCCTTGCGGCGCCCGGAAGCGCCATGGAGAGGATTATGGATGAAACCGGGGCGGGTTGGGTGATCTCCCCCGGCCGAACGGATCTTCTCAAATCCGCGCTTCTACGATGTCTGAACGGTGAATCCCCGATACGGCCTTCGGAGTCGGACGCACGCTTAGCCTATACCGCCTCCGTGACCACGAAGAAACTTGCCGCGTTCCTCGACCGTGTCACCGTGGGAAACCGACGGTGAACAAATTGGGATGGGAGAATCTTCTCCGGAAAAGCCGGGATCGGCTGTCGCAATGGATGCCTCGAGGTTCTCTTCGAGAATCGACCATCCTGGGAGGCTTTTGGAGGCTCTTTTCTCTGGCTCTTTCCGGAGTGCTGGGCATGGCCTCCGGCATCATTCTGGCTCGTTTGCTTTCTCCGGAAATCTTCGGGATGGTGGGCCTCCCACTGGCCTTTTTGTCCATATTGGACGGCGTGACCAACACGGGTGTATGGCAGGCTTTGATTCAACGGAAGAATGATCTCGAACCCTGCCTGGACTCCGCATGGACTCTCCAAGTTCTGAGGGGCTTGCTGCTGGCAAGCGTCACTTTCGTCTCCGCTCCCGTCGCGGCCGATTTCTTCGGCAACCCGGACCTGACTCTTCTGTTCAGGGTCCTTGCCTTTACCTTTCTCATCAGAGGCGTTTCCAGCATCGCCATGGTCAATCTGACCAGAACCATGCAGTTTCGACGACTTACCTGGTTCGATCAGTTAAGCGGTATCGTCTCCTCTCTGGGGAAGATCGCTCTGGTCCTGGTGATGAGAAACGTCTGGGCTCTCGTGTGGTCCAGCTTGTTCAGCGCCTGCGTCCGAACCGGCGCCTCCTATGTGTTCGCACCAAGAAGACATCGTTTCGCATGGGAAGCGACGGTTGTTATGACGCTTCTGAAGTTCGGGAAATACATCTGGGGAGCGGGCGTGGCCTATTATCTGATTACCGGGGGGGACCGCTTGGTGATCGGGCGTATTGCGGGGCAGGAGGAACTAGGCCTGTATCTCTTCGCACTCACCTTGGCGTTCATTCCGGCAAAATACGCCACGAACATCATATCCCAGGTGACATTCCCCGCCTTTTCCATTATTCAAGGCAATCCGGAACGTTTGAGAGCGGCCTTCCAACGCGTATTCTTCTGGACCAACCTCGCCATCCTCCCTTTCGCAGGCTTTCTGTTCGTTCTCGGCCCGGACTTGATTCGTTGGGTGTATGGGGAGCAGTGGATGGGATCCCTTCCCTTGCTCAGAATTCTTCTTCCCGCAGGCATCGCTTCCGCCGTCTCCGCAGTGACATTTCCGGTGCTGAGGGCCGTAAACAGACCCGGTCTCGATTTCAGAATGAATCTGACGTATCTGGTGTTCGCCGCTGGTTTGATTGTGCCCGCCACCAAGACTTGGGGGGTCGTGGGCGCGGCCGTGGTCATGAGCCTCGGCGCCGTGCTGCGCGCCTTGGTCGGCTTTTTGTCTCTTCGGGGAGCCATATCATTGCGTCTGTCTCATCCGTTGGGACTGTTCTGCCTGATCGGAGCAATAACCTTGGCTGCGGCGGGACTGACTGCGGCGTTGCGGTCCCTGCTGCACACCGCGGCCTGGTGGACGTCGTGTCTGAGTTTGGCAGGAGGAGTGGCGGCGTATCTGACCGGCGCGGGGTGCCTGTTCTTTTTTAGAAGGCGGGGGCCGGCTCAAGCGAACGGCAATCCATGAGTGTTACCTTAGGCGTCATTACCCGAAACAGACCCCGGCATTTGGCGCAATGCCTCAGAAGCATCGCGACCCAAACAAGGCTTCCCGATGCCCTGATCCTGGTCAACAACGGTTCGCGGCCGATTCCCCGGTCCGTTCTTGACGAATTACCTCGAAATCTGCCGCTGACGCTCATCTCCGAGACCACTCCGAGCATTCCCCTCAGCCGAAACCTCTGTCTTCGGGCTTGCGGTACGGACTTATTGGCCTTCACCGACGACGACTGCATCGCCCCCGCCCAGTGGCTGGACAAAGTTTGGCAATCCGTGGGGAACTTCCCGGAAGCGGCGGCGGTTGGGGGGCACGTGATGAACGGCGGGCATGGAATCCTTGGGGAAGCCAATCAGATTCTCTGGGAAAGTTGGCTCGCCGCATATCGTGTGGAACGCCGCGAAGGCGGAAGGGACATCCGTTTTCGACGTCCCCGGCTGATTCCGTCGCTGTTGAAACGGGAGGCGGAAGTTCGAAGCCTCTTCACCGCCAACGTGTGCTATCGCGTGGAACGTCTTGCGATGTTCGGCGGGTTTGACGAGTCACTGCTTACGATGTCCGATGAAGAGTTGCATTGGCGTATGACTCAAGCCGGGGAGAGCCTCCGCTACATTCCGAACAACCCGGTGATCCACGTCCACAGAGGAACGTTTCGTGCCTTCATCGCGCAACATTTCCGCTACGGCATCGGTTTCCACCAGACCAGGACGCTGCATCCGGACATGCCGGGCAGGCTTCCGGGGACCTTGGGAAGAATGGTCCTCGCCTCCCCCGTCCTCGCCCTTGCGGGGCCGATGTTCCTGACGGCTTCTCGGCGTTTGGGACCTCGGACTCCGGCCTTGCTCGCCCTGATGTGGGCGGCGGACGCGGCTTTCAGGGCAGGTGTCGTTCACGCGGCACGGAAGAACGCGCGAAGATGTCGATCGCGCGTCCCGGTTTCTCCAACTCTACCCGCAGACCTCGCGGAATAGGCCTCCAACTCGGAAGCGGCTCATGGAAGCCGGTCACTGCGTGCACGAAACCGCTCACCGTTTGTGCGGCAACTTCTCTAAGGGGAAGAAAGATCATCTCACAAGGTCCGAGCGCCGTACTCCATCGTTCCAGGTAGTCGTAACGAAAGGCCGTCTCGTTTCCGCGCCGTGCATCGAAGTCTTCTCCGGCTATCGGACGAGTCACCGAGGATGCTTCATCCCACCCGGAAAAAAGCCTGAATACGGCGGGACGCCACCACACCGACCGTTGCGTGCGGTTTTCCACACGGTCCCAGAAAAGGACGACGGGCGGGTCCAAACACAGCAGAAGACTCCGGTGCAAAACGACTCGTTGTTTTCGACGTGAGCCGGTAATTCGGTACGGCATTTTGCCGATACCCAACCTCCGCACCACTGGTTCCAGTCGAAAAAAAACAGCCGGTCGAGTCCGAAGCAATCGTGTGATTCGACCCTGCACAATGCGCCATGAGTTGACGCCGTGCAAAACCCCCGTCCCCTGTATCAGCGTTACTCCGTCCGCAGGCGTATCCACGGACACATCCCGCCACGTATAGGGATGGTGCGTTTTACCATCAACGATCAGAAGCGGAAGGAAACCCGGGCTCCTGATGGCTTCCCTGGGACGGGGAGGCGCCGGAGGAGGCGGAACCAGGTCTCGCCCCTTCACCCGGAAGGCATAAAGATTCATTCCCGAAAACCGGGGATCCAGCTCGAATTCCGGATAGGTCTCCCGGCCCTGAAGGGAAACCGCGAGATGGACATCGCCGGAACGGCAGAGAACGAATCCGGCTTGCTCATAGACTCGGCATCCGGAAGCCGGAGTGATGTCGGCCCGATCCGTATCCAAGACCGTTTCTCCGCCAAGCGCGGGGTCCAAAAGCAAGGCGGCCGCTATGGCGTTATATACGGTATGGTGCATGTAGAAATCCCAGGATCCACGGTCTCTCCCTCTGGATCCGGGATTCAGAGCCAGCGTGCCGTCTTCCGATTTCAACCCGCATAGATGGGACAAGATTCGTGGGATGATTGCTCTGATTTGGGCGCATGCTCCCTGATTTTCCGGGTCTGGAAAATCGGACGTCCGAAGAACCAGGCCTTCCAGCGCGCAAAGAGCCGTGGCGGCCCCAAAAATACTGTGGTTGCTCCTGCCGTAACAGGCGAATTTGCCGGAATCGTCGAACCACGGCAGCAACGCTTCGATGCCTTTTCGTGCGGCGATGCGCACCCGTTCGTCATTCAGCAATCCGAGACATTTCCACAGGAAGAAGCAGGTGGCCGCCTGATAGGCCGGCGGGGTCATTGGGCGCGTAGACTCGGATTCATTCTTTCGCGGGAAGTCGGAAAAGAGGCCGTCGGAGTCCTGCCAAGCGAGAGTCTCCCGGAGGAGCACTCCCCTCGCCTGCGTCGAGAATTCGGGCCGTTTTCTCAAATGTCCGAGGAGAAGCAGATCCAGGGCCTTCAGAGTGATCCAGTTATTCCCGTGCGGCGTGAAAGGACCTGAATCGAACCGTGGCTCAATGAGCCCGTCCAGCTTACCACCAATGGAGGCACGGACGCTCGATGGCAGAGCATCGACGCCGTCCAGTTCCAGTCTCGCCGAAATCAAGGCGAACTGAACGAATTCCCGATGCCCTTTCCTCTGCTCCGGAAGAGCGATCAGATAGTCGAGTACTCTCTCCGGATGGGAAAGGAATTCCGTTTCACCGGTTCGGGCGATGAGACGCAGGATCGCCAAAACGTAGAAGGCGTGCGCGCAGTTCCCGTCGGGAGTGGGCGCTTCATCCCAATGGTCGAACAAGGTACCGGAAGGAAGCAGGCTGTCGGATAGGCCGCGGCAGATGCCCTCTCCCAAACCACTCCTGGAACCGGTCGTTTCCGAGGGAGTCCGCAAAGTCCTTCACCAAGATCCGATTTTCCGGTTGATGAAGGGCATGGAGCAGGCGCCGCGGCGAAGGCGGGGAGCGTGGTATCGTACCAGGGCTCTCGGAAGGGCGAGCCAGGGCCTGAGTGTGGGAAACCGTCCACTTTCGGCTTCTCGGTCTTCTACGGGCACCGAGCAGACGGCGCAAGGCTGCGGCAGTCCCTGGGAGGGGTCCAGAAGCCGCCTTCTCAAGTCACGCATTCGCGGGCCGTTCCAGACTTCATCCAGCGATTGTTCGTTAAGGTCCCCCGCGACGTATTCGTTTCGATAGTCCTGAAAACAGGCGGCCGCCTTTCCGTCCCAGGACACGAACAGCCCGGTGAAAGGCCTCAGACAGGCACGGGAATAAACGGCACTGCGAGAGGATTCGATGGCTTTCCGCGATATGCCGCCGACTTCCGCCAGGTCGTTCACATAAGAACCCGTGGCGTGAATGGGAGAAACGAAAATCCGATCCACGGGCAGCCCCCTGAAGCGATCCAGAAAAGCGGGGTCCGGGTCCGGATCGTAAGCACGGTCTTCGAATACCCTGAGGATCTTGACGGCCACCATGGGCCGGGAAAGGCCGAGCCTTTTCTTGAGCTCAAGAAATCCGAGAATATTTGCAAGAGTTTTCTCGTAACTTGCACCGACATGGGACTTTTCGTACTCTTCAGGAAATTCGCTGTCAAAACTGATCATCAGATTATCCAGCCCACTTTCGAGCAGAGCACGGGCACGGCCTCCCCGAAGCAGGGTGGCGTTGGTGTGCAGAAATGTTTGTGGAATTCCCGCTTGTTTTGCTTTGTGGATCCATGCGGGCAGTCGAGGATGCAATAATGCTTCTCCGCATCCGTTGAGCGTCAGATGAAACACACGGCCCGCGGCTTGTTCGAGGATTCTTAGGTAGAGCTCCTCCGTCATGGAACCCAACGGCCGGTTCAGTCCGTAATGATGAGCGCACTTGACGCACCGGAGATTGCATCGGTTGGTGGACTCTACCCATAGTGAGACGGGTGGGACGCAACGCGTGCGTCCGTTCCGGAAACGCCTGTACGCCGAGTGGTTTCGGTAAAGATATTGCACGGTCTTCAGCAATTCCATGTTCTAGACACCGTCCCGAGGAGACCACGCTCTCCTTTTTCGCTTGGTGGAATTTTCTTGGCGGACCATACGGTTCTTCCTCATCCAATCCGCCAGCCGGCGTATGCCCGTCGCGGGATCCACCTTGGGTTCAAAGCCGAGTTCGAGTCGCGCACGTCCAATATCATAGTAGCGATCACGGGTTGCCAAGTCCAACTGAAGCGTGGTGGGCAGGGATCCCACTCCCGGAAGACGGAGCCCGGTCCGACTACGGATATGGTACGCCGCATCCCCGACCATCGCAGGGCCGCGCAGCGCCCAGACGGGAATCGGCAGGCACGCTCCCCGCAATCCGAGAGCGGCCCTTATTTCGAAAACCAGTTCCTCCAAGGTGCAGGGCCTTGGACCGGCCAGGAGATGGCTTCCACCGTCGGACCTTCCGTGAATAGCGGCCAGGAGCAAACCTTCCGCCACGTCGGACAGCTCCACGAGATGCAGGCGGTTCTTTCCGTTTCCCGGAAACACGCCAAAACGGCGGGAGCACAAACGGGTCAAACCCACGGCGAAGCCGGAAGACTCACCGGGACCGTAAACCATGGCGGGCCGCACAATGCACGCCGGCAGCCCGAGTTTCCTCACGGCGCGCAGGACCACCCTCTCTCCCAGGAGTTTGGAAAAATGATAACGCCCAACGGGATTCATGGGCGAGGATTCTCGGATGGGAAGCCGGGACGGCCAACCGTGCACGCCGACACTGCTCACATGGACGAATTTCCGGGCTTCCGAACGCAGGGCCAACTCGATCACACGTGAGGTGAGGACCACGTTGGCGCGAACGTAATCCACCAATGGTTTGGGTTCTTTCTCCCTCAGTCCCGCCAAGTGAACCCATATGGCGTGAGCCGGCAAATCGCGTGCTTCCGGTTGCTTATCATTGGAAAATGCATAGTCCTCCGGCCGTACCCTCAGCTTCACCACCGGGAACCCGTTTCGGGTCAGTCGGTCGCAAAACGCCGCACCGATGAATCCCGAAGCCCCCGTGACCACGAAAACCGTGTTATCGGAAGATTTCATAAACCAGGTAGCGATGGTGAGCCCAAAGGCTTTTGAATTTCTCCGGAAAGCCGTCTTCAAGGAAAGAAAGTCGGCGCACGATGGTCTTCTGAGACGGCGCTTCGCCCTTCAGAAAATCCAGGGTACTCCATCTCCAGACGCGAGACCGTCGCCCGACGTTCCCCGGAAGCCGCTCCTTGATCGCAAATCCCGTATCGGGCCAAGGAGGACAATCCAGAAATCCCTGTTCCACGACTGCACCCGGCAATTGTTCCAGGATCCGCAAAACATGGCCGAAGGGCAATCCTCCGCCTTTCTTGTTGAGGCCCATTTTGTGACACACGCTCTCATTGGGCTGAATGATCAGCAGTATCCTCCCGCAAATGCGGTACAGGTCGCGTACGGTTTTCTCCGCGTCGCTACCCTGCCCCACTCCGTGGAAACTCAAAACAATATCAAAAGCCCCGTCCCTGAACGGTAGAGGCGGCTCGGATTGTGTCACCAAAACCGTACCTCTCAGAAGCCTCCACAGGCGTGCGGCTTCTTGTGCCGTTCGGTACGATGGATCCGCCTGCACCACGGGGATTCCCCGAGAGACGAACCGCACGGGATTGGGTCCCGAAAGACCGGACATTCGCCCCAAAGGCGTTTCGAGCACCGAGCGGAAGCGATATTTTTCATCCAACCGGTCAATGAGCTTCCAAAGCCTGTGACGTTCGTATACGGTGCCCAGCCCCTCTTCACGTTCCAAGAGGTCCATGCTCACAGTTTCCTCGACCGGCCCATACTCAGGGCGGCCAATTGAACCACGGCGCGGGGATCGAGCACCATACCGGTGAAAAACGCATTGGCCATATGACAGGAACATGCCGCCGTTTCCAACATCCTGCGCGTTTGTCGGGCTCGGACCCCATTCCACAGTTGCGAAAAGTCGAAATTGTGCTCGGACAATCGGCCCATGGGGTCACCCCGAACACAGCAGGCCGAAACGGCCCCATCGGCATCCACGTGGGCGGAGAGCCTCCCCGCCCTGCACGGCGGGCGTTTTATTCCTCCGCGGAAGGCTCCGAGCATGAAAGAATAATAGAACAGTCGGGCCGCCCTGGACAATCGTACGACCCCTCGGGCTTCAGCCCTTTCGAGGTCTCGGATGAGAAACGGCATCACTTGCCTGAGTTCGCGGTCTTCAGGTACGGATTCAAAGCCCTGGTTGGCCAGCTCCCAGCGCTCTTGCGCGGGCTCCACAATGAGTTGGTCCGCCCCCAGTTGCCGAAGTCTAGGGAGAATCGAAGGAAGGCGATGAAGGTTCAACCTCGAAATCACCAGGTGAACGCCCACGTTGAGGTTATTCGGCGCCTCACGCTTGAGATTTCTCACCAGAGAAGAGGCTGCTCGGAATACTCCCTCTTTTCCCCGGATTTGGTCGTGAAGCTCACCGACTTCATCCAAAGAGACATTCACAGTGAAGGCGGTTTTCGGATGTTTCAAAGCCAAGCCGCGCATGATTTCCCCGGTTCGGGGAACCGTTCCGTTGGTGGCGACATTTACCAGCACGGGGCGGCAAGTTGCGCAGAATTGTGAAATGATCTCCCGGAGGTCTTCTCTGAGAAAGGGTTCCCCACCGGTGAAGGTGATCCACGGGACCCCGAGCTTCAGAGAGGCGGCCAGTCGGGACAGTTCGTCCGGCGACAGGTCCGATCCTCTCCGTGTGTGGATTCCACAGGTGGGGCACGTGAGGTTGCACCGACGTGTCACGCTCACCGTCAGACTGAGAGGCAAAGGAGTCCATGCCGAATTGAGGAAAACGGCGTGGCGGACAATCTTGCGGCTCAATCCGAGGATGCGTGGGATGAGATGTAGAGACGGCGTTTGGATGAGTCGATCCTCCGCCACACCTTGTGAGATCGGCCCCTTGTCAGATCCAACCATCCCAGGAAACGGGCCCAACCTTCCAAGCATACGGCTGCGGGCGCTACCGCAGGTAATCCTTCAGGATGTTCTTTAAGTTCTTCCTTGAGGGCGACGAGAATCCGGAATAAGCCGGTGGTCGATACCCGATAACCGGTCCGTTTTTCGAGCTCGGCATGGCCGAATTGGATTCGCCTCCGTTGCTCTATGAAATCGCGAACGGTGGTGGGGCCATGATTGAACACGACTGCTTGCGGAACGTAAACGAGCTTGAGACCTCGTGCAACGTGAAGCTGTTCCAGACAGGCCTCGTCCACACAAGTATTCTCATCCAAATGAACGATGGCGTCTTTGAAGGCGATGATTTCACCGAGCTTTGGATCTCCGTGAGCCAGTCGGTGGTGAAGCCTCCACTGAAGATGCACCACCCGGTTGATAAGACCCACATGCGGATTAAGGGGCACGGGTCTTCCTCCGGTCATGCCCACCTTGGGATCCGCCAGGGGCTCCGTCAGTCGCGCAACGGCATCTCGAGGAAGGAGAAGGTCCGCACCCAGCACGATACGAATCTTCTCTTCCGCGTGCTTCAGAAATAGATTGATTGCGGTCGCTTTGCCCGATCGGGTCGGCTGTACCAGGACTTGAATCCGGGAGTCCTGTTGCGCGATCTCTTGGACCGCCGCGATGGTGCCGTCGGTACACCCGCCCGCCACAACCAGTATTTGGGAAATCCTTCCCGCGGGGATCCGCTGATCAAGAAGCGACCGTAGGAGACTTCGTATGTTTTGTTCTTCGTTGTGCGCCATGACTCCGACGCTTATGTACCGCATACGATAGGAAGCTCCATCGGGGGAATTGAAGCGCGAGGACCAGGCGGACCGCTTCAAGGATCATCCCCGTGTTGAGTTTGGAATTTCCCCTGACCCGGTCCACGAAGCGGATGGGGACCTCTCTCATCCGGAACCCTCTTCGGCGGGCGAGGTAATTCACCTCCACTTGAAATACATATCCCAAGGACTGGAGGTTCTCCAGATCAATGGCCTCGAGTACTTCCCTGCGAAAACACTTGAAACCCGAGGTCGCATCCGTGCAATAGTCGCCGGTGACGCTGCGGACGAACCAGGTGGCCATCTTACTGAGTGCCAGGCGATAAGGGGCCCAGTTTACGGTGCCGCCTCCGGTAATATACCTGGAACCCACGACGAAATCGCAACCTTCCAATGCGTTCAACAGGTCGGGAATCTGAGAGGGGTCGTGGGAAAAGTCTGCGTCCATCTGGATGATCTTACGGTAGCCCGCGTCCAACACCCGTTTGAAAGCTTGAGCATAGGCACGGCCCAGTCCGGTCCTCCAAGGACGATGAAAGACTCGCACGTGGGGAAGTCTTTCGGCGATTTGATCCGCCAGTTCCCCCGTGCCGTCGGGTGAACGGTCGTCCACGATAAGCACGTCCAGCGGGAGTTCCAATCGTGAAACGGCCTCCACGATGGGAACCAGGTTCGCCCTCTCATTGAACGTCGGAATAACCACGACCGTGTCGTTGATTCTCAGAGTCGCCTCCTGCGCGCATCGAAATGTTGTGATCGTTCGATCGCCTAGTTACATAGTATACCTAAAAGAACGTGATAGGAAGGGTGTCAAGTTGACTTGCTCGCCGAACCTTTGTACAAGCCGGCATGTAACCCTTCCAACATTGGCGACTTCGGGGCGATATTAGACCGGAACCGGCCGAACGACCTTTGTGGGCGGTGGGGTGCCGAACGTCCTCGTCCCTTCCCTGGGGTTTTCGGTCGGGGCAAACTTAAGCCGTGGAGGATATTTCCAAAGCCGTATGGGCCACCCGGAAGTACATAGCCTCCTCACCATCGGCCTTTTGCTCGTTGTGGGACACCTTTGCGGGCTGGCGGCAAACGCGGTGAAATTGCCGCGAGTCACGGGATACATTACTGCAGGTCTTCTTCTGTCGCCCACCGTCACCGGACTTCTCGCAAGGCACCGGGTCGAATCTCTCCTCCCCTTGATCACCGACATGACGCTGGGCATCATAGCCTTCGCCATCGGAGCCAGCCTTCTGGTCTCTCGAGTACGCGCGTTGGGCAAGTCCATTCTCTGGATTACCCTCACCGAAAGCGTCGGGGCCCTGTTGCTGTCGTCCCTTGCTTTGTGGCTCGCGGCTCCGGCTTCACCATTGCTCAGCAGCCACGGCAGCGGAACCCTGCTCGGCATGATTCTCGTGGTGGGCGCGGTGTCCGTCCCCACCGCGCCGGCCGCCGTGCTGGCCGTGGTGCACGAAATCCGAGCCGATGGTCCCGTTACTACGACTCTGTTGGGGATCGTGGCCCTGGACGACGCTTTGGGCCTGATGCTGTTCTCCGGGACGGTCGCCGCCGCAACGCTTCTCGGCGAAGTGTCGGGCCCAACCCAAGTAGGGGCCGTGACGGTGCTGAAGGAAATCTGCGGAGCCGTCATCAGCGGAGCCATCGGGGGATTGATTCTTGAGCGGGTGATACGAACCGCAAGACGACCCGAAGTGCACCTGGTCGCAGTGCTGGGATTTGTCTTCCTGCAGGTGGGATTTTGCACCATGTATGGGATTTCGCCTCTCTTGGCGAACATGGTCATGGGGTTCACCATCACCAATCGAATGCAGCATGCGGACGAATTGCTTCAACAGATGGAGATTCTGGAAGAGCCCATGTACTGCCTGTTTTTCGCGCTTGCAGGTGCACATTTCAATCTCGGAGTCCTGACTTCCTCGATTATTCTCACCATAGCCTTGCTGGTGGGCAGGTTTGCGGGTAAGATTCTGGGCACGGTTGCCGGTGGAAAGATATCCCATGCTCCGGCTCAAGTCAGAAAGTACCTGGGTTTGACTCTTCTGCCACAGGCCGGGCTTTCTTTGGGACTGATCTTTCTGGCCAGACCCGTGCTTCCGGAAGGCGTGTACGACGTCCTGCTCAACGCCATGCTCGCCTCGATCATCCTAAACGAATTTATCTCCCCGCCCCTGCTTAAATGGGCCATCGGGTCGGCGGGAGAAAGCGGAACCTCCTCCAATAATCGCACTTTTCCAACGAGCTGTTGAGAAATGATCATCAAGAACGTGGTTGAATCCATCGGAAACCGGGAAATTCCCTTCGTACGATCCGGCAGTGATATAGATGAAGTGATCGACGTGATGGTGCGTTCATGCCACACGCGAATCGTTTACGTTTTGGACGAAGAAGACCGGCTGCTGGGATACATTGAAATCGGCAGTCTGCTGAGGCATCTTTTCCCTCACCTTTATGAAGGGAAAATCCACTCTCACGGCCTGCTGCGAAGAATCACGGTGGAGACCGCGGAACAGTTGATGACAAAAGCCAAGCTTACCGCGGGACTCGACGAGACGGTGGACGAGGTCCTGCAACGAATGGCTCTCACCGGAAAAAAGGAAATCGCCGTTCTTGACGCGGAAGGTAGGATTCTTGCCGACATCAATGCGGTGGACCTGCTGCGCTATTTTCATTTGGATCATTGCAGGTCCGGGCTTCGACAGGCTGAAACGGAGGCTATCTAAACCGGGGCGGGCGGCGAAGGTCGGGGTTGCTCGAAACCCTTATCGCCCAAATCACTTGCCTCGACCCTGAGATTGCCCTATTCTCGTTGCCTTACCGGTTCTCTCAGGTCCGGAGACGGCCGGCTTGGCAGCCCCCCCGACCCCATTCCCGGTCCTTCCCAGTGTCGGGCCGGCAACACCGAACAGGCTTGCGGATGGATTTGCCCATCATTCAAACTCCCATTGCGCCTCGCTGGGTATGGATGGAGGAAGTCACCTATTCCCACATCCCCATCGCAACGCTCATCACCGCTTTTCTGCTGCTGGCCCCCATCTACGAAACCATCGGCTATTTGAGGAAAGACCCACGCTTCGACCGACTGGCGAAAAGCATGGTGTTTTTCACCATGATCCTGTATTCCCCGGGCGCCGCTCTGGGCACGGGCATTCCCATGTTCATCATCGGGTTGTGGCCGGAATTCTGGTCCCGTTGGTCCAACCTGTTCTTCTGGCCGCTTATGGGCCAGTTCATGTTCTTTCTTCTTGATGTAATCTTTCTATTCTTCTTCTACTACCTGATGTGGGAGAAACTGGCCGACCGCAAACCACTCCACATCTTTTTCGGCTTTCTCTCCGCACTTTTCGGCATATTGATCCAGCTCGTTTGGGACAGTCTCGGCGGGTACATGACCACGCCCAGTGTGCCGCTACCCATGGTAAACGAGCCCGTGGGCTGGTCCGCGGCGGCCTTTTTCAATCCCAGTTTCCCTTATCTTTTCGCGCATCGTTTCTTCGCCAACATCAGTTACACGATGCTCCTGCTCGGAGGCGTTTTCGCATTGAAGTATATGAGGCAGAAGGATCCGCAGGAAAAAGCCTATTTTGGATTCGCGGCGGACCTGACGTTTACCATCGGATTTCTATGCTTCTTCGTGATGCCCTTCGTGGGCTGGAATTTCGCCCGCGTGCTTCAAGAAGAGTCCCCCGTGGTTTTTCACGCGATCATGGGAGGGCACGCCTCTCCCTACTTTGTCGTTAAGATGGGATTGATTGCTTTCCTGGTTTCGTTCGGAGGCGCCTATCTGTTCATGAGACACCGAAACCGGGCGGTCTTGGCGTTTATCACCGCCGGTATTGCGGGGATTTACTATATACTCCACGTGCACCCTCCGCTGCACTGGATTCCCGGTGGACCAACGGTTTGGAGAGTGAGCTACACCGTGGTGCTCGCTGGTCTTCTGATCTTTTTTTGGACCCGAAAACGAAAAGGAGAGGAAGAGAGCGCAAGCCGACCGCGGCTCATGTTTCTCGTGGGCCTGGCCGCGTTCTTCGCCTTTGCCCTGGGGGGGTTCACGCGTGAACGGGCTCGACAGCCCTACAACGTCTACGGACAACTGGTGAAGTCCGAAGTGCTTCCCCTGGAGGCGGACCGTTGGCTCACTTATGAAAAATGCATCATGTGTCATCACCAAAGCCCGGCTGAGTTCGAGCGCTATAAGCCCAAAGACTGGGTCGCGCGTGTAAAGACGGAACGTGATCGTCCCGGTGTGAACATCTCCGATGAGGAGGCGGAACGGATTACCCGTTTTCTTCAGGAGAATTACCGTTGAACCATATTGAGTTTCCAATCCTGGGCGCCAAATGGGCCATCGGGTCCATTGCGCTTTTCCACACGGCCGTGGCCTCCCTGGCCATCGGGTTCGCCTTTTTTGTGGCCGTGGCCGAGATCATGGGCTACGTGCACAAGAACAGGCAGTACGACCTATTGGCCAAACGGGTTCAACTCATTCACGTCTGCATCTACAACATCGGTACGATCAACGCCATAGGCCTGGTTTTCGCTCTTTCCGGGCTTTTCCCTCAGTTCTGGAGCCAGATTTTCGTACAATTCTATTGGCCGCTCATCGTCGAAGAGTTTCTTTTCTTTCTGTTGGCCACCACTCTCACGTTCCACTACTTCTTCTGGGACCGCCTTTGGGGGCACAAGAAGCTCCATATCTTCATGGGAGTGTTATTGACTCCCATGTTCTTTCTCCAGTTCTACATCATCAACGGTTTGGGCGGGTTCATGCTCACCCAGGGAGTGGGCGAGGCGGAACTGTCCTTGCGCACCGGCATCTTGGGTTGGGACCGATTGGGTTTCTACAACCCTTCCTTTCTGATGCTGACCCTTCATAGGACATTGGCGAATTTCGCCTACGGGAGCTTCGGCGTTGCGGGCATCTGCGGGGCCATGCTGTACCTGACCAACCGTCCCAAGGTGAAGGCATTCTACGAGGAGGGCGGGCGCCTTGCCTTCTATGTGGCTTTTGCCGCTTTTCTATCCCTGCCCATCATCGGCTATTTCTACGCCCATGTGCTAAGAACCCAGGCCAACGAGGCCTTCGTCAACTTGATGTGGGGGAGAGGCGACGTGGTCGCCGGCGGTGTGGATTGGTGGTGGGTGAAACATATCCTGGTGGCTTCCATGCTGGGTATGTGCCTGACCTACTTCATGCGCACATCCGATGATAAGCGCCCTTTCAACATTCCGAACATCATGGTGATCAGCGTAGCCGGATTCTACATCATGTTCTATCTGGCCATGGGTATGATCATGACCTGGGCCTTCTTCTGGTGGATGCTGGCCTTCGGCATCGGCGGGGCCTGCTTGAGCGGCCATCTACTGAGCTATCATCAAGGGTCCGGGCGGGGCGTATACCTTCTCATCGGCATTCTCTCCTTCGCCACCGTGTTGCTGGGAGGATACGCCAGGGAATCCGCAAGACCCAGGTTTGTGGATCGCATATCCCATTACGACCAAGTGTTCGTGCCCGAAGACAGACAGCCCTATCTTATGCTGCCCCTGAAACCGACCACAGAGGCGGCGACGGTTATGAAAGAGCCGGTGGGCGCCGGAGAGCTGATTCGAAAAAAGTGCACCGGATGCCATACCCTGGACCGAATCAAAAACTACCCAAGAACCAATTGGGACACGGTGGTGCGGCAAATGGAGGTCTACGGAGCCCGTCTTTCCGACAAGGAACGGGAACTCGTGACGGCCCATCTGAAAGAAGGAAAACCTCTCTGACGCTAAGGACGGTATGAGCGACGAGGCCGAAAACCGGCGGCAGGAGACAGCGGAACAGGAATCTCATGAGGATTCGCCGGACAAGTCTCCCCACGAAGGGGCGACGGAGCCCCAGACCGAGGGGAATTCCGACGCGGACTCCAAGGAGCAATCCACGAGTCCGGGCGCAGCCACAAAGGAGGTCCCGGGGGGCCCTGCGTGGGAGGCCGAAATCGATGTCTATCCACTGCGCGAGGCAACTGAAGATGCCAAATGGGCCGTCAGGACCGTCTGGATATGGATCGGCTTTGCCTTGGTCGCCATGGGGTTCATCCTGGTCTTGCTGATATTGGGCGCGATGCACGACTAGTAATCACTTCCATGCCTGACCCGGCCGCTTGCCGCGGAGCTCAAAGGAGAATCGAGAGAGGGCTTGAAGGGGAACATGCAGGCCTGTTTGCGGATCGAAACCGCGGAAGATCGCACGACTTTTAGCCGCCTCTCAAATCCATTCATGTTTCTCTTCAAAGGTAAATTTTGGCTTACGGTCCTCAAGGTCCTCTTCCTGGCATTTGTGGGAGCCATGCTTCTGGTGCAAATCCCGGAGTTGCGCTACGATCTGGGCGACCACGTTCCGGTGGACGTATACACTCCCGAGGAACTGACCTTCGAGCGTTTCCCCAAGGCTACCTTCGTCACGGTGCACGGAAGCCCGAATTTTGAGAAAGGATTCGTGTATCGCCGGTACGGCCTCAACTACACCTATTTCAATATCAAACCCTTTGGAATGCGGATTGTCGCGCGGACCCACGACGAGGTTACCGACGAGTGGAAGCAGCTCGACCGCTTCCTGGGTAAGCTCCGCCCCTTCAACGCCCAACCCTTCCATTACCGTATTCGGGATATCTACCGGGAGAAGTTCAGGGCCGAAGTGCCGGAAGACGCCTTTTTTCTTGCCCTGGACGACGTCCCCCGCCTGAGCGGCTGGCAGATCGGCGCGGCGGGCTTTTCCTGTGTGCTGTGGCTGGTCATGTTCTACTTCTTTTTCTTCTTTCGGAGGAGGCCATCCGCGTGAAGTGCCGAAGGATTCCGCATCCTCTCCGTTCGGAACTTGTCGGCGATCCTTCCTCTTACAGAAGAATCAGAAACATCCATCCGGCAAGCCCCCATAATACCAATGTTCCCACCACCAGAAGGATTCCGAGTAAAGGAACGTAAGGTCGGTAGTTCCGGTAAAGCCGGATGAAGCTGAGCTTGAGCAGGAGAATACCGAAGAGACTCATGGCCAGGGTCGCATGAATCACGGCCCTGGAATCAAGCTTTCCGCCCGCCGCCGCCAGCCGATCCATCAAGTCCACACAAATCCAGGAAATCCAAACGAAATAGAAAAGGAACACATATCCGGCTATGCGATGCAGGCGCAAGACTAGGCGTACCGATTTCCCCGCCGGTCCTTTCCTGCCGAAAATCTTCATCGCCGCCCAGAATTCGAAAAGAGCCAGTACAACCAACCCCAAACTCACATAACTCTTGGTCAACGGATCCACGGTTCTCTCTCCCTGAACAACGAAAGCATGAGATTATTTTCGAAACGACTCCGGACCGAGGCGTCCGTGCGGACATCCGGGACGAGATCGTTCATGGAAACGGAAACACTCGATCCGGTTCACCGAGGGCCTGCCGGTCTCCCAAATCCCTCTCCGGGCAGGTCGCACAGGCGCAACAACGCGGGAAACAACAGAGCCGCCAACCCCAAGTATCCGCCGCTCACGGACAGGACGGCGGTGCCGGATCCCGAAGCGTCGGCGCAGGCTCCATCCATCGCCGCCTTGAGCGCGAAGACGGGACTCCATGCGGAGGTCGAGGCCACTACAGGTTTGAGTAAGTCGGGCGCCGGCATCAAGCCCGACAGAAACGCAATCATACCCACGGCCAGCGCCCCCGCCAGATGTATCTCCGCGTTTCCTTCCACCGCCGCTCCTAGAAGATGTCCCAAGATGTTCAACAACAGCAGTGTGGCGCATGCATATCCAAACACCGGTCCCCATACGCTCGGATCGTATCCGGTCCCCTCAACGACCAGAAGAAAGGCGATCAAAGGTCCGATCTGGAGAAGATCGATCACACCGCCGGCCCACGCCCGATCGAGCATCACCAGAATGCGCGGGATGGGGAGAATCCGAAGCTGCATGGCCCTGCCGTCCGAACGGGTTTTGGCCGTGGAAACCGCCGCTCCGAAAAAGCCCACGAAAAGCAGCAGCATGGTCAGGCCCGTGGTCTTCACGGCAAGGGGCATGGCCGTAAAAACAAAGGGTGAGCCCAGCAAGAACGCAAGCCCCACCCTGCGCACCAACCTTCGGTGGCTCCCCACAGCGTAGAAGAGCTCCAGTTGAAACACGTTGGATGGGTTCACCCGTTCACCGGTCTTCCTGTTCGTAACAGAAAAGCCTCCTTGAGCCCTGCTCCCGAACAAGCCATGGAGCGGACTCCCACGCCTTGAGAAACGATCCAACGCATGATTTCGGGCAGCAGTCGAGGGTTCGGAGGCATGAGCATCACAAGAATATTTCCCTCCTGATGGAAAGAGCGAATCTCCGTCATCTCCGGGGGAGACAAAGGGAGGTATCCGTCAAGAACGACGCGAACCTCCTCAAGAGCCGAGACTTGGTCCAATAAGGAATCCACGGTCCCGTCCCCCACCACCCTCCCCTCTTCCATGATCAGTATCCCGGGATCCACACCGGCCAGCCAGTCCGCGTCATTGGAGGCGATCCAGGTGGTCATGCCCTTTTCTTTTCTGCTCAGGACAACTTGGGTAAGAACCCCCATGAACTGTGGGTCCACTCCGGCTGTGGGCTCATCCAAAATCAGAAGTTCCGGATCATGACATAACGCCTGGATCAAACCGAGCTTCTTCTTCATTCCAAAGGAATAGGTCGAAACGGGCTCATGAGCCTGGTCTTCCATGCAGGCGGACTCGAAAAGCTTCTCCAGCGCGTGGGTGATATGATCCCGAGAGCAGCCGTAGGCACGGGCCGTGAAATAGGCATTTCGGTACCCGGACAGGTTTTCCCAGAGAGGCGGGCGGTCGGGGGCGAATCCGATGCGCCCAAGGTGTGATCGAGATCCGTTGGAAACCGGGTGACCGAAAACCCGAATCGAGCCGGACTTCAACTCATGTAATCCCAGAAGGAGGTGCGTGAGGGTGGTCTTGCCGGAACCGTTTCTGCCCAAGAGGCCGAGGCATTCCCCCTTCCATACGGTTATGGAAACCCCACGGACTCCCTTGCCGCCGGGATAGCTGAAAGACACCTCCCACATCTCGATCGTCGGATTCGGCATCACTCGAAATGAAGTACCGTGTTCGCCGTAACCTCGACCGTACCGTCGGGATCGGTCCGGACCACTTCGAAAACCACGACGCGTTCGCCGGTGGTGCAGGTACGCCCCATGAGACGACTTCTGGCGATGTGGCGATGGAACGGCGGAGCCATGGGTTTTGTCTTTCTCAGCCAGACTTCGGCGGCTTCGGGAAAGCTCGTCATGAGTCGGACCCGTCGGGCCGTCGGCCCATGCCTATACGATTCGCCGTATCCGTGAAGAAATCGGCGCTGATTCGGGTCATGCCCAACCTTTGCGCTTGTTCCTCCACCATCCTGCGGGCCATGTGTCGAACGAAGGACGGGACCCTTTGCAGTCGACTTTCCGCCTCGGCTTCCCATTCCAGGGAAGAAGGCCGGAGTCTCGCCTGGACGGATGGCGTATCCACGGCCTTGGTGACGAGCACATTGCAGGGAGAGCGTCCGGCGATGGATTCGGAATTGGATCCAATATCCGAGCACGGTTCTCGGTGGTGTCCGAAACGGCCCACTACGGCCAGCGTCGGAGCGGGGCCGGAAGCCATGTACTCGATGAGCGTCGAATAGGCCTTGCCTTGAAGCAGGATGGACGTATTCGCTACCCCCAGGCTCTGCGCCAAAGCGGCGCCCTCCTCCAGAAAACCTTCGTAAAGGCGTTTCAGCCCGTCATCGATGATCATGTGGTGCAGCTTCTCCTGTCGGTCCAGGCCGATCTGCACCTTGCGGTCATCCGATAGAGAACGGGACATGACCTTGAAGACCTCGGTATGAAAAACGGGGTCGTAAGCGGCGGCCAGTTCGAGTCTAGCACCCAAAGCCCTGCACCAGGCCGCGGCGCGCTCGAGACTACCCAGCGCTTCCCGGCTTCCATCCAAGCCCACCAGTATCCTGCTTCCGGTTTCGAACGGTCCGCGGCAAATAAATACGTCACAACCGGCTTGCCGAAGCACCCGCGAGGCCGTGCTCCCTAAACGGCCGTCCTCCGTACGGCCCAGACCATGGGCTCCGAGCATGACCAATCCGGCGCCGCAAGACTCGACTTGTTCGAGAATCTTGACATAGTTTCGCCCTTCCAAACTGCAAAGTCGGGCCTTGACGCCGAGAGCCTCAGCCTCTTCCGCAAATTGATCCATGTAGCCTTGAGAAAGGGACTCCAATCCTTCCTGGATCAGTCCCGTGTGCGCTCGCCGAAGCTCTTCCAGCACCGGACTCATTTGATATCTGGAAGACAGGGAAGGTTCCATGTCCCGAAACCGTGCGTTGTGGAGCTCGGCACCATACACGTGACAACCAACCACTCCGCACCCGATTTGCCGGGCCAGCCTCAGGGCAAGACTTCCGGCTTGGGAAGAAAATTCAGAGCCGTCCAATGCCGCAAGAATTTTGGAATACACGTTGCAGACCACCGAGCCTATAGCATGAGATGGATGAGCAAAGGGCAATGTGTCTTTTTGCAGGACAACCACGCCGCTCTTCGAAGCCGACGCGAAGTGTGACTATATCGGTCGCCGGCTGTTTCAGTCAACTCGATGCCTTCCGAGGAAACGAGCGCATCGCACCCCTAAAAAGACTTGAGGCGGAACAATAGACTTCCTTGTTCCGCCTCAAATCGAGATTCGGGTGTGTTTTTTTGTTTCCAAAACCGTCGCAGGCAACACGGTCGACGTGTTTGGCTCCCTGCATCGACCACCCGTGCCTCGAAGCCCTCGTTCCGTAGAAGACGTTGTCCCGCGCACACGTTTGGGGCGATTCCCTGTTGTGCCGTAGGAGATGCACGTTCTCCACAGATGATTATATGCTAGTCATCTTCCCGTTAAATGCAATATGCTCTAAAAAAAATTTGATCCAGTGAAGCGGCCTACGTCGAGATTCTTCGATCCGCCCCTGCCCCTCAGGCGTAGGAACCATGCCCCCTAGATTCCAGAGCGAATTTGACAAAAGCGATTCCGTTGAAGTATCCAACAGGTCGGCTTTCGGGCGCAGCAAGGACGACGTGGGGCCTCACCCCATCCGGTTCCTGTTTGGTGCCGGACCATGGCGCCCGTCTCATCCGAACCTTGCGCCGAACCGGGTTCAAAATGTACCATTCGCCCACATGAATTGCGGCATGACGGGCGGCCCACACCGCCCGCCCATGCCGGAAGGCGGACAACGTCGAGCTTCAGTCTCAAATCACCCTGAACTTTTTCAAGGATGCCCAACATAGGCCGGACATGAATGCAACCAAAGAATTCACCAACTCCATAGGGATGCGATTTCTCCATATTCCACCAGGGAAGTTCCTCATGGGAAGTCCCGAGGAAGAAACGGATCGCAGCGACGATGAAACGCTTCACGAAGTCACTCTCACCATGGGTTTCTACATCCAGGAAACGCCGGTCACTCAAGGCCAATGGCAATCCCTGGTGGGTTATAATCCCTCGGAATTCTGTGAGCTTGGAGACGAGTATCCCGTCGAACAGGTTTCCTGGGAGGAATGCGTCGGCTTCGCGGGCCGGCTCAAGGCACGGGAAAAAGGCAGAATCTACCGGCTCCCCACCGAATCCGAATGGGAGTGCGCCTGCAGGGCCGGGACCTCCGCTAGATTTTCTTTCGGCGACGACGAATCCCTCCTGGACCAATACGGTTGGTTCAGAGACAACGCGGGAGGGCATACTCACCCGGTGGGCCGGAAGAAACCCAACCCCTGGGGCCTGTACGACATGCATGGAAATGTCTGGGAATGGTGCCTGGATTCCTTCGGAGACTATCCCGATGGTCCCGCAACGGACCCTTTAGGCTCCCTTGAGGGACTCTACAAAGTGGGCCGCGGCGGAGGCTGGAGCGATCCGGCCAAAGCCTGCCGCTCGGCCTATCGCAGCGGCAGCGACCCAATGAACTGTGGAAGCGACATGGGCTTCCGCTTGGCGTGCATCATTCCCTTGGTATTCTGAAAAACTGCCTGGAACAGCATTGAGACAAACGGATCTTCTGCGGGAACATCAAGTGAATCAATAAGGTCCGCTCGATCGAGCCGAACCGGATCTGCTTTCGAATCGCACCTCAGCTCCGAAGTGTCGCGGTCGCCGAACCGCTCGCCGCTTGGGTCGATGCGGAGTGTAAGCTACCGTCTCCACATTGGGAACCGCCGGCCCATACCGGGGTATTTGCCCAAAGAAAGGAGAGAAACAACATGATGATCACAATGATAACGAGGGATTTCCATTCGGTCTGTAGGGTCAACCTCAAGTGACTCATCGCTTTTTCCTTTCTTCAATGAATCGTTCGATTTCCCTGCGGGAGATGAGCCAGTCCCTGCCCATTTTCTCCCCTTTCAACTTACCGGCTCTAAGCAGTTGACAGACTCTGCTGCTGTTCAAACCCACTGCGATGGAGGCCTGCTTGGTCGTCAGAAACCGGTCCAATGAAAATACCCCTTGCGTCTTTTCCTCCCCGATTTCACGCCGCGTGAAAGGCCTGCCCTTTCTGCCTGAGGCCTCCCGCCATCGGTTCCTTTAACGTCTCTCCGGATGCACTGAACCGATTCCGAGTGAACAACTGCTTAACTATTGAACTTACGCTCTTATCATTAAATCATGCTGTAATTCATGTCAATAGAAATCTCTTTCTCTTATGACTTCGCAATAAAATTTACATAGTATGCATCGACGTATCTTTATCGCTTCAAGGACCCCATAACCGGCTTTGCTGGAACAACCACTTCCAGGAAACGGCTCGCCCTTGCTTCCGAGCCTAAAACGCGCGTTCATTCAGAGTTTGGTGCCGCCCGTGGGCCGAAGGGAACCTAACTCCATGCAACTTTCAACTGATGATGCCCCAACGAAACTTATAGCAATGTATCAAGTTTTCTTTTCAACATGGCGCACATCCCGCATCCCTTATGGCGCGGCGCTTTCAGGGCTTAGTTTCCAACCTGTTGAAACCGTGACGATTTTAAGGAGAGAGGGAGAGGAATCGGCTTAAGGATATCCCAACTTATTGATATTACATTGTAACCCCAAGGAGCTCTTTGCCTTTTTTCGCGATGGAATCCCTCAAGGGGGGAGCCCCATTACTTACTTCTACTTACTTCACGATTCCCATATCGCCCTTTGAGAAGCATGAATGATTGGAGTTGGTCACGACGTCACTGTTTAGGGGAGGAATCGCCGGACGCTCGGCGGAGGGTGAAAATTGGGGTCTCGAACGTGGCCCCCTGATTATGCGATGGTTGTGCGACACATCCGCAATCACCGCACAATGGGGATTCATTCGGAAGGGTTCGGCGGCAAGGGCTCCCAAGTCGGCGATGCGCTCGGCAAGTCCCTATAAACAAAAAAAGGACTTGGTCGAAATTGACCTAAGTCCATGAGGCTTATGGCGGGAGCGACGAGACTCGAACTCGCGACCTCCGGCGTGACAGGCTTTAAACAAGAACTCGTATCGCCGAATATCAATAACTTACGACGTGGGGAAACGTCGAAATGCGCGCAAAAACCCTTTAGGGAAACCCTCTGAGGGTTGTCGAGGTTCCATGCAAACCGAATCCGAATTTAAAGCTGATGTAGCCGCAGAGATGTTTTTTCAGGAAACAAAAGACGAAATTTGGTTCACTCCAGGAATTCGAGAAGCCTATATGGCCGACAATGCAGATTGGCTGGAAGAGCTTTGGCAGGATTACAAGCGGCAAGCGCTGGCCGAAGCCGAGCAAGACGCCAGAGGGTTGATGGAAGAAATTGGGGAGGAATAATGGAACGACCACAGCATCAGGTACAGCGACTCATAGATCGCATCGAGCGGCGCAAAGCCGAAAGGATCAGGCAAAAACCGGACACGTTGTCCATATACGGATTGAAAATTGAAGACAATGACCCGCAACTCGACGATGCACTGCGTGCGTCTCTGGATAAAGCGGCAAAGAACGCTTCCCGTGTTCTCCATGATATAGTTGTGAATGCAATCAAACACGCAAATAAGTCGGTAGCAGGAGAATAACAATCTTCATTACTGTTTCGAGGCCTCCATGACGTAATGCAGCACTGCAACCCATGTCGCCCCCAACGCCGAAGCTATGCCGATGGTAAACGTCCACAAAAATTTCATCTGCCCCCTGGGGCACGAGGATTGATGACTTTGAATCGTGGCGATGATGCCGTCAGGCGCGCATATCTGATCCATCTTTCGCCACACGGCCCGAAACTGTGACTGAAGGTCGGATATCTGAGAGCTCTGAACAGCAATTGCGTCCAACTTCGAATCAATCATATCCATCTTTTTTTCTACGCGCTGTACCTGTCTTTCCAGGCCCATCAAGCGGTTGTCGTCGATCATGGTCACTCCGGTTTCTTTCCCCATATTTTTTCAGCACTCCGCCCCACCACATATCCGCCCACGCCCACATTCAAAAGTGCCCAGAGGCCGTCAGGAAGTTCGAGCATTTTTACCTTATCGGTGAACGCCGATAGGTAAGGGAAAAAGATATAGTTGTTCACCACGATGGCCATGATGGACACCATGAGCATGGGGCGCCAGTTGCGCTGAAGCCAGGAACCCTGCGCCTCCAGGCGCACGATGGAAGCCCGGATTTCCTGGTCCTGAAGCATGGCCGCCTGCATGCCGGCCTGGATTTCCGCTTTGGCTTTGGCCTTGTCCGCTTCACTCATGGACGGCGGGAACCAGTGATCCAGGACCTTACCCGCTACGTTCAGTGCCGTGTCGATAATGGGGATCATGACGCCTTCTCCCGTTCTTCATCGTCCCGAGCAAACACCGCCTGCATGGCATCCCGGCCGTAAAGCCGCATGTACCACTCGAGCGCTTTGCGGTACACTTCCCGATCCTTCGCGGAAAGGGTCCCGAGAAAGCGCCGCCTCATGTTCTTGGACATACCTCCGAGCGGGTGTGCGAGCTTCACGCTGATTTTGAGCCCCTTGGCCGATCCTCCCAACTCGAAATACTTTTGAAGGTATCGTTTCGCCGCCTTCACGTCTCCGTATCGCAGAGCCCGTTTGTATTGGTAAAGAGCGTTCCCCTTCTTTGTCGGCGTAATCGACGGCATTTCTCTTCCCTGGTCCTCCAGGAAGTCGAACATCTTTTTCTTGACGTCGTAGTAAGCCGTCTCCCCGGGGTCGGATGAGTACCCTCCGAAGGCGAATATGTCGCTGAACAGTTGGCCCAAAACGGTCTCCTCCTTCCTCATCGGCTTGGGAGGCAGGTCCGTAAACTCGGACAATCCGCGAGACGCCCATACGTAGGGGGTTCCGAGAGAGAACAGCCGGGCGATATGCTCCGCCTTGTCTCGAATCGGCCGCGGAGCCGTCGGGTCCGGCCACAAGGCCTTGCCCGTGATCGTCTCATAGATCGCTTTCTCAATCGGCCTGGTGCCCTGGAACAATCGAAGAGGACCGGCTGCGAGTCCTTCTCCGGCCTTGGTTACAATCGTCTCACGGCCGCTCACGACGTCTTTAACGTCCTCCACGACGTCTTCCGCGCCGAACCACCCCAGCGCATCAGAGAGGGCTCCTTGGAACCGAATAGACATGATCGTTCCGTCTTCCCGGCGCCCGAGGATCAGGTGAAGTTGACGCCGTTTGTCTTCTCCGATCTCGTCCCACTCGTCCGGGAAAAACGTCATGTTGAACAGGACTACGGCCGCGTACAACGCCGAAGCCTTGACTCCGAGCTTGGTAGCCTTCCATCCAAGCACCGCGCCTACGCCCGCCTTACTCTTCCCCTCGTATTGCAGGTTCCGAAGCAGCCGGACATACCTGGGGGCGTTGATCTCCATCCACGAATAGAACGAAATCAGGTGCCGGCGGATCCACTTGCCCGCCTCCGAAATGTTGCCGTAATCTCCGATTAGTTCTCGAGAGAGCTTCGCCGCCATCTCGGCATCCGTCGCGGAGTCCTTCATGGACAACAGCTCGTCCCGATTCGACGCCGCGATCATGTTTTCCCCGGGCTTCCGGCCCTTCTTGATCTGGTCCTGGAAATACCTGAACGCTGCAAGTCGCAGGATGTTTTCCCGGAACGTGGTGAAGTCCTTGGATGACTTCCAGAAGCGCTTGAACAGGTTCGGTCGTTCCCCGCGGAGGACCTCGAGGAAGTCGTTCTCCGCAAGCGACGACGCTACTTCGTTGAGCTCCTGGACGGACCATCCGGAGGACGTGACTCCGAGACGCATAGCTTCGTCCATTTGCTCCTGGAGCCCCTTTGGCAAAGCGGCACGGTTGCGGTACGCCTTCAGGTCCTTCGCCGCCTTCCAGGCATATTTGAAAATCTTCGGGTCATAGGCCATCACAATATCGGCGTCGCCCGACAGGTTGTTCAGGTTGTATCTGATCCACCGGAACGGGTTCACCAGGGTCCATATTTTCCAACCGCTTTGAACCTTGGCCGACGCCTTCGACAAGACGTGATCGTCTAACGGCGGATTCAAGTTGTCCAAGGTCTTGGCAAGGTCCACGGGAACGGCCCATGCCTGTCCCGGTACCCGGGCCCACACTTGCGGGATTTTGTCCGGCAGAGGTTCCCCGGCGCGGACCCGTTCGAGGACGGAATCGGTGATGCTGTTCACACGAAAGAACACGCCGCCCGGTTTCGGTTGCCATGCGGTGAAGCCCGGAGGGAGGAAATCATCCCACTCGGACCTGTCGGACCCGAGGACGTCATTGATGACTACAAGTCGCTGGTTCCTGCCCTTGTAGAATCCAAAGGCCGCTCCTTTTGCCGCGTGGCCGGTTTGAACCAAATGGCTCAAAAGCTCAAACAGGTTCATCCCCGTTACGTCGATTCGCAGCTCCGAGCCCGTGGCTTTGTTTTTTTGGGCTTGTTGGACGCGGGCATGTTCGGACGCGAGCTTGGCGACGATCTTGTTGAATTGGTTGGGTAGTCCGGCCAACTCTCCATCGGAGGCCATCTTTGCCAAACGGTGAAGCGCTCGGCCCATGCGAACGCCGCCGCCCTTCATGCGGGCGTCAAGCTCGGCGAACGCCTTCATATCTTTCTTTTCGAGATCGGCCCATTTCTCCGCGAACATGGCATCGTTGGCGGCCTTGGCCCGCGCTTCAAGAGCCGGACGAACATCGGCAACCTGCTTCATCCGGTCCATGGCTTTCTTCGTTTCGACCTGGGCGAGCCCTTGGGCGATCACTTCGAATTCCGACTGGAAATAATCGGTGGAGTAGTCCTTTACGGACCCCTTTCGGGCGATCTGCCACCCTTTGCGGTGCATCCGCAAGTCCCGGGATCCGGTTCCCGGGGCGAGGTTGTACGACTCCCCGAGCGCTCTGGCCGCACGATACTCGAGAACCTGGTGGTGGAAATACCGATCATCATCGAGGACGGACTTATCAAGAAGGTCCTCCTCGACCAGGGAGCGCTTAAGCGCCCGCATAAAGTCGTGCCGCACCTTGATCGCCGTAGACACGCCCTCGTTTTCCAATGCTTGCCGACGGATGTGCGTCGCGTAGTCCCGCGCCGTTTGTTCGTCGAAGCCGAAAGGTAGCTTGCCGTCTTGGTCGGGCTTCAAGAGTCCGGAGTCCATGTCGCGGATCATGTCGTCCATGACCAAGTGAAGTTCGAAGAGACGTTTCTCTTGCATCGTTTTCATCGGTCGAACGATGTCGGCGAGTTGTTCCTGGGCTTTACGCCGGCTGTTCTCCGACGTCTCTTGGAACAATCGAAGGATATTCAGCTCGGCCCCGAAGGTGTCCGGGTCCAGATGCTCGTGAGCCCTGGTGAACTGGTTTTTGGTCCAGGCCACGGAGGCGCGGAGTTTTTGCGCCAATGAGGCAATGGGTATTCCTTTCGAAGACACATCCAAGCGTTTCTTCACGTCTTCCGGGAGTCCGGCGTAGAGTCCGGAAAGGTCTGGCGACTTGGACCGAAGGGAAAACATGGGCTGGCCTGCTTCGAGAACCGAATCCCGCATTTTGTCGTTAATCGGCACGAAGTGGACGGCTTGTATGTCCTGTTCGCCCGTGTCAATTTTGGTGGTTCCGACCTTGACACCCCATTTTTTGACGTACTTGTTCACTAGAGACGTAAGTATTTTGTCGTAGAAGGCGACCATCCCTTGGCTTGCATGCTCTACTGTATCGTTCAAGGCGTAGAATACATATCCGTCGTCATTGTCTGGACGACTTAAAAGGTCGTTCGCTGCGTTTTGGCCTATGTAGTCTGCCAAGTCGGCCTGCGAAACCTTTCTTTGGGTGAACAAATAATTGTCGTCCTGGTCAAAAGCCGTTAATTCATTGTGGGCTCTATCGTATGAAACAGATGTAATATAATCGGTTAGCTTATATCTGTTGGATTGCTGCTTTCCCGTTGTCCAGGCCACGCCGTCCATGTTTTGCTCTGCGGCCTTTCTAAGCATAAACTTAAACCCTAACAACGGCCAAGACTGCTTCCATGGTGCGTCTGCAACCGAACCCCTCTTCGTTGGATCGTAACCCTTTTTCCTTCCTTTTTGGTGCCAATCACTTTGTATTTCTTCAATAAATAAAAGACGACCGTCGCCGGAAGAGCTGTCTCGAACACTTGTTCTGGTATGTAAAATAGGGTTCTTGTCTCCACTGAAATGGTTGCTATAGAAAAGCTCTTCGTCAATATCAAACGAAAAAACATGCTCATTATACAACGATAATGGTCCGCCTAAAACATACTGACCGTATTGCGTATACATGTGATTCTGTGCTTTGTATGCAAATACATCGTTTGATAATTCATCGACAAAAAAATCAGGATACAAAGACAAAACCACTTCATCATACAGCACTCTAACGTCGATATTTTCAACATCGTAAAAAATGTGGTGGCTACCGTTGTTTGCTAATAGTTCGCTAAAGATTTTGTCCTGATGCTCCATTAAATACGCAACGGCGTTTTTCGCCGAGACACGCACTTCTTCAGGTGTAAAGAAATAAGGATCTTTCGTAGACTCCGCTTCTGAGTTCGCCACGTCAATGTCTAAAAGAAGCGTCGTTAGAGCGTCATCACTTTCCGATGTCAACGTCTTAAAGAAGCCGGTTATGGCGTTATAGACAGATGTAGCCTTGGCGTGTAGGCCGTCACTGTCGGAAAAAGGCCTTTCGCCCTTCCATATATCAAGAATGTTGGGCGTTGCAGCCCTAACAAAACCAATTACATCGTCTTTGGTTACCTGTCGCTCGTTGCGAGCTTCAAGCCACTCTACCATACCCGACCAATCAAGCTCTTCCTGCTTGAACTCGCCCTTCCGAGCAAAGCCCTGCACCATTTCAGCGAACCCTTTTCCGGTTCCCTTGTGCGGCAATTTCTTTTCCAAAACCCGCTGCATATGAGAATACAGCACCGGCCCCTTGGCCGAGAAAGACATGCCGGCTCCGCCCCGCCCGACCGCCTGCCTTGCCTTCGAGATCAAGTCCCGAATTTCCGCGTCGGACAACTTGAGTCCGGGGAACAACCGCCGCAACGCCTTGCGAACCGCCGCGATCAATCGATCCAGAAAGGACGCCTTGAACTCCGGATCCCGCGCGAGCTTGGCGACGGCTTCTTCGATGGCCTGCAACTTCTGTTCTCGGTCCTTCAGGTCCAGCCCGTAGTTGTCCGCGATTCCTCGGGCGGATCGCGCTACCCGACTATTCAGCCACGCCGCGTTCAGGATCGGCGTTAGGTCTTCTCCAAGTACGGCGCGAAGTCCGAAGTGACCCACCATCTCTTCAAGGTAGACACGCTGCGCCCGCTCAGGCGAGGATAGATTGTCGGCTACGAGGTAGACTTTGCCGTCATGGTAGACGCCTTCGACTCGCCCTTCGTAACCTCGTGCTTGAATGATTTTGCGAACGGCTTCGGGTAGATCGGACTCGGATTGCACTATTGCAACGTCGGCCGGCAGTTGCGCGTTGTCGGTCGCGGAGCGCACCGCTTCCGTCACGGCTTCGACCGAGTTTTTCTTTTCGGCGGGTTTTTCCGAAAGGGAAAACTTCCCCGCATCTTTGGCGGGTTTTTCTTTGGAGGCTTCAGTGTCGGTGGTCTTCTCGCTCGACTCCCGGTCGGACTGTTTCTTGTCCCCGGACCCATCTTTCTTTTTCCGAGCCGCCGACTTCTTTTTCCCGGATTCGGATTTCTTTTTCCCTACTTCGTCTTTTTGCTTCCCGGCACGATCACCTGCCCGTACCGTTCGTTCATCCTTCTTTTCAGACGTTTGTGTCTCTGCGCCGCGATCTCGTCCCCTTCCGGAACCAGGCTCCCCTCCCTCACCATCTGTTCCAGCTCCTTGGCGAGCGCCTGGAGTTCTTCCTGCGACAGCTTCCGGGATTCGTTCGGCGACGGCTTCGTAGAATTCTCGTTTGATTCCATCCGCTTCCCTCGGACTTCCCGCCTTGGACAATCGCAAGGCGTACTCGTTCAACAACTCGCTGATCGGCCCACCCTGAAAACCGGCCAGCTTGTCAAAGGCGTCCTTCATGAACGCCGCGCGTTCGGCCGCCGACCGATTGTCCGCTACCTTGATTGTGTTGCCGACCTCGGACAGTCGTTCCGCCTTGCCCGCATTTGCTACGGCGGAAAATAGGCGCTTGTCGTCGACAAACCTGCCCACAGCATACTCTCGCAGCGCCGCGCGGTCCATCAATACCGGGCGAGTCCCGAAAAAATCTTCTTCGCCGAACAGGGACGCCTGGGTCCCCCTCGTCGTGGGAATCCCCTTGACCTCGTTGATCAACTCCCTCAAAAAAGCCGGCGATATTTTGCGCCCCTTGGAACGCTCCTTGTCCACCGCCTTCATGACTTCGAGTTGCGCCCGCTGGTCCTCGAGTCCTTCCCCCAAGACGACGCCGAGTCCCTGGTCGAGTTCTCCGCTCTCCACCTGTCCGAAAATACTCGGGTGTAGCTGGGACAGAGCCGCGCCCTTGCGGGCCAAGTCGCCCTTCAAGGAAACCTTGAATTTTTCCATCAACTCCTTCGGGGTGATGCCCTTTTCACGCATGAAATGCGCTACGTCTTCCGGTCGGCCGTTGCCTTCGGCTATGTTGATCGCCGCGCCCTTCAGCTTGGCGTCCTGCCACGTCTCCGCCTGCAGGAAACGCACGTCCACGTCGGGAACGCCTGCACGCTTCGCCAGGTCATAGCGATGATGGCCGTTGACGACGTAGGCTTTCCCGTCTTCCGGATCGAACCAAACCGACAACACACCGCCCAACTCCGGATCATACTCCTGCACGTCGCTGAGTTTGGATCCGGCTCCGGTTCTGGAATTCACGTCGCGCTTGAACTGGAACCGGTCGGGATCCACATTCAGGTCCTCGGTCTTCATCCGCACAATGCGGGAATCCGTGGGGATGGTGTCCCGATCAATCGTTCCGTCTTCGCGGACCACGATCGAAGAAGGGGCGGTCGCCCGTTCTATCTCCTCGTCCTGCTCGGCACGTTCCCTGCGCCGTTGCTCCCAAGGCGGAACCTGCTTGACCTTTCCCGTCGCCTCATCCGCCGTCGCCGCCTCTTCCGGCTCGGTATCCGGAGGCGGGGGCGTAATCGTGGGCGGCTTCTTGGCTCCTTGCTCGCCGGTCTCCGCTTCACCCGCCGGGCCCGTGATGACGGCCTCGACTCCGAGCACTTCTCCCGTGTCCCCGTCCACCACTTCTTCGAACGTGACGGCCTGGTCAGGGTCCTTGATGGCCTTCCGTACTTCCTTATGGAGCGCTGCGGACTTCTCGTTCCGGAACGGACGATCGTTTTTCGTACGCACCCGGCGCGTAACGATTTCCGGCTCCTTCGGCGGCTCTTCGCTTGACTCTTCCGCGCCCGGAGGAGGGGGTGCCACGGTGGCGGGTTCGGAAGGCTTCTTCTGGCCTTCGTCGGAGTTCCGCGCCGAATCCTCAGGCTTCAGAGGACTTCCTCCCCCTCCCAAGAGATGGTTCGCGTAGTCGTAACCCGTCTTGCCAAGGTCCGACCCGTTAACCAAATAAACGGTTTTGGTGCCCGCATCCTTGATACGTTGTTCGTACTCGTGTTGTGCCTTATATGAATCCAGGCGGTTGAACGTGGCGCGATTCCATTTCAACTTAGGCTCCTCAAGGGAGCTTGTTTCCAACCTTCCCTCTTCGAACAACGAATCAATCCGATCTCGGATGCTCGACACCTCACCGGTGTCTTGAAACCTAAGTTCCTTCTCAAGCGCTTTTTTAGCCCTGCCCTTCTCCATGGGCGACTTGGAGCGGACGAAACCGTTCCACCGATCCTCCCGCGATGCCGCCGCCTCGTCGGTCGAAGGAGGCACTTCACCTTCCACGCCCTCCGCCACCTCATCCGAAGGCGGAATATTAATGTCGGCGACTTCATCCGGCGCAAAGTCCTCTTCGTACTCCCCTCCGCCTTCGTCGGAACGAATGGTGACCGTCTCGCCTTCGCCCTTGGGTTCTGTCGGCTCTTGAGTGTCCGGTGCTTGCCCTACCCCTTCCTCGGTCGCATTCGTCGATCCTGGGGCAACCTCCGGCTCCGTTTTTTCGGGCCTGCCTTCGGCTTTTTTGGAATTCGCCGCGATGTAGTCCTCTGCGGACTTCAAGTTCTCCCGCCATGCTTTCGGAACCGGTCTTCCCCCTTCCTCCTGAGAGGAGATCAATTCCCGAAGCTGACGGGCGATACTTTCGGCCTGGTCTACTGTATCGAACTGCGACCAAGGCTCTACTTTTTGCCCTTCTTCCCCTGTCCCTTGCCCTTGCTCTTCTCCCGGGGTTCCGGTGCCTGCTGCGACTGCTTCTTCGGTTTTTGAGGCCTCTTCTTGGACATTGAATCCTCCTTCGGCGTCGATCTCTCGGGCTCTACGTCTGGCGTATTCCGCAACCGGCGAGTCATCTTTGTAAAGTGCGTCCACCGCCCCAACAGACCCGAGTTCCCGAATCTTCTTCTCGATGAATTGAACCTGCCCCTCGTCCAACCCTTGGGAAGCGCTTTCCTGTTTTCTGGAAGGCGTTTCCGGGGTCTTTGGAAGGTTGTTTTCGGGTGCCCGTACGGTACTTTCAACCGGTTGGGAAGGCGC
Source organism: Thermodesulfobacteriota bacterium (assembly GCA_963675595.2). Classification (GTDB taxonomy): domain Bacteria; phylum Desulfobacterota; class Desulfarculia; order JACQYL01; family JACQYL01. The sequence continues at coordinate 1,296,733 of CAXXLZ010000001.1, forward strand.
TTCCGTCGCAACGGGAAGATCGGGGAACCCGAGATAATACTGGTCCGGCCCCACCTGATCCAGCGTAACGTTAACGCCCCCCTCGAAAGCGTCTTTCAACATCCAGCCCATGCGGTGCGCCTGGCGCAACGTCAACGGCTCTCCACCCGGCATTCCAAACCCGCCCCGGCTACTGCGTTCCAAACCGAAGGCATCGTCCAGGGTCTGCTCGGAAAGCTGCTCAGGCTTGAATTGTCCCTGCTCCGGACTCCACGGCTTCCACCCGGGTTCCTCAGGAGTTGTCTCTGGGGCAATAGGCGTATGATCCGCCACCATGGGCGGTCCCTGCCGCCGAGCATCCGACGAAGCCAACGGACCCGTAGGCCGCGCCGCTTCCGCGGGAGTCTCGGTCGTCTCAGGCCCCAATAGGTTGATCTCCTCGCCGCTCGCCAACCGGTCCGGCATGACCCGCTGCTTCGGATTCGCAACAGGCGTGAATTCGTCCTGTTCTCCAAAAGCGATGGTGCCGTCCGGTTCCACGGCCCCGGTGGGTGCGTTCTCCTCGTCGAACACCGCCCGCTTCCTGGGAGAATCTACGGTAAGGTAATCCCGTTGCGTTTGAGGCTGAGTGATTGTTGCGCCGGTTTCGGGGTCAATGGCAGACTGCTGCCGCGACGCCGCCTGCTCCGCCTTGACCTTGTCATACGCGGCGATCTCCTCCGCCGTAGCTTCGTCCGCCTGCGTCAAATTCAGGATGGACGAGTCGCCCTTTTTTATGGTTTGAGCTAGCGTTCCAACGGCTCCGAAAAACGGGACGGCTGCCGCTACCTGCAAAAACGTATCGGCCATCAATTTGCCCAACGGAGTACTGCCCATGTTGGCCGACCTCTTCATGGCCTCCTGGACAAGTGACGTCAACTCTTCGGTTGGCACCTCCGCGACGGCCGACTTGAACATATTGCCGCCCAAGCGCCGTAACAGCCTCGTCATCCACTGTGTAACCGGTTCACCAATAGCCTTACGAAGAGGCTCCGCCGCTCCTTTCCCGAGAATACCCCAAAGCCGACCCGTAACCATTTCGCCTAGCGCTTCAAACGTACCCTCTGCCGCCCCGGACACAAGCGCTTGCGTGTTCACCGTCCGCTTGGCGATGTCCCGAGCGGTCTTCATGTCGGGTGCTTCGCCGGCCTTTACCAGACCCTCGGCGTATCGATCCAAAAATTGGTCATATTCAGACAACGAAAAAATCAAACCCGCACTTAACGCATGCCCTAAAAAGCCTCCGACCGGGCCACCAATCAGCGAGCCCGCGAGCGCTCCGGGGGCGCCAACCATGAGGGACGTCGCCGCCGTACCGGCACCCTGTCCAAGGAATTGCATGATAGTCTGCGGATCTGGTAGCTGTGGATGATCTTTTTTGAACTGTTCAATCTCTTCGTCGGTCTTGATTCCGAGCGCACGCGCCGCGTGCAGGGCAACGTTGTAGGCTTCCCAATTTCCTTGGTTCAAATAATCGAAGAACGAAAGATTGTTGAGTTGTTTCCCCTTGGCTTCGGATTGCTGCGCGGCCATTTCCGCTTCCCGGTCCTTGGCCGCTGCGCTCTGCTCGATGTTTTCCGCCGGAGGTTGCGCCGTAACGGCCGTTCCACGTCCGCCCTGAGCCAACGGGCCGGTAAGATAAGACGTGCTTGACTCTACAGGCGCGTATAAGCCGGAATCATCTTGGGCTTGCATGGTAGGTGGAGAAGCCGAAGCCGTGCTCGTGCTCGAAGATAGGGGGCCGGTAGGGGGCCGGTCGCCTGCAAGGGTGTCATAGAAGCCCTTAACCTTGTCTGCATGGGTCAAAGACTTCGGTCCGACATACCGGCGGGCGAGACGTTCCTGTTCCTCGGACGGCTGCTCATACGCCAACGTGTTCAAATAAGCCGGAGCCGCCGAAGGACCGGCATGATAGGCAAGTGCGACGTTGCGCGGGTCTTCCCCGACCTTCGGGACAATGTATTGCTTCACGTACCGCGCCGCCGCGTCGGCCGCTTTGGCGAAGTCAAAGGCGTCTTCTTCCGTAATGCCAAGCTCCTTCTGAGTGCCGGGCATGATCTGAAATGCGCCGGCGGCTCTGCCTTGTCCGGGCACCTCGGGGCCGACCGTTTTCGGGTTGCCGGACGTTTCGGCGTACATCATGGCCTCGAGTAACAACGGATCCACGCCGTACCGCGCCCCGGCTTCCTGAAGAATGGCCCGCTTCTGCTCGATGCCCGGCACGTCCGGAATCGCGCCGCCGGGTTGCCCGCTTTGCGCCGAACTCGGGTCCGGAGACGCATTCGACGGCGCTTCCTCCTGCCCGTCAAACCAATCCAACACGCCCGACAAGAAAGACTTGCTCACTGAACCGCCCCTCTCGTTCCCCCGGGAACCAACACGCCGCCGGACGCCTGATTTCGAGGCCATCCGTCCTGTCGCTGAACGTTGCCGCTCATGCGACGCGCCGCTTCTCGATAGGCCTCCGCAATCATTTCCGAAAGCATCGCGGCGTTACCCGTTCGCCGGTTGTAGCCTTCCGGGTCCTGCTGAAAAGCCAGAATATCCTCTTTCGTCAGGCCCTGCTCCTTTGCCATCTGTGCAAAAATTTTCGTGGCAAGCGATTCAAGGGCCGGAAGCTCTTCAGGCGAAAACGTGCCGGGGACCCTCACGGACATGTTGTCATCCACCTTGACATCCGTGTAGCCCTTGGCTTTGTCGGGATAATTCGGGTTTTGCGCCCGGCCCGCGGGCCGACTATACCGGTCTTGAGACAACCATCCGAAGGCTTTCGGGAACGCGCCGGTGGGCTGTTCGTCTCCGGCGCCGCCCATGGCATAGTCGTATATGCGAGACAGGACACCCGGCGGTTCGGACTCGGCCTTGGTTTCCATTTGCGTCGGCGCGGCCTCATCCGGAGGAGGAGACGCCCTGTTCAGAAAATCGGCGAAAAATGGATCGGTCCGAGCCAATGACCCAAGATTGAGTTGCAGCGCTTCCCGAAATCTCTGAGGATCAACGACGCCGTACATGTCTTCGGACATCTCTTGGGCAAACTTCATCGCTTCCGATATGGTTTTCTGCTTGTCCTTCAACGACATTTCCGGTTCGCGCCCGGCCATCCGCATAACCTGGGGCCTGGACAGCTCCTTTAAAACCGTTCGCTTGTCGGGAGCGATCAACCTGAACATGTCCGCCTGGTCGTCGTATACAATCTCGGAGTCCTTCGGAAGTCCGAACACTTCTTTTGCGGGCTCATACAGGCTGTCCAACACAAGCCCGGCGCCATACTTCGTTCTCTTCTCATCCAGCTCAAACTTTTTCAGAGCCGTATCGGCCTTCTGCCGCTCCTCTTCATGCTTGAGGCCTGCGAGCATGATGCGTCGCTTCTCCGGGGCGTCTATGAGCTCCTGCATTTTTATCATCATGTTCATTCGATTGAACATGGCCTGCTGTTCCGCCGCGCGTCTCTGCTGTTGAGACTGCTCCGCCTCCAACCCGAATCGCTTCTGTTGCAGGCCGAACTCATCCGTCTGGAGCTTCTTCTGCCAGTCGAGCTGTTCTCTTTGGAGCTGCTCCTGCCGGTCGAGCCTGTCCTGCTGATCGTTGTAACGATTCTGCTCCTGCCATGAACGACCGATCCCCGCCGCCAAGGGGCCGATATACCGAAGTGCCGCGCCGAAATTCGCCATCACAAATTCCAATCATTGTAGGCGTTTTGAGAGCTCACCCATCCGCCGCTGATATTGGAGGCCGGAGCCGTATTCGTCCTCGACGAAAGCGGCCCGCCCTTTCCAAACAGTGCACTCCCGACACCTTGCCCGAGCTGAGACATGGAATCCATGGTCTGCTGATCCTGCCGAAGATACATGTCGGCCAAAGACCCCGACAAACTTCCCCCCTTCGAAATGGACCCGATCGCCATACTGGGCTGTCCTCGAACGGGAGACGCCAGACTTTCCAGCTTTGACGGCGTTTCCGTAAGCACCGCCTTGTAGGCGTCCGACGCCGCCTTGTCGTTCAGCCGGCGCATAGTGCTTTCCGCAATCTTCTTCTGTGCGGGAGACAGACCGGAAAGCGCCGTCGTGGCAATGTGCTCGGCATTGCGGTCGTACATGGGCTTGACGTCCGAATAGAACTGCTCGTCCGGATTACGCGTTGCTTCCGCAATGAGTGCGCCTTGAAGGGGAAGATACTGCTCTTTGAATTTTGCGTTTTGCTCTCTGGCAATCTCGAGCTGAACCTGTTGCGCCTCTAATTGGGCGTCTTGTAAGTTCTTTTTCGACTGATCTTCCCCGGTAAGTAGGGCGCCGGGATCCAATATCTGCTCAATCAACGATTGCTCTTTGTCCCCGGCGATCATTCGCTCCAATGGCGTAAAGATATCAAGAACGTCACCCATGGTTTACCCCCACCACCCTGCGGAACCGCCCATGTCCATAAGCCCGTTCGCAAGGCTCGACCAGTTGTCGGCCGTCTGTTGGTTCTGCGTGTTCAAGTTGTTCAACACGCCCAAGCCAAGATTCGCCGCCGATTGATAGCCCTCCATGGCCGCCGTGGGAAGCCCGTAGCCCCCCTGAAGGAACTTTTGCTTCTCCGCAAACACCTTGTTCTGAGCCTCACGAACGCCCGCGACAGCCGAAGAGCCTCTTGTCGCTTCCAACTCGCCCATTGCCTTGCCTTCGAGCCCGGAACCCTTCATACCGCGCAACACCATATTGCTCTTGACCTGGTCTTTTATGTCCCGGTAAGAGGCGTTGGTCGGGCTGATCTTGCTTTCGGCAAGCGCCGTCAAGTATTTGGGATTGGATAGAATGCCCGACCATGCTTCCTCAAGCGGCGCAAGGGCATCCTGGCTTTGCTTGTACTGTTCTAAGCCTAGTTGCGTCATTTCCCGACTGATGTCGGCAAGCTGGTTTTCCGTGTCGCTGGTGTCCTGCTGCGACATGGACGACCCCAACATCGACGCGCCTGCGATAATCAATGGGATCCACCAAGCCATATCCTATCTCTCCTCTCCCAAACGCTTTCCCCAAATTACCAGGTTGTGAAGCTCTCCATCTTTCATGATCGCCTCGCTCGACAGCCCTTCCGTCCGAAAGCCCACCATCTTCATGAAAAAATTGGCTCGCCTGTTGAACGCCGGAATCAACCCGAGAAGTTTTTGCGCCCCCATTGCTCGAAGCGCCTGAAACGCTTTCGGCGCTACACCGACAAGAGGTTTTCCACGATATTCCGGAAGAACGGCGATGTGCAGTTGAACCGTAATCGAAGTAAGGGCTTCACCCCAGGTTCCGCCGGCCAATTTGGCCCCGTCGTAAAAGCCGAGACGCAGCACCCCGGGTCGAATCAGTCGGTCTATTGCCGACTTCAGGATCGACTCAACCGGAGTATATCCGTTTCCGAGCACGTCCTCGTGGATCAAGATTTTAACAAGGGAAAGCAGGTCCGCGTCCGACTCGATGGGTCGAACGTCAAGAATAACATCCTGCTTTCCCTTGTTGACCATCGGCGCTTACCCCTTGCCTTTTTTACCTTTTCCCGCGTCTCCGTCGCCCTTTGCTTCCGCCGCTTCTTTTGCAGCTTTCTCTCTTTCCTCTTTTTCTTTTTTTTCCGCCTCGTCGAGACTTCGCATGTTGTTGAAGTGCTCGGCGAGGAAATCAACCACGAGCGGCCCGAAGGCATACCCGCAACGATTATCCAAAATCGCAAGCTCGTCGGGGGTCACCTCCACCACGGGATCCATGCACTTTTTGATCTTCTTGCCGAGCTGAGCCACCCTGGTCTTCTGGTCCTTGCCCACCTGGGCGTCTCCGGGAATCGAGTTGAAACAAGCTACAACCGCCATTTGCTTGACGGTAATGGCCTCTCCGGTGTTCGGATCGATCATGGGGTTGTCGTTTTCGTCCAGAATGGGCGTATCAATCCTGAGCTGCATAAATCCTCCGTAAATGGTGTGTTATTTTTCGAAGGTTTCCGTCGTCTTGAGTATGTCGTTGAGCAGACCGTCCGCCTTGTCGATCAGCCCGGTAACGTATGCCTGCTGCGTTTTCGTGAGCTTTCCATAGATGTCCTCGATGAACCGTTCCCCGGCCCTTGTATACCCGAGAACCACCTTTGGATCCTCGTTGTCCAGGTCTATATCGGCATGAGCTGGAATGATTTCGATGATCCTGATATTCGCTCGTCCGGTTTCCTGTTTCAGGACTAGAGTACCTTCCGGTAGAACCTGTTCGGCGGACTTATCATCCGGGATATCAAAAATGCCGGATATAAATTGCTTGGTCATGCTGTTTCCCTTATGGAGTTGCGCTGTAAGTAAACGCCGTCACAATACCGCCCTTGATCGTTATTGTCAGATAAGGAGTTGATGCTGTATTGATGCTCAATGTTGTCCCGGAAGACCCTCCAAGTCCTGCGGTGCCGTTACAATTAAACCCGGCGTTCGACCGCACCGTACCAACGCACGTAATGCTGCTGTCCACATTGAACGGAACGGATGAATTGACGACGATTTCAGAAGGCTTTACCAGCATCGACGCGGAGCCGCCCCTAACGTAGCCAAAGCCGATTCCGGTAACGCTTGACCCTGCCAGAATCCACCCCCAACTCGGATAGGTCGCGTGAGCGGTACCCCCAAGGCCGATCGTCATGATGTAGTTTTCACTTGCCGTTCTGACCTTGAATTCCGCCTCACCGGCCGTGTTGGGGTTCTCGACCACCACCCGAGTCATTGCCGCTTGGCTTTTGTATACCTCCAACATATCGGTAGGCACTTTGCCGACGCCGGTTGCGCCCGCAAAGTAGTTCTTGGCACTCGCGTACTCTTGATACATTCCATACCAAGCACCCACGGTAGCGGTAACGGACGATGGCGACCGAAGATAGATGCCATAGACCGTTGTTATTGAAACGCTTCCTCCACTACGTGCTAATGGGGTTAGATCAATACCGGTTGCTCTGGTAACAGTAGCGTTTGTACATGAGGAATTGGTCCCATAAAAAAACCGACAGGAAATCAAATCATTTACTGTGCTGGATGCCGTATTGGCGGAATTAAGCTGTGCGAAACCTGTTACGGCTACAATTCTATCCGCTGCAGAATTAAGTGATACACCAGTGGTATTTACCCATATTCCATAATAACCAGAACTTGATGACGTAATAGATACGCCTCCGGCGCATGAAATATAGGTTCCCGCTAAGTAGGTTGAGCCGGCTCCAGTTCCACTGCTTAAAACGTACAAACCATATGCAGCGGCTGGAGTTGATCCAATGCCAACGTTTCCACTTGAATAATAAACCCCGTTGGCATGACTTAACCATAGAGCTTCACCAACCGTCTTCCAGGCTGATCCGTTGTACCAAGACAGGTTGCTTCCATCGTGCTTTAAGCCCCCCGTCAGAGCGGTCGCACCCCATGAATCCGTTCCAAGTGCAATCACGTCACGCGCAAAAGTCACCAAGCTGGTACTCTGCGCGATAATCAACGACGCGCTAGACCCTCGAACGTATCCGATCCCTAAGCCGCTCGTTAAGCCTGGACCCGCAAGAATCCATCCCCAATTAGGAATAGACGAAGTTGTGTTGCCACACCCAAAAGCAATGATGTGATTCTCGTCGGCCCCACGGGCCTTGATTTCAACCAGTCCGTCGGCATGCGCGTTCTCCGCTACGATTCTGGTGTAGGCATACGGTGACGTCCCGTCGTCTTGGTCTTTCTTGACAACCAGCATGTCCCCGGGCGCATTGGTCCCGATTCCCATCGCTCCGGCAAAATAGCTTGCAGCCGAATGCTCTGAATAAAGAGCCCACTGATTTGTAACAGTGCCTCCAGTTGTTGCAGCACCGATATAAATTCCGTAGCTGCTTGTTATTGTTCCAGATGTATGGAATGGATAAATCCTGACCCCGTAGGCTTCAGTAACTGTTCCAGGTCCACTGTTGATGCCGAATTGTACCCTGGCTCCTATCAGAGTGCCTACAGTTCCGGTCTTGGTGCCTGTCGCATCAAGGCAATACGCTCCCATGGAGGCCCCGATATGATATCCTGATGCCGTAATACCGGCTGCTGCATTAGGATTTACCGAAGACCATACACCGTATTGGAAATAAGCGTTATTGCTCGTATGCCCTGGAACAAGATAAGCGTCTACTCCAACCTTGTTTTGGCTCGCGATAGCTGCATAAAAATATCCACAGTATTCCGTGCTTGGAGTGGTTCCAACCGCAATACCTTTTACTCCGTCTGTGTAATAAAGACCGTTTGCATGCGCCGACCAAAGCCCGGAAGCAGACGTATCCACCAACTGTTTCCACGCGGCATCAATGGTATGATAGTACCAAATGGCCGATCCGGTATGCTTGATGCCTCCGGTCTCAGCAGACCCCGTTACGTAGGTATGACTCGGGTCGAGATAGATGCGATCCAAATAGAAGGATACGGGGAAATCCTTCTTGATAATCATAGACGCCGAAGGACCCTGCACATACCCCAAAGCAATCCCGGTCACCCCGGCGCCTGCCAAGACGTATCCCCACGACGGCGCGGAATGATACGTCCCGCACAAACCGAAGCTCATGGTTTTGGCCGCCGTCTGATCGGTGACCACATAGAGTTCCGACTGCGCCGCCGTGCCGAGGCTCGGATTATCGACTCGTACTCCCGTAACGGCGTTGGCGCTCTCTACAAAATGCGCCGTCCTCTGGGCCGTTGGCGTTCCGATGCCTACTCGGTTGGGCGTGTCGGCATAGATCGTATTCCCCGACTTCTTCCAGTAGCTATCCGAGGTATAGATCACGTTCGACGTATTCCCGCCGGACGCCTGAGACGTAGCGGACAATCCCAAGGCGTCCAACTCGCCGTGCGTGACGAACGAGTTCTTTTTCTCGCCTCGTCGCCCGTACGCCTGGGCCAACAACTCCTCGATTCGCACAAAAGTCCGCTTCGCGTGCTGATCGGCCACACGATTATGGTCTTCGAAGAGAACGCCCTGGTTCTTCGCCTTCGCCGCCGTAACCGCCATTATTGCAACCTCGCTCCATGCCATCGGACGTTGAACACAAACAACGAATTCTTGGAGTCTTCCTCGTAGTCGTACATGACTTTGTGTCCGCGGATCCCCGCGGGAAGCAAAAACCGGTGGGCGGTCGGTTTGGTAACGGCCTCCAACCGCTTCGTCTTCACCAACTTATGGTCCACGAAAATCTTCAACGTGCCGGTTCCGATCCAGCGCACCGTGTAAGCCTGGAAGGCGAACCGCGCAAAGTTGCCGCGCGTTGGAGATATTTCAGACAACCGCATGTCGGGATCGAAGGCGAACTTGACGTCGTAGACGAACCCGGTTCCCTCGTTATCCCACGCAATCCGGCTCGCGATGGGCAGATTGAAGCCCGTAGGATACGAATGAAATATCGTCTCGATGGTTTCCGTCTGCCAGTCCGTGGAGTCATAGGTCGTAAGGCTTTTACTGATGTCCGACCGCAGCACGTCGTCGAAGTAGAACTTCAGGTCCACCGCGCCGAAATAGGTCACCGTGGTGCTGTAAATGTAGGCTCTCTTGACCGGGAGCCCCGTCAATTCGCTCGCCTGCGTAACCTTGGGAGGCTCCGTCTCGACGTCAAACTTCACTGCATGCAGCCACCCGGGATGCGTAGCATCCTTGTCTGCGTGATACGCTTGGTAGACGTGTCCAATCTTTGGGGGCTGTATTTCAAGCATCTTCGAGTTGTGTACCGAGCTCGAAAGCGTAGTGGACAGGTCCTCCGTGCCGTCCAGGTGAATCTTGAAGCCTATGTCCCCGTCCCACGCCACTTCCGCGCCCTTCAAGAGCACCCTGGTCGAATACTCCTGGTCCGGAACCACGTCGAACTGCACCGTGTCATAATCAAGGCCGTTCCCGGTCCACTGTATCTGGTAAAGCTGACCGTGTGCATTCCTGGCGAAATAAGCCGTGTTCTCTCCGGCCCGATGAACTGTGACCGTAGCGCTCAATACGCCGTCCAAATACAGATAGACGGTGCACGCGCCCCGAGAGATGAACCTCACGGCATGCGCTACCACTCGCTGAAGGTAATCCTTCTCCGGGCTCCACCACCATTCCAGGACTTGAATGGATGGAGAAGGCACGTGATAGGTACTGATACTCGCCCACCAGACCGCCTGGGCGCGTTTGCCCTTCGTGGCCGCCGGGAAGAACAGCGGCGTCTCGTTGTCTCCCGAGACCGTCTGCGTCGTGCCCTTCGCCGTACCGTCTGCGTAAAGCTGAAAACTCGCACTCGCCCGATGCCCGACCCTGGCGCCGTGAAGGACGCTCAACTCGTCCATGGCCTCGTCGCGGTCGATCAGCCAACGAAGAGTCTTGATCGCCGTTGATGGAACGGTCGTTCCGGCCCCCTGCACGTAACATCGAATCCTGGGGATGAACCCAACCGTGTTGGCATCGAAATGACAATCAACCTCGGTGGGCGTCGTCGCGTTGATCCTCCATCTCGGATAAGTCGTCATGTTCCCGAAATCGCAATGGAGCACGATGTCGCAGGCTTCGTGTGTCGTAACGAGCGCCCTATGAAACAGAGTCTGCACCTGGTACTTCTTGAGAGATTGATAGTGCAGGGTGGCCTGATAGAACTTGCCGATACCGTAGACGAGAATCTGCGCCTTGTAGCCCGTGCAATCCGCCTTGGCGATGGGCAGGTAGACCAGGTGAGTCACCGTGCCGGTTACGGGCCCGGAAAAAACTCGGTTGGCCTTGGTCGTGCCGTCGATACCTACGTGCACCGTCAACGATTCGCCGGATGGAATATCCGAAACAGTGACCTCAAGGAAGTCGAATATCTTCAGATCGTGCAGATCATCGCCTGCCGTCTCTCCGGACAAATACCACATGTTGACATAGGAATCCGCGCGACCGTCCTCTCCGTCGCAGCCCTGCCACATGTAAAGGTCCCCGGTCCCCGGACTCGAAGGATCCTCGGTGAGCACATACACCTTGTCGTCGATCGCGTCATAATAGGAGTCGTTGATTTCAAACCGAGCCCTTACCGACTCCCCGGATAACGGATTAAACTGCGCCGTCCCGTCCCAGTCCCACCCAAACAGTTTCCATTCCGGCACGACGCCCTGGTTGGTGCTGTGAAGTCTCGTGAAATCGGCAACGAGAGTTCCCACATCGGTGAAAAGCAAATACTGCTTCTTCCAATACTGAGCCGACATGTAACTCGCCGCTTTGATTTCGATCGTGCCGAGAACGGGCGTTGACAGGTCCCGGATCCTGCCGGTGCTCAGGTCCAGCATTACGATCGCATCCGTAGCCGGCCAGATAACCCCGTACTCAGTGGAAACGATCGCCCTCATGGAAGCGCAATTCCAGGAGCCCTCGAGTTGCTGCTTCACCATGGACGTTGCGTCCGTTCCCGAAAGAATCCAGGGACCCTTCTCCGTAATAACCAGAAGCCCGGCGTCGGTGGAATGCAACGCAAGGATCGTGACCGGAAACGGTATAAACTGAGATAATCCCCAGGCATGGGGATCGTCCGTGTTCGAGAAAAACAGAACGGAGTTGTTCGGCCCGCCGGTCGCGTAAAATCTGTTCTTGTGGAACACGATCATTCGAAGGAACGTGCGCGTATAGGTCCCATCACCGTCCGGATACCAACCGGGCGTATGGTTGTCTTCCGACTCAAGGGGCCGATTCAGAAGAAGGTCCGTATCCGACGTTGTATCCGTATAGCTGGAAAAGCTGCCCGGAGTTCCGGACGCTAAAAAGTAAAACTCGCTTCCATTGGCCGTTGTTCGAAAGAGCCATATCTTTTCCACCGGCAACTCGTAGATCGCGCCGGAAGGTGAAGCCCCGTAATACTTCCCGCCCGTGAATACCGGGGGCTGCGGAATAGACGCGATGGAAACGGCCGACACGTCGGTTGGAAACGTGCACGAAATCACCGACCAATCATCGTTAGGGCTCCATGGAGCCGAAATCACACCATGCGTCTCATTGACGAACACAACGGCATATTGATAGGTCCCGTTGAAATAGAACGGATCGTCGTCGGGAGGGCGTGTCGTTTCGCCCTGCGCCGCATGCCACACCCGACGCGCCTTCGGATATTGAGTAATCGCTCCACCGTTGAAGGTGTTATAGACAAACCGATAGATGCCGACGTTATCCGAAGGGGGCGTCCAGGTGAATTGATTCCACCCGCCGATCTTGAACGGAAAGTCACCTACTCCATAAGCCGTCCATGCGGAACCGCTCCAATATTGCTGCGTAATGGGTCCGGCCACGTTGTACCATTCGCCGTCCGCCTTCTTGTATTGAAAGATCAACTCATAGACGCCCCCGGAACAAACTCCCGCGGTGGACACGTCAATGACGATCTGTCCGGCCGTGATCGGAATTTTAAACGCAATGTTGTTGTTTACCCGCGGATCCTCGCTGTGAATGTTCGGATCAACCGAAAGAGGGGTGTCGTCCGGAGCCGTGTCCTTGGACGCTATCGCATAGTTCCCAAGCAATTTATCATCGCTCGGCGTAATCCCGCTTCCGGAAGGCGGAACACCCCGCCACACGTCCCAAAACTCCACCACGCCGAACTTGGCGCCACCGGCAAACCCGGACGCGGCCGCCGCCTCAACGTCCGGAGGAGTAATCCCGAGCAGGTGCGTCGGGTTCCCCGTTTCGTTCAAAATGATTTTCGGTCGATGCACCAGTCCGTCGGGAGACCCGTCTTCCGTATAGACCAAGTGGTCGTCCCAAGATTCATGTGTGATGACGATATCGCTTGAAGGCCATTCGTCGTCGATGGCGCCGCCTGTGCGGTTCCGCAACCGGGTGAACGTGCGACAGTTCGTCAGGTCGCCTACCTTGTGATTCTCCCGCATAGGCAACAGCGCCCCGCTGGAGAAGTCGCAGTCCCGAGCGTCCATAGCCTCGCTCTCGGACAACAGGTGAGGTTCCTTGACGGCATTGATCCCGCCGAACCTCATCACTCTGGTCTGCATCAACGTGTCGAAAAAATTCAGCTCTTGAGGCATGGCTTATCCGTCGTAGGCATAGATTCGATCGAAGTCGAACTCCAACACCGCTCCGCTCGACAAGGTTAGAGCAAACTTCAGCTTGTACTTTCCCTGCTTCGCCGTGGGCGGATACCTCATGGTCACGTTGACGTAGTAGTTCGACGCAACGGACGAAGCCGTCATTACGTCGGAGCTCACATCCGTACCGTCGTCAACGTCCTCCGCCGTAACTACCGCGCTGCTGATCGTCGTCGAATAAGGAATCGCCCCATCCCGGGCCGTCGCCGACGTCCACGCCGGGAAATAAAAAGCCACCACCAAGCCGGCGGTGGCGGGTTGTAAAACGATATTCTCAGAGCCCTTGAAGTCAGGCATGTCCCGAACCCTTTCCCCGTGCGACGAATCGGAAGAAATCCCTCGCCTTGGCCTGAAACAGAAAGGCGCGGTTCCGAGCGATAAACAAGAAACTCCGTGGTTTGGCTTCGAACAGAAACACTCAGCGCCCCCACGCCTCAAGTATCTCGGCTTCCAGTTCCGTCCCTTGAATGGTCCACCTACGAAGGAAGGCGTCTTCGTTGTAACAGAACGCCAAGAAACATTGCGGCGTCTTCCCGGCGCCGCTCAGCCCCTCATAGATTTCATTGAGAGTCCGGAACTTGTCATCATCGGAAACGGTGTTGTCCACGTTATTTGCTTCGGTTACGCACCACGGCAACGCGCCGCTCAAGTGTCCAATCTCGTCCACCCGCCTCAAGTTCGTATTGGCAAAGTCCGCGATGGACTTGAAGTCTCCGATATGATTGTAGGCATGAAAATTGAAAGCGTCGGTCAAGTGTCCAATCAAGGGTAGGAGTTGCTTCGTCTTGCTGTTATAGAAACTCTCGGTAATGGACGTCAGTCCGCCGTTGACGACAACGGCACTCGGATCCTTGCTCAGAATAAGGTTCCGGGTGCGTTCAAGAAACGTTGCATACTGCGCCGCGGTAATCGAATTCTCCGTACCGTCCGGACCCGTCATGAACCGCCCGGGCTCCCACATCTCATTCCATATCTGGTAGGCGTACGCCTTTCCGCGCCCGGCCTCCACCAACGCCGCCACATAGGCCGTCCACGGTCCCTGAAACCACGCCTCGTCGGTCGGCTTCGGGCCTCCGGCCGAAACGGGATAGTTGGAATACCGGGACTGGTCCTCCAGGCGCACGATGAGCTTCATTCCATATTCGGCGGAGAAGTTGATCACGTCCTGAAGGTGAGGCTTGATGACCGGATCATCCCACCACGCCTTCCAAAGATTGCTCACCACCCAATCCCCGGAGCGTCGCATTTGGGCAAAATCGTCTCGCGTCGCATATTTCAAGTAATAACTGTCGGCCTGCGCCCCGATCTCCGACATCTCCGCCCTGGACCCGTATCCGGCCGCGTGCACCTCAAGGGAATAATTCTCCGGCTGATCCTCAAAAGAGGCCGCCGATACCCCCGCCTCCTGGATCGCCACGGGATTGTAGTGGTATCCGAAGTTATCAGCTCCGAGCGGTCTGTCCGGATCTCCGGACAACCCACCGCAACCGCCGAACACACATGCAAAAGCCAAGACGATGAACGCGATAAACAACTCCGCCGCTTCAATCTTCGTGCCGATATTCCAAAATCTCTTCATTACTTCCCCCAAGATCGCCACGGAAGTTGGTTCTCCGATTCCGCGATTCCCATACGGTTGTCGATTCGCATGTCGGATAGCATTTCCCTGTACTCACGCTCCCAAACGCCCGCCTTGGCAAGCGCCGCCCTCACCATGTCGCCCTCGGCGTCCTTCAAGAAACCTTTCCAGAGCACCCAATAGGCAAGAATTATATGCCATCGCCGCTCGAACTCGGGCTCGTCGTCCGAATCAGCCAGATCTTCCGGGTACTTGACCCCGTACACCGTCAACGTGTCCCCGGTCGCATCGTCGCTCGGAAAAGGGAAAATGCGTATTTGTTTGGTAGTGTTTCCGCGAGCATCCACGTAATACAGAGGCGTATCTCCGGTGTTGTCCGAAGACTTCCAGTCGTCCCCGTACTGAGAACGCATCCACTCCTCGTCCCGCTGCTTCACCTCGCCGCCGTCGTCGTCCCGCTCTATCCACTCGATCCACGCCGTGTCCGACTCCAAGTTATACAGCGCCGTCCCGGACGCCGCAGCCCCCGTAACAAGGACAATAGTTTCCGTTTTTTTAATACACCCGGTCTTCCAAAGAACCTCCTCCTGCGCTCGGTTCAATTTTAGGATGTTCTCCTCCCGAGTATACCTGCGGTCGTCTTCGTCTACGTCCTGCCGCTCGACGTCGATGTATTGAAGCAACTGACCGAGATTCATTCGCTTTCCCCGTTTATAAGGCGAAAATCAGTCCTGCGAAGACGGCCTAACCTCGGAATAGCCATCCCTCCGCAAAACCTTGTGATACAGGTCAATAAGCTGCCGTATCTGCGCCTCCATGCAAAACTGAAAACGATGCCGAAGCACCGATTCCCGACACTTCCTCTGTAAATCCTTGTCGGCGTAAACTTTCGGGATGTCCTCCGGTGAATCCAAGACAACCCCTATCTTGTACTTCGCCACCCACTCCGCCACCTCGGCCGCCCCACACGTCAAAATGGGAACGCCTGCCGCGATGGACTCAAAAAACTTGTTGGGCATCGCCATGTTCCACTGTTCACACGGTTTCGCCGGGCCGACATAGGCCCATTCGTAACGAGTCAGCTCGCGCAAAAGATCAAAATACGGCGTAGACGGGTGAATGCACACGCCGGTGTGCTGATAATACGGCCACCAAGAATTACTTCCGGCGTAGATATGGAAAGGGATTTTGTGTTTCATACACAGGTTTTCGACAAAACCCCGAAAATCGCCATACTCAAGCCTTGCTACGCCCGCCGGTCTTGTCTCCGGAACGGAAATCAAACCCTCATAGACGATTCCATTGGACCTGGGAAACTCATCCACTTCGGGAAACATTCCCTTGGTACACATGGAATACAATACCGTTGACGGCTTTTGCGCCTGTCCATACGTCTTAAGCGCAAACAGCTCATACGACATCGAAGGAAAAACATAAGCGTCCGCCGAAACAAACGCCTTCAACTCGTCCCGCGTCAAAACATCCGCCGGAGCCATGATGGACGGAATGTCGTGAACGTCGTAAACAACCGGCTTGTCCGGGCAAATATCCTTTGCCCGCCAAACCATCCAGTCGGGCATGTTGTGAACATGGATAATGTCGGCCTGTTCGGCGTGCATTTGCAGCTTGAGCGCGAAATCATTTTCGTTCTCATAAAGCGAAAAAGCGGGGAGCATGTATTGACTCTCTATGTTCGCCGTCCGCTGATGAAGAAAAAGAAGGTTGACGCCCTCTCGTATCAACGCCATGGCCTGCTTGACCACCCGGATACAACAATGGCTGCTTACCACCAAAACGGATATCGGTTGATCCACAACACCCCCGTTAAACCGACCCCGCCAAGTATCTCGGCGGAGCCGGTCGCATTTGTTTAACTTAGCCCGCCGGTTATTCGGTTCCGGACGCGCCGATTGCGCTCGGTCCGCTCGGAGGCACGTTGAAGTTGATGAAACTCCCGTAAGAAGCCAAAGACTGCGTTCCCAGAACGGTCGTCTTTGCGCTCGCCCTTACGACGACGCCCCCGATCACC
Source organism: Thermodesulfobacteriota bacterium (assembly GCA_963675595.2). Classification (GTDB taxonomy): domain Bacteria; phylum Desulfobacterota; class Desulfarculia; order JACQYL01; family JACQYL01. Next base: position 1,313,434 of record CAXXLZ010000001.1, read on the forward strand.
ACCTTGCTCGAAGGGCACTCCGGCCACTCGGCAAGAGTGGCGTTCGCAGCAATCTCCCCGGCCACGGCGGTAACCGTGCTCCCATCGTCCACGATGAGCTGTTTCTGAGCCTCATAGGTCGCCAACGTCGCACCCTCGCTGGTGCTCATTGCCATCCCGGACGCCGCCGCGTCCGCATACAGCGTACTGTCGATGACCATGTTGACGGTATTCGCCGTCTTAAATGTCGCCGGATCCGCAACGCAGGCCGCCAAACCGCCGGAACTGGTCGCATGGTTCTTCTGCAGGGACACGAGCTTCGCAACAACGTCCCTCATGTCCTTATGGTTAATACGTCGGTTCCATCCCCACATGTCGTTGATCCTCCTTTAAGGACCCGCCGTCCCGTTAGAATCAGGCCGCTTTCGCCGCCTTCTCTTTGGGAGGCGGTTCCTCCTTCTCGGGCTCCTTAATCACCGGGCCCCGATCCTCGAAAGGAAACCGCATGATGTCGTTGAAAACCGTCTCGACTTCACCGGTTCGCCTGTCACGTTTTTGAATCACTTCGGTCGTAATCGCGTTCTTCAGGATCTCCACCACTTCCACCGGCAAATTGACTTCCTTCATCCGCGGAATTCGGAACGAACGACCGTTCAACCCTACATACACATACAAATGTCCGCCCTGGTCCTCGGGACCGTTGTGGATGTAGACCCTGCGTTGCTCCCCGCTCAACTTCAAGGGGTTCCTGCTATTGCTTGCCATCAAACACCTTCCGTGCTTTCCCGCCCACCCCACCCGTAAACACAAACCACGGCCGGCTTAGACGGTCGCGTAGACCTCGAGCCTGGCCATCCAGGAGTCGTTCAAAATGACCGCGCCCTGCATGGACTTCCAGCCGACGTGACCGCGCTGGCCGAGCGGATCGCTGTCGCTCGGTTTGGGGTTGACGACCATGGGAGTGACCGCATACTGACCGCGCAACGCCGAAAGGGCGAAGGCGTCCTTTGCAAAGATGAACGCGGGATACACGTCGTAACTCGCGCCGCTCGTGCTCTCCCACGTGGCCGTTCCGGAAACCGCCTTTCCGGAGTCGGCCCAAGGAGTAATCAACTGACTTTTGACCCAACGAACGTCCTCGATGGCGCCGATCTCGCTCTCGAAGAGCTGCTTCTGCCCACCGTAATCCTTCACGTCGATGAAGCCCGTGGCGTTCCGAATGTCCGAAACCAAGTCGGTATGCACCAACCCGATGAACCCGCCCAACACGTTCTCCGTGTTGAAATTCGGGGTACTGGCAACCATCTCGGTGATGCGCTCCGCGTATTCCCGTTCCAGCGCCTTCACGGCCTTGCGCTGCATCTTCCGACTGAACGTTCCGGAAATGGTATCCCTGGTATTTCCGCTGCCGCCGTAAAACACATTGGTTCCACCGCGGATCGCCTGGAATCGAACCGTCTCGATCATCTTGCTGGCCTGCTGCCCCAACCGCTTATTGGCGGTCTGCAACACCGGATCTTCGTGCGTATCCTGCACGATATCGGAAATCTCAACCCGGTCGCCATACTGCTTCAGCGTGAGAGTGATGTCGGTTCGGGTCATCTTCGTCGCCGCCGGAGTGACGCCTTCCGTCAACTCATTCGGCGTGAAGTCGAAAGCCTCGTACCGACCAAAAATCATGCTCTTGGAATTTCGAGCGGGCAACGGCTGAGAAGTGCCGATCCGCTCCAAAACCTGATACGGCATGCCCACCTCGAGCAGCTTGGGCACCGTATACGCCGCGGTACGCGGCGAAATATCACCATATTCTGTCCTGGCCATTCCTATGTCTCCCGTCGTCGGGAACACCCAGGACGATTACCTTTCTCATTCCACGCCCCGAGAATTCCCGCTATCGTCGATAATTCCGAGTGGCCTCCGACCAAGCGCCCTCGAAATCGTTCATGTCCGGCTTGCTTCTCGGAATGACTCCTCCGCGACTGTCCACAACCTCGGCCTCCTGAGACCTGTCCCGCTTCTTCGTACCGGCTCCGTTGTTACCGCCCGGCGTGATCCCCTTGGCTTCCTTGTACCGCCCAAGCAGATCAATCGCCGCCTGCCCACCCTCATTCAGATAGACGTAACGGTTGTAACGACCCTCCGGCGTGTCCCCCAAGGAGGCCAACCACTGACCAAGAGGGCTTGACCAAACATTCCCGGGCTGCGTCTCCGCCGTATACGAATCCACGTCGGGATGCGCCTCCCGTATCGGTGCAAGCTGTCTCTCAAGTGCAGCCTGTCTCTCAGCCTCTTCGACGCGCCGACGATCGGCGGCCTCTCTCGCCGCCAGCTTCTTTTCTATCGCCGTCAACGCCCTCACCACCGGCTCATCGTCGCCGTACTCCGAAGCCAACGCCTTAATCGCGTCCTGCTCCCCTTCCTCCGACTCGGAACCCTTCGCGCCCTGTCCGCCCTTACCGTCGGGGGGCTGCCCCTTTCCTGCGTCGGAGTTGGCAGTTCCGTCTCCGCCCTTTCGGGCCGCCTCAAGCTCCGCCTTTAGTCGCGCGTTCTCCTGTGCAAGCTCGTTTCTCTGCCGATCGGAGGCGCTAAGCCGACCCTCCCAGGAGGCAACCTTCTGCTGCAAAGCCCGCAGCTCGGCCTCCTTCGGGTCTTCTTCTTTCGTCTTCGCTCCCCTCGGCTCCTCTTCCTTCGACGGCTGTTTGTCGGCGAACCCTTCCTCGGACGCCGCAGTCTCTTGTTCCCTGTCCTCATCCTTCGAGGGGAGATCATCCGCCTCCGGCTTCTCCGTGGTCGCCGCCTTCCACGCCGCCTCAAATTCCTCCGAGTCGTCGGCCGAAGCCTCCGGCCCTTCGTTGTCCACCCGTTGTTCTTCCGAACCGCGAGCGCCGCCTTCTTCAACGACTGAGCGCTCGGTCGGTTCCTTCTCGTCAATAACTTCCTTGGACATGCCGTCCCCCTTGGTGCGGGCGCCTTACCGGCGTATCCGCAAGTTAAAACCTCGCCCGGTGTCCCCCGAAAACCGAAGGGCCGGAACCTCTATTCCTCGTCCCCTTCGTCGGGCGATCCACCCGGCAAAGAGGCTAAAATCTCGTGTCGCATCGACTCCGCAAACGCAAAACCGCCACGCAAATATTCGGTTCTGTCCATGGGAAGTGTATGGGCGCACAGGTTCGTCTTGATGTCCTCCTGCGCCACCGTCAGAAGCGCCACAAACGCATTCACCAACGGAGAGCCTTGCGCCGACCTAACCGTGTTTCTCGCGTCGTTGAACGCCTTCAATTGACTCTTGGTAACCGTTGACCGTCTCGGATTGAACATTATCAGGCCGCCTCTCTCATTCCTGCGCCCTCGTCGCGACTGAGCGCTCGGTCGGTTTCAGCCGCCGAGTTTTCCTTGTCGGCCGCAGCCGCAGCCTGCAAAACAGCCATTTCCTGCTGCCGCCGCTGCTCCATCAAAATCTCGTCCAGCTCCTTAACCACGTCCCGAATATTCATGCTCTCCGCTCGCTTCACCAACAGCTTCCACCGATCCACCAGCGGAGCATCCATAGGATTCAGCGTATCGGCCGCAAACTCCCTCAAGCTCTGCTTCATCAACTCCTTATCCAGCACGGCACTCAACCCGGTCGCGATCACCTCCCAATCACCCTTGATGTCGTCCCGGTCGCTCCTCTCCATGTTGTAATCCACCATCGCCCGGATCAACGGTCGCGTAACGTAGGTATCCCACACCCCCAACTGCGCCAGGTAAACGATCGCCAATTGCCCCATCAACATACTCAGACCGGTAGCCGTCTTCGCCCCGCCGCCCACCTTCGCGTCCCCGTACATGTACCGAGGCGTCATACTGATCTCGTCGAGCTCGAGTCCGGCGCGATCCAAAAGCATCAGCGCAAACTGCAAAATATTCGGCAGGGAATGAACACGCAACGCCGGGTATCCACTGTCCCCCGGGGCAATCGCCTTGCGGAGCAAAACCCGCCAAGGAAACATCTTTGTCGGATTCTTCTCTTTGCGACTCAACAGGTCCTCGTTGACCTCGAAAATCGCCCCCGCCGTAATCGCCGCATTATCCAACGCCACGCGAATCGAAGCGTTGTACATCTCTTGCGGATGTCTCAGATATTCCGCCATCCCGACGCCGAAGATCGAAGAATCGTCCTTGTCGAAGTAGTACAACTGGTACGGCCACCGATCCGTACCCTCAAACGGATTGATCACCGCCTTGATGACCAGCGGTCCCAGCATCCACACGTTGCACCGAAACTCCATGCCCAACTGGTCGTCGGCGACGTCTCCCCCGCAATCCCTTAAGTCGTTACCGCTCAACCATGCCCATCCCTCTATGGGCTCAAACCGCCTGCCGACCGGAGGGCTCCCCGTCTGCTCCCCCTCCGCGGCCATCATGAAAATCTCCTGCTCGTGATTCGACCAACTAAAGTCGCCGTTCCGCATCTCGCTCAAATACTTCAGGATCAAATCCTTACGGAATCCAGGACGCTCCGCCAACCGCAACAGCTCATGCGGCAACATCACGTGCCGCTGAAAAACGAACTCGGCGTTCTCGATATCCGTAGCCGACATGTCGGGGAAAAAATCCCAAATCCTCACAAACTGAACGAAGGGAACCGCTTCCTCTTCCGCCCGGTTCCTCCACCCGTCCTCTCCGGGAACCCAACGATTCCGTCTCCGATACTTCACCAAGGGCCCCTTCACCACCCCTGTCCCGTACAAATGTCCGCTGTGTATCGCAAACCCGCACACCCGCTTGTAATCGCACTCCGTCAACTGATCCTCGATTACAAGCGCCATTCGCTTCGCCCGTTCCTTGATCTCCTTGTCGATCTCCGACTTGATCTCTTCCGCACTCAACTGCGTCACTTGATCCGGCGGAACCCCGGCCGCCGTCTCCTGCTCCATCCGCGCCGCCTGCGCCAGCATAACCACCTGTTGAATTTCGTCGATCACCGCCGGATGCGGCTCGGGCTCAGGACTCGGCTTCACGTCGAAATTCCGGCTCTCCCCCGCCGGCCACAGCTTGTCCATCAACTGAGAATCCAACGTCAAAATCTTCGGTCGCGTCTTATTCAAGAACACCCGGCTGCGATTCTCATCCAGGCTCGACAAAAAGCTCGGATCATACTGCCCCTTGTATTGCCGAAGACTGTCCAACCAGACCTTCTCGTACGCCTGCTCCCGCAACTTCCGAGTCTCCTCGAACATGCGACGCAACTTCCATCCCACCTCCGTCGCCATGTCCTTCACCGGACCCGTATAAGAAACTTCGGCTCTCTCGCTCGCCATGCTCAGTACCCCGCAACCCCGGCCCTATAGTCAAAATACTCGTCCGGAACCTCATACCCTCCGCCCGAAACCAACGAGGCCCCCCCGGAAGTCTCCGCGAACATCGCCGCATACTGCTGCGCGTCATGCACATGCGAATAGATATTCTTCTTCGGCTCGTCCCGGTATATCTCCTCACCCCCGGATACCTGCACCCGCGCAAAACAGTACCCGCCCAAGAACCCCTTCTTGAGCCTCTTACACTTCGAGGAAAGCAGATATCCGGGACCACCACCCGCCGCCAGTTTCGTCAAATAACTCTTCACCGCGTCCGTCCGAGGGGTAATCATGTTCGTCTTCGCAGGCGTCACATTGATACCAACCTTGTCCTTTAAAATCTGGATAGCCCAAATCTCATCCGCCTCCGACTTCCGGTTTCCGCTCGGATCACCCGTATGAAACACCTCGTATCCACTGAAGTTGTTCGCCAAATACGGCTTCACCTTGTCCCGACCAAACTGTCTCGCCCCCATGTTCTCCGTATACAACTCGTCCAACGTCCTCAACTGACCGCTCGGCAACAACTGATTCACCACAATCGCCGGCGTCCTCCCGAAGTCCCACCCAACAATCAACGGCAAACCCTGCACCGGAACCAACGCCGTCCTGGACCCGTGCACCAAATCGTTGTACTCCGGATACACGGGCTTTCCGTGCTGCACCGTCCCGTATCTCCCCTCCAGGTAAACCCGGATCCACTCCCGAGTCTTACCCGGAATCTGGCTCATCCAGTAATCAAATCCGAGAGTATGATTCTCCACATTCTCCGCGGGAGGATACGCGCCCTGCCCGTAATTCGGCTCATACCTGCCGCTCCCCGTCTCCACTTCAAACACCGCCGGAGGCTGCTGGAAAAACTCGTACCCCTCCAGCTCCTCCTCCTCCGCCATCGAATACCACCAGTGATCGTCGTCCGGGGGGTTCGTATCCATGATAAGTCCGCGCCAATTAAACCCGCCCCACTTCTTCGGCGGATACCGACCCGTTCGACCAAGGGCCATATCAAGGACGGATCGCGGAATCTGTCTCGCCTCGTTGACCCATATTCCCGTCAGCTCGAGGGAAAGCAGCTTCTTTATGTCCTCCGGCCGGTCAAGCGCCAAAAAATAAATCTCCGCATCAATCCCATACTTCTTCGAATACAACTTCCCGCAAATCGGGTGAGAAAACTTCACATTGAATATCGAAGGAGGAAACCACTCCTGCACCGTCTTGATCGTCGTCGTCTCAAGCTCCGGATACGTATTCCGTATCACCGCCCACCGACTACGCTTCCACCCCTTATACTCAACCTGCCTATTGCACCGAATAAACATCTCCAACGTACAACCAACCGACTTACCACTCCCAATCGGACCCATAATCCCACGCACCAAGGCGTTAGACCGATGAAAGTTCGAAATAGTCGGCGTCGCTATGTAATCTACGTTTTCGTTCGGTGCCAATCTCATAACGTAACGGTCGATGCTCCCATGTTGTTGATCCGACGCCTCACAGTACGATCAATCCCGTCGGCAAACTCCTCGACGACACCTCGAAACATCTCCGGAATCGGAGGCGACGTCCGAGAACGATCACGGAAAAACCGATCAATCATGCCGCCTACGGCATAAGCCGTCTCTCGCTCGGCGGACTCGTGGGGGCGAACCACGAAACCGTCCCGGGGATGAACATAAAGGGACAACGGAGAATCCTTCTTACCTCTCTTGCTACGTTGCCAATCCTCAAAAAGACCGGCGTCGGCGGGACGCTCAAGCTCACTGAAAAAATCCGTCATCGAATCATTCCTACGCACCCTCTCAGATGTGGAGCCCCAAACTTAATAACCCTGGCCCTTGAGGCGTCATCTCCAACGCGCCGAATCAGCACCTCTTTCGAGCCGTCGAAATGGTGGACTGTCTCCATTCTTACCTCGTGTACGGACGCCCCCATGTCGTTCAGCTCCTCCATGATCCTGTCATCCATGGCCTTGGCCTGAAACTCAACCATCTCCACGAACGCCTTTCGAACAGGATCTGACTCGTCTCCCTTGTCCTCCAGTTCGCCGGAGTTCATAGAAAAAGTCGCAGAATGCGTGTCATGCAGGTTAAGCCTCGGAAACTGAAATTCAAAGCGTCGAATCGGCCTGAATGCCTTGCCTAAAAACGGGACCAATGCACCACCAAAAGGCATATCAACCTCCCTGCAAACGCTGAAGCTTACTCAGTGTCATAACCTGGAATTTTGTAGGGAAAGATTCCGGCGCTGCCGGAGTCTTTGCTGCTCCACTCCCCGTCCAGCCGAACAAACTCACCGATAGGCCACCCGCTTCCGACTTGCCCGTAAGCAAGCTCAGCCACCTCAACCGCATGCATCTCCTTCCGAAAATCGTCGGAAGAACAACAGTAGATCGCAACCTCCGCCCCAGGTGGCATCTTGCTCAACTGCTCCATCAACTCACGAACCCTCATAAGCCAAACCTCCCTGCAAACGCTGAAGTTCACTCGGCAATGACGCTCCGAGACAAACACCGCCTCTCAAGTGCGGTTTGGTTTAAAAGCGCCGGAGACGGGACGGGCGCACGGTCGAACCCTCGCCCACTCAAACGCGAAAGATAGCGGTCTACCTCTTTCTTTCTCTCCATACGGACCAACTCCCGGATGCAAAAACCGGGCGGGATGGTGGAAAGCGTCGGAACAGCATAAACCCGATGTTCACAAAAAAACGGTTCGTAAACCCCGGACTCGGCCTCAATTGCGTCATAGCCTCCATCTTCGTCGTCGATTTCTTCGTAGTCGATGGGGGCGGATCTCTCCTCTACAGCGGCAACGCGGCCCGCAAAAGATGGGTCGCCGTCGGAAGGAAACAATACAGGAGTTGCCGACAAGAAATCGTCCTGAAGAATCTCCGGATCAGACGCACGGTCGCCAGGTACGATAGGCGCGTAACCCCTGAAATGGGCTCGTACGGCACCAGGTTTGACGGCACCGGTATGGGATGACAATAGATTCTTTAGGTTTGAACGGCTTTGGCTTAACAGGCCCCGCGCAAACGGAGAGTCGGGGTTGAGGATGGTGTCATATGCACAATTTCGAGACAGAGCCCCGGGGGGCTCCTTGACGGGGTGGGGTGATGCATACCCCCCCTCCCCCCCTATTCCTTTACATTCCTTCGGCCCCGGATCGGCTTCCGACAGCTCGGCCTCGAGGCCGGCGCAGCAGCCAGCATCCGATACGTCCAGGCATCGCCATCCGGTCATCAAGCCCCCCAAAAAATTACGAATCAGGAGGGACCATCGTCCGAACGCGCCGGAGGTCCTATGCTGGAACGGACTGAAAAGGCTACGCATTTTTCCCGCTCACGTTCGCCGAGGGCTTTTTAGAGGGTTCCGGCCTGGCTTTCCGGCCGACATCGATGATCATGCCGCCGAGCTCTTCCCCCTGCATGCGCTTAAGCGCTCCATCCGAGGAAGGGCCTCCGATCGAGATATTGATATTGACGCCGGCGTCCGGTTCGTCGCCGGCCTTGTCTACCTTGTCCAGCCCGAAGGCCTTCCGCTCGGCCTGGATCCACTGCGTTTCCGCCCTGGCGATATCCACCAGTGCGGATGACAGGGACTTCAGCTCGGATGGAGAGGCGACGCCTTCGATTGCGTCCAGGCTTGCCTTGAGCCGGGCTTTTTGATGATGACAGAGCGACTGGCTTTCTCGTATCGCCTTGCGATGGGTCTCAGCGACGAGCATTTGGCGCGTGGCGAGAGCATCTACGATTTCGGTGGATGGCAGTTTTGCGCGCGCGCGTGTTGGCTGCGCAGTTTCATATTCAGCTGTTCCCTCTGATTTCAGCTCATCCTCAGCGGTTGCTCTATCTCTTGCCTCAATTTCTTTCCTTAAATCATTTACCAGGCTTTGTTGCCATCTTTCCTTCTTCGCTTTGGCTCTTATGGTGCTTTCCGAGAGATGATAGCGCTTTCCTATTTCGCGCAGAGACAGCAATCCGCCGGCGTATTCCGCCTGGACCGCATCCCAAACCTGCGCCGACACTCTTGCCACTGCCTCACCTCCGCATTTTCGCGCACTGCGCAATTCTCGCCCCCAACCCCCCAACCCCGTCCACACCATCACCTGCGCTTCCTGCGCTTTCTGCACTTCCCTGTCCTCTTCGTCCCTCGCCGCCTTCCCCGGCCGCTTGACCGCACGGCAAAAAAAATATTTCGCCGTGCATTTTTTCTTTGACATCGTAAACTGACCAGTGTACAGTCTTAAACCAGAACGCAACACAACCACCACCAAAAAGGAGAAAGACCATGACGACGACCGAAACGAAATACCGTGTATCCCTCATCGGCCCCGGCCCGGACGGCGGGGAACTGATGAGCGATGAGACTTTTACGGCACTCGCCTCCGCCCATCAACATGCAGAGGCATTTGCCCGTGAAGCCGCTGAGAACGCCGGTGACTTCGCCGACTGGAAGACGGTTGTGTACCGTGAGGATACCGGGGAGCGGATAACCGAGCGCCTGATCTACTCGCTACTTCTCTCCCAATGGGCGCGGGCGGAAAAAGAATGGGCGCAAACCGGGATCATCCCAATGTGGTTTCAGCGGGCGCTTTTCGCCGACGCCCGCCGGGTAAAATATCCGGGCGGAGATTGCTACGTAATCAAGGGCGACAACGGCGGAATAGAGCGCATCGTGGATTTTCCCGACAACGGTGAGGCTGAATTTTTCGACCCGGGGAATTTCGCCGTGATGATCCGCGACGAAGCGGAACGGATGGGCGAGGACTGGGAGGATAGGACGGATGACCTGGCGAGGCTGTGCAATGAGATTGTGGGGGGCGAATAGGTATCCCGGCGCGGCCTGAGAGTCGCCGAGCACCGTCTCGTTCGGCGACTCGATTGGATGCACCAGGAACAAACAAGGGAAGTGAACCACCACCAAAAAGGAGAAAGACCATGACCGAATACAAACTGAAAAAGGGTGAAGGCCGCAAAACCCTTAGGAAAATGGGCTTGCTTCCGGCCTCCCGGCCAGTGATGCAGTTTGAAAAAATAGACAAATATCTTGCCGAGGAACTCCTCGGTGCCGGGTCGAAAGCGGATACTGGAAGCACGTACTACCTCTTCGAAGAGGAGGAGGTATCCTCCTGGGCGCTGTATTTGTGCGCTCATTATAAAGGTGATGATCGTAAAACATTTGTGGACCGGTTCGATCCACCTGCCGTGGAGGCGGCGAGGGCGGCGGCATCCAACCGACGTGACGCATCCGAAGCGGCCGAAGCGGAACGCCGAGCTGTCCGTATCGTTCCGCCTACGCCACAGTCGGCGGACGAATTTGACGATTATGACGATGAAGCATAGAAGAGCCTGCTCACTTCACAATCAGGAGGGAAGAAAATGGCAACATCAACGACGATTTTAAATTGCACTCCTCATTCGATTAAATACCGTCCGGCGGGGCGGGGCACGGTTGAGTTCCCGCCTACGGGAATCGTTCCGAGGGTTTCAACCGTTGAATCCGAGGCCGCTTCCATTTCTTGCACCCTCGACTGTGGCGGCGGGTTCATTTTGGACTGCATTCAGCAGTCACTCGGCGAAGTGGAAGGCCTGCCTTCGGCATCCCCACACATCTATTACATCGTGTCCCGGATGGTGTTCGATGCGGCTCCCGACCGCGTTGACCTGATCGTTCCGGATACCGGCAAGGGCGCGGTTAGGGATGAACAGGGCCGGATTGTAGCGGTAACGCGATTCATTCGGCGGTAATCCGGGCGCGTGCTGAGAGTCGCCGAGCTTGACCGTTCGGCGACTTGATTGGATGCACTGGATTAAACGAACCCAAACCACGACGAACCACCAAAGAGGCGAGACAAACCATGCAAATTCAAGACGACAGGACTCCGGAACAAAAAAAGACTCATCCCGTGCTCATTGTGGGCACCGACAAGCTGTTGTCCGGTTGGGGAAAGGCGAAAGGCGGAACGTCCTACGCTGCATGGGCGTGCCGAATCGAGGATGACGCAAAGGTTTACCGTTGGGTTCGTTCTCGGTCGGACATGGAAAGGGTAAGGGAGGCCTTCGACGACGGGAAGACCCGATATCGTCCCAAGGGTAACGGGCACCTTCATATTTACTTGGTGGGCGAAGGTCACCCGGCGCTGAAGACGTCAAAATAGGGATCAACTGCTACAGGTAACAGGAGCTTCACTATGAAAAAAGAGCACATACCCTACAGGGGGGCATATTTTAAGATATTGCTGTCTTCGGACATGATCGGGATCAAAAACGATATACACGCAGCGGTTTGTGCGTATGAAGAAGAAACTTTGAAAGCGGTTTCTGGTTCGACTACCGACGACCTGAGCAGGCTGGACGAGCTCAAAAATGAACTGCATCGGCTTCGCAGCCATTATGAGCTTGAACTGAAAAGACGGATGGAGGAAGCGGAGATTCCTTTTGAGGTACACGCCGAGCGCTTTAAGTTGTAACAATATGTCCGCCCCTGCTTTCGGGCGGGGGCTTCACCGCATGGAGGATTGAGGCAATGACCAGACAAGACGTGATGCAGATGACGAGACGGGCGGTCCAAGAAACGAACGACACCTGGTCGGTTCCGGTATGGTTCATCGACGAGCTTAAGAAAGAGCCGAGCGGCGTTAGATTGGTTGTCCTGGATTCGGTGTCGACGCACTTGTTCCTGATTTACGACGAGGAGAAACTCGACATGATCGTAGAACGGTGTTCTCAGGGAACCGTGCTTCACACTCCTGGCGGATATTATTGGGATTTCCGGAGGCTTACCGAATACGAAGGAGAATCATGGAGCGTTGAAGAAGACGAGCTGAAAGTTATCCGTGAGATCGCGGCACAGATTGGTGAAGAGTATCCGGAAACAGGCAATGAGCATTAAATAGCGTATATAAAAGAAGAATATGAGGGGAGAGGCGATGAAAGTGCATGAGTTGATTGAACGGCTCGGCAAGTTTCCGGCGAATTATCAGGTATATGTAAACAGCCTGAACAGCGAAGAACCGGCGGAGACGGTGCGGGATGTTGATTTGCACGAAGAGGATAACGATAGCTTTGTAGAGCTGTTTACGTATTAAAGAACAGCGTGGGCTAATACTATCAATCATCGACGAAGGGAGCGCAGAACATGACCAAAATTAAGGCAATCAATTTCCGTGTAGACGAACCAACTTTAGACTGGCTCACGCGATATAACGACCGCGCCGACCAGGGCGGAAAGGTCGGCGTGTCGGCTCAGATCGAAGAGGATCTAAATGCTTTTCGGTCGTTGATAGGCACGGCCGAGCGGTCGCTTCAGGGGTTCCTTTCGATCGGGGAGGCAATGTTGCTGCTCGACGTCACAAACAGCTCACGGCTGTTGATGGGCGGGACGGATGCGTCGTTTGTTTCGCAAGCGCTGGCTCACGAGGTTTTAGACGCGATCCCGGATGGACTGGGGGAAAAATGGGGAATCGAGGACATGGCGGTGTTCTCGTCGAGGCTTGCGGTATTGTCTCCCCTCGAAGGGTGCGCGTTATATCACTGGTGCCTCACGTTTTGGGCGCATCACGAGGACCTGGCCGGCGACGAGAGGGAGGCTTACGTCAGGCGCTTGTTTCGGTGCCGGCCGGATGACGACGCGAACAACGAAGAAAGGGCTTAGGTATCGGGATGAACGACAAGCTATCAAAAAGCAGGGTTGCAAAGCTGATAAGAGACATGAGACCGGGAGAGACAGGATATACCGTTCCATGGGCGATGGAGGTTGATTTAGATTTCCATGGCTGGTTGAGAACCTATTTTACTGTTTCCTCGCGTCCGGTAGGTACGCTTTCGATGCTGGTGAGGAGGAGCAACGACGGCAAAAATTTCTCGGTCGATATTGAACTTTGCAAGGATTCTTTTTGGGTACCAGGAGTTAAAACTTCAGAGAATGGCATGGCTCGGGTGTTGGAGATCATACAATAATTCGTGGGAAGCGATACCGCATAGGGTTTTCTTTTTCGGGGGGCTTCACCGCATGGCGTGATGATTTTTGTTGACACCTTCGGGGCGCCTGGTGCATTCTGAGGGTGACAAAAATTCACACCAACCGGTGAGGCCAACCGACACATGGTCATTTTTTATTTGTGCAGACAACAACAAAAATCGTTCCCCGAGTCCGTTCATGTCGTGAGGCATGAACCAGGTTGCGTTGGTGGACCTGTGTCAGGACTCGGGGATTCTTGTTTCAAGGAGATACCCAATGGCAGAAAAACACCAAGTCACCGAGGTCATTCCATTCCAGTACGAGGACCATCCGGTTCGAGCGCTCCGCGACGACCAAGGCAATCCGTGGTTCATTGCAACAGACATCTGCAAAACTTTGGGGTTGAACAACACCAAAGAAGCCGTTCGGGCACTGGACACAGACGAGCGGAATACTGTCACTTTTTCTGATAGTATTCCGGGCAATCCAACTCGGATTGTCATCTCCGAATCCGGCCTTTATTCGTTGATCTTCCGTTCGAACAAACCCGACGCCAAAAAATTCCGCAAGTGGGTGACGTCCGAGGTCCTTCCTTCGATCCGGAAGACGGGCGGGTTTCAAGCTCAAGATACCGTTGTTGACGGTGAACGGCCTTCCGGGTTTTCGATTACGGGGGATCCCAACGAACGGAGGCCGGGTTACCGGTTCGATACGGGTCCTGGGTTTCGCGCCGGGGATCCCTACCCGGAGGATGCTGACCTGATGCACATTCCACCGCCGTTTCCCGAAGAGCCGCTGATGTCCACGCATGACGCGGCGCTGCGGACGTTTTGTCCTACGGCGGAATCCAGGTCTGAGGACCGCAGTGTCCGTAACAATCCGCAGCAGGATGCATGGCTTTATATCCGCAAATGGGTGTATGGATGGGAGCGGAAGGACACGGGGAGCCCGAGAACATACATGGAACCGCCCTACCCGTGCCGGTTGATGGAACAGGGCATGGCCTGGAACTTCCGGCTGCTGTATGACGCCGGGCGTAACATTTTCAAGCTGGTGACCGGCTTTCCGGATCGAGACGTGCCGGACCATTGGGACGGCGCTCCCTGGGACAGGGCAAACTGTGTGGATTCGGTGGCCGTGGCCGTGTACGAGCAGTATCAACGGCTTGTTGACGGGGATAAACGAGAGGTGGTTCGAACGCGCAACGAGGCCATTCGATGGTTGGCGAGGCACATTGATTTTCTGGTGTCGGCGACGCGCCCGGACGTAGCGGTGCATGACTCGTTGTGCGTGGTCGGCATCGCGGAAATGATCGTCTTGGCCATGCTTTCATTCGAAGAGACGAAGTTTTGTCCGATTCATAATCCGTTCTGGACGATCGGGTTCTAACCTCCACCGTCATCGAAAGAAAGGCTTTTGCCATGTCCGACAAAGCGACGCGAAGGCATTTAAGTCCGTCCGACATCGAGTCCGTTCTGTTCGAGCAGTGGAAGAAATACGGCGATCTACTGTTTGATATCGAAGTGGATTGGGGCGCCGGTCCGGAACGAGAAGGCATTACGGAGCCGTTCGTCAACCACAGATATCTTACGTTTATCCTGGGGAAGCCGTTCATTGTATTGGGCGAAGACGTGAAAGAGCCGTATGACGGGGAATTGTGCGGGAAGGCGGCTTCCCCGGATGACCTGGGCTTGATTTACGGCAAGATCAACCTGCAAATGAACTGCTCGGTCTTTTCGAAGGAAGCCGCGCGGGTTTAAGGGTTGATATCGGCCTGAAATCTTTTAGAGCGGGAATCCTTGTCGGGTTCCCGCCTTTTTATGACGACCTATTCCCAAGGCTTAGGCTTTGGCCGAACCCGAATTTCCTTCGTTCCATAGTTGTAGTAAATCCCCGTACTGTTGTCGTATTTCCAATAGTTTCCGTTGGAATCAAGGCCGCTCTGGCTTCCGTACCGATCATAATTGTTAACCCAGGATCGGCCGGTCTGTGGGTTGTATCCCCTGAGCTCCCCCCTGGACTTGTCCCAGGTATAATGATTGGTGTCCGGTTCTCGCTCGAACGGATTTTCCCAGGCGGCGCACGGAACCGCAAGGGCGACGCAAAGGACGAAAATTGCGGCGAATCGAAGCATGTAAGGTCTCCTTTCGTTGGCATGGCGGCGGATGGTTCGGGGTTGTGGGTCATAAAACGACGCTCCGTTACCCACAAATACACTTAAGGCTCACCGAATAGCAACAAAAAAGCCCGCCTGGGATCAATCCCGAGCGGGCAAACAAGTAAAATACGGCACGCGATTCGTGTTGTCTAAGCGGCCTCCGCCATGGCGGCCGGACCGCACAGCGCTTCGGACCCGGATATGTCGGCGTAGTCGCGGAAAATTTCGGCGACGGCTTCCGGGGTCTTTTGCGGTAACGCGAAGATTCTGGCGTTCATTTCGACGACGATGGACAATGCTCCCATAGCGCCGCGCACCGCCGACGGCTTCATACCCAACGGTCGGGCGGCGCGGCGTCCGACGTTTCGTTCAATGGCCCGCGCGACTTCTCCCATGTAGTGAAACAGGGTCCGTTTGCGTTCGGGAATCGATTGTTCCATTTTGCCGAAGCTTACCGCCGGTTTCTGGAACACTAGGTTGTGTCCACAAACGTCTACGACTCTTCTCATGTGATTTCTCCTTCGAGTGCTTCACCGTCCGGAACAACGGCGTTGCGTTTCACGTAGTTTTGAAAATCGGGGCCGGGAATGATGAGCTTTCGCTTTCCGACTCGAATCCCTTTCAGGGCTCCGTCGGCGATCATTTCGCGCACCGTGGTAGTGCTGACGCGCAGCTCTTGAGCAACTTCGAGAACGGTATAGTAGTTTCGAATTTTCACGCCTGCGCCCCCCTTTTGCTCGCTGCGCTCAGAGTAATCAGTAGAGCCAGATAACCGGCGCGGGTCGGTTATCCTCGCCGATGTCGTCCAGGTGAATGAATGTCTTACCGATCCCGATGCGTGGGACGTGAACCGAAAGAGCGGCTTCAAGCAGGTGCCATCGGTGGATCCCGTCTTTGCATGCGAGGTCTGCGGCTTTGCCCGTGGTATGATTACCCTTGCCGCCTACGGCCGCGTCGTGCCCTGGGCACCGGTATCCGGACGTTACGACGAGCGGAAAGCCGGCGCGGTCTCGTATGTCGTCGAGCATGCGGATAAAGTCAACGTCCATGTGCTCCGGACCCTGTCCGCATCCGCACTTGCAGGTGAACTCCTCGGGCTTGAAGCGGCGAATGTTACTCCACCAGGTCGGTATCGTCGTCATGGATGACCGCCTCCTTATCGTTTAGGAGCTTCTTCCAGTCCTCCCCCTCGGGCACTACGATATAGCGCCCCTCGTTTTCGGCATTGTCTGGTACCTTCTCGGCGGTTTGCGCCGGCTGTTGCGCGGCCTTTTGCCCTTCGTACCGCATTCGAAGCGTGGTGTGCACGATTTCGAGCGTATGCAGCACGGCCGGGATGTTGTCCGGCACGTACGTGAATCTCAGTTTGTCCGGCTCGGCTTTGGTGACTGCGAAAAACAGCCCGACCATCAGCTCGTCCGGGTTCTGTCCGAGAGCGGCTATCTGTTTGATCAGCTCCTCATCAGATAGGTTGTCTTGTTTCGTCGTTTCTGTATCCATATTCTTGAACCTCCCAGCCGCCTCCGGGCTTCTTGGATTTTGGTGCGGCCATGCACCATATGTACATCGAAAAGCGCTCAGCCGCCGTCTTGAATTTTACCTTGGCATCGTCGGGCATGAATTTAAAGGTGCCCTTGATTTCCCAAAAGATCATCCTGCCGTCGGGCAACAGCTCCCAATAGTCAGGCGTGTACCAGCATTTTTTTGCCAGCCGGAATTTGATCTGTTCTTCTCCGTAGAGGTTTCCTCTTGGTTTTAAGAATTCTTCTTCGAACGCGATTTGAGTTTTTGAGCGTCCCTTTTGCTTCGGCGCCACGGCCCTGAAGTAAGGGTTGACCCGACCATCCCAACCACCCCGTTTCTTTACCCTGGGCGCCTCGTTTGATGTCGTCGCCGTCGCAGCAGGAGGCTGCTTGCGCCGTTCTTGATAGGCGTTAAGCTCTTCTTCTGTCATCCTTACGCCGGCCATTGCTAATCCATTCCCGCCATGAAGCGTCGAAACATTGACGCGCAGGCGTCGCACAGGTGAATGGAGTGGAGCCCCTCCGGCAAGCGATACAGGTCCGTAGAGATCATGACTGGAACGTCGGACGCATACCACCCTATGGGCTCATGACATCGGCTGCACCTATAAACGGCGGATTCGTTCATAACGATCGGCGGCAAGGCTGTATCGGCGTTGTTCATGGGATCACCATTTTTAAAAGTCCGTTGAGGTAAACGAGCGACAGGTATAAAGCCACGGCGATAACGCCCCATTGCCTGGGCCGGGCCCGGATTGCGGCGGCGATCCAGCACGGTTGAGCACAGAGGAGTATCCCGTATCCGGCAATGATATATTGAGGCACCTGGGGAAAACCGGTCCCCATGGAGATTCCGGTAAGTCCCACGCAGGTGAGGATAAGGATAAGGATTTGCAGGGTTTCATCGAGCTGTTTAGGCGTCATCATACTGTCCTTCTTTGTCTTCGATTCCGATAGGCGGCGGTGCCTGAAACGGCTGAACGGACAGCTCCAGCGTTACGGCCCCGCAAGTTACGGGATACCTGGGAGCCGTGCGTTGCAGCCTGAGAACCCGCCTAAGCCAATATTCGGAGGCCTCCTTCACCTTGGCTGCGGCGTCGGCCTTATCCTCTTCGGACCCGGCGGATTCGTAGCGTTCGATCTGGTTTCCCATGGCTGTAAAGAGCCGAAACGCGCTTTCATCTTGGTGCGTGAGCCATGTAACTCGAGATGAGGCGCTTTGCATGGATCGTTTTTCGAGTTCGGCGATTGAATAGAGCGCATTGGCGTAATGAATGAAAGCAGTTGTAATTACAGAGTTTTCTGAAACTAGGTCGATCATGCGCATGTATTCGAATAGGGTAAAAAGTTCTTTTGGGGTGCGTTTAACCCGGGGTTTATCTTCGTTTTGGGGTTTCAAAACCGGTTTTACACCGAAAACTTCGGTTATTTTTTCTGCAACGGACCCTGCTTTATCCGGCATTAAAGCGGCTAAATCCTTCATTTTGGCCCCCGTCATGGAACACTTAGAACGTCATGGAACATATTAACTTATTATTATTATTATATTTATTTATATATGTTCCATTGTTCCATGAGTTCCATGAGTTTTGGTGAAAATTTAACTTTCATTCTTTTTTGCCGATTGTGAACAAGTTAAAAAAATGTTCCGCGTGATTTAAATTCTTGCGTTGTTTTCCATGGAACTCATGAAACAATGGAACAGTTGGTCGATTATTTAACGATTTCATATAGTTATACTGTTCCATAACCTCTTTTCAGATGGCTCGGTCAATGGCACATGGAGCGTTTCAATTTACGTCGTCTCCGTCCCAGTTTATGTTCATCCCTCCGATGGCTTCTGAAAAGTCGTTCCTACACTGATCCAAGCCGGGCAAATCTAAGAACCATTCCCGCTTGCCTCCCATTTCCACGGTTCGATACACACGATTTACAGATGGACATAACTGCCTGATTTCTTTTCCGAATTGTTTGTCGATCATCGGAAAACGGTCTCCATGATTCCGGGCAAACTCTAAATAAGACGAGTGCAGCGCTCCGGCGGATACCAAGGAGTTCCAGTCCGAGTCGTCACAAAACACGGTTCCCCGTCGCAGCAGCTCGAACCAGAATTTTTTGGCCGACGGCAACGTGTGGATGGCCTGATCGAATAGAGCGGCCGTACGAGGAATCGCACGAAGATCGACCGGGCTGATATCCAGGTCGAGCAGATCATACAGCAGAGCCGACGTGCCGCCCTTCTCGTCCATCTGCTCAAAAATCTTGGTGAAATACTCGCGATCTTGCCGGTGATCGTTGGCTACATCGAGGACGCAGAACCTTCGCTCGTGCATGCCTGCCGGAACAACCCATTCGTTGTTGGAGGCTATGATGAGACGAATGTGATTTTTGACGGCGAACGGATCCCGGCCTTTGGGCTCTATCTGGATGACGTCCTCGGTTACCATGCCCTTGAGGACGCCTTCTGCGCTGCGGTCTCCCGCCCAAATGCCCTCGTCACAGAAAACGAGTGCGGCGTTTTTCAAGTGCGCGTTGAATCGGCCGGTAAGTTGGCCTTGATTCGTTATGTGGAGAAAATGGTTTCCGAATATGCGTCCGAAAATAGTGACGAAACAACCCTTGCCCGTTCCCTGTTCCCCTCTCAACACAATGGACGTTCCAGGTCGTTTCTTCCCGAGATTCTGCACGGCATCGGCCATCCAGGCCATGACGTAAAAGAAAATATCTTCTCGTCCTCCGCAAATCACATAATACAAATGGTCCCGGTATAGGTCCCAATCGCCTTCCTTCGGCTCGACCGCGAATCCCCGCCATAGATTGTAATAGCCGTTGTCCGATACCAGTGGATCGAACACGATCCCCTTGTATTTTCGTTTTTTCGGGGATTCAAGCCACACCTGAGAGATGCTGATGTCTTTTCGTTGTCCCCTCCCTCGGTCGGGATTGGGAATGCGCTGGTCCACAAGCAACCACTTAAAGTCGGGGATCGACTTCAGAGCGATATCCGGACGTCCGAAAACCGGGTCTTTACACTCGCAAAGGATGCAGGTTTTGGACCCCATGTCCACCATGGCATACGTGCGGTTCAGCTCTTCGATTTCGCGGGCGTAGATTTCGTCGGGG
This sequence comes from Thermodesulfobacteriota bacterium, assembly GCA_963675595.2. GTDB lineage: Bacteria > Desulfobacterota > Desulfarculia > JACQYL01 > JACQYL01. The sequence continues at coordinate 1,333,516 of CAXXLZ010000001.1, forward strand.
GCTTTATCTTCTTCGGGGGGCTCGGCGGTTTCCCTGGGCAGGGATAACAAGGCTTCGGCGGTGTTATCCGCCTTGAACCAGTCGGTAAGGTCGCCCTTCTCTTGGGTTCCCTCCGGCCACAAAAGGATTTCGACCCTGGATGCATACTTTGGCAGGTACTTGGCGACGCGGGCCGCTCCTCGGCGTCCGGCTTCGTCGTGGTCATAGACGATCAACACGTCCAATCCTCGAAACAAAGCGTTCCACGAATCATCCCACGACGAAGCCCCGGCCGTCTGAGTGATGCAGTGCAGGCCGTGTGAGAGCCCGCACAGGCAATCGGATTCCCCTTCGCAGAGAATCAAAGCGGCGTTGTCTTTCCTGGCCTTTTCGATTTGATCATAAGGAAACAGCCTTCGGCGTCCGTAGGAATGTCCGTCCTTGTCTCTCGGCCAGTTAAAAAACTTTTCTCCCTCTTTCGCTCCCGGCAGGTATCTACGAACATTGACAAGGCGCCCGGCTTCATCGCGAATCGGGATCCAAATACGCTTTTCTTTCGGGTGATACCGAAGCTGGTAGGCGTCGATGACGTCCCGGCTCCACTTCCGGGAGTCATCGACGTATTTTAAGGGGAGGGGAATCGCCGGTTTGTCCAGAACGGACTCCGGGAGGGTTCTTTCCGTTATGATCGAGGAAGAAGATTCTTTGCCGGCGCCCTTCTTCGATTGTCGCTTTTTGGGGGAGGCTTGAGCGCTTGCCGAGGATGACGACGACGCGGGGCCGCCGTGCTTTTCCATGAAATCTTTGTATGCTTCCTTGGTCTTTTTGAAATCTCCAAAGTAGGTGCGCGCCCAAGCCTTGAGCATGTTGCCGCCGCCGCATTCGGATCGGCAGATATACATCCCTTTTTTGGGACCTTCAACACACGCTGAGAACGAAGCGTGGGCGTCGTCGTGCCATGGACAGCATCCAATGATTTGATCGCCCTGGCGCTTTACCTTATCCGGTCCGCCCATGAGCTCGACATACCATGCAGCCACGTCAATCAGGTCTTCAATGCGAATCCTGGGCATACTCCGGCCGTTTCCAGTCTGCGGATGTCAAAGAGAGATACGAAAAAAATAGAAGTCGGGCTGGTGGCTGCGCCCGACTATACAGCCCCGTCTCACGCTTCGGACAGACGGGTGTCCGCCCCATCAATCACCCACCAGAAGAGAAGAGGTCCGACCGCTTCGCGTCTCTATCGAGACGCTACTGTAACGCCCCGGCCGCGGGCGGGAGGTAGTCTCGGCGACTACAATTCATTTTCAAGTTCCTTTGTAGCGAAATACACGGATAAAATGTAGGCAATTTGTTCTTCCGGGCTGCGGAAAGCAGCCTGGGCGCTTTGTCGTACCGTATCGGCCAGCTCTTTACGCGATCGCAGATCCACAATAAAAAGATCGTCACATGCAGCTATCGTCGGCATAAGATACAGTCTCCAGTGTATTTTGGGATTTTGGGTTGCTCGTTGAGTCGTGGCCGATATATCCTGATAATGACAGAATTTCTTTCCCTTTGAGTAGGATATATTCGCGCACCAATATGGGAATGTTTGCGTGTCCGTTGCGATAACTGCGATATCGAACGACGCTGATACCCAGTTTTCGAGCCGCGTTGGAATGGTTGCCGGTGGCGACACGCAGAGCTTCAAACATTTGTTCAAGCGTTTTGGTCATTCGGCGGATGGTAGTCTGTTTTGCTCTATGCTTGCAAGGTTTTTTTGGGGAGCTTTTTATGCAGATTAACGAGGAAACCGTAGAGCGTAATCTGGTTCGCGTTGCCGAAAAGTTGGGCAAAAAGAAAGGAATGAATAATTCCGAAGTGGCACGGCGAGCGTTTGGCGATAAAGGCAGTTCAATTACGCGATGGCGCAAGATGAGGAATCAAAATCAGCGCCTACGGCTGGCCGACGCAATGAAAATCGCAAAAGCGTTGGACGTTCCACTGGACTATTTATTGCACGTTACGGCTCTGGCGATGCGCTTTAGAGCGGAATCGTTGTCGCCCCCGATTCTGCTCGAAGAAGATGATCAATCCGCCACATAAATCCGCCACATAAATCCGCCACACTCGGCCGGCGCGTGCCGCCGTTCGGAATCATTCGATTTTATCTTGCCAAGTAGTCGGTTTTCGACTACATTGCGTTTCCAGTTGAACGCACGTTTCTTCGCGTGGTTCGGCCGTCCGCCCCTAAGGGCAATGCACGGCGCACGGATGGAAGGTGCGGCATGTAACAACCTCAAGGCTTAGTTCCGTCATTATAACCAAACAAAAAAACGACCCGACACGCGGGACAGGATACGTGTGTCCAAAGAAGGGAGGAGCATGCAAGGGCAGGATTTTCAGATCGTTCAAGAGATTTGGTCTCGTATTACGAGGGCGCATAAGCGGGAACAGATTCTGGTAACCTTTAACGGGATAGGTTTTGATCTTCCTATTCTCCACCGACGGGCCATGCTTCAGGATATTTCCGCGGACCCGCTGCTGTACCAATTTCTCACGCAACGATATCAACGCACCCCCCATTTCGACATTATGCAAGTGATGGCTCAGTGGGATAGGTCGAACTGGAAGAAGTTGGACTTCTTTCTCAAGCTGTTCGGGTTGGGCGGAAAAACCCCGGGGATGAACGGCGCCCAAGTATATCCGGCCCTGAAGGAAGGCCGATATCAAGACGTGATCGACTATTGTAGACAGGATATCGAGATGACCCGAGCCCTGTTTCGGCGCATCGAACCCTGGTTTTTGATCAACCCTCCAAACGAAATTCTCGTGCTCGACATCGAGACGTGTCCGAATCAGTCCATTGATCCACACGATATTTACGAATTTGATCCGGACGTGGTGAAGCTCGGCAACCTCAAAGACCCCTTTAAAATCGAAGCCAAAAAGGCCGAAGCCGAAGCCGAATTTTGGGCCAACATCGACCGCAAAATGAGCTTCGACCCCGATGGGTGCCAGGTCGTGTGTGTCGGCATATATGATTCGTTGGAGGATGAAACTGTCGTGGTGAATGATTTGGACAATCTCCACATCAGAATGTCGTTGGAGGATGCATTGAAGGCGGTGAACGCATGACGGACCTATTTTTGGTGATTGTCTGCGCGGTGGTGTTGATCGCCGTGTTGTCTCAGTAAGAAAAACATAGGCGGCAACACCACCGAGGCAAGGGCGGCGACGTGGGCGGCAAGGAAGAATTCTTCGAGCCTTGATCTTCTCTCGTTGGCCGAGCAGGCAATGAAATACGAAGGAGGAAACGCGGAATTATGAACAACAAAATCGTCCGCCTTCGGGCGGAAAACATCAAAAGGCTGTCTGCCGTGGAGATTACACCCGAGGGCAACGTCGTCGTAATCGGCGGGCAAAACGCTCAGGGTAAATCGTCCGTACTGGACAGCATCATGTACGCCTTAGCCGGCGCACGCTCCATTCCATCTCGCCCGGTTCGGGACGGGGCCGACAAAGGGATTATATCGCTCGACCTGGGGGACATTACGGTAACGCGATCTTTTACGGCGGCCGGCAACTCGTACATCCAAGTAGAGAACGCCGACGGGTACACCGCAAAGTCACCACAACAATTACTCGACAAACTGACCGGTGCGCTGTGCTTTGATCCCCTGGAGTTTTCACGCAAGGACAAAAAAGCCCAACTCGCCGTCTTGAAAGAACTTCTCGGGCTGGACTTTACCGAAGAGGACAAGAAGCGGAAAGAGCTTTATGACGCGCGAACCCTCACCAACAAGCAAATCGCCCAACTCAAGACGAAGCTCGCCGATCACGCCGAAGACCCCGGAGCCCCCACGGAACGAGTCTCCGTTAAATCGCTTCTGGAAGATTTGGAAGCGGCTCGAGGGATCAACCGAGACAACGAAGGGAAACGGGCGCTACTGAACGCGCTACAGATTCGGATCAAAGAAAAAGAGCAAGGCGTCTTGAACCTACAGTGGCAGATAGAGGCCCTTCAGCGTGATCTCGAGCAACTCTATCGACAGCGCCACGAGCAGGACGTCATCATCAACGGACTGACCTGGGCCGACGAAAAGGGCATCCAACATAACATCGCCCAAGCGGAGGAAATCAATAACCGCGTCGATGCACAGCGGCAGCGCGGCCTGATCCTCGACGACCTGAAGGAGCTGGAAGCATCCGCCGTCGTCCTGACTGAAAAGATCACGAAAATCGACAGAGACAAGGCGGAAGCGGTCGCGTCAAAGCCGTTTCCCATGGAAGGGTTGTCGTTCAACGAGGAAGGCGTTTTGTACCAGGGTATACCTCTCGACCAGGCGTCCAGCGCCGAGCAGTTGCGGGTGTCGGTCGCCATGGGCTTTGCGTTGCATCCGCAACTGAAAGTCCTGTTGATCCGGGACGGTTCCCTTCTCGACAACGACAACCTCGCGTTGATCGCCGACATGGCCGCGAAGGAGGACGGGCAAATCTGGATCGAGCGTGTGGGCGAAGGGCAAGAGTGCCAGGTTATCATCGAAGACGGACACGTGAAAGGCAAAGTTTCCGCGGAAGAACCAGAGCCGGCGGAGGCCGCGTAATGCTTGAAAATCAACGGTACATTAGGCCGCAGATTGTGGTGGAGGCATTCCAATGGACCGGAAACCCGGGCGACGACAATCCGGAGTGGGTGCGTGACGCGTACGACGATGGCAGGATAAGGCTTGAGTGGAAAGGCGACGATTTTGAGAGATACCACTTGGCGTTCATCGAAGACTATATCATCCATTACGTTAAGCCGGGCGATTGGCTTATTCTGCTCCCGAATGGAAGAGTAACCAAGTGCAACAAAGACGACTTTTCCAACGATTATTGCCCGGTACAACAGCCCTTATAGGAGAATATCAGTGTCCAACGAAGTAGCAGTAAAAGACAACATTGAGGCCGGACTACCGGCCATTCCCGAGGAATACACCGGATATGAGGGCATGGATGTTTCGGCGTTCGTCGTGCCGAGAATGAAGCTGTGTCAACCGATGTCGAAGGAAGGCACGGCCGGTAAGTTTCGCCTCAACCTCACCGGTGAAGAGTTCGCAACCATCAAGGCCGCGGTGCTCAAAATGAACCGGGGCCGCATCTGGTGGAATAAAGACGATTTGACGGCCGACGAACCGCTGTGTCGATCCCTGGACTTCATGAAACCCGATCCGCGCATTCCCGATCCGCCGGATTCCAGGTGTGCCGATATGATCAACGGACGGCTGACCCAGGTGTGCATCAAGTCCAAATGGATCGACGGCGAACGGCCCCCCTGCCATGAAACCTTCAACATGCTCTGTTTGGATTTGCAGACGGAAGTCCCGTTCTGGATCAGTGTCCATGGTAAGTCCATATCCGGGGTACGAAAATTCCTGTCGAGCATTGCCCTGCGGAAGAAAAAACTCTTTGATTTCAGGACCGTGTTGTACTCGGAAGAAAAAAAAGAGCCTACGAAACATTTCGTGCTTTGTTTCGAGCCGCCGGTTCCCATCGAGGACGACATCAAGCCGCTGGTATATGCCGCCGTGCAGGAATTCCACGACGTGGACATTGCCGCGACGTATGACGCCGAGGAAGCGGTCAAGACGGCTGGCGCCGAGGGCGGATCCGGCGGGGACGAAGAGCCCGATTGGGTGAAGGAGGGATAGCGCATGAAAAACGGCGAAGTCAAAGGGAAAGAGCGGCCGAGTAAACGATGTCCGCTCGGGACATTGTACAATAAAGAGAAATCAACAGGCGAAGAGTCCACGTTCATCGTGCCGGCATGTTTCGCCAAGGAGTGCGGGTTTGGAGTTTACGATGAAGCTTCCGGAGAATGGGTGTGCAGCGTCTTTATGCTTCAAAAACGTCTGTTCAATCTGTCCGTTACTCTTGAGTTCTTCTTTCAAGTATATCGGGATAAGTAATCATGACTGAAACCTGCCAAGGAGTCCTACAGGACGTCCGAATCTACAACGCCGCTTCCGGTTGGGGATTCGCTCGGCTCGTCGGCCAAGAATACAAGGTGGTTGGATGCTTCCCGGCCCTTGAGCCCGGCGACTACTGCGAATTCACCGGGGAATGGACCGAGCATCCGAAGTACGGGAAACAGTTCAAGGCGTCGTCGGTGTCCATCTCGGTCCCAAAGGATTCCATGGGCTTGCGGAAGTACCTGCAGCAGCGCTTGCCGTGGATCGGTCCCGTCGCGGCCGGAAGATTGGTCGATGATTACGGGGACCGACTCTTCGACGTCATCCAAAACAACCCCATGGAGTTGATATCCGTAAAGGGTATTACCGAAGAAAGGGCGTTGAAGATCCACGAGGCATTCCTGTCCGGCCAAAAAGACAAGGACCTGGATATCTTTTTTGCTACCCATAATTTGACCACGGGAATGGTTGCCCGGCTGGTGGAACGATACGGGGACAAGTCCAAAGCCGCGTCTACCATCAAGGCCGATCCGTATTTGCTGGCTGATGATGTTTATGGCGTCGGCTTCAAAAAGGCTGACGCCATAGCGTTGTCGGTCGGCATTCCGAAACGCTCCCCGCGGAGAATCAAGGCGGGGATACTATGGTTGCTGAAGGACGCATCCGAGAGAGCGGGCCATTGTTTTTTGCCCGCATCCGAGATGGGAAGCCTTGGATACAAGCTCCTGGAAGTCTCTCGTGGCGACCTGGGGGACCCCGTTCGTGAGTTGGCGGACGAGGACGGCGTTATTGTCGAAGGGGACAGGATTGCCCTGTCGGAACTGTATCATGCCGAGGAGGAGATTGCTTCGGCGTTGTTGCGTTTGGCGTCGGCGCCACATCACGCGGTGATGCGCTCCCTGTCTCAGGACACCTTGGATTCCCTGGATGACGATCAACGACGGGCTCTTACTCTGGCTCTCGAAAGCAAGGTAAGCGTCATCACGGGAGGACCCGGAACCGGCAAGACGTACACCATTCAAAGAATTCTGGAAGCCCTAGGAGATCGAAAGATTGCTTTGGCCGCGCCCACGGGCAAAGCGGCGAAGAGGATGGAGGAGATGACGTCCAGGCCGGCGCAGACCATTCACCGGTTGTTGGAGTTTGTTCCCGCTCCGGCACCCGGGTTTCGTCGAAACCGGCAGAACCCATTGGATTTCGATTGCGTCATTATCGACGAGACATCCATGGTGGATGTCTCGTTGATGAAGGCATTTTTACGGGCCGTGGATCCCGATATGACGCAGTTGATTTTTGTCGGAGACGTGGATCAGCTCCCGAGCGTAGGCCCCGGCATGGCGCTTCGGGACATGATCGACTCTGAGAAGATACCCACGGCTCGGCTGACGACATTACACAGACAGTCTGAAAAGTCGTTTATTGCATTGAATGCCCGTGCGGTGAATCGAGGGGAAAAGCTCATTTTGAACGTAGAAAATAGCGACTTTCACTTCATTCAAGTTGAAGACAAAGACAAGATTCCCGAGAAGATTACTCAAATCGTCAACAGCGTTCCGTCTCAACCCTTCGGGGTCCCCCTATGGGACATACAGGTTTTATGCCCACAGAGGGTAGGCCCCATCGGCGTAAACGCGCTGAATCCTTTGTTGCGCCCCTTATTCAATCCGGAAGGCATGGAGCTATCCGGGTTTGGCGGGCTGTATACGGGAGACAGGGTGATTCAGACACGCAACAATTACGACCTTGGAATATTCAACGGCGAAATCGGGGAGGTTTTACTGCGACAGCCCGAACCGGAAGGAGGACCGGAAGAACTAGACTATGTCGCCGTGCAGTTTCCGCAAGGGATTGTGCCCTATTCGAAGTTGACCTGCTCTGAGTTGCAGCCCGCTTATGCGCTGACAATTCACAAGTCTCAGGGATCGGAGTTCCCCTGCGTCATTGTTCCCTTGCACACGACAAATTTCATCATGCTCAAGCGGCCGTTGCTGTATACGGCGATTACGCGGGCGAAACAATTGTTGGTTTTGGTTGGGAGCGAGAAAGCCATGAAGGTGGCGATTAAGACGTTGGACACGTCAAATAGGTATACGCGACTGAAAGAGATGTTATGCCAGGAGGCGGTTAATCGGTAACCGCGCCTGCAAACCCGATTACCGATTAACACAATACACGTAACACAACACACGTAACACACACGATCGAAAGGATACATGAAAATGGGTGAAGCTGCAAAGAAGATTCAAGAAGAGCAAATGAAAGAGACGACGACTGCGCCGGCCGAGACGGAAGAAACGGAAGGCAAACGAGGAAGAAAGCCGAAGGCCAAGTCGGAGGCGGGGCCGAAACAGGAAGGCCCGATGTTTCTTCCCATCGCCGAGCGGACATTCAGGATTACCATGACGGAAACCATGCTTGGGACCATCCCGGCCAACCAGCAGATTTTTTCCGACTACGTCAATTCCAAGGCCATGACTCCGGAGGAGAGGGAGGAAGAGGCGCTGCTTCAGTCCGGGGAAATCGACGAGGAAACCGGGCTTCCGGCGAACGATCATCATACCGGATTTTTCCGCGACTCCGCGGGCATCTATCTGATGAACTACCACATCAAGGGCTTCTTGAAGGAGGCCGGGAACATCCTAAAGGAAGCCGCCAAAGTAAAGGCGTTGCGCTCGAAGATAGATAACAACGTCTTTGTGTTTCCCCGCAAAATCTACCTTGCCAAAACCCACAGCGGCGTCCTGGAACGCCCCCTGCGAGCCCAAACGGCGCAGGGGCCCCGAGTCGCCCTGGCTCAATCCCTGACCGTGGACGCCGGGATTGCCTTCAATATTACGATTCGACTCCTGGACCACAAAGAGCTGAGTTGGTCGTTGATCGAATTGCTCCTGGACTACGGGGAGCTGAAAGGTCTTGGGCAGTGGAGAAACGGCGGGTATGGGACGTTTTCCTGGGAAGACATCACCCCCAAAAAGAAGTAACGGCAAGGTCGCCCCATTTGCCGCGCCGCCTCGGTTAAGCCAAGCTTCGTACTGCAAGAGCATCGCCCTGTTCCTCGAGGCGAGGTATCGGCGTGGCAAAGCAATGCAGTGAAATGAGGGCTCAGGCTATGCCTGGTAGTGGGTGGCACGTAAAGGCGGAGCATAGCATGGCATGGTTCTGTAACGGCGAAGCACGGCGTGGCGCCGCAACGCTCAGGCAAAGTTAGGTGTGGTGTTGCGCCGAGGGCGTTGGCCGGGCGCAGTAGGGCACCGTGAAACTCTGGAAGCATAGGTAATCCTGAGTGTCGTTGGAGCAAGGAGGCGCGGAGGCGAAGCCCCGTTGGAGATGGCGGTGCATCGGAACGGCTAAGCCGAGCGATGAAGGGACGAGACATGCAAGGGCGGAGTGAAGCAGACCGGAGTAACGCCGCGGCATAGCGTGGGTTCAGCAGGGCAACGCTTCGGCACGGCGAAGCAGCGTGATGAAGATGAACAAGAAGAGTGTTGCAAGGGAGCAGTAAAGTGTGGAGGAGCAGTGCATCGGCGAGGCGGAGTTGTGCGGGGTTCGTGCACGGAGAGGTAATCCGCTGAGATGATACGCACGGGCGTGGTCGCGCGCGGAAAAGCAGCGCTTGGGCGGTTCACAGTGTGGAGGCGTTTTGCTTTGGCATAGTCGCTTGAAGAGCCGTGGTGTATGGCTTTGGCAGGGCGAGGTAAGGCGGGGCAGAGCTTTGGCTTGGAGATGTGCTGCTTTCCTTTGTAACGGCAATTCATGGCGTATATGGGCACGTTGAAGCTGCGGTACTGCATTTTACAGCAAGGAGCGTCATGCGCATCAGAGAATGCAAAGGAAAAGCAACGTAATGCAAAGGAAAAGCAACGTTCCGTTCCTTCCGGCGCAGGCGGGGTACAGCGTCGCGCTTTTTGGCTTAGGCAAAGTGAAGTTCCGCGTGACCCACCAAAGGCAAAGCTCTGTTGAGCTATGTTTCGGCGATGTTTCGTCCTACAAGGCGCAGGAACGCACAGGCAGGGCGTAGATAGGCATCGGCTTAGCGGGGTACTTACTGCGTCGGCAAGGTTGTGAGAGGCCGAGTTCGGCGTCGGCAAGGTGCGGCGTTATAACGCTGCGTAGCGCTTTGGCGTAGCGAAGTTTAGCCGAGGCGAAGTTAGGTAAGGCGACGATGCGAATTGGCTTGGTACAGCGCTGCACGGACCTGTAATGGTTGTGCCAAGTTCTGAGCAGCCCGGAGATAAACGCAAAGGCACCGCGGCGTCTTCCTGTGCACTAAGGAGTAAAGGCGTAGCGGGGTACGGATGTGCAACGGCGGAGTAGGAACAAGGCGATGAAGCGTTGTGCGAAGGCACTGCATGGCAAGGTCATGTATACCACGGGCGAGGTGTCGTTGGTCAAAGTTCAGCGGCGGCTTAGCTAAGCATAGTGCAGCCGGGGCTATGTAAAGCCGGCTCCGCCAAGGCGTTGCAAAGCTCAGTTGTGGCAAAGTGCGGTTCAGCGGCGGCAACGCATAGCACGACAAAGTAGCGCGACGGTAGTGCTTAGTTCGGCAAAACAGCGCGACGGCAGTGTCCAACATTGCGGTGCTTCGGCGCGGCAAACGAAAGGAAGAAAAAATGACTTACTCGACATTGAAGGAAGCCGGGATTTCGACCCTTCGGGCCTTGGAAAAGAAGCGGATTACCATCGACGCGCGGCTTTGGTGGTTCATGTTGGGCGGTAGCGTGGTGGGCTTGTTGATGTTGTGGGTAGGGAAATGATCCGAACCGCCCACTTGTTCGCCGGTGCCGGGGGTGGAATTTACGCCGATTTAATCCTCGGGCACAAGCCCGTGCTGGCCGTCGAAAATAATCCGGAATGCTGCAAGATGCTTGAGGAGCGAAAACGTGAAGGATGGTGGCCCGAGCTCGACATTCAATGCTGCGACATCCGAGAATTTGACTTCAGCCCCTGGGCCGGACGAGTGGATCAAATCGCAGCGGGCTTCCCTTGCCAGGATATTTCGTATGCTGGAAGCGGTGATGGAATACGAGGATCACGAAGCGGCCTCGTCTGGGAGGTCTTCCGCGCAATCGACGCTATTCGACCTCGATGGGTTTTCCTCGAAAACAGCCCCGCAATACGGACCAAGGGACGGCGGGAAATCATTGCCGCCTTGGTGGAGAAAGGATATTCCTGGCGAGACGGAACGCTTGCCGCGGCTCATGTCGGAGCGGGCCATCTCCGCAATCGCTGGTGGCTGCTTGCTGCCGACGCTCTGCGCCAGAGATCACAAAAACAGCGGCGGCATGGTTTTAACGCCAAGAGGGCAGACGCGCCTGCCCACCGCATTAAAACATATGCTGCCCACGATCACGGCAAGCATGGAAACATGGGCGGACTTTGTTCAGGCGCAATACCACAGCTCGAAGAGGCCGGATTATCAGATAGCGAAGCTACTCCCGACGCTGTTAGCATCAAGCGGGGGAAGAACTCTTCCGCTAGGCACAACGATAACCGGTATGGCCCCGGATGGCAAAAAGCGGACGGTGGGATTGGACCAAGCCATCAAGATGTTGCCGACGCTGACCGCATCGGACGCCACGGGAGGATCCGGGACTTCGCCGAACCGGAAAGGCGGCCCGAATCTGCGGACGATGCTGCCGACTCTTTGCGCGACCGACTACAAATTGCCATTCAACGAGGAGGGCTATCAGAGAGCGAGTCAAGAACGGTCGAGGCCGTTGCGCGATACACTGCCACATACTACTGGTCACCGCCTGACGCCGGGGTTCTGCGAGTGGTGGATGGGGTTCCCGCTCGGAGGCACCGCATACAGGCGTTAGGCAACGCCCAGGTGCCTCTACAAGCGGCCATGGCGTGGATATTGTTGATGAGGGGAGGAATCCATTGATTACCAGAACCGACGGAAGATTAAACAATAAAGGAGGCACCATGAAAATGAACAGGCGCGAGTTTTTGGAGCTACTGGAAGAAATCCACTTGGAACTGGTCAACCTGAACACCACAAAAGGCCACGACTACAGCGGCGATGAAAATGTTTTCTCGAACTTCATCCGCGCTGGAGAGCGTCGGGGCTTGGCCCCGGAAACCGTTCTCGGCGTCTATATGGACAAACATGAGGACGCCATCAACACCTACATCCGAGACGGCCAGGTGAAGTCCGAACCCATCGAGGGCAGAATCCTGGATTCCATCCTGTATCGGTGTTTGTTGTTGGGTATGGTTCGGGCCCTGCACAATTCGGCCGGCGTTGGCTTATCGGAAAAACCCATGCCATAGGGGTTGGAATCGGTCTTCCTGTTTGGTGGATGCCTCGCTATGAAAGAAAGAAAATGCCACACTCCACAATATGGATGTGTGGATGGTTGCTTGTAATGATCATGTTCGGGAAACAAAGGAAGGATACATCCGATGCATCCTCAACTTGAAAAGTGGCATTACCGCAAGGCTGAGGCAGGCGGTCCTTCGTGCGCGACATGCATGAACCGGTGGACGAATAATGGGGGAGAGGTCTGGAGATGTCTACTGATTGATGTTCCGCCGGATCGAGTATCGAACGGTAAAGTTTGCGATCAACATAAGCCATGGAGGTTATAAAAATGAAAGATTCCACCGTATTGGTCTACCTTATCATCGTGCCGTTCTTCGCCGGTATGATTGGAGCGTATGTCTTCGACATCATAGATAAACTGCTGCTTAAACGGCACGGCGAGAACATGCACGTAGACGCACATTTTTACATGAAAAAGCCGGAACCGCCGAAAGAGGATAAACCATGAGCAACCCCAAAAAGTACGCGCGGAAGAAGGTCGAATAGTTCGAGGCGTTCGAATTCGTCGGGTCAACGAAAGAGGATGCCGTCGCTTTCTGCTAAGGCATTCCTGGGCGCCACGGAATACATACAGTTCGACTCAGGATTTGGCAGCTTTAATGGAATAACGGGAGCAACAACGAAATGACGGCCCAAACAAACGACGAAACTCTCGACTCCCTGGGTAAAAATCTGACCGCCGAACAGGTTGCGGCGCATTTCGGCTTGAAACCGAGATTTGTTCGTGAGCATTATGAGGCATTCGGCGGTACGAGGATCTCGAAGCGTGTGCTCATTTTCCCCGAAAAGGAGGTTTATCGTGCCCTATCAATACACCACACCCAAGGGAGAGAAGAAATGGAAGGGACAGGTCGTCAAGGACGGTCGCCGCGTCGTTCAGACTTTCAAGACGAAGGCGAAGGCCGTGGAATGGGAGGTGCTGACGAAGAAGCTGATGGACGACGGAGAAGAGCCGTTTACCGAAAACCGAGAGCGACAAAGGATCCGCACGGGATATTCTCTCGGTGAATGGGCAACGGACTATCTGGACTACTTCCGAGAACACGGCCGTGAAGCTACATACAAGGAGAAGCAGGCGGTGTTTCGGCACTTCTTCAAAACGTTCGACAAGGACATGCCTGTTCGGTCGCTGACCAAGAAAGACGTGCTTCGCTACATGACGGTGCAACACAAAATCAGGACCGGTAACGCGGTGAACAAGGACGTGAGGAAGAACCTGAAGGCGGCTTTCAATTGGGCGATTCGGTATGGAGTAATCGACCCTATGCCAAACCCGTTCGAAGTGGATCGCCTCCCCGAAGAGCGTCACGACCGGTATGTTCCCCCGGAGGCCGACTTCTGGAAGGTCTACCAGGTGGTTACCGGCCCGGCAGACCGGCTCTTACTGTTGGCCTACATCTACACCGGCGCCCGAAGGACGGAGCTCTTCACCCTTCGGTGGGTTGATGTGGATTTCGCCGGGAGCCGAATCAGGCTGTGGACCAACAAGCGAAAGGGTGCCCGAGAGTACGACTGGATTGAGATGCGCGAAACCCTGTTTAACTCGCTGCTTGCGCACAAACAGGAAAGTCGTTCCGAATGGGTGTTTCCGAATCCGAAGACCGGGCTTCCATACACCGATCGTAAAAAGTGGTTGGCGGAAAGGTGCGCGGAAGCCAAGGTCCGCCCCTTCGGCTTCCACGCGATCAGGCATCTTACGGCGTCCATTCTGGCGTCGAATGGGGTGCCCGTGATCGCCATTCAAGAGATTCTTCGGCACCGGAATTCTCGGACGACCGAACGATACCTTCACAACCGGTTCGACATGCGATCCGCGTTGAAAGTCCTTGAGGGCGGAAAACCCCAGGAAGAACCCTCGAAAAACCCTCCAACCCAAACCGTAGGTACATACCCTCTAAGGGTATTGTCAAAAACTTGAACAATTTCAGTCTGTTATGGCGGGAGCGACGAGACTCGAACTCGCGACTTCCGGCGTGACAGGCCGGCGTTCTGACCAAACTGAACTACGCCCCCGCAATCTTCAAGAAGCACCTTTCTATCCGCGTTGAAGAAATTTGTCAACAGAATTTGTTGGAAAAAAAAGAGCGCCCTCCCCCGGCATTAGGCGGGGCTTCTCCCCGGTCAGTCCCCGAGTAGCCCCATGAGCGCGGAAACGAACCAACGCTTGGCAAGCACCCCGCCGGCGGCCCATTCATCCGCGCCCACGTCCATGGCGGCCCCACGAGGTCGGGATTCCCCGTCGAAATCATCCGTCAGCCCGGAGATGGAAATCCCCTGATCCACGACCGATTCCACCGCGGTTTGAAGATGCAGGTCTCCCTCCGCGGGGTTCACGAACCAGGCGCCTTCCGCTTCAGTGACGTTGTTGTGGAGTTCGGCGGAGGCTTCGTTCCGCTCGCGAATCAACCGATTGGTCAGATTGTTGGCGATGAAAACCCCCGTGGTGGCCGTAAAACGATACTCCACGGCATTGGCATAATCGTGTTCCATGAAGATGGTATTGTTGTAGACCTGGGTTTCCGGTGAGGATTCCAGTCCGATCCCCACGTCGCCGAATCCGTCGGAGTCGTCATGATAGATCATGTTGTTCCGGATGACGCCTCTTAGATGCCCACGGTCCCCCAGTCCGAAACCAATGCCTCGATCACAGTTCACGATCAAGTTGCGTTCCACCAGCGTGTCTTGGGAGTCGGACCAGAAATGAACCGCGTGCTCCGCCACGGCGCCGCCGGGGCTTCGAATTCGACGAAACACGTTGTCTCGGATGATCCAGCCTTTCGCCTGATGGGCGTCCACGCCGCCGATATACCATTGGGGCCCGTAATCGTTCGTATACTCAAAGAGACATCCCTCCACCAGCCCATTGTCGGAGCCCACCGAGGGGTTGTCCGCATCGTAGGATACCTTGAGCATTTGCTCGAAAGTGTCCTGAATACGCACGTTCCGGATCACCGGACCATCGGCGTCAAGTTCCCCGTGGACCTGTATTCCGTGGTTGGCGACCCTACGAACGGTGACGTTCTCCAGAGTGAATCCCGATGCGGCGACTTCAAAACCATGCGGTACCGAACCGTACATGCCTCCCCCCTCAATGATCACCGCATCGCGGTTTCCGGATGAACCCCGCACCGTGATCCCGTCCGCGCCGATCCACAGGGCCTGACTCAATGTATAGACGCCGTCCGCCACTTCGATGTCGTTATCTCCCCCGGCATTGGCGAGCGCCACGGCCCGGACCAATTCGGCGGTAGTGGTCACCGAAACCGCGCGGGCTTGGGAAGCACCACAAATCATCAGTAGGCCGACCATCCACCATAATACCGAAGGCCGACATGCCCCTCGAGGGCACCTGAAGACACGGAAGGCTTCACGTGTATTACAATTGGCCATATGACCAGCCTAACCCATGGATTTAATGTTTCAAATCAATGTAATCAGCCTACCTCCCCATAGCGGAAACAGTCAAGCACGTGATCATTGACAAGGCCCGCCGCCTGCATAAACGCGTAACAGATGGTCGGGCCCACGAATCGGAATCCCCGACTCTTCAAATCTTTGCTCATGGCCTCCGATTCGGGTGTGGAGGCCGGGATTTCCTCTTCGGTGCGCCACGCGTTTCGAATCGTTTCACCTCCCACAAACCTCCACAGATACGCATCAAAAGACCCGAACTCTTCCCGCACCGATAGATACGCTCTCGCGTTCCGGACAGCGCTTTCGATCTTGAGTCGATTGCGCACGATGCCGGAATTCGATAGTAATTCAAGTATCTTGGCATCATCGTACGAAGCAATGCGCTCGGCATCAAATTCGTCGAAGGCGCGCCGGTAATTCTCACGCTTTTTCAGAATGGTAATCCAACTCAGCCCGGCCTGCGCACCGTCCAACACCAGGGATTCGAACAATTTTCGGTCGTCGTGGAGAGGAACCCCCCATTCGGTGTCGTGATAGGACACATACAAAGGGTCCGTCCCCGCCCAGGCACATCTCTTTTTCATTGATTCCTCGCTTCCTCCATATCAACAACCATCGATCCGAAATCAGATTTCTTATGCAATCCCCCATCACTCAAGAGGAATTTTATCATGCATCGAATCACAAAGGAATCGTGCCGCACTTCCACACTCAACAAACCCGGCATCACGGCGATCTCCGGTTGATTCGTCGTCATTCATTTCAAACGAAAACCGGTAATGATCTCCATCCGGAAATGGGGGCGCTGAAACGATGAAAGCCCTGGACAATAGTCCGGGGCTTTTCTATTGAATGCGGATAACGCGGAATTTTTCGAGGCTTGGCGACACCGGCGAGCCATCAACAGGCTGATGAAAGACGCGATCTGCGGAACTGCGCTTCATTCCCGGGATTCGCGCGCCTTCCGTGTCATCGTTTTTCACCGGCCTGCGGCAACCGGGCTTTTTCAAGCGGCTGCCCAAGGGAGCCGGCCCGTGCCGCATTTTGAAATCATTGGTGCCTGGGGCGGGGATCGACTCAAATCATTGGTGCCTGGGGCGGGGATCGAACCCGCACGGGACGAGGTCCCAAGGGATTTTAAGTCCCTTGCGTCTACCGGTTCCGCCACCCAGGCCCTCGCCCTCCCTATAGGGACTTTGCGGGAATTCTGTCAAGGGATTTCACTCATTCCCGAGGACGTCCCGCACACCACGGACCTCCTCTTTGGAACGGCGTAACGGGAGTCCGGGCTTTCTGAAGGAGCTATGATGAAACTGAGACTACTCTGGGTGGGTAAGACCCGAGAACCCTATCTGGCGGAGGGAATTCGACTGTTTCGACAACGAATTCAGCGCTATATGGCGGTTGAAACCGTGGCTGTTCGGGGAGAAAAGATTCGACAAACCGCCAACGAGACAATTCTAAGGGACAAAGAATGTGAGCGTCTGCTCCAAGCGGTCGTTCAGGACGACCGGGTCCTCGCTTTGGACCCTTCCGGAAAGATGCCGGACTCGGAAGCTTTCAGCCGATTGTTGGGGGATTACAGGGATCGAGGCGTCCGCTCCATGGCGTTTGTTCTGGGGAGTCCTTTAGGACTCAACGAGGAAATCCTTCAGCGGGCGGACTTTCGTTTCAGTCTGTCTCCGCTGACGTTCACCCATGAAATGGCCCGTCTCATTTTGATGGAGCAAATCTATCGGGCGCTGACCATCCTGGCCGGTGAGAAGTACCACAAATGAAGCATTTACAGTGCCGGCAGTCCGTCCGTCGATTCAGCCGGCCGGAGGGATATCTCGGAAGGTTCCGACGTCCGCCGCCCCGAACCGAGTTCGAGGCGAACGTACCCATCGGAAAGACGCGTTACACGGCTTCCACTCTTTCGACGGAAGG
Source organism: Thermodesulfobacteriota bacterium (assembly GCA_963675595.2). Taxonomy (GTDB): domain Bacteria; phylum Desulfobacterota; class Desulfarculia; order JACQYL01; family JACQYL01. The sequence continues at coordinate 1,351,102 of CAXXLZ010000001.1, forward strand.
GATTTCCTGCTTCAATATCCTTTCGATGCCCATTTTCAGCGTCATTTGGGACATGGGGCATCCTCCGCAGGCCCCGGTAAGTTTTACCTTGACCACGTTTCCTTCCACGTCCACCAACTCCACATTCCCCCCGTCGGCCTGCAGAGCCGGACGGATTTTGTTTAAGGCGGTTTCCACCTGTTCCTTGTTCATTCATCTTCCTCCCGCCGCCTTAAGACGCGCTCTCACTCGTCAGAAACACCGAGTACGGACGCACGATGCGGCGACTGTTTGTTGAAAAGTATTGCTCACCCCCGGCAGGCGCCCTCTGACGCTTGCTTATTTCTCCTCATAATAATACCATTTCGGCTTCGACGCAATTCCAATGACTTTTCCGGGAAAAGACAATGACAAACAACGGTTTCTTTCATCATCGCCTTACAAGGCTCTTCGGCATCTTAGGCATCATCATCCTCTTTTCCACGGGCTGCGGTACGGGCGCGGAAAAGACCAAGAGCCGTGACATATCGGATATAGGGCTGGTGCAACTCGTTGATACTCCTCTCATGGCACAGGCAAGGCAGGGTCTGGAAGACGAATTGGCGGACAGGCTCGGAACGAGGGTGCACCGGGTTCGGCTCGATTGGGCCGACGCAGGCGGGCAACCCCTGGCGCTCAAGCCCATCATCCAAACCTTCGAAAAAGAGAACAAACAGGTCATTGTGACCCTGGGGAGCCCTCCCCTGGAACACGCCATTGAGGTCGTTGCGACGGTTCCCGTGGTATTCGGAGTGACCATCAATCCCGGAGTTATGGGGCTCAACCTCAAATACCGTCCCGCCATGCCCAATTTCACGGGCACGTATGCGGAACCACCCATTGCAGCCTTGGGCGAATTCGTCAAGATTCTCATGCCCGACTTGCGAGAAGTGGGCGTTGTTTGGAATCCCTCGAGAGTCAACTCGAGATATGAGATGCACGCTTTGAGAACATGGTGTGCGAGCGAAGGATACGTGCTGGAGGAATCGCGTATTCGGCGCTCGGCCGATTTGGAATACGCGACCCGCCTCCTTCTGGACAAAGAACCGCAGGCCATATTCATCCTGGCCGACGATTTGGTCATTGACGGATTTCGCGATCTGATGGCCCCTATCATCAGGGAAAGGGGCATCCCCATGTTCACGGACATGCCCGACCTGGTTGGAGAAGAAGGCGCAGACCTGGGTTGGGGGTTCGACTTCTACCTTTGGGGCCGCGCCACCGGGCGAAAGGTGGTCGAAGTGCTTGAGGGAACAGCTCCCTACCTGGTTTCCATAGATCGCTTCGAGCAATGCCGACTGGTCGTTCACCGGGCGGGATTGGAAAAGGCGGGACTTCAGGTCCCGGAAACCCTGCTGGAAAAAGCGGATACCGTATACTAACGCGAGGCTGGATCGAGGACCCGTCTGCAAGGCGGAGGGTCGGCGATCTCCCGGGACGGGTGAGAGTCCGTATCACTCGGCGGAGACCGCTAAAGGGCGGGCAAAGTTCAGTACTTCTCGATGCAACGACTCAAGGCCTGCCGAAGGGAACTTCTCACTTCTTCCGGCACGGGTTCCTGAGGTAGGATTTCAGAGAGCGCAATGGTTCGCCGAATGGATTCAAGGCAATCACCGCATTGCCTGCATTCCTCCAGGTGCGCTTCGACCTTTTCCCGAGTCGCCTGATCACATTCGAGATCAAGGTATTCGCTCATCTTTCGGTACATCTCAAGGCACTTAGCTTTCATATCCCAACCCTTCGTAATGATCCCGGATTTGATTTCTGAGGAACAGACGGGCACGATGCAGGCGCACCTTGACGGTAGCCTGGGAGAGAGAAAGCATTTCAGCCGTTTCCTGCGTGTTGAACTGCTCCTTGTCTCTCAATACCCAAACGATCCGGTACTTGGGGGGAAGTTCTCCGATGGCGGATTCGATCACCTGTGCCAACTCACGATTCAGGAGCTGGTCGATGGGGGTGGTGAGCCATTGGGGCGTGTTGTCCGGATGCACATGGTCTTCAGGAAGCAGTTCTTCCCACGACAGCTCGCGATCGGGTTGATGCTTGGTCTTACGGCGCTTCTTAATGCACACGGAAGATGCGATCTTGTATAGCCAGTTCTTGAACGCGGACTCGCCGCGGAACCGGTCCAGGTAGCGGAGAACATTCAAAAAAGTCTCCTGCAAAAGGTCTTCCGCATCCTGTTGGTGTCTGCACATCCTGAGCCCGAAATTGAATATCTTCTGCTCATAGCGCTTCAGGATTTGTTCAAAGGCCTCCGAATCTCCGCCCAAATAGCGTTCAACCAACTCCATATCTGTGGGGATGTTCGAGTTCATGGTGTGCATCTTAAGAAGAGGCGCGTTGCTTGTCAACGGAGGCACATCAAGAGGCAGAGAGCTCGAGAAACTTCGAGGAGCAGCCGCCCGCGGGGATTGCTTCAAGCATTCCCCTGGACCTTCAAAGTCTTCAGCAGGGCCGCGACCTGTTCGGGGCCCAGATTCCGCTCCCCCACATAGATGGAGAACATCTGGATCATGCAGGTGATTTTCGAGATGACCAAGTCTCTCACCAGAAAAGTGATCGCGAAGCGTTGACTTTCGGTGAGGTTCTCGCTGCCGAAAGCTTTGAGCACCTCGCGGACCATGGGCTCGACCCGAAGATGAATCTCACGTTGGGTGTCGGTTAGAGGACCGCCGGATCCGACCCCCCAAACCGCCGGAACGATATAGTCGTTGGGGCACTGGACGAGTTCGGCCCAATGGGCGGAAAATATTTCCAGGGCGGTTTGGTTCAGTTTGGGTTCCACCGCCCTTGAAATCGAAAGGAGCTCCTCCGTCCCCTGATCTTTCTTCTTCTGAAATCGTGAAATAATGTTGGGAAGTTTCATGAAATCCATCTCCAAAATCGGCTGTTCAGTCGGCATGCCCGCCCGGCCGGATTCGCGGCAACTACACGCCGACCCGAGTGCCTACGGGCTCCCCATGCACAAGCCGTTCCAAATTGCCGCTTTTTCTTATGTTCAAGACGACCAGAGGGAGTCGGTGTTCTTTAAGCAAAGTCATGGCGGTCAGGTCCATGACTCTCAGCTCTTTATTCAAGACTTCGCCGTGTGTCAGGGTTTCGTACAGAACGGCTTTCGGGTTCACCGAGGGATTGTCGCTATAGACCCCATCCACATTGGTGGCCTTGACGAGAAGGCCGCATTCCATTTCCAATGCGGCGAGAGCCGCCGTGGTATCGGTGGTGAAAAACGGTCGCCCCAATCCGCCCACGAAAATAACCGTTGAATTCCGATCCAGATCCTCTCGAGCTTCCGTCCTCGAAAAGGGCCGTGCGACGCCGGCTATGGGCAAGCTCGAATAGACCATCGCCCTGCCCCCTCGATACTCGAAAAAGTCTCGAAGCGCCAGGCCGTTCATTACGGTGGCGAGCATTCCCATGGTATCGCCCGTGGGCCGTTTCAATTCCTCGGGACGCATGTTTCCGCGAAAAAGATTTCCGCCCCCGATGACGATCCCTACCTGAAAACCTTGCTTCTGCACACGGAGAATCTCATCCACCACGGACAGGATCGAGGGTCCGTGGAATCCCCGGTTCTCTTCTCCTCCCAAGGCCTCACCACTCAGTTTGACCATAATGCGCGAATTAGGCAGTTTCATCGTTGCCATCCTTTGATTCCAATCAATGGTTTTCAGCTTGATCAAAATGCGGGACCGCCTCCGTGCCGGTCCCACCAAATACCCGATCCAGGAGCATCACCGCGGCGAATCCGACAACCATCAGCAGGAGCGCCACGACAAGGTCTCGATCGACTTGATGAGGCAGAAAATTGGCTTCCTGCAATACCAGAACCTTTCCCTCGACGAGCTTGGTCTTAACGGCCTCTTTCCAGGGCCAGACCTTTCTCAGCGCTCCCACCATGAATCCCGTCAATATGGCCAGGGTTTCCTGACGCCGGTGTGAAAGGAAATAGTGGAGGACCCGGGAGAAGGCCGCGAGACCGACGCCGCATCCACACACAAACGTGACGATGACAAATATATTGGAGAGCAGAAAGGGATTTTTGAGCGTCCCGGTAATGAATTCGTATTTTCCCAGGATCAAGAGGATAAAGGCGCCGCTGATGCCTGGAAGGATCATCGCGCAGACCGCCACGGCCCCGCTGAGGAATATGAACCACGAAGATTCCGGCGTTGTCACCGGGATGGTCCCCACGATCCAGTAGCTCGCGACACAGCCCGCCACAAGGCAAACCGGCAAACGCAGGCTTTTGAGGTCCAATCCCCTACCGATGACCAGAATGGAGGCCAGGATCAGCCCGAAAAACAGGGACCAGACGGAGACGGGGTACCGATCCATCAGATAATGCATCAAACGAGACGCGGAAACCAAGGCGGTCCCGATTCCCAACATAAGCGGCACCAGAAAACGCACGTGAGCGGTTGAAAGCACTCCCGAAATATCCAGATGGAACAGTCTCGAAAAAAAACGGGCGTCAAACGATCGAACCGCGGAGATCAGGTCTTCGTAGATTCCCGTGATAAAGGCTATGGTGCCGCCCGAGACGCCGGGAATGATATCCGCCAATCCCATGCAGAATCCCTTAAGCCCCAATACGAGCGCTTCTTTGCCGGTCTTCGGACCGGGAGACGCCAGAAATGCTTGTTTCAACCTCATGAATGCTCCCTGGGAAGCGCAGGATTCCGTCTTGTGGGTCCACCAAACCGTTTTGAAAGTCTCGGCGGCAGAGGTGGGTTGTGCCGGAATACATCCGTCCATCCGATGGAGAAACCGTGATGGGAAAGGAAATCAACCCCGGTAATAAAAAACCGTTACGAGCCCCAAAATGAAGCAGTATGGTGCGAATATCCAGAACTTTCCTACTCGTACCAGCTTGAGAAGGAGGTTCAGTGCCAAGTACCCGCTCAATGCGGCGGATAAAGTTCCCACCGCCAATGACACGGGCTCGCCCATTACCCGACCTGAATCAAATTGAAGTACGGCCGCCCCCAAAATGGCCGGAATAAACAACAAGAAGGAAAAACGGGCGGCCAACTCTCGATCCAAATGCAATAACAAGCCCAGCGTGATAGTCGTGCCTGACCTGGAAATGCCCGGAATGACCGCGAGTCCCTGTCCCAGGCCGATCAACGCGGAATCCCGGAAACGAATCTCCGAAATCCGGTCTATTGAAGGCTTGGCCCATTTGCTCAAGGTCAAAATCACGCCCGTTCCCATCAAGGCGATCCCCACGTAGAAAGGAGATGCAAAGAGGCCTTCCAGTTCGTCTTTGAACGTGAGAGCGAAGACACCCGTTACCAACGTGCCGATACAAACCAGGACGAAAAGCCGAATGTTGGGGTCCGGTTGCCGGGCGGCCGGGGAAGTCGCTCTGATTCTTCCCCGGACTGCAACCAGGGAAAGGAGGATTTGCAGCAGCTCTTTCCGAACAAAGATACAAACGGCGAACAAAGTGCCGAGATGAAGACAAACATCGAAGAAGAGTTCGGGTTCGTTCAAACCGAAGAGGTGTTGAAAAATCACCAAATGGCCGGAACTGCTTACGGGTAGAAATTCGGTCAGGCCTTGAACGACACCGAGTATGGCGGCTTTGAGGGGATCCATGCGCCTTCCGAAGGCGAAAATAGTCGAGAAACGAGAGTCGGACCTTCCGATCCCTGGTGAGAAGCAGGCAGGGTAGAACGGCGGTCGTCCATAGGGCACCGTTGCATACGATCCCACTCAAAGGGCAAGACGTTGCACGAGCAGAACGCCTTATACCAGATTAAGATACCACGCCACAAGGGATTCTCCGAAGAAGAGGTAACCCACTGCCGCAATTGATAAAAATGGACCAAATGGAATGGCGAGTCTCAGATTGGATCTCATAATCACCATGATAAGGGTGCCTATGATCGCTCCGATCACGGAAGCGGCCAAGAGCACGAAAAGCACTCCCTCCCAGCCCAGAAAGGCTCCGATCATGGCCAGGAGTTTCACGTCGCCGAGCCCCATCCCTTCTCTACGAGTGAACAGGAAATAACCCCAGGAAACCGCCAGCAGGAGTCCCGCGCCAAGAATCAACCCCAAACCGGAGTCCAGCGGGCTTAGGTCCTCCCGGAAAAATGAAAAGACGAACCCGAGCGGAATTCCCGGCAAGGAGATGACATCGGGTATAATCCGGTGGGCAAGGTCGATGAAGGAGATCACTATCAGAGAGGCCACGAAAATGAACCAGGCCAAGAACAGCCACGAGAGTCCGAATCGCATGCACAGGAAGACGGCCAGGAGAGCGGTAATCAGCTCCACGGTCGGGTATACGGGAGAAATTCGTTCACCGCAGCGACGGCACCTTCCCAGCAGCACGAGGTAGCTCAACAAGGGAATGTTCAAATACCATGGAATGGGACATCGACAGTGGGGGCAGCGGGAACCGGGCGAAACCACGGACTCGTCCAGTGGGAGGCGAAGGATGCAGACGTTCAAGAAACTGCCTACCACCGCCCCGAAACAGAAAATGATGAGTTGTATCGTCATGAGCAGTGCCTTTGAGGGTAGGAATCCATATTCGGAATAGCCTTGGCGTTTGGAGGGGCTCGGTCCTCTGAGCGAACCATCCTATTCAAAGGACGGAGGAGGTGCAAACCGAATCACGCCTCCCCTCCTCCGTGTGGGCAAGCTCGGAGAGGAGGTGCCGCAGTTGATTTTCCCAATAAGCTGGTTTATACAAGTCGCATGGCGAAGAATCCTTTTGAAGTGTTGGGCATCACCAAGGAAATGGCGAACCGTCTGACGGACGAACAGCTCTTCGGCTTGGTGCGATCAAATTACCGCTTCCTGCTCAAAATGCTCCATCCCGACACCAACCGGCAAACATCCCGTGGCTCGTCCCGGAAGTCTCATCGGGAAGCGGTTGAACTCAACACGGCTTTTGAGGAAATCAACCTGGAAAAGAACCCTGAAGCCTTCGAACGGCATCGCCTCAACTATACCGCCCGATCAAGGAAACGGACACGCAAGCTGCTTGATGCCGCCATGGAACGCATGGAGAGGATCGACCATATAAATCGGGAGCTCTCGCAACGGTTTATCGATTATCTTTTTTCCTTTCCCGAATTCCATCCCGACAAGCGAGACTACTCCGAACACCTGGAACCGTTTCACATTTTCTCATTACGTTCACTGCGAGTCGGTCTATACGACGTAGCCGTCGGATACAATCTCAGACACAGTTCATGGAATCTGGGGCGAAACTACAAGGAAATTCGATTCGACGAAACGGGACGCATGGAGTATCGACCACTGGCGAGAGGCCGTTTCAGCGAAGTGAACTACATACGGTTGGTGGGAAGCGTGGAGGCGGACAATGTGGACGTAATCCACCTTCTCGATAAGAATATCGATAAGCACCATCATTTGAGGAGTGTGACCAGTATTCCCGCTCACGACGAACACTATGATGGCTGTGAAGTCCTGAACACCATGAATCCGGAAGTCTTCCGGGAGCACTGCCTGCCCCGGCTCAGTCCCGTACTTAGAGAAAACTCTTACCTCTTCTCCGTGCATTTTCGGGATTCTTTTTCGCACGGCATGCCCAAGGAAGTGCATCTGGAAGGAAAAATCATCAAACTGGATAGAGAAGTCCAGACCAACGGCCGACGCCGGCACTGGATATGAGGAGAGGTCATGATCATCGGCGTTCCCAAAGAAGTGAAGGAAGACGAGTATCGAGTGGGGATGGTTCCGGCGGGAGTGCGCATGCTCAAAGCGCATGGCGGACGAGTGATCTTGGAGCGGGGAGCGGGTGCGGGGTGCCGCATACCGGACGATGAATATGTCTCAGCGGGGGCCGAACTTGTCGATACTCCCGAAGAAATTTATGAGCGGGCTGAAATGGTGATCAAGGTGAAAGAGCCTCAGCCCACCGAGTATCCTTTGATGCGCGAGGGATTGATCCTCTACGCCTACCTCCATCTTGCGCCTGCTCCGGGCCTTGCGGACATGCTTCTGGAAAAAGGCGTAACCTGCATTGCCTACGAGACCATTCAGCTTGACAACGGTTCCCTGCCCTTACTGATTCCCATGAGTGAAGTGGCCGGGAGAATGTCCATTCAGGTTGGAGCACATTTTCTCGAAAAGACCCAAGGCGGGAGAGGAGTTCTTTTAGGGGGCGTTCCCGGTGTCCATCGAGGAAAGGTCACCATTCTCGGAGCCGGAACGGTGGGGCGCGAGGCAGCCAAGATCGCCATGGGCATGGGCGCGGAAGTGTACGTGCTGGACGTGGACCAGTGCAAGCTGATTTATCTGGACGACGTCTTCGGAAGTCGGATCACCACCATCTATTCTCATGCCGACAATGTTCGGGAAGCGGTCGCCCGGTCTCATCTGGTCGTGGGAGCGGTTTTGATACCCGGGGCGAAAGCTCCGCATCTGGTCACCAGGGAAATGGTTTCCGGCATGAAGCCCGGCAGCGTCATTGTTGATGTGGCCATTGACCAGGGAGGATGTGTCGAAACGTCGCACGTCACTTCTCACAGGAATCCGACCTACACCGTGGACGAGGTGATCCATTACGGAGTACCCAACATGCCCGGCGTCGTCGCCAGGACCTCGACTTTCGCGCTTACGAACACCACCCTTCCATACGCGGTCAAACTCCAGGACCAGGGCTTCAACACCGCGATCCTTTCGGATCCCTGCCTGGCCAAAGGCGTGAACATCTACAAAGGACACGTCACACATCCGCAAGTTGCGGAGGCCTTGGGAAGGGAGTTCATTCCTCTGGAGACCCTGCTGGCCTGAGCAACGCCCCGTTTCCTTCAACGTCGTTAGGGCCTAAGAGCCCGGACCGCTTTCAACAGATATTCCTCCGCCTTCGGAAATCGACCTCCGCACGGTTCCGATTTCCGCTTCCGGCGTGCCGCAATCGAAGAAACCGTCGAGTCTGCCGCTACTCGGAAAGTCGCGGCGGTTTCACATGAGAAGAAGCGGAAGCGACGTTATCGTCGGGGCCGAAGGAAAATTGAAGAGTTCATTCGAACCCTGCTGAACGAGAACTGCGGCTCTCTTACGCACTGCCATCCTTCTAACGTGGAGTGGAATCTTAATGAAAATCTGTGTCATCGGCCCCGGATATGTCGGTCTGGTAACTGGAGCATGCTTCGCGGAAATGGGTAACGAAGTCCTATGCGTGGGCAAGAAAGGGGTGGACGACGAACGAATCGCCAGGTTGGCTCAAGGCGAATCTCCGATCTTCGAGACGGGACTCGAAGAATTGCTCAAGCGAAATCTGGAAGCCGGGCGACTCCGCTTCGGCCTCGACCTTGCCGAGGGAGTGGACTCCTGCCTGTTCCAGATGATCGCCGTGCCCACACCGTCTGAAGAAGACGGCTCCGCGGACCTTCAACACGTGCTGGAAGTGGCCAAGGATATCGGAAGCACGATGGAGGAATACCGCATTGTGGTGACCAAGTCCACGGTGCCCGTGGGAACGGCCGATGCGGTCAAATCCGTGGTCCGGCAGGAATTACAGAATCGCGGCAAAGCGGTCGAGTTCGACGTGGTGTCCAATCCCGAATTTCTGAAAGAAGGCGACGCGGTGCAGGACTTCATGAAGCCCGATCGAGTGGTGGTGGGTTGTGAAAACCCGAGAACCGCGGAACTGATGAAAGCGCTCTACGCGCCGTTCGCCCGTACGCGAGAAAAGTTGATCATCATGGACGTGCGCTCCGCCGAAATGACAAAGTATGCGGCCAATTCACTGCTGGCGACCAAAATCTCCTTTATGAACGAGGTCTCCAAAATATGCGAAGCGGTGGACGCGGACATCTCCATGGTGCGGAAAGGCATCGGCGCCGATCCCAGGATCGGGTATCAGTTCATCTACCCCGGTGTCGGATTCGGAGGTTCCTGTTTTCCGAAGGACCTCCGAGCGTTGGTTCGCACGGCGGTGAATTACGGACTCCAACCCAGAATCATGCAGTCCGTCATCGATGTGAACGAGGCGCAGAAGCGACTATTGGCAGGCAAGGTGATCGACTATTTCAGAGACCGTGGCGGTTTGGAGGGAAAACGGCTCGCGGTCTGGGGACTTGCGTTCAAACCCAACACCAACGACATGAGGGAGGCTCCCTCGATCACCATCATCGATCAACTTCTGAACTGCGGGGCCGATATTCGGGCTTTTGATCCTCAAGCGATCGAGGAGGCGAAGGCGGTCTTTTCCGGACGACAAGGAATCCGGTTTCACAAAGACAGCTACGAAGCACTCGACGGCGCCGAGGCGCTTATCCTGATTACAGAGTGGAACATGTTTCGAACGCCCGACTTTCAGAGAATGAAAAGCCTGATGAAAACCCCGCTCATTTTCGACGGTCGGAATCAATATGATCCGGATGAGATGAATCGGCTTGGTTTTTCCTACGTGAGTATCGGAAGGAAGCCGGCATACGTTTAGCGGACGCCGCCGATGCGACGCCGCCCCCTCTCGGCGGCGAGCCCGCGGTTTTGAGCACCGGCGGGTGAATCAAACAGGCGGCTTCACGGACGGCAAACCGTAACCGTCCTCTCCCGCGTGCGGTTCGGGTGGTTCACCGATCCGTCACGGATTGCCCCACACAAGATCCTTATGTATCCAACCGACGCCGAACTCCGGTCGGCTGATCTTGAGCCATTCCCCTTCCCTGTCCAGATAGTTCAACACTAGTCCTTTGGCGGCTCTTGAAATGACGTTGGAATCGGTACCGGGCTTATCGCGGATGTTGACCACCTCCCCGGTCACGATCACCACAGGGCTCTTTCGAACGTGGGATTCATGGACCCATCCGCCGTCGCCGTCGATGTCCTTGACCTGAATCCACTTTCCCTTTTCGCCGGTTTTTTCGTAAACATACCCCTTATTCACCTGCCAGGCGGCGGGAAACTCACGCCCCGGGCCGTGCCGGACGTCGGTCTTGTCGAACCGGACGATGTAAGTCTCCGCCCACGCACTGCTCCAGAAGGAGAAGATCAAACAGAATATGATTGCAGTTCGCAAAATGGCATTCACCTCCGTTTTGTGGTCCCGGCAACATGTCTTGGAGACGGACCGTTTGTTTACGCTGCGGTTCACGGATACCGACGGCGCACCCATTCTTTACTTATCGGGCCGTCCTCTCCCTGTCAATCCGGAGATTCTTCGTCTTCAGGTTCTTCCCCGGATGATTGAAGCTGAGAAAGCGTTCAGCCGGCGCGGCAGCGGAAGGCCGGCGCCGAATCCATCGAATTGAAAGCCGGCCGGCACGATGCATTGGGAGCCCCGATACAAATAGCGCATTACCGTCGGATTTCTCAAAGACATGCCGGCTGCCGGCGATTCGTTTCAAAATTTAACTTGACTTCGTGACATAAGATTCATAATGTGACGCATCATTCACTTTTGTGAATCAGCGATTATCGGATGGGAGAGGTCACGCAATGTCGCCCCCAAAGCTCTCCAGGCGGGAACGGGAAAAACTGCGGCAACGTGGAGAGATTCTGGAGGCCGCCTTTGAGCTTTTCGCCGAAAAAGGCTATCATAACGTCTGCATGCACGAAATCGCCGAGAAGTCCGAGTTCGCCATCGGAACACTCTACAAGTTCTTCCAGAATAAGGAGGACCTCTACAAGGCTCTTATTCTGGAGAAACGAGACATTTTTGATGGAGCACTCCGGCAGGCGCTGAAGGCGTCGCATGACGAGATTAAACAACTCCGAAATTACGTTCGGAAGAAGACCGAGCTGTTTCGGGAGCATATCGCATTCATTCGCCTCTACCTCGCGGAAAGCAGGGGCGCGAGTTTCAACCTCAAATCGGACTTGCACGACGAGATACGCAGAGGATATCGCGATCTATTGGCTTCGTTGGCCGGCGTCTTCGCGAGCGGAATCAGTCAGGGACGTTTCAACCCCATCGCCACTCCCCATCGACTAGCGCTGGCCTTGGACAGCACGATCAACGCCTTTTTCCTTTTCTGGATCGAGGACCCGGAGAATTATCCGTGTCCGGACGAACCGGATGCCGTTTTGGACATCTTTTTCACGGGACTGCTCGCCCCCTAATCTCATCGTCATCGGCTCGCAAAACCACTCTTACCGTCGTCGACATTTTGGAGGACTTCGATGCATCTGAGCAAAAGCGTTTCCCTATCACGCGGATTGGCCTTAATTCTGGCGGTGGCGGCGGGCTTCCTCGCGTTGTCGGCTTGCGAGAACGGGCACGGCAAGCAGGTTGCCGCCCCCCCGCTCCCGGAAGTGGCCATCGTCACCGTCAAGCCCCAACGTATCGAATTGAGCACCGATCTGCCGGGACGAACTTCCGCCTATCTCATCTCGGAGATCCGGCCACAGGTCAACGGGATCATTAAAGAACGCTTGTTCCGGGAGGGCTCGGATGTCGCAGCGGGTGATCTGCTCTATCAAATCGATCCCGCGCCCTTTAAGGTGGCCTACGATTCCGCGAAGGCATCTCTCGGCAAAGCCTTGGCCAACCTGCCGTCGATCCGCTCGAGGGCGGATCGATATGAAGAATTACTGGTGGACCAAGCCGTCAGCAGGCAGGACTACGACGATGCGGTAGCCGCCGTCGAACAGGCGCGTGCCGAGATTGAATATTGGAGAGCCGCCGTGGAAGCGGCCCGCATCAACTTGGAGTATACCCGAGTCACTGCTCCGATTTCCGGACGCATCGGCATGTCCAACGTCACGAACGGCGCACTGGTCACCGCGTATCAGCCCACGCCCCTTGCCACCGTTCAACAGCTTGACCCCATTTACGTGGACGTAACCCAATCCTCCACCGAATTGTTGCGACTGAAACGAAACCTCGAATCCGGCCGGCTCACCGCAAACGGCAAAAACGGGAAGAAAGTACGGATACTTCTGGAAGACGGAACCCCCTATCCTCTGGAGGGTGCATTGCAGTTCCGTGACGTCACGGTGGACCCGACAACAGGGTCTTTTGCGCTGCGCATCGTGGTCCCCAATCCGGAGGACCTGCTCCTGCCGGGCATGTTCGTACGAGCTGTCATAGAAGAGGGCGTCGCTGAACAGGCCATCCTCATTCCTCAGGAGGGGGTGGGCCGCAACCCGAAGGGCGAGCCTCTCGCACTTGTGGTGGATGACAAAGACACCGTGCAACAACGCATGCTGAGCCTCAACCGAGCCATCGGCAGCCGGTGGCTGGTCACTTCCGGGCTCTCGGAGGGAGACCGGGTCATCGTGGAAGGGGCGATCAACGTCAGGCCGGGTGCCGTGGTCAAGGCGGTTGCCCTGAATGATTCCACCAACGGCGCCGAGGCCTCGAATACGGACCGTCAGCCGGTCAAGTCGAACTGACGGAGGACACGAATGTTATCCAACTTTTTTCTCGAACGCCCGGTGTTCGCCTGGGTCATCGCCATCGTCATGATGCTGGCCGGCGGGTTGGCCATTTACAACTTACCCATCTCGCAGTATCCGCCCATCGCGCCTCCCTCCATCGCCATTGACGCGTTCTACCCCGGTGCTTCCGCGGAGACCGTCGAGAACAGCGTAGTACAGATCATTGAACAGAAAATGACCGGCTTCGACAAACTGCTGTACATGTCCGCCTCCAGTGATGCGTCCGGCGCGGGAAGAGTGGAACTCACCTTCGCTCCGGGCACGGATCCGGATCTCGCTTGGGCTCAGGTTCAGAACAAGCTGCAACTCGCCATGGCGAGTTTGCCCGACGTGGTGCAACGTCAGGGAGTCAAGGTCAGCAAGTCCACCAGAAACTGGCTGATCATCGTGGGATTGACGTCGGTGGACGGGAGTATGGACGACTACGATCTCGCGGACTACGCGCAAGCCAATGTGGAACAAGTGCTGGCACGGGTTCCCGGAGTCGGTGAGGTGAATGTTTTCGGCTCACAGTATGCCATGCGGGTATGGCTGAATCCGGACAAACTGAACGGGTACGGATTGACCGTCGAAGACGTCATCCAAAGCATTTCCGCCTATAATGTGGAGATATCGGCCGGACAGTTCGGCGGAGCGCCCGCTGTCAAGGGACAGAGGCTGAATGCCTCCATCATCGTCCAGAACCTGCTCAAGACCCCGGAAGAATTCGGCGCCATACCGCTCCGTATCAACACGGACGGTTCCATTCTGCGTGTACGCGACGTCGGCCGCACCGAGTTGGGTGCCGAGCGTTATGAATCCCATGCGAGATACAATGGTCGCCCCGCTTCGGCGTTGGCCGTCCGCTTGGCGCCCGGCTCCAACGCCCTGGATACCGCCGACGCCGTAAAGGCGAAAATGGGAGAGTTGTCCAGGTATTTTCCTCCGGGTATGGAGGTGGTCTACCCTTACGACACGACCCCTTTTGTGAAAGTGGCCATTGAAGAGGTGGTCAAGACACTGATAGAGGCCATCGTACTGGTGTTCCTCGTCATGTACCTTTTCTTGGGAAACATGCGTGCGACTTTGATTCCGACCCTGGCGGTTCCCGTGGTGATTTTGGGGACTTTCGCCGTATTGGGATTGTTCGGATTCTCCATCAACATGTTGACCATGTTCGCTATGGTGTTGGCCATAGGCCTTCTGGTGGACGACGCCATCGTCGTGGTGGAGAACGTGGAAAGGGTCATGGCCGAAGAGGGGCTGCCGCCCAAAGAAGCCACTCGCAAATCCATGAAGGAAATTACGAGCGCATTAGTGGGAATCGGGTTGGTGCTTTCCGCCGTCTTCGGTCCCATGGCCTTTTTCGGAGGTTCCACCGGGGTCATTTATCGACAGTTCTCGGTGACCGTGATCGCCGCCATGCTGCTCTCGGTCGTTGTGGCCCTGATTCTGACCCCGGTTCTCTGCGCATCCTTGCTCAAACCGTCGATGGAAGGGCATCAAAGCCCCAAGGCGGGCTTTTCTTTTCTCGGAAGTTTCTTCCGCTGGTTTGATCGAACATTCTTCTGGGTGCGCGACAGGTATCAAAACATGGTCGGTCGGGTTCTCAAGGGCACGATCAGATACATGGTCGCCTATGTTCTTATCGTTGCGGCTTTGGCTTACCTATTCCAGAAGATGCCCACCGCCTATCTTCCCGACGAAGACCAGGGGATCGTATTCGTCCAGGCGACCCTGGCTTCAGGGTCGACTCTGGAACAAACCGACAAGGTCATGACCCAGGTGCGGAACCATTTTCTGCAGGATGAAAAGGAAGCCGTGGCTTCCTGCTTCACTCTAGCGGGCCGAGGTTTTTCGGGTACCGGTCAGAACGTGGGGATCGCCTTCGTCCACCTGAGCGATTGGGACTTGCGTAACCGGCCGGACCTGAAAATCAATGCGGTGTTGGCGCGCGCCATGGGGAAATTCTCGAAAATTCGCACCGCACGAGTATTTGCCTTCCCTCCGCCCGCCGTTCTCGAACTGGGACAAGCAGGGGGATTCGACTTTGAGCTGCAGGACCGCGGCGGCATAGGGCATGAAGCGCTCATGTCGGCCCGCAACCAATTGCTCGGCATGGCCGCGCAGGATGCAAGACTCACGCGTGTCCGTCCCAACGGCCTGAGCGACGTGGCTCAATATCGAATCGACGTGGATTGGGAAAAGGCCGGCTCCCTCGGAGTTCCCATCGATTCCATCCACACTACCATCGCTGCGTCCTTCGGGAGCGCTTACGTGAACGACTTCATCCAGGGCGGGCGCGTGAAAAGAGTGTACGTTCAGGCTGACGCACCCTACCGTATGCTCCCGGGCGACCTGGAACGGCTCTATGTCCGCAATCATGCAGGGACCATGACGCCTTTCGATTCCTTCGCCTCGGGTCGTTGGTTCTACGGTTCCCCAAGGCTGGAACGCTTCAACAGCTTTCCGGCCATCAACATTTGGGGGGAACCCGCACCGGGGAGAAGCTCGGGTGAAGCCATGCAGGCCATGGAAGATATCACCGCCAAGCTGCCCAAAGGGATCGGCTATGACTGGACCAGCCTTTCCTACCAGGAAAGAATGGCCAAGTCCCAGGCACCTCTGCTTTACGCCTTTTCCGTGATCGTGATCTTCCTTTGCCTGGCCGCTCTTTACGAAAGCTGGACCGTTCCCATTTCCATCTTGCTGGCGTTGCCCTTGGGGGTCATCGGCGGTGTAGTCGCCTCCTCTCTCCGCGGTTTGCCCAACGACGTGTACTTCCAAATCGGTCTTCTTACGGTTTTGGGCCTCACGACCAAGAACGCCATCCTCATCGTTCAATTCTCCATGGCCAAAACGAAGGAAGGAATGGGGTTGATCGAAGCCACGCTGGAAGGGGCAAAATTGAGATTGCGTCCCATCGTCATGACCTCCATGGCCTTCGGTTTCGGTGTATTGCCGTTGGCGACCGCAGGAGGTGCCGGCGCCGGGGCGCAGGTCGCCATAGGCACCGGGGTTTTGGGCGGCATGATCACCGCCACCTTTCTGGCAATCTTTTTCATCCCGTTGTTCTATGTCGGAGTCGTTCGGCTGTTCCGAGGGAAGTCGAACGCATCGCCGAAAGACCACGCCTCGGACCCTGTGAGCCCTTCGGGAAGGAGGCGGAAATGAAGCCAATGCTGTTGGCCCTCTCGGCAATCATAGGCCTTCTGTTTTCCGGATGTACGTTCATGCCTAGCTATACGCGTCCCGAAGCGCCGATCCCGGACTCGTGGCCGGACGGACCCGCTTACTATGAGACGGCCGCGCTGCAGCAAGCCCCGGCGGCCGTCGACCTGGATCGACGGGAATTTCTCACCGACGAGCGATTACGAGAGGTCGTTGCGATCGCGTTGGAAAACAATCGCGACCTTCGGGTGACCGTTCTGAACCTCGAGAGAGCAAGAGCATTGTATGGGATTCAACGGGTCGAGATCCTCCCCACAATCGGTGCCGTCGCCGTCGGTTCAAAGCAACGAGTGCCTAAAACCATTTCCGACACAGGTCGAGCGAAGACCGTCGAAGAGTACAGCGTGGACCTCGGAATCGCTTCCTGGGAAATCGACTTCTTCGGCCGTATTCGAAGCCTGAAACAAAAGGCGCTCGAAGAATACTTGGCTACGGAGCAAGCGGTGCGCAGCGCGCGGATTCTGCTGGTATCCGCGGTGGCCGATGCCTATCTGACACTGGCGGCGGATCGGGAGAACCTGCAACTCGCTCGATTCACGCTCGAGGCCCAGCGAACGTCATATGACCTGATTCACCGGCGCTTTGAAGTGGGACTGACGCCCGAACTCGACGTCCGCCAGGTTCAAACGAGAGTGGACACGGCTCGAGTGGACGTCGCTCGATATACCGAAAGGGTCGCCCGTGATGAAAACGCGCTGAATCTGCTTGTCGGCTCACCCGTGCCGGCCGACCTTCTGCCCGAAACCTTAAGCTCCGTGAAGCCGTTGCGGGATGTATCGCCCGGCATGACTTCCACGGTGCTGTTGCGTCGCCCGGACATCATCCGGGCCGAGAATCTGCTGAAAGCCGCCAACGCCAACATCGGCGCCGCACGCGCGGCCCTCTTCCCCAGGATTTCCCTCACCACCGCTGTTGGTACGGCAAGCAGCGAATTGTCCGATCTCTTCCAATCGGGGACCCTGCAATGGAACTTCACGCCCAGCATCAGCATTCCGATCTTTTACCCGGGAACGTGGTGGGCGCTGAAACTAAGCAAGGTGGACCGGGAAATCGCATTGGCTCAGTACGAACAAGCAATTCAATCGGCCTTCCGGGAGGTCGCCGATGCCCTGGCCGGAAGGGGGACGATAGCGGATCAGATCGAAGCGCAACGGTCCCTCGTGGAAGCCACTGCTGAAGCGTACCGCCTTTCCGACGCCCGGTACCGGAAAGGCACCGATATCTACCTGAACGTCCTTGACGCGCAGCGTTCTCTCTACACGGCGCAACAAGGGCTTATCAGCACCCGCTTGGCCGAACTCGCCAACCAGGTTCGCCTTTACACAGTGCTGGGCGGAGGAGGCGATTTGTTCGATACCGCAGGGTCCGACGAGAATCGCGACGAACTTCCGACCCAATGAGAGATTTTGAGGTTGCTCTAAAGAAGAGGCTGGGAGTAAGGTGAGTGATCCAACTTGGGAGGTGATCACCATCCGTACCCTATCGGGCATTCTCATGCTGGCTCTTTTGCTGTCGGGGTGTTCCGTCACCGGACCCGAAGCCCCCGTTACGCCTCGTCCCGGCGAAATCTTCGAGACTTCCACCGGTAATCCGGTTTCCTTTGAAGAGCTGCGGGAAGCCCTTATGGGGGTTTCCGTGATTTTCGTGGGAGAGACGCATGATCAGGCGTCGCACCACGAAGTCCAACTCCGCATACTCAGAAGCATCCTCGAGTACCAAGGTAATCTGGTCATCGGCATGGAGATGTTCGGATACGAACAGCAGGAGGTTCTGGACGCCTGGATTCGGGGTGAGATGTCCGAGGATGCATTTCTGAGGAGGGTCGGCTGGGAGGAGAACTGGGGTCACCCGTACATTTTGTACCGAGATATCCTGGAGGAGGCTAGAAACTGGTCGCTTCCCGTTCTGGGACTCAATGCGCCTGGAGAGGTGGTCGGCAAGACCGCAAGATTCGGATTGTCGGGCCTTACACCGTCGGAACGGTCTCGCATTGCCAAGGATATCTTTCTGGACCTTCCCGAGTACCGAAAAATCATTCGTCGGCAATTCGAAACGCACGAGCAAACCGAGTTGTCGAATTTCGAGTTTTTTTTCCAGGCACAACGAGTGTGGGATGAAACCATGGCGGAAACACTCGCAGCTCATGTGCCGGAGTTCGAATCGAACACGAAGATTCTCGTCTTCACCGGATCGGGTCATCTCTACAAACGGCAAGGAGTGGTTGAGGCTTTTGAACGACGCACCGGCCTGCCTTTGCTCACCGTGATCCCCGTTTCCCCGGAGCGTGCACGGGAAGCCCTCGCCCTCAAACTCGGCGATTACATCTGGGTGGCGGCGCCCAGTAAATTCACACCTCCCCGTCTGGGCGTGACCGTGGACAACGCAGCCCTCTCGGAAGGACGGCTCGAAGTGTCTTCCGTGCTGGAGGGAACCATCGCCGCGAAAATGGGTCTACAGCCGGGGGATGTGCTGGAGAGTCTTAACGACGTGGAGTTACATTCCGTACACTCCGTGCACAAAGCAATTATGGATGCGGGCCGCGGCCGATCCGTGCATCAATTGCGTATCCGCCGGAATGGTGTTTCCATGGGACTGACCTTTTCCATGGATCCAAATCCCAACCTTTGAATTGCAGGCCCGAATCTCGTCCGGCGGGGTTACTTCTTAATCGTCATTCTTTTTTCGCTTCTGAATAACGGCGAACACTTCGGTAAGAATGATGATTCCCACGGCCAAAGCCATTACCAGATAGAAATCAAGCACTCGTTCACCCCCCCCTCTTTCACCGGCCGTACCCTTCGTTCCGCCCGCCTTTGGGATACACCGTATCTTCCTGCCTTATTACGTGACCGACTCTCCAAAGGCAAGGTCTTGCAGACGGTTGAAAAACGCGACGCGCGGCGTTGCGCTCCGTCCCTCGTCACTGCGACGTACTCTATTTGCTTATCGCTGTTTAAGATGTTCGCGCCCATCATCTCATCGTCTTTCGGCGGCCTACAGCAACCGGCCTCCTTCCACGGGCCGGCGACGACGGGCGAAGCAGACCGGTTGACAAGAAGATTTTCATGAGCTATTTCGCCTCCGGAAATCGCCAATGTTCCGAGAACGGATAGAGCCACATTTCGATGAGATCATCCGAGCGATCAGGGAGAACAAACAGGCTCCCATCGTCACAGGTCTTTCTTTGTCCGCTCGGGCGCACCTATTGGCAAGAACGGTCCGAACTCTCCGGAAGTCCCTTCTCGTCGTGGCATCCACGAGAGAGCAGGCGGATCGGCTGGCTTCCGACATCCGTTTTTTTCTCACCTCGTCTCCCGGCCACTCAACAATGGGCCGAGGGATTCTCTCTTTTCCGGCATACGAAGTTTATCCTTTTCACGATATATCACCCCCGGTGGAAGTCTCGGCTAGAAGGATCGAGGCTCTCTACAGCCTGTTGGCAGGCGACGCACCCGCCGTCGTAGTGGCGACCCCCGCCGGCATCATGCAGAGGACCCTGCCCCGGGAAGTCCTGAATAGGCACGTGGAATATCTTGTGTCGGGAGAGGAAGTGGACCGGGACGTCCTCATCAAACGTCTCGTGGAGGGAGGATATTACAGGTCCCAACTCGTAGAGCAACGTGGCGACTTCTCCGTGCGTGGAGGGATACTGGACATTTATCCCCCCTTGGCCGAAAATCCCATTCGAATCGAGTTCTTCGGCGATTTCATTGATTCCATCCGTTTTTTCAATGTGCTGAATCAAAGATCCTTCGAGTCCATCGACGAATGGATTGTGTTGCCCGTCAGCGAGATAGTCTTGCAGACCGAGCACCTGCAGCGTGCCGCCAAGCGGCTCACTCCCCATGTGTCGCCTGAAAAGGCCATTCATTTCAGGGAGCTGATGAGCACCGGCGTCCTTTTCCCCGGTGCCGAAGCCGTGCTTCCCATCTTCTACGACGAGACCGAGAACCTGCTCGACTACCTCCCCGACGGGTGCCCCGTATTTCTGTTGGAGCCCGAGAAGGTGAGAGACGAAGGCCGACACACCTTTGAGGAGTTCACGGAAGCGTGCGGCGACCTGGAAGACATTTTCCCTTTGGTCCAGTGGGAAGAGCTCGCCCCCCGAATCGAAGAACGGCCTCATGCCCTGCTGTCCGATCTAGTGTTCGGTCACGCCGACGAAAATGCACCCGTTATCCGTCCCCGGCATGAGGAGAACCTGGATATCCGCTCCATCGCCAAATCGGGCTCGCAGCAGTGGGAACAACGCCGAGAACTCGTCGCCCGAGTTGAAGAATGGCTCGAAATGGGGATGGACATCGTCTGGGCATGCTCTTCGTCCCGAAGAGCCGCCCAGCTCCAAGAGTTTTTCGCAAACTCCGAAATCCCGGTGCAAAGGGAGAAACCGCCCTTCGAGCCCGCGGCCTCCCCCGGAACGGTTCGCATTTACGAAGGGACTCTTTCCGGCGGCTTCAAATTGTGGTCGGAACATCTCATCATCATCACCGACGAAGAATTTCTCGGTACCCGGCAGACGGTAAAACCCAGCAGACGCAAGTCCAAAATCGAAGCATACGTCAGCTCTTTCGAAGACCTGAATCCCGGCGATTTGGTGGTGCACACGGACCACGGTATCGGCCGCTATCGCGGCCTCGTCCAGATGGATGTGGGACCTTCGCTGGGCGAATTCCTATTTATCGAGTACGAAGGGAACGACCGACTTTACATACCGATCTATCGACTTAAGGCCATTCAGAAATACGCGGGCGTCGACGGAAAGGATCCCAAGCTCGACCGGCTTGGAGGAAAGAGCTGGGCGAGGATCAAAACACGGGTCAAGCAGTCCGTGGAGAAGATCGCTGCGGAACTGGTCCAAGTTTACGCCGCGAGAAGTGTGCGGAAAGGCCATCGGTTCTCAAGAGAAAGCCTCGAAATGGCCGATTTCGAAGAGACTTTCGAATTCGAGGAAACACCGGACCAAGCCAAGGCCATACGAGAGGTGTTCGCGGATATGGAAGGTGAGGGTCCCATGGATCGCCTGGTCTGCGGCGACGTGGGGTACGGTAAAACCGAAGTGGCGTTACGAGCCTCCTACAAGGCCATTCTGGATGGGAAGCAGGTCTGCTATCTGGTTCCAACGACGGTACTTGCCGAACAGCACCTCAAGAGCTTTAAGGAACGATTCGCACCGTATCCGGTGCGGGTGGAGTCTCTAAGCAGGTTCAAGTCATCGGGTGAGCAGCGGAAGGTCATCGAAGGCCTTGCAAGAGGAACCGTGGACATTGTCATAGGAACTCACCGACTTCTGCAGAAGGACGTACTCTTCCGGGACCTGGGACTCCTGATTATCGACGAAGAACATCGTTTTGGAGTCACCCACAAGGAGAAGATCAAGCAGCTCAAGAAATTGGTCGATGTTTTGACCCTGACCGCCACGCCGATTCCGAGAACTCTCCAGATGTCCTTGATGGGCATCCGAGACCTGACCACCATCGAGACTCCCCCGAAAGAGCGCCTTTCGATCAAGACTTATCTGGCCAAATACGACGACGAAGTCGTCAAGGACGCGATCAGCCGTGAGTTGCGTCGCGGAGGACAAGTCTTCTTCGTGCACAATCAGGTGAAAACCATCGAGAACATGGCCGACCACATCAGGAGCCTCACACCCCAGGCCCGAGTTGGGGTCGGACACGGACAACTGAAGGAAGCGGAATTAGAGAAAGCGATGATGGCCTTCATCAATCGTGAGATCGACGTACTGGTCTGCAGCACGATAATCGAATCCGGGTTGGATATCCCGGCGGCCAACACGATCATCATCAATCGAGCCGACCGCTTCGGCCTCGCCCAAATCTACCAGCTCCGCGGCCGAACCGGACGAAGCAAAGAGCAGGCCTATGCTTATTTGTTGGTTCCAAGCGAAACCGCCATGAGCAAAGAAGCGCAGAAGAGGCTGAAAGTACTGATGGATTTCACGGAACTCGGCTCCGGTTTCAAAATCGCTTTTCACGATCTTCAAATCCGAGGTGGAGGCGAAATATTGGGTGCCTCTCAGTCCGGACACATAGCGGCCGTCGGATACGAGATGTATCTCGAGTTGATGGAAAAAGCCGTTTCAGAGCTGAAGGGGAGCTCCACTCCGGATGATATCGACCCGGAGATCAACATCCCCTTCCCCTCATTCTTTCCGGAAAGCTATGTGGAAGCCGTCAGCGAGCGTTTGTCACTTTACAAACGGCTTTCGTCCATTGTGAGTTCCGAGGAACTGGAGGACTTGTGTGCCGAACTCAAGGATCGATTCGGCCCTATCCCTGCTGAGGCTGAAAACCTGATCCGGACCATCGAAGCCCGGAACCTGATGAAGAAGGGCCGCATACGGAGGCTGGACTTCAGCGGAGGCGAACTCGCCTACTCGTTTGATCCCGAGGATGGGGTTAATGTGGACAAGCTCCTGGAATTTGCGCGTAGGCATCCTAAACGCACAAGAATTCTGCCGGAAGGAAGAGTATTTTACAAAGTATTCGGGGAGCGGGAAAGCGTGTTTGAAGAAATTAGAAAGACCTTGCAAGAGATGACGTGAAGTGTTAGTTTTCGTTTGATAAATAGTGAAAAAAAGCAAGAATAAGGTAGGCTTATGAAGAATCTGATCGTCTTTTTGTGCTTGTTGCTCGCAACCGCCGCATCCGTTTCCAGCACCTCCGCGGCGGAGCTGGTCAATCGTATCGTCGCCGTCGTGGGCACCGATGTGATCACGCTTGCGGAGCTCGAAGAAGCCACACGAGCTGAGAAACAGAAGATCATGCAGAACTATCAGGGGAGAGCCCAAAGGGAAGAGCTGTTCAAGATGCAGAAAGAGTACTTGGACAGAATGATTACGGATCGACTGATTCAGAAGGAAATCGATCGACAAGGCCTCTCCGTGTCGGATGAGCAGATCGACCAACGCATCGAAGAGTGGAGCAAACAGAACGGCTTGGGGCCGGAGGACATGAAGGCATATTTGGATCGACAGGGCTTCACCCTCGAGAAGTATCGGGAAATGCTCAAATCGTCCCTGACGGTCCAGTTACTGTTGGCCCGAATGGAAAAGCAAATCGTGGTTCCGGAGGAAAAAGTCAGAGCGTATTTTGATGAGCACAAGGATGAATTTGAGCGCAAAGATCGTGTCCACCTAAAAACCATTCTGCTGCGAGCCGATCCCGGGGTGGAGACGGAAACCCCGGACGAACGGAGAAGCAAAGCGGAGAATATACGAGCCAAGATCGAACACGGAGCCTCATTCGAGACCATGGCCGTTCAATTCTCGGAAGGTCCCAACGCCATGGCCGGGGGTGATGCGTCATGGATAGATTGGAGCGCCCTGGACAAGGAACTGCAACAAGTACTCGATAAGATGGAACCCGGCGATGTGAGCTCCGTGATGCAATTCGAGCGCGGCGGTGAAAAATGGTACCAGATCGTGAAGCTGGTCGAGAGAGAAACTCCAGGCGAGTCCTCGTTTGAGGATGCCAAACCGAAAATCGTCGAGATCCTGAGCCTGCAAAGACGCGAAACAAGAAAGGAAGAGTGGCTGAAGGAGCTCAGGGAATCGTATTTCGTCAAGGTCAAGCTGTGAACGCTCTCCTTCCGAACCAGCCGGTCGACGGCCGCATTTTCTGACCTTGCCGCCGACCGGCGAACGCAGACATCCCCTGCTTCTTTTTCAGACAAGAGACTCCCTATCCCCACTTACGCTCTCTGGAAGACAAGGAAGAACCTCCCGTTCCTCGATTATTTTCTGGAAATGGGATGCCTTTTCGAAGTAGACAGGATGGCCTGAACCGAATCGTTCGGAGGACTCCGGACGGCAAGATGGAGAACAATGCTGCCGAGAGAATCCGTCGGGATCATTCTCCAACGAAGAATATTTCGCGAAACGGACCTGATCGTAACGTTTTACGGCGAGCTCGAAGGAAGACTCAGCGGTTTGGCTTTCGGCGCCTTGAGAAGCAGAGTCCGATTTCAGAATTGTCTTGACCTGTTCAGCAAATCTCTGGTGCGTTATACCGTTCGTCCGGGACGAGAATTGGTTCGTCTTGAGAGCTGCGACCTGATTGACGCACACTTGGGGCTTCGAAACGAGGAACGGACCCTCGCATACGCCGCCTATTTGGGAGACTTGGTTTTGCACCTCTCGGCAACGGAAGATGCGTCGCCCGGGGTATTTGAACTGCTGGACAAGGCCCTCGGCTGGCTTGAAGGAGGAATGCGGGGGGACCAGGTAGCCCGAATTTTTGAAATAAGGCTTCTGACCCTCCTCGGTTACCGATTGGAGCTGAAAAATTGTGTTCGCTGCGGCAGGGCTCCTGCTCCTTCGGATCCCATGTTCTTCACAGTTTCCGGAGGCGGCGTTGTGTGCCCCGATTGTGTCGTGAGAGATCGACGGACATTGTCGCGGGGCACCCTGAGAGTCCTGATCCATGCTCAGGAACATCCCCTTCAATCCATGGGACAACTGCGGTTTTCTTCGCGTAATCGAGGGGAAAGCAAGGGGCTTTTGAGGGCTTTTCTGGTGCGGCTGCTGGAAAGGCAGCTCCGAACCATGACTTATCTCGATCGACTGGAAAAAGAGAGGACCCCATGAACTTTCAAGATGTAATCCTTTCCCTTGAGAAGTATTGGGCGAATTACGGATGCCTGATCGTTCAACCTTATGACCTTGAAGTGGGCGCAGGCACCTTCAACCCCGCCACGACTCTGCGGGTTCTCGGTCCGGAACCTTGGAACGTCGCATACGTTGAGCCTTCACGCCGCCCGACCGATGGGCGTTACGGGGAAAACCCCAACCGACTTCAACACTACTACCAGTATCAGGTTATTTTAAAACCTTCGCCGCTCGATGTTCAGGAGCTCTATTTGGACAGCCTGCGTGCCTTGGGCATCGATCCTTTGGACCATGACATCCGTTTCGTGGAAGACGACTGGGAATCACCCACGGTGGGAGCCTGGGGCCTCGGCTGGGAGGTCTGGCTCGATGGTATGGAGATCACCCAATTCACCTATTTTCAACAGGTCGGCGGTGTGGAACTGCACCCCATTCCTGTGGAACTCACCTACGGCATCGAACGCATTTCCATGTACCTGCAACAGGTGGACAACGTTTACGACCTGAAGTGGAACGACCAGGTGACGTACGGCCAAGTGCATCATCAAGGAGAGGTCGAGCATTCGACTTACAATTTCGAGAAAGCCAACGTGGAGATGCTTTTCACTCTCTTCGATCTTTATGAGGCCGAGAGTCGAAGCATGCTCGACAAGAACCTGATCCTACCCGCCTACGACTATTGCCTGAAATGTTCACATACCTTTAATCTGTTGGAGGCCCGAGGCGCCATCAGCGTTACGGAACGCACCGGCTATATCGCCCGGGTGCGCGAGTTGGCGAAAGGTTGCTGTACCGCCTTTGTGGCGCAGCGCGAGGAGATGGGACATCCTTTGCTGAAGAAAGGAGGGAGCGACTCGTGACCGGAGAATTCCTGCTGGAGATCGGCACCGAAGAAATTCCCGCACGCTTTCTACCCCCGACCATGGAACAGATGAAAGCTTCCATGGCCAAAAAACTGGGTGACGAGCGCCTCACGTTCGACCGAATAGACGCTATGTCCACCCCACGGCGTCTTACCCTGATCGTCTCGGGAATGTCCTTGAAGCAGGAGGATCAGGACCAACAAGTCGTGGGACCTCCTGAGAAGTCGGCTTACGACGCCCAAGGAAATCCGACGAAAGCCGCGGAAGGCTTCGCACGCGCCCACGGCGTCAACGTGAGCGAGCTTGCGGTGGTGGAGACGGGCAAAGGAAAATTCGTGGGAATCCGACGTCATATTCCGGGTCGCCCCACATCGGAACTACTGGCCGACTTGCTTCCCTCGTGGGTTGCAGGGCTCGCTTTTCCCAAGTCCATGCGGTGGGGCTCGAACCCCACTCCCTTCGCCCGCCCGGTGCACTGGTTGCTTTGCCTTCTTGACGGACGAGTCGTTCCTTTCGCCCTGAACGGGATCGGGTCCGGGGACCTGACCTACGGTCATCGTTTCATGGCTCCGCAGGCCATCCAGGTGCGGGATGCCTCCGACTACGTCGCGAAACTCGAAGAAGCCCACGTGGTCATCGATCCGGAAGTCCGCAGGGAACGAATGCTTCGATCCGTTGATGAGGCCATCAGAGAATCCGGAGGACAACTGATCGACGACCCCGATCTGGTCACTGAGAATTGTTTCCTTGTGGAGTCGACCAATGCGGTTTGCGGGACTTTCGCGGACTCTTTTTTGGAACTCCCCGATGAAGTCCTCATCACCGCCATGCGTGAGCATCAGAGGTACTTTGCAGTGACCGACGGCAACGGCAAACTGCTGCCCAAATTCGTGGCGATCAACAACACCTTGGCAAGAGACCCCGCCGTGGTCACTCAGGGACACCAACGGGTTTTGAAGGCCAGACTTGAAGACGCCAAATTTTTCTTCCGGGAAGACCTGAAGAAGCCTTTGGCCGATCATGCGGAAGCGTTGAAGAGTGTTCTGTTTCAGCAAAAGCTGGGCACCTCCTATCAGAAGATGGAAAGGTTCCGGGAGTTGGCTTTGTTCATGGCGGACGCAGCGGCTCCTGAAGCCCGAGAGGCGGTCGAACGGACCGCCACGCTGTGCAAGGCGGACTTGGTCACGGAAATGGTTGGAGAATTTCCCGCACTCCAGGGTGTCATGGGTCGGGCCTACGCAAGACATGCCGGTGAATCCGAAGCGGTGGCGCAGGCGGTCTATGAACACTATCTCCCTCGATTCGCAGGAGACGCCTTGCCTGAATCCACCGCGGGAGCCCTGGTCGGAATGGCGGACCGGTTGGATACCATCTGCGGATGTTTCGGAATCGGACTCATCCCCACCGGAGCAGCCGACCCATACGCACTTCGAAGACACACGCTGGCCATTATCCACATCCTTCTTGAGAAGCGGTACTTGCTGGATTTCGAGTCACTTGCCGTGAAGAGCCTTCAGATTCTGGGAGATCGTGTGGAGCGTGATCCCGAAGAGGTCCTTAAACAGGTAACGGAGTTCTTCCGGGCGCGATTCCACAATCTACTCACCGGGAAGGGCCTCCCCTTCGACGTGGTGGATGCGGTGCTCAGCTTGCACCACAATGTTCCCGGGGAAGCCATGGACCGTGTTCAAGCACTGAACGCCTGGAAAGAGCGGCCGGAGTTCCAGCTCTTAGCCATTTCCTTTAAGAGAGTGGTCAATATTCTGAAAGATCAGGAAGCCGGCACCGAAGTGGATGAGTCTCTACTACAGGACCAATCCGAACGGGAGCTTTGGGACGAATACCTACGTGCGGATCGGACCGCGAACCAGCTCATGGCGGAAAAGCGGTACGCGGACACGCTGGAAATCATTTTCGGTCTCAGGCGGGCTATTGACGGCTTTTTCGACGCGGTCATGGTCATGGACAAAGACGAGAAGTTGAAGCACAATCGCTTGGCTTTGCTCAACCGCCTGAGCGGTCTTTTCAAGAACATAGGGGATTTCAGCAAGTTCAGCGTTTAGACCGCTGCGGCCCAATATCCTTGGGTAAAAGGTGAATGCGCTGGATATACCGTGTTGAAAGCCGATTCCCCCCAGTGTGTACGATTGATCATAAAAATGAGGCCCGCCCCTAAAAGGGACGGGCCTCACGTTGTTTTGCCGGTTGGTCGAGGTTATTTCAACAAGGACAGCAAGGCCTGAGGCAGGTTGTTGGCCTGGGCCAGCATGGCGGTTCCGACCTGTTGCAGAATCTGGTACTGGGTCATCTCCGAGATGGCCTTGGCCATATCCAGGTCCCGGATGGTGGATTCCGCGGCCACTTGGTTCTCCTCCTGAACGGCCAGACTGTTCAACGTGTGGTCCAGCCGATTCATGTAGGCGCCCAGTCTGGCCCGCTCCGCAGAAACCAAGTCGATCGCCTGATCGATCCGATCCATGGCAAGAAAGGCTTGTTCCTGATCTACAACCAGGGCCTTGTCCACTCCGAGGGCCACCGTATCCATTTGCGCGATATAGGCGTTCATGGTTTGGCCCGGATTGGCGCCGATTTGGAAATCCGTGGTATTGCTGACCACGTGGAGAAACTCGGTATAATTCCCCTCGGTGCTGTAAAAGTCGATCTCTCTCGTGGCGGGATTCCACGAGGACCCGATGTCCACGTTGGGATCCACTTTCAGGTCCACGCCCTGAATCACTCCATGGAGAATGTTGTCACTCACCGTATCCACGCCGATGAGTTCTCCCGTATGGGCGTTGAAGACCTCGACGGTGAGCGGGTCCACTTCTTCGCTGGGATCCTGTATGGTCGCCAGGCTGAGTGCGTTAAGCACGCCCTCCTCGGCGCTGAAGCTCAGCACGCCTCCCGGCCCCTGCTTGGGAGATCGAATCACGATGGTCCCGGGCACGGACTCATCACCGTCGGTTGCGGCGTTGACCACGAGATCGGTCACATGGTTGATACCGCTGCTGTCCCGCACCGTCCCCAGCCCAAGCCCCTCATATCCTTGAACCGTCGTGTCCAGACTGATGATTTGTTCGATTTTATCCGCGAGTTCCTGCAACGTGTCTCCACCGTCCACGTAGAAGGAAGCCTGGTCCCCGCTGAGCGTATACACGTTGATCCATTTGCCGTTTTCGCCTAGGACAAAATTGCCGTTTGCGTCGTAGAAACGGTCGATCTGCGAGAGATACGTGCCCGGCCCCGCCGCCTCTCCGGAACCCAGGACGGAGATGTTGGTGCTCTTGGTCTCGAAAACTTCTCCAAGGGTCACATCGATGGAACCGAATTCCACACGTCCTTCCTCGTCCATTCTGGCGAGTGTCAGCGAAGTGGTACTCCCCGCGGGTTGTGTTCCCACGTCCACCCACAGACCGTGATTGAAGGTCGCGTAGTCGGCTCCCGCCAGTCCCTCCCTCGAATCCCAGTCGGGATCGGAGTGCTGTAGACGGGACCATTCGCCGGCCGGTCCTGTAAGACGTACAAGGTTGGCGGAAGAAGAAACCTGGTCCTGCAAACCGATGAGGAATTTATCTCCGACTTCAAAAGTACCGGTGAAGTCGATTGCGAAACGGTTGGAGGTGGAGCCTTGATCGCGAAGTATGGTGCTTCCGGCGTCATAGTCCACATAGCTGGTCCAGGTGGAGCCCTGATCCCAAGACACGCGAAGGTCGACCTCCCCGCTTGTCCCACGCCCCAGCACCTCGACCATCACGTAGGTATTCTCCTCGACGGTCACATTGGAAAGGCCCGTCACTTCGGCGGTGGAATCGTCGTTCCGGTACGCACCCATGAGAAAACCCTGGTCCGCCGTGGTCAATGCATTCAGGCCGCTGCTCAGATCGCTGTTGGCTACGGAGACAATGTCATAATCCCCGGCGGCAAGGCGGGCGGCGTTGGAAACCGACTCTATCACGGTGTTGTCCACCGGGTTCGCATTGTCGCTTCCGAAAGTGGCGCCCACCCCGGATGCCCCCGTTCCCTGAACGGTCAGCAAATCGAAATCGGTGAACTTCACGGTGCTGTTGAATATGTCGGACGAAGCGCCTCCGGCCGTGCTCAGGTTCCCTCCGGCCCAGTTGCTGATTTCTCCTCCCCATGCCGCGACCGTGGCCCCCGACGTGTTACCCGCACCGTCCGTGGTCACGATTTGCAGGGTGTAGTCGTCGCTGGAGTCCGTCGCCTCCTTGGAGCGAAGCACGATATCGCCGCTGGAAAGGAGTTCGGCTTCCACGAATTGGCTGACTGTGGCGTGCGAATTGATCGTCCGAACCAGGATCTCCGCGTCCGTGAATCCCCCGGCGTTTTCCCCTGAAAGAGATGTAATGGAAACATCCATATTTTCAGTCGGATCTCCGGTAAAGTTAAACCGAAAAGTCAGGGTTCCAACCGCGTTGACGTCTCCGTCGACCCCTCCCAGATTGAATCGAAACTGATTGGGAGCCCCATCCTCTCGTTGGGAGATGGCACCTTCTTTGATCTTGAAAATATCGGTTTTCAGTACATGATTCGCAAGTGGCGAGGCGTCCATGACCAGTTTGTAGTTGCCTTCCGCAACCCGACCCCTGATGATGGCTTCCGTCGAATTGCCGTCCGTGCTCCACAAGGCCGAAGACGATCCGTCGAGCAGCTTCTTCGTATTGAACTCGGTGGAATACGCGATTCGGTCGACCTCCTCCTTGAGTTGATCAACCTCCCTTTGCAGTTCCAGTCGATCGCTGCTCGTGAGGACACCGTTGGAGGCCTGAACGGCAAGTTCCCTCATCCGCTGAAGCACGGCTTGGGTTTCTCCCAGAGATCCTTCAGCCACCTGTAACATGGATTGCGCATCCATGGCATTTTTGCTGGCCCGAGCCAGTCCCGCGATCTGAGTTCGGAATCGCTCGGAAATGGCCAAACCGGATGGATCATCCCTAGCGGAGTTAATGCGCAGACCGGTGGAAAGCTGTGCCAGCGATCTTTGAAGATGCTCAGTGCTGGCGTTCAAGGACATTTGCGCTTTATATGCCGCAATGTTGTTAAGTAGGGATAGTCCCATGCTTCACCCCTCCCTGATGACCTCTACTCTCCCTGAGATAACCGGACTCATCGAATCGAGGTTCGATACCGTCTGTTTGGGCTCCGGTAGACAGCACACTGCTTGCCTCGGTGCTCCAATTCGTGCTTGTCTCAAAGGCAAAAAGAATGCCGGCCTCTATGGAGTTCCTCGCAGATCGACAAATTAACGCTTCAGGCTATGCATAACTCATTGATATTATAATATAAGTATCATCACGCGGCTGCCGATGGGACGCAAGGCCCCAAGGGGATTCACTAGGCCGAGCCGGAATATGGACGCAGCATATTTTTCCTAGGCGCTTGCACTTTTTTCCCGTACCCATCCATGCGTGCCGCCACGGCGGATGGGTTCTGCCGGAAAACGAGACCCTCCCCTCCTCACCCCCATATCTTGTAGTCTTTCCTGATCACCCATACCGTATCTTGGATTTTTCTTTACACCCTCCCCCCTTTTTGTTATGTTTCAGAGTGATTTTGTCCTGATTACTCGCCCATGGGCTCTTTAACGAGGAAGCCGACTCGTGAAAATCAAGAGACTCGAAATACGAGGCTTTAAATCCTTCCTGGACAAGACGGTCATCGAGTTCCCGGAAGGTATCAGCGCCGTCGTCGGCCCCAACGGATGCGGTAAGAGCAACATCGTGGACGCCATCCGCTGGGCTCTGGGCGAACAGAGCCCAAGTCGCCTCCGAGGAAAGCAGATGGAGGACGTCATCTTCGCGGGCTCCAATGCACAGAAGCCCTTCGGTATGGCAGAGGTGTCTTTGGTGATGTCCAACGACAACGGTTACATGCCGTCCGCTTACCGACAATTCAGCGAGGTCATGGTCACGAGAAGGCTTTTCCGTTCGGGAGAAAGCGAGTATCTGATCAACAAGACTCCATGTCGCCTGAAAGATATCCAAGAAGTCTTCTGGGATACCGGATTGGGCAGCCGCAGCTATTCCGTCATCGAGCAAGGCAAGGTGAGCGCCATCGTCGACATGAGACCGGAAGAGCGAAGATCGTTGATTGAGGAAGCGGCCGGAATAAGCAAGTACAAGAACCGGAAGAAAGAAGCCCTGCACAAGATGGAGCAGGCGCAGCAGAATCTTGTTCGGGTCAGCGACATCGTCAACGAAGTGGGCCGTCAACTGGCGGCGCTGAAAAGACAAGCGGCAAAAGCGAAGAGATACGGTGAGCTCAAGGAACGCTTGCGTCTTCTGGACCTTTCCAGGACTTTTTCCGATTACCGTGCGTTGGACCTCACCCAACGGTCCCTTGAAGAACGTTATGAAAGTGCCGCAAAAGAGGAAGACGATCGCCAAACCCTGCAGAACACGTTACAGGCCAAACTCGACGCACTCAAAATCGAATTCGACGAACGTGAAGAGACAATCAAAGAACGGGACAAACGGCTCTACGCATTGAAATACCGGATTCAGGAGCTGGAAAACGAATCCCAACGCCGAAAGCAGCGACTTGCGGAGCTGAAGAAACGAGAGGAGGAGGACCGAAACGACCTCGCTACCATCAAATCTCATCGGTTTCAGTTAGAGGATGGAATACGAAAGCGCGAAGCGGAGTTCAGCGAGCTTTCCGAAAACCTTGAACTCCAATGCGAAGAGGTCCGCCGGCTCAACAAAGAGCTCGAAGACAAAGCGGGCGACGCAGCTCGTTTCATCGAAAAACTTGAAGATGAGAAGAAGGAACTCCTCCGGCTGGCAGGGCGACGCTCCGATCTTCAGAACAAGATCGTGCGTATAGAAGATTTACGCAAGGAACTGGAACGTCGAAGAAGCATTGCGGAAGAAGACAGGGAAACGCTCACCTACGAGAAAGAAGAAATCGAAACCGAATTGTCTCGAACGCTGGAGCGGTTGACGGACTTGGAGGATGAGCGAATACGAATCGAAGGCGAGCTTGCGGACGAAAGAACCAGACTCTCGAACCTCAAGCAGGAACTGGCCGAAAAGGAAAAGGAACTGCAGCAAGGTGAGCGTGAGCAGCACGGCCTGAAAAGTCGCCTCCAGACACTCAAGGAGCTCTGGGAAAAGCTGGAATATTTCGATACGGGAACTAAGGCTTTCGTGGAACACTCCCGAAGACCGGATACCGATCTGAAAGGAATCGCCGGACTCCTGGCGGACCGGATCGAAGTGCCGATGGAATACGAAACAGCCTTGGAGACGGCGTTGGGGCCGACATTGCAGGCCGTCTTGGTGGAATCTTTCGACCTGGGGGTAGAGAACGTCCTCACGGCCCGGAACCGCTTCAAAGGCTCCATACGCTTGCTCCCCGTACGCAGCCGGGAAGGAATGAACGAGTGCGACGCCGACAACAAGGAAGGCGCATCCCTTCCTCTGTTGCACCGTATGGTTCGGTTGCCGGATTCTTTCAACGGGCTGAGTCGCAGGCTGCTCGAAGACATTTGTGTCACGCCGGATTTGGAAACGGCCGGGGATCTGCACCGCAGGACCGGTCTACCCGTGGTCACCCTTACGGGGGAAATGATCGGCCGTGAAGGCATGATTGTCGCGGGAAACGATAAGCGAGGCGGATCGGGGATATTGTCCAAGAAAAGAGAGATGGAGAAGATCGAAGCTCTCGTGTCCGATCAGGCCGACAAACTCTCTTCCTTATCCGAAACCGTAAATGTTCTGAGAGGCGAAGTCCTGGAATCCAAGCAGCGCCACGAGGGGATTCGAGAGGACCTGGACGCTCTGAAGAGCCGCTGTCTGGAAATGGAACAGAAAGTTTTCCGTTATCAGGAGAAGAAGAAGACCCTCTCCCGCCAGATCGAAACGGCGGAAGAAGAGTTCCTGCGTATCGACGACGAACTGGTGGAGCTGGAATCGAAACTCTCGGAGACAATGGCTGAAAAAGAAGAGGTGACAACGGAAAAATCCGTCCAGGAAACCCGGGTCGCCGATCTCACGGAAAAGTTTGAAACCGTGCGGGCCGATACGGAGGCCTTGAAGGAGCGGTTGTACAAAAACAGATTGGAGGCTCAATCCACCGAGGCGAAGAGAACACACCTTGAGACTGAAATCGGCAGGACACGGCAGCTTATCGAAGACACGGACAACCGCGTGGAGAAGCTCCAAAACCGACTCGAAGAGTATCGAGACGAAAGAGAACGCTTGTTCACGCTGGACAAACAGGCGGAAAAAGAGGTATCCAGCGTCTTCGGGCAGATCGGGGAAATCGAACGGTCTCTGAACGAGCTTCACGAGGTTCAGGACGAGTCGCAATCGCTGCTGAGCCGGTTGAAAAAGGAAATCCTCGAGATCGGGGAACGGGGACACTCCGCGAGAGAAGCGCTCAGCGCTTTGAAGGTCACTCTTGCTGAAAACCGTGTGACTATTGAGCATCTCTTGGAAGACGCTTACAGACGCCATGGCGTGAGGCTGGACGAGGGATACAATTTCGAATTGGAGGAAGTGGACCCCGAAGAAGCCGCAGCCGAGATCGATCGCCTCACCGCACGGATATCGGCCATGGGGGAGATCAACCCCGCAGCCATTTCCGAGTATCAAGCATTGCTCGAACGCTCCGAGTTCCTGAATCAGCAGAGAGACGATCTGGTGACGTCCATCGAAGACCTGCACCGAACCATCCGTAGAATGAATCAGGTTTGCAGGCAGAAATTTACGGAAACTCTAGATAAGATCAACGACAACCTAAAACAGGTATTTCCCGCCTTGTTCGGGGGCGGCAGAGCTGAACTCAGCCTGACCGACCCTTCCGAGGTTCTTGAGTCGGGTATTGAAATCCATGTGCAGCCTCCCGGGAAAAAACTCACGTTGATGGGGTTGATGTCCGGAGGTGAAAAAGCGCTCACGGCGTTGGCCCTGCTGTTCGCCATGTATTTGATCAAGCCCTCGCCCTTTTACCTCATGGACGAGATCGACGCTCCCCTTGACGAGGCGAACGTGGACCGGTTCAACCGACTTCTTAAGAAGATGGCTGTGGACTCGCAAGTTATTCTGATTACTCACAGTCGTCGAACCATGGAATTGGTGGATCAGCTTTTTGGAGTGACCATGGAACGTCCCGGCGTAAGCAGGCTCGTTTCCGTGAATCTCAGAGAGGTGGAAGCAGCATGAAAAACAGCCGTCTGAAGAGATGGTTCGGGAAAAAGAAACCGGAGGAAGCACCGGAACCGGAGGACCGGGAGATTGAGGAACCGGAAGAGGAGCCCGGCGTCTCTGAAGGCATCGAGGTAACTGAAGAGGAGCCGGACCCATTGGAGGTTGTGCCTGAGGACGAGGAGAAGCCCTCTTCGAGAGGCCTTTTCGGCTTCATCGGCAGAAAGAGAAGCCCCAAACCGGAAGAGACCGAATCGGAGGAGCCGTCTTTCGAGGAGCTGTCGGAACCCGAGTTTGAGGAAGAAATCGATTCTTTCATGGAATCCGACGAGGAGACCGAAGCAGAGGGTACAGACGAGGAGGCATGGGAAGAACCCGACCACAAGGAAAAGTCGTCGCGATTTTTGGGTTTTTTTGGAAGGAACAAGGCCACCGAATCGGAAACGGATACCGAGACCCCGGGTGAAGAACCAACGGACTCCGACACGGACGAAGTCGAATCGGCCGAGGTCGACGACGCCCCGAAATCCAAGATGGGCTTCCTCTCCCGCCTGAAGAGCAGACTCTCCAAGACCAGGTCATCCTTCAAGAGCGGCATGGACCGCTTGCTTCATGGAAAGAAGGAGATCGACGACGAACTGCTCGAAGAGCTCGAAGAACTCCTCATTACATCGGACCTCGGTGTAAAGACCACCATGGAGCTCATTCAGTCCATCGAGAAGAAAGTGGGCCGAAAAGAGCTCGTCGACCCTTCGGCTTTGCGAAGCTTCATGCAGGAGGAGATCGGCGGCTTGGTGGATATCGAATCTCCACCCATGAACCTTTCACACAAACCTTCGGTCATCATGGTCGTGGGCGTCAACGGGACCGGGAAAACCACCACCATCGGCAAGCTGGCTCACAAGTTTCGTTCCCAGGGCAAAAGCGTGATCCTGGCCGCCGGAGACACCTTCCGTGCCGCGGCCATTGAGCAATTGGAGGTTTGGGCGCAACGCGGGAATTGTACCCTGATCAAGCACCAGTCCGGCTCCGACCCCAGCGCGGTGGCTTACGACGCCGTGGAAGCGGCCACAGCCCGGCAGAGCGATATAGTCATAGTCGACACCGCCGGCAGGCTCCACACCCAGAAGAACCTGATGGAACAACTGAAAAAGATGAAGCGGGTCATCGAGAACCGACTCGAAGGAGCTCCCCACGAAGTATGGCTCGTCCTCGACGCCACTACGGGCCAAAACGCCCTGGTTCAGGCGAGACTCTTCCATGAAGCTCTCGGCATCACCGGCTTCATCCTGACCAAACTGGACGGCACCGCCAAAGGTGGAATCGCCGTGGCGATACTACGGGAAATGCAGATTCCAATCCGTTACATCGGCATCGGCGAAGCCATTGAGGACCTAAGGCCTTTCGATTCACTTCAGTTCGTTGAGGCCATTTTCAAGGATTGACCTCAAGCCCCGTTCAAAACCGGATATTGAATTGTCCGCGTTTGGACTTGTACTGCGGAGATATCTATGTTGAGCCCCGAATCCTTTTTCGATGTGTCTCGCACCCGGGAAGCATCTCTTTTTTCCGGATTGGAATTTGTCTGGGAAGCCTTGCCGAGGCTGAAAGCGTACCTCGAAGAAAACCTCGATCCCAACGCCGCCGAAATCAGACGCCACGGAGACGTTCTTCAGTCCCCTTTCGCCTTCTGGGAGGGAAAAGTTT
Source organism: Thermodesulfobacteriota bacterium (assembly GCA_963675595.2). Lineage (GTDB taxonomy): Bacteria > Desulfobacterota > Desulfarculia > JACQYL01 > JACQYL01. The sequence continues at coordinate 1,388,076 of CAXXLZ010000001.1, forward strand.
TCCGGGATGGAATTACTTTTCGACACGGCGACCCGGCCAAGGGAGAATTCAAAGTCTTTCTGGACGGCGAAGAGCTGCCCGACGCTGCGGCGCTGTACCCGGGGGCCGCGTTGCTGTCGGACGACATCGAACTGGCCCCCGGCGTGGTTGTCGAACCCGGCGCCCTCATCATGGGTCCCACGCGCATTGGTGAATGCTCCATCGTTCGCCAGGGAGCCTATGTTCGGGGTCGGTGCTTGGTGGGTAAGCGATGCGTCGTGGGACACGCCACCGAAATGAAAAGCTCGGTCATGCTGGATGATGCGAAGGCGGGGCACTTCGCCTATATCGGCGATAGTATCCTTGGAATGAACACCAATCTGGGCGCGGGAACCAAACTCGCCAACCTGAAACTCCTCCCAACGCCCATTTCGATTCGCATCCCCGACCGAGCCCCGGTCACCATTCCTCTGCGCAAGCTGGGGGCCATTCTCGGAGACCGATGTCAGACCGGATGCAACAGCGTCACCAACCCGGGCACCCTCCTCGGCAAGGAAAGCCTGGTGACGCCCAATACAACAACTCGGGCGCATTACTACCCACCCAGGTCCGTGGTCAGGTGATCTCTTGGCCGACCACATTGAGATACCGTTTCGTGTCTCCGGCCCCATATGGACCGGTCGCCGGCCGTCTTTACATGGCGGCCGCAGCAAACCAAGGGGCCGCGGGCTTTCGGGATATGACGGCTGTTCCGAATTCCTATGAGATCGAGGTCACTTAATCCATTGGCTTCCTCTTGGGACAAAATACGCGGCCCGCTCAGCACCCGAGAGACCTCGGCTCTTCGGGACGTTGCGGTAGCCAAAGGACTCGTGGACCCGGCCAATGCCCGACTCTACACGGTGATCCTCGCCTTTGCCACGCACCATTCTTTTCAGCTGAACGAGGTTTGCGCACTGAGAATCGAGGACCTGAATCTCTCGAAGAAACGATCCTCCGTGCGTGTTCACGGCCGCAAAGAAGGGAGAGAGGTAACTCTGGCCCGCGAATTGCGCGACCTTCTGTCCGAACATATCGCCCTTCTAAAAGAGGAGCGAAAAAGGAGGTCGGAACGCCCGCCGGAGAGAATCCTGGAATCCGCCTCGGGTGCTCCCCTGAGTCCACGCGACATTGAAAGGATTCTCGGGGAACTCCTCCGCATCGCCGGAATTCCTAATATCTAGAGGGACTTCAGGAAGCGGATCACAGGCTCGTTGAAGGAGGAAGGCTCTTCCATAAAGAAGAGATGACCGAGGTTGGGAACCATTTCGACCTTGGCGGCGGGGATCTGCGCGGCGAGATATCCCGCCGTCTCGGGCTCTATGAGACGGTCCCGCTCCCCGTGGAGGATCAGAACGGGTTTGTCGATCTCCTTTAAGCGCGAACACACGTCGAACTTCAATATGGCGTCCATCTGAAGAGCGAAGGTGGAATACGGAGGGCGATTCTCCAGGCTCACGCGCAGATACCGTTCCACCACCTCGGGCCGATCTTTGATTGTGCCTTGCGAAAAAAGTGCCGGAACAGACCTTCTTGCATTTTCCTCATCCGAAGCTTCCGGAAGGGTCTTGAAAAGCTCGTGCACGTCAGGATCGCGGGTGAAACCTTTCCGGCCCGCACAAGTCGAACACCCCAACACCAGGCTCTTCACCACTTGCGGAGTATCCAAGGCCGCCTGAAGAGCGATCATGCCCCCCATGGAAATACCGACCAGATGGGCGGATTCGAACCCTTCCCTCCGTATGATCCCTGCGATGTCCGAGGCCATGTCTCCAATGGTATAGCCGGCGGACGGCTTGTCACTCTTTCCCGTGCCTCGATTGTCGGGAACGATGACTTTGAATTCTTCCGACAGGGCGGGAATTTGATCGTACCAAAGGGCGCCTGAGTTGGCGTATCCTCGGATCAGCACCAAGGGGTCGCCTGTGCCCTCCACCTCATAGGCAATGCGCACTCCGTTGTTAAGAATCGACGGCATAATCCACCCTTTTCAGCGCCGGTTGTCCAACCAAGGGTTCCGACGATTCCAGAACGTCTCCATGGCTGCGTCGTTGGCCACTCCCCAGTGGATCACACAGCAGCCGCCCGGATCGTCCGCCTTGAACTCCAATGTGTGGTCTCCGGCCTTGAGGTTTTCCATTCTGAGTACCGAGGGGTTCTCAGGCATGATTTCAATTCGTTCCACCGGATCCCTGGGGCCTCCGACGGAATAGGCCTCCAGCACCTGGCCGTCCACAATGACCAGCACCCGATTACCGATGCGGCTTTCGGTTGCGAATAGGGCCAGAGAGAACAAGAGATAGTGGGCTCCGTCGTTGGGAGTTCGAAACCGGTACGGATAGGGCCCGGGATTCACCAGCTCCGGAGGTACGTCACAAGACAGACTTCGGTTCCTTTCTTGATCGAAGTAGGAGGAGGCCCTGCCCTGATACTCCATTGCCAGGGGTTCGGGCTTCGCACGGCCCGGGGTCACACAGGAGCAAACCAGCATTAACTGGAGTACGACCGCGCACCAAGCCGCGGCACGGCCGAATCGAGAGCGCGAAAAGTCCGCCGGTCTCATGGAGATGGTAGCTCCCGCTGTTTTAATATCCACGGACGCCGATCTCGTTTGTCGATCCGAAATCCGCAAAGGGATGATCGTCCTCCGCGTCGTAGGTGCCCGAGTAATACTCGATCAGGTCCGAAGGTTCGTCAACGGCCTGGAAGCGGTGAGCCAACCGTGGATGTATGCGAATAATGTCCCCGGTTCGTATGATGTGGGCTCTTTCTTGGGATGTATCCAGATCCACTGTGTCCACGCGGACCATGCCCCGGATGACATAGAAGCATTCCACTTTATGCAAATGATAGTGCCCTCCCCGAAAGTGTCCGGGGCCGGGCAGAATGGAAACGTAGGCCAGATGCCCGATGGGCATTCCGTCTTCGATGAGGGCCAGTTCTCCTCTGTCCTGAACCAACCTCTTCCTTGGAATGAACGCCTCGGTCAGAGGCAGAGACTCGATCTCCACCTTGTCGACCGGGTGAGCGTGTTGCGTCGTCATGTCACGATTCCCGCCGGTGCCGGCGGTCTAAGGAGCCCATTAAAAATCAAAGGGCTTGCAGATGATCTCGCGGATTTTCATGTCGAAGAAGTGTGCGGAGTTGGCCGGCCTGATTACTGCGGCGGTGTCCGCTCCTTTGGCCGTGCCGCCCACCGCGATGACATCTTCGTCGGTACGCACCAAACCGGCATCGGCGGCCATCATAGTGATCTCCGCCGACACTTTGACTCCTTGGCCCAAGGTGCGCAAAGTGTAGGCCATGATCTCGTCCACCTGAAACGTACCCGTCTTGTTTCTAAATGCCCGTCCAACGCCGCCGAAGGCGTGCCCGGCGGTGACTATGTGGACCCCTCTCCCCTCCAAAGAGCGCGCCGCGTCTTCGGAAATCTCCTGTGAGTTGGGCTCCTTAAAACCCGTCACGTGACTTACCGCGATCACCCTGACATCCTCGGGAAGCATGTCCCTCGCCTTGAGAGCGGTATCGCCGGAACAAGTGGCAACAAGTACTTTCTTTATTCCCAGTTCCATGGCTCGCTTTGCCACCGACTTGATGACGGCTCCGGTGTTTTTCGGTCCCGGTTTCCTGAAACAGAGACATTCAACAATATCGTAATCCGCCCGTTCCATCACCCTCTCCTTTGTCCCCGGAAAATGTGATGCATTAAAGCACAAAGCCTTTGAAAAAAAAAGGGCATTCCAAATGCGATGACAGGGAGGGACGCGTTGGAAAAGGCGTCGCCTTGACTCGGATGTAGTGTGCCGTTAATATAGGTATGGTTCGATCATGACCCGGTGGCGAGAAGTACGGGTGATCCGGACCTCGCCGATGTGGCGTGAAACAATAGTGGGAATCGACGTTTGGAAGTATGCGCGAAGGCGAGCGGAAACCTTCCGATCCCGAAAGGACCGGAATACAACCCAAAATACCGCCGGTCAGGCGGAAAAAAAGTGATGGAGGTACCGTTATGAAGAAGTGGTGGGTTATTGGTCTTGCAGTGATGTTCGCCCTAGGAAGCTTTACCGCATCGTACGCGGCCGACAATCCTTTGAAGGCGAAGGAAAAGGAAGTCTGGCAAGGCTTCCGTGACCTGATTCCCGCAGACCGAATTCTCGATGTGAATGCCTTTCACAAACTTTATACCGACGTCATGGCGGGCAAAGAAAAAGCGTATCTCATCGACGTAAGAACCCATCCCGAGTTCTACGCCGGTCACATTCCCGGTACGGATCACATTCATGCGGGCCACGTCTATACGATTCCCAAGTACGTCGACGACCCCGACGCCAAGATCGTGGTATGGTGCCGCACCAGACACCGCGCGACCTATGTCACGGGTATGCTGATCAAATACGGCTACAAGAATGTCTATATCTTCGACGAAGGCGTGGTGGGCTGGATGAAGGCCGGATATCCTCTGTGCAACCAGTTCATGGGCAAGTTCCAGGTGGTGGAGTACCATAAGGACTTCTCCGGCCAGGACAAAGACCCCTTCAACTTCAGGGAATTCCATCCCTATTGATTACAGCGGCCCTTTGAGCCGAGTGTCTGAATAAGAGAAAGGGAGCGGTGCGGCCGCTCCCCTTTCTCTTTTGTACAGACGTTCGGTTTCTCGATGCCGACGGGCTACCGGCATGAACCTCACTTGACTCGTTCTATGTACGCGTAGGCGCTGTGGTTGTGAATGCTTTCGAAGTTTTCCGTTTCCACGGTGAACCAAGTGATATTGTCGTCCATATCCAGCTTCAACGCCACCTCCCTGACCACGTCTTCCACGAACCTCGGATTCCGATACGCCCGCTCCGTGACGTATTTCTCATCGGAACGTTTCAGAATCGAATAGACCTCACAGGAAGCGCAGGACTCGACCATCTGAATGATGTCCTCGATCCAGATGAAGCGTTTGAACCGCAGCGTTACCGCAACCTGACCGCGTTGGTTATGAGCGCCGAACTCGCTGATCTCCTTCGAGCATGGGCATAGGGTGGAAATAGGAACCGTGAGGCCCACCACCAGGTCCATGCCGTGATTCAGACTCCCTTTGAATGAGCAAATATACTCCATCAAACCGCACGTACCGCTTACCGGAGCCTGTTTTTCGATGAAATAGGGAAAGGTGATCTCCATGTGGGCCGACTCTGCGTTGAGCCGCACTTTCATTTCTTCGAGGACCTGCGGAATACTCTCGATACTGATCTGATGTCTGTATTCGCTCAGAATTTCCACGAAGCGGCTCATGTGGGTTCCCTTGTAGTCCTTGGGAAGGTCCACATACATGTTGATGGAAGCCACCGTCCTCTGCTTGCCCATGTATTTGTCTTTAACCGTGATGGGATACCGGATATCCTTCACACCGACTTTGTCGATCCTCAAATTCCGGTTATCCTTTTGGTTCTGCACGTCTATCATTTCGGTTATCTGCCCATAGCTGTTGATTCGGTTTGGTTCGACCGCCTGAGCGGCCGTTTGAAGGATCGAAGCGGGCAATTGGAGGTGAAACCCGGCGACGGTACCCTATTATTGTCTCGATCGGGTGCGGCAGAGTGCCGCTCGGAAGGTTGAGGCAGGATCGAAAAACGTTTAAGAATAACATGCTGAATCAAGAAAAGCCAAGCCCGTTTTCCGCTTAACCGCGCATCTTGTTACCGCAACGCGTGACCGCGTTGTGGTACGGTCCATGGGAATCCGACAGGAGTTTCAGAGTTGGCGAAGAAGACAGTACTCAATTAGCTGAAATCAAGACATAAATCAGCTTTGAAGTTGTAGAACCGAACCGTCGTTTATTGTGTATCCAAGGGCGTTCAGCACCTTGGTTTGGATGTCGTTGGGCTCCTCGATTTGGACGGACGGTTGTGTGGCGCCCTTCTGCCAGCTCAAGATGGAGTTGAGACTTGCCATTTCTTCGATGAGCGTTTTTGCGGTTTCGGACCCACCGACCTTGAGTTCGAGGAGTCTCAGACATGAGAGGGCGATGATACACGTCAAAAGATGACAGCGGATTTTGCTGTCGGTCCAATGAAACATCGGGTTGATCCTGACGTGGCATGGAGCCTTGCTCACCCGAAACTGCTGCTCGATGCGGTATCTGTCAAGGGAAGCCTGGACGATGGCCTCGGTATCCCAATCATGATGGTCGGTGACGATGAGATTCTTCCCCATGACGGCCTTCGCCGCCTCGATCTCCGCATAGTCCCTTCGGAAGCTCATGATCTCTTCCGTGAAAGCCAAGCGATAGAATTTGTGACTGATATGAAGCTGTTCACAGACCTTGTGATAACGGGTGGTGATGGCTTTAGGGTTTCGCCATTGAGGTTCCCGGTCGCGGAACTTTTGCCGGAATTGGACGAGTTCCGTTTTCAGTTGATCCAGTTTCCGGCTCATATCGTGAAGTTTTTTGCGTTTGGTAACCGGGTTGAAGGTGACCACCACGGTGCGCTCCCGACCCCATAGGGTCAGCTTGGTCCGGTAGGCGGTGAGTCTGTCCTCGGGGCGTTCTTCGGCTTCGAGCCGATGGTTTTTGGGGATATCGAGAACCAGGAAGTGCTCGGGATTCAGGGCGGCCAGATGGTCGGCGAAATAGGTGGAATAGGTCGTAATGAAATAGATTCGGCTTTGGGCATCGATGCGGGCCATGTTTTCTTTTGAATTCATGCCCTTGTCAAAGACGACGGTAAGGGTTTTGTTTCCGTCCGCAAAGCCGAGGATCACGCCGAACAGCTCGTCGAGAATCCGCTCGAACAGCTTGGAATCATGGAGGTTGCCGGGATAGACCTTGTAATGGATCGGCAATGAGGTAGTGCGATCCGTCAATAATCCGAGGCCGACTTGCCGCAGGTGGTGTTTTCCGCTCTTGTTGTAACCCCTTGCCGCCAAATCGGAACCGGTCTTGGTGGCCATGTAGGTGAAATAGTTGGTGGTGTCGAACAGCACGGTGTCGGGGTTCTGCCGGCGACCCGTCCAGAGCCTTTGGAGGAAAAGCCGACCGGCCTTCTCAACCTGTTCCCTGGAAACGCGATCCCACTTCTCCCAGTAGCGCTCGGAGGTCAGTTGAGTCAAATCCACTGGACGAATCTGTTGGACGGCGGTCTTTCGGTACCATTCCTCAAGGGAGCGCTTGCTCTTGGGAGCGATCATTCGGTTGGCCCAGGCGTAGTAGAAATACTCGCCCACCGTGGGGCCGGTTTCGTTACGCCCTCTTGGGACAACACTGTCGATGATGCCGATCGTATCCAGTTCTTGTTCCAGGGCATGAGCCACGAAGAGGGCCCCAAAGGACTCTGTTTTAAGTCTGGACGGCTTGCCCGAAGTCTCGGCTTCTTGGAGTTTGGCGAGGATGGTTTCCGGGGTTCCGAGATACTTTTGCCACTTCACTTGGACCTTCCCGCCGACGCGGTGGACCTCACGAAGATACCAGTAGGTTCTACCCTTGAAGGTCTTCTTATACAAATGCGGCATAATCGAATTATGCCTAATAGGTTCTACATGTCAAGAGGAAAATCGATTGTCGTTGAAAAATAAGGCGCTTAGATCAGGATATCCGGGGCGGGAAGGTAGGTTCTACGTATCATCGAGAGGTAACTACCCGAAACTATTATTGAATTTGCCGTTACAAAAGATTATCCCTGAAACTCCTGTCCGAGTCCGGGAAGAATAGGTCGCGGCGAAAAAACATTCAATAGCCACCTGTAACGGCCTCCCCTTCCGCGCAACAAAAGGAGCGGAACGACGTTCCGGCCTATCTCGGCGGAACGGGCGAATGAGGTACATAGGGCTTTTTAGGGTCCGGGATTCGTGGAGCATGGACTTCCGGGGCGAAGGGACCGAATTTTTCCGGCGTGGGCGGAAAACCTCCCATGGCGGGTTCGTCGCGGAACAAGTGCGGCTTCGCCGGCACCGGTTCCGGGGAGCGCGGAGGCCGCACGCCGAGTTCCACCGCGTCGGGACGGAGTTCACTGTCTACGGGAACCTTGGCCACGGGAATGTGCGCTCGATTTTCGGCTCCAGCCTGCGAGGCGAAAAATACGAGCAACACCGTCAAGAGCACTGCGGACCGCCGGCGTAGGTAGTCGCGTGTTCGAGCCATCACTTCCCCGCCCTTCTTCCGAGCCATTGTCCCCCTCACACGGCCGACTCGTGAGCCCCCTCTTTGGAGTGCTCGCTCGAATTCTCGGGGGGCCTGACGGGAAGCACGATTTCCGCCTTGTTCCCCAAGTCCGTCAGCCGTGAATAAAGAAGATCGCCCCCATGGATGGCCAGAATCTTCCTGGCCATGGGAATGCCCAACCCGCTTCCGAAACTTCGCGTGGTCAGGATGGGATTCATGAGTTCCGCCATGGCCTCGGGGGGGAGCGGTTTGCCCGTATCCAGGATCATCAGTTTGACCTTACGCTCCCCGCCTTCGTACTCGCAAACCACCTTTACGGTACCGCCCTGGTCCATGCTTCGAGTGGAATTGGCGATAAACCGGAGGATTACTTGAGCGATGCCTTTGGCGTCCAACACCACCGAAGGAATCTCTGGATCCATTTCCACCTGCACAACGATCTTCTTCTCCTCGAATCGTTGTTTCAGCCGATCGAGTACCGCTCCGACGAGCTTGCGCAGGTCGTGCTCACGGAATTCGGGCACATAGGCACGACTGAACTGGTTCAGGTCTTCGAGCACCCTTTCCAGCCGCGCCGATTCACTGACGATGATGTCCAAGTACTTGCCGCTCTTTTCGTCTTGAGGGAGAGTCTTCGACAGTCGTCGCGCAAATCCGCTCAAAGCGGTGAGCGGGTTGCGAATCTCGTGGGCAACGGCCTGCAAGGCGGCCTCCACGGCCCGATCCCTCTCCTGCTGGACTGCTTCTTGCCCGGTAACCGGGGATTCTTCCTCGGGAACGTGATGTTCCAGGAACCATTGCACCTTTTCTTCAAGATAGCCGTTGAGCCGGGAAAGAGCCTGATTGGCCCTTTCCATGACCTCCAACAGGTCCAGAGCGGAACGCGCCTCGAGCTCCAGCGCGTGAGACAACTCGTCCACCTCGGACATTACCCCACAGAAAAGCTCTTCCACCGCGTGAGGTCCGAGGCCGAAATCCGACTGCACCGTTTGCTGGAAACGAAATAGTTCCTCGCTGCGTCCAAAGAGTATCTCCGCTCCGCTACGCGCGGTTTCGATGACACGGCAGAGAGCGGGGTCCTGCTCTTCGAAGGGAGCGTTGCAGTCCGGTCTTTGGGTTTCCACCAGGGCCTTGGGAAATCGCCATTTCCTCAGAATCAGACGTCCGACCTCCCTGTGGTTGATCTTCAGATTGTCCTGCTCCCATTTCAGAAGCTCGGACTCCGGAACGGATTCGGAGGGATAACGGCTCTTCCACTCTTCCGGAAGGGTTCGAAAAAGCATCAGACGCCCGATCTCCAGTATGAGACCCGCCACAAAGGCCTCCTCCGGGTCGGGCTGTTTCCAGCCGGCGGCCTGCACAAGTCTTCTGGCGAGCATACCCCGATACAGACTCATGCGCCAAAATCGTTCGTAGTCAAAAACGTGTTCGTTGGAAAACGGGAAAGTATGTCTCAAGGAAATGGAGAGGGCGAGTATGCGTACTCGCTTCAGCCCCATGATGACCACGGCCTGGGAGAGAGTGGAAATGGGTTTGGCCGGGGCGAAATAGGGGCTGTTGACCACCTTCAGGAAACGAGTGGTCAGAGAGGGGTCCTGCTGAATAACCCGGGCGATCTGATCCGCGGAAACCGTATCTTCGGATGCGGTTTCGATGAGCCTCACCGCCACAGGGGCCAGCGGCGGCAAAGCCTCCTCTTTCTGAATCCTTTCCAGAATTTCAATGCGCGGACCGGGCATATCCTCCTCGCTGGAGGAAGAATTCCAACACGCGGGAAATCCGCGTAAGGGTGCTGCTGGTCTGTTGTGCAGAGATTCGGGAGTGCTCGCAGCGAAAAGCCCCTGGGAGCTTTTCCGGCATCACCCGCTCAAAAGGTCGGAGTGATCCTTCTTGCCGTTCTTCTACCCCGACGCTCCGCCGAAGGCGGTGCGGCTCTGCTGAAAAGTTTTGGAGGGGGGCCGGGGGGGCTTTTTCAAAAGAACCCCCCGGTGTCGATTCAGAAAAAACGTCCCGTCAAAGACTCTCTTCCACGGCAGTATACACCCCGTCGAGGGCTTCGGCCAAGCGTTCCCCTTGGGGCCCGCCGGCCTGGGCCATGTCGGGTCGTCCGCCGCCTTTACCGCCCACCTTGGCGACGACCTTGCCGATGATCTTGCCCGCATGCAGGCGGTCGGTGAGGTCTTTGGTCACCAGCGCCAGGAGAATCGCCTTGCCGTCGCTTACGGCGCCCAAAACCGCCACGCCGCTCTTCAGGCGATCCCGAACCCGGTCGCCCAGGTCCCTGAGTTCCTTGGGGTCGGACAATTCCACCTGTGCGCCCACCACGGGGATGCCGTTCACCTTCTTGACCTGCTGAAGAACTTCACCCAGAACGTCCACCGCCCCGCCCATGCGTGCCGCGTGGAGGTCCTTTTCCAGTTTCTTCTGGTTGGCCAAAAGCTTTTCGATTCTCGATTTCAGCTCTTCCGGCCGTGCTTTGACCAGGGAAGCGGCCTCACGTAGATCGTGTTCCATGCGCCGCACCACCAGCAGTGCGTCGCTGCCGGTAACCGCTTCGATCCTGCGGACTCCGGCGGCCACGCTGCTTTCGGACAGAATCTTGAAGAAGCCGATCTCTCCCGTACGCCGCACATGGGTACCCCCACACAGCTCCACACTGGCCTCACCCACGGTCACCATGCGAACCCGATCACCGTAACGTTCTTCGAACAGCGCCATGGCGCCGCTTTCGACCGCCTGCTCCATGTCCGTTTCCACGGTGGTCACGGGATCGTCCTTGCGTATCCCCTCGTTCACCAAGTCTTCCACCGCTTCCAGCACTTTGTTGTCCAAAGCTTCAAAATGGGCGAAGTCGAACCGCAGCCGTTCCGGGGATACCAGGGAGCCGGCCTGCTTCACGTGGTCCCCCACCAGGGAACGCAACGCCGAGTGAAGCAAATGGGTGGCCGTATGATTTCGTGCGGTGCGCATACGCCGTTCGGAATCGGTCACCGCTTCCACCGAGTCTCCCTTATGGATTTCGCCCTTGTCCACCCGGCCCCTGTGAACGATGAGCTGTCCGGCGTGCTTGGAGGAATCCAGAATCTCGATCTCCACTTGGGAGGATCGAATCATGCCCCGGTCTCCCACCTGGCCTCCGGCCTCGCCGTAAAGCGGGGTACGATCCAGCAGGATTTCCACCTCATCCCCGGCGGACGCCCGCTCCACCGCTTTGCCGTCCATGACCAGGGCCTCCACTCGGGCCGAGCAGGCTCCGTGATCGTATCCCACGAACTCCGTGGCGACGCCTTGTCCGAGCAGGGCCCGATACACTTCGGGAATTTCCAGCTCCCCGCTCCCCTTCCAGGACTTTCTGGACATTTCCCGCTGTTTTTCCATGGCGGCGTGAAAGGCGTCCATATCCACGGAAAAGCCCTCTTCCCGCCCCACGTCGTTGAGTACGTCCAGAGGAAAACCAAAAGTATCGTACAAACGGAAGGCCACGTCTCCGGCCAGCACTTTGGCCTCTCCCTGAAGTTTGGCGATTTCGCCGTAGAGCAGGCTCAGGCCGTTTTCCAGGGTCTGAAAGAAGCGTTTCTCCTCCCCCTGGACTATTTTGGACACGAACTCCTTGGACGGAAGCAGCTCGGGATAGGCCCCGGACATGGAATCCATCACGGCCATGGCGATGTCGGACAGGAAAGGATCGTGCATGCCCAGCTTGCTGCCGAAACGAATGGCGCGGCGCATGATCCTGCGGAGTACGTAGCCTCGCCCCTCATTGGACGGCAGGATCCCGTCGGAAATGAGAAAGGCCGTGGCCCGGGCGTGATCCGCGATCACGCGGAAACAAATGTCTTCCTTGTGGTCGGCCCCGTAGGTTCTGCCCGAACGCTCCCCAATGGCCTGCATGATGTGGGAAAACAGGTCCGAATCGAAATTCGTGCGTTTGCCTTGAAGCACCGCGGTAAGGCGTTCGAGACCCAGGCCCGTGTCGATGCTCGGCTTGGGCAGAGGGGTCAGTTTCCCGGTTTCATCCCGGTTGAACTGCATAAAGACCAGGTTCCACAGCTCGAGGTAGCGGTCGCAGTCGCATCCCGGCGCGCAATCCGGGCGGTCGCATCCCATCTCCGGTCCCTGGTCGATGAGCACTTCCGAGCAAGGTCCGCAGGGGCCGGTGTCCCCCATGGCCCAGAAGTTGTCCTCATCCCCCAGACGGCTTACTCGTTCTTCAGGAAGTCCCACCACCGTGCGCCACAGGTCGAAAGCCTCGTCGTCGTCGCGATACACCGTGGCGTAAAGCTTGTCCGCAGGCAGGCCGTAGCCTTCGGTGAGCAGCTCCCAGGCCATCTGAATGGCGTCCCGCTTGAAATAGTCGCCAAAGCTGAAATTGCCCAGCATCTCGAAAAACGTGTGGTGACGCGCGGTAAATCCCACGTTGTCCAGATCGTTGTGTTTACCCCCGGCTCGAACGCACTTCTGAGAAGAAGCGGCGCGGGGATAGTCGCGCTGTTCATCCCCGGTGAATACCCTTTTGAACTGGACCATGCCGGCATTGGTGAACAGCAGGGACGGGTCGTCCTTGGGAAGCAGCGGGGAGCTTTTCACCACGCGATGGCCGTGCTCTTCAAAGTACTTCAGGAATCGGGATCGGATTTCACTTCCGGTCATAGAGCTTCCTCGTCGGCAAATTCGGATGATTCGGGAGCCGGGCCCAACTGCTCGACCCCGGCTTGGGTCAATATCTTGGATTCAATGTCCTTCATCATGTCGGGATTCTGTTCCAGTACGGCCTTGGCCGTTTCGCGCCCCTGACCCAGGCGCTCTCCCGCGTAAGAATACCACGATCCGCTCTTTTCGATAATGTTTAATCCCACGCCCAAGTCCAAAACGTCTCCGCTTCTGGAAATGCCCTTGCCGTACATGATGTCGAATTCCGCTTCCTTGAAGGGCGGAGCGATCTTATTCTTCACCACCTTCACCCGGGTACGGTTGCCCACCACGTCCTGACCGTCCTTGATGGGGCCTCGAGACCGAATGTCCAACCGCACGGAGGAGTAGAACTTCAACGCATTGCCCCCGGTGGTGGTTTCCGGATTGCCGAACATGATGCCGATCTTGTGCCGAATCTGGTTGATGAAGATCACCGCGGTCTGGGACTTGGAGATGATGGCGGTGAGCTTTCGCAGGGCCTGGCTCATCAAACGGGCCTGCAGGCCCATGTGGGAGTCGCCCATCTCACCGTCGATTTCGGCCTTGGGCACCAGAGCGGCCACGGAGTCCACCACGATAATGCCCAACGCGCCGCTGCGCACCAGAATTTCCGTGATCTCCAAAGCCTGCTCCCCGTAATCCGGCTGGGACACCAGCAGGTCGTCGGTCTTGACCCCGAGCTTGCGCGCATAAGACACGTCCAGCGCGTGTTCCGCATCCACAAAAGCGGCCACGCCGCCCAACTTCTGGGCTTCGGCGATGACGTGCAGCGCCAGGGTGGTCTTGCCCGAGGACTCCGGACCGTAGATTTCGGTCACCCGGCCCCTGGGAATGCCTCCCACCCCCGTGGCGATGTCCAACGCCAGGGACCCCGTGGAAATGGCCTGAACATCCTGGACCACGCCGTCGGCACCCAATTTCATGATGGAGCCCTTGCCGAACTGCCGTTCGATCTGGCTCACGGCGACGTCGATGACCCGCTCCCGATCCTGTGTGGCGGCCATGTGTCCTCCTTGCCCGCGAAAATATCTCTTGAGGATGATTGTCGGGGAAATTTTTGTACAATGAACGGATTATCTTCCACGGGGGAAAACTTTCGAGAAAGTCTTCCCCCGGACCCCTTTTCAAAGCTCGTTGAGCGGCCCTCACCGCCTTTGGCGGAGAGGGTCACCCAGTCCGAACGTCCGATATTCGAAAGCCGTCACCATCCACGAGGTAGTGGCCGTTTATTCCTCTAATTGCGGCGCCGTCTCCACCTCGGAATCCGGATCGAGCCGGGAAAAACGGCTCCCGCAATCTCTTTCGATTGCCTGTGAATACACGTTTCCTACAGATTCAATTACCACGAGGAGCACGGAAAAACAAGTACGGGAAACAACAGGTTGGACAAGGCGGGGAATGTGCGGAATGCAGTTGACGGGCGCTTCCCAAGGGTGGTATGTGAGCGACTTGAGGGGTCGCCCCCTCGCCCTTCCTCAGCGCGCCCGTAGCTCAGTTGGATAGAGCGTCGGACTTCGAATCCGCAGGTCGCACGTTCGAGTCGTGCCGGGCGCGCCAAAAAAGATCAGTATTAATGAAGGGTTAGATCGCTGCGATCTGATCCTTTGCTTTTTGTGGCGCTGACTGTGTGAGAGTCCGTGTGAGACTTTTCTCTCGCTCTTTCAAAAACCACCATGGCCAAACGTTCGGCTTCTCCCAAGGTGTGCAGATATATCTCCGTGGTGCTTCTGTTCTCATGGCCCAGGATCTTCTGAATCGCTGTAATGGGCACGTTGTTGTTTTCCAACAAGGATGCTCCTGCGTGCCGGATCGCATGAAAACGGAAATACTTCACTCCCGCTTTTCTGCAGAGCGTCCGCATAATTCGTTTTCTTTCTATGAAGGGGCCTTCCTTCCACTCTCCGGTCTTGCTGGAACAGTACCTGTGCCAGAATATCCAGGGCTTCGTCGGATCCCGTTCGTCAAATCTTCTCTTCAAGGTTTCTCGAAGTAGGGACGTCATAGAGACATGTCTAGGAGTGAGATGCCCGCCTTTCTTCTTCCTTGTGTAAAGAACGATTTGATTGCTTCTGAAATCAACGTCATCCCAGGTCAGCCGATTGATTTCACTGGTTCTGCCAAGGGTTTCCTGGAGCACGGTCAAATAATCCTTCGTATCCCGGTCTGCGATTGAGATCACTTTCCAAATGTCCTCAAGAGGTGGGACATACTTGATTCTTTTCTCCACAGGAAAGAAATCGATCCCGTCCAAGGGATTCGAGTTCACGAGCCCCATCTTCAGACCGTAATTGAAAGTGGCCCGAAGATACCGTATCTCCTTGTTTGCCGTGTAACTAGAGACTTTTCTTCGTTTTCTCACAAATTCAAGGATCATAGGACGATTGACGATTCTGCACGGAAGGTTTTGCCACTCTTTGACCCATCGCCTGGCCATGTACCAGTATTCTTTATAGTGACGTTCGGATCGTCCGAGTCTGATGTGATCCAAATGCTCGTTAAGCAGGTCAAAGAAGGTTATGTCTGTCGTTTGAGCGGTCTCTTCGGGATTGAGTATCTCCTCCCTTCTTCTTGCCTCCGCCTGGGCTGCTTCTCTTTTCGTTTTGAACCAGGCTTCCGTATGCCGTTGTCGGTTCAGAGTGAAGTCGTACCTCCACCCTTTCCCCTTTTTGAAATAAACGCTCATAGAGGTCCTCCTTACTTGGAAACAGGAGCGATCCCCCGAGCTTCACACCGCCGAGTTCCTTGAAGTGAAGATAGACCCAACTCCGGCTCTTCTTCAGAAACCTGGCGACTTCCTCAGGGGTTTGGATTAGAGGACTCTCGGACATAAGTCAACACCTCGAACAGGATTGCATTCAAAAGCCGGCTTCATCCCACGAAAACCACATAACTTGTTGGGATCAGTTTACTTCCTCAAGAGCTTCATCACGCCGACAACAATAATCCCGATGACCGCAAGCTTTACCACCGAAGTGACCGGATCACCGGAATGATGAGCTCCCCGACTTCCAACATCCCAGGCAGTCTTCATCGCATCACCGAACTCGGACACCGTACCGGCAACAGTCGAGAGAATCGACGGCAGGTACACGGCAAGAAGAACGATCACGATCGCAAGGAATACGTTCCGCCATTCCATATGGGATCACCTCTCTTGAAAGGGTTTCATGAAGAAAGTGTCCGCTGAACCTGAAATGTGTTCCTTTTTCTCCCTGCCGGAGAACTGCACTTCCTTTTCCACCGGCGCTTCGAACCTCTCCATCGATTGGCATGCGATCTCCTACCAAAGCCGCTACGCAGACAGCTTCGGCGAAGTGAAATCGAAATCCTACGCTGTCCAAATCCCGGCCTGGTACCGGGAACTGATCGATGACAACGTGATGAGGACCGACAAAATAGGCCCCATCGCTGGAACGCTTGCAGGCCTGACCCTCGTTTCCGCCATCCTCACCATCGCGGGCCTTGCCTGGAGAAATGCCAGAAGAGAA
Source organism: Thermodesulfobacteriota bacterium (assembly GCA_963675595.2). GTDB lineage: Bacteria > Desulfobacterota > Desulfarculia > JACQYL01 > JACQYL01. Next base: position 1,404,420 of record CAXXLZ010000001.1, read on the forward strand.
ACACGGTTTCCTCGTTAGCAGGCCTTGATCATAGGAAGACCCTATCTCCCTTTCCCGGCGGTCATCTCCACCGACATCCGAAAACTATTTATACCCGCGCTTCCCGATCATCCAATATGGCCGGCGGCGCATTCGATGAAGTCTGGGAACTCCTTTCAGTATTCGATATCCCGTACATCTATGACCGCTACGCTGTGGGAGTCGATTTCGTCCTCGCTTTTCTCTTCTTCCTGGGAGTCAGCCAGGTCACTCTCGGCAAGCGTTTCACAGGCAAAGGCGGGAGCCTTCTCACTGTCGCTGTATCGCTTCTCTTGTCTGTAGGATTATCTGTCGCTGAATCACGGCTCAGGTTCAGCCTCGCTTCCTTCGGCCCGATCGCAATCTTCTTCCTTCTTTTCATCGTTGGCTTAGTGCTGTATCAACTCGCCCGGCACCTGGGATTCCATGCATCGACTGCTTTGTCCCTCGTGTTCGTTATGACCTATTTCTCGATCCAGGCAGTGTCGCCGTCCATCATGGACTTCGTTCACCAAAGAGCGCCCTGGCTCAGGACCACGCTGTTCTGTGTCTTCGTGTTCGCTGCTGGAAAGCTCCTCTATTCGATCTTTCATACGATCTTTTCGAAAAGCTCAATCACGTCCCTCGCATCCAAGATTGAAGCAAACCCTGAATTCACCCGACAGATTGAGCGGGATGTCGAATTCGAGGAACATGAGAACAAATCCTCGAAGAAACAGGAAAAACTCTCCAAGAAAAGCCGGGGAGATTCGGAAGATATTCTCCAACGCATAGTATCGGTCCTCAGGATTCTTGAAACAGAAGGAGTAACGCCTTTCGCGGGAAAGAAGATCGCGGACAAATTGGTCTCCATCGCGGATTCAGAACACCAAATCGAAAAGCGAATGAAACAGCTCGAGTCCGCCAACGCCGATCTCAAGCGAGTCGATGCCGACCATCTCACCCAACTCAGAGACCGGATGAGCAGAGCCCAGGGCAAGGAAAAGGAAAGGCTTCAAAGGGAAATCGAACTGGAGAGCGAAAAACTCCGACTTCACCAAGCGGTCGAAACCCTCGGCCAACGGATTGACGCTTTGATGGAGGAGTTCAAGGCCTCTCTCCGATCAGCAGCCGAACTTATCGCGCGGTCAGCCTATCCTCTGGATGCCCGGCCATACTTGCAGCGGGCAATCCAGATCGATGAGGAGGTTCGGCGGGAGCTTGACGTGATTCAAGATTTTGAGGATAAGATAGGCAAATTCGCGCGCGAGGCGAAGAAAAGCGCCAAGTAAGGGATGATTTGACCTTTAGGCAATCAGGATATCGAAAGGCATTCAACGTGTTCTTAAGCCATCATTGGAAGCATATACCCATGAATAGACGGGATGTGTCTCTTTCGTGTTCAACCTAACCAATCTAAGCAAAATCATGCAAAAGAGTCATTTGCCTTCAAACTGCACCGTGTTAAAATAATTTTCCGATTCAAGTATTCTCATGCCTTAGCCTTCGTTATCCCGAAAACCGTGCGATTCCGTGGAAATCGTGCTCATGAAGGTAGATTCTCAGCCAAATCGGATACAAGAAATAGGCTTCTCGACGAGAGCGGATTTGCGATTGGTCCCGAATTTTAGGAAGGCAAAAGACTTTACATTTCAAGGCGGCTTGAGATCGTTGTCTCGGCACCCATTTGTCGACGAGAAACAACAGATCTGAGCATTTTGTCTTGGGAGAAGAAGATGCAGTACGGTCTGCAATGGTGACGAATAGCAGACTATTTTGCTCGATTATAGGCAAGGCCGCCGATCGATGGCGCGCTTTCTGTGCAATATCGGGCCCTCCCCGCCCCTCGTAATTACCACATTTCCCGTGAAATAAATCTGTTCTTGAATCTGGCCCGCAAGCTGTACATAATTTGCAGTGCAGAGATTTTTACGACTGCCACACCTGATGAGCTCAAATGTAACATTCCTGAAAATGTCGAGATCAAATCGCTTTAGGGCAAGAGGGAAAAAGCCTAACTCGGGAAGATTCCGTTTCATAGTGTCCGCATTGCGCACCGAATGGGTTAATTCCAACTTTGACCATTAAGGGAGAAGGATATTGACAACATCCATGACAAAAATTGCGGGAAACAAAGGCTCCGGCCCCCCTGGAATCGTCAAAATCCCGGCCGGCATCCGGGGACTGGATGAGGTCCTCAACGGGGGTGTTCCCAAAGGCGCAACGACGCTTCTCAGTGGCGGGCCGGGAACGGGCAAAACCATGTTAGGGCTTGAATTCCTTGTCCGGGGGGCTATGGCCGGGCATCCCGGAATCCTGTTGACCTTCGAGGAAACTGAGCTTGCTTTGAAAAACTATGCCGCCGGGTTTGGGTGGGATCTCGCCGAATTCGAATCCAAAGGGTTTCTGTCCATTGTATCGGCCCGCATCCAACCGGACGCCGTGCTTTCCGGCAATTTCGACCTGCGCGGCGTCATCGGTATCCTGCGGCAAAAGGCCGATTCCATAAAGGCCGAACGGGTGGTTGTCGATGCCCCGGACGTGTTCCTTCGCCTTCTGGGTGACATCTCCAAAGAGCGGGCAGAATTGCACCTCCTGCACGAATGGCTGCGGGAGGCAGGGATGACGGCCCTGATGACGGTCAAAAGCCGAACGGACCAAGCCTCGTCCTCGCAATACGATTTCCTCGATTACATGGCCGATTGCGTGATTCACTTGGACCAGCGGGTTTTGGAACAGGTCACCACACGACGTCTGAGGGTGACCAAGTACCGCGGCTCCGCGTACGGTCGGAATGAGTATCCGTTCGGCATCACGGACAAAGGAATCTGGATCATTCCCGTAACCCAGGCCAGCCTGAGGCACGCCGGCCTCGGCGAATGCCTCTCCAGCGGCGTGGATCAACTGGACCACCTTCTGGGCGGAGGTTACCGGCGAAACTCCTGCACTCTGCTGACGGGAAATTCCGGTACCGGCAAGACCACCTTTGCCTGCGCGTTCGCCCTTTCCATGGTTTCTTTGGACGAACGCATCCTCTACCTGGACTTCGAGGAAAGCTGGGATGCTCTGGTCTCCTGCATGCTGAGTCCCGGCCTCGACCTGCAACCGGCCAGGGATTCCGGCAAACTGAAGTTCCTTTCCAACATGCCCGAATCCCAGGGTATCGAGGAACACCTGATCCAGGCATTCCGCGCCATCGAAGCGTTTGAACCGCATCATCTGATCATCGACGCCATTTCCGCCTGCCGCCGCATGGGTTCAGACCACGCGGCCTTCGACTACCTCCTGCGCATCATTGATTATTGCAAGCAACGCGGCATCACCACGCTGCTCACCAACCTGATTTCAGCCATGGACCCGAGCCGTGAAATTACGGGCATCGACCTCTCCTCGGTCATCGATACGGTCATCCTTTTGCGAAATATGGAAAAACAGGGCCGCTTCGTGCGGGACCTGGGAGTTCTCAAATCACGGGGCCGCAGCCATTCGAGCCGTATTCACGAATTCAGAATCACGAACAACGGCATCGAGATCGGCGGAAATGAGGGGGACCATGTCGAATAAAACTCCGACCCGAACCTCCGCGGTCATCCGCTGTGTGGCCCGCCTTTTTGTCTGCGGCGATGCCCTCTACTCGCGGAGGGCCAGAGAAAACCTCCAGCGGCTGGGGGAGACGCTTCATCACGTTGAATTCGAGGTGGAGGTCATCGATGTTAACGAGACCCCCCAGCTGGCCCTGGACCAGGGGATTTTCGTCAATCCCGCCCTTCAGGTGCTCGAACCTGCGCCGGGAACGCTGATTTACGGAGACTTGAGCGATTTTCAGGCATTGGCCGCTATATTCCCGAAAGGTGATGACCAATGAGCGCCTCGAAATCACCGCCTTACGATGAGTTGAAGCGGCGCATGGAGGCTGCGGAATCGGCGCTGAAGGCCATCCGGGAGGGCCGCGTGGACACCATTTTGGGCGAACGCGAGACCCTGGTGGTTCGCCTGGCCGAAGCTGAGGCCAGGGAAGCGCATCTGAAGCAGGTGCTATTGGCCATCCGTAACGTCAACCAACTCATCGTGGCAGAGGACGACCCGCAGCGCCTGATCGAGCAGGCTTGTGTGAATCTGACGGAAACAATGGGGTATCACAACGCCTGGATCGCCCTGCTGGGCGGCAAAGCGGGTCTGGGGCTGGGGCTGGGGACGGAAGGGCCGGTGGCGACTGCAGCGGCTGCTGGGTTCGACGTTGGGTTCGAGACCCTGCGCGAGCGCCTCGAGCGCGGGGAATTCCCGGAATGCATGAAGCGTGCAATGGAAAACGAGGACACGCTTGTGAAGGACGATCCCATGGTGGATTGTCCCGACTGCCCCCTGCACGCCCAATACGGCGGCCGCGCCGGTTTGGTCCGCCGCCTGGACGCGGGCGGCGTGACCTACGGCATCCTGACGGCCTCCGTTCCCGCCGCCTACGCCCGAAACGCCGAAGAACAGGAACTCTTCAACGAAGTGGCCGGCGATCTGGCCTTTGCCCTCTACAAGATCGCAGCGGCGCGAAAATTGGAGGAAAACCGCCAACATCTTTCTTTCGTCATCGAAGGGTCGGGCGTGGGAACCTGGGAATGGAACGTCCGGACCAATGAAACCCTCTTCAACGAGCAATGGGCGACCATGCTCGGATACACCATCGAGGAACTGACGCCTTACGACTACGGGACCTGGGAACGCCTGGTCCACCCGGAAGACCTCGAGCGGGCGCGCCAAGCTCTGGCGGATTGCGTTGAGGGCAGGACGACCGACTACAACTGCGAATTCCGCATGAAGCACAAGGACGGCCGTTGGGTCTGGATTCTCGACCGAGGGCGCATCATGACCCGCGACGATGCGGGCAAGGCGCTATCCATGTTCGGCACGCATACCGACATCACTGATCTCAAACAGACTGAAGAGGCGCTCAAACGACAGCACACCATGCTGGCCCGGACGGAGGCTATAGCTCATGTGGGCAGCTGGGAGTGGGATATCGCCGAGGACCGTGTGCGTTGGTCAGATGAGCTGTTCCGGATATTCGGACGCAACCCCGACACTGAGGCCCCGTCATTCGCCCAACATTTGGAAATCTATTTGCCAGAGGATATGGAGCGCCTAAAGGAGGCGGTTGAACACTGCGTATCCCAGGGGACGTCCTATGAACTAGAGCTCAGGGCCATTCGATCCGACGGTGAAATCCGGCACTGCTTCGCGAGGGGGCAGGCGGAAACCGATGAGACCGGCCGGGTCGTCAGACTCGCAGGCTCCTTGCAGGACCTCACGGAACAAAAAAAACAGCACGAACGTATTTCCCTACTCGTCCGCATGCTCGACGAGGCCCCCGCTTCGATCACGATTCACGACGTCGAGGGGGGCTTTCTTTACGCCAACCGTGAGACTTTTTCGCTCCATGGGTACGATGAAGACGAATTCATGTCCATCAACCTTCATGAGCTGGACGTTCCCGAGAGCGAGGCTCTGCTGGAAGAACGCTTCCGGCTGATTTTCGAAAAAGGAGAGGCGTCTTTCGAGGTTAATCATTATCGCAAGGACGGGACCGCATTTCCACTTCAGGTACTTGCAAAGCAGGTTCAATGGGAGGACCGCCCAGCGGTGTTGAGCATCGCCACCGACATTTCAGATCGCAAGCGCATGGAGAGGCGGCATCAGGTTCTGGCCGACATCATCAAACGCAGCCGGGACTTCATTGGTGTTGCCGACTTTCGTAAGGAGGCGTTTTTCGTGAATCCCGCCGGCCGGGAAATGGTCGGGCTCGACGGGGACGAAGAAGTCGCCGGAACAAAGATCGAGGATTATTTTCTCAAGGAGGATATCGCTTTCGTCAATAATGTCATTATCCCAACCGTGGTGCAGGAGGGGCGATGGGCGGGCGAGTTCCGGTTCCGTCATTTCAAAACCGGAAAATCGGTTCCGGTTCTTTACGATCTCTTTCGCTCTGAGGACCCTTCAACCGGAGAAATGATCAATTACGCCACTGTTACGCGCGACATCACCGAACGCAAGCGGACCGAAGACGCCCTGAAGTTCGCCAACACGAAACTCTCCATTGCCATGCAGGCCGCAGGACAGGGTCTTTGGGAGTGGAGTCTCAGCACGGATACCGTCCATTTTGATGATGCGGCCCTGGAAATGCTAGGCTATCGGCGTGAGGATATCCAGGGGCCTATGGAAACCGGTAAATGGTGGATCAGCCAAGCACATCCCGATGACAAAGCATACATGGAGGAACGGTTCGACCGTTATCTTTCGGGCAAGGAAAAGGAATACCATGTCGAATTCCGCCTCAAAGACAAGGACGGCGGCTACCTATGGGTGGAATCGTCAGCAAGAGTGATTTCGAAGGACCCTGCCGGGAACCCCGAGGTTGTGGTGGGTATCCACCAGGATATATCCAAAAGGAAAAGGATCGAGCAGAATCTGATCCAATCGGAAAAGAATTACCGGGATATTTTTGACAACAGCAGCGACTGCATCTTCATCCATGACGCCACCACCGGCGCCATCGTGGATGTCAACCGAACCACATGCGAGACCTTTGGTTATTCGGTCGAGGAAATAAAGCACCTCGAGGTGGGAGACTTCAGCCTGAACCGGCCGCCTTACACCAGCGCCGAGGCAGTGGAGTGGATCAAAAAGGCCCACAAGGAAGGCCCGCAGCGCTTTGAATGGCTTGCCAAAGACCGTATGGGACGGCTGATCTGGTTCGAAAACAACCTTCTGAACGCCCAAATCGGTGGAAAAGACAGGATTCTGGTTTTTGGCAGCAATATTGACGACCGGAAACAGATCGAGCGGGAACTTCGCAGAAGTGAGGAACATTTTCGATTTATCGTGGATCATTCGTATGACCTGATATGGACACTGATGGTAGATGGCGTGTTCTCCTATGTTTCCCCTTCATGGAAAACAAGACTCGGCTATCAACCGTCGGATGTCATGGGCGAGGCGTTTCAACAGTTTGTCCATCCCGATGATATTGCCGGGTGCGAAGAGTATATGTGGAAGGTTCTTGATGCACATAGCGCCTTAACCGGATATCAGTACCGAGCCAGGCATGCCGACGGGTCGTGGAGATGGCATGAAGCTGTTATGACGCCCACTTATGCCGAAGACGATTCGTTCCTCTCTTTCGTCGGCGTCTCAAGAGATATTACCGACCGTAAGCGACTGGAAGAGGTCTTGCGCGAGAGCGAGCAGCGGCTTCAAGCCGTGTTCAACGCCGTGGACAGCGTCCCGATTCAGGGATACGACAAGGATCGGCGGGTTGTCTTCTGGAATCCCGCCAGCGAGAAGCTTTATGGCTATATCCATGACGAAGCCGTTGGCCGGCCTTTGGAGGAACTAATCATTCCCGAGGAGTCTCGGGAATCGGTAGTGGAAGCGATCCGGCAGTGGCACGATCACGACATTCCCATCCCCGCGGGCGAGATCGAGCTTCTTAACAAGAATTGCGAGCGGCTTCAGGTCCACTCCAACCACATCATGATCACCAACCATCGCGGCGACAAGGAAATGTTCTGCATCGACGTGGACCTGACCGACATCCGACGGATCGAACAGAGCATGGCCTCCTTGTCGGCGGTTGTCGAGAACAGTGACAATATCGTGGTCGTCAAGGATTTGGATCTTCGCGTCGTCGCGACGAACCCGGCCTTCGCGAAAGCCGCCGGCCACCCCACGGTCGATACGATGATCGGAAAGACGGACGCCGAAATTTTCGGCGTCACGCCCGACACCGAGCCGATTCGCTCCTACATGGAAGATGAACGTCGCGCTCAGACCCTGCCGCCGGGCGAGTACATCCTGCGCGAGGAACCGGTTGTGACCCCTGACGGCGGGGTGCGTACGGTTCTGACCAAAAAGTATCCGATCTATGACCGATCGGGGAACTTGATTGGAACAGGCAACATCTCCACCGACATCACCGAGCGCAAGCAGGCTGAAGAACGGCAGAAAAATCTAGCGACCGAACTCGAAGAGATCCTTGATTCTTTGCCTGATGCAGTGGTGTATGCCGATACGGATCGCCGAATCAAGAAGGTGAATCCTTCGTTTACGCGCATTTTCGGATATAACCGTGATGAGATTCTTGGAAAGAAGACTCGAATTATTTACCGCAATGATGAGGAATACCTTGAGCAAGGTCGTAAGCGGTACAATCCGAAAGCCCCGCAAATGTGGGAACCATATGAATTCTATCATGTTCGAAAGGACGGGACCGAATTTATCAGTGAAACTGTCGGAACACCGGTCCACAACTCACAAGGGGAAGTTGTCGGCCTGCTCGGACTCGTACGGGACATCACGGAGAAAAAACAAAGTGAATCAGAGAATGAAAAGCTGCAGGCCCAACTCCGTCAGGCTCAGAAAATGGAGTCGGTGGGTCGACTGGCCGGCGGCGTTGCCCACGATTTCAACAACATGCTGGGCGTAATCCTGGGCTCCGCGGAAATGGCGTTGGATGATACGAGTCCTTATGATCCGCAGTATGCAAGCCTGAAGGAAATCTACAAGGCGGCTCGGCGTTCTTCGGATCTTACCAGGCAACTCCTTGCCTTCGCTCGAAAGCAGACGATTTCTCCAGAAATCCTGGACTTGAACAAGACCGTGGAAGCTATGCTCAAAATGCTCAGGCGACTCATCGGCGAAGACATCGACCTCTCCTGGATGCCGGGAAGCCCCTTATGGAAGGTCAAAATGGATCCTTCCCAAATTGATCAAATACTGGCCAATCTATGCGTCAATGCAAAAGATGCCATTGCGGGGACGGGCCGGGTCACCATCGAGACCGTGAATGTTACCTTGGACGAGGCACAATGTGCGGAGCAAGTCGGCTTCTTGCCCGGCGAATATGTCCTCTTGGCTTTGAGCGATAACGGTTGCGGAATGGATTCCGAGACGATGTCACACTTGTTCGAGCCTTTTTTCACCACCAAAGCGGTCGGCCATGGCACTGGGCTTGGCTTAGCCACGATCTACGGCATCGTCAAACAGAATGGGGGGTTCATCTACGTCGAAAGCGAGCCGGGCAGAGGAACAACATTTTCCATTTATTTTCCGAGACACGTGTATAAGGTGGAAGCCTTCTCCCGTGCCGAAACCAAGACTTCGGCGGAACTCGGCAGCGAAACCATTCTATTGGTGGAGGATGAAGAAGCCATGTTGAACATGGCGAAGACCATGCTGGAACGGCTGGGATACCGCGTCTTGGCCTGCGGAACGCCCGTCGAAGCGGAGCGATTGACGCTGGAACACGGCGGCGAAATCCATCTGCTCATGACCGATGTGATCATGCCGGAAATGAACGGCAGGGAACTGGCCGAAAGGCTCATATCTCGATATCCGAACATGAGAAGCCTTTTTACATCCGGTTACACGGCGGATGTCATCGGTCGCCATGGAGTGCTTAACGAGGGCGTGCACTTCATACAGAAGCCGTTCTCCAAGAAGGACTTGGCGGCCAAGGTTCGGGAAGCCCTTTCGACAATACCTCGTCTTGGTCCAAGAGACTACCAAGGGGGCTGAGCTGAGTCGGAAGTTATTGGATATCAGGCTCAAGCTCAAATATCCGGATCACTTTGCACAACAAGATACACCCGCATTTTCCGGAATTCATGGTGATCGATATGTCCGACCGGAACGTTCAAACCGTATTCGTGGTCAACGACGATCATGTTCAGCTTTCCATATTGGAAGCGCTGATACGAAAGGCGGGTCATGAGCCGCGTGTTTTCAGCTCTGCGGAACAGGCTTTGAATGCCGTGGATCCGCTGCAGCCTCCTTCACTCGTTGTGACCGATTTACATATGCCGGGTATCGACGGTTGGCAACTTTGCAGACTGATGCGTTCACCCGAATATGCTTTTTTGATGAACGTTCCCATCATCGTAGTATCGGCGACCTTTTATGGTGACGAACCCGAACGGATTGCCGCGGACCTCGGAGTCGCCGCTTTTTTCACGTCTCCGGTGGATGGCGATGATTTCGTTCGGCAGGTGAGGGCCGTTCTGGAGGTAAGGCACAGCCTTATTCCTTCACGCGTCCTGATCGTCGAAGATGCACGGACCTTGTCCGGAATGATTGAGAAAGCCTTCACCGAAGAAGAGTATCAAGTCCACAAGGCATTTACGATAGAAGCCGCCAAGGAAGCCTTATCCACGGCCTTGTACGATTTGGCCGTGATCGACCATGATCTGGCCGACGGCAAGGGCGATAACCTGCTGGAACTGCTGAAAGCACAACAACCTGATTGCGTCTGTTTGATGATGACAGGCGACTCGAATCCGCAAAGGGCGATTGATTGGATGAAACGAGGCGCCGCGGCTTACCTTCGCAAGCCTTTCGATCCCGATCATCTTATCGAATTATGCCGGCGGGCACGACGTGAACGCACACTGCTCCGGACCCAGAACTTGCTTGAAATTCGGACGCACGAACTGAAGGAAAGCAGGCACCAATTTCAACAAATCTTTGAAGGCAGTCGGGACGGATTTGTCATCGTTGATGAACAACAGCGAATCACAAACGCGAACCGCGCCTTTTGCCGAATGTTGGGCTACTCCCTTGAGGAGTTACGGGCCATGGCCGGTTTTCAAAAGATCACCCCGTCACGCTGGCACCAATGGGAAGATGAGGAAATCTGGAATAAACGCTTGCTGCAAGAGGGTTATTCGGGAGTTTACGAAAAGGAGTACATACGCAAAGATGGTTCAATATTTCCCGTGGAGCTCCAAGCCTACACGGTTTTGGATGAAAACGGCAAGATATCCTATCTATGGGGGGTCGCACGAGACATCTCTGAGCACAAACAGGCGGATGCATCCCTGCGTCGAAGTCAATCCCGCTACCAATCCCTGACCGAGAATTTTCCCAACGGCGCGATTTTTCTATTTGACGAAGACTTTCGCTACCTCTTGGTAGGAGGCGAAAGCCTGCGCAAAGCCGGGCTTTCGAGTGAGGAGCTTGTGGGCAGAACGGTAAAGGAAGTTTTTCCCGACTTATGGAGCACAATACGTCCCCACGCTCAGGCGGCCTTGCGCGGAGAAAAGAGTTATTACGAAGTCGAGTATAAAGGTCGTATCTATTCGAATCAGGCGTTGCCCATCAAGGATCCTTCCACTAGCTTTCGCCAAGCCCTCGTTCTCACGCAGGATATCACAGAACGCAAACGGATTGAGGAGGCGTTGTCCAAAAGCGAGGAAAAGTACCGCGTCCTGGTAGAGAACGCAGGAGAGGCCATCTTCGTCGCTCAAAACGGGAGGCTGAAGTTTCACAACAGCAGGACCGAGACGATGATCGGTTTCAGCAAGGACGAACTGACATCCAAACCTTTCATTGACTTCATACATCCCGAAGACCGTTCACTCGTGCTGAATCGACACATGAAAAGACTGCAGGGAGAGATCGATGAGCCCTCCAAGTACAGCTTCAGGATCGTGCACCGTTCAGGGAAGACACTCTGGGTTGAGCTAAAGGTGGTCCTCATCGAATGGTTCGGAGAACGGGCCACGCTGAATTTCTTGTCCGATATCACCGATCGGAAACGGGCTGAAGGAGCGCTGCTCGCCAGTGAAATCCGTTTCCGTGATCTGGCAAGACAAGCACCTTTCAGCATTCAGGTACTCGATCTTAGCGGCAAGACACTGCAGGTCAACGATGAGTGGAACCGACTGTGGGGAATAAGTCTTGCCGATATCGCACATTACAACATCTTTGAAGACCGGCAGCTCCTGGAAAACGGGGTTATAGAGCACGTCAAAAGGGCGTTTTGTGGCGAGAACGTGATCATTCCGCCGATGGAATATTCAGCTGAGAAAACCGTTGGAAAGGGACAAAGTAGGTGGGTTCAGGCACGTGCCTTTCCGGTTCGGGACGAGTTGGGCAATATCCGAGAGGTCACCCTGATACATGAAGATATTGGCGAGCGCAAGCGTGCCGAGGAGGCACTCAAACAAAGCGAAGCAAAATATCGCGCCCTTGTTGAAAACAGCACCGACATCATATGGACTTACGATCTCGCTTCAAAGAAATATACTTTTGCAGCCGGCGCCCTCGAATCCACATTAGGATATTCGCCTAACGAGGCCTCCGGCATGAGCCTCGACGATCTGTTCGACTCAGACACCAAGAAGAGGATTTCCGCCGAATTCCAGAAAATTTTGGAAAGTAACGGACAAGACAAAAAGATCAAGATCGAAGCAACACATCGCCACAAGAACGGCGGTTACGTCCCACTCGAGATATTCGCTTCTTTGGTGCGTGACGACAAAGAAAGACCTGTCGCTTTCAGTGGAGTTTCCCGCGACATCACGGAGCGTCTCCAAAACGAAAAGGCGCTGCGCGAAAGCGAAGAGCGATTCCGAATGCTCCTGAACGACGTATCCATGGTATCCGTCCAAGGCTACGCACCGGACGGAACGACGCTATATTGGAATGAGGGTTCACGGATTCTATACGGATATACTTCGGACGAAGCGCTCGGTTCCAACCTGTTGGACCTGATCATCCCTCCTGAAATGCGAGATGAAGTAGCCACAGCGATTCGTCAAATGGCCGAAACAGGACGACCTATTCCCCCTTCCGAATTGGAACTAATGCGAAAAGACGGCACCCGTGTTCAGGTTTTTTCTTCTCATTGCATACTTAAGCGATCCGGGCGGCCCCAAGAGCTCTATTGCGTCGACGTAAACCTAAGCGCCATCAAACAGGCCGAGGTGGAACGGGAAAGAATGCGGGAGCAGCTGCTTCAGGCTCAGAAAATGGAGTCGGTGGGTCGACTGGCCGGGGGCGTAGCCCACGATTTCAACAACATGCTGGGCGTTATTCTTGGCCACGTGGAATTGGCCCTGCAACAATCGGTGCCGGATGACCCGCTCTTCACCCCTCTGCAGGAAATCCAAAAAGCCGCGCGGCGATCCGCAGACCTGACTGGACAACTCCTAGCCTTCGCCCGGAAGCAGCCGGTAAGACCCAAGAACCTTGACCTGAACATTACAGTGTCAGGCATGCTTACGATGCTCCACAGGCTGATCGGAGAGAATATTCAGCTTGTATGGAGGCCCGAAGGTGATCTATGGCAAGTCAGGATGGATCCAGCGCAATTGGACCAGATTCTAGTGAATCTATGTGTCAATGCCCGCGATGCCATTGGAGAATGTGGCAAAATAGCCATACAAACACGGAACGTCTCTTTGAACAAAGTAGAGAGTGGCATGCCTCCGGAATTTGTTCCCGGCTGCTATGTGCTCCTCACCGTATCCGATGACGGATGCGGTATGGACAAAAACACATTGGACAAGCTCTTCGAGCCTTTCTTTACCACCAAGGGAGTCGGCAAAGGAACCGGTTTGGGCTTGGCTACAGTGTACGGTATTGTCCGCCAGAATAACGGGTTTGTGAACGTCGACAGCAAACTTGGGCAGGGAACGACTTTCAGCGTTTATTTACCTCGGCATGACAAGGCACCGGATTCCAAACCACTTGAAGCTACCGCCAGCCCATCGGTAGTCGTCCTAGAAACGATTCTGGTGGTAGAGGATGAGCCGATGATCCTCAATATTACCAAAACAATGCTTGAGCGGTTGGGATATAAGGTTTTGGCCGCTGGTAATCCCCGCGAAGCAATTCGCATAGCCGATGAGCATGACGAAGAAATTCATCTGCTCATGACCGACGTCATCATGCCGGAAATGAACGGCAAGGAACTGGCGGAACGTGTGAGGTCTCGGTATCCCAAAATCGGAATACTGTTCACTTCCGGATACACGGCCGATGTCATCGCAGATCACGGGGTTTTAAGCGAAGGTATCCACTTCATTCAGAAGCCTTTTTCACAGAACGATTTGGCAACCAAAGCAAAAAAAGCCCTGGATGGCAGACGGTGAGAACGCAATCTTAACCGTCAGAAGAAACCAAACAACCCCCGGTCCTTCTTCTCCTGCATCACGCCTTTACGCTCTCTGGCCGACGCCGCAATGCCGGCGAGCTTCTCCAATGACTTCGCGAACCTGCTCGAAAAGACCCAGCCTTCCCGATAACCGTGCCGCTTATTGAAGCGAGAGACGTGGTCAATCAGCCCCATACGCCGCATCTTACTTCGGACGGTTTCGAGGATTCTCGATGAAAAACTGTATTTATTGCATAACGGCTGAAGGGTGCTCAAGAATTCATGCTTAGCATACTTGAGTTCGATGAAGATTGCGAGAAAAACTCGCTGATGGTTCTTGTTGGCTGGGAATAGGATAGCCGCGAGTTCATCCAGGTCCCGAGTCCTCGCGATCTTGTTATGGCTGAGTTCGATTTTGGTGCTGACGGTTGCCATCACCTCGTATGCCGGCACCGGCCGATGGCCGGCTTACCGTAACCATTCTCTTTCAGGGCTTCCTTCCGCAGTTCGACTCGTTGTTTCGCGATTTCGAGAGCCATGCCCCTAAGCTCAGTGCCAAAGGTATTTTCAACCCAATAAATCGCCTCATAGGCCGAGACGTACTTGTCACCAAAGAGCCTTTGAAACCGCCACCTGATTCCCTGGCGGGTGAGCCCAAAGGTATTCTCGATCTTGTCGCCGTAATTTCTGCGCAATACGAACCGCTTCAGGCCGTCCTCCTTCAGTTCAATCTTGAGGTCTCTATCGTCGATCAACATCTTGAGCTTTTCAATGAACTCCTTGTCCTTTTCAGTCAATTTCATTATAGGGCGGCTCGATTTCGATATCCGAGCCGTATTGTGTGACCCGCACTTCCCCATCCTGAAGCAGGAAAATCAGAGCCATAAATCGCATCGCCCGATCTCTCCGGGCATTATCGATCAGGAGATCAATCCTGGAAAACAGGATTTGTTGACACCTGTGAACCGAATCCAGGATATGGCGTCTGTACCGGGACAGCCCAGGAAGATTCCCAGTCAGGGAGAACTCCTCGCCCCAAACTCCCGCGTCAAAACCCATGAAACCCGACAATGCTTCAGTAAACCCAGGCAAACGATCAAGCCGTGGTTCCTCCAGTAACGCCAACCCGCCCGACCGCTCTTCTCGACGGGCGAGCCTCATCATCTCTCTTCGCCTTCTTGCCTTGGCTCTCGATTCAGCCATCCGTTGCCGGAAATAGGCTCGGTCGAAGACCCGTTCATCGAACAAGAACCGGGACGGCACGGTCTTCCCACAGGAAGCGCACGCATAATGAAGACTCCGCCTGACCAGCTTTGCTCCGCAGCAGCCGCTCCTTTGAAACACCACTGTGGGGTCGAGTTCATGGCCGCTCGGACAAACGGCCAGACCTGCCTCCAGCATCCGAAGTTTTTCACCGCATAGAGGACACAAATGATTCGCCAGCATAACGTCGTAGTAGTAGTCTCGGGCCGCAGCCTTGTATTGAGCAACGCCGAAAACAAACTCCCCGATAATCCGGCCGACGGCCGCCTCCGGCTCTTCCAAGTCAGAGACCATCGCTGAGTGTTCGCCAGACTGAGCCGGTTCCGGTGTTCCGCATTCCATATTTATTGGGAAGCAGAGCTTTCTTATAAACATTTCTCTCCCACGCCGCAGAATTCGGAAAAGTTTATATACACCAGGGCCTTACCAAGTCCCGAGGTGATACCGATGCCAAGACCCTATAAGTGCCCATATTGCGGCGCAACCCAAAGCCACTGGAAAGGATACAGGCCCCTTGTCCAGGGAAAAGTCCGGCTCCGGATGTGCACCAAGTGCCACCGGAAGTTCACGACTCGAGTTAAGATCGAATAACCACCGGACGGACCGTCAATGAAAACCGCCGAACGGCCCGGCACCAAATCCTTCTCTCGATAAGAACCGGTTGAGGGTTTCCTTGGGGAGCGACCTCGATATTTCTCTTGTCTGGCCGTACCTGCCGCGTGATATCAGCCGAGCGTTGATCAGCCCATAAAGGTCAAGGGAACCAATGATGTCCGAGAACCTCCGTTGCGTGAGCGGCCTGACCCGTTCCAACTCGCAGAAATTAGCGTATCGATCATAGGCTTCGCCCGTAGTGACCCGTTTCGAAGTCTTGGCCAGAAGATCGTAGCAGGAAAGAAGCGCAAGTTTTTGCTGAGGAGCGAGCGCCCGAACCATCTCTTCGGTCTTGTCCATCTCCAATCTGTGCTCAGCCATATCCACGATTTCTTCGGACAGCCTGCCGCCGGTTTCCTGCGCCACCTTGGCCGACTTTGATAGAAGCTCCACCGCCTTTCTCGCATCACCGGTGTCCCGCGACGCCAATGCCGCGATCTTTCGAACAGCAGCCACGTCCACCTTTGACTTGTCCAATGCCTTTTCCACTCGAAGATTCAGAATTTCTATCAAATCCAAGGCGTTATAGGGTTCAAAGAGCATGTCCGTCTTCTTGAGAACACTCAGAATCCGCGGGTCCAGCATCTTGTCCCAGTTCAGTTTGTTCGTGACCATGATAAGAACCAACCGGCAGGGAATCTTTCTCGGAAGGGTCTTTCCGAGGAAGGTAATAAACTCGTCCGCATTGGGCTTGATGTTATCCGCCTCATCAATCAGGAGGCACAAGAAACCCTGGAACCGGTTCAGCTCTTCGATGATTCGTTCCTGCATCTGATCAATGGGAATGCCTTTCCTGTAGGTGCGAATCGAGTCATTGAGTGCTCTTGCAAGTTCATTCAACGCTCCGAAAGAGGACCTGGGCGAGGTCAAGTCCACGTATCTGTACTGAAACCCGATCGACTGAGTCCGGCAATATTCCTGGAAAGTTGAAAGCACGTGAATGAGGGAAACCGTTTTCCCTGAACCCGTAGGCCCGAAGACCAGCAAAGAACTCGGATGATCGCCGTCCAGGATGGGAGTCAGATGACAGACGATGCGTTTCAGCTGCTCTTCCCGGATATTCCGATCAAAAATCTCCTTCAGAACCGAAGTCCGCTCTTCTTCAGGCAACTTCTCGTCGTCCAGATAGTTGGGGTTCAAAATAAGGCGATGATTCTTCTGTGAGTCATGCAATGTGCGGATGAATTGCAAGGAAGCTTCGGAATGATCTCCACCGGACATTTTCAAGCGATTCTTCTACAGGACATCTATAAATAGTTTTCGGTAATAAGCCCTGTCGTTACTTGAAAGCGAACCGGATTTTAAGTGTGGGAAAGTTTCCGGTGGAACTTTCAGTTTCAGTTTTTAGTGATGTTTTCTTTTCCTTATTATTATTTATTTCTATATAGAAACTATATAATATAATATAATATAATATAATATAAAAGCCGCCAAAATATAGAAACATTTTTAAAATAGATCACTTCAAAGTGGCAACAAAGAAACAAACATAACACACCCAACAAAACGGTTTCAAGTTTTCCACGCGACATTTACACACACTCTAAAAGCTGATTTTGGATCACTATTGAGTGACAACGTGGAGGCCATGACGTCCCTAAAAGACCTCGATCAACGACGGTATTTCAAGAAAACCCGAAACAATCGGCCATTCGACAGTACAAGAGTAACGTTTCCACCGGAAGTTTACTCGGGTTCCCGAAGCCGGTTGACGTCAATCCATCCATTCCTCCGAGAAAATTCCCGAAACCAACCTACATCTCATCCCAGTCGATATACTGAGGCGGACTTTCCCCCACCCTTTCGACGATCTTGGGATATTTTTCTCCCGGAGCCTCTTCTCCGATCTCGATCACCCGGATTTCGTGCCACCAATCGTCTCCGAAATCGAACCAATAGAAGAAGTGATCGCCCTCTTTCAGGTTCAGAGAGCCGATCTTGGTTCTTGAAACGTCTCCTGCAGGCGGAGGAGTTCCCAACGGATATTCCTTCATTTCGAAAGGAAGCACATACCTCTCCGCCTCGGGATCCTGCGGTATTTTGGAGAGCTGAAACTCGTAGAGGTGCTCGTCTTCACGATCAAAGGCTCTGAAGATCGCCCGGTGAAGCTGCCCCAGGGTATGCTTGCCTCGAACTTGAATGACACGGAATACCGCCGGGTTCTTTGCGATGAAGGTCTTGCTCATGGGTCCGTTTGCAATGGAGACCTTTAAAGCGTACAGATTTTCCGCCCGCTTTCCTCCGGAACTCGTCGCCATTCACTTCCTCCTTGGTGATCCGAACATCAAAAAACTTATAAAGGAATGAACTTACCGGTATCCAACGGAATCGGCAAGAACCGATTCGGAGGTGCACACCATGGCAATGGAAACAAATTCGGCCACATCCGGCACACCATCAAGCGGCTGTCCCACTTGGGACGGAATGGGCATATCCGGCGATCTGCCGCCCTTTTTCAAGCCCACCGAAGACATGAAACGAAACGGCTTCGAAGTGATCTTTCTGTCCGACGGTCCCAGGAGAGAGACCGAGAACAACTTCGACAAGAACTCGAAAGACCTCTGGTTCGATATCTCCTACCAGGACAAGGAAATGACCTGGACCATCAGCCAGATCAGCCTGCTTTCCGAACTGAAGAAGCATTCACCGCTGAAGGAGAAGATCCTCAGGATACGCCTTGTTCCGGTGACCGAAGAATTCAGGAAAAAGCGGCCGAAGTACAGAGGCAGTGAGCGATACCAGGTTGAAGAAATCCGAGAAAACCGATTCGACAAGATCGACGTGGAAGAACTGACGGTATAGATATTCTTTCTTCTTTTTGTTTCAGCCGATCGGAGATAAGACGTGCGAAACAGACTCAAGTAATGGACGGAAGGAAAGACGGTCTGAACCGCCGACAGAACGAAAGCAGGCTGTAATCTCAGGGGACTTTATCTGAAGCTCAGCCCAAGGTCGTGAGACCATGGAGGATCGCGTATTTGGTCAACTGGGACATTCGCCTGGTTTTCAGCTTCTTCACAATATTCCTGCGGTGATTTTCCACCGTATTCACGCTGACACAGAGTATGGCCGCCATCTCCGCACTGGTCTTCCCCTCGGTCATACCCTGGAGAACTTCCTTTTCTCTCGAGGTCAACGAAGGAAACGACCGGTGTCCGTTTCCATTGCCTAGCGCAAGCGCTTGAAACGCCTCAGTCATCGTTTCAGCGGATTTGCGGCAGAGATACATTCGGCCTTCGAGCACCGAACGGACAGCCGCGACCAGCTCATGCAATCCGCTTTGACTGAGCACATACGCCATGGCCCCGGCAACGAGCATCTTGAACATGGGGTCCCATTCCGAATCCGGCGCGAGTCCAACCACCCGGGTTTTTCGAAAACGATGCGTGATTTGACGCGCGGTCTCGATACCGTTCAAACCCTTCATGGAAGTGTTCACGATCACCACGTCCGAGGGCGCGCTGGACAGCAGTTTAAGTGCTTCATGCCCGTCCAAAGCTTCACCCGAAACCTCAAGATCAGGAACAGAGCCCATCGCATGCCGCAAACCATCGAGAACCAGCCTTTGATTATCCACCAAAAAGATTCGCTTCTCGAACCACTCAACCGCTTCACCCTCTTCGGTTCGCTCCACGATCGCCCCCCGCAACAGACGATACACTTCAGGATTAGATGCTCTGAAAACGAAAACCGGATCTCACGATAGAAAAATGTCAAATTTCTGAGCTTGAATGATATAAAACTCTGAGACCTTGAACAATCGTAATAATCATGATTTTTCATCATGGATTTCATGATTTCAATCTGTGGAAATCGCTAGACGAACTAATGGATTTTATGATTCAGCGCAGAAAGAAATGAAGGAACGAAAAACTATGGAAGGCTTATTCAATTGATATTATTGCATCTTATTCTTGAGCTGCGTCCGACGACCATCCCCCCGAAAACATCAGCAGCAGGTCGGCTCCCTTTTCAGTGGCCACGGCAGGTCGCCGTTTGACTCTTCACCTACGCAACCGCATCAAACATGCGGCAAACGTGGAAAGCAATCTCACATCCGCCGCTTTGGAACCCTTCGGAAGCGGCAGGCAGGAACTCCTTCGGCACCTCATTTTACTTCTTTTTGGGAAAGCCTGATCGTTCGAGTAACCGTCTCATGGGTATCATGGGAGATTCTTCCGTCGGCAAGCATCTCGTCCGCAAGGTCTTGTGCAGAGGCAAGATCAAGACGCCCGTCTTCAAGCCGATCCCGAAGCTCGTCCTTCATTTCCATGGCCTTTCCATCACGTCGTTTCAATATCTGATGATCCTCGGAAAGATCGATCAGCTGATCCATCGAAAGGCCCACGGAATCCAGATCTTCTTCGAACTGCTCTCTTCCCTTCTCGGAGAGATAGCGATGAAATTTGTCTTCCCATTCCGGCTGTGAGATGAATCCTTTGTCGTAAAGGTCATCGTACACTTCGAACTTCCGATCGGCGGTCAGCTCCTCGGCGTCCACAGGCTCTTCCGGATCAGTTTCGAAGGACAACAACTCCTTCCCCGCCTCCATGAACCAATCCATGAGGCCCTCCGATTTCGGATCCTCCTCAACAGAATCACAATCGAATTCCTCTTCCCCTCGTTCCCAATCCTTTCTCACGGCAAACCTCCCTTTTCCAATAGAAGTGCTCGGAAAGAAATTTTCGTGTTTTGATTTTTTTCCCACACGTTTTCGATCGAGGGATCACTGGAGGAGTAAGGCAGGACGAAAACCACCCCAAACAAAAGGAGAAAGCCATGAGATTTTCACGTCACCCCTTCACAGGAACGCTTCAGGTGAACTTCGGGCTTCCGCTTAGAAGAGACCATTTCAACCTGATTCACGATGTCAACGGAACAACCGTCGGCAGAATCGACCCCTGCGGCTTGGTCAAGGATCGCCTCGACAGAACCGTGGGGCACTACGACATTTTCAAAACTGAGGATTACTGCCCCTGCTGCGGGAAGCTGTCGAAGCTTTGCCGGTGTCATGGCCACGACATGAGATAGCCGTTTCCTGATTGAGCCCCTTCGGGGGCTCATCTTCATTTCCTTCCAGCCAAAATTCCCACAAGCCCTGTCGCGGAATAGCTTCGCTTTCGAGACGTCTCGTATCGGGTGCCCTGTCCTTGTTAATCGAGCCGTACCTGAAGAAACCGGTCGGTCGTCCACCGCAAAATGGTCAAGGTGTATAACGACAAAAGCGACGTTGAAAAAAGGTGGCATCCGCGGGATATTGGGGGTGCTCAGGAAAACTTCGAACCTTCAAGCCAACACAAGCCTGCCGACTGCCGTCATAAAGGCCCCGCAGAGCCCCTGTTTGAGAAAGATGCCGCATAATATCGGAGGACCCAAGCTGAAGCTTTTCGTAATGGCTTACAAACCCATCGCTATAGTCAATGACACTGATGATATACTGACAAAGTCGTATAACCTTTTTTCATCGGATAGGTAGCATTAAGGAGAATAAAAGTGTCCCTATTCACCATACTCAATAATATAGTCAATCACCCTTTTAACAAATACAATAAGGCTGCGGCGATAGCCAGATTTGTAGGTTGGCAAATCGGCAGCAGATTAGTTCCAGGTGACGTTATTTTTGAATGGGTAAATAATTCCAAACTTGTGGCCAGAACAGGTGAAATTGTTGTTACCGGTAATATTTACTGTGGTCTTCTTGAATTTCAAGATATGGGTTTCTTGCTTCACGTTTTGAGAGAAAGAGATATTTTTGTTGATATTGGAGCTAATGTTGGAGCCTACACTATTCTGGCAAGTGCAGCTATTGGTGCAAGCGCATATTGCTTTGAACCAGTCCCATCAACATTCCGTAGGCTAATGACAAATATTAGGCTAAACGCATTAGATAACAAAGTTATTTCATTAAATATGGCACTTGGAAATGCAAGAAAACAATTGCTATTTTCTTCAGATGAAAGTGGCACCAGCCATGTCTTGGCAGATAATGAGAAAACTAAGAACGAAATTACTGTAAATTGTTCCACTCTTGATGATGAGCTGAAGGGTGACCCATTTCTAATAAAGATTGATGTGGAAGGATATGAAACTCCAGTACTGGAAGGTGCACAACATTCACTTAAGAATCCCAATCTTTGTGGAGTGATTATTGAATTGAACGATTCAGGACAAAGATACGGTTTTGATGAACAAATTATATTGCAAATGATGTTTGATCATGGATTTAAAACCTATTCATATTGTCCTTTTGAAAGAAAGCTAAGAATTTTGGGAGGTAAGAACGAATATGAAGGAAATACAATTTTTGTAAAGAATATCGATCGCGTCCTAAATAGAATCAATAAAGCTCCAAAGTTTGCTGTTCATGGGGTGTCAATATAGGTGGATGCATAATCAAATTCGCTCTACCAGGACTTTAAGGCTTTACGAAGAGGGCAGTGCTCAACTTTAAATCGTGCCGCCCGGTAATTACGGGACGTCGACCATTCCTCCTCCGACGACAATTAGAATTCCTGAAGGTCTCCAACGTCGTTCGCAGGCCGGCGTTCTGCTCGATCCGCTCGGTTCAAGGAATTCCGCTCCGAACTCGGCCCGCACCAGAACAAATGGCCGTTACCTCGCTCCCGTTCCCGCCACCAGTCCGAAAGGGTCTCATCTTCCTCAAAAGGATGCGTAATCCGAAGTTCCTGTTTCATGGCCACCATTACGGCACGGTGGTATTTAAACCTGTCGAAAAGGGCTCACGAAGAGCCCTCTTTTAACCTACACTCAATCCAGAACGATCTTTCGCCGCGGCTGGTACATCAGTTCCCGCACTTGGTCATGCACGGAAGCCATCGCTTCCCGAATCCGGTTCTTGAGATAACCGCTTTCGCGAATGGACTCAGGCGACCTTCCGTCGAGCACCGACTCCGCCTGCTGCACGAGTTCCGCCAAGCCATTGTCGTCGAACACGTTTCGTTGTTTGAAGTGTTCGAAGAACTCATAGAAGTTCGTCACCGTCGATCCCTTGAACTTCTTGGCTTCGCCGTCCGGCCCAAGACTGAACCGCTCGCAGATATGCCCGACAAGATCGGCGAACTCCTCTCGAAGACTATGCACGGCAAGCTCCCTGGCTTCTTCCATGGTTTGGATGAATTTTCGCTTTTCGCGCTCATACACTTCCGGCGCCAGGAGACCGAACCTGCCGTTGGGGACATCAAGAGCCACAAACCGCCACTCGAATGAAAACCGCCTATGAATATCCACGGGGTAGTCCTGCTCATTGAACAGGTCACCGAGGTACGCAATGGCCGAGTCCCTGAGCGCCGGGTATCGTGAGGCAAAATCGTTCACGAGGTAGCCGAACTCAGATTGAAGCTCCCGCAACTTCGTGTCCACTTCGGTGATCAAGTCTTTCGGCACGAACATCATGCCGTGGATGGGAAAGGGCAGACTGACCGATGTGAGGTAGAGCCGTGAATTGCCGGCCAATTTTGCGATGGGTTTCAGGCTTTCCGGATCCACGAGCTTTTTCGTTGCATGAAGCCACTCGTGGTTGCTGGTCATTTGAGCGAGTTTTCCCTGATCGATCTTTCTTCTCGCTCCCCACATGCTGATGGAGAGTTGCACCAGGCATCCTTTTTCGAAAATGTTTTCCATCACCGTCTCCTTTCAGAGAAAAGAAAACCCCGATCTCCGAGTAACGGAAACCGGGGCATGCGTTGATTTATGGAAGTTATTTGGATACCGCCCGAGAGTTCTATGCCGTCAGACTCCCGACATCCAGGCTTGCAGAGGACGTCCGCCTACCAACTCGACGAATTCAATGTCCAGAACCTCTTTCGCTGTAATGGCATAGCCCCACCGAAGATTGTCCTCACCTATAAACAGGAGATACGTCCTTGCATCCGGGTCGATGAGCTTTTGAATAAACAAGACGATTTCCCGCTCGTACGAGTGCTTTCCGTTGTAATCATCGGACTCGATGTAAATCCATTGTTTGCCGTCCTCAGACCGAAGCACGAAGTCATAGCCCAAATCTTCCGTTTTCAAAGGCGCATCCAAATGGTCACTAAAGGTTTCCTGAAAAACTCTCTCGATGTCCGAGCCGGCTTTGCACCAGGTTCTGAGCCGGTGCTCTCCTTCCAACGTTGAATAATATCCCATGGTTCTCCCTCCTCCTGCCTACCCGCAAAGCGGCAGGTATTTTTTGACTGCCACTTCCTCTTCCACGTAATAGGCCGGTGTAAGTTCCCGCAAAGTTTCCGCTCCGAGAACCTCTTTCAGAAATTTCGATTCCTCGATACAGGCTTTGCCCTTGAACCCTCTTGTTTCGAGCTTGATCTCTCCATCCATGGATACTTCCACAATGATTTCTTTCATCACAGCCTCCTACATCCGGACGTGGAGCCGGATTGCATTTTCGGTTTTCTTTTCGATCACCGTGTAGCCTTTACGCCGAGCTTCGGTCCGGGTCTTCTCCACCGCATAGGCCTGCTTCAAGAGTCCTCCGTTTACGCCGATGGCTCTTTCCACGTTGGGGTCGTAGAAGTCGCACTGAAGCTGGTACCTGCCGTGCATCCTCTGAACGCCGATTTCATAATCCGCGCCGGGCAATCGAATGGCATGCTCGCACGCTGCATTGTTTCCGTACCACCGGAACTCTTTCCTGCCTTCGAGAAACACCAGGCCCAGCCGATTACACGCAGACTTCAGGACAGCGAGGTCCTTTACTTCGAGTTCGATTTTGACGATATGACTCATCGTATCCTCCGAATCGTTCTGACGGGTTCTTCGTCGCTTCTGCTCGCTCTCTTCGCCCGAGTCTCAGCCCAATCCCGGAGCGCTGAGAGCTGCTCCTTCATGGTTTTCGAAAGCGGAACAATGGCTTCACGAGCGTTTCCTAGGCCATCGAACAGCGAATCCTTGGCCAGCTGCTCGATCTCAGCGCCTGTCCATTCAGTGAGTTCAGCAGCATACTCGGAGGGTATTTCCGAACCGTATCGTTGATTCATGATCTCGATAATGGCTTCGCGCTCGTTTTTGTTCGGGATATCCACGAAAAAAAGGGCATCAAACCTCCCCGATCGCAGAAACTCAGGCGGAAGCCCCGAGATATCGTTGGCGGTTGCCATGACCAGAATCGGACTGGTAGTCTCTTGGAGCCAGAGGAGCAGATGCCCGAACATGGACGAGGTGGTACCGCCGTCCGTCATCCCCGAACTTTTCACCCCGGACAGCACGTAGGGTAGGCAGCGGCCCTCCTGCAGAAGCAGGCTAAGCCGCCACCCCCCTCCGAACCGTACGTGCGGCTTTCACCGCATACGGCTCTCTACTTACACTTACCTGGAAATCTCAGGTCAGGCAGAGTCCCGTCATGGAGTTGCCGATGGCAGTGAACGCACAAGACCAGGGTTTTCCGATTGCGTTCACGCATCAGCTCTTTCCATGGTTCGTTGCCATCAGCAACGGCACTCATACTCCCGGCGTGGTGCACCTCAAAGTAGCCGCCTGCACGCCCGCAGAACTCGCATTTCTGAGCCCTCAAACGAGAAAGGATATCAGAGTACGTGGCCCGATACTTCTTTGTATTGGGTACACTGTCGAGATTCTGCAACAGGGAAGAGCGGTAAAATTTGAGGTCCTTCAACCTGAAGAGCCGAGTGGTGCGTAATTTCCCATGGTACCATTCGGTAATAGCGTATTCCCCCGGTTCAACCTTCAGACGCCTCCTCACTGTTCTCTTGCTGCAGCGGTGTTTTCGGGCAAATGTTCTCGTCAAACTTCGGAACCAGACGGACTGCAGTTTCTGCAATGCCCGAACTGCCCCTTGAGCGAGAACATAGTAATTGGCAAAGCCCCTCAACTCCGCGTTGTAAATCGTGAGGATTTGTGTATCCATTAGGTTGACCAAGTTAAGTCGGGGCATGACTTCAAAGTTCTCATAGTTGCCATATCCGTTCTTCTTGCAGAACGCCGCCATCTTATCGCTTGGGACTTTAAGCTGGATTCGACCAGCCCCAAGCCTCCTGGTCGTGTAGGTCCCGCCAAGTTTTACCTTGACCGATTTTCCCACCGGGTAGGTTGTGATGTCATACCCGAGGAAGCGCGTTTCCTCAGTACAATGACGGAGGCCTGATTTCTCTTCGGAGATCTGCAGGCGCAAATGTTCTTGGACAAAACCACGAACAGTCTGCATGACCTGCCTGCAATCCTCCTTGGAGCCGATCATGCCGATGAGAAAATCATCGGCGTACCGGATATACATCAGTCTCTTGTAACCTTCGTCATGGAAATCCAAGGAAGGGACTAAACGTCGCATCCTGCAATGTTCCCGAAGTTCGGCTTCTATTTCTTTGAGCTTTTCGGTCTCCCCAGCCTGCTGAGCCCGGGCGAACCTTATCCTTTGACGACGGACCAGATACTGATAGCGGAGATACTCTTCGTTCCGGCGTCTTCGCTTTCCCTTGTTGAATTCCTGAACCAGACTTTCCATGAACTCGTCGAGCTCATGAAGGTAAATATTGGCTAGGATCGGGGAAATAATTCCACCTTGAGGAGTTCCACTATACGTGGCATGGTATTTCCAATCATCAATATAGCCGGCCTTAAGCATGGCCTTGATGAGATTGATGAAACGCCTGTCGTCAATCCGTTTCTCCAACAGTCTTATCAACACCTTATGGTCGATATTGTCGAAGAAACCCCGGATATCCATGTCGATGATCCACTTAACGCCGGTCCAGTATTTCTGAAGATACCGCAAAGCGGTATGACACGATCTTTCCGGACGAAATCCATGCGAGCGATCAGAAAAGATCGGCTCGTAGATTCGTTCCAGAATCGCTCGTGTCACTTCCTGGATCAGCTTGTCATCTCCGGAAGGTATGCCCAAGGGTCGCAACTTACCGTTGGCCTTGGGGATGTAAACGCGTTTTGATGGTTTGAACTTGTAACGACCGTCTTTGAGCAGCTTAATAATGTTCTTTGCCCGCTCATCGGAAAAGCCGTCCAGGGTCACGCCGTCCACGCCCTTCGTCATAGCACCTTTGTTTGAATAGATATTGGCGTAGGCGTCTTCCCATAAAGTCGGGTTTTCCATGAGCCGAAATAGGCCGTTAACACGTTTCCCCTGCTTGGAGAGTTTTCCAAGAGCGTTCAACCTCTTGATGGTCGTAGCGGACAGCATCAGCACATCCTCCTTTCAGAGTGTTGAACACGTTGCATAAGCTGTCTTCCTTCCCCCGGATAGAGGACCCTTCGTCGATGTCGCCACCGACTTATAGCCATATCCGTATCCCGCAATTGCGAGATCTGCAGAACCCATTACAGGCCCACCTTGGGTACTATGAAGACTCCGTCGCCATACAGGTCCGAGCCGTGTGCTCGTGACCAGCTTAGGCGATCCCGCATTTACGCCAGATCAAAGATTCGCCGTGGTTAGGTCTCCCGTTCGTCCCTTTTATCCTTCTCGTCGAAGGCATGCCGGACAGACGGAATATGCAGGTCGAAAAGTGGGCCTACATACAGTCCGGACTGGCGTTTCAGCTACTTTCACCAGTGCCCGAGCTACGGCCATGAGGACTGGGGTTCAAGCAGTTTAGCCTTGACCATACACGGCTTACGCTGACATCATCGTTGGTCGTAGCTACCTTCTTTGATGCCTTTTCCCAACATGCTGCACTCCCCCCTCCCTTTCGGGACAAGGACCATTGCTGGTCAGAGATAAGTTGGGTGCGTACAGGATATTTCCGTAATCTTGGTGACTTCCGTCACACTCCTATCTGGCGCCAATACGGCGCACCTTTTCCGTCTCATCGATCCATATGACCGCTTTTCCGAAAGCATCAATCGTTGCAGTAGCTTGCCTCATTTTTCGTTCGCTCTCTCCGACGAGAGAACCTTTCAAAGCGGACAAATCCAACCGGATGAGCGGCCATCCGAGGATCGAGGCCGCTGCCTTGCAGGAGAGCGATTTCCCGCAGCCCGGCACCCCGACCAAAAGCAAGGCTTTAGGTCTTGGCAGATGCTCATTGCCGGGCTCGAAGGCTTTCTTTCGGTTATTGATGTACTCCTTCAGGAGATCGAGGCCTCCGACTTCTTCGATGGGCACCGGCGGCCAGAACTCCATCAGTCCCGTGCGTTTGATCATCTGCTTTTTCTGCTCGGTAACGATCTCCCTGCAGAACCGTTTTCGTTCCACCAAGGACCGGGCAAACGCGGTCTCAGCCTCGAACTCGGTAAGTCCCAGGGCAGATTCGACAGCCTCCGCATCGGCTTCGATCCCGACGCTCTCCCCAAGCTCTTCCTGAATCCGTCGAAGTTCCTCAAGCCCCGGAAGTTCAAAGTCCAGCATGGTGAAGTACTTTTCCAATTCCGCCGGCAGGCTCACCTGAGGCCCCACCAAGACCAGACAACACCCTTGGCCTTTCCAGGAGGGCAGGCTGTTCTGGATTTCCTGGATGATTTCCACGGAACCCAGGAAGTGATGAAAATTGTGCACGAAGAGCACGGTGTCCTCTTTTCCCGAGAGCCATTTGAGACTGCTCAAAGGATCGGTGGAATCGTCGTTTCGCATGCCGGACTGCAAATCCACGATGCCGCGTTGACAGTCCCAGGAAAATGTCCTCCATCCTTCGGGTCGAATGGAGCCGACCGCTCGATCCGGTTCGAGGGTGATGATGTAAAGCGCCGGATACCCGGCTTTGAGATAACTCGAAATGTCCATATCGTTCTCCTTCCGTTCGGAAACAGAAAAGGCCGCTTCCAGCTCACGGCCGGAAACAGCCCACAAAAAAAGCGGCCGAAGCCGCCGCCATCCATGCTCTTTGATTCTTTTCTTCTTTGTTTAGTAGAGATACTCCTCAACGAGTTTGTAGGGAAATTGCTCCACTTCCGCTTCTTCGTTGAACTGCTCGAGCCTGTCTCTGCCGGCCACCGGCTCCTCCACCGGAACAGCCCTGCAAAGGATCAAATGCCCGCCGAATCTTTGTCGCAAGACCCCGAGTTCCGAAACCGCCTCGACCGGGTCTCGGAATCCAACCGGGTCATCCTGACCCACCACCATGGGCCCCAGCGGATGCCGTGGGTTGATGATGATGTAGACCGGAGCCTCGTTCTCGTTGATCCCGACTGACCGCACAACCGTTCTCCTTTCTTAAGAAACAAAAAAACCGCCCTAAGACGGCTACTGATTTATTCCCGGACAAGAAGTTCAATCAGACCCGGAGTCGAATCTTATCCACCTCCTTGACCTTCTTGGGCTCCCAGTAGAGGTCGCGATCCACTTCGAATCCCGGCCTGACCTTCAAAGCCCGAAGTTCGCTGAATGAGATATAGCCCCACTCAGCCATTTCCGGGTCACCCAGGATCGCATAACCCCAGAACAGGTCTTCTCCGTCGTATTCCACGACGTACCAGTCAAAGGCTCCAAGGAAAAAATGCAGCCTGACCAGCTTCTCTTCGATGGGCGTTCCCTCGGTCTCATAGAGCCTCGGAAGCCTGTCCAATTCCTCTTTCGTCGGTATGTTCCACATGGTAAATCACCTCCCGCTTTTCCAATTCTCCGCCGCAGAATACGCAGCGGCACTGATCGAGATAGGGAAACTCCCTTCCTTCGATGAAAACTTGAAGGAAGTACTCACTGCCGCAAAACCGGCACTGAACCCGCATGACGCTCCTCCTAAAACAAGCTCGTGTGATGTCCGCAGTAGGGGCAAAACCTGTCGCCGAAGTCGTTGTAATCGAGCCCCAAAAAGAGCCACTCGATTCGGTAGATGTTTCCGCAGCGTCCGCAAGTTGCCGGCTCGGGTCGATCCCTGCAGGGCTTCCGGAGCATCTTCTTCCGGTTGAAACAACTGCGGCCGCAGCTCTCGCAAATTTCCCATTCATCGAACACCTGAAGGATTCCGTTGCACTCCGGGCACTGCTTCTCTTCAACATTTGCGTAAAGCGCATGATCCATTTCTTCCTCCTGAAACAAAAAAAGGCCTGGAACCATTGGTTCCCGCCTCGTTAGGTCGAAACTTTCCACCTGCCGAATGATCAATGAGTCTTGATGACGCCCCGCTCAGACAGACTTTCAAAGCGGCCTTCATCGCCCACGACCACATGATCCACCACCCCGACATCGAAGAGTTCGGCACAACGGGTGAGTTTCTCGGTGATCGCGATATCTTCTGCGCTGGGTTCCGGGCATCCGCTGGGATGATTATGGATGAACGCCATCTTATCGGAATTACTCAGGAAAACCGCCTTGAATATTTCCCGTACGGATAGAATGGTCTGGCTCAAGGTTCCCACGCTTACCAGATGGATGCAGTTCACGTAGTTCTTGACGTTCAGGCACACCAGAAGAAACATCTCCCGGTCCGCGTTTCCCATGAACTTCAGGCCGAGTTCAGCCAAGTCCTGCGGCCCTCGGATGGGCTTCTTCCCATAGGGGATCGAGCCGTCCCGAACCATTTTGACGCTCACGATATCGATTCTTTCCTTCATCATAGAAACCTCCCTGGAAAACCCTTGATTGGGGCTGTCCACAAAGCTCGGACAGCCCGTGAGGTCGATGTTGCCCTAAAACGGAATTTCGTCTCCGGCCTGACCCATCGACTTGATGCCGAAGTCCAGGAATGCCTGCCTGAACAATTCAGAGGCGGTCGGGAGATCACCCGCCCGAAGGTTGGGTGAGGTCTTCCAGTTGCCCTCCGAATCCTTGAACACGCGTTGCAGACTGAAGGTATGGTAGTTTCCTTTTGCGCCGTCGTTTTCCCAGACACTAACGACGACTCCGTTTGCCCGATACTTCCTCACCGGTTTGTTGCTCTCGCTCATGATTTCTCCTTTTCTTTTTTGTGGGGCCAATAACAATCTATGGACATCCAAAGCCGAACATAGGGAACCTATGGCCGGTTACCAGCATCCATCAGCTGCGCATACTCTTCAGTTCATTTATGATCGCGCTGATTTCCGATTCACTTGAAACCGAGTAAATATCAATAACCTTATACTCTGGGAAATATACGAGTATTATGGATGAAGCGTCCTTCGTGAAAATCCTCAACGACCAAATCCGTTTTTTGTTTACCCTGTTAAATTGTACACGAGTTTAAACCCTATTTCTGACAATTGCTTCGAAAACCCTATAAACTTGTCATAGGAATTGCGGAAACAATCGAGTTCTAGATACATGATAAGCCCTCTCCATTTCTTTAAGCTCGTCAAGTATTCTCCAAGTGGCCGTATCATCGCCTATGGATCGAAGGCACAAAATGTTCTTCTTCGGCCAGTAATAAAGCACAATTGAACTGATTGAATTGTCGCTCTGCTTGAAGTACCTTACCCAGCAATCAAGCCCACGGGTCTTGCCTCTGTTGTCATACTTGACCTTGAAAGAAAGGTATCTTAATTCCTCAGTAACCTTGTTGAATCTGTCCTCGTCATTTAGAAAACAATTCAAATCCATAACATCCTCCTCTAACAGCCGCTCCATCCGCAGCGGATGCACAGCGGACATCCTCCGTCGCGGTAAAGAATTTCACCGCAGTCCGGACATCGCTCGACCCTTCTCGGACTCGGTTTGTTCGGTTGCTTGACTTCCGAGGTAACGAACGGCCTTTTTGACGGTTTCTTGGTGATCATCGAATTCATCCAACAGCTCCTTTCTCTTGAGTAACTCATTGGTCTTGAAGATTTCCTTTGCTTCGAGATGCAGTCCGATCAGTCCCAGTAAAAGCTCCGCCCCGAATTGATGGGACGGCTGAACCGACTGCGCCGCTTCCCGCCACTCGCGTCTCAGGCTCCGGAGGCCCCGACGCAACTTGGACGACGCACCCAAGATTCACCTCGTCTCTTTGGCTAGAGTGTTTGTTGTCGTAGGAATGTGTGATTGAAGCTCTCGCTAAAACGAATGGGATACGGGCCGTCTTCAGGGACGGCGCGCCTTAAACGGTGGGTACAGGCTTCACCCGACAAAATCGCTATTGGTGTTCCGGGGAAACCCGCATTGGTGACACGGATCGTCAAGCGCCTGGCCCTGCAAAGGTGTTCGCTTAACGTTCCGCTTTTTCGGTGAGTAGGATGGGAATGATCTTTTCGATAAAATCTTTGGCGAGGTAGGCTTGAACGCCTTGAATGGTGAGGAGTGATTGGATTTTGGTGAGGGCTTCGGGGTTTGTCGCGATCATGAACTTCTGAATGGAGGCGTGGTTCGAGAGGGTCTCGACGTTCTTCCTGATGTCCGATTTTCCGGTCTCGACCTGAACCGCCAAACCACCGTTCCAGTCCGCCACGAGATCGAGATTGTCTTTTTCCAGGAACACTCGGCAGTGCCCGGCAAGCGCCAGTCGGATTCTTTCGACCCAGTAGTTGTGCTCTACTCCGCCCCGAACTCGAGAATTCTCGAGTTTCAGGCCTTCTCGGTGGAGCTGCTCTCCGGCCTGCGGCGTCAATTCAAAGAGCCGGTTTCGATCCACAAGAACTTCCTTGAGCAGGCCTTTCTCCATGAGACCGTCCAGGCAGAGGGTTCCCTCCCGCGGGTTCATTCCGAGCTTCTTGTAACGTTTTTGAACTCCGTCGAAAGGATGACGCGCGATGTCATCCAGCAGAATCCGCTCCATGGGGGAGAGTGTTTCCGGATTTGAAATCTCATGAAAGGAGTTTATTTCCGGCTTTAGAGCTTGGTTTGGATATTCATTTCCTGAAGAAGAGTTTATTCTAGTTTGTATGACTTTATCCCGGATCATTCCCTTCTCGATTTTGAATTCCGGCACCGTTATCAGGAACGGAAACGGGACCCTTCCGGTCTTCACAATGGCCTCTCCCACCTTGAGCATGCCGTAGTAAGTCTCATTCCCAATGGGAATGAGCTGGGAACGGCTCAAACTCGAGAAATCTTGAGACAGAGAGGTTTGAAAGCCGATCCGGGTGTAGACATTCCCAAGAGCTG
Organism: Thermodesulfobacteriota bacterium; assembly: GCA_963675595.2. Taxonomy (GTDB): domain Bacteria; phylum Desulfobacterota; class Desulfarculia; order JACQYL01; family JACQYL01. The sequence continues at coordinate 1,437,182 of CAXXLZ010000001.1, forward strand.
AGACTGAGACTTTGTGGGGATGCTGATCGAGAATCACGATGCCTTCCCCGAGTTCCCTGATCTCCCTCATCATGACGTCCGTGATATCCTCTTCCTTGCTCGTTCGAAGGAGCAGGTGATGGGCTTCCTCAATGACGATCATGTGCTTTAGAATCTCTCTTTCCGGTTCCTGCATCCGGTAGAAATAGATCCAAAGAAGCAGGCTTCCGATGATGAAAGTCTTGTCCGAATCCGAAAGTCCGTCCAGTTCCAGGATCACGTTTTTCCAGAGCAGTTCCGGGATTGAAATGGGACTGAGACTGGGACTGGGACTGACGCTGGGAGATTGAAAATTCACAACCTCGTTCAGGCCCGGGAAGGTGAGGCTGTTCAGGGTTCGCTTGGCGGAACTCAGCCAAAGCATTTCTCTGCCTCGGCGGTTTTGCTTGTCGATATAGCGCTTCATTTCCGCGAAGTCGGGCAGGCTCATGGCGTCCATCAAAACGTCCGACGCACCGGGCCCTAACAGATAAGCCTTCTCGATGATCTCCATCAGCTTCTTCGACCAGATGTGAGACTCCACTCCGGGCGGAGGAATCTTTGGATTGAAACGGAAAGGGCTGACCTCCCTTCCCACGGTATAGATCAGGATGTCCTCGTTCCGGAAATCCGGATGTGTCAAAAGGTCCCGGTAGTTTCGTTTCCAGTCGAAGATCAGAAACGGAATCTTCGCCTTGACGAACTCTCCCAGAAGATTCATGCAAGCGGTAGTTTTTCCGGAACCGGTCTGCCCGAAAAGTCCCACATGGCGAATCAACTCGTCCTTTCTGAGACCGAAAGGATAGAGCTTCTTGCCGCAATAGGAGACGTGTCCGAGCTGCAATTGCCCGGCCGCTTCATCTTTCCCAGGCGGCGGCAGCATAACGGCGTTCTCGAACGCCACTCCCGTATGCTGCAGGAGCATGGAATCGACCATGGATTCGATCTCGCGCTTGGCTCTCGGATTCTCCTCTATCTGATAAAGCGACCACAGAGCCCGAAGTTCTCCTGAAGAGACGAAGGGCTCGAGCCGTCTCAGTTTTTCGGCAACAGTTACGATCATTGAAATTCCCTCTCACACCATCCACCGCATAGACAGGGGTAGTCCTCTTCACGCTCCGACTCGGTCAGCTCGTGCATTCGGCGGATTTCTTCCGCAGCCCAATCCACGAGTTCTTGGGTAGGCTTGAAAACCTTGGGATTGTCTTTGGAGGATGGGAATTTCAGGAAATGGACTGAGACTCGATCGGGAAGTTTTCCGTGCACTTCCTGCTCGAGGAGGGCGTAGATCGCAAGCTGGAGTTTGATGCCGGGGGTAATGTCCTGGTATTTCGAAGTCTTATAATCCCTGATCTCGATGAATTCTCGAGAATAGCGGGCATCCACGATACCTTGGGCACCATGAAGTTGACTCAATAGCCGTTTTTCCGGCTCAGGCGGGCTTCTTCCTCTGCTTACTTCTCGGATAAACTGGTGAAGCCAGTTCAAAGCCATCTTCCTGGCCTCGACGAGTTGCCCTTCGGCCTCGTCCCGACCGCCGGAGAGCTTCCGAATCTCGAGAATTCTCGAGTTCCACAGGAAATCCACCCTGTCCAGTATTCGACTTCGCGCATCTGCGTAGGGCGCGTCGAGAAACTCGGGAGTATATGCCCGAACAAAGGCTTCCGCAGCCTGGTGAACCACCTGCCCCACGATGAAGCACATCTTGGGTTTGGTCTTCAGTTTCCTGACGTATCTAAGATAGAACTTTCTCGGGCATCCCCATCGGAACTGCGCATCCTTCTTATAGGAAAGAATCGCCGACGGGCTCAGGATTCGCTTGAAGGTCATTTTGATCGGTCGTAACGGCTCCGCACCTGCATTTCCCTCACAAAGTACACGATCACTTTTTCCAGTTGATGTTTTTCCATGGCGAGCGCGAAGGCTCCAGGCACTTCATAGAGCTTCTCCACGTCCGTCATGGTGACGTCCTTATATTGGTATTTCATTCTCAGGTTTTTCCTCCCAGCAGCTTGGCCTTCTCCTCTATCGACCTCCGGTACTCCACGGTATCCCTGAGTTCCTTGCCCAAAAACAGAATGTCCCTGAAATAGGCGGCAAGTTCCATTCTCCGGTCCCGCTCGAGATCGATCTTCCGCGTCTCCAATCCGATCCAGTCCCGGTCCCTTCGATAGACCTTGTAGCCCATCTCGAAAATAAGATTCTGGCAGGCGCAGAGATCCCGCTCGATGCCGTATAGGTTCTCCTCCTTGATCAGCCTCCGCTTATCGATGGCTTCGATCACGGCTTCGATCCGATCTTCCCTCCTTTGAATCTTCGCTCCCAACATCCCTTCCAGGCTCAGAAACCCCACACTTTTTTCCGAGGGCACACCTTCGTAAACAGAGGGGGACGCCAAGTAGGACGCTCCGCTTCCGTAAGGGGAGACCAAGTAAGATGCTCCGCTTCCGTAATCAGGCGTGGGTCGTATAGGAGAGTACGAATCAAGCCGCGAAAAATAATCATCACTCATAAGTAGTTGAAATGAGATTCTTATATAAAAAGCTTTCCCTTTTTCCCGCTCAAATGAACGAACCGAAGCCAAACAGCTACACACAAACTCCCTTCAGAGGCCACTTACTGGTCAATGGCGGATGAAATAGCAGGCATCCCCGCCGTCCCCAACCCCGAACGAAAGGAGGAGATATCCGACCAAAAACGCCTCTCGTAACCTTCTTTTGAAAAAGGAGACCCAAGCCATGGCTGCAAAAGCATCCTGTGGAAGAGGAAATCCGCCGGCATTGAAGAGCGGCAACACCGGTCATTACGACCTCGATCTTATGCTCGGCAATTCGCCCTTCCAGCCTCTCATGCCTGTGGAAGCGTTGAAGCGCGCTCAAAATCATCCCTGGCTCTCGAAGAAGCTGAAAAGAACCTTCGAGGAAAACGTGGCCTGCGGCATGAACTCGGTTCTGGAAAGATGGCCTCTCCAGGCTGAAACGCGCCTCTGCAAGGCTCTTCAGGCCTTTGACGACGACAGGATCAAGCGGGTCACAGGCACCTTGAAGAAAGTCTATTACAACGGCGGCCTCATGGGACACGTGCAGTCGCTTCAGCCTCCCATCCGACTCAAAGGAAAGGACTTCGTCTGGCACGGCGAGTTGGTGGGAGGAATGCGGGAATTCACCAGGGACGATCAGGTCATTCCGTTCAAGATTCACGAAAGGATCGTGTACCTCAGGGAAGCCGGTATTCGGTTCCCGGAATACGCGATGTTCGTTCCCGGTGAATCCTATGACCCCTCCAAGAAGGAACTGGCCAGGCAGGAACTCGGCAAGATAGGCAAGGAACTCGTCCTTGCCGCCAAAGCCACGGGTACCGCTGTGAAGGTAACGGCCAAGGCCGTGTTCGACGGGACCAAGGCAGCGGCAAGAACGGTCGGAAAAGCACCTGGGCTTTTCGCCGGCGCATTTGCCGCCGTGCCCGCTGCCATTGCAATCCCCATGGCTCTCGCGGCGGTTCCCGACCCGATCTTGTGCGGGGTCATTCGTCTGTCCAATCCCAAGACCGGAGGCTACGTCCTCATCAACCTCGGCAAATGGATCTAACGCCTGAAGCCCGCCCCTCGATTCGGGGGGCGGGTGCGGGAAAGGAGGTTCGGTATGGCAGGATTTGAAGACTTTCCGTCGGGAGTGGTCCTGGGAAGAAACGGCAGGCCTGAAGCGGATTCATGGAGCGCCTGGTATCTGCGAGCGCTCCATTGGCAGGTCATGATTCTCTTCTTTGTCGTTGTCGCCCTAATCGGTCACTATATGATCGCCCGATACGGCATCGCTTCCAAGGACTTCCTGGTGTTCGTCCTGGTCTCGGGTCTGGTCTTCTGGGCCTTGATCCTAAGGGCGTTTTTCATCCTGAGAGGTTTTTTGCAGCCGCGAACAAGGCTCATCGCAAGCATCCTCTGTAGCGCCCTCATCCTGACGCTTCCCTATCTCTACTTCGTCAATTCCGGAGCCGGGTTTTCTTTCGAGGGTCTGCTGAACGCCATTCGCCTGCCGGATTATGTCTTCCGTAAGGAACCCGTGCATTCGGTGCCCTACGATCCTTGGGACCCGACCCACGGTTACGTGACCTATAAACTCGATCCCTATGCCGAAGTCGTTCTCCGCGACAAGGACGATCATGTGATCTCTTACTTCGAGACCCACTACCGCTTCAACCAGAAGCTTCCGGCGGGTCGTTATACCCTGGAGATGAATTACCTGGGACGAAACATCCAGGACAAGATCATCGTCCGGGCCGGGGAAAGGTACGTGGTCAAAGCCAACATGTTCAGAATGGACACCGAGATCTTCGGAGAGGGAGGATGAGTCGCCATGAAAAAGACATCGTTGGTCGCCCTGTTCCTGATCATCTCCCTCGGCTGCGGAAAACGAACCGTGGTGAGGGAACGAACGATCATCCGATACCAACCCGTTCCTGTGAAAGAGGAAGTGCGGGTGGTGGAAAAGTCGCCGGTGAACCATTTTACGGTGAATTATCCCAAGCAGACCGCGGACGGCTATTTTGAGACCGGCAAGATCGCCTACGGAAACTGTAACTTTCAGGAAGCCATGCGATGTTTCGCCGTTGTGCTGAACAGCTCGGCTCCGCCGGAGATCATCGCTGAGTCCTACGCCTACATGGGAGCCTGCTGTTTCTACGAAGGAAGAATGCGAGAGGCTGAGATGTTTTGTGAAAAGGCCAGGAAGACCCATCCTCAAATCAGACTGCGCCGGGAGGAATTCCCCAGAGAGGTGATCGAATTCTGTAACTGAAAAAGCCTCCTTTCTCCCTCAAAAGGGCTCCAGCTGAGCCCTTTTCTTATGCCCGAAAGATGGGAAATAATCTCATTATTACTCCAATATAAACTTACATAAACCTGCATAAACTCACCAAAGACATAAAAAACCATACGAAAACTTGTTTTCGTGTGATATAACCTCATAGCTTTAATTATCTCACATAATCGACGACACAACCAAAAGCCCGCCGGAGGCGGGCCCCGCCCGCAGGGCGAGGGGCGTTGGGTTCGTTAGAACCCGACTCACCGTGAACCCCATGGGGTTCACCAACCCATTCCCATCAAATTTCCATCGAACCGCTCCGATCCGAAAAGACCCCGAAGTTCCTTCTCCGGTCTTCCTCGGATCATAAGGTGACGATTTCCCAATCCCTAAAATCCGAATCTTCGGACATACCAAAACCAACCCCACCCGATCACACCACCGTCGCGGAACCAATCACTCATCTTCCCGGCGGTAGGATACTCCAACCGGAAGCAGCCGCTCCGGACCACTCTCCCCTTCCAAAGAAGCATGCAAGCACCCGTTCAACGGATCGCATGCGCAACCCAAGTGTTCTTCCCGGTCACCGGCACACTTCGGAACCAGGGTCTTCAGTGTCACACGAAACCCGCCCTTTTACATGAATAGCGCCACCCGGCTCGTACCGATACGACCCGGCATGGCCGCTTCATCGAGCGCTTGCCCAAACGAAAGCCGCAACGGCTCGCCCTTCTTGAAAGCGCTCAACGGTAATTCCCGCTCGCGGCACGAATTGCCGGCGACAATCATTACCACAAACATGGCCATGAAAAGGACGCCACTGACCGGCCTCATGGCCTTGCCCATCTCGCTCCGAGATGAAAAACTTTCGGCCGATGCCCGGAGCACCGGACATCCGACCGCAAAGCTTATTAAGGAGCCGTCCTCAACTCTCCATACGCAGAGCGCATAGAGGAGAGCAACCATTCAAACGACTCCGTCGCCGCTCTGCCGAAAAACCGACGTTCTAACACAACGAATCAGGGGCCCTGCTGCCCCTGCCAAATCTCCGCCGCTTTCTCGACGAGCCCGACAAGCTCCCTTGCCTTGCTGCGATGCTCGAAAGCCTGCTCATGATCGCGAGTTACTTGGGACAGTCTCATGTGCTCCACTGCCGGGCCCATGAACTCATCCTCGATAAGAAACATCGCTCTCCCCAGCGTGTTCCGCTTTCCCTCTTCATGGGAAAGACAGCTGTGCATGATCGCCAAGTCCCGAATCCCCTCGAGCACTTTCCCGATCCTGTAGCGCCGTTTGTCCACTTCGAACTTCCCGCAGACTCGCTCGAAGTCCCAGGTATTGAAAGCGCTCTCAGAATCCGACCAGTCGAACCATGCTCGGGTCTGGCCCTGTTCAGCTACCCGCATGATGGGCTCGTGCTCGCTCTGCACATACCAGGCGATGAATTCCAGGGTCTCGTCTTTCTCGTCGTCGCTGTATCCAAGCCAAGGATCGCTGTTTCGTAAAATCTTCAGTCCTGCGGGTACCGGTGCGTCGAGTACGCTATATTCAACTACAACTTGTTCTTGTTTCATGATGCCTTCCTCCCGGGGTCCGATTCATTGACCGGACTCTCTCGGCTGTGTATTCACCGAGAGAGTGGAGTTCTGCATCCAGGAAAACAGCAACGCCAAACCCTGATAAACCGATCCGCCAACGGATGGAACTTGTTTTCAGGCGACCCTTGAAGAGGGGAAAGGCTTAAATAGGGCTTTCGGCGATGGGGCCGAATCCCATTTATGCCTTTAGCCGTGAAGAAAACGGTAGTTACTCGTCACCGATACCATGTCGATACGCCTATCCTATAATCCGGAAGAGCTTCTTCGCTTTGATCCAGAAACTGGATATGCTACAATCGACTGCATGGACTATACCAGACAGCGCCTCAAGCCCTGGCAACGCCTCGGCATTACCAAAAGGCAGTACCTCATCAGTAAGCCATGGAAAGGGACCGATCTGTCCAGAGAGAAGTACGAGGAAGTTATCTCGGTCGTACCACAGGAGCATTTGAATGATCTGAAGATCGAGGCAGAAGCTGAAGCTTTGGTCGAAAGGTTGTTTGGCGTATAATCCCTTGCAATGCCTTTCATCTTGAATCATAGCAGCACTTTTCTGGATGCGGGGATAGGATGTGGGTGATCGATATTAGACATTGGCTCAACGAAGACAAAACAGGCCCGGCGGTTCCGCAGCTGAGATCAAAGGTCGGAAAAATGGCTGAAATCATCATCTTTGCCACCTCGTTTGACAAGGGCCTAACGACCGCCCATTCACCCACCTGTTGGCGAAAGCCAAACCGAAAACCCTGCAAGGGACAGTTGGAAATTCATTTCACAGCAGAGGATCGGATACACTGGATTTGTCCGGTCTGCGGGGATGAAGGAGTGCTCATGGGATTTCGAGGTCTCATCTGGGACATGACCAATGGGATAGGGACGGCTCACTGACATTACGGAAGAACCTTGGTGAGTCCAACGGCACAACTAGGAGGTTACCTAAATGCAATTAGCTGGAATTAGGAAATAAATATCAAGTAGAAGCGGCAAGAGCCTCTCTGACCTTTGTCGCAAGATTGCTAATCGAGAAGGGCTTCTGAATGAAATGTACCCCCTCGTCCAACACACCGTGATGAGCGATGACGTCGGCTGTATAACCTGAGATAAAGAGTGTTCGCACGCTTGGATACATGGTGAATATCCGTTCCGACAATTCTCGCCCGTTCATTTCCGGCATGATCACGTCGGTAATGAGCAGGTCGATCCTGCCGTTGTAATTTTTTGCTATTTGTATGGCCGACTCGGGAGTCGAAGCTGAAAGAACGGAGTAACCCAAACGTGTAAGCATTATCTTTGTCAAATCGAGTATCGCCGGTTCATCCTCCACCAACAAGATCGTATCACTGCCCCGAACAACGTGCTCCACCGATTTGAGACCATCGAATGGCTTGATTTCGTCAATCTGCCTTGGCAAGTATATTTTGAATGTCGTACCCGATCCAGGCTCACTGTATACGTTGACGAAGCCTCGATTCTGTTTGACTATGCCGTAGACCGTCGCCAAACCCAGTCCAGTACCTTCTCCAGGTGCTTTGGTGGTAAAAAAAGGCTCAAATAGATTATTCAGGGTTTCCTTGTCCATCCCGTACCCGTTATCGCTCACGGCCAGAACGACGAAGTCTCCAGGCAACACATCCGGGTTTTCAAAGTGGCATTGGTCATTGAATGCCATGTTCCCCGTTTCGATTATGACCTCACCTGCGCCGGAAATGGCATCACGCGCATTGACACACAGGTTGGCCAGAATCTGGTCTACTTGGGAGGGATCCAGTTTGACGTGCCACAAGTTATCGCCCGGCAGCCACGATAGTCTGATATCCTCCCCGATGAGTCGTCTCAGCATCTTGAGGGTTCCTTCCACCGTCGCATTCAGGTCGAGAACTCTCGGTGTGATGGGCTGCTGACGGGCAAAGGCAAGGAGCTGACGAGTGAGATCTGCGGAGCGCCTTGCGGCTTTCGCAACCTCCATCAGGTGACCTGAGAGCGGCTCGGATGCATCCATGTTGCCCAAAGCCAGTTCGGTGTGACCCAATATGACGCCCAGCATGTTGTTGAAATCGTGGGCCACGCCCCCGGCCAAACGACCAATTGACTCCATCTTGTGTGCCTGTGTCAGTTGCGCTTGCAACCTTTCCCTCTCCCGTTCTCCCAGTTTGCGATTTGTGATGTCCGAATCCGTACCGACCATTCGGTATGCCCTTCCATTCGTATCACGTATCGCCGAACCGCGAGCAAGAAAATATCGAATACTTCCGTCTTTACAGGTCATTTTGTGTTCCGCGAAGAGCTCCGGAGTATCCCCCCTAATAGCCTCACGTACTGATTGTAAAACTCCTTCGACATCATCTGGATGAATATGTTTGGCCCAATCTTGTATGTGATTTCGAATCTCGTGATCTTCGTACCCCAATAGCTGTTTAAGTATCGGGTCAATGTACATATCACCAGTACTCATATTCCAATCCCAAACTCCCACCCTACCTGCTTTTGTAGTTAGGCGATATCGCGATTCCCTTTCTTTAAGGTCTGCCATCATGTCTTCATGCTCGAGAACGATGGCAGCCCTTGCGGCAAAGCTTCTAAGTACATCCAAGGCGGGTGTCTGCTTATGCATGTCATTATTACTCATGACTGCGAAAATACCTATGACATTATCATGGGAATTTCGGAGAGTTGTGCCCCAATAACTATTGATATTTAAGCCAACAAGCATTGAATTGTCAGGAAACAGATTTTTAACGTTGCTGGGATAAAAACATGTCCCCTGTAGCATCAAATGCTGGCAGGGCCCTCCTTCCAAAGAATAGCTAAAATTGTCCACAAAGCCATCGACTGAATAAGCAACTTTTGTATCGGCTTTACAGGAATTTATAGGATTTATTCGAGCAATCAATGCCATGCGGGCCTTCATCAGGTCTGCCGCTTCCCTTACCATGACTCGGCAGATGGCGTCTCCTGAACGGTCTCCACACTCTGCCAGAACCTGTAGAGCTTTTTCTATTCGGCGTCTCTCCGAGATGTCATTGATGCTCGAAAGTACGCAGACTTCGTTATCGATGTTAATGGTTTGAGCTGAGAACAACCCTGTAATAACTTCACCATCCTTCCTTCGGAAGAGAAACTCCTCACCACTGACGATCTCTCCTTTGGAAAGGGCCGACACTACTCTATTTCGGTCATTCTCGTTGACCCATAATCGAAGTCCGATTGACGAATCTGAGATCGCCTCTTCTCGAGAAAACCCACTGACCGCCGAAAACGCATCATTCACGTCAATGAATCTACCATCTTCGGCACGCGTGACAGTGACGATGTAGGGCGAGGTCTGAAAAGCCTTGGAGAACTTTTCCTCGCTTAAGCGTAGCGTATCCCCGGACTCAATCTTATGAAGGCCGAAACTCAGATCACGCGAAAGCTCTTCAAACAAAGCTTTCTCCTCGGCATCCGAGGCCAGACTCTCAGGTATGGACACGGCCAGAGTCCCATAAATTTTTCCGCCATGATCGAGCCTGCACACTAGTACGGAACGTCCGATAAATTGTGCAGAGGCAAAATGACCCGGAAGCTTAGGAGGCCTTTTGAGCACCAAAGCTCGGTCATGTTCCAGCGCTCGTTTCAGATAGTCCGGCACATCTCCCTTTTCGAGCCGAACCCTCGCGTTCCCCGTCTCTACATCAAAGTAAGAACAAGCCGAAGTCACCGACCGGCCGTCTGCATCCAATAGTACAATCCAAACATTGTGGTAGCCCAATACCATGTCTGTCAGTCTTGCACAGGTTTTCCGGATCAGCTCCAGCGAATCTACTTCTTGAACAATGAGTTGGTTCACACTGCGTATGGCCATCAGCACCCGCTCGAGGTGAGCCTTTCGTTCTTCGGCCCGTTTTCGATCTGTTATATCGGTAACAGTCAGCAGCAGGGTGCGAGGTTGATCGCCCACCGAGATGCTTGCGTGGTCGGCTGTCCTGGCCTGCAATTGGACCCAAAGAGATTGATCACCGGAAAGAAGCTCTACCTCGGCATGTTTTCCCAAAGGTTTCTTGAAAAGCGCCTTATATCGTGCCCGGAAAGGTCCTCGGTCCGCCTCCCCCACAAAAGCAACGAAAGCTCGTCCTTTCACCTTGGCCATGGGGCGTTGGACCATTTCCAGGAAAGTGCGGTTGGCCTCCAATATTCGATTGGTATGGTCAAGAACCACGTATCCCACGGGAGCAAAGTGGAAAAGATCATGGAACTTGTCCAGCGACTCTCTAAGAGCCTCCTGGGTGCACCGGAGCTCTTCATTTTGAATTTCAAGTTCGGACTGATACACCCTCAGTTCCTGAAGCAGCCTTTCGCTGCTTTCATGATGTCGTTCGGTACGGCACGGAGGTTCCGCCACCTCACTCGCCTCAATTCGTTCCTCAAGGCTCTCTTCCTCTCGACGTTCATCTTTTTTCATGCCGTTCCCTTCAAGAACCCAACGAAAGCCTTCTTTCCCCGTTCGTGTTCACAGGGTCAAAGGGAGAACGCTCTTACCGCCGGACCCCCGGTACTAAATTCCCGCCTGTAGGTGACGAAGCCGAAAGAGGGAGCTTCTTTGCCGATTCAGGGGATGTAAGTAACGATGGAAATCAGCGAGGAAACCTGTTTTCCCTCAGCCTTTCCGCCGAAGGCGGTGACGCCTGCTTGAACCGTTTCAAGGGGGGTGCACGGGGGGAGCTTCTTCAAAAGTTCCCCCGTGAACGATTACCTTTCTCCGGTCCGCCATATGCTGCACCGTCATCACGCATGCTTTTCATCCCCTAAACGAACCATGAGATTGATTCCAACGTCATTCCCAGTAAGAGCCCATATTGCCGCCTCGCTTGTTCCGGCAACCCGTTAAAAAACTAAGCTAAACCCGAAAGCGTCCGACCATATTGCCCAGATCTTCGGACAGCCGATATAATTCTTTGGCGCTGTCATCCACCCGCCGGCTGCTTTCCGTGATGCCGGACGCAGTCCGGCTGACCTGGATGATGTCTTCAGCAATTCGTCCCGATGCCGCCGAGCCCTGGACCACGTGCTGGTTCACTTCGTCGATGCCCGCTGCAGCCTGGTTGGCGTTCTTCGCGATATTGCGAGTCGTCGCCGACTGCTCTTCAACAGCCTCGGCAATTCCCGATACAATATGGTTGATTTCCTCGACAACCTTGGAAATTTCGCCCATACCACTCACCGTGTCGTCGGTTACAAGCTGAACCTGTGCGATACGGGTCTTGATTTCGTCGGTAGCCTCAGCCGTCTGCCTTGCCAGTTTCTTAATCTCGGTCGCAACCACCGCAAACCCTTTGCCCGCTTCGCCGGCTCTGGCAGCTTCTATAGTGGCGTTCAGCGCCAGGAGTTTGACCTGCTCGGAGATATCGGTAATGGTCTCCACGACTTCACCAATGGAATCGGCGGACTTTCCCAGTTCTCGTACACCCTCCGAAAGGCTCCGAGCGCGATCAACCGCCCCGGTCGTGAAAACACGTGCCTTTTCCGTTCTTTCTGCGATCCCGCCGATGGTTGCCGCCATCTGATCCGCAGCGGAACTCACCATGCCCACACCGCCTGAAGCCTGCAACATAGACGCCGCAACCGAGTTCATGTTCGCGCTCATCTCCGTGGCGTTGCCCGCAAGCATATCGGATTTGTCCGCCACGAGTTCGGCCTCTGCCGACATTTCCTCCGATATGGCGGAAAGAGCCTTTGACGCAGTGTTGAGCAAGTCGGAGCCTTTCGAAATCTTTCTCATTTCACACCGCATGGTTTCAGAGAGCGAATTGACGGAAAGAGACAGGCGGCCCATTTCGTCATCGCTGCGAACATCGCACCGTGCCGTCAAATCACCCTGCGCCAAGGAGCTCATGGCTTTTTCGATCCATTCTACCGGACGCGAGATGGAGAAATAATTGATTATGGACAAACACACCACGATCGGAATCACGGCGAGCGTGAGCCACAGTCCGAACTGGGCTCTGCGTTGCGACATCATCGCAGTTTTCTCCAACGCAGACTCCAGCTCCTCGGTCGCCGCCTTTTGCATTTCCGAAACCAAATTCAGGTATTCATCCTTCTTCTTTCGGAAGACTCCCGTTGCCTCAGCTATCCGGGCAAAATCCTGATCGATGGTCAGGTCAACGAGAGCGGTTCCGACTCCCAATACCTCATCCGTCATCCCGGAAGCCGTCCGGCAAAGTTCCTGGAACCGTTCGTCCTGTGACTTCTCCCCCGCTTCCAACAGCTTCTTCTTGAGTTCTTGGGCCAAATCCCGGGCTGTTGCCATCCCGGCGTCCGTGGCGGCCAACGCACTCGATTCGATATGATTGACGATGGAGCGGGCGGTTGATGCGGCCTTCTCGGAAATCATTGCCAGGACGAATTTGACTTCCTTCACACTCGTCACCACCTCCACGTTTTTCTTCAACGCCGTGTATCCACTGATGGAAAGGATCAGAAGCGCCAGCAAACAAGTGCCGGATGCTATGAGCAGTTTCCATCGTATTGAAAGTTTCTTCAACATCCCGCCCCCCATAAGAATCTTCCATCCGCAGCCGATTACCCCATACCCCGACGTAGGGAAACATGAAGGCCGCCGGGAGGTCCCGGCGGCCGCGGTCTACTTCTCCAAAGCGAAACCTCGAGTCATCCAGGCCATCAGGCCGCCCTGCAAGCGTTCGACGTCTTCGTACCCTTTGGTCTTGAGAAAGCGTCCGGCGACCAGCACCTGCTTCCCGGCATGATCCACAACGATGATCTTCCTTCCTTTCGGAATTTCGGAAAACCGGTCGGATAGATGCTCCAGTGGGATTCGATAACTGCCTTTAATGCAACCCATGCCATACAAGGACGGTGTCCGAACATCCAATATGATCGCTTTGTCCAAAAGGCCTTTCACCTCATCCGCCCCAAGGGATGAAACCTCCAAACCCGGCAATGCATGTTGTGTGTCTAGGGAAAAGCCCGCCTTGACCCAACCGGGTATGCCTTCCTTGAAAGTCATGACTCTTGTGTACCCCCTCTTGGCCGCCAGACCGGCGGCTTCTTTGTACATCACTCATTTGGGCCCTAAACAGTAGGTGATGATCGGCACATTCAAATCCGAAGGCAATCGATCGCTGCTCGAGATCGTTTCGAGTGGAACATTTATGGATCCGGGAATATGCCCCTCGTTAAATTCAAGATCACTTAACGGATTCAGTATGAAGACTTTCTCCCCGGCGTCCATCTTGCTTTTTAGCTCCTTGGCCGTCAGGTCCGGAAAATCCGACGATAAAACCAAGCCGGATTTTAGCGTAAAGGCCGCAATAAATAGCATACAATATAGTAAAGTCTTGCTTCGCATTAATATGCCTCCAAAAAGGAACATAACATCAAATGACACACAACCAAGCGAACCATATCACAAGATATGTCCAATGTAGCATATTCCGTCTATATCACCTCCCCCGCTCTTATAGGATATTGTGTCGCTTGTTGAGTAGAGTCCAAAGATAATAAAATACTGAAATTTCAGTGTCCATCGGTCAACGCCTCCCTCACCTTTGCCGCCAGTCTTTTTGCCGAAAAGGGTTTCTCAATGAAATGCATCCCGGTTTCCAAAACCCCGTGTCGGGCAATCACATCCGCCGTATAACCTGAAGAGAACAGGACGTTCAGTCGTGAATATCGTGATAGGAGACGCTCCGCCAGTTGTTTTCCGTTCATTTCCGGCATGATCAGGTCGGTCATGAGCAAGTCTATCCCGCCCGCATGTTCGTCCGCCAATTGCAGGGCCTTCTTTGGGGAGTTCGCTTCCATCACCCGATATCCCAGTCTTTCAAGAAGCCTCTTGGTCACCGTGCGTACGGCTTCCTCATCTTCCACCAAGAGGATGCTCTCCCACCCCCCCGGCACGGATTTCATCTCTGCTGTTTCTCGAGTCGATCCTTCTTCTCCCAAGTATCTCGGGAGATGGATATTGAATGTCGTTCCTTTGCCCGGTTCGCTTAGAACATCAATGAAGCCCCCGTTCTGTTTGACGATTCCGTCCACCGTGGCCAAGCCGAGGCCCGTGCCTTCCCCTACCCCTTTGGTGGTGAAGAACGGTTCGAAGAGATTACCGACCGTTTTTTCATCCATGCCGCAGCCGTCGTCGATTACGGCGATCATCACGCAATCGCCGCGTATCGAGCCTTCACGGCATGCGTCCTGTTGATCGCCAAAGGCGACATTCTTCGTCTCTATGACGATGCTACCCGTTCCCGAAATGGCGTCCCGCGCGTTGACACACAGATTGGCGAGCATTTGATGGATCTGGGAAGGGTCGATTTTGACGGACCACAAACCACCACCCGGGAGCCAGACCATCTCGATGTCCTCACCGATCAGACGCCGCAGCATTCTGAGCATGTCCTCCATGATCTCGTTCAGATTCAGCACCTTGGGGCTCACAATCTGTTTTCGTGCAAAGGTCAGAAGCTGCTGTGTCAGATCCGCGGACCGTTTGGCCGCCTTTTGGATTTCTAGGAGGTCGGAATAGATTGGTTGGGGCGGACTTGTCTCGTCCATAGCCATTTCAGTGTGTCCCAGGATCACTCCCAGCATGTTGTTGAAGTCGTGGGCCACACCGCCGGCCAGTCGACCCACCGACTCCATTTTCTGAGCCTGGGCCAACTGGACCCGCAACCTTTCCCGATCCGCTTCGGCCTTCTTGAGTTCGGTAACGTCTTCCGAGACTCCTTCAATCCAACCTTTGCTCGGCACGAGTCTGGCGGAATTGCGCATCCAGAAAGTCGAACCATCTTTTCTCTTGAAACGCGCCTCATAATCTCGGACTTCGCCGTGGGCCTTCAAAAGCCGAAGCATCCTCACACGATCTTTGGCGTCGACATATTGATCGGCGATGCCGAAAGGTTCGGCGAGCAACGAATCCCTGTCCGGATATCCCAGAAATGCGGCTTGCGCGTTGTTTGCCTCCAGCAGCATCCCTGATTCCATCTCCAACCTGAAAAGACCGATCTGAGAATTGATAAAGATGTTTCTGTAGGTTTCCTCAGCGGTCCGGAGCGCCTCTTCCATTTGTTTGCGCTCCGTCACATCGACCATGACCGTCAAGAAATACCGCCGCCTCTGAGCATCAACGACCTCACCCGAAAAGAGACCCTCCAATATCTTCCCGTCTTTGCGCCTCACCTGCAGCTCAAAGCCGCTGATTCGTCCTTCATGTTCAAGTTTCTCCGCTATCACCGCCTGTTGCCGCGAGTCCGGAAACAACCCGAGTTCCGCGGAACTCCTGCCGATGACCTCCGAAACATCATACCCGAGGGTCTTGAGGAACGCGTCGTTGACATCCACAAAACGACGATCCGGTGAGCTGGAGAGCGCCATTGAGGCGGGGTTGTGCCGAAACAGGCTTTCGAACCGCTGTTGCGCTTCCCGTTCCGCGGTCAGGTCCTTGCTGATGCCGAAGACACAGTCCCGCTCATTCCACTTGCCGAGCCACGCACGGGTCTCGACCGCAAAGATCGCACCGCCCTTGGCGACTATGGGCAGGGGACAAGTATCCCGTTCGCCTCGCAGCATGGCTGCGAATATCCTCTCCGCCTCCCCTCGCACCTCTCTCGGATGAAGGTCCGGAATGTGCATGGCGATCAGTTCTTCCGAACGGTAACCCAGCTTCTTCTCGACCGCGGAATTGCAGTATAATATCCGCCCTTCCGGAGTCGCCACCATGACCATGTCGGTCATGGTCTCGAAAAAAGTGCGGAAGTTGGTCTCGCTTTCCTTTAATCTGCTTTCCGTCCGCTTGAGCTCGGTGATGTCCGTAGTGGTGCCGAAAGCCACCACATGGCCGTTCGGCTGTCTGCGGGCGGATCCGTGGGAACGCACCCACACTGGGGCGCCGTCGGCTCTGCACAGCCGGTACTCGACACTCTCATGCTGCTTGAGCGACGCCAGCCCGGATTCCAGCGTGTCTTTGACCGCCGGAATATCCTCCGGATGCACGTGGGAAAGGAATGCATCCGGACCGCACCCCACCGTTCCCTCGGGCAGTCCCAAAATCCGGTCCAATGCCGTGGAAATGTAGCTGCCGACAAATTGACCGCATTCATCCACTTCGTAGCGCCAAACGATGTCGGAGATATTGGAAATGAGCTCTTGATATCGGGCCTTGCTAGCTCTGAGCCCCTCCTCGGCCTCTCGTCTCGCGGTGATGTCGATACCCGTGGCCAGAATTCGGTCCACTCCTCCGATGTTCACCGGGACCAGTCGAACCTGCTCCCAGAAGGCTTCACCGGTCCTTTTGCGATTGAGCCATTCGAACTGCTGAGGTCCTTCCAGAGCCGTCTTCCGAATCCAACCCAAAGCCTCTTCGGCGGAGTAGGGAGGCTCAGCCCAGAAATCATTCGCCTTGAGCTCCTCGATGGATGAAAACCCGTAGCTGGATACGGCCGTCGGATTGGCCTCGATGATTTCGCCGGTATTCTTATCGTGAATGATGATGGAGACCGGTGATTCCATGAACAATGATTCGAATTGTCGTTCCTTGTCTCGTCGGGCTTCGTCCGCACGCTTGAGTTCAGTGATGTCCATGTGCGTCCCGCACATGCGCACGGGATTCCCTTGCGCATCCCGCTCGATCACCCGGCCTTTGTCCAGCACCCAAACCCAGTCGCCGGATTTGTGGAGCAGGCGTTGTTCCGCCTCATAGGCATTTGTGAGGCCGTCCAAATGGAACTGCAGGGCAGCCATCACACGGGGCCTGTCTTCCGGATGGATCAGGGCCTCCCAGGCCCGTACATGGGGCTCGATCTCCTCCGGCGAATAACCCAGCATTTCCGCCCATCGCTCGTTGACGATCACCGCCCCGGTAGGAACGTGCCAGTCCCACGTACCGAGGTTTGCTCCCGCAACGACCAGTCTCAAGCGTTCCTCGCTTAGCCGGAGTTCCCGAGTCCGTTCTTCCAGTCGATCCTGAACCCCAAGGAGGGACCTCTCCCTCCGAGCTTTTGCGCAAATCTCTATGAGATACTCCGGATCGAAAGGCTTTCTCAAGAAAGCGGCGGCGCCGCGTTTCATCCAGTCCAGGGCCAATCTCGGGTCCGGATCCGCGGTCATCATGACACATACGCAGTCCGGCCGTTCCTTTCGGAACAGATCCAGCAACCGCCCTCCGTTTCCGTCGGGCAGGCGGTAGTCGATGACGGCCACGTCGAAGCTTGACCGATGGAAAGCCTCTGCCGCCTCTTCCACCGTCCCAACCGCTTCAGGCTGATAACCGCTCTCTTCAAACGTTTCCTTGAGCATAGCAGCCAAGGCTTCGCCGTCCTCGATGATCAGAACACGGAGGCGTTCCCGGATGCTTGCGCCGCGTAGAAGGCTCCGGATCTTCCCGATGAATCGAACGCCGTCCAACTGCGAAGACAGGAAACCGTCGGCGCCCAGATCGGCTGCGATCAGTTCAGCCTCCTCGCCCCCATAAGTCGCGGATACCACCAGGATGGGTATCCGGTTGAATGCGGCATAGTCGGGAGAACGCAGCAGGCGGCAAAGCCGCCATCCGTCGATGCCCGGCATATGAAGATCGGTCACGATGAGGGCCGGCATTGCGTCGGAATCACCGTTCGATTCTCGCTCCCATGCGGTCATGGCGGCCAGGGCGACCTCCGCACCGGAGAACAGGCGGGTCTCCAGACCCGCCTTGCGCAACAACACGGAAATCAGGTTCAGCTGTGTGGCATCGTCATTGACCACGACTGCAAATGCGTTTTGGGGCATGCGCCCTTCCTCATTCATGAGTTCTTCTTTCGGCTCCTTTCTTGTTTCGGGGAAACCCGTGGCAACAAACTCCCTCCCATTTTCCCGTGACTCCGTAATCATTATGTTAATTCCATCGGTCATGGCTCACTGACTGCCAACACAACCGCTCTCATGGATATGGAGAAATCTTGACGCACGATACCGTTGCCGATCCGAGATTCGACGGACACTGCAATCGATTTTCCGTTTCGCGGGTGGAACAGCGGGTAGATCGGCGTCAAACATGTGCCGTCATGTCTTCGGCGACGAGGTCTTACTCATTACCTACCGGCTTCATCACCGGATCAAACCCAACTTTCTCAATTCTTAGAGGAAACGGCTTTTATCAACAGGTTTCACCAGGTAACTATCGCAAAGACCGCCATAGGCCTCGCTTACGGACCTGAAGTCATCCAAAGCCGTTGTCATGACAATCTTGGCACCATTGGATGAAAGTATGCCTCTAGCTTCCTCGTCCGCGCGAATTTCCTTCAGCGCTCTTTGCCCGTCCATCTTGGGCATCATAATGTCCAGACAAACCAAATCGTAAGGCTCTCCCGCCTCCATGGCCGGACGAAATGCCCGGCCCCCTTCCTCTCCGTTGACCGCAATATGCACCGTGCCGAAACCCTTCAGAAATTCCTGCAGAATCACACGGCTGATGAAATCGTCCTCCACGATCAATGTCTTCACAATTCATCCTCATGGTGACTCATTTGTATATCCGTTGCATCCTCCATGGCCGCCTTCAAGCTTTCGAATTGCTTCTCGAGTTCGGGTAGGAGCCCCTCCACCTCGTCCAGGTTGCCCAGTTTAGCGGCTCGCTCCATTTGGAAAGCCGTTGCACGGACTTGCTCTCCGCCCACGCCGGCGGAGGCCCCCTTGATGCTGTGGGCAAGTCGCTCGCATTCCGAATGATCACCACGCTCGAGTGAGGACTCAAGAGAACCGATCAGTGTGGGCATGTCGTTAAGGTATACCTCCACAATCGTATTCAAGATATCTTCGTCGTCCAGTAGGCGTCTCAACAGGTTCTTTCGGTCAAAGACCACATCGGATGGTCTAATCCTGTCTTTCTCGTTTTCCTTTTCCGGTGCCTTCTTTTCCATTGCGAGCCACTTGCCGAGTTTTTCCGCCAACTCGCGGCCGTTGATCGGTTTGGCAAGGTAGTCATCCATCCCCGCTTTCAGGCATTTCTCGCGATCGCCTTTCAAGGCGTGCGCCGTCATGGCAATAATGGGCACCTTATGATTGAGAACCGCGGAGCGAGGATTTCGAATGCGGCGTGCGGCTTCCAACCCGTCCATCACAGGCATCTGCACGTCCATCAGGACCAGATCGTACGCGGTCCTTCCCAATGCCTGGAGGGCGTCGGCTCCATTCGCGGCCGTGTCGGCTTGAATCCCCAGCTTTCCAAGCATGGCCAAGGCCACTTGCTGATTGGTGACGTTGTCTTCGGCAAGTAATACGCGCTTGTTCGCAAAGGCGGACATGGGGGGCGTTTCGATGTTGGAGCTCAACAAGGGCTCTGGAGATTTCAACATCGCATCAGCATGACGACCCGCAAGAGCCCTCGAAAGCACTCCAATAAGTTCCTGATGACGCATCGGCTTGGTCAGGCACGCCGTAACCCCTATTTCCGCCAAGCTGGGACCGTCGAGCCGAATCCCCAAAGATGTGAGCATCACCATGGGAGTTCCGGAAATATTCCGGTCCCCTTTGACGGCTCTAGCCAAATCCTCACCATCCATGCCCGGCATCTGCATGTCGATTACCGCGAGCCGGAAAGGATCTCCCTCGCCCGCCGCGTGCAACAACCGCTCGATGGCCGTCGGACCGTCTTCGGCTTCCTGCGGACGCATCCCCCAAAAGGAAAGCCGTTTGGACAGCACTTCCCTGTTGGTCGCATTGTCGTCCACGATCAACACCCGTACGTTCCGGAGATTCTTCGTTGAGTCCGATTCCAAACGCTCCTTGGCCGTCTGTTTGCCCAGACGAACGGTGAATTGAAACTCGGACCCTTGGCCTTCCCGGCTGTTGACTTCGATCCCGCCGCCCATCATTTCGGTCAGCTGTCTCGATATGGCCAAACCCAGACCGGTGCCGCCGAATCGCCGGGTGGTGGAGGCGTCCACTTGGCTGAACTTGTTGAACAGCAGCCCAAGCTTGTCTTCCGGAATACCGATGCCCGTATCTCGAACGGAAAAGCGCAATACGACCTCGTCATCGCTTCCAGTTTCCACGGAAACCATGACGGCCACTTCCCCGGAATGGGTGAACTTCACCGCGTTACCGGCCAAATTAACCAAGATCTGTCGGAGACGTCCCGGGTCACCCCGCAGCAACAAGGGTACTTGAGGATCGGCGCTGCATATCCATTCCAGTCCCTTCTCGTGAGCGCGCAACGCCATAGTAGCGGAGAAATCCTCCAGCAGATTCTCCAAACTGAAATCCAGTACCTCCAGTTCCAGTTTTCCCGCCTCGATCTTGGAGAAATCCAGGATGTCGTTGATGATGGCGAGAAGGGATTCGCCGCTGGAACGTACGGTCTCGGCATATCGACGCTGTTCCTCCGACAGGTCGGTATCCAGAAGAAGGTCCGTCATACCAATGACCCCGTTCATGGGCATAAGCGCTAACTTAAGCCTTTTGTTTTGGTGAGGTTTATGGTACCGTTGCCGCCAAAGGAGGTGGCAATGGAGCGTCTCGTTTTTTCCGAGGAAATGGAAGACTGGGAAGTTCTCCAGGGTTTTCTTCCCGATGGCTGGCAATCCAAAGCAAGGGAACTTGGTGCCGTTGTCAGATACCGTAAGTTCGTGGACGCCGAAGGTCTGTTGCGAACGCTTCTGATCCATCTGGCGGAAGGTTGCTCACTTCGGCTGACGGCGGCCAAAGCCAGGTTCGGCAACATTACGTCGATTTCCGACGTAGCTCTCCTAAAACGACTGAATAAATGCGGAGAGTGGTTTCGGTGGATGGCCTTAGGGGTCATGGAGAAATGGTTTCGAAAGCTGCCCGCCGTTGTTTTTGGAGAGAATTCACGCATCAGGTTGATCGATGCCTCCACCATTCAAGAACCTGGAAGTACCGGAACGACTTGGAGGGTCCATTATTCCATACAATTGCCTTCGCTGCGCTGCGACGAAGTCTATGTAACAGACCCCAAGATCGGAGAATCCTTCACCAATTTCAAAGTCCATGGCGGTGAACTTCTTGTAGCGGATAGAGCCTATTGCACACCAAGAGGAATTCACCATGTCATAGACAACGGCGGCGACGTCCTGGTTCGAATGAAACACCGTGTCGCCATGGTGGACAAGCAAGGGGAACGATTCCAATTACTCCCTCATCTAAGGACGTTACGTGTAAATAAGCTTGGCGACTGGGATGCATTCGTTCCATTTGAACAACGCTTGGTTGCAGGTAGAATCTGTGCCATCAAGAAGAGCAAAGACGCCACTGAAAAAGCTCGTAAAGCGATAGAAAAAGAGGCGAGGAAAAAAGGTCGCCAAGTTACTCCGGACACCCTCGAAGCGGCGGCCTACATATTTGTTTTCACAACATTGGGCCGTGAAATCTCGCCCTCTCAGGTCCTCGAGATGTACCGAGGTCGATGGCAAATTGAACTCGCTTTCAAGCGTCTAAAGTCCATTCTCGGTTTAGGCCATCTTAGAAAGACCGACATCGAAGGAGCCAAGGCCTGGATCCATGGGAAACTACTGGTGGCTTTCTTAGTGGAGGCCATGATCGCCGCAGGCGAATCTTTTTTTCCCTGGGGATACCCACTCCAAAAAGAACCACCGTAGAAATCGATGCTTCTGGAGAGAGACCATGTTTATGTTACACCTGCTGAAACAAGCCGTGAACCCTAAACTCGGCTTGGCCGAATGCATTGCCGGCTGGGATAACATATCTTTTTATTTGCGAGAACCGCCAAGGAAACGAGCACTTCAGCGGCTGATTCCTCAGACGGAAAGAAGCATAGCAAACAATGCTTAAGTTAGCGCTTATGCCGTTCATGGGGGTACGGATTTCATGGCTCATGTTGGCCAGAAATTCGCTCTTGGCGATATTGGCCATTTCGGCCTGAAGGGCCATTTCATTGGCGCGGGCGGTGGCTTCTTCCAGTTGTCGATTGGATTCCAGCAGTTCTTCTTCGGCCCGTTTACGCTCCGTGATATCACGCCCCGTGGACTGGAATTCAACCACCCGTTCACCCTCGTCGATAATGACCGTGTCCGTCCACTCCTGCCACATACGGGTACCATCCTGCCGAAAGGACTCATGCACGTATACATGGGTGGGATTCCCACCGTGTAGCTTGGCGAGAGCCTTGAGAATCGGTGCATGGTCCTCGGTCGGCACGAATTGCAGAAACTTCCGCCCCACCAATTCGTCGGGCCGCCGCTCGAAACACCGGGCATAGGCTTCGTTCACAAAGGTCAGCGTGGTATCCGGGAGGAAGCGACAGATCATCTCCTTCTGGGTTTCCACTACAGAGGCCAGCATTTGCTCGTTCACCATCAGAGCTTCCTCGGCAGCCTTGCGGTCGGTGATGTCCCGGGCGACCGCGTAGATCGTTGTTCCAATCGGCTTGGAGCGCCATTCGATCCAACGATAGGAGCCGTCATTTCGGCGATAGCGGTTCTCGAATTTTTGCACCTCTTCCTGGTTCACCAGTCGGCTTATGGCGCCGAGAGTGTCTTCCATATCGTCGGGGTGGACATAATCCAGGAAAACGGTCCCCTCAAGTTCCTCAACGGAGTAACCGAGCACAAGCTCCCATTCCGGGTTCAGCCGAATGAAACGGCCCTTGGTATCGGCAATGCACAACAAGTCCAGGCTCGAATTGAAATAGCGGTCCAATTCGTCCTTTTGGGCCTGCAATTCGTCCCGCGTCCGTTTGCGCTCCGTAACATCGCGCAAGACCCCTACCGCATGCCACCCGTCGGACTGCTTCATGGCCGAGAGGGACAGTTCCACGGGCACTTCTCCGCCGTCCTTGAGCCGCGCCTGCAGATCCACAATCTTTCCCACGTCAGGGCCTTCACCCGTCTCACGGAAACGGGCGAATCCTTCCCGATGCCTGGAACGATAACGTTCCGGCATTAGAAGATCGTGCAGGTCGGCGCCCATAGCCTCATCCCGACCGTATCCGAAAATACGCTCCGCCGCCGGGTTCCAGAACGAGATGTTCCCATCGGGGCTCATCATCACGATCGCGTCCTGGGCCGCTTCCGTGATGGCCCTCATTCGAGTTTCACCGGCCCTCAACTCCTCCTCAACTCTTTTTCGCTCCGTAATATCCGAAATCACACCGACAATGCCGGTGACCTTGCCTGCATCGTCCGAGATTGCAGCCTTATGGAAGATTACATCCTTGGCAAATCCTTGCTTGCTTATGATTCTTGTCTCATAGTGCTGCCTTCCTCCCGCTGCCAGCAGCTCTTTATCTCTTCTAAAATATTCATCGGCAAAGTTGGATGGATACAGGTCATAGACTGTTTTGCCTAATATTTCCTTAAGGTCTCTACCCAAAAACTCCTCAAATACCTTGTTGCAACCCGTATACAGGCCGTCGGAGTCCTTGTAGAACACTGGGCTGGAAATGGTTTGCAGTAAGGTATCTCTGAATTTCAGCTCCCTGTACAACGCTTCATGCGCACGTTTACGTTCGGTTACGTCAATGGAAATGCCGACAAATCTATGAACACTCCCGTCCTCGCCGATGATCGGTGAAAGGAGCACCCAAAAACTAATCATGCTCAGATCGAGCTTGAGGAATTCCGCCTCGAAGGAATTTTTTTCACCCTGGAGCACCTTGGTCACGGCATCCTGAACAACGGGCCTGGATGAATCGGGCCAAACCTCCGAGAATCGAATCCCGATAATTTCTCTCTCGGATCGGCCGGTGGCTTTCAGACCGGAGGCATTGATGGACAGGTACCGCCCCTCTTCATCAAACAGGCTCACGCTGTTGGGAGAACTCTCCACCAATATTCGAAATCGTTCCTCGCTTCCTCTTAGCTCGCAGGTACGTTCCGCGACTAGACGCTCAAGGCTCCTGCGATGATTCAGGACCAAGCCGACCAAAGACCCCAGCGCCAAAGAGAGCAGGAACCCCACGGAAGCCACCGTCCATCCGGCTCTTTCACGATTCAGGCGGAGGAATTTTTCTCCGGGAGAGACGGTTACGGCAAGAACTTTGCCAAAGGTGAAGATGGGAAGCAGTTTTGCGTTCGTCTCGACTGAAGAGGTGTCAGCGCTGCCTGCACAGTGGAGAACTTCCGTCCCGGCGTCCTTCCGCAGGAGGCAGATATTCATGGCCACGGAGTCATCCGGCGCCGCACTTTTCAGCAGAGTCTCCAACTGCAAAACGGCAAGGACGAATCCTGTCAGCCTTTCGGGCGCCGACTTGCCGAAAACCGGCTGGAACACCAGCATTGCTTGTGGGCCGGCGGATTCCTGAACCAAGGTGATAGGGGCCGTGGCGGTGGCCAAACCGGTCCCGGCCGACTCTTCCAGGGCGGCTTTCCGCAGTGGTTCCGACCCAAGGTCGTAGCCCACCGCCGCGTCGTTGCCGACCATTGGGTGGACCCACAGAACCGGGTAGTAACGTTCTCTATTGGTTGCCGGAACCCGCATACCCAGGTCGTCCCTTTGCCAAATTTCGAACCCCGACAAACCCGCCGAACGAGCCCGCTTCTCAAAACCGTCCCTATCCTCTGCCGGCACCTCCGGAATCCATTCCCAAGCCCTTACCGAGGCATCCTTGGTGAGATAGGAAGCATACTCCCCAAACTCCTTGAGGTTCACGATGCTGCTGGCCGAATAGAAGTGCGCCAAACCTTCGAGTTCCCTGTCCCGCAGGTTCCGAAGGTTTTCGGCAATGATCCCCACGCGCCCGGATGCCAATTGCGCAAAAGCCTTGTCTCTTTCACGGACTTCCTGTCCATGAATCAATCGGGCGACAAAAATCGTCAGCACCAATCCCACCGCCACAATGGCCGCAGCCTCGATGTGCCGCATCCGGTTCGACGGCTGTAAATCATCCCGAGATCTGCGCAACCGCAGATTCCAGGCCGCCATAAGGATTGCGACCAGTACCCCGGTGAGCAACAACGGAGAAACCGCAGCCTTGAACAAGCTGCGGTTCCACTCGCCTGCATCGAAATCCATGGCAAGCACGGCGGTCACGGAGTTGGTGAACCTGTCCGGAAGCGGTGCGGCGCCGCTGACGAAGCGGCCCCATTGGTCTTCATACGGCCCGGCCGCAGTGGGAGCTTTCGTATCGAATACACGGGAGAACTCCTGAGGCGCATCCTGGTAGACCATGCCTGCGGGTGCCTCATCCTCGTCCCCGACCGGTACGTCGTCCACGAAAAAGAAGAGCTCCCCGTTGGCCTTACGCCCTATAAGATAGACAAAACGGCATCCCGGCAGGGATGCTCGAAGCACGCCAAATTGCTCCTTCAGCCGGAGATAATAGGGATTGGAAACATCCGACTCGGTGCCCGAGAGCTTGGCGATCTGCTCGATGTTCAATGCCCCGGCCACGAACCGGGTGCGCTCGACCAATTCATCTCGCATCTCCCGATCCGCCTGCGCCACCACCCACCACGTCAAAGAAGCACCGGTGGAGACGGTGATTACAAGCAGCAATGCGAACAGCCAAGCATTGCGCTCGGACTGGGGAAGTTCTGTCGGTCCGGACCCGTTCATGCGAAATCAACCTCTTGACGAGTTCGCAAAATCACTTTTGGCTCATGAGGAACCCAATGAAAGCATTAGGTTAAGCACGACAAAACAGGCCTTTTGGTTTTTTTGCGGAACCGTCAATCTCTTGAGATGATACCTTCTTTGGCAGCCTCGTAGATAGCTGTCGATGATTTATTTCGATTCAGTGAGCCGGCTGTTGCGATAGGCGAAAAGCAAGCATTCAACCATAGGCCATAGATTGGTAACGGCTTTAATTATTATCTGTTGGAAATAGATATCCTCCAATTTTTAACAGGCTTCAAATAATCTCAAAAAACGTATTTATCTGAATGACTATTAGAGATATCTTATCTATTAAATATGGTCCCAATCGGAAGCATGTCGTCAGATGGTGGTTTTCCATGTTTAGCTCGATACTCTTTTCTTTTACACTCGTCTTGCTTGGGTCCTTTGCAGTACTTGGCAATCAAACCCTTGCACGCGGCTTCGTGTGAATTCATGTATTTATTGAAGAAACCACACTTTGGCAACAATTCACATTCCTTCATATCTTATTCCTATCTGTACTAAATTAGTTTGTTACAAATAAATAGTAGTTTTGACAAAAAATATTCTTTATTAGACAATAAACAAAGGACAACCCATTATAGCATGGGGTTCATCCAAAATAGGAAGGCGTGGTGACAGCATAGCGACACCACGCCTTCATTCGATTATCATGGTATCCCAGGTTTTCTTTCATTGGTTTCTATCCGAAATCCGGGTGCCATAACAGACCATTGTGCGTTAGCCCGAAGTGGGCAATACCTGAGGCATACGATCCTTATTCTATCCCAAATTCGATTGGAAAAAGCGATGTAGGGCTCTTGAAAACAGTCGATACGCCGATGAAATGATAGGGGAATTGACTTAGGGTTTTTCTGGAAAGAAGAGATGTGAGTTCATTTCAGGATATTGCCTATTGGTTTGGTGTGGATTCGTTCCCTTGTGTCTGACGAGATCCGAGACGCTCAATAGACGGTTGAGCGCCGCGGATCACACGCGGTTGAAACCGACGAGCCGATGACTCGGTTCGGTTTGTCGTGTTTTCTTTGCTACGGACTTCCGACATGCGGCAATGAGACTCTGAGAGGAATCCAGACCCTCCAGAGCAGTGCAACTCAGGCTTCCTGATCCAAAACCGCCCGCACCTTCTCCAGCAACCCGAGCATTTGAAAAGGCTTGCTGATAAAGGCGGACGCCCCGCTTTCCAGGGTCTTTTTGAGTTGAGCATCAATGGAATAACCGCTTGAAATCATGATTTTTACTGCCGAATCAAGTCGCAACAGTTCTTTGAGACACCTGTGCCCTCCCATACCGGGCATGCCAAGGTCCAAGATGACCAAACTGATCTCATCGGATCTTGCGGAATAGACCTCCAAGGCTTCCTCACCGCTGGAAGCGCTTAGGACCGAATATCCAAATCGACCGAGAATTTGGGAGATCACATCCCTCACGGATTTGTCATCATCAACCAGGAGAATTGTCTCCGTTCCCTCCATGCGTATCGGGATGTCGGGGCTTCGATCCGTAGGGGGGTCAAACTCCTCATTAGCGGGGAAGAAGACCCTGAAGATCGTTCCATGCCCGACCTCACTACGGCAATCTATGTGGCCGCCGTGGTTTTTCACGATGCCGTATACCGAAGCCAACCCGAGACCGGTTCCCTTGCCGATTTCTTTGGTGGTGAAAAACGGTTCAAAGATGTGTTCGATGGTCTCTTGATCCATGCCTAGGCCTGTGTCGGAAACGGTTAGAAGAACGTAATTTCCGGGGTTCACACCGGCATGGCTGTTGGGCTTCTCCTCTTCAACAACCGTATTTTCAGTTCTGATTACCAGCCTTCCACCGTCAGGCATAGCATCGGCTGCATTCGTTCCAAGATTCAATATGATTTGCTTGATTTGCGAAGAATCAGCAATAATAGGCCAAAGTCCCCTTCCAAAATTCACCTCGATACTGATCATCTTTGGTATGGTTCGCTGCAGCATATTCACACATTGTTCTATTTCCATATTAATATCGATGGGTTTCTTTTCTGTTTCAGCTTTTCGACTGAATAAAAGTAATTTCCTTACGAGGTCAATAGCGCTTTCGCATGCTCTTTCGATACCATGCAGATTTGAAAAAACCGGGCTATGTTCCCCTATTTCCATGAACATGAGCTCCGTATAGCCCGAAATTACTTGGAGTGTGTTGTTGAAGTCATGGGCGATACCCCCTGCCATTACGCCGATGGACTCCATCTTTTGTGATTGGCGAAGTTGCTTCTCCAATTCAGCTTTTTCCTTCTCAATTCGTCGACGTTCCGTGATATCACGGCCCACCCCACTAATGAATGGATATTTTCCTTCCTGTTCCACAAGGATGTTTCGATACTCGACCAAATGCTCTTCCTTATTTATGTCCTCAAATATGACTACACCATCCGATCTCCTATGTTCGTTCAATTCTTTCATATATTCTTCTCGGAATAATGATCGAGTTCTGGGTGATATGAAATCACTAACTTGGCGACCGATCATTTTTTCCTCTGAGTATCCGAGGAGCTTGGTTACTTCGGGATTAACCTTGAGCAAGCGCCCTCTGAGGTCGTGAACTATGATCAGATCGTTGATATTCTCGAATAGAACCCGATAGCGATTTTCCGATTCTCTTAGCGACTCTTCCGCCATTCTGCGAACAACGGTCTCCCAGGCAAAATCCGCGAGTTGCTGAACCGTTTCAAGATCGTTTTGGTCGTAGTCGGTCTTTTTGTTGCCGACACCGAGGACCGCCACGAGCTGGTCTCCTCGAATGACAGGGACGACAAGTTCTCGATCGATCGGTGGATGCCCTTCGGGGAGTCCTTTCTTATGATGCAGACTTGGATAATTGTTGTGAATCACGGGCCTGCGCTCACGTACACAGTCAACCCAGACACCGGCTTTGGAGATGGGGTAATGGAGTCCGACGAGTTCCGCGCAGTCTCTTCTATTCAGCGTATTCGTCGACCATGCCTGGAGTGAAAGCGTTTCTTGATCACTCTCCACGAAGTGATAAAATCCGATATCGCTCTTAGTGAGCACTTCGGCTTCATCCAGGAATTTTTCGAGCAATTCCTTGATGGAGTGGTTGGCGGAAAACTCAACAAGCCTCAATTGTGCCGCCTGAACCCGCTCTTTGCGCTTGCGATCCCCAATGTTTCGGGCGGTATGAACGGCGCCGACGACTTGACCATCGGAATCAAGGAGTGGAGAGACCGAGATCAGAAAGTCTCCGCCCAGACCTTCTTCGAATATTTCAGCTGTCTGCTCCCGACCCTCAATCAGCAACCTTGAGTGTGGACAAAACCAGGGAGGTTCCGCGGTCCCATGCACAACGGTGTAACAGTTCAGCCCTACCACCCCTTGTGGTGTAACTCCCAATGCATCGGCCATTGCTTGGTTGGCCCGAACGATTTTGTGTTGTTTGTCCAGGACGATCATGGGATCCGATACGGCATTGAAAGTCCGCTCCCATTCCTCTTTTGCCCGGATAATTTCGTTTTCCGCCCGCTTGCGTTCGGTGATGTCAATGAGCGTGCTCAACATGCCGGTCACCTTCCCGTCGGAATCGGTGAGCGGTCTGGAATTGTTCAACACGGTTATGATCCCGCCGTCCTTACGTTTCAATTGATGTTCGTAATTCACCAACCGTTCTCCCTCAAGAAGCCGGCTGTGAGCGGGCAGCACAGATTTCGGATCCGCATCCACATCCGGAATACTCATGTTGAGCAGCTCTTTCAGGGAATAGCCAAGCAAATCAAGTCCCGCTTGATTCGAGTCGAGAAATCGCTTCTCGGTATCAAATGCATAAACAGCCGCGACGGAATCGTTGAATATCCCACGATACTTTTCTTCACTCTCCTTCAGCGCCCTCTCGACGCGCTTGCGCTCGGTAACGTCGAGAATGATTGAGACGAAAAGGGGAATGTCGCCCTCTATCAGTTGTAGATGCACCTCCACGGGATACCGCGACCCATCCTTACGGCGGTGAACTGTATTGAAAACAATCTTGATGAGTTCGTAAAAACCTCTCCGTAAAGGTATCTAGTTGAAAATATGAATAAAAATGGCATTTATGGGTTGACCTTTCTTTTGGGTCCTGTATGATAAGTATCTGACTTGATTAATAATATGGTCCTTAGGGGGGTTGTTTTGTTTCGGCCTAAGAGAACGCAAAAGACCATTTTCGACCACGATATTTGCCTTCCCGCAGACAGGATCGAGGCGTTGGAGAAGACGTGGGCCGGTCCGTTCCGGCGCCTGGTGCTTCCCATGATCGATGAGGAGTCTTTCCGGCCTTTCTACTGTGAGGACAACGGCAGGCCCAACAGACCCGTGGCCATCCTTGTCGGAGCGTGTGTTTTGAAGGAAATGAACAGCCTGACCGATGCGGAAGTCTTGGGCGCTCTGGACTTCGATCTGCGTTGGCAATATGCCTTCAACATCAACGCCTTTGAATCTCACGTCTGCCAGAAGACCCTGCACAATTTCCGGACCTTGATTACCGACAACAAGCAAGCGCGGAGCCTCTTTACCGGAATCACGGACGCCATCATCGAGACGGCGGCCCTTAGCACGGACAAACAGCGGTTGGACTCCACACAGATCACTTCCAACATGGCTCATCTGAGCCGTCTGGGGCTCTTTACGCGCACCATCGAGGCGTTCTTGAAACGGCTCCATAAGAAACATCCCAAGTTGTATGAGAAACTGCCCCGACTTTACGACAAGGCCTACTTGAAGCGCGCAGGCTATTTTGCCGATGCAAAATCATCGCGGGCCAAGCGTCGTCTGGACAAGTCCGCCCGCCATCTCGCCGACCTGGTGGACCGCTTCCGAGGTCATCCGGAAATCAGCCGAATGAAAGAATACCGGCTGATGGCCCGACTACTGTCGGAGCAATGCCGTTTCACCGAGGGAGATCCCGACAAAACAGAACTCGAGAAGCCCAAGGAAATCCCTGCGGACTCCCTGCAGAATCCTTCGGATCCCGACGCCACCTATGGGCGCAAGGGCAAAGGATATAAGGCTTCCCTCACGGAGACCTGCGTGAAGGAAAATCCCTTCCAGGTGATCACCGATGTGGACGTGGCCCCTTCCTATGACAGCGACCAGAAAGACGTGATGCCCGTTATCGAACGCCTGGAGGAAACGGGCCGCAAACCCGAAGAGTTGTTCGCCGACGCAGGCTACGGCAGCGGCGAGAACATCCTTCAAGCTCACGAGCACGGAGTCGAGCTTACCGCTCCGGTGACTTGCGGAAAAGCGCCGGATCTCAATAAGATGCAGTTGAGTGACTTTGAAACGAACGAGGACTGCACCCAGGTCGTTTACTGTATCCGGGGGCACGCGCCACTTGAATGCAAGATCGTTGACCGCGGCAAAGCGGTGGAAGCCGTGTTTTCCCGCGAGCACTGTCTCCTATGCGAATTTCTCCCCATCTGTCCGGTAAAACGGATCAAGGGCGGAAATTATCGACTGAAGTACAAGCGCAAGGACATGGCGACCTCCAAGCGCAGACTACAGCAGGAAAGCCATGATTTCAAAGAACGCTACAAAATCCGGTCCGGCATCGAGGCCACCATCTCCGAAGCGGATCGGGTCACGGGATTGAAACGATCGTGGACCCGAGGCAAAAAACGGGTCACCTTATCTGTTTTCATGAAGGCCCTGGCCATCAACATCAAGAGGTTCGTCCAGAGCCGCCTTGATAAGGCCAAGAAGGCCCTTTCCAACTCGATAGAGGGAGGCAGCAACGATAATTTCCGTCGTCTTTGTAGCCTATGTCACGATGACAGTAACCTTGGCAGTGTTGCAATGGCCGCTTGAACTTCCAATGCTCCAAAAAACAGCCCTGTTCGTAAAGGGGGGTTCTTACGACGGCATCAATCTTCTCTTTATCTCTTGTTCTCAGGGGTTCAATCTGTTCATCGAGTAATTCAGCGGTCAACTCCGGCTTCAAGTCCAAGGGGGTGAGGCTGCGCAACTCCTCCATTGAATAGCCCAGGTTCTCCCGTGCTCCTCGATTGACATCGGTGAAATGGAGTGTATGAGCGTCAAATATGTAGATTTCATTGAGGGAATTCTCAAGAACGCGACTGAAGCGTGTGGCCCGCTCTTCCGCTCTTTTCCGCTCGGTGATGTCCTGGTTGACGCCATAGGTCTCTATGGTGCGGCCTTGACTGTCTTTGACGATGAAGAAACGCACCGTGATGTGGCCGACCTCTCCATCGGCGTAAAGTATCCGATGCTCGATCCGGCGACTGTATCTGGAATCGCCGGCCTGGATGGCCGCCCGGACCTCCTCGCCCACGATGTGAGCATCGTCCGGATGGCAGAAACGTCTCGCGTACTCGGCCGAGGACATCCGATACCCACCGACCTTTTCGGCCGTCGTTCTGAATATCCGGTAGAAATTATCGTTGAACGTGAAAGTGTCTCGGGCCACATCGTAATGCCAGTGCCCGGCGGCGGCCATTCTCATTGCTTTGGCAAGCTGATCCTCACTCTGCCGCAGCGCCTCTTCCATACGCTTGCGTTCGGTGATATCCCTGCCCAGGATAATGAGGCCTTTTCGGGCTCCGTCCTCCTCGAATAGGGGCACTTTGATGACATCGAACACCCGTTGTGAACCATCATCTGGTTGGGCGATGATTTCTTCACTGCGAGAGATGCTTCCTTCCCGCCAAGCCTTATCGTCGGTTTCGCGACTGACCAAGAACGCTTCGCGATGAGCGGGATCTACCATCTCCGCCAGCTCGACATCGGTCTTACCCTGATAAGCGACCTCGGTAAGTGATAGTGATCTCAATGCAGCGGCGTTAGCCTCCATCCAGCGTCCCTGTCCATCTTTGAAGGCAACGCAGTCCGGGCAGGCATTGACCAAAGTTTGCAACCGCTGCTCGTTTTCTCCAAGGGTCTTTTCCGCCTGTTTCAGTTGTGAAATGTCGACAAACGTTTCCACTAGGCAGGAACGATCATTCAGCATTGCCGTGGTTACTGTTTTGATTACCGGAACCTGGGTGCCGTCGGCCTTCAACAGCACCCGTTCGGCGTTCTCGACTTGTTGGCCCTGATCGAGGATCGGGCAGGCCTGCCCAAAGGCGGGACAGATGAATCGGTGGCACGAGTTACCGACAATCTGATCCCGGGGTAGGTCGATCAGCTCGGCGGCGGTAGGATTGGCATCAACAATCTTGCGGGTCCGAGCATCGATAACCAAGATTCCCGCAGGAACATGGTCAAACAAAGTGGAAAGGTATGTTTGGCTTTCTTCGAGCGCCGCCTCCGTCTTTTTCTGTTCGGAGATGTCGACCATATAGCCGATCAGCTCCACCGGCCGGTCCTTTTCGTCTTTTCTGACGCTGACAATGTCCCTGAGCCACACCGTTTCGTTTTCAGGGGTCAGGCAACGATATTCGAAGTCGTGATCTTTTCCCTTTGATGTAGAGCCGAGGCAGAACTCAACCGCGGTTCGGCGATCATCGGGGTGAATGCGATTCGCCCAGGAATCCAAATCCGTCCAGGAATCCTGTGGATACCCGAGGATTGTCTCCACCTGCTTACCGATGAAGGTGAACCGATTGTCACGGCAATCAAATCTCCAAGGGATGGCATTGACGTTTTCCACCAGCGTTCTGAAGTTGGCCTCACTTTCTTCAAACAGCCTCTCTCTTTGTCTGGACTCGGTGATGTCCCGGGTTATGGTCAGGACCATGGACTCATCGCCTAAATTGGCCCCACAAGCGGTTACCTCAGCGTCATAGATTGTGCCGTCCTTGCGGCGATGACGTGTTTCGAAGGTCCTTTGCGTTTGCTCAAGATCCGCAAAATCGGAGCGGATTTCCGCCTCGGTCATCAATGCCTCAAAGTCCCATGTATGGAGGCCGAGAACCTCTTCAGCGCCATATCCCAGCATTTGTGAAAAACTCTTGTTGGCCTGACGCACCCTGTGGTTCTGATCGATAACAGCTATGCCGTCGAGACTTGCGTCCATGAGCGTTCTTTGGTGCAGCAGCTGCTCATGCAGCACCTTGTTCTCATTCCGGCACACGGATTCGGCTTTCTCCAATTCGAGAATCCGCTTTTCCAATTCTTCGTAGGTCGGCTTCTCAGACACAGGGACCTCCGCCGGAATCTGCTCGATGAGCAAGATACCCGTTTGGTCGGAACTGTAACGTCATGGACTTACCACACCCGCAGCTGTGGCCTGCCCCATCGAGTGGACCGCACGAGGAGTCAAAACCCTCAGAAAGCCGGCGGGAACGGTCGGTGTGCGGAAAGCGGCCCAATGCAGACATTACAAAACGATCGCCCAAGATACTGATAACCCGCTCCGCTTCGGTCCGGTTTTCACCGCCCGATGGGGGCGAGGCAGGCCCCTAGAAATCCTCCAGGTCATCCTCTTTCGGGAGAATCAACTCCACGGGTTTAGCCTCTTCCCTTCTATCCCGCCTTTCCGGGCGTCGGCCCGCGGCTATCGGCAGGAGATTGTGCTGTCTTCCTGCATGAGCGCCGTTTTCCGGCTCTCGGTGAAGCCCGGCTTTCTCGGGGCCTTCGACCAGGCTCATGAGTTCAGCTACGGAGACCTTGGTGGTTCGGCATTGAGCATGCATTTCCTCTGCGGCCCCGGCCGACCGCTCGGCGCCGGCCACGTTGGCCTGGATCACCCTGTCCAACCGGCTCACACCGACGCTGATCTGTTCGATCCCTGTGGACTGCTCCTCGCTGGTCACGGCAATCTCCGAAACAAGATCGGCCGCCTTCTCGGCCGACTCGGCTACTTGCCCAAAGGCATCCCGAGTCCGATTTACCTGCCCGGCCCCCTGGTTGATCCTCTGGACCGTCTCCTCCACCAGAGACTGGGTATTCTCGGCCGCCTCGGCCGCCTGCATGGCCAGATTGCGGACCTCATCGGCCACCACCGCGAAGCCGGCCCCGGCTTCTCCGGCACGGGCCGCCTCCACGGCCGCGTTGAGGGCCAACAGGTTGGTCTGGAAGGCGATTTCGTCTATGGACTTGACAATCTTGCCGATTTGACCGCCGGCCCGTGCGATCTGCTCCATGGCCCGGGCCATCTCCGACATGGACAGACCCGCCTCGGCAATTACGTCCCGGGCTTCCTTCATCAACCTGTCGGCTCGGCCTGCGTTATCGGCATTGCTTTTTGTCTGGGAGGACATCTCCTCCAAAGAAGATGCGATCTGCTCCAACGACGCGGCCTGCTCACTCGCCCCCTCGGCCAGACCCTGAGAGGCTGAGGAGACCTGGGTGGAGGCCGAGGCGATTTGATTCGTCCCGTCGCTGATAATCCCGGAGATCCGACGCAAAACGCCGGTAGTCCCCCGGATGATGCAAAGGGCCAGCAGGATGCCGGTGACAATGGCCACGCCTCCCACTACAAAGACGTTGAGCCGGGTACCTTTCGCCGCGGACAGCATGGCTTCGTCGGTCATGAGGTGCCTTTTGGCTTCCGCCCTGATCCTGTTCAAAAGCCTTTGCGCCTCGCTGAGGCTTGGTTGGGTCTCGGCGGCATAGATCGAGGCGGCCTCCTGGGCGGCGGCAACCAGCTTTTCCTCGGCGTCGATCAGCTTCTGGAACTCATTGCGGAGAGCGGACAAACTGGGCAACGTTTCTCGCTCGTACACGTCAAAGGCCTCGGCAAACCGGTTTTCGCCCACCAGTTCTTCTAAGGCGGCTGCGGAACGGTGCATCCTTTCGTGGGGGCCCGCCACATCTTCGAAGAATGCGGCCAGAGCCGGAAAGCGGTTTGCGATGCCCTGGATTTTGGGATCGCTGATGAACTCGGCCAAAGCGCATTTGCCGGGATCCAGCTGCACTCCAAGCTCGAACGGTCTGCCCGCCACAATGTCCGCGGCTCGCGCCATAAGTCCGGGGTTCTTTTCATCCAGGTAAATCCCGGTGCCGATGACCCAGCTCCAGGGCTTGAACAGCTTCACAAAGGAGAGTTTGGGCACCGGCTCCTTGGCGTCCGGCTTGGGCCAGTAGTACATGACGAAGCCCTCACCCCTGTTTTCGGCCACCTCGACAAAATCCATGAAAAGCTTCTTGCCTCTGGTGTCCTTGAAGCCGCTTAAGTCCTTGCCATCGAGTTCGGGTTTGTACGGATGCATCACCATGAACGGATGGAGGTCATTGATCCAAAGATAGTCCTTGCCTTCCGGGCCGTACCGTATCTCCTTGATATATTCCATGGCCAGCCGTCGGCGTGCCGCGGGAGTCAAAGTGGTGTCTCCCGCATACGCGGCTATCTGTTTTACCGCCTGCTCCACCACATTGCGTAGGACCGCCTGATCCGTTCCGAATCTCACCGCCTCCTCGGCCAGCCCATGGGACACCTTGTTGGCCCAGAATAGATGCTTGATCAACACGCTGTAGAGGCCTTCCATCATTCCAGGATGAGGCTGGCGAAAGATCTCGGCAATGTGCGCCGCGGAGTCGTGCAACCTCAAGTGGGGGGCCTCCATATCACCAAGCAACGGCCTCAGGCTCGGCACCTGGGTTTCGGCCGCCTTTCGGCCTTCTCCATAGTACCATGTGCCGAATCCGCACTTGTGGGGATCGAGTTCCACTTTGAGTTCGGCAATCTTGGGGTCGGTCAGATAGGCGTTGACCTGCTGGGCCCAGTTCAAATGATCGATTTCTTTCTGGGCCAAAATACCGTCCAACCTGTTCCCGTCGATCACCTCGCCGGCGTTGAGCACTATGTCCCCAACCCCGGTAAAACAGAGCAGGGACGACAAAGCCAGAAGCACCAGCACAACCGCAAACCCCAAGGTGATCCTTTTCCCGATGGTTATGCTCCTCCAGGACATCTTTTCCCTCCCATCGATTCAGTTGACTCGCCTCAGCCCTATCGGTTCGAACCCTTTGCGAGGATTCAAGCTTCTATATGTGAGCTCAACCCGTTTGCATGCTCCGGTTTCCGTGTAATTATGCCGCCCCGCCGGTCCGTCGCGTCACCACAGGTTGCGGGAGTTAGTTGACGATTGAAGATTTGTGTCGGGCTTTTTGCGAGCACCACGGATAAATCGGCACTTATCCTGTTACCATCGTACGCTGCCGCCGAATTTATCAAGAAGGATCGGATGATGTGGAGTCGCCATCCTCTGCGCAAAAAGCGGTAAGTCAATCGCGCGTCGAGGAAAGCCGATGCCCGAAAAGACGCGGACTGCAGAAGCGGACCCGGATAAGGGTCCAGTCCCATATATTATTATCTAAATTCGATCCAAGAAATCGATAAGAGTCTGCGAGAAACAGTCAATGAGCTTAGGGAAAGATAGGATAAAAGACTTAGGGTTTGGTATTCTTGAAGAAGAGAGAGGTGTAGGCAGTCATTTCTGGCACAGCGACAGGAAGTCTATTCGTTTGAGCGGAACCAATCCACTGCGAAACGCGTCAGGTCGGAGGCGTTCGCAAAACCAAGCTTTCTGCGCATGTTGAGGCGATGTGTTTCAACGGTCTTGGTGCTGAGAAAGAGTTCCGTCCCGATTTCTCTGGGTTGCAGACCTTTCCCGATAAGACGGAAGACCTCGAATTCCCGGCCGGAAAGGCGTTCGACCGGGGTCATGGACGCTCCATTCTGATTCGGCCCCACGTGTTGCCGAAGCAAAGCCGCGTTCATTTCCTCACTGACATAGACACCACCCGCAAGTATCCGGCGAACCGCCGCGATTACCTGTCGGACGGGCTCCTGCTTCATGAGATACCCCCTTGCGCCGGCGTGCAGGGCCCGCTCAGCATAAAGAGACTCGTCATGCATCGAAACAATCAAAATCGGGATAGGTCCCAAACGCTTGTGGATATCCCGGATCAGGTCGAGACCGGTGCTCGATTTGTCTTTGAGAGCGATATCGAGAACCACGAAATCCGGGGGACTGGTAGAGACGGCGTCCATGACCTCCGAGCGGGTTCCGGCTTCCCCGCACACCTCGAGATCGGGTTCTCTTCCAATCAACTGAGCGAGGCCGTGCCGCATGGCCGGATGGTCGTCCACGATCAATATCTTGGTCACCTTCATTGTTCCCATCCAGATTCGGCGTGCACGACTTGTCCGGCGTCACCACCGCCGAGAAGACACCTGACTTCCGTCCCCTCTCCGGGCAGGCTTCGGATATGAAAATACGCGCCGATGGCCTGGGCACGCGAGCGCATCACCGTCATGCCTATTCCACCCTCTATTCGGTCGAGATCGTCCATGTTGAAACCCTGTCCATTGTCCTTCACCGAGAAAACAAGCCAGCCCCCAACCGTTCCCCAAGAAACTTCGATCTTGGTGGCTTGCCCGTGACGCAGGGAGTTGTTTAGAGCTTCCTGAAAGATTCGATATAAGTGGTGAGCATGAACCTCGTCAACCGGTTCGAGACCGTCATCAAAGAACGCCCGGATGTCCAAATCAGGCTGCCGGCTATTCTCCAGACAAGAGCGGTAGACCGCAGCAGAAAAGCTCTTGGCGTCCAAGCCCACGGGAAGCAGCCCGCGAGCAATTTCATATGCTTTTCGAACCGCCAGATTTGCCTGCCGTCCCACCGACGCCGCCCGCGCCGCGGCCGTTGGGTCGGTATGCGTCAGCATGTCATCCAGAAACGCCGTTTCGAGTTCCAATCCTTTCAGGTCCTGGCAGAGTCCGTCATGAAGTTCCTGGGCGAGCCGTTTTTGCTCACGCTCCGAAGAGTCCATCAGTCGCCTTTCCAGCTCCTTGCGCTTCGTCACGTCCCTGCCGACACTTTGATATCCATCAACGGTCCCGTCCGACTTGAGTATGGCCCGGTGGGTCCATTCCAGCAGGCGAACGACGCCGCTCCCGAGTCTTGATCTATGCTGATAATTCATAATAGGATTGGACGCGTTCAAGGCACCGATTTGTCTCATCACGAAATCCCGATCCTCTTCAGGCATGAGGCAGAAAAAACTGCTCCCCAGAAGTTCTTCTTCCCGCTTTCCAAAGAATCTGCAGAAGGCATTGTTCATGAAAGCGAGAATGCCGCTCACATTGAATCGACAAATGAGTTCCGTCTGATCATTGACGACGGCGTTGTAGCGGGATTCGCTCTCTTTCAGCTTCCGAGCGGAGGATCGGATTTGTGTGACGTCGCGAACAATGGCCAAAACCTCGTTCTTTCCGCAGGGAACCATCCGGCTCTCGAATTCCATCGTTTCGCTTCCAACATTGAGCGCATAGTCGTAAAGCTGGACTTCCCCACTATCTATTGTAGCCCGGTATTTTTCCCTTGTTAAGCCGACCAAATGTGGTGGAAGCAGTTCCTCTGCTCTCTTTCCCACGATC
This sequence comes from Thermodesulfobacteriota bacterium, assembly GCA_963675595.2. GTDB lineage: Bacteria > Desulfobacterota > Desulfarculia > JACQYL01 > JACQYL01. The sequence goes on from CAXXLZ010000001.1 coordinate 1,476,471, forward strand.
TCATCGATCGGTGCGAGCAGCAGTTCGGGAGTGCTTGTCTGTACGTCGACAAAACACATGTTGGAGTCGATCCGAAACAGGAGATCCGGCATGGCCTGCACAATGCTGCGGTAGCGCGCTTCACTGTGCACGAGCGCCTGTGTCTGTTCCATTCGCAAAACGAATGCGGCATACAAGCGTGCGGCGACCTTTAAAGCGTCGAGTTCCGACTCGTTCCATTCACGCTCCCGCCTGCAGTCGTCAAAACCAATGAAGCCCCACCATTTACCCTCCACGTGAATCGGCACAACGGCGATGGATAGAACACCCTGATCGGAGACAAGGTGCCGTTCTTCCGGCGGCAGAAGGCGAACCGGTGAAGCAATCGTTCGACCGGCCTCTAATTCCCGCCGCCATCTGCCGTAGCTCTGCTCATCGTAAGCAATGCGCTGTAATTTGGTATTGGCGATCTGTGGAGAAACGTCTCGATGCGCCCACTCGTGGCGTTGGGATGTCAATATACGCCCCAGGTGATCCCGCTGATTCTCAAAAATATAGACGCGCTGTACGTCGGCCGCTTCACCGATATACCTCAGCGAGTCTTCAACTCCTTCCCAAGTCCGTCTCTTTAATTCAAAATCTGCAATTTCGCTGATGCCGCTCAATATCCGTTCACGGCGAAGAAGTTCCGAGTGGAGTCGGGTCGCCTCTTCTTCAGCAGCCTTTCTGGCCGTGATGTCCGTGAGCATCCCCAAGACGCCCTGTAAGCTGCCTTTGTCATCGAGAACAGGATTGGTATTTACGATCGCCCACAACGCCGTGCCATCTTTCCTGCGAAATCTGAAATCGTGCTGTTCCCTTATCCCTCGACGTCGTCTCTCGAAATAGACTTCCGCCTCGGGCACTTCACCTGCATCCATGAACTCAAGGAAGGAATGCCCCAGCACTTCTTCTTTAGTATAACCCAGTAGTTCACTCATTTTGCCGTTCAGGAACGTCGTCTCACCTTGACCATCCAACATCCATATGCCTTCTTGAGCCGTTTCCACGATATTTCGATATTTCTCCTCACTTTTCCTCAATTCTTCTTCATATGTTCTCCTCAAGGTAACATCACGGTTCACGGTAACGCCGCCGGAGATGCTTCCTCCCGAGTCCCGAAGCCATGAGACCGATGCTTCAATGTTCAAGTCTTTTCCTGCCTTGTCGCGCTGAAGGATTTCCCCGTTCCAGTGACCGGTCTTTTCGAGAATCGTCCTAGCCCCGTCGAGACTTTGGCTACCCCACTGCGTTTGAAGCAAGCCGTCCAAGTGCTTGCCGACGGCCTCCTCAGCACTCCATCCGTAGATTCTCTGTGCCGCAGCATTCCATGAAGTGACACGCAAACCCAAATCCGTAGAGACTATGGCGTCCGACACCTGATCAAGAAGTGCCGCTTGTGTCCTTAGAACCGCTTCTGCTCGTTTGCGTTCGGAGATGTCCCGGACGAAGGCGATGATGCTTCCCCCTGCGTGGTCCATGTAACTGCAGCTCAGTTCAATTTCGATCAAGCTTCCGTCCCTGCGTCGATGGAGCGTTTCGAAACGATCATACCCTATTTTCTTGATCTCGTTGATGTGTCGGGACGTCTCTTCACTAGATTCACGCCCTTCGATATCGTGCACGCGCATCCCGATCAGCTCGTGGCGCGGATACCCCAAAATAAAACTAGCTGCTTCGTTGACATCCAAAATTCGACCACCCATATCCACCATCACGAATCCGTCGATGGCCGTCTCTAAAATACCGGCGTATTTGTCGCTCTGTTCCCGAAGTCGCCGTCCCAAAACATCGAGTGGTCTTTCGAGTCCTTCTACGATGAGCCCCCTGTACAGCAACAGGAAGGAGGCCACTTTGAGAAGATGGCCGATCATGTTCATGATCGCATAAGGATCATCGTACAATGTGAAGGAAAATTCGGAAAGAATGGTCAGTACGATTGAAGCGAGCAGGAAGGGAACAACGCCCTCTCCGAAAGATTTGCGGCGGCGCCAAATTAGAAGACCCGCAACACATAGCGTGACTATAATGACGTACTCGCTGGTCACCTTGAAAGGGGTGAGCCCGGATTGCTCATCAAAACAAGCGGGAAAAAGGTCCCACCAAAAGATGGAGCATAGGATAACAGCCGTCGTCAACGACAGGAGGACAACCCCAGTCCACGGCTTTCCAAGACTGCGATGCGGCAATGAGGTTTCGTTGACTGTTGTGGAAAACGGCAGGTAAAGCAGTGCCCGGCTTCCAAGTACCGAGCGGCAATCCATAGCTGAGTCGCCTTGTCGGCTCCATCATAGGAAAAAACGCCCATCCCTTTGTAAGCCAGTGTGTGGAGGAGATCCAGACCACCGACAAAGGCATAGGCGATCCCAACGATAACAAAGCCCGGCAACGTATTCAAACGCTGTGCATTCCACATCAGCAGAAACACGCTCCAGGCTACGGCCACCGCGCCCAGCTCCACAAGGCTGTGAAACAGCAAATAATTATACCGGCTGAGTAGAAAAGCTCCCGATAAAACACCTAGACCTAATACAAGGCGAGCACGGCGGCATGTCATGGGAACGCTCCCCCGTAAACCATTGCTGAAGAAGCCCGAGAGGTCGGTTGGCCGAAGACATCCATCCATTCGGGTGCCTCAAGGCATTTCATCATCCAACCGCTCATCACACTTAGCTGAAGCGGAATGACACTACCCCGCCTGTTGTGAGGTTCCTTTTGATGGAAATCCTAGGATCCCGTGATTATGTCGCTCAGCGACATCGGGGTCAACCCGGGGTACTCACTCGCCATTCCGGAGTGCTTCGTAAAAATGCTATGTACAAAAAGGAGGCGGGTGTGCAAATTCGAAGCTAAAGGAAGATGGAAGCAATTTGAACCGAGGACGGCTTGCCGCCGTCCTCCTTTCAGTGAAAGCACGCTAAGCAATGTTCTCCTTCCGTGCTACTACTCCTGGAACCCCATTCCCGATCCGGGATTTCTCCACAAAGGTCGGTCGTCGTCCCCCCGCAAGGGAACCATCTCACCCTCGATGACCACGGCCGTGAGGATATTGCGATCCACACCATTGTAGGATACCGTGAAACCTTCCACCGTCACCGTCTCACCCACCACGGGTTTGTCCACCCCCAGGGTCTCCCAGTACCAGTCGGGGCCAAGGCCGAAAAAGGTTACGTTGCCCTCGGCAAGAGCGATCTCCAGACCTTCTCCCAGTATCCCCACTGTGACCACGTCACCCGTGTATGTAAAAGGGGTCTTCTCCAGGGTGGAGCACGATCCGTCAAGAATCCGGGACCGTTCCCCGGACCAAGCCGTGGCGGCGGCCAGACACAAAACCAAAACAGCCAACTTCACAACAAACATTTTTCTTCCCACCATCATTTTTCAAGTCTCCTTATGTTGTTGGATTCATCGGCTATACCGGCGAGGAAGCCGGAAAGTCACAGTCGGCGGATACATTTTTCACGCGGATATTGCCCCCTCGGCCCCCCCTTGCGAGCCGACCATGGAATAGCCGGTTCGTATCGCAATCCCACGGTTTCCTCTATTCCGATCCCAGGGCGAGATTCAACGTGGACGGATCGAGAACTCGAGGCGGATTGCCCAACGATTCAATAACCTCCGGTAAGCCGGTCACGAACCAGCCGCCTGTACGAATTCGATAGGTGCGAGAGGCTCTTCCGTTACTTCTCCCCTGAGAGACTTAAGCAGCACCACCGCCTCCCAAAAGGTGCGATGAACCAACTTCTCTTTGAGTCTAATGGCGGACTGCAGGAGTCTAATGGAAGTTTCCTTCTCTTTCATCTCCGCATGTACGATTGCCAAGTTGTAGTACAAGTGTGGGTCGAAAGGATTGACCTCCAAGGCTCGAAGGTAGGCCTCAATCGCCCTTTCGTACATTCTCAATCGTCTCAATTTGATGCCACACTCGTTGAAGAAATGTTTGTGTGCTTCTATATAAAGTTCCGGATTGTTGCATAGGTCGTCGAATATCACCCGTGCCTCTTCATACCGTTCCAGTTTGAATAAGGCTTTGGCCTTTCCCAAACCAGCTTCCACGTTCTTTGAATCGATACATAGAGCGCACTCGTATTCATATTCGGAGCTGTAATACTCTTTGTCCTTGTAATGTTGCTTTCCCGCTCGAATGTGTGATTCCAACATACTGATTTTTTTGATAAGTTCAGTATATTCGGTGACATCTTTGCAGATGTATCGACACCGAAGCGCCTGTTCCGTGTTGATTCGATCCTGCAATGGTAGAATACGTCCTGTGTATTCAATAACATAGGCGCAGATCAGACCTTCCTCATCCGGTAGAAAGTCCTCGATAAAGTAGTCGATGATATGGCTGCTCTTCTTCGAGGTTTCTGCGGTACCGATACTGGAAGCAATTTCCAATCGGTACACACCCGCTGGTTTTCGCTCAAGAGCCAACTCTGAACATGGCCCTTCCGCAGTGCTTCGGCTTCTCCGTTCGGATTTCTCATCCCCTTCGATTTTCATTTTGATCCTATCTCCTTTTCGGCACGTTGCGAAACGCGCGACCGGAACACCAGATCCAAAGCAATGACATACACGGCGAACAATTTTCCGACAATACAGTCTGTTGAGTGCCTCCACCCACCGGAAGCATTCACTTCCCGATCTTTGCACAATGAGTGCCAGGCCGTCTGAAGTCTGGGATTGGGAAACGGTCGTGATACCCGCCTACAACGAAGCTGGATTTCCGGATATTGCGAGATTGGAAGGTCTCTGTGCCAAGGCAGAGCTCAAGATGTCGAGACTTCGAGGGGGCTGTCCAACGGACCCGCCACTATCATTTTGATAGTGGCGGGCAACATCGTGCCATGTCTCGGCCCTCACAGCTGCTGGACCAAAAACCGGGGGCTTAACTCCGCCGCTCACTCTGAACCGGCCGATCGGGAAGAGCCGTGAAGATTCTTATGAATGAAGGTCAAGGGCTTCAGAGCTGAAGGCCTACTCAAGTGGGGGCACTCAGTGTTATCTCGGAGCGTTGCAGCTCGATAATACAGGTGGTCGCGGGCTCGGCTGATGGGTGCGATAGCTGAAATGAGCCGGGGATCCCCCTGATGATAGCTTGCGGGTTCCCTTCTCAATCAGAATGAGAGAGCAGCGGGTTGCCGGAGAAGGCGAAGAAGCGGAAAGCGCAAACTGAATGACTCGCTCTTGCGGAATTTCGTGGGACGTCGTCGTCCAGGTTTGAAGCCGCCTTCAGTGCAATCCCAAACACTTGGCGTTCACACGATCATGACCGTCCCCCATGGCGGGGTATTATCGGCCGTTTTCCAGGACGTCGAGAAAAACATCGACCAAACCGGGGTCAAACTGCGACCCTTTATTCTCCACAAGGATACGTTCGACGGTCTTCAGAGGCATCCCCTTCCGATAAGGGCGATCTGAAGTCATGGCGTCATAAGCGTCCGCGATCGAGATGATCCGCGCGCACAAGTGAATCGACTCGCCGGCCAGTCCGTCCGGATACCCTTTGCCGTCCCACCGCTCGTGATGCTGTCGAATAAACAGCCCCGCGGTTTTCAGGTGGTCGACTTTGCCGGCCAGTTCGGCTCCCAACACCGAATGCCGTTCAATGATCTTCCTTTGGTCCGGATCGAGTGGCCCCCTGGCCAAAAGGATATCTTCCTTGATCCCGATCTTACCGCAATCATGGAGAATGCCGGCATATGTAAGATGTGACATCATTTCGCGATTTAAGCCAATGCGACGGCCGATCATCAAAGAAAAGTCTCGCACCCGCGCGCAATGGCCCTTGGTGTAAGGATCCTTCAACTCTATGGCCTCGGCCAGCGCCAATACCGTCTGAGCCGTTGAGTTCTTCAATCGATTTCGTATCGTAGTGTGGTCCAAACCCACATGTTTTCGCGCCAGTCCTTCGCTTACAGCACTCTGCAGTTGCCGATCATCCCAAGGTTTGGTGAGAAAACGAAACACTTCTCCCCGATTGACGGAGTCCAGAATGATATCCCGGTCCGCATAAGCGGAGAGCATAATTCGGACCACCTCCGGCTGTTCGTTTTTCACCCATTCGATGAGTTCCAGTCCGTCTTTTCCAGGCATTCGAAAATCGCTGATAATAAGATCAATGGGCCGGTTCATCATGATGTCTTGGGCTTCAGTGACGCCTCCAGCCTCAAACACCTCATATTCATCCGATAATAATGCTCGGTACAGAGATTTTCGAACATTGTCCTCGTCATCTACAACCAAAATACTTCTTCCGAAGTCCATTCGAAGTCTCCATTTTTCTGCAATTCCACAAAAGAATCAGGAGCGGATCATCAAAAAACAGGCGTAACCGGCAGTAAAATAGTAAATGTCGTCCCGAGTCCCGGCTCGCTTTTGACGGATATGGTTCCCTTGTGGGCTTTTATAATATCATAAACAATGCTTAGCCCAAGTCCCGTGCCTTCACCCACAGGTTTTGTAGTAAAAAAGGGATCGAATATTCTGGATATCTGATTCTCCGGGATTCCTTTACCATTATCTCGAATTGCAATCTCAACAAACTCATCATCCGTAGGCCTTCCGGTGCAAACATGTCTGGTGGTTATGTAGATATCGCCGTTGCCTTCTATCGCTTGGGCTGCATTCATGATCAAATTCATGAATACCTGGCTGAGTTTCTGCGGAAGGCACGTCACATCCGGCAGTTTTCCGTAGTCCTTAACGATATTGGAGTGGTACTTTATTTGATTCCAAACCATATTTAGGGTGCTGTCGATAGACTGATGAACGTCTATGGGTTTGATTTCAGCTTCATCAAGACGAGCGAATGTCTTCATATCGGTGACGATCTTTCCCACACGGTCGGTACCTTCAAGAGATTCATCTATCAACCCCTCGATATCGCTCATAATGAAGTCGATCTTCTTGTGCTTCTTGAAATCCCGGATTTTGGCAACCGAAGACAGCATCCCTTCGCAGCGATTCGAGACAATCATATCTTCCAGTGCATCATACTGTGACATGAGATCAACAATTTTTTCGACATACTTTTTCAGAGCCGATAGGTTACCCTTGACAAATGATATGGGATTGTTGATCTCATGTGCGACGCCCGCAGCCAAAATGCCGATGGACGCCATCTTCTCCGACTGAACCAGGAGAGCCGTCTGCTTTTCCACCTTCTCCTCGAGATTTCGGTTCATGTCGGCAAGCTGTTCATTGGACGCTTGGAGCTGTCCGGTCAGAGATTCCCGCTCCCGCTCAAGGTTCCAAAGGCTGGTGAGTGAGCGTGCGAATTGCCGAATTTCTTCAGGATTGAACGGCTTTCTGAGGTAAAAGACGTCGTCCCTTCCGGTCGTTCGAATGATTTCTTCGGGGGTATATTCACTGAATGCCGAAACGATCACGATCTTTATTCGGGGATCCATCGCCCAGATTCGCTCCGACGTTTCCGCGCCGTCCATTCCCGGCATCTTCATGTCCACAAAGGCTACAGCGAAAGGACGGTCTTGTGTAAGGCATTCCTCTACCGCGTCAAGCGCGTGTTCTCCCGTCTCGACAACCGTCAGCTCGTAAGGCTCCCTTATGGCGGTCGTCTTCGCCGTCGGAGACTCCCCGAACAGGTCGGCCCCCATGGAAACGAAGTCTTCCCGTACGTCGGGAGAAAGGATATCCCGATATGAATCCCTGACACCAGGATCGTCGTCAACAATCAAAATGCTTCGGTTGTTTTCCATAACTGGACTTTCCGGATTCCTTACAACTCACGGCCCGGGCTGAGTTCCTTCTGGGAGTGGCAGAAACCGAACATCGATTCCCGTTCAGGCTATGCCCTGATACGAATGCGTTCGATGATGCGATCGACCTGGTGGTACTTGAAAAGTTTACTGATGAGTAACGGCGTCAATTCCGTGCCCTCGGCAAGCAATAAACGGCCGTGATGACTTCTAATCGGAGAAGCAAGAACCATGCCCGGTTTCAGGTCATCCAGCCCCAGCCTCAAGTCGGACTCTTCGTTGGGGCGCACACGTTCACCCAGCTCCAGGAAGGCGATCAATATATCCGGATCATATACCCGCCCCGCGGCGGACTTCAGTTGCTTCAGAGCTTCCTCACGGGGAAGTCCATCTTTTTTCGTCAGATTGTCGAAGTCGTTCGCCAAGTGAATAATGCGGGCCCCCACGGGAATCTGAAAGTTCTTCAAAGCATCGGGATAGCCTGTTCCGTCCATGTTTTCGTGGTGGGCGCGCACCAGCACGGCAACCTCCTTCAATTCCTCGATTGCATCCAACGCCGCATGCCCCAACTCGGGGTGTTGCTGGATCAAGGCGATTTCCGGGGCGCTCATCTGTTCGCGCTTCTTGGTCAGCAGGTAGGGCGGGAGGCCGAACAGGCCCACATCATGCAGGATCGCGGCGGTTTCGATAACCTGAATCTCCTTGTTATTGAAACCGTACCGACGGGCGATTTCGACGGAGAGCGCCGCAGTCCTTCGTGAGTGACCGGGCAAATCGGGGCTGAAAAGCTCCAGCATCTCGAGAAGTAACCGAAACGACTGATGAAAGCTCTTTTCCAGAGATTTCATCAACGCCCGAATCTGTTTCGTTCGTTGCTCGACCTGTTCTTCAAGGTCTTGGTTCAAAGCCGAGAGTTTCGCATTCTGTTCCTGCGTTAGGGCCAGCAGTTTTCTGTTTTCCTCGGCCAGCGAGTGGCGTCTGAAGGCGTTCCTTACCGTGAGCTTGAGCTCCGCGTCATCCCACGGTTTGCGAATGAAACGGTAAACGTGCCCTAGGTTGATCGCCGCCACGGCCGCGTCGATATCCGCATGACCGGTCATGATGATACGGACGGCTTCAGGCCGGATTTCGGAGACCTTGGCCAGGAATTCGGTTCCCGTCATTTCCGGCATCAGTTGGTCCGAGACCACGACCGCGATATCGTCTTCCCGCACGTGATCAAGGGCCGCCAAGGCGTCCGAGGCGGTCAACACCTCATACGGTTCGTCGACGAACAGCCTGCGCAGGGAATTGAGGATGTTGGTTTCGTCGTCCAGAAATAGTATCTTCTCGGACATGGCCCGCCCCTTTGAATTATATTGTTCATCCAGTCGACAAGACTCCGTCCGGGACCGAACCCGCCGATGCCTCGCCGCCTCCCGTCGGGAACCATACCGTGGCTTTCGCACCCTTACCCGGTCCCGGACTGGTCAATTCCATCCTTCCTCTGTTTGCCTCCACGAACATGCGGCAATAATACAGGCCGAAACCGGACGATCCCTTGCTCGAACGGCCAAACTCGAAAAAACTCTCGGCCTCCTTTGGGTCCAATCCCACACCGTTATCCGTAATGGAAAAACCCAGCCTTCCATTTCTGAAAAAGGTTTCAATGCGGATAAGCCGATCATCGTTTGGCCTCTTCGCCTGCTCGATCGCCTCGTATCCGTTCTTAATGATGTTGATGATCACCTGCATTAGTCGATTCTTGTTGATCACCAGGGGTGGCACTTGAAAATTGCTTTCATACGTGATTTTGATATTTCGTTTCTCCAACGCTCCGGTCTGCATTCGAGCCGCATCTTCTATGAGTCGTCTAAGAACGACACGTTCCTTGTTTTCTTGGTCATTAGAGGCATAGGACTGCTGCAGCGTCAATACTTCGGAGATGTATACCACACCGTCATCCAACCGGGATAGATTTTCCATGCGCTGCCGTTCGGTCTTTTTAAGTCCCAAAACCAGAGTGGTCATGTAATCAAAGACTTTACCGCCCCTTTCGTCCTCTCGAACATAATGCTGTAAATCATCCATATGCATGGTCAGGTCTTGGATACACTTCTCGAGGTATTGGACAAGTTGTTCCGTGGAATCTGCTTTCACACGATCCAGTTGAACTCGGATCGGTGTGACCGCGTTGCCTATGTTATGCAATACCATGGCAGCGAGTTGGGCTCGGCCTGCTTCCATCGCCTTGGTTACCAGTTCCTTCTGCGCGTCTTCCAGGTCTTGGGTCCGTTCGGCCACAAGCCGTTCGAGGTTCTCCCTGTATTCCGTGATTTGAATTTCGGCCGTCTTTTTGGGTGTGATGTCCATGTGGGTGCCCGCCATACGGATCGGCTCGCCCGACTCGTCCCTTTTCACCACTTGGCCGCGATCCAATATCCATTTCCAGCTCCCCGACTTGGTCTTGAGTCGGTGCTCGGACTCGTAATAAGGAGTTCTTCCCTCCAGATGTGCTTCGAGTGTCTCCTCGACCCAGGGCCGGTCAGCGGGATGGACCAGTCGTTCCCATGAGGAAACGTGCGGAGCGATGTCTTCAACCTCGTACCCGAGCATGGACGCCCAGCGAGGACTGAATGTCACGTGTCCCGTCTGAAGGTCCCAGTCCCAAACCCCCAGGTCTCCTCCCTTTAAAGCCAGATTCAGCTGACGCCGATTTTCTTCCAGCGCCTCCTGATCCTTCTTCCTCCGCGTGACGTCCCGAAGAACCCCTTCGACGCATGCCCCGACGCCGTTTGGTCCCGGTATCAGCCTGGCGGTCATGGAGACGTCAATTGTATCGCCGTTCTTCCTGAGAAGTTTGAGTTCGTAATCGCTCACCGAACCCGACGTCTTCAGCGCATCGTTGACTCGACCCCATTGAGTAGGATCGGCAAAGAAATTCAAGGAAGGTTGTCCAATCAGTTCTTCCGGAACGTACCCGCCCTCGGTTCGAATCGACGGGCTGATAATGACGACTCGTCCCTGCTCGTCGGTGCGAATGTAAACATCCTGGAAAGATTCGAAAATGGATCGATACTTGGCCTCACTTTCAGCTAAGGCTGTCTCGAATCGCTTGCGTTCATCGATTTCCCGTTTGAGCTCGAGGTTCTTATCATGAATCAGCCCTTCGCGTTTGGCGGTCTCTTCCAGCCTCACTTGCAGGGCCGTATTTCGATTACTAAAAAACCACAGACCGATGCCCCCGCCCAACAATAGAGCGGCGGTAATCCCCATGGCCGCCGGCAACACCCAGGGAGCATTCTCACCGAAAACTTCGCTCTCAGGTGTGATCATGGCTACGGAGAGGCATGTACCCTTAACCGGAGCGTGAACGGTCAGGGTATTTGGCTTCGTTCCTCGGTGGACTTGGGAAAAGGTTTCCGCGAGCGGTTCACTTCCTTCTATCATGGTGAATTCGGGGAGCGGTAAATAGGTACTTTGTCCCAAATGAAGCGCACCGTCCGGACACGAGATACCGAATTTCCTTTCGGAGGATGAGTCCTCGGGTTTCAGAAGATACTTGAACACCGGAGTCGGGGATATCCAGGCAAGAAGCCGCCCTTCGTAAGAACCCTTGAAGGAGTATGCCATGGACACCATAGTGGTCAGAGCGCCGTCCGTATGTCGGGTCAGCAGAACCGGCAATGGAGTCGCCTGTGCCGCGTCGGGAGAAAGGTCCGATTGGAATTCCATGCCCCCGTTTGATTCCGGGCCGACATCCACGAGTAAGCTGCCATCCTTCTTCAAGAAAACAATGCGGGAATAGATCAGGTCGTCGTTGAACCGTTTTCGATCCAGCATCCTTTGAAATCTTTCCGTGATCGCCAACTCGCTGGCTTTGAGACCATACTCCATGGTCATTCCCAACGCTTGGTTCTCAAAGTACGCGGACAGTTCTCTGCATTCCGACAGGTTTTGTATGTCGTCATTTCGTTCGGCGAAAAAGTAGGCCACCGAAGTCGCAATACGGTCGCAGTCGGACTGCAACCGATATCCGGCGGATCGGCGAAGGCCGAGCTGAGAGTCATAGGTGGTCCACAACAGGACGCCAATCACGACGGTGAGCAGGCCTGCCGCAGCCATGGTTGCGGATCTGATTCGGCTTCTGAGGATTCCCCGCATCGGCGTCATCGCAAATCGGTCCTCCTTGGAATCTCTTGGTCTATTGAAAGAATTCCGGGTAATAGGAGAATACGGCCGGATAGTATTTCTTTACCAAGGCCTGATAGGTTCCGCTCTTTTTGCTCTCACCAAGGAACTGGTTGAATGCGTGCCTCAAATGGGGAGACGTCTTGGCAAAGGCCGGCGCCATGCCTTGCATGGGAGACAACGGGCCGATGACCTTCACCTTACCGGGCCATTTCTCCAATGCGATAAGCGCATCCGGCACGTCCAGCAGGGTGGCTTCCGCTTCTCCGGTGATCACCGCGGGAGCCAGCTCATTCAGATTGCCTGCGAACAATCTCGCTTCCGCACCGGCATCACCGAGCTTGTAAAGGGACGGCTCCAGGCAGGTGTTGGGCACGCCCAGGACCACGCGTCCCTTCAGTTGCTTCCTGACCAGGGCGATATCTTTGTTGATTTCACCTTGGGATCGGATGGGAGTCAATGCGGAGTCGGCCCCTGCGACCAACCAGATTTGTGTGGGAAAAGTCGGATCGGAATAGTCGACCACCTTCTTTCTCCACGGCAACAACGTGAATCCGTTGGCAATGACGTCCCCCTTGATCGGAACCCTGCCTATGATTTCGACGTCGTCTCCAACCGTTTTGACCCTCTTCCCCGTCAGGTCTCCGATCAAATCCGCCCATGTGGTCTGGACATACTCATATTTCACGTCCAAATACGCTGAAAAGAGCTGCATCAGCTCCACATCGAGGCCGTCACCGGCGCCGGTGACGAAGTTTGCGTAGGGAACCCCAAGGTGCCGCAGTACGCCCGCCTGCTTCACTCCCGCCAGATCACCGCAGTAGGCGGCGATGCTCGCACCGAAAATCGTGACCAAAACGAGAAGGATGGTAAACATCCTTTTGGCGGCAAAGCATTTTCCTGTAATCATCTTGTTTGTTCCTCCTGATTTGTAGGTTCACTTGAACGGGTTCTTCGCCCATGATGTATTATTACTACCGACTTGCTTCGTCCTTCCGGAAAGCCGTTGAATTACCCGCATAGACCACCCTTGTGGCGGCCGCCAGTATTTCCTTGGACAACGCTCGGAACCGTTCAAAGGAACCGAGAAAAACGGCTCCCGCTCTTCGAGCCGAAAACTCCGTTTGTTCCGAGGGGGGATCGAAGAGACAAATGAGTTTCGCCCGGGGAAACCGTTCATGCATGAGCGGGAAGATGTCCGTCTTGGGCGCAATCGAAACAACGACCACGTCATAATCATCCCAAGGGAATGCGCGAGTATAAAGACAACTCTCGTCGATTCGGACAAGCCGATTGAAAAAACGAAACAGTATGGAAGCGAGAGACGCTTCGTTCTCGGCATCCGTACCAATCACCAATACGCTTTCCATGGCAGCGGGCAATGCACTTCTTCCTTTATGATTCCCCGGTTAAGTCGCTTTAGGAGCGAAACCGCTCTTATTTAGAACAAGCAAATTCCGTGCCTGAAAGTAAGTTGGGCACCTACCAAGGAAACATGCGCAACGAGCGGCGTATTCCTTCAGGGGGCACTCAAATTGATCGAGATGTAGGCAGATAATCCTATCAATATGACAGACCTGCCTGCGCGCCAAGGACGCCGCCATGGCGTTCCGGTCAAGAGATCCAACTACGACTTCGGCGCCTCGGATAACGAGTTCGTTCTTCTGTCGAAATATCGGCGTCGGAGAAGTTGATCATAAAACGAAATTGTAGGAGGCGGAAACGGAAAGAACGTATGGCTCGTCGTCCGGGTTGGACTCGTCTTGCATAAATCGTTTCGAGTTCTGATGCTCCGAGAAGTGGTTTCCGGTTGGGAGGACTATCCGGCGATGCGGTATTTCTTCAGCTTGCGATAGAGGGTCGCTTCACCTATGTCGAGCAACGACGCGGCTTTCTTTCTGTTGCCGCCGCTTGCTTCAAGGGCGTTTCGAATGGCCCGACATTCATATTCGGCGAGGGTCGTACAGGTTTCTTGATCATGGCCGGCGTGAGCGGAATCTCCACAAGCTTGAATCTCCGCGGGAAGATCGCAAGGCGAAATGGAGACGCCGCGCCCTAAAGCTGCGGCCCGTCGAATTACGTTTTCCAGCTCACGAACATTTCCCGGCCATCCATAGTTTTCCAGGCAAACCAGGGACTTTTCAGAAATATCCTTTACCGACAGACCGGACGAAGAAAATCGTTCAATGAAGTAGCGCGTCAGAAGCGGAATGTCTCCTCCCCGTTTCCGCAAGGGGGGAGATTCCACTTTCACCACATTCAGCCGATAATACAGATCCTCCCGAAAACGGGAGGAACGGACCTCTTCCTCAAGGTTTCGGTTGGTGGCGGCCAGTATCCGGATGTCCACCGGGTGGCTGCGGGTTCCGCCCACAGGCCGGACCTCGCGTTCCTGGATGGTCCGGAGCAGCTTGGCCTGTAGGCTTAAGGGCAGCTCTCCCACCTCGTCCAGAAACAGCGTACCTTTGTCCGCCGAACGAATCAGGCCCAAGGTCGCCACGTGGGCTCCCGTAAATGCGCCCTTCACGTGGCCGAAGAGCTCGCTTTCGATAACGGTCTCGCTGATGGCGGCACAATCTACAGGCACAAAGATTTCTTTGGACCTTGTGCTATGATGATGTATCGCCCTGGCCACTAGCTCCTTGCCCGTACCGGTCTCACCCTCGATCAAAACCGGTACGTCCGAAGCCCCCACCTGGACGATGGTCTCCTTCAACTTTGAAATCGCTTCGGAGTTCCCAACCAGTCGGTCAAAACCAAATCGGAAGGCGGCCTGTTCGCGCAGTCGCCGATTTTCCCTCTCCAGACACCAGATTTGGTGAAGCTGGGCCACTCGTGCCCTGAGCCCCTCGGGGGAAAAGGGCTTTTCCAGGAAATCGGAAGCTCCCTTTTGAATCGCCGCCACGGCCTCTTGAACGCCCCCGTGCCCCGTGAGCATGATGATGTGTGTCCGGGGATGACGCCTCTTGATTTCCTCTAAAAGCGCCATTCCGTCCATACCGGGCATTTTAAGGTCCAAAATGGCTAGATCAACCCTTGTGACCGCAAGACAGGCAAGCGCTTCCTGTGCGTTTTCCGCCCCACGGATAACGAAGTCCGTATCATAGAAGACCCGCTTCAAAGAACGGATCACGGATATTTCGTCATCGACCACAAGCAGAGAATAGTTCGCGGATTCACCGAGCATAGGGTCTGTAATGCCATGAATGTCACGGGAAATCAACGGGGGAATCATTTTGATAGACGGCACTTCGGGGCCGTGGATGCGCACAAGGCGACCACCGGTCAACAACTTGATATTTCATGGATTTCTATTCTTGTTCTTGAGCCGGCATTATCTATGCATTTCGGCCAGGAAGTAATTCAGAAGAAGGTGGCCATCATCCTGACGAGTTTCAGCTGGATAAGGTAGACAAGCATGCTCTTATTCAAAACTATTTCAGTCAACCATCTTTAAAGTCACAATTTTGTTGAAATAGTACCATGACTTAAATGGATATGGGGGTCTGTTTTTATGGAAACTGAACAGTCAAGATTCGATGAAATTACGTCTTCCGATTCCAAATACTTGGAGTTTTTAATTGATGAGGATTCATATGCAATTGAAATACTTAAAATAAGGGAAATCATAGGAATGATGGATATAACCAACATTCCAAAGACACCTGAATACATCAAAGGAGTCATTAATTTACGAGGCAAAGTAATACCGATCATGGACCTCCGTGGTCGTTTCGGAATGGGCTTAATAGACTATACGGATCGAACCTGCATCATTGTAGTGGATATTTCCGTGAGCGGAGCGCCCCTACGAGTCGGACTCGTCGTGGATAAAGTGTCCGAAGTGCTCAACATAAGTGGTGATGAAATTGCCCAACCACCCGATTTCGGCCCCCATTCAAGAATGGATTTCATACTGGGAATGGCCAAGAATAAAGGGGATGTAAAAATACTGCTCGACATCGATAAGGTGCTTTCGTGCAAGGAGGCGGACCTATTAGGCCAAGCCGGAAACTGAGTCGAATAGAATCTATTTAGATGAAATGAGATAGTGATTGATTTATCAAAGTTTTCGTAAACCTATCGATTCCATTCATTTGGAGTCCCATGTTAAGAATCATGCGATTCCAAGACAGTCCAAAGGAGAGAACAAATCATGAGAAAGCAGTGGAGTATCGGCAAAAAACTTATTTTATCCTTCGTTTCAGTGGCGTTGATCACATTGGTACTCGGGTTCATCGGCTATTACAGCGCCGTAAAAAGTAGGCAGAGTGTCAACGAGTTGGGAATGGTCAGGCTTCCCAGTGTGAGTGCGCTGTTGACCATCGCTCAGGCGCAGACGACCATTGATAGAGTGGAAAACGCGCTACTGAGCCGGTCTCTGGACGTGGCTCAACGGGAGAAACGTTACGATAAACTATCCAAGGCGTGGAATCGTATCGAAAAAGCCTGGAATATCTATGAAGCGCTTCCCCAGACGGAAGAGGAGGCAAGGGTTTGGAAGGAATTCGTCCCGGCGTGGCGGAACTGGAAAAAGGATCATGAGGCCTACCTGGTCCTCTGCAAGGATTATGATCGAGCCGTCTCCATTCAAGACGGAACTGCGGACGGCATGCACTCCCGAATGTCTCAACAGACACTGGTCGTTAATCCCATCACCTTAGCCAAAGCCGAAGAACTGATCAACAGGCTTGTGGAGATAAACGAGTCGGTAGCGGAAGCGGCCACCAAGAACGCGAGCGTGAGAGCGAGCTTCGTTCAAGGCCTCAGTCTTGCGGCCATGATCTTGGGCGTGGGCTTGTCCCTTGCCATGGGCATCCTCATTACCCGAAGCATCACCAAGAATATTCATCGAATCGTATCAGGCTTGAGTGAGGCATCTGAACAGGTGAGTGCGGCCGCCTCCCAGGTTTCTTCCGCGAGTCAGTCTCTGGCAGAGGGCGCATCGTGTCAAGCCCCCAGTTTTTGGTCCAGGAGTTATGAGAGTTTTATCATGACTCGCGGTTTTCCATCCCCGGCCCTTGGGGCCTCGGCGAAGCCGAGCTGAGCGAGGCGGAGTCGATGCCCCAAGGACCAAGCAAAGAAATCACAGGGCCTTGAGAAAAACTCTCATAATTGCTGGACCAAAAACCGGGGGCTTGACACTGCTCCGCAATCTCGTTCATGCTTTCGAATACCCTGATCACTTCCTTGGCGAAGAATTCGTTGTTCTCGATCGAAGGCCTTTGAACGCAACCATCACTCCTCACAACGCTCGCCTGGTAGACCAGCTTGAAGGCCATACCAAGCCGAGCCTGCATGGTACGATCATCCTTCCATTTCCTTCGCACGACAGGCTTCACGTTTTGTGGCGAACCTGGGTCTTCTTTCTCCAGCAGTTCATCGATCATTTCCGACGCTTCTTCCAAGGTCAGGCTTTCCAAGGCTCGATCAAATCTGGTCTCGGTTCGATTGATCAAGTCAGCCAAGAATTCAACCTGCTTTGGGCTTGCCATTCTACTTACAGCTTCCATTTTCTTTTCCTCCGAGTGAGCGGCTTTATTGCCCCTCTCCTCAGGTCTTTAGGGAGAGGGGTACATGCGAAACACGAAAAGTCTGTATGATGGGAAGCATTGGTCAGGAGGGCCGGAACCGAGCACGGAAAGTGCGATCTCCGGTTTGGTTCGGTGCTATTTCTGTGTGAGAATCCGTGTGAGACTTTGTGTGTGAATTAGGCTTCTTTTTGGAAAATTGGCAAAAATTTGC
Source organism: Thermodesulfobacteriota bacterium (assembly GCA_963675595.2). Classification (GTDB taxonomy): domain Bacteria; phylum Desulfobacterota; class Desulfarculia; order JACQYL01; family JACQYL01. The sequence goes on from CAXXLZ010000001.1 coordinate 1,494,125, forward strand.
AGAATCTGGACCGTGTAATTTCAGCAACTTAAGCAAAATGAGGAAGTTGTGAAGCTAAGAGTCGCTGACTTCGAATCCGCAGGTCGCACGTTCGAGTCGTGCCGGGCGCGCCAATAAATAGTGCACCATATCAAGAGGTTAGCCGTACAGGTTATCCCCTTTCTTTTGAGTACCAATAATGCCCCCTGATTATGACTGAATTTCACCACGGATTACACGGGCTGCATAAGCATGAACATTGAGAAACTGTGCTGACAAACTCATATTCTTCTCGACAAGAGTCAAGAGTTGACTTGACCCCTTTCACAAAGCGCTTGGAAGTCCGGACCGAGGTCGCGACACCAGACCCCATGCGCTTATCCCCAACAAGTTGAGGGCATTTTCGAGAAACGCCGCAAGCTTGGGCACTGCTTGTCGGTCTGCCTCCTCCACGACCCATCGAGCAAGATCATGCTTGTCCTGCTCGCTGATCACGTAGCGAACGCCCGTAGGTGCTCGAATCTCCAGCTCCGCCTGACGCTGCTGGCTTCCGATAAACTCTTCGATGAGCGACACAGGCAATAGATCCTCGATCTCGGCGACCTGTCGCACATGGTCGTATGCGCTTTTGGGCAAGTCTATTGCATCGATGGGGACCGAGACGACAGGATGTCGGAACTCGACGAGCTGCTTTCGCAGCCGCTTCCCGATGACGTCGGAATCAAGAACCGCGACACAGGGTCGGCCTTGGTTACGGAGGGCGATCGCCTGCTCTGCAACGATACTGGCACCGCCGCAGTCCCGAACATCAACGGCAGATGACGATGGCAGGCCTTGCAGTAGCCATTCGAAATAGACCCTGTCAGTGTAGCCCTCTACGAGCAGGGTCGGTCGTGTCGGCGGTGGCGACGTGGCCTGTCGATACGCCGAAGCAGCATCTGCTGCCTGTAGATGCCCGGAGAAGTGGAATGCCCCCCGATAATTGGTCCATGTATAATGAGAGTCTGAATGCCCAAAGAACGGAAGGAGACTTTTTGCATGGCCAAGAGAAAGAGACACAGCGCGGAGCAAATCATCCGGAAACTTGAAGACGCGGACCGTCGTCTGACGGCAGGGCAGACGATAGCGCAGGTTTGCCAATCGCTGGAGGTGAGCGAGGCGACGTACCACCGGTGGCGAAACCAGTATGGGGGGATGAAGGCTGAGGAGGCCAAACGGCTAAAAGAACTGGAAAAGGAAAATGCACGCTTAAAAAAGCTGGTCGCCGATCTGATGTTGGACAAGGCAATGCTGAAGGATCTTGCGGAGGGAAACTTCTAAGCCCGGCGCGTCGTAGGAAAGCGGTTGATTATGTTCGAAGTGAACATGCCGCTTCAGAGCGTCGGGCCTGCCGCGTAGCCGGTCAACACCGATCCACCCAACGTTATGAGCCGAAGGAACGGGACGATGAGGTGGAACTGATCAAGGCTCTTCACCGGTTGGTTGGAGAACATCCCCGTTTTGGATGCCGTAGGATCACTCGGCTGCTGCGTGATGCGGGGTGGGCGGTAAACTACAAGCGAATTCATAGACTTTGGAAAGAGGAGGGATTCAAGGTACCTCGAAAAGCCAAGAAGAAACGCTTCCTGGGAGTTGATGCCAATGCGTGCAACAAGCGTAAGGCGGCTTTTGCAAATGATGTCTGGACGTTGGATTTCATTCATGACCGCTTGGTCGACGGCCGTCAGTTCAAGTGCTTGGCCATTGTCGACGAGTTTACTCGGGAAAACCTGGCCCTGAGGATCAACCGCTCCATTACGGGTGAAGACGTTTTGAACGAGCTGAGCCGATTGATGGGCGAGCGGGGAGTTCCAACGGGCATTCGATCGGATAACGGTCCCGAATTTATAGCCCAAAAGGTGAGAAATTGGCTGAAAGACCTGGGAGTGGGAACCTTTTTCGTCGAGCCGGGAGCCCCTTGGCAGAACGGGTACGTGGAAAGTTTCAACAGCCGTTTTCGGGATGAATTCTTGAACATGGAAATTTTCAACAACATCAAGGAAGCGCAGACTCTGGCCGCCAAATGGCGGAAAGTCTATAACGAGGAAAGACCGCACAGTGCATTGAATTACATGACCCCGGCCCGGTTCGCGGCGAGCCCTTGGGGCCTCGACTCCGCCTCGCTCAGCTCGGCTTCGCCGTGGCCCCAAGGGCCGGGGATGGAAAACCGCGAGTCATGATAAAACTCTCATAACTCCTGGACCAAAAACTGGGGGCTTGACAGAAGCCCCAGCCAGCTCCCTTCAAGCCGCCAAGAAACCCGTCTACCGTTCGAAACCCCTCTGGCATCCCGCTGGCACAGCAGAACTTGGCGCACTCCTGAATCGCAACGAGATCGCCCGTCAGGCAGTTCAGCACGATCCAGCTCTCCACGAAGGCTTCGACGTCTTGGGGCCGCGACACTAGATCATCCAAGAACACCAACGCAGTATCAGGGCGCTTCGCGAGAAGCAGGTTCCGCGTCCGAGTGGACAGCTCTGTCATTGAAGCGAGAAGCGAGTGGTCTGACGCCACAACAAGCCTGATCAACTCTTCGCGGAGCCCCTTCGAGAACTTGTCGAGGTCGTCCGCTATGACTGATAGTCCCGAGCGGGACTTGAGTAGCGCGATGGAATCGGTGCAGTCACTTCCGTCTGGAGGAGGCATCACCACGGCATCAGCTACTTCATGGCCAACTGCAGTCAGAAGGTGCGACTTCCCGGCGCCTACCGCCGCAACGATGACACATGTACTCGGCGTCTCCCCGATCCATGAACGGACTGAGGCGACCGCCGCAGACATCGACGAAGAAATTTGTACAGTGTGGCCTGGGTCCAGTAAGCTCATGCTTCTCAATCCCCTGAAAGAGCTTTAATTTGCAGGCCCCGATAGTTGATTGCGATGGCTACCGGCACAAACTCACCGATTTCCAGACCAGACGGCGCCACCTGCATCTCCACCTCCGGATGCATTTCGAGGACGGTGCCTAAGGACTCGATGCGTACCACAGCACGGTCTCCTCTCCGAGCCTGGACCCGCGCCGCGTACGACCGTGCTCGCCCGTCTTCGCCACTCACGATGGCAAGCTCACCTACTCGCCTCCTCATGCCGATCGACCTACGTTCCAAGCGAGAAAAAGTCTCGCGAGCGCCGTCTGCGTCCCCAAGCTGAAGTTGCGCCCAGCCGAGCAGGAAGGTGGTCAGAGGGTGCTCCGAGTCCTCCGCTATCGCAAGCCGCCCGCGCGCGACCTGAAGAAGCTGTTCCCAGGCGCTTTCGGGAGCCCGGCAGCATGCCGCATGCTCTGTGCCGAACTTCGAACCGGCCCACCCGTCGATCCAAAGACGGCATAGGTATCGCAGCACACGGACATCAGAGAGAACGACTGGCCCGTAGCCAAGAAACCGCTCCAGCTCGGCCCGGCACATTGCCGGATCATGTTTGGCATCTTCGACCGCCAATCGCGACAGGACAAGCTCGCCAGCGAAGTTCCCGCGTTCGCGCATTTCGGCCGCACGCTCCTTCGCAAGCGGTGCAGCACCAAGGATCGAATCGAGTTCGATGAGTCGTCCGTCGAGGCGGCTTTGCTGCTCCTCGTCGACGATCTGTTCGTCGCAGGCAACCTCCAACGCCATCTGCATCGTCGAAAGAAGTTCTGCCTCAATGTCGCCGTCACCTTCCCCGGCAGCCGCCAGAAGCTTGCATGCGTCTCGGTTCGCCCAGAACAGGATATCCAGCGGGTGGTACTGCGTGTCGTAGGAGCGAGCCATCATCACATCGGCCTGCAGCGCGTTCAGAACGTCTCGTATACCTTTTGCTGATGGCGTGCCTTCCCGCATGATGATGTTTAGCTCGGTGCCACGGATGTCAGCTGCCAAAGTCAAGGCTCGCTGCAGTTCGAAGCTCCGCGCTTCGCTCGGGTGCCGCGCCCGGAGAACTTCGATAGCGGAATCCAGGAGTTCCAGCGCTTCGCGGCACTGCTGCCGCTTCTCTTCGGCTAGAGCCTCAGCGTCGCGCTCTGCGATGTCGCCCCTAATGATCGCCTCAAGACTCAGTAACCCAGGATGGCGCTTCCCATGTGATTTCCAAATGCTTGATAGAATGTCCGCGAGCTCCTGGAGGGCCGGGATCGTCCCAAAGTCGGTAGCTGCTTCACCACGCGGTCCGACTTGCCGAAGCAATCGGATCATGTAGTCTTGCGTAGGGTTGACACCAGGAAACGCCTCCAAATCCCAGGGAACTCGGTCGACAAGCTTCCGCAGCACGCTAAGCTGCAATGCCGCGCTTGCGCGAATCGCTCGGAGCAGCCATTGGGCGTGAAGGCGATGGGCCGTCATAAACACGATAGTCCCTTGATGATCCAACTTGACCTCTTGGATAAGCGCTGTCTCACCCAATGCCCACTCGATGCGCTGGAACGAGCGAAGAAGGTCGCTGCCCAGGATCACGAATAGCGTGTCCGTAGCCACGGGCAGGTCCGTGGCGGCGCAGAATAGTATGATCTCTATAAGGTCGCGTACGGAAGAATCCGCCTCAAAACGTACGCTGGGCTCGTCGGCGGAAGTATCAGACGTAAGGTCAGGAAAAAGCGAGCGAAGTTTGGCGGCGAGGGGACCTTCTGCGGTCTTGCTGTCGCCGCTCGTGGGCTGAGCTTTTTGGATCACCCGTTCGTACTCTTGAAGCAGTGCGGCGGTCGATCCATACCCGACTTCCGGTAGAACTTTGTTAAGACGGCTCAAGAAGTCCCGCCCCCCGCCACCCGGATCGACGAGATCGTGTCTCGCGAGGAAGCTATCCCACCGAATGGACTCTTCCGGTGAGAAAGTCAGGCTGATCGGATAACGCGTGTATCTACGGTCCAGCTCGCCGTCGTCCACGAAAGCAGTCTCCGTGCCAACCAGAACCAAGCGCCGGCCGTCCGCGAGCAACTTGTTGAGGACACGGACGTACTCCTCGGGGAGCAGGCCATCTGCTACCAGAACCGTCCACGGTATCCCTCGGGACTCTGCCATGCGAACGACACGCTCGAGCTGCGTGCTGTCGATTCCCGATAGACCCGGCAATAGCCAGAGTACAAACGAACGGTGGTCGCTGCGGAGCCGCCACGCGACCTCCAAAAGACAAACAGACTTCCCGATGGCTGGTGGCCCCGACAACATGAGTGGACGACGCATCGGCCCGCCGCCGCGTTGGGTGCGGAGGGACTGCTTCGGGGAGGCTATAAATCCGGCGACATCGTCAACCAGGCTGGTCGTTACATCGCGCGGGAAGCAGTAGCCGCAAGCTGCAGCGCCCCAATCCGGGATGCCTACGTGAGCCCGCGCGACAAAGCCCGCGAGCCCTCCTTTTTGCCGCTCAGATCCCGAGGTGCGCAATTCATCCAACTCGGCATCGTCGATGACTGAGCCAACGCGCTGGATTTCCCTCCAGTCCTTTGCGGAGAAGCGCACCGTCTTCGGGTCATTGCCGACGGCGACCGTGACTGTGTGGTCGTCTACTCCGAATACGGCTTTGCGCCCTACCGCCAAGTGTCCGAATAGTTCATCGTCAAAGGCCCAGTCGGCGAGTGCGCTCGTAAGCCTCTGGTCTTCGAAGAAGACCAACCCGTCAAGGTCGTTGCGAAGACTTGGCGGTGCCCAACCGAACCAGTAGACCATTCCGGCAGGGATCTTGCGCAGGACCTGACCCAGCACGGCCCAAGACACATCGTCGAGCCAGGCATCTGAACTCATGCCCTCCACGACAAGAGCGCCTCGTGTTCCGAGTAGCTGCGGCAGCGCATCGAACGCTTTCGGCAGTTTTAGAAGCAGCTTCTCCGACAAAGTGTCTAAACCAGGGGGTGCGAGGTCCCCCGATAAGCCAGCTCTCCCGAAAACATGAAAGAGGTGTAGAGTCGCGGGCGAGTGGGCTCCGGCTGTAAGTGCGATCCGCTCTGCTGCGGATTCTACGAGGCGTCTTGATCTTCCCGCGGCGTTCAGGGCGTCCAGAAAGCCACGATCAATGGCCGTCGAGACCACAGACGTCCATGGCAGGGAAGCGAGTTCGACAAGTGGAACGTGTCGCGTTGCCGTGAACTCGGCCATCGACGCTGTCAGAGTGGATGCATCCAGTCGAGACAGGGCCTCTCTGAGCGATGTAAAACGTGTCGTCGCTAGATTGGATGCCTCCCTGACGACGTTTTCAACGAGCCCCTCAGTGTGGTCCTGGCCGAGCAACAGACAGGCACGGCCTTCGGAAATCGCAGTGACTAGAAAGTGTGCCATTGTCTTCTCCATCATCGGCTCCCCACCTCTTCAGTTAAAAGACCAGACTCGCTCAACACCTCTGCCGTGCCGGAATGCGCAGCCATCCCACCTCTAATAGAGACAACCAGCATCACGCCACATCCTGTGGTCCTCGGCGCTACGGTTTGCGCGCGCATAGAGAGTAGAACCAATTTCAACAAAGAGCTGATCCGGCTCCAGAAGCCAGGACGGCGTCAGATTGTTTCTTTGATCAAGACAACGCATCCTCAACCTCGATCAAGCAAGTAGCGGCAGCGGCCGAGAATCTATGATCGGCGGCATGCCGCTTGACGGTACACTGCTTCACACGGTCCTCCGCAGCTGAGGAGTAACCTATGTTATGTCCCAGCACTATCATTTCATGCTGACTCTTTGACTATCACAATATGTTGATCTCCAAAATATTACTTACCATGTTCGATAAAGTTATGTCTATCGTACAAAATAGTGTACCTTATTATACTACTGTCCGGTTATAACTAGTTGAAATTAAGGGTTAATTGTTGCTGATGTGAAGATGTTTGTTTTAGTGTTCCTGGATCAAATAAGCACCATATGTTTCGTCGGTTGAAGAGGTTCAATTGGAGTAGACGGAGTATTTGAGAGAGACTGTTCCCCAAGCGGGCCAGGAATTTGTAGTAGGCCAGCAGAAGCATGGTGATCAGGGCGATCCAGAGCTGAGTGAGTACGGCGTTTTTAGTAGTCCCGAAGAAGGTTTTGACCTTAAGGTTCTGTTTGATCCACTTGAAAAACAGCTCTATCTGCCAGCGCTCCCGGTAGATATCTGCGATGGTTTTTGATGAGAGTCGAAAGATATTGGTTAGATAGACATAATGTTTTTTCGTTTCAGGATCCCGATATCCCACCCGTCGAAGTGGGATGGGGCACTCTTTGGCCTTCGTACCGGTGAGGATGATGGTCTGATCCGAGGTTACTCCTTTGGATTTGAGGACCCTATGACGTTTTACGACCTGGTACTTGATGTTCTTTTTCATCCGAGTCACGAAGGAGGTGTTGTTCTCGTTGAGATCCCGAAACCAGGCGAAATCAACGTATGCGCGATCCATGGCCACGATGGAGCCCGAAGGCAGCCGAAGCAACTTGGCTACGGTGAGGTCCGCTTTCTTGGCCTCGGAGACTTGTACGAAAGCCGGAATGTACCCATCGTGGTCCAAGAGCGTGTGTAGTTTGATGCCGCCCTTGGTGGTCCGAAACTTGGCCCAATCAAACAGCGACAGGCATAAATCCACCACCGATGCGTCCAGGGAGTACAGCTTGTTCTTGAAGCGAAATCGCTTCCTCGGGGCTACGGACGCGCACATTTTGTACTGATGATGGAAAACGGCTTCGAAAAATCCGGCGTCACGGCTGCTGTTCGCGTCCGCGAGAGTGGAACGCTTCACCGTACGCGCACCCAAATGATAAAGCCTTCTCGACTGAAACCTGTGTCAAGCCCCCAGTTTTTGGTCCAGGAGTTATGAGAGTTTTATCATGACTCGCGGTTTTCCATCCCCGGCCCTTGGGGCCACGGCGAAGCCGAGCTGAGCGAGGCGGAGTCGAGGCCCCAAGGGCTCGCCGCGAACTGGGCCGGGGTCATGTAATTCAATGCACTGTGCGGTCTTTCCTCGTTATAGACTTTCCGCCATTTGGCGGCCAGAGTCTGCGCTTCCTTGATGTTGTTGAAAATTTCCATGTTCAAGAATTCATCCCGAAAACGGCTGTTGAAACTTTCCACGTACCCGTTCTGCCAAGGGGCTCCCGGCTCGACGAAAAAGGTTCCCACTCCCAGGTCTTTCAGCCAATTTCTCACCTTTTGGGCTATAAATTCGGGACCGTTATCCGATCGAATGCCCGTTGGAACTCCCCGCTCGCCCATCAATCGGCTCAGCTCGTTCAAAACGTCTTCACCCGTAATGGAGCGGTTGATCCTCAGGGCCAGGTTTTCCCGAGTAAACTCGTCGACAATGGCCAAGCACTTGAACTGACGGCCGTCGACCAAGCGGTCATGAATGAAATCCAACGTCCAGACATCATTTGCAAAAGCCGCCTTACGCTTGTTGCACGCATTGGCATCAACTCCCAGGAAGCGTTTCTTCTTGGCTTTTCGAGGTACCTTGAATCCCTCCTCTTTCCAAAGTCTATGAATTCGCTTGTAGTTTACCGCCCACCCCGCATCACGCAGCAGCCGAGTGATCCTACGGCATCCAAAACGGGGATGTTCTCCAACCAACCGGTGAAGAGCCTTGATCAGTTCCACCTCATCGTCCCGTTCCTTCGGCTCATAACGTTGGGTGGATCGGTGTTGACCGGCTACGCGGCAGGCCCGACGCTCTGAAGCGGCATGTTCACTTCGAACATAATCAACCGCTTTCCTACGACGCGCCGGGCTTAGAAGTTTCCCTCCGCAAGATCCTTCAGCATTGCCTTGTCCAACATCAGATCGGCGACCAGCTTTTTTAAGCGTGCATTTTCCTTTTCCAGTTCTTTTAGCCGCTTGGCCTCCTCAGCCTTCATCCCGCCATACTGGTTTCGCCACCGGTGGTACGTCGCCTCGCTCACCTCCAGGGATTGGCAAACCTGCGCTATCGTCTGCCCTGCCGTCAGACGACGGTCCGCGTCTTCAAGTTTCCGGATGATTTGCTCCGCGCTGTGTCTCTTTCTCTTGGCCATGCAAAAAGTCTCCTTCCGTTCTTTGGGCATTCAGACTCTCATTATACATGGACCAATTATCGGGGGGCATTCCACCTGAATTGATTCACAATATCCCGAAGGCCACATCTTGTGGTGATTTGAGCAAACATCATCACAACAAACTGTTCCCAGCGGTCAAGCGTTCGATACTTTCGCACAGGACGATAACCTTGGTTCTCAATGCGTCGAAAATCATGTCTATCAACCAGTTGAAGCAGCTGACCGAATATAGTATTAACATGTGCCATGGCCTGATTCTCCTTTCGCTTCAATTAGTTACAGGCAAAACTAATATAGCACGAAAGGGCCATTTCAGGCCTATTTTTGTTCGCTTAACCGGACAGTTGTGACCTTATTACAAGGGTAAAAGGTCGTATATATCATGGGACTATTAAATAAGAATGAAGAAGGTATGCATATGATCATAATAGAGTTGCGATAATTATATTCTGCACATATGAACTTATGGTTGATTATCCTATCTCGCAACTCTTAGTGACACATGACCCTCATGCGCTGGCTGTACTGGGCCCTTGCTATACAGTCATACGTCGCACATGTGCCTGCAAATGTGCCTGATCATTCAGCGTCGCCATTCCAAAATGGAGCGCTTTCTCGGCTTCCCCGTTTTCCATCTTCTTGAAATCGACCGTAACCGTTCTATTTGCTTCTCTTCTTCATGCACTATAAGCTGTTCCAGTTCATGGTTATCCAGTTTTCCGTCACTTTTCCGTCCGACTATCTTCAGATAATCAGCCAAAGACTTCCCATCGTCCAAATACTTGCTCAAAGGATATACCGGAACCTCTCGATCGAACTCCAATAGCAACATATGATGCATCGAAGACCATAACGTTCGTATACATCTACGAGCCCAATAACGATCATCATCTGTATGGTTAGAAGAGAATTTTAACCACGAAACTATCTGACAAATGTCTTTTAAGTTTTCGTAAGGGTAGAGACCGATCTTGCTCGATGGACCTAAGTTCTTAAACACTCCCCTTAAGGAATCGATGACAGTGGATAGATCTTGTTGCGTCTTTGCGAAGTCATGATCCGTTGGATTTTGTATATGGGTATATTGTATCGCTTGCTGACAGGCTGGTATCAATATGTTCCAAAACTCTCTCAACGCGGATAGATAGCTAAATCTTTTTTGGAAACAATATCCAAGCCATGCTGCAGGGATAGCTATGAAGAATGGGACTAAGTCTTTGAATGTTTGATAGGCAATACTAGCTACGCCATTTGTATCTGGAAAACTTATTCTTAAAAATATACCAATTATTATTGCCAAAAAGTATATTAATACGACAATTAGAGTCCACTTGTACAAATTTTTTCGCGTCATATTTTGACTACTTAGATAGATATTAATATAATAGACTGCATGCTATTGCATACACAAGCTATCTTTATAAGAACAATGCTTCTTATATTTGCTTCTCATGAAACTTAAATCCGATATAGGTCCCGCTGCTGATACCCATGAGCGCCAGCAACGGAATGTGTCAATGAAAATGAGACACCTGTTTGCAGAAATTAGACTCTCACGTCATCGCTCGACGGTTTGTTGATCCACGCGGCCTTGGGCAATTTTGGCGGCTGTGGCACCTTTCCTTTGAAACGGTTGGGGTTGCTCCGGAAGGCAGCCCGAAGAACTTGGCTGCGACACGCTACAATGTCCTGGGCGAGTCCGTAATGGAGCTGTTCGGGTGTGACCAACCCGATGCCTGAATGCCGATGCTCGGGGTTGTACCAGGAGAAGAACTCCCGGCAGAAAGACCGGGCATCCTGGATTGATCCAAACCGTTTCGGGAATTTCGGGCAATACTTGAGGGTTTTAAACTGCGCCTCCGAGTAGGGGTTATCATTGCTGACATAGGGTCGGCTGTGGGTCTTGGTCACTCCAATGTCTCCCATGAACTCGGCTACGGACTTCGCTTTCATCGCCGGGCCTCGATCCGCATGGATGATGAGTTGGCCGGACTTGATATCCTGCTTGAAGCACGTCTCTTCGATGAGTTGCCTGGCCAAAGCGGCGCTTTCCCGATGGGCCACCATCCAGCCGACCACGTAGCGGCTGAAGATGTCCATGATCACGTAAAGATGGAAATAGGTCCACTTCACAGGCCCTTTTAGCTTCGTAATATCCCAGGACCACACTTTGTTGGGTCCGGTCGCAAGCAACTCGGGCTTTTTATAGACAGGCCGCCACGCCTGCTTTCTTCGCTCTTTGACATCACCGGATTCCGCTTTGAGAATCCGGTACATGGTCCGGATGGAGCAGTAGTACTGTCCTTCATCGAGCAAGACGGCAAAGACCTGACGGGGAGCATCATCCTGAAAACGGGAGCTGTTAAGCAGATCGACCACGGTTTCCCGCTCCCGGGGGTTCAGAGCCAAGGGAGGCGCCGGCCGCGGTGTGCGGGCCGCCGCCGGCTTCAGGAGGCGATAGAAACTCGCACGGGGCAGGCCCATGGCTCCACATGCCTGCACGGTTCCTACCTCGGTGCGCAACTCCATCGCCGCGCTCATGAACTGCTCCCGTCGTCGTCCAGGTCCGGCTGAGCGATCCCCAGTATCTCCGAGATTTTTTTTTGAACTTCGATGATGGTTCGCGCCTGTTTCAGTTGATTCTCGAGACGGCGGTTCTCCCTTTCAAGCCGGGCCACCCGCTCTGCCATAGGGTTCTTCTGCTTGGGCTTCCGGCCTCGCTTCTTTGGCCCAAGCGCACTCAACTGCCCCTGGTCACGTTGTCTACGCCATGTCGCCAGACTCGAAGAATACAGGCCTTTTCGCCAAAGTAGAGCCCCGAGCCGGCCCGGTTCAGTACACGCATCGGCTTCCTCCAGGATTCTCAGCTTGTACCGGGCTGTAAATCTGCGACGAGGCTTCTTCTCTGGAACCTCCGGGTCGGGGACCGTGACGTGCTTCCCGATCGTGGTAACTCCGGTCGTCCTACGGACTCCCTCCGTTACCACGATTCCCTCATCCGGATTCTCTTTCTCTCTGTGCCTCATCATGCTCCATCTCCTACCCGCCCTACACTAATTTATCAACGGGTAGGTGTCTCACTCTCATTGGCACAGAGGGAATGTCGAATCGAATTCGGGCATGGTCAAGCTGTCCCAGGTGGAATGGAGAAAAATGACGCCCAGGATGACGGTCCAAACAGCGATCTGGAAGCGGTGAAGGCTGATGCCCCCGGCATCCGAAAGGATGTCTGAAAAGAATCCTTTCGTCTTCTCGGGTTCCAGTTCCACTTCCACTGCAGGAATCGCTTTTTCCGCCCGGCTCAATGCACCCTCCTTCTCCGCCTGCTCTTTCAACAGCTTGTCCGTTTCAGGGGTGACGGGTGGGTTCTTCATCAGCTCGGCGAGCTGTGCCAGCCGAGTCTCCATCACCTTCTTTTCCTCCTGGAGGTCGTCAAGTTTGCTCGCCGCAGCGCTGCGTTTGCTCGAACTCACGGCGGTGGCGCTCAACCCGGTGGCCGCGCTGATTCCGATCAGTACGAGCGTCGAATTCCCGAGGGATTGCTGCTCAGTGGTGGTCACCCAGAGGAACACGTAAGAAGCGACGACAATGAAAAACCAGAAGGCCATCTGGGTGCGAGCGAGGCTGTATGTCCTTAGCCTCCCCGGAAGCCCGGGGTAGGAATCGCGAATGATGCCGCTGTTTCGGGTCAACCATCCGAACAGGACGAGAACAATCAAGAAGAGCGCGACGAAGAACCAGAATCGGGCTTTGTGCACGATCACCAGCGGATAATCCGTCACGTCCGAGGGTAACGGTTGCTCATCTTCGTATCCGATGGATACGGCAATGGGGTAGGTGAAGCCTTTGTCCCGCGAAAAGGGTCTGCCGAGCAGGTTCCGCCATTGACCATTGGAACTGGATGTCTTCTTGATCTGAAATATGAGATTGCCGCCTTGGGGTGCACAGACAGCCTGAAGGTCTCGGTGGGGTTTACAGTTCAAGTAAAGAATGAATTTTTCAGGGTCATTCCCCGTGGCTTTGAGGTATTTCTCAAGGCCGTCCACCGTTACCGTGATGGTGCTCCCAAGCCTGAGTGCGCCTTCGACCTTTGACACACGCAGTTTCTTCTCGGCTTCAGGCTCTGTCGGTGGTGTCCGGGATTCACCTTCGTCCGACACGCGCGATTCGCCCTCCTCGGCCCGGGCGTTCGCCGATTGAGCGCCGACAAGAAGCAGTCCCACAAGAATCAACACAACCATGCCGGTCAATCTTGTTGTTCCGTTCATCATGATCCTATCTCCCCGCCTGCCTGCGGTGATCCGTTTTTTCATGCCGCATGGCCGCTCATCCCGCATATTTGTTCACACCGTTTCCGGGGGAACACCATCACCGCGGGCCCCCCTGACGCGGGCATTCTTAAGATGCAACACTTTCGCCGACATATCCGTTGATTGCAGGCGTGAAAACTTGTGCGGAGAGCGCCCTTGAACTCGGTTGCGACGCGCGGCGAGCAACCCGCTCAACAAGTTTTGGGAAGGGTTTGGGAAACCCTTTTCCAAAAGGGTTTCCCAAATACCCCGTGAACGGATACCATCACGCTGCGACTTCCTTGGCGGCCGCCGGCATGCCGTTGAAATCGATGTTCAGTCCGCCATGGGCACTTGAACGGAATCCCGGTCATCCCCGAAATGCCCCGATCAAGCACGTTTGTGGGGGCATCCGGCCCAGATTTCCTGGGGATAGATGATCCGATCGGTTCCCGGAATGTCGGGAATGTCGACTCCCGTGTTCAGGTCCAGTCCCATCCTCAGATAGGCCTTGTACGCGAGTTGGCTGCAGTAGAATCGCTCTTCCGTCGATGAATCCAGGTAATTCAGATTATACGGTTTTCCCGCTTCGGCCTGCCGGAGGCAATAGTCGGCCACCTCCCGACGAATCTTATCCATCTCTTCAGAACTTAGATTGCGACCCTCCAATGGATAAGCCACTCCGTACAGCGTGTCGATCAGCAGTCCTCGCTCCTCGGTCATGCTCTCGGCGTCCCAGTTCCCATCCTTGACGTGGAAGGCGACCACCCTGCCCTTGGCCCCCGCTTCCACACACCGGCCCGCGGGTCCCACGTATACCGCAATGTGATCCACTGCGCCCGGAAGCAATTTGCCTATCGCCCGCCAGAATTGACCCAGGATGCTTTCTCCTCCTCCGTCCACGGTGCAGATCAGGTCCCCGGTCCTCACCGCGATTCCGTTGATTTCATAGTCGTAGAGCATACGGACACCCTCCGAGTCGAAGGCTCACACCACCACCAATCCGACACTCGGCAGCAGTTCTCTAAGCACATAGTGCACGTGGTAGTCGGCGGCCTGATGAAAGCGGTAAACACTCCACTCGGCCGCTTCCTCCGGCTTTTCCAATGTGCAGAAGTCTTCCCACTGCTTATCCCAGGTAACCGTGTCGTAATCCGGTATCACTTGTCCCCCGATTATCCCCAGCCTGCCTTGCCTGAAATCGTCCCGCCAACGTTCCGAGCGTTCCGTCTTACCTTTCTGCAGGGAGAGTATCCGCCTGATTTGTTCTTTTGAGTTCCCGAAAGGAACGCCGCCTGAGCCATCCGAGTGTTGTGGTTGGGCGTCGGCGAACCTCTTGAAGAAATCATGCAGACATTCGGCGGCGTCAAGAAAGCTCTCCGTGTTGTTTCGACAGATTAATCCCACGCACGAGGGATTTTCTTCGAATCCGAGCTCCCATTCGAGGTAGGGAAGGTCCGGGAGAGTGGCTGCTGCGCCGTGCCCCAAGGCGCCGGAAGCCACTTCAGCACCGTCATGGATGACCCATCTCTTCATATTTTCCCACAAGCCCCCTTGACAACCGAACTTCCTGAAAAAAGCGGTCAATTTCTTTTCTATATAGGAAGAGGTCGGATCGTCCGCGTTCAGGGGCCTGATGCTGTTGGCCCGTACCTTGTTTTTCCGCGAGCTGACTCCGGAGAAGCCGAAATGTGAAAAGGTATCGGCATAAACGTGGGCGGCAATCCCCATCAGTTCCAGAATGTAACAGCGGTCCGACAGTGTCGAGTAATGTTCCAGGACCCGGTTCACCAATTCGCTGTTTTTCACACACAGCAAACGCTGGGAGAATTCGCTCCCTTCGTTCCCCGGAAAGAAATGAAAGGGAAGCCACACGAACGGCTGATCGCGTATGTCGCGATTCTCAACCAGTTCGAGGGTCTTATGTGCGGTAACGATGGGAGCAAGTTTGTTGCCGTCTTCGTGGTACTGAAAATCGTCCTTGACGGCATCGTCCACATACTGGGACGCCGTGGCGATGGTTTCGGCCGCGCTTGCCTTCAGCCCCGCCATTCTGGCCAGTGCGTAAACCCCGTAATAGTGCATATCGATCTGCATACGTTCCTCCTTTGGGCAAGGCGTTGGTTCCCGTTTTCGTCACATTTCCAACGATCCTTCCGTCGCCTGAATCGGCAAAGGAACACCCTGCTCCGGCTTCGTCACGCGCCGGCGGCACGGACCCTGCGAACAAGAACGAAAAGATTTCCGACCCATCATCTCAACCTCCCCGCACTCAAGCCGTACGCCTGTGAGAAGGACGCTTTCCCGTGGGAAGGTTCATCCGAGGTCCCGTTCGCGTGAAATGTTCGGTGGGAACGGCCAGGGCCGCGAAACGGTCCGCGTGTTCCGGATGGTATTCCCTCACCGCCTCCATCAGCCAGGAAGGCGGCTTGGATTCATGGAACTTCGCCACGTCTTCCACCTTTTCCACCAGATGGCCGACGTACTTCCTGATGTTGGCTCCGAGGTCGTCCGGTCGCAGCCCCAGGAAGTCCAGGGGATTTTCCTCCGCAATTTGTTTAAAGGACCGGTCGTCCAGGTACTTTTCGAAGAACTCCCGGTAGTTCTCTTCCGATATCCGCATCTGAATCAGGAAATGGTCGCTGCCCCACAAGATTCGACGTTGATAATGCTCGTCCTCGATGAGGTCCTTCAGCTTGGCGAAATATCCCGCGTCGCCCTTCTCTCCCATGGGCGCGGTGTGAAAGGAGATGTCCGCAAACACCTTTCCCGGGTACTTCTCCATGAGGTGAAGAATGGAGCCGGCCCATGCGTCCGGCTTGTCGTCCACCTTCAACTCACTGGGGGCATGGGCCCTGCTGAATTTCTCGTCTCCTCCGAAGTGCGCAAAACAGACTTTCAGTTTGGGGGTCTTTTCCAGGATATCGGTCCAGTAGAAGGGATTGGCGTTGGCCACGGAGGCGTCATCCCTACAGAACCCCTCGCCGTTGCAGTGCATGGTAATGGGAAGATCGTTTTCGGCGCAGTAGTCGTAGATTTCATCAAGGCCGTCCGCATTCACGGAGTACCCCAGGGAGGGATAAAGCTTGACGCCCACAAAAGGGTGATCCTTCAAGGCCTTTTTCGTCTTGCGGACAAAATCGGTTCGCAGGGGATTCACCGCGTAGAAAGGCAGGACCCTGCCGGGATATCGGTACACTTGGCGGATCGTCTGTCGAACCTGTTTCCGAAAGCGTTTCTCGTCCGACTCCTCTTCGTCTTGGCGCCCGGAACGGATATCCATCATAAGCGCAACGGCGCTCTCGTCCTCCTCCAACGTGTCCATGAGATGATCCGTTACGTCGTCCATGGTTGGAAGCAATCCGATCTGTACGAATTTAATGAAATCGGTGACACCGGCGAATTGGGCGTCGCTGTCGCACGCTTCTCGGAGCAATTCGTCAAGCATGGGGGAACCCATATGCTCGAAGTCCTTGCGCTCCCGTTGTCTTTCGGTAACGGCTCGAAAGATTTTGTGATTGCCCGCCAGTTTCCTTTTCACCGCTTTTTGATCGGCCGGACGGCCCGTACGAATGAAGAACTTCACCACGTCGCAGAGCGCTTCGGCGATAGGCGCGGGCACGCCGTAACGTATCGCGCGGCCCTCCAGGTTCCGGAAAGCCTCGTTGCCGGCGACCGCCTGGAGATTGAACACGTGACAATGGCTGTTCACACGCATGTTATCCCTTTCGGTTGGGAGAGAACGTTGGACTTGCAGGGCAATCACGGTCTGAAATTGAAGGAGGCGAGGGAACCGCAGGCGGGTGCTCCGAGCTTGGCCTCGCAACGAGAACCGCCCAACCTGATGGAGGAGAAGGATGGGCGTCATGCGCCCGTTTCAATGAAGGGGACAGGCCTGCGACGAAGGAGGGTGAGGAATCACCCGGGACTCCGCATTCCGGTCGGAAGGAATCCATCGCGTGTCGGGGGAGAAAGGTCAAAATGGAGAGACAATGGAACGGGAAGGAATAGCTGTTTCGTCTTTTTCTCGTGCGGAGGGAGAGCGGCCGGTCCGCGCACCGACCGGCAAACGGCCTCCGGGAGTGGAAGACCGTGCCTTGCGGATCTAAGAACCCCCTAATGCCCCGTAAACGGAACATCATCAGCCCATCCTCCGCCGGCCCGCGGTTCAGGAAGAAATCACCCTACAAATAGCTTTACGCGCAATCCAATGGGCTGTCTATTGGTAATTCCCGTCATTTTTCATCGTACCGGCGGCGAAGAGACGGAAACGCCCTCCCCGGCACCGGATTAAAACCGGCTACATTTTTCCGGCTCTTCACCCTCCTTTCAGGCTTGGACGTCGCTCATTCCAAGACACCATCACTCTCCGCGCAACTTAATGTCGGGATACAGCTCTTTCGCGCATTCTCTACACAGGCTGTGGCTGAACTTGGCGTCGGAGTGTTCCTGGATATAGGCCTCGAGTTGATTCCAATACCCCTGATCGTCCCGTATCTTCTTGCATTTCATGCAGATGGGAAGAATACCTCGAAGCACCTTGATCTCGTCGAAAGCCTTTTCAAGTTTCTCTTTGTCCTCCATCGTCTGTTTCAGCAGCTTCTCTTTGGATCTCCGCTCTATCAGATAATGCTGAAAAATAATATTCACCATGAAACCCGATATGATCAAACATAGGACCACCGTAAACGCGACATCGATAACTCTCTGAATTCTGTGTTCAAAATAGGAAACAGTTTCAGGATGTAGATATTCTATGGTCATCAATCCAAGGATGGTCAGCAAGAGCATCACGTAGAACAGTATCTTCAGCCGGGTACTCAGGAGTATCGTAGCCGGTATAATCAGAACAAAGAAATAGTAAGGTACGCTCTCGTAAGAACCACCACCGACAAACCACAGATAGGAAAGTAACAAAGGGAAGAACAGTCCCAACGGAATATACAACATCTTGATGAGTTCGTAAAAACCTCTCCGTAAAGGTATCTAGTTGAAAATATGAATAAAAATGGCATTTATGGGTTGACCTTTCTTTTGGGTCCTGTATGATAAGTATCTGACTTGATTAATAATATGGTCCTTAGGGGGGTTGTTTTGTTTCGGCCTAAGAGAACGCAAAAGACCATTTTCGACCACGATATTTGCCTTCCCGCAGACAGGATCGAGGCGTTGGAGAAGACGTGGGCCGGTCCGTTCCGGCGCCTGGTGCTTCCCATGATCGATGAGGAGTCTTTCCGGCCTTTCTACTGTGAGGACAACGGCAGGCCCAACAGACCCGTGGCCATCCTTGTCGGAGCGTGTGTTTTGAAGGAAATGAACAGCCTGACCGATGCGGAAGTCTTGGGCGCTCTGGACTTCGATCTGCGTTGGCAATATGCCTTCAACATCAACGCCTTTGAATCTCACGTCTGCCAGAAGACCCTGCACAATTTCCGGACCTTGATTACCGACAACAAGCAAGCGCGGAGCCTCTTTACCGGAATCACGGACGCCATCATCGAGACGGCGGCCCTTAGCACGGACAAACAGCGGTTGGACTCCACACAGATCACTTCCAACATGGCTCATCTGAGCCGTCTGGGGCTCTTTACGCGCACCATCGAGGCGTTCTTGAAACGGCTCCATAAGAAACATCCCAAGTTGTATGAGAAACTGCCCCGACTTTACGACAAGGCCTACTTGAAGCGCGCAGGCTATTTTGCCGATGCAAAATCATCGCGGGCCAAGCGTCGTCTGGACAAGTCCGCCCGCCATCTCGCCGACCTGGTGGACCGCTTCCGAGGTCATCCGGAAATCAGCCGAATGAAAGAATACCGGCTGATGGCCCGACTACTGTCGGAGCAATGCCGTTTCACCGAGGGAGATCCCGACAAAACAGAACTCGAGAAGCCCAAGGAAATCCCTGCGGACTCCCTGCAGAATCCTTCGGATCCCGACGCCACCTATGGGCGCAAGGGCAAAGGATATAAGGCTTCCCTCACGGAGACCTGCGTGAAGGAAAATCCCTTCCAGGTGATCACCGATGTGGACGTGGCCCCTTCCTATGACAGCGACCAGAAAGACGTGATGCCCGTTATCGAACGCCTGGAGGAAACGGGCCGCAAACCCGAAGAGTTGTTCGCCGACGCAGGCTACGGCAGCGGCGAGAACATCCTTCAAGCTCACGAGCACGGAGTCGAGCTTACCGCTCCGGTGACTTGCGGAAAAGCGCCGGATCTCAATAAGATGCAGTTGAGTGACTTTGAAACGAACGAGGACTGCACCCAGGTCGTTTACTGTATCCGGGGGCACGCGCCACTTGAATGCAAGATCGTTGACCGCGGCAAAGCGGTGGAAGCCGTGTTTTCCCGCGAGCACTGTCTCCTATGCGAATTTCTCCCCATCTGTCCGGTAAAACGGATCAAGGGCGGAAATTATCGACTGAAGTACAAGCGCAAGGACATGGCGACCTCCAAGCGCAGACTACAGCAGGAAAGCCATGATTTCAAAGAACGCTACAAAATCCGGTCCGGCATCGAGGCCACCATCTCCGAAGCGGATCGGGTCACGGGATTGAAACGATCGTGGACCCGAGGCAAAAAACGGGTCACCTTATCTGTTTTCATGAAGGCCCTGGCCATCAACATCAAGAGGTTCGTCCAGAGCCGCCTTGATAAGGCCAAGAAGGCCCTTTCCAACTCGATAGAGGGAGGCAGCAACGATAATTTCCGTCGTCTTTGTAGCCTATGTCACGATGACAGTAACCTTGGCAGTGTTGCAATGGCCGCTTGAACTTCCAATGCTCCAAAAAACAGCCCTGTTCGTAAAGGGGGGTTCTTACGACGGCATCAAAGATTAAGTTCATAGTGTTCCGTTTGATTTGCGCTGTCGCAACAAAGCGCAAGGCCCTTTGTTAAATTCAGCCGGCGTTTTCCTGATATTGAATGAAATCGTTCGATAGTCAAACCCAACCTCCTCGTCGTCAGAGGCCGAGCCCTGCCGATATCAGCGAGGCTGAATCCTACCTGGAACTCATTTTCATCAACCATACGACATCGACTTATTTGAGACGAGTATTTCCCATCGTCCCCTGATGGCGCTCCATTCTCCCGAATATCATGTTCGATATCCTCGAAACTCGGAGTCCGGATCGGTCAATTTGTACTGCGGCGATGTCCCCGTCAGGCTCTTGGATCACCGGGAAGATACAGTCCCGTGACTTTTCTGTAAGCCGCCGACGTGCGGTCGCCCGGGACGCCGTCTTTTTTGACGAAGATCCCGGCAAAGGTGTTGAGCCATTCCTGAAGGTTTTCAGCGGACCGGACAACCTCCGGATTCCCGGACTTGGTGTTGGAATGCCTTACCACCAGCGGAGCCTCGTCTTCCGAGGGACCGGGTTGATCCGAGAACCCGATGAGATTGGATTCGGCCATGCGTCGAAGCAGCACGGCGGCGCCGCATTGTTTGGACACGGCCGTGTCGGACCAGGTTCCGTCGGCCACGTATTTGCCGCTCCGGTAATGGTTGGAAAAACTCCAAAGATAGGGCGACAGCACATGCGTGTGATACAGGCGATAGCCCCACCCATTGTATCGTTCCAGTTGGTAGAGTGTTCCGGCGAGGCTCCAATCGGTGCCTGCTCCCAATCCCTTGATGGAAAGGGCGTCACGGGCGCTTTCCTCCCAGGTGAACGGCGGATTGCCTCTCCTGGGCCTGCCGGAGGGTTCATGCGTGGTGCGTACCGTGAGAGGGTCTCCGTTGTGCAGATGACAATGGAAATCGCGGCCCGACTCCATGTTGTGAATTACCGAAACAAAGAACCACGGAACCCCCAATTCGTCCTCAACCGCTTGATAGCGGGGTCGGTCCGTCAGGAGGGCGGTAATGATCCCCGCAACAGTGTCCGCCCGCTCCGCCCGGATGATGCAGGAATTGAACAGGCGCTCATATTCGCCCCTCAGATTTTGCGTGAAGGTCACACCCGCCATGATTCACCTCCCGTGTTTTAGAAAGGAAACCCGCCGAGACCTTTTTCGCTCTTACCGGGTCTCGGAGGCCGAAACTCGCCGATCTTCGTCCGGATATAGCTCCTTCAGCAGGTTGAGCGCGCGAGCACGATGCCGGTTCACTTCCCGCTGAAACAAGAACCAATGGCTCTTCTCGAACCCTTCTTTCGGGGAATGAAGCCCTTCCCTTCCGTTATTCTGTTCGGTCAGTGCTTGGGACCGCCATGCGTAGCCGCATTCCTCCGTTTCTTCGTAGTCCTCCATGGCACAGATATCCCGATACGCTTCCAGGCGATCTTCCCTTTTCATGCTCATGGCCGCCGCGATCCGTCTTTCCAAGCCTTCCCATTCTTGGTCTTTTTCGGTATGCGCCAGGAAGGCAAAATAGATGTTTTCCGCCGCCTGCAGGAATCGTTCGTTGTTGTCCACCGTCTCATCCACCAACCGGCGGTCCGCCCAGATTTCCCCCACTCTGTCGGGAGCCTTCAACACTTGAGAGTGACAAACGACCGGTTCGGTTTGATTCGTGCTTCGTTTTTCCAGAGCGTCACTACCCACCCAATTGAACGTTTCCTTTAATCCGGTGAAGTTCTGATGCGCCCACGCGTCGGCATAGACATGGACGGCGATGCCGATGCGGTATGGATTTCCCGAGGCCAGGGCGGCTTTCAGAAGTCTTCTTGAGTTTTCGCTGTCCGGAATCGTGTTGAAGCGGTTATCGTGTTCCTTTCCGTCCCTTCTGCGCGATCCGGCGCTTCCGTTTTCGCCGGGCAAAAAGTGAAACAAGGGGTGGATCAGCTTCAGCTCCTCTTCCGGTTTGTCCAGATCATAGGTCTGGGATAATGGATTGATAAAAATACCTCTCGCGCCCAGATCAACCCGAAGAACGTCGCGGTTGTCGTCCACGAATTGACTCGAATAGGCGATTCGGTGGGCGTCGATCCGGGAAAACCCGGCCTTCTCCGCGAGTATATGTGTGATGTAGTAGTGAAACTCCAGATCCATGGGCTGGATTGGCTCCTGTAGGATCAACGAAAATACCCGGGCGTGGGAGGCGATTCGTCGGAGAAAGATGGGCGGGCTTCAGGAAAACTCGCAGGGAATGCCCCAGACGGGATGGAACATGACTCCGGTCTTCTACCTCCCCGCAACGGGTATCGCTTCGGCTTCGAGTCTCACGCCCCGTCGGTCCAGCAGGCTGCCTTCGGCCAGGTACAGGCCCACCAGGGCAATGCGGTAATGCACCACCGCCTCGATCTCCGTGATCCGCGCGGCGAGCAAATCGCGCTGGGCCTGAGCCACCAGAAGGGCCGTGCTCGCGCCCACGTCGAACCGCTCCTTTTCCGCGTTGAGCGTTTCCTCCTGGAGGGTCCGTGTGATCCTGGCGGCCGGAATCTGTTGACGAGCCCGCTCCACTTCATTGACGGCAAGCCGCACGTCGAGCCGAACGATCTGCCTGAGGTTCTCCACGGCCAGGGCGGCCTGACGGCGGGAAACCCGGGCCGCCAACTCCCTTGCTTTGGCCGCGCGGTTGCCGAGATAGTGACTCAGGCGAATTCCCGCGGTGAAATCGTAGGTTCCTTCATCCAGTCTCCGAAAAGAATCCGAAAACGTATCCGCATATCCGGTCCGTCCCAAATCGATGAACAGCTCCAACCGGGGCAACAGGCCGTTGCGCGTGACGACGGTTTCCAGTCGGTTCTGCCGCAGCCTGACGCGAGCCTCGTTGAGATCGGGTCTCGACTGCTCTGAAAGCCGGAGGCGATCGGCCAAATCCGTAATGGGCTCGGGCTCGATGCGCGGTTCGCTGCGGGCGTTGATCCGAAGGTCCAGCCGCCCTTCGGCGTCCGGGCTGACCAAGCGCAGGAGTCGCAAGCGGCGTTCTTCCAAAACGCTCCGCGCGTCGATGAGAGCCTGTTCTCGGAGTGCATATTCAGCTCGCGCGGCCGCGGCCTCAATTTCCGGCAGAACACCCACCTCGATGCGCAATTCCACTTCGTCCCGCTGCTGTTTGGCAACGGCCAGGGATCGTTCGAAAATAGCGATCTCTTCCTTGGCCAAAATGTAATTCCAATAGGCGATTTCGGCGTCGGCGAGCAGGGCTTCCACAAATCCGCGCAACTCATAAACGCCGGCCACGGTGTCGAGTTCGGCCTGACGCACGCTCGCCAAGTTCACCGCCGGCCCCAATCCGCGAAGCAGCGACTGGGTCACGGTGAGCCCCACCCGAGCGGTCTGTTGCTCCGGTGCGCGGTTGGAGATGGTGCGCTCCTGACTCACCTGAGCCTCCACCTCGGTTCCGGTGGGAAGCTGTTGGCGGACCCCCGCCACGGCCGTTGTCTCGTCTCCCTTCACCCTGAATTGTTCTCTGGTGGACCTGGAAACCTCGTTGGCCTTTTCTCTGAAGTACTCGAATTCGCCAAACAATTCGGGGTCGAACACGCCGCGTTCGATTTGTTCAAAAGTCCCGGTGATGAGGGGGTTGAGTCGTCGGACCCGAAGCTCTTGATTGCTTTGGAGCGCCAGCATGGCCACCTGCTCCACCGACAAATCGATGGTTCCCTGGCATATCTCGGGTTCGAACGCCGGAGGCCGGGTCAACCGGGGCTGGTACTCGTCGAGAATGTCCGCGGGCTGGAAGGCGTCTTCAGCAAGGCGGCGCTGGAAATCGACCTGCAGCACGGACCATCGGTCCGGCGGTGAGCAGCCCACCGCCGGAAGCAGCCACACAAGGGTCATGAGCCATGCCCGAAACTTGGATGGGAGATGCGGTCTCAACGGGGTTCGGCCTCGTTTTCGGGATGAAAAAGGGTGTAGACCACGGGAATGAGCACCAAGGTGATGAGTGTGGACCCGGTGAGCCCCCCCACCACCGCCCGCGCCAGGGGAGCCTGTGCGTCCGCGCCCTCTCCCACCCCGAAAGCCAGGGGGATCAGGGCGAGGATGGTGGTGAGGGTCGTCATCAGGATGGGTCTCAACCGACGTCTTCCGGCTTCGGACACCGCGTCGCGCACGTTCATCCCCCCACGGACCAGTTGACCCGCTTGATCCACGAGAAGAATGGCGTTGTTCACCACGATGCCGCCCAGCATGATGCACCCGATGCCCGACTGAAGATTCAGCGTGGTCCCGGTCAGAAACAGGATCACGAGCACGCCCACCGCGGCCAGCGGCACGGAAAACATGACGACAAGAGGGTCGCGCAGCGATTCGTACTGGCACGCCAGTACCATATACACCAGCACCAACGCCAGCACGAGAGAGATCATCAGCTCGCGAAATGCCTTGGCCTGCTCCTCCACATTGCCTCCGATGTTGAGTTCGTAACCCGTGGGACGAGGTATACGATCCAGCAGAACTTGTGCGTCGGAAGCCACCGAGCCGAGGTCGCGTCCCGCCACGTTGGCCTGGACGGTCAGCACGCGCTGTTGATCCTTACGATCGATGAGAATGGGACCGCGACTCAAGCGAGTATCTACAAGGTTCCGCAACGCCACCTGTTCTCCGGAAACAGTGGTCAGAGTGAGATCGAGAATCTCATCCAGGGAACGTTGTTCGGCATCCTTCAACTGGACGAAAATGCGATAAGAGTTGCCTCCCGTGCGGTATTCTCCGGCCTTGGACCCGGCCACCGCGGTTTCCAGGACCTCCGTTACATCGCGGACACTCAACCCGAGGTCGGCCACCTTGTCGCGGTTGATGAGAAACTCCTGCTGTGGAACACCCGATTCTTGGCTGATTCTCACATCCGTGATTCCCCGCACGCTCTCGATGGATTCCGCCGCTTTCTTCGCCAGAACCGCCAGGGTCTCCAATTTGAATCCGCGAATCTCAACGGTCAGGCCTTCGTCTCCTCCCAGAAGACGATCGAGCAGAAATTGCCCTTGGGGAGCGCGCGTGCGAATGATCATGCCGGGTATCGCTCCGGACAGCCGTTGCCTGAGGTCCGCGGCGACCTCCACATTGGAACGTTTCCGCCGGCCGGACGGCGTCAGGGACAGGCTGATTTCGCCTTCCGAGGCGGCCTCGGGTCGTCGCCCCGAAGCCCCCACGCTCACCACCGAGGCAACGGCCTCGGGTACGGCCGGATAGACGATCTTTTCCATTTGCCTGGTTTGCTCGTCGACCAACTCCAGTCGCGTGCCGATCTCCATTTCACCAGTAACGCGGACCTCTCCTTCGTCGCTGGGCGGCAGAAACTCAGTGCCGATGAGGGGCAAAAGGAGCAGGCTTGCCCCCAGAATCGCCGAGGCCGCGAGCACGGTCGCCGTTCGATGGCGTAGGGCCCGACCTAGAAGGTTGGAATAGGCATGATCAAGGCGGTTGAAAAGGACCTCCGAAATGTGCAGGAGCCTTCCTATCCACCCCGTTCGATGCTCTGACTCACGAGAAGAGGTGAGCAGCCTGGAGGCCAACATGGGAACCAGGCTTAGAGCAACCATGAGGGAACAGAACAGGGAGAACACGATCACGTAAGCCAATTCGCGAAACAGGACGCCGGAAACACCGCGCACAAAAACCAGGGGAAGAAAGATGACCAGGGTGGTCAGGGTGCTGGCGATGATCGCCCCTCCCACTTCCTGCGTACCTTCCACCGCCGCCGTGGACGGAGACTCGGCGTTCTCCTGACGACGCCTGAACACGTTCTCCAGGACCACGATGGAACTGTCCACCATCATGCCCACCCCCAGAGCCAGGCCGCCCAAAGTCATCAGGTTGAGGGTGAAGCCCCAGAAATAGATCAGCGTGAAGGTAGCGATGACCGAGATGGGCATGGCCAGGGAAATGACCAAGGTGCTTCTGATGTTGCGCAGAAAAAAGAGGAGCACCGCGACGGCCAGTCCGCCGCCGTACAGAACGGACTTGGCCACGTTGGCTATGGAGCGCTCGATGAAGTTGCCCTGGTTGATCACCGGGACAATTTTGATGCGGGGAAAGTCTTCGTTAACGCGATCAATCTCTGCGAGCACCCGTTTGGACACTTCCACGGTGTTGTCGTCCGCCTGTTTGCGTATGGCCACGCGCAGGCCTCGCCCACCGTTGACCCGTACGAGGCGTCTCAGCTTTTCATAGGTGTCCCGAACATCGGCGATCTGACGGAGCTTCACCGTGGCGCCGTCGCGACGCAACACCACCGTGTTCCGGATTTGATCCAGATTCAGGAATTCGGCGGGGGCCCTCAGTGTCACCGTGTACCGGCCTTGGTCGATGCGGCCGGTGGGCAGGTCCAGGTTGGCATCTTTGATCGCGTCCAGCACTTGATCCAGCGGAAGCCCCATGGCCTTGATGCGGTCGGGATCCAATTCCACCCGGACCTCTCGGTTGAAACCGCCCCAAACGTCCACTTGGGCCACCCCGGGAACGTGGGCGAACCGGTAACGAACCTGATCTTCGATCAACCGGGTGAGCTCCACGGGGTCGAGGTCACTGGTGATCCCAAGCAGAACCACGGGAAAGCTGTTGATGTCGAATTTCCTGATTTGAGGCCGTACGATATCCTCGGGCAGTTCGTTGATCTCGTCTTCGAGCTTGGAGCGAACATCCAAAGCGGCGGTGTCGATGTTCGTGCCCCAGACAAAGCTGACCCGCACGCTGCTGTGTCCTTCCGAGGACTGGGAGGTCATATCTTCGACTCCGGGCACGGTGGCCACGATCTCCTCCACGATCTGGGTGATCAGCCGCTCCATGACCACCGGGCTCGCACCCTCGTACTCCGTTCGGATGGTCAACGTCGGAAGCTCGATGTTGGGAAGCAAATCGATCTGCACGCGAGTCAGGGAAACAGCCCCGAGGATCAAGACGATCAGGGTTACCATCGAGGTGAAGATGGGTCGCTGGACGCTGAATTTGGCCAGGCTCATTCGTTTTCCGTGGACGTGCCCGTGAGAGGAGAAAGATCCGCTTGACCGGTGATATTGATTGCAGAGCCGTCATCAAGCAACTGCTGTCCCAGGGTCACGACGCGACCGGTCAGGCCCTCTCCGTGCACTTGAACGACCTTTTCCTGCCGGATGCCTTCCCGCACGGTCCGCCAAGCGACCGATGTTCCCTCTTCATTCACCACGAACACGCCGCTTTCATCGTTGCGTTCGGTGAGTGCCTGCTCCGGGATGATGACGGCGTCTTCTTCCCGGTGAAGTACTACCGTCGCACGGATGAAGGTCCCGGGTTTCAAACGTTGTTGCGGATTTTCAACGGTCAATTCAACACGAGCCTGTCGGGTGGATTCCTGAAAGATGGGGGCGATGCGGTCGATGCGCCCCTCGAAACGTTCACCGGGGTAGGCATCGGTGGTTAAGGAGGCCCTTTGACCGGGATGAAGGTAGGTGTAGTCCTTTTCCGTCACAAATATCACTCCGGTAATCGGTTGGAGCTCCACAATGGACAGGAGCGACGTGTTGGCCGTAATGGTTTGTCCCTCGTCCACATAGCGCTCGGCCACGACGCGCCGGTCGTTGCCCCCGGTCCAGTCTGCGGTGACCCTGGTGTATCCCAGCCGTATGTTCGCCGTCTCCAACGAAGATTCGGCCCGGGTCACTTGGGCTTTGGCCACCTCGAGTTCGGCCTTGTTCGCCAATTGAGCCGCCTTGGCCTCGTCAAGCTGGGACTCGGACGTCACCCCCCGTTTGCGAAGCGTCTCGATACGGATCAGCTCTCGGCCGGCGATTTCAACGGCGCTTCGAGCTTTGACCAGGTTGGCCTTAGCCACGGCGAGATCAGCCTTGGCCTGAGCCACGGCCTGGACGTATTCGTCGTTGTCCAGTTCCGCCACGATTTGGCCCCGGTTCACCATATCGGAAATATCCACGCTCAGCCGCTCCACGCGTCCACTTACCTTGGGAGCGACAACAAACCGGGCCGTAGGCTCGAGAGCTCCGTTGAACGTCCTCCGAAACTCAATGGGGCCATGCTCGATCGTCGCAACTTCCACCGGGACGGGTGTAGAAGCACCGCGTCGCCCGCCGGAGCTCCCGTGTTGCGAAAAACGACCATACACAACCCAAATCAATCCCACCGCCAGAAGGACCGCTACAAGCACTGTGATAGGTCTTCGACCCGTCGGCCTCATAAGAAAGAATCCTTCGTTGGTTGGTTGGTTTCCGTCTTGGAAATCTCTTTGTCGGCCCGTTGAAAGAGGCCGCTTATCGCAAGCTGTTGAAAAACGATGACCTGCAAGGCGCGCAAATCCCGAGCAATGAGGCGTACCTAGAGTACACGGTGACGAGGGATGAAATGCGCGCCGCAGTCCGCGTTTTTCAACAGTCTGTATTATCCCCGTCCGATTCGCGAATCAACCGATTGCTCTTGTCTAGACCCGCCGCGTCTCATCATGGGAGATACAACCCACTTGAAGCCTCCAAAGTTGCGCAACAGCCATCGAGTCCTCCGCTTTGTTCCCCGACGCCCCTCAACATTCCCTTAGCCCTACCGGCACGTGAATCCCGGGCGCTCTGATTCCTACCATTTCGTAGGACACTCCGGCGAATGTCGGATCCCGACGGCGCATATTTCGTGTAACCTATTGATCATATGCATCTTTTTATTTTCGGTACGGTAGTTGCATAAAACGGGTTAGGGTGACTTTTCAAATATGGTCCACCAGGATTCCGACAGGGAGTCCCAACGGAGTTCGGGCTGGATGGTCCACACAGGAAGCAACCCGAGCAATCTCCAAGGAATCAGCGAAGTCCGGTCGCCCTTTAAACTTGTTCCTTACCTCCTTTCCAGCCGAACAGGCGTTATGCGAAAGCCGGCGAGGACGGTGAAACGAACGTGAAAGACCTTGAAAGGGAGCACGGAGAAGACCCGCCCCGGGCGCGTTTCTTCCGTGAACAGACACGATGAATCAGCATATTGCGGAACTCGAGCTTTCGGTTCTGTACCAAATCACTGAAATCATCGGACAGGCCCTGAACCTGAACCAGGCTTTGGATGCCATCCTATCGATTCTCTCCCGTTCCCTGTCCATGAAACGGGCCACCATCATCTTAATGGACGAGCCCTCTCCGGAACTGCGCATACGGGCATCCTACGGATTGAGCGACCAGGAAAGACTCCGCGGCGTTTACCGACCGGGCGAAGGGGTCACGGGGCGCATCTTTCAGACGGGGCGCCCTCTAGTGATTCCCGACGTGACCAAGGAGCCTTTGTTTCTTGATCGTACAGGGGCCCGCCGAATCGACCGGGAACCCGTTTCCTACATCGGTGTACCCATCTCCGTGATGGGAGATCCCATAGGCGTGCTGAGCGTAGACCGACTGTTCGGAGCCGAAGTCTCTTCGGATGAGGACATCCGTTTTCTTTCCATCGTAAGCGCTTTGGTGGCTCAATTCGTTCAGCTCAATCGAGAGGTGGAGGCCCGTGAAGAGAAACTCAGAGGGTTGATCGGGGGACTCAAAGCGGAACTTTCGGAAAAGTACAACGATTTTTTCATGGTGGGTCGTAGCCCGGTCATGCTGGAAGTCCGGAAACTCATTGAGAAGGTGGCTCCCAGTCGAGCCGCGGTGCTGTTATTGGGCGAATCGGGAACCGGAAAAACGCTGGTGGCGCGTATCATCCACGAACTCAGCAGCCGGAGCGAAAGGCCCTACGTGAAGGTCAACTGCGCGGCGCTGCCTGAAAACCTCCTCGAATCCGAGCTTTTCGGCCACGAGAAAGGCGCCTTTACCGGCGCGTCCAAATCCAAGCCCGGCCGCCTCGAAGAAGCCGACGGAGGATCGGTGTTTCTCGACGAAATCGGGGAACTGTCCCCTTCCCTTCAGGCCAAGCTGCTGCGCTTCCTTCAGGAAAAGGAGTTCGAACGATTGGGCAGTACCAGAACCCGAAAAGTGGACGTGCGCGTTCTGGCCGCCACCAACCGAGACCTGACCGAAGCGATCCACTTGGGCCATTTCCGGGAAGACCTCTACTATCGTCTCAATGTATTCCCCATTCGCGTGCCGCCTCTCAGAGAACGCCTGGAGGACATCCCACACTTGGTCACCTACTTCACGTCCAAGTTGTCCAAGGAATACGCAAAAGACTTGGTTTTTTCCGACGATGCCGTGGGAACCCTTGAAGGCTACCATTGGCCGGGCAATGTGCGCGAACTGGAAAACCTGCTCGAGCGGTTGATCATCATCAAGGACGGAACGCTTATTACACAACAAGATCTGACCGCACTCGTCCCCACGCCCAAGGATTCTCCGCCTCCCCTCGAGAGATTGGAATCCATGGCCGGATTGAAAGAGCTGGAACGTCGCCAAATGATCGCCGCGCTGGAGCGTAACGAATGGGTCCAATCCCGGGCGGCGCAGGAATTGGGCATGACGCTCCGACAAATGGGCTATCGCATCAAGAAATATCGCCTGGAATCCATGGTGAGGGAAAGACGGGCCGGAACAGGGAAAGGACCGCCGATATGAAGAGCGTTTCAGTCGTTTTGATCGGTTTCTTCGCCGGAAGACAGGCATTTTTGCCTTTTACAAAAGTGAATACGGAATATTTTTTTCGAAAACAACCGATTTACTGATCTTAATAGATATTAAGGTGCGATATTTCTCAATTCGGATTTATTGCCTGATTCATCTTAAGTATTGATATATTATATACTTATCTTATGGCTAAATAAGTAGTTTTTTTCACATGCCGATCTATCGCAAGGCTCTTGGTCACATCTAGCAAAGATCCCGTCCGGCCGAATCTTGAAAGATAAATCCATGTAGCTCTCGAGCATGGATCCACCACCCCATAATCCATTCCATGAATCACATCCAATTAAACCGTCCGATATTTCCCCTTACCGTAATTTCGTAACACACTATCCACTTTTTGTTGCTATTTCTACAAGATACAAATATGTAGACAATTCCAACAATCATTGTCGACATATTTGTTTTCATTGTTGATTCCATACCGCGTATTTCCACAGTAATCCCCGCTTCCACATCGTCGAAAACTCCTATTTTAAACTATGATGAGTTCGTAAAAACCTCTCCGTAAAGGTATCTAGTTGAAAATATGAATAAAAATGGCATTTATGGGTTGACCTTTCTTTTGGGTCCTGTATGATAAGTATCTGACTTGATTAATAATATGGTCCTTAGGGGGGTTGTTTTGTTTCGGCCTAAGAGAACGCAAAAGACCATTTTCGACCACGATATTTGCCTTCCCGCAGACAGGATCGAGGCGTTGGAGAAGACGTGGGCCGGTCCGTTCCGGCGCCTGGTGCTTCCCATGATCGATGAGGAGTCTTTCCGGCCTTTCTACTGTGAGGACAACGGCAGGCCCAACAGACCCGTGGCCATCCTTGTCGGAGCGTGTGTTTTGAAGGAAATGAACAGCCTGACCGATGCGGAAGTCTTGGGCGCTCTGGACTTCGATCTGCGTTGGCAATATGCCTTCAACATCAACGCCTTTGAATCTCACGTCTGCCAGAAGACCCTGCACAATTTCCGGACCTTGATTACCGACAACAAGCAAGCGCGGAGCCTCTTTACCGGAATCACGGACGCCATCATCGAGACGGCGGCCCTTAGCACGGACAAACAGCGGTTGGACTCCACACAGATCACTTCCAACATGGCTCATCTGAGCCGTCTGGGGCTCTTTACGCGCACCATCGAGGCGTTCTTGAAACGGCTCCATAAGAAACATCCCAAGTTGTATGAGAAACTGCCCCGACTTTACGACAAGGCCTACTTGAAGCGCGCAGGCTATTTTGCCGATGCAAAATCATCGCGGGCCAAGCGTCGTCTGGACAAGTCCGCCCGCCATCTCGCCGACCTGGTGGACCGCTTCCGAGGTCATCCGGAAATCAGCCGAATGAAAGAATACCGGCTGATGGCCCGACTACTGTCGGAGCAATGCCGTTTCACCGAGGGAGATCCCGACAAAACAGAACTCGAGAAGCCCAAGGAAATCCCTGCGGACTCCCTGCAGAATCCTTCGGATCCCGACGCCACCTATGGGCGCAAGGGCAAAGGATATAAGGCTTCCCTCACGGAGACCTGCGTGAAGGAAAATCCCTTCCAGGTGATCACCGATGTGGACGTGGCCCCTTCCTATGACAGCGACCAGAAAGACGTGATGCCCGTTATCGAACGCCTGGAGGAAACGGGCCGCAAACCCGAAGAGTTGTTCGCCGACGCAGGCTACGGCAGCGGCGAGAACATCCTTCAAGCTCACGAGCACGGAGTCGAGCTTACCGCTCCGGTGACTTGCGGAAAAGCGCCGGATCTCAATAAGATGCAGTTGAGTGACTTTGAAACGAACGAGGACTGCACCCAGGTCGTTTACTGTATCCGGGGGCACGCGCCACTTGAATGCAAGATCGTTGACCGCGGCAAAGCGGTGGAAGCCGTGTTTTCCCGCGAGCACTGTCTCCTATGCGAATTTCTCCCCATCTGTCCGGTAAAACGGATCAAGGGCGGAAATTATCGACTGAAGTACAAGCGCAAGGACATGGCGACCTCCAAGCGCAGACTACAGCAGGAAAGCCATGATTTCAAAGAACGCTACAAAATCCGGTCCGGCATCGAGGCCACCATCTCCGAAGCGGATCGGGTCACGGGATTGAAACGATCGTGGACCCGAGGCAAAAAACGGGTCACCTTATCTGTTTTCATGAAGGCCCTGGCCATCAACATCAAGAGGTTCGTCCAGAGCCGCCTTGATAAGGCCAAGAAGGCCCTTTCCAACTCGATAGAGGGAGGCAGCAACGATAATTTCCGTCGTCTTTGTAGCCTATGTCACGATGACAGTAACCTTGGCAGTGTTGCAATGGCCGCTTGAACTTCCAATGCTCCAAAAAACAGCCCTGTTCGTAAAGGGGGGTTCTTACGACGGCATCAAACTATATTTAAGCGTACTTACGTTACTACGGACCTTTTCCGAAACGAACCGGGCATACTTATTGATACTGAGTAAATCGACATCTTACCAAACAGGAGAATACGTCATGAGAAAGGTAGCGATTTACGGCAAAGGGGGGATCGGCAAGTCGACGACCACCCAGAACACTGTGGCCGGCCTGGTGGAAATGGGGTCCAAAGTCATGGTGGTGGGATGCGATCCCAAAGCCGACTCCACTCGTCTCCTTTTAGGAGGGCTCGCACAGAAAAGTGTTTTGGACACCCTTCGCGAGGAAGGCGAAGACGTGGAACTGGAAGACATTCAGCGCGCCGGTTTCGGAGCCGTTCTGTGCGTCGAGTCCGGTGGACCCGAGCCCGGTGTGGGCTGCGCCGGTCGAGGAATCATCACGTCCATCAACATGCTGGAGCAACTCGGGGCCTACGACGACGACAAACATCTGGACTACGTGTTCTACGACGTCCTCGGCGACGTGGTGTGCGGCGGGTTCGCCATGCCTATCCGTGAAGGCAAGGCGCAGGAAATCTATATCGTCTGTTCGGGCGAGATGATGGCCATGTACGCGGCGAACAACATCTGTAAGGGGATTCGCAAATTCGCCGAAAGCGGTGGAGTCCGTCTGGGAGGCCTCATCTGCAACAGCCGCAATGTGGACAACGAAGAAGAGATGATCGACGAATTCGCCAAACGACTGGGCACCCACATGATCTACTTCGTCCCGAGGGACAACATGGTCCAGCGTGCCGAAATCAACCGAAAGACCGTCATCGATTTCGATCCCGATTGTCCTCAGGCCGGACATTATCGCCTGCTGGCCAAGAACATTCACGAAAACGACCAGTTCGTCATTCCCAATCCCATGCATACGGACGAATTGGAAAAGATTCTTATGGAATACGGCATCATGAATTGATGCGACCACCGACGACAAGGAGAAATTACCCATGGTTATGGTTCGCGCAATCGTCCGGCCCGAAAAATCGGCCGACATCATGCATTCGCTGATGGAAGCGGGGTATCCGGCCGTCACCAAGATTGAGGTAGCGGGACGCGGTAAACAACGGGGACTTAGAGTCGGAAACGTGGTGTACGACGTGCTCCCCAAGGAGATGTTGCTGGTCGTGGTGCCGGAAGCGGACAAGGAATTCGTCATTCGATCCATTATGGAAACCGCGCGTTCCGGGGAAACCGGCGCCTTCGGCGATGGCAAGATCTTCGTGAGCCCGGTCCTGGAGATGTACACCATCAGTTCCGGCAATCAGCAGACCTGAGCGAAACGAACCGAACGGCAAACAGCCTACGGGTCGGAGAAAAGGAAATCCCATGAAAGAAGTGATGGCGGTCATCCGCATGAACAAAATCAATCAGACGAAAGACGTTCTGGTGAACGCGGGGTTCCCCGCCTTTACGGGCATGAAGGCAGTGGGTCGCGGCGTTCGGGCGGTGGATTTCGAGGTGCTTCAGGCCATCAGCGACGATCCCAAGCTCAACCCCGACGTTCTGTCTTCCATCTCCCAGGGACCCCGCCTCATTCCCAAACGAGTCATCAGTCTGGTGGTGCCCGATGAACTGGTTCCGGACGTGGTGGACATCATCACCAAGGAGAATCAAACGGGAACTCCCGGCGACGGCAAAATATTCGTGTTGCCCGTTGAAGAGGTCTACCGAATTCGCACGAAACAGTCGGGGAGCGAAGCCATCGATGAAATGACCGGACATCAGGAGACTTAATCCATGCCAAGCAAACGTATGAAAAAAGCCCCCGCCATCGACATGCAGGAGTTCGTCGAGGACTTGGTGAACCGATACCCGGCCAAGGTCGCCAAGAAGAGGCGGAAACACTTCGTGGTTCGGGACCCGGCCGAAGGTCAACCCATTGATGCCAACGTTCGCACCATTCCCGGCATCATCACCCAGCGGGGATGCTGCTACGCCGGCTGCAAGGGCGTGGTCATCGGTCCCATCGGGGACGTGGTGCACATCACTCACGGCCCCATCGGCTGCGGTTATTACAGCTGGGCCACGCGCCGCAACCTGTTCAAACCCAGGGAAGACGGCAAGAACTATCTACAATACTGCTTTTCCACCGACATGCAGGAAGAGGACATCATCTTCGGTGGTGAGAAAAGACTGAAAAAAGCGATCCAGGAAGCGGTCGCCATCTTCAAACCCAACGCCATTACCGTCCATGCCACCTGTCCGGTCGGTCTCATCGGCGACGACGTGCAGTCGGTAGCCAGGGAAATGGAAAAGGAACTGGGCGTCCGGATTCTGGCGTTCAACTGCGAAGGATACAAAGGTGTAAGCCAGTCCGCGGGTCACCATATCGCCAACAACAACCTGTTCAAACAGGCTGTGGGAACCCTGGAGGAAGTTCCGGACACACCTTACAACGTGAATATTCTTGGAGAGTACAACATCGGAGGAGACGCCTGGGAGATCGAGCGCGTATTCGAACGATGCGGCGTCCGAATCCATTCCACCTTCAGTGGTAATGCGGTCATCGACGATATTCGGCAAGCGCACACCGCCGGAGTCAACCTCATCATGTGCCACCGCTCCATCAACTACATGGCTGAAATGATGGAAACGGCCTACGGCATTCCCTGGGTCAAAGTGAACTTCATCGGCGTGGAAGCCATGGCCAAATCCATGAGAAAGATCGCCCGGTTCTTCGACAACGAAGAGCTGACCAACAAAGTGGAAGCGGTCATCCAAGAGGAAACCGCCGAAGCGGAAGCCGCCCTCGCCCCTTACAGAGAACGGCTCCAGGGCAAGACCGTGGTGCTCTTCGTAGGAGGATCGCGTGCCCATCACTACCAGGCCTTATTCAAAGACCTCGGCATGGTCCCCATTATCGCCGGTTATGAGTTCGCTCACCGGGACGATTATGAAGGCCGCCACGTCCTCCCCACCATCAAGGTGGATGCGGACAGCCGAAACATCGAGGAGCTGGAGGTGGGCAGGCATCCCGAAAAGTACCGTCCGCGCTTGGACGAAGCCAAGTACGAAGCTCTCAAAGCGGAGGGCATCGTGGACAGCTATTCGGGCATGTGGGAGGACATGGGCGAAGGCACTCTCGTCATCGACGACGTGAGTCATCTGGAGCTCGAGATGCTCATCAAGAAGTTCAGGCCGGATATGGTGTGCTCGGGCATCAAGGATAAATACGTCATCGAGAAATTCGGGGTCCCATCAAAACAGCTCCACAACTACGACTACAGCGGCCCTTACGCCGGATTCCGCGGCGCCGTAAATTTCGCGCGGGAGATCGATATGATGATTCACAACCCCGCCTGGAAGCTGGCTCGCGCCCCTTGGGACCGGGAGCCCGTTCTCAAAGCCGAACTGAACCGGAACCAATAGTCCGGTCGGACTGGAGAATTCACCATGTTGAACCACACGCCGAAAGAGCTGACCGAACGCTCGGGTCTTCGGATCAATCCCGCCAAGACCTGCCAGCCCATCGGGGCCATGTACGCGGCTCTGGGCATTCACAAATGTCTGCCGCACAGTCACGGCAGTCAGGGCTGCTGTTCCTATCACCGCAGCCATCTGACACGCCACTACCGTGAACCCGTCATGGCCTCCACCAGTTCGTTCACCGAAGGAGCGTCGGTATTCGGAGGAGCCCCCAATCTGACGCAATCTCTCAAAACCATTTTTCAGGTTTACGACCCGGACATCGTGGCCGTGCATACCACGTGTTTGTCCGAAACCATCGGCGACGATATTCCTTCCATCATCAAGAAGGCAACGGACGAAGGAATCATCCCCGAAGGCAAACGCGTCATTCATGCCAACACGCCCAGTTACGTGGGTTCCCACGTCACCGGCTTCTCCAACATGGTTCGCGGAATGGCGAACTATTTCTCCGAAAAGAAAGACCCCTTCCCGGCGCTCCTCAACGTGATTCCCGGGTATGTGGAACCTTCGGACATGCGCATCATCAAACGCATGCTCGCCGAGATGGGCGCCCCCAGCATCGTGTTTCCGGACACCTCCGACGTACTGGATACCCCTCAGACGGGAACCTACCGCATGTTTCCCAAGGGAGGCGTTACGGCGGAATCCCTGGCTCGAACGGCCGACGCCGGTCTGACCCTGGCTCTCGGGTCCTTCGCCTCGGAATCCGCCGCCCAGTTGTTGAAAGAAAAATGGGGTGTACCATTTGAAACCCTGGACCTGCCCATCGGTGTACAGGCCACGGACCGCTTCATCCACTCGGTGATGGATCACACGGGCAAAGGAATCGCCGAATGCCTCAAAACGGACCGGGGGCGCCTCGTGGATATGATGTGCGACATGCAGCAATATCTCTACGGCACCACCGCGGCTCTTTTCGGCGATCCGGATCAGCTTATCGCCCTCACCGAGTTCCTGTTGAGCATGGGAATGCGGCCCAAATACATCATCACCGGGACCCCGGGGAAACGCTTCGAACTGGCCGTCAAAGGCTTGTTCAAAGACGCCTCGGCCCGTCCCGTCATCAAGAGCAACGCGGACCTGTTCTACCTGCACCAGCTGATCAAGAACGATCCCGTGGACCTGCTCATCGGAAATACCTACGGAAAATACATCGCTCGATGC
Organism: Thermodesulfobacteriota bacterium; assembly: GCA_963675595.2. Lineage (GTDB taxonomy): Bacteria > Desulfobacterota > Desulfarculia > JACQYL01 > JACQYL01. The sequence continues at coordinate 1,531,808 of CAXXLZ010000001.1, forward strand.
GAAGACATCCCCCTGGTGCGTTTCGGATGGCCCGTTCTCGACCGCATCGGCCACACCTACTTCCCCACCGTGGGGTACCGAGGCGGCATGCACCTGTTGACTCAGATCGTCAACACACTGCTCGATCGCAAAGACCGGGACAGCCCGGAAGAGCGTTTCGAACTCGTCATGTAAGGAGGCTGATCCGTGAAAAAACCCGAAGTCCATATTCTCGTCTGTGCCAGCTTTCGCGGCACGGAAGCCAAGGGCAAATGCATCAAAAAGGGCTCGTTGAGCTTGATTCAATATCTCGAAGAGGAATGCGCGGACCGATCCATCGACGCCGTGATCTCGAGCACCGGGTGCCTCAACCTCTGCGATAGGGGGCCCATCCTCGTGGTCTATCCCATGGGACATTGGTACGGGGGGATCGAAGGAGAGGACGCCATCGACGAAATCCTGGACGCCATAGAAGAAGGCAAACCGGCCGAGCATCTGCTCCTGGCCTGATTGGAGAGGCAACGCATGGAAACCGCCTTGTTGGCCGAACGAGTCCGGCAGATTCACCGCAAAGGGACCGACCAATTCCGGATCGACTGCAACAAGGAGAGCGCCGCCGGAGCGGTGAGCCAACGCGCCTGCGTGTTCTGCGGGTCCCGGGTGGTGCTCTACCCCATTGCGGACGCGGTGCACCTGGTGCACGGCCCTGTGGGGTGCGCAGCCTACACCTGGGACATCCGGGGGGCACTGTCGTCCGGACCGGAGTTGCACCGCCTCAGCTTTTCCACGGACCTCACCGAGCACGACGTGGTGTTCGGGGGAGAGCCCAAACTGGAAGCCGCCCTGCGCGAACTCATCGACCGTCATCATCCCAAAGCGTCCTTCATTTATTCCACGTGCATCGTGGGCATCATCGGCGACGACCTACGGGCCGTTGCCAGGCGCGTGGAACAAGAAAAGGGCATTCCCGTGATCCCCGTGATGTCCGAAGGATTCAAGGGCAACAAGCGGGAAGGCTATCACGCGGCGTGCAAGGCCATGCTCGAACTGGTGGGCACCGGAAGCACCGAAGGGATATCACCCCTGAGCGTGAATCTGTTGGGCGACTTCAACCTGGCGGGCGAAATCTGGATCATCCGGGAATATCTCCGTCGAATGGGCCTCGAAGTTGTGGCCAACATCACGGGAGACGGCCGCGTGGACGACATCCGCAGATGTCACGGCGCAGGGCTGAACGTGGTCCAGTGTTCGGGCGCCACTTTGGACCTGGCCAAGATGATGCAGGAAAAATACGGCGTACCCTATATCCGTGCGTCCTACTTCGGCGTGGAAGACATGGCCGAATCCCTCTACGCCATGGCCCGCCGGTTCGAGGACCGGGACCCGGGCATCATGGACCGCACCAAAGAGCTGGTGCGTCAAGAGCTGGAAACCCTCCTACCCCGACTCGAACCGTTCAGGGAAGCCTTGAGCGGGAAAAAAGCGGCCATCTACGTCGGGGGAGCCTTCAAAGCCTTTTCCCTGGTCAAAGCCTTCCGCCTCCTGAACATGAAGGTGGTGCTCGTAGGCTCCCAGACGGGAACGGCCGAGGACTACCAGGAACTGTACGAAATCACGGACAAGGGCACCATTATAGTGGACGATTCCAATCCCCTCGAACTCGCCGGCTTCCTTCAGGAACAGGACGTGGACGTGTTCGTGGGGGGAGTCAAGGAGCGCCCCATCGCCTACAAGCTGGGGGTGGGATTCTGCGACCATAATCACGAACGCAAGGAATGCCTCGAAGGATTCGTGGGCATGTACAACTTCGCCAAGGAAATCCATCAAACCGTTATGAGCCCCGTTTGGAGGTTCGTTCCCCGGAGACGGCACCATGAAATCGGAACCAAGGACCTACACTGAACGTCCCGGCCGCACCGCGCCCAAAAGGCCCGGTTATGTGTCCACCACCAACGCCTGCAAATTGTGCAAGCCTCTGGGCGCGGCGTTGGCCTTCCGAGGCGTGGAAGGGGCCGTTCCCTTTCTCCACGGGTCCCAGGGCTGCGCCACCTATATGCGACGCTATCTCATCAGCCACTACCGCGAGCCGGTGGACATCGCTTCCTCGTCCCTGGGAGAGAAACACGCGGTATACGGAGGCGGTCCCAATCTCAAACAGGGCCTCAAAAACGTGATCCGAAAATACAAACCGCAGCTCATCGGAATCGCCACCACCTGTCTCACGGAAACCATCGGGGACGACGTTCGGATGATTCTCAATGAATTCAGACGCGAGTCCCAAGACATGGACCTGCCCGCCCTGGTTTCGGTTTCCACCCCGAGTTACGCGGGCACCCACATGGAAGGGTTTCACGCCGCGGTGAAGGCCCTGGTGGAGCAACTCGCCTCCCCCGCCGAACCTCACGACGGCGTCAACCTGTTTCCCGGGTTCGTGTCTCCGGCGGATATCCGCTATGTGAAAGAGATTCTGCACGACTTCGACCTGCCGGGCGTGGTGCTGCCGGACATCTCCGAAACCCTGGACGGGCCAGCGCAGGCGGAATATTCCGAACTCCCCGCCGGTGGAACGCCTCTCGCCGGAATCCGGGCCATGGGAAGCGCCCGTGCGAGCATCGAATGGAGCCGAACCCTGGCGGACCGGCTTAGTCCGGGCCGTCATCTGGAAGAAAAATTCGGCGTCCCCCTGCACCGCCTGGGCATCCCTTTAGGCATCAGTGAGTCGGATCGATTCTTCGAAATCCTCGGCAATCTCTCCAACCGGCCCATGCCGTCCAAGCACGCCCTGGAGAGAGGCCGTCTGGTGGACGCTTACGTGGACGGACACAAGTACGTGTTCGGGAAACGAGCCGTGGTTTACGGCGAAGAAGACCTGGTGGTCGCCCTGACCGCCTTCCTCGTGGAAATCGGCGTGCGTCCCGTGCTGTGCGCTTCCGGCGGGAAAAGCGGCCTCTTGGGTCGGGTCATCGGGGAGTTAACCGGAAGCTTCCTGGACAAGCCGCCGGAGGTGCGTGAAGGCGCGGATTTCTACGACATCGCCGAAGAAGTCCAAGACCTGCACCCGGATCTTCTGGTGGGGCACAGCAAAGGCTTCCGCCTCTCCCAAAAACTCAACGTACCCCTGATCCGGGTGGGTTTCCCCATCCACGACCGGTTCGGCGGTCAGCGCCTGCTGCACGTGGGATACCGGGGCACGCAGGCCCTGCTGGACCGCATCGTGAATGCCGTTCTGGAAAAGAAGCAGGCGGATTCGTCGGTGGGGTACGGGTACATGTAGGTCCAATCCAGGCAAGAATGCTTGAAGGGTCGATGGATCCCGTCTTGGTCGGGCTCCGCATCCCCTGAATCGATACGAATGGAGAAACACCATGCTTCCTTCTCGAGATCGAACGCGACACCCCTGCTTCAACGCCGGAGTGCCCTACGGCAGGATGCATCTCCCTGTGGCGCTTCAGTGCAACATCAAATGCAACTACTGCAACCGCAAGTCCGACTGCGTCAACGAAAGTCGGCCGGGGGTGACGAGCGCGGTCCTCACTCCGGATCAGGCGCTGCATTATACGGAACGCGTGCTCGAGCGGGAACCGCGCATCAGCGTGGCCGGTATTGCCGGCCCGGGCGATCCCATGGCCAAGCCGGAAGTCACTCTTGAAACCATGCGCCTCATACGACGACGTTTTCCGGAACTCCTGCTTTGTCTCTCCAGCAACGGACTGGGTCTTCCGCCGCATATGGACGAAATCGCGCGCATCGGCGTATCCCACGTTACGGTGACGTTGAACGCCGTGGACCCGGAAATCGGTGAAAAAATCTACGCGTGGGTCCGTGACGGAAAAGTGGTGTATCGAAGCCGTCCCGGAGCCGAAATCCTCCTCGCAAGACAGCTCGAAGCCATACGCGGACTCAGGGAACGAGGCATTACCGTCAAAGTGAACACCATCGTTATACCCGGTGTGAACGACGCTCATGTAACGGAAGTGGCCAAAACCATCGCGGACCTGGGCGCGAACCTTCACAACTGCATGCCCATGTATCCCGTGGCGGACACGCCCTTCGGACACCTGCACGAGCCGGACGCCGAAACCCTGCGAGCTCTCCGTCAAGAAGCCGGGCGGTACGTGCCCCAGATGACGCACTGTAAACGATGCCGGGCCGACGCGGTGGGCCTGCTGGAAGAAGACCAATCCGATTCCTTCCGAGAATGCCGATCCTTGTGTTCGAAACTCGAACCCGCGCCCGCACGCAATCGTCCCTATGTGGCCGTGGCCACCCTCGAGGGCATGCTGATCAATCAGCATCTGGGGGAAGCGCGGCGGTTCCAGATTTGGGAAAAGACCGAAACGGGCTTCCGTTTGGTGGAGGAACGGCCCGCGCCTCAGCCCGGTTCCGGAGAGCAACGATGGCGCGAAATGGCCCTTACGCTCAAAGACTGTCGGGCGGTGCTCGTGAGTGCCCTGGGAGAAACGCCTCGCCGCTTTCTCCTGAAAGAAGGGATCATCCCCTTCGAAATGAGCGGCCTCATCGAACGGGCCCTGTCCGCAGTGTACGACGACCGGGCCCCGGAACAGCTCAAAGGCCGCAGGAAGAGCGTGGGTCACGGGGGCGGATGCAAAGGGGACGGAGGCGGGTGCGGATGATTTCTCGCCGTTGCGTCGGGCGGAGCACAGGCAACACTTTTACGTGGGATCAACACTCTGCGGCGCCCGGGTCTTGGAATCAGAACCCGGTGGACGCCGGAAAAAGGAAACAAGGGCTTTCAGACGACGTCCGGGGCTTCTCTCGGACTTCCAAGAAGCCGCTCCGCCGCAGGCGGTGCGGTCCCACTCCGAAGTTTTGCGGGGGGTCCGGGGGGTGCTTTTCCCAAAGCACCCCCCGGTATACGGAACAGCCCCATGCTGAAATCCGGTTGCTACAGGCTCCCGGATTTCACGCGACGGGCAACGCGATGCGCACCTGCAACCCGCCGTCCGGTGCGTTGGAGCAGCGGATGGTTCCCTTGTGACGATGCACGGCGTCGTGAGCGATGGCCAGCCCCAGTCCGGTGCCCCCGGACCTCCGATCCCTGGAATCATCCACTCGAAAGAACGGCTTGAACAGATCGTCGAGGAGCTCTTCCGGTACGCCGGGCCCGTGGTCGCGGACCCGGATCACGGCCCACGGGAGGCCGTCTTGTTGGGTGGTCTCCAAAGATACCGACACGTCGGTGTGAGCCGGAGAATGATGCACCGCGTTCCTCACCACGTTTTCCACGGCACTGAACAGCAGTTCCTCATCTCCCGCCACCTTCACGCCCTCTTCACCGGCGCATTGAATTTCACACTCCTTATGCCGGGCTTCCAAAGCGTTCGTTTCGCAGACGCGCCTCAGGAGCGCGGACAGGTCCACCTCCGTCCCTTTTGACAGAGGCGATTCGCCCTCCAGGCGCACCAGCGTGATGAGCCTCGACGTCAATGAGTGCATGCGTTCGCTTTCCTTCCTGATCTGTTGGACATAGCGCGCATTGTCCTGGGATGGATTGTCTTCAATCAGGTCGAGGGCGATTCCCAAGCGCGCCAACGGCGAACGCAGTTCGTGGGAGATGTCTCTCAGAAGCCGGGTCTGGGCGGCCATCAAAGCCTGAATCCGATCCGCCATGCGGTCGAAGTCATCCCCCATGGCGGCGATCTCGTCTTTGCGATTCCCGAGTTCTCCTTTTGAGCGGACCGAAAAGTCGCCCCGTGCGAACCGATTGATGGTTTTCCGCAGTTTCACAATGGGTTGCGTGATGTGCCTGGCCGCAACAAGCGACAGCACACAGGTGATCAGGGCCGCCAGTGCGGCTTTTCCCAGAAATGAGGCCCGATCCCGTGAAAAGGCGTTTTCCAGAATCCCGCGCGGAGACCGTCGGACGATGACGTACTTTTTCCCGGATGCATCCGTCAGAGGCAGGGCCACGACGAATTCACCGATACCGTGATCCATCACCAGGCGCGCGCTTTGAAACGCTCTTTCCACCGGCTCCATCACCTCGGGAGGCAACGGGCTTCCGGCCGGCTCCCCCTGCGGATCCACCACGAAGTACCATTCCGACACGGATGATGCCCTCAACCGTTCCAGGTACGCGTTCAAGGCCTTTGGACCGTTGGTCTCGTATTCGTAGAGCGCTTCCCTGCCCGGAAGCAGCAGGTTTTCCGACAAAGCGCCACGCAGGGCGGAAAACACCGGTCCCGACCGGGCATAGAGGGTCAGTACTGTGGTGCAGGTGGAAAACAGGATGAAGGTGAGCCAGAACCAGAGGAATACCTTAAGAAACAGGCTTCTCATGGCCGGGTTCCGACGTTTGGGAAGGCAGTGCCAGAATATAGCCGTCTCCCCGAACGGCCTGAATGGGGGACGTCTTGTCGTTTTCTCCCCATAGTTTCTTCCTCAGGCTGGATACATGAACATCCAGGCTTCTGTCATACGGAGCGTGAGCGCGTTTCAGCACCAGCTTGGACAGCCGTTCGCGACTGATGACCCGACCGGCCTCCCGGAGAAGGGTTTGCAGCAGCCGAAACTCCGTAGCCGTGAGCCGGACCTCGGTTCCCTCACGGGTCACCGTCCGCGTGTGCCGATCCAGCGTGATCTCCCCCACCGACAGTGTGGACGGCGGAGGCAGGACCGGGGGGGCCGCACAACGTCTCAGGAGAGCGCGGATACGAGCGATCAATTCACGGGTGTGAAAAGGCTTGGCCAAGTAATCGTCCGCGCCCATTTCCAGACCCACGATTCTATCCACCGCGTCTCCCCGCGCGGTCAACATGATCACCGGAATCCGGGATTGGAGCCTGATTTCCCGGAGCACGTCGAACCCGTTGGTCTCAGGGAGCATCACGTCCAGTACGAGCAGGTCGTAAGCCCCGCTCAGGGCGTCGCGTATTCCCTCCCCGCCCGTGTGCACGAAATCGTACTCAAACCCTTCCTTTCGGAGATAATCGCCCAGGAGTCCGCACAGTTCCGTATCGTCGTCTACGACCAGTATTCTTTCCATGGCCCTCAATACGTCTTGCGGCCGGCGGAGAAGGCCGATCACAGGCTGATTGAACGCGATCATCTAAGGACACGCCGTTGGGGCACAACCAGGCGCGCGTGGAGCATGGCACACCAACGTAGCGCCGCGCATCGCGTTTTTCAACATCCTGTTGGACCATTACCGATTCAGGACGCTTTGACACGCCCGGCAAGAACCGGGCAAAGCTGCGAGCGGCCCTTCTCCTTGGAGGAAAGAAATACCTATCGTTTTGAATCACCGGGCCTGATTTCCATCGGGTCGTATGATTTCATGATGGTTGGGGGCGCTTTTGAAAAAGCTTCCGGTATAGTGGGTTATGCAATTAACCTCTCATGCTGTATCACACAAACCCCGCTGTTGTTGTTTCGTTAATGCTCTTGGAAACCCGATTCGATTCCACCCGTGTTGAGTCTTTTATGCCGGTTCTGCCTCAGCCGGCCCCCGGAAAAGACCGATTGCCGCAGGCTGCCGAAAAACGATGAGATGCAAGGCGCGCGAATCCCGAGGAACGAGACGTACTCAGAGTACGTCGCAGTGACGAGGGGTGAAGCGCAACGCCGCAGATCGCGTTTTCCGGCAGCCTGCGGTTCAGCGCAATTCCACCGTCAGCACGGGCCTATGCTGCGGAGTCGCGCTTTCCCGTGATCCGTACCACGTTGCGGAGTAGTAGGTGTCCGAAGGCATCACGACGGCCAGTCCGTAGTTGGGCAAATCGCCCGACAACCAGGCCCGCACCGCCTCGGTCACGTCAAAGATCACTTCACCCTCGGCCGTGGGCCGGACGTCCACCAGTCCGTCGGTTCCCATACCGAAATCCCGGTCCGGGACCAGGTCTCCGCCCGGAACGGACCAGGGCGTCACACCGTCCGAAGTGTTCCAGGAGGCGCCGTCCACGGTGTTGCCGTAGGTCCCGGTGCCCTCCTCCCAAGGCGCGGCCAGGGCATAAACCGCGTTGTCCTTGCCGTCACTGCGAGTGCAAAACATGCGCAGTTCGGCTCTCCCCACGTCCGCGCCCGACGGCAGATCGTCGAGATCGAAAACCACGAGGGCCCGGTAGGCCGGGGAAAGGCCGTTGTAGGCGATGAGGTCGCCGGAAGCGCCGTAATTCCCGTTGGGAGCGGGCGTCGCAATGGTCGCGTCCGCGGCCGCGGACAGCTCAACGGTCCGAGATGTGTCGGACTCCAGAGTCACCGTCACATCGTCGAAAAGGGCTTCCTCCGATACGCGCCCGGATAAGGTTCGCACGGACTTCAAGAAAATCCGCAAGCGTACGGTGCCCGCGGGAACGGGGTACGTGGCGGATCGCAGTTCCCACTGGTCTCCCTGCACCGGCGTTGTGGTCATGTAGGTATTGATCCTCTTGGGGTCGTCTTCCGTTCCCATCAGGTACCCGTACAGGTAAGGAGAACCGTCGCCGGATTCCGCCGCGGCCGACCGCATGCGGGCGCTCAGGGTGACGTTGACGCCGCCCGACGAAAAGGCGCTGAGATCGATGTCCTGGAAAACATGCCCGGCGCTCAGGGCGAATAGGGGGTTGTCGTCTTCCCACGTGACACGAATCTCGCCGAAACGGGTATCCCAGTGATTCAGACCGTCGTCGGCTTGTCCGTTGAGCACCAGGTTGTCCACCGGGGGCTCGGGGTCTTCGCCGCCACTCCCATCGTCTCCCCCATCGTCTCCGCCGTCGTCTCCGCCGTCATCTCCACCGTCATCCCCGCCTCCATCGTCACCTCCGGAGCCGTCGTCGTCTTCCCCGGCCAACGCCAGGTATTGATGGCCGAACACGGCGTGGTTCACCGCTTCCTTCACCGTGGAATAGACCAGAGGCGACCCGAAGTAGAACGGATTGTTCACACCCGTGGCGAACAGACGCGCCGCCTCTTCCAGGAAACGCTCCTCGCCGCTGAACCGATAGGCATAGGCCATGGTATCGGCCACCGTCAGCATCCAGTTGTTGACCATGTCGGCGGTCTGAGCGTTGTCTCCGTCGACCTGATAGTGGTAGTACGTGGTTCGCCGACCCTCGTAGTCGAACAGCGCGTTGTCCGCCATCCAGGTCGCATAGCGGACCAGCATGGTTTCGCACGTTTCCGCGTCCTCGACGCGGCCGGCGCTTCGACATTCATCGGCGAACCGACCCACGGCCGTGAGATACATGCAAAGCATCCACGGGGCCACATACCCTTCTTGCTCGATGGGACCGTTGATGTACGGCTGCAGCTCCGGATCGTAAAACCGGATGATCTCCATGGCCAGGTCGGCGTACTTGTCGTCCCCGGACAGAGCGAAGGCCTCGGTCAGCATGGTGATCACGTTGCCCATGGGTCGTTCGCCGGAGCCCATCAGATAGTCGCCCTCCCGACGGTCCAGATAGAAATTATAGGCATACTCGCCCGCTTTCTTCACAAACCGCAGACTCACGGGATCGCCGGTCAGGTAATAGTGCAGCGCGGCCCCGCGCGCGCCGTAGGCCGTGTCCGCCACAGGCCCCAGGTAATTGCGCACGCCGTTCCAGTTACCCGATTCATTGTGCTGCGAATGACCAAACAGGGCGTCCTTCCAACGATAAATGTCCCAGCCGGTTTCCGTGATCACGTCGTGGAGCATGATCTGCTCCGCGTGGCGTGAAAAGGCCAGGGCCATGTCCGACCATCGCGGGTCCCTCGTGCGGAGAAACTGAACCCAAGCGCCCCAGGTCAGGTCGTACTTGCCGTTGAAAAACCCGGCCTTGCCGCCGTCGAACATCTCGAAATCCAACGGCTGGTTCCCGTACTGGTTGTAGCCGTAGAAGTCGAAGTATTCCAAGGCGGAAGGAGCGGACGAATCGCTCACCCACAGACTGTGAAATTCATAATAATACAAGGCGGTTTGAGCCGGATCGGGAAGCAACGTGCGATCATTGAAATACTCGTATTTGCCCGCGTCATTCAGCGTGTCCGCCCCACCCAATCGGTCCTCCAGGTCGGTTTTCGGTACGCTGAAAGCCGGCAAGGCCCCGGATTCGGCGAACCATTCGGGCGGCGCCCAGGCGTACAGCGGTTCCAGGCCCGGGTCTCCCGCCGCGTCCGTGGGAGCGAAGTCCAACACCACCTCGCTCGTAATCTCTTCCCCCACCCTGAAGTTGTAGGGAGCCGCATAACGCGCGGGGAACAGGTCCACGTCGACCCGGCCGTCGTCCGCGGCCCGCAGGCCCTTGGGATAGGTTTGCCAGAAATCGCGAATACCCACGCTCAGAGCGGTATCCCCGGTTTGGAGCGCCATCCACCCGGCATAACGGGAGCCGGACCCCACGGCCTCGTCCTCGTCGTAGACGCGGTACCCGTCAAACACGGAATAGCTGTTGGGACGAGGATGCTCCTCCTCCCCGTAACGATCCCAATAGGCGCCGCCGGAGGAATCCTGGTACACCTCCACTCCTTGCCCCTGAACCTCCCGCCCGTCCGCCAGGCGCACCGTCATGGATTCACCGGTTTGCGCCAGGTTGATGCGCCAACTCAGCCCTTCCACATTCACGCTGTTCCCGCCCTGATAATCGAACACGTCGTAACCGGTGCCGGTGGGACGCACCAGAGCCTCCCGATGGTTCCCCAAAGTGATGAGGGCCCGCACACGGCCGCTTCCCGCAACAAAGTACAGCACCGCGCCATAGTCCAACAAACCGGTGCCCTCCGTGTCCCGGAGCGTCCCGGAAACCCGCACGGACGCCAGGCACGGACCCTGTTCCTGAACTTCCACGGCCTCCGGCGCGGACCCATACGAAGTGTACGCGCGGCCTTCATCATCCGAGGCCGTCAGTCCGTTCAACACCGAGTCTGTAAGCGTTTCCCCGTCCGAGGTGACGGTCTGCAGGAGGCTGCCGGCCGTGCGGTTCACCACGAAACGCACCGCACCCGTATCGATTTCCACCCGATCCTCCAGTTCCGTGACCGTCACCGACGACGCTGGAATCGCGGGTTCCCCTTGCGTCAGAGAGAACGCCTGCTCAGCCTCAGCCGGAATGGAACCGATGAACCGCGCCAACAACCACTTGATGGGAGCATCGGATGGGTCCGGCCCTCCCCGCCAACGAGCCTCCACGGAAAACTGCACCGGCACCGGATTTCCTTCTTCGTCCACCATGGACAAATTGGCCGTGTTCAGCAGGTTCAACGATTGAGGGATGGGCACCCCCACGGTGATCAGTTCATGGCTTCGTTCCACCGCCGACGGATTGGACACGGTTAGCGGCACGGACAACGCCGCCTCACCGGAAGAAACATTGAGCAAAGAAATGACCAATGAAAGGGCTAACACAGGGAAAGATGACCGGATACAGCGGGAAATTCGGGAAAACCTTTTGAAAAAGGTTTTCCCGAACCCTTTCCCAAACTTTCTGAGTGGGTTGCTCTCTCCGGACAAGTTGCCGCGTTTGTAGACCGGGGAGAGCGCCGTTCCCCCGGAATCCCTGTAGATAGGTGTGAAAGATCCAGTCATGATTCATCCCCCCTGTGAAAAAGGTCCATGGATATGCCCACGGGCGTCCGAGCACATCACCGCCTGTTGTGCGTGATAGGGCTGAATCATATCGGGCTTGCGGGAAATTCCGGAGTTAAGTCTCGGGCAAGAACCGTAAAGATAGGTAAAGATTCGGGGTAGGAATTCACTTTGGGCGGGGGAAGACGAGCTTGGGACGCAAAGCCGCTCCGCCGCAGGCGGTGCGGACGCGCTCCGGAGTTTTGCGGGGGGTCCGGGGGGCGCTTTTTCCAAAAGCGCCCCCCGGTATGATTGATTCATCCAGTTATTAGTCCGTTCAGAGGAGCCACACCGGTACCTGCTCCCGACTGAACACATCCTGGATGGTTTCCCGGCGTCGGATCAGGGCATGCCGTTCCCCATTCACCAGCACGGAGGCTGATCGCGGCATGGCGTTGGCCTGATTGGCAAAGGCCTCGTTGTACGCTCCCATGCTCAAAAACGCGATGCAGTCTCCCCGCTCAATGGGCGGCATGAGCCGCTCCTTGGCCAGGATGTCCGCCGCGTTGCACAGGGGTCCGCAGATATCCACGGTTTGCGTGCCTTCAGCATCGGCCCGGTGCGCGATCACCGCGGGATGGTAGCCGGAAAACGGGTCGAAGGGGTCCCCCATTTCGTTGATGCTGCCGTCCACGTATACCCATTGCTTGGTGGTGAGCTTCCGGTCCCGCTTGATGTTGCCGGCGCGGGTCACGTACACGGCGGCGTCCTCCCAGCACCACCGGCCCGGCTCCAGAACCAGGCGGGGCAAGGTCACGCCCAGGTCCTCGCAAGCCGCTCGCACGGTGGACGTGATCCCTTGGGCGTGCCGTTCCAAGGGGAAGGGGTTCTCGACGCCCACGCGGGTCTTGGGAAACCCGCCGCCCAGGTTGAGTGTCCGTGGAAACCACCCGAAACGGTTCTTCACTTCCCCGAGATACCGCATCAGTTCCTGCGTCTCTTCCAGGGAATACCCGGCTCGGCGCGGAATCCCGCCATGATAATGCACGCCCGACAGATCGATGTTCGGGGCATGTAGACCTCGTTCCACGGCCCGCAGGAACAGGTCCGGCTCCATGCCGAACTTGAACTCCCGTTCCCATTGAGACACGTCAATGCCCGGCGGCCGGTAGCGCGGATCCACAAACATTTTCCCTTGCAGGGCTTCCAGGGGCAGACGAACACGCAGACTCACGCGGGCCGTCTTCTTTTCCGCCTCGGCGAATTCCAGGACCCGCTCCAGCTCTTCAAAGTCGTCCACGTTGATCTGGGCGCCTGTATGGAGTGCGGCCGAAAGCACTTCGTCGGACTTGTTGGTGCCGTTCATCACGATGCGGTCCGCCGGAGTTCCGGCCATGAGGGCCACGTACAGCTCCCCCATGCCGAAGGCGTCCCCTCCCCCGCCCTCCGCCGTGATGACCTTGCGCAGAGCCAAGCTGGTATTGGCCTTCATACCCACGCACACCAGGAGTTCCCCGGGATAGCGGCTCTTGAAGGTATGATGGAAGGTCCGGTAGTTGTTCCGAACGGCGTTTTCCGAAGTGACGAACAACGGGGTCCCATATCGCTCCGCCAGGTCCGTCACCCGCTGTTCTTCGATCCACAGTTCCCCGCCTTTTTCGTAGATGTATTCGCCGTGCAGGTCTCGCATGGACTCCCCCGCTCTGTTGGAATGGATCGGTTGGTGGTTGCGGGCACTTGTCCCGTACTGATTCATCAGGATCACCGGGGGAACGAGGTTCCCCCGGACCCCCTCGTGCGGGCTTCGTCCCTAAAGGAACGCAGCCGGCGCTGAAAAACACGGATTTACGGGGGAGCTTCTGAAAAAGTTCCCCTACGGTCCCCCCCTGAAATGGTTCAAGCAGGCCTCATCCCGGTTGCGAAGCGAAAGCGAGCAACCCGCTTAAAAAGTTTGGGAAGGGTTGCAGGGAAACCTTTTCCAAAAGGTTTCCCTGTCTTCTTCTATGAGATATTCCCTGCTTGCCTCTGAAGCGTGCACATACGCCGCGTCGGACGGTGCCTGCCGGGTCGGGGGTTCCGGTTTTCCGAGAAAGAGGGACACCACGGCCAGGATCGTGCCCAGGAAGAACAGGGCCCCGCCTACGGACAGGAGGCGGTGTTTGCATTTGGCCGATTTTCGGTAGAATTCCTCGATGGTGAGGGGGTCCTTTTTGTTCTTGCGGGGAGTCAGCCTACGGGGGCAATCCTCCAGTACGTTGTAGCGGCGGGGAAACAGGGCCAGGAAGGTGAGCACGGCCGCGACCAACCAGCAAAGGAACACCACGAACAAACAGGAGGGGCAGAGCACCGCGTCCTTGCCGGCCGCCAGGGTCAGGGCCGCGGCGTAAAGGCCGGGGACGCCCAGTTCCAGTTTGAGCATCTCCCGAGCCGTGTCGTCCAGGCGTTGGACCTGGCGGACCGTTTCCTCGCGAAACGCGGCCACCAGGAATTCATCGCCGGGTGTGGGCGGTACGGTCCGGACAACGTCCGGGTCCCTGTGATTCCGTGGTTCCGTCATGAAAATGAAGGGCCTTGAGGGTGATAGGGTTTAAGGGCCGGTCGGGGTAAACCCGCCGGGCTCGGTGAGGCGATGCCTCCGTTCCCGAACCGGTGTGCTTCACTCTTTCTCCTGAGGCCGGGAGCCAAACACCCGACCGGCCAAAGCGTCCACCGGCAGGTCGTGCAGCGGAGGGAGAACCGTCGTGCCGCCCTGATTGATGTCGAGGTACACGTCCACCCTCGCCACCTGATCCGCCGACAGTTCCACGGCGCAATTCGCCCTGCAATAGGGGCAGTCAACCAACTTGATCACTCGGTTCGACTCATCCACGTCTTGCTCCCAAATACGGAGGTGAAACGTGTGCTCGCACTTCCAACATTGTACCTTCATGGTGGGGTTGGCCATGGTGTTCTCCAGCGTTGTTCAAAGCAGGTCGAATTTCACGCCCCGGGCTTTGGCCTGTTGCAATTGTTCCTCCCAAAAGGCCAAGCCGTTTTGTCCCATTCGGCGAGCCAGTTCATCCAGAGCCGTCAGCACCTGGGCCAGTTGGATTTTTTTGGCCAGGGCATAGGCACTCACCCAGGTCGACATGGCCTCCTCATGCTTATTCTTATGGGTGTGAATGAGCCCCATGTTGAACAAAGCATGACATAACCCAAAGACCTCACCGACCTCCCCCAGAATGGCCAGCGATTGCTTCAAATACTGCAACGCACCGTCATATTCGCCTCGCGCTTGGTAAATTTGAGAGATATTATTCAAGGAGGCTGCTTCGCCCTTTCGGTCCCCGATCTCCCTCTGAATGGCCAACGATTGGTTCAGATACTCCAACGCACTACTATAGTCCCCTAAAGCGTGCGCCGAAGTGGCCATATTGTTCAGGGCGGCGGCCTCGCCAAATCGGTATCTGATTTCTCTTTGAATGGCCAGCGATTGCTTCAGAAGCTTCAACGCAGTGCTATGGTCACCTCGGGCTTGGTGTACTTGCGAAATATTGATCAAGGAGGCTGCTGTGCCTTTTCGGTCCCCGATCTCCCTCTGAATGGCCAACGATTGATTCAAATACTCAAGTGCTGGGTCATACTCCCCCCGGGCTTCATATATTAACGAAATATTATTCAGGGTGGTGCCTTCGCCTTTTGGGTCTCCGATCTCCCTTTGAATCGCCAGCGATTGGTTCAGATACTCCAGCGCCCTTTCATTGTCCCCTCGGGCCTTATATATCTGCGAAATATTGTTCAGGGTGGCGCCTTCGCCCCTTCGGTCTCCGATTTTTCTTCTAATGGCCAGCGACTGGCTCAGATAATCTCGTGCCGTGTCGTAGTCACCTCGATCGTGCGCAACCATACCCATGCTATTGAGGCAGGTAGCTTCGCCGAATCGGTCTTGGATTTCCCTACATATGGCCATCGATTGATTCAGACACTCCAACTCCCTGTCAACGTCGCCTCGGACACCATAGATCTGCGAAATATTATTTAGGGTGGCTGCTGCGCCTTTTCGGTCCCCTATATCGCCGACTATGGCCATCGATTGATTCAGATACACTAGAGCAGTATCAAAATCTCCTCGCGCCTGGTAGATTTGGGAAATATTATTCAGGGTGGCACACTCTCCGGCTCTTTCTCCAATGTCCCTGACTATCGCGAGCGATTGCTTTAGATACTGCAATGCTGTAGCACTGTCTCCTGTTTGATGCGTACACATACCTTGAAAGTTGAGTGCCATGGCGCAGGTCTTTTTGGATGAAGATTCCAGCAAGGGAGGCAACCAGGTGGTGCGCAGGCTCTGATACATGCCTCTCTTCATGAAATGGTCGGCCAAATAATCCAGGACCAGTTGATGGGCTTCCTCCATCCGCTCCGCTTTGACCAAAGCGCCGTGGCAGACAATCGCATGCGAAATAAAGGGCTTGAGTTGCCTCAGCACCCGCAGTTGATGATCCGCCGCGCGCTCCCGAATCTCCTGTTCCGGGGCCGGCTCGACCCTATCCAACCATTCGACCAACACGGGATTGAGGCTGTAGCAGGGCAGCATCAGGCCATCGTCCCGGCTCACGTCCAACAGGGAATAAGCCACCAAGTTTTCCAGCAGGCCTTCCGGGCCTTCCAGGTCACGAGCCATGAGGAATACCCCGTCCTCGATGACCGGCACGTCGTAGGCCCGCATGCGGGACAGCAAGGTCCGTTCCTCCGGCTGCAACCGCTCCACCAGCGATTCCAGGGCGGCATACACCCGCAGTTCCTCTTGGGCCTCGCGGACGCGCTGGAGGAGTGACCCTTCGTCCACCCCCAGGGCCCCGGCTTGCGCGAAAAACTGCAACCCTTTGAAATTGCCGCCCAACGCCCGGTACACGGCGCGAAGATGGTCCCGCGCCACTCCTCCCACGGCCGGCTCCTGGGCATACCGCACGAAGTCCCCGTAGCTCGCGGGTTCCAGGGGATGATGCCGGACCTTGGCGCCTTCCAATCCCGGGACCTGCCGACGGGAGGTGAGGAGGGTCAAGGGAGCCTGTGCCCCCATGGCCGAACACGCTTCCAGCCAAGCCTTCAATTCCGGGTCATTGATTTCCCGCGTGTCCGGGTCCTGCACCGTTTCCAGATTATCCAGGAGCAGCACCAGGCGCCCTTGGGTCTGATTCATCAACGCGCGGATGAGCAGTTGGTACTGATCCTTGCGGCTGGAGAGCCGTCCCCAGTTTTGATTGACCTGCTCCGACAGGGAGCCCTCCAGGGTCAGGTGCAGGTCCGTGACAAAGGCGTTCCAGGGGTCCTCCCGCCGGGCCGAATAGGTGACCACCGCATGGCCCTTTTCCTCCAGAATCTTGGCCAGGCGGCAGGCCAGGGCGGTCTTGCCCATGCCCCCCATGCCGGTGAGGACCAGCAACCGGGTTGCGCCGGATTCCAATTCCTTGAGCAAGGTGCGCAGTTCCCGACGCCGTCCGATGAACCGTTCGGGGAATTCCACTCCGGCGTAGCTGTCGTACAAGGGGAGGCTTTGATGCGGCGGTTCGGGATCGAAGTCCCAGTCCAGCACGCGGGTGTCCGAAGCGCGGGCGTACAGCACGGGCAGGCACCACTGCCCCAGGCCGGTTTCGCCGCCGTTCCCACTTGCATCCGTGCCACCTCCCATCGGGAGGAACCGGGTCATGGCCTGCCGGGCCGTTTGCAGAGCCGTATCCACCCGCTCCTTCCCGCCCACGGCGTCGCAGAAGGCCCGGGCGAAGCGGATCCCGGCCAAGTCGAGCACCGGTTCGCGCATGCCGGCCACCAGAGGGATTCCCTGCCGGATCAAGCCCATGGCCAGTCCCGTGTTCAGGCTGTCCGACGCGATGCGGCCCGACTGACACGCGGAAAGCACCACGGCTCGGGTGTGGGCTTGGCCGGCGAAACACGCGGCGATGTCTTCCGCGCTCCTCGGGTCTCCTCGGCCGTCGTCCCTTTCGAACACAAAGAAGGATCGGGCGGGGCCGTCCCCAAAATCGTCTTGTTGGAACATCCCGTGGCCGCTCAGGAACACCACATGATAATCCCCGGCAGCCACCAGCTTCTGAAAGGTGTCGAAACGTCCGTCGTCGGGAGCTTCCAACGTCACCCAACCGTCCCGCACCCACGGGGTGAAGGCTTCCAGCACGTTCTCCCGTTCGCTTTCCGTGTCCAGGCGGCCCGTTTCCTCCAAATCGTCGGGAAGAGACGTGAAGAGCAGCACCCGCAAGGGTCCCTTATCCAAAGGAGCCCCGTCGGTTCGGGCCCCGCCCACCCGGCGCAGGAGGGTCACGTGGGGGCTGCACCCCAAAAAGCCCAACGTGGGGTGATGCAGGGTCTCCCAGGGCAAGGCCATGACGGCCGGGTCTTGGGAAGCGATGACCAACGGAAGAATCAGCGGCTTGGCGTCCTCCAGGGCCCGTTGGAAGTCGGCTTCCGCATCCAGGGCTTCCCAAAGAGCGCGGCCCATTTGTTCGAGGTCGTCGTCCGTGACGACTTCTTTGTACACGTACTTCATGGATAGTTGACGGGCCAGGTGATTCAGGCGGGGGACGCGCTCCAACAGATCACGGGGCGGTTCAAGCACCAGGGGTTCGGCGGTTTCCAAAGGCACGGCGGAGTCTCCTCATGTTGGAGAGAGCGCGTTCGGATGCGGGAGAAAGACTTATGAAATTTGAAGCATAGCGAAAAAACGGGTTTCAGAAAAGGGAATTCTTCCGGGAAAGGGAGGATCACCCCGAAATCCGTCACAGGAGCGACCGTGCCTTTCCTTGCCGCCGCACCGGGTTCTTCCTCCTCGTTCCATGGAAGAATCCATGGCGCCGGAACAGGCGGCGTCCCGACGGTTTCAGCCTGGTGTTTCGTTGCGTAACTTCTTACTACCTTTTGGCCCCGCGAAACCGGTGTATGAACGATCCGTGAACTCCATGCTCCCTGGAGAGCCGCTCCGCTGTGAGCGGTGCGGCCATGCTCGAAGGTTTGGCGGGGGGTCTGGGGGGTGCTTTTTTCAAAAGCATCCCCCAGTATGGGGATCTCCGCGGTTAAGCACTAGTCCCCTTGCCCTTTCCCCGCCATTCTCCCAGAAACACGCCCAGGCCCAGGGGGGAAGCAGCTTTAAGCAGGGATTCCAGGGCCTCGATGAAAGGTTCCTCGCCCCGCCAGAACGGGAACGCGCCCAGGCGTCGGATGAGGGGCGCGGAAGCCGCCGGAGCTTCCGCCTCGTCCCGGAAATCCACCGGGTCCCCGGATTCCGGTCCCACGCCCCAGAACCGGATCGGGTCCGAGGGGAGGGGTTCCGGAGCGTCCCCACATTCTTCTTCCGTCTCCGGGCAAGTTTCCTCATCTTTTACTTTAGGTTTTTGTTTTAAGTATTGACCCAACAGATGGATCAGTTCTTCCCGTTCCAGGCCGCGAAGCTTGAAGATCAAAAAGGGGTCCCGGTCGAATTCCTCGCCCAGCAGGTAGTGGACGGCCGCGATGTGTTTGCAGGGATTGGACCAGTCCGGGCAGGAACACTCCGTGGCGATATCCGCGCTTTTGGTGGGGAACAGGGGCACCCGCGCCCGGCCGAAGACCTCCTCGATGCTTTCGGGCATTTCACCGGCCAGGAGTCTCGCGGCGAACACGGCGGTTTCCGAAAGCTTTTGGGCCACCAGGGTCCATTGGGCGTCCGTGAGGGTCTTCACCCGCATTGCCACTTTGTACGGTCGGGCTCGGGAGCCCTGGACCTGCGCGGAAACCGTGCCTTTGCCGATTTCGATGGAAATCACCTGCCCCTTGCGCGCGTAAGTTCTTCCCCGATTCAGGCGCGCACCGATGTTGAAGCTTTCAATGATCCCGATCCACCGCTTGGCCCACCAGGATCGGCCGAACCCGCCGCGTTGGGTTTGAGCCTTGATGCCGCCCTTGGCCTCCCTGGGTTGGGACGGTGGATAGTAGTAATCGTAGTATCCGCGTCGTCGCACCATGACTAGGCTCCCGCAAGGTCCTTGTTCAAGGAGAAGAGGTTCTTCAGTTCCTCGTTGGAAAGTTCGGTGAGCCACCCCTCCCCCGAACCCACCACGTCCTCGGCGATTCCCTTTTTGCGTTCGATCATCTCGTCGATCTTGTCTTCCAGGGTGCCCGCGCAGATGAATTTGTGCACCTGCACGTTTCGTGTCTGCCCGATGCGAAAGGCCCGGTCCGTGGCCTGGTTTTCCACCGCGGGATTCCACCAGCGGTCGAAATGGAACACGTGATTCGCATTGGTGAGGTTCAACCCCACGCCGCCCGCCTTGAGGGACAGGATGAAGAACATGGGCGCATGGGTCGGGTCCTGAAACCGCTCGACCATGCGTTCCCGCTTTTTGGAGGGAACCCCTCCGTGCAGGAAAAGCGCCTCCATGCCGAAGGTTTCTTCAAGGTATTGACGAAGGAGTTCTCCCATTTCGGCGAACTGGCTGAAAATCAGGGAGCGTTCCCCCATGTCCACGACCTCCTCGAGCATTTCCGTGAGCCGCTCCAGTTTGCCCGAACGGCCCGGTACGGAAGAATGATCGCGCAGGAACTGGGCGGGATGATTGCACACCTGCTTGAGCTTGGAAAGGGTCGCCAGCACCAACCCCTTCCGCTGGATGCCCTCGGCGCCCTCCAACGCCTCGCGGACCTCCTTGAGCACCGCTTCGTACAGGGTGACCTGTTCCTTGGTGAGGGAGCAATAGACCTTCATCTCGTTCTTTTCCGGCAGGTCCGAAATGATGTTCCGGTCGGTCTTGAGACGGCGCAGAATGAAGGGTCCGGTGATGCGTTTGAGGCGCGACACGGCGTCGGCATCGTTTCTCGACTGAATGGGCACGAAGAACCGTTTCTTGAATTCCGCGCGGTTGCCCAGCAGGCCCGGATTGAGGAACTCCATGACGGACCAGAGGTCTCCCACGTTGTTTTCCACCGGAGTGCCCGTCAAGGCGATGCGGTAGCCCGAGGGCAGGGAGCGCACGGCCCGCGCCTGTTTGGTCTCGGGGTTCTTGATGTTCTGGGCTTCGTCCACCACCACGCCGTCCCACAGGATTTCCTTGAGGAAACGCACGTCCCTCTGCACCAGAGCGTAGGTCGTGACCACCAGGGCCGACCGGGCGGCCCGCTTCTTGAAATCCTCCTCCTTCCTGCGGGTCAATCCGTGATGCACGTAAACGGAAAGGTCGGGCGTGAAGCGTTCCGCTTCCTTGCGCCAGTTCTGGGCCACGCTCATGGGGCAGATGAGCAGCACCGGGCCTTTGCCGTTGTCTTCCCAATCGCGCCGGATCAGGGCCAGGGTCTGAATGGTCTTTCCCAGGCCCATGTCGTCGGCAAGGCAGGCTCCCAGGCCCCATTGCCGCAGAAAGGCCAGCCAGGAATACCCCCGGACCTGGTAGGGACGAAGCGTGCCGGAAAAACTTTCCGGGGGCGGCAGCTCCTCAAACGACCGGCGACCTTCCAGTTGTTCCAGGAACCCCTGAAGCGGGCCCTCGGCTCGAATCCCGTCGAAAGCCAGGCCGGGAGCCGCTTCCCGGGCTCCCAATTGCAGGTGAACCAGGTCCAGCAGCGTGGCCTCTCGTGCCTTGCGGCTTTTGAGAAAGTCGGCGGCCGCGGCCATCTCCGAGGCGTTCACTTCCACCCATTGACCCCGAATCTCGACCAGGGGGGCCTTCATCGCGGCCAGGGTCTGAAGTTCCGCAAAGGTCAGTTGCCTCCCGCCCAATGCCGCTTCCCAGTCGAATCGGACGATGCTGTTGAGGGACAGCAGGCCCGAGCCTTTGGTTTTCTCCGTGCGCACGGCGGCCCGAACCGAGAGCTTGGCCTTGGCGCCGCTGCGGGTCCACCAGGACGGCACCAGGACGCCGAACCCGGCCTGCTCCAGGGTCGGACTCTTGTCCGTGAGAAACTCGTGCGCGCCGGGCGTGTCCAGTTCGTATCCGGAGGGCTTTTCGGTATGGAGGCTCCGTTCGATGCGCGGACAGATTCCCGCCGCCTGTCCCAGGGACGCGAGGGCGAATTCCAGCGGGTCTTCCCCCAAGGCCGCAACCCGCTCCTTTTTTCGCTTAAGGCCGGACCACACGTCTTCCAACGGAATCAACAGGCTCGGATCGTTTCGCGGATGAATCAGATAACGAACGAACCAGTTTTTCAGCACTCGTCTGTTGCGCCCCGTGCCCATGACGTTTCCGGGTTCTTCGAGGCGCAGACACAGCCGAAGGGAAGCGTTGGACAGGGTCTCCAGGCGGCGACGCCAGCGTTTGATCTCCCCGGTCAGTTCCGCCACCTCCCGCTTTTCCGCCTCCACCGCGCCGTCGGGCGTGGTCAAGGCGTCGAACCAGGCGTCGTGCACGCTTGGAAAGGCGGCGTCACCCCTCCGGGAACGCTTGGCGCTCGTCTTGAACGGGGGCGGAGGGGCGAGGCGCATCATGGCGTCCACGCTCTCCGCGATGAACGAATGGAGCACCGCTCGAGCCGACGTCGTGGGAGCCTCCCGCGTTCCCGGGTCCGTGAAGGCGCGCGCAGCCGGGGGCATGCGCTTCGCCAACGCGTCCAGTTGCTCCGCGTCCCTTCCCGGCATCACGGGCTCCCATACGGCCCGGGCCGGTTCTTCGTCCGGCAACAGGCCGGGAACGATTCTTCTGCGGGCGATGAGGGAACCGGCGAAACGCAGGGCCTCGGCCCAGAAGGAAACATCGTTTCCCACGACCAGACCTCGGTCGAGGGTCCGTTTGCCCATGCACGCGCACAGCAGTTCCACGGTTTCCCGCCCGCACAAGGGATAGACCTCCACCAGGCAGGGCTTGAGGAGGGGCTCATCGTCCGGCCCGGAAAGGTCGGCAATGAGTCCGCTCGACGGCGCCGGGCCCTCCTTGGTCCAGGGAACCCAGAACAGGGCCGTGGGGGGGTTCTTTTCGTGCGGGTCGATCCCGATTTCCGTTCCGGCCTTGGTCAAGGCCTCGGCAAGGACCCCGATGCCGGGATCGTAGGGATACCGAACCGACTTGCGTGATTTGGAGGGTTTCCCGCCGCCGGTGCCGGACCCGACAAATTCGGGGTTCGGAGCTTCGCACCACAAGAACGGAAACCCGAGGTAGACACCCATATGAAGCACGATCATGGCGGACGACCTTTGCCTTTCAGGAACCGCTGGAGGGTGACGAACCTTTGCCGTGCCTGAGGAGCCATTCCGCCCAAAGCGGCACGCCGCCCTGGAGGGTATCCGGGAATCGAAAACCCAAGGCTTGGCTGATGGTCGCGTTGATGTGCAGGAGGGCGTAGTTCACCTCGTCCACCGGCTCGATGATCTCCACCTTGCGGGCCGGCGTGTCGTATTGCGGATGGTCCGGGTGACACAAGGCGGGGTCCGCCAGGCTGAACACGGCCCTGCAAATGAGGGGACGAATGTCGTAAATTCCGCAGGAACCGTCCGTCGGGTTCAAAAACACGCAGGGAATGCCCAGGGACACGTAGTTCCTCAAGACCTTGGCCTGGAATTCCACGTCGGTTTCGCCGCGATTTCCTTCTGTGGACACGTTGCGGTGGAGCTGTTGGAAGGCCCGCAGAGCGCGACGCGACCCGGAAAGGATTTCCTCGAAGTCGGGCCGGGATTGGACTCGGTGGACGATCTCCATGATTTCCAGGGGCTCCACACCGGAGGGGAACTCTCGACAGCAGGTGGAACAACCTTTGTTGCAGGAAGGCGTCATACCTTCCCGAGTGAGCACCTCCCGGAGCAACCGGTCGTAGGTTTCGCGGAACTCCCGGAGGGTGAGGAAGATCGTTTCGGGAAATCGGAAGGTGGAGAGAAACGTGTCCAGGGAGAGCTCAACGTCCTCTCCCATTTCCACGGCCAGATCCACCAGGCGTTGATTCAGCAGTTTCAAATCCGGATCCTTCAAGCACGCATAGGCTTTTGCGCCGGCCCGCGCATAATCCGGAACGAGCTTTTGATTCATGGGGATACCTCACAAATGATCTTTCCCGGAAGCTTACGCACCCTGCGCAACACACCGTGCCGGGCCTTTTTCTTCCGGGCGTCGCGCCACCGTCGTCGGACGGGGAGCCCATCGGTGAAACCAAGTTACCAGAAACGGGCGAGTTTGTGGAGACGGGTTTCCGGGTGGACCGACCAAAAAGAAAGACATGTGAAAGGTGAGCCTTCAGAGGGGCATCCGATCTCGTCGCAGGGCTCCCGATCATCGTTTCCGAAGGAGACCGGACCGCTTTTCGTTGGGTGCGCGGAGGTTCACGGAATTTCGACTTGGAGACTCATTTGTTACAATTTGGTATCCGGAAATGCTATACCTTCGCCCGCTATTGTGATAATTATCGATATGTGAGCGGCGCAACGCCTGTGTGAAGCGCTCTGCGAGGCCGTTCCGAAGCCTCCTACAGGCACGGAAGAGCTCATCGCAGGCTGATCCCCTCCCCTTCTCCCTCATCGGGTGCCGCCGCCGAAGCAGTGACAAACGGCGCGAATCTTGCTTGGCCCGGAAGTTGCACCGGCGAGGACCGCCGAATGCATTGAAGCGACCGCCTCGCGGAAGGCACAGGTGCGGCGGAAGCAAACGCGTCCGAACATCCTTTTGCCCTGAAAGTCCGGTTCCCCTTCACTCTCCTTACCGGACGGTGACGGTTGACGGATCGAGCTTCGAGGCGGGAGAAATCACCCGCTTCGGGACCGGAAGATGCAGACGAACAACAAAAACCCCAACTCAAGGGAGTTCGGCGGACGATGCCTGTCGGCCGTCTCCTGGTCGATGCATTGTGTAAGCTCGCGGCGAACAGCAAAACCCCAAAGTCGCCCACGATGCTCATGCACGAGCCGCCCCTCCGGTCCCTGAAAACTTGGTCGAACGGCTCGGAGCATGTTGCGGAACGTGGGATAAAACCCGCAAATCAGGGAGAAGCGTTGATGGTAAGAAGAATGTTAGTGATGTTGGTATGCGGAATGATGGTCACGGCGTTTGCCTTCACGGCCCTGGCCGACGACGCTAAGGTAACTCCTCAACAGGTGAAGCAACTAGTCGAAAAAGCGGTAAATTTGATTGCGGAAAAAGGTGAAGCCGTGGCTTTTCCTCTGCTCAGCGACCCGAATGGTGAGTACGTGGAAGGCGACCTTTATGTGTTTACCTACAACATGGACGGCACCATCGTTCAGCATCTGAAGCCCAAACTCGTGGGCATGAACATGATGAACACCATGGATAAAAAGGGCAAATGCCTCGCATGCGATTTCGTCAGAGTCGCCAAAGAGGAAGGAGCCGGATGGTCCGAGTACTGGTGGCCCAAACCCAGCACGAATGAAGTGGCCGTGAAGACCAGCTATATCATGAAGGTACCCGGCAAGGACCTCCTGGTTGGTGCCGGCGTTTACGATTTGACCAAGGAACAGGCGGAGGCGGCCGTCAAGTAGGCTAAATGACCGCATGCAACCGCGAGCTTGCACCATGGTCGCCGTTCGTCGCCTTTCTTGCTCCGCACACCGTTCAGGAGACGCCAAGGGCCTTGTTCAGTTTGGGGGGGGCCCACTTGCGGCGCATTCTGCGTCGTTCCCGAAATGTGGAAAACAACGGCTCTTCGCAGTGAAACACCTTGGCTTTTGTGAATAGACAATCAAAGCATTCGACCCAACGGATGGAACAACCATCGCCCACCCAGGAGAGGCCGTTCACAGTCCCGGGGTCTATCGAGTTTGGAGCCTGTTAGGGAGGACTATCATGAATGACCGGAATTCAAAGGAGTGGCGTTTGGCCCTCTGGGTCAGAATCTCCATGTTGCCTTTGCTGGGCGTGCTGGCCTTGTTCGTCATCAAAGGCATGGATCTATACATCGCATCCAAGGTGGGTCAGGCTTCCGACATGGGTCAATCCGCAAGCAATATCGCCTGGATGATGACGGAGAGGGTATTGCTGGAGACGGAATTCCTGAGCCATGCGGATGAGGAGCTCTATGACCGGATTCGGCTGCAATCCGAAAAGATCGACCAGGCCCTGGCCGAGGCCAAGGCATTGGATGCCGACGGCGGTATGCAGGGGCTCCTTAAGCAGGTGGAAGACGCGGCGAACCGCCACCAAAAGACTTTCACCGAAGCGGCCACGGCGGTCCGCAGCCTTGGCGCCGCCAAGGCGCAGTTCAATGTCGAACTGAGCAAAGCCGACGAATTGCTGAACAACGCCGTCAATGATCTCACCACGGAGAAATCCGAGCTCATCATGTTTCAGGGCACGGACCTGCCCGAAACAAAAAAGGCCCTGCAAAGCGGGCTCATGGAAATAAAGGGATATGTGTCCTCGCTCATGCTCAATGTGAACGATCTGTTCGCTTTCTCGGACGCGGAGCGTTTCGAAAAAGCGGCGGCTGATCTTTCCAAAAAGATGCAGCTTTCCTTCAAAAACACCGACGGCAAGGTGGTTACCGTCGACGATCCCAAGTACACCGAACACTGGAAGAAAATTAAGGCACAGTTTCAAACCACTTTGGACGCCAAAACGACGCTCTACGACCAATGGAAACAGCTCCAGGTTCTCGTGGCCGAGTTGGGAGAAACCAATACGGTGCTGAAGCAGAGCCTGCACGAAACAGTCTCGGGGACCAAGCTGAGGATCGAGAAGATTCAGAGTACCGACCTTTGGCTCAGCATTCTCACCATCGGGATTACCATCGTTTTGTTGGTGCTGTTGAGCGTGGCGGTCATTCGTTCCATCACCAAGCCGATC
The DNA here is from genome assembly GCA_963675595.2 of Thermodesulfobacteriota bacterium. Taxonomy (GTDB): domain Bacteria; phylum Desulfobacterota; class Desulfarculia; order JACQYL01; family JACQYL01. The sequence continues at coordinate 1,558,001 of CAXXLZ010000001.1, forward strand.
AATCGGGTTGTTTCGGGCTTAAGCAGCGGGGCGGAGCAAGTGACGTCGGCGTTCAACCAGGTGTCCGTTTCCAGTCAGAAGCTGGCGGAAGGTTCATCCGACCAGGCGGCCTCCATAGAGGAAACGACTTCCTCTTTGGAAGAAATGTCGGCCATGACGAAACAGAATGCGGACAACGCCGCTCAGGCGGACAGCTTGATGAAGGAAACGAATCTGGTTGTGGACAAGGCGAACAAATCCATGGGAGAGCTGACGTCTTCCATGAAGGAAATCTCGGACGCCAGTGCCGAGATATCGAAAATCATCAAGACGATTGATGAGATCGCTTTTCAGACAAACCTGCTGGCGTTGAACGCGGCGGTGGAGGCGGCCCGGGCGGGCGAGGCCGGAGCCGGCTTCGCGGTCGTGGCGGATGAAGTCAGAAACCTCGCCATGCGCGCCGCGGAAGCGGCGAAAAACACGTCCATGCTCATCGAAGGTACCGGGAAGAAGGTCATGAGCGGATCGTCCCTGGTCACCACCACGAATGAAGCTTTTCAAGAAGTTGCGGAAAGCGCCGGAAAAGTGGCTGTGCTCGTTTCCGAGATCGCCGAAGCGTCGAGTCACCAAGCCCAAGGGATCGAGCAAATCAACCGCGCCATGGTTGAAATGGATCGTGTGACTCAGCAGAACGCCGCAAATGCCGAAGAGTCCGCCGGCGCCTCTCAGGAGATGAAGACGCAGGCGGACCAAATCAACGTCATGGTGGACGAACTCATCGCCGTAGTGGGCCGGAAACAGTCCGACGGCCAAATGGACAAAGGAGCTCGAAACGACGCCGCTCTGGGCCGAGCCGCCGTCAAGAGACCTGATAAGAGAACCACGGCTCTGTATGGGGCGAAGGAAGTGAATCCCGAGTTCGTCATCCCCCTGGATGACGATGACTGACCGGGTCCCTCCGGACCGTGCCGCACCGCGGTCTTTGCACAACAACCCTCTTGAGGATCGGCGCAGAGGAAATCCCGGCGAGGCCTGAGGGGATACGCCCTCGCTCCCCGAGCCGCCCCGGGTGAAATATAACTCCGAGAGCGAACGGAACTACTGGGGGAAAGCGTTAGACATGCTTTCCCCCTTCCTTCTCCACGCTTTGTTCTTACGCCCCGCACCCCGTTTCATCATATCTCGCATCCCGCACGCTCAGCCCCTCCGCCGGAAGGGTGGAATGTCTTCACTCCGATCCCCGAAAGCTCCATCGCCGACCGTTCATGGTCACGCAACCTAAGAAAAAACCTCTTCCGTTTGCATCAGGATTGACAGGGCCTCCGGGAAGCGATATGGTGGTGCTCAAAGAACAAACGTCCGTTCTGTTTTTCCCCGAAACCGGGAGGTGTGCTTGTCCATCGATACCGGTCCTTTCTCTCGCTCCCATGGATTTCCGGCCGAGCCCTTCCACGGAAACCGGCGGCCGACTTACCTACGAACTACACCGTCCTTTCCAGTCGCCCCTGTTTTTTCCCATCCGTCGGCGCCGATGGAAACCATATCCGCTCGCAGCGCTCCTTTCTTCCATGGCAACGCCCTGCACGATCACTCAAGTGCTGCGGGCGGACTCCGGCCCACACGGAGAAATCACGACGAGAATGCTTTTTACCACTCGGGAAACCCGGGGCCTGAAAGGTCGGTAACAAGGCATCAGGCGCCCCTGATAACGACCGCCTGTTCTTTGCCCCGACTCATCCCCCAGCCGAAAGGCTCATGACCATGAAACAAATAGAAGCAAAGGTGGAAAACAAGGACATTATCAAGGCGAAACATAAGCAGATCTGCGACGCCGCCTTGGAGCTTTTTTCCAAACATGGTTATCACAAAACGACCATGAGGGATATCGCGAGGACTTCAGGCATCAATCTGTCATACCTCTACCACTATATATCCTCCAAAGACGACGTGTTGTATCTCTTCTATAATCAATTGCTCGACCTGTACAAGCCCGTCTACCTTTCTCTGAAAGAAAGCAATCGCGACAATCCTATCGATGAGCTTCGGGAATTGATTCCTACCGTGCTCCGTATCATACATGAAAATCAAAGCGCCTTTCTGACCATGTATACGGAGAGCAGACATCTGGAACCCGACTCCTTGAGCTCGGTTCTTTCCCAAGAAACAGAAATCCTCAACTATCTGAGAGACCTCATACAACGAGGGGTGGAAAAGGGGTGCTTCAATACCGCCGAACCTCTCATCGCCGCGAACATTATCCAATACCTACTTCTACTCGAACCGCTTCGCGGATGGGGCTTCAGGAAGCATCAGAGCTTCGACGAATTCGTAGACTACATGACCAAATTCGTCATGGCGGCGCTCGGAGCCGTTGAGGGCACGGAATGAGCCGCACTCGCATCTTTGTCTCACGTGCGTGCAGTGGGATTTCGCACGTGTTCACGGGGCCGCTGTGATGCCGTTTGCCTGGATTGTCGGTTCCGGGTTTGCGACGCGCGAACCGAATTTCTCACCCTCCTCTTCGCCGAAGGCGGCCGGGCATTCTTCACAAGCTTTGAAGGGGGCGGGGGAAACCTCCTCGAAGGTTTCCTCCTATGAATGAATACGGAATTCCATCCCTGATGCAACGGCGGATTCTTCCGTCGTCGCCCCGATCTCGACTTGTATCGGGGCGTGATCGATCCTCATGAAGTTCTTTTAGACAACAGGGTTTCCGGCGAGCCGGCGTGGCAATCGCGTTCTTCGTCGATCCGCCAAGACTCGGAAAGGAGGTCGAACCCATGGGAAATACGCCTGTAAGGAACCGCTCCCCCATCGCGCCCATGCCCGGGGCGAGCCGTCCGGCGTCCTTCCCCTCCCATCGTCCCCCCTGACGGAATCAAGGCAGGGGCCGGGGATTAGACGAACCTTGCAGCGTCACCACCAGCTTTTAACGGGTATGGACAGGAGGGCTCATGGCGTCATTAGTTTGGGGACCGCAGATACTGGTTCGCGCCCTCATGGAAGAGGGAATCCACACCAACTTCGGCATCACCGGCGGCCATATGAACAGCTTCGACGACTATTGGAGCATTTACGGCAACCGGCTGATTCACTGTCGGCACGAAGCGGCATGCGGCTATGCGGCCGAGGCGTATTCCAAAGTAACCGGCAAAATCGGATTATGTCAGGCAACGGTAGGCCCGGGCACCGCCAACATGGTTCCGGCCATCAACCAAGCGGCGTTGAGCAACACGCCCCTCATCTGCATCCTGGGACAAACCATTCTTTCCGATACGGATCGTTACGCGTTTCAGCACTTCAAGGGCACCGCCGTCTACGACGTGTTCTGCAAGTGGGCCAAATTCATCGACGATCCTTCCACGTTCGCGTACTGGATCAGAAAAGCGGCACGGGATTGCACCGGCTATCCTCCCTCACCCGTGGCGCTTGAAATCGCCTTGAATTTCATCGAATTCGCGCCGCAAGCCTTGTTGGATCCCGCCATGCAGGTGAATTACCGCGTGGATATGAGGCACAAGGGCCTTTCGGAACTACCCCAACCGGTTCCCAACGATAATGAATTGGATGAAATCGTCGGCTGGCTCCTCGAGGCGGAGCGTCCGTTGGTGATCGTGGGTCACGGTGGAAGATGGCCCGACTGCGGGGCCGCTCTCAAAGAATTCACGGAGCTGACCAATATTCCCATCCATCAACGGCGGGCCTGCCGGGGCAGCGTTCCGGAAAGCCATCCGCACCACGTGGCCGGTGAAGCGCGCGGCAAGGCCTTCGCCATGGCGGATCGCTACCTGACCCTGGGCCTGCGTTTCGACATCCTCGAGCAGTGGGGTCAATGGGGGGCCGACAAGCGGTTCGTGCAGGTGACGGAAGAACCCATGGAGCTCTGGGCTGAAATCCTCACAGACATCGAAGCCATCGGCAACGTCAACGCCACTTTGCGGAAACTGAACAGCCTCATTCGTGAAAAATATCAGGACCGCTTCGCCGCAAAAACGGCTTGGCGCGACGAAATTCTGGAAATCAAGAAGAAGGCCGACGAAAAGATGCGCAAACGCATCGAAGAGCTCAAAGGTCAGTTCACCCTGCCGAACCAGATGAGTCCGGACGTTTCTTCCACCATCATCACGGACTATCTGCACCAAGCCGCACCCGAATCCACCATCATCCTCGACTCCTTCACCTTTTCTCCCTACATGAGCGAAAAGTTCGAGTCCAAGGTGACCGGCGGCGTGTTGGACGCGGGAATTCAAGGAGGCGTGGGGCACGGTGTGGGCATGGGCATCGGCGCCCAGGTGGGACGTCCCGGAAAACCCATCGTGGTCTTTCTGGGAGACGCGGGCATCGGAGCCGCCGGGGGCGATATCGAGACCGCACTGAGGGAAAATCTGCCCGTGGTCTACGTGGTACACAACAACGGGGCCTGGATCGGCGGTTGGAACGCCATGTACGGACGGGACTGGCACGGAGCGCAGAATCCCCACGCTCGGGATACGGACCGCGGTATGGGAACCCTCGAAGGCCGAATCCCTTACGCCGAAATGTACAAAATGATGGGCTGTCACGGCGAGACGGTCAAGACCCACGACGGGATCGTGCCGGCCATGGAACGGGCCCTCAACTCGGGCAAGACCGCGGTCGTGGACTTGTGGGGCGATCCGGATTCCTACCACTCGCTTTGGGATCGAGCCACCTACGAGAACCTGTTCTTCGTCATGTTGCACCATCTGCCGGAAGACCTGTGGACCGGAATGGAAAGCTTCAAGGAGCGCACCCGCGGCATCTTCCAGGCGTTGGGATACGAGGAATGGCCCAAGACCCCCAGACTCTTTCCGCCCTTCGACGAGGAAGAGGACTTCGACTGGGTTTCCGGTCCGCCTCCGAAATTCGTTCCCAAGAAAGAGGAATAAACGGTTTCCAACGACTCTGGACGTTTCGGCGCAGCGGTCCGCCGAAAAGAGAGGAGCATGATTTATGCCGATGTTCCAATGTCCCAAATGCGGAATCAAGCAGGACGTGCCTTTCGGAGGATGGCACTGGGAAGGCAAAGAGGGTGGAAAGCAGCACTTCACCCATCGCGGATATCTGGTTCCCGACCCCAAGGACCCCATGAGACTGGTTTGTGCGGATGGGCATGATCCCAAGTTGCTCATGCCCATGTGTTGGGAGTGTAATGTGGTGTTCAAGTACATCCCGGATTGACGGCCTGAGAGGTTGTTGAAGATCGCGTTCTGCGGCTTTGCGCTTCAGCCCTCGTCTCTGAGACGTACGTTGTGTACGTCTCAGTCCTCGAGAATCGCGTGCCTCGCGTGTCGGTGTTTTTCAGCAGCCTGCAGCAACCGGCCTTTTTCAACGGCTGCCGGGGTAACTCGGAGGCGAACCGCCCTCCCCGAAACCGGCGCAGGGTTCGGGGAGAGCGGTCTTACGAGTGGTAACGGGACGATTGGGTGAACAAGCGGCTCCGCGCAGGGCCGTTCCGGGGTGAGGCGTACGGAAACGCTGCGGACACCTTGGCCCTCGCCCGAACAGCGACGTTACTAAAGGAGGTTTCGACGGATGAACATACGGAAAGTGGCCGTGGTGGGAGCGGGATCCATGGGCAACGGCATCGCCCAAGTCAGCGCTCAAGCCGGGTACGACGTGACCATGATCGACGTGTCTCAACAATCCCTGGACGGGGCCATGTCCAATATCCGGAAAATGCTCGACGGAGGAATCAAGAAAGGAAAGATCAGTGAAGCCGATCGAGATGCGGCGTTGTCGAGAATTACCTCTACCACGGACCTGAGCTCTACCGAAGACGCGGACCTGGTGATCGAGGCGGTCATCGAGGACCTGGAGGTCAAACTGGACCTGTTCAAACGCTTGGATGCGTCCTGCCCGTCTCACGCCCTGCTGGCCACCAACACATCTTCCCTTCCCATCACGAGCGTGGCCGCAGTCACCAAACGGCCGGAGCAGGTACTGGGCATGCATTTCATGAATCCCGTGCCTCTCATGAAGGGAGTCGAACTGATCAAAGGGAGACTCACCTCTGCGGAGACCATGGACACCGCCAAAGCCTATATTGAATCCTTGAACAAGGTGTGGGTGGAAGCCGTGGATTACGCGGGTTTCATCACCAGCCGGATTCTGGATGCCATGCTCAATGAAGCCATATGGTGCGTGGCGGACGGCAATAAGCCCGAAGAAGTGGACAAAGCCATGAAGGTTTGCACCAACTTCCCCATGGGGCCCCTGGAGCTCATTGATCTCGCCGGAGCGGACGTGCTGCTCAAGGTGCTCGACATACTGCGTGACGAGTTTGGCGAAAAGTTCCGCCCCGCTCCTTTGCTGAGGCAAATGGTTCGAGCGGGACACGTAGGCAGAAAAGCGGGAAAAGGTTTTTATGATTACGGGAAATCATAAGTTCCGGGAGGTTACACCAGCCGGGAGCGAGCACCGGCTGAGTCCGGTCGCCTTTCGGGCGACACCATCAGGGATTCCGCGCATGCGGAAAGGGATGCATTACAAGGAGACCATTGAATGAACAAAGATGAAATCGTCATTGCCGGCGCCTGCAGAACGCCTTTCGGTCGTTTCGGGGGCTCTTTGAAGGGCTTTGACTTGTACGATCTTGCCGCTTTCGCCATGAAGACCTGTCTCGACCGGGTTTCCGTCCCCCCCGATGCAATCGGCCACGTGTTCTGGGGCATGGGCGATACAAGCCAGTGCAAAGACGTTTACACTCCGGTGGCCGCTCGCCAGGCGCTTATAAAAGCGGGACTGCCGGAAACCACTACCTCGCTCACCCTGGATAAGGCGTGCATTTCGGGCACGAGCGCCTGCCAAATGGGCATGTGGGCTCTGCGCCTCCAAGAGGCCCGTGCGGTTCTGTGCGGGGGAGTGACCTGCTTTTCCAGGCAGCCTTTTATTTATCGGGCTTCACGCTGGGAAAGCCATCGCTTCGGCAACGTTTCCATGGACGACCCGCTGTTCGAGCTCGGATACAAGGATTTCAATCCCGTATCCGTGGACGCGGGTGAAGTGGCCGTGGAACGCGGTGTGCTTCGTGAAGAACAGGATCTATGGGCCCTGGGCAGCCATGAGAAATACGGCAAAGCTCATGCGGAAGGTTTCTTCAAGGACGAACTGATCCCGATGGAAATCCCGAAGGGCAAAGGCGAGGTCGGGATGCTCGAGATCGACGAGCAGTACCGCCCCGACATCAGCCTGGAAAGGCTGGCCAAACTCCCCACCATCTATGGAAATCCCAGTATCACGGCGGGGAATGCACCGGGACTCAACGACGGCGCGGCCGCCGTGCTGCTTACGACGCGCGGTCAGGCGGAAGAATGGGGTCTCTCTCCTCTGGCGACGATTCTTGAGATCGCCAATGCGGCTTTGGCCCCGAGACTCATTTCCGATGTGCCGGCCTCGGCTATCGAGAAGGTGCTGTCCGCCACCGGTAAAAAGCTCTCCGACATGAAACGCATCGAAATCAACGAGGCCTTCGCGGCGGTCCCTTTGGTATCCAGCAAGCTGCTGGCTGAACGGGGTCATGGAGACCTGGACGATATTCGCGGGCGTCTCAACGTCAACGGCGGAGCGGTGGCCATAGGCCACCCCAACACGGCCAGCGGGGCCCGTCTGGTAATGACGTTGGCCTATGAGTTGCGACGGCTGGGCGGCGGCTACGGAGTCGCGGCGATCTGCGGCGGGCTGGCTCAGGGCGATGCGGCCCTCATTCGCGTGGATTAGCATTCCGTTTTTTCAGGATGATTCGAGGAACGAACCGTATAGGTCTCCCTCACCTGATATGGACCGGAAACACTAACCGACACTCCGACATCTGGGTGGAACATTATGGAACAGCAACAACAGGTTGTTACCGCAGCGTCTACCAAGAGCATAGATATGGCCAAGAAAGTATGGCCGTTCATCAAGAACGACTATGCCAAAGGGCATGAGTGGAAGGCCGAAGGCAAGCCGGTGGTCTGGTCTTGTGCGCTGGTGGAAAAGGAAATCTACTATTCCATGGGAGTATACCCATTTTTCCCGGAGCAGTTCGCCGCGTTGTGCGCGGTCCGGCGAAAGGGAGGCAGTCGCGATCCGGCGGTGGAAAAGGAAGGCGTCCGCTTGGCCCGCATTGCGGAGGAACACGGGTATCCCACCTACCTTTGCGGATATCATCGCGTGGGTATCGGCTATGTGATCAACGAGGACCTTTCCGATGCTCCGTTGGGAGGCATGCCCCGACCCGACTTTATGGTGACTTCGAGCACCGCCTGCGACGTGAGGTATAAATGGTTCGAGGACATGGCCAGGAGGCTGAAGGTTCCGCTCTTCGTCCTTGATCGGCCCGAACGCCACGAGTTCGGTTTCATCACGCGCAGACCGGAGAATAACGCCCTTCGGTACTACAAGACCCAATTGGAGGAGTGTTTCGCTTTCATCGAAGAGGTCACGGGCAACCCATACGATCCGGACAGACTCAACGAGGTCCTGGACTGGTCGTACAGGCTCAACGAACTGGCCCAGGAGATACTCGAACTCAGAAGGGCCGTACCTTGTCCCATGAGCTGTGCCGATGAGTTCACCCTTATGTACCCCTGGATGTACAAAGCGGGAACCCGGGAAGGATACGAGTTTTACTCCGAGCTTAGAGACGAGATACGTGACCGGGTGCACCGCAAAATCGGGGTCATTCCGGAAGAGAAGTTCCGGCTTATGTGGGTAGGCTTACCCAACTGGTTCAACATGGCCGTCATGAACTATTTCGAGAAGTACGGCGGAATCTTCGTGCGATCGCCTGAATACCGGGCCCTGCCCTACCCCGCGCGCACCCCGGACGACCCCGTGGGAGAGCTGGCCTACCGCTACCTGTTCGCCGGTTACGGGGCCTACGGGATGCTGAACAACATCGACGAGATTCTAAAGGACTGCGAAGATTACCTGATCGACGGAGCCGTGCTTTCTTATCTCATCACGTGTCGCCCCCATGCCTATCGCCAGGGGGAAGTGAAACACGTTTTAGAGGAACGTGGAATTCCTTGCGTCAGCGTGGAAGGCGACCTGGTGGATGAACGCACCTATGCCGAGGCCCAGGTGAGGAACCGCCTGGATGCCATGGCGGAAATGATTCTCAAGAGAAAGGGCCTTCTCTAAATTCGCAACCTGTCAAAGGGTTCCAAAGAGGGAAACGTCATGTTTGAAGAGTTCCGCCATGCCATTGACCATCGTCATGAGATCGCCAAAGAATGGAAAGAAAGGACCGGCAAACCGGTCATGGGTTACTTGTGCTGCGTTTTTCCCGAGGAGGTGCTTTTCGCTTGCGGAGTCCTGCCCGTAAGAATCGTTGGAGATGAAGGGACCACCCCTCACGTGGACGGACATATCACACCGTACGGGTGCACCTTCTGCAGAAAATGCGTCGATCTGGCGGCGCAGGGTGTATACGACTATCTGGATGCGGTGTTTGTCTCCAACACCTGTGATTTGGTGAGCAACCTGGATTACTGGTGGAATGAGCTCGCGCCCCGCGAGGAGCTTAAAATCGCAGGCGTGCCCGTGCGGAGCTATGTGAACTTCTTTAATTATCCACAAAGAATCACCGGACCCAATGCCCTGTCCTACACGATGAACGAAATCCGTAAGATACAACAGGTGGCGGAACGCTACACGCGTTCGTTCATCTCGGACGAAGATCTGAAAAGGGCTTTGGAAGTGTATGACGAGCACAACCGGCTCATGAGAGAACTCCACGAAATCCGGAAGCAGTCACCGCCGCCCCTCAGCGGGTACGAAGCCTGGATGGTCGAATTCGCCGCGCACTTTTTACCGAAGGACGAACATAACCGGCTTCTGCGCAACCTGCTGGAGGCTCTCAAAGACCGAACAGACGGGCCGGAACCGGGAATTCGGCTTTACCTCTCCGCCTCCGCCACGGACCAGGTGACGTCCAAACTGATCGACCGCATCGAAAGCTATGGAGGCGTCGTCGTTTCCGAGGATATCAGTGTGCACTCCAGCTACTATTGGAGCGATTACTCCTTGGACCGCCCTCCCCTGGAAGCCATTGCCCGGTTCTCTCTTTCCGTGCCGTGTCCTCGATCAACCACGGCCGACCCTTACCAGGACATGCGATACGAGCACATTAAACGAACCTTGACGGATTACGATGTTCGAGGGCTCGTTTTCTATATCCTCATGCAATGCGAATGCCGGGCGAGCGAGGTCCCCTACTTGAGAGAAAAGATAGAGTCGGAATTGAAAATCCCGGTGCTTTTTCTGGATAGTGACTATTTCGATGTGGATTCACACAAGACGAGGACGAGAGTCGAAGCCTTCCTCGAGATGCTGAGATAGCCCGAGATCGACACGAACGGAGTTCCGCAGTCCGGTGGCCCGGCGAAACATACTTACCATCGCCTTGCCGACCGGAACTCGGGGTTCTATTCATCGGCGGACGACAAAGTCTCATCCGGGTCCCCAATCAAGCGTGAGACGCTGAACATGTGGAGGGATTATGAACAACCCCGTAGTATCCATCGTCCGATATGAACGGCCGCGAGAATCGGTGCGAAAGGTGTTGGAACTCGCGGGCGGGCTGGACCGAATGCCCCATAACGCCCGAGTGTTCATCAAACCGAACATCGTGCTGTGGGCAACGGCCGTGGCCTTCCCCAAATGGGGAGTCATCACCACCTCACGCGTTGTGGAAGACGTGGTGACAGTGCTCAGAGAATATGGAGTCGGGGAAATCATCATCGGCGAAGGTCCCGTTCTTTCCACTCCGAAAGACCACGACACCCCGGCTCACGCCTTCCAGTCCCTGGGATACCGGACACTCGAAGAACGTTACGGCGTAAAGGTCTTTAATGTGTTCGACAGAGTCTTCGAGAAGGTCGATTTGGGGAATGGAGTGAAGCTCAATTTCAACTCCGATATTCTCCACAGCGATTTCGTAATCAATCTGCCCGTGCTCAAAACGCACGCGGTGACCGTGGTGAGCCTCGGCATCAAGAACCTTAAAGGCACCATCGACACCGTGTCCCGAAAGAAATGCCACAATGCGGACCCGGTTCGGAATCTCCATTACATGATCTCAAAACTGGCCGACCCCATGCCCCCCATGTTCACGCTCCTGGACGGAATCTACACCAACGAACGGGGGCCCGCATTCGATGGTCGGGCCCGTAGAAGCGATATCCTGATCGGATCGTGGGATGTTCTCGCCGGCGACATGGTCGGCTGCAGGGTTTTGGGATATGAACCGTCGGAGGTGCCCCATATCGAAGCCGCGGCGAATGAGCGAGGTCGCGCCATGGACCTCTCCGAAATCACCGTGGTTGGAGAGACCATCGAATCGGCGACGTCGAAACACGAATACGATTTTCCCTTCAATGAAGATGAAAGCCTCCCTCTTCCTTTTGTCAAGATGGGAATCCGGGGTTTATCGTATCGAAAGTACGACACCACACTGTGCACTTATTGCACACCGGTGAATGGAGCAACATTGACCGCCATTGCGCGGGCTTGGACCGGGAAGCCGTGGGACGAGGTGGAGGTGCTCACGGGCAAGATCATGAAACCGACACCGGGCATGAAGAAAACCATTCTACTCGGCAAGTGCATCTATCAAGCCAACAAGGACCATCCCGACATTCAGGAGATGATCGCTGTTAAAGGATGCCCTCCTTCCACCAAGGAAATGGTCAAGGCGCTGAAGAAGGCCGGCATCGATGTCGATCCCAAGATTTTCGAGGATATGGACAAGCTTCCCGGGCAGTTCATGAAACGCTACCAAGGGAAAGCGGAGTTTGTAGAGGAGCATTTTCGAGTCGAATAACACCGAAGCGCATTTGGCGCTGAAAAAACACAAGGGAGAATCAATGACTCAATCACGTGGAAAAAGCGATCAGGATGTGGTTCTGGTAAGCGGCGTCAGGACTCCGTACGGCAGATTCGGAGGCACGCTGCGAAACATGGAGAGCGTTGAACTGGGCGGTTTGGCCATGAAGGCCGTCCTCGAACGAGTGGGCGTTCCAGGAACCGCCGTGGATGAAGTGTTCTACGGTTTTTCCATCATCGCAGAGCCGGTACAGGACGGAAAGGGCGATGTGCCGGACCGGAGAGCCGTGCTGAAAGCCGGATTGCCTCCTGAAACCGTGTCCATGGCCATCAACAAGGCTTGCTGCTCATCTCTCGTAGCCGTGCAGATGGCGGCGCGATCCCTGCGTTTGGGCGAATCCGAAGTGACCATAGCCGGCGGCGCCGACAACATGGGACGCGCGCCTTTCCTCATCTCCGCAGGCGTCCGGACCGGACATCGCATCGGCAACCTGGTGGCCAACGATCCCCTGTTCGAACTGGGTTACAAGGACTTCAATCCGGTTTCCGTGGACGCCGGAGAAGTGGCCCTCCAATACGGAGTTCCGAGAGAAGAGCAGGATGCGTGGGCTTTGAGAAGTCAGCAACGGTTCGCGGAGGCGGAAGCCGCCGGAAAGTTTAAAGACGAGATTGTACCTATCGAGGTTCCGCAACCCAAGGGCCCCCCGATTCTATTCGAAAAAGATGAGTGCCCCAAGCCGGAAACCACGCTGGAGAAGCTGGGCAAACTCAGGACGGTGTATGGAAGTCCCACGGTTACGGCGGGTAATGCTCCGGGTTTGGACGCGGGTGCCACGGCGCTGCTGTTCATGACCCGAAAGAAAGCCGATTCGCTGGGTCTGAAACCCTTGTGCACGGTCCTCTCGACGGCCGCTCTTACCATGGCGCCCAACATGATCGCCGCCGTGCCGGCTCCCACCGCGGAAAAAGCGTTGAAGGCCGCCGGATTGACCCTCGACGACATCGATCTGATTGAAATCAACGAAGCCTTCGCCGCCATGCCCCTGGTTTCGAGCAAGATTCTGGCTCAGAATCACTATGACGGAGATCCGGGGAAGCTTCAGGCGTTGAGGGATAAGATCAACGTCAACGGCGGGTGCATCGCATGCGGCCATCCGGTGGGTGCCAGCGGAGCCAGAATTCTCATGACCCTGGCACTCGAGTTGAAACGTCGGGGAGGTGGTCGAGGCGTCTGCACCATCTGCGGCGGATTGGCTCAAGGAACCGCGGCCGTTATCGAGGTTGAGTAGTCTAGGGAACGCGCCTGCCGGAGGGAAGGCAACCGCCTCGCAACATAAGGCCTGCATATTCGGGGAGACCCATCTACGGGGTTCCCCGAATCCTCTTTGAATGAGTCCGCCTGGTGCGTGCACGTGCGTAACGAATTCACCGACCCACCTGAATGACACCACCACAGGAGACGTGTATGGATTTTCTCATATCCGAAAAGATGCAGGCGGTCACCGAGATGGCGGACGACTTCATCGATCGGGAGCTGATACCTCTGGAGCCGGAGTTTCTCAGCAGGCCTTTTCGAGAACTGCTGCCTGAATTGGCCGAGAAACGACGCAAAGTTAAGGAGATGGAGCTGTGGGCCCCGCCCCATCCTCCGGAATATGGGGGCATGGGATTGGACTTGGTGGACTACGGTCTGATTTCTGAGTCCCTGGGCAGGTCGCCCATGGGAATCTACACGTTCGGTTGTCAGTACCCCGATGCCGGAAACGTGGAAATCCTGCACAAATACGGAACCGAGGAACAGAAGGAAACCTACCTTCGCCCTCTGGTGGAAGGCAAAATCCGGAGCTGCTTTTCCATGACGGAAGTGGAGCTGCCGGGTTCCAACCCCGTAATGATGGATACCACCGCCGTACTCGATGGCAACGACTACGTGATCAACGGCCAGAAATGGTACACCACGGCCGCCGATGGCGCAGCCTTCGCCATCGTCATGGCCGTAACCAACCCGGAAGCGGCTCCCCACAAGCGGGCGAGCATGATCATCGTTCCCACGGACACCCCGGGGTACAATCTGGTCCGCAATATCTCCGTGATGGGCCACGAAGGCTCGGATTGGGAAAGCCACGGCGAGATTCTCTATCAATCCTGCCGTGTACCCAAAGAGAACCTGTTGGGGCCCGAAGGAGAAGGTTTCGTGATCGCTCAGGATCGTCTCGGCCCCGGCCGCATCCACCATTGCATGCGGTGGATGGGCATCTGCAAGCGAGCCCTCGAACTCATGTGCCGGCGAGCCCTCGAAAGGCCCATCGCTCCGGGAGAGACGCTTGCGGACAAGCAGACCATACAATTCTGGATTGCTGAAAGCGCCGCGGAAATACAGGCGGCGCGCTTGATGATCCTGCACGCGGCATGGAAGATGGAAACCCTGGGGCACAAAGAAGCTCGGGACGAGATCTCCCAGATTAAATTCTATGGCGCCCCGATTCTCCAACGCGTTGTGGACCGCGCCATCCAAGTGCACGGCGGTTTGGGCATGACGGACGACACCCCGCTTTCATTCTTCTATCGCAGCGAGCGCGCGGCACGCATCTACGACGGAGTGGACGAGGTGCACAAATCGGCGGTGGCGAGACGCATCCTCCGCCAATTCAAAGCCAAATAGAGGCCCATTCGCCTAAGCTGAAAAGGAGCATCATGGAATTCTTGGATCAAGCGGGGAGCGTCAGGGAGGGGGAAGACCTCAACGCCAAGACCGTTGAAACATACCTGAAGGACTCGATCCCGGGCCTTGAAGGCGACCTTCAAATCCGCCAATTCCCGGGGGGTTACTCAAACCTGACCTATCTGCTGCATTTCGGGGACAGGGAGCTCGTGCTCAGGCGTCCGCCTTTCGGCACCAAGGCCAAGAGCGCTCACGACATGGGGAGAGAATACCGAGTCCTTTCCAAGTTGCACCAAGCGTTTCCGTATTGCCCGAAACCCCTTTTGTATACCGAGGATGTTTCCATCACGAGCGAACCCTTCTACGTCATGGAACGGATTCAGGGAATCATTCTGCGCAGGGAAATCCCGGAAGGTCTGTCCCTGTCCGGCGACACGCTCCGCCGCCTGGGCGCGAACTTCATCCGGGTGCTGGCGGAGCTCCATGCCGTGGATTACGAATCCATCGGTTTGGGCGAACTGGGGAGACCGAAGGGATACGTCCAAAGACAGGTGGAGGGCTGGATCAAACGATACCGGAACGCACGCACTCCCGACGCCCCGGACTGCGAACGGGTCATGGAGTGGGTGATGGAACACATGCCCCCCGACTCCGCAAAATCGGGGATCATCCACAACGATTATCGCTTCGACAATGTGATTATCGACCCTAAGTCTCCGGAACGAATTATCGGCGTGCTGGATTGGGAAATGGCCACACTGGGTGATCCGCTGATGGATTTCGGCAACTCCGTGGCTTATTGGGTCGAACCCGGCGATCCGGAAGATTGGCACACCATGCGCTTGATGCCGGTGGAAATCTCCGGAGTTCTGAGCCGAAAAGACATCGTGAGCCTATACGAAAGAGAGTCAGGCAGATCCCTCGACAACATGGATTTCTATCATTGTTTCGGCCTGTTCCGATTCGCCGTCATTTTCCAGCAAATCTACTACCGCTATTACCATGGTGAAACCAAAGACGAACGGTTCAAGACCTTGATTAAGAACGTACATGTATTGGATGACATCGCCCGATGGGTGATCGATCGTTCAAACCTCTAATCACGCCTGAGATTATGCGTATTCTCGTTTGCGTACACCAAGTACCTGAAACCGCCGCCACATCGGCCATCAACGGGATGTCTCGGGGTCCGTACAGGGACCCCGGCCTGACCTACCGCATGAACCGCTTCGATGAGTGTGCGGTGGAGGAAAGTCTCAGGATTCGCAGAACTATACCGGGTTCGCGGGTCACAGCGCTTTCCTTGGGCCCGGCCGAGGCCGGCGGTGCGATCCGAAAGGCCTTGGCCATGGGCGTGGACGATGGAGTCCACGTGCTCCTGGAACAAGCGGAGCACGTGGAAACCCTCGCCAAGGCCACATGGGTGGCTGCTTATCTCCGGGAAAACCCGCATTTCCTTGTTCTGACCGGCCTCATGTCCGAGTCCGGCATGCACGGCATGTTGGGCCCTATGGTCGCGGAACTATTAAACCGTCCCTGTTCCACGTCCGTGATCAAAATAGACGTAGACCTCCATAAGGCCGTTGTGGTGGTCCTGCGGGAAATCGACAACGGGGAACGGGAGCTCGTGGAGTTGGACCTGCCGGCCGTCCTATCCGTTCAAACGGGTTTGAATACTCCACGTTACCCTACCCTCTCCAACATGATGCGTGCGAAGAAACAGGTGCTGCTCACGGTTCCATCCTCGTCTCTGGATCAGCCGCCTGCGACTCTGATTGCGCGAGGACTGGCGACTCCCGTCAGAATGAGAGCCGGACGGTTCCTGAAAGGCACAACTGAGGAAAAGGCGGCGGACCTTCTTGATATCATGCGGGACAAAGGCTTTCTCTGAAAGGGGGCGAGGGTGCCGGAGCGTCTGTTTGTCATTGCGGAACAAAGCCGAAGCGGCATTTCCCCCGTCACATTTGAACTGCTTGCCTGTGCGGAGCAAATCCGGCGAATACGTCCGGCATCCGTCGAGCTGGTGGTCCCGGGCGCGGACGTCCGATCTTTCTCATCCCACCTTTCCCAAGTCTGCGGCCTGAACGTGATCGGTATCGAACATCCCGCGTTGTCCGTTTACAACGGCGAAGTCTACAAAGCGGCATTTGCGGACTTGTTTAAAGCCCGTCCCGCTTTGGGCATGTTGGCCGCACACTCTTCGGCCGCCTGGGAATTTGTGCCGGGCTTGGCCTGCCGTCTGCGAGGCGCGTGCGTCACCGGTGTAAACGCCGTTGCCCGCGTTGGGGACGACGTCGTGTTCCAACGCCTGGTCCAGGCGGGCAGGTTCACGGAGTCCGTGAGTCCTGCGATCTCACCGTTTCTTATCACGGTGGAACCGGGAGCGTTTCCAACTCTCACATGCGACGACACGAGTCCGGGATCGGTTGAAATCAGGCGGGTTTCTATCCCGGAAAGGAGTTCCAGAACGTTGGCCGTGCTTCCCGCCGGGGAGCGAAATCTGAGCCTGACCGAAGGCGAAGTCGTTGTCGCGGCGGGTAAAGGGATCAAGAAGAAAGAGAATCTGGACATGATCCGCCAACTGGCTTCGGTGTTTCCCAAGTCCGCTGTGGCGGGTTCCAGACCCCTGATCGACTCGGGCTGGCTCGAATACAAAAGGCAGGTGGGACTTACGGGAGCCAAGGTTACCCCAAGACTCTATTTCGCTTGCGGCATTTCGGGTGCGCCGCAGCACATCGCAGGCATGAGGGGCGCCGACACGGTGGTCGCTTTAAATACGGACTGCGTCGCCGCCATGTTCAATCACGCGGACGTCTGCATCGTGGATGACCTACTGCAATTCATTCCCGCATTTATTCGGCTTGCGAAACGATCGTAAACGGCGTTACCTGAAGTCTTCTCGTCCCGCCGGACAGGCACTGTTAATTCGGTTCAACCGTAGGTCACTAGGCCCGGTTCGGCCTCACCCTCCAAATGTGCCACCGAGTTAAAAGAAAATAAAGAAATCCGTTCCGCATTGTACTTGAGCACGGTCACGGAAGTATTCCGGATCACCCAGGCGAGACGAAGCGAATTCTCGGGACTCAGTTGCAGAGCCGAGGAAAGGGCGGCGCAGATACTCCCTCCTGAGGTAAACACCGCGACCCGTTTGCTTCGGCCGTTTTTCTCTGCGACCAGGCGCAATCCTTGCCTCACTCGTCCCGCGAAGTCGTTCCACGTTTCCAGGCCCGGTGCCGAATGCGCCCCGGCGGCCCAACCCAACATGGCCCATTCCAGTACCCGCTGGAAGGATCGACGGTCCGTTCGATATTGCCGGAAATGGCTCCTCATTTCAGGATCCGTCTCCATCACCCGAGCAGACGCTTGAATGACGGAATCCGACGGATACTCGTCGAACTGGGGCATGGCGGTGATATCGGCCGAGGAAAAAGCACCACACCTCGAGAGTACCAAACGCCCCGTATCCACCTGTCTCACCAACGTGCCTGAATAGGCGCAATCGAAATCCACGTTCAATCCGGACAGGTAGTCGCCGAGGATCAGGCTCTGCCGCCGACCGAGTTCGGAGAGCCGGTCATAATTATCCGTACCGAAAGAGGCCTGTCCGTGACGAATCAAATAAATCTCACCCATTTACGCCAAATCCTTTCCAAAGAAGTCGCACAAGGCGACGATGCGGCCGGCGGGATACCGCGAACGCGAGTTCCGGTCCTGAGGCTGGAGGGCTCTAAGGAGGATCATGATCCCGATGGGAATCCCGGGAAGACATCGGGGGATAAAGAACATGGGGCGATCCTTGAACCGCCCCACGACGAACGTTTCCTGATCCGGAAGGACCATCTCCGGAAAAAAGTCGCTCGATTATTTGGGAGACATCCTCAACGCGCCGTCGATGCGGATGGCCTCACCGTTGAGATAGCTGTTCCGAATGATGGTAACCGCCAAGTCCGCATATTCCTCCGGCAGTCCGAGGCGGGAGGGAAAAGGCACCTGAGCGCCCAGGGAATCCTGCACGTTTTGAGGCAGACCCGCGAGCATGGGAGTGCCCATGATGCCCGGAGCGATCGTCACCACGCGCACTCCGTTCTTCGAAAGGTCTCTTGCCATGGGCAGCGTCATTCCGACGACTCCACCTTTGGAGGCCGCATACGCAACCTGTCCAATCTGGCCTTCCCAAGCGGCGATGGAAGCGGTATTGATGATCACGCCGCGTTCGCCCTTGTCGTTGGGCTCGTTGTTCACCATGGTTTCGGCGGCGAGGCGGGCCACGTTAAAGGTACCGATCAGATTCACGCCGATCACCTTGGAGAACTGATCCAGGGGATATGCACCCGTTTTGCCCACTGTTTTTCCCGCGACGGCGATGCCGGCACAGTTTACGCACACGTTGAGGCCGCCGAAGTTCGTCTTGGCGGCTTCTATCGCTGCCCGTACTTCCGCTTCATTGGTTACATCCGCTTTGGCGAAAACAGCGGCTCCCCCCAACTCGGACACGAGTTGATTGGCGGTTTCTTCCACCATGTCCAAAATGACCGCCTTCCCACCGTTGGCCACAAACGCACGGACAGTCGCGGCACCTAAACCCGACGCACCTCCGGTTACGATCGCTACACTTCCCTGAATGTCCATAGTTACCTCTCTCAATTGAAGATTGAACGTAGCAAATAACTCTTTCTTATAACGGATGCCGCCGCCCGGATCAATGCCGAAAACGGCTCCAACGCCTGAGCAAAGCTCTTATGCGCGTCGGCATTGAAAATGCCTGTAGGATCAACCGAGTCCTTGCAGATAGATGAAATGATGAGTAGGGTGTTATTCCGTAAGTTTCAAAGGTTGACTCCACCAGCGCAATGTCGGTGCACTGCCGTCCGTCTTCATCAAGAAAGTTTGAAGTATGGCGGTGGGCTTTCGTATCGAAGGTGTCGTTCGATGCTCTAACGGGCAACATGACCTTGCCGTTGTCGATTTGAGAAAGGGGTTCCCATGCCTGCACAAGAAACAAGGGACAATCCGACCGAGGCCAGAACGGTCGATCATTCGGAAGTTCGCATGTCCATGGTTTTCTCACCTGAGCATGCAGGACCGGGAGGCGTTTTCGCTCACGGCGGCGAAATCATGAAGCTTATGGACACGGCCGCCGGAGTGGTCGCAGTCCGGCACTCCCATTCGCCCGTTGCAACGTTGCGCGTGGAAGCCATCAATTTCCTGAATCCCGTTCGTGTGGGCAACTTCGTTTCGGTCCATGCCCGCCTGACGTACGCAAGCCGTTCCACGATGGAGGTCCAGGTAAATGTGACTACCGAAGACCTCATTCGCGAGAAGACGTGGCAAGCGTGCACTGCGTACTTCGTCATCGTGGCCCTGAACAAGGAAGGGCGCCCGCACCCGGTGCCGACGCTTCTGACCCAAACCGAAGAGGAACGCGCTCGTTTCGAGGCGGGCAAAGACAGATTCGAAACCTGCCGGATGGACGATCATTTTCGCCGCCTGTGCGGTATCGACTGATTCCCCGTTGCCAAACATCAAATTCTCCCGTTGAGGTGACTTTCTATGAGAATACAGACTCCCGGCTTCATTCAAGATCAACTGCTTTTTCTCGGCACACGGCATAGCTGTATCTATCTTTTGATGGGCGAATCATACGCACTCATCGGAGGCGGCGTGGCTTGGGAAGTCGCTCGATTGGAATCCCAATTGGACGAATTCGGTATCGATCGCAGCCGAATCAAATATCTGGTTATTTCCCACGCACATCATGATCATTGTGGCGCCGTCCCCTATCTGATCCAAATGTACCCGCACATTCGGACGATCTCTTCGGACTACTGCGCCAAGATTCTGATGAAGGAAAATGCGGTGCGCCTCATGAAGGACGTCAACCGCGGAACGTTGAAGACTCTGAAACGCCCTCAAGAGCACCAGGGCATTTCCTTGGATTTTCTTCCGATCCAGGTTGACCGGCGAGTAGGCGACGACGATCGACTGGATCTCGGAGAAGGCCTTTCCATGCGTTTTTTCACGACCCCCGGTCATTCACGATGCTCCCTGACCGTCTATGTTCCCGAAATGCGGGCTTTGTTTCCCGGAGATGCGATTCCGGTTCCGGAAACCGGAAAACGTGAGCTCACGGTGACGGCAAATCACGACTACGACCACTACCTTGAAAGCCTCGGCAAGCTGGAAGAGCTCTCGGTTGCTCTGGTAGGCTACGAGCATGGGGGAGTAATCATCGAGGAAGACGTCCAAGACATCATATCGAGAGGCATCGAGGCAACGCGTTCTCAGCGCGAACGAATTCAGACGCGTTACAAAGAGCTTGGAGATATCAATCTCCTGATTGATGAAACCGCACAGAAGTTCCACGAACTTGAGCTCTTCAAACTGGTCCCGTGGGATATCATGAAGGCGATTATCGACAGAATGGTCAGGAGCGCTCTGGGACTGGTCTGAAGGCCTGCCGAAAAGAATTCATGCCTCGACTCTTCAGGAGTATCCGCGACATGTTCCTGAAAAGACTGCCCATCAACGACATACGACCTTGGCCTGAATTGGAGGCGCTCCTGCCTATTCGTCGGAACGACCTCGGTTATCTCAGGGCGGATTTGGAGAAGCACGGCCCGCAACTCCCTCTGGTCGTGGATCAGACCTTTCGGCTGATCGACGGCTACAGGCGCTTGCATATCATGCTCGACCTGGGCATCGAAGAGGCTTGGTGCCTGGTCAAAGCCTTCACCGGCGACGACGAGGCCGTTGCCTTTGCCCTGACCAACAAGATATCCTCGCAGAACCTGCATCCCACCGACCGCTCCAATCTTCTCCGAATGCTGGGGGACACCGGCTCCGCCAAAACCGTCCGGAAAAAAACGCTTGAGGCTCGTACCTATGTTCCTGAGCAACTGCTGGCGCTGTACGAATCCGGAGATATCGGCGACCAATCCATTTCAAAACTGATCCAGGAAATGAAAGCGGTGGAGAGAGCCGTGGGTAAGAAGGGCGTCGAACACGTCAAGACGCTCCTCGACGGGAGAGAGTCCCCCTGGCTCAAGCTGGCGACAATCAGAGGCTTTCTCAAGAACGACGAAATTCCGGATTCCGTAAAACAACAGGCCATGGAGGAGAGGTGGCCGCTCACGGAAATCAGCAGCGCCACGTGGCGCATAATCAACCGGAAGACCGTCCTGGAAAACCGACTTCGAGAACGGGAGAAAGAACAGCGGCGTCGGGACTTCGAGGAGAAATACGGTCGGGTGCCGGATCATGTGGCCGAGGAGCATCATCGATGGGTGGAATCCAGGCTTCGGCAATTTTTCGACAATTGGGGTATTTCGCGGGATCGAGCTCTCTCCTCGGGTGAACTCGAGCAGGATCGACTGGTATCGGAGAGGATGAAGCGGGAGATCGAAGACTATCGCGAACAGGTCGAAGAGCGAAGAGCGGATCTCTTGGACCGGCTCAATGTTCTCACAAACAAGATTGAGCGGGTTGCCGATGCACGCTCCCGAGGCGTGGACGAATCGTCGCGTTCCGCCTGGGACATGGAAACCGTTGACGCCTCACTCCGAACGCCCCTGGACGAGAAATGGGCCGAACGTCTGCCGAGGTTGGAGGAGGAGAGAATCCGCATCGATCGGGAGGCCGGGCTGCTGCACCTCAAACTCGAAGTCCAGAAACTCCAAGGTGAATACCGGGAGCAATTGGCGATTCACGAGAAGCAGGGGGCCAATCACCGAAATCAGGAGATGGATGTTCGGATCGAGATGTTGGGGCTGCTCCCCGATACCTGGGACACCATGCCCGAGAAAGAGTGGAAACGTTTCACCAGGGCTTTTCGACATTTCCTGCATCCCGACCGATCAGGAAATATCTTCAACCACACGTCTTCCGTAGTCAACGCGCTGTTGGACTATGCCGAAACCAAAAGAGCCTTTAACCTGCGCCGACCCTCGGCATTCGAGTCTGATCCTCAGCCTTGAATGCTGCGTATTCATCCTCCAGTTCCTGAATGGTTTCCAGGAGCATGCCTCCCCGCCACTCTGCTGCGGCGACTTCTTCGATCAAAGACCCCGTGTCGGAATAGGCCAAACAGGAATTCAGTAGTTCCGGTCGGAAGGCGAACACGTATTTGTAGAGCTGAGACTTTGTAATGTCGGGATACATTTCATTGAGAATCCGCCGGATTCTCATCCCACGCCCCAGAAGCGCCCCTTCGACCGTGTCTTTGAACAAGGTGTTCAAATGCGTGCAGCAAACGCTCGCACCCTTTTTGAGCAGCCGCTTTACGATCCCGGGTTCCACACGCCTGCCGATCATCTCCGTCATCATCGGCAATGCGCCTAAACAGGCGTCGTGAGGATATCGAATGATCCGGGAATCCAGGGATAATATCTCGAGCTCAGGATGAGAGAACTCACCGACCATCTCGAGATGATGGTTGGGGTCCTCGAAAACCGCGTGCACCATGAGCGTTTTTCGTTGCGTAAATGATACGGACGAGTCCTTCCTTCTGCGCCCGAGCAAGGCGCCTTCCATTTCCGTCATTGCCTTCGCTTTCACCACTGCAACGCGGCACTGTGTGTGACGTAAATTCACGCCGCAGTGTGCGTCTTGTCCTGAAACTCAATACCTAACCGCAGAAAATCACCTTGCAGGTGCGCCCATCGAGAATTCTCCCTGCCGATCCCGACGCTGAACATCGGGAAATCCTGCAACCGAGACTAGTCCACTTCGATGCGGTCAATGCTGGCTTCGGCCACCTTGCGGCTCTCCGCTTGGATCTCGCCCACCAGTGCGCTGATCTCTTTCGAGGCGTTTCCGGACTTCTGAGCGAGCGCTCTGATTTCTTGAGACACGACGGCGAACCCCGCCCCCATCTCGCCGGCACGAGCCGCCTCCACTGCGGCGTTGATGGCCAGCAGGTTTGTCTGGCGAGCGATGAGATCAATGGTCTTCACCATGTCGTCGATTCTACCCACCTTGTTGGCCAGAGAGCGGGCCGTCTCAATCTGTTCCTGGATGGCGTTGTCTTTCTTCACTTCTTCACTGACATCACGGCCGATTTCAAGAAATCCTTCGGTTTTTCCTTCGGCATTCTTCAGTGCGGTCACGGTACAGTGCAGAGGAAAGACTTCCCCGTTCTTCCGCCGTCGTCGCATGGTGAAGAGCGCCTTCCCTTGGGACATGACTTGCTTGCTGCGCTTACGTTGGATGTCCGCCGCGCGACCGGTGTCGTCCTTGATGAAGGAGAAGGCGACGGGACGTCCAATGGCTTCGTCGTAATTCCATCCGAAGATGTTCTCGGCGCCGGTGTTCCAGCTCTTGACCTTTCCGTCCATTCCGACCACGAGGAATGCATACAGGGACGAGCTGTCCAAGACTTTCTGAAAAAAAAGCTTCTCCTGTTCAAGCCTCGCTCTGATGTCGTTTCCTTCGTCCTGGGCCTCATGGTGCGGGAGCAGTTTCCGCTCCTCAGTCCCTTGGGCTTCCAAGTCGGTTATGCGGTGCCTCATGCTCCTGACCCGGGTGATCAGAGCCTGCTGAAGACCGCCTTCGTCCAACCCCGAAGCATCCAGCGATTCATCCGACTCTTCTTCCAGCAAATCCACCAATCCCGACCACCGAGCACGTTCCTTTCGGAACATCATGTATAGGCAGGCCTCGGTAGCCACGAAAAGCGCCGCCACCACGAGCCCGGCCGCCTGGAAAGCATCCGGAGAAAGCAAGTACCAAAGGGCACCCCAGGCGACGACAAATAACAACGCGATCAAGCCCATCGAAATCCAAGAGTTGCGACTGGTAATCATGACTCCTCCCGTTTGCGCACGATTATTAGGGGATCTGGGCGTATAAAGGCGTCCGGTCCCTCCGCGACTGCCACCTGAACCATCCGACCGCGACAAAGAAAAATATTCTTCCCTCGAGGCAAGCCGGCATTGCTGATCCGACCATGTCCGGCCTTCTCAAATCACGAAATGCTTGTGTGACGAGCGCCGTCGAAAAATCCATGTGTTCTCGCCAAGGAAAAGCCGACATTTTCAAGTATGTCTTCCCCATGGTCCGGTCGGTGTGCCCTGATTCCCGATCTTTCGGCGAGTTCATGAATAGGCAAATCAACTAGCTGATAACTCTAAGAAAACTTGACAAACGGATGCAAAACGCGAAACTCTTCTTCAGGCCTGCTGCTTGACTGAATACAAGAAAGCCCTTATAGAATATTTAAAATATTTTTTCCACTGTGCACCTTTTCTGATCGACATTTTTTGAGGTCTCCTATGAAACTGCAAGTACATCACATAGGCGTGGTGGTAAAGGACATCGACGAAGGTAAGAAGAGCTATGAAGAGGTTTTCGGGTGCAAGGAAATGGCTCGCTTCGTAGTGGACGCCTTCAACGCGGAAGTCAGCTTCCTTCCTTTCGACAACACTTACGTTGAGCTCGTCAGGCCTCTCAAGGACGACGGTTTGGGCCGGTTCTTGGAGAAGAACGGTCCGGGGACGATCCACCACATCTGTTACATCGTGGACGACATGGACGAGGCCTACCGGTATTTTACCGAAGAAAAAGGGCTTCGGGCCGTTACCGGCGTTCCTCAAAAGGTACCGTGTTTTGAGAAGGCTTTGTTCTTCCATCCGAAAGATACCGGCGGCACACTGGTTGAGCTCGTGAGCGGCGCAACCTGCCCGCTCCCGGAATAATCTCCCCGCCCGATTGAGAAGCGCCTACCGCCCGGAAGGCGTCCTTTCGAAGTCGCCGTGGAGTGCAAGGGGTCGTTCTCCCGCAACCTTGGATGTGCATGATCTTCCGAACGGCCCCCGCAGTGGAAGTGCGGAGTCTTGTCCGAGGCGAAAGCGTTGTTGCGGCACATGGACACGATTCGGATCGTCGGAGGATGGAGTCGTGTCAAGGTCCCATCACTCGGCGGTGGTTCACGCCTCTTACGCCGTCTTCCATTATTTTGTCGAACTCATCCCGAGTTCCGCCATCCTTGCCGAGGGCGGGCCGCCGGTTTGGCTGCTCCAGCCTCGTTCGTCGTAATAATCCCGCACAAGCTGCTGAAATTTTTCCCTGTCCAAAGGCCCGAAACCGCTCTCCCCGGCAGGGGCCGTTTCTTTAAAGAACCTTTCGGGACAGGTGTCGTCCGCGGTCTCGGCCCCTTCACGAAGGTTGAAGGCGCGACGTACATGCCACATATTCTCCGCCGCCCGCAAAAGGTCGTCCCTCCCGGTTTCAATTCCGGTCACGGCGGTGCAGGCCTCGGCCCAAAGCTCCAAGGGAAGCCTTTGATACGGAGGAAACTGGCAGATGCCGAGGATTTCCAGAACCGACGTCACATCTTCGGTCCACTTGTTTAATCGGGCCACATTGTAACCGTCGTCCGACACGATGCGCTCGACGGCGTCCTCGGGCAAACCGATCTTGGAGCAATACCTGCGGATTTGCTCCGCCGTTCGCTCCACCATGGCCACACTGACGTTGGATATGTATCCCCGAACGTTTGTGAACTGCGAGAAGATCTCCGTGGAGCCCAATCGCGCTCGAGGGTCATACAGCACCCCCAATCCTTTGGAATGCATGGCATAGGGAAGCGTCTCGGGCCCCAGGGCTTCGGCGGCTCTGTCCAGTCCCTCCGCCAAAACGTCTCCCAAGCCTTCGCGGTAAGCGATCTTCCTGATCCATGTCCGGACGGATGGGCCGTCGCCCCAAACGGGAAGAGTCTCCTCCGCATCTCCCCCCTTGAGTAACCCTCTCTGGTTCAGCTCCATGATAAAGGAGATCAAATTCCCCACGCTCATGAAGTCCAATCCCAAACGAGCGGCGGTTTCCGCGCATTGGATCGTCTCGCCCCAACCGTCCACCAAGCAGAACGTGCCGAAGCTTTGCATGACCGAATTCATGCAGGAGACCGCCAGACGATTTCGCGTGCCGTTCGACGCCTGGAAATCGATGTGATGTTTGCACCCGATGGGACAGCCCTGACATGCCACGTCCCCGTTCTTGAACAGCTCGACGAATTCTTCCAGAGGGAACTTCTCCAGCAATTCTTCGCGATAGGCGGTCTGGTAGTTCTTGCTTGCGTAAAGCCCCAAACGGCTGAAGGCCTCCAGACTGATCAACGTTCCGTATTTTCGCCAGTTCAGCAGGTTGGGATCCGCACGGAGGATTCGATAGATGTTTTTGACAACTTTCAGAAAACGGTTCCGATCCGCAACACCGATGCCTCCACTCCCATAGAGGGCTACGGCTTTGAGGTTCTTGGAGCCCATGACCGCACCCATGCCGGTTCGTGCGAAGGCGGCATATTTGTTCGTGATCAAGCCGGCGTCCCGCACCAGATGTTCGCCGGCGGGCCCGATGCAGGTGACGTGAAATCGATCCCCGAGAGCCTGCCAGAGCAGGTCCGTCGTGTCGAACACGTCCTGGCCCCAAAGGTCTCCGGCATCCAGGAACTCCACATTGCTGTTCTCGATTTTCAGTACCGTGGGTTTCGCGGCGCGACCGGTCACAATCAAATGATCGTACCCCGCGAACTTGAGCATACCGAACAATCCGTGACCCGAGATACCGATGAATTTTCGTAAAGGAGAGCGGGCGGTAACGTTCCCTTTCCCCGATCCGGGCACCATAGTGCCCACCAGAGGGCCTAAGCCGAAGATCATTTCATTGTCCGGCGCGAAAGGATCACCGAACGGTTCCAGTTCCATGAACGCCAACGCCGCGTTGATCGCGGCGCCCCCTCGGAAATGAAGCAACAACTCTTCCGGAATCCGTTCCACGTGCGCCTTCTTCCGAGTCAGATCGACCCGGAGCAATCGTCCCGTGTACCCTCCCATTGGTCCCATCCAATCCTCCTACACCTTTTCGAGTACGCCGTATTCGCAATAGGACGCGCAAGCCCCGCACTGCATACAACCGGCCAGCAGCTCCACACGGAATCGGTTCGTGCCCTCCACTCGAGAAGGACGAATGTGCGCCGCCGAAGGCTGAAACTTCTTTTCGGGAGATTGAAAGAATGAACAGACGAGCTGACACATCAGGCATCCGGAGCACTTCTCCGGGTGCACCACCCTGGTTTGCTTTGTCTTCATGAGCCCTCCCGAGTCCCTGCTGATCGAAGCGATCTTCTTAAATAGCCCCGTTTGCCAATCCACGTCGGACGACAGGCTAAGCCTTTGATATCCGACAGGCGATGGCGCGCAAGTTGGGCGTACCGAAAGCCTTGCCCAATTTGGTGCCGTCCGTCAATACATTGAAATTGGAGCGGTCCCAACTGTACAGGTTTTCAGGGCCCGTTTCCGGAAGCCACCAGCCGGGATCCGCGCAAACCACCCTCGGATCGACTCCGTCCCATAAGACCGCTTTGAACCTTATTTGGTCCCTTCTCGTGGTCACATATACTTCATCTCCCTCAACGATTCCAGCCTCCCGCGCACAGTCGGGGTGCACCGTAAGGACCGGGTCCGGTCGACGCTTTCTGAGCGCCTCGATTCTGCGATTGGAGGAACATAGAAACTCCGCGGGCTTGGCGGAAGTAAGCACCAGGGGAAATTCATCCGTCAGTTCTTCGGGAAGGCCTTCAAACTCGGGCAGCGGCGGAAATCCCATCTTCTCGGCTTTCGACAGCACCAATTCCACCTTCCCGCTGGGGGTGGCAAAACCTCTTTCCAAGTACTTCCGGTATCGCCTTTCAGATTTCAGCATGCCCTGCTCGGCGAATTGGGCATAGCTCAGCCCGGAAGGACGCAGTATCTCCTCAGGAATCTCCTCGTAATCATCGAACCAGTATTCTCCCAGGCCCAAGGCCTTGCCCAGTTCGTTGAGAATCTTGATGTCGGGCCAACATTCAGGCGGCGGGTCCACCACACGGGGACGCGCCAGAATATAGCCGTGTCCCAGACCGTAATGGCCGATGTCATTGAATTCGAGCTCCGTGGCGGCAGGCAGCACAACGTCGGCCAACGCCGCCGTGGGCGTCATGAACAAGTCCGACACCACCAGAAAGTCTAGGTATTTCAGGGCCCTAACGACCTCACGGCTGTCCACGTAGGAAAGGACCGGATTGGCGCACTGGATATACGCTCCTCGAACGGGATAGGGATCGTCGTCGATGACCGCCCGGTAGAAATGCGCCGGCGGCACCACCATGAACCGAGGCAGGACTTTGTGCCGAAAAGAAATCATCTCGGCAAACTTCTTCGGTAAAAGATCGGCCTGGACAAAACTACGCAAAGAGGTCACCGGAGGTTCTCCCCCGTCCAGGTTCCCTCCCGGAACATCAAGGTTCCCCGTGACGGCCATCAAGGAGACCAGAGCGCGGCACGTCTCCAAGTTGGATACGTTCTGCTCGATTCCGTTCCCCCAATGGATCACGGCCGGTTTGGCCGTTGCATAGAGCCGGGTCGCTTCGCGCACCAGTCCCGCGTCGACCCAAGTAATCTCCTCCAATTTCTCGGGCGCATAGCGAAGAACACTGGACGCCAATTGGTCGAACCCGTGAGTCCAGGATGACGTGAAGTCTTCGTCGTATAACCGCTCTTCCACGATGACGCTCAGCACGGACAGCGCGAGGGCCGTCTCGGAACCGGGCCGAAGTTGAAGCCAATAATCCGCTCTGGAAGCCATTTCCGTGCGACGGGGATCCACCACGATCACCCGGCTTCCCGCTTTGATTCTTTTCATGAGCTTGCGGTGAATCACTCCTTCCTCATTGGTGGCCGTGGGATTGCTGCCCCACAGAAACACGCAGGAAGTAGGCAGATCGTAGTCCACCACGGGAAAGAAGCCGCATACATGCATGCTCGTGATCTCCCGGGGCATATGACATACATCCTGGGGTCCCACCACATTGGGAGATCCGAAAGTGTTTGCCAGGCGTATCAGCACGAAGTGTTCAAGCCCTTTGGGCATTCCCTGGCAGAAAGCCACGGCACGGGCTCCATGGCGCTCTTTGATTTCATTCAAGCGATCCGCAATCAAGGCCAAGGCCTCGCTCCACGGGATGGATTCCCACCGGTTCTCTCCGCGCTCACCTCGCCTCAACAAAGGCGAACGAAGCCGATCCGGATGGGCGAGCCGCCGGGGATGGGAAAGTCCTTTAATGCAGATATGGCCTTCACTGACAGGATCTTCGGGGTCGCCTTTGATCTGAACGATACGGTTGTCTTCAACACGGCAAAGGAGACCGCACCCTCCATGGTCCATGCGACCGCAATGTGTCTTCTTCCATTGATTTGAACTCGACACGCGTGGCTCCATGGTTTATTGTGTTTACCCACCAAAAAAAGACAGGAACACCCTATCATAAATCCAGGATAATTTCAATTTTCCTAACGTTCCTATGATTTTTCCCTTGTTACCCGATCGATAATACAAAGAACCTTCAATCGGAAAAGACGATGCGTAATCATTGGTTCAGGCGCACATTGGACGTCAGGGTTCGTACGGCGGAAAATAACTCGGTGTGGGTGGAGGCCTTCTTGTCGGAAGGTCCGCGTCCCCTTCACTTGGATATTCTCGTGGCATTTCCCGATCATGTCATCCGGGAGGCGCGGATCGAAACCTTTGTTGTGGATGAGGCCGGCGGACTCATTCCTTATATCAAAGAGACGACTGAGCTTACGGGCCTGGAGATCGGTCCCGGTTTTGTACGAAAAGCGCGCAGTGCCCTCCCCGAAGGCATCGAACAAGGTTCCGCCTTGGACGCCCTTGTCGAGTGTGCACGCATGATCGCCCAGGTGGGAACGCTGGAACCGGATGATGTCCGGCGGCTCGATATTACAGACCCGAGAGTGCTGCGGAATCTCGACCTGACGCACTGGCCTCAGCTGGAAAATGGGTGTATTCCCTACTCGGAGGAAATCGAGCGTCAATTCGACGACCGAGGCATCCGGGCGGCGAGCCGTATCGACATCTACTCACCTTTTCCGGGACAGCGTGTACGATTCAGAAGAGACAAGGTCTTCGAATGCGGCACTGACGGGAGCAACTGTTTCATGCGGGGATATTTGAGCGACGACATCCATGAGCTGGAAGTCGAGGTGACCATCGACAACGACACAAGAATCGTCGAGCACGCCGCAGCTCGCTCCATACGATCCCCGTATCCCGGAATATGCGATCAGCCCTTTCCGCGTGTTTGCGAGTTGATGGGGTCTGTCGCGGACGATTCCTTCAAGTCCCGAGTAGTTGAGACAGTGGGCCTGAACTTCGGTTGCGTCCACCTCAAGGACTTGATCCTGGATTTGGTTCGGTACGCGGACGGCAAGCGTGAATAGACCGTTCCCCAAACGGCGCGACATCCGAAACCGTCCGCCGAGAGCGTTGGGGAGTTTTAGCCCGTTTCCGCCAAGTCCCTGGATGATCGCGTCAGAATTTCATACCCCCCTTCCGTAACGTGAACCGTGTCCTCAATGAACACGGCGCCGAAATCCGGAATGATGAATTTGCTTTCCACCGCCAGCACCATGTCTTTCAGGATGGGTGTGGAGGTTCTCGGATCGATGACCGGAGGTTCGTCCACCTCGAGACCGATACCGTGTCCGAGATATTGTCCCTGGGAGTCGCCGAACCCCTGAAAGAAATCCGCGAATCCGAGGTTTCGGACTTTTTCCATACCGATTTCGAATACCTCTTGGACGGGGATTCCCGCACGAATCGCCCCGAGGGCCGCCGACTGGACTTCCATGAGGTCGCGATAGGTGTCGCGCCGGCGAGGGGTCGCCCGCCCCGCCACATAGGTCCGGGCGTTGTCGGCGTGGTAGCCTTTATAGTTGATGGGGGAATCGACAACGATCAAATCGTTTTCGCAAATTTCGCGATCCGAGGCTCCCCAAGGCAATGCCGTGCTCAATCCCACACCGGTTACCGTGTGGGCGTGCCCCGAGATACGATGCAGGTTTTCTCCCGAGGCTATGGCGCCCGTGGGTTGCAGCCAATCGTCCCAACGCCGAATGAACACCCTCTGTTCCACCTGGTTTCGAATCTGCACGTCCGCCAGGACCGCGCTAAGTTCCAGTTCCGTCATACCGGCCCGGATGCTCCGTTGCGCCGCCTCGTGCATCAGGTCGAACCGGGCGCAGGCCTCCCTCAGCAGTTGAATTTCGTCCGGGTCCTTAACGGCACGCTGCTCCATAATCAACGGCGAGACGTCCGCCAACGTGAACGCTGGAAAAGCCGCGGCCATTCTCTGAATCAAACCGTAAGGTACGGTGTCGAACTCGACGCCGAGAGTGCCGTGCGAGATGCCGAGTTCTCCGAGCTTCCGGGCCATCTGTTTGGGACTGCCCCCCATTTCGTAGGGCTCGATCCAGGTTTCCTCACGGACAAACGACTCCCCTCTCCGCACCAGCAATAAAGGAGCTCCTTTTTGAGGTACGATCAGGTTGCATGGTTGGGCGGTGCCGCTGTAATAGAAAAGATCACGGTGTTGAAGAATAATCGCCGCATCGATGCCGTTTTCCGACAGTTTGCGCTGAAGCGAATGTATGCGATGAAGTTTCAAAGGGACCTCCTTAGGGGAATTGTTTCAGCGACCAACATCACTGCTTCATCGTTCAGCTTCCGTGAATGAACAGCTACATGATTTTGTTGTCGGCATCAAGAACTAAGGTTTCCGATGTATCGGTACGGCATGAATAGTGATTCCCGTTGCCGTGATCAAGGATTCGCTTGAGCTGTTTTCCGCAACAAACCCGTAAACGTTCATAGGAGGCATACACCATGGAAGATTCAGTAAGAACGGTGGCCCGAATGATAATGGAGGTGGATAAAGTGGCCGTGTTCACAGGGGCCGGAGTCAGCACGGAATCGGGCATATCCGACTTTCGCAGCCCGGACGGCATTTGGTCCCGCTACGATCCCGAAGACTTCACCATTCAACGTTTCGTTTCCAGCAAAGAGGCGCGGAAGCGCAACTGGCAACTTCGCAGGGAGCTGGTTTCGGCGGGGTATCGGCCCAATCCCGCCCACTACTGCATCCGGGAACTTGAAGAAATGGGCAAGCTGTCTTGTGTGATCACACAAAATATCGACGGCCTGCATCACCAAGCGGGGAATTCCGAAGACAAAATCATCGAGCTCCACGGTACCATCAAATTCGCCAAGTGCCTGAATTGCGGTGATCGGCTTCTCATGACCACCGTGCTGCAGCGCATTGATGAGGGTGAGGAGGACCCTCACTGCAGGCAATGCGGCGGTCTCTTGAAAGCGGCCACCGTCTCTTTCGGGGAAGCAATGCCGCAGGCCGAGATGGAACGTGCGGAACGTTGCTGCAGAGAATGCGATCTATTCATTGTCATCGGTTCGTCCCTGGTTGTGTTTCCCGCGGCGAGCATGCCGCTCATCGCCAAGCGCGCAGGTTCCAAGCTGGTTATTATCAACTACACTCCGACGGACATGGACCGGGAGGCGGATATCGTCATTCACGACAAAGCCGGAGCCACAATGCAGGCAATCCTCCGAGAGGTCGGACTTCTTAGAGAAGAGTCCGCGGGCGACGAATCCGCATAGCGGTAGACCTGAGATGGGGCTTGCCGTTCGCTGTTCGTTTTATTATAAGAAACACCTAGGTAAAACGGTCGGGCCATGAATGTTCCTGTAACACCCCGTTAAGACACGGGATAGGCGACAGGCCTGAGGAAAGACACTGCGATTCAAGCTGCGCGAACCCAGAAAAGCCGAGCGTAAATCCGAGACGTGAAACGCATTAAGGGTGACCCAAGCAGGCTGGGGCGGTGGGATCGCATTTCTCAAGGGCAGGTTTACCATTTTCATCAAGCAACAGCGGACACGGGAGGAGTACTATGCTGCCGAAAAGAGTAGCGATCATCGATGGGTATCGGACCCCCTTTTGCAGAGCCGGCACCGAGTTCATGGAAATGGACGCGGTTGATCTGGCAAAGGTGGCGACGGCCGAGCTCGTCAACCGGTCGGAGATCGACGTAAAAGAGATCGATGAGGTGGCCATGGGGGTCTCCATCGGGCACCCGTCCATTACCAACCTCGCGAGAATGGTGGCTTTGGGCATCGGCCTCCGAAAAGACGTGCACGCCTATCATATGCAGATTGCCTGTGCAACAAGCCTTTTGACCGCGGCGCATGTGGCCATGAGCATCGCTTTGGGTTCGGCGGACGTGGGGATCGCGGGCGGAGCCGAAAGTATGAGCTTTGTGCCCATCCTGGCCAACGAGCCGGTGAGGAGGGCCATTCTCGCGGCCCAGGCCCAGAAGGATCCTCAGCAGCAACTTATGACCATCGGGCAGGTGCCCCTCATGCAGTTCATTCCTCAGCCCACCCCCATTCAGGAGCCCTACACGGGTTATTCCATGGGCGAGCACACGGAACTGATGGTCCAGGAATGGAGCGTTTCGAGGGAAGCCCAGGACGACTTTGCGTACCGTTCGCACAAGATGGCCGGCGAAGCCGTGGCGGACGGCAGAATCCCCGCGGAAATCGTCCCGGTGTTCGCTCGTCCCGATTTCAAACCGGTGACTGCGGACAACCTGATCAGGCCCAACCCGGACCGCGCGAAAATGGCGACTCTGCCCCCCGTTTTCGACAAGGAAGTGGGCACCATCACCGCCGCCAATTCCAGCCCATTGACGGACGGCGCCAGCGCCGTTCTGTTGATGTCGGAAGAAAAGGCCAAAGCTCTGGGCTACAAGCCCAAAGCGTTCATCAAAGGATTCGGATTTTCCGGCGTGGACCTTGATCTCGGTATGTTGTTCGGTCCGGTGTACAGCACGCCGAAAGCCCTCAAGAATACCGGGTTGAAACTCTCCGATATCGACCTCGTGGAAATGCACGAGGCGTTCGCCGGTCAGATTCTCTGCAATCTGAAAGCCTTTACGGCAAAAGACTGGCTGAAGAAGAATCTCGGGTTGGACGAACCCATCGGCGAAGTCAACATGGACCGATTCAATTTGATGGGCGGCTCCATTTCTCTGGGTCATCCTTTCGCGGCCACCGGCGGTAGAATGCTGATCAGCTGCGCGAACCAGCTTCCTCGGGTGGATGGAACTTTTGGGTTGGTCACGGCTTGCGCCGCCAACGGCACGGGAGGCGCCGTTATCCTGGAACGAGCCCAATAAAACGAGCGCACGAACAGCGTGAAAGGAGAAGCCGCAATGACCGAACCGAAAATCCTGACCATGGAGAAGCTCGATACGGGCGTGGGAATCCTGACTTTCGACGCTCCCAATACCCCTATGAACACCATCAGCGATCAAGCCACGCTGGAACTGGCGGAATGGATCGACCAGGCCGAAAAAGACAAGGACCTCAAAGCCGTCGCCCTGTTGGGCAAATCAACCAATTTCATTGCCGGTGCGGATATTTCCGAAATCCAG
Source organism: Thermodesulfobacteriota bacterium (assembly GCA_963675595.2). Classification (GTDB taxonomy): domain Bacteria; phylum Desulfobacterota; class Desulfarculia; order JACQYL01; family JACQYL01. The sequence goes on from CAXXLZ010000001.1 coordinate 1,592,810, forward strand.
AAGATCACGAAAATAGAGGAAGCCGTGCAATTGAGCGCAAGGCTTCAGGGGTTGCTCAACCGCCTGGAAGCCCTGGACAAACCCGTCATTGCCGCGATACACGGACCCGCCCTGGGTGGAGGCCTCGAGCTGGCCATGGCTTGTCACTACCGAATCGTTTCATCGGCCGACGCCACGGTACTCGGACTTCCGGAGGTTAAGCTGGGGCTTCTGCCCGGAGCCGGGGGCACGCAACGCCTTATGCGTTTGATTCCCCTTCAGGACGCCATGGAGGCGGTTTTAACGGGCAAGAACATTCGGCCTCGGGAAGCCCTGAAGCTCGGTCTGGCGGATGAATTGGCCCTTCCCTATCGAATCAGGGAAACCGCCATAGAGCGCGCGACACAGATCGCCCGGGGCGAATTCGTCATCAAACGCAAATCACCACCCATGCCTCCGGCCAAGATGTTGCCGGCGCTTTACGAACAAGCCAAAGCCCGTATCGCCAAGGAGGCACGTGGAATCTTTCCCGCCCCCATGGAGATTCTCGAGTCCATGTACAAGGGACTCACGGACGGCATGAAGGCCGGTTTGGACGAGGAATCCAAGCGATTTGGAACGGTTGTGATGTCCAAAGAAGCCTCCTCCCTGATCCATGTGTTTTTCTCGGAGCGAGGTTCCAAGAAGGATATGGGACCCGCCGCGGGAGTCAAACCGAAACCTGTTGCGAAAATCGGCGTGCTGGGCGCCGGCATCATGGGACACGGTATCGCCGCCGTCAAAGCGGATGCGGGCTACCTGGTGCGCATGAAGGACCGTGACCTCGGTGCCGTATCGGCGGGTCTGAAAGCCGCCTCCGATGTTCTTCGAAAAACCTGGATCAAACGCCCGAGAGGAGAATTCGAGTATCGCAGGCGCATGGATTTGATCAGCGCCTCTCCCGACTACAGCGGGTTCGAAAAAGCGGATGTGTGCATTGAGGCCGTGTATGAGGACATCGATCTCAAACATCGGGTCATCAAAGAAGTGGAGGAGGTGCTCCCCGACCACGCGATCTTCGCCTCCAACACCTCCGCCATCCCCATTACCCGATTGGCGGAGGCATCCAAGCGGAAAGAGCAGTTCCTGGGAATGCACTACTTCTCTCCGGTGCACAAGATGCCCCTCATTGAGATTATCGTCACCAAGGATACCTCCAAAGAGGCTTTGGCCACTGCGTGCATGCTGTGCGCCAAGACCAAGAAGACCCCCATCATCGTCAACGACGGAGCCGGTTTCTTCACGAGCCGAGTGATCTCCCGTTACATCCAGGAAGCCATGTTCATGCTGGATGAGGGAGCCCGCATCGAGGATATAGACGCAAGCGCGGTCAAGGTCGGATTTCCCGTGGGGCCGGTCACGGTGAGCGACGAAGTCGGACTGGATACCGCGGCCAAGGTGGGACACGTACTCCTGGAGGTGTTCCAGAATCGTTTCTCACCGTCTCCTCTTCTGGACAAGCTGGCTGAAGCCGGGAGAATGGGACGCAAGAACGGTCTGGGATTCTACGAGTACGGAGACGGAAAGAAGAAGGGCCCCGACGCTTCCTCCTATGCTCTTACGGCCCAAGGGGCGGAACGCGTCTCTTTGACTCCCGATGAGATCAGTAATCGTCTTCTCCTCGCGTTCTGCCTGGAGTCCGCTCTCTGTCTCGAAGAAGACATCCTTCGAAATCCGAGAGATGGAGACATCGGCGGGATCATGGGAATCGGTTTTCCGCCGAACCTGGGCGGTCCCTTCCACTACATGCAGACCCGCGGAATTGCGGCCGTGGCGGATGACCTGGCCAAGCTGGAGGAACGCTTCGGGGGCAGATTCCAGGTTCCGCAGATTCTGAAAGACATGGCGGGTTCGGGAAAGGTTTTCTTTCCCTGATCCTGCCGCCGCCAACACCCAAGGGGTCGCCGGTTCAAGCATCCGGAAACGACCCCTAAAGGGGGAAGTGCGAACGGAGAAGATTGCCGTTCAGGCGCAACAAACCGTCTATACGAAACTTGGTCCAAATACTCGGAGATGCCGTGTCCCGGCATCTCCGCATCTCTGGAAGGATAAGTCATGATTGAAAAGTTCGAACGAGCGAACCAGCCCATGACGCTCAAGAACCCTGTGGTTCAAGAGTTGAAGGCGGCCGGCAAAAAGGTTTTCGGTTACACCTGTACCAACTTTCCCGAGGAAATCCTTTACGCCGCGGGGATCATCCCCGTTCGCGCCATAGGGGCCCCGGGGCTGACCGGCGAAACCGGTCCGTTGCAGCCGGCGGCGCAATGCTTCATCGCACGAGGCAACATGGAAATGGCTTTGGGCGAAGGTTTCTCCAACCTGGACGGTTTCGTGATCACCAACACCTGCGACATGGCCCAGAACTTCTACGGCGCCCTCGAATACTACAAGCCGTTTCCTTTCTGTTACTTTATTTCCAGACCTAACATCGCTCACTCGGAACCCGCGTTGAAGTTTTTCAGATACGAGATCGACATGTTTATCAAGGCCGTCGAAGAATACGTGGGCAAGCCCATTTCCGAAGACGATCTTTCCGAGGCCGTTGCGACCTACAACACGAATCGTCGCCTCCTGTCGGAGCTGTATGATCTTCGAGGAAAATCGGAGCGACCCAAGATATCCGGCTCGGACTTTACCAAGGTGATGATCGCTTCGTTCTACATGGACAAGAAAGAGCACAATCAGTTGTTGGAGGGCTACCTGCAAGAACTGAAAAAAGCCCCAGGCATGGAAGGGGAACCGGTCCGAATTCATCTCTCCGGTTCTACCTACCCTGATACCGACATTTTCGGGTTGATCGAGGAAACCGGAGGTTTGGTGGTCTCCGACGATCTCTGCGTCGGCACGCGGTACTTCATGAATCCGGTGCGAGAGGACAGAAACCCCGTGGACGCTTTGACGGACCGGTATCTCAACAAACTTGCCTGTCCCTGCATGCATCAGGGGGGAAAATTGGATGAGCGCTACAACTTCATTACGGCGCAATTGAAACAGAACCGTGGTCAGGGAGTGCTGTTCGGTCTCCAGAGATTCTGCGATACCCACCTCGTGGACTATCAGGCCCTGAGGTATCGTCTGGAACGCGACGGGATTCCTTTCCTGTATCACGAAGTGGAAACCACTATCGGCGCGGGCCAGCTCCGCACCAAACTGGAAGCATTCTATGAGATCGTGAAGGGGGCGTAACCATGAGTAACTCCGATTCGAAAAAAGCCACCTCCAAGTCCATCAAGTCCCTTAAGACCGCAAATGAAGTCTTTACCAACGTCTTGGAGTATTACAAGCGAGGCTATGAAGCCAAGGCCTCGGGCAGCACCAAGATCGTGTATCATACGGGTTGGGACCCAGTGGAGATCGATTATGCCATGGGTCTGATCCCCATGTTTCCCGAGAATTTCTCGGCGGCCTGCGGCGCCACCCAGCTCTCGATTCCACTGATTGAAGTTGCGGAATCCATGAACGCCCCGGAAGACTTGTGCTCCTATTTTAAAAATCACTACGGGTTCATGAAAGGCACCTTCCCTGAGGAGGTTCTCAAGCCTCTGTCCAGGATTCGAATCCCCGATCCCGACATGGTGGCCTCGTGCAAGAACCTCTGCAGGCTGCACCCTCTTTGGATGCGCATCGTGGCCGAACATTACGACGTACCCTACTTCTCCATCGACAGCCCCGTCATGCCGCCGCGATATGACAAGAATCCGTTCGCTTTCGAAAAGCAGTGGGGCGGGCACATCCGTCAGCAAATCGGGAAAGAGGCCATAGAATACGGTGTTGCTCAGTTGAAGCAATATATCGCGTTTCTGGAGGAGCATTCCGGCAGGAAAATGGACTATGACCGGCTCAAAGAGTGCGCCGCTCATTCCGCGAGAATGGGCTCGCTCTACAACGAAATTTTTGAGCTGCGTAAAAACGTCCCCTGTCCCGCCGGCGGGGAAGACCTCAATACACTGGTGTTCTTCGCTGTGACCATGGCGGGCACCAAGGAGGCCGCCGACTTCTATCAGCGGGTCGTGGACGAAATGAAGGAACGTGTCGCCCAGGGTAAGGGGGTTCTTGAGAACGAACGTTTCCGATTGGTCTTCGACGGGATTCCACCCTGGTTCAATATGGGCCTGTTCAACTACCTCCACAAGTTCGGCGCCCTCTCCGTGGAGGAGCTCTATCCCCGTCTGTGGTGCGAAACCGTTGACCCCGAAAAACCCCTCGAGAGCTTGGCGATCAAGTACATGTACAGCATGGGGCACACCACTACCTTTACGCAGTTCCTCGAATACAACAGAGATCGGGTCAAGGATTGGAAGATCGACGGGGCCATTTTGTGGAACCTCACCACGTGTCGGCTCATGGCCGTAATTCTGAATCCCAGAGACAAGACTTCCTTCGAAAGGGAGCTCGGGATTCCCGCTCTTATGCTCGATGCGGACCAGGTGGACCCCAGGCGGTTCGCCCATGCACAGGTCATCAGTCGAATCGACGCCTTCATGGAGATGCTTGAACAACGAAAGTACGGTTGATCCCGAACAACAATGAGAAACGGCCGTCTTCTGAGGGACGGCCGTTTCGCTGTTATCGGAGAAAGGATTGTTTGCTGAGTGTAATGTCCACGGTTGGGCGTCGGTGGCCGGATTTCAGCAATGGCGATAATTCCGGATCGAACATCCGGATGAAAACAAACCCCGTCGGCAATAGACTTTCAGTTTCGGACAAGCGAAGACCGTCGACGCCCTCTCACTCGGCTAAAGCCCCTTCGGAACTGCGCGGGTGCGAGCTCTCAGCCTTCTTCCTGAGCGTAAGGTTTGGGACCCAGTACTTCCGCATACTTCTCAAGCATGACTTTGAAAGATACTTTGAGTCGGGTGCGGTACAGGACCCTGCCCCCCTCCTCGACCCTCACGTCCATGCGGGTTACCTCGGCCACTCTCAAATCATCGAGAGTTTTGCTGGCCACCTCGATGGCATCTTTGGCCGCGGCTTCCCAGCCGGTGTAACTCGTTCCGACCAGTTCGATGACCTTGTACGTGCTCATGACCGCTCTCCTTCCGTGCTGAAGTTATCGCCTAGGGTTCTCCTTCTATTTAATTATAACTTACACCAGGTCGGATCTGTCAAATTTCACGACAAAGCCGGATCGACCTTGGAAGAACCTTTCGGCACCGAGGCGGCATATGCGCCTCGGCTATGTCCGGAGATTTTTGCGGCCGACGTCTTTCAACCGGTCGTAATGCCTTCATGCTTGCCGTAAGACGGCCGTTCACCAATTACAGACGTTCACCGGGGGTCAGACCGGCGCTCTTGGCAAACTCCCCCGCCCCGCCTTTACCGGAAGCGGTTCGCACTTTGGTGATCCGAATCACTCCCCCGTCCGCGGCCACGTCCAAGCCTTGATCTTCCACGGTCACGATGGTGCCCGGGGCCTGGGCCACGGGTTCATCACGGAACTTGGCTCCGTAAAGCCGTACCTTCTCACCCCTAATTGTTGCATACGCGCCGGGTTGAGGATCACACCCGCGAATCAGGTCATAAATTTGACGAGCGGGCCGACTCCAGTCCACGGCGGCTACCTTGTCGTCACAGGGAGGCTCATAAGTGGCGCCCGCCTCGTCCTGCACGGTGCCGGCGGCCTTCCCCTGCTTGATCATATCTACCGATTCGAGGAGGGCATCCACGCCCATGGGAAACAGTTTGTCGAAATACAGGGACCCGGTGGTATCTTCGGGTTGAATTGGGACACGCTTTTGAAGCAGGATAGGGCCGGTATCGATTCCGCCGTCCGGCCTGAATACCGTGAGCCCCGTTTCGGCATCACCCATAATGACCGCCCAGTTTATGGCACTGGCCCCCCGGTGCCTGGGCAGAATCGACGGATGGTAGCAGATGGCCCCCATGGGCGGGACATCGAAGAATTTCTCGGGGATGATATCCGTAACAAACGCCATCACCAAAAGGTCGGGATTAAGGGATTTGAACTGCTCGAATGCATCCGAAGTCTTGTAACTTTCGGGCTGGTAAACCGGGATTCCGCGCTGCACTGCGGAAGCCTTGAGCGGGTCGTCTTTCCCGCCGGGTTTATCCGCTGGGACATAGACGGCGATTACGTTGTCCCCTCGATCCGTCAACGCTTCCAGCACCTTGGCGCCAAAAGGCGCCTGACCCATTACCACGATGCGCATCGTCCTCTCCTTTTCGGCAGGTTGTTGTCGGATTCTCCCGGGCCTTCGCCCGGCCTGCTAACAGACATGGGGAAAAACTGCATCGGTCCCGATCGTGAATTCCCGGGAACCCTGCGTCGGCACAGGGATCGGGCATTACGGAAACGCTTTACCACTCTGATATCACATCCGTTGCGGACTTCAAACCATCTTCATCGGGACGGCGTTCCCTCTCCGGCCCATTAACGTCAACATGCAACACACAATCAGAGAGACCTCACTATGTACCAGAATCAGCGATATCCACGTGAAACCGTCAGAAAATATGGGTTGGTACATGCCATATTCGGAACGGGACCCGGCAAGACCAGTCGAGCCATCGGTCTGGCAATCAGGATGGCCGGCACCGGTGGACGGGTCGTTTTCGTCCAATTCATGAAATCCGGCGATTCCTCAGAGGTCAAGCTGCTGAGCCGAATCCCCAACATTGAATACCTCTGTCCCGGAAAAATGCCTTTCATTCTACCCAAAGGACCCAAGAAGGAGCATTACGAGCACGCGGAGCAAGCCTTGGCCTGGGCCGTGGAAAACAGCCGGAACGGGATCGATCTTCTCATATGCGATGAGATTCTGGACGCGCTCTATTTTCGGCTTATCAGTCTCGACAACCTCCTTGATCTCATCCGAGGCAAGAACAACCGAACAGAACTCGTGATGACGGGAGCGGACCTGCCTCAGGAGATCTTTGCCGAGGCGGATTACGTGACTCAACTCATTCAGATCAAACACCCCTATTACAAGGGAGTTCACGCCCGCGAGGGAATCGAGTATTAAGACGATCGCTCAACGATAAATGGTCCGAGATTTCTTGTGATGAACCTCCGGACGGAGCCTGAACCGCACTCTCTGTACGGATGTGGACGGCCGTTTCCCATCGCGCCGACGATTGTGCTCCGTCCCCGATCATTCGTATACCGAAGGAGGAATGCCCGGTGCTGATCGATTCGCACGCACACCTTGATGCCCCCTACCTGAAGGATCACCTGCCCGCCGTCCTCCACCGTGCACGGGAGGCCGGGGTCCGAAGCGTGGTCACCATCGGAGTGACGCCGCGCAGCAGTGAAAACTGTTTGGCTTTGGCCAAGAAATTTCGATCCGTCCATGCGGCGGCGGGCTATCACCCCCATTGGGCGAGAAAAGCCGACGCCCAACGAATGGCGGACATGGAACGACTGGTCCGCGACCCGTCCATCGTGGCGGTGGGAGAAATCGGGTTGGACTACTTCCACTTCCATTCTCCTCGGGAAGCGCAGCTCGACCTGTTTCACCAAATGCTCGACCTGGCGGCGGCCGTCCAACTGCCCATCATCATCCACGACAGGGATGCCCACGATGATGTCTATCGGATTCTCGACTCCTACCGAAGTCGACTCGTGGGAGGAGTGATTCACTGCTTCTCGGGAAACTGGGACCTGGCAAGAAAGTACTTGGATTGGGGATTCTATCTCTCCGTATCCGGAAAGGTCACCTATTCCCAGGAGCATACGCTCATCGAGGTCGCCCGGAAGACACCTCTCGACCGATTGCTTCTGGAAACGGATGCGCCCAATTTGACGCCGGCGTCGCGCCGGGGGAAAAGAAACGAGCCTGCATTCCTCCGTCTTACCGCGGAAACCGTGGCATCGCTAAGGCGCATCCCTTTGGCCGACCTCGGACATGCCGTGAGCGAAAACGTGCTCGAGGTTTTCAGACTAAAGGATCGGGAGGCGACTTGAGAACGAGCGACAAACGTCCTCACGCACAAACACAACCTCGCGCAATCACGCGTTATCGTTTGAATTCGCTTACGTCTTCTTCCAAGGCATTTTGCAACATCCGCCTCGTGATGTACATCATGATGTCGTAAGAAAGGAATTCAAGCTTGGATCGGTCCAGCCAGTCCCGAGTGAGTTCGTCCGCCAGCGACTCCGGATCTTCTCCTCGCTCAAGGCGTGCACGGGCATCTTCTTTGAAATCGACGGCGTAATCCATGACACGACGAACGATTCCTTCGGCATCTTCGTCGGTCATCAAGCCATGGTGTTCCCACGCGCACATGCGGACATCCAGGTTCTCGACCTTCTTGAGGCTCTCCAAATAATCCCTGTAACTTTCACTGGCCGTGATCAGAAATGCGCCGTCGTCTCCCGTGGGAAAGCACATGGAATCCGATGGAAAGAGCCATTTCCGATTCGGCTCATAAAGGATCATGCCGCAACGGCTGTGTCCCGGCGATTCGTAGACATCGAGCCGAAGGTCCCCCAATTCAATCCGGTCGCCTTCCTTGAGTTCCTTCGCGAGCCTCACACCGTCGAACTCCATGGAGATGCCTCCGCGCTCCATGGGGATTCCGAGACCTTCCATGACCTGTAGGCTGAACGCCCTTATGTTGCGAACCGCTTTCTCCATGCCGAAAATGGCACCGGCTCCCCTGGAAGCCAACACCTGGATGTGAGGATACTTTTTCTGAAGGTAAGGAACAGCCCCGCAGTGATCGAAATGAGCGTGCCCGATCACAAGAAAGCGAATCCGGCTCATATCGATATTCAATTCCTCAATGCCGGATTCAAGATCATGAACCATCCAAGGAGCGCCTCCACCCACGAGCAGGTCACCCTCACCGCTTTGCAGCAGATACATCCCGATCTTCTCATTCCCCAAAAAAACCAAACGATCATTTATGCGCCCGGGCGCTTGAATCCACATGATTACCCCTTGATTAAACGGAATCGACGTTTTATAGACGCAGAAGTGTGCCTAAAATGACTGATTCGTCACACTCCTCTATAGGAAGCGTTCCACGGCCTTCTTTGGCTGCGCAATCTGCCGCGCTTCCTGTTCACGCCACACCGACGGAAGCGCCGGCTCACCCCACGATTCGGAAAGGATCCCTTTCATGAGTGCTGCAAGCCGTTTGCGAGAACTTCTCAGGGGGGACCGTATTGTAACGGCCCCCGGATGTCATGATGCCCTCGGAGCCTACTTCATCCAAAAAGCCGGTTTCGACGCCGCCTACATGACCGGCTATGGTGTGGCCTGTTCCCTGTTGGGACGGCCGGATCTGGGCGAACTGACCATGACCGAGATCGTCGAGCACGCTCGGCGCATAGCCGCGGCCGTTGATATCCCGCTCATCTGTGATGCGGATACCGGATACGGAGGTCCCCTCAACGTACAAAGGACGGTACGCGAGTTCGAGAAAGCCGGTGTGGCGGCAATTCACATCGAGGACCAGGTCGAACCCAAACGGTGTGCGGCCATGGCAGGTGTCCAGGTCGTTGATCTCCCCACGGCAGTCAACAGAATCCGAGCGGCCATGGACGCGAAACAGAACCCGGACTTCGTCGTCATCGCCCGTACGGACTCGAGGCCCTCGCACGGATTCGCACATGCGGTGGAACGCGCACAAGCGTTCGCCGAGGCCGGGGCGGACGTTGTCTATATAGAGCTTCTGGGCTCCAGAGAGGAAGTCGAGCAGGCGGCACGGGAGATACGTCGGGTCCCCCTGCTTTTCGATATGTTCGACCATCCTCTCGTGCCCGTCTTGACGGCCCCTGAACTAGAGGCCATGGGGTACGGAATCGTGACTTTTCCCTTCACTTCGACCCTGGCCTACGCCAAGGTTTTGGAGCACGTCTACTCTTCGATCCAGGAAAATAAGGGGGCGGCGCAGCTTCAGGAGCATCGTCTCGACCTTCACGAATTCGAGAAACGCCTGGGACTCGCGGAAATTCGTGCCGGAGTGCGCCCCTTCGAGAACCCCGCCGGCTGCTCCACTAGTCCACCTTCTCGACACGAACCGCAAACTTGACTTTGCCCAAGCCCCCGGCTTCCAGTCCGGGATCAAGGCATTCCGCCGTCATGAACACGCGATCGTTGGGGTCCTGGCCCGAAACGATCATTTCGATGATCGTATTCACGTATCCGGTCAGAGGCCCCAATGCACGCATGCACAGGGGCGCGGTGGATTTCTGCGGGACCAGCGCGCCGCCCTCGATAACGATCTTCTGACCTTTCTTCATCCCCGCCGCACAGTATTTGGATTCGATGACCTCGGCGATGATCCTGCTGGTTCCCACGTCCGCCACTCGCGTAAAGAACTTGAACACGCCGGGACTTCCCGATCGGAAGGTCTCCCAATCTTCATCGGAGATGCCCACCACTTGCTTCACAACGGCCTTTACTTTTTCTTCTTCCATGGCGTCTCCCTCATGAGTTTATGTGTGGGGTGGTTCGGCCTTCGCCGGAGTCGACTCCGGCGGAAAAGACCGGCAACGCGTCTCCGGCCTTTGAAATCCCAAAGGAAACCAACGCGCTACCTGAAATTGGGTAAGTCCTTAAGTTGCCCGGACATGGAGTAACCACCGGTATAAGATTCGGTGAGCACGTTCAGAACCGCGGGACGGCCCGAGTCAAAAGCTCGTTCCAGGGCGGGGCGAATCTCATCGGGGTCCTCGACGGTTTCCCCGTAGCAATCCATTGCCTGCGCTATAAGATCGTACCGTGTCGATGACAGCATGGTGCCCACCGTGCACTCAGAGCCGTAAACGCCCCTCTGAAAGTTCGCGCAGACGCCCCAACAGGCATTGTTGGCAACCACGACCACAATGGGAACGCCAAATCTCGCCGCCGTGTCCATTTCCATTCCGTTGAACCCGAAAGCGCCGTCTCCACAGACGCAAAGTACCTGACGGGTCGGGTGAGCCAGCTTGGCGGCGACGGCGTAGGGAATCCCGATGCCGAGCAGGCCGGTAATACCGGGATTGAGGCGTGCGCCGGGCACATAGGAAGGGATCAAGTTGCGGGCAAAATCAAGAATCTCGCCGCCATCTACGGTGACGACGGCGTCTCGATCCAGGAAATCCGCGATCTCCCTGCAAAGGCGGATGGGGTTGATGGGCTTTTCCTTGGAGGTCGCCATCCCGCTCCACTTCTCTTCCTTCTTGTCTCCCGCGGCTTTGAGCTCACGCGCCCAAGACTCGTCCTTCACGAATCCCCTTTGGCGCCACTCATGCAGTAGTTGCCCCAGCACCGCTTTGGCGTCTCCAACGATACCCACGTCCACAGGCCGGTTGCGACCGATTTCACGCGGCTCGACATCCACCTGGATGGTCTTGGCTTCCGGATTGTATCGAGGCGGCCTCCCGTAGCTCAAAACGAAGTTCAGCCTGGTCCCGATAAAAAGAATCACGTCCGCCTGCCCCATCAGTCGAGACCGGGACGAAAAACAGCATAGGGGATGATCGTCCGCCACGCAGCCCCGCGCCAACGGTGTCGGCACACAAGGAATGCCCGAGGCCTCGACGAAATCCACCAGCTCCTTGTGCGCGTCGCTCCACAAAATGCCGCTTCCAAAAATGATTCCCGGTTTACTCGCCGAACCCAACAGGGCAACCGCTTCTTGAACGGCTTCGGGGGCTCCATACGGACGCACCGTGGTCCTGTAACGCTCGGGCAATACCGCCTCCTCCGGGACGATTTCACCTTCGAGAACATCCTGAGGGAAATCCACGAAAGCCGGACCGGGCAAGCCGCCGGCCGCTTCGCGAAAAGCGATGCTGATATATTCCGCGACCCTTTTGGGATCGTAGACCGTTGCGCACCATTTCGTGATCGGTCGCATAAGTGCTTGATGGTCCATCTCGTGGAAAGCCCCGGTCTGAAATTCTCCGACCTTGTTATGACCCGCCAACACCACCACGGGTGCCGAACCATAGTAGCAGTTGGCGACTCCGGTCACCGCGTTCAGCACGCCGGGGCCCGGTACCACCCAGGCCACGGCGGGTCGTCCCGTGGCCCGGGAATATCCTTGGGCCATGAGAACGGCCGCCTGTTCATGGCGAACATCCACGACTCGGATTCCCTTACGTTTCAGGGCCTCGTACACTCCGAAGGACGGCACGCCGCTCAAAGTGAAAACCACTTCGACGTTTTCTCTCTCCAGCGCTTCCGCCACCAGATCACCGCCGTACCGAACGGTCATGGTCGCACTCCCTTTCGAATCGGGTTCTTACAGCGTTTTCCAAAAGGTTGCCGCGAGACGCATCGGGAACTTCGGGGAAGGGGGAACCGTGGTCCGGTGGCTCCCCCATTCAATCAGGCTGTTTATTCTTGAGGCATAAACACCAGGGACACGCCTTTTCCCCCGGAATAGGAATCGCCCTCAACTTCCATGCATCCAATCGTCACAGGCTTCCCCAACAAATCTTCCGTCATCTTGTCCGGAGGAATGGTGACGATGTTTCCCATAAGCCAGGGGCCTTCTTCCGTCTCTACCATGGCGACCACGTAGGGGGTACGGAAAGAGGGCGCGGCCACATTGGACACCGTGAAGGTCTTGAGGATGCCTTTTTTGGACAGCTCGACCAGTTCACCTTCCGGCGATCCGCATTCCTGGCACACCATGCGGGGAGGGCAATTCACTTCGCCGCACTTCCCGCATTTGACTCCCATGAGCTTGTTGTTTTTGATAGCCTCATACCACTCGGCCGCAGTCATTTTCGCTTTCATCGGACTCTCCTCCTCCGCTGTTTAGTCGATGGTAAACACCGTGTTCACAACGGTGCAGAAGTCGCCGCCCAGGGTGTCCGTGAGCCCGATCTTGGCGTCTTTGACCTGTCGGTCACCACAATTGCCCCGAAGTTGGTTGACGATTTCGTAGGCTTGGGCCACACCGGTAGCCCCGATGGGATGGCCTTTCGCTTTGAGCCCGCCGGAGGGATTCACCGGAAGACTGCCGTCCAAGACTGTTTCACCGGCCTCCACCGCCTCGTGACCCTCGCCCGGTTCGTAGAAACCAAGCATTTCCGTGGCCACGATTTCCGCCATGGTGAAGCAGTCGTGCAGTTCCACCACGTCCACGTCCTTGGCGGTAATTCCGGCCATGTCATAGGCCGCCTTGGAGGATTCCTGGCGGGCCTTCATAATGGTAAAGTCCTTCTGGGAAATCAGGGAGCCGTTGGACCCCATTCCGATCCCCGCGATGCGGACCGGTTTGTCCACGTACTGCTTGGCCACATCCATGGGCGCCAGCACGATGGCCGCAGCCCCATCGGAGAAGGGACAGCAGTCGAAGAGCTGGAGCGGATCGCACACCATAAAGCTGTTCAATACCGTGTCCACGTCGATGAGCTTCTTGAACTGGGCCAATTCGTTCTTGAACCCGTTGGCGTGGTTCTTTACCGCCACCTTGGCCATGCGCTCCTTCAAGGTCTTAAGGGGCAGACCGTACTTGCTCGCGTAAAGCCTCGCCAGCATGGCGAAGACCCCGGGAAAGGTCACGCCCGCGAAAAACTCGTACCTGGCGTCCGAAGCCATGGCGAAGGTTCGTGTGGCCGTGGGCGTATCCATGGCCAGGGCGCGCTCGACGCCCCCCACCATCACCATGTCTTTCATGCCTGAAGCCACCATCATGAAACCGTTGTAAATGGCGGTGGAACCCGAGGCGCATGCCGCTTCCACCCGGATGGCCGGCGCACTGTGAGGAATCCCCAATTCACCGGCCGCCATGCCGGCAATGACCATCTGCCCGTCGGTGAAATCTCCCAGGCAATTGGCCAAAAGCAGTCCCTGGATATCCTTGGCCTCAACTTTGGACGCCTGAAGCGCGTCCATTCCCGCCTCCGCGAAAAGCTCGACACAGCTCTTGGTGTCATGTTTGCCGAAGGGGGTCATGCCCACTCCCAATACGGCCACTTCTCTCATGTCTAAGACCTCCTTGATCACTGTGAAAGACCTCGCCCGCCGTTGTGTCGGTCAGGACTGCAACCGATCACGAGCCGTTAACTTCGTGGCGGGCGACGATGAATTGTACGGCACCTTAGGCGCCACAGCATTTCTTGTATTTCTTGCCGCTCCCGCAGGGGCAGGGATCGTTCCTGCCCACCTTGCCTCCGGTCGTCTCAGTGTCTTCCTCCGATTTCGATGAGGTCAGGCCGGGAAACAGTTCCTGACGCGCGGCATCCAGAGCGCCACTCGCTTTCTCTTCCAACTCGGCCATCCGCTTCTCGATTTCGCGCATTTCTTCTTCCATTTGAATGGCCTCCAACAGACCGCGCACCTCTTTGAGAATGCCGAAGGCGTCTCCGTATCGCTCCTGCTTTTCGTACACGAAACTCAGGTTCTGCAGTACCCCGGCGATGCCCAAGGGGTGCTCCATTTTGCGCAGCAAGTCCAGGGCTCTTTCGTACACCTGGGCCGATTCGTCGTTGCGCCCGGTCTCATAATACATCGTTCCGAGGTTCGAAAGAATGTTGGCGGTACCCTCCACATCCTCTTTCTTTTCGAATTCCACGAGCGCCTCTTTGTACAGCTTTTCGGCCTCGCCGAATCTCTTCTGCTCATAGAACAGCAAAGCCACCTGGGAGGTTACGTTGGCCACCGCCAAGGTGTTTTCCGCCTTCTTATAAATTTCGAGGGCTTCGAACCAAGCGGCGAGGGCCTCGTCGATCCTTCCCCGCCCCCTTTGCGCCTGTCCCAGCAGTGACAGGCAGAAAGCCTCCTGTTCGCGATTTCCCATTTGCCGGAAAGAAGTCTTTGCTCGCTGAATGCATCCAACAGCCTTCTCCCAGTCTTTCATCTCCATATAGAGGTGGCCCAAGTCAAGCTCGGCTCCCGCTTCTCCTACGGGATATTCCAACTCGTGGTACAGACGGACCGCCTGCCTAAAACTGTTCTCAGCATCCTCAAACTTGCCTTGGACGCGCCGTAGGTGGCCGATCCGAGTGATCTGGCTGATTTCGTTGGTCTTGATGCCCAGTTCCTTGTAGAGCCCCGCAGCCTGTTCGAAGCACGCCACCGCTTCGTCGTACTTCCCTTCATCCCCCTTTACCATGCCGAGATTCGACAGCTGGGCCGCTTGTCCCTCGGCGTTCCCCAACTCCCGGAACGCATCCAACGCCTTCTGAAAGGAGCGGGCGGCGTTTTCCACTTTGCGTTGTGCGTAAAGAGCATGCCCCACGCTCGCATACCGCTGAGCCGCCTTTAGAGGCTCTCCCATTTCTTCCTCAAGAGCACCCGCTTTCTCATAGGCGTCGATTGCCCGCTCATACTCGCCCGCTGCGAACAGCACGTGCCCCAAATAGCCCCACTGGGAGGCTTGGCGTTGCTTGTCCCCTGATGCCTGATACGCCTCCAACGCCTTGCGATGATGCTCCTCGGACTTGGGAAAATCACCCTCGGCGTAAAACGTGTGCCCAAGGTTCACCCACTGCCGCACAACGCCGCTTTCGCCGGCCGCCTTGTCCACTTTGGATATCTCGCCATAAATCTCCAAAGCCTTCTTATACAGGCGCTCCGCCTCCCCAAGGTTCTTCAGCGAAAAATGAACATAGGCTAGTTGGGCGGTCAGGTCGGCCACAAGCTCATTTTTACCCAGTTGAGCCGCAAGTTCGATGGATTGGGACAACGCTTCTTTGGCCTTGTCCGTTTCCCTCATGGCAAACGCAGCCCTTCCTTTGAGCTCCAGGGTTTTCACAAGCTCCTCGGGACGCTCCAACTTCAGGAAAAGCCGAGCCGCCTCATCTAGCGCCGCCAATGCCTCGGCGCTTTTCATGCGTGATTCTCTGGTCTCCCCGATGGACATAAAGAGTTGGGCCCTCAAGGCCTCATCACTTTCAGGAAGCAGCGTCAGAGCCCGCTCCATCTCAAGCTCCGACACCTCGTTCCACCCCGAGGCCACTTTGTGCGTATAGCTGGAAAGCGCGTACTCAGCGATGAACTTGCCGTCTTCCACGCGATGAAGGTCCAAGGCTTGATGGATTAAGGCCGGATAGAGGCTGCCTTCGCCTGATATCCTCTTGTCCAGAATCTCGACCGCCTTACGCAAAAGAGCCTCTCGATCCTCCTGTTTGCCTTCGGCGGCAAGAGTCCTGGGAAAGGCCACTCGGACCCCCTCGTCGGGACCCGTCTGCAGTAACGCATCAAGTTCCGGGGCCCCCAATGCATTCCCCACTTCCTCTGAGCTCATGCCGAGAAGAACGCTCAACAGAGTCTCGTCCGCCGGGTGCACCAGCGTCGCGAGGGCATTGAGAACACGGCTCGCCGAAGTTGCCCCGCCACTCACCGCGGCATAACTCTCCCGAACTTTTTCGAGCCCTTCCGTGGCTTCCAAAAGAATCCGGTTGGAGGGAGAGAAGTCGGTCTGCCTCGCCACCACGTCGCCTTCAATCTGACCGATCACCATCTTGACTTTGGTGGGCAAAAGCCTGAGCAGTTCCTGAAAAAAATCCACCAGTGCCCGGTCCTCAAAGTTCGTTCTGGGCGTGACGGACAGGATCAGCTTTTCGTCCTGCCCGAGAGCGCGGAACAAAAATCGTACCAGGTCAAGAAAACGAATCTCAAGGGGCCTGATGTCTTTCTCCATCAGCAGGATCAGCTGTTCCCGCAGTCTCGGCCCGGATTTCAGCAACTCCTTCCAATCACCCCGACCACGGTATGCATGGCCGTAGATCGTCTCGTACATCCACCGAAAGAGAAAATGCTTGGAATGCTCCCCTTCCCAGATCTCATAATGGAAAGGAAAACAGCCCTCCGTCCGGCTCAAACCCGACCACAATTGATCCAAAAATCCGTAAAGGCCTGGTTCATCCTGGGCGACTATCAGATGAATTTTCTCCGTATCCGACTGGAAAAACTTAGACAACCCGGACAGCCCCAACTCCCAATCTCTTCTTACCACATGTTCCATTATTCACCCCGCGCAAGGTGTTATCGCTCAGGACGTGTCTTCAATCGGAATCGCACTTGAAAACGCCTTACAAGGGCGCTTTGAACCAAGGCCCCGCAGGGCAACCCGCCCACTCACCGGAAAAAACAACGAATGCACTATATGAATCACACACGGGAAAAGTCAAGAATCCATGAACGCGATTCGGTGCACCCGTAAAAAATTCCACAATCTCTCGGCGGAACCGGCAAAACAGTGAAACAGGCTCCTGAATTTGCCGGTCCGCAAACGTTGAATCGGGTTTTTCACATCGACGGATTCCTACCCGAATCCTCTCTTGACGCCGGTGGAACCGAAACGCCATGGCATGGTCAACTCCGCGCCTCGGAATCAGCCTCCGACAGCTCCTGGGATCGAACCGTGGGAACCGCTATCGCCACGCCTGCCAAGGTGATTCCCGAGGCCACCAGCAGGACCGGATTCCAGCCGCCGAACTCGGACAGCATCCACCCCGTAAGCATCGACGCCACCACTCCGGCGATGTTTCCGGAGGTATTCATAATGGAAGAGAGAATGCCCGCCTGCTTCGGCGCCATGTCCAGGGTCAGAGTCCAATACGCCGGAGTCGCAAGAGCCTTGAAAGCGGAGGAGCAGGTAACGCAACCCACCGCCAGGTAAGGATTATTGATCCAGATCAGACCCAGCAGGGTCACACCGGACAGCCCCATTCCCAAGTAGAGCAGTACGGTACGGCTGAATCCCCTGGATACGCCCCGCCTTACAAGGGCGTCGGAAATCCATCCCGACAAGTTCATACATATGCCTGAAGCCACCGCGGGCAGCGCCGCGCTGATACCGGTTCCTGTAATGGAAAAACCATGAACCTGAATCAGGTAGACCGGGAGCCAGACCAGGAAAAGATAACCCGCGTAATTGTGGCAGAAATAGGAAAGCGTCAATCCGAGACTGGAGGGGTGAAGCAGCAGCAACCTCCATGGGATCGGCTCTCTGGGTTCGTCGGGTGAATCGAGGTTTGCGATGGCCTCTCTCGGCCCTTTCCAAACCCAGAATCCGATCCACACGAAGCCGAACAGAGCGAATACGAGAAAGATGGCTTCCCAGCCCCAGACGCTGATGATCCAAGAACCTATTGGAAACCCCAGAACGGTTCCCAGAGTCAGCCCCGACAACGTGAAAGCCTGGATCTTGGCTCGGTGATGCAGCGGCGCCCGACGGACGATCAGATTGCTCACGCAGGGGAAATTAACGCCCTGTCCTGTGCCCACCAGATATCGACACCCCACCATGGTCCAGAGTCCCGAGAAGTACGGCGTCAGCAACGTGAACAGAGAGAAGAACCCGACACCCATCGGCAGGACGCGTCTGGCCCCGAATCGGTCGGCGATCACCCCCCCGGGGATCATGAAGAGGACGTACCCCGCGAAGAATGCCGAAAACACCAATCCCATCTGGGACTCGTTCCACCCGTAGGCCGCCATGATGAACGGAGCCGCGATGGAGATGTTCACCCGGTCCAGGAAGCAGAGAACGTTTGCGAAGAAACAGAGAATAAAGGTCGCCATCATTCCCTGCGAGACGCTGCTCAAGGTTTCTCCTCAATTTGCGACGACGCCCGGGGGCTCGTTCGGATAACGCGGTTTTCGGAGGCCGCTCTCGTCCCGGCGGTCCATCCCGCGCAGCGCTTCACGTCACGAGCGTCGGTTGGGGTCCCCACGGTTTCACACCAATGGAGCCTCTAATGATTCCCGTCGTTGTTCAAATAATCTTCCGACGGCGAAGCTCCAACATCTGGTTGTAATCCACCCGGGCCCGAACTCGGTACGTGCCTCCCGTTCCTCTTTTGGAGGGATCCCCCACCATTCCCAGATGCATGGTCCCCATGGTCACCTCCACCGTCGCCCCCGCTTCGACCAAAGCCGGTATCAGGTACTCCCAAGGAACTCTTCCGGAATCGATGTGTTTCTTCAGTTCACTTACTTCCATTTTCAACAGTTTCGCCATTTCTTCATCGGAATAAATCTGAAAGAACTCATAGAATTCGAACATACGGGTATCCTTCATTGCTCACGGCGGTTCTTGGGTATTCTTGCGGCGACCGACGGCGGCTCACCCTCTCCTTCAGCACGCTCCCCACGTCATTACGGGAAGCGGCCGCGGAAAGCAACCTCAACCAGGCAAGCGGCCTCACTTTGCGAACCCTTCCCCGTCTCACCTTTATTGACAAGGTCGACGCTCGTTGCTAATTAACAGCATATCGGTTGCATACAAATCAATGCCCAACTTCCGAAAAACGAAACCGCGCCCGGAAAAGAGGTCCAATTCCGCCTCCGTTGACAACCGTGTCGGCCGCTGATAATAAACCGGATATCTGTCGCATACGAATCAATGCGCAACCGTCGAAACACCGTGCCGCAATTCGAAAAGGGGTCCAATAATGAACGCCGGCCGCTGTAAATATACCGCAGGAATCGACATCGGTTCTCTGACTGCGAAGTGCGTAATCGTCAAAGAGGGAAAAGAAATTGTCGGCCACATGGTAATTCCCACGGGGGCTTCGCACAGTGTGGCCGAACGGGTCTATGACTCGGCGTTGGAGAAGGCGGGCGTTTCCCGTGAAGACATCGGCTATCTCACTTCCACCGGCTACGGTCGAATGAACGTCCCTTTCAGCGACAAACAAATCACGGAAATCACCTGCCATGGTCGAGGAATCCACCATGAAATACCCGAGGCCCGCGTCATCGTGGACATCGGCGGACAAGACTCGAAAGTGATTCGAATCGACGACCGCGGCAGGCTCATGGACTTCGCCATGAACGACAAATGCGCGGCGGGATCGGGACGTTTTCTGGAGGTGATGGCCCATGCGCTGGAGGTGGGCCTGTCCGATATGGGCCCCATGTCTCTGGATGCACCCTATGTCGCCGAAACCTCTTCCACCTGTACCGTGTTCGCCGAAAGCGAAGTGATTTCCCTGATCTCCAAGGGTACTCCTCTCAAAGCCTTGCTGGCCGGCATTCATGCAGGTATTGTGGAGCGTGTGTACGCCTTGCTCAAATCCAAGATTCGAGGCGGCGGCGAAGACGAGGTCGTGGTAATGAGCGGAGGCGTGGCCAAGAATATCGGCGTAGTCAAATTGCTGTCCGACAAACTTGGACGCCCGATTCGGGTTCCACCTGAACCTCAGATCGTCGGCGCTTTGGGCGCCGCCTTGCTGTCCTACGAATTATGCATGAAATAAGCGTTCGAAAGACATTCTCTCCCGAAATCCGCCTTTCAAACGGATCACGATTTTTCGGAACGGACACCGGCCCCGACGGCATCCGATTCCTTGATCCCCCAAACATCCATGCGCGTACGCCGCGTGCAACGGGCGAGAAACCGGCGTTAAAAAGGAGCCGACCATGAGCGTTTCTTTGACCAAGTGGACAGGACCCGAAAGCGTGAACCAAGCCATCGACTCCGTGGACGGGTGGCGGAATTTCAAGCCCGGAATGAAGGTGCTGATCAAACCCAACGCGGTTATGGGAGGATCGCCCAAAATATCCTGCCGAGGCATTACCAGTTCTCCCGTTATCGTGGGAGAGTTGATTCGACTGGTAAGAGAGAAAGGCGCCTCGGAAGTCGTGATCGCCGAGGGGTCCGTCGAGTTGCCGTCCCTCAAATTGGATACGCAGGCCGCGTTCGTCTGGAGCGGTCTACAAACCCTGGCGCAAGAGGCGGACGTGCCGTTGGTCGACATGAATAAGGGGCCTTTCCGTCCCTTCACCCTCAAGGACGGAACCGAGATTGAAATCGCCGAGGCGGTGTTCGACGCGGATTTCGTCATCAACGTACCCGTCCTGAAGACGCACAATCAGACCGTAACCACCGTTTGTCTGAAAAACCTCAAAGGCTGTCTGGCCATGGAATCCAAGAAGAAGTGTCATACGGAATCCAATTTGAGCCACGCCATCGCCGAGTTCAACACGTTGATTCCCTGCAACCTCAACGTGGTCGACGCGCTCACGGCCACGGAAATCGGCCCCACCCCCACGGGAAAGGAGGACCAGGTTCGGGAAATGGGACTCCTGCTTGTAGGCGAGAACCGGTTGGAATGCGACATCGTGGGAAGTCGTCTTTTGGGATACCGGCCGGAAGCGGTGCGACACATCATGGACTACGCGGAACTGACGGGAGGAAACACGGCGTATGAGGGCGTGTCCGTTCTCGGTGAAGACCCGGATCAATACTGCATTCAGCTCGAGTACGCCTCCAATTGGCTTGACGACCTCATGGAGCGTTTCGCCGTCAGCGGCATGAGCATGCCGAAATACGGAGACGGTCTGTGCTCCGCTTGCGGATTCAATATGTGGGCCGCAGTCATGGCATTTTGCCGAGCCAACAAAGGTACCGCCCTGCCCCCGACGGAACTCTGTCTCGGCACGGAGGTAGTGGCCACGGGGAACGCAACGCACACCGTTTTGGTCGGCAAGTGTTCAATCAAGAAGAACAAAGGCTTTGAAGGAGCCGTGAAAGTGCCCGGCTGCCCCCCGGACCCCGCCAAATTCGTTGAAATCATGGGGAAGGCTTTGATCGAGGACGCCAAGCCATAACCCGATGACCCGTCGCGGTGAAAGCCTCTTCGGGTTTTCACCGCAACCTGCGTCACGGGCTGTCGAACCCCGGATTCCGTCGATCGAAGAAGATCCGACGCATCATCCACACTCGGCAGGTGGGGTGCGAGGGAAACCTTCTCAAAGGTCTTCCCTCGTGTGGTTGCAGCCGAACGTCTTGCCTCACCCCATCAGAGTTCCACCCTCCTTCACGCGCAACCCTGCAGATCCGGCTTCTTGAAGTATTCCCTGACGATCTTGATGGCGCAGTAAGGGCCGCACATGGTGCAGGCTTCCTCTTCGGCCTTGGGAGCGCTTTCGCTTCGGTATCGCTCGGCCTTGCGGGAATCCAGGGAAAGGGCGATCTGCTTTTCCCAATCGAGGTTCTTTCGCGCGGTCGCCATGGCCATATCCAGTTCCCAGGCCTTCCCGTTTCCCCTGGCCAGGTCCGCCGCGTGAGCCGCGATCTTCGACGCGATGACGCCTTCCCGCACATCGTCGACCCCGGGCAACGCCAGATGTTCGGCGGGCGTCACGTAGCACAGGAAGTCGGCTCCCGCCGCGCCTGCAATGGCGCCGCCAATGGCACAAGCAATATGATCATATCCGGAAGCGATGTCCGTAACCAGCGGTCCCAAGACATAAAACGGCGCTTCATGACAGAGGCGTTTTTGGAGCTGGATGTTGGTTTGAATCTGATCCAACGGCACGTGCCCGGGACCTTCGATCATAACTTGCACGTTTCGTTCCCAAGCCCTCAACGTGAGCTCACCCAAAGTGATCAATTCCTCGACCTGTGCATGATCCGTGGCGTCGGCCAGACAACCGGGGCGCAACCCGTCCCCCAGGCTCAGAGTCATGTCGTGTTTGTAGGCGATGTCGAGAAGCCGGTCGTACTGCTCGTACAGAGGATTCTCCCGGTTCTTGCTCAGCATCCAGGTGGCCAGGAACGCGCCTCCGCGGCTCACGATGTCCATGATTCTTCCCTGGTTGCGCAGCCGTTCCAGGGCTCTGAGGGTCACGCCGCAATGAACCGTGACGAAATCCACCCCTTCTTCCGCTTGTTGTTCGATGATGTCGAAGAGAAGTTCGGGGTCCAGGTCCACGATGCCCCGGTCTTGACGCGTGGTTTCAATGGCCGCCTGGTAGATGGGCACGGTGCCCAGAGGAATGGGCGTAGCATCCAGAATGTCTTTGCGGATGGCCGCAATGTCTCCACCGGTGCTCAGGTCCATGACCGTGTCCGCACCCGCTTCCACGCTCGCGGTGAGCTTCGCCAGTTCCCGATCCAAATCCGCCTGGTCCGCCGAGGTCCCGATGTTGGCGTTGACTTTGATCAGGAGCCCCTTGCCGACACCTTTGACGTCCGTCTTGATCTTGTTTCGATTCGCCGGAATGGCGATCTTTCCTTGTGCCACAAGACCGAGAAGTTCTTGCGGGTCCACTCCCTCCGAACTTGCGACGCGTTTCATTTCGTCGCTCATGATACCTTTGCGTGCCATTTCAATCTGCGTCATAGTCACTTTCCTCCCACGTTATGATCTCAAGCTCCCTGGGCGCTGTTGCGGGTACACCGCCCGCTTTCCGTCACTCAAAGGTCGTCGCCGGTGAGCGAAACGACGCATTCGACCCTCCGGGACGGACAATCGACTCCGGTTGCCGATCCGGGGTGACGGAAAAACAAAGATGTACGGAATAGAAAGTGCGTGGGCCGGCTGCAGACAGCGAAAATCCCGAGGAGAGGCCGCCGTGCAGGGTGACCTCAAAAAGCATCACCTTTTCCCGCCTTTAAAAGGCGGCTTTGGTCGAGGCGGCTTTGCTTTCCCTACGCCGGTATTACCCGGATCAGGTTCAAGGATTGCCGACCGAATCGGCTCTCAGCCAGTGCACTCCTAAGCAAAATTTAGGATAACCTTATCGTAACGTCGACGTCAAGTAAATGCCAAAGTTGCTTCCACGAGCCGAATCCCGAAAAATACGCCTCTACGGCACGCGTGATTGCCGTCTATGGAAGCCCCGGGAAAAACAAACTTGACTTCGGCGACGCCTCGTTCAATATGGAATCGGTAACTATAGAATATCGGGAGCGCATACCATGGCATGGAAAGATAAAGTCCACGTAATGAAACAGCATTCCGTCTCGCTGGAAAACCGGGTCGGCGCACTTGCCGAGTTATGCGCCGCCATCGAGCATGAATCCATCAATTTGTTGGCCATTTGCGCCATCGACACGGTGGAGGAAGCGGTCCTGCGTCTGGTGGCGGAACGGCCCGATGAAACGCGAACGGCCCTTGAAAAAATCGGCTTCCGGGTCATCGAAACGGACGTACTCGTCGTGGAACTCGGCAACATGCCCGGGACCACCGGCAGGGTGGCGGCCATGTTGAGCCAGAACGGCATCAACATCGACTATCTTTACGCTTCCGCTCATCCGGATATGGAAAAAGCCGTGGCGGTTTTCCGGCTGGATGAAGTCGACAGGGCGTATTCCGTGCTCAAGAGCTACCTTGAAACCCATTAGGAACAGCCTATGGAACCCAATCGGTTTTCCGTTTCCCGTACTCATTTGAAACAACTTTTCAGGGACAAAGGTGATCGTATTCTCATCGCCATTGGAGTGGCCAACGGTGCGGAGGCACGGCAACTTCACCACACCTTGGCGAACCTCTACGCGCAGAACGCCGTGCCCGACTTTGTCGGGGGCTTCATCGCCTTTGTATCGGGATATTTGTGCGCCGCCATGCACGGCCTGCCGGATATGGGTTACATCCTACGGTCCGAGATAGTCCGCCAAACGGACATCATCGAACAGGCCACGTGGATGGCCGCCCTGCAGACGGGAACTCCGGCACTGCCCATCGGGGTGGACGCCGACACGGGCTACGGATCGGAACCCTGTGCGATCCTGCTCACCTGCCGGCAGATTCACAAACAAGGAGGACAGTATATCCAATTGGAGGATCAGCGGGACGTGAACAAGACCTGTGGGCACATGGCGGGTGCCGGAGGGTTGGGGAAATTTCTGGCCCCGGCTGAAGACATGATCCGTTTGCGACTGGATCCCGCCGTGGCCTATGCCGCCGACCAGGACGATTTCGCCGTTATGGCCCGTACCGACGCCATCGCGGTGGAAGGCTTCTCCAAAGCCATGGATCGCGCCATGCGCTACGCGGACGCGGGAGCGGATTACATCTTTGTGGAGGCTCCCGAAAGCCTGGAACAACTCCGCACCATCGGGGAGGAATTCAAGAATTCTCCTCGCGGAATTCTGGCCAATATGATCGAACGGAGTCCCAAGACTCCCTACATGAGCCCCAGAGAATTACACGAGCTAGGATACGACATCGCCCTGTACTGTATCGGTTCGATGTTGGCCGGCCGGGCCGCGCAGCAACGCTACTATCACATCATCGGTCAGGGTCGCCAAGTGCTGCAGGGTGCCGACGAGAGCGAGGAGCGCTGGTTCGCGGGGTTCAACGCCATCATCGGGAGAGAACAGACCGAAGCCTGGAACCGTTTCTTTCACGACAAGGCGTCCTGAATACGGGAGAAGTCCTTATTCGCGGAATCACCGGGGGAACGGCGTTCCCCGGGCCCCCCAATGCATGCTTCATCCCGCCGGCGCGCGACGAAGTCGAAGCGGGAAGCTTCTTCGCCGATTCCGGCGATGTAGGGAACATTGGGGATCAGTGAGCAGACCTGTTTCACTCTCCGCCGGAGGCGGTGAGGCCTGCTTAAGAGGCTTTGAAAAGGGGTACGGGGAAAAGCTTTCCCGAAAGTTTTTCCCCGTGAAGTTCTCCCTTTTCTTTTCCCGTCCTTACCTTGGAATTCCGCTCTCTATATGCCCGCGTTGACGCTTTCCGCGGCCACCTGGGCGAAAATGCTCGAGACTTGAAGCCCCATCCCAGTGGAGGGATAGCTGTCGAAGAATCCCGCAGTGGTGTTACCGGCCGCGAAGAGCCCCGGTATCGGATTGCCGTCGGGTTTCAGCGCTCGAGCGTCCTTGTCGATGACCACCCCGCCCATGGTGTTGAGTACCAGCGGGATGATCTCAATGGCGTAGAACGGTGGTTGGGAGAGTGGCGTAAGCAGTTCGGCGGCTTTCCCGAATTCCTCATCCACACCGGATTGGGCGTAAGAATTATAGCGGTTCAATTGGGCCGAGAACGGCTCTTCCGGCACACCGATTTCCCGGGCAAGCGAGCTGAAATCATCCGCTTTCTTCACCCGTCCCGACTCCACCTCCTTGGCCAGGTCCGTAAAGGGGTTGCCTGTGCGCATGGCCTCGTCGATGATCACGAAACCGCGGGCATCGGGCTGATTGTATAGCGCATGCGCGAAGTAGGCATTCCAGAGCGATTCGTCCATGAACCGGAGACCGTTTCGGTTGACCACGGCATAATTGCTGAAAAGGATGAGATAAAAACTCCGCATACTCAGGCCCGCCGTATCCGGCATTTCGGCCTTATAGCCGATACAGCAATTCAGGTCGTTGACGGCGGCTCCCACTTCTTTGGCCAGCCTGACCCCGTCGCCTCTGGCCCATCCGGCACATACCATGACGTGCTTGCGGATCGGCACATGATCCTCCACCATCTGTTTGTTCTTGCCGAAACCGCCGGTGGCCAGCACGACGCCTTTGGCCCGTACCTCGACGCTGTCTCCGGCATCGGTTTCCGCCTTGACGCCGACAACGCGTTCGCCCTCCAAAATCAGGGACTTGGCACCGGCTTTCATTATGAATTCGGCTCCCATGGCCTCCGCGCGCTCCTTGATCACGTTGACGTATTGAGCGCCCATTCCTTCGTTCTGGTGTACCCTTGGGACTGAAGTGACTCCGTGGGTGTGAATGTCTTTGGTCTGAGCCAATCCCTGTTTCTCCAGCCATTCGATGTTCGACGCCGCCCGATCCACCAGGACGCGTATCAGCTCCGGACGACAACGATAAGAAGAGTATTGCATCAAATAGCGATACAGGTCTTCCTTCGAATCCTTGATGCCTTTTTCCTCTTGGAGCTTGGTTTCCGATGCCAACCAGAAGCCCGCGGAAATCATGGCATCTCCTCCGCAAGACCCGAGTTTCTCCAAAACCACCGTCCGAAGTCCCAACTCACGGGCTCGTACCGCGCCACACAGGCCGGCCGATCCGCCGCCGACAAATACCACGTCGCATTCCACTTTTCTTGAGGCCATGTGATTTCCCCTTTCTCAAGGTCTACGAAAAATGCAAAAAAAGTCGGGACGGAAGACCCGATGCCCGACGTACGTCTCTCTCATGCGACTTCGAGGCCTTTTCAAAAGGATCGGCAATGCGATCCGGTTCTCCGTTTACGGGAATCATCGGTGTCCCGCGGGTGGGGATATCGTGTTTGAGCCGGTGTCCGGAGGAAGGTCGGTTCGGCAAAACTAGCCTGTCTTTTCACGATCCGCGTCGACGAAAGCGTCCATGCGGAGACAGACCGGACATTCCTTCGGAGGAGAGGTTGCGTACTCCAATATGTGGCACCCTCGGCAATTGGCATACTTGCAGGAAGGACATCGTTCGGATTCGGTGGTATATCCGCATGCGGTACAAAGCCAATTGTACATGACGGTTCTCCCTTTTTCCAGATTTGCGTTTACACTTCTATACAAAATTATAGAACGCGAACCCGTTTCCCGCAACTCCGGGAGAAATTTTTAACGGAATACGAGGTGATTACCTGAATCTTCGGAAAAAGGTCCGTATGTCCCTCACCAACTCCTCGGGCTCTTCCAGGGCGGCAAAGTGCCCTCCCGAGGCCATGGCGGTCCACTGTTGAAGATTGTACATTCTGGCGGCCCATTCCCGAGGGGGCCGAAGAATTTCCCCCGGGAAAGCGGCAATGGCCGTGGGGACCTCGATCCGATCCCCTTGAGCCAGCCGATAGGGGTGATGCCGCAGTTGGTAGTAGAGCCAAAAGGAATTGTTGACCGCGCCGGACACCCAATAGATCATGATATTCGTCAGGAGCTCATCTTTCGAGATGCTGTTCTCGAGGTCTCCTCTGCAGTCGGACCACGAGTAAAACTTTTCCGTGATCCACGCCGCCAAGCCGGCCGGGGAATCCGTCAGCGCATAGGCCGCGGTTTGGGGTTTCGTGCCCTGGATCCACTGGTATCCGGATTCTTCATTCAGAAACTCACCCGCTTGTTTCAAGAAGGCCTGTTCCGCTTCGGACGGATTCTGCCGGTCCTTTGGATGAGGTGCCAGGGGCACCATGTTCAGATGGATCCCCGCCACATTCCGGGAGTGGGCCTGTCCCAACCGAGTGGTCACGAAAGAGCCCCAATCGCCTCCCTGTGCGAAAAACCGGTCATAGCCCAAGACTCGGCTCATGAGGCCCGCGAGCACTTCCGCCATCTCCTCGATATTGAGACGACGCTGATTGGGTGAATGGGAAAAGCCATATCCCGGCAAAGACGGTACCACTACTGTAAACGCGTCTCCAGGGTCGCCGCCGTGAGATTCCGGATCGGTCAACGGACCGATGATCTTGTGAAACTCGTAAAAGGAACCCGGCCACCCGTGAAGCATCAGGAGCGGCAACGGATCGGGGCCGTTACCGGGCTGGTGGATAAAATGGAGCCGTGTGTCTCCGTAAACAACGCGGTATTGAGAAAAGGCGTTCAAGGCGGATTCTTGAATCCGCCAATCGTAACCATTAAGCCAATAGTCCACGAGCCCTTTCATGTATTCCAGGTTGGTTCCGAACTTCCACCCCGAGTCCGGCGCCTCATCCGGCCAACGAGTTGCGCTGAGCCGCCGCCGCAAGTCTTCCAGGACCTCGTCGGAAACGGACAAACCAAAGGGCTCGATCTTCCAAGTGTTCTGCATATCAACACTCCCGTATCATTTCGCACGCCGTGATTCGGCGCTTCATCGATGGAACACCACCCGGGTGCTTTCTCGCCGGACCGTCGGGCACGGATACACGGACACGCACCGGGATGAAAGCCGGAACAAAAACAACCAAAAATGATTCGTCATATTATCCGATACAGGTGGAATGGGTCAAAGGAGACTCGTGTGTCGGGCTCTCGTCGTTCGGGGTGCCCGTGGGGCGGTTCAGGCGGCGGGGTGCGCGATCGGTCGGAGAAATTCACGGATCATTCATCGAAATCAGGAAAATCGAGGAATCTGCATAAGATGAGCTTGGTGGGTCTTGACGGCGGCCGGGTTCCCTCAGTCTTAGGGACCCGGCGCCGAACCTGCGGACGAGATCGAATCGACGCTTATCTTCATGATGAAAAAGGCGTCGCAACCCGATCCCGAATTCTGCGTGGATTGAATCAGCCGAACGTGATGAGGGGTTTGATCATGTTGTCTTCCTTGGTATCCATCATCCAGAAGGCTTTTTCAATGTCGTCGAATTTGAATCTGTGGCTGGTGAGCTTGGTGGGGTCTACGCGCCCCGTTTGGATCAGCCTCAGCAATCGGGTCATACGCTCGTTGCCGCCCGGACACAGCAGCGTACGGATGGTAATTTCCGCCATGCCCACGCCCCAATCCACGCGCGGAATGCCGATATATTCGCCCTCGCCGTGGTATCCGATATTGGAAACCGTTCCGCCCGGACGTGTCACCTTGACACAGCTTTCAAAGGGACCCGCGGCGCCCACGGCTTCCATGGCCGAATCCACACCCTCGCCGTTGGTGAGCTTCATGATCTCTTCGATGGCGTCCACTTTCTTGAAGTCCACAACCACGTCGGCGCCATATTGCTTGGCAAGATCAAACCTTTGGGGAACGCAGTCCACTCCGATGATCAAACCGGCGCCCAGGAGCTTCGCTCCGGCGATGGCCATAAGCCCCACGGGCCCAAGGCCAAACACCGCTGCGGTACCGCCCAGAACGATGTCCGCGTTCTCCGCGCCTTTGAAACCGGTGGACATCATGTCCGTGGTGTAACAAGCCGCCTCGTCCGACACGTCGTCCGGGATGGCGGTGAGGTTCGCATCCGCGTTGTTCACATGGAAGTATTCGGCCATGTTCCCGTCTTTGATATTGGCGAATTTCCAGCCGCCGAGAGGCTGCGTACACTGGGAGGGAAAACCTCTCTGGCAGTTGTGGCAGCTGAAACAGGGCGTAATGGCGTTGATGACCACGCGCTGGCCCTCTTTGAAATCCTTGACCTCGCTTCCCACTTTGGAAACGATGCCGCATGCCTCGTGGCCCAGCGTCATGTCGGTGCGTTCTCCGATGGCCCCCTTCACGGTATGCACATCCGACGTGCAAACCAGAGCGGAAGTGGTTTTGACCACGGCGTCGTTGGGACCGGGTTCGGGAATGGGTTTTTCCATGACTCCGACTTCCCCTATCTTCTTCATGATAAACGCCTTCATCTTACCCGCCATTCCTAGCCTCCTTCTGAAGTGTGTTGAGGAGCACCTACGCAGGCCACCACGGCCCGAAAATTCGAATTCCAACTTACCATGGTAGCTCGGTCGTGCCCATCCGGGCTAGTGCTCATTTTGATCGGCGGAAGTTCTCCCGGTGCGTGGGACATGTTCCCATGCCGGACTGTGGGAATGACCTTGCCCGGATCGGCGCGTAAGGAAAGGACTGGATGGAAATTACATAAATAGGGAGTGGTGCGCGCTCCTAGAACAGAATCAAAGGCTTGATGATGTCGTCGCCTTTGGCCGCCATCAGTCGAAACGCCTCGTCCAGTTCGTCGAAAGAGAACCGGTGCGTGGTCATGCGGGTGGGGTCGATTCTCTTCTTCTCGATCAGCCTCAACATTCGTTTCATGCGTTCGCTGCCGCCCGGACACAACACGGTGCGAATGGTTTGGTCCTTCATGCCCATTCCCCAGGCCATCCTGGGAATCTCCACGGAATCGCCGTCACTGTGGATTCCGAGGTTCACAATGGTCCCACCCGGGCGAGTCACCCGGATACACGATTCAAAGGCCATTTGCGACCCGATGGCTTCCACGGACGCGTCCACGCCCACCCCCTTGGTGATGTCCATGATCTCTTCCTCGGGGTCCACTTCGGTGAAATTCAAGGCGATATCCGCCCCGTAGTAGCGGGATAACTCGATTCGATTGGGCCTCTTGTCCACGGTGATCACCAGTCCCGCCCCTTGAAGACGTGCGCCGGCGGTCGCCATGATCCCCACGGGACCCTGCGCGAAGATCGCCACGGTTCCGCCGATGGGAATGTGAGCCATTTCGGCTCCCATGAAGCCCGTGGACATCATGTCCGTGACGTAACAAGCTTCTTCGTCGCTCACCGAATCCGGAATGGGCGCGAGATTGGCGTCGGCTTCGTTGACGTGAAAATACTCGGCGAAGGTCCCGTCCTTCAAATTGGAGAATTTCCAGCCGCCGAGGGCTTCCCCACACTGCGAAGGATGACCTCTTTGGCATGCTTTGCATCGAAAGCACGGAGTGATGGCGTTCACGGCCACCCGATCGCCCACCTTCACCGTGCGGACTTCCTCACCCAATTCGTGTACGGTGCCCACGGCCTCGTGACCTATGGTCAGGTTGATCCGTTCACCGAGGGAACCGTTCACCGTGTGACAGTCCGTGGTACAGACCAAACCGGCCGTGGTCTTGATCACCGCGCCTCCCACTCCGGGCGTGGGAACGGGCTTGTCCATGAATCCCACTTCCCGGATGCATTTCATCACAAATGCCTTCATCGCGACTCTTCACTGGGCGAACACCGTCTTCGCCTGAAAGCCTCCATGTTTCCCGAAAGATTCGAGGTCATTCTTCGTTTCCGCCCAGTTCAATGATTCCCAATTTAGCGGCGTACTTAATGAGATCGAACATGCTGTCCAGTTCAAGCTTCTCCATAATCCGCGTGCGGTGATTCTCAACGGTTTTCGGGCTGATAAACAATTTTCCCGCGATACGCCGACTTGTCAAACCCTGGGCCACCAAGCGGAGAATTTCCTGTTCCCGAGGGGTCAGGCGATCGTATTTCTCGTCGGATATGGGCGCTTCGTCCCCCGCTTGTTCGATGATATATCGCGCAATCTCGTCAATAACCGAAGGATCGAAATAATAATGTCCCTCGGATACCGTGTTCAACGCCCGAAGCAGCATGTCCGGCGTCGAGTCCTTCACGATGTATCCCACCGCTCCCGCGCGAATGGCCTTAACGATGTAGTCGATTCGGGAATACATGCTGATCATGACGACCTTCGCTTCGGATACGGCGCTCATGATGTTATGAACGCCGTCGATTCCGTTCACGTCCGGCAACGCCACATCCATCAGCACCAAATCCGGCATCAACGTTCCGGCCTTTTCGCAGGCCTCCTCCATTGTTCCCGCTTCGCCCGCCACCACAAAGGAAGGGTCCTGTTTCAGCAGGACCTTCAAGCCTTCTCTGAACAGGGTGTGGTCGTCCACCAGGAGTATTCTTCGCTGCTCCATTCCGTCACTTTCTGTAATAGGGAATCTCAATGGAAATCTTCGTGCCTTCGGCGCGCCCCGAGCGGATGGCGATCTTCCCGTTGAGGAGAGCGACCCGCTCCTTCATGCTCCAGATTCCCATGCAACCGGTCTGAGTGGCGGTCTTGAGCACTGAATCCACATCGAATCCGGTGCCGTCGTCCTCGATGCGGAGGATGATGTTGGGATGGGAGTTCACCAGGCGCACTCCCGCCCTCGAAGCCTCGGCATGTTTGGCGATGTTGTTGAGTCCTTCCTGAACGAGACGATAAATCGCCGCCTTCACGTCGAACTCGAGATTCAGTGAGTCCATCCCCGCGGTTTTGAAGTCCACTTGTAGGCCATACAATTGCGAAAGGTTTCTACAGAGACCATGTATGGTGTTGGAGAGGCCGAGGGTGTCCAGGGAGGTGGGATGAATGTTGAACACCATCTTCCGCACATCTCCCATGATGGAATGAAGGGAATCCAGGATATGGCGGGCGGCCTCGCCCTCCCCGTCCTCCGAGATATTCACGCGGTTGAACAGAGTGGTGATCTGGATGTTGAGGGAATAGAGATTCTGTGCCAAATGGTCGTGCAGGTCCCTCGCGATGCTGCTCCGTTCGAGCTCCTGAGATCGAATGAGCTGCTGGGAAAGGATTCGGATGTGCTCTTCCGCTTTCTTCCGGACGGAGATGTCCCGCATGTAGCTGACGATGCCCGTGGTGTGGCCCTGTTCATCCTTGAGGAAAGCACTGGAAATGAGCAAGGGCACGATGGAACCGTCGCTCAAGCGAGCATCGAATTCATAGTTGGATACCGGTGCTTCCTTCAGGAGAAACTGGTAAAGATCCTTGATCCCCTCCAGGTCGTTCTTGATGATGTCGGCCACGAAACGACCCACGATGTCCGACATGGGTCGATTGAACAGTTCTTCCGCACCCCTGTTGGCGAAGTTGATTCTACCCTTGTCGTCGGTGACGATGATGGCGTCCATGCAGCTGTTGAGCAGGCTCTCCAGATAGTTCTTCAGACTCAACGTGTCCTTCATGTCCGTGATATCGCGGACGATGCCTTCGATCACCGAAGGCGCCCCCTGTTCGTTCCGCAGGATAATCCACCGGTCGTGCATCCAGCGAATGCCGCCGTCCGAAGCGATACAGCGATATTCGGCTTCTCCTCCTTCCTTCTGTCCCGCAATGGAAGCGTCCAGTTTTTCCTGGAACTTCTTTCGATCTTCCGGGTGGATGCGCTCCATGGCCGAATCCGTGGTCACGATGTCCTTGCAGGGATGGCCGAACATCTTGATGAACGCCGGATTGGTGTAAACGTATTTCTTGATGGACAGATTGAAGTTGTAAATCCCGTCCTGCGTTCGATTGGACAGGCTGTAGAATCGCTTCTTGGCCTCCCTCCACGGGTCCACCACGTGCTTGTAGGCCTGGAATTCCATCTCGAGAGAATGGAGTCGATCCAAGAGCTGTTCGTGCGTAAGCATGTTTACCATTCGCGTTCTCCCCGGACTGCACGGCGCACGAATCCCCGGCGGATCGCACAAGGGGACGGCTCTCCCAACCGAACCGCAATGCACGATCCGGAAGAAAACGCCCCGTCGGTCGTCGCTTCAGGGGCCTTCCGTGCGGATTGGCGATCTAGGTCTTATACCTTGAGGAATGGGGAATGACAAAGGATATTGCGTTCGGAGGGGAATATTCAGCCCGTGGCGGTGATCGTTTGAACGCCCTCAGGGAGCCAACGCGCTGTCGGAGAGGCACCTTGGCACTCGGAAAAAATCACTGGCCATAGCCGCCCCCTCATCTCACAAAAAGGCGCCGCACTTTCGAAGCATTTCTAAGAAACCTTTAGAAGAATCAAGACGCTAGCCGTCCAGCAAACGGGCCAGTTCTTTTTCCAGGCCGTGCAGAGGCCAGGTTCGGCGGCCACCGGAGTGTCGGGGGCCCAGGGCCAGGGCCTCACGAATCGGGACATCGTTGAGCATCATGGCGGTGAGTCCGCCCAGGCGGTCCAGGTCGTCCAGTCCCTGTACGCCCGCCAGACGATTCCCGGAAAACACCAGTTGCAGCTCCCCATCCCCGGACTTTCGGTGAAGGACGCGCGCTTCACCTTCGGGGAAATCCACGGCCGGCGCGCCCACGGCACCCACCGCCCGATCGAACATTTTCACGGTGGTCACGTTCAGGCTCCCGGCATAGCGCTTACGGGCCCCCGCCGCGTTGGCCCCGGCGGTTTGCCCTTGAAGCCTCGCATTGTTCCAAAGCATGTGCAGCCCGCGGGCTCCGGAGATGAGGTCCTTGGATTCGGCGCAGTCCCCACACGCCCAGACGCCCGGCAACCCCACACTCATGGTTTCGTCCGTGTCGATGCCCCCCGCGGGTCCCAAAGCAAGACCACCCGCCTTGGCCAGTTCCACACGAGGGCGCATGCCGATGACCAGCACCACCACGTCCGCCGCCAGGGTTCGCTGATCCGTGCGCACCGCCTCCACGCGCACGCCTCCCTCGATCTCTTCCACCCGTTCGCCGAGGAAAACCGAAACGCCCCTGCCTTCCAGGTGCTTTTTCACGGACTCGGAAAGCGGCGCGTCCAACATCCGGGGAAGAATGCGGTCCATTAGTTCCACCACGGCCACGGACCAGCCCAGGCGCCGGAAGGCCACGGCCGCCTCCATACCCACGGGACCCGCGCCCACCACCACGGCGGCTTTTCCTTGCATCCGGCGCAATCCCTCAGCATCATCGAAGCTCTTGAGGGCGAACACACCTTCCTTATCCACCCCGGGAATGGGAGGCACAAAGGGTCGGCTTCCCGTGGCGATGATCAACCCGTCGTAGACAAGTTCCTCGCCGTCGAGCCGAAGTGCACGGTCTTCAGGAGACCAGGAAGACACTTCCCGGGAAAATCTCATTTCAATTCCGGCTCGAACATAGTCTTCCGCAGAACGCAGGAACACCGTGCTTCGAGGAATTTCACCGGCCACGTATTCCGCCAGCACGCATGCGCTGTACAGAGGGTGCGGTTCCCGGCTCAGCATGACGACGCGCGCGTCCGGATCCGTTCTTTTGGCCGCAAAGGCGGCCTGGTCTCCGGCGATGCCGTTTCCCACCACCGCGATCACGCTATTTCCCATAGACATGCCTCGCTGTGTTCCGCTTTCGATCCATCCGCCAATCGTCCTCGTCCATGTACAAAAGGGCCGTCTCTCCACAGTATCGGACACAAACGGGATCCCCGCCGCACTGGTCGCACCGAACGACCTTTCGTTCCACGGGATCCACGTGTAATCCCCCATTGGGGCACGCGGACACGCAACTGAAGCAGTTCACGCAGCGCTCCCGGTCCACACGGATCGCTCCCACCTCATCCCGATGCACGGCATTTACAGGACAAACCGTAGTGCACACGGGCTCCAGACAGCTCCGACACAAGATCGGGAGATACACCCGCTCCGTTTCCCACCCGCACACACGGATCCTGGACCTGGACTTGTCCCACTCGCCCGTTTTCGCCAGAGAACAGGCGATCTCGCATAGGCCGCATCCGTTGCAGCGATCCTGATCGACCACAATGACTTTGCTCATGAGCGGAACTCACCGGCGGTTTCGA
This sequence comes from Thermodesulfobacteriota bacterium, assembly GCA_963675595.2. Lineage (GTDB taxonomy): Bacteria > Desulfobacterota > Desulfarculia > JACQYL01 > JACQYL01. The sequence goes on from CAXXLZ010000001.1 coordinate 1,628,337, forward strand.
AGATGCTTCCTTGAGGGAAACCTTTAAAAAGGCTTCCCCCACACCCCTTTTCCAAACCCTTCATGCGGGCGCCGCCTCTCTCCGGGAGGAGGCGCACTCGGGTGAACGACGAGTTGAAAAAGTTGATAAGAACCGAAAGAAGCCCGGTACGACACGGAACCATGTCCCAACAACCCCCTCGAAGACCACGGAACCAGCCAAACAACGGCCTCGGCACCCGCCGGCCGGCAGGAGTAATACGTCTTCCGTGGGTTTGGGCTTTCATCTTTAGACCGCCCGTTGAAAAAGGCCGGTTGCCGCAGATCGCGTTCTTCAACAGCCTGTCTAAGGGCCGGACTACCGCGAAGCCGTCACGGTCCACTCGGCCTCCAGGCCCAATTCCGCGACCTTGGCTTCCGTGGGGACGCCTTTGTCCCGATCCCATCCTCTGGCCTCGAAGTACTCGTCCAACACCTCATTCACCTTGGCGTCGTCCAGCACCATTCCTTTGGCCGGACCTTCGGGCAGTTTTTCTTTATAGAAACGTTTGGGGTAGATGAAATCCTTGCGCTCTTCCCCTTCGCGAATATTGAAGAGCTTCTGCAAGTTCCAGATGCGCTCCCCGGCTTTTCGAACCTCCTCCCCGTCCATATCCCAACCTGTGCACGGAGACAGCATTTTCGCGATGCTTTCGGGTCCCAAGGATTGGAGGGAGGGGGGGCGCGTGCAAACGCCGATGGAGTTGAATACCGCGATCAGGTCTTCGGACCACTTCTCCATCAACACGATGTCCGTAGTCTTCCCGTCGGGAGAAATGATCTTCTTCTTGGTTTCCTCCGGCATATCCAGTTTCTTGAGGAGACCTTCCGGAAACCCGAAGGCTTCTTTGCGGTAGTCGTCCGGTACCGAGGGAAAACGGAGGTTTTCCACGGGGTTCCTTGTGCGGAGGTGATCTCCTCCCCGTGTGCTCGTGAGAAACCCGAAGGTCCACACCGACCAGCGGCTCCTGGGATCAAAAGTGGGAATTTCCAGGCCCTTGACCGTCATGGCATAGTCGTCGTTGCCGGTGAGTGCGATGTTGGCCCGTTGCGCTCCTTCCGCCAAGATATCCCCGATTCCCGTGCGTGTGGCGATCATATCGATTAATTTACAGATGGCTTCCACGTCTCCCCACTCGACGGGAAATCCGATTTGTTCTTCCGAGACCAACCCCCGTTGGTAGAGCTCCATGAGCATGGAAATGGTGCCGGCCCCGGAGACCACGTCCACGCCGGTTCTGTGGAAGGCCTCCGTGCATTTGAGGATACCGTCCATGCTGCCTACGTACAGCTTGGCGCCGATTTCGAACGTCATGGTCACTTCGATGCCCTTCATGGCCAGTCCCGCATAGGGACCTTCCTTCACATGGGCCCAATGGGCGCACGCCACGGGGCAGGCGCTGCACCCCATGGTTTGATCGCTGAATTTTGGGATTACCTTATGGCCGCGAGTGTCGAACCAATCCTCGATCACGCCCGTTTGGTAGTTCTTGGCCGGCAGAGCTCCGAATTTGCCGTAGGGACCGGTGGCCGCCATGGAACCCATCTTGCTGACCGCATCGAAGAACGGTGAGGACATGATCCGGGTACGCATCTCCCGACACACCTGCATGAACTTCTCTTTGTCGGCCACCTTGATGCCGCCTTTTCCCCTCACCGTGACGGCCTTCAGAAGTTTGGATCCCATGACCGCACCCATGCCCGTCCGCGCCCAGGCGTCGTACTTCCCGTTCTGAATGGCGGAAAACCGAATGAGATTTTCCCCCGACTGACCGATGACCGCAGCCTCAAGTTCTTCCCGATGCAGGTCTTTTTCGAGAATGTCCATGGTTTCCCAGACGTCTTTCCCCCAAAGGTGGGAAGCATCTCGAATCGCCACCTTGCCGTCCTCTATGTCGAGATAGACCGGCGTGTCGGACCTGCCCCGAATGACGAAATGGTCGTAGCCGGCGTATTTCATCTCGCATCCGAATCGGTAACCGCTGCTTGTACATCCGAAAAGGTTGGTAATGGGAGACTTTGCGGAAACATCCGTTTTGCTCGCGGTGGGCATCATGGTTCCCACGAGAGGACCCGAGCCGAAAACCAGAACGTTCTCGGGGCCAAGCGGGTCCACTCCCGCCGGCGTATGGTCGAACAGAAGTTTGGTATTCATCCCCAAACCCCCGAGAAACTTTCTCGCCATGCCTTCATCGAGAGGAATTTTCTCAATCTTCTTGGAAGAAAGGTCTACATCCAATATTACGCCGGCGTAACCGTACATATTCGTTCCTTTCCTCAGGGCCCTTCAAAGAGCGCCCGGTAAACAGCTCCGGCCCTCTTTCGCGTTTTTTCGCCACAACCGCAAAGCCCCGCTTCCCCGACGAGCGTTCCCATGTTCCGGATGTCGAAGAACGCAAACGACGCGTCTCAGTCATCACCTCACAGCTCTTACCGGTCGTTCTCCGCCGGGTGAGGTGCGGCCGTGCTTCAGTGTTACCGAGCGGCCGATGGGCGGTGTCTTCCGGGAGCGCTTCCGAAATGAAGACCGCACGTGACCAAGTACTAACGACTTTGTTCCACGATGTGCATGAGCTTGCCGGCCGCTTTCCTCAACTTGTCCTGCGAAGCCTCTTCCGCTTCCACAAAGGTTAAAGCCTCACGGGGACACTCCCGCACGCACTGAGGGTCTCCCCCGCACAAATTGCATTTCACCATGGCGCCCCGGCCATGATGGATTGCCGGAATCCCGAAAGGACACGCCAGGAAGCAGGAACGGCACCCGATACAAAGCGCCTCGTCCACCACCATGGCTCCCGTTTCCAGGTCCCGTCGGATCGCGTGCCTGGGGCAGGCTTCGGCGCACAAAGGCTCCTCACATTGCCGACAGGTCACGGTGACGAATCTGCCGAGATCTTTGAACCAGAGCGCGGTGACCCTGGCGAGCGTCGGATTGAATTCCCCCTCGTGTTGCATTGAACAGGCCAAGGAACAGGTCCGGCAACCAATGCATTTCTCCGGGTCGAAAAGTATGAACCTAGACATAACGGTCCCTCCGATATGGAACCTCGGACGGTGAAATCCACAGTGTTTGGAGCGGCGAGGACTCCATTGTCGGAGTCCTCGGATTCATGAAAGCTGAATGCCTGCTCGCTCGGCCGCGATCAAGGCGGCTCCAATGGCTCCGGTGATCAACGGCTCTTCCGGCTGCAGCAATTCCACCCCGAGCATTCTCTCGATGGTCTTGACCAGTCCGGAGTCTTTCCCGCCTCCACCCGTGACGGCCACATCCTTTTCAATCCGCATTCTTTGCGCCAAGCCGGAAATTCTGGAACCCAGCGCCTGATGCAGACCTGCGATAATATCTTCTTCGGGCGTGCCTTCGGCTACCCGTGAAATGGCTTCCGTTTCCAGAAACACGGCACATCCTGTTGTGAACTTGGCCGGGTTTCGCGACTTCAGGGACAGGGTTCCCATGTCCCTTTGATTTACTTTCACCACCTTGGAAATGATTTGGAGCACGCGCCCGCTGCCGGCCGCGCATTTGTCGCTGGCCAGGGAGTCCGCGACCCTGCCGCCTTCCGTCACTTTGATGATGCGGCTCGCCTGGTTGCCTACTTCAATAACGGTACGCACCGTTGGAAGAAGAAAGTGGGTGCCTCTGCTTTGACAGGAGATTTCGGTCACTTTGGTGTAGGGATGAGCAACGAAATGTACCCCCAGTCCCCCTGCCCCAATAACCTTCAGGTCCGAAATGGATCGTTGCGCCTTTTCAAGCGCTTCGCTCAGGACTTTGTCGGCGGACCTGCCGAAATGGCCTCCCGCAGGTGAAATACTGTAGGAAAGTATCTCGCCACCCTGCATAATTACGGATTTAACAAATGCGGAGCCGACATCCAGTCCCGCTATACATGCCGTGTCCATGGAAAGTTTCCTTACACGTTCTGTCCTATTGAAGCGTCTGCGTCGTAGAACGTAACCGCTTCCAGACGCCGCCTGCCATGTTTCTCTTTGAGCTCTTCCTCCGATAGCCGAAGCGCCTTTTCCTCGGCTATGATGGCGGCGCCCAACGCGCCGGTAATCAAGGGTTCCGGAGGAATCACCACGGGGAATCCGATGCGTTCTTCCAACGCCTTGCAGAGTCCGGCGTTTTTCGCGCCTCCCCCGGTAATGGCCAAGTCCGGCTCGATTTCGACCTTTCTTACCATCGAATAGATTCGACTGGCGTTGGCCTTATGGATACCGGCCAGGATGTCTTCCACCGAATACCCTTCGGAAAGCCTGAGCAGGGCTTCCTGTTCCGCGAAGACGGTGCAGATGCTGCTGATTTCCGCAGGTTGCGTCGACCGAAGAGACAGGTCCCCGATATCTTCCAATCGGACCCCCAGCACATCGGAAATCACTTCGAGAAATCTTCCGGTACCGGCGGCGCACTTGTCGTTCATCGCAAAATTGACCAGCTTTCCGTCTTTGAGCTTGATCGCTTTGGTATCCTGTCCTCCAATGTCGATGATGGTTCGGACATTCGGAAAAAGCCAGTTGATGCCGCGCATATGACACGTGATCTCGGTCACCTGCGCGTCCGCGAACGGCACGTTGATTCTGCCGTATCCCGTGGCGACAACGAAATCCACCTGGTCGAAGGACAGGCCGGCCTGTGCCAAAGCCTCCTCCATGACCTTGTTGGCCAATCTCCGATGCGCCGCATCGGTGGGCTGCTTTACGGAGGCACAGACGCCTTTCGCGTTCTTGATCACCACTTTCGTGATGGTCGAACCGATGTCTAAGCCCGCTAAAATCATGAGGTTATCCTTCTATTTGGTTCACCGAGTGCATGTCTCGAGGAGGTTGGGTCGCCTCGCGTCCGTGTCCCGGAATGTTGGGGCACAAACGCGAAGCGAGGAGGTGCCGAAGAATACGAGTTACTCGATGGTCTCGGCGAACGCCTGGAATCGGGTTCTCAGAGGCTCGAGAGCCGCCGTTGAATAATCCTGCTCAATGATGAGAACCGGCAGGTCCAAGGACTCGAAGTAGTCCTTGATGCTTGGAACTTCATAGCCGTGAATATCGCAGTTGCGGATGATGTTGGCGTATATGGCGTTTACGTTCCAATATTTGGCGAATTCCCTCAGATAGCCGAACCGGTTCTCCAGGTCCTCTTTATACGTGGCGCCGGACTTGGTGAAGGTTCGAGGGCACTTGACCTCTGTGAGATAGTGTTTCGCCACCCCGTACATGGGGTCTTCCGTGGCCTCGATGTCATGCCAGAACGGCCGAGCGCCGGTGGCCGTATCTTCCACCACGATGTTGAATCCCGAGTTTTCGATGAGATCCGTGAAGGCCGTGTGATCGATGAGGGAACCCCACACGAGCATCCGACCCGGTTTCTTCCGGGTGGCGAGGGGACGGTTTTTCACTTCCTGAATCACCTCTTCCAGAAGAGTATTCCCCTCTTCCACCGGGATCATCATGGTCGAGATCAAGACTTCAAGTGTTTCCGAGCCCGTAAGCAACGGCGGATCGGGCTTTCTCAGTTCATACAGCTCGCGGACGAGCCCCCTCTGCTTGTTATGAAGGGCGATGGACTCCTGCAGGCGATCCGTGGTGACCTTCTTGCCTGCGAAGTCTTCCAGGGTTTCCTTGAAATAGTTCATTTGATCCTTGAAGAACCGAACCGCTTCGGACGTGGCGGCATGGGGCACATCCAGGAAGAAACTGCACGGCGTCTTCATATAGTTTCTCCAGATGTGGGAAGTCCGTTCGGCACCGTCACAGGCATGAGAACCGACGAACCCGTCCAGGTAATCGTACTTTCCTTTCATGCCTACGTCGAAGCAACTCCGGTAAAAGATACACATGACCGTCGGCAAGTATCCGTCCGCGACCGTGATGGGCTCGTCCATGTCTCCGAGAATCCGGATGGGGATAAGGTCCAACGCAGTCATGATTTCCACTGGAGGATAGCAGCAGAAATAACCCAGCACCTTCTTGCCCTCGGATTTCAGCTCGCGGGCGCGCTTGCTCCGATGGCTGTAAATTTCGTGCGCCTTGGCCAATCCCGTGCTTTTCTTTTCATCGCTCATTAGTCTGGTCTCCTTTCTACCACGCCATTCCTGCTTTGCGTCTCAGTTCCCGGTAGTGATCCATCGTCTCGACGAAGGCCTCGATCTTGGAAATGGCTTCCTCTTCGTTGAACACTCGCAGGTCTACGATATCGCCTTCGATTACGACGCCCGGAACCTTCAGTTTCTCTTCCAGCGCGTTCCGTGTGTGCAGCAGCGTGTACGTGGCGGGCCGACAGGACATCAACGGATGGGCCAGCAACCCGTCGGCTTGATAGTCCTCGGCGAATTGGAGATAGGCCGCCATGAAGAATCCGGGGCCCGTATCGTATTTCACGGCCACCGGGTTGTATTCGGTCCACTTCCTGTAGGAGAGTCGCGCTATGAGTTCCAAGGGGTCCGTCACGCCGTCCAACTCCTCCTCGGGAATGGGGAGGATGGGATGGTAGTTCCAGCTTTCAATGGCGATGGCGATACCGAACTGCTCGGCGATCTCGTCGAAAAAGCCCAGAGTGTGCCACGGAGGCAACTCGGAAAACATCATGCGATATTTTTCGTTGGGAATGGCCCCGATGTTGTTGTCGACCTTCTGCTTCACTTCATCATATACGCGCTGATAGAATTCATAAGCTTCCGGGTCGTCGGGCAAATACAGGTGGGGAATCATGACGGACCAGAAATCCGTACCCACCATGGGCGACGGTTTGGCCCTCCGCAACAGGTCCACCTGGTGGGCGAGTTCGAGGGTCTTGTACGTCTGGAGCACCATTTCACGCAACCTGTCATAGTCCAGCTTGGTGCCGAGCAGCTCTTCCAGGAATGCCACGAACTTCCTCAGGTGGGATACCATGAAGGAGATATTCAGTTCCTTGTTCCCCGCCATGAAGAATTCGTTGGTGCCGGTCTGGGGAAGGTCCAAAGTCCAAACGGGGGCATCCAGGTATCGTCCGAGAGCCTGGAACCATTTGTAGCGGGCGTCACACGCCGCGCCCGATCCCATCAAGAATTTGGGCTTGGCCAGACCGCCTCCGGGAGCGCCTTCCGGAACCTTGCCGCCGTTGTCCGCCAGCATGGCCGCGTACCCGATGCAGTTTCGGGCGTATCCGCACAGGGTGTTGGGATAGCCTTCGGCCGCGCTGCGTTCAAGGTGCGGTTCGGCCTGTCGCACGGAAGCGCAGAACGCCCCGTAGTTCTCAGGGAATACGAGGTTGACGTCCATGGCTTTGGCGATGAGCTCTCCCTGCCACCAAGTAACCATGGACCAGCCGATAGGGGCTCCCTTTTCCATCGCTTCAAGCCCCTTCTTCAGCATCTTCTTTCCGAAATAGCCCGCTTCCCGAGCGGTCTGAAGCGTCTTTCCGGATTTCCTTGTTTTTGGCTTCGTTTCATTCCCCATGATAAGCCTCCATTCGGGTGAGATTTGTGTCTTCAAGCCGCTTGATGTCCGGCCGTCCTCATGCCTTGCAGATAGCTCACCATCGCTTCGATGGATTGGTCGAGGAGCTTTTCCGACTTGTTCACGGCATGGATGACCGACGTGCCCAAAATTCCGGCAAACAGGACTTCGGCGGCTTGTTCCGTATCCACTTCCTCTCCGATTTCCTTCAGTCGTTGCGCTTCGTGAAGAAAACGGTGAATCATACCCTTGAGAGCGACGAATCCGGAATTGATCCTGTCCGCATGTTCCGGATTCTGGTTACACAACTCCACGGACAAAGTAAGAAATACACAACCACCAGGGATGTTTTCGGGATCCTTCAGGTAATTATTGCCGTAGTTGGTCAAGAGCAGTCTGAGTTTATCGCTCGGGCTGTCGAGCCGGTCGATTCCCTGAAGGACCCGATCACGCCAAAGGCGTTGAGCTTCCTTCATGACCCCGAGGAAGAGATCATCTTTGCTCTTGAAATGGTTGTAAAACCCCCCCTTGCTGGTATTGGCCTGCCGCAAAATATCCTCGATGGATGTGCCGACAAAGCCCTTCAAGGAGAAGAGTCGGAGAGACTCATGGATAATGCGATCTTTTAGACCCAAGAGCTTACTCCTTGGACGGAGCCGGGAGAACCGGTCCGTCCGTGCGCAGGATCGTTCCACGCTTTCCCGGGAGGTTCAGGGGGGCCGGCCGGGGAAAATCGCGAAAACGGCTTCACGTCTACGAAGGAGACTCCGGTGACCTTCGACCGTCGATCATCCATGGGAAACGAGCGGAGCCCCATGTCGAGCGAAACCGGGGAAAAACACCCGAGCCGGATTTCCACGTGCTGCGGACCCGGATGACTTTCCGCTTCGAGCGACGACCCCGATACCAGGTGGGACACGTTCATCGTTTCAGCATGTTGATTGTTGAGGCAAACGTTCACGACGGACCTGTATCATCATTTCTTTAGGAGATCGTCAAGCTCTATGCTTCCCTGTGCATGCAAGTGTTCTCGCCTTCAAACACCACCGCATCGTCCTGGTTCTTCAAGGTGAACTTCCAGGTGGTGAAGACCTTTCCGCCTTTTGCCTCTTTCTTGTCCAGAATCTCGACAACGAGGCCGATCCTGTCGTTGGGAAAAACGGGCCCCAGTACCTTCAGGTTGTTTGTGGCCACGTGCACGTGCGCTTTGACAAGATCACCCGCGAGTCCGAAGACGATGGTGAACAGGAACGGCCCGGGCACCAGTCTGCCTTTGAAGCCCATTGCCTTTGCCGCATCGTCGATGAGAAAGGGGTCCAGCCGCAACCCTCCGATGGTGCAAAAAAGGTCCAACTCGGTCCCGGTGATGATCCTTGAACCACAGTCGAACTTGTCTCCAATTTTCCCGTCCGCCAAAGTTCCGGTTGACATCAAGATTCTCCTTTCACTTGTTGATTTCCATTTGTGGAGCCTAAGAGACGAACCGGTCGGTCTGTGGCCACCAAAATACATACGGACTCCATTCGCGTCAAGTTTTTTTTAGGGGCGTTCGGCCAGCAGATTCACCCTCTGAGAGCCCTTCGGCAAACCCCTCGCCTGCGCGCATCGGAATACAGTCCTCATGCGCATTTGTCGGCTACAGTCCCGATGTAGGCAACATCCCTTTCACGCCCGATGGCCAACGCACGGCAACTGTAGGTATTCTTTTGAAAATCGGTTCGTAGAAAGACTCTCGGGCCCGAACGACGATGTGACGGGATTCGGGGCTCCCCTGAGTTCGGTTCAGCCAATGACGGTTCAAGTCGGTCGGAACCCCGAGGAAATCCCACCGAAAGGAATTTAATGTATATCGCCTTGTTCGCTCTCTTTTTCGGCCTCGGTTGTCTCTTGCTCGTTCGAGGCATCAGGCGCAAATCTCTCTTTCAGGTTGTCGCGGGAGCAATAATCGGAGCAACGACCCTCGCCGTCTCCGTTCTGCTGAATTTTTGGTGCGAAATGCTTTGGTTCGATTCCCTCGGATACTCGGACCGGTTCTGGACTGCCATGTTCGCCAAGGCGGGGTTTTTTGTATTGGGGGGGGCGATCGGTTGGCTGGTGCCGTACATCCTCCTCTACCCCGTGTCCGTAAGGCAGAAGACATTCAAACTCACGGCTTACGCCATAGGCGCTCTTATCGGATCGAGTTGGGGAACCTCCAATTGGGATACATTGCTCAAGTTCATTCATCGCACGGACATGGGGGTCGTAGACCCGATCCTTAAGAAGGACGTCGGATTTTACCTGTTTTCTCTCCCTTTTTACGACGCCCTTTACGGCTTGTTGCTGTTCCTGACCATCGCTTCCATCGGGGCCGACTTGGTGCTCCTGTTAGTGAGAGTCAGGGACGGGGAGCCGACATTGGATATGCCGTCGGACATCGACCAAATGGAGCCGGAACGCTACCGTCCTCTGTTTTTCACCGGCGGGGCGTTGCTCCTGGTCCTGGCCGCGGGAAAATTTATCGACCGGTATCACCTTCTCTACTCTTCATGGGGCGTGGTCACCGGTCCGGGGTGGACGGACGTTAATGTGCGCCTCCCCGCATATTCCATCATGTGCGGGATCAGCGCGGTGCTCGGCATCCTCGTGTTACTTCCTCCAACCAGGGCGTTCTTGAGCCGCCTCATGGACCGTTTGGGTCCGGGAAGCCGTCGTTCACCACTCTACAAACCCGGAATCGGATTAGTGGGTTTTTTCCTGATCTGGATACTCGTGCTTTCCGTCGCGCCCTACCTCTTCCAGAGACTGTTGGTGGAGCCCAATGAGATTACCCTGGAGCTTCCTTACATCGAACATAACATCCGATTCACCCGACTGGGTTTTAAACTGAACGACGTCGAAGAAAGGAAATTTTCGGCGACCGGAGATTTTACGCCGGAAATGGTGACGAATAATAAGAATCTGTTCGCCAACATCAGACTATGGGACTGGAGGGCACTCGAAGCGGTCTACCGGCAATTCCAGGAAATCCGTCTATATTATGAGTTCGTGGATGTGGACATCGATCGCTACCGGTTCGACAATCAGTACGGAGAGGTCATGGTTTCGGCCAGAGAGCTGAACTTGAGCAACCTGCCGCCCCAAAGCAAAACCTTTGTCAACCAACGGTTCAAGTATACTCATGGAAACGGCATCACGCTGACCAAGGTGAGCGAGTTTACGCCTCAGGGGCTCCCCAATCTGCTGATCAAGGACATCCCGCCTCGCAGCGCATTTCCGGAACTAGAAGTGAAACAACCCCGCATTTACTATGGAGAACTTGCACACGGTTACGCCGTGGTCAACTCCGCCGAACAGGAATTCGATTATCCGAGCGGCGAGGAAAACGTCTATTTCAGTTACGATGGCAAAGGAGGCGTGGTTCTGAACAGCGTCTGGCGGAAATTCCTGTTCGGATCCAGATTCGGAGGAACCAAGTTCTTCTTCTCCCAATATCCCACCCGAGAAAGTCGCATTCTTTTTCACCGGGAAATTCGCAGTAGGGTTCGTACGCTTGCTCCGTTCCTGCGATACGACGGCGACCCTTACATCGTTCTCGCGCAAGGACGACTCTATTGGATCATGGACGCCTATACCACTTCGACTTATTTCCCTTACAGCGAGCCCTATCTCTCCGAAAAACCGGGAGCGAAGCAGGCCGGGGACGGGACCGGAAAACCGCTTTTCAGGGACGCGAGGTTCTTGAAGGGGGCCAATTATGTGCGCAATTCGGTTAAGGTGGTGGTCGACGCCTACAACGGCACGGTGAACTTCTACACCTTCGAGCCGAAAGACCCTCTGATTCAGGTCTGGAGCGCCATCTTTCCCGGCCTGTTGAAAAGCGCGGAGGAGATGCCCCCGGAGCTGCGCTCACACGTTCGATATCCCACGGACATGTTACTCGCTCAAGGCATGGTGTATGCCAAGTATCATATGACGGACCCGAGGGTGTTCTATAATCAGGAAGACTTGTGGGTCCGTGCCACGGAGAAATACTATAGTCGTGTTCAGCCGGTGGAGCCTTATTATATCATGTGGGAACCGCCCGGGTCCGACTCTCTGGAGTTCATTCTCATGCTCCCGTTTACCCCCAAGGATCGTCAAGTGCTGATCGGATGGATCGCCGGTATGTGCGATGGCGACAACTACGGTCGTTTTCTGTCCTATAATTTTCCTAAGGAAGAACGTGTCTTAGGGACGCAGCAGGTGGAGACCAAGATCGATCAGGATCGCTTTCTTTCGGGGCAACTCACATTGTGGGATCAAAGAGGTTCCAATGTAATCCGAGGCAACGTACTCGTCATTCCCGTTGAAGATACGCTGATTTACGTGGAGCCGATCTACTTACGCGCCGAAACCGCTGCGTATCCGGAGCTGAGGTTGGTGGCGGTTATGCACAAAGATGACCTGAGTTACGCGGAGAGTTTCGACGAGGCCCTCCAAGGCCTTTTCGGCAAGGAAGAACGCGAGACGCCTCTCGGAGAAACGGTTGCCGGACAACCCGGGAAGAGCTTCAAGAGCCTTGTGGACACAGCCAACGGAGCCTTCGAAGACTTTTTGAATAGCCTGGGGGATAAAAGATTCAGAGATGCGTCCACCGCCCTCGAAAATCTTCAGAAATCCCTGAAGCAGCTTTCTCGGTTTTCAGAAGGCCGTGATCAAGAATAGGGGCTCCCTGGTCGAGAACGAAACGGAAGTAAAGGGAGGCATCCATGGGCAAACAGAATGATCAACCCGACTCCGTCCGGCAAGGAATCACTCGAAGGGGTTTCATCACAGGAGTGGACGTCGGAGCGGCGGCGTTAACGGTTTCCACGTGTGTCTCCGCCTCCCGGGTAGAGGAACACGAACTTATCTCCTCGGGGGAAACCGTCAAAGTCACTCTCAACATCAATTCCCGCAAACACACTCTCCTGGTGGAGCCGAGATGGACTTTGCTGTTTGTGATCCGTGAAAGGCTTGGAATCACCGGTACCAAGGAAGGATGCGGCCGAGGAGAATGCGGAGCATGCACGGTTCTGATCGACGAAATCCCTCGGTATGCGTGCATGACCCTGGCCCTTGAGGCCGAAGGGCATGAAATTACCACTCTTGAGGGTCTGATGGACGGTGAACGGTTGGGAACGGTCCAGGAAGCCTTCATCGCGGAAGACGCTTATCAGTGCGGATATTGCACCCCGGGCCAGATCATGGCCGTCGAAGGCCTGCTGCGGAAGATTCCTGAGCCCTCCCCCGAAGAAATCCGCAGGGGCGTCAGTGGAAACCTTTGCAGATGCGGAGCCTACACGCACATCTTCAAAGCCGCCGAGCGCGCCTCCAGGGACCGGTCGAAAGGAGGCTCCTCCTGATGGAAGGCAAGAAAGACATTTACTACCTTCACGGGTTGGCCGTTCCCGAGACGCCTGCCGCGGGCAATGCGCCCGAACCGTGGAAAGAGACTCGCGTGGTCGGCACTCGCCAACCGCGAGTGGACGGTTACGAGCGATTGAGCGGTTCGGCGATTTATCCCTCGGACGTCGTCTTACCGGGAATGCTTTACGGAGCCGTTCTCAGATGTCCTCATCCCCACGCCGAGATCGAAGACATCGATACCTCCGCGGCGGAAAAGATTCCGGGCGTCCGGGCGGTGCTCACGGGTCGAAGCCCGGATGCCGAGGTTTTGTGGCGGGAAGATCAGGATTATCAGACCCTGCTGTTCAATCGTATCTGCCGATTCGAAGGAGAGGCCGTGGCGGCCGTGGCCGCGGACACCCCCTATATCGCATCGGATGCGCTGCGAGCCATCCGGGTGGAATACAAGGTCCTTCCTTTCACCGTTAACGAACGCCGCGCGTTGGAACCGGACGCACCCAAGGTCCATTCGCACGGCAACCGTGCGTCCGTGACCCATTATGCACGGGGAGACGTGTTCAAAGGGTTGGAGCAGGCGGATGTGGTCCATGAAGAATCCTACCGAACCCAATGCGAAATCCACACGCCCATGGAGCTTCACGGGTGTGCGGCGCGCTGGGAAGGCGATTCCCTGACCATCTGGGAATCGACTCAAGGGGTGTACGCCGTACAGGAAAAGGCGGCACGCGCACTGGGCATGCCGTTGTCGCGCGTCCGCGTCATCGGGCACTACATGGGCGGAGGATTCGGCAGCAAGTTGAAGCCGGGAAAATACACCATTATCGCGGCGCTGCTGGCCCGGATGACGGCCAGGCCCGTGAAACTTTTCCTCACGCGAGAGGAGACCTATCTCGTCACGGGCAATCGCCCACCCGTCGACATGCGCCTCAAAGCCGGCGTCAAGAAAGACGGAACCTTGACCGCATTGGACTTCTCCTGCGTGGGAACCGGAGGCGCCTTTCCCTCGGGAGGCACCGCTTTGGTGGATTGGCTGATTCGCGATTTGTACACCTGCCCCAACGTTCGCACCGAGTCCACGGACGTGTTCATTCACGCCGGACCCGCTCGCCCCTTCAGAGCGCCGGGACACCCTCAAGGTTCCTGGGCGCTGGAGCAGATGATGGATGCTTTGGCCGAAAAGACCGGTCTGGATCCGGTGGAAATCCGTCTGAAGAACATCCCATTGTACAGTCAGGCGAGAGAAGGGAACCCACCTTATACCACGACGGGTCTCAAAGAATGCATTGTCCGGGGCGCAAGGGAGTTTGACTGGAAGCGAGCGCGAGCCCAAGCCGAAAAGACCCGGAACCATACGATCCGTCGCGGCGTGGGCATGGCCTGCGCCCTTTGGTTCGTGGGCGGAGGCAGACCTCCTTCCACCATTGTGCTCAAGCTGTTTTCCGACGGCAGCGCCAACCTGAACATGGGAGCGAGCGACATCGGCACGGGTACGAAAACCGTCATGGCCATGGTGGTCGCGGAAGAATTGAGGATCAGCCCCCACATGATTCAAATAGAAAACGCCGACACGGGTACCACGCAGTTCGCCACTCCCAGCGGGGGAAGCAAGACCGTACCCACGGAAGCCCCGGCCGTGCGTGATGCGGCCTTGCAGGTCAAGCGACAACTTCTGGAAATGGCGGCCAAGGATCTGGAGGCCCCGGTCTCGGAACTCAAGTTCGACATCGACGCTATCTTCTCCAAGACGGATTCCGGGAAGCGAATCAAGCTGACCGATCTCACGGACTTGAAAAAGGGAGGCGTGGTGGTGGGAATCGGCAGACGCGGGCCCAACCCGGAGCACAAAGTGGTCAATCCCTTTGTGGCCCAGTTCTGCGAGGTGCAGGTGAACATGAAAACCGGAGAAGTCGGCATCTTGAGATTTCTAAGCGCCAATGAAAGCGGCCGCGTGATGGACCGACTGACCTTCGACGGGCAGGTCGCGGGTGGAATCACCATGGGAATCGGGCTGGCCATGACGGAGATCCGCGTTCTGGACGAACGTGCCACGGGCAAAATGCTGAACCGGAACTGGCACGACTATAAGCTGCCCACCGCCCTCGACGTGCCGCCCGTCATCGTCTCGGCGCCCGTGGAAATGCCCGACGACGAAGCCAACACGACCGGCGCCAAAGGACTGGGGGAGCCCGTGACCATTCCCACCGCGGGTGCGGTGGCCAACGCGATCCACCATGCCACGGGAATCCGCATGACGGAATCCCCCATGGATCCGACCAGATTGCTTGCGAGGCTGGTGCAGGCGACTAAGGAGGGATAAGCAGTGTTGCCCCCGTTCAGCTATATCAAAGCGAAGAACCTTCGGCAGGCGGTGGAGCATCTGGCAACGGAAGGTGCGTATGTGCACGCCGGAGGCACGGACCTGTTGGGCTGCCTCCGCGAAAGAATCTTTCCTGCGGACAAGCTGGTCGCCATCGGCGGGCTGAAGGAACTCGGAGCCATCCATCCCACCAAAGACGGTGGGCTCTCCATCGGAGCCTTGGCCACCATCACGGATGTCGAGTACCATCCTCTTGTGAAAAAGAGGTATCCCGGACTTTCCCAAGCAGCGTCCGAGGTGGCGAGTCCGCAATTGCGCAATCAGGGCACCCTCGGAGGGAATCTCTGCCAGAAACCCAGGTGTTGGTACTATCGCGGGGAGTTTCATTGTCTCAGGAAAGGCGGAGAGAACTGCTTTGCCGTGGGAGGAGAAAATCAGTTCCACTGCATTCTCGGGGGTGATCAGTGCTATATGGTGCACCCCTCGGACACGGCTCCGGCTCTCATCGCCTTCCGGGCTTCGGTCAAGGTTCAAGGTCGGAAGGGAACGAGAACCGTTCCGGTGGAGGAACTCCACGTTCGTCCGGAGGTGGACGTTCACAGAGAAACCGTGCTGGAACCGGATGAGGTGATCACCGAAATCCTGCTCCCCTCCGTCCCGTCCGACCTGAAGTCCGCCTATCGGAAAGTCCGCGCGAGACGCTCCTGGGATTTCGCACTGGCAGGCGTCGCACCGGCCATTCTGTTCCGCGGTGAGGTGGTGGAAGACGCTCGAATCGTCCTCAGTGGCGTCGCGCCTTTTCCTTGGCGAGCCGTGGAATCGGAACGCGCGATCATCGGCAAGCGCATCGATCCGGAAACAGCCCGAGAGGCGGCGAGAGCGGCGGTCAAGGACGCCGCTCCCATGACCAAGAACGATTACAAAGTCTCCCTCATTCAGGCGGTCATTGAAGAACAACTTCTGGAAATAGCCCCAAAAACCGGACAATAAAGCATGAATGCGAGGTATCGACCATGAACAAGCTGTTGATCACGGCCTTTGTTTGCGTGATCATTGCCATTGCCCTCTCAAAAACCGTTCGCAGAAAAAGAAGCAGATCTGTGACGGAGAAAAAGAAGGACGTGTCCTAACTAGTTAAACCAAGCCGGATGGTTACCATAATCACATGGTTAAGTATGTTTAATATGCAGGCTTAATGTTGCCGTACACAACTGCTGCTTCAATTCGTACTCCAATGTCCTGAGTCACTCTCCCATTACACCGCAAAAGCATGCTTCCATACTGATTTCGTCATCAGGCATCGCGAATTTTCTGAAAATAATCAGTGCAGGCATGGAATGCACACATGAAAGGAGTCACGGATGCATAACGTCGCCATCAATGGGATGGGAAGAATCGGCAGGGCCGTATTTAAAATCATACTGGATACTCCCGGTCTTCACCTCGCCGCGGTGAACGACCTTCTGCCGACGGATAATCTGGCATATCTCCTCAAGTACGACTCGGTTTATGGTCGGTACGAAAAAGAGGTGAAAGCGGGGCCGAAGGGTCTGATCGTTGAAGGCGAGGAATATCGCATGTTCAACGAAAGAGAGCCCGAACGACTTCCCTGGGGTGAGCTGGGTATCGAGGTGGTTTTCGAGTGCACCGGCGTTTTCCGGAAAAAGGAAGACATGGAGAAACATCTGAAGGCGGGCGCCAAGCGCGTCATCCTCTCTGCGCCGGAAAAGACGGGCGAAGTGGAAACGGTCGTACACGGAGTCAAGACATCCGATGATTTCCCGCAATTGATCTCTTGTGCGAGTTGTACGACCAACTGCATCACCCCGGTCGTCGAAATCGTTGGAAGAAGAATCGGGATGAAAAAGGCGGTCATGACCACCATACATGCCTATACGGCAAGCCAATCCATTGTCGACGGCCCCAAAAGCAAATGGAGACGCGGGAGGGCGGCGGCGGTCAATTTTGTTCCGACTTCGACGGGAGCGGCGCGTGCAACGACCAAGGTGCTCCCCCAATACCAGGGAAAATTCGACGGGGTGGCCGTCCGCGGACCCGTACCGGCGGGGTCCGTGGCCGATCTCGTATTCGTTACGGAACGCAAGGCGTCCGTCCGGGAGGTCAACGATATTTTTCGTGAAGAAGCGTCCGGCGAGAGATACGCGGGAATTTTGGGCGTTGCCGAGGACCCGATCGTCTCGTCGGACATCATCAAGGATTCGCGGGCGTCCGTCGTGGATTTGAGCATGACCCAGGTGGTGGATGGTGATTTGCTCAAAGTCATGAGCTGGTACGACAACGAATGGGGTTACAGTTCTCAGATGGTCAGAGAAGCCGGCCGGATGACCCGTTCTATGTAGGGAACGCCCTTTTAGGTCGAGGTGTTGGATTCCAAAGCCGGGAGCGGCGCGATGAGGTCCCGCAACGTGTCGCGCCGTTGCCCGCGTTCGGCATATTGGATGCTTCCTCCGTGCCGGTCACCTCTCCCATCAGCGAGTATCGTCCTCCGAAGAGGCTCGGGTGTCCACTAGACCAAAGGTTATCAATATCTGAGCCGGAATCAGGGGCAATAGACTCATGAAGAGAATCAGCAGCCACCCCGAGACTCCCGGTTTGACCAGATGCAGGATTTCGGACAACCCGGGAACGTAAACCGCGGCCGACAATAAGGCGACACACAGAGCCAATGCCTGCCAAATGAACGGGTTTCTCGTGATTTCATTGGAGAGGAGATTCGAACCGGCATCTCGCATGTTGAATACATGCCAAAGCCTGGAAAAAGACAGGGTGAGGAAGGAGATGGTGACCGCCCGGGGAACGGTCATCCCGAGCGGGAGTAAGGCAATGGAAAAGGCCCCCAACACCGTAGAAGCGATCATCAGGCCGTGGACACAGATGAACCCCCAATGTCGACGCGTGAGAATGCGTTCCTTGAGACTCAACGGGCGCCGTATCTTGTCGCCCGGCTCCCCGCCGCCGACTCCCAAGGCCAGAGCCGGAAACACGTCGCCGATCATATTGAGATACAGTATCTGCAGGGGCAGCAAAGGCAGGGGCGCGTCGGCCGCCCAGGCCAACGAGACGATGAGAATTTCACCGACATTTCCGGAAAGCAGAAAAAGAATGAATTTGCGGATATTGTTCAAAATGGCTCGGCCGTATTCAATCGCCACGACAATGGTCCCGAAGGAATCGTCCAGAAGCACCATGTCCGCGGTCTCCTTGGCCGATTGAGTACCCCGCCGGCCCATGGCCACCCCGATATCGGCCTTCTTGAGCGCCGGAGCGTCGTTGACGCCGTCACCGGTCATGGCCACCACGGACCCTTCTCGTTGATGCAGTTCGATGAGCTCAAGTTTGTTCTCGGGGCTGACCCGTGCAAAAATCGACGCCTTCAGAAACCTCCTTCGATCTTCTTCGGAACTCGCTTCAGGAGAAAGCAATTCTTTCCCTAAAACGACTTCATCCGGTTCCCCGTCCACCAGGCCAACGGCTTGGGCCATATAGCGCGCCGTTTCCGGCTGGTCTCCTGTGGCCATAACGACCCTGATCCCGGCCGCACGACAAGCGGACACAGCCTGGGGGACCTCCCCGCGAGGAGGATCCAACAAGGCGACCATGCCCAAAAATTCCAGATTCCGGTAGGGGGGATCATCTTCGCGGTGGCCGTGTTTGCCGGCGAGAGCCAGGACTCTGAATCCGTCCGCGGCCAGCCTGCGATTCACCTCCAACCACGCTTCCCTCTCTTCATCTCCCCATTCCCGGCCACCTTCCTCCGTGCGGATTCGTGTGCACGTTTCCACCACCGGTTCCGGAGCCCCTTTAACGGCGGTGCGATACCCCTCTCCACCTCCATGCACCGTGGCCATCATCTTGGAATCCGAATCAAAAGCGTCCTCCCGAACTTCCGGAACCTTCTCGAGGAGTTCGTCGCGAAAGATCCCAAAACGGGCGCCGGCCTCAAGGAGAGCGATTTCGAGAGGGTCTCCCACGGGCTCTTCGTCGGAATCATCCGGATCACGGGCCAGGGAGGCGTTGTTGCACAGCACGCCGACTTCCAGGGCACCTCTCAAAAGGGTATTCTCCGCGAGGTTCGGTAGCGCGTTGTCACCGGACTTCGCGTCTTGTGAGCCCTCATCGGCGTCGATCATATTGAACTCACCGGAATCCAGAATTACCCGCCGCACGGTCATGCGGTTTTCGGTCAACGTGCCGGTTTTATCCGTGAAGATCACGTTGGTAGACCCCAGTGTTTCGATGGCCGACAGCCGGTTGACCAGCGCGTTGTGTCGGGCCATACGCCGCATGCCGCGTGCAAGGGCAAGCGTAGCCACAATGGGCAACCCTTCGGGAATGGCCGCAACGGCCAACGCAATGGCGGTTTCAATGACCAGCAGGGTTTCCTTTCCACTGATCAATCCGGTGACCGCCACCAGGACCCCGATCGCCATGGTTACCCACACCAAGCGCCTACCCAGGCGATCCAATCTTTTCTCCAGAGGGGTTTTCTCTTCTTCCGCTTCCCGCACAAGGGACGATATCCGACCCAATTCCGTGTCCATGCCACCGGCGACCACGACCCCCTTACCCGAACCTCGCGTCACCGAAGTGCCTTTGAACAACATGTTGTACCGCTCGGCAAGCGGGGTGGATTCATCCAAAGCGGAAAGCGCCTTGGACACCGGCACGGACTCTCCGGTCAATGCCGCTTCTCCGGCTTCCAGCTTGTTCGCTTCTATAAGGCGAAGATCGGCCGTCACCAGATCCCCTCCGTCGATAACGACGACGTCTCCCGGCACCAGATCCGCGGCCGAGAGTTCTTGGATCCCGCCTTCCCGTAACACCTTGGCGGTGACTTTGTTGAGTTTGGTGAGTGCTTCCATGGAGCGAACCGCTCGGAACTCGGTGAAAAAGCCGATCATCGCATTGATGATCAAAGCGGCTCCAATAGCCGCCGTTTCCACCAGATTGCCGAAAGCGAGCGCCAGAACCGCGGCGATCACCAAGAGCAGTGGAATCAGCCCCTTGAACTGGTCCCCCAAGATGTTCCAAGGCCTCCTGGGCTGAGTGCTTCGAAGAAGATTGGGGCCGAATCGGTTCCTCCGAGCGGAAACTTCTCCAAGATCGAGACCTCCGCCGGGATCGACCTCCAGTTCATCCAAAATTGATTGGTAATCACGCGTCCACGGTTGGGTCGGAAGATTCCTGATGGTCATGAATGACTGCCGCCGAATGAAAGAGGATTGGTTTTCGCCCAAGACGGACGCACTGCGTGCGTAGCCTTGACGTGCGAATGAGGATACCTTCGGAATAACAATCTAAATCTCATAGGGTTATGATAATAAGTTAACTCAATATATCAAGTGTGCAATCAGCTCAACATCCCACGAAGACTCAAAGCGTCTTGAACGGCATAGCCCGCTTCATCGTTGTCGAAGTAGCAGTAGACCTCTATCCCTGAGGCCATCCAGGAGGAAATTGCGCCGGCCCAGTCCGCCAGGGTCTGAACGTCGTAACTTCCCCGGTAGGCTTCTCCCGGTCCGTGAAGACGGATGTAGACGAAATCCGCGGTGATCTCTCTGGGAGACCGTCTTCCGCCGATCTCGTAAATGCAGAAGGCGGCGCCATGCTCCTCAAGGACGCGGTACGCCGTTGCCGTCAACCAACTGGGGTCTCGAAGTTCAAAGGCGTAGCGGAAGCCTTTGGGAAGGTGTTTCAGGAAAGTCTTAAGTCGGTCGGCGTTGAAATGAAACCGGGGCGGCAGTTGGAACAGCACCGGCCCCAGTTGTTCTCCCAGAACTTGAATTACGGACAGAAAAGCCGGCAGCGATTTGTCCGGGTCCTTCAGCTTCTTGATGTGCGTGATGTAGCGGCTCGCTTTCACCGCGAACAGGAAGTCGTCCCTTACGGTGCGTTTCCAGGCGAGGAGAGCCTTTTCCTCGGGAAGCCGATAGAAGGTATGGTTGATCTCCACCGTATCGAATGCGTGGCCGTAATATTCGAGAAAATCCGCTTTGGGCAGGTGCGAGGGATAAAACGCGCCACGCCAATGCTCGTAATGGAATCCGGAGGTTCCGATATGGAACGGCGCTCGCGTCATTTTAGGGGTATCAGTTCGAATCCTAATGTGGGGGCGAGGAGCAGGATTCGGTCTTTCCTATTTCAGGTAGAGCCAATTCAGTCTTCATGTACGGCTGCACCACCGCCCTCAAATCCCTTGGAATAAATTCCCGTAAGATCAACATCCGAAGGCTTTTGCGAAAAGGATTCAAGGATTAGCGGTTCGGTTCCGAAGGCTTGGATACCTCCTGAATCAACTCACCCGCCGGCCCCTTTCCGATGCTTTCCGCCAAATCTCCCAAAGACAGCACACCGGTTACCTTGCCCTAACCACCAATGACCGGAAGCCTGCGGATTTGCTCCGTCTCCATTAATCTCGCCGCGTCGGAAACATCCGCTTCCTCCGCACAGGAAACGACCTTTTCGCTCATGGCTTCCCCAACGTGCGCACCGGTGGGATCGAGGCCGGAAGCCACCCCGCGAACAACAATATCACGATCGGTGATGATCCCTTTCAGGTCATTACCTTCCGACACCGGGATCGCTCCTATGTTCATTTCTTTCATGATCCGGGCGGCCTCCATGAGCCTAGCGTCCGAACCGATGAATTTAACGTCTCTCGTCATGATTTCTTCCACCTACATGCCGTCTCCTTATTTTTTGAGGTTCAATAAAAGGTCTCAACGACCGGCGGACGTTCCTCAAGATTCGGGCCGCAAAGAGACTTTCTTTGGATGAAACGAATATGGCAGTCCATAAGGTCGGGCCTGATCTTCTTTTGCCTGAACCCCAATCTCAAAGAATATCCTACCGCACTATGCCGGCAAATCGGCATCCGGTTCATGACCGATTTTTCCAATACCGACCCTAGGCGGCCTAAAATTCAGCCCGACTCTCGACAGTCTGAAGTGGCCCGGTATTCATGAACTCGAAGGCACATAGAGAAGGATGCACTGAAGAACCACCAAAACAGGTGGGCTCTGTAGGACGCATTTCTGGTGTCCACACCGGATATCAACTACGACGCGCATAAGATAGTTTTTGCAGGCAAATAGAGCTTCGAACGGCTCAGCCGATTCGAAAGCTTTCAGGCTTACCTGTAACCTTTAATCAAAGGGGACGTTCATGAGAATACAAAGCCGATTCTTTTCTTTAGATTTCTTCGTAATCATGATTGCGTGCTTTCTGTCTTGCCTACTGTGGACTTATACCGTATCGGCGATGATGGGCGACCGAGAGATCACCGATATCGCGGTCAAACACGCCGTGAACCATGAACTACTTGTTGATCCGGTGGCTGTTTTCGATGGTGTCGATGTGGAAGTTGCCGACGGAATCGTGGAACTGTCGGGAACCGTCGACAACATTCTCTCCAAGGATCGGGCGAGACGCATCGCCGAAGCGGTGAAGGGAGTCCGGTCCGTAGTCAATCTAGTAAGCGTCGTTCCCTCGGTATCAAGGTCGGACTCGGTCATCCAAGAAGAGGTGAAGGATGCGCTGAGAGATGATCCCGCCACCGACTCCTTCGAAATCATTGTCATGGTCGACCACAACGAAGTGACGCTCTTGGGAGACGTGGATTCATGGCAGGAACGTCTTCTCGCGGAACGAACGGCGAAACGGGTCAAAGAAGTCAAGAAAGTCGACAACCAGATCAAGGTGACTTACGGAGAGGAACGCGACGACGGTGAAATCAAGACCGAAATCGAGCAAGCCCTTAGATGGCATGTCCTCGTTGACGACGCCTTGATCGATGTGAACGTGGAGAAAGGCGACGTGAGACTTTCGGGGGTCGTGGGAAGTGCCGCCGAAAAGCGGATCGCAACCGCTCATTCTTGGGTCGCGGGCGTCAAGTCCGTAAACAACGATGATATGCGCGTTGAAAGATGGGCCAGAGATGAAGATCTTCGGAAAAATAAGTTCGTGCTCAAAACCGATCAACAGATCGCGCAGGCCGTAGAAGACGCCTTCCTGTATGATCCGAGGGTCTACTCATTTGACGTAGGTGTTTCCGTGTCCAACGGGGTGGTCACACTTACCGGCGTGGTCGATAATCTCAAAGCCAAACGAGCGGCGGCTCGGGACGCCCGAAACACCGTGGGCGTGTTCAGGGTCCGAAATCAGATGAAGGTACGACCTGAAACCGCAATCAGCGACCGAAAACTCGCGCGTAAGGTGAGGACGGCCCTTCTGCGTAATCCTTTCACGGAATCCTACGAAATCCGGCGGGTGGTCGTTCGGAATGGTGTGGTGGACCTTTACGGCTCCGTCGATACGTCTTTTGAAAAAGCCGAGGCCGAAGACGTCGCGGCTCGGGTGAACGGCGTGGTTCGTGTGGACAACAACCTTGTTTCCGCCGAATACGCCGCCCCACTCCTGTACGACCCGTATGTGGACGATTTCTATCCTTACGATTACCGATGGTCCGGGCCGACCCTCGCTTATCCTCTGGAAAACGATCGGGAGATCAAAGCGGATATCGAGGACGAACTGTGGTGGAGTCCTTTCGTGGATTCCGATGATGTGAAGGTTTCCGTTGACGAGGGTCGAGCGATACTTACCGGAGCGGTGGACTCTTGGTCGGAATACCACGCAGCCTCGGAGAATGCGCTGGAGGGTGGAGCCGTTTGGGTCACCAATAACCTCGTCGTAAAGTCAAATCCGGGATGATCAGGATTGAGCAGGACATGGGCACTTTGGGCACTTCCAACCGCATCGAAAATCGGCTTGTCGGCATCGTCCTTTCATACCGTGACCGACAAGTTGTTTCGGCTGATTCGCTGTGGCTCTCCAACGCTCCCGTTAGGAGGAAAGAATTCGAACTTGTCGTTTCGTCGTTCGCGGGTCCTCGCCCTTGGTGCGCGGCTGAAACGCCTTGGGGGTGAAACCGTGGATGCCTCACTCAACTCGTGCTCCACTTTCCATATAGTCCTCCTACTTGAACATCGGGCATCTATAGATGTGCCTCGCTTCGCTCAAATTGTAACCTTGCGCTCATCCGGGAGAACATTTCACTTCCGCTCCTCAAGCGATGTTTGATTTCGGTGTTTTTGTCGTCTGGGAATATCGTTCAACCGCCCAAGCGCATAATAGCCGAGGCTGCCTCCTAAGATCACGACACGGCTAAATCGTCTATTACGAGCGAGTAATTTTGACAAACACACTGAAAACCTCATTGAAGTATCGGTAACTAACAGGATATACTATGGATATGCAGAAAGATGAGCTTGCCAAATTAGGGCATTATCTTTGCAAAGATCATGAAGATCCATTGGTCGCATTTTTGCATAAGGTAATTCATTTAACTATAAAAATACTTTCTATATTGATGGTTTTAGTTATTGTATGGGGTATAGGGGACGTTGTTTACGTATTATACGGAAGATTAATCAATCCACCTTTTCTTCTATTGAGAATAAATGATATATTGTCAACATTTGGTTCATTTTTGGCAGTATTGATAGCCGTTGAAATATTCATAAATATTACGATGTATTTAAAGACAGATGTTATCCCTGTAAGGCTTGTTGTGGCAACCGCATTAATGGCTATAGCGCGTAAGGTAATCATTTTCGATTTTGAAGAAATTACCGCGTCATTTGTCATCGCAACTTCAACCACAATATTCGCGCTTGGAATTACTTATTATTTAATTTCAAGAAAATGACCATGTTTTTGTTGAAATAAACATTAAATAAGTGAACTTCGCCGAATAAAGTCAAGGAAATAATTGACCGATCTGGGACACTGAAAAGCAAATTAGAAGTTAATATATTCTTCGCTCATCTCAATAACCCCGTGAGCAGTTTCCTATTCTGAGTGTCTGATTAGGAAAATGGGGCGTTGACCCCATCCAATTTCTCTCTGCTCTCGGGTATATTCAATGTGTATCACAATCTCCATTGGTTTCTTCTTTCATTAAGCACCACCCATCCGAAGCGAACCCAATGAATCCTTGTTTCAGAATCCGCGTGAATGAAAGAAGCGCCTCTTTTCAGGAGCTTTACAGATGACCGAAACCGAGAAATACGTCCGTTGGTTCGAAAGTTTGTCCTCACGGGACACGAAGCTCGTAGGGGGAAAGAATTCCTCCCTGGGAGAGATGATCAGTAATTTGAAGCAAAAAGGAATCGCCGTCCCCGACGGCTTCGCCACCACTGCCGAAGCCTACGCCCGATTTCTTGAGTCCAATGAGCTGGAGGAACGCATTCGCGATTTGATTCGCTCCTATCGCGAGGGCCGGAAACCTCTGGCAAAGGTGGGTAGATCCATCCGTAAGCTGTTCATTGATACTCGATTTCCCGATGAGATGAACAAGGCGCTTCGAACCTCCTATCGAGAACTGGGCGAACGGTACGGCGGGGAGGAGCCGGATGTGGCGGTAAGAAGCAGCGCCACCGCCGAAGACCTCCAGGACGCCAGTTTCGCGGGTCAGCAGGAGACCTTTCTCAATGTGGTCGGTGAGGAGGAACTGCTGGACGCCTGCAAGAAATGTTTCGCCTCTCTTTTCACCGATCGTGCCATCAGCTACCGGGAAGAGAAAGGATTTGATCACATGCGGGTGGCGCTTTCCGTGGGGGTGCAGAAGATGGTCCGCTCGGACCGAGCCGGTGCCGGCGTCATGTTCACATTGGATACGGAAACGGGCTTCCCGGACGTGGTGGTCCTCAACGCGGCTTGGGGTTTGGGTGAAAACGTGGTTCAGGGAAACGTGAACCCGGATCAATACACCGCTTTCAAGCCTCTCCTGGACAAGAATTCCCTCAGCCCGATTATAGAAAAGCGCCTAGGAAGCAAAGAGAAGAAGATGGTCTACAGCGACGGGGGAAGTCGAACGACAAGAAACATCGACACGCCCAAAGCGGACCGCCGCAGATTCGTACTTAACGACGATGAGATTCTTTCTCTGTCACGCTGGGCTTCTCTGATCGAAAAGCACTATGGCCGCCCCATGGACATTGAATGGGCCAAAGACGGAGAAAACGGCGAGCTGTACATCTTGCAGGCGCGCCCGGAAACGGTCCAGTCGACCAGACAGGGAGCGACTCTGAAGACTTACTCCCTGAAAGGCAAAGGTAGACGTCTTATCGAAGGATTGAGCATCGGGCGGGCTATTGCCGCCGGCCCCGTAAATCTGATCAAGAGCACGGATCAGATCGATCAGTTCCAGGATAATGCCATTCTGGTCACCGAAATGACCGACCCGAATTGGGTGCCCATTATGAAGCGGGCCGCGGGTATCATCACCGATTCCGGTGGGCGTACCTGCCACGCCGCCATCGTGGGCAGAGAATTGGGAATTCCCGCGGTGGTGGGAACAGGCGATGCAACCGAGGTGTTGAAGGACGGCATGGAAGTCACCCTATCCTGCGCCGAAGGTGACGAAGGATATGTTTACGAGGGCATTCTCGACTTCGATGAAACGGAAAAAGACCTTGATAATACGCCGTCAACCGAGACCCATGTGATGATGAATATCGCAAGCCCGGCTGCGGCGTTTCTTTGGTGGCGGCTTCCGTGCAAAGGAATCGGCTTGGCCAGAATGGAGTTCATCATTAACAACGTCATCAAGATTCACCCCATGGCGCTGGTTCGGTACGACGATCTGGACGACCGGGGGGTTCAAAAGGAAATCGATGAATTGACCTTCGGGTGCGAAAATAAGACCGACTATTTCGTAGAACACTTGGCCCAAGGAATCGCCAAGATCGCCGCCTCTCAATTCCCGGACCCGGTCATTGTCCGTATGAGCGACTTCAAAACCAATGAATACGCCAATTTGATCGGCGGCAGCGGTTTCGAACCCGGCGAAGAGAATCCCATGCTGGGTTTTCGAGGTGCTTCGAGATATTACAGCGATCGCTACAAGGAAGGCTTTCAACTCGAATGCCTGGCCGTCAGGCGCGTTCGTGAGACCATAGGCCTGGACAACGTTTGGGTGATGATTCCTTTTTGCCGCACTCTCTCGGAAGCGGATCAGGTTTTGGAGACGATGAAGGAATTCGGACTCGAACGAGGACAGAGAGGACTCAAAGTCTATGTGATGTGCGAAATCCCCTCCAATGTCCTGCTTGCCGATCGTTTTGCCCGGCGGTTCGACGGTTTTTCCATAGGGAGCAACGACCTGACCCAACTCACCTTGGGCATCGACCGGGACTCGGCGGAACTGGCCGACTTGTTCGACGAACGTAATGACGCCGTGAAGGAATTGATTCGAATGGTCATAAGGAAGGCCCATCAGGCTGGATGCAAAGTGGGTATATGCGGTCAGGCTCCCAGCGACTACCCGGAATTCGCGGAATTCCTGGTTCGTGAGGGCATCGATTCCATCTCTCTCAACCCCGACCGAGTGATGGACACCTTGGACTTAATCGCCCAAGTGGAGAATAAGGTTTAACTTCGGTGCCGGTCGGTTCCGTTATCAAATCCGTAGATGTGACAAGATGGATGGAGGCGAGAATGGATCACGAAACCATGCAGATACCCGGAATGGAAGACTACGAGCCGTTGATCGGTGCGGAATCGGCGGATCGAATTTCCGAAAAAGCGGAAAAGTTGAAAGACCTCCACGTAGTGAACATCAACTCCACCTATTACGGAGGAGGGGTGGCGGAAATCCTGTCGTCATTGACGTTGCTTTTAGGCAAACTCGGAGTCAAAGCCGGATGGCGCGTCATTCAGGGATCTCCTGATTTTTTCAGCATTACCAAGAAGATCCACAATGCACTCCAGGGTGGCGCCATCCGCATGAGCGACAAGAAGAAAGAGATTTATGAATACGTGAATCTTGAAAACGCCTTCCGGAACCACCTGGATCACAACATGGTGGTGATTCACGATCCGCAACCATTGCCCTTGATCATGCACTACAAGAAGCACGGTCCCTGGATTTGGAGATGCCATGTTAATTTGGACGGTCCGGACCCGGAACTGTGGGGCTATTTGAAGGGATTCGTCGAACGCTACGATGCCGTAATCCTGAGCCTAAAAAGATACGCCCAGAAGCTCAACACGCCTCAATTCTTCTTTCCTCCCGGGATCGATCCTTTTTCCATCAAAAACAGGGATATGAGCGACGAAGACGTGGATGAACGTCTCTCCAAATACAATATTCCCACCGATCTGCCGCTGGTGGTACAGATTTCCCGCTTTGATCGCTGGAAGGATCCGGAAGGAGTCATCAAAGCCTTCAAAATCGCCCGCAGGGAAGTGGATGCCACTCTGGTTCTGTTGGGCAATGTGGCCACCGACGATCCCGAGGGAAAAGAGGTCTACGAATCTCTGCTGGATTGTCAGGAGGAACGCATCATCATTTTGAGCGCACAGGATACGGCGCTGGTCAACGCCCTCCAACGAAAGGCGGCGGTAGTGCTGCAGAAGTCCATCCGGGAGGGTTTCGGGCTCACCGTAACGGAGGCCATGTGGAAAGGCGCGGCGGTCATCGGCGGAAACACGGGCGGCATCAGCCGACAGATTCAAGATGGAGAAAACGGGTTCCTGGTATCTTCCATCGAGGAAGCAGCCCGTAGGATCGTCGACCTGATAAAGCACCCGGATTTGAAAAGGACGCTGGGAGAGAAAGCCGTGGAAACCGTGAGGAACCATTATCTGCTTCCTCTTCACGCCGAACGATACCTCGACATGTTTAGCTCCTTCGAGACCATTTTTCGGATCAGCAGCCCCTTGAATCATTCGGGAGAGGCTTGAGCCATGTCGTCTCCCCGTTTCGTACGACCTTGAAGAAGGATTATAGTGGCAATGGACAACGACACGCTGGAAGACTACCGAGGAAAAAGGGACTTTCGCCGCACTCCCGAGCCTGCGGGAGAAGGAATCCAACCATCGCAATCTCCCGTGTTCGTCGTTCAGAAGCATGACGCGAGCACTCTGCACTATGATTTCCGCCTCGAAATCAACGGCTTTCTCAAGTCATGGGCCGTGCCCAAGGGGCCTTCCACGGACCCCCGGGAGAAACGCCTGGCCTTGCCCACTGAAGACCACCCCTTGGATTACGCGCATTTTGAGGGAGTCATTCCGGAAGGCGAATACGGAGCCGGAACCGTAATTGTCTGGGATACGGGAACCTACCGGAACCTGAACCGGAACGAGGACGATGAAACCGTTTCCATGGCCGACGCGGTTCAACAAGGGGAAATCAAAGTTTGGCTGGAAGGTCGGAAAATCAAGGGGGGATACGCCCTGATCCGGACAGGTAAAGGAAAAAAGGAGCGCTGGTTGCTCGTCAAGATGAAGGATGATCATGCGGACGCACGGCGCGATCCGGTTTCAACGCAACCCGAATCCGTGCTGAGCGGCCGAAGGATTGAGGAGATCGCCGAAGAAGCGAAGAAACATCGCGATCGGAAGGAGATTGACGATTAGGCGCCACCGACGGCCCGCCCTAAGGCCTGGCAGCTCGTCCCATCCGGATTAGTGTATTGAGCATGAAAAAGACCCTTATCGAGATCGAAAACGTATCCGTCGAGATTTCCAAGCCCGACAAGGAGCTGTTTCCCTCCATTCATTTCACCAAACGGGACATGGCGGAGTATTACCTACGCATGGCGGACATCATGTTGCCCCATATGAGAGGAAGACCCGTTTCCATGAAGCGGTTTCCCGACGGCATCCACAAAGAAGGATTTTTCCAGAAGACGGTTCCCGATTATTTTCCCCCATGGATTGAACGGGTCACCCTACCCAAAAAAGAAGCTGGAGCCATCACGCATCTCGTGTGCAATCGTCCGGCAACGCTGGTCTACCTCGCCGATCAGGCCTGCGTCACTCCGCATGTCTGGCTGAGCACAACGGACCGCATTGAATATCCCGACCGTTTGGTCTTTGATCTGGACCCGCCCAACGACGATTTCGAGCCCGTGCGCCAAGGTGCCCGGCATATCGCACGCTTGGCTAGGGAAGTCGGGCTTGTTCCCTACCTCATGACCACCGGTTCCCGAGGGCTCCATGTAGTCCTCCCCCTGGACCGAATCTCCGGTTTCGACGACGTCCGCACATTTGCCAAATCCATGGCCGAGGTCCTCGCGATGCGGCATCAGGATCTTTTGACCACGGAACAGCGAAAGGACAAACGCCGAGGCCGGGTCTTCCTGGACTACCTCCGAAACGCCTACGCCCAAACGGTCCCCCCGCCCTACTCCATTCGAGCCCGGCCGTCCGCTTCCGTCGCAACCCCCATCGAATGGCACGAACTAGCCGACGCGAAGCTGCGATCCACGACCTATCACGTTAAGAATATCTTCCGAAGACTTGGTCGGAAAGCGGACCCCTGGAAAGACATGAACCAGAGCGCTCGTTCCCTCAAGAAAGCGAAATCGGCATTGCGGGAAGCGGTTTCCGAGCGGGGAACCACCACTTGATAAACCGTGCGGGATTCCGGGAGGTTTGTCGGGTCGTGGAATCGATGTTTCAGACCTATTCGACTAGTGATCAGCGTTCCATTTCCACGACCGCTTTCAGGGGCAAATGATCCGACGCGGACCGCGCCTCCTCGGAACGGAAGGCCTCTACCCGAAGCAAAGCGGAGACCGGACGAACGAAGATCCGATCCAATGAAAACAAAGGCTTTCGGGCCGGAAAGGTCCTGGGTGAAGGCGAATCGCCGAACCAGGACTCAAGACGGCGGCGTACCGATCGAAAGGGAAAACATTCATTGAGATCGCCCACCAAGACCACGAACTCTTTGGAGCCGCTCTCCAAAATACGCATCAGCTTCCGAACTTGAATCCTTCTTTCGCCGGGTCGTAGACCAAGGTGAGTCACCAGAACCCGGACATGCCGTCCCTTCACCTCCAGGCCCGCATCAATGACGCCTCTGGGCTCGTAGGGGATCACGGTGATGTCTTCTCGTCGAATTTCCAGTACCCGATGACGTGTGAGCAGAACGTTTCCGAAGAGGCCGGAATCCTTGAGCAACGTCGGTCCCGGTATCACTCGATTTCCCATGATTATCCTTGGAAAAGCGTTTCTGAAGCCATTACGTCGGCTTCCGGAAAAAGCCACTTCCTGGAGACCGACGACGTCGGCTTTCATGGACTCGATCACACCCGCCACGCGACTTTCATCAAAAAGGCCGTCGGTTCCCACACAGGAATGAACATTGTACGTGACCACGCTGAAGCAGGACAAATTCATCCACCCCGTCCGCCGTAGCGACTTCAATAAGTTCCGATGTCCAATCACTCCGCC
The DNA here is from genome assembly GCA_963675595.2 of Thermodesulfobacteriota bacterium. Lineage (GTDB taxonomy): Bacteria > Desulfobacterota > Desulfarculia > JACQYL01 > JACQYL01. Next base: position 1,659,744 of record CAXXLZ010000001.1, read on the forward strand.
GCCGGCAGCACCGCATCGAGTCGCTTTCGCCCGGTTTGTCCAGGTTCGGCACAAGGCCATCGGGTATCGAGGGCTGTCAGGTCCGCTTCTTCCCCGCCTTTCCGAAGCGCCCGGTAATACGGGCATAGCCGTACCCCACCAAGCATACTCCGCCGGCGAATGTAAGCAGGTTGGACCAGTTCGGATTCTCAAGGACGGCGAGGAATCTATTCGCCAGCAAAGCGACCGACAAGATTCCGGGAGTGGCTCCCAAAAGAGTTCCCACCAAATAGTCCTTGAGTCGGACACGGGAGGCTCCGGCAACCGTGCTCACCATGGAAAAAGGCGCCACCGGGACGATGCGGACAGCGACGGCGGCCGCAAGCCCACCACGAGAAAGCCGTTTGCTGATTCGATTCAACCAGGGTCCCGCCGCTCTTTTCACCCTATCCCGACCTAACAGCGCGCCGACAAAATATAGGAACGCGGCGCTCGTCATGATCCCGAAAAAAGCGTAAAATATTCCTTTCACGGTTCCGAAAATCATCAGCGTGGCGAGAATCGGCAGGCTCACCGGCAGGAACAGCAAAGCACTCGCCACGTACGCCGCGGGCAGCGCGTATGAGAATGCAAAACCGGATCGCAACCAGAACACCCATTGGGATGCGGTTTCGGAATTCAACCATTGGGGCAACGACGTAAAACGCCAACACACCCCAGCGGCGACAAGGAACACACCGGCCGTAATCAGGGGACCGGGGCGCAGCCATCCGGCCTCGGACTCCGATTCCGACACGAACTCCTCAATCATGCGTTCCAAAGCCACCGGCCGCTCCGGGTCCAATAATCGGGGCCCCATCTCCATATCATCAACCCATTCCGGCACTTCCGTTTCCAGTTTTCGGAGTGTGGCTCCTTCCCCGCTAAGCTTTTCGATGGCGGCGATCAATGAGCCCTCACCGGCCAACTTGCCTTCCAACGTTTCCCGGTCCACCTGTAAATGTTCGCTGAGAAGCCGATTTCGGAACCCTGCAATCGCTTCGGAGATGTCTTTGCGCTCTTGAGCCTCGACGGCCAGATCGCACTCCGTATCCAGACCCATGGACCGGTTGCTCAGGTTGGAAGAACCCACGCGCACCAACCGGTCGTCCACCACAAGAACCTTAGCGTGTACGTTTTCGTGCCGGTCCCCGAGTCCCGGAACGAACGGATAATACACTTGCATCCGCCCGTGTCGGTCCGCCTCTTTGAGGCGCTTCAGTAGTACGGCTCTCACGCTGCCCATGGCGGCTTCCTCAAGCCATCCGCTGTTCCGATACGGCATAATCAAGACCACTTCCGGACCGTGCGGATCACGCAATCGAGCCTCAAGCGCTTCAGCCACCTTGCCGGCGGTGAAGTACTGGTTCTCGATGTAGATGGTTTCCCGCGCGGAAGCGATTGCGTCTACATACAACCGCTCCACTTCCCGGACCTCGGGTTCGTCCCCATACTCCGGCTGGGTGCGCGAGATTGCGACATCCACACCCAGCAGGTCCGGCTTAATCTCCGGAGGCCAGGGGTCGCTCGAAAAGCCGGAAGCAGTTACCGGAGCGAAACCCACGGTGCGCTCCCATCTTTCGCGAAACAGCTTGCCCAGCGCTTCCGCCGCCTCGCCCTCCACCATGAACTGAACGTCGTGAAACGGTGCATACAATTCCCCGCCGGGGTCCGTTCTGCGCGATTCGTCCGGACGATGATCCGATGAATCCCATCGCCTCTGGGTCAGATCAAGCCCGCCCACGAACGCTACTCGTTCGTCCACCACCACGATTTTTCGGTGATGGGACGCTCCGGTGGGATGATTGCCGTCCATCTCGAAATGAATCCTCGAGTGAGTTTTCCAGCCGAGCTTAAACAGAGGAAGGAATTCACGTTCAAACGTGTAGATCATGGCGAATTCCCATGCCAGAACGAATACGTTGAGACTCTTCCGCTTTTTGACGCAACGATCCAGGAATTCGCCCAAACGATAATCCGCGCCGGCCCCATCAGGCCCTCGTTTCAGCATCGTCCGGCTGTCGATGTCCCAGCCCATAATGAAGACGGATGAACGCGCGCGTTCCACACTGTCGACGAACGCCGAAAAATAGGCCTGCCCGTCAATCAAAAAAGCCCCGCGGGTCGCCTTCACTTTTCGCAAGCAGTTTCGCCCGGGTTTCAGTATGAATTCGTTTTCGTTCATGAACGATTCTCTCCACAGCCTGAATCATTTTTCGCAGGTGGAATGGGGATACGATAACGGAACCTCAAACATCATACTTCGACAAAAGGGAAATCACGAGCGGCAACGTCCCGGATACAGCATGCCGACCGATGAAATACACCGGCAAGGGTATGCCTCCCGACCTAATACGGCAGTACAATTTGGAGTGAATTCAACGAGTAACCGAATCGTCGAATGATAGGTGTCGAAACGCCCGTCAATCAGCCCTCCAGATGACCATGTCTGGATTGAAGTCGGGCACCGCATAAGAATTCAAACCGGATGCTCCAAATGTGGCTCTTTTTCGAATCGGCCGATGCACGCCATCCCGCAGTCAAATGCAAACTCAAGCCAGGTGAATGACCTCATGTCCTTTGAATCCAAAGACCACAACAAAGTCCCGAGCGGTGGAGTTCCGAATCCTTCGAGGAGGGGAACCAACTGGACCTCGATCGTCTGGTTGATGTTTCTCTGGTTCCTCATCGCCTTCAGCTTCCGACTGTGCCATTCCCCCAACGTACTGGAGCTGTCTTACTCCGATTTCAAAAGTTACGCGAAGAAAGGTACTGTAGCCGAAATCACCCTCGCCTCGGATACGGTCCAAGGTAAATTCAAGAACCCGGTGGAAAAGAAAACCGACGGCGAGAAACAATCCTTCCAAAATTTTCGAACCACATTGCCTCCGCTGAACGACCCGGAGCTCCTGCCTTTACTAGAAGAGCAGGGGGTGGAGATCCACGCTGAGTCCAAAGGGGACTCCTGGCTTACCACGGCGTTGATCATCCTTGCACCCTGGCTCCTCATCATCGGGTTGATTTATTTTTCCGGCCGAAGACTCCAGCAGCGCATGTCGGGTGGACTGTTCAATTTCGGCAAATCAAAGGCCAAACTCTTTTCCAAGACCAACAGTGAAACAACCTTCGACGACGTCGCGGGGCTTGAAAATAGTGAGCACTCCTCCCGCACAGCGGGAGGCCTCAGGAGGCCCCCCAAAGGGGGGCTAAGGTTATGGGAAAGTCCCCTTGGGACGAAATCAGGGGTTATTCGAATTCCAGATCCATCTGATCTTTCTCATGCTTTTCCTGGTCGCGGATGTACCTTCGAATCGTTTCTTCATCCAGACCCACTGTACTCACACAATAGCCTCGCGACCAGAAATGCAAACCCGTAACCCGTTTCTCCTTCAGTATCTCTCGATGGATTCGTATGGCGCTCTTGCCTTTCAAAAAGCCGATGACAAAAGCTATGCTGAATTTCGGCGGTACGCTTATACACATGTGCACGTGGTCCGGCATTAGATGCCCTTCCAACAATTCGACCCGCTTTTGTCGGCATAGCTCTCTTACGATCTCCCCTACTCCTGTCCGAATCCTCCCATATAGCTTCTTCTTCCGATATTTCGGGACGATTACCACGTGGTATTTGCAATCCCACCTTACGTGGGATAGACTCTGCCATTCGTGCATAGGTTCTTCCTCCAGTTCCGCCCATTGGGCACTTCCCCGGAGGAAGAACCTATTTTATTTTCTCGCCGGAACGGTAGAACCTTTCCGGGTCCTCCACCATAGGTGGAGGGTTTAGATCGGAACTAAGAAAGAACTTGAAGAAATCGTCGGATTCCTCAAGGATCCTGAGCGATACCGCTCCCTGGGAGGCAAGCTGCCCAAAGGCATACTGCTCGTTGGTCCTCCCGGAACCGGAAAGACGCTCATGTCTCGGGCCGTTGCCGGTGAAGCCGGTGTCCCCTTCTACAGCATCAGCGGCTCCGAGTTCATTGAGATGTTCGTGGGGGTCGGCGCCTCCCGCGTACGAGACCTGTTCGAAAACGCCAAGAAAGACGCTCCCGCCATTATTTTCATCGATGAACTGGACTCCATCGGCAGGGTTCGGGGAACCGGTCTCGGCGGCGGCAACGACGAGCGGGAACAAACCCTGAACCAGATATTGTCCGAAATGGACGGATTCACTCCCAGCGAATCGATGGTGGTATTGGCCGCCACCAACCGCCCGGATGTTTTGGATCCGGCTCTGATTCGACCTGGACGTTTCGATAGGCAAGTCACCCTGGATCTCCCGCAAAGACCGGCTAGGAGGAAAATCCTGACGCTGCACACGGCTCACGTTCCCCTCGCGCAGGACGTGGACCTGGATGCGGTAGCCCAAAGGACCGTCGGATTTTCCGGCGCGGACCTCCAGAACCTGGTGAATGAAGCGGCCCTGCTCGCGGCTCGAAAAGATCGAAAGGAAGTGACTGCCGAGGATTTTGACGCAGGCATGGACAAGATCATGATGGGCGTCGAACGCGAAGACATGCTGTCCGGATCCGAGCGAAAGATCGTGGCCTATCACGAGGCCGGCCATGCCCTGATGGCTTGGGTGATTCCGGGAGCGGACCCCCTCAAAAAGGTGTCCATTATCCCTCGAGGGCGCGCGCTCGGGGCCACGCAGCAGATCCCCGAAGAGGACCGCCACAACCTGGGGCGGAACTACCTTTTAGGCCGCATCGCCATCATGCTCGGGGGGCGTGTCGCTGAGAGAACCGTATTCGAGGACATCACCAGCGGAGCGGCCGACGACTTGAAGAACGCCACCCGGTTGGCGCGTAAAATGGTTTGCCAATGGGGCATGAGCGAAACGTTGGGATCCATGACCTTTCGAATGGATGAGCAACACCCGTTCTTGGGGCGCGAACTGGCCGAGCCCAGGGACTTCAGCGAACATACCGCCCGGATGATCGACGACGAAATCCGACGCATTATTCGAAATGCCGAAGAGGAAGCTGAACAAACACTCACTTCCCGCAGAGAAGATCTGGACCGTATAGCCAACGCTCTGCTGGAACACGAAATGCTGTCGGACGTGGAGGTGCGCAAACTACTGACCAACGGCGACGCCTCATCTCAAAAGGACAAGGTCATTCCCGATTCGGATTCCGGCCTCAAACATCAACGGCCGAATTCCTCGAAGTCGGAGGACAAGGGAGCCCAACTATGAAAGTCGGGATCGTGGGAACCGGCATGGTCGGTTCCACCACGGCCTACGCCCTGATCCTGGAAGGCATCGGCAGGGAAATCGTCCTTGTGGACAAAGATGAGCGAAGAGCCGGCGCCGAAGCCGACGACCTGTTCCACGCCGTTCCCTTTTCACATCCTCTCGTTGTTCACCAAGGGGGGTATGCCGATCTCCAGGGAAGCAAAGTAGTGGTTGTGGCCGCGGGCGTTTCCCAAAAACCGGGCGAAAGCCGTATGGACCTCCTCAAGCGAAACCAAAGAGTTTTCTCCCAGGTCATCCCCGGAATTCTGGAAAAAGCCCCGGAGGCCATCCTGCTCATCGCCACCAATCCCGTGGACGTCATGACTCATGTGGCGACCAAATACGCCTCCGGATTCGGAGTGACCGTGCGACGCGTATTGGGTTCGGGCACCATGCTCGACACGGCTCGGTTCCGCGCCTTGTTGGGCCGGCAAATGGGAGTGGACCCTCAACACGTGCACGCCTACGTATTGGGAGAACACGGCGATTCGGAGGTGCTCGCCTGGTCGTTGGTCACTGTGGGAGGCATCAAATTGACGGAGTTCTGTACGGGAAGAGGGGCCGTATACAAGGCCGACGACAAAGAGCATATCGACCACAGGGTCCGTAACGCGGCATATGAAATCATTGACGGCAAGGGAGCCACCTATTACGGGATCGGAAGTGCTCTTGCCAAGCTGATCGACGTAATTCTCAATGACCGGCGGTCCATCTTCACCGTGTCCGCTCCCACCGACGATGTTCCGGGAATCAAGAACGTGTGCGTTTCCATGCCCCGCCTGATCGGGGGAGACGGCGTGATGGGCCTCATCCCTCCGTCCCTGGACGACTCGGAGCGCAGCCTTTTGCGAAAGAGCGCCGCCATCGTGAAGGAAGCCTCGGATGGCCTGGACGACGCCTGAACCACCCGGCCCGCCCCTTCCCGTTTGATCCGATTCGGCAAACGATGCCGAGCCCAATACCGTTTTCCCTCCATCAACTTGAGCGCATCAGCCGAAACGACCCGTGATAAGTTCCAAAATCCATTCATAGCCTCCGGCTTGCCGGAAGATTGTTCGGTCATCCCTCCGCCGTTACCGCCGTCATCCAAATACCCTACGTGTACCTTTTCACGGGGTGTGCCGCAAGGGGACACCGTCCCCCTGCACCCCCTGCCGGGGGACCAATGGCCCCCCGGACCCCCATTGTGCTTTTACGAATCGCGTACGCGATTCGCAAAACGAGCAGCATGTTCCGCCCAACGCATTAAAATACTTCAAGTTTTTGGGAAGGAGCCCGAGGGAACCCTTTTTTCAAAAAGGGTTCCCTCGGATACTCCTCTGAATGCTCACGTTTTTTCCGTAGCCTTTTCCGTACGGTCGGACGTCATTGCAACAACGCTCAAACAAACGATTGAACCCGGGGTGATTCCGATATCAGTTGCGCATTCGGCGTTCTTCCGAAATCTTGCTCCAGGAAAAAGCATCGGCGTCGATACCTCCCGTCGGGTGTCTTCAACTTTCCCGCGATTTCCCCATAGGCTGCGCGGAGGTCTCAAATGCCCCTTCTCAATTCATTGACCCGACGTTTCCGTGTTTTCTTAGTTCTTCTCTTCTCTTTCTTTTTCACCCCTGTCGTGGTCCGTTGCGGCGATGAGTTCATTTCGTCGCAACCCCTCCCCATCTTCGTTCCATATGGCAATCAGGCGGAATCGGTCGGTGGAGAATCGGCACGATCCCCTTTCGGCTTCCATCCGGCGAGCGCCTCCATGCCGGGTTATCCGGACAACGGATTCACGGACGCCGAGAACATCGGTGTGGGCTGGACGCGGGAAGGCCTCTATGCGTTCTGGTTCCTCATCGAACCCGACCTGTCCGAAGCCGCCTATGATTTCAGTCTTTACGACCTGTAATGGCGGGGCGTGCCCGCAAGCCTGCGCATTCTGGGCAATATCGCGCCGCAGGGCCCCTTCAACGAAGGCCGATGCAAGCCCGCATCATGGATTCCCATCGACATCCCCAGGTATGTCGCCTTTGTCAAGGCCACGGTGGAACGCTACGACGGAGACGGCATGAACGACATGCCCGGAATCACCAATCCCATACGCTATTGGCAGGTGGGTAACGAACCCAACGAAATGGGACGAAAGGATTTCGCGCAACTCCGGCGCATCACCTATGAGGCGGTTAAGGAGGCCTGCGCGGACTGTAAGGTATTGGTCTGCGGCGCCACAGGGTCCCCCAACGACCATATTTACAACTTTGCAGAGGCGTTTGCACCGATCCTATGGGAACTCGCGGGAGAATCCGTGGATATTTTCGATTTTCACTGGTACGGGACGGCCACGGGCGAATACCGTATGAAAGATGGTTCGACCGCACAAGACGTATTGGAGCATATGCGTACCACCCTGACCGCCGCCGGGTTCGCATCCGACCTGCCCATCCGGATCACCGAGATGGGATGCTACTCCGGTGATCCGCAGAACACGGCTGAATTCGATTTGCCTTTCCAAAGCGAGCGTCTCCAGGCACTCCACCTGTTCAAACGCTATGCCCATCATTTGGCTCACGGTGTGGAAAAAGTATTTTCGGCGTTCGGGATGCTGGAAGGATTCAAGCTGGATAACGGCTACTTCGACCATACCGGCCTGATCTACGATGGAAGAACGGGCGACGCGGCAAGTGACTCCAACCCCGGTCTCGGCGTGAAAAAGCTCGCCTATTTCACCTACAAGAAAATGACGGAAAAGCTAGGGGGCGCCGATTGGTCCACCCTGACCCCGCTGCATGACGGTACGGGAACCGATCATCTAACTCTCTTTCGAGTTCAAAAAGGCGACGATGACATTCATATCGCGTGGTGGGACTATTTCGATGAACCCGCGTATGCGCCCGGAGACGCCGCCTTTCTCACCGTAACCGGACTTGCGGGTCGGGAGGCGAGGTTGACGGCGGTGACCCCCTTTGCGGATTCGGGAGAAGAAGTAACGGACTATGAAACCGCTTTCACGGTGGATACCTACCGCGTGTCCGACGGCACCGCCGTCGTGGTGCTCGGCGAAAACCCGATCATACTGGAATCGGCATGGGACGACGTGCGAAAGAAATCGCATGGGGAGCGGACGACGCCGGACCGGTATCAACTTCCGTGATCATCTCAAGTTTCCGACAGGTGTTTGGCGAGGCGTTTCCCAAGTCCGATGACGGCAGCCGTGGGAGGCAGCCCCCACGCTTCCGGCATCACGGAACAGTCGCAAACGTACAAATTCTCGTACTCGGTTCTTAGATTGGAGTCCACTACGTCGCCCACCTTGGCGGTTCCGCCTGGATGCGCGGCAAAACAGCCCGTCCTGAAGATGCCCTTGGCTCCGGCGTTTTTCAGGATTGTCTTGGCTCGTTCGCAGCCTCTCCGCAACCGCCGTTTGTTGTTTTCGTCCAGAATCTTCCGAATTCCCCCACTGTCCGTCAGTCTGCCGCCCAATTCATCCTTGGCTTTGACCATGATCTGGAGCGTCTTTGGGCGCGAAAACATCTTGTCCGGTCTGAGGCCGGCACCTGCGAACATGGCCGACACGGCAAACGGATGAGACATATCCGTCATCATGTAGCCCTCGTCTTCCATGTGGACGCCGCAGGACATGGGAATTTCGCTCAATGGAACATCGATGTTTTCCACCGTTCCCCTGACACCGATGAGAGGATCGAAAAAGAAGTCATATCCCGCTCTTCTTATTCCGCTTGCGCGGAGAATAACGGGCGAACCGATGCCCCCCGCCGAAACGACCGTCGTAGGAGCGAATACCCGAACGATTTTCCCGTTCTTCTTGTAGTCAACCCCAAGGGCCCTTCCATCTTCCACAACGACCTTTAGAACCGTCGCTCTCTCAATCAGTTCGGCTCCGTTCTTGAGGGCCTCCTCGATGTACATTCGTGCGCTCCATTTCACCCCGTGCGGATCCCCATAATGGCTGAACGGGTACTCCGCTTTCCGCCGGTCCTGGTATATGAACTTCTCCAGCTTGCGCCAATCGTAACCGAGCTCCCGAGCACTCTCCATGATTCGTTTGGACATGGGACCGACCATTTCGTCCTTGAGCGTGGCCACGGGCAGTTCATTGCGCATCTCCTCGACCTCAGCCGTGATGTCGATGCCGTGAGATTTCAGCATCTCGAAAGGCACGGGGAAACATGTGGCATAGTAATAGACCGTGCTGCCGCCCGTGGTGATTCCTCTCACCATTCCAAGCAATTGCTTTGTGAAAAGAATGCTCCTGCCGGGTACGAGGAGTGTCTTTGCGGCGTAACGGAAATCGCCGGTCAGCGGATCGTTGTCTCCCCGTTCCAAGACGAGGACTCTCTTTTTTCTCAACGACAACTCTTTGGCAACGGTTGCTCCACCCGGTCCGGATCCCACAACGACGACATCGATGTCTTTGCGCGGAACTCTTTCCATGTCCCCTCCTATCCGGGGCGGCATAACAAGCCGCCGCCGAACGCGGTGAGAAGTTCGAAAACCGGCGTAGCGCAGGAGCCGTCACGGCGAAGGGTCGTGGAATCCGACGTAATCGACGACCTCGGTTCGAGGAGGAGAAGGAGGAGGAGATGAAACGAGTGATAAGCCTATTCAGGCGAGAATGAGAGAGGAATCTGCAATGAAGTCAACACCGACAGCCTTTTTCCGGTTTCTCCATGGCGTACAGGGATCGTTACCTCATGCCGTCTCGCTTCCTCGTACGGCTCCACGTCGCACACGAAATCTCGCTGCGCGACGTCCCCGTCCCCGCCGCCCAAAATGCCCATGAATACTATGAAGAACGGAACTGATCCATTAGTCTTCCCAACTCCTTGAGAAACCGTGCAACCTGGTCCACGTTTTCCAGCGCGTAGGCTGCACGGCTCGGGCCCAATCTTCGCTCCCCTACCACGATGCCCAATCCGCGTCCTTGCAGAGCTTCGAAAGCGTCCTCGTCGGTTACGTCGTCCCCCAGGTAGATCGGCAGGAAATCGTCTTCGGCCAGGTTCAGAGCGTCCATTAGCCAGAGCACCGCCCTGCCTTTGTGCCAGTCAACGTCGGGTTGGAGTTCGAAGACCTTCTTCCCCTCGGTCCTCCTGAGCCCTTCGAGTTCGATCCGGGCGAATTCCACGGCATCCTCCACTTCACGGACCCGGCCGGGTTCCACCAGTCGGAAGTGGGCGGCAACGGAGAACTTCTTTCGTTCCACCAAAGCGCCGGGGATGGACGACAGTTTGTCACGCAGCAGACTTTCGGCACGGTGCAAGAGATCGAGGAACCCGGTTCCCACTTGGGGAGCCCGCTGTTCCCCGTGGGGCAGACGAATCTCGAACCCGTGGCTCCCCGCATAAACGACGTCCTCAAGACCCACCAGGCGACGCACGTCGGCCAGATCACGGCCGCTCACCACGGCCAGGGGGCATCGGGAACTGAGAGATCGAATCACCTCGCGCATGTCCGGGGAAAGCACGGCGAGTTCGGGACGCTCCACAATGGGCGTGAGGGTACCGTCATAGTCCAGGAACACAGCCGGACGACGGCTCACCAGGAGCTCTTCGACCCTGTCCAGATGGTCTAATACGGAAGGAATCGGTTTCATACGGATAAGCATACCGGGAGAGATATGAAGATTTCAATCGGAGAACCAATGCGCGTGATTTGATGCAATCTTTGATCAGGCACAATATGGGCGAGCCTCTGAAAGGCATTTCAGGGGAAGTACCGCGTCTCACCAACGAGGCCGTCCCCGACCCACGGCACACGCGATCGGGGACGGGGTGAGCCTGCGTCACAATAGGTCCGGCCAACGAACGCCATAACCTGCGTCGGTTCGCCGCTGCCCGCAGAATCTCCCTAACGCGTGAAAACGCAACACCCGCGCATTGGGCTGAATGATCGGAGGAGCGCTTAGGGGTTCCTCCGAAGTGCATCCAATCTTTTCACCCAAAGGATGCCTTTTCCGTTCACTTGAAACTTACAAAGCGTCTCCATGGATACTTTCATTCGGTTGGAATGTACCGCCCCACTTTCGAAAGCCGTCTCACCGTACCCTCCGCCCCACTTCGGCAGGCCGTTTCTTCAGCGACTCACCCACAAAGCTCCGGAGTCGATTTCGTGCAGCAGCTTGACGGTACGCGACCCCACGATCCATTCCTTCCATTTGGATTTGGCCAAGCCGACCCGCCCCACGGCCAAAGCCGCGAATCGGCCCTCTCGGTATAGCTCCATCACGGTGGCGGCCACCGATGAGGAACGGACGACTCTCCCATGGATTCTCTCCCGGCCTATGCCGTTGTCGGTCAGGCGGTCGGCGGCCTCATTCAGGATTGTTTCCACGTCCGCCGTTTCGCCCGAATCCACATGCAGCAAGGTCACGTGGTGCCTCGGCTCTTGGGCCAAGATGAACCCCACATGGTCCGCGGCACGAAGAGCGGAATCGGAACCGTCCACGCAGAGAAGAATGCCCGTGTGTTCCTTTTCCACGGGTCTGCAGATCCACAAGGGGAAATCGATCCGCTGATCCATGACTTCCCGGCTCACACTGTTGGACAATACGTTCTCAAACAGAGTGTAACCTCGTCTCCCCAGCACCACCGCATCGAACTCGCCCTTCCGCCCTTCCATCGCCAGGTCTTTCACCGTTCCGTATTTATTGAACGCGAATTTCTTCTCCACCTTGCCTTGAGGCAGGCCCTCGCTTTCCAGCGTTTGCGCGGCGGCGTCCAGCGCCCTTTGCCCCCTTTCGTGGTAGGCTTCAAGGGTCTTGCGGTCCGGCACATAGTCGTCGGGATGCGGCCTGCGTGCCTTGGGATCCGGTATGGGAGCCACATAAAACAACGTAATCTCCATGGAGGATTTGTCTTCGAAGAATGCTCCCACGAAACGAGCCCCGAATTGTACGCTCAAGTCCTCGCTCACCGTCACCAGGAGACGCTTTTCCATGCCCGTTTCCCCTCTCGCAATGGATTCACTGCACGTCTAAAACGATTTGTTCCGAATCCATGGAAGGCAAAAGGTATGCCACGAGAAACGAAAACAAGCAGAGTTTAACCGGATGAAATAACAGAGCAAAATACGACTACAGAAGATCGGAAAAGTAGAGGAGGGGTTATGAAATGACGGGATGCTTTACACTCTGTCAACCCGTGATGAAGACCGCGAAACCGGCCGACAATATTTCGACTTTCTCAACGGGCCGCTGCAAAGGCTATGGAGCCGTCGGCGGGGCGATGTGCCAGGTATAGTCCGCATCGAGATTCTCACATCCCAGAGAATTCCCAGCCGTATCGTAGGCACAGACTCTCATGGTCGTGCCGCACGGGTACTTGAAGTTCATGCTCTGGTGGGCGTCCAGGGGACGCCATAGGGACGAATAGGTTACATAAATCATCCCGTTGGTGTCGTTGATGACCACCCCAAAGCAGTCCTGCGCCTTTCCCTCCGAGATCGACGAGCCAGCCATGAAGATCAGGAACGCCGCCGGGATGAGAATACGTGCGAGCTTACAGGGCATGGTTTCCCCACTCAAGAAACGGAATCATCATTCAGGCACGAGCCCATGCCGGGACATGCGGACGCAGATGGCCGCCCCTCAGAACCGACTCTTTGTGATCACTCCTCCAGTATGCCCAGCAGCGTCCCCAACAGCCGCTCAATGGCCCTTTGCGGAGGTCCCACGATCACGGAAGCCTCGACGTGAACCTCTCCGCACTGGTTGGTCCCGGTCAATGTATACACCGTCGAGACCACGGGACTGACGTCCACGTAACCGGTTCCCGGGTCGACCGTTCCCACGAAAGGCTCGATAGAGACTTCGTCCGCGCCGGAGAGACTCCAGTACAGTCGGCTCATTCCCTCTTCCCCCACTCGTCGGGGCGAAGCGTAGAAATAAGCCGCTTCGGGTTCAGAGCACGGCACTACGGTGAGCAGCGCTTCCGCCTGCACGGTTCCGCAGGCGTTGCCCGCGCTGAGGGTGTAAAGCGTGGTTTCCGCGGGCGTCACCGACGCCTGCCCCGAGTCGGGAGCCACGTCTCCAATGCCGTGAGAAATGGAAGCCGTCCCGGCTCCAACAATGCTCCATTGAAGTTGGGACACCTGACCCTCTATTACGCTTTCCGGGGTCACGGTGAAGGACTCAATAATCGGATCGTTGCAGATGAGGGAAAGGGCTATTTCAAAATCCCCCTCGGAGGATACCCCATAGGTGGTTGCTTCCAGCGTATAGGTCCCCGCCGGGACAGCGGCGGTAATCCGGGCATTGGAACCTTCTCCGCCGTCATTGTCCTCCGCGACAACGTCCCCGTAGGGACCGGCCCCGTACAGCAGCATCAGATAGGAGTCCACGGCGGAGCCCAAGTCCGCCCGCACCTCGGCGGCTTCGTCGATGGTAAAGGTGTAGTAACGCGCATAGGCTCCTTCACGGTGAATCGAAGGGCACTGCGGGCTCCATGTTCCTTCCGTCGATTGGCCGGGAGCGAATTCCGACACGCATTCCGAAAGCGACGAATCGAGCACTACCAGACTGAGAGCCAAGTCTCCCGTTACGCCGCCATCGTAGGTCGAGGCTTCCACGGTGTAGGAGCCGGGCGGCAAAAGCCTGGTAATTCGAGAGTTGGTACCCTCCCCTCCGTTGTCGTCTTCCTCGACGACGGCCCCGTCCGTTCCCTCGCCCGCCAGCAGGTAAAGGTACGTGTCTTGTTCGGAAGTCAGATCAATCTCCAGCCGCGTGTATTCGGACAGAGTGAATTGAAAGTACCTGGCATATCCAAGGGGTCGGTGCGTTGCAGGGCACTCCGTCGTCCAATAGCCTTGAAATGAATCTCCCGGCTCCATGGGGCGCAGACAAGGCCCGCCGCAGATTTCCTCCAGTTCCAGGACGTGTCCCTCGGTCCAGGGACTCTCTCCGCAGTCGTTCACGGCGCGGATGCGATAGTAATAGTATCCGCCCTCCAGCCCGGTTTCCAAAAAGCGCAATTCCGGACCTGCGTAGACGGTTACGGCGTCCGAAAAAGCGTCGTTGTCCGACCGTTGTAGTTCGTACGAGCCGGCATCTTCCACGGACGACCATGAAACAGAGAACGACTCCTCGCAGGTTATCTCCGGATACTCCGGAACCTGCGGAGCCGGCGGCGCGGTGCCGACCGAGAGTTCATGTCCTGTAAACCACTCGCCGCTTCCACAATCGTTGAATGCTCTCACACGGAAATAATGAGGCCCGGGCTCCGATCCCTCGATGAGGTACGATGTCTCGGCACCGGAATACAGAACTGCGGCATCGATGAAAGTGCCGTCGGTCGCTCTCTGCAATTCGTAAGATGTGGCCCCCTCCAAGGAGGGCCACGAAACGGTGAACGGCTCCGCGCAGGCATCCTCGGGATATTGCAGGGAAGAAGGCGCCGCCGGCTCCGCTCCCACCGTCACTTCATTCCCCGCTGTACGGGAACCGTTCCCGCAAGCGTTGTATGCGGAGACACGGTAATAGTAGGAGCCGGGACTCAGCTGGGCTTCCGTGTAACCTGTCAGAGGCCCGTCGTAGACTTGGATCGGATCGGAGAACTCCGGAGCCGAAGCCCGTTCCAACAGATAGCCTGTGGCACCTTCCACGGGAAGCCAGGAAAACTCGAAATTTCCTTCACAGTTTCCTTCGGGATAGATCAGGAACTCGGTCGCGTCGGGCGACCCTACTCTCATGCCGTGGCCTTCCTTCCAGGGACTATAAGCTCCGCCGAAGTCAGCCCGAACGCGAAAATAATAATCACCCGGCTGCACCATCCCGGTCACGTCGAAAAAGAGGTCGGGGCCGTTGTAGATTTCCACGGCGTCCGAGAAGGAAGCATCCGTAGCCCGCTGAAGCTGATAGGCCGAGGCCTCGCTCACGGAGGACCACGTAATGGAAAAAGCTCCGTCACAATTCAACTCGGGATATTCGAGGGTTTCCGGCGCGTCGCCCAGAAGAGCGGCGGCGGCTTGAAGATTCACCCTGGGCTTCGTCACAGCTACCTTGAGGTCCTCGATGGGATCCCCTCCCTCCGTCAGCAGAGTTCGTACCTGTTGAGCCGACAGGAATTCACCCGTGGCGGCTTTGGCGAAGCTTTGGAGGGAGGCGGCCGCTCCGGCGGCATAAGGACAGGCCGCGGAAGTTCCACCGAAGCCGGAATAATAGTCTCCGCTGCGGTACCCGCCGCTTCCCACGATGTCCAAGGTGTAGGCCTTGTTGGAAGGAGCGAAGATATCCAAAAAACTCGCCGTGTTGGAATAGGAGGTGACTCGGTCGGGAGCGGCGACGTCGATGGCGAAATACCCCGTGCTGCAACCGGACGTCTCGATTTTGGAGACGCAGGACCCGGAAGAAACGCATGGGAAGTAGGTACCGAAGGAAGAATCGTATACGGCTCCCACGGAAATCACGTGCGAAATGCATGCCGGCCAGCCCATGGAATCACAGTACCCGTCGTTTCCGGAGGATGCGAAAACGGTAATACCGGCCGCGTTGGCGTTGGCCGCAGCGGCCGTCATGGACGATGAGGCGTAGTCGCAGGTCCCGTAGAAGCGGCCCCCGCCGAAACTCGTGCTGATGATGAGAATGGGATGATCCGGATCGTCGTTTTGGTGAGTAATACACCACTCCCAGCCTTCCACCATGTCCGAAAGGAAGGCGCTGCCCGCACTGCCGTAGGATATTTTCACGGCGTACAGTTTGGCTTCATGAGCCACCCCACCCACGTAGTCTCCGTAAGTACCGGGGTCGCCGGCCGCGATGCCGGCGCAGCACGTACCATGACCTTGCTGATCCATGGGATCGTCGTCATTGTCCCCGCAGTCGTGTCCTCCGATTACGTTGCCGTTGGGAAACCCGCCTCCTCCGAGTCTCGGGTGGGTATAGTCGATACCCGTGTCGCAGATGGCGATGGACAGGCCGGCGCCGCCGTGGGAGGCGCTGATTTCGGACGCGGCCATGAGCGGAATCCCCTGGTTCAGATGGGCTTCCAGCACGGCGTCCTCCTCCACGGAGGACACCCCGGGATGATCGAGAAGCTTTTGCAGCCCTTGGAGGGTCACTTCCGCCGAAAATCCCAACTGGTAGTTGAACTCATTGGTAATGCGAATCGCTTTTGAATCCAGCCCCTCGGTCACACGCCGCACTCTCCGTTTCACCGCTTCCCGAATCGAAGCGCGGACTTCCGCCTTTTTGAGGTTCGCCGCCCGCTGAAACCCCATGGGAGTTTCCAGGTTAACGATGACCCTGACGGTATCGTCTCCCTGATCGAAACCCCGGAGTACGTTTTCGGAAAACGCCATTTTGGGATGAGTTCTCAGAGACCGGAGAATGGATGCTTCATAAACACCCGGCCTTTTGTCCTCCGTCGCCCCGGCGTGGAACGGAAGGAAGATCAATAGGAGGAAGGCCGTAAGCTCAAGGAGAGCCGGGACCGACAGCGGTGTCCGCCCTGCGGATGTCTGAAGGGTGGCGTCTTCGTGCTTCATGACTGTGCTCGACATTGCTTGTTGCGGATGAAAGAATGAAATACACTATAATACAATAGGCCTATGCCGCTTCTTTTTCAACCCTAATTGTTCCATCGGATCTCCCATGGCATCAGGAAGCGAAGCGTGGTCGAGCGACTATGCCGGCAAGGCTGAAAGGCCCACGAAGCGCCTAGTCCGGGAAAGACATTGCGCGGTAAGGGCCATGAAGGTAAACTTGTCCGCGGATATTGAGAATGCACATTACGAAAGTTGCGTTCAACTGGACGAAGCCGTCTCATATCAATCAACCGGGGACCCCTGGTTCCTCTGGAGGGGGAATTGCGCTCGCATCGACAGAACGTGGGAACGCCGGCCGTGAGCCAAGAAGTCTACTCTGAAGATCCCGCCGACTTCTTTTACATGAAGGTCAACGTGCCCTGCCAGTCGGCCTGTCCCGCCCTGACCAATGTGCCGGCCTATATAAGAGCTCTTTTTGAGGACGATCCCGACGGTTCTTATGAAATCAATCGCTCGGCCAACATTCTGCCCGGCGTCCTGGGTAGAATCTGTTCAAGACCTTGCGAGGACCAATGCAGGCATGGTGAACCGGAATTGGGCGAACCTGTGGGTATCTGCCATCTCAAACGCGTAGCGGCCGATCGGAGGTCACGGAAGGAATCGGCGCCCGCCAAGCTGCCCTATTCGGGAAAGAGAGTGGCCGTAGTGGGTGCCGGACCGGCCGGTTTGGCCGCATCCCATGATTTGGCCACGGTAGGATTCGAAGTGACGCTGTTCGACGCCTTCCCCGAACCGGGGGGGATGCTGACCTACGGCATTCCCGCCTTCCGTCTACCCAGAAGCATGCTCCGGGAGGAAATAGAACGGATTCTCGATCTCGGAATCATCCTGAAGGCCGGGGTCACCATCGGGAAAGATATACCGATGGAACGACTTCTGTCGGAGTATGACGCGGTCCTTGCGACTTTGGGATGTTACGGTTCTCGGCGAGTCGGAGTGCCGGGTGAAGACCTTCCCGGAGTGATTTCCGGGCTGGAATTCATGATGGACGTTTCCCGGGGCAGGCCGCCGCGTTTGGGCAAAAAAAGCCTGGTTTTGGGAGCGGGATTTACGGCTTTCGACTGCGCCCGATCGGCTCTCCGTCTGGGAACCGATGAGGCGTCCATTTGTATCCGCCGTACGGAAGAGGATTTCAAGGTCACCAAGGACGAAGTCTTTCAGGCGAAATTGGAGGGCGTTAAGATTCTCCCCCTTCTTGTGTCTCAAAGAATTCTCGGCGACACGGCCGTGGAGGGAGTCGAGTTCGTCCGGACACGCCCCGGAGCCCCCGGCCCGGACGGCCGCCGATCCTTTGAACCCATTGAAGGGAGCGAATTCGTCATTCCGGCGGATACGGTCCTGGTCGCCGTGGGACAAGAGTCACTATCCCTGGAAGCGCCCGGAGAGAGAGACTCCAAAGGCCTGCCCGTGGTGGACCGGGAAACCTTTCGGGGCACCGTGCCCGGCTTATATTTCGCCGGAGACTATGTGACGGGTCCCGGCACCGTGATCGGAGCCATCGCCGCCGGACGAGCCGCCGCCGAAAGGATCGCCCGGGACCTCACAGGCAACATATTCCGCCGCAAGTCGATACGCATGAGGGAAGCGTCCATCACTGATCGAAACCGCACGTGGGACTATATTCATAGGAATGAGATGCCCACGGTGAACCCCCCGGAATCACGTCTCGTCCATTACGAAACCGAAGTGGAAACCGGGCTCAGACCGGATCAGGCCGCCGAGGAGTCCAAACGATGCTATCTCTGCTATCTGCACTACGAAATCGATATGACTCGCTGCATCTATTGCAGGTACTGCATTGATTCGGCTCCGAGAGACTGCATCAAACTGGTGGATGAGGTTCTCCTGAACGAAGCGGGTGCCGTGGCCGGTTTCAAGGAGACCACGGTGTGGCGGGACGTCAACGCCGTGGTCATCGACAACTCCCGATGTATTCGGTGCGGGGAATGTGTTCGGGTGTGTCCGGTAGACTGTATTTCCGTCACCCGGGTGGAGCTCGTGGAAAGAATGGGCGAGGAGGCGGCACGATGAAAGAGGAGCACTATGTCGTAGTGGGCAACGGCCCGGCCGGCAACGAGGCCGCGACGACCTTGAGGGACAAGGCCCCCTCGGCCCGGATCACGCTCATCGGACGCGAACATCGGATGTGCTACCGGCCGAAACTCCTTCCTGCATATCTGTCGGGCACCATCGAAGAGGAAGGTCTGTACGCCCTCCCCCTGGAACACTATCAAGAGAAAGACATCAAGCTTCGTTTGGGGCAACGCGTCGTCGGATTGATTCCTGATCGTAAGGAACTGGTGCTGGATCACAAAGAGATCGTGCCCTTTACCGGCTTGATTCTGGCCGTCGGCGGAACACCGCGCATCCCTGAAAACCTGCATATTTTCAGAGAACTCATGTTCACATTGAAGACGGTATCCGACGCCAAGAGGTGGATGAAGCACCTCCGAGAAGTCGAGCATGTCCTCATGATCGGAGGAGACCTGACCTCCTTCGCCGTGACGCAGGCTCTCCTCGACATGGGAAAGCGGGTTGCCTTCGTTCTCAATGAAGAATCCTTTCGGCCGTTGCGCAGTTCTCCGGAGATATACGAAGAGGCGGCTCACGTGCTTAAGGCCCGGGGAGTGGAGGTTATCGAGGGGCGTCGGGTCCGGGGCATGTCCAGACTGGGTCAAGATTCCATTGAGGTGATGGTGGAGGATAAGCGGATCAGTACGCAGATGGTGGGCGCGTTTTTCGGCCTCGTGCCCGACGTCGGATTCCTGGTGCGCTCCGGCCTGCACATCGAGAGCGGCGTTCTGGTCGACGAAACCCTGCACACGGGTTCTGAGGGCATTTACGCGGCCGGGGATTGCGCCCAGGTCTATCATCCCGCTCTCCGGGATTACTGGGTTTCCATCGGTCACGACAACGCCGCGAATTTGGGAAGAATCGCAGCGCAAAATCTTCTCGGCGAGCAGATCGAAGTTCGGGTCCCGGCGGAGAGTATTTTCCAGGTGGACGGAATCAAAGTGAACACCTCGTGGTGGAAGGAGTTCTGACATGCCCAGGCTGGATATTACCGTCGAAATCTGCGGCATGGCCGGAGATGGAACCATCGCCGCCGGAGGCCTGCTCAACGAAGCCGTATCCCTGGGAGGGCTGTTTGTCCTGGCCTTTGATTCGTACCCGGCTGAAATTCGAGGCTTCGGACGGTGTGTCACCAGGGCCAGAATCGGGGAAACGCCCAGAATCGCCCTTGAAGAGCCGACCCATGTTCTCATTTCTCTGGACGACGAGCAGTCGTTGTCCAGGGTTCCTTCTCTGGCGAGCAACTCCGTGGTGTTCTTCGATAATCGCCCACCCTCCTACATACCGGAAGCTCGTTCCCTAGCGGCTCACTTAGGTCATCCCACAATCCTATACGGCATGCCCATGGCGGATCTCGCCGCCGGGGCCGCGGGCACGACTCGTGGGAAAAACCTCACGGCGCTGGGCGGCTTCGCCGCCGTCTTCGGGATTCCCCCCGTTTTGTTTCAACGGGTCATCAGTAAGAAGTTTCAATCCAAGGGCGACAAAGTTCTTGAAGCCAACCTCAAGAGCTTCGACGCAGGTTACGAGTATGCTCAAAAGGAATTTTCGGAAAGGCTGAGCGCGCCCTTTCCATTTCCCGAGGCCGCATCCGAAGGGGAAACCGTTCTGACTTCGGGGAACCAAGCCATCGGGCAGGGGGCGCTCGACGCGGGCCTGCAGCTCTATTTCGGTTATCCCATCACTCCGGCGACCCCCATCATGGAATTTCTGGCACAGACCCTCCCGGCACAAGGCGGGAGAGTCACCCAAATGGAAGACGAGATATCCTCCATCGGTGCGGTATTGGGTGCCTGCTTCGCAGGCAGGCGGGCCATGACCGCCACCTCCGGTCCCGGATTTGCCTTGATGACCGAGTTGATCACTCATGGAGTCATGTCGGAGACGCCGGCCGTGATCGTTAACGCCCAGCGCGGAGGCCCATCCACGGGCCTGCCCACCAAGACGGAACAGTCGGACCTGCATGCCGCGGTCTTCGGAGGGCCGGGAGATTCCGGCAGAATCGTCGTCGCGCCTACGAGTGTGGCCGAGTGTTATTCGTACACGCTGAAAAGCTTTCAGTGGGCGGAGCGTTACCAGATTCCGGTGATCGTGTTGACCGATTTCTATCTGGACAATCGAGTTGAGAGCATCAGCCCGCTCAAACCGGACGCCGATGCAGCCGAGGACCGAACTCTCCTTCCGGATCCGGACGCCAAAGGACCTTATGAACGATTCAAAATCACGGAATCCGGGATCTCTCCCAGGGCTTTTCCCGGCATGGAGGGATTTGTCTTCAAAGCCACCGGGCTCGAACACACGGAAGCCGGACTTCCCAGCTACACTCCCGAAAACCACACCAAGATGTCCGAAAAAAGGCATCGGAAGCTTCTTTCCGCTCTGGCGGACCTTCCCGAGCCCGAGGAGTTCGGCCCCGAAGGTTCCCTCGATGTGGGAGTGATCGGTTGGGGCTCCACCTTCGGGTCCGTACTCGAAGCCGTGGAATCGGCTCTGGAACGCGGCCTTAAGGCGGGCGCCCTGAAAGTGACCTCCCTGTTCCCCTACCATGCAAATCACATCAGGCGCTTCATGCATCGTTGCCGTGCAGTCCTGGTGCCGGAACTCAATTTCGAGGGTCAGCTTGCCGACCTTATCGGTCATTTGCACCACCGGGACGTAGTTCGTCTCAATCGCGTCACCGGCCAACCCATCCCCCCCACAGCGATTTTGAAGCGAATTGAGGAACTGATTGGAGCGGAGGCGGAATGAAGACTCCCGGAAAAATCCTTGCCAAACAGGTCAAACGAATCAAGGAATCTCAGGTTTTCTCGGCCAGATCCACTGAATTGCCCACTTGGTGCCCCGGTTGCGGATACTTCGGGATCCACGCCGGCATCAACTCGGCATTGGCCGGACTGGCCGTACCGCATCATCAGGTCGTGGTGGTTTCCGGCATCGGGTGCGCCGGTCGCTATCCTTTTTTCACGGACGCGTACGGCCTGCACACCACCCACGGAAGAGCCTTGCCGGTGGCCACGGGAGTCAAATACGCCAACCCGGAGTTGACCGTATTCGCCGTGGGGGGCGACGGAGATGGGTTGGGCATCGGCGGAGCCCATTTTCCCCACGCCGCCCGGCGAGACGTGGACATCAACTACGTTTTGTTCGACAATTCCATCTATGGGTTGACCAAAGGCCAACCATCCCCGAGCAGCCCCGTCGGATTTAAAAGCAAGGCTTCACCCGGAGGCTCCATCGACCGACCTCTCAACGCCACGTTGATGGCGTTGTCCAACGGAGCCGGCTTCGTGGCACGTTTATTCGCCGGGAACCCGGACATGATCGCCGAAATGATCACGCTCGGGGTTCGTCACAAAGGCTTCTCTTTTTTCCACGTGTTCTCGTCCTGCGTCACGTTCGACAAGCAATACAAGACCTGGAAAAACCTGAAAGAATGGGTTCACCCTCTTCCCGAAGACCACAATCCCAACGACTACAAAGGCGCCATCGACCAAGTGCTGTCGGACGATTTCAGCATGGGACTTATCTACCGGAAGGAAGATTCCTGACCACCCGATGAGGACGGACCCCATGAGAAAGCACCTCTGTTGTCTTCTTGGCACCGCATTCTTGGCATTGTGTCTCGCCTTCAGTGCAGCGGCCGGCGAAAAGGCGACCAAGGAAGAGTGCGAGGCCAAGGTGAAAGAGGTGGCCGCCATCATCCGCATGAAGGGGTTGGAGAAGGGAATCAACGCAATCAAAGAAGCGGGAGGACCTTTTGTCTGGAAAGACTCCTACGTATTCCTTTCGGACGACAAAGGCGTGATCCTGGCCCATCCGGTGAAACCCAAATTGGAGACACAGAACCTATTGGGCTTGAGGGACGTCAACGGCAAGAGGTTTGTGGCCGAGTATGTGAATGTGGCCAACTCCAAAGGCGAAGGTTGGGTGGAATACATGTGGCCCGTCCAGGGCTCAAGGACTCCGGGCCACAAAATGGCTTTCGTGTATAAGGTACCGGGTACGAATATTCTGGCCGTTGCCGAGATTATGGAATAAACACTTCCCTGTTTCATCCAAATACAAAAAATCGCCGTTGGTCCCCCGGCCGTTTCATCGGAACATCACGACGAACAGTCTTTCGTTTTATTCCATCTCTTCGAGACGCTGCTTGACGTATTCCGCCCATTCACTGGATGGGTCCAGGGAAAGGTAGATCTCCCAGTGTTTCTTCGCGTCGGCCCCTTCCCCCAGCTTCTCGAAAGCCCGCCCCAGGTTGAAATGAGCATCCGCGAAGTCGGGATCCTGATGTACGGTCTTCAGATAAAACAGCACTGCGTCTTCCAGCCTATCCTTCTCATCCAGGATGTTCGCCAGATTATAGTTGGCTTCCACATGGTCGGGATCCGATCTCAAGGCCTTTCGGTAATACTCCTCGGCCTCGTCTACTTGACCGGCCCGATATTTCAGATTCCCCATGTTGACCAAAGCGTCGCTGTGTTTGGGATCGGCCAGCAGCGCCAGCTCGTATCTCTTTTCAGCACCTCCCCAGTCTTCTTCGCTTTCGAGTTTCAGGCCCTCCACGAATAGAGTTTCGATGGAGTCCAGCAGGGAGGGGACCGTTTGCCTGCGCGGGCCTTCGAAATCCATGAGCAGTTGTCCTTCGGGAGTGAGCCGTAGGTGACGAATTTGTACGACCAGGGCCTTGCCCTGCGCGGTAATGCGCAACTCCATGAAGGGATGGGCAATATCCGGAAATCGTTCGCGAAGCATCTCGGAGAGTTTCCGAACCTGACGAGGGGAAAGGCCGCTGCGAATCAGTTTCCCCAAGGATCGGAAAGCGACCACGCCTTTGAAGTCGAAAAGCACCCGATTCCCCTCCGTCGCAACAAGGGGGATGAGTCCGGCTTTTCTCCAGTAGCGCACCTGGACGGCCGATAGCCCACTCAGACGCGCCACTTCATGCTGATCGTACAGACTTTTCAAATGAAACCCTTGCCTGTGCGGTGCATAAGGGGGCCGGTGTCCCCCTTCCGACCCGCACCATCCGGTTTCTTCGGATTCGAAATCGGCCGCCGGGACGCGTGAGCCCCGCTTGGAGCCGTCAGGCGGGCAGTTCCACGATTTCGAAAGTGAAGGTTTTACCCGCGACCTTCATCAGGGCGACCGATATGGGCAAACGGAATCTCCTCGGACCGGCGCTTCCCGGATTCAGGTACCACACGCCCTTGGTCCACTGGACGGCGGGCATATGAGAATGTCCGCTGATCACTACCGAAAACCCCGCGGCGGATGGGTCCAAATCCAGTTTCGCTCTCTCATGCAATACATAGAAGAAGACATCCCCCACCTGCACAACCCGCGTTTCCGGCAGATGATCATGAACCCGAAGCTCCACATCCGTGTTGCCTCGTACTGCGGCCACCGGCGCCATACGCTCGATTTCCCGCAGTACTGGAGCACTCCCCACGTCGCCCGCGTGGATTATCAGTTCCGCGTCACGAAAGACTTCCGGAACCTCCGGTCTCAGCAACCCATGCGTATCCGAAATGATCCCCACAATATGTTCCGCCACTTGTATCCGGACTCCCTCCGATCCTTCCGAATTTCCAATTCTCATCCAGGCCCCGTTGCACGCCCCTTCCCGAATTCCAAGGAAGCATACCCCATTTGGCCGTCAAGTGACCACTGTTTGTTTAGATCGAGTTGGGCGGGTGTACGGAGCCTGCGGATTCGCGCGGCCGCCGAATTCCCGACCCTTCCTGGAGAGGGTCCTGAATATCCGGAAACCCGAGCCTCCTCGATCAGTGCCGGATTCGGAAGGACAAAACTCGGGAAGAGATTTTGAACGGCGACCAAAGGAAGGAGGATCGTATCGGTCCGTTCGACATCAGCCGGCACGAGCCCTATGTGCCGTTCCTGTGTGGCGTCGGTGCAAAAAAAGAACCCGGCCTCTTCATCAAAAAGGCCGGGCCCCAAGGAGGTCCGAAGGAGGATATGGAATCTCGCCCGGTTCGACCCATCACGGGGCGTTGCGCACTACGCGAAATCCAACGTCAAGGCTCTTGTAGGTTTCGGAGTTCTCTCGCCGGTTGGCGGACCGGCAAGATCCCGTGACGTCCCGCAAAGCGCCCCCCCTCCTCACGCGGTAGGAGCCGGTCTCGGCCCCGGTGGGGTCCACGGCCGCGTCGGCGCTGTAGGCTCCATACCAGTCCTGACACAGTTCCCAGACATTGCCGTGCATATCGTACAACCCCCAACCGTTTGGGGCCTTTTGGGCCACGGGATGGGTGGTCAGCTCCGCGGTGCCGCAATACCAGGCTATGGCGTCCAGGTTCAAATCCGCGCATCCGTCGTCGAGTATCTGGCCGTTGGAATAGGCGGTGGTCGAACCGGCTCTGCAGGCATACTCCCACTCCGCTTCCGTGGGAAGTCGGTAGGCGCCCTCTCCGAGCGCGTTCAGTAAAGAAATGAATTCCTGAGCGTCCTGCCAAGTAATCCGTTCAACGGGACAATCATTCCCACAGGCGCTGAAGAAGGAAGGATTCTCACCCATGAGAGCTGCCCATTGGCCCTGGGTGACTTCCGTCGTTTGCATGTAAAAGCCTTGAGTGAGCGTTACCGAATGTTGAGGGCCTTCATCTTCCTCACGTTGAAATTCGGTATCGGGGCTTCCCATAAGGAAGCTTCCAGGGGAGATGTAGTTGAAGGTCATCCCCAGGGAATTGGTGTATTCGGAGACCGGCGGCTTGATGTCGAGGTTACACCAAGCGTTGGAGGATACCGAGGAACCTTCCGAAGGGGCTTCCGCACACCGCTGCATGGTATCTCCATCCCCGGCGGTTCCGAAGCCCATATTTAGGTGATACGGCAACCCGCTGTATTCGTTCGTGTCGATCCCGTCGCTCATGTCCGGATCCAGAAAAACGAAATAGGTCACCAAGTCCGCTGTTCCAATGACCAAGGCCGATCCCGTATCATAAGTCTGAACATAATAGTTCATGTTCACGCTGGAGCAATTGGGCGTTTTCCAGATACCCTGGTTGGCGCTCTGTGCCGGAACACCCACGAATTTGGTAATCTGATGGGTAGCCTCCACGCCAAAAAGGGTCAGGGTCAGAGAGGCCTCGGATTCCCCGGTAAACTGCACGGAGGCATGATTCCCCTCGCCTTTCAGGTCGTCCGCGTCGAAGCCGTCCAGGTAATTCCCGTCGATGAACGCATCATAGCGACTCAGGTCCGACGTCACCAGAACCAGCATCGAATCGTTGGCATAGGTTTGTACGTAGACGTTAACCGTCAGATTGGAGTTCTTCCAGATACCGTCGTAGGCGGCGAAAGCCGAGGGAACGAAGATCGTGCACAGGGCGAGGAGAAAAGCAAAAGAGACTCGTTTCCGGAAATTCACTGTTGGACCCCCTCGAGGTGACTCGATTCTTAAATCACGCGCGTCTGCCCATTACTCGATTGATGCTCTCGATCAGATTGCGCTTCAAAATCGGTTTCATGATCATATCCCGGATTCCGCCACTTTGAGCCTTCTGGTAAGAGATCACTTCGCTGAATCCCGTCGACAGAATGATGGGTATATCCGGGCGAATCCTCTGAATTTCGCGGGCCAAGTCGATGCCGGACATATTCGGCATGGTATGGTCCGTAATCACCAAGTCGAATTCCTCGGCTCTGTGCCTAAAGGCCTCAAGGGCTTCGATGCTGCTTGTACGGGATACCACCTCAAAGCCTATGCTCTCCAAAATGACCCCTGTCATATCCACCAGAGCCTTCTCGTCATCGACAAAAAGCACTTTGCCCCGACCCGGAAGCAGCAATGCCGGCTCGGTATCCAACTCCGTACCGGAAAGAGACTCGATCATCGGGAGAAAAACCTGAAACGTGGTCCCCTTTCCGGGCTTACTCTCCACAAGGATAACACCATGGTGCCTTTTCACATTTCCGTGCACCACCGAAAGCCCCATTCCGGTCCCCTCGTCCGGCTTTTTGGTGGTGAAAAACGGATCGAAGATCCGTTCCAGGAGCTTGGCGTCGATCCCGTCCCCTTCATCGCTGACGGTCAGTCGGACATAGGGGCCTTCGGAGAGGTCGGAGTGTTCTGCTGCTTCTTTCTCCGTGAGATTCACGTGAGCCAGAGTGACCTCAAGCACACCTCCCCGTTTTCGCATCGCATGCACGGCATTACTACAAAGATTAACGATAATCTGGTGTATCTGCGAAGGATCTGCGATAACGGTGTCGGAAGCAGTCAAAAGGTTCGTTCGAATCTCAATGTTGGGCGGAAGCGTGGGACGGAGCATTTTGACGGTCTCTTTGAGCAGAGGAGTGAGACTCAACGGCTTCTTCTCGTCCATTCCCTGACGACTGAAGTTGAGAATCTGATTCACCAACCCTCTGCCTCTGCTGCAAGCGCCGAGAATCTCCTCCATACGACGTTTCAGGGGCGAATTCTCCGTGGCCCCACTTTGAACAATCTCCGCGTAGCCCATGATGACACCGAGAATGTTATTGAAGTCGTGAGCGATTCCCCCCGCAAGAGTACCGATGGCTTCCATTTTCTGCGCCTGACGCAGTTGCTCCTCAAGCCTCTTCTGCTCCGTGATGTCGAACAGGAAGCCGTGGACTTCCTTGAGCCCCCCTTCCTCGTTTTCCAGGGCGATCAAGTTGACGATGACGAATACGGTACGATGGTCATGTCGGCGATAAACGGCTTCCAGATTCTTCACCCTTTTCGATTCCCGAATCATCCTGCCGACACTTTCCCTTTGAGGACTCTCGAATTCGAGTGAGAGCGCGTTGACCCGTTTGGCACTCTCAATGGAGTCGGCCCCCAGGATTCTCGCAAACTCTCGGTTGCAGGCCTGGATTTCACCGTCGGAGTCCGCCACGAAATTGCCGGTGATATCTTCTTCGAACAGAAGGCGATAGCGCTCTTCACTTGAACGCAGAACCTGATGCATGCGCATCCGCTCGTAGATGTCCCGTTTGAGCTGCTCGTTGGCCAAATACAGCTGCTCGGTGGCCTCCCTAAGACTAGTGGTTCGAGCTTCCACCAAGTCCATCAAACTCGTGTTCAGTTCGTAGAGCCGCTTCTCAGCCTGCCATTTATAACAGAGAGACATGGCGAGCTGATGGAGCTCGAGCGGTTGAAACGGCTTTCGAATGTAAAGCAGTTTACCCGGGGGCGGGACACGTTGGTTCAACTCATGCAAACCGATATCCGAAAAAGCGGATGCAATAACGATCTCTATGTTCGAATCAAGCTTTCTTATCTGCTCCGCCGCCCACAGGCCGTCGCCGCCGGCTTCCATACGGATATCGATGAAGGCAACGCTGTAAGGCTTGTCTTGCTTCACGGCCGAACGGACCTCGTCGACCGCCCCTTGGCTGTCTCGGCACAGGGTCACATCGAACCCACAGTTTCCCTGCCCACAATCCCCGTTTCCCCCGGAGTCTGTGGAATGAGCCGTAGTCGTTGATCCCGTTCCGCTTTTGTCCGACGATAGGACTTCACCGTAAAGCTTGAGCATGTGTAGCTCGTCGTCCACAGCGAGAATCCGGAACGGTTGAGAGTCGTCGGGAGTCATGATGCTCTTTCCTTTGGTGATGGCACTATTAGATGCCGCGGCGGGTTGGTCCATCGCGGGGGCAAACCCAACGGACGCTCGGGCTGGAGATGTGGCTAGTTTATAGTGCATTATGTACCAAAGGAGAACCCGAAACAAGGCATGCATGCACCGCAGGACGCGGCTCCCCTCCAACATGCCGGACCGGTTCAGGTTCACGAAAAGGTTGGCGGCCGGTCAAACCGTCTCTGTTTTCCGATGCTCCATTCCTACGATGTAGGTGCCGTCGCCCGGAACTTAGGCAACGGTTAAAACGTAAGATCATGCTTCTTTAAATCGTTCGCTCCATCTCGTGACCCCGCACCCGTGGAACGCACCAAAGATCCGTCCTCCACCTTTTGGTCCAATTGATCCGATTGCTCTTTGCGGAATCTTAAGGCGAGAGTGGCCTGTTTCAGGTTTTCGCCGGCCTGCTCGTAATAGGTCGGCGATATTCTAAGCGCTTTCTCAAAGTGCCGGATGGCCTGTTCGTAGTGCCGATCCATGTAGAGAACATAGCCCAAATTATTATAGGCTCTCGCTTCATCTCCCGACTCTTTAAATGCAGCGAGTGCCTCCTCATATCTCCCCAATTTAGCCAGGGCCAGTCCCAGGTTGTTATGGGTCTTTTCATCGTCGGCTCCCGCCTTGACCGCCTCCTGGAACGTTTCCACCGCCATCGCGTAAAGCCCTTCCAAAGTATAGGCCACACCCAGATTGTTCAATACTTCCGCCTGGCCGGGTTTCAAATGCAACGCCGCCGCGAATTCCTTCATCGCAGAAGTGATTTTCCGTTCCTGGTTATAGATGATCCCCAAATAATTGTGGACTCTCCATAGAGTGAAGTCCTGTTCCAAGGCCCTGTTGAAATGGCTTTTGGCTTCGTTCAACAATCCACTTCGAAGATAGGCTTCGCCCGCGCCCTGATGTGCATCGGCGTTATGCGGTTCTTCCCTGAGGACCATGTCAAATTCTCTTAAGGCGTAATCACCTTCATTTTCTTTGAGCAGCACTTCCGCTTTCTTCAATCGAAGTCCAATGTTATCGGGACGGTCAACCAATGCCTTGGTGTAATGAAATCGTGCCAGTTGCAGATTCCCCTTACCATTGTATAGGTCGCCGAGGCGTTCGTGGCTCTCAGCCGAAACATTCACGCTCTTGGCCGGTTGAATGTCTTCCTCCGCAGGCTGTTCCGGGTGATCCAGCCGAGCGGCTGTTTTTCCGCTCGAGCACCCTACGGCAAACCCCACCAACGACACGCATAAGAGCAAACATCCCACCGTTCCGATCATACGCTTCATGACAAACAGTCCTCCCTTATCCCGATCATTAACCGTGGGAAAATATCCCCATCACTCGAATTGCGGCCGGTCCCATGATAACCACGAACAATGCGGGAAAAATGAAAAACATTAGAGGAAACAACAGCTTGACCGGGAGAGTCGCCGCCTTGGTTTCCGCCTTCTGGTATCGTTTCGTTCTAAGAGAATCCGACGCTACGCGCAAAGTCTGCGCGACGCTCAGGCCGAACAAGTCGGATTGAATGAGCAGGGTCGTCAGGCTGGTCACCTCCTCCAATCCCACCCTTGTGGCAAGATCCTTCAAAGCCTGCTTCCGCTGCTTTCCGGCACGAAGCTCCAAAGTGAGAAGTCTCAACTCATCATGCAAGGCGGCATGATCGGACATACGGTACTCATCCCCGACACGATGGATGGCCTGATCGAGTCCCAAACCGGACTCTACGCAGACCACCAACAAGTCCAGAGCGTCGGGAAGCTCTTTCATGATCAGTGTTTTACGCTTCGCCACTCTATAGCTCAGCCAGAAGTCGGGAAGGTAGAAACCGCATAGCGCGGAGATGATGACCAGCAAAGACTGAATGGTGAAATTCAGAGCGCTTCCCACGAGGAACATGAAGCCGAATGTAAGCCCGGAGTACAGAAGCATGAAGGCGCATTTGACTCCCCAGAAGATCAGACCCGAGTTGGGGCCTCGGAATCCCGCCTGCATCAAACGCAGGCGATCGCGCGAAAGTTCCTTCCGGTCTTTGGAGGCGAAGAGTTTGCCCAACTGGTGCACCAAGCCCAGAAATTGCTCCTTGAGTGCGCTTAAGATCGACTTCGATCTTCTGGAGCCTGATTTGCCTCTCTTACCTCCGCTGCCGGCGGAAACCCGATTCTTGATCCGGCTCAGCCGGTCCAGGTAGCCGTTGTATTCCAACAGCCCCAGACAGAGTAGAAGTACGGCGAAAAAGGCGAGCAACGAAGACAGTAAAGGTGCACTTGATGCGATCATTCGGGAGTCCTTTCCCGGGAATCAGACTTTGATGGCGACCATTTTCTTGATCACGACAATACCTACCGCCATAAAAGCAAGGGTACCGGCGATAATCTTATTCCCCAACGGATGATCAATCAGCTCTTGTAAGTAACCGGGATTCATGGTGTTAAACAAGACCACGACGCCGAAAGGCAGAAGGATGAGTATGAGAGCGGACAGTCGTCCCTCGGCCGACAAGACCTGTATACGCCCTTTCAGCTTGAATCGCTCTCGGATAATGTGGGCGATGTTGGCAATGATTTCGGCCAAGTTTCCTCCGGTCTCCCGTTGGATGTTGACGCAGATTATGAAAAACTTGAGGTCCATGCAGTCGACGCGTTCCACTAGCTTCTCGAGGGCAACTTCCATAGATACACCGAAGTTGATCTCATCCAGCGTTTTTCCGAACTCGATTCCGATGGGATCTTCGAATTCCTCGGCCACCATGCGCATCCCGTTGAGAAAGGTGTGCCCCGCGCGCAGAGAACGCGCGATCAGGTCCAAGCCCTCCGGCAACTGAACCTGGAATTTTTCCATTCGGCTCGCCTTCTTACGAATAATCCACACGATGGGCATCACCAATACGATAAGTCCAAAAAGCGAGGCGGTGAGGAATCCTAATAAAAAGCTGGTAATGTAGAAGCAGACCACGCCGGCCAAAACTGAGATCGAAATGAACGTTGCGGGCTTATAGGAAACCCCGGCCTGCTGAAACAGAAGGTCCAGCCGTTTCATCCAGGATCCGGTGGAAGGAAAAGTGCTGAACCAATTCAGCTTATTGAAAGCGTCTTTTCGGAGAATGGAAGGAAGACCGCCGAATCCTCCTTCCTCTTTCAGAAGAGCCAACCGCTGTTGGACCGTCCTCCGATCTCCCCGTCCATAAATCTTGACCAGGGACCACGCCCCATGGACCAAGAAAAATCCTGAAACGGCACAGATCAAAGCGATGAACGTATTCATATTCGTCGCCTCCGCTATCCGAGTCTGCCCGGGTTGAACAGGTTCTGAACAAAGGAGACGCCCTTTGCTTCCAGTAGCTCCGCGAACTTCGGTCTGATGCCCATGGCCTTGAAGTGACCGACCACCTTCCCGTAATTGTCGACGCCCGTTTGTTCGAAGGCGAAGATTTCCTGCATCGAAATCAGCTCCCCTTCCATTCCGGTGATCTCTTGAAAACTCATAACTTTTCTGCTGCCGTCGGCCAAACGAGATACCTGAATGATCACGTCGATGGCCGACGCAATATACCTCTTCAGAGATACGCCTGAGATGTTCAGACCGGCCATGGCCACCATGGTTTCGAGTCTCATGAGAGCCTCACGCGGGCTGTTGGCGTGGATGGTGGCGAGAGAGCCGTCGTGCCCCGTGTTCATCGCCTGGCACATGTCCAAGGCTTCCGCTCCCCGAACCTCCCCGATGATGATTCGGTCCGGTCGCATCCGCAAGGCATTCTTAACCAAATCCCGTGGGGAGACTTCTCCCTTGCCCTCAATGTTCGGCGGCCTGGTTTCCAGCCGGACTACATGGTCCTGCTTGAGCTGAAGTTCGGCGGCGTCTTCTATGGTTACGATTCGTTCCTTTTGCCCGATAAAGCGAGAAAGCACGTTCAGGAGGGTGGTTTTTCCACTTCCGGTTCCCCCGGAAATCAGCACACTCAGCTTTGATTTGACAATGGCCTTGACTACTTCTCCCACTTCCGGAGTCAACGAACGGTATCCGATCAAATCGTCGAGCTCCAGAGGGTCCTTGGAAAATTTTCGAATGGAAACCGCGGCTCCATCTATGGCCAGGGGAGGAATGATCACGTTCACCCGTGAACCGTCGGCCAGACGCGCATCAACCATGGGGGACGCTTCGTCCACTCTGCGGCCCACACGGGAGACGATCCGATCGATGATCTTTCGCAGGTGTGACTCGTCTTTGAAACGCGCCGGGGTCAGTTCCAGGACACCGCCTCGTTCCACGTAAATACTCCGGTATGTGTTCACCAGAATATCGTTGACCGTGGGATCTTTCAGAAAAGGCTCAAGAGGCCCCAGCCCCAACACTTCGTGCTGGATTTCGGTCATCAAATTTCTGCGTTCGGCGGAATTGAGCGGAGCGTGCCTGAACTCTTCTCTTAGAATTCGCTCCACGAGTTTGGCGATCTCGGTATGAAGCTCCTCCTCCGACAGCTTATCCAGGAGAGAAAGGTCCAGGAGGTCAAGCAGCCGACCGTGAATACTCGTCTTAACTTCATGATACGCGTCATCGTTGGTGGATGGACCCGTGGGTTCCGTCACCTTGGGTACCGCCTGGGAGACACGGGCATTGTGGGGCTTCATGAAGCCTTCGAGGTTCTTGTTCAGACGAGCGGTCAAATTCATGGGTCGTTCTCCGTCTTCCGAGCTTTACGCCTGCGCCGCGGGCTGAGTTTTCCGAAAGACCTTGTTCAGGAAAGTGCCCTTCTTCGCCTCCGGAACCTTGGGCACTTTGGCAAGATGCCTTGCGAGCCCTCCGATTGCCCGAGTGACCGGGGACTTGGGTGCCACTTCGGCCAATGCGGCTCCTTGATTGATGGCGGACAAGGTTGTCTGGTAATCGTTGGGGATCTGCCAGAGGATCTCCTGCCCCATGATTTCTTCGGCCTCACTCACGCTGATGTCGCTGCCGCTCAGGTGCCGATTGATGACCAGTTTGATTTTGTCCCCGAGGGTGACGTCGATGCGTCGATACGTCTCCATGAGCTTCTTGGCATTGGCCAAGCAGGGAAGACTCAACACCAACACGAGTAAAACGACGTCCGACATATCCAGCACCTTGAGCGTGACGTCGTCGAAACCGCTGTCCGCATCCACCACGGTGTGGGTGAAGGCTTCCTTCAGTACGTTGAAAAGCCCTTCAATTACCTCCCGGTTCATTACCACGTCTTCGTGCCCCGCTCCGGGAGAAGGCAGGACGGACAAGCCGGAGGAATGCACGGACATAATTCCCTTGAGAAAGGTGGCATCCAAACGGTTCAAGTTTCGGGCCACTTCCCCCCATGTGTACGAGTATTCCAAATCGAGGAAAAGTGGGATGTCCCCCAAGGGATTACGCATATCGATCAAGGATGCGGATCTGGATGAAGCACCGTTGAGTTCGTATGCCAAGTTCACCGCAAGGGAACTGGTGCCGATGCCTCCTTTACTGCCCACCAGAGTAACCACATTGCCCAGTTTCATCGGACGAACCTTGGCCGCGTTGGCCACGTAGAGCTTATAACGCCTCAAAGCTTGGGAAACGTCTTCAGACTGAATCGGCTGCGGAAGAAAATCCTTGATCCCCGCACGCATCGCCCGGATCAGCAGATCCGGTTTGGGGTCGGCGGCCGTAATGGCCACCTCTTCCGCGGGCTTCTCCCCCAACATACGAAGAAGCTTGGAGAGATCCTTTTCGTCGTCCTTACCGATCTCGTAGATCAGCAGACCTTCCGGAGTCACTCCATTCACGGCCACGGGAACAAAACCCGGAAAAGATCGTACAAGGTCTTCCAGGGATCGTGCCAGTTCGGGGTTCTTCATCGCCAGTGTGACGGGAGTCGGTTTGGTTTTCATAACGCGATCTCTTCCCTCGGTTCCGGGTCCAACGAAAGATCGGGCTCGTTTCCGAGCCCCGATCTCTCAGTACTCACAGGGGTGCCAGGGTTCATTCACTTTCATGTCCGAACCGTCAAGCACGATTGGGGACGACATTAGACTGCCGACGATGGGGGTGATGGGTTCGTAGTCATAACTCACCACCACCTGCACCGTGTCACAGGGACCGCCGGCATCACCTTCGTTGGGTGCGCCCCCGGTGTCCATTCCAGGCCAACTCTTGACCTCGATCACGGTGGTTCCCGAAGGCAGCGTGGAGATCAGTTGACTGGTTTTGTCTACGATCATCTGTATTCTCGTTCCCTCTTCC
Organism: Thermodesulfobacteriota bacterium; assembly: GCA_963675595.2. Lineage (GTDB taxonomy): Bacteria > Desulfobacterota > Desulfarculia > JACQYL01 > JACQYL01. The sequence continues at coordinate 1,694,454 of CAXXLZ010000001.1, forward strand.
TCACCCTGTCCGGTAGTGGCGAAACGAGCTCCCGTCTGGGCCGCTTTCTGGATGGTCAACCAGGCCCTGAACATATTGCCCATTTCGATCGTTCCGAAAATGAACAGGAGTAGGACCGGCAAAAGCATTCCGAACTCGAGGCTAACCAATCCCGAATCGGGCTTTCTTCCAAAGAAACGCTTTTCGGCATGCTTGGAAGAAACCGGGTGATTTCCGCTTGACCGACTGTTTCGGCGAAATGCAGGGCACATATCTCCTGCTCCTCTAATTGATGAGTCTCCAACCAAGCTGGCGACCGATAAGCTTGAACACATCGTCGATGTCATCTACGGAAGGGGCGTCGAAATAATGATCATCCGTTCCGGGTCTTGAGGACGCGATGGCTTTCATCAAGGCCACATCCGTCCCGTCCGAGACGCCGAATCGGATAGCGAAGATTTCCACGTCCTCCGCTTTTGCTTGCGCAGCCTCGTCCAGCACGGCCTGATTGAGGCACCCGCCGTCCTCACAATGACAATCCGTGATACCGGCATTATAGTAGGCGTTGGTCCAATAGTTGTTGGGCGTGTAACCCACCGCGTAGGACCCGTAACAGGAACCGTCTTCGGTGTCTCCGTCGGTGAGCACGATCATGATTTTGTTGAAATCCTCAGGCTGACCGCCCTGATCGAATGGAGCTTCCGGCGTGAGCACGTGGCGACCCCACTTGATCCCTTCCGAGATCACCGTACCGGACCAGGTTCCCGAAGCGGTCTGCGAACTGATGGCCGCCTTTATGGTGTCCTTATCGGTGCTCAAAGCCAACACCTGGGGAATGTCCGAACAGGTGTTGGAGGAGACACGAAGAGGAGACCAAGGGGGTTTCCGGTAGATGGGAAGCGTGTATTCCGGCCTCAGTCCCTCGTCCAGTGAGCCGTCGGCGTTCCTGCAACCTGCGGGCAGGCCGTCGACCCCAGGGCCGATTCTCACCTTGCCCACGAAGGGAACCAGTCCAGCCTTAACCGATGCCTCCGTTCCGTCGGGCATGATCAGATCAACCAATGCGGACGCGGCCTGATTCACCGCGTTGATCGGTGAACCGGCCATACTTCCCGAGTTGTCCAACACAAAGACGATCTCCATGTTGTTGAAGCCAGCGCAGGCCGAAGCGTCGATGTACTTGGACTGGATGCCCAACGCTCCCATAAGCATCATATCCACCTCGACCTGAGCTTCCACACAGACACTTCTCACATCGGTTCCGGGCGAGACGCTCATGACCTCCGCGGTCGGGAGATTGTCCGCCACCATCTCGGTGGCCGCTGAGCTGACCAGCCCTTCAGTCATGTCCGGGTCATAGGGAAGCTGCAGGCTCCCCGCCAGGGCCGCCGCGTCCACTGCGGTCTGAAGCCTTGAATGCGCAAGGTAGATGTTGCCCATGTCAATGGCCAGGCCCGTCATGCCCAGGAGCACGGGCATGGCTACCGCAGCCGTAATCGCAACGGAACCCCTGGATCGTTGCCCGGCTCTTTTAGGGGATAGGCATCGTAGTGCTTGCATGGAACACCGCACCATCCGCGAAAATCGCTTCCCAAAATGAGCTAGTGACGAAATATGGTTCGTATTCATAGTCCACCTGCACTGTTACATTTTTGGCTACTTGATCCGTGTTTACCGTGGTGACTATGGAGGTTTCGGGCAGGTGCGCCGTCAACTTCTCCATCAACGTTTGGACGTCGGCCAGCTGGCCCTCACGCTGTACCAAACGGGCTCCTTCCCGCGTGGCTTCGAAGAGCGTAAAGTAGGTCTTGAGCATGTTCGACCCTTCGAATACCAGGAACAGCATGGGCACAAGAATGCTCAGGATCAGTCCGAACTCGACGACCATCGACCCTTTTTGTTTCCGGTTACCCATTTTCCCTCTCCCAAGAAACGATCGTTTCCAACTGTGCGGCGACTCTCCATTCCCCCAGTGAACCCCCAAGCCGCCAACCGACTGCAACCGCCGGCCTTCACTGCAGGTTATCTTTTCCGGTTAACCAATGGACGCGCCCTACCGGCCGTTTCACTTGTCTTCTTTCTGAAGGCTGGTGAGACCGATCTTCTTGCTGCTCTTACTCTTCTGGCCACTCTTATCCTCAATGATCCGGAACTTGGACACGACCCCTTCGGCGTATTCACCGTCCAAGCCTTCCACCGGGACCGGAGGCGTGGGTTCAGGGTTAAGCTTTTGATTTTCCAATGCCATTCTGACGGAACCTCCCAACACGGGCTGCGGAGGATCCCTGAGAGGATCCTCGAGTATTCCACATGAACTCACCGTGATGGAGAGCATCAGCACCAAGATCGCCGGTCCCACCCATGTCATCCGCCTGGAATTTTTCATATCGTGCTCCGCTTTTCGGATAATGCATCAATCATTTGGGATAGGAGTGGCCGAAACTGCCGTCGAAGCCAAACCCTGCGGTCCCCGTTCCGGATGCCGGCTCACGAGAACTCGTATCGACCGACGGAGCAGGTTCCTCTTCCTCTTTCGCCGCAGCCTCTTTCGAGCGATACATCGTCCTGGGGTACGTATCCGTTGCGGTGAACTGATCCGTGGGCAAGGTCTGCTTGGCTACGTTCAGAGGTTTTGCCAAGTGAGGAGTCACAATGATGATCAGTTCCGTCTCGTTTTTCTGAAAGGAAGAGCTGCGAAACAGCTTACCCAGAATGGGGATGTCTCCCAGGATGGGGAACTTCTGGATGTCTTCCTTCACGCTTTCCTTGAGCAGCCCCGCAATGGCGAAGCTCTGACCGCTGTCCAGCTCCACCGTGGTGCTCGCCCGTCGACTTGTAATGGCCGGAATCGTAACGCTGCTGATCAAGACCGCATTGGAAAAGTCCAGTTCGGACACTTCCGGGGTCACCTGCATATGGATACGATTGCCACCCAGCACGGACGGAGTGAACTTCAAACCGACGCCGAAGGCCTTCCATTCGATGCCCACCGTGCCCAAGCCCTGGGGCACGGGCACGGGAATCTCGCCACCCGCCAGGAAGCTTGCGGTCTGACCGCTGAGACAAATCAGATTGGGCTCCGCGAGAATCTTCACCAAGCCGTCCGTCTTCAAGGCGTCGAGAAAACCGGTGAATTCACTGGAGTCCCCGCCCAGCGAGAAAAGTCCGGTTACATCGTTTGAGAACCTGAGGATCCCATCTTCATCCAAGAAGGAAAGACCGTTGAGAAACGAATAGAAGATGTCCCCACCATTCACGTACCGGAAATTAAACCCCAGTCGATCCACCAGACTCCTGGCCACTTCCGCAATCTTTACTTCGAGCATTACCTGATGGACGCCGCCGACCTGCATCAAGTTGAGGACCTTGCCGGCCGAATACGCCTGAGCCAAGGACAGTGCCGTGGACATGTTGACCGCGGACGAGACGGGACCCGCCAGAGTGATGGAATCCTTCGACGGAAGCACTTTGATGCCGCTTTCGTCGGGCATCACATTATGTATGATCGCCTTGAGTTGCGTCAGATCGGCGTTCACTTCGAGGTTGAAGACGCGCATGATCTCTTTGTCGGAACTCCACAGAGTCAGATTCGTAACTCCCGGGGCTTTTCCGGTGAGATAGACCTGTCGAGGCGAGAGCAACAACATGTCCGCGAAGTCGGGAGACGCCATGGAAACCCGGTGGATGGGGCGTTCGCTCTTCAAGATGATCGACTTGCCCATGGTCACCTGAACCGTCTCCGGGAGCTCTACCTGATCCACATAGACGGAAGAAGCCGGTGCCGCTCCGCAAAGGAGTATAAGGAGAAGAAACGCTCCGCACAGATGAAGGCCGATACGGGTCAGCGCCGGTACTCTCTTTTGTCCAAGTCTGTTCACTGTTGATCGAACCCGGCCGTTCATGTCGTTCACTCCTGTTGGCTTGTGCCTTTTCGGTCAGAAGGTGACCGTGCTCATTTCATTTCCGGTTATCATCTGAACCGATATGACCCGCCGGGGCGCCTTGGCGGTACCGCTCGCCGCGCGCACTCCCGGAATGTAAGGGCGGAAAGAGGAAAGGCTGCCCTCAATGGTGGCCCCGCTCGTTAGGACCATATCCTCGTCCTCGCCGTTTCTCAGGGCGAAATGCAGCGTTCCCAACGTGGCCGCCAATCCCAGCTTCTCACACTCTTCCGGACTCATTTCCAGGGTAAACGTGTCCACCGGAGAAAGTTCCTGCCCGTCGGCCGAGGCTTCCAGCTCCGTTCCCGTACCTAATACGAGCACGTTCTGGAGCACCACCTTGGTGAACGGTTCCTGTTTCTGGTCCGTTTGATAGCTTTGAGGCTGCATCGTGACCAGGACATCCACGTGGTGGCCGGGTCGAATGTGCCCGGCGAGCCCCAGCACTTTGGTGCCCTTTACCGCCACCGCTCGCTTCCCCTTGGAGATCAAGGCGCTCATGCCGCCCGCGGTCACATCCATCGAAGCCAAACGGGATTCCGTAATGGGTTCGTTCTTGCCGATATGGGCGATGAGCACACGGCCTTCCACAGTCGCCAAGTCGGGATAGTGATGTTCCGGAACGCTCTCTTTGAGATAATCGACCACCTTAACCATGCCTTCGCCAAGCTTGGTTCCGATGGTCAAATCCGCCGTGGCCACGGCCACGGGAACGGTTTCCGGTTCCACCACCTTCACCACTTGAGCCACACTACGGCTGCTCATCCAATAATAAATGAGCGTTCCGGCGCATACGGCCAAAATGAACGCTACTCCCAATTGCATGAACGCTTTGGACTTGTTCATGATGCAACCTCTCCGTCAGAGCCCGAAAACGCCCTTCGGCGCCAAATAGTTCAGACCCATGGCCGCCGCAGCCCCAAATGCGATGGCTAAGCCGTAGCAGAGCCTGGGTAGGCGACTATCCGGGTCCGGAGCCTCATACTGGAACTTGCGTGTCGCCATGTAAGCCATAACCGCGGCCCAAAAAGCGGACATGATTCGGCGGACCGTACTCCAATGAGGCACCAGCATAATGAGCGCATAGAGCCCGCCGAAAAGACTGGTGAACACAAAGGCCACCAGAACCCCCGTAGGCCCCAGAGCCGACCCCACCACCGCCATGAGCTTCACATCGCCGGCGCCCATGAGACCCATCAAATGAGGTACGATCATCACACCCAGACCCAGGGCAAGGCCGCCCAAACCAAACAGCAGACCGTCCATGCCCTGGGTCAGACCGTGATAACCAATCCCCACAATCATGGCGGGAAAGGTAATCAGGTTCGGAATCCGTTGTTTGCGAACATCGGTGATCGCGGCGACGGTCAATACGATGCTCAGAAAGATGACTACGAACGGATCCATTCCTTGCTCCCAACCTTTCGTCAAAATACCTTTTTTCTCTTCCTTTACATGCCTGGGCGGAACCCGAAGCCCTTTGAGACTCCTGCCGGTTCCGCCCGTCCATCGATTCTGCTTTCAGCCGTGAGCCTGTGCGAACTCGATTCTTCCCTTCGTGACCGGAGGAGGCGACGATCGCGCCCCCTCTTGTCCTTTTCAGACCACGACCTAAGGCAGAGCGGTGTCGATGGTGGTAAACGTACCCTGCAGCTTGGTTCCGATGCTCGTCACCGCCGTAATGATCACCGCGGCGATAAGGGCCGCCAGCATACCGTATTCAATGGCCGACGCGCCTTCTTCGTTCTTCAGAAAATTCATGATCATCTTTTTCATGGTTCCCCTCCCTCGGGCGTTGGACTTTTCAAATTCGTAATTCGTATTTCGGGTGGGCTTACCGCCCCTTGCTTCCCGCATTCGATCGTCGCTTGAGGCCGCTCCGAGATCGGCTCTCCCGTTTCGGGAGCGCCTCTCTCATCGCCTACGCCTTACTGCATCGCTTCAAATTACGACTAGGGCAGAGCAGTATCGATGGTGGTGAACGTACCCTGCAGCTTGGTTCCGATGCTCGTCACCGCCGTAATGATCACCGCGGCGATAAGGGCCGCCAGCATGCCGTATTCGATGGCCGATGCGCCTTCTTCGTTCTTCAGAAAATTCATGATCATCTTTTTCATGGTTCCCCTCCCTCGGGCGTTGGATTTTATCTTTCGGTATTCCGTGTCTTTTTCGATGATGGACTTCTTCCCCGTTACTCCCCGCATTCGATCGTCGTCGGAGGCCGTTCCGAGATCGGCTCTCCCGTTCGGGAAGCGCCTCTCTCATCGTTTACGCCTCATTGCATCCTTTCAGATTACGACTAGGGCAGAGCAGTATCGATGGTGGTGAACGTACCCTGCAGCTTGGTTCCGATGCTCGTCACCGCCGTAATGATAACCGCCGCAATCAGGGCCGCCAGCATGCCGTATTCGATGGCCGAGGCGCCTTCTTCGTTCTTCAGCAAATTCATAATCTTCGATCTCATGGTATCCTCCGTTGAGTTTATTTTCCGTGTCGTTGCCTTCCTTAAAAGCAATAGGCATGCCGGCATTGAGGGAATCGGGAGGTTCATCGATAAACGCCCACGTTCAAGCGCTTCCCGAGAAGAAAAAAATCGGTTGGACGAATCTCACAGAAAAGCGAAGCGGAAAAGGGATCCATGAACGATAGATCTGTATTTGAACTCAGCTACTTTGCATTACAAGGAATGGGGCGGGGTCCTTCCGGTAGAACAGCCCATCGTTGCGCTCAACCTACTGGAATTACTAAATATACTTGGAGTTCGACGTACCAAGGCAGACCTCGAGATGCCAATCGACCTGGAAATCCACAGGCATTAGATCCCTTTCAGGCGACTTTTCTCGAGATCTATCAAGAATGGATTCAGTGATCGGCTCGCTGTTCGCGATGGCAGGAGGAAGGGTCGATGTGATGTTTCTGAATCTTGTTCCAGAGGTTCTTGGGACTGATGCCCAGGAGTTTGGCGGCTTCGATCTGAACCCCGTTGGCGCGCTGCAGCGCGTTCAAAATGAGGCTTTTCTCCATTTCCTGAAGCTGCTCTCGCAGCGACAACGTCGGTGAAGGTTCGGAATCGGGTAGTTGAATCGGACCGCGTTGCAGGGCAAGTTCGATATCCCTGGTCGTCATTACGTTGCTCTTGCAAAAAATTGAAGCACGTTCGAGGATATTCCTCAATTGTCTTACATTTCCCGGCCAATCATGCCGAAATAAGGCTTCCATGGCGTCACTCGAAACCGTGGCGATATCCGTACCCGTCTTAAGGTTGATTCCTCGGACGAAGTGATCCACCAGGAGAGGGAGATCCTCTTTTCGTTCCCTGAGCGGAGGGATGTGAATCGTGGCGACATTGAGACGATAATAGAGGTCTTCACGAAATTTCTTTTCCTGGATCAGGCCTGCGAGGTCCTGATTCGTAGCCGCGATGATTTTAACATCATAGGTAATCGGCTTGGAGCCGCCGATTCGTTCCACTTGCTTCTGCTCCACGGCGCGAAGCAGTTTCGGCTGAAGGTGCAGAGGCATGTCGCCGATTTCATCCAGCAGAATTGTTCCGTGTTCCGCCAGCTCGAATTTTCCTTTCTTACCCGCGCTGGCCCCGGTAAACGCCCCTTTTTCATGGCCGAACAACTCACTTTCCAGAAGCGTCTCGGGAAGCGCGGCACAGTTGATCTTAATGAAAGGTCCCTTGGCTCTAGGGCTCAGAGCGTGGATCGTGTCCGCCACGATTTCCTTCCCCGTGCCTGATTCCCCGGTGATCAGCACGTTGGTTTCCAACCGCGCCACCCTCTCCACCACGGCTTTAAGGCGCTTCATGCATTCGCTCTGGCCCACGATCATCTTGGACGGGCTCTCGCGCTGCATGCTTTCCTGTAACGCCTTGATCTGACTTTGCAGACGACGCTTCTCCAGAGCCCGTCTGATGACGATTTCCATCTCGCCCAGACTGAACGGCTTGGGGAAGAAATCGTACGCTCCACGCCGTATGGCTTCCAACGCGGAATCCTTGGCCGAGAACGCCGTCATCACGATAATGTCCACACGTGGATCTGCTTCGAGCAGCTTCGGGATGGCCTCAATGCCCGACATTCCGGGCAGCATCACGTCCAAAAGCATGACCCCGAAGGATTTAATCCGCAGAAGAGGTATCGCCTCCTCGGCCGAGGAAGCGTGATCCACCTCGTAGCCCTTCTCGGAGATCGCTTCGCAGAGCATCCTACGGAAAGAATCGTCGTCATCCACTACCAGTATTCTTTCCGGCATTTCTTTACTTTCCGGCTTTTGCGCCGCATGGCAACGGCTTCGGCAAGAGGATCCTCGGAGGGTAAACCCGGCTGAGATCCCGCACTGGTTTCCCTGACTGTCTGTTGGGATTGGCCCGCTTCTTGTAGGTAACTACTCAAACAAATGAAGCCTTGAGTGTCAAGACCTTTGGGGCGAAGCCCAGAGGATCCGCGCCGGATTTATGTTTATCCTGACGGCGGGTCCGCCCCGTTTACACACATTCGAAGGAGAAGTGGTCCATGCCCCCAAGAAACGATACCATTAATTATAAGCAGCGCGACAAAACGGCGGCGCCGATCGGAGAGAAATCCCGGACACCTTTCTTATCGACGATCTTGGGCGTCATCCTCCTGGTTTCAGGAGCCGGACCTTTCACGAGTGCGGCGGCCGCGTCTCACCCCGAGTCGTTCGCAGCGCGGATACAACATCAGAAGGTGATTCCAGCCGAGAGTCCAAAAAGCCCGTTGCGTTTCGCCGGTCTCGGGGATAATGGCCGCCCGTCGGTCAATAAACCCGAGGCACAAGACCTGCCGGAGGGTCTTCGCGAGCGTATCCGTGAGGAAATCGCACAGACACAATTCACGGCGCGCTCCTTGGGAGCCCCGGCCTCCGGACCCGACGGTCCCGCATACGAAATGGTTAATCGTCCCAACAACGTTCGGATCATCTTCACCCGGGAAGGTCTGCGCCTGGAAACCCCGGAAGCCCCTGCGAACGCCGGCCACATCGACATCGCCTTGGATTCTTGGGGCCGAATCGGCTCGGAAGCGACCGCCTCCCCAACCCAGCCCATCGGAAGGGGTGCCCGTGTGGATTACCGCCGTGGAGTGCTCACCGAATGGTATATCAACGAAAAGCGTGGAGTGGAACAGGGGGTGACTTTGTCCGCACCGCCTGAAGGGCAAGGCTCCGGAGACATCAGACTCCGATGGCGCGTGAGCGGCTCGCAGGGATCCCTCATGAGGCAAGACGACCAAGCCCTCGTCTTCCTGGACCCGGATGGCCGCGTACGGCTCCGGTATACCGGACTCACCGCTTGGGACGCCTCCGGAAAAACGCTCCCCGTGGAAATGCGCCTCGCCGATTCCTCGGCCTCCGCCGGCCACGAACAGATCATCGTGCTCGAGGTGGATGATCGTGGTGCGGCGTATCCGATTACCATCGACCCTTTCTTTACTCAATTGCAGAAGATTTCGGCGAGTGATGCGGCACTGGACAACGAGTTCGGTTACGCCACGGCCATGAGCGGGGATCTGGCCGTGGTAGGCGCACCCGGTAACAACAGTGGAGCCGGCGCTGCGTATATCTTTGAGCGAAACCAGGGTGGAAAGGACTCTTGGGGTCAAGTTACCAAAATCACCGCTTCCGACGGGGCCGGCGGGGACGGCTTCGGCACCTCCGTGGCCGTCAGCGGACACACCGTCGTGGTGGGTGCTCCCGATGACGACGGCATGGGCTCCGCTTATGTGTTCGAACGAAATTCGGGCGGAAGCGATACTTGGGGGCAGGTTTCCAAGATCACCGCTTCCGACGGAGCAACCGGCGATGAGTTCGGCGCCTCTGTGGCCGTCAGCGGGGATACGGTCGTGGTGGGCGCTCCCAGCGACGAGTCGAATACGGGCGCGGCCTATATCTTCGAACGTAATGAGAATGGTCAGGACTCCTGGGGTCAGATAACCAAAATCACCGCTTCCGACGGAGCCGGCGGAGACAACTTCGGCACCTCCGTGGCGATCAGCATTGACAGCGTGGTTGCGGGAAGCCCCGGCGACGACGACGGAGGCGAAAGCTCCGGTTCCATGTATGTGTTTGCCCGTAATCAGGGTGGAGCGGACAGCTGGGGTCAGGTTCGAAAGATGGTGGCGGACGACGATGCCGCCGGAGATGCCTTGGGAACATCCGTTGTGATCAAAGGAGATGTGGCCGCCGCGGGAGCTCCGGGCAGTAACTCGGCAACCGGTTCCGCATACGTTTTCTATCGTAACCAGGGCGGAGTGGACAACTGGGGTCAGGTGAGGCAACTCCTCGCCCTCGACGGCGAAACGGGAGATGAGTTCGGTCATTCCTTGGGGTTCAACGGGGACTGGATTGTGGTAGGCGCTTACTTGGAAGACGACGTAGCCTCCGGCGCCGGATCCATCTATGTTTTCGATAGAAACCAGGGAGGAGCCGACAATTGGGGTCAGATGATTAAGATTCAGGCCGGCGACGCCGCCATGGACGATCAATTCGGTTTCTCGGTTGCCATTGGAGGTGACACCTTGATTTCCGGCGCCAACCTCAACGACGACGGTTATTCCGCTTCCGGTTCGGCTTATCTGTTCGGGATCCCGGCCCTCACCGCGGGCAACTGGGGGGAAGTGAGACGTACCGTGTCTCAGTCGCCCGGAGACGATGAATATCTCGGTTCTTCGGTGGCCATCAGCGGGGATTTGGCGGTTGTGGGAGCCTACTTGGACGGAGATCAGGGAACCGATGCCGGAGCGGCCTACATCCTGGAAAGGAACCAAGGGGGCATCGACCAGTGGGACTTGGTCATGAAGATTAGCGGTTCCGATACCACGGGTGGAGACTGGTTCGGAACCAGCGTGGACATCCACGGAGACGTTGTGGTGATCGGATCGCCGAATCACAATACTTACGCCGGAGCTGCGTACGTATTCTACCGGAACCAGGGAGGAGCGGATAACTGGGGGCAGGTGGCCAAGTTGTCTCCCGGTGATTTGCAGGTGGGCGACGCATTCGGCGTTTCCGTGACCGTTTCGGGCGACGTCATCGTGGTTGGAACACCGTCCGACAATGACGACGTCGATGATCAGATTACGGATGTGGGCTCAGCCTATATTTTCTATCGCAATCAGGATGGAGCGGACAACTGGGGTCTGTTGAAGAAGATTCATTCGGGAGATTCGGATCAGGACGACAATTTCGGCAATGCGGTATCCTTGAGCGGCGACACCTTGGCGGTGGGTGCCTGGGGAGATGATGCCGTTGCGGTGGATGCGGGAGCGGCCTACGTTTTTCGTCGCAATGAGGGCGGCGCCGATAACTGGGGGCAGGCGGCCAAACTGACCGCCGCCGATGCCGCCACACAGGATTATTTCAGTTCCACCGCGGTCAGTGTGAGCAACGACACCATCGTGGTCGGAGCCTCGGGCAAGTCCAGCGCCGCCGGCGCGGCCTACCTGTTCGAACGCAACGTCGGGGGAGCGGACAACTGGGGACAGGTGACAAAACTGCTGCCTTCGGACCCCTCCTCGAGCAGCTATTTCGGGGTTTCCGTTTCCATCAGCGGCGACACCATCCTGGTGGGCTGCGACGGCATCGACAACAACCGAGGGGCGGCCTATGTATTCCAGCGCAACTATGAGACCGCAGACGAATGGGGGTTGATCAAGAAGCTGGTCGCCTCCGAAAGAGCGGACCAGGATTTCTTCGGACGTGCGGTGGCCGTGGACGGGAACAAGGCCGTGATGGGCACACCGGGAGACGACGAGCTCGCCGCGTCCAATTGCGGCTCGGCCTTCTTCTTCCATGTGGACGTGGCGGGACTCACCTTGACCATGAGTGACGTTGAAGACCCTGTGATCCTGGAGCAGAGCGGCAACACGACCATCACCTATAATCTCACCGTATATAACAATGGTCCCTCCGCCGCTTCCTACGTCGCCCTGACGAATACCCTGCCGGATACCGGGGCGACCTTTGTTTCCGCCACACCGTCGCAGGGCTCCTGTGAACAATCCGCCGGAACCGTCACCTGCGATCTGGCGACGCTGGACAACGGAAGCAGCGCCACGGTGGCCATCGTTGTCGAACCCACGCAAACCGGCTGGTTCGAGAACTCCGCCCAGGTGATCTCCGCGAGTACGGACCCCGATTACAGCGACAACACGGCCAGTGAAACCACTCGCGTGGTCGTATACACCGACTTGGCCGTGTCCCAAACGGACAGCACCGATCCCATCCGGGTCGGAGATACATACACCTATACGGTCACCGTGGACAACAACGGACCGGAAAACGCCTACAACGTGGTGGTCACCGATACGTTGCCTTCGCAGGTTTCCTACGATTCGGCCAATCCTTCCCAGGGCAGCTGCGTAGAGGACTCAGGGACGGTGACCTGCACCTTCGGTCAGATCAACAACGGAGCGGACGCCTATGTGGACATCCAGGTTTCGGCGGACCAGGACGGACAGGCACAAAACCAGGCGACGGTGAGTGCGGCCCACGTGGTGGATGAAACGCCGGGGAACGATACCACCCAGCTCACCACCCAGATCGACCCCGTAGCCGACCTGGGCGTGACCAAGACGGAGAGTGCGGATCCCGTCTACGCCCTCACGAACCTCACCTACACCATTCAGGTGAGTAATGCCGGGCCTTCCACGGCCACGGAAGTGACCGTGACGGACACCTTGGATGCAAGCCTCACCTATGTGTCGGCAACTCCGTCGCAGGGAGACTGCAACCACGAGGCGGGAGTCGTGACCTGCGACTTGGGGAGCGTAAACCAGGGCGGAACCCCCACCATCGAGCTGGTGGTTCGACCCGCCCAGCCGCCCGGAGAAGATGCGAACTACACGGTCGACAATACGGCTCAAGTCTCATCCGCCGCGTACGACGGGAATTCGGCCAATGACTCGGACACCGAATCCACAACCGTGAACCGCGCGGTGGCGCTGGTGGATTTGAGCATCACCAAGACCGACGGCGCCGATCCCGTACTGGTGGACTCCAATATCACCTACACCATTACCGTGGCGAACGGCGGACCCGATGACGCCGAAGACGTCACCGTTTCCGATGTGCTGCCGCAGGGGCTCTCCTATGTCTCCGCCGAAGCGACCCAAGGAACCTGCGGCGAGGCGGGCGGCACCGTTACGTGCCAGGTGGGAACTTTGCTCAACGGGAACAACAGTGTAATTACCCTGGTGGTCACCGCGACTCAGGTGGGCCAAATCGAGAACACGGCTACGGTGGACACGAGTTCTTCGGATACGGCCTCGGGGAACGACTCGGCTTCGGAAACCACGGACGTCCAGGCACCACAGGCGGATCTGGCCGTCAGCGTCGTCGACGACCCGGACCCCGTGCAAATCTCGGCAAGCCTCACTTATACCGTCACCATCGACAACCTGGGACCCCAGGACGCGGAAGACGTTACCTTGGCGGATACGCTGCCGGACCACTGCGTGTTCGTGTCCGCCACGCCTACCCAGGGAACCTGCTTTGAAGATTCGGGAGTGGTGACCTGCGACCTGGAAACTCTGGCCAACACCGCACAGGCGGTGGTCACCATTCAGGTAACTCCCCAGGCATCCGGCAACCTGTCGAACAATGCCGCCGTCGACGCCACCACTGCAGACCCCGACGGGTCCAACAATTCCGTTGTGACGTATACCTCGGCTGATTCGGACGATGACTTGATTACCATGATCACGGGAATCATCCTGGCAATCAAGAAAAGGCAGCAGCAACAAGACCCACTGCCTTGAGTTCATCGGGGGGCCGCCTTACCAGGCTGTTGAAAAACGCGATCTGCGGCGTTGCGCTTCATCACTCGTCACTGCGACGTACTCTATGTACGTCTCATTCCTCAGGATTTGCGCGCCTTGCATCTCATCGTTTTTCAGCAGCCTGCAGCAACCGGCTTTTTTCGACGGGCTGTTGTGGTCCCCCGTTCTTTTTCCCTTGCCGAACGGCTCTCAACCGTTGTAGAAGCCGCCCGGAATTCCCACCTTCTTCATTCGCCGTATCCATATGGCAAGACTGCCGGGATCGGTCCGGGAAGCGTTCCGCCCCTCAGCGGACACGTTTGCATGCTCCCTGTGATCTCCCGACGCGCTGAACCAGGCATTGAAAGAAGCCTTGAAGGGGCTTCAAGAATCTTCTTCGATCAACCCGGATCGCTGATCGGATGAGCGGTCCACAGAACCTGTTTGTCCCTTGTATCGTCTATCTCTCTTTTCCACCGCCGACCAGACGAATTCCTGAAAGAGAACTCTCACGATACACGCCGTCGGAACGGCCACCACCATGCCCATGATGCCGAATTGAGCGCCCACCACGAGAGCCAGTATGATCAGCAAAGGATGAAGCCCCGCCCCCTTGCCCACGATTTTCGGCTGCAATACGAACCCCTCAATGGCTTGGATCAGGGCGAATAATCCGACCACTCCCAACAAAGCCGCGATCTTTGCGTTCCACGAGGCTCCTCCACTGAACAAGACAATGAGCAAAGCCGGGGTCACGCCGATGATGGACCCTAAGTACGGAACGAAGCCGGCAACGCCGGCAACGGCTCCGATAAGGATGCAATAGTTGCGCAGAGCGGGAAATCCGATGAAACTCATGACGAACAGCCCCACCGCGAACAAACCACCTACAATGCCCGCCACGGTCAATTGGCCTCGAAGAAAGCCGCCCACCGCAGTGTCCAATTTCTTGAACACGTCCTGCGCGGTATCTCTGTATTTGGGCGGTGCCAGCTTGTTCAATATGGGGCCGATCTTCTCCCAATCCAGGATCAGGTAGAAGTTGATCACCACTACGAACGCCACGAACGAGAAAAATCCCGCCACGGATCCTATGCTGCTGAACAAAGCGCGGCTCACAACGCCAAAGGCTTCAAAGCCCCCGCTCGCCACTTGTTTGACTGCCGGCACCAAGGCGTCGGCGATTCTCCGATAATCGATCTCCACACGGCTCAACCTATCCCGCAGAGACTCGATCAACTGCCGATCAACTTTGAAGTACCGGTTTTCAGACAACGTATCGAGCCATACGGGCAAGGCCTTGTTCAACGTCTGGAAAAGATCGATCATTTGGGAGAGGACAATGGGTACGAGGTAGGTCAAGAGTAGGAAAACCACAAGCAGGATGACGAGGTTCACGATCAATGTGCCCATTACCCGTCCCAACTTGAGCTTTCGCTGAATGCTGACCACAATGGGCGACAGAATATAGGCCAAAATCAAAGCCACAAGGAACGGTGACAACACTCGAAAAAAGAACGCGAGGGATTTGGCGAAAAGAGAGAAAGTATGGAATGCGAGCACCAATAGGGTCATCACGGCGATGGCATAGACCATTCCCCTGAACAAAGGACTGTCGATCTTCCATTCCGAACTCATCGTTTCCTTTCCAAAGCCTTTGACCGCTTTCGGCATGAACGCCCGGCCGTGGGTCGCGCACGAAGCGCCGTCGAAACGTGCGGCGATGCTAATCGAACTCCGCCCGATCAAGATCAATGTTCAGTTCGTATTCATGCGTGCCCGGAACCAGATGTGTTGAAAAACCCAACTTACGTCCCAATTCGAGCATCCTTGAGTTTTCCTGAAGCACAGTGCCCCAAACATGCCGGATCCCCAGTTTCTTGGCCGACTTGAGACATTTCTTTAGCAGTTCGGCTCCCACTCCTTTCCCCTGCCAGGGGTCTCCCACCAGAACCGCAAACTCGGCGCCGTCCTTCTCGGCCCCCGCGATGACACGAGCCACTCCCAGCATCCGTTCCTCTCCCTCGATGGTTTTGAGAGCCACCAGAGCAATCTCGCGGTCATAATCGATCTGAGTGAAACGCGCCAGCATCTTCTGGGGCAAGGATTCCAGATATCCCATGAAACGGAAGTAGATGCTCGTCTTGGACAGGGCTTCGAACAATTCCACCAACAACGGCGCATCTTCCGGCTTTATGGGGCGAAGGAAAATCGGCATTCCCTCGGAAGTGGTCACCTCATATTCCTGTTGACTCGGATAAGGACTGACCACCAAGTGAAGCGGAGAGACGACCTCCGTGGGCTCCAGAATCACCCTCGCGTCCACGGCACATGGTTTCCCTTCGAAGATAAGAACGGGATTCATGTCCAACTCGGAAATCTCCGGGAAATCGATCAACAGATCGGACAACCTCAGGACCATCTCCTCCATGGCGCCCATGTCCGCCGGGGGCAGGTTCCGGAATCCTTTGAGCAGGCGTGCCACGCGTGTCTTCTCGATCAGCCGCCTTACAAGTAGTCGATTCAGAGGAGGTAAAGCCACGGCGGTATCTTTGAGCACTTCCGTGAGTATGCCTCCCAACCCGAATACAATCACGGGACCGAAATCTTCGTCCCTTTTCGCACCAAGAAGGACCTCATATTCGCCCTTTTGAATCATGCTCTGAAGGGTGACCCCCAGAATGCGGGCTTGGGGATCATGTCTTCGGGCGTTCTCCAATATCTCGCGATGGGCCGCGCGAACATCATCCTCACTCCCGAGGTTCAAGCGCACTCCTCCCACATCGGACTTATGCGAAATATCCGGCGAGTTCAGTTTCATGGCCAAAGGGTATCCCATTTGAGCACCGATCCGCACGGCCTCCTCCTCCGATTCGGCCTGTTCCGTCCGGTTCACGGGTATGCCGTAGGCTTCCAGCAATTTCTTGGACTCCACTTCCGTAAGAAGCCGTCTTCCGCTGCGGAGCACCTCATCAACGACCCGCCGAGCCCGAGTCTGCTCTCTGGGGAAAGGCCCTGCCGGGCCGGGGGGAATTTGCTGCAGCATTTCCATCTTACGGTTGTATTCCACCATGAGCATAAAGGCCTTCACAGCGCGCTCCGGTGTCGAATAGGTGGGCACCTGCCCCTCGTTGAGCAATTCCATGCTCGGTTCAACCCACCTGCCCCCCATCCAACAGGCGAAGACGGGACGTGAAATGTTTTGCGCGCTCTCTTTGACCGCCCGAGCCACCTCGGTGGGGTCGGTCATGGCTTGTGGAGCCAGAATGGCAAGGACGCCGTCGACGTCCTCGGCCCGAATGCAGATATCGAGTGCTCTGCGATAACGTTCCGAGGTCGCGTCACCCAAAACGTCCACGGGATTCCGCCGACTCCAATAAGGCGGCAGCACTTTGTCCAATTCTCCCATTGTCCGGTCGTTCAGCTCCGCAGGTTCAACTCCGAATGACGCCAGGGCGTCCGCGGCCATCACTCCCGGTCCCCCCGCATTGGTAATCACGGCCAAACGCGATCCTTTGGGGCGCGGTACCTTGGCCGCCGGTTCCGCCACGTCGAACAGATCCTGAATCGTATCCACGCGAAGAATTCCCGCCCTTTCAAAGGCCGCATCGTACACCGTGTCTTCTCCGGTCATGGCTCCCGTGTGGGAGGCCGCGGCTTTGGAACCCGCAGCGCTCCTTCCCGCCTTGAGCACGATGATCGGTTTCACCCGGGAAACGGCTCTGGCCGCACTCATGAACTTACGAACCTGGGTCAGGCTTTCGATGTACAGAAGGATGCTCTTCACCTGTCCTAAGTTCCCAAGATAATCGACGAAATCTCCGAAATCCACATCCAGCATGGAGCCCACACTAACGAAATGGCTGAAGCCGATGCCTTCCTTGAGCGACCAGTCCAGGATGGCCGAGCAGATAGCGCCGCTTTGAGACACGAACGCCAGATTCCCCGCCCTCGGACTTTGGTTGGCAAAACTAGCATTGAGCAAGCTTCCGGGAGCCATAAGGCCCATGCAGTTCGGCCCCACAATTCGCAACTCGCTTCCTTCCGCGGCCTCTCTGATCCGTGCTTCAATACGCCTGCCTTGTTCTCCGATTTCTTTGCCTCCCGCGGAGAAGATCACGCATCCGGAGGCTCCGATACGCACACAGTCTCGGACGACCTCGGGGACACCCGCAATCGGGACCGCAATGAGAACCAATTCAACCGATTCACCGATATCGCTCAGGGAGGCAAAAGACTTTATCCCATGAATATTCTTGTAGTTGGGATTTACAGGAAAAATTGCTCTCCGTTCTCTCCCCTCCAGGAGATTCTTCATCAGGGCATCGCCGATGACGGACGGACGTTCCGTCGCACCCACCAAAGCCACCGACTTGGGGCTGAATATTCGATCCAGATTCATAATTCCCATCTATGTCTCCGTTCCTTCCTGCAATTCCGAGATTCCGCTCCGCGAGAACGTTCCGATCATCTATCCTCGGTACCTACGAGAAGAGCGACGGGAAACCGGCGTATAACGCCGGACAAGCTGAGCTCACGGGAAGACGAAACAGTCTCTCCCGTAAACCGATTCCGCCACAGTTTAGGGGCCTCGCTCGGCAGGATCAGAGCCGTGTCTTCCCAGCCTTCCTTTCCCAAAGGATATTTCCCACATTCCAACCAAGAGGAACAAAATCTAGGCACAACCGTATAAATCCAGGTTCCCCCTATTTCCCGTGCGTACGAAACCACGTGCTCCGCACGCAAGCCTGAGGCGTCCCCCGGAACATACCGACCGTTCATGAAAACGGAAGGAAACTCTTTCCTGACCTCAAGCGCTTTGTGAATGACATACAGCTTGATTCCACCGTCCACGAGATTCGCCGACAATTCCTTACAAAGGGTCGGTGCATCGGCCTCTCGGCGTTCCTTAAGGTCCTTGAGCATGGCGTGTCTCTTTGCGTAATCCACGGGTCTGCGGTTGTCCGGGTCCACCAGGCTTAAATCCCAAAGCTCCGTTCCCTGGTAAATATCCGGCACGCCCGGGGCCGTCAGCTTGATGAGCGTTTGGGCAAGGGAGTTCAGTACCCCCCAATGGGAAACAACCTTTCCCATGTCCGCAAGGCTCTCCTGCAGGCGTTCCCCGTCTTCACCACGAAGAGATGCCTCCACGAACTCCAGGAAAGCCTTTTCGTAATCCAAATCCGGGCTGAGCCAGTTGGTGTGTACCTTGGCCTCCCTCACCGACTTGATGACGTATTCCTTTACGCGTTCCCCAAAGGAATCGTGATCTTCCTCCAGAAAGGGACGGGCACCAAGCACAGTCTGTAGAAAGAAGTACCGATCGTTGTCATCGGGCACTTTCGTATCGTCATCCTCTTCGGGAGGCGGGGCTTCTTCCTTGAGACTCCGCAAAACACCGGACCATTCGGCGGGCATTTCGGAAAGCACGTTAAGGCGCGCTCTCACATCCTCACCGCGTTTGGTGTCGTGTGTGGCCGTGGCGTTCATGGTATGAGGCCACCGGAGCGCACGCGCGGCCATGGCTTCATGAAAGGAAGAGAGTGAGACGCCGAAGCTGCCCGGGAATCCCCCTACTTCGTTCAACGACAACAGGCGGTTGTAAACATAGAGCGCCGTATCTTCCAGCCCTTTTGCCATCAACGGGCCGCTCAGTTGCTGGAAACGCATGACGAAACGGACCCATTTATCCCGGTATTCCGCCTGAGTCCCATCGCCGAATTCGAGCAAAAGGAATCTCTCCAGGAAACGGATTTCATGGGCAAGTTCCGGGTTCGCCCGAAGCGCCCTTCCGGTCGCCGCGCGGACATGAGCACGGTCCGTCTCGCTGATGCCGCCGGGGCGGATATAGGTCCTGTAAACCGGCAGGTAGGCGAGGACCTCCATCAGGACCCGACGGATGCCGTAGATGGTGATATCGTAGCCGTGGCGGTCTCTCGAGGCCAATTCTTTGAAAAGCAACGCCAGGTTGTCCAAATCACCCGCCATGCGCTTGCCGAGAATGAGCTTCTTTTTCTCGTATACCACGTCCTCGAAGGACCCTTTCACCTGTGTGAATGCGCCGTAGACGTCTTTGAATTTCTTTTTGTTATCCTGTTTGCAGAACAATCCGTTGACCTGATTCAGAAAATCATACCCGGTGGTGCCTTGCACCGGCCAGGAAGCGCACAGCTCCTCATCGGGCTCCAATATCTTCTCGACAACAAGATAGAGGTCGCCGATCCGTTTTCTGATTTCTTCCAGATAGGTCGAAGGGTCATACAACCCATCGATATGGTCGACCCTTATTCCGGTAAATTTGCCTTCCCCCACCAATTTCAGAATCAGAGCATGCGTGGTTTCGAGAACCTCGGGTTCCTCCAATCTCAGAGAAATCAGTTCATTAATGGTGAAGAATCGGCGATAGTTGATCTCTTCGGTGGCCACTTTCCAGAAGGACAGCCTAAAGAACTGTCGGGCCAGTAACCGGTCCATCAAATCATAGCTTTCGGAGCGCCCTTTGGTCCCGTTATGCGCGGCCACGCTTTCCAGGACGAACTCCCGAATTGTCGGGTTGCGTTTATAAAGCTCCCATAGAACGCCTTTGATGAAACGTGCCTGAGCGGTGCGTTCCTCCACGTCCCCTTCTTCCGGAAGAGCTTGCAGGACGTGAACAATCCCGAAAAGTCGTGCGTAATCCGGGTCGTCCACGCCAAGTTTCGCCTTCAAATGGTCCAATCGATATTTGAGGACCATGGGATAGGACCGAAGATTCAGAGGAAACGAGGTATCATAATACCGGATTCTGAATCCTTCCGATTCATAACTTAGCCGGATATTTCCGTTTTCCAGGGCTTCCCGATAGAACGTGCCGAGAAAAGGCGCCAACACTCTCCCTTTGACGGCACCGTAGGCGTGCTCCCAGTCCACGTCAAAGAAACGGAAAAACCTGGACAGGGGACCGTTTTCCAGAACGTCCGCCAACATATGGTTCGCTTGATGAAATGCCATGTGATTGGGAACGATGTCTTGAATCCACCCCATATCGTGTTTTTTCAGCTCTTCAAACAGGAGATCGAATTCCCTCCGAGTCCCCAGTTCGGGATTCAGAGCACACGGGTCCACCACGTCATACCCGTGCGTACTTCCTTTTCTGGCTCGGAACACGGGCGAAGCGTACAAATCGGTGATGCCCAGTTCCGACAGATAGGGAATCACCTGCTTGAGGGCTCGAAAGCCGAAATCAGGGGTCAACTGGACTCGATAGGTGGCGGACGGCACTCGCATCTTCCCTCCACAAGTGGGCATGATCACATCGGTGAACAGGTTCAAGAGCGTCTCTTGCCTTTACTATGGGGAAGACTTTTTGGAAAGTCCAAGTCGTTCCCCTCGAATTCCCCTCGAGAGGAAGAGTTGCCGGTAGGGACACAGGGGTGCGGCCGTATACGGCTGAAAGAGGCGTTCGACGCGTTGCGGCCCGAAACGGGAAGCTAGGCGTTATCGGCATCCACCGCGGTATGATTCGCCTGGGACGTCGCACGACGTGCGTCGCGCCGAGACGATGCCGGTTGCCTAAATCTCTTTTCCAAACACCCGGCTCCGGCAACAGTCGTTAGGCGTTTTGGGAGACTTCGAACGAACGCTCACAGGCCCCAGAAGAAGTGCACCTTGACGGGCTTGCTTTGGATCATCGCCTCTTTTTGCCGAGCAACGTCCCGATAGACGGCGGTCACCCTATACTTTCCCGCAGGAAGATCGGCGAAAAACCAGGGACCGTCGGAAAGCGCGTCGAGGATTTCCTTTCCTTCCGAATTCTCTATGGTCACCCGCACGCCGGCCACATAAGATCCCGAAGTTTTTGAAAATACGAGTTGTAGGTTGTAGTCAGCGGCCAGTAACTTCATGGCCTCCCTTTCCTCGATTCCGACCCCTCCGCTGATGTGCCGGATACCCTCGAACATACCGGCAAATGTGGGAGGAACTCCCAACCATGAGCCCAAGACCAGCGAAACAAAGACGGAAAAAAGAATCCCTCTCCGAAACTTCCTGTTCATTCCACTTTCTCCTTGCTCGACTCTATGGTCGGTTCAGGTTCGCTATCGGTTGCCGTACCCATGAGGCATCCGACGACCGCGATCAGGCCTGATTCCATGTGCGTCTCCGCCCCGTGTCCTTTCGCGACCATAAAACTCGACGCCCCCGGCAATTCCATGCAGGACCATTCAGCTTGCGCACGGTACTTCAACAGGGCATTCTTTTTATTTTACGATGATGATTCTACAGCGATAAATCGGGTCTTCGAGGTATCTTCCCGTTCAGCGAAGTGTGCCGGGGGAGAAGAAACAGTGGATAGCCGGTGGGTAAATCGTGACTTATGAACCTGAAACGACAGGAAGGGAAGGGGTACAACGAGCCGGGCGGTCAGCGGCAGGTCGTCGGAACCGACCATAAGGACGCGCTATTGCCATCTGAGCGAAGACACCTCGAAAGCGAGCCAGCAACGAGATCCAGGACTGAGACACAGCCGACCGAATTGGGCCGTTTCCATTTCGGCCACCCACTGGAGCCCTCCACCGGATAGGCCCAAAGCCAGTTTTGCCGAGTCGTTTTCCAAAGCGACGTGAAGCAACGTACATTCCAGAACATTCTGCCCCGGTCGAGATTCCGGCGGCGCCGGATGAATATGCATGTCGGCCGCCTCCAACACAGCCTGCGAGGTTCCCGAGGGTTGAGCAGGCAGCCGAATCTCGGTGCCTCCCTCTAAGACTTTGACCGGCCCTTCGGCCGATTTGAGTTCAAACGGCCCATGAATGAATGTACCCGGGCCGGAACAGGTCAGCCGACCTTCAACAAGAGTCAGGGTCCGATCCGCCACCGCTTGCAGCCAAAACCGGTCATGAGTGGCAATGATCAGTGTAGCGCCCCATTCTTCTCTCGCGCGCACCGAGGCCGTTTTGATCAGGGAGACGCTGGGGGCATCAACACCGGAAGTAGGTTCGTCGAGCAAGAGCACCCGGGGTTTCAGAACCAACCGGGCGGCCAGAGCCACTCTTCTCGCCTCTCCTCCGGACAGGGCATACCAAGGCCGACCGGCGAACTTCTCCGGTGACAACCCTACCCACTTCAGCGCCTCACCGACCCGTTCCCTCATCCTCCCGGTCTCGCCGCGGGCTCTCAGACCATACGACACGTTTTCGAAAACGGATCGCTTAAGCAGGTAAGGTTCCTGAAAAAGGAGCGTGACCTTCTTGCGCAGAGAAGGGTCTTTAGGATCGGCGGCACGTCCCTCGAATCTGATCTCGCCACGGGTGCACTCTTCCAGAAAGCCGAGTATTCTCAAGAGGGTACTCTTCCCGCTTCCGTTGGGCCCCACCAATCCGGTGATCGAACCTTGAGCGATGGCCAATCGATCGATGGCGACTGCAATGGAAGCACGGTACCGATGCTCCAGACGTAGAATCTCGTAGAGGTCCAAGCTTATTCAGACGCTTTTTCGTTTAAGAAAGGAGAGGCTCACGTTCACGGCCAAGGCGATGGTCAAAAGAACAATCCCCAGAGCGATGCCCTGGGCGAACTCACCTTTGCCGGTTTCCAGAGCGATGGCGGTGGTCAGAGTTCGGGTGTGCCATTTAATGTTTCCCCCGACCATCATGGAAATTCCCACTTCGGACACGATCCGCCCGTAAGCCGTCACTCCCGCCGCCAAGAGCGCCGTCCGCGCCTCATGGACCGTGGTCCACAGAAGTCTCGCGCGCCCCGCACCCAGCGTAAGTAGTGTTGGGGCGAGACGGGAATCGAGTCCCTCCACAGCCGCGGCCGTAAGGGCGATCACTATGGGAAGCCCCAGGAGCGTCTGCCCAACGGCAACACCGGGGAGAGTGAAAAGGAGCCCCCACTCGCCCAGCGGTCCATGCCTTGAAAGGAGGGCGTAAACCAGTAGCCCTATGACTACGGTGGGAAACGCCAGAAGTGTCTCCACCAGGGTCACGACCACACTTCTGAAAGGGAAACGGCAATGTCCCAAAAGGAAGCCGCATGGCACTCCGAGAATAATGCTCGCGGCAACGGACAGCGAAGATACCTTGACGGTAGTGGAAATAGCCGACACCGTTGCCGGATCACCGGAGAAGAGAAGTTCTAGAGCGTTGTTGAACCCCTGCAGCAGGTAATTCATGCGGCGGGCCGGCGTTGACGGCGGTCTAATGCGACGCGTTGGGTATGAAGAGTGGTTTTCCCAAGATGCGAAAGTCGCCGATCAATTGCTGCGCTTTCTCGGACCGCATCCACTCGATGTACTTCACTGCGAGGTCGTAGCGAACGTTCGGGCATCGCTTTGGACTTACGGCTATGACGCTGTATTGGTTACGCAACTCCGGGTCTCCCTCGACAAGAATCACCAAGCCGGGTTTCCCCTTCTCCAGGGACTCGTACTTCATGTATGTGCCGCGGTCCGTCAGGGCGTACCCGTGCCGCTCGGTTGCGGTCATCAGCGTGGTCATCATGCCCTGCCCCGTCTGTACGTACCACGTCTCCTTGTCCGGAGCGTCGACGCCGGCCTTTTTCCAGAGTTTGAGTTCCATGAGGTTGGTCCCGGAACGATCCCCTCGACTCACAAAAGTCGAGCCTTTCTCCTTCAAAGCCCGCAAAGCTTGGGCGGCCGACATGGACTTGACCGCGGCCGGATCCGATTGGGGACCGACGATCACGAAATCATTGTACATGATCTGAGTTCGACTCACCCCGTAACCGTCGGACACATAAACCGCCTCGGCATCCGGAGCATGAACAAGCAACACGTCCACGTCGCAGTTCTTCCCCAACTCCAGTGCCTTACCGGTGCCCACCGAAAGCCACTGGAGATCCACGGAAGCCCACTTCTCGAAGTGGGGCTCCAGATAATCCAGGAGTCCCGTATTGTCGGTGCTCGTTGTCGTGGCGAGCCGGAGTACCGGTTCGGCCTCGGACTTTCCCCACCCCGACGGACACGTCATTACAACCAACAGGATGGAAAGCAGCAGTATCGAAAGACAGTTCACCCGTCTCATTACTCACCTCCGTCTGGATCTCTCGTCCGGATTCTCGAGGGAACGGGTCGCTCCGTGAAATCAATGCCGCTGAAGAAAATCGCTGATGAACTCCACGTAGACCGTCGACCCGCAGCGCAACAGAGCAGACTCGCCTTCTCAAATCGAAAACGGGAACAAGGCCGTTATGCCCGTCATGCAAGTCCCTGATTTGGGAAGCTCACGCCGGCACAAAGCCGATCCCCTTCATCATTCCGCTATAGGAAGGAATTCCTACATCGCTTGGGAAATTATGTCAAGATTGATACATATGACATCCAGTCCCTGCTTTCATCCCGCCACGGGTCCGACCGCTCGCCAAACTCATAACAGATGATTTTGTTTTGCAAAATCTGCAGCGGACGGTTATAAATCGTACGCGGCACTATGTAACACTTCGTAATATGCCGCCGAACCGGTGATGCCGCAATTTGCGAACTCCCCGTGTGTATTGGAAATTTCGGATTTCTCGGCCCGAAACATAATACGGATGCCTATGCGAAGGCTTTTCCTTCGCTTACAGCCCACGGGCATTCAGTGGAGATACTATGCCGACCGACCCCTTTACTCTTCCCCTTCACGACCAGGAAAGCATCATCCGACGATTCTGGAACAAGGACGCCGGTCTATATTCTTCCGAGCCCGCCGTCCGGGAAGCCGTAAACAATCGTCTGGGCTGGATCGATGTCTCGGCTTTTACCAAGACGCGTTTAGACGAAATCACGGCATTTGCAGGCCAAGTCCGGGACTCCGGGATCAGGAACGTCGTGCTCCTGGGAATGGGAGGTTCCAGTTTGTCGCCTTTGGTGTTCAGGGAAGTTTTCGGGTCGGCCGCCGGGTATCCTTCCCTGTTCGTGTTGGACACCACGGATCCGGAAGAAATTTCAAGAGTTGAGGCCGCAATAGCCCTGGAACACACTATCTTTTTGGTGAGCAGCAAGTCGGGAACCACCATCGAACCCAATGCTCTACTCGCCTACTTCCATGAACGACTGAAAACGGTCGTCAAAGAGCCGGGCAGACATTTTGTCGCCGTCACCGACCCCAACACAGAACTTCAGCGACTCGCGGAAGAACGAGGGTTTCTGAAGGCCTGGATCAATCCCTCCGACATCGGCGGCAGGTATTCCGCCCTGTCCTTGTTCGGGATGATCCCCGCGGCGCTGTTGGGTTTGGATGTGGGCGGAATGCTTGAACGTACGGCAGGAATGGAGAATGCCTGCAAGGCTCCTGCGTTCGACGACAACCCGGGAGCCCGACTCGGCGCATTCATGGCCAAAATGGTAAATTCGGGCAGAAACAAACTCACTCTCTTTACTTCACCGGCTCTGGCCTCGTTCGGGCTTTGGGTGGAACAGCTTATTGCCGAAAGCACGGGAAAGAGCGGCACCGGCGTGATTCCCATCGTGGGGGAACCTTTCGCCGAAGGTTACGCTTACCCGTCCGACCGATGTTTCGTGGTCATGCAGCTAGCAGGAGACGACGACCGATCTTTGAAGGAAGCCACGGCTTCCCTGCGGGGACGAGGGTATCCTCTGGAAACCGTCGAGCTCAGCGATCGCCTTGATTTGGCGGGGGAGATGTTTCGGTGGGAGATGGCGACGGCCCTTTGCGGGGTTTTCTTGGGAATCAACCCGTTCGATGAGCCGAACGTCTCGGAAAGCAAGGCCAACACCACGCAGATACTCGACCATTTGAAAACGCAAGGGGAACTCCCCCTCTCTCTGTCCCCTCCCCTTTATCACGGAATCCGGTTTGGAGACTCTGAGATCACCAACCCCCAAAAGGTCTTTTCCCAACTTTTCGAGAGCGTTCCGGAAAACGGCTATGTCGCCTATCTGTTCTACCTCCCTTACGGGAGTGCGGTCGAAAAAGTACTTGACCGGCTGCGGCGCACCACGCTGAACCATTTGAAATGCGCAACGGTGGCCGGATTCGGGCCTCGCTACCTCCATTCGACAGGGCAGGAGCACAAGGGGGGACCGAGAATCGGCGCCTACGTTCTGGTAACACGCCCTCCCCTCCGAGAGCCCGTCGTCCCGGGTTTCGGTTTCTCTTTCGGGGACCTTGAGACGGCGCAAGCGCTGGGAGATTATAGGGCCTTAGCGTCCAGACAGCTTCCGATCGTTCACGCACACCTCCCCGAAGACTGGGAGAACGCCCTGGAACCTCTGGAAAATTCGGTTCGGGAAGCATTAATTTCTCTTACGGCCGGATAGCATCTTCGGCAAAACCCGACGCCGTTGAGCTTTTCTTTTTCTCCAATGATTGAACAAGGATAGGGTTTCCATTGATGCATCCATCCACTCCGGAGGCCGCACAACGCGTTCTGGCCGGAGACATCGGCGGAACAAAGGTTAATATCGGTCTGTTTTCCATGGATTCCGGTCGACCGGTACCGTTGGCGATCAGGACCTATCCGAGCAAAGGTCACCGTAACCTGGAAGAAATTATCGAGGTGTTTCTCGGGGAGACGGAATCGCACCGCGGCCCATGCTGTTTCGGCGTGGCGGGTCCCGTGGTCAATGGAAAATGTTTCACCACAAATCTGCCCTGGGTGGTGAGTGAGCAATCCCTCAAATCCGCCTTTGGATTCTCTTCCGTTTCGTTGATAAACGACCTCGTGGCCACGGCTGAGGCCATCGCCGTATTAGGCGAATCCGACTTTCACGTTCTGAACCCCGGAATCAGTCAACCTCGGGCGGGAATCGGGCTCATAGCAGCCGGTACCGGACTGGGCGTTGCGCTGATGGTGTGGAACGGCGACGAATACATCCCAGTGGCATCCGAAGGCGGACACGCCGATTTTGCACCCGCCAATCCGCTGCAGGTGGAGCTTTGGTATTACCTCAGGAGGAAATTCGGCCACGTTAGTTGTGAACGGGTGATTTCAGGCCCGGGTCTCGCCCATATCTATGACTTTCTGCATAAAAAGGGTGAGGCGGAGGCCGATCCGGAAACAGCCGCCAAGCTGAAGTCCGAAGACCCTTCCCGCGTGATCGCGGAAGCCGCTTTAGCGGGCAAATGCGGCCTTTGCCGGATGGCCCTGGACATGTTCGTCCATGCCTACGGGGCCGAAGCCGGCAACTTGGCACTGCGTGCGTTCACAGTGGGCGGAATGTTTCTTGGGGGCGGCATTGCCCCCAAAATTCTGGGAAAACTAACGGACAGGGGCTTTATGAAGGCCTTTGTGGCGAAAGGGCGGCTGGGAAGCACACTCTCGAAAATCCCGGTCAAGGTAATTCTAAATGATAAGGCGGCGCTTTTGGGTGCGGCTCGAAGGGGCTTCTCTCAGGTCTGACGATTTCGCGGCGCCGGTGCCGCCCGCACCACTGGAAAAAAAGACTCAATCAGAAGGTAATATTGAACGATCTAATATTATGGTCTCACGGCCTAATCGATCAGAAAGGTTTAAAAACCATCGGCGCTACTAAGCGAGACTCGCCCATCGGAGGATAAGCAAAGACGCTACCGGTATGGATATCGCAACTGTTATAGGCCTTGCAGGCGGCACAATCCTGATCGTCCTCGCCATTGTATTGGGAGGCAATGCTCTCGTATTCATGAACATTCCCGGCCTCCTGATCGTCATTGGAGGCACCTTCGCGGCTTCGTTCATCAAATTTTCCCTTGCGGACGTCGTGAACTCTGTGAACGTTGCCATGCAGGCATTCAAGTCCAAAGAAGAAAACCTGGAAACGATCATCGCCAAGATGGTGGAACTAGCCGGAGTGGCCAGACGCGACGGCCTTATCGCCTTGGAACAGCAGCGCTTTGATGACGATTTCGTCGACAAGGCAATCCAGTACCTGGTTGACGGCTACGACGAGTACGCCATCAAGGAAACCCTGGAGCAAAACATCCAACTCACGGTTTTTCGGCACTCGGTGGGACAAAATGTGTTCAAAGGGATGGGGGATTCCGCACCGGCTTTCGGAATGATCGGAACCCTGATCGGGCTGGTGCAGATGTTGAGCAACCTGTCCGACCCCAAAGCCATCGGCCCGTCCATGGCGGTGGCGTTGCTGACCACCCTTTACGGGGCTCTTATCGCCAACCTCGTTTGCCTGCCGCTGGCCGACAAGTTGGCTTTGAGGAGTCAACACGAACAAATCAGAAAGAATCTGATCCTCGTGGCCGTCCAGGGAATCAGCAAAGGCCTGAACCCGAGAGTGCTCGAGGAATCCCTCAAGGCCTTCCTGGATCCCAAAAAGAGGAAAGCTTCTTCTCCGGCGACCTGAGGAATTTCAGCTTTCCGCCTTCTCGCCGGCGGGCGCCGAGAACGGATTATCGTGGGGCTTCGTCCAGATGATCTCGACTCTGCGGTTCTTGCTTCGCCCCTCCGCATCTTCGTTGGAAGCCACCGGGCGATACTCCCCGAATCCCATGGTTGCGATGCGATTGGGTTCGATCAACCCTCTCTCCATGAAGAATTCGGCCACCGAGGCTGCTCGCGCAACCGAGAGCTCAAGATTGGACTTGAACGGCCCCCCGCGGATGGGGAGATTGTCCGTATGGCCCGCAATGATTACGTCACCCGGCCGTTCCTTAAAAAACTTGCCCACTTTCTCGAGGATGGGAATCATCTCCTTTTGGATGTCGGCTTTTCCGAGCTCAAAAGTAGGTTCATCGGATAGAACCAGTCTGACCTGCCCTCCGCCCTGCTCGACCGTAACATTCTGTCCCATGTCTTTAAGCTCGAATTCGAGCTGTTTGACGTCCGACAGGTCTTTGTCGCTCAAAGCGAGCGCTTGCTCCTTCTCATCGAGATCTTTGGCCTTTTCCTGCTCATCTTTTTGGGATTCGGCTTTTTTACCTGCATTTTCGCCCTTTTCTCCCTTTTCGGACTTTTCTCCCTTTTCTCCTTTCTTCGTTTCCTCCGAATGCCGTTTGCGGCCTTTTTCCAGACTCTTCGTCACTTCATAACGAGTGGGTCCGTACTTCTGATCCTCACGCGTTTCCAGCATGGACTGATCGAAGTCCTTGGAAACCATGGTGGTGCCTCTGGGCATCTGGAAAACGGGATTCTGCTTCTGGACACCGAAGGCTTGTGCGAGAGAGCCTGCAAGTTCCTTGTATTTCTGTGCGTCCATCTCCGAAAAGGACAGCAACAACACGAAGAAACACAAGAGCAGGCTCATGAGGTCCCCGAAGGTAACAACCCACATGGGGGCCCCCTTTACTTCACCTCCCGATTGTCCGATCTGTGCAGCCACGGTTGGCCCTCTCCGTTCTCAGAATTTTCGGAGCGACTCCGCTCTCAACGGCGGCCCGGGCTCCGAGACGGTGCTTTGCCACCGTCGCTTTGGGTAAGGTGCCGGCGGAACCCGGCGCTTGCGCCCATCCTTGCAAGCGTGAATTTTCTAGTTTTGTATTATAGGCCTACATTCTTAAGCAGTCAAAAGTGCCTGTCGGTATCATCGGCAATCACACCGGTAGTACTTGAGTCCAAACCCCGCGGTTTCCTGATGAAGATTTACCGGATAATCGGAACCCCTAAAAGCGAGCGGGTTTTGACAGCTTAATCCGCGAAAGGTAGAATACGCTTCCATGCTTAGTAGGTTATCGGACAACTGTGGAGACTTCATGCGATCCACGAAGTGGTTTTTCCCCTTCCTCTTCTGCTTTCTTTTCCTCAGCGGTTGCGGCAAGCTCCACCAAGTTCGTATTGAAGACTCTCCACAGCAGCATTTCCGGAACGGAATGACCTTTCTGGCATGGGGTAAAACCTCCGAAGCCGAAAGGGAATTCGCCGATGTGCTCCGCTTGGACCCCAACCACTCAATGGCGTTTTCGGCACTGGGCATCATCGCTTCCCGGAACCGTCATTTTCTCAGGGCGCGTTTGAGCCTCTCCCAAGCGGGCGCCCTGGCTCAAGAGCCGTCGAGTCGGGCATGGGTTCACTGCGCATACATTGTGCTCCATACGGAACAACAGGGACCGGAGTGGTTGTCTAAAGCTTCATCGGAGTATGAAAAGGCGACCCGATTGCTGCCGGGAAGCGGTGATCCCCACTTTTTGATGGGACTGGCTCTCAAATCGGCCCACCGGTTTTCCGAGGCGGAGAAGCAGCTTCGTGAGGCCTCGGATATGGAGGGATATTTCTCTGCACTCGCAGCATCCGAGGCGGACATGGTACGTCGAATTCAGCAGGCGGCCCCCAAGAGCGAGGTCACAAATCGGATCGCTTTACTTTCCAAACTCAGAAGGGTTGATCTCGCCGAACTTCTCGTACACGAATTTCGCCTGCGGAGCCTCGCGCCTCTCGGCATGTCGGTCGCCACGCCGAAAAAGGCTCCGGTTGTGGACATGGAAGGATCGGAACACGGTGAAGACATACGATTTGTGGCCTCACTGGACCTCGAAGGACTGCGGACTTACCCGGACGGAACTTTCCGCCCCCTCGAATCGGTCACACGGGGGGAATTGGCTCAGGTGCTCTTCGCCCTTTCCGAAATCGTCCACTTGAATGCGGATGTGATTAAGGCGGGGAAAGTCAAAGTCGTGCCTTTCTCCGATGTCCATGAAGACAGCCCGTACCGTGAGGCAGTGTATACGCTTGCGGCTTGGGGCATCATGGGGCCGGTCAACGAAAGGACCGGAGAATTCGATCCGTTGGGACACGTTTCCGGCCCGGAAACCCTGGACGCCTTAATGAAGTTCAGGGCACTCATCACCACGTCTGAATGAATATCATCAACCTAATGGAATACAACCCACACAATGTTCCGAAAAAATCGACAAAACGCAGATAATCGACCGAAGGGAGAAAAGCTGGGGCTGCTTTCCTACATGGGGAGCTTCGCCATGTTCTACCTAATTCTCATCGCCCTGACGGGAATCCCTCTCCTCGTGGTCTTAGTGGTCTTCCTTATTCGTACAATCATGGATTTCCGTGTCTGGATCATCCTGGGCACGCTTATCACATTGGTCGGACTCGCCTTGCTGATTTTCCGACACAGAAAACGGATTGGAAGACGCATCGACGAAGAGAAGCAGGACGTTATGGAAGTGATCCGCGCCGCAGCTCAAGAAGGTCACGACGTGAACATCTCCTTCATGCACGGACTCGTTCGCATCGACTATAAAGGGGACGCGGGAAAGACCCGTTGGCTTGAAGCGCCCTCCGACGGGCCGAAAAAGGCTCTCCCCATGCCCACCGGCCACGCCGTGCACCAGACGCCGATCATCGACTCGATGTCTTCCGGGGATGTTGAACGCACAAGCATCACCGAAGAGTTGGAGAGACTAAACGGTTTGTTCCTGAGAGGAATCGTGACCAGGGAAGAATTCGACGAACTCAAGGCCCGCCTCCTTCGGGAGCCGGAGCCGCATGGCTGAAATGCCGGAACATGCCCCTGCGCGGTCGGTGAAGACCGTCGGGAAACCCATCACCATCGAGCTCCCGACGATTTCATAATGTCCGGAGCGCAGCGCCGCCGAGCGACCCGGTTCGGCCGGAAGCGAAGCCCGGCAGTACGGACTCCCGGCCTGAGAACGATAATTCATTCATGAAAACCGACTACATCGAGATTCAGCCCAGTCTAGTCAACTTCTACATTGATTTTCCCATCTACATCATCCATCCAAAGGAAGACAAACTAGTACGCTTTCTTCCCAGAAAGGACGAATACGCCAGGAAGGCCATCGATGAAATGGTCTCCCGGGGCATCAAGGTTTACGTCAGACTTGTCGACCATCACCATCGGAGCGAAGTCATTGAGGCCAATCTGGCCGAATTCCTCAAAGGCCCTTTCAATCAAGAGAAAGCCGCAGTTATCAGGGACCTGACAATCCAGTTGGTCAACGAATTCTTCGCTGGAAGGTTGTCGAAAGACAGAGATCAAACGGTGGATTCTTCGGCCCTCAAGCGCATGGACGAGATTGTGGGCCATTATGTGCGTTTACTCGACCTCGAAAACGCTCAAGACGTATTGAAAATGCTCCAACGGGTCATGGTGAAGGATTTCTCGACCACGGCACACTCGGTCAATCTCATGCTGCTTGTGATCCGCTTTCGCGGCCGAGAGAGAGAAAGGTTGTATCCGGTCCGAGCCGTGCCGGATGAAATGGTATCCAACCGGGGGCAAATCCGGGAGGAGATTCACTGGGAAGATCGAAGGTGGGCGTTGGCCGCCCTGCTTCACGACATAGGCAAGATTTACGTACCGGATGAAATCGTCAAGTCTCGTAGAAAGCTGACTCCCCGAGAGTTCAAGTTGATGCAGCAACATGTGGAGTTCGGATGGGAGTTCGTTCGCTCGGCGGGACTGAGATACGGTTACAACGACGTGGTTCGCAGCGCGATACTGGAACACCATGAAAGGCTGGATGGTTCGGGCTATCCTTTGAAGCTCACCAATGTCGGCACTGTGGGGCAAGTGATGGGTATTCTGGACGCCTACGAAACCTTGACCACGCCCAACCGCCCGCACAACAAGGGCAGCACACCCTTCGAGGCTCTGATTGCCCTGAAAAAAGACACCCAGGAAGGTAAATTCGACTCAGTGCTATTCAAAAAGATCGTCGAGCTACTGGCCCAGGACTGATGGGCCGGTTTCCTCATCCGTCACGCCTTTCCCGATCTCTCGCATAAGCGGTCCAAGAGGCACCCGGCCGCCGATAAGTTAAATAGAGAACCGCCGGCGCTTCGGGGGCTCCTTTCGAGACCGTCAAATCGGCGGAGCGATGGTCACGATGACCCGCATGTTCGTCCGCGCTCGAACACCGTGAGGTTCTGAAATCTCCGAGATGAGCACATCGCCGGGTCTCGCCGGCAAGGTTGCATTGTCCTTGCCCAGGAATTCGCCTTCACCTTCCACCACGGTGATACTCAGTTGACCGTCCACGTCATGGGAATGAACGGGCAACTCCTGTCCCGCCGTGAAATTGAAGTTCAGTATTTTGAAGTACGGCGAATCATGCACCAACAGCCGCGAAAGGCCCAACTCTTTGAAGCCGTTTTCCTCAATAATGTTTGTCTTTTTCAATCCATGGTCTCCTTAATGATCCTCGGCCTCCGGGAAGGAGAATTTGCTCGTTCACACTCCTGAAAGCCGCCTGAGCGAATAGAAGATTTCCACGATCCTCCACCGTCTCCGTTTCACGACCGATCGTGTCCTCGATCCGACAAGGCATCGATTTACGAAGCGATTCTCCGTCTTTCGAGAATTTCTCCACCCCTGCCGATCACCACATCTTCGATGGGAATCGCTTTCCCCGCTGCTTCGGCCCCTTTGCGGACAACGGCGGGAAGCGCCGAACAACACGGGACTTCCATATCCAAAACGGTGACACTCCTGATTTGGCCTTGTTGAAAGATTTCTTTGAACCTGCGAACGTACTCATCGGTATCATCGAACTTGGGGCAACCAAGCAGCACTACTCTGCCCTTCAAAAAGTCGCGATGAAACGACGGATAGGCCACAGGCACGCAGTCCGCCGCAACCAATAAGTCCGCTCCTTTAAGAAACGGGGCGGTTGGAGGTACTAGTCGTATCTGGATCGGCCAATGACTTAGGGCCGAATCTTCCCCGCCCCGGCTCACCGGCTTGTTCGCCTCCGCGCAGGAAACCCCGGCCTCAGGCGACCTGGCAAGCGTAACAGGACGGGCGGACGGACAACCTCCGGGGCTTGCCGCTTCGAACTCCTTGTCCCGTGATTCCATCTCCGCGAGATATTCTTCCACCGCCTCCTCGTCGAATTCCTCGGCCTCACGTTCTATCACCCTGAGAGCGCCGGTCGGGCAATCCCCCAAGCACGCCCCCAGCCCATCACAGTATCTCTCCGCGACCAACACGGCTTTTCCATCCCTGATTTCAATCGCTCCTTCGGCGCAAGATGGTACGCAGTTTCCGCATCCGTCACACAGTTCATGATCGATTTCGACAATTTTTCTCAGCGTTTTCATAGGCTCCTCCAATCAGGCCTCCGATCCCGGGTCGCTCGAGGGTATCAGATTCCGACGTGCCAGGTCTTTGCCGGTGGGAGTCATGAATGATTTCTCTATGATCCGCTCCAACCGCTCCCGAGTCACCCCATCGGTCTTCTGCTTTTCCTCAAGATTCACAATAAGATCGGCATCGTACACCGCTTTGAAATTCTCGGTTTCTTCCTCCCTCGGCGTATGATGGTGACCTACGATATCGCACACCTCTTCGACCAGCCCTTCGCCGGCTCCCAGCCGCTCCATTATCTCCCTAGCAATGGGCGGTCCCTCTTCATGCTGAAAACGGGCGGCGGTGCTGTTATGTTTTCTCTCGGCCTCGTGGATGCCGATATCGTGCAGGTATGCCGCACAAAGGACAACGGCTGGATTGCCGCCTTCCTCTTTGACGATAAGTTCCGCTAACCGCGCCACCCGGCCGGCATGCCCTATGCGCCGAAAATCCTTGCCGAAATACCGCTTCATTTCCAGCGCCACACGATCCTTGAGCAGGTCTTCCCGTTGGGCCAATAATTCCGGTGACAAACCTCCGATGCATTTTTCGGCATACCTGCAATAGGATGCACAGCCGAAGTCCATGTTCGGATTCACAAACCGGTGTCCACATTGCTTACAGATTCGCGAGGGCTCATCTTTGAAAAACTCCACCTCGCCGCCGCAGTTTGGGCACTTGGCCTCGAATATGGCTCCCGGCTTCCAGTACTGTGTTTCCTGTCCGGGACACTTCATGATCGTCTCCGTTTCAAAAGGTGGAGGGTTTGGGAGAGGAGCCGACCTCCTCTCCCTTTATCTCAAGTTAACCCAAGATGGCCTTGATGTCCGCTTCGGGTGTGGTAATCGGCATAATGTTGAAGTTTTTCACAAGCACATCCAATACATTGGGAGTAACGAACGCGGGCAACGAGGGCCCAAGGCGGATATCCTTGACCCCCAGGTGCAGCAGGGTCAGCAAAATCGCGCAAGCCTTCTGCTCGTACCAGGAAAGGATCATGGACAAAGGCAGATCGTTCACGCCTACGTTGAAGGCCTGAGCCAAGGCGACCGCGATCTGGATGGCCGAGTATGCATCGTTGCACTGACCGATATCCAGAAGCCTCGGAATGCCTCCGATGTCGCCGAGTTGCTTGTCGAAGAATCGAAACTTTCCACAAGCCAAAGTCAGGACGACCGTATCTTTGGGAAGCTTTTCGACGAACTCGGTATAATAGTTGCGGCCGGGTTTGGCGCCGTCACACCCCGCCACCAAGAAGAAACGCCGGATGGCGCCGCTTTTCACCGCTTCGATAACCTTATCCGCCACTCCCAGCACCGCGTTGTGGCCGAACCCGCACAGCACGTTTCCTCCATCGGAGTCTTCCGCATAACCGGGCATGGCCAGCGCCTTTTCCACCACCGGTCCGAAATGGGGGCTTTCGACGTGCGTTACGCCCGGCCACCCAACCAGTCCGGTGGTGAAGATGTTGTCCTTGTAGGAATCTTGGGGTTTCTGGATACAGTTCGTCGTCATCAGGATCGCGCCGGGAAAGTCGACGAATTCTCGGATTTGATTCTGCCAGGCGGTTCCATAATGACCATAGAAATGCGGGTACTTTTTCAGCTCGGGGTATCCGTGAGTGGGCAGCATTTCCCCGTGAGTGTATACATAGATTCCTTTGCCTTCGGTTTGTTTCAAAATCTCTTCCAGGTCTTTGAGATCATGTCCGGAAACGAGTAATGCCTTGCCCTTCTTGTGTCCAAGAGGTACGGACGTGGGCACGGGATGCCCATACTTACCGGTATTCGCGGCATCGAGGAGTGCCATGGCTTTGAGATTGGTCTCGCCGGTTTTCAGCGCCAGCCCCACCCAATCCTGCAACGACAGTGCCGAATTCTCCATCGCGGCCAGTGTCTCGTGCACGGATTCATAAATGGAATCGTCGTATTGACCCAGGATATGCGCGTGGTCGGCATAGGCGCACAATCCTTTGATCCCATAGATCGTGGTCTGCTGCAGCGAATGGATGTCGGGATCGATGCTCGGATCCGACTTGACACCCACTTTTTCCGCTTGTTGAAGCATGCCTTCGAGGCTCGAAGCGGGTTTGAAATTCACCGAGTCGTTGGGAAGATCAACCTTCCCGCCGGCTTTCCGCACATCCTCTTTGAGCCGGTCCCTGAGGTCGGCACATTTACGAATATATCCCACGAACCGATCCGGATCGAAGTTGACGTTCGTAAGGGTCGCGAAAGCCGCTTCCGCGGTGAACACGTTAACCTCCCGGTCATTCACGCCCACCTTGCGACCTTCCACCGCCACGTGAGACAATCCCTTGAGCCCGTGTAACAGGAGATCCTGGAGCGCCGCGACTTCGGCGGTCTTGCCGCACACGCCGATCTTCGTGCAACCCTCGCCTTTGGCCGTCTGTTCACACTGGTAACAAAACATGCTGTCCTCCTCCTTATTGCGGGTTCCGTTTCATCTTCTTATGTCGTGTCCTTATCGGACGCGACCCGTTTTTCTGTTGACGTTGCGGTGATGTTAAGAGAAAGAGCGGAAGAAGACCTTGATCTAAGTCAAGCCTCCACGTTTTTTTCGTGTCGAGCCGAATGATATTCCTCCACGGGGGTTCTTTTTGACTTGCGGCGATTCACGTTGTATTTTCATTACAATTCACTTCTGAGGGCGCGATTTGACCAACGGTAGAGTTCAATTCATTTCTCAAGTCCCGCTGTTCCAGGGTTTGCCCGAACGGCAACTGGTCGAACTCACCGAAATCACAGTAGAACGGAGTTTCGCGAAGGGCGATCCCGTCTTCTTTGAAGGAGACGAAGGAAACGGCTTTTACGTGATCACGTCCGGAAAAATCCGTATTTTCAAGGTATCCCCGGAAGGAAAAGAGCAGATACTCCACATGTTCGGTCCGGGTGAGCCTTTCGGCGAAGTTCCGGTCTTCGAAGGCGGCCGCTTCCCCGCCAATGCCGAGGCGTTGGAATCCTGCTCTCTCCTGTTCTTTCCCAGACGGGATTTCGTACGTCTTATCGAGAAGAATCCATCTCTTGCTCTGAACATGCTCGCCGTGTTGTCCCGCCGGCTCCGTTTTTTCACCCGCCTGGTCGACGATCTCTCTCTAAAGGAGGTTCCGGGACGACTGGCGGCCCATCTACTGAATCTGAGTTCGAGGAACGGGCTATCGGACCTTGTGGAACTGGACATGGCGAAGACTCATCTGGCGAGTCTGTTGGGTACCATTCCGGAAACGCTTTCCCGGATACTTTCCAGGCTGGTCAAAAGTGAACTGATCGAAATGGAGGGACCGAGGATTCGGATTCTGGACAGGGAGAACCTGGAGCATCTGGCGGAAACAGGCAAAGGATTAGTGTAGTTTCTCTTTTTGTTACTTTTATTACACAGACGACGTTCATAATTCGAGGACAAATGGCATCCGCCAAGAAAACGGCCTCCCAAGGGTTCCACAACAATTTGGAGCGTCTTTATCAAGCCTACAACCGACGCAGCCTGGTTCGCCCCGATCCTTTGGTCTTCCTATACGATTACCCCAAAGTGGAAGATCGCGAGATCGTCGGCCTGATCGCAGCCCTTCTCGCATACGGCAGAGTGGAACAAATTCTGAAAAGCGTCGGCCGGGTATTGACCGTCATGGGTGCCCCTCGACAGTACCTCGTGAATAACGATCCCGCCTCCATCCGAAACGACATGAGAGGTTTCCGGCACCGTTTTACCGGAGGTGAAGACCTGAGCCTTCTTCTTGTCGGAATGAAGGCGGCGATATCGGAGTTCGGTTCCCTGGAAGCCTGTTTCAGCGCGGGCGTCACGGCCGGCGACGAAAACGTGATGCCTGCTCTTGAACGTTTCGTCGAGACTCTCTCCCGACCGGCCGGAAACACGCTGCCTTTCCTCTTGCCTCTTCCAAGCAAAGGAAGCGCCTGCAAAAGGCTTCACCTGTTCCTTCGATGGATGATCCGCAAGGATCGGGTGGATCCGGGCGGATGGAGGCAGGTTCCCCCCTCGAAGCTGATGGTCCCCATGGATACGCATATGCACCGCATCGCAACGAGTTTGGGGCTCACGTCCCGCAAATCTCCCAACCTGAAAGCCGTGGAAGAAGTCACCGCGGCATTTCGCCGAATGGTCCCCGAGGACCCCGTCAGGTATGACTTCGCCCTGACCAGATCGGGAATCCGGCCGGACTGCCCTCTCGAACCCTTTCTATCCCAAAAGAGGTCCGACTGTTGAGCACTCACCCACCCAAGCCGGGTATGAAGAAGAAGCTTCGACCAAACCGTTTAGGCAGGTTCGGCTCTTTCATCAAAAAGCATTCATGGTTCTTGTCTTTGGCCGTGACCTTGTTGGCCTGTTCCTTATTCCTTTATGAGCTTCACTATCTGCTGTTCGACGACCTTCATCACATTCTCGTCTTTCTATTGCACCACTTGGCGTTCATCCCCATCGAGGTGCTCCTCGTAGGCTTGGTTATCGAGCGCATTCTGGCTCGGAGAGAGAAGAAGATGATGCAACAGAAACTCAACATGGTCATCGGAACCTTTTTCAGCGAACTCGGCAAGGATCTGGTGAAGGACCTGGCATCCGCCGTGCAGAATCTTGATGAAGCCGTGGACTTCCTGACGGTAAAAGGCAACTGGTCCGACAAGGACTACCGCCGTGCTTTGGAGTTCGTGCAGCATTTTCGGTTCGCCGTGGATCCGGAAAGGCTTGATTTCTCGGCATTGCGTGACAGACTGATCCGTGAGCGAGACCTGTTGGTTCTGCTGTTGGGAAATCCGAACCTGCTCGAAAACGAGGAGTTCACCGAGCTGCTCTGGTCCGTCTTCCATTTAATCGACGAACTGTCGCACAGAAGTTCTTTCGACGATTTACCGGAACCGGACTCGAGGCATCTCGCTTTTGATGTGCATCGCGTATACAAAAGGCTTGTGCACGAGTGGATCAAGTATTGTCGACATCTTCAGCGAACCTATCCATACATGTTCGCATATCTTGTTCGAACCTACCCGCTGAGGGGCCATATTGCGCCGTCGTCCTCGACGGAACCGCATCCTTGATCAGATGTAATCCAACGTGCCGCCGGCGAACACTTTAAAGCTCCGGGAGATATTTCAATGACCGCCTCCATCGCGGAAACTATAATGGAAGACCGGGACCTCGGAAAGCTCGTCCGGGTATTGGTCGGCAGGTTCGACCCCGAACGGGTGTATTTGTATGGTGATGCGGCGCAAGGGTCGACAACGGACTGCGAAACCTATCATTTGGTCATGGTCGTCTCATCGGCCCACGATCCACAACATCAAGAGAAGGAAATCGCCGAAATCACTACCGGGTTGGGGGCTTCGACGCCGGTCCGTGTTCTCACGAGACACGAATTCGAGGGTCAGCTTGAGATACCCGAATCGCTCCCGAACCTCGTTGCACAAAACGGCTGGGTCCTTTACGGAATTTAACCGGACCGGGCCGAATTCTTTGCTCATAAGAAAGGGGGAAAACGGATGAACGACAAAGAAGAGAAGGTGCTCGAAGCCATGAAGAACGCCGGACAACCCGTCCGTCCCGGTGACGTGGTCACCTCCACCGGACTGTCCAAAGAAGAGGTATCCAAGACCATCACCTCTCTGAAGAAGCAGGGGCTCATCATCTCGCCCAAGAGATGCTACTACTCACCAGCCGAATGAGCGAGGGCGAACCGCCATGATTCGAACGGGCGCGGTTCCCGCCGGCCCGTTCAAAACGCATTCGCCCTCTCATCCAATAGCGGAGATCCCAACGGACTTAGCAGCCCTTAAGCGGCTTCGCCCTATT
This sequence comes from Thermodesulfobacteriota bacterium, assembly GCA_963675595.2. Classification (GTDB taxonomy): domain Bacteria; phylum Desulfobacterota; class Desulfarculia; order JACQYL01; family JACQYL01. The sequence goes on from CAXXLZ010000001.1 coordinate 1,734,956, forward strand.
CATCTCGGCCGGCGACCACCGGCTCTGTTTGCTCGGAACCGGCCCAAAGCCTGATCAGGAACGTCTGCATCAAAGACAACACGACGAAGTAGCCCATCCACGAGGGAAATCCCGCGATCACGGCATTGGAATCGGACCACTGCCACCAGTCCAGCGAAGCAAAAAACAGGATCGCGAACGCCGCTCCGAACCCGATCACTCGTCGAGAAACGTTCTCCATCACCAGCCTCGCGGAAGGCAGAAGAGCCGCTGTTACGATATAGACTCCGAAAGTCGTGATAATGATCGGCACGGCGGGTAGAAAGTTCCCCGAGGGCAACACCTTGAAGTAGGAGAGAATGACGAGGGTTTCCCCCACGAGAATCGACGATACGGCGGCCACCGTACTTGGTTTTTTGGAATAAAGCCCGAAAAAAACCGTCGGGAAGAGCACGGCCAGACCAGTGAAGGTTTGGGTTGCAATCTGGATGATGGTCGACGAAGGCCGTATGGCAAAGAAAAGTCCCACCGCCGCCAGACCAAGCACGAAGATTCTACCCGGCAAAGCCGTGGTGCGCTCATCCGACCGCCTGAAGATGGGATATATGTCCCTCGTGAAAATGGAACTCAACGTCAGAAGCTGAGAGTCCATGGTGGACATCAACGCAGCCAGCCCGGCGGAAATGATGAGCGTACCCATGAAGTCCCCACCGATTTCCTTCATCATCAGAGGAAGAACCCGGTCCGCTTCTTTTCCTTCGAGTCCGGGGAAGGAAAGATGCCCGAAAACTCCCAGGGCTACCGGGAGGAAAAACACCACAGTGCACACCAGTGGATAAAACAACATGGTGGACCTCAGCGCCGCCGGATTCTTCGCGCTGAAGAACCTCTGAAACAGCTGCGGGAACATGGGATCACAGAAGAACCAGAGCATTATGAAGCTGAACCAGAGTTCCGGTCCAAACCGTCCCAGTCCTCCCGGTCGCGAGAGCAGCTCGGGGTGTGAATGCCGAACGGCTTCGTTGGCGGCACTCAATCCCCCGTAATGATCCGCCACCATCCAAAGCGCTAGAATCATTAAGAACAACATCAGGAACCCCTGAAAAACGTCCGTCCAAGCAACAGCCCTGAGCCCGCCTCGAAAGGTGTACAAGACGATGACCAGAGTGATGATAAGAGCCCCTGTTGCTTGAGGAATTTCCAGCAGTTCGTTCAGCACGTACCCCCCTGCCATGGGCTGCAACGCCAAATAGGGTATGGTGAACACGATCATCACCAGAGCGAAAAGTACGGAGAGTCCCCGACTGCCGTAAAGCTCGGCCACCAGCTCGGGCGGCGAAACCAATCCCTTCTCCCGCCCCACTTGCCAAATCCGTTTGCCGATGACCCAAAACGTCAGAGCCATGAATCCGGTGCCGAACCCCACAATGGGGAAGAAAGCATAACCGTCTCGGTATCCCGCGCCGGATGCACCAAACACGGTGAAAGCCGAAAAATTGGTCGCCGCCATGGTCCCCAGAAGAACGATTCCGCCAAGCCCCCTACCCGCGAGAAAATATTCGTCCGGACTGGAACGCCAGCGCGTTCGCGCAAAGAACCCGATGGCAAGAACGACTAAAAAATACCCAGCGATCACGGCAATTCGAACAGACACAGGTCCACCTCCCCAAAAAAAAGCGGCCACCCCGCAAGTCGGGATGGCCGTAAGCCTGACATAACCTGCAAACAACTGACTAATTGTTGCGCGGGAGTATACGGGACTTGCCGCTCCGGGACAAGAGGAAAAAATCAAAAAATAGGATAACCCAAGTTCGTTGCAAGGCCGCCAAACAAACAATACAATATCCGGCATCCCAATACGTTTTATGTAAGGTGCGATGAGCGTGCTGAACATCGACAACGGAAAGCCTTGATCGCCGGGCTGGGCCAACGCCGAATCGGGCTTGCCGTGTGTCGTTTTGCGAAAAGGAGAACGTTTGAACTGGAGAGTGGCCACATTCAACGCCAATTCCATTCGATCCCGGCTTGACCTGATATTGGGCCGGCTCGAAAAACATCGTCCCAATGTCTTATGTGTCCAGGAAACCAAGGTTCGGGACTCGGAATTTCCGCGAGAGGCTTTCGCCGGAACCGGGTTCGAGGTGGTCTTCCACGGGCAGAAAAGCTACAACGGTGTCGCGCTGATCACCCGCAGCCGGCCGGAAGATGTCATTGTGTCTTTCGGCGACGAAGGAGCTGAAGGAGAGGCCAGGATGATTATGGCAACGGTGGACGGAGTGAAAATTCTGAACACCTATGTTCCCCAGGGAAGAGATCCGGACAGCGAGCATTTCGAGGCCAAGATCGCTTTTTTCCACCGAATCAAGGAATTCTTAAGCGAAAACCATGATCCCGCGGCGCCCCTCATCTGGGCGGGCGACTTGAACGTCGCCCCCGAGCCCGAGGACGTGTATGACCCGAAACGGATGGAGGGCCACGTTTGTTTCCACCCCCGAGAAAGGGAGGCTCTGGCGGAAATCAAAGAATGGGGATTGATCGACGTGTTCCGTCTTCACAACAAGGAGGCGAAGCAATATACATTCTGGGATTACCGTCTGCCCAAAGCACTGGAGCGAAATCTGGGTTGGCGGTTGGACCACATTTTGGCGACCCGTCCGCTCGCGGACGCCTCTCGGGGGGCATGGATCGATTTCGAAGCACGGGCGTTGCCGAAACCTTCCGATCATACGTTTCTGGTGGCCGACTTCGAGCTGTGATAGTCCAGCCCGCATTACGCGAAACTCCGGCGAAGCGAACGTGAATCATACATACTGTTCCAACCATTGATGGAAACCGTCCCTCATGGACGACCCGGGGCGGGGGCGGCCTTCGCCTTTTTTCTCCTGCATCGGGAGCCGCGCTTCCCGCGCCCTTGAATCACTCTCAACGATTTGCGGGCCATATTATGCTCCGGATATGTTTTCCGGAAGTCTCAGTACCACACTTTCAGATGTTGCAATTATCGATCCGGTCTTCTACAATTAAGAATTTGCGGCATGATCAATCACTGTCGTGAGGCTTGTCGTATTCCATCCCATCAATTTCTCTTGAATAGACTGAATTTCATCGCATGTTTTTCCTGTGACGGCCCGTTTGAAAATGAAGACATGCGAGGCATGCGAACGTCCGGAAACAATTCGCTCGCCGAGTATACCGTGGTAACGGGAAATCGGCCACAATCCGTTTACTGCGGACGGATCGTCTCCGGGGACCCGACACCGGAAGGCTCTGCATCGGTATAGAAGGTTCCAAATCATGCATCAGGAGTCGAGGACCATGCCCTGGATGGCGCTGATTGTGCTACTGTTCCCTCTCTGGTTCGCTGCGCCCGGCTGTACACCGACGCCCACGGATGAAGCGCTGGAATTCAGGAACGAAGTCATTTCCAGATCGGTACCCCTACGAAGCGAAACGGCATCTCTGATTGCGGAGGGAAATCCGGGAGGAATTCGGACTCTGTTCGTATCGTTCTTCGAAAAATACTGGGATGAAAAGAGTCCCTATCTGGGACTCGTTGCCTTCGACAACGAAGCCAAGGTACTGTGCGCCTACAGTCCCGTTGAAGACGCCACCCGCGTAAAAGGTTTGAACTTCTCCAACTACGAGGCCATCAGGAAAGCCTTGAAATCCGAGCGGACCACGACCATGGTGCTCTATTACCTTCAAAACGGTAAACGCTTCACCATGCCGGCGGTCAACTTCCCTTTGGACCGAAACGGTGAGGTCGTCGGGATATTGAGCGTCTTCTTCCTGAGAGAAACCCTTGAAGCGGAATACGGTATCAAGGTCGAGGAGTTCGAAAGATTGGAATTCGGGGACTGAAACCTCGGATCGCACCCTTGACGTTCCGATCGACGTCCGGTATTCGGCACTTCAGGAAATCTCCATTCCCTTTTCCGTCTTCGGCCCCGCATCCCCTTCCGTCAACCTGCTCTCAACGGCTGAATAGACATCCCTGATCAAAGACTTGGAGAACGCTTCCGCCGCACGACTCATTGCCTCCGCCACGGCCTTGGGGCCCTTTCCCTTGCAGGGCCTTTTCTCATGGTATGTCTTGTCCAAAATTACACGTTTCGACGCGTCCTGCGTGAAGTCGTCCACCAGCATGACGGCCACGGTAAGCACGGCGTACCAGGCGCTCTCTTCGTCCAGCTCGTAGAATTCCTCAATATCGCCCATCAGAAGAAATCGTGGCAGATTCAAGTCGCTCGATCGAGGCATCACACGGACGATACCAGACGCTCGCAGATCTCGAGCAAGGAAATCTCCCAGCATATCCGCGGGACTTTCGAGCCAAGCGTGATAGACATAGGTCTTTCTCTCGAATGGGTTTTCCCTATAGACGATGGGGAGGCTGTTATAGATGGAAGCGATTTCAAACCGCTCGACTCTCAAGTCGGCGTCCAGAGGATTCATTCCCTCCAAGAACGGCGGAGAATATTCCAGCACATAATGAACCATCCTCTCCTCCGGCGGCGGGCCGGACGCACACGAGAGGAGAATTGCCGGAATCAGAAAAAGGCACAACCAGTTGAGCCTGGCCATAGGCAGCTCCTCATCTACCAGTTCCGCTCTGGAACGGGCCTGTCGAACAAGAGGCCCGAAGGTCTTCGTTCGAGGTTTTTTGAAAAAGTCTTCAGGTTCTCGCCGGTGGTTTCCAGGTCCCGTGTGATGCGTTCCAGCCTTCGCTGAAGGACCTCCGTCTTCTGATCCACACCCTGAATCAGCGCAGTTCCGGAATCGGTGAGCCGGTCCAGCTTGTTCATGCTGTTCGCGAAGCGTTTTTCAACCTCCAGCTTTTTCACGATCGCCCGGATTTCCCCGGTGGCCTCCCGCGCTTCCCGAAGCAGCGCGTCGGCGTTCTTGAGAGAGTTTTCAACGCGGGGGTCTCCAACGATCCGTTTCAACTCGGATATCGTTGCCCCCAGGTCCCCCGTCATTGTCTCCAAATTGGTGATCAACGTACCCCACCTGGGATCCGAGGCAAGACTGTTCAAGGCCGCGACCATGTTATTGATGCCGGCAACCAAGCCTTCCAGATCGAGCTGGTTCAAGCGGCTGAAGACATCGTCCAGGCCCTGAAAAAACTGATGCAATGTGGAGGGCTTGGAAGGAATCTCCGGAGCGGGTGTAGGAAAATCGATCGCGAGAGGCTCCGGTTGAGACGACGATGTGGGGTCCAATTGCGCGAGCTCGATGAAGCGAATACCGGTGATGCCGACTTCCTTCAGTTGGGCCCGTACGTCCCGGGTAATCTGGATTTTCGGATCAATCCGCATGGATACCTCGATCAGTTTACCGTCAGGAGCCACACTGATCCCATCCACCCGGCCTACGGTCACTCCGCGATATTTTACCGAGGCATCCGTGCTCAGACCGCTGACGGACTCGTCGAAATAGGTCACATAGGCCTTGGTTTCCTCGAACATCCGTGAGGCGCCCAGCCAGATCACGGCGGTCAACCCCACGACAATCCCGATCAAGAGAAACAGGCCCACGCGAAACGAACTCGCTTTTGTAAGCATGAATGTCTTTCCTCGACAGAGTGGTTCCCCACGGGCGATTTCCGGCTTCAGGAAACCGTTGCCCGCTGCATTGCCTCACGCCTGAAAAAACTTCGGACCTTGCTGTTTTCACTGTGTTCGCGGAGTTCCTTGGGATCTCCGGCCGCGATGATCGTTTTAGCGGCCTTGTCCAGCACGATGGCGCGCTCAATCACCGTGAAGATGCTGTCCAAATCATGAGTCACGATGACCATGGTCGTGTCCAAACTCCGATTCAGCGTCAGGATCAATTGGTCCAGTTCGGCAGCGGTGATGGGATCCAACCCCGCGGAAGGTTCGTCGAAAAACAACAACTGAGGGTCCAGCGCCATGGCCCGGGCCAGGGCGGCCCGCTTCTTCATACCCCCGCTGAGTTCGTCGGGATAGTAGTCTTCATACCCGGAGAGGCTGACCATCTGGAGCTTCATGCGCACCATGGTTTCGACCAAGGCACCTCGAAGTTCCGTATTTTCCAGGATAGGCAGAGCCACGTTTTCGAAAATGGTCAGGGAACTCAGCAAGGCTCCGGCCTGAAACAGCACCCCCATCTTTCCGATCACACGATCCATTCCATCGTGAGAGGCTCGGGTGGTCTCTTCTCCGTCCAACCATATGCGCCCTCGGTAAGGCGCGAGAAGGCCGATAAGAATCTTGAGCAGCGTGCTTTTTCCGCAACCACTGCCTCCAAGAATCCCGAAAATCTCCCCTCGCCGGACCTCGAAATTCACTTCCCGGAAGATGGTGGTTTCACCGTAGCGACCTTCAAGGTCCTCGACTCGAATGATGAAATCGCTTGCTTTGTTCAATTCAGAGCCTGATGACCGATTCGGTAGAGAGCGTTGGCAAGGACCACTAGAAAGATTCCCGTAACTACGGCGGACGTTGTTTGACGCCCGACGCCCTCGGCCCCACCCCGAGTCTGGAATCCTCGCAAGCAGCCCACGCCGGAGATGAGCACGGCAAAAATCATACTTTTGATGGACCCGTGGACCACGTCCCACAGTTCGATGGAGCTCATGGTTTCGACGACATATCCGCTGAAGGAGATGTCGAGCATGGACACACCCACGATCATGCCTCCCGCAATGCCGACGACGTCGGCGTAAAGAGTCAGGAAGGGCATGACCACCAAGGTGGCGATCACCTTGGGCACGGCAACGAAGTGAGTGGGAGATATTCCCATGGTCGTCAATGCATCGATCTCTTCCGAAACCGTCATTGTCCCGATCTCGGATGCGAATGCGGAACCGGAACGACCGGCGACCATGATGGCGGTAATCAGCGGGCCCATCTCCTGCACGAAAATCAGCCCCACCAGCTTGGCGAGAAGGACTCCCACACCGTACTCACTTAGGGAAACCGCTCCCTGAAAACCCATGACCAAACCCACCAGCAGGCTGATGAGGCCGATGATGGGTAAGGCGTCCACTCCAACGCGCTCCATGGAATTGACGACGTCGCCCCACCGCACTTTCGCCGGATGACGCAAGGAGAAGCCGAACGCGTAAACCAATTCACCCACGAAGTTGATCTGAAAATAAACGTCCCTCACAAGTTGGATGGCGGCGTGCCCCAACCGGTCGATCAGTCCGGAGTCTCTCCGCCTCGCCGGGATTCCCCGCTTTGCCGCCAGTTCATCCCAATCCACGAGTGAAAGCAGGCTCCCAATACGCTCCCCGGGGTTCACCAAGGTGAAGCCCAACCCCAAGTGCTTCGCTTCCCTCTCCACCGCCATGAGCGCCGAAAGGCCCGCACCATCCAGATAGCCGACTCCTGAAAGGTCCATGTGGACCTCGCCGGCCGACTGTTCTCGGAGACTGTGAAGGCACGGCTTCAGAAAAGCCGGAACCGTGGCTTTGTCGAGCTTTCCCTTGACCGAAAGGGTCAGCACATGATCCGACGAGTTCACGTCCAGGTCAAAATCCTTGTGCTTGGAATCGGATGGAGCGGGACTCATGTCTGATCCGGATCGGACGAGGGCTGAGGATGGTGGACGGCGATCGATACCGGGACCAGTTCGTATCCTTCGCCTTTCAACCGGGGAACCATGTCCAGAAGCACCTTTCGCGTACTCGCTTTAGTGATGTGTCCGATGGCGATGGGAACGACGGTCGATGAGGCTTTTTCCTTCAAGCGGTTCAAATGTGCTCGTACTTCTTTCTCACTGTCGTGGTTGTCAAGAAAAGGCACGATCCGCACGCCGTAAGGCACGCCGAGCCGCCTGGCCACCCGAAATCCCATGGTGTTGCGACCGGTCCAGCTGTCCACAAAGAGCAGTCCTCGGCTTTCCAGAAATTTCATCACCGTTTCCATCGTGGAAGCGTCCGAGGTCGCAATGGAACCCTGATGATTGTTAATTCCCACCGCATTTGGTAGAGCCTCGTACCATTTGTTCAGGAGGCCCCAAATGCGGGATTCCGAATCCCCTTTTCGTATGAATTCCTTCTCCGTACATCCGGAACTCCCCTCAAAGGGCGCATGGATAATCACCTCATTTCCGAGAACCGCGGCTTCGTTCATCACCTCTCTCGAGTAAGCGTGCCCAGGCAGAATGGCAATGTTGATTCCGGGGTCCAACTCCATGATTTCTCTAACATCCTCTGTCAGACTATATCCGAAATCGTCCAGGATCAGGCAAATTTTCTTCAGAGACGGTCCGCTTCCTTCAGTCGGTATGGGTCGAGGTTCGGCTTTCGGCGCGGGTTCGATTTTCGTTTCCAGACCCGACGGAGCCGGTATGGACACCACCCGTATCTCCCGTTTTTCTTCATTCACAGGCTTCTTGGTAACGGAAGACCGCTTTGCAGCCGAGGCTTCGGGAATAGGCGCTTCAGCCCGGCTCTCTTTCCGAGGCCGCTCGTTATGAAGGGCTTCGGCGGCGACCCCCACGACTTTGCGACCCCGTTCCAGCCAGCGGTCCACGTGAGGTCGAGCCCAAAGGCCCGCGGAAAAACAAAGTCCGATGAGGACGAACAAAGCTCCAACCCCGACGAACAGGGGCCACTTCTTTGAGGACTTTTTCTTTCTAGACGTCTTACTCCGAACGCGCGCCTTTGCAGCGACGGATCTCTTGCCGGTATTCGAGCTTGAGGTATTCTTTTTACGAGGAGCCAATGCGTTCAGCCTTGTCTTTCTTTAGTCCGATAAAAGAGTTCACAGATGATGGACAGGAATCAAACATATTTATTCTTGATGCCGTCGTAAGAACCCCCCTTTACGAACAGGGCTGTTTTTTGGAGCATTGGAAGTTCAAGCGGCCATTGCAACACTGCCAAGGTTACTGTCATCGTGACATAGGCTACAAAGACGACGGAAATTATCGTTGCTGCCTCCCTCTATCGAGTTGGAAAGGGCCTTCTTGGCCTTATCAAGGCGGCTCTGGACGAACCTCTTGATGTTGATGGCCAGGGCCTTCATGAAAACAGATAAGGTGACCCGTTTTTTGCCTCGGGTCCACGATCGTTTCAATCCCGTGACCCGATCCGCTTCGGAGATGGTGGCCTCGATGCCGGACCGGATTTTGTAGCGTTCTTTGAAATCATGGCTTTCCTGCTGTAGTCTGCGCTTGGAGGTCGCCATGTCCTTGCGCTTGTACTTCAGTCGATAATTTCCGCCCTTGATCCGTTTTACCGGACAGATGGGGAGAAATTCGCATAGGAGACAGTGCTCGCGGGAAAACACGGCTTCCACCGCTTTGCCGCGGTCAACGATCTTGCATTCAAGTGGCGCGTGCCCCCGGATACAGTAAACGACCTGGGTGCAGTCCTCGTTCGTTTCAAAGTCACTCAACTGCATCTTATTGAGATCCGGCGCTTTTCCGCAAGTCACCGGAGCGGTAAGCTCGACTCCGTGCTCGTGAGCTTGAAGGATGTTCTCGCCGCTGCCGTAGCCTGCGTCGGCGAACAACTCTTCGGGTTTGCGGCCCGTTTCCTCCAGGCGTTCGATAACGGGCATCACGTCTTTCTGGTCGCTGTCATAGGAAGGGGCCACGTCCACATCGGTGATCACCTGGAAGGGATTTTCCTTCACGCAGGTCTCCGTGAGGGAAGCCTTATATCCTTTGCCCTTGCGCCCATAGGTGGCGTCGGGATCCGAAGGATTCTGCAGGGAGTCCGCAGGGATTTCCTTGGGCTTCTCGAGTTCTGTTTTGTCGGGATCTCCCTCGGTGAAACGGCATTGCTCCGACAGTAGTCGGGCCATCAGCCGGTATTCTTTCATTCGGCTGATTTCCGGATGACCTCGGAAGCGGTCCACCAGGTCGGCGAGATGGCGGGCGGACTTGTCCAGACGACGCTTGGCCCGCGATGATTTTGCATCGGCAAAATAGCCTGCGCGCTTCAAGTAGGCCTTGTCGTAAAGTCGGGGCAGTTTCTCATACAACTTGGGATGTTTCTTATGGAGCCGTTTCAAGAACGCCTCGATGGTGCGCGTAAAGAGCCCCAGACGGCTCAGATGAGCCATGTTGGAAGTGATCTGTGTGGAGTCCAACCGCTGTTTGTCCGTGCTAAGGGCCGCCGTCTCGATGATGGCGTCCGTGATTCCGGTAAAGAGGCTCCGCGCTTGCTTGTTGTCGGTAATCAAGGTCCGGAAATTGTGCAGGGTCTTCTGGCAGACGTGAGATTCAAAGGCGTTGATGTTGAAGGCATATTGCCAACGCAGATCGAAGTCCAGAGCGCCCAAGACTTCCGCATCGGTCAGGCTGTTCATTTCCTTCAAAACACACGCTCCGACAAGGATGGCCACGGGTCTGTTGGGCCTGCCGTTGTCCTCACAGTAGAAAGGCCGGAAAGACTCCTCATCGATCATGGGAAGCACCAGGCGCCGGAACGGACCGGCCCACGTCTTCTCCAACGCCTCGATCCTGTCTGCGGGAAGGCAAATATCGTGGTCGAAAATGGTCTTTTGCGTTCTCTTAGGCCGAAACAAAACAACCCCCCTAAGGACCATATTATTAATCAAGTCAGATACTTATCATACAGGACCCAAAAGAAAGGTCAACCCATAAATGCCATTTTTATTCATATTTTCAACTAGATACCTTTACGGAGAGGTTTTTACGAACTCATCATTCTTGGGTCTCAGGTCATCCCTGTCAAGCAGTATCTTGTAATCATGAGGAAACGTTAAAGATAAACAATAGAAAGTCACAAAACTTGGTCGGATTTAACCAATTTATACGGAAAGATTATCTATTAAAAAACTAATTTCGCTTTGATCGACCGACTGTAATCAATCACTCCACTGTTTCGCCTATATAGACTAATCAATGATAAATCCAGGAGGAAGGCTCCGGCCTCCCTTATCTTGTTTCTCTTCAGGCATTTCATCCGGAACGAATTCTTCCTTCATGCCTTCTTCAGCGTGAAATACCAGGCCGTACGTCCGGGCGTGCGACTGATAGGAGCCTGAGGACAGCCGGACCTCTCCGTGGGGTGAAACCCGGATTGCCGCGTTGCCCAAAACCGGGCATTTTTGCTCGCAGTAGCCGCATCCGTTGCATCGCGACTCGTTTACATAAGGAACGGAGTTCGTGTTCGCCCTGACCCCCCGCATGACGATGGCGTCGTAAGGACATATCTCATCACAGATCAAGCACTTACGATCTTCTTCCCACGCGATGCAGCGGGAACGATCAATGTAGGCGCTGCCGATCTTCGCGTATTTTTTCTCTTCAAGACTCAAAAAGCGAATGGCTCCGGTGGGGCAAACTTGTCCGCAGAGATTGCAGCCCTGCTCACACCCCGCGTATCGCGCATGGGTCTTCGGAGACCAGAGTCCGTCCACACCGGCCTCGAGCAAAACCGGCTGTAGGGTGTTGGTGGGGCAGACCTTCATGCATTCGCCACATCCGATACACCTCCGTACGAACTCCTCTTCGGGTACGGCACCCGGCGGACGAATCAAAGTGGAACGTCGGTCTATCCGTATCGACGACTCCCCATGTACGGAATCCAACTCCACGATGGCGAGAAGGCCCGCAGCAATCCCGGAGGCGCCCGCCGCCAGCACTCTTCTCCTCCCCAGGTCCAGCGACACGCTTTTCTCCGGTTTGGACGGCCTTGAAAAATCAATGGCTCCCTCCGGACAGAGGTCTCTGCATTTCAGGCAAACAATGCACTCCCCGTGTGCGGTTACGGTGGGGTCCTCTTTGATGGCGCCCATGGGGCATTTCCGAATGCACAACCCACATTGAGTGCACTTCGCATCCACATTCCGTCTGAGCAGGGGCCGTCGGGAAAACAAAGCCATAAGGGCTCCGGCGGGACAAATCGTTCGGCACCAGAACCTGGACTGTATTCGACCCAGAAGAAGAATTCCCAGGAAAAGGAGCATCGAAAGAAACGCGGTGCCGAAGTGAACCTGGTCGATTTGCGCATACCGTAACCACCCGAATCCCGGGAGCGCGGACAGAGCGTCCGTCAGCGCCAAACCCAACCTGCCCAATTGGAGCAAGACCGGATAAACGACAAGCACATAGGACCGCGTGACCAAAGCCAAAGGTGAAAGAAGAAATGTGTAGGATACCCCCAACACGGCGGCACACAGTAGGGCAACCAGGACGAGATACTTCCAGCGACAAGACTTGAGTTGCGAGGGACCGGCGTTTCGAAAAGCTCTTCCTGCGGGCCTGCAGATGAAGCGATCGCTGAAATCGATGGTCGAGCCCAACGGGCAGACATAACCACAGAAAAAGCGACCTACCACCAACGACACCCCGAGGACCGCGAAGCCCCATGCAGGAGCTCCGATCCACGTCCTCGCGGCGATCATCGTGGAGACCGAAACGAAGGGATCAAGCCTCACAAACAGGTCTACAGGTACCCACCCCGGGAGCGGATAGGTCGCACGCCACAGAAGAAAGATGAAACAGCCGAAAAGGACGAGTTGGACGATTCGCTGAAATCTCAAGCCGAGACCTTCTTCACGTCCAGATTTCCAATGTCCATTCGGCCAAGTCCGCGTTCATGGGCTTGCCGGATGTGCTTGACCTGACCCGGCTCGAATTTCCGACCGTACCATTCGCCCAACGACACCGTCAGCGCGTCCGCGGTGACAAAATCGGCGGATGCGATCACGGTGTTCAACTCGATGACCTTGCCCGGGCCGCCGGGACCCCGTGTGGACAAGAGCCGTGTGGCATCCACAACGGAAAGGTGAGGACGAACCGCGGAGCACAAATCCACGATAGCCGTGTGCAGGTCGTATCGCCAATGGAAAACCGCCCGGTCGTAGATCACGCCCATGAGGTTTTTCATGCTCAGGCTCACTCCCGCCGAGCTGTGACACTTAGCCACCGGAGCCGAGATCAGCACATCCGCCTCCAACACATCCTTCATCACTCTGGTGCTCTTCAGATCAACGCCTTCCGGCACCTTGATTTCCCGGAAGAACTTTCGGTCCTGAAGTCCAAGGACCGATGTATCGGGGAAGAGCTCGCACGCACGGGCCAGCCCGCTCTTTTCCAGGCACAGCTCGACATCCTTCAAAGGATTGTCCAGAACGAGCACGCGGGAGGCTCCCGAGGAAACACATTGCGCGACGAGTTCTTTGACCACTTCGGGATGAGTGGTGGTCGCCCAACTCGGGGGGTTGGAAAAGCTCATGTTAGGTTTAACAACCACTTTATCCCCCTTCTTCACAAAGCGGGACATCCCCCCAAGACCGTCCACCGCAGCTTTCACGGCAGCCGAAGGACTCCCTTGGGCAAGCACGGCATACGGCGTGGTCCCCATCGATCCATCATCCGCCCAAGCCGACGGCACAACCGTTGCCGCCGCCATCAGCGCTGAATTTCGCAAAAAATCGCGTCTCTTCATCGTTTCTCCATCTTCTCGGCCCGTCCGCTAGCCGCTTCCCTCGGGCGAGCAGGCAACACCATTGGAATTCGAGCAACCAGCCCCTCTATATTAACACGGAATTGTCGAGAATGTTTAAAGGTGCAGCGGATGAAGCTTCCCGTCCCGTCCCCGGCGCTTTAAAAACGAACGCAACGAAAAAGGGGGCTTTCGGCCCCCTGCAAGCGAGCAAAGACCAAATGCCCCTATGCTCTCACAAACACCCGCTTCAACGGCTGCCACCATGCAAGACTCAAGAGATAGGCGTACAAATAGGTCCCCACGGCGATCAGCACGAAGACTTTGACAATGTCCCACGTATCACCCTGCAGAGTGAAACCGGGGACATAGCCGAACAGGAACGGGCCCAGATAGAGAAATTTCGCGAACTTGAACGAGCTGAAGGCGGTTTTCCACATGTTGGCGCCGGCGATGGTCGCACCGGCAAAGGCGGCAATACAAACCGGAGGCGTAATATTCGAGTCCTGAGACAACCAATAGACAATCATATGTGACGCGACTTCATTCACACCAAGATGGGTCAGGGCCGGAACAGCCACAACCGCGGTAATCAGGTAGGCAGCCGTGACAGGCACACCCATGCCCAGGATGAGGGACGCGAGTGCGATGAGAAGAATGGTGAGGAACAGCTTTCCGCCCGCCAACTGGATCACAATGTCCGCGAACGTCAGGATCAGACCGCTAAAGGTGAGCACCGATATGATGATGCCGATCACTCCAACGGTGGCGCCGATTTTCAGACTGCTCGCCGCGCCCGATCGTGCGGCTTCCACGAAACGTTTAGGTCCGATGCGGGTTTCCTTGTTGATCCAACTGATCACGATACATGAAAAGATTCCGGCAATGGCGGCGAAGCCCGCGGAATAACCTTTGAGCATGATCACCGTAATGAGAACCAGCGGAAGAATGTAATACCATTCCTTTCTGAAAATCTCCCACGCCCCGGTTTCGTGTTTGGCTCCCCGTATGTGATGGATCTTCGCCTCATAGTGCACCATGACAAAGACACTGAGAAAGTACATGAGCGCCGGGAAAATCGCGATGAGCATGATCCGGGAATAGGGAACTCCCGTAAGCTCCGCCATGATGAAACCGCCCGCCCCCATAATGGGCGGCATGAACATGCCGCCGATGGAAGCCGCCGGCTCCACGGCTCCGGCCACGTGTGGCCTGAATCCCGCCTTTTTCATCAGGGGAATAGTGAAGGCTCCTGTGGAAACCGTGTTGGCGATGGCACTGCCGGAAATGGAACCGAACAGCGCGCTGGCGATCACCGCCACTTTGGCCGGTCCTCCGGTCCTGTGACCCACCGCAGCCAAGGGAAAATCGATGAAAAAACGTTGGGCGCCGGATTTTTCGAGAAAGGCTCCGAACAGGACGAAGAGCAGTACGTAAGTGGCCAGGACATTGGCCATAATGCCGAAGACCCCATCCGCCTTGAAGAAAATGGTGGTGCACAGGCCTCGTAACGTGTCTCCCGGATGCGCGAAAAGCTCCGGCATATAGGGTCCGTAAACCCCATACAGGATCATCAGGACGCCGATAATCACGAACACCGAGCCCACGACCCTTCGCGCGACTTCAATGCCGATGAACACCCCGACGACGCCGACAAGCATATCCGTGGAAGTCTCAGCGCCGGCCCGGTAGGCGATGGCTTCGAAGTTGACCATCCAGTAAATCACGGTGACCATGGAAAGCGCCATCAGGACATAATCCCAGATTCTCAAGCACCACGTCTTGGATCGATGAAGAAGAAACACCAAAACGTAGGTAATGAAAACGTAAACTCCACGATGGAACTGCGTGGCCGCAGGCTCCACCACGGCCGAGTAGGAATAGAAGACCACGAAGACCACCGCGAGAATATCGAAAATCACCTTTTCGACTCGATGCAAATTCTCGTACACGTTTCATCCCATGCCGGAAGTTGTACAGAAAAAAGGCGGCAGGTTGAACCTGCCGCCTCGTACCCGCTCTCAGGGTTATTTTAGGACGCCCTTCTCCTTCCAGAACTTCTCGGCACCCGGGTGCAAAGGAGTGACCACTCCTTTCACTCCGCCCTCGATACTCATTTCTTTAGCCGATTTGTGTACGCTGACCATGTATTCCAAGCCCTCGGGGCTGAACACGGTCTCAAGCAATTTGTAAACCACGTCTTCGGGAACCTTGCTGTTGGCAATCCATAGAGTCGAATCCTGGAAAGTGTTGACGTCTTGGTCCTGGCCTTTGTAAGTCCCCGCGGGAATCACCACCCTGGAGAAGTAGGGATATTTGGTGAAGAAGTCCACCTCTTCCCCGTCTTTGTAGGTGTTGAGCAGCCTTACGTCTACCTGGAGCGCAGCCTCGAGCACTGCGGCGTTGGGGAAGCCCGCGAAAACCCAGAAAGCGTCCAGTTGTTTATTCTTGAAGGCATCCGCCGCCGCCCTATATCCCAGAAAATTCTGGTCTATGTCCTTCCATATGCCCAACGCGCTGAAGAACAACTCGCAGCTGGCGGCCGCTCCTGAGCCCGCGTTACCGACCCCGACCCTTTTGCCTTTGAGATCTTTGGATTTCATGATGTCCGAGTCGGCTCGGACCACCAACTGAGCAGGTGCCCCATAGAAGTAGGCAAGCGCCAGCACGTCCGTATATTTCTTGTCGTCCTGCTTCAGCATGCCGTTTCGCGCTTCAAAGATGTTGCCGGAATAAGCCACGGCGAATTGGGCTTTGCCTGAGTTGACCAAGCGTACGTTCTCCACGGATCCTCCCGAGGAACTGGCGAGCATCTTGATCCCGGCCTTCTTGGCAAGCGTAGCCACTGCGCTGGCATAGTATTGGAAAGTCCCGCCGGACGGACCGCCGGAAAATTTGTACATGGCGGCAAAAGAGCTTGAGGAAAAGGTAAGGAAGATGGTTGACAAGGTGATTACGGCGAGAACGAACCAAAATTTCCGGGCCTTCATAAACTTCCTCCTATTTTTTAGCGCTTACATCAGTGGCTGGGGCTCAAACCGCCTCTCTTTCCCTTCATAGATTAAATACAAAAAAATAGTTAGCTCTGCAAGAGAAAAGCTGGAACAACCGCCGCAATCCGTTGTCCGGGCCACGGTCCAGGACGACGAATTAGTTCCCTGAAAGGAACCACCCTGATCCCCTGTTACTGCTTTCAACTTTTCTACCTACTTGAGCACGCCTTTTTCCCTCCAAAACTTCTCGGCGCCCGGGTGCAAAGGCGTGACCACGCCCTTGACGCCGTTCTCAATGCTCATCTCTTTGGCCGACTTGTGCGCATCCATCATGTATCGAAGCCCTTCCGGACTGAAGACGATTTCCAGCAGCTTATAGACCACCTCGTCCGGTACTTCCGCGTTGACAATCCATAGCGCCGAGTCCTGGAAGGTGGTGACGGGTTCGTTTTGTCCCCTGTAGCTGCCCGCGGGGATGACGACTTTGGAGAAGTTGGGGTATTTGGTGAAGAAACCGACCGCTTCACCATCACCGTAGAGATCCGGTAGCCTCACGTCCGTTCGGCGTTCCGCCTCGAGCACGGCCGCATTGGGAAATCCCGCCAATACCCAAAAAGCGTCGAGACGGTTATTCACGAGAGCCTCCGCAGCGGCTCGATATCCTATGAAACTCTTGTTCATATCCTCCCAGATGCCTAATTGTCGGTAAAACAGCTCACAACTCGCGGCGGCACCGGATCCTGCGTTGCCGACGCCCACTCTCTTTCCTCTAAGGTCGGAGGGTCGAACGATATCCGAATCGGCCCGCACCACCAGCTGAGCGCGAGCACCGTAGAAGTGCGCCACGACCAGGACCTCCGAATATTTGCCGGCATCCTGTTCAAGCTGTCCCTTCCGTCCCTTGAGCACATTTCCGGAATGCGCCACCGAAAACGGGACTTGGCCGGTGCCCACCAGGCGAACGTTCTCAACGGATCCTCCCGAAGGGCTGGCCGCCATATTGATCCCGTGCTCCCTCGCCAGTGCGGCCACCGCGTTCGCATAATTCTGGAACGCGCCGCCCGAGGGCCCGCCCGAAAATACATACTCAGCGGCATAGGTTCCCGGGGATGAAATGAGCAACAAAGCCGAAAGCATGATGACCGAAATCACCAACCGAACTTTACGCATTCTTGAGCTTCCTCCTGTATTGAGAGAGTCATCTCGCCGGCTCAAACAGGAACCTCGGAGCCTCAAGAGACGATCCATCCGGTTTCTTCACCTTGATCGGAGATTGCCGGACGGCCCGACGATAAGATGCAGGGCGCGCGAATCCCGAAAAATGAAGGCACAGATGTGAAGCGGTCGTGGTGACGAGAGATGATGCGCATCGCCGCGGACCGCGCTTTTCAACGACCCGTCAAAGAGTGGTCGTGAGGAAGTGGAAACCGTAGGGCTCCAACCTCACATAAAGGCCCGTGTTTTTCAGCTCCTCCACTGATCGGGTGTAGACGGTCTCTTCCGCGGACAAACGGTCCGCCAGTTCGACTTCTCCTTCTCCTTCCCAGGACTCCTCGGAGAAAGGCAGGAAGGCGGATGCGACCGTCGGCCCGTGGTTCACCGCGATGATCGCGCGTTCCTTACCCATGCGGTAAAAAAAGCCTACGATGGAGCGATACCCCTGATCCTCCCCATAAGCGGTCACCGCTTCCAGAAGTTCCCATGCGCCTTCCTTGAACAACGGTGAGGAGGTTAATTGCAGCAGCCTTTCGTAAAACGCGACGACTTCGGCGTTCTCGTTTTCATCGGGTTCTCGGACCAACTGTACTGGAACGTGGACCTTTTTCCCCTGCCATTGGCCGTGATGGAACAAACGCATTCCAGGAGAAGTTGCGTGCAGCAGGGCCGCACTCTTCCAGGACTCACCGGAAAACACGGCGGCCATTCGCTCCTCGTCATGATTCTCCAGAAATCTGACCATATTCGTGGAGCGGCCGAATTCGGCATACAGGTTTTCTTTGTAGGCCGTTACATCGCCGCGCAGCAGAGCGTCATATCCGGTCTTGTCGTAGGCATAGCCGAAACCCAAGTCCAGTAACTCGATTTCTTTTCCCCAGTAGGCCTCCGCCATGAACAGGAATTCGGGTTTCACTTTTTTGGCTTCATGGATCAAACCGGTCCAGTACTCTTTCTCCGGAAGGGTGATGCCGAATCGATCCATCCACTCCTGCCACGTCTGCGCAAAAACCTGGTTCAAAACAAGCATGGCCATATCGCATCGTACACCGTCACAAACCCCGGCCAATCGAACGATTTCTTCTATGGCCGACGCTCTGGCCGTTTCCGAAATTGCACAAATCTGAGCGGTGTCCGTCCATGGTGGGAAATACGGGTCGCGTCCGTGGGCAATCCATTTTACAGCTCCGCCCCGACATGTTGCTTCGAAGCATCCATCGGGGCCGAAGGCGTCTTCCGAATCCGAGTGAACGAACCTGTCGGGATTGTTGGTCACGGAAGCATGATCTCGGGCCGTGTGGTTGGGGACGAAGTCCAGCATAAGTCCGAGTCCGGCGTTGTGCAGGTCTTTGCGAAGCCTGTCCAAATCCTTCTCGGAACCCAGCGCCGAGGCGGGCTTGTATTCGGCAACGGCAAATGGGGAACCTCCCACGTCTTCATCCATATATCCCGGAAGCACGGAATCGTATACCTTCTTCAGGTCGGGATGGTTTCGTGATATTTCCACGGACTTGTCGCCGGGCCGCCAGAGCCCCATGAGCCACACAATATCGATCCCGTTGGCCTTTAAACTCGACCAGAATTCTTCGGGAACATTCCCCAACGTGGTTTTCCGCCCCAGTTTCCGCGATAGGTCGGAAAGCCAAGTCCTTGTGTTGATCTCATAAAGTTGCGGGTGCAGGGGCAATGCGTACATGGTGTCGAACCTCCCTTGATGGTGGTGAATACAGGGTATCACAAGCCCGGACCTCTTCTCCATATACTTTTCACCGTTCCGCTCGGGAGCATGCCGTCTCAGGGCCCTTTCAACCGGGTAACCGAAACCGATTCAGCTCCGATGCGATAACCGATTGACGCAAGCGAGTGATTGTGGGTAAGGTTCCTTTTTTCGGAAAAGGCTCCTCTTGGATCCGCCGGATTGCGTCGGAAATGCCGGAGCAAAGCAGTTAATCTCGTTCCCCGGGAAGGACTTGTAGTCCGCCGCGTATCTCACCCAGGGACGGATTCGGAGAAACGGACCAGTGTCGTCACCCAACGAACGAATCGAGCGCTTTCTTCTCAAATGGCACGTGAGCGATCACCTCTATACCTCTCTGATCGCCATTCTAATTGGAATATTAGGAGGATACGGTGCCGTTCTCTTCAGAATTCTGATCCGGGCCTTCCAGTACGTCTTCTACCAGAACGATGCGGACTTTCTTGAAATAGCCGATCAAATCCCATTCTACGCAAAACTCCTGATACCCGCCCTGGCAGGGGCCGTCGTCGGTCCCATTGTCTATTTTGGTGCCAAAGAGACTAAAGGGCACGGAGTCCCCGAGGTCATGGAGGCGATGGCACTGCGCGGTGGGCGCATCCGATCCCGCGTGGCCGTAATCAAGATACTCGCGTCCGCCATAACCATCGGAGGCGGCGGTTCCACCGGTCGTGAAGGACCCATCGTCCAAATCGGCGCTTCCGTCGGTTCATCGGTGGGGCAGTTCCTCAAAGTCTCTCAAGACCGTCAGAGAACCTTCCTCGGTTGCGGCGCCGCGGCGGGCATCGCCGCCACTTTCAACGCTCCCATTGCGGGAGTCTTTTTCGCCCTCGAACTGCTTTTAGGCGATTTCGGAGTCTCCACCTTCGCTCCCATCGTTATCGCTTCAGTGGCCGCAACGACGATATCCCGCTACCATTTCGGCAATTTTCCCGCTTTCGTCGTGCCGCCGTACGAACTGGTCAGCTATTGGGAGTATTTCTTCTACGGGATTCTCGGACTCCTGGCGGGGTTGGTGGCCCTCCTCTATATTCTTTCCGTGTACAAAGCGGAGGACCTTTTCGATCGAATGCCCATCCCGGATTACACAAAAGGGGCGGTGGGCGGCTTGATCCTGGGCTCCATGCTGCTGGTTTATCCTCATCTTTTCGGCGTCGGCTACGGCACCATCGATTTGTGTCTCATGAACCGACTTACCATCGGACTACTGTTCGTTCTGATTTTCGCCAAAATCGCCGCCACATCCATCACTCTGGGCTGCGGGATGTCCGGAGGCGTCTTCGCTCCTGCTCTGATGATCGGAGCGCTGACCGGAGGCTTCTTCGGCCAGGTCTTGAACATGGTCGCTCCCCAAATCACCGCCTCGAGCGGTGCCTATGCCCTGGTGGCCATGGGTGCGGTGGTAGCGGGCGCCACCCACGCGCCCATTATGTCCATCCTGATCCTCTTCGAGATGACTTCGGACTACCACATCATCCTCCCGCTGATGCTCTCCTGTATCACAAGCAGTTTGGTGGCGAGCACTCTCAAGAAAGGGAGTATTTTCACCACCAAACTGCGAAGAAAAGGGATAAACCTTCACATGGGGCGTGAACGGGGCATTCTTCGACGTATGACCGTCCAGGACGTCATGCTCGAACATACCCATATGGTGCCCGAAAGCATGCATCTCGTGGACATTATTGAAACGTTCAAGCGCACCAACGCGTCCTACCTGCAGGTCGTGGACCAACGACGTGCGCTGGCGGGCATTATCTCCTTCAGAGACGTTCGTGCCGTGCTGCAGGAAGAGGACCTCGGACACTTGATCATCGCTCGGGACGTCGCGACCACCGACGTCATCACCGTGAAGAGGACGGAAAGTCTGGAAGAAGCTCTGCGCAAGATGGGAAGTAAGGGGATTTCACAACTTCCCGTGGTTGATGATTTGGATCCGCGCAAAGTCGTGGGGGTCTTGCAGGAAAAAGATCTCCTGTCCGCCTACAACCGGGAAGTCTTCGCCCAAGAAATGCGGCAGCAGTGACGCGTCGGCCTCTCTCCCTTTCCTATGACCGTGCGCACCTCTCCGGTCTCGATTAGGGCGTCCCTCCCGGTTCGCCGGAACCTAATGCTTTCCCCCACTTGTTCATGAGGATGCCGGGCAGAGGGAACGGCATGCCGGCTTTGGGCGACATCGAACCCAGGTCTTTCAAAGCCTCGAGGATATCATTCAGGTTGATGTCCTGAACACGGATTCGGGCGGATCTGGCGGGGAGAGTCATCACAAAGGGCTTCTGTCCGGGCCGATACTCCTTGTACACAATCCGACGAATCTCCACCGTGGCCAGTTTCACCCACACGTTCCAGGGCTTATCGGGATATTGTTCACGACTGTCTCCCCGACCTTCCGCCTCTTCCACACGGCGGTCTTCCCGAACCGCCTCCTCCACGTTCAGCCTGCCTTCCCGGTTGCGGACGAGGGTTAGTTCCTCGACATCGAGTGTGACTCGGTCCAAGACCAGATTTCGATTCAGCAAAGGACGGAGACGATAATCCGCGAAGGCCCCGGCGATGAGGAGCATGGGCTCTCCCGAAAAACCGGGAGGGCTCATGAGCGTCATTTCCGTCAATTCGGCTTTAGACCCGGGAAATCCCGTCCGAAACCCGCCGATGCGGACCTCACCGTTGAAGTTCTCCTTGAGAATTTCGGAGACGACACGTTCCGCCAAGGGGTCCACAAGGAAAAACAGCGCCGCGAGGCATAGAACCAACACCGCCGTTGGAAGGCCCAGAGTCCGGCCAAAGCGAAAACCCGCCGACCTCATTCCTTTTCTCCCCGAGAGACCAAGGAATCAGCCCACATCTTTGAATTTCTCTTTCACGGCCCCGCAAATGGGACACTTTTCCGGCGGATGATCTTCTCCGATATAACCGCAAACCTGACACACATAATAACGTGTTTCTCGTTCTTCCATCAGATCGTTCATGGCTCTCTTGTATAATTCCGCATGTCGCGCCTCCACGTCCCTGGATTGTGAGAATGCGGTCAGCGCCGGGCGAACGCTTTCCTCTTCCGCGTCGCGGATCATGGGAGCGTATTCTTGGACATTGGCTCTGATCTCGTTCTCGAAAGCGGCTTTTAGATTCTCCTCGGTCGATCCTATTTTGCTTCTCATGAGGTTCAGGTATCTGCGGGCATGGACGGATTCCGCCTCGGAAACCGCCCGGAAAAGCATGGCGATCCCCCGGTATCCTTCATGATCCGCTTTCAAGGCAAAGGCGCTGTTACGCGCCGCGGCTTTGGATTCCGCAGCAAAAGCCACGGCCAGGTTCTTGTCGGTTTTGTCGGGCATCACGTCCTCCCTGCACGGCATCTGGGGGTAGCGGTTTACCGGATTACGTCCTTGATCAAAATATGCAGGATGAACTCCGGATTTCCATCCGTCAAGTTCCGATTCCCATGGCGCGCAACCGGAGATTCGCCGAATCCGTGTACATCGCCCCGATCCGCATCCTTGCCGCCTTCAATTCCCGAATCGAGGGCCTGCGCGTAAGACATTGACAAGCGCTTCGAATCTCACGCATAACCAACCGTGGCCATTCCGAACCGAAATCATTGAGGAGGCGCTTATGCCGGGACCCTTGGCCGGTTTGAAGGTTCTCGACTTCACCACACTTCTCCCCGGACCCTTCGCTACGATGATGATCGCGGACATGGGGGCGGACGTAATACGCATCGCTTCCGGCAGTCGTCCGGACCTGGTTGCAATCCATCCACCGTTCATTGCGGAAACCGGGTTATCCACCAATTTGGCTTATCTGTGCCGAGGCAAGCGGTCTATCGCCCTGAACCTGAAGAACGAATCGGCGGTGAATATCGCACGCAAGCTGATCGAGAGAAGCGACGTGCTCGTGGAACAATTCAGGCCGGGCGTAATGGCCTCTTTCGGGCTGGATTACGAAAACGCGAGTCGAATCAATCCGTCCTTGGTCTACTGTTCCCTGACGGGCTACGGTCAGAAGGGTCCGTTGTCCGAACGGGCGGGCCACGACATCAACTATCTGGCTTTGTCGGGCTTGATGGGCTATTCCGGTAGAGTGGCCGAAGGACCGGCGTTGACCGGCATGCAAATCGCCGATCTCGCGGGAGGCAGTCTGCACGCCGTGGTGGGTATCCTCGCCGCCGTAATCGCACGTTCTTCCACAGGCAAAGGACAGCATGTGGATGTGGCCATGCTGGACGGCGTCATGGCCTGCAACGGCTTGGTCGGATCGGCTATCCTCGCGGGCGGGCGTAATCCCGGTAGGGAAGACACCCTCCTTAACGGCGGCTCTCTGTACGATTTCTACGAAACGAAGGACGGCGGGCACATCTCGGTAGGATCACTGGAGCCCAAGTTCTTCTCGGCCTTCTGTGAGGGAATCGGACGTCCGGATTTGGCCGAAGGAGGAATCCACCCTCCCAACGTCCAAGAGGTCAAGGAGGAAGTCCGGCGGATCGTGAAGAGCAAGACGCTGAGGGAGTGGGAAGAAACCTTCTCGAAAAGAGACGCGTGCGTCGAACCGGTGTTGAGTCTCAAAGAGGCCCTGAACCGACCTCATGTCCGCGAGCGCGAATGCGTGGTGGAAGTTCCTCTTCCAAAGGGCGGTACCGTGCGGCAGCTCGCAACCCCCATCAAGTTTTCTCAAACTCCTCTGCAGTACTCGGGATCGGGAGACAGGGCCGGTGCACACACGGTGGAAGTGCTTGAGGAGTTGGGTTACACAAAAGACGATATCAATGGCTTCGACCGGGCCGGAGCTTTTTCCTGATCCCCTGCCCACAAGCGCTCGGTGAAACGGACCGTGGCTCATTGCACGCAGTTCCATGCGTTCCGGAGTGATGCCGGATCCGGCTGATGGTCCGTGAACGCCCCTCTGAACAAGCGGGGAGAGTTTCACGAGTGCCGTCGCCCCACTGCGCAATCTTGAACATTCGGAGCCGAGGGTTTGCGATCGTTCCTCACTGAGGTCAATTTCTTTTGACGGGCTGGATGAACAGAGTCCTTCATGTGGATCTCCGCAGGAAGACCGTCGATGTGGTCCAAGTGGAAGAAACCACCCTCCGGAGCTTCATCGGAGGGAGGGGACTGGGTGGCTGGTTTCTCGCGGAACGAATTGCCCTGCCCTGGAATGATCCGGACATGCCGATCCTGATCTTCACCGGCCCCTTGGTGGGCACAACGGCACCCACATCCGGCCGCTCCTCCATCATGTCCCGCTCCCCGCTCACAGGACTGGCATCCGACTCCTCGGTGGGAGGACGGCTCGGCACCGAGCTGAAGAGGGCCGGGTGGGACGGAATATTCATCACCGGGGTGGCGGACTCTCTCTCAGGAATCGAGATATCGGACCGGAGAGTCTCCATCCGGAACGCCGGTGCCCTCGCAGGGCTGGAAACCACGGAGGTTCTGGGGCGGTTCCCCACGAACTGCTCAGTGGCCGTGGTGGGTCCTGCGGCCGAAAACGGGGTTCGTTTCGCCAACATCGTGGTGGACAGACATCATGCGGCAGGTCGAACCGGTTTGGGGGCGAATCTGGCGATCAAGAATCTTAAATACTTGCTGGTACGGGGCACCGGCAAAGTACCGGTCGCCGACCGTGGGAGCCTAAAGGAAGCCCGGGAAGAAATCTTCCGCCTGACGGCCGCTTCTCCCATCCTCATGGGAAGACACGGCTTCTCCGATTTCGGTACGGCGGCGCTCTATGATCTCATATCCAGCCGACGCATGATGCCCACGGATAACTTCAGAGCCACTTTTTTTCCAAATGCCTCCAAGCTGAACGCTCACGCTCTTCGGAAAAAGCTGAATCCCAGGAAACACGGATGCCGAGGTTGTCACATCTTCTGCAAGAAGATCACCCCGGAGGGTGTCGCACTGCCCGAATTCGAAACGCTGTCCCATTTCACGGCTCTTATCGGCAACGAGGACCTGGACTTGGTCGTGCGTGCCAACGACCTCTGCAACCGGCTGGGCATGGATACCGTTTCCGCCGCAGCGACCCTGGCGTGTCACAAAGAGATCACGGGGGAATCTCTTTCTCCGTCGCGGGTACTTTCGCTGCTTAGCGACATCGGTCACGGAGTCGGCATCGGCAAGAAGTTGGGCAAAGGGTCCAAGGTCTATGCCCGGGAAAGGGGGGTTCCCCTCGCCTCCATCACGGTCAAAGGCATGGAACTTCCGGCCTACGATCCGCGCGGCGCCTACGGAATGGCCCTCGCTTATGCCGTTGCAGGGAGGGGGGGCTGCCATTTGCGGGCCTACCCCATCAGCCATGAAATCCTCCGAAAGCCCGTGGCTACGGACCGGTTCACCTTCAGCGGCAAAGCCAGGATCATCAAGATTGCGGAGGACCAAAACGCCGTGGCCGACTCTTTGACCGCCTGTAAGTTCACGTTTCTTGCGGCCACCCTGGAAGAATACGCCAAAGCGTTCACAGCGGTGACCGGAGTTCCAAGTTCCGCACAAGAGCTCCTCCGATGCGGGGAACGGATCTGCTACCACGAGCGCATGATGAGTTTCCGGCTCGGATTCGGAAAAGACGACGACGACCTACCCGCCCGATTTTTCGAAGAACCGGGATCAAGCGGAAATCGCATAGAAATTCCTCCATTGGCGAGAGACGATTTTCTGGAGGCTAGGGCCAACTATTACCGCATTCGGGGCCTGGACCCTGAGGGACGCCCGATCAGAGAGCAAGCGGAAAGGTTGGGACTTCAATGGAACGCCTGATCCGCAAATACGCGGGGAAACTGGTATCGGCGGGATTGGCGTCGCCCCAAGACGTTATCTTCGGGGGACTCGATGTAGAGATCGTGTGGAATCGGGAAGACCCAAGAATTCCCGTTCTGGAAACGCTGTTTCAAGCCCTGAACATCAATTCCCTGCTCTTCTCGAAACCGGCCGAACCTTATCGCACCATCGTGGATTATCTCGCTTCGCAAGAGGATGATCTCGTTCGGCCGTCGGACTGCGAAACCAGGACGTTTCTCCACGACATTCCCGTAATCGACAATTTGTCGAGCTCCGCACTCATCAAGGCATTGGAGAGTAGAAAAGGGGTGATCGTGAGGGGGGGCGGCATAGCCGCCTTGGGTTCCGTGACGCCCGAGCAGGCCTTCGTCACTTTCAGTTCCGTGTGCTTCGCCTGCTTTGTCAAATTCTTCGGCGACTATCTTGCGGCCCACAAACGCGGCCGTGTGGACGCACTCCGGAAACAAGCCTTTGAAACCGCTTTGCGGGCGTTGCCCGCCCCCGCCGGACCCTGCCCGGAACTGACGAGAGGGCCTTTTCAAACCGAAGAAGAGGTGCTTCGGGCCATGTGCGAAGCGGGCCGATGGACCGTGAAACTCGGACTCGTGGACTCTTATTTCGGGAACATATCCTACCTGCTCGACAACACCCTGTACATAAGTCAGACTGGAAGCTCTCTGGACGAACTCGAAGGATACATCGATCCCTGCCCTTTGGACGACTCGTCCTGCGCCGGCATCACCGCCTCGAGCGAGCTGTCCGCTCACGTGGGTATAGTGGAGCACACGGGCGCCGAGGCCGTGCTTCACGGACATCCCAAATTCGCGGTCATTCTTTCCATGGACTGTGATAAACATCACTGCACCCTGCGGGGTGAATGCCACGTGAAATGCGAGGAACCGCGTTACATCGGGGACATTCCCGTGGTACCCGGGGAAGTCGGCACCGGCCCCTTCGGATTGTGCCGCACGCTTCCCCCGGCGGTGAAAGGGCATCGTGGAGGCGTGGTATACGGGCACGGTCTGTTCACCATTGGAGTGTCCGATTTCAACGTAGCGCTGAAAAGTCTTTTGGACGTGGAGAACATGAGTCGCGTGGAATACTTTCGCCGTGTCGGATGTGTTTGACGCCTCCGCTTGAAACACCAATCCTCACCCTTCCGCAAAAAACAGACCCCGGGTTCGTTCTTGCAACCGGGTCCCTCTGTGGAGATAATCAATGGCGAGGTCTTTCCCCCGGACGTTGCCACGAAATAAATCCGTCGTGCAACCGGCCTGAACGGACGCCGTACCAACGGCAAGGAGACGAAACATGAAGAAGATGATCGTGGTGTTGACGTGCATGCTGCTCCTTCAATCGGGGGCCGTTTTTTCGGGATCCGGGGAAGGCACCGTCAAAATCGGAGCTCTTTACAGCACCACCGGAGGCCAGTCCTCTCTGGATGGTCCTTCGCTGAAAGGCGCGCGTCTGGCCGTAAAACATATCAACGCCCTGGGCGGATTGCTCGGAAAGCGGGTCGAGCTCATTCATGAAGACGCGAAGACGGACGAAACGGCCACGCGGGAAGCCATGACCCGCCTTGTGCAGGACCCGGAAGTGGCGGCGGTCATCGGACTGAGCGACTCCAACTTCGCTTTGACCGCGGGCCGGATTGCACAGAAGGCGGGAGTCGTGTTTCTGACTTCGGGAGCCACTTTGCCTTCATTGCCCGATGACACCGGAGAATATGTCTTCATGGCCGCGTTCGGGGACAACGCCCAGGCTGCCGCCATCGCCGAATACGCCTACAACACGATCAAAGGACGAACCGCCTGGATCCTTACGGAAGAGCCTTCCGTATTCACCGCCGCGCTTACCCGATATTTTCTGGACAGGTATCGCTCTCTCGCAGGCCCTGATGCCATAATGGGAGGCACGACCTATCCCTCGGCCGTCGGAGACCTCACTTCTCAAACCGCCGAACTCAAGGCGCTCAAAGCCGTTCCTCAGGTCATCATGATCTCCTCCCTTCCCGACCAGTGCGGGGATGTTGTCGGGGCGCTGCGAAGGGCGGGGTTCCAGGGCCCCATCGTCAGTGGGGACGGATGCGATACCGAGCTGTTGTTCAGCGAGGCGGGCAAGGACGCTCACGACGTGTTCGTCGCGACCCATGTGGCTTATGACGACAAGGACGCCAACGTTGGGGCCTTTGTCCGACGGTACGAAAAGGAGTATGGAGAGAAACCGGAAAACGCTTTTGCCGCGTTGGGCTACGACGCCTTGAACATGATCGCCGAAGCGATAGAGCGGGCGGAGAGTACGGAACACGACGCCGTTCGTCTGGCCCTCGGCAGCCTCCGGATGTTTGAAGGGGTCACCGGAAACGTCACCCTGTCCTGCACCCATAGGGTTCCCGACAAGAGCGTGACCATTGTCAAGGCTTCGGAAGGCAAGTTCGTGTTCGAGGCGGAATTGACGCCGGCTCCCTGAATGAGCCTACGGAACCGCGCCGGCGTGGAAAGATATAAGGGATGAGCAATCAGACGAGGGCTCTTACCGCTTCTCTGAGTTGCTCCAAACGTATGGGTTTTGTCAAGGTCAACCGGGCACCCGCCATTTTCGCCAATCGGAGATAATCCTTGGCGTCTACGGCGCCGCCTCCGGACATGGCGATGACTTTCAGGTCCGGCGTGGTTCTCCTCAGTTCCATGATGGTCGCTATGCCTTCCAGTTCCGGCATGATGATGTCCGTGACCACCAAGTCTACGGGTTGATCAAGATGAAGCGCGATCCCCTCCTTCCCATTCAAGGCGAGTACCACTTGGTGCCCCTCACGTTCCAACACTTGCCGCATCACCTTTCTGATTTGTTCGTCGTCGTCCATGACCAGAATTCGCGCCACGAATCATTCTCCAACCATAAGGTCGAGCGCTCTTCGCACCTTCATGGCCATTTCCCGTTTAGCGACAGGCTTCTGAAGATACTCTTTGACCCCTAAGGCCTTGGCTTTGTCCTCGTTGATGATCTCGCTGAAACCCGTACACAGAATGATCGGCAAGCCCGGTCGGATGTCCATGAGATTTCTTGCAAGGGAAGCGCCCGTCATGTTGGGCATGGTCATATCCGTAATGACCAGATCGAACTCCTGAGGCCTTTCCCGAAACGTTTCCAACGCCGTCAAGCTGTCCGACCTTGGAGTCACATGGTATCCCAGGCTTTCCAGCATCTGTTGGACCGTATCCAGAACGGGGGCTTCGTCGTCCACGATGAGGATACGTTCAGAGCCGTGCGGCAAGGTCGTCGGTCCGTTTTCCTCCTCCCGTCCCACTTCGGCGTCCACCATGGGGAAAAAGACTCGAAATCGGGTTCCTTCACCGGGTTTGGTTTCTACCGCAACCTGTCCGCCGTAGCGTTTCACAATTCCGTGAACAACCGCGAGCCCCATGCCCGTTCCCTCACCGGGCGCTTTGGTGGTAAAAAACGGGTCAAAAATGCGGTCCAAGTGAGATTCGTCGATGCCCGGGCCTGTATCGGATACATCCAACACCACGTACTTGCCCTCAACCAAGCCCTTCGCCTGCCCTTCGAGAGGAGAATGGATATCAAACATTTCGAGGGCCACGGACAAAGTGCCTCCCTGTTCCCGCATCGCATGATACGCATTCGTCCCCAGGTTCATGACAACCTGCTGCACCTGGGTGGCATCGGCGAATACGGGCCCACAGTCGTCCCTGATGGCGGTTCGGAGTTGGATGGTTGAAGGAAAGGTCGATCGAAGTAAACGAAGCGTCTCCTTGACCACGGCCTGAATTCTTACCGGAGTCCGCTTGCGCTCACCCTGTCTGCTGAAGGTCAGTATCTGCTGCACCAAATCGCGGGCGCGTTCAGCGGCTTTCAACACCTCCTGCAGGTTGGTATACGTGATCTTTTCAGAGTCGATATCCTCCATGGCCAGTTCCGTGTAGCCGATAATCGGAAAAAGAATGTTGTTGAAGTCGTGCGCAATTCCGCCGGCCAAAGTTCCGATCGCTTCCATTTTCTGAGAAAGCTGCAACTGCGTTTCCAGCCTCCTTCTTTCGTCCTCACTGCGTTGCCGCTCCAGAATTTCCTGCCTCAAAGACTCGTTCGCCGTCCGTAACTCCTCCGTTCTGGCCTCGACTCTTGCCTCCAGTTCGTTCCTCGCGGAACTCAGCTCTTCCTCATATTTCTTACGCCTGGCAATCTCCGTTTCGCACTCCGAGATCTTGTCCCGCAAGGATCCCGCCAGTTCTTCCACTTCGACCTTGAGGAGCGTAGACTGCAGCACGTTGGCCACAACGCCGCTGAGGATCATCAGGTCTCTTTTTCTATGGAAATCGAAAGTGATCTTAGAGTCAAAGGAGATGTTCAAAACGCCGAGGCGCCCACGCGAAGTGGACAGAGGCAGGCAGGCCAAAGCTTCCGGATTGCCCAACTCGGGCTTCCGCTCGAGCAGGTCGTCCTCTCCTCCCCCTCTTTCCCAGAAACAGGGTTCGTTCTCCACGTAAACCTTACCGGCAACGCCTTCTCCGGGGTGGAACGAAAGATCCTTGTTGTAATCTTTTCGGGGACCTTCCAGAAGATCCACCGGACCTCTGGCGGCCAGCAGAGTCAGCAATCTTTGGTCTTGCCGATACACAAGCAGGGAGCAGTTCCCGATATTTCCCATTTCTCTCACCAGGATTTCGAGAACTTCTTCGGCGGCATCCCTGAAAGTCACGTCTTTGGTCGGAATACAAGTGAGTCCGGCAATGGCCGAAAGCATTTTGATGGAGGATTCCAGACGAATCCCCATACTCGCCATGGCTTGAGCCAGCGTCTGGTTCTGCCGGGCCAGTCGTTCATGTTCACCGCTGCGGCTCACTAAGCCTCTCCTTGAACGAGCATTTGCCGCCAAGTGCCGGCCATGGGCGGCAGAGTCTCGGACGCCTTCCGAGCCACAGCCCTCACATCATCCGGGTCTATCTTGGCGCCGCGCAGAGCCTCGTGCCAGTCGGTGGGACGAGATTGCTGCGCCAGCCCAAGGCCGATCTTCTTAACCAAATGGTCGGCCATGAGAACGAGACAGGTCGATCTCAAATAAGGATCCGACGTTTGGATCGAATGGTGATCGCGAATGGCCGAGGCATGAATCGGGGGCAATCCCCATCTCAGTGCAAGCAGATATCCCACCGTTGTGTGGGACACTCCGAGCAATTCCTCGGCCTCGAAATAAGTCATCCCTTCTTGAGACAGTTCCAGCACGGCTGCGAGTTCATCGGCGAGGTGCGTGGCCAGAACCAATTTTCCGAGATCATGCAGGAGCCCACCGATCAGGATCTCGCCCGGCGTGGGATATCCGGCGCTCACCGCCAGCTCTTTAGCCATCCATGCCACACCCATGCAGTGAATCCACAGCCCTTCCCCGTCCATGCCTTGGGGAACCCTGCGCAGATCAAAGACCTCGGCCAAGCCGGCTCCGAGCGCAAGAAATTCAAGTTCCTTGAAGCCGATCAGCACAATGGCCCTGCGAATGGTCGTCACTTCCTGAGCAAAACTATAGTAAGCGGAGTTGGCCAGACTCAGAATCTTCGACGCCACCGCAACGTCACTCTCGATAATCTTTTCCAGTCGGTCGGCCGACGTGTTTTCGTTGGCCAAGGCTTCCATGAGCTGCCATACGACATGGGGCATGGCCGCCAATCGTTCAATCTGAAAAATACGCCGACGCAGCTCAATGACTCTGTTATCGTGCTCCTCGGAGGGCATCACGTCCCTTCCTCGGCCGATGATTTCATATCACCTGAAGCGCTACTAACGGCAATCATCCACCGCATTATTGCATTACAAATGGAAGTCTGTCGATTTCGGTAATCCATGAGCAAATCTTCATGGCAATGTATCAAGAGAACCGAACTTACATACATGCTCTGTGCATGATGTCACAATCGCTCCCCATAGTACACCCATTGAACATAGTCAAATCAATAATTTAAGAGAGACCGAACAGTCTCGCGGAATCGGACCCATGAGCGAGCACAACATCTCGCCCGAACGAGATTTCGTATTCGATTCCGGTGCATCTTGGTCGAAACCGGTGGATCGACAGGGCTGAAAAGCCTCTCTTGAGTACTCAATACGCACTATAATGAAATTTCGGCGAATTAATTCGCAATAAAAATATTACCAGGATATTGAAGATTCGTAAAGTTCACGAGCCCGACACACTCGGCCGGTCAAGGAAGAAAGCGGATTCCGTCCTTTCCGAAAGATGTCGTCGCCGTCGCCTTCCTCCAACTGCTTAATGAGAGGAACCCTCCACTTCGGCGTACTCGGATTTCTTCACTCTTCCATCTTCATTTAACCGGGCATCGTCCCCGCTTCGCATCGGCAGCGTG
The DNA here is from genome assembly GCA_963675595.2 of Thermodesulfobacteriota bacterium. Classification (GTDB taxonomy): domain Bacteria; phylum Desulfobacterota; class Desulfarculia; order JACQYL01; family JACQYL01. Next base: position 1,767,442 of record CAXXLZ010000001.1, read on the forward strand.
AGTCGAAAGTCGGTGATAACATCCAAAACGGCTGAGCCACGCTTCATCGAGACATCAAGAACGTGACCTCCGACACTTCGATCCGCACTCAAAAAATGAAAATGATAGCCGGGAACACTGATTCCTTCACTGACTTCCGGACACCAGAATCCTACGAGGCTTCCCTGCACATTGCGGTATTCAAACACACCTTGATGCTTGACCACGGCGACCAACGGAGGGTACGGCGCCGCTTGTTTAGGAACGCTTCTCACTTTCACATAATCGAACCACCCATCCACTCGAACCGCATAAAACAGGTGCTCCGATGGACGCAGGCCGTTCAGGACCGCCTTGAGCCCTGCATAGTCCAAAGGCTCGGATAGCGTGAAAGCGAGGTCGGGATCAAAGTAAGTGACCATGGCCCATGGGCTTGTCGTTTCATCCGAAACTTCCACCGGTTCCCCGTCCATGCCCACTTGAAAGAAAGCACCGTCCAAAGCCACCATTTCTCCGTCCAACCCATCGAAGGTTCCCAAACCGAAGTCTCCGTGCCGCTTCAATTGAGCGAAATCAACGAAACCATCGTAGGAACCGGCCATGAGGGACCGGATGGTCGCCGCTTGAAAAACCTCATCGGATCGTTCTTCCGCGGACGCGGAAATCGTGCAGAACACCAACAGCAGGACGGACAGCACCAAGGCAGTTTTCTTCATTGCGCATTCCTCTGGGTTTCGATCTTTGGCTTTCGGGGTCATCGCCGGAACCTTATCATCCCCCGGAATGACCAACAGCTCATACGGGTCGTCTTCCGATCATGAAACAGCCAACCATGCCGCAGACAAGGCATGTGCTCGAAATCTTGCACGCGAGTTTTGAACGGACTCACACGATTGAGCGGGCCGGAATCGTTCGTGAGACGCGGTTGGCACCTGAAGATTTTCATCTCTTAACACATGAATACCTTAAGAAAGCCCTGTTTGTCATTATAATAGACCCATTGTGCCCCCTCTTCCGTGCAGAAAGGTACCTGATCCGACCGTCCTTGGAGAGGCAAAAAGAAACCGGTCGGATGCGTCAATGACCACCGGATCGGCGGCGACCGGCATGCCCCACGCCCTATTCACCGCGGCATCCATGGGAATCCAGGCTGCAACGTATTCCGTTCGGCCTCCTCTGCGAGCCGCTTCATCGAATCCCCGTTTAACTCTCCGGCCCGGGATGGTATACGGAGATTTCCGTGCATTAATCCGAGAAGGAAAATTCCGGATATGCTTACCGGCCGGGAGCGCTTTTTCCGGATACATTTCCGAACTCCCGGAGGCGGGGGCGCCGGTCGATCACAACCCCCGAGCATACTTCGTAGACAATCCGTTGAAAAAGTCGGACGATTGCAGAGTGCTGAGAAACGATGATATGCAGGGCGCTTAAGCCCTCGTGAATGAGGCAAGCATAGAAGTACGTCGCACGGAGACGAAAGATAATGCGCAACGCCGCAGACGACGCTTTTCAACGGTCGGGTGAGCGACATCTTACTCTTCTCTCCGGAAAGGCCGTGACCGGAACGGACCACGGCCCCGAAGGCGTCGTTTCGTGTTCCCACGGAGTATTCCGGACGGAAACGGTATTCTCCATGTACGCCTTCAACGACTTCCACTGTTTCTAGTCCACACGAAAACTGAACGCCCCACGAGTCGGAGCGGTCTCCCCATGAAGAATCACCGAAAATTCCGTCTATTGAAAGTCTTGGTTCTCCTTCTGATACCATTGGCGGCAGGATGGAGTTGCACGTCGGTGGGTCCCGGACCGGCGGCCTCGAACCCCGAAACCGTACCTCGGGTATTTTCCCATGAGCTTTTCGACGGAGTGCTCAAGCGTTTTGTGAATGATGCAGGCCTCGTGAATTATCGGGGTCTAGCCGACAATCCCGCCGACCTCGACGCCTACCTTGCGCTTCTCGCTTCCATCAGTCCGGACTCTCAGCCGGAAAGCTTCCCCACGAGCGAAGATCGACTGGCCTATTGGATCAATGCCTATAACGCTTCCGTCATAAAGATCGTCCTCACCTACTATCCGATCTCATCGGTTACGGATGTGAAGCCGCCCACTTTGCTGTCTTTCTTCGGACAGAAGAGTGGATTCTTCTTTTTTCAGCGTTTGACTTATGGAGGCAAGCCCATGAGTCTTCACGATCTCGAAAAAGGCATCATTCGGAAACGTTTCTCCGACCCCCGGGTACACTTCGCCCTCAACAGCGCGTCCATGGGTTGTCCTCGACTGCCCAACGAGGTTTTCCTCCCCCACCATCTGGAAGCGCAACTGGGGAATGAAACTCTGGTCTTCTTGTCCGAAAGAAGGAACCTCAGGTTGGACTCTCGCACGAATATCCTCTATATGTCTTCCATCCTGCACTGGTACAAGGACGACTTTCTGGACTGGTGCGGTACGAATCTAAACAAGAAGGACCCGACCCTGGTCGACTATGTGCTTCATTTCGCACCGAAACGGCTGAAACAAGAGATCGAATCAGCGAAGACGCCGGTGTCGATCAAATTCATCCCTTACGACTGGCGTCTTAACGATCAGGCCTCCATGGTCGGACGATAATCGTTACGGGGGCGCTTATGAGAAGGTTCCCGCCGGTGATCCTTTGAATAAGAACATCGGAAGGACCTCGCCCTGATTTGTTCCAGTCGTCGCAGCCCCTCTCTCGCTCGAACAAAGGAGTCGACCCCACATACACCCCAAGTGATCGGAACTGCCTTCGGCGGAGCTCCTGAAAGCTTGTCGGGTCTGTTCCGGACGACGCGGTGCGGCCTCCCCCGACCAGTGCCATGAATGCAAATTTGTTCGAATCTCTTGATGACCGACAGGCCCGGATCGTATCCGTTAGCCGCAGAACGGATGTGCCGGCATTATACGCCGATTGGTTCTCCAATCGTTTGGCGGCGGGCCGGGTTTCTTGGAGAAACCCCTTCAACCGGCGGCTTTATGGCCTTTCCCTCGAGCCGAATCTGGTTTACGCCTTTGTTTTCTGGTCCAAAAATTTCACTCCCTTTCTACCGATAATTCCCCGGCTCGAGGACATGGGGTACGCTTCCGTGTTCCATTTCACGATCACAGGGTTGCCTTCCATTTTCGAACCTCGGTTACCCCCCTTGGAGGAACGAGTCGCCGCATTCGGGGAACTGGTCCGATTCGTGGGCCAAGACCGGGTATTCTGGCGTTACGATCCCATTCTCCTATCGGACCTCACCGGCGAAACCTACCATAAAACCAGGTTCCACGATTTGTGCGGGGCTCTGGAAGGACTCACAAGCAGGTGCTACGTGAGCTTTCCGAGCCTTTACGCCAAAGTACGGAGAGGTTTCTCCCGTCTTCTGGAAGAACAAGGCGTGAGAGTCATCGATCCCACGACGGCAGCCCGAAAGAAACTGCTCCGCGAGCTGGCCGAAATCGCTGCCCGAAGGCGCATCCGCCTTTATGCATGCTGCTCCCCCGAGCTTGTGGACCGGACGATTCTCCCGGCCGCCTGCATCGACGCCGAAGCAATGAGGCACCTATTTCCGGAGAGAAGAATTCGAGCGGGGAGGAACCCCACTCGGAAAGGTTGTGGTTGCAGCGAGAGCAAAGACATCGGCGAATATAACACTTGCCCCCATGGGTGTGTCTATTGTTATGCCAACTCAAACCCAAAAGGGGCTGAGACTCGTTTTCAGAAGCATGATCCGGCGTCGGAAACCATGATTCCTTGATTAATGGAACATCGACTTGCCGGGCAGCGGCAAAAAGTGTAAGGTCCTGACCTGATTTGCCGTCCTCTGAGGAGCCGAGCCGAATGCGCACCAGAACCGGACGAGGCCCCAAGAGCAATTTCCCGCGAACCGCCTACGGGTTCCTCGGCCGGTGATTCCTTCCGAAGACCCTGCGGCACGGGGCTTCCCGTTTCACACCATGCCATGCCGGGTTCCAGGTGCGGATGAAAAGGGTCCCAACCCAAAAGCCTTCAATGGAGGAGATTCATGTTTCGTAAAGGAATTCAAAGCCTTATCTTGATGTTTACGGCATTCGCTTTTGTCTTGTGCGTCGCCCCCGTTTCAGCCAAGGAGGGGGATCCCTCGGCCGATACGGTGGCCACCGTGAACGGGGCGAAGATATCTCGTGCCGATTTGGACCGTGAAATGGGCAGAGCCGAAAGAAGATTCACCCTGATGAGCCAGAAATCGCCCGACGAGACGGAGCAGGCCAAAATCAGGATGGAGGCCATGGAAAACCTGGTGAACAGGGAGCTCCTTTACCAACAGGCCAAGAAGCAGCAGATCAAAGTGAAGGACGCAGACGTCGAGGCACAAATCGAACAACTCAAAAAGCGCCTACCCGATCAGGCCCAATTCAACGATGCGTTGAAAAAGATGGGGGTCACCGAATCTTCCCTCAGGGACGACATCAAAAAGGGCCTGACCATCCAAGGCCTTATTCAACAGAATTTCGTCGACAAGATTAAGATCTCGGACAAGGAGGCGCAGAAATATTATGACGACAACCCCGACGCCTTCAAGAAACCCGAACGAGTGAAGGCATCTCACATTCTTATTATGGTGGATCCCGGAGCGTCCGATGCGGACAAAGCCGAAGCCCGCAAGAAGATCGAAGCCGTGCAGGCGGACCTCAAAAAGGGAGCGGACTTCGCAACCTTGGCCAAGGAAAAGAGCCAGTGCCCGAGCAGCTCCAAGGGAGGAGATTTGGGCTACTTCAGCAAAGGCCAGATGGTCGGACCTTTCGAGGACGCGGCGTTTGCCATGGAGCCCGGTGAGGTCAGCGACATTGTGGAAACCCGTTTCGGCTACCATATCATCAAGGTCACGGATAAGGAACCCGGTGGAACGGTCCCCTTCGACGAGGTCAAAGACCGCATCAAAGAATATCTGACACGAGAGCAGGTTCAGCAAAAAGTGACCAAGTATGTGGAAAAAATAAAGGCGAAAGCCGACGTGAAAATACTGCCCTGAGGCTGAATCGGTACTTATAGAGCATCGTCCCATCTCGGACGACCACCCGGATTACGACGGCGGCGGCGTTCCCCACGGAATACCGCCGTCTCTTTTGAGAGGGAACGATGTTCCGGCAGGGCGGACCCAAGGGATTTATTTGTCCTTCCCCGTCGATGCCCGCTCTATCAGTCCGCTGAAAAAGCCCCCCCGATTACGGCGGAGTGCTGAAAACGATGAAATGCGGAACGCGCAAATCCCGTGGAATGGGGCGTACATAGGAGTACGTCGCAATGGCGGGAAATGAAGCGCAACAGCGCAGGTCGCATTTCTCAACAGTCTGCCTTATCTCGCAAAATCACCCGCCCCGGTCTTCTCTCCGGCCCGCGCCCCCCTCACCGATATCTGATCGGCGGACATCGCGAAAAAGATATTGACGGCGTGTTCTCGGTCTTCGAAGAGAGGTTCCCGAACACCCGTCATCGACCGTACCCTGCAATGGATTTAGGGACCGGACGATCCCCACGACAGTGCCGGTCTCCCGCCACGGCGGGAAGGCGGATTCATCTTGACACTTCGGCATTTTTGGATATTAATTTCGCCGAACTATAGGACGGCCACCGTTAAACCATCACCCGATAGGGGCCGATTCTCATTTTTCTCATACAATATCGTTCAATCCTTCTGCAATTTGGCTCCACGTTCTCCATTATTCTTCGTAGTTCAATACAACACAGTCGGTAGGAGGCGGAAAAATGCTCGGAAGATGTAGGATGATTATTGTTCTTGTTCTCGCCGTGACGATTTCTCCAACCTTTACAGCCATTCCAGGCTTTGCCGGAGCGCCCGAAGCTGAAATCGTCCGGGACGATTACGGAGTGGCCCATGTGTACTCGGACAGTCTGGAAGGCCTTTTTTTCGGCTTCGGTTATGCGACCGCGCAAGATCGGCTTTTCCAGATCGAGATGTTTCGTCGCACCTATTGGGGCCGGCTGTCCGAAGTCCTGGGGGAAAAACTGCTCGCCTTTGACCAGGGAAACCGAAGAGACAATTTGACTCTGGCACAGGTCAAAGGGCAGATCGAGCAGCTCCGGCCGGAGTTGCAGACGGTCCTGCGTTCCTACGCCGCGGGAATCAACGCTTATATCGCTGAAGCCGCTTCCGATCCGGAGAATAACCTCCCGAAGGAATTCCAGGACTTGGGTTTTTCGCCGGCGCTATGGTCGTCCGAGGATGTGGCCGCCGATTTCCTCTCGGTTATGGGCTTCTTCATGGACGTGTCGGCGGAGCTGGCCAATGCTTCCGTGCTCAACTTCCTCGTTGGAAAACACGGGCCGCAAAAGGGCAAGGCCATGTTCGACGATTGGTGCTGGGGTTATGATCCCCAAAGTCCCACCACCGTTGACCGTGAGTTCACCCTGCCTCGAGCAAGGGCATTGAAGGACTTCTCCGGACTGGAAAGCCCGTTGAGAAAGGCGGCCCTTGGAGCCGCCTTCAGGGCCGAATCCGCTCTGGCACGAGAGCAGGCCGAAGGCAGGTTTCTCCGGGAATGGACCGGATACGGACATCCGGCCAGCTACGCGGTAACGGTTGCCCCGAACCGCTCAGCCACCGGGCGCTCTCAGCTCATGGGCGGCCCTCAGTTCGGTTTTCAGGTCCCTTCCGCGCTCTATGAAGTAGGTCTCCATGGGGCGGGCATCGACGCCGTGGGCTCGACTCTGGCGGGCTATCCCTTCATCATGTTCGGCCACAACCGTCGTGCGGCTTTTTCCTCCACCGCGGGAATCGATAACATCGAAGACATCTACGCGGAAAAGCTCAATCCGGACAACCCCCGTCAGTATTGGTATCAGGGGGCTTGGCGCGACATGGATGTCAGAACGAACGTATTTCGCGTCAAGGGGAACCCGGAGCCCGTCGTAAAGGAGGACCTCTATACGGTCCACGGTCCCGTCTTTTTCGTGGATGCCGACCACCATGTCGCCTTCAGCAAACGCCTTAGTTGTAAGGACCGATTCCTGCAGGGCCTGGCTTCATTCTACGACCTGATGAACGCGGAAACCGTCCAGGAATTCAATCAAGCGGCCCAGCTGAGCGACATGTCCATCAACTACTTTTTTGCCGATACGGATGGAGATATCGCTTATTACCACCTGGGTCTCCATCCCATACGTCCCGAAGGTTATGACCTTCGCCTGCCGGCGCCGGGAACCGGAGAATACGAATGGCGGGGTTTTCTCCCCAAAACCGAAAACCCGCATGCCTCCAATCCGGCCGACGGACTACTGATCAACTGGAACAATCAGCCGGCCCCCGGATGGGGACATGGAGACTTGGCCACCTCGGATGTGTGGGGAGGATGGGGTCGTGATGATCGCGTCGAAAGCCTTCTACGGCTTGCCCAAGCCAAGGAGAAACTCGGCCGGGAGGATCTGAAGGCCATGATCAAGAACATCGCCTTCTACGACAAAAGGGCTCTCAACGCCAAAGACCTGATGCTGGGTATCCTGGAGGCCGCGAACACCAGGAATCCTGAAATCAAAGAAGCGCTGAAGCTCCTGGCTCAATGGAACAACCTCCTGACGGACGATGACGGCGACGGGCATTGTGATCAGCCCGGGGCGGCCATATTCAACAGCTGGTGGGCACGGGTCATCCCCGCCACCTTCGAGAATGAATTCGCAGGTTACAAGAATGTCTTCGGACAGAGTGCGGTTCAGATTCTCTCCGACCGCTACCACGGTTACACGCTCTTCTGCAGGGCCCTTCAGGGAGATACCCAAACGGATTTCTTCGACGGTAAGAAGGCGGAGATTCTCGAAAGCAGCCTACTGGCAGCCCTTGCCGACCTTGCAGAAAGCCAGAAAGGATCGAACCTGGACGGCTACCGTCTGAAGACGGCCATGGACGCCTTTCATCCGGTCACCGTGCTGGGATACTTCCTGCATCAGCCCATTACCAGCTCCTCCGTAGAGTTGCCGCCCTTCCCCAAGGTGGATCGAGGAACGCAGAACCACATGGTCAACCTGGAACCGGGATCCATTGACGGCATCAACATCACCGCCCCCGGAACCAGCGGATTCGTGGACGGCACCGGGCGGAAAAGCGAACATCTGGACGATCAGTTCGAAATGTTCGTGGACTTCACCTACAAGCCCATGCTCTTCTATGCCGATGAAGTAGAAACCGGGAAGTAGAAAAGCACCAAGGTAAGGTAGGTTAACGACACCGAATTGAAAGCGGAGAGAGCCGAGGCTCTCTTCGCTTCCGATCCCTCGGCCACAGGATGCTTTGGTCCGCAAAGGAATCCCGTGTGGAGGTCCCGCCGAAACGCCCTTTCCACACCGCACCTTCCCCGAGGAGGCGAAATAGACTCCGACCGGTCTTCCACCGATGGCAGCCTCGCTTGGAGAAGCGACGCCGAATCCAATGCGGACATGTTTCCATCTTTGTCGAACGTGGCGCTCTCGACCCGATCCCCAATCTGAAGAGTCGCTGAGAGCACGGCAAAGCGATCAACCCGCCGTATGCGTTTCAAGAAATATCGATTTCGAGCTCCCTGTGAATTTGAACCATCCACCGGGGTATGGTCGAGTCGTCAACACCATAATAGGATCGCACATAGGGCTTGATGTCCAAAATAGGGCTGCCGTCCACCGCATCCAACCCTTTTACCTTGAGGATATTGCCGTCGCGTTCAAGGAGCCTGACGGCCGAAACCAGAACGGGATTGGGTCGAGCGGGACTGCAGGTTGCGAAAATGCCTTGCAAGGGCAAGTCCTTGCGCCCCATCGGATGTACCTGTCGTAGGTTTCGCCGTTCCGAGTCGATCAAGTGGGGCCAATAGAGCACCAGGATATGGGAGAATTCCTCGATACCGTCGAGAAGCTCCGCCCATTGCTCAAAGATGACCAGTTCACTTACCGTTCTCGTAACCTGCTCATGATATCGGCGAATCGTCTGTTGAGATTCCCGCAACTCAATATCCGATTTGCCGACCGACAGCATGGGGGTCTTGAGTTCGCTGCGAACCTCACCCACGGGGGTAAGCTGCATTTGCACCGGGTCATTTTGGATGTCATGCATTTGAAGTCCTCCTCGGTCGGTTGCAGGCGGCACCGTTCACCCGACGGATGGCCGTTTCTTGTATGGCATACGGGTCATTTCAGCGGAAAGGGCGGGAAATGTTCTCCGGGAGGCCTCGCGGTTCGCGAACCGCCCTTACACCCGTATTTTCCTGCCCCAGGTCCCATTACGCCGGGTTGCCGGTGATATACGCCCGGATGCGGTTCCATGCATCGCCTTTCCTTATGATGTATTCCTAATAATTCCGTTGTCACAATTTCAGACCGGGCGTATTACGCAATTCATTGACCCGTCCGGCTAAAACCGTCTTGAGCGCGCCCGTCAATCGTTCCACCGGTTTCCGCGCGGTTCCCGCGCGGTTCCCGCAGAGGCGTGTTTGAAACCCGTCCCTACGGATAACACCATAATTTCCCGTGTGCGATTGGACATAACCACGTATTCATCCAATTCCACATGATCATAGGGAACCGGCCCCCGGGTTCACGCACTCCTCGGATTTCACTAACTTACTCTCCGTTGCTGAGATTGAACTCATCCAATTTCTTCAGATTTTCCAGCCGGCTGCATAGAAACGATCGTTTGCCGCCCGATCCGAAGTTTGACCTAGTTGACTTATCGACTTTACTGATTAATAGTAGCCATACCTATTTATTTACCTAATGTGTCCTGCAAACGTTTATCGATCGGGCAAGGAGTACTCTCGATCACCCAAATCCGTAATTATTTGAATTACCTTTGCCGATTCAAATAACTTAGGTAATACCGGGCGGTTATACAAGGAAGACCTACAACGCCGGATTTGGTCCTCCCCAATGCTCCTCGAAGTAAACGGCGTCTTTGGACCGGACGGCTTGAATAACGGGGTCGGCGTCGCACTGAAATTCCGTCCTTAGCATAGAGGATTGCCCGGTAAACCATATAATTCCCATCCGCCATAGGCGCTGATAGGTGATTCCGGCTTTATCGGCGGGAATGTCGGTACCGGTGAAAACCACATACGTACCATTGAAACGGGTGTCTTCTCCAGCTGAGATTCAGCGACCCATTGTTGTTTCCCGGAAGTTTGCATGTGATGAATCGCCTGCAGGCCGGAGGAAGCTTGAGACGGGCAAAGTCCGAAGTACGGCAACCGGGCTTTCCGTACCGAGTCTTCCGTGATACCCAAGGCGTTTTACAGAGGCGGGGTGTCAAGCCCCCAGTTTTTGGTCCAGGAGTTATGAGAGTTTTATCATGACTCGCGGTTTTCCATCCCCGGCCCTTGGGGCCTCGGCGAAGCCGAGCTGAGCGAGGCGGAGTCGAGGCCCCAAGGGCTCGCCGCGAACTGGGCCGGGGTCATGTAATTCAATGCACTGTGCGGTCTTTCCTCGTTATAGGCTTTCCGCCATTTGGCGGCCAGAGTCTGCGCTTCCTTGATGTTGTTGAAAATTTCCATGTTCAAGAATTCATCCCGAAAACGGCTGTTGAAACTTTCCACGTACCCGTTCTGCCAAGGGGCTCCCGGCTCGACGAAAAGGGTTCCCACTCCCAGGTCTTTCAGCCAGTTTCTCACCTTTTGGGCTATAAATTCGGGACCGTTATCCGATCGAATGCCCGTTGGAACTCCCCGCTCGCCCATCAATCGGCTCAGCTCGTTCAAAACGTCTTCACCCGTAATGGAGCGGTTGATCCTCAGGGCCAGGTTTTCCCGAGTAAACTCGTCGACAATGGCCAAGCACTTGAACTGACGGCCGTCGACCAAGCGGTCATGAATGAAATCCAACGTCCAGACATCATTTGCAAAAGCCGCCTTACGCTTGTTGCACGCATTGGCATCAACTCCCAGGAAGCGTTTCTTCTTGGCTTTTCGAGGTACCTTGAATCCTTCCTCTTTCCAAAGTCTATGAATTCGCTTGTAGTTTACCGCCCACCCCGCATCACGCAGCAGCCGAGTGATCCTACGGCATCCAAAACGGGGATGTTCTCCAACCAACCGGTGAAGAGCCTTGATCAGTTCCACCTCATCGTCCCGTTCCTTCGGCTCATAACGTTGGGTGGATCGGTGTTGACCGGCTACGCGGCAGGCCCGACGCTCTGAAGCGGCATGTTCACTTCGAACATAATCAACCGCTTTCCTACGACGCGCCGGGCTTAGAAGTTTCCCTCCGCAAGATCCTTCAGCATTGCCTTGTCCAACATCAGATCGGCGACCAGCTTTTTTAAGCGTGCATTTTCCTTTTCCAGTTCTTTTAGCCGTTTGGCCTCCTCAGCCTTCATCCCCCCATACTGGTTTCGCCACCGGTGGTACGTCGCCTCGCTCACCTCCAGCGATTGGCAAACCTGCGCTATCGTCTGCCCTGCCGTCAGACGACGGTCCGCGTCTTCAAGTTTCCGGATGATTTGCTCCGCGCTGTGTCTCTTTCTCTTGGCCATGCAAAAAGTCTCCTTCCGTTCTTTGGGCATTCAGACTCTTATTATACATGGACCAATTATCGGGGGGCATTCCAGGGGCGCTCATGAAGAATGAACTCACCGGCGCCTTTTTCCTCGTCGACTTCATAGGAGAACTCTCCCCATAAACGGATAATTTCGGGCGGCTTCTTCAGTGTCCGTGGATGTATCCCCGGCGACTCCGTCCGAGGAAGGGTGAGTGTGGTCGGCATGAAATGTATTTTGGCTTCCGTCCTGACCGTGTGCGTCTGTTTCTTCTATCCAGCGGCGACCTTGGGGGCCGGCGAAGATCATCCGTCTTCCCCTCTTGCCTTGAAGACGGAGGCCATTGTTGAGGCCGCTTACGCGTATGTTCTGGAACATCAGGACGACATGTCCGTCGTCCAAGACGCTCTCCAACACGACCCGAGATTTTCCGACCACGAAATGGGGCTCTACGTCTTCATGCACTGCTATAACGCAGCCAAGAAGGAGGCGATATGTTGCGCGCAAGGAATCAGGCCGGAACTCGTCGGTAAGAACATGTGGCATCTCAGAACGCCGAACGGCAGGCTGCTCTTCCATGAAATCGTAAGCATCATCGAGCACGACGGCGAAGGATGGATCGAATACGACTGGCTGAACCCATATGCAAAAAAGATACAGACCAAGGTATCATTCGTGAAAGGGATATCCCTGAAGGACGGACGAAAGGCATGGGTCGGATGCGGATACTGGAAATCGGATCGGAACAGGATGCGTATTCGCTGAGATGCTTTGAATCCTATTCAAGAAGTTCATTTATATGTCGGGATGCCCAATATGACAATCCGGAGAAAAATATACACCACCGGCGCCGTCACCTTCTTCCTATTTGTTCTGATTGCCTGGTTGAACATCTGGACTCACCAGCAGGTGATTTCCAATCTGCGAATCCGTGATGAAGTCAGTGGTCGACTTGCCGGCATTCAAGATTTCGTGAAATGGAGAAACGGAATTGTCCGATTGATTTCCGACATGATGGCGTCGGGTCATGTTCCGCCCTTTGCGAGCGAGCGACTAAGCCCGCCGTTTGAATGGCCGATACGAGGAATCGACGCTTTGCTGAAGTCTTCAAGAGAACTGGTTCTTCTGATCGAGGAAAAAGCGCGCTTAACCGATAGAAAAGAAAAGACTTTTTCGGCGCTGAGGACCACGATAAATGATATTTATTATAGGCTGGATGAGAAGATTGCAACGGTGTTGGCCGGCACACAAATAGACCAGGTATTGGGAAAATCCGTCCATGAAAGAACTTCACTGGCGCCTTACGTACTCAAGAGTCTCAATCAGCTCACCCTTGTGGCCTTGAACAGTCTGATATCCAACCGCTACACGGAAGAAAACAAGGGCATCGTGGCCAGAAACAATCTGTTCCTATCATCCCAGTTACAAACGATCGACGAGGACGGCAGTATCGCCGCTTTGTTCAAGGAGCTGTTCTCCCAAATACAATTGCTTGAGACGCTTATTCCGGACACCAACCGAACGTTGGACCGAATCGAATCACGAATCGCAGAGGCAAAAGACCGTTTTGATCGAGCCGTGGAGAATACGGAAGTTGAAGGCCTCGTTGCGCGAGCGGAGTCCGAAATGGGGAAGGCCAATGAAGTTCTTAAATCGGCCAGCCGGCGCAACCTGATCACCGTCGTCCTCCTTCTTGCAGCGGTACCGGTTCTGGGTATCATGATCGGTATTATCGGACTAAATAGACTCATCGTCGGACCGATCACCCAGTTGGTGAACGACATGAAGAATGTCGAAAGCGGCAGCTTCGATGTAAGGACTCCGGAGAAGACCCATGATGAAATCGGTGAACTGGCTCGAGCGTTCAATGCCATGGCGGCTGAAATCAAAGCAAAAGTGATGGAAATGGAGCAACTGAACCAAATCCTTAAAGAAAGCGAGTCAAAGTATCGAACGCTCGTGGATAACCTTCCACAAAGCATCTTTCACAAGGACCTGAACCTGGTTTATGTCTCGTGCAATCGGAATTTTGCCCGAGATTTCGGAATGAGGGAAGAGGAGATTGTTGGAGAGACGGACTTTGATCTGTTTCCGGAAGCCCTGGCGATGAAGTACAGAGACGACGACGCCAGGATCCTGCGCACGAGAACGCCGGAGGAGATTGAGGAGCCTTATGTCCGAGACGGGAAAGAACTGATCGTACAGACCGTTAAGACGGCCGTGCTGGACGAAAAGGGTCAAGTTATCGGAGTGCTTGGAGTCCTTTGGGATATCACCGAAAGAAAACTCGCCGAGAAAGAGCTGCATCTGGCCAGATTCTCTCTGGAAAACGCGTCGGTCGGAATGTTCTGGATAGATGAGGAAGGCCGCTTTCAAAATGTGAATGAAAGCGCGTGCCGTGATCTCGGTTACGGCCGAAACGAAATCCTATCCATGCGGATATGGTCTGTCGATACGGACTCCTCTCCCGATCGGTATGCACAGCTCTGGCGAGATATGAGCGACGGAGAGCCTCTTGTTCTCGAAGCGACCTACCGTCGC
>CAXXLZ010000002.1:0-3875000 GCA_963675595.2 Thermodesulfobacteriota bacterium
ACACGGACTCCCACAACCCGTTGGAGAAACACCGCCACGGAAAGATAGAATCCGATCAGCACAACGGCCCAAACCACCGGTGTGCGCCGTCCGGTCCAGCTTCCCTCACTTGCCTGGTAATACGGCCCCTCTTTCGGGATATCAGGTTCGGGGTCCGTTCCCATCGGTTACTCCTCGCATGGGTTTCATCCTCCTCTTGGGCTGCCGACCCACGACCTGGACTACTGAGTTCAAGCACGCTGTCACCGATGAACGATTACATTTCACTGCGTCCTTGGCAGCCCGTTGAAAAGGTATGTATTCACGGGGGAGGACTTTCGAGAAAGTCCTCCCCCGAACCCCCTCACAAAGCAGGTTGGACAGGCCTCACCGCCTTCGGCGGAGAGGCTGAGGCGGAAATAGGTCTCCTCGCGGGACTCCAACCTTCCCTACATCTGCTGAATCGGCAAAGATGCTCCCAAGTTCGGCTTCGTCCCGGAAGGGACGGGACTCCGTTTCGCCTTTGCGAATCACCTACGGAATTCGCAAAACGAGCAGCATGTGCCGTTCAACGTACTAAAATACTGCAAGTTTTTAGGAGGGAGCCCGAGGGAACCCTTTTTTCAAAAAGGGCTCCCTCGGATACCCCTCTGAACGGATACTTGAAAGAACCCGGTTCACGGGTTGGTGAAAAACGATGAACCGCAACGCCGCGGGTCGCGTTTTTCAACGGCCTGGTGGGATCCCTTGTGCTCGGCTTCGCGATGTCAGGGTATGACCGCTTTCAGGTAAACACGGTGAACACACGATAAGCCTTCACCGGTACAATCTTCCAACAGCAATCATGATGTAAACAAACAACATCAGTTTCATGAAGTAGCCGGACAGCATCAAGGTCAACACCAAACCAAGTCCGGCGGAATCCGAACCATATTTTTCAGGCCGTTTCCTTGTCATTCTGTATGACAGATAGTGACTCGCGCCGGATATCACATACATGACCGTCCATATTGTTATGATTTCATACTTGTCTTTGGCGTCGAACTTGCCGGGTGGTGCAAATTTAAACCCACTAACAAAACCAATAGGCCGATACCCATCATCGCAGATAAATAGATGAGACTATTTCTGAGCGTTCTTGCTCTTGTGGGCTCATTCATTAACCGGGCGCTCCTAAGGCGACGTATCCGTCGTACCGGTTTTCAGCAGCTATTTGATCAACGGAAAAAACCTCGGACCCAACAAAGCTACAATCAATCCCACGACAAAATGAATTAGAGAAAGGATCAGCATCACATAGGCTTCTTTTTTGAAATTCATAAAGGCCTCCTCGTCGCCCATGTTCCTTTCTTGAGGTCCATTGTTGCTGAAAAACATGGCTCCGCTCTATTGGAAGCGATAGACTTAGTAGTAATCGGGAAAAAACGAGAAATTCACCACGGCATTGCAGCAGATCGGCGCAATGAGTCCGTCGAATCGGTAGAACAAAGCGCCGAGAGAAAGTTGAAACAAGAAGACAAATATCAGGTAGGCGGCGGCCGCTCCGTCGGCATAGTAGATTTTCACTGTTGATCCCGTCATGAAAAGGGTATGTATCGCGGCCTGTATGAAAACCGCGACAATTATCCTGCATCTCTTTCGAATGTAGGCTGCAATCAAACCCCTATCATAAATTTCCAATTCAATGGGCAACGCCATGAACCTCAATACAAGGTGAAGGACCAACTGAAATCCCACGAGACTCGCAAACGGTTTGTGCAATTGAGCGTGCCATATCAGCCTCATATCCCGCCAAAAGGGAACGATTCCCACAAGCACGATCAACACGAAAGAGATCAGCAATCCCGTTAGGACTTGTTCTTTTACGCTCGTATTTCCTTTTCTCATGCCCAGAGCGGCGAAGCCCACGTGATACCGTTTGTTCATCCGGAGGTAGGGTAAGGCGAAGCCTACGCAGTAGTTGTAAATAATGAAGATGGAGTACTGCACAGTGCCTTGATCCACCAGCTTCCGAGAGAACAGCAGGGGAACGATGAAAAGAACGAAACCAACCAGATGTACAAAAACGATGTCCCAGATCCGCCAGGGGACTTTTTCATACGACGGCCTAAGCGACGCCGCTGCCTCTCTCCCGCAAACAACACTGACGGCCGAATTGGAAGAAGGCCCGTTTCCGGCCGGTGGGGGCGTCTCGGGTGAATCTCTCACATGGCCTCCGTGCGGAAAAAAGGACTCACCCAGCACCTGCGCCGTGAGCGGGCCCTTTCGGCGCGACGGACCTCGGAATCCCTACATGCGCCGAATCTATTGCATTACATCCGAAGCAAAAAGAGCGGTCTCAGGATACCCATTCGAACTCTATTCCATATCTATTAGGGATTCTTAGCTTCTATCAGGCATATCCCGTGTTTCCATTGGATCCTAATATTTCCCTTCATGTCAAGTTCATTTGTCTTGCCTTTTTGCCCTATTTTTGACGGTTTCTATTCCGCTCCTTCCCGGCTTCGACTGTATTACAATGGAAGCACCATCCGCGCGGGACTCGCGCGAAGGACGGACTCCCCAAGCAAAGTCGTTTACGAATCACCAACGACGCGTCACAGCGGAGGCAAGAAGACGGAATCTTTCAGGGGAAGGACTCTTCCATGTTCGAATTCACAGGGTAACCGGGAAACCACGAAGCACGGGGGTACAGCGGAGAAGGCGGGCCTTCGTGAGCCTTCAGAGGGGCATCCGAGGGAACCCTTTTTGGGAAAAGGGTTCCCTCGGGCTCCTTCCGAAAAACTTTAAGCATTTTAATATATTGTAGGGCACATACTGTTCGTTTTGCGAATTCTTCAGGCGATTCGCAAGATGGAAACGGAGGTCCGCTCCTTCCGGGACGTTGCCGAACTTGGGAACCTCTTCGCCGATTCAGCAGATGTAAGAAGCCTTGGGAATGAGTGAGAAAACCGGATTTCTTCCTCAGCCTCACCGCCTTCTGCGGAGAGGCTCCTTTGATGACGGACCCGGTTGCCTATTCAGTGTAACGCCCGACCTCGGTTGCGACGCGCCGGCGAGCAACACGCTCAAAATGTTTGGGAAAGGGTCCGGAAAAACCTTTTTCAAAAGGTTGTCCGGGATACCCTCTGAATGGACACATCTTTTCGATGTCACTCGGTCGAGTCTTCCATCAAACGGTCCGGGTCATGCTCCGGTTGCGGGGATTCGGACAACACCTTGATCGTACCGGAAGCGCATTCGGCCAGAAAACCCTCCAAACCGTCCAGATACACTCTACCGGACGAGAGAAACCCTTCATTGTGGGAGCCCCGGATTTCCAAGAGCCGTTTGGGGGCACCGGCCGCCTCGTAGATTCGTTGGGCGTGTCGGTAGGGAATGATCTCATCGTCCCGACTATGGACGACCAGGACCGGACACCGGATTGCCTGCATTAATGACAGGGTGTTGTATTGAAGTCGGCTGAGAAGGCGCACCGGCAAAAAACGGTACAGGTCGGCCGCCAAGTCCGGAATCGAGGCAAAGGTCGCCTCCAGAATGAGACCGGCCGGTGTTTTCTCACTTGCCAGGCGAGCAGCAATCGCTCCCCCCAGGGATCGCCCGAAACACACGATCTTGGACGGGTCCGCGCCCCTGTCTCGAACCAGGTGATCCCAGGCCCCTTGGGCGTCCAGATAGGTTCCCTCTTCCGACGGTTTGCCTTCGCTTGATCCGTAACCCCGATAATCGAAAATGAAGACGCTCCATCGCAGGTGATGAAACAGGGCGATGGAATCCAGTCGATGAGAGATATTCCCCGCGTTGCCGTGATGAAACAGGATCACGCCGTGGGCGTTCTCCGCGGGGATAAACCACCCGGACAACCGGACTCCGTCCATGGAGCGAAACACCACGCCGTCGTAATCCAGGCCGATATGCTCAGGGGAGTGCACGATCTTGGAATCGGGAAAGTAGAGCATTCGGGACTGAAACACGTAGACCAGCAGGGCGAGGCCCGCATATCCCGCCAAAAACAGCGCCACCAGGAAGGCCGCCGCGCGCAGCAGATTGAATTCTCCCGGCATCTTGTCAGCCCGTCGGAAAACTCGAGGGTTCTATTCGCGGGGTGGGCGGGGAAACCTTTCAAAAAAAGGTTTCCCCGGACCCCATCCAAAACTTTTTGAGCGGGTTGCTCGCTTCCGCGTCGCAACCTGGGTGAGCGGCACTTAGGAGACCGATTGCCGGACGCGTACACGGAAGCACACCGCAGCAACGAGAGATGAAGTGCAACGCCGCACATCGCGTTTTTCAACGGCTTGTTATGCCCCCCCGCCCCATAAGCGCTAACTTAAGCATTGTTTGCTATGCTTCTTTCCGTCTGAGGAATCAGCCGCTGAAGTGCTCGTTTCCTTGGCGGTTCTCGCAAATAAAAAGATATGTTATCCCAGCCGGCAATGCATTCGGCCAAGCCGAGTTTAGGGTTCACGGCTTGTTTCAGCAGGTGTAACATAAACATGGTCTCTCTCCAGAAGCATCGATTTCTACGGTGGTTCTTTTTGGAGTGGGTATCCCCAGGGAAAAAAAGATTCGCCTGCGGCGATCATGGCCTCCACTAAGAAAGCCACCAGTAGTTTCCCATGGATCCAGGCCTTGGCTCCTTCGATGTCGGTCTTTCTAAGATGGCCTAAACCGAGAATGGACTTTAGACGCTTGAAAGCGAGTTCAATTTGCCATCGACCTCGGTACATCTCGAGGACCTGAGAGGGCGAGATTTCACGGCCCAATGTTGTGAAAACAAATATGTAGGCCGCCGCTTCGAGGGTGTCCGGAGTAACTTGGCGACCTTTTTTCCTCGCCTCTTTTTCTATCGCTTTACGAGCTTTTTCAGTGGCGTCTTTGCTCTTCTTGATGGCACAGATTCTACCTGGAACCAAGCGTTGTTCAAATGGAACGAATGCATCCCACTCGCCAAGCTTATTTACACGTAACGTCCTTAGATGAGGGAGTAATTGGAATCGTTCCCCTTGCTTGTCCACCATGGCGACACGGTGTTTCATTCGAACCAGGACGTCGCCGCCGTTGTCTATGACATGGTGAATTCCTCTTGGTGTGCAATAGGCTCTATCCGCTACAAGAAGTTCACCGCCATGGACTTTGAAATTGGTGAAGGATTCTCCGATCTTGGGGTCTGTTACATAGACTTCGTCGCAGCGCAGCGAAGGCAATTGTATGGAATAATGGACCCTCCAAGTCGTTCCGGTACTTCCAGGTTCTTGAATGGTGGAGGCATCGATCAACCTGATGCGTGAATTCTCTCCAAAAACAACGGCGGGCAGCTTTCGAAACCATTTCTCCATGACCCCTAAGGCCATCCACCGAAACCACTCTCCGCATTTATTCAGTCGTTTTAGGAGAGCTACGTCGGAAATCGACGTAATGTTGCCGAACCTGGCTTTGGCCGCCGTCAGCCGAAGTGAGCAACCTTCCGCCAGATGGATCAGAAGCGTTCGCAACAGACCTTCGGCGTCCACGAACTTACGGTATCTGACAACGGCACCAAGTTCCCTTGCTTTGGATTGCCAGCCATCGGGAAGAAAACCCTGGAGAACTTCCCAGTCTTGATGCCGTCGTAAGAACCCCCCTTTACGAACAGGGCTGTTTTTTGGAGCATTGGAAGTTCAAGCGGCCATTGCAACACTGCCAAGGTTACTGTCATCGTGACATAGGCTACAAAGACGACGGAAATTATCGTTGCTGCCTCCCTCTATCGAGTTGGAAAGGGCCTTCTTGGCCTTATCAAGGCGGCTCTGGACGAACCTCTTGATGTTGATGGCCAGGGCCTTCATGAAAACAGATAAGGTGACCCGTTTTTTGCCTCGGGTCCACGATCGTTTCAATCCCGTGACCCGATCCGCTTCGGAGATGGTGGCCTCGATGCCGGACCGGATTTTGTAGCGTTCTTTGAAATCATGGCTTTCCTGCTGTAGTCTGCGCTTGGAGGTCGCCATGTCCTTGCGCTTGTACTTCAGTCGATAATTTCCGCCCTTGATCCGTTTTACCGGACAGATGGGGAGAAATTCGCATAGGAGACAGTGCTCGCGGGAAAACACGGCTTCCACCGCTTTGCCGCGGTCAACGATCTTGCATTCAAGTGGCGCGTGCCCCCGGATACAGTAAACGACCTGGGTGCAGTCCTCGTTCGTTTCAAAGTCACTCAACTGCATCTTATTGAGATCCGGCGCTTTTCCGCAAGTCACCGGAGCGGTAAGCTCGACTCCGTGCTCGTGAGCTTGAAGGATGTTCTCGCCGCTGCCGTAGCCTGCGTCGGCGAACAACTCTTCGGGTTTGCGGCCCGTTTCCTCCAGGCGTTCGATAACGGGCATCACGTCTTTCTGGTCGCTGTCATAGGAAGGGGCCACGTCCACATCGGTGATCACCTGGAAGGGATTTTCCTTCACGCAGGTCTCCGTGAGGGAAGCCTTATATCCTTTGCCCTTGCGCCCATAGGTGGCGTCGGGATCCGAAGGATTCTGCAGGGAGTCCGCAGGGATTTCCTTGGGCTTCTCGAGTTCTGTTTTGTCGGGATCTCCCTCGGTGAAACGGCATTGCTCCGACAGTAGTCGGGCCATCAGCCGGTATTCTTTCATTCGGCTGATTTCCGGATGACCTCGGAAGCGGTCCACCAGGTCGGCGAGATGGCGGGCGGACTTGTCCAGACGACGCTTGGCCCGCGATGATTTTGCATCGGCAAAATAGCCTGCGCGCTTCAAGTAGGCCTTGTCGTAAAGTCGGGGCAGTTTCTCATACAACTTGGGATGTTTCTTATGGAGCCGTTTCAAGAACGCCTCGATGGTGCGCGTAAAGAGCCCCAGACGGCTCAGATGAGCCATGTTGGAAGTGATCTGTGTGGAGTCCAACCGCTGTTTGTCCGTGCTAAGGGCCGCCGTCTCGATGATGGCGTCCGTGATTCCGGTAAAGAGGCTCCGCGCTTGCTTGTTGTCGGTAATCAAGGTCCGGAAATTGTGCAGGGTCTTCTGGCAGACGTGAGATTCAAAGGCGTTGATGTTGAAGGCATATTGCCAACGCAGATCGAAGTCCAGAGCGCCCAAGACTTCCGCATCGGTCAGGCTGTTCATTTCCTTCAAAACACACGCTCCGACAAGGATGGCCACGGGTCTGTTGGGCCTGCCGTTGTCCTCACAGTAGAAAGGCCGGAAAGACTCCTCATCGATCATGGGAAGCACCAGGCGCCGGAACGGACCGGCCCACGTCTTCTCCAACGCCTCGATCCTGTCTGCGGGAAGGCAAATATCGTGGTCGAAAATGGTCTTTTGCGTTCTCTTAGGCCGAAACAAAACAACCCCCCTAAGGACCATATTATTAATCAAGTCAGATACTTATCATACAGGACCCAAAAGAAAGGTCAACCCATAAATGCCATTTTTATTCATATTTTCAACTAGATACCTTTACGGAGAGGTTTTTACGAACTCATCAGTCTTCCATTTCCTCGGAAAAAACGAGACGCTCCATTGCCACCTCCTTTGGCGGCAACGGTACCATAAACCTCACCAAAACAAAAGGCTTAAGTTAGCGCTTATGCCCCCCCGCCCTCGCGAGCACTCATCGCCCTCCCGAAAGCCCTTCTTGGAGGACCCTCTTTCAGTTCGCCTGCACATTTCTTCTTGACACGAGGAGGACAATAGGCGTAATGGACCTACCATCTTCCAAATCCATTTTAGGACGGTTCGAAACGTGAATCAATCCAGGCGCTTTTACTTTTATTTTTATTATTACTTCGTTCACGGGGGTGGACTGCCTGCGGATTGATCCATAGTCGTTTGTCTTGACTTAAGAGCCGTGGGCACCCCGCCCACGGCTTTTTTGCTTTTTGCAGCGCTCTTTTCAACGCGAAAACAAAAGGAGACGACATGATCGGGAAGGAAATCAGACTGGAACGTTTCATGAACCGAAAGACGGGAAGAAGCGTGCTGGTGCCCATGGACCACGGAGTCAGCGTGGGACCCATTCACGGCATCACGGACATGAAGCAGGCCATGAGCCAGGTGGCCGACGGCGGCGCCAACGGAGTGGTGGTTCACAAGGGAGTGGTGGCTCGCGGTCACCGGAAGAGCGGACCCGACATGGGGCTTATCCTGCACCTTTCGGCCAGCACCTCCCTTTCTCCGGAACCCAACGCCAAGACCCTTGTGGCCACGGTGGAAGAAGCCATCAAATTGGGGGCCGACGGAGTCTCCGTTCACGTGAACATCGGCGACGGCAGAGAGAAGGAAATGCTGGCCGATTTCGGGTTTGTGGCGAGGATCGCCGCGGAATGGGGCATGCCGCTTCTGGCCATGGTCTATCCGAGAGGAGAAAAGATTTCCAACGAATACGACTTGGAAGTGGTCCAGCACTGCGCACGCCTGGGGGCGGAACTGGGGGCGGACGTGGTCAAGGTTTCCTACACCGGAACACCCGAAACATTCAGCAAAGTGGTGGAAGGCTGCCACATCCCGGTCATCATCGCCGGAGGTCCCAAGATGGAATCCGAACGGGCCGTTTTCGAAATGGTCAAAGACGCCATCGATGCGGGAGCCGCCGGAACGTCCATCGGCCGAAACGTGTTCCAGCACAAAGACCCGACCAAGATCGTCAAAGCCTTGTGCAAGCTGGTCCATGAAAACGCGAGCGTCGAAGAAGCCATGGAAATCACCAACGGCGGGGCTTAGCACCCGGTTACGAAACGTCCGGTCATCGGGTGACGACCCTGCGTGCATGCGAGTGACCTCCAAGCCTCCTCATGATTCATTTTCCACGGTCCGGCCGTGTTTCACGGTCCGGGGGGAGGAGCCGGAGGCGCTTCTTGGGGAAGGGCCCGCGGTACTGTGAAATCGGCCGGCCGGACACCGATGATTCATTGAAGAATCCCTTCCCCGGGCGGGCCCTTGGCTCCGGTTCGTCCCGGTCCAACAACCTGCGGGAGTATTCGAATGAAAGAAATCTGGGTGAACGCGGACCCTTGGGACAAAGAACTGGTTACCACGGCTCTCGAATCCGGGGCGGACGCGGTGATCGTACCCCAAGAACGGGTGGAGGAGACCCGAAAATTGGGACTGATCAAAATCGTGTCGTCAAACGGCGATCTGCAATGGGACCGAGACGTGGTCCGGATGGAAGTCGGTTCCTCCGAGGATGAGGATCGCGTGGTCGCGGCAAGCCGCGAAGGGAAACGGGTTGTTGTGCAGACCAAAGATTGGAAGATCATCCCTCTGGAAAATCTCATCGCCCGTGGTGGGAATCTTTTTGTGGAAGCGGCAGATGAAGCGGACGTGGAGACGGCTTCGGGAATCCTCGAAAAAGGGGTCAACGGGCTCATTATCAGCCATCCGGACCCTCTTCGGGTGAAGACGTTGCTCAGCTCGATCCGGATGCACGACGAAGCTCTGGAGCTTTCCGTCCTCACCGTGGAGGAGGTGCAACCTCTGGGCATGGGCGATCGCGTTTGCGTGGACACTTGCAGCCTCATGGATCATGGTCAAGGATGTCTGGTGGGAAACAGCAGCAGGGCTCTTTTCCTGGTCCACGCCGAAACCCTGCAAAACCCTTATGTGGAGCCGCGTCCTTTCCGCATCAACGCGGGACCTGTGCATGCCTACGTCCGGGTCTTGGATGGCAAAACCCGTTACCTTTCCGAGCTGAAGGCCGGCGACCGGGTCCTGGGAGTGGACGCTTCGGGCGAAACCATGCCCCTCATTGTAGGGAGAGTCAAAATAGAACGACGGCCCTTATTGCTGATCAAGGCGAGAGAGCCCAACGGATTGGTGTCCACCATCTGCCAAAACGCCGAAACCGTTCGTTTGGTCGTGCCCGGAGGAGAAGCCCGCTCCGTGGTGGAACTCAAACCCGGCGACGAGATTCTAGGCCATCTTGAAGCGGCCGGCAGGCATTTCGGGCATCGCATCCAAGAGACGATCACCGAGAATTAGCGGTCTCCGCCGTCAATCCCTCCATCACCCCGGGTGCCCGTCCGCCGGCGGCGGACGGCCCCGTCCTGCGATGATCCCTCGAGCACGGTCGTACTCATTACCGGTTCTTGGAGGGCATTAAATAGAGCTTCTCCGGCCGGTCGGCATACGGGATAACACGGTATGGAGCTCCTTATGCCGACTTCGGCGTGCGTTTCCTCGTGACTCCCGCTTTCCTTGATCCGGCAAACTGATATAATGGAGAGATGAAACCATTTCACACCATGCGCGACTTCGCGCCTTATCTCCAATGGATCGAAACCCAGCACGACTCCATGAAGTCGTGGCTGTTCCACTGGTGCGGCATTAATTCCGGGAGCCGGAATCCCGAGGGCCTCGACCGAATGCGCGCCGTGCTTCGGGAAGCGTTGCTCCCCCTCGGTGGTGAAATCTCGTTGATTCCCGCCGCTCCCGCATTGCAGGTTTCATCCGAAGGAGAAGTCTCCGAACTTCCCGTGGGCGGCATCTTGAGGGTTCTCCGAAGACCTCGGGCACGCACGAGGGTGCTCCTCGTGTGTCATCTGGACACGGTGTTTCCGCCGGAGCACGCCTTCCAAAAGGTGACCGAACCCGGAGACGGAACGATCCATGGACCGGGGGTCGCCGATGCCAAAGGCGGCATCGCGGTGATGATCAAAGCGCTGGAGGCTTTTGAAAGGACTCCGTTTGCCGGAGCCCTGGGCTGGGAAATCCTGATCAATTCCGACGAGGAACTCGGTTCGCCCGGCAGTGCTTCGGTCTTCGCGGAAACAGCTCGAAATCACCAAGTCGGACTGGTTTTCGAGCCCGCCATGCCCGACGGTTCCCTGGTGAGCAGCCGCAAGGGAAGTGAAAACTATACCGTGGTGATCCGTGGAAGAGAGGCCCACGCCGGCCGCACCCCGGAAGCGGGACGCAGCGCCGTCAACGTGCTTGCCGAACTCATTCCGCACTTGAACGCCGCGGCCTCGGGCCTGCCCGGCGCCCTGGTCAACGTGGGGGTTATCTCAGGAGGAACCGCCGTCAACGTGATACCCGGACTGGCATTGGCCCGTTTCAACCTGCGGGCGGTTTCCATGGGAGACCAACGCCTCCTCGCCCAACGGGTCAGAGAAGCAGTGGATCGGTTCCAGGATCGGGACGGTATTTCACTTGAGCTCCACCGTACCTCTTCCCGGCCTCCCAAGGAGGCGGATGAGCCCATGGCCCGCTTGATGCACTCCGCGGAAGACTGCGCCGATGAATTGGGGTTCTCCCTCCAATGGCGGGCCAGTGGAGGCGTCTGCGACGGCAACAACTTGGCGGCCTCGGGCCTTCCCACGCTGGACACCATGGGCGTCCGGGGGGATCACCTGCATTCCGCCCTGGAGACCATGGTTTCGGACAGCCTGGTGGAAAAGGCCAAGCTCTCCGCGCTGTTGCTCATGAAAACGGCCGTCGAGAGCGTCCATCGGCCTTGACACCGTTCCACATCCATCCGTGTGGCCGATCCTGCCCGTCATCAACGGTCGCACCTCGGCCCGATCACCCTTTTCGCTTTGGAGCGTGTGATGAAATCGCTGTCGGCGGAGACTTTTCTCTCGGATTCTCGTGTGGTGGAAGCCAAACAATTGATCCTGTCCGCTCTGGCGGATCATCAAACGGCCCTCTCCACGGTCCGACCTCCGGACCCCGCCCGTAAGACGTCTTATGACGAGGTCCTCCGCCGGTTTGAGAATCTCAGGGGCGCTCCCCTGTTCTTCCCCTATCTCGGAAGCGGTTTCGGCAACGGTGTCTTCGTGGAACTGGCCGACGCCTCGGTCAAGTACGACTTCATCAGCGGCATCGGCGTTCACTACTTGGGACATAATCATCCCGCATTGGTGGAAGCCGCCTTGGATGCGGCCCTGCAAGATACGGTGATGCAGGGCAATCTCCAGCAGAACGTCCAGAGTCTGCCGGTGCTGGAGAAGCTGGTCGCGTGCGCCAAAGGCCGGGGAGCCCGTCTGGATCATTGCTTCCCGTCCACCAGCGGCGCCATGGCCAACGAGAACGCGCTCAAGATTCTCTTCCGGAAGAAGTACCCGGCCGATCGGCTTCTCGCCTTCCAAGGCTGCTTCACCGGGCGAACCTTGGTGTTGTCGCAGGTCAGCGACAAGCCCGCTTTTCGCAAGGGGCTGCCCCGGACCGTTGCGGTGGACTATGTGCCTTTCTACGATCCCGAAGATGGCGAAGGAAGCACGAAGAGGGCGGCCGCGGTGCTCAAAGAGCACCTTCTTCGATATCCGGAAAGACACGCGGCCATGATGTTCGAACTCGTCCAGGGGGAAGGAGGATTCTTCCCGGGCGATCGTTCCTTCTTTGTAACGCTGATGGAAATGCTGAGGGAACACAACGTATCGATCCTCATCGATGAAATCCAGACCTTTGGAAGGACCTCGGAACTCTTCGCTTTCCAACATTTCGGTTTGGACGATTACGCCGATGTGGTCACCGTGGGCAAGCTGCTTCAAGTCTGCGCCACCTTGTTCCGGGACGACCTGGCGCCTGAGCCGGGTCTGCTCAGCCAGACGTTCACCGCCTCGACCTCGGCGCTTTTCGCGGCTTCCGCCGTGTTGGATCATCTCACGGAAAGCCGGAAATACCTGGGTCCCGAGGGTCGCATCGAGGAGTTGCACCGGCTTTTCGTACGGAGCGTGGAAACCATCCGGAAGAAAGACCCGGACCTGCTGTCGGGTCCCTACGGTCTGGGCGCCATGTGCGCCTTCACACCGCTGGACGGCTCCCCCGACAAGGTTACGGCCTTCGTCCGACGGTTGTTCGACGCGGGAGTCATTGCATTTATCGCGGGATCCAACCCCGCCCGGGTCAGATTTCTCATGCCCGTGGGCGTGGTGACCGATGGGCACGTGGCCGAAGTCATGGACATTGTCCACCGAGCCCTTGTGGAATCCCGATAGCGCGGTCCGCACCGTTGGAGGAGGACCGACCGGGCCGGCCGGATATTCCCGGCTGCAACGTCCATCGGGGCACCCGAAGGGGAAATGGAAATGATTCTTGTACGTTCCATCCATCAAAGCGACCTGGAAGCCCTGCTCCGTCTGGCGGAAACCGCCGGTTACGGGCTCACCACGCTGCCTCCCGATATGGAGCTCCTTAGAAAGCGGGTGCTCCGTTCGGAACGAAGTTTTGCCTGTGCCGTCGAGGAACCCGGCGGGGAGATTTATACCCTGGTCATGGAAGATACGGATACGGGCGAAATCATCGGGACGAGCAGCATCGTGTCCAAAGTCGGTGGCTTCCAGCCCTTCTATGCGTACCGAATCGAGTCTGAGGTTTTCGAGTCCAAACAACTCGGAATTCGTAAAGAAATTCAGAGCTTGAACCTGGTCCGGGAGCACAGCGGTCCCACGGAGATCGGCGGTTTGTTCATCTCACCTCAACAACGCCGCAAAGGTATTGGACGGCTGATTTCCTTGTGTCGTTTTCTCTTCATGGCGGAGCATCCGCACCTATTCGAGCCCCAAGTGATGGCGGAGATGAGAGGCGTGGTGGACGCCAACGGACATTCCCCGTTTTGGGAAGCCCTTGGGAGGAAATTCTTCGACCTGGATTACTCCAAGGCGGACCTGCTGAGCATGAAGGACAAGCGATTCATCGCGGACCTGATGCCCGAGGAAAGAATTTACATTCCCCTGCTTCCGGACGAGGCGCAGGCGGTGATCGGACAAGTGCACGATCACACGCGCCCCGCTTTAAAGATGCTCCTGGATGAAGGATTCCGGGTCACGGACCTTGTGGACATTTTCGAGGCGGGTCCCATTGTCCTTTGTGACCGGGACAAGATCCGAACCGTGCGTGAAAGCCGACGGGCCGAAATCGCCGATTTGAGTCCTGAAGAGCCCTCTTCGGATGCCCTATTGGTCGCCAACACCGACATCGAGTTCCGTTGCTGCCTGGGCTCGATCGCGGAGGCGGGCCAAGGCACGGTTCGAATTTCCGGGCGGGTTGCCGAAGCCCTGAAGGTGGGTAAAGGGGACCGGGTCCGCTTCGCTTCGCCTCGCCCATCCGAACCCCCTAAGGAGGCATGATGGCGGACACAAAAGGGCTGTTCATCAACGGGCAATGGGTCCGGGGTCAGGGAACGGAACTTGTATCAAGGAATCCCGCCGATGGGGAGCCCGTATGGCGGGGATCGACTGCGGATTCGGATCAGGTGAACGCGGCAATGGATGCGGCGCGCCGCGCCTTCGATTCCTGGTCCCGAACCTCCTCTGCGGATCGGGCGGGGCTGCTCGAACGCTTTCACGGTGAACTCAAGGCTCACAAGACCGAACTGGCGGAAGCCGTTTCCATGGAAGTGGGCAAACCTCTTTGGGAGTCTCTCCAAGAAATAGACGCCATGGCGGCCAAGATCGATGTCTCCCTGGACGCCTATCAAGAGCGATGTCCCACCGTGGTAAAGTCGCGGAACAATACGGCGTCCGTGTTGCGCTACAAACCTCATGGGGTCGTTGCCGTAGTGGGTCCTTTCAATTTCCCCGGGCATCTTCCCAACGGTCACATCGTCCCGGCGTTGCTCGCCGGCAATGTCGTGGTGTTCAAACCGAGCAGCCGGGTTCCCGCCGTGGCCGTTAAGACCGCCGAACTATGGGAAGCCGCGGGAATTCCCCCCGGCGTGTTCAACCTGGTGCTCACGGACTCGTCTTCCACCGACACCCTGGTGGAACACCCGGCATTGAACGGACTGTTCTTTACCGGCAGCAACGCCACTGGGAGGGCCATTCACAGAAAGTTCGCCGGACATCCGGAGCGTATCCTGGCCCTGGAAATGGGCGGCAACAGTCCTCTGGTGGTCTGGGACGTGAAAGACCTCGAGTCCGCCGCTCTCGTGACGGTGCAATCCGCGTTCATCACTTCCGGACAGCGATGCACCTGCGCCCGGAGGCTCATTGTTCCCGACGACGAACGAGGGGCCGCCTTTCTTAAAGTTCTCTCTTCCCTTACGAAACGAATTCGTGTGGGCCGTTACGACGAATCTCCCGAACCGTTCATGGGCCCGGTGATCGGAGAGGAAGCCGCCGACAAGTTGATGAAGGCTCAGACAAATCTCCGGTCCTCGGGAGGCTCGAGTTTGGTCCCTATGGAACGCCTCGACAGGAAAGGAGCCTTTCTTTCTCCCGGAATCCTCGATGTCACCGAGGTTTCCCAACGCCCGGACGAGGAGCTCTTCGGACCTCTCCTCCAGGTGGTGCGTGTGGGAGACGTCCATGATGCGCTCAGGGAAGCCGACCGGACCCGGTACGGCCTGGCCGCGGGTCTGTTATCCGATTCCCGGGAACTTTACGAGCGTTTCCTGTCCGAAATCCACGCCGGGGTCGTGAACTGGAACCAACCCACCACCGGAGCAAGCAGCCGCATGCCTTTCGGCGGTGTGGGCGCCAGCGGCAACCATCGTCCCAGCGCCTACTTCGCGGCGGATTATTGCTCCTACCCCGTGGCTTCCTCGGAAGCGGAAACCGTCCCGCAGTTCAAACCACCTCCGGGAATCCAGTAATGACAGCACAGAGGTGCTTCGCATGATGGAAGAGCGGACCGTGGAGATGAACTTCGACGGCTTGGTAGGTCCCACCCATGGCTATGCGGGTCTGTCGTACGGAAATCCCGCGGCCATGCGCCACGAAGGCTCCATGTCCAACCCGAGGGAAGCCTTGCGCCAGGGTTTGGACAAAATGAAACTTTGCGCGGACCTGGGAATCCCCCAAGGGGTACTGCCTCCCCGGGAACGTCCCTATCTCCCCGTTCTCCGTCGGTTGGGATTCCAAGGATCGGACGAAGACATACTGCGACAGGCGGCCGCCCAAGACCCGGTGTTGCTGGCCGCCTCCGCGAGCGCTTCGAGCATGTGGGCCGCCAACGCCGCCACGGTTTCTCCTTCCGCCGATACCGATGATGGTCGCGTGCACTTCACCCCCGCCAACCTGACGACCCAGTTCCACCGATCCTTGGAAACCGTGTCCACGGCCGAAGCCCTCCGCCTGATTTTTCCCTCCCCGGAATATTTCGTCCATCACCCTCCCCTCCCCTCGGGCCCACATTTTTCCGACGAAGGGGCCGCCAATCACACCCGCCTGTGTCCTTCAATTCACGAGCCGGGCCTGGAAATCTTCGTGTACGGCAAAAAAGCGTTCCATAGTTCGGACGCCCTCCCCAAGAAGTATCCAGCACGGCAAACGATGGAAGCGTCCAACGCCGTGGCGCGCCTTCACGGCCTGCACGCCGATCGAGTGCTGTTCCTCAAACAAAATCCGGACGCCGTGGACGCCGGTGTGTTTCATAACGACGTCATCGCCGTTGGACACGAAAACGTATTCCTGGTTCATGAACAGGCCTTTGCGGAAGGAAAGGAGGCCGTCGCAAAAATCAAGCGGGCCTTCGAAGGACTTGCGCAGGCTCCCCCGCACGTGATTGAGATTCCCAGGGAACGGATTTCGCTGGAGACTGCTGTGGAGACCTATTTGTTCAACAGCCAGCTGTTGACCTTGCCCGACAGGTCCCTCTGTCTCCTGGCTCCCAAGGAATGCGCGGAGCATCCCGCAGCCGCGCACATTTTGGAGGAGCTGCCCGAACTCGGCACCCCCATCCGGCGCATCGTCTATGTCGACGTGCGTCAGAGCATGAAGAACGGCGGAGGACCCGCCTGCCTGAGACTTCGAGTGGTGCTGAGGGACCAAGAACGCCGAGCGGTGCACGCAAATATCGTCTATTCCGCGAAACTCCATCAACGGCTGTTGAAATGGGGTGATGCGCATTACCGGGATCGCCTTCATCCGCGTGATCTGGCGGACCCCGCCCTGCTCCGTGAGAGCCGTACCGCCCTGGACGAACTCACGGACATCCTGGAACTGGGGCCGTTTTATGATTTTCAGCGGGAGCCCATGCAAAGCGGGAACGGACCGGCATAGACGCGTCGGCGGGTATTCATAGAGAAGCCCTGCAAAGGTGTTCCCCATACCTCTAAACAAGACGGACACCATGGCAATCTCCGCTTTCCAAAGTCTCAAATTTCAGGTGCTCGATTTGGTGAATCTTTCCAGAGACGCCGTGCACATGCATGTCGGAATCGCCGTGTTCCTGTTCACCGTGGCGATCCGAAAGAAAGAAGGAATGGACTGGTTGTGTCTATTACCGGTCTATGCGTTGGCCGTATCCACGGAACTATTGGACCTGAGAGACTGCCTTACGTCATTGGGGCACGTTCGGTGGTCCGCCGGCATCCACGACATTCTTAACACCGTTTTCTGGCCCACCGTGATGGTGTCTTACGCCTATCTCAGCCGAAAGCTTCATGACGTGAACAGCGGGCGACTTTGAAGGCCTGACAAGAGTCGCGCTGCGCCTTTGCCCGGTTTCGCGTTTCCGCTTCACGAATCCTTTGCGCCAACCAGCCGTCCGCCGGTAGCGACGCGTTCTCCCCAACGCGTCGGATTACGAAAAAGACAAGGGGAAACGCCTTCCGGCACCTCCCCTTTGATCCGCTTCGTGCTCACGAGTTATAGAGATCGCTACTTCCTCGGATGAGGCGCGTTCCCACCGGGCCCCCACAGCAGGTCGCGCAGTTCGTTTTCTTTTTCACCGGACCACACCGTGTCCCAGCCCTTGTCGGTCTTCACCTGGAGCTTTTCCACCCGAATGGAGTTCTGGGTATCGTGTTTCTGCCCGATCACCAGGACCTCCTCATTCACATGGCGGGCCAGTACACTGCGATCCAGATTGGGCAGCACGTACCACTTCTTGTTGTTGTCCACCAGCACAAAAGTACTCTCCATGGCGATGAGAGCGTCCTCATACCCCACCGGGCACAACTTGCCTTCCACCGCACACTGGAGGCCCTGGATCGTACCCTGATACTCGCCGGCCTGCGCAGACAACGGAATCATGAAGGCACAAACCAGCATTGCGAGAATAACGACTCCTCTTTTCATACCGTTCCTCCCAGTCGAAGTTTGATTGGACTCGTTGTTCCTACGGGTCTCCTTGCGGAACTCGCTCGGCCCTAAGAAGGGACGCCGACTTTCCGAATCCGATTAAGTCTTGATTATATCAAGGGAGTCACATTCGAGGATACGGTTCCCAATGTATTCCGGGACAGGGCACGCTGTATGGAACCCCCAGAGGAGGGGAGGGAAAGAGGAAGCGTACTTTGGAGAAAAAGAAATGGAGGGTTCCCCCCTTGGGAGAACCCTCCATGATCACGGTCAATGCGTCGGAGCTTTATGCGGCCCTCTTCATATTCACTGCGCAGACCTTGAACTCCGGAATCTTGGATATAGGATCCAGAGCCGCCAGGGTCAGCTTGTTCACCACCGATTCGGCGTAGTGAAAGGGAACGAAGATGGTCTTGCGGGGAACCCGCTCGGTCAACAGGGCGTGCGCCACAATCTCCCCCCTGCGTGACGCAAGAAGCACGCCGTCCCCGTCTCCAATGCCCAATTCCACGGCGTCCGACGGATGAATTTCGGCGTTGCACACCGGAGCCAAGGTTTCGATGCCCTCGCATCGTCGGGTCATGGTGCCGGTGTGGTAGTGATAAAGAACCCTTCCGGTGGTCAGGGTGAAGGGGTACTCATCCGACGGCCTCTCCGCGGGTTCCTGGTGTTCCACGGGTGAAAACATGCCCAAACCGCGGCTGAATTTCCCCACGTGCAGCACCTGGGTTCCCGGATGATCTTCGGAAGGACAAGGCCACTGGATTCCGTCCCGTTCGATCCGTTCGTAGGTGATGCCCGCATAGGAAGGCGTCAGGCTCCGAATCTCGTCGAAGACCTCTTTGGGGGTCGAGGCCGTCTGATTCACGCCCATTCGCCGGATCAGATCCGCCAGAATATCCACGTCCGGTCGGGCCTCTCCCGGAGGCTCCACCGCCTTGCGCACCCTTAGGACACGACGTTCCGTATTGCTGAAAGTGCCTTCCTTTTCCGCAAAGCACGCGGCCGGAAGCACCACGTCCGCCAACGCCGCCGTTTCGGTGAGGAAGATATCCTGAACCACCAGGAACTCACATTCCTTCAGCGCCTCTTCCACATGGTTGGAATCCGGGTCGGACAACATGGGATTCTCGCCGAGGACGAACATGCCCTTGACCTTGCCGTCGAGTATGTGATGCATCATTTCCACGACGGTCAAACCCACGTTCGAGTCGGTCTTCACTCCCCAGGCTTCCTCGAACTTCTTCTGCACCTCGCCGTTGGTCACCACCTGGTAGCCGGGAAACACATTGGGCAGGGCGCCCATATCGCACGCACCCTGAACGTTGTTCTGGCCTCGGAGCGGGTTCACCCCGGTGGACGGACGGCCGATCTGGCCGCACGCCATGGACAGGTTCGCCAATGATTTCACATTGTCCGTGCCGTGGCTGTGCTGGGTAATGCCCATGGCGTAGAGAATGGTGGACGCCTTGGCGGTTGCGAAGAGTCTCGCGGCCTCCATCAGGTCCTTGGCGGGAATTCCCGTGATTTCCTCTACTTTCTTGGGCGTGTAGGAGGCCACGACTTTGCGAAGCGCCTCCACGTTCTCGGTGCGCTCTTTAATGAACTCCTCGTCCGCCAGCCCTTCGGAGAAAATCACATTCAGCAGACCGTTGATCCAGGCGATGTCCGTGCCCGGACGTTGCCGTAACCAGATATGGGCGAAGTCCACCAGATCGATGCGCCTGGGGTCCGCCACGATGAGTTTGGCTCCGTTTTTGCGCACCGCTCGCTTGACGAACGTGCTCAACACGGGGTGGTTTTCCGTGGTGTTGGTTCCGGTAATGAGAATCACTTCCGCATCTTCGATTTCCGCGATGGAATTCGTCATGGCACCGCTTCCAAACGCCGCGGCCAGACCGGCCACAGTGGAGCTGTGTCAGAGACGTGCGCAGTGGTCCACATTGTTGGTGCCGAACCCCGCGCGGACCAGTTTTTGCATCAGGTAGTTCTCTTCGTTGGTGACCCGGGCCGAGCTGAGTCCGGTCAGGGCGGCAGCTCCGTGTTTGCGTTTGATCTCGGTAAAGCGATCCACCACCAAGCCCAACGCTTCATCCCAGGAGGCTTCCCGGAACTTCCCCTTTTCTTTGATCAAGGGACGGGTCAGTCGTTCCTGCGAGTGAACGAATTCGAAGCCGAAGCGGCCTTTGACGCACAAACGGCCCCGGTTGGGAGTCCCGTTTTCCACGCCCGAAGCCTTGACGATCTTTCCATCCTTGACGTGAAGCCACAGTTGGCAGCCCACACCACAGTAGGTACAGGTCGTTTTCACTTTGTGTAATTCACGATCCAGGCCCAGGTCGAAACTTCGCTTTTCGAAAAGCGCCCCCACCGGACAGGCCTGAACGCACTCACCGCAATGGGTGCACTTGTCATAATCGGCCAGCGGGTACCAACCCTCGGGCGACGGTTTGTCTTCCCTCCGTCCGTAAGGATATGGAATGGCCTGATTCATCTGAACTTCGTTGCACGCTGCAACGCAGCGTCCGCACTGGATGCAGCGGGCGAAATCCCGGACGATGAGGGGATGTCCGTCGTCCATGGGAGCGTCGCCGCAGGGTTTCGGCTGAATTTGGTCCGTACGTACGCCGTACTCCACCACCAGGTCCTGGAGTCGGCAGTTGCCCCAGGACGCGCAGATGACCTGATGCCAAGGTCTTTCCATGGCTTCAAGCTGGTAGTCCGCCCACTTGTCCGCATCCAGGTTCGTGACGAAGCAGTTGTGCTGTCCGGAAGCCACCAGCATCTCAAGAATGGCCTTGCGGGCGCTCCGCACCTTGGGACTGTCGGTGCGGACCACCATGCCGTCGGCCGCCGGGGTTGCACAGGAAGGCAACAAGCGGTCCTCGCCTTCGGCCTCGACCACGCAGATTCGGCACAAACCGGTGGGGTTCGCGTCCTTCAAATGGCAAAGGGTGGGAATGCGTACCCCCATTTCCGAGGCGACTTCAAGAATCGTGCGCCCCGGTTCGAAGGTTGCTTCCCGGCCGTTGATGATCATCTTCCATTCCATTTCCATCTCCCTCAAACAGTGGTCAAACGGCGACCATGGCAATGCGGTAGCATCGCAGGCAGCGATTCGCTTCCTTGAGAGCCTCGGCCGGAGAAGGACCGGATTCCACTTCGTCGAAGCTCTTGATCCGGACCTCGGGTTCCAAAGTTTCTGGTTTCAATTTGTGGGTTTGCGCGGAAAAAGGCTTGGGCTCCTTCCAATCGAACACGCCGAGCTTCGAAATCATTTCCTCGATGCGTTCCTGGTTCGTCACGCTGCACGCACCTCCTTCGAGGGACTGCATGATGTACCGCGCCGCCTTTTTTCCCGCGTTCAACGCGGCGATCAAAGTGGCGGGACCGGTCACGCAATCGCCGCCGCCGAAAATCTCGGACTTGGAAGACTGAAAAGTCTTTTCGTCCACGTTCATCGTCTTCCAGTCGCTGATATCGGATTCATCGGGCAGCACGCAATCCACCACGCAGGTTTGTCCGATGGCCGGAACCACCGCTTCCGTCTCGATGACGAAGTTCGAACCCTCAACGGTCACCGGCCGACGCCGGCCGGACTTGTCCGGTTCTCCGAGTTCCATCCGTACGCACTCAATGCCGGAAACCCGCCCCTTGTCGGCGAGAATCTTGACGGGCTGAACCAGGTAATGAAATTTGACGCCTTCCTCTTTGGCTTCTTCGATTTCCACGGGGTCTGCGGGCATTTCCGCCTCGGTCCTGCGGTAGATCAGGTTCACGTCCTCGAAACCGATCCTGAGAGCGGTTCGGACGCAGTCCATGGCCACGTTTCCGCCGCCGATCACCGTGATCTTGCTGCCGGCCAAGGGTCGGGTTCCCTGGGCCACCTGTCTCAGCAGTTCGATACCCGTCATGAAGCACTGGTACCCTGCGTCTTCACCTTCACATCGCATTTTGGAGGATTCGGGCGCGCCCACGCCGACAAATACGGCGGCATGCCCTTCCTTCATGATCTGTTCGATGGTGATGTCTTGGCCCACGTTCACACCGTATCGGATTTCACATCCCAGTCTCTCCACGATGGAAGCCTCCCGACGCAACACGTCGCGGGGCAGGCGATAATCGGGAATCCCCACGGCGGCCATGCCGCCCGGTTCGTCCATAGCCTCGAAAATCGTGGATCGGTAGCCGTTCATCCCCAGGTAATAGGCGCAGGACAAACCCGCGGGCCCCGCACCGATGACGGCGACTTTGGGCTCTTTCTGCTGCACGTCCGGAAGGGGCGGTAAGACGCCTCGGTGCAACTCCTCGTCCGCCGCGTAGCGTTTGAGAGCCCGGATGGCAATGGGCTCGTCCACCAGGCCTCGGCGGCAATTATACTCACACGGCCTCACGCACACGCGCCCGATGGTGCCCGGCATGGGACAATCACGCCGCACGACTTCAAGGCATTCATCCCATCGGCCGAAGCGAATCTTTTCCACGTAATTCGGAATGTCGAGGTGAGAGGGGCATGCGTTGGTGCAGGGAGCCGTGACCTTGAAGACATACTCGCCCCGCGCAAGGGGCTTCTTCTCTTGAACGGCCTTGAGAAAGGATTCCCTGTAGTTCTTGAGAGCGTCCAGGATCGGACGTGGTGCGGTCTGCCCGATGTCGCACTTGGCCGTGTCCTTGATTTGGTGAAGCAGAAATTCCAGCCGCGCCAAATCCGACTCCCTGCCCGAGCCCTCACAAATGCGCTCCAGCACGGAGTGGACTTCTTCGCTTCCCATGCGGCAGGGGAAACATTGGCCGCAGGATTCCAGTTTCATGCGTTCGGCGTAAGCTCGAACCATGTCCACCATATCGACGTCGGCATCGCACACGAAAACGCCGTCCCAACCCATGAAGGCCTTAACTTCCAGGTCCGGGGAGAACTGCACCGGCAGAGTCTTCAGGTTCACCGGGGTTCCGGCCTGTGTCCAAGTGCCCCACGTTGAAAAAGACACCTCTTTCATTGTTGTCCTTTCTTGCCCGGGGATTCCGCTCTAAAGGCAGATAGCAGGCGGCTTGATCCGCCGAAAGGTATCGTTCTTAATCCGTCCGGCGAGTTTTCGGCCGCGGATCAAGCTGAGTCAAGGGTATTCCAAAAGCGCCCCTGATCGTACAAGAATTCACAAAGACTGTCAATCATTCACTTGATCATTTACAGTCCGAAACCGCCGGCGCCCATGTGTCCGACCTTCACCCATGGAACACGGCGAGCCCCCACAGCCACAACCCTGCAAATCCCAGCGAGATGAGAGTCACCGGTATGCCCACGCGGGCGTGCTCCGCCCAAGAGATTCGGATGTTCATTCTCTCCGCCTGGTCCACCACGATGATGTTCGCGATGCTCCCCACAATCAGCAAATTTCCGGCAAAGGTGCTCGCCAGCCCCAGAACGAGCCCGGACATGGAGTGGGACGCGGCCGGCAGAAGCAACATCACCGCCGGCACATTGGAGACGATATTGGACAGAATCGCCGCCGCGCCGAACAGGACCCCGGGATGCTCCAGGGCAATCCCGTACCCCTGGAGAGCCGTTATGGCCTCGGCCGTCAGACCGGAACTCTCGAGAGCTCGGTTGACCACGAAAAGCCCGATGAACAGCACCAGCAACGGCCAGTCCACCAGCGCCAGAAATCGGCGGGAAGCCAATCTGCGGCCCGTGAGAAGCACACCCGCGGCACTCAGCGCCACAATCTCTCGCGGCAGGGAACCCGCCAGGAACAGCCACACGACCCCCAAAAGGATCAGCGCCCCTTTGCACGTTTGGTACAGGTCGAACGGGGGAACTTCCACCTCGGGAACCTTTGTGACCTTCTCCCAACGACGGCGGTAGATGAAAAAGATCACGCTCCAAACTGCCGCAAGGGAGAGAAGCACCGGGACCCAGGCATCCGCCGAGTATCCACCGAACGACAGCCCCAGGGACTGTCCGATCAACATGTTCTGCGGGTTGCCGATGAGCGTGACGGCCGACCCGACGTTGGAGGCGCAAGCCAAGGCCAGCAGAAAGGGAACCGGGTTCAGCCTTCTTCCGGCGCACGCTTCGACCAACACGGGGGCCATGGCCAGGCACACGATGTCGTTGGCCAAAACCGCGGAAAGCGTTCCGGAGATCAACACCAGCAAGGCAAGCAGGGTGCCCGTCGCCACCCGCATGGCCCCCAATTTCCGCGTCACAAAGGCATAAAAGCCTCCCAGCCGAAATTGCGCCGAAACCACCATGAGTCCCAGCAGCAAGCCGATGGTAGGCACATCCACGGACATCCAGGCATCCCGGGCGTCCACCCTGCCCGAGGCCATCAGGGCAATGGCCCCCAACAAGGCGATACCGGTCCGGTCCAGGGCCAATCCAGGGAGTTTTCCCAGAATCATCCCCAGGTATACGAATGCGAAAATCCCAAGGATCAAGATATCCATGACGGGCGGACTTTCTTCAACACACCCAAAGGGAACACCGTAATCGTATGTTGGGAGCGCCTTGCTTCGAGTCTTCGTCGCAAGAATGTCCCGGAACATCGGAAAAAGCTCCGCCGCGGCGGGCGGCGCGCGGCTCGATTGATATCCCATTCCGTCCACGGCGTCATTCATTTCCTTTTAATGAAACCTCTTTTGTTGAATTGAAACGCTGCAGTGGTTATGTTTTTGGCGAATTCAGCGGTCGACTCCGGGAATGCCGGAGTCCGGCAAAAGGCTTCGTTCCGGCACGCACCCAATCATGACTCAAGGCAACGCGATACCGTCATGCCCAAAACCAAACCCGGCATAGACAACAATGCCATGGCCGTGGGACCCGAACGTTCGGGGCTTCAGGTCAAAGGACGCCTCTGGGTGGAAAAGGACGGAGGCACCTTCGTTTCTTGGGGCCGTGTGGTTCTGCTGGAACGCATCGCCCGGGAAGGGTCCGTGTCCGCCGCGGCCAAATCCATGGGTATGAGCTTCAGCCACGCTTGGAAGCTGGTGGAGGAAATGAATCGCCTTTCTCCCAAACTCCTGGTGGAAAAACAGGTGGGAGGCCCAAAGGGAGGCGGCGCGTGGCTCACCCCCGAAGGCGAGCGCCTCGTGACCGAGTTCTGGTCCCTCGTCCAAGAGTTTCAACACTGGATATCAAGCCGGCATCTTCCCTCCGATTCTTCGGAATGAGCCCTTAACGCTCCCCGCACATCGCGGATGATTCCCCTTGAACTCGCTATTCTTTTACATATATAACGTCTAACGGATCATCTCCGTTGGATGAAGGGGCCGGTTCTTCCAGGAAACAAGTCCACAGGCTCCTGACGCACACAACGCCTTTCAGGAAGGAGCGCCATATGTCCTCGTCTTCCCGCCTTTTTTTCATTGCTGTACTGATCTTTTCCCTGCTTTCATCAGGAGTGTCCTCGGTTCACAGCGCCTCCGACGCAAAGCTGCTGGTATTCGCCGCGGCCTCCACCACCAATGCGGTAACCGACGTCAACGATCTATTTTCCGCCTCCGGTAAGGGAGAAGCAACGGCCTCCTTCGCCTCTTCGTCGACCCTTGCCAAACAGATCGCCCAGGGAGCGCCTGCCGGCGTGTTTCTTTCCGCCAATCAGAAATGGATGGACTATCTGGAAAAGGAAGGCTTTATCATCAAAGAAACCCGCTTCGATCTTTTGAAGAACCGGCTTGTGCTCATCGCTCCAATAGATCGAGACGTTCCGACCGTGGAAATCAAACCTGGATTCGATCTCAAGGGACTGCTGGATCAAGGCCGCCTGGCCATGGGAGACCCCACTCATGTCCCCGCCGGCATGTATGCCCGTCAAGCCCTGGAAAGCCTGGGAATATGGAAGGACCTGGAATCTCGGGTGGCCGCCGCCGCCCACGTCCGTGCCGCCCTGGCCCTTGTGGAACGCGGCGAAGCGCCCCTGGGGATCGTTTATGCCACGGACGCCGGGATCAGCGATAAGGTCAAGGTGGTGGGAACATTCCCGGAATCCACTCATCCGCCCATCGTATATCCCGTGGCCGCGGTGGCCGGTACCGACGCACCCTTGGCCGAGGCGTACCTCGAGTTTCTTAAGTCTCCCAAGGCTTCGGAAGTATTCATCAAGTACGGATTCCAGCCCAACTGACGACGGACTGATGCTGACCCCTCTGGAAAAAGAAGCCCTGGAGCTGAGTATCCGGGTTTCCGCCCTGGCCCTCGCGGGAATCCTGCCTCCGGGAATTTTGGCGGCTTGGGTCCTGGGTCGATACCGTTTTCCCGGAAAGACCTTGCTGGATGGATTCGTCCATCTTCCGTTGGTCCTGCCACCCGTAGTCACGGGGTACCTGCTGCTCGTGTTCCTGGGTAGAAGAGGGGTTCTGGGAAGTTTCCTCTACGACACCTTGGGAATCACCCTCGCCTTTTCCTGGAAAGGGGCCGCCGTCGCATCGGGCGTTATGGCGTTTCCATTGTTGGTGCGCGCGGTGCGACTCTCGGTGGAAAGCCTGGACGCGGGCCTGGAATCCGCCGCGCGAACCCTGGGCGCGGGACCCGTCCGGGTCTTCTTCACCATCACCCTGCCCCTGATCTCTCCGGGAATCCTTACCGGTGCCCTCCTGGCCTTTGCCAGAAGTCTCGGGGAATTCGGCGCGACCATCACCTTTGCTTCCAACATTCCGGGAGAAACACGGACCCTTCCCATCGCCCTTTATTCTCTGATCCAGACTCCGGAAGGGGAAACCGCGGCCGCCCGATTGTGCGTCATCTCCATTGTCGTCTCCCTGGCGGCCCTGGCGGCCTCGGATATTCTTTCCAAAAAGCTGACTCGAAGACTCAGAGGGTGACCGTCATGTTGCGGGTCGATCTTGAAAAACGTCTCTGCGACTTCCGGTTAAGCTTGGAGTTTCAATCCGTGGAATCCGGAATCACCGCGCTCTTCGGTCCTTCCGGGTCGGGCAAGACCACGGTCTTGAATCTCATCGCCGGTCTGGTGCGGCCGGATCGGGGCCGCATATCCGTCAACGGGCGCGTTCTGTTCGACGCTGAAAAGAAGATCGATCTCAAACCCGAGGAGCGGCGAATCGGTTATGTGTTCCAGGAGGGAAGACTGTTTCCTCACCTCTCGGTCAAAGGCAACCTGCTTTACGGCCTGCGGATTCTTCCGGAAGGCGAGCGACGTCTGCGGCCTCGGGAGGTCATCGACCTCATGGGCATCGGACGGCTTCTCGACCGGAGGCCGTATTCCCTCTCCGGAGGGGAGAAACAGCGGGTGGCCATCGGCCGGGCTCTCCTCACCAGTCCCCGGCTGCTCCTTATGGACGAACCCTTGGCCTCGTTGGACCCGGAACGCAAGAAAGAGGTGCTCCCCTTTCTCGCGGGACTGAGGTCGGAACTGCATTTGCCCATTTTGTACGTCAGTCACGCTCCGGACGAAGTAAAACGCTTGGCGGACCGAGTGCTTTTCGTGGCCCACGGCCGTCTCGTGAAGGACGTGCCCGCCGAAGAAGCTTTTCCCTCACCCAACGGAGCGCCTTGCTGAGCAAACGGACGCCTTTCCGGACCACACACTTCGGGATTCACTCCCCGCTTGATTACCGAAGCCGAAACCCGCGCCTTTCATTGTTTGATCGGGCGCTTGCTTGCTCCCCATCTTTAAAAGGGCTATCCTGCCGTTCGTATTCACGGGGCGACCGGGAAACCACCGGCATTGGAAGGTACGGCGGAAAAGGCGGGCCTTCGGCCGTCTTCCGGGCGGGCACTGTGGCCTGCCCCTGCAATAGACGGGTTCCCCCCGTGAATGATTGCGGTAATCGAACATCCAGCGGGTCCGAATTCGGACTCATGCCAACGAGAGGAATCGACGATGGAACAAGCCGGTATTGCCGTTGTCACGGGTGCGAGCAGCGGGATCGGTCGTGAAACGGCCGCCACTTTGGCTTCCAAGGGGTACCGGGTCCTGGCCGCGGCCCGACGTTTGGACCGACTGGACTCCTTGGCGAAGGAATCTCCGAACATCGTCCCCCATCAGGTGGATTTTTCGGACCCGGCCCAAACGGAAGCCTTCTGCAACACGTTGTCTCAGACCCCGGAGCCCGTCTCCGTGCTCATCAACAACGCGGGATATGCCTTCCGCGGCGCCGTGGAAGACGTGCCCATCGACGATACCCGGCGTTTGTTCGAGGTGAACGTCTTTGCGCAGATTCGGGTGACACAGGCCTGTCTGCCCGGAATGCGTCGCGCCCGTTCCGGCTTCATCGCCAACATCACGTCCGTGTCGGGCCTCATCTCCTTTCCCGGTAACGCCAACTATTCGGCCACCAAGCATGCCATGGAGGCGTACACCGAATCCCTGCGCATGGAAGTGGCTCCCTTCAACATCCGGGTGGTGGCCGTGCGCCCGGGCCCCATCAATACGGAATTCAGCGCAACCACGGGCCGCATGACGGGTGATCGCGTGGAGAAGGCCCCTGATGACTATCGCCCACTTTACCGGGAAATGACGGGGTTCTTCGCCCGCTTGTTCGGGGGTATGGAGGTTCCGGGCCCGGAAGCCGTACGAGACGTGATCCTGCAGGCCATGGCCGATCCCGCTCCCGGTCGCGGCTACCTCGTGGGCCCCATGGCGGCGGAATACCTTCCCCTGCGAAAGCGCCTCAGTGAAGACGAATGGGACCGCTTTCTCGCACAAGACCCGCAGGAAAAACCCCATTCATGACGGTAGAGCGCGCCCTGCTTCGATGGGGCGTGGGCTCCGTAGGATTGGACTTCGATTTGCTTGGGATTCGCCGCGTGGGGGGAATCGAGAAGAAATCTTGTTTGAAGGATCGGCCGGCTCTGTTCCGCCGGAGAACGCTCCCGCAGGATATTGGCTCACAGGGAGTGGGCACCCTGCAGGCTCCCCGGCGATCGAGGCCGTCGGTTCGGTCAATACGGCCCGTACCCTTAAATAAAAAGGGCGGCTCTTGCGAACCGCCCTGGAAAAATTTCGCGTTTCAGACCGGCTAGATCGGCACCACATCCTTTGCAGCGGGGCCCTTGCTCCCCTGTCCAATCTCGAATTTCACCCGGTCCCCTTCCGCCAGAGTTTTGAAGCCGGCCATATTGATGGCTGAAAAGTGGACAAAAACGTCCGGTCCGTTATCTTGTTCAATAAACCCGTAACCTCTCTGAC
This sequence comes from Thermodesulfobacteriota bacterium, assembly GCA_963675595.2. Lineage (GTDB taxonomy): Bacteria > Desulfobacterota > Desulfarculia > JACQYL01 > JACQYL01. The sequence continues at coordinate 29,080 of CAXXLZ010000002.1, forward strand.
TGTTGAACCACTTCACTGTGCCTTCCGCCAAAACTTCATCTCCTCTTTCATCTGGTTCCTCCAGGCTCTTTCGCCCGGAAAGCCGATCTTTACCGGCAAAGAGCCGTGAGCCAGATTATTCGGAGGGGGGCTTGAAGTCAACTAGAAATGGTAAGATGTGACGGATCCGTGAAGCCCGCTCCACAATTTGGTGTCGTTTTCAGGCTGTCGACGGGCCCAGAAATCACCGTGCAACGCACCATTCCAGACCTGTTTTTCCGAAATTTCGACTTTCGCCGAAAATGATGGAAAACCTTGTCGATCGACATTAAACTCAAGTCGGTTAATCGTGCTGAAATGTTCGTTTTTCATGGCATTTATAATAACACCCGTTGAAGATAGTGTGACTTTCCCAACAACATTACGATTAGACATGGTCATTTCCTTGCTTTTTCGTTATCCTGAGACCCTCAATAGAAGAAACTTCCGAATAAAATCGGGGAAGACATGAGGACACACTTTGAACGCAGTCTCAGAGACCTCCGGATGCTCCTGGTGGAAGCGGCCGGGCGCGTGGAAAACGCCGTCAGAGCCTCGCTGGAGGCCCTGCTGAACCGCGATTCCGGGCTTTCAGTACGGGTTCTGCGTGAGCACGGTCGAATCCATGAGCTTGAAGAACGCATCCACGAGGATTGTCTCAGAATGCTGGCCTTGAAACAGCCCAAGGCCGGTGATTTGCGTCTCATCGCCTCCGCCCTGAGAATATCATCCGAATTGAAGGGCATAGGGAACTTGGCGAGAAGCATTGCCGGGCGAGCCATGGACATCAACGACCATCCTCCCCTCTCCTATCGGGTGGACGTGGAATCCTTGGGATTCGTCACCCTCAGGATGCTGGAGGACAGCGTGACGGCTTTGGTAAACAAGGACGCCCAACTCGCCCGTGACGTGTGCGGCATGGACGATACGGCGGACCTGCTCACCTCGGAGCTCATCCAGGAACTCCTCAATCACATGGTCCAAAGCGCCCACACGGCCCCCAGGGCCGTTCAATGGATTCTGGTCGCCAGGAGTCTGGAACGCATGGCCGACCTGGTGACCAATATCTGCGAAGCCACCGTGCTCTACATTGAAGGAACGACCATCAAACACCACTGCGCGAATCGACCCGCCCACCGTCGGCACCGAATCGGAGTGTCCGTCGATGCCGGGGGCGGTCCCTTGGGCCTGAGCACGCTTTCCGCCTGAGACGGGTTTTCTCGGCGCTCACTTTCCCACGCAACCGTCATGGAACGTCTTTCCGTCCGGCATCCCCGCCCGTCGCCCTCTTGAACAAACCGCTCTTCTTCACGGCACCTTACACATCCTCGGCGCCATGGGGTCCCGGTTCTGCTTGACAGCTCCGGACAAGGACGACTTCGAGTACTCATGAACCGGTGAAAAGTCGTCCCACGGTTGACATCCCCTGTCGCATTTTGTATACTTATGTAAAGTCGTATGGTGTTTTAGGGAGATCAAAGTGGAGATCAGTGAAGCGGCCAAACTGGTTCAGGACGTATACGCGGTCCAGCCTGCCACCGGAGCTCGGAGCAACGAGCAACGGGAGACTGTGGGGCAAGGCTCGGCGGATCGTCTGAGACGCGCCGCGCGTGAAGCTTCCTCGAATCAGGGCCGTTCCCGTCGCAAAACCGCAAGCGCCTCGAACGAAGCCCCGGTCGCGGCTCGAGGTCCCAACGTGGGGAACCGTATCGACATCATTGCCTGACGAAGCTCGAAATTGAAATGATACGAGGGGGTGCCGCAAAGGCCCCCTTTTTTATTGGCGTTCAGGGACTGCTTAGGCCGAGCTTTGCTCGGCTCCATGCTCTTCCGGGTTCTTGTCGCGCAAGCCGCAAAGCCGGGCCTTCGGCCGTCTTCTGAGCGGGTACCGTGGCCCGCCCCTGCAATAGACGAAACCGAACTCGGGAGCATCCTTGCCGATTCAGCAGATGTAAGGAACGTTGGTAATTAGTGAGGAAACCCGATCTCCTCCGCAGCCTCTCCGTCGAAGGCGGTGAGGCCTGCTTGAGATGTTTGGAGGGGGGTGTACGGGGGGAACTTTTTCAAAAGTTCCCCCCGTGAATGAATACCCTCAAGCCGTCTTGCGCGCCCTGCCGGGCATGTCTTCTTCCGGCGCCGGGTATACGCAGCAATCCCGTTGTTGTTTGGCCAGGTACAGTCGTCGGTCCGCTTCGGCCAACAAGTCCGCCCCCGTTTCATGGCAGGTTGGATCGCAGGTGACCACCCCATAGCTGGCCCGCAGGGGGATGGATCCTCCGTGCCATTCCATCGGCGACTTCGCGGCTCGTTCGGCGATCTTGCACGCCGCCGCGAGCGCATCGGGCAGGGCGGCGTGAGAAAGGATGACCACGAACTCGTCTCCTCCGTAACGCACGCAAACGTCCGTACTCCGGGTATCCTCTTTGAGAATGCGGGCGAATTCCTCCAAGAGCCGGTCTCCCACCTGATGACCATGGGTGTCGTTCACCGCTTTGAACCCGTCCAAATCGATCATGAGACAGGAAAAGGGGATTCCGTGGCGGCTCCGACGGTTCATTTCCTGTTCTAGAACCTCCAGGAGATGTTTCCGGTTGAACAGCCCGGTCAAGGGATCCGTAGCCGCCTTAAGCTCCAGCATTTCCTGGTTCCAGGCTTTTTCGATTCCCAGACAGACCTTGCGCCCCAGGTGACTCAAAAGGCTCGTATCCAACTCGGGATGGAACCTTCCGGGATCGTGGCTCCCGATGTTCAGGCTTCCCAACAACTTTCCCGAAGAATTCAAAGGAACCAGGGCCATGGAATGCACTTCCATGACGGCGGACGGAAAAAAGAACAGCAGCTCCTCCTTGAGGGGCACGTCGGAAAGCGACGGATTCTCTTCGCTCACCATTCTCTGAGTCAATTGATTCCCCTCAACCCATCGGAATCCCGAGTGTTCCACATCCGGTCTGAATTCCCGGCCCTCGGAGGATTGCGGATCAATCAGGAAGACCAACGCACGGACTCCGAAGCGTTCCTCCAACTCCGCGATGACGCACTCCACCACCTCACGAACGCTCGAGCACTCGTACACCGACGCCTCGATATCGGAGAAATGATTCAGGATACGCTCGTTATCCACGACCCGATCGTAAATGTCTCCGATAGTGCGTCTCAGCTCCGTATTTTCCCGAGAAATGCGTTCGATGATGCGATGACTTGAATCCACCACATTGTCCCGGCGCTTTTCCTTAGGCATATGCACGTCCGTTCTTCCGCGACGGTCCCCGAAACGGCGGGCGCGGCGGTTTGGGATTACGAAAGGATCCGTTCGGACAATTCCAGGATATCGTCCCTTTTCTTCGACATCTTCAGCGCGAAATCGTCTACGACCGCCGCATCCAGCCCCAAGAGTCCAAGAGCCTCGGGCAACGGCGGCGGAGGATTGGCGGAGCCCGAATATCCGAGTTCTAGGCGCACGGCCAGGTAGTCCGCCACGTGAACCAAGGCGGTTTCCAGGGCGAAAGGTGCCGCAGCGGACGGCTGGTGGTGCATCTCCGTTGTGACGCAACACTCTTCAGGCAAGTGCCGCCTCTTCAGCAAGGCGGCGCCCATCTTGCCGTGGGAAAGATTCACGATCTCTTCCGCCTTGAAAAAAGGCACTTCCATCACGTCGGAGAAGGTCATGAGGTCTTCGATGAGCAAAGGATCCGCCGTAAGATAGGTCAACTTGCCCACGTCGTGGGCCACTCCGAGGCTGAACGCCTTTCGCTCCTCGGGAAGCTTGAGGGTTCGCGCCAGGAACTTGAACATGAACGCCGTTCCCACGGAATGAAGATCGAAACTCTTCGCGTCCAGGTTCTGAACTCGAAAGCCTTCGTCGGCCAGGGAAAGCAACGAGGCGCCGAATACCACTTCCTTGAATTGGTTGAATCCCAGGATCACGATGGCCCTGCCGATGGAGTTCACTTCCGAGCAGCCGTAAAACGGAGAGTTGATGATCCGTAGGATCTTTCGAGCTATGGACGGATCGCTCTGGATATTGTCTTCGATTTGACGAATGGACGAAAGCTCGTTCTCGAGGGTCTTAACCACGGTGGAAAAGGCCGGGGAGAAGGAAAGCATCCCCTCTTCCGTCGCCACCAGCCGTTTGAAGGCCTCGACTCGTTCCGGAGCCAACCGGTCGCTGAAATTCATCTCATCTCAATCACGGGGGAACAATAGAAAAAGCGCCCCGTGCCCCCTTCAAGCGTATTAAACAGGCCTCACCGCCTTCGGCGGAGATGCTCCTCGCATCTCCCGAATCGGCTGGGAAGCTACCTGGTTCGTGTCGATTCACAGGGTTGGCGGGGAAACCTCTTGAAACAGGTTCCCCCGCACCCCATCCAAAACTTATTGAGCGGGTTGTTCGCTTCCGCGTCACAACCGGGGAGAGGTGCCCTTAGACAGCCCGTTGAAAAAGCCGGTTGCCACAGGTTGGTGAAAAACGATGACATGCAAGGCCCGCAAATCCCGAGGAAAGAGGCGTACATAGAAGCACGCCGCAGTGACGAGGGATGAAGCGCAACGCCGCAGGTCGCATTTTTCAACGGCCTGTTGGGAGACCGATTGCCGGGCGCATCAGGAACGGAGCCCTCGACAAGGGCGACCCGGTCCGCAAATCTACTCACCGCATGAAGCCTCTCCGCCGGAGGCGGCGAGGCCCGCTTGAAGCCTTCGAGGGGGGGACAGGGGGCATTCCGAGCCCCCGTTCTCGTTCCCGGCCCAACGCCGGCGACTGCGAGAGATGACGCTTTGGAGATATGTGGGTTTCCGAATGCGCAGTGTAGGGGAACTTGCGCGGAACGTCAAGAATTCCGCGCCCTTCGGTGAATACAATCCGGGAAAACCACACCGCGCTGTTGAAAAACGCGATCCACAATTCGTTTCCGTCGTGCCCCCCTTTGCCGAAGGCGGTGAGGCGCCCCTGGAACGCTTTCAAAGGAGGGCGCGGCAAGACTTCCTCGAAAGTTTTCCCACGCGAACCCCACAACAACACTTGACCTCGCAGATCAAAATTGCTAATAGCAACTACCCTCTCGGAGGGATGGCCGAGTGGTTTAAGGCGGCGGTCTTGAAAACCGTTGTCCCGTGATGAGCGGGGCCGTGGGTTCGAATCCTACTCCCTCCGCCAATCACTCAAAATCGTAGCGTTCGCGGAGAGATGGCCGAGTCGGCTGAAGGCGCTCGCCTGCTAAGCGAGTGTAGGGGCAAAAACCTCTACCGAGGGTTCGAATCCCTCTCTCTCCGCCATTTTGATATCCAAGCCGCCACCTCGTGGCGGCTTTTTTTTTGCTTGGAAGCCCGAGCGTATCCCCGCCTGTTGGGCGTGCCGTTACTTCTCAAGTCCCCTGCGCACACCTCGCTCCCTCGTTTGATCCGGTACCCCTGGAGCTTGCACCGAATCCTGGCCTGTGGTCATCATAGGACGGCCGCACGGCCATGGGTCGTGCTCAACGTGGATGTGGGCGGGTATGTGGTAGGGCGGAGTACGGAGAAGGTATGGGAAAAACCGGGTAAGCGAACATCATTTTCATCTGAAGGCAGACTGAATCGCAGTGACCATCTTCTGCCAGAACGGAGGAAGATCATAATACTTTTCTTCCATGTATGACATTAACCGCTCGTTGTCTGTTTTCAACGTGAGGATGCCCAATGGCAGACCCGCTTCGACAACAACGGGGGATCGTTCTTCGCCGGCCTGGTTGCGTTCTTGATTATCAAGGACCTTGTTGACGGACTCCTGAAGAGCGATCAATCGCTCGGTGATCTCTTTGCCGTCTTCTTGAGGATCGATGTTCAACAACTTCAGCAAAGAAACGTCGTTGGAGAGGGCCTCTACACCCTTTATGATGATCCGATTTGGGCCGTACTTTTCACTGAGGGCTGAAAGAACCAGACGCGCCGTGAACAGGCCGGATGGCTCCAAGGGGGCGTGGAGTATGATTTCATGGATATGTTCAAGGTGCGCGTACAACCTCTCGAAATCCTTTTCAGCAAATGGAATCTTCTTGCCTGCCCTGACAATGTAGTCGCACTTGATGTCTTTAATGATCCATCGTGAGAGATTCGTATCCGTGAGGTTCGCTCCGGAGAGATCCGCGCCCGCCAAAACAGCTCGTGTCAGGTCGGCATCACGAAGGTCCGCTATTTTGAGGTTCGCTCCGCTGAGGTCTGCTCTTTTCAGGTCCGCAGCGCTGAGGGCCACGTCACGGAGATTCACATTGCTGAGGTCGGCATTGTCGAGTTTGGCTCCGCTAAGATTCACTCTGCTGAGGTTCGCACTTTTGAGATTCGCATCTTTCAAGTTCGCTTCCTTGAGTTTCGCCCTGCTGAGGTTCGCTCGGTTTAGATCTGCTGCTATTAGTTCCGCACCAGTTAGGTCCGCAAGAAATAAGTTAGCCTGCGTCAGGTTAGTTCGAAATAGGAATGCCTTGTTGAGGTTGGCCTCTTCAAGGTTTGCCTTTTCTAAAGATGCGTCCATCAGTTTTGTTTCACTGAGGTTCGCCAACCTAAGGTCCGCTTCGTTCAGAGATGCTTGATGCAGGTTCGACCGGAAAAGGTCAGCCGAAATCAGGTTCGCGTTGTCGAGTTTGGCTCCCCCGAGGTCAGCTCCAACGAAGTTCACCTTACCGCATTTTGCTACCGCAAGTTGCACCTTGCTGAGGTTCGCCCCGCTGAAGTCCGCCTCTCTCAGGTCTGCTCCCCTGAAGTCCATTCCGCTGAAGTCCATTCCGCTAAGATTCGCCTTCCTGAGATTCGCTTGGCTGAGATGGCCGCACAACCTGGTATTTCTCAGGTCCAACCCGCTGAAGTTCGTTCCGGTGAGCACCGTCGAAACGAAAGATGCTCCGTCGGGCTCCGCCTCGCGGAGGTCCGCGTTGCTGAGGTTCGTTTCACTGAAGTCTACTCCCTTGAGGTCCGCTCCCCTGAGATCCGCTCCCCTGAGATCCGCTCCCCTAAGATCCGTGCCGACGATGCTGGCCCCTTTAAGGTTTGTTTTTCGGAGGTACGAATGGCTGAGATGCGCTGCGTCCAAGTTCGCCTCACAAAGGGTAGCACTGCGGAGTGTCGCTCCTGTCAAGATTGCCTCACGAAATTCCGCCTTGTTAAGATTCGCTCCTTTGAGGTTTGCACCAATTAGATACGCCCCAAAGAGGTTTGCCCCAGAAAGATTCGCTTGCCTGAAGCCAGCTCCATCAAGTGCCCCTTCGCACAAGTTCACTTGGCAGAGTTTTGCTTTTCGGAGTTTAGCTCCCCTGAGTTTGGCTTTGCTGAGATTTGCCGAGTTGAGGTTGGCCTCGTTGAGGTCCGCCTTGCATAGGTCCCACACTCCTTCCGGCATCGGGCCCTGAGCAGCGCCCAGCTCAACGAGTTTCCGCCAAGTCTCTTCTCGGGTCACGGCAACCATCCTCTGCTTTGGGAGTGGGAAAACGGGTGGAATTGAGAATTTCTTAACGCAAATCGGCTGAGAAGGAAAGAATGAATTGGAATCTGGAGACACCGAATAGATTCTTGAGAAAGACCATGGAAAAACACGTCGACCTTCTCATCGCCGCGGGCTCCCTCGTGTACACCGTCGTGAACGGCCTTATCGCCTACATCCGGGTGAGCAAGTGGAACGACATCAAGGAAGTGCTCAAAGACCCGAAGGAAACAATGGGGAGGAAGGTTGACGAGGCCCAATGCCTCCAATGGCGGAAGCGTCAGTGCCGAAAACTCTCCGGCCTCGAGGCCCGGCTCAACAAGGAGGACTACGAGCTGGGGGAAGCCGTCAATCGGCATTCCCACGAATGGCTGCCGGGAGAAGGGAGGGTGGTGAGGTGAGGGGTGAACTTCTTATGCGAAAGCCCGGAACTTCCTGTCAAGCCCCCGGTTTTTGGTCCAGCAATTATGAGAGTTTTTCTCAAGGCCCTGTGATTTCTGTGCTTGGTCCTTGGGGCATCGGCGAAGCCGAGCAAAGCGAGGCGGAGTCGATGCCCCAAGGATCGGCCGCGAACCGGGCCGGGGTCATATAATTCAACGCACTGTGCGGTCTTTCCTCGTTATAGGCTTTCCTCCATTTGGCGGACAGAATTTGCGCTTCCTTGATATTATTCAAAACCTCCACGTTCAAAAATTCATCCCGAAATCGGCTGTTGAAGCTTTCCACATAGCCGTTCTGCCAGGGAGCCCCCGGTTCGATGAATAGGGCTTCCACTTCCAGGTCTTTCAGCCAATTTCTCACCCTCTTGGCTATGAATTCCGGACCGTTATCCGATCGAATCCCTTTTGGAACTCCCCGCACGCCCATCAACCGACTTAGTTCGTCCAAAACCTCATCACCCGTGATGGAACGGTCGATCCTCAAGGCCAGGTTTTCCCGGGTAAACTCGTCGACAATGGCCAAGCACTTGAAATGACGGCCGTCGGCCAGGCGATCATGAATGAAATCCAACGTCCAGACATCATTTGGAAAAGTCGCCTTTCGTTTGTGGCACGCGTTGGCATCGACTCCCAGGAATCGTTTCTTCCGGGCTCTTCGAGGCACCTTGAATCCTTCTCGTTTCCAAAGTCGGTGGACTCGCTTGTAGTTCACTACCCATCCCGCTTCACGCAGCAGACGGGTGATCCGACGACATCCAAAACGAGGATGCTCTCCAACCAACCGGTGAAGGTCCTTGATCAATTCCTCCTCATCATCCAACTCCTTCGGCCGATAACGTTGGGTGGATCGATGTTGGCCGGTTATTCGACAGGCCCGACGCTCTGAAGCGGCATGTTCCCTTCGAACATGCTCAACCGCTTTCCTGCGACGCGCCGGGCTTAGAAGTTTCCCTCCGCAAGGTCCTTGAGCATTGCTTTGTCCAACATCAGGTCGGCCACCAGCTTCTTCAAACGGGCATTCTCTCTTTCCAGTTGTTTGAGCCTCTTAGCCTCCTCAGCCTTCATACCCCCATACTGGTTTCGCCATCGGTGGTACGTCGCCTCGCTCACCTCCAGGAACTGGCAGACCTGCGCTATGGTCTGCCCAGCGGTCAGCCGACGGTCCGCTTCTTCCAGTTTCCGCACAATTTGCTCCGCGCTATGTCTCTTTCGCTTGGCCATGCAATCCGTCTCCTTCCCTTTTCTTGGGCTTCAGACTCTCATTATACATGGACCAATTATCGGGAGGCATTCCATTCCCATTTATTCGCGCGATATGTCCGTAAGGATTTATCGCGTCAAGCGGGGACTGGGTATTACGACTTGCTTTCTTCTAAAGACTTGGCCCATTCGGAGGCCAATTCCCCGGCTTCATCTTCCGAAATCTCAACGGACTTCGATTCGATTTTGACGCGGCTTTCCGAGTCGTCTATCTTCACCCAGTTGTCGCCGTCCATTCGGAAGAGATTGAAATCGTCATCTCGTACAAAAGGAACGCCGTCCAGTTCCATAAAGATCGGCATTTCATCACCTCCTTCTTCCAACATTTTGGCGGTTGAAGCATCTGCCGGCAAGCGCCGTGCACGATGAGAGACAATGCATCCTAATTCAAATTTCACGATGAGCGTCGGGTGGAATAGGAACGACCGGCCCCTAAAATGGGGGACCGCCTATTGAAAATCTGGGTTCCACCGCGCTTTTCAGGCTAGGGCAATCTTATGGAGCAAATTTTTTCTCATGCAGAAGAGCGATAAGCGCCAGAAGCTCCTTTCACCTCGCCCTTCTCACCACGGGAATCAAATCATCCAGCTCTTGCACGCCCTCCGGGATCGGCGGATATGCGGGCGCGGACATACCACCGGAATGCAGAGAATACCGCCTGCTCGGACCGCACCCATCGGTATGGAAGGACGACTCTCGAAAGAGGATCGGAAGCTGTAGAATGCCACCCATGGTTACACCTGAAGGCATCCCCGGGGAAGGGAGGGTGGTGAGGAAATCGTGATCCCAAAAGCAGTGCCGGTCGTTCTCCTCAATTTCCCCAGAAATCCTTGGGGTCGATATCGAATCGTCTTAACACGGCGCCGACGGTTCCCTTGCCGACTTCCGTGTTGTCACCGTGGTGTTTGATGGGGATTTGAGGTCCTTTGCCGGAACCGGGCGTCTCGGGTCTGAGCAGGATGCGTTCGGACCCTTTGCCTCGCTTGACCATTTCGACGATTCCAAACCGCCGCAATCGTTGAACGAATTCCCGATACTTGAGCGCCTTGTTACCGGACATGACCTTTGGACGAGGTTTGACACATCTTGGCGGTCACCCAAGGGGGAACGAAAACGGGAGCGTGATGGGGATCGGAAAAGGACGGGTGAATCTCCGCTTTGATTTCAAATTCCTCAAGACCCTCCGTGTCGCTGAGACATCGATAGAACGCTTCCCAGACATCGCGAGGCGCGGGGCGATACAGGTACGCCAAGTTGTCGTTGCTGAAGGCGTAATCCACCGCAGCGGTGATCAACCCCTGAATCTCTTCGAGGACCTCTTGTTTGTCGGGTCCCTCCGCGACAATATCCAGTTCGAGACAATGCGCGGTGTAGATGCCCTCTTCCTGGGAAACCAAAACATTGACGATCATGCCGTCACCCGACCGCATGAATAACCTCCATAATCGCTAAAAGGATTATGTCAAAAAATAACACAATTGTTGGGGACGTACAAGAAAGGCGGAATTCATGGAAAAGCCACTAACATGCAGTATCGGCACCGAGATTCGTTCCATCAAGTGCCTATTGCGCCGGAGGAATTCTCCACGATTCGCGGATAGAATCCGGCTATGATCGACCATAGCTCACTTCAACGGCCTCACCGTAAGAATCAACTCGTCGATGTCCTTCGCCCCCACGGGGCCTGGAGGCAACGATGATCTTAAATACCACATTTGAGAAAAAGGACTCTGAACTTCTTTAGTGTAGAAAGAAGCGCCGACGGTGAAGAAGGCCATGTCGACTTTTTCGGGGCTCGAGATTTCATCATCGGCCGACCACGGCACCCCTCACACACCCCGTCCGCCCCGCTTGCTTTGGCCCTCAATCCCTGCTAAACACCAAGGCGGCGGCAGGCCGTTGAAAAACGCGATCTGCGGCGTTGCACTGCATCCGTCGGCACGTGACGAAGCCGAACCAGAGAGCTTCCCTGCCGATTCAGAAGATGCAAGGAACGTTGGAAATCAGTGAAGAAACCTGTTGCTCCCTCAACCTCTCCGCCGAAGGCGGTGAGGCATTCTATAAAAGCTTTGAAGGGGACTGGGGGAAACTTTCTCGAAAGTTTCCCCCGTGAATGAAAACAATCCCCCGGCCTTTCGGCCGCAGCCTTACCATCAGCGGGGTTTCATGCGTTATTACAGCGTCAATCTCGACATTCAGGACCGCACCTGCTTGGTGGTGGGAGGCGGAAACGTGGGGACCCGCAAGGTGCAGGGCCTGTTGCGGAGCGGCGCACGGGTGGTGCTGGTGTCCCCGGAGCTCACGGACGAACTGGCCGACCTGGTAAGCAGTGGCGTGATCCGGCACCAATGCCGGGAATTTACGGAAGCCGACCTGGACGAGGCCTTTCTGGTGATCGTGGCCACGGACGATATGGACCTGAACCGGCGGGTGGCCGGTGCGGCCCTGTCCAAGCGGGTGCTGTGCAACGTGGTGGACCGGCCCGAGTTGTGCACCTTTGCGGTGCCGGCCGTGAGCGTCAAGGGCGATCTGGCCGTGGCCGTGTCCACCGGAGGCAAGAGCCCCGGTCTGGCCCGGCGTCTTCGAAAACAATTCGACGAGTTGCTTTCCCCGGCTTACGGTCCTTTCCTCGATCTGATGGGCGCTTTGAGGACCCGCCTGAAACTGCGCGGCAGCGGGTTCTACGCGGAAATGTCCAAACTCGACGCCCTGCTGGACTCTCCTTTGCTGGGCTGGATCGAGGAGAAGAATCAAGAGGCCGTGGAAACCTACGTATCCAATGTGATGGGGGAAGCTTTGACCCTGGACGAACTCGGCGTGTCGTTGGACGCACGGGAACCCGAACCATGGCGGTAGGATTTTTCTGGGCGGCTCTTTGCGCGTACCTGTTGGGCGCCGTGCTGTATGTTCTGTTCATCATCAAACAGCACACGCTCTTCAGCCGGGTGGGACTGGGCGCACTGGGCGCCGGATTCGTGCTGCAGACCGTGCACCTGGTTCGGGTCTATTACGAAATCGGCTACTTTCCCGTGGTGAACCTCCCGCAATCCTTTTCCTTTTTCGCGTGGGCCCTGGTGGGCACGTTCTTCATCTTCCAGGCCCGTTTCAACCTGCGGGTCCTGGGGTCCTTTGTGGCCCCCCTGGCCGCGGTGCTGCTTATCAGCTCGTCCCTGTTTCCCGTGGAATCCCTGCCGCAGAAGCCTTCGTACCACAGCATCTGGCTGCCCATACACGTGGTGTCCATGTTCCTGGGAAACGGAATCTTCGCGGTGGCCTTTCTGGTGGGCGTCATGTACCTGATCCAGGAACGGGCCATCAAGACCAAAAAGTTCGGGTTTTTCTTCCGCCGCCTGCCCTCTCTGGACCGGCTGGACGCTTTGAACTACGGATGCCTGGTTTCCGGTTTTCCTCTGCTGAGCCTGGGCATGATTACCGGAGCCATTTACGCGCAGGTGTCCTTGGGGGCCTACTGGCGTTGGGACCCCATGGAGGTCTGGTCACTCATCACCTGGCTGCTGTACGCGGCTTTTCTGCACCAGCGGCTCACCGTGGGGTGGCAGGGAAGGCGAGCCGCGATCATGGCCATCATCGGATTCACGATTTTGCTGTTTACCTTCCTGGGGGTGGGCACCCTGCTCACGGGGTATCATTCCTACGCCTTGCCGGGAGGACCGTCGTGAACGTGGCGCTGGTGGGCATGAACCACAAAACCGCACCGGTGGAATTGCGGGAATGCATCGTGCCTCCGGAGGAGGGCCCGACCCAAGTCCTTGCCAGGATATCGGAGATCCACACGGTGGGGGAAGCCCTGTTCCTGAGCACCTGCAACCGGGTGGAGGCCCTGCTGGCCGCGGAGAGCCCCGAAGCCGCGGTGCGCGACGTGACGGCGTTCTTTTTGGCGCATCCGGAAGCGCGCTCCAAGGACGCGGCGGATTTCCTGTACATCCTCAACGGTCGCGAAGCGGTGTGCCACCTGTTTCGGGTGGCCGCCGGCCTGGACTCCATGGTCATCGGAGAACCCCAGATCCTCGGCCAACTCAAGGAAGCGTATCGCGTGGGCCTGGGGGGCGGATTCTGCGGAGTCATCCTCAACCGCCTGCTCCACAAGGCCTTTTCCGTGGCCAAGCGGGTGCGCACGGAAACGGGCATCGGCACGGCCGCGGTGAGCATCAGCTATGCCGCGGTGGAACTAGCCAAGAAAATTTTCGGGGATTTATCCGCCAAAAAGGTCCTGCTCATCGGCGCGGGAGAAATGGCCGAACTGGCGGTCCGGCATCTCGCGGCCAACGGGGTGCGTGAAATCCTGGTGGCCAATCGCACCTATGAACGGGCCATGGAACTGGCAAAGCAGTTCCATGGGGCGGCCGTGTCCATGCAGGAAATCGAGGAGCGTCTCAAGGAAGTGGATATGGTCATCTCCTCCACGGGCGCGCCGGGATACGTGGTGTCCCACAAGCAGGTCCACGGACTCATGCGCAGGAGAAAGAATCGCCCCCTGTTCTTCATCGACATCGCGGTGCCGCGGGACATCGATCCGCGCATCAACGACATGCCCAATACCTACGTGTACGACATCGACGAACTCCAGGGCGTGGTGGAGCTCAACCTGCAGGAGCGAAAGCGGGAGGCGGTAAAGGCTGAGCGCATCGTGGAAGAGGAGGCGGTCAAGTTCGAACGGTGGCTGTCCACCCTGGACGCGGTGCCCACCATCAAGGAATTGTTCGAACGGGCCGAAGAAATCCGTCGGGCCGAGATTCGAAAAACGATGCCGCGCCTCGCGTCCCTGACGCCGGAACAGATTCGGGACATCGAGGCCATGAGCCACGCCATGGTGAAAAAACTGCTGCATCATCCGGTGGCGTTCCTCAAGGAACCTCGGAGACACGAAGAGAACCGACAAAGAGACCTGATTTTCGTAAGGCGGTTGTTCAATCTCGACGATCCGGACCAGGACACACTCATTGACGCTTCGTGAAGGCCGATGATAAAATCCTGAAAAAGAGGAGCCAAACGTGCTCAACGCCTGAATCGAGGGTGAATATGGCGGAAGTCATTGATCTTACCAACAAGAGGGCCCGGAAAAAGCAGGTCGGGCAACGCGACAGACTGGAATCGGCGCGCCGCGTCTTCCTGTGCAGCGGCTGCCCTTCGAGGTGCGCCAAGTGCGGCACGCAACTCGAATCCCGAGAGCACGACTGCTATTCCGGCGGGGGGGATTTCTCTTTCTGCGACATTTGCGCCTCCGAGTGGGAGGTCTTCGACAAGGCCCGTCGAGGAGAAGACGTGGAGCGGCAGTACTACCATAACCAGGCGTGGTTCACTCTGTGGGAGTCCTGGCTCACTTATCGAAAGGCCTTGACCGAGTATCGGGACTCGGAAGATTTTAAACGATTGCTGATGGAACTGGACCAGTAAAGAGCGGAGGCGATATCCATGTTTGGCATCGGAATGCCGGAGTTGATCATTATCCTGGTGATCATTCTGATCATTTTCGGAGCGGGGAAACTGCCCGAAATCGGGGGCGGCATCGGAAAAGGAATCAGGAATTTCAAGAAAGCGACCAAAGAGCCCGACGAGATCGACGTGACTCCGGAGAAAAAGCGGGAAGAGCAGCAGGACGAGAACAAGAACGCCTGATTAACCGAGCGTATACGAAATTGGGAAATCCGCGGCCGTGCGCTGCGGATTTCGCTTTTTCCGCCCCCGTGCGCCTGGTGCGTGAGACGGCTCACGCACTTGAGGCGGGTTTCACTTCTTCTCGCGGAGGCATTCGGTCATGGCCAGGAGAAGCGCTTCCTGCAGCAACGCGGCGGTTTCAAAACGCTCCGTCGGTTTCTTGGCCAAGGCGCGACCGAAGACCCGTCCCATGGATTCTGCAAAAGCCTCGTTGGGGTGCCGATAGGGCGTGGGGTCCTTGAAACAGATATTGTACATCATGGAAGAAGACGACGGCCCTTGGAACGGATGCTCCCCGCTCAACAACTCGTGGAGGATCACCGCCAAGGAGAACACGTCCGTGGCCGGGCTGAACGGCTCGCCGGAAAAGTGCTCCGGCGTGAAGTACGGACCGGCGCCCCGGTCCATGGTCATTGAAGGCGGCCGGATCGCGGTTTCGAAGCGATACAGGCCGAAGCCGTCGAGCTTCACCGTGAGTTCCCGGGACAGAAAGATATGGGAAGGATCCAGGGAAAGATGCAGGACACCCTCGTTATGGACCTGATCGAGAGCGCCGGCCACTCGAATTCCGATTTCCAGGCAGAGCCTGAAGGGGAGCTCCCGCCCGCTTTTTAGAAATTCCGAAAGATTCTCATCGTCGCCCGTATCCTGCACCACGTAGAAGGCGTTGTTCTCCCGACAGGTTTCGATGGTCGAAACAAGACAGGGAAATTTCAATCGACCCACGCGTTCCAGCATTTCCCAGGCCTCATCGATCATGCCGAAATCCGCGTCGGGAAAATCGTCGGGCAGGACCGCGTACCGAATCACCCGCACCTTTCGTTTCAATTCCTGGTCCGCGGCGAGAATGAGGGCTCCAGGCCCTCGCCGCTCTTCCTTCACGGGCAGGTACCGGCTCAGGAGAACCGTGGGTTCTTCGGGTTTGAGGGTGGTTCCCGTGAGGGCGAGGTGTCGCTTGAGACGGCGGGCGTCGCCGAAATCCGGGTTCAGTTTGAGCGCCTTGTCCAGGGCTTCCATGGCCTCCTGAGGCTGCTTGGATTCGAAAAAGGCCCTCGCCAGATTATAGTGCACGAAGGGATCGAAAGGATTGAGCTGCAGGGCCATTTGATAATTATGGATGGCCTTCCTGAGGTCCCCCGACTTTCGGTAGAGGATGCCGAGGGTGTTGTAGGGGTTCGTGCTCCCCGGATTGACCTGAAGGGCCATGAGAATGGCTTTTCGCGCCTCATCGAACTGGGTTCGTTCGATGAAGAGTTTCCCGCTCTTGAGCAGGTACTTCTCCGCCTCGTTGATGTCCCCTTTTTTGATATAGGCTTCACCCAAGCCGCGATAGGCCTCCGCGTACATGTGGTTGATTTCGATGGCCTTGCGAAACGCCCCGATGGCCTCATCGAACCGACCCGCAGCCATGTAGCGATAGCCCTCGTCGTAATAATCCTCGGCCTTCAGGGGCTCGCCCACCGCCTGCTGGAAGGACTCGATGGCTTCGTCGAGTTTGCCCTCGTTGAGCAAACGGTGGCCCTTCTCTATGCGCTTCATTTTCGCGGCAAAGGACAGGCGTGCTTTGAGCAGTTGCACGGCCTTGTTTTCCATCGTGGATAAGGTGTAGGGTTTCAGGACATACCCGCTGACCCCCTCACAGATCGCCTCGATGATCTTGTTCTTCCTGTTCTCCTCCGTGACCATGATGAAGGGAATGAGGAACAGGTTGGGATGGGACATCATTTTTTTCAGCAGGGCCATGTCTTCCGTGGAGGAAATCTCCCTTTCCGCAACCACGAGATCGCAGCTGTGGGCTTTGAGCAGGTCCCAAGCGGATTCCAGGCTGTCCGCGGCCAGGACCTTCTTGAAACCCAAATCCTCGAACCCGGAGCGAAGCCGGTTCAACTCGGACCGAACGCGAAAGGCAAGCAAAATGGTGAAATCAAAGATGTTCATGTGCACTGCGCAAAATGGGGAGGAGGGAGGCCTGGAAATCCGACCGTGTAAACGAACCGGTCGATCCCGAATATATGACAAACTTTAGGCAAGCGCCGACGAACTGTCAACTCCAAGGATCCGGCATGTCGAAGTTTCTTCAAAAAGCCCAGGGCGGAGGATTCCATGGCGCCTCGCCTTGACTCCGAGCGACTTTCTGTTAATATGCCCGGATGT
This sequence comes from Thermodesulfobacteriota bacterium, assembly GCA_963675595.2. Classification (GTDB taxonomy): domain Bacteria; phylum Desulfobacterota; class Desulfarculia; order JACQYL01; family JACQYL01. The sequence goes on from CAXXLZ010000002.1 coordinate 46,072, forward strand.
TTGCTTCTATGTCCTTATATAAACTGAGAAAATCATGACAGACGACAACAAGACCAATGAAGTGCCGGAGTTTCGATCTCCCATCGAGCAGTTTTACATTCCGGAACATATTCCCATGCTCCCCTTGAGGGACGTGGTCATCTTTTCGCACATGCTTCTTCCTCTTTTCGTCGGGAGGGAAAAGTCCGTTCGGGCCCTTGAGGATTCCTACGCCGCCCACCGGCTTATTTTTCTCGTGTCTCAGAAGAAACCCACGGTCGAAGACCCCAAGCCGGAAGATCTTTATGAAATGGGAACCGTGGGAATGATCATGAAGGTGCTGCGCGTTCCCGACGGTCGTTTCAAGATGCTGGTCCAAGGCATCACCAGGGCGCGGATCACCAAGTACGTGCAAACGTCTCCCCATTTCCTGGTAAGCGTCGAAATGGTGCCCGATGATTCACCTTTGGAAACCTCGCCCGAAACGGAAGCCCTGATTCGCACCGTACGCGACCAGGCCGAAAGAATCCTCTCCCTGAGGAGCCTGCTGAATCCGGACGTATTGGCGATTCTCAACAGCATCGATGATCCTGGACAACTGGCGGACCTGATGGCGTCCAACCTGCGCATTCAGGCCGAAGAGGCTCAGGAGATTCTGGAAATCCCCAACCCGGTGGATCGCCTGTCTCGAGTGACCCGCGCTTTGAGCAAGGAACTCGAGGTTTCCACCATGCAGGCCAAGATCCAGTCCGAGGCCAAAGAAGAAATCGGCAAGATGCAGCGGGATTACTACCTCCGCGAACAACTCCGGGCCATCCAGAAGGAACTGGGAGAGCTGGACGAACGCAACGAGGAGGTGGAGGAATACCAGACCAAGATCAAGAAATCGCGCATGCCCAAGCCGTCGGAAAAGGAGGCCCTGAAGCAACTGGAGCGACTGGACCAGATGCATCCCGACTCCGCCGAGGCCGCCGTGATCCGAACCTATCTGGACTGGCTGGTGGAGCTTCCCTGGAAGAAAAGCACCACGGATCAACTGGATGTAAAACGCGCCAAGACCATCCTGGATGAGGACCACTACAACCTGGTGAAGATCAAGGACCGGATTCTGGAATATCTGAGCGTGCGCAAGCTGAACCCGAAAATGAAGGGCCCCATCCTTTGCTTCATCGGTCCTCCGGGTACGGGCAAGACATCGTTGGGCAAGTCCATCGCTCGGGCCATGGGAAGGAAATTCACCCGCATTTCCCTCGGCGGCGTCCGCGATGAAGCGGAAATCAGAGGCCATCGCAGAACGTATGTGGGCGCCCTCCCCGGCAGAATCATTCAGGGGATCAAACAAGCGGGTTCCAACAACCCGGTGTTCATGATCGATGAAGTGGACAAGATCGGGACGGATTTTCGGGGAGACCCCTCCTCGGCCCTTCTCGAGGTGTTGGACCCGGAACAGAACGAAGCCTTCAGCGACCATTACCTGAATCTGCCCTTCGATCTGAGCAAGGCCATGTTCATCCTCACGGGCAACATGGAAGAGTCCATCCCCCACGCGCTCCGGGACCGGATGGAGGTGCTGAGACTGGCGGGCTACACGGAAGAGGAAAAGCTGGCCATCGCTTTCGACTACCTGCTGCCGAAGCAGATCAAGGAGCACGGGCTTACCTCGGAGTACATCCGTTTCAGCAGGGATGCGGTGAAGACCATCATCTCCTCCTATACCCGAGAAGCCGGATTGCGAAACCTCGAACGGGAAATCGGCTCCTTGTGCCGCAAGGTCGCCCGGCGTATCGCGGAAGGAGAGTCGGGTCCTTTCCAGGTCACCCGAAGCAATGTCCACGTCTACCTGGGACCACCCAAGAACATCGACGACATGGAGCAGGAGACGGATGAAGTGGGCGTGGCCACGGGCCTTGCATGGACGGAAACCGGTGGAGAGATTCTTTTTGTGGAGGCTTCCCTGCTTAAGGGTAAAGGCAATCTTGTGCTGACGGGACAACTCGGAGACGTGATGAAGGAATCCGCTCAAGCGGCCCTGAGCTACGCCCGATCCCGCAGTGAGCATTTCGAACTGTATCCCGAGTTCCACGAGAAACTGGATTTCCACATCCACGTACCCGCCGGCGCCATACCCAAAGATGGTCCTTCGGCCGGAGTCACCATGGCCACGGCCATGATCTCCGCCTTGACGGACAGGCCCGTGCGTAGAAACGTGGCGATGACCGGAGAAATCACCCTTCGAGGCAAGGTACTGCCCATCGGCGGACTGAAGGAGAAGTCCCTGGCCGCGGCGAGGGCGCGTATCGATACCTTGATCCTGCCGGAAAAAAACCGGAAAGACCTGGCCGAGATTCCGGGCAACATCCGCCGCAAACTGAAGTTCGTTCCCGTAAGCCACATGGACCAGATTCTCAAGATCGCGCTTGGAGAACCCGTGTCTCGAACGGACGCGCCTTCCGAACCCACGGAGCCGACGAAGCGCAAGGCCGGTTTTTAGCCGAATCGAGGGCGGCCCTCGATAAGTCCGCGCGGGAAAACGAACCATCGGGAGAGTGACCCATGCACCGACTTCGATTCCTGATCACCTCGTTGATAACGCTCTGCCTGTTCATCGGCGCCGTGGCGGGGGCGACGGAGCAACTTCCCACCGTGGCCGTTCTGGATTTCGAGAGTATCGGATCGGAAGAGTATCTTGGAAAGGCCGTGGCCGAGATCATACGAACCGAACTCGTGGGCACCCGGAACTACCGGGTGGTGGAGCGCTCTCAGATCAACCGGGCCGTGGAGGAACAGGAACTCCGCATGTCGGGAATGATCGACGACCAAAGCGCCGTGGAAATCGGCAAGTTGCTCGGGGCCGACCTGATCGTGGTGGGGTCCGTGGTTCGGATCGGGAACGCGTACACGATCAACTCAAGGATGATCGACGTTGAAACGGGAGAGGCGCAACTGGGCCGTAACGTCACCGGAACCGACCTCAACCTGTTGACGGATATGAGCCGGGAACTCATCACCGTTCTCTTCAGGGGTGGCGAACCCGCCCACGAAACCGAAGAACCAAAACTTGTTGCTACCGAAGAAACAAGACCTGTTGATGCCGAAGAGCCCAAAGGCCCCGTCGCTGAGCCCACCACCGTGACCTGGGATTTCGAAACGGGAGATTTGACCGGATGGGAAGCCGCCGGCGACGCATTTCTCAACCAACCCACCTACGGAGACAATCCCACGGAACGCCGCCGGGGACAGCCTTCGATGCATCAGGGAGATTACTGGATCGGCGGATTCGAGTTCCGAAAGCGGCCTTCCGACCCGCCCGGCCGGATTCAGGGGGATGCGCCCCAGGGTACGCTCACCTCGGCTCCGTTCCTGATCGATCGACCCACCATCACCTTTCTCGTGGGCGGAGGGTGTGACAAGAGCAAGGTGCGGGTTGAGCTGCTGGTCGAGGGTCAAGTGGTTCGCACCGCCACGGGCAGGTGTCGTGAGAGTATGACTCGTGAGCGCTGGGATGTCGCCCCATTCCAGGGAAAGACCGCCGAGATTCGACTGGTGGACCAATCCGGCGGAGGCTGGGGCCACCTCAACTTCGACGACCTTCGCTTCGAAGGGGATACAACGCCTCGGAAAGAATACAAGCCCGGAGCGGTTCACGCCAAGCCGGCTCATCCGCCCCAACAAGAAATCACATGGGACTTTGAAACAGGCGATCTGCGAGGATGGCACGCGTCCGGCCCCGCCTTCGCCTTCCAACCCACCTACGGTGATAATCCCACGGCCCGACGTCGCGCCCAACCCTCCAAACATCAGGGGGATTACTGGATCGGCGGATTCGAAAAACGTCGAGGACCCGAGGACCCCGCCGGGGGAATCCAAGGCGACCGTCCTCGTGGGGTTCTGACCTCCGAGCCTTTCACGATCGGGAAGGGTTTCATCACGTTTCTGATCGGGGGCGGCTGCGACGCCGCCAAGGTTCGAGCGGAACTCGTGATAGGAGGCCGGGTGGTGAGGACCGCCACGGGCGAATGTAACGAAACCATGAAACGCCGAAGGTGGGATGTGCGTGAATTCAGAGGGAAATCCGCCGTAATCCGGTTGGTGGACGCCTCCGGAGGCGGTTGGGGACACCTCAACTTCGACGACGTTGGATTTGAGTGAGGATATGGGTAAGACCCTCTATCTGGATTGCCCCGCCGGCCTGAGCGGGGACATGATTCTGGCCGCTCTGATCGATCTCGGCCTGTCCACCGACGACCTGGAACGAGAAATCCGCGACGGACTGGGACTGCAGGGATTCGCCGTGCGCACCTTCGAAGCCCGAAAGCAGGGCATGAGGGGATTGCGCCTGGAAGTGGACTGTGAACACCCGCAACCTGAACGACATTTCAGCGAAATCGCCGGGCTCATCCAGCGGTCGAGCCTGCCGCAACCGGTGAAGGACAACGCCGTGGAGGCGTTTAAGCGCCTGGCGGAGGCGGAGGGACGAATTCACGGAGTCTCCCCGGACCACGTACACTTTCACGAGGTGGGAGCCGTCGATTCCATCGTGGACACGGTGGGTGCCATGCTCGCATGCAATCGTCTCGGGATCCAACGTTGTGTCTGCGCGCCCCTCCCTTTGGGACACGGGACCGTCCGCTGCAGGCACGGCATCATTCCCCTACCCGCTCCGGCCACGGTGGAACTGCTCAAAGGCGTACCGGTATACGGCGTGCCCGTGGAAGGCGAAACGGTGACTCCAACGGGCGCCGCCGTGGTGACGACCCTTTGCGGCGAGTTCGGGGGCGTGCCCGATATGACCATCGAATCCGTGGGATACGGACTTGGATCGAAAGACTGGCCCGACCTCCCGAATTTGTTGCGGGCCTTCATCGGCGTTACTCATGCGGAAGAGGACCGTGTGTTGGCGGTGGAGTCCAACCTGGACGATCTGAGCCCGGAGTTGGGGGGCCATCTGATGGATCGGCTCTTCGAGGTAGGCGCTCTGGACGTGCTCTTTCTTCCCGCGCATATGAAAAAAAACCGGCCGGGTTGGCTGGTGCAGGTCCTGGCGCGTGAAGATCGGTTGGAGACCGTCTCCAGGGTCCTTTTCACGGAATCCACGGCCATCGGAGTGAGGTACCATCCGGTGGGCCGTATTGTGCTTCCTCGAAAAGCGGAAACCTTGGAAACTCCCTTCGGCCGCGTTCAGGTGAAGAAGGTGGCATTGCCGGGCGGAGAAGTGCGATATTATCCGGAGTTCGAATCCTGCCGCAGTCTGGCCAAGTCCCGGAACGTCCCTCTCATGAGCGTTTACGAAGCCGTGAAAGTCGCGGCGGAGCACAGGGGGAACTCCGAATCGGACGATGCGAAACCTCCTCTCGATTGACCGGTAAAATGAACACGGCCGAAAAGAGAACCCAATTCGAAGTCATCACCATTGGGAACGAGATTCTGTCCGGAGCCGTTTCGAATCTCAACGCCCGGTATGCCTGCAAGCGTTTGTCCGCGGCGGGCTTCAGGATTCGGGGCATCGTTTCCGTGGGGGACGTTTTTGAAGACATTCGTGACGCCCTGCTCCGGGCCGTCGACAACTCGCCTTTCGTTCTGGTGACGGGAGGACTCGGACCGACTCCGGACGATATTACCACCCGCAGCGTGGCGGAGATCTTCGGCAGGCCGCTTCGACTCGACGCGCATCTTCTGGAAAGCATCCGCGAACACCTGGAACGTCGTAATCTCCCCTGGTCCAAGGATTTCGAAAGGCTCGCCTATTTGCCGGAACGTTCCGGACGCATCGATCCCGCCGGCGACATGTGCGGCTATATGTTGCAGGAACGAGACGCGACCGTCTTCTTCCTTCCCGGTGTGCCCGAGGAAATGAATCGGCTGCTGGACGAATTCGTGATTCCCTACGCCCTGCGGAATACCGGGGCCCCCTGTCGATTGGCCGTAAGACTCTACAAGGTTTTCGGAATTCACGAACAGGCCGTGGCCGAAGCGATCCGGGACCTTGAGCATTCCTATTCGGACGCGTTCATCGGCTACTACCCCCAATATCCCGAAGTCCACGTCAGCCTGACCGTATTCGGAGAAACTCGGGAAGAAGTGGATTCCCGTCTGGAAACCCTGGATCGCCTCATCCGAGACCGGCTGGGACATCGCGTTTTCGGAAACGACCAACAGACCCTCGAATCCGTGGTGGGGGACCTCCTCCGAAGCCGAAAAGCCTCTCTGGCGGTGGCGGAATCCTGCACCGGCGGACTCATCGGCCATCGCATCACCTCCGTCCCGGGCAGTTCGGACTATTTTGAGCGCGGAGTTATCGCCTATTCCAACCGGACCAAAATGGATCTGCTGGGCGTGGACCCCGCCGTGCTGGAAGCACACGGAGCCGTCAGCGCGGAATGCGCCGAGGCCATGGCCGTGGGCGTCCGGACATCGGCCGGAACCACCTTCGGTCTTTCCTGCACGGGCATCGCGGGGCCGGGAGGAGGTTCGGAGGAGAAGCCCGTGGGCACGGTGCACATCGGACTGGCCTCCGAAAAAGGCGCGACTTCCAAGAAATATCAATTCTTCGGAACCAGGGAACAGGTCAAGATCATCACCTCGGAAACCGCCCTGCACTGGATTTGGAGAGCCATGAACCATGATCCGTTCTTTCATCGCCTTTAGAATCCCGCCCGAAGCCAAGGATTGTCTATCCCGAATTCAGAAAAGTCTGAAAACCTCCAAGACCAATCTTCGTTTCACCCGACCGGAAGGGATTCACCTGACGCTGAAATTTCTCGGTGACATCCCGGAGGACCAGGTGGATCGCGTCCACGCCGCGATGGAGTCCGCCTCCAAAGGGCAAAGCCGGCTTTCGGTACGATTGGGATCGTTGGGAGCGTTCCCGACGCCTCGGAAGGCGCGTGTAGCCTGGGTGGGGCTCGAAGGGGACCTCGAATCCCTGGTCGCACTGCAGCGCTCTTTGGACGCAAACCTCGAACCGTTGGGTTTTCAGAAGGAAAAACGACCCTTCCAGGCCCACCTGACCCTGGGTCGTGCCGGAAGAAACGACAATCCCCCCAATCTTTCGAAAGTTCTGGAGAACCTCAAGGCGGATTTTCAGGAACCCTTTTCACTGGAAGCTCTCGTTCTGTACAAGAGCGATCTCCGGCCCGGAGGGGCGGTTTACGAAGCCCTTCGAGAGATTAAATTACCTTGAGCAAGGTACTTTCTCTCGGTCGTCCGAGCTCGAGGATGCGAAAGCAATCTTCATGCTCCGGGTTGGGAAGGAACGGAAGACCTTTGAAAGAAAATCGGAATCAACCACCAAAGAACTCATTTGGGAAAGGAATATCAATCATGACGTTCGAACAAATGGAACAGGAAGCCGGAGATCTCATGCTCAAGGGATTCCATTGCGGGCAGGCCGTTCTGTGCGTCGGCCTGAAGAAACTTGGGATTGAAGACAAGAACCTGGTGAAATCCCAGGCATCCATGGGCGGAGGCATCGCTTCCACGGGAGGTCCTTGCGGCGCGTTCACCGGAGGGGTGGTCTGTATAGGGCGAGTTTTCGGCAGAATCACACCCGAAGACCCCGACGACCGTCGTATGTGGAAAGCTTCCTATGAATTCTACAAGCGTTTTCAGCAAGAAATCGGCAAGGAAGCCGGCGGCTCGGTGCACTGCGGGGATCTGGCCCGGGTCGACTGGAAGAACAGAGAACAAGTGGCCGCCCATTACGGCGGTCCCGGCCGAGCCCGTTGCGCCGGATTCACCGGCAAAGCCGCCGCCATTCTGGGAGAAGTACTGGAAAAGTACGTGACCGAAGAGGATATCAAGAAAGGGATTTAACTTCGGTTGCGAGGACTGCGGCGTACATGGAGTACGCCGCAGACAGGATTGACCGACTCCCTTCTAGAAGCGTTCAAACTCCAACGAAGCGGCCCCCGACTGATCCGAACCGGTATAGGGCGCTTCGATGCATCTCTCGATATTCTCGTCGCTCCCCTGCTCTTCGAAATTGAGTCTCAAATGATACGGCTTTCCGCTGAGTTCGTCCACGTCGATCCCGTTGTTCACATTGGGGTCCAGAAAAACGAAATATTCCGATAGATCCGACGTGCCCACCACAATGGCCGAGCCCGAGGAGTAGGTCTGCAGGTAGAAGTTCACGTCCACCTCTCCACAACTCGGGCTTTTCCATAGTCCGTGGTTTTCAGGAGACGCCGCGATGGCCACGGTCTTGGTGATGGAGTAGGTTTCCGCCGTGCCGGGTCGAGTAAATTCCAGCGTGCCCGACTCCTCCGAGTCGAAATTCAGCACGATCCGGTACCCCAGTCCCCCGTATTCATCCGCCTGAATACCGTCTTGGTAGTTGTCGTCGATGAACACATAAAACTCTACGAGGTCGGGTGAGGCCACCACGATCGTCGACCCGTCGATATAGGTCTGGATGAAAAAGTTCATGCTCAGGTCGTCTTTCTTCCATATGCCGTCGAAAACGACCTCGTCGCTGAACACTCTCACCTCCACCACGTCGACGGTTGAGTGGCCGAAGTCGTCGGTCACGGTCAGGCGGAAAACGAACAGAGCCCCCTCTTGTGTGGTTTGGGGAGCTTCAAAGGATGCGTCGGGCGTGTCCGCATTTTGGATGCCCACCACCACGGATCCGGCAATCTGAGCCCACTCGTAGGTCAACGCGTCACCGTCCGGGTCGGAAACCTCGGCGGATAGGGAGACCGTCTGTCCGGACACTCCCATTCGGTTCGGCCCGACGTCGACCACGGGCGGTTCATTCACGGGGAAAACGGTCAGGATCATCAGGTCCGTTGCGGATGCCGCGTGCGCATCGGTTACGGTGAGGCGCAGGGTGAATTCGGCCTGTGCGTCCCCCACTTCCGGGGCGACGAAGGAAGTCTCCGGATTGGTGGGGTCCTGGAAGTCGATGGCCGTGGGACCTGAAACCACGCCCCATCGATAGGTAAGCTCGTCTCCATCCGGGTCGAAGCCGCTGCCGCTCAATACGACAACGTCCCCTTCGGTGGCGACTTTGTCCGCCCCGGCATCCGCGGTGGGGGCCGAATTCACGAACTGCACGCTCACCTGCATCCCGTCGGTACTGGAGACTCCATGCACGTCCGTAACCTTGAACTCGAAAGTGTAGACGGCTCCGCTTTCACCCACCTCCGGCGCGAGGAAAAAGGCGTGGGATGAGTCGGGGTTGTTCAGACCCAATGTGGTGGGACCCGACTTCTGAGTCCACAGGAACGTGACGGCGTCCCCATCGGGATCGTATCCCTCTCCGATGAGTTGAACCGTTTCACCCGGATGAGCCACCAAATCCTGGCCCGCATTGGCCACAGGAGACTGGTTGACCGGTTCCACGCTCACCTGAAGTCCGTCAACGGAAATGGCGCCGTTGACGTCGGTCACTCTGAACTCGATGGCGAACACGGCGGCGTTGTCTCCAACGTCGGGCGCCGTGAAGGAAGCTTCGGGCGAGTCGGCATTTTGGATACTCAGGGTTACCGGACCCGATTTCTGGTTCCAGAGGAAGGTAACAGGATCACCGTCGGGATCGTATCCCGTGCCGATGAGCTGCACCTCTTCTCCGGGAGACACGGTCTGATCCGGTCCCGCATTGGCATATGGAGGCTGGTTTTCGGGCTCGACACTCACCTGAAGCCCGTCAATGGCGAACGCCCCGTGCGTGTCCGTCACGCGCAACTCAATGGCGTACACGGCGAATCCCGAACCGCTCGAAGGGGCTTCGAAAGACGCATTGGGAGAATTGCTGTTCAATATTTCGAGCGTGACCGGACCCGACTTCTGAGTCCACTTGTAAGTAAGCGTATCGCCGTCCGCATCGCTGCCGATACCCGTCAGCAAAACAATGTCGCCCACGGAGACCAACTGGTCGGGTCCCGCGTTCGCCGTGGGTGTCTCATTGGCTCCGCCCTGCACGGCGGTCAGCAAAATCAGACAAAGGACGATTCCCGAAACGAGACAACGATGAGCCTTCATGCAGAACCTCCCGTATTGTTGCAAAGGACGTCGCCGAACGAGGCGGCGGTATCGAACAAGCCTTTCGGGATGACAAATGCCACCCGAACAACGAACAGCTTCGGCCATCTAGATAGAAAAAGCCTCATCTCGTCAAGATAAACCTCCGGCACGTTCGCCAATGCCGGTTTTGTCAATGACTGTGCGTACTTCGTTGACTTTGCAGGACCTGTCTGCTACGTTCAGGCTCACCGATTTTGTATTCGGAAAATCCGTGAACACTCGCACGTTTAAGGGAGAATTACAATATGGAAACCCAGACCAAGAAAAACCTGAGCCAGGCTTTCGCAGGTGAATCTCAAGCCAATCGTCGTTATCTCGCCTTTGCCGAGAAAGCACAGGAAGAAGGTCTTCCCGGTGTGGCGCGCCTGTTTCGAGCCGTGGCCCAATCCGAAACCATCCACGCGCTCAACCATCTGAAGGCCGCCGGAGTGGTGAAGACCACGGCGGAAAACCTCGCCAAGGCCATCGAAGGTGAAAAAAGCGAATACACGGGAATGTACCCCATGTTCATGGACCAGGCCAGGAGAGACGCCGACAGCGACGCTTTGAACTCCTTTTTCTGGGCCAACGAAGCCGAACAGACGCATGACGACTTCTACGTGAAAGCACTGGAAGCGGCAAAGCAGGGAAAGGACATCGAACTGGGCGAACTGCACATCTGTAAGGTGTGCGGCTACACCGTGGAAGGCAATCCCCCGGATGTCTGTCCCGTGTGCAAAAAGGGCAAAGAGGTCTTCATAAAAGCCGATTGACGCATTCGTCCATGGAGGGAACCATGAAGATACCCTTGGTGGTTCCCTCCCGATCGAGAAGGGAATCCCGGGCCCGTAAGATCCTCGAGACATACGCCCGGTTGCCCGCCGGGTTCCAAATCTTTGGAGGAAAAGACCTGTGGAACGCTACATAGAGAAAGAATGGCGGGCACTCAAGTCCATCAAAGACCGGAATCGCGTCGGTGTATGGGGTTTCGGCAATGTTTCGAGGGACGTAGTTCTTTACCTGGCCGATTCGGGGCTGGGCAAAGAGATCGTCTTTTACGGGAGACCCAAAGAGCACTACGGCAATCGAGCGGGGGCGTGGGTCAGCGATCTCCGAGCGAATACGATACACGGCCCCCGGCTGGTGGGCACAAACCGTGTCAAAGGCATGGCCGACCTCGACGTGATTTTTTTCGGGGTGGGCGTCCCCCGGAGAGAAGGACAAACACGAAGAGACCTGCTCTCGGTAAATACGGAAGTGATCGCAAAAACCTGCCTCGAGGTTCGCGACCTTTACAAGAACACTCCCCCATCCGACCTGCCCGTTCTGGTATTTCTGGGGAACCCGGTAACGGCCTTGACCTGGGTGGCCTACAAAGTCACGGGCTTTCCCGCGAATCTCGTCATGGGACAGGCAGGGATATTGGATTCCCGCCGAATCTGTCATGCCGTCTCCCTGGAACTCGGTCTTTCCGGAAACGACATGAGGGGCATTGTCTTCGGAGACCATGGAGACTCCATGGTGGTAAGCCCCCGATACTTCACTGTGGGAGGCATTCCCCTGGACGTCGTCGTCGAGAACCAAAACGTGGATCTTCGCGCCATACTCGAAGTCATTGAAGACGCTAAGAAGGGGGGAACCCATTTCGTCAACGAAACGGGTCAAAGCGCCTCCGCTGGACCGGCAAAAGCAGTAGGGCAAATGCTCCGATGCGTTGTGTCGGGACAGCCCGAGGTCCTCCCCGTAGTCGCCGTCATCCGGGAAGAATACGGCCTGCTCCGTCCTGAGGACGGTCTCGACTCCATGAGTTTCGGAGTGCCTGCGAAAATCGGTTCCGGCGGGGTCGAGCATATTTATGAGCTGCCTGTGGACGACGTAAGGGAAGACATGGAACGGTCCGCTGCGGAGATCAAGCAGGACCTTCACATTGCGGCCGAAACACTCCAAAAGAAATACGGTATCGAGGTATAGAGAGCATTGAGAGTCGCCGAGTCGTAGAAGCGGGCCGGCGCGCTTTCAACTCGAATCGCCACCACCACCACCCGATGCGGGCAAGGAGTGACCGATGGACAAGCCTTTGGAGCATTATTGGAAACTGCGTTTGGCCGAACTGAAGGAAGAACTGGAAGCCAACAACTTCGAAGTTCACACGGCGGACTCCGTTTCGGACGCCAAACGGATCGTGCTGGAGAACCTGATTCCAAAAATCAATCCGAAGTCCGTCTCCTGGGGCGGATCCATGACCTTCACGGCCACGGGGCTTTACGATGCGCTCAAGTCCGACGGCAGGTTCGAAGTGTTGGACGTTTTCGACCGCAATCTGACCCCTCAGGAAAACATCGAATTGCGAAGGCGCTCTTTGTTGGTGGATCTCTATATCACTGGGACCAATGCGGTTACGGAGACCGGTAAACTGGTGAATCTGGATATGACGGGCAACCGAGTGGCGGCCATAACCTTTGGGCCCAAAAACGTTATCATACTCGTGGGTCGTAACAAGATCGTCCCCGACGATGAAGAGGCCTCTTACCGAATTAAGGACTACGCCGCGCCCGCCAATGCCATGCGACTGGACAAAAAGACACCGTGCGTTAAGACATCCTATTGCGAGGACTGCAAGAGCCCGGACCGCGTGTGCAATACCTGGACCATTACGGAAAAATCTTTCCCCAAAGGACGGATCAAAATCGTACTCATCAACGACGTCCTCGGCTTATAAGGGTGTCGGCCCGGCTGTTCCCGGAGGTGCCGCAGAATTCGGGCGGCCGACCCGACTCTCCGAAGCCGAACGTTCCAGCCGGGTGAATGAACACGAACGAGCCTCCCCGAAAGGTCGGCAAGGAGGGTGAAAGGTTTCTCAGCAATTTGGAGCCGGAAGAATAATCGGGACCCGGGTGCCTTCCGGCCGCCCGGGTCCCGCGCGTGTGGAGGATGTCTCCGATAGCGGAGAGCATAGGAGTTGAATCCATCGTACTATTGTTTGGATGCGGCTTCCATCCAAGGGCTTCCACCCGGATGCCCAAACCGTTCCGTCGGTCGACGTTTTCCAAAGAGGCAATTAGCGTGCCATCCAGCAGACAATACTTGTTTACCGTAACTCGTTGATAATATAGAATTTTCATGATCGGCTGGATCGTCCGGCACATCACAGGACGTGACGGATTCTCTTACAAACTGCAAAGAAAGGCGGCACCCGAGAAATGATCATCCACGTAGGCCGTGTGAGAACACGCGGTCACGGCATGGTTCAGTAGATGCCCGCCTCGCATCCGGCGGCCAGGGTCCCGCCGAGTTCGCGGCATGAGCGCAATGCGGCGGCGTCCACCTCGCCTCTGATGATGACCGGCTCGCACACTTTCTTGAGGCGGTATCCCTGAACGATTCTCTCAATGGAACGCAAGGCTCCGCTGCCATCGTTACCCGCGCTGATGAACACGACATAGGGCTTTCTGAAAATCTCCTTCTTCCCCTGGGCGTCGCTGTAGGTCCTATCGAAAAAATCCTTCACCATGCCCGCCATGAATCCGAAATACTCGGGGGAGCCTATGGCCAGCCCGTCGCACTCCATCAGGTCTTCAAGCGTCGCCTTCTCCGCCTGTTTGAGCACCACCCGCACGTTCTCCACCAAACCCGCCCCCTCGGCCGCAGCCCTGGCCAGGGCGGCCGTATGCCCGTGCTGTGAATGATAGATGATCAGGATGCTACACATTATGGCCCCCTTTGTTTGCTTGCGACGGTCGGCTTTTCGAAAGCAGCGGAACGCCGATATGAATCGGTCGGATGTTTGTCATTCAAATCCCCAACCCCCCGAGAAGCCGGTAGGAAGAGTATTTCGTGCACGACCGATCCGAAGTCTTGTAAGTTGCGATCCGGCATGCCATATTCACACGCACTCATCCCTTTTTACCGCCCGTTCCGGGTCAGGAAGCTTCACAAGTCCGTTGTTCAAAGTCATACTTCGAATTCTCATCTGTTCGGCCCTGCTCGTGTCCCCCGCTTTGGGTTCGCCCATGGAAGACGGGGGGGAAGGCAACGTCGAGCCTCTTACGCTCTCACCCGCCGAGGCCCGCTACCGCTTGGGACGTTTTGCGGAGATACTGGAAGACCCGGAAAAGACCTGGAGCATCGACGAGGTCGCCTCTCCTCCCTTGTCCAACCGTTTCCGCCCCGTGGGCTCCGATGCAGTCAACGCCGGTGTCACCTCTTCCGCCCTTTGGATCCGTTTCACGCTCGTCGAACCGAAAAGGTCATACCCCTCCCGAGCCAAGTCCGTTCAGTGGATTCTCGACATCGGACGAACGCATTTCTACGAAGAGACTCTCTACGTGCGCGTTCCGGAGCCTCAAGAGGGATCAAGTCGTTGGACCGTGCTGAAATCGTGTGAATACGCGCCCTGCCGGGAAGGCGTGCGTCCCAGGCAACGCTATTTCGATCTACCGACCGATATGGAACAACCCACGACTTTCTTCCTGCGTGTCGAGGGATATAGTTCCGTCATGATCCCTCTGGAGGTATTGACCGAAAAAGCCTACCTGGAAAAATCCGGACATTGGATGTTCGCCTATGGTCTTTATTACGGCTTGATGGCGGCCATGATCCTATATAACCTCTCCGTCTTCCTCTATCTCAATGACCGGAACTACCTGTACTATATCCTTTACCAGGGGTTCGTGGTACTCTACTTTCTGACCCTCAACGATCTCACGGTCGAAAATCTTCTCCAATTCAGCGTGGAAAGCATTTCCCGGTTCTGTCTGTTCTGCTTGGCGGTCTCGCTGATTTGGGCCGCCCAGTTCTCTCGATCCTTTCTAATAACCAGGCGGAACGCCCCGTTTTGGGATCGACTGCTGCTCGGCTTCATGGCCTTTGCAGGGCTCGTCGCCGTGCTCACTCCGTTCCATTCATACAAAGCTCTGCTGGACTACCTTAGCTTCATGGGCGGCATCGCTCCATTCCTCACCATCGGAGCCGGCCGGAGGGCCTGGAAAAACGGGTTCCGCCCCGCCAGGTTCTTCTTGCTCGGCTGGGTGATGCTCTCCTTGGGGGCCGTGTTCTTCGTATTGAGCTTCAGAAATCTGCTGCCGTATACGCGTCTGGGGTTTCATTCCTTTCAAGTCGGGTCGGCACTGGAGGCTCTGTTGCTTTCCCTGGCCCTCGGCGATCGAGTGCGCACGTTGAGGTCCGCCAAAGAGAAGCTAGAACAAAGCACGGAGCGTTTGCGAACCATTATGGACTCGATACCAAGCGGCATATTCATTGTGGATATCGCCACGCATCGGATCGCGGAGGCCAATCTCGCCGCCGCAGAAATGGTGGGCTTGCCCAGGGACGATTTGTTGGGAACCGTTTGTACGGAGTTTCTGGGTCGGGCTGAGAGAGGGAAAAGTCCCGTCACCGACCTTCAGCTGACCTGCGACCAGTCCGAAAGAGAATTGGTCAATTCCCATGGGGAGCGAATTCCCATTCTCAGGAACGCCGCAATCATTGAAGTCGAAGGCCGAAAAATGATCATCGAGAGCTTTGTGGACATTTCGGATAGAAAGACCGCGGAGCTCAACCTCGAGCAGCATCTCAATCTGACCCAGGCCGCTTTGGACTCCACAGTGAACGCTTTGATCGTGCTGGACAAGCGTCAAAACGTCATTGCGATCAACCGGCGTTTTTTCGATATATGGGGTTTGCCCGACTCCTGGCCGACCATGCCCGACCCGGGCAAGCGGATCGAGCTTCTTTCGGTCCAGGTAAAACATCCTGAACGGTTCCTCCAAAGTGCCAACGAGCTTTTTGTTGATCTCGAACGCGAAGAGTGCGGCTGGATTGAGATGAATGACGGGCGTATGATTGAGTATTACGCACTTCCCTATCGTATGGCGAACCGGACCATCGGCAGGCTCTTCACCTATCTTGACATCACCGAACGAAAGAAGATGGAGACGGAGCTCAGGCGACTCGCCGTCACCGATTCTCTAACGGGGATTTTTAATCGTCGCCATTTCATGACCTTGGCTCACCGTGAATTTCTCAGATCACGCAGGTATCGATCACGCTTTTCCATTCTTCTCCTCGACATCGACCACTTCAAGAACATCAACGATACCTATGGGCATTCCGCCGGTGACGAGCTTCTCAGACGAATGGCTCAGGAAGTACGTAACACGCTTCGCGGAGCCGATATTTTTGGAAGACTGGGAGGTGAGGAATTCGCGATCATACTTCCTGAAACCAACAGCGGCCGGGCCATGGAAGCGGCCGAAAGACTTCGCGCCCTCCTATCCCAAGTGAGAATAGATGCGGTATCGGGACCGGTAGGAGCAACGGTAAGCATCGGCGTGGCAAGCAACAGGGACGAGGACGATTCCCTTGAAAGCATTTTGAGGCGAGCGGATCAGGCCATGTACCAGGCCAAAGCCTCCGGCCGAGATCGAGTGGAGTCCGCCGATCCCGTCGATTCCATGTCGAGCTGAGGGAATACCGGTTCATCGTCAAGTTCTGAGAAACGTATTGATGCCTTTCCCCGTATCGGCTCCCGCAGGCACAGTTTGCGTGCTCCCGACTATTTACGGGCTTTTTCGCGCCCCGCCCGCTTCCACCTCGTTCCCATCCACCATCGGCGAGGTGAGCCTCCGCGGACGGCCCGCCGCATTCCGTCTCACTGGAAAGCAATCAAACAACCTGGTGAATCGTCGGACGTCGCAGCCACGGAACGAGAGTCATTTGCCGGCCGCCGTTTTATCCGTTAGACTATCTATAGAGTAAGAGGAACCGGTTACTGTAGCCGCCGGCATGTCGCTCACTATTCCACGGAAAGGACACCTCATGAAGAGCTATCGCAAAGAGCTGTGGTTTGACGTACCCACCCGAACGGCCTTCGTACATATCACTCGCACTGTGGAGGAGTGCGTCCGGGAAAGCGGCATCAGAGAAGGTTTGGTACTGGTGAACGCCATGCACATTACGTCATCCGTGTTCATCAACGACAACGAATCCGGACTTCACAAAGACTACGAGCATTGGTTGGAAAAGCTGGCGCCGCACGAGCCCATCTCCAACTATCAGCACAACCTCACCGGGGAAGATAACGGAGACGCCCACCTGAAACGGCAGATTATGGGACGTGAAGTGGTGGTGGCCCTCACCGAAGGCGAACTCGACTTGGGCACTTGGGAACGCATCTTTTACGGCGAGTTCGACGGGCTCAGAAAGAAAAGAGTTCTGGTCAAAATCATAGGAGAATAGCTCCGACGCACCCCGGGCCGTTCACTGAAATGCCGGGTTATGCGATCCTTTCGCGAATCCTCAAATCATGGGAGAACATTTATGCTGGTAGTGGAGGACCTTCAGGTCCAACTTGGAGAAACGGTTATTCTCCAACACATTGATCTCGAAATCAGGCCCGGCGAGACCCACATCCTTTTCGGTCCCAATGGATCGGGAAAGACTTCGCTCCTGATGACCATCATGGGATATCCGCAATACAAGGTCACCGGAGGGAAGATATTCTTCAAAGGCGTCGACATCACGCACGCACCCATCTACGAACGGGCCCGAATGGGCATCGGCATGTCCTATCAGCGCCCCCCTACGATCCACGGGCTGAAAACCAGACAGATGGTCAACCTGTGTGCCGGAACCACTTCCGATGTTGATTCTCTTGCGGAACGGGTCAACTTTGAAAACTTCCTCGACCGCGACGTTAACGCCGGGTTTTCCGGCGGAGAGATCAAACGCTCCGAACTCCTGCAATTGCTGGCACAGAATCCGGACCTCATGCTTTTTGACGAACCGGAGTCCGGAGTGGACATGGAGAACATCGCTCTGGTGGGTCAGACCATTGCCGAACTTCTTCAGAAGAGTCTGAATCCGAGCCCGGATAAATCCATAGCGCAAATGAAAAACGACCGGACCAAAATGGGACTGATCATCACGCATACCGGATACATTCTGGACTACGTGGCCGCTGATATGGGGCAAGTGCTCTACCACGGGGTCTTGAGCTGTTCCAACAACCCCACCGAGATATTGGACTGCATTAGTGAATTCGGCTACGAGGAGTGTGTGCGATGTACGATAAAGAATCATTGAGAAAACGTGCGGAACAGGCGGCCGAGAAGAAGGCGTCTCTCGGCACGGACATCGAGCTGTCCCAGTACGACGCCTCCGCCGTTGCGCACGAATATCTGTCCGATCAGGCGCTGCTGGAATTACCCGATGAGGAGAGGTCCAGGTTGCTGATGGCCGGTTTGGACCTCTCCGAGAAGGAACGAGGAGGCACCTTCTTCCAAAAGGACACAACGGTCGTCCACTGCAAGACACGGCAGGAAGGGATACAGGTGTTGCCCGTCAAGAAGGCGCTGGAGACGGAGGAATGGCTTGAGGAGTATTTCTGGAAACTCGTCGCAGTGGACGCGGATAAATACACCGCGGCCGCCGAGTTGGACCTCCACGACGGATACGTGATTCGAGCCTTGCCCGGCGCCAAAAGCGTTTACCCCGTGCAGGCCTGTCTTTACATGGACAAGGACGCTCATCAGCAAAATGTCCACAATATCATCGTGGCCGAAGAGGATTCGGAACTTCATATCATCACCGGATGCTCCACCTCTTCTCATGTGAAGAGCGGTTTGCATGTGGGCGTTTCCGAATTCTTCGTCAAAAAGAACGCGAAGTTGAGTTTCACCATGATCCACAATTGGGCGGAAAACATGATGATACGCCCCAGATCCGTGGCCCGCGTCGAGGAAGGAGGTCTATTCCTCAACAACTACATCTGCATGAAACCCGTCAGCTCTCTGCAGATGTATCCCACGACTTATCTCGAGGGAGAGGGAGCCGTAGCCAGATTCTACAGCATTATCGTAGGCAGTCCCGGCTCCGAGTTCGACATCGGAGGCCGCACTTACCTGAAAAAGCCGAAGACGCGTTCGGAAATCGTGGCCCGAACCATCAGCAACGGAGGCAAAATCATCGCCCGCGGACACCTCATCGGCGAAGCGGCTGAAATAAAGGCTCATCTGGAATGTAAGGGGCTGATTCTCAAAGGGGGAACGATCCACGCGATTCCTGAACTCGAGGGGCACGTCGACGGAGTCGAAATGTCCCATGAGGCCGCAGTGGGCAAAATCGCTCAAGAAGAAATCCATTACCTCATGTCGAGAGGTTTAGACGAGGAAGAAGCGACTTCGACCATTGTCCGCGGATTCTTGAGTGTGGATATCCAGGGCCTTCCACCTCAACTGCAGGCGGAAATCGACAAGACCATCGAGGAAAGCAACAAGAATATGATGTAACTCTCGAGAAAACGACCGCCAAGGAGAGCCGCTCCCTTGTGAGCGGTTCTTCGTTGGGCAAAAGGGCGTCGTGACGGGAGAGAGCTCGAACACACGGCTTCAACTCACACCGCGCTGCTTGCGTGGGACGACCGGAAATATTTCCATTCCAGCTTGTTTCTCTTTTTCATCACTTCGTCGTAGAGGTTCAGCACCTCGTTTTCGTATTTCGAGAAAGTCCTTTTCTTTCCTCTGCGGTATCGCTTGTTGAAGTAGCTGCTGTCCAGGACGCGGTCGCAGAGGAACATGACCTTCTCAAAAACCTCCTCGTCAAAACGCACCAGTTCCCGCTCCCTGGACAGAAACTCCGAAAGCAAAGACAGCCTCTCCCTATAGGAGAGGGGTCTGGCGGACGCGTCTTTTGCTTCCAGGGCGTTTCTGAGGTTGAGCACCTCATACTCCTGCCTCAGGACCTCCACCAGCTTCCTCACCGAACCCAGAAGCTCCGGGTATTTGAGTAGTTCAGGGATCGCTTCCGGATTGTCCAGATAGCTGGAGATGGTCTGATTAATCCTTCGAAACGTCCTCGACGAATACCCTAAGATAGCCCTGCGATGCTTCGAAAGCCAAGCAAACAAGAACTTCAGACGGCTTAAGTGGTCTTCCGTGCCATAGACGACTTCCTGGCCCCTATACAGAATCTGTCCCTGATGCTCTCCGCGCACAATGTCGTTTAGTCGGACCACGTACCTGCGCGTGGTTCTCAAAAGATCCAGGTTCGTGAAGCGTTCCCCGGTCACGGGGTGAATGGCTTCCTGCTCCACGACCGAAAGCGCCCGGTCCTCGACGATGTTGTCGGGATTGTATTCATGCTGGATGTACGTGACCTTGAAGATGATCACCTTCCGCCGAGAATCCAGGAAGAAACCGCCGTCTTCCAGTGCCTGTGCTTCCGCCTTCGAATCAGTATCAACGGAGACGAGAGCAAATTTCTCGATCAGGGGCCATCGTCCTTTACCTCTCGATGAAAGGAAGGTGATGACCCGGTCCGAGTTCCCCAAGACGGAAATGAAGAAGTTTTCGTTCATCTCGGCCAAGCGCAAGGCGAACATGGCGGCCGATGTTCGACGCTCGGACGCGATGGGAAAGCCGAACAGCTCCATGAGATAGCGATAGACGAACAGCCGGTTTCTTTCGTAAAGCTTGTCGTCGCCGCTTCTGAACTTCCTGATTCTCAGGCCGAACCGCTTGAGTTCCCAGTCCAAATCCGATGGAAAAGAGGCATAGATGCCGAGCAGCCTGTAGGACCCGTCCGCAGCCTGAGCGATCACGTGACCTCGATCCATTCGGCAGACGAAGGACAAAGTACGCGTATAATTCTTGAGCGAAGTAATATCGGCGGATCCCAGCTCGGAGATCAGGGTTTCGTGATCGCGCCTTGGAAGTCTGGCCAGAAACAAATCGATGTTGCGATGCATGATCGATTCGGAGGATGCGTGAGACGTGGGAATGTGGAAAAAGTCGAACTGAAACGGCTCGTTTTGATAGACCAGTGTTCTGTCGAAAGCGAGTGTGGAGAAACCCGGCAAGTCTCTGTATTCCGTCAGTGAAGAATCGAACGGCGGCTGGAGCTCTCTGACCTCGGGTACGGGATAGTTGTCGGAATAAGGTTCTAGGAGGCCGACTTTGACCTGGGCGTGCTTTATGAATGATTTGAGAGTGAAGAGGTCTTTGATGCCTTCGCCGTCCCAAGAGGGACTGAATGGCAAGACTCCGCCTATCTCCGCTTGGTGGAAATAATCGCCGGACACGAAACCAGAACCCCTGTGCGGAAACGCGTACCGTTCAACGGGCGACGAGGAGCTTCCGACCTCTCGTGCTCGCTCGGGATATCGGCGAAATTAGGGGAAATCACAGGAGCTTGACTCGGTTGATCCAGATCTCCCTCACCACCGAAGACCCAATTTTCAGGTTGACGTTCCTGACCACCGTATTAAATCGCGAATAATGATCGGAAACCGCCCCTCCGCCGTGGAGCAAATGACCGTAGATCTCATGTCGGAGTTCGGGGAGGTGAGAAAGCACCAAGTCGCCGCGTTCCGAATCCACGGTCAAATCAACCGAAATGATTCTGTACGCCTTGCCTTCCGATCCCGCGGGAATGATGAAGGGTTTGAGTGATAGAACCCTTCGGTTGAACAATGCCGCCACTGCCGGCTTCCGGTAGATAAACGGCCCGATGCCGTTTCCCAGCCAATGGGCGTAACCCACGGCTATCGCCGACAATAGAAATAAGACAAGAAGCACATAAACGACGCCGGCCTTTCCAAACACCCGAAAGCGCTTCTCCCCGAATTCGCGACGTTCCTCGTTTCCGACGGTACCCACCGAAAATTCTTGTGGAACAAAGCCCTTACGAACGGGCACGACATTCAAGGCCATGGTGCTTCTCCAGAAGCCGAGGGAACGGAGTTTCCGTTTCTCACTTCTTAAGAACCGCGTCGATCTTCCCGGAAAGCGTATCCGCGGTAAAAGGCTTCACGATGTAGTTGCTGACTCCCGCCTTAACCGCCTCGATGACGTTTTCCTTATTCGCCTCAGCCGTCACCATAAGAAACGGAGTCTCCTTGAGGGAGTCGTCCGCCCGCACTTCCCGCAGCAGCTCGATGCCTGTCATGTTGGGCATATTCCAGTCGCAGATGATCATATCGTATTTAGTGGCCCTCATCTTCCGAAGTCCGACGACACCGTCCTCCGCTTCATCTATGTGAGCGTACCCAAGCTGCCTCAAGAGGTTACGTATGATCTTCCGCATGGTTGCAAAGTCATCCACCACCAGAAATTTTTTCTCTGAATCAACCACTGATCTCCTCCTCCGGCCTACAATTAGCTTCAAAGCCGACCAAAGCCGTCACCCTCCGGCATCCCGTGAAGAACGGGATTACAGGCAGGCCGCCGAAACACTTATGAGCACTCCGTGCTCGTTTCCCGAGAAACGGACGCACACGAAGCACGCAGCAGGGACCGGGACGCATCGCCGCTTCGTTGTTCGTGTCTTCCGACGGGCTGTCAGGAGATGCCGTTCATCGCGGCATTAATCTTCTTCTTAAGCGCCATCATGCACTTGGAATGAATCTGACTCACCCGGGACTCCGTAACCCCGAGCGCCTCCCCCACTTCCTTCATGTTCATGTCTTCAAAATAGTACAGGGACAGCACCAGTCGATACTTCTCCGGTAGTTCATCGATCGATCTGATAAGAACGCCTTTCAGCTCTTCCAACTCAATACGGTTCAGGGCGGTTTTGTCGTCCGGATCCGTCAAGGAATCGATCAACTGTCTCTGTTCCGTTCCGACCTGATTGCCGATGAGCTCATTCAGACTGATGGTTACCGTTCCGTTGACCTGCATCAGATATTTCAAATAGTCTTCCGTGGCCATCCCCAGGGCCCGGGCCATTTCTTCGTCCTCGGGTTCCCTCCCCAACTTGGACTCGAGCGCCTCGTAGGTCTCTTCTATCTTCCTTGCCATCGTGCGTACGGAACGCGGCGTTGGATCCAGCGATCTGAGTTCGTCAAAGACGGCCCCTCGAATCCGGTACTCGGCATAGGCTTCAAAGGGTACCCCTTTGGAAGGGTCATACTTCTCCACAGCGTCGATCAATCCGATAATTCCCGCGCTGTAGAGGTCCTCGGTTTCCGCGTGAGGAGGAAGCCGCATGCCAATGCGAGTGGCGATCCTTTTGACCATGGGAACGTGTTTTAGAATCCTCGCTTCCCGTTCCTCAGGAGTCAAGGCTTCCAGCCGAGCCGCCTTTTGGTATGCGTTCAAATTTTTCATCATATGCGCTTCCACAGTCGGGATCAATCGAAAAACCGTCGGTTCGACTTTTGGGCCCCTGTGGATACCATCCCCGGAGCGCAAGCCATCCGGGCAAAACCGGCGTCGATATCATCAAGAATCATTTCTCGGGAGTCAGTCCCGCGGCCCCCGCCTGTCCGCCCCTCGCCGGCGCTCCCCATTCCCGAAAAAGATTACTGAAACAAGCATACGAACGGAGAGGAATCAGCGGCCGAGAGGACGCCCAAATCCTTCTCGACGAACCGTATTTGATGAAAACCCAAGAACACCCCATGATCGGTCACAAGTCATATTTCTCTCACATCCCGCGATCATCCGCTTCACGAGACTCGTTCAAGAAACCCCTCCAAAACATCCTGGCCCTTCCCAATTCTCCCAAACGAACATTTCTCGCATCATCCTTGACCTTGAGAGCCAGTTTCTGAAACTGCCGGGAAGCGGGACTCTGGGGGTACGCTTCGACCACGGCCTTCTGTCGGCGAACCGCCTTGACGATATTTTGGTCGACGGGTATATGGCCGCACATTTCTAGTGAAACATTCAAGAACTTCTGAGTGACCATACTTAAGTGATTGAAGACCTGGTGAGCTTCTTCCTTGTTCTTCACCGAATTAAGCAATACTTTGAAACGCTCTCCAGAGTACTTCATTGAGCTTACTTTCATCAAAGCGTAGGCGTCTGTAATGGAAGTCGGTTCAGGAGTGACAACTACCATGACTTCTTGCGCCATGGCATTGAAATACATAACATTAGAGGATATTCCCGCACCTGTGTCAATTAAAAAAACATCGATGTTTTCGAGTATTGACTCCAATTCGGACGCTAACCCCATCTTCTGATCAGGAGACAAGTCGGTAAGCTCCTGTACACCGGAGCTCGAAGGAAGAATCTTTATTCCCAATGGCCCTTCCACCAAGATATCTCGGGCACGAAATTGGCCGTTCAGAACATGCTGAATATTATACGTCGGCGTAAGCCCCAATAGAATGTCTATGTTGCCTAGTCCCACGTCCGCATCCAGTACCAGCACCCGTAATCCAAGTTGAGCCAAAGAACACGAAAGGTTGACGACGACATTAGTCTTTCCCACTCCTCCTTTCCCACTGGTCACGGCCAGTATGAAGGGAGAATTCCCGTGTCCCGATTTAGCGTTCTCCGCCATTCCTCTCAAGCCGCTCGCCTGATCCATCCTTATCAGTCCTTAGCCCAGCAGGTTTTCCCGAAAAGCACTTTGAGCAGCATTTGCGGGGTCGCCGACTCGACATCGTCGGGCACTCTTTGACCGTTGGTGAGGTAGGCCAGTGGAAGGCCTCCGTCGCAGATTCTCGACAGCATGGGGCCGAAGTGGCCGCACTCATCCGTTTTCGTGATCGTCAAGGATTCCGGAGAGAGCCGGGAAAACCATTGCACCGCGTGATGGGCGTCCATCTCGTTCGTTGTCGCACCAATTAACAGCATACAGTGAACCCCTTGGGACTCACGGAATGCCTGTCTGAGCTCTTCGACGTATCCGCCGTCGCCGGGCCCCTTTCCCGCCGTGTCCACATAGACGCGATCGAACCCTTCCAACCCTTTAAGAACACGTGGCAAGTCTCGGACCTGTTCCACGGGTTTAAGGGGAATTCCAAGAATATTTGCATACACCTTGATCTGTTCCACCGCGGCGATACGAAAGTTATCCACAGTGACAAGCGCCACCTTTCTACCTTCCGTAAAACGATCCATTGCCGCGAGCTTGGCGATGGTCGTCGTCTTTCCAACTCCCGTAGGGCCCACAAGCGCAACCACTCTGGGAGGCACTCGACGCAAATCGGCACACTTGACCATTCCGGAGAGCGAATCGGTGAGGCGACGTCCTATGCTCATCCCCTCTTCCGTGCACGCCTGCGCTCGTTTCAGCAAGCGCAGGCTCGTCCGAGGGTGAACCCCCGAGCCCAACAACTTGCCGAACACAAATCGCAAATCCCGATCAAACCCGAGTTCTTCCAGATACAGAGGATCGACCCCCGGAATCTTGTTCACAGTATACCATGATTTGTCAAACGTTGGGGGATTCTGTGCCCCGCCGAAGATTTCTTCTTCAAGGGGCTGTTCACCCGGCACTCTTTTGGGATCGGTTGTCGTTTCGGCGGTCTCGGTCCTCTTCGACGAGGGCGCTTCCAAGCTCCGGAAGCCACCGGCCTTTGAAGGTTTCCCGGAAAAGGATGAGAGTCCGCGTATCCCTTTCGAAGCCGGGGGTTCGTCGGGTTTGGCTCGACTCTCCCCGGGAGACTCCGTAGCGGCCATCACTTCAACCCACTTACCGCCGACCATGCCCAACAGGCCGTGGTCCTTTCTAAAATAGCGACTGGACAGAATCAATGCGTTCGGTCCCAGTTCCTTTTTCACTTTCTCCAGGGTCTCCTTCAAAGACCGGCCCTCATATCGTTTCAAATGCATGGGCTACACCTTTACCGTTCCGAGGGACTGGATTTTCGCTTCAGAGGAAATCTCATTGTGAGATAGGATCGCCAGATTGGGGAAGAAACGTTCGGTCAATTTTTTCAAGTGGGGCCTCACAACAGGGGAACACAGCAGGACCGGCTGGAAGTTCAAACGGGCGAAGGACTCGTTCGCTCTGCTGATCTCCGTGATGATTTTCTGGGCCGTGCCCGGATCCAGGCTCAGGTAGGTTTCCTGATCCGCCCGTTGAATCGATCCGCTGATCAGGTCTTCTATGCTCTTGTCCAAAGTCATGAGCGGCAATTTGCCGTCTTCGAGCTGGTACTGCTTGGTGATGGTTCTCGCCAGACTTTGGCGCACATATTCCGTCAAGATATCCGTGTTCTGAACCATCGGAGCATAGTCCGCCAGGGATTCGAGAATCGTCAGCAAATCCCGGATGGACACATTCTCCCGAAGCAGATTCTGCAGCACTTTTTGAACCTGCCCCACGCTAAGAAGCCCCGGTACCAGTTCCTCGACCACTTTAGGATGGGTCCGGGCCACATTGTCGATGAGTTTCTGTGCCTCCTGTCTCCCTATCAGCTCATACGCATGTCTCCGAATCACTTCCGTCAGGTGCGTGGCCATAACCGTAGAGGGCTCGACCACCGTATAACCGGCCATCTGCGCTCGTTCCTTCTCGCCGGGCCGAATCCATTTGGCGGGAAGCCCGAAAGCCGGTTCCTTCGTATCGATGCCGTGGATCTCCTCCGAGATTTCTCCCGCCTTGATCGCCATGAGATGGTCCGGCTCCAACTCTCCTGAAGCGACCTGGTTACCCTTGATCAGCACCGAATATTCGTTGGGCCCCATTTGTAGATTATCCCGAATGTGAAGCGGGGGCACGATGAACCCCATCTCCATGGCAAATTGTCGTCTGATGGACTTGATCTTCTCGAGCAGACTGCCGTCCTGCTGCACATCCACCAGGGGGATCAGTCCATACCCGACCTCCAGCTCCATGGTGTCCAGAGCCAACAGACTCTCCACCTGCTCGGGCCCTTCCGCTTCCGCTTTGGGTTCTTCCGCTTCTCTTTCCGCCTCGGTGACTTCCTTCTTTGTCTCGCGATACCCTAAATAGGCGATGGTCCCCATGAGCAACGAGAGGGCCATGAACGGAATACGGGGAAGGCCGGGAACCAAGCCGAAGAAAAAAATGATGCAGGAAGCAAGGCCCACGGCTCGTGGACTCAAAAACAGCTGCCTTGTGACATCCTTTCCCAAATCCCCTTCGGCCGTGGCGCGAGTAACGATGATGCCGGCCCCTGTGGAGATCACCAAGGCCGGCAGCTGAGACACCAGTCCGTCTCCAACAGTGAGCAGGGTGTAGGTTTCGGCGGCTTCAGTGAAACTCATCCCCTGCTGAAGTACTCCGATGAGCAGCCCGCCCACGATGTTGATGATCGTGATGATAATTCCGGCGATGGCATCGCCTCGAACGAACTTACTGGCACCGTCCATCGACCCGTAGAAATCCGCTTCGCTCGAGATTTCCGTTCTCCGGCGGCGCGCCTCGCTCTCATCGATAAGCCCCGCGTTCAGATCCGCGTCTATGCTCATCTGCTTGCCGGGCATGGCGTCCAGCGTGAACCGCGCGGCCACCTCGGCAATGCGTGTGGCGCCTTTGGTGATCACCACGAAGTTGATCAATACCAGAATCAGGAAGACGACCAGGCCGACCACGTAATTTCCACCCACGACAAAAGAACCGAACGACTGAATCACGGTCCCCGCGGCGGAAATGCCCTCGTCGCCGTGCAACAGAATCAATCTGGTTGATGCAATGTTGAGAGACAGCCGGAACAAAGTCATGATGAGCAGGACGGAAGGGAAGGACGAGAAGTCGAGCGCCTTCTTCATGTACATGGCTACGAGCAGGATGATGACGCCCATCGTGATATTGAGCGAGAGCAAAAGGTCCAGAAGAATCGTGGGCAGGGGCATCATCATGATCATCAGGACGCCCACCACCCCGACCGCCAGCATTATGTCGCTCTGGTCGAATGCCCTTTTCAATGTTGACGCTTTGGCCGGCATTACAAGTCACCCGTTCGAATATCAGACCACGGATTTCTTCCTGAGTTTGAACACATGCGCCAGGATTTCGGCCACCGCTCTGTAAAGCTTGGCGGGGATTTCCTGACCTATGTCCGTGGTTTTATACAAAAGTTGTGCCACGCCGGGGTTCTCCACAACGGCCACCCGGTGTTTCGATGCGATCTCCCTGATCTTGAGGGCGATATACCCGGCCCCTTTGGCCAACACCACGGGAGCCGCCATTCCTCTCTCATATTTCAGCGCTATCGCCAAATGGGTGGGGTTCGTGATGACGACGTCGGCTTTGGGCACCGCCTCCATCATGCGCTTTCGTGCCATTTCCCGTTGCAGCGACCGGATACGTGATTTGATCTGGGGATCGCCTTCACTCTGTTTGTACTCGTCCTTGACCTCCTGCTTGGTCATCTTGAGACTCTTCTCGTGTTCATACCTTTGGTAGACGAAATCCAAGATGGCGAGGATCAACAGCACCCAAGCCGTGCGCATGACGATGTCGAAAGCCACTCGAAGGACGAAAAGCAGAACGCCCCAAGCGTCCTGGTCCATCAGGGTGAGGGCTTCGTCCACTTCGGCTTTGATGCTGTAATAGACCACCATCCCGACGATGACGAGCTTGGCGATGTTCTTCACCAGCTCCACCAACGACTTCAGGGAAGCGAACTTCTTCACGCCCTCGATGGGGTTCAGCTTCTTGAGATCGGGCGCAATGGACTTCCAGGAAACATTGAACCCCACTTGAGCCACATTGACGATCACGGCACCCAGAAACACCGCGATCATGATGGGCAGAACGATGCGAGCGATGACTTCAACGGATTGGAGCATAATGAGCATGCTCCCGTCCGTTGTGAGGTCTTCATGCACGATATTGGTGAACGCGTGACCCCAGAACACCCTCAGTCGATCGAGAATGTCCCGGCCGGCGAAGTAGAAGACCAACAGCCCCGTCATCAACACCACTACCCCGCCCAGTTCCTTACCTTTGGCAACCTGGCCTTCTTCGCGCGCCTTGGACCGTCGGCGCGCGGTCGGTTGTTCGGTTTTTTCTTCGTCGGGCAAGCTCCCCTCCGGATTTCTACATGGCTCGGATCAGGGCATGGAGGTGCCCTTCGGATTGGGTGAACACTCTCTGTAGGAGGATGGAGAAAAAGGACATGCTGAGGCCGATGGCGGCCAGCCCAACGCCGATTTTCAAGGGAAATCCGACGATAAACACGTTCATCTGCGGGACGGTTCGCGCCATGAGCCCCAAAGCCACACTCACGAAAAAATTGATTGCGATGACGGGAGCCGCGATCTGAATCGCCAGAGAAAAAAGTTGTCCCGACAACCCGATCAGCAGGTTCATCATCGGTTCGCTCAAATGCCACCCACCGAAGGGCATCACCCGGAAGCTCTCCTGTAGCGCACGTAGCAACATATGATGGGCATCCAAGGTGAAAAAAAGCAGCACCGTCATAAAATTGTACAACTGGCTGACCACCGAACTCCTGGATTGGGTGAAGGGATCGATTACGGCGACGATGCCGAGCCCCATTTGGAAGCCGGCCACTTGACCCGCAGTCTGTACGGCTCCGAATATGATTTGGATCGCGAATCCGATCACCACTCCGATCATTAGTTCACATCCTACGTAGATCAGCATGGCATAAGGAGACGTGATCAAGGGGAGGGTGAATTCAACCACCGGAAACAGAGAAAGGCTGATAACCAGCGAAAGGCCTACCTTGGCAAGATTGGGAAAGGATTGATTGTCGAATACCGGCGCAAAGAAAAGCACCGCGGCAACCCGGGCCATGATAAGCACGAGCTTCTCGATGTCTACGGCTGGTATCGAGAAGAATTCCATGCTTACTTAACGTAGACTGGAAAATTAATCAGAATGTCTCGTGTGAAGCTGATCAGCATGTTCATCATCCAAGGCCCGAACATCAGAAGCGCCAGCATCACGACAATGATCTTAGGAACGAACGTCAAAGTCATTTCTTGGATTTGAGTGACGGACTGGAATATGCTGATGACCAGACCTACGGCCAACCCCAATCCCAACATGGGCGCGGCGACAAGAAGTACGGTCTTAATCGTCTCTCTTGCGAAACCGATAATAAAATCCATCGTCATTTGCTTATTCCTCCTACGAAAAGCTCCTTACAAGAGAACCAATCAATAAATTCCAACCATCCACAAGAACAAACAATAACAGCTTGAACGGAAGCGAAATCATGACAGGTGGAAGCATCATCATTCCCATACTCAACAAGACGGAAGCAATCACCATGTCGAGAACCAAGAAAGGAATGTAAATCAGGAAGCCGATCTGAAAGGCGGTCCTGATCTCACTTAATGCGAAAGCGGGTATCACGGTTAACGTTGACACCTCCGAAACGTTCTTCGGGCGGTCATCTTGTCCCATGCTTACAAACAGGGCGAGGTCCTTTTCACGCGTCTGTGCGAGCATGAAGCTCCGAATCGGCTGCTCCGCCCTTTTCAGAGCCTCGGACCGGTCTATCTCCTCGTTGATATACGGCTGTAATGCCGTCTTATTGATCTCGTTGATCACCGGAGACATGATGTAGAAGCTTAGAAACAAGGCAAGAGCGATCATCACCTGATTTGGAGGCATCTGTTGGGTTCCCATGGCTTGACGGAGGAACCCGAACACTACGACGATTCGGGTAAAGCAGGTAACCATCACAAGAATTGCCGGCGCCAGAGTGAGCACCGTAAGCAGGAGCATAACCTGCAGGGAAGTGGAAATCTGCTCCGGGCTCGAGAGGTCGCCGAGTCCGAATGGGATCGCGGGGTCCGCGGCTTGAGCGACCGCCGTCCCCACAAGCGCCAGAGACATCGAAACGAAGCCGAGTCCCAATACACCGCTCTTTTTAAGCTCTCCCATCCCCTTCCACTCCGCCGCCGCGGCGCAGCAGGCCCGCCAGCATTTTGGGAAACCTTCCCGTTTCCGGCGCGACGGTGCGATCGTATTCCGCCGACCCGGACCCATCTCCCTCCAGTCCGCCGAGGAGGCTGATCCGCTCGGACGTCAGCCCCAGAATCATTCTGCGTCCTTCCACCTCGACCACCGCAATACTCTTCTTGGCTCCCAATGAACGCTGCCCCAGCACACGGATCGGAACCGCGCCGCTCCCGGGAGCCGCCCCTTTCCAAATGGTTCTTTTCGCCACATACAGCAGACCAAACATGATCCCCAACACGATCGCGAGAGCCGAAAACATTCTGGTCAGGCCGAAAAAAAAATCCGATTCCATGGGTGCCGCCTCCGTCGCCTTACTTGGACGCGCGAAGTCGTTCGGCGTGGCTGATGATGTCCGTCAGACGCACTCCGAACTTCTCGTTGACCACCACGACCTCCCCGCGAGCCACGAGGCGGTCGTTGACGCGAACCTCCATGGGTTCCCCGGCCAGTTTGGCGAGTTCCACAACGGAACCGACGCCCAGCTTGAGAAGATCATCTATGAGCATTCTGGTCCTTCCGAGTTCCACCGTGACCCTCAGGGGGATATCCAAAATAAAGTCAAGACTGGGATCTATCCCCTCGCCCGCGCCCTGCTGGGATTCCAAATCCTTGAATTCATGATCCTGAGCTTCTTCCGCCTCGCTCATCTTTTTCCTCCGACACCATGCCGGTTATCTCAACGGCCAGGTTTCGCTTGATCGTTCCGGGCATACCTCGGAACTTGGGTATTCCTTCAACACTGACAACGACCTCATCCTGGCTGTCGCCTGCAAGCTCCAGGATGTCCCCGATGCCCATCTTCATCAATTCCCGTCCCGGGACGACCGTGTTTCCCAGCTCCACAACCAATTCCACTTCCGCTTTCAGCAGCTGTCTGTAAAAGCGTCGGATCCATGCGTGGTCCACTTCGAGCTGGTCGCTTTGAAAACCGGCATGCAGCTTCTCTTTAATAGGTTCCAACGAGGAATAGGGAATGCAGAGCGTCATACCGGCGGATGCGAACTCCATTTCGACATCGAAACTGATGACGACAACAACATCCGTGGGAGGCACAATCCCCACGAATTGCGGGTTGATTTCCGACCGAACGTAAGTAATGTCCACCTCGTGTACCGGCTTCCACGCCCGGTTCATGGCGTCCAATCCCATCTGCAAAATCTTCAGAATGATTCTGGTTTCGATCCGGGTGAATTCCCGACCTTCCACCTTGATGCTGGTGCTTCCTTTGCCTCCCAGAAACAGGTCCACCAGGGTGAAGACGAGCTTGGACTCGAATATCACGAGTGAGTTGCCGCGGAGGGGGTCAAACCGGAGCACGTGAATGCTTGTCGGCACGGGTAGCGTCTTGAGAAATTCCCCGAACTTCATCATGTCCGTGGACACCAGGCTGACATCCACCACTTTTCGAAGCACTGTCGACAGGCTGTCCCTGAACAGCCTGCAGAAGCGATCATTGATGATTTCGAGAGTGGGCATGCGCCCGCGGATGATCCGATCCTGACTCGTGAGATCGTAAATCACGACTCCCGAGTCGTCGATCGGACCCTCCTGCTCGGTCTCGATCTCACCTCCGGATACGCCCCTTAACAGGGCATCGACTTCTTCTTGGGATAGAATCTGGGACATCGCCGGTTCCTATTGAACCACGAATTCCGTAAAATACACTCTTTGGATCTTCCCCGTATTCAACAGGCGGTTGATCCGTGCCTTGATCTCACTCTTCAGCACCTGCTTCCCTGAAAGGCTTGAGATCTCCTCGTAACTCTTTGAGCTTAAGAGGGATATGATCGTATCCCTCAACTGGGGGGTCCTGTTGGTCAGCTCCCGAGAAAGAACATCGTTGTCCATCTCGAGCTTGACGCTTACCTTCAGGTATCTTTCCCCCTCCTTTTCCTGGAGATTGACCACGAAAGTATCCAAGGGAAACAAGGGACCCATCTCGGGATTGTATCTTACGGTTTCCTGTCTCGGTGCGGTCCCGGAAGATGTCTCCACGGAGCCGGTGCTGGGCGTTGACATCGTCGAAGAGGGAGAAAGAAGCAAAAACCATGCGGCGGCTCCTCCAAGCACAACGACGAGACCAATACCCGCTATGAGGATCAGGCCGAGCTTCCCTTTTTTCTTCTTCGGAACTTGCCCCCCCTCGGTGGCGCCTTTTTCCGTTTTCTCCTTTGCCATAGGAACCGCTCCTCACATGTTGTAGGTCAGAAGGATTTCGACTCGCCGGTTCTCTTCCCTTCCCTCTTCGGTCCTGTTGGATGCCACAGGCCGGGAGTCGGCATATCCGGCCACCGAAAACATCTCTCGGGGCAAGCCGCTCACCTTATGGAGAATCTCCATCACCCCCATGGCCCTGCCGATGGAGAGTTCCCAGTTGCTCGGGAAACGGAGAGTATGTATGGGAAGATCATCCGTATGCCCTTCCACCACCACGTTCAAACCCTTGATGGTTGCTACGAAACGGCCGATACGCTCGATAATGGGAACCCCTTCCTCCTTGACGTCCACTTCGCCGGAATCAAAGAGCAACACCTGGGGCACCATAATGCTTACGGAGCCGTCCTGCCGAATCTCGAAAATCAAGCCCGGATTTACATCCTGCAAAGCCTGAGCGCCACTTTTCAGAAGGTCGGCCGTATTCGGCGGCGACGGCGGTACCCGTCCCTCATGATCGGCTCCCTCCTTCTTGCCTTCGGATTTTCCCCCGGAGGAATCGGCAATGCGCTTCGTGACGGTGTTGGACGGTATTTCCTCTTTCCGAAGGGCATCGTCCCCCGCCGAGTTCGCTTGCTCCTCATCCGACCGGTACAGACGCTCTACGGTTTTCGGCTGCTTGCCCGCCTTGAGTACGGGCACCATGGGCCGAAACACCTCGATCTCCTCGGTCACGCCTTCCCCCAACGCCCCCAGCGAGTCACGGAATTCGCTGTAAAGACGTTTGGCTTTGCCCGAGTCCATGGAACCCATGGCCAGCAGCAAAACGAAAAAGGTCAGCAACAGCGTCATCAGATCGTTGAAAGTGGTCAGCCACGAGGCGCTGTCGGTCTTTTCCGCGGAATGTCTATTCCTTGGTCTTTTCCTCACCGGCATTGCCGTCCTTGTTGAGTGCGGTCAACTTGATCTCGACCCTCCGGTTCTTCGCCCGACCTTCCTCGGTATCGTTGGAGGCCAGGGGCCGATATTCGCCGTACCCTCTTGCCTGCAGTTTGCGAGGTGCAATTCGGAAGCGTTTCTCCATATAGAGCATCACTTCGGTGGCCCTCATGGCGGACAATTCCCAATTGGAAGGAAATACGGCGGTCCGAATGGGACGGTCGTCCGTGTGGCCGCCCACCACGGCAAGCACATCGGATTTGCGAATCGTGTTGGCGATGATGTCCAAGGCGTCATGGGCGGCCGGTTTGACGTCCGCCTTCCCCGAATCGAACAACAGATCGTCCTTCACCACGAACTCGACTCCATCCTCCGTGCCTTTTACTTCCACATATTCCTCCACCCCCGCTCCACCGAACTGGGCGATCAGGTTTTCCACGGTACGCCTTACCTCTTCCCGCACCGCAACACGGCCTTTCGAAGCCTGGTCCGGGGAATACAGCTTCAATGATTTCCCCAGTTCAGCACTAACGCCGCCCTGTTGGAGACCAACGGCCCCGCGAAAAGACCTCGATATTTCGATCAGCCTTCCTTGTTCCATTTGCATGTAACTGACAATCAGAACGAAAAAGGTAACCAGAAGCATGGCGAGGTCCCCGTACGTCGTCATCCATATGGCCTCAAGCTTGTCGCCCTTTTTCCTCTTACGATAGAAAGCCATGACGTCGATTTCCTCGGGCTACGATTGCCGTCGATTCAGACAAATTTGAAACGTTTCGGTTCCCATCGGTCACTGCAAGAAAGCACTTCTTCTCTCATCCGGAGGAACATACGCATGAAGCTTGTTTTCCACGATTCTGGGATTGTCCCCGGCTTGAATGGAGCGAATGCCTTCCGTAATTACCTCTTTTAACAGGATTTCTTCCTGGCTTCTGGTCTTGAGTTTTCCCGCAATGGGCAAACAGATCAGATTTGCCAGAATGACCCCGTAAAAAGTCGTCAATAAAGCGACGGCCATGGCGGGTCCGATTTTGCTCGGATCCTCCATTTGCATAAGCATCTGCACCAGGCCGATAAGGGTACCCAC
The DNA here is from genome assembly GCA_963675595.2 of Thermodesulfobacteriota bacterium. Lineage (GTDB taxonomy): Bacteria > Desulfobacterota > Desulfarculia > JACQYL01 > JACQYL01. The sequence goes on from CAXXLZ010000002.1 coordinate 80,879, forward strand.
CATGCCCATGGCGGGCGCAAAAGTCCCCATGGTTGTGAACACCTCGGCGCCGAGCCGGTGTCTCTCCTCAATGTACTCGATCTCCGTCTCCAGGATACTGGAAATGACTTCCGGCTCCAATCCGTCTATGGCAAGGGCCAACCCCTTGGCCATGAAAGGGTCCGAAATCTTTCCGGATTCGTTTTCGAGAGCCAGGATTCCTTCCTTTCGGGTCACCTGGGCGAAGTGCACCATCGACTCGATCACTTCGGTTCTCGATGGAAGACTGTGGAAGACCACGTTTCTGACCACCATGAAAATGCGGAGAACGTCCTTCAGAGGATAGTTGATCAAAGTCGCGCCAATGGTCCCGCCGACTACGATCATGATTGATGGAATGCTGACGAACCACCCGAAGCCTCCCCCAACGAAGATGGCCAAGAAGACCAGTCCGAATCCACTGATGATACCGATAATCGTCGAGATATCCATTTGAGCCCCGTAACCGCAACTCCGGTTGAGTACGGCTTTCCTTGAGCAAGGATCGTACCAAGCGACCCCACGAGGTCGCTCTGGCGATGCCCGATACCGATCGCCACCCGAAACTTGAAGTTCCCTTCATCGCTCCTTCGCGGTTTCCACGGGATCGACCCGATAGGGCGCCGCTGTTTTGAGATCGGTGCCTTCGGCTTTTGGCTCGAGCGAGACCAAATTTTTCCGAAAGAGCAACCGCCCGGAGTCATGTTTTTGACGCCGGATACCGCTTAAGAAGCGGATTTCCCAAAGGTATCCGGGATGTCGGTCTTGAGAGTTCCAGGGAACTGTGTTACCTGTGCAGTTGACGCGCTTGTTGCTTGTATTCCCGTGATGTGCCGACACACCGTTTTCCAAAATTCAGTATAGCCGGATCATGAGCGTTTGTGTATCCTTTGACCCCGGTCAGACTGAAAATTTTCCTCTTTTCGCTCTTGAACGTCGCCTCGGACTCTGATCCAATGAGGCGGAAGACACGGAAACGCCCTCGAACGGCGGTCGCCGTGCGCCTTATCGTTACCTGCTCCCACAAGGAAAAAGTTTTGAATGGTCAATCCCGACTGGAATCCAATCTGAAAGCACTCCGTCGCTCGTATCCGGAATTGGCGGATCGCATCGAGGCGAGCCCCGACTTGCCTCCTGAAACCCTCTTCCTGACCTCCACGGGACATCCGAATCTTCGTTTTCCCATGGAAGACGGTCGCCTTTTCGCCCTTTATCCGGGTCCGGATCCCGAGTTCCACCTGCCCGATGCGGAAAAAAACGAGGTTCGCGGAGAAGATACGGCTACCTTGCTGCTGGGTTTCGGACTAGGCTATCTCGCCTTGACACTCTACGAGAATTCCGACCCGAACCACCCGTTGATATTCGTGGAACCGGACCTCGCCGTGCTCAAGGCCGCCTTCACATGGAATGATATGGGGCCTCTGGCGGCCTCACGCAAGACATACTGGGCGACAAACGAGGCCGAAGTGAATGTCGCCTTTGAGAGACTTCAAAACGACCTTGTGACGAAGGTTTTTGTCAGCTACAGGCCTCTCCACGCACCCCACGGAAAACCCGTGTTTGATGCTCTTTTGAGAAAGATTCGAAGTCTGACCTACCACGTCACCGGTTCGGCCAAGTTTGTAGAGGAGAACGGCCTCCTCACCGCAACGAACAGCACTCTGAATTTGGCCCATCGAATTACCGGCCAAAGCGTGGGAAAGCTCTTCGACCGGTTCCACAAGGTCCCGGCCGTACTCATCGGCGGCGGCCCCAGCCTCGAAAAGAATCTCCACCATCTCCGTGGGTACGTGGACCGCGCCGTCGTCCTATGCGCCGACAGCGCCTTGCGCTTCACCTTGGCGATGGGGATCGAACCCCATTTTGTCACGAGCATAGATCCTTCGGCCCTCAACCTCAAGAAGTTCGTCGGAGTTCCGGTGCCTCCCCACACGACGTTGGTATGTCCGCCGGTGGTCAATCCAAAAATCCTGGACCGATTTCCAGGGCTCACACTTTTCCACCTCAGAGGGGATCAAGACCCTTTGTGGAGCGAAGCGCTTCAAGGCGACGAGCGTCAAATCAAGCCGGTGACCACAGTGGCCCTCCTTTCGCTTCACCTCGCGCTGGCTATGGGATGCGACCCGATCATCCTCGTGGGACAGGATCTATCCTTTCCGGACAACCGCACGCATGCGGCCGACTTCGATACGTGGACCATGGCCAACGTCTCTCCTCGTCAGCTGGTTACGGTACGAAATATGTGGGGACGCGAAGTCAAGACCACCACGCAGTTCTTGGGTTTCGCTCAAGCATTCGAATCCGAGATCGGAAGACATCGACGTGTCTTCGTCAACGCCACCGAGTACGGAATCCCTCTCAGGGGATTCTCCCCCATGAGGTTCAAGGATGCATTGAATGTTTTCTGTTCGAAAACCCAAGACGCCTTGAAGCAATATTGGTGGTTGGAATCGACGCAGGGCCTCGACCGCTCCTCAGCGCTGAAAGAACTGATCGGCTCAGTTGAGAACCATGTACGAGCTCTTAAGCAGATGGTCCGACTCGGCGGCAAAATTCCGCTGCGGCGTACCGGCGAGGCCTCCTTGAACACCAAGGCTCGAAAAGCCGTGGACCGGCTCTCCGCCGAAATCCTCAAGACGCCGGCGTCCTGGTTCCTTGTGGCAACCACTTCGGCGACCTTGCTCCGTTGGGCCTTACGGCACCCTCCTCGCGCCTTTGCCTCCCTTGTTACGCGGAACGCGGCCATGGCAATCGAATTCGCCGACAGACTTCTGAAGAACGGCCCCAGGCTTCTCGATGCTTTGGGGGTAACGCTGCAACGGCTGCGACTGCTCGAAGCTGCAGAGGAAAATTGGGAAAGAGGTGAATGGGACGGATTACGCAAGCAGGCGGCACTGTTGAGAAAGCAGGGACTCCTGGCCGTTTCTCAATCAGTATTGCAGCAGGTGGTCTCAGCCGCCGCCGACCCTCAGGCCGTAACGGCTCGCAGGGAAATCCTTCTTGAAATGGATCAATTTCCCTTGGTTGCGGCGGAAGCCCCGTTACACGAACCGGAGAACGAGACCGCGGACTCTCTTCGCCGGAGGGCTGCGGAGTTGGAAGGAGATTGGAGGCGATTCGCGGATTCGATCCGGCAAAAGTTCGGCGGAGAAGAAAGCGATCCGGAAAACAACCTGCTTGAAGGAGCCCGGTTCTATTTGAGGTCGGGGAGCCCGAAAAACGCTGGGGCGCTCCTCACGGAATATCTGAATCGGTATGGGGAGAATGATCTCACGCTTTCATTGAGAGCGGAACTTTACATGGCGGGAGGACGTTGGCCCGAAGCCGTCGGGTGTTTTCGCGAGGCCGAGGCTCGGCATCCTCTCAATCCCGAGAGCCGGCATCTTCTCGGAAAAGCCCTGATCGGGGGGGGGGCGTTCCAGGAAGCGGAAGCCCTGCTACGGGAAATGTGCGTATCCGAATCGGCCGAACCGTCGGTTTTCGGAAGTTTGGCGGGACTCTACTTGGCCACGTCGCGGCCTCAAGAGGCTCTCCGATTACTGGACAAGGCGAAAGAGCGCTTTCCGGACAGTCCTTCCATTGCCGAACTCCATCGCAGCGTATCAGCCGCGGCCGGCCCCGGCATGCATCCAAACGATTGATCCGAAAGAAAAGCCGGGGCGAACCCCGGCGTGAATCTCGGTATATTCCCGCGAACGGAAACGGTCCCGTTTATCGCTTGATGCTCATGAGGTCCGAAAGCATGGAGTCGGACGTGCTGACCACCTTGGTATTGGCCGTGTAGGCTCGTTGCACCGTAATCAGTTTGACGAATTCGGTACCTATGTCCACATTGGAAAGCTCGAGGGAATAGGAAAGAACGCTGGAACGCCCCGTTCCCGCGACATTGTGGATCGCTTGACCCGAGGCTCTGGACTCCTCGAACCTGGTGTCCCCTACCTTGGTCAGGCCGTGGGCGTTTCGGAAATAGCCCAGCACCAATTGTCCCACTTCCCGCACTTCTCCGTTCGTAAAGCTTCCAGTAACGATGCCCTCCTCCGTGACATTTAGGCTCTGAAGCTCCCCGGCACCGTGACCGTCTTGTTCCACGTCACGCGTCACTGAGGCGGAGGCGTATTGGGTGATCCGACTCATGTTCGTGGTTACCGTTTGTGCCGTGGCCGCCCCGGTGGAAAGATGAAGATCCACAGTGACGTTTCCCGATGCGGGAGAGGCCAAAGCGCCCACCGAAGAAAAAGTCACGTTGAACGGATATCCGGTGTTGGCATAGTAATCGTAGTCTACTTGCCAGCCACCGCCGCCCGGAGGCGTAGACCCGAAAGTCAACGACATCACCCCGTTTTCGTCGGTTTCCACAAGTACTTGGCCGGCCACGGGAGTTCCCGAGTAGATGGGCGACAAGTTCACCGTGCCTCCGGCGTCACTGAAAACCAGCGTGCCGACGTCCACATTGGCATTGGCCAGCGTATAGGGACCGGATCCGGACCCCAGCGCCTCGCCGGCCACGGCCGTCGAAACGGCTCCGGGCGCGGTGGCGATTCCATACTGGACCGGAATGCTGGGCACGCACGACCAAGTATTGACCCCTATCTTTGTATAGGTATAGGAAAGGGGAATGTCTCGGCCCTGAGAGTCCCAGGTGGTGACGGTGGCGGTGTATTGGCCCGACTCGGTCTCGGGATCGTTCGGAACATAGACCGGAGCTTCCGCGTTCAGATTCAGAACGAGAGAGCTTTCCGTGGTTGCCTCCGCAGCCCCCAGGACCACCGTGTCCACCCTAAGGTCCACCTGCTCCGTGTAATCGATGACCCCGCCGTTGTCCAGGCCGAAGCCCCTCACACGAAGGCCGTCGGTGGTAATCAGGTAGCCTTCCTTATCCAAAATGAACTGTCCGTTACGGCTGTAATAAAGCGTGTCGTCTCCGACCTCCCGGGTCACGAAAAAACCCGCACCATCGATGGAGAGGTCGGTCGAGTTCTCGGTATACTCGAGAGAACCCTGTACATAGTCCACTTTCACACTTCCCATGAACACGCCGCGCCCGACCTGTATATTCGCAGCTCCTCCCTGGAAATTCGAGCTCAAGATATCGAAGAAGGTCGTACTGCTTCTCTGAAAACCGACCGTGTTCGCGTTGGCGATGTTGTTACTGATCACACTCATGGAATTGGAGTTCGCGTTTAGTCCGGTGATGCCGGTATATAATGCGCCGAGCATGGTTGTTCCTCCAAAATCGTCCGCCCATGGGCACCGAATTCCGGCTCACCGGAATCCATAAATCATGAGGTAGGATCGGCCCTTACCGCAAAGGCGGGCGAGGTTGATCGTTGACTTCGAAGAGTCCCCGACAGGGATTCACCGAAGGCGTCCGGCCGCAGCTGTCTCCGAGCACTAGCCGAAGTTGGGTTGCTCAGTACCCGAACCGCAGGGTACTCCCAAACGGATGTTGGACGCTCCCCCCAACAAACAGGTCGTCCATGACCCCCGGAAGGCTCGTTCCGTTCCCGACCCCGCTTTGGCACACGGCCGGGTCGCGTAAGAAACTCCGCCGTTAAGTTCGTTCGAACACGTTCTTAATCCGGAAATCCCGGTTCCCAAGGTACCCAACATAATAGTGCTCCTACTGTTTTCAGCTAATGGATCCAACTTCCGAGAGTGTGATCTTTTGTCCGTTCACTTCCAAATAGGTGGCGCCGTCCTCAAACGTTACTCCCGTGACTTCGCCCTTCTGGTAAGTGGCCGTTGATACCGAGTTTCCATCCGAGTCTTTGGCCGTTACGTTGAAGGTGTATTTTCCTTCCGGAGCCGTGGTTCCGGACAACGTCATACCGTCCCATGTTACGGACTGCTTCCCGGACGAAAGATCGTAGTATTCCAGTTCCTGCACGACCTCTCCCTCCTCGTCGAGAATCTGGACCGTCACTTGGGCCGCGTCATCCTCCAAGGCATAGGTGAGAGTTTCTCCGGAACCTTCTTCGGTCAGGTAGAATTCGTCTCCCTGAGAAGTCACTTCCTTGCCGATCAACCCCACGGCGAGCGTGCTGATGGTGGATGATTGGTAGGTAATCATTTGCTCCATGGACGAGTTCATGCTGTCGAGCTCTTCCACCGTGGTAAACATGGCCAACTGCTGCGTAAAATCTTCGTTGCTCACCGGCTCCAACGGGTTCTGATTCTGAATCTGAGCCAGGAACAGTGTCATGAATTCTTCTTTGCCAAAACTTGTATCAATGTCCATAGGGCCTCCCGTTAAGCTCTCACATAAATGGAATGTTCGCCCTGTCCCTGGCGGAATTTATTGAGGACTCCCGCTTCAACCGAGCTCTCCGTCGACGAGCTTGCCACCCGCGGCGTTCTCGATCGAGAGCCGCTCTTGCTTCCGGATTCTTCTTTTCCCTGAGAGTTCTCTTGCTTCAGAAAGACGTCGGCTTGACCGCCGCCCATACCCGCATCCGACAAAGAATGTTTCAGCATATTCATGCCCGACTCGAGTGCTTCCCTGACCAGAGGAGTGGACGCCGTGAAAACCGCTTTCACGTGATCTCCACGCACGATCACCTCCACGTCCACGGACCCCAGTTGAGGTGGATTGAGGTTGAGAGTGGCTTTTTGCGTACCGGTCCAGGTAACCTTGGTTACCATTTCCTCCAATTGCGTCTGGACTTGGCGCACGACCTCAGCGTTGGTGAGAGTCACGTTGTTGGATCGCAAGGGCGTTGTTGCACGCGCATCGGCACTTTTTTCCGCGGCCGTCTGGGTCTGTTCCTCCACCTGCGAACCCAGGACTCGCTCGTCGGCCGACTTTGCACCGGATTCCACGCCCTCCACAGCTGAGTGGCGACCTTTCACGGACGTATCCGTTGATGATTCCTTGGTTCCATCGAAAAGCTTCTTCTCCAAGCCTTCATGCAGTTCCGAACGCAAAACCGCAGACTTGTCGGGTGCATCGGAATCCATCGATTCGGCCAAGGCATCGGAAGCGGAATTGAGGACTCGAGCCTCCTGCGAAGCACCGGAAAAGGATGAAACGCCGATCGATTTGTCTCCCCCGACCAACTTCTTACCCGTCTCCTGGACAACGACACCGACTTTGCTTTCGCTCCGTTTCGACTTGTCGACGATCTTCCCCTCTTCCAGGCTTTGAGGCGCACTTGTAGCCCCTATCGCCTCACTTGCCGTGGCCTGTGCGACGTTCGACGTTGTCTTGGCGGCCTCGAGTCCTTTGGCACCGACGCCCACGGCCTTACTGGAAGAGCCGTCGGTGTATTTCTGAAACAAGTTCTTCCCTTTCAGGTTCACCAGACCCGTTTGGGTCTGTTTGCCTCCAAGAGGAACCGATTCGTCGGCGCCTCCCGTCTGGAAGCCGCTCATCATTCCGATAAGCTCACTCCCGAGCGACCGGACATTTTTGCCGATCGATCCGCTGGTCGGGTCCGTTGTCACCCCTTTAAGCGTTTCTCGACTCGAGGCCGACGCATTTTCCGCTTTGCCGGTTGCTCCTTGTGAGCCTGAAGCGGTGGTTGAACCGTCTTTGGTCTTCGTATTCGGTTCCGATTGACTGGAATGACTCTGCTCGGACCTGACGGATTTTTCATCCGAGACCGAAGACTTCGTGCGAGAGGAGTCCGACTTGGCCGAGGAGTCCGTGTTTCGAACGTGCGTGTTGGAGGCGACCGGTATGTTCGCAGCGGCTTCGATCGAACTCAGAACGGCGGCGAAATCCTCGCCCTCAACCGAGCCGGATCCGCCGGACGAACTATAGCCGCCCGAGACTGCTTCCGGTACTGCACTGCTGATTGTCTGTATGAGATCTTGAATGGCTGATCACCTCCCCCAATGATGCTGAACCTCAGTAAAGCAAGGGACGTGCCGATGTTGCCCTGAAAAAAACTCGCTGCAATCACGGTATGTTAGGAGAGGGAACTTGGGATAGGAAGCCTCAGATGGGCAGTTTTTTACCTGCTACTGAGGCAGTGGAGCAAAAAATTCCATCGGTGGTTCCGGAATGCCGGGAAGACGGCGGTGGAGGCCCCATTTGTCGATTCGAACGCCTGAGGCCTTTGCCGGGTGGTATTCGTGCGTGGGGGAAAAGGTTATAGTCTGTTATTCCTTGAGCTTGATCAGTTCCTTGCTGATCGCTTCGCCCCGGTCGGGTTTCACATAACCCCAAATCCTGCCCGCTTTCCTCGGGTTCATGCGAATCAGGAGCTTGGCGGCCATGGAAGGGGAAAGAGCGGAAATCATGGGGCCCGCCTTTTCAGGGGTGGTTTCCTCGTAAACCTTGGCCAGACGATTCAGAGTTTCCTCTTCCGCCTCGTTCTTCTTCCGAATCGTCTCGTCGACTTGGGCTTTGAGCTGTTTCAACTCGCCCAGCGTAGCGCTCAACCGGCTTTTGACCTCCTCGAGCCGCTTTCGTTCTTCCTCGGATCGCGCCGTGGCGTGATCGGCATTCTTCTCCCGTTCCCTAAGCTGCTCAAAGCGTCTTTCCTGAATCGACTTAAGGAATTCATCGACTGCCGGAGACGGCCCCTGCATTCCCTGTCCCGGGGCAGGTTCCTCGTCCTGCGCCTGCGCGGTGGAGGAGAACTCCATTGGGCTTCGAGGAAATTCGGCCCCCAAATCCACCGCCACAACGACAAGCAGAATGATCTTCAAGCCGAGCAGGCCCAATACTCCCCGGACGAAGAGGCTACTCCCTCTCCGCCTTCGCATCGAAGTATCTCCGGACGGCAATTTCATCCAGGAACGCCATCTCTTTCCGGGCCGACTCGGTCTGGTATCTCTTCCATTCCTTTTCACGGAGCCTCTCCATCGCCTGTTCATTCTTTTTGGCTTCCAGAAGCTCGACAATTTTTTCCTCGACTCTATCTTCCAGCTCGAGGACTTCTTCTTCCGCCTCACGAATCTTCTCGGCGAGCCCATCGACGAAACGATGGTATATTTTGATTTCGTCGATGTTCAGGTCGAGCCGGGACCGGAATTCCTCAACGCACTGTCGCCTTCTGTCCGCTAGTTGTTCCCGGAATTCCCTGGCCGCATCGAGAAGGCCTCTCAAGTCGCTCAACTCCACTTCGATCCGGTCTCTGACTTGTCGTCGAATGTCCAGTATACGCTGGAGCTTGAATCGGAACACCGTCTATCTCCCGAATGTTGCGCGCACGCATCCCGACAGGCCCCGCCGGCAACTTCCGCAACCCCGCAAACATCCGAAAGAGGCGAAAAACGCCTTGTTCATCGAAGGGTTCACTTACCTTTGCCTTTCTTAGGCGGTGGCGGCTTACGGACCGGAGGCGGGTACAACTGCTGCAGCCGGGCGACCGTTTCCGGCATCGTCGAACGCTCCTGGGTCCCTTGCCTCAAGAAATCGTTGACCGGGTCGATCATACGAATCGCCTGATCGATCTGAGGATTGCTTCCCGCCGCGTAAGCGCCGATATTGATTAAGTCCTCGGAACGACGATAGGTAGCCACCGTTCGTATCAGATTTCGGGCGCTCTCCACGTGTTCGGGCGGCACTACATCGGACATGCAACGGCTGACACTGGATAGGATGTCGATGCTCGGATAATGATTCTGGGCGGCCAAGTCCCTGGTCAGCATGATATGCCCATCGAGTATGGCCCGGGCAGCGTCGGAAATGGGTTCGTTGAAATCGTCGCCCTCAACGAGCACGGTATAGATTCCGGTGATGCTTCCGGCATCGCTTTTCGATCCCGCACGTTCCAGCAGTTTGGGCAGCAGCGTGAACACGCTCGGCGTGTAGCCTCTGGTGGTGGGCGGCTCTCCGACCGACAGCCCCACCTCCCTCTGCGCCATGGCGAATCGGGTCAGGGAATCCATCATCAAAATGACATGCTTACCGCGATCTCTGAAGTATTCCGCGACCGCGGTGGCCACATAAGCCCCTCGCATTCTTATCAAAGGCGGTTGGTCGGAAGTCGCCACGACTACGACCGAGCGTTTCAATCCCTCCGTACCCAGATCCTTTTCGATGAACTCCCGCACTTCACGTCCTCGTTCCCCGATGAGTGCGATAACACTGATGTCGGCACTGGTATTCCTGGCGATCATGCCCAGAAGGGTGCTCTTGCCCACACCGCTCCCGGCGAATATTCCGATACGCTGTCCCTTACCCAACGTCAGCAATCCGTTGATCGCCCTGATCCCGACGTCCATGGGCTCCGTTATGCGAGCACGTGCCAAGGGATTGATGGGCTCCGCATAGAGCGGGTATGTGGCATCGGAGTAAATCGCAGCGCCGCCGTCCATCGGAATTCCGCGCCCGTCCAGAACCCGACCCGTCAAATCGTCGCAAACGGGAATGGCGGCCGACTCCCCCAAAGCCACGATGTGGCTTCCCGGGCCCACTCCCTGAGTATCGCCCAAAGGCATGAGTAGGACCCTGTTGTCGCGAAAGCCGACGACCTCCGCGGTAAAGGCTTCGCGTCTCGGATCCTTGGGGAACACTTTGCAGATGCTTCCGATATGGGACCCGGGTCCGTGCCCCTCGATGATCAGACCCACCAGTCGAGTCACCTTGCCGTTCACCGTTATGGGATCGACCTGCTCAACGCATTCCAGATAGCTGCTCAGATCAACCCGTGGCATCTTGACCCGCCTCCGAGCGTTGCTTTTCGAGGTTTTCGATCAGGCTCTTCTCTATCCGTTGAAATTGTTCATCAAGCCTTGCGTCCAGATCGCCGAAAGACGTTTCCACCACGGCCCCACCTCTCGGAATGGCGGGATCGGCCTGAAAGGTCAGGTCCCGAATGTCGGGAATCCCGTCCAGCAGTTCCGCCTGAGCCGACTTGGCCCTCTCGGCATCCGATGGGTGGAGTCTGATCACGACGGAATCCTTGTCGGTCACCCTCTTGAGCACGTGCCTGAGGTTCTGAATGATGACATCCGGATTCTGAAGTACCTCCGCATGGATGACTTTGCGGGCAACGGCCAAAGACAGCCGGACGATCTCCGAATCCATATCCCCCAAGCTCGAGGCAGCCACCTCTTTGAATTCCACCAGAGCCTTTTCAAGCGCCTTTATGGCCGATTCAAAACGTTTCTCCCCGATCTCGATTCCCGTTTTTTCCCCTTGCTTATACCCGCTCTCGTAGGCCTCCCGCTCGATGTGCGCCGCCTTTTCTTGAGATTCCTTGAGCATCTTCTCGGAATCCGTCTTGGCCTGCCGCAGTATCTCCTCCGCTTCACGCTCCTCTGCGCGAGGTTTGGGGGGGGCCTTTCTCGGTTTGGACTTCTCGACCGGAGCCGGCTGCTCGATTTCGGGTTCGCTCGGAACCGGCTTCTCTTCCACCGGCGGTTCCGGGCTCACTATCGACGCGAGCAGCGGCTGGAATCCGGGTTGGATCGATGCGCCGTTTCCATGATGTCCCGAAGCACGACCGCTCATATCCGGAGGCTCCAGGGGAATCATGACGCTCTCACTCGCCGTGGTCCCCTCGGTGCCGAACATCCGCTTAAACAAGGACTTCATCCCCGCCCTTTCCGGCCACTACGATCCTACCCTCCTCTTCCAGTTTACGAGCCACGCGAATGATTTCCTGCTGAGACGTTTCAACGTCGGAAAGTCTCGTCGGCCCCATGGCTTCCATGTCTTCCATAAGCATTTCCGAAGCGCGCGAGCTCATGTTCCGGAGGAATTTCTCCTTCACTTCCTCCGTGGCTCCCCTCAAGGCGATGGCGAGCGTCTTGGAGTCGATCTCCCTCAGCAGTTGCTGTACCCCGCGGTCATCCACACTGTTCAGGTCTTCAAACACAAACATAAGTTTGCGGATCTCGTCTGCGAGCGCGGGATTGATCTCCTCCATGTGGGCCAGGACCTCTTTTTCCGACTGGGTATCCAACTGGTTCAGGATCTCCGCCACCGGTTGAGCCCCCCCCATCTTCTTTCCAAGTCCGGCGGAAATCTGAAGTTCGTTCTTGAGGACATGGGCCACTTCCTGAAGAACGTCCGAGGGAACCTGGTCCAATTCCGCCATCCTCATCATGATTTCGTTCTTCATTTCCTGGCCTAGATGGCTCAGCACCACGGCGGCCTTGTCGGGTTGCATGTAGGCCACGACGATGGCGATGGTCTGTGGATGCTCCCCTTTGATGAAGTCGGCCAGTATATCCGGATCGATGGTTCGGAGAGCGTCAATAATGGTAAGATCTGAAGAAGGCAGTTCCGAGGTCAGATTGGAAATGATGTAATCCGCCTGTTCCTTGTCCAATGCGCGCTGGATAAGAGCTTTGGCGTATTCGGCGCCACCGCTGAGAACCCCCTCGTCACTCGACATCAGTTCCGAGAACTCCTCGGCCACCCTACGTACCAGGGCCACGGGAACGTCGTCCATCTGACTCATACGATTCGAGATCAGATGGATTTCTCTAGGATTCATCCTCCTCATGATATTTGCGGCGGCTGAGGGATCCATGCTCAGAAGCAGAACCGCCGCTTTATCCACGTCGGGCATCCCCGAAGAATCCCCGCTCTTCGATTTCTTATCGCTCATGACAGGCTCACCTGATCCAGGCCCGGATCAATTGGACCATCTTGTCCGGATCATTTTCGGCCAAAGCGTTGATCTCCGCCAACAGATCCCTCTTTTCGGCCACTTCTTCCTCGGGCGCTTCGAGAGCTTCCAATCTCGCCCGTTCCTCATCGGTAAGCAGCCGTTCTTCTGGAATCTCCTCTTCCTTGGCAAGAAGTTGCCTGAGCATGGGGCGCACCACGAAGAAGATCACCAACAAGGCCAACAGCAGGATCACCGCATATTTGACGTAGGATGCGATCATCTTCCTCCGCTCCAATTCGCCGAGGAGACGTTCCGCGTCCACTTCTTCAGCCATATGTTTGAAGGGCAGGTTGACCACCGTGACACGGTCGCCCCTCAATTCATCGTAACCGATGGCATTTTCGACCATCCGTCTGTATTTCTCAAGTTCCTCGTCCGTCCGAGGAACATACTTCATGAAATCCTTGCCGACGTCGTCGGTTTCTTTTTGGTAAGAGCCGTCCACCATCACGGCGACGCTCAACTTCTCGATGCTGCCCGCCGGCACTCGATTATTCTGAACGACCCGGGTGATCTCGTAATTGATCGTTTCCACCTGTTTCCGGTAGATGTCCCGAGCGGTTGTGCCCTGCTCCTGGTCCAGCCCTTCCACATTGGGCCTGACCCCGGGAACGCCCGCGGGATTCATCTGACCGCCAATGGATTCCTCATTTTGGCGCTGCTCGCTTCGGACCGCGGTTTTATCCGGATCATAGATCTCCCGCGTTTCATCCGTGGACGTGAAGTCGATATTCGCGTCCACACGGGCCGTCACCTTGTCTTTGCCCAGCGTCTGCTCGAGGAGGCTAGTGATCTTCTGCTGGATGGATTTTTCGATCTTGGCTTTGAGTTCCTGCTGCGATTGGGAGAGGATGCCGGTAACCGTACTTTCGGATCCATCATATAAGATATTCCCCGAAGAGTCCACAATGGACACGTTCCCGGCCCGCAACCCCTCGACACTTCCAGTCAACAGATTCACGATTCCTTTGACTTGAGCCCTGGTCAGCAAAGCGGCGCGATCCAAACCGAGCACCACGGATGCTGTGGCCGGTTCCTGAGCATCTTCGAACAACGCCCTTTCCGGGATGACGATGTGCACCCTCGCCGTTTTGACTTCCTCCAAATGCGCGATGGTGCGCGCCAATTCTCCTTCAAGCGCCCTGCGGTAATTGAGCTTCTGCACAAACTCGCTCATGCCGAGCTTGGCTTCGTCGAAAAGTTCGTAGCCGATGTTTCCTCCCTGAGGAATACCCTGCCCGGCCAAACTAAGACGAACGTCGTAATAATTCTCCACGGGCACCAGGACGGTAGTGCCGTTGTCGGAAAGCCTGTAAGGAGTCTTGGAGGCCTTGAGCGACTCTACAATGGCATTGGCGTCCTGCGGAGAAAGGTCGGTGTACAAGATACGGTATTCCACCTGACTGCCCCACAAAATAACGGCGATCAGCCCTCCCACCACCATTAGAAGGACCAACACGAAACTGATTTTGCGGGCAAGGGACAGGCTTCCGATGAATTCTGCGGCCTGCCGATACAGCCTTTTCAAGAAGTCCACTGTTTCACTCGCTCATGAGAATTCAGGCGAACCGTCCACCTGAAAGACGTTTCGAAGCTCCGAGGCTTATCCCCGGCGACCCCATGACCGTAATGGTCCTCGTCGCAAGGCGGAACACAACCCGATAAGGGTTGCAGTTTTCATCCGGTCTTGAGGGATGCGACGAGACTCAAGAGCTCATTCGGAAATTAGACCTGCATTCGGAGCACTTCCCTGTAAGCATCGACAACCTTGTTTCGAACCTGCATCATCAGCCGGAAGGAAAGGTTGGCCTTTTCCAGGGCGATCATGGTCTGATGGATGTTCTTGTTCCCACCGGTCGTCATTTCAGCGACGGCTTCGTTGGCCTCGGACTGGAGCCGATTGACTTTTTTGAACTCGCCTTTGAGCGTATCGGCGAAATTCATCGGCTCGGAATTGGGGTCCGCGGACGCCTTAACCTGATCCTTGGGGCCCTGCACCATCAAACGGCCCGCTTTCAGCATCTCCAGTTCCATATGCTCCCTCCGTCCTCATTGCTTTGGTGCCGACTGAATGCACCGACTTAACGACCGAGCTCCAGAGCCCGCTGAGCCATCGACCGGCTGGTCCCCGCCACGGCGAGGTTGGCTTCGTAAGCTCGGGAAGCGTCCATCATGTTCACCATTTCGTACACCAAATCCACATTGGGCATGGTCACATAACCCTCGGCATCGGCATGCGGATGATGAGGATTGAAGACTTTCCTGAAAGGCGCCTGGCTTCTGGTGATCTCGGCGACCCTGCACTCGCTGATATTTCTCGAGGCAACGGCGTCTAATTCCCTTTCAAATGCGTTCCTTTTGGGCACCGCCTCAAAAACGACCTCACGCTTTTGGTAGGGCCCCCCCTCGGGCGTTTTGGTGGTATGAATGTTCGCCATGTTCGAAGCGATGACATTCAATCGAATCTTCTGAGCGGTAAGCGCCGAGCCGCTCAGTTCCATTGCGGTAAACAGGTCCATCTTAACTCCCCGATTCCGTGATGCTGTACTCAAGCAGCTTGTCCTTCCTGTTCAAGGCCTGAAGCAATACGGAATACATCAGGTTATTGCGGCCCATCTTTCCCAACTCCTTTTCGATATCCACGGAGTTGAGATCGTTCTTGATCGCCGGCTGGTTCGGGACCACCAGGTCCGGAACTATTTCGGAAATGGATTCCGAATGTCCCAAGTGATTCTTGTGAGTCTTTTTCAAACTCATGGAGTCCGACCCGACCGCGGCCCTCAGCTTGTTCTCAAAGGAAATATCCTTGCTTCGATAACCCGGCGTGTTGATGTTGGCGATGTTTCCCGCGATCAATCCGTGTCGCTGTAAACGGAAATCCAGGGCTTTTTCTACCAGCGCCTTCATGCGTTCATCGTTGATTTCCATACCGAGAACCTCCTATCGCCGATGAAAGCAATATCCGTGCCCCGGCTTCAATCCGCTGGAAACAGAAAAAAAGAAACCGGCCTCTCGGCCGGTTCATTGAAGCGAAATCGTTTGATTCATAACGTCAGATATCGGGAATCTCTCCCTTCTCCCGGTATTCATTGATCTTATTGCGCAGAGTCCGAATGCTGATCCCGAGCATTTTGGCGGCGTGTGTCCGGTTGCCGTCCACCTTGCTCAAAGTATGCAGAATCATGCTCTTTTCCACCTCTCTCATTGTATGCCCGGCCTGAAATGTGATTACGTCTTCGGAAACCGTCCGGGTCGCCTGCACCGCGACGGGCTCGTCGAAAAGCAACAAATGCTCCCGGTCGATGGGCTCGTCCAAGGAAATCAGTACCGCCCGTTCAATCGTGTTCTGAAGCTCCCTCACATTTCCGTTCCAATCGTGAGCGGCTAACGCCTCCATGGCACCTTTCGTCAATTCTTTGACCGCCTTGCCGTTTCGCTCACAGGCCTCCTCGGTGAAGTGACGAATGAGGAGAGGAATATCTTCCGTTCGCTCCCGAAGCGGCGGAATCCGCAGTGGGATCACATTCAACCGATAATACAAGTCCTCCCGAAACCTCCCCTCGCTCACTTCCTTCTTCAGATCCCGGTTGGTCGTGGCCACCACCCGTACATCCAGCCTCATGGACTTTCTGCCGCCCACCCGAGTAATTTCGTATTCCTGCAATACCCGGAGGAGCTTGGCTTGAAGGGGGACCGCCATTTCACTGATTTCGTCCAGCAGCAGGGTCCCACGGTCCGCCAATTCGAACTTTCCGACGCGCTGATAGACCGCACCCGTGAAGGCTCCCTTCTCGTGGCCGAATAATTCGCTTTCAAGCAGGTTGTCCGGAATGGCGGCACAATTGACTGCGACAAACAGACCGATGGAGCGATTTCCCGATTCGTGCAGAAGCTTGGCGAACAGTTCTTTGCCGGTGCCGCTTTCTCCTTGAATGAGAACGCACGCACGGCTTGAAGCCACGCTCCGTGTCAGTTCGATGAGACGCAGCATGGTGGGGTTCTGAGTGACTATGACCGGACCTTCCCGAGTCCCGGACACGGCCCGACTTCGCGTTCTTTCTTGCTTGCGCTCGGAAATGGCGCTCAACAGCGTTTCCACCTCTTCCGGAGGAAACGGTTTCTGCAAGAAATCAAGCGCCCCGCTTTTCATGGCTTCAACGGCCGTCTCCACATCACGACGTCCGGACATGAGAATCACCGGCGGCTCTTCACCCACCTCGCGAATCTTCCTCAGAAGATATAGGCCGTCTTTCGCCGGCAGGTCGAAGTCGGCTATCACGAGGTCGAGGGCCCCCTCGTTCACTATCTTCAGAGCCTGACTTGCGTTCTCAGCGATTTCAACCGTGCAGCCCGCAAGATCAAGCACCTGCTTCAACGCGTTTCGCGTCTCCGGTCCGCTGTCCACCACCAGAACTCGGGCTTCCATCCGCACATTATCCTCGATCATCCTCGAATTCTCTAAAGGGCTTCCAGCTCTCCCCTCAGTTTGGATGCTTGATCCATGGCCTGCGCAACCATGGGCCAGATATCCGATTTCCCGAATTCGGAAAGTCGTTTCAACGAACTCTTGAACCCATCTTGATCACCCAGCTTCCGCTCCAGAAGAGCCGTTCGATAAGCGGCCCATGCCCGGTCCGACTCAGGTGCCTTTGATTCTATCACTTCAGAGTAAAGAGAACGAGCAACTTCGTCGGCGCCCTGTTTCGCTAGTTCATCCGCAAGAAACAGGTTGCAGTCCGTCAGGAACCGGGTGGCGTATTCCGGTTCCGAGTCTTCCGGAAGCAGGGTTCGCGCTCTGTTGACAAAGTGCACCGCATTGGAGGTCAGCCCGGTCTCTTTGTAGAGCTTTCCGAGATCAAAGGAGGCTTTGGCGGCCACAAGGTCGCCTCCGGCCTTCCCCGGGGGAATCAGCTCGGAAAAAGTCGCCGCGGCTGCAGGATAATCAAGCGCCCGCCACAAATGTTCAGCCAACTGCAATTGGAATTCCCGCCTATTCTTCCCATTGGGAAACCGCTCGATATAGGTTCGGAGCAGGCGGGCGGCGTCTTCGCTGTTGCCTCTGAGCGTTTCCCAACGAAACAGGTCCGACAACGCGGCCTGCTCCAAGTGGGGATTCGAAGTCGTCTCGATCGCTTTTTCCCCGAGATTCACCGCTTCCTTAAGCAAGTCCAATGCGGCATAGCTCTCGGCTAGATTATAAAGCAGGAAATCGTCCTCGGTTGCAATACCCATGGGAAGAAAAACGGTTTCATAAGTCTTCACGACATCAAAATCGTCCTTGTCCCGTTTCATCAGCATAACCAACCGCCGGAATACGGGCGTCACTTCCTCCCTGGCTTTGACGCTCAAAGGGCTGTCCGGAAATTCCCTCAACAGTTCGGCATAAGTATCCAGGGATCGACGATACCGTGCCAGTTCCATCTGCCCCCGGGCGAGGGCGTAATATACCTCATCAAGTATTTCGAGCGGCGCTGTCTGAACCATTCGCCGGAGTACCTCTATAGGTTCCAGTATGGTGTCGATCTGACTCGGAGGAAGATCCGCGCGAATCGGCATCTTCGCAATGGCCATTTGAGCAAGGCGAATCCTTGCCCGATACGCCAACGGGGTTTCGGGAAAAAGCTCCGCCAAGAGCGCGTAGGTGGTGGCCGCTTTGTCCACTTCGCCAGCATTATCATAGGAACGCGCCAATTCCATCAGAGCTTCATTGGCCTCTTCGCTGTCGGGATGAATGTTTACCGCCATCAGGAACAAATCCGTGGCGTCCCCTATCCGATTCTTGGCCCTCAGACTTCGGCCCATGGTAAGCAGCGTTCCCGCCGATAGTTGAACCAGAAGCTCGGGCCATTCCTTGAAAGCTCGTTCAAAAATGGTTTCGGCTTCATCGGGCTTCCCCAGAAACGCCAAGCATTCACCGTACCTAACCAGTGCACGCTTGTAAAGCTCGCTGTCCGGATACTTGTTCATCAGTCGGCTGTAAGCAGCCCGAGCCTCATCGTATCTCCGCACCTGGAAAGCCGCTTCTCCTTCCCAGAACAGGGCCTCTTCCGCCCGGGGACTCGTGGGAAAGCGATTGAGTACGCGCCGAAACTGTCCCAGTGCCTCGTAATAAAGGCCAAGTCTCATGTAGGCTTTTCCCGCCCGCAGAATGGCATCGGGCAACCATGGAGCATCGGGCACCTTAGCGGCTGCGTCCATGAACGCGTCCACTACGGCATCGAACTCAACCTTCCCTTCCTCTGCCAGGATTTCCAGCCAAAGGGCTCTCAAATAGAGCCCTTCCTCATGCACTTCTCTGGGCGGATTCTCACGGAGAGTTCTCTCCAGGGAACGAAGAGCCTCCTCAACCCTTCCCATCTCCACCAGCAATCGTTCCTTGCCGAAACTCACCTGCGATACCGGAAGCTTGGATTCCTCCGACTCCTCAGCCACGGGAACCCGCACTTTCTTCCTCAGTTCGTGTGTGCTTTGTGAGGGTACTTTTCCGGAATGGCGCTCCGGTTCCTGGGCGTTGGCGCGACGAACCTCCCAAAAGCCGGAGGAGGAGGTCGGCTCGCCCCCTTCCGCGTCGGATTCGGATGGACGTATGATCTGTGCGACTTCCCCGGACGGTGACGGAAACCCGGGCAGTCCACGAGTCGCGCCTTCCCGAGCTTCGCCTGCGATGCTTCCGGAGACGGCGGCCACGACCGGCTCTCCCGACGGCGGGCCGGTGTTCACAGGTCCCTCCGCCGCAGAGGGAGAAACCGGGTCATTGCTCCGCAGAGCATGAGCGGTCGAAGTCGACGAAGCGGTCGCCGGTTTGGCGCCTTCCGCCCCGGACACGGGACCCTTCCCTTCCGCGTTGTTCGCTCTCCGCTCGGTTCGATCTTCCTGCCGTGCGTTCGAGCTCTTGGGTTCGGCGCTTTCCGAAGCCTTCACGGTACTGAAATCCATAAACAACCGCGGAGGATCGGGCAAAATGCCTTGGCCTGCCAGTCTTAAGTCCGAACGCACGTCCAGGATGCAGTCGAGGCGGTGATTCGATTTGGGATTCAGCTCAACCCGACCGACATCCTTCGGCAGAAGAATGTCTTTGGCCGTGACGCCCGATTCCACATCGAATAAGTGAACCCTGAATCGATTTGGATTTCTGTGCGTCAATACATATTGGGGTTCCGCCGAAAAGTCCAATACGATCCGAACTCCGTCCGTCGTTTTCCCAAATCGTATGTTTTTCAGCATTCCCGTGGGTTTTTTTGCTCCCTTAGCCTCCTTTATGGGTGCAAACGTGCAGCACAACGCAAGGCATACAAGGAGGGTCACCCACATATCCCGAGCGCTTCTTCCCGCCTGACTTGTCCGTATTTCTTTCATGGCATTGGGACTTCTTTGAAAAGGATGGATGTGGTTCGACGCCGCCGCCGGCGCATCTGCGGCTCACGAAGCACATACCGGCAATTTCCATGCCACACCGGCCGAGCCGGATGTTGTGGATCAAGCATCCAGAACCGTTTTCGCTTCAACACGCACGGTGCGGGAGAGTTGCGAATGAACGCCGCAGAACGACATGCGACAAGTCGGGTCGGAAAATGTAAGGATTGGGGCGATGAAAATATACGGCGGAGTAGGTCGTCAAAACATTGACGGATCAGTTCTTGACCTGGGCGTCTTTTTCCAAATTGATCCGCTTCATCTTCTCAACAAGCGTGGTTCGCTTCATATCCAGAAGTTTTGCAGCCCGATTCTTCACCCAATTGGTTCGATCCAGCGCCTCCAGGATCAACTGGCGCTCGAAATTGGTGACGGCGGTGCTGAAATTCACCTCCCCCTGGTGAAACTGACCCCTAACCTGCTCGGACACCTCGGGCACCAAAGATTCGTCGGTTTCGAAGGCTCCGAACGGGCCCTCCGGCAGGTCCTCGAGCCGCACCAGTCCTCCGTCCTTCATAATGACGGCCCGCTCAATAATGTTTTCCAGTTCTCGAACGTTTCCCGGCCAGTGGTACTCCATGAATGCCGCCGTCACTTCTTCGGAAAAGCCCTCAATATCATGCTCCCTCTTGAAGCGGAACCGCTCCAGGATGG
Source organism: Thermodesulfobacteriota bacterium (assembly GCA_963675595.2). Classification (GTDB taxonomy): domain Bacteria; phylum Desulfobacterota; class Desulfarculia; order JACQYL01; family JACQYL01. The sequence continues at coordinate 101,539 of CAXXLZ010000002.1, forward strand.
TTTGGGCCAACAATGGAATATCCGATTTTCGCTCGCGAAGGGGCGGGACCTCAATGGGAAAGACGTTCAAACGGTAGTAAAGGTCCTCTCTGAATCTTTTCTCCTGAATGGCCGCCGGCAGGTCTTGGTGAGTAGCCGCGATGACCCGCACATCCACTCGGATGGGTCCGCCGCCGCCCACACGATCGATGGTCCGTTCCTGGAGAACCCGTAACATCTTGACCTGTAAGGTCAGAGGCATGTCGCCGATCTCGTCGAGGAAGATGGTCCCCTTATCCGCCATCTCAAATCGACCGATCCGTGTCCGGTGGGCCCCTGTGAAAGCGCCCTTCTCAAACCCGAACAGCTCGCTCTCCAGAAGTTCCGGGGGAATGGCCCCGCAGTTGAGAGCCACGAGATTCCCTTCGTTACGAGCGCTCAGGTGATGAATCGCTTTGGCGATCAGTTCCTTTCCCGTACCGCTTTCTCCATGGATCAAGACGGTGCTGTCCGTGGGCGCCACGCGTCTGACCATGTTCAATACGCGCTGCATGCCCAGGGATTCGCCCACGATCGAGTCCAAATCGAAGGCCGAGGAGTTCTTTTTGACCTGGTTTTCCACTCGTCTTTTCCGGAGAGCCTCGGAAAGAATGAGCGGAATTTTCTCCAATTCGGAACTCTTGTCCAAATAGTTCACTGCGCCGAGGCGCATGAATTCCACCGCCGCCTGCACAGAGGGAGTTGATGACCAAACAATTACCGTGGATTCCGGATCGGATCGCCTGATAAGTTTCAGCGTCTCCGTTCCCTCAAGGTCGGAAGGATTCGAATCGCACAAGATCAGATCGAAAGTCCGTCCCTGGAGAAGATTCAACGTTTCCGCGCAGCTCCGCGCGATTTCCACGCAACCTTCGGAGCTTTGAAGTCTGCCCGATAGTTCTTGGGCAAGACTTTCGTCGCTTTCCACGATCAGAATACTTGGAGATTTGGACATGTGACGAAAAACCGCCTTGGAAGTGTACGGTCGAATCGGGGCCGCACCGACGACCACCGGCGCGTTCGTTCGGAAAATCCCGAGCCGAAGATCATGGAATTATAGAGAACCCTGCGACCACCTTCAAGGTTTTTAACATTCGGGGAAATCGTGGTATCGTGAGCCGTATGGAACAGGTAGGCGATGGTTTGCGCGGATCCGGAAGATTTGAAGATCATTCCGAAGACCCGAAGAGTATTAAGCAATCATGCCTTGGTACTGAATTTCTTATCTTCGCGTTCCTGAGAGGTTCCGCTGATGATTTTGGACTCCTCTTCGGAAGACTTCCGAGGCAGCATGGGAGCGGAAGGACCCACCAGAAAGGGAAACTGCTGGAACAAGGCGCTTAGGTTTTCTTCGTGCTCCAACAACTTAGTCCGGGTCTCCTCCAATTCCAAGCGGAGTTCCTCGTTCCCCTTTTCCAGCTCATCCGTTCGCTTCCTGGCTTCCGACAATTCGGACTGTAATTGCTTGTTTGCCCGTTGAAGCTGAATTTTCTCTCGAACATTTTTGAGCAACAGCCTAAGCTCTTCGAGCTTAAAAGGCTTGGTCAAATAATCATAGGCGCCCATCCGGATAGCCTCAACCAGCGTCTCCATGCTGCCGAAACCGGCAATAATCACCACCAGGACGTCCGGTCGTTTGATCTTTGCCGCGCGCAGAAGATCCATACCGTTTCTGTGGGGAATCAGCAGGTCCGTAACGATCACGTCATAGTCGTTTTCGAGAATCATCCGGATGGCCTCAGAGCCGTCGCCACAGACGTCCACGGACATTTCCGCACTCGTCATGAGCTCGGCAATAATTTCCTGATGAATCTCGTCCCCTTCAGACAGAAGGGCTCTGATTTTTTCTTGGTCTTCCGTATTCAATTGAAATCACTATGATTTTGTTCGAGAGCCAGAGTAGGGCCGGCAGGCCCGCTTTTTGCAAACCCATAAGACCGGCTTGCATACAAAACAATCGCAATGAACGAACACGAGTCGATCGGACGCAGGACAGGCCCCAGCGGAAGATGGGTGCAGCCGTCCCTTTCGTTCCTCGCATTCGTATATCGGAAAAACTTGCCCTTTTCTTTACCGCAAGGAGTCAAGTTTTCCAAATCAAATCCGATATCATAACCGACGCCCGATGAAGGGAGAGGTTTATCGGGAAGGAGGAGAGGAGCTATGGCAATCCAGCTGGGTGGACTAGCGACCGGCATGGATACCCAAACCATCATCGAAACGCTGATGACTCAGGCCAAGCAGCCGCTTCTTCGCCTTGAGGACGAGAAGACGGCGATCCTCCTGAAGAAAAGCATTTTCGAGAGTGTGGAGGACGACTTGACCACCTTTCGTCGTTCCCTTCTCACGATGCGTCTGGAATCCACCTACAAGTCGAAGTTGACGTCCACTTCGGATTCGACGGCTCTTTCGGCGGATGCAACCGTTGAAGCTCAGGCCGGGACCTACTCCCTCGAGATCGACCAGGTTGCTTCGCCCGCCATCGCCCGGAGTCTTTATACCAGGACTTCGCTGGCTACCGAGCCCGCCAACTCCATCGGAGTCGAGTCGGTTTCGGGAAGGCCCACGGACAACTTGGAAGGTACTCACGAAATCACAATTACCAACCAAGGAACCTATTACCGGGCCAGGTCGGAATTCGAACCTTCGGGAGGAGGATCGATCCGAACCCTCAGCGGCACCACGGAAATGGAGAGTTCCCTGAACGAAGGGACCATAGGAACCACCATCGACAGCTCCAACAACATACTCCGTGTAACCTTGGCCGGTGAAACGGTGGAAGTCACCCTCGACTCGGCCACCGCGGATGTGACCGCCACCGCCAGGGTGGCCGCGGATATAGAGGATAAGTTGAACGAAGCCCTCAACACCGCGAAAGATACCCAGGACGTCACCTACGTGGCTGTTCGGACTTCCAGAGATGCCTCTACGGATTCCGATCAACTGATGATCTACGACCTTTCGGGCACCACCACCGCGCCCGTGATCGAAACCGTAGCCAACACCGCCGCCACGGCCTTGGGCTTCGGAGCGTCGTCGCCCTACGGAATCTCAGGCACGGCAAGCCGCATTATCACGGACGTTACGGCCACTTCTCTGGAGAATCTGGCCATCGAAATCAACGAGGTCAACACCGGACTGATCCGTGGAGTGACCTTCTCCGTCGAAGATGACGGCCTCACCACCGGAAATGCTTACGTGCATACCAACGCCGGATTGAACGCTCTCGGAGCGGTCCCTTCCATCGTCTACGGTGCGGAAGACGTATCTTCGGCGTCGGGAGGCTTGGACACCATGGTCGTGGGGCTGGAAAACGCAGGTTTCGACGAAACGCCTTCTTCGAGCACCAACGGAACTTTTACGATCAACGGCGCCGAGATCACCATCAACAACTACCAAAGTCTCAGCGTCGATGCGGTCCTCGGCCTCATCAACGGAAGCGCCGCCGGCGTCACGGCCACCTACGACGAAGACAACGATCGAATCCTCCTCACAAGCAATGAAGATACCGGCTCCGCCATCACCTTGGGAGACACGGCCGATACCAGCGATTTCCTCACCATCGCCAAATTGACGTCCGTACAGGGCGCTTCTTCCAGCGTCGGCAGCTACGGGGGCGGTATCAGTACGTCCAGCGCCCTCGACGAGGCCGGTTTGACGCTGACTCCCACCAGCGGGACCTTCACCATCAACGGGGTCACCTTGTTCGTCGAGTCCAGCAGCGACACGATCCAAGACCTGGTGGATCTCATCAACAACTCCAGTGCCGGAGTGACCGCATCCTACGATACGATAACGGACAAGTTCTCTCTGCGCTCCAAAATGGGGGGCGTAAGCACCAATGCGGACAAAATCGAGTTGGGCTCCGTCACGGACAGCAGCAACATTCTGAGAGCTCTGAACCTTGTGGACGACCTGACTCCTTCCTACACCAGCGCCTCCGTGGTCAACGGCGTACGTGCCGATCAGGACACCATATCCATCACCCGCACAGGCTATTCCACGCCCGTGGAAATTTACGTACCCGCCACACTGAGCACCGGGGCCTACCAGGAAACGGCGGGCACCATCAACTGGATCGACGGCATCGACGCCGGTTCCGTCTTCAATGTGCTGGCCGGAGACACGGGTACTTCAGGGGCCACCTGGACAAACTCTCTAAGTTCCGCCATCACGGATATCGACACATTTGTGAGCGAGTGGAACGACAGCGGCAACTGGAGCACCGGATACGTGGAAGTGGGCGTCATCAAGGAGGGCGACGACCAACTCAGATTCTTCAACCGTTCCGACGGAGATGGGGCGAGCGGCGCGAGTTTTACCATCACGGCGCCCAACGCCTACGACTTGTATGAGCTGGGCTTGGCCGCTCCGGGAGCCTCTTCGGCCGCCTTCACCAATACCGACTCCGGCGTGGACGCCGAGTATAACGCCTTGGTTCACGCCTTTGCCATCAATCAGGGAGGCAGCATCGCCAAGGCCCGAACGGACGATTCCGGGCACCTCATTCTTTATTCGAATACCGTCGGATATTATGGTGGTTTTACCGCTGCAGACAGTGCGTCGGGGGACTCGGTGGCGAGCTATTTTGGAACCTCCTCCGTCCAAGTGAGCGCAGACGAGGACGTGGAAAGCGGCACGAGAGGCCAAGACGCCGTGTTTACCGTCGACGGTGTCGGGTATACGAGGTCCACCAACACGGTGGACGACGTGATCGGAGGCGTGACTCTCAAGCTGCAAGCCCCCTCTTCGGGACCCGTGACGTTGACCATCGAAAACGATACGGAAAAGGCGGTTGATGCCTTGGTCGACTTCATCGTTCAATACAACGAGACTCTCCAACTGCTGAACCCGCCGATTTTGGACGACGACCAGAGGAAGTACCTCGATCCTCTGACCGACGACGAAAAACTGGACATGACGGTGAATGAGTACGAAGAGTATATGTACCACTATACCACTTACAACTCGTATCAATACATCCGGAAAGAGGGCTCCCTACGTTTGCTTTATTCCGACATGAGAAGCTATGTTTCAGGTGTCGTAGACGGCCTGGGAAGCTCACTCAACAGCCTGAGTCTGTTGGACATTACCGCGGGATCCATCGGAGGATTTGAGGACGCCAAAGACGGCTATCTGCTGCTCGCACCGACGGGTGAGGACGATTATGCGGATACGGTCCGGGATATACTGACCTCCAACTCAGCCCTGATGGAGGCTTTGGAGGAAGACGCCGACAGTGTTTACAAGCTCTTTGCACTCGAGGGCGACGACGACGAATCCACTGATGACGATGGAATCGCCCGCAGAATCGATACCCTGTTGGACAACTACGTCGGTTCGGATGGTATTCTGACCGTACAGACCGAGAGCGGAGGAAGCTTCGAAGACCGGGTGACGGCCATTGGTGGTCTGAATGATCGGATCGACAATGTGGAACGGCGCCTGGAACTTCTGGAAGAGCGGCTTTGGACGAAATTTAATGCCATGGAAGAAACCGTGGCTAAGTTGCAGAAACAGCAGGAAAGCGCCAGCGCGGCTTTGGAGAGTGCGGGAAGCGCCAGCCTGCTTTAGACCGCGACCAGCGGGACACCGGGAGGAGATCGGAAAGGAGCGAGGTTTTCGTATGCAAGCCAAACAGCACTTGAACCAGTACCTCAAACAGAGCGTCGAAGGCGTAGGTCAGGGTGAACTGATCCTATTGCTTTACGAAGCGGGTATTACCTTCTTAAATATGGGGAAGGTGAAGATTCAGGAGCGAGACATCGAAGGGGCTCACAACGCCCTGGTAAGAGCAATCAACGTGGTTCGCGAGCTCATGGCGAGTCTGAATACGGAACGGGGAGGAGAAATCGCCAGGAATTTGCTCAGCCTTTACGCCTTCATTAATCGACGTATTGTGGAAGCCAACTCCAAAAAGGAGTGCGCCGGAATCGAAGAGGCTCTGTTCCTGATGGAACAGCTCAAAGAGACCTGGGCAAAGGCGATAAAGATCCATCAGGAAAACTCCGCTTCCAAACCGGCCGCCACCGCCGGGCCGAAGAACCTGAAAGGCGAAGACAAGTCCCAATTCAAGGGGATCAGCATTCGAAGTTGACGCGTGCTTTGAGAGCAGCAAGGAGTTCAGGAAATGGGTATCAATGAAATAGGAAATATCATCTATTTGAAGGACTTCGTACAACACGATCCCGACGGCAAGAAAGCGGTCGAAAAGAGAACGCAAGGGTCGGATCGAACGAACGCCGGCAACCGCTCCAAGGTTGAGGAGCGTGCGGCGGCGGTGGAGGAACAGAACCGGCTGGCATCATCCCCTTCCATCGGAGATTTTGAGGAAGCGGTCAAAGTGATGGGCAAGTTGGAAAAGATGATGTTGGAGGGCGGAGACTCCCTGCTGGCCGTCCATTCGGCCAAACCGGTGGATCCTTCTTCAATCTGACGGGAGCATTCTATGGACCTCACTTCCCTGTTGACCGGCATGTCCAGCCAGATGAGCGCCGTCACGACCGCATTGCACATGAGCACCGCGGTGGCTTCGAAGGCGTTGGACTCCCAGGAAAGTACGGGGCAGGCTGTGCTCGACCTTATTGAATCGGCTACCGCCGACCCCATGTATAAGGCCAAGGCCAGTGGAAAAGGACTGCGCTTGGATGTGGTCGCTTAGGCGGGCGTCTCCTCACAACGGCGTTGCCCCGCCTGCGATCATGCTGTCAAACTTCCTTTTTGAACAATCGGTAGGAACTTGATGGAGAGGTCCGCCCTTTCCCATAGACTTTGCTCATTCGGCGCGAAGCACGAGTTTTCCCTAATTCCTCGGCGATTTCGTCCCTCAGTTGCCTTCCGCTCTCCAGACAGTCGTCTTCCAGGCTGGAAAGCTCCTCCAGCGTTCGTTTCCTAAGCTCCAAGAGTTCGGTGAGACGCGGCGGAATCCCCGTTTCCGAGCCCACTGCGGCGAGATTGTTCTTAATCTCTTTCTCCATGCCGATTGCTTGATTCAACAAGTCCTGGCGCATGTTCAGGGCCCGCTGAATGTCTTCGATGTCTTTGCTCGCCATTGCCTCCCGCAACCGATGCGTTTCATCAAGAAGGCGTTTGAGCAATACGTTCTGTCCGTCAAGAAGTCCGGCGGTTTCCATAGTCACATCTCGGTTCATGCGCCTGCTTCTCTTCTTTCACATCGTTGAATCATCCAATCCAGGATCGGCCCCCATTTCTTGAAATACGGAATGAGCTTACCTTGGATCAAGTCGCCCATGGCGGTCCAATTTTGTTCTTCCTGGTACCTGGACAGTTTCTCGATAATTGATTGGAGCGCCTGATAGCATTCGAGGACGGTGGTTCCCTCTACTTCGTCTTTGGCGTAGTCAACCGGAATGAAAACCTCTACGTTTTCGATCAAGGAACGGAATCCCTGGATTCCCTCCGTCGCCAATGCCAAGAGTCTCGACCCCTCGCCGGCGTCTCCGGCTCGATAGTATTCCGCGACGGAAACCAATCCGGAAGTAAGGCGGTTCAGGTAGTCGGCCCCTTCCATAAGACTTTCCAGGGCGAGCCGCCTGGGATCTCGGGATTTGATTTCGAGCCTTCCGATTCCACCTACCGGATCGGTACCCCGTTCACGCTCTTCATCGACGTTCACCGGGGTTCCGTCCACCACGATCTCGAAAATCGCCTCTCCCGGAGGCATATGGTATGAAGCCGTCAATTCCAGAAGTCTGCGAAGGTTCATGTCTGGTTGAATCCATCCGGAATCGACCTGTTTTCCGTTGATCCACAATTCCATGATCGGACTCCTCTTTCCGCCCGGCGGATCGGCCTATGGTCCTCCTCGGTTTTGTTCGTGCAAAACCGGTAGGTCGATCATTATCTAACTAATCGACAACTATATTATCTTAGAGTGTGTTGGGATAAGTTTCAAGAAAAAATATTCCGGACGACTCTCCTTAGCATAAACCATAGGCAAAATGCCCCAAAAAAAAGGATTGTGACTGCTGAATGCTTTAGCCTTCATTGGCATTGAAGCTAAAACGGAAAAGGGTTTGCGGAGACGAGCTCACGATACCTCTATTTACAAAGCCAAGAACAAAGATTCACCATCCAACTTGATTTCAACAAAATGATATCTCCTTAACCTGAGCATCCAAATGTCCCGAAGAACTCCGAGCTTTTTGAGAAGAAGTCGGGTTCCATGGGAGGTTGTATGCTCCGGCAATTCCACGGATGAACTCGTCGAGAGCAGTTGACAATCTGCCTACTTGCATGTACGTTAATTTCGGTGAACATTGAATATCCAAGGAAGGTCCAGGGGTAAGAAGGGCCGGATGCCAATCAACGTGAGGGGAAAGCCCCCGGCGCCAGACTTATGCGAGAAAGCGACTCAGGATGAAACCTTACCTCACCACTGGAGAAGCTGCGGAGCTACTGGGGATTTCCAGGTCCACGGTTTCCAGAAAGTTCGATCAGGGGAGCCTTGAGGGTAAGAAAAATCCCCTAACCGGGGAACGCCTCATCAGCCTCAAGAGCGTCCGCGAACTCATGGAACGCTACGATCTTCCCACTAAGACCGACGTGGCGGGGAGAAAGACCATCTTGGTGGGAACCAAGGACAAACGTTTTCTCAAGTCCGTCGAAAAAGCGCTCCAGTCCAACGGCGCCGTAACCATCGAACACGTGCCTTACGGCACCGACGCTTTGGTTCGCTGTCTGAGAGAGCAGATCGACCTGTTGATCATCGACGGAGAGCTTCCCGATCTTCCAGGCGCCGAAGTCATCAAATCACTTCGCCGTACCCAAGACGCGCCCACTCTTAAGGTCCTCTATCGCCCATCCGACCAAGAACACGGAACGCTTCAGGACCTCGGAGCGGATGAATTGCTCGTGAAGGAGGAACGTGACGAGGAATCATTGAAAGCCAAGGTCGGTACATTGTTGAACCTCGTCGAGCACGGGGTTGCGGCCGATGCCTTTACAGGGGCGGACAGACGATCCTCGCCCCGCCTAAGGGTCAATCTCCCCGCGATCATAGAGGTGTTCTGCAGAGAAGACGCGGCAGCCCGCGACTTGGGACGGGCCGTTGTCAAAGACATCAGTGCGGGCGGGGCGTGCCTCGAGCAGATGCAGGTAGACGGGGGTCGGATTCCCGCCGGGCCCTTTTTCATGAAACTTACGGTGGATGACAGGCAACTGAAAGATTGGTCCGCCGAAGCCAAGGTGGTTCGTCTCCAACCCGACGGTTCCCTGGTTGCGGGAGTCCGTTTTACGCACCTGTCCGATCCCAACCGAGAGAAGATTGAATCGCTGTTGAGCGACTTCCAAGCATAAGCCGCCGGCGAAGGTCCGTTCACGCCCTCCGCCCGGACCTCACTCCCCTATTCGGCAATTGCGGCTTGATCGTGTTTACTTCCGCCTCAACTCATCACGGCCGCATAGAACTCCCGGCCCGCCTGATAGGATTCTTCCAGGTAACGAGGATGCTTATCCACGTCACCCTCCAAATCCAGGCCCCGATACAGAAGACTGCGCCATAGTTCCGCATCCAAAGCATCAAGAAAATAGCGCACCGTCAGGAGGATTCCGTTGAACAACTGATTCCCATGGGTGGCTCCGGCCGAAATGAACAAGCCTTTCTTGGTGGGAATCCCTTCTCCAAATTTCACGCCGTCAATCCAATACTTCCGCACCCAAAGCGACTGGCAGCGATCCATCATCACCTTGGTAATCGCAGAAACCGAATAGAAGAAAACGGGGGATGCCAACATAACGCCCCGGCAACGATCAAAGGAATCGTGGAGTCTCTGAAAATCATCCCGGATTGCGCAGCGCCCGGACTCCCTACACGCATAGATCTCAAGGCACGGGGAAATTTTCAGGTCTCGTAATACGAATTCCTCCACTTCTCCTCCGGCGTCACGGACACCCCGGACCGCCTCTTTCAGCAAGGTCGAGGTGTTTCCCTTCCTGCGGGGACTCCCATACAACGCAACGATATTCGACATGTGCGGTTATTCTCCCTTCGGCGAGCCGAACCGGCACGCCGGACGTTAGACGATGAAAGCCGGAAACGTGTCCCGACGGGGTCTCGGTTGCATTCCCATGTTCGAACGAGTATTTTCAAGTATTATGTGAAAGAAAACGACGTTGCGAACGGCGTGAAGTCCGTCGCATTCCACCCGGTCGTGAAAGCCCCGGCGCATCCGGCGTCGCTGCTTTGTCGCGAGCAGAAAGACACTTTCGAATGGTCGGTCCGCCTCCCCCGCCGAACAACCAAGATCGCGTTGCCGCAGCAGTGGAGGCCTCGGGCCCCACACGCGAACAACTCGTCGCCGAACTCGCGGAATTGAAGCGCCAAGTCTCGGAACACCAAGTCATAGATCGCCGTCGCAGGGAAACCGAAGAAGCTTTGCGGGAGAGTCAGCGCAAGCTTTTCACCCTCATGGGCAACCTGCCCGGCATGGTCTACCGATGCAGGAACGACAAAGATTGGACCATGGAGTTCGTGAGCGATGGTTGTCTGAACCTCACGGGCTACCCTCCCGACCATATTCTTTGGAACCGCAAGAAATCATACAACCAACTCATCCACCTCGAGGATCAGGACTACGTCTGGAATTGCATTCAGACCGCACTGAAGCGAAACGCACCATTTCGCCTTACTTACAGGATTACCAACAGCGGCGGCAACGTGCGATGGGTACTGGAGCGAGGCATCGGCATCTTCGATAAAGCGGGCCGTCTGATCGCCTTGGAGGGGTTCGTCACCGACGTCACCGAGCGCAAACTTTCCGAAGAAGCCCTTCGGAAGAGCGAAGAGAAGTACCGCATCATTACCGAAAACGCCACGGACATCATCTGGATCGTGGATCTCTACGGTCGTTTCCAGGTGGTAAGCCCTTCTCTGGAACGCGTTCTGGGGTACACTCTCGAGGAAGCGGCCTCACTCACCTTAAGGCAGATCCTCACCCGAGACTCCTACAAACGCGCCATGATGGAAATCGAGAAACGGCTCTCTCACAGCTTCCTCACTCCCGGCCTGGACCAGGATCCGGCCGTTTTGGAACTGGAATATTTGAAAAAGGACGGATCCAAGGTCTGGTGTGAAGTCACCACCAAATTTCTTTCCGATTCCACCGGCAGAACGATGGGCATCACGGGAATCACAAGAGATATCAGTCTCAGGAAGCAGGTCGAAGAAAACCTGATCCGTGAAAAAAACTTCTCGGAGACGGTCATCAACAGTCTCCCCGGCATTTTTTACATTTTCGACGCCGACGGCAACCTGGTGCGCTGGAATGACAACCTGGAAACCGTAACGGACTACTCGTTCGATGAGATCTCCGCCATGACGGCCTTCGATCTTTTTTCACATGAAAATAAGCCCAAGGCCACCGAGCTCCTGTGGGACGCCTTCAGCAAGAACAAATTCTCCCTTGAGATCGACCTGCTGACCAAAAACGGAAGGAAAATTCCTTACTTCCTGACGGGGATTCGCAACCATATCGACGATTACAAATATATCCTCGGGGTCGGTATCGATATCACCAAGCGAAAACGAACGGAAATCGCTCTGCGGGAAAGCGAGGAACGATACCGAAGCGTCTTCGAGAATACGGGTACGGCCACCATCATGGTCGAGGCGGACATGACGATTTCAATGGTGAATTCGGAGTGGGAGAAGCTCAGCGGATACACGGGTTCCGAGATCGAGCACAAGATGAAATGGACTCAATTCGCGGCTCCGGAAGACATAGACCGCTTGAAGGACTATCACACCCGACGTCGGACCGGAGACGTGGGGGTGCCCATGGAGTTCGAGTTCCGATTCGTGAATCGAGCGGGAAACGTGAGGGATGTGCTGAACAAAGTATTCATGGTTCCCGGAACAGAGAAGAGCATCTCGTCCATGCTGGACATCACTGAGCGAAAGCGGGTGGAAGAAAATTTCAGGCGGACTTCGGAGCAGCTTTCCGTTCTCCTGGAATCCCTGCCCATTGTTCCATATACGTGCAGGGCCGACGGAGATTTCGCAACCACCTATGTGGGAAACACGGTCGTGGAAATGACGGGCTACACACCGGAACAGTTTCTTGAACGCCCCACTTTCTGGGCCGCTCACATCCATCCCGACGACCGCAAGAAGGTCTTCGCCGAGCTCCCCGAACTGACCAAGCACGGTAAATGGCAATACGAATACCGGTTTCGAACGGAGGACGGCCGGTACAAATGGTTCCGAGACATCCGACGAATGGTGGGGCTTCCCGATGGATCGATCAGCCACATTGTGGGTACTTGGCAGGATATCACCGAAGAGAAGAAATTGCGGCAGGAAGCCGAGTACCGCCTCCAGCAGGTAATTCAGGCGGATAAGCTCGCCTCCCTGGGGGAGGTGGTGGCCGGCGTGGCTCATGAAATCAACAATCCCAACAATTTCATTACTTCCAACATTCCTTTGATGGAGGAGACATGGGTGATGCTGGAGCCCATTCTGTGCCGGTACGCAACGGCGAATCCGGACTGGACTCGTGGTGGATTCGGGATGGCGGAGCTCTGCCAGGACATGCACGAAATGATCGAGGCCGTGAAGGCCGGATCCGACCGAATCAACCGGGTGGTGAACAATCTTAAGGACTTCGCCCGCGTGGATGAGGCGGGCCACCCGGAACCGGTGGATGTGAACGAAGTCATTGAAAAGACCTTCAACATTGTCGGAGCCCAGGTGCGCAAACTGGTCGGACGTATTGAGATCGACCTGAGTCCGAGTTTGCCTGAAATATCGGGGCATTTTCAAAAGCTCGAGCAGGTGGCGGCCAACCTTCTGGTCAACGGAGCCCAAGCGATCCCGGAGAAGTCCAAAGGGCTGCTCCGCATCACCACAAAATACCTTCCTCATCTCAACTCTGTGCTCCTGTCGGTGGAAGACAACGGCATCGGAATGGAACCCTCGGTCAGGGAACAGATATTCGAGCCTTTTTTCACCACCAAACGCACGACCGGCGGGACCGGTTTAGGCCTCTCGGTTTCCTACGGCTTGGTGCGGGAACACAGGGGGATCATCGGGGTCTTGTCCAAGCCCGGAATCGGCACTCGATTCGCCGTGCTTTTGCCCGTGAACCAGGTAGAACCCTTGGACGTACGCCCTGTGATACTGTGCGTGGACGACGACGCCCGGTTCCTTGCCGAATTGAGATCCTACATGACGGGAGACAATCCCATTGCCGTCGAAACCCTTTCACGCCCCGACCTTGTCGTCGATTATCTGCACGAGCATCCCGAAACGGATGTGGTGGTTTCCGAGATTATGACCGTCGGCGTATCCGGATGGAGTCTGTTGGAGCGCGTTAAACGTGAGTTCCCTCTGGTCTCCGTAATGCTTTACTCGGGAAACCCAATCTGTTTGAACAAACAGCCGGGAATCGCCGCGGATCCCGACCTGATTCTGCAGAAACCGTTTAAAATGAGAGAATTCATAGACGCTCTAACCACCCTGGATCGGCAGATATTATGAGCATACTCGTTGTCGACGACGAACAAGTGGCCCTCACATCCTACCGAAGACTCCTGAAGCGGCGGGGCTTTAAAGACGTGGATATCTGCGCCGACGGTAACGAAGCCATTGGGCTGATCAGAAACAACGACTACGACGTCGTTCTCTTGGACATTCTTATGCCGGGAGTGGATGGTCTCCAGGTTCTTGAAGCGACCAAACCCCACAAGCCGCGTACGGAATTCATAATTCTGACCGCGGTGGACGACATCGCCACGGCGGTTAAGACGGTTCGACTGGGTGCTTACGATTATCTGGCCAAACCTCTGGATAACGAAAGACTGCTCCTATCCATCGAAAGAGCCTTCGAACGAAAAGGACTACGAGCGGCGCATACGGAAGCTTTTTCCAGGACCGCTCCCTCCAATGCTCTGGGACCCTTCCATGATATCGTCACCCAGTGTTCCAGGATCAAGGAACTGCTTTCCTTCGCCCAGGTGATGGCGAGAAGCGGCAATCCCATTCTCATCACGGGGGAATCGGGTACGGGCAAAGAACTTCTAGCGCGCGGAATCCACCGAGCCGGACCTTCTCCCGAAGGCCCCTTCGTCGCGGTGAACCTCTCGTCCATTCCGGACTCTCTCTTCGAAAGCCAGATTTTCGGTCATGCCAAAGGAGCGTTTACGGGGGCGGACAGAGCCCACCCCGGCTTCTTCGAGCAGGCCGACGGAGGAACCCTGTTTCTGGACGAAATCGGTGAACTCCCCATGAACCTTCAGGTCAAACTACTCCGAGTGCTCGAAGAAAAGACCGTCATAAGGCTTGGTGAAACCACCCCGATTTCCACGGACGTCCGCATCGTGTCCGCAACCAACCGGAACCTGGAAGAGGCCTGCCGCGTCGGCCGTTTCCGGCTGGACCTGATGTACAGACTGAATTCGGCACACATCTATCTTCCGCCTCTTCGAGAACGCCTCCCCGATATTCCGCTCCTTGCCGATCATTTCCTGGAGAAGTCCTGCGAACGTTTCGGCAAGGTTGTCACCGGGTTCACCCCCGAGGCTATGGATATCCTTCGAGGCAAGTCTTTTGAGGGAAACATTCGCGAACTCGGCCAACTCGTGGAAAAGGCGGTGCTCATGAGCCAGACAGGCAAGATCACTCCCGAGGATTTAGGTGAAAAATGCCCCCCGACCCATGACTTCCAACGACGGCTCTCCACCCTCAAAGAAAACACGGAGTCACACATCCTTTTCGTGCTGCGCAACACGGGAGGGAATCGCAAAGAAACCGCCCGGATCCTGGATATCTCCTTGAGGCAGCTTCAGCGCAAACTGGCTGAAATGAGAGAAAAGGCCCCATGGAGCGAACTCATGGGCGACATTTAGGTCGCCGCCGCATGTCAAAAATGACACCCATCCCTTTTCCTTAATAAATCAAGCAGGTTATTCGACCGACTCCCGCGCCCGCCCGCCCCTGTCGTGTTTGACCAAAAGCGCATGATCCTCAAAGCGCAGCGCGATCCCGCATCCATTCCCGGACGCGGGCCCTTCCTCATTTCTCTTTCGTCTGTGGACGTCATTTTCGTCACCCCCTCTCCTCCCACCCAACGTCGTTCGTTTCCCTGATTCATGCGTAATTTTAGATAGTTCCAACTATGTCACTCTCCGTCCTCTCCACGGCACATCGCTTGCTCTTACAGTGATGATGGGATGCCGTCGATGGATTCGAATTTCAACCTTCAATTACTCGGGGAGGTGATTTCTCAGATTAGAGCCCCAAGTCCGAAAATCAGATGAAAGGAGGGTAACCTTTTGAGCAAAGAAGCATTGATTGAGAAGGCCAAACAGGTGGTCATCGAAGGCGACGAAGACGGCGCCGTGGAATTGGCCAACAAGGTGATCGAAGAGGGCGTCAACCCCGTCGAAATCATCAACGAAGGGTTGACGCCGGGAATGACGACCATCGGCGACATGTTCGGGAATGAGGAAATTCCTCTACCCGGCGTGTTGGTCGCCGCGGAAGCGATGACCAAGGCCATCGAAATCCTGGAGCCTCACATTCCCAAGGACAGCTCTTCCAAGAAGATCGGTACGGTGGTCATTGGAACCATCGAAGGGGACATCCACGACATCGGTAAACGGATCGTGGCCACGATGATGCGCGTGTACGGCTTCGACGTGCACGACCTCGGCCGAGACGTACCCATCGGCGACTTCGTGAACACGGCCAAAGAAGTCGGGGCGGATATCGTGGGGTCTTCCACTCTGATGACCACCACCATGGCCGGTCAGAAGACTCTGGAGGAAGAGCTGAACAAAGCGGGGATCCGGGACAAGGTCAAGACCATGATCGGTGGAGCGGCGACGACTCAGGAATGGGCCAACAAAATCGGCGCGGACTGTTACGCCGAAGACTCCACGGACGCCGTGAGAAAGGCCAAAGAGCTCATTAGTTAAGGGAGGTGCACAGGTGATCCCAAGGCGACCGGAAATGGAAACACCAGACTTAGCGGAAAGGAGGTGAAAGGATGATTCGAGGACTGAAAGCCGGAGTCATGAATCTGGAAGGCTTCGGTTTGAACATGTTCAGTCGTGATCAATTAGATGAACTCCACTATGCAACCCTCGACGTCCTTCAGAACTACGGCGTCCAGGTGTATTGCGACGAAGCCCTGGATATTTTCGACGGAGCCGGGGCCTTTGTCGACCGAAAGACCAATCAGGTGCGCATCCCCGCCAATTTGGTGGAAGATGCCATTATATCGGCACCCAGTACGATTCTGCTGGCGGGACGTACGCCGGAATACGACGTCACCATCCAGCCTCGTCGACTCGGTTTTACCTGTTTCGGCGCGGGCGTCATGGTTGTGGACCCCTTCAACGGCGAATTCCGGGAGTCCAACAAGACCGACGTGGGTCACACGGCATTGGCTTGCGACGCCATGGATAACGTGGACATTTATTCCAGCGCCGTGGTGGCCAGGGATATTTCGGGCCCCGCCACCGACCTTCACGAAGCGGAAGCGTTTCTAAGCAACACCATGAAACACTGTCAGCACATCGATTTGACGGGCGGCCCGGGAGCCAAGAAGTTCTTTGAAATGGCCGCGGCCGTCGTCGGTGGGCTGGACAAGCTGCGGGAGCGGCCCTTGGTATCCGCTCTGGTTTGCCCTACGAGCCCCCTGCAGCTCCACACCCATACCGCCGAGATCATCATTGAGTGCGCACGGTACGGGGTGCCCGTGAACGTTCTTTCCATGGCCATGTCGGGAGCCTCTTCCCCGGTCACTCTGGCGGGAACCCTGGTGACGCACAACGCGGAAGTGCTCAGCGGCATCGTGTTGCACCAGCTCACCGCCAAGGGAGCGCCGGTCATTTACGGCAGCTCGACCACGACCTTCGACATGAATTACACCACCGCTCCCGTTGGTTCGCCTGAATTGGGAATGATCAGCGCCGGCGTGGTGGAACTGGCTCGTTACTACATGCTTCCGAGCTACGTCGCGGGAACATAGGCTGACAGCAAACTGTCCGACGCTCAGGCCGGGCATGAAAAGACCATCACCTCTTTGCTTCCGGCGTTGGCGGGCGCCAACTTGATCTACGGGATGGGAATGCTGGAGTTAGGAGTGACTTTCAGCTTCGCTCAACTCCTGATCGATAACGAAATCGCCGGGATGGTCAAAAGAGTGGTCCAGGGCATTCATATATCGGACGCGACCCTCGGGGTCGAGCTGATCAAAAAGGTCGGAGCCGGGAAGGACTTTCTCGCTGAAAAACACACCAGAGAGTGGATGGGATGCGAGCAGTCCAAGGTGAAGTTGATCGACCGCAGAATGCGAGGAAACTGGACGCGAAGAGGGGCCAAGGATCTGGGGCAGGCCGCCACGGAAAAGGCCAGGGAGCTTCTGGAAACCCATAAGGTGCCGGCGCTTCCGGACAACGTGCTGTCCACGTTTAGATCCATCATTGAGGACGTTGAGAACGAATAACGTCCTTTCGGCATAGACACCGATCGGAGGCAAAGCGGAGAACGGAACCCTTAACTCGATGAAACCTTTCGTCCGGATTGCAGAGTCTCTCCGGGTGAAGCGAATTCGACGAGAACCGGGGCCGTACCGCGTGCCGACGTCACTTACGGGCTTGGGAATCGGGCCGAAGGCCCGTTTCCCGGTCCTTTTCACCCGGTCCGGTTTCGGGTGCCGGGTTTCGCAGTCTCCCTTACGTCCACCGTCCGGCATATGCTGCGAGCCCGAAAAACAACGAGGTTCAAACCATATCCGAGTCGTTGGCTCGGTACGGGGCTTCAAGCTTCTCGGAGTAACCAACGATGCCACGCGTGTGATCGATACGACCGTCGGATGGGTGTACCGCGCGATCTAGACAAAACGAGTTGGAGGAGGACTGAATGCAGACATTAGAACAAGCGAGAGTTCAGTACCGGAACCGTTCGGTGAAATGGGGGTTCATCTGGGCGCTCTGGTGCGCCATCCTCTGGGGCGCTTGGTACGTCCCCGGCACCGCGGTTTGGTACGAAGCTCCCTTCGTCGACATGGCCTTCGAAACCCCGGGAGAAACTTTGCTCGCGGCGGCGATCATCACCACGCTGAATGCGGTCGCCGTCCTGCTTTTCCTGTTCATTTGGGTGGGGACCCTCGGGAAGCTGTCCGATTATGGACGAACCATACGGCAAATGAAGAAGATATCCTTCTGGTATTTCTTCGCCGCGATTTTCGGAGGGCCGTGCGCCATTTACGGATCTTACCTGGCCATCGCCTATGTAGGGCCCGTTTTCGCGGCCATCGCCGCTCTCCTTTATCCCGTAGTCGGGGCCACCATCGCCCGCCTCTGGTATAATGAAAAAATAACGACTCGGGCCGCTCTTGGGATATTCATCATTATCTCCGGCGGCGTGGTCGTCTACGGTCCGGGAATTTTCGGTGAGATGTCCGGTGCCTCGGACGCCTCCTGGATCGGCTACCTTGGGGGAGCCATGGCGGCTCTCGGCTGGGGGATCGAAGGAGCCATCGCGGGTCGTGCCCTGGACGTTACTGATCCCGACGTGGGCATCACCGTCCGATTCACCGCGGAAACCGCTTATTGGGTGTTCATTATCCTTCCGCTGGTCGCTCTGTTCAGCGACGCGCCCGTGTGGTCTCTCGTGGGACGGACGCTGACTTCCATGGGAGTGGTGTGGCTCCTGCTGGCCGGCATCACCTTCGCTTTCTGTTACGTGTCCTGGTACAAATCCTTCCCCCTCATCGGCGTGGGTCGAGGCCAGGCCATCGCGGACCTTTACGGCGTCTTCGCCGTGTTATGGCTCCTTATCTTCACTCTGGACGTTCCCCAATGGAATTTCGTGATCGGATTATTGCTCACGATCTTCGGCGGTTTCGTCATGTACACCGAAAAATCCGAAGTCATCGAAGTCGTCCGCGCCGTGGGCAAGGGCGATGAAACTGCGGAGGCATGCTGATGGGACAGGTTCATATGAAAGGTTTCATCCTCCAGCTTCTGGCCAAGAACCCCGACGGATTGTGGGACCACGAGATATCCAAGGAAACTCTGGCGCAATATGATTGCACCGGAGACTATTGGAAGTCCACGGTTCGTGTAACCCTGACGGACCTTTATTCCGGCGGACTTGTGGAAGAGCTTGAGGATAGACTCGACCAGGGAGAACATTTTGGACCGGGCAAGGTATTGGTGAAATTCAGACTAAGCGACTTCGGTCGTTCCCGTATGCAGGATACCGGTCTCTTGTAACGTCACCATGATATCATCGGAGGGAATGCATCATGTCGTCTTTTTGGGGTTATACCGGAGCGGACATTTTAGCAATCGTCCTCATCACGGCTTTGAGCCTGGTGTGCCTGTACCAAGCGCGCACCTTTGTAAAGAAATTATAGTCGGGAACCGTTGGGCTGAGTAGAACTTTATAACCTGTCGGCATTATTCGACATACCGCCCATCATTGTCAATTGTGGAGACCCATCGGGTCCTAATGTCCCATTGAACCTTTCCCGAACTCTGGTTTGATGATATAAACATGCATAAATAGAAGGGAGGTGAAAGCAAGACATGGATAAGAAAGAATGGTTCGAGAAAGCGGCCAAGACCGTGCTTGACGCGGATCAGGAAGCAGCCGTTAAGGTGGCTGAGGAGGCCGTTGCAGCCGGTATCAACCCCTTGGAAATGCTTAACCAGGGTTTTTCGGAAGGGATCATGCGTATTGGTGATCTTTTCGACCGAGGAGAAGTTTTTCTCCCCGAACTGATCATCGCTTCCGAAGCAATGGTCGCCGCCGTCAAGGTGCTGGAAGCGGCGTTGCCCGCTGAAGAACACAAGGAGAAGCTGGGCAAAGTCGTCATCGGAAGCATCGAAGGAGACGTTCACGACATCGGCAAAGGAATCATGGTCACCATGCTTCGCGTGTACGGGTTCGAGGTCTACGATCTCGGAAGAGACGTTCCCATCAAGTCCTTCGTTGACAAGGCGAAGGAGGTGGACGCGGACTTTGTGGGTTCTTCGGCCTTGATGACCACCACACAGGTGGGCCAGAAAGCGCTCGAGGCAGCACTGAGTGAAGCGGGACTCCGCGACAAGGTAAAAACCATGGTGGGCGGTGCTGTGGCTACCCAGCACTGGGCCAACAAAATCGGCGCCGATCTTTACGCCGAAACCGCGACGGAAGCCGTTATGAAGCTCAAGGAGCTTGCAGGCGGCTGAGAAGGGAGGTGAGTCCATGAAGAAATACCTCACCCGTCGGGGTGACGGAGTCCGCATCGAGATGACGGATGACGAACTCAGAGCCGACTTTGAGTCGGGCATCCAGGATGCGGCGGAAAGAGGGAAGATCGACCCCCTTTCCAACGAGGACCTCGACCGGCTGATGGACATTTTCACTGATCCCAATCGAATCGTCGGTGTGGAACCCGGGAACGAAGTTCCCTTGACCCACGATATCGGTACGCTTCGTTTGATGGGCGATCAGGGAAACAGCGGCGTGGGAATACCGCTGAGCAGGGTCCACGGGATCCAGGTGCATGAACGGGCTTTCTGTTCCGACTCCATGGAGCTTGGACACATTGATTACAGCTTCAAGCCCATTAAACCCGTGATCGCCATGGAACAGCAGGAGTACGAGAATGCACAAATGTGCACGATCATTCCTCTGTTGTACGGCGCCATGCCCAATCTGGGCCTTTATTACGCCCCGGACGGCCCCTTCGGGAACCCGTCCGATCTCTTGCCCGCGGGCAAAGTCAAAGAGGCGCTGGAAGCCCAGGAACAAGCGGTGGAACACGCCACCAAAGACATGATCTATATCTCCGAGAAGCTCGCAAATGTGGGCTGCGACGGGATCAACTTCGACACCACCGGAGCCGCGGGCGACACGGATTTCGCCGCCACGCTCAAGGCGGTGGAACATCTGAAAAAGACCACCAACCTGGCCGTCCAGGTGGGCATGGCGGGCGAGTTCGTTCTGGGAATGCACGGCAGCCTCAAGTACAACGGAACCAGGCTGGCCGGGCTCTATCCCCACAAGCAACTCGAATTGGTGGAACAAGCGGGGGCGGACATCTTCGGACCCGTGGTAAACACCAAGCCGAGCAAGTCCATGGCTTGGAATCTGGCCCGGGCGGTTACCTTCGTCAAGGCGTGTACGGCCGTCGCCAAGATTCCCATCCATGTGAATATGGGAATGGGCGTGGGCGGCTCCCCCGTTTTCGAGACTCCGCCCATCGACAGCGTGACCCGCGCATCCAAGGCCATGGTGGAAATCGGCCGCGCGGACGGGTTGTAGATAGGCGTGGGGGACCCCCTTGGGATGCCGATAGCTCACGGCATGGCAGCAGGCATGGGCGGAATCAGGACGGCCGGAGATCTGGTGGTCCGAATGCAACTGAGCCGCAAGATGCGGATTCAGGAAGCGAAAGCCTATGTGGCCGACAAGCTGAAAGTATCCCCGGTAGACCTGTCGGACGAGAACGTGATGAGAGAAGTCCGCGAGGAGCTGGACATCGGAGTCATCACTTCGGTCCCGGGTTGTGCCAAAGGAATGGAAGCGAAAGCGAAAATCGCCGACTTGCTCGGCATTGAAATCAACAGTGTCAGCCGTTTCAAACGGAAGCTCGGTCTATAGACCGGAACAAGCGGGCTTCCCTCGGGAAGCCCGCCCTTTCAGGCGCCCGCTGGAGAGCACCAGACTCCCGGACGCCAATACAAGGAATCATTTGGTGAGCCGAAAAAACACACCCGACCTTCAGTCAGCGTTCCATTCCGCCGACCCCTCTTTGGAAGAAGCGTTCGAAGCGGTCTCCCGGGAGCACGGCGTTCGCGTGTATCCTCTTGAATTGGAGAGCATCAAGCCTTCGTACAGCATCCGTCTCAAGTGTCAGGTGCCCTTGTGCGAATATTACGGTGTGTCCAAAGTATGCCCGCCGAACATCCCGGATGTCCCCGAATTCCGTGAAGCGATGAAGGATTATCGGATGGCGTTTCTGGTGGTGTACACGGAACGCATCGACAACATTCAGCACTATCGAAAGGACTTCACCGCGGAGCGAAAGCTCGCCGACGCGGTCTCCGCCTTGGAGGCGGCGGCTTATCGGCACGGTTGGTATCGGGCGTTGGGACTGTGCGTGGGGGGTTGCAAGCTGTGCCCAAGCTGTGCGGGGGCCGACGAGCCATGTCGGCATCCCTTTAAGGCCCGCCCCAGTCCGGAAGGGTTCGGCATCGACGTAACCGAACTCGCCCGCAATCTGGGAGTGGCGGTCGAATGGCCTCCCCGCGACCAAGTCAACTTCTTGGGCCTTCTGTTCCTCTGATTCGCGACCAGGCACGGTATGAAACCGCCGTTTCTTTTTCTTCTTCAGGAATCATCGTCTCGAGAATCATGATCGAGGCGAGATGGAGTTTGAGGATATATAATGTTCAGCATGCTCAGCTGTTATGATCGGGTCCGCAAGGAAGTCGTCGGCAGGGAAGTGGAAGCCAAATCCATTCTCGTGGCCATGGATGCGGGAAAACACATACTTCTCGAAGGACCTCCGGGAACCTCCAAGTCCACTCTTTTAAGAATCATCGCGAAGGAAAGCGGCATCCCCTTGTATATCATCGAAGGCAACATCGATCTGACCCCGGCCAAGCTCGTGGGGCATTTCAATCCCTCCAAGGTGATGTCCGACAGCTATCAGCCCGAATATTTCGAAAAGGGTCCCCTGACGAACGCCATGGAAGTAGGAGGGATACTGTACATCGAGGAATTTAACCGGATGCCCGCCGACGTAGCCAATGTACTCATCTCCCCCATGGAAGAAGGCGAAATGACCATTCCCAGGTACGGCAAGATCAAGGCCGTACGCCCCTTCACCGTGATCGCGGCCCAGAACCCTTACGATGATGTGGGCACCGTGAGGGTGAGCAGGGCCTTTATGGATCGGATTTGCCTGATCCGCATGACGTATCAGAGTGAAGAAGAAGAGATGGAGATCGTACGGAAAAGATCCACGTCCGAGGATCTCGAAGCGATCGCTTTGGCGGTGGCCATGGCGAGAAAGACCAGGGAGCACGAGGACATCAAGCTGGGAGCGTCCGTGCGTGCCGCCATCGATCTGGCGGACATCTATTGGGGACTGCAGAAACTGGCCCGGGACCCGGTCCGGAACTTCCTCATCGCCGCAAGAATGGCCATGTCCAATAAAATATGGCTCAATGAGATGGCCGCCGACACGGCGGATACGATCATTGAACAGATTTTCGCCTCCCTGCGCAGCAAATACGGCCGCTTTTTGTACAGGAAGGAAGGCGACGAGGCCGGCGACGGCGTGGAGACGTCGGGCCAAGAATCCCTCGAAGCGGACTTGGATATCGAAGAAAAAAAAAAGATCGCTATGTAGGGGATAAGTTCCTCGATCGGATTATGACGGGGTCGTCCTATTATTACCGGGTGGCCACGCACCTGAACAACAACCCGGACGATCTGGTCCCTTTTTTTGAGAAGCAGGACTCCCTGGAAGTATTCGCCAACATTCTGGGGATGCTGAAAAAGGACGTGAGGGAGATGGCGGCCCAGATCGCCGGCCGCATCATCATCAAGATCGCCAAACAAATCGCGGACACGGGGACGCGTTCCGGCAAGCTCAAGTTGGTCAGAGGGTGGGTGGACGGCGCGGAACTTGAGCTCGATCTGAGCCTTGAACAATACACCGAAGCGCCCGAGTTGGGCATCGTGGAAAACCTGGTTTCCTATATCAGAAAGCGGGAGAAGGAAGCCTTCATCATGTTCCTGGACCACAGCTACTCCATGAAGGGGCTCAAGATCGTTTTAGCGGCCATCACCGCGGCTTCCATCGCTCAGCACTTCAAGCGGGACTATGCCATCATGGCGTTCAGCAATTCGGTCACCATGCTCAAAGCCATCGACGAATCCACCGGACCCGAGGAGATTCTGCAAAGGCTCTTCGCTCTGGAACTTTATGGCGACACGGATTTTCAGCGGGCGTTGGAGGCCGGCCTTTACCACCTGAGAAACTTCGACCGGAAGAGAGGGCTGATTCTAACGGACGGAGCCTGGAACCAGGGTGGAGATCCACTGGACGCGGCCGCTCGTTTCGACAAGCTCAGCGCCATAGGCTTTCCCCCGTCCAAACACGAAAAAATCAGGATTCTGGCGCTCAAAGGCAAAGGGGAATGCGCCTTCGTGGAAAACCAGCATGAGATATCTCGAGCCATCATCCGTTGCCTGAACTGACTCCACGACGGAACGCGAATCCATCATGACCGAAAGCGTAAGAACGAAATCCAAAGGAGGGTTGATCGGCAAGATCATGAAGACTCTAAATCTTCACAGCCGGGTTGAACTCCCGGACCCTCCTCCAATTTTCGTATCCGTTTGCCGACGGTGCATGAAGGCGTAGACTTATGGGCATGCCTCAACGAAAAGCACCAGCGGCGACGAAGAAGGCGAAGAAGACTTTCTTTCGCAAAAGAGAAGACTTGGGAATGGTGCTTCAAAAGGTGAAGCTCTGGCCTTCGCGGAACGGGACCCTGCATGGAGTGCGCACCATCGTGGTGAAGGGAGCTTTCATTGATTTCACCACCCATTGCGGCCAGAAGCTACGCATCAAGAATTCGAAGAGCAGCAGGGTGTCCCGGTGGCTCAGGAACAAGTGGTACGTCAGACCTTGTTCCGGGTGTCGGGTCCCTACATGGAAACTTGAGAAATACTCCCAAACGTCTTTTCGATAACCGACGAGTTCGATCCTTCGCCGATCGATCTCCACGATGGAAGGTGAAAGTGCCCATGACCGGACGAGACAATCGTCTCACAGCTGTTTTGGACGGAGTGCTGCAAGGAGGCGCCCTATCCCGCCGAGACGCGGAAACCCTGCTTTCCGCTTCAGACCCTCAGGATGTGGACAGAATTACCCAAGCGGCCCGGATCATGAGGGCGCGGCTTTTCGCCGACTCCGTTTTTCTTTACGGTTTCGTCTATTTTTCGACCTATTGCAGGAATTCCTGTACGTTTTGTTTCTACCGCAGGGGCAACAAGCAAAGCCCCAGGTACCGAAAGACCGAAACGGAGGTCAAGGACATCGCCCTCGGACTTGCCGCGTCCGGGGTTCATCTGGTGGATTTGACCATGGGTGAGGACCCATGGATCTACGAGCGGCAGGATTACGGCGTACTCTACCGGATAGTGGGAGGCATCCGAGACGCCACGTCGGTTCCCCTCATGATTTCGCCCGGAGCCGTGCCCGACGAGGTGCTCCGGACCTTGGCGGCTCAAGGTGTGGACTGGCTGGCCCTGTACCAGGAAACCCACAACCGAAGTCTATACGGGAAGCTCAGAGTCGGACAGAGTTACGACGAACGGGTGGAAAAGCGGAATCTGGGCGCACGGCTGGGAATGCTCGTGGAAGACGGGATTCTGCTGGGCGTGGGAGAATCCGTGCGGGACCGGGCGGATTCCATCATGAACATGCGCTCCGGCGGATCGGACCAGGTCCGCGTCATGAGCTTTGTTCCGCAACCGGATACCCCCCTCGCCGATCGACAAACGCCTCCCAGGCGACTCGAGCGCCTTTGCATCGCGGTCATGCGCCTCGCCATGCCGGATCGGCTGATCCCGGCTTCTCTGGACGTGGACGGCATCAACGGGCTGCGGATGCGTCTCGAAGCGGGAGCCAACGTGGTCACTTCCATCATACCGCCCCGAAGTCGCCTCGCGGGAGTTTCCCAGAGCAGTTTGGATATAGAGCCCGGTCACAGAACCGTGGCGGAGGTACGGAAGATTCTCGACGATATGGGCATGAAAGCGGCTTCCTTGTCTGAGTATGAATCATGGATGAAACAAAGAAAGCTGTTGAAAACCGGCCGGTCGGAACAAATCCAAATCGGTCTTTCCGCACTTCCCGACACGCACGCCGGCGACGTACCGAGCCATCCCCTCGGTCTGCATCACACATATCCTTGAGCCCGAAAGCCGTGAGCCCTGAGACCCCTCGGGGCCCGGAGGAACGCCGACGAGGCAAGACGGCACCCCCTTTCGGCGTCGGCGGAATCGCAGCAACTGCTGATCCAGCCATAACGCAAAACCTGGAGGTAACCTAAATGACAGCCAAAGAACGAGTCATGGCCGTCCTGAACCACGAGAAACCGGATCAAATGCCCGTTTTTGGGGCAAATTCCACGGTCACCTATGATCAAATGGAAAAGGTATCCGCTTTCTGGCCTAAAGGTCACGAGGACGGCGAGACCATGGCCAAGCAGGCCATGGCCGCTTACACCATGCTGGGATTCGATGCGGTCCGGGTCCCTTTCTGCCAGACCTTCGAAGCGGAAGCTTTGGGATGCAAAGTCAAGTCGGGCGGCGACAAGGGTATTCCCGGCATTGATCATCCCCCGCCGTACAAGCTCGAGGACACCCCGGCCTTCCCCTCGGACTTCCTTTCCAGAGGGCGGATTCCCGAGTTGCTCAAGGCCGTCCGAATCCTGAAGAAGGAACTCGGCGACGACGTGCCTATTGTCGGCGGGATCATCGGGCCTTTTACCATCACCGGGTCCCTCATCGACACGGTTCCTTTGTTGAAGGCCACCTTCAAGACACCGGAAAAGATCCGCCCGTTCATGGAAGTGGCGGAAAAAGCGGGCACCGAACTGGCAAAAGCTCTTATCGACGCGGGAGCGGACATCATCGCGGTCGAGGATATGACCGCCTCTCCGGAGCTCATCGCTCCCCAGACCTACGGAGATTACGAGGTCGAATACCAGAGCAGACAGTTCAAGGCCATCTCAGTGCCCAAGATTCTCCACATCTGTGGAAACGTGGACAAGATCGTGCACTGGATGGGCGAGACCGGTCCGGATGTCCTCAGCCTCGAGCCTAAGGCAAGTGCCAAACTCGCCCGGGAAAAATGTGGACCGGATATGATTCTCATGGGAGGAGTGGACACGGCCACCACGCTGTTCATGGAATCGCCCGAGACGGTGAAAAAAGGGTGCGAAGCCTCCATCGCCGACGGAATCCAGATATTGGCTCCCGGATGCGCCGTGGCTCCGGGAACGCCCCTTGATAACCTGTTGGCCATGGTGGAAGTGGCTCGGAGCCGTTAAGTTTTCCGGAATCAAGGCATCCGAAAGGCGTTTATGGAAACAACCAAGGCCTGCACTCGTTGCGGCAATAAACATACGGACGCGGAGAAAGTCGCAGGGAAGCGTTTGTCCTGTACCGAAACCAAAGAGTTTTGGGCCGACATCAGTAGAAGACATCTCGAGCTTTACGGTCACCGGGCTCATGCCACGACCAACGAAGCCGGAGAATGGATTTGCTGGGAGTGTAAACGCAGGCTTTGCTGATTTAAGCAACTCACCATGAAGAACGGATCGGACCCGGGGGAAGCCCTCTCACTTTTCACCACTCGAAAGAAGGGCATTCCTCGGGCGTGATGAATCCGGCAGTTCATCGAAAATGTCGGATTCTTGCAGGCGGACCCGACCGTCGCACCCATCCGGATGCACCGGGTTCGCCTCTTTTCTTGCGTTTTGTCGCGGAACACCCTTGCCGAAATGCACTTTCCACCCGTTTCCCATAGGAAGTGATCATGACCCGCATCGGTATTGCGATAGACCTGGGAACCAGCGGCTTCAGAGGACAGGCCCTGGATTTGGACCGGACCGGCCGTGTGCTCTCCACGGCGGTAACCGCGAGACATCCCCTGCCCGGAGCCAACGTGATGGATCATCTTCATTGCGCTCTCGAACTTGGAGTCGAGTGGGCGCAACAGGTGATTGTTTTCTCCGTCAACCGAATAGTCGCCGCTCTCGGCATCGATCCCCAACACGTGGTTCGCTTGGCCGTGTGCGGGAACCCGATCCAGTTGTCGATCTTTCAAGGGATCGAAATCCGAGACCTGGCCTACGCGGGTAAACGAAAACTCGAGGCATTGGGCGTGGTTCCACCGGATCGCGACGCCCGGAAGATCAAGGCACGGGAAATCCCGGGGCTGGCGCTTCCGGGTGAGGCGGAGGTGCTCATTCCTCCGGCGGTCCGACACGAGATAGGCGCCGACGCTCTAGCCATGATGATTCGGACGGGCATGCTGGAGAAAGACGAAATCGCCATCGCCACGGATTACGGCACGAACGCCGAAATGGCCCTCGTGGTGAACGGCACGGTCTACACCGGTTCCACCGCCGCCGGGCCGGCCCTGGAAGGCCAACAGATCGAAGATGGATTGCTGGCCCTGCCCGGAGCGATCTGCGAGGCCTCCTATCTGCGCGGTAACGCAGCTCCAGGCACCCAAGACGACTGCGGTCGCTTCGGAGTCCGGGTTCTGGACGAAGAGATGACGGCTCGCACGGGGAGTACGGTCGATCCCTGTTCGGGAGAAACCCTGGAGCGCGGAGACGTGTCGGCCGTGGGCATAACCGGCACCGGGGTCGTTGCGCTCATCAGTGAGGGCATCAAGAGCGGACTCATCCAACCTCCGAAAATCAAGACCCCCGACGCCGCGATCCATCTGGCGGACGGAGTGAAGTTCTCGGAGAAGGACCTTTTGGAGGCCGGAAAAGCCATCGGTTCCGTCCGCGCCGGCCATTTCACACTCTGTCAAGAGGCGGGCATCAACCTCGAAGATGTTGAGGCGGCCTACATGTCGGGAGCCTCCGGTACGTATGTCAATGCCCTCAAAGCCCAACATCTGGGCATGATCCCTCCTGCCGTGAAGAAGATATATCAGGTGGGCAACACCTCCCTGGCCATGGCCCGAGAGCTGGTCTTGGATGCGGATGCCCTCTGGAAGATGAAGGAGGTCGCCGACGCCCTCAGACAACACCACTGCATGTTCGCCGTTTCCAAGACGTTCGAGAAGGTCTATGTGCTTGAATTGTCCGTTTGGTCCGACGGTCTGACCATTGAGCAATACCGGATGTTCCTCAAGAAGTACAAACTCCCCACCCTTCCGGAAATCTCCGGCTCGGCCGAGGTCGTGAAAACGGAGGAGAAAGATATCGCCGAAGTGGGGGAATTGGGCCTGACAATCCTTACCGACGCGGGCATGAAAAGGACTCTCGTATTCAGTGGCTGTGCCGGGGATTCTCTCTGTGTGGCGGAATGTCCGGAAAATGCACTCCGCATCCACGAAGCGGGAGAGGAGTTCGCCGTCACCATCGATCTCGCCCTCTGCAACGGTATGGCTTGCCGGAGATGCGAAACGATCTGCAACGAGCGGGCCTTTGACTGGGTGCGTCTGATCACCATCGGAACCGGCTCTGCGTAACCCCGGAGGCGAGTCATGATCCAAGAAACCATTATCAGAGCCCTGGTCGTCGCTTTGAAGCGTGTACGAGGCATCAGCGAGGTCTTGCCCTTGGACGATCAGGATCGTCTGCGTATCCAAGAAGTCGAGAACGAGGCTCAGGAACGTTCTCTCATGGGACTGGGCAAAGTAGTGAACGACGGAGTCATCGAGGTTCTGAGTCGCCCCCTCGTTCTGGCGGCTCTTACAACGATGGAGTTCGACTGGGGGCTTCGTCCGAGTTTGGTGCTCAAGAAAGGCCCCGTCCTGGTGGGCGAGGAGGTTCGAGACCCCGACCGTTTGTCGGAGCTGGGCCGCAATGAAGACGCTTGGTTTATGCACGAGAATTTTGTAATCTACAAAAGCCGCATGTCCTTCCCGAGAGACCTGCTCACCAAGGACTGCTTCTTCGAGATTCCGTGGTATCCGGCGGAATGGGACGAACTCCAGGGCTTGGGATCGGGGGCGCCACCCATGATCTACGGCTTTGTGTCTCCCCCCGCGGATGCCTTTCTGAAGGAGAAATATTTCCCCACGGCTGAGGAAAAAGGAATGGGGACCATCCTCATTGGAGTGGGCCTCCAACCCGGAGAAACCGACGGCAATCCCGCGTCGCCCGAAGCTGCGTAACTTCCGTGACGCCGTCAATCAGTGAGGTCGCACATTGCGAATCGCCATACTACAGCACGATCCCGCCGACGGACCCGGCACTCTCGGCGCTTTTCTGAATGAGGCCGGAACGGATGTGTTCACCGTCAAATTGGATGCCGGGGAGTCGATTCCCCGGCCTGAAGACTTCGACGTTCTCATCTCAATGGGAGGTCCCATGCATGCATGGGACGAGAACGAGTATCCCTTCCTGGACGACGAGCTGATCCTCCTCCGGAAGGTCATTCCCGCCGGAGTACCGGTTTTCGGATTCTGCCTGGGCGGGCAACTCATGGCCAAAGCCCTGGGCGCCGAAGTGCGTCCCGCCGCCAAAACGGAAATCGGATGGAGAAACGTTGGGTTGACGGAGGCGGGACGAAGCCTCTCTCTATTCGACGGCCTGCCCGATGAAGTCCAGGTGTTCCAGTATCACTATGATACCTTCCAGATACCTTCGGGCGGAGAACTCCTGGCCTCTTCTCCGGACTGCCGAAACCAGGCTTTCCACCGTTTCAATGCGGTGGGTTTTCAATTTCACGTGGAAGTGGATCGAGCCATGTTGGAAGAATGGTTCAAAGACCGCGAGGATCGAGACGCGGTGCTCGAGGAATTGGCGCTGCGTTGGCCCACCTTTTCCGCTCAGATGCAGCGTTTCTACACCAACCTGGTGAAACTCGCCGAAGGAATGCTCCGCAAAACGACCACGGAAGAGAACGGCCTGCGGAGGGCGTGCTGATCCCTCCACGAACCGATGGGCCTGCTCTGCGGGTCGGCCGATTTTGCGACCCGCTTCGTCATAGGTGACCCCGGAATTCTAAAGGGCGCGATTCCGGAATTCGGCATACTGAACCAGGGCCTGCGCCGCCCTCGCCGCGCGATCGGGTTCCGGAAACACCGGGATGCCCTCCTTGAGCATGGCCTGCATGGCGTACTCTTCCATACTGCTGAACGTATACCCCACCACCGGTTTGTTCGCCGTCTTCATCAGATCCTTCATGGACACGGCAAGACTCCCCAGCAGCTTCTTGGTGTGTTCTTCGACCTCCGATTCGGGGATTCCCAACAACTTGACGGATTCGGCCACCAATCGAGAGGGTACTAGGAAGTACATGAGAAGAATATCCCCGTTTTCGTCTTCAATGAGAGCCTTGGGGATATCGGAAAAGTACTGGAATGGATTCTTGAAGAACGTAATGTCCACGGGATTGTTTACGCTGGCGGTTGGGGGAATGAACGACCGCAGCTGTTCCACCGTGGAAGTGGAAAGCAGGGGAAGATCGAGTCCAGCGCGGCCGCAGGAGTCCGCCGCAGCGGCGCCGGGGCCGCCGGAGTGCGTTTGGATGACCACACGGTTTCCCCGCGGGCAAGGCAAGGCTCCCAGCACGGAGCAGAAGTCAAAAAGCTCGGTGACCGTTCGGGCCCGAATCACCCCGGCCTGTTTGAAGGCGCCGTCGTAAAGGCGGTCCGGGCCGGCCAATGAACCGGTGTGTGAAAAACCCGCCCGCCTGCCCGATTCGGACCCCCCGACATACAACGCCACGATGGGTTTGTGGGGAACGATTTCACGAGCCAGCCGGACGAACTCGGCTCCTCTCTTGATTCCCTCGATGTAGAGGGCGATAACCCGCGTATTGGGACACACTCCCAAATATTCAAGGCAGTCCACGATATCGACATTCGCCTCGTTTCCCACGCTGAAGGCCGTACTGAAGCCGATCTCCTGCCTCGAAAGGAATCCGAACATCTGGGTGACGAAACTCCCGCTCTGAGAAGCCATTCCGATGAAACCCGGCTTGCCTTCGAAAGGGAGAAATGTCGTGTTCAGGCGGTGGTGAGGATTGGCGATACCGATGCAATTGGGGCCTATAAATCGAATTCCATGCTTCTTCGCGGTATCCACCAACTCCTTTTCCAGGTCTTTTCCTTCTCCGCCCACCTCTCGGAACCCGCCTGAAACCACGATGGCACGTCGGATGCCTTTCTCACCACACTCATCAAGCACTTGCGATACGGCTCCGGTGGGGATCACCACAACGGCCAGGTCCGGAACCTCGGGCAAATCCGCGACACGACGATAGGCTTTGAGCCCTTGGACCGTTTCGTCTTTGGGATGCACGGGATAGATTCTACCGCCGTAGTTCAGGCCGAGTACGGACGATATCAGGCTGGTGCCCATGGAGTTGGGATTGTTGGAGGCACCGAAGAACACAATACTCTCCGGATGGGTCATACGGTGGAGGGGACTTTCTTCAGGCGACCGAATCATGGAGTCCTTCCCGTTCAATAGCGACGGGGGCGCCTTGAAGAAGCCCCCGTGCGTGGTTCATTTGCTTTAACCGTTGAGCCCGGAGTCCGGAGAAACCCACGGCCGTGCTCTCTCCAAGCGGTTTTTCCTCACAACTCCAGGTCTCGAACAGTTGTGAGCATCTCAAGAAAAGAGCGAAGTTCCGGGCCTCCGATGGCCGATTCAAGCTCGGTCTCGAGGGCTCTCACTTCCGAGGTAATCGCCTGGGCCAGCTCCCGCGTCTTGTCGGTCAGCCGGATCACAATCAGCCGAGCGTCCGTGGGGTCGGGATCTCGCGTAACGTATCCCATACTCTCCAAGCGTTTAATCATGGCCACCGCCGCAGCCTTGCCGACACCGGCTTGTTTCGCGAACCGCCCCAGGCTCAGTTCCTGTTCCCGGGCGATGATGCCCAGAGCCATGGCCTGCTGAACGGTGAGCCCGAAGGGCACAAGAATGCGATTGTACAGGGCCGTGATCTTTTTCATGGCCTGCATCATGGACGTGCAAAGAAAATAGCGAGGCATGGGGAGATCTGAACGCATACAAACGTTTGTTATCAAACGGCCGATGGACGGTCAAGGTATTCTTCCGATGCCGGGGACATCAAAAAGAATCTCATGTTCTTGCACATCTTCCGTGCTATAGGTACATTTCGTTCATAAGCACGGATGGTTGCCAAGACCCTCATGACGGCGTCCGCTGAGCTTCCATCCGAAACCTTTCCGCCTAGTCAACCATCGCTCGGAACCCGGTCCTCCACCGGGACACCACCAGGAGTCGCCATGGAGACATCTCCAGGCACCATCCGGCCCTCGTCCGAAGAAGGTTCGGAAAACCGGCCTTCCCTCTCTTCCAAGACTTCACCCACGAAACAGCAATTGGCTCAAGCCGCTCTCCTGGCCGGGGGTGAGCAGTATCGGACCCTGTTGGAAGCTTCCCCGGATCCCATCGCCGTCTATGACCTGGACGGCGCGGTGGTTTACCTCAATAAATCCTTTCAGACGACTTTCGGGTGGTCCCTGGAAGAGTTGCTCGCCAAGCGAATCCCATTCGTGCCCCCGGAAGCCGAACCGGAAACCCGCGAAGCCATCGGTCGAATCATGTCCGGCGAGGAGGTCGTCAACTTCGAAACCCGGAGACTCACCCGATACGGCGGAATCCTGGAGGTCCAGATCAGCTCCGCGCTCTTCAAGGACGCTTCCGGCCGTCCGGTGGGCGGCATTGTCATCCTCAGGGACATCACGGAACGCAAACATATGTACCGGGCTTTGTTTCAATCCGAGTCCAAATACCGGGCCATTTTCGAGAACACGGTCACGGCGACCGCCCTTCTGGACCGCCAAGGTCGGATCACCCTGGCTAATTCCGAGTTCGAACGGCTGCTCCGCATCGATCGAACCGAGCTCCAAGGAACCCGGCAATGGCTTGAGTGTTTCTTTGATAAGGAACCGGAGCAATGGCTTGCCCCGGAGGGTGAATTTGCCCCTCACAAGAGGCGTGCCCCGCTCAAGTTCGAGACTCGGGTCAGAAACCGGCATGGGCACGAAAAATTCGTCTTGGGACAGATCGCCGAGGTTCCCGGCACGCCGGACCGGATTCTATCTCTGTTGGACATGACGGAACGAATTACGGCCGAACGGGAATTAAAGAAGCGGGACGAAGAGTTGCAGGCGCAATGTGCCCATCTCGAAGAAGCCCACGCAGCCCTGAAAGTGCTCCTTCGGCACAGGGAGAATGATCGCAGGGAGATCGAGAACGATCTGCAGTTCAATGTGGCCAGGCTGGTCCTGCCTTTGCTGCAGGCGATGAGAAGCCGGGTACATCAACCGGAAGCCGTGTCTTTGCTCGAGGTCATCGAGAGCAACCTGCGAAACATCGTCTCCCCTCTCCTGAGACGAATCTCTTCGGAATATTTCGGATTGACCCCCATGGAGGTCAAGATCGCGGGCTTGGTCAAAGAGGGCAAGACTACCAAAGAAATCTCAGTGTTACTTCACGTCTCCGACAATACGGTCATTTTCCATCGGAACAACATACGTCGCAAGCTCGGGCTCAGAAACCGAAAGACGAGTCTGAAAAGTTTTCTGACCTCCCTGGAAGACTGAGGCACACCCCCGTCCGACCAAGATCGGCCGGCGATGTTGCGCCGACACCTAGTGGTTTTCCCCCCTATTTCCCCACCAGATTCCCATTGTTCCCTTGCACTCACGAGTGTGCTAACTTGATAGCCAACGTGGGTGAAACCCGTGCAGTCGCTCCTCCCTTCAGGTAACCGGTCCTTCGCTTCAACAGATGGGCGGGCGCCCAGCCGACACAAGTCCCTGCCCGGATTTGAGTATCGCCCACCGGGGTGCCCCGCCCGTCTTCTCTTTCGCCTCGATCGGACCGTTGGAACGGTTGTCGGCGAAGGCCCGTTGTGCCGCCCGACCGTACCCTTTCATCAGATCACCCACCCGGCTCACAGGGTCGAGAACCGGCCATGCCGGCGGCCCCGGAGGAAAGCGCCGCCCCATGGAGAGAACCAAGCACGCCTTCAAAGGAGGTGGACCATGATTAGAGCAACAACCCTGATCGCATTGGCCGTCCTGTTTTCGACGGTTGCGGCGTCGTGGGCCTTTCAGGAGTGCCCCAAAGAGTATTACGATCAGTGCGTGGACGAAATGATCAACAAATGCCGGCGACAATCGGAAATGACCGGCAGCTGGAGCGATCGCCTTCGCATGGACGCCGCGTTGGAGGGGCGCAAGCTCAATTTCTATTCGGATCGACGGCAGGATTTGGTGGAAGCCTTGAAGGAACAAGAAATCGAGTGCAGGCCTCACCCGGTGGAACACTTTCTCATCAAGACGTACTACCGGGTCGAAGGACGTTGACACGGGTTTGTCGTTCGGGACGCTCTCCAGGAGAAGGGAATCCCGACTGATCTAAGAAGGCGAAGCGTTGCCGCCGCTTGTGTACCACGGAATGCTCCAATCTCCCGGATCAAGTTCAATCAAACGTCCCGAAGGCTGGGGAGCAAAACAGAGACCTTTTCAAAGAAATAGGGGGAACTTCTTTGGGAAGCTCCCCCCGATCTCACGGATTCATGCCGTCGAGCATTAGTCCATGCGCGACTTGCCTTCCGACTTCAATGCCGCATGCGCCGCCGCCAGCCGAGCGATGGGCACACGGGGCGCCGAGCAGGAAACGTAATTCAAGCCGATCCGGCTGCAGAACGCGATGGCCTTGGGATGGCCGGCATGCTCCCCGCAAATCCCGATAATGATATCCTTACGGACCTTGCGCCCGCTGTCCACCGCGATCTTCATCAATTTGCCCACACCGTCCTCATCCAGTACCTCAAAGGGATTGTCCCTTAGAATCAGCTGCTCACTGTAAAGCGGCAGGAATTTGTTCTCCGCGTCCTCTCGCGAAAATGAGAAGGTAGCCTGGGTCAGGTCGTTGGTGCCGAAAGAGAAAAATTCCGCCAGGCCCGCCAAGTTGTCCGCCTGCATGCAGGCCCTTACCACCTCGATCATGGTGCCGTACTTGAAATGGACGTCAACGCCGAATTTCTTCTTTACGTCGGCGTACACCTGCTTGACGCTCTTGTGGACCATCTGCAGTTCTTCGAGGGTGCAAACCTGGGGCACCATGATCTCCGGATGGACATCCACCCCTTCTTTGGTCACCTCGGCGGCCGCCTCCAGAATGGAGCGAATCTGCATTTCGTAAATTTCAGGGTGGGATATGCCTAAACGAACCCCCCGATGCCCGAGCATGGGGTTTACTTCCGACAGGTTCTTCACTTTCTTATACAGCTCTTCCCGTTGGGTCCAAAGTTTCTCGTTAAGCCTGTTTTCCCTGAGAGCGGTAAGCTCCTTCACCGCCGACTCAACCACCGGAAGATACTCTTCGACGGACGATCCCAACATCTTCATCGTGTTGGGCAGTTCTTCCACGGCGCCCACGGCCTGGTTGAAGGCCTTGATCTGGTTGATCTCGAAAAGAATCTCTTCCATGGTGGGCAGGAACTCGTGCAGCGGGGGATCCAAGAGCCGTACCGTGCAGGGCAGACCGTCCATGATCCGGAAAATGGATTTGAAGTCTTCGAGCTGGAAGGGAATCAGTCGTTCGATGGCTTTCATGCGGGCTTCCTTGCTTTCCGCAAGGATCATCTCCTGCACGATGGGGAGCCGGTCTTGAGCGTTGAACATCCTTTCCGTTCGACACAAACCGATTCCACGGGCGCCATAGTCCCGAGCTTTTTTTGCCGCTTCCGGCGTATCCGCGTTGGCCCACACTCGAATCTCGGCATACTCGTCCGCCCAATCCAACAAGACAAGCAGGTCGTCCACGAATTCCGGGTCCACCAAGGGAACCTCGCCGAGATACACATGGCCTCCGGTACCGTCGATGGTGATCACGTCTCCCTCTCGAAGCACGTTGCCGTCGACCCGAAGCTCACCGATGTTCGTATCGATTTCCAGGGCCTCACACCCGGAAACACAGGGTTTGCCCATTCCTCGGGCCACCACCGCGGCGTGGGAGGTGCGCCCGCCCCTGCTGGTGAGGACTCCCTGGGCGGCGAAAAATCCGTGGATGTCGTCGGGTTTGGTCTCCTCCCTGACCAGGATGACCTTTTCGCCCATCTTGCCCAGATGTTCGGCGCGATCCGCGGTGAACACCATCTTGCCGGACGCCGCGCCCGGTGAAGCCGCGAGGCCCGACGCCACCGGGGGATCGGTGAAATCCGGGTCCACTCGTCGGTGCAGAAGCTGTTCCAGCATGTCCGGCGGGATTCGGAGGATGGCTTCTTTTTCCGAAATCAGGCCCTCGTTGACCATGTCGCTGGACGTTCGAATCAAGGCCCACGCATTCATCTTCCCGTTACGGGTCTGCAGGGAGTAGAGCTTGCCCCGCTCGATGGTAAACTCAAAATCCTGAACTTCCCGATAATGCTTCTCCAGCGTGTGCCTCAACTCCTCGAGTTGCGGATAGACGTCGGGCATATCGATCCGCATGTCCTTGAGTTGCTTGGGCGTGCGAACACCCGCCACCACATCCTCACCTTGGGCGTTGACCAGGTATTCCCCATACAATCGGTTCTCACCCGTTCCGGGATTTCGGGTGAAGCCCACGCCCGTTGCCGAATCGTCGCCCATGTTGCCGAACACCATGGTACAGATATTCACGGCGGTGCCGTTGGCCATTTCCGGCGTGATCTTGAACTGCCTTCGGTAGTCCACGGCCCGCTTGCCCATCCAGGAAGAAAAAACCGCTTCCACGGCGACCTTGAGCTGTTCTTTGGGATCTTGGGGGAACTCCTTGCCCGTGTGGTCCTTGATGGTCTTCTTGAATTCGTTGACGATCTTTTTCAGACTTTCGGGTTTGAGGTCCTTATCCTGCGGCGCCTTGGCCCTCTTCTTTTCCGCCTCGAACACTGCGTCGAAATGTTCGTCGTTGACTCTCAATGCCACCTTCCCGAAGAGCTGCAGAAGTCGTCGATAGGAGTCATAGGCGAAGCGTTCGTTATCCGTCAGTTTGGCCAGCCCCACGACGGTTTCGTCGTTGAGGCCCAGGTTCAGGATCGTATCCATCATCCCGGGCATACTCATGGCGGCTCCACTTCGCACGGAAACCAACAGGGGATTTTTGGGGTCTCCCAAACCTTTGGCCGTCTTCTTCTCCAGGTCCTTCATGGACTTCTCGACCTCATCCAGGAGCCCGTCGGGTAACCGATTGTCGGCTTCGAAGTACGCAAGACAAGCTTCCGTGGTAATCACGAATCCCGGGGGAACAGGCAGTCCGATTTGGGTCATTTCGCACAGGTTTGCACCCTTGCCTCCCAGCAATTGTTTGTTCTTGCCGTCACCTTCTTCAAACGCGTATACGAATCTTTTCTTTGCCATGGTTTCCTCGGCCTCCTTGAAATGATCCTGTTGCCCTTGTTCCCTGCGCCGTTCTCGACGCTTTGTCCTCACGTGTCACCGCATAAAAAGAGATATCCCGTCAGTCTAACCCTTCTTCCGTCCACCTTTCAACAAACAATAACGTCAAAGTCAAGCCTTGTCGCCGCTTTCGGCCGATGGACGGGCTTCCCCCTCCCTTTTCTCCATTGCCGCCTTGGTGACCGCTCGAGCCACCCGCCTGTCGGTCGCCCGCGCAAGTTCTTCCTCCGACGCCGTCCAAACCCCGTCCAGACTCCCGAAATGTGTCAGCAGCCGTGCGGCGGTTCGGGCCCCCACTCCGGGGATATCCTCCAAGACGGATCGGAAGTCCTTCTTTTTTTTCACCTTTCTGTGAAAGGTTACGGCGAATCGGTGCGCTTCATCTCTGAGACGCTGAAATAGAGTTAGAATCTCGGAATAGTCGGGCAAGATCACGGGATTCTTGCGGTTGGGCAGAAAGAACCGTTCATGGGATTGTTCCTCTCCGCGTCCCGCGTGAATCTTCGCCATACCCACCGCATCCACATCTTCGAGCCCCAGTTCGTGGAGCACCTTCAAAGCCACGTTCAGTTGCCCTTTACCGCCGTCCACCACCAGAAGATCGGGCAGATACTCCTCCTCAATGCCGCGTTGAAACCGCCGCTTCAGCACCTCATACATCATGGCGTAATCGTCCGCACCCTCCACGGACCGAATCTTGTACCTGCGGTAGGCGTCCTTCTCGGGTTTTCCGTCCCGGAACACGACCTTGGAGCCCACCGCCTCTCGACCTTGCAGGTTCGAGATATCAAAACACTCCATGATCTTGGGCGCGCGCCTGAGATGCAGTCTTTGCCGGGCCTCCAGGAGGATTTCCTCGGACGTTCGAGTTCTCTTCTTGCGCTCCTCCCGGAACTTCTCGGCGTTGGCCTCGGCCATGAGCAGAAGCTTTCTCTTCTCTCCCCGGACCGGAACCAAAATCGAGAATTTCCCCCCTCTTCTTTCCCCCAGGACCTGCTCCAGCGCTTCCGCATCCTCCAAGGGAAAGGGCGCCAGGACTTGCTTGGGAATGAGTTTCTCCTCACCATAGAACTGCATCAGGAAGGAACTCAGGGTTTCGGAATCGGTCAGCCCCGTTCGGCGCAGCAGGAAACCTTGGGTACCCGTGAGCCTTCCGCTTCGAATGAAGAGCACCACCAGGGCCACCGGACCCGAATCCTCGCGTGACCAACCCACGACGTCCCGATCCGCAAAGTCCATGGAAATGATCTTCTGCTTCTCCAGCACCCCATCGAGATAGTGTATCTGGTCCCGAAATCGGGCCGCCCGTTCAAATTCCAGATTTTCGGAAGCCTTCGCCATGCGAAGCTTCAAATCGTCGATGAGGGATCGGTCGCGTCCTTCCAGAAAACGTTTCACGTCCTTTACCACGTACCGGTATTCGGCAGGATCGGTCAACTCGCCGCAGGAACAGGAACCCATCTGGAAATACAGGCAAGGCCGGCGCAGGTCTCGGTCCGGCCGACAACGCCGCAAAGGAAAGTACCTGTGGAGAAGACGCCAGGTTTCCCGCACGCCCTTGGCCGAAGTATAGGGCCCGAAATACAGCCCCTGGTCTTTTTTCACCTTGCGGACCAGCGTCAACCTGGGGAACTGCTCCTGCATGTTGAACTTCAGGTAAAGGTAATGTTTGTCGTCCCGCAGGTCCACGTTGAATCGGGGTTTGTGCTTTTTGATAAGCATGTCTTCCAGGAGAAGGGCTTCCTTTTCCGAGTCGGTGACGATGGTCTCGATGTCCCGAATCCTGGAAACCAGCAACTTGATGCGAGGGCCGCGCCCCTGCACGTCGGAACGGAAATAGGAGCCCACCCTGGCTTTGAGATTCTTGGCTTTCCCCACATACAGGATGGTTCCGGACGAATTCTTCATCTGATACACGCCGGGAAGCGCGGGGATGGACGCCAACCTTTCCTTGAGTTCGGACTTGATCGGTGTGGACGAATCGTTCATACAGCTAAAATAATCGTTGCGGGTACGCGGTGAAAGGATTTTTTCGAGGATTGACGAGCTTGCCCTCGCTTCGGCGTCCAACGCCGTTCCCCCTTCCGGAGGACGCGAGAAGCGGAAGGAGGGTGAGGGGATCCGAGCGCCTTCCCCCCGCATGCCCCTCCCAGGAATCGGAAACGAATGAGATCATTTTACCCTTGCAGTCCTGAGGGTTCTTTTAGTATAGAAGGCTTCATTCTATTTCAAGGCGGCATAGCCAAGTGGCTAAGGCAGCGGTCTGCAAAACCGTTATTCACCGGTTCGAATCCGGTTGCCGCCTCCAGAGAAATCAAAGGGTTACGTCAAACGGCGTGACCCTTTAAATTTTTTGGGGTTCGGATGGATGCGGGCGGGAAGCCCTTCCGCCAAGCAGGAAGATGTTTGAAGCAGGTTAGATACCGGAAACCAACGGGTCGAGCCGGATAATAATCCAAGGTCTCGACCGGGCGCCTTCCCCCTACCCGACCCCGTGGAGAAAAACCTCCGGCCACAGGTGGTGACAGACGGCGATAAAACAGGGAATGGTGAGCAAGCTCGCCAGAGTGGTCAGAGAAATCACGGCCGCCGCTTCTTTCTCGAAGAACCGGTAGTTGCCCGCATAAATGAACATCGACTTGGCCGTGGGCACCGACGAAAAAATGACCAGCGCCACCGAATAAAAGGGGCTCAGTTCCAGCAACAAGGCAATCAGGATGGCAAGAGCGGGACGGATGAGCAGGTTGAACAGGGTGATCACGAAGGCCCCGGCAAGGTTGCCGGATACCTTGAAAAAGCGGAGTTCCACCCCGATGCTGAACAGGGCGCACGGAATGATGGAAGCCCCCAGGTAACGAAAAAAAGTGACAAGAAACGTGGGGAGCTTGATTTCAAACAGGGAAAAGATCACCCCGAGTGCCGCGGATATTATAAGAGGGTTCTTGACCGTGCTCAGCAAGGCGGCCCGAACAACGGCCCGCCCCTCCGTCAAGGTTTCCTTTTTGGCGTGCAGCTCAAAGATGAACAGGATGCCGGGCACCACCAGGCAGTTGGCAATGATCACGGTCATGGCCATGGGCACCGTCGCATGCTTGCCGGCAATGCCCATGAGGACCGGAAACCCCAGCATGATGGTGTTGGCCAGCGCCGAACAAAACCCGGCAATTGCGGAAGTGTAAACATCCCTCCTGAAGAAGTACCGGAAAACCGCAAAGGCAGAGATTACCGTGACAAAGATCGAAAGCGGGTATGCGATCCAGAAACGCCAGACTAGGAGTTTTTCGATCTCGTAGGAACTGATGGTCAGGAAGATGATGGCGGGACAGGCCGCGTAAAAGACATACTGCATCAGCCCCGCAGCCACCTTTTCGGGAATCAGATCAAAATACGCCAGAAGCCATCCGGCAATCACGATCAGGAAGATCGGCAGAACAATGTCGACCAGCATGGTCTACCTTTATTATGGGGACGTTGTTGACTAACGTGACAAATTCAATCTGCAGTCATTTATTCCTTTCAAATATCCTTGAGATGGCTGAAGTCGTTACGCCTAATTGCCGTGCCGTTTCGGCCATGGTAAGGCCGAGACTTTCGACCAGTTCTTTGGCCAATTGCGCCCTTAGCCCGGGAAGCACACCCCGGCGACTTCCCCCTCTTAACGCTTCAACGGAAACTCCGCCTTTTTCGCACGCAGCAAGAATGATCTTTCCCGCCTCGATTACCCGCTCATTGATTGATATCTGTGCACTGATATTCTTATCCGCTTCAGCAAGGATACGCTCTACAAATTCATCCTGTCCTAATATACGTTCATCGCAAAGAACCTTTTCTTTGCTTTTTCGCGAAGTCAAAACCTGCGACCAACCTCCCAAGGTCCGAATCAGCCCTCCCCCTCCAAGGTCTTCCCTATGGCCTTCATCTATTCCATCCTCCAAATATCGGCGGTAAACCTTCCGGGCCGTGGGAATATCCTGAGCGAACCAGGAAAGTACATAATCGGTATCCTGCCATTTCGCTTTCCTCTTGCCCATGATCGCGCTGTGACCGCACCAGGGATAGCGATCAAGCTCGGACATATTTTTTACTATTTTGGCCCTTAATGGGTTCAAGTGTATGTATCTAACCAACTCCTGAAAATAAACATCTTCATCGCAGATGATGGATTTGTATCTGTTTTGAAAAACATGTCCATGTCTCTTATGACGGATATTATAGGTTACGGCATATCCGGTAAGAAGCCTTCTCATGAACCGAGATAGTCCTACAAGGCCGCTCTTGACGAGGATATGGATGTGATTCGACATCAGAACCCAGGCATAAACACTGGTTCTCGTTTCCTCGGCAAGGTCCCCAAGGCGCGAAACCATATTCTCCCGATCATATTGATCGGTTACGATATCTCTCTTTTCCATCCCCCGGACAATAACATGATGCAGGGTACCCGGAGCATCTAATCTGGCCTGCCTGGGCATGACATCTTACCGCCTTGGTCTCATCTATTTCACCAACTCCAAAGCGACTA
This sequence comes from Thermodesulfobacteriota bacterium, assembly GCA_963675595.2. GTDB lineage: Bacteria > Desulfobacterota > Desulfarculia > JACQYL01 > JACQYL01. Next base: position 144,226 of record CAXXLZ010000002.1, read on the forward strand.
CCTTGTTTTGTCACGTTAGTCAACAACGTCCCGTAACTTCATTCCCGATCCAAAGGCGAAAACAGCGCACTCTCGCGCAGGCCCCACCGATGAAGGCGATACGCCGCGGACACCCTCAGGACCCCCAGGCCGTAATCCACCGACTTGGCCAATCCGATGGAGGAGGAATCCGGGGCATAGCGCGTGGGACAGGACACTTCTCCGATTCGGTAGCCGGCGTAAATCACCTGGGCGAGGATTTGATTATCGAACAGGAACCCGTTGTCGTTGTCTTCCAGGGGCAGGCGTTCCAGCACTTCCCGGGCGAATGCCCGGTAACCCGTGTGGTACTCCGACAATTTCTGGCCCACCAGCAGATTCTGGACAAACGTCAGCACACGGTTGAAGTAGTACTTGTAGAGGGGCATGCCACCCTCAAGGGCCTGTTTTCCCAGTATGCGGGATCCGAGCACGCAATGGTACACGCCTTGGGCGACCAGAGACGCCATGCTGGGGATCAGCGCCGGCGTATACTGATAATCCGGATGCACCATGATGATCACATCGACGCCCAAGCGCAGCGCCTCGCGGTAGCAGGTCTTCTGGTTCCCCCCATAACCGGTATTTCGCGTGTGCCGGATGGGCGTCATGCCCAGCGACCGCGCGACTTCAAAGGTACGGTCCGTGCTTTGATCGTCCACCAGCACGATCTCGTCCACAATGTCCCTGGGAATTTCCGAAAACGTTTTCGCTACCGTAGCCTGAGCGTTGTACGCCGGCATGATCACGGCGATTCGCTTACCGTGCATCATGAGATGTCTCTCTCCCTCTATTCGGCCTCCGACGAGTCGGCGGGGAAATACGTGAGTGCGCGATAATCAAGCACTCCCCACAGTTTCCGTCGCGACTGATCATGTGTTGCAGAAGCCCCGTGAGCCGGTTCTTTGTTCCACGTCGACGTTCGGTGTTACAGCAGCCGGCGCATCCGAGGCAAACGGGTTTCTTGTCGGCGTCTTATCGCCGATTCCATTCAATCAATTGTGTCGGGAGGCATCGTGTTTGTTGGAGGCCGGAAAACACGTTCGGCACGGCCCCGTTCTCCGTCTCGATCACAGACGGAGACAACAGGGCCGACACCCTAAACTCGAAATGAGGTTGAGGGGAGCACGCACGGCTTCCCTCAACCTTTATTGAACGACGATTACTTCTTGATCGGGTGATTAGTAGCGGGGTCGACCGCCACCGCCGCCGCCTCGTCCGCCTCCGCCGCCTCCGCCGCCTCTCGGACCGCGTCCGCCGCCACCCCCGCCGTGCCCGCCTCGCGGGGCGTCGGTACGGGGCCGCGCTTCGTTCACGTTGAGAGCCCTACCCTTGACATCCTTACCGTTCAGGCCTTCGATCGCGGACCGGGCTTCGGCGTCGGAGGGCATTTCCACGAATCCGAATCCTTTAGACTGGCCGGTGTATTTGTCCTTAATGATGGTGGCTGATTCGACCTGTCCGAATGACTCGAATGCGTTCCGCAAATCTTCTTCGGTGGCTTGGTACGACAAATTCCCTACGTAAATGTTCATTCCGATGCCCTTTGTCCTTTTGTAATGAGTTCCGCCCTGCTACCTAACGGGTCGTCCACGCGGTCCCGATTTGGAACCGGCGGGATCCTTCTTTCCCTCGAGCCCCAAAAACGCACTGTTTCCTTCCCGAGGTTCCCGGCCCCGTTGACGCCGGGAACAGACCAAGCCGCCATCTCGAGGCGAACTTACACGATCCATAGAGGCGAGTATAAGGCTTTTGGTCACACTTGGCAATTTCTCAGAGCAAGAATTCCGTTATTTAAACGAAGAAAAGATTCTTCCCCGAACAAGCAACGGAGTCTCGAAAAATCGTGGTGAATGCCGATTCGCCCAAGCCGTGCGACACTGCGCCGCAGAGCGAACCGCTCTCTGTTCAGACTCGCCGGTCCCGATAGCGATCCATTTCGGCGGCCAGGGCCCTCGCCAAGTCCTCGAAACCCTGATCCTCGGCTGTTTTCACGGCTTCCTCCATCGTCGCTTTCCAGTCTTCCCCGTGGTAGCCGGAAGAGAGGGCATGTGCGGTTTCGTGGATCAACAACACCAGGAGCAACGTTCCCCGGACCCCTTCGAGAACGGCAATCGCGGCTTCTTCCCGGTTTCACGAAGCGGCGGCGCCGTACATCCCTTCGAACCTCCGGTAGGTCCAATGATCGAGATCGGTTCGGTCCGGGAAGAATACGTCTCGAACGGTCCGGACGGCGGCCTCGAAAGCGTCCCATCCCGCCGATTCCTCCGGCACGGGGGAGTTCCCTCGGGACGACGCCGAACAAATGCTCGGTTTCGGAGTATCATCAACCCGTCCGGTTCGCCAATCCTTTGCCGCCTTCATTTCAACTCCCTGACCTCCAGAGGGGTTCCGTCATGAGGATCAAAGTTGTAGTCCGGGGGATAGGTGCGGCCGGTTCGGGGATTCACCTTGATGGTCCCGCCCTCGTGATCCAGGACCACCTGTTCGACTTCTCTCGCAAGGTGTTCCCCGATTTCGGTCTCGCCGGATATCTCGTCGTAATATACATAGTTGATTCGCGCCGAATAGGAATCATAGGCATCGAAAAGAGATACGATGTATCCCTCCACTTTGAGGACGGCACCGTCCACCTTCTCCACCGTCAGCTTCTGGAACCCCGCCGCGGCAACCTTTTTGACGACTTTCATGGGAATTTGGACGTCTTTTCCACGATAACTGCATCGTAGAACCGGTTGCAGGTTAATGAATTCCCGAACCACGATTTTGATTCCATCGTCGGTGATGAAATAACCTCCCATGGCGCCGTAGGCCTGTGTGGCCAAGCTCAGGAAACAAACAAAGAAAAAGGATCGTTTCATCAGTCCATTCATGATCGGGCTCCAGTCTCTCGGCCGTCCGGGGGTTCAAATACCGCAACACGCCAACCCCGGCCACGCCCTCTTTCACATAGATCGTTCCTTCCGGGCTGCTCCGCTCAAATCTTCAATCCGGTGATCCACGTAAACTCTTCTCGACGGCGTTTCGTCATTAAATAGAAAAAGCCCCCAAAAGGAGGTTGCGCCATGATTCGAAAACCCATACGTCTGATCTTGTCTTCCGTTCTGCTGCTTTCCCTGACGGCGGTGTCTTCATGCGCGGTATACATACCGCCGCCGCATCACGGGGCCGGAATACACGGGGCGCCCCCCGGACCCGTCCGGGTGCCCGGCCGCATCCATCATCGGGGACATTATATCCCCGGACACTGGAGATGGTAACACGTATTCGTTGGACGGGGAACGACATGAATGGTGTCCTCCTCGCGTCCAACTCTGCGGGGCATGCCAAATCTGCAAGGGGTGCCGCTTACGCCGGTTTGACAACAAAGATGGCAGCTCAAGCGGGATGAAAAGTGTCCGAGAATCAGACGGCTTAGAGACAGGATACCATACCGCGGCGCGGTTGGTTGGATGAAGGGGGGCGGATGCGGTGTCTTGTTTCTGCGGAACGTGTACGCACCCATTCGTGGTTCGGAGGGAGCGGCGTCCCGGTGAACGGAAACCCACTCTTACCGTCGGCGGGTTCCGGCGTCTCCTTGTCGAAAAACCGGTGGATTTCGCACGGACTCCGTTTCAGGCGAGCAAATCCACCAACGATCCCGTGGACCTGCCTCCGGCTCCGACGACGCCTCTTTGCGCAACAAGACTCTTACCATACAAGGTTGATCGGTCGGCGGCGGAGGTCCCGCCGCCCGCACGGACGTCCTGCGTTTCCCCCGTGCCTTGTTGCATGAGCTCCTTTCGAGCTTTGACTTCCTTACGGCTCGCTTTGGCGGCCACCGCACGGTCTTGTGAGGACGGATCCGCGGGAGCCAGCGCCGCCCTCCGCACTTGTTGCATCTTCGCGATGGTGGCTTCGGGATCGTCCTTCACCTCCGAAGCATCGATACCCACCTCTCCGGCCACCGCGTACATCTTTCCGTCCGGCCCCCGTTCGAGTTCGAAGTGAGCGCCGGAAGTGACGTATTGTCCGCCCGCCGCTATGTGAGCCTGCTCGTGTGCTCGAACCTTACGGTCGTCTGCAGCCAGTTCCTTTACTTCCGCCCGCTCCTCCTCCGAAAGCTCGTCCTTCGCGAGCCCTCGAGCGTTTTCACCGGCCTCTTCAACGTCCTCTCCGTGTTTGCCGTCCGGTGAAGCGTCTTCAGCATTCGATTCCCTGGAACCGGACCCGGAGGACCGCGGACGTTCACCCTCGGCCGACGCTTCCTGCGAGAGCGTCACCCGATCCTCCGCCACCTCCGTTTCGGCGGGCGCCTTCGCGGGAGAGCTCTCACCCGAATTCTTCAAACGGGCATCAATGGAACGTTCATCGGAACCACGGTTGCGAACTTCGGCCGTATCGGGCAACTTTTCCGAGCTGACCAGACTTTGAAGTTGGACGGATTCCATCATCACGAGTTCACCATGTGGATGAAAGAGAAAAAAATGCTGATATCTTTATCGGATGATCCGGGTGAATCTTGAGCTCTGATTCGTCCGGAATTCGGATTTCTCCCGCCGGCGACTCGGGGCCGCACCCCTGAACGATTTTCATTCCATGTCCGTGAATGAGCAGCCGATGCACAGCATTTGGATCCGTCCCGGCAGAGATGATAGAATGAATCGGTAAGTTGTCGGAAACCGAAGACTTCAGCCCACAGGGAGGGCCGTTTATGGAACTCAAAGGAAAAAAAGCCGTGATCCTGGCCGAAGAGCTCTACAACGAATTCGAGCTGTGGTACCCCTATTACCGGCTCATGGAAGCCGGTTGTCAGGTTACTTTGGTGGGATCGGGGAGCTCATCCACTTACAAAAGCAAGGTCGGATTGCCGGTGACCGTGAGCAAGAGCGCGGACCAGGTGTCCGTCGCAGACTTCGACGCCCTGATTATTCCCGGAGGATACGCACCGGATCACATGAGACGACATTCGTCCATGGTCCAACTGGTCAAAGACTTCGTGGATGGGGGAAAGGTAGTGGCCGCCATCTGCCACGCGGGCTGGATGCTGGCTTCGGCGGAGGTACTCCGGGGAAAGACGGTGACCTGCTTTTTCGCCATCAAAGACGATGTGGTTCACGCCGGGGCCAAGTATGTGGACCAGGAGGTGGTCGTGGATGGAAAGCTGGTGACCTCGAGGAAACCGGACGATCTGCCCGCTTTCATGAGGGAGGTCATCGGCCTGCTTAAGAGCTGACGCCGCGGCAAAGTCGGGAATTTTCCGGGAAAGGGTTTTTCTCGACCTTTCCCGCTTCGATGAAGAGCGGGAGTTCGGAGATTCGGCGAATCAGAACACCCGGCAGATGACGCCTTTCAGGTAATTCGACTCGGGAAAAGACAGCAAAACGGGGTGGTCCGGTGCATTGGAGAGCCGTTCGATGATCTGGACGGGTCGTCCGGCATCCGTGGCCGCCGCGGCGAGGATGTCCTCGAAGAATCCCGAGGACACGGCTCCCGAACAGGAAAACGTGGCCAGAACCCCCCCGGGGTTCAACAGCTTGAGAGACAAAAGATTGATGTCTTTGTACCCGCGGGCCGCACGCTCCAGTGCGGAACGGGTGTGAGCGAATTTCGGAGGATCCAGCAGGATCAGATCGAACTTCCTCCCCCGGTCCCGTAGTTCGCGCAAGACCTCAAAAGCGTCGCCCAATACGGAATCCCGGTCGAGGTGCTCCAAACCGTTCAGTTTGAGGTTCTCCAGTCCCAGTACGTGAGCGTCCTCCGAGACCTCCACTCTCATAACGGACTCGGCGCCTCCTCCCCCCGAGTAGACAGAAAAGGCCCCCGTGTGGGCAAAGCAGTCCAGCACGGACCTGCCGGCGGCATACCGCGCCACGGCCCGCCGATTCACTCGCTGGTCGAGAAAGAAACCGGTCTTCTGGCCGCCTTTGAGGTTGACCAAAAACCGGAAGCCGCCCTCCTTGATTTCAACCAGCAGGGGAGGCTCCGTCCCGTACAAGATTCCCGACGAAGTCTGAAGTCCTTCGAGTTTGAGTGCCCTGGCTTCGCTTCTTTCAAAGATCCCTTTGGGCCGAAGTGATGCGACGAGGTGGTCGACCAGGACGGGTTTGATCTTTTGGGCGCCCGCAGTGAGGGCCTGGATCACCAAGTATTCTCCGTACCGATCCACGATCAACCCCGGCAACAGGTCGGCCTCGGCGTTGACGAGCCGGAAGGCGGAAGTTTCCCGGTCCAGATCCAATGAAGTCCTTCGGGCCACGGCCTCATCAAGCCGCTTTCCCCACCAGGAGTCATCCACCCGCTCTCCTTCGTCCCACGTCAGCAGTCGCACCTGAATCTGGGAATGAGCGTTGAAATAGCCCCTGGCGACGAATCCGCCTTTGGAATCCAGAACCACGGCGATCGCACCGGGTTCGGGAGCCCCGTTCACCCGCGCGATGGCCCCGGAGAATATCCAGGGGTGAAATCGCTTGGCCGACTTGTCTCGACCCGGTTTAAGCCTGACTGTGATTTCTTTGGTCATTACGGATGAATGGGGGGACACGGAGGAGCAATGAAACAAACGAAGGTTTCAGAAGGCGAACCTCTCCGTCCGTTTCGCCCGCCCCTGCCTCGCCGGCAAAGTGGTGAGTGAAAGATACGCCGATGGGCGGTCAAGTTGTTTCTGGAATCGGGTGCCGGGGACTCGACCGTGCGCCCCGCGTCGTCGATCCCGTTAATGGGCGATGTCGGATGGGGTGGGTTTGATCCCGGCAAAGGGCCGGGGCTCAAGTGCTTTTGTCTCTCTCGGAGAGTCCTTGAGCTCGCCCGGACTTTAGGCTCTTTTCCCTTTGCCGGCCGCCTCGACTTTCCTCTTCCTCCGCCTGGAGTTGCCATGGGAGCCTCTCCAGATTTTTCCGCGCCTAGTTTTTCGATCGCCTTTTCCCATATTGCCTCCGCTGGAATAGAGCCGATAAGCATGTTGCCGTGGGCCCGAACTTATTGATTGATGAACCAGATCAACGCTTTTAGCTCCGCCCTCCTCCATTGTCAAACATTATCACTCGACGACCCGCCCACAGAGATTCAAACTCCCCGGCTCCGGACGACGAACGTTCTCGACTTATTCATCAGCCCTCATGGGTACGCCGGAACACATGAAGCTGATCCCTTGCTGACTCATGGTTCCCACCATGATGCTCTGAATCACCGGAGCGGTGACTTCCGCCTTCGAGGACCACTTCACAACAACCGCCGGGTTGGTGCCCGCCTGCTCCTTCTTGGTTGTTCCGGGGACCTCCACCAGAAGCTGCGCCCCGGCCAACGGCCCGAGTTCCATCGGTTTTTGAAGAAGCTCCGCCACGGCTTTTCCCTCCCCGTTGTGCACTTTCGCCGAATGAACCACGATGGAATGACGTGGATCCGTATTCCGAACGCTCACGGTAGCGGTCAGTTCGGCCCCGTACCCCCTTCTGGAAGAAAAGATCTGGAAATACACCGGAACGTAAACCCGGCTTCCCTTGAGCAGCGATTGGGCAACCGCGTCCCATGCCGGGCACAGAAGCAATACGATTCCGAACCAAAGCACGATTTTCATTTTTGACGATGGGTTCATGATTCACTTTCCTTCCATGCGGGCCTCAACCCTGCTCGTGCTCTCCCGAGCAGGCCTTGAGCTCGCGGGTCCGTTTTCACCGGGCTCGGAGCTTGCCGGAACCCTGCCCGACAGCCCTTTCAGGTTCTTCCATTCTTCAAGCAACGCCTTGACCGACAGCCAAGCACTTCCGCCGGTCACGGCACGCAGCGCACCCGTCACGTCGCCCCGCCCAAAACAGGCCGCCGAATCCCCGAGAGATACCACGAAGTTCAGCAGCACACTGGAATCTCTATAACAGTCGCTCATGCACAAGGTGCATCCGTCACGAACAAATGGTGTTTCCGGGAACTCTCCCACGGAGCACATCTTGGAAGGCCACATGTCGCACCGCCACACATCCATATTCCAATCCAGATAAAAATACTTGTACCCGCCAAAGCAAGGGAAGCGTTGCTCGCGCCCTTGGAGAAATCGGATCATGTCACGGATGGATTCGGAAGGATTCAGCACCGGAAACCGGGATTTGAGGTCCAGCACGGACTGGAAAAAGCCGATCAACTCTTCCCGGTCAAAATCCAACAGCGGGGAGGACTCGGAAAAAACCATGGAAGACGATCCGGTGGACTTTTTGGGATACGAGAAAGTGACGGTTCCAAATCCCAGATTCTTCAGAAAACCGGCCAGGACATTCGGATCGGCGACCAATTTGCTCATGGTGACGGACGCCACGGTCTCAACGCCCAGAGACGAGGCCCATCGGTTCGCCTCCCGGATTTTCGCGCACACGCCCGGCAACCCACGATTGGACTCATGAGCTTCCACCGAAGGCGCATCGATGGAAATAATCAGCGTCCTCAAGCCCCGTTCCCAAAGTCCGGCAACGGAGTCCCACGTCAGCCGCGACCCGTTGGTGCATACGGAAGGACGCATCCCTTTCTTCACCGCGTATTGCACCAAATCGGGAAGCCCCGGATGAAGAAACGGCTCCCCGCCCGAAAATGTAAGATAACGGACTCCCCGATCATAAAAGGCGTCGAGCGCCTCACACGTTTCGGAAACACCGATGAACACGCCGGCACCCGTCCGCTGTTTGTCACGAGCATAGCCGCAGAAATCGCAGCGGGCGTTGCACACATTGGTTACGGCCACGTTGCAAATCGCCGGACCTCCTTGAACCAACGTCTCCTTAATCCGATGCCAGCGATTCATCAGTCCGCTCATGGAAGTCCAACCCGCCCCTCTCCGTCCGTTCGAGCGTGACGTTGGATGAAGTCGACGCAAGCCCGAGACACTTCCACCGGGGACCCGTGATCGATCAGCGATATGCCCGGTACCCACTGAAAGCGCTGGTAGAAGAGCTTCCCCGGGTGCGGAGCGATGGAATAGTCGTAGGATGCCAACGGCCGGAAAACCTCTTTTTCAATTCGCACGTACTTCAGGTTAATCCTTTCCGAAAGGTAAAGAGACAAAGCGGCCCGCTTTGCGTGCCGTTCGGACGAGTCCAGCACCAAGGTTTGCTCGTTTCCTCGGGGGAACGGAAATTCCTGGCCGTGCACGCTGCCGCCCACATAATTGTACTCACTGAATTCCCACACGTCCGCCTTCTCACGGATAGTGGACGCAAGGGCGTTGACTGCGTCGTGATCCCGATGTCCGCCTTCATAGGCGGGAGTCCACACCTGATCGATACCCCATTGGTCCATAGCCTGCAAAATTTCCTCTCGACAGTCTTCCAGATGAGACTTGAGAGTGCGACTGGGGCGCTCCTGGAAAAAGACCGGGTGAACGTTGAGAAACTCCGCCGCCCGAAGGGCCTCGCTTCTTCGTCGTTGGACTCTCCGCTCGTAGCGACGGTGCCCACGGAGTCGGAAGGCGTCCGGGCCGCGCACTCCGGTCGTGAGAAACGCCCCATGGATTTCGGCTCCCCGGTTTCCGGCCCGACGAATCGCCGCGGCACATCCCACCACTTCATCGTCGGGGTGAGGAATCAAAATGAGTATGCGCTTGCCGTACAGCACGTTCCTTGGCCTTATCGTGAATTCGCAGGTATCAAGCCCACCAGCCCCCGGAGGGAACCCAGCCGGCCGCACGCCGCCAAAAGGGAAGCAGGTCCTCCCTCAGCACGTCGCTCCAGGTCGGCCACTCCTCCTCCATCATCCGTCGAGCATTTCGGCCGATTCGTTTCGCCCCGGCCTCATCGCTCATAAGGTTCTCCAAAGCGCGAGCCCACGTTTCGGGCTCCTGGTCGTCTACCAGAATCCCGTCGCCGCCGGGTTCTTTAACGAGCCGGGCCGCAGCGCCACGTGCCGGAAGAAGCACCGGAAGTCCGGAGGACTTGGCCTCGAGCACCGCATTGGGCATGACCTCCACTGTGGAAGGAAAGACAAAGGCGTCCGCCCCCGCATAACATTCGGCCAAAGCCGGATGAGAAACCACGCCCGGACAGGTGGCCCGGGGTCCTAAGAGCTCCTTCAAAGCATCACGCTGTGCACCTTCTCCCAAAGCCAGCACGTGCACGGGCAAACCCCGCGCGATCAGAATTTCAGCCGCCCGACCCAGCACCATGACGTTCTTACCCTCATCCACACGCCCCACAAACAAAATCACGAATCGGTCGTGGTCGATTCCGTAATCGGATGCCAGCCGGTCGCGGTCTCTATGAACGGGGTTAAAGATACGGACGTCCACGCCGCGCCGTAGGAATGAAACGCGGCGACGGGGAACCAACCGCCGTGCCCATTCAAGATCGTCGGCATTGGAGACGAACACCCACCGGCATCTCCCGAGAAATCGTTTCAGCCTCCATTTCATCAAGTCGGCGCATCGATCGTCCATTCTCAGCTTGCGCAGAAGCAGTCTCGCCATGGGACCGTCATGGAAAATTCTGCGAATGACCTGCCCCGAATAAATTCGGGTGTAGCTGGGGGTATCCGTATGAATGGAGTTCACCAACGGGACACCCCATCTCCTGGCGACCCAACCTGCGGTGCGTGCATAAGCGAAAAACGCGTCCGTGGTGTGAATCACGTCGAATCGTCGCAGATACGTAAGGAGATTGGGATGAAGGGGGGATAGGTCGGCGTGATCGGCGACCTGGTCCATGAAATGAAACCGAGCCGTACTGAAGACCGGAGGCAATGTAACGTAACGGACATTACGGGAAAGGGTGAAGATCCCTTCCCTGTCCCCCTGGAAATGAACCGTCAAATCCAACTCGTCCGAAACGGACCGAGCCGCTTCCGCAAATCGTTCCCAACACTTGACTTGTCCCCCCGAGCCGTCTCCCCATCTGAGGTCCACCAAGACTCCGACGGACACGCGGCGGTTCTCTCCCCCGATCCCCACGGAGGAGCCTCGACTGGGGGGGAATTTGCGATTCAACCCGATTCGGCTTTTCATAAACCGTTCCATTACGCTTTGGTTCTACTTCGCGGGTGCGGACCCGCGGAAACAAGAAACGGGGAACTTCTTTTCAGCGAAAGTCGCGAAGAAAACAGCATTCTAGCCCAGGATGTTCGTGAGTTGCAAGATTTACACGAATCGACTCGCGGTTTCCCGAGTCCAAATCCTTGAACCGGGGGACCATAGGACTTATAATGAAAGATTCTTGACCATGGGATTAAACATACGGAACCCGCGATGTTCACGGACTTGAAAAACCTCTCTTTGCCCGAACTCCAGGAATGGGCGGCTCAACTGGGCGAACCCCGATACCGGGCTCTCCAGCTGGTGCAATGGATGTATTCCAAAGGTGTGGACGCCCCGGACCAAATGACCAATATCCCCAAGTCCTTTCGGGAGAAAATCGCCGACAATGCGCACATAGGCTTCTTGGAACCTTTCCGTGTGCTTGAATCCGAAGAAGACGAAACCCGAAAATTCGTTTTCGTACTCGACGACGGAGAATGTGTCGAGAGCGTCCTTATTCCTGAACGCGGTCATTCGACCTTGTGTGTCTCAACCCAGGTGGGCTGCGCCATGGGTTGCGCGTTTTGCCGCACGGGCCGCTCGGGCCTTACCAGAAACCTAAGCTCCGGAGAAATCCTCAATCAGATTCTCGCGGTTCGAAGGTCTCTGAAGCCCGGAGAAAACCTCACCAATCTGGTCTTCATGGGAATGGGAGAACCCTTGGCCAATTTTGACCAGTGCGTGCGGGCCCTCGGAATCATTACCGACAATCGGGCCATGGCCTTCGGTCTGCGACGGGTGACGGTCTCCACCTGCGGAATCGCGGACCGAATTCCCCGGCTGGGCGCCCTCGTCAACGTGGGCTTGGCCGTTTCCCTCAACGCGGCGGACGACGACGTCCGGTCTGCTATCATGCCCGTCAACCGGAAATACCCCATGGATGTTCTCCTGAAGGCATGTCGTGAATATCCGCTCCGCAGAGGCCGACGAGTCACTTACGAATATGTGCTGATTCGGGATGTCAACGATCGTCCGCAGGACGCGCAACGGCTCGCCCGCATTCTCGTTCCGGCCGAGGCCAAGATCAACCTGATCCCCTTGAACGCTCATGACGGGAGCCCGTTTCAGCCGCCCGACCCCGACAGGGTGGAAGCATTTCAGAATATTCTCATCGACCGTCATTACACGGCCATCATCCGAAAAAGCAAAGGAAGGGATATCCTCGCGGCCTGCGGTCAACTGGCGGGCACCGTCCGCGAAAAAAACTTGACGCGGCTTGCCCCGCAGCCTAACGAGCAGCAGTGGGCGAACCGCCCCTGACGTTTTCCGGAACCCGTCTCGACAACCGAGCCGGAAAGCGCCACAAGCCCCAACTCAGCTATGGGAAATCGACCCAGGAGGTGTCACTCAATGCTCGATTTCGAAAAAGGCAACGGACTGATCCCGGCCGTCACCCAGGATCAGGAAAGCGGCGAGGTACTCATGCTCGCCTACATCAACAAGGAATCCTGGGAAAGGACGCTCGAAACCGGGGAAGTGCACTACTGGAGCCGAAGCCGACAAGAGATTTGGCACAAGGGAGGCACATCCGGACATGTGCAAAAAGTGAAGGAAATTCGGATCGATTGCGACCGAGACACCGTGCTTTTCAAAGTGGAACAGGTCGGCGGAGCCGCCTGCCATACGGGATATCGAAGCTGCTTCTTCAACTTGGTGACCCCGGAAGGAATCCGGGAATCGGGAGTGAAAGTGTTCGATCCAGCGGAGGTGTATAAAAAGTGAGTATTCTCAAACTGGGCATACCCAAAGGGAGTCTGCAGGACGCCACCATTGAGATTTTCCGAAAATGCGGATGGAAGATCGAAGTCAACCACAGAAGCTATTTCCCGGAAATCAACGACGAAACGATCCAATGCTCCATTTGCCGCGCTCAAGAAATGAGCCGATACGTGGAAAACGGCACCCTGGACGCGGGCCTGACCGGATTGGATTGGATCTGTGAAAACGACTCTACGGTTCATGTGGTGACGGACCTGTTCTATTCCAAAGTAAGCCAACGGCCCGCCCGATGGGTGCTCGCCGTGCCTTATGATTCGGACATCAAGACCATCGAGGACTGCAAAGGGAAGAAAATCGCCACCGAACTGGTGAATTTCACCCGAAAATATTTCCTGGAACGAGGCATCGAGGTGGAAGTGGAATTTTCGTGGGGCGCCACGGAAGCCAAGGTGGTTTCCGGACTGGCGGACGCCATTGTGGAAGTCACGGAAACCGGGAGCACCATTAAGGCCCACGGACTCAAGATCATCCATGAACTGATGCAGTCCAACACCCAGTTGATCGCCAACACGGAAAGTTGGAAGGACGAGTGGAAACGCGAAAAGGTTTTGCAGATCGCCCAGTTGATGCAGGGAGCGCTCCAAGCGGAGAAAATGGTAGGTCTGAAAATGAACGTTCACAAAGAAAAAGTGGAAGGGATCGTGGGGATCCTGCCCAGTTTGAACGCGCCCACCATCGCACATCTGTATAACAGCGACTGGCTGTCCGTGGAAACCGTGGTGGCCAAGACCGTGGTCAGAGACCTCGTTCCGCGATTGATCGGCGAAGGAGCCGAAGGAATCATCGAGTATCCCCTCAACAAAGTGATATGAAGACCATGATTTCAAAACGCGCCCTCGACATTCCCCCCTTCATCGTTATGGACGTCCTGGAACGCGCCCACGCCATGGAGCGGTCCGGCGTGGGCATCATCCATTTGGAGGTGGGCGAACCGGACTTCGACACACCGTCCTGCATCAAGGCGGCGGCCTGTCGGGCTATGGACGACAATCACACGCACTATACCCACTCTCTCGGCCTGGTCGAGTTGCGTGAAGCCGTGGCGGAGTACTATTTCGATCATTACGGAGTCTCCTTCTCTCCGGAGCGGGTCCTCGTCACTTCCGGGACTTCTCCCGCCATGCTGCTGCTGTTTTCCGCGCTGCTCGAAGAAGGAGAGGAAGTCATCATCTCCAACCCGTATTACGCCTGCTATCCCAATTTCGTGAGATATCTCAAGGCGGAACCGGTTTTCGTCAATGTTTACGAGGAAGACGGTTTTCAGTACCGGGTATCGGCCATCCGAGAGAAAATCACTCCGCGCTGCAAGGCCATTGTGGTCAATTCCCCGTCCAATCCCACAGGCAACCTGCTTTCTCGGGATCGCATGGAACGAATCACCGATCTGGGCCCCTGCGTGGTTTCCGATGAGATTTATCACGGGCTGGTATACGAAGGTAAGGAACATTCCATTCTGGAATTCACCGACGAGGCCTTCGTGCTTAACGGTTTCTCCAAGCTGTTCGCCATGACCGGCTGGCGTCTCGGGTACATCATCGCTCCGGAACGCTTCATACGCCCCATGCAGAAGATGCAGCAGAATTTTTTCATTTCGGCCAACGCTTTCGTGCAGTGGGCCGGCATCGCCGCGCTTCGTGAGGCCGGCGAAGACGTGAAGCGAATGAAGGAGACGTTCAATCAAAGACGGGTCTTTATGATTTCCCGATTGCGCGAATTGGGCTTTGGAATCACCGTGGAACCCACGGGAGCTTTCTATGTGCTGGCCAACGCCAAGCACCTGGACTCCGACTCCTATCGCCTCGCATTCGATATTCTGGAAAAAGCCCACGTAGGAGTCGCGCCGGGAATCGATTTCGGTTCCAACGCCGAAGGGTATCTGCGTTTCTGTTACGCCAATTCGTTGGAGAATATCCGGGAAGGCATGGACCGAATCGAGCGGTATCTGAAAGACCGATAAGGGCCTGCGGCGACGGCGCTTTTTCAACGGACCGACAACATCGTCGCCGTAAAGGCTTCAGGCGACCCAACTCATCGAAAGGCGGGAGCAGGCCGCTGTCCATCAAAAACGCCGGTCGTCCCGAAACAGAGTGTCCGACTCCCGAATCGTCATCAAGTCCGCGGAGTTCCTGAAGAGCGCCGCGAACTTCCGGCACTGGCCGGAACACGCTCTGCCCGAAGCGGCCTTTGCGGGCCGTTCCAATGTGGGCAAGTCCTCCCTGATCAACTGCCTGCTCAACCGCAAGAAACTCGTGCGCACCAGTTCCACTCCGGGTAGAACGCAACTCCTCAATTTCTTCACGGTCAACGACGCTCTTTGTTTCGTGGACCTTCCGGGATACGGCTTCGCCAAAGCGCCCGCAAAGGTAAGAGACGGTTGGAAGGTCATGGTGGAGGAATACCTGTCCGGCCGTCGGATACTGAAGACCGTGGTTTTGATTCTGGACATTCGACGGGATCCAGGCCCCGAAGACCTCTCTCTCCTGAAGAAACTCCGTGACTTGGAACTCGAAGTCATCCCGGTGGCCACCAAGATGGACAAGCTGAAAAGAAGCGCGCGCGCCTCCCGCCTCAAGGAGCTGCAGAGCGGCCTCAACAACCTGGCCCCACGTCCCATTCCGTTTTCCGCCGAGACCAGAGAAGGCAAAGAGCTCGTATGGAAGGCCCTGCTTCAGTGCCTGGAGCCCGGCTCCCGGGAATCATCCTCGTCCGACGCGGATCCCGAACCCCAGGCATGAAAACGGCGAGCGACCGCTCTCGACAATGCGAATGCGTTGGACTTTTTGCGAGATTTCCGGCAAGATTTTAGGTTGAATGGCGGATGAAGTAACGCAACGGTTGGATGCCGTGATGACGGCTCTTCCGAGCGGTTCAGGGGCTCCGGGAGTGTTCAAAGGCACACCGCCCCTTCCACGTCCGCCCCACCACACCCGGCGGCATTTTTTCGCCTCAAAGCGGAAGGAGGGACCATGAAAACGGACCCCCCCAAGTATCTCAAGGACCTCGAGGCGGGAATCCTCGAGATGGCCACCACCGCGGAAGAAGCTCTTCGTGATTCCCTCACCGCGCTCCTGCAACGCGATGCCGAACTGGCCGCCCAAGTCGCCCGCAACGACAAGCGGATCAACGACATGGACGAAAAGATTCAGGCCGATTGTCTGAACCTTTTGGCTCTGCGGCAACCCATGGCCGCGGACTTGCGCTACGTAACTTCGGTCATGCGCATCTCTTCGGACCTGGAACGGGTCGGTGATATGGCCAAGAACATCGCCAAGAAGGCCATTGCCCTGAGCGCTCGGCCTCCGCTCCCTTTCCGCGTGGACATCGAGTCCCTCGGAGACATTGCCGCCACCATGTTGCGAGACAGCATCACCGCCTTTATCAATCGAGATACGACAACGGCCCGGGAAATATGTCGACGCGACGACCAAGCGGACGCCTTGGCCCGTGAAATCATCCGCGACCTGCTCGACCACATGGTGCGCGACACCCCGGCCGTACATCGAGCGCTCGACTATATTTTCATCGACCGACATTTGGAGCGCGTGGCGGACTACGCCACCAATATCTGCGAATCCACCATCCTTTATGCCGAGGGGCGCAACATCAAGCACCACGCCGTGGCCTGATCCGCGCACCCGACGACCGAATCCCCGTCCCTCGCCCTGTGGGACGGCTGATGCACGCCGTTCGGAAACGATGCCCTGCAAGGCGCGCAAACCTCGACGCAGGAGACGCACATCATGGTACGTCGCAGCGCCGAGGGAATAAGGGCAACGCCGCCCATCGGGCTTCTACGCGTGTGAATTCGCCCAGTCTACAATGGCCTGTGCGGACAATGCCCCGGAAACCCTGGCCTTCTCCCTGCCGTTCTCGAAAAGGACCATGGTGGGAATGGACATGATTCCGTACTTTCCCCCAAGTCCCTGTTCCTCTTCCGTATTCACCTTGGCGAAAAGCACCCGAGTCCCCAACGTATGAGCCGCCTGCTCAAAAGCCGGCGCCATCATCTTGCAGGGTCCGCACCACGGAGCCCAGAAATCCACCAACACCGGCAGGTCGTTCCTGCCCACGTACTTGTCGAACCCGCCTTCTTTCAAAGCCACGGGTTTGCCTGTGACGATGCGGCCGTGACATTTACCGCAGGAGGGCCCTTCCGCGATTCTCTTCGACGGCAGCCGGTTTACCGCTCCACATTGAGCACAAACAACGTGAATCGACTGATCCATGAAACCTCCTTTTTTCGGCGATGGAAACCCTGAAAGCAATCGTTACCCATAAGATACGTCCGGTCCTTCGCGATGCAAGACACCGGGACGGCTATTGCATGAGCCGGATCGTACCGGAATTCACGGCCAAGCCTGCCGCAACCGGGTTCCCTCTCCTGTTCCCGGACTCTTTGAGATTCTCATTCCCAGGGCACCGGAGGGAATAGCGTTCCCACGGCGACCCTATGAATAAATACGCTAAGCCTGCGGGGTGAAAACCAAAGCCGACCCAGAGAAGGAAAGCGTACGGATCTCTTGACGAATGCGGAAGGGACGATAGGACGTGGGTTGTCGTGGGTTCAAGGAGAAAACGGGCAAAGGAAGCGTGCCTCGCTCTTAAGGGCCGCAAGGGCGTTGTCGGACCCGTACTACACGTTCAGACGCGCTCCGTCCAGGTACATCAGGCTTCGGCCGACCCGTCGGATGTTGTGAAATCCTTCCTTCAACATCACGACCCGTTCCAAGCCGATGCCCAGTCCGGCCCAGGAATCCGCGATGTTCCAATTGGCGTCCAGGGGATGCGGTCCCACGGCGCCCGACGCGATTTCCACCCCGTCCGCCAGGATGTCGGTGGTATCCCCGTAGACTTCGGATTTCTCCGTCTCCAGGCGGTAGGGGAGCCCGATGACTTCCATGATTCCGTGTGCCAACACCTCGAGTCGGGCCTGCGAATCCCCCTCCATGCCCATTTCCACCAAGTTCAGCATGGTGAACTCGGAAAGATGCCTGGAGCCTTTGGATTCCTTACGGAAACAACTGCCGATCTCGAACATGCGGACGGGAAACGACCAAGTCCTGGTCACATGCCCCATCAAATGATAAAGATTGGGAGCCAACATGGGACGAAGGCAGGTTTTTCGATCGATCCAATACACTTGTTCAAGCAAAGGGTGTCCCTCCCCGATGCCCATTTTCGTGAGCATTCCCCGGGCGAGCGTGGTGGGAGTACTCACTTCGACGAAGCCTTTCCCGGTGAGCCAAGCGACCAGATTCCACTCCAGCACTCGGAGGGAGGGTCTGAGTTTTTCCTGCTGAAGCCGCGTCAATCTTTCCCGCGTGCTCTCGACCAACTCTCGCTCCAGCGTGCGAAAAGCCGCGTCCCGGTCTTTTTCCGAGGCATATTCGGATCGGGTGGCGGTTTCTTCTATATCCAACTCAATGAGTCGCTGCTTCTGCGTGGCGGTAAATTCCAAAGTCGATTCTTCTCCATGTGGGACGGTGGAAAGACATTGGCTGCCGTGGGTGGTCCGTTCCATGCCACTCCTGAGCAGGAAACGACAAGCCGGCGAATCATTGGAGGGAACTCCGATCCGGCAGCCCGTCGAAAAACGATGAGCTGCTTAAAAACGCTCCTCCAAATCCACCATGACCGTGGTGGCTCCCTCATGGTGGCGAACCTCACCGGCCAATTCCCGCTCGACCAGATCGTGACCTCGCTCCTCCCACCAGGCTTGCGCGTCCTTACGAGTCCAGGACCCCGCGTCACGGCAGCTCGACAACCGATCCTTCAGCTCTTCCGTGTTCTGCGGACGCTTGTCCGGGTCTTTCTCCAGACAGGCCATCACCAAGTCTTCCAGGTCTTCGGACAGCGGGCGGCCCAGCTTTTCGGAAGGCCGTTGCGGCGGATCATGGACCTGTTTCCGACAAATCTCAATGGAGTCCCCGCCCTCGAAAACGTCCCTGCCCGCCAACAAAAAATAGGCCACCGCGCCCAAGGAGTAAAGATCGCTGCGCCCGTCGATCTCCCCCGGAGTGACGATGGCTTCCGGTGCTAGGTACTTGGGCGTGCCGGCGGCGAATTTGGGTCCCGGGCCCGGAGTCTTGATCGCGAACTTCACCAGGCCGAAATCGCACACTTTGACCATGTCGAAGTCACCGCCCCGCTCATAGATGATGATGTTCTCCGGTTTGATGTCCCGATGAATCATGCCCGTTGCATGGGCCTCGTTCAGCGACGCGCAAACCTGGAGGACGATGTGGATGACCCGGCCTTCCGGCAGGGGTCCGCAGGCCTCCACCAGGGTGTGAAGATTGACGCCGGGCAGGTACTCCATCACGTAATAGAACACCCCTTCGGGGGTGCGGCCATAGTCGAAAATTCGAATGGTGTTCAGATGCGTGAGCTGGCTCGTGAGCTGAACTTCACGCTCAAACCTTGTGATGGCCTCCTCGTTGGTCCGCTCAGGTCGCAACAGCTTGATGGCACAGGGTCTCCTCAACATGGCGTGTCGGGCTTTCCACACGGCCCCCGCCCCCCCCACTCCGAGCTTCCGTTCGAGGGTATACTGACCCAGCTTTTCGGCCCGCTTCTCGGCGTGGAGCATACGCCTGCGCTGAGAAGAAATGATCCGGGTGGCGAGCACGGTGGACACGGCGGTGAGCAACAGCAATCCGAAGAGAATACCGAACGTATACCGCAGAAGCATCAAGGGCCGGAAGGCCTCTTCCGCATCCTCTTCCGTGGCCACACCGAAGCCGTATTCGGGCAACCAGGTCCATGCCCCGAGGACCGGCACGCCGCGATAGTCGCGGTACCCCTCGACATCCACACCGCTTTTCCCTTGCGCGACCTCCGCGGCCATTTTGGTCAGGGGCTGCTGGTCCCGCGGGATGGGTTTGAACCCCTCGACCATGTTGCCGCGCGGATTCTTGATGACCACGTTGAGGATGGCCTGCACGTGGGGCTTGTCGGGAAGCAGTCCGATGCGCTTGAGATGTTCGTCGAACCGACTCTGGGAGATCATCAACCCGTGCGCGTCCAAAGCGTAGGTTTCCCCGCTCTTGCCGGGGCGGGCCACACTCAGAATTCCGGTAAATTCACGGCTGGGCCGGATTCTCAAACCAAGCACCGCCGCGACTCCGCCCCCTCCGTCTCGCACCGGGGTCGCCGCGAACATGGTAGGCGCGTGAGGATGCATGACGCCGTGATCATCCGCCAGCGGCAGCGGCGAGCGATAAGGTCGACTGACCACCGTCTTTCCCGCCAAGGCCCGTTTCACGAAATCGGAAGCGTCGTAGGCGGTCTTCAAGCCGAGATACCGATCGTCCAGAGCCCCCACATTCACGCCCTGGGGATCGATGACCAGAAAATCCACATATCCCTGGGCCCTGCACAAGGGTCCCAAGACCCCTCGGATTCTTTCCAGCGCATTGGAGCCCGCGCTTCCAAATACCGGGCGATTGCTCGGACTTCCGTAGCGGACGAGCTCCAGGATGTTCCTGCGGACCTCCGGTTCGGCGGCCACGGACTCCACGGTGCTCTCCTGCTTTTCCAGCCAGATCTTCAGCGCGGTGACGTCCGCATTCAAAATGGTTTCCAGCTTGGAGGCCAGCACGTCCTTCATGGCCCGCTCCACCGTGGCGTGACTCAAATACCCCACTACCGCCAGAATCACGGTCATGGCCACGGGAAAGACCCACCGCATCATGGACGGCACGGCTGCGGGCTCAGGGGCGCTGTAGCGCACCACTACCTTGGATTCGGTTCGATTCGCGTCGGTTGTTCGGTCTTCATCGGTCACGGCTTCTCATCCCTTTTGAAGCGCCGGCGACTTCGGTTGCCCAACGATTTGGCCTGTCGGGGATTCCGGTTTCGGCAGACCACCGGACTTGAGGAGATCCCGGGAACGCGCTCGGCAGGATCCGGGACGCTGCTTTTCGAGCTTTACGAGTGCATAGGTTTAAAGTCTAACCGAGGCCGACCGTTGCCATCAAGAACAACCGTTCGATCCCCTCGTTCAAGTAAATGCGCGTGACCACCATGCCGACAAAAAAGCCCCCGCGGCTCGAAACACCGCGAGGGCGAG
Organism: Thermodesulfobacteriota bacterium; assembly: GCA_963675595.2. Taxonomy (GTDB): domain Bacteria; phylum Desulfobacterota; class Desulfarculia; order JACQYL01; family JACQYL01. Next base: position 165,117 of record CAXXLZ010000002.1, read on the forward strand.
ATGGGTGCTGCGAAATGAGATCAGCCTTTATTTTCCGCCCACCTTGGTCCGGTCGATGAGAATCGACGTAAGAGATTCCCGATCGCCGTAGGTTTCCGTGTCTTCCCTGTAGGCTTCGTTCTCCATCTTCGTCTGCCAGATATGCCAGATGATCCAGAAGGCCACCCCGATTATGACCAAGAAGACTTCCGATCCGACAAAGGGATACATGGGACCGATATCGGTGATATTGCCCGTCCAGTTTTGAATCAAACCCGTTGTCATCATTTCCTCCTTCGACGCTATTTGACTAGTCCGGCCGCCCTGGCTTCTTCCAACTCGGCCTGTGCCACGTCTTCCTCACTGAGATACCGGCCGTGATATTCGGCGATGTCCAGACCCATGAGCTCTACCCGCTCGGGAATTCGCAGCATGCCCAACGCCTTGAAAATGCGGGCCAGAACCCATCCCGGTATGAAGCCCAGGACGAAAAACATGATCACCGCGCCGACGAAGTTGCCCAAGGGGTTAATATGGGCGAATTCGGGATTCGGGGAAGAGGGGTAGCCCCACAGCATGAACCCGGCCACGACCACGCCGAAGAAACCGGTATACCCGTGCACCGCTACGGCTCCCACCGCGTCGTCGAGTTTGAATTTGCGCTCGACCCAGTAATGCATTTTGTAAGCGAAGACAACGCCTATGGCCCCGATCAACATGGCTTGAATGGGATGATACAGGTCATTGCCGGCGGAAGCCGCGATGATTCCGGCGAGGCCGCCCGAATAGGTCCAGAACGCGTCGCCTTTGGAAACGATGTACGCGGACATCAAACCGCCGGAAAAGGACATGATAAAGTTAAAGGTGATGGCCGAGAGGGTTGTGGGCGCCAAATAAATGTTGGTCGCCGAATAGAAGACTCCGTCCCCTGCTTGAATGTCCCACATGGGGATGTTGCACGCGGCATAGAAGCCCCAGAAACCCACAAAGATGATAAAGAGCCCGATGGTCACCAACCAGGGGTTGTGGGGAACGATGTCCCGAGGCGTGCCGTCCGCTTTGAATTTTCCGATGCGGGGCCCCAAATTAAGCAAAACCCCCAAAGCGAATCCGCCCGCGATGGCGTGAATCACTCCGGATGCGTAGGCGTCGTGATAGCCCAGTAGCCGTACCATCCATCCTTCCGGATGCCAGCCCCACGCCGCGTCGATGATCCACAAGACGGAACCCAGCAACATCGCCAGAATCCAGAAGGCGGAGGAGCGAATGCGCTCAATGGCCGCGCCTGAAACAATGGAAGCCGCCGTCCAAGAAAAGAGCAGGAACGCCGCCCAGAAGACGCCGTTCAACCTGGACCATGCCATGGTATCGTCGGCGGTCAGCGCGGCTGATACGGGGTTGCCGCCCATGTGCGTGCCCATGAGCTCGCTCCAAGGTGTGGCAAATGGAGCGGCGACCAATCCGCCTGTTATGCCCGGCCCATTGGGCAGGGCGAAATAGAGCCACCACCCGAAAAAGAAAAAGCTTACCGATACGACGGGAATACACATCGTATTCTTCATCAGTGTGTGCATCATGTTCTTCTGCCGGGATGCGGCGACCTCGTACACACAGAACCCCACGTGGATCAGGAACATGAAGACCACCATGGTCCAGTAGTAATACTCCGTGAACAATACGGTCAACGCACCGATTTCAGTATCCATCTACTCCTCCTTCTTACGGTTAAACTGCCAAACACTCGCCGACCAACCTCCTTTCCTTCGATTTCCAGAGCATCACGCCAGGTCGGACCACTCCCCGCCGGCCGCGACGCGGACAACCACAAGGTTTGTTCGCTTGATCCTGTTTGGGAAAAGCTGGGGATCTTCTTGATTTCATTGTGTATGGCGAAACAAGAGCCCCCCTAAGAGGGGTTTAAGTATAAGTGGGCGATATAAGCTCGTCAACACACAAACCTAATATTTTCAACGTATTAGCTTACATTAAAGAAATAGGCGCAACTTAATACTCAATTAAAACTCCCCCCAAAATAGGGTGGCCCGCGTCACTTTCGCTTCAACAGGTCCAGCTCCACCTTGAGCTCCCCGATCTGTCGGTATAACTCGGCTCGGAGTTCCTCGGACTCCTTCGCCGAACTCTTATTCTTCTTCATGAAAAGCTGAGGAAGCTCGGACAAGAGACGATTCTTCCACTGCCGTACCTGATTCGGATGAATCCGGTACTCTTCAGCCAGTTGGCTCGCCGTTTTGGCCCCTCTAACGGCTTCCAAGGCCACTCTCGCCTTGAATTTCGCCTCGTAGGTCTTCCGAGTGCGACCGGAGTCCATCGGTCTCCTTTCGTCCGGTTTCTCCGATCCGTGTAACCGGAGAATTGCCTGGGAAACAAAGTGCCAAAAGGTGAATTCAAGTCTCGTGCCAACCCGTCGCCTTGCGCACAACACAAAAGCAAATAGTGGAACTTATTAGATAATATTCCCCGGCATCGAGCGTCTCACATGCCTCGATGCCGACCGAAAGAACTACGATGATGTAGGGGAGTTGAGTGGTGGACAACCTCGCACGCCTTCCCGGGAAACCGAGCCCACCGGCAGCCTCTCTCTACCGGAAGGGTGGAACCATCCCCCCATGGATGTTTCAACGGGCCGGGGAAGAAGAATTGTCCTACGGGTTTCGCACCCAAGCGGTATGGGACCCGACAAAAAAACAAAATCATACCTGTGGGTAGGATTACGACACACGACCTACCCGAAGGTCGGGCTGGAAAAGAATGAAGAACAGGCTTGACGGAAGTAGGAGCACTGGAACGAAAGAGACGATGAGGCGCGTTTCGAGGTTACTGCAAAGCTTGGAGGAACACTGCGGAAACCCGCACCGAGCCGGGAGCCGGTTCCCTCAACCGACCCCGGTCTTGTCGGGGATCCCCAACAGATGCCGCTTCAGAAGTTCTTTGACGAAATCCGGCAGCACAAGACTCAGTGCACTACGGCAAAAGGGGCGGGCACAGCGCAGGAAAACGTGCACCGTCCCTCGCCGCCGTTGCCGCGGATCCGTGCATCCATCCTTCAAATAGGATCGAAGCACCCGAAAATGATCGGCCCAGTGCCGAACGCCGTCCCGCACCCGAGCGCTCGTGCTGCCGGGATAATGTCTCTTCCTGCTGACGCAATGGGGAACGTAAAGCAGTCGGCCTCTCAGGGCCAGGCCGAAGACCCAACCGTCGTCGGCGGCGAAGGATTCATACGAAGGCCGAATGAACAAGCCGGATCGGGCGATCACCTGCCTCCGGAAAAGGCCTCGGAAAGCTTTGCTCGGGCGCCAATGCAGCAACTTCATGGCGCTCAGGAAGGTCCAGGAATCCTCCGATGCAAAGGGAGGCGGTACGAATTCGTAGGAAGTGGGAGCACCCGCCAGATCGACGGCCTCATAGGGCCCGAAAGCCCCCACCGCGTCGGGGTGCGCCTCCAGACACGACACCAGGTCGGGAATATAATTGCCGGGATACATATCATCGTGGGGCATCCAAACAAAGTACCTGCCCGTGAATTCACCCAAAAGCGCATTGTAGTGATCCACCCAGCCGATACGATCCCTTCGTTTGATGAATCGAAAACGGGGGTCCCGGCCGTATCGTTCCTCCAATACGTCCACGGCGTCGTCGACGCAATGCCGGTCCGAGATGATAATTTCCAAATTCCCGTACGTGAGGGCGTCCAGATTCATGATCAGGCCGTCCAGAAAGCGGCGGGACCGAAAAAGAGGAATTCCCACGGAAACCGGAGGCTCTTCCGGCATGTATTGGGAACGGTTCATTGCGGGATGTCCTTGACAGTGAAAGGCGCCCTTTTTCACCAATCCGCATCATTTGGCCATTGCAGCCGGCTGAAGAACGCCCGGATGACACCGGCTATGCCGGAACAAGCCGTTTATCCCTTAACGTATGGATAAAACAGCGTTTTCGTTCAGCCGAACTATAGAGAATCGATATCAGGGTGTCAAATGATGTCCAACCTTGCGTAAGCCGGATCCGCCTTCGGCCCGCCGTGAGCGAACCGGAACCCTGAAAGGCGGCCCTTCCCGCTCTTGGACATCCTGAGGAAGAACCGAAAAAACGCCTATTGTCCATCATGAAAGAAACGATGTAGGATCACTTTCCAGTCCGCCTGAGCCAATCACCGCGCGGATACGCACTGTGATCCGGATAAACGTGACCGGACACCCCCCCTCAACCTTTCAACGGCCCATTCGGGAGGACCTATGAACTTCACACGCAGGCAATTCCTCTGCTCCGGCCTGCTGGCCGGAGCCGCGACCCTGTTGCCCCGATCCATCCTGCAGGCGGCTCCGTCCCAAAACAAGGAACTGCGCATCGCTCTGTGCCATCTGGAGGCCGAGCAGGGGGACATTGCCGGTAATCGTTCCCTGGTGGAAAACGCAGTGGAAACCGCCGCGCGGGCCGGCGCCGGCTGGATCGTCACACCGGAATTGTGCGTCCCGGGGTATGGATTCGCGGAAAAAATCGGAACGGACTGGATTCGGCCGCAGCCCGGTCCATGGATGCAGGCCATGATGCAACGGGCCGAGGCACTGAAAGTCACCCTCTTCCTGTCCCATCCCGAACGCGACCCGGCCGCCGGCACGCTCCACAACACCGTGTTCGTCATCGGGTCGAACGGCGGAATCTTGGGAAGCTACCGCAAGATACGGGCGCTCAAACACGGCGCTGAAGCCTGGTCGTCGCCCGGAACCACCGCCGAACCCATCGAGGTGCCGTCCTTCGGGCGCGTGGGGGTACTCATCTGCGCCGACGCCTGGAAGCCGGACATCGCCGAGGAGCTTCAGCGCAAAGGAGCCCTCATCCTGGTATCTTCCGCCGCCTGGTCCCCCGGAGAACACGGACCCGGAGACGTGTGGGAGCGACGCACCCAAGAAACCGGCATTCCCCTGGTGGTGTGCAACCGTACCGGCATGGACGGGGACACGGACTTCCGCCCATCGGAAAGCATCGTGGCCTATCAGGGGCGGCGACTGCACACCTTTCGATCGAAGACCTCGGCCGTGTTCTTGGTGGACTGGAACCCGGACCGCGCCGTTCCCTTCTCCCAACCCGGACCCGGCATCGTTCTTGAACGGTGAAGGAATCATTGAGGCGAAAAACCACTCCGCGGGCCTGCGCTTCCTGCCTCGCCGCTGCGGCGTACCAGGGGTTCTCCGGGAAGACGGACGCGATCCTTTTTTTAGGAAATTGAAATGAATCAATCGGCATTGAAAAAGGCATACAAACAGACCAAACGACCCATGGGAGTCTATCGGATCGGAATCGCCGGAGCCAACAAGGTGTATGTCGGCTACGGCACCGATGTTCAGGCGAAAATCAATAGGCACAAAGCTGAATTGAAGTTTGGCAGTCACCGAAACAGAGAATTGCAGGAAACATGGAATTCATCGGGCGAGTCCGATGTTACATTCGAGGTGCTGGACGTCCTGGATCAAAAGGAGGATTCCCCATCGAGTCCCGACGATGAACTGCGGATTCTCACGGAAATGTGGATTCAGAAGCTGCTGAAATCGGGGAATTCGGTGGTGCGCCTGTGAAGAACGGCCCACTCGAAGCCGCCCGCCCTCGACCCGGATTGAAGTGGCCGGCTGCGGGAAAAAGGAAGGCAAAGGAAAAGCTCTTTATGCGTGAGTACCTGTTCGCAGGGGCATTATGACGCCTTCGCCGGGCTGCCGGGTTTTCAGGTTTCCGACGTGCAACCTGCGTTTCTGTGTAGAGTAGAGCGCTGACGGCAAAGGAGTTAAGGCCGACTTTTAGTGACGCCTCGCTGCACGCAGCTACTACGTGTCGTCTAAACTTACTTACCGGCAGCGCCCCCTCGTCGAACCGGACGTGCGGATTTCCCGCATCCGGCTCTCCGATGATCTTTCAGCGACAAGGCATTCGCAAGAAGTTGACGGCTTTCTCATGCAGGTAGACCAACCCTTTCGCGCGCAGCGCCGCATACAGCGACGGCCCGTCCAGGTGTTGACAGCGCCGGTGGCTCCTCGTCTTCATGAATCGACGAAACCGGTTGTGGACAAACCAGTCGATTTTCTTGAACGCAACCCGCGGGTACCCAAACTTGAAGTATTGGCCCCAGCCCGTCAGGAATCGGTTCACCCGTTGGATGACCTCCTCCAGCGGCGCTTGCACCTTCCTCAACGTCAATGCTCGCAGCCGCTCACGCGCCCGGTGCAGGGCCTTGGACGAGGGAACCACGTTCAAGTAGACACCGGGGCCGAGCACGCTGCGGTCGTAGCGGAAGGTAAAGCCCAGAAAGTCCAGGCTTCCTCTCGGTTGGTTCAGATTCACGATGCTGGTCTTGTCTCGATTCAGCGTCAGCCCGAGGGACCCGAGAGTCTCTTCGGCAAAATCCATGATCCGAGGGTTCATGCGCCGGACCAGGATCACCCAATCGTCGGCGTACCTGACAAGGTGGGCTTTCATGGTCCGCCCTGGTCCACCCGGACCATGGAACTTCTTGTCGAACTCGTGGAGATAGATGTTGGCCAACAGGGGAGAAATCACCCCTCCTTGAGGTGTCCCTTTCTTCGGTCGGGTCACTTTCCGGACTCCATTTACTTCTTCCACCACCGGACTTTGCAGCCACATACGGATCAGTTTCAGCACCGATCGGTCCGCTATCCGCCGCTCCACGCACCGCATGAGCGGTTCATGGGGTATGGTGTCGAAGTAGCTCGTCAGGTCCGCGTCCAGTACCTCCCGATACCCGTCTTTCAGGGCCTGCCGGATCTCCGTCAACGCCCCGTGGGCGTTCCGGCCCGGACGAAATCCGTGCGAGCAGTCCTCGAAGTCCGCCTCGAAGATCGGTTCAATCAGGAGCAGCACCGCCATCTGGACGATCCGATCCCTGATGGTCGGTATGCCCAGAGGCCGCTGCTTGCCGTTGGCTTTGGGGATGTACACCCGTTTCACCGGCAAGGGTCGATAGGTCTTCCCCTTCAGTTCCCGCTGGATGAATTCCAGAAGGACCTTCACCCCATCTTCCTTTGCCTCGATGGCCCGGATGCTCACTCCATCCACACCGGCCGCACCTCGATTGGCGCGTACCCGTCTCCACGCACTCTCCAGAACATCCCGACGATATACGCGATCGTACAACGCATAGAATCGAAACTCCGGCTCTTGCTTGGCCTTGAGGCCCAGTTTCATCCGAAGAAGGGAGACTTTGGCGGCCACTCCATTTTCCGGCTTGACCCGATCCGTAGTGGGACGTTTTCCGTCCAAGCGGTCCTTCCTCCATTCGTCCGAAACGCGATCAAAGTCCTGCCCCTTGGCTCCATCCTGTTTCCAGGACTTCTTCGCTACTATGGGCAAGTCCGACTCCCGGCCGGGACCGTGCAGCGGGTTATGTATTCCCCGCTGCCGTTTGGACTCGGGCTACCTGCCGCCCTGCCCGTCCCGCCGGGTCTCCCGGGTTCCCCGGCGCTCCTTCGAGTACATGCCGTCTCCAAACACCCCGGGCGGCACGGTGCGACGTTCCTGTTTTCCCATCGCACCATTGGCAGGTTTCCCCATATGCTTGGAAGGTCACCGCCGCCATCCGTGTAACGAGGCCGAAGCGAGTTCACTTGCGTTACGGCCTGCACTCTATCTGACCTTACGGCCTTTTCCGGCCCGCTTGACGCCTCGGGTTACCCCTGCGCGCCGGGCCGGCGACTTCGCGGTGAACAGGCAATTACCGCGGGCGGAACTTTCATCCGCCAGGATCGCCGGAGCTTTGCCCGGCGCACGAGCACTCACGGGGGGGAACTTTTTAAAAAGTTCCCCCGGAGGTCCTGTGACGAATGAGCAGGCATATCCCCGCGTAACACACGGCTTGTGAACAGCCGAACCATCGTTGTATGATGAAGATTGTACTCGGTTGGAATGCGATATCCTGCACGACGCTACACACGACGGTCGGCTCATGCGAGGTGTGCGTTCACGGATCCCCAACCATTGGGCTTTTCGACGAAAGCGTTGCCGCTTGGATGCCGGGATCGGCTTCGTCCCGTCAGGGACGGAGCCCGCAAGGGGGTCCGGGGGAACCGTGTTCCCCCGGGAAACAATTACAGAAGTTCCCTTCCCCGTGAATGGGTACCGTCCATAAAGGAGGACTTTCCATGGGAACATGGTCCCGGTACGGCGGTTTCATCGCATGGGTGTTGCTGAGCTGTATTGCGGGTCAGGCACATGCCGCCGCTTCTCTTGAACTATACGGAACCTTCCATGCCATGGGCGTGATCATCACCCTGGATCCCGGCGACGATTCCGACCTGGACGCCGCAGCTCAGATCGAATATCGCAGCGGAACCGAGTCCTTTCGACCGGGGTTTCCTTTGAGCCGTGTGTCGGATACCCGCTTTGTCGGGAGCCTGTTCTCCCTCGAACCGGGAACCGCCTATGAAGTCCGAGTGACCCTCGCCGACCCCGACGGACCGCCCCTCAACGGCGTCATCGTATCGGGCACGGCCTCCACCAGGGCTGAAATTCACATTCCGGACCCCAAAAAAGTCTATTACGTCGCGCCCGACGGGAGCGGCTCTTCGTGCACCCTGTCAACCCCCTGTGCGTTGACCTACGCCGTTGCTCAAGCCCAGGCGGGCGAAGCGGTGTTCCTGCGGGGCGGCACCTATTCCACCGGGGATATCAGCCCGCCTCGATCCGGCACGGCCGACGAGCCCATCGTCATCCGCGCTTATCCCGGCGAAACCGCCGTGTTGGACGGTTCCGACCCGGATTCCGACCAATTTGCCTGGTCCCCCTATCAGAACGGCGTGTACACCGCCACGGTGAATGCCGCGAACCCCCATTACATCACGGCCGACGGAGTTCGACTCTTCCCTTATGACGACCTGACCGACCTTGAGCAGCTCGCCCGCGACGGCATGCCCGGATTCTATGCGACCGGGACCACCTTGTACGTACACCTGGCCGGGGATGAAAACCCGTCCGGCGTCTCCATGGTCATCTCCCGCTTCGGCAACGCCTTCTACGTGGAGCAGGACTACCTCTTCTTCTTGAATCTGACCTTCCGTTACTACGGCCAGGGCGATTATCCCAAAGTGTTCTATCTGAACAATGCCGGGAACACCCTCATCGACGGCTGCACCTTTGAAAACAACGACCTGGGCATCGGCATCAAACGCAATTCAAATCGCAATGTCATCCAGAACAACGTTTTTTCCGACGTGATCTTCCAATGGCCCTGGGACCATATCAAAGACACGGGCGGGTTGGAGGACGGCGGCATTGCGTTTTACGAGCCGGTGGACGGCCGCGGGAACATTATCCGGCGCAATACGTTTCACGATGATTTCGACGGATTCGGTGCGTGCCCCGGTTCGTCCTCAGCCGTGACCAATGAAACCGATGTTTATGAGAATCTGGTCTACAACATGGGCGACGACGGCATGGAGACCGACGGTCACTGCAGCAACGTCAGAATCTGGGGCAATGTGTTCCACGACGTGCTCATGGGGATTTCCCTGGCCCCCACCTATGTGGGCCCGACCTACGCCATCCGCAACGTGATCTATCGCACCGGCGTGGGAAACAACTCCTACAGCGGAAGCCCGTTCAAGTTCAACAGCGGTTACGCCCAATCCGGGCCCATGTATCTGTTCCACAACACGGCGGATGCCGCCCTGCCCGGCAACAACGGTTTGTACGTCAAGGTTCCCGGTACCTGGACCATGATCTACGCTCGCAACAATATCTGGTGCGGCACCGACTATGCCGTCAACAACGTCAATACCGGCCAACCCATGGATCTGGACTACGATGACCTGTACAACGGAAGTACGAGTCGCTTGGTGTATTGGACCCCCGGACGCTACGATACATTGGCCGAATTTACGGCTGCCACCGGCCAAGAAACCCATGGCCTGTCTTCCGCCCCGGGTTTCAAGGACCCCGAAAGCGGCGATTACCGTTTATCCGCGTCGAGCGCCTTGATCGACCAAGGAGTAGTCATTCCGGGCATCAACTCCGACTATCGGGGAAGCGCGCCCGACCTCGGCGCCTATGAGTGCACGTATTCCTTTCCCGCAATCTACATTCTGCTTGTTGATGAATAATATCATGAACATTTACGGGGGGGGCCTTTTGAAAAAGTCCCCCCCGTGCCCCCCGCCAAACCTCTCAAGCGAGCCTCACCGCCTTCGGCGGAGAGGCTCGGGTAATGCAACGACAACAGCATTCGCCCGAAACCCGGACGCTGATTCAGGAGGCGAATTCTTCTTCGGCCGAACGTCCATTTAAAGAGTGTTCCGATTCATGTCGTTCAAGGGAGACCTGCATTCCTACCATTTGAAATCAAGCCCCGCGTACAAAAACCGGCCCGGTTCGTTCACCACGGCCGGAGTCGCGCCCGATCCCCCGATGACGTCCCATTCATAGGAATTCACCACCGCGTACTTCCGATCGAACAGATTGTCCACGCCGAGGTTGAGGGTCCATGACCGGAAGCGACATCCCAGTCGCAGGTTTACGATATCCCACGATGAAAGGCGTTTTTCGCCCGCGTCCGCATCCACATCGTCGGCCGCGTTGGAATGCACCCATTCGGCGGTTCCGTATAGTCCCGCATCGTCCACGCCGAACGCATGATCGTTGTTGTAGTTCAGCGCCACCCGGCTCTTGAGCGGCGCTATCTGGCCGAGATCGTCGTCATCGTTGTTGTCCGGTCGGCTCTCCTTGCGTCCGCGCTGGACAGCCACTCCTCCGTCCAGCGAAAAGTCGTAGAACAGATCCACGGCGGCCTTGACGTCTCCTCCGTAAATGTACGCATCGATATTGGTATAGGTCTTGTAGCCCCCGAGGTTGTTTTCCTGATAAATGTAATCCTCCAGGTAGGAGTAGAATCCCTTGGCCTGAAACATCCAGCGTCCGCTTTCAAATCGGACGCCCAGGTCCGCTTCCGTGTTGGCCGTGGGTTCCAGTTCGGGGTTGCCGAAAAAGCTGGAACCACCCTGTATATAACGCTCGCAGGACGTGGGAGTGCGATAACTGCGCCCGATGCCGCCGAAGAGCGAGGCTTGGTCCGTCAGGAAAACCTTGGCCGACACATGTCCCCCGATCATATGATCCACCCGGCGGTTCTTGCCGGAAACGGTCCGGCTCCATACGAGTTCCTCGTCCGCTTCCTGCCGGAATCGATCGTATCGCAGACCCACGCTCAAAACCCAACGCTCGAACGATTTTTCAGCCTGCAGGTAGGTTCCCACGTTCAGACTTTGCACCGAGGGAATGAGATTGTCGTTGAGCAAAGCCCCCGTCTCGCTGTTGTATACGTCCCCCCACCAGTCGCGGTGATAAAAGTCCACGCCGTAGGTCAAGATCGCGAAATCCGCGTCCGTTACGTTCTGGATACCGCCGCCGGTAATGACGGATTCGACTTCGTTGCTTTTGGGCACGGCCACGTCTCGGTATTCCTGAAACGGGTAGTGTTCCACGGCGTTTCGATAAAAGGAAACGGTCAGCTTTTCCGACAGGCCGCCGAGGTCCCGCATCTCCCAGCGCGCCCGGGTAAGGTGGGTAATCTCCTTTTCCGTGTCGAACACGACCCGGGGCGTGAGGATATCCTCGGCTCTGCCGTAACTGTGCTCCAGCAGGATGGTGTGCTGGTCGTTGGGAGTGAACCGCAGAGCGCCCCACGCATCGTGCTTCCGGAATGCTTTTGCGTCGCACCCCTCGGCGTTGTACGGAGCGGCCAGACCTTCCCGCACTTTCCACAGACGATCGCCGTCACCGTCCTCATACTGCTCGGACTCGGAATAATTGTAGCCCAGAAGCCCCTGGGCCGTTTGAGTACCGCCGGAAGTCGTCAGGCCGCCGCTGTAAAATCCGTAGCTGCCGGCCTTCCCGAGAATCTCGCCGTTAAAGCCCGGCCCGGGTTCTTTGGTGATCACGTCCACGTATCCCCCGAGACAGCCCGGTTTCTTCACATCGAACGGGCCTTCCTGAACGATCAGCTTTCGGACCTTCAACATATTGATGTGAGAAAGGGACGGGTCCTTGCGGCTGCCGCAGGCGCCCTCGAGAATACCTCCATCGATCATGACCTTCATGTTTTCCTGTCCGAAGCCGCGCATGGAAATTTCGTTTCCGTAGACGCTCTTGCGGATCATCTGAACTTCCACCAGTTCGTCCGCCAGGATTTCAGCCAGGTCGACCACCTTGTGCGTCCTGAGAGCCCGGCTCTCGATCTCTTGTTGGTCGTCCGATTCCTTGGCGGCGTTGACCACCACGGTATCCAGCTGAATCACACCCCCGTCGTCCACGTCCTTTAATTCACCCGCCTGCAAAAGCCCGGCGGACAGGCAGATCACCAGGCCCGCCGCAAGGGCGTTTCTTATCCAATTCATGAATATCCCTCCCGTCGCGCGGAAAGGCGCACGGAGACGCTTGGCCGCAATCACGCACACGGCTCCCCCATGGCGTATTTCCACACAGTTGAAACGGTATCGATTGGTGCCGGCTCACGTGAGCTTCTTCGCCGATTCAGCGCATTCAGACCGCCGAGTCCTCGGCGAAAACTGCGGTGATTACGGACCCGACAATTGATACACAGAGAGCGCCCAACCCCGGCTGCAGCGCGCAAGCAAGCGACCCGCTCAATAAGTTTTGGATGGGGTGCGGGCAAACCTTTTTCAAAAGGTTTACCCGCCTACCCTGTGAATAGACACACTCTTTGAAAAGTTCCCCCCCGTGAATGCGTCCGAATGGATACTCGGATCGTTGTCGGGACCGTCTGATAAACAGGGGGATCAGCAGGCCGGAGGCGCGCGAGGAAAGACGCTGGAAGAGAAGGGCCTCTCCGCGACGTGTTCATCCCGGCACGGCGCGGTCGGGCGGAAAGCCGGTTTGGCGAAGGCGACCGTTGCAGGAATCAGCCAACCGTTCTTCAGCAGTTGGGTGAACGTCCGGCATAGCGGACAGGTTGACGGATCATGCTCCCGGCCCCCCGGGTTCGGCAAGCCCTTTACGACGGCGCCCTCGTTTCCCGGGGCATGACGGACCGTTTCACCGTGAAGCGAATGAACGGAAGCGAAATGGATACGTTGCGTGCAGGAAGCGTGACGGCAGGTGTGGTGGTGATCGCATACCACGAGATGCAACGCGTGAAACAGAGGCGAAACCGCCAACAGCAGCGCCGCCGTCATGCAAAGAGCCCGGCCGGCTATGACGGGGATTCGTGGCATGTTTCCATCCGTTACTCATTCTCGGGGGAGGACTTTCGGGAAAGTCCTCCCCCGACCCCCCCCCAAAGCGCATTGGGCAGGCCTCACCGCCTTCGGCGGAGAGGCTGCGGAAAAATTCAGGTTTTCTCAACCATTCCCAACGTTCCTTACCTCTGCTGAATCAGCAAAGATCCTCCCAAGCTCGGCTTTGTCCGGGAAAGGACGGACCCTCGTTTCGCTCTTGCGAATCGGTTAGGGAATTCATCATACGAGCGGCAGGTGACCGTACAACATATCCAAATAATTAAAGTTTTTTGAAAGGAGCCCAAGGGAGCCCTTTCTTCAAAAAAGGTTCCCTCGGATACCCCTCTGCATGCTCACAACGAATTTCCATCGTACGAATGCGAATGCATTTGCATTATACGATCCGCCCGCTCAGGTCAATGATTATTGCAAAGCCACTTGCAATAAGGCCCGCAGACGTCTATCATCAGTTGCAAAGGTACGGATCATGAAGCGAAAAACATCCCAAAGAGCGGCCATTGAGCAGGTCTTCCGCCAACAGGACCGCCCGCTCCGCATTGATGAAATCCTCCAGCACGGCCGCGCCGTGGTACCGTCCTTGAACCAGGCCACCGTCTACCGCAATCTCAAGCTCCTGGTGGAAGACGGATGGCTCGCCCTTATCAGTCATCCGTCGCTGGGCACGTTTTACGAGCGCGCGGGCAAAGGACACCATCACCATTTCCATTGCCGAGGCTGCAATCGTCTTTTCGAGCTTCCCGGTTGCGCGCTGAATCTAGCCGAGGCCGCACCCAAAGGATTTGTATTGGAGGATCACCTGATCTACCTATCCGGCGTGTGTCCCACTTGCGCTTTGGGCGGCCGCCAAAACCACGGCTGATCCCGAGCGCCGTCCCCTGCTTTGTCCCGCATGAAAGCCGACGCAAGCATTGACGTGGGAGGACTTTCGAGAAAGTCCTCCCACGCGCCCCCTTTCAAAGCCCTTTGGGCGAGCCTCACCGCCGCCGGCGGGGAGGCCCGGTTAAAACGTTTGGAAGGGGGCGCACGGGGGGGAACTTTTTTAAAAGTTCCCCCCGTGAATAATTACGATGAATGTACGGAAGGGAATCGGTATGGGGTTCCCCCATTTACGGCATTCCACCGCCACTTTCATCACTCCCAAGACACGAAAAGTGCAAAAATTTGGCAAAAAAGTGCAAGCAATTTGCGGGGAGGGGGGCTATAGGTGAACTCCATATTTCGCCACATTTGCATTCAATCATTTTTGAGACAAAGCCACACCCCGGGTGACCGGGGGCCGGAAAGCCACGGGTCCTGAGGACACGGGATAAGAAGTCGAATCGATTCTCTCCCGAATCCGGACAGCCGGGTTGCCGCATGACGCATGCGACCCGGCTGTTTGCATTTCGGGTCCGATGAAAACGCACAGGGTTTCAGCTTGGGGAAGGAGGTGCCCTGGAAACGGATACCTTTAGTGCATAAAAGAGAAGGCCCGCATGCCTCCGCCAAGACGCTCTGCGGGCCTTCGAGGGACGCGCCGACGCCGACGGCGGGCACGCAGTCCGCTTCCCGGCGGAAGCGAAGTATCTCATTTTAGCCCCCCCTGCCGTTGGCGTCAACCCGGCCGGAGATCACTCTCCTCGCTTCTTCTCCCTGCGTCCCAGTGACGAAACATGACGCGCAACGCCGCAGGTCGCGTTTTCCGGCGGCCTGCCGGCGTGATCATGCGGTGATCGTGTTCGGAAACTCCCACCGCGCGGCGAACGCCCTGCCGCGGCGGGAAGAAAGTGGAAACGACGGTTCATCAACCAACAGATCCGGAGCTGTACGCAACCCAACAACAGGGGAGGGAAAAAAGATGAAAAGCACGAAGATTCTCAAGATTTCGGTTCTGATGATGCTATGGGTCGCCGCGCTCGCCTGGCCGGTCTCGTCGGCTCAGGCCACGCCCTATTACTTCACGGGTGCAAACGGCGCGAGCGCCTGGATTGAGGTGGATGCCTGGGCGGGCACCGGAGCAAACGAAACGATTCTGGTCGTGGACTGGAACATCTATTCAGGTCCCTACCAAACCGAAGCGCACGCGTTCGGCTTCCGCTGGGACGGCACGGCGTACGAATCGGATCTGCTCAACGCATTGAACGATGCCGGCGTATTCACCGTGACCTCCAGCTATGGTGGGGCGTTCCTCGATGATATCGTCTACGACGACGGTGTCGATCTCCATACGCACGCCGACGAACCGGGAAGCTGGAATCTCGCAAGTACCGACGATCCCTACGCCCAATGGGGCACCTGGGGGGATGGAAACGGGCTGGGTGACTGGTACCCCAATACCGCCGGCTTTAACGCCGAGTTGCTCGCAGATGGTCAGCTCGAGGGCATCAACGCGATTGCGTGGTTCAGCGGGGACCCCAACGCGTATTACCTGGATGTTCCTTATTCCGCCCCCGTACCCGTTCCGCCGTCACTCATCTTGATGCTCAGCGGCCTCATGGGCACGGGTGGGCTTAGGTTTATACTCCGCAGACGACGATTAAGCTAGACGGCTGATCCTGCCGCCCAAGGGACGGTGCACACCGTCCCTTCGGTCTTTCAGGTCCGCCTATGCAATGATCCAGTCTGTTGTATTTGTTCACGGGGGGAACTTCTGAAAAAGTGCCCCCCGTGCGCCCCCCTCTAAACGTTTCAGGCAGACCCCACCGCCTTCGGCGGAGAGGCGCCCTGCATCATGTCTTGTGATCGCCGAAACCGCCGTTGTATGATGGTGATCGGTTCCATTTTGCAGGCAGCCTCATTGCCGCGTCAGGATGCAGGGATCGTTGGAAATTCAAGAGAAAGCCCGTTCCGATTTGGACGGGGAACGCTGCAGGGCGTCCTGCTCCCTTCGGTCAACCGTATATCGGGAGATGAACCATGAGAGAGTTCAGCGTCATCATTGAAAGGGATGAGGAGGGTTTTTTCGTCGCCTCGGTCCCGGCCCTTCCGGGATGCCATACTCAGGCCAAGTCTCTCGACACCTTGATGAAAAGGATCAAAGAAGCCATTGAGCTGTGCCTTGAGGTGGAACAACCCGTATCCAACGAATTCATCGGCGTCCAAAAAGTCGCCGTCGGTTCATGACCGATTTTCCATCCCTAACCGGCGGTCGGCTCATCCGAGTGCTACGCAAATTCGGATTCCAAGTGATTCGAGTGAAGGGAAGCCATCACTTCCTTCAACATGAAGACGGTCGCCGCACCGTGGTGCCTCTGCACCGGGGAGAGATCATCGGTCCCGGCCTGCTTGCCCGAGTTTTGCGGAACTGCGAACTCTCCAAGGAAGAACTTCGAGAGAAGCTCTAAATGAACTCGGCAATTCACCATACCGATGCATGGAGGCGACGGTATGACCATCCGCAAGAAAACAACCACGGTCTATCTGGATCCCGTGATCCATACCGCCTTGAAGAAGAAGGCGTCCGAAACGTCCCGATCCCTGTCCGACCTCGTCAATGAGGTCCTTGAACGAACTCTCGCCGAGGACGCGGAGGACCTGTCCGCCTTTGAACAAAGGGCGGACGAACCCTTGCTCACCTACGATAAGATGCTGAAAAGGCCCAAGGACGCCGGCTGGATATAGGGTGTCCTTCCGAGTGCCCGTAAGATAGAAGCCGTTATCCTCCACGGGATGAGACGCCCCCTCCCCTTTCCACATCATCAGCCCGTCAACCAACGCCTCCCGGGATCGCCGAGCCCCAGCTCGGCAAACCCTATTCCATCCATCCGCCAAACCTTCAGGGCCGCTCGTCCTTGTTCAATCGTTCCTATTCACACAGTCGCCGGGAGGACGCCGGCAATGGGGTCACAGCGGAAAAGGTGGGCCTTCGGCCGTCTCTCGGGCAGGCACTATGGCCTGCCCCTACAATAGACGAGTTCCCCCCCTGAAGGATTGCTTTCAAAGAGCAACCTCCCGACCTCTCATGGGTCAATCAACAACGACTCAATTCACAACCCCCTGAACGCCTACCATCCCCTCCTTCCACATCATCAGACCGTCGCCCAACGCCCCCCCTGGGATCGCCGAGC
Organism: Thermodesulfobacteriota bacterium; assembly: GCA_963675595.2. Taxonomy (GTDB): domain Bacteria; phylum Desulfobacterota; class Desulfarculia; order JACQYL01; family JACQYL01. The sequence goes on from CAXXLZ010000002.1 coordinate 182,413, forward strand.
CCCAGCTCGGCAAACCCTATTCCATCCATCCGCCAAACAGCCAGAGTCGCTCACGCTTGTTCCATCTGATGCGGAGCGGACCCTACTGGTTGGCTGCGCGATTGTCTGCGGAGCTTGGTGCCGAGCCGGCATTCGGCGCTCCCAGGACAAACCCAACCACGCTATGTACGCGCAAGGGACGGAACGAACCCTCGCTCACCTGCGATGAGATGCTGAAAAGGCCCAAGGACGCCGGCTGGATATAGGGTGTCCTTCCGAGTGCCCGTAAGATAGAAGCCGTTATCCTCCACGGGACGGGACGCCCCCTCCCCTTTCCACATCATCAGCCCGTCAACCAACGCCCCCCGGGATCGCCGAGCCCCAGCTCGGCAAACCCTATTCCATCCATCCGCCAAACAGCCAGAGTCGCTCACGCTTGTTCCGTCTGATGCGGAGCGGACCCTACCGGTTGGCTGCGCGATTGTCTGCGGAGCTTGGTGCCGAGCTGGGGCTCGGCGCTCCCAGGACAAACCCAACCACGCTATGTACGCGCAAGGAACGGAACGAACCCTCGCTCACCTATGATGAGATGCTGAAAAGGCCCAAGGACGCCGGCCGGATATAGGGTGTCCTTCCGAGTGCCCGTAAGAGAAGAGCCGTTATCCTTCACGGGACGGGACGCCCCCGCTCCTCCCACATCATCAGCCCGCCGCCAAACGCCCCCCGGGATCGCCGAGCCCCAGCTCGGCAAACCCTATTCCATCCATCCGTCAAACAGCCAGAGTCGCTCACGCTTGTTCCGTCTGATGCGGAGCGGGCCTTACCGGTTGGCTGCGCGATTGTCTGCGGAGCTTGGTGCCGAGCTGGGGCTCGGCGCTCCCAGGACAAACCCAACCACGCTATGTACGCGCAAGGAACGGAACGAACCCTCGCTCACCTGCGATGAGATACTGAAAAGGCCCAAGGACGCCGGCTGGATATAGGGTGTCCTTCCGAGTGCCCGTAAGAGAAGAGCCGTTATCCTACACGGGATAAGACGCCCCCTCCCCTTTCCACATCATCAGCCCGCCGCCAAACGCCCCCCGGGATCGCCGAGCCCCAGCTCGGCAAACCCTATTTCATCCATCCGCCAAACCTTCAGGGCCGCTCACGCTTGTTCAATCTGATGCGGAGCGGACCCTACTACTGGTTGGCTGCGCGATTGTCTGCGGAGCTTGGTGCCGAGCCGGCATTCGGCGCTCCCAGGACAAACCCAACCACGCTATGAGCGTGCAAGGGAAGGGACGAACAGTTGGTTGCGAGGAATGGCGGTAGACATACCGTGAAGCCTACCGATGGATAATGCTTTTTCGGAGATCAGTCGAATAGGAAATTTGGGCGGGCCACACCGCCTCCGGCGGAGAGGCTCTCGGCGGCAAGACATCTCAGGGCTCTGAAGCCTTCCGACCCGGCCCGCTGCCACAGGAGAAGAACCCGAGACGCCCTTCACGGGATGAGACGCCCCTCCCCTTTCCACATCATCACCCCGTCGCCGAACGGCCCCCCTGGGATCGCCGAGCCCCAGCTCGGCAACAACACGCGAAAGATACGGAACGAATCCGGGATCGCATCCAGACCGTCGGACCTTCCTCCCTCAGGCATTCCCTTCACCCGCAGCTTCACCCACTTTCGGCCCCCCGCTGAAACACAAAAAACGAATTCGCCGGCATTTCTCATGACATTCATGAGTGGAGCTCATGGATTTCATGAGGCCAAAACCATGGATCCGCCTATTGTCATCCGTGAGAAAGTCGGTGTATGATAATCAATGTTCCCGAAATAGTCTTAAAAGACCGGCATTCCCATTGATTTCCAACAGTGGTTCTGCCGCATGAGCACCGGAAGACGTAGGATGAGAGTATTCAGCATCATCGCGATGGATCTGGACGGCGTCTTGGTCGCCTCGGTCCCGGCCCTTCGCGGCTGTCATACGCAGGCCAAGTCCCTGGCACCTTGATGAAAAGGACCCAAGAGGCCGTTGCGCTGTGCCTTGAGGTGGAACAACGATTCTTAGGTCAATCCATTGGCACGCAAAACGAGGCCGTTGGTTCAGGATCGATTCTCCAACGCCGATGAACGATGGGTAGATCAGAGCGTTACACCGATGCCAAAACCAATGTTGGCAAAGTCACTCAGGGGTATTCACCGTTGCCAGGGGTAGAAAAGACTGTACAGGGGTAATCTGTATGGTGTCCCCATATTATATGCCATAGTCTACTATCTATTGCGAAAAATATCGAAATACCCAGTTTTCTACCAACTGTCACAAAAACTGCCACACCCTTCATTATTAGGCCTATTATCATTTTTTTATTATATCCATTAAAGATACTCATACAGTTCTAACATAATCAAAATCTCCTTTTTTTATCCGCTTCAATACCAAACTGTAGAGGTATTGTATAATGTCATCCAATGTCTTTGAGCTATATAATATAGAACAATTTGGCAACCTTCTCCTAGTAATCACATTTATCCTATTACTGGCTCCATACATAGGCGGAATAAAATTGGGACTCGTCGATATCCCCAAGTTCCCACCAGCAATACGCAAGAAGCTCAAACTGTTTGGCCCGGTTTCATTTATATTAGTTTTTGCACTACATATTGTTGAACTAGAGTTTAGAGCCATGCGGGGCAGCCAAGTTTGTATAGAAGAGCATAGTTCTCCAAGACGGGTTGAATACCGTTGACGTAAGGCTTTGAGATGATTGACTGAACACGGATATCAGGCAGCGCGCCCCAAGTCTTCCGGAGAATCGGTGAATTCCGGTTGGAATTTTTTGGATTTCCGGTTCCACATGGCTCGCACGTTTAAGTTGCCGAAAAGACGACCGATGGCTGCGGCCATCCAGCCGGCGGTGGCGGGCCTGTTCTTTCTCCAAGGGATTGGAAACATCGTATAGGCCGCGTTGGGACCCAGGCAGAGCGCCAAGAGCCGTGGCAAGCCGTAGGCCAGGCACAAGATCATGCTCCATCGAGCCAATGTCTGCCGTGTCTGCTGCCAAGCATTTTTCAGTCCGAACAGGTGCTTGATCTCGTTGAACATGGGCTCGGTCCACCATCGTCGTGCATAGCGTGTAATCACTTCCGCGCCGTCCATGTCGGGATCGGTACTGATCAGAAGATGCCAATCGGACCAAGAGGGGTTGTCGGACATAAACCGGCACCACACGATCTTGCACAACCGGCCGTCCAGGAAGCGGACTTTGGCTTTGGTTTGGTAGAACTGGAAAACTCGTTCCGAGCCGTAGGCAAAGAGGGTTTTCTCCACCGGACGACAGAATCGTCCGATGTTTTCCAACGTGAGTTTTTCCCCATACTTTCTGGGTCTGCCCCGTTTCTTCCGAGGCGGATTGTCCGGAGGCAAAAACAGGGCGGTATCTTTGCGGACTTGGCCGATGACCGTCACACCATCGCGAATCAGGGGAACCACCAGGGAGCTTTTCATATACCAGGCATCGAGCAGCAGAATAATGAGAAAGCGATCCGGCAGCCAAGTCATGAGAACGGACATCAAGAGCCGCGCCGCGTCCAGTTTGGTGGTGTTCCCTTTTTTGCGGATGAGCCGAAACAAGAGGGGAAACGCGGCTACCCGGCCCTTGTGGCGGCAGATGACAGCCAGAGAAACCCGAAGCTGTCCCCACAGGAATTTGGGGCGGTTGGGCCGGTGCGCGTGATCGTAATGCCAACCGGCGCAGGGAGCTTTCTTGGACGATCTGGGCAAAGGGAAGTCGTCTATGGCGAACTCGATGGATCGGTTTGGAATCCGTTTCAGGATCAGGCGCATCCATTGCCGGGCTAGCGCAAGCCATTGGAATCGGCCCTTTTCGATGGCCTTGTAATAGGCGGTCCAGGACAACTGGGGCCGAACGGCCAGAAGCGCGGAAGAAATATGGCCGCCGCGGCAGACCATACATCCCATCAGGAGTTCCAGAAGAGTCGGAGCTATTCTGCACGGAACGGCCTGAAATAGAAAGGAAATCCACTGCGATAGGAGCATAAGTGCTTGAGCCGTCGAATCCATTGGTTGACCCCCAAGGAAAGGTTTCTTTCCTTAAAGGGCCGCCAAAGGCGGCCGCGCATCCGCGCGGCAATGTCAAGTACTTTGTTGTCTTTATTCGCATTTTTCCTATACCAAGGGTCGCCAGACTCTAAACTCTAGTTGTTGAATTCGATACTGATAATATCATGAGGGTTGGTGATGTCATTGGGACTAATATACTAATAATAATAAAATAGCTCAATTATTGGAGGTAGCGTTATGGTTAGACTGATGATTTCTTTTATCATTATCCTGCTTTCCCAGAACATCTCATTCGCCCAAGACACAAGGTTACATGAATTTGTAGATGGGGAGATACTCAGATCTGGTGATTTGAACGGTAATTTCAAGGCACTTATAGAGCTTATCAAAAAACAGCAAAACCGAATATCAAGCCTTGAAAATACTATGCTACCAAAGGAGACCGCAAAAAAAACCTATTTGACGGAAAAGGATGTGCAAAACAAATTCATAAAGAAGAGCGTAGCGCCGCTGCTTTCTCAGGTTCGACCAGGAACAATCCTTGCGTACGCCGGGACTATCGATCAAAATGTTCAGGAAATCTTAAGGAAGTCAGGTTGGCTGCTGTGCCATGGAGACGAACTCAGAAAAAGCGATTATCGCGACTTGTACAAAGCCATAGGAGATAACTGGGGTAAGCCAACCGATTCGGGCGATTTCAAGCTTCCCGATCTCAGAGGCCTCTTTCTGAGAGGTGTCAACCAAGATCGGAATGATCTATTTAAAGACCCTCAAGCAATGATAAGGAAGCAAGTAGACGGCTCACAGCACCCATCTCCCAATCAACCCGGATCGTTTCAGGAATATGCAACCGCATCACCACGGAACTCCTTTAAGGCTGACGACGCCGGCGCACATACGCATACGATGCAGAGAGTTCTAATAAGCGGAGAGGTTCATGATGATAGTAAAGATCTCCAGACTAATGCTGGAGGCTATCGGGCACATTGGGACGATAAGGGAACCTCATCAGATGGTCGACATCATCACAGTATCAGCGGTGGCGACCTGGAGACTAGACCAAATAACGCCTATGTTGAATGGATAATTAAATTCTGACGTGGCATGACATAGGGAACTGAGCCTCAGGATAGCAAATCCTTACGGCTCTGAAAATATAAAACGGCATAACCTTCACTCACATGGATAATGAAAACAGCCCATAGGGCCCATTCCAAAGGCATCTCGAACGCGAGTTTGACAAATTGGTACATATTCTCGATATCACAGGTGATGATATAGCACTTCTTGACGATACGGACCTTCGGACACTGATCGGCCTATTGTGCGAAGCGGACTACCGTTCGGCGGGCCTCCCAACCAAAGACATAATATGGGGCGGCCATCAAGATGCACCGGACGGTGGACTTGATGTGGTCGTTAAAGGGACAATATTACCACCGCCGAACAGCTCTATCCCTCGATCCGAAACCGGTTTTCAGGTCAAGAAGAGCGACATGCCGAAGAGGAAGATCATAGATGAAATGAAACCTAAAGGTGTCTTTAGAGATGACATCAGGAACCTCGCTGATAAGAACGGAGCCTACATTATAGTCAGCTCGAATGGATCAACCACGTCTAAGGCATTAAAATCCCGGATTGATGCCATGAAAGAGGCAGTCAGGGGGGAACTGAACGAGGAGGATATCTTCCTCGACTTCTATGACCGAGGTCGAATCGCAACTTGGATACGTTCACATCCATCGCTGGTTTTATGGGTTCGCGGTAAGATCGGTAAGTCTCTATTTGGCTGGCATCCCTATGAAAACTGGGCGAACCCACCCGGAGGTACCAACGAAGAGTATTTGTTGGATGAGGAAATGAGGCTGGATGAACGACCCAGGAGCAAAGACGGAGAAATGTCCATCAAAGACGGTTTGGAGAGGCTCCGAAAAACCCTGTCAAACCCGGGAAGTTCGGTGCGCTTGACCGGCTTGTCGGGAGTTGGCAAGACACGGCTGGTTCAGGCACTTTTTGATGACAGGGTGGGCCAAAATGCACTTAATCCCTCACAGGCTATTTACACAGACACTGCAGATAGTCCATCTCCCGCGCCGCTCGCCTTCGCTGAGAGCATAAAGGCAGAGAAGAAGCGGGCGATACTGATTGTTGATAATTGCCCACCTGACCTACATCGCCGTTTGACTAAAACCTGCTACACAAGCGACGTCAGCATACTCACAGTCGAATACGACATTCGTGAAGATATTCCAGAAGAAACAAGAGTGTTCATCCTGAAGCCGTCCAGTGAAAAGGTTATTGAACAACTAATAAGAAATCGCTTCACGCAAATCAGCCATGTCAATGCGCGAACAATAGGGGAGTTCTCCGGCGGGAACGCACGCGTGGCTATTGCCCTTGCCCACACGGTGGAAAGAGGCGAAACCTTATCAGGGTTCAGCGACGAAGACTTATTTGAGAGACTCTTCCGACAGCGGCATGATTCCAACACTGATCTGCTTGTTTCTGCGGAAGCTTGCTCACTTGTATACTCGTTTGAAGGTACGGATGTGGATTCAGAAGCATCAGAGATTCTGCTTCTGGCATCGCTCATTGGGAAATCGGCTGCCGAGCTGTACAGAGATGTCGCGAAGCTTGGGGAACGCGGCCTGATACAATCCAGAGGCCAATGGAGGGCCTTGCTACCCCATGCAATCGCCAATTGGCTCGCCAAGCGAGCACTCAAAGCCATTCCGAAACAGACCATCACTCAATCAATCCTCGGGAGTGGGTCTGAACGATTGATCAAGTCCTTCACCCGCCGTCTTAGCTATCTGGATGGCTGCGAACCGGCGGTCGAGATCGCAAATGATTGGCTGTCGGAGCACGGATGGATTGGTGAGGCGAACTGCAATTTCAGTGATTTTGGAATGGAAGTGTTCAAGAACCTAGCACCGGTATCACCGGAAAAAGCCTTGGAATTAATCGAAAGAGCAGCCAAGTTGGATCACAAAGGCAACCTGTTGTCCCGCGAGAACGCACACTTCTATGATTTTGTCCTCCTTCTTCGACACATAGCCTATGACCAAGAATTATTTGATAGAAGCGTCAGGCTAATATTACCTTTTGCGATATCCGAGAACCCGGATGAGAAGTATTATTCTACACGTAATGTCTTGAAGTCTCTTTTCTCTATTTATCTGTCCGGTACTCGTGCCTCGATAGAATCAAGGGCAAGCATCATCGAAAAATTGGTGGGCTCAGATGACTCTGATTCACAAGAAATTGGATTGTTCCTATTAGATGCCACACTTGAAACTTACCACTTCATCTCCGCCTACGAGTTTGAGTTCGGAGCCAGATCGAGGGATTTTGGCTATGTACCAAGAACGAACAAAGAGGTTATGGGTTGGTATCAATTGTTTATAGGCATTTGCACCCGCCTCGCCCTATCGGGTCGTTCAATTGCGCAACGAGCAAGAAAAATTCTGTGCATCCATTTTCGCGGATTATGGACCAACGCAGGAATGTTCAGAGTATTGGAAGAAGAAGTTGCCCGTATCCATCAACAGCAGCCATTAAACGAGTGCTGGGCTCCCATCAAAGAAACACTCAAGTATGACGGCGGTAGACTGGAAAAGGACTCATTGGCAGCCCTTAACCGTCTTGAAAAACTTCTGAGGCCTTCCTCCCTTATCGAACGTGCACGGACCTTCGCATTATCCAGCAGGTATGACATTTTTTGTGTCGCAGACGATTCCTCCGACAGCCCAAGTCGAAGTCAATCGTTGAACCAAACGGGACAGAATATCCGCGAAATAGGGACTGAGGTTGCTCAAGATATGGATACCTTAGAACTATTGTTGCCGGAGCTTGTATCTAAGTATGCCCCTGGCCTTCATAGCTTCGGGCTCGGGCTTGCGGATGGCTGCCAAAGCAAAAAAGAGCTATGGCAGAAACTGGTATCCCAGCTAAGGAAAACGCCCCGTGAAAACCGAGTATTTAACGTTTTCATGGGATTCCTCGCATCTTGCGCCGAAACTGATCCCGAATTCTGTAACGCGACTCTTGACGCTATGATAACCGATGACCTTATGTCGGACTATTTCCCCATTCTCCAAACAGCTGTACCGATTGATAAAGAGGCTGTCGAACGGTTGAGAAAGGCCTTGGATTATGGTCGAGCGAAACCTGAGACTTTCGGACATATTGCCCAGGTACAACGGCATAAATCCATATGTGACGACGACTTGGCCGATCTCCTAGATGTCATGCTCTCAAGAGAAGATGGGATTTACGTTGTTATCCAAATTCTGAAAATGAGGTTTCACGATCCAGATACTGGAACTAACGGTCATTCAACAAAGTTGATTTCAGTAGCTCACAAAGTCCTTTCTACGTGGTCATTCTTTCGAGAACACAGAAAATACGGCAAGGATGATCACGGCTTAGCTCAATTGTCCAAGAATACCCTTGATTTTGATTATGATGAGTATATTACAAAGAAGCTATGTCACAATTTCATTAAAGCTTTTCTTACATGGAATGTTCATGCTCACGATTATCCAGAATTGCTATCCGTTATTGCCGCCAAGCGGCCAGTCGTTTTTTTGGATATATTTATAGAAGAATATGATATCGGATACGAATTCCATAGAAGGCTGTCATACGGTGTATCTAATATCCATGAAAATCCGCTTAATCACATTCCGGATTCTACTATCATCTCCTGGTGCAAATCTGATCCGGAATGTCGATATTGTTTGATAGTAACGTCGTTACAGCTCTTCATAGCGTCGGATGAAACTGCAGAATTGAAGTGGCGACCTATTTTCTTCCTCCTTCTATCAAAAGCGCCTGACTTAGGCGCTGTTCTCAGCTCTCTTGATGCAACCATTACTCCGCTCTCTTGGTCCGGTTCTCTAGCGGATGTTCTTCAGAAGCGTCTCGTCCTGTTCGAGTCTTTGTACGAGCATGATGATGCTAAGGTCAGGACTTGGGCAAAAGCACAGTACCTGGCCCTTCAGCAAAAGATCGAAGTAGCACGAGAAGGAGAGGATCGTCGTAATCGTGCCGATGATTTGACTTTTGAATAATGAAATATGGTCAAGTTTCGCCTTAAGCTGCTTAATTGAGACAGGATTTTTTGGAATTTAAAGATCAAATCATAGAATTAGGGCATCTTCTTTTTCCGACCCTTCTATCATCAAACAACGAGCTATTGGGGAGAAATATGCACTATGGGAACAATACTCACATCAACCGTTATCGCTGCTATCATCGCCGCCATTGTCTCCCTGTGGACTGCAGAACGGCGGATTAGTATCGAGAATATCACTCAAGAACGCAGGAATTGGCGTGAAAAAGTTCGAATCATGGCAATCGATGTGCATGACGCCTTGATTCGTAGGGACAAACACTTACTTGACAGGCTTCGCGCCGAATTCCGGCTCATGTTGAATCCGACAGATTCACATGACAATGAGATACTTGCTTGTATCTCACTACCTAATGAGGGGAATGAGTTAAATCGTGCAGAGATATTTGGGCACTGTGTGTCTGCTTTGCTCAAGCACGATTGGGAAAGGGCAAAATTCGAGGCGCGGCCTATTCCCCTACGACTATGTGTAATAATACGCAACACCCGCAAGTGGATTTGCGACAGACCACCAACACGAGAAGAGTGTAAGTGCCCTGACCAGACTTGACTTGACAGTGTCCCTTCGGATTTTGGTTTTGTATTGGGTGGCCGCCGCTGTCCCCTCCGCCTCACCGGTCCTGAGGACTGCCAAGACAATTGGGCCGTCGACGCCCAAATGATTTAGTTTGGAGATTCTTCACCCCCACAAACTCCCCATCTCCTCCTTCACCTCCCCGAATGCCCTGTTCCTCGCCTCTTTCGCTTTCCGCCCTCTTCCGCTTCCGAGCCACGTCCACAGTTTCGGCTCCTCGGCGCCGGCGATGCGTTCCACCAGCGGTCCCAGCACGTAGCGCTGCAAATCGGTTTTCACCACGATCTTTTGGGCTCGGTTGCGGAAGCGCACCCCTTTAACCGCCTCCCAGGGAATGGTGACGGGTTCCAGGGCCAGGTTCACGGTGAGGCCTTCCGGGGTCAGGGCCACGTAGCGTCTGCGGCGTCCGGCGGTGAGTCTGAGGGTGAGCCAAAGCAGCAGGGCGGGCAGGAACAGCACCACGAGCATGAGCAGGAGTTCCAGGGCGGCCAAAAGGTAGGTCACCACCGCTTCCAGGACCCATTTGACCACGGTGGGGGCTTGTACGTTCAGGGCCTGGATGTCCCTCAGCACGGGCAGAATCCACAGCTCGGTACCGAACCACAGGAACACGCCTTGCAGGAGCAGGAAGAAGCCCACCTGAAGCCACAGGGTGCGCGGCGGGGTGTGCACGTACACCTTGCCGGGGGGAACCTCGAAGGGTTCCTCCTTGCCGAAGGCGCGGAACAGGCGGGCCGAAAACCGTTCCATGACCATGTAGCCCGTGGGCACCACCACGAGAGTGAGAAGGGTGGCGCACCCGATGCCAGCGATGATGACCACGCCCAGGCCTTCCCACAGTTCGTCCGTGATGGTGAGGGGCACCAGGCCCCCGATGGTGGTCACCGTGGTGGAAATAATGGGGCGCAGCCGCTGCTTGCCGGCGTCGATGACGGCCCGGTAGATTTCCATGCCCTGCTTGCGGAACCGGTTGATGCAGTCCACCAGCACGATGGCGTCGTTCACCACGATGCCGGACAAGCCCACTAGGCCCACAAAGGACATGATGGAAAAGTTGTTGCCGGTGATCCAGAGTCCGGCCACGGCCCCCACCACGCTCAAGGGCAGGGAAATCAAGATGGCGAAGGGCTGGAAAAAGGAATTGAACTGGGCCACCAGGATGGTGAGGATCAGCAGAAAGGCCACCAGGTAGGCGAGGCGCAGGCTGGCGAAGGATTCCTCGGTTTCTTCCACGTCCCCGGCATAGTCGATGGTGTATCCCTCGGGCAGGGTGAGGCCCGCCAGCTTCTTCCTCAGTTCCTCGGTGACCTCCACGGCGGAACGATCCAGGTTCTGGGCGGTGATGCGCACCACGCGGTCCAGGTTGGAATGCCGGATCACGTTGACGCCCTCCCGAGGTTCCATCTCCGCCATGGAGGATAAATACACCAGGGACCCGTCGGCGGACCGCACCTTGACTCGATCCAGCATTTCCAGGGCTTGGCGGGACTCCCGCTGAAACCGGATGCTGACGTCGTATTCCTTGCTCGCGTCGGTTTCGTCCCGAAACTCCTTGGTTTCCAGTCCGGAAATCACGCCCCGCAGGGTGAGGGACAGGTCCTCAAGAGACACCTCCCGCACCGCGGCCTTGGCCCGGTCCACCTTGACCCGGATTTCCGGAGGCGCGTCGGAAAAGTCGTCCGCCACTTCCACGGCCCCCCGGACGGTCTTCAACGTGGCGACCACCTGCTCCGTAATCCCGCGGAGCACCGGGATGTCTTCCCCGAACACCTTCACCGTGATGGGAGCCACTCGGGGCGGACCCCATTCGATGGGTCGGAACTTGATTTCCGCGCCGGGAACCGCGGCGAACAGGGGCCGAAGCCGGGCCTGAATCTCCCGGTGACTCGCACGGCGGTACTCCTTGCCTTCCAACAGTTCGATAGTGATTTCCGCGTAATTGCTGTTGGTGCCGCTCTGCACCGAAATCTCGTAGGCGCTCTGTCCCCGGCTGCCCACGGTGGCCACCACGCGCACGGCTTCGGGCACGTGGGTGCGGATGATGTCCTCCACCCGCCGGGCGATGCCGTCCGTGACGTCGATGTCCGTGCCCGGCGGAGCTTCGACGTCGATGTACAGGTAGTCGAAATCCGCGTCGGGAAACATTTCCACTTCCACGACCTTGGTGCCCAGGAGCGTAAACGCGCCCAGGAGCAGGAGCAGGCAGAGGGCCGCCACTTTGCCGGGATGATTCAACGCTCGGATGATGATCTTCTCATACAGCCGCTTCATGCGGGCCAGGTCCCGGTCCGCCGCGCGGGGGCCGGCACCGCCGGCCGGGGTCTTGTCCTCTTTGAGCACCTTCATGAGGATGAGAGGATTGGAGATGAGGGCCACGAACAGGGAGGACAACAGGGCCACGCTGACGGTCTTGGGCATGAAGGCCATCCAGGCCCCCACGGTGCCCGACATGAGGAGCATGGGCACAAAGGCGGCCACCGTGGTCAGGGTGGCGGATATAACCGGAAGGGCGATTTCGGAGACGCCGTCCATCACGGCCCGAATGCGGTCCTTGCCCAAACGGGCGTGGTGGTACACGTTCTCCACCACCACGATGGCGTTGTCCACCAGGATGCCGATGCACAGCACCAGGCTGAAGCGCACCATGGAGTTGTTGCTCATGCCCATGAGGAACATGACGAAGAAGGACGCGGCCAGGCTCAAGGGAATGGCCAGGGAGGTGAGGAGCGCGTTGCGAAACCCCATGGCGAAGTAGAGCACGATGATGACCAGGATGAGGCCCGACACCGCGCTGTTGGTCATGAGGTCGAAATCCTGCCGCACGAACTTGGCCTGGTCCGCGGTGACGAACGTGGTGATGCCCTCGCCGACGCTCTTTTCCAGCTCCGCCAGACGTTCCCTCACCTTGGCGGAAGTCAGCAGGATGTTGGCCCCGGGTCGTTTCTTCACCGCGATGGACACGGCCGGGCGGCCGTCCACGCGGGAATAGGTGCGGTCTTCCTCGAACCCGTCCCGGATTTCCGCCACCTCGTCGAGATACACCACGCGGCCCTGGTACCCGGCCACGGGAATCCTTCGGAAGTCTTGGACCTCCTCCACTTCGGTTTCGCTGCGGATCAGGTACTTGCGGCGGGATACGGTCATGTCTCCCGCGGGAATGTTCACGTCGGAACCCAAAACCGCTGCGTACAAGTCCAGGATGGTGAGGCCGAAGCGGTCCAGTTTTTCGGGCACGGCGTAAATCTGGATTTCGCGGGTCAGTCCCCCGCTGATGACGGTTTCCTGCACTTCCGGGATGCGGTCCAGTTCGTCGGCCATGTCCTCCGCGATGCGCTTGAGGCGCAGGGGGTGCTGCTCCCCGGACACGGAAACGATCATGAGGGGGATGTCGGAAAAGTCGATCTTTTCCACCACGCTGTCTTCGGCTTCGGCCGGAAGGTCGTCCCGCGCGTCGGACACCGCGGCTTTCACGTCCTGAATCTTCCGCTCGATGTCCGCTTCCACGTCGAATTCCACCACCACCACGCTCACGTTTTCACTGCTGGTGGAGCGGATTTCATCCACGTCGTCGAGCTTGTCCAGTTCCTCCTCGATCTTGGTGGTGACCAGCTTTTCCACTTCCTCGGGCGACGCTCCGGGATACGGAGTCACCACCACGGTGACCGGCACGGTGATCTCCGGGTTACCTTCCTTGGGGATGTAGTTGTAGGCGGCCACGCCGCACACCACGGGCAGCACGATGGACAGCAGCACGAACAATCTTGCGTATTTCTTGACGAATGTGAGGTAATTCATGGGAATCGACCGAGGTGAGAGGGATTGGTATTTGGTGTATATTCACGGGGTAGGCGGGGAAACCTTTTGAAAAAGGTTTCCCCGCATCCCATCCAAAACTTCTTGAGCGGGTTGCTCGCTTTCGCGTCGCAACCAAGGTGAGGGGCCTTCAGGAGAACGATTGCCGGACGCATCAGGAACGGCCCGCCCTCCGTTATTCCGAGACCTCGATCCCCACCCAGTCAAAATACAGGGAATCACCGTCCACAGTGCCGTTCCTCTTGAGGTCCACGGCGAAGTAAAAGGCGTGAGAACCGGGAGAAAGGCCCGAAAGCTCCAGAATCTCCGTCTTGTCGAAGTTGAACAGCGGCCCCTGATGGGTGGGGGTCAAACCGGGAATCAGCCCGGCCGAACTCAGGTCCAGATGCCTGAGGGTCCCGTCGGGAGATGCGTGCACGACCCACCAGTCGGCGTTCTGTTCCAGGTCTTTGCCTGCTGAAAAGGAAACGCTGAGCGCGACCTTCCCGTCCGAGCTTAGGAATACCGGTCCGTCCGAATCGCCGGCCTTGATGTCGGGCGACGGGGTCGCGGCTTCGATGATGTCGGCGAGTTCGCTCCTCGCCTGCTCCCAGACGTCGGGGTCCACGGACCAGCTGATGTCCGTCAGCACCCACGTGGGGTCGGACGGGTCGGACACCCCCACTTCCCACAGGACGCGGGGAACGATGCGATCCACGATGTCGGCGGTGCGCGCCGGGTCGGCGGCCGCCGCCTCGGTGAGATAATCCACGTCTTGAATTCCGCGCCTCCACAGCTTGAGACGCAGCGAAGCGAAAGGACCGGGCACGCCGTGGCTGTCGGCCGGATATCTCATGTCCGTGCCGGGATACAACAGCACTCCGTCGCCGTTCACGTAGTTCCAGCCCGTTTCCCCCAATTCATCGTCCACCCGGTCAAAGGACCCGTAGGTTTGCGCCTTTTGGAAAACGTTGGTTTCTCCCATGTCGCCCTGGTAATTGTCGTAGTACGTGGATTCCCAGTAGAACCAGCGGTCGATGTTCTTCTTGTAGTGGGACCAGGCGAGCACTCGCGGCGACACCCCGTCGTCCTCCACGGCGAAGCTTCCAATCGCCGGACGCGAGCCGTTGTACAGATACAGCCGTTCGGCGGGGTCCGACGCAACGGCGTCCGCGGCGTCCCGCCAGACGTCCGTGATGCCGATCCCCGCCCAGGAGGCCGTGATGTCCAAAGAAGGAATTTCGGTCAACCGAGTGGGCAGGTCCACGGTGGCCATGGACATGAGGCGACGGCCGGGACCGGGATTTTCGTCCATCCATCGGGCCCACTGCTCGGTTTGAGCATAGTCGTCGGACTCATCGATCAAATACAGGAAGTACTCGGTATAGGCGCCGAAGTCGTGGGCGTCGAACCAGTTCACCCAAAGATCGGTTTGGGTCCACATGTCTTGTCGAGAACCGTCCCGCCACGGCCAGGAACCGTAGGTGCCGATGGAAAAGACGTTGTTTCCGACGCCCGCGCCGGGACCGGAATACCCTCGCGATTCCGTGAAGAGCCCACCGTTCAGCCGGTCGATCCAACGATCGTCGATGTCGGCAACCTCCGCGTACCAGCCGTCGATGAGGGACACCTTGTGCCTGTGCGCCAGTTGGAAATGCACGTCCTCGAGATCGAGAGACCGGTCGTACGTGTCCGTGCCCACATCCGGATAGGGATCGCCCAAATACCGATCGTTGATGTTCTCCATGCTGTAGTACACCATGGTTTTGGCGCTCGGCAGATCCGGCAGAGCAAAATCTCGCACCGTGAGTTCAACGGGAACGGTACGCACGGACCCGTTCGCTCGGATCGTCAGGTCGCCCGAGTACAAACCGGGGTGCGACGACTTGGGGATGTAGACGTCCACCCACAGGCTCTGGTTTTGACCTTGGGAAATGTCGAAGGAGGGAACGAGTTCCAGGGGAACGGCGATTTCGGGATAGAATTTGTCGTGATCGGGACGATCCTCCCAACTTCCCGAGCCCTCCCCTTCACCGGTCCAGGGTCGCCGAAACCTTTGGGGAATATGCCGTTCATCGTAATGATCGTAAAAAATGTCGGTGCTGAGCCCTCTGATTTCCAGGTAACGAACGTAAAAAAGCTCGATGTTTCGATGCACCCAGGTGAACACCTCATCACCCGGCACGGGAATGGAACCGATGACGGCCCCGCCCGGTCCCCGCAAAGCGTCGAAGGTCGCGGAAACGTCTTCAACACGGGCCGTGGGCGCTTCCAGGATCACAACGAAGGCGACCACCTCGTTGCGCGCCCCGAAGACGCTGATCTTCTCCCCGTCCCACACGCTGTTGAGGGTGTTTTCGGGGTGTTCCGTCGCCCGCAGTTCCTCGCGTGCGACCTTGTCTCCTCCTTCATTGGCCCATAGGACGATCTCCGCGGGTGCGGAGGACACCGACGCGAACAACAGCCCAAAGAAGAAAAAGATGATGGAACGCATGCGCTCCTCCTTGACCGCACAGGCCTTGTAGAGTAGAGCGCTGACGGCAAAGGAGTTAAGGCCGACTTTTAGTGACGCCTCGCTGCACGCAGCTACTACGTGTCGTCTAAACTTACTTACCGGCAGCGCCCCCTCGTCGAACCGGACGTGCGGATTTCCCGCATCCGGCTCTCCGATGATCTTTCAGCGACAAGGCATTCGCAAGAAGTTGACGGCTTTCTCATGCAGGTAGACCAACCCTTTCGCGCGCAGCGCCGCATACAGCGACGGCCCGTCCAGGTGTTGACAGCGCCGGTGGCTCCTCGTCTTCATGAATCGACGAAACCGGTTGTGGACAAACCAGTCGATTTTCTTGAACGCAACCCGCGGGTACCCAAACTTGAAGTATTGGCCCCAGCCCGTCAGGAATCGGTTCACCCGTTGGATGACCTCCTCCAGCGGCGCTTGCACCTTCCTCAACGTCAATGCTCGCAGCCGCTCACGCGCCCGGTGCAGGGCCTTGGACGAGGGAACCACGTTCAAGTAGACACCGGGGCCGAGCACGCTGCGGTCGTAGCGGAAGGTAAAGCCCAGAAAGTCCAGGCTTCCTCTCGGTTGGTTCAGATTCACGATGCTGGTCTTGTCTCGATTCAGCGTCAGCCCGAGGGACCCGAGAGTCTCTTCGGCAAAATCCATGATCCGAGGGTTCATGCGCCGGACCAGGATCACCCAATCGTCGGCGTACCTGACAAGGTGGGCTTTCATGGTCCGCCCTGGTCCACCCGGACCATGGAACTTCTTGTCGAACTCGTGGAGATAGATGTTGGCCAACAGGGGAGAAATCACCCCTCCTTGAGGTGTCCCTTTCTTCGGTCGGGTCACTTTCCGGACTCCATTTACTTCTTCCACCACCGGACTTTGCAGCCACATACGGATCAGTTTCAGCACCGATCGGTCCGCTATCCGCCGCTCCACGCACCGCATGAGCGGTTCATGGGGTATGGTGTCGAAGTAGCTCGTCAGGTCCGCGTCCAGTACCTCCCGATACCCGTCTTTCAGGGCCTGCCGGATCTCCGTCAACGCCCCGTGGGCGTTCCGGCCCGGACGAAATCCGTGCGAGCAGTCCTCGAAGTCCGCCTCGAAGATCGGTTCAATCAGGAGCAGCACCGCCATCTGGACGATCCGATCCCTGATGGTCGGTATGCCCAGAGGCCGCTGCTTGCCGTTGGCTTTGGGGATGTACACCCGTTTCACCGGCAAGGGTCGATAGGTCTTCCCCTTCAGTTCCCGCTGGATGAATTCCAGAAGGACCTTCACCCCATCTTCCTTTGCCTCGATGGCCCGGATGCTCACTCCATCCACACCGGCCGCACCTCGATTGGCGCGTACCCGTCTCCACGCACTCTCCAGAACATCCCGACGATATACGCGATCGTACAACGCATAGAATCGAAACTCCGGCTCTTGCTTGGCCTTGAGGCCCAGTTTCATCCGAAGAAGGGAGACTTTGGCGGCCACTCCATTTTCCGGCTTGACCCGATCCGTAGTGGGACGTTTTCCGTCCAAGCGGTCCTTCCTCCATTCGTCCGAAACGCGATCAAAGTCCTGCCCCTTGGCTCCATCCTGTTTCCAGGACTTCTTCGCTACTATGGGCAAGTCCGACTCCCGGCCGGGACCGTGCAGCGGGTTATGTATTCCCCGCTGCCGTTTGGACTCGGGCTACCTGCCGCCCTGCCCGTCCCGCCGGGTCTCCCGGGTTCCCCGGCGCTCCTTCGAGTACATGCCGTCTCCAAACACCCCGGGCGGCACGGTGCGACGTTCCTGTTTTCCCATCGCACCATTGGCAGGTTTCCCCATATGCTTGGAAGGTCACCGCCGCCATCCGTGTAACGAGGCCGAAGCGAGTTCACTTGCGTTACGGCCTGCACTCTATCTGACCTTACGGCCTTTTCCGGCCCGCTTGACGCCTCGGGTTACCCCTGCGCGCCGGGCCGGCGACTTCGCGGTGAACAGGCAATTACCGCGGGCGGAACTTTCATCCGCCAGGATCGCCGGAGCTTTGCCCGGCGCACAAACATTCACGGGGGAGGACTTTCGGGAAAGTCCTCCCCCAGGCCCCCTCCCAAAGCAGGTTGGACAGGCCCCACCGCCTCCGGCGGAGAGGCTGCTGAAAAATTCAGGTTTCTCACTCATTCCCAACGTTCCCTACATCTGCTGAATCGGCAAAGATGCTCCCAAGTTCGGCTTCGTCCCGGAAGGGACGGACCTCCGTTTCGCCCTTGCGAATCGCGTACGCGATTCGCAGAAGCGCAACGGGGGTCCGGGGGGCCATGGGTCCCCCGGCGGGGGGTGCGGGGGATGACGTCCCCCTGCGGCGCACCCCGTGAATCAGAACAAAATCAGGAATCGGTTTGCAGACGGGGACGGGACCCGTCTTTCAAATAGTGTTGCCCCTCGATGATGAGGCGTTCGTCGGAACGCAGTCCCGACACGATGCGAATCCAATCCTCGTAGGGGCTTCCGAGAACCACCTCGCGTTCCCGGGCCACGTCCTCGGGATCCAGCACGAACACCAGGGTCTTGCCCTTACGGTAGAGCACGGCGTTCTGCGGGACCAGGAGCGCATCCTTCATTTCCCGCCGCACAAAGCTCACTTCGGCGCTCATGCCGGCTTTGAGCCTTCCATCGGTATTGGGCAGGCGGATTTCCACTTCGAAGGTGTTGGTCTTGGGATCCGCTTCCACCGCCAACCGGTGCACCACACCCTGCAGGTCTTCTTCCGGGAAGGCGTCCACGCGCACATCCACCGTGCCTCCGGCGGTCAACGCGGTGTAGTCCCGTTCATTGACAAATATGCGAATCTCGATGGGAGAGAGGCTCACCAGGCGGAAAAGAGGTTCGCCCGGTTCCACGTTGTCCCCGACCTCCACGAAACGCCGGGAAACCAAACCCTTTAGTGGACTTTGTACGCGGGTTTTGGCGAGCTGTTCCTCCGCCGAGTCGAGGAGCACCCGCACGCGTTCCACTTCGGCCTGTGCCGCCAGGGCCTCCCCTTCCACGTCGTCCGCACGCTGTTGGGCCACGGCTTGCCTGGGAAGCAACTCCTTCATGCGTTCATGGCTTCTGAGGGCCGTATCCCGGCGCACCCGGGCCAGTTTGAGGGCGGACTTCGCCTCGGCCGCGGCCAGCCGGTAGTCCGTGTCGTCGATGCTAGCGATGAGTTCGCCCTCGGACACCCGGTCTCCCATATCCTTGAGCAGGCGCTGCACCAGCCCTCGAATCCTGGCCTCCACCGTAACGGTGGACGAGGGTTCCGTGGCGCCCACGTAACGCACCGGGATGAACACATCCTCCGGTTTCAGGATCATGGTGCGGACCACGGGCCGCTCCTCGGCGGGTTGGGCCTGCCCCGTGGATTCCCCGTTGCAGGCGCACAAAAGGGCCGTGAGGCTCCAGACCCCAAGCAGCGTGATCAGGATTCGCCTGTACATGAACAGCTCCGTCCAACCTAAAACGCTCGGATGAGTGAAGAGAACAACAAGATGCGGCGTATCCATTCACGAAGTATCCGGGACAACCTTTTAGAAAAGGTTTTCCCGGCCCCTTTCCCAAACCCTTTAAGCCTGTTGCTCCCTCACGCGTCGCAACCGGGGTCGTGGGGTCTCCATGCGCGGTTGCCGGGTCCTAACACCCGGAATCTTCGACGAGGTCGTCGCGATTTGAATGCTTTGAATCGGCAAAGAGGTTCACCGGTTCCCGGCGCCCCTATGAACAAGCACGATACGCCTAAGCTCGCTCTCGCTTATCATTAAGTCGGTCGCTTTTCAAAAGGAATCTTCTGGAAAACCGGGAAGGGATTTTCCGGAGGGGAAAAGATGTTGGTGTTCATTCACAGGGGGGACTACATCATGGGGGACACGAGGGCGGGCACTAGGGCCCGCCCCCACGAATCCCGGATTCCGATTCAGGAAGCGGATTCTCGTTGGGCGGGGCATGCCTGCAGAGGGTGTTCGGAGATCGACCGAGACTACGACGCGTCTTAGGGCTTCTCTGTATGCCTCACTGAGATTCCTTGGCGGCGAGAGCCTCTCCGCCGGAGGCGGTGAGACCTGTCCAACATGCTTTGAGGGGGGGGGGCGGGGGAGGACTTTCCCGAAAGTCCTCCCCCGCGAACGCCTACCTGTGAACAACCACAAATAACGTAAGCCTCAGTGACGGGGAAAGAAGTGCATGCCGCGGATCGGAGCTTTCGCCGACCCGTTAAAGACTCGTTTCGTAGGCCAAGGACACCGATCCGAGAATAACGCCCCCGTCGCACACTCCCATAATCGCGCCCGCCCCCGTGGCATACGAGATCCATCCGAGGATGCATCCCGAGTTCAGCAGGCTGTTGTCCAGGTCGAGACCGTCGGACACGTCCGGGTCCAGGAACGCGTGAAGCACGCCTCCCGTCATGACGACCATAAGACAGGACCCCGTCTCATACGCCTGGACATAGCATTTGGTGGCGCCTTCCGCATCCTGCCAGATGCCGTTTTGGGGGACGCCGGCCAAGGTTGTGGAGGATTCCCGATACTTCAAAGACACATTGGACACCAACGCCGTGCCCGCGGCCACCCAGGACAAGACCCCCTGCTCGTCATCCGTGAGTTCCAGCCGCACTTCCGCCGCTTGGCCGAAGATGTCCGACGACACGCTGAACCCGTCGCCATAGTCGGAATCCAGAAAAAGATTCAAGGTGTCGCCATAGAGAATCACCATGACGGCGGAACCGGAGGCGTATTTCTGCAGATAGAATTTCAGGGATTCGTCCTCGGACACCCAGATGCCCGAGGCGCTCAGGGACGACCCTCCCGCGGACGCTTCCAGGAGGTCCAAAGCGTCGTCCACGCGAATTCTGGGCACCGATACGGAGGAAAAACCGCGCTTTAACGGCTTTCCCGAATCCTTCAGCGCGTTGACCAGTTCGTCCACGGAAGCGTCCGGGGCTTTTTCCCGAAGTACGGCCAGAGCGCCGGCCACGTGTGGAGCCGCCATGGACGTTCCGTCCCAAGTCTGGTACCCGCCCGACGGCACGGAGGACCGGATGCTGGAACCGGGTGCAAGCAAATCCACGGTATCCGCGATATTGGAGTAGGACGCCACCTGATCCGCGTCGGTGGATGCGCCCACGGCCACCGCCGTGGAAACGCACGCGGGGTAGGAAATGGCTGCGTTGTGGCTTTCATTGCCTGAAGCCACCACAACGGCGATGCCCGCATTGTGAAGCAGGTCCATGATCGCTTTGGTTGAGTGATACCGTCCGTCGCAGTGGTCGGCGTAGGCCTCTCCTCCCAGACTCAGGTTCACCGCGGCCACATTATAGGAGTCACGCCATTTGTACACTTGTTCCAGGCCCAGGATGATGTCCGAGTACGTTGCACTGATGCATTGCGAATCGCCGTCGCAGAGGACGTCATTTTCTATGAGGGAAAAGACCTGGATGGAAATCAGGTTCGCGTCCGGGGCGACTCCGTACAACCCGCCGGTGTTGCCCGCGGCGATCCCCGCCACGTGCGTGCCGTGGCCGCAACCGTCATACCTCGTGGAACAATTTTCGCCCGCGCCGCTTCCCACCTGGGAGGACTTGCCGTTGGGACACAACGAGGTGATCCCCCACGTGGAATCACGAGACGAAAAGCAGGCCTCCGCCAACACTTTGTCTTTCAAAAAAGGATGATTCGAGGCGACGCCGGTGTCGAGCACCGCCACGGTGAAGTTCTTCCCCGTGTATCCCAAGTCCCTGGCCGTGTCCCCTCCGATGAGCGGAACGGAGCTTTCCAGAGAAGGGCGGGCCAGACCGTCCTCTTCGATGCTCACAACACGAGGGTCGTTGGTGAGGGTGTCCAAAACCGACTCATCGGCGCTCAACGCCGAAAAAGGAATATATTCGAAACGTTTGACCCCTTCACGACTTCGAAGGGGAAGGTCCTGAAGCACGGCTTCTCCGCCTTCTCTGATGGCGCGGCGGCGAAGCTCCACCGGGTCTTCGTCGGCCGTCTGCAACGACGTGGTGGAAGCGTCGAACTGAAAGATCAGCCGAACCGAGCCTTCCGAACGCGCTTTGGCATACAAAGAGGCCGCCTGAAGCGACTTGGCTTCATACCGCGTCAGGGAATCGGTGGTGAACGATGCGTCCGCAAGGGCGTAATTCAGGGGGGCCGCCAAGATGAGGAGAAGAAGGACCGGACACAAAAAGCGTACCCCGTTTCTCAGGAGTCCGCCGGCAAGAATCTTTTGAGTAAAACGCAAAAGAGGAAACATGACGCGATTCCTCGCTGTAAATGGGGTTGGTTGGCCAAGTCTTCGGAGGACGCCGGCGCCCACCGACGACTGTACTACATGATCATGCAATATGCTACCCCGACTCCCTTCCTCACTGCAACCCCTTTCTTTTGAGTTAAAAAAAATTCACAAACCGGTAATACAAAAGCCCGTACAAGACGTCCGGGCCTCCCTCACCGGAGACATGGGCGTCGATCTGCGGGAAAACGGGATTGGGGAAACGCCGCCGAACGCGGCGTTCGGGTATCCGGCGGGGGCCCGCGGCGGAAAACGCAAGACCCGCCGCCGAGAAGACGGGAGATTCGCCGTCAGGTCAATCGCGACAAGATCATTTCCCAACGGAACTTGGAATCACCCAGGGGAACGCGTGTCTCTCGAATGCGCACGCGCGAATAGTCTTTTTTGAGGATCACCGTGGAGCGAGGACCTCGTATGCTCGTACCCGTGAATATGGTCCCTGCGACACGGACCGCGGGAACGACTTTGGAGGACGCCGACCACTCCCGAAGGCTTTCGATATCCTCCGTAAGCTGCCCGATTTCCTCTTCACAAGCTTGGATTTCACCCTTTGCTTCGTCCACCTTTTCCGGAATCTCGGACTGCTCGTCCAACAACTTGTCCATGGACGATTCCGCCTTTTCTCCGATGGACTGCATCTTCCGGAGGTTCTCCTCGCACTCTTCCCGCTCTTTCTCCGAAAGGGGCTTCTTGCCTTCCAACCGGGCCTTCAATTTCTTGAGCTGAGCGTTGCTCTGTTCGTGAATCTGGGCCAGCTTCACCATTTCGTCGCTCGTGGCGGCAAAGCGGGTTTCCAGCGCGTCCACCGAAGCTTCCAGCTCCTGCCTGCGCTTCTTGGTTTCGACGATGCGCTCTTTCATGACCGCGATCTGTTTGTTGAGTCGCTCGTCGATCCCGATAATGAGAGTGGAAGGGTTGGACCTTTCCGAACCGATGTCAAAGGCCTGAATTCCTTCCCTGGCGCAGATGTTTGAGGAGAGCACCTTTTCTTTTTCGGCCAGGCACTTGCCGCTGGTCTCGATCTTGGAATCGATGGCTCCCTTGTAGAGCACAACATCGCCCAGAGCCTCAATTTCCGCCCGCCGGGCGAACTTGGCCGTGACCGTGCCCCCGGCGCGGATTTTTCCTCCGATAATCCCACCGCGAACGATCAAGTCTCCATCCACATCGATTTCAGCCCGCAGAACCTCTTGCACAACGAGCCGGCCGCCCCGGACTCGGAACCCGTCGCTCACCGATCCCGAAACCTCGATATGCCCGCTGAAATTCACGTGCCCGGTTTCCAGTCCCACGTCCCCGCCGATTTTGAGTTCGGGGTAGACTTGAAGCTTCCCGTCCACCGTGATGCTCGGACGCCCGTCGAACTTGGCATACACCTGGAGGCCGTCGGGAGATTTCTCCGTACCCGTCCCGCATCGAAAACGCACCGGAGGAGGCTTGGGAACCGGGACCGGGGCTCCCGAAACATCGATCCCGGGTTCGCCTTCCTCGCCTTTGAGGATCTCCGCGATGAGCTGAGCCTTGTTCACCTGCGGGATTTCACCCCGCTCCTTGAAATCGATGCTGCCCGATTCCGTAATGCGACCCGGCTTCAAGGGGTCCGTATCGAAATGGTATTTAACCGTGTCCTCCCGAGCGGGTACCGCCGGTTTGCCTTTGGCGAGAACGAAGGACAGGCCTTTGCCGAATTCTTCCTTCAGGTACAGCCGGATGACCTCATCGGGCAAGATACCGTAACCAACGCCGGCGGTATCCAGGGCTTTCTTCACCGTCTCCAGGTCCGGAGGCGCCGTGTCGGGAGCGGGAAAAAGGGTCACCTCCATCCGGTCCGGGCCGATCTCGAGATCGAAGCCTTCGCCGCTGCTGAAAGGACGAAGCGGCCTGGTCACCAGGTCCGTCGGCGCGGGCTCCGCGGGCTCCGCAAGCTCCTCGGATAGCGGCCGGTCCTGAATCTTGAGGAGCGTTTCCCGTTGTCGAGCCGAAATCTTCCCCCATTGAACCAGTATGTCCCCGATACTCTGAACGGTCTTGGTGCGAATGAAGCCTTTTTCCTGCTGCTTGAATGCGTCATCCACATCCTGCTTCGAAACGATTCCCCCTTTTAACGCCAGCTCTCCGAAGGCTCTGTCCAGGGCCCTGGTTTCCCACATGTGCTTGACGGCTTTGAGAAACCCGTGCTGCTCCTTGGAGATCATGCTCTTTTGCAGCAGGATGACCTCCAACGAGAGGTCCCTGCCCTGAGCCTTTTCCGATTCCAGAAGAGCGGTTGCCTGAGCCATTTGTTCAGGAGTGATGAAACGAAAACGCAGCGCGAGTCTTCCGAAAATCAGGGAATCGTCGCCTTTGAGGATTTCGTCGATGTCGCTTTCCGGAGACTCCTTCTTGGCGAGTTTCGAAGGCTGGTCCGAAGAGTGGATATCGAATTCCGTTTCGCATTTGGTGCAGCGGACTTTGCCGCCGTCGAGGTGGGCGGGAATCGCAAACCCGGTTTCGCACTTCGGGCAGCGGACGACCTTCTTGCCTTCATTTTCCATGATCACCCGAGAGATACTTTGAGGTTGGAAGGGAAATCGATTATAACAGATAAGTCGATTTTGTGAAGGATTCTAGATGGATTTCCGACCTCCGCTTCGACCGCTCCTCCCCACAAAGACAACCCCTTGATATTTTGACCATACCTGTAAACCCCACGCCGACAAAATGCAACCCGACAATGGGACGAAAACCGGTTCCGGCAACTTTCGGCCATCCGAGCCGGCGGTCACACCCGTCCCCTGTCCTCCTCTTCGCGTCGGGTCTCCTGTTCGTGAGCATTCAAGACGGTCTCAATGGAACGCTCCAACTCTTCCTTGCGCAGGGTCGAGCCTTCCAAGCGATCGACCTCACGACCGTTTCGAAACAGCAGAAAAGCGGGAACACTTTCAATGCGATGGGCCCCGAACAGGTCCTTGTTGCCCGCGAGACTCGCCCGAACCAATTTGAGACGTCCCGCGAACCGTCTTTCCAGTCCCCGGGAATAGGCACTGAAAACCTGGCACGCGGAGCAACTCGGCATATGGAATTCCACCAAAACAGGGAGATCCGAATCCCTTACTTCGGCGTCGAAGTTCCACGACGAAACGTCCACCGGCATGGCTTCCTCCGGAAAGCAGTCCATCGGGATTATATACAAATAATTGTCATACTAAAGTTTCTACCCACTCCCGTATGACTTGTGTACCTATTTTGAGCCCATTGTCAACGACCGTATACGCCCGACCGGAAAATGATTTCCGATCCCCAGTCGTTCTTCCGGTGTTTGCCCTTGGACCGCGTCGGTTGAATGTGGTATATAGGCTTCGGGTTCTCTTCAGAAATCGTTTGTTCATTCTTTTCAAGAAACTCGGACCGGGATGGATGTTGCTCCCTCGCTCGTCCTGAAACCGCGGCCGATCCGACGCTCCGTTCTTGATTTCCGGTCGCAACGGCCGAACCATCCCGAATTCACCGGACAAGTTTTCTCACACCCATTCAACATCATTTGCCGATCTTTTCGAAACGAGTGTTCACGTCGGCGCTCGGAACTCACGCTTTGCCGGAAACTCCGACAACCCAAGGGGAGAAGCGGCGATGACCTACGAAACGATCCTTTGCGACCGCGAGGAAGGAGTCGGTATTGTTCGGTTGAACCGCCCGGAACGCATGAATGCCGTCACCGAACAGATGTATCTGGAACTCCGGGACGTATTCGGGCAGGCTCTTCGGGACGACGCCGTCCGGGCGATGGTGCTTACGGGCTCCGTGCTGAAAAGGGGCGACACGCAAAAACAGGCATTCTGCGCCGGCGCCGACTTGAAGCAGCACGCCGCCGGGGAACGGACCCACGCCCAGAAAAGAGCCTATATTCTTCTGGCGCATGAAACCACCCGGGAAATTCATGAATTCTCCAAACCCGTGATCGCGGCGGTCAACGGTCCCGCGCGCGGCGCCGGCGCCGAGTTGGCCCTTTGCTGCGATTTCATCTTCATGGCGGAACAAGCAACCATCGCGTTCCCGGAGACCGGGCTGGGCACTTTTGTCGGCGGCGGTTCCACCTATCACCTGCCCCGGCTCGTCGGCACCACCAAAGCCAAGGAATTGATCTACACCGGGCGCGTGTTGGACGGACTCGAAGCCGTGGAATTCGGCGTTGCCTTCCGGTGTCGCCCCATTGAAACTCTCTTGAAAGACTGTCTCGAGTTCGCATCCACTCTATCGGGCAAAGCCCCGGTATCCATGAGGCTCGCCAAGAAATATCTCCAAAAACACGGGAATCTTGATCTCGAGACGGTCCTGGCTCTGGAAACCGAAGCCGTTCTCACGTGTATGGACACGGAAGACTGGCACGAAGGCATCCGTGCGTTCAATGAGAAACGAAAGCCGAATTACCAAGGGAGATGACATGAACCTGGCCAAAGTCCTCAATGCGCGATCCGTGGCCATTATCGGAGCTTCCAAGGACGAAAGGAAAAGAGGGTTCCAGGCCATCAGGACCCTTTTGGAGGACCATTACGAAGGGGAGATCTACCCCGTCAATCCCAAGGAAGAAAGCATCCTCGGGCTGAGATGCTACAAGAACATTCAGGAAATCGAGGCGCGCGTTGATTTGGCCCTGATCACCACGCCGGCGGAGACGGTGCCCGGAATTCTCAAAGATTGCGGCAAGAAAGGCATCGGGGGCGTGGTCATCATCGCGGGTGGGTTCGGTGAATTCGGCGAATACGGCAAAGCGCTGCAGCAACAGATCGTGGAAACCGCGGCCGAACACAAATTGAGGATTATCGGTCCCAACACCTCCGGGGTGGTGAACATGGTGAACCACCTCAATTTGGCGGGACTGCCGGACGTGCCCAAGGGAGATATCGCGCTGGTGTCTCAAAGCGGCAACGTGGCTCTTCACATGATTACCGAAGCCAAACTGAAGAGCCAAAGAGGATTCTCCTATTACGTCGGCGTGGGAAACGAGGCGGACGTGAGGTTCGATGAATATCTCGAATTCTTCACGCGTGACCCCAACACCAAGGCCATCCTCATGTACGTGGAAGGGCTGCGCGACGGCAGGAAGTTCCTTCAGGAAGCCTACAAGACCACGACCAAGAAGCCCGTTGTCCTGCTCAAGGGCGGGCGATCCGCTAAGGGGAAGCAATCCATCGGCTCCCACACCGGAGCTTTGGCGGGACTTTCCGAGGTGGCGAGAACCGCTTTCGGAAGAGCCGGAATCATCACCGTGGAGCGGTCCGACGAATTGTTCCCCGTGGCGGAAACCCTGTCCAGCCTGCCTCCCATCCGCAACGGCAAGGTGGCCATTCTCGCCGACGGAGGCGGGCACGCGACCATCGCCGCCGATAAGCTCACCGATTTGGGTGTCGAGATTCCCAGGCTGCACAAGAACTCCCAGAATAAGCTCAGAAGTCTTCTGCCGGCCAACGCACCGGTGGGCAACCCGGTGGACGTGGCCGGAGGTACGGACGCCGATCCCGGCGTCTTTGCCGACTGCGCCAGAGCCCTCCTCGAAGACTCCTACGTGGGCGGACTGCTCATCGCGGGACTCTTCGGCGGCTATGCAATCCGCTTCGCCGAAAAGCTGCGGTTCATCGAGGAGGACGCCGCACATCAGCTCGGGAAACTGGTGGTTCAAACGGGCAAACCCATTGTCCTTCACAGCCTCTACAACCATGCGAAACCTCACTCTCTCGAACTGCTCCGATATTACAACATACCCGTGTTCGACTCCCTGGATATTGCCTGCAAGTGCCTCTCCTCTCTTTCCGAATACGGCCACTACCTGTCCACGTTTCCCAAGCGCACCAACTTCGTTTTCAATTGGCGCGCCAAAGCCAAACCGGAAGCCTGTGAAATCATTCGCCGTGCAGAGGCCGAAGGCAGACGCGCACTCATGGAGCACGAGGCCAAGAGATTGTTGGGCCTGCACGGGGCTCCGGTCACCTCGGACCGCCTCGCCGCCGAGCCCGAGGAAGCCGTTCGCATCGCCCGGGACATCGGCGAACCGGTGGCCCTCAAAATCGTTTCTCCTGATATCCTGCACAAGACCGACGCCTGCGGCGTCAGGCTTCGTCTAAGTACGGAAGAAGAGGTGCGAAGCGCCTTCTGCGAAATTATCGAAAGCGCGAAAAGTTACGACGGAAGAGCCGACATCAAGGGTTGTCTGGTTTCTCCGATGGCCTGTGACGGAGTGGAAGTCATCGTTGGGACCAAGATCGACGAGCAGTTCGGCCCGGTCGTTATGTTTGGTCTGGGCGGCATTCTGGTCGAAGTGGTCAAGGACGTCTCCTTTCGTGTGCTTCCGATTTCCAAGAGCGCAGCCGCCAAAATGATTACGGAAATCAAGTCGGCTCCCATTCTCAACGGAGTGAGAGGCCGGGCGCCCGTGGACAAAAACGCCATCGTCCATCTGCTGCACACTGTTTCGGAAGTAATCGAAGCATACCCGGAGATTCTCGAAATGGACCTGAACCCCGTCATTGCGACGGAAAGCGGGATCACCATCGTGGACGCCAGGATCATTCTGAAAAGTCCTGTTGCGGTTTGACGCACGTCCGCCCTCGCACGAGGACCGGTCCCCTGGGTCTCCCGTGGTCGGGCCCGCCCTCGGCGGGTCATTGCAGGAATCGCAGATCACCAAATCCCCCTTCTTTTTGAGTGGAACCGATGACGATGCGGTCACCGGTTCATATCCACAGCCCATTGAAGAAGGCCGACCAACACAGGCCGGCAAGAAAACGATGAGAAGCAGGGCGCAAATCCCTGGAAGAAAGGCGCACATGAAGTGCGCCGCAGCGACCGGGGAGAAAGCGCAACACCGCAGACCGCGTTTCCCAACAGCCTGTTGAGCGGAGAGGAACATGGATAGGCACGCCGTTCGATCCAAGATACTCGACCTGTTGAATGTTGCACCCGCCTTGAAGGAGATTCTGCTTTCGGAAGACCCTCTCCAGGAAAAACGACGAAGGATCAGGGCTTTTCTGGCGGGCATGCTCGCCGTGACCTTTAACGACGACCCCACGATTCCACCGCTGGAGTGGGTGCTGACCAGCGACGCGATTATGGTGTTCAAGAGCATCCTCACCGAAAGAAGCGAACGTCTGGCCGAATTCAGTTTCCTTCAATACCTGGACGATTTGGTGCACACGGAACGGGAAGCCGACCCTCCCGAACCCACGCCGGACTTTCTCGCCGAGTTGGAGCATCTCCTGAAAGGAATCATGGGAAAGACCGGGGTTTATTCCGACAAGATTCCGGCCTTTCTCCAGCGTGACGGCCGGGACGCGGCGATCCTCCGGTCGTCCGATCTCTCGAGCATGGCCCGGGAAGCCAAGAGATATCTGGATCGATACCCATGCGGACTGGAAGATGAGATTATCCGAACGCGAAGCCGCAACAAATCTCGGATATTGGAACGCTTCGACGCCACGGAATACGAATGGGAGGACTGGAAGTGGCAGGTTCGACACATCATTCGGAAGGCCGATGTCCTGAAAGATCTCGTGGGGCTCACTCCTGAGGAATACACGGCCGTGAAACTGGCCAACAAGTACAAGATCCCCTTCGGCATCACGCCCTATTACCTTTCTCTGATGGACAACGAGCCCGGTGGAGAGCAAGACCGTGCGGTACGCGCTCAGGTGATCCCCTCGCCGCACTACGTGGAAACCATGCAACAACTCCGAGAATCTTCGGAACCGTCCATGGACTTCATGTTGGAACGCAATACTTCCCCGGTGGACGGCATTACGCGACGGTACCCCATGATCGTGATTTTGAAACCGTTTCTGACCTGCCCGCAAATCTGCGTCTACTGCCAGCGCAATTGGGAGATCGAAGACGTCTATTCCAAACGGGCCGCCTTGTCCAAAGAGAAATTGGACAAGGCTCTTCAGTGGATTCAGGACACTCCGGAAGTCAACGAGGTCCTCGTGACCGGAGGAGACCCCTTGCTTCTATCCAATGAACGGCTGGAGAACCTTCTGTACCGGCTGAGCCAGATACGGCACGTGGAGCGTATTCGGATCGGAACCCGCACACCGGTCACCCTGCCCCAGCGCATCACCGATTCCCTGGTCCGCGACATCAACCATTTTCACAATCCGGGAAAACGGGAAGTGCTCGTGGTCACTCATTTCGAGCATCCCTACGAGATCACGCCTCAGTCCATGGAAGCGGTGCAGAAATTCCGCCGATACGGCATGGAAGTATACAACCAACTCGTCTATACCTTTTACAATTCCAGACGTTTCGAAGCCGCGGCTCTTCGGTTGAAGCTTCGCCTGATCGGAGTCACGCCCTACTATACGTTCAACACCAAAGGCAAAGAAGAAACCGACGACTATCGCGTACCCATCGCCCGGCTGATGCAGGAACAGAAGGAAGAGGCGAGGCTGTTGCCGGGAACCGTAAGGACCGACGAGATCGTGTTCAACGTGCCCGGCTTGGGCAAGAACTATCTACGGGCCAAGCAGCACCACGAGGTGATCTCCATATTTCCCGACGGAAGACGCCTCTACGAATTCCATCCTTGGGAAAAAAAGCTTTTCTTGGTGGACACTTACGTATACAAGGACGTGTCCATCCACCAATACCTGGAACGCCTCGCCGCTTATGGTGAAGACCTGTCGGCCTACCGGTCCATCTGGTACTACTATTAGGCAGTGAGGGAAGCGAATCCCCGAGACGGAGGCCGGTCTCACCCAGTCGCCCGAAACCTTTTTTTCTCGGTTCGGGTTTTCTTGTGGGCCGGCTTGACCCAAGCCCTTCTTTGAGATATATAGAACCGTTTAAGCAGACCTCGGGGAGCGCCTAAGGTTTCCCCCCAAACATCGACCCGGCCATGAAATCGAATGCGGCGAAACTTCTACTTCTGGATTTATAACTTCTGCCTGCTGCTGCTCGGTCCCCCGCTGCTCGCACTCGCTCTTTTTCATCTCGTTCGACGTCCTCACCACCGCACCGGCGCCGGACAACGCCTGGGGAACATTCCCCGCGACAAAACGCGGCGCCTCAGGGGCCGCCCTCGCATCTGGCTGCACGCCGTGTCCGTGGGCGAGGTTTCCGTGGCTCAAGCCGTGTGCAGGGCTCTTCGGCAGGCGATGCCCGAAGCCTCCCTTCTGGTTTCCTGTACGACTCCGGACGGGATGAAGAGAGCCCGAGGTACCCTCCCGCCGGAGGTCGTAACGGTGTTCTACCCGCTGGATTTCCAACTATGCGTTCACTGGGCTTTGAAAAGGGTTCGACCGGATATCTACGTGTGCCTGGAAACCGAGTTCTGGCCCAACTTTGTCCACACGGCCCACGCCATGGGAGCCACGGTGATTTTGGCCAACGGCCGGATCTCACCCCGTTCTTTCCGACGTTACCTCCTTCTGCGTCCTTTTTTCCGCTGGGTGCTCGGTGCGTTCGATGCCTTCCTGATGATCGGGAAACAAGATGCCGAACGGGTTCTCCGTCTGGGAGCGCCGGCCCGGAGAATCGAAACGCTCGGAAACGCCAAATACGATCTACTGGCGGAGCGCACGGTCGCTTCCGAGCCCGGTACCGTCCGATCCCTTCTTTCGCCGCCTCAAGACACGGTCATCCTTGTGGTGGGCAGCCTACGCGGGCCCGAGGAGCAACCGGTGGTTCCGATTCTGTGCCGGTTGCTGTCCCGCAGGAAGAATCTCCTCGCGGTTGTGGCGCCGAGGCACGTCACCAGGGCCTCGCACATCGAGCAAGCCTTTCAAAGCCGGGGCGTGGGTGTTCAATTGTGGACGAGAATTCAAACCGGGGAAGAGCGCAGAGTGCAACGAGTCGTGATTCTGGATACCATCGGAGAGCTGTTCCAATTCTATGGGGTGGCCGACATCGTGTTCTGTGGAGGCTCTTTGGCCCCGCTGGGCGGCCAGAACGTCATGGAACCGGCGGCATGGGGGATTCGTCCGATTTTCGGTCCCCACATGGACGACTTCCAAGACGCCGTCAGCCGTCTGGAGTCCGAAGGGGGCGGATTTCCCATTGGGAACCCCGGAGAACTGGAAAAAATGATCGAACGGCTGCTGGACCATCCGGAGGAACGCAAGCCGGGCCGGGATCGTCCCCACGGTTCCCTTCCCGAGTCCACGCCTTCCACGCGAATCGCCCAAGCCGTTCTACAAACCTGGAAGCGAAAGGCCGGTCCTTCGCAGAACATCCGGAAAGACTGAGATGCTTTCCCACCCTTCGCAATCCCCAACGTCCGCCTCGAATTCGGCAAAACGAAGGGTTGAGATGAGGCCGGACCGTTACTAATATTTGACGAAAGGCAAACGGGCGCTTCCATGAATCCATAGATTTCCGCCGGCCGGGCGCAAGGTTACCCGGCCGGTTTTGTGTGCCCGAACTCGAAACAGGATTTACGATTTCCCCGGAACCGTCCGGGGCTGAAAGTCCGAAATTATGAAAGCATATTTGGCGCTGGAAGACGGATTCGTTCTCGAGGGAGAAAGCTTCACCGGCGAAGGAGAGGCCCTGGGTGAGGTGGTATTCAACACCAGTATGACCGGTTATCAGGAGATACTCACCGATCCATCCTATCGAGGCCAGATCGTTGCCATGACCTATCCACAGGTGGGCAATTACGGCATCAACCCGGAGGACGTAGAATCCGCAAAGATTCGCGTGGAAGGCTTTATCATCCGGGAATATCCCCCTCTGGCCAGCAACTGGCGCTCCAAGGGCAATCTGGCCGACTACCTGAAGCAGGCCGGAATCATCGGAGTGGAGGGAATCGACACCCGAGCCCTGACCAGGCATATACGCTCCCTCGGGGCCATGCGAGGCATTCTGTCCACCGACGTTTCCGATCCGGCCGCTCTGGCGGCCAAAGCCGGACAATGGCCGGGGTTGGTGGGCAACGACATGGTCCGGTTGGTGTCGGCCCCGGAGCCTTTCCGATGGCCGGAGATGACCCCCGCCCAATCCTGGACGGGTGGTAGGGAGTTCCGGGTGGTGGTCTACGACTATGGAGTCAAGTACAACATCCTCCGCTGCCTGGAGAAGAGAAACTGCGAAGTCATCGTGCTGCCGCCGGAAGGCTATGCGGATCTTTTCGACGAACTCGCCCCGGACGGTGTGGTTCTGAGCAACGGACCCGGTGACCCCGAGGGAATCCCCTATGCGGTGGCGGAAGTCCAAAGAGTCCTGGATCGACAACCCATTTTCGGAATCTGCATGGGCCATCAGGTGCTGGGGCTCGCTCTCGGCGGGAAAACCTACAAGTTGAAATTCGGCCATCGTGGCGCCAACCAGCCCGTCATGGACCTGACCACCAAGAAAGTGGAGATCACTTCCCAGAACCACGGTTTCTGTGTCGAACCGGACAGTCTGGCCTCCGCCGGAGTGGAAGTCACTCACATCAATCTAAACGACCGAACGCTCGAGGGGTTCCGCCACAAGACCCTGCCGTTGTTTTCCGTGCAGTATCACCCCGAGGCCTCGCCGGGCCCGCACGATGCGGACTACCTTTTCGAGCGGTTCATACAAAACATGCGGAATAGAAAGTCAAAAAGCCATGCCTAAGCGTACGGACATCAAGAAAATCCTGATCATCGGGTCGGGTCCCATCATCATCAGCCAGGCGTGCGAATTCGACTACAGCGGCACGCAGGCGTGCAAGGCGCTTAAGGAAGAAGGATACGAAATCATCCTGATCAATTCCAATCCGGCCACCATCATGACCGACCCGGAAATGGCCGGAGCCACCTACATCGAACCGCTGACCCCTGAAATGGTGGCCAAGGTCATTGAGAAGGAGCGGCCGGACGCTTGTTTGCCCACTTTGGGAGGCCAAACCGGGCTGAACCTCGCCGTATCCGTGGACGATATGGGCGTGTTCGAGAAATACGGGGTCGAGGTCATCGGAGCGTCACCCGACGTCATTCGCAAGGCGGAAGATCGGGATCTTTTCCGAGAGGCCATGAGCCGAATCGGATTGCGGGTGCCCAAGAGCGGCATCGCCCGAACTCTGGACGAAGCCAGAAACATCGTGAAGGAAATCGGGCTCCCGGTCATCGTGCGACCGAGCTTCACTCTGGGAGGCACCGGAGGGGGCGTGGCCTACACGTGGGAAGACTTGGAACACTATGCCGGCGCCGGCCTCGCCCTGAGCATGATCCATCAAATCATGGTCGAGGAATCCGTGGTGGGATGGAAGGAATTCGAGCTCGAGGTCATGAGGGACCGCAAAGACAATGTGGTGATCATTTGTCCCATCGAAAATTTCGATCCCATGGGGGTCCATACGGGAGACAGCATTACCGTGGCGCCCGCCCAGACCCTCACGGACAGGGAATACCAGAAGATGCGGGACGCCAGCATCGACATCATGAGGGAAATCGGGGTCGATACCGGCGGATGTAATATCCAGTTTGCGGTGAATCCCGCCGACGGGGACCTGGTGGTCATCGAGATGAATCCCCGAGTCTCGAGAAGTTCCGCTCTCGCCTCCAAGGCCACCGGATTCCCCATCGCGAAAATGGCGGCCAAACTCGCGGTGGGCTATGCCTTGGACGAAATTCCCAACGACATCACCCGCGAAACCATGGCCTCCTTCGAGCCCACCATCGACTACTGCGTGGTCAAAATTCCTCGATGGACCTTCGAAAAATTCGACGGCTCCGAAGACGTACTGACCACCTCCATGAAGTCCGTGGGCGAGGTCATGTCCATCGGCCGAACCTTCAAGGAAGCCCTGCACAAGGCGGTCTATTCCCTGGAGATCGGCGCCTACGGCCTGGGCATTCTTCGGGAACACATGGACGACATGGAATTAAGGTATCACCTGAGCCACCCCAACTCCAAGCGGCTTTTCCACATCGCCCGAGCGTTCCGGCAGAACTACACCGTGGAGGGAATTCACGAACTCACCGGCGTCGACCCCTGGTTCCTGGCTCAAATTCAAAGCATGCTGGAACTCGAAGATCGCCTCGAAGCCGCCGAATCCCTGGACAAGGTGGATCGCGATCTGCTTCGGAAAGCCAAACGGTGGGGATTTTGCGACCGGTATTTGGGCACCCTGCTCCATACCGACGAGGAAACCGTTCGCAGAAGACGTCTGAAGGACGGCATCGAAGCCACCTTCAAGCTCGTGGACACCTGTGCGGCCGAGTTTCAGGCATATACGCCCTACTACTACTCGAGCTACGAGGCGGAAGACGAAAGCGGCCCCACCGACCGGACCAAGGTGATCATCCTGGGCGGAGGTCCCAATCGCATCGGCCAGGGCATCGAGTTCGACTACTGCTGTGTTCACTGTTCCATGGCCCTACGCGAAGACGGCGTGGAAAGCATCATGGTAAACAGCAACCCGGAGACGGTGAGCACCGACTACGATATCTCCGACAAGCTGTTCTTCGAGCCCCTCACCCGGGAAGCGGTGCTCAACATCGTGGACAAGGAAAAACCCATGGGCGTAGTGGTTCAGTTCGGAGGACAGACTCCGCTGAACCTCGCCGTGCCCCTGGAGCGGGCCGGTGTGCCCATTCTGGGCACGTCTCCGGACTCCATCGACCGGGCCGAGGACCGGAAACGTTTCAAAAACCTCCTGCAAAAACTCAATCTGCTCCAACCGGAGAACGATACGGCCGTTACCTTCCCGGAAGCGGCGGAAGCGGCAAGGCGTGTCGGCTATCCCGTGGTGGTACGCCCTTCCTACGTGTTGGGCGGCCGCGCCATGGAGATCGTATACGACGAGAAAAGCCTCAAAGGTTTCATTGATCGGGCCATGGGCGCCTGTGCGGACGTGTCCCCCAACGCGCCCATTCTCATTGATCATTTCCTGGAACAGGCCGTCGAGATCGATGCGGACGCCGTTTGCGACGGCGAAGAAGCCGTGGTGGCCGGAATCATGGAACACATCGAAGCCGCCGGCATTCATTCGGGAGACAGCGCTTGCGTGCTTCCTCCCCAATCCCTTTCCCCTCTCATCGTGGACGAAATCGAGCGGCAAACCAAGATGCTCGCCCTTGAACTGGGCGTCAAGGGCCTGATCAACATCCAGTTTGCCGTGAAGAACGGCCAAGTCTACGTTCTTGAAGTCAATCCTCGCGCATCCCGCACCGTTCCTTTTGTAAGCAAAGCCACCGGCATCCAGTGGGCCAAGGTGGCCACACGCATCATGCTCGGAAAAACCCTCAAGGAACTCGGAATCCGGGAACGACCTCGGCCCAAGCACATTTCGGTCAAAGAATCGGTTTTTCCCTTTATTCGATTCCCCGGGGTGGATACCCTCTTAGGACCGGAAATGAAATCTACCGGGGAAGTCATGGGCATCGGTCCGGATTTCGGCTCCGCTTTCGCCAAAGCGCAACTGGGAGCCGGACAGAACCTGCCCGATCAGGGCACCATCTTCTTCAGTGTGAAGGACGACGACAAACCGGCGGCTTGCCGTTTGGCGGCCGAACTCACCCGCTTGGGCTTCGATATCCTGGCCACCAAAGGCACCGCCGCCTACTTCAACGAACACGGCACGGCGGCAAGACCCATCAATAAGGTCAGCGAGGGTCATTACCACGTGGTGGACGCCATCAAGAACGGGGAGGTGGCCCTGGTGATCAACAATCCCATGGGACGCTCCACAGTGAAGGATTCCTTTTCCATCCGTCGGACGGCTCTGGACTCCAATATCCCTTACACGACTACGTTGTCCGGAGCGGAAGCCACGGTGAAAGCCATCGCGGCCACCAGGAAAGCGGCGTTGGACGTGCAACCTCTTCAGAGCTATCACAATAAGGCCTGATCTTCAGGACCTGGAGGAGACCCCATGAGAAAGGAAATCCCGTTCCAGGTTCGGCCTGCCGGTGAATTCACCCTGGACACCCGAAAGATGCAGGTCCCGGATTTCGTAGACGCTTTCTTGAGCCCCGCAGTCGATACGGTCCGGGAAATGATCCGTGATGGAAAGCTCAAATCCGTTGCCGCTGCCATTGACGCCTTCACGGATTTGGTGGACGAGGAATTTACCTACTTCCTCCGGCACAACGAGGCCGAGACCAAGGAAGAAGTGCTGGAATGGCTCATGGAGTCGGTGGTGGGGGGATATATGAGTCACTTCCTGAAGACGGCCGCTAATAAGGCCTTTGAGGTTCCCGAAAAGCCGATGAGCGAGGGCGCGGCCGAGTAACGCTTCCCCGGACGGGATCCGGCGGAATTGCGGATCCGTCCTCCCTCGGGAGTCCGTGATCACGAGCCCACGGTTTTCCGAGCCTCTCCTGTCCCACCCGGGACGTTTTTCGACGAGAAAGCGGGAAACGAATCCACAGCCGTCCGGCTGCGGCCTTTTTCGTGTGTATTGTTCAGGTTTGTACGTTGGAACAGATGGCGGAACAGATGGCGGGCAGGGTATTGGAGCCGTTGGAGCTCTCCTTGTGAAGCACCGACGGAGTAAACTTGTTGCGCACTTTTAGATGCCATTTGGAAAAGTCGAAGGGACGGGCGCTGTTGGCCAAATCGACGCACCGAAAGTCGTGAATCCGGCCTCGGTTGTATACCGTGAAATGCTGGTCGGCCACCGGCGGCAAGGTATACTTACAGGGAGAAATCTGGCCTTTCCAATTGACGAAAATATGTTCAATGGGATTGAACAGGCAATGTCCCTCGTTTTCCGCCTGAACCAAATCAACGCCCTCTTCCCGGGCTATCTCCTCCAATTCAGTGTCGATGCGACGCATTTCTTCGTCGGGAATGTCTCCCGGTAAAACGCCCGCCTCATCGATTTCGCGAACGTGGAATCCCGGCTGCGACAGTTGGACCTGGACGGGCTTGAATTGGCCCGCCAACTCGATATAGTCCTGAAGTCTATGCAGGGTGAATCGGTTCTTGGTAAACTGGAGCCGAATCTTGGGGAAATTCGTCCCGTGATTCAGCTTCCAGAGACAGACCCGTGCGATGTTGAAAAGCACGGTGTTGAAGCGGCGGCCGGGATGCTGGTTTTCGAATACGCGGGCATCGCCGCATCCCATACGGAACTCAAGGAGGTGCACCAACGGCAGCAGTTCTTCAGGGAAGGGCACGATGCCGTTGGTGGAAACCACCACCCTCACTCGGGCGGTTTGTATCGCATGAAGCATTTCCGGAAAACGGGGATGCATCAGGGGCTCTCCCCAACCCCGGAAATAAATGGTCTCGAAACGGGCGGCGTGGTGGAGGATGTGATTGAAGCGGACCCGCGACATGTCCGAATGCACCCAGGTATCTTCAAAAACCACTCGGGCGCACGGAGGACATCTCAGGTTGCATCTTGTGGTGACTTCAAGTTCTAGAACGTTTCCCCGCCGGATATCCGCCTGCAGGGGTCCTTTCGGGGTATTTGAGGTGTCCAGGATGCCTTCTTGCGAGTGCGGCTGGTTCATCAGCAACCCAAGGGCCTTCACGGCCGATTTTGGATGGTACCATCGGTAACTTGATTACACTATACGCACAGAAAAACGGCGGTCAACGGAATTCGAACCGGAGCACTCCGTTGTGCGAAGCAACCGGCATGCTCCGGTCGGTAAATCCATTCGACGACGAACACGATTCCGATCCGGATCGGTTCCCGACCGACGGTCGAGTATCGACCACCACAAGAAAAAAATCAAGAAATGCCGGAACCGTAACGTCGGTTTCCACATCATGAATCTCCGAATCGAGAGCGTCCACAGGAATCGTCTCCGACGCATGGAAGGAAATCGAGGGGAACATGAAACCGGAACAGTTGTTGGCCCTCATGGAAGAAACCGCGACCAAGGCGGGCGTCGAGGTCCGTTACGACTCTCTCGACTGCGACGACCTCCGTGTGAAGGACGGAATATGCCGATTCGGAGACCGCCTGATCCTTTTCATTCACAAGTCCCGGTCCGCCACGCAACGCGTCGAGATTATCCGTAGCGCTCTAAGGGGGCGCGACTTAACCGGAATCTATCTGAAGCCCGCCGTACGAATGTTGCTGGAAGAAAGGGAAGAGGACTGAACTCGTGCCGCCTTCCGGCGAGAACGGACCGGCACGCGGGACAGCCCCCCAAGCCGAGGCGATTTCGGCCCAACAAATAATCGTCTATACAACCAACCGAACACACGCTATTCTATTGGGAACCCCGATCGGTATGGCGGCTACGATCGACGCCGCCGATACATACGCATTCCACATCAAGCGCCTCCGCTCCGGTGACCCGCCGTCCCGATCAAACCGTCGACTCTAAGCAAAACGGGAGGACCCAATGGGTGAAGTGGTTCACACCTCACGAGTGAGCATTGTCCGCGAGAAAGGCCCGACTCGGCGAGCCATGGTGGAAGGTTTCGCCGACCCAGTCTATTACGGAATTCACGGTGGGATTAAGCGCTTCTACAAGATCGAACCGCAGGAGGAACACGCAGCCACGCTCGACCACATCGTAGCCGCAACTTCCGCCTGAATGATGTGCACACTGGCCGCGGAGCCGGCCGGAAAGAAAATCCGCACCCCCGAAAACGTCTACCGGGCGGATGTGGAAGGGGATATTGAAGATGTGAACGGTGTCCTGAAAATCACCCGCATCCGAGTGACCTACCACCTCAAGGTCCCGCCGGAGAAATCGCGGGATGCGGAAGACGCGTTCGCGAACTACATCAAGTCTTGTCCCGCAGCGCAAAGCGTCATCGGCTGCATCGACATCAAAGACGAGCTCATTTTGGAGGGCGTCGCCTGAAAACAAAGGGTTCAAGCGAGGAACGCACCCGAGCAGATCCTCGCATGAACCCTGTGGTCGAAAGCGTCCTTTCTCAGCGGCTTTTATTCGGAATGTTGTTCACCACCATGATTTCCGCTTCCCCATAAAACCCTACGGGCGGCTCATCGGACGTCGTGCCCACCAGTTGGAGCAAGTTGGGTTCGCCGATGACGAGGGGCAAATCCTTGATCTCCTCGATGAGGAACTTGGCCACGAAATTCCCCTGGTTATCCGCCTTCCAGGAATCGATGGCCACCCCATTGAGAAGTACGCTGTGAGCGTCCACATCGCCGTAGCTGATGTCCGTGTGTACGGTGACGACTTCCCCTTGGCTCTGCAGGTTCAGTGTATTAGGGGCCACGTCGATGAGAATTTCAAACGCGTGAGCCGCCACCGGCGCCAGAATCAGGGCCGCCGCCAAAAAGAAGGCAAAAAGTCCGTGCACGTTCCGCAAACTGCGTTTTCCGGAAAACATCACTAGATCTCCTTTTCCATTACCGTTTCCCCCTGAAGCTTCCAGCCAGACTATGTCTACAATGTATTCAAGTATACACCCCCCAACCTGGAAAGGCAATGCGATATTGGGAGTTACAATCCTCGGCAACCGAACGATTCCCCTGTCGAACGCGGAATCGCCCTGGAAAACGGGGCCAACGCCGGACTCCGGGCACCCGTCATCACCGCGGCGGATTCCAATGCCGTTCAAGGAACCGCGAGCCCTCTCTTGGCCTATGTTCAGATATATTCGGATGATTCGAACGAAGGCCAGACCTACCACGGTCAAGCGATCGTGAATCATACCACCAATACATGGCAATATACCGGCGTGGTGACGGGACCCAACGTCACCGCCCTGGGTTTCGACGGATCGAGCAACACCTCGGAGTTCTCCTCTCCTTTCAAAGTCGATGATTTCGATGTCTTTCTCATACTTCCGGCCATAATCAAAGCGGCGAAAACCAAATGAGCCGAACTTTCCGGCGCTTCGGGGCGTACGGCCGTAAGCTCTCCGTTTACAAACCAACGACGGGACGGGTACGAGTAAGAACGTGTCGGTCCGCCCCGCCTCCGGAGAATCTCGTTGACGACCCGAACGGCTTGTGATACCTGGATTTTTCAGCCCGTGCCCTCGTAGCTCAGGAGGATAGAGCACCAGATTCCTAATCTGGGTGCCGCAGGTTCGAGTCCTGCCGGGGGCACCAATAAAATCAATGAGTTAGCGAAAACAAACCGGAAGAAGCTTTTACCGGGTAAGCAATAGGTAAGCAAAGCAGGCGATTTCGAAACAGGAAACATCCCTCTCCCCGTCATTCCGAAACCTTCACTCTTTCCCCGACCTCAACCCCGGAAGATTGATCCATCCATGAACTAGGGTACGGATTGCGTATCCACTCTGCCGATGTCCCACGGATCGGCCGACCTTTCACGGCCCCCCCCAAAAGACTTTCTCTTTGATTCGCAAGACAAGACAACGCCCCCAAGTCCGTTCCGCTGAATCGCGCGTCACAGGAATATCCTATGGGACCTCTCTATGCCGTCATCTTCGCCAGTGCAGATATTGCCGGCTCTTTCGGCTCATCATTCAGGGTGATTCCGCACAAGATTGCAATAACCATGCCCAAAATAGCCAAACGGGCATGAAATGTGAAAACTTTCTTTTATTGAGCGAGGTCTCGCCTTCCTCAAATTCGATTCAAATCGGAGTAAAACTGCGAAATCAAGAGATCATAGAAACACCCACGCCTTTTTGTTTTGCGATCAGGTTGCCCGAAACCTCCCCCCTAAGGATTTCCCATATCCACCTAACCCTGCTAAGCTCCTTTGAAAATTAACAAGCTGAAAGGCGGTGCCTGGATGACCACAAATTTCTTATCAGAAGCCGAGGCGGCCCTAAATCTCAATATTTCCCCCCGAACGCTTCAGAAGTTTCGCGTAACCGGTCGAGGGCCGATTTTCAGAAAATTCGGGCGCCGGGTCCTTTATGACGCCCAAGACTTGGCCGCCTGGGCCGACCAAGCCAAACGGCGATCCACTTCCGATCGCGGAGCCCAGGGATGAACGGAGCAGCTACGACCGAGACGCCGGCAGGCAACGCGGGTGTCCAACCGTCTATACTTGGCAGGCAGACCGGAAACGGCTGGGGCGGAAAACGCGACCTAATCGCCGACATAAAGAGTCGATCGGACTGCCGAGACATCTTCCGTCGGTACTGGCCGGAGCATTTCCGCGAGTCCGGGAACTCGGTCTGTCCGTTTCACGATGACCGGAATCCAAGTCTATCCGTTCAGAAATATCGGGCACATTGCTTTGGTTGCTCGAAAAACTTCGATGTGATCGACCTGTACGGCGCCGGGACCGGCCTGGACATTGGGGCCAGTATTCAGGCACTCTCGCAGGAGCTGGGATTGGACAACGAGGGTGGAGGGATTCGACGGCCCAAAGTTCACCATGTTGAGCCTCCCGAAAAGAAAACGCAGGACTTCACCGAAACATTCGCCCATGCCGCGAGGGTCGAACCCCCAAAGGAAGTCGTCGTCGAATTCGAAAGGCGGGGCCTCGCCGAGGTTCTGCCGAGGCTCCGCGACGCCGGTGTGGTTGGGTTCTCCCCGGAAAAAGGGAAATACCCTCCTTCGGTCTTGTTTCCCTCCACGAGTTCGTTGGGATTGCCAGAATCATCCATCTTTGGCATCCAGCGGGTGATTCCTAAGTCTTTGGCCCAACACGGACGAGACAAATTATTTCTGCCCGGTTCGAAACAGGAACTCTTCATGTTCGGCATCGCGCCTCCCGTCGTGGTCACCGAAGGCGTCTTCGATGCCCTTTCAGTATCGGCGATCCTTCCCAACACAAGCGTGGCGGCGATATTCTCAGCTTCGAACACCAAGGCGGTCAACTGGTTCGAGAACGACCACTCACTGCCCGTCCTGTTCTTCGACCGAGACGAGGCCGGACGCAAGGCCACGGCCAAAGGCGTCGAGGTTCTCCGGGGTCGGTGTCGTATCGTGGACTGGCATCTTGCGCCGGACGGCTTCAAAGACACCAACGAGCTTTTGATGGCCCGCCACGGGGAAATCATTAAAAAAATGGTCGAAGAGGCAAAAAAACCTGAATATTCGGATAAATCAGCAAAATCGAATCCTGCGAAGGCATCTAACAAACCTTGGCCCTTCAGGACGGATGATCAAGGGGTGTGGTACGCGCACGTCGTCGTGCGGAAGAGCATCGAGGTGACCGACTGGATCAAGGTGTGCTCCCCGCTGCGTGTCATCGCCTTGACCCGGAACTCTGACAGCGCCGACTGGGGCCGGCTCATCGAATTCACCGATCCTGACGGAGAGGTCCACCGGTGGGCCGTACCCATCAGCCTCCTGGGCGGGAACGGGGCTGAACTGCGGAAACAACTGCTTTTCCAGGGTGTGAGGCTTGGAACGGACCCCAAGGCCAAAACCGCCCTTGAGACGTACCTCACAGACTCCGATCCTGCCGACCGAATCCGCTGCGTGGACCGGATCGGTTGGCACGGGGATC
Source organism: Thermodesulfobacteriota bacterium (assembly GCA_963675595.2). Taxonomy (GTDB): domain Bacteria; phylum Desulfobacterota; class Desulfarculia; order JACQYL01; family JACQYL01. The sequence goes on from CAXXLZ010000002.1 coordinate 226,033, forward strand.
GGTTCGTTTTGCCGGATCGGACCATCGGCACGGAGAGCGCCGAAGTCATCGCTCTTCAGACCCGCACCAACATGACACACCGGCTTAACGTCGCGGGAACCCTGGATGGGTGGCGCGACGAAATCGGCCGCCTTTGCGTGGGGAATTCGCGTCTGATCTTCGCGGTATCCTGCGCATTCGCCGCGACTTTGGTCGGGGTCCTCGGCGAGGAATCCGGGGGCTTTCACTTCCGTGGCCCTTCGAGCTGCGGCAAGACCACGGCACTACGCCTCGCCGGCTCCGTCTGTGGGGGCGGCGACCATGGGTATATTTCCCAGTGGCGGGCTACTTCTAATGCCTTGGAAGCCGTGGCTTTGGCTCATTGTGATATTCTATTGTGTTTGGACGAAATTTCCCAGATTTCTGGGAACCAAGCAGGAGAAACAGCCTATCTTCTGGCCAACGGACAGGGAAAGGCGCGGATGCGCTCGAATGCCTCTCCAAGACCAGTGGCTCAGTGGCGAACCCTTTTCCTTTCCACGGGAGAGCTCAGCCTGGCCGACAAAGTCTCCGAATCGGGTTTGAGGGCAACCGCGGGTCAGGAGGTGCGCGTTCTGGATATACCCGCCGATGCCGGAGCCAGCATGGGGTTGTTCGAGGAGCTGCACGGTTTCCCTTCGGCTGACGCTTTCGCCCGGCACCTGAAGGAGCTGACCGGCCGGTTTTATGGAACACCGGTGCGAGCTTTTCTGGCAGAGATTACCTCTCGCCTGGACGGACTGAAACAGCAGGTTGAGACCTTCCGACGGAATTTCACCTCCAAGCACAGGCCTGAGGGCGCCGACGGCCAAGTGCTTCGCGCGCTTCAGCGATTCGGCCTGGTAGCCGCAGCCGGGGAATTGGCCTCCAACCTGAAGGTCCTTCCTTGGCCGGCAGACGCCGCCTCGAAGGCGGCCGAGGCTTGCTTCAGGGACTGGCTGGAACAGCGAGGAACCGCCGGCCCTCAGGAAATCCAGGCCGCGTTGGCCCAGATTAGACTTTTCTTGCAGTTGCACGGCGACAGCCGCTTTGTGCCGCTGCGGGGCGAACTAGATGAGACGCTGGAAGACAGCGAGCGCTCAAAAGAAGGAAACCGTCCGACCATCAAGCGGGCCGGTTATAATTCTTTGGAACACGACGGCGTTCACCACTTCGTTTTCCCCGAGGTCTTCCGCACCGAAGTTTGCGCCGGCTTCGATCTCAAATTCGTCTCCAAAGGGCTCATTGAGCTCGGTTTGATGACTCCGGGGGGGGACGGGAAGTCCGCCGCTAATCAATACGTCTCTGCGCTGCGGAAACCCATAAGGCTGTACCACCTCCTTCCGAAGATTTTCGAATCATGAGGTCGACCATTTTGATGCCTGGGCAACTCCGTTCATAAGCGGTGAAAGGCGTGCCAGTGGTGAAAGAAAACCGAATAGATCCAAATAATTCAATATCTTATATGAGGATTTTCGGCTTTCACCTCATGAATTCCAAAGTGGAAGAAGGTGTAAGAAGTGAAAGCCTGTAATTTCAGGGACTTGGAGGCCGATCTTTCACCCTTACACGTCTTGCACGGAATCGGAGCCAATAAGATTGGAAGCCTTACACTCAATTCGGAACCACCCCTCAAACACAGACCCGGAATCGCCGACTGCGAAAACTGCGGGGAAAAGCGGTCCATCCTCGCCCCTGTGACGAAGCGCGGTTGGAATGCCCCTTGAGGCAAACGGATAATCTCTAATAGAAGTCATCGGAGAACAAGTATATGAAAAGAGAAAACGTGATCAACAACAAGAACACCGTCAAAGTTGAAGGCGATGGACTCTCCGACTATGAAGCATTTTACCAGCACTTGTTAGAGTGGGGATTGAATCCAAGGAGGATGAAATCCGGAGACTTGAGAGCCGACTGTTTTGCTTGTGACCTCGAACCTCGGGATCATATGATCTATCAGGCGCCCAGCCATTTGATTTTGACAAAAGGCAGGGGCAAAGACTTGTTGTTTTTCCGTTATATCGAAAACTGGCAAATCGACTATCGGATGGGTAGAGCTCGTAAGGTTCCCAAAAGTTTGCAGAAGAAATATGTACTGCTGCCGCCCATTCCCACACTCTAAGGTCATGCCCCCGACGCGGCGTCACGATGGGACTTCATCCGCTCACGTCGGGGGTTATATCGAAGGAAAGGAATTTGATCCATGAACGATGACGGCAGAAGTCCCCAGGTGACCGGCCATGGAGAGAAGCTATCCCGAAAGATGGAACTGGCGGTGGCCGCTTTGCTCACGCATCCCACGATTCCGGAAGCCGCCAAACACACGGGGGTCTCGGAGAAGACCCTCTGGCGATGGCTCCGAATCCGAGAATTCAAGGAAGCCTATCGCGAGGCCCGAAGGGAGGCGGTAGGACGGGCCGTCGGGCAGGTTCAGGCGGCCATGGCGGAAGGCGTGGAAGCGCTTCGCTCCGTAATCAACGACCCGCAGTCCGGCGCCTCGGCCAGGGTTTCGGCGGCCAGGGCCGTGCTGGACATGGGGCTGAAGGCCACCGAAGTGGAAGATTTGGAAGCCCGTATCTCGGCTATCGAGAATGCCTATTTTAAGGAGAAACAATGAAGAACCTCGATGCCAGAATCCGTTACTTAGAGCGCGGTGAAGATCCAGGACCGGATGTCGCCGTCCTTTTCCTTTTCAGACACGAAACGAAAGAAAAGGCGCTGATCCGATATGGGTACAAGGGCCACCAACCCGACTGCGCGTTCTTCATCAAGATCGGCGACAAGGCCGCACTGGAGGATGCAAAACGGCACAACCTCCGTTTGCCTCAAGGGGTCGAAGAGGACGACTGATTCTTTTCATCGGCCCTTTTCGTCGCGGCGATCCATAATGGAAGGCCCCACCCCGGGGGTATAGGCGTCACCCACCCCCTTGAGCCTCTCCCCGGGGGTTTGCTGTTGCACACGCACGCGACGGCCGCCGAATTTAGGAGAGCCGCCTTTCGGTTGGATATCACTTGATTGCGAGAGCGCCGGACCATTCCTTGGATGATTTGCGGTTTCATCCGCATTCCCACGTCCCACCAGCCGGCTCCAAGCCGCAAAACAGATAGAACAAATTTCGTCAAATTTCCGGAAACCCGGATTCGATTACCGACCTATCAACGTGCCTTCCATGAAGTTTACCGATTCACTATATTTCGCTTATCTTCATCGCTTTTTGGCCAAGACATCTCTTGATTTCCCTTCCCGCTTGTGACAGATTGCCCTCATCCGAACGTTCATTTCCAATACATGAAGAAGCACCGGCAAGCCGTGTTAACGGGAACATTCCTTGCGGATCATCCTGAAGGTCTGCCTATCCCGCGCCGGCGGGACCGACCGGCGGGATTTTGCAGGCGCCGTTCTTGCGCCGGGCCTGAACCGGCGATTCAGCCACGCCATGGTCCCCGGAGCCGTTTCTTTCCAACCATTTTGTAGTACACCGGAACACTCATGCTGAAATTGGAAGACATCAAGACCAACGCCGCCGTAGAAGGGATCGAACCCCATTGCACGGTGCAGGTGGTGGCCGCGGCGCCCGTGGGGCCGGAATCCCTTACGGTCTACTACAAGACGCCCGACGGCGCCCTGAGGGAACGCATGTTGTTCCGCAGCGATGAAGCCAAGCTCGCTCTTGCGGAAGCGGGACGTCCCTGGGGGTTCGATGCGCCGGGTTCGGATTTCAAGCTGGCGGCGGAGGCCTACCGCATTCACCTGGCTCACCTGTTCGATCCCATGATGGCGGTGCATACTTCCAACGTGGAACCCCTGCCCCACCAGATTGCGGCGGTGTACGAATCCATGCTGCCGCGTCAACCGCTGCGCTATGTTCTGGCCGACGATCCCGGCGCCGGAAAGACCATCATGGCGGGTCTGTTCATCCGGGAACTCATCATGCGGGCCGACGCCCAACGGGTGCTCATCGTGGCCCCCGGCGCTTTGGTGGAGCAGTGGCAGGACGAGATGTTCGAGAAGTTCGGGCTTTCCTTTGTGCTGTTTTCCCGGGAACAGATGGAGGCGTCCCAGAGCGGCAATCCCTTTGACGATCACGACCTGATGGTGGCCCGCCTGGACCAGCTGGCGCGAAACGAGGACCTGCAGGAAAAGCTGCGGCTGGTTCATTGGGATCTGGTGGTGGTGGATGAAGCCCACAAACTCTCGGCCAACTATTTCGGAACCAAGATCAACAAGACCAAGCGCTTTCAATTGGGGGAACTTCTGGGACTCATCGCCCGCCATTTCCTCCTCATGACGGCCACGCCTCACAACGGCAAAGAAGAAGATTTCCAGCTCTTCCTGTCCCTGCTGGATTCGGACCGTTTTTATGGAAGGTTCCGCGACGGCGTCCACAAGGTGGACGTTTCCGACGTGATGCGTCGCATGGTGAAAGAGGAACTGCTGAAGTTCGACGGCACGCCCCTCTTCCCCGAACGTCGTGCCTACACGGTCAACTACAAGCTTTCGGACCTGGAGGCGGCTCTGTACACCTCGGTCACCAATTATGTGAAAGAGGAAATGAACCGGGCGGATCACCTGGAAGACAAGAACCGCAAAGGCACGGTGGGATTCGCCCTCACCTCCCTGCAACGCCGGCTGGCCTCAAGCCCGGAAGCCATTTATCAGTCCCTCCGGAGACGGCGGGCAAAACTGAAACGCCGGGTGGAGGAAGAAAGGCTCCGGCAACGGGGGCAGACCCTCGCCGACACGCTTTTCAACGATTTTCAGACCGACCTTTGGGATGCGGCGGACGAGCTCTCCAGCGAAGATTACGAAAACCTCGAAGAATCCGTGGTGGACCAGGCCACCGCGGCTCAAACCATCCAGGAACTGGAAGCGGAAATTCTGATTCTCGAAACCCTGGAAGAGCAGGCTCGGCAGGTGGTGCAATCGGGCAAGGATCGCAAATGGGACGAACTGTCCAAGCTTCTGCAGAACACTCCCGAGATGCACGACCCGGACGGACGGCAACGAAAACTCATTCTGTTCACCGAGCACAAAGACACGCTGAGCTATCTTGCGGTGCGCATTCGCGGCCTGATCGGGGACCCCGAAGCCGTGGCGCTCATTCACGGCGGAGTGAAACGCGAGGAGCGCCGGAAGATTCAGGAGCAATTCCGCAACGACCCTTCCGTCAGGTTGCTGCTGGCCACGGATGCGGCGGGAGAAGGCGTGAACCTGCAGAACGCCAACCTCATGGTGAATTACGACCTGCCCTGGAACCCGAACCGGCTGGAACAGCGTTTCGGTCGCATTCACCGCATCGGCCAGACCGAAGTCTGCCATCTCTGGAATATCGTAGCGGTGGAGACCCGTGAAGGCGACGTTTTCCAGCGACTCTTCGAGAAGCTGGAAGTGGAGCGGGAAGCTCTGGGCGGCCGGGTCTTCGATATTCTGGGAGAAGTGTTCGAGGACCGAAGCCTGCGGGACCTGCTCATCGAAGCCATCCGCTATGGAGAGGACCCCGAAGTCCGGGCTCGCCTGCTGCGCAAAGTCGAAGGAGCCTTGGACACGGACCATATCCGGGCCGTGATCCGTCGCAACGCCCTATGCGAAGAGGTGATGGACGAGCATCGGTTGTTCGCGGTGAAGGAGGAGATGGAAAAGGCCGAAGCACGAAAGCTGCAACCCTACTTCATCCGGGCCTTTTTCAAACAGGCCTTCAACCGGCTGGGCGGCGAGCTTCGGAGGCGGGAGCCCGGACGTTGGGAAATCACCTATGTCCCCGGCATCATCCGAGAACGGGACCGTCGCATTTCGGGACGGGATCGACGCAACCCCCAACCCGTGCTCAAGAAGTACGAGCGGGTCTGTTTCGAAAAGGAGTACGTGCGACTACTGGATCGGGTGGGAGCCCCCATGGCGAGTCTCATTCATCCGGGCCATCCCTTGATGCAGTCGGTGACGGACCTCATGCTGGAGGACCATCGAAACAAGCTGAAACAAGGGACGGTTCTGGTGGACCCCGGCGACCCGGGCCTGACGCCTCACGTGGTCCTGTTCATTGATCACTCGGTAAAAGAGGGCTCGGGACACGGCATGCAGAGCGGAGGTTCGGCGCGGGTCGTTTCCAGGCGGGTCCATTTCGTCAACCTGGACGCCCAGGGGCAAGCCGCCGAAGCGGGTTGGGCGCCTCACCTGGATCTGGAGCCCATTTCCGAGACCGACCTGGCTCTGGTACAAGACGTGCTCAACGCCCCCTGGATTACCGGGGACCTGGAACCCGCGGCCCTGGCCCATGCTTCAGTCCGCCTCGTGCCCGATCATTTCCGGGAAGTGAGGGAGCGGCGTGAGCTGCACGTGGACAAGACCCTGAAAGCGGTTCATGAACGGCTGGTCAAGGAAATCAACTTCTGGTCCGACCGGTACATCAAGTTCAAGGACGACCTCGCCGCGGGAAAGGAAGTGCGTCTGAACCTGGAAAACGTGCGCCGCACCATCGACGAGCTGACGGCCCGGCTGCAGAGCCGTCGTGAGGAGCTTGAGGCCATGCGCCACGTGGTTTCCGCCACTCCCGTGGTGGTGGGAGGCGCTCTGGTCATTCCCGCGGGGTTGCTGCTCCAACGCAAGGGAGAGCCCGGCTGGACGGCGGACGCCCAGGCCCGAGCCCGCATCGAGGCCATGGCCATGGAAACGGTGATGGAAGCGGAACGGGCCTTGGGCAACCAGGTGTTCGACGTTTCCGATCAACACTGCGGCTGGGACATTACCAGTATTCCCCCCGATGAAAACGGAAAGATCCCCACCTCCCGGCACATTGAAGTCAAAGGCAGAGCGGCCGATCAGACCACCATCACGGTCACCCGAAACGAAATCCTCTACGGCCTGAACCAGGCGGACAAGTTCATCCTGGCCATCGTGCGGGTGAATGGGGACCGGACCGAGGGACCCTATTATATAAGGAATCCGTTCCATCAGGAGCCCGATTGGGCGGTGACGAGCATCAATCTGGATATCGGGGAGTTGCTGAGCAGGGCGGAACCGAGCGAAACACCGTTAGTGTAGCCGACTGTCCACTACAGAATTAATTCTCCGGCCAAAGCGGGTAGAACTGAATTTTCGAGATCCAAATAATGCCATGGAAAACCAAATTCTAAAAAATAGTCAGATCATGTCTGAAGTTATCAGACAGAATTGGGAAATGGCAAGACACCACGAATCCAATAGATGGAGATATACGTATTACTATTATGCCGCTTTCGGTGCATATGTTTTCTATGTATCCAATATTTTATCAGAAACAGAATTTGATATCCTAAGACTGTCTAAATATAAGCTAATACTAATAGCCAGTATTTCTATTATAATATACGCCATAGGCCGCGCATCACTTTACCATCTTGTCTATTCAAATATAGAATACAAGAATCATATTAGGGCTCTTGAATATATTTCAAGTGATCTTGGGATTAACCATGGTATTTCTTACTATAGGCTATATATAACTAAACACAAACCAAATGCAACAAATAATGAATTTCGTTGTGCCTATATGGCCTTACCTCTAATGCTTCAGATAAGAAAGATTATGCCATTACAAAATTTGACTATGGCTGGATCAGCTTTATCATTTTTTGCGTCAATCTTTTTTATTTCTATGGCAATGATAACTTTCGTTTTCAAGAACGGTTTATTATCATGTCCGAATAACATAATCATAGCCATGTCTATTTCTTTAATATTTTCAGTGATGAATTTATCTAATCTAATTGATTCCTGCAACCGATTTCATTCTTACGCCGAACGAGAACTTGACAATCGAGACCCACGCTCTTTGAAAGTTGACTCTAATCGTCCTAATAAATAAGGGGGCTTCGGTCATTTCAGGATCTGATTTTTTCTTCCCTTCTCGTTTACAGTAACCTCTTTGGAGTGATCTGTGACCCACGACATCAAAGCCCCCAAGAAACTCATTGAAACGGCGTTGCCCCTTAACGACATCAATGCCGCGGCGGTTCGGGAGAAGTCCATCCGTCACGGGCATCCGTCCACGTTGCATCTTTGGTGGGCGCGGCGTCCTTTGGCCGTGGCCCGGGCGGTGATTTTCGCCCAGATGGTGAACGATCCGGGGTATGAACGCGCTTTGGGTCGGGGCATCAACAAAAAGGAAGCCGAAAAGGAACGGGAACGCCTCTTCGAAATCATCCGGAAGCTGGTGTTGTGGGAAAACACCAACAACGAAGCGGTGCTGGGGGAGGCTCGGGCGGAGATTTGGAAGAGCTGGAGGGAGACCTGCGCCCTGAACCGAAACCATCCCAAGGCTTCCGAATGGTTCGATCCGGAACGGCTGCCTGCCTTTCACGATCCCTTTGCCGGAGGCGGCGCCCTGCCCCTGGAAGCCCAGCGGTTGGGGTTGGAAGCCTATGCTTCGGACTTGAATCCCGTGGCGGTGCTCATCAACAAGGCCATGATCGAGATTCCGCCCAAGTTTTCGGGAAGAGCGCCGGTGGGTCCCCTGCCTCAAATGGAGCGGCAGTTGCGGGTGTCCGACGACTGGAACGGCGCCGCAGGTTTGGCCGAAGACGTTCGCCGGTACGGCCATTGGATGCGTGAGCAGGCCTATCGGCGCATCGGGCATCTGTACCCCGAGGTGGAAGTGACTCGGGACATGGCGCAGGACCGACCCGACCTGGAACCTTTGGTGGGAAAGAAGCTCACGGTCATCGCCTGGCTTTGGGCGCGCACGGTCAAGAGTCCCAACCCGGCCTATTCCCACGTGCACGTGCCGCTGGCCTCTACTTTCATGTTGTCCACGAAGCTCGGGAAAGAGGCGTATGTGGAACCGGTGGTGGAGGGAGATCAATATCGGTTTGTGGTGAAAACCGGGGCACCACCGGATCCCGAGAAGGCCAAAAGCGGCACAAAACTCGCGCGAGGATCCCACTTTCGATGCATTGTATCCAATTCTCCCATTGAACCGAGCTATATATACCATGCTGCCAAATCCGGTGGTTTGGGGACCAAGATGATGGCGGTGGTTCTGGAAGGAGAAAAAGGACGCCTATATTTGCCTGGCAGTCCAGAGTTGGCGGCTTCAGCAAATCAAGCTCCACCAACCTGGGTTCCTGATTTGTCTATGCCGGAGAACCCTCGATGGTTCTCTCCGCCCCTCTATGGACTGAAAAACTACGGCGACCTCTTCACCCCGCGCCAGCTCACCGCCCTGAACACGTTTTCGGACTTGGTGTCGGAAGCCCGGGAAAAGGTGAAATCCGACGCTTTGGCCGCGGGATGGGTCGGCGACGGCCTCGGGTTGGACGCCGGCGGAAACGGCGCAACGGCCTATGCGGACGCGGTGGCGGTGTATTTGGCGTTTGCTGTGGATAAGGGGGCTAACTACTGGTCAACGCTCTGTTCCTGGCATTCCGGACGAGACACTGTGACAAGTACCTTCGGGCGTCAGGCGCTACCAATGGTCTGGGATTTTGCGGAAGCCAACCCTTTGAGCAAATCGTCGGGGAATTTCCTTTCCGGAGTCAATCAGGCCTCCGAGCTGTTGCGGAGGAGAATACCCGCTTCATCGGGGCACGCTTATCAAGAAGATGCAGCCTCTCAAGCAAGCAGTTTAAGCAGAATTATTTCTACGGACCCACCTTACTACGACAACATCGGCTACGCTGATTTATCGGATTTCTTTTACGTGTGGCTGCGTAGAAGCTTGAAACCCATCTTCCCCGGTCTCTTTTCAACCCTGGCGACTCCCAAAGCCGAGGAACTGGTGGCCACCCCCTATCGACACGGGAACAAGGAGGCTGCCGAAAAGTTCTTTTTGGACGGCATGACTCAAGCCATGGAACGATTGGCGGAGCAAGCCCATCCCGCATTTTCCACGACCATCTACTACGCTTTCAAGCAATCGGAGCTTAAGAAGCCTGGAGCCGTTTCCACCGGGTGGGAGACCTTCTTGGAGGCCGTTCTCAGGGCAGGCTTCTGTATCGCGGGCACATGGCCGGTACGCACCGAGTTGATCGGCAACCTCAAGAAAGTTACCAATGCGTTGGCCTCCAGCATCATCCTCGTTTGTCGAAAACGGAACGTCCAAGCCGCCACCGTCACCCGGCGGGAGTTCCTCCGAGAGCTCAATGCCGCTTTACCCGAGGCTCTGGCGGATATGACCCGGGGAGAGCACACCTCTCCGGTGGCCCCGGTGGACCTGGCCCAGGCGATCATCGGGCCGGGCATGGAGGTGTTTTCCAAGTATGCGGCGGTGCTGGAGGCGGACGGCAAACCCATGACCGTGCGCACGGCGTTGCAGCTCATCAACCGATTTTTGGCCGAAGAAGACTTTGACCGGGACACCCAGTTCTGCCTCCACTGGTTTGAGACGCATCACTGGGCCGAAGGCCGTTTCGGCGAAGCCGACGTGCTGGCTCGCGCCAAGGGCACCAGCGTGGAGGGCGTTGCTCGGGCCGGAGTCGTCGAATCGGGCAAGGGCGCGGTGCGCCTGCTGCGCCACACGGAGTATCCTTTGGACTGGGACCCGGAAACGGACCGGCGGTGCCCCATCTGGGAAGCCCTGCACCATCTGGTGCGCATCCTCAAGACGGACGGCGAAGCCGCCGCCGGCCGGGTGCTCGACCGCATGAAGGATCGGACCGACGCCCTGCGCCAACTGGCCTATCGGCTCTACGCCCTGAGCGAGCGCAAGAGCTGGGGGGAAGACGCCCGGACCTACAATGAACTGATCAACTCCTGGCAGGGAATGGAAACGTTGCGGGAAGACGCGCCCAAGACCGCACCCCACCGCCAGGACACTTGGCTGAAGGAGTAGCGGCTTTTTCAACGGTCTCACAAGCCCACAGGAGCCTCCATGTTGAAACCCTGGCGCGAAGTCGCCGTTCCCCATGAAGACGTGCTCAAGGGCACCTTCCAGCAGGCCGAATTCGCCGCGGACCTCTCCCGGGTGCACGACGGCACCGCAACGGCCGAATACCAGAACGCCGAGCTTTTCTTTCAGCGAACCTTCATCACCGAGGGCATGCGCCTGCTTCTGGATTCCGTGGTGCGACGGCTGGCCGGTCGGGGCGGAGACCCGGTGATCCAGCTTCAGACGGCCTTCGGCGGGGGAAAGACGCATACCTTGTTGGCCGTGTATCACCTGGCCCGGGGAGAAGCTTCGGCGGGAGACCTGCCCGGCGTGGCCCCGGTGCTCAACGGCGCCGGGGTGGTGGAACTGCCGCCGGTCCGGACCGCCGTGCTGGACGGCAACAAATTTGCGCCCAATGCGCCTCGCCAAAGTGACGGCATCAAGGTCCACACCCTGTGGGGAGAACTGGCCCGGCAATTGGGCGGCGAAGCGGGCTACCAACGAGTTCGGGACGCGGATGTTTCCGGCACTTCCCCTGGGAAGCAAATCCTTGCCGAGCTCCTGGACGATTGTTCGCCCTGCGTGGTGCTTATGGACGAACTGGTGGCCTACATACGGCAGTTCGAAGAGGGCAAGTCCCTGGCGGGCGGCACGTATGAATCCAACCTGTCCTTTGTGCAGGCCCTCACCGAGTCCTTCAAGGCCGTACCCACGGCGGTGCTACTCGCTTCCCTGCCCGAGTCGGACAAAGAGGCCGGCGGAGTTCGAGGCCACGCGGCCCTGAAAACGCTGGAGCATTATTTCGGACGCACCCAGGCCTTGTGGAAGCCCGTGGGTTCCGAGGAGGCCTTCGAGATCGTTCGGCGAAGACTGTTCTCGAAGATCGACGACCGGGCGGCGGCAGAGGCGGTGTGCCGGGCCTTTGCCGACTACTACACGGCCCAGGGCACTGATTTTCCACAGGAAACCCAGGAGAGTCGATACTACGCGCGGCTCACGGAGGCCTATCCCATCCATCCCGAAGTGTTCGACCGGCTGTACGGCGACTGGTCTTCCCTGGACAACTTCCAACGCACCCGGGGCGTGTTGAAGCTGATGGCCAAGGTGATCCACCGGCTGTGGAAGGACGGCAACAACGACCTCATGATTCTGCCCGGGAGTCTGCCGCTGTACGATCCGGACACCCGCAACGAGGCCATTTACTACCTGCCTCAAGGATGGGACCCGGTGTTGGAAAACGACATCGACGGCGAGCGAGCCCAAACCACGGCCATCGAGAACAAGGAAACCCGACTGGGAGCGGTGCAGGCCTGCCGGCGTGCGGCCCGGACCATCTTCCTGGGCAGTGCGCCCACCACCCCCAATCAACTGGTCCGGGGGCTGGAAATCGAGCGGGTGATTTTGGGATGCGCCGAGCCCGGCCGACAGACCGGCGTGTTCAAGGATGCCCTCGCACGCCTGACGGACCGGCTTCATTACTTGAACAGCGCGGACCATCGGTTCTGGTTCGACACACGGCCCAATCTTCGTAGGGAAATGGAGGAACGGAAGAAGCGGTTCAAGGATGGACAGGACGTGCTGCCCGTCATCCGGGAAGGGATACAGAAGAGCCTGCCCTCCGGGGTGTTCGGGGGGGTGCACGTATTCACACCGAGCGGAGACATTCCCGACGACCAGGCGCTTCGATTGGTGGTCCTTTCTCCTGAAACTCCCTTCTCCCGCACGGAGAACCGGTTCTGGAAACCCACGGCGGAAGAGATTCTGCTGAACCGGGGCGATCAGCCTCGCCACCGACAAAACCGCCTGCTGTTCTTGGCGGCGGACTTCGACAACGTGGGTCGCCTCAAAGACCAGGTGCGCTCCATGCTGGCGTGGAAATCCATTGTTACGGACTATCGTGAAAACCGCCTCGTGCTGGACAATCTCATGGCGGCCCAGGCGGAAGCCGCCCTCAAGCAGGCGCTGGAGGCTTTCAAGAAAGCTCTGCGCGAGACCTACAAATGGGTCCTGGCGCCCGGTCAGGAAGCACAACCGGGAAAAGGCGTCTCCGAAATCTTCTGGGAACACTTTCCCATCAACTCCGGAGCCGCGAATCCTGCTCTGGAAATCGAAAAGGTGCTCAAAGAGAACGTAACGCTCATTTTGGAGTGGGCGCCCTATCACCTTTCCAAAATGATGAAGCAGTGGTTCTGGAAGGAAGGCGTTCCTGCAGTGGGCGCCTTGGAGGTGTGGCAGGCCATGTGTTCCTTTCTGTATCTGGATCGGCTCAAGGACGAAGACGTATTCCGGGCCGTACTGACGGCCGGTTCGGAAAGCAGCGATTTCTTCGGATTGGCCCAAGGGAAGGAGGGGGACAAATACCTGGGGTTTTCCCTGGGAAAGGCTACCTCACCCGTTTTGGACAATTCTCTTCTGCTCATCGAACCCGAGACCGCGGCCGCCTATGCCGATGCTGAAGCAGCCTCTAAGGAAGGCAAGACCGGGATTCCCGGCGATCCCTACCCCGAAGGAACCCCCGGGGGCGGGACGGGAGTCCAGGAACCGGGAGCGCCGGGATACAATGGTCAGGAAGAGGACTCAGCGGGGGAGCCCCCCAAGAAGCGTTTTTACGGTTCTCTGGAAATCGATCCGGTAAAGGCCAAGAAGCAGTTTTCCGACATGGTGGACGAAGTGCTCATGCAGTTCAGCACTCGCCCCGACGTGAAGCTTCGAATCGTGCTGGAATTGGAAGCGGAAAGCCCTTCCGGGTTTGACGGGGCCACCCAGCGCACGGTGAAGGAGAACTGCGGGGTGTTGAAGTTCAGGAATGCGGAGTTCGAGAAGGGTTGAGATGCGCCTGGACGTCGCTCCGAGTTTCCGAATCGAAACCTAAGGAACCACAAGACGAATCGAGACCTTGCGCATGAAAACCACGCTCTATTTTGATTACACCCGAAGGCGACCGGATCGGGCTCGGATCAAGGAGGAATGGATCCGCTGGGTTATGAAGCATCCCGACCGGGTGGAAACACAATCCGACGGTAGGATCCGGAAGTGGGGCAGGATAGCCGAAGCGGGAAAAGTATTGAGAGTCATCCTGCTGGAAGACGGCGAAACCATCCATAATGCTTTTTTTGACCGATCCTACAAGGAGGAAAGCGAATGAAGGTCAAGTATTTCTCCGATACGGACACGGCCCATGTGGAATTCAGTGACCGGGAAGTGGCGGAGACGCGGGAGATCAGCGAGCACATCTACATCGACCTGGATGCCGGCGGCAATCTCGTGAGCATGACCATCGAACATGCCAAGGCCAACGCGGCGCTCTGGGAGTTCTCCTACCAGGAAATGGCCCGAAGGACCGCGTAGCTTTCGATGGATCGCCCGGTTCACCGATTCGCCTGTTGAAGCCTCTCGTTGGCTGCAATGAACCGAGTTGAAATTCGCTGGAGATGAACATGCCCGACCTTGACAAGGTGATTTCTCTGGTTCTTCCCAATGGTCTGGAAAAGTCTCGATCCGGTCGACCCATTCGCGTATTGGGGATCGATCTGGGTACCACCAACTCCACCGCTTCCACCGCTTCCTGGCGGGCGGGCGGTGCGTTTCCTCCCGAAGTCCGCTCCGTTGAAATCGTGCAACCCACTCTGCAGGGAGATTACACTCATTCTCTGTTGCCCTCGGTGGTGGCCCTCTACAACGGGCAGACCTACGTGGGGGAGGGAGCCAAACGATTGCGTTCCCGAGCCGCTGAACTGGGACTCAAGCCCTTCGAGAATCTATTCTACGAATGCAAGAACGAAATGGGGATAAAGAGGACCTATCACCGCGCCCCGGAAGGTTACCGATCCCCGCCCGAAATCGGCGCCAAAGTCATCGACACCATGATCAAGGCCGCCGGCGAGGAGTTGGGGGCACAGCCCGATCGGGTAGTAATCACGGTTCCGGCCTCCTTTCAGACGGCCCAAAGGATGGACACGCAACAGGCGGCTCAACTGGCCGGTTTGAATATCGCCGGTGGAGACCTGTTGGACGAGCCGGTGGCTGCGTTTCTCGATTACGTGTTTACCTCGGGCGTGGATTTGGGATTGGAACGTGCCTCTTCTCGGACGGTGGTGGTGTTCGATTTCGGAGGCGGCACTTGTGACGTGGCGGTATTTCGATTGAAGCGAACCGGCACGGAACCGGGGCCTTTGGGCGTCGAGTTTCTGGCCGTTTCCCGGTACCACCGGTTGGGCGGGGGGGACATCGATGCGGCGGTGGTTCATGAATGCCTGATTCCCGAGCTTTGCCGACAAAACCACCTCAACCCCCTGGATCTAGGGTTCGAAGACAAGAAGAAATACCTGGAACCCGCTCTTCTGGGTACCGCGGAAATGCTCAAGGAAGGCCTCTGCACGGAAATCCAACGTCTCATGAGTTTCGATAAGTATGAGGGAGCCGACAAGACGACCATGGTGAAAACCCAGCCTGGGACCCAGGAGTGTCGGGTGGGGAACCGCAGTTACCGATTGACCGCTCCCAAGCTTTCCACCGCACAACTGGAAGAGCTTCTGGATCCCTTTCTGGACCAGGATTTACTCTATGCCCGGGAGACGGAATACCGGATGACCTGCTCCCTGTTCGCTCCGCTGCAGGATGCGTTGGACCGTGCGGGATTGGAGCCGCGTCAAGTGGATTACTGCCTCATGGTTGGGGGTAGCAGCTTGATTCCTCAAGTGAGGGAAAGTGTCGGGGCCTATTTTTCCAAGGGTGAGCTCCTGCTTTTCGGGAGCCGGGAAGACTACAAGACGTGCATCTCACGGGGGGCGGCCATTCACGCCGTAGCGTTGGAGGCCATGGGCAGGCCCCTGGTGCAACCCATATGCCATGACGAAATCGCCATCCGAACCCAAAGCGGACGGATTGGACTGATTTCCAAAGGCAGTTTCCTGCCCTTTCCGGCGGACGGCGGCTTCGCCTATTCCTACGAAGTCGCCGTGCCGAATACCACGACCGTCGAGCCCTGTAATGTGCGTGTGGAATTGGCAACCAAGGAAGATGACCGTCAACTCTTTTCCCAGGTATGGTCCGTACCGGGTCCGGTGACCCAGGGAACGCCCATCCGCTTGGAATATCGGATGGATGAAAACCAGGTGCTCCAGCTCAAGGCAAGGCTGGACGAGATGGATGAAGGGGAAGAGTTTTCCGCGACCCTGGAGAATCCACTGACCCACGTGGTGAACCCGAATGAAAAGCGCCTTGAGATCGACCGAACGGAAGAAGACCTGCGCACCGGAAGGATTCCAAAGACTCAGGTCCCGGAAAAGCTCGCGGAACTCTCGAAGCTCTATGCCGAGCTGAACCAGCTGGAAAAAGCGATTGATTTTATCAAACGGGCCATCGCCGCCCGCAATCCTCCGGATGTGTTTCTGCTCAACCGACTGGCCGCATACTACGGTGAACGTGGTGATTCGGAACGCCAGGAAAAGGTATATCGGGAAGCGACTCGGGTTTCTACGTGGAGCGGCTCGTGGTTCAACTTGGCCCTGGCCTTGTGGCGCCGCAAGAAGTTCTCCAAAGCACGGGAGGCCATAGACCAGGCCATTGAAATAGACCGACAGGCGCCCTACCTGGTGCTGGCCGGATTGATTGCGGGCTCACTTAAAGACTCGGAAAAGAGCCAAGCGCTGCTTTCCGAAGCCATGGACTCGTTCGATCCGGTACCCGGTCTGGATGATTTTGAATTGGGTTGGTTTGTAAAAGGAGCGCAGACCCTTTCCGACCAAGACAAGCTGTCAGAGGGTCGGGCGGAGCAACTGAAGCGATCAAAAACAGAGGACAGGTCGACCCCGGAAGGCGAACTACCTGTGGCTACCCCTGGATTGATGAGGACGGCATCATGAATGGAGCTGTGAGTTGGTTGATCCCAAGAGAGGAATTAACCCGAGAACAGGTGCGGGCCATCGAGATGGACCCGAAGGAACACCGAGTCATTTTGGGAGGCCCCGGATCCGGAAAGACTCAGATTCTGCTGCACCGTGGTCGGTTCCTCCAGGAAGCCTTCAGGGTGGCCCCCGAGCGCTTCCGCATTTTCGTATACACCAACGCCCTGCGCACCTACATACATTCCGCACTGAACCTGCTGGACCTGCCGGATGATTCGGTTTCCACCTTGGATGCTTGGTGCGGGAAGTTCCACACCGAAAACATCGGACGCCGTCTTCCATGGAACAAGGAAGCGAAATGTCGGGATTTTGGGACGATCCGGGAGGCCGTAGTCAAGAAGATTTCTGAGAGCGGGAACAAGCCTTTTGATTTTGTCCTGGTGGACGAAGCCCAGGATTTGGACGCTACGGCTTTGAAACTGCTGAAGGCCATGTCCAACCATGTGACGGTCTGCGCGGACCACAAACAGCAACTCTACGACCACGGATCGGAGATATCCGAAATTCTCCGGACTCTCGGCGTGAAACGAAGCAACGTAACCCTGCTGGAAACCTATCGTTGCTGCCCATACATCGTCTCGCTAGCGGCCGAACTCATCGATGATCCCACGGAGCGGGAGCAATACGTCAGACAGTTGAAAACAAGCCAGGCCGAGCGTGAGACACCTTTGCTTTACTGCGCTTCCGATGCGGAAGACGAAACACGACAGATGATCGACCTCGCACGCACCAGACTCAATAAGGGCGAACGGGTGGCGGTGCTCTTTCCTCAGAAAAGGCAGGCCTTCGGTTACGCCAAGGCTCTGGAAGAAGCGGGCATCCAGGCGGAGAATCCC
Source organism: Thermodesulfobacteriota bacterium (assembly GCA_963675595.2). GTDB lineage: Bacteria > Desulfobacterota > Desulfarculia > JACQYL01 > JACQYL01. Next base: position 243,615 of record CAXXLZ010000002.1, read on the forward strand.
AATGATCTGGACTTCACTACGGACAAGCCCAAGCTGATGCCTTACCACAGCGCCAAGGGGCTCACCTTCGACAGCGTGATCCTCCCTCGGTTGACACCGAGGTCCTTCGGAACCATGTCCACGGACCGCATCAAGCACTTGCTCTTCGTGGGCATCACCCGAGCCATCAAATGGGCGGCCATGATCACGACGCAAAGCAACGGCTTTGCGCCTCTTGCCCGGTTGACGCCGCCCGCCGGCCTCAGATGCCTAACGGTGCGGAAACATGGGGACTCATCGGCTGCGACCGCGAATGCAAAAGGGAACGTTGAAGACGACGATGGACTGGATATTCTTTGATGGGTGTCGGCGCAGCGGCGATCCGATTTGGAAGGCATGCATGGAGAACTTAGGTGTTCCGCTCCAGCCATTCCTGCAAATTGTCCGTTTTGATCCGCAGCATGGGGTAGTCCCTTTCCATCCAGGCCAGGGTGATTTCCTGGATGTACAAAATGCGAGGCGGATTGTGTTCCATACTTACAAGGCCAACATGAAATGCCTTCCCCGCTCCAAAGTGCGAAGGGTGTAGCACTTGTTTCGGACGCCTGCGGGATAGTCGGCGTGATACAAATGCAGATCGAGAAGCCTTTTCCCTCCGCCTTTGGGTTCCAGCCGATCCACCCGAATGGGGGAGCAAGTGTTGTCCCCCAATTCGTCTCCCAGGAATCGACACGCATACCAGTGTTTCGGTTTTAGTGTGAAGCGGGTTGCCTTTACATCGTCGCTTGATTTCCAATTGGATATCACTGTCAGCCGCTCCAGATCATCGCTAACAACACGAGTAGGATGACGAATTGAATAATTGTGGCTACAACAAAGACGTTCTGTTGCATGAAAGTCTTGGATGTCTCTTTTATGGCTCCGATTTCAGATTCGATCTCCTCCACTTTGCGGTCGAACTTGGGTTCGATGTGCGTTTTCAGCGTGTTTTTCAGGTCGGTCAGAGCGGCATCCGTGGTGCGCTTTTGCTGCTGCAGCACTCCTGACAAGTCCCTCTGGACCGTTTCGATTCTTTGTCTTAGCTCCGGCTCCATTTCATTCTTGACATAGGCGGTCATGCTTTCCCTGAATGCCGCGATTTGCTTTTCCTGGTTCTCCACTCTGTTTTCATACTCATCTTTGAGAGTGCTGAAATCTTTATTCAGACCCCATACCGTTTCTTTGTATTTCTCGTCGTTTTTCCTCTGAAGGGACGAGAAGTCTCCCTGCAACTCGTTTCTATCCTTTTCGTACTTGGCCTCGATGGATTGCTCCAATGCGGAAAATCTTCCTTGGGTTTCTCCGATCAGATCTCCAAACTTCGTTTTATAGGACCTCTCCGCCTCCAAGAGCCTTTCCATGGATCCCTCGATTTCTTCTTCGAGACGATTGGTCATAGCTTCGACCGCGGCATCCAGGCGGGCTTCCTGGTCCGCAATCCAGTCTTCCATGTCCTGCTTCGTCTGGTCTATCCATTCCGAGGTGGATTGGACGTTGGCCTCACCCTTCTCATAGACGCCCTGGACAAGGCGGTTCGCTTCCTCCAGCAACCGAGCGTAACCGCCCATGGTATCCGTGAAGGTCGCTACCGATCCTTCGGATTTCTTCTGAAGCTGTCCGATCTTTTCGTACAATGTTTCATACGCGTCTTGATAGTCGGCAATGCTCTCCTGGACGTCGCTGCGAAGTTGCTCCAGCTCATCTCGTATTCTTCGAAGGTTGCCGACAAGTCCGGCCAAGTCCTGAGCCTCTTTGTCCAATTCGCGAATGCGCTGTTCCGCCAAGCTTATGTCGAGAAGCGATTTCGATTCCATCGTGATCACCATTTGGCCAGTTCGGTTTTGAGGGCTTGGTCTTTGTTCAACCTTCCGATCGTCTGACCAAACTGCTTCTGGTATAAGTTGCAGCTTAGCGACAAGGCTTCTTCGTGTTCCAGGCCGGCCTTCTCCATATCCGCAGCCATCATCCTGACAAAATCCATATCCTCGGAAGCGCCGTCGACCTTGGCATAAGTCCTGATGGCGGATGCGCCGTCAAATCGAGCATATTTCTCATAGCCCCAAGTCGAGAGTTCCAAATTCTTGTGCATAATGTTTTCTATTTCCGCAAATTGCCGGTGATATCTATGGGCTGAAGACCTGATTTCTGCATCATCTTCTCTTTGAAACGAGTCGGCGACTCCCATATTTGCCAATGAATTGATCGGGTCGACCTCCAGCTTGGCCGCTGCATGCTGTCCAAAAGCAACCACAAAGCCTTGCTTTTCGGCTTCATCTAAAGCCCATTCGTATTCCTGAACGTCTTTGGTCTCAAAGGAGTGCTCTTCTCTGACCAAAATGTCCCTATGTTGCGCATTGTCTTTTGCCGGAACAGCGGAACTCAGGGTGAAATTCAGGTCTGGAACACAGGAATCACTATCGCAAAATCCACATTTATGTCCATCGTCCACCTGACTCATCGTTCCCAGTAGATATTGTCTCCTGCATCGATTCTTTATCCGAACATATGTCATAAGATTGAGCAAAGATTGAAGGCGCATACTGAGCACATATTTCCTGACCTCAGTGAACAGTCTATATACCGCATTTTGTACATGAAAATCTTTCGGCGGACTATTATTGTTTGGAATATCTCCCACCAAAACTTTTCGCTGTATTTCGTTTATCGTTTCTACGTCCAATTCCTTAGATCGACCAAGTTCGCTTCTAAAAGTGGCCATCTTCATTAGTTCAGATATTAAAGAAGTAATCATTGAATAACATGTTGGTTTTTCAACAGGCATTATCAAGAAGTCTATATCCGTAAACCGACCAATGCTATTATACTTCAACTTAAAATGACTAATCAGCTTTAGTTGTTGTAGTCTAAACAACTCATTGTTTATTCCTATCAGCAACTTATCCGCATGTGCACTGTTAGTCTTTACACTTTTGACCCAGTAGCCATCGACAGGGTTCTTCGATTTGATCTCTTGCCACAGTTTGGTGGTCCTTTCGGCGAATTTCTCAGGGCTTGCATAATGTTCAAGGACCATTCTGAACTGTCGTGAGAAGTCGCAAGGTTCGGGTAATCCTATCTCGGGTGGACACTTCCGTTGCAGATAATATTTCCCTCTCATGCAAGGCGGAAGCAAAAAATCATCTTCTCGGGTTACCAGGCCGATCGTTTCCAGATGTTCGTCTAAGCATTTCCGGGTTGGTAGACGCACCACGAGCGAGCAATGGGAATGCTCTCCGTCCCTGCCGGCTCTCCCGACCTCCTGATAATACCCTTCGATACTGGCGGGCATGCAGGAATGTACAATGAACCTGAGGCCTCTGTGGTCAATGCCCATTCCATAGGCTTTCGTAGCCACCAATAACGGAATGGCCTTTGCCTTGAATCGACGCTGGACTTTAAGAATATCCTTGTCCCAGTTTGGGTCGGATTTCGGTTTGCGGAAGGTATGGCCGTTGGAGCATTGGAATCCTCCTCCATCTTCAGCCGGAATATTTCGAATGGCATAGACGAACTTCCCTTCCTGTTTGCAATAAGGGCAGAAGTCTGGGGTATGGGACGCATAAATATTGAAGAACTGATTCTCGATAATACCCCTAACGTCCAGCATATTGCCTATAGCACCGACGCCGTCTTGCCAAGAGGTCTGCCCTTTAGGGTTCGCATACACACAAAAGATAGCCCCACATCCTATACCCTCCCAATGCCCTTGACTGAAGCCGGCCCAGTCGAAATCGTGGGTATACCGGAGAGCCGTCGGAATGGCCATCGTCAAGATATCACAAATGGAATCATGACGATCATCCGGATATCTTGTCCCTGCAAGTGTGTGAACCGAAAAAGAAAGCTCGGTCCGATCAATATTTGCCTCAGCGAGCAGACTTCCACCGTCTCTGCAATCCTTCACACTAAGATTCAAAATTCCACAAATGTCTTCCTTGACGGGATCGGTCGCCGTGGCCGTCAGAGCAAGAATCGGCGTTTCAATTCCACTTTGATATGCTGAGACGTTCTTCAAGAAAAATGGTATCTGCAAATAGGCGATGCGAAAGTCATGGCCCCACTCCGATACGCAGTGGGCCTCATCGATGCAAAGCAAACTGAGACAAACGGAAGCGGAAGCTTTTTCAAGCTTATCAGAAAAACTTAATATTTGTAGGCGTTCCGGAGCAACATAGAGGATATCTACAAAGCCATATAGGAAGTCGTCGACGGCATCCTCCTTATCACTGGAACTCATGTCATAACGGATGGATTTGACCATATTAAAGCCTTTGTTCAAGGCCAAATCCTCCACTTGGTCTCTCATGAGTGCTCTCAAGGGAGAGATGATCAGGGTACTGGAGGGCAGCAGTTTGGCCGCCAATTGGAACGCGGCCGACTTCCCTCTGCCTGTGGGCAGGATACCCAGAATTGATTTCCCCGAGAGAACGCCGCAAATCAGCTCATACTGCCTGAGTTCCGTGTTCGGATTCTCAGGATCATAATGGTGCCAAAGGAAGGGTATGCGCAGTAAACGTCTGGAGAAGTAGTCGATCAACGATTTACGGAAACAAACCGGAGCCGAAGTGATTCGCGCTTTTGATCGATCAACGGTCAGCGCCCGAAATCTTGCCCGCAAGGTGGCGATATTACAGGCTTCCCTTCCGAGAATATTGGGTCTTGCGGCAACATCCGGAGTTAACGGGATTCTGCCTTCACGAGTCAGGTCAATGATTAAGTCCGGAACCTCATCGTTGGACCGACTGCTTCCTATCTTGAAGATATTTTCGATGTCTTTAAGTACATGAGCGTCAGGACCTTTCTCCATCGCTTCAACATAACCGCCTGCAATCTTATCCAAGACTTCCACCTGCCCGGTGATAACACCTCCATGACCGTTAACTAAGCGAAAATCAGGAAACCGGTATTCCACACCGTATAGTTTTTGACATTGCTTTATGATCATCCGCAAGTCATACAGAGCCAAGAAATTTAGATTTGGGAGTTTGGAATTATCAATGATGGTGATTTCGCCGGATTCTTCTGTATAGTAGAGCTGCAAAAGCATGCCCATTTGAAAAGGCCTGAACCATTTCGAGTAGCCCTTGAAAGTGTCTATAATGATTGATTGGTCCTCGCTGTTCGCATGCACCATGCCGGGTGCATCGAAGATACTGGTCTGATCGCAGCTCAGAGAGCTTTTGGGTATGACGCCCAAGATATTGTCGATAATTCGTTCCGGCTCCTGAAGGATTTGTCTTGCAGGGTATCGATATAGCTGATAGCCCAAGGATAAAATGTAATTCTGACGCTTTAATTGTCTTTCCCATTCCTCAGGCGATATCCTGTCCGGATCATGGTATTCGCGGCCGTCTACCTCGATAATGGTGCCCTTGCCGCCCGTATTTATGAAGAAATCGCCCACATAGTTGGATCCCTCGATTTTCATCTGAGGGGTGATGAAGTCAAGAGCGGATAGTCCATAGGCCGGCACGATGACGTTGATGATGAACGCTCGCTCGGCGAAGTGCGGGTCCGGGTTGTCGAGGGATGTTTCGTAATGGCCTTTTTCTTCCAACCACTGATCGACTTGATCCAGGTCGGTAGCGGTAGGTGGCTTGAATTGGGGAGAATTGAATAACTCGATGAATTTCCGGCTGAATCTGTACCTGGGCATGTAGGAAGGACCCGCGTAGTACGCTTCCCCGACCGGTTCCGGACGACATGTTTTGGGGGAGTAGTCGGAATCCAAACAAGTGATCCTGTTTCCACGAGCTGCGATGGCAGGATTCAAGCCGTTTCCGGAATTTCTCCCCTGTTCGAACTCCACCAAGTCGGGATTCATGTCGGCTATCGCGGCAACGATGGCAAACTCCAATTGATAGGGCAGCTGTTTTATCAGGGCCTCAGGAGCCAGATGAGGCAGGTATTCCAGACCCGTGTTCCGGGGATACTCAGAATCGTTTTCCAAAGAACTCCGAAAAAGCCTGGGGTCGATCATCCTGGCGATCAGATCGATGAATTCCCGTCGATTCATACGCGCGCCCACTTCCCATCAGATGGTCACAAGATTCCGTGCAGACAATTCCTCCGACGCCCGGAGTATGAGGGATATCGTCGACAGTAACCAGCAAATTCCGGAGTTTGCCGTTCCAAGTCAAGCTCAAAATAGCCGAATATTCCGTCTTGACCCGCGAGTGGGGTTAACTGAAAAGAAACAATCCTAATTTGAAGTGATTTCATAGGCATTCATGAAAGGTTTACGCGTGCATTCGGCCGATCGGTCGACAGGAGCGCGGTGTTGATTTTTACTTCCCCAACAGCAATTCCACTTTCACCGGCGGACACTGCGTATACCTGACCATTCAGCCCGGAACCCAGTGCAGACCAATTTGCCCCGTTCCAGACCGCAGCGTTGGCCGCATCGCCGCCCCCGGCTTGAGTGAAATATCCTCCAACGTACACCTTTCCGCCGGAAGACGGTGCGATTCCATAAACACCGCCATTCAATAAGGGGATCCATAGAAAACCATTCCAATTGGCAATGTTGGAAGCGAAACTCCACCTGCTTCGGTAAAAGCACCACCCGCATAAAGGTTCCCCGATGAATCGGTGGCTAAGGCATATACCGGACCGTTGGTTCCCACCCCCAGAGGGGTCCAAGAGGATCCGCTCCAACGGGCAATGTTATTTGCGGAACCAGCTCCTACAGAGCTGAACGATCCTCCGGCGTAGACAGTTCCTATCTTGCTCTTGGCAAGGCTATAGACAGGTCCATTCCAGGAGGTCCCCCAATACCGACCCCTCTTTATTGAGCCACTGAGAACCGTCCCATTCGGCCAAGTTTTGGCAGATAGTGTCACCGGCCTGATAGAAAGAGCCGCCCGCCAAGATACCACCATTTCCGTCGGGGCCTATGGCCCACACCGGGCCTTCATAGACACCCCATATCCCGAAAACGTCCCACCAGCCTTCATCCATTAGGTTGGTCGGCTCGGTCAAAGAGCGGTCGTCTCGTTCCGAGGATGGACGGACCGAAACACTCGGGATACCTTCTGGCGAGATTGCACTGGTCAGTGGATCAGGATGGGGAGATTCCTGTATGGCATGCCGGGAGTAGGGATTCCGGTCGTCTTCAATGCCCTGAGCATAGGCCATGCAACTTGCACAAAGCATCAACAGCACGGGAAAAGCTCGAACTCGAAATAAGATTGCGCAAGACGGAGAGCCGCAGAGAGCCCGAGTGGATACCCACATTTTTACCAACTTGAATACATTTACATTCAGAATTTTGTATTCTTAGAGCAAATAAGTATGCATAACACAAACTTTTTCGCTTTTTTACGGACAAACGAACGATTCCAAACACCGTTGCCTCGGACTGAAGCCGCCGGAGCGTCGCGTTTCGGACTTGAGAACGCATCATATCAGGGGGTTTTGTCGGATCAGGACAAACGGGAGGGATGTTTTTTCGGCTCATCGGAATTCCGTCGTGAGTGACATAACGGCAGGACTCCGCAGAGACGCTGCAAAGTTTTTCGGCAAGGACTTACTTGGTTATGGTCGATCTTCCTGATCACTGAGTCGATTTGTTGACCGACTCCATGATCTTCCGCCCTACTCTTTCGGCTGCCTGTTTCAGAGGATCGCCCGCCAAATGGGCATATCGGGCGGTGGTCTGCGGTTGGGTGTGCCCCAGCAGGGCGCCGATCATGGGCAGTGCCAAGCCGGATGCCGCCGCCACACTGGCGAAGCTGTGTCTCAGGTCGTGCAATCTCAGATCGGATAAGCCGGCTCGGGCGCGAATCCTTTGCCAGGGTCTCTGAATACTCACCAGATGCGCTCCGGGCTTTTTCCCCACAATCACGTAAGGGTTCTCCTTGAAGCGAGGAGCGGATGCCAGGACTGCCACCGCCGCTTCCGGCAAGTGGACGATTTTGCGCCCTGTCTTTGAGTCGGGGAGATTCAGGATTCCCTTTTCCAGGTCCACGAATTCCCAACGCAGGGTCTTGATTTCAGATAAGCGGCAGCCGGTAAGCAGAAGCAGACGGACGGCAAGCGTCACGCAAGGCCACTCCTCACCTTGCTGTTCCACCTCCGTCAACGTCCGCCCCAATCTCGAAATCTCTTCCGTGGAGAGGAAACGCTCCACTTTGTTCTCTTTGAACTTCTCCACGTGTCGGCATGGATTGGAGCCGTCGGACCGAAGCCCCCATTTTTCGGATAGATTGAACATCTTGGAGAGCAGGGCCATGGCCCTGTTTGCCTTGATCGGAGTATCCCTCAAGGAATAATGAAGCTTGGCCAGATCGGAACGATTCACATCTCCGATTCTTCTCGCGCCCAGTGCCGGCAGGACGGTAAGGCGCAGCAGCCTTTCGTCTTCCTCGACGCTGCGTTTCTTCTTCTTGATTCTGGCATGTTCGGTCAGGTAACGATTCGCCAAGTCGGCCACGGTGGGAGCATGCCGATCTTCTTGTTTTTCCTGCGCCGGGTCTTTACCTCTGTCCACGTCGGCCAACATGAGACGGGCTTCCCGCCTCGCCTCATCCGGCGTCAGCCTGCCGTAGGAACCCACGGTCAGCCGTCGGCTTCTTCCTTGGGCGTTTCTATACTGGATGAAAAAGCTCTTGGAACCGGAAGGTTTGACTCGAAGGCCGAAACCGATCAGGTCATCATCCCAAACGAAAATGTCCCTTTCGGGGTTTGCAACCAAGCTGTCAACGACTCGTTTGGTAAGTTTGGGCATGATCCCTCCGGTGGCGTCGGGTAAGCAGTAGGTAAGCACGGGTAAGCAAAACTGGGGGTATACTGGGGCAAAAGAGGGGGCATGTCAAGGGCATATAACTTTTATTTTACATAAAAATATAAATTAAACGAAAACAAGGGATCCAAAAAACTCAGATTCCTAATCTGGGTGCCGCAGGTTCGAGTCCTGCCGGGGGCACCAAACATCGCAGAATAATGTGACTCCCCGTCTGTCGATCCTGTCGGTAGCCCGTTTCTCCGAGTGCCCTGACCACGTCCCTGCCGGACACAATCGGAAATAGCGCGCTCACACGGCTGCCTCTGCATCGTTTTTGGCGATGCAGGCCCTTGGGTTCCCCCGAAAGAGAGGTGCTGAAATGCCGGCAATCAAAACCATGCGCGACCTGCTGAGGCGACTTGAGACACGCGGCGACATGGTGAGGGTGAAAAAAAGAGTATCGCCCTTGTTTGAACAGGCCGCCGTCACCAAGAAGTTCATGGATACATCCGGCCGGACGGTGCTGTTCGAGGATGTAGGCCATGAGAATTTCAAGATGGTCGGCAACGTCTATGGGGGACGAAGAAAATTCGCTACGCTCTTCAACGTGGCTGAATCCGAAGTGCGCCGTCATTTCGAAAAGATTTCAGAATCCAAGCCTATTGCGCCGCACATTGTCAAAAGTGCCTCCGTCCAAGAGGTTGTGCATGAAGGCAAGCCGAACGTCACGGATGTTTTGCCGGTGCCGTGGCAGTATGAGAAAGATCGGTCACAATTCATTACTGCGGGACTGATTGTTGCCCGCGACCCGGACACCGGCGTCCATAACGTTTCCTTCCAGCGCCTGATGGTGCACCGTGACCATATCCTGGGCATACAGATCGTTCCACGCATGGATCTGGATTTTATTTACAAGCACGCCCAGGCCCGGAAAAAGCCCTTAGAGGTGGCTGTGGTAATCGGCGGCAATCCTTGGTTCTTCCTGGCCGCTTCAACTCATATTCCGATAGATGCCGACGAATTTGAGTTTGCAGGCGGTCTTCAAGGGAGTCCCCTTGATCTCGTAGCCTGCAAAACGGTTGACTTGTTAGTCCCTTCAAATGCGGAAATCGTGATTGAGGGCCGGATTCCTTGGGATACGTTATGCGACGAAGGCCCCATGGGCGAAGTTCATGGGTATTATGGCACGGAATTTCCCAAACCGATCATCGAGGTCTCAGCCATCACGCATAGACATGATCCGATTTTTCACACCATACTAAGCGGAGCTCCCGAAGAACACTGCCCGCTTGCACTTCCCATTGAAGCCTCCATTCTTAAGGCGATGCGGCGTATTCATAAGGACACCACGGACATCAACATCATGCCGAGCCTTTACCGCTGTGTTGCATCGGTGCGCGATCTGCCGGACTACAGTGTGGCTGAAAAGCTGCTCCGCGCCATGTTGGGTCACCCGTGGGTGTTCCTGGCCATCCTTGTGAATGACGATATTGATATTCATAATCCGATCGACGTATTTTGGGCCGTCACTACGCGCACAAATCCCGAGGCCGACATCTTCGTCGAGCAATTTCCGACCGACACCAAGACGGACGACCGAGGGATCCCGCCTACGCCCATTAAACGGCCGCTTGACGGTATGCGTCACCGGACGGCCGTCAATGCGGCTGTTGACGGCAAGACGATGAAGAACTTTGAGCGCAGCCGCTTGAAAAATTACGACATGCTGGATCTGGAAAAGTATCTCGTCGGACCGTGAACGAAACCGCATCGATATTACGTGCTTATTCACGGGGCCGCCTGGGGAACCGAGTTCCCCTCCCCCCGTGAACACGCACATGGTACGGGCGCCCTCGCCTTCCCGCCAAGATGCCCGATAGGCCTCTGCTTCAGACTCACGTAAGCTGTCGCTTATGGTCGCCTCAATGCTGAAAGCATCCCATTAGTGATGACGGAAGATCGGAGAATCGGCTCCGCAGATCAACAAAACGAGTTTAACGGAGGTAGGGAAATGGAAGGAAAGCAATACGTCAAACTGGTTGATCGGATTCTGATAGCCACTCTGCTGATTTGTCTAACCTGTATTTCGGGGCCTGTGATTGCCGCATCGGAAGCTCCCGACAGCATCAAGATAGGAGCCGCGATGCCGGTCAGCGGGAGGTTCGCCTCGGGCGGGCATACCGTTAAACTGGGATATGAGATCGCCGTGGACTTCATCAACAAATCCGGAGGAGTTTTCGTCAAGGAATTCGACAAGAAGATCCCCTTGGAACTCATCATTCTTGATGATGAGTCCGACCCGGTCAAAACGGTGTCCAAAATGGAAACCCTCAATGAGTCGGACAAAGTGCTTGCGTATCTTGGGGGATTCGGAAGTTCCCTCCACGCGGCCGCAGCCGGCGTGGCTGAAAAGAACAAAATCCCTTACTTGGGGGTGGCGTTCACCTTGTACTCCATCCATCAGCAAGGCTACAAATACCTATTCTCCCCTTATCCCAAGACCCCGAATTCCGTCAAAACCCTTTTCGAAATGTTGGATACGCTGCCCCCAACGGAAAGGCCGACCAAAATGGCCATATTCCGGCTCACCACGGACTGGGGAATAGAGCAGGCCGAGGCCGTTCACAAAATGGCTCCTCCCGGGTACGAGGTGGTCATGGATGCGAGCTACCGCCCGTTGACCAAAGATTTCTCAGCGATGATTCTAAAAGCAAAAGCCACGGGCGCCGATTCGCTGTGGAGCAATCCCATTCCTCCGGACGGCATCGCCTTGGTGAGACAGTGCAAAGAGCTGAACTGGAATCCCAAATTCCTTTATGTGGTTCGGGCGGCGACTTATGACAACTGGATCAAAGCGCTGGGCTCGGCCGGCGATTATGCCGTGTGCGACTCGCCCTACCATTGGTCCTATCCGTTCCCAGGGAACTCGGCGTTTGTGGATGAATTCAAGAAGCGGGACAAGGTGCTTCCGGACACGACCGCCGGCGCCGGTTATGTCTGCGTGCAAATATTGGCGAATGCCATTGAAAAAATCGGCGTCCTTGACAGGGAAAAGCTCAGAGACGCCATCGCCGCCACCGATATGGAGACCATCATGGGTCCAATCCGCTTCGAGGCGGATGGTACTCCCAAAATGTACGGCCCGGACGGCGCGACTTTGCCGATTGCCGGCATGAGCCAGTGGATAGACGGGAAACAGGAGCTTGTCTGGCCCTCAAACCTGGCAACCGCTCCCTTTGCATATCCGGCAAAACCGTTCAAGGAAAGATAAGTCTCGGCGCTTTTTCGTTGTATTCAATCACAGGATCTCCGGGGGAACAGCAGAGAAGGTGGGCCTTCGGCCGTCTTTTGGGCAGGCACTGTGGCCTGCCCCTACAATAGACGATTTCCTCCCCTGAGGGATTACGGCACTAGGGCCTGCCCTACAAAGCCTGGATTCCCATTCACGGAGCGGGTTGTTGGTTTTCGTTCACAGAGGGGTCTCGGGACGAAGCCGAACTTGCCGGCGTCTTTGCCGATTCAGCAGAGGTAAGAAACGTTGAGAATCGGCTAGGAAGCCTATTGCTCCCTCAGCCTCTCCGCAGAAAGCGGTGAGGCCTGTCCAACGTGCTTTGAAAGCAACTGTGTTCTTTGTCAACTGAGTTGTTTGTCACTGATTCCTATGAAGCTGTAACACGGCGCTTGCTAGGCGCGGCACGCGTGGGGCTGCCGCGCGCAAGCACCGCGCCACAGCAGACCACGGCAGCATCGGTTAACCGATGTGATACATAAACCGGTCAACTTAATGTGTCTTTGACACCGATTTCAGGCTGTTGGACGCGCCAATGAGTATTGGTTTTGACCATGCTGTTCAGTATGGTCAGAAGCTTACGCATACAGGCAGTCATAGCCACTTTGTGCGCTTTTCCAGCTTTAGTAAGCCGTTGGTAGAAGGCTTTGATTACCGGGTTTGAACGGGTGGCGGACAAGGCGGCCATGTGCAATACGGCCCGAATCTGGGCGCGGCCTCCCCAAATAGAGCGTTTCCCTCGCATCTTCCCGCTGTCACGATTCAGGGGAGCGACTCCCACCAGGGCGGCGATCTGCTTACGGTTCAATGCCCCGAGTTCGGGTAAGCGGGTCAGCAGAGTCGAGGAGAGAACGTGTCCCACTCCGGGCACACTTTGAAACAGAGCGTCTTTTTCCCGCCAAATGGGAGATGCCCGAATCGCCTTGCGGAGTTCCCGGTCCAAGTCCTCAAGGCGCTTCTGGAGCCACGAGATATGGGCCTGGATATCCTTGTGCAGAGAGGAGTGAGCGCTTCGAAGACGGTTCTTCTCGGCGGTCAACATGGTTATGATTTGTCCACGCCGATCGGCCAGAGCAGTCAGCGCTCGCAGCTGGTCGTCCTTCAAAGGCCGAATTTGCGGCCGGACAGCCTGGGCGAAATGGGCCAGGACTGTGGCGTCTATGCGATCGGTTTTTGCCAGTATTCCTTTGGCCTTGGCAAAATTACGAACATGTCGTGCATTGACCACGGTCACATTCAACCCGGCTCCGGCCAAGGCGCTCGCCACCGGAGTCTCAAGCCCACCGGTAGCCTCCAAGACGATCATGGAGGGAGGAAGATTTTTGAGATGGTTGATTAAAGCATCAAAATCGGTTTCATGGTTGGTCATCGACCAGGCTTCCTCGCCGGGAACGACGGCGATTTCAAGCCGGTCCTTGGAGACATCGATTCCCACGAAACAGGTGATCTCGCCCATGATAACTCCTCTCGTACCCAACCTTGCAGATGCGGCCTTAAAAGGCCGGGCAACTGTACGGGTTATCTCGAGGAAGGACATGACGGCCCAAGCTTCCAAACGGAGTCCATTTCTCCTGGGGGTCCGGCGGCCTGTCATGTCCGTGACCAACTTTGCGGGTCATGCCGTCTTCCATTAAGTATGAAAGATGGCATGCTAAATATACAAGGGGGTGCGGGGCATAAGCGCTAACTTACGCCTTTTGTTTTGGTGAGGTTTATGGTACCATTGCCGCCAAAGGAGGTGGCAATGGAGCGTCTCGTTTTTTCCGAGGAAATGGAAGACTGGGAAGTTCTCCAGGGTTTTCTTCCCGATGGCTGGCAATCCAAAGCAAGGGAACTTGGTGCCGTTGTCAGATACCGTAAGTTCGTGGACGCCGAAGGTCTGTTGCGAACGCTTCTGATCCATCTGGCGGAAGGTTGCTCACTTCGGCTGACGGCGGCCAAAGCCAGGTTCGGCAACATTACGTCGATTTCCGACGTAGCTCTCCTAAAACGACTGAATAAATGCGGAGAGTGGTTTCGGTGGATGGCCTTAGGGGTCATGGAGAAATGGTTTCGAAAGCTGCCCGCCGTTGTTTTTGGAGAGAATTCACGCATCAGGTTGATCGATGCCTCCACCATTCAAGAACCTGGAAGTACCGGAACGACTTGGAGGGTCCATTATTCCATACAATTGCCTTCGCTGCGCTGCGACGAAGTCTATGTAACAGACCCCAAGATCGGAGAATCCTTCACCAATTTCAAAGTCCATGGCGGTGAACTTCTTGTAGCGGATAGAGCCTATTGCACACCAAGAGGAATTCACCATGTCATAGACAACGGCGGCGACGTCCTGGTTCGAATGAAACACCGTGTCGCCATGGTGGACAAGCAAGGGGAACGATTCCAATTACTCCCTCATCTAAGGACGTTACGTGTAAATAAGCTTGGCGACTGGGATGCATTCGTTCCATTTGAACAACGCTTGGTTGCAGGTAGAATCTGTGCCATCAAGAAGAGCAAAGACGCCACTGAAAAAGCTCGTAAAGCGATAGAAAAAGAGGCGAGGAAAAAAGGTCGCCAAGTTACTCCGGACACCCTCGAAGCGGCGGCCTACATATTTGTTTTCACAACATTGGGCCGTGAAATCTCGCCCTCTCAGGTCCTCGAGATGTACCGAGGTCGATGGCAAATTGAACTCGCTTTCAAGCGTCTAAAGTCCATTCTCGGTTTAGGCCATCTTAGAAAGACCGACATCGAAGGAGCCAAGGCCTGGATCCATGGGAAACTACTGGTGGCTTTCTTAGTGGAGGCCATGATCGCCGCAGGCGAATCTTGATGCCGTCGTAAGAACCCCCCTTTACGAACAGGGCTGTTTTTTGGAGCATTGGAAGTTCAAGCGGCCATTGCAACACTGCCAAGGTTACTGTCATCGTGACATAGGCTACAAAGACGACGGAAATTATCGTTGCTGCCTCCCTCTATCGAGTTGGAAAGGGCCTTCTTGGCCTTATCAAGGCGGCTCTGGACGAACCTCTTGATGTTGATGGCCAGGGCCTTCATGAAAACAGATAAGGTGACCCGTTTTTTGCCTCGGGTCCACGATCGTTTCAATCCCGTGACCCGATCCGCTTCGGAGATGGTGGCCTCGATGCCGGACCGGATTTTGTAGCGTTCTTTGAAATCATGGCTTTCCTGCTGTAGTCTGCGCTTGGAGGTCGCCATGTCCTTGCGCTTGTACTTCAGTCGATAATTTCCGCCCTTGATCCGTTTTACCGGACAGATGGGGAGAAATTCGCATAGGAGACAGTGCTCGCGGGAAAACACGGCTTCCACCGCTTTGCCGCGGTCAACGATCTTGCATTCAAGTGGCGCGTGCCCCCGGATACAGTAAACGACCTGGGTGCAGTCCTCGTTCGTTTCAAAGTCACTCAACTGCATCTTATTGAGATCCGGCGCTTTTCCGCAAGTCACCGGAGCGGTAAGCTCGACTCCGTGCTCGTGAGCTTGAAGGATGTTCTCGCCGCTGCCGTAGCCTGCGTCGGCGAACAACTCTTCGGGTTTGCGGCCCGTTTCCTCCAGGCGTTCGATAACGGGCATCACGTCTTTCTGGTCGCTGTCATAGGAAGGGGCCACGTCCACATCGGTGATCACCTGGAAGGGATTTTCCTTCACGCAGGTCTCCGTGAGGGAAGCCTTATATCCTTTGCCCTTGCGCCCATAGGTGGCGTCGGGATCCGAAGGATTCTGCAGGGAGTCCGCAGGGATTTCCTTGGGCTTCTCGAGTTCTGTTTTGTCGGGATCTCCCTCGGTGAAACGGCATTGCTCCGACAGTAGTCGGGCCATCAGCCGGTATTCTTTCATTCGGCTGATTTCCGGATGACCTCGGAAGCGGTCCACCAGGTCGGCGAGATGGCGGGCGGACTTGTCCAGACGACGCTTGGCCCGCGATGATTTTGCATCGGCAAAATAGCCTGCGCGCTTCAAGTAGGCCTTGTCGTAAAGTCGGGGCAGTTTCTCATACAACTTGGGATGTTTCTTATGGAGCCGTTTCAAGAACGCCTCGATGGTGCGCGTAAAGAGCCCCAGACGGCTCAGATGAGCCATGTTGGAAGTGATCTGTGTGGAGTCCAACCGCTGTTTGTCCGTGCTAAGGGCCGCCGTCTCGATGATGGCGTCCGTGATTCCGGTAAAGAGGCTCCGCGCTTGCTTGTTGTCGGTAATCAAGGTCCGGAAATTGTGCAGGGTCTTCTGGCAGACGTGAGATTCAAAGGCGTTGATGTTGAAGGCATATTGCCAACGCAGATCGAAGTCCAGAGCGCCCAAGACTTCCGCATCGGTCAGGCTGTTCATTTCCTTCAAAACACACGCTCCGACAAGGATGGCCACGGGTCTGTTGGGCCTGCCGTTGTCCTCACAGTAGAAAGGCCGGAAAGACTCCTCATCGATCATGGGAAGCACCAGGCGCCGGAACGGACCGGCCCACGTCTTCTCCAACGCCTCGATCCTGTCTGCGGGAAGGCAAATATCGTGGTCGAAAATGGTCTTTTGCGTTCTCTTAGGCCGAAACAAAACAACCCCCCTAAGGACCATATTATTAATCAAGTCAGATACTTATCATACAGGACCCAAAAGAAAGGTCAACCCATAAATGCCATTTTTATTCATATTTTCAACTAGATACCTTTACGGAGAGGTTTTTACGAACTCATCAATCTTTTTTTCCCTGGGGATACCCACTCCAAAAAGAACCACCGTAGAAATCGATGCTTCTGGAGAGAGACCATGTTTATGTTACACCTGCTGAAACAAGCCGTGAACCCTAAACTCGGCTTGGCCGAATGCATTGCCGGCTGGGATAACATATCTTTTTATTTGCGAGAACCGCCAAGGAAACGAGCACTTCAGCGGCTGATTCCTCAGACGGAAAGAAGCATAGCAAACAATGCTTAAGTTAGCGCTTATGGGGGTGCGGGGGAGGACTTTTTCAAAAGTCCCCCCCGTAAGTAAGTAAATGCCTACCTTTCGTTTCCCTAAGACGATCATAGCCGAGTTCAATGCTTCCCGGCTTTGCGAGGATTCCCTGAAAAGAAGGACTACGTATTGTTCCTTGACGTGGTAAGGCTGACCAAATCTTTCGGTGGATTGACCGCGGTAAACGAGTTGGATATCGCAGTTCAGGAAGGCGAAATCCTCGGGCTTATCGGACCCAACGGGTCTGGAAGAACCACGCTGTTCAGCCTGATAACGGGATTCTTGAAGCCTGATTCGGGCGGCGTCTATTTCAAGGGCAAGGAGATCACAGGCCTCAAACCTCACGCGATCTGTGAAAGCGGTGTCGCCAGGACCTTCCAATCGGTCCGACCGTTCAGCAGGATGACGGCCGCGGAAAATGTCATGGTGGGCAGAACCTACGGAAGGAACCCGGCTTCCGGCTTAGGTGAGGCATTGGAAGAATCCAAGGAAATCTTGGGGTATGTGGGGCTTGAGGGGAAATGGAACGTCGCAGCGGGTAAACTCACACTGTCCGATCGCAAGAGACTTGAACTTGCCAGAGCTTTGGCGACAAAGCCTCATTTGCTTCTGCTGGATGAAGTCATGGCCGGTCTGAATCCGACGGAAGCCCGGGAGGCCGCAGAATTGGTTCGAAATATACGAGATTCCGGAGTGACCGTGGTCATGGTGGAGCACAATATCAAGGTTGTCATGCAAATCTCCAGCAGGGTGACGGTGATCAGTTCCGGAGAAAAGATATTTGAAGGCCCTCCCCGGGAGGCGGCAAGGGATCAAAAGGTCATCAATTCCTATTTGGGGAGGACCTAAGCTTGCTCGACGTAGACAGGATCGACGTCTTTTATGGAGATCTCCAAGCAGTGTGGGAGGTCTCCTTTTCGGTGGAAGAAAAGGGAATCGTCGCAATTCTTGGATCCAACGGGTCCGGCAAATCCACCATACTCAAGACTCTGGCCGGCTTGCTCGTCCCCTCTAAAGGAAGCATACAATTCAAAGGATCGCGTATAGATACGTTATCCGCCCATAAAAGAGTGGATCTGGGGATTTGTCTCGTTCCGGAGGGCAGAGGGCTGTTCCCGGGAATGAGCGTTCTGGAAAACCTTGAATTGGGCGCCTTCAATACCGAAGCGAGAAAAAGAACGAAGGAAACCCTGGAATACGTACACGGAATGTTTCCGATCCTTGCAGGGAGAGAACGACAGCCGGCCGGGACCCTGAGTGGAGGGGAACAACAGATGGTTGCCATAGCAAGAGGCCTGATGGCCAAGCCGGAACTGTTGCTTCTCGACGAACCGTCTCTCGGTTTGGCTCCTTTGGTTACCGGCGCCATCTTTGAGGCTATAGAGCAAGCCAACGAAACGGGACTCACCATGGTTTTGGTGGAGCAGAATGTCGAGCGGTCTCTGAAGCTTGCGGGCACAGCCTACATCATTGAGAACGGACGTATTGTCGGACAGGGAGATGCCGATCACCTGTTACACGATCAGCGAGTTAGAGATGCCTATCTGGGAGTCGACGAATCCTCCAGCTGAGTTGGACCGATGACCTTTGAATTTCTCATTCAGATTATGGTATTCGGCGTCTTTGTTGGATCTCTGTATGGTTTGGCCGCAGTTGGGTTCAGCTTTATTTATGGTGTTATGAGGATCCTGAATATCGCCCATGGAGAACTGATTATGTTGGGCGGTTACGTTGGGTTCTCCATATGTTCCTACTATCATATCGATCCCTTTCTTTCACTGCCCCTGGTCGGAGTGGTTCTTTTTGTCCTCGGCGCGGGCTTGTACAAGGCTTTCTTCTCAAGAATCATCAAATTCAACGAAGAACTCCGGACCAATACTTCCCTGCTCATTTCCTTCGGCTTAATCCTGATACTCGAACAAAGCGCACTTCTTTCCTTTAGTGCAAATGATAGAAGTTCCTCCCCTTCCTATGCAGGTCTCGGAATGGAAATTTATAACATACAGTTTCCTTACCTTAGAATGGGTATACTACTCGTATCTATAGTATTGATTTTTGGACTTCAACTATTCCTGCGTAAGACCTATTTGGGCAAAAGTATCAGAGCGGCGGCGGAGAATTGGGAATCAGCGACCCTTGTCGGTATTAACATCAAACGTGTTTATCTGATCTCCTTTTCCTTGTCGTGTGCATTAGCGGGCATGGCGGGGAGCATGATTGCGGTCGGTTATTCAATCAATCCCACGATGGGATTGGAGTGGATCCTCAAGGCAATGGTCATCGCGATCATGGCCGGAGTGGGAAGCATCGGGGGCGCATTCATTGCCGGCGTCATGCTGGGAGTCGTGGAAGCGGTCAGTTCAATCTATCTGGGACCTTATATGCAGGGGATCGGACTCGTCATCTTTCTCATGGTGTTGATGTTGAGGCCGCAAGGCCTGTTCGGAGCAAAACGGGGAAGAGTGTAAGATGCTTGGGAGACGGAAAGGTCTTTTCATAGGGAGCCTGGTTGTCTCGTTGTTATACCTGCTGCCCGGAGTGGTTTCGAAGACGGACGTCTTGAATCTGTCCTGCCTTGTATTCCTGTTTGTCATGCTGAGTGAGAGCTGGAACATCCTCGGCGGATACGCGGGCCAAGTAAACCTTGGACACGCCTGCTTCTTCGGTTTAGGGGCCCTGGTAACCCGTCTCCTATGGTTCTCGGGTATGCCGCTCCTGGTGACCCTTTTTCTCGGTGGTCTCGCGGCCCTTGTGTTTGCCCTCATCATAGGTTTACCCGCCTTTCGCCTGAGGGGCGCCTACTTTGTCATAGGCACGTTGGCGCTGGCGGAAATCATGAGAATCGTCGTGAGTAACGCATTACCCACCATAAGTTCCATGCCTTCTCAATTCATTGCCTCCTACAGCCTCGTTCCTCGCTATTATCTGTCACTCACGCTGGCTGTCGGGACGGTAGCCGTCGTTCATCTCCTCAGCCGTTCCAGACCGGGACTTGCGATGGTCGCAATCAAGGAAGGTGAAGACACGGCTGAAGCATCGGGAGTAGATACCTTCAAATACAAGCTCATGGCTCTCGGGTTGAGCACCTTTTTGGCGGGCCTGGCCGGCGGACTCTTCGCCTTTTTTCATGTGAGCTACTATCCGGCCCAACCCTTCGGCGTGCACTGGACCTTCGATGCCTTGTTCATCGCCTATATCGGAGGAATAGGCACCGTGGGAGGCCCCATCATCGGGACGTTGTTCTATATTGGTCTGAGGGAGCTGTTTCCTCTTGTCCTACCACCCGAAATCCACACCATCGTCTTTGGTATCATGTTCATCCTGGTGATCCTGCTCATGCCCAATGGTTTGGTGGAGCTGCCGGGAAAATTTCGGAGATTCATGGTGGGCTCCGAGCCGCCAAGGGAATGAAGTGCGCCAAGGGACGGCCTCTATCTGGAACTGAAGGCTTGCATGATCGATTTCGCGTGGGGTTTTTGGTGAGACCTGAAAAAATTGCCTAAAATAAGCAGCAGAAAGCCGCAAGACTCGCCATGTCATCGAAACGGGCCGCTAGATTGAACAATACTTTTTGGACATTTTTTAGCCGGCACGTAACCGGTTCCGCCCATCCGATCTCATAAACTCTCGCCTTGACCTGCGCATCATCGGAAATAGTCCCCGCATACAAAATTCCATCAGCGCTTGGCAAATCGTCTACGCCGATCTCCTCCGCCGTCACCGAGGGCGAACCGGTCTTCCTCCGCCACGAGGTCCCCGGGTACGACTCGAACCTACGATTCAACGCGTGCATTGATTCGGTTGTCGAAAGGACGCGTTGATGGTCCCTTTTGATCCTGAATCCGACCGCCCTCTCACGCGTCTTAAAATGCCCTGTGACGCTACTCCACGTCGCCGTCCCAGGCATAGGCTGTGACAGGAACGGGGTGCATGTACACTTCCTTCACTCCGGGCGTCTGCTGGGCCATGGTCTTGATTTGATCGGCCAGTTCCGGGGCTACGGTCAGGTTGACCTTGGCGTCTATGGTGACTTTTCCGTCTTCGGCCTGCACCTCGACCGCTGGGAAGTCGTGTACCAGCCGGACCTTGACCCGGGCGGCCAGCAGCAGGTTGTCCAAGGTCCGTTGCGACTCCGGAGTGGTCTTGAACTGCTCCAATTGCGCGGTTTCGCAGATGATGTTGACCGCGTTTTCCACATGGAGCTTGTGCACGTGCAGCACCAGGTCGTACAGGCTCGGATCCCAGGTGTCCAAACCAAAGAGATGGTGACTCCACTTCCGTCGCTCCTGGTCATCCTTGCGCAGGCGGGCCAGGGCGTCTTCACGACTCAGATGCTCCCGCTTCATCTCGAGTTCCACTCGGTCCTCCATATCCGCCAGGATACGCACCTTGAGCACATGAGAAACTCCGTGTAAAAGAAACTGGCCGGCCAAACCGTGGTAGACCACGTTGTCATGGTGAACCCGCTCGAGGAAGGCCGCGGTGATATAGGCGAGATAGCGCTCTTTGCCGTAGGTTAAGCGCTGCAGGATGGACGGGGCGTCGTGCAGGGCGCGCTCCAGTTTGATCTCCGGTATGTTGAACTGCTCGGACGCCTCGATCAGGATTTCTCTCGATACGCACTCGTAACCCAGATTTCGGGCGACACTTTGGGCTACTTCCTTGCCTTTGCTGAAAGAGCCTCTGGAAATGGTAATTATGGCCAAGACGCTCTCCTATCGATAGAAGGAAGATCGATGATTCCCCACCGGTGCGGCCCGCCGGGCTAGTGGCCATCGCCCTTGCGGTGAAAAATGAGGCCGGTGAGCATGCCCACTGCTCCGGCCAGCACCACGGCCAGAAGTCCGTACAATATCCCGTGATGTTGTGCCATGGCGTGCAACACGGCCGGCAACCCTTCCAGTTCAACGTTGAACGAGGCGGAGCGCTTTTCGATGATGGCGCCGTTCCGGACGATCCACATCGTCACATAGTAGGTTCCGGGTTTGAGTCTCGAGGGTAGATGAAACTCGGCGTGAGCCCGCCACAGGTCAGGGCCTGCATGGGTGATCTCCAAACCGCCGGGGTAGAGTCGGTAGAGTTGGTCTCGCTCCTTGAGCTGCACAAACTCCCGGAAGATGGTGTCGTCCTCCACAGGTTTGATGCGTCCCTTGAACTCGGCTTTCCTTTCCAGTTCCGCATACCCCCACGGGAAGTTGCCGGCGTCGGGGGAAAGCAGAGCCGGGTCACTGCTCGATGCCATATAGAGCAGGGGAGTGTTCTCGATATCCACCTCCCCGCTGTTCATCCACAGATCCCAGTGTAGGGACTTACGCATCATTTCCTCTTCGATCCTCTTGCCGCGCACGGTCAACACGGCCTGGCAGTCTGCGGGCAGATCGCCTCTGATGCTCATCCGCACACCGGAAAAGAGGGAAGAGATCCTGACCAGCTCCGGCCGTACCACTATTTCTCCACCGGCCGTCGCAGGCAAGGCCGTTCCCAGGCACAGCAGCAGCATCAGAGCCGCCGAAACCGCCCGGTACCCTGTTCCGCAGAACGGCATGTCACTCACCCCCCTTGAAATCGAGCATGTAGTGGGGAGTCAGGATCAAACCCAGCAGGATTTTGACCATGACGGCCAGCACGATGCAGGCCAAAAGGATCTTGAGGTGGTTCGACCGGAGCCGGTAGCTGAAGCGCGCTCCCAACTGGGCGCCGATACTCGATCCCAGAAGCAACAGGAGGGCCAGCATCACATCCACGGTGTGGTTGGTGGCGGCCTGCATAACGGTCACGTTGGCGCAGACGAACACCTCCTGGAACAGGTTGGTGCCTACTACCACGTGCATGGGCATCTTTAGAACGTAACACATCATGGGCACCATGATGAATCCGCCTCCCAGTCCCATGATGGCGGCCAGCATGCCTACGAAAGCGCCTACCAGGAAGGGCACTATGGGGGACAAGGTCACATCCGATTTGGCGAAATGGGTCTGCCACGGCAAGGTCGAGATGAATCTGCGGAAACGCGAGGGGTGAGGAACGTGTTCCAGGGGGTATCCGGAGCCCGCTTCGCGGATGTGGGACCGAACGCCTTCTACGAGCATGTAGGAGCCCACCAGGGAAAGCATCACCACGTAAGTGATTTTGATGAAGAAATCGGCGTCCCCCAGGGTGCGCAGAAACCGGATGATCTGGACTCCCACCGTGCCGCCGAGAAAACCGCCGGCCAACAGGATGAGCCCCATTTTCAAATCCACGTTACCCATTCGGTGGTGGGCAAAACTGCCCGAGGCCGTGGCGGCCACGATCTGGTTCGAATCCGAGGCTGCTGCGATGGTGGGAGGTATGCCGGACATGATCAAGAGCGGGGTCATGAGGAATCCGCCTCCCACCCCGGTGAGGCCGGAAAGGAAACCCACACCGGCCCCCAGGCCCAGAAGCATGAAAATGTTGAGGCTGTGCCCGGCGATGGGCAGGTAGAAATCCCAATTCATGACGACGTCTCCTGTTAAGGAGTCGTTCTTGCTTTACCGAAGCTCGGCCGAGCACGATCGTCATCGGCTGTGGACGCGGGTCGGATCCGTTGAGTCACATTATAACAGAACGGCGGACCGGCACAAGTGGCGGCGGGCGGCCAATGGGCTGCTCCATCGCGATGGTGACGAACTGGAGAGAAGGGCCGGCGGACCACTCAGTTTACCCGCGCCGGGAAGTCATGCACGAAAGTGGACCCCAGAGTTGGTACCAATTTTTCCGGAAAATAAGGTTTATTGTTTTGGAGCCCGCATCCGCGTTGCGGAAGTTGGCCGAGCGGAGCCTTGCGCTGCTCGGATGGAACTCTCTCTTTTCTGATTTATCCTCGCCGGTAAAAAAGCTATATTAGAAGCAGGATGTTCACAAACACGGATTGCGGCAGTGCGCTTCATCTTTTGTCATCGGGGTGGGCTTCTTCACCTACGTTACACCCCATAAGACCATCACGTCCTATCTCTCATCGTCTTCAATCCGACTCGTATCATCGGCCTCTTTCAACGTAACGGCAAAGAGTTGTCCACAGCATGTGCTTGGTTGACCGTGAGAACGACTTCCTTGACGGCCGGGTAGGATCAAGGCGTTTTCACCGGAACGACGGCCGCTTGAGAGTGGAAACGGAAGGTACGCTCCTCAGGCGAGAACGTTCGGAGTTTCGCCTTTCGGCACTGAGCATGGAGTGAATCTTGGCCCCGAGCAGGTCTTGAAGTTAGGGGAAAACAGGCGATCGCGCGGTTCTCCGCCCGGGGGCGCGTGCCGTCTGTGTCTTGTGGGAATACGTTGGAAAGATTCACAACAAAAAGGAGGCGGTATGATGAAGAGGTTGGTTTTGACGGCGTTGGTTCTCGGTCTGTCGATGTTTTGCATCACGGGGCTTTGCTTCGCCCAGGCCGGAATATGGAAATCGGCGACCCCTACGGACACGGTCAGCTTCTACGTGCAATCGTATGACGTGGAGGACCATTCGGCGGTGGTCATCTATTCTCCCGACGGAGTGGAGTTTGCGGCTTTCCTGGATACCGATTTCGAGGCCGGCGTGGTGAACGTAGACGATCTGGGGGGTCAGGGATATCACCTGCAGATGACTTTTGTGGACGAAGACAACGCCACCGTGATGCTGAACCGTCCAAGCGCGCCCGGAGTTAGTTACACGCTCGTGCGCTCCTTCGTGGGTTTCGGCAAAGGAGAGCAGGGAGACCAAGGCCCCGCCGGTCCCCCCGGAGCTACCGGTGCTACCGGAGCTACCGGGCCTCAAGGAGATCCCGGTACTTTCGAAGACCTGAACTTCACTTGGGTAACCAACACCGAAGCCGTACCGGCCAATTCCCCGGGCGTGGTGGAAGTACGGTGTGGAACCGGTCAAACGCTGGTAGGAGGCGGATACGACAACGGTTATATCTTCTTGGTCCATAGCTTCCCCTATCTGTCCTATAGCGGGCCGATCGGCACCACGGGGGACGACGCCAACGGGTGGAAGGTCGTTATCTGGAATGTCGATCCGGACGATGCACTCAACGTGACGGTGTACGCGCGTTGCGTGAGCGCGGCGCCTTAGAGTCAATGATCGGCGGCCTGTCGGATCTGTTGTCTTGTCCGCACCCATAGCACCGAATCCCCTTTCTTCGATGAAAGGGGATTCAAGGTACTTCGACGACGAACATTCGAAGTGTTACGCTAAAATTGGAAGAAACGAGGGTCCACGGATGCGGCCCTCGGAACCGCAAAACATGACCTACTTGATATAATACCCGGACACCCGCCAAGCCCCGTCCTTGTCCTTCATGGGGTTGACGGTTTCCACGGCCGACTTCTTGTTTTGGAACGAGGCTTCGAACTGCAGCACCACGTATTCACCGTCGGGAGCGCCGGGCAAAGAAGTGGTGTAAGTAGCGCCGGAGAGCTTTCTGGAAATCGTGTCCCCCAGAGGTTTCCTAACAGCCGTAAGGGATTGCTTCCACTGATCCCGGCTCACCGCGCCTTTGAAGTACGCGGCCGCCGTGTTCCAACTTTCCGTGTAATTTCCGGCATCCACCAGAGCCAGCCAAGCCTCGGCGGCCGTGGTCGCCTTTCCGATCTCCTGGTCGTTCTGAGCCCAAAGGGGCGTCGCGCCCAACACCAGCAACAAAGCGACCATCCAAACGGCAGTACGTCTCATGATCCCCTCCTTCGGTGGTTCAATGTGGGTTTTCCGTCCAAAGTCCGGTTCGTCGGGACGACTCCGTCACAACAGCCTGTAGCGGGCAACCTTCTCAAACAGGCCGTCAAGCGGTCGTGGGTCGGGTCCCCCGAACGGGCGGCCATTCCGTTCGGCGGAGCCTTCAGACGTCCGCAGCGGAGTTCCGGCCTCCCTCGTCCCGGCGTCGCGGAAAAGTTATGCAAAAAACATCATCCATCCACCATTACCTGCAACTAATGATAGCATAGGGTTCACTGGATGGATTTCCAAGAAAAAAGCGCTCCATAGCTTCAGTTTCTCCGGGAACCGGTGGGAACGATGAAGATCACACGCCCGAGTTCGGTTTCTTTGCGAAGCCGGCATGTCCGATTAAACCGCTCCCTCTTTTGACGGTCTTTTGAAAAAGAATGGTTCGAAAAACCGGTGACGGGCCATGACAGGCAAGCAGCGACGATTTATACGGATGAAAGGCGGTTCGTAATTCACAAGATCCGGACAACTTCCTAAAAAGCGCTCAAGGACTCCAAAACATGACCACAACACCCTACGAAGGCTATGTGGACGGCTTCAGGGACAACACTCTATTCGGTTGGTGCTACAGACGGGATCAACCCGACGTGCCGCTGACCCTCGATATTCGCATCGACGGTGGATTCGTCGGCACGGTCAATGCCGCGTTATTTCGCGAAGATTTGCTGAAGGCCGGAAAAGGCAATGGAAAACATTCTTTTCGTTTCCCTTTGCCCGATCGCCTGGCGCGATCCGATACGGCGCACGCCCTCAACGTGACCGTGGCGGAAAACGGCTTCGAATTAACCTCGAGCCCGGTCCTGCTGAAGAACGGGGCTCCGGTTCTCGCCAAGTGTTACTTTCCGTGGACCAATCTCTCCGTGAACGCCTATGGCGAGGTGAACACCTGTTCCTGTCCGAGTTGGCTTGGGAGTACAAAATTCTCCATCGGGAACATCAATGAGCGGGCCTATGATGAAATATGGAACGGTCCGAGGATGCGGCGCTATCGAGAAGCATTCTTGAACGACGATCACAAGAAATTCTGTCGCGTTCACATCTGCCCCTACCTGACCGGTACGATCAGACAAGCGGCTCCGGGTACGGAAGTGCTCATGGCCATGACTCGGCAAGATCTCGAATTGGACTTCGGGCCGAGTCAACTTATCTACGATATCAACGACGGATGTAATCTACGATGCATCATGTGCCGCAATGAAGTGAGACCGGTTGATAAGGAAATCGTACACAAGGCCGTGGAAAACATCAAAACCATTGCTTCCCAAGGCAGTCTGAAAAGCATTACGACTTCCGGCTCCGGCGAGATCTTTATGTTCGAGGAATTCGTAGACCTGATGCGTTCCGATTTCCTGTCTTCCCGCCATATCTCACTGAATCTCATCAGCAACCTGACACTGTTCACACCGAAGCTGTGGGACGAAATCAAACATAATTACATCAACAGCCTGTCCGTTTCAGTGGACGGGGCCACCAAAGAAACCTACGAAAGCGTCAGAAGGGGCTCCAAGTGGGAGAATATCCACAAGAAACTGCTGTATGTCTCCGAGTTGGCGAAAAACGGAGAGATCGGAAAGGTGAGTTCAGGCTATGTCGTCACCACGAAGAACGCGCACGAAGTGGACAAAATGATTCAATTCATAACCGGTCTGGGGTTCAATCTGTTCTTCCTGTCTCACAGAGGAAGGCTGCCCACCAAGATGGACAACATATTCGAAACATGCAATATTGGAATGCTGGATATGGTGTATGATCGTATCGAAAGCTGCGGAGGGTTCGATACCAGCCTCGTCAATTTCGGGTCCTGCGGCATTCTCAGAGACAGGGCTTATCGTGAGGCGGGCTACCGATTGGAGATGGCTCAATATCAAATGACCCAATACGGCGATGTCGACATGGCGCAACGGATTGCGCGCGGCTGCCTCCAAGACATAGAAGCCGGAATGATCCGAGCTGATGAGGCACAGCTGGCCGAATGCAGACGATTCATCGAGACGGAGGGTCCGACACCGGCGACCGCAACATGAGTAGTGAGATGAAAAACGGCGACTATCGCATTTTTCGTCGATCCAGCCGATTCGCCCGTTCGTCCTCGGGCTTTGCGTGTCCTGCGTGGCGCCGTTTCTCACCCCACCGGCTTGTAGCGCCCCGCCTTTCTTGACGGAATTTGCGGCCACACAGGCATCGTTCACGGAGGGAACTTTTTGTTGGTTCCCCGGGGGAACGATTTTTCCTCGGCTCCCCCTGCTGCAGGCGCCGTCCCTTTTGGGACGAAGCTCGAGTTGGGGGGATCTTTGCCGATTCAGCCGGGGTAGGAAACGTTGGGAATTAGAGAGGAAGCCTGATCTCTTCCGCAGCCTCTCCGCCGAAGGCGGTGAGGCCTGTCCAACGTGCTTTGGGAGGGGATTCGGGGGAGGACTTTCCCGAGCCCCCTCCCCCGAAAATGCTTACGCCACATACCTTTTCGCGCGAATCCGGTTCAAGTTCCCCAAAAGACACGCTTGGCTCGCGACCGATCTTCCCGGATATGGATCCGTCCTGAGAAGTGCGGAAACATTCATTCATGGGGAACCGGCCGATGTCGACTGTGGATTGGATTTTCCCGGACCATGATCACTCTGAAAGCGGCCGAATGCGAACACTGTAACTCAATAACGGATGTGCCGGCATGAAGAACGCGGAATTGGACGGACCCGGTGTTTCTCAGGAATTGGAGCGATTGCGGCGAGAAAACGAAGAACTTCGGCGTCGTTTGGACCAAAAGGCGCATGAATACTCCGGCGGCGGGGCTCCCGGCTCTTCCGAGCCCCGCCCATCGAACGGACCTTCCGAAGAGCGACCACGGCAGGAGCTTGTCCCCTTCCAACAATTGTTCGACCACATGGGGGAAGGCACCGCCATCTATGAAGCGGTGGACGGCGGCCGAGATTTTGTCTTTGTGGACCTGAACCCCGCGGGGCAGGCTCTCAGCAAGGTCTCCAGACAAGAGGTCGTGGGAAGAAGGGTCACCGTGCTCTTCCCCGGTGTAATCCAAATGGGTTTGCTTGAGGTCCTCCGAAGGGTTTGGCAAACGGGACGCCCGGAACATCTCCCCCTGACCTTTTACGAAGACGGACGAGTCGAGGAGTGGGTGGAAAACGATGTTTTCAGACTGCCCTCCGGGCTTGTGGTGGCCGTTTACCGAGATACCGGCGAACAGCGTCGGGCCGAGGAAGCGCTCCGCAAATCCGAGGAAGAGAAAACCCTCCTGTTGGATTCCTCATCCGAATCCATCGTTTATTACGATACCGACCTCAAGATTCAGTGGGCCAACAAGACCGCCGGCAGGGACGCGAACCGATCCGTCGAGGAAATGACGGGCCGTCGCTGTTACGAGTTCCGGCGAAACCGGAGCGAGCCTTGTCCCGAATGTCCCCTGGTCAAGGCCAGGGACACGGGTCTTCCAAACGAGGGTGACATCACCACGCCCGACGGCCGCATCCGGCACCTTCGAGGCATTCCCGTCCTGGACGAACAGGGCCGGGTGATCTCCCTGGTGGAGTTCGGGCGGGACATTACGGAACAAAGGCTGGCCGAACGGGCCCTCAAAGAGAGTGAATCGCGCTATCGGCTGCTGGTTCAGAACTCCCCCGTGGGGATCTGCCATTACGATCGGAGTCTCAAAGTCACCGACTGCAATGAGCGTTTCCTGTCCATTGCCAAGGCGAGCCGGGAGGTGGTCTTTCAATTGGACGCCCTGAACATGAAAGACGCCAGCATACTCCCGGCAATTATAGATTCCCTCCAGGGCAAGGAAGGATATTTCGAAGGACGATATCAGGCGACCTCGAGCGGAGAATATCTGTGGGTGTCCCTCAGGACCGCTCCCGTTTACAATCACAAGGGAGAGATTCAGGGCGGCGTGGGGATCGTGCTGGATATCACCGAGGCGAAGGAAGCCGAGGAAATCAAGGAGAAGCTCGAGGCCCAGCTGCTGCAGGCCCAGAAGATGCAAGCCATAGGAACCCTCGCCGGGGGGGTCGCCCACGATTTCAACAACCTGCTCGCCATGATCATGGGCTATGCCGAGCTTGCCCTGGATTCCACAGGCTTCTGTGAAGACCTGTCCAACCCCCTCCGGCGAATCATGAAGACCGCGGAGCGGGGACGGAATCTGGTTCGACAGATTCTCACCTTCAGCCGAGAGGTGGGCTCGGAGCTCAAACCCGTGAATCTGAACTCCGAACTGTCTCGTGCGCTGGAAATATTCACTCGCACCCTGCCCAAGATGATCACCATCGAAACCCGTCTGGAAGAGCCGCTTCAGCCCGTCCATGGAGACGCCGGCCAACTCGATCAATTACTGTTCAATCTGGCCGCCAACGCGGCGGATGCCATGCCTCAGGGAGGCCGGTTGACTTTCGCGACCCGTAACGTTCGGGTGGACGAGGCTTACTCCAAGCGACACCTTGAACTGCGCCCCGGAGAGTATGTCCTGCTGCAGGTCTCCGACACGGGCCAGGGCATGGACGAGGAGACCCTGAAACGAATTTTCGATCCGTTCTTCACCACCAAAGAGCCGGGTAAAGGCACCGGCTTGGGCCTATCCACCGTTTTCGGCATCGTAAAGAGTCACGGAGCGCACATCGGTTGTTACAGTGAGCCGGGCGTGGGCACCTCTTTCAACATCCATTTTCCCGCCCACGACTCCCCCGAGCCGTTCCCTCACCGGCCTCCCGCGGAGAATGAATCGGTCCTCCGAGGAAACGAAACCGTTCTCGTGGTGGACGATGAGGAGGATTTACGAAACCTCTGGGAGAGTATGCTCACCGGCGTGGGTTACCGGGTGGTGAAAACGGACAGCGGAGAGAACGCGCTGGAGGTCTTCCACTCGGGAAAGGAGCGCTTCGACCTGGTGATCCTCGATTTGGGCATGCCCGGCATGGGGGGCGCGAGGTGTTTGGAGGAACTTCTCTTGACGCACCCGGACACGAAGATCGTGGTGGCCAGCGGGTATTCGGACAACGAACAGGTCCGGTCGGTCCTTGAATCCGGAGCGTCGGGTTTCATCGCCAAGCCTTTTCAGCGAACGGACTTCCTGCGCACCGTGAGAAGGGTTCTGGATTCGGCATCGGCCGAATGAACGGAGAGAGATACGTTCCGTATCCAGGGAAATACCCCGGAGAACCGAAAGCTTTATCGAGTGGCACCCGCGGCGGACGTTCCACCGCGTAGAAATAAAGGATGAACCCAAGCCCGCCTCCGGTGGATGGATACTCATTCCCAACCAACGGCTGAGGGCCTATTCACATGGCCGTCTTATACGCACCCAAAGGCAACGCGGGGGAATGCGCGGCGTTGACGGCCAACCTGTATTCGGGTTGCGGACACGGAAGCCCTTATTGATACGTGCCCATGCTGTTGAAACGAAACGCCGCGCAGTTCAGGGAAAATTCCGTGCCCGGAAAGGGCGCGCCGGATCAGTCGGCCAAAGACGCCGCCAAAATGAAGGGTGACTCAAGGGAGACATTTCTCGGCTGCGCATCACGCGGGGAGCGCTGGAAATCCTGATACGGCACGGTCTCCGGTTCACCGTGCCGACCAAAGGCGGCAACAGGGCGGCCCGGGACTTCGACCTGTTCCGCGACTACCCTTTGGTTCGACTGGGAGCGAGTTTCTCCCTGTTCGACGACGACCGAGCGGCATGACCTGCTTGTCGGTACTTCCTACCAGTCGTAGAGAATCTCCCAGTGGTCCGAAAACAGCGCTTCTTTGGGGCTGAACCGCTGCCTCAGGGTCTTCCCTTTTCCCGGTCCTCCGCTTGTATCCTGGCTCCAGCAGCGCAGCTCGATGGCGGGCATCGGGGCTTCGGCCTCCTCTTTTCGATTCGTGTCCGGCTCGATCCACAATTCCCGCTCCTCGATCACCTTCCAGACGGTATCGTCCTCTTTCCGACGCACCCGCTCGCCCACTCGCGGAAGGCCCAGTTTCTCCCGGAGCTCCTTGAAACGATAGGAGGAGACGTCTCCCCGTTCCAGGTACCTCTCCCCCGCCCACATGATTCCGATGGCCCCCAGCGGAGCGGTGATGAGGATGGAAAGCACCGCCACCGCGAGGATGACCTCCCCGGATGCGACTCCGGCGGCCAGGGGCACCGCCCCGATGGCGGCCTGCACCGTGGCTTTGGGCACGTAAGCGATAATACAGAACAGCTTTTCCTTGCCCGACAGGGGGGTTCCCCACAAAGACACGTAAGTCCCCAGGCTCCGAAAGATCAGACCCACGAAGATCACCGCCATGCCCGCCAATCCCGCTTTCCACGCCACGGATACGTTTACCTGCGCCCCCACGAGCACGAACAGCAGCAATTCGGCGAACATCCACACTTTCTTGAGCTTCTGCGAAATCAGGTGGGCCACGGCCTCGGACTTCTCAAGGATGATGAAGCCGACGGCCATCACCCCAAGCAACGAGGCGATGGGGACCACATCTTCCACGGCGCCCTCGAGCCAGGTGAGCATAATGGCCACCCCCATGACCAGGATGGTGCGCTTGGGAGGACGCCAGTCGTATTTCTTGAACCATTTGACGAGAATGTAGCCCGGAATCAGACCCACGCCGATCCCCAAGACAATGGACACGGGAATCTCGGCGAGGGCGGTCCAGATATTGGTTTCCCCGCCCCCGTACATACCCAGAAATATGGTAAAGAGGACAATCACAAAGACGTCGTCAACGGACGAAGCACCTAAAACCAGCGTGGGAATGCCCTTTTTGGAACCCCACCCCTTGTCCATGAACTCGATCATCAAGGGAACCACCACCGCCGGAGAAACCGCGCCCAAAATGGTACCCAGTATGGCGGCTTCCAGATAGGATATGTTCAAAAAGAAAGGAGCGACCAGCACCACTCCGACAATCTCGAAAATCGCCGGAACCGCGCTCATGGTCAAGGCGGCGCGTCCCACCCGGTTGAGAGTATCCCGACGCAACTCGAACCCCGCCCTCAGAAGAATCACGATGAGGGCGATCTTCCGGAAGTCGCCGGATACGGCCTGCATCTCCGGAGACATGAGATTCAGCACATAGGGACCGGCGATGACACCCGCCAGCAACATGCCCACCAGTCCGGGAAGCTTGAATTTGCGGAAAGCCAGGTCCCCAAGAAGACCCAAGAGAATGATCAGGCCGATACTAAACGCCATGGCGGATTTCCCCTTTGTTTGAGCTTCGAGAAAATGGCGGGACACGCGTACCCGGCGCGTGAATGCGGAAAGGCATGGGAGCCGCCCGACGCGCGGATTCAAAAAAAAATCCCCCCGGTTTCCCGGACGGGACTCTTACGCCGACTTCCACCCCCGGCTCCCGCCCAAGGTAGAAGTCATTATCCCCCGGCACGGGGGCGGTTCATGGCAGACTTCATTGCCCTAAATTGTGTTTTCAATCCAAACAGAAAACCGTGTTGATGTCAACGCTTGTCCACCGCGTTTTCCTTCGATGCACGGACGCGTTCTTCTTTGCGGCCCGAGAGAGCACGGGCGCGCCTGTGGAAGAATCGCCCGCCCTCTCTCGCTCGGGTCGGGTTCTCCGGCAGGACGCGCCAATCCCGAGGAATGATGCGCAACAGAAGTACGTCCGCTTCTCAACGGTCCGGCGGTTCATGCGGACCGGTCATTCAGTGATAACGGAAGAGAGATCGAACCTCAGGGGCGGATCGTCACCGTTGCCTCCTCTTCCGTGAGCATCCTCGCTTTGGCTCCTCCACAGCTGGACTTGGCGATCAGACTCACACGCACTCTCAGCCGGTAGATCCCCGGTTCGGCACAGGTGATTCGGATTCGAGGGTAACCCGGAACCAGTTTTGGCTTCTCTCCTTCGGGGGTTTCGAGAAAGTCCACGGACGTCACCGCAAAGAAACCCGACGGAAGATTTGGGGGCTCCAGCCGAACCTCCAGGAACAAGGGTTCTCCCATCGTGCCGGAAACCTTTTTGGTGAGCAGCTTCGCCTGGTAGACTTCCGAACCGAGGGGGCAGGCAGGCCTTTGTGGGCCGTTGTCCGAGGCGACGCCTCCGTGGGCCACCCACGAAGCCGTCATCAGGAGAAAGGCAATGAGCAGCGCCGCGAAATTGAATCTCATCAATGAGGCTCCTCAAGGGAAATTCTACGATGATTGTCCCTTATGACCAGTGATGGTATACTTTTGAACAAGATGCCGTCAATACGACCTTCCCTATGGAGTCCTTCATGTCCGTACCCCTGATCCTTGCGATCCCACAGTACCTGGAGTCATTTCTGAACAAATGGTCCGCCGGCATGGACCGGGCCGGATACCTGAAATACACCACGGCCAAGCGTGAAGACTGTATTTCATCCTTCGAGGCCTTCATCACCCCTCTCTTGGAGTTTTCGGCTTCCTACAACCTGCTGCCGGGTTTCGGGGAGGTTTTGAAAGACCATAGGCACTGGGCCGATCGGACGGTGGAAATCGCACGGAGGCATCGATTCCGGGGCATCACCGCCGAGATGTTCCTCGGTTGCTTCTCAACGCTCGTGCATGCGGTCTGCGAAGTGATCCGGGAGATGGACGCTCCGACGGAGGACCGGCTCGAAACGATCCAATCCATCGGTGAAGTGGGAGACGCTTATTCCGCCGTAATCCTGGCCGATTGGACAGCCCTGTCCCGCGACGAAGAAGTCCGGGAGCTTGTGGAAGCCAATCGCCGGCTCACCCTGGAGAAGAACCGGTACGAGAATCTCTTCGCCGCAACTTCGGACATGGTCTTGGTGACGGATGCCGACGGTTGCGTGGTGGAGGCCAACGCCACCGCTCGGGCCGTACTGGGAGGTCGGAACGTTCTCGGAAAGTGGTTCTGGGAACTACTCGACCTGGAGGGGCGAAACATCCATGAGGTGATGCATTACTATCGCATGGAGGATTCCCATGAAATCAGCCCGTTCGAAGACGGTTCCGTTTTCAAGTTGAGGCTCTTTCCTTTGAAATCAGTGAGCCTGGCCTCCAGGGGATATATGGTGCTTCTGAACAATGTCAGTTGCCTGGTGGGCCAGAGGGAACGCCTCGAATCCGTCGTAAACGAGAGAACCACCGCCCTGGAGAATACGGCCAAACAGTACAAATCCCTCTTTCAGGCCGCCGGGGAGAGCATTCTCCTCGTGGACACGGACTTCAAGGTAGTGGGGGCCAACCGGCGATCCACCGACGTCTTCGGCCTTTCCAGGGAGGAGTTCACGGGTCTTCCCTGCAGCGCCCTGTGCCCGACCGACACCGTCGTGAATCTGAACAACGCCATCCGAAACCTGGACGAGGGCGAAATCCGGCAGTGGGAGATGGTGGGCCGAAGAGCGAGCGGAACTTCCTTTCCCATGGACGTGACCATCAACCGGGTGGACCTGGATTCTCGTACCCTTTTCCACGTTTTGGTGCGGGACGCCACGCAGAAAAAGGCCATGGAGAACAACCTGCGGCGTGAAAAATCCCAGATGGAGGAACTCAACATTACCTTGCGCAACGTCATGAAAACCATCGACCACGAACGACGGGACGTACAACGAGCCGTGGCCGAACGAATTCGGGAGTTACTGCTTCCCGCCGTGGACCGCATTATGCACGAAGGTTCCGCGGAAGTGCGCAAAGGCTATCTCGAAATCATCCGTGATCAGTTGGAAAAGCTGGCCGCGGGGTCCGCAGGAGAAACGGACGCCCGCCTGCTGAAATTGACGCCCACGGAGATGAAGGTCTGCCGATTCATCCAAGCCGGAAGCACCACCAAGGACATTGCCGAAGCACTGAGTCTTTCGGCTGATACGATCCAGACCCACAGAAAGAACATCCGAAAAAAACTGGGGATCCGAGGACGCCAAGTCAATTTGTATACCTACCTGTTGGCGCATGAACCTCGAGACTCCGGAGCGGCCGGAAGCCGCTGACCCCCGGAACCCGCCTCCGCTCGGCATGATCGATCCGCCTCACGGGACGCGCTTCACCGGGTAGATACATCTACCCGATAATTCCCCTATTCCTCCCCTTGTCGATCTCCCAAAGCCCCCGTATCCTGAAATCATGGGCGTAAACTTGATTCTCAACTGCGAGACGTCATGGGCATGAATCAGCCCCATCGGGATATTTTGGCCGCGCTGCGGGACTTTTTCGCCGCAGGGGACGCGGACAAACGGGCTGAAGCCTTCCGGAATCTCACAGGCCCGGCCGGGCCGTCCCTTTCGGAGGATTGGAACGCCATCGAATACGCCTACAACCGACTCTTCGTAGGTCCGGCCGCTCCCATCGCCCCCCCTTTCGCCTCGGTCTACCTGGAACCCGAGCCTCGGCTCATGGGAGAAACCACCGTCAAGGTCGGCCACTTCCGCCGGATGATCGGACTTCACGCCCCTTTCCGGGAAGACACACCGGAAGATCATATCGCCGGCGAACTCGACATTTGTCTCCATCTGCGCGACACCATCGAACGCTCGAACTCACCGGAGCTGAAGGCCGCCTACGCCTGGTTCCTCGGCAGGCACATGGCCGCCTGGATTCCCGAATTCCTGGACAGAGTCCGTTGTTCCGAAAATATTCCGGGCGAGATCGTCCAAACCTGCGCGATTCTCCAAGACCGGCTCCTGCAGGAGCTCAATTGGGCTCGCGGCGGAGACCACGATGCTCTCTCAACACCCCAACCGGGAGGAGAACGAAGCCATGAAACCCTGGACTGATGCTTGGATCGAAAAGGCGTTGTCGTCTCCCTTCACACGGCGGCGGTTTCTCAAGGGATTGATCGCCGCGGGTGTGGCGGCGGCCGCGCCCTGCGGCCTGCCGATCGGAAGCGCAAACGCGGAAGAGATCGTTTACGACGAACCCTACCAGGTCTTTCGGAACGCCTGCCCTCGCAACTGCTACGACACCTGTTCCATCAAGACTTATGTGAAGGACGGGGTGGTCCACTTCATCGAAGGAGCTCCCGAATCCTCCTTCACGGACGGCGGCCTTTGCGTCAAGGGCTTTTCCTACCAGAGGGAGACCTACAGCCCGGATCGAATCAAGTACCCCATGTTCCAGGAAGGCCGAGGATCGGGCAATTGGAAACGGGTCACGTGGGAGGAGGCGCTGGATCGTATCGCCCGAAAAATACTGGAAATCAAAGAAAAGGACGGCTCCCTGTTGGGCCTCGGACTGACCAAGTATTCGGGCAATTTCGGCATCACCAACTACGGCGTGGAAGGCATGATGACTTCCCTGGGATATACCACCCGGTTCGTGGGAACGCCCTGCTGGCCCGCCGGCATCGACGCCCAGAATTACGACATGGGAGACATGTGGTGCAACGATCCCGAGGATCTGGTCAAGAGCCGGTATATCATTCTTTGGGGAGCCAATCCGGCTTGGTGCTCGATCCACTCCATGAAGTACATCTACGCGGCCCAGGAACAAGGAGCCAAGGTGCTGGCTATTGACCCCGTGTTCACCCAGGCCGCGGCCAAAGCGGATGAATATTGGCAGGTGAAAACCGGAGAAGACGGCGCCCTCGCCTTGGGCATGGCCCGGCATCTGCTCGACCGAGAAATGGTGGACCGTGATTTCCTGAACCGTCACGCGTTGGGCTTCGAACAGTTCGCGGATTATCTGAGGCAAGAGGTGACCCTCGACTGGGCGGCGAATCGATGCGGCATCCCGGCCGAGCACATCGCCCGGGCGGCGGAGGAATTCGCCTCGGCCAAACCCGCCACCGTCTGGATCGGCTACGGTCTGCAGCGTCACGTCAATGGAGGAGCCACGGTTCGCGCCATCGACGCTCTGGCGGCCATGACGGGAAACGTGGGCAAGGAGGGGGGCGGCGCCCGTTACGGTCACCTGTTTACCTGGGGATTCAACTACCATGCCCTGGTGCAGAAGCAGCCCGAAGGGTCCGTCGGATTCTTGGGCGAATCGGGGCCCAAAGGCGAATTCGATTTCAAACAGGAAAAAGCGACCTATTCCGACCGCACGGTGAACATCAACAAGACGGCGCGATCCATCCTCGAGTTGGACAATCCCCCCCTGCGCATGCTTTGGGTTTCCTGCAAGAATCCCTTCAGTCAGGATTTCGACCTGAACATGATGAAGAAGGCCTTCGACAAACTCGAAACCATCGTGGTGGTGGATAAGTTCTTCAACCAGACCGCTCAGAACGCGGACATCGTTCTTCCCGTAACCACGAATCTGGAAGAATGGACCGTCAACGTATCCTACTGGCATTACTGGATCGGCATCAACGAACAAGCGGTGAAGCCCCTGTTCGAGGCCAAATCCAATATCGAGATCGCGGCGGCGCTCTCCAAGAAG
The DNA here is from genome assembly GCA_963675595.2 of Thermodesulfobacteriota bacterium. GTDB lineage: Bacteria > Desulfobacterota > Desulfarculia > JACQYL01 > JACQYL01. The sequence goes on from CAXXLZ010000002.1 coordinate 281,630, forward strand.
ATGAACGAACTCTCTCCCGGGTCCTGCACCTTTGCCACGGAGATCGACACCAAGGAATGGATGGAGAAGGAATTCAATCAGGGAATCTACGATCTGTTCGGCATCCAATCCTGGGAGGACTTGAGGGAGGGTCCTCGCAAAGCCAAGCTGCCGTCATCCGCCGCGTGGCACGATTTGAATTTCAAGACACCCTCCGGCAAATACGAGTTCTATTCCCGATTGGCCGCAGACCACGGGCACGACGCACTGCCCAAATACAAACCCAACCGTACTCCTTACGGCCCCTTTCGACTTCTGACTCCGCATTCCAAGTTCAACATCCATTCCCAGTTTCAACATCTCGACTATATGGAGGATTTCAATCCCAAGCCTTTCGTCTACATTCATCCGGACACCGCAGCGGGCAAAGGCATCGGAAACGGCGACCGGGTGAAGGTTTTCAACAAGGTGGGTGAAGTGGTCCTGACCGCGCAATTAACGGACAATGTCCCGCCGGATACGGTGCTCCTGTACGAAGCATGGTTCCGCAACAATCCCTATAATGTCCAAAACGTTGTGGACGATGAATCGGCGGATATGGGTCTGTACAAAACCGGCGCACCGGGCGTGGCCATCCACGACCAATTCGCCGATATCGCCCGGGCGTAAGGAGGGGAAGACATGAACAAGAATCAGGTCGCATTCTTTGTGGATGTGAAGCGCTGCATCGGCTGCTTTTCCTGCGCCATGGCGTGTAAAAACCAGTACCACCAACCCCCCGGGGTGGTGTGGCGATACGTCTACTCCCTGAAAGAGGAAATCTACGCACACCACGAGCGGGCCTTTTTGTCCCTGGCCTGCAACCATTGCGAACATCCGACCTGCCTGGAGGTCTGTCCGGTGGAGGCCTACACCAAACGGGAGAAGGACGGCATCGTGGTGCACCATCAGGATAAGTGCATCGGGTGCGGCAACTGTATCCGATCCTGTCCCTATGGAGCCCCCAGATATAATCCCGAATTGAAAAAGGCGGAGAAATGCAGCTTCTGCTGGGAACGGCAGGACGCCGGCCTGAAGCCCGCGTGCATTCTGGGATGCCCCACCAAGGCATTGCAGATCGTTCGCCTCGCGGATTTCAAACGACCCGGCTCGCTTCAATACATCGCAGGATTCCCGCGGATGACCGCGCTGAACCCCTCGGTCCGATTCAATCCTCCGCGTCAACCCATGGAAGTCAGGAGGGCGTTATGAACGGCATGGAATTACCTTTGGTATTCTTCACCGTATTGGGCCAGGCCGCGGTAGGCATGACCCTCATCGCGGCCATGCGCCGACATGCAACCGATTCCGGAGGCCCCGTCTTTGCCGGCCGTAACGAGTGGCTCACGGCCCTCATCATCCTCGGCGTAGGCATGGCCGCCAGTCTGTTCCATCTGGGGCATCCCACGGGAAGTCCCAGAACGCTGGTCCATCTGAGCACTTCCTGGCTGTCGAGAGAAGTCCTGATGCTCGGACTCTTCGGCGTGCTGCTCGTCATCGGATTTCTCACCGTCCCCCAAACCTCCGGCTCCTCCGTACTGATCACCCTTACCGCTTTGGTGGGCCTGGCGGGCCTCATCGCTTCGGGGCTGACCTATGCACCGCCCAGTTTCCCCGCTCTGAACAACGGCGTGCCCGTCCTGCTCTTTCTACTCACCGCTTTGATCATGGGGCCGGCGGTCTGCTCCTATTTCACTTCGGAAGACACACAGGCGCTTCTCACCGGGATTCTGGGCACGGCCCTCATCCTGGGGCTGGTGATGAACCTTATTCTGCCGTCGGTCTGGATGTCCGGAGGACGGGTCATGCAAATGACCGGAGCGGCCCACTACGGTTCGGCCCTTTATTGGATTCGACTGGGGGGCGAGTTCGGTGTGGGTTTGGCCGTGATCGCCGCAACGAGAAGAATCCCCGTCTGGCTGCCCGTGGTGCTGCTGGCCGGGGAAATCCTGGGGAGAATTCTGTTCTTCTCCAAAGTCGTCCACACGGCAACTAATATCGGGGGGTTGTATTAGCGGGCCGTTCGGATCCGTTGCGGGGTTCTTCCGTCGAGTGCGAGAGAAAGCCCGCAACGTCTCTCACTTCTCCGGCGGTGAAGCTTCATGCGGTGATTAGACTTGCGGACCGGGGCGCCCTTGTCGGGGGCTCCGTTCCCAATGCGTCCGACAATCGGTCTCCTAAGGCCCCCTCACCCCGGTTGCGAAGCGGAAGCGAGCAAACCGCTCAACAAGTTTTGGTGGGGTCCGGGGATCCCTTTTTCAAGAGATATCCACGCCTACCCTGTGAATAGATACAAGGAAGAAGCCGTGTCCGGCCCTCATTCCTCATGCCCACCGGGCCTTTCGACGGGTGGATCCTTGTGGACGATTCTGCATTCAGGAGCTTCGATTCTTGAAGAAGTCCTGAACATACTGGATGTGTCTGTGCATGGCGTTTAACGCGCCCTGAGGATCGCGCCGGATGATGTTCTCAAGAACCAGCGTGTGCTGCTCCAATATCCAGTGCACGTTGTCGGGGTCCTCATACAGGTGGGTCAGGTTCTTCTTGATGCCCACGAAAAGAAAGTCGTAGAAATTCTTCATGATGTAGATATGAACCGGGTTCTTGGTGGCGTAGGCGATGGCCATATGGAAAGCCGCGTCCTCTTCGGTTCCCAACCTGCCCTCCCGCCCCTCACGCCTCATACTGTCGATGCTGCCTTTCATGAATTGGATGTCTTCCTCATCGGCCCGTTCGGCGGCAAGGAAGGCTGCGTTGCACTCCAGTCCCATACGAACTTCCAGCAGCTCGTGAATCGTGGCGTCCTGATTCTCCACCGCGGCCGCCACGATGTTCCCGATGCGGGCTTCCGGCGAACGCACAAAGGTTCCTTGGCCCTGCTTGTGCTCAAGGAGTCCCAGAACCACCAGCTTGTTGATGGCGTTTCTGACCGTGGTTCGGCTGACGTTGAGCGCTTCCGAAAGCTCCCGCTCGGGCATCAATTGCTCTCCCGGCTTGATGGTGCCCCGAAAGATCAGGTCTCGAAGCTGCTCATAAACCTGGTCGGAAATACGTTTTGCTTTGATCGGCTTGATGGTGACGTTCATGTTGCGTCCAAATACTCGGCGTAGAGTTGAATCGGATGTTTGACCCGGATACCGGCCTCCCCTTTGGACAGCATGTCGGATAGCTGCATCATGCACGCGGGGCAAGCCGTAGCTACGATCCCGCATCCGGTGGATAAAATCCGATCCCGTTTTCGTTCGCCGATTCTGGCCGACAGCTCGTAGTACTGCAAGTTAAAACTGCCTCCCATGCCGCAACAAGTATCGGCTTCGGGCATCTCCACCAACCGAATTCGAGGATCGGCTTGAATCAATTCCCTGGGCTCTTTCCACACACCCAGGGATTTCTTCAGATGGCAGGGATCGTGGTAGGTGACGCAGGTCCCACCCTCCTCCCGTGCAGGAGCCGCTCGGACCCCGACCCGTGAGACGAGAAATTGATCGATGTCCATGGTCTTCTCCGACATCCGTAGGACGCGTGCGTGCAAGGCCGCGTCCGATCGGGTCATGACCGGCCACATCTTCTTGATGGTGGAAGCGCACGTGGCGCAGGAAGTGATCAACACGTCGAAGGGACCCTCTTCGAACCGATCAAGATTGAAACGAACGAGACGTAGGAAGGTCGCCATATCCCCGGAAGAAAGCGCCGGAATCCCGCAACAGCCCTGCTCCCCCGGGAGGAATACGGGAATCCGATGATGCTCCAGAACCTTCAAGGTGTCTTCCGCGATCTCCGGGAAGACCTTGTCGATCAGGCAACCCACGAACAAGCCCACGGCCGTTTGGGAATCCTTCGAGGCCCTCATTTGCGGTCTGCGTCGAGCATGAAACGGCCTTTCGGCCAGAGGGCGGAAATGCCTGTCTCCGATCAGAGGCGATGAAATTCGGGCGCAGGAAGTGCCCAAGACTTCGTCGACTTCTTTGGTGAAGACCTTCTGGAAGCGGGCGCCCCACTCGGTAATCCTGTCGAACAGGGTCGGATGAGCCAGCATACCGCGCAGCAGCAGCCGTTTTCCCGGGGACATTCCCATGTAGCCGGCCAGAATGGCCCGGGCCTTGAGGAAAATTTCCAGCGCACTCACCCCGCTGGGGCAGCCGGCCGCGCAGGAACCGCACAACAGACACCGGTTCAGCCGTTCCCAGACGCCTTGGGGATTGTCGAACATCTCCCGCATGAGGCCGTCCAGTAGTGCGAGCTTTCCCCGGGCCACGTCGGCCTCCCGCCCCGTAACGGCATACAGCGGGCACACGGCTTGGCAAAGGCCGCAGCTGATACAAAGAACGAGCTGTTCCTCCAATTCCTTCATCAATCGGGTCAAGGCCCTCATATCGTCCACGACGCTCAAGCCTCCTTTGGGCCATGAAAGCGCTTCAAGCTCACAGCCGCTACCGGCGTCGACGCCCGGTCGCACCCGAAGCGAACACCCGATCCGGATGGAGAAGAGTCGAAAATAGGTGCGTGGCGAAGCTGCTCCCATGAGGCGGAGTGCCCCGAGAAAACGTTTTCGCCCCGCACCGGACGATGATATTCTTTAAGGAAAGCAGGATTCATGTAGAAGTCTCCTTGGCTTGGGCGGTGTCCGGTATTGGTATGACCATTGTAAATAAAATGGGGCACCTTCCCGGATCCACCGCCAAGATCCACATTAAGTATAAGCCGTACGTGGAAATTTGTCACCAAAATTACTAAGCGCTTGACATGGAGTCCCCCCCAAATATAAAAGGTAGGACCAATATGGACAAGACCAGCCTCACCCGTTCTCATGTCCCCGCTGAATGGTCCCTACCTTCTCACCGGAAAGGAGGTGATCACCTCGACGCCCGATTTCGCCCTCTCTGTCAACCCCTAACCAAGACACAGGTACATTTCCACGAAACCGGCCTGCAAACCACAGGAGGATTGGGCCATGAGAAAAGCCTTCATCGGATCTATTTGTCTGGCACTCGTCTTCGCCTTCACCCTCACTCTTTCCGAAGCTGCTGAAAAACGCGGCAAATTCGGCGTCGACGACCGACATGAAATCGCGAAACGCGTCAGTTTCAAACCCTCCACTGAAAAAGTCCGTTGGAAAATGGTGATGCCCTGGTCCAAGGGCTTGCTTTTCTACGACATTGCCGTGCATTTCACCGACAGCGTACGCCTGGCTTCCGCCGGTCGTCTGGACATCAAAGCCTTTTCCGCCGGCGAACTCGTACCCGCCATGCAGAGCTTCGACGCCGTCAGCCAAGGAGTGGCTCAGGTCGGACACGATTGGCCCGGGTATTGGAAGGGCAAAAACGAAGCCTTCGTGGCCTTCGCCTCCGTGCCTTTCGGACTGGACGCCGAAGGCTACAACATCTGGCTGTACGAAAAAGGCGGCTTGAAAATGATGCAGGACCTGTACGGCCAATTCAATCTTTTCGCTCTTCCCGGCGGCCAGTGCGGCCAGGAGATGGGGCTCTTCTCCAACAAACGCGCCACCAAGATGCAGGATTTCAAAGGTATGCGCGTCCGTACGCCCGGATGGTACATGGACATCATGAACAATCTCGGCGCCTCGGTCAGCCCCCTTCCCGGCGGGGAAATCTACCTGGCGCTTGAGCGCGGCGTCATCGACGCGGCCGAGTTTTCCTCACCCGCCATCAACTACCCCATGGGTTTCGATGAGATCACCAAATACGCCATTCAGCCGGGCGTTCATCAGCCGGGCATCCAGTGCGCCCTCTTCTTCAACAAGGACGCTTATGACAAGCTCCCCGAAGACCTCAAATGGATCATCGATATCTGTGCCAAGGAAACCCAGCTCTGGAGCTACAACTGGATCAACAGCCTCAACGCAGAGGCCATCCGAAGATTTAAGGAAAAAATCGAAATCGTAAAGATGGACACGGATACCCTTATCCAGTTCAGAAAAACCACCAAGCAATACCTCGATTCCGTCAAGGAAAAGTATCCGGATGTGAAGAAGGTCCTGGACTCCCAGGAAGGCTTCCTGGAAGAGTATGCCATTTGGAGAGACGCCAGAAGCGGTGCGGCTCCCTGGCCTTATGATATCTACATCACCGGACGCATCACCGAATAATCCTGCGGCCGGTCCCTCCCGGCGGGTCCGGGAGGGGCGCCGCCCCTATGCCGATGGGAAGACACCGGGCCACTTTGTTCAACGTGAAGAAACCCAGCGGCCGGCGGCGAGGAGGAACGGTCCGGACCGACGAAATCACACGGCAACCTGAATAAACTTTTTCGCCAACAGACTTTGAGGAAACGGCATCATGTTGGAATCCGTGTCCAAGACGATCCGAGCTTTCATACGCCTGCAGGGAGACGTCACTTCCCTGTTGATTCTGCCTCTCCTGGGGGTGGTCATCTATGAAGTCGTCATGCGCTACGTGTTCAACGCTCCAACCATCTGGGCGTTTGAAACCACCACTTTTCTCTACGGCATGCACTATATGTTCGGCCTGTCCTACACCGACGTTCAAGACGGACATGTGCGTGTGGACATTTTCTCCGCCAGGCTGCCGGGGAGAAAACAGGCCGCGCTGAACCTGGTCACGAATCTGATATTTTTCATGCCTGTATTCACCTGCATGACGATTTGGTCGTTTAAATTCGCCTGGGTCTCGGTGCGGATGAACGAGGTGAACTCCACGAGTTGGGCGCCGCCCGTCTACCCTTTCAAACTCGTTATGGCGTTCTGCTTCCTGTTCCTGCTGCTCCAGGGCATGGCCAATCTCCTGGACCAGATACGCGTGCTGCTGAACAAGAACGATTCAACAACAGAGGGGAACTGATATGAGTCCCGAAGTCCTGACTGTGTTCATGTTCGGCGCCCTGATTCTGGCCATCACTCTGGGACATCCCCTGGCCTACACCCTTGCCGCCATTGCCGCTTTCGCCGGGTTGGTGGACAACGGTTTCAATGTTCCCGCACTGTTCGAGATGTTCGCCAACAACACCTGGGGCCTGATGGACAACTACATCCTCGTGGCGATTCCTTTGTTCATCATGATGGCCCAGCTCTTGGACCGTTCGAAGGTGGCCGATCAGCTCTTCGAAGCCCTGTATGTGGTTCTGGGAAGCATCAAAGGTGGCCTGGGCCTGGCCGTGGTCGTTGTCTGCACCGTGTTCGCGGCCACCACCGGCATCATCGGCGCTTCCGTCGTGGCCATGGGACTGCTCGCCACGCCCGCCCTTGTTCGCAAGAATTATCAGAAGGAAATGACCAGCGGCATCATCTGCGCTTCCGGCACCTTGGGCATCCTGATCCCTCCGAGCATCATGCTCGTCATTTACGGAGGCCTGACCGGCCTGAAGGAAACCTCCGTGGGAGCCCTGTTCGCGGGTGCCATCATCCCCGGCCTAGTGTTGTCGGGCCTTTATTTCGCCTACATCTTCACTCGCTGCACGCTGAATCCCAAACTCGGCCCACCCATCAGCCGGGAGGAAGCCGGGAAATGGACGGCAAGACGGAAACTGCTCATCACCATGAAGTCCCTGGTTCCTCCCATGGCCTTGATCCTCCTGGTGATGGGAACGATTCTCGCCGGCATCGCCACTCCCACCGAGGCTGCGGGCTTGGGGGCGCTGGGCGCGCTGATCTTGGCTCTATTCAACCGGAAGCTGAATTGGGACGTGCTCAAACAGGCAAGTTTCGCCACACTGAAGACCACTTCCATGGTGATGATGCTTTTCATCGGGGGTAAGTTTTTCAGTACGGTGTTCATGAGCATGGGCGGTGGAGACGTGGTGGCCGATCTGTTGGTGGGCAGCGGGCTCAATCGGTGGCTGGTGCTCTTCATCATGATGTTCATCGTTTTCCTGATGGGAATGTTCATCGACTGGGCGGCCATTCTCCTGGTTACGGTGCCCGTGTTCATGCCCATCGCCCAGGAACTCGATTTCAATCCGCTCTGGTTTTCGATTTTGATGTGTGTCAACCTCCAGACCTCGTTTCTGACTCCGCCCTTCGGCTACGCCCTGTTCTACTTCAAAGGCGTGGCTCCCGAGGAATTCACCATGATGCACGTTTATAAGGGCATCATTCCCTTTGTGTTGCTTCAGCTTGCGGGATTGCTGGTTTTGGCGATTTTTCCCGGTGTGGTGACTTTTCTGCCCGATTTCTTTTTCGGCTCGTGACCTTTCGTGCGTCGGACCGGTCATTTGATTCATGAAGGAGATACGGCGACATGACAAACCGGAAAGACTTGGAAACAAGGTTCGAAGAGAAGGCAAGAAACGTGTCCGCTTTTGTCTCCAGAGTCGATACATTGGCTCAGGCACTGGACTATACGGTGGACGTCTGTGTACGCAAGGAAGCCTGCCGTCTTCTCTTGGCCGGGTGTGAGGAACCCTTGTCCGGAGGTGCGGAAGGCCTTTGCGATGCCGGGCGAGGGAAAACGGTGGCCGCTCCGGGCCTCGGCGCGGAAGCGACCCGCCTCCTTGGTCGGAGAATTGCCCGGGAGGACGTCGTTCTGGTCGAGGATACCCTGAGAAACCATTTGGCCGGCATTGATGTGGGAATCACCCTGGTCGATTTCGGCATCGCGGAAACCGGAACCCTGGTCATTGATTCCAGCGATGAGGAGATCAGGCTGGCAAGCATGATCAGTGAAATTCACGTGGCGTTGTTGCCCGTATCGAAGATCCGGGAAACGGCCTACGACGTTGAGAAGGAACTCGTCCAGGACATGCGCAGGCCGCCGAATTTCACCGCCTTCATCACCGGAGCCAGCAGAACGGCGGATATCGAACGCGTGCTGGCTCTGGGCGTTCATGGTCCCCTTGAGCTCCACATTTTGCTCATGGAGGAAGACTGATGCAGGAGGCACGGAACCTCAGGGAGTACAAAGACGAGGTGCGTGAGGCCCTGGACAATGAGTTCCAGCGGGAAGCGTTGGACAAATTCGCCCTCGCCTATCCCGTCGGCAGACAAAACGCCTTCGCCGGACTGGAAATCGACACGCTGGTGGACGAGGTGGCCCGCAGGAAGGACTTCGCCGTCGCCCACATGGAGGAACTCTATCAGGAGTTCAAAAGCAAAGCCGAAGCAGCGGGCGTTCACGTCCATTTGGCGCGCACCGCCAAGGAAGCCAACGACATCATCGCGGACATCGCCCGAAGCGCGGGAGCCCGGAACATCATCAAGTCCAAATCCATGACCGCGGAGGAGATTCTCCTCAACCACCACCTCGAAGCCGAGGGGTTCCAGGTCACGGAAACCGACCTGGGAGAATGGATCATCCAATTGCGTCACGAAGGACCGTCTCACATGGTCATGCCCGCCATCCATCTCTCCAGGTACCAAGTGGCCGACTTGTTCTCGGACGTCACGGGAAAAACGCAGGATGCCGAAATCGAACGGCTGGTCAAGGTGGCTCGGCGGGAACTCAGGCAGAAGTTCGTGGAGGCGGACTTGGGCGTTTCGGGCGCCAATTTCGCCGTTGCGGAAACCGGGACCATCGGCATGACCACCAACGAGGGGAACGCCAGGCTGGTGGCCACCCTGCCCAGGACTCACGTGGTCCTGGCGGGCCTGGAAAAGCTGGTTCCCAAACTCCACGATGCTCTTTCCATCAATCGAGTGCTTCCGAAAAACGCCACGGGGCAGGCCATCACCTCTTACGTCACCTGGATCACCGGTCCCGTGGAATGCGGTGCAACCCCGGACCGGAAAAAGGAGTTGCACGTCGTCTTTCTCGACAACGGGCGCAGTCGGCTGGCTCGTGATCCCGTTTTTTCCCAGGTGCTTCGCTGCATTCGCTGCGGAGCCTGCGCCAACGTCTGTCCCGTTTACCGAATGGTGGGAGGACACCGGTACGGCCACATCTACATCGGGGCCATCGGGCTCATTGTGACGTATTTCTTCCACGGCCGGGAAAAGGCCCGGAACCTGGTCATGAACTGCCTCAATTGCGGGGCCTGCAAGGCCGTGTGCGCCGCCGGGATCGACCTGCCTCGCCTCATCAAGGAAGTCCACACCAGGATTCAGGACGAGGAAGGACATCCGCTGAAAGGAAGGCTCGCAGGGATCGCCATGAAAAACCGGAAGCTGTTTCATGGGTTGCTGACGTCGCTGCGTCGGGCACAACGGCCCGTGACCGGGGGAACTCAGTTCATGAGACATCTGCCCATGGTCCTGTTCGGCGCTTACGAATACATGGCGCTTCCCGCCCTGGCCGAGCGTCCCTTTAGGGAGCTCTGGCCGACGATCCACACCCGCGTGGAGCATCCCCGTTTCCGCGTGGCTCTCTTCGCCGGATGTCTCGAAGATTTCGTCTATCCCCAACATCTGATTGCGGCGGTTCGTCTGTTTTCACGCCATGGTGTGGACGTGCACTTTCCCCTCCACCAGACCTGTTGCGGTCTGCCTTTGGACATGATGGGGGAAAAGGAGACGGCCCGAGAGTTGGCGGAGCAGAATTTGGAGGCCGCGGATCCGGCGAATTACGACTATATTGTGACCCTGTGCGCCTCTTGCGCCTCCCACCTGAAGAACGGAGTTCCTCGGTTGCTTCAAATGGCTGGAAGTCCCTCCGCCAAAGCTCGAGAGTTCTCCGAGAAGATACTCCCCTTCAGTTCATTCGCCGCCGATGTGTTGAAGCTGGGTCCGGATGACTTCTCGCCTTCGAATCGCAAGGTCACCTACCACGCCTCCTGTCACCTTTGCCGAGGGCTCGGGGTCCGTAAAGCGCCTCACGAGCTGATCCGGGCCTCGGGATCGGATTTCGGACAGGCATCGGAAGAAGAAACCTGCTGCGGGTTCGGAGGAACCTACGCGAGCAATTTCCCGCAAATCTCCGAGCGGATATTGAAACGAAAGCTCGCGGATTTTCAGCAGACCGGAGCGGACCTGCTCGTCACGGAATGTCCGGGTTGTGTGCTCCATTTGAAAGGGGGGGTTACCCGGCAGGGAATGTCCATGGAAGTTGAACACTTGGCCGAACACCTGGCCGATCAAATGAAACCCGGCCCCACCCGGGAAAAGGAGTTGCGATGAAGCTGCCTGTGTTTCAACGAATTCTCTTCCCCACCGACATGTCGGAAAGCGCGGGATTCGCTTTTCCCTACGCCGCGGAGCTCGCCCACCGATTGAACGGCCATATTACCATTCTCCATGTGATCGAGAATCCGTCTCACGCCATAGAACAGCAGATTCTCTCCTATTTGGGAGAATCGGGCTGGAAAGACCTGCAGAAGCATCGGGAGGATGATTTCGTCGCGGCGGCCAAGAATCGTCTTTCCGCCTTTTGTCAAGATATGAGCGACCGCTTGGACGACTGCCCCTTTATTGTCGAGGAGATCAAAGTGCTCCACGGCCTGCCTTCCGAAATCATCCTGCACGAAGCCGAAAAGGGAGGTTTCGACCTGGTGGTCATGGGGACCCACGGCTTCGGCCTGTTGGCCAACGCGCTCATGGGAAGCGTGGCCACCAGGGTGGTGCGTCATTGCTCCAAACCGGTGCTCACCATTCGATTGCCCAAGGAGAAGCGGGAATAGAGACGCGGGAACCAATCGGTTATCTTTGTCCCGGATGCCGATCTCGATCTTCACCGGCCTGAGTTGCAGTCGAGCATACGGAATGGAAACGGCTTTCGCCTTGGAAAGGATGCACATTGAATTCATTGGAGTCTTCGTTGTTGAAGGAGCGCGGATTGCGATTCAATAAGCTTCACCTTCTGATGGTTTTCTTGTCGGTCGTGACTCTGATGTTTGTCGTCGATGCGGAAGCAGGCTGGCGACTCGATGGGGGGCGCTTCCAGGCGTCGGTGCACGGTGGAATGGGATGCCTGGATTGCCACGAAAATATCCCGCAACAAACTCCGCACCCGAACCCTTCCGACGTGAACAAGTCCCTATCCGATTTCTTCGAACCGGAACACTGTCTGACCTGTCACGAAGAAGTACGGGACGAGATCGAAACCGAAGCCGTTCACGGTGGAGAAGACGTCCATGACACGCAACGCTTCTTTAACTGCGTGGCGTGCCACGATCCACACTACCAGGGAACGACCGAGGATGAGGCGGGCTCCGAGGCTCCGCAATGGAGCGAAGCGGACCGGCCGTGTATGACCTGCCATGAGCGGGTGCCGAAAGACGATCCGGCTCGACTGACGAAGGACCGCGACTTCTGCTTCGTCTGTCACGCCGCGAATTCGAGCACGCCCGCTTGGTTGCCGGCCATGGACCCGGCCGAATACACCCAATCCACCCATGCCGCGCAGGATTGCCTGTCCTGCCACACACGGGCCGACGGGTATGGACATGATCGCCAACCCAAGGTAGATTGCCGCGCCTGCCACCAGCCCCACGCGGAAAAAGTGACGCACGACGCCCACTCCCTGGTTTCCTGCGAAGCCTGCCACTTGGGAGACGTGTCGCCCCTGCGCGACCCTCAAACCCATCAAGTGCTCTGGGAACGTACTCGAGCCGCCGGCGCGCTCTCGACGGTGCACGATTTTTCCGCCTCGGATGAAAGCACATGCCTTCGCTGTCACTTCAAGGGCAACACCGTGGGCACGGTTGCCATGGTCCTGCCTCCCAAGAGTGTTTTGTGCATGCCCTGCCACGCGGCCACCCTCAGCATCGGAGATACCGTAACTTGGATCTCGCTGCTCGTGGCTTTTATCGGTTTCCTGGGGGTCGCGACCCTATGGTTTTCGGGACGGTCGGGCGAAACATCCGACAGAAGCCCCTCCGGCAATCCGACAAGCCACGCTCACAGCGCCGGTTTCTCTCATAGGCTGCCGGCCGTATTGGAGGCGATATTCTGGGATGTGCTCCTGCAACGACGGCTCTTTCGCAGGTCTCCGAGGCGCTGGGCCGTCCATGCCCTGATTTTCTGGCCTTTCGTCATTCGCTTCGTCTGGGGCGTCTTGGCGCTGTTTTCAACGAACTATCTAAAATCATGGCCCTTTTCCTGGATCCTCGTGAACAAGAATTATCCGCTCACCGCCTTATTGTTCGATCTCACGGGAATCTGCCTGGCAATCGGAATCGTCCTGGCTTTTGTCCGGGGGGCCGCGGCGGACCGAACCCGCACGCCCGGCTTGCCGTCCCAGGATCGTTTGGCCCTCGGCCTTCTGGGCGGCATCGTTTTGGTGGGGTTCGTCTTGGAAGGCATGCGTATCGCGCTCACGGGCGCGCAGGGCCCCGCGGCCTTTGCGTTTTTAGGATACGGCATCAGCCGTCTGTTCACCGGGATGAACCAACTCAGCGTCGTTTACGGCTACGTCTGGTACCTGCACGCCGTCCTGACCGGGGCCTTTGTCGCCTACTTGCCCTTCAGCAGGATGATGCACATCATCATGGGACCGGTAATTTTGGCCATGAACGCGGGAGCCGATCCACACCACGCCGGGCGACCGACGAAATCGAATCATTAGAAGGAAACGGCAACGATGGTTATGGAGGAAAGGTGATGAACGACGACATCAAGAAAGCCCTGAAAGAGATCGTCGGAGAAGACAATTTCACCGATCGGCTGATCGACATGGTCTCGTATTCCTACGATGCGTCCGAGCACAGCAGCCGTCCGGATTGCGCCGTGTGGGCGGAAAACGTAGAGCAGGTGTCCGAGATATTGAAAACGGCCGACAAACATCGCATCCCCGTAATTCCCAGGGGCGCGGGAACCGGCTTGTCCGGAATGGTCGTACCGGTAAAGGGCGGCATCGTTTTGGACTTGAATCGGATGAATCGGATTCTGAAGATCAGCATCGAGGACCGCCTGGCCGTTGTGCAGCCGGGCGTGGTGTATGCCGACCTGGATCGCGCATTGGCCCCTTACGGCTTCTTCTTCCCCCCGGACCCGGGCAGCGGCAGCGTCTGTACGTTGGGCGGCAACGTGGCCACCAACGCCGGTGGGGTCAAAGGCGCCAAGTACGGCACCACCCGAGATTATGTCCTGGGCTTGCAGGTGGTTCGCGCCGACGGCCGCATTATGCGGACGGGCGCGTCGACCATCAAGTGCGTCTCCGGATACGACCTGACCCGCCTGATCGTAGGCTCGGAAGGTACTCTGGGCGTGGTGACCGAAATCACCTTGAAGATCAATCCCAAGCCGACGGCGGCGAGTACCGCGGTGGCCACTTTCGGGAACCTGGAGGATGCCGGACGGGCGGTCACCCGAATCATGTCTTCGGGCATCATCCCGGCGGTCATGGAGATCATGGACCTGCCCACCATACAGGCCATCAATCAGAATACCGACCTCGGTCTTCCGGAAGTGGAAGCCATGTTGTTGGTGGAAACCGACGGGTATACTCAGGTCGAAACCGACTATCAGCTGTCCAAAGTGGTCGAGGTATTCAAAGAAAACCATTCCCTGGATATCAAACAGGCGGCTTCGAGAGACGAGGCCGCGGTGTTGTGGAAAGCCCGAAAATCAGCCTACGCGGTCCTGGCACGCATTCAGACCCACTTCGTGCTGGAGGACGTCACCGTGCCCATGGGAAGAATCACCGATCTGCTCCGGGGCATCGGCGATATCTCCAAAAAGTACGACCTCCGCATCGCCACTTTCGGCCACGCCGGGGACGGCAACCTGCATCCACAGATTCTTTATGACGGCTACAACCCGGACGAGACGGCCCGGATGAAACAGGCGGTGGCCGATCTCTTTAAACTCTCGGTGGAACTGAACGGCACCCTCACGGGCGAACACGGTATCGGCATCGCCAAGGCTTCGTTTATGAGCTTGGAGCACGATGACGTGGAGATGGAAACCATGCGCGCGGTCAAGCGCGCCTTCGATCCCAATAATATCCTGAACCCCGGAAAAATGGCGTTGGAGGCGAATTGATGGAGGCGAAATACGACTTTGAAAGAAAATACCGCAAGCAGATATTGCAGTGTTCGCGGTGCGGCTACTGCCAGGCGGTCTGTCCGATATTCGGGATTACTCATCGTCCCTCTTTCAATGCCCGGGGCAAGATGCTGCTCCTTAAGGAGGTCATGGATGGTAAGATCGACCTCAACGAAGAACTGATCGACACCCTCTTTCAGTGCACAACCTGCGCGGCCTGCAAGGAGAACTGCCCGTCGGGAGTGAATGTCCCCGAGATCATCAAGCAGGCCCGCAAGGACATGGTCAACATCGGGTCCTGCCATCCGGCCTTCACCGGAATGAACGAAGTCCTGCAGAAGAACACCAATATCTACGCCGAGGACGAACCGGAAGATTTCGGCCGCGAGCGCAACAAAAAGGCCGATTACGTCTATTTCGTCGGCTGCGTGGGCCTTTACCGTGAAGACGAAGCCACCGAGGCCACCCTGGACCTTCTGGACAGGCTCGACGTCGATTACACGTTGGTTGACGAAGCGTGCTGCAGCGGCGTGCTGGAAGACGTCGGACATTCCATCAACACCGACCTGGCCGACAAGAACATCGAAACCATTTTGGCCACCGGCGCCCATACGGTAATCACGGGCTGCCCCTACTGCTACCGGACCTTTAAGAACAAGGACGCCTACGCGCCCCTGAGGGAAAAGGGAATCCAACTGGTGCACATGGCGCAATTCCTGAAAGACCTGGACATTTCCGTGACCACGGACTTGAAGGTAACGTACCACGATCCCTGCGACTTGGGCCGGCACTGCGGCATCTATGAGGAGCCCCGCCAAACCATCCGGAAGATCGCTCCCAATTTCGTCGAGATGGCCCATCACCACGCCGACTCTCTGTGCTGCGGGTCCGGAGGCGGTGTTCGTGGGGCTTTCCCGAAGAACTCGCTGAAAATGGCCAGACACCGGCTGGACGAGGCGTTGGATGTTCAGGCCGACGTGCTGCTCACCGAATGCAACTCCTGCGTCCACAATTTGGCCAACGCCAAACTGCGCAAGGACAAAATTCGTATCATGAACACCACCCAGTTTATCAACGAACTGATGGAAGAGGCTGAATAACGAATCCCTGAAATTCCGAAAGGAGGCGTCCCATGGATATCGGCGGCTACAACATGCCCGAGGACCTTTATTACGAGCCCAATCATTGGTGGGTCAAACAAGACGGAGACTTGTTGGTCATGGGAATGGACGACTTCGCTCAGAAACTGGCCGGAGAGATCGTCTATGTGCAATTGCCCGATGACGGAAAGAAGATCACGGCGGGGAAAAAGCTCGCCAAGGTCGAGTCCGGCAAATGGCTGGGCAAGGTCATCGCTCCGGTCAACGGCGTGATCGACTCGGTCAACGAGGAGCTGGAGGAAAACCCCGGTTTGATCAATGAAGACTGCTACGGCAAGGGCTGGATGTACAAAATCAAACCCGACGACGCCGGGGACCTGTCCAAACTGATTACCGGCGCGGAAGCCCTAACCAAATGGATCAACGAAGAGATCGAAAAGTATGCCGACACGGAGTGAAGCCAAACCTTCCCGATTCAGCGTGCGGCAACGTATGGAGCTCACCGCGTGTACCAACTGCCGTTTGTGCGCGGATGTCTGCCCGGCCGTCAAAGCCTCGGACAAAGGTGAGCTCTCCGCGCTGAACCGCATGAAGGGTTTGCGGAAATTACTGAAGAGCCGGGGACCCGGCTTCCTCGCCCGACTATTCGGTTCCAAGACCATGTCCGACGAGGAGCGGCGAGACTTTTCCAACAACGCTTTTAGCTGCACTCTGTGCGGCAACTGCCGGGAAGTCTGTCCCGTGGGCATTCACCTCAAAGACCTCTGGCTTTCCCTGAGGGAGGACTTGGTTGATACGGACAATTTCCCCAAGAAAATCAACCTGATCAAGAAGAATCTCCTGGAAAGCCGCAATGTGTTCGGGGAAGACAACGAAGAACGGGCCGAATGGGTGGAAGACCTGGACGACGCACCGGACGACCTGTTGGTGCGGGATGAGGCGCAGGTGGTCTATTTCACCGGATGCACGGCGGCCTATTTCCCGGTGGCCCAGAAGATTCCTCTGGCATTTGCGGAAGTCCTTACCAAAGCTGACGTGGATTTCTCCCTTATGGGAGAAGACGAATGGTGCTGCGGGTTTCCATTGCTGGGTGCCGGTCTGAGGGACCTTTTCCCCGAATTCGCCGAACACAACATGGAGGCGGTGCTGGAAAAGGGGGCCCGGGAAGTGGTGTTCGCGTGCCCTTCCTGTTACGAGATGTGGAAAGAGCACTACGACTATGAATCACGGGGTATCGTCATTTATCACAGCACCCAATTCCTGTTGCGACTGATCCAATCGGGCGCTTTGAAACTCAAGGAATTGGATATGACCGTGACTTATCACGACCCCTGCGACCTGGGCCGAGGGGCCAGGGAGTTCGAGGCACCCCGAGAGGTGATCCGTTCCATACCGGGAATTCGATTCGTGGAATTGCCGGACAACCGTGAAAACTGCAATTGTTGCGGCGGCGGAGGCAATCTGGAGATGATCGATGCCGGGCTTTCCGCGGACATCGCCAAGGCCAAGATCGAGGAAGTCCTGTCCACGGGAGCCGACGCGGTGGTGACATCCTGCCAGCAGTGTGTGCGAACCATGCTGACCTACGCCAAGCGCAACAAGGTTCCCATCGAAGTGCTGGATATTACGCAACTCGTTCAACGGGCCCTGGCCGACTCCTGACCGACCCGCCTCGCTGGAACTCGAATCATGACCACATGGCGTTTATTGGATACGCCGCCCATGACGGCGGCCGAAAACATGGCCCTGGACGAGACGCTGGTGGAGCTCAAGGGCCGCGGCCGCACGCCCGATACCATCCGGTTTCTGCGTTTCAAGCCCCGGTGCGTCCTGGTGGGATACCACCAGGCCGTGCGGGAAGAGATTCGCCTCGAGTACTGCCGCGAACAAGGCATCGACGTGAACCGACGCATCACGGGCGGAGGCGCCATCTTTTTCGACGAGAACCAACTGGGTTGGGAGGTCTATGCAGACAAATCCTTCTTCAACATCGCCATTCCCAACAACCGCCTTTTCAAGGCCCTTTGTCGGCCGGTGGTCACCGCCCTGAAACGCCTGGGGCTGCGAGCCGATTTCCGCCCGCGCAACGATATCGAGATTCGAGGACGAAAGATTTCAGGCACCGGCGGGACCGAGTCCGAAGAGGCTTTCATGTTCCAGGGAACCATGCTGGTGGATTTCGACGTGGACACCATGCTGCGGGCCCTGCGTATTCCGGTGGAGAAACTCAAGGCCAAGGAGATCGATTCGGTCAAGGATCGAGTGACCTGCCTCCAATGGGAGTTGGGTTACACGCCTCCTTTGGAGGAGATCAAAGCGGCCATCCGATACGGCTTCGAAAGCGGGCTGGGAATCCGGCTGGAACCTGGGGGCCTTACCGATGAGGAAGAAGCGCTGTTCCGACGAAAGCTTCCGGGCTTTCAGTCTCCTGCGTGGATCGATTCCGTGAAGCCCGAGTTCGGGAGGCGCGAGGCGGTGCAGTCCTCCTACAAAGCCGATGCCGGGATGGTGCGGTACACCCTGGTCGTCAACCCGAGCCGGCGACGTTTGAAGGACATCTATATCACGGGTGATTTCCTCTGCTTCCCCGGCCGGGCGCTTTACGACCTGGAAGCGGCTCTGCGAGGCATGCCCCTGGACCGTCGAACGCTTCTCGAAACCATTCGGAGCTTCTTCGACGACGGACGCATCACCATACCCGGCATGCCCTTGGAAGCCTTTGTCCAGCCTCTGGAGCAGGCACTGGAGAAAATCAAGATCACGCGGTTCGGAATCCCCCTGGAGCACTGCAACCTGATTTCGGTAACCAACGGCTCCTTTGAGGAAATTCTGCGCATGGAGCCTTCGGTCCTGCTTCTGCCTTACTGCGCCAAGCTTACCGACTGCGACCTGCGGTACGCCAAGGGATGCAGGACCTGCGGGAGAGAGACCTGCACCATCGGTCCCGCCTGGACCCTGGCAAAAGAGCGCAAGATGAAGGTGATCAGCATCGTCAGCTTCGAGGACCTTTGGGCCGAACTCACGCGCATGCGCGAGAAGGGAACCCGTGCCTACATCGGCTGCTGCTGTCAACCCTTCTACGCCAAACACGTGGATGATTTTCAGCGCAGCGGCGTACCGGGCATCCTGCTGGATATCGACAACACCACCTGTTACGACCTGGACCAGGCCAAAGAGGCCTACGCCGGCCGATTCGAAAGCCAGACCGTGCTGAACCTGGAATTGCTCGAAACCGTGCTGCGCGCCGGTGAGTCTCACTCGGCATGCCTGGAGACACGCTGATGAGCGAATCGCGGTTCGATGTTCTGGTAGTGGGCGCGGGGCCGGCCGGGTCTTCGGCGGCCGCGGCCGCGGCTCGAAAAGGCGCTCGCGTGCTCATGGTGGAGCGCCGGGAAACCATCGGCGTGCCCGTACGATGCGCGGAATTCATCCCCGCCATGCTGCTGGGCGAATTGGAAATCGACAAAGGTTTTATTGTTCAACCGGTGAAAGGCATGAAGACTCATATCGGAGACCACGCCGAAAAGACGACCCGCGCGCCCGGGTATATCATTCGAAGGGACCGATTCGATCAGACGCTGGCCGAAAAGGCGCGCACGGACGGCGTCCAAGTGATGACCGGGACCCGAGTTTCACACATGGATGCGGACGGCCGAGTTTATCTCACGGCGCGATGCGGGCCCGGTCATGTGGTGGAGCCGCGAATCGTCATCGGAGCCGACGGTCCGCATTCCACCGTGGGACGCTGGGCGGGCTTGGTGAACCGCGGTCTTCTGCCGGCCGTTCAGGTGACCCTGCCCCTCACCCGACCTCTGGATCATAACGAAGTGTATTTCCATCCGACCATCACCGCTGGATACGGCTGGCTTTTTCCCAAGGGTGATTCCGCCAACGTGGGACTGGGCATGCGCACCAACGAACGGGACGGGGAAAGCATCGGAAAGACCCTGGATCGCTTCGTGACCAAGCTGCGGCGCATGGACAAAGTGTCCGGCGACCCCACTTCCCGGACTGCGGGTTGGATACCGGTTGAACCGTTGAGCCGCACCGTTCACGGTCCCATCGCTCTGGTGGGCGACGCCGCCGGACATACCCATGCCGTTACCGGGGCCGGCGTGTTCGCAGCAGTGGTCTGCGGCCGCATGGCCGGAAAGTGGGCCGGAGAAGCGGCACGAAACAATGACATCGGCCTTCTCGAAAAATACGAGCAGGGATGGCGGGATTTTTTAGGCCGGACCCTGTGGCTGGCGAGGGAGCGTCGTCGAAAAATGGAAGCGGAATGGGACCGCTTCGCCGATGTGATACCCAAATGCTGGCCGGTTTATCGTGAATACTATGCAAAACATTGAATATAAAAGGAAGCCGGACGAAAATTCGGCATGGGAGCGGCCAGGGCAGCACATCACCTTTTTTCTGCCGGGTATGTTTCGACTCAACGGGCACACCGGGCGGTATCCGGCCGTTTCCATCACCGGCGGCGACTGCGCTCTGGGATGCGACCACTGCCGGGGAACGATTCTGTCCAATATGCTGAAGGCCGACGACCCGGATCGACTGCCGGCCGTGTGTAGACGTCTGGCGAATCAGGGGCATGTGGGAGTGCTCATCAGCGGGGGCTGCGGACCGGACGGCACCATTCCCTGGTCGGGCTTCTTCGAGGCCATCCGCAAGATCAAATCCTCCACCGGGCTGTTTGTTTCCATCCACAGCGGATTGGTGGACCTCAAGACCGCCCGAAGCCTCAAGAACGCCGGCGTGGACCAGGCCCTCATCGACGTCATCGGAGATGATGCGACCTTCAGGTCCGTGTACCGGCTGCCTTTCGGCGTGGACGAGATCGCACGCTCCATGGAAGCTCTGCAAGCGGTCGGCATTCCCATTGTTCCTCACATCGTCTGCGGCATCGACCACGGCCGGATTCACGGCGAGTATCAGGCCGTTGAAACGGCGGCCCGATTCAACATCGCCCAATTGGTCGTCGTATCCCTGATGCCCATTCCCGGCACCCCCATGGCCCGTGTAAAGCCTCCGAGCGCCGAACAAACGGCCGACATCATATCCGAAGCGAGGTCGAGAATGCCGGACATTCCCATCAGCTTGGGATGCGCCAGAAAACGAGGCGACCATCGTCTGGAAGAACTGGCCCTGGACGCCGGCGTCACCCGCATGGCCCTTCCTTCGGAAGAGGCCGTACAGCACGCGCGAGACCGCGGGCTTCAGGTGCGTTTTCAGCCCACCTGCTGCTCCGTGCCTCCAATGCTGTATACCGATGGTTGGCTCTAGCAGGGCGGTGAAAAACGCGATCTGCTGCGTTGCACTTCATCCCTCGTCATTGCGGCGTACTCTATGTACGCCTTCATTCCTCGGGATTTGCGCGCCTTGCATATCATCGTTTTTCACCGCCCTGCGGCAACCGGACTTTTGAAACGGGCTGTTAGCGATTCTTTGTGTGAGCCGGGGGACGCTTGTGCGGGGTCGCACCGCCTCCAGCGGAGCGACGTGAGGAAGATCAAGGGCGTTGAGCCGGCTCTTTAGTCTTTTTCCGTCACTTTGAAACGACGGAAAATGCCGCTTTGGAGAGGCGGCTCGTCTCTCGGTGAGCGCCTACGGGCAAACACATGCCGACACCCACTTAGAAAGTTTGGAAAAGGGGGGTACGGGGGGGAGAACTTTTTTAAAAGTTCTCCCCCCCCGTGAATGCTTTCAACCTTTTTGGCTTTTCCCGAGTGAACAACTGAGAAAGGAGCATCGAAGGATGCCGTCCGATATGGAAACCAAAGAAAGCCCCGAATATTTGCGCACGAGTCTGGCAGCCGCCATGACGTTGGGATTCAAACCGGGCATTTTCTACCGCGGGGCCAAGCTGTACTGCATCAACCTGCTGCTGACCTACCGCAGCGGATGCGCGGCGCGGTGCGCTTACTGCGGGTTGTCTCGCGCCAGGTCCGGAGAATACGGCGACAAGAGTTTCATCCGGGTGAGCTGGCCCGCCTACGCTCTGGAAGAGATCATCGAAAGCATCGGTCGGCGCATGCAGCGGGTCAAGCGCATCTGCATTTCCATGATCACCAACCGGCGCGCCGTGGCAGACACCCGCGACATTTGCGCCAGACTCCGCTCCGCTTTCGACATTCCGGTATCGTTGCTCATTTCCCCCACCCTGGTGACGCGCGACGCCCTGATCGACTTCCGGGAGGCCGGAGCGGACAAGATCGGGGTGGCCTTGGACCTGGCCACCCCTGAACTGTTCTCCAGGTATCGAGGCAAAGGCGTGGGCGGCCCCCACTCCTGGGATCGGTATATGGAATGTCTCGGGGACGCTGTTGAGCTTTTCGGCCGCCGCAATGCCGGGTCCCACTTCGTGGTGGGCATGGGCGAAACCGAACGGGAAATGGTGGAGAGCATCCAGCGAGTTCAGGACATGGGAGGCTGGACGCACCTGTTTTCCTTTTTTCCCGAAGCGGATTCCCCCATGAAGGACCACCCCATGCCGGACATGGATCATTACCGGCGCATCCAATTGGCCCGTTACCTGCTCGACGAAGGCATCTCCCGCGCCGAGCGTTTCAGGTACGACGAAGACGAACGAATTGAACACTTCGGCGTGCCCTCCCATCGCCTGGACGAAGTGATCGACGGCGGTGAACCTTTCCGCACCAGCGGGTGCGAAGGCTATGACGGGCAGGTGGCCTGCAACCGACCTTACGCCAATTCACGCCCGGGTCCGGATATCCGAAATTTTCCCTTCCCACCCGAGGCTGAAGACATCGCACGCATTCGTGGGCAGATGGGTCTTGGGTAGGTATTTATTTGCCGGGGAAAACTTTCGAGAGAGTTTTCCCCTGACCCCTTTCAAAGCCTTGAAAGCGGGCCTCACCGCCTTCGCGGAGAGGCTTTCGGCGAAAAAAATTCGGGAACGGGAGAGTAAGGCGGGCAGGTACTGTGGCCCTCCCTTCCGTCTTTTACGTAATCTCTACTCTGCCGCTCCGCCGCAGACGGCGCTGCCATGGTCCAAAGTCTTGCAGGGGTCAGGGGGGTCCGGGGGGCGCTTTTTCAAAAGCGCCCCCCGGCATCGTTAAACATCCAAACGAAGAAGGAACCGTTCTTTGCAGGGAATACTCATCCTGGTCGCCTCCGTGGTCATGCAGATGTGCTTGGGGGCCACCTACTCCTGGTCCGTCTATGTTGGTCCGCTCAGGGAGCTGACCGGCATGCTGCAGGGACCGACGCAGTTGCCGTTCACGTTCTTCTATTTCGTCTTTCCCGCCGTGATGATCATATCCGGAACGCTCCTTCCTCGGCTGGGCCCCCGATTCTGCTCCGTACTGGGCGGGCTTCTGTTCGGTTCCGGCTGGATACTGGCGAGTTGGGGTGACGTTCATTTCGCATTCACCGTGCTGGGCATCGGCATTCTGGCCGGAGTGGGCGTGGGATTCGCCTACATCGTTCCCATCGCCACGTGCATCCGGTGGTTTCCCGAACACAAGGGATTGGTGACCGGCGTGGCCGTGGCCGGCTTCGGAGGCGGTGCGGCTCTGGTAAGCCAGATCGGCGGCCGGCTCATGCACCTGCACGGAGCCACGCCTTTTGAAACCTTTCGCATTTTCGGCATCGCCTTCGCCCTGCTGGTCCCTTTGGCGGGCCTGGTCATGAAGAATCCGCAAGTCCAGGCCGGCGGCAAATCTTCAACTTCAAAGGCCCGAGGCATTGTGAATACAGGGCCCTTCCGTCTGCTGTACTTCGCCATGTTCAGCGGCTTGGCGGCGGGTTTTGCCGTGAATGCCAACCTCAAGGAACTCTTCATGGAAGGAAGCGCGGCCACCGGCATCCTGGCCGTGTCTCTGTTCGCCGCGGCCAATGCCCTGGGCCGGCTGACCTGGGGTTTCGTGTTCGACCGCCTGCCCTCTGCGACGGCGATTCAGGCCAACCTTTTCGCCCAGGCGGCCGTTCTCGTCGGCGGGCCGTGGGTGCTCAGATCCGAGACCGGTCTGCTGGTCTTTTCTCTGCTCACGGGATTCAACTACGGAGGCGTTTTGGTGGTGTACGCGTCGTCCGCGGCACGCATTTGGGGCAATGAACGGGTGGGGAGCGTTTACGGGCGTCTGTTCTCGTCCAACATTCCCGCCGCCCTGGCGCCCATCGCAGCCGGGGTTCTGTTCGATTGGACGGGAAGTTTCACCCTGCCTTTGTGGTTCATCGGCGGGATGCTGACCGTCGCGGCGCTCATGGTGAAGAGGAATTCGGGGCGGTTGACGGAGGAATCGGACGTGTGAAGGGATCGGAAACCCGCACCGGCTCAATGGGTTCGGATCTCCTATGGCAGCCGTTTACGGGGGGGAACTTTTGAAAAAGTTCCCCCCCGCGGCCCCCCTCAAACATCTCAAACGGGCCTCACCGCCTCCTGCGGAGCGCCTGAAGAAAATAGGGTTGCTCACTAATTTCCGGCTTTACTTACATCTCCTAAGCTGACCCAAAAGCTCCCTAGTTCGGCTTCGTCGCACGTCGTCGGGATAAAGCCCGCATAAGGCGTGCAGACGCTAAAACTCTTCAGGCGGTGTGGGATAGAAGCTGATATTGAAGTAGGAGTACTCGTCGCACACCAGTTCTCTCGCATAGTGCGCCTGCTGCGGGCCTATGTCTTTGGGCCAGTCGTATTTGTAATCCGTGATGGCGTCGCATATCGCCTGTCCACGCAACTCGTAGGCTCTGCCCGGTACCTCAGAGTTGCCGAATTCACCAATGAAGGGGATGGGCCCCCCTTTGAAGCTCGCGGTCCAGTACTTGTCTTCCTGGCTGTAGGTGAACTGCGTGATTTCATCCGCATTGGGGCTCAGAATCCCAGTAACGTGAATCTTCGTGTCTCCGCGCACCGCGTCGAAGCTGAAACCGTTACCGTCCATGTTTCCCGCGGTGTGCCACATGGAGTAACGTATGTTGTAGGTACCCATGGCGATGTGCCAGTCCTCTTCCGGCACGGAAGTGTCGCCGGGCACCCGTGTGTGGTGTACATCCAACTCCAGTGAGTAGCTTTGCGGGATGGGGATCACGGGTTCCGATTGCGCGCAGGGGCCGTCCCCGCCCTCTGGAGCCAATCCTCCGAGAGCGGCGTACGTCGGTGTCGGTCCGCACAATTCGTTGGACGACTCAATGAAAGGAGGGAATTGTTTCCACTCTCCTTGGGGCCTCACAAAAGTGCAGTCGGACTCGAAGAGGCCCATAAGACATTGACATCCGGTTCTTTGCCCATTCTTGTATTCCGTATAACTGCAGAGCCAGCTCAATCGACCGCCGGCCAACAGCTCCGTCACAATCTGTTCAAACGTGTATCCGGCTCGTAAAAAGCCGAATATGATGTACAGAAGGGTGCGCGACTCGGTCAATTCCGCGCCCGAAATACTGCAAAGACTTCTGGCTTGCGCGAGATAATCATCTAGACCGTCTTGCGGCGACAAAAGGGGTGCCAGTGTTCGCGGCGTAAGCCGTTTCTCGTCGGCGCCGTTCGGGCCTCCGGCGCTCGCCACAATGCCGTCCACCGACAGCCGCCCCGTCATGGCCGCATCGACCACTTCCCACAATTCGTAGCCCCGATCCACGGCGCGCACCACGGCGTCGAACCCGTCTTCCTCACCCATGCTGTTCCGGACTCTGTCGACAACAGCCTCTAGTTCATAAAGACTGAAGAACCGTGTCGCCCACATGTAGTAATTGGCGAGATCCCCGTGAGGGGCCACCAAAACATATACATACCAGCCGCCGGAAGGCACATCCAGAATCAGGAGATCCGGCAGCGCCGACTCCTCGACGACCTCGGTCACATTCGACTTCCAGGGGACCAAGCCGTCCTGATGCAGAAAACCGATTTGTCCGCCCGGCTTGATGAGAATAATACTGTTCGGATCAAGAGCGGGGCACAGCAAACCGAAATAGATGTCCACCGGTCCGGCGAACGCGCCCAGCGCCGCCTTCAGGATAAAATCGTATCCACCCTCAGCCACGCTCCCGAAACCCACCGGCTTCGCGTGCAGGGGATCCGAGTTCACCACCGGGGAAGCACCCGCCTCATAGGGAATAATGATCTGTCCGACGGGCAAAGGCATTTTCGCCGGCTGCGCCGCATCAAACTGCGCCGTAACATTGATGTCGCTCTGCATTTGTACTAGACAGTCGCCCGTGCCCGAGCACCCGCCCCCGGTCCAACCGGTAAATACGGACGTCGCATCGGGAACGGCGCTCAGCGTCACCGTGCCTCCCTGGTTGAAGGACGCCGTGCAGGTCGTTCCACAGTTGATCCCGGAGGGCGAACTCTGAACCAGGCCCGTGCCGGACCCCGCCTTGGTCACGGTCAACAAATGCTGCGACGGCTGCGAGGAAGAACTGGCGCAAACATTGTCGAACAGGACCACGGTTCCGGCGTTCTGAGCAAACAACCAAAATGTATCGATGTTGCCGGGGGCCGCATAGCTGAAATCCCCCGAAAAATAGACGGCGGTGTCGGATTTGTTCACCCTAAGGACCACTCGGTCCCCACGATAGGCGACCCCGACGGAGGTAACCGCGGCCGGTAGGGTCCACTCCTCCGATTGATGCCAAGTCTGTGCCGGGACATCCCAGGCCAGCAACCTTGCCTTTCCCAGGTTCGGATAGACGATGGCGCCCACGCCGGACACGTCATGGCCCGCCACATCGAAATACACCCCCGAAGAAGTATAGGGAAAGATCCCGTAACCGGCATAAAGGTCCGACCCGGCCACCCATTCCACGTCCACGTCCACGGAGAACAGGCCGGGAGGGCTGAAGTCGGTTTTGTAGCTTCCCATGCTCCCGGCTGCGGTGATCGAGGCCTGAACCCTTCCGGTTTGCACGGTCCATGACCCGGAATTTACCGTCCAAACCTTACCGGAGCCTCCGGAAAAGCCTTCGTTCAGATAGGCACAGGAGGCTTCCTCGGCATGACAGTTGGTGAGAACGGTGAAAAGAAGGACGGCGGCAAACAAGAAAACGGAGAAGATTCTTTGTGGAGCGGCGATCATCGTTTTCTCCTCGCTTCCGGCAAACCGGAATCATGTGATTTTCACGGGAGCGGATCACTCGTATCGTCGGCGCGGGGATGTTGACCGATCTGGTCAGTCGCTCTTATACCTGCTGCTTAACTTTTCTTCACTTTTCTTTGTAATACACTTTCGTTCGCTTTCCAATGCTTTTTTCCACGGAGATCAGCGAGGAGACGAGCGCAGGCCCCCAGACAAAAAAACAGGGGGCTCCGTCGCTGATTACACGATGAATCCTCCCATCATGCCGCGATAAGGGCAAATCCCTCATGACTGGACGATCTTCAGGGCGCTTCCATCCGGGAAAGATTGAACGAGAGGATGTCCAAGGCTGGAGAACGAAGTGCGGTTATCCGGGAACGGACTTAATTCCGGAGTTTTCACAGTGTTACTGTCGGGAGGGCAACCCGGAACCGGGCATGTTCAAGCGTGGCGGTAACACGGGAAAATTCGTGAGAGGAACCCGAACCTATGGGCCGGAAGTGGGCATTCTTTGCTGAAAATACTTCGCGCTTGGCATTGAGGCGACCTTGAAGAATCGCCGGAAAAATTCCAACTACCTGATGTTACACCGGCCCCACACTCTTCAACGTCCGCTCTAACCTCAATCCTCGGCGGCCAGATCGTACTTCTTCAGCTTGCGCCACAGGGACACCCGGTCGATGCCCAGAACCTGGGCGGCGCGGGTCTGGTTTCCCCCGCTTTCGGTAAGCACATACTGGATATATTCCCGTTCCCTGTCCTGGAGCGTGGGCAGGGCTCCGGATCGTGTGCGGATGGCGCGGAAGCGGATGGACTTGAGGTCTTCGGGCAGGTCTCTGGCATCCAGGTAATCGCCCGTGGCCAGGGTTACGGCTCGCTCGATGATGTTTTCCAATTCCCGCACGTTGCCGGGAAAGGGATAGTTCATCAGAATGTCCATCATTTCGTCGGTAATGCCGGCGATATGCTTGTCCTGCTTTTTCGCGTGCTTCTGCAGAAAATGGCGGGCGAGGAGCGGAATGTCGTCCTTTCGTTCCGCGAGGGGTGGAATGTAGAGGGTCACCACGTTGAGCCGATAATACAGGTCGGATCGAAACTCACCGGAACCCACCATCTCCTTCAAATCCCTGTTGGTGGCCGCCACAACCCGAACGTCCACGGACACCGGGTCCGTTCCTCCCACGCGAAGCACGGCTTTTTCCTGAAGTACCCTGAGGAGACGAATCTGCATGGACTGGGGCATATCCCCCACTTCGTCGAGGAACACGGTCCCCCCGTCCGCCGCTTCGAACAAACCCGTTTTCATGCTTGTGGCGCCGGTGAAGGCGTCCTTCTCATGGCCGAACAACTCGTTGGCCAAAAGCTCCTCCGAAAAGGCCGCGCAGTTGAAGGCCACGAAACGGTTCTCCGACCGCTGGCTGGCATGGTGAACCGCTCGTGCCACCAGTTCTTTGCCCGTTCCGGTTTCCCCCATGATCAGCACGCTGCAGTCCGTGGGCGCCACCCTGCGGATGGTTTCGATCAACTGCTCGAGCTTGGGACTCTTGCCCACGATGAAGGGAATCCCCTCGGCGGCCTTCAGGTCCTTCTTGAGCCGGTCCACTTCGTCGCGCAGTTGCTTCTTTTCCAGGGCCTGCGAGGCCAGAGCGCGCACCTCGTCGATCTTGTAGGGCTTGGGTACGTAATGAAACGCACCCCTCTTCATGGCCTCGATGGCGGAATTCACCGTGGCATACCCCGTAATCATGATGACTTCCGTGCCGGGATGGTCTTCCCTGACCTTACGCAAGACCTCCATGCCGTCCACCTTTTCCATGCGCAGGTCCGTGAGCACGAGATCGTAAGGCTTCTTTTCCAGCATCTTGAGGGCTTCCACCCCTCCTCCCACCGTATCGATACGCACGTCGAGCTTGGAGAGAATCCTGGCCAGATTGTTCCTGGCCGTATCCTCGTCTTCCACGATGAGCAGTCGTTGCGGTTTGGCCATGTTACCTTCGCTCGAATTCCCTGGACGGGAAGCTGATGGTGAAAGTGGTACCCTTTCCAACCCGGCTGTGCACGGAAATCTTACCGCCCATGCGTTCGATGATGCCGTAGGTCACGGAAAGTCCCAAGCCCGTGCCTTTGCCCACGTCCTTGGTGGTGAAGAAAGGATCGAATATTCTGGGCAGAATCTCAGGGGGGATCCCCTTTCCCGTATCCGTAATCTCGATGTCCACGGTCTTGGTTTCCTCATTGGAAAAACTCCGGACCCGCAGCATCCCTCCCTCTTCCATGGCCTGGAGGGCATTGATGATGAGGTTGAGAAAGGCCTGTTCGATTCTCGCCTTGTCCAGGTCCAGTATCAACCCGGATTCCACCTCCTGACGGACCTCCACGTTGGAAGGGATTTCCCCTTTGATCAGTTTGAGGGTGTCCTCCACGACTTCCCGAACGAACACGGGGCGCAGTTCGAAATCTCTTTGCCGGGCGAACTCCAGGAGAGCCCTTACGATGTCCCGAGCCTTGACCACCTGCTGCTCGACGCCGTCGAGAAGTTCTCTATGGTAGGATTCCAGATGTTCTTCGAGTTCTTCAAGAAGAATCTGGCACGAAGTGGAAATGTTGCTCAGAGGGTTGTTCAACTCATGGGCCACCCCGCTGGTGAGCGTGCCCAAGGAGGACAGCTTTTCCGATTGGATCATCTGCTCCCGATTTCGTTGGAGTTGAATGACCATGCGGTTGAAAGCGGCGATCAACGAACCGATCTCGTTCTTGGTATTTCGTTCCGGAATGAGCTTGAATTCGCCTCCCGCGATTCTCCGGGTCGTTTCCTCAATGGTCTGGAGCGGCCTGATGAACTTGGCGTTCAGGAAATAGACCGCTCCACCTATGAGAGAAATGCTGGACAAGAAGAACACGGCGAACAGAATCCGATAGTAGTGCAGAATCTCCTGAATCTTCTCACGGGCCGTGTCTGTGAGCAGTTCCGCTTTGGAGATCAACTCCTGTCCCACCGTTCGCATTTCCCGCATGCACGAGTCGGGAGGAGAGCAATCCGGACCTTGCTCCTCTTCCAGGAGACGGACGGCGCTCAAGGCCTTGCGATAGTGTTTCGCCAGCGTGGACAGAGCCGGCCAGAAGCTCGCGTCCAGACTTTCGGGAACGTCCGGCTCGCGATCCTTCAACACACTTTCGAATTCATCCAGGAACCTTAACGCTTCCTGGTAATCCGACTCCTGATGGTACAGGAAGTAGTTCTTCTCGTACCTTCGCACTTCAAGAACGGAATTCAAAAGGGAGTCCGACCAGTTGAGAAAAACCAGCTTCTGTTGCACGCGCATGGAGTACCTGTAGCTCAGGCCGATGAACACGACGCTGCCCGCCACCACGAGAAGGAAACCGAGAATCAGATGGTACCGCATCTTGTGTATGATGGTGATCATGGCGCTCCGCCCGTGAGGCTCTCAAGCCCTCTCGTCTAAAAGCCGTAAAATATGGCGATGGTTCCGATGGTGACTGCGATGAAGATCACACTCATGATCATCCCGGCTTTCATGAAATCCACACTCCGGTACCGTCCCGGACCCATATAAAGGGCGTTGACCTGGTGCGTGGGCAACATGAAGGAATTGGACGTGGCCACTCCCACGATCAAAGCGGCCATGCGGGGATCGGCCCCCGCTCCGATGGCCATGTTGACCACCAGCGGCACCAACAGCACCGTGGCCCCCACGTTGGAGATCACCAAGGTGAACAGGGTGGACAAGCCCGCGATGACCGTAAACAGTATGATGGGGGATACATCGCCAATGAGGGTGAGCACCTTGCTGGCAATGTAGGCGGCCGTGCCGGACTGCTCCGTGGCGATTCCCAACGGGATCAGTCCTCCAAGCAGGAATATGGTTCTCCAGTCCACGGAATGGTAGGCTTCATCAATGGTCAGCACTTTGAAAAGCACCATCAGCAAGGCGCCGGCCATCAAGCACACGGACAGCTTCAGCCCGCTGAAGATTACCAGGGAAATCGCCACGGCGAAAGCCAAGGACGCCCAAATGGCTTTCCGTGGCTGCAGCACTTCCGCATCCACCGGATGCGTGAATATGAAATTGTGCCGATCCCTGAGAATTTTGAATCGCTCCCAGGTTCCATGCATGAGGATGGCGTCGCCGGGATTGAGATCAATCCCGGATAGTCCCGCGTAGTATATCTTGTCCTCGCGGTACAGAGCCAGGGGCGTCACCTGGTAGGTGGGGCGGAAGTGTACTTCGTCCATGGTCTTGCCCACCAGTTCCGATCGAGGGGCCACGATGGCCTCCACGATTCCGGCCATGTCCGAAGACAGATCGTTCTTGAAGACCTCCAGTTCGGGCTTGACTTCCACACCGCACTCGGAAACCAGGGCCTGGACCATTTCCGGGCGACCGAAAACCACGAAGACATTCCCGGGTTCGATCTTGGTACCGAGGGGAGGAGGAATCAGTTTGGTCTTACCGCCGTCGGGCGTCAGGGCCACGGTATGCACCAGAAATTGCTGGCGAAGATGTCGGATATCCGGCTCCATGGTGCTGTTCGCCGGCATGACGAGTTCAAAGAGACGGCCCAGCTTGCTGTAGGACAGCGACACGTCGAACTGGGAGCCTTTTCCTTGAGCGTCTTCCTTTTTTGCCGGAAGCACAAGATTCCCGAAGACGATGAAGTACAAAATACCGCTCGCCACCAGGGCCAAACCCACGGGAGTGACGTCGAAAAGATTGAAGGGGGTCAGCTTATATGGAACGAGCAGGTCGTTGAGCAAGATCAAGGGGCTGGATCCCACGAGGGTCACCGTTCCGCCGAGGATGGCGGAAAACCCTACGGGCATGAGAACCCTGGAAATCGGTATCCCGGTCTGCCTGCAGATTCTCTGGATTGCCGGCAGGAAAAGGGCGGCGGCGCCGATGTTCTGCATAAAACTCGATATAATGGCCACGGTCAGACAGAGCATGGCTACGATTCGGGTCTGACTGTTCCCCGCAATTTTCATCACCGGGGAAACCAATCGATTAATCAGGCCCGTCTTGTCCAATCCCGCGCCGACTATAATGACCGCAATGATGGAAACCACCGCGTTGCTGCTCAGGCCCACAAAGGCTTGCTGACCGGTCACCAGTCCCAATATGGGCAAGGCCACCATCATAATGATGGCCACCACGTCCACCCGAACCCATTCCACAATGAAGAGGAAGACCGCGAGAGCGATCATCCCCATGACCAAAATCATGTCCATCGTCAACTCGGGACCGTTCATGCATCAGCCTCCTTATCCGGTCTCATCGGGCCGTATCGGCCCTCACATATTCCACATCCATACTCATATTCAGCGTGTCATCGCCGCTCGGGCATGTGCAATTCTTCCCAAATGAACGCCTTGTTCCGATCACCTCATACACTTTTCCCAATGGGCCGGTCCCACATAAAAGACACGGAACTCGGCTTGCGTCTCTCAATGAAACGGGAGTGACGGCACGGAACCCGGAGGGGAAGGGAAAGGCGTATTCCTGCGTGATCGGAAAGACACTCGATCGTCGGCTCCAATAGAGAAGCCGGGTGGGAAACCCCATGCGCCCGCGGCAAAGGAAGAGCCGGTCTGAATAGTCATCTAAAAGAGTCCTTCCATCAAGCCTCTCATGCACAAGGCGGCAGGTCCCCGTCACACACAACCACCTCGGACAGACCCGGTATGTTTTTTACCGCCTCGTGAATTCGATCGGCGCTGTCCTCTCGGATCTGGTCCTGCACTGCGGAATCCACTTTGGGCACTACATAGGAGGACGATCTGATTTTTCGGGAATGCACCTTTACGTAGACCACGCCTTCACAGACTTTGACATCCGCCCGGCAGAAGGGACGTATCCTCGCTTTCACGAGGTTTGTTAAGGCCAGTTCGGAGATTCTCCGTTCGGATTCGGCCGTGGTCCGGAACGAACCAAGTCGTGAGGCGTAACAGATCAAATCGCAGGCATGCTCCAGCTTCATCTTGCCCACGTTGACCACCAGGTCATACAGCAACGGGTCCTGGAGGTTTCGCTTATACAGATACTGGGTCCAACGATAGCGTTCCGAGTCTTCCTTCTCGATTCGCTCCGCGGCCTGGGCGTGAGTGATGCCCTCTTTGGACATCATAAACGCGATTCGTTGATCCATGTCCGCGACGACCCGCACTTTGAGTACATGGGAGACGTCGGGAAGCATGAAATGCCCCGCGTTACCATGATACACCACGTTGTCGTTCTTGACCCGGTCCAGGAGAGCGGCCTGAATACAATCAAAGTAGTATTCCCGGTCGTACTGAAGTCTTTTTAATATGGAAGGGGCATCGTGCAGCGACTTGAAAAGCTCCCGCTCGGGAACCAGGAAAAGGTTGGAGGCATCGATGAGTACCTCCCGGCTGATGCACTCGTAGCCGAGTTCCTCGGCGACCATTTCCGCAAGTTCTTTACCGTGGCTGTAGCAGCCTCGGGAGATGGTGATTATGGCCATATGCACGCTCGACGTGGAAATTCAGAAAGATGTTTCAACATGTACCACTCCTTAGAATCCGACACAACACCAGGAAACAATATTCTCGATCCGAGAAACCTCTCTTGCTCCTCCCCCTCCGGCCGATCAGACTCGGCGAACCATCGGTACACGGGTCGGGAGGGGAAGGCAAGGGGCCGGATCGAGTCGACTTATCCCATCACGAGGCCAAGCAGAACACGGGAATGGCCGGAGCTCTTCCGTCTTCAAGGTGGGTGTCGGGCTCGGTCAGGACGAACTCGACCCTCTTGAACTCGCGATTCACTTCCCGCATGCATCCGTCGACGCTTCCGAACTTCACCACGTGCCGCATCTGTACGCCCGCTTCTTCCGCTTTGTCTCTCAATTTGACGGCACCCTCGGAAGCCTTGGCTTCAAAGTTCTCTCGAAGTACGTCACGGAAAGGATCCACGGCTTTGGACGATTCGGCTTCTCCCAGGGGAAGACAGCTCAATGCGATGATATCGTAAGACATCCGCTTGGCGAATCCCACGGCGTAGTCGGAGAGAGCGCTGGAAAAGCTCTCCTGGTTCCCCACCACCAGCACCTTGGGACGTTCGGCGCTTTCACGGCGCATAACCTCCTTCGCTTCGGAATGCATCCCGGCTTCCGCGAAGGTGGCCGCCTCCGTGTACTGCTCCACCTGCTCTTCAAATGCCGCGTTCTTGCGACTCTTGACTACGAAGCCTTCTTTGTTCTTGCCGGAAAAAAGTCGTTTCACTCTCTCGATCATGTTGGATCCTCCCCCTATCGTACTATTCAATTCAATTGTTCGCTCAGTCCGCTTTCAGATCACTCCGCTTTCAACTCAGTCCGCTTTCAGCTCCACCCGCTTTTCACGCCGGACTTCTTTTCTGGCTTCCTTCCTCGGAGCTCTGCTTTCCTTCATCAAAGCCTCGGCCGTCTTATGGTCGTCGGCCTCGGCGAAGGCCGCAGCTGCAAACCAAGTTTCCAAAGTGGTTCTGATTTTTCCGCTCATGTTGTCCTCCCAGGCGTCAGGTTTTGCTCTCTATAGATCAAGGCCCGTGCCACATTTTGAAACACTATCTATCTGTTTGATATAACTTCATTTATTGGCGAAACAGGGCGTCCCGGCAAAAAATCGCCTTTTGTTGCACACCGCAACACCCGCCCGATATAAAGCCATTATATATTTTAATTACAATAGGTTATGGATTCGTTGTTGCTTCCTTCAACACTGTTACGGATTGCAACAATTTCGGGAGAAAAGAGTGGGGGCTTGGCCGGTGTTCCGTGCCTGCCGACGTCGGGGATATTGTGAGTCCTTCGTTGGGGGTCTATAATGCGGGCCGACACTTAAGGAGGAACGGGATGCGTTTTTTCAAGAAGAGCGAACCGGAGGAGCCCCGGATCGATTCCGACTCGTCGGAAGAACTCGTAGTTCTTTCGCGGCGGGTTTCGGAGTCTCCCATGCCTCCCCTGGTTCGGGACGCCTCCATGAAGGAAATGGAGCGCCTCACCAAGATTCATCCGGACTCGAGCGAATACACCATCGGGATCACGTACCTGGCCTATCTGCTCTCCATGCCCTGGCGGACCCGCACCGAAGACAATCTGGACATCCGCAGAGCCCGGGTTATCCTCGACGAGGACCACTTCGCCCTTCCCGAGATCAAGGAACGCATCCTGGAATACCTGGCGGTTCGCAAACTGAGAACGGAAAGGCGTCCGAGTATTTTGGTGGTGGAAGACGAAGAGATTACCCGAAAGAACCTGGTCCGCGTTCTGAGCAAAGAAGGATACGAGACACAGGCCGCTCCCAACGGCATAGAAGCCCTATCCTGCCTGCGTGAGCATTCCTTCGATGTGATGATCACCGACCTGAAAATGGACAAACTGGACGGCATCGAACTGCTCAAAAGAACCAAGGAGACCCATCCCCACGTCTCCGTAATCATTATTACGGGGTACGCCACGGTGGACTCCGCTGTGGAAGCCATGAAGGTGGGGGCCGCCGACTACATCGCCAAACCGTTCCAGCTGGACGACGTGAGGTCGGCGGTCCGAGGCGTGCTGGAACAGAAACGTTTCGACCACGAGATGCAGGGGCCCGTACTTTGCTTTGTGGGCCCTCCCGGAACGGGTAAGACCTCTTTGGGGCGTTCCGTGGCACGGGCTTTGGAGCGGCGCTTCGTTCGAATATCCCTCGCCGGAATGAAGGACGAGGCCGAGATTCGGGGACACCGGCGGACCTACTCCGGCGCCCTCCCCGGCAGGATCATCCAGGAGATTCGTCGGGTGGGCTGTGTGAACCCCGTTTTCATGATGGACGAAGTGGACAAGATCGGTCGGGAATTCAAAGGCGATCCCGCGGCCGCCCTGCTCGAGGTCCTGGACCCGGAGCAGAATAGCCGATTCATGGACTACTATCTGGACGTTCCCTTCGATCTGTCCCAGGTCATGTTCATTCTAACGGCCAATATTACGGACCCCATTCCTTCTCCCCTCCTGGACCGCATGGAGATGCTGCCCTTCTCCGGCTACACGGACGAAGAAAAAGTAGAGATCGCCGCCAGGTATTTGGTCCCCAGACAAGTGTCCGAAAACGGTCTCGAAGACTTTCCTCCCACATTCAAACAGGAAGCGCTGCAACGCATCGTTCGGGAGTACACCAGGGAGGCGGGCCTCAGGGAATTGGAGAGACAGATCGCCGCCGTCTGCAGAAGAATCGCCCGCGATTTCGTCCAAATGGACACCGAACGCCGCTCTTTATCCGTCGAAGGCGAAGACGTTCACAATTATTTGGGTCCCAGGAGGTATTACGAGGAAATCGCCGAGGCCAAAGATCGTGTGGGCGTGGCCACCGGATTGGTGAGGACGGAATCCGGCGGCAGCATCATGTTCATCGAAGCGACCACCATGAAAGGCCGGGGAAGCCTGATCCTTACCGGTTCCCTGGGTGAGGTCATGAGAGAGTCCGCCCAGGCCGCGCTCAGTCATATCCGGAGCAACGCGGAACGCTTCGGCATTTCGGAGGATCGTTTTCTCGAAAACGACGTACACGTGCATGTCCCGGCAGGTGCGGTACCCAAAGACGGACCTTCCGCCGGCCTGACCATCGCCGTCGCCCTCCTCTCCGTTTTCACGGGCTTGCCCGCCAGCAGGAAAGTGGCCTGCACCGGTGAAATCACCCTCACCGGACGCATTCTTCCAGTGGCGGGGCTTCGAGAGAAGATACTGGCGGCGAAAAGGGCCAAGGTGGAAACCGTGATTCTGCCCGAACGAAACCGGACCGACCTGGAAATGCTTCCGGAGCGCATCCGGACGGGTATCCGATTCCAACCCATCGACTCTTTGGAAGAAGCCATGAAAGAGTCGATTCCCGGAATCCGTCTCAATTCCGTCTGAACTTCATCCGTGATCCGATCCCACTCCGCGTCACGGGGAAACTCCCCTCGCCGGCCCTCCGGATGACCGTCAACATTTGAGTTCGCCTCCCTGTAGGACCCGGGTCGGAATCCGGCCCTAGACATAATGGCTGCACGTGCAGGAAAGTAGGCCCGTCTCCTGCGTTGTTGGGTTATGGTGCGAGTAATCAGCACGCCCATCGAACCAACACCAAGGAGGCAGGCCATGACCGATTTTATCTTTGTTGGATTGGATGTTCACCAGAAATCGATAGACGTTGCCTTGGCCGAAGGGTCCCGTGATGGAGAAGTCCGATCTTACGGCAAGATCAACGGGGAGCCGTCGGATGTGGATCGATTGTTTCGCCGGCTGGGCTACAAGAAGGATCGGCTTCGGGTGGTCTACGAAGCCGGCCCATGCGGCTACGTTCTTTGCCGGCACCTGCATGCCCGGGGAATCCATTGCACGGTCGTGGCGCCCTCGCTGACGCCCCGACGAGCCGGCGATCGGATCAAGACGGATCGACGGGATGCGGTCACCCTGGCTCGTCTTCATCGGGCTGGAGAACTCACGGGGGTGTATGTTCCCCGTGTGGAGGACGAGGCGATACGGGATTTGACCAGGGCCCGGGAGGATGCCAAGAGCTCGGAGCGAAAGGCCAAACAGCGGCTCAACGCCTTTTTGCTGCGCCACGGTCGGAAGTACGGCGGGCCGCGGAAGTGGAGCCGGGCCCACCGGAGGTGGCTTTCGGACCAGTCGTTTGAACACCCGGCCCAGCAGATCGTTTTTCAGGAGTATATCGACACCATTGAAGAGTGCGAGCGCCGGGTGGCGCGATTGGTGGAGCAGATTGGCGAGCAGGTGGAGCACTGGCCTATGAAACCGGTCGTGGAGGCCTTCCAATCGATGCGAGGCGTGTCGTTGATCGTGGCCGCCACTGTGGTGGCCGAAGTGGGCGACATGACGCGATTTGATGAGCCCGGGCAGTTGACGGCGTATCTGGGTTTGGTCCCCTCGGAGAGTTCCAGCGGAGGACGGCGCAAACAAGGAGGCATTACCAAGTCCGGCAACGGACATGCGCGCCGGGTATTGATCCAGGGGGCCTGGACCTATCGCTATCCGCCCCGAGTGGGCCGCAGGCTGAGGGATCGGCGGGAGGAGGCGCCGTCCGAGGTCTGCAAGATCGGCTGGAAGGCCCAGCTGCGTCTGTGCGGCCGGTACCACCGGCTGATGGCCCGGGGTAAGCCGTCGCAAGTGGCCGTCACGGCCATTGCAAGGGAGATGGCCGCCTTTCTGTGGGCGATCGCCAGAGAGGTTCCCGTTGCCGCTTAGCCTCACATCAACACCATATCGTTCGATTTGGAAGGAGGACGGCACTGTAAAAGGGAAAAACACCGGCTTCAACCTGTGAGCAGGGGCGCAACCGCGGTAAGGAGAATCCTCGTGACCTGATAGGAGATCTGGCATCTGCCGAACCCTCGTCTCTAGAAAGAGGCAGCTCCGCGACGAACCAAGTCCGGCGGTAACCAACCCGCGAATATCAGCATGATCCACCGTCGCTATGCAGGTTCCGCCTCTGTCCGCAGGTTGAAGTTCCATAAATGGTAGCCATACCCCAACGTTACAAGGGGCGGAAGAATTCTGCGCCCTATTGACGTGTGCAGCCATATCATCAGGCTGCAGGAAAACGCGACTTGCGGCGTTGCGCTTCATCCCTTGTCACTGCGACGTACTCTATGTACGTCTCATTCCTCGGGATTTGCACGCCTTGCATGTCATCGTTTTTCACCGACCTGTAATAACCGGCCTTTTTCAACGGGCGGATAGTGAATCATATCCTCCGTCCGGCCGTCGGCCCGTTTCCATGAGTGATGAACAAGTTGATTCGAGGACTCCCAAGGTCCCCATCCGTTTGTTTCGAAACATTTGGGACAACCACCGGCCCCGCCGCCGCCGATATTCGGACTGTCCACATTCCGAACCCCTTGTCTCACCAGGTATTTCTTCAATCATAAGACACTCTTTCGAAGGCCTCGGTCCGAGAGCATCGTACGGAGGTACGAGGGAAGAAAAGCACGCACAAATCCGTTTCGTACTGTCCCGTTTTTTTCTCTTCACTATTTCCCAAAGACGTTGTAGTCTGCAACAATTTGCAACGATCCCACTGCCCGGTTTTTTCGTTTGACTTTTGGTCGCACACTCTTTAGACGTTATTACGCGCGTGTGATATTCGTCCTGAAAGACTTCTCCTGCGGAGGAATCCAATATGATCAACCGGAAGAATTGGAAAGCGATCGGGCTGTTGTTGTTTCTGTTTCTCTCACTGGTTTCGTCTCCCTTGTGGGCATCAACCGAAGGACCGGCCGTTCCCACTACCGAATCCGACGTGGCTTGGTGGGTTTGGCCGTTGGTCTTGTTCTTTTTCTGTTTCATCCTCGGAATCATCGCCGTGTTGGCCGGGGTGGGAGGCGGCGTCCTTTACGTCCCTCTGGTCAGCGGCTTTTTTCCCTTTCATCTTGACTTCGTCAGGGGCGCGGGCCTCTTGGTGGCTCTGGCCGGGGCTTTGGCGGCCGGCCCGGGTTTACTGAAACGCAACTTGGCGAGTCTACGGCTGGCGCTTCCCGTGGCCCTCATCGCCTCGTCCTGCGCCATTGTCGGGGCCATGCTGGGTCTGGCTCTTCCCACGCATATCATTCAAATCTGTCTTGGAGGGACGATCATCGGAATCACCGCGCTCCTTTTCTTCTCCAAGAACGTGGAGCGTCCCACCGTCACCAAACAGGACGCCGTGGGAGCCGCCTTGGGAATGCAGGGGATCTACACGGAAGCATCTTCGGGCGAAAACGTGGAGTGGAAGACCCATCGGACCCTCACGGGCCTGATCCTTTTCATCGTCATCGGCGTGATGGCCGGTATGTTCGGGCTGGGCGCCGGCTGGGCCAACGTACCCGTACTCAATCTCCTCATGGGAGCTCCGCTGAAGATCGGCGTGGGGACCAGTAAGTTCCTGCTCTCCATTACCGACACCTCGGCGGCTTGGGTCTATCTCAACCAAGGTTGCGTTATTCCCCTCATCGCCATCCCCTCCATTGTGGGTCTGATGTTGGGCTCCTTCATGGGAGTACGTATTCTTGCAGTGGCCAAACCCAAGATTATCCGCTATCTCGTTATCGTTACTCTGCTGTTCGCCGGAACCAAGGCATTGCTCAAAGGCCTCGGAATAGGCTGAGAAAGGAGATCATCCCATGGCCCAGACTTCATCCGGACCTGTCAAAGCGCCGCCGGAACAAATAAAATACGCCGACCTTCTCTATTATGGAGCGTGGATCGGTATTTTCCTAATGGCCATCACCTACGCCGTCTATGTTACGGGCATATTGAAACCCCTGATTCCTCTGCACGAGGTACCGAACTACTGGTCAATGTCCGTGCACGACTACCTCGCTCAAACCGGTGCGCCCACCGGTTGGGGATGGGCGGCACTTCTCCATCGAGGCGACTACCTCAACTTTATAGGAATCGCCGTCCTTGCCTTAATGACCATCGTCTGCTATTTTATTCTGATCTCCGCATATTCCAAAAAGAAGGACACGGCCTACATGGTCATCGCCATCGCGGAGGTGGTCGTTTTGTGCGTCGCCGCTTCGGGACTTCTGGGAGCCGGCGGCCATTAGAAAGCCTTTGAAAAAGGCCGGTTCCCGCAGGCTGCGGAAAAGCGTTGACATGAAAAGCGCGCAAATCTTCCGGATTAAGACGTACCGAGGTACGTCGCAGTGACGAAAGAGGAAGCGCGACGCCCCCATCGCA
This sequence comes from Thermodesulfobacteriota bacterium, assembly GCA_963675595.2. Classification (GTDB taxonomy): domain Bacteria; phylum Desulfobacterota; class Desulfarculia; order JACQYL01; family JACQYL01. Next base: position 322,324 of record CAXXLZ010000002.1, read on the forward strand.
TTTTTCAACGGCCTGTCGGACTCTCCCCTCGGAACGCGGTTCCGTACGAGTTGCTTCTTCATCATGAGGTGAATCCATGAAAGTGCTGGTAGGCGTTGATCAAAGTCCTGAATCCCGTATGGCGCTCCGATACGTTTGTTTCCTGCTCGACCAATTCGATGCCGTGGTGGACGCGGTTTACGTGAAACCCGATGTTCTGAGCCTCGAATTGGAAGATTTTGAGGTGCCCTTTTTCAAGAAACGCGACCACGCCGACACCATCGAGGCGGATGCGGAAAAGGTTCAAAAGGAAATCGAAAACGCTTGTGAAGTCTGCCTCGCGGGCAAAGTCCCTTGCGAACCGCGCATCGTCGTCGGCGATCCCGCCGAGGAGCTGCTCAACACGGCCCAAAACGACGCCGTGGACCTCATCGTCTTGGGCTCCCATGGTCGGTCCGCCCTCAAAGGACTGCTCATGGGGACGATCCATTCCAAGGTCCTGCATCACGCTTCGCAGCCCGTGCTCATCGTTCGCGAAGTGAGGGAAATCAGGAAGGTGTTGGTGGTATATCGCGCCACGCGGTGTGATCTCGACGCCTTGACCTTCATTTCCCCTTTGTTCGCTCGGAAGAAACCCGACATCACGGTGCTCCACGTTCAGGAAACAGGCTTGGGGGAAAGCGACGAATTCGCGCAGGCCTGCCTGCTCAAAGGGGCGGAGGTGCTGGAAGGCTCGGGTCATGCGCCTCAGCGAAAACAGGCTCAAGGCGATTTCCTCGAAGAAACGCTGCGCGAAATCGACGGCGGGGATTACGACCTGGTGGTGCTGGGCGCTTACGGACATGATAAGCCCAAAGCCCTGCAAATGATCGGCGACGAAGCCCTGAGCATTGTCAGCAGGACCAACCGACCCGTACTTGTGTATCGGGACAAGGTATAGATTCCAGGGCAACCTTGTCCGCAGGGCAAACGCTTACGGCGGGATCCGTCCACCCGCGGGTGGATCTCCCCCCATTTTTGCGTCTCGGCAGTTCGTACCGTGGGCTCTGCATACCGGATGGAACCACCAACGAAGACCTCCCGATGATGACGGTGGACGTGAGCCGGTTCCATCGCGGGAAAGGGCGAGGGATAAAATGGTCTGCCCCTGTTGGGTCGGATATTTTCTTCTGAATCCCCTTCGCAATCTTTTCGAATCCCCGAACAAGGTCTTTGATTCCTGCATTCGTCCGGGAATGGTCGTGCTCGAACCCGGATGCGGCATGGGATTCTTCACCCTTCCCCTCGCCCGGATGGTCGGCGAAGCGGGAAAAGTCATCGCAGTGGATATTCAACCCGGGATGCTCGCCCGTTTAAAGAGGCGCGCGGGCCGCGCAGGCCTGACGGATCGAATCCAACTTCGGAAAGCGAACGAAAGCGGTCTTAATATAGAAGACCTCCATGGTACGGTGGATTTTGCCGCCGCCATTCACGTGGTCCACGAGACACCGAACCCCGGGCGGTTCTTCCGGGAAATCTTCGAAACGCTCAGACCGGGGGGTAGGCTGCTGATGATCGAACCCAGAGGCCACGTATCCCGAGGCGACTTCTTCAACTCCATGGCCAAAGCGGAAAGTGTCGGCTTCCGGCCGGCAAGTCCTCTGAAGAGCGCCTTTTCCCACCGGGTACTTTTATTTAAGCCTTGACCGATCGTCTCGCCCCTTAACGCTCCCGACTTATCCCTTGATCGTCGGCCCTCACCGCTTCCCGATAATCACCTTGATCGGTGAACTGCTGCGTCGCCCCTGTCCCTGCCACTCGAGCCAAACGCCGTTAACCATCCACATAGAGGAGCTTCCTTATTTGTTTTCACTCTTCTCTCGCACACGGTGTGAACAAATTCAACAGCCCCCCCCCGTGAATGCTCACGATTCAGGTTTCCGCTTGACGCTCGGAGGGCGTTTTCAATAGCATAACGCGACACGGGTCATGATGAGGGACCCGGTAACGGCACCTGTTGCCGTGAGCAGTCGGAGGGGTGTCCGAGGGGACCCTTCCCAATGCCTCAAGGTGTTTCAACAGGTTGGACGTCGGAGGCCGCACGTTTTAGCCGGCTCGGCAAATGCGAGGAGCGTTGGGAATGAGTGAGGCATCCTGATTTCTTCCGCAGCCTCTCCGCCGAAGGCGGTGATGGCTGACCAACATGCTTTGGGAGGAGGGTCGGGGGAGGACTTTCGGGAAAGTCCTCCCCGTGAAGGCTTACACCCTATTTCGCCCTCAGCCTATCCGCCAAAGGCGGTGGGGCCCGCCTGAAAATGTTTTGAACGGGGGGGATGCGGGGTGAATGGTTACCAAAATCCATCCGGCGGAGAACGTCGGGTCGTTGGGAGGCGATGACGGATGGGCAATGCCTATGCTGATCGAGACAAGAAATTTTACGGAAGAAGCTACTGGAACCCTTATGTTTGCGGCGTCATCCTCGGGCTGGCGCTTCTTTTCGCGTTCTATACCATGGGCCGGGGACTGGGTTCTTCCGGGGCTTTCGCCCGCGTCACCGTGGCGGCCACCGAAGTTGTGGCCCCCGAATACACGGCGCAGCATCCTTATCTCCAAAGCTATGTCGAGGGAGGCCAAAACCCGCTCAACGACTGGCTCGTGTGGGAAGTCTTCGGAGTGTTGCTGGGAGGCCTGTTCAGCGCCTTTGTGTGGGGCGGCTTTTCCCGGGAAGTAGCCCGGGGGCCGAACATGGGAAAGAACGGACGGCTCCTGTTGGCTCTCATCGGAGGCATCGTGTCGGGCTGGGCCGCTCGTCTGGCGAGCGGATGCACCTCCGGCCAGGCATTGACCGGAGGCGCCGAGCTGGCCGCCGGTAGTTGGGTCTTCATGTTCTGCATCTTCGGCGGCGCCTATGCGGCGGCCTGGTTCTTCAGGAAGGAGTGGCTGTAATGGGTCCGCTGGCGAAATTAGGTGTTTTCCCCGACTGGTACGGCATGCAACTGGCGGTCCTCACCGGCTTCTTTTTCGGGCTGGCGCTCCAAAGAGCGGGATTCGCCGATCCGCGAAAACTGGTGAACATCTTCTACCTGCGCGACTTCGCCGTCCTGCGAGTCATGTTCACCGCCATCGTCACCTGCAGCCTGGGTCTGGGCGTTCTCTGGTCTCTGGGCCTTTACCAAATGGAACTCATGTACATCCTGCCCACTAAGCCGGCCGCTCAGATCATCGGAGGCCTGTTGCTGGGGGTCGGGTTCATCGTGGGAGGCTATTGTCCCACCACCAGCGTGGTGGCCGCGGTTACGGGCCGGTTGGACGGACTGGTCTTTATTTTGGGCATGTGCCTCGGAGTGGTGGGTTTCTACCTGCCTTTCGATTTGTGGCGGGGCCTGTATGAATCCTCCCAAGGCACCATTCTCCTTCCCCAAGTCCTCGGCGTGGGAAGAGGACTGACCTTGTTGTTCATTTCCGCCATGGCCGTGGGCATGTTCCTGCTGGCCGGGTGGGTGGAAGCCAAGATCAACAAGGAGGATTTGTTCACCCGGAGCACCGCCGTCACCGCCGGCGCCCTCATCTTGATTTCCGTGGCCCTGGTCCTGGTGCTGGTCAACCCGGACGGTCGTACCGTATCGCGCTATGACGCCCAACTGACGGAGCTCAAAGACAAGCTCGACACGGCCAAGGCATCCGGCGTTGCCATGAGCGGAGTCTTGACTCCGGAGGATCTCCGGGTCGTGGAGAACCTGGAAACCTACCTGAGCTCCTATGAGAAACCGAAAACCTATCGATTTACGGAAATGAGAGAAGCGGCCCGCCAAATCCACATGGCGGAACCCGTGGTGAATTATCTGGTCGAATCGGTGCGGCACGCATTGCCCATGCCGCGAGCCTCCGGCCCGGCGCCCGTCGCCCCCGCTCCCCAAGCGGTAAAAGCGCCGCCCAAACCCAAAGGCTTCGTCATTATGGACGACGAGGGCTGCTGAAGCCTCCCGGCCTTTGTGATCCCCCCCGACAACCTTCGAGTCGGTTCGGTGCCGCCTCAGAGGAACGATCCGGTTCCTCTCGCAGGCGGTCGCCCGAACTCGGCTCGCGGTTATTCATGCAGCGCGTTGTGCTTGTTTTCTCAACCTTCCGGCGAGGCCCACCGCCCCGCCTGGAAGGCGTTTCGACGGCAATCTACAAATAACGGAAAGGTATTTAGCATGAGAGAAGCGGTTATCGTCAGCGCAGCAAGAACCCCCCTGGGCAGCTTCGGCGGTTCCCTCAGCACCGTGGGCGCCACTCAATTGGGAGCCTACGCCATTCAGGAAGTCATCAAACGAGCCGGAATTACCGGAGAGGACGTGGACGAAGTGCTCATGGGACAGGTGCTCCCGTGCGGTTACGGGCAGAATCCCGCCAAGCAGGCCGCGGTCCTGGCCGGACTCCCGTGGAAGGCCGAATGCATCACGGTAAACAAGGTTTGCGGGTCCGCCCTCAAGACGGTCATGCTTGCGGCTCAGGCCATCCAGGTGGGCGATGCGGACGTCGTGGTGGCGGGAGGCATGGAGAACATGAGTATGGCTCCCTACTACCTGGAAAAGGCCCGTTACGGGTATCGCATGGGTCCGGGCGTGCTCCAGGATCACATGGTCCACGACGGCCTGTGGGACATCGTGAACGATTTCCACATGGGCATGTCCAATGAGCATTGCTCGGAGAAGTACGGCGTAACCAGGGAAGACCAGGACCGATACGCTGCCGAATCCTATCGCAGAACCATGGCCTCCCTGGCCGAAGGCCGTTTCAATGAGGAAACCTTTCCCGTGTCCGTGCCCGGCAAAAAGGGAAAGACCCTCGTATTCGAAAAAGACGAGTGCGCCCAGGACACGCCCTATGAGACCTTGGCCGCCATGAAACCGGCCTTTCAGAAGGACGGAGTGGGAACCGCCGGCAACGCCTCGATCATCAGCGACGGCGCGGCCGCCGTGGTGGTGATGTCGCGGGAAAAGGCGGAAGCCCTGGGATGCCCCATCATGGCCACCGTGGGAGCGCAGGCCTCCTACGCCATCGAAATGAAATACGTGCTGGTGGCCCCCATTTGGGCCGTGCCCAAGGTGCTGAAGAAGGAAGGCGTGGGCCTGGACGACGTGGACCTTTTCGAAATCAATGAAGCGTTCAGCGGGTCCACCATGGCCGTGTTGAAAGAACTGAAACTCGATACGAACAAGGTCAACGTGAACGGCGGCAGCGTGTCCCTGGGACACCCCATCGGGGCCAGCGGCTGCCGCGTTCTGGTCACCCTGCTTTACGAAATGATTCGACGCGACGCCAAGCGCGGCTTGGCTTCCCTGTGCCTGGGCGGCGGTGAAGCGGTCGCCCTGGTGGTCCGAAGAAGCTGATCCCGCCCTTTCATCCACGGATATGCGAGGGAACCCTTTTTAAAGAAAGGGCTCCCTTCCTTTCCTGTAGCATTCACGGGGGAGGACTTTCGAGAAAGTCCTCCCCCGCACCCCCTCCCCAAGCACCTTGGACGGGCCTCACCGCCTTCGGCGGAGAGGCTGAGGTAGAAATCGGGTTTCCTCACTCATTCCCAGCGTTTTTCACCTCTGCTGAACCCGCAAAGAGTATGCAATCACAGTGCAAAGTCCGATTCCCCGGCTCGGCAAACACTTTTCCATCCCTCCGCCGAACCGTCGGATATCTCTCGCTGGTTCGATCCGGTGCCCGGCGGACCGGGACAGGCTTGGCCGTACGATTGTCTCCGCCTCCGTGCCGAGCTGGGGCTCGGCGCTCCCAGGACGAAACCAACCATCCTGTGATCGTGCACGATAGGGACTCATTCACGGGGGGGGAACTCATTTATTGTAGGGGCGGGCCACAGTTCCAAACTTTTTAAGCATTTTACTATGTTGAACGGGCGCATGCCGCTTGCTTTGGGAATCGCGTACGCGATTCGCAACAACGCAACGGGGGTCCGGGGGGGCATTGCTCCCCCGGCAGGGGGTGCAGGGGGACGGGGTCCCCCTGCCGCAAACCCCGTGAATACTGAATTGGTTCATCCCGCCTCGAATTCATCGATTTGTCACAATTGCCTCATAATTTGTTCACAACACGAGATTAAATAGTGCGCAACGTCAAACACGGCAAAACGTGGGTAAGCAATAAGCAGGTTGAAACAAATCGTTGGAGGTGGTTCGCCATGCACCATTACGTGCACGACATTCCCGGCAGGTTGAGAGTAAGACTGGAGGGGCTAAGAGGGAATGATCGTGAAGCTCAAGGAATCATCAGCCGCATCAGCACGTTGCAGGGTGTGAACAAAGTGAGTTTCAACTCCCTCACCGGGAGTTTCACCGTCAAATACGAACCCCGCCTCATCGCCTCTCGGCAAATCAAAGACCTTCTCTCCCAAACCGGTCACTTCGACGCCGGCAAGGTCATGTCCAACGACAAGTACATCGAGAACGCCGCGGCTTCGGCGACCCAGACCGTGAGTCGCTTCCTGTTCGGATTCGCCGTGGATCGCGCCTTCGCCGGAACCGGACTTTCCTTTCTCACCGCCCTGCTGTAGCGGTCCGCCGAAAAACGCCATCCGTCCGCCCGAGACGGGCCATAAAGAATTTCATTTTCAGCATAAATCTTCAGCGGAACCAAGGCGTTTCCGCTGTTTTTATTTTTCCTCACCCCCGCGCCACGTTTCCTGGAAAACCGAACTGCTGTAATTATTTGTATTTGCTGGGGGAAACTTTCGAGAAAGTTTTCCCCGGTCCCCTTTCAAAGCAACCTGAGCAGGCCTCACCGCCTCCGGCGGAGAGGTGGAGAAAGATATCGGTTTCCTCACCCATCTCCAAGGTCCCCCGCGTCTCATACATCGGCAAGAAAGCGCACTGCTTCGGAGTGGAGCCTCCGCTTTGCGGAAAATCAAGCCGGTCCTGATCGGATAAGTCCGCTTGGTGTCTGGCTTCAGGCCACAAGGATGCGACACATGCTTTTGATCGAGCACTTGGACGAATTTTCTGGTTCAAGCAAAATACCTCTTGTAAAATGGGAAAACGAGTCGCAGCCCTACATGCCGGATCGGAACGAGGTCTTTCTGAGATTCACTCCGTACGGAACGAGAGCGGGTTGAAGCAGGGAGTTTGAGGAATCTTTCAAAGGTATGGCAAATGGGTTGAACATTGGGCGTCGTGTGGAGGCTGTACCGGATATGATATTCGGGTACGTTTCATACATGTTGATCACACAAACCTGTCGGTTTCGAGGCCGACCGATCTTTTTCACCTTTTTCCGGCGCCGTTGATGCCCATGACGGGGATTTGTGGTTCATATGTTATATTTGACCGAAGTTTTCTCAAGCATAATGCATCTCGTAGTGAACTTAGAGCTAATCACATTTGCAGGTAGTAATAGCTAACCACTCGCTTCCCGCGTGATTTACCATATTTAAAAGCATTCAACGCGAAGTATTGTCGTCGTCTTTGTAAGGCACTTTTTCTATGATGACGATTTTTGAGACTTGTAACAGAACCTATAAACAGGTGCTCCACCTGGAACTATATAGTAACAAGTCATGCTTTAAACACACTATAAGCACTTCAAGCTCTAATAAGGCAACAATTGCACACTTTACATTTCCACTTCAATACCCTATGGAGGGTCGATATGAGAAAGTGCTTTGTTATGCAGCCTTTTGACAGTGGGAAGTTCGACAAACGATACGAGGCAGTCTTTTGCCCTGCTATTTCTTTAGCGGGAATTGAACCATATAGAGTTGACCGAGACCCATCAGTCAGTATTCCAATACAAGAAATTGAAAATGGGATTAGAAATTCAGACATATGCTTTGCTGATATCACCACAGACAACCCCAACGTGTGGTTTGAACTCGGATTTGCTCTTGCAATACCACGGGAGGTAGTGCTTGTTTGCTCCGATGAGAGAACCGAACGATACCCGTTTGACGTTCAACACCGTAGCATAATAAAATACACAACAGGTGCACCACAGGACTTCGACGAGTTGAAACCAAAAATCACCAATCGGATTCAAGCGATTCTCAAGAAGAATGAGGAGATAGGATTGGCTGTTAGTCGGACAGCAATTAAGGACAACGGGGGCCTGAATCAGCATGAGCTTGTCGCCCTTGTTACAACCATGCAGAACTCATTTCTTACTGATGGTTTTGTATCAGGCTACACTATAAAAATGGACATGAACAAGTCAGGATTTACTGATATAGCCGTAGGGATTGCACTCAGAACATTAATATCAAAGTTTTTGATAAAGTCAGAGATTTTGACAGACAGCGATGACAGTTCGTACACTGTCTATAAGACGACGCCATTAGGAGAGGAATGGCTTATCAAGAATCAAGAATTGTTGACGCTGAAGGTTGAGCCAGCAGACGACGGAATCCCCTTCTAACAATCAAGAATAATCGCCATGGAGTCAGCTCTTGCCTTTTGACATTAGTGAAGGGAAACACCGCCCACGTCGAGACCACTGAACTTTGAATTTCCATTTGTTTTCTATCTGCTTGCGAATAAAGGGATTCTATTGAATTTACACGTTTCTTTGGTTCATCCCTTATGGGACAGAGATTTCATGCGGCGAAAAGTGTGAAATAGGGCACGTTGTTGACTAACGTGACAAACGCCGGTAGGCCTTGGGAGTGGGTGAGATGGATGAGCCGGCCCGGATAAGATCCGCTTCAAACGTATTCCTTTTCCGTGTGAACACGCCCGTTCCCGATCGAAGACCACACAGGTCACCCCCGCGCGTATGAGGGGGCCGACGGATCGTCCCGGCAGGCTTCCGTGACTTCCCGGTGGTTCTTGGGCGCCGCCGATCAGGATGCCCGGGCGGACAGCCTCCCTCATTGCTCAACATAGATTCGGCGCTTTCTTCTTCTCACTTGATGTTTTTGAGCGAAGAGCCTTTAATGACAAACGCCCTGCCCAAGTTTTCGATCCAATCTCGATTTTTCGGTTTTTCCAGCACAACAAAGGTGGGCCTTCGGCCGTGTTTCGGGCAGGCACTGTGGCCTGCCCCTACAATAGACGAGCTCCTCCCGTGAATGATGACGAAAGATGAGAGCCAGACCCGGAAGGGCTCTACCGGCTTTCGATCAAAACCCATGGCAATTCAAACAGGACGTAGACGTTGCGGGGCCGATTGACACGGCGTGAGGAACGCCCGATCGGGTGGAAGCGGTCGGCTCAATGGCCTCGGGGTACCATTCGTTGTAGATCGCCGAAAAGGAGCCGTCGGCTTTCATTTCACCGAGCGTTTCGCCCCAACGGGATACCAGGTCGGAATGGCTTCCCTTGGAAATTCCAATATAAAACTCGGTAGTGCTGAGAAGATATTGTTTTTCCAGCCCCGTCATTGAATACCCCGCACTTTCCACTAGTTGATTCACGGTTATATCCGTGAACACGGTGGCTTCAATGGTACCGGACATCAAGTTCTCGACGAGTTCCGTCGGATCGGCAAAACTAACCAGGTTATCGAATCCCATATTCATCAGCATTTGTTCGGTAAACCAGGATGAACAAGTACCGATCGAGTTTAGACTTGCGGCGTCTTCAAGTGACTCGAGAACGAGACCGCTTCCGGTTCGGGTGTAGAAATTGGCGGAATTGACCCCAATCGGACCCACCCAGTTGAAAAGGCCTTCTCTCCATTCCGTTCTTTCAAGTGAGAACAAAATGATATTCGGGTTGATCAACGCTATATCGTATGCATTTCTCCAATTTGTAATAATCATGTTATCAGGAACATTCAGTCTATTCATTATGGTCCTGACGACTTCCGTTCCTCCTCCTGTGATAACCCCTTGAGAATTCAAAAAACTGATTGGGGGATACGGTTCAGTATATATCTGTAATTTCTCCGGTAAGACGCCCGAAAAAATATAACTCCGATAAATGTCCTCGAAAACGCGCTCCTCTTTCATGTCGTCAAGCGTATCCTGCCATTCCTCCACAACGGAGTCGGGGACGGTTTGCGAAAAAGCGATATAAAGCAACTCCGTTTTCAGGTCGAACAGGCTCTCAACGCTGTCGTAACCCAAGTCGGTGTGGTCTTCGATGTATTGATAAATGGTGCCGTGCGTTGTGGCAATAAAGTCCACTTCTTTGTCGAAGAATTTCTGTAATGCCTCTTCTGAAGAAGAAACCACTACCAAATGTTGGAAGTTTTCTTTTTCCAATAACTCATGTGGTGGATAGTCTTTCACAACGGCTATACGGTATTCCGCGAAGTCCTCAAGAGAACCGAATTTCTCAAATTCGCCTGTTCTAGAAAATATCAACCATCTCAGGCGTCCTAAAGCCCCCACCCACTTGAACTCGTCCTTTCTCTTTTCCGTCAGCGATGTGGAAAACAGTACCGTATTCGGTTCATTTCTCAGTGCGTTCAAACCATCGGTCCAGTTGACTACTTCGATGGTATCTTTTCTTCCGGTCCGTTTCATGATTTCGTTCACTACATCATAAGCTATCCCTTTCCATTCTCCATCCGTCTGATAGTTATATGGAAAATAGTCTTCCGTCATAATACGTAACTGCATGTCGCCATCAGAAGAAGAACCGCATGCAATAAACAGGGAAGACACCAGCAATAACATAATAGAACAAAACAGTCTGAAACCGGACATGAGCTCATCTCCCATATCATATTTGAGGCGAGTGGAAAGAATTGTTTAGGAGTATCATTTTAAACGGGGCTCCTCAACTCCGCTGATCAGGGGACGCTGTTGACTTGCGTGACAAAAGCCGCTAGTCCTTTGGAGTGGGTGAGATGGATGCGCCGGCCCGACCAAGATCCGCTTCAAACGGATTCCTTTTCCGTGTGAACATGCCCGCTCCTGATCGAAGACCACACAGGTCACTCCCGCGGGCGTGTAGAGTAGAGCGCTGACGGCAAAGGAGTTCAGGCCGACTTTTAGTGACGCCTCGCTGCACGCAGCTACTACGTGTCGTCTAATCTTACTTACCGACAGCGCCCCCTCGTCGAACCGGACGTGCGGATTTCCCGCATCCGGCTCTCCGATGACCTTTCAGCGACAAGGCATTCGCAAGGAGTTGACGGCTTTCTCATGCAGGTAGAGCACCCCTTTCGTGCGCAGCGCCGCATACAGCGACGGCCCGTCCAGGTGTTGACAGCGCCGGTGGCTCCTCGTCTTCATGAATCGACGGAACCGGTTGTGGCCGGTTCTTGCTTGGCCTTGAGGCCCAGTTTCATCCGAAGAAGGGAGACTTTGGCGGCCACTCCATTTTCCGGCTTGACCCGATCCGTAGTGGGACGTTTTCCGTCCAAGCGGTTCTTCCTCCATTCGTCCGAAACACGATCAAAGTCCTGCCCCTTGGCTCCATCCTGTTTCCAGGACTTCTTCGCTACTATGGGCAAGTCCGACTCCCGGCAGGGACCGTGCAGCGGGTTATGTATTCCCCGCCGCCGTTTGGACTCGGGCTACCTGCCGCCCTGCCCGTCCCGCCGGGTCTCCCAGGTTCCCCGGCGCTCCTTCGAGTACATGCCGTCTCCAAACACCCCGGGCGGCATGGTGCGACGCTCCTGTTTTCCCATCGCACCATTGGCAGGTTTCCCCATATACGTGGAAGGTCACCGCCGCCATGCGTGTAACGAGGCCGAAGCGAGTTCACTTGCGTTACGGCCTGCACTCTATCTGACCTTATGGCCTTTTCCGGCCCGCTTGACGCCTCGGGTTACCCCTGCGCGCCGGGCCGGCGACTTCGCGGTGAACAGGCAATTACCGCGGGCGGAACTTTCATCCGCCAGGATCGCCAGAGCTTCGCCTGGCGCACACGTATTCACGGGGTGCGCCGCAGAGGGACGCCGGCACGGGGGGGGACAGGGAAGATGGTGACATGGGCCTTCGGCCGACTATTGGGCAGGCACCATGGCCTGCCCCTACAATGGACGAGTCCCCCCAGTGAATGATTACCCGCACGCATGGGGCGGCCGACGGATCGTCCCGGTTGGCTTTCCGTGAATTTCCGGTGTTCCCTTGACGGCGCCGATCAGGATGCCCGGGCGGACAGCTTCCTTCATTGTTCAACATAGATTCGGCGCTTTCTTCACCTCGTTTGATGTTTTTGAGCGGTGAGCCTTTAATGCAACGCCCTGCCCAAGCTTTCGATCAACTCTCGATTTTCCGGTCTTTCCCGCCACAACAAAGGTGGGCCTTCGGCCGTCTTTCGGGCAGGCACTGTGGCCTGCCCCTACAATAGATGAGCTCCTCCCGTGAGAGATTGCCATTTTTCAACAAAGATTCGGCATTTTATTCATCTCAATTGATGTCTTTGAGCCGCCTTCCTGGTAAAATGACCCCACCGATGGATGAAAAACAATCATGATCGGTTGTGACCACAGGATTTCTGCAATCGGAGGACAAGGATGAAGACGCGGACCATGATTTTGGGTCTATTTTTCGCCGTTATTTTAACAATTTCCTGTTCGGCTTTTGCCGAAGACGCCGTACCTGATCTCAAGGGAGTCTGGGAAGGGACCACCTATTCCATCAAATATCACCCAAGCAGCGGTCATGAAATGGAACATCGTCCCGCCGGACACTCCGGTGAGGTGCTGCCCATCAAATTCACGTTCACCATCGACTTTCAGGACAAGAGAATCTTCACAGGGATTCTGGCCTCGGCCACGTTCAAAGAAACCATTGCCGGGGCGATCTCGCTGGATAACCAAAGCCTTTACCTGACCGATCAGGACAGTACCTTTTTCGGCAAGATTCTGAGTCCGGACCGGTTCGAGCTGATCTGGACGGCGGTTGAAACTCCGGCACACGGAGTGGGCCACGGGGTTTTTGTGAAAAAGAAGTAGCAAAACCCCACAAACCGTCGTCGCTCTCCGGAATTAGGATCGAATCGCCTGATTCTGTGTGAGCATTCAGAGGGGGTATCCGAGGGAACCCTTTTTGAAAAAAGGGTTCCCTCGGGCTCCTTCCCAAAAACTTTCAAGTATTTTACTATGTTGTACGGAACATGCCGCTCGTTTTGCGAATCGCGTACGCGATTCGCGGAAGCGCAATGGGGGTCCGGGGGGCCGTTGGTCCCCCGGCAGGGGGTGCGGGGGGACGGTGTCCTCCTGCGGCACACCCCGTGAATACCTACCACTGAAGAATGGAAATGCGCGAAATCAACCCCTTGCCCCTTTTACCTTTTCAAGGATGATCAGCCATGTCGGATCTTCACGAAATCGTCAAAAGTCAATTTGATCAACAAGCAGCGGATTTCAGTAATTGGTCCGTTACCAAGAATATTGAATATCAAAAGGCGTATTTTGATTTCTGTGAACTCTCCGATCGAGATCGCGTATTGGATATGGCGTGCGGTACGGGTGAATATGCCCTTTTTGCGGCGCCGAAGGTGCAATCTGTTCAAGGGATTGATATCTCAAAGGGAATGATAGAAATCGCCCAAAAGCAAGCCGGCAATGCCCAATTGACCAACGTTGCCTTTTTATGCCACCCCGTTGAACATACCCCGTTTGAGACCGACTCATTTTCCTTGGTGTTCTGTCGATCGGCGTTTCATCACTTTGTTGATTATGTGACGATATTTGATGAGATGATCCGTTGTTGTCAACAAGGCGGTAGAATGAGTATCCAAGATATTATCGCCTATCCGAACGAAAAAGTAGATTCCTTTTTTGAAGACCTTGAGAAGCTGATCGATGAAAGCCATCACAAAACATTGACCAAAGAATATATCACTAGCTTGTACGTTCAAAGAAACATACCGATCAAGAATACGTTTGAAATCGAAATAGAATTAAATCTTCAGGAATATCTTGGACACGCACGACAATCAAAGGAAAACAGGGAAAGGATTCGCAGCTTATTGGAGCGGGGGTTAGAGGATCCGGAACTTTCAGCGTATTTTGTCGTCAAAGACAAGGAGCTGTTTTTCAAACGAAGCGTTTTTTTGATCTTAGGCGAGAAACCAACAGACGTGAGCATTCAGAAGGGTATCCGAGGGAACCCTCTTTGAAAAACGGGGCCCCCCAGGCTCCCTCCCGGACATTTCAAGTATTTTACCACGTTGTACGAAACATGCCGCTCGTTCTGCATGTCATCGTTTTTCACCAACCTGTGGCAACCGACTTTTTCAACGGGTTGGTAAATAGTACCCAACAGGGCCCATGCCAAACGAATGACTTTGCCGATTCGTCAGACGTAGGAAAGGTTGCCAACTAATGAGGAAACCCGATTTTTCCCTCAGCCTCCCCGCCGTAGGCGGTGAGGCCTGCTTGAAACGTTTCAAGGGGGGTGCACGGGGGGAATTTTTTCAAAAATTCCCCCCGTGAATGATTACATGGTTTCCTCACCTACCCTGTGAACAGGTACGGAGAACCCGGATGTCGTTCCTGGTTGGGGGGGAGAGATGGAATATAAGGACGGTGTTTACGAGGAACAGCTGAACGTCATCTTCAGGCAGACTCCAACCATTATAGGCGGAGGCGTGGTCGCCGGCCCGACGTTTGTTTGGCTCTTCTGGAAAGTGGCGAATCACACGGAATTGCTGATTTGGCTGGCTTGTTTTCTGGCGCTTCTTGCGGCCAGAGTTCTATTATACGTAGTATTCCTGCGAAGCGGAAAATTATGTTCGAGAGGCACTTGGGGAAAGCTGTATACCTCTTCCACGTTTCTACAGTCTTTACTTTGGGGGTCCGTTTGGCTGATTTTTGCCCAAACGGGAAGTGATCCCGCCTATTCTTTAGCCATCGCCATTTGCTTGCTTGCGTTGAGCGCCGTATCGGTAAGCGCCTACTCGGTCCATCTACCAAGCCTGTTCGCTTTCTTCTTCCCGATCATTATCCCCAGCATCGTCTATTTCTTGATGAATAGGGGAGAATTCTTCCTACAGATCGCCATCGTTCTAACGGCATATATCGTTGTTGTTCTTCGAGGTGTCTTGCCCATACATCGTTCGTTGATCAGTTCTATTCGCCTGAACTTTGAGCTCAATGAAGAAGTCTCTAAAAGAAAAATGGTGGAAGACAAGTTACGGGAACTATCCATTTTGGATGGACTTACCGGTTTGGCAAACAGGCGGCACTTCAATGACACGCTCGATAAGGAACTGAAACGGGCACAACGACAATCAACCCAACTATCACTCATCCTCCTGGATATCGACTTCTTCAAGGCCTATAATGATCATTATGGTCATGTAAAGGGCGATGAGTGTTTAAAGAGAGTATCGTCCTGCATCCGGACGGCCGCCAGGCGTCCGGGTGATCTGGCCGCTCGCTACGGAGGTGAAGAGTTTTCCGTGATTCTGCCCGACACGGAGGCCAAGGGCGCTTATGCGGTAGGTGAAAACATCAGAACGACCATCAAGAATCTAAACATCGCACACGCGTGCTCTTGCGTTGAAGGATGCGATTCCGTTACGGTCAGTGCCGGGATCGCAACGCTGTTGCCTGATAAGGACATTACAGCCGATGATCTGATCAATAAGGCGGATGAGGCCCTATATGCCGCCAAAGAAAGAGGACGAAATCAAAGCATCGCGGCCGATCCGACCTGAGCTGTAAAGGGAACAAACGACAAGGTATGCAGTCACGGGGGAAGACTTTCGAGAGAGTTCCCCCCCGCACCCCCCCTCCAAACCTCTCAAGTGGGCCTCAACGCCTCCGGCGCAGAGGCCGGGCAGGAAATGCAGAGCGGAGTCGATGCCTGCAGCTAAGCCGTAGGTACGCTTATTCACGGAGTGGGCCGCCGTCCCGCAAGGAGTCATGATGATTGATCATCCCTCAGCCGTTAAAGACCGCGCCGCCGGGGCCCTCATGGGCGCTTTTATCGGCGACGCCCTGGCACTCGGTCCACATTGGTATTACGATCTCACCGAACTTCGCAGGGACTATGGTGATTGGATCAACGGATACACCGATCCGAAGCCGGGTCGATACCATGAGGGTCTGAAAGCGGGTCAACTTTCACAGGCGGGGTTCATTCTCACCCTCATGCTGCGCTCCCTGGTTGAGAACGGGGGTTACCTGGAAGAAGACTTTTGTCGTCGAATGGACGAGGAGCTTTTTCCTCTCCTGGACGGCACGCCCGTAAGCGGTCCCGGTCACTATACCAGCCAATCCATTCGGGAAGCCTGGCGCAGACGGGTTCAGCAGCATCTGCCCTGGGGTCGAACCGGCGGGCATGCGGACACGACCGAAGCCATCGAGCGCACCCTGGCCGTTGCCGTGCGCTATGCATTCCAGCCCGCGAAACTGGCCGCCGCAGTTACCCGCAACACCATGCTTACACAGGCCGACGAGACCGTGGTATCCATGACCGTTGCCTTTGGGGCCGTGCTGGGACTTCTCGTTCAGGGAAACAAACTGAACCCCGGGCTATCCGGAAAACTCATAAGACTGGTGGAAAACGGCGAGTTGCCTTTTCACACAGTAACGCGCGAGGGTATGCAGCCGCCGCGTCCCGGCGATCCCGACCCGCCGCGCACAGGTCGCTTCGCTTCACCGGATGCCTTGCTCACCCCTTCCTACATGGCCGCCGCCGCATGGGATCCCGATATTCGAATTGAACCGGCCTGGAGAGTGTCCATCGTTTACGGCATGCCCTGCGCCATCTATCATCAGCTTCCCGCCGCTTACTATCTCTCCGCCCGTTTCCACAACGATTTCGAGTCCGCGGTCCTGCATGCCGTCAATGGAGGCGGTCAAAACCAGGCACGAGCCATCCTTACCGGCGCCCTCACGGGCGCCCAGGTCGGTTTGACCGGAATACCGAAGCGCTTCCTTGAAGGTCTCGAACAAGCCGACGACCTTCTGAGAGTGGCCGAGACACTGGCCTCACAGGTGGCCGATGCCTGAGGGATGCATAACGAAAGCTTGCGTGTTCACGGGGGGGGGACTTTTGGAAAAGCCCCCCCGCATCCCCCCTCCAAACCTTTCAAGCGGGCCTCACCCCCTTCGGCGGAGAGGCTGGGGCGGAAATTGTGATTAAAACCGGCAAAGCATAACCCCTTTTGGTGCAGGCTGCTGAAAAACGATGAGATGCAAGGCCCGCAAATCCTGAGGAATGAGGCGTACATAGAGTACGTCGCAGTGAAGAGGGATGAAGCTCAAAGCCGCAGATCGCGTTTTTTAAGAAGCCTGTTGAGAGACTGTTTCGTCCATGAGGAGCGGCCGGTTCCCTCTGCCTTCCCAGGCTATGGCTTTTGTTCTCCCATTGGAACGAAAGGCCGCTTTCACGCCTTCGTTGGCGGACAAACTCGCCACCGAAGCGCCCAGCACCACCAACAGATCCACAAGACCCAGGGGAGCCAAGCCCAGCATGGACCTCAGGCCCGGAACGAACATGGTCAACGCCTGGAGGGCCAGGGACCCGGATAGGGCCGTTTCCAGCCAACGGTTGCGCGGAAGCCTGCGGCCCCGGAACACCAAATGTTTCTTGGAGCGACAAGTCAGCGCGTGCAACAGTTGTGCGATGCTCAAAGTCTGAAACGCCAAGGTTCCCGCCCGGATCCCCGCGCCGTATCTCAGAAAGCCGAACCCGTAGCTCGCCAAAGCCGCCGAAGTGATGATCCCGGATTCGAGGGTCATTCTACCGTAGTCCGATCCGGAAATAAGAGGTGCGTTGGGATCCCGAGGCGGGCGCTCCAATACGCCGGGCTCGGGAGCCTCCATGGACAGGGCCAATCCCGGAAAAATATCCGAAATCATGTTGATCCACAGGAGCTGCATGGCGTTCAGCGGGGCTCCCATGCCGGCCGCCGTGGCAACGAACATGAGCATGATCTCGCTGAGATTGGTGGACAGGGCGAAGTGCACCGACTTTTTCAAGTTGTCGCGGATGGTTCGCCCGTCGCGCACGGCCACGATGACGGTTTCCAGTTCGTCCCTCCCGAGGATGACGTCCGCCACCTCTCGGGCCGTGTCCGTGCCTTCCTTTCCCATGGCGATCCCCACGTCGGCGGCTTTCAACGCGGGACCGTCGTTCACTCCGTCGCCCGTCATGGCCACGACTCGCCCACCGGCCTGCAGCGCTCGTACGATGCGCAATTTGTGGGCCGGGCTTACGCGGCAGAACACCACAACGTCACGCGCGATTTCCGGGATCCGATCGGAATCGATTTTGGCCATTTCGGGAGCATCCATCACCTTGATCTCTCCGTTGGCCGCCAATCCCACCGCCTCCGCCACGGCGCGGGCCGTGTTCTTCTGATCCCCGGTGAGCATCACCGTTTGAATCCCGGCCTGATGAAACCGGGCGATCAATTCCCGGACCCCCGGGCGCACGGGATCCGCCATGCCCACCATGCCCAGCCACGTCAAATCTCCGGTGGTCTCGAAATCCGCCCGGGTCTGACTCCTGGATTGTGCGAAGCCCAACACGCGAAGGGCCTCTCCGGTCATGCCATCGTTCTCTTTGAGAATTCCGACCCGATCTTCCTCGGAAAGCGGCACTTCCTCTCCGTTGATGAGATGTTTCCCGCACATGGAGAGCACCTCCGCCGGATTCCCCTTGATCGCGAAGAGCCTCCGCCCGTTCTTCTTCGTGTGGAGCGTGGTCATGAAGTGCCTGTCCTCACTCCGTTCCGTGACCTCCGCAGTGGGATATTTGGCCCGCACTTCGAGGGGATCGATGCCGGCGGCACCGGCCAGTTTAATGAGGGCGTTTTCCGTGGAGGAGCCCACCAATTCGTGATCCCCGTTTTGCACATCGGTGTGAATCCTGGTTTCCGAGCACAGGACTCCCACTCGAATGATCCGGCGCAGTTCCCGGTAGTCCAGCGGGTTCACCGGCTCATCTTCCAGGCGAAACTCATCCTCCCCCACGTGGAAGCGACGCATACCCGTGTGGAGAGCGGTCACGGTCATCTGATTGCGGGTGATCGTGCCCGTTTTGTCGAGACATACCGTCTGGATGGCGCCCATGGTTTCCACGGCGGGAAGGCGTCGAATGAGCACCCGGTGTTCTTTCATTCTGTTGATTCCCAGGGCCAGGGAGGTCGTGGCCGCCGTGGGAAGTCCTTCCGGCACGGCCGCCGCCGCAAGCGTCACGGACATGCGGGTGAGGTACAGCAGCCCCAGTCCCCGCGCCCAACCCATGAGAAAGATGACGCCGCAAACCCCCACTCCGATGAGGATCAACTCGTTCCCCACCTTTTCCAACTGCCGTTCGATGGGCGCCTTGGGAGTGGCGGCTTCCCCGAGCATGGCCTGGATGCGGCCGATTTCCGTGTTGCTTCCGGTGCCCACCACCACGGCGCGGCCCCGGCCTCCGGTGACCATGGTCCCCATATACGCCATGTTCGTCCGTTCCGATAGAGGCAGGTCCCATCCCCCCAAAACTTGATCACTCTTGAGCACGGGAAGGCTCTCTCCCGTGAGGGCGGACTCATCCACGGACAGATAGTCGGCATCCAGAAGACGGCAGTCGGCGGGCACGAAGTCGCCGGGTTTGAGGATCAACACGTCCCCCACCACCAAGTCTTCGGCGGACGTTTCGCTCTCGTCGCCGTTTCGAACCGCTTCCACCACGGGGGTGCGGAGCTTCCGCAGAGAATGGATCGTGCGTTCGGCTTGATTCTCCGTGTAAAAACCGATGAGGGCGTTGAGCCCCATGACCCCCATAATGACCGCCGCGTCCAACACTCCGGCGGTGATTAGAGAAAGTCCGGCGGCGGCGCCCAATAATGCCACGGGAAGGGTGGTGAACTGGGCCGTGAGCATGCCCAGCTTGGACCGGGGAGCGGGCTGTGGAAGGGAATTGGGACCGAAAGCGGCGAAGCGCCGTTTGGCCTCTTCGAGGGACAGTCCGTTTTGGAAGTCCGTCTCCAACACGGAACAAATTTCGGCGGCCGGCAGTTGATGCCACAAGTCTTCATCACCGGAGAGAACCGCTCCGTTGGAAACCGGCCGCTCCACGGGAACCGGGAGCAAAGAGGAATCCGATCCTTCCGAATGGGATGAACGTTCATCACCGCCCGGGTCGGCACTCGCGGACGGGCGGCCCGGTCGTGTGTCGACGTCGCCCAACAACTCCCCGATGATCCCGGCGACGGATCGGCTGCTGTGACCGGAATTGAAGTGCACCAGGAGATTGCCGGTGGCCGTGCTTATGGAGAACTTCAGTATCTCCCTCCGGCGTGTGAGGCCGGCGGCAAGACGTTCCCTGAGCTCCTCCGACCGATACAGCCCATCAACGTGAAACCGGGCTCTACCATTCACCCGGATGTGCACGGGCCGCACTCGACACGGCCACTCCTCTCCTCCAGCCACCATGGCACCCCCGACGTGATCCGCTTTCCGCGATTTCGCGCCCCTTTACCGGCCCGTTGAAAAAGGCGGATCATTGCAGATTGGTGAAGAACGATGAAATGCAGGGCGCGCAAATCCCGAGGAACGGGGCGTACGAAAAGGCACGTCGCAGTGACGCGGAATGAAACGCAACGCCGCAGATCGCGTTTTTGGAAAGTCTGTTACGGCATGAAACCTGAGCGCAGCCCCTCGAACAACAAACCGGTCCCGGACGCCCGATTTGCAGTAATCGCGGGTATCCACCGGACCGGTCCGTGTCTCAACATACTTTGCGCATAAGCCAAGAACCGGAAAAACGAACCTCGCATGAGTTACGGGTCGATTTCCTGCTTCTTCGCGTCCGCCTTGTCCACCATCAATTTGGTGAAGACTCCCAAGGCGTACCAGAACGCGGTATACCACGGAGGCAAAGCAAGGTTGCCCCTCAATACCTGAAACGTGCCCACGCCCAAGAGAGCCACGAAAACGGCGGTAGTCAGATCGAGTTCTTCTCCGGTAAAATCCTTGAGCTTTCGACTTGTCTGTTCCAGCGGCTCGAGCACCCTTCTGGCGATGGGCTCCTCCGCTCCCTTCCCTTCCAGCAGGCGAAACAAACCGCGTGTCTCGGCCACTTCGGCGATTAGTTGTCTCTGAATACCGGGATCCACGAAAAGGATGCTGGCCGCGGGAGCACTTACCTCGACCCGCTCGAAACCGGAAAATCGGATGAACTCATCCTGCAAAACGGCGAAATACCCTCCATCTCCCCGTTTTGCAGGAATCTTGATTCTCAGTCTCGAAGACGTGGCGTGAGCCACGTAGGCTTCAGGCGTCATCTGCTCCGGTTCCTTCCATCGGGCCTGCCGTCACCACGGGGCTGTGCTTCCTGGAGAGCTCTTCTCTGGCTTCGGCTGCCAAGTCTTCCACGGTCTCCCGAGCTTCGGCGCACATGACCTTGCTCTTTTCCACCATGACCATGCCGCCCTTCAGAATGCCTTTGGCCAGAGGCCGAATGGCTCCGGTGATCGCCGGGATGACGATGGGGGCCAGCAAACCGGCGCCGATGCCGATGGCGATCCCCGTTCCGAGATTCATACCTTTAAATAATTTCATACTAAACCTCCTTACCCGGGCCACAAAAAGAAAGAATCAGACTCATGGGAGAAGCTCGATTCACGGACTCCCCCTTGGACTGAAGTCGCCTTTCCCCTTTTTTTCCGTCCCTGGTACGCCCAAAAGATGCGTTTAACTGATGATCCGGTTACACATTCGCCCGACACACTTCCGTAACAATCGAGCGGTACTTTCATTATAAGATAGACCACCCTATCGGCTGCTGTCAACAGGTAAGCCTTCGTGATAGAAACCTATTAATGTTACGGAAATGTGGCAAACACATACGGTAATTCGGCCGTGGATGCAAAGTATTAGTGTTACGTACGCGTGACAGTATGCGCATACTCACATGATCCATTGCTTATGAATTGATTTTGTGCCCTGCCTACCCGATTAATCCGGATTAACCTTATGCTTGCCGCCTGTTTCAATGCCGATTATCGTCGACAAAACCTTGCCGGCGAGCGACAAAACACGATACACTGTTCCGGACGGTGATGACAGCCCACTGATGAAACCACCCTCGGGAGACCGAAATGAATAGAAAAACACAACCCATCCTATCGGTGCGCCATAATATCCCGGGAAGGCTGCGTGTGAAGTCCCGCCTGTTCCGGCAAGGCGATCCCATAGGCGACATCGTCCGGAAACGCATTCTCGAAACGCCTTCCGTCAGGAACGCCGAGTTGCGTGCCGACTCCGGGAGTTTCATCCTGATCTACGACGCCGAGGCCTTGGATTCCAGGAGTATCCTCCGGCGCTTGAACATGCTTCTTTCCGACGCATTGTCCGAATGCGGAGTAAAACAGGCTCCCACGCATCCGTCCCGGCCGCCGGTCCATGGGGAACCCGTCCGAACTCCGGCCGCTTTTCGGTTGGCCGGCCTTGCGTTGCTCACCGGATTCATGCTTTACGGCCTCGTCCGGAGAATGATCTTCCGCTCCCCGGTTTCCGAAAAGCCGTTCAGCCTCACGGGCATACTGGCCGTTCTGGGAACCCTTCCACTCATCCGCAACTCCTGGATCGACCGGCGAAACGGCAGGCGCACCGGGCTCTTCCCCCTCCTCACGGCGTCCTGTCTCCTGGCCGTCGCCACGGGTCGGGCGTTCACCGCCGTGGAAATCCTATGGATCCTGTCTTTGGGCCTGTACATCGAGGAAACGGTTACGGAAAAGGCCCGAAGGGCCGTGCGGGACATCCTCGAAGTCCAACCTTGTAGCGCCGTGGTTCTGGTTGAGGGCAATGAAGAAGAAGCGGCGGTGGCAACCCTCCGCCTTGACGACATTGTAGTGATACGCCCCGGAAACAAGATTCCAGTGGACGGCTCCGTGACCGAGGGCGAGGCTCTGGTGGACGAAGCACACGTAACGGGACGCTCCAAACCGGAACTCCGAAGCACCGGGGCCCACGTGTTTGCAGGGACTTCCGTCGTCCAGGGAGTCATTCGTGTCCGGGCGGAGAAGTTGGCCGAAGACACCTACCTGTGCAAAGTGCTGCGCATGGCCGAGGAGAATCTGGAAAACCGCACCTCCGTGGAAAAACAGGCGGACGTATTGGCTGCGAAACTGACCCGTATCGGTCTGACGGCCACGGTGGCGACCCTGGTTTTCACCGGCAGCATCGAGCGCGCGTTCGCGGTTCTTCTGGTCATGTCCTGCCCGTGCGCCACCGTCTTGGCCGTGTCCACCGCCGTTGCCGCGGCCGTGGCCAACGCGGCGTCGAGGCACATCCTGATCAAAGGGGGCGTTCACCTGGAAGCCGTCCATTATGTGGACACCGTCTGTTTCGACAAGACGGGGACCTTGACGGACGAATCTCCCCGCATGGTTGAGCTGGTCCCCAGAACCCCCTGGCAGACAACGGATCAGATTCTCGCCATGGCCGCCGTGCCCGAGTCCCGGAGTCATCATCCTTTCGGACGCGCCATATTGAAGGCGGCTGAAGAACACGGGATCATCACGCGAAAACCGGAAACCTGGGAGGACCATTTGGGCCGGGGAGTCGCGGCTCTCGTCGAGGAAGAGCGTATTGCGGTGGGCAACGAAGCCCTCATGGAAGAAGAAAATGTGAACATTGCCTACTTCAGCAAGCGGGCGGCGGAGTTTGCGCAAGACGGGCATACGGTGCTGTTCGTCGCCAGGAACGGAAAAGCCCAAGGCATGTTGGCCTTGTCCAACGTGCCTCGCCCCGGTTGCGTAAGAACGATCCAATGGCTTCGAAAGGACGGGATTTCCCGGCTGTACGTGCTCAGCGGCGACAAGGAACCCATTGTCCGGCAGTTCGCTCAAGGCTTGGGCCTGGACGGCTACTCCGCCCCCATGATGCCTGAAAAGAAGGCCGAGTATGTGGAAGAGCTCGAGTCTCAAGGAAGAAAAGTGCTCATGGTGGGAGACGGAGTGAACGACGCCCTCGCCCTGTCCAAAGCTTCGCTGGGAGTGGCCATGGGGGCTGGAGGCTCCGAAGTGGCCGTGGAGGCCGCGGACATCGCCCTGGCGAAAAACGATCTCGAAGGTCTGATCATCCTCCGCAAACTGAGCCGGCGCACACTTCGGGTGGCCGACCAGAACTTCATGCTGGCCAACGCCACCAATATGGCGGGAATCCTGTTGGGAGCCACGGGCCTGATCGGTCCCTTCTTCGCGGGCATGCTCCACGTGAGTCACACCCTCGCCATCATGCTCAATTCGAGGCGTATTCTGAACTGGGACCCCGACGGCCGGGATACCGAGGCTTCCGGAACCGTGTCGAATCGAAAAGAAGGCTTGATTTCAGAGGTCATCGGGGCGGTTTCTCAAGTATCCATCGTGGAGTAGCGCCGACACGAGAGATCAGGCTCTTGGACTGGAAGCGTTTCTACAACCATTCCTATCCTCACCAGCGGGACTTATCCGTCACTCCGTCGGGCGGCCGAAGATCGCCGCCCGACGGCCCCCATCGGCCGAAACCATGCCCGCGCAGAGCCTTGAGCTCTTATCCCCCCCTCCACGAACCCCAATGAACTCATAAGCCGACCGGCAACGATCGGCATGGGTCGGTTTCCCCCCGTCTTGGAAATTCACTCCATTCCTAACAATTCCTTCACAATCACGTAACATACATAACTGATAGTGTGAGGGAGTCGGGTCTTGAGGACCTTTTTCCCCGACTCTCCCGGTAACGGGAGACTTTGTTTCTTGGGAGCCGGTGTACATGAGGTTTGGAAAAGCAAGAACGAAGATCGCCTGTTCCATCCTGCGTTGCCTAACCGCCGGCCTCTTCAGCGCCGCGGCCTTCGCGATGGAAACTCCGGGAATCAAGCGGCAGGACTCTCCCTGATTCAGTCGGGCCGGTATCCGACGGCTCATCCTTTCGTCGGGCGGGACCGTGGAAGCCTGTCGGTTTCGTCCGATTTCCGTTTTCAATCACGCATGAGGGAACCCGCCTCCATGGAAGACAAACCCGGCACGCAACCTGTTTCGGAGGGAAATTCCTCCCCGTCGCCCCCTGTCAAGCGGATGAAGAAGGCGAGTCGCGCCGTGCTCTTTTCGGACGCCGTGGCCGACCGCACCATTCGCATCGGCGGAATGGCGTTGATCCTGGCCGTCCTGGGAATCCTGGTGTTTCTGATCCATCAGACCCCACCCTTGTTTCGGGGCGGCAAAATAATCGCGGAAAAGGAATATCGACTGGAACTGCCCGCCTGCCCTGTTTTGCTGAAAAGTATGGATGAGTACCTTACGTTGGGTTTTCTGCTCTTCGAAGACGGAAGCGTGCGACTGTTTCACCTCAAGACCGGAACTCTCCTCGATAGTCCGAATACCGGATTGGGTTCGTCCGCCGTCACCGCTTTTTCACACACTCCGGACAAGGAAGATCTGATTTTCGGCTTTGCCGACGGAACCGTGCAATTCGGCAAGGCGGTATTTAAGACCGACATCCTCACGCCCGAAGGCGTGCCGTCCGGGTTGAAGAAACTGGACGACCGGGACGGCACGGACGGCTCCTCCGTCTATTCGCGCATCTCCGGCAACCGGATTCGCAGAACGTACCTGAGTTTCGAAATGGAGGACTCAACCCAAGTGTCGGAATCGAGCAGGCCCATTCTTGCCTTGGACTACCGGGTGAGCGGACAGGCCGAGCGTCGAACTCGAGTCTTTGCGACGGTGGACGACGAGGGTACGGCCATCCTCAACTTGGCGGAATCCCATATCAACCTTCCGAGCGGAGCAAACAGGACCACGGTAACAAGAACCGAACTTCCCCTGATCCCCAATCCGGGCTTCCTCGCCCGCATCATCCTGACGGAAAACGCCGACGCGGTCTTCGCCGCCGACGTGCGGGGCAGGGTCTATCGATACAACACCGGCGACGTCGATCATCCTTTCCTTGCGGAAACCTTACAGGTTTTGCCGGACGGAGTGGAACTTTCCGCTTTCGGGCTCTTGTTGGGAGGGCAATCCATCGTGGTGGGAGGTTCCGACGGCAGTGTGAACCTCTTTTTGCTGCTGGACGGGCAAAAGGCGAGAACGTTGGACGGGATGACCTTTGTCAAGGCCCGTGAATTTCCTTCCATGCAGGGGGCGGTCCGGTGGTTTGACCCCGGTCTTCGAGGCAAGAGCTTCGCCGTTGCCGACACCACGGGTGCGATCCGGGTCCTCCACGGCGCCGGCCGCAGGAACTTGGTATCCTTCACCGGCAATCGGGACGGGACTCCCTTGAAAGGGCCGGCGCTCGCGCCCCGAGTGGACGCACTTCTAGCGTTGGATTCCGATGGAACGACCCGTTTCCGGGAATTTTCCGTTCCACCCCCTGAGCCCACTTTCGAATCCTTGTTGGGCAGAGTCCGGTACGAAGGACATTCGTAACCCACATGCACTAGGCGGTCATCGGCGGCCACGGAGGATTACGAGTCCAAGTCTTCTCTGATTCCACTGATTTTCGGAACCGTCAAGGCAACAGTGTATGCTTTGTTGTTCGCCATTCCCATCGCGAGCCCGGGACGCGGAGCGCCCCCGGGCAAAGCGCGATCTACATCGATAGAAGCGAAAGTTCCATGTAGGCCGTTTCCAAGGAGACAGTTCCATGTGGGAGAAAGTCGAGGGCCCCTCCGGCTCCAATGACACCGTATACCATTTGTATAGAGGAGGTCGGGGGAATCTGATCTCGATCAAGGACTTCCGCCTCTGGTATAGCCCGCAGGCTCAAGCCTTGTTCGACATCAACATGAAAATTGAAGCCGGTTTGGTCACCGCACTTATCGGGCCTTCGGGATGCGGCAAGTCCACCCTGCTCCGTTCTCTCAATCGAATGAACGACCTGATCGAGGGTCTTCGCGTCACCGGTGAAATCATTTTCGACGGAGTGAACATCTACAATCCGAACGTCGACGTCATCGGACTCAGAAAACGCATGGGCATGGTCTTTCAGAAGCCCAACCCCTTTCCCATGTCCATTACGGAAAACGTGACCTACCCCCTGAAAGTGGACGGGATTCGCGATCGGCGTATTCTGGAGGAAACCACGGAGCGAGCTTTACGGGGCGCGGCCCTATGGGGGGAGGTGAAAGACAGGCTGAAACGGAGCGCCCTGGGACTTTCAGGTGGACAGCAGCAAAGACTCTGCATCGCCCGCGCCATTGCCGCGGACCCCGACGTACTCCTCATGGATGAACCGTGTTCGGCTTTGGATCCCCTGGCCACTTCGAAAATCGAGGACTTGATCGACGCCCTCCGGGGGCGATACACCATTATTATCGTGACTCACAACATGCAACAAGCCGCCCGCGTCTCACAGAACACCGCATTGATGTATTTGGGCAAGCTGATCGAGTACGGGGAAACGGGCACCATATTCTCGAATCCCAAAGTCCAAAAGACTCAGGATTACATTACCGGACGATTTGGTTGATACTTTTCACCCCGTTGAAAAACGCGATGCAATCATCCGATTTTTTCAGCGGTCCGTTATACCGTTCATGAGAGGGCCTTTGAATGCTAGGAGAACATACCGTAAGATCCTATGATGAGGAGTTGAGGCGACTGAAGCGCAAAGTCATCGAAATGGGGGAGGCCGGCAAAAGGCAGCTGAAGGACGCGGCGAAAGCCTTATTGGAACGCAACACACGTCTGGCGGAAGAGATTATCCGGCGAGACTCGGAAGTGGATACGCAGGAAGAGGAAATCCAGGCGCTGGTCGTCCGCCTGCTCGCGCTTCGGCAACCCATGGCCATTGACTTGCGGAGCATCATCGCGGCGCTCAAAATCTCCACGGACCTGGAACGAGTCGCGGATTATTCGGCCAATGTCTCCAGGCACGTGGCCGCCGTCAACTCCGTGCCCATGGAGCCGACCATGGAAGCCGCCGCGGAAATGGCCCGCATCGCTCTGGGAATGCTGAAAGAAGCCATGGACGCGTTCCAGAACTCGGACTCCGCTCTTGCGAGCCGGGTCTGGCGCATGGACGACGGCATCGACGAAATTTACGCACGTCAGCTGCTTCAGGTGGCTGAGGAAATGCGGCGGAACCCTCAACACCTCTCCGCCTACACCGCCATGCTCTTCGTTTTCCGATGCCTGGAACGAATCGGTGACCACATCACCAACGTGGCGGAACACATCTATTTTCTCGTTCGCGGCGAGTCTTTTCCCAAGAAAGAAGTGCTCGCGGGTGGAGGAGGCGATCAGTTCCGATAGCCGCCGTCGGCTTCCGACCCATTGGAACTTCTAGAACAAAGTATAAAGGAACGGGGCCAGGCTGGAAGTCTGCGCAAAGAACATCACCAGCCCAAGGACCAACAGCAGCAGAAGAACGGGCACGTAGAGGGTCCGTCCTCGCCTTATGAAGAACAACAGGACAAGCAGGGGCTGAATCACGAAAGGGAGACCGGCGGCTTTCGGTACCGACCAATCCCTTTCGGGTTCCTCCCCTCCCTCGTAGGCGCACCAGGCCGACTTCAGATCCGGCGCATGGTCGTCCCATTCACAAAAGCCCTGCTCTCTTTTTCTTCCCTTAGTCCATAAGCCCATGGGCCAAAGCAGGAGTAGGTACACGACCGTCAACACGACGGCAAACAGCGTCTTGCCCAATGCCCCCGCCAAACGAAAAAAGGTCCTCTCCAAAGGGCTCAGAAGCATGGGGGCAATCACGGCGGCCGAAAGCAGCACCAGTCCGCACCCCATGACCGCCTGCCAGGCGGCAACCACCGGGGCGGGAGTAAAGAACGCCTTCAGGCCTCCCAGAATCAGGCCGCCCCATCCAAGCACCAAGCCGAAGGCGATACAACGCTTCAGTGCCTCGTCTTGGGTCCTTTCGCGCAGTCCGGCTAAATAAGAGTGCTGCATACTCATCGACCTATTTCGGATCAATCCCGGCTTCCCGAGGGTTCGTTTACCCGGAAGCGTGTTTTAGGGGCGAAGGCGGCTCGGGTCGGCCGGTCCGCGCCTCAGATGATCCTTTGGAACGTCCCGGTCGTTCGCAAAGGGGAGGTCCTCACCAACATCGCACCGTTTCATGGAGGCAATGAACGCACGGCCTATGAATCGTCAGTCCGGGTCAAACCTCTTCAACCACCGGGCCCGCTCCTTGTCGTTCAGGGGACGGGACGGTTGCCGGTCCTTGCGAAGGAAGCGATTGCCCAACACCAGGCAGTCGATGTCCGTGGCCATAAAGCACCGGTAGGCATCTTCCACCGAATTGACGATGGGCTCACCCCGCACATTGAACGACGTATTGACCACAACGGCGCAACCCGTTCTCTCTTTGAACCTGGTAAGGACCCGATGCATAAAGGCATTGCGTTGCGAGTCCACGGTCTGGACCCGGGCCGAGTAATCCACATGGGTTACCGCGGGAATCTCCGAACGCACCTGATGAAGAAGCTCAAGCCCTTGGAGTCCCGGCGAGTCCTCCAACGGCTTCCTCCGGTCCATTGAAACGGGAAATACCAGCAGCATGTAGGGACTCTCACGGCAGCCCTCGAAATATTCGGAAGCTTCCTCCACGCGAACCATGGGCGCGAAGGGGCGAAAACTCTCACGAAATTTGATCTTCAGATTCATGTGTCGCTGCATGTGCGGAAGCCGGGCGTCTCCCAAAATGGAACGAGCCCCCAGGGCTCTGGGTCCGAACTCCATCTTGCCCCGAGCCACGGCCACCACGTCCCCAGCTTCGATGCGGTCCACCATGCACGCAGCCAGCTCATCGTCGTCCATCGTCTCCCAGGAGGCTCCCAATCGTCGAAGAACCGCGTCATCTTCGCTGGAATGCGGAGGTATGTCCGTTCCCAACAAAGCCCCGTTCATACCATCGGGCCGCCCCGGCGTCCGCTGATTCCCCAAGCCCTGATGCCACATCCAGAGAGCCGCGCCCAAGGCCCCCCCCGCATCCCCGGCCGCGGGTTGAGTCCAGACTCGCTCAAACGGTCCTCGAGCGGCGAGCAGTCCCACGGCTACCACGTTGAGTGCTACGCCGCCCGCCAGAACCAGATCCGACAAACCGGTTTCGCGATGGACCTTTTCCGCCAAGGCAAGAACCAGATCATTGACCACCGCCTGAATACTTGCGGCGATGTCCATCTCCTTTTGACCGATTCGGGACTCGGGAACCCTGGGAGGACCGCCGAAAAGCCGATGAAACGCTTCATTGGTCATGGTGAGTCCGCGAGTATAATTGAAATACTTCTGGTTGAGAACGAAAGAACCATCCGGTAATTCTCGGATCAGGCGCTTGCGGATGAGGTCCGCGTAGACCGGAGAGCCGTACGGGGCCAGTCCCATCAATTTGTACTCGCCGCTGTTGATCTTGAATCCCGTATAATAGGTGAAGGCCGAGTACAACAATCCCAAGGAATTGGGAAACCGAATTTCCTCCAGCAGCTCGACTTGGTTATCCGTTCCAACACCGTAAGCCGCCGTAGCCCACTCGCCCACGCCGTCCACCGTAAGGATGGCGGCCCGGGTGAAAGGAGAGGGAAAGAACGCGCTCGCGGCATGCGACAAATGATGACCGCAGGAAACAACACGCTTCTTGATGCCCATTTCCCGCGCGATGGATCGACCCATCCAGAGTTTCCCCGTGAGCCAAGAAGGCATGGCTTTCAAGTAGCTGCGTAATCCACCGGGCACCGTCCAGTGATACATGGTCAGCAGACGTTCGAACTTGAGCAAAGGGCTTTCGTAAAACACCACTTGGTCCAGGTCTCGCTCATGTATACCGGCCCGTTGGAGGCAAAAACCGATGGCGGCGTGCGGGAAGGAAGCGTCCCCTTTGACACGGGTGAAACGTTCCTCCTGGGCCGCGGCGAGGATCTCACCATCACGGACCAAAGCCGCGGCGGAATCGTGGTAATACGCGGATATTCCAAGAATGTGTACGGCTTGACTCACGTGCTTCGCCTCGGTTCCATGAGTACCCTCTCTTTGTTTTGGACGGCGGTATCGACCGAATATACCAGAAAGGCAAGCAACCGGAAATCGATTGGCGGAAAGCACACCGTGAACCTCCGGCGCCAACCTCTTCCACAAAGCTCGGCTTCAATCGGTTTCGATACATCTTGATCCGGACGCCGGTTCCCTCTATGATCTCGGTAATGGGCACCAACCCACTTTTTTTGAGATATTCCTGATTTCTCCACGTACTTCCGGTTGTTCTCCAATTTCTCTCCAGTCAACGACTCCGGCGCCGAACGGCCGAAGCGGAAGACAGATAAGGACTTTCTCTATGCCCATAACACGGATCACGGTGGTGGGATGGTCTCCGACCGACCCCCCTGACTTGGGGACCATTCTTGAGGCCCCGGACTGCCTGGTTGAAACCGTGAACGGCTCGTTGGAGCGGATAACCGTTCGGCTGCGGGAGAGCCCTCCCGAGGTGGTACTGATTCCTCTGGTCGAAGGACGCCTGACTTGGACTTCCGTTGATTTGCGCCGACTCAGACTCGCGGCGGACAACGCCGCCTTGTTGATTGCCGGAAATGCCGAAGACCTGGAGGGTATGGATAAGACGGAAACACTTCTTCCGCACGAGCGGTTCCCCCTGCCCTGCCGGCCGGACGAACGGGACTTCCGTCTTTCGGCTGCGGCTGCACTGACACGGGAAGCCAGAAGGCGAAAGAAGGCGGAGGATACCCTCCAGGTCGTTCTCGAGGGCTCAAGGGAGGCCGTCTTTCTGCTCGACGAAAATCAGCGTATCGCCTCAGTCAATCGTACGGCGGAGGACATGACCGGCTATTCGGCGGAACGTATCGTCGGCATGGAAATGGAGGTGCTGCTGCCCGCAGAGGACCGGACGGCCCTCGCTGCGGCGATGCATCCTTCAAAAGGCGTTTTCCAAAAACCCGGGGTGGTTTCGCTGCTGCGCCGCTACGGGGAGCCGATCCGCGCCGAATTGAGCGCCGGGCGTCTCCGCGCGGAATACTCCCCGCTTACGGTCATCTTCGTCCGCGACCTAACGGAATACCTTCGCGCCTTGGACCAACTCCGGACAAGCGAGGCGAGCTGTCGCGAGCTCATCGAACGACTTCCGGAAATCATCTTCGAGATCGATCTCCAGGGCAGGCTTACCTATGCCAACCGCAGGGCCTTCGAGGCTTTCGGCGTGACTCGTTCAATCCTCGACACCGGACTCAACGTATTCTCCTTGCTGGTGCCGGAGGATCGGGAGCGAGCCGTGCGGGCCTTCCGGCGGGTACTCGAGGGCTTCGACGTGGGGCGCAACGAATATCGCCTCGTCAAACCCGACGGGACTTCCTTTCCGGGCCTTTTCCACTCCGCCCCCATCACCCGGGACGGAAGGGCCGTAGGCGTCAGCGGCTTCATCATCGACGTTTCGGAGCAAAGAAAAGCCCACCAGGCTCTCAAGCAAAGCGAGGCCGTTCTCAACAGCCTCTTTTCCGCGGCTCCCGTGGGTATCGGGCTCGTTTCCGATGGGGTTTTCGTCAAAGCCAACGAACGGCTCTGCCGCATGCTCGGTTACTACCCGGAAGAGCTTCTGGGTAAGCCTACAAGAATGCTCTATGCTTCTGAAGAAGAATTCCTCCAGGGGAGCTGCGACGGGTGCGACACGGTCGCTCCTTGGGGTACCAAGACGGTGGAAACCCGCTGGCGCTGCAAAAACGGAGCGATCATCGACGTCCTCCTGGGATCGACGCCCCTGGACTTGGCGGGCATCAGTGGGAGTCTGACCATTTCCGCTCTTGACATCACGGCCCGTAAACAGATGGAGAACGCCCTGAAAGAGGGGGAAGCGCTGTACCGAACCGTGGTGGAGTCTTCTCATGACGGCATCCTGATTGTGGACGACCGCTGTCTCTTCACTTTTGTGAACGAGGAGCTGTGCCGGATTCTGGGTTACGAAAGCGAGGAGTTGATCGGAAAGGACTTCAGAGATTTTCTTTCCGAAGATACTTACGATCTCGTGGTGGAACGGTATCTGAAACGACAGGCCGGTGAACCCGTGCCTCGGAGTTACCAGTTCGGCGTGGTTCGCAGGGATGGAGAAAAGCGGACTCTGCAAACCAGCACGTCCCTGCTAAAGGATGGGACGGGTAGGGCTCTCACTGTTTCTCAGCTTCTGGACGTAACCGAAAGTCGGCGCATGGAGGAAGAAAAAGCACGCCTCCAAGCACAGCTTCAGCACGCGCAGAAGCTCGAAGCCATCGGAACCCTCGCCAGCGGTGTCGCTCACGATTTCAACAACATTCTCCAGGCCATCGGCGGCTACACGCAGCTCATGCGATCCCCGACAACCGAGCAAACCCAAAATGAATCTCATCTCGCACAAATCGAGAGAAACATCGATCGGGCTGCTGAACTGGTCAGACGTCTGCTCACCTTCAGCCGCAAGGTGGAACCGGAACTCAAGCCTTTCGAGCTCAACACGGTTGTAGAGCAGGCTTTGAGCATCCTCGAAAGGACCCTGCCCAAGATGATCCGCGTTGAAAGAAACTTGGGCGATTCGATGGAACCGATTCTCGGAGATTCCGGACAGGTGGAACAGGCGATTCTGAATCTGGGAGCCAACGCCGGCGACGCAATGCCCCAGGGAGGAACCCTGCATGTGGAAACGTCCATGACGGAATTGGATGAAGCGGATTGCGGCCGATATTTGGGCGCAGTGCCCGGACCTTGCGCACGCTTGGTCATCAGGGACACGGGGCAGGGAATAAACTCGGACACGCTGAAACACATCTTTGACCCCTTCTTCACCACCAAGGAAGTCGGCAAAGGCACGGGCCTGGGTCTTTCCATGGTCTATGGAATCATGAAATCCCACGGCGGCCATGTTTCCTGCGACAGCCGACCGGGGAACGGAACAACTTTCACCCTGCTGTTCCCCGTCTCACCGATCAAAGCTCCGGATGCCCGCAAGACCGACATCCCGAAAACGGAAGCCCTAAAGGGCGACGAAAGCGTGCTGATCGTCGACGATGAAACGGACATCCTGGAAATCGCCGGAACGATGCTGGAACGGTTCGGTTATCGGGTGCACACTGCGGTCAGCGGCGAAATCGCCTTGGAACTATACAAAGACAAAAAAACGGGGATTCATCTTGTGGTTCTGGACCTCGGCATGCCCGGCATGGGCGGATACCGCACTCTGCTTCGGCTCATCGAATCCGATCCCAAAGCCAAGGTGCTGATCGCCAGCGGTTATGTCGCCGGCCCACAGGTGGAGGCGTGCCTCCAGGCCGGTGCTGCGGGATTTGTAGCAAAACCCTACAAACTGACCGACATGCTGAAAAAGGTTCGTGAGGTCCTTGATTCGGCACAATAAGAGCACCGGAGAAATGGAAGCGGGCCGCATTCAAGGCGCCTCAACGCCCTTCCGTACAGCACCGGATGAACCGCCGCCTTCGTGCTTGGGTGGGGTCGAGAAGGTGCATCTCCCGAAATGAGATCGGGGAACGCCTCTCAAAAGGGCTCCCCGAAAAAAAAGAAATCCCTATCAAAGCTGGGGGGCGCTCCAGCCTCGGTAGGGAGTATCCGGGCGTTAACAGTCTAAATCCCCTTATTCCGCGCAAGAACCACTCGAACAATCACTCTCTCGCGCCCGGCGAGAACTCCCATAACCGAGAAGTGAGTTTCGTGTCAAGAACTTTTTTTGAAGAAAAGGAAAAACACGAAGGCCGGTGAGGGAATCATCCCGCACCGGCCCGAAGCACCTGCTATCCGAGGCGACTTAGCTCCAGGGATACGGACTGTGGGAAACGGGAAACAGCTCACCCGTCCGGTACCGTTCGAAACGGAAAGGAGTCAGCAGTCTCTGGGGTTCACCCGTGATAAGTTTGGCCACCAGCTTGCCGATTCCGATCATTTTGTATCCGTGATTGGAATCGAGAATCATGTAGCAGTTATCCCTGAAATGATCGAATATCGGGAAGTTGTCGGGGGTGAAGGCGCCGATGCCGCCCGAAGGCTCCTTGCGATACTTCATCCACTGGTCCTCATATCGCTTCTGGGCATGAGCAAGCGCCGAGGTCCACATATGGACGAACTTGGGACCCACGATGAAATCGGGGGAATCGATGCCGTAGGGATCCACGGCCACCTCTTCTTTGTCCACGATGTACGGAGACGCGCCGCCCTGGATTCCGTTGAAGTTGGTGTCGGGCTTATAATAGATGCCCCACAGCTTCTCGGTGATCAGAGAGCCGTCCTCACTGGAATACAACGGAGCGTCCGTGTCCAGGTGGATGACGGGAGGCATTTTCCCGTGGATGTCCAGACCGAAGTCGGGCTCCACGCCCAACGTACCCTCTTCCAGGCACCAGTAGGTCCACATCTTCAGGTCTTTGTGAATATTGCCTTCAAGGTCCTTCACGTCGATCCTGTTGGGAAGTCCCAGATAATCCCAGAAGGTCTTGGCCCACGGACCAGGACCCGCGACGACGAAATCGCACTCGATGTCGCCCTTGTCCGTTTTCACCGCTTTGATGGACTTGGAGGACGAATCCTCGGTGAATCCGGTCACGTTGACGCCGGTCATGATTCGGACGCCCTCGGCTTCGGCTTTGTCCGCCAGCCGGTAACACGATTTGGCGTTATGAGCATACCCGCCCTTCTTCTCATGAAGAACGGAGGTGACGTTCTTGGCCTGCCAGTCGTCGAAGACATTCATGCGCATGTAGTTGAGGCATTCTTTCTCGCCTTCGATGAACACGGAGGTGTAGCCGATGGCTTTCTGCTGCGCATAAATGGTGGACACGTCCGCATGCATGAGTTCGGGAGAAATCTGCATGTAGCCCACCGCATGATAGCCGTAGCCTTCCGCGTCTTCTTCCCAAACCTGTACACTGTGAGCCATCACTTCACGCATGGCGGGCTGGAAGTAGTTGTTTCGGACGACGCCGCACGCGATACCCGAAGCTCCGGCCGCAATACCCGCCTTGTCCAGCAACAGAATGTCCGCCCCGGTTCCTTTTCCCTTGGCCTTGAGCTCTTTCGCGAGATGCCAAGCGGTGCTGAGACCGTGAATACCGGCCCCGATGATTACGTACTTCGATTTGTTAGGAAGTGCCATTGTTTAACCTCCTGGAGTGTTGTATGGCTCCCCGTTTAATTCCACGCTCCGACCCCGCCGGAACGATCACGACGCGTTCTAGAGGATCACTCGTCTTCGGCATTGCGTATTCAACGCGAAATACACCCACACCCGGCGGGTTATCCCGTTTTTCCTAAAAGAGCGCGTCGTTTGTCTTCAACGAATCCGGGCCGCACGGCCCTCCGCGCGGTCCGAAACGATTTTCAGTCGATGAATACTTTGCCGATGTTCGCCGTGGTAAGCGGATCCTCAAGGTACATGCCGAGACCGATCCGCTGGATGGACTCGAATCCCCGTTCATCGTACTTGGGCATTTCCACTTCGGGGGCGTCCGCTCCTGTGATGGATTCGGCCATCTCAACGGCTTTCTCCAGTTTCGCAATGGAGAAGTCGATCAGGTATCGGAGAAACGCGAAGGAGTGGGTGACCATGTGGACTCCGTACTTCAGGCACATAGCACGGGCGATCTTGGCGTCCTCAAAAGCTTTTTCCGTGGGATGCTCCTCGTGGGTCGCACCGATGCTCTGTCGCGACGGCAGGTCCGTCATGCGGTTGAGGTGACTCATCAGGATGTTCACCAGGAAGTGGCTCTTCAATCCGTAATTGGGGTTATACTCGATTCTGGGGTCCGCAATGGTGGGAAAACCCGCATGGATGCAGGTTACCCCGGGATTGAGCAACTGGGCGGCGGTGATGCCGAAGAGCACTTCCGCCTGCGTCATGGCCAACACGCCGCTGTAGCAGTAGGGAGCACTGATTCCGGCCATGGGCATGGCGGAGATGAACACCGGCAAGCCCGCCTTCACCACCTTGACAAAGTGCTCGGAAAAATTCTCACTGACCTCAAGAGGCGGCCTGGTGAGACAGAAAACGATCATGATGTCTTTGCGGCGAGAATAGATTTCCTGCGCCTTTTCCAGCGACCGGTCCGACGTCACGGCGAAGTATAGCGGTTTCGAGCAGTTTTCATCCATGATGGTCATCTGCTCGACTTCGTCTTTGAGCTTCACTCCTCGCCCGGTACCGCCCACGGCGGGGCTCTTCTCCGCGATTTGCATGATGGTGCGCACGTGTTCCGGGGTCGGCATGATGCCGCCTACGCCCTTCGCGTCGTCATAGATATAGGGAGCGGTCCCACCTATCAGAAAACTGTTGAGGGGGACAAAAAAATCGTCGATTCCCGGCGTGGTTTCCAGAGCTCGGTTGACCAGATCGCGGGTTACGAAGACTCGGTTTTCATAAATTACGGCCAGTCCCTCTTCCTCATACTTTCGGAAGGCTTCCAGCATGTTCGGTTCGCGGCAACCCACACCCAAATTCTCGAGCATCCACAAAGCATCTTCATGGACTCTCAGAAGCATGTCCACCGCGTCATCGCCAATTAACGATCTTGACTCCGCAACCCGTTTCTCGTTCACAACCTCTCTCCCGAACTAGGCTTAAGACGGAGGCCTCAGCCCCCAACATAGTTACGCCTGTCAAAAAGCCCGCCCCCTCATTCTTCTTCCGGGAAATCCGTACCGGAAACCTCCGAGGTAAGGTCCCATGGCTTTCCAACAGGCTCTCGATTCCGTTCTTTGTGCAAGAACCTTTAACTGATTATGGGGTTCTTTTATAACAACGGAAGACTTTCCTGTCAATAAAAAATTTTCACCGTGGATAAATGATTGGTCATTTAGGGTCTGGAAACTCCATACGGATCATGCTATGAGTTCCTCTTGGATTTTTCGTTCTTATGAAGGAGTGTCGGAGATCTTGATGATCTCCGTAACAAGCGAATTTCTCCGCATGGTCGGTGGGCGATTCCGTTCGCCGTGGAAGTCTGAAACGGGGGTTTCATCGGAGATTTCCCGGAGGGTGGAGGATCGAAACGAACGACCGTGCGGAAGAGTCTTGTTTAATTAGATTGGTGAAAATTTAAGAAGGAGTCAAGTAGAGCATGGAGCAACAGGCAACAGACAAAGGGGAGGAAGACATGACGGATCATGAGAAGCGAGAGGTAGTCCGAGCCCAGCTGAAGAAGGAAGGCATCGAGTTTATCCTCGCCCAGTTCGTGGACATCCACGGCGGGCCCAAAGTGAAACAGGTTCCCGTGGAATGCTTCGACGACATTCTTGACGGCGGAGCGGGCTTTGCCGGCGCCGCGGTTTGGGGCGTGGGCCAGGGACCCGAAAGCCACGATCTCATGGCGAGAGCCGACATCGAAACCTTCAAGCAACTCCCCTGGAGACCCAACGTCGCCATCGTCAATTGCGATCTCTTCGTCGATGATCAGCCTTGGGGGTTCTGTCCCAGAACCAACCTCAAGCGGATGTTGGACGTCTTTGCGAAGGAAGGCTACCTCTATAACGGCGGGTTCGAGCCCGAGCATTTCCTCGTGATGCGCAATCCCGACGGTTCCATCCGGGCTTGGGACCCTCTGGGAATCGACACACTGGCCAAACCTTGCTACGACTTCAGGGGCATGTGCCAGGCCATGGACTACCTGCAGGACATTATCCGCTACGGCAATCAGTTGGGGTTTGAAATTTATCAGAGCGATCATGAGGACGCCAACGGCCAGTACGAGGTCAACTTCGGGTGGACGGACATCCTTCACGCCGCGGACCGGTTGGTGCTGTTCCGGATGTTGGCCGGACAGATGGCCGTGAAATACGGCGCCACATGCACTTTCATGGCCAAGCCCTTCGCCGACAAGACGGGCTCCGCCGCGCATCTGCACTTCCATGTGGCCGACGTCAACACGGGCGCCAACCTCTTCCCCATGAAGCCCGGCGAAAAAGACTGGAAAGGCATGGGTCTTTCCAAGACCGCAATCCACTTCGTGGGTGGTCTGCTCAAGCATATCCGGGCCATCACGGCTGTTTCATCACCCCTAATCAACTGCTACCGCCGGATTCAGAGCGGCGAATTCGTTTACTCCTCCACCTCCGGTCACACCTGGACGCCCTCCATGGCCTCTTACGGGGACAACAACCGGACTCAGCTCTACCGCGGACCGGACGACAAACGTTTCGAAGACCGCTCTCCCTCCGCAATGGTCAATCCGTACCTCCTGGGCGCGGTGCACATCGCGGCGGGTCTGGACGGAATCAAGAACGAAATCGATCCGGGCGACCCCATCATCTCCGAGAACGTGTGGAACCTGAGCATCGAACAGCGGAAGCAACGCGGCATGATCCTTCTTCCCCAAAACCTCTTGGAAGCCGTCGAGGAACTGGAAAAGGACGAGGTGGTGTGTTCCGCTCTGGGCCCCATTGCCGACGAGTACATCAAGCTGAAAAAGGGCGAGTGGGGAGCCTTTATGAAGCACGTCACCCGGTGGGAAACCGATCGTTACCTGACCTTCATCTAAGCCGTCCGCATTAAAGAAAACAGGGGGAACCTTTTGGCAAGGTTCCCCCTGTTTTTTTCGGCCGCCCGTGCACAACGGGGCGGCTCAATCAACCGGTCTTACGCCGAGGCCTTGCACACCGCCTCGATGGCCGCGGCCATGGCCTCATCCTCACGACGGATGTCGTCCAGGGTCTTGGCCAACACTTCCTTCGGTCTTTCTTCCAGGCCGTATTTCCACTTGAGGAACTTCTCTCCGGTGGTGGGATACAAGGCCACGATCAGAAGATCGTAGTCGTCCTTGGCCAAGTCTTTGTATTTTTCCCGGATACCGTCCAGTTCGGGGTCCAGGTAGTCGGCCGCACGGCCGGTCACCGGCTCCTGACCTCGCTTGTACCCTTTCAGCACGATCTTCTGCACTTCGGGATCGATGGCCGTGGGGGTCTTGCCGTACAACCCAAACACCAAGTCCTTCACCTGATTGGTAACCATCTTGTATTTGCCGAACAGCACGTTGAGCACGGCCTGCACGCCCACGATCTGAGACGTGGGGGTGACCAAGGGCGGCGTCCCCAATTCCTTGCGCGTCTTGGGCACTTCCGCGTAAACCTCGTCGATCCTGTGCAGGGCTTTGGCTTCCTTGAGCTGGCCCACGAGATTCGAGATCATGCCTCCGGGCACCTGGTGCACCAGCACGCCCGTATCGATGATGGACATCTTGTGTTTGGACAGGTAGTCCCGGTACTTGGGCGCCACGGATTCCATGTGTTCGCCCATCTCGAGCAGCGCATTGAGATCCAACCCAGTGTCACGGTCCGTGCCGGCCAGAGTGGCCACGATGGGTTCCACTGCGGGCTGGGAGGTACGCAGCGCGAAAGGCGCCAGGCAGGTGTCCACAATGTCCACGCCCGCCTGAATGGCCTCAAGGTACGCCATGGAAGCCATGCCGCTGGTGTAATGCGTATGCAGATGGATGGGAATGGTGATGGTCTTTTTCAACTCGGTAACCAGCCGCCGGATGTCCAGAGGAGCCATGATGCCCGCCATGTCCTTGATGCACAGCGTGTCCGCTCCCATGTCCTGAAGCTCTTTGGCTTTGGTCAGGTAGTATTCCATGTTGAACACATCGCCGCCCATGCGGCGTTCGGTGAGGGAATAGCAGATCACCGCTTCGAAGGTCTTTCCATTGGCCTTGACCCGCTCCACCGCGGTTTCAAAGTTCCGGAAGTCGTTCAGGGCGTCGAACACCCGAAATACGTCGATTCCCACTTCGGCGGCCTTGTCCACGAACAGCCTTACCACGTCGTCCGCGTAGTTCCGGTAACCCACCAGATTCTGTCCGCGGAGCAGCATGGAAAACGGGGTCTTTTTGATGTACTGCTTGAGGGTCTTGACCCGCTCGAACGGATCCTCGCCCAGGAAGCGATGCATGGTATCAAAGGTGGCTCCGCCCCAAACTTCCATGGCCCAGAAGCCCATGTCGTCCATGCGTTCCGCGATGGGCAGCATATCCTCGGTTCTCATGCGCGTGGCCAACAAAGATTGGTGGCCGTCCCTGAAAGTATTATCTTGGATCTTAAGGGGATTCTTGGGTCCCCCTTCCATGAATTCGTTCATAAGTTTCCTCCATCATTGGTGGTTGTATTCATCGACTGCGCCTCCCCCAGTGGTAACGGTCGGCGATATGTTTAATCCGGGCGTTCAGGTTCAGTAAATAAGCGGCCTCCATTTGCTTGGGACCGGGCAAAGGATCATATTCCTCCTCCTTTACCATTGCCGCCACACGGGCAGTGTCTCCATCCTCTGCGAGAAGCAGTTCCTCGAGTCGCGCGCGAAACGTCTTTGCGGAAGCAATGGATCGCGCGAGATAACTCGACGCGTCCTCGTCCACATGAACGAAAAGATGTCCCTGGCAGCAGATGTCCACTTCCAGGGCGGACAGTCTCTTCAGCGAATCGAGATAAGCGTCGAAATCGACGAGGAACTCCGTAAAGATATGGCCCGACATGTCCGCACAGCCGACGGCCTCCGACGCCACCAGTATTTTCCTTTCCGGCACGTAGTAGCTCAGAAAGTCCCATGTGTGTCCCGGGGTCTCCAGGACCTCTACGGTGACGTTTTCCCCGACGGGAATTCTTCGACCTTCCGACAGGATCATGTCTATGTCGAAAGTCTCGAAAAGTTCGGAAGTAAGCCGGTCTTTGCTTACCCCCAATTCCATTGAAGCCGCCTGGATATTCAGGTCCCGGATCAACCTGATTGCATTGGGCCTTTTCAGAATCTCCGCGGCCCTTGCGGACGCGGCGATTTTGAGGCTCGGAAAAACGTTCTTAAGGTGTGCCGCCGCGCCGCAGTGATCGAAATGAGCATGCGTCAGCACGAGAATTTCAGGGGGGCGATCGCTCAATACCTCCCGAATCGCCTCCTCGTATATTCGGCCGAGACAAGTGAAACCCGCATCGAAGAGCACCGGGTGATCTCCGTCCAACAGATAGACGGGTACCCCGGGGACTCCCAAAGCGTAAAAGTCACCCCGGACACGTCCTGTCCTTTGAAAAACCAATCTTTGCTCCCGGGCGAAATCCTATACTACGGAAGGGAGTACTACGGTGTTCTGAGGCGCCGTATCTTCACGGCATTCCGTCAAAACCGGATCCCAACTCTGGTTCACCAAGTACCGGACCGCAGAATACTCTCCAAACCCGCCCACTGTCAACTCGAACAGGAATGTCACGAATACGCGGAGTGCGGGTCCGGGTTCAGGTCCGTGAACCATGACGCCCGATCTCAGGCCCTCCTCGGAACCTCGTTTCCTTCGAAACAGGCAGGTCACATGGCCACCGGGATGGATAGAAAGAAAGCCGGGCAACGTTCCGCAAGTATTGTCGCTTTTTTCTAAAGAAATAACAAATACGATGAATTTGTGTTAAGCTATGATTCAATATCGCATTCAACAGGCGAGTTGCTCCTTCGGAAGCGGGATATTGGGAGAACAAATGCGGAATTGCGACGAACCTCATATTCAAGTGTTCATGGACCAGAACAACAAGTGCAACCTAACATGTCGCATGTGCGGTTTCAGCGACCCGAGGGTCAAGGAACTTCCCAAATACGACATGCCCATGGAGCTGTTCCGAAAGATCGCCGAAGAAGTGTTTCCGCACGCGGAATACCTGGCGCTGTCCTGCCTCACGGAACCCCTGATGACCCGGGACTTTCCCCGACGATTGGATTTGCTGGGTCAGTTCAACGTGCCCTTCGTGGAAGTCGTCACCAACGCGATGCTCCTCACGGAAACCGTGGCGCACGCCGTCATCGACGCTCCCGTCTCCCGGCCGGCGGTTTCGTTGGACGGGGCTTCGGCCGGCGTTTACGAGAAAATTCGCTGCGGATCCAGTTTTGAAAAAGTCCTTTCCAACCTCCGCACCTTCAACCGATTGAAATCCCGGTGGGGGAACGGGCATCCTCAACTGCGCCTCAACCACGTGCTCACCGAGTTCAACATCCGTGAGTTCGGGGCATTCCTTCAATTGGCCGAGTCGTTGGGGGTCCAATGTATCGACGTCCGCACCGTGATCCCTTTTCACAACGCCGCCTACCCTGGAAACGGCGACCAAGCCTTCTTCCGGGAAGTCCGCAAATGCCGTGCGCTTCTGGCCCATTGGGTCCAGAAGACCGGTGTGGAAGACGTTGGGTATCTTAGAGAGCGGCCCGAAGAAATCCGTCCGGAAGATGAGGCCGGGCAAGAACTCACCTGCCGTCAGCCCTGGAAATCCCTGGCCATCCATCCCAACGGCGACGCCCAACCCTGCATCACCTGGTCTCGGGCTCCCCTGGGAAACTTCTGTCTGCAAACATTCGAGGAAATCTGGGAAGGAGAAGCCCTGAAGCAGATCCGCCGTGAATTCGAACTGCGCAAACCCGGACCGAATTGCCTTCACTGCACCGTCCGAAAAAACGAACCGTCGGACCGGGACGATGATTGCTTTTTCAGGATGTTGTCAAAGCGTCTTCCCAAAGACTGCACATCACACTGACTCCGAAATGAAGGCCTCGATCCGACGCCGTTTCGGGCTCGGAACGACGAGCAACATTCTCACCCGCCGCATCGGAACCCCAAGAGCGCGGAAATGGAGCGTCTCCGTACACGGGTTATCCTGCGGGGCCGTCGGAAGACCGGGCCGGTTTCATTCAAGACACCAATGCTCCTCTTGAACCCGATGTCCTACATGCTATGATCAGCCGATAAGAGATCGATTTTGCATTTACCATCGGCGCATTCATCATAATCCGCCGACGGGGAGTCCCATCCTTACGCGAAATGGAAGCTCCATGCGATCCTCGACTAAGTTGTCGATCCTTTTAGGAATGCTTTTCGCGTTCCACTGGACTACGACCGGCGCTGAAATCTTCTCCGGCATCTGGAAACCGGCCGATCAAAGCTACAACTTCTACATCCAATCCTATGACACGGGTTCCACGCTCATCATCGCGTCGGACGGTGCCGACG
Organism: Thermodesulfobacteriota bacterium; assembly: GCA_963675595.2. Taxonomy (GTDB): domain Bacteria; phylum Desulfobacterota; class Desulfarculia; order JACQYL01; family JACQYL01. The sequence continues at coordinate 366,038 of CAXXLZ010000002.1, forward strand.
GATGGTATGTGTTCCTCTATCCGGAAGGGACGGAAAACACCACATTGCCCGAACTGCTGGGCAGGAATGCTTCACTCGCCATACGCTTCCTCTCCGATGTGCAGGCATCGGCGATCCTCACCGTCGGCGGCATGCCGACGGCCTACGACATCGAGAAGACCTTCACCGGAGATTGTCGTTCGGCGGGGGACTATGAGAAGCCGTCGGTACTCTTCTTCGCCGCCCATCCCGACGATGAACTCCTTATTGCCCCCTATTTGGGCAAGCTTTGCGTGGAGGATCGAATGTCCTGCACGTTCGCCGTGCTGAGCCGGGGAGAAAGCGGCCCTTGTCGCCTTGAACAGGGCTGCCTTCCGGACGTGGGGACCGTCCGAAGTCTGGAACTGATGAATTCGGCGCGCGTGTTCAATGCGGAACTGATCCACTGGGACTTGGGGAATCCTCCGGAAGAGTCTCCCGAAACCACCCTGGACTATTGGGCGGCCCGAGCCGGGGACCGGGATTCATTGGAATCTCTGGTGGCCCACGTCCTGAGGATCACGGACCCGGAACTCATCATTACTTTTGATCCGAGCCACGGCTCCACGGGCCATCCGGACCATCGAGCGGCCGCCATGCTCCTGTTGGACGTTCTCGAAGACATGGACCAAATGCAGCCCAAGGTACTCTTTATCGAGACGGCCATTCGCGGCGGGCTGGACCACACATTCAGAGGTTTTGAGCAAGCGCCGTCTCAAGGGGACTGCATCAGCTTCGACGCGACCCAACAGCTGCAAAGCATCGCCGGCGAGGCATGGGACTACGAATCCCTGTGTGCGGCGCAATACCCCAGCCAGATCGACGAGGAATTGTACCAAGCCATCGTGGACACGCCGGATGATGGAAAGACGTTCTATTTTCTCGAGTACCGGGATTAGGTGCGTGCCTTGCGGTCTTTTTTCATATTCATTTTCAGGACCGCCGGAGGACCCATGTTCCCCCGTACCCCCTTGATGCGGGCTTCGTCGCGCTGAAGCGTGACGAAACCGAAGCAGGGAATTTCTTTGCCGATTCGGCAGAGGAAAGAAACGCTGGAAATCAGTGAGGAAAGCTGTTCCTTCCTCGGCCTCTCCGCCAAAGGCGGTGAGGCCTGCTTGAAACGTTTACAGGGGGGCGCACGGGGGGAATTTTTTCAAAAATTCCCCCCGTGAATGATTGCCTCTTTTCCGCTTTGCTTCACCCGCGGTACCAGCGAGCGAGAAGCGCGGGGTCGGCGCCCAGCAGGTAGGCCAGTATGATCCGCTGGTTCAACAGGGTGGTGCGGAAGACTCCCAGGCGCAGCCAACGCCGAGCGGAAGTGCGCACCTGCGCGGGAAGAGTCACCACTCGCCCTTCCCGTTTCAGTCTTCGCGCCAGTTCGAAATCCTCCATCAAAGCCTGAACCGGAAAGCCGCCCAAACGCCTGAAGGTTTCCGCACGTAGAAAAATCCCCTGGTCCCCATAGGGCATCCGCATCAAGGTGCTTCTCAGGTTCGTCATGAATTCCACGGCCCGGAACCGGGCCCCCCGGGCTTCGATACGCAAGCGAAAGGCCCCGGCGACGACTCCCGGACGGGCCGCCGTGGACCGGATCATGTGTTCGAACCCCACGGGCGGCAAAGTGTCCGCGTGCAGGAACAGCAGCGTGCGTCCCGAGGCCTCCGAGGCGCCCCGGTTCATCTGTAGGGCCTTTCCCCGTGGGCAACGGACCACGCGCACGCCCGAGTTTAGGGCGATCTCCACGGTCCGGTCCCGGCTTCCTCCATCCGCCACGACGACTTCCACGTCGGGCGTGCGCGGCAAACGCGCCAGAGTACGCCCCAAACAGGCTTCCTCGTTCAAGGTCGGTATGATGACGGAGAGTGTATTGTTCACAGGTTGTCGGAAAGACGGCGATGTAGACCGTGACGGTGGAACTGCCCATGCCTGAACAGAAGCGACATGTTCAGGTCCGCCGGTTCGGTGGCTGGGAGAAGGTATGTACCCCGGCAGGTTCTCTCATGTCCCTTCTTTGTATTTCCTGAATCCGTCCATCAGCTCCTTGAACGATTTGGGCCGATATTGCCGGAATCCTGCATCGTCCACAAAAACATAATCATACACCACTTTCGACTGCGCCCGATTGACGTCTTCGCACCAGTGCTTCAACCGCTCCATTTTCGGCGGAACGTCCAAGTCTTCTTGGCCCTTGGTTTCGACAATCACGACGCGTCCATCGGTGAGTCTCACAACAAAGTCGGGATAGTAGTTCGAGATGTCGCCGTGTGCATTGACATAATCGAGTTTGAAATTCACCATGAGGAAATTTTTCCCGTAGGACGCCACGTCGCCGCATTGCTCAAGGAAATGTGCGAAGTCCAGTTCGAAGCCGCTGTCGCCGATGATCCTGTTGAAAACGGATTTCTTCGGAGTCAGGTATCTTTGGTCCTTCACCATAAAGGGACGGGTCAGCCGAAGCTTGATGGTGTCCCGAATCTCCGCATCACCTTTGTCGCGCACGGTGAGTTGGTTGACGGCCCGCTTAAAGGTTTCGATGACGGTCTTCGTGGCAGCTAGTTCGGACAGGTTCCGCAGTGTGTTCGGCGATTCCAGGTCTACCGTTCTGCCGAAAAGCGCATCCCGGACGAAGGCCTTGATTTTGCCGTAAAGCACATCATAACCGCCGGCCAGTCGTAGTTCCTTCTTCACCGTCTGAGCGAAGTACCCGATGACGTTGCGGTAGTCGGCGACGCCGGCCCCATCGAGCAGCGTCGTGTGCGTTATTTCGCCCGTGGTGATATCCCTGAACACAATCTCCCGCTGTTGCTCCTCGCTGAATTGAAGGTAGAGCACCGTCTGAAAACTCATCCTCCCGATATCGAGATCCGCCAGGTTCTTGAATTCCCGATAAACCCGCGGCGTCAGCACCGGAACCTCGATATCCAGCGCATTGATGTCCTTGTCTTTGCTTTCCTCATCGACCTCGATGACGAGCGGCGTCTTCGGCTTCGTTCCCTTGCCCATGGCCGCACGTTCCAGCTCAACGCCTTCGGCTTGAATCGACTCGACGAAATCCATGAAAGCATCCGTGCCGACCACGCTCACATACTCCTCGGTACCACCCGGATACATCTTGCGCAAACCTCGCCCCAAAGTCTGTTCCGGCAGCACATTGCTCCTCGCCGAATAGGCGCGCAGCCCGACGATCGTGGTTACGTTGCGCACGTCCCAACCTTCCTTCAGCATCAGCACCGACACGATGGCTTTGCACGGCCCGGCGGAGTCGTCGATCTCATTCGCCTGCCTGCGAAGCGTTTCCAACTCCTCCTTGGCCTTTCCGGAGGACGCTTCCGAAATTTCCCCGTTGTTCTTGGTGTGGATGGTCAGCACGCCATGCTTCAGATCGGGATACCGGTTCTCCAGATATTCGGCCACCTCATCGCAGTTCCGGGTGTCGTCCGTCATCACGAACAGAACAGCCTTCTTGCCGAGCTTCTTGTGTTCCCGGTACGCCTTGCGCCACTCGATCACCCCCAGATCGAGGTAATCCTCGTACTTCTCGGTGAACTTGGCGCTCTGTCGCTCGGCAAGCTTGGCACGGCTCGCCGCATCCGGCAGCACCGGATGCTTCACCACGTTTTGCCAGATCGCCTCCACCAGGGGATAGTCGGCCACGGTCTGCACAAAGATCGCCCCGTTGTTATGTTTGGGCGTCGCCGTCACATCCACCTGCAAACTCAAGCTTCCGCCTTTCTGCAACAGCCGATTGTGAATATCTTCGATCGACTTGAACCAAGCCAGTCTGCCGTCGTGGATGTGGTGCGCCTCGTCGTTGAGCACCATCAGCTCTTGGATGTCCCGCACGATCATTCCCAGGTCCACCTTGGAATCCGTCGTTCCCCCTGTGGGGCGCTTGCCGAGAAAATATTCCATCGTGTTTTCGTCATCGGGCGACGGAGGAACGTCTTCTCCGGAATAGACGCGGTGGATATTGGTCAGAAAGATGTTGCCCGTCGCTTGCGTCACCCGCACCTCGTCCTGCACGTGCAACGTCAGCCGAAAATCATCCCGCCAGTTCCGCCCGTCATAGCCGTTCTCGGGAATGACCGGGTCTTCGAAAAAGATTCTCAATCCCTGAAAATCCTTATAGATACGATCCAGAACGATAATGTTCGGGGTGATCACGAGAAAGTTCCGCGCCAAGTCGGATCCCGGCTCGTACAGTTTATGGTAGAAACTCCAGGCCAGCACCAAACTCATCACTTTGGTCTTGCCGCTGCCCGTCGCCATCTTGATCACATAGCGCCGCCAGCTTTCGTCGAACATCCCGGCCGACACCACGCCGCTCGCGTCAAACCGCATGAGGTCGTACTTGTCCTTCGCGCCTACCGCGTCATAAAGGTAGACAATGGTCTCCATCGCTTCCCGCTGTGCGAAGTAGTACTGGAAATCCACCATGGCGCCATTCGCTTTGGGCAACAGGTGGGGCTCCTTGAACCACCATGCAAGGAGGCTTCGGCTCGTATCGCTCGCACTCGCATACCCCCCGTCCCGAAACTCTTTCACCCGCCGTCTCAACTGCGCCACGAGCGGAGGCATCAGCTTTTCCATGCCGGATTCGCGCAGGGCTTCATCCGCGGGAAACCAGCGAATCGCCGGGTCCAACACCGTGTGCGGCGAGTGTGGAAAATCGGGATGCAGCGCCATCAGTTACCTCCTCCCACATGGATGTCCACAATGGTCATGGTATCGTTGCCGAAGATGTCCACCACCTTGACCGCGATCTTTCGCCGGCCGGGGGTGCATTCATGGGCCACACTTCTGAGCTCCAGCGAACGATCCCTCTTGGTGCGAAAGCTCTGCCACTCGTTCTCGAAAATATAGTCCCCCGACCATTGCTCCACGAACTCCCCGGTCTCCGGGCGCGGCACTCGAATGATTTCCCGCTTGCTCTCGAAGTTGAAATCCACCGCCCAATAGTCGATCCAGTCCGTCCAGTTCCGGGTGAGTTGCTCACGCCGGATCACGCCCCGCTTGTCCTTGGATAACTTGACGATGCACCCCTCTTCCACCACGATCCGGCTGCCCGCCTTGTTGGATTTGCCCAAAGCAGCTTCGGCATGGGCGATGGAATCCTGGGAATAGAAAACGGAGAAATCGGTAAGCTCCACCGCCACCGAAGGGAGTCGGCCTTTCCGGCCCTTGGCGACATGCGGTTTGACTTCAATGTAGGCCACGTCGTGAAACACCACTTGATTTCTGTCCACCGCCCGTTTGTCGAAAACCTCCGCCGGGATGTATTTGGGGGCGATGTCGATGCCTTTGGCCCGGGCCTCGTCCAGCACATTGGGGAACAGGCCCATTTCGAACTCGAAGCCCAGGATGTCCACTTTGGTGAGGTGCTTCTTCCGACATTCCAGGATGATCTCTTCCACGAAAAGCCGGGTCACCGGCAGATTCACCGGTCCCACAGCCACCAGACGACCGGCCTTTTTTCCGTGGAAGCAAGCGAAATTAACCACCTTTTCCGCGCGATACGCCTTGAGGATGAGTTCCACGAACGCAGCCTCTTTTTCCTCCAACTGCTTCCGCTGCTCCTCCTCGCGCAGGTTCGGGTTCACGCCCACAAAGTGCTGCCGTTCGTATTTGCCCAGATTGAGAATCTCGAAAGCGCGGTAGTCCCTGCCCTCGGACTTGAGCTGCCGCTGCACGCCGATCAGACGTTTGCGCGTGGTGTGAACGGCGAATTTCCCCAAGTCCGTGCAAATCCATTTGCGCCCCAACTTCTCCGCCACCGCCGCCATGGTGCCGGAGCCGCAGAAGAAGTCGGCGACAAGGTCGCCTTCGTTGGAGGAAGCGCCGACGATACGTTCCAGCAAGGCTTCAGGTTTCTGTGTGGGATATCCAAGTCTTTCCGTGGAGGTGTTCCCAACTCTTCCAATATCGGTCCAGTTCGCTGTGATCCGACGCCCTTCCCTCTCTTCGATGAAGACTTTGAATCCATCTAAGCGCGGGGTTCCATCTCGCTTCTTCAGAATACGCCCCTCGGCCCACCATTTCTCGCGATCTTCTAATGAAGATCCCCAGCACCTGCCGGGGGACGGTTTTACACCCCGCCACTCGTCCTGACGTCCTGGATTGTTGCCACTAAATGTCAGGTCTTGGCCTGTGTACAATCTGCCATCCTCGTCCATTTTGTACCGCTTGAGTTGCTCTTCGCTATGCGCTCCCCGCTCTTCGTTGAACGTGAAATTCTCATTAAAGCTGTATGCCCAGATTGTGTCGTTGGTGCGAAGGAAACCCTTTGTTTTCATATTATGCGCGTTGGTACGTTGCCACACGATCTCGTTCACCAAATGGTTGGAACCGAACAGCTCATCCAGTGCTAAACGAATGTGGCTGTTCACTCTCCAATCGCTATGTACATAAATCATTCCGTCTTTAGAGAGCAAATCCCGCATGAGAATCAGACGCTCATAGATCATGGCGATAAACGAATCCGCCCCTTTGCCCCAGGTGTCCCGATAGGCGATTTCTTCCAGAATGCCCGGCTTCTTGGTGAAGGTATCGTCGCCGATTTCGATATCCATGGAAAAATCCGCGCCTACGTCAAAGGGCGGGTCGATGTAGATCAATTTCAGCCCGCCCTGTGCCTCGATCTCCTCCCGCATGGGTCCGTTCTTCAGTGACGACAATATGAGCTTGTTGTCGCCCCAGATCAGCTTGTTCGTCCATCCCTTGAGCTGCCGCCCCCGCTCGTCCATATCGAACAGGTTCATCTGCACGGACGTTTCGGAAGGCTTTTCCGCGCGGGGCTCGTCCACCTGTTCGATGGTCTGAAAGGGCAGCACTACGTTGCAGACCTCGTTCGTTTTTCCGTTCCAGACCAGTTCCACCTCGCGCTTGTCCTCGAAAAGAAGAAAGCGGTATTTCTCTGGCAGCTCCCTGTCCGCTTCCAGATACCGTATGATCTCCTGTTTTTCCTGGTCCGATAATTTCAGCATCGTCCTTCCTTCGGTTCCCTCGACGAGTCGGCTCGTTTGGGAATCCAGCCATGGGATTCGGTCTGAGCAAAGGCCGTCGGGAACAGCCCGCTCCGCCTGACCCGGTCATAAGCCTCACGTTCCCCGCCCCGCGTTCCTTGTCCGGCCCTCATCGACACACGATTCTCGAGAGGGACCCCCAAGATTGGAGCCGCTCCGTCGCGCCTTACCAAGCTGCTGAAAATCGCGACTTGCGGCAACCCGACTTTCTTGACGGGCTTTCAAGGACTATTCATTCAAAAAAGAGGCACTGATTCTGAAGATAATCAACTTATCACACGGGCATGTTGGATACAACAGAGCAGGAAGGCTGAAAACTCTTAAGAATCATCTCAGCTTTAACCTCATCTCCGCGGGAACCCAATCATGCTCTTCGGTGACGGATCAATTTCGGAGTGAAAGATGAAGCTCGGTGAGGAAGTTCTCGAGCGAGCGGCTGCCACGCTTCGGACGACGGGATGAAGCCGAGCACTTCAGTGGCTTATTGGAGGATGGCCGGCGAATCCCGATGTTGTGGACTGGACAAACAGCACAACGTGTCTACAACCTTTTCAAGATCGCAACGTTCCCCGCACGATCCACAGGAGCCTTTCCCGGGCGGCCACCCGGGCCGCGGGATACTTGCGGGCCGCTTGGTCCGGCCGATTCAGCACCTCCTGGAGGACCACGCTCTTGCCTTCCTCGGACACCAGGAACACCACGGTGCGGGCCGCGCGAATCAGAGGAAGCGTAAAGGTGATCCTGGGGATTTCGGGCGGCAGGCCGGGATTCGGCTCCGCCGTCACCCGGAGGCGGGATTCTTCCAACGTCGGAGAACCGGGAAAGAGCGAGGCCGTGTGCCCGTCGGGTCCCATGCCCAACAGAATCAGGTCGAAGGCGGGGAAGTCGTCCGCGCCGAGTTTCCCCGCCCCATGGGCGGCGAACACACTCCGCAACTCCTCCGCGTAGGCCCGCGCCGCGTTTTCGGCGTCCGCTTCCTCCACGGGGACGGGATGCACGTTTTGGGGTGGGATAGGTACTTTGGACAGAAACGCCTCCCAAGCCATGCGGAAATTGCTTTCCGGATGGTCCTTGGCGACCATCCGTTCATCCCCCCAGAACACGTGAACGCGATCCCAGGGAACGTCTTTCGAGTAGGGAGGCGCTGCAAGGAGCTCATACACCGGTTGAGGCGTCTTTCCCCCGGAAAGGGCCAAAAAGCAAACGCCTCTCCGTGCCGCCGCTTCCCGGATCATGCTCTCCAGGGCTTCCACAGCCGCATCTTTCCATTGCTCCGGATCGGACCGGATGAGCGTTTCGGTTTTCATTTTCCCCTATCCATCCAGCATGATTTCCCACGAGAGAAAACGGGATGCATATTGCTCATCCCAGAAGCATCATCCGTTTATCTTCAACTTCGGGCCCCCAACCGCCCGCGGTATAGAAGCGAAGCCTGGTCGTCTGCTCCCGTTCCGAACACAGTTCACAGGCTTCCAGGATGGGGGTCAGGAATTTCCAGCTGAGTTCCACCGCATCCTGTCTCCAGAACAGCATCTGATCTCCCAGCATGCAGTCGAGCAACGCCTTTTCATAGGCGTCGAATTTGGGTCCGGAATGGACTCTGTTGTAGCTGAAATCCATGACCACGGGGCGCAGGCAGAGTCCGGAGCCCGGCATCTTGGCCTGAAAGGACAAGAAAATGCCCTCCTTGGGATAAATGCCCAGGGTGAGGGTGTTGGGAGTGATGCCGTCTCCGATACGGTTCTGAAACATGGAATGAGGAACCTTGCGAAAATGGACCACAATGCTCGTCAGTTTCTGAGCCAACCGTTTTCCGGAACAAACATAAAAAGGAACGCCCTGCCAGCGCCAATTATCGATGAAGACGCGCATCATGGCATAGGTGGGAGTCAAGGATCCGGCGTCCACCCCTTGCTCCTCCCGATATCCGGGAATCCGCGTCGCTCCGCCGGAGCCCGAGGCATATTGGCCGAGAATGATGTTCTCGTCCAGATGATCCGTTGGGAAGGGTTTCAGCGACCGAAAGAGTTTGACCTTTTCGTCCCTCACGAACTCGGCCTCGAAACGGGAAGGAGGCTCCATGGCCACCATGGAGAGGAGTTGCATCATGTGATTCTGAAACATGTCCCGGACCACGCCGGCCTGTTCATAGTAACCCGCCCGGAGTTCCACGCCCAAGGTTTCGGCGGCCACGATACTTACGTAATCGATATAGTTGCGGTTCCAGAGAGGCTCGAAGATCGCGTTGGCGAAACGGAACGTCAGGATATTCTGGACCGTGTCCTTGGCCAGGTAGTGATCGATGCGATAGATCTGCGTTTCTTGAAAATGCTGGGTCAGGCCCTTATTCAAATCCACGGAGGTGGGAAAGTCGTGGCCGAAGGGTTTTTCGATCACCAAGCGGACCCATTCCCGTGTTGCGTCGCCGGGCTGCGCCATGCCCGACTTTCCGATCATTCCGGCCACGGGTCCGTATAAGACCGGGGGAACGGCCAAATAGAAGACTCGGTTTCCACCGGCGCCGGTTTCTCTTTCGAGAGCTTCGATATCGCGTTTCAGCGCCTGAAAGGAGTCCAACTCGTCGTATCGGATCGTTCGGTAATGCAGCCTGCCTCCGAAGCCCGTCCAATCCTCGGAGCCGTCCATGCCCCCCTCTTCCACGGCGCGGCGCATGGTCTCCCGAAAGGATTCGTCATCGAGCGAACTGCGACCGCAGCCCACGATCAAGAAACGCCGAGGCAGGGAGTTCGTCCGATACAAGTTGAACAAGGCGGGAATCAGCTTTCTGCGGGCGAGGTCCCCCGATGCACCCATGATGACGATGGTGCAGGAATCCAGCTCAAGCCTCAGATTGCAAAGTACATCGTCGGGCTCGGAGCCTCCGTCCTTTCCTCCATTGGGATCGAAGGAGACCCTTCCAATATCCACATGCGCCGCCATTTATTTTTCCTCTAACAGTCCGAACTTTCAGGTTTTTTCGGTACGTCGTAAACGTAGGCGGGAACGGCGGGCATATCAATTTGAACGAGCCGTACATGCGATGCACCGCGGTGACGAGGAGTGGGCCGCAACTCCGAGATCGCGTCTTGCAGCAACCCGTCTAAGTCCTATGGCGGAATCTCATTCGCGGCCGGAGCCCTTCATCACGGCATGGCCTCCGAATTCTCTGCGCAAAGCCGCCAGCATCCGGTCCGCGAAGGAATTGTCCTGTCTGGAACGAAACCGCTCCATGAGCGCCAGGGTAATCACCGGAGCGGGGATCGCCGTCTCCACCGCCTCCGTCACCGTCCATCGCCCCTCACCCGAATCCTCCACGTATCCCCTAAGCTGGGACAGACGAGGGTCTTCGCACAGAGCACTTTCGGCGAGTTCCAGGAGCCAGGATCGGACCACGCTGCCGTGATTCCACAACCTGGCCACCGCCGCAAGGTCCAGAATTTCACCGTAGGGAGAAGCCTCGAGCAGGGCGAAACCTTCCGCGTACGCCTGCATCATCCCATACTCGATCCCATTGTGAATCATTTTGACGAAGTGCCCGGAGCCTGAGGGACCGCAGTACAGATACCCGTTCTCCGGCGCCAAGGCCTTGAAGAGAGGCTCAAGATATTTGCAGGCTTGAAAGTCGCCGCCGCACATCAGACAGTAGCCTTCTTGAAGCCCCCACACTCCGCCGCTCACACCGGCGTCCACGAGTTTCACACCCTTGGCTTGGGCGCGCTCCGCGCGGTGAATGGAGTCTTTATAGAAGCTGTTTCCTCCCTCGACGATGATGTCGCCCTCGGAGAGCAGTTCCAGGAACCGATCCAGATGCTCGTCCACGACGGCACCCGCGGGCAACATGAGCCAGACGACACGTGGAGGGTCGAGCAGGGCGGCGACGTCTTCGAGGGAATAGGCTCCCACGGCGCCCTTGAGGGACAACTCGTCCGTTTTTCTTCGAGTCCGGTTGAAAGCCACCACTTCGTGCCCCCCGGAGAGCAGTCGTCTAGCCATGTTCATGCCCATCCGACCCAGCCCGATGATCGCTAAACGCATCATTCACCTCGCTTGTCGACCTCAATGAAGTCCAAAAAACTCAAAGTTCGGTCCCCGGTATTATCCGCGTCACCCATAACCGCAATGCCGGCGGTCACCGGTGGTTCCGAGCCGAAGGTCCTGCGATAGTCCGCCAAGGCATCGACCCGTTCATCAACCCACCGCCCCAGCTCTTTCGGCCCCTGCTTGAGCAGGATAATACGGGTGTCCTCGGCGTAAGCTCCGACAAAAACGTCTCGATCATAGCTTCTGTTCGCCCAAACGTAGCACAGGGCGCTGTCGGCGGGATACCTTCCCAAAATGAATTTGGCGGCCCCGTACTTGCTCCGTTTCAGGAGACTCGACTTCTCGGGATCGAATTTGAACCACACGTAAACCCGGACGGCGAAATCATCGGTGGATTTCTTTCGCAAATCGGCATGCTCAGGCAGTCTTTCCACTTTCCAACGCCACCGAATCACGGGGTATTCCCGAATGGGAAACTCCCGATTCCAGATGAGACTGGAAGCGGAATGGTCGGCCTCGATGCGCAGGACGCCGTTGCCGTCCGGTCGCTCCACGGAGTAACGAGTGTATTTATCGATACTCCGGAACTTCAAGTGCCACCAATTGTCCAGATCGTCAAAGTCCTCCCTCAAGGATTCAGGAGAACCATCAGCGGGGAACGCCGGAGTGGAACCGGCCGAGGCCGGCAGGAAAGCGAATATATGGAGTAGGAGAAGGCATGCCGGAACCATCCGCCGAAATCGCCGGATACTGCGGACAATCTGAGCCGAAATTCGAAGACGATTTCCATTCCCGGCGAGTTCCTTACGGCACCTCATACCTTAATATGGTACGCGGTGCGGGGTCGGGATGCAACCCGTCTTCCGGACACCCGTCTTCCGAACGTCTCGCCGCAGTCCCTATCAGGCTGTTGAAGAACGCGATCTGCGGCGTTGCGCTTCATCCCTCGTCACTGCGACGTACTCTATGTACGTCTCATTCCTCAGGATTTGCGCGCCTTGCGTCTCATCGTTTTTCAGCAGCCTGCCGCAACCGGCTTTTTTCAACGGGCTGTATGCATCGGGCGCAACGTAGGAATCGTGTCCGCAGGAGCCGTGCTAGAGCTGAAGCGCTCCCGGACCTTCTGCAAGAAAACGTTTCCCGTCCTCCATCCCGAGGTTAAAGGCGTCCTCGAGACCTTGGGGATCGGTGTAGTCCCATTTGCTCACCGTGATGGATCGAGACGGCTGGATGTAGGTTCTTCCGCCATGCCCCCGCAATTTGGCGGCGGGGTAGCGTCGCGTCAGCAGGATCAAAGCGGGATCGTCTCCCGGGCGCAGGGCTTTGACGGGAACATTGTCCACCAGCCCGCCGTCCAATACCAACGCCCCCCGCCAACGCATGGCGGGCAGGACAGGAGGGGTGCAGGAAGAGGCCAGGATCAACCGTACCAGATCGTCCGGCCTCGCGCATTCCGATAGGGAGACCGTCAGCGGTCGGAAACCCGCAAGCCCGGGGAGACGAGGGTGGAGAGGTTCGGTGAGATGTTTTTCGATCGTGTAGCAGCCGAAACCGAGAAGCGTCCCGAACAAGGGACCGGACCAACGCGGAGGAAGCGCCAAGAGGACCCTGAACTCCGGGCCTTGTTGCAGAGCCCGGAAAGTCTCTTCCGTTAACAGATTGCGAAGCCCACGACGGTAGACCTCGTAATGAGGAAAAACCCGTCTTCCGCTGCGCAGATTCGAGAAATCGAAATTCCGGGAAATGCCGACCGTAAGGTTCTGTATGAATTCGAGGGCGTCCCGGTTCTTCCCGGCCAAGATGCCGCAGGCCACCGCTGCGCCTGCGCTCACACCCACGACGACTTCAGGCGGATCGATACTCTCTTTCTCCAAAGCGTACCAGAAACCCGCCTGCCACAGACATCGGTTCCCTCCTCCGGCGAAAACCAAGGAGTGCAAACCGGACATGAATTCCCTGATGGATGCCATTTTTAAATTCTCAGGTACTCCGTTCCTCCTGAGGGTTTCCCCACACCCCGGTGCTGCGGCCGCTCTTTCTCGAGAATTCCCGAAGACGCTTTCCCGCTTCCTTGAGGAACTCATGTTCTCCTTGGATGATGAGGCGCTCTTCTCCGGAGGACTGGTCCACCGTGATTAGATTCCATGCCTGCAACTGCTTCAACGCATTCTTGAAACACACCATGGACAGCGCGCTCGCGTGTTCGACCTGCGCGCGCTTGAGCCATCGCGTTCCCTTGGACTTGATCTTCCTCAGCAGTTCCCGCTCGGAGTGAGGTTTGTCGTCCAGTCCGCCGAGCACGAGAAAAACGATCCAGTAGGACTCCACAAAGCCTGCAACCAATTCGGTCCATGACTGCAGCACCCCGACTCCGGATGAAGTGACCTGCAGTTCCCCTCTCTCTCCCTCTTCGCTCTCGCGAACGAATCCCTTCGAAATGAAGTATTTGGAAATCCGGTCCAACTCCTCTTGAGAGAATCGCTCCGGAGAAATGATGAACTCCTGCTCCATGACGCTTGCCAGGAACTCCACGTCATCCCTCAGCTCGTCCGAGGAACGGGACAGGTTGGGTGCGGAGAGCAGGGAAAAGGCCGCGAAGGCGGCGGGAACGAAGTGGTGGACAATGTTGTTCTTATAGTATTCGATACCCAATCTACGGTCGTCTTCGATGTTATAGAAGGGCGGATCGTCGAAGTCGTCGTCTTCCAATTGTTCCAGGACACCTCGCTCTCTAAGAATCTCCAAAGCCGCTTCCAATGAACCGTCGAGATCATCCAAAGTCTCTAGAACGGGCGCCTGGAACTCCGTGAGGAAGTCCAGGAGTATGCGGGCCGTGGCCATTACATCGTCTTTCGAGAAGCCCTTTCCCGGCATGGTCAACAGAACCGAGGCAGCCAGGGAAACCGGCGTCACCAGGGTCACCTCGTTGATCGCATGCATCACCTTGAGGGAAAAATCCTTGAACGCCTCCCTCTTCCGCTCTTCGCCTTCCAGGGATTCGGGTTCTCGACTCGCGAAATACTCGCCCACGGACATGGGCTGCGCAAATCGAATGTAAACCCTTCCGTAACGACGACGGAGGAACTTGCGGGCACGCAACATCTGCCAGAGCCCTTCTTTCTTTTTTTCCTTGCCGCCGAGCTCCTTTAAATAATACTGCTCCTCCATGATGTGGTCATAACCGATGTGAACCGGCACAAAAACCAGTTCGTCACATTTCCCCGCAAGATAGGTGTTCAAAGTAATGGACAGGAACCCCAGTTTGGGCAAGATCATTTTCCCGCTTCGGCTCCGTCCTCCTTCAATGAAGAACTCGATGGGATAGCCCTGTCCCAGAAGAGTTTGGACATAATGATTGAACACTTTGGCATACAGGGGTATGCCCTTGAAGGTCCTTCGAAGGAAGAACGCCCCGGAATTTCTGAACACATGCCCGATGGGCCAGAAGGACAGGTTCTTGCCCGCCGCAACCCTTGGAGTATGCAGACTGTGTTTGAAGAGCACATAATTGAGGACCAGATAGTCGACGTGGCTCCGGTGGCAAGGCACGTAGACCAGGGTTCCGTTGCGCGCGGCCTCCCGTATCCTGACCATACCTTCGGCGTCCACTTCCACATCGTCGAAGATCTTCTTGAAAATGAAAGTTAATACATAGACCCAGATATGGATATAGGTCGCATTGTAGTTGGCCGCAATCTCATCGAAGTACGCCTTGGCCTTTTTTCGAACCGATTTGACCGAACGGTCCTGCTGAAGGGCGAATTCCTCGATCTCTCCTTTCATCTCCGGGTTGTCCAGAACCAGTTCCCGTATTTGCTGCCGGGTCTTCACCAGGGGTCCGAGAACCACCCGTCTTTGGCGATCGATATGGTTCAGCAACTCGTCGCTCAATTGCCTGCTCAGGCCGCGCATGGTCTCATGATCGGCATCTTCCGGAAGCCGATCCTTAAGGTTGATGAAAGGCCCCACATCGATGAAGGCCCGCCGATAATAGCGAAGAAAAAGTATAATTTTTCGGATTAGTCCCGGGTTGTCCTTGGACCCGAAGAACAAGTCCGATAAGGAAGGCTCCTGCTTTTCGGGCTGCAATTCGTAGACAAAGGTCAACGGAACCAGAAAGACGGGCCTGTCCATTTCCTTCTGTACTTCCAGCAGCATGAGCAAAGGGGGATCTGCGAATCGGAGGTATCTCTCATAAAAGGCCTTCTCATCCACCAGAAACAGCAGGGCCGTGGTCCCTTTCGTGACCTCTTCCCTGAAAAATTTCGCCGCTTCCCATTCGTCTTTCTTTCCACGCTTGAAAAAGTCGCTCACCGCATGCCTCAAGAATCCCCACAGGGTCTTCAAGGGCCACCAAAGAATCATGTTCACCCCCAGAGAAACCCTGGGGAATGGAATTCGGTCTTGGCGAAAGCGGAAATGGTACAGCAGGAAATCCAGTTCCCCGCGGTGCTTGATGATGTAGACAACGGTCCCTTCCCTCCCCGCCTTCCGTAGCCTCTCCTTGACTTCGGGTCGGTATCTCACCCGCTTAAACAGGCTGTACAGCAGCCGCCCCAAGAAGAAACCTGGTTTAAAATCAAGCACATACGGATAATACTGGGGCGCGTATTTCTCACGAACATTCTTTTTCATGGCGAGCCGCTTTTTGATGGTGGGGATTTCAGGATTTAATGCGGATAACGCAAAACGCCGAATATGGCAAGACCAACATTGCCGATGTCGCACCGGGTCGATTAATCGGATCACGGCCGGAAGGCCCGATGGAAGCGGACCTTCCGGCATTTGGGCGCGATTGGTGAGACTTGGGTGGCTCTTACTCCTCTGGTCCGACTTTCTTGTTCAAAACTTCGACCAAAGAGCTTGCAGCTTTGTCTTCGTTCCACTAAAGATAAAATGAAGTGGCGTAATGCATTTCTTACTTTGCACCTTCGTTCCCGTGTCCTACCGGGCAGGGCAGTCGACGCGGGGGCGACACGTATCCCGGAGGTGGGCGATGCCGAAGAATTGCCTTTCTGAAGAAAGGACGTTGGAAAGAGATGTTTCCAGAAGAGACTTCATGAAGTATTGCGGGCTGTTGACGGCGACGTTGGGCTTGCCGTTGAGTATGACCGAGACAGTTGCCGCAGCCATGGAATCCGCTCGTCCGCCGGTTGTCTGGCTGCCTTTCTCGGAGTGCACCGGCTGCGCGGAATCATTAATTCGAACCACCTATCCGGGCATCGCGCAACTGGTGCTGGACGTCATTTCCTTGGACTACTGCGAGACCCTCATGGCGGCGGCGGGCCGACAGGCGGAAGAAGCGCTGATGGAATCCGTGGAGAAGAACAAAGGCAAATTTTTCTGTCTCATCGATGGAGCCATACCGACCAAGGAAGGGTACGGTATGATCGGCGGCAAACCCATGCTCGAAATCGCACGCGAAGTCACGAGCAAAGCAGCGGCCGTGATATGCGTCGGCACCTGCTCGTCCTTCGGGGGGCTCCCGGCCGCCAAGCCCAACCCAAGCGAAGCCAAATCCGTCGGAAAGGCCTTGGGGATATCCACCATCAACTTGCCGGGCTGTCCCCCAAACACGGTGAATATTGTAGCGCTGGTGGCCCATGCCGTGGTGTTGGGCAAACTTCCCGAACTCGACGACCTCGGTCGCCCATTATTCGCATATGGACAGACCATCCATGACACGTGCCCGAGAAGGGCCAATTATGAAGAAGGCAACTTCGCCCAGGCGTTCGGAGACGAAGGGCACTTGAACGGCTATTGTCTTTACGAACTGGGTTGCAAGGGACCGGAAACGCACAACAACTGCTCCCGGGTCAAGTTCAACCAGGGGACCAGTTGGCCCATCGGGGCGGGTCATCCCTGTATCGGCTGCAGCGAACCGGATTTCTGGGACGAGATGACGCCGTTTTACGTTGCGAGCTGATTCCTCTCAGTATACCCAAAACGCTTGCCCGATAGGAGGATGATCCATGTCCCAAAGAGTGGTGATTGACCCGATTACCCGAATCGAAGGTCATTTAAGAATCGAAGTCGAGATTGAAAACGGCAAAGTGAAAAACGCGTGGAGTTCCGGGACCCTGTTCCGCGGGATCGAAATGATCCTGAAAGGACGCGACCCGAGAGACGCTTGGCTTTTCACTCAGCGAGCCTGCGGTGTTTGCACCTATGTCCACGGCTTGGCCAGTGTGCGTTCCGTTGAGGACGCTTTGGGCGTCAAAGCGCCCAACATGGCTCGGTTGTTACGTAACCTGATGCTGGGCGCCCAGTTTCTCCATGATCATCCGGTCCATTTCTATGCCCTTCACGCCCTGGACTGGGTGGACGTGGTGAACGCCCTGAAGGCGGATCCCAAACGCACCGCCCGGTTGGCCGCTTCGGTAAGTTCGGCCGCCGCCTCCGGTGCTCGGGACTTCGAAGTAGTGCAGCAGAAGCTCAAATCTTTCGTAGAAAGCGGACAACTCGGTCCCTTTGCCAACGCCTATTGGGGCCATTCCGCTTATAATTTGACCCCCGAGGCGGATCTGCTGGCCGCCAAGCATTATCTGGACTGTCTGCAAATGCAGGTGAAGGCGGCCCAATTGCACGCCGTGTTCGGCGGCAAGAATCCCCACATACAAAGCTTGACCGTGGGAGGCGTCACCTGCGAGAGAGATCTTTCCATAGACCGGGTGGCCCACTTTCTGTTCCAGCTCAAGGAAGTGAAAAGTTTCATCGACAACGTCTACGTCCCCGACCTTCTGGCCGTGGCGTCCTTTTACAAGGACTGGGGGGCCATCGGTGGGAACTCCAACTTCATGGCCTACGGTGAATTTCCACAAACCGACAGCGAACCCGACAGCCTATTCCTTCCCAGAGGGGCCGTTTTTGACCGGAATCTGGGTAACGTGGTTCCCGTCGACCCGTCCAAGATCACCGAGCACGTCAAACATTCCTGGTACGAGGGGGAAGCGGCACTGCATCCTTCAAAAGGTGAAACCAAGCCCGACTTCACCCCCTTGAATACCGAAGATCGCTATTCCTGGCTGAAGGCGCCCAGATACGATGGTCATGCCATGGAGGTCGGTCCTTTGGCTCGTGTGCTCGTTGCTTACGCCAAAGGTCACGAACCGACGAAAAAACTGGTGGACCAAGTGGTCGAAACCCTGGCGATTCCTCCTGCCGCGCTGTTCTCCACTCTCGGTAGGACCGCGGCTCGGGCCATCAACACCAAGGTCATCGCCGACGCCATGATGGACTGGACTACGGAGCTGATCGAACTGATCAAAAAAGGCGACACGCAGACCTATCAGGCCTATGAATGGAAAGACGGCACGGGAATGGGCCTCAACGATGTGCCTCGCGGCGCTTTGGGACACTGGATCCAAGTCGAGGACAAGAAAATCGGTAATTATCAAATGGTCGTGCCTTCGACCTGGAACCTGGGACCTCGATGTTCGTCGGACATCCTCGGCCCTGTGGAGCAGGCATTGATCGGGACGCCTGTGGCCGATCCCAAGAAGCCTTTGGAGATTCTGCGCACCGTTCATTCCTTCGATCCCTGTATTGCGTGCGCCGTTCATGTGATCGATCCGCACTCCAACGAGGTATACAAGATCAGGGTCATTTAGAACCCGAAGGACTCCGACGGGTCGCAACGTGACTGCCGTTTTCGGGCCACGGCGGCCCGACGCGATGGGAATACGATGACGCACTCCGAAGCCGACACCGTGGTTTTGGGCGTGGGGAACGTCCTCCTCCGAGACGAAGGAGTGGGTGTCCACATGATCCATCGACTACGTCGGAAATATGAGTTCCCGGAACACGTGGACCTCGTGGACGGTGGTACCCTGGGACTCAATCTCCTTTCCGTGGTGTGCGGTTGCCGCAGGTTGGTGGTGATCGACGCCGTTCGCAATGGTGGTGAACCGGGAGAGGTGTTCGTACTCCGATTCGAAGAACTTCCTTTTCATGTTCGGGCGAAAAATTCCCTCCACCAGGTGGACCTGGTGGAGGCGATCACCTTGGCCGGATTGATCTCCGATCCTCCCGAAACGATCATTGTGGGAATCGAACCTCTGGACACGGAAGGTTGGGGCACCGAGCTCACGCCACCCGTGATGAATCAGATAACGCTGCTGGAAGAACGAGTCCTCGAGCAACTTAAATTCCTGGGCGTGTGCCCACAGGAAAGATGCGGAAATTTTGAAGAAGACTCCCGGAGTTTTCCCTTCGGAGAGGGAAAGCTCCCCGGGACCCCTTAGTCCAAGCCCTTTAACCCGGACGAGTGCTCAGATCCCCGGAGCACCGTCGAAACGGTAAGAACCCTATCATGTGTCTAGCCATACCCGCACAGATTATCTCTCTTGAAAACGACTTCGCCCATGTGGACATGGGCGGCAATCAACTCAAAATCTCGACTCTGCTGGTTCAGGACCTTCGAGTTGGAGACTTCGTCATCGTGCACGCGGGCTTCGCCATCCACAAGGTGGACGAACGGGAAGCGCACGAATCCCTCAAACTCCTGCGCCGGATGGCGTCTTCGTTCGTCGGCGATTGAAGGCATTATCCCGCAACCGGCCCCAACCCGACACTATCCGGACGCCGATTTCATTGAACGATGCGATATGCCTGATTCTTTGAATTCCCCTCGCGTCAGCTCGATGAGTGTTACCTCCGGCGGACACATGAACCGTACCGGAACGCAGGACGAGCCCGCTCCCGCACTGGTGTACCCCCACATGGAACGGTGACGCCAAACACCCGCGGAAAAACGACGTGGACATCTCGCGTTGACCATAGGAGCGCCCACCAAGGGAAGGCGGACCTGCCCCGCGTGCGTGTGTCCGCAGAGGTAGCAGCGTACCCCCATATCCGCCGCCTCCCGGTACAGCTCCGGGGAATGAGCCAACAGTATTGTGAACGCGTCTTTGGGTACTCCCCTCATGGCCGAAGCCAAATCGTGGCATCCGTAATAGTGGGGATCGTCCACCCCCAGGAACCAGAGAGACGCATCCTTCCGCCGAAGCTCCCACGATCGGTTCAACAGCACGGTGACGCCAAACCGCTCCAATTCCTCGGTCAGTCTCAAGGTATCGTGGTTTCCCGGAACAGCCGTGGAACCATGACGGGTTTCAACGGCCGCCAACACCGTTTTCATGCCCTCCACCGCCCCGTCGACGGCCCCCCCGAGCTCGAAACGAAAGTCACCGGTGAGCACGCAAAGGTCGACGTCGATGCCGGCGACCCGAGACGCGATCACCCGGGGAAGATCGGGCAAACCATCGATATGCAGGTCTGAAAGTTGGAGAATTCGAAAACCATGAAATGCAGGGGGAAGATCCGGAAATCGGAACACGATGTTGGTAAGTTGAAGATTCAGGGCGTTCCGCTCACCCCGGATCCGGAGACCGGTCCAAACCAGAAACAGCTTGATCAATCCGCGAAGGAGTGGAACATTCTCCCAGTGAAGAAATCCCTTGCCCCGTCCCGAACGTATTCTTGGGGTTATCCTCTCGAGACGCAGCCTTTCCCGGCGCAGCTCATCGGCCCTTCGGTCCGGTGTTCCGATGTTCATGGTCGGCCCCACCCAAAGAGAGGCGAAAGCGACGGTCGGCGTCCTTCATTCAGGGAGACTCTGAGTCACTGTGTATCGACGACAAGAGAGAGGAACCACCCTTCTCGAATATTAAGCCTCTCCGTTCAGGAAAGAAGTTCCTTGAGGGCGCCCAGGATCTCGCTCCTTTCAAACGGCTTGGCGAAGGCGTGTTTCACGCCCATGGTCTTGACGATCTGCAAATACTGGGTGGCCTCGATGAATCCTCCTCCCGATATGGCGATGACTTTGGCATTCGGATACTCTTTCTTGAGTTCCAGAATGGTCTGAATACCTTCTTGCTCCGGCATGATGATGTCCGTGACCACCACGTCCGCCGGTCGGGTTCGGTACTCCTTCATTCCTTCCTTGCCGTTGGAGGCCTCGACCACCTCATGTCCTTCCCTTTCAAGCATCTTCCGGAGAAAAGCACGGATGGCCTGTTCGTCGTCAATAATCAAAATGCGAGCCACTTCTTGCTCCTCCCGGTTCTTTCCACGACTTCCCCAAACGATTCGGAGAGAGCCGTTCAATGCGATGGATTAGCCAATCCGTCGGCCGGTTTCCACATATCCGAAACGCCCGTCCGACTACGGCACGAATATTGTATCGCACCAATTGCGCTTTCGGCAACTTCACCTTTTTGGTCGCCGGAAGGGGCGCACAACGCGCCGCCCCCGAAACTCCGTGGATTCTAACACGCCACGATCGATCGCGCTATCGTGAAAACCATGAGTCCGACTCATGGTTTTCATGAGAAGAAGAGGAGAATGGGTAGATTTGGGACTCGGTGCTCGTCGGCAAACCCCGGAGGGTCCGGCGATTGTTGGTCCGATGGACCGAGGCCGCGAACCGGCGACCCATCATAGGCCATGAACGTGGGAACGAACCGAAGGAAGGAAAATATAGAAAGGGTGATTCCTTCGTCGGGCTGTCGCCAAAGGCAACCCGGGCGTTACGCCGGATCTTTCGGCACTGCGGCCGACTGTGCGTCTTTCCGTATTTTTTTCAGCGGCTTACATAGCTCGGGTTCCTTTTGGGGGGCACGGAACCACTCGGTATTAAGAGTCTTTCGCTCCGGGACGGTAGCGAATTCCGGTTATCGCTTCCCGGTCCAGATCGAACAGTGTCACGCTTCGTCCCCCCTGTATCAATCGAACCTTGGAATCTCCGGTAACCCGACCGACTTTGTCGGCCGTCACTCCCTTCGCCTTGAAGAGATCGAGTACGGTATCCGTGTTTCGAGGAGGCACCGCCAAAACAAACCCGAAACTCTGAAAGCACAGGAGCCAATCGGCAAGAGAAACGGCATCGGGCCGGGGTATCCGATCGAGATGGATGACGGCCCCTTTTCCGGAATTCTCCATCATCACTGCCGCGGTCCCCAGGATCCCCGCGTTACTCACATCTTTGGCCGCCACGGAAAGCTCGCTTTCCGCGATCCGGGGCATGGCGTCAAGCCGGTCCAATATTTGCTCCGAGGTCTTGCCGGAATTGGCATCCCAACTCACCACGGATCGGCAACCGGGCCGACCGTCCAAATCCACGGCCAGAATCAGATCGTCCCCTTCTTCGGCCAGGTGGCTCCTGAGCACCTTCTTCGCCCACCCCAGGATCGCCACACTTAGTGAAGGCTGGTCCTTTGGAGCATCCGGGTGCAGGTGCCCTCCCAACATGGGCACCTTCAACTTCATACATCCCTTGGCGATGCCTTCCACAATCCCGGCGAGTTGCTCGTCTTCTCCACAGGCCAAGACATTCACCAGTCCCAAAGGTCGGCCTCCCATGGAATATATGTCGTTCACCGTCACCATGATCGATGCCTTGCCCGCCGCATAAGGTTCGTGAAGCAGCAGACCGGTCATCATGCCGTCCGCGGCCAGAAGCAAAAACCCGTCCCCCCAAGGGATGACCGCAGCGTCGTCCCCGTAGCTCGGGAGTTGCTTTCCATATACCTGTGTACAGGACAATGCCCGCACCACATTTTGAATGGGTCGCTTACGCAGTACGCCCTCGTAATTCCTTACCCGCTCAATAATCTCATCGATTTCCGACCGCAACGAATTCTCCTTATTCTTCAGCGGCAAGAAACAAAGGCGTCCGGAACTCCGGACCGCCCCTCTCGAGCCTTCTCGAAATCGAAACCTCAGATTGATTCAGGTGAGGTCGGCCGCCATCAACTGGTGACGTTTACCACAAATCCAAACCGGTTCCCCCACGGGCGTCCACCCGAGTTTTCCGAAGAATCGAATGTTCTGCTCCTGAATGTGGGCGGTAAACCGAGTGCATCCTTTTCCGCGCACGTAACGAACGGCCTCACGTACCAGCATTTCACCCACCTGAGAAGATCGGTATTCCCTCAACACGGCGAGCCGTCCGCCCACCCAATGCCCGTCATCTTGATTCGACCGAAACACGCGCACCGTGCCCACAATGCCGCCCCCCGTTTCCGCCACGAGGTACGTGCTCGCCGCATCGTGATCGTCCACGTCGGAATCTTCAAAAAGTCTCTGCTCCTCAACGAAGATCCGGCGTCGAATGTCCAAGGCGTCCCGAATCTCACCCGGGGAACGTACTACATGACACGCCACACGGGAGGGAGCCCCTTCGTAAAGGGACAAAGCCGAGCAAGCGCCGCACCGGACGCAACCCGCCTTGCATTCCCCGGATGACAGTCCCTTCCTGCGAAGGATTTCCGCCACCGCTTCATAGATGTTTTCCATGCGCTCGGGAGCGGGGGGCCTTTTCCCGGCCATGAGTGATCCCGGAACCGGTCTCAACGGAACCACGTACGGAAAAACGCCCAAGTCGGCAAGCAGTTCTCCGCCCCGAATCACCGATTCGTCCGTTTCGCCCAAACCCACGATGACGAAACTGCTCACCTGGTTGGGTCCGAACAACTCCACGGCTTTTTTCCAGGCTCGTTCATAGCGTTGCATCCCCAGTTCCGACTTGGCCGGAGCCATACGCGCCAGAACGTCGGGATCGAAACTCTCCGCGTGAATACCGACGGTAGCCACGCCCGATTCCTTTAGTTTCTCCATTCTCCCAAGATCGCCGGGCGGCATAAACTGAACATGCACCGGGAGTCCCGTGCTTTCGACCACCGAGCGGGCACATTCTGCGAGGCGATCCAGTTCTTCCCCATCCACAAATGCGGTTCCCGACGTGAGCACCACATGGGAAATCGCGCTGGATGCCAAAGCCGCCCGGGCGACCTCCGCAAGCTGTTCCGGAGACTTGGTTTCAATTGTGGTTCCGTTGCGAGCAGTAATCTCGACGCCACAGAATCGACATCGGCCACCCGTCCTCCAGAACCTGCACCGCTGAATCACGGTGCAGGCCAAGCAGTCCGTTCCGTGAAGCAGCGCGATCTTTCGATATCCGACGCCGTTCTCATCCGCAAGCGAGTAAAATTCGGGTTCCGGGACCACCTCCACGGCAAAGAGCTCTTCTCCGCCGACGGTCAGGAGGAACTCTCCGTCTCTAAGAATCAGGGAATAAGGCGATTCGGCGGTATATGCCGCAGCGATGGGTACGTTTTTCGGAATTCCCTCAAACAGAACGGCGCGGCCATCCGCCGGACCCGCACCGCCGCTGCGTCCCTGCAACGTTCCGGCGACGCGGACGCCCAGGCTCTGCAAGTCCGTAACGACCCTGCGCAGATACCGAGGAAACGATCCGTCGGCGCGAGCAGAGATTTCGGAGTCCGCAATGGGAGATTGAGAATGCATTGGACTACTCCCTCCGCAGCCCGAGAACACACGATATTCCGTGCCGGATCACCCGTTACCACGGCCGGCGGCGGGATACGCCTATCGGGCGAAATCCGCGGCACGGGTCCGTCGCTGGTCATCGGGAAATCGCCGGAGGATCGGGTTCGGAGCACTCGCTTCGAATGAGACCGGATCGGTGCGTCCATGAGGATTGAGTAGGGCGAGTTCCAGCGATCGACTACGGCGAAGGAGTGATCGTCGCATTCCGCCGCCGGTATGGTCGGTGGGCGGTTCCACCGGATCGGCGCCGCAGGCTGCGTTCTTGGGCGAACCTCCAAGGACGAGTCGCCCTTGGGACAAAAGATCGATTCACGGACAATCCGACCAAGCGGCTTACCCCTCGGCGAACCATGGGAACACAGACGATCCACTTCGCCCGCCGATCCGTTCTTCCGGCGGTTGGGGCCGGGGATCCCCGTGTTCGCCTCTCCAAGAGGCAACACGGGGCCCCCTTTTGCCGGATGGATGGTTGCCGGAGGCTCTATTTCAAGCCTTGAACCTTGTTTTTCAGTTTTCCGTTCTCTTTGGCCATCTGTTTGTAGACTTTGGAGGCCTCTCTGGAGAGCTCCTTCGCCGTTTCCGTGAGGGCGAGGTAGAACGTCTCGCAACTTTCCTCGACGGCGATGGCCTTATCCAGGACCCCGGAATTGTCGGTGATTTCGACGTCGGGCAGATACGCCTCCCGGTCAAGTCCACAAACCGGTTCCAGGATCATCTCATTGAGCTTCTGCTGGCGTGTTTCCTCAAGAAGCCGGTAGCGTTTCTTGTGAACGTCCGCCAGGGCATTGAGGTCTTCCGCCGCAGAGGGCACGCACTCGGCGGCGCTTCTGTAGAATTCCTCGACAGCCTCCTCCATGCACAGAGAATACCTGATCACGGAGGAAAACGTCTTCATTTCGGGGAATTTGGAGAAGTCTATAGCCATCTCGTGATCACAACCTTTCTATCCGTGAAGAAGTTGACCGCATCGTAGCCCTGGCCGTGCAGGTCACCGAAGAAGGAATCATTCATTCCGGCGAAGGGGAAATAGGCCATGGCGGCAACGATGCCGATGTTGATACCGATGTTGCCGGACGTCACTTCGTATCGGAACTTCCGCGCGTCGGGTCCGGAGGAGGTGTAGATCGAGCCCGCGTTGCCGAAGGGGCAGGCATTCATGAACTCGATGGCCTCGTCCAGGTCCTTGAAACGCATGACCGAAACCACGGGGCCGAAAATTTCTTCCTTGCAGATCGTGTGGTCCGGGTTCACTTCCTCAAAGATCGTGGGACCCACAAAGGCGCCATCTTCGTATCCGGGAACCGTGACGTTTCGGCCGTCCACGAGCATCTTGGCACCTTCTTTAATGCCGACCTCGATGTAATTCAAGACCTTCTGCTGCGCCTTCTTGGAGACCAACGGACCCATGCTGGTGGATTCATCCAGGCCGTAGCCCAGCTTCAGATTCTTGGCCATGGCCACGAATTGGTCCAGCATCTCATGGTAGAAATCGTCGCCGCCGACGATGGCCAGATTGGCTCCGGCGAGACATCGCTGACCGGCGCAACCGAAGAAAGAGGAGATCATGTTGGGCACGGTCTTCTTCAGATTGCAGTCGGGCATAACCACGATGGTGTTCTTCGCGCCGCCCTGCGCCTGCACTCTCTTCTTATACTCGGCGCTGAGCTTGTAGACATGGTGAGCCACCGGAGTGGAACCCACGAAGGAGATTCCCTTGACGTCGGGATGCATCATCAGGTGGTCGGCCAACTCGTGGCTGCCGTTCACCAGGTTGATCACACCGGCGGGAAACCCGGCCTCCTCAATGGCCTCAAACATGATCTGCTGCGTCATGGGTACCTGGCTGGAGGGCTTGACCACATAGGTGTTGCCCGTAGCCACGGCATACGGCCAGAACCAATAGGGGATCATGGCGGGGAAATTGTAGGGCGAAAGGCACGCGAACACGCCCAACGGGCAGCGAATGGCTTCTTCGTCGATGCCGGCCGCAGCCCCGTCTTCGAGAGAGTAGCCCATCTGCATGGTGGTAATGCCGCTGGCGGTCTCCACATTTTCGATGGCTCTCCGCACTTCACCGCGCGATTCGTCGATGGTCTTTCCCATCTCCTGCACCAGGACCCTGGCGAAGTCCTCGAATCGCTTCTCCATGAGTTCCTTGAGCTTGAACATGTAACGAACGCGGGTCACGGGCGCGGTTTCACGCCAATCCTGATAGGCTTCTTTGGCGGCCGCCACGGCGTCGTCGATTTCCGACTTGGGGGACATGGGGACCTGCCCGATGACCTCGTTCTTGGCCGGGTTCACAATGTCCTTGCTTTCGCCTTTGGACTCGACCCATTCGCCGTCAATGAAGTTTTTCAGGGTACCGTAGTTGGCTTTAACTTCAGGTAAATGCGACATGTAACCATTTCCTCCTGTTTCTGGTTCTTTCCTATGCCAATGGCTGGATCTTCTCGTTATGCGATGAACACTCCATCATCCCCTCCGGCTACGGTAGCGACGCCGGAGGAGGATACCAAGCCTTCACAGAGGCGACTCCATTGCAAAGGCCACCTTCTTAATTAAATTGGCGGCGATTCGATACGTTCGATCCGTATCGCCGTCGGCCGTCGGTTCCCCCGCCCTTCTGGGGTTGAATTCCACCACGTCCATGCCGGCGAGGCGGACACCCTCCTCAAGCAAAGGCATTACGGCGGACGCCGCTGCATAGATCTGGCGTTCTTGAAGGCCCTGCCAATTGCGAAAACGTACTCCCTCCACTGCGTTGCGCGCCCCGATGTCCATGTCCACGGAGACGTAGACATAGGGAGTTTCCACTTGCCGCAAAATTCGTTTCAGCTTGGACGGACCAACCAGGCAGTCGCTCTTGGTAATCAGCTGGACTCCCAGTTTCTTCAGATCGGAGTAGATGCCCACGTACGCGGCCACGCGCGGGTCCTTCACTCGAGTAGCTCTCTTCTGAGGGAAGTCGCTGATTCCCACCACATAGAGGTTCTCGGGAAGCACCACCTCGCTCGACAAAAGGTCGTTCAAGAAGGAACTGGCGTTGTATGACTCCGGTCTCCCACTCAAAAAAGGATCGTTCGGGTCGTGCAGGGATTTAGGGTTGGTGTCCAAATCGTACTGAATCAGCCCTGTCATGACGGACATGGGAATCGCATCCGTGTGACTGTCCAGTACAATCAGTGAAAGGTTCTCCGAGCCGTAACGATCGGACACGGCCCGGACCACCCCGCCGGTCAGAGAGTGGTCCACGGCGATCATGCATGGAATCATCGGAAGCACGCGCTCTCGGACCAGATCTTCGACCTGGGAAGCAAAGGTCCGGCAACCGTCGCGATCCAAGAAGGCGACGAATTCGTCCACCACGACCCTTGCGGAATCACCGGGCAACGGCTTGGGCCTCAACCACTCAGGAACATCTATGGAGCCGCGCTCCTCGAACAGGGATTCCGGGACTTCGTTCCGGATCAATTCCATCACCCGATCGTAAGGATCATCGGTCTCTCCCGCCCGCTTAGATACGGAGAGCTTTTCCTGAATCGAGTCGTCCTTCTCGTCGCAGTCCAAAGGACATCCGAAGAACACGACCTGTCTGTCATCCGGCGGATTCATGAATTCCTCGATCGGGTAGCCTTTACGGGTCTCCGGATACGTGACCCCGTCCTCGAAGGGGCGGGGTCACGAGGATATCTTACGACGGGGAATGATCTACTTCGCTTTGCTGAAGTAGTCGTCCCGCGCCTTTCTAAGCTGCATCACGTTCTCAAGGGGAGAAGGCGGCGCAACACCGCAGCCGGGCGTCAAAAAGTCCGTTCCGTTCTCCAACGCCTGAATCGACTCCTGGTAACACTCTTCAGGCTTCCCCATGAACAGAGTGGTGGCGGTGGCCACGTTCCCGAAGACCCGGACGCCTTTGGCGCGAGCGATTTCCACGGCGGCCTTCATATCCGCCTTTTCTTCGATGCTGATGCCCGCCACGCCCGAGTCGCACATCAAGGGAATGATCTTGTCCGTGTTGGCGCAAACATGAAGCACCAGGGGTCCCTTGGACTTGGCGGCGATGTCTTTGATCATGGGAAGCACGAACTTCTCCCAGGTCTTCGGGCTCATGAGGGCCGGCCCGGAAGAAGGTTCGGCCATGCAGTAGTAATCCGCACCCTGGTCGAAGGACCAGTTGATCACGTCGATCATGGCCTGTTTGGTCACGTCGATCACTTGCTGGACCTTGTCCTGTTCTTTGAAGGTCCACTTCATGAACTTCTCGGTTCCCACCAGGTTGCAGGCACAGGTCCACGCACCTTCCGATTCGCCGAAGACGACCATGTCGTTGCCGATCTTATCCTTAATCAGCTTGAAGTGTTCCTTGTAGGCGGGAAAACGCCCCTTTGAAAGAAAGGCCTCGGCTCCGGGGTAGTCCAGTCCATCCAGGCTTTCGGCGAATGCATGTCCTTTGATGCAATACTGCAGGTCGATCTTGGGCTCTCCCAAAATGCACCCGAAGACCTCGCTCATGGGGGTAATATCCCATCCCATGGCCTTGACCCACTCCCAACCCAGGTACTTGGGGCCCGCCAGGGCCAGTTCGGTCATGGCGACCGGGTCGGTATCGGCCAAGGGCCGCTCCGCTCCGCACTTTTTCATGAGCTCCACAATACCGTAGGTGGTAGTACAGCCGACGGGCGTCATATCCACTTCCTTGCCCATCAGGCAGTTCATCACTCGCTCTTTCAGGTTCATCGATTCCTCCTCAAAGTCCGAAATGGGCCTCGGCCGTTGGAATGCATCAACACCCGCCCGGACGTGCAACTCATTCGGGCGTGGTGCCCATCAGCGGTCGGAGTGCTTTCGGCCCCGTCGATAGGGTCTATTTGGTTTGTTTGAGCTGCTCAGCGACCTTCCGGATTCGTTTTCTGAACAAGGGTTGATAAATCAGCCAGAACACCGCAAGCCACAAGAAAAGGATCACGGTGAGATACTCACTCCCGGCCAACACTTCTTTGAGTGCGTACAGTCCCCCAAACACAATGAGGACGCCGGCGACGGTGTAGGGAAGACCCGCTTTGAGAAAGACGGTCAGATTTCGTTTCGATTCTTGATTCCACATACCGGCGCCCGATCGCCTCCTGTACCGGTTCCCGTGCTCTCGGCCCGGAAACCGGCCAAATGGATTCGTTATTACTTTCCGTTCTCTTCCGGGGGATGCGCTTCCCCGTTTTCAATGGCCTTGACCGCAGCTTCTTCCGAGGCGCTCTTGTCGATCTGCTTCGGAGTGTAATGCTCCAGGGCAAAGTACATGATCGCACCGATAATCAGGGCCATGGTGGGGCCGGACCAGAAGGGGCTTCCCCAAAGTTTCACGTAATTGGCCGTGACCAGAACGGCCCCCATGACGCCGGCGATGCCGCGCTGGAGGTTGTTGGTGCACATGGCGAACGCGATATAGACGCAGAGGTATCCCTGAATCAGCAGGGTCAGACCGAAACCGATCAGCTTGGCCGGAAGAATGATCTGTACGATGGGATGGAAGACCATGGCGATGCTCATGCCCCAGAAGATCGAGGTGGCGCCGCCCCAGTATGAGGGTTCCTGTTCCGCCGTGGAGTTCTTATAGCGGTTCACCACCAAGGCCTGCCCACCGGTCCACTGGGGTCCGCACAGGGGCAGATAAGGCATGGTCACACCTTCAAGCAGATTTCGGAAAGAGGTGATGAGGTGGTTGCGGGATACCTGAAAAACGATTTTCTCGTCGGGTCGGGCCTTGTCCGATTCGTCGACCAAAGCCTCCAGTACCAGAATATCGCCGAAAGCGAGAACGTAGGCCACAATGGCCAAAGAAATGGCGGCTCCCCATGCCGTCGCGGAGGGAAAACCGATGGAGAACGCACTGAACGAGTTGAGCATCTCTCCAAAGGGGATGGCGATGATGAAGCGATCGAAGACACCGACCGGCATCGGGATTTCCCCGGTAATAAGCCCGGCGAGATACCCGATCACGAAGCCCGGGGCGATCCCAAAGCCCGCCACCCACGCGAACCAGCCGTATCTTTTGCGGAATTCCATGCCGCGGACCGAAAACAGGATGAAGAAACTGCCAAAAGCCGAAACCAAGAAGGCGATGGGCATCTTCCCGATAAAGGGCTGTCCGGGGTCGAAAACCCGCATCAGGGCGGCGAACCCGGCGCCGAGCAAAATACCCGCCCGCATGGACACCGGGAAGTGTTTGATTACGGTTTTCGTAATCCCCGTCACTCCAAGCACGAGAAAAATCAGCCCGACCAGGACCTGAAGTGCGATCAACGCCTGAATGCGCTCGGGCCCGGCTTCAAAATCGGTCAGGAAGGATATGTATAGCGGAATACCCGCCGTGATCCAGCCGGCGATGGAAGGATCGCCGAATGATGTGTGCAACAGGTACAGAAAATTGTTGATCACCACCATGAGGACCGCAACTTCAATGGGAATTCCCAGGACTTTGACCATGGCTGCGGTAATGCCCAAGGGTACGCAGCTTAGAATGGCGCCCTGGATGAAATCTTGATACTCGATCCGGTAGTGTACGAAGGGTATCCTCAGTTTGAGCGCGCCACCGGCATATGGCTGCTCTTCTCCATACTTGCGTGCGATTGCCATTTTTCTCCTACTCCTCCTCCTAAGTGCACTCACTGGATCCTGCCGTACCGTAACTCATACAAACGGCGCGGACAGGATACGTACCTTCGACCTGTCTCCGATGACCCCTGTTTCCCCCCTCTCCTTATGGACTGTTCCGCCTCAGACCAAGGGGAGGGGAATCCCCCTCCCCTTTGAATCCCGATCAGGCCTGCTCGGGTAGGACTTGATCCACGAGTTCCACCAAATCCACAACCTGCATGCCGCTGCCGATTCGCTTGGCTCCTTCATTGAGATTGAAGTAGCAGAAGGGGCAAATCGACACCATTTTCTCGGCCCCCGTTTCCATGCCTTCCTCGATTCGCAGGGAAGCATTCTTGGTGGCCCAGTCGCCGAAACCGGTCATCACGCCTCCGCCGCCTCCGCAGCAAAACGAGTTGGCCCGAATGCGCTCCATCTCCTCGAGTTGAAGCCCCGGAATCGCTTGAAGCAATTCCCTCGGCTCATCGTACAGGCAGTCGCTCTCATCCACCTCCACATAAGCGCCTTCCCACAGGTCTTTGCCCTCTTTGTCCACCACGAACTTGTTCAGGTGCCGTCCCGTATGACAAGGATCGTGGTAAGTGACCTTCATGGGCAGTTCGCCGGCGAACTTGAGCTTGCCTTCCTTATACAACCCGTTCAGTAAGTCGGCTGTGTGAATGACTTCGATCCCATCCATCACCTCGTCGTACTCGGACGAGAGCACATAGTCCTTCTTGATGGCCCGGAAGCATCCGGCGCAGGACGTGATAATTCTTTTAACGCCCTTTTCGTCGCGAAGCTTCTTGAAGGTTTCGAGGTTCAGGGTCGCCACGCGCTTGAATTCCTCCGCGTCACCAACTCTCATAGCCGTGGACCCGCAACAGACTTCGTTTTCACCCAAGATCCCGAAATCGAGTCCGAGTTTCTGAAAAATGGAGGCCGTGGCCGTGGGTACGGCACGTGCTCCCGTGTTGAAGGCGCCCGTGCAACCCACATAGAACAGGTTGGGAGCGGCTTCCTTGTTGATGTCTTTGATGGGCTTGCCGGCTTTCTTAAAGGGCCGTGTCCAATCGGTGCGCACCCTCCGAGGTCCCTGGTAGGGGTTGTTGTAGTTGCGCATGGACTGAGTCAGGTTCTTGTGAAGCGGCATGGGGCCTTTGCCGGATTTAACCGCCTCGCGGCGCAAGGCTTCGATCACTTCCGGAATGTGCGGCTTGTAGTCCACCTGACACTGATTCTGACAACCGGCGCAGATGGTGCATTTGTATATGGCTTCGAGAAACTCGGGGTCGTCGAAGCTCAGCACTCCGGCGGTCAGACCGCGGGCATAGGCGGCTTTTCCCTTGGAGGAGTAGTACCCTTCAAAGCCGAACTCGGTACCCGCGGGACAGATGGGCTTGGCCACCGGGGGCGGACCGTACGTATAGGCCGTGCGGCAGGTTCCGCAGGCGGTGCATCGCCAGAAATACCTTTCCAGATCTTTCAGATCCGGTATGTTCCATTCCATTCAAAAACCTCCGTATCCGTTGTCCTACAAACGTTTTCGTTGCGCTTATGGTCCTTGAAACCGTGGGACCGTCAGATTCCCAGCTTGCCCGGATTCATGATGTCGTTGGGATCAAGCATTTGCTTGACCTTTTTCAAAAGCATCAGGTAACCGGGATGCGCCCGTTGGTTGATCTCCTTGGCGAAGTCCACGGGGGGCTTGTACGGGATGCCGCCCTCGTCCAGGTCCACCTTGAGGCATTCCACGATGGCCCTGCGGGCATTCTCGATGTCGTCGGGATTCTGTTTGTTGAAGGGAATCATGGCGCGAAGCATGCCGTAATGAACGCCTCGGTACATGGACATGCGCACGGAAGGGGAGAGGTTGGCGTCGATGAGAATCTCTTTCCATCTCGAGTATACGGGCGCCCACTTCTTGGCGGGAGTAAAGGTGCCCGGCCAGGAAATGCCGGCCCCCGCCATCTTACAGTAGTTCTTGGTGGAGCCCACGATCTGGCTGGGTAATTGGGTCCTCGCTTTGAGCGCTTCTTCGGGATACTGAGTGACCTTCAGGGAAGTACCTTTCTTCTTCTCCTCCTCAACCACCGTTTCCCACATCTCTTCTTTGGCTTCCTTCTCTTTTTCCGTGAAGGAAGTGGTGTTGGCGAAACTGAACCATTCCGGAGACTCGTCCGGCTTCGCGCGATAGGGATAGGGGATGGGTACCTGAGCCAGCCACCACGAAACCGCGGTGAGGTCGTCGCAGATTTCGTAATTGCTCAGATTCAGCATGTAGGAATACATATCCTGCACGTTGTCGCAGGACACGGTGAACACCTTGAGGACCGGGGGAATGGGATGGACGCCGACGCCCAGCTTGGTGATCACGCCGGTGCTTCCCAGCCAGCCTTTGAACAGGCCGTCCATTTGGGGCATGGGGAGTACGCTGTGCCAAGCGTTTTCCTGAATGGCGCAGGACCCTACGCGCACCAGTTCACCGGTGGGCAACACCACTTCCATGCTGGTGATTTCCTGGCTGTTGAGACCGTATCGGGCGTTGAGCCCCCCGATGCCGTGGGAAATGGCGCAGGAAGACACGGAAGCCGAGGGGGGACCCACCGGCCAACCGAATCTCAAATTGTGTTTGTAGAGCGCTTCGGCGAGTTGGGCGTGACTGACGCCGGGTTCGACGACCGCGTAATGGGATTCCGCGTCGATATCGAGAATCCGGTTCATGCGTTTGAGGTCCATCAGAATGCCGCCTCTTTCCGGAATCGTGAGGCCTCCGATGTTGGTGCCCGCAGTATAGGGAGTTACCGGGATTTTCTCCTGGTTGGCGAAGCGCATGATCCCCTGGACCTGCTCGACGTTCTCCACCAGAACCACGTAATCGGGCATTTTGGGCTGCACGAAAGACAAATCGTAAGAGTAGGCGAATCGTACGTGCTTGGCCGCGGTGGCGTTCTTCGCACCCACGATGGACTGCAATTCCTTCAAGACCCTTTCGTCGAAACGGCCTTCATCGAACATGTAGTGCACCTTAAACCCTCCTATGAATGATGTGACCGGGGTGCACCTCGAAAGTGCACCCAAGGGGGTTGCCTGCGGCCGGGAATCAACGGCGTCCGGGTCCACCGGAATTCACACGGACCGGAAACTCTTGAAACTCTCCGGACCTTGCAGGGCGAAGTAGCTGATCAAGCCTTCTTCAACCTCCTTGATGTGACGGTACATTTCGACGCGGGCCCGCTCGGGGTCACGCATTCGAAGTGCGTCCAGAATCCTTTTGTGCGCCAGAAAAACGGCGACGGAAAAGTCATGATCGGTGTGGATCAGATCTTTGATGCCCACAAGCATGTCGCGCACCGAATCCATGACCAGACAGATGATGGCATTCCCGGCAATGGTGGCGATTTTCTGATGAAAATAGATTTCGAGTTCATGAGAAAATCGACCGTTGTCCAGCGTTTCCTTCATGTCCCAGAGATTCTTTTCCAGCTCGTCGACTTCCTCGTTGGTTGCGATTTGGGCGGTGATCTCGCAAAGCTGAGGTTCGATGATGCATCGGACCTGGGAGAGCTCCGAGATGGACGGGTTGCGGAAAAACAAATAGTTGGTGAGGCAATCCCGGGCCTTCTGCGCGTCCACCTCTCGCACGAAAGCCCCGCCTGAGACTCCCTGCCGTACCTCGAGAAGTCCTAGAGCTTCGAGGGCTCGAAACGCCTCTCTAAGCGAAGCCTTGCTGACCCCGAAATCGTCCGCCAAGTCTTTTTCCGCAGGCAGCCGGTCGCCGGGCTTGAGCCGACCTTCAAGGATCGCCTGCCTGATCTGCTGCACGATGTTTTCCGAAATTCGATTGAACTTGGCTGATTTGAACATGAGTATCCGCTGCTCCTTCCTGCCGTGGATAGCTGTTGCCATAGGCGGTCGAGGTTGTCAAGAAATTTTTATAAAGTTTAAAACATCTGATATTTCGCTATTGATTTCCTCGAGGAGATCCGATATAGGATTCCTAACATTAGCGGTCTTTTCATGTAACATCCCGGATTTACTAACGATATGTACGAGAAGATTCGCTTTCTCGGTTCCGGATCGCCTCGAAGGCGTATCCCCCCGCCGGAGGTTTCCGGTTATATAAGAATAAGAATTGTTTCACAAATCCAAACATAAGGGGACGATGAACATGGGAGTTAAAGTTGACGCACTCAAGTGCATCGGATGCATGGCTTGCGAAATGGCGTGCGGCTACCACAGGGACGACGGGTTCGCCTTCCTTTCCGCATGCATCGTTCTTTATCGCGGCCGTGAGAAGAAGAACTACTTCGGCGTGCTCCTCAAGGAAGAGGAAGACCTGGTCGTTTTCCGGCCCGAAGGTATGGAAGTGAAGAAAATCGGCGCCACGGACGACGAACCCGGGGAGCAGAAGGAAGGGGATGCCTCCGCCAAGCCCATGCTGCTGAGAGAAGCCTGCGACCTCTGCGAAGAGATGGAACACGGCCCCATGTGCGTTAAGGTCTGCCCCGTGGACGCCATCATCGTTGAATAAGGAGAATGCCATGGAGTATTTGTCGTCCGATAAGATTCTCATTGTGGACCTGGCCGCCGGGGAAATCAGCGAAGACGAGCTGAGTGAAGACCTCGTTGCCGAAAAGATCGGCGGCGCGGCCGTGAACAAGGCACTTTATGAACAACACGCCGACGGAGACCCCATCGTCATCGGTACGGGCCTGCTCAGCGGCACCCTGTGCCCCGGCTCGTCCCTCGCCGTCCTTACCGGCAAAAGCCCGATTACGGGAAAACTCGCCCACGCGCCCATCACTTTTCACGTAGGTATCGAGCTCAAATACGCGGGCTTCGATTATGTCGTACTCAAGGGTAAGGCGGATAAGCCGGTGTTTCTTTGGATTCACGACGGCGTAGCCGACGTGAACGACGCTTCCGACGTTTGGGGATCCGACGTTTGGCAGAGCACGGATGCCTGGCGCAAGGCCTTGGGCGACGACCTCATCCAGACCATGGTGATCGGCCCGGCCGGAGAATCCGGTTCCGATGCGGCCCAGGTCTGTTTGAACTACTGGCCGAGCGGAGATCGCTTCGGCTTCGGCAGGCTTTTCGGCGAAAAGAACCTGAAAGGAATCGCCCTCCGAGGGATGGGACTCCTGGAAATCGCGGACGCCGAAGGATTCGTCGACAAGTGTCTCGAAATCATTCCCCAGGTAAAAGACGGAGCGCTCAAAGGCAAGAAAGGCGTGGAAGACATCTGCGCGGCCATGGGGCACGCGGACGTCAAGGAGTGGTTGGCTCCCATCGTACACCGCCACACGGCCTCCTACAACAGCCCCTATCCCACCCAAACCTTCGTATTTCTGGATGAAGATCCGGCTCTCAAGACCGAATCCGCCGTTGCGGAACCCGGCTTCAGACTGGACGATCCCGATGCCGTTCTCGGCTTCAAGAATCTCGGTCTGGAGGCCAAAGAAGCCTGCCGGTTGATGTGTCTTTGCGCCCGGAAGGGGCTGAGCGCCGCAGCGGTTGCTCAACTCAGCGAAAAAGCCGGCAAGAAGAGCGCTCAGGAAATCGAAGCTTCTCTGGACTCTCTCACCGGAACCGTGGAACTCGCCGGTCAAGGCATTTTCAGTCCCTGGTGTCCCCGCAGTCCCTTGTTCGGAGATTTCGGCGCGTCCGACGCAGCTTCCTGGTGGGAACGCAGACAAGCCGTGGCTTACGTTTTCGGAATCGACCCCATGTTCGCAGTCATGTCTCCTGAATTGACCGAGGAGTTGCTCCTCGAGCTGGCCGGAATCGGAACCGAAATCGAATTCACTTCCGATACG
This sequence comes from Thermodesulfobacteriota bacterium, assembly GCA_963675595.2. GTDB lineage: Bacteria > Desulfobacterota > Desulfarculia > JACQYL01 > JACQYL01. The sequence goes on from CAXXLZ010000002.1 coordinate 402,924, forward strand.
TTGGAATCCGTTGTGAGCGATCTTCAAGTCTGAAGCTCTTCGCTTGAATACATCGGTCCTTTGCGGGACCCGATCAAAACTTGATTAGACAAGAACTGTTCCTACCCCAAACCTCCTCCTCCCCTCTCCCCTTCGGGGGAGAGGGCTTTCACCATTCGGCACGCCGGGGAGGTCCGAGGTCAAGGTATCGAACGGGAAACCCCGGAAGGACCCACAAGAAAGTCTTCCGAGCCGGCACATGGGTAATCCGTACGAACCGATCATCGCGTCGAATCGCGCCCTGGCCGATGGGCAACGCGTTTACCTGAGAGTGGGGAACGACGGCCCCCGGCCGAGCTCCACCAACGGAGACGGCGGCCGTCCCCTATCCTACCCCGCCATCGGAGTTTACGCCGGTGGAGGTTCTTCCCATTCCTGGCTGTGGTTCGCGGAGATTTTCGATCGATTGGGTTTCCATCGCGTCAGGTTTCTTGACGAATACGAGGTGGAAAAAGGGGGGCTGAACGGTCTGGACGTGTTCGCGGTGTCCGGCGGGGATACCTTTGCCGTGGCCCGTGCCTTGGGAGCCGCGGGAGCCGAACGAATCGAAGCGTTCGTCCGGGAAGGCGGCCTCTACATCGGAACCTGCGCGGGCGCCTATCTTCCCCTCCGCTCTTCCAAGGAACACCTCAGGTTATTCAACTTCGTCGAAGCCAAGATTTCCAACCTGTCCAGGAACCTTCCGGAACCCAAACACATGGCTCACAAATTCTGCACCTCATACGGATGCGATTTCGTGTTCCATCCCGTGAGGGAAGACGTGGCTTTGAAGACCACTGGGAGACTCCCCTTTCCCAAAGGCATGGAGGTTGTCGCCCCCATGTACGGCGGTCCGGGAATGACGACTTCCGAAGGCACCGAAATCCTGCTGGAATACGGCGGATTCACCCCGCGGACTCAGTTCCTTGTCGACGAGGCCTTGGCGGAGGAAACCCTTGTTCAAAAGGCCGCCGTCATCCGCTCCGCATTGGGCAAAGGCAAGTTCCTCCTGTTCGGTCCCCATTTCGAGCACCCGCGATTTTCCGAGGCGAACGCCATGCTCGCTCACCTAATTTACTGGGATGCCGAAGCCCGCGCGTTTCCGAAAAAGGGTTCCCAAATGGTCGAAGTGGTCGCGCCGGAGGCCGACCGCAGGAAATTCGCCCAAGAGCTACGTCGTGAACTGAGTAATTCCCGCATTGTCGCCGCCGGGATGGAGCTGTTGCCGCTCCGATGGAAGATCGGTGCCAAGCTTTACGAACCTGAGAAATTGCGCGTCTTCCTCGAAGCGCTTTGGTCCAGGCTTCGCCATTTTGAACGAGGACCGTTTCGAGCGCCCGAAGAGGAAACCCGCGGATTGACGGAGTCTGCGAAGGAAACCACCAAAGCATTACGCCGATTGAAGTCCGAGGTGGACGCGAAAACCGAAACCACGGAGCTCGCGTCGGAGTGTTTCCGCCTTCTCCATGTGCTTTCAATCGGCCTCCTGAACCTGTACTTCAGGAACCGGTCGGAACTCGGGGCAATCGACACCTGAGCCGATTCCCGCCTCACGGCGGAATTACACGCCTCCATGCGCCGCCGGACACCGGATCAACTCATTGTTTCAAAGGGGTTCACATTGGACTACAAATCGCACTTTCAAACCCGTATCCCGAAGCATGGAGCACTCCGCCTCCTGCCGAGATTCCTCATTGTGGTTACGGCCCTCGCCCTGTGCGGGGTCCCCGAGGTATGGGCGGACGCTTCCATCGGCTCCGATTCTTCATGGTTCGTGGACATGAACCGATATGCGGCTTCGGCCCACGGCGCCCTTGCCTGTGAGAAATGCCACGACAACATCATGGAAGACGGGCCAAACCACCCGAAAACGGATAACGCTTCCTTATTGGACGAGGCCACTCGTAATTTCGATTACGGACGCTGTGCGGCGTGTCACGCTTCGGCGGTTCAACGTACTCGGGAAGGCGCCCACGCCAAGGCTCTCGCGGAGGAACTCGCCCCCCCGGCTGAAGGCGCTGAGGCCTCTGAAAAGAAGAAGGCTCCCACCTGCGGCGAATGCCACTCCGCGCATTACGCGCCCTCCGGGCGATCCAGGCTGGAAACCGGCAAGGAGATGACCGAAACCTGCGGCCGATGCCACCCGGCTCACCGGGCGAGCTATCTGGCCGACTTCCACGGCAGGGCGGCGGTGAAACTGGGGAATACCCGTTCGGCTTATTGCTCCGATTGCCACGGCGCTCACAACACCGTTTCTCTTAAGGAAAACGACAAAGCCCTGGCGGCCTGCCTCCGATGCCACCCGGATGCCGACGAAGGCTTCTCCCGGGTGGTGATCCATGCCTCCCTGGACACCATCGAACAGAAAGAGCAGGAGAAGAAGGAATCCCTGATCCTGGTCCATAGGGTTCGCGTCGTAGCCTTTGCCGTGGTGGCCCTGGTGTTGGTGTTCTTTTTCGGCCACTCCTTTCTTTGGATCATGAGAGAACTCCACGAAAAGTTGAGGAATCGCTAACATGCAAAATAAACAGCCCCAAGTCGAGACGGTTCAGCGGTTCAGCGTCCTGCACCGATTCCTTCATCTGGTGGTGATGATCGGATTTACGGTTCTGGCGGTCACGGGCCTGAGCCTCGCATTCAGTTCACAGTTCTGGGCCCGGGCGATCATGTGGATACTGGGCGGCCAAGAAAACGCAGGCGACGTGCATCGCTTCTTCGCCGTGGTGACCTACTCCGCAGTTGTGGCGCACCTGGTCTGGTTTCTATATTACAAGCTGGTCCTGAAAGGCCGGTGGACCGGTCCCCGGTCCCTCCTGCCGAGCATGCGGGACTTCAAGGATATGTCCGAGCACTTCCGGTTCTTTTTCGCCCGTAGGTCCCGGCCCCCGAAATTCAACAAGTTCTCCTACCTCGAGAAGTTCGATTATTGGGCGTTTTTCCTCGGTATGAACACCATGGGACTCACCGGTCTCTTCCTGTGGTTCCCGGAAGCCTTCAGCCGAGTGTTGCCCGGATTTTTCGTAAATCTCGCCCAGGTGCTTCACCTTTACGAGGCCGTCATGGCCATCGCACTGAAGCTGGTCCTTCATACGATCACGGTACATTTCCGCCCGTCGGTATATCCCGGAGACACTTCCATTTTTACGGGTAACACGACCATGGAGAAGATGAAGCACGAGCATGCCGGCGAGTGGGAGGCTCGGGTCGCCGAGGATATCAACACCACACCGGGCAAGTAGAGTCCAAGCGCAAGGAATTGGGGTTCTTATGAAAAAGATGCTCTTGATACTACTGATAGGCATAGCGGGATTGGGCTCGTTCGCCTTGTTCTTTCCCTCCGACGACGGCGTCAAGATGGAAGGAAGCAAGCGCGAGTGCCTGGACTGTCACCGCCAAAGAAACGTCAACACCAACGAAGGCGTGATCGCGTCCAATGCCTTCTGTATGGAATGTCACGCCCAGCCGTCCTGCAACCGTACCGAGGACGGCACGGCGGTGTCTCTCCAGGTGCCGGCCGACGCATTCGCCGGCACGCAACACAATTACGCCGCCTGTGTTCACTGTCACCGGGACGTGGCCAAGTCTCCGCATCGTTCCGAAGCGGGCGTTCAGTGCCTCGAATGCCATACGGTCCACGGCGAAGAGGCGGCCGGAGATCCACACTTGAGAGTCCGGTGCGAAGCCTGTCATACGCAATCCCGTTTCGTGGAGCTGGACCGCGCCGCAGATCGGGTACGTCTCGCAAGCATGGATGATCAGGGCGTTCCGTTGAGTTTCACCAACCATAAAATGACCGAGGTCTACGACAAGGAATTCTGCGCCAAATGCCATTTCGAGGGGAATTCGGTGGGCGCCGCCGCCATGGTCCTCCCGGGCAAAAGCGTTCTGTGTATCGTGTGCCACAACGCTCCCGCATCCGTCGGCCATTGGATGTTCAAGGGCGCCTTGGCCGTTCTCCTCCTCGGGCTGTTCGCCATGATATTCCTCTGGTTCCAGGGCAGCGTAGCCGGAGAGCGGACCTCGACCCATCGCAAAGCCGCTCTTGCCGCCGAGTCGGTGTGGGGCACGATCTTCTCTCGAAAAATCCTGTCCGTGTTGAGCACCCTGTTCTTCGACGTGTTGCTCCAACGGCGAATTCTGAAGGAAAGCGTCAAGCGCTGGACCATCCACTCGATGATTTATCTGGCCTTCATCGGTCGCCTCATTTTGAGTCTGATCACCATGATCCTTTACGGGCTGAATCCGGATGGTGAAACGACTCTGGCATTGCTGGACAAGAATCACTGGTTCACCGCTTCGGTGAACGACTTCCTCGGACTGCTCATCGTCCTGGGGGTGCTCTGGGCCGCAGCTCAAAGATTCGTAAGCCGACCGAAACACGTTCTGTCCGAAGAACAGGACAACTTGACGTTGTTGATCATAGGGCTGTTGACTCTCAGCGGCTTCGCTCTCGAGGGAGCGAGAATCTACGTCACCGGTGTTCCCGGCGAGGTCGCCTGCTATTCCTTCGTGGGATATTCGGTCGCCAAAGCGTGGGGGGCCTTTTCCTCCGACGCCCAGCGGGCCTACGGGATTCTCTGGTACGTCCACGGCGCCATGTGGGCGGCCTTCCTCGTCTACCTGCCTTTCAGCAAGCTGAGACACATTATTACGGCTCCGCTGAACCTTATCATTCGCGGCGATGAGAAGAAGGAGTGATCCGGATTCGAGTCGAGGGCCGGAAACGCCGCCATTGAGTAGTCACCGGGTTCGGTCGTTGAACGTCCCCGAGGGATGGACCGAACCCGTCAATCCGAAGAGGAATGGATCATGTCGGAAAACGAAAACGTAAACGTTTCTGAAACCGCCGAAGCACCGGAGAAGGCCGAGACTCCGCCGGAAGAACGCAACGAAGGGGAGAAGGTTCAGGACGACGCTCCCCGGACGGTTTCCGCGTCCCCGAGCCCAACGCCCGAGTCCAAGCCTTCCGTCAAAAGCGTGAAGGAGCCGCCTCCGGAAAAGAAGATCGCGCGCAGGATTCCCATCGAACGCCTGAGCGCGCATCGTCTCATGCAGTTACAGGCCTGCACCCGGTGCGGTGAATGCCTCAACTGGTGCCCCGTATACGACCAAGATCGCAGTGAAAGCGTCATCCCCAGGACCAAGGCCCGGGAATTCCTCGAAATCATCCGAGGACAACACGGCCTGGCCGCCCGCATCCTGAACAGCTCGGCGACTCCGCAACCACTGAAGGGAATCATCCGGGGTTTGTTTCGGGTCCCTGAAGTCACCGACGACATGGTACAAAATTTCGCCGCCCACCTGTATGAATGTTCCACCTGCGGGCAGTGCGAAATTGTGTGCCCGGCCAACCTGGACACGGTGAACCTGTGGGAAAACATCAGGGAGCTCATCGTGGAGGCGGGCTACGGCCCGTTGGAGAGTCAAACCCCGTTGGTGAAGAGCGTCAAGGCCTACGACAATCCGTGGCAACAGCCTCGTCAGGCAAGAACCAAATGGGCCCGTCGAGCCAAAAAGGAAAAACTCATTGAAGACACGCCGCGGGAGATCAAGAAGACCAAGGGCAAGGTGCTGCTTTTCCTGGGGTGTACGGCGGTTTACGACGCCAACGTGCGTCAGATCGCCATCAACACCATCAATATTCTCGAGGCCTTGGGCGTGGACTACGGATGCCTGGGAGGAGACGAGAAATGCTGCGGCAGCGTGATGCTCCGCATGGGTGACTCCGAGTTCGAACGAATCGCCAAGGACAACATCCGGGTGTTCAACGATCTCGGCATCGATACGCTCATCAGTTCCTGCTCCGGTTGTTTTAAAACCATCAAGGAAGATTATCCCAAGGTGGGGGGCCTGAATTTCGAGGTTCTCCACATGGTCGAGTTCCTTCACCGCCTGCTCAAACAGGGAGACCTCGAGTTCACCCATCGAGTCGAGCGAAAGGTGACCTATCACGATCCTTGCCATTTGGGCCGCGCCGCCGGCGTATTCGACGCTCCTCGCGAAGTGATGAATGCGATCCCGGGACTCGAGCTGATCGAGATGGAACGAATCCGAAAATATTCGAGGTGTTGCGGAGCCGGTGGGGGCGTCAAGGCGGGGTTCCCGGACATTCAGGGAAAGATGGCACAACGCCGTGTCCGCGAGGCCGAGGCCACGGGAGCTGAAGACCTGGTTTCCGCATGCCCGTTTTGCTTCGCCGGACTTCAGGTGGGCATCAAGGCCGCCGGTTCGCACCTCGTGATGAAAGACGTCACCAGCTTGGTGGCGAAAGCGTTGCTGGGAGCCAACGCCGAGGAAGGTGGGAGCGAGGCCAAAAAAACCGCTTGAGGGGAAAGAAGAAGGGAGACGTCATTTCTCAATATATCAAATACGCCTACTGGCTCGACGAATCCCGTCTAAAGGAGTTTCTGCGGAAAGCGGAAAGCGAACAACAGGCGGTGGGCGAAGCCCGAAAAGCGGTGTGCGTCCCTTTGTCCAAAACTTCGGGCATCACGCTGGTGATGCCCGAAGCCTGGCGAAAGACCGAACTCTGCAAACGCCCGTTGTCCTGGTATTGGGACTCGCCGTTGGCCGGACACTACCTCGTGATCAGCCCGTCGGACCTGACGTCTTTGGGCTTGAGTGCCCAGATCATCCTGAGGGCGAGCTCTTTTCGTGCCGGGCGACTTCCTTCGGAAGAAGAAAAGCGAGTCCTGATCCGGAGAGAAAGTTATCTCTCGGCCAAACCCGATGCATGGGACGATCTTTCTTCCGAGGACCCCGCCTCCCTGGAACGCTGGATGCGGGTCATGGGCGTTCGTGGAATGCGCTACGAGGACCTGTTTCTCTCTCATTGCGCCAACCACGCGAACTTCATCGAACCGGTCTTTTTCGTGGTGGAGAATGAAGAAGAAATGCCCTACTCCATTGCCGGCACCAAATTCATTTGTTCCGCTTGCCTTGAATTTTTCAACGTGATCGGAGCCGAATTTCACAAGAAGCTTGTGGTGCCGTGTCCCGGGGCGGTGCTCTTCGCGGGACTTCCCGTAAACCGTTACGTCGAGGTGGAGACTTTGGGGCCGCCGTTGATCGACTCGTGAAATCGTTTCGGTCTGCATTCCCCGAAAGTCCGGCAGGCGCCGATGATGGGTTTCCGTCCTACTTGGGCATGGTTGCCGGAGACCGCACCGAATCGTTGAGATTCGACGAAACCGCTTGCCTCTCCGGCCCCATTCTTATAGAACTTCCAGGCACGATCCTGTAGGCCCCTCCAACTAAGCATTGATCGGGCCGCGGGTGAAAGGGAGGAGCGATGTACCGGGTGATCCGCAAGCTGTTCGTTTTGTCGGTGGCCCTCGTCACGATGTTCGGTACGCCCGCGGCGAGCAACGCGGGCACCGAAGAGGCCAAACCCGTTCGTATGGCCTATCTTCAGAGCGATATTCATCATCTCGCGTTCTGGGTGGCTCTGGAGCGAGGTTACTTTGAGAAAGAGGGCGTGGCCGTTGACGTCGCCGGCGTGTTCAAGGCCGGACCCGAAGTGATGACCGCGTTTGCGTCGGGTGCTCTGGATATGGCCTATGTGGGAGAAGCCCCGGCCACGACCGCCGTTGCCAATGGAGCGGCGCGGGTGGTGGTGGTGTCCCAGGTGAACACCGAAGGCTCCGCCTTGGTCGTCTCCAAAGAAGATCACACCCTGACCTCCTTGAAGGACCTCCAGGAGAAAACCGTGGCCGTGCCCGGGCATTCCACCGTGCAGGATTTTCTGCTGCGCAGAGCACTCGACAAGGCGTTCGAGCCTGAAGAGCTTTCCGATTACCGGGTAAACATCATCGTGATCAAGCCCCCGGAAATGATCGGTGCTTTGCGGACGGGCCAGATCGACGCATTCGTGGCATGGGAACCCTATCCCTCCAAAGCCTTCACCATGGGCGTGGGACGGAACTTGGCCACCTCCCACGACATGTGGCCGGAACATCCTTGCTGCGTGCTGGCGGCGGACTCGAAATTCGCCGATTCCCACCCGGAACGGGTCCGGGCCGTATTGGCGGCACATCTGGCGGCCACGCGATTCATCCACGATCATCCCGACGAAGCGGTTCGTATCGGGGTCAAATATACCGGAATGGACGAGGAAACCGTGAAGTCGGCCTTGAAGAACGTCCATTACACCACGAAGCTCAACGTCGAGGGTGAAAAAGAGTACGTGCGTTTCCTGACGGAACTCCAATACATTCGAGTGAAAAACCCCGACGCCTTTGTGGACCGTTTCATCAATCCCAAGTTCCTGAGCGAAATCCAAGCTCAATGAAATGGAAACGTGCTCTTCCCCCATTGTGCCTGATTGTGATTTGGCAGGGGTTGTCTTCTCTGGGACTCATTCCGTCCTTTAAACTCCCCTCCCCGAGAGAAGTATTGTGGGGTCTCTTGGATCTCTCAGTGGTCGGCATGCCGCCTGGACGGCTCTTGCACGACCATATCCTCCACAGCCTTTACCGCGTATTTTCGGGTTACGGCGCCGCCGCTGTGATCGCAATTCCTCTGGGCATCGCCATGGGCTGGTCCCGGCGCCTCCGAGACGCCTTCGAACCCATCGTCGAGATCATCCGTCCCATTCCACCGCTGGCCTGGATTCCCATAGCCATTCTTTGGTTCGGCATAGGAAACCGCTCGGCGGCATTCATCATTTTCCTCGGTGCGTTCTTTCCGATTCTTCTGAACACCATTTCAGGGGTGGTTTCCATCGACCGAATTCTCATTGAAGCCGCGCGCACTTTGAACGCTTCAAGCCGTGACATCTTTCTGAAGGTATTGCTTCCCGGCTCCGTACCTTCCATCATGACCGGTCTTCGCATCGGTATCGGCATAGGATGGATGACCTTGGTGGCCGCGGAATTCACGGGTGTACGCCAAGGATACGGACTGGGATACATGATCATGACCGCCCGAGATATCCAGCGCGCCGATGAAATCCTGGCCGGCATGCTGGTCATCGGAGCCATTGGACTTGCCATCGACGTCTCACTTCAATTCGTCGAAAGAAGGCTCATACAATGGCGATAAGAATGAGAACATCATGGCGTTAAGCCTTGAACTGGTGGAACTGACCAAGGTCTTCCAGTCCGATCGCGGCGAAGAGTCCGTCGAGGTCATCGCGCCGCTCAATTGTCGGGTGGAGAAGGGTCGCTTTGTTTCCATCGTAGGGCCCAGCGGGTGCGGCAAGACCACCCTGCTTCGTCTAATCGCCGGGCTCGATAAGGCTTCCGCAGGGAAGATCGTCCTGGACGGGAAGGTGGTTACACAACGGGATGAACGCGTGGGGCTCGTGTTTCAGGAATTCGCGTTGTTCCCCTGGAGAACGACCATCGAAAACATCGAGATGGGCCTTGAGATCAAGCGGGTTCCCGAAAAAAAGCGCAGAGAGGCCGCCCTCGATTACATCCGAGCCTTCGGGCTTTCCGGGTTCGAAAACAAGTACCCCAAGGAACTCTCCGGCGGCATGAAGCAGCGGGTGGCCATTGCGCGAACGTTGATCATGAATCCCGAGGTGGTATTGATGGACGAACCCTTCGGCGCACTGGACAGCCAGACACGAAACGATTTACAAAGGTTCCTCCTGGATGTTTGGTCCAGACGTGGGGACACGATCCTGTTCGTGACTCACAACGTGGATGAGGCCGTGTTCTTAAGTGATCGGATTTTGGTATTGTCCAAACGACCGACCCGAATATTGGCCGGTTTCGAAGTCGACATGCCCAGACCTCGGGACCGGACCGGCACCGACTCAAATCGAATTCGAAAGGCAATTCTCCGCCTCTTAGCGGAACCTGGAACCCCCTGATATGGCAAAACGCATCCTGCTGTTCTACCCTTCCCTCACCCGGGTTCCACCGGCACGCCCTTTTTGGGAGCCCCTTCAGTTACTTCACCTAGCCAGGATGTTCGACGATGAATCGTTCTCCGTGGAGATCATCGACGGACGAATCATTCGACATCCCTCGGACCTGAAACCTGCGTTGGACGCCGGCGACGTGCTTTGTTTCGCGGTGACGGCCATGACCAGTTACCAGGTCCTGCACGGACTGGAGTGGTCCCAATGGGTCAAGTCCCGAAATCCGGAACTTCCGGTAATCTGGGGGGGCTGGCATCCCACTCTTATGCCCTCACAAACCCTTGAGGAGCCTTGTATCGATATCGTGGTCAGGGGACAGGGGGAAGTCACCTTTCTCGAACTTTGCCGAGTCTTGGACTCCGGAGGAGAAATAAATCATGTCCGGGGCATCATGTACAAAGCGGGCAAGGAGATTCGTGAGACGGCGCCACGCCCGCTGGTGGACCCCAACGACTTGCCTCCCGTGAACTTCGACCTGCTTTCGCCCTTGGATGCCTACCAACTCCGAAACATGCTGTACTACATGTCCAGCGTGGGATGCCCCTACCGGTGCTCCTACTGCTCCATGAACTCTTTTTCCCATCGAAAATGGCTGGCGTTGAGCAGCGACCGCGTTGTGCGGGAGATTTCGGCGTACCGAGAGCGGTACGGCTTCCGCCAACTGATCTTCTGGGACAACGTATTCTTCACGCGAAGCAAGAGGGCTGCGGAAATCTGCCGCGGCTTCATCGAGGAGAATTTGAACCTCGAATGGTGCGCCCACGGCCGAGTCAATGAAATCATGTCTTGGGACGACGAGTTTGTGGCGCTCCTGGCCCGCTCCGGATGCCGTAGCTTGTTTGTGGGAGCGGAGTCCGGGAGCCAGGCGATTCTGGATCGGATACACAAAGACATCAATGCGGAAGATTTTCCCAGGGCCGTGGAAAGACTCAAAAAACACGGGATTCAGCTTGCCGGCAACTGGATGGTGGGATTTCGCCATGAACGGGTGTCGGACGTGGCGGCCACCATGCGACAGATTTACCGGGGTCTCGCCCAATACGATTTCAACACGGAAGCTTTGGACGTTCATTTGTACCGATTCGTTCCCATGCCCGGAACCGATGAATACGAAGCACTTCCGCCCAATGAGAAGAAAGAACTGCCACAATCCATGCGGGAGTGGGGAAACTTTTTCGTGGAGGCCATCGAGGACGGCATGAATCCGTGGGACGCGGACAAGAATCCCGGATTAGCCACCTCCTCCACTTTCTATTTGTGGTATGGATTCCTCAAACGGGGCGCACCCCGCGTGTGGAGAGAACGTCTGCTTCGATGGTGTTCGAGGCTTCGAGTGCGCTTTGGTTTGTTCCGCATCCCTATCGAGTGGTATCTTTGGAAACGAACCCGCGGTGGAACGGCATCTTCTTCATCATCCAAGCCGCGAACTTGAAGCGCCGCCGGGCCATGCCCGGCGAAAACGCGCCCGACTCGGGCGCCGGACCATCGTTCCGAAGTCTCACGGTTCGAGAGAGCCGTTTTTTTACATTGTTAAAGGAGGTTCCTTATGCATCGATTGGTTTTTCTTTCCACGGCTTGTTTGCTCCTCCCTCTCGTTTGCACCCAATGCTTTTCGGGCGACGGGGACAAACAAGCGACGACCACGGAGAAGCCCGTTGTCTTGGTCAAGACTTCCATGGGCGACATCCGGATCGAGCTGTGGCCCGACAAGGCTCCCGTTACCGTCGCGAATTTCCTCCGTTACGTGGACGAAGGCTTTTTCGACGGCCTGACCTTTCATCGGGTGGTTCCGGGATTCGTCATTCAAGGGGGGGGCTTTACCCCGGACATGGATCAGAAGTCGACTCACGCGCCCATCAAGAACGAGGCCGCAAGCGACGTGAAGAATCTCCGGGGTACCCTGTCCATGGCTAGAACTCCGGTGGTGGACAGCGCCACTTCGCAGTTCTTCATCAATCTCAAAGACAATGATTTTCTGGATCACAAGAATGAAACACCGAGCGGTTTCGGATACGCGGTATTCGGCAAGGTGGTCGAAGGAATGGATGTGGTGGACCGAATCGCGGAGGTGAAGACCACGAACAAGGGTCCGCATCAAAACGTTCCGGCCGAGCCCGTGGTCATGCAGGAGGCCACACTGGTCAAGGCCGAATAGTCCCACGGCGCCTTCAACGGAGAGTCTCCGTTTTTCAGCCCCCGCGTCGGCGGGGGCCTTTTCGTTTTCAACCTAGAAGAAGCTTCAATGCCTCCGACAGAGTCCGAACTCCCACCAGGGACATTTCTTTGGAGCCCGTCCCCCCTCCGAGACTCGAAGCGGGAAGAAAACATTTTCGGAAGCCCATTTTTTCCGCCTCCCTGAGACGGATATCCACCTGGGAAACGCCTCGGATTTCCCCACTGAGCCCCACCTCGCCGAAAAGCACCGTATCCGAAGGAATGGTTCGGTCCATGGCGCTTGAAGCAATGGCTCCAACGATCCCCAGATCCAATGCGGGTTCGTCCGTCTTGATTCCTCCGGCCACGTTGATGAACAGATCGTGTCCGGCAAGTTGAATCCCCGCCTTTCTCTCCATTACCGCCACCAGGAGAGACACCCGGGCGGAATCCACCCCGATGGTCACCCGCCTGGGAACTCCCAGGCTGCTGGGAGCCGCCAGCGCCTGAAGCTCCAGCAAAATGGGACGGGTCCCCTCCATACAGGGGACCACCACGCTGCCTGAAACATCCAGCGGCCGCTCTTCGAGCAGCAGTTGGGAAGGATTGGACACCTCGCTCAATCCCGAGTCCTTCATCTCGAAGACGCCGATTTCGTTGGTGGAGCCGAATCGGTTCTTTACGGCTCTCAGCACGCGAAATGCGTGTCCTCTGTCTCCCTCGAAATAAAGAACGGTGTCCACCATGTGTTCAAGGACCCGTGGTCCCGCAATGGCCCCTTCTTTGGTCACGTGGCCCACCAGGAAGAAGGAAATGCCCGTGCGTTTGGACAGGTGCACCAGTCGGGCGGCCACCTCCCGCACCTGAGTCAGACTTCCGGGAGCCGACGCCACGCCTTCGGTGTACATGGTCTGAACGGAATCCACCACGACCGCCGAGGGACGACGTTCCTCCACTGCGCGACGAATTTCCTTGAGATACGTTTCCGTAAGAATGAGAATGGGAAGATCGTGCGCCCCCAGACGCATGCTGCGCATCTTCAGTTGCTGTGCCGACTCCTCCCCGGAAACGTAGAGTGTGTCCAAACCCTTCTTCTGCAAAGCGGCCAACGCCTGCAGCATGAGTGTGGATTTTCCGATGCCGGGATCTCCGCCCACCAAAACCACCGACCCGGGAACCAGACCGCCGCCGAGGACCCTGTCGAGTTCCCCGATCCCACTGAGTATCCGATCCTCCGCACCCACGACCACGTCGTTCAACGACTGAAGCGCGCCGCCCAACGGAGCGTTGACGGATTCCTCCGCCGCCTTCTCCTCCCGGGTTTCTTCCTCGAAGGTACCGAATTCCCCGCAGCTCGGGCACCGACCCAGCCATTTGGGAGCTCGACTGCCGCAACTCCCGCAGACAAAGACCGTCTCAGTGTTCTTCATAAATCGGTCTCATGTGCCGACCTTAAAGAGCCGCTTCATTGCGGAACACCTCTTCGACTTTGGCCACATCTCGGGGCGTATCCACTTCCATGGAATCGAACGCGGTGATGACCACCTGGATGGGCGCGCCGTAGTCCAGGGCACGAAGCTGCTCCAGCTTCTCGGCTTCTTCCATGGCGGAGGTGGGCCACTGGGCGAAGGTTCTCAAAAAATGCCGGCGGTAGCCGTAGATTCCGTGATGTTTGTAGTAAGGGATTCGGCCCTCGCCCCCCCGGACGTGAGGAATGGTGGCTCGGGAAAAATAAAGGGCACGACCCCTACGGTCGAAAACCGTCTTCACGATGTTGGGATCGTCGATTTCCGAAGGGTCCGTTATCCGATAGATCAGCGTGGACATGGGCAGTTCCGGGTCCGTGACCAGTGGAGCCGTTACCTCGGCGATCTGCACCGGATTAAAGCAGGGTTGGTCTCCCTGAATATTCACCACCAGGTCTTCCTCCGGCAAGCCGAGTTTGTCGGCCGCTTCGGCCACTCGATCGGTCCCGCAACGCACGTTGGAGGAAGTCATAATGGCCTCACCTCCGAAATCGCTCGCAACCTCCAGAATCCTTTCGTCGTCCGTGGCAAGCACCACGCGATCCACCAGAGGACTTCGGGCCGCGCGTTCGTAGACGTGCCGGATCATGGGCTTGCCGGCGATGAGAGTCGTCGCCTTGCCTATGAAGCGGGTGGACTCGTACCGGGCGGGAATGACGACCGTAACGCGCATAAGTAATTCCCTCCGACGGGATCATAATGTACGATTCGAAACGACGAAGACTCGCCGAATCACAGGTGAAACCCGTTCTCCAGACGCTCCGGGCGCTGAAAGAGTCGTTACCATATCACAGGGCATTCGCCTTTGTGCACTGTTTTCCTCCGGGCGAAAAGGTATGCCCGCAAGAGGGGAATGCCTGCGGACCCGAGTTCCTTTCCAAGCGTCTTTGGTTCGATTTTCAACCGTGAAGCCGGCCCCCGGAACTGGACCTCCCACACTCTTCCATGCTAATAAACGTGGAACGCTTTTCGGAAAAAACTGCGTGAAGGGAGTCCGTCATGGAAGATCTCCTCGTGCGGCTGAAGCAGGCCATCCTGCCTTATCATGACGAAGTGCATCGGTTGCCCATTCTCAGAGACCTGCCGTCGGGAAGGGTTGCGCTGTCGGAATACCGCCGCCTGCTCGAACGGCTTTACGGATTTTGGGAACCGGTGGAAGCCGCTGTCGAAGCCTTGATCCCCTACCGTCCGGAGGCGGCGGTCTGGAACCCGAGAGTTCCCTTGCTCGCCCAAGACTTGGCCTTTCTGGGAGTCGCTCCCTCCGCCCTGGAATCCATCCCCCGATGCCGTCGAACGCCCGAATTCATGAAGCAGGGTGAGGCTTTGGGGTATCTATACCTGTCCGAAGGATCGAGGCTCGGCGGCAGAATGCTGGGAGACATCGTAGAGAAGGCTTTGGCGCTTACGCCCTACTCCGGCTTTGCGTATTTCAGCTCCGATGGAGCCGACGTGGAGAAGATGTGGAGCGTGTTTCGAGATTTTCTCCGGTCCCATGCGAAAGTCCATCATCTGGACAAAGAAATCATCCATGCTTCACGGAGCGGATTCGCCGCATTGAACCGGTGGCTGACCGAATTGTAATACGGTCCACTCCGAGGTTACGACCGTTCTCCATTCCGCCCGCCGTCGGTGCGGGCTGCGCTCGGACTTTTCGCCATTCGATTTTCGGCGGCACTTGGGCCGAACATGAGCATTTTTCACGGGATTATTGTATGATGAATCCCATTCACATTCGTCCCTCTTCAAGAATCGGATATCCCATCAGGATTGGAGTGCCCTGTATGACTCACGAGGAATTCCAACCCGCCGAGGACCCCAAGGACTCCCAAGAGTTTTCCGTCATCGGATTGGGAGGATCGGCCGGCGGTTCGGAAGCGTTCGAGGAATTCTTTTCCCAACTCCCGCCGAAGTCGGGCTGCGCCTTCGTAATGGTTATGCATCTGGATCCTCATCACAAATCCATGCTGCCCGAACTGATCTCCAAAGTCACCGACCTCGACGTCACACAAGCCGAGGACGCAACGGAGGTGGAGCGGAACAGGATTTACATCATTCCCCCCAAAGCCACCATCACCATATCGGACGGAGTGCTGAACCTTACCGAACCCGCGCTGGAAAGGGGCGTCAGACGACCCATCGACGATTTCTTCAGATCGCTCGCCCAAGACCGCAAAGAACGTGCGGTGGGAATTCTGTCTTCGGGAACCGGTACGGACGGCACACAGGAACTTAAAGAAATCAAATTCGCCGGGGGGATGTCCATGGTTCAGGACCCCAGCACGGCGAAATTCGAGAACATGCCCCAGCACGCCATCACGAGCGGCGTGGTCGACGTGGTGCTGCCGGCCGGCCAACTCGCCGCGCGTCCGGCCGAATCCCAAGGAGGGGCGAAATGACGGAAGCGCTCTTAAGGCATAAGGAACTCCGAAAACAGCTGTCTTCCATCTCAGAAGCGGTGGTCGCCTGCCAGTACGCATTGGAGCCCGAAGTCTGGGAGCCCTACGGACAGGCCGGATGGGAAAAAAGCCTGAGGGACCAGGAGTTTCATTCCTCCTACCTTGCCGAAGCGGTGATGTTCTCGGACCCGTCGCTGTTCATCGACTACGTTAACTGGCTGAAGCAGCTTTTCACGGCACTGCGGTTTCCCGAGAAAAGCTTGAGGACCATGCTCGAGTGCACGCGCAAGGTCATAGATGAAGAGCTGCTTTCGCATGAAGGCGCCGCGGCTTCGGCCTACATCGAAAAAACTCTCGTCGAGCTGCACACCATGCCGGAAATCCCACCGACCTTTCTGCCCGATGGCGCTCCCTTCGTGGATTTGGCGCGGGAATACCTGGAGCTGCTGCTCCACGGTGATCGGAATCAGGCAGGTCGCCTGATTTTGGACAAGGCGGAAGCCGGCATGCATGTCAAAGACATCTATCTACGCGTGTTTCAGCCGACTCAGTACGAAATCGGAAGACTTTGGCAGATCAATCGCATCACCGTGGCCCAAGAACACTTCTGCACTGCGGCGGCTCAGACGATCATGTCTCAACTTTATCCGTTTGTTTTCAGCGCCCAAAAGACCGGTCGTCGCTTGGTGGCGGCCTGCGTGGGGGGTGAATTGCACGAGATCGGCGCCCGCATGCTCGCCGATTTTTTTGAAATGGACGGGTGGGATACGTATTATTTGGGAGCGAACACGCCGACGGATGCGGTGGTTCGCACCATTCTGGATCGGGATACTCACTTATTGGGCCTCTCGGTCACCATGACGTTCCACACGCGATTCGTGGAAGAACTGATCCGTAAAGTACGTTCGTCGGAAGCCGGTCGGATACCCATTCTCGTGGGGGGATACCCTTTCAACGTCGCTCCCCGGCTTTGGCAAACCCTGAGGGCGAACGGCTCCGCCCGGAATGCCGAGGAAGCATTGAAAATCGCGGATAGGCTGATCGGGGAACCTCTCGTCTGAAATCGAGGGATCTTGGCAGTCCGATTCCCTGTTTGCTTCGATTCTTCTCGACAAGATAGGCTTATTGAGGAAAAATGAACGAACGGAATTCTCCATCAGGCTTGGCCCTGCGGTGTACCCCGCACGGAGAGATCATCGAGGTCCTGCGAGACGACCTCGGGTTGACCGACGGCATCGAGGTCGGAGTTCCGCTGACCTCACTTGTCGATCGAGCCTCCCTCGGTAAGCTGCTCAACTTCCTGGTCGAGATGAGAACCCGGGGAAGCACCTCCCTGTGGTCCTTAAACGTCGTCCGGGAGGGCCGCATCGAGTCACTGTCCTTTGCCGGCACGATGCGGGAAGATGAACAGATGGTTTTCGCCGCACATACGGGGACGGAGGCAGTCAACCTGTCCCGCCGGTTGCTCGGAGAGCCGTCAGGCAAGGAGGTTCCCACCGTTGTTGCGCCCCCGTATAAGTCCGATCCGGAGCTTTTCGACGAGCTCAGCCGACTGAATAACGAGCTGGTCAACCTTCATCGAGAATTGGCCAAGAAGAACGCCGAACTGGAAAAAACAAACCACCGACTCCAGGAAGCGATGGCCGAGATCCGAACGCTCCGAGGATACCTTCCCATCTGCATGTACTGCCACAAGATCCGTGATGACAAGGAAAACTGGTTACGCCTCGAAAACTACATCGAATCGCATTCCGACGCGCGGTTCAGTCACAGCATTTGCCCGGACTGCACGAAAGAGCATTTCGGGGACCTCTTCGAAGATGAAGCTGATGGAGAGGAGAAGTAGACGAGGGGAGGAGCCCTTATAAAGAGCGCCTCCCCTGCTGTAGACGATGCAACCTACAGAGGGCTTATCCGATCGCTTGACCCGCTTTGGCGACGGCTTGCCGGAGCTTGGGCAGATCGTTTTCCATGAGATTGTTGATGGGGATGACCAGGGTCTTCCGCATGATCGCGTCGGACTTGGGAAGAGCGTCCGGAGAATAGGCGAGGCGCCCGGAACCGTCTGGGTTTCGGAAGGGCCAAGCGGAACGAAGCACGGATTTCCCCTCCAGCAGATGTTCCCAGTTGCGGTAATAGTGCCAGGTATTGTCGAAGAAGTTCACGGCGCCGCAACCCTCCCCCGCCAGGGCTTGGTTGAACTTCCTCGCCTGTTCCTCCGAAGGCAGAGAGAAGGCGAGAAAGGTCGCAGTGTCTCCCGTCGGGTCCGGGAGTCTCCGGAACGAAACACCGGGCACCTTTTCCAGAGCTTCCTTCAAAGCGGCTTTGTTGGCCCGCTGCATGCGGAGAATGGCGTCCAATTTCGAAAGCTGCGCCAGTCCCAAGGCCCCCTGAAGCTCCATCATACGGTAGTTCATGCCGATGAATCGCCGTTTCTCGAGCCCACGTCCCACGTTGGGATCATGGTCATGACCGTGGTCATGGTATTCCGACGCGTTCACGTACAGAGCTTCGTCGTTGGTGATGATCATGCCTCCTTCGCCCGTGGTGATGGTCTTCACGGAGTCGAAAGAGAATGTGCCGCAAGAGCCGAAAGTGCCCAGAGCCTTGCCGTTCAACGTTCCGCCGCAGGCCTGCGCGGTATCTTCTATCACGGCCACTCCACGATCACGGGCGACCTCCACGATGGGTTCGATGTCCGCCATGCCCCCCAACATATGCACGGGAATCACGGCCCGGGTCTTGGGCGTGATCTTCTTTGCCAGGTCTGCGGGATCCATGCAAAGGGTTTCGTCCACTTCCGTGAAAACCGGCTCGGCGCCGCAATCGAGAATGCTTTCCCATGTGGCCACAAAGGTGAAACCTTGGGTGATGACTTCATCTCCGGGACCGATACCCAAAGCGGCCAAGGCCACCCTGAGAGCCGCCGTACCCGAGGATACGGCCAGGGCGTGAGCGGCGCCCGTTCGGTCGGCGAATGCCTTCTCGAATTCCTCGACTTTGTATACGCCTTTGCGCTTCTCACCGAACTCATAACGGAACAGTACGCCTCGAGAGAGCACGTCCAGTATCTGGTCCTTCTCTTCCTCACCCAACAGCTCAAAACCGGGCATGAAAACCTCCGTTAGAAAGCGTTCCTGTAAATCTCCAACGCGTCTTCGAATTGAACGGGTTTCGGATTGTTGGCCATGGGCCGAGCCACCTTCAGAGAGCCTTCAGCCATCTCTTCCAGGGAATCCTCGGGAATATCCAGACTTCCCAGGTTTTCAGGGATTCCGATGTCGGAAGAAAGCTGAAATACGGCATCCACGGCCTCCAGGGCGCAATCCCTGAGGGAAAGGCCCTCGCAGCACACACCCAAAGCTTCCGCAAGGCGCGCAAAGCGCTCCATGGCCGCAGGCACGTTGTATTCCATAACATGGGGCAGGAGCACGGCGTTGGCGGTTCCGTGGTTGATCCCGAACAAAGCGCCCAACGGATAGGCCAGCGCATGCGCCGCGCCCACTCCGGCATTGGCCAGCGCCATGCCGGCGCAGTAACTCCCGAAAAGCATCCTCGAACGGGTTTCCGCTACCTCTCCCCGATACACGGCGTTGCGGAGATTGGCACCGATGAGGCGCACGGCCTCCAGAGCGTAAAGGTCGCTCGCGGGGTTGGCCTGCCGAGACGTAAAGGCCTCGATGGCATGGGTCAACGCGTCCATGCCTGTGAACGCGGTGACTTTTGGAGGACACCCCATCGTTAGTTCGGGATCCAGCAAGGCCAGGTCGGGGAACATCTTTTCATCGTTGATGCCGCCCTTGCTTTTGGATTCACGCATGGTGAACACCGCGGTAAAGGTGACTTCCGCACCGGTGCCCGCAGTGGTGGGAATCAGGATGGAGGGCAGCCCTTTCTGTTTTACCAGGCCCAGTCCGATATAATCTTGAGCGGAGCCCTGATTCTTGGCGAGCATGGCCACGGCCTTGGCCACGTCCATGGAACTGCCTCCGCCCACGCCGATGACCGCCTGTGCTTTGTGCTCGCGTGCCAGAGCCGCACCTTCATCCGCCGACGCCGGAGACGGCTCAGGTTCCAGATTCGTAAACAATTCCGCTTTAACGGAGCCTTGTTTCAACGGTTCCAAAATACGCGAAGGCATGCCCGTTTCCGCCAGGCCCCGATCCATGACGACCAGAACTCGTCGGGCTCCCAATTTCTTGGCCTCGTCCGCAAGCCCCGAAACGGCTCCACAGCCGAAGACCGTTTTTCCGGCCCCTTGTATGGCAAACTGGCTCATTCTTTTCCTCTTTTCTCCTTGAAATAACGGCTTGCTCCAATGATCGACGGGGGAAACTCCAATAAGGAGCATACCCCCGTCGGTCCTGTTGTTCGGATATATCCGCCGCGCTCGTGCCGCACAATCCCGGGCCCTGCCGGAGCGCGCCGGCCCGAGAAAATTCGTCCGCCCGAGTCCTCACCGCGAGACATGCCCATCGAACCCGATGGGTTCGATTACCGTCTCCCGCGGCGAGGTATAAGGTCAATAGTGGGGCGTCTGTTCATAATAGTAGGCACAGGCATCGTCGGATTCCCACGCCGCCACTTTGTCCACACGCACGAGACTGCGGTTCAGCTTCTTGGATATCTCATCAAAAATGTAGCGGGCGATTCTCTCCGACGACGGATTCTCCGTCTTGAACGGCTCCAAATCGTTGAGGTGCTTGTGATCCAGCTCCTCCAACACCTGATACGTCGCGTCCTTGACCTCTTTGAAGTCTATCAGAAGTCCATTTTCATCCAGTTCGGACCCCCTGACCCACACTTCCACCTTCCAGTTATGGCCGTGCAAGGCTTCGCACTTGCCCTTGAAGTTCTTCAGGCTGTGGGCCGCAGAAAAACTCGTAATGATCTTCAGTTCATACATACTTGTCATTTCCTCGCCAAAGCTTGAATCCCGTCGGTGGAATACGGCTTCCGTCAGGCCGCGGCTCCGCGGAAACCGCACTTCTCGAAACATTCGTTCCGCACGAGGCCGGCATGAACTTCTCAGACGGGATCACCCGTGTAAGGTTTGCCGCAAATCTGGCATTTCCCGTTTTTTCCGATGACTCCGATACAAGATCCGTCGGAACAGAGTTTTCGCTTGGAGAAGTCCGTCTCCTCCACTATGACTTCTTTCTCTTTCTCGTCGGGCAACGGTTGACCGCACCGACAACAAAACTTGCTGCCCGAGGGGGAGTGACCGCTGCAATGGGGACACACCTCGTGAGGAATTTCGTTACCGCAATCCGGACATCTCATATTCAAGCCTCTCTCTGAGCCTGACGGGTTGTAAGGGAATTACGTCGTTGTACCTGCGGTGATTCGGCTTGTCAACCAAAGGCGAAACAGCGCCGAACAAGTAGTGCATTCTTGTAAACACGTCTTTTTCAGAGGTGTCATATGAAGTCCGAAACGTGCTCGGACTCAGTAGTCTGTTCACTTCGGGTCCGAAAGCCGGGTCACCTCCCCGTTGAAAAGTCCATATGCCCGCAAACACGCCGGAACTCGCATGGGTTCGCTTCAAACCGTCCCGGTGTACCCTTGAATCGCCGCCTGTTGTTGACATAGGCCCCCTCAAGGAATAGATTCAATCAAAACGAGCTCACGAAGGGCTCAACATTCCTAAGAAAGGGAGGACTGCGTATGGAAGGAAAACACGAACACCAGCATCTGCACGCCCACGAGCACGAGCATGTTCATCAACACGAGCACAGCCACGGAGACCAGGTGCATTCCCATGAACATGAGCATGTTCACGTTCACGAACATTCCCACGAACACATTCACGAGCATGTTCACGGCGACGACGCCCACACCCATGACCACGATCACCATGGAGAACATGGTCTCCATCATCACGATCACCCGGGGCACGAGGGGGAAGTCCACGGCCACGCCCATTGATGAAGATCGAGAGAGGCTCTCGAAGCTTCTCTCATAACTTACCGAATATGAAAACGGCGGGGAAATCGGATGATCGGTTTCCTCGCTTTTTTTAGACCGGGTTCCCGGTCGACGTCCGGGGTCGGCCGTATCGCCTTACGCCGCTCCGAAGAGGCTGGAAGGACAATTACGGAGTGATTCGGGCTAAAACCGGCAAAATTTCACACAATCCCACTTGGCGGTCGAATCTCAAAGAAAATTCGATCATCCGGAACCGAATACCGAGCGACCGGGGTTTGCCCGAACGCAATCCGATTGCTATCCTGTTATGAAGTCATCTCCCCGTTCCCGTAGCGATAGCTCCTGCAAGCGTTTTCCGATAAGTCCCGTCCCGCCTGCGCATCCGACTCCTCACACCGCCGACCGGCAGTGCCGGTATTGGAGTGGACGGCGGTCTTAGGATACCGCGCCGGTGACCCTCCCGGCGTCCTGTCCCGTCCCACCCGAATACAGGAGGCGCCTCAGTGAAGACTTTCTTAAGAATCCTTTTGTGCTTTTTCCTGGTTCCCTTCTTTTCGCCCTTGCCCGATGCCGCGGCTCAGTTCGACCCGCCTTCCATAGGAAGATTCGCGGTGATGTCCGTCAACGGTGAGGGCATGTATCTCTTTTCCATCACAGGACCCGGTCCGTTCGATATTGCATCGGTAAGTGTCGACGGTCCCTCCGGAATAGTCGAGTTCGGGCCGGACGAATTGCTGATGCGCCTCTCGCAGAACACCCGGACTTTTGACTACCTGATCCAAACCACAGCCGCATCGGTCACGGGAACTCACACGATCACCGTGGAAGACGCCTTGGGGAGAACGGACGAAGCTTCGGCGGATTTTACCTTCAGAGACGACGTGCCCGCACCGCCGATGGAGAGCCTGAGTCCCCAAGATGAGGCATATGCGGGCGGTACCACTCCCACACTGAGCTTCTCGCCCGTAACCGGAGACTATCGTTACATCATTCACGCCCGGGCCTTCAACGACCCGCTGACTATTGTCTGGAACTCGGACTTCCTGTTGGAACCTTCCGTGAAAATTCCCGCCGGAATCCTTTGGGAAGGCGATGCCTACGACTGGTATGCCGCGGTTACCGATGCATCGGATGCCGACAATCCCTCGGGCAACTATCGCCTGTCGGGTCCCTATCGATTCTACGCCGGTTCGAAAGGTACACCGCTGGTCGGCAGCGCCGGCGCGGCGGTCATCGATCGCCCCTCGCTCCCCGACCTCTTTCTTTACGGTTTCCGGGTCGAGAATGTGGCGCCGTGGGACTTGGTTTCTCTGACGGCGGTCCAGCCCGGAGGGCAGGAAACCGTGTACGATACCTTTACCACTTCCATCCAAATATTCGAACCTCAGATCACCTATGCTTTCCCATCCGGTTTGGCCGACGGCACACATGATTTGCTTCTCGAGGACGACGAAGGTCGATCGGAGGCGTTCTCCCTCGAGTACTCGAAAGGCGAGGCTCCGGCGGTGGACGAGTCGTTGAGGACACCGGCCGACAAGTCTTATGTGAGCACCCTCACGCCTTTGCTCCAATGGACGCCGCCCGCGGAAGGGCTCTACTATCGAGTCATGGTCTACAAGTACAAATCAAGCACCATCATTTACGAAGGCCGGTTTTCCAATGAGACTTCGGCTAGCGTGCCTGAAAACCTGCTTGTGAACCATGCATCGTACCAGTGGGAAGTCCACGTATGCCCTTCACTGGACCCCCTCGGGCTCATGGTATACAGTAAACGGGCCGCATTCACCGTGAACCTGAACCCGACTCTTCCCGACAACGGTATCTGGAAAAGCGACGACGGATCCCTGAATTTCTACCTTCAGAAGTACGAAGCCGGTTCCGCCATTGTGGTCGTCAAGGACACGGGCGGAACATACACGGTGTTTCTCGACCCGGACTATTTCGACGGCATTGATCAGGCTCAAGATTTCGACCAGGGAGGGTACTCCCTCTCCCTGAATTTCACGGACACTTCCCACGGCACCTTGTCGGGGACCCTACCGGGCGGCTCCGTGTCAAACATACCCGTGTCCTTGGCTTTCGCCGACACGCACGCGCCCGAGGGACCGGTCAACGGAATCTGGAAGAGCGACGACGGATTGCTCAATTTCTACCTTCAGAAATACGAAGCCGGATCGGTCATTCTGGTGGTCAAATATCAGGGAGGCGGCTACGCGGTCTTCTTGGACGGTGATTACCCGGACGGCGTGAGCGCGGAAGACGATTTCGACGGCCGAGGCTACAATATGACCTTGAGCCTCACGGACCAGTCTCAGGGCCTCTTTTCAGCTTCGCTGCCGGGGGGCGAGCTTTCTTCCACGGCAGTATCAAGATGGTTCGGAGATATCCGTTAACCCAAGTTCCTTTACTCGAAAAAGGTGCAATGGGGCTCTCCGCGGGAGGCACCCATTCTACGTGCCCGCACGGGGAGCTCCTTTGCAGATTCAGGAGATGTGAGGAACGTTGGAAATGAGTGAGGAGACCTAGTTCCGCCTCAGCCTCTCCGCCGAAGCCGGTGATACGCCGACCCCGAGCACCCACTCAGCGCGTTCTCCTCCCCGACCTCTGGTTTGAGCCTTCCTCTTCGTCGGAACCGGACGCAGAGGCCGACTCCAGAATCAAAGGCCTATACAGGGAGGGTCTACGGGACGAAACGGCCTTTTCTTGATTGAACCACCAGTTCTTCGCCAGGGTGGTGAACTCGACCACGAGCACCTCTTCCGAGTCCCCTGAAGCGACAATGGGCCGATCGTGACTCTCGGACGGCTCCAAACCGTAGAGGGCCGTTCTTCCTAAAAATCCATCACCGCCGACAAAGTTGGCCACCAAGGTATAGGCTTGAGCCGTCCGAGCGGTGGAATCCCACACGGATAAAGCGCCCTCGGGGTAGAACTTCTCCGAAATCGCCGAACTGCCGAGGACCTCCTTGCCGAACTCCCCTTTCCAGGCCGATGGTATCGCGATCACATCGGCGCGCTTTACCATAAGGACACCCGCAGCCTCGGGAAAAAGGACGTCTTCACCGATGAGCAATCCCATTCGTCCCAGACGAGTTTGAAAAACGGGGATGTCGTCGCCGGGCTCCGCCCAGGTCAAATCCGATTCCCCCAGATGAGTCTTTCGGTATGTCCCGACAATGTCGCCGTCGGGGCCCACCAGCATGGCGGTGTTGTAAAGCCGATCTCCCTCCCGCTCGATGAAGCCGAAAATCAGATACACCTGCTCGCCCCGTGCCAGGTTGATGAACCGACGCACCATTTCACCGTCCCGGGTCTGCGACAGCCCCAGCGCTCTTGAACGGTTGTCCACTTCACCCGTAGCTGAGAGCTCGGGGAGTACCACCAAATCCAGATTCTGGTTCCAGTTCACCTTCCGGATCAGCCTTCGGATCATTTCCACGTTGGACTCGGGGTCGCCGCCGGTGGGGTCGTATTGGAGCAAGGCCGCGGTAATCTTTTTGGGCTCCTCGGTCTTCTGCTCATCCCACGGCGACACGTACAGGAGAAGCTCCTTGTAAAGTTCGGGACGACGGCCGGCCAGCCGTCTTTTACCGGCATTGTCGTATTTCGTCGGATCAATCCGCGCATATAGGATCGTGGTTTCGTCCACGTCGTCTTCCTCTTGGGGGAGCCATTCCGATTCCGCCAGATTGAGCCCTTCGGGCGACCAGACCGCGCTCGCCCCGATCATGTGGAAACCCTTTTCGGTGTTGGTACGATTCGCAGCCACAATGTACAGCCCGTTTTGTTCCGCTCTGCCCTGAAGGATCGAGAGGGACGTGGAGCCCGAGTTCGTGGGTATGGCCAGAATATCCGCACCCTGCAAGGCGGCCAGCCGTGCGGGCTCAAAGTAAAGCGAATCCATACAGATATTGACGGCGACACCTCCCAGGTCCGTGGGAAACACCGGTACACCCAGATCCCCACGCACCGCCCAGTGAGCCTCCGTTTCCCATTGGTGGGTCTTCCGGTACTTGCCGATGTATCCTTCCGGCCCGACCAGAAAGGCGGAATCGTAATAGAGTTTCGTCTCCGGATCCACCTCCGGCATGCCTGCCACAATGTAGACCCCGTGCTGTCGCGCGGCTTCTACGAAACGGTCCGTTGTTCGTCCCGGAATGGTATCCACGAAGGGCGCAACGGCTTTCCGATCGGCGTAATCGTATCCCGTGACGGCCATTTCCGGCGCCACTACGAGTCGCGCTCCCTCTCCGGCGGCCCGCCCCACCGCTTCCAGCAGACGATCGACGTTCCCCTCCCGCTGATTCAATTCCGGGTTGAACTGGATCGCCGCCACAATAAAGGTCCCATCAGGTACGGTGAACCCCGCCGGCCCCGTGGCACAGGCCGCGAAAAGCAGCAAGGACAAAAGCGGAAACAACCATGCCGGCCGTAGAAAGCGTGATTTCGAGATCATCGTCGCCCCTTCCGATCAACCCGTTGTAGACATCCAATCACTGCGGGCCTGTGAAAAACGATGAAATACGTGGCGCGCAAATCCCGGGGAGTCGGACGTACACGGAGTATGTGGCGCCGACGAGGGAAGAAGTGCAACGCCGCGGATCGCGTTTTTCACCGGCCCGGTTGGCCTCGGCAGCGCGGTCGTCAGGCCCCCGACCGCATTCCGAAGTAACCCGACAAGAGACACAAGGACAAGATCGTCTTGCTGTCCGTGATTTTTTCACGTCCCACGAGGTCCCGGACTTCGTCCAGGGTCAGAATCTCTACTTTGGATATTTCGTTCTCGTCCACGAAATCGTTCTTTTTTTCGAGGTTGCGGGCTTCGAAAATCTCAATCACCTCGTCGGAATAGCCAATAGCCGGGTAATAGGCGAAAATCCGGCGGAGGAGGCCCGCTTCGTAGCCGGTTTCCTCGAGGAGTTCTCGACGAGCGCACACCTCGACGGTTTCACCCGGGTCCGTCTTACCGGCCGGGATTTCCAGCGTTTCTCGGCCTATGGCATAGCGATACTGCCGGACCATGAGAATCCGTCCATCATCGAGAAAGGGCGCCACGGCGGCGGCCGTGGGGTGGTTCACCCGGATGCGCTCGGTGGTATGACCGGACCGAAGGCGGACTTCATCGAGGTGAGCGGAGAAATGCCTAGCGGAAATGCTTGCCAGAGTCCGTAATCTTTCTTCCATATGTTCACTCAGCCTTTGATAACGCCCCAGGGATTCAATCGCGCCACTTTCCGGGAAATTCCGGATTGATGCGCCACGTTCACCACCTGGTCGATGTTCTTGTATGCCTCGGGCATTTCTTCAGCCAGGGTCGCTTTGCCCGCGGACTTCACGTAAATGCCCTGATCTTCCAACTCCCTGTAGAGGGCTCTCCCCCGGGCGCTCTTTTTCGCCGCGGTTCTGGAGAGCACTCTGCCGGCTCCGTGACATGTGGAGCCGAACGTCTGCTCCATGGCTCCCCGGGTTCCCGCCATGATGTAGGAGTGAGTCCCCATATCCCCGGGAATGAGAACGGGTTGACCCGTGTCTCGAAAGGCGGCGGGCAGATCTGGATGGCCCGGAGGGAACGCCCGCGTGGCCCCTTTACGGTGAACACACACTTTCATTTTTTTGCCGTCGATGTGGTGCTCCTCCACCTTGGCGATGTTATGACAAACATCGTAAAGCAGACGGATTCCGTGCTCTCTCGGCGCCAATCCCAACTGCTGTTCGAAAGTCTCGATGGTCCAGTGCATGAGCATCTGGCGGTTGGCCCAGGCGTAGTTGGCCGCGCAGGCCATGGCGCCGCGGTAGCGTCGAGCGGTTTCCGAACCGAGAGGAGCATAGACCAATTGTCGATCCGGCGGCATCCGGTTGTCCCGCCTGCTTTCCCGCTGCAGGATCTCGAGAAAATCCTCGCAGACTTGATGCCCCAAACCCCGTGAGCCCGAGTGGATCAGCACCGTGACGCGCCCTTCCTCCAAACCGAAAGAGGCGGCCGTCTCCGCATCATAAACCTCGTCCACCCACCCCACTTCCACAAAATGATTGCCGGACCCCAAGGTGCCGAGCTGCGACTTGCCTCGTTGCATGGCCCGGTCTCCGACCTCTCGAGGGTCCGCCTCTTCCAGTACCCCTCCCTCTTCGGTATGAAGCAGATCGTCCGGTTCGCCGAATCCTTCCTTCACCGCCCAGCCTGCCCCCTCCTTGAGCACCCGTCGCTCGTCGGCGGAGGACAGCTTGATGGGCCCTTTGCTCCCCATACCCGTGGGAATATGATTGAAAAGACCGATCACCAGGTCCTTGATCCGGTCCGCGATGTCCTCACGTTTCAGCGCCGTGATCAGAAGCCGACAACCGCAATTGATATCGTACCCCACACCGCCCGGGGAAACCACACCATCCTCCATGCGGAAAGCGGCCACGCCGCCGATGGGGAAACCATATCCCGAGTGCGCGTCGGGCATGGCCAAGGCATATTTCAATATGCCCGGGAGCTGCGCCACCCGGGCCAATTGAACCACACTATCATCGGCCTGAATCGCGGGGATCATCTCTTCCGATGCATAGACAATTCCGGGTACGCGCATATCTCCGGTCTTGGGAATCTCCCAACGACAGGCGTCGAGTCGCTGCAATTTAATCTTGGAGGCGCTCACAAAGGTTTCCGTCTAATTCGTCTTGGCTTTTTTTCGAGTGCTGGAATGCCTTCGGATCAAGCCGTAGACCAGCTTCCCCACTTCGCTTTCATCCTTGATCATGCCTTTGAGCTCTTTGAGCGGCACTTCGGCCCGCGCCATGGTTTTGTGGCCTCCCGCCCGACCCCATTGGCTGAACAGCTTGCTCGCCAGTTTTCCCGCGTTCCTGCGATATCCGTGGGTTCTGAACACCACCACGAGCTTCTGTCCCACCACCGCGCTGGCAATGCTCCAGGATGTTTCAGCGAGTTTCAGAAAGAGGTCGGCGACCTGCACGCAGATGTCACCGTTGGGCACCTTGCCCAAATGGGTGAAGGCGAACTGCTTCCAGAGCTTCAGATTGGCCATGGCCTTTCGATAGTACGTCAGGGAGTTCTTGGTGATTTCCGAATTCTCGATGCTCTGGATGACATTCATATTGGTGAAACCGAAAAGATACCGAAAGGCGACCATGTCGGCCTGAATGCCGCCTCGAACGAAATTCATGGTATCCGTCTTGATCCCGTAAAACAACGCCGCGGCCAGTTGCGCCGAAGGTTTGATCCTGGCGGTTTTGAGGTATTCGGTGAAGATCGTCGACGTAGCCCCATAGTGCGGACGAATATCCACGAAAGGCGCCTTGACGGAGTCTCCCAAAGGGTGGTGGTCCACGATGATATGGAAACTCAATTTCTCGAAAGACGCGTTGTGATGCGGCTGGGAATCCACGATGGCCAATCGGGTGAATCTGGTCGGGTCGAATTCCTTGATGGGTCTCAACTTCACGCCCGTCAGTCGAACCAGGGCCATGTTGTCGCCGCGTCGAATGGGGTGGGTATTGAATATGGCCGTGCTGCGCACCTTTCTCCAACACAGTCGCTTGAGCGCCATGGCGCTCCCGATGGCGTCGGGGTCCGCGCTGATGAGGATCGCCAACGTATCTTCGTGATCCAGCACGTCGTACAGCCGCTTAAGTCGCTCCTTCATGGGAACGGATCGGGCAAATCCCTGCTCCATCAAAGGACATTCAAGCCGCTCCTTTTTCAACCCCGTCATAATCCTCCCATCTACGCAATGCCCGTCTTCATGTTCGGTTTTTCGGGAGGCCCGAGAAATGCGCCCCTTCCGCAAGACTGCGGACTCACGTATCATTTTATTGTAGGTTCGAAATCCGCCGCCGTCAATGGAAGTCGGCCGGCTCCAAGCCTCTCTGCGTGGGGACGCGCCAAATCCTGTTGACTCCTTTTCCTATTCCGGTAAGATGCAAAAGCCTAGGATTGTAACCGGTTAGCTCATTTGAAAATAAAGGAAAGTCCTCTGCAACCCATCTATCCCTTCACCGCCATTCTAGGCCAGGAGAACATGAAGCTGGCCCTGCTGCTCAACGTGGTTCATCCGTCGTTGGGCGGGGTTTTGATCCGAGGCCATCGCGGCACGGCGAAAAGTACGGCCGTGCGAGCCTTGCCGAGCCTCATGCCCTCCGTCAGGGAAGTCCAAGACTGCCCTTTTCACTGCGACCCCGACCGTCCGCGTCTTTTCTGCGACAACTGCGCCTCGTCGGCGTCCAGGGGGGAGCCCCTCGCGCCCGTGGAACGCCCCAAACGCCTCGTGAACCTCCCCATCGGAACCACCGAGGACCGACTCCTGGGCTCTCTGGATCTGGAACAGGCCCTGACTCAAGGAAAACGGAGATTTGAACCGGGGCTTCTGGCTCAGGCCAATGGAGCCATTCTGTACGTGGACGAAGTGAACCTGCTCAGCGACCACCTGGTGGACCTCCTCCTGGACGTTGCCGGTATGGGAGTCAACTACGTCGAACGGGAAGGGATTTCCTTTCAGCACCCCAGCCGCTTCATCCTCGTGGGAACCATGAACCCGGAGGAAGGAGACCTGCGCCCGCAGCTGTTGGATCGGTTCGGTCTTTGCGTGGACGTGGAAGGCAGCCGCGACCCCGCGGAAAGAGCGGAAATCGCTCGACGCCGTCTGGCCTTTGAATCGGACCCCGACGAATTCACGGAGCAATGGGCGGAACAGGAAGCGGACCTCGCCGCACGGATCGCCGAAGGCATGGAGCGGGTGGGGGACGTCCGAATCCCCGCCGAACTCTGGGAACTGGCGGCGCGATTCTCCATCAGTTATGAGGCGGAAGGACACCGCAGCGACCTCACCATGATCAAAGCGGCCACGGCCCTTGCCGCGTTTCACGGGCATGCGGAAGCCGATACCCGCGATCTGGTTCGCGCGGCGGAATTCTCACTCCCCCACCGGGCTAAGAAACACGGTCTGCGCCACGGAAAGGTGGAACGCAAGAAGATCGAGGAACTCGCGGAACAGCTTTCCCGGGAAATGCAGGAGCAGCAGGCGGCCGCCGGCGGAAGCGTAAAAAAAAAGCTCCAGGCCCTCTGACAGACGTTCCCACTACCCTACCGCCCTCTGGCGACACCGGTGAGTTCAGGCCCTCCATACCCCTGCGGCAACTCATTTCCGCTTCCCGACCCGGTAGGAGAAAACGTGCGCTTTACCGCACTGGAGCTGGTTCCGCCGTGTCCCATGCGTCCGGAGACCCGAAGACCGCTTCCGATTTGGCTCTGTCCGCCACGTTTTCCATGGCGGTCCGCCGTCCCCCGGAATTCAACGAACAGGGCGTCCTGAAGATTCGTCCTTCGGACTTCAGAATGAAGTTAAAAGAACGAAGAACCGGCTTCTCCATCCTGTTCATTGTGGACGCGAGTTCGTCCATGAGAGGAAGGGGTCGCATGGCTCAGGCCAAGGGATTGCTCCGGGCCTACTTCAGAGAGAGCTATCTTCGCCGAGACCGGGTGGGTCTTCTGGCCTTCCGGCATAACCGATCCAAACTGATTTTGCCGCTTACCGGCAATGTCCGTCGGGCGGAACAGGCCCTGGAGGAGCTGGAAGTGGGGGGCAAGACGCCTCTCGCCGAAGGCATGGCGTTGGGATTCAGGACCCTTCTCCAGGAGCGCTACCGAAACCCGGATCAGGAAACCATCCTGGTCGTGGTCTCCGACGGCAAGCCCAACCTGAGCCTGTACGGGGACGACCCCCTTGAAGAAGCCTTAAGCGTGGCCCGACGCATCGGCCGCAATCGGGCGGCGCTGGTCTTCGTAGACACGGAGGACGACCCTTTGGCATTCGGCTACGGACCTCAGGTGGCGCGCGCGGGAGAAGGCATCTACCGAACCATGGCGGACCTGCTCAAAGGGAACGGTTGAGGGGAAGGGTTCTTCTTTGTTCAAATTCACGGGACCTGGGACCGCTTGGACACAATTTCCGGGTCATTGATCGGAAGCCGAAGCCGGCAGGCCGACGGAAGCTGCGAGTCACCGTATGCATGAAAGACTTACGAGGAATGAAAACCCCGACCTCATGAAGCGCCACGCATGAACAAGGCCCACCCCATCCCCTGGTACGGTTTCGCCGGACTCGCGGTTCTCTGCGTGTCCCAGTTTCTCATGTACCGGGGAGTGGAACCTTTCCATTCCTGGTTCTATTCCTTCGCGTGGTGGTCTTATATCCTGATGGCGGACAGCGCGGTGTTCCGCATCAGGGGAACCTCCCTCATTCGCGGTCGCCTGGAGTTTTTCTTCCTCCTCCTGCCTTGGTCCGTCACTTGGTGGTTGGTTTTCGAGCTGTTCAATCTGGCTCTCGTGAACTGGCGATATGTGGACCTGCCTCCCGAAACCGCGCTGCGTTGGCCGGGTTACGCTCTGGCCTACGCCACCGTGCTGCCCGGCGTTCTGGAAACCCGCGACCTGTTGGACGCCCTGATTCCGGGTGGAGGCAAAGCTCCCTCGCACCGAGTCCCTAAAGATTTGCGGACTATGCCCTATTTCGCCGCGGGTCTGGTGCTCACCGCCGCCGTGTTGATCTTTCCTTCATACGCTTTTTCGTTGGTGTGGGTCGGCCCCACACTCATGATCGAGCCCTGGGCCTATCGCCTGGGAGGCCGCTCTCTGTTGCGAGCCCTGGAAACGGAGGGCCCCCGTGCTTTGTGGGTCTTGGCGGCCGCCGGCATGGTGTGCGGTTTCCTCTGGGAATTCTGGAATTATTGGGCGGGAGCCAAATGGGTTTACACCGTGCCTTTCGTGGGTTTCTGGAAAATCTTCGAAATGCCCCTCTTGGGATATTTCGGTTTTGCCGCCTTTGCCTTGGAATGCTACGCCGCCGTGGGCCTGATCGAGCGCATCCACGGCCTCGGTCCGAGAGGCGAAGCCCCCCATCGTTCCGTCACCGCCTTGCTCGGAAGCCTGTGGGTCGGGTTTCTCATGATTCCTTTCTGGGTGCCGTGTTTCTACCTCATTGACACCCGTACCGTGATCTATTTCGCCGCGCCATGAAAATCAACGCTCCCCATACCGTATACTTCGTTTCCTTGGGATGTCCCAAGAACCGGGTGGACACGGAAAGAATGGCGGCCCGCTTGACGGGTCGAGGTTTTCATCCCGTAACCTCGCCCGACGAGGCGAGCCTGATCCTGGTGAACACCTGCGCCTTCATCGAATCCGCCACGGAGGAGTCCCTGGACACCATCCTGGAATTGGCTTCCTACAAGGAATCCGGACGCTGTGACAAGCTCGTGGTCACGGGATGCCTGGTGGGCAGATACGGTTCGGAACTAAGCAAAAGCCTGCCCGAAGTGGATCTATTCCTGGATACCCGGGAGCTGGATCGAGCTTTGAGAGAATTGGACAAGTTGGGAACGCCTCTTCCCCGGGCCTCCGAGCCGCCCGCGCGGGACCGGCTCCTTTCCACCCCGCCCCATTTCGCCTACCTGAAGATCGCCGAAGGGTGCGACAACCGATGCACCTATTGCATCATTCCCAAACTCAAGGGGCCGTTTCGCAGCGTTCCCATCGACCCGCTGGTGCGGGAAGCGGAAGAATTGGCCCGACGGGGTGTCCGGGAACTCATCCTGGTGGCCCAGGATACCACTCGATACGGCACGGACCTCTCCGAAGCCTCCGGACCGGCCGAACTGACGGCGCGCCTCTCGAACATCCACGATCTACGATGGATTCGCATGCTGTACCTCTATCCGGAGAAGATTTCCGGCGAGCTGTTGGACGTAGTGCACGACCGGGAGAACCTGCTCCCCTATTTCGACCTCCCCATTCAGCATGTTTCCAGGAACGTACTCAAAGGCATGGGAAGATCCGGTATCTCTCGGAGCGCGGAAGAACTCGTGGAAACCATCCGTCGGCGGATTCCGGAGGCCGTGATCCGTATGACGGTCATGGTGGGCTTCCCCGGTGAGTCGGACAAGGATTTTCAGGAGCTTTTCGACTTCGTGAATAAAGTCAAGCCCCAACACCTGGGCGGATTCCGCTTCCATGCCGAGGAGGGTGTGCCTGCTTCCCGGTTTCCCCACCAGGTCCCGCGGGAAGTGCAGGAGCAACGACTCCAGTGGATACTGGAGCTCCAAGCGCAAATCTCCCTACAACACAACAAAAGCCGCATCGGCCACAGGGAGACGGTTCTGGTGGAAGGCCCTTCCGAAGACCGGCCCGGATGGATGGAAGGACGCACTTGGCGGCATGCACCGGAAATCGACGGGCTGGTTCTGTTCGAAGGAAAAGCGTCTCCTGGAGACTGGGTGACCGTGGAGATCACCGACGCCGATGAGTACGACCTCATGGGACGCCGGTTGGAACCGGCCTGAGCTCTCCGGTTTTGTTTCCGAGATAGGTCCTTCTTATCGTACCGCCTTCTTCCCTCGTTTCCGCGCTGTTCCGTCCCGCTTCCATCCATCCCACGTCCGTCGGGGAACGCCATAAAGCCCTTTACGCCCGAGGATGACATGGGAAATCCACCATGGACTTTGACTCCTCCGCCCGCCGATCCATCCCCGTCGTGATCCCTTTGTCTTTTTCCTCGCTGTAAGACCTCGAAATCTTGTATTCCGAATTGCATTTTGATTGAATTTGACCTATGAAACGGGGGATGGTTTTCCGGACATGATTCGGTGCGCGGACTTGTCCAAAAAATGTGTCCCCTGAAAACGGGGTTGCCGAAAGGCCGGTGGAAGACAATCAGACGCGAAGCGCGCGAATCTCGAGAACCCTTTCGTATTGGCCATACGTTCCCGATTGCGTTTTCGCCGACCTGACGAATCAAGGATTGTGGGAGTCGCGTTCAGGGCGGGTTCCGGACTCTCGTCGGCGGCCGGCGGCGCGAACCGTCCCTTCAATGAATGGAACCACCCGATGTCTCAACAGTCGTTCTTCTCCGCCATTGACAAAGATTCGGAAGAGATCAATCATTTCCTCAAGGCGAACCTGGACTCTCACGTACACCTGATTTCTCAGGTGGGCCAACATATTCTCCTGGGCGGGGGAAAAAGAATCCGCCCGATGCTGTTCGCACAATGCGCCCGACTGGCCGGGTACCGCGGCGACAAGGCGCTCTATTTCTCCACCTTGTTCGAGTACCTGCACGCCGCCACGCTGTTGCATGACGACGTCATCGACAACGCGGAAATGCGCAGAGGGTCCACGTCCGCCAATGTGCTGTGGGGAAATTGCGCCGCGGTATTGGTGGGGGACTTTCTCTTCTCCAAGTCGTTTCACCTCGCCGTGGAGATAGGAAATCTTCGTCTCCTCGAGGCCTTGTCCACCGCCACCAACCGCATGGCGGAGGGCATGATTCTGGAACTGGTGCACTCCTTCGATTTCGATCTGTCCTTCGAAGACTATCTCGAAATCGTCGTATCAAAAACGGCCGTACTCATCTCCGCCGCCTGTCGTACGGGAGGTATGATGGGCGACCTGACGCACGAGCAGGAGGACCTCCTGGGCGAATACGGAATGGAACTGGGCATCGCCTTTCAAATGGTGGACGACGCCTTGGACTATTGCGTTTCCGAGGAGGAATTCGGCAAGCCCGTGGGCAAGGACGTCTTGGAAGGCAAGATCACCCTGCCCCTCATGTATGCCATGGAACGAGCCACGGACGAGGAGCGGGAGCGTATCCGCTATGTGTGCGCCAAAGAGCGAGTGGATTCCCAAAGCTTTCAGCAAGTGCGGACCATTGTGAATCGATACGAAGGTGTGGAGCATTGCTTGCGGCAGGCCGCCGAGCACACCGATCGGGCCAAGTCCTTCCTCAATGCCTTTCCGGACGGCGAGGGAAGGGAAATTCTGACGGCAATCGCGAATTTCGTTGTGGAGCGAAGGTTCTAAAGTCCAATCTAGTGATTACCGTATGCCTTAGGGTTGCTTTCGAGGCTATACCCTCCGGTCCCCGGTTCTACATTTCGGCGTGACGCCGCCTCATTTGGTGAAACAACCGGGGCAAAACCGAAAAAGGCATAAAGGATGGACTCATGAAAACCGACGAAACGCAGGAAAATTGGGTTTGGGTGGCAGTGACGCAATCATCCGACGGGGATTCCCTCCTGGGGTTGGAGGATGCCGAAACGGCGGAGCAGTTCATCCCTTACTTTCCTTCCAAGGAAGAAGGGCAGGCCTGCCTTCCGGCCCTGAAGAAAGAACCGGGCAAAACCTACGATGTGCAGGCCATCCGTTACGAACTGCTCATCGATCAGGCCAAGGATGCGGGCTTCGCCCTGTATCGACTGGACGGTGAGGGACACGTGCTGGAGAAAAATCGTCCGTCCCACGCTCATTAATAGTATGCTTTGGGGAAGACTTTCGAGGAAGTTTTCCCCAAACCCCTTTCAAAGCGACCCATGCGTGCCTCACCGCCTTCGGCGGAGAGGCTCCCTTGAAGACGAATTTGGAGAAGGGGGGCCGAGCGGAGAGAGTATTCCGGGCTTCAACGCCCCTTTGAACGGATAGGATTCACCCGCGTGCCCCGGTTGCGAAGCGCAAGCGAGCAACCCGTTCAAGAAGTTTTGGAAGGTGGCCGGGGAAACCCTTTTCAAAGGGTTTCCCCGGCTCTTTCCTCAAAATAACCGTCAGGAAGATGGACACTGATTTTTATGTGGATCTTCGAAAAGATCGCGGAACAAAGAATCCTCGAGGCCATCGAACGGGGTGAGTTGGACGACCTTCCCGGACGCGGCGAGCCCATTGTGTACGAGGACGACTCGCGAATCCCGGAAGAGCTCCGCATGGCCTACAAGATTCTCAAGAACGCCAATTGCGTTCCTCCCGAAGTGTCGGAACTCAAGGAAATCCGACAAACCGAAGACCTGCTTCAAGGCATTCAGGACGAACACGAAAAATACAAGGCCATCAAACGGCTGAACTTCCGCATCATGCAGCTCAACGCCCGCCGCAAAGGCCGCGTGGACATGGAGATTCCTCAGCATTATGTGGAAAAGCTGGTGGATAAGGTTGAAAGGAAGTAGTCCTTCAGATCAAGCCCCCTATTAAACACACCTTTCGCATGCCTCCTACAAGTAGATCGCTACATCCGTTTCCGACCCTTGACAATAGAGCGGCCGTATTTCGCCATGTGCTTAGTCACCCACTGGGCAATTGGCATGAATAGAGTCCCTCCCATCTAATCCCGTCTTGTCTGAACTTACCCGACATAAATACCTTTTCTATTATCAACGACAACTCCAATAGCCTACATGATAGCATATAAATATTTTATTTAGATAAAATAGTTATATTCTATATATAGAATATAACTATTACTTATCTAAGCAGTATATCGCCTGCATACTTTACTAAATCTAACTAATCCAACATCGTAAGCATAATAACCATACCGCCTAATGTATCCTAACATTATAGATATTAGTTGACAGAGCCCATAAGACCTGGCAACTATAAGAATATATCTGCTCCACGAGTTTTGAGGAAAAGCGGAGCCTGTCATAATTTCTGTCTGGCATGACAGGGTATATACGTAATTATACCCATAACAAAGCGGGCTGCATACGACCGCCTGCCGGAAAATGATTGGGGATTGTCTCCTGGAGTTCAGCCAATAAGAGCCATTGAACCATACCTGATCTGCATAGGAGGAAGAGACATGTGCAGAAGATCCTTCTGGGCGGTTTTTTTGGTTTCAAGTTGTTTGTTATTTTCGTTTTCAGGACTTGCCCACGCCGACTACCATGGGATATGGAAAGACAACGCCACCGGGAACACACACAATTTCTATATACAGAGCTATTCTACGGGCTCCATGGTGGTGATTTACACTTTGGATGCCGTAAACTTCTACGCATTCCTTGGTGATTTGTCCGGGACTACCTTCGAACAGGACTCCATGGACCCCCTTCACGCTCTAAGTCTCAGCATTGACTTTTCATCGTCCACGGAAGCCACGGCCCTGATCACGGACAATACCCTTACCTTCCCCGTTTCCACCCAAGTAGCCATCAATAAGGTTTTTCCCGCAGTACGCA
The DNA here is from genome assembly GCA_963675595.2 of Thermodesulfobacteriota bacterium. Classification (GTDB taxonomy): domain Bacteria; phylum Desulfobacterota; class Desulfarculia; order JACQYL01; family JACQYL01. The sequence goes on from CAXXLZ010000002.1 coordinate 440,818, forward strand.
CCCAGCACTCAGGCATCTGGAAGAATACTGCCGCCGGTCTAAACTTGTACATCCAGGACTATACCACCGGTTCCACCGTCATCGTGTACACATACGATGGAGAGCACTTTCAGGCGTTTCTTTCGAACATGACCGGGACTACCTTCGACTGCCACAACATGGCGGATGGAAGCGAGTTCATGCAGTGTGAATTCACCGACACCGGGACTGCGGATATCACAATGGGTCCGGAGATGTCCTCCGGGGTACGAAATCTCTCCGCCTCCTTTTCCGGCGAGGTCGTCAAGTTGTTTCATCCGGATCCATTGGACATCGATTTCGAGGCCGATCCCATTTCCGGAGAGGCGCCTCTCGAGGTGGAATTTACGGACCTGTCTTCGGTCGACAGACCCTCCGTGCTTTGGAGTTTCGGAGACGGTATCACCAGCACGGACTCGGACCCCACCCACACCTATGATACGCCCGGCAGTTACACGGTAAGCCTGTTCTGTTCCGACGGCACCGCCGAAACCACCACCATGAAATCCGACTATGTCCTCGTCACGGGTCCCGACTATGTGACCGTGAGCGGCTATGTCACCACCGCCGTGGGAGTCGGTCTTGATTTGGTCCAAGTTGCTTTCTCGGGCATAGGCGGCGTACTCACCGACTCGAGCGGCTATTATGCCATGCTCGTGCCTTCCGGCTGGAGCGGCACAGTCGCACCGAGCAGGTCGGGCTACACCTTCAGCCCGACTTCCCATTCCTTCAGCGGAGTAACGGCCAATCTCACGCACCAGGACTTCACCGGTACGCCTGAGACCATTCCCGCCTCACCGATCATTTCCGGCACCGTGAACGTCGGAGGACTTCCCTTGGCTGGAGTCGTGGTGACTTTCAGCGGTCTCGGCAGCACGGTAACCAACAGTCTTGGAGTCTATGGCGTGATGGTTCCTTCCGGGTGGTCCGGAACGGTGACTCCGTCCTCCGCAGGCTATACGTTTACCCCTGCGTCCAGGTCCTACGTCGCCGCCGCTTCGGACCAAACCAACCAGGACTATACGGCATCCGCCGCATCAGCCTCGGTAACCGTTTCGGGTCGCGTAAGCTGGGCCGGCTCCGGTATTTCGGACGTCACCATGACCTTCAGCAACGGCGGAGGCTCCACCGTCACCGACGCCGACGGATACTACACTCACACGGTTGATTACGGCTGGTCCGGCACCCTCACGCCTTCCAAGACCGGCATGGTCTTCGACCCCACTTCCCGATCCTATACCGGCATCACTTCGGATCAGACGGATCAGGACTACTATCTCATCTCGCTGCCACGCTCCATTTCGGGCCGCGTCAGCTGGGGCGGCTCCGGTATTTCCGGCGTCACCATGTCCTTCAGCAACGGCGGAGGCTCCACCGTCACCGACTCGGGCGGTTATTATAGTCACACGCTGGATTACGGATGGTCCGGAACCGTCACACCCTCCAAAACCGGCATGGTCTTCGACCCCACTTCCCGATCCTATACCGGCATCACTTCGGATCAGACGGATCAGGACTACTATCTCATCTCGCTGCCACGCTCCATTTCGGGCCGCGTCAGCTGGGGCGGCTCCGGTATTTCCGGCGTCACCATGTCCTTCAGCAACGGCGGAGGCTCCACCGTCACCGACTCGGGCGGTTATTATAGTCACACGCTGGATTACGGATGGTCCGGAACCGTCACACCCTCCAAAACCGGCATGGTCTTCGACCCCACTTCCCGATCCTATACCGGCATCACTTCGGATCAAACGAATCAGGACTACTATCTCATCTCGCTGCCACGCTCTATTTCGGGCCGCGTCAGCTGGGGCGGCTCAGGTATTTCCGGCGTCACCATGTCCTTCAGCAACGGCGGAGGTTCCACCGTCACCGACTCGGGCGGTTATTACAGTCACACGGTGGATTACGGATGGTCCGGAACCGTCACACCCTCCAAGACCGGCATGGTCTTCGACCCCACTTCCCGATCCTATACCGGCATCACTTCGGATCAAACGAATCAGGACTACTATCTCATCTCCCTGCCACGCTCCATTTCGGGCCGCGTCAGCTGGGGCGGCTCAGGTATTTCCGGCGTCACCATGTCCTTCAGCAACGGCGGAGGCTCCACCGTCACCGATTCGGACGGTTACTACAGTCACACGGTGGATTACGGATGGTCCGGAACCGTCACGCCCTCCAAAACCGGCATGGTCTTCGACCCCACTTCCCGATCCTATACCGGCATCACTTCGGATCAAACGAATCAGGACTATATTCTTATCGGTTTGGAATCTTGAGCCCGATTTGGTCCTTATCCGCCGACGCCTGCTTGCCGGCAACAGGAATGGGAAGCGTGTCTTGAATTCAGCTCTCCACAATCGACGATACCGATGACGTTTGACGCACCCCCCGATACGCTGCCCGTCGGCACAACAAGCCGCCGGGCAGTCAGACCGCGTATCGTTGCGATGTTTTCCGCACGAATCTAGCCGAACACATGATTGGGCCGTTCACGTAAACGCCCGTACCCTCGGCTGCCGGACAAGTCTTCAAGACGGTGTCCGTAAATTTCCAGGCCATCGGACCCAAAACGCCAAAAGGGGTTGCCCTCATAAGGCATCCCCTTTTGGCCATCCGGCAGTCCCAACGGGACTCGAACCCCTGCCCTTGCCGTGACAGGCTACCATCCCGCCCGTCTTAGAGTGAAGATAGTCTCATAATATTAGTCGGTTAAACAGATTACCAAACCGGAAAGGCGCAATTTCGTTGCAACAAATCCCGGTTCCGCGTCGGTTTGGAAATGCTGTTCACCATTTCTGTACCGGTCATGAAGTCGGTCAATCGGCCTTTCGCTTTCTTGAGAGTTTGCTTCTTTCCGAAATCATGATTTAATTTGAAGGAACACAAACCGTCGCGCGGTGGACTTGGACGGCGGGAAGAAGTGAACATGAGGAACTATCGCGAGGCAATGAGTCCCGACGGTATCAGGTGTAAAGATTGCCCCCGGCGCCGGCAATCACATCCGATGGAGCCATTGGCTCCGCCCCCGGAACTCAAATGCACGTTCGGCATGGATGATCCGTTGCGAGACCGCGCGTTTCTGCAATGGCCGACCGTTTCCACGACCGGCGCCTGTAGCGCGGCAGGGGCGTTCTTATTCACCAGGCCGCCCGGGTAACAATGTCCCCCAGTACCTCTTGTGTCGCCTCCGTTCCCCCGGCACGTGAGGAACCCGAGCTTAGGAAGGTTCTACCGACTCAGGATAGGTAAGAGATCATCGATGTTTTGAGGTAACCTGATGTCTTCCTCAGCCTCTCCGCCGCAGGCGGTGAGGCCTGTTCGGAACATTTTGGATGGGGCGCGGGGAAACCTTTTTTAAAAGTTTTCCCCGCTTACCCCGTGAATACACACGCCGGGGCGGATTGACAGGGAGGGAGGAAGAAGTGAGCGTCACGGAAGAAGAACGCCTTCTTGAGGCTAAAATCAGATTTCATGCCGAAAAGATCAATGCCGTCCGCCTGCGACAAGAGCGGGTATTGTGCCGACTCGCCGTGGACATGATCAAGCTCTTCCAGCAATATCAGATGGTCACCGGGAAGAACGTGGATGAACAGATCAAGCCCTACAGGGAGTTCGTCGATGGTGTGATTAAACGGCACGCCGCCGAGGCGGGGAAGAGGTCGGCGCCCCCAGGGGAGATGCTGCACTGATCCTGCGGTCGGAATGCCATCGCTTCCGTGTAACTCATTGATTTTTCAACCACCGCCGCATGATACCGAATAAACTGCTCTACCGGCCTACGCAGGCTTCGTCCCGCTGAAAAGTGACGAGGCCGAACCACGGAATCCCTCCGCCGATTCATGGGATGGGAGGATCGTCGGAGATACGTGAATGCGTACGAAGTAACGGCAAAGATCAGACCGGAGCAATCGGCAGGACTTCGCGGAGAAAAAATAAAACAGCCTGATCCCTTCTGCATCATCGGGTTCAAAACAAAGGGGCTGCCTTCGCAGGCAACCCCTTTTTCAAATTTGGCAGTCCCAACGGGACTCGAACCCGTGTCTTCGCCGTGAGAGGGCGATATCCTAGACCGCTAGACGATGGGACCGCGGCGCTTTGCGTAACGCTTTGATGAGCGGAAGGTGCTTTAATACTCGAAATGCCCTTCCGTGTCAAGAAATTCGAAGCGGACTCAGGCCATGAACCGGCCAATCCAATCCGACGCGTGCCGCCGCCGGGTCGCTCGGCCTTTTTATGCTCGCCCGAATACGGTTAGGGGCCCGGCACCAAAGATACGGACAAAAAGTAATCCCCCTTGCTTTCACGCGGTTCTGATCCTGGGGGCGGACACTAGGGACCTCCCCAACAAACACCCATCTTGAAAGAAGCCATCATCACCAAGGCCTGGATTGTCTCACAAATTCGGATTCAAATCCCCCAACGGACCTCCACTGAAACTGAAAATGAGCCGGCCGCCCAAGGTCACCCGGATGCGACCTTTCCCCAGTGCTCAGCACCCTAGCGGCAGCGGCACTCATGTGAAATATCAGGAGGTTAGGCAATGCGCTTGACTTTTTTGGGCATTTTGATATTTTGTTCACAAATATACTTCCGCAGATCCTCCGGAGGGGAGCACCTCCGGTCGCATCGATCCTCTCATGGAAAGGAGGTGAAACGGAGCATGAAACTGTTCAAATCCATGTCTTTGCTGATCGCGCTGTGTTTCTTATCAGTGGTCTGTATCGCCTATGCCGATTCGGATATCCCTGAGGACATCAAGATCGACTACAAGACCAAGTTCGAGAAGTCCATCAAGCCTGCGGTGGAATTCACGCACAAGAAGCACATTGAGGAACACAAGGTCGCTTGCGCGGACTGCCACCATGTGTACACAGATGGAAAGAACGTGTGGAAGCAGGGCGACCCCGTGCAGAAGTGTGAGGAATGCCATCCCACGGACCGCAAGGAAGCCAAGGAAAAGAATGTCTACGACCTGCGCAATGCTTTTCACAAGAACTGCCAGGGATGCCATAAGGACTTGGTAAAGCAGGGAAAGAAGGCCCCGGTTAAGTGTAACGAGTGCCACAAGGAATCCTGATCCCTCGGGACCTCGCTTTACAAAGTGACTCAACGCGGGAGGCGGTGCCACACCAAGCCCATCTTCCGCGTTTTTCCTTACGCTCGGCGCCCCTGAATCGGCAAGAGCAGAGCCGACGCCGGCCCCTCGAAACTTCCCGCCCGTTTCATCCCATGGAAGTCCACCACATATCTCGGCAGAGATCCGGATGCTTCCATGATCTGTTCCCGCCGCACATGCAATTAATTCGATAGGTCTTTTTGCCTGACCGGCCGACAAACAAGAACAGCCCGCAAAGGCGGCGCCTTTGCGGGCTGTTCCAAATCCTGCGGCTTAACGCCGGATTACTGCTCGGTCACCGTGATGGCGTCCTGTTCGCAGACTTCCACGCAGCTTTCACAGCCCAGGCATTCTTCCATGTTCACCGGAACCGCCTTGCCGTCTTGCATCTCGTATACGTCAACGGGACAGACTTCCACACATTCCTCGTCGCCGATGCATTTGTCCGTGTCTACCTCGACCATGTAACCCATGACCTTACCTCCTTGTCGATTAATCGTTGCTTCCACATATAAAGAACCCAATCCGTTCTTCCGGTTCCAACGCGCCGTCGCGGCAAATCTCATAACACAGGCAACGGCTTGTGCCAAGAAGTTACTATGCGGAAATGGACAATTTTTTCGTCCCGCGCGCAGGCAACTAAAAGGCGCACGGGAAGGGATCCGTGCGAACCCTACCCGTGAAGTCCAGAGGGGAAAGGCCCGTACTCGTTAGGCGTTCCCCCTCAGGCAACTGACAATGTTACTATTTCAGTTCAACATCTTCCTTGACCGATACGGCGATTCTGAACAGTACCGTAAGGATCAGGAAGCCGGCGGCCCAAACACCTAATGCGAGGAAGACTTCCGGAACGGTGGGGATATATTCGTTGATCTCATGCAGCGGATTCGGCGTGAAACCACCGGCGATCATGCCCATTCCCTTGTCGATCCAGGTAGCCACAAAGACCAGGGCGCAACCGAGCGCCAAAAATTTTTCGTTCTGACGCACCGGTCTACGAATCAATACCGCCACAGAGCACAAACCCAGGATCATGGAAGCCCACATCCAGGGCACGTAGGCGCCATGGCCGTGGAGCCCGAAGAAGAGGTACTCGAAATGGCTGAGATGATCCGGAATCTGGCTGTATCCCACGGTGAACACTTCCAACGCGAAGAAGAACAGGTTCAGGATGATGGCGTAGGTCACGATCTCGCCCAGGCTCTGGATGGCTTGCTTGCCCGCGTCGAATTTGCTCACTTTGCGGATCAGCAACGCCAGCAGGATCAGCAGCGCGGGACCGGCGGCAAAGGCGGAGGCCAGGAAGCGTGCGGCCAAAATAGCCGTCAGCCAGTACCCTCTCCCCGGCAGACCCGCATACAAGAAGGCCGTGACCGTGTGAATGCTGACCGCCCAGGGAATGGAGATGTAAATGAACGGTTTGATCCACTTGGGAGGAGGCACTTGTTTCCGCTCCGCCGTGAGCACCACCCAACCGATGAGGATGTTGAGCATGAGATAACCGCTCAACACGGTGGCATCCCAGAACAAGATGGATCCCGGCGTGGCGTGTAGAAACACGTTGAGGCCTCGATCCGGTCGCCCCAAATCGGCCACGATGTTCATCAGGCACATGCTGACCGCCGCCACCGCCAGGAATTCACCCAGGATGGTGATTCGGCCGAAGGCCTTGTAATGGTGCAGGTAGTAGGGCAATACCAGCATGACGCCCGATGCCGCCACACCGACGAGAAAGGTGAACTGAGAAATATAGAAGCCCCACGACACGTCCCGGCTCATGCCCGTGATGGTCAAGCCGGTGGTGAACTGCCAGATCCACAGGCCGAACGCCAAGCCGCAAAGGCCCAGCAGGCCTATGACCAGGGCCCAGTACCGTCTGTTCGAAACGAAGATCGCCTTTTCTAACATATCGACCTCATATCACATAGAATACCGACGGTTGGGTCCCCAAGTAGACCTTCCGACGGATCGTGTAGTTTTCTCGGATCACCTGGCGGACTTCCGAGTCGGGGTCCGCAAGATCTCCGAAGATGAGGGCCTTTGCCTTGCAGGCATCAACGCACGCGGGGAGCAGACCCTCCGCGAGCCGTTCCGCACAGAAATTACACTTCTCCACCACGCCCCGCATACGAGTGGGAAACTCGGTCCGAATCTCCGGAATGAAGGGACGGGGGTCCTTGAAGTTGAAACTTCTTGAACCGAAAGGACAGGCCGCCATGCAGTACCGGCACCCGATGCACCGATGGAAATCCATCATCACGATGCCGTCTTTGGCCACGAAGGTCGCCTTGGTGGGACAGACTCTCACGCAGGGAGGATTATCGCAGTGGTTGCACAGCACCACGAAAGGCAAATCCTCAAGGTGCGTGTATTTTGCGTCCAGACCCGGAAAAGCGTGCTCGTAAGTCGTTCTCCAGATCCACTTGATCTCTTCCTTGGGTCCCTCAATGTTGGTGGGAACATTGTGAGCCACATGACACGCGGCGATGCAGTCCTTGCACTGATCCTTCTCCACCTTTTCCGCGCACTTCTTCACGTCTACGGCCATGCCCCATCGTTTGCCCACAAGAGCCTCGGGTCTTCTCGAGTAGGCAGATTCGTCCTGGGCGAACGCGTCCTTCACCGGCTTCGAGAATAGCCCAAGGGAGCAGAGACCGGCTGCTTTCAAAAAATCTCTACGAGTGTTCTTCATTCTCTTTCCCCTTTGGCACATTATGGCAGTCCCAGCAATAGGGCCTTACCGACGCCCAGTTATGGCATCGATCACAGAAAGTGTCCTTATTGGAATGACAGTCCAGGCACGTATTGGTGAGACTCATTACGTACTCTTTGCCGTTGCTTGCCGTGTAGATTCGATCTTTCTCACGAACCACCTTGTTACGCCATTCGTCCACCACCTTCATGTGGCTGGCTTTCATGAATTCCGTGCTCTCTATGCACTCCTTGGCCGCCTTCGCCTTCGCCGTCAACACCAGCTCCGGTTGAGGAGAGGGAGTGCCGATGCTTGACCATATCGGATAGCCGATGAGCCCCACAAAAATCACCAGCCCGATGATGATTTTGCCTGTGTTATACATCTTCCTCCTCCCCTTCGTCCTCTACGCCGGGCAAGTCTTCGCCCCGCAGGTCGGTGGTCCGCTTCTTTTCACCTTCGAAGACCAGGGCATTGGCGACCAGTTCGTGAAGGCCGCAAACGTCCACTTCGGGAACCCAGTACTGCATGGAGGCGGTGAGCACCGCACGGTCGATGGCGCAGATACAGGCCAACATGTTTACGTCGTGCTTGTCGGCCACATACTTGACGGCGTTGGCTCTCGGCAATCCGCCCCGCATACGGATTTCCATGTTTTCACCGGCATTGAGGCCGGATCCGCTTCCGCAGCAGAAAGTCTGTTCCCGGATGGTATTCTCCGGCATCTCGTAGAAGTTGTTCACCACGTTCTTGAGCACGTAGCGCGGCTCCTCCAGGAAGCCCATCCCGCGGGCGGTGTTACAGGAGTCGTGCCAGGTCACCGTCAGATGATCGTTCCTCGACTTATCCAGGTTAAGCTTATTGTTCTTGATCAGGTCCGCGGTGAATTCCGCGATGTGGACCATCTTGGTGGATTTGGCGCTGTCGAACCGGGTACCCGTGATGGGAGACACCGGAACCTCAAGGAAGTCCGCGGGACCGTTCATGGTATCCATGTACTGGTTGATGACCCGCCACATGTGACCGCACTCGCCCCCGAGAATCCATTTGACGCCCAAGCGTTTGGCTTCCATGTACATCTTGGCGTTCAAGCGCTTCATCATCTCGTGGGATGTGAACAGGCCGAAGTTGCCGCCCTCGGAGGCGTAGGTGCTCCATGTGTAATCCAGGCCCAGGTAGTGGAACAGCATGATGTAGCCCATGCAGGTGTAGGTGCCCGGATCGGCAAAGACGTCGCCCGACGGCGTGATGAACAGAATCTCGGCGCCTTTCCTGTTGAAGGTGGGCTCCATCCGGATTCCGGTGACGCCTTCGATCTCATCCACGAAGAAATCGATCATGTCTTTGAAGGCGTGAGGCTGAATTCCAAGATGGTTGCCCGTACGATAGCAGTTGGCAACAGGAGCGGAAATCCAGTCCGTGTTCAATCCCAGCAGGTTGATCAGTTCCCGTCCGATGATCGTAACTTCCGCGGTATCGATACCGTAGGGGCAGAACACGGAACAGCGACGACACTCGGTGCACTGGAACAGGTAATACCACCACTCTTTGATCACCTGCTCGGTGAGTTTGCGCCCGCCGGCCAGCTTGCCCAGAACCCGTCCGGCCTTGGTGAACTCCCCGCGGTAAATCGAGCGAATCAATTCCGCTCTTAACACCGGCATGTTCTTGGGATCCCCGGAACCGATGAAGAAGTGGCATTTGTCCGCACAGGCGCCGCATCGAACGCAGATGTCCATGAATATATGGAAAGATCGATACTTCGTAAGTCTTTGTTTGAAGCCCTCCCGAACGATTTCCATCCAGTTGTCCGGAAGTTTCCAGTCGTCGTCAGAGGGAGCCCATTCCCTGGGGTTGGGAAGACCGACAACCTCGAGGTTCTTCGGTTTGCCGGCGTGGCAAAATACGCCTTCCCGGATGTCCACCGGGACATCCATCCACCCCGTGAACGGGGGGTGGTGATCTATCTTGGCCATCTCCGGAGGTTTGGGTGTGCTTGCCATTACGACTCCTTTTCTACTGGTAGACCAGCTTCTATCATTCTTTCCCTGAACTCGTCTTCATAGTGATCGTAGGTATGGACTTTTACCGGATAGTTCCAGGGGTTGATGTGTCTTCGGATCCGGCTGTCGTTGGCCAGGTTCCGAGTGGGGCTGAGGAACACACCGCCCATGTGCATCAGCTTGCTCACTGGAAAATACGCCAGCAGGACGCTCACCAAGAACAAATGGATGAAAAAGATGGATCCGATGTTCGTGGGCGCTTTGGGGCTCAAACTGAACAGGCTCACAATGAATTCCTTGACTCCCACGACGTCTTCCCTGAGGAAGTAGCGCATCAGAATACCCGTGAGCACGATCCCCATGATGAGGAGCAAGGGAAAGTAGTCCGCGGGAAGGGAAATATAGCGGATCTGCGGGATAATGAGTCTTCGGACGAAAAGCCAACCCAGTCCCGCCAGGATCAAGAGGCCGCTCATATAAAGCTCGGGCATACCGACCTCAAGCCACCCGTCCACCGTTTCGATCCAAGGAATGAAGAACGGCACCGGATCCAGAAACAAACGGAAATGACGGATAAAGATTACCAGAAAGCAGTAATGGAAGATAAGAGCGGCGACCCACAAAAATTTCTCTGAGCCGTAACGAATGATGGGGCCTTTGGGGGTGATACGGTAGTCGATTTCGGTATTTCGGAAAAGGGATCGGAACGTGCAGACCTCGAAAAACATGCGGACGACGACGCCCAGCGTTGTTGTGGGATTCTCCACCCAGTTGTGCTTGATCCACGGAAGGGACTTCTGCTGCCCACAGGTGGTCGGAATCTTAAAAGGCACGGCGGATCGTCCCCATTTAACCACCTTAATAATGAAACCTGCGAAGAATGTCAGGATGGCCGCGTAAGGGATGACCACCCCGAATAACACCCGCAGGTCCAGTACGCCGACCCCGATCCAGGGGATCAGGACGAGCGCAGCCACCGCTGCTACGGAAATGAGCAATGCCGCTATGAAATTCATGCTTCTACACCTCGCTTATCTTGGCTTGTTGCCTCAAAGACTCCATACTCCTATCTCTCTTCCTCGGAAACGATGAGGTTTGCCCGCTGGAGCAGCCTATAGGTTTGGTTCTTGAATTCCATCACCCTCAGCTCATAGAGTTTCTCCCTGCAACCCATATAAACTTCGAAAGCCTGCAGCGCCACCCGGTCGATCTTCGCCTCCAAATCCAGAAGCTCGTGCAGAGACACCCGCCCCGCCTTGATCTCCGGCTTGAGGGACTTTCTGATCTCATCCTTCAAAAGAAAAACGAAGGACACGGCCGTTGAGGCACTGAAATCCTGAACCGCTCGGATCCGGATGATTTTGTCCAGACCGGCACCCATTTTCTCCGGATCCGCCTCTCCCACAATCTGATCGTACAAGGGTCCCGTCTCTTCTTTCAGAATCACCCCGACAGGATTGGAGAAACGGTCTTTGCCGCTTTTCAGGATTCCGGCGGTTTGTTTTGGATACGTATCCAGAATGCCGTTCATCCAAGCGCCGACAATAACGGAACGCCGTTTTTCTTCGCAGAGCAAATCAGTCAAACCCATTTACAGCAGCTTTCCGCGGAATCCCGGGCACCCGACCCGCTTGATACTTTTCGCACAAGACACGCCGCTTGTTATTCAAGTGAGGCTACAAGAACTAACCCTTTGAATTTATGTGGAAAAATACCTGGGTGGTGCGGGTCCCGCAATTGGAGGTTTCTTGTAGAACAACTTGACTTTCCTTGTCAAGAGCAAAACAGGCGGTAAGAAAACACGCTTCCCTCCAGCCTGTCCGGCATAATGTAAGGCGTATGTTACGCTTTTCCCAAAACGTCCCCGTGACGAGGGCAGGGTACCTCAAAGATCCGGCCCGACTCAAGCCGGCATCGCGTCTCGAATCTCCGGTATCATTTAGTCGAACTCCGATCAAACACTTACTGTGACTTTTTCGCAGGGGTTCGCACACCTCCTCACCTTGTCATAGGAACGACCCGAAAACGCACCGCACCGCAAATCCACGCGTATGTTTCTCGCCTCTTTTTGCATTGTCGGCCGCCGTCGATCCTGGTATGAATAAATCCCACAAGGTCCGCCCGATAGACCTTCAGGGGCCGGACCCACGGAAACCACCGAGTGGACCCGTCACCGCGCCCCCTGTCCCTCCGAAGGACGCCGAAGATCGTCGTCTCCCCTTCGTGTCGGTTGACCCGCCTCGCTGCCTGTTTCCATATCATCATTGTTTAAGGAGTACCGTATGACGCAAGACGGCAACCTGTTTTTGGGCAAGTACGAAACCGAGACCACTCCGATTCGTTTAGGAGACAAGCATCTCCAGTTCCTGGAAATCGCCAATATGGAGGTGGTGTTGGAGGACATCCTCCAGCCCGGCGAGCGTCCGGAGGGGGAGCGGCCTTTCTGGGCCAAAATATGGGAGAGCTCGCTACTGCTGGCCCATGTGCTCTGCCGTCGTCCTGAAGACCCGGAGGCCCGTTATCTGGAGCTGGGGTGCGGCATGGGCGTGGCCGGTCTTTTCGCCGCCGCCCACGGCCATCGCGTGCTGCTGTCGGACATCAACGAAGATGCTCTGGCCTTTGCCCGGGCCAACGCCGCCCTCAACGGCTTCGATCCGTCCATCGTGATCCGCTTGGATTGGCGGGACCCCGATTTCCAGGGACGCTTCGATGTCATTTTCGGATCCGATATTCTTTACAGCGAAGGCTCCTACGCATTTTTGATCTCCTTCCTAAAGTCCCATCTCAAGCCCCGAGGAGAAGTACTTCTGAGTGTCAGCGCCTTCATCTCGGCCGCTTCGTTTTTTTCCGAAGCGGAACCTCACTTCCGAATTTCACAAAAGAAGCTGTCTCTTCGCTCGGAAAAAGAATCTCACGCGGTATTTCTTTACCGCCTCGTGCTCCGCGAATAAGCAGCGCGTCTTCCTGGATTTTTTGTTGACAAGCGGGGGCGATTATGTTTAAAGGGGTTGATCTAACTATTTGAAAAATTGGCAAATTATAATCTTCACAAATACTTACCTCAAATTCGGTTCCTCTGGAGGAAGCCGAGGTAGGGAGGTACATTAATTTGGACCCCAAGCGTCCGATCCAGTTCGCATGAGCCGATTTACCCAAGGGAGGAGGTGAACGGGAAGCATCCATCAAGCCTGGAAGGTTCCTTAATTATATATTTCCCAAAATATCCAACAGGTCCAAGGGTCAATGAATACACGAAACAAGGAGGCTTAGCAGATGGCGTTTGAACCCCAGGAAGAACAAAAAGGATTAAAATACGAGGAGCTGCGCATCTACTCCGATGAAGAGCTGCACAACTATACGGAGGATGAGCTCAAGAATTTCAAAATCAAGCACGAAGTCCCGATGTGCGAGGACTTGGAAAAGGGTCCGTGGCCGAGCTTTGTCGCGGACGCCAAGCGCTGCGCCCTGCATCGGAGAAAGCTGTCCGACGATCGCATGCTGATCGAACGGGACGTTGTCGAAGATTTGCTCGGCCAGCTCGAGCTTTCCTTCAAAGAGGGTGAAACTCACTGGAAACACGGCGGCATCGTGGGCGTCTTCGGTTACGGCGGCGGCGTCATCGGGCGTTACTCCGATATGCCCGAACAATTCCCGTCCATCGCCCATTTCCACACCATGCGCGTCAATCAGCCCGCGAGCAAATTCTACGACACGGACTACCTCCGGACGCTCTGCGATTTGTGGGAATACAGGGGCAGCGGCATGATGAACATGCACGGCTCCACCGGTGACATCATCTTCCTGGGAACTTTTACGGAACAGCTCGAGCCCATTTTCTACGAGCTCACCCATAAGCTTGACCAGGACCTCGGCGGCTCCGGCTCGAACCTGCGTACCCCGTCCTGCTGTATCGGCAAGGCCCGCTGCGAGTGGTCCTGCTACGACACCCAGGAAATGTGCTACCAGTTGACGCACTTCTACCAGGACGAACTGCATCGTCCCGCGTTCCCCTACAAGTTCAAGTTCAAGTTCGACGGCTGCCCCAATGGTTGTGTGGCCTCCATCGCCCGTTCCGATATGTCGTTCATCGGAACCTGGAAAGACGATATCCGGATCGATCAGGCTGCGGTCAAGGCCTACATCGGCGGAGAAATCAAGCCCAACGCGGGCGCGCACGCCGGTAAAGACTGGGGCGCTTTCGACATTCAGAAGGAAGTCATCGACCTGTGCCCCACCAAGTGTATGTGGATGGAAGGCGGCGAGCTGAAGATCGATAACGCGGAATGTACCCGCTGCATGCATTGCATCAACACCATGCCGCAGGCGCTGCGTCCGGGAACGGATACCGGCGTGACCATCCTTTGCGGCGCCAAGGCCCCCATCCTGGAAGGCGCTCAGATGTCCGTGCTCACAGTGCCCTTCATGAGAGCCGAGCCTCCGTACGACAACGTGAAAGCCGTCGTCGAAAAGATATGGGATTGGTGGATGGAAGAAGGCAAGAACCGGGAACGTCTGGGCGAGCTCATTCAGCGCCAGGGCCTCCCCAAGTTCCTCGAGATGCTCGAACTGCCGCCCATGCCGCAGAACGTGAAAGAACCTCGAAGCAACCCGTACATCTTCTGGAAGGAAGAAGACGTGCCCGGCGGCTGGCAGCGTGACATCAACGAATACCGTTCCCGACATAAGAGATAGAAGACCCGGACAGGAGGTATGTAACAATGGCATTATCCACTGAACGACTTGGTCTGTTTAATCCTGATAAACCGATGGAAAACCGAATCACCGATTTGGGGCCCCGTCACTACTGGCAGTACTTCCCTCCCGTGATTCAGAACAACTACGGGAAATGGAAATACCATGAAATCCTCGAACCCGGCGTTCTGGTTCACGTGTCCGAAACCGGGGACAAGGTCTTCACCGTGCGCACGGGCGGTTGCCGTTTCATGACCGTTGAGAACGTGCGCGAAATCTGCGACATCGCCGATAAATACTGCGGCGGTCATCTGCGCTTCACCACCAGAAACAACATCGAATTCATGGTGGACAGCCAGGATAAGCTGGACGCTCTGAAGAAGGACTTGTTGAGCCGCAAGCACGTCTCCGGCAGCTATAAGTTCCCCATCGGCGGAACCGGTGCCGGTTTGACCAACATCGTCCATACCCAGGGCTACCTGCACTGCCACACGCCCGCCACGGACGCCTCCTCCATGGTCAAGGCCGTGATGGACGACCTGTACGAGTACTTCACCAGCATGACCCTGCCCGCCCAGGTGCGGGTATCCATGGCCTGCTGCCTCAACATGTGCGGCGCGGTGCATTGCTCCGACATCGCTCTGTTGGGATACCATCGCAAACCCCCCATCGTGGACGGCGAAGTTCTTCAGTCCGTCTGTGAAATTCCTCTGGTCATCGCCGCGTGCCCCACGGCCGCCATTTCCCCGGCCAAGACCGATGAAGGCAAGAAGTCGGTGAAGATCAAGGAAACCCGCTGCATGTTCTGCGGTAATTGCTACACCATGTGTATGGCGCTGCCTCTTTCCGACAAGGACGGCGACTGTGTGACGATTCTGGCCGGCGGCAAGATCTCCAACCGGATCAGCATGCCCAAGTTCTCCAAGGTCGTCATCCCGGCGCTGCCCAACAACTTCCCGCGGTTCCCGGAAGTGTGCCAGTCCGTGAAAAAAATCATCGAGGCTTACGCCGCCGGCGCGAACAAGTACGAACGCATCGGTGACTGGGCTGAGAGGATCGGCTGGGAACGCTTCTTTGAAAAATGTGATCTGCCCTTCTCCGATCACTTGATCGACGACTACCGCTTGGCTTACGATACCTTCAGAACGTCGACGCAGTTCAAGTACACCGACGCTTCCTGGGCCGTGACCGAAGCGGCGGAAGGTCTGTCCGAGTAACGGGAGGGCCGGCTTCGGCCGGCCTCCATAAGGAGCCAACAAGCGATGGAAGACATCAAAAAGGCAATCCTTGCGTTTGCCGAAGGCAGCAAGAAGAGCAAATTTTATTTCAACGACATGGAAAAGGCCGTCAAAGAGACAATGCCGGACGCAAAACCCCGGGAGATCAAGAAGGCGGCCACCGCGTTGGTGAACGAAGAAAAGCTGATCTACTTTTCCACCGGCAGCAGCACCATGTACGGTCTCAAAGGACGAGGGGTCACCGAAGACCACTAATCCGACTTCCGATTACCGGGTTGGACAGATCACGAAGCCGCCCCGCAAGGGAGCGGCTTCTTTCATCCCGCTTGTCCAAGATTTGGAGACGTGTTCCAAGAAGTGGAAAGGAATCCCATGAAAGACCCCCAATGTTCGGACGAATTCATCAGGCAGGCTAAGCAGGTGTTGGCCGAGAATCCCGAATGTGCCAATACCTATTACAATATGGGCATCGAATTGCTTAAACAGGAACGTTTCGATGAAGCGGCGGACGCCTTTGAAAACGCCGTTGCCAACAGCGGACGGATGTTCGAGGCCTGCGTCAATTTAGGATATATCTACTTCAGAAAAGGCGACCTGGAGAAGGCCCTGGAAGCGAACCAAAAAGCGGTGGAGATCGAGCCACGCTACGCGCGGGGCTACGCCAACATCGGTTTCGTCTATCTCCAGATGTCACGCACCGAAGAAGCCGTCCAAGCCCTGGAAAAGTCCGTCGAGCTGAATCCGGACATCGCCCAGGCGCGTGGTATGCTCATCAGCGCCCATCTCCAAAAAGGGGACATCGATCGAGCCGTCGAGGTGGGTGAGAAACTGGTGGAGGCGGCGCCCACCTTCGGATTGGGCCACAACAACCTGGCCAACGCCTACTATGCAAAAGGCGATTACGCTTCCGCCGTCCGCCACGCGGACTTGGCGCTGCAAAACGGTTTTGAAGTCCACCCGGACTTCCTGGCCCTCTTGGAGCCGCACAGAACCAAGTGACCGCCGGGGCCATGCATCGGCTCCCTCCGCAACAGGGGCGGCATCACTGATCGAGAATTCAAAGGCGTCTTTTGGAGGGAGACCGGACTCGTCCGCCCGAGACTCTCCCCACCAACAGGGAAAGAGCGCCCCGCCCGAAGGGGGTTCCCCTTTAGCGTTGACCAAACGGGCGTGGATCGCCTTTTACCGACCGAGGAGGCCCTTTGCCGCGTCCGACAATTCTTCTGCGTGGGTCCTCAGGCGCCTCTTGATGATCTCGGACTCCTCCGCGGCATAGTGTCCGTAAATCCCCATCGCGGACTCCACGAGGCCCATCAGCTCTTCCGGGCCGAATGACACGATCAGGGCCATCAACTCCCCTCCCCTTCCCGGAGACCCTTGGATATCAAGCGCTTCCGAAACGCCCCTCAACGCCTCACTCATGGGAAAGTCTCCTTTCCACACGAACTCCCCGACACCGTCGCAACGGTCCAGACGCATCCTCAGAGTCAGATCCAGAACAAAATATACCAGAAAGAGAAACGGTCCGGACTTTGCGCAGTTGTCGAGCGGTAGGCAGGCCCGGTAATCCCTGGCGGTGATCAGGCGCACTTGGACGGACCCGTCCTCGGCCTTCACCACAAAGTCGCCGGCGGCGTGACTCCATGGAAAGATTTGTCTCCACCCTTCCGGGTCAAGGTAACTGGTCAGAACGTAACACGCCCGTCGATAAAGGATGTCTTCTTCTTCCCTGGACAAGCACCGGAACCCGTTACGGTAATCCCATAAAAACACTTTCGCGCCGCCGGAATCTCCGTCGGGCGACAAATGCCACTCGTGGTATCCTTCGAACCACTCCAACACCGTCACCCGAACCTCGCAATCCCTCATCCTGGTTTCACCCTTGAAGAAGAGCTCGGGCAAGTATCCGGTGTCATGGATCTCGCTCAATTCAGCGATCACCGCAAACTCCCTGTCCAACCATTCGGCGGCCTCCGAGCCTACGGCAACGTTCATTCCGAATCTGACAAGGTCGTCTCCCCAGTCCAGCTCCCCCACCGCCACATGATAAAGCGCTCCGTGTTTCTCCGTTTTGATGGTGAGGGTTGCCGAGTCCAGGGACGGACGATCGTCGGGCCGAAGTCGATCCAGCAGGCCTTCCAACAACGCCCTGTTTTCCACGGTTAGAAAACGATAGAGCCCTTGGAAGTAATCTCCAAGGCTCAGGCTGGGATGAAGCGAATTGGGAGCAATCAGAAAAGGGCGGCTCAACAAGCTTTCCCCTACCTCCAGGTCTCCTTCGGGAGAAGCACAGAAATAACGAACTCCGAGAGGCTGGGCTGAAAGCCTGTTCATGTATCGATTCGGTCTCCGAGGGCTTCGCCGGCAAGATCCCCGACGGTTACACGTTTCAGAAATCCTTCCACATAAACCTCGAGGACGTCCTTATCGTCGCGGATTCTCACCAGGTGCTCTCTACACGACGACACGTCCAAAAATCCAAGGATGCGGGCGGCATATCCACGGATGGAGGGATTTTCCGACGACAACATACGCACGAAGAAAGGCACGGCTTGGCTGCCGAGTACATCCTTGTCAACGGCGACGATCCCGCACAGAACTCGCAAGACGTTGGGAGCCAGAACTTCATCTTTGATGAAATCGAAGAAAAACTGTGTATATCTTGCGTAGAGATCGGTCCGATGGGCGATAATGGAACCTATGGCGTCCAATGCGCCCCAACTTGACGCTGCGCTGTCCGCAACCGAACTAAGAAGACGTTGCAGAAGATTGGCCACAAACCCCGGTTCGGTCTCCGCAATAATCGCGGCGGCACGCCCGATCATGTCGGACGCCCTCAATCGCATCAACTCATCGCCCGTGTACAACAGACGCTGTAGGTCACGAAGAATGCGCTTGTCTTCTCGGGCAAGTCTTTCCACCCGTTCCGTGTCATAAGAAGCGACCAAGGCGGCGACATCTTCCTTGCCGAAAGACTTTGGGACAAAAACCCTTTTAGAGCCCTGCCGGTGCACGGCGTAATCCTTCAGATCGCTCCCCCCGGCCTTACCTGCCTGATCGCAGATCTGCCGCTCCTTGAGCCGCAGAAAAAAGAGTGCACCACGGATCCTCCTGCCTTCAAGAGCTCCTCCGGGAACCACCAGATGACTTTGATCATCGTATCTTTCGAGAACCTGGTCCTGATAGTCGACTTCAGCCACCACGTCGAGGGCCGCGTCCATCGTTTTTCCCGAAGCTGATTCAAGGGCGATCAGCAGAGCGCTGCCCAGGTTGTGGCCCGTAACGTCGCACACGTACACGGCTCCGCACGAACACACGCCGCGCGGCATGCTTCCCCCGTCATGATAGTCGGCCGGCCGTTCCACGGCAAAGCCGCAGAAAGGACATCGGGCTCTCTGAACGATTTCGCGTTTCCCCACGCTACCGGACATGATCAAACACTCCCGGCATCCAGGTCCAGAGAAACCTCCTCAGCATCAGGATCGAATTCGAATTCGGTGATTCCGAATCCATCCCCACGCGATACAAACGTAATCGTCCAGCTCTTGTATTCCGAGCCGGCGAAACCGCAGCTAAGCACTCCGGTTCTCGCGTCCATGCTCCTGAGTCTGGGTACGATCGTTTCGTAGAAAACCTCTTGAATTATGCCTTTATCCTCGTAACTCAGCACAGGAGGCTTTGCTGCTCCCATATTCTTCCTTCCGCCAAACCTCATCCGAGGGCCGACGGTCCGCGATTCGGTTCACGCAGGCCCGGGGATGTCCACGCTCAGGCAGTGATTCCCCTGGCCGCAGGATTTGGCCGTAATGGTAGGTTTATTTCCACCCTTGCCGGGTCCCACCACATAGTTCGTTCGGCTGACCACACGCTCCAGGTTTTCGCAGCCGCATTCACGGCATTTCAACTCCACCTCTTGGTCGGAGCGAGAGAGGATTTCCTCATTGACGAACCCGCATTCCATACACCTAAATTCAAAAATGGGCATTTCAGCATCCCTTTTCGGCAGGTCTTCGAAGGAATAAAAAAGGCGTCGCGGCATGGAGTTCACACCTAACGCCTTTTATCCGAAGACGACTTTTTGGACAGCCCTTGACAGGCAGCTTCGTATAATTTCCTTGGAAATTAGACGCAGCCGGTCGGTTTGGGAAGGCCGGCCATCTTACAGGCGCCCTTACCAGGTCCGGAGGGAAACAGCTCATAGATGTATTTGAGCTTATAACCGGTCACTTTGGACAGAATACGGACCATGGGAGCAATCCCGTTCTTCTTGTAGTAGTCCTGAAGGACGTTGATGACCTTCCAGTGTTCGTCCGTGAGCTCCTCGATACCTTCGGTGCTCTTGACGTATTCCACCCAAGTCTTGTTCCAGTTATTGAAATCGTCGATGAATCCGTCCTCATCAACGCTGAACTTTTCACCCTTGAAATCAATTTCCGCCATCTGCGATTCCTCCTAGATTGTTTAAATTTTCTTTCTTAAACCCCTTCGACATTTCTGTCAAGAAGATATTAGAGCCGAAATTTCCTGCACAAAAAAACCCTTGCCAACCATTCAGCGTCTTGTCAAGCGATTTCAGTCCGCCGAACCTCACCCGCCCGTCCTCCCACCGGCCGCCAACACGGCTTCTCCCAATCGGGCTTTTCCTCGTCGTTTTTCAACGGAGTATTCGGCGGATTTTCGCACAAATCCCTCCGCCCACTCCGGCGTGCCCGAAGCATGCACATGGGTATACATCGCCATTACGTTCTTGTAGACCAAACCATCACGCCCCGAAAGGCACCCGGTGCCGCGCTCCATCCGGAAGCAGCAGGCTCCCGAGGAACCCGAACCGTCCGGTTTCGAGTAGTGGAATTCATGCCCTTTGATCTTGACGCCGACGGCGAAAAAGGGGTTGCGCCGGTCCGACTTCAAGATGCTGTATCCGTGGCCTTGAGGCTTGGATTCCATTCGGAAGCGAAGGGGAAAAACACCCATCATGGGGTACACGCCGCTCGGCGTCGATAGTTCCTCCCCCAAGAGCATAAGCCCTCCACATTCCGCATAAACCGGCATTCCGTTTTCAACATGCCCTCTGAGCCAGGACCGAAATTCCACGTTTGTGGAGATTTCCCGCGCGTGAGTTTCCGGAAATCCGCCGCCGATGTATAAGCCGTCCAGTTCCTCGGAAGGCGCTCCACGCAAAGAGCAGACCTCCGTCAGTTCCGCGCCCGTCCGTTGGAGAGCCTCCAGATTCTCGGGATAATAAAACCAGAAAGCGCTGTCTCTCACGACTCCGATTTTGGGACGAACGTTGGACTCCCACCGTTCCGAAGTTTCTTGACACACCTCCGGGAGAGGACCGGCGGAATCGGCCAGGGCCAACAAATCAGGCACGTTCAGGCAGTTCTTGGCCACAATGAGGGCGCTCTTCATGGCCGCCTCGCCTTGCGGATGCTCCTGCGGAGGCACCAAGCCCATGTGTCTTTCGGGAACCAGTCCGTCCGTGATCCTTCGAACCACGCCCAACACGGGCAGCCCCGTGTAGTGCTCGACGGTCTTTCTCACCAAATTCGCATGGCGGGCTCCCCGGATACGGTTGAGGATCACCCCGGCCAGACGAAGCTCGGGATCGAAATGAAGACACCCCAAAACCATTGCCGCCACGGTGCGCGTAGCCATGGTGCAGTCGACTATGATCACCACGGGAGAACGCGTGAGCTTGGCCAGCTCCGCAGTGGAAAAGGTACCCTCTTCGTCCATGCCGTCGTAAAGCCCTCGGTTTCCTTCGATCAGCGCGACTCCGGAAGCTCCGTGACGGTATACGGACCGCAGAACTTCGTCCCCGCCCATAAGGAAGGGATCCAGATTGTAACAGGGTCTGCCCGCAGCGAGAGACAGCCAGCCCGTATCAATGAAATCCGGACCCTTCTTGAAAGGCACGACCGTACGACCGAGCCCTCGGAAGGCCTGGATCAAGCCCATGGTAAGGGTGGTCTTACCGGACCCTCCACGAAGAGCCGCCACCACGAGCCGAGATTTATGCGTCATTTCCGTTTGAAACATACCGGGTCGGATACTCTGAAACCTGACATCATGAGGTTGTTTAAAGGTGCGGATGAGTGTTCGTTGTTTCTCCGCGAAACCACTTTTCACTCCTTTCGGCACCGGTCCGAACTCCTCGCGGATCGTGGCCGAAACGAGACTGGAACTTGTGTACGGCAGCCGTTCCGAGTATTTTTCGCGACCAAATTTCTATACATTTCAAGTTGTTTGAAGTCAACAAAAAAATAATCTTTTCACAAGCATCGCCCCCTCCCTCCGCCCGGAAGACACCTCTTCCCATCCGCGCACCGGCGAACCCGTTCAACGGTGACGCCTGTGTTGTCACCCTCCCATAATCGCCCTTCACCGAGGCCTCCTCGCCGATCGTGGGTCGCACCCAAGGCTTCGAGAAAGTTTTCCCATTGGCATGGGGGGGGCCGGTTTTCGTTTCCACCTGTCGAACGCTGAACACAATAATCGAGACTTCCCATTGGTCGAAACTTCATGCTGTTGTATAATGAAGCCGCAAATCAGAATCGAGGAGTCGGACACCAGTGAATTCCGCCAAAGAGTCTCACGTTCCTAAAATTCTCATCGTCGACGATGACCGTCTCAATCACCTGCTTCTCACGGCCATTCTCGAGCGAGACGGGCACCATACCATCTCAGCCTACGATGGTCCCGAGGGCCGCCGACTGGCTTCGGACGAAAAACCCGACCTCATTGTGCTGGATGTCATGATGCCCGGCGAAAACGGCTTTGAAACCTGCACATTGCTGAAACAAGAGCAGGAAACCACGGACATACCCATCATTTTTATCTCCGCTCTGGACGACGTCGACAGCAAGGTCAAAGGACTCACTCTGGGCGGCGTCGACTATATCTCCAAACCCTTCGAAGCCGCCGAAGTGCTCGCTCGGACCCGCATTCACCTCAAACTGCGCCACGCCTACCAAGCCGTAATCAATAACCAAGCCGACAAGCTGAAACAAATTCAAGAAGCGCAGCAATCCATTCTGATTCACCCGGACGACATCCCGGAAGCGAAATTCTCGGTCTCCTACATACCCCTGCAGGAAGCGGGAGGCGACTTCTACGACGTGTTTCCGCTCACTGATAATATCCACGGCTATTTCGTGGGAGACATCAGCGGCCACGACTTGGGGGCGTCCTTCGTCACCCCGGCCTTGAAAGCCCTATTGGCCCAAAACGCCAGACCCATCTTTACCCCGGTGGAAACCATGAAGATGATCAACGGAGTCCTGAACTTGGTTATCCCCCCGGGAATGTACCTCACGGCCTGTTACGCCCACCTTAACCGGCTCCGATCAACCCTCACGCTCGTGGGTGCCGGCCATCCGCCCGCGATTTACCTCGACGGAAACGGCCAAGTTCGCGAGATCCAAGCCTCCGGCGACGTCCTGGGCGCCTTCGAAAACGTGGTTTTCGATTCCGTGCAGGTCAAGGTCTCCCCGGGAGACAGGCTCTTTCTCTACACCGACGGCATCATCGAGCTGTTCGGAAAGAGCACCAGAGGCAGGGACAAAGGAATCGATATACTGTCCAGAGCGTGCCAAGACACGCGCAACCTTTCCCTTGATGAGTCTCTCGCGGAGATGTCCAAACGCCTATTCGGATGTAACGTGCCCCAAGAGGACGATTACCTGCTCCTGGGGATCGAGGTGTAAAAGCATGTTCACCGTCCAAAAAAGCGCCGGCGGGTTACGTATGAGATTTCCCGCCTCCCTCGAAAACATAGACATCGCCTGCAGGCACGCCCGAGATCTCTTGAGAAGCATCCGGACCGGTGTGCAGGATATCTTCGAAGTCTCCCTGGTGCTTAGAGAAGCTTTGCTCAACGCCGTGATACATGGGAGCGGGTCCGATCCGACCATGAAGGTTCAGTGTGAACTGGGCATGGAGCCGGGTAAGATCGAGATCACCGTCGAGGACGAGGGAGGCGGCTTTGATTGGAAAACTCGGCTGAAGCGCATCTCGGACCCGCACGAGACCGGTGGAAGAGGCCTGACCATTCTGCGAGCCTATTGTGACTCCGTGGTTTTCAATGAGAGCGGAAACCGTGTGGTTATGAGGATGAATCTCGAACCGGTCAAATCCCCGCAAGACCCCGAATCCGCCGACGTGCGGTGAACGAACCGACCCATTACGTGTACGACAAGTTTCCCGAACCTCGGAGCAGAGCGTTGGAACGCGCGATAAGCGGCATTGCGCTTTGTCCCTCGTCGGTCCGACATACTTTCACTTACGGCCTCCTTGCGATTTCCGCGTTTCGCCCGTCATCGTTTTTCACCGATCCGCAGTGACGCGGTGACCGGGCTATTCCAGCGAGCCGGCGGAGGTCACCCCCGATCCTCGCAGGCCGAGACGCGCCCGCCTGCGGGAAGATTCGAAAAAAACTCCCGA
Source organism: Thermodesulfobacteriota bacterium (assembly GCA_963675595.2). Classification (GTDB taxonomy): domain Bacteria; phylum Desulfobacterota; class Desulfarculia; order JACQYL01; family JACQYL01. The sequence continues at coordinate 465,028 of CAXXLZ010000002.1, forward strand.
ACCACCCGGCACATGATCGTCGACGCCTCTTCCATTGTGGGGCAACGAGCCCCCAATTCCTCACGTAGAGACGTGACCTTGAGCCCACGTAATCCGCAGGGATTCATCAGGGAAAAAAACCGCAGGTCCGGATCGAGGTTGAGACTCAGCCCATGAAGGCTCACGTACTTTTTCACCGCCACACCGATAAACTGTACCTTCCTGTCTTCGATGAACACCCCTCTTCCCACGGAGGACCGTCCGCCGCTGAGGCCGTATTCGGCGAGGAAACGAATTCCGGTCTCCTCAAGGCCGGTTACCAGACCCGATACGCTCAGGCCGGAGGTCTTCAAATCCAGGATCGGGTAGACCATCAACTGTCCGGGACCGTGGTAGGTGACGTCCCCTCCCCTCTCAGTGGAAACGACTTCCACCGGAGTCCCGTCGGGGCCGATACGAGAGAAAAGATTTTCTCGATTGCCGGCTCTCCCCAGAGTGATCACATGGTCATGCTCCGTAACCAGAACCACGTCGGGAAGGCCTCGATCCTCCGATTTCCGTTTGTGGAGCGCCCGTTGCCGGTTCAGGGTTTCCGAATAACCCGTCCGGCCGAGCCATTCTACGATTACCTGGGTTCGGCCCATTTCCGAACACCGGTGGATCGTAAATGAGAGATGCCGCTTCCCGGCGATCCCGAGACTTCCGCTTCCTTGAACCCGAAATAGCCGATACCCTGCTGGTTCAGTCCGTCCTGCAACACGTGCAACAGACGGCCGTCCACTGCGGAGGGAATGTGGATCACGTGCACCGACGCGGCGTGGCAGGCGTATTCGGGAATCCATTCCGCCAGCGAGTTCCGCGATCCCAGGATGAACGCCTCGTTGAAAACCACCCCATCGTCGTCGGGATACACGGCGACGGGAACGATCCTCGCCTCGACCAGATCGTTGAAAAAGTGAGTGCCGTAGGAAACCTCCGGAGCGAAACCGTCTTCCTCAAAGGAGATTTCACCCAAGATCAATGTATTGTTGATATCTTGATATCCCACCTTCACACCGAGGGTAATATCGTTGCTCCCCCAGCGCCCCGGACCGAACAACGCGAATCTCTTCCGATAAAGCCTCCGATTGAGTTCTCCCACGACTCGGCCCACAGCCAGCTTTTCCCGGTGAGTCTCAATGTTGGCATAGGCTTTGGGGTCCACATACACCAGGTACTCGATGTTGCGGATGGCGCTGTTCGTGATGCCCCGGTTGTTGGTGAAGAGCACCCGTTCCGGGTCCATTTCCTCAGGCAGGGTCACCAGCCCAAACTCCTCCCGAACGGGGTGCGATCGGCACTGAAGCAAATAGAACTTGTTGTCGTCCCATGCGAATTCAACTTCGATGGGTCCGCCGTAGGCCTGGTGAAGCCTGGACAGAATCTTCTTCATAATCCGGATGAAGGGAGTCTTGGAAAGCAGATTCTCAAAGGTCAGACAGGTCTTGGCCAAAGGGATGGTTCCCCCTTTGAACATGGGGGCCGAAAGGTGCATGTCCTCACGCACGGAAACCGCGTAGAAGAGCTCCGGATGCTCTACGTCTTCGAGCAGCTCGAGGTAGGGCTTGGTTTCGAGCCTGCCGTCGGAGAGATTGACGGCGTCCACCAGTCGTTGCGAGTACTTCTGAATCTCATCGGCGGTGACTTCCGGTCTAAGCTGCGGATGACTCAACGGCACCATACGTGGATAATCCCTTACCACCCGATCCACGGCTCTCGTACCCAGCCCGAACACCATGCGAACCATGCCCTCTTCTTTTTGGATCTTGGGGCTCCAATTGTAGGCGTTCACCGAAAAGGCCACACCGGCGGCAAAGGGAAAAAAGTTGTCTCCGAACCTGCGTCCCACCACGTTCTGCACGAGGACGCTCATTCTTTCGTCGAAGTCCAGAAGGTTCCGCTCCCTGCGATAAGCCAGCGCTCCCGGACTGATGGTACTCAAATGAACCTGCTTGAGCCCCCGGATGAAGTCTTTCAACCTGGTGTCCAAATCTCCCTGATTGGCGACGAATACCGATTCGTACTTACCCGAAAATGCATGCCCCAGGCTGTCTTCCAGAAGGCTCGACGACCTCAGGATCAACGGCTGTTCCCCGATCTCCTCCAAAAAGCTGCGAAATTTGGACACCACCTCCTTGGGGTATTCGGCTCGCTCGAACTCCTCCCCGATCTCCTCGAAAGCCTTTTCCATATTTTCCTGAGGCTCGTATTTGAGGCTGTGACAACGATGCAGATCGTTGAATTCGATGAAGTCGGAGAAAATACCTGAATTGAAGTAATAGGACTCGGGAATACGGACGAATTCCGCCAGCTCAGGGTCTTTTTCCATCAACCGGGGAAGTACGATTCGGTAGGCCAGCAACATGCCCGCCGCCTTCCCGCCGATTTTTCCGGAGCGTCGTTCGTTCCAGTGGGACCGCTGGACCACGTCGAAAACGTCCCTTGTGGTCAAATGCTTCTTGGCGACGCCGATAAAGGAAAGCTGGTTTGAAATGAAATGATTGATCAAGGCCACCCGAACCACTTCCGCCTCGTTGGGCGGAATGAACAGGCGGCCTTCGGGAATGTCGCAGAACTCCTTGAGGGCTCTTTGGATCCGGCGAGAAGTCACGTCCTCGGTATTGATCACCGCGGTCAGGTTCCTAAATCGGTCCCTTTTTCTGGCCAGGTTGATGTGATCCTCGATTTCGCTTTCCGAACGCCCTTCGGCAAAGTGAAGATCGATGAGTGCGTCTTTGACTTCTTTGATTGCTTCCTCATTTTCCTCGAGGCCGACCTCCCGAACCTGATTCAAGGCTTCGTTCCTCAAAGCTTCCAGTGTGAAGCCTTTTTCGCTGATAAGGCACGTCAGGAAGATTTCCCGGATTTCGTCGATGAGATGGGGATGCTGCATCATCTTGTTGTACATCCGGTACGCCTTGATCAAATCCATAGATATCCCTCTTGGAGTTCCCGACACGTCCATATCGATCAGACCACCCAACCTCTCAGCCTGCAGGCTTCCGCAACTCTCGCCACGGCCACCAAGTAGGCGGCTCGCCTCATATGCGTGTGGTGTTTGACGCTCATTTCGTGAACGCCCTTGAACGCACGAGTCATCTGTTGGTCCAGCCTCCAGTGAATTTCCTTCTCCTCCCAATAGAAATTCATGGTGTTCTGAACTTGCTCATAATAGGAGACCGTAACGCCTCCCGCATTGGCAAGAAAATCCGGGAGGACAAATATCCCTTTGTCGAAAAGAATCTCGTCGGCGGTCGGCGTGGTGGGCCCGTTGGCCAGTTCGCACATGATTTTGCATTTGACCTTGGGTGCGTTGTCCCCTCGGATTACGTTCTCCAGGGCGGAGGGAAACAGAACGGTCACTTCCAACTCCAAAAGCTCCTCATTGGAGATGCGTTCCGTGCCCGGCGCTCCTTCCAGAACGCCGTTCTTAAGTTTGTAATCCACCAGGCTCTTTGCATCGATGCCCATGGGATTATAAACCCCTCCTTTGGAGTCGGAAGCGGCCACCAGTTTCAGACCCAATATGCGCTCACCCAGAACGGCGGCGTTCTGGCCCGCATTTCCGAATCCCTGGATGGCCATGGTCTGCCCTTTCAGGTCGAGGGCCAGCACCGCGGCAGCCTCCCGCGTCGTGTAAATGCCCCCCCTGGCCGTGGCGTCCGCCCTTCCCTGAGACCCGCCCATGGGAATCGGCTTTCCGGTGATCACCGCCGGGTGCTTCTCTCCTCGAATCACCTCGTACTCATCCATCATCCAGGACATGATCTGCGGTGTGGTATACACGTCGGGCGCCGGCACGTCTTTGGCCACCCCGAGCGAGTCGGCGATGCCGCGCACGTAGCCTCTGGCCAGTCTCTCCTTCTCCGTGACGGAAAGTTCTTTCGGGTTGCAGATCACGCCGCCCTTGCCCCCGCCGAGGGGAATGTCCACCACGGCGGTCTTCCAGGTCATCCAGGCCGACAGCGCCCGCACCGTATCCACGGTTTCTTCGGGATGCCAGCGGATTCCCCCTTTGGCAGGCCCCCTGGCCGTATTGTATTGGACCCGAAACGCCCTGAATATCCTCGTGGATCCGTCATCCATCCGAACCGGTATCGAGAAGTGAATCTCTCGCATGGGCCATCGAAGAAGTTCGTGAGTCGCCGGATCCAGTCCGAGAGCTTCGGCGGCCTCGTCGAGTTGTTGTTGAGCGATTCTAAACGGGTTCAGCTTGTCTTCCATACCTGCTCCTCCCTTTTGGATCGGCCCCACCGCCACGCGGCAAACCGAGATCGAGCACACCGTCCGTTTCCATCCCCACGACCCATCAAACGCCGGCCGATTTCCATTCCGAATCATGCCCGCAAGCGGCACAGGCATGGGAGACCGGCGATTCGCCTGCATCAACTCAGAATTGAATCCTTGATCCCGGATACATCCTGTTTTTCATCCATCATTTTCTTAATCTTGGCAAACTCCGCCAAGTCGCCAAGCAGGATGCAGCCGACTACCGTATTGTCCTCGAAGACGACTTTCTTGTAGAGTTGTCGGTCTTTCACCACACGACTCTCCCGCTCGTTTTCAGCGTCGATGTCGCCTGCGGAGGCGAGGTCGATGCCCACCACCTTGAGAGTGTTGGCCATAATGGTGCCTTCGTAGGTTTCATCTCCCCCGCACATGTTGGCGGCGGCAATCTTTCCCTGTTCCATGGCGGCGGGCCAGATTCCGAAGAGTTTGCCCCGGTGTTCGACCACGTCCCCCGCGGCGTAAACCTCCGGCACACTGGTCCGAAGTCGATCGTCCACCTTAACACCCTTGTCCGCGTCGAGTCCCAAAAAGCCGGCGACTTCCAGGTTCGGACGAACCCCCGCCGAGATGATCACCATCCCGCCTTCCACGGTGTCGCCGCTTTCCAGGAGGATACCACGGACGCGGTCTTCGCCGAGTATTTCCTTGGTAACGGCGCCGAGATGGAAAGACAGCCCCATATCTTCCATGATCCGCTGAAGAATCAGCGCTCCTTCGTGATCGAGCTGTCGCGGAAGAAGCCGGGGAAAGAACTCGACCACCCGGCATCGTATTCCAAGCTTTTTGAGAGCGTATGCGGTTTCGAGACCCAAAAGGCCTCCTCCCACGAGGACCGCGTCTTCGGTGTTTTTGGCGGCTTCCCGGATGTCTCTGGCGTCCTGAACGGACCGCAGGGCGAACGTTCCGCGTTTCTCCACACCTTGAATGGGCGGCACGAAAGAATGAGCGCCCGTGGCCACGAGCAGAAGATCGTAAGGAATTTCCTCTCCGGCATCGGTAACGATCGTCTTGCTCTTCGGATCTGCATTCACCACCCGGGTCTTCAATTTAAGGTCGATACGGGAGTCTTTGTACCATTGCAGATTCTTGGCCACCAGCTTGTCTTCGTCCCATTCTCCCGAGATGTATTCGTTCAGCTTGAGACGCCAATAGAAAGGCAGATTCTCCTCGGTGAGCGCGGTGATCGAACCGTCCGGGTCCCGCTTGCGGATCTCTTCCGCCGCCGTTGCTCCTGCAATGCCTTGTCCAAGAATCACATATTGTCGCATGTCGATTTTCCTTTCGAAGTGGGGTTCACCTTTCGTCCATTCGGGACCCGTTTCCCCGGCGGTTCCTAATCGAGCCGGCCCCGCACACAAGATGTCCACCTTGAACAACAGGCTTCCCAAAGGTTACACGGCGATCCTCAAGACCCAACCTACAATGGTTTCCGTTTGAAAAGCAACCGAGGCAACTTGGTGAAAGAAGTGTCTCCGTCGTCCAAAGCGGCACGTTTATCACCCTGGTTTATCTATAAAAAATTTCGACCCCTTGACCTCCCCGCAAACCGGCGTATAAACTGTTCGATAAAATTCGGGGCAACGCCTTAAGTGAGGAATTCGTTTTATGGAGAATGACAGGCGGGTGACAATCAACCGCGACTGGTGCAAGGGATGCGGCATTTGCGTCGAGTTTTGTCCCAAGGGTGTACTGCAACTGGACAAAGAAGACAAAGCAGTCGTCGTGGACCTTGAAAAGTGCAACAAATGCAGACTTTGCGAGCTACGCTGTCCCGACATGGCCATTGAAATAGAATAGCCGACCGGACCCTTATGAACAATCAGAAAATCAAATTCGTACAGGGAAACGAAGCGTGCGTCCATGGAGCATTGTATGCCGGATGCAGCTTCTTTGCGGGCTACCCCATTACTCCGTCTACGGAGGTCAGCGAGATACTCGCCTCACTCCTGCCCGAGCGAGGGGGGAAGTTCATCCAGATGGAAGACGAGATATCCGCGATGTGTGCCATTGTCGGGGCGTCACTTACGGGAGCCAAGGCGATGACCGCAACCAGCGGTCCAGGCTTCTCGTTGATGCAGGAAGCCATCGGATACGCCGTTATGACGGAGACCCCCTGCGTCATCGTCAACGTGCAACGCGTGGGTCCTTCGACCGGCATGCCCACCGCTGCGAGCCAGGGCGACGTGATGCAGGCTCGATGGGGCACCCACGGAGACCACTCGATCATCGCCATGACCGCCTCCAACCACCAGGACGTGTTTGCCACGACGGTCGAGGCCTTCAACTTGGCCGAGACCTATCGCACTCCGGTCATTCTTCTCCTGGACGAAGTCATCGGTCACATGAGGGAAAAACTCGTCCTCCCGGAACCCGGAGAAATTCCCGTATGGGACCGGCTGTGGACCTCGGTCAAAGAGGGGACCAATTTTCATCCCTATCTTCCCAGGGAAGACGGCAGGTTGCCCATGTCCGCCTTCGGAGGAGTACACCGATACAACGTGACCGGACTGGTTCACGACATGTGGGGGTTTCCCTCGAATCAGTCGGAAATAGCCCACGAATTGGTGCACCATCTCGTGGACAAGATCGAGGGACGGGCTCACGACATTATCAGGACCCGCAGGTACTTCCTGGACGATACGGACACCGTTCTCATATCCTACGGTTCCTCCGCCCGATCCGCCCTACACGTGGTCGAGGAACGTCGAACCGTCGGCGAAAAGATCGGGCTGCTCGAACTCCAGACCCTATGGCCTTTCCCCGCCCAAGAGGTAAGGGAAGTCTGTACGGGGGCCAGGCACGTTATTGTGGTGGAGATGAATCTGGGCCAGGTACTTTCCGAGGTAAAAAAGGCCGTGGACGACCCGAACCGGGTCTTCCTGGCCAACCGATTCGACGGACGGCTCATCACCCCCCAAGACATCAAAGACGTGTTGCGGCTCATTCGCGGTGGAGGTCTCTGAACCATGGCCGTCAAAGACTACGTGCGTGAAAGATTCATGCCCCATATGTGGTGCGCGGGATGCGGTCACGGAACGATCATGAACACCTTGATCCGCGCCGTGGACGATTTGGGAATCAAGAAAAACGATATCGTCCTGGTGACCGGAATCGGATGTTCCGCACGCATTTCAGGGTACCTGGATTTCCATACGCTGCACACCATCCATGGGCGTGCGTTGGCCTTTGCCACCGGTGTGAAGATGGCAAGGCCGGACCTTACGATCATTGTCGCCATGGGTGACGGGGATGCACTGGCTATTGGAGGAAATCACTTCATCCATTCAGCCCGACGCAACATCGATATCACCGTCCTTCTCATGAACAACCGAACGTACGGCATGACCGGCGGACAGTTTTCCCCCTTGTCGGGCCTCGGTTTCAAAGGAACCACCGCGCCCTTCGGGAACATCGAAACCCATTTCGACACTGTGGAATTGGCCCGCTCCGCGGGCGCCTCGTTCGTGGCGAGGGGCACTACGTACCACGTCACCTCTCTACACAAGAACCTCAAGAAGGCCATCCAACATAAGGGCTTCTCCGTTGTGGAAGTTCTCTCGCAATGCCCGACCTACTTCGGAAGGAGAAGCGAAGTCGGCGGCGCCGTCGACTTACTCAGACTTTTCAAAGACCGAACCGTGCCCGTGGGGTCCCCCGCGAAGGACAAAGAACCGGGACTTGTTGAACGGGGGGTCTTCGTCGATGAGGAGCGGCCCGAATACTGCTCGGAATATCAGAAGATCATCGACGGAATCAGAGGGGAGGTCTAACACCCATGGAACGTTACACCCTCGTTTTTTCAGGTTCCGGAGGCCAGGGAATCATCACCGCGTCGGTGCTGTTGGCCGAAGCCGCCGTGATTCACGAAAACCTCAATGCCGTTCAGACTCAAAGCTACGGCCCTGAAGCACGAGGCGGCGCGGCCCGGTCCGATGTGATTCTCTCCAAAAGCGAAATCCGGTTTCCCAAGGTGATACAGCCCAACGTGTTGATCTGCCTGACTCAGAAGGCTTACAACAAATTCCATAGCACCATCCGGCCCGGAGGGCTGTTGCTGGCCGATTCGCATCTCGTCACCCGCGAACCACGGGTGGACGCTCGGCAAATCATGCTGCCCATGTACGAGACCACAAAACGGGAAGTGGGCAACACGGTGGTGTTCAACGTGTGTATGCTGGGCGTGCTCGTGAGGGCCACCGGCCTCGTCCGACTGGAATCGGTCGAACGAATTCTCGAAAGCCGGGTGCCCGCAAAGTACCTCGATCTGAATCGACGGGCGTTGTCCGTCGGGTTCGATATGGCCGAGGGGATTACCATCTGACGTTCGTCCAACCTGCTTGACTCCTCCCCCGGGACAGGTACGCTTAGATCGACAAGGGAGACTGAAGATGTCCGAGCTCCAAGACGGCCCGCCCACCACCGCCGTGCTTCTCACGGACATCCAGGCGGATTTCACCGAATTCGGCAACGGCTCTTTGGCGGTTCCCGGCACAGGGAGCGACTATGTGGAATCCGTAAAAAAGGCCACACTTCATTACATGGACGAAGGCCTTTCCATCTACGCGGTGCAAGACCGGCACCCACCCGACCATGTCAGTTTTTACACCAACCACTCCAACAAGAAGCCCTTCGATACAATCCCTCTCGGTCGCATAACGCAGATCCTCTGGCCGCCTCATTGTGTCCGAGACACCCCGGGGGCGCGACTCTTGTTTCCGGAATCCTGGGCCAAGGAAATCGTTCAGAAGGGAACAGACCCGGACCACGACTCCTACTCGGCCTTCAAAGATGATGGTGGCCGGAAGACCGGCATTGATGATATTCTCCGTCGAGACGGCATATCGGAACTGATCGTCTATGGGCTGGCTACGGACTTTTGCATCCGATACACGGTGAACCACGCCCTGGAAGCGGGTTACCGGGTCCGTGTCAGAATCGATCTATGTCGGGGTGTATCGGAAGATACCACGAAAGAAGCCGTTCGAGACATGAAGTCCCGAGGCGCGGTCATCGAAACCGCCGGCTGAAGCCCGGCCGGGAAGTCCCATTTCATCCGAGGCGGCGAAATAGGCACACCAAAGCCCCCGAAGCCTTTTGCGACCATAGAGCGCCGCTCCTCCACTGCGGTGAAGCGGTGCGATGCGCCCACGCTCGAAAATTTGTCCGAGCCCTCGGCAGGCCTTCGCTCCGAACGGCGCTCCCCCGCATTTCCCCGAAAATCGGACTGCAAACACCGGCCGAGTTCCGGCCCCAAACTTGAGGAACCCACCCGCAACCATCCAAAAGGCTTGTTCCCCCCCGCGGAGAAATGACCCATGAACAATGAAATAGTGCAATTCCTCGCCCGTGTGGATCCTTTCAGCTTCCTGCCGAAGGAAGAGATCGAAAGGCTCGCCGACACCGTGACCCTCGCGCGACATCCCAAGGACACCATCCTCTTCATCCAGGGAGAGTCGCACATGGATCACCTTTACGTGGTCATGGACGGCGTCGTCGAAAGGTATACGGAGGAGTTCGGGAGAAAGACCTTTCGAGGCTTCGCCGAGGAGGGAGATATTTACGGCGGCGTTTCACTGCTGCTCAATGCGGGCGTTTCCCTCAGGACCGTACGTGTCGAGGAAGAAGCCACCTTCTGCCTGGTACCCAAAGCGGACTTTCTGGACCTCTGCGCGCGCTATGAAGAATTCCGCGAATATTTCTCGAATATTTTCGGTAAGCGAATGCTTGAGAAGTCGTACGGGGCTATGGCGGGCCGGAGCACACGCACCCAAGAAGAAACCGGACTCCCGTTGCTGAATCAGCGTGTCGAAAGTATTTACTCGGACGACATCGCCGTCTGCCGACCCGAGGAGCCCATTCAAGAGGTGGCCGCCCGCATGGTTCGCAAGAGCTGCAGCGCGGTCCTGGTGGAAGGGCCCGACGGCCGATTCGTCGGTATCCTCACGGATAGGGACTTACGCGAAAAGGTTGTGGCCGGAGGGCTGTCGCCGGCCCTGCCGGTTTCTTCCATCATGTCTTCCCCCGTGGCTTCCGTTTCCGAAGACGCTCTGGTTTCCGAGGCCATTCTGGCCATGGTTCAGAAGAACATCAAACACCTAGCCGTGACGGACGCATCGGGGCGCGTTTTGGGCATGACCAGCGATGAGCATCTTCTGCTCTCGCAGACCCATTCCACGATCTACCTCATCCGTGACATCCACAAAGCCACGCAACTCGACGACGTCATGGACAAGCATGCCCAACTCCCGCTGCTTTTCAAAACCCTGATCAACAGCGGGGTTAAGGCGGAGCGTCTCACAAGATTGATTTCGGCCTGCTCGGACGCCATTCTAAGAAAGCTTGTGGAATTCGCTTTAAATGAACTCGGTCCGCCCCCGGTACGTTTTACCTTCATGGTGCTCGGCAGTGAGGGACGAAACGAACAGACCTTTAAGACCGACCAGGATAATGCGGTGGTGTTCGAAGACGTACCTCCGGAATCCCTGGATTCCGTCACCGACTATTTTCTCAAATTCGGGGACAAAGTCTGCACTTGGCTGGATCGGGCGGGCTACGACTTCTGCAAAGGCGGAGTCATGGCCAAGAATCCCATGTGGTGCCGGCCGATCTCCGCCTGGAAGAAATACTTCACCGATTGGATCCATACCGCCGAGCCGGAGGCGCTCCTCCAGGCCAGCATCTTTTTCGATTTTCGATCGGGTTTTGGAGACGACTCGCTGATCCATGAGCTCCGTGCACATCTCTTCGGGTCTTTAGGACAGTGGGCGGGTTTCTTTCGCCATCTCACGGAGAACACCCTGGTATTCAAGCCTCCCCTGGGATTTTTCCGTAGCTTTGTCGTGGAATCCAAAGGAAAACACCGCAACAAGTTGGACATCAAAAGCGCCATGACCCCTATCGTGGACTATGCGCGCATTTACGCCCTGAAGAATCGCATATCCGCCACGAACACATTGGAACGGCTGAAGAAGCTGGTGACCGCGGAGCAACTTTCCCATGAAGACTACGAGGATATCTCTCAAGCCTACGTCTTCCTGATGCAGCTTCGGCTGGTTCACCAGGTGCGTCAGGTCACCGAGCTCAGAGAAGAGCCGGACAACCACATTAACCCCAAGGACCTTACCCGCATCGAACAGAACACCTTGAAGGAGATTTTCAAGCGGGTGGAACGCTACCAAGGGCAACTTCGCATAGAGTTTACCGGAGAAGGATTCGTGATCACCTGAAGCGCCCCACACTCCACAACGGTTCCGGCCCGGCGGCCTTCAGGCGAAAACTTCCGTTCGAGCCCGACCTTCAGGCGGTACCATTCACGGGGGAGGGGAATAGGGTTGCGCATTGATTTCCAGCCTTCCTTACACCTCCTGAGTCGACCAAGAAGCTCCATGGTCCGGTTTCGTCGCGCGCCGGCGGCCTGTCATTTCCGCGACCGACTTTCCTTCAGGCCTCTCCGCCGATATCAGCTCCCTCTCCTGTCGGCGACACCCAAGGAGAGTTTTTCCTATGTGGCCTCAAGTCAAGCCGGAATTGGATAACCGTTTCCTATTCGCGCCCGAAGCGCCAAGTACACATGCGATGTAGAAGCGAAGATGCCGCCATTTCCCCAGCGCTACCGATGCAGCCAAACTTTATCGCGGCCGTCTCCGCTTTTTTCTCCCGGCTTGAGGCTCGGGACCCACCTCAAGTATGGGTCCCGAGCCGGTTGGGTTCTCCTAAACAAGTCCTAACCGGCTCATGCTTGGTCCGCTTGGAGACGAAATTCATAGGTCCGTTTTTCCATGGTCAATCGCCATAGAACAACGGCCAGTTTCCGTGCCAACGCACAAATGGCCTTTTGTGGAAGGCCCGTTCGCGACAGGAGTTTTCGATAATGCGAATCAATGGCCGGATCCCTGGACTTCCACGTCCAGGCCGCCTCCACCAACAGACTCCGCAGTCGCGTCTGACCCACGGGAGGAAGCGCCACTCGAGATTTCCGCTCTCCGCTTTGTCTTACCAACGGTGCGAGTCCCAGATAGCTGGTCACTTCCTCCACCCGATGGAACCGACTCGGGCGAAACAATTCCAGGAGGAAGGTAGCCGCTGTGATGGGACCCACCCCGGGGACGCTTCGAAGGCATCGCATTTCCTCAAAGTGTTCAGGTTTCTCGCACACACTGGAAGTCCTTTCCTCCATGAAGGCTTTTTCCTTTGTGAGGAAATTCAACTCACGGAGCAAGCTGAGCAGCGTCGCTTTGGCCTCCTTCGGCAGACGAAGCTTTCGAAGTTGCGCCACAGCGCTTCGGCCCCAATGATTGAGCCCGGGAGGCGCCTCCACACCGTGAAACAGCAGAAGGGATTGAATTCTCTGCTTAACGCGTCGAGTGCCGTCGGCCAGATCGTGCCGACGGCGAATTACGCTGCGTTCGGCCTCCTCTTCCTCCGTGGGAACGGCGATGGACTTCAATATCCCTCGGGCGGCATGGTCCGCCAACCGCATGCAATCCAGGCGGTCGGTCTTGGCCCCCGCAGTCACCGGCCTAGGGACCCGACTCGGCGCCACCACGATCACGCTGAACCCGGCTTTGGCCAAAGTGCGCGCAAGGCCGAAGCCGGTGGGCCCCGCTTCGTAGGCTACGGCTCGGATGCGCCTCAAGTGGGGGAGCAACATGGCCACGATGGCCTCCGGAGAGGCCGAGGACACAAAAGTCTTCACCTCGCCGTCGCTGCGAAGCACGGCCACGTGGTAGCTCTTTTTGTGTACGTCGATCCCGACGTGGAAATCACGGTCGATATCCAGCTCCAAAAACTTGGCCAATTCTGTTACTTTCGTTGCTACCATGTTGGTCTCCTTTCTGTTTGGGTGATGCTCCATCATAACGATCGAGCACCTGAGGCCAACATGGTATTTCCCCATGGATGTGGAGTGTTAACTTTCTATAAGTTTTTCCCTCGAAAACGATCATGAATCCGTTTATGATTCCCGATCAGTGACTTTGAAAGCGTGCTGCCGGTAAATAGGAAAACGGTCGGCAGTCGGAGGCCGCAATGCGATGGGTCTCAACTCTTCGCTTTCACCAACCCATTTCCATTTTTTGTTCGGAGGAAGCCCAAGTATGAAAAGAAGTGCATTTTTTTTCGTCCTTTTTCTCCTGACCTGCTCCGTCGTCGTTTCAACGCCCCCGGCGTTTGCCGGCCACGCGGGCATCTGGAAAGCGACGGACGGTTCCAACAACTACTACATCCAGACTTATGAACAGAAATCAGGCATTGAAAGCATCGCGGTGATCGCCACACCCGATCTCATCAGCTTCCACGTATTTCTGGGAACCGTCATCAACGGCTATCCTCTTCTGAACGATGACCCCAACACCGGGGCAAGCCTTACTTTGACGTTCACTTCGGCCACGGAAGGCACCGCCGTGTTTACCCTGAACGGCACCGCCCACGAATCTCCGATCACACAGTCTTTTGTCGAGGACTGTGAAAACCTGACGGTTTCAAGCTTCATGGACCGAATCATACCCGCGACCCCCGTGGGGAGCGAGGGAGCCGGCCAAGCGGGCATCTGGAAGGCCAACGACAATTCCATCAATTTCTACATTCAGACTTACGCCGGAGAGGGAGGATCGAGAAGCATCGCCGTGGTCGCCACGCCGGACCTGATTCAATTCTACGTCTTTTTGGGGACTATTGTGGACGGCGTGGCTCAGTTGAACCCGGACCCCGTTACCGGTGCGGAACTGAGCCTGGAATTCTCGTCTCTCACCCAAGGGACCGCCACCCTGATCATGGGCGGGTCCACCGCGGTTTCCCCCATGACCATCGCCTTCACCGCCAATTGCCGCGATCTGTCGCTCAGCGGAGGGAGCGGAGACGGATGGTCTTCCGGATATGTTTCCCTGGACATGAGCACCTATGCGGGTGAGTTCGGCGACGTTTATGTGGATGCCTACGCGACCTTCGCCTCCTTCAGCCAGGAACCCCAATGGTACGAGGACCCATCAGCCGCGGTGCGCGACATTCCATTGGACACCTGCGTGTTCAATTCATACGACATGGACAGTTCAGGAATCGAGATTCCCGGGCTTCTCGACGCCGGTGATTACGTGGACGTGTCTGGAGGACCCTCGGGAACCATCAGTCTCGTCAAGACCACCACGACGGCGGGCCCCTCCTACGCCCCGGAAGAGGATCTGACCGAGGCCGATTACGGAGCCGGCTCCACTTACACCTTCAGCTCCTCCGGCGGGTCCGACGTGGGTCCTTTCAGCGTCTCGGTCAAGGCTCCGGATCCTGTTCAACTGATTTATCCGGTTCTGGGAAGCACGCCGCCAAGTATCCCCAGAAACCAGGACCTGAACGTGCAATGGAATGCGGGAAGCGGCAGCGAGGTGGAGGCATCCATCAGCGCCACCAAGCTGGACCTGCAAAATCAGAAGATTACCTACTATGAGATCTACTGTCGATTCAGCGACGACGGTGAAGGCACGATTCCCGCTTCCGAGTTGAGCAAGATGCCGGACCTGGCGTCACCCGGGCCCATTCCTTTCACGTCCCCGTCCTACTTCGATCTGATCCGCTACAATACGGCTTCCTTTTCGGCAAGCGGCCTTTCCCAGGGAGGTTTCGCGGCGATCAGCACGGGCATGGGCGGCGACATCAACCTCGAATAGACGCTCACCGGCTTTCAGGGGAACTCCGCGGAAACGGGAGTTCCCCCCACTGGAACCGCACCCGCTTCAGTAGTTCGCTATGCCTCTGCCCGTATGTTGTTACCGACCAGCGGACTTGGGCGCGTTCCCTCGTTCCCGACCTTATTCGATCGTTTCTTTCTCACCGATAATCCCGTCTCCGTTATCCCCTCGGGAATCGTATTCTCGAATGTCCCAGAAGCCTCTCACCCCGTCCGGGTCACATCATGTGCCCGAACATGCCTCCCAAGAAGTCCACGGTCTCTGAAACGCCGTGAAATCTTGTTGCCCTCGGCGAAGACCTTCCGTATATTCGCTGGATAGAGTAACTCCCTTCTCATTTTCTCGCATTGTCCCACATCCGAAAAGGAACCAATCATGCGCAGACCCCTGATGCTTTATGTAATCATCTGTTTGCTGCCGGCGCTGCTCATCGTCCAATGCGGTGATGATGATTCGTCGCATAAGCAACCATCCGGTGACACCGCCGTTGTCAGTCAAGCCGGATTCATTTCCATCGAGAACGTCTCGTACTCGTTTCTCAATTCGAGTAATAGCGTGCAAACCTTGTCACCCGAACCGGTTCGAATATTCTATTCTTTTCAGAAAGCCGACGATACGAACTCCGACATCAAAGCCGTGGATTTGCCCGTATTGGTCCTCTTTAACGGGGGACCGGGTGCGGCAACATCCGTCAACTTTATGAGCCTGAACACGGCGGATATTACTCTCTGCAAAGCAGTCACCGGTGAAGAGCTCTACAAGACAAATCCCTATAGTTGGAGAAAGATGGCCAATATCCTCTATATTGATGCTCCATGGACCGGATTCTCGTACAATTATGGGTATCAGCTTCCTTGTTTTGAAGCCTTTGTCGGTTTAGTAAACGCAAATACCTTTAATCCGTTTGTTGACGCCGACCTCATGGTCAGAGCTCTGCTTCAAATTTTGAAGAAATGTCACGTTCAGAAGAACGAAACCGTCATTGTCGGTGAGAGCTATGGTGGGACTCGCGCAACCGTGATGCTGAACATGCTCCTTTTTCCGGACAATTATCATGGTACACCGGATACCAACCACCTGTTCAAAGACAACGCCCTGGTTGACGAAATACGTGCTCACCATCTTGCCGTTCTTGGGACGGAAGACCTGACGCCAAAAGAAATCGCGGCGAAACAGTTCGGCAAAACCGTGCTGGTTCAGCCCCAACTCACGGGAGAATACTACAACCTGGAAGCCGGGGATCTATTTTCGGAAGAAGATTCAATCATTGATGCCTTATGGAAAGAGCAAAACCTTGAGAATGTGGGGAAATGGGATCGGAGCGGAGCGCGCGGTTCCGAGAGGAGCATGAGCGCAATCACGTATGTCAGAGACAAGCTCCTTCTGGATCCGTATTTTGTGGAAAAAGAGTCGAAGTTCACGGATAAGATGGAATATCACGCCACAAGAGGCCTCCTGCGTGCGGATGTACTTGCTAAAGTCTTGAACCTGTCCGGTCCGGAGGCGATCAAGAATATCCCCGAGTTTCTTCCTGAGACTCGATCGCAAGCGGGAGCCTACAACAAATGTGTGAGTTCATCCTGTGACGATCTCGCGGCTCTCATTCAGAAATTGTTTGGAGAAGAACCGGTCCCCGCGCCGGTGGCGGTAAGAATAGACGAAAACGATGATCTGGTTTATGACTTACCGCCTATCGAAGACGCGACCTACGATTTAAGAAAATATCTGGGCAGCACTTCCGGATGGTGTGACGAGTATTTCAAACCTTGGGATATCATGCTCTGCTTTATTTATTATATCGATTCCATAGACAGCATTTTCACAAAACCCATAGGGAGACGATGGGCCCGTAAAATACATCCTGATTCGGTGATGTACGGGGAGATGTTTCTTCACAATCTCGCCGTTATGGATGTCATGATCACGAATGCGGACGAAGATCTAATGATATACTCGCCGGCGGTTCCGCCGTCTCTTGCACATTATGGAGAAATTGTCACAAAGGTTGATCCCGATGACGAGAACAGCACGTTCGTTGTGCACTATAAGGAAGGTTTTCTATCGACAATAGACTCTGAAAACACAGATCCCACAAGGACCATTTATCATCCCAAATATGAACACTGCGGACACGCCGTTTCAACGGCCAAGCCTGAAAAACTGCGTAACGACGTGGCGAGTTTTCTGGGACTTCAGATCCTTCCATAACAGGTTGGTGAAAAACGCGACCTGCGGCGTTGCACTTCATCCCTCGTCACTGCGGCGTACTTCTATGTACGCCGCAGTCCTCGGGATTTGCGCGCCTTGCACGTCATCGTTTTTCACCAACCTGTGGCAACCGGATTTTTCAACGGGCTGTTATCCGCCGTTGGATTTGCAGAAGAGGCGGGATATTGAGAGCCGGAACCCGGAGATGAAATAACCGTCCAAGGGGACGCTGAGGCGTTCGGCCCCCCCCTGCTAGTACTTCAACCGGGCGTAAAGCGTTTTCTTCGAGGCCTGTCGCGCGTCCTTCAAAGTCACGATTCCCCGTTGCGCCAGCAGGGGGATGAGCTTCAGCAGAATCTCAGCCGTAACCAGAGCGTCGCCCAACGCCGTGTGCCGCCCGGTAACCCGGATCCCCATCCGTCCGGCCACCCCTTCGATCGTGTGGTCTTTCTGGTTGGGGTGCGCCACGGCAGACAGCAGCAGCGTGTCCACAACGGCGTTGTCGAATTTCACTCCGGTGCGAGCTTCGTTGACTTGCAGCAACCGCATGTCGAAGGCGGCGTTGTGAGCCGCGAGGACGGTATTCTCACAAAACCGTGAGAAGGCGGGAAGCACTTCCTCAATTCCCGGCTGTCCCTCGAGCATTTCCGGGAGGATCCCGTGAACTTTGATCGAGGCCTCCGGCACGGGTCGCCTGGGGTCCACCAGACGATCGAATACCTCGCTTCGCAACAACCTGCCGTTCAGGAGTCGCACCGCACCTATGGAAATGATCTCGTCCCCTCCCGAGGCGTCCAGGCCCGTGGTTTCCGTATCGAATACGGTATACGTCAGCTCCCCGAGGGGAACGTCGTCCACTTCCGGTCGCTGTCCGGGCTGATTGAACAAATCGAAATCGTAAAATTCGGGACGACTCGCCACATGGAAATGCTCCCCTTGACTCTCGGAAAAATCCGGAAAAGGCGCGGAAGGGAACAGGAAGCGAAGGCAAGATACATCCGCAGCGTCGTCCCTCTGAGGCCAGATTTCCGCATTGTGCCGTTCGAGCACTTCTCCGAGCCTCAAAGGAAGCTCCTCGCCCGTAAGCGAAAGAGTCCGGCCAAGCCAATGCTTCAGCGTCTCCAGGGGAAGTGCGGAACCTTTCCAGCATAGATCCACGTTGACGAAACGACCCTCGGACCCCAAACGACAGAAAAATTCCTCCCCCAGCTTCCTTCCCTTAATCTCATTGAGCACGAACAGAAAGGCGAGCACCAATGCATAACTGTCCACCCTCAGGTACACGTCTCGCCCGCCGGGTGCGGCATCCAGCTTCAACCCCAGCACCTGCCCGCATTTGTGCTTTATGGCGGTCAACAGGTCCGTTCCCGCCATTTCGTCCAGGGGCCATCCGGTCCGAAATTGACAGGCCTGCTCCCCCGCCACCTGATCCACATGGTCGCTCAACGCCATGGATTCCTGCAGAATGACCTGCTTGAAACTCCTCTCCTGCTCATCCTCCATATTGGGATACTCGATCATGGCCTCGATGGCCGCCCGGATGCCTGCCAAAGACCGACGCAGACCCTCCGTGAGGGTCTGCAAAAGATAATCCCGCTTACACTCCGTCTCAACGCGCTCCGTGATATCGGCCAGAACCAGAATGAAGCCCCGCATCTCCTTAAGTTCGTGGAGTACGGGCACCATTTGCACCCTCAGCAGGCGTCCTCCTCCCACCGACACCGCGAAGGAATGCACCAAGCGTCCTTCCCCGCGGCGTACCCTGCGATTCAGCGTATCCAGAGAGTGGATCACCAGGTTCCGATCCACCACCCCGAAAACCGAACGGCCCAATCCCACCAGTCCCTGGTCCGTGGAAGGCTTCCCCTCGCCGTTCTCTTCGTCCGACAGCAGCCGGCGGGCTTTGGCGTTATAGAGAAGAATCCTTCCCTCGGTGTTACATACCAGGACACCGTCGGTCAGTTCGGCCATCACTGCGGCCAGGATGTTTCTCTCTTCTTCGATGCGCGCTTTGGCCTGCTCGACGTGTGTACGCTCCCTGGTCTCCGCTTCTTCAAGCCGGACCGCGATGCGGTTGATGGTGTCGACCAATCGCAACACTTCTTTTCCACCTTCGATGTTGATGCGATGGGCGGGGTTCACCGTGGCGATCACCGCGGTTTCCTCTTCCAGTCGGTGCATGGGGATCAGGTAATAATGCAGTAGTGCATCGATGGCGAGGACGATCCCGCCCACCCCCAGGAAGAGCGCGAGAAACACGTACGCAAAACGTTCTTTCAGTATTTCGCTGATCACCGCCCGCTGATTGGGGTCAAGTCGGTCCCAGAACAACACCGAGACGATGGTAACGCCCACCACCAGCACCACCAGGGAAAGAGCCACGAACAGCATAAATTTGTTTCTTAAAGGCATCAGTCGTTCCCCAACACTTCCCGGACTTTTTCCACCAGCTCCCTGGTTCCAAAAGGTTTCATCACATAGGCGTCTCCCCCCATGGCCATTCCCTTGGTCACGTCCGTATCCCGACCTTTGGCCGTGAGGAAAACAATCTTGACATCCTTCCACTCCGGGTTCTCTCTGACACTTTGACAGACTTCAAAGCCGTCTCTGAGCGGCAGCATGATGTCCAACAAGATCAAATCGGGACCGAATCCTTGAATCTTGTTCAGGGCTTCCTCCCCGTCTCGGGCGATTTCCACCGCATAGCCCGCCTTCTTCATGAGGAATTCGAGGGAAATCACGATGCTCGGATCGTCTTCCACAATCAGGATTCTCTGGGACATGGTGTGCTCCCCACGCCTCGACCCGGTCGAGGATATCTCGCGTTAATCCGTCAATGATTCGGAGCGGAGCTTCTGCAACCGCTGTTCCGCTTTGAGAGGCAAAACAAAGGAAAATACCGACCCTTTGGATGGTACGCTGTCCACCCAGATGCGGCCTCCGTGAATTTCCACGATACGTTTGGTGATGGCGAGGCCGAGCCCGCTGCCTGCGGGACGTCCGCGCACGGCATCCTCCACTTGACGAAACTTCTCGAAAATAATGTTTTGCATGGCGGGACTGATACCGACCCCGTTGTCCCTTACGTCCACACGCAGGCTGTTTTTCTGGACCTTCACGGTAATGCCGATGAAGCCCCTTTCCGGATCGCAGAATTTCACCGCGTTGGAAACGAGATTCATTACCACCTGAGTCAAGCGATCGTGATCCCCCTCGATCTTGGGCACTTGAACGGGGATTTCGAATTCGACCTCGATGCCCTTCTCTTCAATGATTCGTCCCAAAGAGGCGAACACTTCCTGAATCACCTCCCGGATATCCACCTGGGTGAAGTCCAAGGCCACCGCGCCCGACTCGACTTTCTGGAAGTCCAGCACCTCATTGATCAGTCGGCTTAGACGTTCGCTTTCCCTAGTGACGATATCGAGAAACTCTTTCCGCTGGGCGACATCCATATCCGGGTTGTCGATGAGGATTTCGGCGAAAGCCCGAATGGAGGTCAGGGGAGTCCTGAGTTCATGAGTAATGGTTGAAATGAATTCGTCTTTCAGTTGGTCCAACTCCTGAAGTCTGGCGTTGGCCGCTCGAAGTTCCGCCGTGGCCTGCTCGAGCTGTCTCGATTTTCGCTCCAGTTCCCGGCTATACGCCTTGATCTGTCGGGCCTCATCCACAATGTGCATCACTTCTTCAAGGCTGACGGGTTCCTCTTTGACCACGGAGGCCACCATGGCTCTCGCGGAAGCGGAACCGATGGCCCCCGCCAGAATCTTCTCCGCATAGTCCACAAGCCCGGGGTCCGCTTCCCATGACAGGCTCCAATCCACATTGTGTTGCTTGGCGTAGGCTGCGAAGATTTCGTCCGAACGTTTAGCGCCCAAAAACCTGGCCAACAAAGATTTCAAATCCGGCACCAGGGCGCGCCCCTTCCAGATGGTGGATTCGGCCAACATGCCCGGGGGCCTGAACACATCCACAAACAGGTTTGCCTGGTTCAGCTCGATAACGGACGGGCGACTGAGAAGAGATCCGCCGACATACAGGGAAACATTGATCAACATGCTCCAGAACATGGCGTGAGAAACCGGATCGAAGTGCTGAAGACCGAACAGATGATCGGGTCGGAGAATGCTGATGCCGAAGGGTCCCTCATCCAGCAGCGTCACCGGCAACAGGCCGGCGTGAGACAAAGAGGGCAGCACCAGCGTATAGGCCCAGATCAAGAAACCTCCGCTCAAACCGCACAGAGCGCCCCATCGGGTGCCCCCTTTCCAGAATATGCCCCCAAGGAGGGCCGGGGCGAACTGAGCCACCGCGGTGAAAGACACCAGCCCGATGGAGACCAGAGTGTAGAATTCCCCCACATAGCGGAAGTAAACGTAGCTGAGCAACAACACCAGTATGATGACGCCTCTTCGGATTCCCAGGAGAAGACCGCCCAGTTCCTTCCTTTGTAGAAGATTGGGCTCCGGGACCCTCAGCAACACGGGCATGACCAGGTCGTTGCACACCATGGTGCTCAAAGCGATCGTCGCCACAATGACCATGCCCGTGGCCGCGGACATGCCTCCCAGGAAGACGAAGAGCGCCAACCACTCCTTTTTTTCGGCCATGGGCAGAGCCAGTACAAAGGAATCCGCCTCCACCGGTCCCCCCGCGAAATGGACCAATCCCGCGATGGTTACGGGCAGGACGAAAAGGTTGATGGCCCAAAGGTACAGTGGAAACAACCAGATGGCTTTCCGTATATGATCCTCGTTCACGTTCTCCACAACGGCCACCTGGAATTGTCGGGGCAGCAGGATCACGGCAAGCATGGACAGGAACACCAGCCACGTCCAGTTTCCATAGGTCCCGTGGGCGTCTCCGAAATGAAACAGTTCCATGAGGTTGGGCACGGTCTCCGCTTTGGTGAGGATATCCGAGAAACCGTTGTAAAGCCCATAAGTGACAAATATGCCCACGGCCAGGAAGGCGGCCAATTTCACCACGGATTCGAAAGCGATGGCCGCTACCAAGCCTTCGTGTCTTTCCGTTGCGTCCAAATGGCGGGTCCCGAAAAGGATCGTAAATGCGGCGAGCACCAGGGCCGCATAGAACGCGGTGTCGTGAAAAATGGAAAGCTGCCCGGGATCCGTAGGCATTCGGATTTCCGGATATTCACTGATGACGAGAAAACTCGTGGATATGGCTTTTAACTGAAGAGAGATGTAGGGCACGATGCCCAAGACCGCGATGACCGTGGCGAGTCCGCCCAACAGGGTACTCTTCCCGTATCTGGAGGCGATGAAATCCGCGATGGAAGTGATGCGGTGTATCTTGCTGATCCTGACGATCTTCCGGAGGACGATCCACCATAGAGGCGCCAAGACGGTGGGCCCGATATAAATGGGGAGGAACCCCACGCCGGAATTGGCCGCCCGTCCCACGCTTCCGTAAAAGGTCCACGCCGTACAATATACCGTGAGTGAAAGCGCGTAGATGTATGGATTGGCGATAATGCTCCTGCCCGCATCGGCACGCTTATCACCGAAATACGCAATGGCGAACAAAAGGCCCAGATAGCCGAAGGAAACGGTGAGGATAAACCCGCCCTGCAGCATCAGCGACCTCGCTCCTTGGATTTTCGGGAAGAACCCTTCACCGGGCCCCGGGTGACGATCATGAAAAGAACGATCATCACGGCCCAGATCGCGAAGAAATAGGCGACCAACAGGGGAATTCCCAGAACGTTCACGTCACTGTTGAATAGGGAGAGGATCGGGTAGTCGAAAAGCAGGGCACCCAGAAGAAAGATGGCGATGAGCCACTGATTTCCTCGGTTTCCGGAGGGCATGGGCAGGCTGGTCTTTCACCCGGCCGGCGTCGGGATACGTGTCGGGGTTCGGGACGCCTTCAGGCGTTGGTCACGCTTTCCGCCGGAGCACGAGCATGGCGACGCGCCGATCCGCCGCCGAAAGCGGATGGGAATCGGCGCGCCTCAAGTTGCGTCAGGCCGGGATTAACCGAACACTCCGGCTCCGAACAGAATCACCCAAAAGATGGAAAAAGCCACCAAACAAATCATGGTAATGTCTTCGGCTTTCATGAATGTACTCCTTTCGCACGCGGCGTGAGAAAGGCGCGTTGCCGCACCGTTCCAGGACGCCGAGGCGAGGTCGTGTCACCCTTCGCCCCGGGATCCAGCTGTTTGCCGGTTCAGGTGATCTCCTCCACCACGATGTTCTGCTCCTTTTCCGCGCGTGCGATCTGCTCATCCGTGATGGTGGACATTTCCGCTTTGAAACAGAGGCCCCACATCATGACGATGCCGACGATCCACCAAGCGATCTGCCAGGACCACACATGAGGGAACCCCGCGAAACTGAACGCGTTGTTCCCGAGGATACAAGCGGGACCGATGGCGAAGAAGTACCACGCGGGCACGATGAACTTCATGGCATTGCGCCATTTCTGACCCGCTTCACTGGGCTTTTCGATGCTGGCCAGCCACTCTCGGACCTCTCTCTGACGTTCGATGGTCTCGGGATTGTCCTTGAAGCCGAGTCCTTTGCAGAGATAGGCCACGATGAGGCCCACGCCCACGCCCCAAGCCGCGGAGTGAATGGTGAGGGGATATTTGATGGCAGGGATTCCATACGTGACGTATACCGCCACCATGCCGGAGAGAATACCCAACACGGTGCCCATGGAAGGCCACTTCCACCCCCACAACACTCCGAGCAGGGGAATGTACATGACGAAGCCGAAGGCCGTGGCCAAGGCTCCCAGCATGACCAGGGCCGCCTTGGAGGTCATGCCCACGGCCAGGGCCGCAATGGTCAGGATGGTGGTGAACATGCGGTTGATCCAGATCTGCTCCGCATGACCGCCCTTCTTACCACGCACGTACCGCCACCACACGTCCCGGAGGAGAATCGAGCCGCCGGTGCCGATGTAAGGCGCCGCCGTGGAGTGCATGGCGGCAATGGCCCCGATGAACACGATCCCCAACATGAAGCCGGGTAGGTAGGTTTTCATCAAGAGCGGTACCACGTCGGAGTCCTTGGCCAGCGAGATCACCCCCTGGTCGGCCAGAATCCTGGCGGCCATGCCCTGGAACGCGGTGAAGAAGAACAGGGCGAAGCCCACCACAAAGGTGGACATAAAGGCCTGCTGCCAGGGAAAGGGCCTGGGATTCTTGTTGGCGAAGGCCCACAGGGTGAAGGCGGGAGAAGACTGAATTCCCATGAGAGCGAACATGTAGGTCAGGATCATGATGCCGGTCCAACGCGTCTTGCCGACGGTGAAGTCGATGACCGAAGGCACCTCGAGATACTTGGCCTCCAGTCGGCCGACTTCCATGGACAGCTTGCTCCAGCCGCCGAAGTCGTAAAGCACGTAGGCCCCGAGGATGATGATGCCGCCCACGAGGAAGAGAAATTGCATCACCCCCACCCAGGTACTGGCGCGAAGACCTCCTGTGACCACGTAGAACCACACCACAAAGGCCAGGAAGATGGCGCCGTAGGTGGCCGGCATACCGGTGACCCAGTGAAACAAGGCGCCGGATGCCATGAGCTGCACTGCGGAATAAAACATTCCATAAAGAAAGGCCGTGATGACGACCAACCAACGTACGCCTTCGTTGTTGTAGTAATAGGCGTACATGTCGCCCGGCGTGATGAAGCCGTAGCGCTTGCCCATAAGCCAAGTTCGCTTGGCAAAAAATGTTCCGGTAATGGGAATGGTGAGTACGTAGAATGACGCGAAGGCGTAAGCCAGACCGTCCCGCCAGATAAGACCGGGATGGCCGATGAAGGTCCAGCCGCTGAAGGAAGCCGCGGTGGCCGCCATCAAAAAGGCGATCATGGGAATGGAACGTCCGCCGATGGTGTAGCCGGAGGACGTCTTTTCGGTGAAATACCCCTTAAGTCCCCAGTAGAAGCAGTAAATGATGTAAATACCGAGCATTATGTAAACCCAAGTACTTGTTCCTCCCTCCATTCCTTACCTCCTAACACGCGGTCCGGTTGCTTTGCGGAATGCCGCACATGTTTGTTGAATGACGTGGAACTCGGGTTTTCAGTCTGTCGCCGGTGTCGGAAATCCCTCCTTTCCCCTGAAAGGGGTACCCAATACGGGCCGCCGCCCGCCGGGAACGAGGTGCGGGACAAAAAAATACCGGTTCCCGATTATACCGGTACCGGTTCTTTTTCTTTGTTGGAACCCATCACTCATGAAGCGGATCACGTCCCAACCTCCCTTCCCTCGGGTTGCCCTCTTCGCCGTCCCGCCTGCCGGTCAATTGCCGGGAACAGGCAGTCGGCGCCTTCGGCCGATTCTTCCCTTGGAGCGTACACGGCATCGCAGGGTTACCCATTCATTGAACACTACGGCAAGAACGGGTTGCTGATTGGGAAAATTTACAGAACAACACCACCGGTGACCATGCAACTTCATTAGGACTCACCGGGGCAGTCCCAAACCCTCTCAATCCCCCACCCGACAAGCGCGGCCAAGTAAGGGACCTTGCGCCGGAGGCTCTGCAAAGGCTCCGGATTCTGCGAACCTAACCTTTTCCCTCTCACCTCCTTTCGCGCCCGGAAATGAACTACCACAGGAAACATCCTGAATATAGGCGGAAATTGTTATCCTTTCTCTCATAGTCCCCCGGCGACTGTCAAGAAGGAAAATTTCTTTCCCTGGAAGGATCACGCATGGAAGAGGCTAACTCACTGAGTTCCAACAGGAACCGACGGCGAAAGTCGAAACTTTTTGTGGCCATCCGGCGGAAATCGGACCAAGGCTTGGTTGCCACGCGAAGTTTTTTTAGTACCGGTCCGTGAACGTACGAAAGCCGTCGCTCCCTCAACACGCCCGACCGTTCTTAACTTGCTGATGCCACAATATATCGGACCGATTCGACCGTTCTTCCCGTACATGGCCGCAGCCTTTCAGAATTATGCTTTATTTTGCAGGAAAACTAGGGTAAGAGAAGAAGCTAGCCGTTACTTCCAATTCTCTACAGCGCGATGCGATGCCGGAATTGCGACTTCATCCCAATCTTTCGACGGACTCCATCCGGCGTGCGGCGATACGATTTCTCAACTAAGCCTATACGATAACAACGCCACTCAGGATTACGGATATCGAGATTACAGACGGGATGGAGAGGGGTACGTGATCCCCACACCCATTCGTCTGCATGTCGACACGGCGGATCGTTTTGTGTTCGCCGAACCCCAATGGAAAGGAGGGATGCCGTTCAGCGGTCTCCGACCGCTTCAGGCCGGTCGAGTTCAGGCCGACGTTTAGACGCCGACGGCGGGAGCTGTTCGAAACCCGCTTTGCCCGGCCCTCTCCGTCATGCCCTTAGAGCCTTCGATCGGTTCCGTTCGCCGGACTTCTGCTCTGACGAAACCGGGAGGCTTGACTGTACGCATTAACCACCCTGTTTTCGAAGCAAAGAGCGATTTCCAACCGCTTAGTCGGTCATCCGGAAACGTTGTTGTTCCCGGATAAGACCCTCTTAGGAGTACGCAACGGACCTATGTGCCGCTTCTTCACCCGCCACAACCATCCCCACGTCGGATGTAGAGAAGCCCCTCCGCAGGGCATCTCCTATCCAGGCTGTCTTTTTCTCCCCCACCCGACTTCAACCGTCGGACCAGGCCGTCTTTGCCGGACGATTCGGCGCAGTCGTATTCCGAGCAACTCCACCACCACCACAAGACAAGGAGGGTATTGTAATGGCGGTTATTGAAAAGGATGGGAAGTTCTATCCCGACGAGCAGTTCGTCGCCCAAGCCCACGTCAAGAGCTTCCAGCAGTATCAGGAAATGTACAAGAGGTCCGTCGAAGACCCTGAGGGTTTCTGGATGGATGTGGCCAACGAGTTGTTCTGGTACAAGAAACCCGAAAAGGTCATGGAGTACAACTTCGATATCCGCAAAGGCAAGGTCTTTCACAAATGGTTCG
The DNA here is from genome assembly GCA_963675595.2 of Thermodesulfobacteriota bacterium. Classification (GTDB taxonomy): domain Bacteria; phylum Desulfobacterota; class Desulfarculia; order JACQYL01; family JACQYL01. The sequence continues at coordinate 492,177 of CAXXLZ010000002.1, forward strand.
AGGGCGGTGTCACCAACATGTGCTACAATGCGATAGATCGGCACCTCGATACCCCCACCCGCAACCGTGCCGCCATCATCTGGCAAGGCGAACCCGACGAAGACACCAAAGTCTTGACGTATCAGACCCTCCATCGGGAAGTCTGTCGATTCGCCAACGTGCTCAAGAAGAAAGGCCTCAAACGCGGGGATCGTGTCAGCATCTATCTTCCCATGATCTGGCAGCTTCCCGTGGTCATGCTTTCCTGCGCCCGCCTGGGCCTCCCGCACAGCGTGGTTTTCGGCGGATTCTCCGCCGACGCCTTGGCCCATCGTGTGGAGGAGAGCGAATCCAAGCTCCTGATCACCACGGATCATTCCATCCGGGCCGGAAAACTGTTCAACCTGAAAGACAACGCCGATGAAGCCCTGAAGAGCTGCCCCAAATGCGAATACGTCATTGTGGTGCAGAGGACCGGCAAGGACATCCCCTGGACCGAAGGTAGGGACTCCTGGTACCACGAGGAAATGGTCGCCGAAGACATCTCGGATGTCTGCGAGTGCGAGCAGATGGGCGCCGAAGACATGCTTTATCTGCTTTACACCAGCGGCAGCACGGGTAAGCCCAAAGGGCAGGTGCACACCACGGGCGGATATCTGGTCTATACGTATCTGACCCAGAAGCTCGTCTTCGACCTGCAGCCGGAGAGCCTGTACTGGTGCATGGCGGACATCGGGTGGGTCACGGGTCACAGCTACATCGTGTACGCGCCGCTGGTCAACGGCACCACCACTTTCATGTACGAAGGCACTCCCCTGTATCCCAAACCCGACCGTGCTTGGGAACTGATTGAACGATACAAAATCAACATCTGCTACACCGCTCCCACGGCCATTCGGGCCCTGTCCCGCCAAGGCGAGGATTGGCCCCGAAACAGAGACATGTCCAGCCTCAGACTGCTGGGCACCGTGGGTGAGCCCATCAACCCCGAAGCCTGGCTCTGGTACCACGAAAACGTGGGTAAAGGAAACTGCCCCATCGTGGATACCTGGTGGCAAACGGAAACCGGCGGTATCTGCATCACGCCGCTGCCCGGCGCTTGGCCCACCAAACCCGGCGCCGCCACCTTCCCCTTCTTCGGCATCATTCCCAAGGTGACCGACCCCGGAGCGGAAGACGAGACCAAACGCGGTGAAGAAATGGCGGCCGGAAAAACGGGCCACCTCTGCATTGAAAAACCCTGGCCCGGATTGTCCCGTACCATCTACGGAGACCATGAGCGTTGGGAGCAGACCTACTTCGCCGATTATCCCGGCATGTATTTCACCGGCGACGGTTGCCTCATGGACGAAGAGGGATATCACTTCCTCCAGGGCCGGGTGGACGACGTCATCAACATCTCCGGCCATCGCATCAGCACCGCGGAAGTGGAAAGCGCCCTGGTGCTCCATCCCTCCGTGGCGGAAGCCGCTGCTGCGGGCATGCCCCACGAAATCAAGGGGCAAGGCATTTACGTCTTTGTCACCCTCAAGATGGGCGTGGATGGAACCGATGAGCTGAAAAAAGAGCTCATCAACCATGTACGAAAAGAGATCGGCGCCATCGCCACTCCGGATAAGCTCCAGTTCGCCCCCGCCCTTCCCAAAACTCGAAGCGGCAAAATCATGCGTCGAATTCTGAGGAAAATCGCGGAGGACAAGACGGACGAACTGGGCGACGTTTCCACGCTGGAAGACTCCGAAGTGATCACTCGCCTCGTGGCGGAGAGAATCGAATAAACGAACCGGATCCCAACTTCTTCGCGGCCCTCCTTCCTTGAAGGAGGACTGTCGGGAAAGCATCGGAGGGGCCTTTTCGATGTGAGAAAAGGCCCCTCCGATTATTTGGGATGGCAACCATTCCGGACGGCTTGCGGGAGTCCGCCGGCAAGCGGCTTCCCCCCGGCCTCCAACAGTGCCCCAAAAAAGTCGGATTGTTGCGGGCCGTTGAAAAACGATGAGATGCAAGGCGCCCAAATCCCGATCAACGAGGCGTACATGGAAGTACGCCGCAGATTGCGTTTTTCCACGGGCTGCTAAAACTCGATTCCCCTCTGCGCCTTGATCCCCTGTTTATGGTGATGTTTGACTTCCCGCATCTCGGTCACCGTGTCCGCAGCGTCCATGATGGTCTGAGGCGCCCGCCTGCCGGTGAGTATCAAATTCACGGACGACGGCTTGTTTTTCAGCAGTTCCACCACTTCTTCCTCGCCGATGAAACCGTAATCCACGATGAGATGAATCTCATCCAGGACCACCAAGTCGTAATCCCCTGACATGACTTTGCTTCGAGCCGTTTCCCAGGCGGAGCGAGCCTGTTCCCTGTCCTTGTCGGAACTCTCGTGACGTTTCACCATGCCCAGGCCGAGCGGATGAATCTCCAGATTCGGCACGTGGCGAATCGATTCCAGTTCTCCATACTTCCAGGCTCCCTTGATGAACTGGATGATGATCACTCTGAGTCCCTGCCCCGCCGCGCGCAGCGCCGCCCCCAAAGCGGCCGTGGTTTTGCCTTTGCCGTTGCCCGTGTTCACCAGGATCAAACCCCGGTGTTCTTCCGATGTGGTTTTCACTGAAGCCGGCCTCCGTTCGTTATTGATTCGTGGAAGTCATAAGCGTCAACACGGGAACAAGCGTCTGAACAAGACCCCGTGTCCGATGCGTTTTAGGATTGGTCCGTCACGTTCTCGGATTCGCGAAACCGGCGGTCCAAACGAGAAATTCGGTCCGGAGAGCCTAGAACATAGAGAAGGTCGCCGGATACCAGAGCGGTCTCCGCTCCGGGATTGGAGATGATCTCCGAGCCTCTGCGCACGGCCAACACGGTGACTTCGTGCTTTCTCCGAAGCTCCATCTCCCCCACGGTCCGCCCCTCGAATCTCGATTCGCCGGGCATGCGTAGGACGCCCACTTCCATATCCGGCAGGTCGACCTCCAACGGAAGCCGATCCGTCGTGTCCCCGGAGAGACTCCTCAACATTTCATAGCCTTCGGAACGGACCTCGCCTACCAGCTTCTCGATTTCGTCCCGAGGAACCAAATACCGAGACAACACCCTGGAAAAGATCTCCACTGAAGTTTCAAACTCCTCGGGAATGACCTCATCGGCCCCAAGCTTGCGGAGCGGCCCGATTTCTTCCAAGTAGCGGGTTCGCACAATCAGGTGGATTCTCGGATTGATCTGCTTGAAGGCATCGGTGATGCCTCGTGTGGCGGCGGGATCGTTGATGGCGACAACGGCAACGCGAGCCGCCTTCGCGCCGACGCAATCCAGAATGGCTTCCTGAGCCGCATCACCGTAGTGGATCGGTTCTCCCTTTTCCTTTTGCCTGCGCACCGTTTCCGGGTTCATTTCCAGGATCACATAAGGGATACCGGCCAATTTGGCGGCCTTGGCCACGTTCCTACCGTTGATTCCGAAACCTACGATGATCAGGTGATGCCTCATCCCCGAGTCCGCTTCTCCCGGAGGTGGAGCCCCGCCCTCCTTGAGCCGCGTGGGTAGAGGCAAACGCAGGCTGAAGTCCACGATTTTCGGCGACAAGGCGATGAACAAGGGAGCCGCGGCCATGCTGACGATGGAACAGGCCAGGAACATCTGCTGCTGCGCGGCGTCCAGAAGATGATGCTCCACGCCGGTATCGGCCAGGATAAAGGAAAACTCTCCGACCTGTCCAAGCGCCATGCCCGTCAGAATGGCCGTGCGCAACGGCATTCGCAAAATCAGGATGCCCCAGGACGCTCCCACCGCTTTGACGACCACGATTCCCAGCACGGCGGCGGGAACGACCAAGAAATGAGACACCAGGAAGCGCACGTCCAACAGCATCCCTATGGATACAAAGAAAAGGCTGGTGAACACATCCCGAAAGGGCAGTATGTTTCCTAAGGCTTGATGATTGTATTCGGACTCGGAGATGATCAGACCGGCAAGGAAGGCCCCCAAGGCCAGGGACAATCCCACGGCCTGGGTGAGCCAGGCCGCGGCCAGACAGATGACCACGATGGTCAGCAGGAACACTTCCCGGTTCCTCGTCTTCGCCACCTGATAAAGAATCAGAGGAACGACCCATTTGGTGGCCACAACGGCCGCCGCCACCAATCCCACGCCTTTGGCGGCAATCAGCAGAAGGGAACCTTGGTCTCCGAATCCCCGCCCGGCGAGAACGGGCGTTACCAGCATCATGGGCACCACGATGATATCCTGGAAAATCAGAATTCCCAGCACCGCTCTTCCGTGGGGCGTGTCCACCTCCGCTCGTTCCTGAAGAATCTTCAGCACGATGGCGGTACTGCTGAGGGACACCAGGAATCCCCAGAACAACGCCTCCCTCGGTGAAAACCCCAAAAGATCGGCCACCCCGAAGACCGCCGCGATGGTCAGCATTACCTGGAGCGCGCCTCCCACCAAAACCAGCTTCTTGATCTGGAGTAGATTCCTCAGGGAAAACTCCACCCCAATGGTGAAAAGAAGCAACACCACCCCGATCTCCGCCAACATCTCGACTTCATGAACGGATCGAATCAGCGCCAAACCGTGGGGACCGGCGATGATCCCCGTAAACAGGAATCCCACGATCACCGGGACCTTGAATCGATGGGACAGAAAGATCACGGCGATGGACAAAGAAAACACCGTGACGATTTCAAACAGCAGCTTAATTTCCATGAAAAGCTTACCGATCTCCCGAGACACTCAGGACCGTTTGTTCAGGCGAGGGCCACAGTGCGGGCTTTTTATCACGCGCGAAAATGCCCCCGCCGAGTTCTCCGGCCTCTATAGCATGTACGCCTTCACAACAAAATGTTTGAAGACTCTCGAAGGAGGTTTTTTCGAGGAAGGGCGGGGAAAGACAGGTAGGAAGCCGACCGGAGAGGTGGAGGAAAGCCCGTGTGACACGGACTTCCCTCTCACGATCTTTTGACGGCCCGTTGAAAAAAACCGGTTGCAACAGGTTGGTGAAAAACGATGACATGCAAGGCGCGCAAATCCCGAGGAACGAGGCGTACACGGAAGTACGCAGCAGTCACGAGGGATGAAGCGCAACGCCGCAGGTCGCGTCTTTCAACGGCCTGTCAAGTGTGTTCTTCTTTGGAAGTCTTCTTTCTTTGAATAACCGTGGTCGCTGCCGTGACGCCGGATTTCGCCGGCGACACGCTCGGGCCCGTCTTTGCCTGAAGCCTTGCCTGCAGAGCCGCTTCCCTGGCGGCTTGGATGTCGAGCACCACCATCAGACCGCTCTCGGCCCAAGATTGATAGTCCTTAAAGGCCGTAGCTTCCGTAAAGGCTTTTCGCGCCAGTTCCCAGTTCTTCAGTTCCGTCGCGGAGAATCCCACCAGGAGGTAGGCCTTTCCCTGGTTGGGGTCCAACTCCAGACTGTGTTGCAGGCTCTCGACGGCCTTCTCGTAGTCCCGGTTCAGGTAATGGTACTTACCTTCGATAAAATGTCGCTCCGCGTTGGGCTGCACCTCCACGGCCGTCCGAATATGGTGCATGGCCTCCTCATATCGGAACGCGCGGGCGAGCAGCGAGGCGATCTTTTCATGCTCTTCCGCGGAAACGGCTCCCCGATGAGCTTTATTGAGGCTTTCCACAGCCCGCAGCGGGGCGTTGAGATAGCGGTACAGATCGGACAAGTCCTTCCAGTTGGTGAGTTCGGGTGGATCAAGACGGTAAGCCACTTCGAGCGCCGCAGCCGCTTCCTCGTAACTCTGCCGCCGAATCTTGATCTGGGCCAGGAGCTTCCAATAATCCGCTCTATCACGCACGTGGGGCATGAACTGAGAAAGCGATCCGTCGGCCTTTTCCCAGTCCTCCATTTGAACGTAGGTGTGGACCAACAGTTTCAGCCATTCGGCCTTTGGAGTCTCCTTCGTTTCCATCAGCATTGCAAGGGTGCTTTCGACTTGCGTAAAGGCACGCCCGCTATAGTACGCGGAAGCCGCCTTATACAGTAAATCGGGTTCCTGAGCTTCCCCGGTCCGTTTCTGCAGTTCGTAGGCTTTGAGAAACGAGTTTCCCGAGTCGACGAAATCTTCCACATAGTAGCTCGAAACCGCAAAATTCAGGTGCAGGGAGACGTTCTCCGGGTGAAATCGAAGCCCCTCGGCATAGACGTTTCCGGCGCTCCGGTAATCTTCCAGCTGGTACCAAGCGTTGCCGAGCAGAAGGAATACCTCCACCGGAGGCGCTTCAGGCTTCTTCAGCAGGTATTTCTCCAACACTTTTACGGTGTCGTCGTATCTACCTTCCACAAAGGCCAATTGCGCCTTGTACAAGGCTTTGTGGGCATCCCTCGGAAGCGGGGACGGCGACGACGCCCCGACCGGGAGGCACCACAAAAAAAGGAAAGTAACCAACATCATGATTCGCAGGAATCCGTTTGCTCCGGGTTTCATAGGCTTATCCACCTTTCCCTCTTTCTCGCGCCGGATGGAGCGACTTCCGCCCCATGCACGCATCCGGCGTTTCATCGTTTGCGGAACGGCCCGATTCGGCCCCGATCTTCCAAGCATCGCAATAACGAAACGCCTTTTGGGGCCATTTATGGGAATGGACCACCGTTAAGGCGTTGAGTTGAGCGGTATCTGCAGTTACGGCTTGAACTGAATGGGAATCACCACCCAAGTCGGTACGGGTTTGCCCTCGAAGATTCCGGGCTTGAAGCGCCATTTGGAGATCGCTTCGACGGCTCTCTGTTCGAAGATGCCCTTCGGATCCGCACGCACAACGGAGATGTCCTCCACCTTGCCCACTTCATTCACGAGAAAGCGAAGCACAAGCATGCCTTCAATGCGTTTCTTCAAAGCGTCATGCGGATACACCGGAGGGATCTTTCTCAGGACCTGAGGCGGACGATCCACCTCGTCCATTTCAAAAGCGGTTCTCGCCGCCTGCAAAGCCCTCTGGGCCGCCGATTGCCCCGGCGCGCCCACCGCCATGCCCTGGTCGACATCCAGATCCAGGGGGATTTCGAATTCCGGCACTTCGAAATCCATGTTGATCTGCTCAGGCCGGGATTCCTTCTCAAAGAAAGCGGCTTTTTCCGGGAGCTGATCCTTCGGACGTTCCGGTTCCTTCTTTATTTCCTGCTCTCGCAGTATCTCTTTTGGGTCCGGCGGCTTATCGAAAGACACCACCATGGCCCATTCCACATCCTCCACTCGAGGCTTTTTCGTCTCGGAAAGCAGGGGAATGGAAAGGAAAAGAGAAATATTGATCAGCGCCGTGGCCAAGACAACGATAACACGATCCCGAAAGGGTGCTCTGATTTCCTGGATGCTCATCCGGCTTGTTTCTCAGTCGATCGGTTCATATCCCCGTCACTCTTCTCTGCGCGCGGCAATGCTTAAATTCTGCACACCGGCCAAACGACAAGCATCCAACACTTGGATGAGAATGTCCGTGTAGCTCTTTCGGTCCGCGGCGATGACCACCGATCCTTTGGGCGTCTCAAGCAGATACTGCTCCATTCGAGATCGAACCGAGCGTACGTCGATGGGTTTGCCCTCGACGTACACCTCCCCCTTGGAGGTAATTCCCACGACCATGTTGGCTTGGTCTCGGGGTTTGGCGGAATCGGCCACAGGCCGGTCCACCTCGACGCCCGCCTCTCTGACGAAACTGGTGGTCACCATGAAGAAGATCAGGAGGATAAAGATCATGTCGATCAGCGGGGTCATGTTCAACTCGGCGGTTTTCGAACGCCTTTGCCGAACGTTGCGATAATAGCTCATGATAAAGACTCCGTTGCCCTAGCCGATCTGCAACGTACGTTGAAGATTCAGGGTGAACCGCTCGACACGGCCTTTGGCGTTTTCGGCGCGGCGCCTGAGAAAATTGCCTATGAACAACCCCGGAACGGCCACGATGAGGCCGGTCTGGGTGGTGATCAGCGCTTCCGAAATGCCGCCCGCCATCGCTCTGGCATTCCCCGTACCGAACTGGGAGATGACGTCGAACGTTTCGATCATACCGATGACGGTTCCCAGGAGCCCCAGAAGCGGGGACAGGAAGCTGAGCACCAGGATCGTGGAAACCGAGCGATCGAACCAGGCTTCCTGCTTTCGCACCACGGGCTCCAGCGTTTTCGGCTTGATCGGTCTTCCCGAACGACGCAGTTCCCAGAGGAGGCTCATGATCTCCTTTTGCCAGGGCGCCGCGGCGAAGTCCGGGTCTCCGAGATGCTCGATACATTCGGCGGAAGGCTTTTCCAGTTTGCGTGATCGTTGAAGCTCCAGCCATTTGCCGATAATCAGCCCCCACATCCAGAAGGAAATGAGGATAATGGGGATCAGCACGCCTCCGCCGCTTTGAAGGTAGTCCAGCGTATTGATGAAAAGGTCACGCAACACCGGGTTCACAACCTCCTCTTATGGCTCCTTCCTTCAGTATCTCCAGGGAGAAGGCGGTGCCTTTTTCATCGATATCGGCCACGATTTTGTCCACCCGGCGTTCGAGAAAGTGGTGCATCAGTATGATGGGGATGGCAATGGCCAAACCGAGCTGGGTGGTGACCAGCGCCTCGGAAATGCCTCCGGACATCATTTTGGGATCGCCCGTGCCGAAGATGGTGATCACCTGAAAGGTGTTGATCATGCCGGTAACCGTGCCCAGAAGCCCCAACAGCGGGGCAACGGCCCCCAACACGGCGAGGGTGGGAAGGAACCGCTCCAGCCGCGGCACGATGGCCGAGATCCCTTCCTGGATCGAATTCTCGACGACTTCCTGGGAAGAACCGATGTGATCCAGGGCCGCGGCGAACACCCGGCACGTCGGAAACCGTTTGTTGCCGGTGCAGTAATCTCTGATTTTGTCGTACTCGCCTTTCTGAATGAGCCCACGTACAAAGGTCATCACTCGATCGGAATTGGATCGGATGGACAGGAGATAGAACAAACGCTCAAGAGCCAGAATCAACGCCAAGGCGCCTACGGCAAAAATGGGCCACACCAGAATTCCGCCGGAACGGATCCAGTCACCCAGGCTTTTTTCTTTGGTGATCCGTTTGAAAACCGTGCCTCCTGAGATGTCCACCGGCAGATGATCGGTTTCGCCCGACAAGTAATCCTCCAACCTGCCGATAACGCTCCAGGAAGGATCTCCCGGAATCGCGGCCAAAGTCCCCTCTTCCTGAACGTCGAGATAGCCCGTCTTGCCATCCGGAAGCCGGTACACCGCACAAATGGACCCGATGCGCACCACCCGGGCCTCCTGCTCCCTGCCTTCCTTCGTCAGGATGGAACCTTCGCGGGACACGATGTCCCCCGAGTCCCGCATTTCGCCCAGCAGCACGCCGACCACGGCTTGGATTCCTTCAATGCCCGGAAATCGCTCTTTTGAGAGGAGCGGCACCAGGGCCTCAAGTCGTTCGGGATGCTCGGCAGTGGCGGGGCTTCGATCCAGCAGGGTCCTCGCTTTGGAGGCGGAAGTGAACACCGCGTCCTCGATTTTTCTGATCTCGTCTTGCTGCGCTTCCAGAGCATTCCGAAGCTCATCCTCCTGGAACAGGAGTGACTGAAGACGCTTCTGCCTGCCGTCCAACACGGACTGGGCTGCGTTGAGCTTTTCCTTGAGAGCCTTCAACTCGGCGGAGAGCCGCTCCTGATCCATTTCGACCAATGCCGCCGTTTCCCTGGCCTGGGCCTCGGCAACCTCCGCGTCCTCACTCACTTCAGCCGCCGCCCCCTCCCACGTCTGTTCCGAGGCGGCGTAACCCGACAAGCACCAAACGACCAGGGCCGGGATCACGGCAATCTGAATCCAAAATTTCCTCTTCATCGAACCGGCCCTCCCACGGGAAGATCCACCAAATCCACCGCCTTCTTTTGTGCGGCCATGTTGATCGCGTCACGCACCGCGAGTGTGAAATCCTGCGAAAGCGGTTCCCAGGAGCCGGTCTCCTCGTTCCAACGCCCCAAATGTTTTCCATCACGGGAGCGGAAGAACATGGCCACTCGACCCACTCTTAAGATTTCGGCGCGAACCTTCTTGCCGTCGAAATCCAGAGTCTCCGTGGTCACGTCCACCGTCTGCCCGAACTTGGTTTCGACCTCCAGCGCTTCCAGCACCCGCTGCAGCTTGTCGCTCAAAGACAGATGGTAATTGTTCAAGGCATCCTTCATGAAACCGATGCGGCTTTCCCGTTCTTCCCGAAGGAAAGGGATGTCCTCCGAAACGAAGGTTCGAAGCTCCTCGACAACCCGGTCCAAATAAGGTTCCAGCGATCGCCTGATGTTGTCCATTTCCGCTTCTTTGCGACGAAGCTCCTTGAGCAGATCCTCTTCCTGGTCGATGTATGCGGCGTATTTGTCGTTCTGATAATTGACCCACTCGAGGTTCGTGTCGATCTGCTGGATTTCCGCCAACAGGGCCTGTCGTTCTTCGCTCCAACGATCCGCCTTTTCCTGAACCTTGACCTGCTCCCGTATGGCGCCGGTCATCTTTTCGTGAACTTCCAAATCGCCTGCCGGGCCGTCGCAAACCGGACCCAGGGAAAACAGGCAGGCGGAAAACGTTATGATGAATGTCTTTCTCCAGATCATCGGCAATATCCTGTCCGAAGCCTTTTTGGCTCGGGAAATGGGTTGGGACGCCGCGGCCGCGACGTCCCGACCGGACCGGACGAACCGGTTCCTTGGTGTTGATGCTTATTCCGTGCCCACGAACACGGGACCGGCGAGTTTCCATATCTTGTTGTTGGTAAGCCGGGCGTCGGATGTCATGTCGCCCGAGGCGATGGTGCAGGAACCGTCGCCGTTGTCCGTAACGGCCAGTCCGCCCATGGTGCTCGGGCAGGCGCTCGCGGTGTCGATCATATCGGGGCTCCAGATTCCCGCTTCGGCGCTGTTGCCTCCGTAGGGAATGGTCCAGCCGTCTTCCCAACCGCTTGCGGCGTTGGGATCAAAGGCGCCCACGAAATTCACGTTTTCGAAGAAGGCGTCCCCGATGATCGACGTGGAGGCGCCGGATTTCAGTGCTGCGGGAGAGGAGGCGGTCAGGTGCAGATCCGTGCCCAACTGAGGATCCTGGGAAGCGATGTTGCTCTGGTTGTTGAACCAGTCGGAAACCAGGAACGGGTCCCCGTCTTCGTCCTCGAAGAGGGCTCCGCCCGCTTCGTACACCATGGAATTCACCATGGTGAGTTCCGTGGGAGAGGTGGCGTTGGGCGCGTTGGCAAAGGTCTCGTCGCTGTCGATATCGATCTGACCCTTTCCAAAACCGTCCACGATGAAGTTATAGAAATTACCTGCGGTTCCCCGGCGGAGCAGCATACCGAAACCGTTGCCCTCGTATCCTTTCAAAGTCATGTTGGCGATGACCGGGTGGGAGCGGGGCAGAGCGGTGTTGTCGGATTCCAGGTTGTCCGCTTCGATGCCCTGATCGCCGCTGAACTGATTCTTATGAACGTGCACGAACTGAACCTTGCCGACCCAGCCGTCGGTCCAGTCAAGACTGTCGTCTTCGTTTTCGGTCAGGTAGACATGTTTGGCGTTCACCGTGCCGCCGAAAAACTCGACGCCGTCGTCTTTGTTCTTGTGTACCTGAATATAGTTCACGGTGGTGCCGGACCCCACGCCCTGGAAGGCGATCCCGTTCAACTCGGTTTCAGGGTCGAATGCGTAACCCGCGTGAGCCACCACCACGTACTGCAGGATGCCGCTACTGTCTTCGGGGTCCTCTCCGCCGTAGGTTCCGGTATCCGCTTCACCCAGGGCCGTAGCGCCACGGTTGATGGGAGCGTAACCGTTCAGGATCAAGCCGCCCCACTCTTCCGAGCCCGACTCCAGGGAACCGGTCATGAGGATCGGATATTCCCGGGTACCCACCGCATAGAGACGCGCGCCCCGGCGAACGGCCAGAAAAGAGATGCCCTGTTCCTGAAGACCGACGACCTTGGTACCGGGTTCGATCACCAGGCTCACCGCACTGTCCGGAATCGAGGAGGCGGAAGCGCAATCGCCCATGAAGGCCCTCGTGAGAGCATAGGTTGTGGCTTGAGACTGGATGTTCAAGATGCCGGTGGCGGAGGTGTCGTCGGCAAAGGCAATGGACAGGTAGGCGCGCATTCCGAACATGTCTGCGGCGAAAAAGCCGTCGCTGGTGTCCCCGTCGAGAAACACGTAGAACGTGGCGCCGTCCTGGGTCGCAATGGCGATGGCGGAGCCGGTGTCATAGGTTTGCACGTAGATGTTGATGCTTTGATCCGCCGGTTTCCAGATACCGGAAACGCCGGCGAAACCCACCCCGGATGCCAGTATCACGAGGGCGATTGCAAGAACGGCACTTATCGTCTTCTTCATGTTGTCCCCTTTTGAGCCTTTTGGCCCCAACGAATGATGCGTTGGTTGCGCGCTTCGTTTACAGATTGTTCTCATCGGATTTCCGCAGACGGTTTCCCGTCGACTTCAGGGTGCTCTTTCATGCTTTCCGAAAAAAGCCGCCCTTTCGGGTCCGCTTTCACTCACTCCAATACCGCCCGCGAATCAAGGAACTGCAAGCCTTTCGAACGGATTCCCTTATCACCTCCCGTCCATGCCACCCGAGGGCGGACCGTTGATCGGTTCAACCGGATATTGTTCGCTCCTCACAAAACTGAACGCTTTGAGCGAAACCGTTGCCGAACCCATTGACGTTTCCCGTTACGTCCCGATCGTCGTTGAGGTTTTTCCCTGCATGAAAGTCGGCCGGAAGCGCGGACGCCGAGTCTCCGGGAATCAAGCGTGAAGATCAGAACAACGCGTACTCCAATCCCACGGTGAACTTTCTGCCTTTCCGAAAACTCCTGGTCGTTACGCCGCCTTGGGTATACTCGTCCCTAGGGTCCAACAGATTTTCCGCTTCAAATCGGATGGTAAGGTCTTCGGCGAGCTTGTAGCTGAGCACATAATCCAACTGGTAGAACGGTTCTCTAAACTGGTCGGGCAGGTCGTCGGTACCCACCGCGTCGATGGTCTTTCCCTGCACATTCAGCAGCAAAAGAGACAGCAGGCCGAGTCCCTGATCGTCATATCCGATCATGAAGTTCATCAGGTATTCGGGCTGTCCCTGAAGGGGATGCTTGTTGTTGGTGACGTCCACTTCCAGGTCCGATCTGCCCTCTCCCACTTCGGCCTCGGATTTGATGTAGGTGAAGTTGGCCCCCACGAAGAAGTTGAACAAAGCGTCGTGAATGAAACTCAGATTCTTGTTGAGTTCGAGTTCGAAGCCGTAGAGGTAGGCGCTGTCCGCGTTGATGTAGGTTCGTTCCTCCTGAACGCTCTCCACCTGCACCCGCTCGATGGGGTTGGTGAAGGTCTTGTAGAAAACGCTGATCGATGCGATCTCATCGGGCGAAAAGAAGTGCTCCAACCGGAGATCGTAATTCTTGATATGGGCTTCCTGAAGGTCGGGATTCCCTCGTACGATACGCTTGGTTACCGGATCAAAGAAGGGGGCCCTGGAGAGTTCCTTGAAATCGGGCCGGCACAGGGTCTCCCCGTAGGCCGCCCGGAGCTTGGTTTCGTCGTCGATGAACCAAGTACCCGAAACGGCCGGGAGGTAGTCCCGGTTGTCCAAATCCTGGTCGATTTCCGTGCCGGCGAGTTCGAACGTATCGATGTTCAGGTGTGAATCCTCGAAACGGATCCCCCCGGTAATCCCGAACGCGTCGTTGATCCGTACATCGGCCATGCCGTAGACGGCGTTGATCCGTTCCAATGCGCTGTATTTGTCCGACGGTTGGGTGGTCTCTCGAAGTTCGAAAATCCCGGCGTCGAAGTTTTCGTCCGTCAGAATGTCCTCGAGGGACTCTTCGCTTCGGATGATTTCGTAGGCCTTCTGCAGGTCCTTGTGGGTAAATCGGAACCGGCGTATGGTCGAGTCTCTTTTCCGAAAAGTGTGCCTGTAGCCCGTCTTGAGAGTCAGTTCTTTGACGAAGCCCGGTTCCAGAGGCAAAGAGGCGTCGGCCGAAAAATCGTGGCTGTCGTCGTCCATGTTCTTGTAGTTTCGTTCATCCTGCCCGTACCCTCCAAACAGGGCCCATTCCTGTCGATCGTCTTCAAGAAAGTAGTGGGTGATTCTCTCGTCCGGAACGAAATATCTCCCATGAGCGTAGGTGTACGACCAGTCGATTCCAAGATCGGACGCTTCCGGAAACAGATGGGTCCCGGAAATCTGCTGAACCAGGAGGGAGCGCTCCACCCAACTCAAGCTGGTTTGACGGATGTACGCGTCCTCATCGTCGACGAAACCCACGTCGTCGCGCGCCGTGTCGGAAGTGTTCCGCAGGTAGAGCGTTGTCGTGCTGAGTTTGTGATCACGGAAGAGCTCCGTTCCGAGATTGAGGAGCCCGGAGGTGACGATTTTTCTTTCCGTCCAGTTGTAGTCCCAGTCGTCCCCGACTTCCACGCCGCTGTGGCCGAGATTCAGTTTCTTAAATATCTCGTCGGTTTGCGTCATCCAGCTTTGCTTGTATTTCAGGCCCATGGTGTAACCCAGAACAACGTCTCCGTCGGCCGCGTCGAATCGGTCGCCGATGTTGAAGCCGAGGTCCAGGTCGGGTGGGATGGTCTTCTTCTCCACGTCGTAGATGTCGGAAAAGGACTTGCCGAACTCCTTCAGCTCATCCGCGGTGTATTTCACCGTCTGAATCTTCTCGTCGGGGATGATCTCAGGCAAAGACCGGGTGCCGTCGTCGGCTCCAAGAAAATCCAAACCGCCTCCCTCGTAGCGATAACCGTCCTTGAACGTGGTGTTCGTCTGGTAGGCCGTGGATGCGGACAACGTGGCGAAGAAGCGGTCGGGATAGGTCTTGGTTCGCAGCAGGATGTTGCCCCCGCCGAAAGCGCCCGGAAGATCCGGCGAGTAGGATTTCTGTATGACGGCCGCTTCCAGCACGCCGGTGGGGATCAAGTCCAGTTCGATAACGCGGCGGTTGGGGTCCGTGCCGGCCAGATTCGCTCCGTTCAACAGGACGCTGGAATAACGCTCCCCCATGCCGCGAACGTAGACGTATTTGCCTTCGGCGAGATTCAGTCCGGTCACCCTGCGCAGCGCCTGGGCGATGTCCGAATCACCCGCTCTGGACATCTCTTCCGCGCTAAGTACGTCCACCACGGAGGGTGCGGCCCGTTTTTCCTCAAGAAGTGAAGGAATACTCCCGGCAATTTGCGAGCCGGACACCACCATCACCGACATTTTGTACATGTCCGTGAGCTGTACATTCCTCACCGTTGGTCGGTCTTCGACCACGGCCACGTCCCTGATCTTCTTGGGAAGGAAGTCCATGTGACTGAAGGAAAGTTTGTAGACACCAACGGGCAAAGTAAGCTCGAATCGGCCGTCGGAGTCGCTCACGGTATCGACTTGAGCTTCTTCAACGACAATGCCGACTCCGGCAATCGGCTCATTCGTCTTGTTACAGGTGATCCTGCCGCTTAGCGTCCCAACTGAAGCCGATGTCGATCCTTTGAAATCCGACTTGATCTTTCGAATACCCGAGGACGCTGCTCTCTTTGGTGAGGCATCTTCCGATCCCGCATGTCCTATCGTTGGAGCGTTTGCCCATGTTAAGGCGATCAATGCAAACGTAAGACACAAGTGGAAAAACTTGTTGGTATAGAATCGTATTATCATTCGGATATCTATTATCGGAATATAGCAATGAGGTTGTTTGCGGAATAAGCTAATCGACTATATGATCGATTTACGAAGATGGATCATTTGATCGGCATGTCGTCCTATCCCAAAAATACGGAATAATTCAGCGTAACAGAACCGACAAAAAGTCGTTGAATTCCCGCTTTTGTCCCGATAGGCATCTAGATGAAATCGTGATGACAGGATCGAGGTCGGATAATACGGCTTAAGAAGAAGATAAAAGTGACGAAAATATGAAATATAGGTCACATGTTTATTCTTGGTCTTGGGGCAACCTTGGTAGCGGTCACTTCCGGGGAGTTTTCGGAACGGACGTCCGGAATCCGAGCCACAGACTCGTACCCGGTGCGCAGGGGCCGTGCCGGGCGTGTTTCCGCGGCAGGATCCCTCGGCGTATGGCTCGTACGAAGAACGCCGAGAGAGAGTCGGGCCGACTTTCGAAGTCCGACGCTAAGGAGAGAAAATTCGGAAAGAGACGGGAGCGTTCTTTAATCCCGGAAGTCCCTCTTACCCAAAGAAGAAATGGATTGAAGCCCGGGAATTCAGGGCGGGGAGGAGGCGGACGTGGGGCCGGAGAAGGTTCGTCCGGCATGCCCGACCCGCCTCAAAGGTAAGGTGCGCGGAGTATCGCGACGGGGTCAGCGGTACCGGATTCTCAAAATGAGCGCCGTGAGCACGAGCGTGAGGGTGACCGCGTTGGCCGCGATCACGGGCAAGGACCGGATGAGGATCCCGTAGACGGTCCAAAGGCTTACGCCGGTCAGAAAAATGGAAAGCATCAGGTACGAAACATCCTTGACGGATTTGGTCCTCCACATTCCGACCACTTGCGGAAGAAAGGCCGTGGTGGTCAGTGTTCCCGCCGCCATACCTATGAAGTCGATCCAGCTCATGGATTTGCGCTCCCACGGGCGAATGAGGGGACCTCGTCGCCCGAGAAAAAGAACGTCCTTTACCGGAAGTCGTAGAACGTGTCGTCCCGGTTGAGCAGTTCCGCGCCGTTCTCCCGAATCACCACCATTTCTTCCAGGCGCACGCCGCCCCACTCGGCCAAATAGATGCCGGGCTCCACGGTGACCACCATGCCGGCTTTCAACTCCACGGGCTGGACCCGCCTCAAGCTGGGAGCCTCATGGACGGCCAGACCTACGCCATGCCCCAGTGAGTGCAGGAAGTAGTCCCCGTAGCCTCCCTCTTCGATGACTCGACGCGCCAGGGCATCCACCTCGTCCGTCGTCATGCCGGCCTTCATGTTGCGGATGGCGCTCAACTGGGCTTCGCGCACCAGTCCGTACACTTCCCGAAACTTTCCGTCGGTCCCCCCCAGACATATGGTTCGCGACATGTCGGAGCAATATTTATCTTTTTTCGCTCCGATATCAAAGATGACGGGTTCGCCTTCCCGAATTGCACGATCCGTGGGAACTGCGTGAGGGAGGGCGGCGTTGGGTCCCGAAGCCACAATGGACTCGAACGCCGGTCCCTGGGCGCCGAGGTCCCGCATGGCGCGTTCGATGTTCAGCGCGGTTTCCATTTCCGTCATGCCCGGTTTGAGAGTCCCCACGACCTCCCGAAAGGCGCTCTCAGTGACGCGCAGGGCTCCCACGATCCGATCCAATTCGCCTTCGGTCTTGACCTCCCTGATCGGCTCCACCAGTCCGTCGGTCTTGACCACTTCCACGCCTTTTTCCGCGAGGGCTTCGGTCAGGCGATCATAGAAGCGAACACTCAGATGCCGGCTCTCGATGCCCAGCCTTTTGGCGTTCAACATGGTCACACCCTCTTGAAACACGGGCATCATGTCCGCCGAATAGACCATCACCCGGAAACCGGGGCATTCCCGGAGAGCCTGGGTATGGTATCTTCCGTCCGTAAGCACCAAAGCATCACGCCGTCCCACCAAGATGAACCCGCTGATCTCCATGATCATGGGGTCTTCCGCTTCAAATCCGCTCACGAAGTACCGATTTTCGGGGATGGAAACGAGGAAGGCGTCCAAGTCCGATCCCGCCATGGCCTCACGCAGATTCTCCAACCGTTCGAAAAAAACGTTCATAAGAAACTCCGGTTCATGTATGTTGCATCGAGCAGTAAATCGGGACTTGCATTGCATTCGCGGCCCGAACTATGGTTTCGGCTCCACGTTGTCGAAGGAGCCCACAAGCATTTCTCGATCCTACGGTTTTATTCTACCGTTCTCATAAAGGATTTTGTTGACACGATCAACAAAAGCCTTATCATGGAAAGTATCAACCATCAGGTACCGCTCGTGACAGAATCGCCGAATATTCCCAAAAGATATGCCGAGGTTTCCCGAAAAACACGGGAGACGGAAATCCAGGTTTCCATCCTCGTGGACGGGACCGGTTTTTCGGAAATCCGTACAGGCCTGCCTTTCATGGATCATATGTTGACCCTGACGGCCTCCCACGGTTTATTGGACTTGAAGGTCCACGCCCGCGGCGACGTGGAAGTGGATTATCATCACACCCTCGAAGACACCGGAATCTGTCTTGGACAGGCGCTGAAACAGGCCCTGGGGGACTGTCGAGGCATCGTGCGGTACGGCCATGCCGTGGTCCCCATGGACGAGACTCTGGTGAGCGTGACGCTGGACGTCAGCAACCGATCTTATCTGGCGTTCAATTTGGCCCCCGTTCAGGGAGCCTACATGGATTTCGACGTACAGGTGATCAAGGAATTCATGCGCGCCTTTGCTTTTAACGGAGGGTTGACCCTGCACGTCAATCTGCTCTACGGGGAAAACACTCACCACATTTATGAAGCCTGTTTCAAGGCCTTGGGGAGGGCCCTGAGGCAGGCGGCTTCCTTTGATGATCGCAATCCGGGGATTCCCTCCACCAAGGGAGTCCTGTAGCGGCCCGTCGAAATCCGTAACCGCCGGTCGTAACGGCATGAGAGATCCCCTTCGCGCGGGGCGCTCCATGTCGGTCGAATCCGAGTCCGGGTTTCCGTCGTCGTCGACTGTTCTGGGGATCGACTCACTGAAGAAGAGAGAAGGGAACTCATGTCCGCTACCAAATATCGGCAACGAATCCTGTCGGCCGTCGTCCTGATGGCCGTGCTTGCGGCCTGCGCCGCCCCGCGACTCGAGACGGAAAACCTCGATCCCATGGAGACCGTGAGTAGTTTTGCGGTGTTGCCTTATCACGTCATCGCTCCCCCGGCCGGTGAGCAAGTGGCGCGCGCCTATTTCGGTGGGGCCACCTATCTATCCGCGCCGATTCAGGAAGGGGCTGCGCCCTATTTGGACGACCTGCTTCGCAAACACCTCGTCGGCAAACCGGGCATCGTCTACATTACTCGTCCGGTGGGCGAAGAGATTTACAGGTCGCCGGGGCCCGACGGCACGGCGGAAGAGCGCCGAATCTTTCTGGACAAGGTAGGCCGGACCTCGGGCGCGGACGCCATGCTGGCGGGGTTCGTGTATGCGTTCGAGGACAAGAAAGGCAGCGCTCTGGGCGTAGACCGGCCGGCATACGTAGCCTTCGATCTCTACATCATTCGATTGGCGGACGGTCGGATTCTCTGGAGAAACTCCTTCGCCCGCCGACAGAAGGATTTGACCCAAAGCATTCTCGAAGCCAAAGAGTTTTTCAAAGCCGGAGCCAAATGGCTGACGGCCGAACAACTGGCCTCTTTGGGCTTCGAGGAGATGATGAGTACCTTCCCGGTCCTGGGAAGCACGCCGGAGGCGACGCAATGATCATCATTCCGGCCGTGGACATCAAGAACGGCAAATGTGTCCGCCTCTTTCAGGGCGATTTCGGAAAAGAAACGGTTTTTTCCGACCGACCGGCGGACATGGCGATACGGTGGGAACGGGAGGGTGCCGGCCGCCTCCATGTGGTGGACCTGGACGGAGCGGTGGGCCGGAGCCCTCAAAATCGATCGGCCGTTGAAGATATTCTCAAATCGATTTCCATTCCGGTTCAACTCGGAGGCGGCGTTCGAGAACTGTCCACCATCGAGGCGTACCTGGATTTGGGGATCAACCAGGTGATTCTTGGAACCGCAGCCCAACAGAATCCCGCACTGCTGAAAGACGCGTGCGCTCGTTTTCCCGGCCGCATCGTGGCGGGCATAGACGCCCGTAACGGAAAGGTGGCGGTTCAGGGATGGACGGAAACCACCGGGGATGATCCCTACGAGTTGGCCGCAAGAATGGAACAGGCGGGCGCCGCCGCGGTAATCTTTACGGACATCAACCGGGACGGAATGCGCACGGGCCCCAACATTGAGAGCACATTGCGCATGTGCCGAACGGTGAAGATTCCGGTGATCTGCGCGGGAGGCGTCACTCGCCTCGACGATATCAAGGCCTTGCTTCCTTTGGCCTCCGAAGGGCTTGCGGGCGCCATCACGGGCCGAGCAATCTACGAGGGCACTTTGAATTTGGCGGAAGCCGCTGCGCTGTTGCGAGGAGAATCTGGTTCCGTTTGAGGGAAGGGCAGCCGGCGCCCGGCGAACATGTCGGCATTTTTGAGAAGTATAGCTTGACATGCAATCGGGAATATCGTAATAATCTCTATTTCCGATGCTTACACCTTATTGGGAGGGAGTGATTTTTTCATGCCGGGCGTCCGGGTAAAGGAAGGCGAACCTTTTGAACTCGCCATGAGGCGCTTCAAGAAACAGTGCGAAAAAGCGGGGATTCTCTCGGAGATCAGAAAGCGCGAGCACTACGAGAAGCCCAGTATCAAGAAGAAGCGCAAAGCGCTCGCGGCCAAGAAACGCGCCATGAAGCGTATGAGACGAATGCACGGGTAATTATCCCATGAGCCTCTCGCAAACCCTGGATACGGCCTTCAAGGAATCCATGAAATCAAAGGATTCCCTGAAGGTTTCCGTTCTCAGGATGATTCGCACCGCCGTCAAGAACAAAGAGGTGGAACTTCGGCGGTCACTCGACGACGATGAAATACTGAAGGTTCTTTCCACCCAGGCGAAGCAACGAAAAGAAGCCATTGAGCAGTTTCTGGCGGGGAACCGCCATGATTTGGCCGAGAAAGAACAAGCCGAGCTGAAGATTCTCCATGAGTTTTTGCCGCAGGCCCTCTCCAGGGAGGAAATGGAACGGGAGCTGGACGACCTCATTTCCGCTCTGGCGCCCGTGGGCCCCAAGGACATGGGGAAAGTGATGAAGGAGGCCATGCGCCGTTTCGCCGGACGAGCCGACGGCAAGGAAGTGAACGAACTGGTGCGGTCAAAGCTCGCCGGTTAACCTATTTTGCTCTCGAAGCCCGGGAATCAAGTGTCTGATTCATCGCTCATGACAATCGGGACCTTCGATCCGTCAGACTATTCCCCCATCCGCGATCCCTTCGGTGAAAACCGTCACCGGACGCACCATACCGTTTCGTTCCGAGCGATTCATCAAAACCCGTCCAATCCGGCAGGAGGGTGAGTGCGTTTTTCCCGGGCAATGGATATGTTGTTCATATTCGCAGCGAAACCGGGTGATCCCCGCCCGAGCATTCCCAGCTTGAAGGAGGACGCTTCCCGGGTCGAATCGTGTCGACCGGGGGCTTTCTATGGATGATCAAACCCTGGAGGTCCTTGAATACACCGCCCTGTTGAGGCACCTTGCCTCATTTGCCTCCACAGAGGTGGGACGGGAACGTTGTCTGGACCTCAAACCCTCTTCCGACGCCGAAAAGATTCGGCTTCTCCTCAGAGAAGTCACTGAAGCCGGCGATCTCATGGACCGGGGATCATCGTCTCCTCTGAGTTCTTTCGAAGAGGTGCGTCCGTTGCTCGAATACGCGGCGGTCCAGGGAACGATTCTCGAAGGAACCGAACTCACGGACTTGTTGTCCTTTCTCCGAGTCTCCGAATCCGCCCGCGCCTTCTTCTCCGATCAGGACATACGATACCCCCTGCTCTGTTCCCACGCGTATCGTCTGACACCCCAGGATGAGCTTCTGAATCGTATCGTCAAAGCCGTGGCGCCCGATGGGACGCTTCGAGACGACGCCAGTCCCGAGCTCTTACGAATCCGACGCAGGCTTCAACAGGAAAAGCGCACCGTGCTCCAACGCATGGAAGGGCTCCTGGGAAGAAACGATCTCAAGGAAGTCTGGCAGGACAAGGTCATCACTTTCCGCAACGACCGTTTTGTTGTTGCGGTCAAGTCCGGAGCGAGGCACGCTCTCCCGGGAATCATTCACGACATCTCCCAAAGTAAGGCCACGTGTTTCGTCGAGCCGGCGGAAGTGGTGGACCTGAACAACGAGCTCAGTCTTTTGGGGCGGATGGAGAAGGACGAAGTACGGCGGATCCTTGCGGAGCTCACCTCCGTGGTAAGGGAGGAACTCCCTCTTCTTCATGAAAACCTTGAGGTGGTGGCCGACATTGATCTCATTTGGTCCAAGGCCCGCATGAGTCGCTTCTTGGACGCCGTCGAGCCGGAGCTCGGAGAGGAAGGCCCCACATTTCACGATGCGGTCCACCCCCTGCTCTACTTTCGCTGGAAAAAGGGTAAAGGTCCCACGCCGAAACCCATTTATCTTTCTTTTCCGGACGACACCCGCGTCCTGGTGATCTCGGGTGCCAACATGGGCGGAAAAACTGCGGCCCTCAAGACGCTGGGGCTGCTCAGCCTCATGGCTCAGTCCGGCATGCACGTTCCCTGTCGAGAACCCGCCCGAGCGGTGGTCTTCGACCGAATTTTCGCGGTAATCGGCGATGAACAGGACCTGGTTCACGACCTGAGCACCTTTTCGTCCCAGATGAAAAGAATTATGACCATCTTCAGCCGGGTGAACGAGCGTTCCCTGGTTCTTCTGGACGAGGTGTGCACCAATACGGACCCTGTGGAAGGCGGAGCCTTGGCCCTGGCCTTCCTGGACCGGCTGGGTCGAATGAAATGCAGGACCGTTGTGACGACGCATTACGGAAGTCTCAAGGCGTACGCCGTCACCAACGATCAGGCAATGAATGTTTCCGTGGAAACGGATGCCGAGACGCATCACCCCGCGTACACACTGAAATACGGGGTCCCGGGCGTAAGCAACGCGCTCGCCGTGGCGAGCCTTCTGGGCATGGACCGGGAGTTGATTCGAAAAGCCGAGGGGTTCTTGTCCCCGGCCGATCGGGAGGCTCTTAATCTGATTCAGGACCTGGATCGAACTCACAGCCGCCTGAAGGAAGAGGAGCGACGCGCCGCTCGAACGGCGGAGGAGCTGGAGCGGGCCAAGGCGGCCTACGAAGGGATGAATCGAGAGCTCCAGGCCGAAAGACAAAGAATTTTGGACGAGGAACGGCGGTCGGCCCAAGAGGTGGTCCGAAGGGCGGAGCAGAACTTCAGGAGGATTCTCCGTGAGGCCCGGAAACTTCGTCAAACGCCCAAACCGCAGGAAGAGCATCGACTGCATGCGGAAATAAAAGAAATCCGCAGAGAGGTCATCGGTAAGCTCACCCCTCCGGCGCCGAGATCGTACACACCGCCGCCGGCGACGGCGAAACCCGGAGACCTGGTGCGATTGCGCGGATCGAACCAAGTCGGCGTGTTGATGAGTCTGGGAGGCAACGGCGAAGACGCCCAGGTCATGGTTAAAGGTATCAAGGTCAAGACTCGCAGCGATAAGCTCGAGTTCGTCCAAGCCGTCGTGGCGCCGGCTTCCGCGGAACATCGCGTGGACCTTCGTCCCTTCCCTCACCCTTCCCGCGAAGTCAAGGTCGTGGGCATGAGGGTGGAAGATGCGCTGGACGTTGTGGACAAGAGCATTGATGAGGCCGTCCTGTCCGGAGTGGGAGAAATCGAACTCGTACACGGCATTGGCACGGGGCGGTTGAAAGCCGCAATCAGCGGCTTTTTGAAAGATCATAGTGCGGTGAGGGGATTTCATCACAAAGACCCTCACAAGGGCGGTCAGGGAGTCACGGTGGTCGAGTTGTCGGCCTGAACAAGGAGTCCGGCGCAGGATGAGTTCGGAAGCGGCTTTGGAACAGATCAGGCGGGCGGCGGACATCGTGGAGGTTATCTCCTCCGTGGTTCCCCTGAAAAAATTGGGGGCTTACTTCCGCGCGCCATGTCCCTTCCATAAGGACTCGAACCCGTCCTTCACGGTGAATCCCACGACCCAGACCTTCTATTGCTTCGGCTGCCAGGAGGGGGGAGACGTCTTTTCCTTCTACATGAAGTATCATAACCTGGGATTTCCGGAAACCGTCCGGGAACTGGCGGCGAAATTCGGCGTGAGCCTGTCCCGGGATTGGGGAGCAAGAAGCCGTGACCCCAAAGAGGACGCCCTGAAGGAGCGACTTTACGAACTGAACGAACAGGCCGCCGCTTATTACCATCGGACACTGCTCCATCCCGAAAGAGGCGGAAAGGCCCTCGAATACCTGAAGCGGAGAGGAATCGACACCGAGATCATCCGAAAATTCAGGCTCGGGTATGCCCCGGCAGGCTGGACGAATTTGATAAACTTTTTCAGGGGAAAACGAGTCTCAGTCAAAGATTGCGAAACGGCGGGTTTGGTGATTCCCGGAAAGAACGGGAGCCACTACGATCGGTTCCGTGATCGAATCATCTTCCCCATTATGGATACTCGGCATCGGGTGATGGGCCTGGGGGGGAGAGTGCTTGACCAAAGCCTTCCCAAGTATCTGAATTCGCCGGAAACTCCCATCTATCATAAAGGACGGGTCCTGTACGGGCTCCATACGGGGCTCGACGAGGGACGGCGAGCGGGCAAGACCCTTCTGGTCGAAGGATACATGGACTTGTTGGCTCTTTACGCCCACGGCGTCGGGAACGTGTTGGCCTCGTTGGGCACGGCGCTCACCCGAGATCAGGTCCGTCTCATGAAGCGCACGGGCGGGGCCGTGGTGGTGGCTTTTGATTCGGATGAGGCGGGCAGGAAAGCCGCCTTCAAAGCCGCGCCGCTGCTTCTCGAAGAAGGCGTGGCGTCCTACGCCGTCCAATTTGCCTCAGGCGAGGATCCCGACGACTACGTGCGCCGTGAGGGCGGGGATGCGGTGCGCACCCTGTTGGATGAGGCTCCCCCACTGGTGGACTTCTGTCTGGACTGGATATTGCGGAAACCCGTGCGGACCGCTTCCGACAAAGAATCCGCCCTGACCGAAGCCGCCCCTCTCGTTCGGGCGATTCCAAGCGAAATCGTCCGGCTCGAGGCCGTGCGTAAACTCTCCTCCGCTCTCCATCTGGACGAGGGGATCGTTTCGAGGACGGTCCAATCGTCGAGCAAGGCTTCGCTCAAGGAGCTTCCCAAGGGGCTGGTGCACGACGTCACCGTGAGAATGGAGGAACACCTGCTGGGTTTCCTGCTTCGGAACCCCGGCTTCATTCCAACTTTCATCAAAGACGAGTGCGTCGCCGAATTTGAGAGTGAGCACATAAAATCACTCGCCGTTTCTCTATTTGAGATTTTTGAGGATTCCGGGACTTCGGACACCGCCGTGCTCTTTTCCAGGTGCTCCGAGCCCCGAATGCAGAGTTTCATCGCCCGCCTCCTTACTGAGGAGCATCCGGAGGAAGCCGAAAACGCAGAAAAGATCGCCTTGGACTTCAGCAGAACGTATCGACGCCGAAGACTCCGAAGGCGGGAAGAGCGGCTGACCCAGCGAATCCAGGAAGCGGAGCAAACCAATAACATCGATCTCTTGCGTTCCCTGCTGAGGGAGCAACAAGAGCTGGTGTCACTAAGAACCCAAACGATTTAGCCGGGGTACCGTGTATGTCCAAGACAAACATGGATGAACTCAAGCGTTTGATTTCCATGGGCAAAGAGAAGGGCTACATTACCTACGAGGAATTGAACGATTCCTTGCCCGAACACATCGTCTCGTCCGATCAAATCGACGACATGCTGATGATGTTCGACGAACTCGACATCCAGGTAGTGGACAATCCTCAACATTTCAAAGTCAAAACCACCAAGAAGGATGAGCCGCAGGAGCAGGAGGTCGAAGAACCATCCGAACCCAAGAGCTCGACCGATTTGTTGGAACCCGCAGGCAAGGTGTCCGACCCGGTAAAGATGTATCTCCGGGAAATGGGCATGGTTTCCCTGCTCACCCGCGAAGGCGAAGTGGAAATCGCCAAACGGATTGAAAAGGGACAGAAGATGGTTCTTGAGACCATCTTCACCAGTTGGCTTGGTTTGAACGAGCTCCGAGTCACCCGTGACCAGCTTCTTAGGGAAGAAATCAAGCCCAAAGAAGTCATTACGGGTATTGACGACGACGAAGACCCATACTCGGAAGCGGAAACCAAGCTGCGCCAGGACCTTCTGGAACGTCTCGACCGGGTGATGGCCATCGCTTCGGAGTACGAACAGCTCTACACCAAGCAGGACTTCCCGGATCCTTTGGGTTATCTGAAATCCGACGATGCCTCCTGCGTGGAACCGGAAACGGACGACGACGATTTCTCCTGCGAAGAACTCGAGGCGTGTAATCAAAGGATATTGGAAGCGCTGGCCGACCTTAAATTCGACAATAAGCCCGTGCAACGTATTTCCGATGTATTCCGGGCGGAGGTGGAAAAGCTGAGAAAAGCGGAACGCGGGGTTCGAGGTTGCTGCGAACGATCCGGACGTTCCATCAGCAGCCTCGAAGAAAACGCTCCGGGCAACGGCGATAAGCTGGTCAACTATTGTGAATCCATGGGGATTTCCCAAACCGAGTTGCGGGAGGTGTGCGAGATTTTCTCGACTCATCGAGAAGTCATCGAAGAAATCCAGTCCCGGTGTCGAACCAGCGCGACGGAACTGAAACAGAACTACCGGAGAATCCTGCGAGGCCAGGAGATCGCCAACAACGCCAAGCGCGAGTTGGTGGAAGCGAACCTCAGGCTGGTGGTCAGCATTGCCAAGAAATATACCAACCGCGGTCTTCAGTTTCTGGACTTGATCCAGGAAGGCAATATCGGACTCATGAAGGCCGTGGACAAATTCGAATATCAGCGGGGCTACAAGTTCAGCACCTATGCCACTTGGTGGATACGTCAGGCCATTACCCGGGCCATTGCCGACCAGGCCCGGACCATTCGTATTCCGGTGCACATGATCGAAACCATCAACAAGTTGGTGCGGACTTCCAGATACCTGGTCCAGGAATACGGCAGAGAACCTTCTCCTGAGGAGATTGCCGAGAAGATGGAGTTCTCTTTGGATAAGGTTCGAAAGGTTCTGAAAATCGCCAAGGAACCCATCAGCCTGGAGACTCCCATCGGGGAGGAGGAAGACAGCCATCTCGGCGACTTCATCGAAGACAAGAAAGTCATGTCCCCGTCGGAAGCGGTGATCAACCTCGACCTCAGCGAACAAACCCGTAAGGTACTGGCAACATTGACGCCGAGGGAGGAAAAGGTGCTGAGAAAGCGTTTCGGCATCGGCGAAAAGGCGGATCATACCTTGGAAGAGGTGGGCAAGGTCTTCGATGTCACGAGAGAGCGCATTCGTCAGATCGAGGCCAAGGCGTTACGCAAGCTCAGGCACCCCAGCCGGGCGCGTAAGCTCAAGGCGTTTGTTGAGAGCTGAGGATACGGCGCCGCTTTGCGGCCGGCCGTACATCACAGGGGCCGAACGGCCCCGTATTCTTTAACCGGGATCATACATGGTCGGTTTGTCCTGCACCGACCCCGGCGAACGGATCGACCGGCCGGATTCTTCCGGCTTTGGGCTTGACAGCGTTCGAGGACAGATCCTATGGTTTGGACAAGCAAGTCAGGGCCCATAGCTCAGTTGGCAGAGCCACCGGCTCATAACCGGAAGGTCCCAGGTTCGACCCCTGGTGGGCCCATTAGTAGTCGAAACGCTTTGGAAAACGACATTGTTCATACAACGATCCCGAACCCATGAGGGCGCCCGAACCAGGTTTCGCCCTCATGGTCATTTCTGACAGGGAGAAATGGTCCGCATACGGGACATAGTAAATTTCTTCGAGGAATGGGCGCCGGCCCATACCGCGGAGGAGTGGGACTCTGTGGGTCTGCACATCGGAGATCCGGAATGGGAGGTGAGCTCGGTGTTGCTGGCCCTCGATCCCACCGGCGACGCCCTCCAAAAAGCGGTCGAAACCCGTTCCGGCCTTCTCTTCACCCACCACCCCCTCTTTTTCAAACCGATCAAAAACCTCGTCTTCGGTAATCCCGCAACCACCCTCGTGGAAACAGCCCTGAGGCACCAAGTGGCGGTTTACTGCGCCCACACCAACCTCGATGCCGCCATGGGGGGTGTAAACGATGTATTGGCCTCTCTCCTGGACATCCGTGTGGAAGGAGATCTCTCCGAAAGTCCTCCGGATCGCATGTGCAAGGTCGTGGTGTTCGTTCCCCCGGATCATCTGGAAAAGGTTCGTTCCGCGATCTTTGAGGCCGGTGGCGGGGTGATCGGAAAGTATTCCGGATGCTCATTCAATCTGCAGGGCACGGGCACTTACCTGCCCGAGGAAGGAACACGGCCCTACTCCGGTCGTGTGGGCCGTCGGGAAGAAACGGACGAAGTTCGGGTGGAGGTCGTGGCGCCTCGGGACCGGGTGGAAGGGATCATCCGGAAGACCCGCGAGGTGCATCCTTATGAGGAACCGGCGTATGATGTCTATCCATTGATGAATCCCACTCACCGAGGAGGAATGGGACGGATCGGCCGCCTCCCCGAGCCCATGGCCATGAAAAGTTTTGCGGAGAAAGTGCGTGGGCGGTTGGGGCTGAATCGGATCAAGGTCGCAGGCGACCCGGAAAAACGAATCGAAAAAGTCGCCGTCTGTGGAGGTTCCGGAGGATCGCTTCTGGGCCACGCCTTTCGACATCAAGCGGATGCATTCATCAGTGGAGAGTTCGGATATCACCAGGCCCTGGACGCGGTGGCGCAGGGACTGACATTGATCGATACGGGACACTTCCCTTCGGAGAAACCGGTGCTGGAAGAGGTAAAGCGCCGTCTGGAAAGCCGTTTTTCCGGTAACGACGGGAATTTGGCCGTTCAGGTGTTTCACGAAGAAAAGGACGTGTTTTACTTTGCTTAGGGGGTAGTTTTGATAGAATCAATCAAACGACTGATCGAACTGGCAGGAGAAGATGAGCAGATCCGGAAGCTGGAAGCCAGGCACGCCTCAATTCCCGCGAAGCTCCAGGAGATGGAGCAGAAGTCGGAAACCTTGAGGCAGGAGCTTACGGAGAATGAACAACGACTCCAGGAATGCCGGACCCGCAAGTCTCAGTTGGAAAAGGAAGTCGAAGAAATTCGTTCCAACATTTCGAAGTCCAACTCCAAGAGGTCGAAAATCAAGACCAACCGGGAATACTGGGCCATGATGAAGGAGGTGGAAGACCTCAAAGTCCTGCTGAAAACCAAGGAGGACGAGATCATCGCGGCCATGGAGGAGTTGGAAGGCATCGAGAAGACCTGCGACTCTCTCAGACATAATATCGAGTCCGTTCTGAAGGAGTCTGAAGGCGAGGCTCAACAGCTGAAAGGAGAGCTGAAAGAGGCGGAAACGGACCTTGAGCGCCATAGAACGGTCCGCCTCGATATTGTCGCCCCCATCGACGAGGACCTGCTTTACCAATATAATCGCCTCCTCAAGGTCCGGGGTGGTGAAGCCATCGCCGGTGTCCGCGACGGGGTATGTATGGCCTGCAACATGATGATTCCGCCGCAGCAGTATAACGAGCTCCAACGCAGCGACCGGCTGATGAAATGTCCTCATTGCCAACGCATCATTTACTGGCTGGACCATAAGGAACTTCAGGACTATATTCCTCAGCAGTTTGTTCGAGCGGAGGAAGAATGACTTCTCCGCGTCCGTTTTCGAAGCTCTTCGAGAAAATACCTTGGGCGCCCGGGTTGACTCGTTGAGTTATTGATCCAACCATTAAACACAAACCGACTTCGAATGGTCGTGTTGGAGTAGTCCGGGTGATCGCCGGCTCCTTTTGTGAGCGGGAGGAAAGTCCGAGCTCCTCAGGGCAGGGTGGTCCGTAACGCGGACTGGGGGTGACCCCAAGGAAAGTGCCACAGAAAGTAAACCGCCTCCTTTATAAGGAGGTAAGGGTGAAACGGTGAGGTAAGAGCTCACCAGGTCCGGCGGCGACGCCGGATGCTCGGTAAACCCCACCCGGAGCAAGACCAAATAGGAGGGGAGTATTGAGGCGGCTCGTCTCTGACCCTCGGGTAGGTCGCTTGAGGTTCCGGGCAACCGGAGCCCTAGATGAATGATCACCGTCCCTCCCGGGGTGACCCGGGAAGGAAACAGAACTCGGCTTACGGACTGCTCCAACACTTTTTTTATTCTTTGTGGGAGGCTCATCAACAAACCCCTGAAAAATCCCGTCGCTTCAAGCCGGTGAGCAGGCACGACTCGTAACGCTCGCGAATCCCGGGGAACGGCCGGCACACAAAGCGAGCCCCGGTGGAGGAAAGTGAAGCTCGGTCCCCGGCTTGCAGACGGAGGGTTTGTCAGGGAGCCCCACGCGGCGACACGTTCTCGGGCCCACGGGTTTTTCCCTCCCGAAGAAAAAGGCGTTTTCAACGGAGGCACGGCCGCCAAGCGGTTCTGTGCCTCGACTTTTGCGGTATGGACATGACTTCCCCTGTTTCGACCACGGCCTGCTGTTTCGCGGTGATCCCCGCTGCGGGACAGGGAATCCGCATGGGTACCGAACTCCAGAAGCAGTTTCTGGACCTTCGAGGAAGACCCATCCTCGCCGTGACCCTCGGTGTCTTCCAGCGATGTGATCAAATCGAGGGGGTGGTGCTTGTGGTCCCGGAGGACCGTATCGGTTTTTGCCGTCGGGAAATCGTTGAAAGATACGGTTTCTCCAAAGTAGCCTCCGTAGTGGCCGGGGGCCCCGAGCGACAGGATTCCGTATATAACGGTCTGATGATGGTGCCGGAATCCGTTGAACTGGTGGCGATTCATGATGGGGTTCGCCCTCTGGTGTCTCCGGAAATCATTCGTCGAACCGTTGAGGCCGCAACGGTTTCCGGGGCGGCTCTCCCGGTTCTCCCTGTCCATGAAACCGTGAAGATGACGGAGGACGGCGTCACGGTCAGCCGCACCCTGGATCGACGGCGCGTCTTTCTGGCTCAGACGCCTCAGACGTTCCGGCGAGAACTCATCATTCAGGCCCACGAATGGGCACGAAAAAAGGGAATTCTGGGAACGGACGACGCCATGCTCGTGGAACAGACGGGCAAGAAGGTACACATGGTGCCCGGTTCCGGTGAAAACATCAAGATCACAACACCGGCCGACCTCGCCGTGGCCCAGTTGTCGGCGCGAGGCGGGTCATAAGCCGACCCCCCCGTGGGACCGGCGGTCCGACGGGCGGAGCGGGTCGGACGACATACGAAGGAGCCTTGCCTATGCGAATCGGGATGGGATACGATAGCCACAGATTCGCAGACAATCGGAAGCTCGTTCTGGGCGGGGTGGAGATTCCCCATTCTCTCGGTCTGGCGGGCCACTCCGATGCGGATGTTCTGATACATGCTCTTTGTGACGCGCTTCTCGGAGCGGCCGGATTGGACGATATCGGTACTCAATTCCCGGACACGGACCCGGTTCATCGGGACCGGCCCAGCATCGAGTTCTTGAGGGCCGTTGCGGCAATGATCGAGAAGGCCGGGCTGAGAACCGTCAACGTGGACATGACGGTGGTCACCGAAGCCCCGAAACTCAGACCCCATGTGGCGGAAATAAAAAAAAACCTGGCCGAAGCCTTGGGGATCGCCCCCCAATACGTGGGCCTCAAAGCCAAGACCAATGAAAAGATGGGATTCATCGGACGAGGAGAAGGCATGGCGGCTATGGCGGTCGCCTTGGTGGAACCTTTATAGTCCTGACGCCCGACGATTGAACGGCGTTTTTAGGGAAGGATCCCCCCGAGCATTCTTCCCGCCCGGCTCAAGGAAATGAGGATGTCGCAATGAAATCCGACGAAGTGCGGGTAAGATTCGCGCCCAGTCCCACGGGACTACTCCACATCGGAAATGCCCGCACGGCCCTTTTCAACCTGCTGTTCGCACGCGGACACGGCGGTAGACTGGTTTTGCGCATCGAGGATACCGATTTGGACCGCTCCGCCCAACGGTTCGCGGACGCCCAGATGGAAGACTTAAGATGGCTTGGAATCCATTGGGACGAGGGGCCGGACACTGGTGGCCCGCACGCCCCCTACCGGCAGACCGAGCGCCTGGACCTGTATCATGAGTTCCTCGATCGTTTGAAAGACTCCGACTTGGCTTATCCCTGCTACTGTTCTCCGGAGGAGCTGGAACGGGAACGAAAGGAGCAACTCTCCAGGGGTTTGCCGCCGAGATACTCGGGCAGATGTCGACGCCTTTCCGCCACGGAACGGTCCAATTTGGAGAAACGAGGCATTGTGCCGACGCTTCGATTTCGCGTGGACGAACAGTCGGTCACCTTCGACGACGCGATTCACGGACCCATCACCACGCCTCCCCATACGCTGGGTGACTTCATCGTGGTCCGGTCCACCGGGATTCCCGCTTACAATTTCGCCGTGGTGGTGGACGACATCCTCATGAGGATATCCCACGTGATACGGGGCGAAGACCACGTAAGCAACACACCGCGCCAAATTCTGCTTTACCGTTTCTTCGGAAAAGAGCCGCCCGTGTTCGCTCACCATCCGTTGATTGTGGGTAAGGATCGCGCAAAGCTGAGCAAACGTCACGGCGCCGTTTCCGTCACCGCGTTCCGGGAGATCGGCATTCTCCCGCAAGCTTTGGCCAATTATCTGGCCTACCTGGGAGGCCATTTCCCCGATTCGAGGGAAATCTATTCCCTGGAAGAACTGGCGCGGATTTTCGATCTAGGCATGCTGGGGAGGAAAAGCGCCGCCTTTGATCCGGACAAGCTCCACTGGTTCAACGCCCAGTACTTGCGGGACATGAGCCCTTCGGACGCCCTGGAGGCTGTGAAGCCGTTTATTGATTCGGATGTTTGTTCCATGGAGCACCAGTCCCGGGAACAACTTGAAGCCGCGGTAGCCGCCGTGCTTCCCAACGCCGCGACCTTAAAGGAACTGGCCCAATTCCTCGAACCGTTTTTGGCGCTCCGCGTGGCCTTCACGTCTGAAGCCACCGCCGCACTGGCGGAAACGGGTTCCGAAGCGGCATTGTCCGCCGTGGCGGAGGCTCTCCAAGAGATCGAGGTTCTGGACGAAGGAAATCTGAAAAGTCTGATGAAGAACGCCCAAAAAAAATCCGGACTTAAAGGCCCTGCGTTTTATCATCCATTGAGGGCAGCCCTAACAGGCTCCATGCGGGGTCCGGAACTGGACAAGGCCTTTCTCCTTTTGGGAAAGGAGAGAATCCTGGATCGAGTCCGTGAGGGGAGAGAGTTCATCGCGCACGGCCCTTCTCACGAAGGAGAGAAGGCCGAACAAGTCTCGGAATGACCTTTCCCGTATCCCGGGCGAAGACCCGGGTTTCGGCCGGGGGAAACCCTGTCCGACGGGGTTCGAGTCGCACTATCCGCGGACGATTTAAAAACGATTCCCGGTGAGAGACGACGTTCTCCCCGGGCAAGGGAATGCAGATCATGCCATTGGTCGTATACAACTCCGCATCTCGGAAAAAAGAAGTCTTCACACCCTTGCACGATAACGTGGTCAACGCCTACGTGTGCGGCATTACCGCATACGATTACTGCCACATCGGCCACGCGCGTTCGGCGGTGGTCTTCGACGCCATTGTTCGGACGTTGCGCCATCTGGGCTTCCAGGTTCGCTACATTCGCAATTTCACCGACGTGGACGACAAGATCATCCAGCGCGCCGATCGGGAAAACAGCACCTGCCGGGAAATTTCCCTGAAATTTATCGAAGAGTTCCGGAAGGACATGCACGCCTTGGGAGTCCTGGACCCTGATGCGGAGCCTCTGGCCACCGAATACGTGCCCACCATGGTCGAAACGATTCGACGGTTGGAAGAAAAGGGGTTCGCGTACGAGGTGGGCGGCACCGTCTACTTCGCCGTCGATAGTTTTCCCGGCTACGGAAAGCTCTCAGGTCGCGATACGGAGGAGATGATCGCCGGTGCCCGAGTGGAAGTGGATGAGCACAAGCGGAATCCTTTAGACTTCGCCCTCTGGAAAGCGGCCAAGCCGGGAGAACCTCACTGGTCGAGTCCCTGGGGGGAAGGCAGACCGGGCTGGCACATCGAGTGTTCCGTAATGAGTACCACAATTCTGGGTGATACCCTGGACATCCACGGCGGGGGCAAAGACCTTATCTTCCCCCACCATGAAAACGAGGTGGCTCAGGCGGAAGCGGCCACGGGCAAGCCCTTCGTCCGATACTGGCTCCACAACGGCTTCGTGAACATCAACAAGGAAAAGATGTCCAAATCTCTGGGCAACTTCGTCATGATCCGGGAGCTTCTGGAGCGCTACCATCCCGAAACCCTTCGTCTATTCCTGCTGTCCAAACACTACCGGAGCCCACTGGACTTCACCGATGAAAACATGGCGGACGCTCAGGCCGGCCTCGAACGCATATACGGGGCGTTGCAGCGAGTTGAAGAGGCGTGCGACACCGCCGGAGACGACAGTACCGGAGAAGCCGACCTTTCCGAAGCCGCATCGGAACTGATCGAGAGGACGGAATCCCTCGAGGCCCGATTCATGGAGGCCATGCAGGACGACTTCAACACGGCCAAAGCCGTTGGTTTCCTGTTCGACATGACCCGCGCCATGAACCGGTTGCTGGACTCCGTTCCGCTTCCTCTACCCTTCCGCGAGGCTTCCGTTCTGAGGAAAAGCGCCGAGGAAACCCTTCGTATGGCGGCAATCCTGGGACTGCTCCTCACGGGCTGGAGGACTTTTTTCCGCTTTCGGACGGACCAGGCATTAAAGGAAAAAGGATTGTCCGGAGAGGAAATCGAACGGTTGATCATCGAGCGTACCGAAGCCCGCAAGACGAAGAACTGGGCCCGCGCAGATGAAATTCGGGACTACCTCAAGGACCGGGGAATCCTTTTGAAAGACTCGGCGGAAGGAACCAGTTGGGGAGTCGCCTGATCACCGCGGCGGCCGCTTAGAGGCACGCTTGGAATTTACGTTGTTGGAGACCGCTGAAAACCGACGAAGCGTAACCCGCCCTCGGCGGACGGATCAAGTCTTTCCGCAGTGCGTGAAGGAACCTCTCCGGATTGGATAAACGCCTTTTCCGCATTCATTCCGACTTCACATTGAAGGGAGACCAGCCCCGGGCCGTGGAGCAATTGGTACGTGGTCTGGAAATAGGTCTTCCGCACCAGGTATTGCTCGGCGTCACGGGATCGGGCAAGACCTTCACCATGGCCAAAGTGGTGGAAACGGTTCAGCGCCCCACGGTGGTCGTCGCCCCCAACAAGACGCTGGCGGCCCAACTGTTCGGAGAATTCAAGGAGCTGTTCCCGGAAAACGCGGTCGAATATTTCATCTCCTACTACGATTATTACCAGCCCGAAGCCTACATTCCTTCCTCCGACACCTACATCGAGAAGGACAGTCACATCAATGAGCACATCGATAAGATGCGCCATTCAGCCACCCGGTCCTTGCTGGACCGGCGGGATGTCCTTATCGTCGCCTCCGTGTCGTGCATCTACGGATTGGGCTCCCCGGAAGCCTACTACGGCATGCTGCTGCTCCTGGAACCCGGGCTGGAAATTTCCAGAGACGCGGCCATCCGCAAACTCGTGGAAATCCATTACGAACGCAACGACTACGACTTTCACCGCGGCACATTCCGAGTCCGGGGAGACGTGGTCGAAATATTCCCCGCGTACGAAGAAGACCGGGCGCTGCGCGTGGAGTTCTTCGGCGATGAAGTAGATTCCATGAAGCTGTTCGATCCTCTCACCGGGAGAGTGATTTCTCCGGTGGAACGAGCGGCGGTGTACCCGGCCAGCCACTATGTGACCACTCGAGATCGGCTGCTGCAGGCCATCAAGAACATCCGCGAAGAAATGAAGGAGCGTGTCGAATATTTTCGTGAGAACCACCGCCTCATCGAAGCGCAGCGCATCGAGGAGCGAACCATGTTCGACATGGAAATGATGCAGGAGCTCGGCTTCTGCCACGGCATCGAAAACTACTCCCGACATCTCACGGGTCGGAAGCCGGGCGAACCCCCTCCCACGCTGCTGGACTTCTTTCCCCGGGATTTACTGGTCATTTTGGACGAAAGCCACATCACCGTCCCTCAACTGGCCGCCATGTACCGAGGCGACCGATCCAGGAAGGAAACTCTGGTGGAGTACGGCTTTCGATTGCCTTCCGCTCTGGACAACCGCCCCCTGAACTTCGAAGAATTTGAGGGCTTGGTTCCTCAAGTCATCCACGCCTCCGCCACTCCGGGCCCCTATGAACTTCGCAAGGCCGAAGGGCGTGTGGTGGAACAGATCATTCGACCCACGGGACTCATCGACCCGGCCATTTCGGTGCGGCCCGCACAGAACCAGGTGGACGACCTGTACGGGGAAATCCGTAAACGTGTGGAACGCAACGAACGGGTTCTGGTCACCACCCTGACCAAACGCATGGCCGAAGACCTCACCGAATACCTCGCCAATATGGGCGTTCGAGTGAACTACATGCATTCGGACATCAACACCCTGGAGCGAATCAATTTGATCCGGGACCTACGCCTGGGGAACTTCGACGTGCTCGTGGGAATCAACCTGCTGAGGGAAGGACTCGATCTGCCGGAAGTCACCCTGGTCGCCGTTCTGGATGCGGATAAGGAAGGATTCCTGCGCTCGGAACGCTCCCTCATTCAGACCATCGGGCGCGCCGCCCGCAACGTGGACGGGCAAGTCATCCTCTACGCGGACAGGATCACGGACTCGGTACGGCGGGCTGTGGACGAAACCGAACGCAGACGAAGTCTGCAAACCTCCTACAACGCCGAACATCACATCACGCCGGAAACCGTGCGCAAGAAGATTTCCGACGTTCTTTCCACGGTGTACGAAGCGGATTACTATACGGTCCCCGTAACCCCCGCGGCCGGGATTTCCGAAGAACAGGCCGAGTATGCCTCCCGCAGGGACCTGGAAGCCCTCATGAAGGGTCTGGAGAAGAAAATGAAGGAAGCGGCGCGTGAATTGCGATTCGAAGAGGCCGCCCAGTACCGGGACCGGCTCAAAGAGCTTCAGCGCATGGAGCTGGACGGCCTGTGAACGACCGTGTATATCTTGCCATACCGTTGAAAAATGCGATCTACGGCGTTGCGCTTCGCCCCTCGTCACTGTTGCGGTAGAGAAAACCTCCTCGATTCCCTTCCCAAGGAGTGTCCGGAGGGGAAATCGTAAGAAGACCTAAAGGGCGTTAGAACCTTTCTTGTGGTATCAAAATGAGGCGCTTGAAAGGTCCGTGAGTAGCCTCGAGTTTTGGGAGGTAATCCGGCCGCCCGACGGACTGCGATCCGCACCTGGGAATACTCAGCGGAGTTTGGGAGCCCTAAAGGAGGCGGGAGGCGGGAAACAGTCCATGGATGATATTCCGGAAAGAGCGAAAATCTCCGATGACCACGGACATCCATATCCCCAAAAAGAAGATTGCCGGGTTTTGCATAAAACGTCACATCCGGACCCTCGCAATCTTCGGATCGGCGCTGCGTTCCGATTTTCATGCCGACAGCGATATCGATGTACTGGTCGAGTTTGAGCCGGACCACATTCCCGGTCTCTTTGGAATAGCGCGCATGGAGAGGGCGCTTTCCGGTTTGTTCGGCGGCAGAAAGGTCGACCTGCGAACGCCGGAGGATTTGAGCCCCTATTTTCGCCGGAGAGTGCTCCAACAGGCGAAGGTGCAGTATGCAAAAGGATGACGTCATCCGCCTGCGTCATATGAGGGACGCAGCCGTTGAAGCCGTGACTTTCGCTCGGGGCCGCACGCGCTCGGACCCGACTTCGGACCGGATGTTGGTCTTGGCCCTGATCAAGGATATTGAAATCGTGGGCGAGGCCGCCTACCGTGTCTCCGAAACCACACGGAGCCGACTGTCGGACATTCGTACCTGTTCACAGGGTTGCCGGGGGACCCCTGTTCCCCCGGACCCCATAAGCGCTAACTTAAGCCTTTTGTTTTGGTGAGGTTTATGGTACCGTTGCCGCCAAAGGAGGTGGCAATGGAGCGTCTCGTTTTTTCCGAGGAAATGGAAGACTGGGAAGTTCTCCAGGGTTTTCTTCCCGATGGCTGGCAATCCAAAGCAAGGGAACTTGGTGCCGTTGTCAGATACCGTAAGTTCGTGGACGCCGAAGGTCTGTTGCGAACGCTTCTGATCCATCTGGCGGAAGGTTGCTCACTTCGGCTGACGGCGGCCAAAGCCAGGTTCGGCAACATTACGTCGATTTCCGACGTAGCTCTCCTAAAACGACTGAATAAATGCGGAGAGTGGTTTCGGTGGATGGCCTTAGGGGTCATGGAGAAATGGTTTCGAAAGCTGCCCGCCGTTGTTTTTGGAGAGAATTCACGCATCAGGTTGATCGATGCCTCCACCATTCAAGAACCTGGAAGTACCGGAACGACTTGGAGGGTCCATTATTCCATACAATTGCCTTCGCTGCGCTGCGACGAAGTCTATGTAACAGACCCCAAGATCGGAGAATCCTTCACCAATTTCAAAGTCCATGGCGGTGAACTTCTTGTAGCGGATAGAGCCTATTGCACACCAAGAGGAATTCACCATGTCATAGACAACGGCGGCGACGTCCTGGTTCGAATGAAACACCGTGTCGCCATGGTGGACAAGCAAGGGGAACGATTCCAATTACTCCCTCATCTAAGGACGTTACGTGTAAATAAGCTTGGCGACTGGGATGCATTCGTTCCATTTGAACAACGCTTGGTTGCAGGTAGAATCTGTGCCATCAAGAAGAGCAAAGACGCCACTGAAAAAGCTCGTAAAGCGATAGAAAAAGAGGCGAGGAAAAAAGGTCGCCAAGTTACTCCGGACACCCTCGAAGCGGCGGCCTACATATTTGTTTTCACAACATTGGGCCGTGAAATCTCGCCCTCTCAGGTCCTCGAGATGTACCGAGGTCGATGGCAAATTGAACTCGCTTTCAAGCGTCTAAAGTCCATTCTCGGTTTAGGCCATCTTAGAAAGACCGACATCGAAGGAGCCAAGGCCTGGATCCATGGGAAACTACTGGTGGCTTTCTTAGTGGAGGCCATGATCGCCGCAGGCGAATCTTTTTTTCCCTGGGGATACCCACTCCAAAAAGAACCACCGTAGAAATCGATGCTTCTGGAGAGAGACCATGTTTATGTTACACCTGCTGAAACAAGCCGTGAACCCTAAACTCGGCTTGGCCGAATGCATTGCCGGCTGGGATAACATATCTTTTTATTTGCGAGAACCGCCAAGGAAACGAGCACTTCAGCGGCTGATTCCTCAGACGGAAAGAAGCATAGCAAACAATGCTTAAGTTAGCGCTTATGCCCCCGGACCCCCTTGTGCGGGCTTCGTCCCGCTGAAGCGTGACGAAGCCGAACCAGGGAATTCCTTTTCCGATTCAGGAGATGGGGGGATCGTTGGAGTTACGCGAGGAGACCTATTTCCGCCTCAGCCTCTCCGCCGAAGGCGGCGAGGCCTGTTTGAGGAGCTTTGGATAGGGGTACGGGGGAAGACTTACTCGAAAGTCTTCCCCCGTGAATGCAAGCGAATGTTTCATAAGACGACATCATCGGCATGCGCCACCGACTTGTCCACGCCTATTTCGGCATCAATTTGGACGTCCTTTGGATGACCGTGCAACACGATCTTCCCGCCTTGGCGGTGCTTTTGGAGCCTGCCATCCCACCCGATGAAGTCCTGTGACTGCGGCCGCGACCGACCAAGATGGATTCCACGGAGCCTTCGCAGCAATTCCGCTATGCGGCGCCCTTCTGCAGCAGCTTTTCCACACCCCTGGGCCATTGGGCTTCTTCCACGCGCTGCATGAACGGCGAATCGTCGGCGTATCGCAAGCAACTGTTCTTCAAATCGGGACGGGCGAAAGTCCAGATCTTGAATAGCTGTTCCTCCGTAATACCCGGAAACATGCCGGTCAACTCCGCGCGGGAAACGTGGTACTGAGCCTGGATCAACATGGTGAGTACGGTGCGGAACAGGTCTTTGAGCAGGAGGCAGGTGCCGTTCCTGCCTTCCCGACTCAACTGGATTCCGGAAACGGCGTTTTGTCCCAACAGAGATTCTGCCAGTTCACGGGCTTCCGTGCAGAGGGGATCCGGTACGCCCGGCATTTCCAGCTCCACCTCTTTGATCTTGAGAGACGGATGATTGACCGTCATCCGGATGCGCATGTGGTGCACTTCGTCCTGCATCTCCGCTTCCACCTGAAAATGTCTGCCGCTCGGCAGCAAATAAACGGCCACATCCTGCTTTCTGTTGGTCACCAACCGACGTTCGGATCCGAGCATTCCTCTTTCTCCTCTGTCATAGTCGTTCAGGAAACAAAAACTGCGCATGTGTTTACGGGACGAGAGCCGCCTTGGGCGGCTCTTTCATTCACCCGACGAAAGCGTGAAAAAAGCCTCTTCCGAGGCGCGGCGTACGTGCGGCACGACCCTTTTCAGGATTGCGTTTTTTTCGCTCTCTTGCAGAACTCCAGATATTGGGCCTTCAGTTCCGGGATTTTGGGCGGGCATCCGCGGATAAACGAAAAGCCGTTCTTCTTGGCCAGCTTGGCCGTGCAGTCTCCGATACCGAGGACTTGTCCCGCGCCTTCGGGCACACCCGGGAGCGCGCCCATAACCACGTCCTTGCGGACGGACAGACCGCCGATCTTCATCACCTTCAACATGAACGGCAGATTGGACAGTGTCGGCGCATAGGCGATGGATGCGGATACCGCACACAAAGAA
This sequence comes from Thermodesulfobacteriota bacterium, assembly GCA_963675595.2. Lineage (GTDB taxonomy): Bacteria > Desulfobacterota > Desulfarculia > JACQYL01 > JACQYL01. The sequence goes on from CAXXLZ010000002.1 coordinate 532,713, forward strand.
CAGACCGTTTCGTCGAAATGAGAATAGACGTTGTTCTTGATCCACGGAGAAGGGTCGGGCCTCTTGAACGGCGTCACACATTGTTCGATATTTTCGCCGACCACCGTGTAGTCCCCGAACTCCGGCAGATGAGGAATTTCCGATGGGGAAAATCCCATGATGCGGGCGGCGGCGTTGTCTATCGCATAGATATTCCGGGATCCGAGGATCAGATTCGTTCCCTTCTTGGTGATGCCCGGGGGAATGGGGCCGTTTCCTTCCACGGAAAGAATGCCGTCGATGAGGTTGAGGTCCGGCCGCACCGTCTCCGACAGGGCCCGGATGCAATCGTGCAGGTCCATCCTGCGATGGAAATCCTGCTTGACCTTTTTCCGGAGCAGACCCTTCTGGTTCTTGATGCACAGGGTCACCGTGGCCTGGGCGTGGGTTTTGAGCTTGGCGACGTTGATGTATTCATGGGTTTCCAGCAACTCGGGGAGATCGAGTTCGCCGTGCGCCCAGGAAAACTTTTTCCTGGGCAACTCGTCCAAACTCACCAACCGTACGCCGTAACGATCGGCAAACGAGCGGTATTTGGATTTTTCGAGCACGTTTTCCCAGTGATCATGAACCGCGCAACCGTCTCCCACCACGATTTCGCTTCGCGGATAACGCTCTCTGAAGATGCGGACCAGGGCTTCCACAAAAGAAGGATGCGTAATATATCCGGTATTGGGGGCATAACTTCCCACCAGATTCGGCTTGATGAAAATGTTTTCTTTTTTCGGAGCGTATTCAAGATACTCCAGAATCTTGTTCAACCGATCATAGACATTCTTGTACGTGCTTCGCACCAGGGCAACCCGCGTTTCTCCGTCGTTGGACATGTCCTCTCCCACTCAAAACTTTCCGGATGTGATTGGGGCAAACCGAGTCGAAGCCTCGGTTGTGACGAATCGGCCATTCCACGAGTGCCTATAGTACGGCTTGCGCTGAATGAATAAAAGAGGCATTAATGACATAAAGAATGCGGAAACGGCCATACCGAAACGGAGGCATCCATGACTCGAATCACCCTGCTGGCGGAACCTGATTGCGTGTTCTCCGGGTTGTCCGCCGCCGTCGAATTCTTCAAACTCTGCAATCTCTATTTGTCCTACCCGAACATCGAAACGCCCCAAACCCACTTTCGTGCCGAAATCGTGACTTCCAAGGGACGGGAGGTGCCGTCGTTCGGGGGCATTCCCATTCCGGCTTCCGGGTCCATCCAAGACGTGCGACAAACGGATCTCATTCTGATCCCGTCCTTTCAACCGACCCTGGAGCTTCTGTATGAGATATCCCGGGACGTGTTGGAATGGATTCGATACCACTACGAACGTGGAGCCAGGATCGGGGCCGTGAGCGCCGGCGCCTTCCTGCTGGCGGAGACGGGCCTGCTCAACGGAAGGATCGCCACCACCAACTGGCTCTTTCTCAGACAATTCAAGACCCGGTATCCGGAGATCAAGCTGAAACCACAGCGAATCATCACGGAAGACAAAGGGTTGATCTGCACCTCGTCCAACAACTATACCGCCGACCTCTGCGCCTATTTTCTCCGGAACGTCGGCTATCAGGAGTTGGCCGCACAATTTTCCAAGGGTATGATGCTCCACCCCAACTGGGATCAGGAGTCTCCATGGACCATTTTCGAGGTCCAGAAAAAACACCATGATCACAAGATCCTTGAGGCTCAGCAATGGATGGAGGACAACTATTCCCGAATCCGATCCATCGACGCCGTTGCCGACCGTTGTTCCATAAGTCCGCGTCACTTCAAACGGCGCTTCAAAGAAGCCACAGGGGATTCTCCTCTGAACTATCTGCAACGGCTTCGTCTGGAAGTCGCCAAATACAGGCTCGAAACCACGAGGGACGCCTTTCACGACATCACCTGGCTCGTCGGGTACGAGGACATGAACTCTTTCCGAAGGTTGTTCAGGAAACATACCGGTTTGTCGCCCAAAGAATACCGAATGAGGTTTTCCAACATTATCGACAGCCCCCCTTTCGGATCGGGGGACTCATGGTGAGCATTCAGAGGGTATCCGAGGGATACCCTCCAAACTTCTTGCGGTATTTTGATGAGTTGTACGGTACATACTGCGCGTCTCGCGAATTCCGTAGGCGATTCGCAGGAGCGAAACGGGGTCCGTCCCTTTCGGGGGGAGGCCGAACTTGGGAGCTTCCTTGCCGGTTCAGCGGATGTAAAGACCGTTGGGAATGAGCGAGGAATCCTGATTCTTCCTCAGCCTCTTCGCCGAAGGCGGTGAGGCCCGTCCAACGTGCTTTGGGAGGGAGTTCCGGGGAGGACTTTCGGGAAAGCCCTCCCCCGTGAATGCTTACGACTTGTGAGCAAACTACCGGGAACGGTCGATCCCGGCCGGAGATTCCGCGCCCGCGCGTCCGATTCCACAATCGAGTACGAGACCCATTGCGCTTGGGCGCACTTCGTGCGAGAATTTTCCAGCGCCTTAATGACGCCTTTGCTCAAGAACCGTCCCCACCGAATCATCCAATGGAAGGAGTAAACGTTATGCGAATGAAACCATGGTATCCGTGCCTGATCCTCCTTGTAGCCCTGGCCTTTGTATCCTGTGCCGCCGCCCCACCCAAGCTCCCCGTGGACAAGCATTCGGTGCCGGCCGGTTCCCAGGTCACCTTCAAGGGGAAAACCTTTCGCCTGCTTGGAGACCCCGTCTCCGTGGGAGACCCCCTACCCTCCTCCTTGCTCGTGGAATCCAAGGATATGAGTTCCGTGGACCTGTCCAAGATAAGGGACCGGGTGCTCTTTCTCAGCATCGTCCCTTCCATCGACACCAAGGTGTGTGAAGCTCAGACCCATGTGCTCGCGGAAGAAGGGGACGAAATGTCGAATATCGTGGAGCGCATTACCGTCAGCCGGGATACCCCCTTCGCTCAAATGCGGTTTGCCGAAGCGGCCGGTCTGGATGATGTTCGATACCTCTCGGACTACAAACAAGGGACTTTCGGCCGTTCCCTGGGCCTTCTGACCGACGATCTGATGCTGCTCGCACGCGCCGTAGTGCTTGTGGACAAATGGGGCATTGTCCGCTACATTCAGGTAGTGCCCGAAATGACCCACCTTCCCGACATGGACGCCGCATTTAAGAAAGCCGCCGAGCTGGCCGTGGAGAAATAGTCGTTATTCGGGCTCAACGGGGAAATCCTTCCGACGAAGGGTTTCCCGAGCCTTCCCCAAATTGGGGACCCCCGCCTGCGCTCTTCCGCAGTCGTGCCTGGAACCTTTCACCGAGGGAGGTTTCTCGTGAGACAACACCTCATGCGACTCGCGCTTCTATCCCTGGTCTTAGCGGCGGCGGCATGCGCCCGCCCCGATCACAATTCCCTGAACAGCACATTGTGGGTGCAGACTTCCGCCGAATACCGGGCCGTTGCCTTTGAAACCTATCAAACGGCCTGCGACAAGTTGGATGCGGCACTCCAGGACCGCACACGGACCGCGGCCGTCGAGCAGACGAACGACTATGAAACCCTGCCTCCGGCGGTGGTTCTGGATATCGATGAAACCGTACTGGACAATTCCGCCTATGAGGCCCGCCTCATCCTGAATCACACGGAATGGAACCCCCGCACTTGGGATGCCTGGATCGCACGCGCGGAGGCTTCCGCCGTTCCGGGCGCGCTCGAGTTCATCCGGGCGGCCAAGGAAAAAGGCGTCTCCGTGGTGTATATCACCAACAGGGAATGTTCCGAGCGACCGGAGGATTCCTCCCCGTGCCCGCAGGAGCGAGATACCCTGGAGAACCTGCGCAAGCTGGGGTTTCCCGAACCGGGTCCCGACGACGATATGCTTCTGCAAAACGAACGGGCCGAATGGACCTCGGAGAAGCAGTCAAGACGCGCCTATGCGGCTGAGACGCATCGGATCCTCATGCTTCTCGGCGACGACCTCGGCGATTTCCTGCCCAACGTCAAAAAGAACGTCACCATGGAACAGCGAGCCCGATTGGTGGACGAGTACCGCGCATACTGGGGAGACCGATGGTTCATCCTGCCCAACCCCATGTACGGCTCCTGGGACAAGATATTGACCGGCTGCAAGGCCCGATATCTTCGAGGATACGATCAACCTGAATAACATGGGCGGACCTTAGGAACCCTTTGAAAAAATTGGATGATTGCAGACCGTTGAAAAGCGATGACATGCAGGGCGGACAAGTCCCGACGAAGGGCGTACCTATAGACACTTTGCAGTGACGAGAAATGAAGCGCAACGCCGCGGTTCGCGTTTTTCAGCGGTCTGTTGGGAACCGCGGAAACGAAACAAAGCTAGGGCGGGGGTACCATGCGATCGTCCGGGAAGACCGTTGCGGCGCTTGCCGCCGCCGTTTGGATCGGAATCACGGCCGTGTCCGGGGATTTGACCAAAGGGTGGGCCAAAGGGCCCCCAAAGCCTCCGTCAATGAGCCGTGCTCCTTCCGACCCTCGGCATGAGGCAATCCGTCCCGAACGCGACACCATCCCGTGGCCGGCGGACCGTCATTTCCCCAACGCCTCCGCGCTCCCATCGGCCCACTCGACGCTTTCGCCCCCCACTGCAAGCGCAACGCTCCACGATCCACGGAACGCCTGCTTCGTCTTTATCAGCTTCATCCCTCCCCCGAAAGCCCCCGGAAGCCCGTCAACTCGCACATTGCGTTCCATCGAGGCGGAAATCGCACCCACAGCCCGCATCCAAACGCTCTTCTCGAACCTGATCTCTTCCCGGAAAAAGCCGCTCATCACCGTACTCGGCCCCATCGGCCCGCAAGACGCCAAGGGCGCCCCTGCGGAAGGGGCTCCGGCCCACTTCAGCCTTGATGATCCCGGCAAGCGCTCCCGCCGGCACGGATCACCTTTGCGCCCGGTCCATCTTCTGATCGTCCTTCTGGAATTCCTGGGATTGGGCGCGGGATACCGACTCGCAGGCTCGATCCTGGACAAAAAGGAGACATTGAACACCCTGAATAGCCTGCTCGAAACCTTGCCGATCCCCATGTTCTACAAAGACACGCAAGGCAGATATCTCGGGTGCAATCGGGCCTTCGAAACCTTCACAGGCAGGTCGAGGGAAGAAATCGTCGGGAAAACCGTATTCGAGGTAGCGCCGCCCGAGCTGGCCAAAAAATACCGCGCCATGGATTTGGCCCTGCTTCAAGAGCCCGGAACACAGGCGTATGAAACCCAATTGCAGGACGCCCGCGGCGAATTCCACCAGGTGATTTTCCACAAAGCCGGTCTGTTGGACGCCCAGGGCAACATCATGGGACTCATCGGCGCGGTTTTCGACATCACCCAACGCAAGGAGGCCGAGGAAAAGCTCAGAGCCTCGCATCACAGGCTTCATCAGATCATCGAATTTCTGCCGGACCCCACGTTCGTCATCGACAAAGAGGGCCGCGTGGTGGCTTGGAATCGAGCCATTGAAGAGCTGACCGGTGTCAGGGCCGAGGACATGCTGGGCAAGGGAAATTACGAGTACGCCATCCCGTTTTACAGAAGACGCCGACCCGTCATGATCGATCTGGTAATATCCGACGACCACTCCCTGGACCACATGTATGCCTATGTGACACGGGACGAGGGGCATTATGAATCCGAATCCTTCATTCCTCATCTGAGACCCGGGGGCGCTTATCTCTATAATACGGCCAGGGCCCTCTATGACGCCGAGGGGAACCTGATGGGGGCCATCGAATCGATCCGGGACATCACCGAACAGAAAAGAGCCCATGCGGCCTTGGAGGAATCCCGAAGACAACTTGCCGAAATCATAGACGCCTTGCCGGATCCCTGTTTCGTCATCGATGCGGGGGGGCGGGTTGCCGCCTGGAACCGCGCCATGGAAGACCTCACCGGCATCGGCGCCGAATCCATGATCGGAAAAGGCGACTACGAATACAGTCTTCCTTTCTACGGCGAACGGAGGCCCATCCTCATTGATCTGGCCTTATCGCGTCACGAAGACTATCAAGACAAATACATCTCAATTACCAGGAGAGAGGATGGGGTGCTGGCCTCCGAGTCTTTTCATCCCAACCTTAAAGGGGGCATCTACCTGGCGGGCACGGCCCGAGTACTCCGGAACGCCCGTGGACAGACTCAATGGGCCATTGAAAGCCTCCGGGACATCACCTCGGTCAAGCAGGCCGAAATCGCCACGGAGGCTGCGCGAAAGGCGGCGGAGGAGGCCGACCGCGCCAAAGGTGATTTCCTGGCCAACATGAGCCACGAGATTCGCACGCCCCTCAACGGGGTCATCGGCATGACAACGCTTCTCCTGGATTCGGATCTCACCGACCGTCAACGGCGTTGCGCCGAGATTGTGCGTAACAGCGGGGAAAGCCTCCTCCACATCATCAACGACATCCTGGATTTTTCCAAAATCGAAGCCGGCAAGCTGGAATTCGAGAAAATCGATTTCGATCTTTACAGCCTCATGGACGATTTCGGCGCTACCTTCTCGGTCCGCGCCCACGAGAAAAATCTGGAACTGATCTGCGGCATCGACCCCGATGTACCGGCGCTGCTTCGAGGAGATCCCGGACGCCTCCGACAGATACTGACCAACCTCACCGGCAACGCCGTCAAATTCACCGAAAAAGGCGAGGTAGCCCTACAGGTTTCAGTTGAAAGAGACCGCGGCGAATCCCTCGTCTTGGGTTTCACGGTTCAAGACACCGGAATCGGCATTCCGAAAGACAGGGTGGTGTCGATTTTCGAGAAGTTCACTCAGGCCGATGCCGGCACCACGCGCCGGTACGGGGGTACGGGTCTGGGGCTCTCCATTGTCAAGCAACTGGTGGAACACATGGGAGGGCGAATCTGGGTGGAAAGCGAGGAGGGTCGTGGATCCATTTTCCGCTTCACCCTGCCTTTTTCCAGGCAACCCGAAGAAACCGGATTCACCCTGTTTCCCTCGGCGGATATCCGAGAACTCCGGGTTCTGGTCGTGGACGATAATGCCACCAATCGTGAAATCCTCACACGGCGCTTGGCCGCATGGGGGATGCGCCCCTCGGGAGCGATGGACGGCCCTACCGGTCTCGAAGCCCTTTCGCGTGCTCACGAAGAAGGAGACCCGTTCCACATCGTTCTGGTGGATATGCAAATGCCGGGTATGGACGGAGCGGACTTCTGCCGGGCCGCGAAGGCTCGCCCCCACCTACGAGAGATTCCTCTGGTTCTTCTGGCTTCTCTTGGCGTACGGGGCGAGGCGCGCAAGGTCCGGGAATTGGGTTTCGCGGCCTATCTGACCAAACCGGTAAGCCACTCCGACCTTTTTGAAGTGTTGAGTCAACTCCTCAGCGGCAAAGACTTCACAGCCGAATCCTTGATCACACGCCACACGGTGCGGGAACTCAGGCGTTTGAAGAAGGCGGTGGGGGCACGCATCCTCGTGGTGGAGGACAACGCCACCAACAGGGAAGTGGTCCTGGGCATCCTCGAAAAACTGGGACTCTCGGTTGACGCCGCGGAAAACGGCCTGGAAGCTCTGGAACATGTCAAATCCGCGCCTTATGATCTCGTCCTGATGGACGTACAAATGCCCCTTATGGACGGACTCACGGCCACGCGCAAAATTCGGGAATCGGATTTCGATCAAAAAGACCTGCCCATCATCGCCATGACCGCACACGCCTTTTCCGCCGATCGCGAAAAATGCCTGGAAGCGGGAATGACCGATTATATCTCCAAACCGGTTTCGCCGCGGGGGTTGGCGGAGGTTCTGAGCCGTTGGCTGCCGGGCGGCCCCGATGTCGAAGCGCCGGATCCGGGCCCGACGCCGAGCGACACGACCCGAACGCTTGATTCATCCCCCGACCCTGCGATTTTCGATCCGACCACTTTCATGGAACGGGTGCTGGATGATGAAACCCTCGGAAGGCGGGTCATCGACGCGTTTCTGGACGATATGCCTCGACGGATGGAAGCTCTGAAAGAATCCATCGAGAAGAAAGACGCCGAGGAAACGGCAAGGCGAGCCCATACCATCAAAGGGGCCGCATCCAACGTTTGTGCTGAAACCGCGGTCTCCCCGGCCGCAAGGATTGAACAGGCCGCAGAGGCTGAAGACTGGCCGTCGGTGGAATCCCTTGTTGTTCGTCTGGAAGCCGCTCATAAAACCGTTAGGGAAGCCTTGGAAGCCTTTCTCAGGGAACTGGAAGACCAACCAAAGGGAAAAGATTCATGAGAGTGCTGATCGCCGAAGATGATTCGACTTCCCGGGTCCTGCTCAGCGGGGCATTGGAGAAATGGGGATACGATCCCCTGGAAACCGCCGACGGCAACACGGCCTGGAGCATCTTGTGCCGGCCGGACGCTCCTTCCCTGGCTATCCTGGATTGGATCATGCCCAGGATGGACGGCATGGAGGTGTTACGCCGCGTCCGGGAGCTCGATACGGAGAACCCTCCTTATATCGTAATCCTGACCAGCAAGAAGGGGAAGAAAGATATTATCGCCGCGCTGGACGCCGGAGCCAACGATTACCTGATCAAACCCTTCGATCCTGATGAGCTTCGCGCCCGTGTCCAGGTGGGGCGCAGGATGATCGAGCTGCAAGAGGCCCTTACCGCCAAGATTACGGAACTGCGCCGAGCCCTCGATCAAATCAGAACCCTCCGAGGCATCGTGCCCATCTGTATGAGCTGCAAGAAGATTCGCGACGATCAGGGCTATTGGAAGCAGGTGGAAGCCTACGTGCGGGACCACACGGAGGCCGAGTTCAGCCACGGCCTCTGTCCGGAGTGCATGAAAAACATGTATCCCGATTTTGATCCGAACCGCTCCAAAGAATAGCCCAAACCCAAGTCCGGAAGGCCCCTTCCGTTCCCCTTCCGCCTGGGAGAAGCGAAGCGCACCCCGAATCCACCGCAGGACGAACATCACCGTAACCGATCCAACCCTCTGATTCCGCATCGTTATTTCCCATTTGACATGCCCGTACATCCGGGAGATAAACGCGTTTTGATAAACCAAATCCGCCCAGAGGCATTTATGATCGACGTCTTCGGCTTTATCTGACGCCTGTTACTTGGCCGACCGGGTTTGTCGGTCGAAACTCACAAGCCGAAATCCCGCACAACCCGCCTTCGACCCTTCAGTACCAGGCAGGAACAACCCTAGTAGACCGTTGAAGGACGCCGCTTGCGTCGCTGTGACGTACTTTTTCCAAGTACGCCTCAGTTTTCGGAATTTGTGGGCCTCGCATATCGTCGTTTTTCGATAATCCGCCGGCATCCGATCTTTTCAACGGCCTGAGAGGCGTTCGGATTCCTCTCGCGAGGAGACGGGTACTCGAACGCGGCCCGCCGGGAACCGCTTCGGCGCAGACCGTCGGGAGCGACGCTGCCGTCCGGCAATGCGCCGGCGGTGCGCCCCGATCCATACACCAATTGAGGAGAACATCATGAGTGAAGACTATCGTTCCATGTGGGCGGACCTGGGTTTGGACCTCGCGGCCCACGACGCCTTGCTGGGCGTGTTGGGACAAGCCTACGGGGACCTCTATCTGTCGCAAAAAGACCGCCCGGAAGGAATGGGCTACTTCGACTTCGTCATGAGTGAAGTCCACGGCCTCCGCATCAAGGAACTTCTGGATGAGAAGAAAGCGGGCCGCAAGATCATCGGCTCCTACTGCGTGTTCGTACCCGAAGAAATCGTGCTGGCGGCCAACGCCACCCTGGTGGGACTTTGTTCCGGCGCCGATTTCGCCATGGAGGAAGTGGAAAAGCTGCTCCCCCGCAACACCTGCGCCCTGATCAAGTCGTCCTTCGGTTTCAAACTCGGCAAGGTCTGTCCCTACTTGGAAAGCGCGGACATGATCGTGGGCGAGAACACCTGCGACGGAAAAAAGAAAGCCTACGAATCCCTGGGCAAACTGGTGGATCATCTGTACGTCATGGACCTGCCCCAGGTAAAATCCGACCAGGGTCGCGCCCTGTTGAAGGCTGAATATCAACGCTTCAAAGCGGCCGCGGAAGCCCTCACCGGCTCCCCCATCACCACGGAATCCCTGAAGGAGGGGATTCGCACGGTGAACGCCAAGCGGGCGGCCGTACATCGCCTTTCCACTCTGCGCAAGGCGGACCCGGCCCCCATTTCGGGTCTGGACGCCCTCCTGGTCAACCAGGTGTTCTTCTACGACAATCCGGCTCGATTCACCGAATCCGTGAACAAGATCTGCGATGAACTGGAAAAGCGCATCGCAGACAAAAAGGGCGTCTTCCCGGAAAAGACGCCCCGACTCCTGGTTTCGGGCTGCCCCCAAGCGGTGCCCAATTGGAAACTCCCCTATATCGTGGAAACCTCGGGCGCGGTCATCGTGGGTGAAGAATCCTGTGTGGGGGAACGCGGTACCCGCAACCTCACCGACGAATCAGGCGAAACCGTGGAAGACATGATGGAAGCCATTGTGGACCGTTACTACAAAGTGGATTGCGCCATCTTCACCCCCAATCCGGACCGCCTGGAACACATCCGGGAAATGTTCTCCGAATACAAGGCCGACGGAGTGATCCACTACGGCCTCCAGTTCTGCCAACCCTATCTCATGGAATCCATCCCGGTGGAAAACGCCCTGGAAGACGGCAACATCCCCACGCTGCGCCTGGAAACCGACTACAGCATGGAAGACGTGGGCCAACTCAAAACCCGAATCGAAGCCTTTATCGAGCAATTACGGTAGGGACTGCAGAGACTCCGGGGTCCTCCGCCGAAGGCGGGCGACCCCGCTCAAAAAGTTTGGGGAGGGGCTTGGGGAACCCTTTTTCAAAAGGGTTCCCCAACAAACGATAACGAAGCATCTCTTCAGGAGTGCATGTTGACCACACGTTTTGCCGGAATCGACATCGGTTCGCGCACCATCGAACTGGTGGTGGTGGACGAAGCGGGAACAATCCTCGAAGGCCGCCGGGCGGACACGGGGTTCGACCCGGTGTCGGAGGCGGAAAACCTGGTCCGTGAGACGTCTTTCGACCGCATCATGGCCACCGGGTACGGCCGCAGTCTTTTCGAAATCTCTTTCGACGCGCCCACGGTCACGGAGATCAAGGCGCACGCCAGAGGCGCACGCGCCTACTTTCCCGAGGCGCGAACCGTGCTGGACATCGGGGGCCAGGACAGCAAGGCCATCGCCCTGTTTGACACGGGCAAGGTCAGGAAATTCGAAATGAACGACCGCTGCGCCGCCGGCACGGGAAAATTCCTGGAAATCATGGCCCGCACCCTGGGTTATGACATCGAGGAATTCGGTCGGGAAGCCCTGAAGGCGGAACAGGAACTCAATATCTCGAGTATGTGCACGGTGTTCGCCGAATCCGAAGTGGTGTCCCTCATCGCCAAAGGCCGCAGCCGCCGCGAAATCGCCCTTGGACTGCACGCGAGTGTGCTCCGCCGGGTGGCCGCCATGATTCGAAGGGTTTCCTCGGGCGGAGACATCGTATTCACCGGAGGCGTGGCTCAAAACCCCTGCATGCGCGCCCTGCTGGCGGAAAAAATGGAATGCGAAGTGCTTCTGCCGCAAGAACCTCAGTTCGTCGGGGCTTTCGGCGCGGCTTTGCTCGCCATGGAAGCAGCATGAAAGACTGGTGAAAAACGCGATCTGCGGTGTTGCGCTTCCTCCCTCGTCACTGCGGCGTACTTCTATGTACGCCTCACTCCTCGGGACTCGCGCGCCTTGCATCTCATCGTTTTTCACCAGTCTTCCGCAATCGGACTATTTTAACGGACCGGCGAAAAGATACGAGAAACAGTACGGTTTAACGGAGGAAAACTTTCGAGGAAGTTTTCCGGACCTCCTTTCAAAGCTTCTTGAGCGGGCCTCACCGCCTGCGGCGGAGAGGCGAAGTGGAGACCGGGAATTGCCTCGCTTTTAAGCAATGAGCGGACAAACGACCTTTGCGCTTCCCAACGATTTCCCACCGGAGACGCTCCGCCGAAGGCGATGCGGCCATGCCTGAAGTTTTCCGGGGGGTGTGGGGGGCGCTTTTTCAAAAGCGTCCCCCACGACTGCGGAAGCCGAACGAATAATAGTTTCCCAATGCATTACTTGAAGCGGGAGAAGACTTCATGAATATCACACCATTGATGAACGACGGCCTGGACGGCGAACCCGGAAAGCGGGTGTTGAAATACGTGGAGGGACGCAAGGCCCAGGGCGACCCCATTGTGGGGATCTACTGCGGATACGCACCCATCGAAGTGATACAGGCCATGGGCATCGTGCCGGCGGTGTTGTGCGCCTTTTCCAGGGTGCCCATTCCGTCGGCGGAAACCATGCTGCCGGCCAATCTGTGTCCTTTGATCAAGTCGAGCTACGGGTTCATCATCGAAGGCACCTGCCCCTTTTTCAGCCTGTCCGGCGCGGTCATCGCGGAAACCACCTGCGACGGCAAGAAGAAGATGTTCGAGCTCATCGCGGACATCAAACCCACTTTTGTCATGGACCTGCCCCAATTGCCGGACGAGGCCGAGGCCAAGCAGAACTGGAAAAACATGATCCTCAAGCTGTACGCGTTCCTGGAAGACACCTTCCAACGCTCGGCCACGGAGGATCAGATCGAGGCGTCCCTGCGGTCCGCCAACCGAAAGAACGAGCTCATGCGCAGGTTCTTCGACTATGCGGCGCTCAAGCCGCCGGTGCTTCATTGGAAGGAAATGTACGACCTGGGTTTCCTGGCCCTGCCGGCCACGGGCGACGAGATGGTCCCTCTGATCGAGACTCTGCTCGAAAGACTGGAAACCCGGGTGAAGGAAGGCATTTCCTTCGGAAAACCCGATGCGCCCCGCGTTCTGGTGACGGGTTGTCCGGTGGGAGGCGACGCCGCCAAGATTTTTAACGTCATCGAAGCCGCCGGGGGCGTGGTGGTGGCTCCCGACGCCTGCACGGGCATGAAGGCTTTTATGGGCCGGTTTGAAGAAGGCACGGGGGACCCCGTGGGGGCCATCGCCGACCGCTACCTCAAGATTCCCTGCGCCTGCATGACCCCCAACCAGCGACGCCTGACCGAACTGTCGGCCCTGATCGAACGATTCCAACCCGACGCGGTGATCGACCTGATCCTGCAGGCCTGTCATTCCTACAATGTGGAATCCTATCGCGTGGGTCAACACGTGACCGAACAACACGGCCTGCCGTTCTTGAAGGTGGTGACGGACTATTCCGATTCGGACACGGGCCAGCTCAAGACCCGCATCGAGGCTCTTTTCGAAAGCATTTAAATAGATGTCTCACATGTAACCGGGGAAGACTTTCGAGCAGGCCTCACCGCCTCCGGCGGAGAGGCTGCGGATGAATTCAGGCTTCTCACTCCTTCCCAACGTTCCTTACATCTGCTGAGTCGGCAAAGAAGCCCTCAAGTTCGGCTTCGTTCCGGGAGGGACGGGCCTCCGTTTCGCCCTTGCGAATCGCCTACGGAATTCGCAAAACGAGCCAGCATGTACCGTTCAACGTATTAAAATACTTAAAGTTTTTTGGAGGGAGCCCGAGGGAACCCTTTTTTCAAAAAGGGTTCCCTCGGATACTCCTCTGAATGCTCACAAAAAATGGCGACTTTTGCCTATTTACGTCCCCCTCTTCCCTGAATACACTAAGAACAGCGTTGTCTTCTTTTTCGTCCCTCGACAGTCGGGGCCACCTTCATACGCAGGAATTCATGCGGAGTGGGAGGCAGGGATGTAAAAAACACTCACCATACACCGCCGGTTCCTCGCGATTCCGCCGCAGCCGTGGTTTCCGACTTCCCGGATGTCCCGCTCTCCCGCCCTTTTCCCGGTGCTTCCGCTTCCGCTTCGAGCCGTCCCCCAAAACTGGTCAAGTCTCACCATGAGCGCCTGTACCAAGGCGGTGTCCCCCCGGTCCCGTTCTGTGAAAAGGCCCGATAGGGTGTGCGAACGGACGTCGAACCCGCGACGTCCCCGCCGACGGTAAAAACCTGGATGGAGGAAAACGGACATGGCGGAAGAAAAGGGAGGCGGCGGGAGTTCGCTGCCTGTGTCGGCGTTGATTCTGGCCCTGGCCGCCTTGGGCATCCTGGTGGCGCCCAAGTCGCCTCTGAGAAGCGATCGGCCCGTGCTTTCGCGCCTGCACGAAGCGGCTCCGCAGGAGGACGTGCGGGCCCGCCTGTGGGAGGACCCCTTCGAGGCCGTGCTCAAGGACGCTCGGGAAAGACGCTCTCGCTCGGGCGCCCGGGCGGGCGCCCATGGCTCCGTGCCGCTAAAGGCCGAAATTCCCCCGCTTCTCAAAGAGCAACTCGCGGAGGAGGGCCCCACTATTCTGGGCGTGATGACCAACGGGGGTCCCTATGCGGAGGACGGCGAGTGGCGGCTGAGACATCGCTACGCCGTGGTTTCGGCCCTGCTGCGTGCCGGTTTTCTCCCTTGGGACGAACGGCACATCGGGAGCTTCTATTACGACTACGGCTCTTCCCGGAGTCCCGGAAGCAAGGCGCCCCCCACCATGGAACCCCCGTGTCCCAGTGGGGAGCCCAACATGTGCTGTATCGTTCCCTACGAGGTTTTCTGGAAACAGCGAACCGTTCCCCAAAAGTGCAAGGAAGTGGTCCTGCTGGTTTGGATCAACGACCATGCGAGCCTGCTCGACGGCCGGCCCCTGGCGCGGGTCCTGGAGGTGATTCGCCTGGCCGATCCCATCGTTGGAACCCAAGCCTCGAACCCTGGACCTTCAGAGTCCCCTCCTCCGCGCCTCAAGATCATCGGGCCCGTGGGGTCCACTCCCCTGGCCGCGATCTGGCGGGAGCTCATGGCGGCGGAAGCCGAATTGGGCAACCGGAACGATTCCGGAGAGCAGGCGCGGGGCGTTGCATCGACTCCCACCCAAGAATCGGACGGCGGATCCGACGCCTACGCGATCCACCTCTCCCGAGGCGAGGTGCAATTCTTCTCCCCTACGGCCACGGCCGCCGAACACGACCTGAGGGAATGGAGCGATCTCAAGAACGATCCGGACTCGGGCTCCTCCGCAGCCCCGAGTTTGCAGGAAGAGTTCGAGGAGTTCGGAATCCGATTTTACCGCACCATCCTTACGGACGAGGAATTGGCCGGAGCCTTGGTAGATGAGGTGGCCTTGAGGGCCCACACCGGCAAGAAAAAGATGCATGTGGTTCTGGTGGGAGAGAAGGATACCATCTATGCCCGGTCCCTTGCCGATTCCTTCAAGAAAGCCTTTGAAGACCATTCCAACGGGCAACAGGCGTCGGACTCCAAGGATCCGGCTCCCGAATTCCAGACAGTGTACTTTTCCTATCTGCGAGGGTTGGACGGCAGACTTCCCGGCGACCCCCAAGACGAAGGCGCGGAATCCGAGGGGAATCAGGAAGAGTCCAAGACCGATCGATCGAGGGAGGACCGTCCGGTGGGATTCGGCCGTTTCGATTATCTGGAACGCCTCGCCGATCAAATCGCCTTATACGAAAAGGACGCGAAGGAGAATCGAGACTCCGCGGGAGTGTTGGCCATCGGAATTCTGGGCAACGACGTATACGATAAGCTGCTGGTCATCCAGGCTCTCAGACAGCGTTTTCCCTTGAAGCTGCTCTTCACCACGGATGTGGACACACGCCTTCTGTATCGGGACTATCGGAAATGGACCCGAAACACCCTGGCGGTTTCCAGCTTCGGGTTGTCCCTGCATCCCCGCATACAAGGAAGCGTGCCCCCCTTTCGTGATTCCTACCAGACTTCCCTGTTCTTCACCACCCTGGCGGCCCTGGGCACCATCGGCATTGAAAACGGCCGTCTGATCTACGCAGAGCAAACCGACGTAGACGAACCGCCGGAATCGGCTGTGCGTTTCAAGACCGACCGATCCTGCAATGCGGTTTCCGCCGCGTATGCGGGAAATGCCTTGTCCGCCCTGCAACCGCAGGTATATGAAATCGGAAGAAGCAGCCTGGTGTATCTCAGCTCAAAGGCCGGTGCCGGATCACCCGATTCCGGAAAACAAGGCGTTTCCATCTACGGCGAGACCGGTCGCGGCAACCGGGTGTTGGTGGATTTCATCGTGGAATACCTGTTGGTTCTGCTTCCTCTGGCGTTCGTTCTTTTCTGCGCACTCAGCTATCAGGTTCAGAACGTGCTCTTTCAACTGGGAAACTCCAAAAAAATCTACCTCCCGGCCGTTGCTCTGGGCGCGGTTCTCCTCGTATCCGCCGCATGGCTTACCAATCACGTCTCCGGTATTCCCCGGGAGGAGCCTATTTCCTTCACCGAAGGGATCAGCGCCTGGACCACCATCTGGATTCACTGGATCGCCTTCGCCCTGTCCCTGGTCTACTTGGGAATTCATTACCGCAGAATGAACGTAAATCGGGAGGCCATCGAAACGGAAGAAGGCATGGAGGCGTCTTTCCCGGGAAAGCGCGCCGATTCCGTGCGGAAAAGATCATTCGACTGGAAGATTTTCACGGGGTACTTGTGGCAGCCGACATCGAACGAAAAATCAGTGGAACCCGAACCAACGGAACCATCGACATCGGGCAAGCCCTCTCCTTCTCCTCCCATTGAAGAGCCCACCGCCGGACGCGAGGCAATCTGGTCCGCCTATGTGCGTGCGTCCGAATCATGGCTCAGCCTCATCCGGGCCGTGCTGTTGACCGCCGTGTATTACCTGTTCATGGGGATTCTCTTCAGGGAGTTCCATGCCGACAACCTCCTCATTCGAGGAGACCTGACCTATACCGTCTATGAATGGACCGGGCATGTCACTCGATTCCTCTTCTTCGTGCTCCTGTTCTTCGCTTTCGATCAGGCGCAGAACTGCGCCCGCATGGTGCAGCTATATACCGATCTGGTTCGGGAGCGTTCCGTTCAAGCCCTGCGCTCCGAAACCGCACCCGCCGATAACCTGGACAGAGACGCCCTGGACCTTGCACATCTCATCGCCAAACGCACGGAATGCGTTTCCCGACTGGTGTTGGCTCCCTTTTTCATCTGGTTTTTGCTCATTCTTTCCAGGCTCCGCTTCTTCGAAGGATGGGACACGGGACTCCTCCAGACCTTGGCCCGCATCATCGCGGGTTTGATCTGCGTCATGGCCGCCGTTACCCTGCGCCGGTCCGCCAAGCGGTTCCAGCAGACCCTGTCGGACGCCCTGGACATCCACCGGAGAAAGGCGGCGCGTCACGGCAATGAGGAACAGGCGCAACGCATCGCCTCGATTCGGGAGGAAGTAATGCAACTCCGTCGAGGCGCTTTTTCATCGCTCCTTCATCTTCCCATTGTCCAGGCCGTGCTCTGGCCCTTCACCGGCATCGGCAGCCTGTATCTCATCGACTACCTGGGGGAGTTTTTTTAATGCGGAATTCCGCCATCAGACTCCGGTTGTTTTTTCATACGGGCTCACGGCATCATTAGGATGCTCTTCGCCGGGTTTTTGGTTTCCATGTTTTTGGTAACCTTTCCGGCCGGGGGGGAACTTTTAAAAAAGTTCACCCCCCGGACCCCCATAAGCGCTAACTTAAGCCTTTTGTTTTGGTGAGGTTTATGGTACCGTTGCCGCCAAAGGAGGTGGCAATGGAGCGTCTCGTTTTTTCCGAGGAAATGGAAGACTGGGAAGTTCTCCAGGGTTTTCTTCCCGATGGCTGGCAATCCAAAGCAAGGGAACTTGGTGCCGTTGTCAGATACCGTAAGTTCGTGGACGCCGAAGGTCTGTTGCGAACGCTTCTGATCCATCTGGCGGAAGGTTGCTCACTTCGGCTGACGGCGGCCAAAGCCAGGTTCGGCAACATTACGTCGATTTCCGACGTAGCTCTCCTAAAACGACTGAATAAATGCGGAGAGTGGTTTCGGTGGATGGCCTTAGGGGTCATGGAGAAATGGTTTCGAAAGCTGCCCGCCGTTGTTTTTGGAGAGAATTCACGCATCAGGTTGATCGATGCCTCCACCATTCAAGAACCTGGAAGTACCGGAACGACTTGGAGGGTCCATTATTCCATACAATTGCCTTCGCTGCGCTGCGACGAAGTCTATGTAACAGACCCCAAGATCGGAGAATCCTTCACCAATTTCAAAGTCCATGGCGGTGAACTTCTTGTAGCGGATAGAGCCTATTGCACACCAAGAGGAATTCACCATGTCATAGACAACGGCGGCGACGTCCTGGTTCGAATGAAACACCGTGTCGCCATGGTGGACAAGCAAGGGGAACGATTCCAATTACTCCCTCATCTAAGGACGTTACGTGTAAATAAGCTTGGCGACTGGGATGCATTCGTTCCATTTGAACAACGCTTGGTTGCAGGTAGAATCTGTGCCATCAAGAAGAGCAAAGACGCCACTGAAAAAGCTCGTAAAGCGATAGAAAAAGAGGCGAGGAAAAAAGGTCGCCAAGTTACTCCGGACACCCTCGAAGCGGCGGCCTACATATTTGTTTTCACAACATTGGGCCGTGAAATCTCGCCCTCTCAGGTCCTCGAGATGTACCGAGGTCGATGGCAAATTGAACTCGCTTTCAAGCGTCTAAAGTCCATTCTCGGTTTAGGCCATCTTAGAAAGACCGACATCGAAGGAGCCAAGGCCTGGATCCATGGGAAACTACTGGTGGCTTTCTTAGTGGAGGCCATGATCGCCGCAGGCGAATCTTTTTTTCCCTGGGGATACCCACTCCAAAAAGAACCACCGTAGAAATCGATGCTTCTGGAGAGAGACCATGTTTATGTTACACCTGCTGAAACAAGCCGTGAACCCTAAACTCGGCTTGGCCGAATGCATTGCCGGCTGGGATAACATATCTTTTTATTTGCGAGAACCGCCAAGGAAACGAGCACTTCAGCGGCTGATTCCTCAGACGGAAAGAAGCATAGCAAACAATGCTTAAGTTAGCGCTTATGCCCCGGACCCCCCTTCAAAAATCCCCAAGCAGGCCTCACCGCCTCCGGCGGAGAGCCTGAGGGAGAAATAGGGTTGCTCACTAATTTCCAACGTTCCTTACATCTCATAAATCGGTAAAGGAATTCCCTTCTCAATAAATGCAGTTTTTAGCCCGAGCCGGATGTCACCCCCCCCTCTCCGCCGAAGGCGGTGAGGCACTCTTGAAATGCTTTGAAGGGAGCCCGAGGGAAACTTTCTCGAAAGTTTCCCTCGGTGAATGGATGCTTCTGCCCTTCACCAACCTCTCATGGAGATTCCGACCATGCTTCTTCAACGGATTTTCACACTCGTGCTTCTTTCTGTTTTCATTTGGATTTCGCCCGGGTCTTCCCAGGCCGGGGAGTTGAATGTGGGCATCATCGGAGATCAGACCGGCAGTCTTGATTTGGACGCTTCGTACGAGGCTTTGAGCAAAGGCGTGGAGATCCTCAAGGCGCGGGAAGTGCAACTGGTGCTGCACGTGGGGGACCTCATAGAAAGCACGCGGTCGGACGAGGAATGCAAGAGGGATTACCAAAAGGCCGCGGGCATTTTGGACGGTCTCGGGGTGCCCTGGTATCTCACTCCCGGGGATCATGACGTGAATCCGGTTGCCTGGGAGGCGGGATCGGACGACCGGTCCAAGGAGACGTTGTTCCGCGGGCTCTACGCGGAAAAGGTGCCGGAGTTCAAGGACCGGATGTATTACAGCTTCGATTTCGGGGGAGTTCATTTCATCGCTCTGTACACGCACGAGACGTTGCGGGTGGACCCCAGGTGGGGCAACGTGTTTTTGGCGAAAATATCCGACGCCCAATTGGACTGGTTGGAACAGGACCTGGAACGCAACAAGGCGTGCGCCGGCGTGGTGGTGTTCCTGCATCAACCCCTTTGGTATCACTGGGCCGGGTGGGCGCGGGTCCATCGGCTCCTGGCCTGTTATCCCGTGCGTGCGGTCATTGCGGGGCATTTTCATTACGACCAGGACGAAGGCACCCTGGACGGGATCCGGTACGTGATCGTGGGAGCCACGGGAGGCGGGGTGAAGGACGCGAGTCGAGACGCGGGCAACGCCTGGCACGTAACCACCCTACGGCTTTCCGGGGAGTCGGTGAAGTTCACGCTTTCGCCCCTGGAGGGCGAAGAGCCGTTGGAACTCACCCCCAGAACGCAAATGGACCGGGTTCAGGCCGTGGAATCCATGATGGACGGTCTGTACGGTTTCGGTTCTCGCAATCCGGTGTTCCTGAAAGACCGGCGGCTCTGTTCGAGCTGCGATACGGACGCACCGGCCGTATTGACGTTGACGCGCGTGGGCAACCCCATCGACCTGCCCTTGACCGTGACCATACAGCCGTTGTCCAGCCACACGGCCCTGCGAGAGGCCGCGTTTGTGGTCGAAGCCTGCGCGTCGTCTCCAAGCGACTCCTCGTGCGTGCTGCCTCCGGGTGAACGCGTGGTCCTGTCCAACACGTCCTTCGTGAGACTGACCTACGACGGTTCCGACCCCGAACCCCTGTGGTCCGCCCGTCCCGTGCCCAAGGACGGGGCAACCATCGAGCCGGGAACCCCGCTCCAACTTCAAATTCGCGCGGAATTCCAGGGCGAGGATAGGACTTACTGGGTGGATCGCGTTGTGTCCGTTGCGGTCAAGGGGTGTCCTTGAGGGGGTGGCACACCGGGGAGGGTGGAGGGAAGAAGTGCACGGGGGGGGCGGCGGGTTTCGGGTCCCCCTGCCGTTGTATTGGCCTAACTTTTATCTATCGTCACGTCCTACCCATTTTCCGGCAACAAAAAAGTGCGCTGTGCGGCCAAAACTGACGGGAATTACCAATTTACAGGCTATTGCAGCTGGGGTAGACTAATATAATCTAAGAGTCAGGTTCTCCTTCGTCCTCAAGGATTCCACCAAATGGAAAGTGAAGTCCTCGGGAGTGCTGCCTCGCTATGAATCCCGCAGTGGTTTATGGTGACCGCCCTTGCCGATGACAAGGGTGACCATTACTGCCGACGCCGCCGTCATCGTTACGAAATTCTTTCTGGCCTTGTAAGCGGAGCGCCGGAACGATACAGATAACGTAAATGCACAGACAGTGCAACACGCAATAATAAATTATATATTTTATATTGAACTATATGGTAGGGATGCCATTATCCCTATCTATTATAACAGTTTTCATCATCTATATCGGATCAGTATTGCTGATAGCAATAGATAATGATACATAGCATAACACCAAACTATTTCAAAATCTAGGATGTAAAACATAAAGGAGGAGAATATAATGAAAAAAAATCTTTCAGCCATAATAATACTTATAACCATCGCCTTGACCACAGGATGCGCCAAGACAATATGGGTTTACAAAAACAAAGATGATAATAAAAGTTTGACTTATAAGACAGAAAAACTCAAGGGAATCCCATTTTACAGAAAATGCGGCATATGCCGACAAACTATCTCTTTTCTTGATCCTTGGTATGACATAAAGCTGGTTATTTACTATAAAAACCATGTTACGTCCGACGCCGACAACGAAGCCAACGCCGACAACGAAGCCAACGCTATAACTCTTGTGAAGCTTAGAGATATAACCGTTAGAGCGCAAAAAAACAAGGCAACAGATGACATACTGAAGGAAATGAAATTTATTTTAATGGAAAATAGAAAATGTGATTCAGACTGTTTCAACAATATTATGAACCATATTAATAGACTACGCGAAGTCAAAAATGAAGAACCAATTATGATATCTAACACTATAAAAATAGATACGTACGTAGACTATTCACATCCCCTATACATTAATTCTCCGTTACCGTGGTTTGGCAGCTCATCTTTAGTTGCAACACTAGCTTCTGATGGCACACTGACTGAGGTTACTAGTTCACCTGTGTCTCCTAAAGCGGATGAGATTGCAAATATGCTTCCAATAAAAGAGTATTTTATGAAAAGCCTTTCTTTGCCTTCAGGGGGGGAGACTTCCGGAGCAGAACCCGGAGCCCAACGCGATGGCAAGGCCGAATATGTTGATCGTATATTGGACTCTAGAGTTTAGAGCCATGCGGGGCAGCCAAGTTTGTATAGAAGAGCATAGTTCTCCAAGACGGGTTGAATACCGTTGACGTAAGGCTTTGAGATGATTGACTGAACACGGATATCAGGCAGCGCGCCCCAAGTCTTCCGGAGAATCGGTGAATTCCGGTTGGAATTTTTTGGATTTCCGGTTCCACATGGCTCGCACGTTTAAGTTGCCGAAAAGACGACCGATGGCTGCGGCCATCCAGCCGGCGGTGGCGGGCCTGTTCTTTCTCCAAGGGATTGGAAACATCGTATAGGCCGCGTTGGGACCCAGGCAGAGCGCCAAGAGCCGTGGCAAGCCGTAGGCCAGGCACAAGATCATGCTCCATCGAGCCAATGTCTGCCGTGTCTGCTGCCAAGCATTTTTCAGTCCGAACAGGTGCTTGATCTCGTTGAACATGGGCTCGGTCCACCATCGTCGTGCATAGCGTGTAATCACTTCCGCGCCGTCCATGTCGGGATCGGTACTGATCAGAAGATGCCAATCGGACCAAGAGGGGTTGTCGGACATAAACCGGCACCACACGATCTTGCACAACCGGCCGTCCAGGAAGCGGACTTTGGCTTTGGTTTGGTAGAACTGGAAAACTCGTTCCGAGCCGTAGGCAAAGAGGGTTTTCTCCACCGGACGACAGAATCGTCCGATGTTTTCCAACGTGAGTTTTTCCCCATACTTTCTGGGTCTGCCCCGTTTCTTCCGAGGCGGATTGTCCGGAGGCAAAAACAGGGCGGTATCTTTGCGGACTTGGCCGATGACCGTCACACCATCGCGAATCAGGGGAACCACCAGGGAGCTTTTCATATACCAGGCATCGAGCAGCAGAATAATGAGAAAGCGATCCGGCAGCCAAGTCATGAGAACGGACATCAAGAGCCGCGCCGCGTCCAGTTTGGTGGTGTTCCCTTTTTTGCGGATGAGCCGAAACAAGAGGGGAAACGCGGCTACCCGGCCCTTGTGGCGGCAGATGACAGCCAGAGAAACCCGAAGCTGTCCCCACAGGAATTTGGGGCGGTTGGGCCGGTGCGCGTGATCGTAATGCCAACCGGCGCAGGGAGCTTTCTTGGACGATCTGGGCAAAGGGAAGTCGTCTATGGCGAACTCGATGGATCGGTTTGGAATCCGTTTCAGGATCAGGCGCATCCATTGCCGGGCTAGCGCAAGCCATTGGAATCGGCCCTTTTCGATGGCCTTGTAATAGGCGGTCCAGGACAACTGGGGCCGAACGGCCAGAAGCGCGGAAGAAATATGGCCGCCGCGGCAGACCATACATCCCATCAGGAGTTCCAGAAGAGTCGGAGCTATTCTGCACGGAACGGCCTGAAATAGAAAGGAAATCCACTGCGATAGGAGCATAAGTGCTTGAGCCGTCGAATCCATTGGTTGACCCCCAAGGAAAGGTTTCTTTCCTTAAAGGGCCGCCAAAGGCGGCCGCGCATCCGCGCGGCAATGTCAAGTACTTTGTTGTCTTTATTCGCATTTTTCCTATACCAAGGGTCGCCAGACTCTAAACTCTAGTTGGACTTATCAATCGAAGAATCTGGTTATATATATGAATTTTACAGAACAAAAGATATGAATATCTGCATTCCTAATAAGACCAACACAGGCGCTACAGGCGCTACAGGCGCTACAGGCGCTACAGGCGCTACAGGCGCTACAGGCGCTACAGGCGCTACAGGCGCTACAGGCGCTACAGGCGCTACAGGCGCTACAGGCGCTACGGCGCTACAGGCGCTACAGGCGCTACAGGCGCTACAGGCGCTACAGGCGCTACAGGCGCTACAGGCGCTACAGGCGCTACAGGCGCTACAGGCAATCCATTGAAAGGTTATTTTGATTACAATAAAATTACAAATAAATATATTCCAATAGGATTCTTCTCCCGCAAGACTGTTATTGCAACTAAGTCATCTGACACGGAAAAAGACAACGTAATATCAATACGCGGAGATATAACACTTCCGAAAAGCAAAACTGAAAGTAAATAAATTTCGCAAATACGCTATAAACAACGACAGACCAAGGCATTCTTCTATTCATCAACATACGATTGATTTATTGACGTGCCCCTGGCATCTACAAGGATAGCACCTGCGTGTCTTCCGATTCACCTTACTGCTTCGCCATTGCTCCGGTGTCGATGACCCGCGGTACAGGGTCGTCGACGCCTTCCTCCCTCCCTCACTTATGTTTCACCCGCCTCTCCCACGGCTTCTTTTCCTTCTTGAGCTTCAACTTCTCGTCTAGCAGGGGACCCACGATCAGGGGTTTGGCGACGTATTGAATCAGCATGCGGAACCACCATGATTTCACCTGGTCGTTCACGGCCCGGCTCAGGGAGGCCAGGGCTTTGTTCTTGAGGCGTCTGCGTTTGTCCTCGCTGAGCTGTTCGATATCGATCTTGGCCAAGGATTCATCTCGGTTCGGCACGTCCTCGTTGTATTCAAACTCATCTTTGACAGTTGGAGGGTGAAAAAGTGGGCCTCTCCCGCCTAACTTACCGAAATGATTAGGCTGGCCTTTTTCCGAGGCTCCAAACGTAGTGCCAATATGTCCGATTTTTTCCTTGACTCCGCCGACCTGTATTCCGTACAATTTGTTTCATGTTTGCACGCGTCAAAAAGGTCAAAAGCGGCGGATCCGAGCATGAATATCTTCAGATCGTGGAGAACTATCGCCAGGATAAGAAGGTAAAACAGAAAGTTATATGTACACTGGGTCGTCTCGACAAGCTCCGTGAATCGGGTGCCTTGGACGGGGTTCTTACCAGTCTCGCCAAGTTCTCCACCCGGAATCAAGTCATCAATCTTTATAAGGAAGGTAGTGTCAAGGCAGACTGGGCCAAGTCCTGGGGAACCGTTCTGGTGATCGAGAAACTCTGGAAGACCTTGGGGCTCGATGTGGTACTCCGATCTCTCGCTTCTCGCTCCGATTATCGCTTCGATCTAGAGCGCGCGGTCTTTGCCTGCGTCTGCCAACGCTTGGTCCGTCCGGGATCCGATCTCGCCGCGAGCCGTTGGATTCAGAACGTCCACGGTGAAGGCTTCGACGACCTGGAGCTTCAGCACCTTTATCGATCCATGGACTTCCTGGCCGAGTATCAGCCCGAAATCGAAAAGGAACTTTTCCGTCGGGGCCGCGACCTCTTCGATTACGGGGTGGATCTCGTTTTCTTCGACACCACCTCGGTCTACTTCGAGGGCCGGGGGCCGGCCGAGTTGGCTCGATACGGGTTCTCCAAGGACCATCGTCCCGATCGGAAACAGGTGTTGGTGGGCGTCGTCATGTCCCGAAAGGGATATCCCCTTTCCTGTCAATTTTGGGAGGGCAACACGGCGGACGTTACCACCATCAAGCGCATCATCGCCCTGGTCAAGCGTCGGTTCTCCCTGAACAACGTGGTCCTGGTCTCCGACCGCGGTATGGTCGGCGTCGACAATCTGGTGGAACTGGAGCGTGCCGGTATCGACTACATCGTGGGCATCCCCATGCGCCGTTACCAGGATGTCCGAGGCCAAGTGGTGGACACTCCGGGCTACTACCAAGCGCTCACTCCCACCTTGTGGTTCAAGGAGATTCATGTGAACGGATGCCGTTACGTCCTCTGCTACAACCAAGACCAAGCAGCCAAAGACGAGGCCACCCGATCGGCCCTTGTGGAAAAGTTGAAAACCACCCTGAAAAAACAGGGGCCCCAGTCTCTGGTGGGAAACAAGGGCTTCAGGAAATTCATCAAACTCGACCGGGAAACCGTGCGCATCGATCCCGCCAAGGTCAAGGACGACGCCCGCTTCGACGGCAAGTATGTTCTCCTCACCAGTACCGACATTCCCGCCGATGAAGTGGCCGTTACCTACAAACGCTTGTGGCAGGTGGAAAGAGCCTTCCGGGACCTCAAATCGGCCCTGGAAGTCAGGCCCGTGTTCCACCAACGGTGTCAACGCGTTCAAGGTCACATCTTCTGCAATTTCCTGGCCCTATACCTGAAGATCGCGCTGCAGAAACAGCTCAAAACCAAGGAAATCGACATCCCCTGGGACCAAGTTCTCCTGGACCTCGAAGCCTTCAAAGCCATCCATCTACAGGTCACGGAGAAGTCCTACCTCCTCAGAACGGAATTCCAGGGCCGCGCCTACCACATCTTCCAAGCCGTCGGCCTCAAACCGCCGCCCACTTTGCAGACTCTCCAGGAGCACCAAAACGTAGTGCCATAAACCTTTCTTTTTCGTATAAGCAGCTGAAATTACTGCATTAGTTTTTTTGAACTGTCAAACAGGAGTTTCAGAGATAATGTTTTGCAACGACAAATTCAATAATAGTTTCGGGTAGTTACCTCTCGATGATACGTAGAACCTACCTTCCCGCCCCTAATATCCAGACCTAAGCCCCTTATTTTTCAACGACAATCGATTTTCTTCTTGACATGTAGAACCTATTAGGCATAATTCGATTATGCCCCATTTGTACAAAAAGACCTTCAAGGGTAGAACCTACTGGTATCTTCGTGAGGTCCACCGCGTCGGCGGAAAGGTCCAACTGAAGTGGCAGAAGTACCTCGGAACCCCGGAAACCATCCTCGCCAAACTCCAAGAAGCCGAGACTTCGGGCAAGCCGTCCAGACTTAAAACAGAGTCCTTTGGGGCCCTCTTCGTGGCTCATGCCCTGGAACAAGAACTGGATACGATCGGCATCATCGACAGTGTTGTCCCAAGAGGGCGTAACGAAACCGGCCCCACGGTGGGCGAGTATTTCTACTACGCCTGGGCCAACCGGATGATCGCTCCCAAGAGCAAGCGCTCCCTTGAGGAATGGTACCGAAAGACCGCCATCCAACAGATTCGTCCAGTGGATTTGACTCAACTGACCTCCGAGCGCTACTGGGAGAAGTGGGATCGCGTTTCCAGGGAACAGGTTGAGAAGGCCGGTCGGCTTTTCCTCCAAAGGCTCTGGACGGGTCGCCGGCAGAACCCCGACACCGTGCTGTTCGACACCACCAACTATTTCACCTACATGGCCACCAAGACCGGTTCCGATTTGGCGGCAAGGGGTTACAACAAGAGCGGAAAACACCACCTGCGGCAAGTCGGCCTCGGATTATTGACGGATCGCACTACCTCATTGCCGATCCATTACAAGGTCTATCCCGGCAACCTCCATGATTCCAAGCTGTTCGAGCGGATTCTCGACGAGCTGTTCGGCGTGATCCTCGGCTTTGCGGACGGAAACAAAACCCTTACCGTCGTCTTTGACAAGGGCATGAATTCAAAAGAAAACATGGCCCGCATCGATGCCCAAAGCCGAATCTATTTCATTACGACCTATTCCACCTATTTCGCCGACCATCTGGCCGCCCTGAATCCCGAGCACTTCCTGGTTCTCGATATCCCCAAAAACCATCGGCTCGAAGCCGAAGAACGCCCCGAGGACAGACTCACCGCCTACCGGACCAAGCTGACCCTATGGGGTCGGGAGCGCACCGTGGTGGTCACCTTCAACCCGGTTACCAAACGCAAAAAACTTCACGATATGAGCCGGAAACTGGATCAACTGAAAACGGAACTCGTCCAATTCCGGCAAAAGTTCCGCGACCGGGAACCTCAATGGCGAAACCCTAAAGCCATCACCACCCGTTATCACAAGGTCTGTGAACAGCTTCATATCAGTCACAAATTCTATCGCTTGGCTTTCACGGAAGAGATCATGAGCTTCCGAAGGGACTATGCGGAGATCGAGGCGGCGAAGGCCGTCGTGGGGAAGAATCTCATCGTCACCGACCATCATGATTGGGATACCGAGGCCATCGTCCAGGCTTCCCTTGACAGATACCGCATCGAGCAGCAGTTTCGGGTGAGCAAGGCTCCATGCCACGTCAGGATCAACCCGATGTTTCACTGGACCGACAGCAAAATCCGCTGTCATCTTTTGACGTGTATCATCGCCCTCTCATGTCTGAGACTCCTCGAACTCAAGGTCGGTGGGTCCGAAACCGCAAAAACGCTCATCGAAGAAATGGCAAGCCTCAACTCCATCTTGAGCTGGCAGAAGGGCGCCACACAACCGTCCGTCCAAATCGAGGAGCCCAACGACATCCAAACCAAGGTGCTGAACGCCCTTGGATACACAATAAACGACGGTTCGGTTCTACAACTTCAAAGCTCATTTATGTCTTGATTTCAGCTAATTGAGTACTGTCTTCTTCGACAACTCTGAAACTCCTGTCAAAGATCAGTCAAAGCGGTTCAGGGGCAGGTGGTCGGGTCCCAAACCGCCCTTTTTGAGCACGTCGAGAAATTCTTTCCGAGCCTTTTCCCGGCCCACGATGTAGTCGAAACGGCGGTATCGCCTCTTGTATGGTTGGTTTCCGTTCCACGAAGATTTACCGGTTCGTATGGCAGTTTTTGGCCCAGGATCGCGACGGTCATGCCTCCCGCCGAAGCACCGCTGATCACGTCGATTTCGATGCGATGGTCGGAATCCGACGGCAGGCTGAGATTGTGCTGCCCCAAGGCCTGGACCACCACGGCCGGCTGGTGCCGGCCCATGACGGATACCTCCTGCGACGGTTGGGTTGGGTTTCGGGTTTGGAAAAAGATTGTCGGGGATAGGTCTTCGTGTCCGTTTGTTTCAGGGCGGCCACTAGGGGTAGGCCATAGTGCCTACTCG
Source organism: Thermodesulfobacteriota bacterium (assembly GCA_963675595.2). Lineage (GTDB taxonomy): Bacteria > Desulfobacterota > Desulfarculia > JACQYL01 > JACQYL01. Next base: position 561,374 of record CAXXLZ010000002.1, read on the forward strand.
AAACTACGGCCGCAGGCCGACTTTTCGTGCTTCGGTCCGGGGCAGGAGGATTGGCGAGGCCGCTCCGGAGGTGCGGCCATGCTTGGAAGTTTTGCGGGGGGTCCGGGAGGTGCTTTTCCAAAAGCATCCCCCGGTAGGGCGGATCGATGCCTTCGACCGCTAATACACCGGCACCAGGGCATAGCCGTTGGTTTCATACCCGATGAGGGAAATCCAGCCGTTGTCCACTTTTGTGAGTTCCGGCATGATGGACGCCGGATCCAGGTTCATGACCTGCACCGCCACCAGGCACACTTCCAGTTTGATTCCGTCCTTGCCCATTTGGGTGATGATGGTGGAGATACCGTCCAGCAGGGCCCGGTCGTCCACCGAAAGCCCGTCCCGGTTGGTGTTGAGCAGATTCACCGACGCGCCCATGAAAATCACCACGAAATCCGGCTGGTCCGAGATTTTGCGGATGGCGGCGTCGTGAAAGGTATCCAGAATCAGTTTAAGATGAATCGCCGCGGTTTTCAGGTTCGCATCGCGCATGTCGAAAACCACCTTCATGGTGTCCACGCCCTTGAGGCTCTCGTAATCACCGGCGGACGCGGTAGGAATCCCCGCAAACGCCGCACACAAGGCAAACACCAAACCCAGGGCCAATACCTTCCCTCTTTTGTTCATGATGATTCTCCTTTGCTTTACAGCCGTTTTGGGGAAAACCCCGTGCACGTCTTCACAGGATCGCCGGGGGACCCATGTTCCCTCGGCCCCCTTATCCGCCGGTTTGTGGGATCGGAGCACTTAAGCCGCGACGCCCTCAAATCAAGCGTCCCAAAGCCCCGCTCAGCCGTTCCAGTTGCCGGTCCGTCACCAGACTGCGCAGAAGGGACTGAAAACGAGGATGCTCCACGCCGGAAAAGATGTATTGCCTTCGATAAGCCTGCAAGAAAACGGTTTCCGCCCGCTGTGCCTCATCCTCGGTGAAAGGTCGCCCGCAGGACTTGATCAGGTATTCGGCGTCGGACTTGCTCTGCGCCTGCAAAATACCGTCCACCGCTCCCACCAGCTCGATGGTTTCGTCCACGGCCAGGTCCCGTTCCACGGGCGACAGCCTTTTGTCCTCCCGAGGCCATTCCAGGGCGTCCAGGTAGGCGTGATGGGCCTCCTCCTTCCAATGATACAGGAACACGTCCTTGTAGAGTTCGGACAGGTTTTCGTCCGGTTCGATGCTTTGCTTGTAGTGTTCCTGGGTGAACAGCTCGATCGCGTACATGAGGGCCAACACCGCCCAGGTGGACTTCTCGAGAACCGCGCCGGCAACCACGTTGGGGTTCCAATGGAACGTGTAGCCCGGGGGCATGCCTTCGGCCATTATGAGTTCGATCCTGCGGAACAGCTCCTGGTGCTTCAGTTCCTCGTCGCAGAACCGAATGAGCGCTTCCAGGGCCGTCTGGTCCCCCAGTCGATGGTCGCGGGCCAGGTCCAGGACTTTGCCCACAATGAAGCGTTCCACGAACCCGAACATATTGGCGTAGGTCCTGCCCTGGATTTGGGCGGCCGTCGTCTTTTCGGAATCGGTGAGAAAGTCCAGCATGGGAACTTTGGAAAGACCGTCGGGCAGGAACTTTTTCGAGAAATCGAAGGAGCGCCCCCGAAGGACATCACGGTCGATGTCCCATCGAATGCGCTTGGACCCTTCCACGGCCCGGGCATAGAGTTCCGTATCCACGGAATCAACGTAGGTTTCCATGTCCGCCTCGGCTCCTCTTCGGTAAGGGGAAGGTTCCGGAGGGTGTCCCGCAATCCGGGTCGGTAGGATTCGGGTTTATACTAAATATATGCCGGCCGCGAAGAGGGGTATATTGGGGATTCGCTGTATTTGGATTTCGGTTTCAGGGTATTCGGGAGGAGCTTTTCAGGATATGGGAAGGTTGCCGTGAGCGGCCGCCCTTGCCGGCCCCTGCGGAAGCCCGGTTGTCGCGGGCCGGTTACGCCTCTTCGTCCACCATGAGGCCTTCCCCCGCTTCGAGGCGGGCCACCCACGTGTAGAATCGGTCCGGATCCATCTTCTGCTTCAGGTTCTGTTTGACGCGCCCGGCCGCATCCAGGACCACCAGGTCGATGAACACGTCCCCGCCTTCGCGGTAGACACAGAAACGATAGGGAGAACCCGACTTTTCCAGGATTTGGTGGGAACGCTCGGCCGCTTCGAGGAGTTCTTCGAACGACCCCGGCGTCTCGCGGCGCTCCTCTTCCTTGTGCCGTCCTCGCCTTCGGTCGGGCAATTCGGAATGGGTTCGAGGATGCACGGGATCGGATTCCATCACCCGATCCACGGGCGGAGTGAGTTCGTCGTCCATCATGAAATTTCCTCCGGTGTGGGCCGCCGGCGATTTTAGGTAATCCTTCACGGGGGACCTTTGTATTGAGTCACAACGTCTCCGGGGGAACACTGTTCCCCCGGCCCCCCTGACGCGGGCTCCGTCCCTGACGGGACGAAGCCGACCCGGGTGTTCTTGAGGTGCAACGCTTTCGTCGAAAGATCCCACGATTGCGGACCTGAAAAGTCGTGCGGAGAGAGCTCTTGAACCCGTAATCGCGTACGATGTCGGAATCCTAATCGCTCGTGGATCCTTCCAGAAGCATAGGAAGCACTCCCGACATTCCCTGGAAGTTCCCCGCCCCGGAACTCCGAACCTGGCCCGAATCGGCTTGCACCATGAGGGATGAGCAGTCCACGGCTTCGAAATTCGACCCCTCGACCTGCTTCAACTCCCGGAGCACGTCGTTGTCCCAGCGCTCGTCGGGAACCCCTGAAATGTACCATGAGGAGCCGTTGTCCGCCAGGATGATGCCGTATTGCTTGAAGGCCCGAAGAATGGTCTGCACGATGGGAGAAAAACCCGATTCGTCAAAACCCGATTTGAGGCGGAAGCGTTGGCCCATGGGAGGATAAGCGGGTCCCGTGAGGCCGGACGCGTCGTGACGGGCCGGCCAGACGTGGGCTTTTCGGGTTTGAGGAGCGGTGAACCGGACGGCATGCCGGATTTCGCCCGAGGCGGCTTCGTCGTAGCGCACCAAGCCGGGGAGAATGGGGAGGCCGGCGGCATCGGCCGACGTCCAGGTATCCGGGCGCAGGGCGTGGGATTTCAGATCGAACACGGCTCCCGAACCCGCGGTCCAGGAACCGTCGGGCTGGGGATAGGCGTAGTAGAGTTCATACAGCGCGCAGGCGTCCCGATCCAGAATCAGCACGTGGCGGTCGCCGTCGCTGTCCGAACCTCCTTCGATGGGAGGATCGGGGGGGACGGGATAGGGTCCGGGATCGCTTTCGTCGGCGTAATCGAAGGTCACGTCCACGCGGGTCTGGTCCCCGGGAACGCTCACATAAGGGATGCCGATGGGACCTCCGTCCCAGGTCCCGGAACCGAAATCCGGATGCAGGGTCGTGTCCGCGCCGATGGTCTGGATGTAGAGGTCCGAAGAAGCATCGAGGGGCAGGTTGTCCACCCGCGTGTTCCAGATGTTGTCGGAGGGAAAGACCGCGCATCCTTCGATGTCCGGAGGGGAATCGGCGCAGGCCGTCATGGGGAAGATGAGCAGGGCAAGGAACAGCCCGATGAGACGGCCGAAACGGGACCGCCGGCATGGAAGCCGAGAAGAAGCATTGCTGATCCGATACATGGATGGCTCCGCTTTTGGTGATTACTTTTTAATATTCTGTATTATGTTATGTTTCTTTCGGGGGTGTTTGCAACCGGTTCGGGGAGCGTCGGATGCACGGAATCCATCACGGCGGGGCGGTTCGCGAACCGCCCCTACGGAGGGAATGATATCGCGATGGGGGCAATGACCAAACACCCCCATGGATCGAACGTCTATCGTTGAACCCTGAATACGCGCGTCGGGGTGAAAAAATTCCATGTAGGGATAGGCCACAGTGCCTACCCGAATGCACGGCCGCAGGCCGACCTGGTTGTTTCTGCGAGGCGTAGCCGTGGCGGAGCGGTTCGCGAACCGCCCCTACAATGCCTCCATATCCGGGCCCGGGGGAAAACCGTCGTCCACTGGGAATCGACCTAAGGGTCGGCAACGCCGGCCCCGTTCCGGAATGTCGCCGGCGGGAGAACACCCCGGAACACTATCTTTTTTTAGGAAGATGGTTATAATCCTCCATCACCTCGCTTCGGAGATTGGGCGGGTAGCGGGAGCACATGCGATCCGTCACGAAAATGCGCCTTGCCAACGCGACGATTCTCGAGTATCCATTCCAATCCCTGATTGAAGACTACCGCTCAAACCGTCGAAGGACGCCGACGGCGGGCGAAGAAATTTAGAAAAATCCCGAGGACCCTATGGAACTTAGAAAAGACCTGAGAAACATCGCCATCATCGCCCACGTGGATCACGGCAAGACCACCCTGGTGGACGCCATGCTCTGGCAAAGCGGGATTTTCCGCGACAATGAAAAAATCATGGAACGAGTGATGGACAACCTGGACCTGGAACGGGAAAAGGGCATCACCATTATGGCCAAGAACACGGCGGTGATTTACCGGAATACCAAGATCAACATCGTGGATACTCCGGGACACGCCGACTTCGGCGGGGAAGTGGAGCGAGCGTTGAGCATGGTGGACGGGGTGATGCTGCTGGTGGACGCCACCGAGGGACCCCTGCCCCAGACCCGGTTCGTGCTGGGCAAGTCCTTGTCCCGCAACCTTCCCGTGGTGGTGGTCATCAACAAGATCGACCGGCCCGACCGTCGCATCGATTCCGTGCTGGACGAAATCTACGATCTGTTCATCGATCTGGGCGCCGCCGAGGAGCAACTGGAATTTCCGGTGCTGTACACCAACGCTCGAGCGGGCATCGCTCTCCTCGACCCGGAGGACGAAGGCAAGGACCTGCAACCGCTTTTCGACACCATCCTGAAGCATGTACCACCGCCCGCCTTCAATCCGGACCTCCCCTTGCAGTTCCTGGTGGCCAACCTGGCCTATTCGGACTACGTGGGGCGCATCGCCGTGGGGAAGATCGTCAACGGCGTTTTGCGACAGGGAGATCAGGTCGCCCTCATCAAGAAGGGCGAAGTCAAAGGCAAGGTGACGCTGAGCCAAGTCTACTCCTACGACGGACTCGAGCGGGTCTATACGCAGGAGGTGCGCGCCGGAGACATCGCCGCCGTGGCCGGAGCGGAAGAGGCCTTCATCGGGGACACCCTCGCCGACCTCGAGAATCCCAAAGCCCTTCCCGCCATCAGCGTCGAAGAACCCACCATGTCCATGGAGTTTTCCGTCAACACCTCTCCCCTGGCCGGTAAGGAAGGAAGGTTGCTGACTTCCAGGCAAATCAAGGAGCGCCTGGAAAAGGAAACTCTGTACAACGTGGCCATCCGGGTGCAGCAGGGAGAAAACCGGGACAGCTTCATCGTGGGCGCCAGAGGGGAACTCCAGCTGGCCGTGCTTGTGGAAACCATGCGCAGGGAGGGCTTCGAGCTCGCCATCTCCCGGCCCAAAATCATCTCTCGGGAAGTCAACGGAGAGAAGTTCGAGCCTTTGGAGTTGGCCGTGGTGGATGTCCCCGAAGAATACATGGGCGTGGTCACGGAAAAACTGTCCTCACGCCGCGGGCGCCTGATGAAAATGGTGAATCACGGCTCCGGCCGCGTGCGCCTCGAATTCGAAATCCCCACCCGCGGTCTTATCGGATATCGGTCCCAGTTCCTCACGGATACGCGGGGAACGGGCGTACTCACCACCCTAATCGTGGGTCAAACGCCTTACGGAGGGGAAATCGCCGCCCGCCCCAACGGGGTGTTGGTTTCAGACCGGACCGGCAAGGCCGTGGCCTTCGCGGTGTTCCACCTGCAGCCCAGGGGCACGATTTTCGTGGAACCCGGAGACCCGGCCTATGAAGGCATGATCGTGGGCGAGAACTCCCGCTCCAACGATATCTGGGTGAACATCACCAAGGAGAAGAAGCTCACCAACCTCCGCGCGTCCGGGGCGGACGAAGCTCTCCGCTTGATTCCTCCGCGTCGGTTCACCCTTGAACAGGCCATGGAATACATCAACAACGACGAACTGGTGGAAATCACTCCCAAGTCCATCCGACTCAGAAAGAAAGCGCTGAAGAAGCCCTGACGGCTCCGCTTCGAAACCGGGGGGCGGGCAAGCCGGTCCCCTGGTGATGACTCCGTGGGTCCGTATGATATTGCGGCGAGGACGAAGCGGGAAAGAAGAAGCCCGCGCGACCGGATATGGGGTCAGAAATCGGGATAAAGCTTCTTACGGCATTCGGGACAAATGCCGTGGGAAAAACTGGCCTCGGACCGCTCCAACAAGTATTCCTCGAAGTCCTCCCAATCGCCCTTATCGTTGCGGATGCGCTTGCAGGAGCAACAGATGGGCAGGAGTCCCCTGAGCCGCTTGACGCGGTTCAGCGCCTCTTGGAGTTCGGCCACGAGCGCTTCCCGCTCCCGCTCCTTCTTCTTGGCCTCAGTGACGTCCAGAAGCGTTCCCAATAGGCGGGAAGGTCTTTCGTTCGAGTTGCGAACGACATGTCCTCTGGAGGATAACCAGCGGTAGCCGCCGTCTTTGTTCCGGACCCGGTACTCCGACTCGTAAGCGGGTGAGAGCCCTTCCACATGGGCGAGAATCTCGTTCAGCACCCGATCCGTGTCCTCCGGGTGCACCCACTGAAGCCATTCATCGAGCCTCTTCACGGCGTCTTCGGAGTCATATCCCAGATACGCGAACAAATTGGCGTCCAGGTGAATCTCCTCGGTCCGCAGGTTCCATTCCCATACCCAGACGTTGGCCGCCTGAACGGCCAAGGCGTATCTGCGCTCGCTCTCCCGAAGTTTCCGTTCCATCTCCTTGCGGTGCATGGCCACTTCTATGGCCGTTTTAATCTGGGCCGACTGGAACGGCTTGAGAATATAAGCCAAAGGTTGCACGGCCTTGGCCCGCTCAAGAAAGGCTTCATCATCAAAAGCGGTGACGAAGATCACCGGGATTTCCGACTCCTTGGTGATCACTTCGGCTGCTTGAATGCCGTCCATGGACCCCGGCATGACGATGTCCATAAGGATCAGGTCGGGCACCAGCCTCCGCGCCATGGACACCGCTTCCACGCCCGAAGAAGCGATGCCGACGACCTCGTATCCCAGGTGTCGCAACCGCTCCTCAAGCTGCATGGCGATGATGAACTCATCTTCGGCGATGAGCAGATGAAAAGGGCTTTCGCTCAAATGACTCTCCGTTTCTCCAAGTGAAACAATCGTCGGGAGGGACCGTGTTTGGAGACATTCGGCAGGGATAGGCGTTGTGTACGATCACGGGCGAGGATCGAACCGTGCTTCCCTGAAAAAACTTAAAGTTGGAGTTCATTTTAGAGCTTTTATGCGGTAACGTAAATAGGGTAATTCATGATATTCTATGCACGAAATCATGATTCTAACGCTGAAATCACCTGATATGACGTAATGCCTAGTATATTGTAATGCACCGGATCGGTCAACCGGAACCCACCCGGAAAGATCCGTGCCCCCATTCGGAGACGGAAAACGCTTCTCACGACCAATGCCGCTGTGTAAGGAGTACGAAATGGAACGGATAACCTACGCGCGCTACGGGTTGCTGATGGAAGGCGAATCCCTGGAGATTCAAACAGCGGGTGACGGATACTGCGAACCCGGCTACTTCATGGGAACTCTTTTCGAAGGTCGACAAGATCGACCGCTCCCCATCGGAGTGGTTCACTACCCCGTGGCCCTCACGGAGCCTCCGAAATATCGAGTTCGCTGCGAGCTTTGTCGGTATCTGGTTCAAGACGCCGACGCCTTTTGGCAGAGATTGTATCAATCGGAAATGATCTATCCTCACCTTTCGCCCGAGTTCTCTCTCATGCAGGTAAGACACACCACGGTCTTCACCTTGGACGGTGCGGCCACGGCGGCCCCGTTGTTCGTGCTGAATCCGTTGTTCTACCTGTTCTGGAGAGAGCGTTACGACATGCGTCTAACGGAAATCGCCCCGGACGCCGAGGGCTTCGTCGGCTGGCGAGCCGTGCCCCCCTGGAAGCCGGACGAAGACATCGCGCCGGTCGAGCGATGCTGAGGAAAGCGAAACGGAACGGTTTGCAGTACCTGACGGCAAAGGTTGAGAGTCGGGGAACCCGCGACAAACGGATTCCCCTGAAAAAGCATTCTCAGAAAGGCGACATGAATTCGGCCGTCTCTCCCAATTCTTCTTCGATTTGGAGCAGACGATTGTACTTGCAGATACGCTCCGAACGTGACAGCGAGCCCGTCTTGATCTGACCGACACCGGCGGCCACGGCCAAGTCCGCAATGAAGGTATCTTCCGTTTCACCGGAACGATGGGAAACCACGCAGGTGTACCCCGCTCGGTGGGACATCTTGATGGCCGCAAGGGTTTCGGTGACCGTGCCGATCTGGTTGACTTTGATCAGCACCGAGTTGGCCGCGCCCGAGTCGATGCCCTGGCGGATGCGTTTCGTGTTGGTGACGAAGATGTCGTCTCCCACCAGTTGGACCTTGGAGCCTAGCTTGTCGGTGAGGCTTTTCCAGCCCTCCCAGTCGTTTTCGTCCAGACCATCTTCGATACTGACGATGGGATAGCGATCCACCCACGAGCTGTAGAAATCGATCATCTCAGCCGCGGTCTTGCGGGAACCGTCGGACCATTTGAACACATACTTGCCGTCTTCAAAAAAGCTCGAAGAGGCCGAGTCCAACGCCAGCGACACGTCTTTTCCGGGTTCATAGCCGGCCTGCCGGATCGCCTCGAGAATCACTTCCACCGCTTCGTCGTTGGACTTGAGATTCGGAGCGAACCCGCCTTCATCCCCCACTCCCGTGGCATATCCGTTCTTTTTGAGCACTTTTTTCAGCGAATGAAACACCTCGGCCCCCATGCGGAGCGCCTCTCTGAACGTGGCGCCGCCCAAGGGCATGACCATGAACTCCTGGAGGTCCACACTGTTGTCCGCGTGCTCGCCGCCGTTGAGGATGTTCATCATGGGCATGGGCAGCAACGTCGCGTCCGGACCGCCCAGGTATCGATACAGGGGAAGGTCCAGATAGTTGGCCGCCGCCCGTGCCACGGCCAGGGATACTCCCAGGATCGCGTTGGCTCCCAGATTCCCCTTGTTGTCCGTTCCGTCGAGTTCGATCATGGTCCGGTCGATGGCCACCTGCTGAAGTACATCCATGCCGCAGAGCTTCGGAGCGATGATCTCTTTGATGTTCCGGACCGCCTGCAGAACCCCTTTCCCATTGTAGCGGGATGAGTCCCCGTCCCTCAGTTCCACGGCTTCGTGTTCTCCCGTGGAAGCTCCCGAGGGCACCGCGGCCCTTCCCGTTACCTCGCCGGTCAAGACCACGTCCGCTTCCACCGTGGGATTTCCTCTCGAGTCCAGGATTTCCCTGGCATTGATGTCGGCAATGAAACGCATCCTCAAACCTCCTTGTTGATCGTCATATCTTGAGTACCGCCGGAAGCCGTCATCCTCCGGTCGGATGAATCGCGAAGCGCCTTGCGGCATGAAGCCTTGCGACGCAGGGAAGAAGCCTCGGCAGCCTGTCGGGCGAAAAACAACTTTTTCCGGCTCACGAAGCCATTCCGTCTATACCACAGCGGAAGCCGGTTTGCCATGCGGGAATCCCGTCCTCTTCCTTTCCACCTCGATTTTCAGCAAAAGGAAGGGAACCGCATCCACGACCTGCCGCGCCAAAATTCCGGACCGCTCGTAAACGAAACAAGATTTCACATGGTCTTCTCTTGATCCGGGAGTAATTTTAGTAGAAAGTAGGTAGTGAAAGGATCTACATAATTCTGAGGACAGCCCTCCTCGACCCTGCGGATCCCAATCAAAGCCGACCTCCGTATCTCCCATGGAAGTACCTGGATTCGGGCGACACCCGTGAGGTGCGAAAAACCGACGGAACTCGAACGCGCCGGCTGTTGGAGTATTTTCCCATGACGAACCGTGACAATCCCCAAGAACGCGAGCATCCCGCCATGGATGCGCCCCGTGAAACCCGCGATGGTCGGGCGCGGCCGCCCGCATCGGACGCCCCCGCCCCGCCCCTTGATGCTTCGGACGTCTACGAACGCATCGTACAGACCATGAATTCCATTGTTCTCCTGAGGGATTTCGAGGGGAAAATTCTTTTCATGAACCGAGCCGGACAGGAGTTTTTCGGTTTCCGGGAAGATGAAATCGTCGGAGCGAACGTAGTGGGCACCATTGTGCCGGAGCGTTCCCTGAACGGCAAGGACCTGTCCGCCATGATTCGGGACATCGGAAGGAATCCCGACGACTTCATTTATAATGAAAACGAGAACATGCGCCGGAACGGAGAACGTGTCTGGATGTCTTGGGCCAACCGCCTCTTCCTCGACGAACAGGGCCGACCCGTGGGAATCCTCGCAGTGGGCAGAGATCTTTCCAATCGGAAACGCATGGAGGAAACCCTTCGTGCGAGCGAAGCGCGTTACCGGACGTTGGCGGAAAACATCCCCAACGGTGTCGCGGCTTTGCTCGACCGTGATCTGAAAATCGTCTTGGCCGACGGCAGAGCCGTGGAGCAAGTGGGACTCACACAAAAGGACTTCATCGGAAAGACTCCCACGGAAGTCTTTCCTAAAGAAATAATCGATCCCGTTCTGCCTTTGCTCAAGGTCGCTTTGGAGGGAATCCCCGTCACGTTTCAGGCGAATTACGCCGGACGGAATTTTGAACTGAGCGCGGCCCCCATCGTCGACTCCTCCGGAGAAATCAGCCGGTGTATGGTCCTTGGACTGGACGTGTCCAGACAGGTAGAAGTGGAGCGGGCTTATAGGGAATCGAAGCAAATGGTAACGGATATTCTCGAGAGCACCACTGAATCCTTCGTCTCCCTGGACGAAGATCTCACGGTGACCTACATCAACCGAGCGGCGGAAGAAGTTCTGGGATGGAACCGTCGACAGGTGGTCGGCCGGAAATTCGACGAAATCATCCCCGAAGCTCGTGGAGGAATCCTGGAAGAGAAATTCCGGGAAGTCCTGGCTCGCAGGCAACCCGTCGCTTTCGAAAGATTTTTCGACCGGGAACCCTATCGAAACTGGTACGACATTCATTTGTACCCCGAACCCAGGGGCGTCTTGGCTTTCTTCCAGGTCACCACCCAACGAAGGGAAGCGGAGGAGCGGCTCCGCGCCAATGAGGAACGATTTCGCCAATTGGCCGAAAACATCCGTCAGGTGTTCTGGTTGACCAGGCTGGATTCGAATGAATTCCTCTACGTGTCGCCCGTCTTCAAAGAGGTCTGGGGGCGTGATCCCGAAACCATGTATCAAAATCCGTCCGTTTGGTTGGATGCCGTGTATCCCGAGGACGTGAAAGAAGTAAAAAGATACCTTCGAGCACTATCTCGAAATGAAGAAGCCGAGACCCAATACCGCATCGTGCGTCCCGACAAATCCATTCGATGGATACAGAATCGGGGATTTCCGGTCAGGGACTCTTCCGGCCAACCCTACCGTCTGGCCGGAATCGCGGAAGACATCACGCACCGTAAGCGGGTGGAACGAGAGTTGAGAGAAAGCGAATCCCGTTACCGCAGTCTCGTGGAAGACAGTTTCGACGGCATTTTCGTTCAAAAAGGGTCTCGCATCGTTTTTGTGAATCAGCGACTGATGGAAATGCTCGGCTATGACGAAGAAGAACTTCTGTGCTTGGAGCACTGGCAAATCTACCATCCCGATTTCCGGGACTTGACCCGCAAGCGGGCCTCGGCGCGAATGATGGGTGAGCAGGTGCCGACCCGCTACGAGGTGCGATGCCTCCGCAAAGACGGAAACTCATTTTTCGCCGAAGTGAGCGCCCGGGCCATCACCCTGGACGCGGAGCCGGGAATACAGGTCTGGATTCACGACATCAGCGAACGCAAACTGGCCGAAGCCACCCAAAACCGATTGGAGGCCGAACTCCGCCAATCTCAGAAGATGGAAGCCATCGGCACGCTGGCCGGAGGAATCGCCCATGAATTCAACAATATTCTGGCTGCCATTCTGGGATACACCGAACTGGCTTTCTTCGGCCTTCCCGAAGACCACCCGTCTCGAACACACCTCGAACGAGTCGTCTCCTCCAGCCACCGGGCCAAAGACATCATTCAGCAGATTCTGAGTTTCAGCAGACGGAACGATCAGGATAAAAAACCGCTTCGCATCGGGCACGTAGTGCAGGAAGCCATGAATCTGGTCCGGGCCACGCTGCCTTCAAATATCGAGATTCGCGAGAAAACGGCCTTCCTTCCGGGGACCGTCCTGGCCAATCCCACACAGATTCACCAGATCATTTTCAACTTGTGTTCCAACGCGGCTCACGCCATGCGCGATCGGGGCGGAATGCTTGAAGTCCGGCTTTCCGAGAAGCGACTGGACGGTGTCCCGCCCGCAAGCCCCATGGGCGTACCTCCGGGCAGATACGTAGAATTGGAGGTGAGGGATAGTGGAGAGGGAATGAGTCGCGAGGTCCTGGAAAGAATCTTTGAGCCCTTCTTCACCACCAAGAGCCCCGGAGAAGGAACCGGCATGGGGCTTTCCGTGGTCCACGGCATCGTCCAGAGCCACAGGGGTTCCATCGATGTCTCAAGCAAACCGGGGCAAGGGTCTTCATTCCGCGTCCTTTTGCCCGTCCTCGACGATCAGATGGCCGGGGAAACGCCCTGTGCGAGATTTCGAACGCCGGGGGGCAGTGAACGGATATTGTTTGTGGACGATGACAAAGACATCGCCGACCTTGGACGAAATATGCTTTCCATCCTGGGTTACCATGTCACCACGGCCGCATCCGGCAGCGAAGCGCTGCAAATTTTTCGAGACCGACAGCGGAAGTTCGATCTGATCATTACGGACCAGAGCATGCCGGGAATTACCGGACTGGAGCTGGCGGAGGCGGTTTGCCTGATTCAACGAACCACGCCCGTGATCCTGTGTTCCGGCTCGGCCGAGATTCCCCCTTGCGGAGACAACATCCGGGAATTTCTCGTCAAGCCCATCACCATGACGCAACTCGCTCTGATCGTCAGGAAAGTGCTGGATTCGCAGGACTGAAAAAGTTTGTGGAACCCGCGTCAAAGCGGGTTCCACCTCCGGCCTTTCAATCTTGATCGACCGTTTTACCTTCCCGGGACTTCTCCTTCATCAGCTCATTGATCACGCATTCCGTCCTGAACTTGCAGTAAAGATGAGGGTCCAGGCATTCGGGATTGTTCTCGACACACTCCCCGCATAGGCCAGAGTTATGTTTTCGGCAGGGAAGAAAGGCTTCCCTGTCCGGGTGATTCCTGCATGCGGGCACTTACATCCCCCTTCGGTATTGGCCGCCCACTTCGTTCAGGGCATGTGAGATTTGCCCCATGGAGCAGACGCGCACGGTTTCCATGAGTTCCGCGAAGATGTTTCCCCCGGAAAGCGCCGTCTTCTTCAGACGCTCAAGGGCCTCCGGCGCCTCGTCGGCATGTTCTTCGTGAAACCGCCGAAGCCGCTCCAACTGACCCTGCTTCTCTTCTTCTGTGGCGCGGGTGAGTTCCACCAGGCAGAACTCCTCTTCTTCTTCCATGTCGTGGGGGTTCAGGAAAGTGTTCACCCCGACGATGGGCAGTTCGCCGGAATGCTTGCGAGCCTCGTATACCAGAGACTCTTCCTGAATCCGGCTTCTCTGGTAACCGGTCTCCATGGCCCCCATGGCTCCTCCCCGCTCGGTGAGCCGATCGAACTCCTCAAGAACCGCCTCTTCGACCAGGCGCGTCAGTTCCTCCACGATGAAGCTGCCCTGATAGGGATTCTCGTTCTTGGCCAGTCCCCACTCCCGGTTGATGATGAGCTGGATGGCCAGAGCGCGGCGCACCGATTCTTCCGACGGGGTGGTGATCGCCTCGTCATAAGCATTGGTATGGAGGGAATTGCAGTTGTCGTAGATGGCACAAAGCGCCTGCAGGGTCGTTCGAATGTCGTTGAAGTTCACTTCCACGGAGTGCAGGGAACGACCCGAGGTTTGGATGTGATATTTGAGCATCTGGGAACGCTCCGCCCCTCCGTACAAGTTCTTCATGGCGATGGCCCAGATTCTCCGGGCCACGCGTCCGATGACCGTGTATTCCGGGTCCATGCCGTTGGAGAAGAAAAAGGAGAGGTTGGGAGCGAATGCATCGATATTCATGCCCCGGCTCAGGTAGTATTCCACGTAGGTGAAGCCGTTGGCCAAAGTGAAGGCTAGTTGCGAGATGGGATTCGCGCCGGCTTCGGCGATATGGTACCCCGAAATGGAGACCGAATAGTAGTTTCGTACCTGATTGTCGATAAAGAACTGCTGCACGTCTCCCATCATGCGCAAAGCGAACTCAATGGAGAAGATGCAGGTGTTCTGGCCCTGGTCTTCTTTGAGGACGTCCGCCTGAATCGTGCCCCGAATGTTCCTCAACACATCCGCCCTGATCTTTGCGCGCTCTTCGTCACTCGGCCCTCGACCGTTTTCTTCATGGAATTTTTCCATCTGTCGATCTATGGCCGTATTGAAGAACATGGCCAGCATGATGGGCGCCGGTCCGTTGATGGTCATGGACACACTGGTGTTGGGCGCACAAAGGTCGAATCCGTCGTATAAGATCTTGGCGTCGTCCAAAGTGCAGACGCTGACGCCGGAGTTGCCTACCTTGCCGTAGATGTCCGGCCGGGTGTCCGGGTCCTGTCCGTAGAGAGTCACGGAATCAAAGGCCGTGCTCAACCGTTTGGCCTCACTGTTTCGGGAAAGGTATTTGAACCTCCGGTTGGTGCGGTCGGGAGCCCCTTCCCCGGCGAACATGCGGGTGGGATCCTCGTCACCGCGCTTGAACGGGAACACGCCCGCCGTAAAGGGAAACTTCCCCGGCACGTTTTCCTCTCTCAACCAACGAAGAATCTCCCCCGGGTCTCGAAACTTGGGCAACATGACCCTGGGAATACGCTTGCCGGACAAACTGGTGGTATGTAGAGGAACCCGGACTTCCCGGTCTCGCACCTTATATGCGTATTCGTCTCCCGAATAGGCTTCCACAAGCAGCGGCCAGTCCTCCAGCAGCTTGCGCGCCTCCCTGGGAAGAGCGTCGTTGGTTTCCCGGATTTCCCGCTTCAGCAAATCAAGAGCGCTCTCCCCCGTTTCTTCGAGCCGGGCCTCAACCAGGGCCAAAGCCTCTTCGAGGTGCCGGGCCTTGCGAGCCAACTCGCACATCTTCTTTGTTTCACGGTGGTAGTGTCTCACGGAATCCGAGATTTCCGACAGATAGCGCATCCGTTCCGGAGGGATAATGATGGTCTTGCTCGAAGAAGTCTTCCTTTGGGAGGCGGGGATACGGCTTTCCCATCGAAGGCCCTTCTTTTCGGCGATGAGGTCCAGAATCCCATGGTACAGGGCCGTGACGCCGTCGTCGTTGAATTTGGCCGCGATGGTTCCGTATACGGGCATATCCTCCGGAGAACGATCCCAGACTTCCCGATTCCTCTGTACCTGCTTGCGTACGTCCCGCAGAGCGTCTTCCGAGCCTTTTCGCTCGAACTTGTTGACCGCCACCACATCCGCGAAATCCAGCATGTCGATCTTCTCGAGCTGACTTGCCGCTCCAAATTCGGACGTCATGACATAAAGGGAAATATCCACGAGTTCCGCGATGGCGGCATCCCCTTGGCCGATGCCGGCGGTTTCCACGATGATCAGGTCGTACCCGGAAGCCTTGAGCACCCAGATGCCTTCCTGCAACGCATCGGAAAGCTCGTTGCCGGAACGGCGAGTGGCGAGGGACCTGAGGTAAACCCTCGGGTTATTGATGGCGTTCATGCGGATCCGGTCGCCGAGCAACGCGCCGCCGCTCTTCCTGCGTGTGGGGTCCACGGCCAGGATTCCTACGGTCTTGTCGGGAAAGTCATACAAGAAACGCAGGATCAATTCGTCCGTGAGCGAAGACTTTCCGGAACCTCCCGTTCCCGTGATACCCAGCACGGCCATTTGGGAGGATTCCGCCCGTCGCCGGAGCTCAGCCCGGAACTGCTCCAGGTGACCGTTCTCGGCGATCTTCTTCTGTTCCATCAGGGTGATCACCCGGGCCACCGCCGGTTTGTGGTCCGGCCTTAAGGCCTCGGGCGTGAAATCGGCCAGATCTTCGGAAACGGGTTTGTCGACGGTTTCCAGGAGATTGTTGATCATGCCCTGCAGGCCCATTTTGCGACCATGGTCCGGGGAGTATATCTTGGCGACGCCGTACTCCTCGAGCTCCCGGATTTCGTCGGGGACAATCACGCCTCCCCCGCCGCCGAAGACCTCGATATGGCCGGCGCCCCGCTCCCTGAGCAGGTCTTTCATATATTTATAAAACTCGATGTGTCCTCCCTGGTAACAGGTAGCCGCCACGGCTTGGGCGTCTTCCTCGATGGCTGCGTTGACGATTTCATCCACGGAGCGGTTGTGCCCCAGATGAATCACTTCGGCGCCGCTGGCCTGCATGATCCGTCGCATGATGTTGATGGAAGCGTCGTGGCCGTCGAACAGGGAGGCCGCGGTTACGATTCGAATGGGATTCTTCGGCGAATAAATACGGGCTTTATCGGCCATACGATTCTCCTCTGGTTAGGGACTTGTCGACCTGTTTGCCGACCTTCCGAAAACCCGTGGTGAGGCATCGGGGATGGACCGTCGTGGGAGGGGTTTCCTCCCGGATCCATCAGTCGACGTATCCGAGGACCAGTTCGGTTTGGAATCTGGTGTACTCTTCCAATGTATAGCTGCGTTGCAGCGTCCACCTTCTGAACGTCCACATGTGCCCCAAGACGGCGATGGTGTGGGCCAGAAGGGTGAATTCTTTGTCCTCCCGCATGCGCAGAAGGCCCGATTGCACTCCCTGATTCAGAATTTCCCGGAAGATGAAGGTGATCCTTTCTTCATTCTTCAGCACGAAGTGGAGTGAGTCGGGTTCCAGGGAATTGCTCTCCTGATAAATCAGCAAAATCATGTCCGCCATCTGATCGCACACGAGGAAATACTCGCGAATCGCGGCGGCCAGCAGCTCCCTGCCCGATGAGTGAGACGAGAGATTGGACTCGAGACGTTCACGTACGGCGGTGTGGATGGTTTCGCAGACGAGGTACAGGACGTCCTGCTTGGACTGGACGTACTCGTACAGGCTTCCGATGCTCAGGCCTGCGGCCTGGGCGATTTCACGCGTGGTGGTTGGATGAAACCCTTTGCGCACGAAGAGAGACACCGCGGCTTCGATGATTTGCCTGCGTCGCCTCTCGACGAGTTCCGGGTCCTTCACCAGTGTAGGAATATTCTTTTGGTCGGCATCGGAGTGGGTCATTTCCTCACCTGACTGAACGCTCGCTCGGTTAGGTCCATTATATACGTCAACACCCCCGCCGGGTCAATGGAAACCGGAGGGAGGCCCGGCCGGGAACCTCTTTCCGGGGGCCGACAGGGTCACCGTGCCCAAAACTCGGAATCATACATTTTGGTAGGTTCGCCTCCTCTCCATACTCATTCGTAATCTCTTCTCGAGCTCGCAAGGTTCAACGAGCGCTTCTTTCGACCGGAAACATCTTTGATTTTATGCGGTTACGTCGGTACGCAAATTCCGGCACGTTTCTTGAGATGTGTGTCGGACAGAGAAAAGAAAGGAGCGTGCTATGGTCAAGATCGAAGCCATCATCAAACCGTTCAAGCTGGAAGAGGTGAAAGAGGGCCTGACGGAAATCGGAATCGCGGGGATGACCGTGACTGACGTCAGGGGGTTCGGACGCCAGAAGGGGCACACAGAACTGTATCGCGGAGCGGAATACGTCGTCGACCTGGTACCGAAGCTGAAGGTGGAAGTCGTGGTTCCGTCGGACATGGCCGATCAAGCCGTGGAAGTTATTCTAAGTCGAGCCAAGACGGGAAAAATCGGAGATGGAAAGGTGTTCGTCACCACCGTCCAGGACGCTTACCGCGTCCGCACCGGGGAGCAGGGAGAAAGCGCCCTGTAGCCCGTCCCGGCCAAGTCACGTTCACGTCACCAAACAAAAACCCATTCGAACGAATTACGTTCCGGAGAGACTGAAATGCTGAAAAAACCGAGTATACCGATGCTGGTCCTTCTGATTGTCGGAGTACTGACCCTATTCCCCTTACTTTCCTGGGCCGAGGATGCGGCCCCCACGGTGGAAAGCAACCAGGCGGCCATTGAAGCCGTGCAGACCCACGCGGACTACGTCTGGACCTTGGTGGCCGCAGCCCTGGTATTTTTCATGCAAGCCGGGTTCGCCATGGTCGAGTCCGGGTTCACTCGCGCAAAGAACGCCGTCAACATCATGATGAAAAACCTCATGGACTTTGCCATGGGTAGTTTGGCCTACTGGGCCGTGGGCTTCGCCATCATGTTCGGAGCCACCACCACGGGCTGGTTCGGCACCACGGGATTCTTCTTGAGCGATTTCAGTCCGGGTTCCGATCCTTGGGTCCTCGCTTTCTGGATGTTCCAGGTGGTTTTCGCCGCCACCGCCGCCACCATCGTTTCCGGGGCCATGGCGGAACGCACGAAATTCATGGGTTACCTGGTTTACAGCGTCATCGTCAGCGCCATCATCTATCCGGTATTCGGCAGTTGGGCATGGGGCAGCCTGTTCCACGGGAACGGCTGGCTGGAACAGCTCGGTTTCATCGATTTCGCCGGGTCCACCGTGGTCCACTCCGTCGGTGGTTGGGTGGGATTGGCCGGCGCCATCGTCCTGGGTCCGCGCATCGGAAAATACACCAAAGACGGCGCCGTCAAGCCCATTCCGGGTCACAACCTGACTTTGGCCGCCCTGGGAACCTTTATTCTCTGGCTGGGATGGTTCGGATTCAACCCGGGTTCCACCACGGCCGCCGTCAAAGACATTTCCTGGGTCTTCGTCAACACGAACCTGGCGGCCGCAGCCGGCGCCGTCATGGCCATGTTCACCGCCTGGAGCAAATTCGGTAAACCGGACATCGGTATGAGCCTCAACGGCGCCTTGGCGGGACTCGTGGCCATCACCGCACCCTGCTACAACGTAACCCCCTTGAGCGCGGTCATTATCGGAGCCATCGCCGGAGTGCTGGTCGTCCTGTCCGTCCTGTTCTTCGACAAAATTCGCGTGGACGACCCCGTGGGCGCCATTTCGGTTCACGGCGTGTGCGGCGCCTGGGGTACCCTGGCAGCCGGCCTGTTCAACGTTGAAGGCGTCACCGCCAAGATCATCGGCGTGCAGCTTCTGGGCATCGGAGCGGCCTTTGTGTGGGCTTTCGGCGCAGGCCTCATCATGTTCAAGCTGATCTCTCTCACCGTGGGACTCAGAGTCTCTCCGGAAGAGGAAGCCGAAGGTCTCGATTTCGGGGAACACGGCGCCACCGCATACCCCGACTTCCAGATGTCCAGTCGAATGTAGACCTACCCTCCAACCCTCAACAGAGGGGGGAACTCCCCAACGCGTTCCCCCCTCTTTATTCCCTTCTTCCGCCTTCTCCTAAGCAGGCCGCCCAAAAACACGATCTGCGGCGTGGCGCCGCATCCCTCGTCACTGCGACATACTCTATGTACGACTCATTCCTCGGGACTTGCGCGCCTTTCAGGTCATCGTCCTTCACCAAACTGTGGCAACCGGCCTTTCTTAACGGGCTGTTGGGACGTAACCCTTCACGGGGGGAACTTATGAAGAAGTCCCCCCGCGCTCCCCCCTCAGAAATTCCGAAGCAGGCCTCAACGCCGTGGGCGCAGAGGCGGAGCAATAAATCAGGATGCCTCAATAGTCTCCAGCGTTCCTTACCTCTGCCGAACCGGCAAAGGCTCTCCCAAGTTCGGCTTCGGAACGCGCCTTTCGGACTGAGCCGCAAGGGGGTCCTGGGTGATGCCGTTCCCCCCGGTGACCCTGTGAATGGCAACCTTAGGACGGCATGAGATTGAAGTCCTGCCCGGTCTGATTCGAAGTTACATTTTCGTAGGACAGCGACTCGGGGTCGAAAGTGCTTTCGCCGTAGGAAGGCGTCACCATGCCGCTCCACCCGTAGGGAACCTGCGCCGTATAAACTCCCTGGCCGTTGGTGGTCACGGTTCCCACTTCGGTTACCTGTATGGACACCCCCGGGATGGGATCTCCCAAAACGGCCACCGTCCCCGAAATGGTCACGGGATCATGGGCCTTGGGCACGGCCTCGAAGTCCCGACCGTCCAGGCCCGAAACCACGTTGTCGAATCCGTACTCAGGCGGCTCGAAGTCGTAGGACTCCGACGTCGGGGTCACGGCGCCCCCCCACCCGTAAGGAACCTGCATCGAGTACGTTCCCGACTCATTAGTGGGTACGGAGCCCAACCCTTCAAAAGAAATGATGATACCGGCCAACGGGGCTCCTTCCACTCTTACGGTCCCGGAGATGATCGGCTGGGGGGAAGGTCCGGTGGAAGCGGCCTCGAAGTCCTGACCCGCGACGGACTCCGTGAGCCCCTCATAAGGCCGAGACACGGGGTCGAAAGTGTACTCTTCCGACACGGGTGTGACCGAGCCGGTCCACCCGTACGGGACTTCCATGGAATAACGTCCGATCTCATCGGTGACCGCGGACTCCGCACCGTCGAACTGAATCACCACGCCGCCCAAGGGTTCGCCTCCGCTCGTAACGGTGCCCGAAATCGCCACCGGCGTGCCGGGCTCTCCCACGGGAAAAGCCTCGAAATCCTGATCCGGCAAATCTTCGCTTACGAAATCGTAGGTTCGTTGTGCGGGATCGAAGGTGTATTCCTCGGATGCCGGAACCACACTCCCGGACCATCCCGCGTTCAAAACCACCTCGTACCGTCCCGACGCATCCGTGTACACGTCGCCGACTCCGCCGACCGTCAATCGGATTCCTTCCAGGAGGTCGCCCTCATGGTGAACCCTGCCGGAAAGGGTCACTTCGGTGGGCTCTGCGCCGGTTATCGCGGTGAAATCCCGGCCGGTTTGGTCCTCCGTCACGTCCGTATAGCTCCGGGATTCCGGAACAAAGGAGTATCCCTCCAACGAGGGAACGGCCGTGCCGCTCCACCCGGAGCATTGACTCACCTTAATCTCGTACGCACCCTCGCCGTTCGTGGTCGCGACTCCCAAACCCTCGAACACGATGTCGACTCCGGCCAACGGTTCTCCCCCGGAAGTGCGCACGGTTCCGGCAATGACGGCCCCGAAGGTGGAAGGATACCAGGACCGGACCTGAGCAACCCGGGACTCTCCGTCATCGGAGGACATCCAGGCGGAACCTTCTCCCGATGAATCCATGCTCAGCGAAAGGAATTCTCCGCCTCCCATGGACGGTACATTCACCACTCCGCGGCTCACAGGGCTCAGGAATACGTTGAAACGGAGGGCGTCGGGCGTGGTGATCACGATCGTGGACGTGTCGTAGGTCTGGATGAAGAAATTCAACGAAACCGATTCACCCGGAGCCGCGTCCTTGAAAATCCCCGAAAATCCCTGTACGGAGGAAGCCGGGAACCATCGGTAGATCGTGTAGTTGACGGACGACGATCCCGCCGGCGTCAGAGAAGCGGTCCCCTGATGCGAGCCGGAGAAGGACGCGGTGAGCCGATGGCCCGCACCGCCCAGGTCCCACGCGTCGAAGCCGTCCGACGGATCCTCGTCCAGGAAGGCGGAAGCCGTAATGCCGTCCGGCGACGCAATCATGAGCACGGCCCCGGTACTGTAGGTTTGTACGTAAAAATTCATGGTCACGGCATCGGAACCCGGTGGAGCATCCTTCCACACGCCGTCCAGTGGAGCGGGCGGAGAAGCCAGGTCCACGGCGGCGCCGATCCGGGTCACGGCGGCCTCCATCCGTTGGACGGCCGCATCGCGAAGGGTTACCCTCTGCTCCGCCTGATCGTTGGAGTCGGCAAGGAATCCGGCGGCTTCCAGGACTTCGGATTCCGCCGCCCCGAGTTCTCCCAACAGGTCGGCGCCCAATTCACCGGAGCCGACGCCCTGCTGCTCCACGATGGTCATGAGACTCCGGATCACGTCGGATAGAGCGTTCAGGTCCACGCCGCACTCTTCCCGGTCGCCGCACTCTTGAATTAGATATTCGCCGTAACTCAGAGATTCCTTCAACTGCACGTTCCAGTCGGCCAAATCGCACACCGACGGCTCCTGAACCTCGAACACGAACACCTTCTGCACCAGAGACTTGAGATTTCCCCGCCCGTCGTCCGCCGTCCAGGTGACCGGAGTGACCCCGGCGGCAAATCTGGAATCCGAGGGTGCGTCGTTGGTGACGAGGACTTGGGAGGAACAGCCGTCGGAAGCGCTCGCCTGGCCCAGGGAGACCAACGCGGGCGTTTGGTCGGGTGGTATGACCATTCGGTAGGCGTCCGGAGGAATCGTCAACGAGGGGGGCGTCTGGTCGTAGACATCGACGTCGAAGCTGTCCGTGTCCACAACTCCGTCGTTGTCCCTCACCAGCAGGGTGATGGAGTGCACGCCGAAGCTCAGCGCACCCTGAGGGATCACCACATGGGACCCGGTTCCCCGGAGTTTTTCCGTTACCAACCCGTAATCCTCGTACCATTCATAATTGTTGGCGGGGATGGAGTCATACACGTCGAAGGATCCCGACGCGTACAGATTGATCGGCACGTTGTTGGTTTCCTCGGAACAGGGAGCAAACTTCTCGGATTCCAGGCCCACCGCCTCGGGAGCAAAATTGAGAAACGTGCCCAGAAGATCAATACTGATCTCCACGGTGGTGGGGTCGCCGTCCACATAAATGGTGGACGACAGGGGACCTCCCTTGAGCTGAAACGTCTTGTTGGTGTGGTTGATGTTCACGTCCACCGGCAGGAGATTCTCCGTGATGAACAGCAGCAGGTCGTCGTTCACCTTCAGACTCTCGCTGCACGCGAATTCTCCCACTCTGATCTGATACAGGTCGCAGGGGTTCTTGGGATAGGTGTCCATGCAATAGGCCGTGCTGGTGTCGTACATCACGATGGCGATGTCCGCGAGGTCCCCCACGTCGGACACGTGAAAGTCGTCGATGTTGAGAATGAGACTGTTGATGCGAATGTCGTGGGTATCGGCGAGATATTCGAATTGCAGCGTTCCGTAGACGCCCCGGGTTTCCTGCTTCCCCTTGACCTTGATGGTCGCTTTGCTCTGAGTGGCCCCGAACTCGATTTCGGACCGGTGCAGGAAGGACTTGTTCACGGTCAGGCCCGACTGGTTGGACGAATCCTCACAGATTTTGTCCACGGTGCACACCGCGGGTTCACATTTCACCGAATCGTAGCCCGCCTTGAGCTTGTTCCGTTCCTTCTCGCACGCCGCGTTGGCCGCGGTCACCGCGCTCTGACTTCCGTCGTAGCAGCCCTCCGCGATGTCCTTGAGCAGCAAGGAGGTCTGAACCAACTTGGTTTGCGGTTGCACGAGCGCGAAGTACATGGCCTTCCACCCCCCGGGAACACTCACCGGCCACTGGGGAAACCCGCTTTGGTTGCCCTGAAGCGTGATCTCGTCTCCGGTGCTGAAGGTCTTCTTCGTATCGTACTCCCAGACCTGGAGATTCACACTGGAACCCGTCGGCGAAACGGAGTAGTCCGGCATCGTGATGGTCACCACGAAAGGCGCCCCGGTTTGGGAATTGATGAGCTTGGTATACGAACCGGTCAGCCAGTCCGGCGGCTTTGACGCTCTCGAATCGTAACAAACGAAGAGCTTGCCCGAATTGTTCTGCCACCGAATCTTGGTCTGTTGAGGAACGGTCACGCCCCGGTCGTCGAAATAGGTCATCACGAGGTCCGCGCCCTTCAAGGGTTCGTAATTCGTCCCCTTCACCACCCAGTTCCGGTCGTGGTAAGGCTTGTAGGTCTTGCTCTTGTCCTCGAGAAAGCCTTTCACCGCGGAGGATTGGGACACGGGCGTCACTGCCAGGCGGGATACGGTGAGATTCAGGTCCAGATTCTGTTTCTTCTGTGTTTTGATTTCAGCGGTACAGTCATAATAGTGGTTCAAGGGGGCGGATATGGGCAGGCCCGATGTATCGAAAGTGCAGCACATGGAGGAAAAAACAAACAACGCGTACAATAAGTACGGAACCAAAGTCCAGAAACCGATCCATTTTCTGTTCATGGCCTATTCCTCCTGCTTTGGACCGAACGGGTTTGGCTGAGAAGATAGAAGATAATGGGGCGATGGAAATCCCGCCCTCGCCGAGTTCCGGAAGAGGTCTCGGCGCACCCGGTGGGACCGGATTATGATGACGACCGAATCATGACCATAGATGATTTTGGGATGTGAACAACTATGTGAACAATTAAAGGTTAACGAATCTTAACGCTTTCCGTCAAGATGGACGAGGTGTCGGCAGCAGGAAGCTCGACTGTTTTGAGCGGGCGTTTCGTGTCCCTCGCCGGGTGTGGAAACAATAACTGCGATGAGGAGCCAAACCCGCCGCAATCCGGCGTTTCCGGACGCTCAGCATGCATTCCGACCCGGCGCTCGGTCCCTTTTCCTTCCGAGATAAACCCACAAGCCCGCGGCGAAGCATAGGATCAACACGGCTGCGGCTTCCGTAAGGGTCATCGTGCCGCCGAACAGGACTCGATCCAGGTCCCCTCGGAATCGTTCCAGCACGAGTCTGGAGGAGGCATACAGGCCGAGATACAGACACAGGAGTCCGCCGGTGCGTATGCGCCGCTCGCCGACCCGCAGGAGCAATATAAAAATGCCCAGAGACACGAGCCCGGTGTAGGCCTGGGTGGGATGGAGCGGAATTCCCGTGGGCGCAGGAGAATACGGATGCCGGAACACGATTCCCCAGGGCAGTTTCGTGGGAAGGCCGTAACAGCATCCGGCGAGGAGGCAACCGATCCTGCCCACCGCATCTCCCAGAGCAATGCCGGGAGCGGCCGCGTCCGAGAGGTTCCACGGGTCCAATCCTAGAGGGCGTGAGGCGATCCAAGCGGCGGCCGTACCGGCGGCTACGCCTCCGGAGAAAACCACCCCTCCCTTCCATAGGAGGAATACTTCCAGGGGATGTTCAAGGAAAGGGCCGGGGTCCAGAACAACGTAAAACAGGCGCGCACCCACTACGGCTGCGATTATGGCCCATACCAGCAACTTCCTCACGCTCCTCCGATCGCACCCCGCCCGACCGGCTCGATAGACGGTCAGTTCCACCCCGGCCATGAATCCCAGCGCTACGAACAGTCCCCAACTGTGAATCGTCACACCATTGAACTCGAACAGTTCGGGCAGCAAGGTTCCCCATCCTTTCCGTGGAAGCGACTCCCTCAAGCCGGCCTGGGGAAATCGGAAGACTCCGCAAGCCCCCAATACCCACGATGCGTTTCACCATCGAGAAAAGATCCCGCAAGGTCAATCCCCAAACAGGTCCGACCTGAAAAATCGTAACGATTCACGGGGTGCGCCGGCGGGGGACCAATAGCCCACCGGACCCCCGTTGCGCTTTTGCGAATCGCGTACGCGATCTGCAAAACGAGCGGCATGCACCGCCCAACTGATAAAAATACCTAAAGGGTTCTGGAAAGGCTCCCCACGAGTTCCCAACGCTTCCTGCATCTCTTGAATCGGCAAAAGAACTCCCCGGTTCTGCTTCGTCACGCTGGAGGGGGTACAAAGCCGCATTAAGAGGTCCCAAGTGATGTCGTTCCCCAGTGAACGATTACGGAAAAAGAAACCCTCGGGTCAATCACCAAGCCGGCCCGACCGCACGAATCCCTTGCCCCGTAACCTTGTATGTCACCGAGGATTGTGTTATTTTTCAAGGTAGTTTCTGTGTCGAGAACTCAGGAGTAGAGCCGACCCCGAAATTCGCGCATCGGCCGGGATGTTTGGGCTTATCGCCCGCCTTCACGAGCCGATTCCAGGTAAAGAGACAGGGACCGGGGTTGGATCGGGCATGCTTTTCCCACCGAGCATCATCGCTTTCCAACGCGTCCGCCTTGTGCGGCACGAGATTTTCAACGGAGGAGGAACGTCTCATGGTACCTCAGAAGGGAATGACGCTCAGCGAACATCTCATGGCACAGGAGAAGACGAACCCGGCCGCCCGCGGCGCCTTTTCCAGGCTGCTCAACGAACTGATCGTCGCGGCCAAGATTATCTCGCGCGAGGTGAACCAGGCGGGACTGGCCGAATCCATGGGCTTCACCGGAGACGTGAACGTACAGGGCGAGGAAGTCCAGAAACTGGACGAGTTCGCCAACAACCTGATCACCCGTCGTCTGGAACGCTGCGGCGTGCTCTGCGCCATGGCCTCCGAGGAAGTGGCGGACATCATCGAGATTCCCGACCGGTATGAATCCGGCGACTATCTTCTCATGTTCGACCCCTTGGACGGATCCACCAACATCGACGTCAACATCAGCATCGGAACCATCTTCTCCATCGTACGCAGGGACTCCAAGGGTCCCACCGTGTTGACGAGCGATCTCCTGCGGCCCGGAGTCGAACAGGTGGCCGCCGGCTACTTCCTTTACGGTTCCAGCACCATGATGGTGTACAGCACCGGTAACGGGGTCTCAGGCTTCACCATGGACCCGAGCGTGGGAGAGTTTTTCCTTTCCCATCCTCAAATCAAGATTCCGGAACGCGCACGGATCTACAGCGCCAATGAAGGGAACTACCAGTACTGGAGCCCGGAAGTTCGTAAGTACATGGACTATCTGAAAGGCACGGACAACGCCATCGGTAAACCCTACCAGTGCCGGTACGTAGGCTCCCTGGTGGCGGACTTCCACAGAAATCTCCTCAAGGGCGGCATATTCATGTACCCGGCCGACAACAAGGATCCGGCCAAGCCTTTCGGAAAGCTCCGATACTTATACGAATGCGCCCCTTTGGCCTTTGTGGTCGAACAGGCCGGCGGATACGCGAGCACCGGACAGGGACGGCTCCTGGAGTACCAACCGGAAAGCATTCATCAACGGGTCCCGTTGTACATCGGCAGCAAGCAGGACGTGATCGAAGCGGAGGAATTCGTTTCAGGAAAGAGATAATCGTAATCCCTCACGCATGGAACTTCTGAAGAAGTTTGTACGGATTCACGGCGTATTCGCTGCGATTCGCAACGGGGATCAGAGTCCCTCTCCGCACAAGGTTACGGGGCCGCAATCATGAATTTTTCGACGAAAGCGTTCCCGCTTGAATGATCGGATCGGCTTCGTCCCGGCAGGGACGGAGCCCGCATAGGGGGTCCGGGGGAAGTGTGTTCCCCCGGAGAAGGAATCGCGGGGGAAAAGTCCGCCCAAGGCGGCTCTTCCCCCGCCCGTTTTTTCTTTTCAACGGGCCGTCGAACATCCGACGGATAATTCAATGCTGATACTGGGAATCGAAACATCCTGCGATGAAACCGCGGCCGCGGTGGTGGAAGCCGGCAAGACCGTCCATTCCAACGTAGTCTCCAGCCAGGACGAGGTACACGCCCGGTATGGAGGCGTGGTGCCCGAGTTGGCTTCCAGAGTGCACATCCGGATGATTCCGGCGGTAATCGACCAGGCTCTTCAAAAGGCCCACGTCACTTTGGCGGATATCCACGGCGTGGCGGTGACCCAGGGACCCGGCTTGGTGGGATCCCTCCTGGTGGGTCTGGGCGCGGCCAAGTCTCTGGCCATGGCCTTCGAGCTGCCGCTGGTGGGCGTCAATCATCTGGAAGCCCACGTGGCCGCCAACTTCCTGGAACAAGACCCTCCGCCCTTTCCCTTTTCCGCCCTGGTGGTCTCCGGAGGGCATACGAACCTCTTTTACGTGTCGGACCACCTCACCTACCGCACCCTGGGGCAGACCCGCGACGATGCCGCGGGAGAAGCTTTCGACAAGGTCGCCAAGTTTTTGGGGCTGGGTTATCCGGGAGGCGTGGTCATCGATCGCATGGCGAAAACGGGCGATCCCGTGTCCGTGGCCTTTCCGAGAGCCATGATGGATGACGATTCCCTGGACTTCAGTTTCAGCGGACTCAAGACCGCGGTGATCACGCACCTGAAAAAGCATCCCCTGGAAGACCCCGGATTGGAGCAGAAACAGGCCGATCTGGTGGCCGCGTTCCAGGAGGCCGTGGTGGACGTCCTGGTGTCCAAAGCCCTTCGCGCGGAGGCTCGAAACCGCACCGGGCATCTGGTCCTGGCCGGAGGAGTGGCAGCCAACAGCCGTCTGCGGGCCCAACTCGCCCGGGCCGCATCCTCCGCGGGCATCACCCTCCACGTCCCCAGGCTCGCCTATTGCACGGACAATGCCGTGGGCGTGGCCTCCCTGGGCTACCATCAACTTCGGCTGGGTCGAAGGGCCTCGTGGGACCTGGACGCATACTCCCGGCTTCCCCACCGGCTCCCCCCGCGCCACCGCTGACGCCGGCAAGGAGCCATGACAGGCAAGGAAAGGTGAGCATTCAGAGGGGTATCCGAGGGATACCCTTTTTGAAAAAAGGGTTCCCTCGGGCTCCCTCCTAAAAACTTTAGGTATTTTAGTATGTTGAACGGCACATACTGCTCGTTTTGCGAATTCTCTAGACGATTCGCAAGATCGAAACGGGGGTCCGTTCCTTCCGGGACGAAGCCGAGCTTGGGAGCCTCTTTGCCGATTCAGCAGATGTAACAAACGTTAGGAATGAGTGAGGACTTTCCCGAAAGTCCTCCCCCGTGAATGATTGCGAAACCGGTCCCATAGAAGCCCGTTGAAAAAGGCCGGTTGCCGCAGGCTGCTGAAAAACGATGAGATGCAAGGCGCGCAAATCCCGAGGAATGAGACGTACATAGAGTACGTCGCAGTGACGAGGGATGAAGCGCAACGCCGCAAATCGCGTTTTTCAACAGCCTGATACAGGTCCTTCAATATGCATTCCCGCGAACCGTCGTCTCACCGGCCCAAGAAATACTGGGGGCAACATTTCCTCAGCGATCCGGAACTCATCCGAAAGCTGGTGGACGGGATGGAACTCACTCCCGAGGATCGGGTCGTGGAGATCGGCCCCGGCCGAGGCGCAATGACCCCGCTGCTTTGCGACCGCGCGGCCCGGGTCATCGCCGTGGAAATCGACCCCGAACTCCACGCCGAACTGCTGGAACGGCTGGGCGACACGTCCAATCTCTCCCTCATCCACGGCGACTTCCTGGAAGTGAACCTCCAAGACCTCACCGCCGAGGGCCAACGAATCACCGTGGTGGGCAACATTCCCTACAACCTCTCCGGTCCCATTCTGTTCAAGCTGCTGGAATCCGCTTCCTTGTTGGACAAGGCCGTGCTCATGCTCCAGAAGGAAGTGGCGGATCGCATTCTGGCGCCCCCCGGAAACAAACAGTACGGCGCCTTGACCGTGCTCACCGCCTATTATGCGCACGCAACCCGACTCGCCGTCATCCCTCCTGGAGCGTTCTTCCCGCGTCCCAAGGTGTCCTCCGCCACCGTCAGGCTGGACTTTCGAAACCCGCACCCCCGCAAAGCCGAGGATGAAAACCTTTTCAAAAGGGTGGTCAAATCGGCTTTCAGCAGCCGAAGAAAAATGATCAAGAACGCCATGCTTTCCAGCCCGTTCCTCGATCTCTCGGCAGACCAACTCACCCAAGTCTTTCACCAGGCATCGGTGGATCCCTCCCTGCGCGCGGAGGTATTGAAACTGGATGCCTTTCTGGATTTGACCGACGCCATTGTCGGCCTCTAGCCGCTGTCTGCTTCCCCAAGCCGTCACCTCAATCCACAACGGCACAGAAAAATATCGGGCTTTCAGTCGGTTGCGGCGATAACTCCAACCAGAGCCCCCTTTAACCAGCCACCCGTTAAGCCTTGTCGGTATCCCGCTTACCCATTTTTTTTCAAAATATTGACACCCTCTCATCCGTGACTTATCATCAAAAAAAGGCAAAATGAACCATATCCAAAAGGAGGTATTTAGCTATGGCCGATGCACACAAAGCTGAACAACCGTTTGTCTGGGTTAAGGACAAGAAAGGCAACGAGTTTATTTGTCCTATCAACGCGCTCAAAGACCCCAAAAAGGCATCCGATGCCGAACTCAAGAATTGCGTAGACGACGCTTCCATGGGAGTGAATATCGGGGATTAGTATATCCGATAAGACCTATTGTTTCTTTATATTGCAGCATCCTCTCATAGACGTGCCTTTTCGATCTTTTTAAGGCGCGTCTTTTTTATTTGGATGATATTAATAAAGGCCGCTCTGAATAAGTAGATATAACTATTATAAAGGCGTCTGACTGCGAACATATGATTTAACATCGTAGGATTTGGGTGATTATTAAGTACTACGTTTTGGGACTGATATTTTGAGTATGTCCATGCTCCATACCTTTATAATACAATCAAACTAAATCGACATTCCCTTTCAATCTGTTCTCCTCGTATCGGCAAGCGACTTTCCTCCGGTTGGCTGATCTCAAGTCTCCCGACAATCTCAGTGATGGTCATGCCAAGCTTTCAATGCATCCGATCACATAATAAGATGAACATTTGGAGGAGCATCATAGGGAACCCTCCCAAGAGCATTTGGTATTTTGTTACGTTGGACGGTACATGCTGCTCGTTTCGCGAATTCCCTAAACGATTGTCAAGAACGAAACGGAGCGTCGTCCCTTCCGGGAGGACGCCGAGCTTTTGGTTTCGCTAACCTAAAACTGACCCACGCATGGAGGGAACGCTAACGAAAAATTGACCCACCTGTGATCAGGCCCTGATAAGTGTGATGAAAGAAGCAAAGACCGCTTGTCGGGGGTGAGGAGATGCTGACGGTGGATCAATACGGCTACGTTAGGACGGCACATCGGGTGTACGGCAAGGGGATCAGGGAGATCGCCCGAGAGACGGGGCACTCCAGGAACACGATCAAGAGGGCATTGCGGGAGGAGCACGGCGGTTACGGCGAGAGGCGGCATCAGCCCTATCCTTCCCTGGGGCCGTTTCTCAAAACGATCGACGGTTGGCTGACCGAGGACCGGGATCGGCCTCGGAAGCAGCGGCATACGGCGGCGCGGATTTACCACCGGTTGAGGAAGGAGCAAGGATTCAAGGAACCCGACCAAGACGATCCGTCGGCCGCCTGATACGTGCGGGGTGTCATGTGTCGTCTTCGATCCGGAACCGGCGTGTCAACACGGAAGAGGAATACGTTTGAAGCGGGTCTTAGACGGGACATCTCTTCTATTTCACCCACTCCAAATGGCCTGCCGGCGCTTGTCACGTTAGTCAACAACGTCCCCTATCATATCTCTTTGCGTGCGAGTACAGTGGCGGTTTGGGAGAGAAAATCGGGGCGCAATTTAAGCCACAAACGATGTGATAGAGCATGGGGAAGCCAACTAATTGATGAGTTCGTAAAAACCTCTCCGTAAAGGTATCTAGTTGAAAATATGAATAAAAATGGCATTTATGGGTTGACCTTTCTTTTGGGTCCTGTATGATAAGTATCTGACTTGATTAATAATATGGTCCTTAGGGGGGTTGTTTTGTTTCGGCCTAAGAGAACGCAAAAGACCATTTTCGACCACGATATTTGCCTTCCCGCAGACAGGATCGAGGCGTTGGAGAAGACGTGGGCCGGTCCGTTCCGGCGCCTGGTGCTTCCCATGATCGATGAGGAGTCTTTCCGGCCTTTCTACTGTGAGGACAACGGCAGGCCCAACAGACCCGTGGCCATCCTTGTCGGAGCGTGTGTTTTGAAGGAAATGAACAGCCTGACCGATGCGGAAGTCTTGGGCGCTCTGGACTTCGATCTGCGTTGGCAATATGCCTTCAACATCAACGCCTTTGAATCTCACGTCTGCCAGAAGACCCTGCACAATTTCCGGACCTTGATTACCGACAACAAGCAAGCGCGGAGCCTCTTTACCGGAATCACGGACGCCATCATCGAGACGGCGGCCCTTAGCACGGACAAACAGCGGTTGGACTCCACACAGATCACTTCCAACATGGCTCATCTGAGCCGTCTGGGGCTCTTTACGCGCACCATCGAGGCGTTCTTGAAACGGCTCCATAAGAAACATCCCAAGTTGTATGAGAAACTGCCCCGACTTTACGACAAGGCCTACTTGAAGCGCGCAGGCTATTTTGCCGATGCAAAATCATCGCGGGCCAAGCGTCGTCTGGACAAGTCCGCCCGCCATCTCGCCGACCTGGTGGACCGCTTCCGAGGTCATCCGGAAATCAGCCGAATGAAAGAATACCGGCTGATGGCCCGACTACTGTCGGAGCAATGCCGTTTCACCGAGGGAGATCCCGACAAAACAGAACTCGAGAAGCCCAAGGAAATCCCTGCGGACTCCCTGCAGAATCCTTCGGATCCCGACGCCACCTATGGGCGCAAGGGCAAAGGATATAAGGCTTCCCTCACGGAGACCTGCGTGAAGGAAAATCCCTTCCAGGTGATCACCGATGTGGACGTGGCCCCTTCCTATGACAGCGACCAGAAAGACGTGATGCCCGTTATCGAACGCCTGGAGGAAACGGGCCGCAAACCCGAAGAGTTGTTCGCCGACGCAGGCTACGGCAGCGGCGAGAACATCCTTCAAGCTCACGAGCACGGAGTCGAGCTTACCGCTCCGGTGACTTGCGGAAAAGCGCCGGATCTCAATAAGATGCAGTTGAGTGACTTTGAAACGAACGAGGACTGCACCCAGGTCGTTTACTGTATCCGGGGGCACGCGCCACTTGAATGCAAGATCGTTGACCGCGGCAAAGCGGTGGAAGCCGTGTTTTCCCGCGAGCACTGTCTCCTATGCGAATTTCTCCCCATCTGTCCGGTAAAACGGATCAAGGGCGGAAATTATCGACTGAAGTACAAGCGCAAGGACATGGCGACCTCCAAGCGCAGACTACAGCAGGAAAGCCATGATTTCAAAGAACGCTACAAAATCCGGTCCGGCATCGAGGCCACCATCTCCGAAGCGGATCGGGTCACGGGATTGAAACGATCGTGGACCCGAGGCAAAAAACGGGTCACCTTATCTGTTTTCATGAAGGCCCTGGCCATCAACATCAAGAGGTTCGTCCAGAGCCGCCTTGATAAGGCCAAGAAGGCCCTTTCCAACTCGATAGAGGGAGGCAGCAACGATAATTTCCGTCGTCTTTGTAGCCTATGTCACGATGACAGTAACCTTGGCAGTGTTGCAATGGCCGCTTGAACTTCCAATGCTCCAAAAAACAGCCCTGTTCGTAAAGGGGGGTTCTTACGACGGCATCAACTAATTCGGCGTGGATGGTTGTAGTTCATGTTCAAGTCGGTGAATCCCGCCCCCATAATTAGGCTTGCGAGTTCTTTTGGTGTCAGGAGGTTGACGTGGTGGACGTTAGTGCGTGCGGGTGGATAGAAACGACAGGGGGATTGGATCAGTAACTCGCCACCTCTTCTGAGTATCCTGAATGCTTCGTTTATCATGAGTAGTTGTGCAGACTTTGATAGGTGCTCGATAACTTGGTTGGAAAAAACGGCATCGTAGGATTCGTTCCGCAAAAAGGTCAGTGGGTGGCTCAGGTCGTGTTGGTGTACCCGAAAGCCTTTGGCGCGGCATAGGGTTACTCCCCCTGGATCAATCTCACACCCGGAGGCGCTACGGTCGTTGTGGACGCACGCTTCTAGGAATAGTCCAATTCCGCATCCCATTTCAAAAATATCTTTGGGAGTTGTCTTGAAACGTTTAAGATAAACCTGATAATGCTGCCATGAGCGTTTCATCTGGGCGGTGTAATCGTAAGCACATGGTGATGTTTTTCCTGTCTGAGCGCACATTACTAAGACCAACCTTTAAATTTAACAGCCCGTTGAAGAAAGGATGTTACCGCCCACGAAGAGTAAGGATCGGAATCATTTGTTCGAATCGTCCAAACACCTACCAGCGTTTGTCACGTTAGTCAATAACCTACCCTCGCCCCACCCGACGCACTGGAACAAGCCATGAACGAGAAGGAAGAATTCGCCCACACCATTCAGAAGACGTCCGCCCGGGCATCCTGATTGGCGGCGTTCAGGAAACACCAAGGATTCACGGAAGCCGACCCAGACGATCCGTAGGCCGCGTGAGAGGCGCAGGAATGTCATGTGTCGTCTTTGGTTCGCAACGGGCGTGTTGAAACGGAGGTGGAATACGTTTGAAGCGGATATCAGCCGGGACATCTCTTCGATCTCACACACTGCGCGTACCTACCGGCGTTTGTCACGTTAGTCAACAACGTCCCGTAATCCCAATAGACGCGTTCCTCCCGTGAGGGATTGCGGCACTGTGGTCCGCCCCCACAGGGATGCAGTAGTTCGAATTGGGTGTGATTCCACGAGAGGCGTGTGGGGGGGACGACGTCCCCCTGCGGCACACCTCGTGACCCGACTTCTTCCTCCGCCTGTCCGCTCAAGACGGTGAAGCCTGCTCGGGGTATGGGCCGATCCACGGGGATTTCGCGGCGCCTTCGACTTTCCATCCGAGCACCTGCCAAATACGACATACTAAATATCGCCGCATAAACGGTAAACAGTGACGAAAAAAGCTTTTCGTATACCGAGGTCCGCACTGAAAACCCCTTTCCCGAGCTGAATGATCTCCGGAGAACCTTCGGCATTTACGAAATGAATCGAATGAATGAGTATTTGATGTGCCTCTTTTGTAGGAACCGCTTCAAAAGTTTTACGGACTTCGTCATAACGGTTCTGGACACCAGCACCCTATTAGTATTACAATACCGCTCGATAATCGCTTGGGCCCGACGACCGTGATCTCGAGGATCGAACCTCGACCCTTCGTCGGCGATGCGGCGCTTCGGCATACGATCGGCATTCTCCGCCATGGCGTTTTCTTTTTTTGCGTGGCATAATGAGCGACCGATGTTGTGTATTAAATCGTAGGAACAGGGATTCCCTTTGCTCTTCTCGACTCGCACTCCGAGAGATACATGAAAGATCGTCCTTTCAAAACCGTACCTGTAGATGATGAGCTTCTTGTTCTTCGGCATAAGGCGGCCGAACTGGAACATCGAATCACCGAACTGCGGCGGGTGACCGATGGGCTGCGCGACAAGGAAGCTTTGTGGCGACGAATCGTGGACGCCATTCCCTATCCGGTTTTCGTGAAGGACGAGGAGGGCCGTTTCCTCGCCGCGAATCGGGCTCTGGCGGAAGTGTTCGGCAAGGAGCCTTTAGAGCTGCTTGGGAAAGAGGCGACCCGGTTTCATCTTGATCAAGAGAATCACGCGAAGCTGGTCAAACAGAACAAGGAAGTGCTGGAATCCGGCCGTACCTGCTCCATCCCCGACCTGATTTTCCCTGACCACCTCGGTCGTGAACGTGTCTACCAAACGACCAAAATGCCCCTGCGTTGGCCCGATCCTCCTCATTCCGCCGTGTTGGGCGTGGCCGTGGACGTTACTGAAAAGCGGGAGGCGGACAAGGCCCTTCGGCGCGGCAAAATGCTGCTGTCGACCGGTGAGCGGCTCGCTCATTTGGGGGCCTGGGAATGGGACATCGAAGAGGACCGCTTCAGTCTTTCCGAAGGATGGCTTCGAATTCACGGTTGCACCACGCCGCCGGTAAACAGGTCCGAGTTGCACGGTTTCGCCCATCCCGACGACCTTGACGCGGTGATTCTCGCCCAGGAAGAGGCCATACGGGCCAAACGGACCTATGATTTCGAGAACCGCATCATCAGGCAGAACGACGGCGAGACGCGTTACGTGAGGGCCGTGGGAGAGATCGTCCAAAACGAGTCGGGCGTCCCGGTTCGCATGATCGGGGTCGTTCAAGACATCACGGACCGGAAACGCGCGGAAGACGCCTTGAGGAAAAGCGAGGCACGTTACCGCCACTTGGTGGAACACGCCCCGGCGGGCATTTTTGAAGTGGATTTCCTCGAAAATAAATTCATCACCGTTAACGACGTGATGTGTCGCTCCACGGGCTATTCGAGGGAAGAACTTCTCGCCATGGATCCCATGAATATTCTGTCCGAGGAAAGCAAATTCCTGTTGCTTCAAAGGCTCAAGGCCCTGTTCGACGGGCGTGAAGCAGAAGAGCATCAGGAGTTCCAGATACGGACCAAAGACGGGAAAAGGGTGTGGATCGGGCTGAATGCTCAGTATGTTTATGAGGGCGGCGTGGTTCGAGGCGCCACCGTGGTGGCCCACAGTCTGGATGAGCGCAAACGGGCCGAAGAAGCGCTTCGCATAAGCGAACAACGATACCGCCGATTGGTGGAAAAGTCCCCGGATATCATCTTCCGCTTCTCGAATCGTCGAGGCGGATTGTACTGGTCGGCACGCGTGGAGGAGATTCTGGGATATCCTCCCGATTATGTGCGTCTTCACCCTTGGGCCTGGTACCGATCGATTCATCAGGACGATCGGCCGCGTGTGGACAAAGCCGTGGCGGAAGGTCCGGAAGGGACGGATTCCGGGGTCGAGTACCGTGTCCGGGACGTCCAAGGCCGGTGGCACTGGTTTCGGGAGCGGTTTATTTCGCGGGAAATTCTGGACGGCGAAATCATCGTCGAGGGGCTGGCCACGGACATCACGGACCGCAAGGAGGCGGAAGAAGAGCGAGTGGCCATGGATCGCCGGCTCTACCACGCTCAAAAACTTGAAAGCCTGGGGTTGCTGGCGGGGGGCATCGCCCACGATTTCAACAACCTGCTCATGGCCGTCCTGGGCAACCTGGACGTCGCGGCGATGGAATGTTCCGAATCCGCCCGCGCCCACATTGAAAAAGCGGCGCTGGCCGCGCGAAGAGCCGCCGATCTCACGCGACAAATGCTGGCCTATTCCGGACAAGGCCGATTCTTCATGAGGGAGTTGGATTTCAACAACTTGGTGTCCGAGACCGTAACCCTGCTGAGGGCCGGTCTTCCCAAGAAGGTCAAACTCCGCATGAAACTCGGTAGGCGTCTGCATCCTTTCCCGGCGGACGAAGGCCAGGTTCGACAGGTGGTGATGAATCTGGTGACCAACGCGGCCGAAG
Source organism: Thermodesulfobacteriota bacterium (assembly GCA_963675595.2). Taxonomy (GTDB): domain Bacteria; phylum Desulfobacterota; class Desulfarculia; order JACQYL01; family JACQYL01. The sequence goes on from CAXXLZ010000002.1 coordinate 598,390, forward strand.
CCGCCGGAGAACGGGGCGGCGTGGTCACGCTCACCACGGACGAGGCGGATTGCGACGCTGCCTACCTGAGCCGCACGAGAACCGACGAGACGCCCCAACCGGGCCGTTTCCTCCGGCTGGAGGTACGCGACGAGGGCTCCGGTATGAACGCACATACGCTGGAACGATTGTTTGACCCGTTCTTCACCACCAAGTTCATGGGGCGTGGCCTCGGCATGGCCGCCGTTTTGGGGATCATCAAGGGACACGGAGGAGCCGTAATGGTGGAGAGCGAAGAGGGCAAAGGCACCTCCGTTCGCGTGCTCTTTCCGCTGAACGCGGAAGTGTCCGAAACCGCCGGGACTGCACTATCCCCCTCTCCTCTCACGGACAATCCTGATTATCCGGACGGTTCCGGCACCCTCCTCGTGGTGGACGATGAAGAGATGGTCCTGGATATTTGCTCGGCCATGGTCAAGCGGGCCGGTTTCCAAGTGTTCACCGCCTCCGACGGCGAAGAAGCCTTACAGGTCTTCTCTCAACACGGGGACGAAATCGACGGCGTCATATTGGACCTGTACATGCCCCGCATGGACGGGGTCGCCACGTTTGAAGAGCTTCGCCGCTTGAGGCCGGATATGAAGATTATTCTGTCCAGCGGCTATGGAGAAGAGGAGGCCACTCGGCGGTTCAGCGGACGAGGGCTCTCCGGCTTCCTCCAAAAACCTTACGAACTCAGAAAGCTGTACGCCGAATTGGAACGAGTGTTCGGCCCGGCGGCGAGCCGCCCCGAAGCAACCCCATGATTTTCCCGCAGGCTCCCCGAGGGGCCCCCCAAGCTGTTCCGCGCCCGGCCGCACAGGAACTCCCCGGCACACGGGTCCGTGAAGCCGTATTTCCATGTCTTTGAGAGTATGAGTTCATGATACGCGTTCAGAGGCTATTCGGGAAAACCTTTTGGAAAAGGTTTTCCCGAACCCTTTCCAAAACTTGTTGAACGGGTTGCTCGCTGCGCGTCACAACCGAGTTAGGGGCTCTCTCTAAGCAAATTTCCAGGCTCGCAACCATCGGATTTTTCGACGAAAGCGTTGCACTATGTAAATGCCCTGAAAGGCTTCATCCCGATAGAGACGGAGCACGCAAGGGGGTCCGGGGCATAAGCGCTAACTTAAGCATTGTTTGCTATGCTTCTTTCCGTCTGAGGAATCAGCCGCTGAAGTGCTCGTTTCCTTGGCGGTTCTCGCAAATAAAAAGATATGTTATCCCAGCCGGCAATGCATTCGGCCAAGCCGAGTTTAGGGTTCACGGCTTGTTTCAGCAGGTGTAACATAAACATGGTCTCTCTCCAGAAGCATCGATTTCTACGGTGGTTCTTTTTGGAGTGGGTATCCCCAGGGAAAAAAAGATTCGCCTGCGGCGATCATGGCCTCCACTAAGAAAGCCACCAGTAGTTTCCCATGGATCCAGGCCTTGGCTCCTTCGATGTCGGTCTTTCTAAGATGGCCTAAACCGAGAATGGACTTTAGACGCTTGAAAGCGAGTTCAATTTGCCATCGACCTCGGTACATCTCGAGGACCTGAGAGGGCGAGATTTCACGGCCCAATGTTGTGAAAACAAATATGTAGGCCGCCGCTTCGAGGGTGTCCGGAGTAACTTGGCGACCTTTTTTCCTCGCCTCTTTTTCTATCGCTTTACGAGCTTTTTCAGTGGCGTCTTTGCTCTTCTTGATGGCACAGATTCTACCTGCAACCAAGCGTTGTTCAAATGGAACGAATGCATCCCAGTCGCCAAGCTTATTTACACGTAACGTCCTTAGATGAGGGAGTAATTGGAATCGTTCCCCTTGCTTGTCCACCATGGCGACACGGTGTTTCATTCGAACCAGGACGTCGCCGCCGTTGTCTATGACATGGTGAATTCCTCTTGGTGTGCAATAGGCTCTATCCGCTACAAGAAGTTCACCGCCATGGACTTTGAAATTGGTGAAGGATTCTCCGATCTTGGGGTCTGTTACATAGACTTCGTCGCAGCGCAGCGAAGGCAATTGTATGGAATAATGGACCCTCCAAGTCGTTCCGGTACTTCCAGGTTCTTGAATGGTGGAGGCATCGATCAACCTGATGCGTGAATTCTCTCCAAAAACAACGGCGGGCAGCTTTCGAAACCATTTCTCCATGACCCCTAAGGCCATCCACCGAAACCACTCTCCGCATTTATTCAGTCGTTTTAGGAGAGCTACGTCGGAAATCGACGTAATGTTGCCGAACCTGGCTTTGGCCGCCGTCAGCCGAAGTGAGCAACCTTCCGCCAGATGGATCAGAAGCGTTCGCAACAGACCTTCGGCGTCCACGAACTTACGGTATCTGACAACGGCACCAAGTTCCCTTGCTTTGGATTGCCAGCCATCGGGAAGAAAACCCTGGAGAACTTCCCAGTCTTCCATTTCCTCGGAAAAAACGAGACGCTCCATTGCCACCTCCTTTGGCGGCAACGGTACCATAAACCTCACCAAAACAAAAGGCTTAAGTTAGCGCTTATGGGGGTCCGGGGGAATGGTGTTCCCGCGGAGACGGTGTGACCCAACAAAGAAGTTCCCCCCGTGAATGATCACGTGAAGAGATACCCCTCTGAGGGATTCCAAGGACGCGCACCCGGAACGGAGTTTTTCGGTTGAACGGCGGAAAACCGGTATGCTTTAATGCACCCTCCCTTTTCATGAAGAAAAGTTGCTCGTCCGGTGTTACCGGGCTTTGGTCTAAACGGAACGAAGACGGTCGAAGGAGCTCCCCCGTGCAGGAGGAAGAAATCAGGGACATCAATCCGTCCCTTCTCATCGATGCCCAGCGCCCTACGGAAGTTATCCTCAAGTTCAAGGGAATCAAGGAAGAACTGAAGAGTACCCTCGTGGGAGCCAAGCCGGGCCGCTGCATCCTGTTGGACCCTCCGTTGGTCCACGATATACAACCCCGCTTCTATCTCGATCGGGAACTGGAGGTACGGTACACCGTCAACAGGACCGTCTACGGTTTCAGCGTCAAAGTGCTCGGCTTCGTCCTTTCGCCGTTCCCGCTGTTGTTCACTTCCTATCCCGACGAAATCCGGCAGGTGAACCTCCGCAGGTTCGTGAGGATCTCCTGTTTCATTCCCACCATCGTGGACATTTACGGCAAACCCTACAGCGGGACCATGACCGATATCAGCGTCGCGGGGTGCAAGGTCATCTACAAGAACAACGATTTGAGCATTCACCGAATTCACACTCAGATCAAGCTGAGCTTCAACCTGCCCGATTCGGATAAGCCCTTCATTTGTCACGGCAATATCCGAAACGTTAATTTGGACAGCCAACAGGCGGCCATCGGTATCGTTTTCGGTTCCATGCCCAAAGAAACATTGGACGCGATTACGGGTTTCATGCAAAGCAGCGGAAATTCCTCGCCGGAATGACGCTGTTCCGGTCTTTCGACCGGAATCGGGATAAGACGATTGAAGCACGCATTCACGGAAGGGAACTTCATAAAAAAGTTCTCCCACCTACCCCGTGAACAGCCGCAACTTGAGGAGGCACATCAAAATGGTGGAAAGCAAAAAAGCGTTGTGGGTGGTCTTCCGACCCGAGAGTCCGGAGACGGGAGCGGCCATGAGAGAGAAATTCGAAGGCTCCTACCCCGTGTTCAAAGAGATGCCGGGGCTCTACAGCAAGCACTGGTGGGTCAACGAAGAACGGGGAGAGTGGGGAGCATTATATGTATTCGACACGGAGAAGGACCTTCGCGAATACATCGAATCCGACCGCTGGTTGAACAAGGTCCCTGAAAAGTACGGATACAAACCCGCGGAGGTCTCCATACTGGACGTAGGTCCGATTCTCTGCAGAGAGGCCGTCACCCGGCCGTAGGGCCGCCTGGTCGCGACGCGGTGGGACCCGCGCCTCCCATGCCGCCCGCCCTGTTCCGAACCTCGAAGGCAACCGACGGCATTCCCGTTCCATCAGGCTCGCGTGACGGAAGCGTCGTTCGTGTTCGTCAGTCTCGCCGCCAGGAGCGTGACGTCGTCGAACTGTTCAAGTCCTTCGCTGTACTCCTCCACGGCTTTCGTGATGAGGCGACACAGGGCCTCGGGACTCGAGTTCGCATGGTCCGCCAACAGAGCCTGCAGGCGCTCCATCCCGAACTCGCCGTTTTCGCGGTCCGGGGCCTCGACGATTCCGTCCGTGTAGAGAAGCAGCCAATCCCCGGGTTCCAGGACTTCCCGATCCACGAGATACTCGAAGTCGTCCATCACTCCCAGAGGGACTCCTTTGGGAACAGCGAGCACCTCGGCCCGCCCCTCCCCTTTCCTGTAGACCAGCGGCGGGTTGTGCCCTCCGTTGGAATAGACCAGGTCCCCCGACTGAAGATCCAGAATTCCGTAAAACACGGTGGCGAACATGCAGGCGTCGTTGTCCGCGCACACGAATCGGTTGACTCGCTCCAGGGTTTCCTTCGGGCCTTCTCCCCGCAGGGCGGTAAGCCGCAACACGGACCGGCTCAAAGCCATGAACAGGGCCGCGGGAACGCCCTTTCCACAAACATCCGCAATCACCAGTCCCATGCGTCGGTCATCCAGCATGAAGACGTCGAAAAAGTCGCCGCCCACTTCCCGGGCGGGAATGCTCTCCCCAAAGACCTCGACTCGTCCGTGCTCCGGAAAGGTTCGGGGCAGGAAATCCTGTTGGATCTGATGCCCGATTTCCAGCTCCTTGCTCATCCGTTCCCGTTCGGCCGTGGTCTTTTCCAGATTGTCCATGTACCGAATCAGATCCAGGGTCATCTTGTTGAAGGATTCGGTCAGTACACCGATCTCATCTCGTGACTTGGTTTCCAGGGAGCCTTTGCTGAAATCGCCTTCCGCCACGGCTTTGGTGCGTTCCGTGAGCTCGATGATGGGCCGGGTGATGCCGGATTGGAGCCGGTGACCGATGAGAAAACCGAGCACGAGCATGGCCGAGGCAATGGCGGACAGGCCGATGACGGACTTCACCCTCAGGTCGTGATATTCCGCGGCGGAGGTGTGCACCGCCAGAACCCCCAACGGCCGCCCATCGAGCCCCAAAATGGGTTCGAATTCCGCAAGGCACCCGTGGCGGGAGATGTCCACATGCTCAAAAGGACTGTTCTCGAACAAAGTCCTGCGAACGACCCCGACGGGCAGTTCCTCCGCACAGAACATGGTCGAGTCCTTTCCCGATCCCCCCGCGGAGGCCACGGACCGAATTCCTTCGAACAACTCCACACCGCCCATGACGGCGCCGCTGATCAGTTTCAGGAGTCCGACGTCGCTCTTCAGACGATATCGAACGCGTACCGCCCCCACCACGGCGGCCTCGTCCCGATCATAAACGGGATACGCCACGGCAATGCTCAAAGATCGCTTTCCCGTAGACGCATCCGTGATCGCCTCGCAGGCTGCAGGCCGATCTCCCTCCAGGGCTCGCGCTATGAACGGATCCTCCACCGATGCGGCGACCGACTCTTCGAAAGGCGGATCCATCAGTTTTATTCTTCCCAGCCGGTCCGTCACGGTGATCTCGATCCCTTGGAGCGATCCCGGAAATCGTCTCAACCTCTCCATCGAAACCGGGGAATCTCCCTTCTCCAAAAAGGATACCAAAGGCGGGTCCATGGCGAGAGATCTGGACAGGCGTTCCAGGTCCTCGATCTTATCCTGAAAAATCAGGGAAGCGATGCGTATGTCCTGCCGAATATTCTTTACCGCTTCTTCCTCCACCTCTTTGAGGAAAAACAGCACGGAAAAGATCGTTGTGATGAGCAAGGGTACGAGGATGATCACCAGGGAATAGAAGACCAGTTTCGTTTTGATGCTGTTCTTCAATCGCATGAGTCGGACGCTCCGTTTCGAGTGGGAGGGCGGCGTCGGCCGGTTTCCACGTGAACCGCACAGGAACCCGGTTCGCGCTCTCCAACACGGAAGCCGCGATTTGAGATTGCAGCAGCTGGAAGGGGTTTGCTATAGTTGCCTCTCCTATAAGGTTTTTCGGGCCGAAAGGCAACCATGCGTTGCGCCGGTACGCTGCGGAACGCGGAGGAGGAAGATAATGGAAGTGATCAACGCCGGCAAACAAGGTGAGCTTTTGATCGTGAAAGTCAAAGGAAGACTGGACGCCGGCTCGGCACCGGATTTCGAACAACGGTTGAAGCAATGGATCAAGGACGGTGATACGGGGATAGCCCTGGACTTTGCCGAACTGGACTATATCAGCAGCGCCGGCTTGAGGGCCGTGCTGTCCACGGCCAAAATGCTCAAGGCGAAGAACGGACGCTTCGCCGTTGCGTCTCTAAAGGGCCCGGTGAAGGAAGTATTCGAGATCTCCGGTTTCACCTCGATTCTCCCGGTTTACGATTCCATCGAATCGGCTCTTTCCGCGACATAAAAAGCGCCGGCCCCATACCCGAGATCCCGGAATAAAGACGGCGCCCGTTCCATGGGCCGTCTTTTCACTTGGAGGCTCGAACCATCCCACGACGGTCTTTCCGTCGAGCACACTCGATCGAGAAATCCTCCCCTCCTTTGGAGCGATTCTCGGCAGGACATCATCTATGCCCCGCATCGAGGGTCCCGCTGAACTGGATCAACTGGAATCTCTTCTGGGATTCGTGACCGGTTTCCTCCAGGAACGGGGAGCCCGGCCCGATCGTATTCCCGGGATTCAGCTCGCGGTGGAAGAAGCCCTGGTCAACGTCTTCAACTACGCTTATCCCGACGGTAAAGGCGTGGTCGAGTTGAGGATCGATACCCAAGAAGACGGTGACATCGTCCTCGAAATCGTGGATTGGGGCGTTCCTTTCGACATGGTTTCCGCACCCGAACCGGATTTGAACGAAGACGTGGATCACCGAAAAGTGGGGGGACTCGGCCTTGTCCTGATACGAAAAATGGCCAAGAAAGTCCGGTACCTAAGGGAATATCAGCAAAACAAACTGACCCTGATTTTCGATGGACGGGCCTGAGCCCGGACGGGACGGCGCATCGTATCGGGAGACAAACCCGCCGAGAACAAAACGGTCCAACGTACCGGACCCTACCGGCGGAACGGATGCACCTTGAATCATGGAAACCTATCATCAAGGGCCGGTATGAGAGAAAAGAACTCCGGTTACACCAAGAAATTCCCATCCTTCAGATCCTACGATCCGCCTTCCTGTGGTTCTTTAGTCAAAGCCGTCGTCATGGTTTTACTGCTGCTCTCGGCTGTTTTCCCGGCCTGCGGCGGTTCCACCGGCGACACCGGCGAAGTGCTTTGGTTCTCCGACCTGCATTTCAACCCCTTCGCGGACCCGGCCGTCGTGACCCGGCTGGCGGAAAACAACGCAACCGAGTGGGACGCGATCCTGTCCGAGTCTCCGGTTCATGCCGTGCTCCCACTTTACGGCAAAGAGGCCAACAGAGCGCTGCTCGAGGCTTCCCTCGCCGACATGCGGGAGCATGTGCCGTCGCCGGATTTTATCCTGTTCGCCGGCGACTTCTTGGCGCACAAATTCGATACGGTATATCTGAAGCTCACAGGGGATGCGTCCACGGAAGGATTACGGAAATTCGTCGATAAGACCCTGGCCTACATCGTTTCGCGGATTACCCTCTATTACCCGGAAACTTCCATCTATTTCTGCCTGGGCAACAACGACGACTACGACGGCGATTACCTCCTCGCGCCCCACGGCCCGTTCCTCGAGAACACTTCCGATTTTTTCGCCGACGCCTTCCTGAAAACCGCGTGTAACCGGGAATCGTTCGCGGCCACCTATCCCCAAGGAGGCCACTACCAAGTGTTTCCCGCCGTTGGCGACGGCTTGCGGATCCTTTCGCTCAACGCCGTGTTTCTCTCCCGAAACGCTCCGGATACGGATTCCGATCCCGGCGACGCACAACTGGACTGGCTGGAGCAAAGTCTTTCGGCGGCGGCCGAAGCGGGAGACAAGGTCTGGATCCTGTTGCACATCCCCCCCGGAGTGGACGAGTACGCCACGGTACGAGCCAATGAGGGAAAATCCGATTTTAGGGACATCATCCTGCATATAAAGGAAAAGTATTCGAAACGATTGACAAGCATCGTATCCCAATACGCCGACACCGTTACCGAGGTTTTCGCCGGTCACATTCATCGCGAGGCCTTTCGCCTTATCCGTTCTCCCGAGGTCACGACCGGTTCCGGAGTTCCCGTGCTGACGACTCTTTCCATCTCTCCGGGCTTCGCCAACAACCCCGGATACATAAGCTTGACGTACCAACGAGGGACGTTTGTGATATGGGACTATGAAACCCGCTGTCTCGATTCCGACGACGGACTCTGGCGCACCGGCCACCGTTTCCGAGAGGCCTACGGCGACTCTCCCTTGACGGGACAAAGCGTGTGGACCCTGTATTCCGGCCTGAAACACGACGCCGACCTGCAGGAACGTTACATTTCCGCCTACGACGGCTTCAAGAGGACCCACCGACAGATCACGCCGGAAACCTTCGACTATTACTTGTCGGCCATCCCCTATTTGGACGCGGAAAGCTACCGTCGTGCGCTGGAAAGCGGTTCCGAATCCCAAGACCGGGCCGCGGCCTCCGGATCGGCGTTCAGCCGGGACGTTCCAAAAGCCGTGCTTGTTCAGCGGGAACCTCCGCCTTTTTCCGTCGGCTCCGAGTTTCCGCCGGCGGCTTCCTCTCTGCAGAACTGATGTCGCCTTTCAGGCTTCCGGGACGGCTCGGTTTCGCTCCGGGCTACGGCCGGATCGAAAACATGGAGACTCTTGCTACCTATTCACCGGGTGTGCCGCAGAGGGACGCCGTCCCCCCGCACCCCCTGCCGGGGGACCCATGGCCCCCCGGACACCCCTCTGAATGCTCACAACTCTTGAATTCCCGGACAAGGAATAAAGGACGGTATTCACGGGAGCCGCATCCGCAAGAAAATCCGGAACAGGGATGAGGAAAATGATCAAGCTTTTTTTCCGACTTCGAGTATGGATGCTCTTACTCCCGGCATGCCTCGCGGCCTGCACGCCGTCTCCCGAGCCGGCCCGTGCCGAAGGTCTGCATCACGATTTGCGCGTTTTGCTGTACCCTTCCGAGGGACGACTTTCCGGAACGGACGCCATTACCTTTGAATCCGATGAAGAAGAGCTTCTTCTGGGGATCGCCCCATCCGCTCGCATCCTCAGTATCCAAATGGACGGCAAAGAAATCCCCACGGAAAACAAGCGAGGCGTGCTTGCCGTGCCTTTGGGCAAACAATCAACACGCCATCGGCTGCTCGTGAAATATGACGCCGTGTTTCGCGATCCCGTGCCCAGACCGGCCTTTGCCTCCGACAATCCGGGATACGGCGTGGTGGGGATCATTGCCGAAGAGGGCGTTTTCCTCCTGCCCGGCGCGGGCTGGTATCCGTCCGGTATGAGTCCTCCGGCTTCCTTCCGACTTACGGTGGAAGCGCCGGAAGGAATGGAGGCGGTCACCATGGGCGCGCGTGTCGACCGATGGACCCGCGACGGCCTTTCCGGTTCCCGCTGGGAAATACGTCATGCAACCGAAGCACCCGCCCTTTCCGCCGGGTATTACCTGCCGGAGGAACGCAACGCCGGAGGGATTCCGGTCTACACCTATTTCTCAGAAGAAAACCGGTCCTTGTCTCCCACCTATCTCGATGCCTCGGCCGGCTTCCTCAAGCTGTACACCGGGCTTTTCGGCCCCTATCCTTTCGAGAAATTCGCCGTGGTCGAAAATTTCTTCCCCACGGGGTACGGATTCCCATCCTACACTTTGTTGGGCGGCACCGTGATTCGACTGCCCTTTATCCCCCAAACCAGCCTTGGTCATGAAATCGCCCACTGTTGGTGGGGCAACGGAGTCCGGGTGGACGCCTCCCGGGGTAACTGGTGCGAGGGCCTCACCACTTACGTGTCGGATTATTTGTATGAAGAAAGGAAATCCGAGGAACAAGGCGCGGAGTATCGCCGCAAGCTGCTTCGAGATTACGCCACCCTGGTTCCTCCGGACCGGGATTTCCCGCTCAGCCGCTTTATGGGGCGGGTGGACCCCGCCACCCGCGCGGTGGGGTACGGCAAGGGAGCCATGGTATTTCACATGGCCCGTCGAAGGGTGGGCGAGACGGCCTTTTGGGGGGCGCTGAAAAACGTATTTCGAGAAAGATGCTTTCGCGAGGCATCCTGGTCCGACTTCGCCGCCGCGTTCGGGGCCGCCGGCGGGCGGGACCTTCAGCCCTTCTTCGATCAATGGGTTCGGCGAAAGGGGGCGCCCATGGTGCATCTCGAAGCCGTGCGTGAGCAACCCACGGACGGAGGACGACTCGTGACCGGCCGCCTTCGGCAGGATTCCCCGGCTTACGATCTGGAGGTTCCCTTGCGTCTGACCACGGCTTCCGGCTCGATGGATTTCACCGTGACGCTCGATTCCTCCGAAACCGACTTCTCCGTGAAAACGGATGCTCTTCCCGTGGAGCTGGCCGTGGACCCCGATGCTCAGGTCTTCCGCCGCCTTTACGATGAGGAGATCCCCCCGGTGGTGAACTCAATCCGAGGTTCCGAGTCTCTGGTCGCCGTGTTGTCGGACCACGCCGAACCCTGGCTCGCACCGGCGGGCCGGTTGTTGTTGGATTCCCTGGACCAGGAGGGGGTTCCCTTGATTCCGGAAAAGGATCTTGGAAAGATGGATTTGGAAGGAAACGACCTGATCTTTGTGGGTCGTCCCTCCGGGCTCCCACCGGAACTATCTTGGCCCGAAATCCCCGACCTGCCGGACCCGGCTTCCTTCACCCTCCAAGAACGGACCTTCGACAATCCGGGAGATTGCCTGTTCGAGGTGGTGCGACGTCCCGGAACGCGAAACAAGGCCATGGCCCTGTTTCTTCCCCTGTCGCGGGAGGCCGCGCGTTCTGCGCTCCCCAAGATCAAACACTACGGAAAGTACGGATATCTGGTCTTTCGGAAGGGGATGAACCTCGTCAAAGGAACCCGCATACCAAAGTCCTCACCACTCATACACCGGTTTCAGACCCGGGAGGACACGCATTGACGAAATCCGGAAAGAACACCCGAACAGCCTGCTTGCTCCTTGCGCTGCTGGTCTTTTCGACTCCCGCCTGTTGGAAAGGGCCATCGGAAGAGCCCCGTCTCCTGCACACGGCGGATGGTCGGGTCCTCACTCTGAACGAGGCCCTGCCGGATATCGTGAAGGCGAAGATCGTGATCATGGGCGAGCTTCATTCCAGGCAAAGCCATCATGAGGCCCAGCTCCAATTGATCCGGCGACTGAAACAAGAAGGCCTACCCTTGGCGGTGGGCCTCGAAATGTTCGCCGCGCAACATCAGGATACGTTGGACCGGTGGATAACCGGAAACCTGGACGAGTCGGAATTACGGAAGGTGTTCGACACGGACTGGGGTTTTCCCTGGAAGCTGTACAGAGAAGTTTTCATGTTCGCCCGTGAGCGGAAGATACCTCTGGTGGCTTTGAACGTACCCCGGGAAATCACACGCCAAGTGGCTTCCCACGGGTTTGGATCCTTGACGAGTGAGCAACTCGCGCAACTCCCTCCGGTGACCTGCGACGTGGACGAGGCCTATCGGGAATTTCTTCGCAAGGCTCTGGGGGCCCATGGACACGGTTCCCATGATTTCGAACGGTTTTGTGAGGCGCAACTGCTCTGGGATACCGCCATGGCGGTTCACGCTTTGGGCTACCTCGCCCGATTCCCCGACCGATCCATGGTGATTCTCGCGGGGGAAGCCCACGCCTGGAAGCCGGGAATTCCCAGAAGAATCGCCCAACACTCGGATATGCCCGTCCGCGTGATCCTGCCGGAGATTCCGGAAAGACTCACCCCGCAAACAGTGGGCGTGGAAGAAGCGGATTATCTTTGGTTGGGGCTTTGATGTGGGAAGGGAAAAAGCCGGTAATCATTTGTGAAACGGGGAAAAGCGCTTCCTTCAGAGCAGTTATGAACTCGCGAACCCCGCCCCGCTTTGGAATGAAACGGGAGCCCCGATTTGTCCGTCCATGCTGCCGCTGCGGAAGCCTTCCAGGTCCAGGGCGACATAGCGAATCCCCAACCCCTTCAGACCGTCCACCACCGCGTGACGAACGTCCGGCTGGGTGAGGCTTTCCAGGTGATCCGCCGCCACTTCGATGCGGGCCACTTCTCCGTGAACCCGCACTCTCACTTCGGGAAACCCCAACGAATCCAGGAGCTCCTCAGCCTGATCCACCGTATCGAGGATTTCGCGCGTCAGGTGCGTTCCGTAGGGAAAGCGGGTGGCCAAGCATGAAATCGGAGGTTTGTCCCAGGTGGGGAGATTCCATCTCCGGCTCAGGATTCGAATCTCTTCACGCCCGAGTCCGGCGTCGGCCAGGGGCGTCACCACGCCCAGTTCCTCCACCGCCCGTCTGCCGGGCCGATGAACGTTCAGGTCGTCGGCGTTGGTGCCGTCCATGAAGCACTCGAATCCTTGATCCCGACTAATCTCCAGCCCTTTGCCGTACACCAGTTTCTTGCATTCGTAACAACGCTGCGGAGGGTTGTTCGCCAGAACGGGAACGGACAGCATATCGAGGAAAACCACAAAGTGGCGCGCTTCCAGACGCTCCGCCGTTTTCGCGGCGGATCTCCGTTCACGCTGTGGAACAAAAGGAGAAACGACCGTGAAGGCGGCCGCGCGTTCCCCCAGAACGTCACGAGCCGCAGCCAGCAGAAAACTACTGTCCAGCCCTCCCGAGAAAGCCGCCAGCACACTGCGGCGCTCCCGGAGCAGACCCTTCAGCCGGTCCAGTTTGTGCTCGACGGGATCGGACATACGCCCCCAAGAAATGGTCGGTGAACGAATTCGTCACGTACAGGCGGGGTGAAAGCCGATACAAGGGGTCCGGCGGTAAGAGCGTTCCCCTTGGGCCCTGTGAATACGAACCAGTTGCCTACCCCGCGAACGCCTACCGAAGGACCGGCCGTAATCCTTTTTCAAAGCGCCTTCCCCGGCTTCCGCAAAAGGTGCCGAAGCGGAATCAGTCTTCCCAGCCGATTACTTGGTGTCCTTCCTCGTTCAGCCTGGATATGAGGGGATTGAGGTCCGCCCGTTTCAAGCGGAAAGAGTGGATTTCCCCGTGTTGCGTATTCAGCGTCACGCCGACGCTGATCACGCGCCCCCCATATTCTCTGATGAACCGAGTTACTTCTTCGAAGGCTCCGGGTTCACGTTTGAGCACGACGTCCAATCGGGAGCTGGCCTCCAGCACGCCCACGAACTCGATAAAGGACTCGAGCACGTCCGCCACCGTGATGATGCCCACCAGTCGGTTGTCGTCCACCACGGGCAAGCCCCCGATCTTGTGGCGATAAAGAAGTATCGCGGCCTTTTCCACACTGTCCGTGGAAGTTACCGTGATGGGTTCCGAGATCATCACGTCTTCTACGGTGATGGTTTCCACCATCGAAGGAATCAGTACACCCCGCAGGTCGCTTTCCGTCACGAATCCCACGAACTCTCCGTCCTCCTCCAGCACGGGCAGATGGCGAATGGAGAATTTCTTCATGAGCTGAATGGCTTCCTGGATGGAACTCTTCCTGGACACGGAAACCAAATCCCTGGTCATGCGGCGTTCTACCCTCATTTCTTCCTCCCGAATTCGAAGTCTATGCCTTTTGCGCCCCAAAGACAAGCCTGGAAGATTTCTGAGTTCTTGTTACGGCTCTTGACTTTTCCCTTCAAAAAAGCTACGGTTCCGGGAAAATCCAGATTAGCAAATTTTGCTGTGATATAGGGGGGTTATGGGGCGGAAAGGGCATACAAAATTCATCTTTGTCACCGGCGGGGTTCTGTCCAGTCTGGGGAAAGGGCTCGCTGCGGCGTCCATTGGGGCTCTCCTTGAAAGCCGAGGGCTCAAGATAACGCTGCAGAAGTTGGACCCGTACATCAATGTGGATCCGGGGACCATGAATCCGTTTCAGCACGGAGAAGTGTTCGTGACGGACGACGGGGCCGAGACGGACCTGGACCTGGGGCACTATGAACGGTACACCGGCGCGGAACTATCCATTGCCAACAACTACACTTCCGGTCGGATCTACTATTCCGTCATCTCGAAAGAGCGGCGGGGCGAGTATCTCGGCGGCACGGTCCAGGTCATTCCTCACATCACCGACGAAATCAAGCGGGCCATTCTGGGAGTCGGCAACGGTGTGGACGTGGCCATCATCGAGATCGGAGGCACGGTGGGGGATATCGAAAGCCTCCCCTTCCTGGAGGCCATCCGGCAATTCCGAGCCGATCTGGGCAAGAACAACGTCTGCTACATCCATCTCACCTTGGTGCCCTTCATCAAGACTTCCGGAGAGCTGAAGACCAAACCCACGCAGCACAGCGTCAAAGAATTGCGGAGCATCGGCATCCAGCCCGACATTCTGCTTTGCCGAACCGAGCGTGAGCTTTCCGACGGAATCAAGTCCAAGATCGCTCTATTCTGCAATGTGCCCACCGAGTCCGTGATCACGGCCCAGGACGTGGAGAGCGTTTACGAAGTCCCACTGAGATTCCACGGCGAGGGTCTGGACGATCGTGTGGTGGAGACCTTGAACATCTGGACTCGCAGTCCGCATCTGGATCACTGGGAGCAACTGGTCCACCGGATCTATAACCCCAAGCACGTGGTCACCATTGGAATCGTGGGCAAATACATCGATCTCAAAGAGTCCTATAAGAGTCTCAACGAGGCATTGGTGCACGGCGGCGTGGCCAACGAGGCCAAAGTCAATCTCGAATTCATCGACTCGGAAGCGTTGGAAAACGAGACGCATCCGTCCCACCAAGCCCTCCGCTCGGTGGATGGTATCTTGGTGCCGGGCGGCTTCGGCTCTCGCGGGATCGAAGGAAAAATCGGCGCCGTACGCTATGCCAGGGAAAACCAGGTGCCGTTTTTCGGAATCTGTCTGGGAATGCAGATGGCCGTGGTGGAGTTCGCCCGCCATGTGGCCGGTCTTGATGACGCCAACAGTGCCGAATTCGACACCGAGACCCCCCACCCGATCATCTACCTCATGACCGAATGGTTCGATCACAAGAAACAGACCAGAGAGCAAAGGGACGAAAATTCGGAAAAAGGCGGCACCATGCGCTTGGGGGCTTATCCCTGTGTGCTGGGAGAAGGCTCGCTGGCCATGGCCGCCTACCGGACGGCGGAAATTTCCGAGAGGCACCGCCACCGATACGAGTTCAACAATAAGTACCGAGAGGTATTGGGGCGCCACGGAATCCTTTTCACCGGACTCTCGTCGGACGGTGAACTGGTGGAGATCATTGAGCTCAAAGACCACCCCTGGTTCCTGGGATGCCAGTTCCATCCCGAGTTCAAATCCAGGCCTATGAAACCACATCCGCTCTTCAGGGAATTCATCAAAGCGTCCCTCAGGAACAAGCAATCCAGGGAATCCTGAGCCATGGTTGAAACCGTCGACATAGGACCGATTCGCATAGGAGGGGGGAACCCCCTCGTTTTCATCATGGGTCCCTGCGTCATCGAAAATGAGGCCTTTGCCCTCAAGGTGGCGGAAAAGATTCGGACGTTGGCGGATGAACTGAAAATTCCCGTTATATTCAAGGCTTCCTACGACAAGGCCAACCGGACTTCCATCGACTCCTTCAGGGGACCCGGTCTGAAGGAAGGGCTGCGTATTCTGGGCCGTGTTCGTGAAGAATTCGGGCTGTGCGTCACCTCCGACGTGCACCAGGTGTCCGAGGTGAAGGCCGCCGCGGAAGTACTGGACCTGATCCAGATTCCCGCTTTCCTCTGCCGTCAGACGGACATCATCCTGGAAGCGGCCCAAACGGGCAAACCCTTGAACGTCAAGAAGGGACAGTTCATGGCTCCCGACGACATGGCGCATGTGGTCGGGAAAGCCAAGTCCGCGGGCAACCCACGGATCCTGTTGACGGAACGTGGAACCTCCTTCGGTTATCATCGTCTGATCGTGGACCTCACGTCCCTTTACCTAATGAGAGAGCTGGGCCAACCCGTGGTTTTCGACGCCACCCACAGCGTGCAGATGCCCGGGGCCGGCGACGGCTGCACGGTGGGACGAAGAGACTTCATACCCGTGATCGCGCGAGGCGCCGTTGCCGCGGGCGTGGACGGGCTGTTCTTCGAAGTCCACCCCAAGCCCGAACGAGCCCTCTGCGACGGCGCCAACTCTTTGGCGCTGGACCATGTGGGCGCACTCCTCCGTTCTCTCCTCGACATCCATGAGGCGGCTCATGTCCGGGACAACTGAAGGGAGATTCTTTCCACCGGAACTCCTGGAACGGGCCGGGGCCGTCGACGGGCTTATCCTGGACGTGGATGGAACCATGACCGACGGAACCATACTCATTGGTCCCGCGGGAGAAGAATACAAAGCCTTCGACGTCAAGGACGGTCTGGGAATCCGCCTCGCCATGGAAGCGGGCGTGGTGGTAGCCGTCATATCGGGAAGGGCCGCTTCCTGCGTCTCCCGAAGGGCGGCCGACCTGGGGATCGAGCACGTTTACCAGGGGATCAAAGACAAGACCAAAGTCCTCAAAGACTTGGCCAAGACGACGGGCATCCGGCCCAAGCGTTGGGCCTGCGTGGGGGACGATCTTTTAGACCTTCCCTTGATGCATGCGGTGGGTCTGGCGGTGGGCGTGGCGGACTGCGCTCCGGAACTGATTCCGGAAGTGCATTACAGGACGGGGAGCCCGGGGGGACGCGGCGCGGTGAGAGAAGTGTGCGAGCTCCTGCTGGCGGCCCGGAAAGCGAGGCGATTTTGACTATCAAAAATCGGGCCGAAAAACTGCTTTACATGCAAAATTTAGCTGTACTATACTGAAAAAACGATGCGCAAAGGGAAGTTATGGCCGGCTCTTGCCTTGGCGGCTATCACAATGACCGCCGTCGTTTTTATTTTTCTTCGGTCCGATCGTGGTGTTCCCCCGACTCCTCCCATGGCCCCCATGGAAGAACCGCAGGATGAGGCGCTGCTCAGCCTGGAAGGGATCGACTACGTTCAGAACAAGGATGGCAGGAACGAGTGGCGATTGATCGCGCAAGATGCCTCTTACACGAAATCTCAAGATATTACGGAGTTCAGGCAGGTCCACTTTATTTACTATCTGCCTGATGGGCGCGAAATCCACCTGACGGGCGAAGCCGGCGAAATGAACCTCCAGGATCGCTCCGTTGAGGTTCACGGAGACGTGAAGGTGGAAGTACCCGGCCGACTGACCCTGGAGACCGACCAGATCACTTACCGCGATGACTCCAAGGAGTTCCGATCTCCCGGCGAGGTTCGTCTCCAAACAAGGCTTCATCGCATTCGAGGCACCGGACTGAGGGCTTCCGTGGCCGAACGGAAACTGGTAATCGAAAACAACGTAACGACCGAACTGTACGTTTCTGATCTCGAGTGACGCTTATGAGAGAACCGGGCCCCTACTTCCACACGGGCAAGTCTTGCGGAGTCAAGAGCATCTTATTCATAACGGCCGTGCTTTGCGGGTGGCTGCTGTCGGCTTTCGCTCAAGGGGCATGGGCGCAGCAACCGACCGGTCCCGTCACCATCACGTCCGACCGGCTTGAGCTCGACCATCAAGCTCAAAAGGTCATTTTCAGCGGTAAGGTGCATGCCGTTCAGGACGACGTAATCATCGACTGCCGAGAGATGGAGGTAATCTACGACCCGTCGGCTGTGGAAGGGGAGTTCGGGCCCGAGAGTATTCGGGAGATCCTGGCCAAGGGCGGCGTGGTCATCTCCCAAGGCGCGCGTCGCGTTACCGGTGACAAAGCCAGATATCTCAATGGAGAGCGAAAGATCGTGGTAACGGGGGACGCGGTGTTCAAGGAAGGACCTCAGAACGTACAAGGCGCAAGAATCATTTTTTTCCTCGACACGAAACGTTTCGTGGTGGAAGGAAGCGACACCAGGCCGGTGAAGGCCGTGCTGTTTCCCGAGCGCTCGCGGTAATCTTTCTTGGCTCAACTCGTCACCCAGGACTTGGTAAAATCATACCGCCGGCGAGTCGTGGTGGACAAGGCGGCGCTCGTCCTGAAAAGCGGTGAGATCGTGGGCTTATTGGGTCCCAACGGGGCCGGAAAGACCACCACTTTTTACATGATCGTGGGTCTGATCCACCCCGATTCGGGCTCGGTCTTTCTGAACGACGATGAAATCACGCATTGGCCCATGTACCGCAGAGCACGGTTGGGAATCAGCTATCTCCCCCAGGAGCCGTCGGTGTTCCGGAAAATGACGGTGGAGGAGAACCTTTCGGCTATCCTGGAAACCATGCAGCTGTCGCGTGAGGCGCGGGAAGAACGTCTCCGGGAGCTGCTGAACGATCTCGGCATCGCATACTTGGCGGAAAACAAGGCCTCGTCCCTGTCCGGGGGGGAGCGTCGCAGAGTCGAAATCGCGCGAGCCCTGGTCACGTCGCCGTCGTTCATTCTGTTGGATGAACCGTTCGCGGGTATTGACCCGTTGGCCATCGCGGACATACAAAATATCGTAATGGAACTTAGGCACAGAGGAATCGGAGTGCTGATTTCCGACCACAACGTACGTGAGACCTTGAACGTTTGCGATCGCGCCTATATTCTAAATCAGGGGCAGGTTCTGGAAGAGGGTCCCCCCGAAAAGATCGCCGTCAGCGAAAAGGCTCGTAAGATTTACCTGGGTGAGAGGTTCAAGCTCTAATGGCAATGGAACTGAAGCAAAGCCTGAGATTGTCGCAGCAACTGATCATGACGCCTCAGTTGCAGCAGACGATCAAGCTTCTCCAGCTCTCACGCCTCGAGCTGATCGACACGATTCATGAGGAATTGGAAACCAATCCGTTGCTCGACGAGTCCGGACCGGAAATGGACGCCGGTTCCGAGGACGGTTCGAAACAACCCTCGGAGGACCAGCCGGCAGGCGACCTCACCCAGGCCATGGAATCCCCTTTCCTGCCGGAGTCTCCGCCCGGGATGGACACTCCGGACCAACACGAACAGCAGACCGGCGAGAGTTTCGACTGGGAAGCCTACAATGATTCCTTCTCTCATAAGGCTCCCTATGAGTTTGAAGCGTCCGAGGCCCCGTCGTTCGAGAACTTTCTGTCCAAAGAGGAGGACCTTTCCGATCATCTGCTCTGGCAGTTGCGCCTCTCCGACGTATCCGACGACCAGATGCTCATCGGGGCCGAGATCATCGGGAACCTGAACGAAGACGGCTACCTCATCGCTTCGGTGGAGGAAATCGCGGCCGCGGTGGGACAGCCCGTGGAGGAAGTGGAAAGGGTTCTCGAAGTGATCCAGGAATTCGATCCACCCGGGGTGGCGGCCAGAAATGTCAGGGAATGTCTCCTGAACCAAATGCGTATTCTGGAAATCCACAACCCCATCGCCGAGAAGGCCGTAGCGGAACATCTGGACTTGCTGGAAAACAAGAATTATGCCCTATTGAGCAAGAAGCTTCACTGCTCGTTGGACGACATTCACAGTGCACTGGGGGTCATTACCCACCTTGAACCCAGGCCGGGACGCTTGTACCAGACGGAACCTCCTCGCTACATCACTCCCGACATCTACATTCACAAAGTGGAAGACGGATTCGTGATCACGCAAAACGAGGACGGCCTTCCCAAACTCAAAGTGAACAGCCTGTATCGGGAAGCGCTCAGCGGCTCCCAAGCGGTGGGGCCTGACGCCAAGCAATACATCCAGGAAAAGCTCCGATCCGCCATGTGGCTCATCAAGAGCATCCACCAGAGACAACGAACCATCTACAAGGTGGCGGAGAGCATCCTGAAATTCCAGAGGGAATTTTTCGAGCACGGAATCGAACACCTCAGGCCGCTCATTCTCAAAGACGTGGCTGAGGATATCAGTATGCACGAATCCACCATCAGCCGAGTTACCTCGAACAAATATGCGCACACTCCCCAAGGCATTTATAATTTGAAGTTCTTCTTCAACAGCGCCATCGGTCGCTCGGACGGGGACTCCATGGCCTCCGAAAGCGTCAAGGCCAAGATTCGCCAAGTCATCCAAGGAGAAGATCCGGGAAAGCCTTTCAGCGACAATAGAATCGTGGAGCTGCTTGAAAAGGAAGGGATCAACATCGCCAGACGCACCGTGGCCAAATATCGGGAAGCCATGGGTATCCTGCCGTCAAGCAAGAGAAAGGATCCCTTCGCAAAAACCGGCAAGGAATCCGGCAAGAAAAGAACTGCGTAATTATCTTTCCGGGGATTCGTCATAAGGAGATCGAGCCTCCCCATTGCCGGAGTTTTCCATTACAATTTCAGTTCTTGAAGGAGGAAGTCCAAATGCAGGTGAATGTCACCTTCAGGCATGTCGAACCTTCGGATGCCATCAAGCAATATGCCGTTGACCGTCTGAATCGACTGGATAAGTTCATCGATACGGCGGGTGAAGCTCACGTGGTGTTGAGCGTTGAGAAGTTCAGGCACATGGCCGATGTTACGATCAGCTTCAACGGATACAACATCAAAGGAGCTGAAGAAACGGGCGACCTTTACTCGGCCATCGACATGGTCATGGACAAGCTGGAACGACAGGTCAAGAAATATCGAGGCAAGATCAAGAAGAGAAAAACGGGACACAAGGAAGAATCGATCCGTTACACGATGGACGTCATCTCCACCGAAGGGGAGGAAGAGGACAGCCTCAAAATCGTCGAAACCCAGAACGAATCCGCCAAGCCCATGGACGTGGAAGAAGCCGTCATGCAGTTGGACCTGACCGGTTTGGATTTCCTGGTGTTCAAGAATTCCACCACCCAACAAATTAATGTGATCTATCGGCGCAAGGACGGGCACTTCGGTCTGATTCAGCCCGAGTAAGCCGAACACTGAGCCTTTCGCCCGGTCTGGGAGGGATTCCGGAGCCGCGGCAAGCCGGCGTCGGCGACATGAGCCGCCGGCGGCCCCGACTCTCCGCAATTACGCGTGGTGATCCCGGTGCCGTGCCGCCCGACGAACCGAGGACGCCATGGGGAGTTGCTTTCCGGCACCGTGGCCGGGATTCGGTGTGTGAACCCAGCGCGTGGCTCGTGCAGGGTTCTCTCGTGATCCTGAGGGTCCCGACCCGGGTTTCCGGAAAACCCTCCCAAAGGATGTTTCCATGAAGTTGACCGACCTGCTGAAAGAAGAAAATATCATCGCGGACATCACTTCCCGCGACAAGAGCGGCGTCCTGCACGAACTGGTGAAGGGCTTCGCGGAGCAGACCGAAGACCTCGGTGAGGAAGAGTTTTTCGAGGTGCTCTCCGAACGAGAAAAACTCGGGAGTACCGGTATCGGCAACGGAGTCGCCATCCCTCACGGAAAACTGAAGCATTTGAGCAGGCATCTCATTTCATTCGGGCGAAGCCGCGACGGGATCGAATTCGACAGTATCGACGGGAAACCGGCCAGCCTGTTTTTTGTCCTTGTGGCTCCGGAGAATTCCTCCGGAGAACACCTGAAGATACTTGCAAAGATATCGAAGATGCTGAAGAACAAGGACTTTCGTTCGAGACTTATCAAGGCCGAAGACCGCGAAGAAATTCACCGAGTGATCTCGGACTTCGATCAGGAATTCTGAAAAATCCGGACCCGAGGGGCACACGGAACGAATTCGCTTCCCCCTCCGAAGGCGAGAAGAACCGATTCCCATGAGCAATTCTCCCATCGTGATCATCACAGGTCTTTCGGGGTCGGGAAAAAGCACCGCCATCAAGGCCTTGGAAGACTCGGGCTTCTTCTGTATCGACAATTTGCCTCTGGTTCTCCTGCCTAAACTTCTGGACCTGAAAAACGAATTCGCCCAGGGAACCTTCAAGTTGGCCCTCGTAACGGACTTGAGGGAGAAGGATTTCGTGGATCGGTATCCCGGGACGTTCAAGGAATTGGAACGTCAGGGTTATCATGCGGAGATCATCTTTCTTGAGTCTTCGGACCAATCCCTGATACGCCGCTACAGCCAAACCCGAAGGCAGCACCCCCTCAGCCGCCCCGGAGTCTCATTGGGCGAGAGTATCCGGGAAGAACGGGGGAGGCTGTCCGATCTCCGTGATATGGCGAATCGTGTGATCGACACGTCCAACTTGACGATCCACGATTTACGGGCGCTGATCATCGATCACGTAACGAACGTCCCGCTGGCGGAACGCATGCGGATCGATCTGTTGTCCTTCGGATACAAGTTCGGTCTTCCCTACGAAGCGGACCTGGTGATGGATGTTCGCTTCCTGCCCAACCCATTTTTCGTACAAGAGCTGAAGAACAAAGATGGAAGGGACCCGGAGGTCGCGAGCTACGCTCTGGGAAAAGATCACGCCGCACCTTTCCTGGAAAAATTCGGAGACCTGCTGCTGACTCTCATCCCGCTTTATCGGCAGGAAGGCAAGTCGTACCTGACCATAGCGGTAGGTTGTACGGGCGGAAGACATCGGAGTGTGGCGGTCACGGAATCCTTGGCCGATTTTCTGCACCGGAACAATATTCGAGTCTTCTTAAAGCACCGGGACATCGACAAGGAGTAGCCTAATGGTAGGCGTGTTGATCATCACTCATCTGAGACTTGCGGAAGAACTGCTGAAGACTGCCGAATTCATCGTGGGAAGAATACAACAGGTGCGTACTCTGTGCTTGGCCCCGGACACCGATGTCGACCATCTGCACAAAGACATCGAAAAAGCGATTAAGGAAGTCGACGACGGAGACGGCGTGTTGCTCCTTGTGGACATGCTCGGCGGAACCCCTTCGAATTTGGGGCTTTCCTTTCTGGAAGAAGGCCGCATCGAAGTGGTCACGGGAGTGAACCTCCCCATGGTGCTGAAACTCGCGAACCGCGGCGATCAATCAACCCTGTCCGAAGTAGCCGGTGAGATTCTCAACGCGGGACAGCGCGGCATTTCTTTGGCAGGCGACATATTGAACTGGAAGAGCCGATAGCCTATGTCCCTGAGTCTTGTCCGTATCGATTGCCGATTGATTCACGGGCAGGTACTGAACGCCTGGGTTCCCCATGTGCGATCGGACCGCATCGTGGTGGCGGATGACGATTTGGCGCTGAACAGTTTACGTCAAGCGATCATATCCGCTTCGGTGCCTCGGTCCCTGGAGGTCAAAATCGACACGGTGGAAGGCGCCGTGACCGACCTGTTACGGAACGGTTCGGGGAAGAATAGAGTGCTCCTTCTCTTCTCCGATTGTCGTAATGCCCGGAGGGCCTATTCCCTGGGACTGCATTTTCCCGCAATCAACGTGGGAAACATCCATTTTTGTGAAGGAGCGCACGCCGTAACCTCGAGCGTGGCTTTGAGCGCGGCGGATTACAATTGTCTTAAGGAACTTGAGTGGGAAGGCGTGGAAGTTGAGCTTCGAGCGGTACCCGGAGATCGACGCCTCCGTCTCAAAGATATAGCGTCGATTGCCCAGTAGCTTCCGGGGGACCGCCCCCCTCCGCCCCGGCCCATCGAAACACGGTCCCATTCCCCATAGGGCGGTCAGGCCGATTTCTGAAGCCGTCCGGTGTTCTCACATTACGCATACCCGTCCAACGGATGGAAGAATGGTCTGGTTCTGTCTAAAACTGAGCCTGTTTGGCGCTCTCCTGTGGCTGGACCGTTCCCATGCGTTCCAGTTCATGATCAGTCGTCCCATCGTTGCCGGGCCCCTTGTGGGTCTATGTCTCGGGAATCCTTTAGACGGGCTGATCGTAGGGGGCATGCTCGAATTGTTGTGGGCTAGAAACCTTCCCTTGGGAAGCAGCGCGCCGCCTGATGAAACAATGATCGCCCTTCTGCTGCCGGCGGTGGGCGCCCTGGGTGTCGACACCGGGCTGGAAAGCAGGCACGCGGACTTGATGTACGGATTCTGGATATTCCTGCCCGCGGCCTATTTCAACCGAAGGATGGATATGAAACTTCGCGCGCTGAACAACCGGCTCAACCGGGCCGCCCTGCGCGCCGTGGAGCGAGGAAACCCGGAGAAAATCGGACGCTACAATCTCGCGGGCATGATTCCGGCCTATTTCACTACCGCTTCAGTCCTGTTTCTGTGCGGACTCGCCGGCCTCTCCTTCTTTCTTTATACCTTCCCGCTGTTGCCCAAGCCGGTACTCAAAGCACTGGACCTGATGGTTTACGTAGTCCCGCTTCTTGGAGTGGCTTCGGCTCTCCACAACGTCAAGGGAATCAAGAACGTACTGATCCTTACGGGTTCTTTCGCACTTTTTGTGATTCTGCTGAAATGAGCCCTCCCCTCCCCTGCAGGATCACTCCTGTTGAAGAAGAAGACCTTCCCTGGGTTGCCTCCGTGGCCCGAACCGCTTTCCTCGACCCATGGACCTTGGAGATGTTCCGAGACGAGTTCCGAAAACCCGAGACCCTCACCTGCAAAGGAAGTTTCGGAGGAGTTCCGGCGGGGTATATTTTCTGTGCCCGAATCCTGGATGAGTGGGAGATCCTGAGTCTGGCGGTTGAATCCGCGTTCCGTCGCCTCGGTACGGCCCGCGCTCTCCTGGATGAGACGGTACGGCAGGCACGGAATTCTTCCTGTCGCAGGATTCTTCTGGAGGTGAACGAAGGGAACGCGCCTGCGATCGCCCTGTACGAAGGATTCGGGTTTCAGGCGATGGGGCGTCGCCCCGGGTACTATCCGGAGGACGGTTCGGACGCTCTGCTGATGGAACTTCTAATCCACCCTTAAAATCGACCTGCAATTGTAACCCCGAAGTCGTTTGTGCTATCCTTTTTATTGATTCTTTTGTCAGGGTTGAAGACATGATCCTTATATTGCCGGCATGGCGGCCCCGGGGTTGTCGCCGGTACGGACGCGACCGGCGATCGTTTTGTGCCGCAGTACTCGCGGAAGTGTCGGAATGGATATAAATCCGAAAATCACTCGCAGGCTCAGAGAGATTCCCATTAAATCTCAGGCGCTGGCCGCCAACCTTGCGGCTTGCCCGGTCCATGACACCATTAACGATGAGTTCATGGTGCTCCGGAATGTGATCGCCGAATATGCGGGCCTGGTCCAATCCACAAATGAGTTTCTCTGCGAATTGGGCCACCCCACCAAGAATTGGCGCTACATTATCGATGAGGCAAAGGCCTACGCCCTGAAGTTTCTTCATCTCATTCGCCGCCATCCCAACGGACCCGAGGCGGCGGAAGTGTTGGTTTCCGTGTTCCTGAACGCTTCGGCGGAAGCCAAGGACCCCGCTGTACGTGCGGACGCGCTGGATTACCTGATCCTGTTTCTGGAAAGGTTGTCGGGAGAATTGCAGGGGCCCGCAGACTCCTTTGCTTCCGTGGTGCCGGGCGCCTTATCGAAACTGAAAGCTCTTTCGGACGAGCTGTTCTTGCCGGTTGCGTCCGGCCTCTATCCCTTGGACAAGGCCGTTCGAGTTTTCGTGGAACGCACCGATTTTCAGGTGGGGACCTCGGTTTGCATCGAGATTCTCATGCGTTATTACCGCACCGTATACGACTACTGGTTGGCACAGGAAGACCCCCAACCCTGGCTGGAGAACGAGACCGGCATGCCGGTTTCCGACCCCAAGGCGGCGGAATTGTTCCGGACGGTATCCCACGAGGCCATTCACAAGCACCTTGAAACCATGCGTCAATTGTCGCACCTGGACGGCACGGCGCGGCTCAAAGGCTTGTTGGCTCTTCCCGGTTACAAAGCCTGGGTGTCCACCTACCGGACTCTCGCCCTCCGTCTGGCTTCGTCGCAGGATTCGACTCCCGAGGATATGGTTCGAAAGATGATCTTCCTGTTCAGGATCATCGACATTCAGGGGCTGGCCAGGATTCACGAAGAAGTTCTCCGCCAACTGAACCGAACACTTGGATGGATTCTCGCGGGTCAAGACCGTGAAACCGTGGCCGACCTCGTGAAAAAGACCTTCGACGTGCTCAAACGCAGCGCGGACCGATACCCCCAAACCGCTCTGGACTGCATCCAAAGCATGGGGCGGAATATCATCTCCTCCGACGATCTCGAATTGGCCGATTTCTTCGTCAGATGGACCGTAGCTTTCGGTTTTCAGTACCCGAGGGTTTCCGGGATGAACGAGGATTGGCAGGTTCTGGCCAACGACGCCCATCTGAAAAACATCCGAGTATGGCTGGACCTCATCAAGACCAATCCTTTCAGGACCAAGAGACTGCTCTCGGCCCTGGTGATCAATTTGGCGCTCGGCGGCGTATTTATTCGAGACACGGACCTTTTTCCCAGAGACGTGACCGATCTGTTGAATGCGGAGGTTCGCCCCGTATACAACCTGGTAAAGCAGTTCGCCCGACTTCTTCCCGTATATTTCAACGACATCGGAGCCGAAGGGGAGCTCAGGGACATATCTACGGAAATGGACGAAGTCCATCGACGGAACGATCGGCTCGTGCACTTCCTGAGAAAACAGACCCACGTGGAAAGCAGCAACCTCACCGTGCTGCTGGCTGAACGGACTTTGGGGTTCTGGTTGAACCGGGACAAGGAACCTCTCCGGGAACTGCTGCCGCCTTCCATTTTCGACTGGATCCAGGACTCGGGGCCCTATGTGGACGGAGCCCACGTGGTTCTTGGAGAACTCATGGAGGGATTGGGCGCCTCAAAGATCCAGGACTTGCAGACGCCCGCGCGAGAGGCCATCGAATCCAGAATTCGCAACGTCCGCCAGGTTTCCGAAGGTGAAAAGACACGGGTGCGCCTGGTGATCCGTCTGTATCGGCTTCTCTTCCAGAAGTACAATCTGGGTTTCCAGGACTTCGCCGCCCAGCTCAAGCCTTACGAAGTCATGGGGTTTCCCCGAATCCCCCAGTTACTCAAAGGCCTCAAGAGCCGTTCCATCGCCGGCCGTCTGGACGCAGCCATCAGTTACCTCGAAACCCTGCAGGAGACCATTCTGTCCCCCGAGGTGTTCCCCGCCACCGAGGATATCTACCGCAAGCGCCACATCGCCGTGGATATTCCCAGCATGTACGGGAGCTATCATGAACGAAAGTTCGACGGCCTGAGCCTGACCTTCCGTCTGGAAAACATGGTCAACGTCTGGTTTGAGGAGCTCAATGCTCAGATCAATCTGGGATTCATCACCCACGCCACGTTTTTCGACATCTATAAATATCTCAAGCTGTTCCAGAGAGCCCTGGGGGTCGACGGCATCACCTCGCGTGAACTCGATCACCAGATGGAATTGCTGAGCCGCGCCATGATGGAGCGGGAGTTCGAGCTTTCCCAGTACATCGACGTGTTCAACGGGCTTTCCGAGGCGGTAAAAAAAATCTTGGACATCCATTACCACAGCGCCTATACGGAGAACTTGGCCCAGATCATCGAGCGGATGGGTATCGATGATTTTCTGCCGAAGTACGTAAAGGGTTCGCTGGGGGAGGACCGGGCGGAACTCGAGCAGGCCGTGATCGAGCAGTTCCTTAGGGAACGCATTTTCCGGGCCCTGGCCATGCAGCCTCTGGACAACTTCCTCAATCGAATCCGGCACACTCTGTACGAGGAACTCGACACGGTGCCTCCGGGACAGGCCCGGTTGCTTCTGAGTTACGACCCGCGGAAAACCATTTGCCCCATCCATCGTCCCAGGCCTTCGGTGAACGATATCATTCACCTGGGTAACAAGGGGTATAACCTGGTTAAGTTGGCCGCCTTGGATGTGCCCGTTCCTCAGGGATTCATCATTACCACGGAAGCATTCCGCTGCCGGAGCGTCATCGAAAGGTTCGGTCCCGCCGCCAAGGACTTCCGCGCCCGTATTCGGCGCATGGTCCGGGCCATGGAAAAGCAGACCGGCCTTCGGTACGGCGACCCCGAACGTCCTTTGCTCCTCTCCGTGAGAAGCGGCGCGGCGGTATCACAGCCGGGTATGATGGAGACTTTCCTCAACGTGGGGATCAACGAAAACGTGGCACAAGGTCTTGCCACGACAACCGGGAACGGTTGGTTTGCCTGGGACTGTTACCGCAGATTTCTGCAAAGCTGGGGCATGTCTCACGAGCTGGAACGAGACGTTTTCGACCGGCTGATGAGGAAATTCAAGAAATTCAAGGGCGTGGAGTACAAAAGGGAATTTCGGCCTTCGGACATGCGCGACTTGGCCATGAATTATCGGGAAGTCCTGATCGAAAAAAGAGTGGAACTGCCCGATGATCCCTACGAGCAACTTTTCGCCACCATCGGCCGCGTATTGGATTCGTGGGATGCGCCCAGGGCCTCGGCCTATCGAAGAATCATGGGCATGTCGGATAGTTGGGGGACGGCCGTTACCGTGCTCCGAATGATTTACGGAAATCTCAACGACAGTTCGGGATCGGGCGTGGTGTTTTCTCATAGTCCGTTATATCCTGGGGGCAACATCCGTCTGTGGGGAGACTTCACACTCAGAGATCAGGGCGAGGACGTGGTTTCCGGCCTGGTCAGGACACTGCCCATCAACAGACAACAGGCAAAGATTGAGGACAGGGAAGACCTCCCTTCCATGGATATTCTTTACCCGGAAGTGTACGAGGCGTTGGAAGCCGTGGTGCGGAATCTTGTGGAAGACCGGAACTGGGGACCCCAGGACATTGAGTTCACATTCGAGAACCCGACGAAAGACGGACTTCACATTCTACAGGCCAGGGATATGGGTCTAAGAGAACATCGTGAAGAAGCCGTATTCAATGTCACCGGGAATCTATCCGGTAAGCTCCTCGCTCGGGGACTCGGCGTCAGCGGAGGCGCCATGAGCGGGCGCGTCGTGTTCAGTCTGGAAGAAATCGAGCGTTGGCGGAAAGACGAACCCGAGACTTCGCTGATTCTGCTGAGATCCGATACCGTACCGGACGACATCAAGGAAATCTGGGCCGCGGACGGCCTGCTCACCGCAAGAGGAGGCTCCACCTCCCATGCTTCCATTGTGGCCTATCGATTGGGCAAGACCTGTGTCGTAGGATGCAAGGCGCTGTCGTGCCACGAGGATGATCGTTATTGCACACTGGACGGTCTGCGAATCGAAGCCGGGGAAGTGCTGTCCATCGACGGCAGGAGCGGTGAGGTCTACGAGGGAAGGATTCCCATCTCGGCCTCCTGAGGAGGCACACTATAATCCGTTGCGAACCATCATTAGCCAAGGAGGAAACCCTGTAATGGAAAGTGGACGTAAGATCGGCATCAACGGATTGGGAAGAATTGGAAAAATGACTCTTTGGCACCTCCTGGCCGATTCCCATTTCAGCGAAATCGTCGTCAACATCGGACGTGAAGTGGGAACCGCATTCAAGGACCTGATACATTTTGTCGAAAAGGATTCCACCTACGGACAACTTTCCACCTACCTGTATGGATGTAAAGGGGGACCGGTGGTCACGGAGGTGGACGAGGCCGACAAGCGGTTGGTGATGAACGATATCTCCGTCAAGTTTCTTATGAACGCGCGTAATCCCAGAGAAATCGCCTGGGCGGACCACGAGGTTTCCCTGGTGCTGGACGCTACGGGTCGATTCCTGGACCCGACCCTTCCGCCGGAGGACCCCAAGGGCTCGTGTAGAGGACACCTGGAAGCCGGTGCTCACAAAGTCATCACCTCCGCCCCGTTCAAAATTAAGGACAAGACCAAACCCATGCCGGACGACGCGGTAACCCTGGTCATGGGAGTGAATGAGCACAAATTCGATCCGGCAGTGCACTCGGTGGTTTCCAATGCCTCCTGCACCACGAATTGCCTGGCCCACATGGTGAAGCCGCTTCTCGACCACTTCGGGATCAAACGGGTGCTCAGCGCGTCCATGGCTACGGTACACGCCGCAACGGGCAGCCAGAACGTCCTGGACCGGCTTCCGGGCACCGGCGACACGGACTTGCGGAAATCCCGCAGCATCATGAACAACATCATCCTGACCTCCACGGGAGCCGCCAGAGCTTTGGCCCTGGTGATCCCCGAAATGAAGAAGATCGGGTTCATGGCGGAGTCCGTGCGCATTCCCACCAGCACCGGGTCCCTCATCATCCTGGTGGTGAATCTCCAGGAAGAGGAAGGAGAACCCATCCGCAGGGATACCATCAACCGCATTTATCAGGAAGCCTCATTACGGGATAGCCGAGGCTACCTCCGTTATACGGAGGAACAAAACGTCTCGTCCGACATCATCGCTTATCCCAAGGCCACCACGATCATCGAAGGCCACGAAACCCATACTCGGACCGCCATGGCCATGGTGGACCTGTCCAAAGTTCGTGCCTGTCCCGCATCTTTGCTGGAATCGCTGGCGGAGACCCATATTGAGGTCCCCATCACTCAAACGGTGATCTACGGCTGGTACGACAACGAGTTGGCGAGCTACGTGCGGGCTCTGTGCGACTGCGCCGTGTATGTGGACCAGTTGATGGAGACTTAACGGGAGGAATTGCCGCGTTGCTCGAGCAAAGAGAGGCACCACAACAAAGAGGAGGGTGCATGCAACAAACCGTATCCCGGTTCGGTTGATCTCCCTCTTCGCCTTGCTGCATGAACTTCGAACGGCAATCATGCTCGACTCGATTGCCGTCGGGGACAGATCCGGCGTCTCGTTATCCTGATCGCGACCATTCAAGTCCGCCCAAAGATGATAACGGCTGCTTAACGAATTTGAGCCGATATCTAGTTGCGCGAAATCAAACAGAAAGAAGTTGACGGCCCCCGGATTTCGTGGTTCAAGTACCCGAACTATTTTGTATTATTCTTCAGTACGAAGGAAAGGGACGCAAAAATGGCTACCAGAATAGCAATCAATGGATTTGGAAGGATCGGCAGGAATGTTGCCCGAGCCATCCTGCAACGGGATGCCGACGTGGAAATCGTGGCGGTAAACGATTTGGGGAGCGCCGCGGAGTTGGCCCATCTGTTGAAATATGATTCCGTCCACGGTACGATCAAGGACGAGGTGGCGGCGGAAGGCGATTCCATTCGCGTGGGGAAACGGGTTTTCAAGTGCCTGCGCGTTACGGATGATCTGCGTAATCTGCCCTGGGGAGATCTGGAGGTGGACGTGGTTCTGGAATGCACGGGCATCTTCCGGGATCGTGAAAACGCGGGAAAGCACATTGAAGCCGGCGCCCGCAAAGTCATCATCAGCGCACCGGGCAAGGGAGTCGACACCACCATCGTGATGGGGGTCAACCACACTTCGTACAATCCAATGGAACACCACGTGGTGTCCAATGCGTCCTGCACGACCAATTGCCTTGCCCCCGTGGCGAAAGTCCTGCACGAAACTTTCGTGATTCTGAGGGGCCTCATGACCACGGTGCATTCCTACACCATGGATCAGCGCATTCTGGACACCATGCATAAGGATTGGCGTCGGGCAAGAGCGGCGGCCTTATCCATGATTCCCACGACCACGGGCGCGGCCACGGCGGTGGCTTTGGTGATTCCCGAGCTCAAGGGAAGACTCGACGGCATGTCCATCCGTGTTCCCACTCCCAACGTAAGCGTGGTCGACCTCGTGGCCGAGCTCGGACGAGACGTCACGGCCGATGAGGTGAACAAGGCCCTCAAATCCGCGGCCGAGGGGCCCATGAAGGGCATTCTGCAATTTTGCGAGGAGCCGCTGGTCAGCGCCGATTTCAATACCAACAACCATTCTTCCATCGTGGACGCGGAGCTCACCAAGGTCATTGAGAAGCGCATGGTCAAGGTGATCTCATGGTATGATAACGAGTTCGGCTACTCGAACCGAACGGTGGATCTGGCCTTGTACATGGGCGGCATGCTGGATTAGAGGTACAACCCCAAAAACCGATCACGGGCCCGAGGATCGGTTCAGGCTCGTAGGATCGTCCTTCCGAGGAGGGGGATCGGGATGAACAACATCGAGCAAATGGAACTCGAAGGCAAGCGGGTGTTCCTGAGGGTGGACTTCAACGTGCCTCTGGACTCCGCCGGCAAAATCACCGACGACAATCGGATCCGCATGGTGCTCCCCACCATCCGGTACGCTTTGGATCACGGGGCCTGCTTGGCCTTGGCTTCGCATATGGGAAGACCCAAAGGAGAACGCAAGCTCGAGTTCAGCTTGAGGCCCGCTGCGGATCGCTTAGGTGAGATTTTAGGCAGGCCGGTGGACTTGGCTCCGGATTGCATCGGCCCGGAGAAGGAGTCTCTCATTCGCGAGATGAAGGCCGGCGACCTGGTCCTGCTTGAAAACCTGCGTTTTCATCCCGGGGAAACCAAGAACGACGAGTCCTTCGCCAGGGAGCTTTCCCTGGGTACCGAGGTATTCATCAACGACGCCTTTGCCGCGTGCCACCGGGCTCACGCCTCGGTAGCCGCCATCGTGAAGTTCTACAAAGAAAAGGGAGCGGGATTTCTGCTCCGCAAAGAGATGGAGACCTTCGAACAGTCGGTGAAAAAACCCGAACGTCCTTTCGCGGCCATCATCGGCGGGGCCAAGGTTTCCGATAAGCTGGGCGTCCTCGACAACCTGATCAACCTGGTGGATATCCTGTTGATCGGAGGCGCCATGGCCAACACCTTCCTGCGCGCCCAGGGTTATAACACGGGCAAGTCCCTGGTTGAGGAAGACCTGGTCGAGACCGCGGCCAAGTTGATGAAGCGGGCCGAAAGCCTGGGCAAGGTATTGCTTGTGCCTACGGACGCGGTGACCGGCGCGGAACTGAGCGCGGATACTTCCACGCGGCTGACATCGGTGAAGGACGTCCGATCGGATGAGATGATCCTGGACATCGGTCCGGATACGGTGGATCGTTACAAGAAGGCCCTCGTGGGCGCCAAGACCATTGTTTGGAACGGTCCCGTGGGAGCTTTCGAGCTCGAGCCCTTCAGCAAGGGGACTTTCGCTCTGGTGGATGCCGTGGCCGCTTCCTCGGCCTTTTCGGTCATCGGAGGAGGAGACACGGGCGCGGCCGTAGCCCGTTCCGGAAAGAAGGAACAGGTTTCCTATATTTCAACGGGTGGGGGGGCCTTCCTCGAACTTCTCGAAGGCAAGACCCTGCCGGGCGTGGCCGCATTGGAAGAATAGAACCGCACACCATCACAGGCTTGGGGAGTCATTATGTCCGAACCTCGCGTCCCGCTCATCGCGGGCAACTGGAAGATGAACAAGACCATCGGAGAGGCGAAGGATCTAGCTCGAGAAGTCGTCGGCGGCGGTCGCCCCTCCGGAGTGCAGGTTATGCTTGCGCCTCCTTTTACCGCTCTTTCGGCCGTTGCGGAGGTGGTAAACAACACCGACGTGGTCCTGGCTGCTCAGAACATGCATTGGGAGGATTCGGGAGCGTTTACCGGAGAGATTTCACCGGTCATGCTCACGGATCTGGGCGCAAAAATGGTGATCGTTGGACATTCTGAGCGACGTCACGTGTTCCATGAAACGGACGAAGCGATCAACCACAAGGTCCAAAGCGCTCTGAATCATGGTTTGACGCCCATTCTCTGCATCGGTGAAACCCTCGAAGAGCGAAAGGCGGATAAGGTGTTCGGCGTGATCGCCGCCCAACTCGAAGGGGGACTTTCGGGATTGGACGCCGAGAGGATGGCCCGCGTGATCATCGCCTACGAGCCGGTATGGGCCATCGGCACGGGCGTGAACGCCACTCCCGAACAGGCTCAGACCGTCCATCAGCTCATCAGAGAACAACTGTCGGAACTATTCAATAAAGGGCTTGCCATGAATACGCGGATATTATATGGTGGCTCTGCTAAAGCGGCCAACGCGGCGGAACTCATGGCCCAACCGGACGTGGACGGGCTCCTTGTGGGAGGAGCCGCACTGAATGCCCAAGAGTTTTTGGGCATCATCAATTTTGAGCATAGGGGAAGTTGACCCAACCGATGCAAATCGCCATCACTTTGATTCATATAATCGCCTGCGTGACGATTATCTTCGTGATCCTGCTCCAAACGAGCAAAGGATCGAGTATCGGCTCCGCATTCGGCGGCGCCAGCCAAACATTATTCGGAAGCACCGGTGCGGCCACGTTTCTGAGCAAGGTCACCACATCCGTGGCCGTGGTTTTCATGTTGACTTCGCTGGGTCTTTCCATCCTTTCTTCTTCGCGGCCCACGGAGTCCCTCATGAATGAGGTGGAAACACCCGCGGCCGTCCAAGAAGAACAGGTTCCCGCGGCGCCTCCCGCAGAGGGGACACAACCGGTGAGCCCGATCTCCCAAGGCGGTGCGGACCAGCAGGCGCAACCCGCGCAGGCGGCGGCCGTAGCGCCGGCCCCAACGGAGAGCGCCGCACCGGCGGAAGCCCCCGCACCGGCGGGACAAGGACAAAATCAATAGACGGCATGCCCGGCATGCTTGAGGGCTCCGAAAGCAATCCCTGCGTCCTCTCTGCTTTGCATGGGATGAGACTGCTTCGGTTCCCTGCATGAAACGGACTTAAGAGAAATCTGATCTACTTGCCGAAGTGGTGGAAATTGGTAGACACGCCATCTTGAGGGGGTGGTGGGCGACGCCCGTGCGGGTTCAAATCCCGCCTTCGGCACCATAGAATAGAAAGCGGCGTAATCCTTATGGGTTACGCCGTTTGTTTTCTTGCTCGATTTTCCGCCCTACCGGCTTTTCCCAATTTTCCCGGTTGACCGCAAGCCCCCTTGGGAGAGGTGTGATTCCAGCCGATTCCCGGTGCCGTTCCTTGCCGAAGGACATGCTGTTGGCAATCGGTATCCTCACAGTGTATTCTTTTGGATACTCTCGTTCCCCGGCCCTTGAATCTTCAGATCGCGCGTATTGTAGAGCTTACACCGTGAACGCCTGCAATCGATCCTCGCTTTGAAACACCGGGTGATACAATAATTAGCGCGGCACCGAATAGTTGCTTCAGCCGCGTTTCTCGCTCATGAATCGTCTTTGCGTTTTCCGTAACACTCCACTGGGGGAACTTTTCGATGAACGACGGCCTCCACGATGATGGTCTTGAACGAGCGGCCCACACGGATCGGCTGGGGGAACTGAGGGCCCTCAACCTGTTCGGCCAAAGAATTCACGAGAGCCTTGAGGAGGAGGAAATTCTCCGTCTCGGTATTGATGCGGTTTTCCAGACATTGGCGCCCAATCTGGCTGTGATCTACCGTCTCGAAGGAGAGGACCTCGTGGTTCGTGCGCACCGAGCTCGAGAAATCATCATGGAAGACTTGGAGAAGTTCGCGCACAAGAAAGGAGATTGCCTTTGCGGCATCGCCGCGGAGCGCGGAGAATCCGTCTTCTCCCTCAATATCTTCGACGACCCTCGCTGTACCCTCCCGGAGTGCAAATCCGCCGGGCTGCAATCCTTCGCTAGTGTTCCTCTTCGCTTCCGTAACGAACTCATTGGAGTCCTCGCGGTGGGCTCGACAAGAGAGCGTGACCTCACTCTTCATGTCGAGTTCCTCCAGTCGTTGGCTTCCATGCTTTCCATCGGCCTTCATCGGGCTCATATGCATCGGGAACTCACCCGTCGTGCGGACGACCTGCAGCAGGCGGTTCGCGCTCGGACTTCCGAACTGGAGGCGGCACATCATCGACTTCGCCAAGACCTCGAAGAAAGAAAGCGTCTCGAACTGGAAAGGGAGCGATCCGGTTCGCTCTTGTCGGCAATCCTGGACTCCCTTCCTCAGAACATCGCAGTTCTGGATTCCTCGGGCGTCATCACCCTGGTGAATCGATCCTGGTGCGAGTTCGCGGAAACAAACGGTCCCGTGGATCCGGCAAAAACCGGAGCCGGGACGAACTATCTGGAGATCGCGCGCAGCGCAACGGGGCCCGACGCTTCCGTCGCCCATGATACGGCTCGCGGCATCGCGCAGGTTCTATCCGGTTCGATCCCTTCCTTCAGTATGGAATATCCGTGCCATTCACCCGACACGAAACGATGGTTTCTTTTTCAGGCCGTTCCTCTCAAGGCTGCAAACAAAATCAAAGGGGTTGTGGTTTCACACCTGGACATCACCAAACGAAAGTTCACCGAGGAAGCGCTCCGAGCCAGCGAGGAACGTTTCATACAGATCACCCGTCAAAGCCGTGAGATGGTGTGGGAGGTTGATTCCGAGGGACTCTACACTTATGTAGGCGACGCTTCGGAGTCGGTTCTCGGTTACCTGCCCGATGAATTGATCGGCAAGGTGCATTTCTATGATCTTCACCCTGAGGAGGGCCGTGAAGCTTTCAAGAAATGCGCCTTTGAAATTTTCGCTCGAAAGGAAGGCTTCAAAGAATTCTTGAACCCCGCCCTGACCAAAGACGGACAATGGGTCTGGCTTTCCACCAGCGGAATACCCATTTTGGACCGGTCCGGCAACTTGTCCGGTTACCGAGGGTCCGACAGCGACATCACCGAGCGGAAACACAACGAAGAAGCTCTGCGGATCAGCGAGGAAAACTATCGCACCATCTTCAACTCGGTGGGGGATGCCATCGCAATTTTGGATATCGAAACCGGGGATTTCCTGGACCTCAACGAGCGCGTTACGGACCTCCTCGGATATTCCGTTGCAGAAGCCAAAGAGCTGGGGAACCGCCTAAGTCTGGGATCGGTAGAGCAAGCGGACCTATTGCGGGATCGTGCCGTGTGGGAAGGGCCTCAATCCTTCGAATGGCCCCTCGCGAATAAGGAAGGGCAAACCGTTTGGGTCGAAGTTCATCTGGAGAAAGTCAGACTCCAAGGTGTGGACCGTCTGTTGGCCGTGGCACGGGACATCGACGAAAGAAAGCGTGCTGAACGGATTGTCAAAAAGAACGAGGCCCGCCTTCAGGCTTTGATGAACTTGAATCTCATGCAACAGACCTCTGAAAGAGACTTCGCCGAGTACGCCTTGGAAGAAATTGTGCGGATTTCGGACAGCAGGGTCGCCTACTTTCATTTCGTGCACGCGGAGCAAGAAACCGTTTCCCTGTTTGCCTGGTCCCGTGCCGCCAGGGAAGGCTGCATTCTCCCCAAGACGCCCCACTATTCTCTGTCTATCGCCGGCATTTGGGCGGATTGCGTCAGAACAGGTCAACCCACCGTGCATAACGATTACGCGAATCACCCGGACAGAAAGGGACTGCCCCCGGGTCACACGCCTCTCACGCGGCACATGAGCGTTCCCATTTTCGACGAAGGCGGTGTGGTGGCCGTTGTCGGAGTAGGCGATAAGAAGGAGCCCTACGACGCGGTCGACGCACAGCAGCTGAGCGAGTTCGCGGTCAAGATGTGGGACACGCTCAAACAGAAGAAAGCACAACAGGCCTTGCGTGAAAGTGAAGAAACGCTCCGGACCGTGACATCCTCAACCCATGACGCCATTTTCATCGTGGATGAACAAGGCCGCATCACCTTCTGGAATTATGCGGCGGAGAAGCTGTTCGGTTATGGCGCCTCGGAAATACTGGGACAGGAACTGTTCCTGGTCTTTCCTTCGCTTGTCAATGTGCGCGACGCCGCTTCCGATGAAGTTTTCTCGGCACATTACGCAGGCAAAGCCACGGAGCTGCCCGCACGGCATAAGAACGGGCGGGAACTCTCGGTTGAGTTGTCCCTGGCGCAGGCCTTGCTCAAGGACGCACGTTGCGGAATCGGCATCGCCCGGGACATCAGCCAACGTAAGGAGATGGAACGACTGCGCGAAGACGTGGATCGGGTTATGCGCCATGATCTGAAGTCCCCCCTGAACTGCGTCATTGGATTTCCTCAGATCCTTATGATGGACGACAATCTCACGCCCAGACAGGAGGAAATGCTCAAGCTCATTGAGGAGGCCGGTTATCAGTTGCTGAATCAAATAAATATGTCCCTGGATCTGTACAAAATGGAAACCGGACAGTATCAATACCAACCCAAGCGCGTCGACATCGTCAAACTTCTCAACCGATTGATCCGGGAGTTCACCCCCAAATGCGGCTATCGGATGGTTTCTCTGAAAGGAAACATCAACGGTACTCCCATCGAGCATCACGATCGGCTGTTCATCCAGTCCGAGGAACTGCTTTGTTACACCATGCTGTCGAACCTCATCGACAATGCCATCGAAGCTTCTCCTTCGGGAGAGTCCGTTAGCATCGATGTTGCCGAGCGAAACCGCGGGGTTTCCATATCCATTCACAACCATGGGCAAGTTCCCGAGCCCGTACGCGACAAATTTTTCGAGAAATATACGACCCACGGCAAGGTCAAAGGAACGGGTCTGGGAACCTATAGTGCCAAACTCATTGCGGAGGTTCAGGGCGGCACCATCGGTTTCGAAACATCCAGGGATCGAGGCACCACGGTGAGCGTTCTTCTGCCCCGAGACCAGTAAACTCGGTCGGAAGGCGCCTCCATCCTCGTGTGTCTCGGGTACCCCGGTCCCGCCTCCGTTTGATGCGCGGTCCGTTTTCGCTTGGTTTAACGTAGCCGTAATTTTTAAGATGTGCTAACTTCCTTTCGAACCCGCTCTCGATAGGACACTCGATCGGAATCAAGAGACTCGGGAATATTTCAAGGTTCGCGTTCTCAAATGGAACAAGCCCCAAGAAGGTGTTCCGTGCATCGCAGTCGGATTCTTGAACTCAGCCTCACGGAAGTCGCCGGTCTCGTGCTGGTGCTGTTCGGTCTCTACCTCACAAGCCTCTACAGCTTTCATCTGTTTCATACCTCGGTGGAACTGTTCAGCATTGTGGTGGCTGCCGGTATCTTCATCGTGGCTTGGAACACGAGGAGAATCAGTTCCAACCCCTACATTCTGTTCATCGGCGTCGCCTATCTTTTCGTAGGCCTCCTGGACCTGCTGCATACCACCACCTACACAGGCATGGGGGTTTTCAAAAGGTTGGGTTCCGACCCACCTATCCAGTTCTGGATCGCGGCCCGTTACTTGGAATCCTTATCTCTGCTCGCGGCCCTGCCTCTTTCAAGGCGCAATTTCTCCGCAGTGCGCCTGCTCGCGGCTTTCTTCACCGTCACGGCCCTGACCACCGCCGCAATTTTCGGAAACGTCTTCCCCTCCTGTTATGAAGACGGCTTGGGAGTAACCCGGTTCAAAACAGTAAGCGAATACCTGATCACCGTCATCCTTCTGATGACCATGGCTCTGACCTGGAAAAACCGGGAAAGCTTCCACACTCCGGTATTCCGCTGCATGATACTTGCCATGCTTACCACGGCCGCGGCTGAGCTATCCTTCTCCAATTACGTCGGCTTATTCGGCTTTTTCAATAAATTCGGCCACTATATGAAGGTTCTATCATTTTATTACATCTACAAGGCCACGATCCAATCCAGCCTCCAAAATCCCTATGAAGTACTCTTTGCCGACCTGAGGCGAAACCAGGAGGAACTCGCCCGCGCCAAACAGATCGCCGAAAACGCCGACAAGTCCAAGAGCGACTTCATCGCACATACCAGCCACGAGGTACGTACTCCATTAAACGCGATCAGCGGTCTCCTGCAATTGCTTCAGGACACCCCGCTGACGCGGCAGCAGCGAGAGTACGTGCGCTTGGCCTCGGCTTCGTCCGCCAGTTTAATCCTTATCTTGAACGATATCCTCGATATTTCCCGCGTTGAAGCGGGTAAACTGGAAATCAACGAAGCCCCCTTCTCTTTCGAGGCCGCCGTTGAGCACGTGCTCTCCATGTTTCGTTTTCAGGCCGAGGCCGGCGGCATTCGAATCGTCTACTCGGCTCAATCCCCCATTCCGGATCGACTGGTGGGAGACGTCGAACGGTTGAAGCAAGTGCTGGCAAACCTGGTGGGTAATGCGGTCAAGTTCACGGAAAGAGGCAGGGTGGAAATACACGCCAAGGTCCAAAGCCTGAACGAAAACCCCGGCGAAGCGCTCCTGCGATTCTCCGTGACGGACAGCGGACCTGGAATCCCCGCCAACAGACTGGAGGCGATCTTTGAACCTTTTACCCAACTGGGGGGGCCTTTATCTAAGAAAAAGAAAGGCGCAGGACTCGGCTTGGCCATCGTTAAACGTCTCACTAGTGCCATGGGGGGTGATATCAAAGTGGAAAGCCGACTTGGCATGGGAACAACCTTTCGAGTGGAGCTTCCTTTGATTTTACCGAAGGGTGAAGAGGCTCCACAACCCTCTCGTGAACCGACTATCGAGGCATCGATTGAAGTCCCCCCGCTGAATATCCTCGTAGCGGAGGACGACTCCGTGAACCGTTTGGTGCTCACCCGAATGCTGGAAAACGCCGGCCACACGGTAACCGCCGTGGAGGACGGACGCGACGTGATGGAGGCTCTTGAAAAGGAGCCCTTCGATGTGCTCTTTCTCGATATCGAGATGGAAGAAATGGGCGGCATCGAAACAACGCGGATCGTCCGGGCATCGTCCAGAGAGGACTTGAGACAGGTCCGTATCGTGGCCTTAACGGGACATTCCATGGAAGGGGATCGGGAACGCTTCCTGGCGGAGGGCATGGATGACTATGCCGCCAAGCCCATAGGCAAGGAGGAACTGGCTCGTGTCCTGGCAAGAGTGGTTGCGGATGAGTCCACCGGGGACTCTCGCGAGTAACCTTCCAACCGTGGAGAGGTCCGGCGAGACTTCCAACCGCTCCCCCCGGCGGTCGGCTCAAATCATCTCGAAGCCGGTCTCCCGACATATTTCCTCAGTTACTTCGTGTATCCCTTCGGAGGTCGTCGACGCCGAGATGTGATTCTTCCGCCCTTCCAACCAAGCTCCCCGCCTTCTCTGTCGGAATCCGGCGACGACGGGGCGTTGAACGACCGCAAAAGTAGGCGAATCCCATGGTAAGTCCGGAATATGGGCGCTCCCGCGAGAGGAGAGAGTTTTCTTTCTTGACACCCAACATTGTATACATTATACAATTTGACCGTCAACGTTCCACCACTGCCCCCCCGCATAGGAGACCGCATTGAACCGAATCGACGTTCGCGTTCTTCATCAAGACGTTGCGGGCAAATTGCGGGATATGATCCGAAAAGGCGAACTGGTCCGGGGCCAACGAGTCATCGAAGCCGATATTTGCGCCCGGATCGGAGTCAGCCGCACTCCCCTGCGTGAAGCCCTACGAGTCCTCGAGACGGAAGGATTGGTGGAGCTTATTCCCCACAAAGGCGTGCACATCCGCCAGCCCTCCATGAGGGAAATCCAAGAAATGTTCGAAGTCATGGGTGTACTGGAGGGGACTTGCGCCCGACTGACGGCTCGGGAACCGACCGATTCCGGCTTGCGCAGGCTCGAGCGTCTCCACGGGAAGTTGGAAACGCATTATGCCGAAGGCAACCGAGATAAATATATCGCGGCCAATCACGAGTTTCATACCCTGGTTCAGGAACTGGCGGGTAACCTCGTGCTGGACGACATCTTACGCAGGCTGCGGGCGAAGGTCGCCCTTTACAGACACCAGCAAATCTATGAGGCCGGGCGTTTCGACTGTTCCATCCAAGAGCATCGAGAAATCCTGGAGGCGTTTCGCCGTCGCGATCCCGATGCAGCGGAAGCATGCATGAAACGCCATCTCGACATGCAGTGCAAGGCCCTGGTTCATCTTTATGAAAGGCGTGACGAGGAAGGGGAACCAAGCGGTTCTCAACCCTGAAGAGCCCCCCCGGGGGATTCCATTTAGCCCGAAGGAGATGAGAGAATGGAGCCGAGAAGAGCATGCAGACGAAGATTTGCCATGATTGCGGCCGTATTGTGTGCGGGGATGTTGACGATCGCATCCTCAATGGTAAGCGCCGCCGAGCTGAAAATCTCTCACCAGTTTTCTGAGTCCGACGCCCGCCATCATCTTGCCGTCGAATTTGCGAAAAAAGTGGAGAAAGCAACGGCCGGGGCCGTTTCGTTCAAAATTTTCCCGTCCTCCTCCCTTTTCAAGGCTGGAGCGCAGTATGAAGCCATGCTCAAAGGCGCATTGGACTTGTCCGTCTACCCTCTGGCCTACGCATCCGGCAAAGTGCCGGAACTCGACATCACGCTCATGCCCTGCATCATCGCGGACGTGGACGAAGGAATGGCTTGGCGCAACAAGGAAATCGGGCGTCGTGTGGAGAAAATCTGCGAAGACAAGGGGATGAAGATTCTGACATGGCTCTGGTGCGGCGGGGGCATCGGCAGCCGGGGAAAACCAGTGATTCTACCCTCGGACGTGGCCCAACTCAAATTCCGCGCGGCCGGCAAGATGTTCGAGCGCATGCTCAATGCGCAAGGAGCTTCCATCACCAGTATGCCCTCCTCGGAAGTCTACATGGCGCTTCAGACCCGCGTTCTTGACGCTTGTTTGACTTCCGCCGAATCGTTCATTTCCTACCGCCTCTATGAGCAATTGGACTACTTCAACTCACCCGAAAATTACGCCATCTGGTACATGTGCGAGCCGCTGGTGATCAGCATGAAGACCTGGGCCTCCCTGTCTCCGGAGCAGCGGGCGATATTCGAAACCGCCGGTCTCGAGATGGAAAAGAAGGCTCGGGACGACGCCGTTGCCGCCAATCAGGAAGTGACCAAGGTCTTCACGGAAAGAGGCGTCAACGTGCATCTGATGACCAAAGAGGAGTGGAACGCCTGGGCGGAAAAGGCCAAAGATTCGGCATGGAAAGCCTTCGAAGAAGCCGTTCCTTCGGGCAAGGAGCTGTTGAACCTGGCCGTGAATTAGCGCATGCCCGCATGAATTCAGCGGAGTGGGGACGTTTGTCCTTCGCGGGCCGACCTCCCCACACCCCGGGACGTCCAAACATGAGCTCGCTCGCATCCCACGGCGTGCAGGTCCCTGTTTGGAGGATCTCCGGGGAAACCAGAGAGACGGCGTGTAAGTCGCGTGTCCGCTCCGTTGCTTCGAACAAGCGGGAAATCCCGCAAACAGGACATGCTTCTTGGCCGTTTGGTCGCGCCGCCGTGTCGGCCGGAGCTTCCAGTTCCATCTTTCCGGAATACGGTCCGACTCCGGACGTCCAAACCATGATCGAACCATGCCCGGGGAGAAGCGCCCATGTCCACGCATCGAACCCCTTTTTTCCGTCTGATTGAATGTCTGTCACAAATCTCCGGATACGCGGCGGCTCTATCCATCCTCGCAGCAACCCTGATTATCGTCGAGCAGGTAGTCGTACGCTATGTTTTCAGGGCTCCCACCATTTGGCAGGTGGAAATCGCCGTCTACCTACTCATCGCCGCGACTTTTCTGGGAGCTCCCTACGGGTTGAAGGAGAATGCCCATATCAACATCGATATGATCATCATCAACATCCCGACCGACGCACGTCGAAAACTCGACATCTTAACCTCAACCATCGCCATGCTGTTTTGTTTCTTCTTGGCCTACCGGGGCGGAGTCATGTGGTGGGAAGCCTATGAAGGCGGTTGGCGTTCCTCGTCCCTGCTTTCGGTACCGCTGATCTATCCTTACGCGCTCATCCCCGTAGGCATGTTCCTCACCGGGCTTCAATACACCGAAAAGATATGTCGCATGCTCTCTCCGGACAAAGGCAAGGCCCCCCGTTCCGGGTAGTGCGTCGTGCGGCGGCAACCGGTTCGCAGGTTCGAAACAGGGAGGAAATCATTCATGGATCCACTCGTCGTCGGCGGTATCGTCATTCTCATTGCCACCGTGTTCCTGTTCAGCGGCATGCCCATCGCCTTTGCTTTAGGAGTGACCTCCCTCGCGGCCATGTTGTTGTTCATGGATTCGTATCAGATCAGCGTCTTGGCGGAAACGACCTTTGAAGGAGTCAACGACTTCGGAATGCTCGCAATCCCCCTGTTTATCTTTATGGGTATGATTGCGGCCCTTACCCGTGTCGGGTCGGACCTTTACGAGTGTTTCCATC
This sequence comes from Thermodesulfobacteriota bacterium, assembly GCA_963675595.2. Lineage (GTDB taxonomy): Bacteria > Desulfobacterota > Desulfarculia > JACQYL01 > JACQYL01. The sequence goes on from CAXXLZ010000002.1 coordinate 642,174, forward strand.
GCTGGCTGTACAAGGTGCCCGGCGGCTTGGGCATCGGCAACATCGCCGCCTGCTCCATTTTCGCGGCTCTTACGGGATCCAGTCCGGCCTGCGCCGCCGCCATAGGCACCATGGGAATTCCCGAAATGCAAAAACGCGGTTATCCCGACGGCCTCGCCACGGGAATTATTACCGCGGGAGGCACCCTCGGTATCTTGATCCCGCCCAGCGTAACCATGATCGTCTATGGAATGGCCACGGAAACCTCCATCGGCAAGCTCTTCATCGCGGGGATCCTCCCCGGGCTGTTGATGACCGTACTTTTCGCTTCCTGGGTTCCTTTCTCCTATTTGCGGAATCGGAAGTCACAAACGGCCGCCGGTCTTGAAACGCCCCCCGAAAAAGCCTACGGACTCGCGGAGCGCCTCTCCATCACCATCAAAATTCTTCCACTGGTCATCGTGGTGGTGTTGGTACTCTCTTCCCTTTACACGGGCTGGGCCACGCCCAGCGAGGCCGCAGGAGTCGGGGCTTTCCTGGTGCTCGTCGTGGCCATGGTCTTCTACCGCATTTACAGAGTCCGGGATTTGAAGGCCATCCTGATGCGTACGTGCAAAGAAAGCACCATGCTCATGATGATCATCGCCACCTCGTTTCTTTTCGGTTCGGTGTTGACGAATCTGTACGTCGCACAGACACTCGCCCAAATCATCGTGGAGCTCGACGTCAACCGATGGGTCATCATGGCGTTGATCAATGTGCTGCTCCTCATGGGGGGATGCTTTCTCCCGCCCGTGGCCATCATTCTGATCATCTGTCCTATACTGCACCCCATCATCACGGGATTGGGATTCGACCCGATCTGGTTCGGCGTCGTCATCACCTTGAACTTGGAGGCGGGTCTCATTACGCCCCCCGTGGGGCTGAACCTTTACGTGGTGCAGGGCATCGCGCCACAAATTCCCTTGTACCGGGTACTGCGGGGCTCGATCCCTTTCGTGTTGCTCCTGTTGCTCGGAATCGTCGTCCTGTCCGTCTTTCCACAAATCGCTACCTGGCTGCCGAACAAAATGATCGGCTGAGACCGCTCTTTCAACGAAGGATGCATCCATGAACGCAGCACAACTCCTTAACGAGTCCGCTTGTCGACGGCCGCAAAAGCCGGCCGTTGTCTTTGAAGGCCGGCTCTGGACATACGAAGCCGTTGACCGGGAGGTGGAACGTTACGCGGGCATGCTCGATGCCCTGGGAATCCGCAAAGGCGACCGTGTGGCCCTCCAATTGCCCAAGCGCATGGAGTTCCTCTTCCTGCATTTCGCCGCCGTCTCTTTGGGAGCCGTATCCCTTCCCCTGAATTCCGACTACCGTGCCGAGGAAATCCACTATTTCCTCACCGATTCGGAAAGCTCGATCTTCATCACCGACCCGGAACGATTCGCTCGTTCCCAAGCACGCCTGAGAGAAATCGAAGGACTACGGACGTTCCTGGTGGACGGAGAAGAGCAAGGCGCCGTCGGTATGGAGAAAGCCCTGGAAGCCGCACCGGAAGGCTTTTCCAGGCCCTATGCAGCCGGAGGCCGTGAAACCGCCATGATCTGCTATACTTCCGGCACCACGGGTCGCTCCAAAGGAGCCATGATCACCCACGAGAACCTGATTTCCAACAGCCGGGCGCTGGCTCAGGCCTGGCAATGGACGGAAGACGACGTTCTGCTGCACGTCCTGCCCCTGTTTCACGTTCACGGCCTGAATGTGGCCGTCCTCGGCAGCCTCCTGGTGGGAGCCTCCATCCATATGCATGAGAAATTCAATCCTTCCCGAGCGTGGAAGGAAATCGAACGTCAACGGTGCACGCTCCTTATGGGCGTTCCCACCATTTACCAGCGGCTGGTTAACGAATGGGAAACCATGGACGCCAAGCCCGACCTCTCGGCCATGCGTGTTTTCATTTCCGGTTCCGCTCCGCTTTCGGACAACTTGTTTCACCGTTTCGAAGAACTCACCGGTTTTCGCATCATGGAACGCTACGGCATGAGCGAAACCGGCATGAACACCAGCAACCTCATGGATCCCGCCGGGCGCAAGGCCAAGAGCGTCGGCTTCCCGCTGCCCAGGGTTTCCATCCGGGTGGTGGGAGAAGACGGCTCGGACGCGGCTCCCGGAGCCGTGGGGGAGGTGTGGATCAAAGGGCCCAACGTGTTTTCGGGCTATTGGCGGATGCCGGAGAAGACGCGCGAGTCTTTCTCCGGTGAATACTTCAAGTCCGGGGACCTGGGCTACCTGGATCCTGCGGACGACGACCGGCTCTACCTGGTGGGCCGCTGCAAGGAACTCATCATTACCGGAGGGTACAACGTCTATCCGAAAGAAATCGAAAACGTGTTGGAAAGCCACGAAGCTGTTCGGGAATCCGCCGTGGTGGGACTCCCGGACGAAGACTTCGGAGAACGGGTCACCGCGGTGGTGGTCCTCAAAGAAGGAATGACGGTAACCGAAGAAGAGCTCACGGCTTTGTGCAAGAGCCGCCTGGCGGGCTACAAGTGCCCCAAGCGAGTTTGTTTCGTGGAGGCTCTGCCCCGCAACGCCATGGGCAAGATTCAGAAAAACGTGATCACCAAAGAGCTGATAGACCGCCGTCCTTGAACTCTCCGGTTTGTTTGAAACGCTCCCGCAAGCCGCGAGGGATTCCCCTGGAACCGCCCATGAACTCTCAAGCACGGGGTCGCCCTATGTTGCGGCCCTCGTTGCGTCGCCTATTCCGGGAGCACGGCGGAGGTCACAGGAAGGAACAAGGTTTCAACTAATATCCGTTGCTGCGCCCCCGGGCGCAACGAGAATCCGCAAAGAGGCGCCGGACCATTTACTCATGCTCATTGTGGGCTGTTTGGTTTTCCACCTCAGCACGCAGAAACCCTTCCAGCTTTTCCAGCAGCGCCTCCGGTTTTCGGGTTTCGCATTCCCAGACCACGAGTACCTTCCAACCCTGCTCCTCCAGTTCGCGCCGGTTCCGATGGTCCCGCTCCATGTTGCCGTCGAGCTTCTTGTTCCAGAATTCCCGTCGTGTGGACGGACGACCGGAGCGAGGGCATCCTTCGTGCCCGTGCCAGAAACACCCGTGCACAAAGATCACCTTGCGGTGACGAGGCAACACGATATCCGGGTTGCCGGGCAAGTCCCGCCGATGAATACGAAATCGAAACCCCAGGCGGTGAATGACCGATCGAACGAGAATTTCGGGTTTGGTGTCGCGTCCCTTGACGCGCCCCATGATCCAGCTTCGCTTGTCCTTGGAGAAGACGTCGGTCATCTCAATGGTCGTTCGTCGTCAGCAATTCATACACCACGTCGGCGATGCGGGCGGCCAACAACGGGGGCACGGCGTTACCGATTTGTTTGGCGATTTCCACTTTGGTCCCTTTGAAGGTGAAATCGTCGGGGAATGATTGAAGCCGCGCCGCTTCCCGGTGCGTGATGGGGCGATGCTGTTCGGGGTGAAGATATCGACCCTTTTCCGGTTTGAAGAATTCCGTTCGAATGGTGAACGCGGGACGATCCCACCACAACCGACCGAAGAGGTCCGTCCCGCCGGACTTTTTTCGAATCCAACAGCCCGGAGTGATTTCCGGGGCTCTCCTCTGAAGGTCGAAGCGATTCATTCCCTCCTCGGGAATCGCCTGATATCGCATCAGGCTGACGGCCGTGGGATTGCGGCCGAAATGCAGGTCCAAGGGTGCGGACCCGTGTCTGATTTCCGTTCCCGCGGGCGGCGGCAGGTCCTGTACGGCGTGGCGGACCGTGCGCCAACGGACCGCGCCGGGGAGATATCCGCCCGTCTCCGAGGCGAACGGCTCGCCCCCATCGGAAGGATCGTAATGCGATCTGAGCGGCGGGAACACCGTCTCCGGATCGCGGAACCTGCAACCGATAAGAATCGCTCGTCGGCGCGTTTGCGGAACCCCGTAGTCCGCCGCGCACAGGACCTCTCCGCAAATCCGAAACCCCATGGCTCGGGCGGCCCGTAGAATTTCGTCGTGTTCCCGTGTGCCCAGCAGCTGAGGCACGTTCTCCATGACGAAAACGCTCGCCCCCGATCTTTCCACAATGTCCAGAAACGGGCGCCAAAGCTGTTTACGCGGATCCCCTTCCTTCTTCTTGTTCAAGAGGCTGAAGCCCTGACACGGCGGCCCCCCGACCACCACCTCGGCCTTCGGAATCACAAGCCCCGGATCATTCAACAAATCCACGACATCGCCGCAGACACAATGATCACCGAAGTTCGCTTTGTAGGTTTCCACACAATACGCGTTGGAATCGTTGGCCCAAACCGGATCGAAGGGCCGGCCGAAGCGATGGGAGAATCCCAAGGACATCCCCCCCGCCCCGCAAAAGGCGTCAATGAGCCGGAAGCGCTCCGTCTTGCTTTCGTTCGATGGAGTGCGTTGCTCCTCCACCATGGGATTATCCGGATTTTCGGCCTTACCGCTTTGTGATGACATATCGTTGTTGTTCATCGGAGATCAATAAAGAGGGAATCCTCCGCCATGCCCCTTTCGTGGATCAATAGGCGCTCGGCCTCGTGAACCGACGCACCCCCGGATACGCTTCCTACACTACTCGTTCTTTGCATGCCAGCGAGTCATGTGATCCGCGTGGGTTCTCAGGTAGGAACCCGGCTCGTAGAACCGATCGTAGAAGTCCAAGTCCAGGTGGTGAGCCTGAAGATAGGTGATTACGTAGATCGAAGGAACCGTTGCGGGGAACTTGCCGAAAGTGTCCAGAACGTATTGCGCCTGGAGGGCCACGCATTCTTTGAACTCTTCGCTGTGAATCTGCGCCGCGGACCGAACCTTGGCCGACTCTTTCCAGGGACCCGGCGTGTCAGGGTGAAAGGGTCCGCCCGGTCCGAACTTTCGTCGGCAGACCGCTTCCACCGCCGCGTGCATGTCGGGGTAGCGGGGAGGACAGAAGCCCTCCATGACGCCTTCCAGGCCGGTGACATTCGGGTAAGGCTTGCCGGGTTGGGTATCGAACCGGAACCCTAGTCCGGGCACTTGAGGATCGCCCGACGCACCGAGCACGCCCAAGGGGTCCATACCGTTGAACATCCAACCTCCGAGTCCCATGGCCTGCAGCATCAGCGCACCGGCGTAACACGACGTGGACAGCTCCGAGGTCATCTCTCCCAGGGAAACTTGTTCCACAAAGGTCAGGGGCCAATAGTTGTCTTCGTCCGCCAAATGCTTGTAGCGCTCAATGCCCGGAATCGGTCCATCGTGAATATCGTCCCACAGAAGAATCCCGTTTTGAAGCATGTAGAACAGATTCAGGAGCACATGCTGCGCCAGGTCGCCCACGGGAATCACCAGTAAGGTGCCCGGATGGTTGACCACCCAGGTGTTGTGCGCCTCGACGTAAGGCGGTTTCATGGGTACTCCGAGCCTGCCGTCCTGGAGCTTGCGTATCCGGCTTTTCAATTGGGACAGGATTTCCTCGATCTCCATGGAACCGTCCGGGTTCCGATCGGCAAAGGAAGGGGCGTCGCGGGCGTCCAGAACATAGACTCCGTCGTCGTCGGTGAAGAAAGTCCGGCTCGTATGAAAACCCGCGGCGGAGGGGAAGGTACGGCCTCCGGCGGCGGCCGCGTAATTGGACAAATAGGGGGCGTACCGGGCGCCGCGATAAATCAGGTAATGCCAGTTGGTGTTGGTCCCGCAAGCCCCCACCACCAACAGCTTCTCCAGGTCGGTCAACGGCAGCACTTCCCGTTTGGACTTGTAGGCGAACACGCCGTCCTTGATTTCAGCACCCTGAAAAACCCGGCGTGAGCGACGTCCCAGAAGGGCTTCCACCAATCCGAATCCAAGCATGTCCTGAAACCCGGGGGGAAGGGAAAATTTCTTCATAACAAGCCTCCCTCTCGCACTGGTCGGTTATGGGTCAACGCGGCCTCACACCCGCTGCTCGGCTCTTCTCCGGAGGTCGCCCCTCTCGCAAGCGACGCCGTTCCTTTTCCGTATCTACGAAAACATCCACAGGCACCGGCGGATCGCCCGTATTCCAATGGGCCGACCTGCGCTCGAAAGGCGGGGTCGCATGATTTCACTATTCCGAGGAATGGTCGGGCGCCTTCTTTCCCCATTCGGGAAAAAGGTAGTTTTGCGGTCCAGCTTAGTATACGACGCGGAGATGCACGAAACCAAGGGAACTTGTCTCATCAGGCTGTTGAAAAGCGCGATCCGCGACGTTGCGCTTCATCCCTCGTCACTGCGACGCACTCTATTATGTCCGTCTCGTTCCTCGGGATTTGCGCGCCTTGCATCTCATCGTTTTTCAGCAGCCTGCCGCAACCGGCTTTTTTCAACGGGTTGCCGGGGACGAATGTGCGGCATCGGGATTGGATCACACGCTCGGCGGCTTCGTGTGGCAGCTTCGAAGGAACATGGGGAAAGAAACGGATATGGGAATCACCGGGAGATGAATGCCGGAAGAGACGTCCTCATCTTTCTTTGACTACAGACGTGCAAGCTACCGAGGAGATTCCCGCAAACGACCCACGGAATCCGGTTTTGCTCTTCATTGAAAGGCCGATACCCCTTCGCGGTTTCAAATCAGACCACGGCTTCGCCGCGAGTGACTTCGGCTTCCTGGAACGTAAGCACTTCCGACATCAAACGAGAAGCCGCCCCCAGAATGCCCATGGCCAAAACCGCTCCGGTGCCCTCTCCCAGGCGCATGCCCAAATCCAGGATGGGCGAAAGCCCCAAATGCTCGAGCATGATTCGATGAGCCGGTTCCTGTGAGCAGTGACCCGCAAAGAGGTAATCGGTTACCGAAGGGCACAGGGCCTGAGCAACCAGCGCACCGGCCGTGGAAATCAACCCGTCGATGATCACGGGTCTTCGGCGGTGAGCACCTGCCAGGACCAATCCCGCAATGCCGCCGATTTCCAATCCGCCCACTTTGCTCAACACGTCCCAACCGTCCTTGGGGTCCGGCTTGTTGCATTCCAGAATCCGATGGAGAACCTCGGCCTTACGATCCAGCCCTTCCCGGTCCAGCCCCGTGCCCCGGCCCACCAACCCATCCGGAGAACGACCCGTAAGGGCCATCGCCACGGCGGTGGAAGAAGTGGTATTGGCGATCCCCATATCTCCCGTGGCAATCACGTCCGCCCCTCCGTCAATGATTCGCGCACCCACAAGGCAGCCCACCGCGACGGATCGCCGGGCCTGGGACAAGGTCATCGCCGGGCCGTTGCTCATGTCCGCCGTTCCCCGCGCCACTTTGAGGGCCAGAAATCCGCCCTGTTCGGTGGGCCGGGAGTCTCCGAGGTCCGGAATGATTCCCGCATCCACCACCCATACCCGTGCGCCCGCCTCTCTGGCCAAAGCGTTGACACTCGCCCCTCCGGCCAGGAAGTTGCGCACCATCTCACCGGTGACCTCCTGTGGAAAGGCGCTCACCCCTTGGGCGGCCACGCCGTGGTCCCCGGCCATGACCACTACGGCCCGATTTTCGGTCCGGGGAGTCAGCGTCTCGCGAACGGCGCAGAGTTGTTCCGAAAACTCGTGAAGCCGTCCCAATGCCCGAGGCGGAATCGCCAGCGCCGTGGTGCGACTTTTCGCAGCCTCCAACCATAATTTGTTTGTGGGTCGAATTTCATCGAGGGTCTTGGACAGAAGATTCCGGATATCCTCATCCGTCATCCGCGTTATTTCATCGTAGTACACGTCAAACATCCTGGTTTCCTCTTCAGGGCTCCTAATCATCCACATTTGTTCGCGAGTCGACGGTTATTCCGAATCCGCCGGTGCACCGGCGGAGCCGATGCCCACGCTGATTTCCTCAGCGCCCGTTCCACTCGGTGCCGCCCGGACTTCGGACCGACATGCACGTTCCAGCGCTTCCGCCTCACGGGGATCCGGTGTTGAAGGCCATTTGCCGACCCAGTCGAGCATCTCGCGGAACTTCTCCACGAGACGACGGTTGAGGGTCCGATACGGTTCGGCGTCCGTAGCCTCCCGCCCCCACCACAAGCAGTTTTCCCGGTCCCCCATCTTCCTGAGAACGTCCAGGCACAAACGACGCGCAGCCCCGGACAGCCAGCGAACCCTTGGATCGTCGTAAAACAACTCTCCTTCGAAGCCCGCCACTCCCTTGGGTCTCAGCTTACCCTCGGCCTTGGCCTGCTCATAAAGGCGTGTACCTTTCAACGCGATTTGATCGTGATAGAGAAGATTGGCCGTACGCCCCAGGCGATCCAGCAGCCCGGCTTCCATCAGAAAGTTCAGGTTCTCCTCGATCTGCGCGAGGGAACTCGTCCGTTCGAACATGATGAAACCGACCTCCGGTTCCAGACCCGCGTTTCTCACCGTTTCCACGGCCTTCAAGTTGTCCGAGGTGTCGGTGTTCTTGCCCAAGCGTTCCAGCACCCGCCGACTGCCGCTTTCCAGCCCGATGAGCAGCGAGGTGAGGCCGCAGTCCGCCAGCTCCTGCATGACTTCCGGCGTGAGGTCGTCGGCACGGGTTTCCATTCCCCATGTGACGCCCGGACTTGCGAGCATTCGAGCGATGCGCATGCCTCGTTCCCGCCCTCGTCGTCCGGGTCCGAAAAAATTCGGGTCCACGAAGTAGAAGTCCCTTTTCCCGGCTTGCTTCAGATTCGTGATTTCATGGATCACTCCTTCGGGACTTCGACCCCGCCACAAGGTCTTTCCTCCATTCAGAGCGGGAATCAGACAAAAGGAACAGCCGTTGTAGCACCCGCGAGAGGCCAGAACGCTCACCGTGTCTTCCGAATCCAGCCCGGGACGCACCGGTTCGGGCAGACGGTCCAGGACGGGCGGCGGGGTCCCGATCCCGTCGAGGCAGGGTTCCCCGTTCTTCCTTCCCGCACAACCGGGTCCCTCTGGGGAAAGACCGGACAAAATCCTCCGGACGGCTTCAATCGCCGTAAGCTCGGGTTCCCCCACCCAGATCAGGTCCACCGCGTCATAGGCCTCCAACAACTCTTTCCACACAAGGCTCGGAAAGAAGCCGAAAAGGCAAACGACGCCCCCATATCCCCCGCTTTTCAGGTCCTCCAAAAAGCGGAACAACAACGGCGTATGCTCCCAGAAATAGACCGCGTGCACCGCGAGAATCACGGGATTGAGCCGCAATACGGTTTCAAGGACTTCGGAGAAGCCCATCCGACGAGCGTCCATCAGATCGACGTCGAATCCCGCTTCCCGCAAAGCCGAGCACGTATACCCGGCCATGAGACAGGACCAGAGCGGTGTATTGGCGATGTCGTTGAACCGTTCGGGTGAGGGCAACCTCGGATGTTCGAGCACCAGGACGTCCATTCCGTTAACTCCTTCCTAACCACATGCCCGCTCCAAACCGTCGAACGAGGCGATGTCCTCCAGGGCGAGTGCATTCAACTCGTGGCGAAGACCGTCGTAGGGCGGCGGATTATAATAAGCCGGATAGAGCAGGTCTTTTCGTGCATCCCACAGCCCTTCGGCCGATAGTCGACGGGTCAGGGCGGTTCCGGGCAGAACGCGCAGGTTGTTGAACACAAAGGCCGCCGGGTTGCCGGCCCGTCGATGTTCCGCGCAGAGTCGTCCCACCAGTTCCCTGGTGTGTCGTACGGTCCGTGCGGTTTCTCCCGGAAGGTTGCACAAAAAATGGTGGACCGTGACGATACCGCTGGCCGCGGCCAAGCCGGCGGCCTGGATGACCCGGTCCATGTCGGTTGCTTTGTTCAACAGGGCCAAGGCCTCGGGAGACGCTCCATCCGCCGAAAAGTAGATCGCGTTAAGACCGGCGCGACCATAGAGTTTCAGGCAGGACGGACGAAGCGCGTCCTCGCGAAAGAAGCCCGTCCATCCCACCTGTAGGTCTCTACGGAGGATTTCCTCGCATATGGCGTCCAGATGGTGGGCGGGCTCGTTCACCACGGGATCCGTGAAGTGAAAGAGCCGCACACCGAATCTACTGTGAGCCTCGAACATCTCTTCCACCACGACCTCGGGCTCTCTCAGCCTGAGTCCGCGCCCCTGCAATTCGGGGTAAAGGCAATAGGAGCAGGCGTGAGGACACCCGCGTTTCCCCTCGATGCCCATGAACGCCACATAGCTGTTGCGTGCGGAATAGTCGCCGGGAGGGAACAGGTCCCAGTCCGGCAGCGACCATCTGCCGGTTTGCGAACGGCGAGCCCAGGAATCCATGGTTTGCCCGGCGCCGTCACGCGTCAACACGCCGGGAAGTCCTTCGGCCTGATCCAAACGTTCAAGAAGGTCGGGAAAGACGTCTTCGCCTTCGCCTCGAACCCCCAGGTCCACCTCGGGCAACTCGCGCATCAGGCGCCGTGCGAACAGGGAAAAGCCGGAACCGCCCAGCACGATCGTCGCACGGGGAGCGTAGCGCTTGACCAAAGTCAGGGAGGCTTTCAGTTGAGGCACGAATGAATGCAGCATGCCGGCCAAAGGATCCAGGTTTCGAAAAGAGACGCCCACCACGTCGGGCCGGAACTCTTCGAGGCTTCGCCGTAACACGGGCCAGGGAAAGGAATGGAGGTTCATGTCCAATGCCCCGACGGTGTGATCGCCCTTCAAGGAAGCGGCGATGCGTGCCAGGCCCAAAGGGTAGACCAGTTCGCCGCCTTCCATCCGTGATATGGCCTGCAACAACAGAATTCGCATAATTCGCCGTATCCCTTCACGGGATATCCGGGAGAATCTTTTGAAAAAGGTTCTCCCGAACCCTTTCCCAAACTTTTTAGGAGAGTTGCTCGCTTCCGCTCCGCAACCGAGGCATAGGGATGTCCGTGAACAGGTTGTCAGGTCCGCAACGACCGGAACTCTCGGCCAAGGCTTAGACGTTTGAATGCTCCGGATCGGAGAAGAATCTTACCTGTTCGGCTTCGTCTATTTTGAGATGGAGCCCGCATAAGAACGCTTATCCAGCGTCTCTCCGCTCTCGCCGTCGTCCACGGCATAAATGGAAACACATCGTCCGTACGCGCCGTACGCATGGTTTTGGTGACGCGGTGAACGGACGACCTGGTTCTATTCCACTAGCTAGAGTTTAGAGTCTGGCGACCCTTGGTATAGGAAAAATGCGAATAAAGACAACAAAGTACTTGACATTGCCGCGCGGATGCGCGGCCGCCTTTGGCGGCCCTTTAAGGAAAGAAACCTTTCCTTGGGGGTCAACCAATGGATTCGACGGCTCAAGCACTTATGCTCCTATCGCAGTGGATTTCCTTTCTATTTCAGGCCGTTCCGTGCAGAATAGCTCCGACTCTTCTGGAACTCCTGATGGGATGTATGGTCTGCCGCGGCGGCCATATTTCTTCCGCGCTTCTGGCCGTTCGGCCCCAGTTGTCCTGGACCGCCTATTACAAGGCCATCGAAAAGGGCCGATTCCAATGGCTTGCGCTAGCCCGGCAATGGATGCGCCTGATCCTGAAACGGATTCCAAACCGATCCATCGAGTTCGCCATAGACGACTTCCCTTTGCCCAGATCGTCCAAGAAAGCTCCCTGCGCCGGTTGGCATTACGATCACGCGCACCGGCCCAACCGCCCCAAATTCCTGTGGGGACAGCTTCGGGTTTCTCTGGCTGTCATCTGCCGCCACAAGGGCCGGGTAGCCGCGTTTCCCCTCTTGTTTCGGCTCATCCGCAAAAAAGGGAACACCACCAAACTGGACGCGGCGCGGCTCTTGATGTCCGTTCTCATGACTTGGCTGCCGGATCGCTTTCTCATTATTCTGCTGCTCGATGCCTGGTATATGAAAAGCTCCCTGGTGGTTCCCCTGATTCGCGATGGTGTGACGGTCATCGGCCAAGTCCGCAAAGATACCGCCCTGTTTTTGCCTCCGGACAATCCGCCTCGGAAGAAACGGGGCAGACCCAGAAAGTATGGGGAAAAACTCACGTTGGAAAACATCGGACGATTCTGTCGTCCGGTGGAGAAAACCCTCTTTGCCTACGGCTCGGAACGAGTTTTCCAGTTCTACCAAACCAAAGCCAAAGTCCGCTTCCTGGACGGCCGGTTGTGCAAGATCGTGTGGTGCCGGTTTATGTCCGACAACCCCTCTTGGTCCGATTGGCATCTTCTGATCAGTACCGATCCCGACATGGACGGCGCGGAAGTGATTACACGCTATGCACGACGATGGTGGACCGAGCCCATGTTCAACGAGATCAAGCACCTGTTCGGACTGAAAAATGCTTGGCAGCAGACACGGCAGACATTGGCTCGATGGAGCATGATCTTGTGCCTGGCCTACGGCTTGCCACGGCTCTTGGCGCTCTGCCTGGGTCCCAACGCGGCCTATACGATGTTTCCAATCCCTTGGAGAAAGAACAGGCCCGCCACCGCCGGCTGGATGGCCGCAGCCATCGGTCGTCTTTTCGGCAACTTAAACGTGCGAGCCATGTGGAACCGGAAATCCAAAAAATTCCAACCGGAATTCACCGATTCTCCGGAAGACTTGGGGCGCGCTGCCTGATATCCGTGTTCAGTCAATCATCTCAAAGCCTTACGTCAACGGTATTCAACCCGTCTTGGAGAACTATGCTCTTCTATACAAACTTGGCTGCCCCGCATGGCTCTAAACTCTAGTTCCACTAGAATTAGACCTAGATAATGCACAAACCCGTGAGCGTCGGCCACCGGTGCGAGACTCCAGCCCGCGGCCGCAGCGGTGCCGTAGACATCCACACCGCAGGCTTCCAGGGCCGGTCGCGCCTGGTCTGGCCTGGAACACGCCCCCGAGGGATCGCAGGTCTTGCACAACGTGCAGGGTCCCGCGCCGAAAGCCAACGCTTTAGGATGACCCGCCAGGAAGATTTCCCGTTCGAGCTTCAATAGTCGTTGATGAAACTCCCGGCCCGGCGGCTCCCCTTGAACCAGCAAGCCCCAATCATAAGCGGCGAGCACTTTGTTCATTTCCCGCTCGTCCGGCGAGTGAGGAGGACATTGCAGGTTCCGTCCGAAGCCGGAACAGCCGTAGGCGCATTTCAGGCGCACCCAGGGAGCGGTGACGACCCGGTCCGCGTGCATGGGGGTCGCCTTTCGAAAACCCATCTTCCGGGCCCGGAAAGCCCAAAGGCCTTTTCGTCCTTGTTCCGGGCGAGGTGACGGCCCTCGGCCCGCCGCCAGAAGCATGGTATCCGTATCCAGGGAATGAGGAAGCCACGGATTCAGGCCGGCGCGGCGCAGCATGTCCTCAACCGCTTCGCGTTCGTGGATGCGGCCGTTATAGGTATTGAGGAGCATGTGCAGGTCATACAACTTGCCCTTCAGCGGGTCCGCTCCCAATCCTTCGTAATCGTAATCGTGAACGACCAGAATTCCGTCCGAGTTCAGGAGAGAAGCGGCGGTTTGGACAAGGGCGCCGGCTTCCTCGGTTCCATAGGCGTGCAGCACATTGGACAGCAGCACGAGATCGAAGCAGGCTTCGCGCAGCGGCGGTTTACGAACGTCACAGGCCAAGCGGGCAACACCCTGCCAGTCTTCGCTTAGGGGATATCTCCGCGACCCCGCTTCGATCACTTCGGGCAGGTCCGCCAAAACGGCCCGACAGTCCGGCCACCGCCGGACCATGGAACGCGCCCACGCCCCCGCTCCTCCTCCGAAGTCGAGAACGCGTTTCGGAGAACGATCCGTCCACCAATCCAGGACATCGACGGCTTCCTCCGCTTTGAGCCGGGCCTGTGCGTCCAATGCTTCCACATATTCGAAAACCCGACGACGATAAGCCTCGGAAGACTCCGAGGCGTTCCGCTGGTTGACCTCCACTCCGACGCGGACCCTGCCGGCAAGCCGTTTCCAGTGAGGGGCGAAGTAGTTCCGATACTTCAGAAAACGGCCCAAATATTCCGGAGCGCCCTCCACCAGGTGTTTGGCCGCCAGCGGTCCGTTCTCCCAGTCATGGGGAGATCCGACGAGCAATCCCACGGCGCCCAAGGCCTCACACAGCCGTGCGAGCGCGTCCCCGTCCCAGCCCGATTCCGGAGCCCACTCGTCGATCCGCCCTCCGTTCCTGTGGATGAGGGTGAACAAGTCGAGGTCCAACGCCGCGAACAGCACTTCGGAATACCAGTGCGCCGTGGCCAGGTCCTCGAGATACTGGTAGGAGTTTTGAGCCGGATCGGCTTGTTTCGTGAGAGTCTGCATCATCCGTCCCACCGGTCGTTGAAGAACTTCCGGAGTATCGTCATCGGGTAAGCCCCGAAAAGCGTTCGGTTCCCATGTCCAACGGTTGCATGGAATGTGGAGGGCGTCCGTTAAAGACGGCCGCCCTTCGCCGTAATCAACTTTGCCGGATACCGGACGTCAGGCTTTGGCCGAAGCGCACAGAGCATCCTGGAAAAGTTCCATGCTTCCCTTGTTGGCGCAGAACTTTCCGCACATGGTGCAGGAAGTCAGGTCTTCGGGAGATCGCTCCATTCGGATGGCCCGGGCATCTTCCGCGAAAAGCGCAAGGTCGAACTGCTTTTCCCAGTCGGAGTCTCTCCTGGCCTTGCTCATGGCCAAGTCCCGTTGTCTTCCTCGTTCCGGATATTTGGCCGTGTCCCCGATGTACGCCGCCACGCGAGCCGCTTTGACTCCTTCCACCACGTCCTTTTCGTTGGGAAGCGCCAAGTGTTCTGCGGGAGTAATGTAGCAGATGAGGTCCGCGCCGAAACGCGCGCTCTGAGCCGCGCCGATGGCGGCGGTCACATGGTCCCAGCCCGCCGTCACATCGCTGGGAATGGGACCCAACATGTAGTAGGGAGCGTGGTTGCTCATCTGTTTTTGCAGGATGATGTTGGCCTCGATCTGATCCAGAGGCACATGGCCCGGCCCTTCCACCATCATTTGGCATCCCATGGCGCAACCGATCTCCGCCAATTCGCAATTGATGAGCAGTTCCTGAACCATGGCCCGGTCGAAGGAATCGTGAATGGCGCCGGCCCTTAGACCGTTACCCAAAGACAGCACCACGTCGTATTTCTTCAGGATTTCCACCACCCGATCGAACTTCTCATACAGGGGGTTTTCGCGGTTATTCCGCTTCATCCACGCCACCATACTGGTGCCGCCCTTGCTCACAAGTCCTCCGTAGCGATAGCCCTGCTTCTCAAGCCGCTCGATGGTGTAGCGATTGATACCGCAATGGATGGCCATGAAGGCGAGACCGTCGGCGCACTGCGCTTCAATGAGGTCGAAAAGCAGCTCCTCATCCAGTTTGTTGGGGTCGCCGTACTTGTGTGCCGCCTCACAAAAGGCCTGGTAGAGCGGGACGTTTCCCACGGGGATTTGGACCGCTGCCAGGACCCCTCGCCGAATCCGGTCCAGGTCTCCTCCCACGGAGAGTTCCATGAGGGTATCCGCTCCCGCGTTCTCCGCGGCCACGGCTTTGCGGACCTCGGCGTCCAGGTCCACGATGTCCGTGGAGGTACCGATGCTGGCGTTGATCTTGGTTCGGAGCCCGAGGCCGATGCCCACGGGTTTGGGGGGGTGATTGAGGTTGAAGGGAATCACCACTCGGCCGGCGGCCGTCAGTTCGCGGATGCTCTCGGCATCGAGCCCCTCCGCCGCGGCGATTTCCTTCATCTGCGGGGTTATGACGCCCTTCTTGGCGTATTCCACCTGCGTTGCCACCATTCTCCTCCTTTTCTTTAGAAGAATCGGTTCAAGCCGGCGGGTCGCCCGTCCGAGACAAAAAAAATCCTCGGACGCGGAACGCCCAAGGATTTGCCATCTCCTGGTAACGCCGACTGACGGCAGGTCTTCTGACTCTTGGATCATCCTACTTCCCGCGCCTTCCCACTCCATTGACATGAAGCAGTGACATTCTGCGGGTTTCGTCCCCAATCACAGCGGCGGGTCCGTACCGGATTTTCGCCGGTTTCCCCATTAAGGCCTTACGGCCGCCGATCAGTCGCCCTATTCAATTGTGCGGAGAAAGTTAGTCCGTACCCACCTTTCCAGTCAAGTGAAAAACGACCGGCTTCAATCCTCGGTACGACACGGCCGCCCCGAAGCGGCTCAATTCCGCCTCGAAATTCCGTGTTCGTCGAGCAGTCGATCGAAACTTTGCCTGGCATGTTGATACAACGCCAGATCGAGTTGGTTGCGTTCAAGAATGAGCCTGGGTACCACGTCGAAGTCGATGGACTGGAATACTTCTTTCTTCACTTCGGATACCGCCGCGTTCATACGTCCCGTGGACTCGACATCGGAGAACCCCAGAATCCTTTTCATAAGCTCAAGGGAACGGGGATATTCCTCCATCAGGCCGATACAGGAAAAATGGCCGTCCAGATGATGAATCGCCCGGTTCAGGTCCGCCGGCTCAAGCTTGGGCCGAAAATCCGGGGTTCCGTCCTCCGTGCAAAGCAACCGTACCTGGCAGTTCTCGACCTCCACCGTGAGGTCCGACTGAACGAACTCTTCGATGGGCATCGGCTTTTCGGGGTTCCGGTGGACTTCAGAATAAAGGTAATGATTGGACCAAGTCCTGGCGTGAATATAAAAAGAAATCACTCGATCCACCGGATGACGGAGAAAAGTAACATAGGAACATCGTTCTCCGAAACGCTTGTGCCAACCGAAGGAAATATGGCCTTCAATACAGTCATACTTGCGAAGCAGGTCCGGGGGCAGCCGCTTGAGTCCGTTGACCGGATCGTCGTAAGTCGCCGTAAAAATTCGTTCCTCGTTGATGTTCTTCCGAATTACGGCACTGAATGTTGTTCCACCCGTCTTGGGTATATGAAGGAAGATGAGTTTCCGGCCGGGATTCAGACGTCCCAATACACAATTCTTAAGTCTCTGGAAGTAATTCATAAGAACACACCAATCACGGCTGGGGGATAATGAATGTTCATACTCGTAACGGGAATATTCTAAGAAGTCTAGCGTCTTCTCTTCTTGGCGTTATTCCTATTTCAAATCTTAATCTTCCCGACTGTATCTTGCATGCGACGAGACCACAATCCGTTACCGGCTGATCCTCGCATACACACTTATTCATATTCCATAATATCAATACGGAACCGAGTGTAGCCTCTCATCCGTATCTTGGCGGCATCCGTATTTCATGAATGTGCCGGACGGATTCTCCAGCGCACAGAGCGAAATTTCATTTGGTTCTCCGGCACGGTCCGTGTCTGCGATACTCAACATTAGAGAGACGAGTCCATGAATACATCCTGCTTGCTTGCACAAACAAAGCCGCTCTTCGTATTCGTCACGGAACCGTCAAAAACAATGCAGTCTTTGGAGAATCGGTGACATTCTTATTTCAAATCTGCGGCGCTTTCAAGCCTTTTTGCAAGTACCGGACATATTCGAGGAGGCCGCCTGGTCGGATGAATCCGCCGGTCCACCGAGGAAGACCCGAGACAAACGGCCTCTCGGGAGGTCGTTGAAAAGAGCGATCTACGGGCCATGAGAGAATTGCCGAGCGAGCAAGGTCATCGTCCGGTCTCAGGCTCGGATACCGGATACCGCTCATCGGACGTAACGGTTCATCATCCCGGCATACGATACTCCGGGGTTTGCACGCCTATTGATCTCACTGTGGGCATCCGGATCCATCCGTAATTTCGGTTCGATCTTGAAGCAGTCATTACGATTCAAGAATTAAGATATATTGTTTCGCAGATATTCATAGACTCGAACTACTCATTAAATCGGAGCTAATTGACGATTTGCCGGAAAAGGAAGGCAGGTCGGTCCGTAGTGAGGCTGAGACGCTGCGAGAGAGACGTTTCTCGGACGAGCGAACGAAGCAGGCCCGGCTCGGAACGGCATTCAAGCCGGCCCACCGGGGAAGTGGGGTGCGAGGCGCCGGCTGCGTTCAAAGGCCTTCTTTCAAGAAACGAGAGGATTTCATCAACGGAGTGATACGTGTCTTCGAGGTAATGAACGATGTGACAGGTCAAGCGGGACTTGATGGAAACCGAATACAACAACGTTTCCCGAACGATGAAACCCGTGTGGAAAAGGGCACCCGCCCGGCTCCCCTTCCCGCCCGGTCATTCTCTACAATCGCCGTCCTTTCGACTTCATGATACGGCGCGCCGGGCCCGTCCATGCGACCTTGCCTTGGCCGGCGTATCCGATCAGCGTTCTGCATTTGCATTTCAACAAGGAAACAACACCCCTGTGCTCTACGATGTTCTCCTTCGCCGTAAGCGTGAAAGGGCCGCCACAGCCGCCAGAATCATCAGGACGGCGGCGCCCCGGGTGGTGAGGGTGGGGACGTGCGAAATCCGGGAATACGCCTCTGCGCCGGAGGATGTGTCGGGCGCGCAGGGGCCGCTCGGGTCCGTAATCGTTGTGTCGACTGCGTCGGTGTCGTAGGGCCCCCCTTCGGTCAGTTGAATGGTGATTTTGGTCTTATCGGGCACAGTGTCATGATCCACGGTCGTGGCAATGTCTTCCCATGCGCCGGTGTTTTTGTTTTCGTCGAAATAGCCCGTTATCGAAGCGTCCCTGGGAGTGAATACATCAATGGTTACCTTCTGGCCGGCCGTGACGCCGTGAACCTCGAAACTGAAGGCGCCGAAGGGCATTTGGAGATTGGAAGGCGCACCCACTGCGGTCGGAGAGAAGGCCGAAACGTTTTGAAGACTGATTCCTTCGTTGGCCCGGCAATCGAAGGTAACATATCCGGAGTCGTCATGGGTCGGCAGGGATGTGACATCGACCTGGTCTTGGTCCGGGATACCATCTCCGTTCCCGTCACCGGTACCGCCGCCCGGGGTAGGCACATTGGCCTCCGTTCCCGGAGCTACGCCGTCATTGTCGTCCGAGTCTCCGTTGAGGGTCAGGTCATAGGGATTTTCGTCGTCGTCATTGTTGTCAATGGAGATGACGGCGGTTTTGTCGCCTGCGGACGTGGGGCTGAAGCGCACCGTAAAGTCGGTGGAACCGGACGCGGCCACGGGTGACGTGGGTTGCGACCGGATGCTGAATTGATCGGAGTCCGCGCCGCCCACCGAGAGGGGAGTGGTAAATGTCAGATTCGAGGTTCCGGTGTTTTCAATGGTAAACACCACGTCCATATCCGTACCTGTAACCCGGCTTCCGAAGTCGTGCGCGCCGCCGTCCGTTATGGGGTTGATTCCCTGCTTGAGGGCGATTTCGGGCGCGGTCCCTTTACCGTTGAGGGTCAGGTCATAGGGATTTTCGTCGTCGTCATTGTTGTCAATGGAGATGACGGCGGTTTTGTCGCCTGCGGACGTGGGGCTGAAGCGCACCGTAAAGTCGGTGGAACCGGACCCGGCCACGGGTGACGTGGGTTGCGACCGGATGCTGAATTGATCGGAGTCCGCGCCGCCCACCGAAAGGGGAGTGGTAAATGTCAGATTCGAGGTTCCGGTGTTTTCAATGGTAAACACCACGTCCGTATCCGTACCTGTAACCCGGCTTCCGAAGTCGTGCGCGCCGCCGTCCGCTATGGGGTTGATTCCCTGCTTGAGGGTGATTTCGGGCGCGGTCCCTTTACCGTTGAGGGTCAGGTCATAAGGATTTTCGTCGTCGTCATTGTTGTCAATGGAGATAACGGCGGTCTTGTCGCCTGTGGACGTGGGGCTGAAGCGCACCGTAAAGTCGGTGGAACCGGACGCGGCCACGGGTGACGTGGGTTGCGACCGGATGCTGAATTGATCGGAGTCCGCGCCGCCCACCGAGAGGGGAGTGGTAAATGTCAGATTCGAGGTTCCGGTGTTTTCAATGGTAAACACCACGTCCGTATCCGTACCTGTAACCCGGCTTCCGAAGTCGTGCGCGCCGCCGTCCGCTATGGGGTTGATTCCCTGCTTGAGACCCATTTCCGGTGGAGGAAGCTCGGAATAAGCACCAATGCTGATGGGACTTTCGGGTTCGATCTCAGCCCCACGCTGGTCATAGTAATTGCCTCCCGAAGTGGTGGCGCCGTTCCAAACACCGTTTCCCGAGTCGGCATATGGAATGGCATCAAGGGCAATACTGCCGCTTTCCAATGCCAGAGTTTGGGTGGGGCCGCCGTTGTCGGCCAATGTCTGGGTGGCTTTGCCGCTTCCGAAAAGATTCTCCATGCCGGAATAGATATTTGTGCTGTTGGTGAAGGTTTTGCCTGCCCCGGTTGTATCGCCGTTCTGCACGTAAACGATATTATATCCCATGTCGTACAGAGTACCATATCCCACGTAGTAATAGTCCTCATCAGAATTCCCGGCTATAATCGTATTCCGTACGGTCATTGTGGAGCGAGGGGTACCAATGTTTTGATAGAAATACACTCCTCTTCCATAATTTGTTGCAGTATTTCCTGTTATTGTACAGTTCTCTATAGTAGAATAGATCGCTTTGAATGTCTGACCATAGGCTGCAACACCTCCTCCCCCGCTATTTCCGGCGGTGTTGTTACATATAGTTGATCTTCTGATGACTAAGTCTACGGAAGAAGTGCTTAGTTCGGCATTGACGATAGTATATATACCGTGTCCCGATTGGATTCCCGTATTGTTGTTTATGGTACACGCATCCACGCTCAAGTTGGAATTTTGGGCAAATACGCCTGAAGCACTGTATTGCGTGACGTTTTGGGAGACCGTGCAGTCCGTCATAGTGGCGGTGGACAGGTCGACGAACAGGCCTCCGACTTGATAGGTTGCCGTATTCCCTTTCAGGTCCGTTTGATCAAGATGAACGGTGCAGCCGGTGGCGTAGATGCCGCCCCCTTTATAGGACTTGGAGTCTGAAATCACGGAATTGTTGATGTTCACCGTTCCGGCGGAAATATAGACCGCGCCGCCATATCCGTTTTCAGTATCCCCATTTCCCGATATATCTCCGCCCTTGATCGTCATGTTGTCGAGCGTGACGGTTTTATCCGCGCCACTGATATGGAACACACGAAACGCGGACGCTCCGGGCGTCGTCACCTGCACGGTCACCGGGTTGGCGTTGCCCGTGTTGGCACCGTCTATGGTCAGACTTTTCGTGATTGCAAGCTCCGAAAGGATGGTGATGGTTTCATTTCCCGATGCCAGGTTGAAGGTGATGGCATCGTCTTCCGCGGCATCGGCGATGGCTTGACGCAGGGACCCTGCGCCGGAGTCTGCGTTGCCGGTCACCACGTGTTCGGCGGCGAACGCGGGAAGTATCGGCAACAGGCAACAGCAAAGGGTACAAACGATGCGGATACTGATTCTTAAGCACGGATTGGCAACAATCATGAAGAAACCTCTTTTTCCATTGTCATTTCAGATGCCTCGTTTGGTCGCGAGACGCTCGACAGGCTCCACATGTGCTCTTTGAAGGCCCGAAAGGTACTTGAAGCCGCTCTAAGCACTCCCAATGCGATCTCTGCCCGGCTTGAAAAGTTCTTCACGTACATTTCAGAAATACCTCTCCTACCGGAATCCCGCAACCCGTTTTTGAGATCATGCGTCTTCAATGCCGCCGGCCGACGGATCCATCCGTGATTGCGGCTTGACTTTGAAGCGGTCACTACGATACAAAAAATTAAGACGTATTGTTTCGCAGACATTCATAGGTCGGCGGCTGAAGGATGATATTTCCAAGCCGTACTCAGCTTACACGCACATTCGCAGATAGGAATCGACCATGCAGGATACGCCCCGGACCAAGTCTACGCCGGATGAAAACATCAGTCGTCGCAAGATACTCAAAGCGGTTGCCGCTCTTGGAGGGGCATTTGCCGGAACCGCCCTGGTACCCGGGAAATGGTCGTCTCCGGTCGTTGACTTGGGAGTCGTGCCGGCCCATGCGCAGGCCAATTCAGACCCTCTGGAGCTTATCGGAGAATTGGAGATTCATGAAGCCTCTCCCGACGTATTCGACGAGATAGCACCTCTGGACAACGCGATCTCCTATTCGGCTCAATGCGAATACAAGGATCCTCTCCGATCATTGACCTCCGCCAACACCACGGCTACCGGCAAGACCAACTGCAGCGCCAGTGTCCCCACCAGCGTGAGCTATGTCTCTCCCGAACGGGCCTCTCAAGGCTATATCGGCTTCCTGTTCCAGACCGCGCTGTGCAATCTGACGTCCACCGAATTCTGTGTGAAGATCAATTCCGGCAGTCGTTACAGCAATGAGAAATGCGCCCTCATCACGCATGAATGACGCCTCGTTTGTCCAAAGTCCGGGACCGGGTCCATTCGTGAACCTCCGGCTTCTCTCGTAAGGGACAAGTAGGGCAGGCGGCGAATGGCGAAAATCGTCCTGTATACCTCCGGAACATTGGGAGATCACCTGCCGTTCATCGCTCTGGGTCGGGCGTTGGCGGAAGGCGGCCATGAGGTGCGCTTGGCCGCCAACAAAGCCATGCACTCCCATGTTCGGCGATCCGGTCTTGAGGCCGTCTCCCTGGGAGAGGAAGACTTAGGCCCACAAGAAGCCCGGCGTGACGCCTGGGCCTGGGACTTCTGGAAGTGTCCCGATCCGAGTTCCCATCCGCAAGCTCCTTCAGTCCCCTTCGAAAGCTACATGGTACAGGTGCACAATCTGCTGGAATTGTGCAAGGGAGCGGATATCCTGATTTCCACCGCCATCCGGCTGCAAGGTTTCATTGTCGCCCGTGCCCTCAAAATGCCCTGGCTTACCGCCTCACTGAACCCCTACACTTTCTGGGCGCCCGCCACGCCCAAGCAGGCACGAGATCAGTACCAACTTCGTCAAAAGGAATACCGCCGTTTCAGCGTAGTCGCGAACTTGGCCTTTGAGGAATTGGGCGTGGATGAACGCGTCGGGGCCTGGTCGCCCGGCTGGCTCTATGCACGCCACATACTGCTCGCCGCCGGCGCTCATTTCGGCAAACCCGACCTCGATCAATTTCAGCCCAACACCAGCATAGATATGACCGGATTCTGGTTTTACCAGGACCCCCGATGGTCGGAATGGAGACCGGATGAGGACCTGCTGCGGGTGTGCGAACCGGCGGATCCGAACCGGAAGCCCATTGTTTTGTCTTTCAGCAGCCAACCCCTGCTGGAAGCGGAAAGCATCCTACAACGGCACGTTCGGGCGGCCGCCGCTCTGAATCGCCCTCTCGTGATCCAGCGTGGCTGGGCCGACTTCTCGGAATCCCAATTGCCGCCGGACGTGGACTCCGGGAACGTACTGTTTACCGATTTCATCCCCCACGACTGGCTTTTTGCCCGGGCCGCCTGCACAATCCAGCATGGCGGCATCGGATCCATCGCCCGCGCACTGGCCCATGGCTGTCCCGTTCTAGTGGAACCTTTCGGCAACGATCAATTATTCAACGCAAACCTGGTTGAGAGGCTCGGTGTGGGAGCCGCACTCCATCCGTACGAAAGCGAGATCGAAGACCTGGTGGATGCCGTGCGGAACAAAGTGCTCACGCCCGACTGTCGGCACCGGGCAAAGACTTTGGGGGAGAAGATCAAGACCGAACACGGCCTGGAAACCGCCTGTGAAATGATCGAGCGCTATCTCGGGCGTATCGGCCCCGACGGCGACCTCCCGAAGATATACGGACGCTTCGCTCCGCCCCTCGGCCGAAGGCCGCGACGCCCCATGAGCGCGGGAACCGACATTCAAGGCGGAGCCGTCTCAACGGTTGCGCCCACCGATGAGACCAAGAACGCCATTCCAAAAATCATCCATCAGACTTGGCAAAACCACAACCTACCGCAGGACATGGCCGCCTGGCAGCGCACCTGGCTGAAGCATCACCCGGATTGGACGTATTACCTGTGGACGGATGAGGATAAACGCCGATTCCTGAATGATCACTATTCCTGGTTCCTGCCTGTGTACGACGGGTATCCCGAGGAGATCATGCGGGTCGACGCCGTGCGATACTTTCTACTCCACCATTACGGCGGGGTTTACGTAGACCTCGACTTCGAATGTTTCCGTCCTTTGGAGCCTCTTCTATCCGGCAAGACATTGTTTTTCGGCCTTGAACCCGAGGAACACGCCAGGCTTCAATCCACGGACCGCCACCGCGTCAGCTGGATCGTGTGCAACGCGTTCATGGCCTCGGTACCCGGACATCCTTTCTGGGAGCATTCGTTCAAGCAATTGATCGCTTATCACAAAGCCCCCGGAGTACTGGACGCAACAGGTCCTTTCTTTCTGACCCGGACCTGCCGAACCTACGCGAATCAGTCCGAAATTCACCTCGAACCCCCGGAAACGCTGTACCCGATCCACAACCGACAGAAATGGGACAACCTGCCGGCCGAGGAACGGGAGCGCATCCGTGGAACCGCGTATGGTGTTCATCATTGGAGCGGCGTTTGGTGGCGTCCAATCGTCGCGCAACAAGCCAATCAGGCTTCCGTGTTATTGGCCGACAAAGGCATGCAACTGGCCCAGGCCACCGCGGACCTCGAAGGCTGCCGCGCGTCTCTCTCACAATCGAGCGCCCCGCCGCTCATCTCCTGCCTGATGGTGACCCGAAATCGCCCGCATTTGGCACAACGGGCGATCACCTGCTTTCAAAGGCAAACCTACCCTCAAAGAGAGTTGGTCATTGTGGACGACAGTCCGGATGACGCCCTCCAAGTCCGGGTCGACCGATTGCAGGATGAGCGCATCCGCTACCTGCGCCTGCTTCCCGGAGGCGCATCGCTCGGTGAGCTGCGCAACATTGCCGTTTGGAAGGCGGCCGGCGAGTATGTCGCCCAATGGGACGACGACGATCTCTCCGACCCCCTGCGGCTGGAAAACCAGATGGCCCTGATTCGGGCTTATCAGGTCGAAGCCTGCATGCTTGCCCGCCAAATTCTCTGGTGGCCTTCGAGACGCCGCTTGGCCGTCTCGACGCCTCGTATCTGGGAAGGCTCCTTTGTCTGCCGGCGAAAGGCTCTGCCTCCCTATCCTCATCAACGCAAGGGAGAGGACACCCCGGTCATCAACCGAATCGTCTCGGAGGAGAGGGTCGTTCTTCTGAATCTCCCCCAAATGTATGTGTACGTTTTTCACGGTGAAAACACTTTCGACGAAAGCCATTGGGAGAAGCTGTGGGCCGCCGCGGACGAATGGTATGAAGGCGATCATTACGACATCCGGATACGGGAATTGGAAGAGCGCCTCAATTTGGACCTGAGTGGAAACGGGGAGCCTCCGACAACCGAGGCGTCCTCTCCGCGAGTCCCCTCTTCTTCCGAAGCTCCGGCCGTTGGAGAGACGGACGAGAGCCGACCGGCCCCCGGACCGCTGATGGAAGCGGAGGAAGCGGGTCCCCCGCACCCCATAAGCTCTCCACCCTCCCCCGAAAATCGACCTGCGGTGCTCATCCTCGTCCCCGTCAAGGATGCCGAGCCTTACCTGCCGTCCTTCCTGGACGGATTGGATGCCCTGACCTATCCCCCGAGGCGGCTGTCCCTCGCTTTTCTGGAGGGCGACAGCACGGACGACACGTATGGACAGGTCCAAAGGCTGCTGCCCAAACTGAGGGAAAGGTATGCCGGAGTGGCGCTCTATAAAAGAGACTACGCCTACCGCGTCGACAAGCCGCGCTGGGAACCCGGCGAGCAGATCAAACGCCGATCAATTTTGGCTGGAAGCCGCAATTATCTACTGTCGCGCGCCCTGGGCGAGGAGGACTGGGTGCTTTGGATGGACGTGGACCTGGCGCGATGGCCCAAAGACGTCATTGAGCGACTGCTGGCCCCCGGCAAGGAAATCGTGGTTCCCAACTGCCTCCGTCTGGGAAGCGGCGCCACCTTCGACATGAACAGCTTCAAACTCAAACCAAATGCCGAAAACCTGGATTGGGATTCCCATTTGATCAACGGCATTCTTCAGCCGCCGGCCGGTTACGGGCGACTTTATCTGAACGATCTGCGCGAGCATTCCATTGTCGAGCTCGACGCCGTGGGCGGGACCATGCTGCTGGTAAAGGCGGACCTGCACCGCGAGGGACTGGTCTTTCCGACTTTCCCCTACAAGCGACACATTGAAACCGAGGGACTGGCCATGATGGCCCGGGATATGGGCTATTCGTGCTGGGGCCTGCCGAACCTGGAAATCCACCACCCCCCAACCTAAGGTGCTTTGATGGAGACGACGAACAATCCCGGCGGTCACCACGTACGAGACGACGACTATCCCACTCGGGAAAGCGACTTCACGCTCGAACAGCTGGACGGCGAGCTGCTTCTTTACCACCCCACGGAGACCACCATTCTTTATCTCAACCAGACCGCTTCGATGATCTGGGGACTCTGCGACGGCAGCAGGAACGTGCGTCGGATCATCCAACTGCTCATCGAGGCCTATCCCGATGGCGCTGAGGCCATCCCTTCGGAAGTGACCTCCACGCTGGAGAAATTCCTCGAAGCCGGCAGTATCCGTTTGGAGAACGAGCCAAAAGATTGAAGGAACCGTGGGCTCGCTTTCTTTCTCAAGGGATTTCGTCCAAAATTCGTAACTCCCGGTCCTCTCCGCCCCGAGGGGATGCCGGATGTCAAGATCACGGAGCTTCGCCTGTGGATCCGGCGGTACTACGGAGTGCAATCGTCGGTCGGGATCGGTGTCGAAGGATGAACATACCCCACACGAGATGGAATAAATCAAAGGACCGGTCAGTGAACCCGGAGAGGCCATGAGATCGCGATGGGTACGATTTGCGGGAGTCATCCTCCGAATCGACTACGAAGGTGAAGCCGCTTCGCGCCTTGTGGACGTCCTTTATCGTCATCTCCCCGATGCTTCGGTTGCCGGCCGATTCCAGGCCCCCCATGTCGCGTATCGATTGATCGGCCACGATGAAACCGGCGAACTGTGTCTCTTCATCGGGCAGGAAACCGAGGTGCGCTTCACCGAGCCGAGCGACATGGCGGCCTATTTGATGCATCAAACCTCCTACGATCCGGCCTATCACTGCAAGGCCGGAATCATGCTCCACAGCGCCTGCATTTGCCGCCACAGGCGAGGCCTGCTGCTGCCCGGCGCTTCCGGCAGCGGAAAGACCACCCTCAGCGCTCGACTACTAAGCAGCGGATTCGATTTTCTGAGCGACGAACTGATTTTTGTCGGCCATGGAACCAACGAAGGCCAAGGGCTCACGCTGCCCTTCAATTTCAAACCCTCCGCCCGGCCCTTGTGGGAAACCGCCTTCGGCATTCGACCTTCCGACCCGGCCATACTGAGCAACTCCGATTTGGATCTCGTGCCGCCGGACCTGTTGAAAGGCGGCTCCACGGTCGAACAATCCACCCTGCACGCGGTCGTGTTCCCACACTTCACTCCCGAAGCAAAGAACGGCTTGCCCGAGCTGAAGCCCATGTCCAAAGCGCGGGCCGGTCTCAGACTCATGGAAGTGCTTCTTAACGCGCGCAATCTGCCGGGACACGGCTTCCCGGAGATCAGCCGTCTGGCGCGGGACCTGCCCGCATACGAAATGGTTTATGGGGGGTTCGACGGAGTCGAACGGGCCGTCGGCAGTCTCCTTCCAACGGAAGGTTGAACACCGCCGCCGTCTTTGTTCAACCCGTGTGAGGACAAGGGTCCGGCCGGCAACTCAAAATCGTCTGATCGGGGGTAAACCGAACCCCGACGGCCGCCCGGACCATCACGATTCCAGTGCACCCTGCACAAGACGACGCCCTATTCTTCCGGTCATATGTAAGGGGTGGATCAGGCAACGGTGGGGCCATGCGCTCCTGTTCGGACCCAACCCGTGGTAAAGTCTCAGCCACCAGTCGGATGGAAAAAACAGCTCCTTGTAAGAACGGAAGGCTCCCAGCCGCCTTACTACTTCCTTCCAGGGTGGAGAGCAGTCACGGAGGTCGGGCGTCATCGGTGGTCCGTCGGAAAAGCCGAGCAAATGCCTCAACTCATCCGGCAAAGGCCAACTCCGGTCGAGCAGTTCGAGCGTGTTCACTACCAGAGGCGACTCCTCCGCCGTCTTTGTCCAATCAATCCGACGGTAATAGCGCCGAGCCGTGAGCACAATGTCCAGCAACCAGATCAGGGGAATCTTGAATACGGCATGGTCACACAAGTGGTGGCAAAGGTGCCACAGCATCCATTCCGGAGGCAGGGTTCGGGCGGGGACCCCACCCCGGGAAAGCTCGAAGTTCAAGGCGCGGTCCGGGCGACGATCCGGTACACGGCTACCGGGCACCTGCGGACGGGAAAGGCTGTGATGCAACTCGACCACCACCTTCAACCCGTTCACCTCACATTGAAGCTCGGGAAGGTGTCTTTCGCGGTGTAAGCCGCCCAAACCATGTTCCAGCGGAAAGACATCGATACCGATGCCGGATAAGACCTCTTTGGCCTGCTCCAGTTGGGACGGATGAATCAACAGATCCAGATCGCTCATGGGCCGTAAATGCGGGTGATCGTAGACCAGATGCCCCAGTGCCGCACCCTTCAGCAGAAGAACATCGAGTCCCACCTCTGCGGCCGGCCTCAGAATGCGCCTCAGCACCGTGTTTTGCGCTTCGGACAAATCCCGCCGCCGCAAGTAGACCCCCTGCAAAGCGAGCCGAAGTTCGGGCTTCAGCTCCGCCTTCAGGTGCCGCACCAAATGATAGAGCAGGGCCCCCAATCCGTGCCTTTCGGCAACGCTTAGAAAGGCCACGGGGTCCACTTGATTCAGGCCGGAAACCAAGGCTTCCAAAGCCTGCTCCGGGGGCGAATCGAGCGGCACCAATCCTGCGGCCGTTATCAGCAGTTCCTCATGCGTTCGGCGAATATCATCGTGCAAAGATGCGATCTCCGTGCGTGCAGGGATTGCGCTCCGAGGGACCCGGCAGGCTGCCGCAACCGGCTTTTTTCAACGAGCGGATAGAGTCGCGGATGGTCCTCGCGCTCCTTCCAACCTGGACTCGAAAAGGCGCACTTTGTGAACGGCCGGTATCTCGGGCATCTTCAAGCCTTGCCGATCGGTGAGCCGACTATGGGCGAAAGCGAAGCATCTCTCGGGAAGACCGCCGGGGCCCGTGCCGAGATTTCAATACTTCTTAGACCGGCTCACTCTTGTCTGCAAACGCAAAATACTCAAGGCGAAAGCGTCTACTGCGGTTTGAGGGGGTCCAGGCTCAATTCGGTTCCGGATTCGCTGAGCCCGCGATCCGAATCCCCGAGTGTTTTGGGAGGGTGAGCCGCGACGGCCGCGGCAGGAGAAAGGAAAAGGAAGGGAACAAAGGAAAGGATACGAACAAGGGATGCGCTCAGCCGCCGTCCAACACTGGGAACAAGCCCACGAGATCCCCCTCCGTCAGTAGGCGATCCGATGGGGACGGTTCACGATTGACCAAGATCATCGTCACTTCTTCCGGCGGCAACCCGAGAATTTCGATAAGGCGCTTCACGGTGCACCCTTCCTCGACTTCGACTTCCAGGTCTCCATCGGGTGGGGGAAACGGCAGATGTCTCTTCAGGGAAGGAGCGATATCCACACGGATGGAAGGGCGTTTTCGCGGATTATCTTCAGACATGTTCCTTCCGCATAACGGACCGTCGGGAACGCGACCCGAAACGTTACACTTCGTCGCTCGGCGGTGTTGAAGCGGGTTCCTTCAGGCAGGCACTCAAAAGGAAACCGGCTGAAGTCGTTCCGATTCTTCCGGAGGAACGGCAGACAATATTTCCCGACCTACGGACTTGAGAGTCTATTTCTCGGGAGGCACGCCCTGATCATCCCAGCCTCGAACACGGTAGTAGTCTTTCATCAACCGCTTCATCTGATCCTCGGTAATGACTTTGCCGGTTTCAGGCAAGGCTTCCGCATAAAAGCGTTTGGGCAGCAAATCCTCTTCCGGTGTCAGGCCCTCTCTCAAGTTGAAGCGACGCGTGTCATCGGTGATTCCCCCGGCCACGCCCCTTAGTTCCTCTTTGGTGAAATGCAGGCCGGTGAGGGCGCCGATCATTTCAATCAAGGCTTCCCACTGATACAGGTCCCTGAAAAACCTGCACAGGACCAAGGCGTCGAAAATGGTGAGCCGGTCCTCCCAGTCGGCAAAGAACTCCGCCTTGCCGTCAATCTGTTCCGGATCGATCATGCCCGCGAGTTCCGGTTTGTAGAAGGTGGTCCGAAGATGGCAGGCCCCACGATCCGAGGCTCCGTAGGCCAAGCCCATGCCTTTCAGAACCCGTGGGTCGTAACCGGCGGGTTCCAGGCCTTTGACGTGAATCGCCTGGTCTTCCATGCCCCATTCACGGGCGACGAATTTGATGCCCCGTGCCAATAGATCGCCGATCCCACGTCGATAAGCCATGTCCTTGAGCAGTTCTGCGATTTGATCCACTCGCCCGTAGTCCACGTCGTAGGAGACCTTGCCTTGCCGAACGGCCTCGATGGTAAGAGCCGCCAGGTTGCCGGCGGTGATGGTATCGATGCCCAATCGGTCGCAAAGGTCGTTCAAGTAGGCCACCTCCTCGATGTCGGCCACTTCGCACAACCCCCCGAAGGCGTAAATGGTTTCGTATTCGGGTCCCTCGATCTTGAGCCCCTTGTGTCTTCCCTCCTTCACCGTGCCCAACCGGCCGCAGGCGATGAAGCAGCGGAGGCAGGCGTGAGGGGTCACTTCCATGCGGGAATGGAGAGCCGCCGCGTTGATGCTCTCCTTGTGTTCCGCCTGACCTTTCTTCCAGTACCGGGTGGGAAAACTGCCCACGTGGCTCATGATGTCCACCATCATGGGGGTCCCCAGGGAATGATACGCCTTGACGCCTTTGTCCTCTTTGGATCGTCCGCCCAACTCTTTGACGATCTCACGTACCTTCTCCGGATCGGCCAATTCCTTCTTCTTGTTGCCCCAGAAGGCAACGGCCTTGATCCTCTTGGACCCCATCACGGCCCCGACTCCGGTCCGGCCGGCGCTGCGCCAATAGTCGTTCTCAATCACCGCGAACCCCACCTCGTTCTCACCGGCGGGTCCGATGCAAATCACGCCGACCTTGGCCGTCGACGCCCTGTTCTCCTTCACCCAGGCCCGAACCCGATCCTCCGTTTCATACGTGTCCAATCCCCAGAGGTGGGATGCATCATGAAAGATCACACCCTCTTCCGTGATCTCGAGCCAGACCGGCTCTTCCGACGTTCCATAAATCATCACGGCGTCGAAGCCGGTTCGGGCCATGTACTCCGCCGCCGTGCCCCCGGAATAGGATTCGGAATAATACCCCGTCTGCGGGGACTTGGTATATACGCCGTACCTGCAGGAGCCCCAGATCGCGGTGCCGTTGGCCGGCCCGCCGGCGAAAATCAGGTGGTTCTCGGGGCTAAGCGGGTCCACTCCCGGCGGATTATGTTCCAGAAGCAAATGCGTCGCCAATCCCTTTCCCCCCAGCCTGCAACGCAAAAGGTCGTCGGACGTGATCTTGAGATCGAAGGATTTGAGCGAGGCGTTCACCCTCAGCACCATATTGTAGAAGCCGAACATGGTCGGAACATCCTTTCCCCACGGGAACGCCCGTCACCGCCGACGGCGTCGTGTCTAATGCTTTTGTCTTAAGTTGGCCCGAATTCGCGGACCGCGATACAACGTCGGCACGGGCGTCAACGCGTCTTCCTGCGCAGAGGTTGACCCTGAATCACAGCACGCTACGGTAAATGGCTTCGGCGTCCTCCACGGTCAGCTCCCTGGGATTGTTGGCCAGGAGCCGGGTCACCTTCATCACGCCTTGCGCCAACGACGGAAGATGCTCCTCTTTCACACCGAAATCGGCCAGACGCGAAGGCACCTGAAGGTCCACGGCCAGGGTGCGCAGAGCCTCCACGGCAACCTGAGCCGCGCGGCGTTCGCTTAGTCCCTCAACCGGCTCTCCGAAGATTTCGGCCATTGCCGAAAACTTGGAGAGATTCCCCAACATGTTGAACTCCATGACCGGGGCAAGCATGATGCTGTTGGCCACTCCGTGAGGAATGTGATATTCGGCCCCGATGGGATAGGCAAAGGCGTGCACCGCGGTGACACCCGCGTTGGCGAACGCGATCCCGGCGAGCAGGCTCCCTTCCAGCATGCCGCACCGGGCATCAAGATTCGTCCCATTGGCATATGCCGTGCGGATATTCCTGGAGATCAGTCTCATGGATTCCCGGGCCAATAGATCCGTCATGGACGTGGCATTTTTGGATGTATAAGCTTCCACCGCGTGAATCAGAGCGTCCATCCCCGTCGCCGCCGTAACCTTGGGAGGCAGGCCCAAAGTGAGCTCCGCGTCCAGAATCGCCGCCGCCGGAAAAAGAAACGGGCTCACAATGCCTTTTTTCAGTTTCTCCGCCTCGTCGGAAAGAATGGCGATGGCCGTTACCTCGCTGCCCGTGCCCGCGGTTGTGGGGACCAGGATGGTGGGCAAACCCCGCTCGGGAATCATATCGATTCCGAAAAGACCGCCGATGTCACGATCATTGGTCGCCAGGACCGAAGCAACTTTGGCGATGTCCAGCGAAGACCCTCCGCCGATTCCGATCAACACCTCGGCTTTGAAGCTCTTGGCCTTGTCCGCCGCCTGAAGCGCGATTTCAATCCGCGGATCCGGTTCCACGGCATCGAAGCGGTCGAAAGTCAACTGTGCCTCGCTCAACAGGTCTTCTAGCTTTCCCACAATGCCCGCCCGCACCAGTCCTTGGTCGGTCACAATGAGTACACGAGCGCCCTTGAGTCGTTTGACTTCCTCCGCGATACCACCCAAGGAGCCGGGTCCCATCACCATCCGGGGAGTCGTCTGAAAATATCTGGTCATTGTCATGATGAGCCACCTTCCTTCTCAAGTCTCACCAGCCGCTCCGCCGCCGTCGGCTGAGAGACGGTTGGTCGTGAAATACCGGCGATGTTCCGCGCGAAAAAGCTCCGTGCGCAACGGTGCACGTACGAAACCTCATTTCCCGACCGTTTTCGGAAGCAGCGAGAAAGCGCCCCCGGAACGTCGGTGCCCAAGTTGTTTCGTTTGCACCTGCATGAAACCGTTTCCGACTTTCGGCTTTTTGCGTGCCCTCAACGGCCCGCCAAAAAAGGCCGGTCGGTACAGGCCTGTGAAACGCGGCAGGTCCCGAGAAACGAAACGTACATAAAATACGTGACAGTGACTGGGGATGAAACGCAACGCAGCGGATCGCGTTTCTCGATAACCTGTTAGACGGCCAAGTACTTGTCACGGATGCTCCGGTCGTGCTTGAACTCCTCCATGCCTCCTTCGTAGACCACGTGTCCTTTGTCGATCACCACGACGCGGTCGGAAACGGCCATGGCGAAGCGGATGTGCTGTTCGGAGAGCAGGATCGTGGTCGAAGCCTCCTTAAGCCTCATGACCAAGTCCTTCAAGGCTCCTACGATCACGGGCGACAACCCTTCCGTGGGCTCATCAAGAACCAGTACGTCCGGATTCCCCATGAGCGCCCGAGCAATGGTCAACATCTGCTGCTCACCGCCCGAGAGTGTTCCCCCGAGACGCTCCTGCATACCGGCGAGAATGGGGAAGTGCTCCAATACGGTACTCAGGTTCCAAACACCCTTACGACCGGGCATGATGCCGAGATCGAGGTTCTCTCTGACCGTAAAAGGTCCGAGTATCCGCCGATCCTCCGGTACGAACCCCAGGCCGAGCCTCGCCATCTTGTGCGCCGGGAACCGCGTGCAATTCATCCCCTTAAAGATGACCTTTCCCGTCTTGGGAGGCGTGAGCCCCATAATGGAACGAAAAGTCGTGGTTTTTCCCGCTCCGTTGCGGCCCATGAGACATACGGTTTCCCCGGACGTCACGTTCAGGCCCACGTTGAAAAGAATGTGACTGCGCCCGTAATAGGTGTTCAAATCCACCGCTTCAAGGATATGACTCATCAGAGCTCCTCTCCCAGATAGGCGGTGACCACCTGCGGGTTGTTCCGGATTTCCTGCGGTGTGCCTTCCGCCAGGAGCGTTCCCTGCTGCAACACCCTGACGGTCTGAGCGATCCCGAAAACCGTATCCATGTCGTGCTCGATAAAAATCAGAGTCAGTTGATACTCTTTCCAAAGTTTCTTGATCAGTTCCCGGGTCAGCAGCCTTTCTTCCGGCGACATGCCCGACGTAGGCTCGTCCAGAAGCAGGAGCTTGGGTTCAAGAGCCAGTGCAATCCCGATGTCGAGCAGCTTTTGATCCCCATGTGAAAGCTCGAAACCCAATCGTTCCGTGTCCCCCTGCAAGCCCAGGCTCTCCAGGATTCGGTGAGCCCTGTCCGTGGCTTCACGAAACCGGGAGGCGGGTTTAAAGGCTTTTCGGCTCTGTCCGAGTCTGGACAGGCAAGCCACCCTCACATTGTCCAAGACGGTCTCTTCGGGAAAGATGGAAGCGATTTGGAACGCGCGACCGACGCCGAGAGCCACGATCTGTTGAGTGGTAAGGCCCGGAATGTCCTTGTCTTCGAACAGAATCCTACCCTTGTCGGGCGTCAGATAGCCCGTAATTTGGTTGAACAGGGTGGTCTTTCCCGCGCCGTTGGGACCGATGACCGCTGAAATTTCACCCGACATCACGGAAAAGCTCACTCCGTCGGTGACCTTGAGCCCTCCGAACGCCTTGTGAACCGTATCTAAGACGAGAATGGGTTCCACCTATACTCTCCGTGATTCCGAGCCCGCGAACCGCGACTTGATTCGCTGCACTTCACCCACGATGCCCTTTGGAAAAGCGATGACCATGATCAGCATGACGCCTCCGATGATGGCGGCCCAGTATTCCGTGTAAGCTCCCACCACATCCTCGATGAGAATGATGGCGGCGGCCCCGATGAAGGGACCGAAGAACTGGTGAATTCCTCCGAGAACGGACATGAGGATGACTTCGCCCGAGGTCGTCCAATAGAGCATATCGGTGTGAATCGAGTTATCCACGCCGGCCATAAGTCCGCCTGCCAAGGCGGCGAAGACCGAGGAAACCATGTAGACCCTCAACCTGTTGCGCCTTACTCTTTTGCCCAGGAACCGAACCCGTTCCGGGTTCTGCCGGACACACCGCAGTACGAGTCCCAACGGCGAGTAGGCCAGCCGCTTCATGACCCAAATGGACAACAGACAGAGCACCAGTGTGAAGTAGAAGTACACGATCTGGTCGCCCAGAATGCCGGGTGCCATGATCCCCTGCACTCCGTCGTCTCCTCCGGTGAACTCGTACCATTTAAAAGTGATCTGCCAGACCAGTTGAGCGAACGCCAGCGTCAGCATGGTGAAGAAAACCCCATGGACGCGAATAATGAGCAGTCCCAAGAGGAAGGACAGGACCGCCGAGGCAAGGATGCCGAGGAGCATCCCCGGCAGAAACCAACCGCTGCCGAGGTAATTCACCATGAGTCCGACGAAATAGGCGCCCAGCCCATAATACAGAGCCTGCCCGAAGGACAGCATTCCCGTCATTCCGAACAGCAGATTGAACGCCACGGCGAACATGCCCCAAACGATGATGTGGCTCGCAAGAATGAGTTGGTACGTGGAGGTCATGAACACGGGCACCAGCCCGAATATCACGGCCAACAGACCCCAGAGGATCCCGGTTCTGTAGTTGCGCACCTGCTCCATGCTAGATTTTCCTCACCTTCCGAGGCGCGAACAGACCCTCCGGCTTGAAGATCAAGGTCACCACCATTACAAGATAACTGAACAATGTGGCCCACTTCGGCACGAATGCCACGGCGAATGCATTGACTTCGCCTAAAAGAAGAGCGCCGAGCCAGGCCCCCCAGAAATTCCCCATGCCCCCGAGTACCACGACGATGAGGGAATCGATGATCACCTCGATGCCGGCACCGGGAGTAACGGACCGTAGAGGCGCCGCCAGAGCTCCGGTCATCCCGCCTAATCCGGTGGCAATGCCGAAAACCAGGGTCATGGTCAGCGGCACGTTGACGCCCAAGACTCCGAGGATCTCGCGATCCACGGCGAAAGCCCGGGTGATCCGCCCCGGTCGCGTCTTCATAAGTACCCACCAGGACAGGAATACGACCAAGAGCCCGATGACGATGATGGCCAGATTGTAGGACGGAATGGTCACCCCGGCGAATTGCACGGCGCCCGTGAATCCCGGAGGCCGGGAGATGGATTTGTATTCCGTACCCCAAACGATTTTGACCAAGTCGTCGATCAATAGAATGAAACAGTAGGTCAGCAGGATCTGGAATCCGCCTTCCTCGGACCTGCCGTAAATCCGGCGAAGGAAGAGGGACTCCGCCAAAATCCCCAGGATACCGGCTCCCAATCCCGCGACGATGAGTCCCAGCCAGAAGTTGAACTGCCAAACCCCGATGAATTGGTAGCCCAGATACGCCCCGACCATGTAGAAAGACCCATGGGCGAAGTTGAACACGTTGGCCACGCCGAAGATCAGGGTCAAACCGCTGGCCACGAGGAAAAGGAGTGTGGCCATGGTCAAACCGCTGATCAACTGCGATAGGAAAAAGGAGAAGTCCATTCGCCTGCCTCGGGAATGAGCCCTCGGGAGGCGAGGGCCTCCCCGGCGGGCTCTTAGTGGTTAGGGCAATCCGATAATCCGGTGCTTACTTGGTGCTTTTGGCCTCGGTGTAGCCTTTAGGAGGCATGATGTCTTCGGCTTTGTAGATCTTCCAGTGGTCCAGCATGCGAGTGGCGGGCGGAAAATCCTTGTTCTCGACGGTCACGCCGATGGCCTGCATCTGAACGACCTGGTGGGTGTCGGGATCGATGTAGGAAGTGAATCCTTCCGGGTCCTCCGGAAGCTGCATCTTGATCCCTTCCAGCGCCTTCACCAAAGCCTCGGTGTCGTCCGGATTCCCCACTTTTTCCACGGCGTTGGCGATGGCGTAGATTCCGGCATAAGCCCCCTCGGCCGCGTAGGTGGGATAACGACCGGTCCTCTTCTTGAATTCGGCCACAAAAGCCTGGTTTTGGGCCGTATCCGGCCAGTTGTCGTGGTGTCGGGCGGAAAGCACCAAACCCAGGGGCAGTTCGTCGCCCATGGCGCTCATGAGCTCATAGTTCCCGCCGGCATCCGGATGGAAATAGAGCATTTTGTCGAATAGGCCGTAGGGCTTGGCCTGCTTGATAAAGGCCACCGTGTCGCCGCCCCAGAATCCGGCCACCAGGATGTCGGGTTTATCGTTGATGATGGACGTGATGTACGGAGTGTAGTCCGGAGCAAAAATCTTGGGCCAGTATTCACCCACCACTTTGTATTCAACGCCGAAGCGGTCCAGGCAGAATCGAAGCTCGTTCCATTGACTGTGGCCGTAAGCGTAATCGGGACCGATAAACGCGATGGTTTCCCAGGGCTTGGACGCCTTGATTTCTTTGAGATACAGGGCTCCGGCAGCCATGGACTGGAAGGTGTTGTTCGAAACTCGAAAGTAGTATGGTTGCAGACTGTCCGCCGTCAGACGGGTGGAGGCGTGATCCGTTCCGATGAAGATGGTCTTGTACTGTTTGGAGACTTCGGTCACCGCCAATCCCACGCCGGAACTCACCACTCCAAAAAGAAAGTGAACGTCGTCTTCCGTGATGTATCGTTTGGCCACTCGGACCGCATAGGCAGGTTTGGCTTTGCTGTCCGTGAAGACAATATCCAACTTGTAACCTGCGGCCCCGCCCTTGGCGTTGACCTCGTCCACGGCCATCTCCGCCGCGGCCACGGAATCAAGGCCGTAAAGGCCCGCTCGGCCCGTCATGGGGTACATGGCGCCGATTCGGACCACTTTTTCGTCCGCCGCGCTTACCACGCCGGGAAGGACCACCAGCGCGAAGAAAGCCAGTACCACCAACGTCCATGTCTTGTGCCTCAACATTCCATACCTCCTTTGTTGATTCATCCGTCGCCTTTTTGAACAAGATCCGAGTTCGGGCTCCACGTCGGAACCCGGCCCGGAGCCCGGAACCATCTCCCAGCCGACCGGTGAAAAACGCGATCCGCGGCGTTGCGCTTCATCCCTCGTCACTGCGACGTACTACACGTACACCTTCTCACCTCGGAACTTGCACGTCCTGGATCTCATTATTTTTCACCGGTCGGCAATCATCCGACTCTCTCAACGGGCGGCGGAATCCCACCGGACAAGGAGATACACTCCGTTCTCAAGAAGACCGATGGGTTTTGGAAGCAGCCCGTCCAGGGGCAAGAAGAATCGACCGACGAGGTTCCATCCCCAAATCGCCGTGATAGGAGTTGCGAAAGGAAACACTGTCGAGTTCCGACGGAGGCCGCCAAGCCTTCCTTCTCGAAGAGCAACACCTGTGCCGGCCGGGCGTGACGCGGGATATGTTATTGTTTGTATTGAGGAATGAGCCGCTTCGCGCGACAAGGGAGAGGGTGTCGGCCTTGCGGTTCTGCAAGCCGAAAGAATGGTGGGTGCGACTAGAATCTAAACGAATCTGTCTCTTTCGTGTGTTTCGGCCTGGATTGCAAAACTGCAATAGGATTGCCGTTCTGCAATCCGCTTCGGAAACCGTACTTGACCATCTTGCGCCACAGTGTGGTGGCGTGCACATCCAGGCTTCGAGCCGCTTCCGCCAGAGTCTCGTAATGGTTCAGCGCACCCGCGATGATCTGCGCTTCCGTCTGCTCCACCGCCTGTTTCAGGGTGAGTCCCGCCCGCACCGCATCCGAAGCCTTCCCCTCATTCGCCTCCCTGAGTTCCGCCGGCACGTCCGTCAAGGTAATCATCTCCCCGTCGCTCATGATCACCATTCGCTCCATAAGGTTCACGAGCTCCCTCACGTTGCCGGGAAAGTCGCA
This sequence comes from Thermodesulfobacteriota bacterium, assembly GCA_963675595.2. Taxonomy (GTDB): domain Bacteria; phylum Desulfobacterota; class Desulfarculia; order JACQYL01; family JACQYL01. The sequence goes on from CAXXLZ010000002.1 coordinate 680,820, forward strand.
CCTGCTCAGGCAGTCCAACACTTCCGGAGCCACCTTTTTGTTCACTCCGGCGGTTCGATTATATTTTTCGAGAATTCTCATGGCGAAAGCCGGTATATCTTCCCTTCTGCTTCGGAGCGGAGGGATGTGTATGGGAATGACGTTCAAACGGTAGTACAGGTCCTCTCGAAACAGCCCTTTGCGCATCATGTCTTTCAGGTCCCGATTGGTGGCCGCGATAATCCTCACGTCCACGGACACCGTTCGGGTGCCCCCCACACGGGTGTACTTCCGGTCCTCGATCACTCCCAGCAGTTTGACCTGCATGGCCGGCTTGAGCTCTCCGACCTCATCAAGAAACACCGTTCCGCTGTGCCCCGCTTCAATGAGTCCCGCCTTGCCTTCCGGCGCCGCACCCGTAAAAGCCCCCTTCTCATACCCGAACAGCTCGGTTTCCATAAGGGAATCCGGTATGGCGCCGCAGTTGATCTTCACGAAAGGACGGTCTTTACGGGGACTCACCTGGTGGATGATGCGGGCGAGCATGCTTTTGCCCACCCCCGACTCCCCATGGATGAGCACGGAACGGTCCACACCCGCCACTTTGATGGCTTTGCGCACCACCTGCCTCATGTCGTCGCTTTTCACCACCATGTCCTGCAACACGTGCTCGTAGAGATCCTGCTCCAACAGGGACTGATAATAGCGCGACGAAAGACGACGACTCTCCTCGAGCTGTGCGCGAAGCTCGTTCAGCTCGGTAAGGTCCCGCACGTTCGTAACCACCAGAGCGATGTCTCCGCTTTCCTCACGGAAGGGAGTCCCGGTGACCATCACCAGCTTGTTGCCCATGATGTTCTGGAGAATGGTGACCGGTTCACGCCTTTTGATCACTTCAAGAGTCACCGAGTGATCGAACACGCCCTCTTGGACCAAGTCCCGCATGTTTCGGCCGATGAGCTTGTCTCGGGATAAGCCGGTAATTCGTTCATACGCGCTGTTCACCCGAACCGTGTTGGCGCTGCCGTCGGTAATATAGAATCCGTCAAAGGAAGACTCGAAAATGGCCTCAAGCTCGCAATGGAGCTTACGGTAGCCCTGAAGTCCGGATATGATGGCCTCGTATTCCGAGATATCCTGGAATACGCTTATCACTCCCAAGACTTCTCCGCCCACACGAATCGGGCTTCGATTAGCGATGATGGTAGCCTCGGGAAGCACGATCCTGCGGCCGATCTGAGCTCGTCCGCCGGCCAGGATTTCCTGCATGTCGGGCCAGGTTTCCGGTCGAAACTCGGAGAAGTGGCGTCCCACGGGAAACTGGCGACGTTCCGCGAAGATTCGTCGTGCCGCCTCGTTGTAGACCACCAGAATTCCATCGCGGTCGATAATCACCACTCCATTGTGGCAGGAATCGAAGATGGACGACCAAACTTCCGAGGGGGCGTTGAGAGCGTTCGAAATTCGATCTTTCATGGAAATCCGCTCCTACGAAGTTTTCGAAAGGCGCCCGCCGGCGATCCGAGGGGGTGCATTCCCCAAATCCGGACCGACCAGGCGCCGATATCCGTAGAAAGAAGATTTTTTCGGAACGGGGTGAGGATGGTATCTTAATATCCGGTTCCACCTGTCGACGTCAACCCGGAGGATTGACGGCCCAAACAGAACGTTGTCCGATTCCCTACCAAACCTCTTCCTGCAATCCGGGCATTCGGCTCCGGACCGTTTCCACTTAAACGCCCGTAGTCTCCGTGCACTCCAAATAGAAATGGAGCGCGGAATTCTTTGGGCAAACCAAATGGATGAAACTGTGAAGGGCGTTTGGACGGGGACGGCAAAGCCGGACGAAGCCGCTTCATGAAGAAAGGGGGAGCATGATGAGGACGTACCGAATGGGTAACATTCTGCTGTTGGCGGCCTTCCTATGCATGGTTTCCATGCCCGCAGTCGCGGTTTCGGGGGTGGAGACCGATGTGGAGGCTCTAAAGAAGGACGTCGAAATCCTGAAACAGGAAGTGGGGGAGCTGAAAGGCGCCGTTCAAAGCCTGAAGGATGAACGAAAAGCAACGGAGACGGTTGCCGTGGCTGTATTTCCCGCAAGTCTGAACGGCGAAGCGGTGGACTACAAGGATGTGCTCATTGAGGGTCTGAATCGCGCCTTCGAATCTCAAGAGCGCTTCGTTCCGGCTTTTTCCTACTATGCCTTGGACCGTAGGCTCGGAGCGCAACCCTTGGGCGACCGCGGGGATGGGAATTCCTGGGATCGTTCCAACCCATGGGAAACGGGCAAGCCGGACACGGCTCACGTGTCGGCGGAAGCCAAGAAGCTGGGAGTGGACGCCGCGCTTCTGGTTTCCATTACCATTACGGGGACGGAAAAGGACGGGATCGGCGTTTATCTGTTGGACGTTTCACGCGGTAAATGGCTGAGCCGCGAGACCCGCACACCGCTCAAACACACCCTTTCCGGCATCTTGCTTCGCAAGAGCGGGGAGATCGAGGCCTTGGTGAAAAGGGTCTTCTTCGAATACCGCATGGCGCACGAGAGCTGATTCAGCGCACGACCTCCGAGCCCGTGTCTCGGAGGTCCTGCGCAGGCGGTCTTTCCAAAATAGCCTCACCGCAACCTTGTTCCGGAAAGTTTCGTCCGTCTTCCTCTTTTATTCCCCGACTCCCCGTTGGGGAGCTTCATTTTTCGCCGAGGGACCACCGCCTCGGACACGGGTTTCAGGTCCTCATTCTTCATGGTTGGCAGGTTGAATGTTTTCGCCGATTCCGATAACATGATCATGGTCCGATTGAGATTCCCCTCATATTGAATTTGCTTTCCACGAGCCGAATCAACATCATCCCATTCGAGGTGTCGAATGAGAAGGGCTCCCTTTATTCCGGACTCACCCGACCAAGATTCATCGGTGCGTAAACGCCGAAAATCGGGGATCGACCTCCTCTCCAACGCGAGACTGAGATTTTTCCTGAAGTTGACCGCCGTCGTCGCCTTCGTAGCCAATTTTGTATTCTTTCCCACGCTCTTCGGCGTCTTCGGCCAAGTCGCCCGGGCGTTTTCCCTCCTATATGTAAGTCTGGCGGGACTGGCCTGGGGAGTAGTCGGCGGTACGGCGGCGGCTTTGGCCGGGTTTCTGTCGAACTACACGATCCTCAAAGGCATGGGGGCCGATTTGGAATCGGCGCCCGTCGGTGTCGGAGCCTCTCTGGTCATTGGTGCGGTCGTGGGTCTCTTGAGCGATCTGTCTCGCCGCTTGTCCTCCGAGTTGTTCGAGAAGGAACGCGTGGAAGAGGAGCTCAGACGATACCGGAACGGTCTTGAGGAGCTTGTCGAAGCAAGGACGGAGGCACTCAAAGAAACAAACCGGAAACTGGAATTGGAGGTCCGGGAACGCATCGAAGCTTTGAAAGCGCTGCATGAGAGCGAAGAACGTTTCCGTTGTCTTTCGGAATCGACTTTCGAGGGGGTGTTGTTCTTTCGGCAACAATTTTGTATGGAAGCCAATTCGGTCGCATCCGCACTCCTGGAACGGCCCCGAAGCGAGCTCCTGGGAATGAACGTCGAGGCGCTTTTTCATCCCGATTCGCACTTGAGCGTGCGTGCCCTCCTGACCGAAGACGGTGAATCACCCGTGGAGGCGCGCGCCTTGAACGGGGACGGACGGGCTTTTCCCGTGGAGGCGCGTTCCGGGAGGACGTATCTCAACGGAGAGGCCGTGCGGGTGCTCGCCCTGAGAGACCTTTCCGAACGCGAACACGCTCGCATGGCCCTGGCCGTCTCCGAAGAAAACTATCGACTGGTGGTGGAAAATACCAATGAGGCCATTCTGGTGATTCAGGGAGGAACCATCGGATTCGTCAATCCGGCCGCTGCCCGTCTCCTCGGCATCCCGAGAAAGGAACTGATATCCTCTCCCATTGCCGCGTTCATTCATCCGGAAGACCGGGACGTGATGTCCCGACGATACGACGAACGCCGTCGAGGCGAGCCTCAGCCGGAGCTTTACGAATGCCGGTTGGTTGACCGGATGGGCAGGACCCGTTGGGTGGAGGCCAAAGTCGTGGTCATCCCCTGGGAAGGCCGTGAAGCCACTCTGAGCTTCGTCACCGACGTCACGGATAGAGTGCTGGCACAAAAGGCCCTCCACACCAGTGAAGAAACCGCCCGAACCCTGCTTAACGCCTCCACCACCGCGGCCTTCCTCCTGGACGCGTCCGGAGTCCTTCTGGCGGGCAACGATCGAGCCTTCAAAGAATTGGGCAAACCTTCCTACGAGGTAAAAGGAGGGTATTTGTATCGTTTCCTGCCTCCCGAACTGGTTGAACGGAGGCTCGGCGAAGGGAGACAAGTGCTCCGTACCGGAAAACCTTCACGATTCCTGGACGAAATCAACGGAAGGTTTATGGATACGAGCCTCTACCCGGTGTTCGATGAGCGCCGCAAGGTGGTTCGGCTCGCGTTGTTCAGCACGGACATCACGGAACGTCTGAAGTCGGAGGAGGCCATCCGCCAATCGGAGGAGAAATATTCCAGCGTGTTCAGCACCGCACCCGTTTGGATCGTCATCAGCACCATCGAGGAGGGACGATACGTTGAAGTCAACGAGGCCTTTTTGACCTCCACGGGCTACCAAAGAGAAGAGGTCCTCGGGCGCACCGCACTTGAGTTGGGCATGTGGGCGGACAATGAGGATCGAAACCGTATTGTTTCCGCCCTGAAGCGGGACGGATCGGTGAGAAACGTGGAAGTGTGCCGTAAGACGAAACACGGAACCCTTCTGCAGATGCTCTTTTTCGCCGACAAGATTCGGATCGGAGACCGCTTCTACATGATGTCCATTTCTCTGGACATCACCGACCGAAAGAGGAACGAAGAGGAGCGGGCCCGGCTGGAAGAACAACTCCTTCAGGCTCAAAAGATGGAAGCCGTCGGTGTGCTTGCCGGAGGCATCGCTCACGATTTCAACAACCTGCTGCAAAGCATACGCGGGTACGCCGAATTACTGCTTCTCGACAAGAGCGCCGGGGATCCCGGTTGCCGGGAACTCACCGAGATCATCCATTCCGCGTCGAGGGGCGCGGACATGGTGAAACAACTGTTGACCTTCAGCAGAAAAGTGGAGAGCAAGCTCAGACCGGTGGACCTCAACCGTGAGATTCGGAATATGGGCCACGTGTTGGACCGAACCCTGCACAAAATGATTCGAGTCTCCCTGCACTTGGCGGAGGACCTCAACCCCATCTATGCGGATCCCGTACAGATCGAACAGGTAATCATGAATCTGGCCGTTAACGCCAGAGACGCCATGCCGCACGGCGGCGATCTCCTCATCGAAACGCTGAATGTTCGGTTGGACGCGGTTACGGCCGCCAGGCACCCGGTTCTTGAACCGGGTGCCTATGTGAGACTCAGAATAAGCGATACGGGCCAGGGAATGACCACGGAAACGGAGGCGCACCTGTTCGAGCCTTTCTACTCGACCAAGGGCCCCGGCAAAGGCACGGGATTGGGGCTTTCCATGGTTTACGGCATCATCCGCAACCATGGAGGGGACATTTCCTGTTACAGCGATCCGGAACGGGGCACCTCGTTCCACATCTATCTGCGCGTCGCCCAAACAGGCCGCCTTCCGGCGGAGGAACCGTCTGAAAGGCGACTTCCCGGCGGAAGCGAAACCATTCTCTTGGTGGACGACGAGGAATCCATCCGATCTCTCGGCGCCGAGATGCTGACCCGTTTCGGATACAACGTGATCGCGGTCGAGGACGGGGAAAGCGCCATCGAGCGCTTCCGGTCTTCGAGGAACTCCGTGGACCTGGTCATTCTGGACCTGATGATGCCCGGTATCGGGGGCAGGAAGTGCCTCGAAACGCTGCTCCAAGAAGCACCCTCCACTCGCGTTCTGATCACCACGGGATACCCCACGGACGCGGAAAGGCGGGATATGCTCGCCGCGGGAGCCAAGGCATTTATCGGCAAACCCTATGTTATCGACGAGTTGCTCGAAGCCGTGAGAAACGTGCTGGACCGCGATTGAACCGGGACCGTTCCGGATGCGGCTCTCGTGTCGGGGTCCATCGACTCGGGAAAGCCGCGATGAGAGAGCCGATTCACGCCCCAACGGATTTCCTCCGAAGAACGAGCTTGAAGATTATTGCAGCCCTTGTGCGTATTTGAGGCTCCACACCAGGCTGTCGGACCAGCAACGCTTCATGATTTCCAGATCGACTCCCCATTTGGAGCAGAACTCATCGACCTCTTCCCATTGGCCTTCCTCCAAGGATTCACAGAGATTCAGCAGTTGGGCGAGGTCGGGATCTTCCCGCAGGAGCGCTCGCTTCATCTTCGCCATCAGAGGCAATCCCGCCACAATGTCCCGCATGGGCGTTTCGAGTATGGCCTCCAGAAGCGAGAACAAACCCAGCAGAAAAAACCCGTCGGGCGGATAAGGCAGATTGAGGTAAGGATACAGCGACTCGAGCAATCTCCCCCGCTGCATGGACAGAACCGCCAGTTCCGGAGTCTTTCCGGCCGGCGTCAATTCGGCGAGAATCACCAGTCGGAGCCAGAACCGCACCTGTTTGATCCCCAGGATCAGTACGGCCTGCTTGACGCTCTTGATCTCCGACGCAAAGGAGAAGGCCGCTGAATTCAGATACCTAAGCAACCGGTAGCTGATGGACACGTCGGCTTGAATCGCTTCGGCCAACTCTCCGGGGCCCGCGTCCGGAGATTCGGTAAGCCGCAGAAGTTCGAAACGGAAGGCCTCGTTGGGCTTGAGTCGGCGAGCCTGAAGGTTTTCCGGCCGCGCAAAATAATACCCTTGAAACAGATCGAAACCCATCTCCAGCGCCTGCCTATAGACTTCCTCACTCTCCACCTTCTCCGCCAGGAACATACAGGAATACCAACTAAGGCATTCCATGAGTTCCCTGACCTTCTCCACGGTCAGCTCTCCGAAGTCCACTTTGATGATGTCCGTTATCTCGAGCAACTCCTCGTATCCCGGCCGCCAGACGAAGTCGTCCAGCGCCACGATGTAGCCGTTACGCTTCAGTTCGCAGACGGCCTCGAGGACGGAAGGAGTGGGACGAACGGACTCCAGGATCTCCACCACAGTGACGGAGGGGGGAAGGGCGTAAGGAAAGCCCTCCAGGATGAGCCGCTCGGGAAAGTTGATGCAGAACTTGGTGGTAGGTCCCGCATCCTGCAAAGACCGGATGAATCCACAAGAGGATACCTGAAGCGTAGCCGCTTCCGCGTCTTGGATATGGGCGACTCGGGATTCCAGCCCATCTCGAAACAAAACTTCGTAACCCCAGACTCCGCCTTTACGATCCAGAATCGGTTGTCTTGCACAAAACGCGGGACGATACAACTTGTCGTCGTCCTTAGGTATGTTCGCCGCCGGTTTCTGATTCATATTCCGTAACCTAACGAATAGTCCGGTGTTGAGAGTTCCCGTGCCGGTGGGAGACAACCGGCCGGCTTCCTCGCCCGCCGAGGCTGTTGTCTTCCCGAGACGGCATCACTTCCAGCCGGGTTGGAGCATCAGGTCACGCTCCCATTTTTCCGCCCCGAATCAAACCAGCCGCCATAGAGGTCCTTTCGACGGTGCTTCAGGATGGGCAGCCGGTTCCTTACTCCTTCAAGGGTTTCCAGAGATATCCGTGCAAAAATCTCCTCATTCCCTTCTCCCGCCTCGGCCGCAATTACCCCCCAGGGGTCCACGACCAGCGAATGCCCGAAAGTGACGAAAGCCGCGTTTTCATCTCGACCGGGACAAGCGGCGGCGAGAAAGACCTGGTAGTCCACGGCCCGGGAACGCATGATCAGATGCCAGTGGGCCTCCCCCGTGGGTCTTGAAAAAGCCGCAGGCAGGGCCGCCACTTCCACGCCGCGTTCCTCGAAATATCGAAAGATTTCCGGGAACCGTACATCGTAGCAGACTGCGACCCCCAACCTGCAAAACGGCGTCTGTACCACCAGAGGAACCCGGCCCGGCGAGATCACCTTGGACTCCTCCACTCGCAAATCGTCGAAGTACACGTCGAACAAATGAATCTTACGATGAACGCCCAGCACTTCGCCTTCGGAATCTATAACGTAGGCGCTATTATAATACCGATCCTCCATCCGTTCACAGAAAGAGCCGGCGACCAGGCAAAGGCCGTTCTTCCGAGCGGCCTCGCGCATACGGGTCAAAGTGGGGCCTTCCGGCTCCTCGGATCTCGAAGCCAGAATGTTCAGATCGATGGGCGTCTGGAACATCTCAGGCAACACGCACAGGGAAGCCCCCCCCCGGGCCGCACGAGAGAGGAACCCTTCGGCGAGAGCCAGGTTCTCTTCCTTGGAATCTCTCACGATCCACTGTCCCACGGCCAAAATGAAGTCCTGCATGAAAGGCTCCTCACGGTGGTTCGATCTTTGTCCCTCAGGAAGGTCGGCATTCCGTGCCGACGAACGCCCCCCGTAAGAACGCCGCCGGGAAATGGGACGACGCACCCGCTTCAAGCTGCTTCGAGGGCTCCTTGCCGCAAGACCGTCGCCCGACGGTCTCTTTTGACATGGGATCGGCTGTTCAAGGGAAAAGGCCTGATGGGCCTTTGAGTGCCGAGAGCCGGCGGGAAAAATCATACCTTATCTTATTCGGAAGCGTGGGGGAAAGGCAAGAACCCGTACCGTATTCGGTTTCCCGACCTTCGTAGATGCGTTTGATGAGCCATGCCGGTGTTCGATCAACAGGATCGCACGCCCTCACAAGGCCGAGCCCGGCGCCGTTTGATCGTTTTTTTCTTGAACGACCGGCGGATTTCGTCTAACATTTTATTGTTTACAATGTACTAAACGTTGCGGGCGAAAGACAACGCAGGCGAAGGACTCAAGTCCCCTGTTTCCGTGCGAGGGTCCGACCATGGCAGGCGAACCTCAAAATACTTCCGTCCCGCGGGTGAATCCCTTCATCCACTACACCGCAACCTGCCCTATTTGCGGTAAGACTCACGACCACCGTCGCATCAAATCCCATCTGTTCATCAAGCAGGACCGGGATATCGACCTGCGTCCCCGCAAAATCACCGTCAAAGAAAAAGGCTTGGAGCAGATTCGTCTCTCCTGGTACAGTCTGTGGCATTGTCCGGCCTGTTCCTTCACTTTTGACTACCGGAACTTCGAGGATCCCGTTCGAAACGCCGATGTTTCCGCACGCGAGTTCCAGGAACGCATCCTGGACGCCTCGTTTGAGAACGATAACTTCAGAAAAATCGCCACGATTCTCAAAGATGAAATCGATGAGGAACATCCCGACGATTTCCAAACCCTCAAGCTCCATCTCCTCGCCCTGTTACACCTCCAACAGGTTCCCAAACTCGTAGACGCGGACGCCCTCCTTCCAGGCAAATTCGCCCTTCGCCTGGCTTGGTTTTACCGCGAGCTGCGTGATCACCTGGATCCCGACAACCCCGTGGTCACACGAATCATCGAGCTCCTTCGCATGCTGCGGCGTCTATGGGAGAACCTCCCGGGGAGCGAAAGAGAGGCCCATCTTCTGGCTGCGGATTACTACCAGACCGCCGTCACCGGCTCCAGATCCATTCGTACCGATCTGGATCTCGTGCGCCTCCTTCTGCACATAGCGCGGATTCGGATCAAGCTGGGACAATTTCGGGAGGCCATGATACTTTGCGGCAATGCTCGTCAATTGCAGATGCGTTTCGAGGCGGAAAGACGCCGCTTATCGGCACTCCCTTCCGACGCACCGAACCCGCCCACGGACCAACAGCTGTCAAAGATGGCCGCCGCCTCCAGAAACATGCGCTACATGCTGGATCAGGTGCTGCAGATCATCGATACCCTCCGCGAGGATGCGGAAAAGCATGAAATCGCCGAAGCGGGCAATGTTCTCAGCAAACTGCGGGACGTCCCTTTCGAAGAACAAAGGGAGCAGCTCCTAAGCATGGGCTTCAGGGAACGAGTTGTCGCCCGCGTACTCCCGGCCCCCAAAAAGAAAAAGCTGCGGGACCTATTCCGCGCCTGAGACCACGCCGTTCAGTACCGGCGGGTTCTCGGTTCTATCCCTCTTTGACCTCAATTCTTCTTCCCCCGCTCGGCGCCCCCTTCTTAGGCAGCTTCACCGTCAGAATCCTTTTCTTGAACGAAGCCTCCGCCTTTGCCGGTTCCACGTCCGCCGGCAGAGGAATCGAACGAAGAAAAGAACCGCTGAAGCACTCGACCCGCCGGTAGTTCTTTCCCTCTTCCTTCTCTTCCATTTTCTTTTCGCCCCGGATGGTCAGAAAACCTTCATCAATGGTGAGCTGAACATCCTCCTTGTCCATCCCCGGCAGTTCCGCCTTCACCTGTACTTCCGACGCAGTTTCGCTCACGTCCACCAGGGGCCACTCCATTCCCCAATCTCCCATAGGAGAATCGCCTGCGAGGCCCCGCCTCTTGGACCACCGTCCCACGTCTTCAAGAAAGTCATCGAAAAGTCGGTTGGTCCGGCTCTGCAACTCCCGAAGAGGATTTTCCTCCTCCTCGCGGTGAAACGTGACCGGAAGGCGATCTCCGCTTTCCTTAGCTCGACCGGCTCCCGCCACCCTTTCACGAAGTTCCTTCACCTCCCTTTTCAAGGCGTCCACACTGCCCTTGAGTTCTTCGAGGAGATGTTCGGCCTTTTCCTTGACTTTTTCCGTGAACACCATGATCATTCCTCCTTTTCGGTTGGAACAACCTACTGTTGATATGCAAACCTCTATTCACCCTAAAGCGCTTGTCAAGGCCCCTCTCTTTCCCCCGTCCGCTTTTCGCGCGATGTTGAAGAGAGCTCGGGCGTCAGGCCTTCCGAATTCAGGGTAAGACGGAGAACGAGATGTATTTCAAAGCAGCCATTTTCGATCTGGACGGGACCCTACTGGACACGCTCCAGGATCTGACCGAGACCCTGAACGCGGTGTTGGATCGAGAAGGGTTTCCCCAACATGACGGCGAACGAGTCAAACACTTCGTGGGAGAAGGAGTGGAAACCCTCATCTTGAGGGCCCTACCCGAAGAAAGAAGGGATGACGAAGCGCTGACGGCTCGATGTATCACCCAATGGCGGGAAGAATACGCCAAACGTTGGATCGAGCATACGCGCCCCTACGAAGGCATACCCGACCTTCTTCATGCGCTCCGTAATCGGGGATTGGCTCTCGGCGTGCTGTCCAACAAACCTCACAAGCCCACGGTGGAGATCATTTCCAGGTTGCTCCCGGGTCCGCATTTCGCGGAGGTTCGTGGAGCGATGCCCGATTTTCCGAAAAAGCCCGATCCTACGACCGCATCCGCCATGGCCGGACGTTTGGGCGTTTCCCCCGAACGAATTCTGTACCTCGGCGACACGGCCGTCGATATGAAGACCGCAGTGGGCGCCGGCATGTATCCCGTCGGGGCTTTATGGGGATTTCGGGAAGCGAGGGAACTCATCGAAACCGGTGCCAGAAGCCTCTTTCCCCGCCCCGGCGACTTGTTGCCTTGGGTAACGGGCGCCTGATCCCCGTAAACCGGAGCTCTCCGCGAAGTCCGCTTACAGGCCTCGCATCGATGTTTCAGGCGGCTTCCTCATCGGGACGAGGAGACCTTGCCGTGCACCGATAGAGGAAAGGAACCCCCATGAGAGAGTCCACCCAATGTCTCAAGGAGCAAAGCAGCCCCACTCCGGCCAGGATGGAGGGCTCCGCATAGGAAGCGAACAGGATGAGGATGGCGGTGTCCCGTGTCCCCATGCCTCCGATGGTAAAGGGAAGCATCCCGGCAAGGATGGCCAGGGGGAGCAAGGCCATACTGGGTCCGATGGGCACGGGCTGATTCAACGCCGGGAAAAACAGATAGAACTGCAATAAATGCAAAATCCAAACGAGGATGGAGAGCCCGAGGATCAGCAGCAGGTCCTGGGGCTGCTTCCGGAGACTTTTCAGGAAGGAGTCCCAGGCGTGGAGCACTCCCGCGATCCGCTCCCATCGGCCTCCCCTGCCCGATAAAAATTCGGCCGCCTTGTCGAGAGGCAGAAATAGGCCCACAATGGTGATTCCCAAAGCTCCCGCGCCGATGAGGGCTTCGATCCAAAGCGCCGAATCACGGGTCTTGAGAGAAAACACGCCCACCAGCAACACCACGCTCAACCCCGCGATGTTCAGGACTTTCTCGAGAATTACCGCGAGTACGGCCTGGGATGAATCCGCATTGTAATCCCTTCGAAGAAAGTAGGCTTTCCCCAGTTCTCCGAGCTTGGACGGAACCAGCACGTTCAAGGCCTTGCCCGCGAGAACCAGGCAGGCGGATTCTCCCAAAGAGGCTCGTCGGAATCCGCTGGTGAGCAACTGCCAGCGCCGGGCCGAAACCCAGATCTGGGGCAGGAAAAGAAGAAGAGCCAGAAGCAGGTAGGAAAATCTGGCGTCTGCAAGGCGTTCCAGTACCAGCGTCAAATCCACCTTGGAATAAACGGCGAACAAGATTCCAAAAGTCACCAGAAACGCGAGAACCTTGGCTCCCGTGCCGTTCCATTTCATACTTCGTTACCCTCTTCAAAAACGTCGCGGGAGAGAACTCCCGAAAAGCTTGAACGCAGGCAACAAGCTGCGTCCGAGCGTTATTCTGCGGAACCTTCGAGGAGCTTGACGACGGATTCGCAGTCCATCCGGGGCAATGGCGGTGACCGCTCCCTCCCCTTCAATAAAGAAGCATCAGACTACCGGTTCCGTCGAATCCGGTCAATTCATTCCCCAAACCGGACACCCATCGGGTACGCCCTCTTCTCACTCACCCGCCTCGGGCTGAGCGCCCACCCTACGGAAACACATTAGCGTAATTCATTACGCACTTGTGAAAACACGTGGACTTGCCGTGACGGTTTCTTTATAAATAATAACAGGCCCCGAGGTTGTTTCGGGATCCGCACAATTCGCGAACCTCTTTTTCGGCTGGGAAGAAGATTCGATGTCGTGATTTGTCGAAACCGGCGGGAACGGCACATTCCCGAAGCTCCGAGGCCTTACCCTTTATCCAACTCAAAACAAGATAAGCTCTTGGCGCCCATGCGTGGATGGGCGACGATCTCAGCAACCCGGGACGAAGATTTTTTCGAGTCCCGCGGCGAGCTGCGTACCGACCTAAGTTTGAGGCCGGAGGGCTGAATCAACGGACATATTTACAGGAGGGAGATGCATGGCAAACATGGGTTTCAGGAAGAAACTGTTGCTCACCATTCTTCCTTTGGTGGCGATCACGGTGGGCGTGCTTGCCTTCGTATCCTATCGGATTGCATCGAATGTCGTCTTGGAGCAACAAATGGTCACACTTACCCAGGTGGTCGACAAGTCGGCGATCGAGCTGGACGAGTGGCTGAACTACCGGGAAGAAGAAGTTGCGATTCTGAGTGAAACCGGGGTATTTCAAGCCGCCTGTGTGGGGAAACGGCTGGAGGAGGCGGAGAAACGCCTCCAGAAATATCACGCGATTGCTCCCGTCCACGAAAATATCTTCCTTGCGGACACGGCGGGGAAGATATTTATGGATTCCATCGGCGGGAAATCCGTGGGTATCGAAGTGGCCAAGATTCCGGGTTTCAAGATCAATGTCGACAAAGCGCAACTCGGAGAAATCTGGATCGGCACCGTCCTGAAATCCCCGGCCACCGGCCGACCCGTCTGTCTCATCACCGCCCCCGTGAAATTCGAGGGACGTTTCGTGGGCATTATCGGCACCCCGCTGGATTTGCTGACCTTCTCAAAGGATTTTCTGGAAAAGACTTCTCTGGGGGCGAGCGGATACTTGTTCATGGTGGATTCCACGGGTCTGGTCGCGGCCCATCCCAACAAAGACCTGATTCTGAAAACCAACATCCTGTCCTTTGATTTCGGTAAACCGATCATGGAACGCAAGAACGGAGCAATCGACTACCTCTGGAACGGAGAGGAAAAGACCGCCGTTTTCCGCACTTCGGACAAGACCGGCTGGATCATTACCGGAACCGTCACCACGTCCGAGCTGCTGGCCCCCATCAGGAAGATCGGCTACATATCCGGCGTCCTGGGGCTGGGCGCCGTCATTCTCATCTCACTGGTCACTTGGTGGATCACCGGAACTCTCTTCAAGATCGTCAACCGTGCGGTGGTAAAGCTGGACACCACCAGTGAGGAAGTGAAGCAGGCCGCAGAGCAAGTTTCCAGCTCCGGCCACTCTTTGGCCGAAGGGGCCTCGGAGCAGGCCGCCTCCGTTGAGGAAACCTCCGCCTCCATCGAAGAATTGACCTCCATGACCCGGAGGAACGCGGAAAACGCGGCCCAGGCCGGCGCCCTTTCCGGGGAAACCCTCAAGACCACGGTGAATTGCTCCGACTTGATGCAGGAAATGGCGGCATCCATAGGGCAAGTCAACGAAGCCAGCGAAGAAACCCGCAAGATCGTCAAGACCATCGATGAAATCGCCTTTCAGACGAATCTACTGGCACTGAACGCGGCGGTGGAGGCCGCGAGGGCCGGTGAAGCGGGCGCCGGCTTCGCGGTGGTGGCCGGTGAGGTCCGCAATCTGGCCATGCGCGCGGCGGATGCCGCGAGAGACACCACGGACCAGATCGGTGATATTTCCGACAAAATCAACGAAGCCATGGGCAAGGTTTTCGGCGCCATAGACGAGTTCGGTAAAGTCTCGGAAAACACGGAAAAGGTAGACGGGTTGGTTAAGGAAATCGCCGCCGCTTCCGCTGAACAGGCCCAGGGGATCGACCAGATCGGTCGCGCCGTGACCGAATTGGACAAGATCACCCAGCAAAACGCCTCCAACGCGGAGGAGTCCGCTGCTGCGGGTGAGGAGCTTAATGCACAAGCCGTCCAGATTCGGCAATTCGTCGAAACATTGAACCGGGCGGTGACCGGCACCTCTCGCGGCGCAGACGCATCCACCCATATGGAATCGACAGGCGCGTCTTTCCACAAATACAAAGGAACCGTCGCGCCCAAGGTTCGATCCGCAAAGTCTAAGCCTTCCGAGGTGCCTCCGGAGAAGCTCATTCCTTTGGATGACGAAGACTTGCAGGACTTTTGAACATGGAGTTCAGGTCGGCCTCAAGCACGGCCGCCGAATGAAATGGCGGCAAGGAAGAACTCCGGGGGGCATGGGGTGCCCGGTTCGCCCTTTCCGCGAACCTTCATAGCCTTGACCGGTATTTCCAATAGGATGCACGACAACAATATGACTCTGTTGGGATAAATCGTTCGGAGGCAACGGAAGAATCCAACCATGAAGCCAACGAGAAAGGAGTCGGAAGGCATGGGTGCACGATTGCTAAAGGCTTTCGAAGCGGCCAAAAAAGAGGGAGGATCACAGCTTGAGATGCGCTTGGCGATGAAATCGGCCATGAGCAGCAAGAAAGCTGCGGCGGAACCCGACAGTCCCGAAAATATCAGCAAGATGGAGACGGCCTTCAAAGAGGTCGCGGGCAAGGACATCAAGCTTTAGGGAGGGAGAACCCATGGCCATTGAAAAGCGACTGGAGTTTGAAATCGAGCACAAGTTCGATGCCAAGAACTCCCGCCATTTCCTCAACGGATTTTGCACGGTGCTTCATTGCCACCATTTTGCCACTTTGTACACCCAACTGGCCGATGACGCCAAGGATTTCCACGGTGAACGGCTGCTCAAGGAAGCTTCGGAAGACACTTTTTTTCACGTGCTCAGCGAGTACTTCTGCGCCAATAACATCACCGCCGTGGACGACATCGTATCCATTTCGGAGCAATACTGGAAAGCCGTAGGCATGGGCCTGATACGATTCACCGCGGTGGGCCCTTTTGCGGCGGCCGCCGAAATGGAATATTCACACGTGGACGAAGGATGGTTGAAGAAGTGGGGGAGCCGTGAGGAACCCGTGAATTTCATCACGTCGGGTTTCGTGGCCGCGGTGGCTTCACTGTGCAACGGAAAGCCCCCACGTGCCTACCAAGTGAGGGAGATTCAGAGCCTGGTTCGCGGGGACGCGGTATCCGCATTCAAAGCGGTGCTCCGCTGACCGACGAAAACCGAAGGACATCGGTCTGTTTCTATTTCCCTCAACAAGAAGGAGCGTATTCCATGGCGATCGATCGCAAGAAAGTCATAGAGGCAATGTCCAAAGTCTCGGTCATCGGAGACGAGGAAGGCATGATTCGGGCGTTTGGCGTCTATGTGCAGCAACTGCCGGCGGAATTCTGGAACTCTTTTGCTCGCCGGATCGTCAATTCGGTGCCGGAAGATTTGGTGGATGTGGCCGAGCAACTCCTGGTGAACGCCGGACATGAATGCGGATACCACACGGGTTACGGCATCATCACTTCGGAGGAATGGAAAAGTGTCGTCGGCCCCATGATTGAGAAGGAGCCGGAGGACATCCTCCATGGAGCCTTCGCGGTTTTCACCGCCTGGGGATGGGCGAAGTCGGAAATCGTCGAATTGGTGCCCAAAGAGAAGATGGTGGTCAGAGCCTACAACTACTACGAAAGCGACATCGTCACCTACGGTAGAGCGTTGCGTCCCTGCGCCTACATGATCCGCGGCGTATCCGCGGCATTCATGGACCTTGCCTACGGCGACAAGCCCTATCCCGACGGACTGAAAACCTTTGAATGTGTCCAAACCAAAGGGATCGAGGTCGGGGACGATTATGGTGAATTTGTCGTGACCCGAGCCTGAAGTCTTCAACGGCCGCAGCCGCGATAGGCATTAGGACCCGGGCGCCCGACCGTCGGCGCCCGGAAGTCCTCCATCCTCGTTCTCAGGGCCGCCCCGGCTCTTCTTCGCAAACAGACATAGACACAAACTGATCTCCCCTCCAAATGCTCCTTCGCTTCCTTGCCGACAAAAGTCCGGCGTGATATTCTACTTAGTATAATATCGAGTCCCGCAAGAATCCGACAACAACCATTTCGCAGCCCACACTCGAAGAAGGACTTGAGATGAGAAACCGAAGCATTGTTCTCTTGGCGGTGGCGGCCACTTGGTTGATTTGCGGCGTCGCTCGGGCCGGAGAAGAAACCATTCAGGTCACAGCCGGGAAAAACCTCCAACCCGTGGCCGTGGAGAACGGAACCTTCATCCAAGAAGTCTATACCGGGACGGCCCCCTCCGGAGAAGATTTTCTCAACTACGAGGCAAAAAACTATTTCAGCGCGGGTGAACAAGTTCCCATTTACGCCCGCTACCGCTTGGAGGGAGACGGGGGCGACTGCACGCCATACCTGCGCGTATCCAACGGCGTCGGCACGGTGGTGGATTTCATCCCCATCAGCGGGACCCGTTCGGGGTTTCTCACTGCCCCATCCACTCACCGGAATTATGCACCGGGCGCCTACATCATCAACGCGGTGGTTTTGGGACCGGTAAGTAACGGCATGTCCGCCCCTCCTTTCGTGTTCACAGTGGATTTGGAATAAGATTTCTTTTCAGGGTTCCCCAAGAGCCGTCATCAACGAGAACTTTCGAGAGGCGATCCACGATTCGACCGCCCTTCACGCTCTCCCATGCGTGGATGTCGATTATCACCTCGGTGGAGAACGGATCGCCCCATATGCTTGGGCCATGGCGTCCGAAATCAAGTCGGTCTTGACAAAACTCAACTAATGAAGCCACTAGATTGGTTGCAAAATGGATGTTGAACGGGGGCACGAAATGGCTTCAAGTCCGGCCGAACCCGGGGATGCTTCTTCGACCTCCCTGGGAAAAGCGCGAGAACGGATACAAGAGCTTGAGACTCTCCTGGAAGAACGGGAAAGGACCGTCCAGGAGTACGCTCTGACGCGCTCACTCCTGGACTCTTTCCCTCAAGGCGTCGGATACAAGGATCGGGACGGAGTTTTCAGGCTGGTAAACAAGGCCTTTTGCGATTTCATGGGGAAAACACAGGAAGAGATCCTGGGAAAGACCGATCGCGACCTGTTTCCCCAGTCCGAAGCGGATTTCTACCGTCGCCAAGACCTGGATATCATGCAATCGCGGACGCCCATCGTCCAAAACCAGAAAATCACGGGCAAAGGTGGGCCGGCGTGGAGGCGGGTAATGAAATCGCCCTTGCTCTTCGGCGGGAAAATTCAGGGAATTCGATTTCTCCTGAATGATATCTCCCAAGAGACACGCATGGACAGCGTCCTCCTCAAACTGGCCGAGGGGGTTTCCGCGGCCACCGGCAAGGATTACTTGGCGGCGCTCGTGAAAAGCATGGGAGAAATCCTGGAGGCGGATTTCGCCTTTGTGGGCGAGTTATTGTACCAAACCACCAGAAGGATCCGGACGGTTGCTCTGTACGCCGACGGCTCCATCGTCGACAATTTCGAATACGACCTGGAGGACACGCCCTGCGAAAACGTAGTCCGCGGGGAAAGCTGCGTTTATGAAAAAGACGTACAGACGCTTTTCCCCAAAGACCGCCTTTTGGTTGAAATGGGAGTCGAATCCTACGCCGGTATTCCGCTGTTCAGTTCTTCCGGAGATTTCCTGGGCATCCTGGTGGTGCTGTACCGACATCCCACTGCGGATTCGCCCCTCATCGAGTCTCTCTTGCAGATTTTCGCAGGTAGAGCCGCCTCCGAACTGGAACGCGAAACATCCCAAGAACGACTGCGCAACTCCGAACAGGAAAAAACCGCCATTCTCGAGAGTTTCCGCGATGTGATCGTGGAGTATCTCGACAAGGATATGAACATCATATGGACCAATAACCTGGATACCAAGACCAGCCTCGCCAAGGTGACCGGCCGGCGTTGCTACGAGGTTCGACACGCTCTCCGCCAACCCTGTTCGGGCTGCCGGGTTCCCCTGGCCCTTAAAACCGGGCTGCCCACGGAAGGGGAAATGATCTCCCCACAGGGGGCCGTGCTGCTCACCCGGAGCAATCCGATCCTCAATGCCCAAGGAGAAGTGACCGGTGTGGTGCACGTGGCCCTGGACATCACCGCCCGAAAGATGATGGAGCAGGAACTCCTGGCGGCGAAAGAGGCCGCGGAAGAAGCCAACCACGCAAAAAGCCGGTTCCTGGCCACCATGAGCCATGAGATTCGAACCCCGATGAACGCCATTTTGGGTTTCACGGGCCTGTGTCTCGAAATGGAACTCGCTCCCCTTCAGAAAGAGTATCTGGAACTCGTCAACTCTTCCGCCAAGGACCTCCTCGCCCTCCTCAACGATATCCTGGACCTTTCCAGAATCGAAGCGGGCAAGCTCAGGATCGAGAAGCAGGAATTCAGTCTCCTACAGACCTTATCCGAGGTGGTGGACCTCTTCGCCTTGAAAGCGAAACTAAAAGGCCTTGACTTCCAATTCACCGTGGATCCGGCCACGCCCGAAATCGTTATCGGAGACGAAAGTCGGGTTCGGCAGGTGCTCGCCAACCTCATAAGCAACGCGGTTAAATTTACTGAATCGGGGAATGTCCGGGTTTATGCCGCCGATTGCCGTCAGGGACCCGGGAAAGCCATCCTGCATTTCGTGGTGTCGGATACGGGATGCGGCATTCCGGAAGACAAACAATCGGAAATTTTCGATCCGTTCACCCAGGTAGATGGGGACAAGACCAGGAAACACGGCGGCGCAGGTTTGGGCCTGGCCATCTGCAAACAACTCGTTCGGTTGATGGACGGGGAAATCTGGGTCACCAGCAAACCCGGGTTGGGTAGCACTTTCGATTTCACCCTTCCCTTCGAACTTCCCGGCCCGGAGTTCCTCGCCATGGGAGAACCCGCATCGCCCCCTCTGTTCTCAAACGGCACCATGGATGAACCTTGTCGGCACTTGAAGATACTCTTGGTGGAAGACGACGAGCGGAATTTGATCCTCGCGCAACGGCTACTGGAGCGCGGGTGCCACTCGGTGACCACTGTCCGCAACGGTAGGGAGGCGGCGGACGTCGCATCCGACGGCCTTTTCGATCTCATCCTCATGGACCTGGAAATGCCCGAAATGGACGGCTTCGAGGCCGCCGAACGCATCAGGAAGGCGGAAAAAGGCTCATCGCGCCATGTTCCCATCATCGCCATGACCGCCCACGCCATGAAAGGCTACCGGGAACGGTGTCTGGAGGCGGGTATGGACGACTATATCACCAAGCCCGTGGACCCATCGGAACTCAACCGTGTCATCCAACGGGCTTTATGCGTGCCCGGCCCTTAAGCCGGGCCCGATGCAACGAGGGTCCGTACATTCGAACTCGGAGAGGAGCGCTTCGGTTCGGATACGCCTTAACCTGAGCCCGGTGCGAAGCCGCCCCTAAAGCGAAGGTGCGGCAAAGCTCCCGAAATCCCGCGCCGGGAAAGGGCGGGTGGTCCGCCCGCAACCTTCCCCTCTGAATGAAACCCCGCCATGCACGACGACTCCTTCCGATCACTTCTGGAACTCCTGGGACTCTCTTGGCAAGGATACCGCAAGGTGAGGCGAGGGGTGAAGAAGCGGATCTCACGCCACATGTCTCAGCAGGGCTGCCGCGGCACGCGGGAATACCTGGAGCTGCTGAAGGCCGATGCCGGGTTCCGAAAAGAGTGCGAAGCGCTCATGGGAGTTTCCATCAGCCGTTTCTTTCGGGACCGGGAGCTCTGGGAGACACTGGAAGGGAAAATTCCGCCCGAGCCGGCGGCGAGCTCCGGAAGCGAAATCAAGGCTTGGTCCGCAGGGTGCGCACGTGGGGAAGAGGCCTACAGTCTGAAAATCCTGTGGGACCGGATACGCCGATCCGGCGTCGGCCTTCCCGCCCTTCGCATAACGGCCACGGACATCAACCCGGACTACCTCCAGGCGGCTCAACTAGCCCGCTACACCTGGAGCGCGTTGAGGGAACTTCCCCCTGATTCGGCACAACGTTGTTTCGAGCAGGAACCCGGCGGAAGATGGTTCCGGTTGGTCCAAGATTTGAGAGGGGAGATTGAGTGGCTTTGCCGTGACTTCTTCGCCACGCCGCCCGGCTCCGGATTCCATCTCATTTTCCTGAGGAACAACCTGCTCACCTATTACTCACGCGACCGCGTCGGGCCCGCTTTCAACACTATCTTGAACGCCCTTGCCGTTGGCGGCTTTCTCGTGCTCGGTTCCCGCGAGCATCCGCCCTTTCATCATCCGGCCCTGCGTCCGTCGGCCGGCCTTCCATACTTGTTTGAAAGGCTGCCGTGACCATGACCCAAATACCAACAAGAAAGAATCTCCTGTTCACCGGACCGCCCGGTTGCGGCAAATCCACCCTCATCGAAAAGATCGTCCGGAAAGTGGATCGACCGTGCGCCGGATTCTTCACGCGGGAAATCAGGGATCGGGGACGTCGCGCGGGATTCGCCGTCCACACCCTTGACGGGAAACGGGGCATCCCGGCTCACGTGGATTCCTCAAGTCGGATCAAGGTGGGAAAATACGCCGTCAACCTGCAGGACGTGGACCACATTGCCGTGCCGTCCCTGATTCCGGAAAATGATCGAATCCTCGTGGTGGTGGACGAAATCGGCAAGATGGAATGTTTCTCCCCCCGGTTCCGACAAACCCTGCTGCAGGTTCTGGATTCACCCAACCCGGTGCTGGGCTCCGTGGCCCTCAAGGGAGACGCCTTCATTCAGGGGGTGAAGAAGCGCGCGGATACGGAGGTGGTCCTGGTCAGTGAGCAAAACAGGGATGCGTTGGCGGAGGTGTATTTTCGGAACGTAGGGGAGGACGGGTAGGGCCGACCTGGATGTTCCAGGGGATTGTTCCGCCCTGCCCCCACGAGGGGACGACTCGGCGGTTGAGGGCGAATCGTTCCATGACGGAGGTTCGCTGGGAACTCGACATTTGGTTGGGAGTACCGCACTCGGGAGGGATTTCGGGCAGGCTCTGCGGCCCGCCCGATTGGGTTCGGAAGCCGAATTCGTTGTATTTAGGGGGAAGAGGCGCGCCGTCCCGCTCGTCTCCCCTATTCGAACTGTTCCAAGTACTTCCCGTAACCTTCTTTTTCCAGGTCTTCCTTGGGAATGAACCTTAGTGCGGCCGAATTGATGCAATATCTCAGCCCCGTGGGTTTGGGGCCGTCGGGAAAGACGTGGCCGAGGTGAGAGTCACCGTGCCTGCTTCGTACCTCCGTACGCGTCGAAAACCAGCTACGGTCCTCTTTTTCCACGATGTTGTCCGGCTCCAGAGGCCTCACGAAACTGGGCCACCCCGTGCCCGATTCGTACTTGTCTCTGGAACTGAACAGGGGTTCCCCGGACGCCACGTCCACGTAAATCCCGGCCTTTTTGTTGTCCCAGTAGGCATTGTTGAAAGGCGGCTCCGTGCCTTCCTCCTGCGTGACCTTATATTGCATGGGAGACAGCCGTGCCTTCAGCTCTTCCTCGGACGGTTTCGTGTAGGTCCGTTCCTTTTCACTCATGCGCGATTCTCCTGAATCTTCTTCGCCCCACGTGGTTTTGATGAACTGGTCCCGACCCGAATTCCACCGATAGAACTGATACCGAAGAGAATGATTCTTATAGTAGTCTTGATGATAGTCCTCCGCCTTGTAGAACTTTTCGAACGGACGGATTTCCGTGGCGATAGATTTGCTGAAACGACCGGATTCCTCAAGGCGTTTCTTGGACGCTTCCGCCAAGCGTTTCTGTTCCTCGTTGTGGTAGAAAATGGCCGTGGCGTACTGGGACCCTCGGTCCACGAACTGGCCTCCGGGATCCGTGGGATTCACGTGCCGCCAGAACACGTCCAGCAACTCATCGTAGGAAATCTTGGCCGGATCGAAATAGACCTGAACCGCCTCCAAGTGTCCCGTGCCCCCCGCTGAAACCTGTTCGTAGGTCGGGTTTTCCACGGTTCCCCCGGTGTATCCGGAAACCGCCTCCACAACTCCTTTCGCCTTTTCAAAATCCGCTTCCACACACCAGAAACATCCACCGGCAAAGGTCGCCGTCTCCAATCCTTCAAGCCTTTGTTCCATACTCTTATCCTCCCCCGGCTTATCCGTCATTGCCAAGCCGGAACCCAAGGAGAAAAACATCCAGGCTCCGATCGCCATAAAAGCCGTCAAAAAAAGAATCGTTTTCATATCGTGGCCTCCTTATCTCGTTTGGACGCCCGCTCAAAACGTCCCGGGAATTGTCCTTCGGGATGGAGGCCGCCTCGCTGTTTCGAGAACCGCCTTCACCGATCGCCCCGTCCCGAACTCCGGCGGGCCTTCTACGGTTTTTATAGTAACCACGTTCCCGCCTCATTCCTGTGATGACCGGGTAATGATTGTGTAAAGGGCTTGTTATTCGGAGGGGGGGCTCACTGAGAAACGCCGCGGGGGAAGAACCTGAGATGGTTCTCCCCCCGTCATGGTCGGCCTCGGTCTTTGCGTACGGCTCAGGGCGTGTGTAGCAACTCAATCTGGTACTTGTTGAAAAAAGAAAGTGTGGTGGTGCCTTCCAGAGCGGTGGAACAAAGCTCCACAAAGGCTTCCGGCGGGAGCCTGACGAACCCCGTCTCAACTTGGTATTCGGCCACGTTGCGCTGAGCCGTTGGAATCTTGGAGAACCGAACACTGAGCACGCCCTGAGCTTGATTGAGCGCCCCACGGACCTTTTCAGCACCTGCTTCGTCCACTCCGTGGACGGTCAACCGGGTGATACGCGCGTCTTCTAGCAGCAGGCCGGGAATGTCCCAGGCCAGTTCTTCCGAAGCATGGGCCGCGGCCTTTTCCAGGCAGCGTACCCGCGCCTTCATGGGATCGGCGGAAGTGGATTTCTCCAACCGATGAAATGCCTTCACCAATTTGCCGTTGGAAACCACCAGGGCTTTGGCGGACAGTTCGGCTTCGGCGAAATACACCGTTACGCCCACATCTTCCCGACGAAGAGGTTGCGACCTGAGCACGCCCACCAGCGCCAGGTCGGCGTCCACCGCCCGCGCTACGACGAGTGCCTGAGCCGTGACTCCGGCCTTGGCTTCTTGCAGGGTTCGGGCGTCTACGGAACGCTGCACCATCAAATCGTCGGAGGTCACCACTTGGTAACCGTATTCTGAAAACGCCCGGGCCATGGCGGCCTCCAAGCTCGTGAGCGAAGAGCCCACCGAAACCTTATCTCCTCCTGAAGAAGCCTCTACGGTCGGCGGTCCCCCCGACGGCACACCGGCAACCACTTCGGGGAGAATCACGAGCAGCCGTGGCGAATCCAACAATTCCAGGTAGAGACGCAGGGCTTGCTCCCGATCCTCCGCATCGCTTCCTTTGGGCGCGACTTCCGCTTCGATGAGCACCTCGTACCAGGACGGGTTGCCCTGCACCACGCCTTCCCTACGTATATCGTAGGTCCGTATGAACCCGGAAGACCGGGAAGTGATGATGTCGTTCACCTGCTTGACGTTTCGAATAACCATCAGGCTTCCAATCTCCACGCCGCATCCTCTGCTTACGGCCTCGGCATAGGCGGCCCTCAGCGCCGCCTTGCGCGCGCCTTCCACGTCGCCCCCATAGATGGTGGCAACGCCGCTTGCAACCACACGGCCGGGCTCGGCTTCATCCACGGGCAGTGGGACCACGTTGCCCTGCTTGCCGATGGACCGAACATCGGCAGGGGAAAAAACAGTCTCCTTTTCCTTCTTCCCCGCGGTTTCAGGGCTCCGGCCGGCCTTGGCAGGCACGACCATCCACAGGAGGCAAAGCAGGCCCACCCATGCAAGCATCCGAACTAGGTTTCCCTTATGATTCATGTTGCCACCCCATGGTTCTATGAACTTCGATCATTCTCAGTCGCGGTCCGGACTCCTGAAAACCCTCGGCATACAAGGGCCGAACACTCTGGTGCCGCGTGAGGCCCCCTTGCCCCGGGCTTTCAGAGCGGAGCCTTTCGCAGGTCTCCTTTTCGCTTCACCTGATACATCTGTTCCCACACGATGATGCCGGTTTTCGAGTCGGTGAGACGAAATTGAAACTGTAAGTACCTGAATCCTTGTGTCTCCTGTCCCACGTTCATCTCGTTCATGCCATAAACAAAACCATTGAGGAAATAATCAACGTCCCTGAGTTTGCCGGAAACTTCGGTGACCCGATGACTGGTTCTGTGACGTTCTTCGTCCGTCGAAGGCAACAAGGTTCCTACTTCCAGGGAAGAGCCGAGGTCCACGGAGGTGCGCCTCCGCGTTTCTTCCGCATGATCCCCCACGATAATGGGTTCATCCGTCTGTTCGATGCGTTCGTCGATCACTTGAGCCCGGGCGGTTTCGTCACGAAACAGGATGGGAGCTTCCCCCATGCGCTGGATGATTCCTCGCACCGTCCTGGGGTAAATGGAAAGGTCCAGGGGTTCCCCGGTGTGGTTTTCCATGGGCTTGATTTCCACCACCACGGGTTCCTCGGCGCTTTGCACCGCCGAACAAAGGACCAGATCGCGAGCCATGAGATCACAGACGGCCAGAAAATCGTCCACGAGCGGTGCGGCAAGGTAAGGTTCCCGAGGCTCCTCCTGCAAAGCGCGGTGAGTCGAAACCGGTTTGTCCGGGGAGGCGCATGCGTTCATACACACCATCACCGCCACCCCGAGCAGAAGCATCGCTCCCACCCATCTTCTCATCAGCATCGTCTTCCTCCTCACCCCAAGCGGGCGACATCCACCCGGTTATTTGTGACGGAACCAACGTTTATCCCGCTTCTCGGGCTTGGCGTTCTCTTTCTTATCCTTGATCTCTTTCGCCGACGGTTCATAAAGCGAAGCAGTGCGCACCTTGTCGATGACAACCTGGAAATCCTCGATTCCGAATTTCAAACTAGCGCACTTTATCAGTTGCACCTCAGAAGGAGTCAGGAATATGGTCCGCCAAGCGGACACGTCTTCGGGCTCCTGACTCGAATTGAGAAAAACAAAACGAACGTCGGAAACCACGCCCAAATCCTTCATCCGGCTTTTGAGCACCAGACGAACCATCAGGCGCCCCGCAGCAGTGGTTTCGTGTGATACATCGACCACTTCCAGCAGACGCTCCGCGTCGGGTTCCAGAAGCAATACTTGGGGAAACCGGTAATGGGTCGAGGAACGGCCCTCTTCCGCGTCGCCCCCCCAATCACCCGCCTTAACCGCCCCCGAAATACCGAGAAGCAAGATCAGGACGGACACACCAATCAGCCTATTCATCCCTTTCTCCGTCACACGCCATGAAGCCTTCACATCAAATCCTCCACCTTCAGGGGCGAAAAAGCTCTCCCGAAGCCATGATCGGCGAATGCGAAGGAACCGATCATACAGATCAGAGGTTCCGTGCAACTTCACGCACTCCGGGCATCGAACCGTCCCGGCACCAGCCGGTTCCAAATCATTCCGTCAGCTGAAACAGGGCGGCGTCCTTGATTTTGGTGAACCAGGGGTTCTCCTCGCCAATGCCCGCCCGTCGGCAATATAGAAACCCCTTGGCCAGCTCTTCAACGGCTTCATCATGTTCGCGCCTGTCCATGCGAGCCGCAGCCCGCTCCCAGAATCGCCGTTCCCGCGCTTCAAAGGCGCTCAGGACCACTCCGGCCACCTTTGCCACCATCTTTTCCATGAGCAGCTGCCGAATTTCGCCGTCCGTGGGCAATTCCAGGGGGTCATGCCGAATGCCCGCGGCGGGTACGGCATCGCTGAAAGCGTCCTCCGCATCCTCGGCGGCTCGAAAACTCTTGGCCACGGTAATGGACGCCTTTTCGGAGTCGAAAATCCGGAGGGATACGTTCATCACAGCCTTGATGCGTTCCTTCCCCAAGACATAGGTTGTCATGGACGACAGGGGAACTCGGATGGTCTTTTCCGGAATCGATGGCCACTTGGACATATCCGTTCCGTAGGTCTTGAGCATCTGATCATAGAGGGGATTGGGCTCGACCCGCTCGCCCATAGGCACCACCACCCTGCTCCGATTCTCGGAACGTTGGTGCTCCGTGTCGAAAACATTGACGTTGCCGATAATGAACAAGTGAGCGCCGAGTACTTCGCTGAGCTGTTTCAGTTCCTTGCCGCTTTCCTTCAACAGTAGGTCGATTTTGGACCGCTCGAGCACTTCGATGCCGTAAGGAAGACGCTGCACCAGATAGGAAATCAGGTCATCGGAGAATTGGACACCCACGTTGGGTTGGTCCACGGGAGAGCCGAATCCGGAGACGGCGATCTGGACTCTGATTTTCCGTTCCAGTCGATCCCTGAGTTCCCGATGGACTGCGAACGCGCCTTCATGGTCCGGATTCAGCATGAGGGACTTGACTGAAAGCAGATAGGCCAAGCCGAGCTTGTCCGGTTCTTCCGCGCCGATTCGCTTCGCTTCTTCCATGTAATAAGCGGACCCGGATGAACGAATGCCCGCAAGCAGCGACTCCTGCGAAGCCAACGGGGAATCCTCAACCAGACGAAGGGCGGCGAAATATCTCTTTTCTCGGGAGAGGTTTCGCAGTTCCTTAAGCACTCCCCCCTCCACGAGAGCATCCACCCGGTCACGGTAGGCGGAAACTAGAGCGGTGTCGGATGCGGGCTGTTGACAAGTCAGTTCGTCGAACACTTCCTTGGCCTGCTTCCAGTCCTTCCGTCCGATGGCCTCATCCAGCCGATTCCGGAATGCCGTGTCCCTTTCTTGAAGCAAGGCGGACCTTCGGGAGAGGAGGTCCGGCTCTCCGGGAGACAGAGTCAGGGCCCGGTCCAGCGCTCCCACGGCCCGGTTCCAGTCCTCCCTGGAAGCCGCCCTTTGAGACTCCCCAAGGTCTCTGTCCAACGAGGACTCGAGGGTCTTCTCTCGATCGAGATAGAGCGACAAGGCCTGCTCCATCCGTCGCTGTTCGTCGTCGTATGGAAGATGATCCTTCAGTAGGACCACGGCGGCCCTGACATCGGGTAGATTCGGTTCATCGGACAGGGGGGGTATTTTCGACAGTACTCCGTCGGTGATTTCGGCGCGGATATGAAAGATACGTTGACGAGTGGAGTCGTAATCCGAATGATCGGGCCGAATTTCTTTTAGAGCGGCCTCGTACAGCTCCAGGGATTGTATCTTGTCCCCCGCTTCGTATCGCCGTTCGGCCTGCTGGATCCGGGAGGCGCAAGCACAACAGAACCAAAGGCACAAGGCCGATACCGCCCATATGAGGACTCGGGTTCTCCTTGAGTCGCCATGCACGAATCTTTCCGTCAACGATTCACTCCGCGTTTTGATGAAAACCGGGACTTGATCATCTTACAACAAAACCATCTTAGTGAACATAAGGAAAGAATTCAACTTCCCTTGAACATCTCGAATATTTTGTTCACTTTTCGGCCGACGAGACATCACCATGGGAAGAATATCCTGGAGGCGTCAAGGAAACGCCTACACCGGAAAGGTTCAAAGACGCATGGTATAATGTTGCCCCATTTTACATCTACCACGCCCATCCGACGTATATCGAGAGTGCGCCGGCTGTTCCAACAACCCATTACCGACAATCCCGTTTTCGGCATGGAGCAACTAAGGAAGCGACGACTGTCTTGATCCACGCTCTTGTTCTTCGGCGAGGTCTGAAATACAATTCAGTTGACGGACCGCCCCCCCATTTATATGATGAATGGAAGCTTTTCGTTTTCCAATCCCGCCGTTTCGGCGCAGCCATTGGAGAGGCCCTGGGTCCTTCGATCCGGGGATCATTCACATCATAAGTCCGAGGAGAACTTCATGGTTTGGAAGATGAACCGTTGCGGAAGATTATGGGCCGTTCTGTTTTCCCTCGCTTTTCTGGTTGTTTTTGTGGGGTGCCAGGAAAACGTGAGAAACGAAACGGATGATGATTACGCCGCTCGCCAAACGGGACCGTCGCCGGAAGTCACCACTGAAACGGTGAGAGTTGAGATGGTGCGGCGTTTTGACCCACTGACCCTGCAGGGCATCGGCGTGTTCGTCTCCGACAACGAGGGCCTGGCCAGGCGTGCGGCCATTAATCTTGCCGTCGCCGATCTCGCCTCTCAGGTTCAAACCGTGGTGCGTGCCGAAAGCGCGATTTACAACGTAAAGGAAGTCCGAGACGTGGTGGAGAACCGCGTGCGGGCTTTGGTCAGCAATTACCGAGTGGATTCGGAAGGATACGATCCGGGCACCAATGTGTACCGTGCCAGAATCAGACTCTCCGGAGAGGATCTCAGGAGAGAGATCGAACGCTGGATCGAAATCCGCTGACGCGCCCGACCCCGCCCGTAGGTATTCCATGCGGCAAACCGGTTCCCCGCCGGTTTTCCGCATGTCTACTTTCGGGCGAACCGCCTTCGCGTCGGAGAACGGCCGAGGCGTTTCGGTCTTAGCCCCGCCTCGTTGAATCCGCGGCATTGCCGGTTCCCTAACGGAAAACGGATTTCATGAGAAAAAAAATCGTCCTGTGGATCGGGATTCTCGCCCAATCGGCGATTCCGTTTTTCTTCTGTCTTGGCTGTGCCTCGTTTGCCTCCATCCCTCCTGAGCCGGTTAAGACGGTCTACGTGGTCGAAGGTCCGCCCGATCGAGTCGACGTCCGTTTCGCCCCCGCCTTCGTCGCGCACCAATACTCCAAGACGTATAATCGCATCGGAACGCTCTCGGCCGTTCGTAGTCCCGATGGACAAGAACGAGTCTTCGTGGATCCCCATAAGGCTGTGGTCTTTTCCGAAGTCCGCACTTTTTCCACGGCTTCGGGAACCTACACCAATCTGATCTACCGGGTGCATTTCTCCGAAGTGCCCTTCACGCTCATCCCTTTGCATTATACAGCAGGCTACAACGTGGGACTTCTGGTCGTGGTAACGCTGAATGCCGCCGAAAAGCCTATTCTCGTCACTACGGTGCACACCTGCGGTTGCTATGCGGCCGTCATTCCCACGGCGGCCCTTCCTCTGGAAGCACATCCGGAGAATCGAACAGAGGGTCCACTGGACGTCTACGGAGAACGCCTGCCGTCCCGACTCGACTACTCGTCCGCTTCCCATCCCAGGCTTATGGTTCATCTGCGGCCCGGTGTACACCGGGTAATGGACCTGCAAATCACAGACGATTCCGATCTAGCCTCGGACCCGGCTTTTCGTTTGCTGCCCGCGACCATGGAGCCTGCGGATCATTTAGAGAAGATTCCCATCCAGGGCGGAACCACGAGCTTCTATTTTCGAGATTGGCCGCTCACCGGCCACGTGAAAGGTTCTTTCAAAGGGCTGGAAAGCCTCACATTGGGCATTGTGAGTCTGGATTTCTACGTGGGTATGGACAAGGTTTACGGGGATGAAAACGGTCCCGACAACCCATTCTATACCAGCCTGCGATTTTGGAACCGGGAGAAATCGGACATGCGGTTTTTCGCCAGGTTTCTTAGGTTCTGGGGTTGGCGCCTGTAGGCGTGAAACCGCGAGTCGCATCCATGTGGCGGCGGAGAAGTCCCGAGAAAAAGATACCTTTTTCCCATCACCACAATCCATTCTCCATTCAAGTCGGTCTCCCAAGCGCCGACTCCGATCCTACCGAGATTCCCGATCCTACACAGCCGATTCCAGGCCGGATATTTTCCTCGTTTCTTTCGTTCTTCCATAGTCATCAACGGCAGCCGAAGCCTCGTCCTCAGCGCCTCTGAAATCTGCCGAGTAAGCGGATCGGTATGGAAATTGCATTGCATAGCGGTGCCGTTTCGATCCGGTCCCCCCTCAAGGCTGGGCCGGAGCACCGTTGAGCTCGAAATGTCATACACTACTTACTGAAGCTGCATCACGAGAAAGGGCCGAGAATGTACTCCAAAGGAAAATTCCGAATCGGGAAGACCACCAGGGCTCTTGTCCTGGTGTGTGGGATGCTGGCGATTTGCACTTCTTCCTCTTGGGCAACCACCATCAAGGTCGACGGTTGGAGCGGCAGAAATGTCTGGGTCCATCTCGAAGACAGCTCGGGTGAGGTTCTGAAAGACGGAAAGGTGCTTGCCGCTGAATTCGATCTTTCCATCGACGGCTACGACACGATAGGGTATTGCGTCGAGCTTGACCAGTCTTTGAAGAAAGGAACCTACGATTACACGCTTACCACGGCCGATATGGACCCGTTTAAGAAAGCCGCCTGGGTGATGCTCAACTATGCCCCAGGCTTAGGCAACATTGGCGCCTCGGCCAAAACAAATGAGGAAAAAATCCAGAGCGCCGCAGTTCAATTGGCTGTATGGGAACTAGTTTTCGACGTGGATCAAAGTGTGACCGACACGCAAGGTCTGTTCTTTGCCACGTCCAAGACCGATCAATCCATTCTTCAACTGGCACAGAGCTATGTAGATGCGGTGAACCGGAATAATGTGGATTTTTCCGGCATTCTCGTCAACAGAGTCGCCCTGAACGACGCGAAACAGGATCTCCTGGTGGTTGTTTCCACCCCAGTCCCGCCAAGCGTGTGGCTGTTGGGATCCGGTTTCCTCGCGTTTACCGGTATGCGCCTTCGGAAACGAAAAAACCCTATCATAAACGGGCAGAGAAGAAGGGCAGAGAATTCGAACCTTTAGGAGCGCTTCAAGAAGCTAAGCTCAACGAGAGAGACTAAGTAAGAGAGGAATCGGTGATAAGAGGGTTTTGGGAACGTCCGACGACGCATCAATTCAGTCGGACTTCCCATCAACGCCTCCAATCTCTTCCAAAAACTCGGGATAACACTCTGCCATACAATCAGGACAAATACCGTGGGTGAACTCGGCATTTGAATGATCTCGTATGTACGTTTCCACCTGCTCCCAATATCCCCCATCATTCCGAACTTTTTTACAGATGGAGCAAATGGGAATAATTCCTCTAAGTTGACGTATTTCACCGATCGCCTTCTCAAGCTCTGATGCCGTCGTAAGAACCCCCCTTTACGAACAGGGCTGTTTTTTGGAGCATTGGAAGTTCAAGCGGCCATTGCAACACTGCCAAGGTTACTGTCATCGTGACATAGGCTACAAAGACGACGGAAATTATCGTTGCTGCCTCCCTCTATCGAGTTGGAAAGGGCCTTCTTGGCCTTATCAAGGCGGCTCTGGACGAACCTCTTGATGTTGATGGCCAGGGCCTTCATGAAAACAGATAAGGTGACCCGTTTTTTGCCTCGGGTCCACGATCGTTTCAATCCCGTGACCCGATCCGCTTCGGAGATGGTGGCCTCGATGCCGGACCGGATTTTGTAGCGTTCTTTGAAATCATGGCTTTCCTGCTGTAGTCTGCGCTTGGAGGTCGCCATGTCCTTGCGCTTGTACTTCAGTCGATAATTTCCGCCCTTGATCCGTTTTACCGGACAGATGGGGAGAAATTCGCATAGGAGACAGTGCTCGCGGGAAAACACGGCTTCCACCGCTTTGCCGCGGTCAACGATCTTGCATTCAAGTGGCGCGTGCCCCCGGATACAGTAAACGACCTGGGTGCAGTCCTCGTTCGTTTCAAAGTCACTCAACTGCATCTTATTGAGATCCGGCGCTTTTCCGCAAGTCACCGGAGCGGTAAGCTCGACTCCGTGCTCGTGAGCTTGAAGGATGTTCTCGCCGCTGCCGTAGCCTGCGTCGGCGAACAACTCTTCGGGTTTGCGGCCCGTTTCCTCCAGGCGTTCGATAACGGGCATCACGTCTTTCTGGTCGCTGTCATAGGAAGGGGCCACGTCCACATCGGTGATCACCTGGAAGGGATTTTCCTTCACGCAGGTCTCCGTGAGGGAAGCCTTATATCCTTTGCCCTTGCGCCCATAGGTGGCGTCGGGATCCGAAGGATTCTGCAGGGAGTCCGCAGGGATTTCCTTGGGCTTCTCGAGTTCTGTTTTGTCGGGATCTCCCTCGGTGAAACGGCATTGCTCCGACAGTAGTCGGGCCATCAGCCGGTATTCTTTCATTCGGCTGATTTCCGGATGACCTCGGAAGCGGTCCACCAGGTCGGCGAGATGGCGGGCGGACTTGTCCAGACGACGCTTGGCCCGCGATGATTTTGCATCGGCAAAATAGCCTGCGCGCTTCAAGTAGGCCTTGTCGTAAAGTCGGGGCAGTTTCTCATACAACTTGGGATGTTTCTTATGGAGCCGTTTCAAGAACGCCTCGATGGTGCGCGTAAAGAGCCCCAGACGGCTCAGATGAGCCATGTTGGAAGTGATCTGTGTGGAGTCCAACCGCTGTTTGTCCGTGCTAAGGGCCGCCGTCTCGATGATGGCGTCCGTGATTCCGGTAAAGAGGCTCCGCGCTTGCTTGTTGTCGGTAATCAAGGTCCGGAAATTGTGCAGGGTCTTCTGGCAGACGTGAGATTCAAAGGCGTTGATGTTGAAGGCATATTGCCAACGCAGATCGAAGTCCAGAGCGCCCAAGACTTCCGCATCGGTCAGGCTGTTCATTTCCTTCAAAACACACGCTCCGACAAGGATGGCCACGGGTCTGTTGGGCCTGCCGTTGTCCTCACAGTAGAAAGGCCGGAAAGACTCCTCATCGATCATGGGAAGCACCAGGCGCCGGAACGGACCGGCCCACGTCTTCTCCAACGCCTCGATCCTGTCTGCGGGAAGGCAAATATCGTGGTCGAAAATGGTCTTTTGCGTTCTCTTAGGCCGAAACAAAACAACCCCCCTAAGGACCATATTATTAATCAAGTCAGATACTTATCATACAGGACCCAAAAGAAAGGTCAACCCATAAATGCCATTTTTATTCATATTTTCAACTAGATACCTTTACGGAGAGGTTTTTACGAACTCATCAATATTGTGAACCAAGAACTCCAATGCATTTTTTGAAAACGACTCTTTATTTCGTTGCCCCAAGACAAATCCGAACATTGCTTTCCTTCATCTAAGAATGGGATAGATGAGGGATAGACCTGATAGCCCTGTTGAGGAGGTTTTGGCCCTTTCCTCGCTTTGGTGGAATAAATCCGGAAGTGCGAGCATGACAAAAGGCCGCCTTCTTCTGGTGCATCGAGCCATTGTGCTCACGTAGCTTTTCTACTTACTTCATAGTTGTGAATGCCCAAAGCAGTAAAGGCAAACCCGAGGGATGCGAACGTTCCTGTAAACATGAGAAGTGCCAATATATCTAAGGGATCTCCACGCAAGGATTGATAGAGGGTTCTTCGATCTCTTTCGGACGTTTGGCCGCCGAGCTCTCTATGTTCTTCAAGCAATAGGCCCTTATTCTTTGACACCCACACTTCGATGTTCTTTTCCAGATCAGATGACACCAAGCGATGCGTTTCGACGTCCAAGTAAACGACTCTGACCGATAGGAAAGCAAAAAAGCAAGACAGCGCAACTGCCATGCTAACAATGCCAAGTTTGCGCGCAAACTTCAAGTCGAGCAAACGCTCACGGTATGTAATAAGGAGAAGGATCCCAAAAGCCGAAATAGTAGTGCCTATGATCGGGTAGAGTGCAGCAATCCTCGACTCTTCGGTTGCTACAGGTATCTTCAGCAGGGCACTAGCACCGGGGAAAAGCACAGCCGCTGCTCCAAGGAGGCCCCATAGCGTCTTCAGGTAGCTTAGTAGCTCTTTGAGTTTTATTATCTTCATTTTAAATGAAATCACACAGGCCTGTTGGTTTTCACCTCATCCTTCAAGTTCGTTACTGTGTGGTGAATAGGCATCGGAATTCAATCCCTACCTCTTGTAAAGAGGCCAAATCTCCTCTTGGCTCTTTTGAAGTCCTTTTCTGACTGGCAAAAAGCATAGATACATGCTTGAGAAGTTAGGCCCAAACCCGTTTCCCTATCTCGTCACTTCTTTCACCGGTTCGTACATTGGTACGCGTGCCCCATGACGTGGGGCGACCAGATATTTCGGGAAGGCTCTTGCCACACAACATGCGTGGCGCCCAATGACGCCGCCAGCTCCATGGCCTCGATCTTGGCATTCCGTCGGCCCACTTCGGCCATGGCCATGCCCCACCCCGATCTTCCTTGCACGATTCCCAGGTACTTGCATTCCAGAACCCGATCCTGGGTGGTCTCGATCAAAGATTCGGCCTTGGGGGAAAGGTGGCCGGTGCACGAAGTCGCAGAAACGAAGGTGAGCAGGAGGATACACAAGAGAAGCAATCGTTGGATCATGCGGTCTCCTTGCCGGAAGCATGAAAAGCCCGGTTTCCTGCAGATCGGTTGATCCGGCGATCCCCGACGGAGAGCGCCCATGTGAATCCGTCAATCCGCCCAAGTGTCCGACACCGAACCTCATTCTCCGATGCGGACAAGTCTCCGAAATTCCGATCCACTCTTAGGCCGTCATCCGAGCACTTCAGATGTCGGCTTGAGCTTTCTCTTAAGGGCCGGGGACGACAAGTCTCGGTGCAGGTCCTCCAGGCATCGCTGCACCACCTTGGTGCATGCGGAAAATCCCGAGCCTCCCCTGTTCGCGTGATAATAACTTTTAACGAATATGACCTCACCTTGACGCAGCATGCGCACATCAACGTAGGCCCTGCTCCAGGCACCGGTACAGCCCGCGGCGCTTCCGGCGTTCCTGTAGGCCACGTGCAGCACCGTCGCATCGGGACTATCCGTTGGAACCACCTCGTACCCCGCGGACCAGAGGACTTCTTCCACACCATGCCGCAAATTGCTGCAGGCCTGCTCCTTTTGGATGAAGCGATCGGCTTTCCAGCCTTCTTCGGCCGTCACCTCCACAGAGGCCACCGTCACGCCGGTAACGTAGCCCTCTTGGCCGGCCTCCGCCGGGACTCTGAAATTGAGTGGATACACGGAGTATTCGCCGTGCGCACACGCGAGCAGTCCGAAGATGGAAAACAGAATCAGGAGCTTCAACAAGCGGGAATAGGACATGGGTCAAGCCTCATCGGAATGTGGAGAAGACGGGTCCGCTCTCGGCGGAGAGGCGCTCCTTGAAGACGGATTCCTTGTATGATGAATCTGAGCCCTGTGGGTGGGCGGCGGCGCAAGTTCAAACCCCTGGTCGGTCTGGTTCCCCGCCTACACGGCAACGCGATACACCGTCTCTTTCCTCGTTTTGGGAGCGAATTCATCATACACCGACTTCTCAGCTACGACAATAAGCGGATCCATGGTTTTTTCTCATGGAAATCATGAGTTTCTCTCATGGATTTTGTGATTCGAAAGCAGGAAGAAGAGATGGCGGGGTATGCCCTTGCGAATCACCTATGGAATTCGCAAAACGAGCGGCATGTACCGTTCAACGTATTAAAATACTTCAAGTTTTTTGGAGGGAGCCCGAGGGAACCCTATTTCCCAAAAGGGTTCCCTCGGATACCCCTCTGAACGGATACGGTGACCGAGGTCCGCCCCTACCGGGAGGAGGGTGTCACGATGGGGAGGCGACGAAACACGCCGGTTCAAGCGCGGAATGTTCCGTTGGAACGTTCATTTTCAATGGATAATATTCAGAGAGATGAGTCGATCTTATCGCCCTTGGTGGGGACGCGTCACGGAATATAGAATTCATCCACGAGAAGTATCGGGGAGGGGTCGGGCAATCCTGATGGGAAGCCGGCGAACGGGTTTTCCGGTGGCTGCGAAAACGGCGTTGGCCACGGCGGCGCCGATGGGCAGAACGCCTAGCTCTCCAACACCCACGGGGGTTCTGTAGCTGGGCGTGAGATGTACCTCAATACTTGGGATTTCGTTCATTCTCAGTATGGGATAATCGTGGAAGTTACTCTGCACCACCTGTCCTTTTTGCAGCGTAATTTCTTCCTTGAGCGCTGCGGAGAGTCCGAACAAGATTCCTCCAAAAATCTGCGATTCCACGATATTAGGATTGACCACCCTTCCACAATCGACCGCACAGATAACGCGATGTACGCGCACCTCATCGCCGTTTTCCAAGGAGACCTCAGCCACCTGCGCCGCAATGCTGCCCACCTCGTGCGCCTGAACGGCAATGCCCCGGTATCTGCCGTTGGGCGGGGGATTGTTCCACCCGGCTTTACTAGCGGCCAATTCCAGCACCGCCTTGTGCCGAGGAGAACGTGCCAACAGCTTTCTTCTCAATTCAAAGGGATCCATATGGGTCGCGGCGGCGATCTCATCCATGAAACACTCTATGGCGAAAGCGTTTTGTACGTGTCCAACACCCCGATGCGCTCCGGTCTTAACAGGTTCCGGAAGCCTCCCTTGAAGCAACTCCACAGCCTTGTTGGGTACGCCGTAAGGGATCTCATCCACACCGGTCAATAATTGCACGTAACTCCCCAGGGCGGCGATCCGGTGCCACCAGAAAGTGATCCAACCGCCATCGTCGATGCCTGCTCTTATTTCGCACGTGTAGGCAGGCCGATAGTGGTCGTGTTGAATATCGTCTTCGCGCGTCCATAAGACCTTTACAGGAGCGCCGACAGCTCTCGACACTTGTGCGGCCTCGGCCACAAAATCCGTCGACAATCGACGTCCGAACCCTCCTCCCATTTCTATTTTGTGGAGTTCTATGGCAGTGGGACCC
Organism: Thermodesulfobacteriota bacterium; assembly: GCA_963675595.2. Classification (GTDB taxonomy): domain Bacteria; phylum Desulfobacterota; class Desulfarculia; order JACQYL01; family JACQYL01. The sequence goes on from CAXXLZ010000002.1 coordinate 718,170, forward strand.
AGACCCGTCCATTGGCTTGCAGTCAACACCGAGTTCCAAGGGTCTTGAGTCGGTACCCAGAATTCGGCGCTGTGCTCTCGAACGGAGGCAACACAACACATGGGTTCCGAAGTGACGTGAGCCAGATAAGGCGCCCGATACACGGCGGACAGCGTTTTTGCGCTCGAGGCTTCGGCGGAAAGCACGTTGCCCCGATTCAAGATGAGTTTGCCCGTTTCTTCCCGAAGCCAGTCGTCAAAAATGCCTGCAATCAAAAGGTTGTCCACGTTGCCGTTCAGTCCGCTTTCCCATTGAATGCGCAGTGCATCCCGGCCTCTTTGGGCGGACCGGAAATCCCGGGCTACCACTGCCACGCCGACGACTTTGGACCTGGTTGGATGCCATGGGTCCTGAAAATCGCTGGAACCGGTTTGACCTTGAGCCGGAGATACCGGATCCGACGCGCCGCGCGCCTGCAACTCGTTGGAACGCATGTAGGCCCATTTCCTGCGGATGGTTTCTCGCGGCGAACCAAACACCGGTATGACATAACGCACGCCTTCGATCGCTTTGGCGGCATTTGCATCGACTGTCTTGGCCCAACCATTTAACACGGGGCATCGGGCTATGGTGGCGACCATCATGTTCGGCATCTTCAGATCATAGCAATAGCGAAGCTCCCCCTTCGCCTTCTTCGGCGTCCCCAAACGTTTTAACGCCTTTCCGATCAGTTCGTAACCCTTCGGGTTTTTCAGATGCACACGTTCCGGTATCTTGAGCATGGAGGCTTTTTCGGCCAACGAGCCGTATCCCAGCCGCCGACCGGTCGCATGGTGGATAACGAACCCTCGTACCGCTTGACAGGTCTCCTTGGGGACACCCCATTTAAGGGCCCCGGCTTCAAGCAGCATTTCTCTTGCGGTAGCGCCCGCGATCAGGAGCCTTTTCCACAGCGTCCGGATCGACTTACTGGAACCCGTAGATTGAGGAGCGTATTCCAAGGTGACCGGCGCCCACTCCGTGCGCACTTTTGCCCAATCCGCTTCCAGCTCTTCGGCCAACACCATGGCAAGAGACGTGGATATTCCCTGTCCCATTTCACACCTTGAAATGAGTACGGTCACTTCGTCGTCCGGACCGATTTTCACCCAGGCGGCCAATTCCGTTTCGAATTGTTGAGCGTGACCGATTCCAAGAGGCCCCATTGAGACTCCGACAGCCAGACCACCGCCGGAAAGCGCCGCGACTTTGAGAAAAGTCCGCCTGGAAATGTGGGTACCTTCATTCATAGCGAATCACTTATTCTTCTTCATGAGTTCGCCGGCTCGGTATATGGCTTTTCGTATTCGATGATAGGTTCCGCAACGACAAAGATTTTGGGACATGGCTTCGTCAATATCCGAATCCGTGGGGTTGGGGTTTGAGGTCAGAAGAGCCGTGGCCGTTACAATCTGCCCCGGCTGGCAATACCCGCATTCCGGAACGTCCTCCTCGATCCACGCCGTAATCACCGGATGACCTTTATCCGCCGCCAAACCCTCAATCGTGGTGACCTTTGCGCCGCGAACATAGGAAACGGGCGTGACGCAGGAGTGAACGACCTCGCCGTCCACAAGAACGTTGCATGCCCCGCACAGACCCTTGCCGCAACTGTATTTTGTTCCGGTGAGTCCCAGGACGTCTCTCAAAACCCACAGCAAAGGCATGTCCTGAAGGACTTCCAATGCGACCGACTTACCGTTTAATACGAATTCAATCACTGTATGTCCTCTCCGACTCTCCACGCCTCTGAAGGAAAAAGCCCGATATTGATGCTAGGCGGTCGCGGAACCTCACCCATTCCCGACAGTCCTCTTCTTACTTGACGGACTGCGAAGCACGCCTGATGACACCATGACTATGCCTGCCGAAGAAGGCCGGTTGCGGCTGTTCCTGATCGAATATAATACACCGACTTAGCCCCCACGACAATATAGGGATGCACGGAGTGCACCGTCATGGCGGGTTGTTCGAAGATCAAAACGGCGCAAGGCCTTTTCGGGCGGACAATAGGGTTCGCCATCGGGGGATGCGCTTCGGGGTGGGCGGCAATGAAGAAGGGCCGGGGCCGCGGGGTTGAGAACCCGGGGCAGGCACTGTGGCCTGCCCCTACAAACCCAGTGCCCCCTTCCAAACGTTTTTAGCGAGCCTCACCGCCTTCGGCGGAGAGGCTGAGGGAGAGATCCCTTGCCCATACCCAACGTTTCTCACGTCTCATGAATTCGCGCAATAGACCTCTATTTCGGCTTCGTCACGTTTAGCGGGACGGAGCCGATCCGGATGGTCACCCTGTCAATACGCACAATGCTTCCGCATCGCTTTCAAGCGAAGGTGAGCGGTATCCGTGCGATTGGCGATGACGAGCACCCAAGATGTGGGTTCGGTTGGTCGGCGGCATTGTTGATTTTGGGGGCGGCATGGGATAGTACAAGACGTAATAGAAGCGCGACGTGGTAAGCTTGGCGTGTGCTGATCCGCCTATGGTAGTTTGTCATCGGGCGCCCGGCCGCCCTTTGCGTGCTCCCTTGTGTTCCTTAATTACAAGCAAGATAAGGCGGTAGCCGCACGGAAGAGCTGGAAAGACCCAAAGCAACCCCGTTACTTCCTTTTTATTATGACGGACTATTACGGAACGCTCGGCAAATGATAGCAAAAGACAAAGAGAAGTATAGCAAATGTCATTGCATGAACCCATGAAACTTGCCTGTAAAAAGAACAAATATCATATTCGAAAGTGGGTCGCCCTTGAAGCCGTGCTTTTGCTGGTGCCGCTTTTACTCGGTTCCTGGACGGATGCCCGGGCGCAGGGACAAAAGCTTCGGTTTGACCGGGTGATCAGCACGGGTTCCATGTTGACTCCCGGTCCCATCATCCAGGATCACGACGGGTTTATCTGGATCGGGGCTCAGGGCAGCGGCCTGATCAAGTTTGACGGCTACGACCTTAAGAGGTATTCCGCCGGGCCCGACTCGATTCTGGACGATAATGTCACCGTATTGTATGAGGATAGCGCCGGCATCATCTGGATCGGCACGCTGGGCGGACTCAGCAGTTATGACAAGTCGACGGACACCTTTCAATCGTATCTCCACTCCCCGGATCGAATAGCCGGCATCGGCAGCAACCGTATCAGCCCGTCGGCACAGGCGATCAAGGAAGACAAGGAGGGTAAAATTTGGGTCGCAACCGGAAACGGGCTGAATGCATTCGATAAGACCACCGGTACTTTTGCCCGCTATCTGCATGTTCCCGGCAAAAACGACAGCTTGGACAGCAATAACATTCTTTCCATTTGTGAGGATGAAGAAGGCTTTCTTTGGGTCTACACGGATAAGGGACAAAACAAATTCGACAAGGCAAGCGGGTCCGTTGAGCACTACGTTTTTGGCCCTCGTGAGTCCGTGGGTGTGGGCGAAAACACCGTTCACACCGTCATCGAGGATAAGGACGGGATCCTCTGGATCGGAACCGACTCCGGCCTCAACAGTTTCGATAAGGAGACAAACACCTTTGTCCGCTACAAGTTTGATCCCAGCAATCCGGAAAGTCTGCCGTGCGACCTGATCCACGTCATCCATGAGGATAAAGACGGAATTCTCTGGATAGGCCACGGCAACGACTTGAAGGGGCTGACACTTTTCGACAAGAAAACCGGCGTCTTCACCAACTACAGACATCATCCGAAAGATTCTTCTTCCATAAGCAGCGACTCAGTGGTGGGAATCCTGGAAGGTGCTCAGGGGATCATCTGGTTGGCGCACTTGAACGGCTCGTTGGATAAATATGACCCCAACAGCCACAAATTCAAAATATACCTGAGTGATCCGGATGACCCCCACACCATCAGCGATGACTTGATCAATACCTCTTACGAGGACAGTGAAGGCACGATCTGGTTCGGCGCCGGCAACGGATTGAACAGATACGATAGAACCAGCGGCGAATTTACGCGTTATTTGAGTAATTCGGATGATCCCCGGAGTATACCGGGCGGCTTTATCTGCGGTCCTTTAGAAGACAGCCGGGGCAATTTCTGGGTGTTGTCCTCCAACAATTATATCTCGTTGTTCGACCGGGAAAAAGGCGTGGTATCGGCCGTCTATAAGACGGTGAGTTTCCCGGTTTCGGTCATTGAAGATCGTCTCAGACCGGAAATTCTGTGGATTGTTTCCTGGGGCGAAGGTCTGGCCAAGTTCAACAAGGTCAGCCACCAAACCACGGTATTCACTCATGATCCGGATAATCCTGAAAGCATCGCCCATAATAACATGGCCCATTTGTATCAGGATACGGAGGGGTACCTTTGGTTGCCTACCGCGGGGGGCGGTTTGGACAAATTCGACCCGACAAAGGAAAAGGTCGTCAAACATTACAGGCATGATCCGGACAACCCCACAAGCATCGGCAGTGATACGGTTGTCCATATCTTCAGAGATTCCTCCGGCAATTTCTGGGTCGGCACCTACGGCGGAGGATTGAACAAATTCGACGAAGAGAACGGAACCTTTAAGCGATATACGGAGACAAACGGATTCCCCACGAACACAGTTACGAATATTCTTGAAGATGACCAGGGCATGTTGTGGCTGGGGTCAAAGATCGGATACATCAGGTTCGACCCTCGAACCGAAACGGCGAGAGTCTATACCAAGGAAGACGGACTGGCCGGCAACAAGTTCCAGGAGGCCGCCATGTGCAAGGCCCGGGACGGCAGCATATGGATCGGCACGATCACCGGCGCGAACAGCTTCCATCCGGAAGACCTCAAGGACAATCCCTATGTCCCGCCGGTCTATTTTACCTCCATTAAACAGGGTGGAGAAGAGATCGAACTGGGCAAGGCTCCCGAAAAGATCAGCGAGATTGAACTGGACTGGAAGAACAACTTTTTTGAGTTCGAGTTCGCGGCGTTGAATTACACGAATCCGCAGAAAAACCGGCATGCCTATATGCTGCAAGGGGTGGATCAGGATTGGTATTTCTCGGGAGCCAGACGCTTCGGCCGGTATACCGGCTTATCTCCGGGCGAATACACTTTGCGGGTCAAGGGATCCAACGATGACGGAGTGTGGAATGAACGGGGCAGCGCGGTCACCATCAGGATTTTGCCTCCATGGTGGCGGACGGTCTGGTTCAGAGCCCTTGCCGCGGCTACGGTTTTGGGACTTCTATTCGGGAGCTACCGAGGACGGGTGAGAGCCATCAAGCGCCAAAGAAGACGGCTTGAACGAGAAGTCTCTGAAAGGACGCAAGAACTGCAAATCGCCAAGGAAGCCGCTGAATCGGCAAGTCGGGCCAAGAGCGACTTTTTGGCCAATATGAGCCATGAGCTGCGCACTCCCTTGAACGCGATCCTGGGTTATTCGCAATTGATGAGGAGATATCCCGACCTGCAGCAAGAACACCGGAAAAACCTGGACATCATCAATCGCAGCGGCGAACATCTGCTGGCACTGATCAACGATGTGCTGGAAATCTCCAAAATCGAAGCAAGGCAGATTCACTTGGAAACCGCTTCGTTTGATTTGCCGGCCTTGCTCACCAATCTGGAAGTCATGTATTCCGCAAGGGCGGAAGCTAAAGGGTTGAGGTTTGAGATAACGGGTAAAGAAAACGTCCCGCACTATGTAAAAACCGATCAGAGCAGACTGCTCCAGATACTGATCAATCTTCTGGATAATGCCTTCAAGTTTACTCGGAAAGGGACGGTCACTCTGCATGTGGGGACGGCCAAACCGGCTAAAACTCCCGATCCTTCTCTTCAAACTCCGGCAAACACTGCTGAAGAACCGGCCGCGGGCATGCGTCTTTTTTTTGATGTGGCGGACACCGGTGTAGGCATCGCCGAGGATGAACTGGACAAGGTGTTTCAGTATTTTGAACAGACGCAGAGCGGCAAAAACCTCAAAAGCGGTACCGGATTGGGCCTTGCCATCAGCCGGGATTATGTGCGCGCCTTGGGCGGAGAGATCACCGTTGCCGGCGAGGTCGACAAAGGCAGCACCTTTTCCTTTGATATTGCAGTCGAAAAGGGTGACGAGTCCGATGTCGAAGGGCGTATTCCAGGGCGGCGCGTCCTTGGTCTCGCGCAGAGCATGGACCGTCAAGAGATTCCCCGCATTCTGGTTGCCGACGATATGGAAGAAGGTCGGGGTTTGCTGGTGAAGCTTTTAAAAGCCGTGGGATTTCAGGTTCGAGAAGCCGCCAACGGCAAAGAGGCATTGGATGTTTTTCAACAATGGCGGCCCCATTTCATTTGGATGGACATCCGCATGCCGGTGATGGACGGCCTGGAAGCCACCCGGCGCATCAAGGATACCGACGCGGGCAAATCAACCGTCGTAGCGGCGCTCACCGCCCATGCCTTGGAGGAAGAGAGAAAAATCATCTTGGCAAGCGGTTGCGACGATTTTGTGCGCAAGCCCTTTCGAGAAGACCAAATCTTTGAGGTCATGGCCAAGCATCTGAACATCAAGTATGTGTATGAAGATGATCCGGGACGGGTTGACTCTCCCGAACAGGAGTTCGTTTTACGTCCCGGACAATTGGACGCATTGCCCAAAGAAATGGTCGACCGGTTGTATCACGCGGTGGTGGAACTGGATATGGAAAAAACCTCGGCCCTGATTGCGCAGATCACCGAAAGGGATTCCGCCCTTGGCGGCGCGCTAAGGTCCCAGGCGGAAAAGCTGAATTACCGTCGTTTGCTGAGCATGCTTGGGGAAAAGGATGTCGAGTCGGGAGAAGACTCATGACCGACCTCGGGAAAACAGAACCGGATCGTCAAGAAATTCTGATTGTTGAAGATACTCCGACCAGCCTTCAGTTTTTGACTCGCGTCCTTACGGGACAAGGATACCGCGTACGTCCCGCCACGGACGGTCCCCTTGCGCTGCAATCCGTGGCGGCCAAGCTGCCCGACCTCATCCTGCTGGATGTAAGAATGCCGGACATGGACGGCTATGAAGTTTGCCGCCGACTGAAATCGGATGAACGATGTCGAAAGGTTCCGGTCATTTTCATCAGCGCTCTGAACGATCTTTCGGAAAAAGTGGAGGGTTTTAGAGCCGGGGGCGTTGATTACATAACCAAACCGTTTGAGGCGGAAGAGGTCCTGGCACGGGTTCGAATCCATTTGAATTTGAAGGAACTGACCGAGAATCTGGAACGAAAGGTCGGCGAGCGAACCGAAAAGCTGACCATCGTCAACCGGCGGCTCGAGCAGGAAATCTCTGAGCGCAAGAAGGCGGAAGAAGCCCTACGAGCCAATGAGCGCACCCTTAAAGCAATATTTGATCAGACATTTCAACTCATGGGTCTCTTGGATCCTGATGGAACCGTGATCAAAGTCAATAAAACGGCTTTGGATTTTGCTGGGATTGAAGAAAAGGACGTGGTCGGCAAACCTTTTTGGGAAACAACCTGGTGGAAACATTCTAGTGAATTGCAGGAACGCTTGCGAACGGCCATCAGCCGGGCGGCAAACGGAGAATTGATCCGCTTCGAAGTCGACCACCTGAAAGAGTCCGGCGACATTCGTTACGTTGATGTCTCCATCAAACCGGTGAGGGACGAAGCCGGCAAAGTGATCTTTCTGATTCCGGAAGGTCGCGACATCACTGAGCGTATAACGGCCGAGGAAAGACTTCAGAAGAGTGAAGAAGATTACAGACTTCTGATCGAAAATCAGACGGATTTTGTTGTGAAGTTCGACAACGACGGCCGACTCCTCTTTGTCAGCCCCTCCTATTGCCGGCTGTTCAGCAAGACGGAAGAGGAATTGCTGGGGAAAAAGTTCCTGCCTTTGGTTCACGAAGAGGATCGGGAACCTACCGTTGAAGCCATGAAGGGGCTTTATCAACCGCCCTACACGGTTTATCTGGAGCAACGGGCCATGACCAAAGACGGTTGGCGGTGGTTGGCCTGGAGCGCCACGGCCGTATTGGATGAAAAGAAGAATGTGACGGCCGCCATTGGCGTTGGAAGAGATGTCACGGATAGAAAAACGGCGGAAGAAGAGAAGAAGAAACTTGAATCACAACTTCGTCAGGCCATGAAGATGGAAGCCATCGGAACACTCGCGGGGGGTATCGCCCATGATTTCAATAACATCCTCGGCGCGATCATGGGGTATACGGAGCTCAGCATGTTGGAGGCACCCGAAGGAAGTCAGCTCGAAGCCAATCTGACTGCCGTCCTTGGGGCGACAGACCGCGCAAAAGACCTCGTCCGACAGATCCTGACGTTCAGCCGACGGACCGAACAGCAGCTCAAGCCCACGCAACTAAGCCTTATCGTGAGGGAGGCCTTGAGACTTCTCAGGGCTTCCTTACCATCAACGATCAATATTCATCAGGATTTAAGGAGCAACGGCATCGTGATGGCGGACCCTACACAGATGCACCAGGTAGTGATGAATCTGTGTACAAACGCAGGCCATGCCATGGAGGAAAAAGGCGGTCTGTTGGAAGTGTCCTTGATTGACATGGAAATTGATTCCAGCTTCGCGGCCGGATATCCCGACCTGAAGCCCGGGCCCCATCTGCAATTGACGGTGACCGACACAGGGCACGGCATGCCGCCTGAGGTGCTGAGTCAGATATTCGATCCCTTCTTCAGCACAAAAGAGAAGGGCCGGGGGACAGGTCTCGGGCTTTCGGTTGTCCATGGAATTGTAACCAGCCATGGCGGAACCATTCATGCTTACAGCGAGCCTGGAAAAGGCTCCAGCATGAAAGTTTATCTGCCCGTCATCGAGAGAAGGGCGGAGGTTGATGCAATAGAACGAAAGAAGCTTCCTATGGGGACGGAACGCGTGCTTTTTGTCGACGATGAGCAACTCCTTACAAACGTTGGAAGCCGGATTCTGGAGACATTGGGCTATCGGGTTACGGCGAGCAACAGCAGCACGGAAGCGTTGGAGCTTTTCAGGTCAAAACCCGACATGTTTGACTTGGTGATCACGGACCAGACCATGCCGAAAATGACGGGGGACGAACTGGCAAAGCAACTCATGGCGTTGAGGCCCGATATTCCCGTCATCATCTGTACCGGATTCAGTGCAAAGGTCAGCGAAGAGAAGGTTCGCGAGATGGGAGTAAGAGCCTTCATCATGAAACCGTTGGTTATGCGGGATATTGCGGAAACAATACGAACCGTCCTGGATGAGATGGGATGAGACGAATGTGTGGAAAGTCGAACGGGAGAGCTCCTTTGCCGATTCGGGAGAGGCAAGGAAGGTTGGAAATCAGCGAGAAAACCGATTTCTCCCTCAACCTCTCCGCCGAAGGCGGTGAAGCTCCTTTTGTTACGAACCCGGTTACCCATTCAGAGAGAACGACCAACTTCGGTTACCACGCGTTAGCGAGCAACCCGCTCAAAATGTTTGGGAAAGGGGCCGGGACAACCTTTTTCAAAAGGTTGTCCCGGATACCCCTGAATGGATACGACAAAAGAAACGCACAAATTCAACACCGTCCCTCTTCCTGCTAGCCTCGAAAAAGCGTTTCAAAGTAACCAAACGGCATCAGGGGAATCAGTTCGAAGTCGATCAATTTCTCGCGAACAAAAGGCAATTCATTCAGGCTGTTTCGCGCTTCATCAACACTGTCGCATTCAAGAACAAACACAACCCCCGTACGATCTTGCCGATCGTACATTTCTCTACAGGTGCCTTCTTTGTACAGTTTCCAAGCGCACTTCACTTCCGCTTCAAGATGAGGCCGCATTTTCTCGAGAGTTGCTTGAGGATCCACTTTGGCGATGGCTAAAATCTTCATCTCTTCGCCCTCCTTTTCTCTGATCATTTCACCACAAGCTCACCATATTTTTGAGTTCATTTAATGATTCCTTCCCGAATCTCCGGATCCGGCTGAGCATCCATGCAGGTTCGGCAGGCAGACGCTGTGAAGGCCGTCAGTAGCGTGATCCGGACGTCTCTCGCGGCAGGCGGCTTCGGATTTCCACCAGTTCCTCGGCGGTGAACCGCACCTTCCAGGCTCCCAGGTTTTCCTCCAGCCGTTCGATGCGCCGCGTGCCGGGGATCGTGAAGACGTCTTCGCCCTGCGCCAGGCCCCAGGCAAGGGCCACCTGTGCTTCCGTCGCGCCCTTTCGGGCCGCGATGTCTCGAATCAATTCCACAAAGCGAGCGTTCTCCGCCAGCGCTTCGTCGCTGAAGCGCGGATTGTCGCGCCGCCAGTCGGTTGCGTCGAGGGATGCCCTGTTGGGGATCGCGCCGGTGAGGAAGCCGCGGCCCAGCGGCGCATAGGCGACCAAGGCAATGCCCAATTCACGGCAGGCCTCCAGGATTCCCTCCTCCACATCTCGGGTCCAAAGCGAATACTCGGTCTGAAGCGCGGTGATGGGATGGACGGCATGGGCGGCATGAATCTGTTCGGCGGAGAATTCACTCAACCCGATGAAGCGCACCTTGCCTTGCGCCACCAGTTCCTTCATGGCGCCGACGCTTTCTTCAACGCGTACGTTCGGGTCCGGACGATGCTGATAATAGAGGTCGATGGTCTCGACGCCGAGGCGCTTCAGGCTTTTCTCGCAGGCCTCCTTCACGTATTCAGGGCGACCGCAGACATCCAGCCATTCACCGTCGGCTCCCCGCCGAACGCCGAACTTGGTCGCCACGATCACCTTGTCCCAACGGTCCGAGAAGGCCTTGGAAACCAGCTCTTCGTTGTGTCCCAAACCATATATGTCGGCGGTGTCGAAGAAGTTCACGCCAAGGTCGACGGCTGCGTGCAGGGTCTTGATGTGGTCCGCTTCATCGTGCGTTCCGCCGTAAAACTCCGACATGCCCATGCATCCGAGGCCGATGCGGCCGACCCGAAGGGTGCTGTTGCCCAGCGTTTTGGGGGTATTTGTCATGGAAGTGTCTCCTGTACGGTGCATGGATTCCAGGGATTCACGGGTGGGACTTTTAAAAAAGGGTTCCCTCGGGCTCCACTCAATAAACCTCTGGTATTTTAATAGGTTGGACGGAACATACTGCTCATTTTGCGAATCGCGTACGCGATTCGCAAAAACACAACGGGGGTCCGGGGGCCATTGGTCCCCCGGCAGGGGGTGCGGGAGGACGGCGTCCCCCGGTGACCCTGTAAACAGGGACTTCATTCGCCCCTCCCTGCGATTCGACAGGTAAAGACTATACCCTTCGCGGCCCGCAGTGCATGCCGGTTCCTCCAAACTACTTGCCCGATCCTACACATTCTGGGAGAATTCGTTCCGTCCCACGCGGACTGATTTATAATGCCGACGGAGGCTGGTAGAGTAGAGCGCTGACGGCAAAGGAGTTAAGGCCGACTTTTAGTGACGCCTCGCTGCACGCAGCTACTACGTGTCGTCTAAACTTACTTACCGGCAGCGCCCCCTCGTCGAACCGGACGCGCGGATTTCCCGCATCCGGCTCTCCGATGATCTTTCAGCGACAAGGCATTCGCAAGAAGTTGACGGCTTTCTCATGCAGGTAGACCAACCCTTTCGCGCGCAGCGCCGCATACAGCGACGGCCCGTCCAGGTGTTGACAGCGCCGGTGGCTCCTCGTCTTCATGAATCGACGAAACCGGTTGTGGACAAACCAGTCGATTTTCTTGAACGCAACCCGCGGGTACCCAAACTTGAAGTATTGGCCCCAGCCCGTCAGGAATCGGTTCACCCGTTGGATGACCTCCTCCAGCGGCGCTTGCACCTTCCTCAACGTCAATGCTCGCAGCCGCTCACGCGCCCGGTGCAGGGCCTTGGACGAGGGAACCACGTTCAAGTAGACACCGGGGCCGAGCACGCTGCGGTCGTAGCGGAAGGTAAAGCCCAGAAAGTCCAGGCTTCCTCTCGGTTGGTTCAGATTCACGATGCTGGTCTTGTCTCGATTCAGCGTCAGCCCGAGGGACCCGAGAGTCTCTTCGGCAAAATCCATGATCCGAGGGTTCATGCGCCGGACCAGGATCACCCAATCGTCGGCGTACCTGACAAGGTGGGCTTTCATGGTCCGCCCTGGTCCACCCGGACCATGGAACTTCTTGTCGAACTCGTGGAGATAGATGTTGGCCAACAGGGGAGAAATCACCCCTCCTTGAGGTGTCCCTTTCTTCGGTCGGGTCACTTTCCGGACTCCATTTACTTCTTCCACCACCGGACTTTGCAGCCACATACGGATCAGTTTCAGCACCGATCGGTCCGCTATCCGCCGCTCCACGCACCGCATGAGCGGTTCATGGGGTATGGTGTCGAAGTAGCTCGTCAGGTCCGCGTCCAGTACCTCCCGATACCCGTCTTTCAGGGCCTGCCGGATCTCCGTCAACGCCCCGTGGGCGTTCCGGCCCGGACGAAATCCGTGCGAGCAGTCCTCGAAGTCCGCCTCGAAGATCGGTTCAATCAGGAGCAGCACCGCCATCTGGACGATCCGATCCCTGATGGTCGGTATGCCCAGAGGCCGCTGCTTGCCGTTGGCTTTGGGGATGTACACCCGTTTCACCGGCAAGGGTCGATAGGTCTTCCCCTTCAGTTCCCGCTGGATGAATTCCAGAAGGACCTTCACCCCATCTTCCTTTGCCTCGATGGCCCGGATGCTCACTCCATCCACACCGGCCGCACCTCGATTGGCGCGTACCCGTCTCCACGCACTCTCCAGAACATCCCGACGATATACGCGATCGTACAACGCATAGAATCGAAACTCCGGCTCTTGCTTGGCCTTGAGGCCCAGTTTCATCCGAAGAAGGGAGACTTTGGCGGCCACTCCATTTTCCGGCTTGACCCGATCCGTAGTGGGACGTTTTCCGTCCAAGCGGTCCTTCCTCCATTCGTCCGAAACGCGATCAAAGTCCTGCCCCTTGGCTCCATCCTGTTTCCAGGACTTCTTCGCTACTATGGGCAAGTCCGACTCCCGGCCGGGACCGTGCAGCGGGTTATGTATTCCCCGCTGCCGTTTGGACTCGGGCTACCTGCCGCCCTGCCCGTCCCGCCGGGTCTCCCGGGTTCCCCGGCGCTCCTTCGAGTACATGCCGTCTCCAAACACCCCGGGCGGCACGGTGCGACGTTCCTGTTTTCCCATCGCACCATTGGCAGGTTTCCCCATATGCTTGGAAGGTCACCGCCGCCATCCGTGTAACGAGGCCGAAGCGAGTTCACTTGCGTTACGGCCTGCACTCTATCTGACCTTACGGCCTTTTCCGGCCCGCTTGACGCCTCGGGTTACCCCTGCGCGCCGGGCCGGCGACTTCGCGGTGAACAGGCAATTACCGCGGGCGGAACTTTCATCCGCCAGGATCGCCGGAGCTTTGCCCGGCGCACAAGCATGCACTTGGAAGGAATCATCAAACAAGTGGAAGGACTCATCGAACAAGACGCGCAGCCGATGGACGGTCTTTTGCTCTTCCGGCAGAACTCCCCGAGTTCGTTCGAAGCCTCGCTGTACGAGCCTGTCCTCTGCCTGATTCTCCGAGGCGCGAAACAGGTATCCATCGGAGAGCAGACCTTGTCCTTCGGCCCGGGGGAGTGCCTCCTCGTGAGCCACGACCTGCCCGTGCGCTCCAGAATCACGGAGGCTCCCTACTTGGCGTTGGTGCTCAAGGTGGACATTGCCACCATCAGGAAACTCTACGACGAGGTCGCAGAGTCGGCCCTCGCCGGCGAGCGCGCTCGTGCGGCGGAGACACATCGGGCGGATCCCGGGCTGCTCGATGCCGTGCGCCGATATTTGGCGCTCGCCGACTCGCCCGCGGACGCCAAGGTACTCGGTCCGCTCATCGCAAAGGAGATTCACTACCGCTTGCTGGTGGCCCCGTTCGGCGGGATGCTGCGCAGTCTCATTCGCCACGACAGCAATGCGAGCGCCATCGCCCGCGCCATCGGCCGGATCCGCGACGAAATCCGTTCGCCCATTGCGATCCCGGACCTCGCCCGGCAGGTCGGAATGAGCGTGTCGTCATTCCACAAGCACTTCAAGACCATCACCTCAACGACGCCGCTGCAATACCAGAAGGAGCTTCGCCTGCTCGAGGCAAGGCGACTCCTGAGGACGGGAGGCGCCTCGGTGACCACCGCCGCTTTTGATGTCGGTTACGAGAGCCCGAGCCAATTCAGCCGCGAGTACGCGCGCAAGTTCGGAGCCCCCCCGAGCCAAGATATGGTAAACGGGAACGGCTAGGTGTGGTTGTGGGCCGCGCCGCGGCCTCGTTCGCGCCCGATTCACCGCGGCGTGCCGGGCTTGATCGAGGTCTTGGATGAGGCGCCGCTTGTGGTGGGGAATTTTTCAGCCCGTTGAAAAAAGCCGGTTGCCACAGGTTGGTGAAAAACGATGACATGCAAGGCGCGCAAATCCCGAGGAATGAGACGTACATGGAGTACGCCGCAGTGACAAGGAATGAAGCGCAACGCCGCAGGTCGCGTTCTTCACCAACCTGTTAACGCCTGTGCGCCTTTCTCCTCGACACCAGCATCACCGCTCCAACCCCGCAGAGGACGATCAGTGTCAGCATGCCCCAGGGCGAGAGAACAGGAACCGTGGTGATCTCCTGTTTTTCCTTTTCAACTGGGTTGATTCCGTTGTGAAAGATGCAAGCCACCGTCTCATCCTCGTCAAAATGAATGGTGGCGGTGCGCGTGGAGATATCCACGGTGGAAGGGGTGCCCGTCAAATCGCTGTCCACGCAAACCAGGTTGAGCAGTCGGTAGCCAAGACCTGTTGGGTCTACTTCGGTTACGGTGTAGGTCCCTTCCGCGACGTTGCCGAAGGATTGGAACCCGGCGTGATCCAGAGTGAAACCGGCCGACCCGCCCAAAATGTTGTGGGTAAACTGGAAGCCTGTACCGCCGAACGGCACGGTTGTCTTGGAAATAATGATCATGCCGGGCTGCGCATTGGTGAAGGCGCACGCGACCGTCTCACCCGGATCCAGGTGGATGGTGGCCGTTCGGCTCGGGATATCGGACGTGGAAGGGGTGCCCGTCAGGTCGCTGTCCAGACAGATCAGAGCGGACAGGCTGTAATTGAGACCGGAAGGATCGTCCTCGGTCACGGTGTACGTGCCTTCGGCGACATTGGTGAAGGTTTGTGACTCGCCGTGATCCAGGTCAAAAGTGGCCGGACCGCCCGGTATGTTGTCGGCAAAACTGAAGCCCGTGCCACCGACCGGGGCGGTTACCTTGGAGATGATGATGGTGCTGAGCTGCCTGTTGGTGAAGGCGCAGGTGACGGTCTCACCCGGATCGAGGTTGATGGTGGCCGTTCGGCTGGGGATATCGAAGGTGGAAGGGGTACCCGTCAGGTCGGTGTCCACGCAGACCAGAGCGGCCAGGCTGTAACCAAGCCCGGAAGGATCGTCTTCACTGACGGTGTACGTGCCGTCGGCCACGTTGGTGAAGGTTCGTGAGCCGCTGTGATCCAGCGAAAAAGTGGCCGGGCCGCCCGGTATGTCGTCGGTAAAGCCGAAGCCCGTGCCCCCCACCGGGACGGTTGCCTTGGTGATGGTGATTGAGCTGAGTTGCCTGTTGGTGAAGGTGCAGTCAACGGTCTCATTCGCGTCCAGGTTGATGGTGGCGGTACGGGTCTGGACATCAATCGTGGAAGGAGTTCCCGATAGATCGGTGTCCGTGCAGACCAGGAGACCCAGACTGTAGCCGATACCGGAAGGATCGTTTTCAGTCACGGTGTACGTGCCGGTGGGAATGTTGCTGAAGGTTCGTGAGCCGCCGTGATCCAAATCAAAAGAGGCCGGGCCGCCCGGTATGTTGTCGGTAAAGCCGAAGCCCGTGCCCCCGAGCGGGACGGTTGCCTTATTGATGACGATGAAGCCCGTGCCGGGCTGGCTATAAACGGTAAACGGCGCCAGCATGAACAGAATAAAGCCCATCCAAGGGATGATCTTCTTCATTGTTGTCCCCTCTTTCGGCTCTCGGATACTGAAATGCACCGGACAATGCGGCCGGCATCCGATTGCTCTTTTTTCCGCAGGGTTTCCGATTGGGGCCGGGCGACGACGGCTCGCATCCGGTTGTTTGGACAAAGGCTGAAAGAAAGTGTTCACAACCCCGCGTTGCTTTTCCATGTGCCGACTGTATTCCACGCAGAGAAATCCATCTTCATTATTGAGCGGATGGTATAGCTTAGGCTCGAAACACGGATGTCCTTTGGAGAAACTCGTCAAGAACTCCATCTATTCTCCAAAGAAGCGACCTTATCTCCGATTTCAAGTCCTTGTCCAAGTCGATAGTATCACCGGTCGAGGCCTCATCTTTCCCGAATGATGCGGTGACTTTCTCGGACAACGGCTCCCTATGACCTTCCTGCCCGCTCTTGACGGCCTTGCTTTGATTGAAGGCTTGGGAGGAACAACCAATCAAACCCATGCCCATGCGATCTTCAAACCTGTCTGGAACCCTTTTCCTATCGTTTTTTACAATACCCCTCTCGTCGAATTCATGCAATCCCCTTTAGAAAGAACGCACCCTTTATGCCGTCCATCGAGTACTAGCCGGTTGCCGCGTCTCCATGGGAGAGCGGAAGCTACACGCACAGGCCGTCGTTTGCATAATCCCTGTTTTGATCCGGGAGACAATCTACCTGTTTATCCAGAGTTTCGGCTTTTGGTAGGCTTTCACGGGGTGGGACTTTCGGGAAAGTCCTACCCCGCCCCGTGTCACAGACTGATAGGAATCAGTGAGAAACAACTCAATCGACAAAGAACACAGTTGCTCCCAAAGCACGTTGGACAGGCCTCGCAGGCTTCGGCGGAGAGGCTGATGAAGAAAGCGGGTTTCCTCCCTCATTCCCGGCGGCCCTTACATCTGCCGAATCGGCAAATATGCCCCCAAGTTCGTTTTCGTCCCGTTGGAGACGGAGCCGATCAGGGCATTCCTAAGGTGCGACGCTTTCGTGGAAAAACCGATGACTGTAAACCTGGAGGCTTTTACAGAGAGAGCCCCTGCCCCTCTTTTCACATTCCGCGAAACTCGGGTTTGTAGTCCGGAACCTTTCGCTCCGCAATCTGGAAGACCACCATGTGAGGCCGGTAGCGGTCTACCAGGTCCTTCATGGTCGCTACCTGTTGCCAGGTGAGATCCGTGTATATGCACCGGCCAAAGGATTGATTGAAAAGGTGGGTCAGCGGGGTCAGGAAGGAATCCCGTAAGAAGACCACCTTGAAGTTATTGAGGCTCCGGGTGCCGGCGACATCCGCGCTCAGGGTTCGGAGCACCCTTTTCTTCGGATCTTCCCATAAGAACTTCGGCGGCGCTTGGTCCCCGATTTCATAGGCCCGCACCGGGTTGAAAGGCTGTTGGTAGTGGATAAATACTTTGTGGTCCCGAACAGATCCCTCAATTCCCGCCATTTTGGATAGATCGCCCGGGAAAACGCAGTGCTTTATGGTGAATGTTTCCATCTCAAGGGTATTCAGCGGACCCAGGAACGGTTCCAGGCCCTTCATGATGTGCCGGTAGGCGATATAGGCGCCCAGATCGGTCCAGTGCGTATCGGTCTTTCGGTAAAGCCCCTCACCGTAGTCCTTTTTGGCGGCCGCCAGGATGGGACGGAGGTCCAGAGTCGTTACTCCGTTTTCCGCCATAAGTTCGACGGCCCGGTCCGCAGCCGACGACGGGCACGTCAGGGAAACCCACTGGGGAAGGAGCTCCGGGTAGATGGTGTGCTTGTCCGGCGTGACCACCACCAAGTACCCGATCCCTTTGCGAGCGAGCCATTTCGCGTCTTCCCTTCTTTCCTCCACAAAACGACGTATGATCTCCTCTGAAACCGTTTTCCGCCCGCAGTGTTTGGAGAACACATGCTCGTATTGATCCCCCAGAAACATCCACCCGTCCTTGCCCAAAACAATGCGTTCCGGGTCCGGGGAAACCTTGAGCACCCGAACATCCAACAGTCCGTTCAAGACTATGAGGAAGTGTCTGAAGCCGAACCGGTCGGAAAACCATTGGTCGAGTTTCTTAGGGAGCGCAGCCGTGCCGGCCCGGGTCCATTCCATGCGCGGAAACGAAGCCGGCATTCGTTGTTCCGTTGCCGCAAACGTTTCCAGATCCGACGTACCCGCGCCCGTCAACAGACCCAGCATGGGAACGAACAACAGGCCTACGAAGAGAACATTGGAAATACGGTGCAAGTCTTTGGACATTCTGCCGTCTGTTTCCCCCCTGCAACCCGGTGGGTTGCGGCCGTTTTTGAGAGTTAGAAGAAAGTCCGAGGAGGTCCGCCCCAGGCGGACAGCTTCTCGCCGGAAGAAAATCGGTCATCATTCACGGGGAGAACTTCTGAAAAAGTTCTCCCCCGCGGTGCTCTCTCAGAAGTTTCAACCGGGCCTCACCGCCTCCGGCGGAGAGGCTGAGTGGGCAATTGGCTTCCTTCTGATTTCCAACGTTCCTTGCGTCGCCTGAATCGGCAAAGAAGGTCCCTGGTTCGGCTTGGTCACGTACTTCGAAGTACCCTCCGTTCCTTGGGATTTGAGCGCCTTGCATCTCATCGTTTTTCAACGGTCTGTCTAGAATCTGAAATAGATGAACGGATTGTACACATCGTTCGCAAGGCGCATGGAACAGAGCAGCAGCAGGAAGGTCCACACTACGCAGCGCGCCCAATGGATTTTCGGGGACCGGACAAAGGCCGCCGCACGCGTGATATACGCGGTTACGGGCATGGAAAAGAGAATGCCCAGGCCGATGGCCACAAGGACGTCGTTTCCGAGAACGGCTCGAATGGATGCGGCTCCCGGGATGGAGGCGCCGAATCCAAAAGCGATTTTGGTCATGCTCCAGGCTTGCGGAAGCGTATCGGCGCGAAAAAGAATCCAGCCCGTCATGACCGCAGCGAGGGTATATACATGACGGAAGATTCCGGGCATGCGTTCCAGAAGACGTTTCAAACCCGCGCGTTCGAGTACCAGAAAGAAACCATGATACGCCCCCCATGCGAGGAAATTCCAGCCGGCTCCATGCCAGAGACCACACAAAATGAACACGGTCCACAAGTTGAGATAGGTGCGGGTTCGAGAACCCCGGTTTCCGCCCAGAGGTATGTAGAGGTAGTCTCTGAACCAGGTGGAAAGGGATATGTGCCAGCGCCTCCAGAAATCCTGCACGGACGAAGCAATGTACGGGTAGTTGAAGTTTTCGAGATAGCGGAAGCCCAGCATGCGCCCCAGGCCGATGGCCATGTCGGAGTAGCCGGAAAAATCGAAATAGATCTGCAGGGTGTAGCACAGTACGCCCAGTTGGACGTGCAGTGCATCGAGGTTGCCCGGAGGAAGAGCGAAAACGGCGTCGGCCGTTTTCGCCACCGTGTTGGCCACGATCACCTTCTTGCTCAACCCGATCACGAATCGGCTTATGCCCTCGGAAAAGCCTTCCGAAGTGACGACGCGATGGACCAGTTGGTCGGCTATGTCGCGGTATCGAACAATGGGCCCGGCTACGAGCTGAGGAAAACAGGTCACATAACAGGCAAAATCGATGAAGCTTAGAGTGGCGGCCGTGTTGCCCCTGTACACGTCTATGACGTAACTCATGGCCTGAAACGTATAGAAACTGATTCCCAAGGGCAGGAGAACCTTTTTCCATTGATGGAAGAAGCTTCCCCCGGCTCCGAAGAGGCCAACGAAGATATCGGAGATCACGAAATCGGCGTATTTGAAATAGACGAGCAGACCCAGGTTCACAAGGATGGAGATCGCGAGGACGGCCTTCTCACGGGCACGGTGCGGACGGTCGGCCGTAACCGGCGTGGGAGAGCCGAATCCGCGGGCGTCGGCTATCATGATGCCGCAGGTGTAGTTGATCGCCGCGGAACCCACCACAATGACCACGAGCCAGTCTTCACCCCAGAAATAGAACAGCAGGCTTGCCGCGAGGAGAAAGAAGTTTCTGAACCGTGCAGGCATGAATAGATGGCCTGAAATGACCACGGGAAGAAACACGAACAGGAAGAATACGGAGCTGAAGACCATAAAAGGGGGCAAATCTCCTCTTGGCTCTAATGAAGTCCTTTCCGCACTTAACCGACTGCGAAGCGCGTCTGATCACGTCCCGGCCGTGATGACCCAAATGGACCTGATGCGGCTGTTCCATGTCGATTTTAAGACAAGAATGATCATACACCCGGTTCACATCAGCGACAATAATTGAATTCATGGTTTTTTCTCATGGAAATCATGAGCTTCTCTCATGGATTTTGCGAGATCGGGGTGAGCAAGAGGGACGATGATGTGGCAGGGCGGTGGGGAGAGATTCCTATCAGGTCGTTGAAAGACGCGATCTGCTGCATTGCATCCTATCGTTTCTCAGCAGCAGCCTGAAGCCTTTTCGGGCAGGCACTGTGGCCCACCCCTACGAAAACCGACCCTAA
Source organism: Thermodesulfobacteriota bacterium (assembly GCA_963675595.2). Classification (GTDB taxonomy): domain Bacteria; phylum Desulfobacterota; class Desulfarculia; order JACQYL01; family JACQYL01. Next base: position 738,544 of record CAXXLZ010000002.1, read on the forward strand.
GCTCAAAGATCGGACTATGGCTCGGCACGCAGCGCAATCGAGAGAATGCACCCCGCCGGCACGCCCAAGCCCGATTTCGGAAAACAGGCAGGCTGAACGCCCGGTCGCTCAACATTCGAGACCGGGCTTGATCGCTCAGCCGGCTTTCGTCCGAGCCAAGATTTGTTCCAGCGCCGTCTGATCGGGAGCAACGGCCGGGGTGGATTGGGGAAGCGTGGCCAACAACTCCAGAAACCGTTCGGTCTTTCCGGCGGCAGGCGGCAAATGTCCCGAAAGAATCATCTTGGGGACCATCCGCCGAATTACGTCCAGTGCCCGACTGAAGTCATCGGGTTGAACCAGGTGAACCCAAGGGCTGTCCAAACCGGCCCATCCGATCATGCTTTGGTCCAGTTCCGCCTCTGCGAGTTCATCGGCATTTCGCACCGGGGACGGCACGATGGCACCGAAGCAATCGGCGGAAAAGAATGCGCCCGACTTTTCATCATGGATGCCGATGGTGGTGGGATTGTCGAACAGGGGCGGTCTCACCGCGGTCAGCTTTCGATCCCCGACATGAATACCATCTCCGGGATTCAGCCAATAAACCCGATCCATGGGCAGCGGCCAAGCCGAGCTCATTCTCAGCGCAGCCAAGGAGAACACCGCAAGGCGCGCGTTGGGAGCCGCTTCAAGGACCTCTCGAAGGCTGCCGGTATGATCCCCATCGTCGTGGGTGAGCCATACCCACTTCAAATCCCGAGGATCAATTATCGATTTGAGGGCCTTCATGAATTCTTGGCGTTCCATGCCCATGCCCGTGTCCACGAGTACGGGTTCCTCCGCCTTGATCAGAAAGGCGTTCACCGGAAGAAACCCCGCTCCGGGAATCGGAAAATGAGAGGGAAGAACCTCGACGTCCGGCATTACCTGGTACGGTTTGTCCATTGAAAGTTCCTCCTTTGTTCGGTTTCCACTCGCACTTCCGTGCTATTTCCGAAAACGGGGCAAGAAAATCAATCCGACTCTCGGCTCCTCACCGCCGGCCGGCGGCCGGCTTCATTCCACGATCCTGTAGCCGGCGGTTTTCAGAGACGGCCGCGTATACACGAAGATCATCTCAACCGGCTCATCATAGGGATTATAGAACCAGTGTACGGTGTTTCGCGGCACGAACATGGTGTCGCCCTTGGACATCTCCACTTCCGTTTCTCCAAGCCCGCTCATGCCCTTTCCCGACAGGATGTAGATGACTTCCTCCGCGTCCTTGTGCACGTGCTTCTTGTGGGTGGCGGTCTTCGCCTCGAATCTGCAATAGGCGAAGGTGACGTCCTCGGCGCCCACCGTGTCCTTGTCCACCAGCACGATTCTGGTGGCGTTGTCCAGGTCCTTGATGGGTTCGTTTCTTCCATCCGCGGGTTTCAGCAGGTATTTCATTTGGTCCTCCGTAGTCGGTCCGACGGCAGGTGCCGGCAGGTTCAGGCAGGTTGTCGGTATCCGGATTGAACAAGACCCATCCACCTCTCCGCCGAGGGCGGCGGGGGTCATTCAAGCGTCTTTGAAAAGGGGGACGGGGAGAAACTCACTCGAAAGTCTCTCCCCGTAAACGGAATCATACACCCCTTCCCCACCCCGGACAACAAGACGGTGCGTCGTTTGCTCCGGGAAAATCCGCACCCCTCGTTCTTCCTGCCCATCCTTCTCGTTGGTTGCGATATGCCGGTATCCGGACACCAAATCCTTGACTCACGGGCCGTTCTTGGAGGATCCTTTATGATATTCCCGCGGGATTCCGAAAACGGCGGATCCTGTTCCAAGCGAATCGGATCATGACAAATCCATTACACGGAGGCCGGCGTGATGCATTGCGAAACCCCAAGCGGAGTCCGGAGACGCTTCCGGAGTTGGAATGCCTATATGTTGCTGCTCCCGGTCTTGGTCCTGTACTCCTGTTCCGGCGGGACCGGATCTGAAGAGCCTCAAGTCGCCTACACGGTGGATACCTACAAGATTGTCGAGACATCGTCCTGGGAAAGCATTCAACGATTCGTCGTGAGTTCCGACGGAGAACGGGTCGTGTACCAGGTGTATTACGACGACTTGACCTCCAGTGCGTCAAAGATCGTGAGTCTTCCGACGACCGGAGGAGCTCCGGTGGAACTGTACGACACCGATAAGAACGACCGGTATATTCACTGGTACGACATCACGCCCGACGGGTCTCACGTCGTTATATCCGCCACCTCAGACTACAACGTCGGGTTTCAGCTCTATTCCGTTCCCATCGACGGAGGCGAGCTTACGGCCCTCAACGAGGACCCGACGTACCATGAAGGTCTGACAGGCCCTTCCTACTTCAAAATCACTCCCGACGGCCGACAGGTGCTTTACGCCGCCGCGGCAACCGAGGACCTTCGCATCGTGCCGATCGCCGGGGGCCCTTCCCTGTCTCTGAGCGGACCTTTGAAAGACACCCTATCCGGCCTGTCCTTCGATGTCGATCCGCAAGGCGTCTATGCGGTCTATACCATAGGCTATGCGGGAGAAGAGAACGGCGCCATTTACAGCGTTCCCCTGGAAGGGGGAAACCCGATACGCCTGACCCAGGAATCGATCGCTCTGCCGTATCCCGTAATGGGAAACAGCACCATCACTCCGGACGGCGACCGAGTCGTCTATGTTTACGTCACCGTTGACGGCGAAGCCTCCTATCATCTGGCCGGAGTCCCCATCACGGGCGGGGAGGCCCTACAGTATCTCCAAAGCCCGGACATACCGTACGCGCAACTGAGCCCGTATGCCCCTTTTTTTCTGGTCACCTATCCTGAATACGCCGAAGGGCCGGAGCAACTTTCCGCCGTCTCCATCATCGACGGACACGTCCGGAACCTGAGCGATGAATGGGATTCCTCCGCCGAAGTCGGAGGATATGCCGTCACTCCCGACGGCGGACACGTAATTGTCGGCACGAACCTCAACAGTGAGAAGTTCCAACTGCTCAGTGTGCCGCTGGAAGGCGGCGGAGCGGACCTGCTGGCCTCGTCATCAGCGCCGGCGGGCCGGGGCGGGTTCGTGGACTTTGGTGCGGGCGGCGGGTACGCTCTGTACTTGTTGAATGTTTCGTCCGAAGAGGGACAAACGACCACGGATTTCTACAGTGTTCCCCTCAAAGGAGGCGCGTCGCGCTACCTGTGCTCCGGCGACCGCTACGTCGTGAGTCCGGACCATGAATGGCTCCTGTGCGAATCCGAGGTTTTGGTCCCCACTACGGGAGGCGGTTCCCTGGACCTCACGGGCGGAGATTCCACCATGTCCTGGTACGCCAATAGAATCCCCACCTTTGCGTTTTCCGCGGACAAGAAATGTGTCGTGTGGACCTCGCAAGCGGACGCTTCATCGCCCGCGGACCTGTTCGTCGGCGTACTGCGTGAAGTCGTGGAGGAATAGCGCAAGGGAAAGACACGAAGTTGCCGTCATCGGTCGCACAGCCACCGGGGGAGCATTGCCCCCCCGAACCTCCTTATGCGGGCTCCCTCCCCTTGGGACGGAGCCGAATGTTGGAAAGGGTCCGGATTAACTTTTTTCAAACGGATCGAGGCGGCACACACGGCGGATCATTCCCGAAAGGGATTGCCATGCATCAATTCACCGCGGATCGCGTTTTGCAGCGGCCTGCTTAGGGAGACATGAGGGTCTTCATAGTCTCCTCGTTCTCCGTCAGAGTGGTAATGGGGTGCAGCTCGAACATCACAAAGGGCATGTATTTCTGCACCGCGAGGTTGACTTCGGCGTGGGTGCCTTCGCAGACGGCGTATCCTCTTCCTTCCCCGATGAAGGCCCCCCAATCCGTGATGGCGCCGCCTTCCATATCTTTCCGAATCAGTTTCAACAAATTGGCGGCTGCGGCCGCTCGATCTTTCGGGTTCTCCGGCACCCGGCTCATGTCCATCTCCCACAACAACAAAAACTTACCCATGATTCTCCCCTTTCACGTGTGAGTGTCCTTATGCCGATAGTTCACGGGGTCATCGGAGGGCTCCTGTCCCCCGGGACTCCTTATGTGAGCTCCATCCCCAAGAGGACGGGCCGAACCGGTGAATCGCCTTGTCGGTAGAGAGCCTTCACACCCATTCCTGCGGTCTCACCTCCCTTCTTGCCTGGTTGCGGGGCCGAAACGCCCCTGCCTCAAGCCACGTCGGATTCACGCGATGCCCAGCCAGGAAGCGGCCGCTTCGCCCAGCACGGCCCTCACCTCGGCTTCGGAAAAAAAGATGTCCTCGGATGCCTTGGCGGGCAGTTCCTTCATGAGGTCCACGAAGGCTTTATTGGACATGGCGGGGCGCATGAAAGGACCGTCGGTTCCGAAGAACACGCGGTTCGGGCCCAGGGCGTCCAGGGCGCCTCTCAAAGCCGCGCAAAAGGCGTGACGGTCCTTGAGTGCCGCCATCTGCCAGCCGGAAATGTCCGAAGCCAAGTTGGAACGGTACGCACTCAATTCATGGACGCGACGTCCAAAACCGCGTCCCAGATGCGCGGCGATGATCTTCAAGTGGGGAAAATCCAGCAGAATCTCGTCCAGGTGAAGCGGATCGCAGGGTTTGTTTTTGCCCATCCACATGCCGGTGTGGGTCAGCACCGGCACGCCCAGTTGGGCGACCTTGGCCAGAAAATGATACCCTGCTTTTTCGTCGGGAAACCAACCCGTGCCCGGGTGCAGCTTGACTCCTTTGAGCCCCCAATCCTTCACGGCCGTCTCCACCAGATCCAGGGCTCCGGGCCGGCGAGGGTCCACTCCGGCAAAAGCGATGATGCGGTCCGGGTAGGTTTCCTGCATCGCGGCGAAGGCTTTGTTCTGTTCCAGGATCCCGATGGGGGGCTCTCCGTACAGGTAGCCCAGGTCCTGGGGCAAAATCACCGTCTTGTCGATGCCGGCTTCATCCATCTCGGCCACCAGCTTGCTCCCGTCCGGGTCCCAGAAAGTCTCCAAGATGTTCTCCCGCACTCCCTCCAGGGTCATTTTCATTCCCATGGACCTGAGTCCGTCGATGTACACGGTTCCGATGGTCCTCCACCATTCATCGGAATGCCAGCCTTCAATCAGCGGATGATAATGAACGTCGATAATCATTGAAACACCTCCCTCGTGTTGAGGATGCACGTGGGTCCCTTTGGAGTCTCGTACGCTCCGGACGGGCGGTAGGCCGGCCCTGTCGCCGCATACGGGCTCTGCGAAGCCGGACGGGTCATCAAGCCGAATGGAGAAATGGAATTTCCGACCCCACTCCAACCCGTAATGCGGGTATCGCCGGGACGCCGGCAACATTCGGTTGAAGCGGTACGTTGGAAAACAACTAGAGTCCGTGAATGAGCATGAGAGTAAAGAGGTCCTTCGGAAAGTAAGCCGCGGCAAGGGGGGACGGATCGCAATCCGCAAATCGCATCTGTCGGCGGTCCATTACGCAAGAGAACCCTCCGATGCAGGAGAAGGGTTGTTCACAAAACGAAAAGCGTATGGATAATTGGTGTCGGCTGGGTAAGCGGCACAAGGCGCACAATGCGTCCGAGTATATCATCAAAAGAAGGAATCCCAAGCAGGTTTTTTCAAAGGAATCCTCCGATACGAGTATGGACGGATTTGCATAATTCCGCACACATTTCGAGCTATTTTGGAATCACAATGATATGATCGATCGATTACCATGCCAAGAAGGAGATTTTCAAAGACAGGATCGGTTTCCGGTTGACCCGTGGACCCACATTGGCCGAATATGGATCTTCACCACGCCGGAATTCCGGAAACGGCCCATAACAACCAACGCCGATCGGCTCACGATCCCACTCTGCGGGAGGTTCAAACCATGCGTCTGAAAAATCGAGGCAACGCCCCGAAACCTCTTGGGAACATCATGACGGTCCTGGCACTGACTGCGATGGGGCTTCTTGCCTCCTGTTCCGGCGGCGCCCAATCCGAAGAAAACCCGGTCACCTACGCCGTCGACACTTACAAACTCTTTGATGCATCGTCGTGGGAAGCCATCCAACGATTCGTTGTAAGCTCCGATGGGGAGCGGGTGGTTTATGAAGTCTACAACTCAGACCCGGATCACACGTTCTCAAGAATCCTGAGTGTTCCCTTGATCGGAGGCCCCGCCGTAGAACTTTTCAATACGGACACAGACGACCGATTTATTCACTGGTACGAAATCACTCCAGACGGGTCGCATGTCGTTATATCGGCCACATCCGATTACGGCCTCGGGTTTCGGCTCTATTCCGTTCCCATCGGGGGAGGCGAGCTCCTGGCGCTCAACGAAGACCCGACGGTCCCCTACGATCCCAATGGGCCGTCCTACTTCATCATCACCCCCGACGGACGAAGCCTGCTCTATGCCGCCCTCGCAACCGAAGACCTTCGCATCGTACCGGTTACCGGAGGCCCCTCCATGTCCTTGAGCGGTCCTTTGAAAGGCACCATATCCGCCCTATCCTTCCAAGTCGACCCGAAAGGTGACTACGCGGTCTATACCGCAAAATACGAGGGAGACGACGAAGCCGTGTACAGTGTCTCCCTGAAAGGAGGAGAGCCCATCCGATTGAGCCGTGAATCAGTCCATCTGCCGTATCCGGTGGATGACTTGACCATGATTACTCCGGACGGCGGTCGTGTGATCTATGTTTATGCGACAGTTGGCGCCGATGTGTGGTTTCATATAGCAGGGGTTCCCATAACGGGCGGCGAAGCCGTGCATTATCTCCAAAGCCCGGACACTCCCCACATGGAACTGAGCCTTCATGCGCCCTACTTTCTAGGTGAATTCCGCGAATACGACGGTGGACCGCAAAAGCTGCTTGCCGTCTCCACCATCGACGGACGTATTCGAAACCTGAGCGAGGGATTGCAATCACCCTCCGGAATCAGAGGTTACGGGATCACTCCCGAGGGCGGGGACGTGATCGTCGCGGCGAATTACAATCAAGAAGAGTTTCGACTTTTCAGAGTTTCTCTTGAAGGCGGCCGCCCGGTCCAGCTGGTCCACTCACCGGTGCAGGAGGACGGAGGCGCGTTCGTCGGCTTTGGCGAGGACGGTAAATATGCGTTGTATTCCTTGTACTATTTTCCGGACGGAGGGCTGCAAACCCGGGACGTGTACAGCATCCCTCTCAAAGGAGGCGCTTCGCGGTACCTGTGCTCCACCCGTCGCTTCGTCGTTAGCCCGGACAATGAATGGCTCCTGTGCGGGTCCGGCGTGATGGTTCCCACAACAGGAGGCGTCCCTTTGGACCCAACGGGCGGGGTTTCCACCATGGCATGGTACTCCATAATCCCGACGTTTGCGTATCCCGCGGACAAGACCTGTATCGTGTGGACCTCGCAAGCAGCACCGTCTTCGCCTTCGGACCTGTTCGTCGGCGTACTCAGAGAAATCGTGGAGGAATAGCGGAGCAAAGCACAGGTGTCCCGGGCCCTGTAATGAAACCATGACACTCCGGGGATGTTGTTGAATGGGTTGGGTGTCGAACCGGCGGCGTCGTGACACTACGGCATTCGCATGAACCATCGGGGCGGGAGGCGCAGTCGGCGCGTCTCTGCTCAGGACCCGCCTGAACGCCCTCAATAAAAAGGGCGAAGCATCCGCTTCGCCCTGAATCTTGCCTACTCTCCGATCCCGGAACCGGAGAAAGTTATTTCGTCGAGATTATTCGGGTCGTTCAGTGTCCTTCCCCTTTTCGGGTTTGGGGAACGCGGCATACGGCTTGTCTTTGTAATGGTAGTGACAGTCGGTGCAGCGGTACGGGACTTCCTTGCCGGCATCCACCAAGTTCTTGTGGCAGCCCTTGCACTGCCGGTGGAAAGCCGTTTTGAGCTTTACCACGCCGTCATGGTCTTCTTTCTGATGGCAGGTGTTGCATTTCTGTATCGGGTCGCCGCGCTTCCAGACGTTTTCGCCGTTCTCATAACGATGGTGACAACTGGTGCAGGGCGTATTGTACTTCTTCCAGTGGTTCAGATGGGTGAAAACCACCGAAGGTTTCGTTCGGCCTTCCTGGAAATCATAGTAATCGATCTGGCCGTGACATTCATGGCATTTGGTCGGCGCATCTCCACCGCTGAGTCGATGACATTCCACACAGTTCTTGTGCATGGCGTCCTTGAGCGTGGTCAGTGCTTCCGTGGCCTCGCCGTCGGTATGACACACACTGCATTTCTGAATGGGTTCGCCTTCCACGTGTTCGTGGTGGCAATCGGTGCAGTCGCTCGCGTAGTTTTCCACATGGTTCTGATGGGTGAACTCCACCGGGGGACGCAGGCGCTTGCCTTCGAAGAAATTGGACCGAATGTAAAACGCGTCCTCAACTCCCGACTGCGACTGGGCCCAAACCAGACCCAAAGCACCTATTCCCATAAGCAAACAGATGAACAGAACGACGGCTTTCCTCATGAAGTTCCCTTTCCGGCAATCCGATTCTCGACCACGGTTCCGGGATTACTTGTGACAGACAAAGCAAGTATTCGGCGCGGATCGCTTGGAATGGCAATCGGCGCAATCGTCCATCTTCATGCGATCCCAGGAGTTGCTCTTGAAGCCCGATATGTTCCGACCCCAGATATCGATGCTGTATCCCGTAAGCCGGTTCTCCAGGTACGCGGGAAGAACGTTCTCCGTATTCTTGGGCCCGTGGCAGGTCACGCATTCGATCTTGGCCATTTTAACGTGCGGGGCGTGGGCGAAATACACACAGATGGGTTGTTTGGAATAGACGCGCCAGGGAATCTCCCGGTCTCCATCGATATATTCGTCCATCAAAACCGCTTCGTAAGGGCTCTCACTCTGCCTGTACTCGTGGCACTGGGCACAGTCGGAGGTTTTCGGAATACCACTGAAGGTCCCGTTGGGCCTCAAAAAGTGGCAATTCGAGCATTCCAACCCCACCTGGTCCCCATGTTTTGCGTGGGAAAAATTCATAGGTTGAGGCTTTTCAACGTACAACAGCATGGGGAACACAACCCAGCCCACCAACAAGCTGAGGACCAGTCCCCCCACAAAGGGAACCACATCCGCCAGAATATTTCGGCGCTTAATATAGGGCGCCATAGAGTGCCTCCTAGTACGAATTTTGGCCTTCTTACCGGATCGTGAAAAAAAAATCAAGCTCAGATTGAACTCTTTTTCACCGACGTCACATCCTTTTCAGCAAGTCCGCAAACGGAGAATTGAATGCCTCCTGCTTACGGGACCGGCTTTCGGACTCGCCGGTCTTGCCCCGGACGGGCGCGCTTTTCGCTTTCCCTTCCGTCTTTCGTTCCGCTTGCGCATCCTTTCTCATGGAAAGGGAAATCCTGCGCCTTTCCAGGTCCACTTCGAGCACGGTCACGGAAACCTTTTGGTGCACCTTGACCACCTGGTGGGGATCCTTCACGTAACGGTCCGCCAGTTGGCTCACGTGTACCAGACCGTCCTGATGGACCCCTATATCGACGAAGGCCCCGAACGCGGTGACGTTGGTCACCACGCCGGGAAGCACCATGCCCGACTCGAGGTCCTCGATCTTCTGCGCTTTTTCAGAAAACAGGAAGGATTCGAAAGCCTTCCTAGGATCTCTGCCGGGTTTACCGAGCTCTTCCAGAATGTCCTTAATGGTGGGCATTCCCACACGGTCCGTCACGTATTTCTTGGGGTCCACCCCTCCCAGGGCCGCATCGTTCCCCACCAGTTCCCCGATGGAACAGCCCAGGTCCGAAGCCATGGATTCCACGACCCAGTACGATTCGGGATGAACCGCGCTCCCGTCCAAGGGGTTCAGCCCCCCCCGGATTCTCATGAAGCCCGCAGACTGTTCGAAGGCTTTCGGTCCGAGCATGGGGACTTTGAGCAGCTCCGCTCTCGACCGGTAAGGACCGTTTTCGTTCCGGAAGGCCACCACGTTCTTGGCCAAACGGGGTCCCATACCGGAGACATAGGTCAGAAGGGAGGGGCTGGCCGTATTCACGTCCACGCCCACCGCGTTCACACAACTCACCACCACATCGTCCAGCGTGCGCTTGAGCTCCCTCTGGTCCACGTCGTGCTGGTACTGACCGACCCCGATGGACTTGGGATCGATCTTCACGAGTTCGGCCAGAGGGTCCAGAAGCCTCCTACCGATGCTCACCGCGCCTCGAATCGTCACGTCCTGGTCGGGCAGCTCTTCTCTGGCTACACGAGACGCGGAATACACGGAGGCGCCGCTTTCATTGACCATGGTCAGGAAGATTCCCTCCGGCAGTCCTAAACCGCGCAGGAAACTTAACGTCTCACGCCCTCCCGTGCCGTTGCCCACCGCCACGGCCTCTATATCAAACTTCGCACACAGCGCCGAAATCACCTTGGCGGCCGTCGCCCTCCCGGCATCGTTCAACAAAGGAAACACGGTCTCCGTGTGCAACAGCTTTCCCTGCCGGTCCAGGCAGACCACTTTGCACCCCGTGCGAATTCCGGGGTCCACGGCCATGATGATCTTTTCGCCCAGGGGAGGAGCCATGAGCAACTCCCGGAGGTTCGCCGCAAACACGTGAATGGCCGTTTTGTCCGCTTCCTTCTTGGCCTCCATGCGCTTTTCGGTCTCCATGGAAGGGGAAAGAAGCCTTCGATACCCGTCGCAAACCGCCTCCCCGACCTCCTTTGAACACGCCCCCGCGCCTTTGACGAAGCGAGAGCGAAGAAGGTCCAGGGCGCGATCTTCCGGCACGGCAACCCGCAGGTTGAGGATGTCTTCCGCCGCTCCGCGGAGCATGGCCAATACTCGGTGAGAGGGCGCTTCCGATATCTTTTCCGTCCAGTCGAAATAGTCCTTGAACTTCGCTCCCTCGGTTTCCTTGCCGGGTATGGCGCGACAGCGAAATACGCCCTCCGAGGCAAACAGGCGACGGATATCGCCGCGCGCCTCCTCACTCTCGTTGACCCATTCCGCAATGATGTCCCGAGCGCCGGCCAACGCCTCCTCGACGCCGGAAACCCCTTTTTCCGCGTCCACATAATCGGCGGCCAGACGAGACGGATCGGCCGTTACCTCCTGAAGAAACAGGGCTTGAGCCAAAGGCTCCAGTCCCTTTTCCCGGGCCATGGTCGCTCGTGTTCTTTTCTTGGGCCGATAAGGAAGATAGATGTCTTCAAGTAGGGTGAGGCTGTCGGCCTGCTCGATACGGGCCTGCAATTCTTCGGTGAGCAATTCCCGTTCGGATAAGGATTTGAGGATGGACTCGCGTCGGGCGTCCAGATCCCGAAGCTGAAACAGACGATCCTTGATGTCCGTGATGGCCACCTCGTCCAGGCTCCCGGTGGCCTCCTTCCGGTACCTGGCCATAAACGGCACGGTGGCGCCTTCTTCGATCAAACCAACCACGGCCCGAACCTGAAAAGCTTTCAGGCCCATCTCCTTTGCGATGGGTTCCACATATCGTTCGCTCATGGGTTAGGCTAGTTAAATCCAGGCCCGTAGGATGTCAAGAGAATCCGAAGAGAGACGGCGCCCCCGCCCCTCAGCTCAGGATGCCGAAGAGCAAAGAGACGTTTCGGCTCGGCGGTCTTATTGGGCCGAGCCGGGGATTGCGCCGCAAGTTGAAACGAGTCCCTTCGTATCAGCCGTGGAAGGGGCCGGTTGCCGCAGGCTGATGAAAAACCGAAGTGTGCAAGGCGCACAAATCACGACGAGCGAGGAGTACTTAGAAGAAGTACGCCGAGGTGATGAGGAACAAAGTGGAACGCCGCAGATCGCGTTTTCCGTGGGCCCGATATGGGGCTCGCGTTCATTTGACTTTGATCCAAAGCAGCTTTGCGGGAGAGGCCCCCGTATTCTTCCATTCGGTAGGCATCTCGGAGCTCAGGTAGACCAGATTCCCCGACCGAATGACATGGGCTTCCTTCCCCACTTTGAATTGCAGTTTTCCCGAGAGCAGGTAACCCAGTTCGTCCCCTTTATGAATGAAGAAATGCGAAGAAAGGGTTTGTCCCGGAGGAACCTCGATGACATAAGGCTCCGCCCGCCCGTCGAAATCGATGGGGGTCAAGAGATTCGCGGATAAGCTTCCCTCGGGCAAGTTGGGAAGTTTGACTTCCACGGCCTGCGCCGGGTTGAAAACGAGTCGTTTTCTGGGCTCGGCCCGGTCCTGAAAAAAAGTGCTCACGTCCACGAAGAGTACTTCCGCCATTTTCAGCAACGTGGGCAGCGACGGGTAGATGAAGTTGCTTTCGATCTGGGAAATCGTGCTCGGGGTCACTCCCACCAGTTTGGCCAGTTCCGTCTGGGAAAGACCCCGCTTGATCCTCAGCTCCTTCAACCGTAAGCCCAAATCGATCTTGCTGGTGGTCTTTTTTTCGTCGTCGAATCTCACGCTCAGATCGCGGGTCCAGTAACGATGCGGCTTATGGAAGTTCTCCGAATCCCGGCCTTCTCCTTTGAGGATACTGAGCGTAGTGGTTCCTCTCTTGATGGAGAGTTCGATGGCGACCTGCGCGATCTGGTTCATCTGTGCTCGAAACCTGGACGAATGCGCGTTCTTCTCCAGAACCCAATAAGCGATGGTCTGTAGTTCGTACAATCTGGGGCAGGAATGGACATAAAAGCCCAGAAACTGCTCTTCCCCTCCCCAGAGCTCCTGCATTCCGGTGATGCTCTCGAACACCAAGCGGACATCGCCTTCCATGCGCGAGTGGATTCCATAGAGAGCATCCGTGAAGGCGTCCAATTGTGAGGGATGCTCCATCCTCAAGATTTCGCAGGGCCATTCCGAGGAAGGTTGATCGTAGAATCGGGTAAACACCTCGGAGTCGCCGCCTTTGCCCGAGGTGAAACAATCCATGATGGTGAGTTGCGGATACTCCGCCAGCACGCCCAACTTTTCCAGAAGGTTCTTGGGCGAACGGTCGAAAGTAACATAAATGATGGGTTTTCCCTGAGATTGGGAAGATTGGAGAAAATTCAGACAGAAGACAGACGCCAAGCTCCCGGCGTCGTCATACCATAGGACATTGTCACCAATGAAAAGTCCTCCCAAGAGTAAGTCGAGCTGACCGACTCCGGATGCTACTCTAACGCGCTGTTGCATACTGTGCCCGAACCTTTCAGGATTTCTTCCAGTGCTGCTTAATATATTCGGCAACTCTAGCGGAAACCCGTCCCACGCGTCAAGCCGCTCACGTTAAACTCTGGAAGAAAGGACAGGAGAAGCCGGTCACACGTCTGCGATTCGACGAACGCCCCGCTCTCCCGTGGCTACGGTCAAGGCACGACACCGGCGGTTTCACCCCGGAATAAGGGGATGACGAGCGATCGCCGTTCTCGGCAGGCGAAAGAAAAAAGGCGATGTGCACGCCTTAGGTGAATAGCGCTTTATCTCTTCGATATGGCGTACTCCGACGATGCCCCGCTCAGCGAGAATACCACGCGGTGCATGTCGCCGTCTTTCATCGGCCTGCAGCGGACAGCCTATAATAACGGGCTGTCAGGGCTGATCCCCTTCCTCGGGACCGCCGACCCCATACATCCTGAAATGCTCGTAGCGGTATCGCGCCCATTTGTAAGCGTCCATAATGGAAACCGCATAAACGAACCAACCGCCCGCGTATCGGCCCAAAACCGAATGCTGAGGAGTCGTGAGATGAAAACAAAGCCACGCGAGGATCAGCATGAAAAGCAGCATCGTCAAGCCGCGTTTGGGGGTATTGTTCAATACCTGCCCCATCCCGGGAAGAATGATGGCGATGAGGAGAACGAGGTAGGGATTGTACGGACCCTTCCGGCGGGAACCGGTGCTATGGGCGTTTATGGGTTCCATGCTTCCGTATCCTAATTCTTCAGACAATCTCACATCGTCGATGATTGAAGCCGGATATTTCGAGGGGCCCTCGAACACGCTGCTCGAAGGCCCCGGGACGGTCTCTCCAAGATCGGGGAAACCGTTCCGGTGTCTTCTCATGTCTTTGAAGGCCGCGCCGAGCCGGGGAGATATCCCAGACTCGGCGCAAAGCGTTTATCGTACGATGGTCACCGGGCAATGGGCCTTATGCACGACATCCGCGGCCACGGAGCCCAACAAGATCCGAGCCACGCCCGTTCTTCCCATGGATCCCATAACGATATGGGAGAACTTTTCCTCCTCCGCATATTCGATGATCGCGGCCGCGACGTTTCGACGAGCGTAAACGCGTGCGCAATCCACCTTGGCCACACCCGCTTCAGCGGCGACCCCGTGGGCCGAGCTGAGCTCCATGAAATCCTGGAGGTTCGCCGCCTCGATGAGTGTCGACCCTCGGTAGCGAATCTCCGACGCGGACTCTTCGGTAATTCTGGAAACCAGCAGAAACGTCAACGGCACTTCCAGTAGTTTGGCAAAGCGAACGGCAAAATCCACCGCTTTTTCCGCTGTAATGGACCCGTCCGTCGGACATAGAATCTTATTGATCAGTTCCCGCATGACAATGCACCTCCTAGTAGCCTTTGGGTCTCGGCCAAGTCATTTGAAACTGCTCTCCGCGCTTGACGAATTTGTATCGATGGAAATGGAACCACAAGGAGGCAACGATATAGAACGTCATCATCGCCAGCAATTGCGTGCCGTAGCCAAGAAATGTGGCGAAGTAGGTGATGCAGCAAAGGATGAACAGGGTGGCGGCCGGAAGCGGATGAAAGGGATGGATATACCCTCGTCGGATGGTGCCCAACGGCCAAAGTTTCCTGAAGCGCATCATGTTGATGGGCATGAACGTGTAACCCAGCAGCCCGGACAGAATGGAAAAGGTGATCACCTGGTCCAGAAGTCCGGTGAAGGCGAAGGAAACCGCCACGGGCACCAGGAAAAGGATGGACCGGTAGGGGGTCCGGTAGCGGGGATGAACCGCGCCGAACCATACGGGAAGATACTGGTCTCTTCCCATGGAAAACCACGCGCGCGCCGCGTCGTTGATGGTTCCGTTGGCCGAAGCCACCGCCGAGAAGAGCGTGCCCACGAACATGCACACGGTGACGAAAGGATTGCCCAGGGCCCGAGCGGCGTCATATTGGGGAATGTAACTGACCCCCAGGTATTCCCAGGGCACAAGACCCGACGTCAAATACCAGGTGACCGTTGCGGCGATGAGCAGCGTCATCATACCCGTCATGGTGCCCAGAGGCAGGGAGCGAGCCACCGAGCGCACTTCCTCGGCTGCTTGGCACGTGCCTTCGATCCCCAGATAATACCAGATGGCGAACTGGAACGCAGCGATCACGCCCAGCCACCCGTAGGGAAGGTCCGTCAGAATCTCCCGATGATGCACGAACTCACCCGGATTCCATCCTTTGGCCCCGATGAAAAGAATGAAAATTGAAATGAACGCGATGGCCGTAATCACGAAATTGACCGTCAAGGTCATGAACACACCGCGATAATTCAACCATGCCAGGATTGCAATGGTAAAGACCACGAAAGGTCTCGGGTCCAGGTCCGGATGGCCGAAATCCCGGGCCGCTTCCACCAGCAAGTCCCCTACCACCAGTGCGTCCGCGGCTTCCAGCATCGTATAGGCGAATACCAGATAAAGCCCGACGTTGAAGGCCATCAACGGCCCGATAATGTGTTTCGCTTGTGAATATTGGCCTCCTGCGGCGGCTACCGTCGAGGTGACTTCGGAGTCGATCATGGCCACGCAGGTATAGAGAAGACCGATAAACCAGCAGGCGATGATCGAGCCCAGAGCCCCGCCTTTGCCGATACTGAAGTTGTAACCCATGAATTCGCCGACCAGCACGATGCCGACGCCCAGCGCCCAGACATGAGCCGGCCCCAACACCTTAAGCAGTGAAATTCGCTCAGGTTTTTCCGCCTGCTTCTTAGCTTTGCCTGCTTCGCTCATATGCTTTCCCTCGCTCAATTCTTGGACCCGGAACCGCCGGCTTGTTTGGCACGTTCCGCAGCGTACATTTTCTCCTGTTCCGCAATCTCGTCATGGCCTTCACGCGAACTCAGCAGGAAGTCTTCTTCGAATTCCTTGTTGGTTTTCATGAAGTCCATCAGCATCCAAAACAATAGGAGCGCCGCAATGATCCAACAGGCGTACCCCAGAATATCGAAAACGTCCATTCTCCTGCTCCTCTTTGTTAAAGCTGTCGTCCCGCAATGACGTTAAGAAGACTTAGCGCGGGGAATCAGTCAAATCTTTCGTGTATGACGTCCCGGTATTCCTTATCGGACAGACGAAGCATAAGAATGAAATAACCAAGGATGACCACTGCTGTGATGGCCAAAGTTAGGGGATCAATGCTGTAATCGAATCGAGCCGTTATATACTCCGCAGCGTCCTCGACACTCATTCCCAGTTTTTCCCATTGTGCCTGCATGGTTGGATTTTGACCCAGGTTTTCCCAGGTGAGATTTTCGGGAACGGAACTGACGGTTCGTCCGGCTGTGAGACCGAGCAGGATCGGAAGAAGGAGAACCGCGTAAATGATGATTAGGAGAAAAAGCGAGTCGAATATTTGACCTTGTCCCGTCTGTTTTGGTGGTTCGTAGACTTTCTTCGCAACCATTCCTAACGACCTCCTATGATAGATGTCCTAATCATACTTAACTACCCTCGCTTGGACGCACGATACTGATCCAAATGGCGAAGATCCACAGTATAAATGAACTCTTTATCGTGGCTGTAATGACGAACCATCGCAGAAATGGAGGCGGTATTATAAACACACACAAGCAAACCACCAATAATCAGCGCCAGATTCACATCGCCGGAAGCGAACGGTGAAACAGACGTAATCATGAAGTAAACAAAGGCATAGGTGATCCACAGCCAAACCACGAATCCCCATCCGAATACAATGTCATAGGTGAACATCTTGTTGATTCTGGACTTAAACTGTTCTGACTTGTAATAAGCTTGATCATAATTCCCTGCCATAATCCCTCCTTCCTCACCTCCGCTGTAAATTAAAACTTACTCATCCGCCAACAACCAACCCGAAACCTCCACACACCTCCACGATGCCGCAAGCCCTTGCCGGCCGGTCAGAAATATAGAATGAAGGGACTCGCGAAACGAGGAACGCGGCGTACATCTTTAAGCCACACTTTATTCAAAGGCTTTTCAGTCTGTCAAGATGAAAAACCACGTCCTAATTTTCTCCAATTTTGTTAACAGGTTTCATCTCTTCTGAAGGTACGGCGCACCCATGGTTCCCATTAGGTTCGGCGCTCCGCTTAATCTCAGGTAACAATAACAGCGGAATATCCCAATAAATCCTCGTAAGTTGCGAGCCTTCGTCCACTAAGCTGATTTTTTTCCACGAGTCGGCCGACGGAGGATATTAGTCCAGATTTATTTTTGGCTTCACCAAAAGGTGTGACCTGATGTATAAAGATTTCTCTTACCTGTGGGCGTTCTTCAATGGTCGGACGACCTTTTTGGAAAACTCCGGGGAGGACTTTGGAAGCCCCACTAACAAGAATCGGGGATGAGGCCGATGCTTGCCCGAGGGAACCGGGAGCGTCATTGCAAAGAACTCCTCGGAGGACCGAGGGAATTCCGGGCCTCAAGACCCGCGACTCCCCGCCGATGTTCGATGAAGGCGAAAAGGCGGGAACCAGGAGGGACGTTGTCGAGCCCGAGGGACTTTTCGTTCCGCCGGTGCGTCGACCTGATTCCACGGAGGCCGGCGTTGGCGTTGTCCGGAATATTCATATCTGCTGCGGAGGGACTCGCTCAGCGAGTCCGGTCAATCCGCCAACGGATTCGGCTGAAAAACGCAAGGGCGCCGAGGACTCGTGCCGCGTATTTCGCCCTTGACCTCTCAGGGGAATCGGAACAGGCGGCTTGCGGTTCCGGGAACAGGGGACGCTGATGCAAAACGGGCCTATTCTTCTGGTGGTGCTCCTGGTCGTAATTCTCGCGATCCTTTACAGGCGCAATCGGAACAGAATCAGGGAAGAGCGGGGGGCAATGTTCAACGAGTCCCTGTCCTTGTTCGATTCTTGCCGTGTAACTCAGGACGGCACCTATTTCCCTGTCTTGGAGGGACGATATCGAGATCACGATTTCAAGATTGAATTGATCCTGGACAGCATCGTGATGCGGCAGATTCCGTCCCTTTGGATGTTGGTTTCTTTGCGTGCCCCGGTCCCCTATCGGGGCGTGGTGGATTTCCTGGTCCGCCCCAAGAACACGGAATTTTACTCCCCGACGTCGAAGCTCAAGTTCGACCTGATCATCCCCGACAATTGGCCCCAGCATGCCGTGCTAAGAACCGACGACCCGGACCGTCTGCCCCCCAAGGAACTCATTGATCCCCACATGAACATTTTTCAGGATCTCAAGGCCAAAGAACTCTTGGTGACCCCCAATGGAGTTCGCATCGTCTATCTTGCCAAAAATGCGGTGAGGGCTCACTATATGGTTCTCAGACAGGCGCATTTCGAAAATCTCTCCCTCTCTCCCAGTCTGGTGCGCGCTTTGATGGACCGGACCATCGCTCTTTACGAAGACCTATCTGCAGGACAGTCCCCACCGCTTACTGCGGCGGAGCCTCCAGACGTGGAATGAAGGCGTAGGGTTCCCGTCCGGACTTCCCTCGGCTCTCACCCCACGCCCCCCGAGGCGAGCCGGTGCCGTGCATTTCTTCGAGTCAGCCGCCGTGATCCGGGGAGTATTTCATTAGATACTCCTCCATGCGGAGTTTCCTTCGTGCGTTGTTGGAGCTCATGTATCGAACTTTGCCGAAAATCTTCCTTTCCGGCCCCCATGGCCGGTCATAGCGTCCCAGAATCCAGAAGAGTCCCGTGTAGGAGTTGGGATCCCTGCCGTCAAGAGCGTATCGGTTGTTGAGTTCCACGAGGAAGGTCGAGGCCTCCTCGGGAGTCTCCGTCCATTCGAGGATTCGCTTTCCCCAAACCATGCGCAGGTAGTTGTGAATCCTTCCCTCGCGCAGGAGTTGGACCTGCGCGGCATTCCAGACCGGATCTCCGGTTCGCGCCGACGCGAGCTCATCCAAGGAATATATTCGGGGTCTTGGGTCTCGTGAGTGCTTTTTCAGAGTGTCTCGGGCCCATTCCGGCAGGGATCCGTATTCCGCGTAATCTTCTCGGTGGAAACAGAAGTTGAAGCCCAACTCACGCCAAGTGACCAGCTGGTCCAGAAACGCTTCGGCCGAAGGAGACATCCCCCACCAACCTTCCCTCTTTCCCCGGGCGGTTCTTCCGAGCAGATCAGGAAACCACTCCTCCCGTTCCGCCAAAGCGTGAAAGACCTCGTGACTCGAAATATGGCCGAAATGAAGGTACGGAGACAGCCCGCTGCATGCCTCTTCGTCGGGATGGTTGTGATCTTCGGCGTATCGATCCAGCCCGAAAGCCAGAAAATCGTCAAGCGCCGTGACCGCCGCGTTTGAGCCCCCCTCCGGACCTTCCGCCAAGGGAGTGGAATGGTCCACCGGTAGACTGGAAACCAACGAGGGATAATCTTCTATACTTTCAGGCGAAGATGGCGGCCACCGGTCGCGAATGCCCATGGGCACTTGGTCGAGCAAGGGAAGCTTCAGGGACGACAAAGGGTTCGGCACGGGAGCGTTGCTCAAATGAAAGGGAAGAATCCTCTGGAGTTGACTCCTGAAGCCGTGGGCCGTTGGAAAGCACCTCTCGGCGGCTTTCAGGGGAAGCAGCCCGTTGGAGTCTACCGCCTCAAGCTTTACCGATACCTGCCGTGCGGCGGATTCGATCATTCTCGGAAGAAAGAAGCAGGGGAAATCGTCCGTCACCACGACACAGGCCTCTTCCGCAAGCGCCGGTAGAAGCCCTTTTCCCGCTCCCTCTGAAGGCTCGAAATAGGGATAGTAGGTTGCCGCGGATTCGGCGCATATTCGGCCGTTGTCGCGCATGCCGGCTGCTACGAATGCGTGAAGGCGGTCACTCGCCCAAGGATATCCTACGCGAAGAGCTTCGAGAATCAGCAACGGCTTTCGCAGTTCCTCCGCCCACCAAATCGCGCGATCCAGGCTGAAGTTCCATCGCAACCGTCTGGATGAGATCATCCAGTATAGGACGTAGACGCCTTCGGGGCGAATCGGCGCTTTATTGCACGTTCTGATTCGTATATCGGGCGTCTCCGTAATATGTCTCCCCGTTTAAGGCGGAAATTCGCCTTCACTTGTGTTTCCAGACCGGATCCCGCTTTTCCAGGAAGGCCCCGATCCCCTCGAACGCATCCTGGTTGAGCAAATCAAAGGCTATAATCTCCCGCGCGTAGTCCAACGCACGATCTTCATCCATTTCTATCTGTCGATAAAACGCCGCCTTGCCGGAACGAACCACATGCCTGCTGTAACCCGCGATGGTTCGAGCCATATCAAGTGTGACCTCGTCCAATTGTTCATTGGAGGTCACGCGGCTCACCAAGCCGTACTGAAGCGCTTCCGCCGCTGAAAGAATCCGGCCGGTCATGAGCATGTCCAAGGCGATCTTCCTGCCCACGCAACGCGTCAAAGGAATCATGGGGGTCGTGCAGAACAGCCCGATTTTGACTCCGGGGGTCGCGAACCGTGCCCCTTCTTCCGCAACCACCAAATCGCAGGTCGCGACCAGTTGGCATCCCGCCGCAAATGCCGCTCCCCGTACCGACGCAATCACCGGCATGGGGAGTGCGTGAAGGGCCTCCATCATGTTTCCACAGCACGTGAATACGGTACGGTAATAGGAGGGGTCGCCGTCGACCAATTCTTTGAGCAAGTGACCGGATGAAAAATGTTTGCCCGCTCCTTTGATGACCAACGCCGAAACGTCTTCCCGAGAGGACAGTTCTTTCAGTACCTCTTGCACCTCCCGGATAAGTTCCAGGGAAAGAGTGTTGGCCGAGTCCGGTCTGTTCAGGATCAATGTGGCCAGCGAGTCTTGAACGGAATACAGGATATGCTCAAAAGTCATGATGCCTCCTTCCATCAGGGCGTGGACAGTCGAGTCGCTTCGCGGCGATCCAGGGTTTGCCCCAACGAACAAAGTCATCGGCGCCTCGAAGCCCACCGAAGGAGGTCTTGAGAAGCCGTATCAATAACGCTCAACTGATCGTCCGGTTGATCAACCGACGCTACGGGTCTCGCGACACGTGGTAGCCCAATCGGCTCGGTTTGGACGAACTCATTTGATTTGCGATCGGATAAAACCATCAAAAGAATACTCTTCGCATCGTTCCAAGTAAACCTCGATGTCGCTGCGAGGACGAAAGGATCTCGGCACTTATCTCACGACGATTTATGTTGCCGCACACAACTCCGAAAGGTACTATTTATAAATCAAGTCGTCCACGGCCGAACACCGATGACCGGAGCAAACCGTGATTCCCGAAATCCGCAAGATACTCTACTCTACGGACCTGTCGCCCAACGCCCGTCACGCTTTCAGTTACGCGGCGAGCATCGCCAACCGCTACGGAGCCGGAATCACGATTCTCCATGTAATGGAGGAACCGTCCCAATTCTCCGACAGCCTGGTGGTCAACATCTTGGGCGGCAACAGGTGGGGAGAGTTGAGAAAAGCTCATGAGCTCAGAGTGTTGGAGACCGTTAAGCAGCGTCTGGAGGCGTTCTGCGAAGAAACGGCGGAAGAGTTGCCGTCTTGCCCTTTTCTCACGGACGACATCATCATCCGGATCGGCAACCCGGTGGAGGAGATCGTTAGAATAGCATCCGGCGATGAGTTCGATTTGGTGGTCATAGGTGCGCACGGCCATGAAGGTCTCACGGACGCCATGATGGGCAGTACGGCCGCCAGGGTGCTCAGGAGATGCCGGACCCCCGTCTTGCTGGTGCGTCTTCCGGAGAATTGAACGTTTTTAAAAAGCCTTCCGTTGCCTGCTGCTTCAACAGACGATTTCCCACAATCATCGGACCTCGACGTTTTTATCCGATTTCTTTCCGACACGGAGCGTAACTTGACGCAAATCGATATACACCGAGCCATTCCCATCCTTCGGGATTTCGCTCGGAAGCTTCGAATTCCCGCCGTTGGGAAAATAGCCGAGAGGCGACGCGACCCATTCCGCGTACTCATTTCCTGTCTCCTCAGTCTCCGCACCCAGGACAAAACCACACTCCAGGCAAGCCTGAATCTGTTCGAGAAAGCGGATACGCCGGAAGGCATCCTCTCCCTGTCGGAAGAAGAAATCCGAGAAACAATCTATCCAGTGGGATTCTATCGAAGAAAGGCGAAGACTCTCATCGAAGTCAGCAGGGACCTCGTGGGTCGGTTTCAGGGGAGGGTCCCCAAAACCCTGGAAGAGCTTCTCACTCTGAAGGGAGTGGGCAGAAAAACGGCCAATCTAGTACTGACGGTAGCCTATGAACTGCCGGGAATCTGCGTGGACACACACGTACACAGAATCAGCAACCGGTGGGGATACGTGAAAACCAAAGACCCGGACGCCACTGAGACGGCCCTCAGACGAAAGCTGCCCCGGGAGTACTGGATCGAACTCAACGACCTGCTGGTGCCCTTCGGTCAATTCGTGTGTAAGCCCATCTCTCCGCTTTGCAGCCAGTGCCCCATCGGGAAGCTATGCCCGAGAATCGGAGTCGAACGAAGCCGCTGAAGGCAGTGGAAGGAGTTGCCGATCCGAATGGGCGTGGCGGCTTCCAGGCCGGGGATCATCAGGTCCGACTTAACGAGAACTCCGACCGATCTCCTGGCCGCTTACCGCACAGCTGTGCGGCAAAAAAGAAGTCACTGTCGGCACGTTTCCGTCAAATCTCCGAGAAGGTTGGCCCACGTCTCAGCTCAGCAGGGCGCCCTGCTCGAATTTCATGACTTCAACACGGGATCGGAGGAGAGCATCCCGGGCCAGTTCATCCACGGCATCCTCTTGCTCATAGTCCGTCTGAAGGTTCTCCAGGAGTTCGATTTCCCGCTTCAGCGCCTCCACCGTGGGCTCCATGGACTTCAACGAACGCGTGGGGTCCAGAAGTTCGCTCTGATACTGTTCCAAGAGGTCCAGAATGGTCTCCACTTGGCCCATGAGACCCGTTCTCAGCGTGTCCTCGGAACCGTCGATCGACCCCAGACCGGGTAACGCGGAGACGTTCCTGGGCATTCCCAGCGCTCCCGTCCCAGTGGTCGGACCGGTCGCGTCTTTGCCTATCACGCTCTTCTCAAGCAGGCTTTGAAAAGTATCGCCCGAAGCTTCACTGTTTTTCTTTCGATCCGCTTCGATTTGCTGCTGAATTCGTAGTAGTTCTTCTATTTTCATAACTTCTACCCCGCCTGATTGGATGAACCGACTGCTCGTAATCATTGAACAGCGCCCGGGCGCCTTCCGTTCGCAGCGGCCTATGATTTATCAAATCGGCAGAAATACTTCAATCTTGAGCTCTAAATCGGCGAAAACGTTTTCGTTTAATTCCCGCCCTAACCACCTCCCTCGGACGGCTCTCGGCTTATTGGTCGAAATTGACCTCCACCAGGAAGCTGCCGAACTCCGTGTCGAAGGGAATGGCGACGCACGGACCATTATTGATGTGCCTGATGTTGTGACCCGGACCGGAAATCACCGTGGGCAAAGCCGCTTTCAGGTTGATTCCCATTTCGTCCAGTTTTCTACGGGCGTCACCCGAGATCATGTTCGTGATCTCACCCACGGCGTCCCTCACCTCGTCCGTGATGCCGTCCACCGCTTCACCAAACATGTTGCCCACGACTTTTTCTATGCAGGCTTGAGAAAAGGTAATGGAAAGCGATCCGTTGGTTTCCCCGGTAATTCCAATGATTCCGGTGATGTCTCCGATGGCGGTTTTGTCCTTTTTCAGAAAAGGCTTGCCGGGCCTGGCTTCCACAAAAGCCATGGTGCTGAGTACGTTAACGGCAGCATTCAGGAACGGATTGATCATCTCCACTTTCATTTCTGCACACCTTTCATACCTTTGCCGAACGCCGGTATCCGGATGCCGATTATGCTTTGGCCAGAATCTCGGCTCCAATTCGTTCGAGAGGGCACACCAAGTCAACGGCCCCCAGCTTCACCGCTTCTTTGGGCATACCATAAACCACGCAACTTTCCTCGTCTTGGGCGATGGTGAATGCACCTGCCTGCTTCATTTCCAGCATCCCCTGAGCGCCGTCCGCCCCCATTCCCGTCAGGATCACTCCGACGGCATTGGCCCCCACGTATTTGGCTGCGGAGCGAAACAGCACGTCTACGGCGGGACGTTGGTGATGAACCCTGGGGCCGTCTTTGACCTCCACATAGTACCTCGCCCCGCTTCGCTTCAACAACATATGAAAATTGCCCGGAGCGATCAATGCCGAACCAGGCACCACCGCATCACCGTCATGGGCCTCTTTGACTCGAATATGACACAGCGTGTTGAGTCGCTCCGCGAAAGCCGTAGTAAATTTCGGGGGCATGTGTTGAACGATAACGATTCCGGGAGCCGTTGGAGGCATGACCATAAGGACCTTTTTGAGCGCCTCCGTTCCACCGGTGGACGCTCCCACGGCGATCACCTTGTGAGTGGTCTCGGTCATTGCCCTGCTATAGTTCAGAGGTGATACGGGACGATCTTCCCGCACAACCGCTTTCTTCAAATTAGCTCTGGCTGCGGCGCGAATCTTGTCGGCAAGCTGCTCGCCCATTTCCGCAACGGTAAAAGAGGAACCCGGTTTGGACAGAACTTCCACCGCTCCCGCATTCAGCGCCTCCAGTGCGGTCTTACTGCCCGCCGGAGTCAGAGAACTCAGGATGATCACGGGCATGGGATGGTACTTCATCAGCTTCCTCAGAAAGGTGATCCCGTCCATTCGCGGCATTTCGATATCCAGTGTGACCACGTCGGGTTTGAGCGTCACAATCTTATCTCGAGCCACGTAGGGGTCCGGCGCCGTGCCGACAACCTCGATATCCGGCACGCCGGAGAGCGATTGGCTGATGAGTTTCCGTACCACGGCGGAATCATCCACAATGAGCACCTTGATCATGATTCCTTTCCCTCTCCTGTTCTCGGCTAGCGCCGATAGATACTCGGCCCTACGTACTTGAACGAATGCCTGATGCCGGTCAGGCTTTCCGAGTGGCCGACAAATAGATGCCCTCCAGATCCCAACAGATTGAAAAACTTTTCCACGAGGGATTCCCTGGATGGTTGGTCGAAATAGATCATCACATTGCGGCAGAAAATCACATCGAACGGGCCTCGCATGGGAAACGGCTGCATAAGATTCAGTCTCGCGAAGCGGATCGGTTCCCGGAGCTGCTCCTTCACACGAAATAAGCCTTTATGATTGTTCGTCCCCTTCATGAAATACTTTCGCACCAAATCCGGAGGCACGCCTCGCATCCGATCAGCGGAATAGGTGCCGCCAACAGCCAGTTCAAGGACCCTAGTGGAGATATCCGTGGCCAGTATCTTGAAATCCACCGACGGCACCCTCAATTGTTCCAGAAAAACCATACAAAGCGTGTAGGCTTCTTCTCCGGTGGAACAGCCCGCGCACCACACTCGAACGCGGGAGCCGCGGGACCTTTCATCATTGATGGAAGGAATAACCTTATTTTGGAGATAATCGAAGTGCTTGGATTCTCGAAAGAAGCTGGTCAGGTTGGTCGATATTGCGTTGATCAGCGTAATGATCTCGTTTCCCGATTCATCCCCCATGACATGCCGGAAGTAGGGTTCGAACTCGGTGAAGCCCTTAAGCCTCATCTGCTTACCGAGGCGAGCCTTCACCATTTCCTTTTTTCCGTCATGCAGATGGATTCCGCAGTAGGAATACACGAACTCGGTAACTTTCTTGAATTCGCTGTCCGTCAATTCCATGAAGATCGATTTCCGAGATGTCCGACGCCGGTCCGTCAGGCGCCGAACACCTCCATCACGCTCTTAATATCCAGAATAAGCCCCACCCTACCGTCGCCCAGAATCGTTCCCCCGCTGAACCCCTGGACATCCTTGAGTCTTCGGCCGAGGCTCTTGATGACGACCTCCTGCTTGCCGAGCACCTCGTCGATCATGAGACAAGCCTCCTTGCCTTCGTGCTCGACCACAACGAGGATGGCCTCGTCCACTTTCGTGTTTTCCGAATTGATCCCGAATATTTCATGCAATCGAATAAGAGAATGAATCTTCCCTCGGATATTGATCGCTTCACCTCGATCGGACACCTTGACGTACTGATTCCCCTCCGGTTGCAAAGATTCCTTCACCGAAGGCGCCGGAATAATATAACGCTCTTTGCCCACGCGGACAAGAATACCGTCGATAATAGCCAGAGTCAGCGGGAGCTTGATGGTGAAAGTCGATCCCACACCCGCTTGTGATTTGATCTCCACCGAACCTCTTAGTTTTTCCACGAATTTCTTGACCACATCCATGCCGACCCCTCTTCCGGAAATGTCGGTGATCTTGTCCGCCGTGGAAAATCCCGGAAGAAAAATGAAGTTGTGCACCTCGTGGTCCGTATAATTTCCGGATTTGCTCACCAGCCCTTTTTCGACGGCCTTGCTGAAAATCTTATCCCGATTGAGTCCTCTTCCGTCCTCTCCGATCTCTATATAGAGGTGTCCTCCCTGGTGGTAGGCTCTGAGTTTCAACGTGCCCGAGGCGGGCTTTCCGGACCGCCGGCGTTCCTCCGGAGTCTCCAGGCCGTGGTCCAGCGCGTTACGCACCATATGCACCAGGGGATCATAGATATCATCTACCATGTTGCGATCTATCTCGGTCTCCTCACCGGTCATGGTCAGATTCACCTGCTTGCCGGATTTCTTCGAAAGATCGCGAACCAATCTCACCATCTTCTGGAACGTTTGTCGGATGGGAACCATCCGCATGCTCATGGCCGTTTTCTGGAGTTCCGTGGTGATGCGGTTGAGTTGAGAGAAGTCCTTGAAAAGCTTCTGATCGTTCAGCCCCCGAATCACGGGGTTCTCTGACACCAGCGACTGGGCGATGACCAGCTCGCCCACCATGTCCACGATATGGTCCAGTTTGTCCGTGGCGACCCGAATAGTCGTCTCCACGGTCTTCTGACGCTTCAGGGCTTCGTCCACATCCTGAGTGCTGACTTTGCCTGAATCCGTCAGGATTTCACCGATCTTCTTCCCGGGGGATCCGGTCTTCTGTTCTTCGAGCGCAAGATCCACTTCAGACGGCGTCACCGCCTCCATGGAAACAAGAATTTGGCCGATAGGCTCCTTCTCGCCTTGCTCGGTCGGCTCTTCCTGCGAAGCATCCAGAAGATTCCGGACCTGATCGATCCTTGATTGCACTTCGTATTCCGGCTCGTACAGAATATCCCGATCCAGGTTCGCCCGAATGGCTTCAAGCATCTGGCGAATAAAATCAAATCCGTCCAATATGAAGTCGGCCACTCGCTCATCATACGAAATTCGATCGTTTCGAATTTCGTCCAGAAGATTCTCCGACTCATGGGTATACCGGTTCATGCGCTGCAGATTCAGAAATCCCGATACCCCTTTGGCCGTGTGAAAACACCGGAAAATCGCATTGATCAGTTCCTTGTTGGAAGGATCCGATTCGAGTTCGACCACCAAAGGCTCGACTTCGGCCAGACTGGACAGGGTTTCATTAATGAATTCGTAACAGGTTTCTTTGTCGACAATCAGGTTTCGTTCAACGGAAGTCTCACCCGCGGGACTCTCTCCGGAGGTGCTTTCGTTAGGCTCCGCCTCTCGCTCCTCGTCCTCTTGAGGACCGTCTTGGGGCGTCACGTCGGAGAGTGGTGCCGCCTCCACGGCGAGACCCAAATCGCGCAACTCGCCCAGAAAGGATTCCGCCGCTTCTTCCGGCAACGAACTTCCCAGTTTCAGCTCTCGAATCTGATCCTGCAGAAGAGTGACACCTTTGGACACCAAACTCATCTGCCGACTCAGATCACTCTCCTGACCCATAATGATCGATTCGATCAAAAGAGTCAGAGCTTGTGCGATCCGTCCAATGTCCGGTGCCGGACCGTTTGAGGCGCTTATGGTTTCCAACTGGTTGAGAAGTTCGCCCATACCTCCCACGTCGGTGGGCTCAAGCATGACCGCCTTCAAGGCCAGTTCATCTACCGTCTGCATCAGCTCTTCGAAAAGTTTGCCGTCCATTTTCCTCAACCCGAGAAGTTCGACAAAAGTCACGTTTCAGTTTATAAACCTTGAAAGGACGCTGCCGGACAAAATAGAATGGAAGCAGTTTGCCTGATATTCGTCTCGAACGACCATCGTGTCGGCACGAAAGAACAGACTTCTTCATATGCCATATCGGGTTTTACGTTTCAAACGTTAACTTTCGAATCAAAGGGAGCCTTCGTATTTTAATCGGCGGTGGAAACTTGTTTTCTCGATTCCAGCGCAATGGATGACCGCCGGCGTGATCGGCTAAAGGTTTTCCCCGTTTCCGCCGATCTTCTAGTCGAAAGAGGCCGGTAATCATCCCGGCGTGTTCTTGATGACGGCGATTCTCGCCCGGGCGGACACCGCGCCGCCGCCATGACTCTATTCGGCTGCTGTTCGCGCGACAAGGCTGCGGGATGCCGGCTTCGCTCTCCTAAGGATTCAACCCAAGGAGCGACGCCACCATGATACGAACCATTGACGCACAGGGGATATTGAACCAATCCTTCGGTGCGGAAAAGGTCAGCCGAACGGGTGACCAGGGAATGGACCAGAACTCGGTACGGTTCGCCCTGCAGCTCCAGCAGGCGCGCGATGCGGCCAGGTCCAAGGTGAAGTCTTCTCCCGATGCCAGAAAGGTGAGCGATCGAGAGCGCAAGAATAGGGGGAGTAAGAAAGACGGAAAACACTCCGATTTCGATCATGGAGAAGAAGAAGCGAGTCAAGAAACGGCACATAAAGGAGTAGCCTGCCTCTTGGATATCTTGGTCTGATTGCTCATGTTCAACCAGATGCTTATCCCCTTCTTGGTTTTTCTGGCCGCGGCGGACCTGTGCCTCGTGGGCTTGATCTGCTATTGGCTCTTCTTCCAAACGCCGCGAAGAGAAAAACAGCTCTCCGACCTAAGGGACTCTCTGCAACTTCTCGTCTCCGAATCCGATCGATCCATCGAGCAGTTTCAAGCTTCATTGAAGCAGGATCAGAACACCATGGAAAGACTCGTGGAGGAAGCCCGAACACGAGAGCGCAGTTTGCGCACCCTGCTTCGTGATGCGGAATCCCTGATCTTTCGCCTCGAGCGTGAACGTTTCATGACGGCCGACGGGGAAACCTCCATGTCCGCAGACTACGACACGGTGCTTCGCTTAGCGGCCGGTGGTGCATCCATATCGGAAATCAGCAAAGAGACCGGCATTCCGGAGAATCAGATCAAACTCCTCCTGGATGTGAGAAAATGACCGACTTCCCCCAGATACCCTCTGAATCACTCGACCGCAGCATAACCTCCAAAGAACCGACATTCGCCGTAAAGTTATCCCCGGGTATGGTTGCCGAGGCCAAAGTCCTGGAAGCGGACCAACTCGGTAGAATTCGCATCGAAATCTTGGGTCGAGAATACCTGGGCATGCTGAAACAAATCGGCGCGGAGGCCGGCCTCCAGAAGCTCGGTGAAAGCATGGTAGGGAAGAACGTGGTCCTGCGGGTGGCTTCCACACATCCGGAACTGCTGCTGGACAAAACGGCCGTCCTAAACGACCACACCTCGGCTCGGGCGGGACGTGCCACAAGTCTCGAAGGAGCCCAATCGGGGGATATCGTAGAGGGCAGAATCAAGACTCTTGAGCCTCCTTTGCGGCCCACCGCGGAGGGGCCTTACCGAGCGGTGATCGAAACACGGGGTGGGAATGTTCCGGTGATGCTCACTCATCGGGCCGAAGTGGGCCGGCCCGTCATGTTTCGAATGCTGGACTCCGGGCCTCCGCCGGTCCTGTACCCATTGCCCTCCGATACCACGGGGAAGAACGAAGGAGCCCAAATATCCTTCACAAAGGATGGGCTTGTTTTCGCGAAAATCCTGAAGCTGAGTCCCCCCCCGCCGGGCACCGAAGGAATCGCCCTTCGCCGGGTTCCGGCTTACGTCGAAGTCGCGGGCAAGGAAGTGCAGGTCTTCCTGGAGGGAAAATTCGTGGAGGGTGAGAGCAGGATGCTCCGCGTTTTAGACCCCGCTTTCCCTCCTCTGCTCACAACGGCCGAAGGCATGGAAACCGGGGAGCCGGATGACGCGACGATTTTGAGGCATCTTTTCTCTTCTCGACTCCTCGGCGCCAGATCCTTAGACACTCTGCTCAGAACCGCCGCAGAATTCACATCGAAAGCCCAAGATGCCCCGGAGCTTTCCGAAACCTTGCGCAGGGGTGCGGACCTTATCAGAAATCTGGTTTATGACGAAACGCAACTGGGACGAAGTGATTTTTTTCGCCGCTTTCTCCAATTGTCCGGCTTCCTGACGAAAAGCGGGTCTGCGGAAGGAGCCAAGCCCGAAGCCGGCGTAGAAACCGACCCGCAAAACGCCAGGGAACTTCTATCTCGGATCGAGCAACAGGTTTCCCGGTATCTGGAACATGGTCGGAATTCTTCAGAGCACAGCGAGCTGCGATCTCTGGCAGGTCAACTGCAGGATTCGGCAAAAGGTCTCCTCCAGCATCTGCTGGCCGCTCAGACGCTCAACACAATGTCCTTTGCAGAAAACGGCACTATGTCTTTCGACATTCCTTTCGGTTGGGCGGGGCTCATTGAGCCGGGCCGCCTTTCCGTCCAATTCAGGGAGGACGGTGAGGAAGACGATTCTCAGGACAGAGGGCCCTCCGAAATATTGATCGTCTTTCTTCTGGACCTGCAGCGAATCGGACCGATCCGTATCGATGCTCTCCTCAAAAGGGAAGACCACGTTTCGGTCACCGTAATGGTGGAAGATTCCGAGGTGGCCGATTACGTGAAGAAAAGACTGCCCGAACTCGAGTCCGCTTTGGAGGCCTCCGGATTCTCGGTGGAACGGTTAAGCTGTCTCAAAACGTTACCGAACAGAATCAAGGAAGAGAGCAGGCCGGAGGGGTTGGAAGAAATGGACGCAAACCGTATGCACATTATCGCCTAATCCATGGCCGATACACCTCGCAGGAAATACCAAGCCAAAGAAGCCGTGGCGTTGGGCTACAAACCCCAACAGGACGCCGCTCCCAAAATCCTGGGCAAAGGTAAAGGTTTTGTTGCGGAGAAGATCCTTGAAATTGCGCGGAAACACGGCATCCCGATAAAGTACGAACCGGACTTGGTGCAGATACTTTCGAAACTCGACCTGAACGAGCAAATACCTCCTTCGCTCTATCGTGTGGTGGCCGAGATATTTGCTTTTGTTTATCGAGTCAACAGAGATTATCCCCGGCGTTCCGGCGGGGATTAACAATGCGGACCGCTCGGGCTTCCCGCACGGCCCCGAGTTCTTACATGCAGGCCGTCAGCTCTTGAGTTGTATGGCGGTCTGAAGCATCTCGTTACTGGTTGAAACCACGGTGGAATTGGCGTTGAACCCCGTCTGTGTCACGATGAGGCGAACGAGTTCGTTTGCCAAATTAACATTGGACGCCTCAAGACTGAATTGAAGGATGGACCCTCGCCGACCGCTGTCCGCCGTACCCACGGTGGCCTCGCCCGCAGCCGGCGTAGAGCGAAACAGGGTGTCGCCCGCTTTTTCAAGCCCGTCGTTGCTCACAAACGTGGTTACCGCCACCCGACCTACGCTGGAAAGATTCGGGTTGTCGTTATCATAGAGCGTGTAAACGGTTCCGTCCTGTCCCACGGTGATTTCCTGAAGTTCTCCCGTCCCATAGCCGTCCTGATTCAGTTCCTCCAGCAATGGAGGCAAGGTCGACGAAATGATCTCATTGGTGGCGAAGCTCGTGGGATCGTTCGGATCCAATAAGGACCAAGTCAAATTGTATACCTGATCGTCCACGGTGAGATCGAAGGTGACGTCCTCAACATTCCCCGCTTCCCCGACTCCGGTCAACGCCCCATCCGTGAAGAAGAAATCGAAAGCCGCCTCACCCTCGTCCAACGTGGCATCCGTTGAGGTTGGTACGTTGAGATTGGAGACGGCTCCTTCCCCGGGACTAAGTATGACACGCCAGGATGTATCCCCGTTGGCTGTTCCTTCATTGATCTGGAAATTGATGCCGAGACCGGTGATCCGGTCCACAATGTCGCCGTACACGTCCAAATCAACAGCGGGAGATTGACCGGTATCGAAGTTCAGGCGAAGGCCGCTCACGGAAAATTCCGTGGTCTGCTTGCTCAATTGAGTAAACTCCACCTGCAGGTTGCTTAGTTCCTCCTCGAAATCTCCGGTATCGGGATTGAAGGCGAACCCCTGGACTTTCATATCGGACTGATTAATCAGGACACCTTCATCGTCCAGCAAAAACGATCCGTTTCGGGTGTAAAAGGTGCGATCCGAATCGTCTTTAACGGTGAAAAAGCCGTCACCGTTAATAGCGAGGTCCGTGCCGTTGTCCGTTTGCGAAAGGGGGCCCTCAAGAAATACGGTCTGGAAGGATTGAACCATGCTGCCCGCACCGGTGACGGAAGCGGCTACATTCTGCTTGGTCCGTTGCGCACCGTCCAAGATGTCCGCGAAGTTGCTCCGCTCGTATTTGAACCCCGTGGTTCCCACATTCGCCACGTTATTGCCGATAACGTCAAGGTCTTTTCCGAACGTATCCAACCCGGTGAATCCCGTCCAGATCGAAGAAATCATCCCGGACTCCTCTCTCGATTTCGCCAAGCACGAATGCCTGCGAACACACCAAACACCACTCCGCCGAAGGTGAGAAGAACCACGACGCTCATTCGTCCTTCGGCGAGTTTGCCGTTCTCCTTACTCAGCAACATCCATGCCGGGATTTTGACGGTTTGTTAAGCCGTTGAAGTCAAACGGCCGCACTACTCCAACGCCTCACCCACATCACGTTCTTTCCGACGGGGGAAGCCTTCCCCCTCAAGCCTGAACGGCCGGCGACAGAGCCTTCAAATCGGCCGTGGTCATCCGCTTCCTCGTCGAGAAGGGTGTGGCGCAAACAGGACTTTTGACTCCCGCACCTGTTTGGTGCCCCCGATCACGGTAGGCAAATTGTGCTGAATGGGCAGGATGTACCTGCCGCATGGAGACCGGCAGGCCCTCCGGAAGCCTTCTTTTCAGCGGCCGAGCTCCGGGTCCCCTGCCCTTTGGGCCCTATCCAATGGCACGCTACTTGCTTTTCTATGGGGCGCCACACCTCAACAAGGAGAAACGCTATGGAGCGGTCGGTCGCCGCGATAACCGCCGGCCTGTTTTCTGAAATGAAGAAACTGGACGTCATCTCGAACAATCTGGCCAATGTGAATACGCCCGGTTTCAAGCGAGACGAAACGTTCAGCGACTGGATGAGCGTCTTTCTGCTCAATGCCGAAATCAGTCCGGAAACGGCGGCCAAAGATGCCCTGCGCCTTAAGGAACTGCTCGCAAACCAGGATCAGGACGGCACCCTGGTGGATGCCAGAACCATCATGGAGGAAGGCGTTTTCGATCACACGGGTGCTCCCCTCGATGTAGCCCTACAGGGAGACGGCTTCTTCACTCTGCAACAGGGGGACCGTGAAATCTACACACGTAGGGGGCGATTCCAGCTGGACGAGCAGGGCACCCTGGTTTCCACCGACGGCTTTCCCGTAATCGGTGAAAATGATCTCCCCATCCGAATCGACCGGGAAAACCCCACGGCTCCCTACGAGATCCGGATCGATGAGGATGGAACCGTATACAACAACGACAACGCGGTCGGGAGACTTAAGCTGATCGCCCAGCCCGAAGGAGAGCGGTTCGCCAAGATCGCCCGCACTTCCTTCGTTCTGCGCCCGGGCGTCGAGCCTCCCACGGCCCTGGGACAAGTACTTGTCAAACAAGGCTACCTTGAGACGAGCAACGTCAGCGTCGTCAAGGAAATGACGGACATGATGAATGCGTACAGGACCTTTGAGAGCTATCAGAAAATAATGACTACCATGGACGATCTCAAAGGCCGATTGATCAGTTCCGTCACCGCATAAATCTTAATTCCAGGGAGGCCTCCTCATGATTCGAACCCTGTTTTCGGCAGCTACCGGAATGCAGGCACAGCAGCTGAACATGGACGTCATTTCCAACAACCTGGCCAACGTCAACACCACCGGGTTCAAGAAATCACGCCCGGATTTTCAGGATCTGATCTACCAGAACCTGCAGCTGGCCGGGATGCCCAGTTCCACCACCACCCAGGTGCCCGCCGGCATCCAGGTCGGTTTGGGTGTGCGTCCTGCGGCGATCCAGCGTCTTCATCTGCAGGGAGATTTCATCAAAACCGACAACTCGCTTGACCTTGCAATCTCCGGACAAGGTTTCTTTCAAATCCAACACCCCAACGGAGAAACTTTGTATACCCGTTCCGGTGCCTTTAAGCTCAACGCGGACGGACAAGTGGTCAATTCCGACGGATGGATGCTGCTTCCCGAGATCACCATCCCCGAGGACGCCGAAGAGATCAACGTGGCCTCCGACGGAACGGTGAGCGTGCGGCAGGGCGGGCAGACGACGGCGACGCAAGTCGGAAACATTGAACTGGTCACCTTCGCCAATCCCACAGGTCTCGAAAGTGTCGGACGAAATAATTTCCGCCCCACGGACGCTTCCGGAGATCCCATTGCGGGCATACCCGGTGAGAACGGTGTGGGAGAAATCGAACAAGGATACCTCGAGCTTTCCAACGTATCGGTGGTGGACGAGATGGTGGCCATGATCGTGGCGCAACGCGCCTACGAAGCCAACAGCAAGGCGGTCCAGACCGGCGACCAGCTTCTGAGCCTCGCCAACGGTCTGAAACGGTAACCCGCAAATCCGGAGTTGATTGAGCTTATGAAGCCCCGCAATCGTCATTTACGGACCGTTCTGTGGAGCCTGACCTTGGCGGCCCTGACATTATGGAGCGTCCGGCTCCATGCCGGCTCCCCGCCGGACGCCGGAGTCGAGCTCAAGCAGGCCGCCGCGGTGACGCATCACCTGGTGCTTCTATCGGACGTTGCCGAGATAACCAGCCTCGATCCTTCTCTAAAGAAGGCGTTGGAAAACTTGGCCGTGGACGCGTCTCCCGGCCTCTGCAGGGAAGCCCGACTCGATGCCGAAAAAGTGCGGCAAAGGATCACCGACGATTTTCCCAGGCTCCATATTCAGGTTTCAGGAGCCTCTTCGGTCCAAGTGATCCGCTCATGCCGAACCGTTACGGAATCCGAACTCGAAGAGGCGGGCAAGAAGTACATTTTCTCTCATATGCCCTGGAAAGAGGAAACGGTCGAAGTGACCGACGTGAGGGTCCCGGAGTTGGTTTTCCCGGACCTGCCGGTCAGCGTGGAATTCTCTGAGTCGACCGGAGAGGACTTTCTCGGAAACATCAGCCTGATGGCGCTGATCAAACACAATGGAGAGACGCTTAGGGCCGTGCGATGGACGGGAAGGATTTCCGTGTTCGAAAACGTAGTCGTGGCTGCGAGGACGCTGGACAGAGACCAGTTGATTACCGCCGATGACGTAACTTTGCGACAAACGGACCTGTCACAACTCCACACCGAGCCCCTCAGATCGCTGGACGGCCTCGCGGGCAAGCGGGTAATACGTCGAATTCCCGAAGGAAATCTGGTCCGTCACGAAGATTTGGACCGGCCTCTCCTGGTGCAAAGAGGCGATCGAGTGTTCCTGAAAGCCCAAACCGCCATGATCGAGGTCACGGCCACGGGCGTCGCTCTGGACGATGGAAGCCTCGGAGACGCGGTGAGGGTTCGGAACCTGTCGTCAAAGAGAGAAATCGTCGGACTCGTTGCCGGCCCCCATTGGGTCAAGGTGGTATTCTGATGAAAAAAAGCGTGTCGGCACAAGCAACTTTCCGGAAATGGGGCTTTCTTATTTGCGTTTCTTTGATTCTGACCGCCTCCTGCTCCTCCGAAGATCGGAACCGACGTCGGGATTATTTCGGTCAGGTGCCGGAGCCCGTGGAAACATTTCCTCAAAAAGAATATCCCGGTTCTTTGTGGAAAGAACGCAACTCGGAGAGTATTCTCTTCATGGATCACAAGGCGGGTCAGATTAACGACATCGTTACCGTGCTCATTGTGGAAAACTCATCCGGTCAAGGAGTTTCGAACTCCAAGCTGGAGAAGACGTCGGACGTGCAGTTCGGTGTGGACGGCGCCTTGGGCTTGCCCAGTTCCCTCGGCATGAACAATTTCCTGGGATTGGGCTCTCCGTTCCAGCCTTCGGTGTCGGCGGAAACCACCAATGATTTTGAAGGAAAAGCAAGAACTACCAGGACGGGAAGCCTCAGCGGCACCATCACCTGCCGCGTAGTCAAACTATTTCCCAACGGGAACCTCGAGATTCGCGGTTCCCGCGAAATCACCATCAATCGTGAACAGCAGTTCATCATGCTGAGCGGAGTCATCCGTCAGGAAGACATTGATTCGCTCAACGTGGTTCGATCGGACCGTATCGCGGATGCGCGAATTGAATACTACGGTGAAGGGGTTCTCGCGGACAAGGAGACCCCGGGGTGGCTCGCCCGTGTACTGGATTGGGTGTGGCCGTTTTAGGATTGAACTGAAGAGAGTGTGCCTATCCATGAAAAAGATTTCGAGGAGTGAATTTGTAAGCCTATGGGCGGTCATGCTGAGCGCCGTCCTCCTGTTCGCACTTTCGGGATGCGGCGGCGGAGCCACGGGTTCCGAGGGGAACGACGGGCAAGACACTTTGAGGCTCACCGTGGTCCCGGACCGGATCAATATCAGTGATGGGGGCAGTTGCTCGGTGAACGTCACCCTGTGGGACGCGAACGCGGAACCAATCATCGGTACGGTGTACTTGGCTTCGACCTTCGGGACGCTGGGCGCGTCCTCCGTCACCACGGTGGCCGATCCCGGCGGGACCGCTGCAAGCGCCGCCACCACATTGACTCCCAGCGACACCACCACTGTGGGCAACGCCGTGGTCACCGCCACTTTCGGTTCCATCACGGTTTGGGTATCGGTTGAATTCTACAAGACCCTCGGCTGAGAACGGTTGGAGGAACCTTCCATGAAGCGATGCAACACCGAACACCTGTTCTTCCTGATTCTGATCTTGAGCATTTCCGCATTGGGCTGCAGTGGAGGCGGAGGCGGATCCACCTCCGTGGTGACTCCCCAGGGCCCCCAGATCAATCCTCCCGAGGTCACCCTGTACTTCGGAGACGAGATACTCCTCAGCGTTTCGGGCGGAGCAGCCCCTTACACCTGGTCGTCCACCAATCTCACTGTAGGCAAAGTGGATCCGGACCGAATCTCCACCGACGGACGTTCCGCCTATTTCGTTGCCAATACCAAGTTGCCCGAAGAGACGACCGACAACATGACGGCCACGGTTATCGCCATGGACGCCAACGGCAGATCGGCTCAGGCCACCATCACCATGATTCTGAACCTTCTTCTGGTGACCCCCGGTCAAGCCACCATCGCCCTGGACTCTCTGACCACTCCGAGCATCCGCTTCTCCGTCACCGGAGGAGAGTCCCCTTATTATTGGACGGCGGATAAGCCCTACCTGGCTGATCTTTATCCGAACGGCGACGGTTCCATCGTAACCGTGTTTCCCACGCAGGCCGGCATTCTGAGTCTGACCGTCACGGACTCGCGGAATACTCAGTCCCCGGACGGCGTCACGTTGACGATCGTCGACGAAGCGCCCGGCATCACCCCCTCCATGATCACCCTATCGTCGGAAACGGACGCCGGGGCATACACATTCCTGTTTTCCGGGGGTACGCAACCCTATGTTCTCTACACGTCGGACCCGAATATTCTCGATGTTCCACAAATTGCTCAAGACGCCACATCCGCGGATGTGACCGCCCTACAGGTGGGAGAGGCCGATTTGATTCTGGAGGACGCCACGGGCCAGAAGGCGGTGGCCTCCGTGACCGTGACCGATTTGCAGGATACGATCACCATCAGTCCCTCCCTGGCCGTGATCAGTCCCGGGGATTACGTTACCTTCCAAGCGCTCCACGGGCTCAGTCCCTATTACTGGACCAATGAGAACCCTGAGCTGGGTCAGTTGTTTACCAGCGGCACGGGAGACAGGGTGGCTGATTTTTATGCCGGGAACGACGCCGGTGTGGCTTCCATCGTTCTGGAAGACAGCCGACAAGCCCAGTCGGTGGCTCGCATTACCATTGAAGACGCACTCCGGATTCTTCCCGGCTTGGTGACCACTCAGCAGGGCACGGCTCAAGCCCTGAGCTTCATCGTTCAGGGCGGAGTACCGCCTTATTCCGCCTTCCTCAGCGACTACAGGTTCGGCACCGTAACTCAGCCGACGCTTAATACGGATCGTAATCAGTACGAATTCACCGTGACCACCTCGGCCTCGGCCGCTGCCATGACTTGGCAAGACATCGTGGAAGTGTACGACGTGGGAGGCTTGAAGGCCACCTTGGACGTCGAGGTGGTCGCCGCAAACTAAAACAGCGTTGCATTCATCTTCCGGGGAACCTGCTCCGGAGCACGTGAGACTACAAATCGGGGGAGAAAATGAAAAGAAGGACCTTTGGTTTCGCCATCTTGTCGGTTATGTTCCTGCTCATCGCCGGATGCAGCGGAGGAGGTGGGTCGGACTCCGAGCCCACCCAGCCTCCAACGCAGAAACTCGTCATTTATTCTCCCAACGGTCTGTCCCTCTTTTACGGTGAGGAACTCAAACTCAGCGTAAGCGGCGGCACTCCGCTCTACCAGTGGTCCCTGAGAAGCTCCGGTGATCAGACCTGGACCCAGATCGATGACAACCGGACCGCACCGGACGGATCGGTCATCTACGTTACCGCTTCGGACTATCTTTGGGGCATTGGTCCCACGGTCGAGGTGGTGATCACCGTGACCGACAGCATCGGAAATTGGGGTACCATCACGGTGCAGGTCACGGACATGTTTCCAAGCGTGATTCCGGCCAAAGCGACGGTGCCCCTGGACGTGGCTTCGGCCACGACGATGCGCTTTACGGCGTCCGGAGGGACGCCCCCCTACTACTGGGTCCTCGATAAACCCTACTTGGCGCAGGGCGTT
Source organism: Thermodesulfobacteriota bacterium (assembly GCA_963675595.2). Taxonomy (GTDB): domain Bacteria; phylum Desulfobacterota; class Desulfarculia; order JACQYL01; family JACQYL01. The sequence goes on from CAXXLZ010000002.1 coordinate 777,609, forward strand.
CCCGACAGTGAGGGGGACACCTTGATCCTCCAGCCGGTGGCTTCGGGAAACCTGAAGATCACCCTGTTCGACGCCAAGAACCTGGCTTCCTCGGCCACTCTGCAAATCGTATCGGGCACGCCCAAAATCGTACCCAACAAAGTGACGCTCAGTCTCGGGGAATCCATCACGTTGAGGGCCAGCAACGGAACACCTCCCTACTACGACTGGTATCTCACGGACCCCTCCGTGGGGACTCTGGACCCTCCGTCCGGCGGGTGGGGAGACCTTTCCGAAGCGGTCTTCACCGCCAGGAGAATCGGCAACACCGAAGTGTACCTCGACGACGATTTGGGTGAACGCGCGTACGCCACGGTGACCGTGATCCAGAACCAGACCATGCTCACACCCAGCGAAGCCAATATCGCTCCCGGAGAGGAGCTTATCCTGACGGCCAAGTACGGCCTCACCCCTTACTACTTCTTCAACGGCGACCAGAACGTGGGCGAGTTGACCGAACTTTCCTACAACCAGGTTTTGTTTGAAGCCAAAGATGCGGGCATCACCGTCATCAGGGTGGAGGACAGCAGAGGCCAGGAAGACACTTGCACGATTATGGTCAGCAACGCCTTTCAGATTTATCCCTTGAGCTTAAAGGGAAGCCCGGGTGAGGTGGTCAAATTCTTCCTGTATGGCGGTCAGACACCCTACGACGTGCTCGTAAACGACGTGTCCGTTGGCTCGGCCGTGATCAAGAACGGCAACGAGGTGCATTTCACCATTGCGGCCTCACAGAATCCCGAGGACACCGCCTATCCGGACGTCGTCGAGGTTTACGACGCAGATGGGCTCAGGGCGACCGCCGAAGTGGTAGTGGCGGGCGTGGGATGCGAACTTCACGCGGAACCGTCCACTGCGATCGGCAATCCCGGCGACGAGGTGGAATTCCTGGTGCTCTGCGGTACCGGAGATTCCTACAGCGTGACCACCATGGACGCCACTCTGGTGGAAACCCCGATACAGCAGCCCACCGGCAACTTGGTGACCGTCACCATCAAGTCCAACGCCGTACCCGGTCTATATCCGGAGGTGATCCGTATCGCGGACGAAGAAAACAATGTGATCTACGCCGGTATCGAAGTCGTCGAAAAGCTGGCGGTAACCCCGTCCTCCGCATCGGGCGCTCCCAACGAAGAGCTGCAGTTCGTCGTGTCCGGAGGAAAAGCCCCCTACACCGCCCAGCTTTCGAGTAATACGTCGGCAACGGCGTCGGTAAGCGGAAGCGTGATCACTCTAAAGATTGCCAACAGCCCGACCTCCAACAGCCTCAGCATGATCGTACAGGACGCCGCCGGCCAGATCGTCTCCGTGCCCGTAACCATCACAAACCCGACCTGCACTTTTGAGCTGAGTCCCAGCTCGCAGACCGGAACTGCGGGTAACACCCTGGCGTACCAGGCGGTTTGCGGCACCTCCCCGTATCTGGCCACCATTCTGAATTTCACGGCCATCGATTCGAGTGTGGACGCCATTTCAATCACGGGAAACCTGGTGACGGTCAAGATATCCGGCACCGCGGCACCCGGCACCTACTCCAACGCCTTTGTGATCACCGATGCCAATGCTCAGTCGGCTTTCGGCAGCATCGTGGTCCAGTAGAACCGAATGAATACACGGGACGTCCGAATACCGGTTTTCGGACGTCCCACACACAAGGCATAGTCCGGACCGCGTCGCCATTTTCCTTAACGCCTTATGGGTAACGGCGACGGCTCGGATCCGGGCGTCATATCAAGGAAGCGCCTCATGACGTTTAGAGCCGGCTCGAAATCGCAACGACTGGGATTTGCGGTCTACACCGTTCTCCTGCTGCTGTTTTTCTGCGGCTCGATATCCAATGCGGCGGAGGTCCGCCTGAAGGACATCGCCCACTTCGAAGGATTCCGTCCGAACCAGTTGATCGGCTACGGCGTAATCGTCGGACTCGACGGCACCGGAGACGGAACCCGGGGGGGATTTACGCGTCAAATCTTATCCAACATGATGTACAAGTTGGGCGTCACCATCCCCGCCAGCGCCATCCAAGTGAAAAATACGGCCACCGTCATGGTCACCGCCGAGCTTCCCCCCTTTGCCAAGGCCGGGACCCGGATCGACGCCGTGGTCTCTTCTCTGGCGGATGCAAAAAGTCTACAGGGAGGCACGTTGTTGATGACGCCCTTGCGGGCGGCGAGTCGCGAGATCTATGCCGTAGCCCAGGGGCCGGTTTCCATCGGCGGTTTCGGAGCGGCCGGCGGCGGAGCAACGGTTCAACAGAACCATTTGACTGTCGGTGTTGCGGTCAACGGGGCTCTCATCGAAAGAGATTTGCCTTTGAACCTCCCGGGACGCGTGCTGAAGCTCCACTTGTATCACCCGGACTTCACCACGGCGCACCGGACTGCGGAAAGCATCAACAAGCACTTTCAGACCGACATGTCCACCGCCGTCGATCCCAGCGAAATCCGCATCAGCGTTCCCGAGGAGTTCCATGAAAACATCGTGGAGTTCATTTACCAGGTTGAAAACGTCAAAGTGGAACCCGACACCCGTGCCGTGGTGGTTATGAACGAGAGAACCGGAACGGTGGTCATGGGAGAAAACGTCCGGGTTTCCACGGTGGCCGTGGCCCACGGGAACCTCAACATCGTGATTCGAGAGACCCCGGAAGTCTCGCAGCCCGAGCCTTTCAGCGAAGGCACCACGGTGGTGGTTCCTCGGACCGATATCTATGTCACCGAGGACAACAACAAGTTGCTCTTGGTGCCCGAAGGGGTCACCATCGGTGACGTTGTCCGAGCGCTGAACGCCATCGGAGTCACTCCACGGGATCTCATCTCCGTCATCGTAGCCCTCAAAGAGGCCGGAGCGCTCCAGGCGGACCTGAAATTCCTCTAACCCGATGATGCGAAAGGCGGGTTTCCCGCATGTCCTACGATTTCTTGTTGCATTTTAGCCCCGAAGCGGCAAAGATGAGTGAAGGTGGAGAGTCGGCGGCTCTGAAAAAGGCCTGTCAGGAGTTCGAGTCCTTTTTTTGGGAAATACTCCTCAAAGAGATGCGCAAGACCGTACCGGAAGGCGGCCTCCTTGGGAATTCCCTGGAAAACGATCTTTACACTTCCATGTATCACCAGGAGCTTTCCGTGGAATTGAGCCGACGTGGCGGCCTCGGACTAACGGAACTGCTCGAGGGAAGCCTGGAAGGCACCCTTGAAAAGCACGACGGGGGTGCGGACGAGTCCGAGGAAGAAGAAACCGTCGGGTCGGAAACAATTAGATGACCCCCGACTGCTTCCAGTAGGACGGCCATCCTGAACGGGAGATTCTACGACTGGAGAAAAATATTCCGGCTTTGGCGGAATTGCTTTAATTTTTCGTGAGAGGCTAAAGTTCCACGTGCCGCTGCCGATTCACTGGATGAAAAGTCCGAAAGGAGGCGTTCCAAAGGATGAAAATCGACGACACCATAATCCAGCAGACGGATGTGTTAAAACAACAGGTCCGGTCGTCGGAGACGGGAAAGAACCAGGAACAGCCGGGCGGCGAGCGTATCGCCCCGTCTCCTGACATCGAAGAAAACGTGGAAATCTCTAGCAGAGCTCAAGAGAGACGGTCGGCTCGCGATGCGTTGAGTTCCGTGCCGGAAGTCCGCGCCCAAAAAGTCGCGGAGGTCCGCAAGAAGATCGAGGAGGGTACCTACGAGGTGAACAGCGGCAAAATCGCAGAAAAACTCATCCGGGAGTCCCTGTTCCATAACATCGCCTGATCCAATATCTCCTCCGTCTTCAGTCCGCCAAACAATTCCAATCGCCTGCAACCGCTCATGGATGAGCGGTTCTTCCTTCACAATCTCCTGTACCCACTACCCCACTTTTTCGGCATGTGTGCGAGCTAGAGCCTTCATGTCCGGTAAGACCCGAGGGATACCGGAAGGCGGAAGTGGTCGCTTCCCGAGGCATTTGTCGTTTCGGGATCACTGAGGCTCGGAAACCCGGAAATTCTTCTCCAACCGTCCTTTCCGTGCCTTGACGGCTGTAATGACAGTGAGCATGAACTCGGCGATGTCGAAATCCGGCGGTACGACCGTGACCGTCGTCCAGTTAACGGTATTCCCGCATTGGTTCCTCAATTCAATGGTGTAATCCGTGGTTTCCGATGGATACACCGCGACCGAACCACCCGTCGGTGACACCTGGCCGACTCCGGGACTTATGATCGCCTCATCCCCGCCCGTTCCGCTCCAGGACAGAACCGCACCGTTTCCCGCTACCACATCCCCGCCGGGACCGGAAAAGAAGTCGATGACCGGCAGATCGCAGGTCAAGACTTCGATGGAGGCCTGTACGTCTCCGCATGAACTCTCAACCACCAATGTATAGGTTTCCGGCGCCGACGCCTCCAGTGATACGACCCCGACCCCCGGGTCCACCTGCCCCACTCCGGGTGATATTTCGGCGAGTTCTCCTCCTATGGCGACCCAGTCCAACTGGAAAACGGTTCCGGTGGGCACGGGGTCGGAGGGCCCTTGAAAAACCACGATTTCGGGCGGATCGCAGGCGTCCAATATCGGCGGGTCGTCCGGTTCCGACGTCGAGGGATTGGCCATGCCGGAAGCCTGGTACTCGACCAGTGCATCCACTACATGCTCACCTACCTCTCCTTCGGGCACATGCACCACGAAAACCGCCTCCAGCGGGCTGGACAATACTTTGGACGTCCAGAATATCCCTTTGGACGGGTTCACTGTGTTGATTCCCGTGCCGGAAACGCTTTCGAGGGTCCACCCGTCGGGTAGAAGCGGTTTCCAAAGAATGGAAAGGAGCGGATCCTGAAAGGAGGCGCGAAAGGTGAAGGTCACCTCACGGCCCGGAGGATACGTGTCGGGACCTTCGATGGAAATCGAAGGAGTGCTCTGCGGCGTTAAGGGAGGACCCGACAGGGCGACGTCGGGCTGTGGTATCAACGGAGCGAAACCGTCCACCCCCGAAGCATCGGGCTGATACCCTCCCGCGCGCCAGTAGGCAAGCACTCGATTGATCTCCGTGCCGTCGATATCCCAGGCCGGCGCTTGAAAATCCGCGGTATGAGTCCCGCAGGCCGTTGCTCCTACGGTTCCCGGCTGATATCCGTCGGGTCCGGCCCCGCAACGGTACGCTCCGGCATTCCAGTAAGAAATCACACGGGTCACTTCCGCATTGTCGATGATGAAGTCGGGCCCGTTGTAATCCGCATCGTGGTAAATAGGTGTTTCCGCCAACACGAGGGGGTCCGGAAGAGCGACGTCCACGGAAGGCAAAGCCATTCCCACCAATTGAAAGTCGATGGTCGATCCGATGTTTTGAGCCCCGGTCTGTCCTCCGGGAACGGCGACTTGGTATTCGAACACCACTGGATTGTTCGCAACGGGAGGCGTAAAAGTAACCACTCCTCCCAAGACCACCGGATTTCCATTCCCGGCCGCCGCCGTCACCCCGGTGAGGGTCCATCCCGCGGGCAACACGGGCGTCCACTGTAGGGATTGAATCGTCAGTCCGGCTTGATAGCTGAATTCACACGCCACAACCGCCGTGCCTGGAGACGGGTAACCGGCCGAAGAGTGGACCGAAGCCGTCGCATAAGTAATTTCCGGAAGTTGCAGCGGGTGGGGATTCGCCCACGTAAGCGCGGGATTTACCATGCCGTCGATTTGGTACTCCACCTCCGCGCTAAGGTAATGGGTGCCGGATTCACCGCCCGGGACGTTGACGATATACGTAAACTGCACCGGATTCCCGGAGAAGGCATCCAGAAAGACGATTTCCCCTCCGCTCACCTGAGGGTTTCCATCGCCCGAAGCCCCCACCGGATCCAAGGTCCAACCGGCGGGTAATTGCGGTCTCCAAAGAAGCGAAAGCAGGCTCCTCCCCTGGGGTACCTGAAACGTGCAGGTGATCACGGCGGTGCCGGGAGTTTCATATCCGGGCGAGGAATGTGCGGCCGCGATCCCTGGAGGATACCCGCAGGTCTTGAAAAGGAACACGTCGCTTTGACCGTTGGCGTCTCCCGAAACCAGGTTTCCGGCGGAAGAACCGAACACCATGTGAAGTCCGTCGCTCGCCATGGACGGATAAAGCGAAGCACCGTCAGGCTCTCCCAACGTTGAAGAGGCGCTCACTCGAGACGTTTCACCGGTTTGACGATCCCGAACGAACACATCCCATTTTTCGTTGGTATCACCGGGCAACAGATTGGTCGATCCCGACGAGAACACCACGTAGCGGCCGTCGGAGGACATGGATCGCCTTCTGGAACCCCTGCTCTCCCCGTTCCCCTCGGAACCGTCGTAGGCCAAGCTCACTCGCTCGGTGATCCCGGTTTGAAGGTCTTTCAGAAATACGTCGGCTTTGCCGTTGGCATCTCCGACCGTCAGGTTGGAAGCATTGGAATAGAACACCACGTAGCGACCGTCCAGGGACAGGGAGGGGTATTCCGAGAACCCTCCGGCCTGTCCTCCCGCGGAAGAGACGGAAACACGGACGGTTTGCGCGGTACTGCGGTCGTGCACGAAGACGTCCGCAGAGCCGTTGGTGTCCCCCGCCACCAAATTCGTGGCCTCGGAGACAAAAGCCACGTAGCGGCCGTCCGCGGATAGCGAGGGAAACCTGCATGCGCCGTTTCCCTGGACTCCGATCGATGAAACGCTCACTCGCGTCGTCTGGGCGAGAAGCAGATCACGAACGAATACATCGGACTTGGTGTTTGTGTCGCCGGGAACCAGATTGGAAGCCGCGGACGTGAAAGCCACGTAACGGCCGTCCGAGGAGACCGACGGCTGAAAGGAAGCCTGGTTGCCCTGCCCGCCTGCGTCGGTCAGACTGACCCGAACAGTGACGGCGGTTTGCCGGTCATGCAGGAATACGTCACTGTGACCGTTATCGTCCACGGCCACCAGATTGGTCGCTTCCGAAGTGAACGCGACGTATCGGCCGTCCGGTGAAAGGTCGGGATCCGAGCTTTGATCGTTCCCCTGAACCCCGGCGGAAGATACGCTGACTCGGGTCACCGCGGCGGTTTCCATATCCCGCACGTAGACGTCCGTGCCGGCGGCTCCCGCAACCAAGTCTGCGGCATTGGAGGAAAATGCCACGTAACGCCCGTCCGCAGACACCACGGGAGAACCGCTTCCTCCGTCGGCGGCAGCACCGCTCGCGGCCACACTCACCGCCTGGATTTCCGAGGCGCACGCCGGTCCCAGACTTCTGAAGGCGCCGTCACCCTCCGTGCCTGCAAACACCTTCGAAGCATCCCAAGGGTCAACGGCCAGAGTCCGAACCGGTACCAGGGGCGTGGGAAGGCCGGCATTGTCTGCGGACCACAGGGCCCCACCGTTGGAAGTGACAAAAACGCCGCCGCCGTCGGTGCCCGCATACACCACGCCGGGTTGAATGGGGTCCGCCGCGAGAGAATGCACATTCACGTCGGTAAGTCCCGTATTCACCTGGTTCCAGGTGAGGCCGGCGTCTGTGGACTTATAAATACCCCAGGTGTCGGTCCCGGCGTAAACATTGTTCGAGTCGTGAGGGTCCACCGCCAGGCAGGTCACGGAGACGGCCGTGCTGATCGGCGTCCAGATCAAACCCGCGTTCGTACTTTTGTAGACTCCGTAGGTTTCGGATCCGGCGTACACGACATTGGAGTCCGCAGGGTCCACGGCCAAGGCGTAGATATCGGTTAAGGGCAGAGTCAGACCGGTGTTGACGGCATTCCACGACGTCCCGCCGTCCGTACTCTTGAAGATTCCTTCCCCTTCCGTCCCGGCATAGAGGACCTGATCGTCGCCGGGGTCCTCAGTCAGCGCGAAAACTTGAGGCAAGAAACCCGGAAGCCCCGTATTCACGGCGTTCCAGTCCATCCCCCCGTTTACACTTTTGAAAACTCCTCCCGTTTGGGTGCCTGCATACAGAGTGTTGGGCAAGGTGGGAGACACAGCCAGCGTATGGATGTTGTTGTCCGCCAAGCCGTTGTTCACGGCCGTCCACCAAGTCCCGCCGCTCGAGGAACGAAACACGCCTCCACCCCAGGTGGCGGCGTACATCACGGACGGAACATGCGGCTCGGGGATCAGGGACATCACTTCCAGGTCGGTCAAACCTTGGTTAATCGCGACCCAGTCCGCCCGACTCTCCGAGACGAACAAGGCAAAACCGGCAAGGAAGCACAACAGTATTGAAAATGGGCGACGTACACGGCGGGTGTTCATGGTCTTCTCCACACCATGAAGTATCGGTCGGATGCTTCGAGAGGTTGAGGAGAATCCTCGGCCGGATCGGAAGCAACGAACTTGCGGGCCGTACACACCGGCCCTCCATACGGCAACCCGGCATCAACTCCGGGCGTCGGACTCCAATTCGTGCACCGTGAATCCCTGCCGCATCAAGAGGGCGGCGGTCACGCCCACCGGTCGATCCGGATGTGCAACACTACCGCAGGAGGGGCTTCGGGATTTGAGGCGGCACTCGGTCACGCCGAACTTGCGGGCCAATTCCAGAGTCTTGTGAGCGCCGAGGAGAAACTCGGAGGTGACGTCCCGGCCCGAAGCGTCTACGAGCCGTGCTTTTCCGTCCAACACGGAAAAACCGTCGCCCTCCTGAAGGCGAGCCGGATGTCTGGGAATGGGGAGCCCTCCCAGAACTTCGGGGCAAACCGGAAGCACCCGTTCTCCGGCAAGCCCCCGGATGAGGGAAACATTGGGGACGCTGCCGCCGTCATAGCGGCAGGCAACGCCCAAAAGGCATGAACTGACCAGAATCATTCAGGACACGAGCCGGACGGCCTCGGCCCCTTCTTCACGTTTGGCAATGCTCCCGATAATAAACGCCTGCTCGTCCATGGCCTTGGCCCGGGCTACGACGTCTTCCACCTCTTCGTCGTGCACCACCAAAATCAACCCAAGTCCGTTGTTGAACGTGCTGAACATCTCGCTTTCCGAGACGCTCCCGCGTTCCTGAAGAAAAGGAAAGATCGGCGGAATGCTCCAGCTTTCCTGTTCGATGACGGCTTGGCAGCCTTTGGGCAGGATTCGCGGCAGGTTGCCGGTAATTCCTCCACCCGTGATATGGCTGATGCCGAGCAGCTTGAAATCTCGAGCAAGGTTCTGGACGAGTTCCGAATAGATCTTGGTGGGGCGAAGCAGTTCCTCGCCGATGGTCGTCTTGAGCTGTTCCACATAGGTATCGGGTCCCATGGCGAGTTCCTCGAAAATGATCTTTCGCACCAAGGAATACCCGTTACTGTGAAGGCCGCTGCTCCGAATACCGACCAGCTTGTTCCCCACGCCGATCTCGGAACCGTCGATGATCTTATCGTTGTCCACGATGCCCACCACAAACCCGGCGAGGTCGTATTCTCCGTCCGGGTAGAATCCCGGCATTTCCGCGGTTTCACCGCCGATCAGAGCGCAACCCGCCTGCTTGCATCCCTCCGTGATTCCCTCAATGATCTCCGTGGCCAGGAGAGAATCCAGTTTCCCCATAGCCAGATAATCCAGGAAAAACAGAGGCTTGGCACCATGTACCAGGATGTCGTTCACGCACATGGCCACCAGGTCCAGCCCCACGGTATTGTGCCTGCCCACCATGCGGGCGATCTTGAGCTTAGTGCCCACGCCGTCCGTGGAGGCGACGGCCACCGGTTTTTCCATGCCCTCGACGGGCAGACTGAACAAGCCCGAAAATCCGCCGATATCCGTGATGACTCCAGGATGGTGAGTCTGTCGCACCAGAGGTTTGATCATTTCGATGAAGCGCTCACCCTCGGCGATATTCACGCCTGATTCCTTGTATCGTTCCGAACTCATTGCAGCCCCCGAAAGAGAGTTGAGGCAGGATTATGACGGGAACTCTTTTGTATGTCAATAAAGGACTCCGGCTTGTGCGAACGCACCCTGCAATAAAGGGTCAGGGCGGAGAGCGAACCCGGGAAACAAGCCTCGTGAAGCTCATGGGCGGGGCCGGATATTCACCATAATGTCCATAAAAAAATTGGTTGGACCGTCGATTGCACCATGGTATATATATCTTAACAGTGTTCGAATCGGTCGGTTTCCAAGCCCGGATTCGAGCCGTTGGATATTTCCAAATTCGGAGGTCCTGCAACCGAAGGATCGGATTGGCCCACGCAGGGAATTGAAGCGAGCGGGTCTCCCATACCGGCAAGATAGTACCGGACGACTCGAAGCGGGGCGTAGCCATGCAGATCCATGATTTTCTACGAGGCCTGTTTTCCTCTTTTACTCATTCCTCCGCCGGTCGAGGAGCCAAACGTCGCTCCCAGCCCGTAGACGGCGAGGAAGCGAGCGTCTCAGCGCACAAACTCTCCCTGGACTTCGCCTTTAGAGACTTGCGGCTGTCCCTTTCGAGGGCCGGTCTAAAGGCTTTCCTCAAGAGATCCGGAGACTCGGTCTCTGCGTCGGGGAAAAACGATTCCTTGCCCGCGCTTGAGATAAGTCCCGGGGCGACACCCGAGAATACCCTCCCTGCGGAGGACGCCCAATCCGCGTTCGATCGCCTGGCATCACGCTTCAACCGTCTCTATGGAGAAATACGGGACGTGCTCGGACGCCTCCAGCAGTTGGAGGAACGTCTGACCTCCTTGGCCCCTCGCGCCGCGTCCTCCGAAACCAAAGTTTTTCCGCGCCTTCAATCAGATCCCGCCGTTCTGATGGAAAGCACGCTGACCCCATCCACGTTCAGCTTCTTCGCAAACAGGACGAACGAGTCCGACTGGGCTCTTCCACGATACGCCCCGCTCGAGGAGGAAGAGAGATACTCGGCGCCCCGGTTTCACCGAGTGGCCTGAGCCTCTTACCATCTCCGGCAAGCCGCCGGAGAATTGCGCCCCACTTTCTCTCCCGACCAGCCTTGCCGGCGGCGGGTGCTCCTCTCCATTCGGAACGAATCGTCTCTTCCCAAGCGTTCAATGAAAGCCTTCAGCTCGGCGTCCAACGTCCGGACGAGGCTTCAGAAATAAAGATGCACGCCTAAACCGGCGAATTCGATGCCGCTTTCATAGAACTGGCCGTTGGGGGATTTCCCTTTGTAGTACTTGAGCAGGAGCATAAGCTTTCGACTCAGAAAGTCGGGGTTCTCGAACTGAATCCCGGCCGACGCCGAAAGGTCCGTGTTCCAGTCGCTTTCCTGGTGGTTTTGCAGGTCCAGCGCCCCCACCGGACGCAACGCTCCTCCAAGCCATGTCTTCGGGCTGCGGTACTCCAGCCCGATCTGCGTCGACCAAGGTTCCAGATCCGAGGGGAATCTCCGGAACAGGTAGCCCGCCCCGCCGTAAAGCCGCAAGCCTCCGGGCAGATCGTAAGACAGCAGGTTGTCCAGGCTTTCATAGCTCAGGTTGATGCGTTCGGTGCTATCGCCTCGCAGAAGAAATTCGTCTCCCAAATGGGAACTTTGATGGAAGATTCGGAGCATATTGGTGAAATCGCCCTTCTGAACGGTTATGGGAATGCCCACGAGATAGTCGGCATTGATCAAATCAAAGGATTCAGCATCCAAGTCGAAGATGGCGAATACGCCCGCCTGAATTCCAATCTCCATGATGGTTTCCCACGGTCCCTGGAACCGATAGATACTGAAGGATTCACCAAAACTCGTGTCCGCAACGTTCCGCAAGAGATCATCGTCCACGTAGCGTTGATAGGAAATGGAAAAATGGGGCCAACGCGGGTCGGCGAGAAGCGGGTGAAACAGCGGCAATGTCGGCAGGAACATGGGAAGCTCTTCCACGACTCTCGCAACGGTCGGCACGGCTTGCTCGAAAATCACGTCAACCTTTCCCGCGCCCACCACATCGAAAAGCATTTTGCGAATATCCGATTTTTCCGTTTCCGTTAAACGGGCTCCCTCGATATAAACGGTTCCGTCTTGAACCCGGATGTTTCCGACGGCCGAGGGAAAATGCTCCGCAATGACGGCCGTGGCATAACCACGGATGAATTCATCATTCGATTGAGCCGCTTCCCCCGCCTGCAGCGAGACCAGGCACGCCATGGCAATAAAAAGCCGCAGAACTCTTTCGCTTTGTCCGTGCATGAAAGCTCCGTTCATTCCATCGCATCACATTTGAAACGACCGACCCGATGATCCAAATATCGAAAAGATGTTCGATCCATCCGGTCCGTCAGGCGCTCCCGCCGTTCTTCGACTTTGCCGCACACCACCGATCTTCGGCTTCCCTATCGCGATTTGGTGTCGTAAGTATGTCGAACACCGCCTTTTCCGCCTGAGGCACGTCGAACATTCACTCGAATCGAAGAGGATATTATCGCGGCCTCTCGCAAGAGAGAATGGGTTGGAGCCTCTATTTCACTTAAACGGCAGCGGCACGGCCGACTGAATTCCAGCCCTGGAATTTTGGCGCGGCGCCTCCCCCCGCCCGCCCTATTCCCTGTGAAAGCCGGATGACCCCTGCAACTCTTCCCAACAGGTCTGTTGCGCAATAGGAGACTTTGCGCGGAAGTCCGGAGGAGAGGGAATCTGCGAAATGCAGAGGGAGGAGGCTTTGAGGCGTTGCTTTCGGGAAGGTCTCTGTGCAAGCGTTGGAAGCGCCTTGCGGAAGAGAGTCGGCGTTAGAAATCGGTGAGTGGGTGCGGTGGCATTCCGCCGATCAAATGTATGGAATCACGCCACGATGTCCAGGAGAGTCCCCAGACGGTCGTCTTCGCTTCGAATAACGGTCACCGCGGCCTGAGTCATCTTCTCGGATACCAACATCCCGGTCATCTCTTCGACCAGGTTCACGTTGGATCCCTCGCCCAACGTTCCCGTGCCTTGTGTGGGGGGCAGAGGCACACCGGGCGTTTCCACACGGCTCACGGAAGGCCGAACGCCGCCTCCGGGAGCTTCCTGAAAATCCACCCGGGATTTCTTGAAGCCTTCCGTTTGAAGGTTGGCCGTGTTATGCGCGGAAACGTTCCGCCTGACTTGTACGGCCTGTAGAAGAGAAAGCGAAGAAGAAATGCTCGATAACATGAGGCACTCCTCGTATCGTTACGTGTTACCACCACGAAGGAAGGTCGACTTTCGAAAACGGTGACCCCGGGAGCTTTGCATCCCGCTCCATCAAGTGATGACGTCTACGCCGGAAGGCCCTTTCATTGACGGTGTTTCCATGGATGGAGCCGAAGGGCGAGGAGATTCCCCAGCGGGACTCGCGGGCTCGGCTTCGCTTCGGGTTTCCCGAGAATGAACCACTCCGGGCGTCCCTTCCTTGCGGATGTGGACCTTGACTCCGGAAGAAAGGGTACCCTCAAAGCTGGCTTTGGAATCTTGTTGGGTGCCTGGAGATGCGGCGGGTGACGCGCTCGCGGTGATTTCCACATCGCCCCCGAACGTCCAGAGATATCCCCAGAGAGCGACCAGGGCACCGGAGAGACTCGAAACCATGGCTACCTCCTTATACTGCATACATATTCAATGTATGACATCATCCTCGCCTACATACATCGGTTTTGTCAACAAGAACTTGAGCCGCTCCTCCGAATCTCTTATGTTGCTTCAACCATGAGAACGGGTCCCAAGCCGCGCCCTGCGCCGGCCGACCCGCTCCCCAACTTTAACCGACGGACAAACCGGACACGACCGCATCCAGTGAGGAAGCCCTTGACCGATATTCATCTCCAACTCGAAGAAACCACGCGGCGAATCCTCGCCGGTGAACACTTGTCGCCGGACGATGCCGTGCGCCTGACGAACCTCCGGGAACCGACGGAAATCTTCCACCTCATGGCCTGCGCCAACCGGGTACGCGGGGCCTTTCTGGGAGATCGAATCGAGTTCTGCGCCATCGTCAACGCCAAATCCGGCAGGTGCTCGGAAGACTGCTCCTTCTGCGCCCAGTCGTCCCACTACAACACATCGGCTCCCACGTACCCCCTGATGGACGTGGACGCTATGGTAGAGGCCGCCGTAAAAGCACGCGCAGCCGGAGCCCTTCGCTTCAGCATCGTCACCAGCGGAAAAGGCGTCATCCGTTCCCGAGACTTCGACACCATTCTCGAAGCCTTGTCCCGAATTCGCCAGGAAGGCCTTCTTTGCTGTGCCTCCTTGGGACTTCTGGACCGGGAGGCTGCTCGGGCTCTGAAGCAAGTGGGTGTATGCCGGTACCACCACAACTTGGAGACATCCGGAAGCTTCTTTCCCAACATCTGCACCACACACGATTACGAACAGCGAGTGAAGGTGCTGGACCTGTGTCGTGAGGAAGGCATCGAGGTCTGCAGCGGAGGCATCATCGGATTGGGAGAGAGTCCCGCGCAACGAGTCGAGCTCGCCGTCACACTTCTGGAACACGAGGTCGACTCCTTTCCGGTGAACATCCTTAATGCCATTGCCGGCACGCCCCTTGAGCATCAGGCTTCAATGCCTCCGCTGGAGATATTGAAGACGCTTTCCGTGTTCAGACTCCTCATGCCTCACACCGAAATCCGCACCTGCGGCGGCAGAGAAACCAACCTGAGGGGCCTTCAGCCACTCATGTTCACCGCGGGATGTAACGGCACCATGATCGGCAACTACCTCACCACTCAGGGACGGTCCCCCCAACATGATGTTCAGGATGTTCTCGACTTGGGACTGACGTTCAGGAACAAAGGTCGAGAGAGGGAAGGCTCCTGAGATTCGACTCAATGCGAAGTACCTGCCGGCCGAGGAGAACATTTGCGAGCATTCACGGGGGAAGACTTTCGAGAAAGTCTTCCCCCGAACCCCCTGTCAAAGCTTCTCAAGCATACCTCACCGCCTCCGGCGGAGAGGCTGAGGGAAAAATGGATTTTCCGTCCGACTTCCAACGTTTCTTTACCTTTCCTGAATCGGATAGGGAGCTTCCGGCATCCAAGAAGCAGCGCTTTTCTTGAAAGGTCCGATGATTACGGACCCGTGATCGCGTACAAACATTTGATGACCGAGTCGGCGGCACTACCGCTGATACTTGGAAGCCGAGCCGATGGATTCCGGGTGCGAAAAGGCCTAAATCGAAGAGATTCGGCACGGGCTCGGCAACCGCAATGGACAAAGCCCTTGCAGCTTGGGGCCGCTACACGCCCAAAACGAAACATACGCATAGGAGATCCCATGACGTTCCCTCTGCCGGAAGGAGATCTGGTTCGCAAGGCGTTCCTTTGGATCCACGAGAAAAGGCAGGAAACACCTCGGCCTGCGCTGGTGGACCTGGTGGAAAGCGCCGGCAAGAAGTTCAATCTCTCGCCTAAAGAATGCGAGTACCTGTTCGACTTCTATTCCAAACCCGTGGAAGATGACTGCTGATTCCGGAGTGCAAGCCGTCCGCACCTATTCACGGGGTGTGCCGCAGAGGGACGCCGGCACGGGGGGCACAGGGGAGATGGTGGGCCTTCGGCCGACTATTGGGCAGGCACTATGGCCTGCCCCTACAATAGACGAGTCCCCCCCGTGAATGATTACAGCCGTCCCTCACCGAAGGCGCCTTTCCAAAGGCACGCATTCGCGCGGAATCCGGGAAAACCTCTTGAGTAAGGTTTTCCCGAACCCTTCCCCTCCTTGTTGAGCGGGTTGCTCGCTCCGCGTCGCAATCGGGATTGAGAGCCCTCTCTGAACAGCCGACCGCATCCCCGAAAACCCGGAATTCCAGGCGAGGGGGGCGTTGCACCTCGAATGCCCTGAGGGCGATAAGCTCTGCCTGAAGGGTTTTCAGGTAGCCCTCGTGGTTCGAAGTGTCAAGCCCCCAGTTTTTGGTCCAGGAGTTATGAGAGTTTTATCATGACTCGCGGTTTTCCATCCCCGGCCCTTGGGGCCTCGGCGAAGCCGAGCTGAGCGAGGCGGAGTCGAGGCCCCAAGGGCTCGCCGCGAACTGGGCCGGGGTCATGTAATTCAATGCACTGTGCGGTCTTTCCTCGTTATAGGCTTTCCGCCATTTGGCGGCCAGAGTCTGCGCTTCCTTGATGTTGTTGAAAATTTCCATGTTCAAGAATTCATCCCGAAAACGGCTGTTGAAACTTTCCACGTACCCGTTCTGCCAAGGGGCTCCCGGCTCGACGAAAAGGGTTCCCACTCCCAGGTCTTTCAGCCAGTTTCTCACCTTTTGGGCTATAAATTCGGGACCGTTATCCGATCGAATGCCCGTTGGAACTCCCCGCTCGCCCATCAATCGGCTCAGCTCGTTCAAAACGTCTTCACCCGTAATGGAGCGGTTGATCCTCAGGGCCAGGTTTTCCCGAGTAAACTCGTCGACAATGGCCAAGCACTTGAACTGACGGCCGTCGACCAAGCGGTCATGAATGAAATCCAACGTCCAGACATCATTTGCAAAAGCCGCCTTACGCTTGTTGCACGCATTGGCATCAACTCCCAGGAAGCGTTTCTTCTTGGCTTTTCGAGGTACCTTGAATCCTTCCTCTTTCCAAAGTCTATGAATTCGCTTGTAGTTTACCGCCCACCCCGCATCACGCAGCAGCCGAGTGATCCTACGGCATCCAAAACGGGGATGTTCTCCAACCAACCGGTGAAGAGCCTTGATCAGTTCCACCTCATCGTCCCGTTCCTTCGGCTCATAACGTTGGGTGGATCGGTGTTGACCGGCTACGCGGCAGGCCCGACGCTCTGAAGCGGCATGTTCACTTCGAACATAATCAACCGCTTTCCTACGACGCGCCGGGCTTAGAAGTTTCCCTCCGCAAGATCCTTCAGCATTGCCTTGTCCAACATCAGATCGGCGACCAGCTTTTTTAAGCGTGCATTTTCCTTTTCCAGTTCTTTTAGCCGTTTGGCCTCCTCAGCCTTCATCCCCCCATACTGGTTTCGCCACCGGTGGTACGTCGCCTCGCTCACCTCCAGCGATTGGCAAACCTGCGCTATCGTCTGCCCTGCCGTCAGACGACGGTCCGCGTCTTCAAGTTTCCGGATGATTTGCTCCGCGCTGTGTCTCTTTCTCTTGGCCATGCAAAAAGTCTCCTTCCGTTCTTTGGGCATTCAGACTCTCATTATACATGGACCAATTATCGGGGGGCATTCCAATACCGTTCATCCCAGGCATGGCATAATCCGTCAGAATCAAGTTAACTTTTTTTGTATCGGATTGAATAATCTTTAGACCGTCCTCGGCGGAAAAAGACTCAAGCACATTATAACCAAGACTCCTCAGTCCTCTTTTCAGCGACTTGACCTGTACAACCTCATCATCAATAACTAGTATGTTCATATTCGGCGGTCTCCCTCTAAAAATTCAGTTGGAACTTCCCTGAAGTGTTTAGAGCCTGGGTAGCTGCTTCGATAGAAGCAAGGAGCTTGCCGACCGGCGTTTTTCTCGCAAGAAAGAGCCGATAGCTCGTAATTTGGAATAGTTACATTAGGCCAAAATCCTGTGCAGAAGAATTATCGGGAGTTATTGGGGATTATTGGACGATACCCAAGGGGGGGTCATTTATTGCATCTTTCGGTGAAATATAGTGAATATTCAAAGGGATATGGCGGGGGTGCAGTTTTTGACCGGGTAATGAAGCCGACCCCTGAAACCGGTCCGCAAACCCGTCCGCTACGGCACGAGTTTGAACGAGTCGGCGGAAATAAGAAAACGTATCCATTCAGGGGGTATCCGGGACGACCTTATGAAGAAGGTGTTCCCGGCCCCTTGCCCAAACACTTTGAGCGGGTCGCTCGCTTGCGCGTCGCAACCGAGATTGGGCGTTCTCACTGAATAGGGTACCGGGTCCGTGATAAAAGGAGCCTCTCCACAGACGGCGGCGAGGCCTGCTTGAAATGTCCAAAGAGGGGTCACTGGGAGAACTTTTTCATAAGCTTCCCCAGTGAATGCCTACAAGAAAACAAGTGGTAACGAACGCGGAGTGTTTTCACAGGGCCGCCGACAACGCGCCTCGTACGCTCATCGGCGTCGATTCAGCCGGCCGCGGGTTTCCGGTTGGACTGCGGTTGGAAGTATTGCTCCAGAGAATCACCGGGGAACACATGCTCCCCCGAGCCCTCTTACCAGCCCGTCGAAAAAAGCCGGTTGCCACAGGTGGGTGAAAAACGATGACATGCAAGGGGCACAAATCCATGGGAATGAGGCATACATATAAGTACGTCGCAGTGACGAGGGATGAAGCGCAACGCCGCGGGTCGCGTCTTTCAACGACCTGTCTATGCGGGTTATTGTTTTCGTCCGATCAATTTCTCGGACTGCCTGCCCGAGGCCACGTAATATCCACGCGCCACTCCGCCGCCGGCGTAGGCGATGCCGCCCACGGCCAGTCCGCCGAAAGCGTAATACCCCCCGGCAGCTCCCCCGAATGCGGCCGCCACGCCCAACGCCGTCCCCCCCAGAGCAAACAGACCTGCTGCGAGTCCCCCCAAGGAAACGAGGCCGATGGAAAGTCCTCCTACGGCAAACACGCCCACGGCGAGCCCTCCAACGGAAACGAATCCCGTGGGCGCGCCCCCCACGGCGATCCATGCGAGCGGAGCTCTGCCTTGGGCATAAAGAGGAATGCCTAAAAAGGAGGCTTCTGAGCGGTAGGGCATACCTGAAAAATCGCCCCCGCTCTGAGGCGGAAGAATGAAGAAAAGAAGCTGCATCAAGAACACAAGCAGCATCAGAGCGACGAAGTATTTTCGAAACGCGGAGTTCCGCTTTTCCGGATTCTCCGGATGATCGGGATTCACCAAACTATCGATCCTCTGGAACCACCCATGAATCGCCGGAATCGGATCAAAAACGGGCTCTCTGGTAACCATTTCGATCTCTCAAAAAGCCGCATCGCCGGCAAAGTGAGTCCCTCGCAACCCATCCGGTCCGGAGGCCGGTAACCCTCGCTTCATAGTTCCTGCAAGGGCTTTGGGGAGCCTCTACCCAAAAGATCCCGGAAGACAAAATCTACTCGACTTCCCGAATGCCGCACAGTTGTTTGGCCAACTGTTTCTTTTCATTCATATCCACGAGGCGTGAAATCATGATGCGTTGCGCCTGAGGCGATCCCGCGCCGTGCATGGATTCGGTGAGATAGCCCACGGCCGCAGTTCCCAAGGTGAGGTTTTCGATGAGGCGTAGGATGCGGAACCGGCTATCGGTGGGTACGTCTTCTCGTCCTTTATAGTACTTCTGCAGCCACTTGCCCACTTCCGGCGAGTTCAAATCGGATACCGAAGGCAGGGTGACCATCAAACCGCCGGCGATGTCCTGCGCCAATCTCGCGATCTCGTAGGGGAAGCGCGTAACGTTTTGTTTGGACACATTGGCCAGCAGGGTGTCCACACAATAAGTGCCGCTGGGTTCCCGCCGACCTTCCGCCGCACAGGAAAGAGAACCGCAGAACAGGGTCTCGTTGAGGTGGTTCATTTCGATGAGCTTGTCCTTGATGTGGGATGCCTTGTCCGCCCCGTTATACTCGGCCACGGTTTGGGCGGCTCCGATGAGCACGTCGCCCACTCCGACTTTGCAGGCGTAGCTTTGGCGGTGGTATGAGGCGAATTTCTCCACCAGAGCGCCGGCGAATTCGTATTCTTTGTACATGAATACGCGTTCCCAAGGCACGAACACGTCGTCGAATACCACAAGGGCTTCATGTCCGCCGAACTGAGGGTTTCCCGTGTCCGTAAGGTCCGCTTCGACCTTCCGGGTATCGCAGGACTGGCGGCCCAGGATGTAGGTAATGCCTTGCGCGTCGCTCGGCAGAGCGAAGGACACCGCATAGTCCTTGTCCGCCTCCCGCATGGCCATGGTGGGCATGACGATGATCTCGTGGGAATTCACGGCGCCGGTTTGGTGGGCCTTGGCCCCTCGCACCACGATGCCGTCCTCACGTTCCTGCACCACATGGAGGTACATGTCCGGGTCCGGTTGCTTGTGAGGCGCCAGGGACCGATCCCCCTTGGGATCGGTCATGGCCCCGTCGCAGGTCAGGTCGTTCTCCTGGACGTGGACCAGGTATTTTCGAAACCGTTCGTGGTAATCGGTTCCCTTCGCCGCATCGATGTCATAGGTAATGATGGACAGGGCGTTCAAAGCGTCCACGCCCACACATCGCTGAAAGCAGCACGCGGTGTGCGCTCCCATGAGCCGTCCCATTTTCGTCTTTTTGATAAGATCGTCCACGCTTTGATGGATGTGCGTGAACCGACTGACGGTCTTGCCGCTGATGTGGGACACGGCCGTCATAATGTCTGCGTACTCGGGCCTGAACGCCATCTCATAGGTTTTGGCCACCGCGTTCATGGAAGGACGAATCATGGGATGATCCACCGGATCCTGGATGCGTTCGCCGAACAGGTAGACGGACAATCTCAACTTTCGCAGGCTCTCTTCGTACTGTTCCGGGGTCATCATGGCGCGGACTCCTTTTCGGGGGAGGGGGTTCGGCGGTGCCGGCCGTTTTGGAGAATCCGGTCGGAATTCACACTCGGCTGAAAAAACAGAGAATCAAGTTATTGTACCGATTGAAGGCGGCTAAGTCCAGCCGCCTTCATCCGCGTGGGCCGCTCTGTGAGACGGCTCAACGATGTGCTGCACGGGCCGACGGAGGAGAGATTTTATGACCTCGGATCGTCCGGGCAACCTGCGTTTCGGCCCTCTCCCCGAGAGCCCGGACATGCCCGCTTTCGGCTGCCCCATTATGCCGGAACCTTCGCCCCCAACTTCACGAATCGGAGCATTATGCTTTCCTGAGCCCAAAAAGGGGGATTCCCAAAAACTCTCGAAACGGGTACAGTGGAATAAGGGGCAATATGGACGTAACGTTCTTCGGGGAGCATCCACAATCGAAATCAGGGGCGGCAGCCGAAGAAGGGCGTCGGCCGGAGCCGCGGGCCGCTCCGGCGCGGTGTCGCGCCTTCACGCCTAAACACCGCGCAAACCGACTCCCGTCGTCTCACCATCGGCGCACCATGCCCCGATAGGAATGCGCCCTCAGAAGTAGATTGGAAAGGGGTAACTCAACACACAAACCAACCGACCACCGGAAGGGAATCCCCTTGTCCATCTATGTTGATCTCATATTCAATTTGACTCTGCTTATCGCTCTCAGCATCGTATCCGCGTTCATCGAAAGCCGACGTCCGCCTCATTCCCGTTCCGGCATGGTGCTTCAAGGTCTTCTGTTCGGCTCGGCGGCCGTGCTGGGCATGTTGAACCCCCTGGAGGTCGCCCCCGGAATCATACTTGACGGTCGTTCCATCATGGTGTCCCTGTGCGCGCTGTTTTTCGGTCCGTGGGCCGCGGCGGTCTCCGGGATAACGGCTCTGACTTTTCGCTTGTGGCTCGGCGGCGTCGGAGCGACCACCGGCGCGATCATCGTTTTTTCCTCGGCGGGAATCGGTCTCCTCGCCCATTATCGTCTTAGGCCCCGAACTCGACCACCCTCTGCATGGACTCTTTGTTTGTTCGGTGTGGTCGTCCACCTGGCCATGCTCGCCCTCCTGTTCACTCTGCCCGGGAACGCCGGCAAGACCGTCGTGTTGCGCATCGGTCCGGCCTTGATGCTGCTGTTTCCCTTGGCCACCGTTCTTGCGGGCAAAATCTTGTCGGACCGAGTATCCGCCGCACGCACTCTGGCGGACCTGCAACATACCCGGGAAAACCTGGCCATTACTTTGGAGTCCATCGGCGACGCCGTGATCTCCACTGATCTGAAGGCTCGGATCGTATTCATGAATCCCATCGCCGAGGAGCTTACAGGCTGGTCTCTTAAAGACGCCCGAGGCAAGCCCTTCAACCGCGTCTTTCGCATCATCCACGAAGAGACTCGCGAAGAGATGGAAGATCCGGTCGGCAAGGTCTTGCGGGTGGGCGGAATCATGGGTCTGTCCAACCATGTCCTTCTCGTGGCCAAGGATGGAACGGAGCGGCCCATTGCCGACTCGGCGTCACCCATTCGAGACGTATCGGGGGAAATCGCAGGCGTGGTGTTGGTCTTCCGGGACCGGAGTGAACAACGGCGGGCGCGTCGCCTCATGCAGGCGCGTCCGGTCTTATTGGATTACGCAACCAGGCACACTCCGGACGAATTGCTCACCAGAGCATTGGATGAAATCTGCGTTCTTGCGGACAGTCCCATCGGATTCTGCCGCCTGCTGAAACCCCATTGGGCAAGCCTCGCTCCCCTGCATTGGTCTCCCCGCACTCTCGATGAATTCTGCGAAGTCCGTGGACAAAACGCTCACAACTCCGAAAAGCCCGGGAGCTGGGCGGATTGCATCCTCCGCAAATCACCCGTGGTACACAACGACTTCGCATCCTCGCCACAGGAAAAGGGGCTGCCCGAGGGACATCCCGACTTGGCCCGTTTCCTGACGGTCCCCATTCTTCGGGAAGGAGAGGTTGTCGCCGTGGTCGGGGTGGGCAACAAACGCACGGAATATACCGAAAAGGACGTGGACGCCGTGGCGAACCTGTCCGACATAATCTGGCAAATCCTCGAAAAGAGACGTACCGAGGAAGAACTCGAGCAAAGCGAG
The DNA here is from genome assembly GCA_963675595.2 of Thermodesulfobacteriota bacterium. Classification (GTDB taxonomy): domain Bacteria; phylum Desulfobacterota; class Desulfarculia; order JACQYL01; family JACQYL01. The sequence goes on from CAXXLZ010000002.1 coordinate 800,093, forward strand.
GCGCTTTTCAGAAACCTTTTCCAAGGCCATGCCGCCGTCAAATTGATCATTGATCCGGAAACAGGTGAAATCATCGACGCCAACCAAGCGGCCGAGAAATACTACGGGTGGCCGAGAGAAACACTTCGGCAAATGAGAGTTCATGACCTGAACACCCTCTCCGCGCAAGAGGTGGAGCTAGAAATAGAGAAAGCGAGAAACCTGCAAAGGGTCTATTTCGAGTTTCGCCATCGCCGCGCCGACGGTTCGATTCGCGACGTGGAAGTCTTCAGCAGCAAAATCCGGGTCAGAGACAGAGACCTGCTCCACTCCGTAGTCCATGACGTCACGGAACGGAGGCGATTCGAAAAGACATTGAAAGAGAGCGAGAGAAAATACCGGGACCTTTTTGAAAACGCTCCCATCGGTATCTTCACTACCGATTCGAAAGGACGTGCTCTTTCCTGCAACAAAGCCATGGCCCGCATCTTGGGCTTTGGATCGCCTCAAGAGGCCGTTGAACGCTTCACCGATCTGCAGTCCCAACTATACGTTACTCCAAGCCGCAGAGACCGGTTTCTTGAACTCCTGCGCGAAAAAGGCCAGGTGGAGAACTTCGAGTATCAGGCACGCACGGCCGACGGTAGGACCGCATGGCTGACTATGAACGCCCGAATCGCCTCGCGTCCCGAGGATGGTTCCTTTGTAATTGAAGGCTTCACCACGGACATCTCCGAGCAACGCGATCTCGAAGAACAGATTCAGCAATCCCATAAGATGGAATCCGTCGGGAGACTGGCCGGGGGCGTGGCCCATGACTACAATAACATGCTGAGCGTCATCCTGGGTTACACCGAATTGGCCATGGCCGGCGTAGATCCGGACGAGCCGCTGTATGGAGACCTCCGAGAGATATACAACGCCGCACGGCGCTCCACGCAAATCACCAGACAGTTACTCGCCTTCGCACGCAAACAGACCATCAATCCCAAAGTGCTCAGTCTGAACGATACGGTGGAAGGTATGCTCAAAATGCTTCGGAGGCTCATCGGAGAAGACATTGATCTGGCCTGGTTGCCCAAAGCGGGAGCGTGGCGGGTGAGGATGGACCCGGCCCAGGTCGATCAAATTCTGGCGAACCTTTGCGTCAATGCCCGGGACGCCATCGGAGGGGTGGGAAAACTCACCATCGAAACGGACAATGTAACGTTCGACAAGGCCTATTGCAGAGATCACGCGGGATTCGCTCCGGGTGATTTCGTGATGCTGGCCGTAAGCGACGACGGTTGCGGCATGGCCCAGGAAACACTCTCAACCATATTTGAACCGTTCTTCACGACAAAGGACGCTAGCCGAGGCACCGGCCTGGGTCTGGCCACGGTCTACGGCATCGTCAAACAGAACGACGGTTTTATCAACGTCTACAGCGAACTCGGAAAAGGCACGACTTTCAAAATCTACCTGCCGCGTCATATAGGTACGGGGGAAGAAACCCGAACCGCATCGCCGACGGAAACGCCCCTCGGGCGAGGTGAAACCTTGCTGCTGGTGGAGGACGAACCGGCCATCATGAAAATGGGTCAAACCATGCTGGAAAAGATGGGATACCGGATACTGACCGCCGGCACCCCGAGCGATGCCATGCGCTTGGCAAGGGAATTCAAGGAAGGCATTCATCTCCTCATCACGGACGTGGTAATGCCTGAGATGAACGGACGGGATTTGGCCGACGGGCTTATCACCATCTATCCCGGCCTTAAGGTATTGTTCATGTCCGGTTACACCGCCAACGTAATCGCCCACCACGGCGTGCTGGAAGAGGGAGTGAACTTCATCCAGAAGCCTTTCTGCGCCAAAGAGTTGGCGTTCAAGGTCCGGGGAGCGTTGGACGGCAACTGAACCGGCCCGAAACAACGCTCCGGACAGCCGACTGCGAAAAGGAACCCCGCCGACGGCGGGGTTCCTTTTCGCGCGAATCAATCATGAAGAGTAGAGCCTGCGATCCTCTTTCCGCTCCGGGGGAATCACCCGGTCGGGTCCGGCTTCTTGAGGTTCGAAGGAGCCCATCCGTTTCGCATCGCCGTTGCCTCTCCCGCTCCACGCCATGGTCTTTCCATCACGCGCTGGGAGTCGGTCCGGTCTTTCCCTGGTTTGAAGAGCCGACCGGCCGTTTGTGCGCTGAGAGCCTTGGACCAGGGCCCCCAATTCCGACACGTAACTCTTCATACTCTCCGCTTGGGAGTTCATCTGTTCCGACGCGGAAGCCGTCTCTTCCGCATTTCCGGCGTTCCGCTGTACTACCTTGTCCATCTCGGCTACGGCTTTGTTCACCTGATCGATCCCCAAGGCTTGTTCTTTGGACGCCTCTGCGATTTCGCCCACCAGGTGGGCGGCCTTTGACGCTCCGGCCGCCACTTGGTCGAAGGCTTCATCCGTTCTAGCCACGAGATCCACCCCATCCTTGACCTTGTTTCCCGTATCGTCGATGAGGTCCGTGGTGTCTTGGGCCGCCTGTGCCGCCCGCAGTGCGAGGCTGCGCACTTCTTCCGCCACCACCGCGAACCCGGCGCCGGCTTCCCCGGCCCGAGCCGCTTCAACCGCGGCATTCAACGCCAGCAAATTGGTCTGAAAAGCGATCTCGTCGATGGTTTTGATGATCTTCGACGTTTCTTCACTAGCTTTGGCGATCTTGTCCATGGAATCGGTAAGCTCGGACATGGATTGGTTGGCGCTACTCACGATCCTCCCCACGTCTTCCATGAGCCGTTCGGCCTGTGCGGCGTTGTCCGCGTTCTGCTTGGTCATGGAAGACATCTCCTCAAGGGATGAAGAACTCTCCTCCACGGCCGCCGCCTGCTCCGAGGCTCCTTCGGCCAATTGACGGCCGGCGGCGGAGACCTGCCCGGAGGCGGACGCCACCTGATCGGCTCCGTCGTTCAGCCCCGACATCAAACGATTCAGCGGTTTGGTGATGGAAAGACTGAGAAAAACTCCCAGGAGCAATGCTGCGACGAATCCCACCATCATGCCCGACAGGCTGATGAGCTGAGCGTAGGTCCCGGCTTCCTCGGCGTCCCGGGTGGCCTCCGCCACGAGGCCTCGGTTGATCTCCACAATACGGCCGAGCACGTTGGTCACCGCCATTTGCTTGTCCCGCAACGTCTCCATAGCCTGATGGTTGCCGGCCAGGTACAGGTTCTCCGCCACGGCGGCCTGTTCCAAAAGCGTATCAAAACCCTCGAAAACCTTTTCGGCCGCAGGGCCCATTCTTTCCCGCAATTCACGCACCGCCGCGTCGGTATCTCCCTCCTTCATGAGCTGCCTGATTTTGGGCACGGCATGGTGGAAATCATCGTGATGCGCGGCCATCCGCCGAATGGCGGATTGAATGGCCGGATTCGTCGTCTTGAGGGAGTCGATCCACTTGCCGAATGCGCACTGGTGAGGGTCTTCCCCTCCTTCGAAAGTAACACCGGTAAGCATTAGATTGTTCACATCACCCATGAGTTTGTAGTGGTCCCCCCTGAATCTTTCCAAATCACGCCGAAGCGCCGTGGGATTCAGTATGCCGATCTTCTCAAGTTCCTTGGCCCGACCCAGAAACAGATCGTTTTCCTTGAGCCAATCGTCCACGGCCTTAAGAAGCTCTTTCCCGGCCTCCACTTCCTCTGCGCCGCTTGCCGGCAGCGCTTCGTAGGCCCCCAGAGCCCGGGTAAGACCGTCTCTCGCTCGATCCATATTCTTATACTGGCGTCCCCGCGCTTCAGGCTTCAAAACGGGATTCAACAACGTTCTCTGAGCCACTCGCAGCTTCTCCATCTCCAGCTCGGATTCGACGAGATTGCATATTACGGGCAACCTCACCTTGGAGATGTCGTCCATATGGTGAGTAAGGGTCCTTGCGCCGTTCCACCCTATGAAACCCACCACCAGGCAGATGCCGGCTACAATCAGGAAACCGCCGACCAGTTTGACGCTCAGCTTCATGTTCCTCATGGTGCTTACCCTCCATTTGTCTATATATGACCCAAGGGCCGTGAGATTCTCCCTCGGGAGTTTCAGGTGCGCGTCAGCCCCCTTTCCTTCGCGTTGTGGGCGAATCTTGGTTCGCCAAGGTCGGGGAGCCGCACGCTTCGTCCGCGCTCAGCGGCACGGACCGGTTCCGGGTGGGAAAGCCGAGAGTGGAAGACCACCCACCTGCGAGATCGAAGTTCCGGCCTTTCGTTTCCTCAGTTTCGGTGAAGCACGGAGACCGAGGAAGCAGCCTCCGGGGGTACCCGTTCGAACCAATCTCCATGGTTTCGGTTCGGCACTCGATTCCCTCCATCCGGGTGAAAACCGGACGATTCAGGGGGGAAGTCTCATGTTCGTGACCCGAACCCATCCGACGACGGCCCGCCCCGACTACAAAAGCATAGTCCGGCAAGGAGGTTGAACATGATTCAATGTTCTCTTTAATCCCTTTAAGTAAATATCGTTAATCCATCCAATTCCCGCCATCACCAATAACCTATGGCAGGCAAAATACATCAAGTCCACAAGCACAGCCGGCATTTTAAATGATAAACATATTCAATTACCGATATATAACTTCTTAGGATGCCTTACATACCATTTAGTTAACCATAATCACACTCCTATCAAATGATTAACTGCATACAACAGCTACATTTAATAGTACGCAACAGACTACTTTGTCATATTTAATCAACACAAATATATGGATATGATTAACATATAATGCTTCATATCTCCATTACATTTTTGTTAATAATTATACATATATTTCAATTATTATGTATCATAAATCCAATACCAATCACCGTTCGTTGTGATAATATCCAATAGCCTGTGACCTATCTCTTGTTCACTATCCGTTTACCCGACTCCCGATGAGATCACTTCCTTTCATTTTTCCTTAGAGATGTGCGCCGGCGTTACGATTGATGCGGCGGCGAAGCACGAAAGCGGACACACCGCGGCCGCAGCCGGTCCATCAAAAATCGAGATGGAATCCCACAGGGTCCATAATTTAGACTGATTCGACCTTGTTCCGCAATTCACAAATTCATGGCGATTCCTCATGAAATTCATGAGTTCGGGCTGTGGATTTCATGAGTTATGTGAAAACGTGTTTACGGAAAGATACCGAGAGATCAGCCTCCCCGGAAACGCCTTGGACCTCTTGGAAGGCCTCCGACACCCTTCGGCACCAAAGACGGGTGTGCGCCTGAACTCCAATCGGGACCACGGCGAGTCAACGGGACATACGGCTCTGCAACCGAACCCGAATCCCGCGGAATGATCCGCCTCCCCAGGGTCGTCGAATCCTGGAAAATTCCGATCTCACCGGGGTGCGGGCGAACGCTTCTCCGGAAGCCTATCCGCGTTGAATGATTCGGGGGCTGCTCTTGGTGTTCACTCCATCGGCACGGATTGGGGCGCGTGGGCTCTTCTTCCCGGATGCCGACGTGCTTTCTCCGGTGGGTGAACATTGCGACCTTGCTTCAACGGCCCCTTGAGAAGCGGGGCCGGACTGCTTAAGATCGGGGGCTGCTCAAAGCCCATGGAGGGCGGAGAGATGCAGGCAGTCTCCGGCGCATCAAAGACGATTTGATGCTCCCGATGGGTGATTATCTTAAGCCGAACGGCTCACGGACCGCAAGCGGTGAAATCGTCAATTCTGCATGACACCGGGGAACTGTTTGTCAAGAGCCGCTTGAAGCGGGAAAAGATCAACTTTCTCGGAGTGTACGGCCGCCCGCCTTTTCCAGGTACACGCACGGTGGAAGCAACGCCTGAACGACGGAGAATCGTTCCGGCTCCCATGCCGCCGGAACTCATGTTCATCTCGTCTCGTCCTACGAAGTCCTCTCCTGACCCATTCGATAGACGCTCCATCCAACGATCTAATGATTTGACGTTTTGCCGGGCTTCGGCCGGTCTGTGTGCTCTTTGAGGATTCCAAAGGTTTACAGTCATGCTTGGAGAGGTTAGTTTCTTTGTAACATTCTTTTGTTTAGATACCTATAGGAGAAGGAGGCATTTTCAACGCGGCAAACCTCGCAGGGCGCGGGGGGGGCGGGTGTAAAGAGCCGGGCATGACCACGGCAGACGGAACGGCTTCCCTCCGCGCCTCACGTTTAAAACGACTCTGAGGCCGATCAATACGTCGGAGCATTCCGATCAAGACTCGAATGGAGGGTTTTGGTCCTGTTCCTTAGGGGATAAGAAAAGGCGAAAACGATTCGCGAGGAAGCTCCGGGAAAAAGCACGTGTTGTTCAAGTGGCGATACGGAGGGAATGAAAATGAGACGGATCATCACGAGAATTGTAGTCTTTCTGTGGGTGCTTTCTTTCGCCGCCCTTGCCGCCGCTGAATTGCCCGAAGGGCGAATCGCGCACTACACCTTTGACGACACCAACAAGGACATCCTCGGCATCAGTGACGATATGATCCTGGAAAATACGGCTTACGTGAACAACACGCTCTATCTGAACGGGCTCTATTTTTCCGAGGATGACTATGAAGCCCAGGCCACGATCCAGGATTTCTACTACAATGAATTCACCGTGCACGTGGATTTCCTGCCCTTGGAAGGTGATGAGACCCAGACCGGCTTCCTGACGGGAGGCCGCAATTACCGATGGATCGGGTTCTATTTCACCGATACCGACTTGATTCTCTATTTGAACAACAAAGCATTCACCCATACCTTCTTGGGGGTCGTTGTTGAACGAAACCAATGGCACAAGATTATCTGTGCATTCGACCTGGGTGAAAAGACCGTCGTCACCATGTTGGACGGCGTACTTCTGGAGACGGTGAATTTACCCGACGACTTCACTTTGAACGTAATCGGTTCGCCGGGAGACGTCACCGACCGACGCTTTCTCTTCACCAACTACGGCAACGGAGGGACCTTCTTGGGTTACGTGGACAATCTCATCGTTTTCGACCGCGCTCTCTCGCAAGATGAGATCGCCGACGTCAACGACGCGTACGCGGGGAATAACATTCCCAACAACGGCATCTGGAAGTCCGCGGATAACCTGCTCAGCGTGTATCTGCAGAAATACTTGGAGGGATCGGCCGTCGTCATTGCGACCCTGGGTGACGGTAATCACACCGTGTTTCTGGATCCGGACTACACCGACGGGATTCAGGTCGACAACGACCTGTACGGCGGCGGATATACCTTGAACATGAACTTCAGCTCCCCGGTGGAGGGAGACATTATGGTGGATCTGCCCGGCGAAAATGGGCTTTTCAAGAACCTCGACTTGGTTTTCGGCGACTTGCCGTGACCTCGACCGTCAAAGTACACACTCTTCGGGAGCCCCGAGCCTTCGGGGTTCCCGGAGTTTCGAATGCCCCTTGAGCACGATCCCCCCACCGATTCACCGTCGATTCCCATGTCCGACAGGCCGTTGAAAAAGCATGGGGCGAAAGAGGCGCGAACCACGAGAAACGAAGCGCAACGCCAAAGATCGTCTTTTTCAATCGTCGGTCAGGCGTCGTCGAACCGCCGGACCGGTGAGCTCCTCCAGAGCGGATACTGCAATCCAACGTGCGCTCGTCGTCCCGGCCATGTGAAGTTCCCGTGCAACCTCGATCGCCTCCCCGTTAAGGGCCGCGTTCCGTTTGCCGATCTGCCGAAGTGCCCAACAGACCGCTTTCTTGACGAAATTCCGCGAGTCGGACGCCTCTCGAGTGATCACCGGCAGGAAAGCCTTGAATGTTTCGTCGGAAGCCGTCTTGTCGTGAACCGCCAGACAGGCGATCAAAACGAAACCAGCTCTTTTGACGAACTCTTCAGGGCGCAAGGCCCACTCCACGGCCAATTCGCGAGCCCAGGGAAGTTTTCGAAACAAATTATTGCAGCACTGGTCGCAAACGTCCCAGGAGTCAAAGGTCCGCACCCATCGCTCCGCCTGCTCCTTTGTGACGCAATGGGGTCGCTCGACCAGGGACGCCAGTATCCGGGCTTCGTGAACGCCCGAGTCCCAAAGCCCCAACGCGGTATCGTGATTCGGACCGATCTTTTTGGCCGCGTCCCTCAACTTCGGTATGGAAACTCCGAGGGTACCCCGGGGGTTGATCCCGTACCTCGCCATTCCGGAGACGGCCTTGGGATCGGCCGACGCCCTGAGTCCTTCAAGAATGCGCTCAACGTTCATCGGTCATCTCCATGAAAGAACCTTTCCCGAAGCTTCCCGGTCTCCCCTCCAATTTCCCTTCCGGTACGCGCCCCCTTTCTCGGTTCCGCAGCGGAGCGTCATCAATACCGGACATCAAAAGAATGAACCCGACGATACCTCTCCTCGATCGGCAACACGGGAAGAAGCGCAAGAAATCGCCGCAAAATACAGCTTCCGCCTGATTTCGTTTTCTTTCATAACTTGAGATCCTTGTCGGAAACGGGGCATGGACTTTGGAAATCCACTCGTCCGTTTGCCTCGTGCGCGAGCGAGGCGGGTCGACTTGCACCGATCGGAGCCCCCGGCCGGAGGTTGGTGCGGGACATGAGGCAACTCTTGCACAAAAAGGAGCAATACCATGAGACGATTATGGATATTTTTCATCGTTGTTTCATTCGCTTTGGGAATCGTGCGTGCGGATGCGGCCGCCCCCGATATCAAAGGAAAGGACGTTTCCTACGAGGCCGGTGGTGTGAAGATGACGGGGTACTTGGCTTATGACGAGAGTGTCCTGGGAGAGCGGCCCGGAGTGCTCGTGGTGCACGAATGGTGGGGGCTGAACGATTATGCCCGCAGGCGGGCGCGCATGTTGGCGGAACTGGGATACGCCGCTCTGGCGGTGGACATGTACGGCGGAGGTCGGACGGCGAGGCATCCCGACGATGCCCGAAAGTTTTCCTCGGAGGTGATGAAGAATTTCGACACGGCAAAGGCTCGCTTTATCGCCGCTCTGGATTTCCTGAAAAAACAACCCATGGTGGACCCATCCAGGATCGCCGCCGTCGGCTATTGCTTTGGGGGAGGAGTGGTTCTGAACATGGCCCGGCAGGGAGTGGACCTGAAAGGGGTGGCGAGCTTTCACGGTACTCTGACTCCCGTGGAACCCGCCAAGCCGGGTTCCATCAAGGCCAAGATATTGGTGCTCAACGGTGCGGATGATAAATTCGTTCCGCGGGAGCAGGTTCAAGCTTTCAAGCAAGAGATGAGGGCCGCCGGAGCGGATTTCAAGTTCGTCGATTATCCCGGCGCCCTCCACAGTTTCACCAATCCCGGCGCGGACGAATACGGAAGGAAATTCGGATTACCCCTGGCTTATGACGCGGAGGCCGATAAACAATCCTGGAACGAATTGAAGCTGTTTCTCAGAAAAGTCTTTGCCGGCTCGAAGTAGAGGCACGGGACCATAAGAAAGCCGCCACGTTCCCGTCGGTCCGGGTCCGACGTGCCCGGCTCCCGTGTCCCCTAATCGAGCCCCCTCTTCTCATTGCCCGGGGTCGTCTCGCGCACGTCATAGTGCCGCTCGGCGAGCCCGTCATCTCACGCGTTAGGTTTGCCGGCGAGTTTGGCCTCCGCTTTGGTGCTGAATTTGGGTTCGTAAATCACGAACCGCTCATGGATGCCTTCGGATATTTTGTCCACTCCGTCGTCCGCAACGATGGAAAAGACAAGTTTACGCCCCTCCACCTTTTCCAATGTAGCCCGAACGGCCACGGTCAACCCGGGAGGTGTGGGCGCCAGATGGCTGACATTGATACCGATGCCCACCGTCTGTTCGTTGGGCCAATCCAGGTGGGGATTCAACGCCTGGATGCAGGTCCATTCCATCAATCCAACCATGAAACCCGTGGCAAAGACGTTGGGCATCTGCTGGAATTCAGGTGATTCCCGATATAAAAATCGGACGGTCTTGTCGTCGGGAACTTGGTACTGAAACTCGTGAGTCAGACCCGGCCGCAGAGAATCCTTCATCTTCCACTCCTTTCGCGGTTTGCCCGATGCTGTAAGGTGATGAACGATCATCCGAGCGACTATTCGTCGGTCGAAAAAAAGCTGAACAAAAAACCGACTTGACTCTTCCGCTGAAGGCGGCTCCATTGATCGGATATGGCCTCGCCTCTCCGCTGAGCCCCAATCAGTCCAACGATGAGCTCGGACTTGCATGGTAGGATTTGAGGCGCTCCATTATTCCGGAGAGCGGACCCGCAGTATCGTTTTAGAGCCCACAGGGAGAGGTTCGTAAAATATTCCCCTTTTTGCCGTCTCGTCCGGTAGTGTGGCCGGTCTTTGTTTGCTTTTCGCCTGCTGCCCTTCAATCAATGCCGCAACCTTTATTGTGAACAATAGTACGAACGTCGTCAATGCCTCAGGCGCTGAAAAAAGTGACGGCGCCTGCGTGGACCGGTCGGGACGATGCACGTTGCGAGACGCCATCGAACAGGCCGACACAACATCCGGTGCGGACACCATCACCTTCCCCTCCATGATGAACATCTGCCTAACGAGAGTGCCTCCCGACAATTCCGATATTCCCGCCATTGACGCGAGATGCGTTTGGGATTCGATCGGCAACCTGATTCGGGCCACCACCTCGGAAGATAACGGACTAAAAGGAATCGAGCTTTCCAACGGCGGAAATGCGGAATTATCGGCCCCGATGATCACGGATGTCTCCGGCACGCCGGTATCGGGTACGGCCGAAGGGGGCGTTCACACGGTGTGGTTTTTTTCGTCGGGAAAAACGGAGTCCGGACCTATCACGGCATGTATTCGGTGGACTCGGGAAGGGGGCGACGGGTTTACTCGAGGACCGTCACCGGACCTCTTGTTACGGCCCTCGCAACGGATTCCTGCGACAACATATCCAAGTCCGCCGCGCCCGCGAGCGCGGACGACGACAGGGTCCCGCTCTCCATTCCGGCCCTTACCACTGCGGCAAAGAAAGAACCGAATCCTTAGCCCTTACGGACGGTACTTGGGACGATCCTTATCCGGCTGCCGATTCTCCGGCGCCCGTTATTCCGCGTCCTCCGGAGAATAGATTTCGGCAAAAGACTTCTCCGAAATCTCGTAAACGTGCCCGCCCGGAGTCGTAACCCTGGCGCCCCTCCCCTTTTCGGGAGGGGTCAATAAGTATTGCAGGACCTCACCATTATCCAGAGTAATCCGGATACCATGAGTGGGTCCCCCATCTCCGTTACCGTCCGTCTGCGAAGGTTCAAGAATGCGCAGAGCACGTAGCCTCTCCAAATTCATGACCACTGTTTCCACATCGGCCTCCGCCGCCGGCTCGGTTCCTCCGGACTTCCAAACCCAGGACGAAGGTCGCGATCCTCCTTTTTCGTCGGACGCAGTCTTCTCCAGGACCATGGATTCCTTAGGTTGCACAAGTTCCACCCGAGCCCAGGAATCCCGATCAGGATGGACCAAGTCAAGATCCACCCACGATGTGGGTTCCGGGGTCTTAATTGCCCCGCCGTAAAAACCAAACGGAACCAGCAGATTCTGATCCGCAAGGAATACTTGGGTATGGCCTTTGAATCGAACGAAACACCCCACGCCCTCGGGCGCCTTCTTCCCAACCAGCAGGGTATCGACTTTTTGGCTCCGCTCTCCCCTCCGGACCTCCACCACCAGCGCCTTGCCTTCTTCGAGCCGGAACGTGGGAAACAGGTCTCTCTGCTCGGCTCTCAGGTCTCCTTTCATTTCCGCGAGTGAGTTTAAGAAGAACCGTACTTTGGCGCCGTCCGCCGGAGCCCCGAAGTAGGAGGCGATGTTCCACGAGTCCCCTTCTTTCCGCAGAACCAGCTTTCCCGCCTCGGACCCCAAATAGGCGCGGATTTCCCGGACCTGATCAGGCTCCAGTTCCCGCCATAAGGTCTGTCTCGCAGCCACCGGCTCCAATGAATGGTAGGCGTCCTGCCGAAACCAGTAGAAGGCCACCAGGAACAACAGCAACAGCGCCGACAGGATCAGGTGCCGGTTCGACATTTACTACTCCTTGTGCTGAGGTGCTTGTCGGCCGCATCGGCGCCGATCCATTTCGACCTGGACACGGGAAGCATGGTCTCGGATTCGTTCCCAACTCCGGAAGCCGGTAGAGAGAACCCGTACCGCTCTCCGCCCTTCCGGCACCGCTCCACGGACTCATGCCTGAAAGGGTCCCGCCGGCGCCCGTTCCTCCTCATGGCCGGAACCATCAGGTAGCCGAAGAAAACCGCCGCTCGTAGATTTCGCGACGCCTTCGCCGAATCCCGTAACGGAACACCCCGATCGCCGCCAGGACGAGGGGAACCAAGGCCATAACCAAGAACCTGTAGAAAAGCTTCTCCCCTGTACTCGTCGGACTGAGGAACCTGATGGTCCGGGTCTTGGTCCGGATTCCCACCAGATTGACATCCAAGCTCAGTGCATCCACCATATTCTGGAAGAAAAGCGCGTTGTCCAACGCGCCCAATGCATTATCCGCAAACATCTGGGAGCAGCCCACCACAATGAGACGTCCGGGGCTTTGCTTCGCGGGAGGCGCTTTTTCGTTCCGAGGCTCGCCCTCCGGTCGCTCTGCCGAGTCTTGGGATTCTTCGGGCCAAAACGGTATGTCACGCCCGGTGAACGTGTCGGGGAAGGAGCCCTCGATGAGCAGCGCAACGCTCCGCGGGCTTCTCTCGCTCTCCGGAGGGGGCTGGAGAGCATTGCGCGTCAGTGGTTCCTCCGAAAACGGAACGGTCCAGGAGGACGGGCTGGACCGAGCCAGGACGGTCGTCTTCAGTTCGTTCTTCTCCAACGCCTGTGCGTCCGTTATCAACGGACTCCCCCACAGATACAGCAACCCGCCGATGCGATTGGTAATGCTTACCTCGGAGTTCAAATTCCGATCCGGCACCCGAATTTGGATGGGAAGCTTCACCGGCGTCGACACCATGGCGTTGAACAACCCGCCGATGCGCTGGGGGAACTGTACGTTTAGTATTTCCATTTCGGTATCCATCAGGATATCGCCGTCGACGCGAATCCCATAGGGTTCGATCAGCCGATCCACCGAGCCGGGCAAGCGAAGGGGTGCCACCTGCAAGCCGCCGGCGCGTGAAGGCATATAATTGAAGGCATTGGCCTGAGCGATTACGAGAACGTTCCCTCCTTCCGAAAGAAATCTCTGAATCTCGTAAATCTGTCTTTCATTCAACGCTTCGGGCTGCATGATCAGAAGAGTCACCGTGCCTTCGGGCAACGGTTCCTCACGTGACAGAGCAATCCTTGCGACCCGATATCCCTCTCGTTGCAGAAGCTGCATACATCCCCTGAAGTGGTCTTGGGGGGTAGGAGGTGTTTGACCCATTTTGAGCAGCATTTCACGGAAGGCGGGATCGGAGTACCGAGGATCGGCCCCCTCGATGGGCGCCACCATGGCGATCACCGGGGGCGACTCCGATGTCATCCTATGAATTCCGGAAATCAGCTCATACTCGAGATTCCCCAGAGTTTGAGGGACGACCTGGGGAATCACTTCCGTTTTCTTGTCCAGGTAGGTGATCGCTATGGATGAATAAACCCGCTTGATGTCCAGTGAATCCTGCTCGATGCTTTGAGCCTGGAAGGGGACGATTCCCTTCTTTCCCAGCTCTTCAAGCTTCTCCGGGTCGGCGAGAGGATTGTACACGTGATACTTGAAATTGGGCGACAATCGGGCATAGTCCGACAGCTTGTCCTCCACTTCCCTCCTTATGTCCTTCAGAATACTGGGCAACTTGTCCCGTTCGGACACATAGTAGTCCACCGTCACCGGCGCCCGGAGCCGAGATAGGACTTCCCGAGCCGCCGGCGAGATCATGTGCACCCGGTCCTCCGTCAGGTCCAGTCGTCCGAGCCGTTCATCACTGGCCCACAGATTCAACACAAAGCCCAGACACACGAGAATCACGGTGGCCACATAGAATCTTCCGGGGGATCGAAGTTTGATTCGAGTGTCCAAGGTAAAGCTGTTCAGGAGGAGAAAAACGACCGTGAACCCTACGAAGAAAATCACGTCCGAGATATTGATCAGCCCTCTCTCGAAGCCTGCGAAGTGGTACAGAGCGCCGAATCCTTTCCGAAGCGCCTGCCCCAGTCCACCGACCCACCCGTCGAGAAAAGCCGCCACGAAATCCGTTCCCAGCAACGATGAAGTGAAACAAACCAATATCCCCAAAATGAAGGCCAGAATTTGGTCCTTGAACAATGCGGAGACGAACATACCGATGGATAAGAAGAAACATCCCGTGAGAGCGGCTCCCACATATCCCGTGATGATCGGCCCCCAGTCGGGTTCTCCAAGAAGGCCGAGCGTCAGCGGAATCATGCCGGTACTGGCCAGCACGATAAGATAAAAGGCCAAAACCGCCAGGAATTTTCCCAGCACAAGTGTGTGACTCTTCATCGGAAAGCTGAGCAACAGACTGATTGTCCCCAGCTTGCGCTCTTCGGCCCACAGCCGCATGGTCAGGGCGGGCACGAAAACCGCCAGAAACACCGGCAATAGGTCGAAGTAATTCCTCATCGTGGCCCGGCCCAAAAGAAAAAAGGTGGACATGTAAAGGCCCGATGTGATGAGGAGAAAGACAATGATGAAAACGTACGCGACGGGCGAGTTGAAGTAGGCTGCAAATTCTCGTCTGAAGATCGTTCCCGGGGATTTCATGAAAATCCGCTCCCTTGATTCGGAAACCGGCTTATAGAAACGATATCTTAGGTCAAACGGTAGTGCTCGACTCGGATTCGAGTCTCGACGCACGAGTCAGCTGAATGAATGCTTCTTCGAGGCTCGGTCTTTCTTCTCTGAGCTCTTTGACCAGCCAACCGTTGGCTCGAATCGTCTCGGCCAGTTCCCGCCAAGGGTCCGTCCCGAGCCTGGATACCACCCGAAAGGCAGCCGATTCGCCCTCCCGCTCATCCACCAAATCAACCGACAGGACACCGGAAACACTCTCCAGGGTTTCACGAACACGCGGAGATGCATCCGAGAGAATCAGCAAACGGCCGACTTCGTCGCGGACGGATTCTTTGAGGGATTCCTGCGTACCGTCGGCGATGATTCCGCCGTCGTTGATGATGATGACTCGGTCGCTCACGGCCTCGATCTCCTGCAGAATGTGAGTACTGACGACGATGGTCTTTTCCGAAGCCAAGTCGCGAATGAGTTCGCGGATGCCGATAATCTGCAGGGGGTCCAGTCCCGAGGTGGGTTCGTCCAAGACCAGGACCGCCGGGTCATGGATCAGGGCCTGAGCCAAGCCGACCCGCTGACGAAATCCTTTGGATAGTTGAGAGATCACTTTCCTCAGCACGGTGCGGATACCGCACGTGTCAACGACCCAGTCCAGTCGTTTGCAGAGCTTCGACCCGATCAACTCCCTTCCTTTGGCGACGAAATCAAGATATTCCTCGACTTCCATATCGGCATACAAGGGTACGTTTTCGGGCAGATATCCCGTTACTCGACGAACCTCCATGGGCTGTTCCAGGATATCGTATCCCGCGACCGCAACACTCCCCGAAGTCGGTACGATCTGGGTGGTCAGAATCTTCATGATTGTGGACTTACCGGCCCCGTTGGGACCCAGGAGACCAAGGACCTCTCCCTTATCCACTCGAAAGCTCACGTTCTCAACGGCTCGCGTGGAACCGTAGTACATTGTCAGCTCTTTGACTTCAATCATCTCATCTCCTCCCTGCGTGGGAAGCAGGGTTCCCATAGTATGAAAGGAGAAATCGACATCGATGCAGGTGGTATGGACCTAAAGGAAAGCAAAAGATAGAGAAGGAAAGACGAGGGTGTCAAGGAGTTCATGGTGCGGCAACGGATACCGTAACACCGCCGATGCACCCATGAATTTGGCGATGCCGGAACAGCACCCCGTTAAGTCGTCCCGTCGCGAATTCTTGACTGGCTGCTTCAACTGTACTATTCCCGATGAAAGATGTACACCCAAACACGTTATCGCGGATTCATGCCGAAAACCTCGCAGCGTTATTCCGCGACGCCCAAATTCGACACCCTCAGCGTGGAAACCCTGCATGTCTGAAACGACTCCCACGGATGTATTGAGAAGAAAGATCATCATTTTCTCCGTTGCGGGCATTCTTCTTACGGGCGTCATCATTGCCGCCGTGGGCATGATCCCGTTGTATTATCGCCTCCAGGCAAACGAAATGGGCAATCTGTCGTTCTCGTTGAAGACGAGAGCGATGGCCGTAGAGGAGTTTGTCAAGCACGCCTGCAATGTGGCTTCCCAAATATCGAGTCGAAGCCGGATTCGCGAAGAACTGGAACGATATAACCGGCAAGAAATCACTCTCGATCATCTCCAAGAATACTCCAGGGAAAAGCTGTTGGATGCCATGGACGCCACGTCCCGGGACGTATTCGCCATCACCCGCCTCGATGTCCGTAATAGCCCCGTTTTGACCATAGGACCGCCCCTCCAACCGAAATACTGGGTCGTGCCGTCCACAAACCGTACGGGGGTGCTGGTGGGGGGTCCGGAAGAAATCGGCGGCACACGGTGCCTGGTCCTGGGGTCGCCCATCCTGAATCGGGAGGGAGCGAGGGTCGGGACCGATCTCGTCCTTTTCGATCTGACGAGTCTGGAAAAGATCGTCCGGGACCGCTCCGGACTGGGAAGCACCGGAGAAGTTCTCTTGGGGAACCTGAGAGGGGTCACATTGGAGCCGTTCCTGTCTTCAGGACCGTCTCCCACGAACCGCCACCCCTTGAAATTGGAGCTTGACCTGATCAAGGCCGGATCTGGTGGACGGGAAGGCCTTTCGCAGACGAAGACCATGACCGCCGAAGACGGCGGACGCGAGGTGGCGGCCTTTGAATCCGTCGCCGGCGCTCCTTGGGGACTCCTGATCCGCATGAGTACCTCGGAGCTTTATGGAAACCTTTACACCACACTTCTGATCCTCGGCGGGGTCATCCTCTCGCTGATCTTTTTGGGCACTCTCGGAATGGTCGTTCTCCTGAGCCCCCTTACGGGCAAGATCCTTATCCATGGAACGGAACTCGAGAGGGAGGTGCAGGTAAAGACCGCCGCACTGAAGGAAGAGCTGGATCACCGAACCAGGACCGAAAACGCCCTTAGAACGAGCGAAGCTTCGTATCGTAAGCTGTTCGAGCTCTCCAACGATGCGATTTTCGTGTCTGATTCTCACGGACGGATTTCGGATGTCAATGCGCGGGCTTGTGAGATGACCGGCTACTCACGCGCTCAAATGCTGGACATGACCCTTGAGGAGTTCCACCCCGAGGAGTTGAAGGCCGCGGGGCACAAGTCTTTCGAATTGATCTTGGAACGGGGGAGCGTCCGATTCGAATCCGGGTTGCTCAAATCCGACGGCTCCGTCGTCGACGTCGAAATCAGCGCCTCCATCGTGGATCCCGAGGTCGGACTGATCCAGGGGATTGCACGGGATGTCACGGAACGAAAACGCACCCAGGAAGAGCTAAGGCTGGCCAAAGAGGCATCGGAAGCCGCGAGCCGGTCAAAGAGCGAATTCCTGGCCAACATGAGCCACGAAATCAGAACCCCCATGAACGGCATATTGGGAATGACCGCCCTCGCATTGAACACCGAGTTGACCCCGGAGCAGAGGGAGTACCTGGGCATGGTGGAGCAGTCCGCGGGCAATCTGCTCAAACTGCTGAACGACATTTTAGACTTCTCCAAGATTGAGGCGGGAAAGCTGGAGTTGGAGTCCATCCGTTTCGACCTTCGCGAATTGGTTGAAGAAACCGTTTGGAGCTTCTCCTTCCAGGCACACGACAAGGGTCTTGAACTGCTCTGTTTCGTCTCTCCCGATGTCCCCTCCATCGTACAAGGTGATCCCAACCGGCTCAGACAAATTCTTGTGAATCTCATTGGAAACGCCGTCAAATTCACCGACCAGGGGGAAGTGTCCATCCAGGCGTTGCCTTGGGAAAATGAGCACCGCTCCGAACAGCCTTCTCCCGAAGGCGCTTCGACCCGAACAATTCATTTCAGCGTTCGGGACACGGGCATCGGAATTCCGGAAAGACAATTGGGAAGAATATTCGAAAGTTTCACTCAGGGTGACGGGTCTCCCACAAAAAGGCACTCGGGAACCGGCCTGGGGCTGACCATCTGCCGTGTTCTGGTGGACATGATGGACGGCGACATCTGGGTCGAAAGTGCTGAGAATGAGGGGAGCACCTTCCATTTCACGGCCAGGTTCGACGATGCCTGCGTCCCGACGTGCTCCGAGGAATCCGACCGAACGGTAACTGAGAAGAGACGTATCCTGGTCGTGGATGATAATCGGACGAATCGGTACATACTCACCGAATATCTGCGCATATGGGGATACGAACCCAGCCAAGCCGAGGACGGTCCTACGGCGATCACGGCGATGAAACAAGCGTATGACCGTGGAGAAAGCCACCATCTGGCCCTGGTGGACTCCAACATGCCGGGCATGCAGGGCTTGCGTCTCGTGGAGATTATGCGGACCGAGCCCGGCCTGTCGGAGATCCCGGTGATTCTGTTGACATCACGAGAGGAGCAGGGAGAAGGCAAGCAAGCCAGGCAGCTGGGCGTTGCCGCTTTCATGCACAAGCCGGTCAAACTCCATCAGCTTCAGCAGACCATGGAAGGAATTCTGTTTGCCGAACCCAAGCCGCCGGTCGGGGAGAAAGAAGCGCATCGGCTTCCCAAAGCCGTGAGGCCGCTCCGGGTTCTGCTGGCCGAGGACAACCGAATCAACCGTGTGCTGGCCCAGAGAATACTTGAAGAATTGGGGCATAATGTCGTTGTGGTGGAAAATGGCGTCGAAGCCGTGCAACGAGCTACCGAAGAATCCTTCGATCTCGTCCTCATGGACGTCCAGATGCCGGAGATGGATGGAGTCGAGGCCACACGCAGGATTCGCTCCCATGCCGGCCCGGGTGAAAAGGCCCGCGTCCCCATTGTGGCACTGACGGCCCACGCGATGAAAGGAGACAAGGAACGTTTCATTGAGGCCGGAATGGACGACTATATTTCCAAGCCCATCGATGTCGAAGAATTCCGCCAAGTTGTTGAGCGGATCATGTTTTCCGAATCAGTCTAGCCGGTTCACGGAATGCTTACAGCCTCAACCCCCGTCGGTCGCCCTTTTGTGACGTTTCCTTCGGTAAGGAGAACGACGGCGTCGCCTTCCCTACCGAAAGGATCCAAGCATCATCTATTTTAGGGATATCCCACGTTCCTGAGCCAAACGCATGTAAGTTTCCGACCCCCGGGCGGGCGGTACCCTCAAGTCGTCGTCGGACTTCCGCACCAACGTTAGGGCTTCGGTCGGACAAGTGGTTACGCAAAGACCGCATCCAATGCATCGATCAGGATTCACTTCGGCCGAATCCTCCGTCATGGTAATCGCGTCCATCTGACAGCGTTCGACACACGTCTCGCAGGCAACACACTTCTCTGCGTCCACCTGAGCGGAATAATTGCACACCGTAACCTCAACCGGCCTCGGATGGAGTTTCAAGGCCCGAAGAATGGCGCAGCAATCCCCGCAACAATTGCACATGCCTCCTGGATTCTGGGCGTTGAACGGCTGGGTCACCAATCCCGCCTTGTCGCATTCGTCCAGAATGGAAAAGGCTTCATCGTGAGTCACGTACCGGCCCATCCCCCTTTCAACATAGTATTGGGCATGGGATCCGAACATGAAACAGACTTCCAGGGGCTTTTCGCAGTTATTGCCCACTTTGTGCTGCTGGACGCGGCAGATGCACGGTGCCACGGCCACAGGGTCTTTGCTCCGGATGATATCCCGTGCATCGTCATAGGAAGCGACGCGCCAAGCAACATCGATTGAGCGGTTCACGGGTATGGGTCTCATCAGAGCGGTAAGTCCCGCAGTGCGCGGATTGAGCGCTTCGTTGAAATACTGTTCGCAGAGGTCGGCCAGTTCCTTGTCCATGTCTTTCACCTGAAACTCATAGACCCCCACCACGAAAGGCACTGCGGCATACAGGGCTTGTTCGTTCTTGCGCATCCTGAACAGCAGTCCGCGATCCGCCATTTGATCCAACAAGCGAGCGGTTTCATCGGGGTTGCGGCCCGTTCTGGCGGCCACGGATTCCGGGGCTTCCACCGTCTGCGACATGTCGAGGAACATCTCCGCCTCTTCTTCGGTGAAGAGTCGCTTCAATATCTCGATTTCAACTCCTGATTTCGTTTCGGGAAATCCCACCGAAAACTGGTCGAGACGTTCCCTCAGCTTGCCGTAAACACTTTCACTCATTCTTCACCCCTCGTAGTTTGGTCCTCCAGCCACCGATTCCGGATGCTTCCCCCGGACACTCCTTCCACTTTCCGTTCTTGTCTCGGAAATCTTGTGGAGCCCATTCGTGTAGGGACCTCCACAAGCCCGCCATGTTCTTCCGAACGGGGCCATCGGCCTCCGGCCGATGACCCGTGAAAAGACCCCGCAAAACCCGCCGGGCCCGGTCGCAGGATTTCCGTCTCCGTTTATTGTTTAAGACGCTTGATCACTTCGTTCACGTCAATATCCGAAGTCATCCAATCGGAAAGCTTTTCCGCGGTTCCGTCTTCCTTTACCCGTGCAACGAACACCGAACGCGTCCCTTGTCGAACGCCTGGAGCGAAACTGATGGTCCCACCGATTCCTTGAAAGTCTTTCAGGCTCTCCATGGAATCGATGAAGGAATCCACCGTCAGGTCACGCCCCGCTCGCTTGAGCGCCTCCACCATGGGCTCTGCGAAGAGAAATCCCGCATAGAAGAACACGCCCCACGTTTCGTTGGGCGCGTACTTTTCTTGTGCCGCATGGTATTTCTGCATCAACGGCTGGTCCGAGTCGGGCAGGAGCACAAAGTTGGTGAACACCACTCCGGACCACAACCCTTTGGTAATCTTGTTCATCAGAGGGTAGTCGCTCAGCGTGCTGGAAGTCATCCACAACGGATCGAACCCCAGCTTCACGGCCGTTCCCTTCATGATGGCTCCGTGCTTGGGAAGCACCCACATGATCACACAGTCCGCTCCGGACTCCTTGAGTTTCAGGCAGTGGGTAGTCAAATCCGTATCCATGACTTCGGCGGATACTTTGGCCGCCAATTCCATACCCAGTTTCTCGAGAGCCACTTCGGCGCCGTAGAGACCCACCTTGCCGTAGTCATCGTTCTGATAGAAAAAGGCGATCTTCTTCTTGCCTAATTCCTTGACGGCGAAATTCACCAAAACAGCCGCTTCATCACAGTAGAGGGGGTACAATCCGAATACGTACTTATTGGGCGGATATGCCCAGTGAGTGGACCCGGCGGTCGGACCGACCCACGGAACACCGTTCTCGATCAAGTAGTCCTTCACCGCCATTCCCGGCGCCGTGCCCACCCCGCCGACGAATCCGAATACATTTTCGTTCTCTACCAGCTCTTTGGCCACAGCCTTGGTCTTGGCGGGCTGATACCCGTCATCGCGCAAAAAGTACTTGATCCGTCTCCCGTTGATTCCGCCTTCGTCGTTCAGCATTTTGAAATAGCAGTCCGTCCCTCGTGCCACGGCGCCCCAAAGGGCGGCCGGACCCGTTTGGGGACCCCATTGTCCGATGATGATCTCGGTGTCCGTCACCCCCCGCTCGGCGGCGGCCGGAAACGCCGAAAGGAAGAACAATCCCAGGACAGTAACCACCACAAGCGCCTTCCATCCCCTGATCATACCTACCTCCTCGTTTCAATGGTTCCTTATCGCTGTTCCGCCTGCGCGTCGAGGCGGATCGCCGGCATCGGAGGAGCAACTCGATTCTACGGATACTCATCCGTACATCGAATCGATCAAATCTTTGAAGGCATCATTGATGTACTTCCTTTTGACCTTCATGGTCGGAGTCACCTCACCGTCCTCTTCGTACAGCTTCTTGGGCAGAATAACAAACTTCTTCACCTGTTCCACTCGGGAAAGATTTCGATTTACTCCGTCGATTTCCTCCTGGATCAACGCCCGAATTTGTCCGTCGGCGGCCAAGTCCTTATAAGTGGAGAAGGGTATTTTTCGATCTTGAGCGTATTTGACCACGTTTTCCTCGTCAATGACGATGATGGCGGAGATGAACTTCCGCTTGTCTCCGATCACCACGGCGTCGTTGACATACGGAGAAAACTTGAGCTGGTTTTCGATATACTGAGGGGCGATGTTTTTCCCGCCGGCCGTAACGATGAGGTCTTTCTTCCGGTCCGTGATGTAAAGGAAGCCGTCTTCATCCAGTCGTCCCACATCGCCCGAGTGGAGCCAGCCATCCCGCAAGACCTCTTCCGATGCTTCGGGATTCTTGAAATAGCCTTTGAACACGGCCGGGGATTTCACCAGAATTTCGCCGTCGCCCGCAATACGCACCTCAAATCCCGGAACCGGAGGTCCCACGGATCCGATGCGCACCCCGCCCGGCCGGCTCATACAGGTCACCCCCGTGCCTTCCGTCTGTCCGTAACCTTCTACGAGATTCAGACCCATCGCTTGAAAAAACAGCAGCACGTTGGGCGAAATCGGAGCGGCTCCGGAGTAGGCCACCCGAACGCGCTCGAAGCCCAGCCGTTCTTTCAGCTTGTTGAATACGACCCACCGGCACAACACGTACAAGCCGGAGATCCACCAAGGGACGGGTTGAAGATCCATGACAAGTTCGGCCCGCTTCCTTCCGATCTTCAAAGCGGTGAAAAACACGAGTCTCTTGAAAAACGTGGCATCCGACATACGGATCATGACGGCGGAATAGTATTTTTCCCATATTCTGGGGACGGCATATGCCACGGTGGGGGACACCTCTTTCATGTTGTCGGTCACCGTGTCCACGTTCTCGATGAAATTTACCGTGTACCCCACCCTGAGATGAATGAAAACGGAGAACAACCGCTCGAAGATGTGACACAAAGGCAGAAAACTCAGGACCTCGTCCGTCTCGTAAATCGGGTTGTCCGCAATAATGGCCGAAGATTCCCAAGTGACGTTTCCATGGCTCAGCATGGCCCCTTTGGGAGGTCCCGTGGTACCCGAGGTGTAGATCAACACGGAGAGGTCGTCCGGAGTCACCGAATCCATACGTTCCAGAAACCGGTCGTTCCATTGCGGTTCCCGCTCGCGCCCCATCTCCAGGAGTTCCTCCAGGGACAGAACCATGGGGTCCCGGAAATGCCGCAATCCCTCCAAATCCCAGACGATGACCTTGATCAGACTTGGTGCCCTGTCGCGAAACTCGAGCCACTTGTCCAACTGCTCTTCGTTTTCCACGAAATAGAACTTGGAATCGGAATTGTTGATCACATATTCTGACTGCGCCGGAGCGCTGGTGGCGTAGATACCCACGGCCACGCCCCCGGCGCACTGGATCCCCAGGTCCACAAAAACCCACTCCGGGCAGTTGTCCCCTGCGATGGAAACACGATCGCCATGATTCAGCCCGAGGCTCAGGAGAGCCACGGCCACCAGTCGTGCCCGCTCATAATACTCCTCCCAGGAGATATCGTGCCACAGGCCGTACTTCTTGTACCGCACGGCGACCCGGTTTCCTAAGCGATCCACCGCCGCACGGAACAAGCCGGGCACGGTTTCGACCATCGGGAGTTTCCTATCATGCATGACCAAGCCCGGTTCTCGTCATCGCCACCGTTTCTTCCGTTTCCATCGCCGATATCCCTTCACCGAGTCATCACCCCGCTCCCCCAAATAGAATTCCCTCACGTCTTCATCCGCGAGCAGGCTGGAGGAAGGTCCCGACAAAACGAAGCGTCCGTTTTCCATAACATAACCGCAATGGGCGATCTTGAGCGCCATATTGGCGTTCTGTTCGACCAGCACCAGTGTAACGCACTCGAGATTGATTTCCCGGATGATGCGAAAGATATCCTTCACCAGCAACGGGGACAGCCCCAGACTCGGTTCATCCAACAACATGAGCCTGGGCGCGTTCATCAAAGCACGACCCATGGCCAGCATCTGTTGCTCCCCTCCGGAAAGGGTTCCCGCCCACTGGTCCGCCCGTTGTTTCAAAATGGGGAAGTACCGAAAAATGCGTTCATAATCCTTCTTTACCATGCCCCGATCTCGGCGGATATAGGCCCCCATCCGAAGGTTTTCCATGACCGAAAGTTCCTCGAACACCTCCCGACCTTCGGGAACGTAGGAAATCCCCATACGCACGATCACTTCGGGATCCTTACGCTGTATTCGCCTCCCGTCGAATTCGATTTCGCCTTTGTCCGGCTGGTCGTCCAGAAGTCCCATAATCGTCTTCAGAAGCGTGGACTTTCCCGCCCCGTTGGCCCCGAGGATCGAAGTGATCCGACCCTCCTCCACGTCCATGGAGACGCCCCTGAGAGCGTAAATCAGGCCGTAGTAAGTCTCGATGTTCTTAACGCTCAGCAGGACGCCCAACGTCAGTCCTCCGCTCCCAGGTAGGCGCGCAACACCTCGGGATGGCGCTGAACTTCCAGAGGAGAGCCCTCGGCGACGGCGCGCCCGAAATTGACGCACAGAACCCGGTCCGACACATCCATCACCATGCGCATATCATGTTCGATCAGTAGAATGGTCACGTCGAATTCGTCTTGTATGTCCCGAATCCAGAAGATCAGGTCCTGTTTTTCCTCGGAGTTCATGCCCGCCGAAGGTTCGTCCAGCAGCAGCAGCTTGGGTTCGAGCGCCAGAGCCCGCCCGAGTTCGATCAGCTTCCTTACTCCGTAGGGAAGCCCGCCTACGGGTTGATCACGCGCCGACTGCAGGTCCAGCAGGTCCATGATCTCTTCCACTCTTCGGCGGTGCT
Source organism: Thermodesulfobacteriota bacterium (assembly GCA_963675595.2). GTDB lineage: Bacteria > Desulfobacterota > Desulfarculia > JACQYL01 > JACQYL01. Next base: position 824,870 of record CAXXLZ010000002.1, read on the forward strand.
CGACCTCTTCCCGCGCGGCAAAGGACTTCCGCCGGAAAAAGCCGGCTCCACGCCAAACCCCCGTTTTCATATGCACGTGGCGGCCGAGCATCAAATTGTCCACGGTGGACATGCGTGCGAACAATTCGAGATTTTGAAAAGTCCTAGCGATGCCCAAACGGGCCCGGCGATGAGGCTTCAGATGGGTGATGTCCGTGCCCGAAAGATGGATTCTTCCCTCCGTGGGCTTGTACAATCCACTGATACAGTTGAAGATCGTGGTCTTGCCGGCTCCGTTGGGACCGATGACGGCGTAAACGACCCCCTTTTCCACGTCGAAGGAGATGTCGTCCACCGCCGTAACCCCACCGAAGCGCATCCGAAGATGCTCAACGGAAAGAAACGAGCTGCTCCCCATCTTCAGATTCCTCGACAGGCGACCAAGAGTGGAAAATCGTATAAGGAGGCTTCAGGATACCAAACGGAAGAGCGGTCCGATCCCGGAGCCCCCTCCAAAATCCCTCAGCGGTTCTCCCCTTCATCAAACCTTTCGCACATAATGCCTGGAAAACAGGCCGCTGGGCCGGAAACACAAGACGAGAACGATTACGAAAAACGCCACCACTGATTTGAATTCGAGAGACACATAGGCCCCAAAAAGATTTTCGATGATCCCCAAGAGGTATCCTCCCACAGCCGCTCCCGGGAGCGATGTCATCCCGCCCAAGACCGCCGACGCGAACCCTTTCAGCAAAGGATCCAGCATGAGGTTCGGGTCCAGGGTGGCAACCGGGGCCAGAAGCATTCCGGCCACGGCCCCGATGACGGAGCTCAAGGCCCAGGTGATGGAAAGAATCCGATTGGTCCGGATGCCGTTGATCCTCGCGGCCATACGGTTCTGCTGCATGGCTTTCATGGCCACGCCGGTTTTTGAATAACGAAAGAACAAGGTCAACAGGAGCATGACTCCCACCGCAGTCAGGAAAGTGACGATGTTCAGCTTGCTCACCACCACGTCACCGAGGCGCACGATGTCGAAATCCGACACGGGAAAGGCGAAATCCTTCTGATCCGCACCCCACCTCCAACTCGCCACCCCATAGAGGATCATCTCGAAGCCCAAGGTAATGATGATCAGGCCGAGAACATTGGGTTCCTTTGCTCGGCGCAGGAAGGCGAACTCCAGGAACGCCCCCAGCACCGCGGCAAAAGCAAGCGCCCCCACCACGGCGTAAAGGAAAGACCACCCGGCTGCGCCCAGAAGGGAATAAGCCACGAATGTCGACACCATGGCCATTTCCCCCTGACCGAAATTCGGCACTTCCGAGGTCTTGTAGATGATCACCATGGCCAGGGCGATAAGCGCATAAACGCTCCCCATGGCCATCCCACTGACCACCAATTGCATCAACACACGCCCGTTCCTCCCAAGACGACAAAGGTGAACCCGGCCGAGCGGGCCATAGAACCATGCTTAAAAGGGCCAGGTTTTCCAGTACTTTTTTGTGCGAATCCAGAATCCGTAAAGGCCCATGGGCTCGAACACCATGATCGCGATGAGAATCAGTCCGAAAATAATGCCGGACACGTTGGGCAGGCCGCTCACACTCATCCAGCGCTCACTGATGGTGAGCAGCACCCCGCCCACCAGAGGCAGTTCCTGTACCGCGTCCAATTTAAGCATCAGGATGGTGAACAGAATGCCTCCGAGCACGGAGCCCAGGATCGAACCCACTCCTCCCACCACGACCATTCCAAGAAACAGAATGGACAAAATGAAAGTGAAGGAATGAGGGTTGATAAAGCCCAGAACGAACGCCATGAGTCCGCCCGCTATCCCAGTGTAGAAGGCGCTTATCGCAAAGGCGAGGGTCTTGTACACGGTAAGATCGACCCCCATGGTTTCAGCCGCGATATCGCTTTCCCTTATGGCGATGAACGCGCGTCCGACGCGGGTTTTCAGCAGGTTGCGCGCCGCCAGGCCCAGTATCACCGTAATGGGAATAATAATCGCGTAAAGGGCCCGGTCGCCGGAACAGTCGTGGCCCAACAAGGTGATGTGGGGCGCCTGGAGGCCCATACGTCCCCCGAATGCCCCCCATCTGCCGATGACCTGCGTAACGGCCATGCCGAATCCCAAGGTGGCGATAGCCAAATAGGGTCCTTCCAGGCGAAGTGCGGGGATTCCCAGCAGGAACCCGAAAAACGCGGAGATGAACCCTCCCGCGGCCAGCGCGGGAAACAACGGCACTCCGGCTTTCGTCATGAGGAGCACGGTCGAGTAGGACCCGATGGCGAAAAAACCCGCATGCCCCAGAGATATCTGCCCGGTGTACCCCACCAGAATATTCAAGCCGATGGCTACGATCACGTTGATGGCCATGTAGTTGGCCATGTAAAGATAGTAATTGGGCGCGAAGAAGGGAAAGACCGCCAACGAGGCGAGAAGAAGGAGGAGACGGACCGCCGCCGCCCTGGAATTCAACAGCTGGACATCTTCATAGTAGTCGCGTTTCATGTCCATGGGAACACCCCGAAGAAGCCCCCGTTAACAGGGCTCGCAGAAGCGAAGGAGGTTGAAGCCACGACGTATGCGCGTTCCATTGGGCTGTTTTAAAGTGACCTAATTCGAATCAGCTATCCTCCGACTTTGTAGAATAAATTCTGGATAACGCATCGCGAAGAGAATTGCAAGACCGGTCCGTGCCGGAGAGCACTTTCCCAACAGCGAGAGAATGCTGAAAAGGATCCGGGCAATCCGGGCGTGACCGCTTGACCGCATGCTGTCTTGACGATTTGACGAAGCGATCCTCCCTCCGATTCCTCCGATTCTTCCGACGGTCGAGGGCCTCGGAATTCCGTCACAGCGCCGTCGCCCCAACTTAAGTCCGCTCCGACACTGGGATGAGGCAAATATGGGTACCTGATTCACAGGGCGCATCAAGGTTTTACTTGACAGTCCTCAGGAAGGAGTTATGATAAATTAAACAAGTGGTTATTTGTGCGTTTCGTAAAAAGCCAAACCCGTCGTGAGGCGGGGACGGAAAGCCACGGGTCTTAGGAAAGATCGCCGGGTTGCACTCACGCAGCCCGGCGTTTTTTATTGGGGGGGAAGGAGGACCGAGATGGAAAAGAACAAAACAGGACCGAACAGGTTCCGTCTGACAATCATCGTGCTGGTGTTGCTGATGTCCTCCGTAACTCCCGGAAAAAGCGATGCTTCCATCATCGCCGTGGGTGACATAGTGAACGGTCTCGAGCTGTCGTTTGTCTACGGAGCGTTGGGAGAACCCATCACCCGCATGGTGGGAGAGTTTCCCGTACTCGTGGACGGCTTCTCCACCGTGGCTTTCTGCGTGGATATCTATCAGAGCGCCAATCTGTTCGCACCCTATGAACCGGACTTGGGAATGGGCTCTTTGGAGGAGAACCAGGACCAAGTCGCTTGGTTGATGAACGAGTTCGCTCCCGGACTCGGAGGGCAGGCTTCGGGATACAGAGGGACTTACAGCGCAAGTATCGCCGGTGCGGCTCTCCAGGTAGCCATCTGGGAGCTTCTATACGACGACCTGTTCACGCTGGAGAGTTCCGGTGCGGTGAAGCCGTTGGCGGACTGGTATCTCGATCAACTGGCCCTTCAAACCGATTTCACGGGCGACCTCGACTTCCAGTTCGCCGTTGCCAAGGACTCCAAGTATCAGGATATGATGGTGGCCCTCCCCGACGCTTCGGAACAGCCGGTCCCGCTTCCCGGCGCCGCGTGGCTGTTCATGAGCGGCCTGACCGGCCTACTCGCCATGCGAAAGAGTCTGAAAAGAGGACGGAATTAATCAGGAAGCGTCGAGAAATTTGCATGAGGGCGAACCCGGAGTTCGCCCTCTTTTTTTGGAAACCCACGGAATCGAGGGAATCACCCGCTTGATTTCGCGACTCCTCCGAGGTTAGGATTCCGCTGATCATTACCTCAACGGCGTTTTTAAGAACTCGACGATGGACGACCCTGCCCGCCCCCCGAGGTCACGGCTCCGGGACATACCGTGACGGGAAAGCATTCCGGTCCCCGTGGGGTTTCATTCGGGACACGGTCGCCGACGGTTTTCAATGAGACATTTTCCCTATCCTTTGCGTCATCCGCGTGCCGTGTTGCCACTGGTAATCGTCTTCTTTTTATTGCTTCCCACCGTTGCCGCCGCATTCCCCAACGAACCTACACAGGGCTACGAAGACTTGCCGTGGGGCCGGCGTATCAACCTTTGCTACGATATGGAATTCTTCAACGTGATGGGTCAAACCCGGCTTTATACGCGGCTTCATAATAGGAGATTCCCGGCGAGAGCCGAAGTGACGCGAGCCCTGTATGGTTTTAATGAGGGTCGCTTTTTCTTCGTTGCTTTGAGCTTTGAAAGCGAGGAGGACTATCGTCTGGTTTCCGATTATCTAAGGAAGCAACACGGACCTTCCGATTCGGCCGGAAAGGGAGACGAAACCCAAGTATGGGAAGGAAGTAAAGTCCTGATCACCCTCAAGCACGAGCCCAAAACCCTAAAAACAACGCTTACTTATCACTATATTCCCATCGCTTTGGAATCGGCCGGTGAGGCGGGGAGATAGCGCCCGGATCGCAAGACGTTGCGGGATTCTTCGCCCGCTGATTCCAGGCTCAAACGAACCATGAGTCCGGGCGGCCTTTGGGAGGCCGTCCGGAAAAAATACGAAAAAAAGAACCTTGGACACGCCGTCCATCAGGAGACCGTATCATGAAAAAGCTCGCCCTCCTCTGTATGCTGGTCCTATCCACTTGTATTCTCACGCAAACATCGAGCTCCGCAGGGGACAGGGTAATCTTCTTCGCCCAAGGCTTTCTCACGGGGGCTGATTTCCTCAATATGTCCGAAGACCAAAGACAATTGCACACCATCGGGTTCTACAACGGAGTCACCATGTCTCCGTTCTTCGTGAAGGAGGGCGGGGACTACGTGGACTGGTTCAAGCGATTGCCCGCTACCGGACTCCGGGTCTCCGATATGCGGAAAATGATTACCGAATACATTCAGGCCGACCCCGCACGGGCCAAACAAGCCTTGAACACCTTGTGCTGGGAGGCGCTCAAAAAGGGGCTTGAAAAGACTGAAAGCGGTTCAAAATAGCGCTCCCCCGCTTTGTGTGATGCGGCCGGAAGACGCCTTCCACTCATGATCGAGGAAAAAGGCGAACCTTTTTTCCGGCAGGTGGGTAACCGTTGAACATGCCCGGAGCGCACAGTCCCGGCAAACGGCAGCAAAAAGGCGGTCTCCGGAGGATTCCGGCGCCGCCTTTTCAGTGGATGCCTGCGCGGGAAGTTCGCTATCTTCTGAATCTTCGCGCGGCTCCCATGAGGAACACCAGGCCTGAACCCAACAGCCACGCTGCGCCGGGCAGCGGGACCGGCTCCGCGATTAGAGTTACCGTGGCGTCAACACAGTCCGTCCCTGCGGGACTCAGCAAGCCCCGATACGAGGCGTTGCTGAGCGAAATGCTGAACTTGCCTCCGTCACCGAAACTCACTTCGACCGGGCCTTCCCACGTCACGTCCCATCCCTGCACTGTGCCAAAAAACAGGCTGACCCCCAAAGACGTTCCCACGACGCCTTCCTCCAAATCGGGATTGTCGAAATCCAGAGTGGCGATGAGTTTGCCGGGATTCGTGTCGTCTTCGCCCGGGTTGACCCAACTCTCAGTGGTGCCGATAGTGGCGAAGTGGAATGTGTAGGACTCACCCACTCCCAAAGTGAAGGATTCCGCGTCCAGACCGGGATTCAATTCCAAAACGTCCATTTCGAGGACCGTATCCGTGTCTCCCACAAACACCAGGGAGGACAGGGAACCCAGCTCAAAAGTATAGGCTCCGGCGACTCCGCAGAGCCCAAAAGTCAGAACCAGCACGGAAAAAACCGTCGCCGCCTTTTTCATTTTATCTCTCCCTTTCATGATTCTTCAGAGGATTCCGTCCGGACTCTCAAAGCGGACCGGACCCCCGACACGGACTTTTCCCATGGAATGATCCCGAGAGGCCTCGCGCTGCAATTCTTTCTGTGGGACAACGGGAAACGCAATAAGAAAACGGCCGGGTTACCTTTCCGCTTAGGCAACCCGGCCGTCTCGTAAAGACCCGTGGGCTTTCCGTCCCCAACTCGCGATGGGTTTGGCTTTTTCTAGCAAATTTATTGTATACAAATAGCGTGCCATAGCACAACAATATCTATGGCTGTTATTTCAATTAGTTAGATTGCCACAGCTCTATCAAAAAGGATAAAAAACCGGAAATCGGGTCCCGGATACGGAATTTGTCGGGAACCAATTCCATACACGCCCCAAAATCCGGAGGCCCCGGTTTCGCCTGCGCGCGCCTTCCGTCGCCGACTCCGAAAGGTTGAAGAGATTGATTTAAGCTCGGTATCGGGCTAAGAACAGCCGAGTCGATCTGCAGTCAAGGATATTCGCTATTAGACGGGGCGTGGGCCGAATCTCACATCGGATGGAAGAGCGTGGCGGTTCCGTTCCGCCGATGGCATCCCCCGGGTGCGTGCACGGCCCTCGATGGAGGGGACGACGATGGTTTACGACGACGTAAAGAACAGGATCATCCGAATCGCCAATGAGTATCGGAAGATCAAAGATGCTTTCGGAATGTTTATGAACCACGTCCACGAAATCATCCATGAGGAAGAGATCGGGTTGTCCATCGTGGGGGAGACCGACAACTCCCTTCAACTCAAATATCTGGACGTGGACGTCTCTTTCGAGCTGTCCATGATCTTGGTCGACAAGGAGATTCCCTACGGACTCGTAGGCATGCTTCGAGCGCCGGAGAACCCGTCCGCCGCACCCGCGATCGTAAAACAATTTTACATCGGACCCTCGGGCAATATGAAATGGGAGGTCGGTGATGCGGTCCCGTTCACCAATATTACCCATAAGGAAGGGGGATATCGTTTGCTGCTATTCCTCCTGAATCGCTTTCTCGACTCGGGCGAATTCCACTGAGGATCCTTCCGTTTCCGACCGGCTTTTCGAGACCGGTTCGAAGCGATGGACGGAATCGGCATCTTCATCCGACAGGGCGCGATAGGTAAACACGATACGTCGGATGATGGTCACGGTTTGAAAGAGGCAAATCAGGCCCAATCCGAATTGCAGATGTCCGATCAGGCCGAAGTAGCACAGCAGAAAGATCCTCTCCGGGCGACCGCCCAGAAACCCTACCTCGCAAAGCCGAATTTGAGTTTCCGCCTTGGCGCGTGAATAGCTGACCACTAAGGCCGTCACCAGACCGTACAGGGCCAAGCCCCCCCCCACCGGCGATCCCGTCATGAACATGTGGAACGCGATCCCCGAAAAAATGAAACCGTCGGCAATGCGATCGAGAACCGAATCCAGAAATCCGCCGAATTTTGTTGTCAGATTGTGTTTGCGGGCGAGCAGGCCGTCCCATAAGTCCAGAAGACCGGTGAGCCAACACGCGAAACCCCCTTCCGCCACATGACCTCCGGCGAAAAGGAGCGCTGAGGCAATAGAGAACAGAAGGCCGGAGAGAGTCACCTGATTCGGTATAATCTTCAGGCGGTGAAAAAAGTCCACAATGGGGTTGGAAGCGAAGCTCGCAGCCACGAATAGGAAAGTGGTGCCGAGAACCACACGAGGAAGATCGAAAATGATGCCCGTCACAGCCGGCAACACGACGGCGAAAACTAGGAGCGACCATTTGGGCACTCTGTGAAACATGGTTTGGTATTTTGAATACATACACGAAAACGGGTTTTGGTCCCTCCGGATGCCCCGAGGCGACGTTCGTGGTGCAGAAAATGATCCCCAACCCGATCGATGGAAAGGCATGTATTATAGCATAATGGTCCGTTGAGTGACAGGATTGCTGGGGGGCCGGCCGACCGGCCCCGAGAATTCAGCCCGTTTTCACCTCTATTCGTTTGGGTTTGAGCGCCTCGCTCTTGGGAAGCCTTAGTCTGAGAACGCCGTTTTTCAGCCCGGCCTCGACTTTGGATTGATCTATGCCCTCCGCAACCGCGAAGGTACGGCTGAAATCTCCCACACGGTATTCGGTCCAAATTGCGTCACCGGGAAACGTCTTCTCCATCACCTTCCCGTAAACCCTGAGTTCCCCTTTCTCCAGCTCAATGGACACGCCTTCTCTGGAGACGCCGGGCAGATCCATGAGCAAAGTAAGTCCTTCCCGGTCCTCCATGATGTCTGCACGCGGTACAAACAAAGCTCCATCCTTGGTGGGCTCCGCCGCGGATTCCACTTCTCTCTTTTCCAGGGCCGTTTGAATCCTTTCTTCCATGAGCATCACCTCCTCGCCTTTAAGCAACCGTGACTTTCTTGGGTTTGGCCGCTTCAGCCTTGGGCAACACCACTTTCAGGACGCCGTTCCGATATTCCGCGGTGACTTTCTCGGCATCCACCGCGACGGGCAGAGTCAACACTCGGCTGAACCCTCCCCTTTGCCGCTCATGTAGATGCCGGCTCGTCTCCGGCCCGTCACTTTCCGGCTTGCGTTCGCCGCTGAGGATCAAGTCCGCGCCTTGAACGGAAATGTTGATATTCTCTTTCTCAAGGCCCGGCAACTCGGCCGTGAGCATGAACGAATCACCTTCTTCGTAAAGATTGACCGGCGGGAAGACTCCGGCGCCCATCGCCGTGGACGATCCCCTCAGGAATGAGTCAAACAAACCGTTCATCTCTCGCCTCAGTCGCCCCAACTCTCCGGATGCGCTCGGGAGAAAGGGGTCCCTCACTCTAAACGTCACCATAATGGTTCCCTCCTTTTTCACGCACCTGGTTTTGACCCCGACATTGCGAAGTCCCTGTGTTCAAACACCATTTTCCGTTCGACTATACAATTTAGACAGACTCCGGACGTTGTCAAGTACCTGATTTGCCGCCTTAAGTAAGTACTCCGTCAATCTCTTTGGAGCCCCGCCGATCGCCCTCTGCGCTCCCACTCAGCGCTTGCATACCAGATCGGTTCCTTGTAGTCTGATTTGAATTTTCTCTGGAGGCGAAAGAAACCATGCCGCATACTGATTACGATCTTGAGAGCTTTCCTCCCCCCGTAACGCAACGGGAAATAGAGCGCATCGTCGATCCCCTGGAAATCGAAAGAAAGTCCATGCGGATCATCGATGAAGAGGCACCTGAGCCCAGACCTTTTGAGGGAGAAGAATGGACGGTTGTGCGGCGAATGATCCACACGTCCGCCGACTTCGAAATGCTGCAAAAAGTTAAATTCCATCCGGACGCTCTGGAAACCGGCAAGAGGGCGCTGGCGTCGGGGTGTGAGATTTTCACCGATACGATGATGGCCAACGTGGGGATTTCCAAATGGCGAATGCAACCTCTCGGGTGTCGGGTCGTTACACTGGTGCATGACGAGAGAGCTGTGGAACGTGCCTCAAGAGAGAGTATCAGCCGCTCCATCGCCGCGGTCGATCTCGCGGCGGAGAATCCGGGAATACGAGTTTTCGTCATTGGAAACGCGCCCACCGCTCTCTTGCGACTCCTTGAGCTGGCGGAACTCGGACTCGTTTCCCCCGCACTGATTGTGGGTATGCCCGTGGGTTTCGTCAACGCGGCGGAATCCAAAGCGCTGTTGGCGAAGCAAAGCCCCGCTCCGTACGTTACCATAGAAGGCCGCAAGGGCGGCTCGGCGCTCGCGGCATCCGTAATTAACGCCCTGGCCGACTTGGTGAATCCGAGAAACTTGGAGAATCAAAGTAAGTAAGCACCCGCGAGCCGGGACCCGTCTATGACGAGTCCCAAGTCTCCCGGAGTCCGTTTAGGCTTGTCTACCTGCGTCGCCCGTTCGTTTAGATTTGGAGCTCCGTTTCTTTCGGTTCTCCGTTTCCTTAGGGAGAGTATTTTGTCCAAAGTCTACTTTGTCGGTGCGGGTCCAGGTGACCCCGAGTTGATCACGGTCAAGGGGTTGAGAATTATTCAGGAAGCCGACCTGGTCCTGTACGCGGGTTCCCTGGTTCCCGCGGAGATCGCCTCCAAAGCCAAACCATCGGCACGTGTGGTGGACTCCGCGCCTTTGAACCTGGAGGAAACTCATCGGTTGCTGGTGGAAACGGTTGCGCAGGGCGGCATCGCCGCTCGAGTTCACACGGGCGATCCTTCGCTGTACGGCGCCGTCCGGGAACAGGCGCGACTTCTGGACCGGGAAGGAATCCCCTACGAAGTGATTCCGGGCGTGACCGCGGCTTTCGCCGTGGCGGCCAAGGCCGCGGTTTCCTTCACCGTACCGGGGGAAAGCCAAAGCCTCATTATCACCCGGACGGCGGGAAAAACCGGCGCCCCAGAATCGGAACGTTTGAGGGATATGGCAAAGCACCGCTGCTCCTTGGCGATCTACCTGTCCGCCGCGGAACCGGAAGTTCTTCAAAACGAACTTTTAGACGGCGGATTGGAGGAGGACACCCTAGTCGTGATCGGTCACCGAGTGGGATGGCCCGGAGAACAACTTGCCGTAACGCGCCTTAAAGACATGGCCGCTTTCGTCCGTGAGAACGAGATACATCGGCAGGCGCTGTTCCTGATTCTGCCGGGAGAGGACGACCGCGATCATTATTCCAAGCTTTACAGCCCCCGATTCACTCACGGATATCGAAGGGCGACGCCGACCGACGGCCTCCCCGAGGATGACCCGGTTTCCGAAGGATGACCGCTTGTAGCAATACCGGGGATGGAGTCGGACGTGCACTTGACCGCCGTTCTTCTTGAAGAAGGCGCATTGCCGATACATCTCCCCGGCGTTTTCCCGGGGAAGATGAGATCCCGAGGAAGCCTTTCTCCGTCGAGAGACATCCCTCACGGATCCTCTCCGCATTCATTCCTCCGAAACCGGCGGCCATCTCGGTCATTCGAGGAGCCGCCTTTCCTTGCGCACCCCTCCCCGATCCCGGAACATCATGCCGGCCGCAGCGATCCGTCGACGGACACCAGGTTTCGGGCGGACGGGACGGATAACCGAACCGCATGAAGTATCTGTTGAAAATCCGCTCGGAAAAGTTTGTCTTGGCCCTCCTGCCAACGAAAAGCCTTCTAGGCTTAGCGATATCTCTGCTCGTAATCACGGCCGCCTGCTGGGCTCTCGAAACCCGACTGGCACCCAAATCCGATCGCCTTTCCCATTGGTATTGGGAAGACAAACGAATCAACCTCAACAACGAGTTCAAGAACTACGCCGACACGTCCCTTCCAATATGGCGCTCCGACGGTTTTCCCGTAACCGTCGCCCGGAAGAAAACCCGGCGGATCTTGGTGCTGGGGGACTCTTTCGCTTGGGGCGACGGGTACGCCAACATGAACGATCTTTGGTGGAGGCAGTTGGAGAGGGAGCTTTGGCGGCGGGGATACCGTCAAGTGGAGGTGATTGCCGCGGGCCTGCCGGGTTATTCGACATCCGACCAGCTTGCCGTTCTGGGAACGGTGCTGGATCAGGCCAAACCCGATCTGCTCTTATGGGGATACACCACCAATGATCCGGACGAGGGAATCGTGCCCATTCTGGACGAGAACCGCTTGGTACGCAAAGATTCCTTGTATCGCTTCCTTAATCGGGCCTCCACCGGAAGGCTGTTTCCGGGCCTCGTTTGCTTCCTGAGGGACGGACGTCAAGAGCGTGTCGCCGTGGGAGCCGCCGGGGCGAAAAACGGCTTTCGGTACGCACAATGGGAACTGGAACTACTGAAAGGCGAGAATTTCGCAAAATACAAATCCACCGCCGCCAGGCTTTCTCAGAAGGTCCGGACTTTGGGCATACCCGTTTTCTACGTTACCTTGCCGGCGGACCCGAGCATCGAATACCACCGCCCCAGGTTCGAGCCTGTGCGCGCTCTGTACGAGCGATTGGGAGTGCCGTTCTTCGACGTGCTGGACAAGGTGCACTCAATGCTGTGTTCAGGCCGAGAAGCCGATCTTAGCGTACAGTGGGGCATCAATCCGGTAAACCGACATCCCGGGGCCGCGGTGACTCACGCTTGCGCGGTCGCCGTTTGTGATGTTCTTGAAAAAGAAGCCGCCGAAATCTTGGAGTCGCCGTCAATCGACCACCCGGACCCAGCCCCGATCATTAACGACTGGATGCCTTTCGACCTCGGAGTCGAGCGCCGATCGGACGAAACCTGGACCATGACCGTGCCCCGGTCCTCAAAATACATGCCGAGGATGCCCGATGACGAGCCTTTCCTGCTGCTTTCCTTGGCAATGCCCGTGGTTTTGAGTACGGTGGAAGTCCACGGTGAAAATCTCGCGGAGGTGTCCATCGAGACGACCGGCGTGAGCCCGAATTCGGGCTTTGACGACGGTTCCACTCAAAGGTATCCGCAGCGGAACGGTCCGACGGCTCGGTGGGATGTGGGCGAGAAGTCGGATGCGCGGGCCATGAACACCCTTCGCATCAAGCCGCGCTTTTCCGGGAATGATCGTGTGCTGCGGTTGCGACTCGTCCCCGGGAAATCGTCTCCGACACTCGAGGTGAAATAAACCCGGTATCACCCATCCGGACAAGTCATACGTAAGGCAACTGAAGTGAACGAGGAACGGAGCGCAACCCTGCAGATCGCATGTTTCAACCGTCTCCGCCTCGCCCCCGGCCGATTTCCTTCCACGCCGAATCCCGGGCACCGAGGCCTCTCGGAAAAAAGCGCTTTGAAAAACGGATGAATTATGAGAGACTTATGGCTACGCGGAACGGATCATGCGGCACGGGCCTTGTCCAGTCATCCAATCCCGAATGCCGGAAAACCAAACCGTCGCCGTTGTCTTGAAGGATCACCCGGTCCGATGGAGGACCAACACCTCCCGATTCCCGTTGACGAAATCCTCGATATTCCCGGCCGGGTGTTTTCGGGCCAACGCTTTCGTTTTGTTTCTCCGCTGTTCCCTTAACTTAGACGATGCTTTCCGAAATACCGATCGTCGACCGGAACAAGCGCCAAAGCCTCTCCCGCATGACCGATTCATGAGAATCAAGGACGTCGGAACGAAGCGAGACGGGACCATCTCTCCCGTGTTCCCTCTCCTCTCCGGTTTCGGAGCCGTCGTCGGACTATGCAAAGGCTGAGGACTACCCATGATTGATGGAACAAAACGCGTAATGATCGAGAACGTCGCTCCTCAAATAGCGTGCGGCGAATACCCCATCAAGCGGGCCGTCGGTGAATCCGTGAGGATTTCCGCGGACATTTATGCGGACGGCCACGACGAACTCAGGGCTTTCCTTCTCCACCGAAAGGAAGGAGATGCCTTCTTTCACGAAACACCCATGATTCCACTTGAAAACGATCGCTGGACGGCGGAGTTTCAGATTCTGGAGATGGTCCCTTATTACTACGGCGTCAAAGCGTGGGTCGACCGATTCAAGACCTGGAGTCGGGACATGTCCGGAAGAATCCGAGCCGGCCAGAACATTTCGGCGGCTCTGGCCGAGGGAGCGCGCCTTGTGGGCGAAGCGGCGACACGAGCGTCCGGTGCCGATAGGGAAAGCCTGCTCCGTTCGGCCGCGACTCTTGAAGGAACAGATCCGGAAGAAGCCCTGTCCGAGGCTCTCTCATCCAGCCTAGCCGAGATTATGGCCAAGTACGGAGACCTTTTTCCCTCCCGATACGAAAAGGAACTCATGGTTCTTGTAGACCCTCCACGAGCCCTGTTCAGCACTTGGTACGAGTTTTTCCCCAGGTCCGCGGCCTCGTTCGGGAGTCGGCCGCGCCACGGCACCTTCAGGGACATGGAAAAACTCCTCCCGGAGATCGCCCGTATGGGTTTCGACGTGCTTTATTTCCCTCCCATTCATCCCATCGGAGAAACACATCGAAAAGGAAAGAACAATGAACCTCGGTGTGAAGCCGGAGACGTGGGCAGCCCATGGGCCATCGGCTCCGAATCCGGTGGACACAAGGCCGTGCATCCCGAACTGGGCAATCTGGAGGAATTCCGGCACTTGTGCGCGGAGGCGGAGAACCTGGGCCTTGAAATAGCTCTGGACATGGCTTTCCAATGTTCTCCCGATCACCCATACGTGCGGGAACATCCGGAGTGGTTCCGACGGCGAGCCGACGGTTCGATTCAGTACGCGGAGAACCCGCCGAAGAAATATGAGGACATCTATCCCTTCGACTTCGAATGTGAGGCGTGGCGCGAGCTGTGGGAGGAACTCAGGAGCGTATTTCTTTTCTGGGTCGAACAGGGCGTCAGGATTTTCCGCGTGGACAATCCCCACACCAAACCGGTTCCTTTCTGGCGCTGGGTCATTTCCGAGGTGAAACAGCGACACCCGGAGACGATTTTCCTCGCCGAGGCGTTCACACGGCCCAAGATGATGTACGGACTGGCCAAAGCGGGTTTCACCCAGTCTTATACCTATTTCACCTGGAGAAATACCAAAAAGGAACTCACGAACTACATGACGGAGTTGGTGGAGGAAGCGCCGAGGGATTATTTCAGGCCCAATTTCTGGCCCAACACCCCCGATATTCTCCCGGAATTCCTCCAGTTCGGCGGACGTCCCGCCTTCATCATGCGTTTGGTGCTGGCCGCCACCCTCTCGTCGAACTACGGCATTTACGGTCCCGCTTTCGAGCTCTGCGAAAACGAAGCTCGTGTGGGAAGCGAAGAGTATTTGAACTCGGAAAAGTATGAGATCAGACCGCGAAACTGGAACATAGAAGGAAATCTCAAGGACTTCATCGCCAGGTTGAACGGCATTCGACGAAACAATTCCGCCCTGCAAACCACCTGGAATCTGAGGTTCATCAAAGCGGAAAACGATTTCGTCATTGCCTACGTGAAGGTTTCCCGCGATACGGAAAATGCGGTGTTTACCGTGGTCAATCTGGACCCATACAACACACAGGGAGCCTGGATCACGTTGCCTCTGGAAGAACTGGAGCTGAAAGAGGGCAGGCCTTTTCTGATCCACGATCTGCTCGGCGACGACAAGTTCATCTGGCACGGCGGACGCAACTACGTGGAGTTGAACCCACGGGTGCTTCCGGCGAGAATCTTCACACTGAAAAAGGACCTCAGGAAGGAAACGGATTTCGACTACTTCATGTAAGGAGAAACGCATCCATGACCGATGTCTCGATACTGCCGGATGATCCTCTCTGGTACAAAGACGCCATCATTTACGAAGTCCACGTAAAAACCTTCTGTGACGGAAACGGCGACGGAATCGGGGACTTCAAGGGAATGATCTCGAAGCTGGACTACTTCGAAAGTCTCGGGATCAATACGGTATGGTTGCTCCCCTTCTATCCTTCGCCCTTGAAGGACGACGGATACGACATCGCCGATTACCGTAACGTTCACCCCGACTACGGTGCTTTGAGAGACTTCAAAGAATTCCTGAAAGGCGCCCACCGTCGCGGAATTCGGGTAATTACCGAGTTGGTCATGAACCACACGTCCAACCGACACGAATGGTTCCAACGTTCCAGAAGGTCCGGACCAAACACGGCATGGCGCAACTATTACGTTTGGAGCGATACGCCGACCCGATATGCGGACACACGGATTATCTTTCAAGACTTCGAACACTCGAACTGGGCCTGGGACCCGGTGGCTCAAGCCTATTACTGGCATCGGTTCTACAGCCACCAACCGGACCTGAATTTCGAAAGCCCGCAAGTCAAAAGGGCTATGTTCAAGGCCTTGGACTTCTGGTTGAGTATGGGTGTGGACGGCCTGCGACTCGATGCCGTGCCCTATTTGTTCGAGCGGGAAGGAACCAACTGCGAGAATCTGCCTGAAACCTATGAGTTTATCAGGGAACTTCGTAGACACATCGACGAAAACCATCGAGACAAGATGGTTCTGGCGGAAGCGAACCAATGGCCGGAGGACGCCGTAGCCTATTTCGGCTCGGGAGACTCCTGCAACATGGCGTTTCATTTCCCCTTGATGCCGCGGATGTTCATGGCCCTCGAAATGGAAAACAAGTATCCCATCATCAATATCCTGGAGCAGACGCCGGCCGTTCCGGATTCCTGCCAGTGGGCCATTTTTTTGCGCAATCACGACGAATTGACTCTTGAGATGGTCACCGACGAAGAGCGGGACTATATGTACCGCGTTTACGCCATGGATCAGCGCGCGAGAATCAACCTGGGCATTCGACGGAGGCTGGCTCCCCTGTTGGACAACGACCGCAGGAAGATCGAACTCATGAATGTCCTGCTTCTCACCCTTCCCGGCTCTCCCGTGATCTATTACGGAGACGAAATCGGCATGGGAGACAACTACTACCTGGGGGATCGGGACGGTGTTCGGACTCCCATGCAATGGAACGCCAACAAAAACGCCGGATTCTCCGATGCCAATCCGCAAAAGCTATTCCTGCCGGTGATTATCGATCCCCAATATCATTACGAAACCATCAACGTGGAGACTCAGAGCCGAAGTCAATACTCACTACTTTGGTGGATGCGCAGAATCATAGCCCGCCGGAAGAGATATCGGGCTTTCGGTCGGGGCAAAATGGAATTCGTGCACCTGGACAACGTCAAAGTCTTGGCTTACATCCGGTCCCATGAGGATGAGTCCATTCTTGTGGTGGCCAATCTCTCACGAAACGCCCAGATGGTTGAAATCGATCTTTCGAAATACCAAGGCCGGGTGCCTGAAGACATGTTCGGTCAAACCCGCTTTCTTCCCGTCACCGAATCCCCCTATGTGCTTTCCCTGGGTCCCTATGCGTATTTCGTTCTTGTTTTAAAAGCACCCCAAGAGACGATCGTGTACCAGGCGGAAAGTCGGGCGCCTCAAATTCGGGCGAAAAGCTGGGGCACCTTGTTCGACGAAGCCGAACCCAGAGGCAGGTTGGAGAAGCACATTCTTCCCGGCTACATATACGGCCGGCGTTGGTTCGGAGGCAAAGCCCGTCGCCTGAAGGGAACCAAGATTCTGGAATCTCTCCGGCTGGGCAAGACCAGGAATTCTCCGGCCATTCTTCTGGTGGAGGTGTCCTACACGGAAGGAGAGCCCGAAATTTACGTCCTTCCCTTGACCTGCCGACCCATTGAAGATTCCGATTCAGAGCTTCCACCGGGAACCGTGGCGCTTCTCGATCTCCCCAATTGGAAAGGCGTCATCCAGGAAGCGGTGTACGACGAGGAATACTGCAGGACGCTTCTGGCGGTTACGGCGGGAAGAAAGCGCATCGCAGGCCCCACCGGTCGCCTCATCGCAGGCTCCACCCGCGATCTTCGGGAAATCTTCACCAAGAACGAGGTGGATTTGACACCGAAACTGCTGGGAGTGGAGCAAAGCAATACCTCCATCGTTTACGGTAAGAGCCTTTTTCTCAAACTTTATCGCAAGACGGATCGGGGCATGCACCCGGACCTCGAGATGGTGCGTTACCTTTCGGGAGTTTCGGGTTTCGAGCATATTCCCCCCTATCTAGGCGAACTTCAGTACCGTTTCGAAAATGGGGATAATGTGGTGATCGGAATGATGCAGGGCTTCGTTCCCAATCAGGGCGACGCCTGGACCCACAACCTCGATCTGGTCAGAAGGTTTTTTGAGCGGGCTCTGCTGCTGCGCAACTCCGGGACCGAGGCGCCCGAGTGCCCCGCCACTCCCGTGCAGGCGGACATGGATACCGCACCTCAGCCTCTGGATGAGCTGTTCGCCGGCATCACTCAGGAAATGGCGGAACTGCTCGGTCTGCGGACCGCTGAAATGCACCAGGCTCTGGCTCGTGCGGACAAAGACGACAGCTTCCGCCCGGAGGCTTTCTCCTGGCTGCGACAGCGGGCCTTGTTCCAGTCCATGCAAAATCTCGCCGGCGAACAGTTGCGGTTGTTGAGAAACAACCTCAGCCGTTTTTCCGACTCGATTCAACAAGAAGCCCGGGAAGTGCTGGCCCTGGAAAGCGAAATCTTTTCCCGCATGCGGCGAATACTGAGACGAAAACTGGAAGCATTGGCGCTGAGAACCCACGGAGATTACCATCTGGGACAAGTACTCTATACGGGCAAGGATTTCGTAATTTTCGATTTCGAAGGCGAGCCCGCGAGGAGCCTGAGTGAAAGACGCCTCAAGCGTTCTCCGGTCCGAGACATCGCCGGAATGTTGAGGTCCTACCAATACGCCGCCTATACCGTTCTGCATAGAGAGATGGCCCTTTCGTCGGACGAAAAGGAATTCCTATCTCCCTGGGCGGAGCTTTGGGCCACCTACATGGGAGGGTCTTTTCTCAAGGGTTATCTGGAAAAGATGAAAGGCTCGCCTATTCTGCCTTCGTCCATGGAAGATTTCGAAAACATGCTGGTTCCTTTTCTCCTGGAAAAGGCACTGTATGAAGTGGGATACGAACTCAACAATCGACCTGAATGGCTGCTGATTCCGCTCCGTGGAGTCAAGCAGCTTTGCGGAGCCTGATATGTCGAAGGGAAAGAAGGGAAATGTTCGCAATGGCGCGAGTCTGCTCACGGACCATGACATCTATCTGTTCAAGGAAGGACGACACTTCCGGCTGTATGAAAAAATGGGGGCCCACCTCATGACCCATGAGGGGGATGAGGGAGCCCACTTCGCCGTATGGGCGCCCAATGCTTCGCGCGTGACGGTTATGGGAGATTTCAACGACTGGAATCCGTCCACCCATGAGTTGTTCTCACGTCCGGACAGCTCCGGTATATGGGAAGGATTCGTGCCGGGAATCCAGCCGGGAATCGGGTACAAGTATCACATTGAATCAAGCGTGGACGGGTACATGGCGGACAAGACGGACCCTTTCGGAGTCCGAACCGAAGTGCCCCCCAATACGGCGTCCATTCTCTGGGAGTTGAGCTACGATTGGCTGGACCATGATTGGATGGCCGACAGGGAGCGCAAAAACGGGCTCGATAGTCCCATGTCCATCTACGAAATGCATCTGGGCTCCTGGCGTCGAGCACCGGGAGAGAATGGGGGGACATTCCTCACCTACAAGGACATCGCGGGTTTTCTGGTTGAGCACATGAAACGCACCGGGTTCACCCACGTGGAATTCCTGCCTGTGATGGAGCACCCCTTTTACGGTTCATGGGGTTATCAGGTCACTTCCTATTTCGCGCCCACCGCGCGTTACGGACCGCCGGAAGAGCTCATGTACCTCATTGACCTGCTTCACCAAAACGGCATCGGAGTCATCCTGGACTGGGTGCCTTCCCACTTCCCCACCGACGCCGGCGGACTGATCTACTTCGACGGGACGCACCTGTACGAACATGCCGACCCGCGCCAGGGACACCAACCCGATTGGGACAGCGCCATTTTCAACTACGGACGCCACGAAGTACGTTCTTTCCTGATTTCCAGCGCCATGTACTGGCTGGATCGCTATCACGCCGACGGCCTGCGGGTGGACGCCGTGGCCTCCATGCTCTACCTGGACTATTCCAGAAAAGAAGACGAGTGGATACCCAACCGTTACGGAAGCAACGAGAACCTGGACGCCATAGAGTTCATCAGGTCCATGAACGTATCCTTGTACCAGGATTTCCCGCACACTCAGACCATGGCGGAGGAATCCACGGCTTGGCCCATGGTTTCCAAACCGACCTATTTAGGCGGACTTGGTTTCGGCATGAAGTGGGACATGGGATGGATGCACGATACGCTGGCCTACATGTCCCAGGATCCAATTCACCGGAAATATCACCACAACCAGCTGACTTTCAGCATCATGTACACCTTTTCGGAAAATTTCGTCCTACCCCTGTCCCATGACGAAGTGGTCCACGGAAAAGGGGCCCTCATCGGCAAGATGCCCGGTGACGAATGGAAAAGATTCGCCAATCTGCGCCTACTCTACGGTTACATGTGGTCCCATCCGGGCAAAAAGCTGCTCTTCATGGGGGGAGAATTCGGTCAGACCAACGAATGGTATCATGAAACCAGCCTGGATTGGCACCTGCTGGAATATGAGCCGCATCGCGGCATGCTCCGATGGATGGAAGATCTGAACCGATTTTACGTTTCCAACCCGCCCCTGTACGAAAACGACTTCCATCCCGACGGGTTCCGGTGGATCGACTGCAATGATTCGGACTCCAGTGTCATCAGCTTCCTTCGAATCGGAAAGGACCCGAACGATATGATCCTCGCGGTGTTGAACTTTACCCCCCTACCGCGCGCCAATTATCGGATCGGAGTTCCCGGTCCGGGGTTTTGGAGGGAAGTACTCAACAGCGACGCCGACGAATACTGGGGATCCGGCTGGGGTAACTTCGGCGGCCTGGAAACCTCACCCGTACCCAGCCACGGGTACTACTATTCCATTTCACTGAACGCCCCTCCCTTGGGCGCCGTGTTCTTCAGGATGGAGGGCCCGTCGACGGGAACCGACTCCGCCGAGCAACCGGAGGGAGAAACCGCCGGGCCCGAAAAATAACTAGCGGGCCGAAGAACCGAATCGGAGACTCCGCCTTTATGGGAGTCTCACCAACCCCTTTTCTGGAAGAATGCTTCTTGCGCCCGTTGAGACGTGTCGCGAGACCCGGCCCCCTGCGACACGGGCGCGCAAACCGCCGGAAGCGTCTCCCCTCCCCCGCTCAGACTGAAGGCCCATGGAAGATGTGGAGGGATGACGCCGCACGGCCCTCCTTCCCGGCTGCCGAAAGTTCGGTTCCCAGACCAACACGGGCGCTTCCGGCGCCCGAAGAAAGCGGAAGCCCTCGGGGCGGGTTCCGCTCCCACGATCTTTGGTGATCAAGAGGAACAAGCATGAACCACCACTCCCTTTTTAAAGCCCTCGTCCCCCCGGGACCCAAGAAGATCGGGGAGGACGTTTTCGAGTTTACGGTGTGGTCGCCCAGCACGAACCGCGTGGACCTGGAACTACTGGAGCCCTCCAGAGACCTTTGCTCCATGCAGCGCGATGCGCGGGGCTATTGGCGCACCACCAAAAACAACGTACGGCACGGTTCCAGGTATCGCTTTCTGTTGGACGGAAGCATTTCCCGACCCGATCCGGCCTCGAATCAGCAGCCCGAGGGGGTGCATGGGCCGTCCGCGCTGGTCGATCACGACCGCTTTGTTTGGGAAAATGAGGAATTCCACCCTGTTCCCTGGCGTGAGACCATCCTGTACGAAATCCACGTCGGCACCTTCACTCCGGAAGGAACTTTCGACGCGGCCGCGGAGAGGCTGGACCATCTGGTCCGACTAGGTGTCACCGCAGTGGAAGTCATGCCCGTGGCCCGGTTTCCGGGAAACCGCAACTGGGGATACGACGGCGTCTATCCATTCGCCGTGCAGGATTCCTATGGAGGGCCGGAAGGTTTCAAACGCTTTGTGAGCCGGTGCCACCACAAGGGACTCTCTGTTTTTCTGGACGTGGTTTACAACCACTTGGGTCCTGAGGGGAACTATTTCAGAGACTTCGGACCCTATTTCTCGTCGGACTATGCCACACCGTGGGGAGAAGCGGTGAATTTCGACGGTCCCCACAGCGACGAAGTCAGAAATTTCTTCCTCTGCAACGCTCTTCACTGGTTCGACCGCTATCACGTGGACGGGCTGCGCCTGGACGCCACCCACGCCATCCTGGACCGACGGCCGGTTCATTTCTTGCGGGAACTCGCCCTGATTACCCGCGAGTACGAACGCAGAACCGGCCGAAAACGATTCCTGGTGGCTGAGACCAATCTCAATGATCCGGCTTTGGCAATGCCCCATGAGATTGGAGGCAAGGGCCTGGATGCGTTATGGAACGACGACTTTCATCATGCCGTACACACGCGACTTACCGGTGAGCGGTCCGGTTACTACGAAGACTACGGAGATCTCGAGTTCTTGTCCCGGTCTCTGAGCCAAGGGTTCGCCTACCAGGGAGAGTTTTCCCGGTTCCGCCAAAGATCGCACGGTGCTCAGGGCGACGGGTTGCCCGCCAGCGCTTTCGTCAACGCCCTCCAAACGCATGACCAGGTGGGCAATCGAGTCTTCGGCGAACGGCTGTCTTCCCTGACTTCGCTGGAAGGCCTCAAGCTGGGTGCGGCCCTGCTCCTTCTGGCGCCTTATGTTCCCCTCCTGTTCATGGGCGAAGAATACGGGGAGACCCGGCCCTTTCTCTATTTCGTAAGCCACGGAGACCCGGAGCTCGTGGAGGCGGTGCGCAGGGGCCGCAGGGAGGAATTCAAGGAGTTCCGTTGGTCCCAAGAGCCTCCCGATCCTCAGGCTCCGGACACCTTCGAGAGATGCGTTCTCGATTGGGAAAGCAGAGATTCGGGAGATCACGGCCGTTTGTTGAACTTCTATCGGAAGCTGATCGGATTGCGAAAACGGCACCCCGCTCTCGCGGGGAGCGAGGATAAACCCTTCCGTGTATGGACACTCCCCGGTGACGATGTCCTGGCCATGGAACGACGGTCCGGCAGGTACGGTGTGCTCTGTATTTTCAGCTTTTCCGCCGTGAATCAGGAGATCGAGCGTAGGTTGTTTATTGCGAAACGGAAGTGGGATATGATTTTGAACTCCGCGGACTTGGAGTGGGGAGGCCCCGGGGGCGTTACACCCTGCGAGAATACGGACCGAATAACACTGCCGGCCCTCGGTGTGATCGTGTTCTCAAGTGAGGAGGAGCGGAGATGAAACGCTATATTTGTATTCACGGACACTTTTACCAACCGCCCAGGGAAAATCCGTGGTTGGAAGAGGTGGAACTCCAGGATTCGGCCGCGCCGTTTCACGACTGGAACGAGCGCATCGCCGCGGAATGCTACGGACCCAACGCAGCCTCCCGGATATTGGACTCCGAAGGTAGGATCATCGACATCGTCAACAACTATTCCCGCATCAGTTTTAATTTCGGACCCACCCTGCTGTCCTGGATGCAACGAAAGCAGCCTGAAATTCACCGAGAAATCGTTGAAGCCGATCGATTGAGCATGGAACGGTACTCGGGACACGGTTCGGCTCTCGCTCAGGTCTACAACCATATGATTACTCCCCTGGCTAGTCGGAGGGACAAATCCACACAGATTCTTTGGGGCATTGAAGACTTCAAGAGTCGTTTCGGACGCGACCCGGAAGGCATGTGGCTGCCGGAAACCGCCGTGGACCTTGAAACCTTGGATATCCTCGCCGGAGCCGGGATACGGTTCGTCATTTTGGCTCCGCGGCAGGCCCACAAGGTCAGGAACATGGAAAGCAACGAACCTTGGCGGGACGTTTCCAACGGTCGCATAGACCCCACCACGGCCTATCTTTGCAGACTTCCCTCGGGTGGAAGCATCAACCTGTTCTTCTACGACGGACCCATATCTCAAGACTTGGCATTCGGGGAGTTACTGAAGAACGGCTCCTTTTTTAAAAATCGCCTCATGGCCGCCTTCTCGGACAACGACAGGCATTGGCCCCAATTGGTACACGTGGCCGTGGACGGGGAGACTTTCGGGCATCATCATCTGCAAGGTGAGATGGCGCTGTCCTACTGTCTGCATTTGGCCGAGGAAGACCCCTCCGTGGCTCTTACAAATTACGGAGAGTACCTGGAAAGACACCCTCCGGTTTTCGAAGTGGAGATCTTCGAAAACTCTTCTTGGAGCTGCATCCATGGACTGGAACGATGGCGTACCGACTGCGGCTGCAACTCGGGCGGCCACCCCGGCTGGAAGCAGGACTGGAGGGAACCCCTGCGCAACGCCATGAATTGGCTGCGAGACCGGGCCGCTCAGGTATTCGAGGAGTTAGGCCCACGTTACTACAAAAACCACTGGCACGCCCGAGATCGGTACATCGAACTGATCCTGGATCGTTCCTATGAAAACGTAAACCGCTTTCTCGGGGAACACGCCTCGGGAGCATCCAGTCCCGAAGACGTTGTCAACGCCTTGAAGCTCTTGGAAATGCAGCGGTTCGCACAATACATCTTCACCAGTTGCGGATGGTTCTTCGACGAAATCTCGGGGATCGAAACGGTTCAGATCATACAGTACGCCGTTCGAACCATTCAGCTTGCCGAAGAATTAAGTGGGCAATTCTTCGAAGAGGAGTTCATCCGACTGCTCAAAAGGGCTCCAAGCAACGTCCTCGGCGACGGTGGTCAGGTCTATGAAGAATACGCCAAGCCCGCCAAAGTGGATATGCTCCGTGTGGGCGCGCACTTCGCCATGTCCTCGGTGTTCCACGAAAGCATGGACGCCGAGGAATTCTCCTGCTTCTCCGTTTCCGCCGACACCTACAACCGTCTCGAAGCCGGGCGTTCCCGGCTCGTTACGGGAAAAGGCCGCCTCACCTCCAACATCACACGGGCTTTCATCAACTTTCAATTCGCCGTGCTGTGGCCGGGAGACCATAACTTGACCTGCGGCCTGAACTACCTGCACTCTTTTGAAAACTATCGGAAGATGGAGGGGGACTTGCAGGCCGTGTTCAATCGAGGCGATTTGGCGGAAGGAATCCGCCTCATGGACAGCTATTTCAACAAGAGCACCTTTTCCATATGGCACTTGTTCAAGGATGAACAGAGAAAGGTGGTCCACGCGTTGCTCGAACCCTCCTACCAGGCCGCCGAAGCCTCCTACCGCCAGATATTGGCGTCCAATTACACCGTGCTCAACTTCCTTCAGTGGCTGCACATTCCGGCCCCGAACCTGTTCCGAGACGCGGCGCAATACGTGGTGAATACCGACATTCAGCGCCTTTTCTCGGAAGACGAACTGGACGAGGAACGGCTTGAGATTCTCGCCGAGGATGCCAAGCGATGGAGCCTCAGATTGGACGACCGGACACTGCGCTTCATCGCTGCGGAATGGATCAGCAGGAAAATGGGAAATTTGGAGGAAACCCCGGAACAAACGCAACTGCTCAAGGAAATCAGGAACGTCTTGGGTCAAATCCAGAATCTGTCTCTGGGTCTCCACCTTTGGAAGGCCGAAAACGTCTATTTCCGAATGGCCTGCGGCATGTTCCAGCAGATGAAGGAGAGGGCCGCTTCCGGCGATCCGGCCGCCATGGATTGGGTGGAACACTTCACGGTGTTGGGAGAACTCCTCAAGATCAACGTGACCTGAGGATCCGTGGACATGTGATCGTTATCGGTCTGTTGAGAACGAGTTCGGTCCGCCGGCGGGGATTGAACTTCATCCTTATACCGGCGCACCCTATGTGCCGACCGTTCCGCAGGACTTACGCCCTTGGCGCGTCGTTCATCTTCTCAGGCTCCCGTCGCCCGCGCTCTAACGCGCAGTGCGCCGGGGGCATCCGACACCCCATTTCCCCGCCTACTTCAGTCCTCCGAAGCCCTTGCCTCACGGTGAGCCCGAATCACCCGCTCGTAGAACGCCAAAGTCTTGCCCGCAATCGCCGTCCAACTGAAGTGCTCTTCCGCTCGACGGCGTGCCCGCCGTCCCATGGCGGCCCGCTTCTCCGGATTTGAAAGCATGGAGTCCACGGCTGATGCCAGATCACCGGCGAAGGCCTCAGGGTTCACCGGTTCCGGATTGTCGGGACCCACGGCTTCGAAGTGCACCAGCCGGCCCGTCTCTCCCTCTACCACCACCTCCGGAATCCCTCCCACCGCGGAGGCCGCCACAGGGGTTCCGCATGCCATGGCTTCCAGGTTGATGATGCCGAAGGGCTCATAAACCGAAGGGCAGACGAAGACCGACGCGTGTGTGTAAAGAACGACCAGGTCGTCCACGGGGACGTTCTCCTCAATCCAAACCACCCGGTCGCCTCGGACAGCGGAGACCTCCTCCTCCTTGGAGGAAACCTCTCCCAAGATTTCTTTCGTGTCCGGCGCGCCGGCGCACAAGACCACCTGTACGTCGGACTTCAGCAGTTTGGCGGCGTTGAGGAAGTGAAGAATGCCCTTCTGGCGGGTAATGCGGGTCACCAGGAGAATAAAGGGCCTCTTAGGGTCCACGCCATAACGCTCGAGCACTTCCGGGTCTCGGCGGGGACGATAGCGGTTGCAGTCGATGCCGTTATGGATCACGTCGATGCGTTCGGAAGGAACCCCATATAGTTGCCGCACGTCCTCCCGCATCTTCTTGGACACCGCCACGACCCCGTCGGCGTTTTCATACGCGGTCCGTTCCAGCCACGAGGAAACCTCGTAGCCCGAACCGAGTTGCTCGCGTTTCCACGGACGATGAGGCTCCAGCGAATGGGTGGTCAAGATCAACGGAATACCGTGCATACGACGTGCCAGACAACCGGTCAGATGCGTATACCAGGTATGGCAGTGGACTATGTCGGCCTGCTGCAAGGCACCCAGCATCAGAGTGTCCGTCAACAGGGTATCCAGCACGGCGCAATGCCTTGGGTCTTGAACGCGGTAGTCCAGGTCCGCCTGCACCCCGTGCACGTTCCGGGAGGAATCCACCCCGTTTTGCTCCCCGAAGCAGTAGACATCCACCTGATGTGCTTTCGGCGCCAAAGCCGCCAGCTCCCGCGTGAGGAAATCCACGTGAACTCCCGCACCGCCGTAGATGTGGGGAGGAAATTCCTTGGTCAGTATCGCAATTCGCATGAACAATTCATCCTTATCAAAATCCGAGCAAAACTTCTCCGGCGGCGCCTTACACCTGAGCCGTCGACGGAATCTCTGAAAACGCCGGTTTGCACTCGCACCCAAAGTGATTGCAGGCAAAATTTGCAGGATCCGTGCAGGTCGATTCACAGCCCGAATGATTCATATTCCATGAATACGGAAGACGCAACCCGATGGGCGGATTGTCTCCATTTCGTAAGAATCGAATCGGGATCGGTGACCGATGATAGATCGCACTCCGAGAAGGGACTTCCGGTGCGACAAAATTGCGCGGCGGATAGAAAAGTCTTGTGAGTCTCGGGGAGTCGGCGGAGGTTATGAGGAAGCCCGACCGGAGGCGGGCTTCCCCCCTTGGGTTAAGGCTCCGTTGTCTTAGGATTCCAGCTCCGCGCACACGGCGTAGCATTGGACGGTAACCGTGCCGCCGGAAGACTCGTTCCGGTAGAAGGTAACCGACCAGGATTGCCCGCCTTCGGCTTGCTGGCTCAACTGGATGCTGGTGACGGCGAGACCGGTGTTCCAACCGCCGCCGATGGCCGTATCTCCCGAGTTGCAGGAGGCCGTACAAATCTTCAATTGCACTTCGTTAAGGGAAATACTGTTGTTGGCGGTGTAAATATTCGCAATGCCCGGAGGGCCCTGTGGACCAACGGCACCTGTTGCGCCGTCCGCGCCGTCCGCGCCGTCCTCACCGGCCGGGCCCTGGGGACCCTCAGCACCGGTGTCGCCCTTTTCGCCCTTGCCGAATCCCGTGAACGTTCGAACCAGGATGTAGTTGGTGGGGTCCGCGTCCGCGAGGTCCAAGGTGGCCGTGGCGTTATCCTCGTCGGCGAAATTCATCGTCAGGTGATGGCCCAATCCCCCGAGGTCGTCGGCGTCCACCACCCCTGATTCGAAGTCCGCGTCCAAAAAGGCCGCATACTGCACTCCGTCGGGTGAAAAGATGACGATAACCGAGTTGTCTTCGGTGTCATAGGATTGGACGTAGAAGTTGTCGTTGGGCCGTACCGGATCACCCTTCCAGATTCCGCTTTGCGCCGAACAGGTCCCCACCGCGAGCCCCATCACGACCCAACACAAGAGCAAACAAAACAGTCCCTTCTTCATGTCGTCCTCCATTGCTTGAAGTTCTTTTCCATATGCCTATGGGCAACTCTCCCAAAGAAGAACTCACACAGCTCACCTGCATCCCTGAAATGGGACTGTGAAGAGCCGACGATTGCTGTTCGGATACCGAAGTCGATGATCAACAAAGGGAAGTGGCATGAAACCGTATTTACAAATCTTATGATATCCTGGATTCTCTGTCCAGGGAAATCAATAGGTGGTAGGACTACTTTTGCCGATACGGAACATGTTCATGAGCTAGATAGGACTGAGTGGGCATCTTCTCGATTCTGTAATGCACGACGAACAACTCCGACATAAAACCCGTCAGCCGATTTCTCGGAAGAAGTAGTGTCTGGTCGAAAAAACGAGTCCGATCAAGGGAACACACGCTCCAACCCCATAAGACATTTCGTTGATTGAGCACCGACCATCGATTTCAACCCAAGGGGAAAACTCAGCCCTACGCAGCCGCCGCTCTCTCATATGATTTTGAACTAATATTATTAAGCTATAATATTGTATTTATACTATTACGTTTAGCCGCGCAGGTTGCCCGCTCCGCGTATTTGATCGGGTCTGTCCCGGTTCCATGAAGCACCGGGAGAGCCGCCGGAGGAGGCGGTAGTCCCACGAGTAGAAGCCCTCCTTTAAGCTTGATGCCGACGCGTATATTGGAAACGGCGTCCAGCGTCCTCTCGACAAAGTTTCTTTCGACACGGCCGTCCTTCAAGGATTCGACGGCATCCCTGCAAATGAACGGAGTCCGGCTGCAAAGTCTCATTTCATTGGATCCCGACACGACGACCCATTTGCCGCATCCATGCGCCACAAAAAGCGTCTTCCGAGAACTTGGGCAAGGCGTCCCCGCTATCCCCCGACGAGCGTCAAAGGACTCGTCGGACTGGACCGAACACCCTCCAAGAGTCCTCCGGCTTCCCCGCGAATGGAGAAGAACACGGACGCTACCTCCGGGTCGAACTGCGTTCCCGCGCAGCGTGCGATTTCCCGACACGCGTCTTCAAAATCCATCCCCTTCCGATAGGTGCGCTGTTGCAGCATGGCTGAAAGGCTGTCGGCAAGGGCAATGATACGCGCCCCCAGAGGAATGTGTTCCCCTGACAGGTTGCGTGGATATCCCCGCCCATCGAATCTTTCGTGATGACATAGCACCAGTTCCGGGATGCCCATGCGCGCCATGGCTCGCACCGGAGACAAAATCGCGGCCCCGGTGACCGGATGCTTCCTGACCAGACACCATTCCTCTTCGCTCAATGCCCCTGCTTTGGTCAGCACGCAGTCCGGCACGCCGATTTTCCCGATATCGTGTAGGTGACCGGCGATGTGAATCACGTGGCACATTTCCGAAGAAAGCCCATAGGCGGAGGCCACGGCTTGAGCGATGACCGCCGTTTCATCGGAATGGTTCTTGGTGAAGGGGTCTTTGGCATCGATGGCTCGTCCGAAGGATTCGGACATTTCGTGCACGATTCTCGATACCCGTGGGCAATGTGGATCGTCCAAGGTCTCGGAAATTTGTACGGGTATACTAACCATGGTTCCTGTTTCGTTCCGTAGCCGGCCGATTATGAATCATCCTCCGGGTTATCCATCGAAGGAGCATACGCGCCTATTTCGGTCCGCCGAGCGCAAAAAAACCGCACCCCTCTCCCCCGCTCCGGGAATGCTTCCGTGCGACGCCCCCCTCTCATCGCATGCGGAGAAAAAAAGGCGCAACCCGGTCCCCAGGACTCGTGCTGCGCCTTCACTTTCTTCGAGATAGGAGCTTCGAAGACCGTAAGATGATCAATAGTCTCTTTTACGTACCTAACTTGTCAAGGCATTCTCGCACCTCCGTGCGATCTTTGAGACGACCCGTCATTCAGATCATGATATCCGTTTGTCGGGTCTTTGGGTTTCGGACATTGGAGACCGCACACGAAGGGCCGCTGAGGCCGCCCTCCGGACTTAAAGAAGCGGCTCCGACTGCGAAAGAAGAAAGGCGAGCGGGAAGAGGGCGGCGCCCGGGGCGTTGGAGACGGCTCCGATGAGTGGAGCCGCCCTCACCCCGATTCCAGGCAAAACAGCCTCGAAGTATTTGCAGAGTTCACGTTCCAGGGACAGGCCGTTCACCACGAGGTTCGAGAACAACGTACCCGCTACCGCTTGAGTAAACCGCCGGAAAGCAGCTTGCTCAACGGGTCTCCGGCCGCATCCCCGTCCAAGGTCGCAAGACCGCAGGCCGCCTCGAAGGTTTGTTGCAGGGTGTACTGCGTCGTTTCTCCCGCAATCTCCAAGACCGCTTTGGCGGTAGCAGGCTGTGCGTCCACGCTCGTGCCTACCTGACCAAAAACGACTTCCAGGCTCGCATCCTTGCCGAACAACTCCGGAACATCGAAACCATCGCTCACGTCGGGGTCCAGAAATACATAAAAACGCTCCCCATCCGCAGATACGATAATGAGGGAAGAACCCGTGGTGTAGGTCTGGATCCAGAAATTGTTGCTGTAATCGCTCGGCTTCCAGACTCCGTCCGACCAGGAAAACGCCTGAGCGGAGAAGAGGAATACCAGCAGGATGGACCAAAGATAGATGCTTCGATAACGTTGCATGGGTCTACCTCCTTTGATGCCGTGCGTCCGAAGACGGGCGCAGGTTTTGCGTGAACGCCGTGGATTCGATTAAACCGGAATTCTTCGCTTCTTGAATTCCTCGACAGCCGCGCTTTGACCCGCCTGTAGACGAAAAACACGCGGCCTCCCCTCCCGCCGTCATCCGAATGAGCCGCGTCCTCCTCGCCGCCTTGAGTGATGATCTCCTCCGGCCCGCGCCACGGCTCGGGCCGGCCTTTCGAGCGTGAGCGTCGATTTCTCGAATTCAGGATGCGAAAAGGCAGTTTAACTCAATTCCTCTCGGCCCCCAACCGAAATTCTTGTTTCCCGTTTTGGGCTATGGTTTTCTTGAACGCCGGATTATTGTAATAAGAGAATAACCAAAGGAGGAATACATGGATCTGTATGAGGCTATCGAGAAGAGACGGACCATCCGGGTGTACAAGGCGGGCGCCACGGAAGAACAGCTGCGCAAGATCATCCTGGCCGGAACGAAAGCGCCTTCGGCTCTCAATCGCCAGTTTTGGGAATTCATCATCGTGGAGGACCCCTCCATCATCCAACGGCTCGCGGAGCTGAAATACGAGCAGACCATGAAAACCCCGTTGAAAGACCCGGCAAAACGACCGAAGCTCGAAGCGGCCGGGTCGGCTCAAAAGGAATCTTTCAAGAACGCCTCCATTGTGGCGGTGTGCAACAAGGTGGACTGGGAACGAAGCCTCTGGCTTTGCATAGAAAACATGTCACTGGTCGCCGTCGCCGAAGGGCTGGGTTCCGGAATCGTGCTCTACTGGGATGAAGACAAGAAGAAGGCGGGAGAATTGTTGGGGCTTCCCGAAGACTACGAGCTCACCGCCATAATGAAGATCGGCGTCCCCGGAGAGGAAGGATATGCCAGGGACGAAAATCCCTTCGGCCCGAGAAGGCCGGATTTCAGTTGGCTTCATAAAAATCGGTACCAGGCGAAATAACCTTCCGTGGTCCGGGGGAAATCCATGGCATTCGGATTTCCTTCGGCTTTGAAACCCACTTGCGGTCATCCCTGAACCTGTCCTCGAACGGGGTCCTGTCACCTGTCGGACATCGGAATCGGCGATCCTTCGAACATGAGTCATCGAACCGGCAGTAACATAGGCATCTTGGGCGCGGGAATCATGGGTTGCTGTCTCGCTCTGGAACTGGCCCACAGAGGTTACGACGTCGACCTCCTGGAAAGGTCCTCCACCCCCGTAACCGGCGCGAGCCTCCATAACGAAGGCAAGCTCCATTTAGGATTCGTCTACGCCAAGGACCCCCTCAAAGAAACGCACCGTCTCATGGCGCGAGGCTCCCTGACCTTTTCCCGTATCCTCCGGCAGTTGACGGGTCACGGCGCGGACGTCTTGAAGCCCTCGCGGCCGTTCCACTACTTTGTTCCTCGGGACAGCCAGTTGGGCATAGCCGCCATCGAAGCCCACTTTCATCAGGTCGAAGAGACCGTTCATGAATTCACGAAAACTTCGGGAGACCTTTATCTCGACCTGAAAATCGACCGCTTTCACCGACGTACCCCCTCAAAGATTCACGACAGGCTGTTTTCACCCGATCTGACCCAAGGTTCCTTCGAAACGGAGGAACGAGCCGTCTCACCTACGGCCCTGGCTCGAGTCCTCCGGGAAGCCGTAGCCCGTCATCCCAAAGTACACTTTTTGGGAGACACGGAGGTTCGGGCGGTGATCAGGTTTGCGGGCGGGGACGTGGGAGTCGAGGCGAGCCGGAAGAACCTGCCCGTTCAATATCGGTACGTGTGCGCGGCCAACTGCCTGTGGGACGACCGAGTGCGCGTCGACCGGACCGCGGGGATACGAGAGAACGTCCCCTGGATATTCCGATACAAAGCGACGGTCAATATCGGTGCGCTTCCGGCGGCCGACGCCCACATCCCTTCAGCGACGGGAATCCTCGGGGCCTACGGCGACGTGGTGAATCACGGCGACGGGTCATGCTACGTCTCCTGGTATCCCAAAAGCAAGATTGCCCAATGCACCCACGAGGACGGGCGGGTGCTGCACGATCGCGTGCACCGGGGTTTTCTGCCTCGAAGCATTCGAAAGATGACGGAAGCCCACCCTTCCCTCTCCAAGTTCGTGGCCGGCATCGCCCACTCGAATTTCATCAAAAGCAACATCCGGGGCATGGCGGCCTATGTCCCCTCAATGAACCGTTTGCTGGACAACGGCATAAGAGGCGAAGTGGGGGGAGGCGTCATTGTCGCACGGGGACGCACGGACATAGACGACCCCGGCAGTATTCTCCATCAGAGATCACTCATTGGCCCCATCGCCCACGGTTCCTACGTGACCGTGGACACGGGAAAACTCTGCATGGCGCCTTTGTTCGCGAGGGAAACGGCCGATCTCATGGTAGAGGTCCTTTCATGACCCGGCCCGCATGCCCCCCTGGTGAACCCGCCCGGGGGTCGAAACCCTTCCCTTTTGGTCCCCTGGTCGTCAAGGACGGCGGATTCGGGCGGTTTGGAGATCGAAGCCCTCCAATTCCCGCAGATCTGGTCTACGCGCAATACGCCTACCACGGTGCTGGATCCGCCTTGCTCTCCCGCATTTTCGTAACCACCCCGCACGGACCGACATTGAATCCAAAAAAGGGAGTTGAAACCGCCGGCGCATCGCGCATTGGGTTGGATGTGATTCCAAAACGCTTCTGGAGGCCCATGACCAACTCAGTTCAATTATAGAAGCGAGGCACGGGCCGAAGTGGACCCCAAGGTGGGCACCAAATTTAGCCCGAGAATAAGGTGGGGGAACTGGAAATCGGCGCCTCAAAAACCCGTGTCGTTGCCCGTCCCACGGACGAACAAAAGTATTGGTTGACTTTGATCGGAGCGCCACCCATTCCATCGTCCCTGCCATGAAACGAGGCTTGTAGTGTAAAAGCCGTCCAATCAAAATATGTAACTACTTGATATCATTACGGCGCTATCGCACAGAGCGTCAAACTTCGGGTGCGTTGGAAAACGACCTACGGTCGGCAGGTGGGAAATACGGTGGGAAAACTCCAAGATCGTCTTCAAAAACCGTCTTTTTTGCCTTGAACGTCCAATCCGACTTATTGATTTTCTTTCGGTTTTTGGTGGTGGGCGATGCGAGACTCGAACTCACGACCTTTGGTTCCGGAGACCAACGCTCTATCCACCTGAGCTAATCGCCCACACGACGCTCTTCCTTCTATCGGAAGAGTGTGATAGTGTCAAGATTTTCATCTTTCAGCGCCTCTCCGGCGCCGTTTCCTCACCGACCCTTTATCGACGTGATCGGAAGTCCCATGTCCACCCCTGCTCTCCGGTTTCTTAAGCAACGGAACGTTCCCCACCGTGTGGAGACCTACGAACACTTGGAAAAAGGCGCTCGCTTCGCCGCCTCCGCTCTGGACTACCCCATCGAACGAACCATCAAGACCCTGGTGGTGGAGCTTTGTCCCGGAGGATACGTCCTGGTGCTCATGCCGGGGCACCTGCAGGCCGACCTCAAAGCCCTGGCCGCGTCGCTCAAGGCCAAAAAGGCCGCTCTGGCGGATGCCGCGACCGCCGAGCGCCTCACCGGTTACCAAGTGGGAGGCATCAGCCCCTTCGGCACCAAACGGCGCCTCCCGGTCTATATAGAGCAAAGTCTGGCGGATTTCTCCGAGGTGGCCATCAACGGGGGACGCCGGGGAACCATGCTCAAAATGGACCCGCAGGATATCCTCAAGGCCTTGGGAGCGCGCACTCTCGAACTGGGGCGCCCCGAGTGACGGGATAACGGAATCCCACGGCCGGCGCCTCGCCCGCCCGCATCCCTCCTCTTTCACTCGTAAGCATTCAGAGAGGGGTCCGGGGGCCATTGTCCCCCGTCGGGGGTGCAGCGGAACGGCACCCCCCGTGAATAGGTGCTTTTACTCCATGGAGTCGTCGGGGGGCGAAGAGACTTCGGATTCCGGGTTCTCTTCCGAAGAAGCATCCCCCTCTTCCGTGGAGGCACGCCGGGAGAACCTCCGCACCAGCACGCCGGCAAGCACCGCGGCACTGATGAGAATGATCAGGTTGGAAGCGAAAAAGGTCAGAATAAAGTAGTGCGGTGACTCGAGGGAGTAGGCGCCCACCAGCAGGTCCACGCCGAAAAGCAGAAAAATGAGGGAAAGCGCGACTTGGACGACCGTGGACAAGAATCCCGGGCGTTCAGACGGGAAACGCATACCCACACATTCGATCCAACTCTTCCTTCATCCGGTTGAGGCGTTCCTCCACCAGTCTCGTATAGGCTTCCGTGACTTCGGGGCCTCCGGCAGACACTTCGATGGGATCGCCGAACATCACCGCTACTTCGGAAAAGGGCTTGGGGATCATGGTCCCGTCCCACGTCTTTTTGAACGTGATGGACTTTCCGCAGGACCAGAGTATGGGCATCAGAGGAACCCCGGTGCGCTGCGCCAGAACGACCATGCCCGGCTTGGCCTTGAACGCCGGTCCGCGAGGGCCGTCCAGCACGGTTGCACAATACAGTCCGCCTTCTTCGAGATGCCGGACCATTTCCCGCAAGGCTTCCTTGCCGCCTCGGCTGCTGGAACCGCGCACCGGAACCGTCCCCATCCGGGAGGCGAAACGCGCGATATACTCCCCGTCGCGGCTGCGGCTGAACATGACCATGGCATGAAGGGAGCCGAGGTAATATAGAAAGTAGATCGCCGCCCGATGCCAAGTGGCGAAGACGAAGGGTTCCTTTCCCGAAACGACCCGTCTACGGTTCTCGGGATTGACCACTCGAACCCGTATCGTGGAAAACCAGGCCTTGAACAGAGGAACTCCCACGTATTCCAGCAGGAAGAGCTTGATGCGTTCAGCGGGCGCCATGAACTCGATCTCGTTTGAATAGTGGGATTGGAACCGCGCGGGATAGAGAAGCGCTCCCCGCCTCCCTCATGGAAGCGACCGGAAGAAACCACTGGTCGGGGCGAGAGGATTCGAACCTCCGACGTCGTGCTCCCAAAGCACGCGCGCTGACCAGGCTGCGCCACGCCCCGACAAAAACTCGTTTATTTGTACCCTTTGGACAACATATCCAGGGACACCTATTGCACACCTACCCTCACCCCATCAGAGGTTCGGGGCATCCTTTTGTGGGATGCATTCAGGAATCCTGCGTCTCACGACAGGCGGGGCAATGCCGAAATTCCGCTTGCCGGAGGGCTTTCAGGTAGCATACGCTCCCGTGGTTTGCAAGGCATATTGGGTGGAAGACATCACCAAAGCTCGCCTCCCAAGGCTTCCAATTGGATTTGCATCAGAGCCCGAATCCCTTTGGTACCCAGTTCCAGCATGCGATCCAGGGCTTGGGCGTCGAACGGCTTCTTTTCCGCGGTCCCTTGAATCTCCACAAAGGCTCCCGAGGACGTCATCACCAGATTCAGATCTGTTTGAGCACGGTGGTCCTCTTCGTAATCCAGGTCGAGAAGCACCTCGTCGTCCACGACTCCGACGCTCACCGCGGCCACGGCCTCCCGTATGGGTGAAGCGGTGAGTTCTCCCCGTTCGCGCAGTAACCGAAGCGCCTGCACCAAGGCCGTAAAGGCCCCGGTAACGGACGCCGTCCGGGTGCCCCCGTCCGCCTGGATGACGTCGCAATCCAGTACGATGGTGCGTTCCCCCAGAGCGTTAAGGTCCATCACCGCCCTGAGGGATCGGCCGATCAGACGCTGGATCTCCTGGGTTCTCCCCTGCAGGCGTCCCTCGGCGGATTCCCGTTTCACGCGCTCCCGTGTGGACCTGGGCAGCAGGGCGTATTCGGCGGTAACCCAGCCGGACCCCGTGTTCTCGAGAAAGCGAGGAACCTCATTGCGGATCGAGGCGGCGCACAGCACCTGGGTGTCTCCCGTGTGAATGAGGACCGAACCTTCCGCGTACTTGAGTACGCCGGTGTTGATCTTCGCGGGTCTCAATTCTTCCGGCCTTCTATTTGACTGCCTCATCAGCCTTTGCCTTTTTCCCTTTCATTTAATGGAACGGCCCGTTTAAAAAGTCCGGTTGGTGCAGGCCGGAGATCGCATTTTTCGCATCTATTCACGAGATGTGCAGCATGTGCCGTACAACTTTTTAAAACACCTAAACTTTTGGGGAAGGAGCCCGAGGGAGCCTTTTTTTCAAAAAGGGCTCCTCGGATACCCCCTTAACTGCCCGTTGAAGAAGTTGGACTATTCC
Organism: Thermodesulfobacteriota bacterium; assembly: GCA_963675595.2. Classification (GTDB taxonomy): domain Bacteria; phylum Desulfobacterota; class Desulfarculia; order JACQYL01; family JACQYL01. The sequence continues at coordinate 861,339 of CAXXLZ010000002.1, forward strand.
AGATTGTTGAAAAACGATGACATGCAAGGCGCGCAAATCCCGAGGAATGAGGCGTACATAGAAGTACGTCGCAGTGACGAGGGATGAAGCGCAACGCCGCAGATCGCGTTTTTCAACGGTCTGTTAATGCTCACCGTTTTTCAACCGCTTGATAATCGATCCCAATCGTGGTTGGGAACACCTCACTCCGTGCTTGGCGACTTGACTTAAAGCACGACGAGAATTATTGTTGTTTGATACCAACAATTGTCACCCTTTTGCCATCACCGGGCGACACTTACAAGGCTCTACGGTCCCTGACGCAGACCCTGCGAGAGTGGCGGAACCGGTAGACGCACTGGACTTAGGATCCAGCGGTTAATCACCGTAGGGGTTCGAATCCCCTCTCTCGCACCAGAATCCAATTCCCGAGGAATTACATGAGAGTAACAGTTGAAGATGTCAACCCCGTTAAGAAGAAAATGGACGTTTCCGTTCCCAAGGAAGAAGTCGCCCGGGAACTGAGCAATTATTTCGATGACCTACGGAAAAAAGTCAAGGTGCGCGGTTTCCGGCCGGGCAAAGTGCCCATGTCCATGATCCGGCGGCTTTACAAAGAAGCGGCGGAAGAGGATGTCGCGGCCAAACTGATCAGCGAATCTTATCCCAAGGCCATTGAAGAACAAAACATTCGCCCCCTGGGCAGCCCGGCCCTCGAAAAGGGTGTGCTGACGGACAGCGAAGATTTCACTTACTCCGCCACGGTGGAGGTTCCGCCTGAAATCCACATCGAAGGATATTTAGGAGTCGAACTCGAAAAAGCGGAACCTGAAGTGACGGACGCGCAGGTGGATGAACGGGTCGAACGGCTTCGTGAGGTTCATGCTCATTTGAACCCCGTCGAAGATCGTCCCGTGCAGGACGGAGATGTGGCGGTGGTGAACTACCAGCGTTTCCTGGACGGCGAGCCCCTGGAGGACAGCAAGCACGAGCAGGTGCACATGGAGATCGGCAAGGGCCGATTCCCGGAACTCGAGAAGGGGCTGACGGGACTCTCCAAAGGTGAGGATAAGGAAGTCGAAGTGACTTATCCGGAAGACGCCCAGATGGAGGACCTCAGAGGCAAGACGGTGAAGTTTCGTTTGGAAGTGACCGACATCAAAGAGAAGGAGCTCCCGGAACCGGACGACGATTTCGCCAAAGACTTGAACCTGGGCATTGAGACCATGGAGGAACTCCGGGACAAGATTCGCTCTGAAATTCTGGAAGAGGAAGAGCGGCGCGTCCAGGCGGACCTGAACAAACAAATCCTGGACAAGTTCCTCAAGGAAAATCCGTTTGCAGTCCCCGAGACCCTGGTGGAGTACGAAACGGAATCCATGCTCGAGAACCTCGAAAAACGCATCGCTCGCCAGGGAATGACTCTGGAAGCCATGAACATGGACCGTGAGGAGCTTAGGAAAACCCATCGCATTGCCGCCGAGGAACGGGTCCGCGCCAGTCTCTTGTTGAACGAGATCGCCAAGAAGGAAAAGGTCGAGGTGGACGAAGTCGATCTGAACGAAGCCTTCGAAAAAATGGCCCGGCAGGTGGGACAGGATCGAGAATTCATTCGCTCCTATTACGAAAAGGGCGGTTTGATGGACGGTCTCCGGGGCCAACTCCTGGAAGAAAAGACTTTGAAACTCATTTGTGATCATGCTACGATGAAGCCCAAATCCGCTATATCTCAAGAAAATTCAACGGAAGGACAAGAAGAATAGCATGCTGGTACCTATTGTCGTTGAACAGAGCAGCCGCGGTGAACGCGCGTTCGATATCTATTCCAGGCTCCTGAAAGATCGAATTGTATTCTTGGGCACCCCGGTCGATGACGTGCTGGCCAATTTGGTCATCGCCCAGATGCTTTTTCTCGAGTCGGACAACCCGGAAAAAGATATCCATCTTTACGTGAACTCCCCGGGGGGGTCCGTGACCGCCGGTCTGGCGATTTACGACACCATACAATATATCAAACCAAGCGTTTCCACCACTTGCATGGGCCAGGCGTCCAGCATGGGCGCCCTGCTTCTCGCCGCGGGGGCCAAAGGAAAACGGTACGCTCTGCCCCATTCGAGGATCATGATTCACCAGCCCATGGGTGCGTTCCAGGGCCAGGCCACGGACGTGGAGATTCAGGCCAAAGAGATGCTTCGCCTGCGGGAAGCTCTGAACGAGATTCTGTCGAGACATACCTGCCAACCCATCGAAAGGATTCGTCTCGACACGGAACGAGATTTCTTCATGGATGGAAACCAGGCCAAGGAATACGGTCTCATCGACGAAGTGATCGTGAACCGCGAACCCGACGCCTGTAAGTAGTACATAAGACCCCATAGGATACAGCGGTCTCGGCATACGGAGTCCTCAAGTGGCCACTCCGAAATAGGCCGTTGGGAGAGGAATTATGGCGAAAAAGGACAACGGTAAGGGCTCGGACCTCCTGTGTTCTTTCTGTGGAAAGAGTCAGGAAGAAGTCAAGAAACTGATTGCCGGCCCGTCCGTTTATATCTGTGACGAGTGCATCGAGCTCTGCAATGAGATCATCGCGGAGGAGTACGAGAGAGAGGATGCACAACAAGATCGCTCGCGGATGCCCAAACCGTCGGAGATCAAAACCATCATCGACGAGTATGTGGTGGACCAGGAAAGGGCCAAGAAGATTTTGGCCGTGGCGGTGCATAATCATTACAAACGGATCGAGAGCGGTGTGGACCTCGAGGGCGTCGAACTGCAAAAGAGCAATATCCTCCTCATCGGCCCCACGGGGTGCGGAAAAACCCTGCTCGCCCAAACCTTGGCCAAGATCCTCAACGTACCGTTTACCATCGCCGACGCCACGTCCCTTACCGAAGCGGGGTACGTCGGTGAAGATGTGGAAAACATCATTCTGAATCTTCTGCAAAACGCGGATTACGATATAGAGCGGGCTCAGAAGGGGATCGTGTACATCGACGAAATCGACAAGATCGCCCGAAAATCGGACAATCCTTCCATCACGCGCGACGTTTCCGGCGAGGGAGTCCAACAGGCCCTGCTCAAGATCATCGAAGGCACTATGGCGAGCGTGCCCCCCAAAGGAGGGCGCAAGCATCCTCAGCAGGAGTTCGTGAAAGTGGATACCACGAACATCCTGTTCATTTGCGGCGGGGCCTTCAACGGCCTCGAGAAGATGATCCAGGCCAGAATCGGGCGACAGCACATCGGTTTCGGCGCCGACCTCATCGCTCAGAAGGAACGACCCTTGGGTGAAGTCCTCGAGCAGACCCAGCCCGAAGACCTGCTCAAGTACGGGCTCATCCCGGAATTCATCGGGCGGCTTCCGGTCATCGCCACCTTGTCTCCTTTGAGCCAGGGAGCGCTGATCAAGATTCTGACCGAACCCAAGAACGCTTTGACCAAACAATATCAGAAATTGTTCGAGATGGAGGATGTGGCGCTTCGATTCACGGACTCGTCGCTCAACGCCATCGCCGAACAGGCTTTGAAGAGGGAGTCCGGAGCTCGCGGGTTGCGCGCGATCATGGAAAGGGCCATGCTGAGCATTATGTACGATCTCCCTTCCATGGAGGATGTTCGGGAATGCGTGGTCAACGAGGATGTGATCCTCCACGACGCGCCTCCGATTCTTCTATACGAAAACCGCGTAGAATCGGCCCGTGCCTAAACGAAGTGAAAGCGGCGCCTCAAGGGGCGCCGCTTCTTATCCGTGACGTCACATCGGATGCGGCAGCCTTCCGTCTCGTCTTCCAGTAGTTGTCGGACATTTTTCTCCAGGATACTTGTGCTTGATACGTTCATCCTCGATCGGCATGCTTTTTTGGGGTGGATAGAACAATCCGCCGGGCTCTCCGGCCTTGAGGTTTTCCACATTCAGGACCCATTTGCCACACACCCTCCCCGCTCAACGCGGTGAGGACTGTTTGAAGGGCCTCGCAAGGCGGCGCGGCAAGACTTTCGCGCCGGTTTTCACCGAGGACGATCACCAAACCCCCTTTTCGGCCGGACCGCCGCGGTTTGTATTGACTTGAGAGGTTCCGTCCTTACCTTAAATTCTGTAAAGCGGCCTTAACGGCTCCGTAAAACCCCAGAAGAGAAACGAGGGAGAACATGTTCTCAAACCCATTGAGGAATATACTCGGCACAAAATTACAGCTCCCCTTGCTGCCGTTGAGAGATATCGTGATCTTTCCGCACATGGTGGCTCCGCTGTTCGTCGGCAGGGAAAAGTCCATCCAGGCCCTGGAACATGCCATGGCCGGAGACAAGAGCATTTTCCTGGCCAGCCAGAAAGACCCCACGGTGGACAACCCCAAAGAAAAGGACGTCTTCACCCAGGGGACCATCGGTTCGATTCTGCAGCTCTTGAAGCTCCCCGACGGCACCGTCAAGGTGCTCGTGGAAGGCAAGCATCGGGGCATGATCAAACAGTACCTGCCCAACGATAAATTTTACCTGGTGGAGGTGGAACGCCTCGTCGAACCCGACGCCAACCAGGCGGAACTGGAAGCCCTGTCCCGCAGCCTCAAGGAAACCTTCGAGGAGTACGTGAAGCTCAACAAGAAGCTTCCCGGAGAAATCCTCCAGGCGGTGCGAGGTATTGCGGACCCGTCTCAACTGGCGGACACCATCGCCTGTCACATCACTCTCAAGCTGCCCAGCAAGCAGCAGCTCCTGGAACAGGTGAACGTGGCTTCACGCATGGAGAAGCTCTTCGAGTTCATGAAGGGTGAAATCGAAATCCTGGAGATCGACCAGCGCATCAAGTCCCGGGTCAAAAAGCAGATGGAAAAGACCCAGAAGGAATACTACCTGAACGAGCAGATGCGCGCCATCCAGAAGGAAATGGGGGAAAAGGACGATTTCAAGAGCGAAATCCAGGACCTGGAAAAGCGCGTAAAGCAAAAACGCATGTCCAAGGAAGCCAAGGCCAAGGTCCGCCACGAGTTGAAGAAGCTCAAGATGATGTCCCCCATGTCGGCGGAAGCCACGGTTTCGAGGAACTATATCGACTGGCTGCTGTCTCTGCCCTGGTACGACAAGACCAAGGACAAGATCGACATCCAGCGTGCCCAGGAAATTCTGGACGAGGACCACTACGGACTCGAAAAGCCCAAGGAACGGATTCTCGAGTACCTGGCGGTCCAAAGCTTGGTCAAGAAGATCAAGGGCCCCATCCTCTGCCTGGTGGGACCTCCCGGCGTGGGCAAGACTTCGCTGGCCAAATCCGTGGCCCGCGCCACGGGTCGGAACTTCATCCGATTGTCCCTGGGCGGCGTGCGGGATGAGGCCGAGATTCGCGGGCACCGCAGAACCTATATCGGCGCGCTTCCGGGCAAGATTCTTCAGAGCCTCAAGAAGGCCAAGAGCAACAATCCCGTGTTCTGTCTGGACGAGGTGGACAAGATGAGCACCGATTTCCGGGGCGATCCGTCCGCCGCGCTCCTCGAGGTCCTGGACCCGGAACAGAACTACGCCTTCAACGACCATTACCTGGACGTGGATTACGACCTGTCGGAAGTCCTGTTCATCACCACGGCCAACACTCTGTACTCGATTCCTCTGCCCTTGCAGGATCGTATGGAAATCATCCGCCTGCCCGGGTACACGGAATACGAAAAGTTGAAGATCGCCGAGAACTTTCTGGTGAAGAAGCAACTGGACGCCAACGGACTCACCGCGGAGAACCTGGACCTTTCCGAAAACTCCATCCTCGAAGTGATTCGCAGGTACACCAAGGAGTCGGGCGTGCGGAATCTCGAGCGGGAAATCGCCTCCGTGTGCCGTAAGTGCGCCAAGGAAGTGGCGGCCAAAGGCATGGACCTGCGAATTCGCGTGACCGCGTCGTCCATCGAGAAATACCTGGGCGTGCCTAAATTCCGTTACGGTCGCGCAGAGGAAAAGGACGAGGTGGGCGTTACCACGGGCTTGGCATGGACCGAACTGGGAGGCGAACTGCTCCAGACGGAAACCGTGATTCTTCCGGGCAAGGGCAAGCTCACCACCACGGGTAAGCTGGGCGACGTGATGCAGGAATCCGCTCAGGCGGCCTTGAGCTACGTCAGGTCCCGAGGCGCGCACCTCAAGCTGCCCAGGGACTTCTACCAGATGATCGATCTCCACATTCACGTGCCCGAGGGGGCCATCCCCAAAGACGGCCCGTCCGCCGGCATCACCTTGGCCACCTCGCTGGTTTCCGCGTTGACCAAGATTCCCGTGCGGTCGGACACGGCCATGACGGGAGAGATCACCCTGAGGGGACGGGTACTGCCCATTGGAGGCCTGAAAGAGAAGATGCTGGCCGCGCACCGCGGAGGCATCAAGCGCGTGTTGATTCCGGAAGACAACAAGAAGGACCTCCGGGACATCCCCGCCAAGATTCTCAAGGCCCTCGAGGTCATCCCCGTGGCTCACATGGACCAGGTGCTGAGAAACGCGCTGGTTCTGGAAGACCCGGATTCCCTGTTCGTGGAACCCGAGGACTCACTGCCGCCTTACCTGCTGCCGGACGCGAAACCGGAGCCGGAAGGCGCCACGGCCCACTGATCACACAAGCGACCCCCTCGGGGGTCGCTTTTCAGTTGAAGCCCTCTTCGAAATCCTGTAATAAAGCGTTTTCCGAAGGTCAAACCCACATGGGCGGGTAGCTCAGCCGGGAGAGCATCGGCCTTACAAGCCGGGGGTCGCAGGTTCGAATCCTGTCCCGCCTACCAAAAAAAGATCATTCTTTCAAAAAGTTCCGATTGCCGTCTGTACGGCTGTTTTTTTCGAACCCTCTCTGGTGTGTCACTTGGTGTGTCACTTTTCAATTTCACCACTCGTGACCGCTTCGAAAATCTCCATCGCCGCCCTTTCCGAAGCCCCCACACTGTGCAGATAAATCTCTGTCGTGGTTCTTTTTTCGTGTCCCAGAATACGTTGAATGCTTCCAATGTTCACGTTGGCGTTGTCCAGCATCGAAGCGCCGAAATGCCGTAACGCGTGATACCGGAAGTACCTGACACCCGCCTTGGCACAGAGCGTTCCCATGAGCTTTTTGCGATCCCGGTACGGTCCCGATTTTTTCTCCCCAGTCTTGCTGCTCCAGTAGGTATGCCAAAATACCCAAGGCTTTGACCTATCTCTACGCTCATACCTTCTCAGAAGCACATCATGAAGCTTCCTGGTCATTGGAACCCTTCGAGGGGTCAAGTGCCCTCCCCTTTTCTTCCTGGTGTAGAGCACCACGACCTTGCTGTTGAAGTCCACATCCTCCCACGTGAGCCGGTTGATCTCTCCCATTCTCCCCATGGTCTCTTTGATGCAGTAGAGATAATCCTGCTCCTCGGGTCCCGCCGCCACGAGCACTTTCAGAACATCTTCCTTCGACGGGACATACCGAAGCTTCCTTTCCGCAGGTAAGAATTCGATTCCTGCGGTGGGGTTGTTTGATATCCAACCCTTCTTGATACCAAAATTAAAAAGCGCCCGAATTTGCCTTAGATACTTGTTCACAGTCTCATTCGATATCTCCGAGATATCCATGAGATAACCCTCAATCATCTCACGCCGAATCGCGTTTACCTGGAGTGGCCCCCACTCAGCCACCCACTTATGGGCAATATACCTGATGTCTTCGTAATGAGCTGTTGAACAGTAAGCCTTGAGATAATCCAACCTTCGATTAACGAGGTCCAAGAAGGCCATGCCTGTTGGGGTCGTCTCCGCCGCTATCGCTGCCGGTTCCTCCCGGATTTCGATCCTTCGTTCTTCTTCGGGATCCGGCAGTCCCTTTTGTATCGCCTCCTTTCTTTTCGATTCCGCTATCCTCGCTTCGTTCTTCGTCGCGTAGAATCCTTTTGCGTAGCGGTTTTTGTTGAGGTAGAAATTGTACCTCCAGCCTTTGTTTTGAACGAAAAATACGCTCATAGAGGTCCTCCTTTGACGGAAAAACAAGAGAACCCCCAAGCTTCCGACCGCCAAGTTCCTTCCAATGCCGATAAACCCAACTCCGGCTCTTCTTCAGAAACTTGGCGACTTCCTCAGGGGTTTGGATTAGAGGACTCTCGGACATAAGTCAACACCTCGGACCGGACTCCACCGGCAAACCGGCTTCATTCCGCAAAAACGGCATAACTTGTTGGGATCAGTTTACTTTCTCAAGAGCTTCATCACACCGACAACGATCAACCCAATGACCGCAAGCTTTGCCACCGAAGTGACCGGATCACCGGAATGATGAGCTCCCCGACTTCCAACATCCCAGGCAGCCTTCATCGCATCACCGAACTCGGACACCGTACCGGCAACAGTCGAGAGAATCGACGGCAGGTACACGGCAAGAAGAACGATCACGATCGCAAGAAATACGTTCCGCCATTCCATATGGGATCACCTTTCTTGAAAGGGTTTCATGAAGAAAGTGTCCGCTGAACCTGAAATGTGTTCCTTCTAATCCAAACGTCCCTTCTTTGCCTTGAACTCCGAGATCGACCGAAATTCCAACCTTTCAAGATCAGGGATATTTTTCTTTGCGATATTACGGGCTTTGTTCGTATCCGCCTGATCCCTGCAGACAATGTAGAGTTTCCTGACTTTGGAGTTCAGCCCGTCCCGGATATTATCGAGCAGGTTTCCGAAGGAGATCGTGACCTCGAAGCCGTACATTTCTCCTTTGCTGCCTTCGATCCAGGCAAAGAGATCAAAAGAGCCCTTCATTCCGTCGATGAGCGCTTCGAACCAGGTTCGAAAGCCTCTTTCCTCAAGCCACGATTTCAGGTAATGGCAAAGACATTTATGCTCGAACCCGCCCCTTCCTTCCGGAGGTTTCTTGCCGTATTTCCTGTAAACCCACGGCATGACCTCGATATAAAGTCCGGGCCTGCCGATGATCTTCACGCTCTGCGCGACCGCCATCTTGTGTTGCTCAAGCCACGCTCTCGCCTTGGTCGCCTTCGCGTCGGTGAGATGCGTCTCAGATAGAATCTCGCCCCACCTGAGGAATGGGTTTCTGAAAAGCAGCGTCAGGATCGCCCAGGCATTGGCCTCAGGCTCTGATTTCGGTATGGGCTGCGGTTCATTTGCTTCGACTTCCGCCGTTTTCTCCCGACCTGCAACTTCCTTTTCCATAGGGTGATACTCGATACCAAGCGGCGGCTTCGGAAGAATCTCCGCGTACCACTCCGCCATGGCGAGTTCGACTTCGATATCTGTCGGTCTATTCTGCAAAGATGGTTTCTTTTCCATGACCTCACCCGAGCCACGGTACTTCCATCAGGAAGGGTTTATCGAACTTCCGGGTCTTAGCGACAGCGACCCGCCTGTAAGGCATCTTGTAGAGATATTTCTGCTGCTCCTCGTTAAGCCCGAAAGTCTTGGCCATGCTTTCGTGATCAACGCCGTCAAGGGGAAACCCGATCTTGATCATGCTGTTCGCCTGGAACACGTAATTGAAACTCTTGGCCTCCTGGCTGCAAAGCCATAGACCGATACCGAACTCTCTGGCTTTTCGCGTGATTTCGTTCAAGCTCGATTCATAGACAAAGGAATCACTGTGATCTCTTCCCGCCTGCATGAGAGTCGAGGCCTCATCGACGATGAAAAGCGTCCTCAGCTTGTTTCCGCGGTTTCCTTCAGCCATGTTCCTGTTGTAGGCCAGGATAATGAGAAGAGAGATCAGGAAGTTAGTGACCATATCGGTCCCGAAGTTCGTCGGGAGCTCCAGCACTACGTTCCTTTCAGTGAAGGTCGATATCGGAATCCCTCTCGGAACATTGAAAGGCTCGCCCATGAGAACGAAAGGCCTTACCCTGCTGATAAGGTTTTCGAAAATGTCCATGTAGCGATACCCGACGTCCTTACGCAGCTTGAGGTACCGGAGAGCCGCATAAAGACCGTGCATCGTCGGGTAATTCTTCGAGCCCTCGAAGACGCCGTGCCTTTTGAAGAGAGCCGTCAGAGTATCGAGCAGAATCCCTTCCGACGGCGCACCGAGACCGTTTTCAGCTGCAAAGACCTTGGACCACATGAAGATGAAATCCTTCGGCGAAAGCCACCGCGGGACTTCAAGAGGATTGAACCGAAACTGCTTCGCGGTGATGATCCCAAGGTTCGGGACAAAATGGAGCAGACGTCTGTAGAAGGTCTTCACATCCGGAATCACCACATTGAAACCGTCCATCCGGCAAAGCTGAAGAAGCGCGTTCAGGATCAACCAGCTCTTACCTGCGCCGGTCGCGCCCAAAGTCATGCAATGCATGGTGAGATCATCAGGCTCGATCCTGAAACTGTGTCCGAAGCGATTGATGATCCCGAGACTCAGACTTCCCCGGAAATCCTCCTCCTTAGGCACCGGATGGAACGGGTAGAGATTCCTGATCTCCTGATCCAGGAAATGCCTTCCGATAAAGCGATCGACTCGATCCTCGTTTTCTTCCATCCAACGCGACACTTCGGACCAGTCACCGGTTCGGTTGGCAGTCAGGATTCGCCGCCTGAGGAACGGGTTGTCTTTAAGGTCTGTGGAGAAAATGGTCTCAAGCCGTCCTGCAAGTTCCTCATTCTCGGTGGCCATTACCCCCCTCCTACTTGGGCCCGTGAATCTTCGGGATCACGTCGGGCTTTTCATTTCTCAGGTTCCTGATATCCTTTTTCAGATTCCGGCTGACCCGGTCGGCGATCAGGTCGGCTTCGGGTAAAAGCTTTCGCTCCCGAAGTTTATTCACTACCTGATGTTCGAGATCGTACGGGTCTTCGACAGCCTCCGGCACCTCGAAGACAAGAGTTCCGTCCGGCCATTCCTCGATCAACGGCTCCCGGATTTCATCCAGCAGTTCCATGAGTTCGCCTTCGCTCATGCGATCCAGGACATCCGGACCTCGGTCCACCGGTTTTTCGACTGTATTCCACCGCATTATTTCCACCTCCCTTTTCCTTGATTCCTGCGAGAGATTTCATCCCGCAGTCTGTTCAGGAAATCCGTGCCCTCGACTGTGTCGGCTCCGTCGATGATCTCCCTCATGACCGAACCTTCCGGGTAATCCTTTGCCCGATCACCCTCGAAGTCCCACAATGCGTCGAGATACAGAGTTTCCAGTTCCCGATCATCAAGGTCCTTTTCAAAATCAGAGAGATCGGTATCGATTCGTTCATAGACATCCTTCACGATCCGTCCTCCCTTCCCGGCCCGCCATAGGCCGCCTTTTCGAGGGCAGGGAGAATGATGTCGGTGATCAACAGCTCGATATTGTCGAGCAATTCTTCACCGACCTCATCGAGGATGGCTTCAAGGCGTTGTCTCGTGAGTTTCCTGAACTCGCTTTCCTCTTTCATCGAAGAAGCCTCCTTCCCGGCTCCGGCAGTTCCTGCCCGGCCTCGGTATCCTTCTTCAAAAACGGACTGAAGACCTTACGCCAAAAAAGCCTGCTACGAAGACTGCGCGCGCACCTGCGGCAAAGAACAAACCCGTCGATCAGTTCTCCGGTTTCTCCGGGAGTTACCCACTGATCCCCCGCCCATTCGCATAAAATTTCCTGCCGAACTCTCTCGACAAGCATCCATCCCGGTGCTATGCTTTCCACGAAATAGCTTCGCATCATGCGAATTCTGCCGTCAGGCAACGGCACGTGATCAATGCGTTCCCTGGCCATTCCCTGTTCCTGTTCACCACCGAAAAATTCCGAATCTGCGGACATGACCCAACCTCCTTTCACGGCTGATGTATCGAACTCTTGATTGATTAAGTGTCCTGGAGTGAAGCGGAGTGGCGAAAAAAAGAATCGAATTCAAGAAGCACTGGCTCATGGAATACTTCGATCGGTACTATTTCGTACCCAAGGGCAAGACCAGGGACGAAGTAGTCCGGGAACGGGCGAGGCGGTACCGTGAGACCGGGACCGCTGAAGATTTTTCCAAATTCATTGCGATGTTCGGGCTCGATTTGTTCAACAAGGCGAAAAACAAGATGCAGGGATCGCATGATCCCGACGATGCACTCGACCCGGCGCTCGCGGAGATAGCAAAGATTTGCCGGAGTGGTACCTCCAAGGAATCCGAGGCCGGACAGATCGTCTATCCGTTTGAGAATCCGGATACCTGCCAGACCGCATATGCCCGAAAGGTTTTAAGCAATCATATTTCCAAGTATTATGAAGACCTGACCAAGGTAAAACTGGAGAAAGCGGCGCAAGCGACCGGACAACCGCAAAATCTGAAAGAGTTGAACGAACGCCGGAAAAAGGATCGAGAGGGTTATCTCAAGAAGCAGCAGGAACTTTCAGAAGCTATCAACCAAAATCAAATAACGGAAGAGGATGGTCAGGAAGATGATCCCGAGGATTCTTTATCAAATTCCAAAAAGATGAGCTCTCAAGTTCCGGACATTACGAAAGCACTATATTGCATCTTTGATCCTCCTGAAGATATCCTTCTCACGAAAGAGAGGCTGGATGCGATTCGAGATGCAATATCGATAATACTGAATGAGGCCGAAGTTTATTTCGATAGCGTATCCCGAAAACCCTATCATCGGCCGATATTCGAGTGCATAATCTTCTTAGGATTAAGCTACGAGGAGACGGCCAAGATCGTCTTCCCTACCCAATACGAAGCGAATAGAGTCAAGGCGAGAGATCATACGAAATACATATTCAAATCGCTCTGCTCCAGCATTGTAAGGAAAGCGTTACGCAGGAACAAAGAGCTCCGCAAATTACTCGACGCAGCAGGGATCAATTATGCAAAGTACCTACCGACTCACAGATAGTCTTTTCGAGACCGAACTCGACAGATACCTCCACGACGAGATGACCGACGAGCAGGAGGAGAGGTTTCTGCGTGCGTGCGAGTCGAACCCAACGTACGAGAAGAAGGTAACCTATGCGCTCTATTTGAGGAACCTGCCGCTGCATGAGGTTTCCCACCGATACGAGCAACCGCTCGAAAAAGGCTTCGTGTTTGATGACGAAGACGAAAAACGCAGGGCAAAAGAAGAGATTGAAGAAGCCATTCAGGACGGGTGTTTTGATCTCGCGAAAGAACTCTGCACCGCTGCCCTCGAACTCTGGCCGTATGATTCGGGCTTCGAGCAGCTGCTCGGGCGGGCGGCTACCGCCGGACAGATCGATAAGTCCTCCGGACCCCGCTCTGAAATCCTCCTGATGTTTGGAAAAGAAGTCTTCGAACGCTTTACGTTGCCGGAAGCCAAGGATCAAGAAATCGAGTACGAGATTCCTAACCCTTGCGACGTTTCTTTGGCCTACGAAAGCGGAACGGTGATTTGGAGCGCCGGGTTGTCGCCCGAAACACTGTTCATATACGACCAATCCTCCACACGATCAGGAAAAGCCTCGGATGACAAGGACGCGCCCGAGACAGAGGAGGGAACGCCGTCTTTTGAGAAGGAACTGCTCGGCGGGAGGATCGTCGTGAGGATTTATAAAGGCCGTGTTTCGGGCAAGCTCAGGATTCGCTTGAAGTCATCCGAGTGATACACCAAATAGAGGCCTGACAAGACCACCAGACTCGTATGCAGGGAGCCCGCACGAGTGACGATAACTCGCCCGAATCAAAGCCCTGCTCGCATAGGCAACCAATCTGATCTCATGTTTTTGATGTCGCCGAATTTTGGCTCAAATCCAGCAAACCTGCCCCTTTCTGCAACGGACAAAGCACATGACCGATGAATTTATCGATAAGTTACAGAAGATTAGCGAGATTGCGGGAGAGTTGTACAACCAAGGGAAGTACCTGGAAGCCGTTCCTCTTGCACTGGAAGCGTCGGCCTTGATCGGAGAACATTTAGGCGAGGATTCCGAAGAATATGCGGACAGCCTGAACAATGTAGCCTTTCTCTACAAATCCTTGGGCGTCTATGACAAGGCTGCCCGCTATTATCGTTCGGCGCTGGACATAAAACGACAAGTTCTGGATGAAGACGACCCGGATATCGCAGGAAGCATCCACAATCTGGCATCCGTGTACCGAGCGGCCGGCAATTATACAGAGGCGGAGCCCCTACTTCGGGAGGTTCTGGAAATCCGTCGCAAGGTTTTAGGAGAAGAGCACCCGGAGCTGGCTGCAAGCATGAATAACTTGGCGGCTCTCTATGCAACCACCGGAGAATATGCGAAAGCCGAACCGCTGTACCGCCAAGCCCTGGAGATTCGAAGAAAGGCCTTAGGAGAGCATCACCCAAAGTTCGCGATCGGCCTGAACAACTTGGCGGAGCTTTACGAGTCCATGGGCAGGTTGGGGGAAGCTGAACCGTTATACAGGCAGGCGATCCAAATCTGGACAGAAAACTCAGCTGAAGATCACCCACAATTTGCCGTCGGATTGGACAATTTCGCAGGACTCTGTGAAACCCTGGGAAGGTATGCCGAGGCTGAGCCCCTATACCTGCAGGCTTTGGATATCAGACGCAAAAACTTGGGAGAAAACCATCCGGATTACGCAACCGGTCTCAATAACTTGGCAGGGCATTATGAGTCCATGGCCAGGTACGAAGAAGCCGAGCCCCTTTATCAGAGAGCCATAGATATTTGGCGACAGACCATTGGCGAGGACCATCCTCAGTTTGCCGCGGGCTTGAACAACCTGGGGTATCTTTACTTTTCATTGGGAAGATACGCAAAAGCGGAGCCTCTTTACCGGCAGGCACTGGAGATTCGAAGAAGAATCCTAGGGGAGGATCATCCGGATTTCGCAGTCACCCTGAACAACCTTGCCTCTCTCCAAAACGCCATGGCCAACTATGCCGACGCTATTCCTCTATATCGCCAAGCTCTTGACAAGTGGCGAATATCCTTGGGAGAAGAACATTCTCATTTTTCGGCCGCCCTGAATAACTTGGCAATAGCTTACCAATTCTTGGGCCTTCACGAGGAAGCGGAGCCTCTTTTCCGACAGGTCTTGGATATTAGAAAGAGAGTTCTGGGTGAAGATCACCCGCAGTATGCGGATGCCCTGAATAACCTTGGCTTGGTTCATGGGTCCAAGGGAGACTACGCTGAATCTGAACGGCTGTACCGTCAGGCTCTGGAAATCCTGCGAAAGTCCTTACCGGAAGATCATCCTCGAATGGCGTCCGGTCTGAACAGTCTGGCAATGCTTTACGTCTCCATGAACGACTTCAAGAAAGCGGAGCCACTATTCCGTCAAGCCTTGGAAATCCGAAGCAAATCCTTCAACGAAAACCACCCGGATGTTGCGGACAGCCTCACCAACCTCGCTTTTCTCTACAGCTCCATGGGCGAGCACGGGAAAGCTCACCCGCTGTACAGCCGGGGGCTGGAAATTCGGAAGAAAATTTACGGAGAAGAACACCCGGATGTTGCAAACAGCCTGAACAATCTGGCATCCAATCATTGTTCAACGGGGGATTACGAAGAAGCAGAGCCGTTCTACCTGCTGTCCCTCGAAATCAGGCGCAAAATCCTGGGAGAAAATCATCCTGATTATGCCGCAAGCCTGAACAATCTGGGCTTCCTTTATCGATCCATGGGAAGACACGAAGATGCCGAACCGCTTCACAGAAAATCCATAGAGATCCTCCGGAACGCTTTGGGCGAGTCGCATCCGAATTTTGCGCAAAGTCTGCAGAACCTATCCGTTCTTCTCGCTGCATCGGGCGACATTGATGAAGCATTGCAACATCTCGACCGAGCCTGCCGAATTCAGGACAAGCTGATCGGCCGGATTTTTTCGTTTTCTTCAGAAAGCCAACGCGCGGCCTATCTCGCCTCCACAAGGAGGAACTTCGACTGCTTCTTTTCAATGATCTGGAGATATCTCTCCGATTCTCCGAAGGCGCTGCAAAGCGGAATCAATTTGGCTTTTCGCCGGAAAGGCATGCTGTCCGAATCCCATGCGGTGCAGCGGGATGCCGTGCTTGGAGGTCGCTATCCGCACCTGAGAGACAAGTTGAATGAGCTGAGAATCGTGCGGAATCAGATTACGCAAAGAACGCTCGCGGGTCCCGGCGAAGACGGAATTGAGGAACACCGAAAACTCCTTTCAGATTGGGAATCTCAAACAGAGCGAATCGAGTCCGAGTTGGCCCGTGAGATTCCCGAAATGAATCTTGAGGATAGGCTCTCCCTGGCGGATTGCAGTGCCGCGGCCGTGTGCCTGAAGAAAATCACTGCAACCCTGGTGGAATTCGTGAGATTTGACCCCTTTGATTTCACTGCTGTTCCTGCACGGGGAGAGAAGTCCTGGAAGCCGGCCCGGTACCTTGCATTTGTTCTGGAACCAATGACGCCGGACCAAGTACGGATGATAGATTTGGGTGAGGCGGAACCCATTGACCGGCTGACAAATCGATTTCGATCAGCCATTTCAGATGAAGCCGGCAAAGAAGAAACCTCGGACCAAGTTCCGTCTTTGATCACTTCAACTGGAGAGCAGTTGCGTAAAGCGGTATTCGATCCCCTGATCGAGGCATTGGGGGGTCGGAACCGCGTCGTTTTCGCTCCGGACGGGGACTTGTCGCGCGTCCCATTCGAAGCTCTTCCCAATGGTCACGGTGGGTTCCTCATAGACGATTACGCGTTCAGCTATGTCGCAGTGGGACGAGATGTGCTGCGTTTCAGTCGAAAATCCTTTGCCGAACCGTTGCCACCTGTAGTGGTGGCTGATCCGGATTTCAATCTGGGTGGTAAGCCGCGGCCGAAAGAAAAGAAGATAACTTTTGATCGCCATTCCCGTGACCTGGATCGATCGGGATTCACCAGATTGCCCGAGACTCGGGATGAAGGAGAGTATTTAGCATCGAAATTCGGGGTCATACCTTGGCTGGGTGCTTTGGCTTTGGAACGAAGTGTGAAGGCACTTCGATCTCCCAGCGTGCTGCATGTCGCTACGCACGGTTTCTTTTATCCGGATCAGAAAGAAGACCCGAACGAGCAGACTCGAGGTATAGAGTCTACTGCGATCGGCAAAATCAGAGGGGTAGGCAGATTTTCGTTGCCCAACCTGGAAAATCCCTTGCTCCGTTCGGGCTTGGCTCTTGCCGGCGCCAACACTTGGCTCAAGGGACAGGACCCTCCGGAAGAGGCTGAGGACGGGCTTCTCACAGCTGAAGACGTCACCGGCATGGACCTTTTGGATACCGAACTGGTGGTGCTTTCCGCCTGCGATACCGGACTCGGCGATGTTCATATCGGCGAAGGGGTTATGGGTCTTCGACGTTCCTTCATCCTTGCAGGGGCCAAAACGCTGGTGATGAGTCTATGGAAGGTACCGAGTGAAGAGACAAAGCTGCTCATGAAGGAATTCTACGACAGGCTTCTTGACGGTGAACCACGCGCAGAGGCTCTGCGTCAGGCCCAACTCGCTAGGAAGGCCAAACACCCGAACCCTTATTATTGGGGAGCGTTCATCTGCCAAGGTGATCCCTCGCCGATAGAGGCATTCAATCAGCCAAAGTGAGTCAGGAGACTTCTGCCAACTCGGAACCTCGATGAAGTAAAAGAAACGAATAGGAAGAACGAGTTTCTATTCCCGATGATCCAGCCTTGACATCCCTCCTTGATCTTCCTACAATCAAGCCATAACCATCCTAAACTATTGAGTAAAATATAACTTATTATATTTTAGCAATGGGAAGGAGAGTGCCATGTGTCGGTCGTCATGCTCATTGATTGCCCTGTTTATCCTCTTGCTTTGCCCAAACCAGGGCGTTGCTTTTGACGGTTTCGAGGTTGTCGGCGTCGGGACGGAACCGGCGGCTGCCCTCAGGGACGGTATCAGGCAGATAGGGGAACTTTTCGGCGGCGTTGAAATCTTTTCCGAGTCCGAAGCCAATGACTTCGTCATCAAGCACGACCGCATCAAAACCAAGTCGCATTTCACAGGCTCCAAGCTCGACCGATTCTTTCAGGGATTCACGAACCGGGACGGACTCTGGCATGCGCACTTCGTCTTCCCCGAACAATTCGTAAACGCTGTTCAATCAAGGCCGAGAGATACCGGCGCTTCGAACCTCTCCATCGATTGGCATGCGATCTCCTACCAAAGCCGCTACGCAGACAGCTTCGGCGAAGTGAAATCGAAATCCTACGCTGTCCAAATCCCGGCCTGGTACCGGGAACTGATCGATGACAACGTGATGAGGACCGACAAAATAGGCCCCATCGCTGGAACGCTTGCAGGCCTGACCCTCGTTTCCGCCATCCTCACCATCGCGGGCCTTGCCTGGAGAAATGCCAGAAGAGAAACGCGGTTTCCTCGATAGCAAAACTGATCGTAGAACGCCCTATATCTCGCCTTTCCCGGCGGTCATCTCCACCGACATCCGAAAACTATTTATACCCGCGCCTCCCCGGTGATCCGGTATGGCCGGCGGCGCATTCGATGAAGTCTGGGAACTCCTTTCAATATTCGATATCCCGTACATTTACGACCGCTACGCTGTGGGAGTCGATTTCGTCCTCGCTTTCCTCTTCTTCCTGGGAGTCAGCCAAGTCACTCTCGGCAAGCGTTTCACAGGCAAAGGCGGGACCCTTCTCACAGTCGCTGTATCGCTTCTCTTGTCTGTAGGATTATCCGTCGCTGAATCACGGCTCAGTTTCAGCCTCGCTTCCTTCGGCCCGATCGCAATCTTCTTCCTTCTTTTCATCGTTGGCTTGGTGCTGTATCAACTCACCCGGCACCTGGGTTTCCATGCGTCGACGGCTTTGTCCCTCGCGTTCGTTATGACCTATTTCTCGATCCAGGCAGTGTCGCCGTCCATCATGGAGTTTGTCCACCAAAGGGCGCCCTGGCTCAGGACCACGCTCTTCTTAGTCTTCGTGTTCGCAGCTGGAAAGCTCCTCTATTCGATCTTTCACACGATCTTTTCCAGAAGGTCGATCACGTCCCTCGCATCCAAGATTGAAGCAAACCCTGAATTCACCCAACAGATTGATCGGGATGTCGAATTCGAGGAACAGGAGAACAAATCCTCGAAGAAACAGGAAAAACTCTCCAAGAAAAGCCGGGGAAATTCAGAAGAGATCATCCAACGCATCCTATCGATTCTCAGGATTCTTGAAACCGAAGGAGTGACGCCTTTCGCGAGGAAGAAGATCGCGGACAAATTGGTCTCCATCGCGGATTCGGAACACCAAATCGAAAAGCGAATCAAAAAGCTCGAGTCCGCCAACACCGATCTCAAGCGAGTCGATACCGACCATCTCACCCAACTCAGAGACCGGATGGCCAGAGCCCAGGGCAAAGAAAAGGAAAGGCTTCAAAGGGAAATCGAACTGGAGAACGAAAAACTCCGACTTCACCAAGCAGTCGAAGCCCTCGGCCAACGGATCGCCGCTTTGATGGAGGAGTTCAAGGCTTCTCTCCGATCAGCAGCCGAACTTATCGGGCGGTCAGCCTATCCTCTGGATGCCCGGCCTTACTTGCAGCGAGCAATCCAGATCGACGAGGAGGTTCGGCGGGAGCTTGACGTGATTCAAGATTTTGAGGAAAAGATAGGCAAATTCGCGCGCGAGGCGAAGAAAAGCGCCAAGTAAGGGATGATTTGACCTTTAGGCAATCAGGATATCGAAAGGCATTCAACGTGTACTCAAGTCATCATTGGAAGCATATACCCATGAATAGACGGGATCTGTCTTTTTTGAATTCAACCTAACCAAATTAAGCAAAATCATGTAAAAGAGTCATTTGCCCTAAAACTGCTCCGTGTTAAAATAATTTTCCGATTCAAGTATTCTCATGCCTTAGCCTTCGTTATCCCGAAAACCGTGCGATTCCGTGGAAATCGTGCTCATGAAGGTAGATTCATTGCCAAACCGGATCCAAGAAATAGGCTTCTCGACGAGAACGGATTTCTGATGGGTCCCGGATTTTAGGAGGGCAAAGACCTTTACATTTTGGATTGCTCGAGGAAGGTCATTTCGATTTCTTTTGTCGACGAGAATTACCAAATCCGGGCATATTCTATCGGTTCGACGTTTCGTTACAGGCAGCCGAACAGAATCCCGGTATATTCCAACAAATGAAGTTTCGCCCAAAGTGTTAGACACCTGGAAGGGATGGCTCTTTCCTGATCTTTCGAAAAAAAGGGGGGCCAAATCGATCCCAACGTCTTTCTCGTTCCGGGACGGCGGTCACGGTTTTATCCGACGGGGAGGCGCGTGAACTCCAGCCAAACTGCGTCGAACCCTGTTGAGTCCGAATCTTGCCTCTTGACTTGTGGCGTTCCGGCTGTTTTATCTGTAACGCATTCAGCTGAGGCCACCTCGTTTTTCCGTTGACCTTGCTGAAAATATCGAAAAGCCCTGTTCGGGCGACAAATTGAACGAGGTCCTCATGAAGCGACTCCTTCCCTTGTTCCTCCTTATGCTGATGCCGGCGGTGTTGGCGCCGTTCGCCGTTTCGGGCGCCGAACGCGGCATCGGCGTGACCCTTCGCCCGCCACAGGGACAACCCTTCCGCCTGTACGAAGACTCCTACGCCCTGGTCGTGGGAAACGGCCGCTACACCAAAGGCTGGGACCCGCTGCCCGGTGCCTTGCAGGACGCCGACGACGTGGCCGCGGCCCTGGAACGAAACGGCTTCAGCGTCACTTTGAAGAAGGACCTGACCAGGAGCGCCTTTCAAGGGGCCTTGAGCGAATTTTCCACGAAGTTCGGCGCGAAGCCGGAGAACCGGCTGCTGTTCTATTATGCCGGGCACGGATACACGCAGACGCTGTCCACCGGGGAGGAACTGGGCTTCCTGGTCATGACGGACGCGCCGGCCCCGGATCAAGACCCTTACGGTTTTCGACTGGCGAGCGTGGACATGCAGTCCATCGTAACCGAGGCCCGCATCATGAACGCCAAACACGTGCTGTTCATGTTCGACAGCTGCTTTTCGGGGTCCATTTTGAACCTGCGGGAGCGAGTGGTTCCCCAGACCGTGTCGGACAACGTCAAGTATCCGGTTCGGCAGTTTATCACGGCAGGCCGGGCCAATGAACCGGTGCCCGACCACAGCGTATTCAAGCAGGCGTTTCTGAACCTGCTGGAAGGCAGAGAGCGCGAACCCATACCCGACGGCTACATCACCGGTGAAGAACTGGGCCTGTTTCTCAAGAACAAGGTTCCGGAGTACAATCCGGCCCAGCATCCGCAGTACGGCAAGATTCGCGATCCCCGGTTGGACCAGGGGGATTTCGTCTTTCTGGCGCAGCAGGGGGCCGAATGGAGCGAGCCGGAACCTCCGGGTCCCAAGCCGGGCCGGTTGTACGTGCGGACTGTTCCTTCCAACGCCGCGGTGCGGCTCCTGAACATCGCGCCTCGGTTCAGCCAAGGGATGGAACTGGCCGCCGGGCGGTATCATCTGGAGGTCTCGGCGGAAGGATATGAAGAGCACGAGGAATGGATCGACTTGGGCGCCGGGGAGGACCGGGACGTGGAAATCCGGCTGACGGCCGTTCCGAAACAGGCCCCGCCGGCAGCCGATGCAGTACCCGGAAAGACCTGGACCGAACCGGTCACCGGCATGGAATTCGTGTATGTGCCCGGCGGCTGTTATGAAATGGGCAGCCCGTCCGGGGAAAAGGATCGGGATTCCGACGAGGGTTTGGTGCACGAGGTCTGCGTGGACGGGTTCTGGATGGGCAAGACCGAGGTGACCAACGGGCAATTTCGCAAGTTCAAGGGTGGTCACGACAGTGGAGACTATCAGGGGAACTCCCTGAACGGTGATGATCAGCCCGTGGTGGAAGTATCCTGGGAGGAGGCCAAGGCCTTTGCCCAGTGGTTGACGCGTCAAGGCGGGGGCGGCGGGTCCTTCCGGCTGCCCACGGAGGCGGAATGGGAAAACGCCTGCCGGGCCGGGACACGAACGGCGCGGTTCTGGGGGGATGATCCCGACGAGGCGTGCCGATATGCCAATGTGGCCGACCGGACGGCGAAGCGCAGATGGTCGGATTGGACGATTCACGACTGCGACGACGGCTACGCGGTGACCGCACCGGTGGGAAGTTTCCGGCCCAATGCTTTCGGAATCTACGATCTGTTGGGGAACGTGTGGGAGTGGTGCGAGGATTGGTATGACAAGGACGCCTACTCCAAACACGCTCGGAATAATCCTATAGTTGACGCAAGCGGCTCCAACCGCGTCGGCCGCGGCGGCAGCTGGGACCTCGGCCCGAGGTTCGTTCGGTGCGCCAATCGCTACTTGATTTCGCCCGGCGACGGAAACTTCAACCTCGGGTTCCGCCTCCTCAGGACGGATTAGGTTTTGGGTTTTTTACCTTTTGGAAACCGGCCCGGCCTGTTCGGGTCAGGTTAAACCGGCATTTGGACTCGTCCATATATGGGATGCCCGTTTTCCATATATGTAGCATATATGCGGCAAGCCGCACGCACACGCGAACCCGAAAGACCTTATGGAGTTCGTCATGACCGTACCGCACCCCATCCGGAAGACCCTCGCACCGGCCGCCGTGACGGCCTTGCTGATCCTTTGCGCATCGGTATTCTTGGGTGTCCCCTCCCTCGGGGCCGCCCCAAAAGGCATCGAGGTGACGGCAAGGACACCGGGGGGCACGCGCACCATCCCCCTGTATTCGGGCTACTATGCCCTGGTGGTGGCTTGTGCGGACTACCGCAACGGCTGGCCCAAGCTCAGAAATCCGGTGCGGGACGGAGAGGAGGTCGCGGGCGTCTTCCGACACATGGGCTGGACGGTGGAAACCCTGGAAAACCCCACGGGCGCCAAGCTGCGAAGAGCACTCAATGAATTCATCGCCGGTCCGGGCAAGGACCCGGAAAAAGGCCTGCTGATCTTTTTTTCGGGCCACGGCCAAACCCTGGAACAGGCGGACGGCACCAAGCTCGGGTACATCGTTCCGGTGGATGCGCCTCTCCCATACGACGACGAAGTGGGGTTCATGGACCGTGCCTACAGCATGCGCCAATTCGAGACCGTGGCCAACCGATGCCGCTCCAAGCACGTGTTGATGGTGTTCGACTCGTGCTTCAGCGGCGCGATTTTCACCCTGACCAAGGCCGCGCCCTCCCCCTACATCGAAGAAAAGGTCGCTTGGCCGGTACGGCAGTTCATCACGGCCGGCACCGAAGAAGAACAGGTTCCCGACCAATCGGTGTTCAAGGACACGTTTATCTACGGGATAAGAGACGGGTTCGCCGACCGCAATAAGGACTGCTATGTCACGGGCGAGGAAATCGGAGCCTACCTGCAGGAACAGGTGGTGAACTACTCGCACAAGGCCCAGCATCCCCAGTACGGCAAGATCAACAATCCCCATCTGGACAAGGGCGATTTCGTGTTCGCGTCCCTGCAGGGGGCATCCTGGTGCACGCAGGGTCCGGAACCCGGGGCGCTGAAAGTCACGGCGAGCGTACCCGGAGCCAAGGTGTACGTGGACGACCAATACCGGGGCACGGCGCCCGTCGTGATTTCGGACTTGGCGCCCGGAACGCGCCGGCTCCGCATCACTTTGGACGGGTACGAATCCTGGGAACAAAGCGTACAGGTGGAACAGGGCCGAACGACCCATCAACACGCGGTGCTCACGGCGTCCAAATCCAAATTCGGACGACTGTACGTGGATTGCGAGCCGTCGGACGCCCGCGTCCGAATCCTCAACATTGCGCCGCCCTTCCGCCAGGGCATGGAACTGGAGCCGGGGCGGTATCATCTGGAGGTCTCGGCGGAAGGATACGAAGAGCACGAGGAATGGATCGACCTGGACGCCGGGGAGGACCGGGACGTGGCAATCCGGTTGTTGGCGGTTCCCAAGAAATCCGAACCCCCCGCACCAAAAGCCGGAGAGACCATAGTGGATCGCATTGCCGGCGTGGAGTTCACCTTCGCGTATATTCCACCCGGCACCTTCACCATGGGAAGCCCAGGCAACGAGCCGGGCCGCTATGACAAGGAGACGCAGCGCCAGGTGACGCTTACCCGTGGGTACTACCTTCAGACCACAGAGATCACGCAAGGGCAGTGGAAGGCCGTCATGAGGAGCATTCCTTCCTATTTTAAGAATTGCGGAGACGACTGCCCGGTGGAGAACATTTCCTGGAACGACTGTCAGGAGTTCATCGGGAAGTTGAATCGATTGGCGGGAGGGAATCGCTATCGGCTGCCCACGGAAGCGGAATGGGAGTATGCGGCGCGGACCGGCACCGCCACCCCTTTCGCTTTCGGAACCTGTCTATCAACCGAAGATGCGAATTATGACGGGAATTACCCGTTGTCGGGCTGTCCGAAAGCTGAATACCGAGGAAAGACGGTTCGTACAGGCAGCCTGTCGGCCAATGGATGGGGATTGTACGACATGCACGGCAATGTATATGAGTGGTGTCAAGACTGGTACGGCAAGTATCCGAGTGGCTCCGTAGCTGATCCCACCGGTCCGCCGTCGGGCTCGAACCGGGTGAAACGCGGCGGCTGTTGGTACGGTGGCGCGGAGTTCTGCCG
The DNA here is from genome assembly GCA_963675595.2 of Thermodesulfobacteriota bacterium. Classification (GTDB taxonomy): domain Bacteria; phylum Desulfobacterota; class Desulfarculia; order JACQYL01; family JACQYL01. Next base: position 885,771 of record CAXXLZ010000002.1, read on the forward strand.
TTCGGCGTTTCGGGACAACGACACGCCGGATTACCGCATCAGCACTATCGGCGCGCGTCTGCTGAGGTCTTACCCCTGATCCCTTTCACCCTGTGCGGTTTTCCTTGCCGGGGAGGGACGGGGTTCGAAGCGAAAAGGGCGGAGCCTGCGGGGCTTGGACTGTTTGTAGCGAGAGGTGTTTGGTAGGCGGTGCCGTAACTGCCTTCCGATCCGCTGTCACGGCGTTGACGTGATATTGCGTCCCAGACCCAACCTCAGCGCATCCAAATCAAGCCTTGACCCGGGACAAAGGGTGTGTTCACCGGACACTTCCTTGTGGCCCTTCACTTCTGAAACCTCGATTCCGTAGGTTTCCGACAGCTCGTGGATGAACTTTTCGAGGTTCTTGTCCCAGAAAACCCCGCCCGGCATCGAAGGCGGCCCATCAAGCTGCTTAGATTCATTGGTCTGTCATTTTGACGTTCTATCGATATAGTGATAACAAATTTGCTTCTATCCAGAATATGCATCAAGCCAAATTCCAGAAAATTTAACATGTACACAATATAAGGCAAAAAAGTATTTCATACTTTTCAAGCCTGTTTGTCAAAGTGTGTCCATATTTTTCCCTTGCGTGTGTTATCTCATGTGTCATAATTTTTCCTCCGTGATTTAAGGCGTCGAACACCGGCTGCTTGCAAAGGAAACTGATGGCAAGAGACGATCGGAACCTTTCTAAATTGGTGAAGGAAGTCCGAGGCAGTGGTCCCTGAGCCAGGAGGACCTAACCCGGGAACTCGGTATCAGCTTTGCCGCCGTGAACCGGTGGGAAAACGGCTTGGTAAAACCGTCGAAGCTGGCCAAAGCGCAGCTGGACAATTTCTGTGTCAAAATGACCCGGCAAGGAAAACTGAAGATGACCGGAGGCGAGAAATGAGCAAACTTGATGCCAATCTCGCCGTTGAGAACCAAATGTGGGCGGATGGGGATAGTATGCGGGGTATATGATTGCCTCGGAGTACAAGCACGTAGTTCGAGACTGATTTTACTGAAATACGTTTTAGACGCCTTTCAGGCCAAGTACAAGCAGCTTTAGGTGAGGAAGGATACACGCGCCCACTCAACGAGGAACGTAGACATGTTGGGGCTCTCGGACAAAGCAGGCATCCTGTAAATCGGGCCACGGTCCGGGGGGGCCAACTGCATGAATATGGAGCAATCATGAAAGTCAGCGTAATCCCGTGTGGCGAAGTGGTGAATGAAAGCGAAGCACTAGCCATCGATCGGCTTAAACGAAATCTGCAAAGCACAGCAGCGCCTAACGGGCAAAGCCCGGAGGACGAGTGGATTCTGCTGACGAACCTGGCTTTCTCGGTTACGCACCAATTTCAGTCCGACGACATCGATATCATTGCGATCGGACCACCAGGTGTGCGCGTCATCGAAGTTAAGCACTGGTCCATTGGGTGGTACGATTCTCACGTTGATCTGATCGCAAAGGAAGCCGACAAGCTCACATTCAAGGCGCGGAAAATCGGTACGACTCTGCGGCGCGTCGCTGCGGACTTACCTCGGGTAGACGGCACAATCCTGCTGACACGCCAGCCATCCAAAGTCCGGAAGATTGTGGAACGCGGAACGGTTCGGGGTGTTTCTCTTTATTCACTCAACCAATGGAAGAACGCCGTCGGTTTCGAAGAGCCTCAGGTACTTACACCTAATCAAGTGCGATCACTCGCTAAGGCAATCGAGCCGAAGAGCGCTGTGCGACTGGAAGGCTCGCTTCGTCGCCTTGCGGGGTACATCAATCTGGAGCTACAGACGCCTAAAGACGAACGCTTCCATCGCATCTATCGCGGCAGCCATCCGACACGTCGAGACAAGGTCATCTTGCACCTCTATGACCTGTCGGCGATCGACGAGGGCAAGGCTGAAGCCCGGGCTCGCCGCGAAGCCGAAGCCCTTCAACGGCTGCAGCTCTATCCATGGGCTCCGCGTATCCTCGATTCTTTTCAGGACGCTCCGGCGTATGCGGGAGAGATGTATTTCTTCACCATTGCCGACCCCGCCGCCCCAACATTGAAGATCCGCGCGGACGACGATGATTGGAGTCCAAGCGCTCGCGTATTGTTTGCGCGGGAAGCGATCCATGCGCTTGACGAACTGCACAACGCGGGTGATGCCGACGACGCACTCGTTCACCGAAATTTGACGCCGCAGACAATTCTCGTCCGCTACGATAATACACCAATCTTTACGGGGTTTGACCGAACGCGGATTCCGTCCGACATCAGTGTGGCATCCAGTAATTCGCCGGTCGACAAAACGCAAGCATGGACCGCCCCCGAAGTCATCTCACAGGGGCTCGGCGCTGCCGACCAGCGTTCGGATATTTACTCGTTGTGCTTCTGCCTGAGCGGGTTGTTTGCCGACCTGACAGACGATGATAGTACTAGGGCTTTCGAGATTCTTGCTTCCGGTCAGGATTCGCAACCGGAGCAGCGGAGCCGGCTTGCGGAACTGGAACGATCGATATCCGAGCTGCTGGGTGACTCCGTCGCCCCGCCCCCGGCACCTCCGGCGCGATTCTGGACTGAAGATCAAATCGTCCCGTTCCACGGACGTGATTACCGAATCGTCAGCCGCCTTGGGTCCGGAGGAATCGGGACCGCGTTCAAAGTTGTTGAATTGGAGCGCTCTTCGCAGGAGGAGTTGGGCACATACGTGGCCAAGATCGTCCACGATGGCGACACCGGAAAGCGGGTGCTGAAGTCTTACAGCCTCGTGCGTTCTCATCTTGGTCGCCAGGATGGGCTCTCCCCCATCTTTGAGGTGGCGCGCGAATGGCAGGAAAACCAGTTCGTCTCACTATTGGGCTGGGTCGACGGAACTCCGCTCAGTGAATTCACAGGCGTGTTTCCTCTTCTGGCTGAAGATCTGGACGAACCGACGCCGGAATCACTGGCCGTTCGATGGCTCACAAATCTCTGCGAAGCACTGGATGTCCTGCACCGAAACGGTCTGACTCACGGCGACGTCAGTCCGCGCAACATGATTGTTTCGGGGAGCAATATTGTCCTTACCGACTACGATTTTGTCGCTCGCCTTGATGATCCCGAGTCGGCCGCGGGGACGCTAAGCTATTGTTCGCCCGAGCGACAGCAGAAGAAACCCTCAACGGCAACCGACGATTTATTTGCGCTTGCAGCCAGCTTCTTCCATGTCTTGTTTGAAAAAGAGCCGTTCCGGTTCGGCGGAGAGCTTGCCAAAGATCGGGGCTTGAATTGGGATGACGTCGATCACAGCGTATTTCCCATCGTGGCGGGGGTACTTGAACGGGCTACGCACAAAGATCAAGCGCAGCGGTTTGCGTCGGCGGCAGAAATGCTGCAGGCACTCTCTTCCTCATCGAGGCAGCGGGAGGACGAGCCGCAGGACTCTCAAACCGACCGGCCGAAAGGGGGCCTGGAGTCGAGTTCCGGCAAAGGCGAGGACGCCTCAAACGCTGCTACGGAACCGATCGAAAGCCTTCCAACTGGGGTGGAAGTTGTCGGAGCCTTAAGCGAACAGCGTGTGGACTGGCTGAAATCGCTTCTGCAGTCATATCCCGGGTCACGATGGGGAAACAGTGAAACTCGCGGATTGGACACAGAGTTTGCGTCCAACACGTACGTCCCAACCACCCTTGAAGAGTCGCTACTCGAAGCAATTCGAACGGCAAGCGTACGGCTCGTGATCCTGTGCGGGAACGCCGGTGACGGGAAGACGGCCCTGCTCCAGCATCTGGCGTTGAAACTTGGACTCGGTCGGCATCGTTCGGTCGACCGGATTCTCGAAGGCCGCGTACAAAACGGTTATCGGGTACGGATGAACCTCGACGGCTCCGCAGCGTGGAAGGGCAAATCAGCGGATGAGCTCTTGGATGGTTTTCTTGCACCTTTTCAGGACGGCACGCCGCGCGACAACATTGTGCATCTGCTGGCCATCAATGACGGCCGACTACTTGAATGGGTAGAGGGTATAGAGGGGCGGCTTGATGTTGAAACCAAGCTCACACAAACGCTTTACGAACTAATACAAGGAAATACCGTTGAACAGGACCCCCAAATCCGCTTTATCAGTCTGAATCAACGATCACTGGTTGGAGGGATTACGCCCGAAGGCACGGACATCGATACGGAATTCCTGGAGCGCCTACTGGATCACCTTTATGGGGGCGGTGAAGCTCAGTATATCTGGTCTTCATGCCCCAGCTGTTCTGCGAAAGAACGCTGTCACGTCTTTCAGGCGGCAAGGGTTTTCGGTCCTGGTTCTCTGCCCTGGGCGACTTCAGTCGATGTTCGACAGCGCGCGCGAAAGCGACTGTTCGAAGCACTGCAAGCCGTCCATCTGCGAGGGGAAACACACATCACAGTTCGAGAGCTGCGTGCAGCGCTGGTTTACGTACTTTTCGGAGTACACTACTGTGACGAGTATCATTCCGGAGAATTCATCGACGAGCAGGGACCGCTGCCTTACTGGGACCGGGCGTTCGCAGCGGATTCGCCGGCGCGACAGGGCGAAGTGTTACGTGAGCTGGCACGCTTTGACCCAGCACTGGAATCGCATCCCCAAATTGACCGGTATCTGCTGAGCCAGTCGGTGATAGACAGTTCGCGTTCGACGCCACGTTATCCGGAACTGCCATTAGAATCGGCTCGGAGACGAGCATTTTTTGAGTGGACGGACGAGGATCTTCGCCAAGTGCTGCGAAGTATAGAGGAACCGAGCCAAGCTCTCAACCTCGCCCGTGGCAGTCATATTGTCGAGTTTCGGCGCATTCCCTTGATTCGTGATGCGAACCAGCTGGCAGATATCACTCGCCGGCTGTGCGACGGTGTTTCGAAACTAGAGGACTTGCCGCCGCGAGCCTTCAAACGCTCCGGTGTCGTGCCGCTCCGGATCACTCCCCGAACTCCGACAGAAACTGCATTCTGGGTGGAGAAGCCGCTGGAGAATTTTCGAATAGAAGCGGTCTTGCCTCCGGAAACAAAAGGCATCGAGAGGCTGCATCGGCAGGTGGCTCTGATCTACCGATATCGTGATGGAAACGAAGAGCGACTGCTGCTTGGCGCGGAGCTGTTCCATCTATTGCTGGAACTGGCTGAAGGCTATCAACTCGGTGATGTGTCAACAGACGATACATTCGCTCATCTTTCAATCTTCGTGCAGCGACTGGTCCGTGAAGATGAACGGGAGCTGCTGGCTTGGAATCCGATGCAAGACGAAAAGCTTTATCGCGTCGCCGCCGTTGTTCAGAGCACACCGGACGGAGTGAAGCAGGAACTGCAGATTCATGAGATCTCGTCGGAGGTGGCACTATGAGCAGAGCCTCTTCTGGTCGGACCGCTCGCTCCATTGTCGATGAGGTTCTCGGACGCGGGATGACGAAAGCAATTTGGACAGCCAATTACGAAAAGGTCTTGCCGCTCAGTGTGCAGGAATTCGATTTAAGGGCGATTCTTCCTGCCATCTTCTACATGTTCAGGTTTGGCCACCGGCGGGGGAAAGGACAATTCATAGAAACGTTTGGCGGCGAAATTACGGCAAGTGAAAAGAAGAAGATTGTGACGATTGACCGAGTGGCCTGTGTGCTTGCGGAGCACGAGCCATTCACCGGCTTCACGGCTCCAGTCGAGAAGGCGATTCTTGGGGACCTGTTGCTTTGCTTCTGTCTAGAAAACAAGAACCGTGAATTGGGTCGGCAAGAGCAGGTCATTCGCGTTGCACCAGCTCACTACATGGCGAGTTGGATCGATTTGCCACAGGCTGTCGGGCACCTTCGGTTCGTTCCGGAAATGCTCGTAGCCATGTTGGCCGGTCAGGATGGCGAGCACGTCGACCAGAACAAAGAAAGTGACAAGACGTGGTTTGCAATAGGTCGGGGATTCGAAGAAAATCTTTTGCTTAAAGTCTTCCACAAAGGAGTCTTGCGCGACGGTCCTTTGGGTGACCGCAAATCCGATCGCTTTGACGAAAGTGCGGAAGTTGGGATCGACCAGTTGCTGATGATCCGTTTGGCCCAGCAGCTTGGACAGGCTCCGGACAAGCTGCGTGGTAAGGAAAGCGGCGGTGATCGGATTTCTAACCAGCGTCCGATTGCTGAACGAGCGGCGCGGCGGTTTTCGGAGGATTTACGGCGTTTCATTCGCGCTTACGCGGATGTGATTCCTCGGCACTCATTCGTCGAAATGCTGGAAGCCTGTATAGCGGTTGGGCTGGCAACCATCTTCACCAGCGTTGTCGAGCTGTTGTTTGAGTGGGTCGACACCGGTACAATCCGAGCAACGAATGACCAGTCCCCGGCAGGCCTGTTCGTGGACTGTTCAAATGGTGTGCAGCGGTCCTTACGCGCGGTTGCCGAGCAATCGATGGACGATTTCATGCGCAGAATCGAGCGATTGCCTGTCGTTTTGATGGCACTCCGGCTGTTGGATTACCAGGCACGCTACGACCCCAGTCTCAAGAAGGTCGATCCCAAATGCAGACCTTATGCTACCGCATGGGTCAATCTGCTGGGTGACCTCTTGAAAGAACGCCGCGATGAAGCCCGCGATGTACATCGTGACTTGGAACGGTACGCTCAACGTCTCGCGGAGGCTTTTGAGGATGACTATCCCGAAGCGGCGGAAATTCTCGGGAACGAAAAGAGCCAACCCAGTCCAGTATGGCGAATGGCCGAAACCCTCACATTCTTGCAAGGGCGTGGAAACACTATCGCAAAGGTCGTTGAGCTAGTGGACTCCAGCACGATGGCTGCTCGTCCTAACGGGATCGCAGCGAAACGCAGAGTCAGTCGCACAGCCGTTGGATCAGGGCGAAAGACGCGCGATGTTCGATCCGTCATCCTTACAGATGCCGTCCTCGATCATCTCGTCCACCGTCACGTTCTGCGGACTGGAAAAGCGGGTGGATATCGTCCCTGTGCATTTACCGATTTTCTGACCATTCTGCGGAAACGACATGGATTCTGTATCGAAGCCGCTCCACCCGGAGTCACAGTTTCTAATGATCTGCTCCGCGAGAATCGCTCCATTCTCGAACGTCGGCTGCGTGATCTGGGACTGCTGGTCGGAGTCAATGATGCCGAATCAATGAAGTATCTCAGGCCGCGGTTTGAACCCACACAGGGGGATGACCAATGACATTAAGAACGCTCCATTCCATACTCCTCGCACGAGCCTTTGAGAAAGTGCTCGGTCGGCCCGATTTCGGCACGATGGCCTTTGTGCGGTTTCTGATGCCTGGCGTAGTCGAATCTCTGGCACATACGACCGATTTTGCACCGGAAGGCTGGACGGTTAGGCGCGTGGCCGATGTCGATGACGAGCCGTCTCGGACGATCACCGCCGACCAGGCTGTCGAAATCCGCGAATCCAAGAGTGATCCAATTGTGTTGCTCGTTGACACATCGCGAGCCGGCGCCGGAATGGACGGTATTTACAGTGCGGCCCGTGAGATCGACGAGGCGGGTCTATACAAGGAAGCGCTGCGGCTCGCTGCCCGCCAAATCACCAACCAACAGAATAAGACGGCGCGTGAATTCGCCGAACGAGCGGTGAAGAAGGCTCGCGGGTTCGGGCGGCGGTACAGCGTCTCACCATGGCAGGAATTCGATTATTACGTGCGTGTGGTGGCTGAGGAATGCCATCCGGGGGCACTGTTATGGCTGCTGGGCCTGTGGCCGGTATGTGTCGATGACGACGATCCATACAACGCCGACGCGCTCGATGTTGCGAGGTTATTCGTTGACCGTCTGCTGGGAGCGGCTACATCCGGTCAGGCCCCGTCACAGCGGATTGAATCCCTGCGACTGCTCAGTCCGACGGACCAACAGCGGATCGATCTCGAACGATTTCTACATGCAGCCGCAACTCGCCCTCTGCTTACATCACTCGAGGACTTGGCCGCTTCCCGTCATCTGTGGGTTAATGAACTGAAGCTTGAGGGAGCGGCGCATGTTCTTCAAGCGATTGATTTAGTCCCATGGCGGACACGCCAGAACAAGCTGGCAAAATGGAGCGGGCTGATCGAAGAAGCGGAGGGCGATCCGCCTGTCCTGATCCTTGATCCCAAAGCAGACGCCAACGGGAATTATGCCAAGCTCGAAATCCGCTGGACAACTCGTCCGGACAATCTTCTCAGAGACGCGGTGCAATATCAGGCAAAGATCATAACCGATATGGATGAGGAACTCGCATCTCGCGACGTATTGCACTCTGGAAAAAAGGAAGAGAAGTGCCGATTTACCGATGATGACTTCTCGATGCTGAGCGACGACGCGCTGATCAATGCGAAGATCGTCGTGTCGGTAATCGGGGACGACGCGATTGATGAGCAGGAAAGCGACGAGTTCGTCATCCGCTTCGGCACGCCGCCAGATAAAGGCACCGGCGGCGTCGGTAAGATCATGAGAACGTTCAGCGAGGGTCTGATCGAACTGGACGACCGCGACACGGTGACGGCACTCGCCTCGGCGACAGATTCGTTCCCGCTGGACTCGAAGGGATTTATTGTACTGCGCACGCCGCAGCGTGGAAAGAGTTTCCGCGTGTTTCGCCCGCCTTTGCTTCACGAGGTGGAACAAGACTGGTCCGATCGGGCAGGACAAATCGGCCGCTGGCGTGTGAAGGTAAGAGCATCCGGTGCTCGCGCCGGTATTCCAGAGTTTGTTCCGATCGAGCCAGATGGTTCTTCGTCAGGAACAGCTTGGCACTCCATATGGGAGCGTGCGACCACTGCCAGCCGACGCATGGCTGATCGGTTTCATAATTGCGGTGGCGGCGTGGGACAGGTTTATGACCAAAACGCCAAAGTTTTTGACACAGTCGTTAAAGAATACCTACTAGCCTGGACCGCGTTGTTGGATGTTGCTGACCCCGTGCTTGCCCTGGCCAATACCATTGAGATTCAGTCGCTGTCGGGACGTACGATCGGATTGATCGTGCTTCCGGCGCATACGATGCGCCTTGCATGGCACGTCGGATACGACAATCTGGTGCTTCATACGCGTTACGAACAAAGTGTAGCCACCAAACAGTTGCGGGACGAATTGAAATTTTTAGACGGGGCAGTGTTTCCGGCTTTCCTGCCGGGACTTCAACCTGGAAAGACGTTTGTGTTCGCGGATACGCTGGGGTTTCATGTGGTAGGAATGGTGTCCGACGACGATTCGGAGCCGAAGGCCGCAATTGCGATCCTGGCAAGAGCGCTTGGCGAAAGTGAGTCGGCCGACTCCGCACCGACAGTTGGCAAACAGAGCGCCCAGATTCTGGGCAATGAAATCTTGAAGTACATCGAGTGCCACGACACATCGAAACTCCTGCACATTCATGCATTGCGACCGGGTGATGGTTTGACTGTCGCGAGAAGCCTGGGACACGTGCAGAAACGAAGCCGACGAGTTCCCACCGAAGACGAAGCCGACGGCGAACCACAGCAAACGGCTCCGTCGTTCGTGCTTGAGCTTTATCCCTCGGCAAGCCAGCGCGGCGTTGCCGGCCGGTTCATTGCTGAAGCTCGCGAAAGGCGACGCAGCGGTGCGGGCGTGGTTCTCGAAGAAGATCAATGGATGCTGGAATCAACCAGACTGCCCGGCGGAATGACGCTGCCACGGTTGCGCTGGGCTCGCAAAGACGACCCCGACCCTCAATCCTCGGCTCACCTCGCCGTGGCGTTTGACACTTTTGAATCACGTGTTTCTTCCGAAGCATTGGAAGGCACTGCAAGCAACCGACCATTCTTCGCGTTTGGTTTGATGTCTTTTTTTGAGCGTGATTACACCAGCGTTCCAACCCCGCTTTGGCGAAGCATGGTGGTCGGTTCGACCGATGGTGAGAAGCACCCTGCAGATCGGACTCATACGGAAAGGCTCGTCAAGCTGCAGCAAGTAGTTGCCAAGTGCGTGGTGCGTCACCTGCGGGAAAACATTGGTGTGCCGGTCCTGCGGACTGAGATTCCGCAGGAAAAAGCTTATGGACTGCGAGAACTGCACCGTCTGTGCGACTGGGTCATTACGCTCGATCGCAATGCGGGCATTGAGTATTTCGATTCCCCACGAGACAACCGGGACGTTTACGAAGCTTACGTCATCGACTGTGTTCCCGAGCGAGAAGATCTGGGCTGCCTGCAGCTAATCACCTCCACCAGCAATTTGGAGGAAGTGCGGAATCTCCTGGACGGCGCACTGGATCGCATGAGCCTTAGCCGAAGCCGCCGCAATGCGGAATTCCTTCTGGAGCATTTGAAAGCGCTCAGTGGCCGGCTGGCCATCCGACTCACCGGCCAGAAGGCTCCTACCGCCGAGCTCATCGCATTGGCAATGGCACATGCCAACTGTCTGCGGGCCGCCGAAGACGATATTTGCTGGGCGTCACTGCGGAATGGATTCTTTGTGCCCGTCGACGATATACGCGATCTATTGCCGCCCGTCGCCGAGAAGGGAAATGATGCGGAACGCGCCGACTCAAATGGCGAAGACAACGCGTACGAAAGAGAAGCACGTCCGGACATGATCTACATTTCGCTGATCCCGCGAAAAGGACTGCTGTTCCGATTCACGGAGGTGAAATACCGTCGTCACTTGCGCGCGGCTCGCACCCCCGATACCCTGCAAGGGATTCGTGAGCAGGTTGAATCACTGCGCCGCAGGTGGGAAGACTGGTTCGGCACAGACGATGTTTGTGCATCGTTCCGGGCCATCCGGCGGGCAAAACTTGCTCGTGTACTTCGGTTCTATGCCGACAAGGCAAGACGTCATGCGGATGACGAAAACGGAACCGGATTAACTTCAAAAATGCACGAGGCTCTGGTCGCCGAGATTTATCGGGTCATTGAGAAGGGTGGCGACTATTGCTTCGAAACGATTGCCCAACCTGACCGCGGCTGGGTGTTCTGTCCCGATTACGTCGGCAGCCGACCTCTGGAGATCACGCCAGACGGGTGGGATACTCGCATATTCATGTTTGGTCCTGATTCGGATTTCCGTCGTGGAGCCGCTCCGCTTACCAGCGAGCCTCGCGTACCGAATGGGCAGAACGAAACCGCTATAGAAACCACAGACGATTCAGAACCTGACACCTCAACGTCAGCCGGTGAAACAGCACCGAACGATCGAGATGCCGAAGCAGTCTCATTAGCTGTAAATCAAAACGAGGACCAGGCTGAGGCGAGCCAATCGGAATATCGATCATCCTCTGATGCCATTCCTTCGGTGTGCCTCGGTACAAATCTCCATTCAGGAGCAGAGGTCCGATGGCCGTTAACAGTGCGAGGCAATCCGCATTTGCTTTTGGCTGGGTTGCCGGGGATGGGAAAGACAACGTGCCTTCTGAACCTCTGCCACCAGATGCTCAAGCTTCGTATCCACCCGATCGTTTTCTCTTACCATCAAGATATCGACGAGAAACTGCAGACAATGGTCGGCAACGTCCGTTTCATTAATTTCGACGGGCTGGGTTTCAATCCACTGCAAGTGATCGACCGTAGTTCAACAATGGCGTATCTCGATGTTGCCGGAGCGGTGCGTGATATCTTTGTCGCTATCTTCCCTGAGTTGGGAGACATTCAAGGGGAACGCATCCGCAAGGCGATTAAGGACAGTTTTATCGAGCTGGGCTGGGGCGATGGAGATCCAGCTCAGCTGGCGGAACCTAAATTCTCGCGGTGGGTGGAAATCCTGCGATCAGAGCCAAAGCCGGATCGTGGACTCAAGACGCTGCTGGCTCGGTTGGATGAACTTGAGGATTACGGTTTTTTCCGCACCACCGGTGATCAGGAGAGTCTCTGGGAAAGTGAGCAACCGGTTGTCCTGCGGATCCACTCCACACAGAACGACCAGCTGCAGAAGGCCTTCGCATCCACAGTCTTTTACGGGCTTTACAAGAACATGTTCCGACGAGGGGTGCAGGACCGCATTACGCATGCACTGATCTTTGACGAAGCCCATCGCGCCGCAGGACTGCAGTTGATTCCAACGATGGCCAAGGAGTGCCGAAAGTATGGGATCTCACTGGTGCTCGCGTCGCAGGAAGCTCGCGATTTTCATATCTCGCTGTTTTCCGCAATCGCCAACTACCTCGTCCTGCGGCTAACAGAATTAGACGCAAAGGCGATGGCAAAGAACATCACCACGTCGGACCAGGAGCGCTTGCTGGTTGATCGAATAAAGCAAACCGGGCGTTTTCGGGCATTCTACTGCAGTGAAGGCCTAACAAAACCGGTTCCAGTTGCCTTGTTGAACCTGAAGCTGTAACATTCATTTTCTACTCCATTTTTTAGGCGAAAAATGCAGATACCAGTGAAGAAAGGGGTATAGGAATCCGCTTAAGCTGAAGGTCGCCTGGCGCGTGCGCAGCTTTCGAGTATGACTCTATAAATTGGCTTGCTGTCTGCTGGTCGCCGCTGTGGGACCGGAAAGTAACAGCAGGGCCTGCGGAAAAAAGAGGACGCGCCTGGAGGTGGCGAATCCGGCGCCGTGTATGCTGACTGTAAACGCCGCTGGGACCGAAAAAGAAACGAAACCCGGGTCACCAAAACCGGAGATCACCTTCGGATAAACGTGATTGGCATGGTTTTCCCTCGATCCGGCGAATTCTTCGTAATGACAACCCAAAATTGACCCACCTTGATCACGGAAAATTGACCCACCCTTGGGTTTGGTTATGGGTTTCCTCAGCCGTCCTCCCTGATCGGGGCTTGGATCGGCTGACAACGGAGGAAGCCGTAGGCGACCGGAGTTGTCAGCCGAGAGCCCGGTCCAGTAGTGCCGCGGTCAAGGTCGGATCCCCGAAGATCTGCGTCCAGTCGCCGAACCCGAGGTTCGTCGTGATGATTACGGGCTTCTTTTCATGCCGCTCGGCCAGAACTTGAAAAAGCAGCTCCGCCCCTTCCCTGGACAGGGGCACATACCCCAGTTCATCTACGATCAACAGACCGTAGGAAGCATATCGTTTCATGACCCGGCCCAGGACCTTTTCGTCCCGGGCTTCGATCAGTTCATTGGCCAAGGAACAGCCGGTCAGGAATCGCGTTCGTACTCCTTGTCGGCAGGCGGCCATTCCCAGGGCCGTGGCCAGGTGGGTTTTCCCCGTGCCGCTCCGGCCCGGAAAGATGACGTTTCGGGCCTCCCGGATGTATTGCCCTTCAAGCACTTCCCGGATTTGCCGCACATCTAGGTCAGGAGCCGCCTCGAACCGGAAGCTCTCCATGGGCTTGAGCAGCGGGAACCGGGCGTCGTGGATGCGGCGTTTGCAGCCGTTCTCCATTCGGGCCGCCACCTCAAGTTCACTCAGGCCGAGGAGGAACTCCGCGTAGTCCTCCTTGTTTTCCCGCACTTGGCGCAACTGCGTTTCCAGATGGGACAGGACGGCGGAGAGCTTCAGGATTTTCAGATTGGCCGTTAACTGGGCTTGAACGGCCGGTTTCATGACTGTAAATGGAAAGTCAAATGGGGACCACCCGTGGCCATTAAAAAGGGAGCCACCAGGTTGTTAATGAAACGTCGGCCGTGCCTGGAAGAACGGAGAACCGATTCTCCGACTTACGAGCAGAGGAGCCTGTGCGAGAATGGGTGCCTACAGTCAACTCGTCGGAGCACAGGCTCTTCTGCGGGCCGGACGGTTTCTCACTTTCCCTTGCCGCTCATGCTTTCTCGGAAACGGTAACTCTCGCCGTTCATGGTCAGAATGCAGGCGTGATGAGTCAGTCGGTCCAGCAGGGCCCCGGTGAGTTGTTCACTGCCGAAGACTTGGGGCCATTGCGAGAAGTCCAAGTTTGTTGTCATGAGCAGGGATTGGCGTTCATAGCTTTCCGCCACAATCTGAAAGAACAGTTGGGCGCCCTTTTCCGAAAACGGCACATATCCGATTTCATCTACGATCAGAAGGTCCATTTTGGCCAGGGACCGTTCGCAGTGAGACAATCGGAGCGCGGCCTGGGCTTCGCTGAGCAGATTGATGAGACCGGCGGCCGTAAAGAATCGGACCTTCTTTCCTTGTTCGCAGGCCGTGAGCCCCAAGGCAATGGCCAAATGAGTCTTTCCTGTGCCCGAGTTGCCCATCAGGATCACGTTTTCTTTCCGCTCCATGTATTCTCCCTGGGTCAAGTCCAGCACTTTGGTTTTATTCAGGGAGGGAATGGCCGAGAAATCGAACCGGTCCAAGCTCTTGTGCACGGGAAACCTGGCTGTCTTGAGACGGCGTTTGTAGGCGTTGTCTTCGCGATGCTGGACTTCGATTTCCATCAAAGCGAGCAGGAATGCCTCATAGGTTCGATTGGCCTGTACGGATTGACGGGACATTTCCTGATAATGCTGGAGGACAGCCGGGAGTCTGAGTCGTTTGAGATAGCTCTCCAGAAGCATTCGGATTTCCATGGCATCCCCCTCCTACGGCCGCGTCAGCAGATCGAAGTGATCTACGCGGTTGGATCGGACAAGAGGGGAGGCCACATCGAGCGGACGCCATGGACGCGACGGAGCTTGTCGCTGGAACAACAGATTCTTTACCCCGTCGAAGCAGCCTATCCCAAGGGATAAAGCCTTCTCAACAGCCGCCGTCACCTCCGACTGTGCATGCTCTTTGAGCAGCATGAGGACCTGGATGTATTCCTTCGTGCCCCGGGACCCTTCATGCCGTTCCTTCAACATCTGGTGATAGCGCTCGTACACAGGAGGAAGGGGCCACTTGACAATCGCCGTGGCCCGATCAAATGCACCCGGCTTTCTCAGCAGCACCGGAAGATAATGGTGCGGGTCCAATATCTCGTCGTTATGGCCGTAGCTCCGCTCGTGCTCCGCGATGATCTTGTCCTTGCAGGCAATCTCCAGCTTGAATGCAAAGGCCCGAGTCGTCACTCTCTGACCCACGTATTCCGGCGGTACGGAATACCAGTTGCCGGCAAAGCGGATCCATTGTCTTCGGTTAACCTTGGCCGATCCCGGCAAACAGGCTTCCGGCAGTCGTTCCGGCAACGGACGAAGGGAAGCCTCTTCCTCCTGCCAGACCTCTTGGACCGTCTTGTCGAACCGTTTCCGAGTGCGGGCGTCTTGCTCACAGCGCTCTAGCAAGAAACGATTCAGTTCCGAAAAATCCCGCACCTGCGGCATGGGGACCAGGAAGTTACGCCGCACATACCCCACCAGGTTCTCAACACTTCCTTTTTCTTGGGCTTCCCCTGCATTGCAGTACACCGCCTCGAATGGAAAATGCGATCGGAACGAGACCCACAACTCTTGCTCTAACCGGCTTTTCCCTCTCGTGACTTTGGCCACCGCCGTCTTCATGTTATCGTATCGCATGCGACACGGAACGCCTCCAAGGTACTTGAATCCTCGGATATGGCTTTCAAATAGGGCTTCCTGCTTCTGGCTCGGCAACGCACAAACAAAAAACTTCGTGGAATAGTCCAGTCGCATGCATGCCAGATCTACTTCCTGCTCTCTACCACCCAGGATTACACGCGCCGTCCCAAAATCAAAAGTCCCTCCGTCTGCCGCTTCGTAAGTCTGCGGAACATGGCTTTCCGGAATGCGGCCCCGCAATGAACGCACTTCCCGGCGCACGGTTCTATCTGTCCCTTCGTACCCGTATCCGTCCCGTAGTCTCTCATAAATCCGTTTAGCTGTATGCCGCTGTTTCAACGGCCGTTTCTTGTCCTCCTCCATCCACTGCACGATCAGTTCTACGAACGGCCCAATCACTCTCTTCGGCCTTGGCTTTTCCAGCGTGTACACCGGAATCCCCGGATCATGAACCGCCTTCCGAACCGTCTTTCGGCTGTGCCCCATCTCCCGCGCTATCCGCCGCATCGATTTCCGCTTCAGAAAATACTCCCTTCGTATCACATCCTTCTGGTCCACCGTCAGCATCTCCTCTACCCCCTGGCCTTTGGCTCTCATCTAAATAGCCTATCGGCCGAGGGGCCTCTACGGTGGTCCCCTTTTCGATGTCCACTACTTACTCAAATGGCCCCCTTTTAAATGTCCATACACACATGACAGCGCTCCGATCCGCGAGTACACGGAAACATCCGGCGGTGAAAACGTCGGCCACGCGTCAAGGGAGGCGGGCCGGGAGGCGTGATCTTTGCCTTCGGACATGATCAGAAGGTGTTCCACCGCCTCCCGTGAACTCACTCCGGCCCCCACGGCCGCTTCCACGGCATTGAACACGTCCCTTTCCTCATGTTCCCGGAAGAGCATCAATACACCGATGAAGTCTTTGATCCCGCGGTTTTCGCCCTGAGCTTCACAAAATCGTTCCAGGAGTCTTTCCAGGGAGGGAGGCCAAGCGGCCCTCCATTGGCGGATCGGCCGGGCGTCGGCGAATGCTTGGGGACGACGATGCAGCAACTCCAGGTAATGCATGGGATCGAGCTGCCATTTGTTGTTCCCGTAATGCCGAGGATGCACGGCGATCCTTCGGCCTCCGTAGAAAACCTCCACCCGGTCCACGTACAACATCACGCGAGTCATGAGACCGACGAAGCGAGGCGGCGCCGAATAACGGTTCTTCTCGACGATCACCGTGGAGTACTTGTCCACCTTACCGGAAGCAACCTCCACATTGGTGAAGGGAATCTCCGGGAGCGGTATCAGATGTCCTGTCTCCTCCTCGAAAAGCTCTTTGACGGTCTCTTCCCGACCCGTGATGCGGTGGTCGCCGTAAGCGGCGCATTCCGCAAGGAGCTGCGCGTTGAGTTCCTCCAGGCTCGCCACCTCCGGCATGGGCACCAGAAAATTCCGTCGAGCATAGCCTACGAGTCCTTCCACTCCTCCCTTCTCATGCGCCTGGCCGCGATTGCAGAATCGGGGCACAAAGCCGTAGTATGCCCGAAATCGCTCGAAGCTTTCCTGAAGCTTGCGTTTCTTGCCTTTGAACACCTTCTCCACCGCGGTGGTCAGGTTGTCGTAGATCAACCGTCGGAAGACCCCTCCGTAGAAGGCGAAGGCTTCCATGTGTCCTTCAAACAGCGCCTGTTGGACCAGGTGACCCTAACCCGTGGGTACTACCTTCAGACCACTTACATACGCAAAAGCAGTGGAAGGCCGTCAGGGAGCAATCCCTCCCATTTCAAGAATTGCGGAGACGATTGCCCGTTGGAGCAAATTTCCTGGGACGACTGTCAAGAGTTCATCGGGAGGTTGAATCGGTTGGCGGGTTCCGACCGGTATCGGCTGCCCACGGAAGCGGAGTGGGAGTATGCGGCAAGGGCCGGAAGTTCGGCTCGTTGGTGTTTTGGTGATAATGTGTCCCAACTGGATGAGTACGCTTGGTACGCGTTTAACGGGGGACTCAAGACACATCCCGTGGGTCAAAAGCGGCCAATGCCTGGGGATTGTACGATATGCACGGAAACGTGTGGGAGTGGTGCCAAGACTGGAAGGGTAGTAAGCGTCCGGGTGGATCCGTAACGGATCCCACGGGTCCGTGGTCGGGCTCGGGCCGGGTGAGACGCGGCGGCAGCTGGGGCAGCAACGCGGGGGACTGCCGTTCGGCGAGTCGGGGCATCGGCACGCCGGGCGACCGCTACGGCAACCTCGGCGCGCGTCTGCTGAGTTCACCACCCTTCGCCCGAAGAGCGCCGTTCAAGGATTGCGCTCCCGTGCACAGGTGTTGACCAGACCCTCTCACCCGCGCTGGCCCGAGGCCGGACGAATAACCACCAAGCCCGCCGCGGCAAGTAGGTCTTCGGATTCGAAAGCGGCGGCGGCGCTTCTCCTCGGACTGTGCAAATGGTTTAGGGCTGATCCGATGAGATATTGACGGCGCGTGATCATATCTTTTGTTTGCACAATACGCCAAAAGGAAGTTTCCGCTGAACAATGGCTTCACCCTGAGCCCTGAGATCATCCGTCCAACGTGTCTGCATGGTGCACTCGGTTTAAGGCTTGGGCTGCCGATTCGCATCAGAGTCACAAATAATGAAACAACCCCCGGTCCTTCTTCTCCTGCATCGCGCCTTTGCGCTCTCTGGCCGACGCCGCAATGCCGGCGAGCTTCTCCAATGACTTCCCGAATCTGCTCGAAAAGACCCACCCCTCGCGATAACCGTGCCGTTTGTTGAAACGGGAGACATGATCAATGAGCCCCATACGCCGCATTTTGCTTCGGACGGTTTCGAGGATTCTCGGTGAGAAATCGTATTTGTCGCACAACGGCTGAAGAGTGTTCAAGAATTCATGTTCAGCGTACTTGAGTTCGATGAAGATTGCGAGAAAAACTCGCTGATGATTTCTATTGCCGGGAAATAGAATGGCCGCGAGTTCGTCCAGGTCCCGAGTCCTCGCGATCTTGTTATGGCTGAGTTCGATTTTTGTGTTGACGATTGCGCATCACCTCGACCGGGCCAAGTGCCGGAGAACGACCGGCTTACCGTAACCATTCTCTTTCAGGGCTTTCTTCCTCAGTTCGACTCGTTGTGTTGCGATCTCAAGAGCCATCGTCCTGAGTTCTGTCCCCAATAGGCTCTCCACCCAATAGATGGTGGTGTATGCAGAAACGTAGATATCTCCGAGCAGTCTCTGAAATCTCCACCTGATTCCCTGGCGCGTTAATCCAAAAATCCGTTCGATCTTGTCGCCGTAATTTCTGCGCAAAACGAAACGCTTCAGGCCGTCCTCCTTCAGCTCAATCCTGAGCTCTCTGTCATCGATCAACATCTTGAGCTTTTCAATAAATTCCTTGTCCTTTTCAGTCAGTTTCATTGTAGGGCGGCTCGATTTCGATATCCGAGCCGTATTGGGTAACCTGCACTTCGCAATCCTGAAGCAGAAAAATCAGAGCGACAAATCGCATCGCACGATCTCTTCGGGCATCATTGATCAGGGGATCAATCCTGGAAAACATGATTTGTCGATACATGTGAACCGAATCCAGGATATGGTGTCTGTACCGGGACAGCCCCGGAAGATTCCCAGTCAGTGAAAACTCCTCACCCCAAACTCCCGCCCCAAAGCCGATGAAGCCCGACAATGCTTCAGTAAAGCCAGGCAAACGATCAACCTGAGGTTCCTCCAGTAACGTCAACCCGCGCGACCGCTCTTCTCGACGGGCGAGCCTCATCACCTCTCTTCGCCTTCTTGCCTTGGCTCTGGACTCGGCCATTCGTTGCCGGAAATAGGCTCGGTCGAAGACCCGTTCATCGAACAAGAACCGGGACGGCACGGTCTTCCCACAAGAAGCGCACGCATAATGAAAACTCCGCCTGACCAGCTTTGCTTCGCAACAGCCGCTCCTTTGAAACACCACTGCGGGGTCGAGTTCATGGCCGCTCAGACAAATGGCCAGACCTGCCTCCAGCATCCGAAGTTTTTGACCGCATAGATGACACGCAAAGCCGGAAAGCATGACATCGAAGTAGTAGCAACGGGCCTCCGCCTTCAATTGGACGACAGCCGCAACAAACAAAGCGACCGTCCTGCCGAAGCTTTCCTCTGGCTCCGGAGGAACAGGAACCGGCATCCAATTGTCGCTGCAATGTCCTGGAAGACTTTCGATTTCCATCCATGAAAGAAACCAAGACCGGCATATAAACCTTTCTTTCAAAACCCGCAGAGGAAAGAAAAGTTTATATACACCAGGGCCTTACCAAGTCCCGAGGTGATACCGATGCCAAGACCCTATAAATGCCCGTACTGCGGCGCAACTCAAAGCCACTGGAAAGGATACAGGCCCCTTGTCCAGGGAAAAGTCAGACTCCGGATGTGCACCAAGTGCCACCGGAAGTTCACGACTCGGGTTAAGATCGAATAACCACTGGACGGAACTTCAATGAAGACCGCCGAACGGCCCGGCCCCGAATCCTTCCCTCGTCAGGAATCGGTTGAGGGTTTCCTTGGGAAGCGACCTCGAGATTTCTCTTGTCTGGCCGTATCTGCCGCGTGATATCAGCCTGGCGTTGATCAGGCCATAAAGGTCCAGGGAACCAATGATGTCCGAGAACCTCCGTTGCGTCAGCGGCCTGACCCGTTCCAACTCGCAGAAATTGGCGTATCGATCATAGGCCTCGCCTGTAGTGACCCGTTTCGAAGTCTTGGCCAACAGATCGTAGCAGGAAAGAAGCGCAAGTTTTTGCTGCGGAGCGAGAGCCCGAACCATCTCCTCGGTCTTGTCCATCTCCAATCTGTGCTCAGCCAAATCCACGATTTCTTCGGACAGCCTGCCGCCGGTTTCCTGTGCCACCTTGGCCGACTTTGATAGAAGTTCCACCGCCTTTCTCGCATCACCGGTTTCCCGCGACGCCAATGCCGCGATCTTTCGGACAGCAGCCACGTCCACCTTTGACTTGTCCAATGCCTTTTCCACTCGAAGATTCAGAATTTCTATCAAATCCAAGGCGTTATAAGGTTCAAAGAGCATGTCCGTTTTCTTGAGAACGCTCAGAATCCGAGGGTCCAGCATCTTGTCCCAGTTCAGTTTGTTCGTAACCATGATGAGAACCAACCGGCAGGGAATCTTTCTCGGAAGGGTTTTCCCAAGGAAGGTAATAAACTCGTCCGCATTGGGCTTGATATTATCCGCCTCATCAATGAGAAGGCACAAGAAACCCTGGAACCGGTTCAGCTCTTCGATGATCCGTTCCTGCATCTGATCGATGGGAATGCCTTTCCTGTAGGTGCGAATCGAATCATTGAGGGCTCTCGCAAGCTCGTTCAACGCTCCGAAAGAAGACCTGGGCGAGGTCAAGTCCACGTATCTGTACTGAAACCCGACAGACTGGGTTCGACAGTATTCCTGAAACGTCGAAAGCACGTGAATGAGGGAAACCGTTTTCCCTGAACCCGTAGGCCCGAAGACCAGCAAAGAACTCGGATGATCGCCGTCCAGGATCGGAGTCAGATGACAGACGATGCGTTTCAGCTGCTCCTCCCGGATATTTCGATCAAAAATCTCTTTCAGAACAGAAGTCCGCTCTTCCTCAGGCAACTTCTCGTCGTCGAGATAGTTGGGGTTCAGAATAAGACGATGATTCTTCTGCGAGTCATGCAATGAGCGGATGAATTGCAAGGAAGCTTCGGAATGATCTCCACCGGACATTTTCAAACGATTCTTCTACAGGACATCTATAAATAGTTTTCGGTCCAGAATCCTGTCGTCACCTGACAGTTAACCGGATGTTAAGTGTGGGAAAGTTTCTAGTGGAACTTTAAGTTTCAGTTTTTAGTGATGTTTTCTTTTCCTTATTATTATTTATTTCTATATAGAAACTATATAATATAATATCAAAGCCGCGAAAATATAGAAAAGTTTTTAAATGCGAATACTTCAGAATAGTAACAAGAAACAAAAATAACACACCCAACAAAAGGTTTTCAAGTTTTCCACGCGACATTTACACACACTCAAAATGATGATTTTGGACTACTATTGAGTGACAACGTGGAGGCCATGACGTCTCTCAAAGACCTCGATCACCGACGGTATTTCAAGAAAACCCGAAACAATCGGCCATTCGACAGTACAAGAGCAACCTTTCCACCGGAAATTTACTCGGGTTCCCGAAGCCGGTTGACGTCAATCCATCCATTCCTCCGAGCAAATTCCCGAAACCAACCTACATCTCATCCCAGTCGATATACTGAGCCGGACTTTCTCCGACCCTTTCGACGATCTTGGGATATTTTTCTCCAGGAGCCGCCTCTCCGATCCTAATCACCCGGATTTCGTGCCACCAATCGTCACCGAAATCGAACCAGTAGAAAAAGTAATCGCCCTCTTTCAGGTTCAGAGAGCCGATTTTGGTTTTTGAAACGTCGCCTGCCGGCGGAGGAGTTCCCAACGGATATTCCTTCATTTCGGTGGACAGCACATATCTCGCCGCCTCGGGATCCCGCGGTATTTTGGAGAGCTGAAACTCGTAAAGATGCTCGTCTTCACGATCGAAGGCTCTGAAGATCGCCCGGTGAAGCTGCTCCAGGGTATGCTTTCCCCTGATTTGAATGACTCGGGATACCGCCGGGTTCTTTGCGATGAAGGTCTTGCTCATGGGTCCGTTTGCAATCGAGACCTTCAAAGTGTGCAGATTCCTCGCCCGCTTTCCTCCGGAACTCGCCGCCATCCATTTCCTCCTTTCTGATCCGGACATCAAAAAGCTTATAAAGGAATGAACTTATCGGTATCCAACGGAATCGGCAAGAACCGATTCGGAGGTGCACACCATGGCAATGGAAACAAATTCGGCCACATCCGGCACACCGTCAAGCGGCTGTCCCACTTGGGACGGCATGGGCATATCCGGTGATCTGCCGCCCTTTTTCAAGCCCACCGAAGACATGAAACGAAACGGCTTCGAAGTGATCTTTCTGTCCGACGGCCCCAGGAAAGAGACCGAGAACAACTTCGACAAGAACTCGAAAGACCTCTGGTTCGATATCTCCTACCAGGACAAGGAAATGACCTGGACCATCAGCCAGATCAGCCTGCTTTCCGAATTGAAGAAGCATTCACCGCTGAAGAAGAAGACCCTCAGGATTCGCCTTGTTCCGGTGACAGAGGAATTCAGGAAAAAGCGGCCGAAGTACAGAGGCAGCGAGCGATACCAGGTTGAAGAAATCCGAGAGAACCGATTCGACAAGATCGACGTGGAAGAACTGACGGTATAGATATTCTTTCTTCTTTTTTGTTTCAGCCGATCGGAGAGCAAACGCCCGAGACACACTCAGCGGGGAACCGGAAAGAACGACGGTCTGAACCGCCGACAGAACGAAAGCAGGCTGCAATCTCAGGGGACTTTATCTGAAGCTCAGCCCAAGGTCGTGAGACCATGGAGAAGCGCGTATTTGGTCAACTGGGACATTCGCCTGGTTTTCAGCTTCTTCACAATATTTCTGCGGTGATTTTCCACCGTATTCACGCTGACACAGAGTACGTTCGCCATCTCCGCACTGGTCTTCCCCTCGGTCATACCCTGGAGAATTTCCTTTTCTCTCGGGGTCAACGAAGGAAGCGACCGGTGTCCGTTTCCATTTCCGAGCGCAAGAGCTTGAAACGCCTCAGTCATCGTTTCAGCGGATTTGCGGCAGAGATACATTCGGCCTTCGAGCACCGATCGGACAGCCGCGACCAGCTCATGCAATCCGCTTTGACTGAGCACATACCCCATGGCCCCGGCAACGAGCATCTTGAACATGGGGTCCCATTCCGAATCCGGCGCGAGTCCAACCACCCGGGTTTTTCGAAACCGATGCGTGATTTGGCGCGCGGTCTCGATACCGTTCAAACCCTTCATGGAAGTGTTCACGATCACCACGTCCGAGGGCGTATTGGACAGCAGTTTAAGTGCTTCATGACCGTCCAAAGCTTCGCCCGAAACCTCGAAATCAGGAACAGAGCCCATCGCGTGCCGCAAACCATCGAGAATCAGCCTTTGATTATCCACCAAAAAGATTCGCTTCTCGAACCGCTCAACCGCTTCACCCTCTTCGGTTCGCTCCACGATCGCCCCCCGCAACAGACGATACACTTCAGGATTGGATGCCCTGAAAACGAAAACCGGATATCACAATAGAAAAATGTCACATTTCGGAGCTTGAATGATATAAAACTCTGAGACCTTGAACAATCGTAATAATCATGATTTTTCATCATGGATTTCATGATTTTGATCTGTGGAAATCGCTAGACGAACTAATGGATTTTATGATTCAACGCAGAAAGAAATGGAGGGACGAAAACCTGTGGTGGGACTATTCTATTGATATTATTTAAGATTCTTCTCGACCTGCGTCCGACGACCATGACCCCGAAAAGACCAACCCCAGGCTCCGTTTTCAATGGCCACGGCTGGCCACCATTTGATGTCTTCATCTACTCAACTCAACCACATCAAACGTGTCGCAAACGTGGAAAGCAATCTCACTCCCGCCGCTTTCTAACCCTCTGGAACCGGCAGGCAGGAACTCCTTCGGCACCTCATTTTACTTCTTTTTGGGAAAGCCTGATCGTTCGAGTAACCGTCTCGTGGGTATCATGGGAGATTCTTCCGTCGGCAAGCATCTCGTCGGCAAGGTCTTGTGCAGCGGCAAGATCAAGACGCCCGTCTTCAAGCCGGTCCCGAAGCTCGTCCTTCATTTCCATGGCCTTTCCATCACGTCGTTTCAATATCTGATGATCCTCGGAAAGATCGATCAGCTGATCCATCGAAAGGCCCACGGAATCCAGATCTTCTTCGAACTGCTCTCTTCCCTTCTCGGAGAGATAGCGATGAAATTTGTCTTCCCATTCCGGCTGTGAGATGAATCCTTTGTCGTAAAGGTCATCGTACACTTCGAACTTCCGATCGGCGGTCAGCTCCTCGGCGTCCACAGGCTCTTCCGGATCAGTTTCGAAGGACAACAACTCCTTCCCCGCCTCCATGAACCAATCCATGAGGCCCTCCGATTTCGGATCCTCCTCAACAGAATCACAATCGAATTCCTCTTCCCCTCGTTCCCAATCCTTTCTCACGGCAAACCTCCCTTTTCCAATAGAAGTGCTCGGAAAGAAATTTTCGTGTTTTGATTTTTTTCCCACACGTTTTCGATCGAGGGATCACTGGAGGAGTAAGGCAGGACGAAAACCACCCCAAACAAAAGGAGAAAGCCATGAGATTTTCACGTCACCCCTTCACAGGAACGCTTCAGGTGAACTTCGGGCTTCCGCTTAGAAGAGACCATTTCAACCTGATTCACGATGTCAACGGAACAACCGTCGGCAGAATCGACCCCTGCGGCTTGGTCAAGGATCGCCTCGACAGAACCGTGGGGCACTACGACATTTTCAAAACTGAGGATTACTGCCCCTGCTGCGGGAAGCTGTCGAAGCTTTGCCGGTGTCATGGCCACGGCATGAGATAACCGCTCCCTTACCGAGCCCCTTCGGGGGCTCATCTTCATTTCCTTCCAGCCAAAACGCGCACGTCCTCTGGCCGCTCCCCAAGATACAGCCCGCCTCATAAAAATTAGTGGGGAAACAGAGCAAATCGTGCTGCGCCGGTAATTGCACAACGATCATTCCTCCTCCGACGACAATTGGAATTCAGGAAGGTCTCCACCCTTGCTCGCAGGCCGGCGTTCTGCTCGATCCGGTCGGTGCAAGGAATTCCGCTCCGAACTCGGCCTGCACCAGAACAAATGGCCGTTACCTCGCTCCCGTTGGCGCCACCAGTTCGAAAGGGTCTCATCCTCCTCAAAAGGATGCGTAATCCGAAGTTCCAGTTTCATGGCTCTCAAACCGGCACGGTGGTATTTAAACCTGTCGAAAAGAGGGCTCTTCGAGAGCCCTCTTCCAAATTTTGATCAATCCATAACGATCTTTCGCCGCGGCTGGTTCATTAGTTCCCTCACTTGGTCATTCACGGAAGTCATCGCTTCGCGAATCCGGTTCTTGAGGTAACCGCTTTCACGAATGGACTCAGGCGACCTTCCGTCGAGCACCGATTCCGCCTGCTCCACGAGTTCAGCCAACCCATTGTCGTCGAACACGTTTCGTTGCTTGAAGTGTTCGAAGAACTCATAGAAATTCGTCACCGTCGATCCTTTGAACTTCTTTGCTTCACCGTCCGGCCCGAGACCGAATCGCTCGCAGATATGCCCCACAAGATCGGCGAACTCCTCCCGAAGACACTGCACCGCAAGCTCCCTGGCCTCTTCCATGGTTTGGATGAACTTCAGTTTCTCTCGCTCATACACTTCCGGCGCCAATAGACCGAACCTGCCGTTGGGGACATCAAGAGCTACAAACCGCCACTCAAACGAAAACCGCCTATGAATATCCACGGGGTAGTCCTGCTCATTGAACAGGTCACCGAGATAGGCAATGGCCGAGTCCCTGAGCGCCGGATACCGTGAGGCAAAATCGTTTACGAGGTAACCGAACTCAGATTGAAGCTCCCGCAACTTCTCGTCCACCTCGGTGATCAAGTCTTTCGGCACGAACATCATGCCGTGGATGGGAAAGGGCAGACTGACCGATGTGAGGTAGAGCCGGGAATTACCGGCCAACTTTGCAATGGGTTTCAGGCTTTCCGGATCCACGAGCTTTTTTGTTGCATGGAGCCATTCGTGGTTCGTGGTCATTTGAGCGAGTTTTCCCTGCTCGATCTTTCTTCTCGCTCCCCACATGCTGATGGAGAGTTGCACCAGGCATCCTTTTTCGAAGATGTTTTCCATCGCCGTCTCCTTTCAGAAAAAAGAAAACCCCGATCTCCGAGTAACGGAAACCGGGGCATGCGTTGATTCGTGGTTGCAGTGTCGCGGAAGGTTCAGCCGCAAAGCGGCAGATACTTCTTCACCGCTTCTTTCTCCTCCTCGTAGTACGCTGGAGTCAG
The DNA here is from genome assembly GCA_963675595.2 of Thermodesulfobacteriota bacterium. Lineage (GTDB taxonomy): Bacteria > Desulfobacterota > Desulfarculia > JACQYL01 > JACQYL01. Next base: position 912,096 of record CAXXLZ010000002.1, read on the forward strand.
GCTTTGGGCGGTTTCTCTTCCAAGCAAATCCTTCAGGAATTTCGATTCCTCGATACAAGCCTTGCCCTTGAACCCTCTGGTTTCGAGCTTGATCTCGCCATCCATGGACACTTCCACAATGATTTCCTTCATCACAGCCTCCTACATCCGGACGTGGAGCCGGATTGCATTTTCGGTTTTCTTTTCGATCACCGTGTAGCCTTTACGCCGAGCTTCGATCCGGGTCTTCTCCACCGCATAGGCCTGCTTCAACAGTCCTCCGTTTACGCCGATTGCTTTTTCCACGTTAGGGTCGTAGAAGTCGCACTGAAGTTCATACCTGTCATCCATCCTCTGAACGCCGATTTCATAATCCGCACCGGGCAATCGAATGGCATGCTCGCACGCTGCGTTGTTTCCGTACCACCGGAACTCTTTCCTGCCTTCGAGGAAAATCAGACCCAGCCGATTACACGCAGACTTCAGGACAGCGAGGTCCTTTACTTCGAGTTCGATTTTGACGATATGACTCATCGTATCCTCCGAATCGTTCTGATGGGTTCTTCGTCGCTTCGGCTCGCTCTCCTCGCCCGAGTCTCAGCCCAATCCCGGAGCGCTGAGAGCTGCTCCTTCATGGTTTTGGAAAGTGGCACAATGGTTTCACGGGCGTTTTCCAGGCCGTCAAAGAGCGAATCCTTGGCCAGCTGCTCGATCTCAGCGCCTGTCCATTCAGTGAGTTCAGCTGCATACTCGGAGGGTATTTCCGAACCGTACCGTTGATTCATGATCTCGATGATGGTTTCGCGCTCGTTTTTGTTCGGGATATCCACAAAGAACAGGGCATCGAATCTTCCCGATCGCAGAAACTCGGGCGGAAGCCCCGAGATATCATTGGCGGTTGCCATGACCAGAATCGGACTGGTAGTCTCTTGAAGCCACAAGAGCAGATGCCCGAACATGGACGAGGTGGTACCCCCGTCCGTCATCCCCGAACTTTTGACTCCGGACAGCACGTAGGGTAGGCAGCGGCCCTCCTGCAGAAGCAGGCTAAGCCGCCACCCCCCTCCGAACCGTACGTGCGGCTTTCACCGCATACGGCTCTCTACTTACACTTACCTGGAAATCTCAGGTCAGGCAGAGTCCCGTCATGGAGTTGCCGATGGCAGTGAACGCACAAGACCAGGGTTTTCCGATTGCGTTCACGCATCAGCTCTTTCCATGGTTCGTTGCCATCAGCAACGGCACTCATACTCCCGGCGTGGTGCACCTCAAAGTAGCCGCCTGCACGCCCGCAGAACTCGCATTTCTGAGCCCTCAAACGAGAAAGGATATCAGAGTACGTGGCCCGATACTTCTTTGTATTGGGTACACTGTCGAGATTCTGCAACAGGGAAGAGCGGTAAAATTTGAGGTCCTTCAACCTGAAGAGCCGAGTGGTGCGTAATTTCCCATGGTACCATTCGGTAATAGCGTATTCCCCCGGTTCAACCTTCAGACGCCTCCTCACTGTTCTCTTGCTGCAGCGGTGTTTTCGGGCAAATGTTCTCGTCAAACTTCGGAACCAGACGGACTGCAGTTTCTGCAATGCCCGAACTGCCCCTTGAGCGAGAACATAGTAATTGGCAAAGCCCCTCAACTCCGCGTTGTAAATCGTGAGGATTTGTGTATCCATTAGGTTGACCAAGTTAAGTCGGGGCATGACTTCAAAGTTCTCATAGTTGCCATATCCGTTCTTCTTGCAGAACGCCGCCATCTTATCGCTTGGGACTTTAAGCTGGATTCGACCAGCCCCAAGCCTCCTGGTCGTGTAGGTCCCGCCAAGTTTTACCTTGACCGATTTTCCCACCGGGTAGGTTGTGATGTCATACCCGAGGAAGCGCGTTTCCTCAGTACAATGACGGAGGCCTGATTTCTCTTCGGAGATCTGCAGGCGCAAATGTTCTTGGACAAAACCACGAACAGTCTGCATGACCTGCCTGCAATCCTCCTTGGAGCCGATCATGCCGATGAGAAAATCATCGGCGTACCGGATATACATCAGTCTCTTGTAACCTTCGTCATGGAAATCCAAGGAAGGGACTAAACGTCGCATCCTGCAATGTTCCCGAAGTTCGGCTTCTATTTCTTTGAGCTTTTCGGTCTCCCCAGCCTGCTGAGCCCGGGCGAACCTTATCCTTTGACGACGGACCAGATACTGATAGCGGAGATACTCTTCGTTCCGGCGTCTTCGCTTTCCCTTGTTGAATTCCTGAACCAGACTTTCCATGAACTCGTCGAGCTCATGAAGGTAAATATTGGCTAGGATCGGGGAAATAATTCCACCTTGAGGAGTTCCACTATACGTGGCATGGTATTTCCAATCATCAATATAGCCGGCCTTAAGCATGGCCTTGATGAGATTGATGAAACGCCTGTCGTCAATCCGTTTCTCCAACAGTCTTATCAACACCTTATGGTCGATATTGTCGAAGAAACCCCGGATATCCATGTCGATGATCCACTTAACGCCGGTCCAGTATTTCTGAAGATACCGCAAAGCGGTATGACACGATCTTTCCGGACGAAATCCATGCGAGCGATCAGAAAAGATCGGCTCGTAGATTCGTTCCAGAATCGCTCGTGTCACTTCCTGGATCAGCTTGTCATCTCCGGAAGGTATGCCCAAGGGTCGCAACTTACCGTTGGCCTTGGGGATGTAAACGCGTTTTGATGGTTTGAACTTGTAACGACCGTCTTTGAGCAGCTTAATAATGTTCTTTGCCCGCTCATCGGAAAAGCCGTCCAGGGTCACGCCGTCCACGCCCTTCGTCATAGCACCTTTGTTTGAATAGATATTGGCGTAGGCGTCTTCCCATAAAGTCGGGTTTTCCATGAGCCGAAATAGGCCGTTAACACGTTTCCCCTGCTTGGAGAGTTTTCCAAGAGCGTTCAACCTCTTGATGGTCGTAGCGGACAGCATCAGCACATCCTCCTTTCAGAGTGTTGAACACGTTGCATAAGCTGTCTTCCTTCCCCCGGATAGAGGACCCTTCGTCGATGTCGCCACCGACTTATAGCCATATCCGTATCCCGCAATTGCGAGATCTGCAGAACCCATTACAGGCCCACCTTGGGTACTATGAAGACTCCGTCGCCATACAGGTCCGAGCCGTGTGCTCGTGACCAGCTTAGGCGATCCCGCATTTACGCCAGATCAAAGATTCGCCGTGGTTAGGTCTCCCGTTCGTCCCTTTTATCCTTCTCGTCGAAGGCATGCCGGACAGACGGAATATGCAGGTCGAAAAGTGGGCCTACATACAGTCCGGACTGGCGTTTCAGCTACTTTCACCAGTGCCCGAGCTACGGCCATGAGGACTGGGGTTCAAGCAGTTTAGCCTTGACCATACACGGCTTACGCTGACATCATCGTTGGTCGTAGCTACCTTCTTTGATGCCTTTTCCCAACATGCTGCACTCCCCCCTCCCTTTCGGGACAAGGACCATTGCTGGTCAGAGATAAGTTGGGTGCGTACAGGATATTTCCGTAATCTTGGTGACTTCCGTCACACTCCTATCTGGCGCCAATACGGCGCACCTTTTCGAGTTCATCGCACCAGATCACCGCTTTACCGAAAGCATCAATAGTTGCAGTAGCTTGCCTCATTTTTCGCTCGCTCTCTCCGACGAGAGAACCTTTCAAAGCGGACAAATCCAACCGGATGAGCGGCCATCCGAGGATCGAGGCCGCAGCTTTGCAGGAGAGCGATTTCCCGCAGCCCGGCACCCCGACCAAAAGCAACGCCTTGGGTCTTGGCAGATGATCATTGCCGGGCTCGAAGGCTTTTTTTCGGTTATTAATGTACTCCTTCAGGAGATCGAGGCCTCCGACTTCCTCGATCGAAACCGGCGGCCAAAACTCCATCAGTCCCGTGCGTTTGATCATCTGCTTTTTCTGCTCGGTAACGATCTCCCTGCAGAACCGTTTTCGTTCCACCAAAGACCGCGCAAACGCGGTCTCAGCCTCGAACTCGGTAAGTCCCAGGGCGGCTTCCACAGCCTCCACGTCGGCTTCGATCCCGACGCTCTCCCCGAGCTCTTCCTGAATCCTGCGAAGCTCCAAAGCCCCGGGAAGTTCGAAGTCCAGCATCGTGAAATACTTTTCCAATTCCGACGGCAGACTTACCTGAGGCCCAACCAAGACCAGACAACATCCTTGGCCTTTCCAGGAGGGCAGGCTGTTCTGGATTTCCTGGATGATTTCCACGGAACCCAAGAAGTGGTGGAAGTTGTAGACAAACAGCACCGTGTCCTCTTTTCCAGAAAGCCACTTGAGACTGCTCAATGGATCACTGGAATCGTCGTTTCGCATGCCGGACTGCAAATCCACGATGCCGCGTTGACAATCCCAGGAAAAAGTCCTCCAGCCTTCGGGTCGAATGGAGCCGATCGCTCGATCCGGTTCGAGGGTGACGATGTAAAGCGCCGGATACCCGGCTTTGAGATAACTCGAAATGTCCATATCGTTCTCCTTCTATCTGTTAACGAAAAAAGGGCCGCTTCCAGCACACGGCCGGAAACAGCCCACAAAAAAAGCGGCCGAAGCCGCTGCCGTCTATAATTTTTGATTCTTTTCTTCTTTGTTCAGAAGAGATACTCTTCCACGAGTTCGTAGGGAAATTCCTCCACTTCCGCTTCTTCGTTGAACTGCTCGAGCCTGCCTCTGCCGGCCACCGGCTCCTCCACCGTAACAGCCCTGCAGAGGATCAAATGCCCGCCGAATCTTTGTCGCAAAACCCCGAGTTCCGAAACCGCCTCGACCGGGTCTCGAAATCCAACCGGGTCATCCTGACCCACCACCATGGGCCCCAGCGGATGTCGGGGATTGATGATGATGTAGATCGCTTCCTCGTTCTCGTTGAATCCGACTGACCGCATAACCATTCTCCTTTCATAATAAGAAACAAAAAAACCGCCCTAAGACGGCTACTGATTTATTCCCGGACAAGAAGTTCAATCAGGCCCGGACTCGAATCTTGTCCACCTCCTTGACCTTCTTGGGCTCCCAGTAGAGGTCGCGATCCACTTCGAATCCCGGCCTCACCTTCAACTTTCGAAGTTCGCTGAAGGAGATATAGCCCCACTCGGCCATTTCCGGGTCACCCAGGATCGCGTAACCCCAGAACAGGTCCTCTCCGTCATATTCCACGACGTACCAGTCAAAGGCTCCAAGGAAAAAATGCAGCCTGACCAGCTTATCTTCGATGGGGGTTTGCTCGGTCTCATAGAGCCTCGGAAGCCTGTCCAATTCCTCTTTCGTCGGTATGTTCCACATGGTAAATCACCTCCTGCTTTTTCAATTCTCCGCCGCAGAATACGCAGCGGCACTGATCGAGATAGGGAAACTCCCTTCCTTCGATGAAAACTTGAAGGAAGTACTCACTGCCGCAAAACCGGCACTGAATCCGCATGACGCTCCTCCTAAAACAAGCTCGTGTGATCTCCGCAGTAGGGGCAATATCGATCACCGAAGTCGTTGTAATCGATCCCCAAAAAGAGCCACTCGATTCGGTAGATGTTTCCGCAACGCCCGCAAGTTGCCGGCTCGGGCCGATCCCTGCAGGGCTTCCGGAGCATCTTCTTCCGGTTGAAACAACTGCGGCCGCAGCTCTCGCAGATTTCCCATTCATCGAATACCTGAAGGATTCCGTTGCACTCCGGGCACTGCTTCTCTTCAACATTCACGTAAAGCGCATGATCCATTTCTTTCTCCTGAAACAAAAAAAGGCCTGGAACCATTGGTTCCCGCCTCGTTAGGTCGACACTGTCCACCTGCCGTATGATCAATGAGTTTTGATGACGCCCCGTTCGGACAGACTTTCAAAGCGGCCTTCATCGCCCACGACCACATGATCCACCACCCCGACATCGAAGAGTTCGGCACACCGGGTGAGTTTCTCGGTGATCGCGATGTCTTCGGCGCTGGGTTCCGGGCATCCGCTCGGATGGTTATGGATGAACGCCACTTTAGCGGAGTTACTCAGGAAAACGGCCTTGAATATTTCCCTTACCGACAGAATGGTCTGGCTCAAGGTTCCCACGCTTACCAGATGGATGCAGTTCACGTAGTTCTTGACGTTCAGGCAGACCAGGATAAACATCTCCCGGTCCGCGTTTCCTATGAACTTGCGCGCGATGTCCGCCAAGTCCGGCGGTCCCCGGATGGGCTTCTTCCCATAGGGGATCGAGCCGTCCCGAACCATTTTGACACTCACGATATCGATTCTTTCCTTCATCATAGAAACCTCCCTGGAAAACCCTTGATTGGGGCTGTCCACAATGCTCGGACAGCCCGTGAACTCGAGGTTGCCCTAAGACGGAATGTCGTCTCCGGGCTGACCCATCGACTTGATGCCGAAGTCCAGGAATGCCTGCCGAAACAATTCCGAGGCGGTCGGGAGATCACTCGCCCGAAGATTGGGTGAGGTCTTCCAGTTGCCGTCGGCGTCCTTGAACACGCGTTGAAGACTGAAGGTCTGGTAGTTTCCTTTTGCGCCGTCGTTTTCCCAGACACTGACGACGACTCCGTTTGCCCGATACTTCCTCACCGGTTTGTTGCTCTCACTCATGATCCTTCCTCCTCTTTCGTTGATATGATGCTCTAACAGCCGCTCCACCCGCAGCGGATGCACAGCGGACATCGTCCGTCGCGGTGGAGAATTTCACCGCAGTCCGGACATCGCTCGATCCTGATCTGGGGCGGTTTCATCGGTTGCTTCATTTCCGAGGTAATGGATCGCCTTTTTGACGGTTTCTTGGTGATCATAGAATTCATCCAACAGCTCCTTTCTCTTGGGTAACTCATTGGTTTTGAAGATTTCCTTTGCTTCGAGATGCAGGCCGATCAGGCCCAGTAACAGCTCCGCTCCGAATTGATGGCACGGCTGGACCGTCTGCACCGCTTCCCGCCACTCGCGTCTCAGGCAAAAGAGGCCCCGACGCAACTTGGACGACGCATTCAAGATTCACCTCGTCTCTTTGGCTAGAGTGTTCGTTGTCATCGAAACGTGTGATTGAAGCTCTCGCTAAAACGAATGGGATACGTGCCGTCTTCAGGGACGGCGCGCCTTAAACGGTGGGTACAGGCTTCACCCGACAAAATCGCTATTGGTGTTCCGGGGAAACCCGCATTGGTGACACGGATCGCTAAGCGCCTGGCTCTGCAAAGGTGTCCGCTTAACGTTCCGTTTTTTCGGTGAGCGGGATGGGAATGATTTTTTCGATGAAGTCCTTGGCGAGGTAGGCTTGAATGCCTTGAATCGTAAGGAATGATTGGATCTTGGTGAGGGCTTCGGGGTTCGTCGCGATCATGAACTTCTGAATGGAGGCATGGTTCGAGAGCGTCTCGATGTTCTTCCTGATGTCCGATTTGCCGGTCTCGACCTGAACCGCCAAACCACCGTTCCAGTCGGCCACGAGATCCAGGTTGTCCTTTTCCAGGAACACTCGGCAGGAAGCGCCAAGCGCCAGTCTGATTCTTTCGACCCAGTAGTTGTGCTCCAAACCGCCCCGAACTCGAGAATTCTCGAGTTTCAGGCCTTCTCTGTGGAGGTGCTCCACAGCCTGCGGCGTCAATTCAAAGAGCCGGTTTCGGTCCACAAGGACTTCCTTGAGCAGGCCTTTCGTGAGGAGACCGTCCAGGCAGAGAGTTCCCTCCCGAGGGTTCATTCCGAGCTTCTTGTAACGTTTTTGAACTCCGTCGAAGGGATGATGCGCGATGTCATCCAGCAGAATCCGCTCCATGGGGGAGAGTGTTTCCGAGCTTGAAATCTCATGAAAGGAGTTTATTTCCGGCTCTAGAGCTTGGTTTGGATGTTCATTTACTGAAGAAGAGTTTATTCTAGTTTGTATGACTTTATCCCGGACCATTCCCTTGTCGATTTTGAATTCCGGCACCGTTATCAGGAACGGAAACGGGACCCTTCCGGTCTTCACAATGGCCTCTCCGACCTTGAGCATGCCGTAGTAAGTCTCATTCCCGGTGGGAATGAGCTGGGAACGGCTCAAACTCGAAAAATCTTGAGACAGAGAGGTTTGAAAGCCGATCCGGGTGTAGACATTCCCAAGGGCTGAGACTGAGACTTTGTGGGGATGCTGATCAAGAATCACGATGCCTTCCCCGAGTTCCCTGATCTCCCTCATCATGACGTCGGTGATATCCTCTTCCTTGCTCGTTCGAAGAAGCAGGTGATGGGCTTCCTCGATGACGATCATGTGCTTCAGAATCTCCCTTTCCGGCTCCTGCATCCGGTAGAAGTAGATCCAAAGAAGCAGGCTTCCGATGATGAAGGTCTTGTCCGAATCCGAAAGTCCGTCCAGCTCCAGGATCACGTTTTTCCGGAGCAGTTTTGGGATTGAAATGGGACTGAGACTGGGACTGAGAGCGGGATTGAGCTTGGGAATAGGACTGGGATTGGGACTGGGACTGAGACTGACGCCGGGGGATTGAAAATTCACAACCTCGTTCAGGCCCGGGAAGGTGAGACTGTTCAGGGTTCTCTTGGCCGAACTCAGCCAAAGCATTTCTCTGCCACGGCGGTTTTGCTTGTCGATATACCGCTTCATGTCCGCGAAGGTGGGGAGACTCATGGCGTCCATCAAGACGTCCGACGCTCCCGGACCTAACAGATAAGCCTTCTCGATAATCTCCATCAGTTTCTTCGACCAGATGTGAGACTCCACTCCGGGCGGAGGAATCTTTGGATTGAAACGGAAAGGGCTGACCTCCCTTCCCACGGTAAAGATCAGAATGTCCTCGCTGCGGAAATCCGGATGTGTCAAAAGGTCCCGGTAGTTTCGTTTCCAGTCGAAGATCAGAAACGGGATTCTAGCTTTCACGAACTCCCGCAGAAGATTCATGCAGGCTGTGGTTTTTCCGGAGCCGGTCTGTCCGAAAAGACCCACATGGCGAATCAACTCCTCCTTTCTGAGACCGAAAGGGCAGAGCTTCCTGCCGCAATAGGAGACATGTCCGAGTTGCAATTCCCCGGCCGCCTCATTCTTTCCCGGCGGCGGCAGCATAACGGCGTTTTCGAACGCCACACCCGTGTGCTGCAGAAGCATGGAATCGACCATGGATTCGATCTCTCTCTTAGCTCTTGGATTCTCCTCCATCTGATAAAGCGACCACAAAGCCCGAAGCTCTCCTGAAGAGACAAAAGGCTCGAGCCGTCTCAGCTTTTCGGCGACGGTTACGATCATTGGAACTCCCTCTCACACCAACCCCCGCATAGACAGGGGTAGTCCTCTTCACGCTCCGACCGGGTCAGCTCGTGCATTCGGCGGATTTCTTCCGCAGCCCAGTCAACCAGTTCTTGGGTAGGCTTGAAAATCTTGGGATTGTCTTTGGAGGATGGGAATTTCAGGAAATGAACTGAGACTCGATCGGGCAGCTTTCCGTTCACTTCCTGCTCGAGGAGGGCGTAGATCGCAAGCTGGAGTTTGATATCCGGCGAGATGTCCTGGTATTTCGAAGTCTTATAATCCCTGATCTCGACGAATTCTCGAGAATAACGGGCATCCACGATGCCTTGGGCACCATGAAGTTGACTCACGAGCCGTTTTTCCGGCTCCGGCGGGCTTCTTCCGCTGCTCATTTCGCGGATAAACTGGTGAAGCCAGTTCAACGCCATCTTCCGAGCCTCAACAAGTTGGCCTTCGGCCTCGTCCCTATGGCCGCAGAGCGTCTGAATCTCGAGAATTCTCGAGTTCCACAGGAAATCCACCCTGTCCAGTATTCGCCTTCGCGCATCTGCGTAGGGCGCTTCGAGAAACTCGGGAGTATATTCCCGAACAAAGGCTTCCGCAGCCTGGTGAACCACCTGCCCCACGATGAAGCACATCTTGGGTTTGGTCTTCAGTTTCCTGACGTATCTAAGGTAGAACTTTCTCGGGCATCCCCACCGGAACTGCGCATCCTTCTTGTAGGAGAGAATGGCCGACGGGCTCAGGATTCGTTTGAAGGTCATTTTGATCGGTCAAAACGGCTCCGCACCTGCATTTCCCTCACAAAGTACACGATCACTTTTTCCAGTTGATGTTTTTCCATGGCGAGCGCGAAGGCTCCCGGCACTTCATAGAGCTTCTCCACGTCCGTCATGGTGACGTCCTTATATTGGTATTTCATTCTCAGGTTTTTCCTCCCAGCAGCTTGGCCTTGTCCTCTATCGACCTCCGGTACTCCACGGTATCCCTGAGTTCCTTGCCCAAAAACAGAATGTCCCTGAAATAGGCGGCAAGTTCCATTCTCCGGTCCCGCTCGAGATCGATCTTCCGCGTCTCCAATCCGATCCAGTCCCGGTCCCTTCGATAGACCTTGTAGCCCATCTCGAAAATAAGGTTCTGGCAGGCGCAGAGATCCCGCTCGATGCCGTAGAGGTTCTCCTCCTTGATCAGCCTCCGCTTATCGATGGCTTCGATCACGGCTTCGATCCGATCTTCCGTCCTTTGAATCTTCGCTCCCAACATCCCTTCCAGGCTCGGAACCCCCACATTTTTTTCGGAGGGCACACCTTCGTAAACAGAAGGGGACGCCAAGTACGACGCTCCGCTTCCGTAAGGGGAGACCAAGTAGGACGCGCCGCTTCCGTAATCCCGTGTGGCCCGCATGGGAGAGTACGAATCAAGCCGCGAAAAATAATCATCACTCATAAGTAGTTGAAATCAGCTTCTTATATAAAAAGCTTTCCCTTTTTCCCGCTCAAATGAACGACCCGAAGCCAAACAGCTACACACGAATCCCTTTCAGAGGCCACTTACTGGTCAATGGCGGATGAAATTGGAAGGCGTCCCCGCCGTCCCCAACCCCGAACGAAAGGAGGAGATATCCGATCAAAAAACGCTGCGCCTTAACCCCTTTTCGAAAAAGGAGACCCAAGCCATGGCTGCAAAAGCATCCTGTGGAAGGAGAAATCCGCCGGCATTGAAGAGCGGCAACACCGGTCATTACGACCTCGATCTCATGCTCGGCCATTCGCCCTTCCAGCCCCTCATGCCCGTGGAAGCGTTGAAGCGCGCTCAAAATCATGCCTGGCTCTCGAAGAAACTGAAAAGAACCTTCGAGGAAAACGTGGCCTGCGGCATGAACTCGGTTCTGGAGGGATGGCCTCTCCAGGCTGAAACACGCCTCTGCAAGGCTCTTCAGGCCTTTGACGACGACAGGATCAAGCGCGTCACAGGCGCCTTGAAAGAGGTCTATTACAACGGCGGCCTCATGGGACACGTGGAGTCGCTTCAGCCTCCCATCCGACTCAAAGGAAAGGACTTCGTCTGGCACGGCGAGTTGGTGGGAGGAATGCGGGAATTTTCCAGAGACGATCAGGTCATTCCGTTCAAGATTCACGAAAGGATCGTTTACCTGAGGGAAGCCGGTATTCGGTTCCCGGAATACGCGATGTTCGTTCCCGGTGAATCCTTTGACCCCTCCAAGAAGGAACTGGCCAGGCAGGAACTCGGCAAGATGGGCAAGGAACTCGTCCTTGCCGCCAAAGCCACGGGTACCGCTGTGAAGGTAACGGCCAAGGCCGTGTTCGACGAGACCAAGGCAGTGGCGAGAACGGTCGGAAAAGCACCGGGGCTTTTCGCCGGCGCATTTGCCGCCGTGCCCACGGCCATTGCAATCCCCATGGCTCTTGCGGCGGTTCCCGACCCGATCTTGTGCGGGGTCATTCGTCTGTCCAATCCCAAGACCGGAGGCTATGTCCTCATCAACCTCGGCAAATGGATCTAATGCCTCAAACCCGCCCCTCGATTCCGGGGGCGGGTGCGGGAAAGGAGGATCGTGTATGGCAGGATTTGAAGACTTACCGTCGGGAGTGGTCTTGGGAAGAAACGGCAGGCCTGAAGCGGATTCATGGAGTGCCTGGTATCTGCGAGCGCTCCATTGGCAGGTCATGATGCTCTTCTTTGTCGTTGTCGCGCTTGTCGGTCACTACATGATCGCCCGGTACGGTATCGCTTCCAAGGACTTCCTGGTGTTCGTCCTGGTCTCGGGTCTGGTCTTCTGGGCCTTGATCCTAAGGGCGTTTTTCATCCTGAGAGGATTTCTGCAACCGAGAACAAGGCTCATCGCAAGCATCCTCTGTAGCGCCCTCATCCTGGCTCTTCCCTATCTCTACTTCGTCAATTCGGGAGCCGGGTTTTCCTTCGAGGGTCTGCTGAACGCCATCCGCCTGCCGGATTATGTCTTCCGTAAGGAACCGGTGCATTCGGTGCCCTACGATCCCTGGGACCCGACCCACGGTTACGTGACCTACAAACTGAATCCCTATGCCGAAGTCGTCCTCCGCGACAAGGACGATCATGTGATCTCTTCCTTCGAGACCCACTACCGCTTCAACCAGAAGCTCCCTGCCGGTTGTTATACCCTGGAGATGAATTACCTGGGACGAAACATCCAGGACAAGATCATTGTCCGGGCCGGGGAAAGGTACGTGGTCAAAGCCAACATGTTCAGAATGGACACCGAGATCTTCGGGGAGGGAGGATGAGTCGCCATGAAAAAGACATCGTTGATCGCCCTGTTCCTGATCCTCTCCCTCGGCTGCGGGAAACGAACCGTGGTGAGGGAACGAACGATCATCCGATACCAACCCGTTCCTGTGAAAGAGGAAGTGCGGGTGGTGGAAAAGGCGCCGGTCAACCATTTTACGGTGAACTATCCCAAGCAGACCGCGGACGGCTACTTCGAGACCGGCAAGATCGCCTACGGAAACTGTAATTTTCAGGAAGCCATGCGATGTTTCGCCGTTGTGCTGAACAGCTCGGCTCCGCCGGAGATCATCGCTGAGTCCTACGCCTACATGGGAGCCTGCTGTTTCTACGAAGGAAGAATGCGAGAGGCTGAGATGTTTTGTGAAAAGGCCAGGAAGACCTACCCCCAAATCAGACTTCGCCGGGAGGAATTCCCCAGAGAGGTGATCGAATTTTGTAACTGAAAAAGCCTCCTTTCTCCGTCAAAAGGGCTCTATCGGAGCCCTTTTCTTATGCCCGAAAGATGGGAAATAATCTCAGTATTACTCAAATATAAACTTACATAAACCTGCATAAACTCACCAAAGACATAAAAAACCACACGAAAACTTGTTTTCGTGTGATATAAAATCATAGCTTTAATTATCTCACATAATCGCCAAGACCACCAAAAGCCCGCCGGAGGCGGGCCCCGCCCGCAGGGCGAAGGGGCGTTGGGTTCGTTAGAACCCGACTCACCGTGAACCCCATGGGGTTCACCAACCCACTCCCATCAAATTTCCATCGAACCGCTCCGATCCCAAAAGACCCCGATATCCATCATCGGTCTTCCTCGGATCATAAAGTGACGATTTCCCAATCCCTAAAATCCGACTCTTCGGACATACCCAACCCCCCCCCCCCCGATCTCACCTCCGCCGTGGAACCAATCACCCATCTTCCCGACGGTAGGATACTCCCACCGGAAGCAGCCGCTCCGGACCACTCTCCCCTTCCAAAGAAGCATGCGTAGTAAGCATCCGCTCAACGGATCGCATGCGCAACCCAAGTGTTCTTCCCGGTCATCGGCACACTTCGGAACCAGGGTCTTCAGTGTCACACGAAACCCGCCCTCTAAAATGAATAGCGCCACCCGGCTCGTACCGATACGACCCGGCATGGCCACTTCATCGAGCGCTTGCCCAGACGAAAGCCGCAACGGCTCGCCCTTCTTGAAAGCGCTCAACGGTAATTCCCGCTCGCGGCACGAATTGCCGGCGACAATCATTACCACAAACATGGCCATGAAAAGGACGCCACTGACCGGCCTCATGGCCTTGCCCATCTCGCTCCGAGATGAAAAACTTTCGGCCGATGCCCGGAGCAGCGGACATCCGACCGCAAAGCTTATTAAGGAGCCGTCCTCAACTCTCCATACGCAGAGCGCATAGAGGAGAGCAACCATTCGAACGACTCCGTCGCCGCTCTGCCGAAAACCGACGTTCTAACACAGCGAATCAGGGGCCTCGTTGCCCCTGCCAAATCTCCGCCGCTTTTTCTACAAGCCCGACAAGCTCCCTTGCCTTGCGGCGATGCTCGAAAGCCTGCTCCCGGTCACGACTTACTTGGGAGCGTCTCATGTGCTCCATCGCGGGACCCATGAACTCATCCTCGACAAGAAGCTTGGCTCGCCCGAGCGTGTTCCGCTTTCCGTCATCATTCGAAAGACAGCTGTGCATGATCGCCAAGTCCTGGATTTGCTCGAGCACTTTCCCGATCCTGTACCGCCGTTTGTCCACTTCGTATTTCCCGCAAACTCGCTCGAAGTCCCAGGTATTGAAAGCGCTTTCTGGATCAGACCAATCAAGCCATGCCCGGCTTTGGCCCTGTTCAGCTACCCGCATGATGGGCTCGTGCTCGCTCTGCACGTACCAGGCGATGAATTCCTGGGCCTCGTCTTTCTCGTCGTCACTGTATCCAAGCCATGGATCGCTACTGCGCAGGATTTTCAATCCTGCTGGTGCCGGTGTGTCGAGTACGCTATATTCAACTACAACTTGTTTTTGTTTCATGATGCCTTCCTCCCGGAGTCCGATTCTTTGACCGGACTCTCTCGGCTGTGTATTCACCGAGAGAGTGGAGGGATCATCAAAAGAGGAAGGAAACATTCGGAGACGTAAGTCGATCTGCCGGTGGTAGAATCGTTTTCAGGCGACCCTCGCAGAGGGGAAAGGCTTAAATAGGGCTTTCGGCGATGGAGCCGAATCCCATTTATGCCTTTAGCCGTGAAGAAAACGGTAGCTACTCGAAGCTGATACCATATCGATACGCCTATCCTATAATCCGGAAGAGCTTCTTCGCTTTGATCCAGAAACTGGATATGCTACAATCGATTGCATGGGCTATACCAGACAGCGCCTCAAGCCATGGCAACGCCTTGGTATCACCAAAAAGCAATACCTCACCAGTAAGCCCTGGAAAGGCACCGGTCTCTCCAGAGAGAAGTACGAGGAAGTTATCTCGGTGGTACCGCTGGAGCATTTGAATGACCTGAAGATCGAGGCAGAAGCCGAGGCTTTGCTCGAAAGGTTGTTTGCAGGATAATCACTTGCAATGCCTGGCCATGTGGGCAAAGTTGTATGCGATGACCTCCATCAGCAGCTTGGCCACGGGTGGTCCCCATTTCACTTTCCACTTGCAGGTGGCCTCAAACCGATGAAAGCCGATCTTGTCCCAGAGAGGAGTATTCTTCGTCCTACTTGATCCCATTCTTGACATCCCTTTGGAACAAAGGCTTTGTGTGGGTCATTGAAAAACCGTTCGTTCCATTAAGTCCGATTTAAGAATCAATCGGATAATCTTTGCTGAGAAGGAAGCTACCTGTCCTTTGGTCAACGACACTTCAACCTGATTGTCTGCTTTCCCCGCGATTGCAATTAAATCCGGGACAATATGGTGTTCAAAAATATCTGAATCCACTGGAAGAAATGCCCCTGAAGTCATGTAGAAATTCCTCAACGGAATAACCCTGCCTGCAAAAATGGCACCTTCTACATGGCTCATCCCCAGGTTCTTGTCCATAAGAGCTAAGGTGTCCCGCTTCAAGACGTCGGTAAGTTCCAATCCCTTACCTTTCAGGACCCTTTCAGCGAAGAAAACTGAGTAACGAGAATTGATCATTCCCTGGAGGACGGTCATCTCATCGGAAAATGGTGCCAGATCAATAGATTCAAGGTACCGTTCGACCAAATTCTTTCCTTTGGGGCGATGATTATAAAGGATGTAGTCAGTGAGGATATCAAGTTCCGTTTCGTTCTGAAAAACGATCGTCTTTCTATTGATCATGCCAAGTTTTTTGGCGTACTTGAGGACGGCAGGCTTGGGAATTTGTTTGGTCAGGGCAGCATTTATTGCAAAGCCGACTTGGCGTAATCGTTGGTATCGCTTGAAGTCATCATCAAGTGAGAATAATTCCATCTTCCTTGATCCTTAACGGTCTAACCCTAATTTATGTGGAACCTTTCTCAAACAGAGGCGCCGCAACGCTTTCTTGCCGATCTCTTCGAGGTTCTTGCGCCGGCATGAGGAATTGAAAGGACTCGAGCCGTTCAATATCTCCAAAACGGTGGGTCCGAACCTGTTTAGAATCCTTTTCACATGGCTTTCGACAATACCTCTCCTGCCGGTTTTTCTCAACTGTCGTCGTGTGTGCAAGACTAAAACCGCCAACAGACAATGGCCGAGTATCCAGGGATGCTGAGACAAAGAATGCTGAAGTCAGAAGGGGAGAGTGCACCAGTGAGTTCATTCGGGTGCTGCGGCTGACAGGGTTAAAGGATTATCCCAGGGGAGAGCTCTGAATCTGTCCACGCCGACAGCGTCTCCAGAAGCTCCTCCACCGACCGGACAACCCGCCCACAGGACATTTCGATCATCGCATTGATAACGGAGCTCCGGGAGTCCCCGGCGTTCCGGAGATCAGTCCTGATCCCGATAAGTCTTGAGCGCTCCCTGATCGAAAAGAAGTACCCGATCTCCCAGGCTGTTCCGTCGTCAACCTGCGGGCCGTCCAGAAGAGCGACAAGCACATCCGACCGGTCAAGGTTCGACTTGCACCGCTCAAAAACTTCCTGTTTGGCCATCTCGCCGAGCTTTTCTATTTCTTCCTGATCGATCAATTCGTAAGGCCAGATAACTTCTACTATCCTGCCCAATGCTCGACCACACTCCTCTATCCGATCTCTCAGGCGTCGGAGCCATTCCTGCTCTGCCTCAGAAAAGAGTGGCCCTGCAAGATAGATTTTCATCGCTTCCATGACAGCCTTTCTTGAATAATACCCGGATTCCCATTAACCTCAAACCGGAATCACAAACCGGTGCAGGGGAGTAATGCTTTCAGAAATCATAGGCCAGATTGAACGGGTCACCTTCAACAACCAGGACAACGGCTACACTGTTGCAAAGTTGAAGGTTCCCGGTCGGCGTGAATTGGTCACGGCAGTCGGCTGCCTCATGTCCCCTGTTCCCGGTGAAGTCCCGACAATGAAGGGAGAATGGAAGAATCATACACGATACGGTGAACAGTTCGATAAGGTAGGAAATATTTCGCAGATTTCGTAGAAGGGGTAGCCCTCGATCGGCTACGGTTTGGTTTGAGAAGAAACTAGAACCGAGGACCGAGAAGGAGGGCTACGGAATGGAAGATAACAGGAGTGGATCAGGAAGTGAAGGCCGGGGCCAGGGAGAAATCATCAAGATTGAGGAAGCCGCTCTTCATCGGCATTTGGACGAAGTGGTTCGGGGGACGGTGGAAGAAACGCTGAACGCCCTACTGGAATCGGAAGCGGCGGTGTTGTGCGGCGCGGATCGATACGAACGAACGGAAGGCCGTAAGGACACGAGGGCGGGTCATTATAAGCGGAGTTTGCATACCAAGGCGGGAGAAGTGGAGCTGAAGGTACCCAAGTTGCGAACCCTGACTTTCGAAACCGCGATTATCGAACGATACCGGAGACGAGAGTCTTCCGTGGAGGAAGCGCTGATCGAAATGTATTTGGCCGGAGTTTCGGTGAGGCGCGTGGAAGACATCACGGAAACGCTTTGGGGAACGCGGATCAGTCCGTCCACGGTGAGTGAACTCAACAAGAAGCTCTATGTGCGGATACAGGATTGGCTGGATCGGCCGATCGAGGGAAAGTACGCCTACGTGTACTTGGATGGGGTGTGGCTGAAACGGAGTTGGGGAGGGGAAGTCCGCAACGTATCCGTACTGGTGGCCGTCGGGGTCAACGTCGAGGGATTTCGAGAAGTCCTCGGCGTTGTGGAAGGGACCAAGGAAGACAAGGAAAGCTGGAGCCGTTTCCTGCGGCATCTCAAGCGCCGGGGCTTGTGGGGCGTTGAACTCATCATCAGCGACAAATGCCTCGGCCTGATCGAGTCCCTGGCGGAGTTCTATCCCGAGGCCCTTTGGCAGCGGTGCGCCGTCCATTTCTATCGCAACGTATTCACGGCGGTTCCCAAAGGCAAGGTGAAGGAAGTGGCGGCGATGCTCAAAGCGATCCATGCCCAAGAAGATCGCCAAGCGGCGCTGGAAAAGGTCGAGGCAGTGACACGAAAACTCGAAACCATGAAACTTCCCAAGGCGGCCCGTCTCGTGCGGGATGGAGCGGAAGAAACGTTGAGGTACTACGCCTTCCCCAGAGAACACTGGCGGAGCCTGGGCACCAATAACCCCCTGGAACGCCTCATGCGGGAAATCCGTCGCAGGACTCGGGTGGTAGGGTGCTTTCCCGACGGGCAATCCGCCCTCATGCTCGTCTCAGCCCGACTACGTCACATTGCAGGTACCCGGTGGGGCACCCGGGCGTATTTGAATATGGATCGTCTTAACGAGCAGGAAGAAAGGCTCAAAGCCGCCTGCTGATATCGACCGGCAGCCCCGGCGTATGGAACCCGGGGCTGCCTCCTCAAACCGCCGCGCGAGGGACGACTCCTACAAAGTGCGAAATATTCTGGACACTACCAACAGTTCGAGATCATCCAGTACAAATCCATTACTCCTGCCACTGTCGCCGGAATCCAGAAATATCTCGGATCTGGTCTGATAAAGGGCATCGGGCCTGTGATGGCCGGACGCATCGTCAGGGTTTTTGGAAAAGATACACTGTCGGTGATCGAAAATGAAATCGAACGGCTGATTGAGGTTGAAGGTATCGGAAACAAACGAATCAGCCTGATCAGAAAGGCATGGGATGAGCAAAAGGAAATCCGCCAAGTAATGATCTTCTTGCAGGAGCACAACGTCAGTTCAGTCTATGCAGCGAAGATTTTCAAGCAGTACGGCAATGAATCCATCCAAATCGTTAAAGAAAATCCCTACCGTCTGGCTGAAGATATTTGGGGCATCGGATTTCTCACAGCAGACCGTATTGCCGAACACCTTGGATTCACGAAAGATTCTCCACAGCGGGCGCAGGCCGGAATCCTCTTTGTCCTGCATCAACTTTCAGACGAAGGCCATGTCTATTATCCCTCCGCTTCCTTGATTGAAAAGAGCACTGAAATGCTCGAGGTCGAAAGCGACCGCATTGTAGAGGCGATGACAGTAATTGCGTCGGAGGGAAAAGTCGTCATCGAAGAGATCCCGGAAGCGACCGATGTTCTCCACGAGCATAAAAAGGCGGTATATCTAGCCGGTTATCACACTGCCGAAACCAACGTCGCCGCCCGCCTCAGGTATCTGATGGCCGCCCCTAAGGCAATTCGTGAGGTGGACTCAGAGAAAGCGGTCGAATGGGTGCAGGGAAGACTCTCCCTGAAACTGGCGGAGAAACAGGTCGAGGCAATCAAGAGCGCTGCGACCGACAAGGTGCTGGTGATCACCGGCGGACCCGGTACCGGCAAGACCACCATCATTAGAAGCATCCTGACCATTTTCTCCAAGATCACCGATAAAATCATGCTCGCCGCACCCACCGGCCGTGCTGCGAAAAGAATGTCGGAGGCCACCGGCTTCGAAGCGAAAACCCTTCACAGGTTATTGGAGTTCAGCCCCAAATTCGGCGGCTTCAAAAGAAATTTGGAAACGCCTTTGGAGTGCGAACTCCTCATAATCGATGAAGCAAGCATGATCGACGTCGTACTGATGCATCATCTGCTCAAGGCGATTCGTAATGACAACCCAAAATTGACCCACCTTGATCACGGAAAATTGACCCACCCCTTGGTTTGGTTATGGGTTTCCTCAGCCGTCCCCCCGACTGGGGCTTGGATCGGCTGACAACGGAGGAAGCCGTAGGCGACCGGAGTTGTCAGCCGAGAGCTCGGTCTTGAGGCAGCTGTTTCTTTTTGACTCATCTTTGACAGTTGGAGGGTGAAAAAGGGCACCTCTCCCGCCTAAGTTATTGAAATACTTAGGCTGGTCTTTTGTCAAGGCTCAAAACGTAGTGCCAATATGTGCGATTTTTTCCTTGACTGTCCCGACCGATATTCCGTACAATTTGTTTTATGTTTGCACGCCTTAAAAAGGTCAAGAGCGGCGGATTCGAGCATGAATATCTTCAGATCGTGGAGAACTATCGCCAGGATAAGAAGGTAAAACAGAAAGTTATATGCACGCTGGGCCGTCTCGACAGGCTCCGTGAATCGGGTGCCTTGGACGGAGTTCTTACCAGTCTCGCCAAGTTCTCCACCCAGAATCAGGTCATCAGTCTCTATAAGGAAGGTAGTGTCAAGGCGGACTGGGCCAAGTCCTGGGGAACCGTTTTGGTGATCGAGAAACTCTGGAAGACCTTGGGGCTCGATGTGGTACTCCGATCTCTCGCTTCTCGCTCCGATTATCGCTTCGATCTAGAGCGCGCGGTCTTTGCCTGCGTCTGCCAACGCTTGGTCCGTCCGGGATCCGATCTCGCCGCGAGCCGTTGGATTCAGAACGTCCACGGTGAAGGCTTCGACGACCTGGAGCTTTAGCACCTTTATCGATCCATGGACTTCCTGGCCGAGTATCAGCCCGAAATCGAAAAGGAACTTTTCCGTCGGGGCCGCGACCTCTTCGATTACGGGGTGGATCTCGTTTTCTTCGACACCACCTCGGTCTACTTCGAGGGCCGGGGGCCGGCCGAGTTGGCTCGATACGGGTTCTCCAAGGACCATCGTCCCGATCGGAAACAGGTGTTGGTGGGCGTCGTCATGTCCCGAAAGGGATATCCCCTTTCCTGTCAATTTTGGGAGGGCAACACGGCGGACGTTACCACCATCAAGCGCATCATCGCCCTGGTCAAGCGTCGGTTCTCCCTGAACAACGTGGTCCTGGTCTCCGACCGCGGTATGGTCGGCGTCGACAATCTGGTGGAACTGGAGCGTGCCGGTATCGACTACATCGTGGGCATCCCCATGCGCCGTTACCAGGATGTCCGAGACCAAGTGGTGGACACTCCGGGCTACTACCAAGCCTTGACTCCGACCTTGTGGTTCAAGGAGATTCATTTGAACGGATGCCGTTACGTCCTCTGCTATAACCAAGACCAGGCGGCTAAAGACGAGGCCACCCGATCGGCCCTTGTGGAAAAACTGAAAACCACCCTGAAAAAACAGGGACCCCAATCTCTGGTGGGAAACAAGGGCTTCAGGAAATTCATCAAGCTCGACCGGGAAACCGTCCGCATCGATCCCGCCAAGGTCAAGGACGACGCCCGCTTCGACAGCAAGTATGTTCTCCTCACCAGTACCGACATTCCCGCCGATGAAGTGGCCGTTACCTACAAACGCTTGTGGCAGGTGGAAAGAGCCTTCCGGGACCTCAAATCGGCCCTGGAAGTCAGGCCCGTGTTCCACCAACGGTGTCAACGCGTTCAAGGTCACATCTTCTGCAATTTCCTGGCCCTATACCTGAAGATCGCGCTGCAGAAACAGCTCAAAACCAAGGAAATCGACATCCCCTGGGACCAAGTTCTCCTGGACCTCGAAGCCTTCAAAGCCATCCATCTACAGGTCGCGGAGAAATCCTACCTCCTCAGAACGGAATTCCAGGGCCGCGCCTACCACATCTTCCAAGCCGTCGGCCTCAAACCGCCGCCCACTTTGCAGACTCTCCAGGAGCACCAAAACGTAGTGCCATAAACCTTTCGTTTTTGTATAACCCATTGAAATTACTATATTATTTTTTTTAAACCGTCAAAGATCAGTTAAACGACACTTCACTTGGCGTACACTGCTTCGATTGGTTGACTTGCGTCCTCCGTCAGTCTGTTCGAGTAACGCAGAATGGTAAAATCGTCTCCTACCGCAAAAGCCAAATTACGAGATGCGACCCAAACAGCATTCAGGTTCACTCTCGTTCCGGAATCCATCTTGCTCAACTCCATACCGTCATAGAACAAAATGGTACCGTCTTCTCCAACGGCGATGACGAAATCCGGAGCGCATCCATGAACCCGACTAAGCGGCGAGGTCAATTCAGGGAGCGAAACAGACTCCCAACCATCCCCCATATAGCGAAAGAATATCCCGCTGTTTCCATTTCCAAACCAGAAGCCCCAACTCATGTCGTAGCCTACCGCATATATTCGATCGCTGGAAATGCCCCAAACGTCGGTAAAACCTCTGACAATTCCAGAATCCTGACCCCTATGAGGAAAAATCTCTTCAACACCTCCAACATTCTCTGACGTATATGAGGAGCATGAATCACAGGTAAATATTAATGCTTTCTCATAATAATCAAAAGTTGCAAACACACTATCATAGTCTTCATGAAAACCAACGGCAGCTATTATGTTTCCGTCACTCCACATATCTTTTATATAAAAGTCGTCATAACTATCAACCATCGTTGTTTCGGAATCTTCACATTGGATTCCGTCCTCGACATTTATAAAGGCAGAGCCGCCACAGTAAACATACTTAGTTCCATGTATTATTGTTCCTGGAATGCTCACAAATGAAATACCGTTAAATAGTTGGTAATCGTTATTAGTTTCTATGATTAGCCCTTGTCGATATAGACCAAGTATTTTCTTAAACTTGCTATCATTATCCGAATAATATATATTAATTTTGTTTTTTGATAAATGAATTAATACTCCATCTTCTCCGATAATATAGACATCGTCTTTTGCAGTACCCCATACGTCTACTAGGTCCCCAGTGTTGTCTCCTAGGTCAACTTGGCTCCATAACGCGCTTGAATCGCAATCAAAGACAACCAGTAGTAGAAGCGGAATCAACACATACAGAAGCAACATTCGGTACTTCATTGAACTGTCCTCCTCAATTCTTACAAAAGCCGACAACTATGCTGTCAAGCCCCCAGTTTTTGGTCCAGGAGTTATGAGAGTTTTATCATGACTCGCGGTTTTCCATCCCCGGCCCTTGGGGCCTCGGCGAAGCCGAGCTGAGCGAGGCGGAGTCGAGGCCCCAAGGGCTCGCCGCGAACTGGGCCGGGGTCATGTAATTCAATGCACTGTGCGGTCTTTCCTCGTTATAGGCTTTCCGCCATTTGGCGGCCAGAGTCTGCGCTTCCTTGATGTTGTTGAAAATTTCCATGTTCAAGAATTCATCCCGAAAACGGCTGTTGAAACTTTCCACGTACCCGTTCTGCCAAGGGGCTCCCGGCTCGACGAAAAGGGTTCCCACTCCCAGGTCTTTCAGCCAGTTTCTCACCTTTTGGGCTATAAATTCGGGACCGTTATCCGATCGAATGCCCGTTGGAACTCCCCGCTCGCCCATCAATCGGCTCAGCTCGTTCAAAACGTCTTCACCCGTAATGGAGCGGTTGATCCTCAGGGCCAGGTTTTCCCGAGTAAACTCGTCGACAATGGCCAAGCACTTGAACTGACGGCCGTCGACCAAGCGGTCATGAATGAAATCCAACGTCCAGACATCATTTGCAAAAGCCGCCTTACGCTTGTTGCACGCATTGGCATCAACTCCCAGGAAGCGTTTCTTCTTGGCTTTTCGAGGTACCTTGAATCCTTCCTCTTTCCAAAGTCTATGAATTCGCTTGTAGTTTACCGCCCACCCCGCATCACGCAGCAGCCGAGTGATCCTACGGCATCCAAAACGGGGATGTTCTCCAACCAACCGGTGAAGAGCCTTGATCAGTTCCACCTCATCGTCCCGTTCCTTCGGCTCATAACGTTGGGTGGATCGGTGTTGACCGGCTACGCGGCAGGCCCGACGCTCTGAAGCGGCATGTTCACTTCGAACATAATCAACCGCTTTCCTACGACGCGCCGGGCTTAGAAGTTTCCCTCCGCAAGATCCTTCAGCATTGCCTTGTCCAACATCAGATCGGCGACCAGCTTTTTTAAGCGTGCATTTTCCTTTTCCAGTTCTTTTAGCCGTTTGGCCTCCTCAGCCTTCATCCCCCCATACTGGTTTCGCCACCGGTGGTACGTCGCCTCGCTCACCTCCAGCGATTGGCAAACCTGCGCTATCGTCTGCCCTGCCGTCAGACGACGGTCCGCGTCTTCAAGTTTCCGGATGATTTGCTCCGCGCTGTGTCTCTTTCTCTTGGCCATGCAAAAAGTCTCCTTCCGTTCTTTGGGCATTCAGACTCTCATTATACATGGACCAATTATCGGGGGGCATTCCAATGCAAAGAATCCGGCCTATAGATATGCCTGCGATCGGAAATAATGGGGCCTGCAAAACGGAGGATGCCATCACTTAAGACGCAGCCTGACCCGGCACCCGTAGGTCCGGTCTCGGGTAAACACTATGATTGTATACAAAGGTCACATCCGCGAAGGCGCACCCGGCAAGCTTCAGGGAGTTGTTCTGTCTCGAACCGGACTCAGGGCCTCCGCCTCCCCCTCTCATCAGAGCTGCCGCCATGCAATCCATCTGTCCCAAAGGGCATTCTTACTTCGTAGAGAAATGTGCTCGAATGCCTTTCGGCAAATCAGCGGGATCCGCGGGAATATTGTGCCAACGCCCGGTTTCTACGTACGTGGTCTGGAAGAGCCTCCTTCGCGCGCCATAGGGGATGGTAGAAGCCAGCCAATCGAGAGCGGCTTTGCCCTTGGTCGAGTTGTAGCCCTCAACAGAGCACACCTTGATCATGACGGGCCAAATCTTCTTATACTTGGCGATGTCGTTGAGGATATCGCAAACCCAGGTAATCTCCTTAC
This sequence comes from Thermodesulfobacteriota bacterium, assembly GCA_963675595.2. GTDB lineage: Bacteria > Desulfobacterota > Desulfarculia > JACQYL01 > JACQYL01. The sequence continues at coordinate 936,692 of CAXXLZ010000002.1, forward strand.
CAATCATGGTGCTGAGGTAACCCAAGCTCAGCACGTCAGGGAGGTCGCTCAGTATGTAGCACGTCACCTTGCGGACGATGCCGCCGCCATCCTCTTTCTGCTCCTCTTCGATCTTCTTCGCCTCTGCTCGATGGTCTTCTCTCTTGTTCGATTAGGCATACCGCTATTCCTCTTTTCATGTAAGACAAACGTACACCTATGGTTTGGAAGGGACCGCAGCCTACCCTTCCGCTTGACAAGGATATTCAGTAAGGCCACAGGGGCATGGAACCTTCATTCAATAAAGCCTTCTTCGCTTGTCTGCCTCGTGCGACGCCGACGGTCGTTCCAGTAACGCAGAATGGTGAAGTCGTCCCCTACGGCAAAAGCCAAATTACGAGATGCAACCCAAACAGCATTCAAGTTCACGCTTGTTCCGGAATCCATCTTGCTCAACTCCATACCGTCATAAAACAAAATGGTACCGTCTTCTCCAACGGCGATGACGAAATCCGAAGAACACCCATGAACTTGACTCAGAGGGCTTGTAGACTCAGGGACCGGGATATCCTGCCATTCCTCCCCGGTATAATGAGTGAAGATTCCTCTATTGTTCTGGTACCAAATGTCTGAACTTTTATTGTAGCCTACCGCAAATATGTCACTGCTTGAAACACCCCAAACATTTCTATAGCCTGTGGATATGATTCCATGCTGGTATCCTGAATCTAAAAGCCCAAAACTATGAAAGGTTTCTCCGAACCCTTTCATAGTATCTGTCGTATAAGTAGAACAGGAGTCACAAGGGATGATAAACTCTGCCGCAAAACCGGGGTACATGGAACCAACAGCGGCTAACATGCTTCCGTCGGTCCAAATACTCGCGATATAAGTATCTGGAATCCCAATCACGTCAGCAGTGGTTTCTAAGTCCTCACATTGAATGTCGTACAAGCCTATTGTAAATGCCGAGCTACCACAATAAATAGATTCTGCTCCCCGCATCACCTCATTAGGAATGTCTATAAACTGATCCCCATCAAAAATAATATTTCCGTTATTGGTTGATATGACCAAACCCTGTCTTGTTAAGCCTAATATCTTATTAAACTTTTTTCCTGTAATCTCCTGGAAGACTTCCCACTTATTTGACGAAAGATGAATCAATATTCCGCCTATCCCAATAATATAGACGTTATCTTTCGATGTCCCCCAAACATCTACAAGTCTCCCACTATATTCCCCTAAGTATATTCGGCTCCAGGAAGCCCATACATTATCGTAAGACAGAACAATCCAATTAAATAGCATGAAAGCAATCATTATTTTCAGCCAATGCTTCATTGAATGGCCTCCGTACAATAAAGTTACCTGGACTTTCTGATTATTACCGGAACCGATAAATTTTGTCTTAAAAAACCATTGAAGGTAGTTTGTAGCTTCATTTATGTTTAACATGCGTAAATTAACTGCTTTCTATCAAGAAAATCAGCTTAATTATACTTATAAATAGTTTCAATTAGCATCCAAATCTTTTTTAACATAGCCAATTTATGTTTACCGTACTAAGCTTACTATTCTGTATTTTCACTTTTTTGACATCCGTTTGACACATATTCTCATAAAACATCATTTAGTTAATAATCAACTAAGGAAGGCTGCTTAACATCACTTCAATCGAAGCTTTAGCACTCTTTTTAACGCACGGAGTCAATGATCCTACTAACCCACCTTTAGTTAATCTGATCCAAGAACGGTCTTTCCAAAGCAACCTTCCATCTTCTATATTTATCAAGGATGCGGACACTTCTGCATGACACCATTTTTCAGCTACAGCATAGGTAGATTCCAAATCTTCAATAAAAATAAAGAGAAGACCTGTCTTATTTTCCATTGTACCTAAAGCCGCAAGCTCCTTAGGGTCCATCTCGTAAATATCTTCTCCTCTTAAGTGGTTTTTAATTAACAAAGTTTTTTCGAATACAGACTTATGATCATAACCTTTTCCCCGTAATGCATCTATTATCCATTCATCTATTTCCTCTATAAATTCTGCGTCGAGATCAACTTTGCCTTTATCGTGTCTTACATCCATCACGCGTAGAATTATTATTTTATTTAATGAATATTTACCAAAACTTTTATCAAGGTACATTGGTACTCGTCTATTTAAGGTTGTCTTAGTCTTAGGAGTGATGCATCCAGCTGATACTAATATCCCACAAAATATCAATAACCATGGCAACATTCTAACTTTCCTACTCATCATTTCACAACTCCTCGTTGATCCAAGAGGTCTATAGTTGCGGCACGTATAGCGGCGAAGCACATCAGGTTTGGCTCCGTCAGCACGATTGAGCTATATTTGCTTTGTCTTTAGTGGAAGGTGTTTCAAGGTACGGTCACATCTCTGGCTAAACGGAAGCCTATCCTACCGCTGCGATAAGCCTGCAATGCAAAGCCCCTGCGCGCACAACGAAGGCGTCTAGCTGAATTTCGCCAGCTACCCCCTCGATAAACTCGTGCTGTACCCGACGATGGACCCGTAGGGTCCGTCACTGAGCCTTCAGGATAATCACCGTACCAATCTTCCACCCACTCGTGTACGTTTCCGTGCATATCATACAGTCCCCATGCGTTGGGTTTCTTCTTCCCTACCAGAGGCGTTTCCGTACCTGAATTTGCTTCAAACCACGCGTATTCTCCCAGAACACGGTCATCGTTTCCGTAACAATATCTTCTTCCAATCCCGCCGGACCTGCAAGCATATTCCCACTCCGCTTCGGTCGGGAGTCTGTATCGTTTCGAGCCTACGGATTCATTCAGTTTGTTTATGAACTTGCAGCAGTCATCCCAAGAGACCCCTACTGGCGCATCGTCCCACCAATCCTTTGACAAAAGATGAGGCATGGCGTTAAGAAAACTCTTCCATTGGAACAATGTCACTTCCGTGGTCTGTAAGTAGAATCCTTTGGTCAGGGTAACCTCGTGCTGAGTCTCCAAACTGCTTCGATCCTCTTCATCCGGTGGACTTCCCATCAAGAAAGTCCCGGGAGGAATGTACACGAATTCAAACTTGCTGCCTTTGATTTGGTCGACTATCGAGACCTTGGGCATGTCTATCGGCATCGCGGACGGCATGGAAGCGGTTGTCGAATCCGGGATGAGCCGAGCCTCAACCACCTGTTTCTCGCCCACTCGCACCTGGATCAAGTCTTTCCAATCTCTGTATCCTATCATCTTCATATCGACCCTATGACTTTCTGGAGTAACTTCGGATTTGTGCCCCGGAGTGGTCCCCATGAACTCTCCATCAAGATACCAAAGGGCTCCAGGCGGTTCACTGCGCACTTCTAGTCCGGTCATTGAAGCCGTGCCCTTATCACCTTGATTGCTCAAAGATGAAACGTCATGGGGACTCACAGGTACTTCTTCTTGTGACCCAGAAGAACTATCGAAATAGAGGAAAAGCCAAACAAAACTTAAGATCAGGGAATATCTGGCGATATTCGACTTCAAGTTCATATCTTCTCCTTCCCATGAAGCCGTCCCGAGAAACCTATTTCGTATAGTCGCATAGCACCGACAAAGCGGTCTTTTGTTCAGGGAGGGCGTAAAATAGTTTATTGATATGAGCATAAAATAGGTTAAGGCACGATACTTAATACCACATGTTTCTTAATTTGATGGGTCATCGCTGATAGTGTAGTTAATTCATGCTATTTGCACTAATTCATTTGCGACTTTCCATAATAACTTGAATTTTATTAATACTATTTGAACCGACATCTATACTTATTGTTGCCTTGGTCTTTGGAAACTTTTCGATGACCTTGCACTTTGGTGGAAAACTATTGTATTCATGGAAACCGGCTACAACCCCGATGTATTTCGCCTCCGGGGCCCTACGAAGCTTTAGTTGCCTGTCGCTTGCCGGCAGGAGCGTTACCTCTGTCACTTCTCCCGAGGCTGTTTTCGAATCGTCTTCACCAGCCAGGAGCTCCTCACACGAACCGTCAAAATCACTCTTTTTTGCTAGTTGAAAGATGCGCACAAGAAGTGAATGGGCTTGCCCCTCATGCCAATTCAAGCGCGCACTTGATTTCAGGTATAAGGAATCCTCCACAGGAGGCTTGACCTTCGGTTCTTGTTTTTCCATCTCTTTCAAGCGTTGTGCAATCTCTAGTTCTTTGGATAGGTCTCGAATTTGGCCGTCTCTCTTGGCCAGATCCGTTTGAGCCGCTTTCAACCGATCTTCAACCTCCACTTTCTTACGTTCACATTCCGCCATTCTTTCTTTCGAAAGCTTCAACTCACTGTTGCAGTCCGCCAATCGCTTTTGCAAATCAGCGGTATCGTTCTTCAAATTCTCTACCGAAGCCAGCCGAACTCGTTGGTTTTCCGCAGCACGTCTCTTAGCCAGCTCAAGCTCACGTTCCAGCTCGGCAAGGCGATTCGCAGCCTCAGCGGCATCGGATCTTGCTTTTTCTTCCACCGCCAGTCTGAGCCATTTGCTTTTCTCAGCTCTTTCGTCGGCAAGTTTCGCCTCACCTTCAACTTCCGCAAGACGCCCAAGTACCTCCATCTTTTCCGTTTTTGCGCGCTCTTCGGCATCTCTCATTAAGGATTCAAATTCTTTGCTTTGAAGCGCCGCTCTTGCCTCAGCCCCATCTGCTCGAACTTTCTGTTTCCCCAATTCCAATGTCAATTCCTGCACTCTCGAACTAAGGTTCAGAAATTCCGATTGCCTATCCGTCAGTTCATTAGAAAGCTGCGTCAACTTCGATTCGGCTGCTTCCTTTTTCGATCGCTCCTGCTGGAGGGAAAGCTTAAGTGAATCGATTTCTCGCTCAAGACCCTTGATGCGTCCGACAGCTTCCTCCAGGTCCAAACTCGCCTTCGCTTCAACGGCGAGTTTGAGACGATCAAGCTCCTCGGCCCGTTCCTTTGAAACACCCAGCTCTCGCTGGATCTCGGCTATCCGGCGTAATGCTTCGGATCTTTCGGCCTTCACCCGCTTTTCGGCTTCCGTCAGCAACGCCTGGATCTCCTTGTCTTTGGCCGTGACTCTCTCTTCAGTCGCGTCAAGACGTTCTCTTTGTTTGGCCAGTTCAGAAGCCAAATCCCGCACCCTGGCCTCAAGAACCTCACGTTTGACTCGCTCGGCCTCAAGTTCCGCAGCCTGCTTTTTAAATTCGGATTCAGCCGATTCTCGCAGCCCTTGCTCTTGTTTGAGGATGCGATCGAGCTGGACGATCTTTCTTTCTCTATCTCGAATCTCGAGCTCTGCAGCGGCCTTTTCCTCCGCCAGCCTGGTCTTGAGTTCCGCAACCTCCGCAACCAAACTTTCGGTCAGCTTGGACTTCTGTTCGCTCAGCCGTTCTCTTTCCAACTTGGCGGCATCCTGTTCAGATAGCGCCAGGGCCGTTCTGATCAGTTTGTCGGCGACATAGGCATTGTGTAGCCTTTGTTCCGAAGATTGAGAGGTCTCTGCTTTTCTCAGGTAGTCCTCCGCTCTCACCAGAAAAGCCGACCACGGCCCTGCGATCTCCGGCCTGTTCTTTACTTTTCTTAAAAAGGCACGTGTTTGCATCAAGGCTTGATCAGCATCGGTTCCCAGTTCAGCGGCGGCTGATTCAGAAACGGAGGCTGAGGAACCGGCCGGCTCAACGGCCCATGTCGATCCTGGGTAAGAGGCAAACACCAACAGAATCCAGCACATAACGGTGACGATTAAAAGGCAACGCATATTACAGGCATGCTTCCCAGATCTGTTTTCCATTGAACCACCCTTTCGATGCATCAGGCACTGGATTGGATTTACTCCTTGCTTTGAACTTCTTCCAAGTGCTTCTTCGATTCCTCGATATCGGTCAACATTTCTTGAGTGCTTTCTTTTTCTTTCTCGGACTGCGCCTTGGCATTAGCAAGTGTCGCATCCGCCCAGGCCTTTTCAGCCAAAAAATAGGCCTGTTCGTATTCACCCTTGATCAGCAGGTTTTTCGCTTCGTATAGCCCGTCTTCTGCCTCCATAAGTTCAGGGGGAGGCTCTTGTATATTCTTGCTATTCTTTCTGGCTTCAAGAAGCGTTGTCTCTGCCTTGGTTATCATATTCTCGGTATCGATTCTCAGTTTCGGAGAACAAGAGACTTGAATAAGTATTAGGAAGGTTAGCATGAATAAACTAAATAGGACTCTTGATCTATCATATCCCAAATAAACCATAATTCTCCCCCAATTTAGAAGTAAATTCTATATACCTGGTACCGGAACAAACAACTCCTTAGGATAAGGGCTTGGTTTATCCCTATATTTTTCAGAAGCTTTCTTTTTTATTTCATCTTTAACAGATTTTTCAACCAGCCTGACCAAATCGTTTAGTTTTGGATAGCTCTGAATCGATTGCTGGTGGCCTTCCACTGTTTGCTTAAAATCGATGCTTACTTCTAGACAACAATCCAATGTATCACACTTATCAATTCTATTCTGCAAATCCTTAAGTTCATTTTTGAATATAAATGCATCCCAATTAATTATCAAACCTGACATTATAGCGTTTGTTTCTCTAACAAAATAGTCAACTTGCTTATGGGTAACATTAACTTTACTAAGTTTTTTAATAATTTCTTTCGCATTCAATTTTGCCCGTTTTAGGTACTTTATAGAAGTATATCGATCGTATAATTTTCCGTTTTCGTTATCATTTGTTTTTGATCCGGAAAATATTCCAGATAAACCTGATAGCCAACCGGTATTTGAACCACTATAATAATCTTGGTTATTTTCGGTAAGTTTTGCAAGCCGAACATCTTCGTCAATAATTTCATATCCTGATATTAAAACACGGAAAACATCGAGAAACTCTCTGTACATTATCACAGTATCATTACTCTTCTCAGTTTTTCCGTACGTGCTGTCGTACTCACTAATTATCGTTTCAAGCTTTTCAAATTCAGACGTTCCGTGATTGGGTTGGTGGATTTCGGCCATCAACTTTTCCACCACACGTTTCATTTCCTGCTTCTTTCCAATTCTGATCGATTCTCCCTTCTGCTCCATCCGCTCTTTCGACTGGACCACAGCACGTCTTATCTGATCTGCTTTGGACCGTATCGCCGAACTGGAGCCGACCAACTCCTTTTTGCTTTGAAGCAAATTTTCCAAAGCAATTTGGATTCCCTCACACGCTTCCACGCCGCCACACTTGACTGCCTTCGCAGCCAAGTCATCCAGTTGTCCCAAGAGAATCCCTTCGCGGCGCGACGCCAACCGGCCCTGCACATGCTTCCTCGCCGCCTCATTGAAGGTCGCCAGTTTCTTATATGCGGACAACCCTTCGATCTCTTTTAGCACCTTCCCGTAGAGTTCCTCGCCCTGCGCGAACAGTCCTTTATTCTCCGCTTCGTCTGCGGCGTTCAGGAAACCCCTCAGCCGCTTATGCGCCTCCACCAAGTCTCGATAGCTCTTAGCGGTTTCGGACCGGTATCCTTGGGTACTTGAGTACTTTCGGTATTCCGACACCAGACTGCCCACCTGTTCCATCTGAGCCGAACCGTATCCCGGCGATTGGAAGGACACCTTTCCCAACATCTCTTCCATCTCCCTCACGATGCGCGCGAGCTCACCCTCTCGTTCCGCCCGTCCTCTCGATGCGGTCACGGCTTTTTCTATCGATTCCGCTTTGGAGCGGACGGCCGAACTGGAATCCATTAGTTCCTTCTGGCCTTGGAGCAGCTTCTCCAAATCCGTTCGCACGTCCCCGCACGCTTTGACGCTCCCGCATTCCGAGGCTCTGCTCCCCAAATCTTCCAGTTGCGCCAAAAGCATCCCTTCGCGGCACGACGCCAACCGGCCCTTCACGTGTTCCCTCGCAGCACCGGTGAAAGTCCCTAGTTCTTGATGACCGGACAGGCTTTGGATTTCTTCCAGCGCCTTCGCATAGAGTTCCTCGCCCTGATCGAACCGTCCTTGATTCTCCGCCTTTTCCGCCGCATCCAGAAGACCCGTCAGCCGTTTATGGGCCTCGATCAGGTCTTGGTAGCTCTTCACGGTCTTGGAACTGTACCCCCGGGTACTCGAGTACTTCCCATATTTCGAGACCAGCTCGCCCAGCTTATCCATCTCAGCCGAACCGTACCCCGAAGACGTGAAAGACACCTTGCCCAAGACTCCCTTCATCTGCCTCGCGATGTAGACGACATCGCTCTCTTCCTGCGCCCGTCCTCTCGATGCGGCCACGGCTTTTTCTATCGATTCCGCTTCGGAGCGAATGGCCGAACTGGAGTCCATTAGTTCCTTTTGGTCTTGGAGCAGTTTCTCCAAATCCGTTTGCACGTCCCCGCACGCTTTGACGCTTCCGCATTTGGACGCCCTGCTCCCCAAATCCTCTAGTTGTGCCAAAAGCATCCCCTCGCGGCACGACCGTATCCCGTCCCTCACGTACGCTAATGCCCCTGCGTTGAACGTCGCCATTTCCTTGTGAACGGACAGCCCTCGCATTTCTTCCAGCGCCTTCTCATAGAGCTCCTTGCCCTGTTCGAACCGTCCTTGATTCTCAGCCTTTTCCGCCGCATCCAGAAGACCCGTCAGCCGTTTATGCGCCTCGGTCAGGTCTTGGTAGTTCTTTGCAGTCTTGGAACTGTACCCCCGGATGCCCGAGTACTTCCCATATTTCGAGACCAGCTCGCCCAGCTTATCCATCTGAACCGAACCATATCCCGGCGATTGGAAGGACACCTTTCCCAACAACTCATCCATTTCCCTCACGATGCGCGCGAGCTCACCCTCTCGTTCCGCCCGTCCTCTCGATGCGGCCACGGCTTTTTCTATCGATTCTGCTTTGGAGCGAATGGCCGAACTGGAAACTACTAGTTCCTTTTGGCCTTGGAGCAGCTTCTCCAAATCCGTTTGCACGTCCCCGCACGCCGTCACGCTCCCGCATTTGGACGCCCTGCTCCCCAAATCCTCCAGTTGTGCCAAAAGCATCCCCTCGCGGCACGAAGCCAGCCGGCCCTTCACGTAATCCCTCGCAGTGCCGTTGAAAGTTTCTAATTCTTTATGACCGGATAGGCTTTGGATTTCTTCCAGCGCCTTCGCATAGAGTTCCTCGCCCTGCTCGAACCGTCCTTGATTCTCCGCTTCGTGTGCGCCGTTCAAAATACTCGTCAAACGCTCGTGCCCGGCAAGCAGTTCCTGGTAACTCTTAACCGTTTCGGCCTGATATCCACGGGCCCTCGAGTATTGCCCGTATTCCAATACCAGACTGCTCAACCTATCCATCTCGGACGAACCGTACCCCGGAGCTTGGAAAAACACCTTTCCCAACGACTCCTTCATCTCCCTCACGATCCGGAGCAATTCCCCCTCTTCTTGCGCAAGTTTCTTCGACAAAGCCACGGCTTCTCTCACCGCGTCCGCTTTGGAGCGTACCATGGGACTGGAGCCGACTAGATCCTTTTCTCCTCGGATCAACGTCTCCAGAGCCGTTTGGATTCCCTCACACGCCTCCACACCGTCACACTTGGCGCCCTTCCCGGCCAAGTCCGCCAGTTGTGCCAGAAGCATCCCTTCGCGGCACGACGCCAGCCTGCCTCTTACGTACTCTCCCGCCGCCTCATTAAACGAGGCGAGTTCCTTGTGGGAAGACAGCTGTACGATTTCCCCAAGGGCCTTCTCGTAGAGTTCCTCGCCCTGCGCGAACCGTCCTTGATTCTCCGCCCTTTCCGCCGCATCCAGAAGATCCGTCAGCCGTTTATGCGCCTCGATCAGGTCTTGGCAGCTCTTCGCGGTCTTGGAACTGTACCCCCGGGTGCCCGAGTACTTCCCATACTCCAATAACAGCTTGGCCAACTTGTTCATCTCATCCGAACCGTATCCCGGCGATTGGAAGGACACCTTCCCCAACATCTCTTCCATCTCCCTCACAGTGCGGGCCAGCTCTCCCTCTGCCAGCGCCCGTCTTTTCGAAGCGGCCACGGTTTCTCGTACGGCCTTCGCTTTGGACTGAATCGCCGAACTAGTCTCTACCAAGTCTTTTTGCTCCTCAAGCAGCCACTCCAGGTCAACACGCTCTCGTTCGCAAAATTCCACGCTCGCGCACCCGGACGCTCTACGAAGCAAATTCTCCAGTTGCCCCAAGAGAATCCCCTCGCGGCACGACCGTATCCCGTCCCTCACGTATGCTAATGCGCCGGCATTGAACGTCGCCATTTCCTTGTGAACGGACAGCCCTTGCATTTCTTCCACCGCCTTCTCATAGAGCTCCTTGCCCTGCTCGAACCGACCTTGCTTACCGGCCTTGTCCGCTTCGTCAAGTAAACTCGCCATCCGTTTGTGCGTTTCCAACACTTCTCGGTAGCTCTTGGCCGTTTCGGACCGGTATCCGCGTGTCTCCGAGTATCTCACGTACTCCGAGAGGAGCTTACCCAGCTTGTCCGTTTCAGCCCCGCCGTACCCCGGCGACTTGAAGGAAATCCTATCCAACGACTCCTTCATCTCCCTCGCGATCCGGAGCAATTCCCACTCTTCCTGCGCCTTTCTTTTTGACACTGCCGCCGCTGCTCTTATGGCTTCCGCTTTGGCCCGGATCGCCGAGCTGGATTCCACCAACTCCTTTTGGCCTTGGAGCAACTTCTCCAGAGTCGTTTGGATTCCCTCACACGCCTCCACCCCGCCACACTTGGCGGCCTTCCCGGCCAGATCGTCCAGTTGTCCCAAAAGCATCCCTTCACGACACGACGCCGTGCGGCTCATCACATGCTTCCTTGCCGCGTCGCTGAAGGAAGCCGGCGCCTCATGTCCGGACAGGCTTTCGATTTCCCTGAGCGCCTTCTCGTACAGCTCCTTGCCCTGCTCGAACCGCCCCTCATTCTCCGCTTCGTCCGCAGCGTTCAAAATACTCGTCAAACGCTCGTACCTAGCAAGCAGTTCCTGGTAACTTTTAATCGTTTCGGCTCGGTACCCCCGAGTCCCCGAGTACTTCACGTACTCCGAAAACAATTCCCTCACCTTATCCATCTGGGCCGAACCGTATCCCGGCGATTGGAAGGACACCTTTCCCAACATCTCTTCCATCTCCCTCACGATGCGGGCCAGCTCTCCTTCTCGTTCCGCCCGTCTTTTGGAAGCGGTCACGGCTCTTTCTACGGCGTCAGCTTTGGTCCGGACGGCCGAACTGGAGTCCATTAGTTCCTTTTGGTCTTTGAGCAGCTTCTCCAGAGCCGTTTTCAACTCCCCGCAGGCTTTGACGCTCCCGCATTTGGACGCCCTGCTCCCCAAATCCTCCAGTTGTGCCAAAAGCATCCCTTCGCGGCACGACGCCAACCGGCCCTTCACATGCTCGCTTGCCGCGTCGATGAAGGCCGCCGGCGCCTTATAGGCGGACAGTCCTTTGATCTCCCTGAGCGCCCTCTCATAGAGTTCCTCGCCTTGCGCGAATCGTCCTTGATTCTCCGCCTTTTCCGCCGCATCCAGAAGATCCGTCAGCCGTTCATGGGCCTCGATCAGGTCTTGGCAGCTCTTCGCGGTCTTGGAACTGTACCCCCGGGTGCCAGAATACTTCCCATATTTCGAGACCAGACTGCCCAGCTCTTCCATCTCAGCCGAACCGTAGCCCGAAGACTTGAAAGATACCTTGCCCAAGACTCCCTGCATCTGCCTCGCGATGTAGACGACATCGCTCTCTTCCTGCGCCCGTCTTTTCGACACGACCACGGCTTCTCTTAGGGCTTTCGCTTTGGAACGGACGGCCGAACTGGAATCCATTAGTTCCTTCTGGCCTTGGAGCAGCTTCTCCAAATCCGTTTGCACGTCCCCGCACGCCGTCACGCTCCCGCATTCGGAGGCTCTGCTCCGCAAATCCTCCAGTTGCGCCAAAAGCATCCCTTCGCGGCACGACGCCAGCCTGCCTCTTACGTACTCTCCCGCCGCCTCATTAAACGAGGCGAGTTCCTTGTGGGAAGACAGCTGTACGATTTCCCCAAGGGCCTTCCCGTAGAGTTCCTCGCCCTGCGCGAATCGTCCTTGATTCTCCGCCCTTTCCGCCGCATCCAGAAGATCCGTCAGCCGTTTATGCGCCTCGATCAGGTCTTGGCAGCTCTTCGCGGTCTTGGAACTGTACCCCCGGGTGCCCGAGTACTTCCCATATTTCGAGACCAGCCCGCCCAGCTTATCCATCTCAGCCGAACCGTATCCCGGCGATTGGAAGGACACCTTTCCCAAAACTCCCTCCATCTGCCTCGCGATGTAGACGACATCGCTCTCTTCCTGCGCCCGTCTTCTCGATGCGGCCACGGCTTTTTCTATCGATTCCGCTTTGGAGCGGACGGCCGAACTGGAGTCCATTAGTTCCTTTTGGTCTTTGAGCAGCTTCTTCAAATCCGTTTGCACGTCCCCGCAGGCTTTGACGCTCCCGCATTCGGAGGCTCTGCTCCGCAAATCCTCCAGTTGCGCCAAAAGCATCCCTTCGCGGCACGACGCCAACCGGCCCTTCACATGCTTGTTTGCCGCGTCGATGAAGGTCGCCGGCGCCTTATGGGCCGACATCCTTTGAATTTCTTTCAGGGCCTTTTCGTAGAGTTTTTCGCCCTGCTCGAATCGTCCTTGCTTCTCGGCCTTGTCGCCTTCGTCAAGAAAGCCGCTCAGCCGTTTGTGTGTCTTCAACAGGTCTCGGTAGCTCTGGGCGAGTTCGACCCGGTAGCCGTCCGCACCTGAATGTTCCTCGTATTCGGAAACCAGCTCGCCCAGTCTTTCGATCTCCGCTCTCCCATAGCCGGGCGATTTGAAGGATATGTTCCCCAAAGACGCTTCCATGTCTCTCGCGATCGGGAGCAAGTCTCCCGCTTGGTGAACACGCCTTTTCGAGGCGGCCACGAGTTTTTCTCTTAAGTCCGGCGGCACACTACTACCAATCTTTGCTCCAACAACTATTTCTTGACTATCGATCCATATCAAAACCGGAAATATAAGTCCGGCGTCAAATACTTTATCGAGGTTACTGTATTCCAATGTCAGGAATAATCGATTTTTTGTTCCGAACTCCTCAATATCCTTTTTCCAGCGTATCCAGTTTTCACGTGGAGAAACGGGAACCGCAATAACGGATAATGCCTGGTCTTTCTTGGCCAGGGACTCAATAGATTTGAGTGTTCTTCTATCCATCTCTTCTTCAGGAATAAAGAAGAATACGGCGGTTAACGGTGATTTGAAAACATCTTTTGATTGTATGGTCTGTCCTTTAATATCCTTAAAAGTGAAAAAATTAACGCGCTGGCCTTCATTGACTATCGCAAGAAGTTCGCCATATCCAATAAAAATAAATAAACATGAAGCTAAAACTATATATTTTATTATAATATATATATATTTCATGTAAATATCGGAGATTAGACCATTATATTAGGATATTCAGGAGCTAATTTATTTAACGTATGGCAATAACTTTTTACATCAAGGATGAGGTATCTCCACAGACAGGTATAAATAGTTACGTGCCCCGACCCTCCCGCCGCGAATAACCCCCAACGCTCAGGCCCGGGTTCTTCGCTCATGGGCTTCGCCGCATGCGCAGGCTCCGCCCTCTTCGCTCAGAACCTCGGCCCTCACCTGCAAGGAAAACCGCACAGGGTAAAGGGGTAAAAGGGATCAGGGGTAAGACCTCAGCAGACGCGCGCCGAGGTTGCCGCCGCGGACGTCCGGCGTGAGGCCGCCGCGATTCGCCGAACGGCAGTACCCCGCGTAGTAGTACCAGCCGCCGCCGCGAAGAACCCGGTAGGAGCCTGAAGCGGGACCCGTGGGATCCGTAACGGATCCACTGGGATAGTCGCCGAACCAGTCTTCCACCCACTCCCAGACGTTTCCGTGCATGTCGTACAACCCCCAGGCATTGGCCGCCTTTTGAGCCACGGGATGTGTCATGTCTCCGGAATTGTGACAATACCACCCCATGGCGTACAGGTTCGGATCATAACCGCAGACGGTTTCCGTGATGCCGCCATTGGCAAAGGCCGTCGTGGAACCCGCCCGAGCCGCGCACTCCCACTCCGCTTCCGTGGGCAACCGGTACGTGCCCTCGCCCAGTTGATTCATTGCCGCCACAAAATCCTGGACGTCGTCCCACGATACAGATTCCACGGGACAATCATCTCCACAAGAACTGAACGAGGAGGGATTGCTCCCCATGACCGCTTTCCACTGCCCCTGCGTAATCTCCGTGGTCTGCAGGTAATATCCTTGGGTCAGCGTCACCTGGTGTTGCGTCTCATCGCTGTCCCGGCCCGGCTCATCCGTGGGACTGCCCATGGTGAACGTGCCCGGCGGGATATATTTGAAGGTCATGCCGAGAGAGTTGGTGAACGTGTCCGGTGGCGACGTTTGCAGGAATTTCGACCAGGCCTGTGTCGGTCGGGGGGACCCGGAAAACGGCGCTTCCACGCATCTTTCCAGCGAATCCATGCCGGCTGTGCCGGAACCCGAAAAGCTCATGGTCAGGTGGTACGGTTTGCCCCCTAACTCATCCGCATCGATGCCGTCGGCGGCGTTGGAATCCAGGAACACGTAGTAGTCCGCCAGGTTCGAGGTTCCGATGGCAACAGCCGAACCCGTGTCGTAGGTTTGGACGTAGTAGTTCATCTGCGCGGCGCCGCAGGAAGGAGACTTCCAGATCCCGTGATTGGCCGGGGTCGAGCCCAGGCCGTTGGTCCTGGATATGACGTAGGTCGCCGGGGAGCCGAACCGGGTCAATACGGCGTTCCCGTGACTTCCGTCCGTAAACGTGACGGACAGATGGTGTCCCATTCCGGCGTAGTCGCTCACATCGATGCCGTCTTGAATATCGGCGTCGATGAACACGTAGTACTCCGTCAGATCGGGCGTGGCCAGGATCAAGGCCGAACCGTCCACATAACTCTGGATGTAGAAGTTCATGGAAAGCCCCGCGTCCTTCCATATCCCGTCGTAGATTACCGACCACGAACCGACCTGAATTTGAAAGCTCCTGGGCACGGAAGTCCGGTCATCGCTATCCCTTACGCTGCAGGTCGCCGTATAAGAGCCCCCCTGCGCGTAGGTGTGACTGGTTTGTCCGTCGGAACGGATGTCGGAGGTCCCGTCGTCGAACCGAAAAACGTACTCTACAATGGGCGATCCATAGGGGTCGTATCCCGAACAGGTGCAATCGACCTGCAACGGTGCGTTCCCCGACGCGGGTGAACAAGAAAACGCCGAGACTACGGGATCCTCGCAAACTTCACCGATTTCCGGAACATAGGTGCAACCGGAGGGGCCCAGATTGGCACGAATCTCTATCGGCTCTAACACGGTGGAGCTCCCGTCGGCATGAAAGGCCGTGCAGACCGCGAGAAACTCGCCGGCGCCCAAATACGTGTGCGCCACATAACCTCGGGAGGAGGATTCAAAAGAGCCGTCGCCGAAGTCGAAAAAGTATTCAACCGCGCCCGGAGCCGTATCGGGTACGGCGCAGCCGAAGGATACCGTCAACGGAGCCGGACCGGCCGCCGGATCGGGACGAACGTTGAAAGCCGAGGTTGCAAAAGACACCGGTGGACTCAGCGTCGAGGCAACGAGGCATCCAAAGACAGTAAAAAGGAGCATTCTCGGTAACGAATAGGGTGATCTCATGCGCTCTCCCAAAGGCCCAAAGATTAACGGATCACGGTGCGATTGGATTTGCCCCGCTATCTCCCTTTCCAGTCGGGTTAGTGAAACCATCATGGACCGACTAGCTTCGGACGGGATTTCATACGGGGTCAAATATGGCTGTAAATTCAGCCTCGCTTCGCTCGGCTTTCTTTTCCCTTTATCCTTACGCCGGGAACGTCTCCCCGTTCCGGCCCGGGTTCTTCGCTCATGGGCTTCGCCGCATGCGCAGGCTCCGCCCTCTTCGCTCAGAACCTCGGCCCTCACCTGCAAGGAAAACCGCACAGGGTAAAGGGGTAAAAGGGATCAGGGGTAAGACCTCAGAAGGCGCAAACCGAGGTGGCCGTCGCGGGTGACCGGCGCGCGGATGAAGCGAAAGGCCGAACGACAGTACAACGCGTAGTTGTCCCAGCTGCCGCCGCGACACACCCGGTGGGAGCCCGACGACGGACCCGTGGGATCCGTTACGGATCGACTCGGATAAGTGCCGTACCAGTCCTGACACCACTCCAACACATTGCCGTGCATGTCGTAGAGTCCCCAGGCATTGGCCGACAAGCTGCCCGTAGGAATCGTCTTTCCTCGGTCCTCACCTTCCGGACAGCCGGACATCGGATAATCCCCGTCATAATTCGCATCGTCGGTTGACAGACAGTCTCCAAAAGCGAAAGGAGTGGTGGAGCCCGCCCTTGCGGCGTACTCCCACTCCGCTTCCGTGGGCAACCGGTACGTGCCCTCGCCCAGTTGATTCATTGCCGCCACAAAATCCTGGACGTCGTCCCACGATACAAATTCCACGGGACAATCATCTCCACAAGAACTGAACCAGGAGGGATTGCTCCCCATGACCGCTTTCCACTGCCCCTGCGTAATCTCCGTGGTCTGCAGGTAATATCCTTGGGTCAGCGTCACCTGGTGTTGCGTCTCATCGCTGTCCCGGCTCGGCTCATCCGTGGGACTGCCCATGGTGAACGTGCCCGGCGGGATATATTTGAAGGTCATGCCGAGAGAGTTGGTGAACGTGTCCGGTGGCGACGTTTGCAGGAATTTCGACCAGGCCTGTGTCGGTCGGGGGGACCCGGAAAACGGCGCTTCCACGCATCTTTCCAGCGAATCCATGCCGGCTGTGCCGGAACCCGAAAAGCTCATGGACAGGTGGTACGGTTTGCCCCCTAACTCATCCGCATCGATGCCGTCGGCGGCGTTGGAATCCAGGAACACGTAGTAGTCCGCCAGGTTCGAGGTTCCGATGGCAACAGCCGAACCCGTGTCGTAGGTTTGGACGTAGTAGTTCATCTGCGCGGCGCCGCAGGAAGGAGACTTCCAGATCCCGTGATTGGCCGGGGTCGAGCCCAGGCCGTTGGTCCTGGATATGACGTAGGTCGCCGGGGAGCCGAACCGGGTCAATACGGCGTTCCCGTGACTTCCGTCCGTAAACGTGACGGACAGATGGTGTCCCATTCCGGCGTAGTCGCTCACATCGATGCCGTCTTGAATATCGGCGTCGATGAACACGTAGTACTCCGTCAGATCGGGCGTGGCCAGGATCAAGGCCGAACCGTCCACATAACTCTGGATGTAGAAGTTCATGGAAAGCCCCGCGTCCTTCCATATCCCGTCGTAGATTACCGACCACGAACCGACCTGAATTTGAAAGCTCCTGGGCACGGAAGTCCGGTCATCGCTATCCCTTACGCTGCAGGTCGCCGTATAAGAGCCCCCCTGCGCGTAGGTGTGACTGGTTTGTCCGTCGGAACGGATGTCGGAGGTCCCGTCGTCGAACCGAAAAACGTACTCTACAATGGGCGATCCATAGGGGTCGTATCCCGAACAGGTGCAATCGACCTGCAACGGTGCGTTCCCCGACGCGGGTGAACAAGAAAACGCCGAGACTACGGGATCCTCGCAAACTTCACCGATTTCCGGAACATAGGTGCAACCGGAGGGGCCCAGATTGGCACGAATCTCTATCGGCTCTAACACGGTGGAGCTCCCGTCCGCATGGAAGGCCGTGCAGACTGCGAGGAACTCCCCGGCCCCTATATACGTATGCTCGGCCAAGCCGCGGGTGGAGAATTCAAAAAACCCGTCACCGAAGTCGAAAAAGTATTCCGTCGCACCTTGAATCGTTTCAGGTACCGCGCAGTCGAAGGAGACCGTCAACGGTGCCGGACCCGCCGCCGGATCGGGACGGGCAAAAAGGCCTTCGTTCTCCGAGGACGATGCGACGGTTCCAGCGAAGGCGACAAAGGTTGCGAGCAAGAGGATCAGCATACGAAGGCCTCTGGGAAGCGCGTCTCTTGTACTCATGAGGGTCTCCTGTGCGTTTTCGTTTTTCGGAACGCCCGAAAGGGGTAGAAGCGGAAATTTCATGTCCGTTTTCTTTTGCCCAAAACGGATGGAGTGGATTCTCGGAGAAAAAACGAGCGACCGATGAACGTATCTGCTCACTGCCGAGCCTCTCTGATCATTCGGATCATTCAAACTGCGACGCCCTCGTCGGAGGTTCCGGGTTTCCGGATGGTCGCACATGAGGTTAGTGATTCGACTTTGCGCGTTGCCTCGCAGCCAGGAGATCGGCAAGGGATTCTCGTGTAAGCTGTTCGGCCTTGCGGTTCCATTCGGCGTCCCCGTAATAACTCACGGAAACCTCGTTCGCGAACGCTTTGCCCGTGTGTAAATCCACCAGGGCGGTGTATATTTTGGAATCAATGGTCGGACTGTACGGATTTTCTGCGGTGAGTCGGACCGCGTAGGAAATGACTGCGTCCGCCCCTGCCGCCGCTCCCAAGCTTCGCATGGTTTCCGTGTCGGGTCGCGGATCGTTTTCAGACCATCTGTGAGTCCAGACACCGGTTGACCGGGTCTTTTCATTCAAGATCGGAGTACCAACGAGCGCGGGGTGGAATCCGGCGAAATCGTACGCGGAGGCAACGGCCGTGATTTTGACAAACCCGGGCAAGATTTCAGATAGAGCTTTGAGAAAGTAATTCAGAAGGCGGTCGTGTTCTGTCGGAAGATCAAAGGGCAGGATCACCAGCTTGACGTTGGAATCCACAGCCGGTTTGACGGCCGGCCGCTGATCGTCGGCTTTCACAGCGGCAGCCGGTTCAGGCTTTTTCCCGATCGATACGGAAACATGATGCGATCTTGCGCGTTGCCTCGCGGCAAGAAAATCGGCAAAGGATACTCGTGTGAGTTGTTCTGCCTTGCGGTTCCATTCGGCGTCTCCGTAATAACTCACGGAAACCTCGTTCACGAACGCTTCGCCCGTATGTACATTCACCAGGGCGGTGCATATCTTGGAATCAATGGTCGGGCTGTACGGATTTTCTGCGGAGAGTCGGACCGCGTAGGAAATGACTGCGTCCGCCCCTGCCGCCGCGCCCAAGCTTCGCATGGCTTCCGTGTCGGGTCGTGGATCGTTTTCAGACCATATGTGGTTCAAGACACCGCTTGACCGGGTCTTTTCATTCAAGTTCGGAGTGTCAGCGAGCGCAGGGTGGAATCCGGCGAAATCATACGCGGAGGCAACGGCCGTGATGTCGGCATGACCGGGCAAAATTTCAGATAGGGCTTTGAGAAAGTACTTCAGATGGCGGTCGTGTTCTGTCGGAAGATCAAAGGGCAGGATCACCAGCTTGACGTTGGAATCCACAGCCGGTTTGACGGCCGGCCGCTGATCGTCGGCTTTCAGAGCGGCAGCCGGTTCGGGCTCTTTTCCCATCGATATGGGAGACGGCTCGAAAGCGAGCAAATCCCCCTCTTGCTGAGCCCGTTTTCTTGACACGGCCACGGCTTCTCTTACAGCTTCCGCTTTGGCCCGGATCGCCGGGCTACAATCCAACAGGTCCTTTTTGCCTTGAAGTAACTTCTCCAGTGTCGCTTGCACCTGCCCGCATGCTTCCAAGCTCTCGCAACTGGTCCCCTTCCCGGCCAGGTCTTCCAGTTTTCCCAGAAGAATCCCTTCTCGGCAGGACGCCATGCGACTGGTCACATGCGCTCGTGCCGCCTCGTTGAACGAGGAGAGTTCTCTGCAAGCGGACAGCTGTTCGATCTCCCCAAGGGCCCTCTCGTACAGCTCTTTTCCCTGCTCGAAACGACCCTGTTTCTCGGCCTTGTTCGCAGCGTCCAGCAAACCCGTCAGCCGTTTATGCGCCTCCAACAAGTCTCGATAGCTCTTAACGGTTTCGGACTGGTATCCGCGTGTCTCCGAGTATCTCACGTACTCCGAGATGAGCTTCCCCAGCTCGTCCGTTTCAGCCCCGCCGTACCCCGGCGACTTGAAGGAAATCCTATCCAACGACTCCTTCATCTCCCTCGCGATCCGGAGCAATTCCCACTCTTCCTGCGCCTTTCTTTTAGACACTGCCGCCGCTGCTCTTATGGCTTCCGCTTTGGCCCGGATCGCCGAGCTGGATTCCACCAACTCCTTTTGGCCTTGGAGCAACTTCTCCAGAGCAGTGTGCACTGCCCCGCATGCTTCAACACTCCTACACCTGGAAGCGTCACCGGCCAAATCCTCCAGTTGCGCCAAAAGCATCCCTTCGCGGCACGACGCCAGCCTGCCTCTTACGTACTCTCCCGCCGCCTCATTAAAGGAGGCGATTTCCTTGTGGGAAGACAGCTGTTCGATTTCCCCAAGGGCCTTTTCGTAGAGTTCCTCGCCCTGCTCGAACCGTCCTTGATTCTCAGCCTTTTCCGCCGCATCCAGAAGACCCGTCAGCCGTTTATGGGCCTCGATCAGATCATTATAGCTTTTGGCGGTTTCGGGCTTGTATCCTTGGGTACTCGAGTACTTCCCGTATTTCGATACCAGACTGCCCAGCTCATTCATCTCATCCGAACCGTATCCCGGCGATTGGAAGGACACCTTTCCAAACAACTCATCCATTTCCCTCACGATGCTGGCCAGCTCTCCCTCTGCCAGCGCCCGTCTTTTGGAAGCGGCCACGGCTCTTTCTAAGGCTTCAGCTTTGGTCCGGACGGCCGAACTGGAATCCATTAGTTCCTTTTGGCCTTGGAGCAGCTTCTCCAGAGCCGTTTTCAACTCCCCGCACGCTTTGACGCTCCCGCATTCCGAGGCCCTGCTCCCCAAATCCTCCAAGCGCCCCAAGAGGACCCCCTCGCTGCAGGACTGCATGCGACTCCTCACATGTCGTTGTGCCGCGTCGATGAAGGTCGCCGGCGCCTTGTAGGCGGACAGGCCTTCGACCTCCATGAGCGCCTTCTCGTAGAGTTCCTCGCCCTGATCGAACCGTCCCTGATTCTCCGCCTTTTCGGCCGCATCCAGAAGCTCCGTCAGCCGTTTATGTCCCTCGATCAGATCATTATAGCTTTTGGCGGTTTCGGCCTGGTATCCTTGGGTACTCGAGTACTTCCCGTATTTCGAGACCAGACTGCCCAGCTTATCCATCTCAGCCGAACCGTATCCCGGCGATTGGAAGGACACCTTTCCCAACAACTCATCCATTTCCCTCACAGTGCGGGCCAGCTCACCCTCTCGTTCCGCCCGTCCTCTCGATGCGGCCACGGCTTCTCTCACGGCTTCGGCTTTGGACCGAATGGCCGAACTGGAGTCCATTAGTTCCTTTTGGTCTTTGAGCAGCTTCTCCAAATCCGTTTGCACGTCCCCGCACGCTTTGACGCTTCCGCATTTGGACGCACCACCGGCCAAATCCTCCAAGCGCCCCAAGAGGACCCCCTCGCTGTAGGACTGCATGCGACTCCTCACATGCCGTTGTGCCGCATCATTGAACGTCGCCATTTCCTTGTGAACGGACAGCCCTCGCATTTCTTCCAGCGCCTTCTCATAGAGCTCCTTGCCCTGTTCGAACCGTCCTTGATTCTCAGCCTTTTCCGCCGCATCCAGAAGACCCGTCAGCCGTTTATGCGCCTCGGTCAGGTCTTGGTAGTTCTTTGCAGTCTTGGAACTGTACCCCCGGATGCCCGAGTACTTCCCATATTTCGAGACCAGCTCGCCCAGCTTATCCATCTCAGCCGAACCGTATCCCGGCGATTGGAAGGACACCTTTCCCAACAACTCATCCATTTCCCTCACGATGCGGGCCAGCTCTCCTTCTCGTTCCACCCGTCCTCTCGATGCGGCCACGGCTTCTCTCACAGCTTCGGCTTTGGACCGGACGGCCGAACTGGAATCCACCACGGCCTTCCGGCTTAGGAGCAGGTTGTCCAGCGCCGTTTTCACTTCCCCGCACGCCGCCACGCTCCCGCATTCGGAGGCTCTACTCCCCAAATCCTCCAGTTGCGCCAAAAGCATCCCTTCGCGGCACGACGCCAGCCTGCCTCTTACGTACTCTCCCGCCGCCTCATTAAACGAGGCGAGTTCCTTGTGGGAAGACAGCTGTTCGATTTCCCCAAGGGCCTTCTCGTAGAGTTCCTCGCCCTGCGCGAACCGTCCTTGATTCTCCGCCCTTTCCGCCGCATCCAGAAGATCCGTCAGCCGTTTATGCGCCTCGATCAGGTCTTGGCAGCTCTTCGCGGTCTTGGAACTGTACCCCCGGGTGCCCGAGTACTTCCCATACTCCAATAACAGCTTGGCCAACTTGTTCATCTCATCCGAACCGTATCCCGGCGATTGGAAGGACACCTTCCCCAACATCTCTTCCATCTCCCTCACAGTGCGGGCCAGCTCTCCCTCTGCCAGCGCCCGTCTTTTCGAAGCGGCCACGGTTTCTCGTACGGCCTTCGCTTTGGACTGAATCGCCGAACTAGTCTCTACCAAGTCTTTTTGCTCCTCAAGCAGCCACTCCAGGTCAACACGCTCTCGTTCGCAAAATTCCACGCTCGCGCACCCGGACGCTCTACGAAGCAAATTCTCCAGTTGCCCCAAGAGAATCCCCTCGCGGCACGACCGTATCCCGTCCCTCACGTATGCTAATGCGCCGGCATTGAACGTCGCCATTTCCTTGTGAACGGACAGCCCTTGCATTTCTTCCACCGCCTTCTCATAGAGCTCCTTGCCCTGCTCGAACCGACCTTGCTTACCGGCCTTGTCCGCTTCGTCAAGTAAACTCGCCATCCGTTTGTGCGTTTCCAACACTTCTCGGTAGCTCTTGGCCGTTTCGGACCGGTATCCGCGTGTCTCCGAGTATCTCACGTACTCCGAGAGGAGCTTACCCAGCTTGTCCGTTTCAGCCCCGCCGTACCCCGGCGACTTGAAGGAAATCCTATCCAACGACTCCTTCATCTCCCTCGCGATCCGGAGCAATTCCCACTCTTCCTGCGCCTTTCTTTTCGACACTGCCGCCGCTGCTCTTATGGCTTCCGCTTTGGCCCGAATCGCCGAGCTGGATTCCACCAACTCCTTTTGGCCTTGGAGCAACTTCTCCAGAGTCGTTTGGATTCCCTCACACGCCTTCACGCCGCCACACTTGGCGGCCTTCCCGGCCAGATCGTCCAGTTGTCCCAAAAGAATCCCTTCACGACACGACGCCGTGCGGCTCATCACATGCTTCCTTGCCGCGTCGCTGAAGGAAGCCGGCACCTCATGTCCGGACAGGCTTTCGATTTCCCTGAGCGCCTTCTCGTACAGCTCCTTGCCCTGCTCGAACCGCCCCTCATTCTCCGCTTCGTCCGCAGCGTTCAAAATACTCGTCAAACGCTCGTACCTAGCAAGCAGTTCCTGGTAACTTTTAATCGTTTCGGCTCGGTACCCCCGAGTCCCCGAGTACTTCACGTACTCCGAAAACAATTCCCTCACCTTATCCATCTGGGCCGAACCGTATCCCGGCGATTGGAAGGACACCTTTCCCAACATCTCTTCCATCTCCCTCACGATGCGTGCCAGCTCTCCTTCTCGTTCCGCCCGTCTTTTGGAAGCGGTCACGGCTCTTTCTACGGCGTCAGCTTTGGTCCGGACGGCCGAACTGGAGTCCATTAGTTCCTTTTGGTCTTTGAGCAGCTTCTCCAGAGCCGTTTTCAACTCCCCGCAGGCTTTGACGCTCCCGCATTTGGACGCCCTGCTCCCCAAATCCTCCAGTTGTGCCAAAAGCATCCCTTCGCGGCACGACGCCAACCGGCCCTTCACATGCTCGCTTGCCGCGTCGATGAAGGCCGCCGGCGCCTTATAGGCGGACAGTCCTTTGATCTCCCTGAGCGCCCTCTCATAGAGTTCCTCGCCCTGCGCGAATCGTCCTTGATTCTCCGCCTTTTCCGCCGCATCCAGAAGATCCGTCAGCCGTTCATGGGCCTCGATCAGGTCTTGGCAGCTCTTCGCGGTCTTGGAACTGTACCCCCGGGTGCCAGAATACTTCCCATATTTCGAGACCAGACTGCCCAGCTCTTCCATCTCAGCCGAACCGTAGCCCGAAGACTTGAAAGATACCTTGCCCAAGACTCCCTGCATCTGCCTCGCGATGTAGACGACATCGCTCTCTTCCTGCGCCCGTCTTTTCGACACGACCACGGCTTCTCTTAGGGCTTTCGCTTTGGAACGGACGGCCGAACTGGAATCCATTAGTTCCTTCTGGCCTTGGAGCAGCTTCTCCAAATCCGTTTGCACGTCCCCGCACGCCGTCACGCTCCCGCATTCGGAGGCTCTGCTCCCCAAATCCTCCAGTTGCGCCAAAAGCATCCCTTCGCGGCACGACGCCAGCCTGCCTCTTACGTACTCTCCCGCCGCCTCATTAAACGAGGCGAGTTCCTTGTGGGAAGACAGCTGTACGATTTCCCCAAGGGCCTTCCCGTAGAGTTCCTCGCCCTGCGCGAATCGTCCTTGATTCTCCGCCCTTTCCGCCGCATCCAGAAGATCCGTCAGCCGTTTATGCGCCTCGATCAGGTCTTGGCAGCTCTTCGCGGTCTTGGAACTGTACCCCCGGGTGCCCGAGTACTTCCCATATTTCGAGACCAGCCCGCCCAGCTTATCCATCTCAGCCGAACCGTATCCCGGCGATTGGAAGGACACCTTTCCCAAAACTCCCTCCATCTGCCTCGCGATGTAGACGACATCGCTCTCTTCCTGCGCCCGTCTTCTCGATGCGGCCACGGCTTTTTCTATCGTTTCCGCTTTGGAGCGGACGGCCGAACTGGAATCCACCACGGCCTTCCGGCTTAGGAGCAGGTTGTCCAGCGCCGTTTTCACTTCCCCGCACGCCGTCACGCTCCCGCATTCGGAGGCTCTACTCCCCAAATCCTCCAGTTGCGCCAAAAGCATCCCTTCGCGGCACGACGCCAGCCTGCCTCTTACGTACTCTCCCGCCGCCTCATTAAACGAGGCGAGTTCCTTGTGGGAAGACAGCTGTACGATTTCCCCAAGGGCCTTCCCGTAGAGTTCCTCGCCCTGCGCGAATCGTCCTTGATTCTCCGCCCTTTCCGCCGCATCCAGAAGATCCGTCAGCCGTTTATGCGCCTCGATCAGGTCTTGGCAGCTCTTCGCGGTCTTGGAACTGTACCCCCGGGTGCCCGAGTACTTCCCGTATTTCGAGACCAGCCCGCCCAGCTTATCCATCTCAGCCGAACCGTATCCCGGCGATTGGAAGGACACCTTTCCCAAAACTCCCTCCATCTGCCTCGCGATGTAGACGACATCGCTCTCTTCCTGCGCCCGTCTTCTCGATGCGGCCACGGCTTTTTCTATCGATTCCGCTTTGGAGCGGACGGCCGAACTGGAATCCATTAGTTCCTTTTGGTCTTGGAGCAGCTTCTTCAAATCCGTTTGCACGTCCCCGCAGGCTTTGACGCTCCCGCATTCGGAGGCTCTGCTCCGCAAATCCTCCAGTTGCGCCAAAAGCATCCCTTCGCGGCACGACGCCAGCCTGCCCTGCACATGCTTGTTTGCCGCGTCGATGAAGGTCGCCGGCGCCTTATGGGCCGACATCCTTTGAATTTCTTTCAGGGCCTTTTCGTAGAGTTTTTCGCCCTGCTCGAATCGTCCTTGCTTCTCGGCCTTGTCGCCTTCGTCAAGAAAGCCGCTCAGCCGTTTGTGTGTCTTCAACAGGTCTCGGTAGCTCTGGGCGAGTTCGACCCGGTAGCCGTCCGCACCTGAATGTTCCTCGTATTCGGAAACCAGCTCGTCCAGTCTTTCGATCTCCGCTCTCCCATAGCCGGGCGATTTGAAGGATATGTTCCCCAAAGACGCTTCCATCTCCCCCACATTGTGGCGTAACTTCTCAACTTCCTGCTTTGCTTTTCTCTTATCCTCATAACCCTGTGCTTTCTTCCGGACCTTTTCTTCTAAGGTATGGTAGGTTTCTATTAGTGGCTTGAAATTATCAGGCACGTAATTACCGCTTTTCTCTTGAATAACCCTACCTTCACTATCAATCCAGATCAGAATGGGAGTAATTATTTCAATATCGAATATTTTAGCAAGATTTTTGTATTCCAATGTCATGAATAATCGATCTTTTGTACCGAACTCCTCAATATCCTTTTTCCAGCTTCGTTCCCAGTATTCACGTGGAGAAACGGGAATCGCAATAACGGATAATGTCTGATTCTTCTTGGCCAGGAACTCAATAGCTTTGAGAATTATCCTTTCTTTTTCTTTTTCAGGAAGGAAAAAGAATACAGCAGTCATTGGTGATTTAAAAACATTTCTAGATTGAACGTTCCGACCATTAATATCCTTAAAAGTGAATAATTTAACCAGATCACCTTCTTTAACTGATGCAAAAATTTGGGTATCTCCAATACATATTGCTAAACATGCAAATAAGACTATATATTTTATTGTAATATATATATATTTCATGAAAAACTCAGTTAGTTTAGTTTTTCTTTTGAATCTTTTTAAAATAGTAGTGCATATTTTAATCCTAACTAATTATGTCAAAACTTAGGTATATCTATAGACATGTATAAATATCTAACGGCATCTACGCCATCATCACGAATACGCTCATCATTGGATAGATTACATAAACTTCTCTTCAAATTGTCATAACGATTCTTTATCTCCATAACATTTCTTGGAATGTAAACGCCTGTTTCTTCTCCTAAAACCATACTTTTACTATCAATCCAGATCAGCACGGGAAACACAATTCCGGCATCGAACACTTTAGCAAGCTTGCCATATTCCAATGTCATAAATAATCGATCTTTTGAACCGAAATCCTCAATATGCGATTTCCAGCGTAGATTTCAGTTTTCACGTTGGGAGCAGGGAACCGCAATGACGGATAATGCCTGCTCTTTCTTGGCTAGATACTCAATAGATTTTAGGATTTGCCTGTCACTTTCTATTTCAGGAAGAAAGAAAAATACGTCGGTTAACGGAGTTTTAAGCACATCCTTGGATTGAATCGTTCGGCCTCTCATGTCCTCAAAGGAAAACGGCGCTACTTGGTGTCCCTGTTTCACCAGGGCGGAAGCCGGCCCGGCGCTCAAGAAAAAGATCATGCAGATACAGAAGATCGCACACTGAAATAGGGTCATTATAGATTTCATGAGCTCCTCGCCTTACCGATCTTATCCAACAGAATCCGATGTAGCGTCGAATAACCGGACTCTTCCCCGATCTTGGTCGCCGATTTGAGCTTTGGGAATGCTTCGGCCCTCCGATCCATCCTTTGCCGAAAACCCCGCTTGCATTTCCCAGCCGACCCGTTTATTAAGAAAACACGTTCTACGTTGATTTCGATTTAACCTATCGAGACGGATGCCATGGAATCTCCCCGGAGAAGCGGACCAATAGCCCAGCCTGATCGATTTGGAAGATACGAGATCGTTTCGCTTCTGGGCCGAGGCGCAATGGGCGTTGTTTACAAAGCTTGGGACCCCGTGGGTTCGAGAGAGCTTGCGGTAAAAGTACATAAAATGGACGTGGTGGAAGGCTCGGCCGAAGAAACACGTCTTCTGAAAGAAGCCCGCGCCATGGCGCAACTGAGTCACGGCAACATCGTGACCTTGTACGACATCGGCAGGGAAGACGAATCTCTGTTTCTTGCCATGGAGTACATTCGCGGCCATAACCTGAGCCATATGCTTAAAGACAAGAAACGATTCTCCCCATTTCAGGCGGCGGAATTCGGGGCGCAGATCGCCGACGCTCTCGATTACGCCCACAGATTGGGAATTGTCCATCGTGATATCAAACCGGCCAATATATTGGTTAACGAAGACGGGACTCCCAAGATCGCCGATTTCGGCATTGCGCGGATCATTGACCTCGGACTGTCTATGGACAACAGGATCGTGGGGACTCCCGCGTACATGTCTCCGGAACAGGTGAGCGGACAACCCGTAGACGGACGCAGCGACCTGTTTTCCCTGGGTGTCATCATCTATGAAATGGCCACTCAACAGAAACCTTTCGACGGTGAAACCTTTACCGAAGTGACCGTGCAAATCGTTGGGCGCGATCCCCGTCACCCTCGAGCCATCGACCGACACATCCCAAAGCCTCTTGGAGACATTATCATCAAGGCCCTGCAAAAGGACCCCTTGAAGCGTTTTCAGACGGGCCGGGAAATGGCGGAGGCTCTTCGCGCTTTTGCTCACGGTACCGGCAAGCCCCGCTCGTCGACCTCTGCAACGAAGTCCTTCTTGATCACTGTTCCCGTCCTCCTTGCCATGCTTGCAGGCGGCTGGTATTTCTATGTTTACAAGCAGCAGACTCCCATCGAAACCCCGGCGATCCAAACGCAAGAACCTGCTTTCCTTTCTTATGTAACCGCCATCACGTATCCCGACGGGGCGGAAGTGTGGCTGGACGGCAAGTTAAAGGGGATCAGCCCCACCGTGCTCGAGTTGACACCCGGCGCACACGACCTGAAGTTTGTCAAAGAAGGCTACAAGACCAAGGAAGCCGGCATTTTCATTCGGGAAGACAAAGACCAGGACCTTGAAATCGATCTCGAGCCACTGGGCGCTTCAGAAAACTAATACCGCCCCCCAGCACGGTTCAGGAGATGGACCGCACCCTGAACCCGGCTCCGAACGGACTGACCAGAGTCACGAGATCGCCCGCCCGCAACGAGTGTCTTTGCCACTTGATTAATCGTTCTCCATTCACGAACGTTCCATTGGTGCTGCAGTCCGTCACAAAGTAGGCGCCGTCCTGAAGTTCTATTCTCGCGTGGCGCCGAGAAACAAGCCCCAAGGAAAACGGGATGTCGGATCGGGGATCCCTCCCGATGACCAATTCGCGCTTGTTGTCGTAGCAAATCTCCTGGTCGGGCGACTCCCTGAATGAAATGACGATCTTCGGAATCCGGTATTGAACGACGTCGCTGCAATCGCAATACATCGTTGACTCGAGAAAATCCCCCGCACCGTTCAGTCCCGAGTCCGAACCGACAGGCTCTGCGAATCCGGTTCGATCCATTGAAGACAGCAATGCCCCGATCTGTATGGTTTCATCAGGATACGCCTGCAACGAGAAACTCAGCCCCGTTCGTTCGGAAATCATACTTTGGAGCAGGGGAACCTGAAAGCCTCCCCCCGCCCCCAGTATTTTCATAGAAACTCTCCCGGCGTCAGAGCCGGCACTTGCCGCCATCTCGCTCACCGCCGAACTCAGTTCACTGACTCCAGCCTCCAACATGTCTGCGCAAACCTCTTCCGAAATGACACCGTCCAATTTGCCGCACTCACCGTACCCGTTAATTTCCAGGTCACGGCCGTTTCCGAGGGTTTTCAGCCCGGATGCGATCACCGAAAATGCGTGGATTCGATCGGGAGCACCAATGATCTTTCCACGCCAAGCCCCGTCCTCCAAATGCGACAAGAGAAGTTCCGTAAAGTACTGCAGCCCGATTGCCTTTAAAGAGGATTTGGAAACGCACTCGATATTCCCGGACTCACACCGGAAAAGGCAGAGAGACGAACCCGAGAAACCGATCCTGACCGTCAGCGCCCATTCGTTTTCGTTTGAAGGCAGCCCGTGGGCCCTGAGGATGGCCGTTTCGTGAGAAACGACCCGCCCCTCCAAACCCAGTCTCTCCATGAGTTCTTGCAGCTTTGTAAAATGCGTCTTGGGCAGCGTTCCCGGAATGGCCAAGGTGGTCTCTCGAAGAAGGCGACTATGATTCATCACACGGTTCAATACCCGATCCAGAAGCAATTCAAGCAAGAGTCTATAATTCGGATCGCTTTCCCCTAAAGCCTTATTCAGAGAAAAGGGGATATCGCCTCGAGGTTCTCTTCGGTATCGATAGGCGGCCGCCCATCCGGAAACGATTCCGTATTCGGTCTGAAGGAACCGACACGGGAAAAACGGCCATTCCATCCGCATGTAACGATCCGTCAAGGGAACCGCCTTCCCGTCACGACCGGTAATCGAGGCTCGTGCCACCGTGTTTCCGAGTTTAATTCCAAGAACCGCGTCGTCGAGCATAGAAGTCAGCAAGCCTCAAATACGTCTTTCATTTTGGCGTCCAAAGCTTTCAAATGTGACATGACCAACGATATTCTTCTCTTGAGACTTTCCGGCATCGGAGTATCGCCCCAGTCATTATCTATGATGTTGATCAAGCGACTTTCCGTTTCAATAAACAACACGTCCTTAATATCGGACTCGGAGGGAACACGATAGAAAATGAAGAGTCGACGATCACCGTTCCTGGTCAGAACAAACACGGAAACCGGCTGATTTCCGGCATGGATTTTGGATGCAAAATACAACCAGAAACAGCTTTCGACCTCGGGCTCCTCGGAACGGAGCGCCACCGAGATTGCATGAGTAGGCGTCTTGCCGGCCGAAAAGTCCTGCAATACCATTAGATTATGAATTGCCCGTTCGACGGTCCCGGATTCCGTTTCGGTCTTGAGCAACGACGATGGGGCACGATTCAGGAAAGCCGCTTCGGCCTCTTGAAGCTCCGCGTCGGAGAAAGCCGACGAATCCAACCCGCGCAAACCCTCCGCGAGTTCATTCTCGCTTTGAGGCGCGCTTTTGAGAATCTCACGAAATTTCAACCAGCAGGGACTCAGCAACAAAGACCACATGTTTGCAGGACCGATGGATTCCGCACCCGCCGACGAAAACAATGCGAAGGGATAGGGACGCATCCCATCGGAACTCCTGGTGATAGTGCCCCAGACCGGTCCCTTTCCTTCTTCCAGGCGAAAGATGAAATCCAGATACAACAAGGCGTCGTTCGCCTCCTGTAGGGTATCGAACAGCGGGGAGATCATGTCCAGCCAGCGAATAAACGCATCCGTAGCGCGACCGGGCACGTAATCCCGGATGAATTCCCTGGAGAAGGGCAGCTTTCCGTAATATGAGACCTTGACGTTCACGAACGCTCACTCGGATAGGGTCGAAGGGCAAGATATGGTCTGAAACGGCACCGATCGAGGGTCCTCTCCGGCGGATGCCCGCAGATGATAGGGAACCACGATTTCGGTCTCCCCCCCTCGATTCCGGTTCTCGTTCACCGGTATGTGCCAGTTGATCAAGTTCAGGCTCGACTCCTCGCCGGCCCGCAGAAGCTTAAGCAAGGACCAATGTCCGGTGAAGCCCATGCCGACATCGTCTTTGCGGCCTCGCTTGGTCGAGTAGCGAGCCTCAATGCCCGCGCGCTCGCAGGATCCCAATTCCCAGAGCCAGCCTTTCTTTGCTTTTGGCCCATTGAAATATCGCAACACACCGTGCTTCTCAGGATCACATCGAATTTCCAGTGAATTCGACGTTACGAACAAATCTTTTCGTTCGTCCACCCCCCTGGACAGTGCTTTTGGAAGCTCGGTCTCAAAGACCAAAGTATGTTTTCTCTTGCCTCCATCGGGAAGGAAGAAATAGTTCGAAATGGAACACCATTGATTCAGAAATTCCGAGCTCAAAGGTCCCATGACACCGTCCACGGAAAGCCAGGAAGGATTCCTTACTTCACAATTCTCCAAACTGATAAATGGGAACGCCTCTTCAAGAAACCCCGCGACCGATCCTGTTTCAGGATGGAAGAAGTTGATCACGGAAACCATGTCCGCTTCCTTGCAGGAGGTCAAAGCTGATGGCTCGAACCTGCCGAACGGAAATCGGCCGGATATGTCCTTGGCAAATCGCAAATGAACGGAAGCTTCCCACAACGCCTGCAAGTGTTTCGAGGCTTCCCGAACGAGGATTACTTGTTGGACCAAGATGGGGAACTCAAGTAGATTTTGCAGCCCCGTCTTCAACTCCGCATTGTCTATCGTAGACAAAAAGCCGTTGGTCATTACGGAGAGTTCTCCGGCCTGCCACACGCCTTCGTCTTCCGCCTGTGGGAAAAATACGGTTTTGATTTTCGAGAACTTGACCTCCTGGTTTGGTATGCCCACGATGCGCGACAGCCGGCCTACGAGAACCTCAACCAATGACTTATATTTGCCTTCAATCTCCTGATACTTATGTATTGCCTCAAACTTCTTCAACTCTCCGGCAAAGCCCTTCCAAACCTCATCCGAGTCCAAGTCGGCAACATAAGTATTTTCAATGATCCGGTGCAGCGGTTCAAGATAGACACCGCTTGATATTAAATGAATAAGTTGCTCCGAATCAATTGATCTTAGTAAATCCTTATCTAAATTGATGCTCTTAATATGATTGTACCATGTATTTATATACGCCGATGAGTAGCTACCAACAAATTCGGGAACAGCCTTGTCCTCCAAGTCCGATCTTATAACGTCGTCAAGCTCGGACGAAGCTTGAAGGCCAATTAATGAATTAACTACCGATCTTACCTTCTCGTTGAAGCAACTCTTGCTAAATGCAATGGGAATCTCATTGATGTTGGATATAATAATTGGATGCCATATTTCGTGAAATTGGCTAATCGTTGACTTATCGTATGATAAGGCCATGTTTCCGACAAAGTATTCTATATTTAACAAATCGGATAATGAGTTATTATCTATCGAATCACGCCTACTGTAATATTGATACTTCAGTCTATCCGAGTTCTGCAATGCCAAGTATAGATCCAGATTTTCCTTAAGCTCTTGAATAACCGACCTGGTCTTGGCTTGCCATAGTTTGGTCATCCAATAATAATCGTTGGGCGTAAGCGCATGTTCATTCGATTTCAGGCCTTTTGACAAAGAGCCGGCGGAAGGCTCATACTTGGCACCTTTGGTCTCGTCCAGGGTCTTACTTCGGCTTTCTTCAGACGCCTCAAGGTCAGGGGCCACATTTGAAGCTTTGTTGCTATCGAACTCTGCCTCCGAGATTCGAGACAAGGGTACTCCCCGCCTCGTGAGTTCGACTTTGACGGTCTGAAGGTATCCACCATAGGCTCGCAAACGGAGAATCATTTCCTCGTAATCCAGATGCCGCTCCTCCGTGTCACCGGGACGGGCCGAAAAACCTGCGACAAGCGAATTGAGAGTGGGGTTAAGCACCGCCTCCTCAAAATGGTGAAGGTAGAAGGACTTCATGTTTGAAGCGGGTGCCCTGTCAGCATGAAATCCGAAAACTCGAGCAGGGTGCAATATGGAGACTTCATCCAATCGTTCGATGTCTCTTCCGATTCCGTAAAGGATGTGATTCAGTCGCGCAATATTCCCTGAAACTCGCTGCGCTTTTTGGAACTCGCCGACACTTCTTTTCAGGCCGCCCACCTGGTTGAGGTTCAGGAAGAAAGAAGCGGACATCCCTGCAACCAGAAGCAGCAACCCTATGCAGGCGCCACCGTATAGAAATCTGAGAGATCGTCGTTCCTTGGTGAGTCTGAGTGCCGATTTCGAAGCCAGATTCTGGTCCCTCACCAGAATACGAGTAAAGAAATCCCGAAGAAAATAGCTCTTTGAACGAGTCTCGGGAGAGAATGTCTTCAGTCTGCTCGGAAAGCCCAACTTATCCAGAAGCGAAGTGACCACGGTTCCCACCTGATGGCCGCTGGTCAAGTAGAAGCCGCGAAAGAAAGGGGAAGGGAAATACGGATTGGACTGAAAAAGCGATTCCATCCATAGGGACAGGGGCTTTTGAAGTTGCCGAAACTCGTCGGGGAAGGAGAAGATCGGCTGTATGGATTCTACGGATGTATCGGAATCTTCAAGAATAGAGATTCTGTATCTTTCGAAGCGTTCCATCAGTGTTTGAAACGCCCCGCCGAAGGTTTCATCGGGAGCATCCAGGTCCATCCGGTCATTTGTCCACCCAAGAGCTTCAAAATGCTTCTCCTCTGGGAAGCCTGCAAAAAACTCCGTAAATCCGTTGATTAGATCGCATTTGGTGACAAGAATGAAAACCGGAACCCTCAACCCCAGTTCTTGCGTAATCTGGTCGATCTTTGACCGGGCGCGACGAGCCTCGTCTTGGATCTGTTCCAAAGGTCTTTTGACAAGGCCTTCGGCGGGAATGGCAAGGATGATCCCGTTGATCGGAAGCTTCTTGCGATAGCGAGCCAAAAGTTTTAGAAATACGCTCCATTCGGACCGATCGGCTTCCTTGTTCACCTCCATGGTGTATCTACCCGCGGTATCCAACATGATAAAGCGGTCCGAGAACCACCAGTCGCAGTTTCTCGTTCCTCCCGTACCCTGAATCGGCTCTCCCATGGGAAATTCCGCACCGCTTTGACGGATGGCGGTGCTCTTTCCCGAAGCCGGCTCGCCCATGATGATGAACCAGGGCAGATAATACAGTGGGTCCTTCCTCCGCCCCACATGACTGGCCTTCAGCTTTTCAAGAGCCTCTTTCCATTGTTTTCTCAACTCTTCCACGGATCGCTGGGTCAGCAGATTGACGGAATCCAGCTCCCCTTGAGTGAGAGAGTCCAGCTCCCGTATGAATTTCTTCGAACGGGTCACCTCCAGATAAAGGTGCACGAAATAGACGATCCCATACACCAGAATCAGCACCAAAAAGGACAGCACGGTTACGGGCCATTCCGGCTGCAAGTTCCAGATGACAAAGGCGAGAATCAGGACGGTTGTGATAAAAGCCACCCAGAACAGATACTTGAACTTGAGCCATTGTTTGACCATGAGCTTCTCTCTTCCCTATAGGCTGATCGATGCGAGAAAAGATTCCATTTGCCGACGAAGCAGGAATGAATAGGTAAAATACAGAACGAGCAACAGAACGATTGGAATGCCTACCCACAGAGGAGAAGGGCGAGACACGATGGGCCCGGCTTCCTCCCGGAGGTTGGTATCATAAGCGGCGGGAGAAATGTGTTCCTGGGCGATTGGGTTGAGGTGGGACGTGCGATGCAGCAGCTCTGATTTCAGTTTGCCGATGGCCTCCGGCCGAGATTGATACTTGCCGAGAAATCCGAGAGACAGGCAAGTGTAATAGATCTCGCAAAGGTCTTGATTGCCTTCACCGATCGCTTCCAGCCTGCGATAGAAATCCACACCTGCGGTATGAGTTCCGAAGTAGTAGTTTTGAAGCAAATTCGCCTGCCATTCTCGACGATACTCCCATTTGGAGTTCAGCACCACTTCGTCCATCAGCGCGGCCAAGGCAAATTGAGCGTTTTCCATATCATCGCCGGGAATTCCCAGCCGCGTGCCTTCCTTGCGTTGCTCGTCGAACATTCCTTCAACCTTGGTGCGCAACTCGTGATATTCCAGCCTATCCTCAGGATTCAAGGCTTTGAATGAAAGCACAACCTGGAAAAACTCGGATGCAAGCCCCATGAGCGATGACATACTTCCTCCCAACCCGGACGAGCTTATCGTGGGTTTCCCCTTTTAGCCACATGTTTTCCGGACAAAATGACATAGACCTCAAAGGTTATCCTTTGAGGAGAAATATCTGCGTAAACACACAAATTACCCGATTTCCGAACGTCTTCCCAATGGGGATCCCCTGAATCCATCCTGAAATATTGCCTGTCCAGTTGTTTGGGTATCTCGCCGGGGGGCTCTGAGAGGTGGGTCACGGGAACACCGGGCAACGCCCTGAAGATCAGCGACTCCATTTGGCTTCGACTGCTGATTTTCGCCTGATTCACAACCAGGTCTCGCGCTTCCTCTTCCGACAAGCCGCCCCCCACGGCAAGGACGAAGGAATTCTCCGGAGCCAGCCATGAAGCATCCAAATCAATACAAAAGAAGTCTCCGTCGAAAACCAGGGTGGCCATGTCGTAAAAAGTGGGCACGCTCACGTCGAGGAGGTTTCTGATCTTCTCCGACAAAGGCAGGAAGGAGGAGAAGAGGTTTTCGTGGTCGTAGTTTGGAACGTCCCACGGCGTCTCCGCCATGGAGAAGGCGCACAGCCCACCGTAGAAACGACAAAGGTTCAAATAGAATTCGTAGGGATGCACGCCGCCGTCTTGAACCATCACGCTCAGCTCGGGAATAGCGGAGCAGAGCGCAAAAAACAGCGACGTGCCGGCTCCTCCCTGCTTGCGATAGGTGCTTTCAATCAACGCACGATTCGACTGCTCTTCAGCGATCACTTTGGCTCTCGCTGTGACGAGATCCAGCAAGCGGCTGCAGAAGTCATGCAGGTAGGGAAAGGAGGAAATCCTGAGCGCCGGCGGAAAATAGTCTTGGGAAACGGCATAGGGTGGGTCTTTTCTTCCCGTGGATAGAATCTCCATCACCTTGACCGCTTCGAAAATCCCCAGCTCGGGCTTCTCCGTTGAAAAGAGGATGGAGCCCTGCAACTCGAGCGTTTCCACCTGGACAGTGTTTTCGCCGGTGTTCTGGTCCGGTATTTCAACGAGCTTGGGGTTGGTTCTCGGGGCGCCCTGCGACGTTTGCCCGGCGGCCACATTCGCTTGTTTCGATCCATGGCGGCGAACGCCGACGTACACACCCAAAGGCTCGCCCGGTTGAATCAAGTTCTTGAACTCACGGCGTTCGAGGCGGCCTCCCCCGGGATACCTGAAAAGGGTCCCACCGGGGAGAATCAGTTCGCACTTGTTGAATTCGACCGCCATGTTTTCCAGAGCATCCTGGTCCAATTCAAGCCGGATCACACCCCATGCGTGCCGGTTGATCGACCTGAGCAGATCATCCGTTCTGGTTTCCTGATATCTGTCAGACAATTGGAGATGATGAGGCCTAAGGAAAAGACCCTCTCGCCAGTATACACTATTAGACCATTCCGACATTATGGGTCGCTATGCCTCCAAGGATATAAGCGGACATTATATTTTCGGTTTAAAAATAGAAACATAAGCACAAGCTCTTACATAAACTACAAATCATGAACTTCCTGCTATTCCTTTTTTGAGCTCTGAATCTTCAGACCTTCAATGAAATAAGGTTCGATCACCTTCTTGTACCTATCGATTCCGGACCAGGAATGAAGTAGCTTTAAAACGTTCTTGTAGTTCGGTTTCATATTTGCAGGCATCCAGGATACGTTTTTTCCGGAACCTTCCGATTCCAATGCCGACAGCATGTTTTCGAGACCCTGTGTCGTGGAAAACTGGTGAACTTCAAGGACTGCGGGGACCAGTGCTTTCAGTTGTTCCACGCTGGAAGCCAATTGTTCCTCGAAATCAGCGTCGTGAGCCGTCATCATGTCTTTGAACTTATGAAGCGGGGTTTTGATTCCCGCCGATTTGAGCAATTCAGCCCTTATGTTCGAAAGTTGGTCGAACAAGTCGACCAAAAGGTTCATAGCTCGGGCGAAAGACCCGGCCCGACGGTTCCACCCTTCTTCCACGGCCGTTCGTAATGCCGTGTCTTCATCCCCGAGATACGTGGAAAGAAAAGCCCTCAACACGTCGAAACCCAAATCCCGACTCAAAGCCAGCTCCCGCTCCAACGCATCCACCCGGTCTTCCAGTCGAGCCCCCATCAGATCGGAATCACGTGGCTTCTCATGCAACGGCTCTTGTGACGGCTCCGACGTCACCTGCTCGGCCTCTTCGGGATCAACCTTCATTTCAACCGGTGACAGGTCCGGAGGTTTCGAAGCAGTTTGAGGAGTCTCGGTCTCGGAGGCCCTCTCGGAAGCGGCAGGCTCCGGAAGCTTTGAGTCGGCTGACGTTTCCGGAACCGGCTCCGGCGATTCTTTCGGCACATCCGAGGACTCGTTCCTTCCAGGACTCTCCCCGAGCACGAATTGCGGCTCGCTCTGCAACCGGTCAAGCAGATACTTGAGGCTTCTCTTGAGGGCGGCTTTGCGCGTTACGGGCCCCCGGCCCAACATGTCCATCAGCTCACTCCAAAGGAGAAGCGCCGGAGCCTCCAATGCTTCCGGGCTGATCGTGCCTTTCACCCCGGGCAGCAAAGGAAAGACCCTTTCCACGGCATCGGTCAAAGCCGCCGCAAAGGCCGTCCTGCTCGCATCGGACGCTGTTGCTTCCGCCAGGGAACATTCCGCCCAAAGCCGGTTCCCCAGCTGGTCCGCAAGTTGGAACACCATATCGCCGTTGGTATTCATAATTCTCCCGTCAACATATGCTGAAGGGCTCCCCACATCGTGTCAGGGGATTTTCTCGAGTTCCCTGTTGATCGTTCCTTCGCCGCCCGCAACCACACGCAGATTGCCGCTCCATTCCCGGTGGCCCGGGAGCGACAACCTGAGTTCATAGATCCCGGGTCTCAGGTTTAAATCAATGGGAGTAAGGCCCTTTACCTGCCCCGAAATGATTACTTGGGCTCCTTCCGGGCGAGACTTCACCAGAATTCGACCCCTTTCCTCCCCCATCCAAACATACCCAAGAGCCGCCAGGGTACCGACCAGCATCACCAGGCCGGCACAGATCCCAAATCTGAGCCGCTTCAGTTTCTTTCCTTGGCCTGTAGCCATGCGCGTCTGTCTGAAATCATTTCGATGGCCTTCCGTGGATGCCCGGGGGATGGTCGGCATCTCAAATTCCCGCCGGGAACTGCCGGGGCCACGCCGATCATTGGATTCATAGGAATTCGGCATGGATGCATCGCCGAAGATGCTGGTTTCAAACAGTGAAGGTTCTCTTGTATCCTCTCCCCCTACGAACTCGGCAAATCCGTGCAACCTGCGGGCCAGCCCCAAACGCAGCTTCCGAAAGCCTCTGGGAGGAACCGTCGGAGCCGGATAGGCGGGCCGCGGCGAATACGGCGCCGGGGTCCCGAGTCCGGGGGCCGGCGGAGGGTCCCCAAGAAATCCTCCGACACCGACGGTAGCCTCCACGGGTTCCGACTCGTTCGAATCTCCCGCACCGGTAGGACGTACGGCAACAGGCCCTTCAGGTTCGGTTCGTTCCGAAAGGGCTCCATCCCCTCTCGCAGGGCTCAGCGACTCGCCCAATCTCCGGGGAACGTCTTCCGCATAGGCACAGGATGCGCACGCATGAAGATCCGCCAGGAAATCGGACGGGATTGCGTAGCGCTTGGCGGGATCGCGGTTGAGCAGTTTCGAAATCATGCTCCGGATTTCGGGGCTGCAATCAAGGTTCTCCAGTTCGGAAGCGTAATCCTGGTCCAGAATCATGACGTAGGCGTCGGTCGGGCGCATTGGGTTGAACAAAGGCTTTCCGGATAGAATCTCGTACCAGATCAAGCCCAAGGCAAACAGGTCCGATCGGACCGTAGTGGCTTCCCCCCTCATCTGTTCCGGCGAATAGTATTGAAAGTCGCTCGCATCGATGCGGGTCTGGAGTACGCGCGTCACGGCAAGCACTTTGCCGATGCCCCAAGAGCGCACTCTGATTTCCCCACCCGGACCCACCAGTATATTTTGAGGGCTGAGCTCCCCGTGTACCGCCAGGGCATCACACTCATAGGCCTGCGCCAAAGCCGATGCCGCTTCATGAACAACGACATTGCCCCATTCTTCGGGGAGATCCGGCAAAGCGGGTCTCTTTTCAAAAATCCAGGCCAAGGAGTTGGCTTCATGGTGCTCCGTGACCACGTATTTTCCTTCGTCGCAATCCCCGAATTCCAGAATCGATACGAGGTTTGGGCCTTTAAGCGATGCCGCCCTGTGCATTTCCGTGTCAAAGGATCGTTCAAACCGGGGTCCTAAGTGCTCGGAACCGTGGATCAAAAGCAGTTCCAAATCCGTTCGGCCGCTCCGATCGTCCCGAGCCAGGAACAGGGAGACCAAGTCCGATTCTTCCAACGTTAAATAGGTCTCAAAATGAGGAAAACGCATTTTACCTACCGTAAAACTCCTGAACAGATTAAGGGATCGCGTGCTGCGGGTTTGAATACAAAATCACCGGGATCAAGTGCCCCTTTCGGTTCCTACTCAATGGTCCTGAAGAGCAATCCAAATGAGGCGTCCAGAGTCCCCGAGGGCAGCAACGAAGCGACCGTCCCGCTCTGGGAATCCGCCGCGTTCAAGGTGAAGCTGTACCCTCCGTTCAAGATATCGCCCGAGGACACCCCGTCCGAGTAGTCGGGATCCAGAAACGCGGTGAGTGTGCCTCCGGCGGCCACCACCGCCACGGAAGACCCGGTGACGTATTTCTGAAAATAGAATTTTTCGCCCGTGGTCGGGCCCGACCAGATGCCATTGGCCGGAGATCCGACCGTTCCTTCAACGGCTTCAAACAACAAGGCCTTCCTACACAGATATTTGAGATACACATAAATCATCTAAAAAGAATAATAGAAACTCAGTACAAGTCCCTTGAATTCTTCAGTGGGAACATTAAAGTTAACTGTTTCTTCGGAAGTATGGATAGAGACCGGATCATGGTCTGAGAACAGAAGCCGCTGGTATCTGTAGCTGAGAAGTGCGGATAGGTTTCCAAATAATTGTATTCCTATACCGGGTTCCAGGGAAAAGCCGTTGATACCATGAACCTTGAAATCGTATCCATCAAATTTGTATTCTACACTGTCAATACTGTATGAGGCCTCCAGCAGATAGATATAGGCTGCGGACAAGGAAAAAAACACTGGATTGTCCGATACGGAAAACAGGGGGACGGCGGCGCTGGCACCTAGGGTCAGTCCTTCATAGTTCCAGTCATACGGGCTTGTTAAGTCATGCTGGGCATCAGATATCGTACCATCCTGAAGGACCCACTTGTATCCCAAAAAAAATGCAAAATTGGATAAATTATATCCAAACAGGACATCGATCTCCTTTCGATCCAGCTCGTCGGAATAATCCGAAGTATCTACCACCTCGAAGTCACTCACGCTTGCCGCATACGAACCGACAAGAAAAAAATCTTTGTAAGATCCTCTTAGAATAGGATTTAGCATAAATCCTCCGTCTCCAGAGCTTCCGGAGGAATTGCTCAGTCTTTTCTC
Source organism: Thermodesulfobacteriota bacterium (assembly GCA_963675595.2). Lineage (GTDB taxonomy): Bacteria > Desulfobacterota > Desulfarculia > JACQYL01 > JACQYL01. The sequence goes on from CAXXLZ010000002.1 coordinate 977,372, forward strand.
CGCATACATGGTCTTCATACCAAGTGAAACACTCCAATCTTTGGTCTCTTGTGCAAACGCGGAAATGGAAACAAACATGGAACACAAAACCAATACGATCACCAAGCTTCTGAATTTCATCCCTCTTTCTCCTCTACCTGTTGAATTACTGAAAACCGGTTGAACCAAACCATCCTTAATTGAGAATGACGTTCCACGTCGTCATATCAGGATGCAGATGTGCTGTTTCAGACTTTTGCCAAAACCCAATTTGACGCAGAATCCGGCTTTGTGACCCATTGCCGTTGTTTACGGTTTCAAGACCACCGCCCCGACAAAAGTCAGGTTATCCTTGCTGCCCTGGGACAGGGCCAGGTCTTTGAGACTGCCCCAGAGGGTCTCAAAACATTTACCGCTCTCCGCCGACTCCAAGATTTGCGTTTCGGACACATGCCCGTGCAGGCCGTCGGTAGTCAGAATGAAAAGGTCCAGTGGCCGAGCTTCCAAATACCCGATTTCCGGCACGGCCGAATCCCCCCCCAAGAAACGAAGCAAAACATTGCGCATGGGGTGCGCCCTCGCTTCTTCAGGGGTGATCCTACCTTGCTGAAGCAGCCCCCCGGGCAGATTATGGTCTTCCGTCACCCGGATAAGCCGCCGGTCTCTCAGAAGGCAAAGCCGCGAATCGCCGATATGACCGTACCAGGCCCCATTTTCGGTGAGCCACAGCAGGGTCAGAGTTGTCCCCATGGTGTTGCCCAGGACCTCGCCTCTCGAACAAATCTGATCGTTCTTCTCCTTGAAGAACAATTCGATGGTCTCCGCCTCCCTTCCGGCCTCGGGGGTCCATTGGTCGAGTCCCTCCACCGCCAGCGAGGCGGCGATCTCACCGGCAAGGTGACCGCCCATGCCGTCCGCCACCGCGAGCAGGGCCCCGGCGTCCCTCACCGAAACATACCATCTGTCTTCCTGGTTCCGACGGAAACCGCCCATATCCTGAGCGCCGAACACCTCAATGGTCATTTTCAAACCTTAGCAGGCCGGGGAAAAACGCGATCTGCTTCGCTGCGCTTCAGCCCTCGTCATTGCGGCGTACTTCTATGTACGCCTTGTCCCTCTGGATTCGCACGCTTTGCATCTCATCCTTTTTCACCAGTCTGCGGCAATCGGATTTTTCAAACGGGCTTTTAAGGGCATTGCCTCCGCCGAACTCCCAAACGCCGGCTCAGAACCGACTTCCCGCGCCACCGGACTCCCTTTCGCCCTACCCGCCGATGATCACCGTGGGGCACCCTACAGTGATGACGCCTCCATGGGCCGTCATATCCCCCACGCGCGCCGCCGGAACACCGCATATGGTCACCGTGGCGGAACCCTGGACGATCACGTCCGGCGGCCCCACACAGAGGGCCATGTCCCCCACCCGAGCCGCCGGTTGCCCCCCGATCAGGACGGTTGGAGCACAGGGGCCCGTAATGGGTCCGCCCACATGGGGCACCGGAGGCACTCCGGGGGTCACGGCGGGGCAGGCATGCATATCTCCCAGTCTGGCTGCAGGCGGCATGTTAATCTCCCATCTTGAGCCAAGCTTTTCGCAAAGCGGCTGTCGGAGCCACCTGTCCCAATCCAACGGCCCAAGCCTCCCGAAAGGGAGGCTCTTGATATCTGTTACGACTGAACCTCATCTTGAAATTTCACCGTTTCCGGCCGGACTTTTATTCTTACAACCACTGTCTTGGCCAACTTGTCGTGCCAGCCCTGCCGTCTCTTATTAATTGCAATGGTTATAAAACCTATTCCTAGCGCCAAAAACGACAGAAAATACGCTAAATACCTTCCAATGAATTGCATTAAAGACGGTTTTTTACCGGTACGAGCATCCACGATTTTCAAATTCAACACCATTTTTCCCGGATTGGCGGACCAAATCACCCAACAAACGATCGTTCCAACAGCGGGAAATAGGTAACTGATTAAGAAATCAATCGGATCTCTAACAAATGGCTGCGGGTCACTAAATGACTCGATCGGACCATAAATTGCATAACTGATCGAACCTGTAATAAGCAAAATCAACACTATATCAATGCATTCGGCCAATAAACGGATCCAGAACCCGGCATATTCAAGTTCGGAGGATACGGCATCCCTTTCGGGGGAAGAGTCCATTGTTTCGACGCTCAATTCATTTGCCTGCTCAACCATAGCTTAGGGCTCCTTTCTAAAGCTCTCGCAATTAAAGGAAAAAGACTCAACTTGTTCATGAACAATAAACCCGGACGGTCTTCTATTTCCTGATGGTCTTTCAACAAACTTCAAAACCTCGAAGTTTGGAACTCAGATTCTCCACCTTAGTCCATCCCATCGTCCGGAATCTCCGGGTCCGAAGGCTCTTTGGGCATGGATCCGGACCCCACGCCCGGCGCTCCCCCGCTGTTGATATTCACCGCCGTTCCCTGGATGCTGATCCCCGCGGGCCCGATGTCGATAAAGCCCCCCGCGCCCACGAGGGACAGTTGCAGACCGGATTCGATCACGATCTTCATGCCGGCTTTCAGATGGATTTCCTGGCCCACTTCATGCGCGTACACCATCCCCGTCTTTTCATTCCGCTTCATGCCCACTTCGAGGGACATTTCGTTGTCGATCTTCTCCATGTGGTCCTTCTTGACATGAAGATGCTTGTCTTTCTCGACGATTTCCTTCTGATTCCCCTCAACGGTCAGATGACGGTCGGTTCCCGCATATTCCCTGCACTCCTTTTCCACGCGGATGTGTATATCCTTTTCCGCATTGATGAATATCTTTTCTTCACCCTTCTTGTCTTCAAACCGAATCTCGTTGAAGTTGGATCCTCCGCCCTGCTTGGAGCTTCGGCTCTTGAGGCCGCTGCGCGTCTGGTGATTCGGCAGGGCGTACGGTGGCATGCGCTCCGCGTTGTAGGCGCGCCCCACAATGATGGGCCGATCGGGGTCCCCCTCCAGAAAGGCGACGATGACCTCCTGGCCGATTCTCGGGATGTGAATCCCGCCCCATTCGCTGCCGGCCCACAACTGGGACACGCGAATCCAGCAGGAGCTCTTGTCGTCCCGTTTCCCTTCCCGATCCCAGTGAAATTGGACCTTTACCCGGCCGTACTTGTCCGTGTAGATTTCTTCCCCTTTGGGTCCGACCACCATGGCGGTTTGCGCACCGTGAACAATGGGTTTGGGCGTCTTGCGCGAGGTCCTGTAGGGCACTTCCTTGGGGATGCACTGAAACGAGTTGGCATAGTAGGGATGGGATCGACCTTCGATCACATTGCTGCCTCCCGAGTGTTCCACCGACGTAAGGAAATAGCCGGCATTGAAGTCCGGCCGGAAGTGATCGGTCAGGTCGAAGGAATAGCCGGGGATGAGCGAGCAGCAGTCTCCGTTGCCGCTGATGCGGGTGTGAGGCGTTTCCTGTTCTTCCATTCTCAGTTTGGCGTACCGCTCCCCCTCCCCACGCTTGCCGTATTGACCCGGATATTCATACACTTCGAGATCGTCGTTTCTTCCTTCCTGCATGATGGTGGGCACTTCCACGGACAAGTCCAAGGAAGGCGTCTCGAAGTTGTAGTCCCGGGCGGCGTATCGCGCGGTACGAATTTCCATGCGGTACAACCATTCCGTGACGGCGTCCCCCGTTTGGGGGCCGCCCATGGGCGCGTACGGCACCTTGGACTGATCCGGACAAGCGTCCACGCCGGCCGAGGAGTCCATAAGCACCAAAATATGCTTGTCGGAGGAGTGTTCGAAGAAATAGAAGATGCCTTCTTCCTCCATGAGCCTCGATACGAACGCGAAATCCGTTTCCTGGTACTGTACGCAGTACACCCTGGGATCATATTGCCCGGTGAGTTGCATTCTGAAATCATCGAATCCCAAGTCATCGAAAATCTGTTCAATGATGTCCGGTACGGATTTTTCCTGGAAGATGCGACTGTCCGCGGTTCGCGTGAGGTTCCACAACCAAGGCACCAGGACCGCATGATACCGAACGAAACCGGCCTCTTGGGAACCCTGTGCGAAATGACTGAGACAGCCGTTGATGTGACGCCGGCCGCCGAAATCATTGGCGATGGAAATGGTGGCCGGCTCCCCCACAATGTCACTGAACGAAATGGAGGGATTGTTGGAAAGCAAGTCCACTTCGAATTCGAACAGACCGGAAACCGCTTCCCGACCTGAAAAACGCTCCAGCAGAAGTTCGTCTTCTCCAAGGGTGGATTTGAATTTGATCAGTCGTTCCGTTTGGGTGACGGGCATAGAAGAGCCTCGTAGAAATCCTTATGCTGAGATATTGGCTTGAATTGGCGCGCAATCTTCACTAATTCAATTGGATTTACCCCCTAGAACCTCCAGAAATAAATTTGCTCGGTCTCTTTCGTGATTCTTTGCTTATATCTTTACCGTCCCTGAGTAATGAAGGCTTATTCCCGAATTTTGCCCATCGACAGCCTTCATCGACAATACCCTTACAACCAGTTATTGCGCCCACCGCTATCCAAAATATTCCGATAAAATATGCTTTTCCTTTATCGACAATGAATGTATTCTTGCAGGTACTAAAAGCTCTTTCTGAGTATTGTTTTAGTTTAAGATCAGTAAGACATAGTTCGCTATTTGTTTTTGCCGCCAACAAATTACCCATTAGTTTATCTTCAATGGCCTTTTCTACTAATATATCAAACATATCGCCTGCTTCCTCACCAGATACGCCTAATCTTATCGTCATAATATTGGAAAAAACTGCTTTTGGATTTGCGACCGACTTATAAAGTTCCATCCTCTTTCTCCAATTAGTCTGCGTTCAGCATTCTAAAATTTTCGGCATATTCATCACCGCTGATCTTGAGAAACTTGGGCGGATCGGTTGGTATTTGCACGCGGACCCACATCCTGGTGGGGATTCTTCCCACCTCCACGACTACCAACTCCACTCCGGGAATCATGTAGCCGTGAAGCCGGGCGCACTCGGAAGCGTAGGTCCAATGGCGTATCCTTTCGTTGCGAATATCGCGCATGGGCGTTATTTTCATCCCGACCTGCAAGGCCTTGATCATGTCCTCACGTGTCTTATTGAACGTCATAGACGAATCCCCCGTCCTCACCCACGGACACCCGGGCCGTGGCAATGCGCTCCTCCGCAGCCATCTTTGCCAACACGGCTTCGGATATCTCGGGCAACAGCGTTCCCGTGAGGATATGATCCACGTTCCTGGCGCCCGTATCCACCTCGGTGCACCGGTTCGCGATTTCGCGAATCAGTGAGTCGTCGTAGACTAGTTCCGCGTTGTGGTTTTCCGAGAAACGTCTCTTAATCTTGCCCAGTTTCAACTCCACGATCTTCACCATGATTTCATCCCTGATGGGATAATAGGGAATCAACACGGTACGACCGACAAAGGCCGGCTTGAACACACGGTGGAATGACGGGTACAGCCTCTCCAGCAGGGAATCGGGCTCCGGAAGAACTTCGGGGCTCATGCAACTGTCCATGACGATGTCCGTGCCCACATTCGTGGTGAGGAAAATCACGGTATTACGGAAATCAATCTCACGACCTTCGGCGTCATCCATGAATCCCTTGTCGAACACTTGGTAGAACAATTCGAGTACGTCGGGGTGGGCCTTTTCCACCTCGTCCAGCAACACCACGCTGTAAGGTTTTCGCCGCACCGCTTCCGTGAGCACGCCCCCCTCTCCGTATCCCACGTAGCCGGGTGGAGACCCTTTTAGACCGGATACCGTATGAGCTTCCTGATACTCGGACATGTTGATGGTCACCAGGTTGCGCTCCCCACCGTACAGAACGTCGGCCATGGCAAGGGCCGTTTCCGTCTTGCCCACTCCGCTGGGACCGGCCAGCATGAATACCCCGATGGGCTTTGCCGGATCGTCCAGGCGAGCCCGGGCGGTGCGAATGCGTTGGGCGATGGTGTCCAGCGCGTGATCCTGACCGATAACCCTCGCACAAAGGTGTTCCTTCAATGAAAGCACCGTCCGGATTTCGTCCTTCAACATCTTTCCCAAGGGTATCCCGGTCCAGGCGGCTATCACCTCGGCCACACTCTGGCTGTTCACGCATACCTGTAACAGGGGAGATTCTCCCTGAAATTCCAAAAGCTCCGTAGTCAATTCGGTCAATTCCTGCTGAAAGGCCTTTCGATCCTCGGGTTCCCTCTCGGATTCCCCCGATTGCTCGTCGTCTCCCGAAGGGTTCTCCGAAAACGCTTGTTCGAGCCTGCCCCGCACTTCGGTAATCCGTTCCACAATGCGTTTTTCCGATGCCCACCGGTCTTCGAGCGTCGCCAGTCTTTCCCCGGCTTCTCGTTCCATGTCTTCAAGTTCCGCCAATCGTTCGGAATGGCTCGAACTCGAAGCATGCTCTCGACGCAGGACCTCCAATTCGGCTCCGATACGTTCAATGCTGCGCCGTGCATCCTCCACGGCCGCGGGTTCCGACGCCCGACTCACGGCAACTCGAGAGCAGGCCGTATCCAATACGCTGACCGCCTTGTCGGGCAGTTGCCGCCCGGACAGGTAACGGTGGGAGAGGCGAACCGCGTCCACCAGGGCTTCGTTCAGTATCCGTACGTTGTGATGCCGCTCCATGTTCCCCACCAGAGAACGAAGCATGGAGCAAGCCTGCTCTTCTATGGGCTCATCCACCTTTACCACCTGAAACCGCCTGGCCAGTGCGGCATCTTTTTCAAAGTACTTCTTGTATTCAGACCAGGTGGTGGCGGCTATGGTGCGCAGTTCCCCCCGAGCCAGCGCCGGTTTCAGAAGATTCGCGGCATCGGATTGTCCCGGCGCACCGCCGGCGCCGATCATGGTGTGGGCTTCGTCGATGAAAAGCACGATGGGTTGGGGACTGCTCTTCACTTCGTCGATGACGGACTTCAGCCGATTCTCGAACTCCCCTTTGACGCTTGCCCCGGCCTGCAACAGCCCCAGATCCAGCGATCGAAGTACGACGTTCTGCAGCGGCTCGGGCACATCTTTCCGAGCCAGGCGCAAGGCCAGACCCTCCACCACCGCGGTCTTGCCCACACCGGCCTCCCCGGTGAGAATGGGGTTGTTCTGGCGACGCCGCATCAGGATATCGATCATCTGGCGTATTTCCCGGTCTCGACCCACCACCGGGTCAATCAGCCCCTGTGCCGCCCGCTCGGTGAGATCGAGGGTGAACTGCTCCAGTCCCGGAGCCTTCCCCGTGCCCAAACCCTCCGCTCCGGTCGGTTGCGCCGCCGTACCGGCTCTGAACGCCGAGGATTCCTCTTGACGCTCTTCAGGCGAACCCGCCGTAATGTCCGTGAAACGCTTCTCGAGATCCTCTTTGGATATTTTCACGAACTCTTTGGACGACTCTTTGATCAACCTGGACAGTTCGGAGTTTCCCAACAAACCCAACAGCAAATGCCCGCTTCTTACCTGAAACCCGTTGTAATCAATCGAGCTCAGCAACCACGCCTGCTCGATCAAACGCGTCAGATTCGGAGAGAAGACCGGAGTGCGACTGCTCCCGGACTTGAAGCCGTCCAACGTGTCCGTCAAATCACGATTGATCCGGCCGATGTCCATCTCATATTGATGGGCAATTCTGTGGACGTCGGTATCATCGAATTCAACCAGCTTCAGAAGAACATGTTCCACGTCGATTTGATAGTGAGTCCTTGACACGCAAAGGCCTGCGGCGCCTTCCAGCGCATTCTTGCACGTCCGATTCAGTTTTGAGATCAAGGATTTCAAATTCGAAGATACGCTCATGTAGAGTCTCCTAATAGACTGATTTCGAAGCGACTTTTTTGATGATCAAAAAACCGCGCTATCGGCATCCTGCATAAACGGCCCGCTCTTGAGCCAAGTCGTCAAGCCGAGCTTGCCGGTGGCGCCGGAAAGCTTGCAATAGGGGACTTCTTCCTTATTCAGAATCAATTGAATATCGTATTCCATATTCATTCCAATGGAATAACGAACCAATTGGTGAAGGGCGGTATTGGCGTTTCCACCCGGCAGAAAGTCTTGAAATTTTGGCCAGGACAAGGGGCCAACGACCAGACGAAACGCGAATTGACGATCCCAAACAGCCTCTCCTACGACGGCGTCCAGACCGAGTCGGCAATTTTCCAGTCCGAGTCGTGTCTGGTCGGATTCTCTGATTTCATAGGCTCGGAGGCGAAACTGTTCCACGTCGATATTGACCGAAAAGAAGTCGCTCAGCACGGCCGTCAGGGCAGACGCCGAACGCGGCAACTGCCCCAACAGGCCCCCGTAATAGCAGAGGGACGAATCCTCCACGCCGTGGGAATTGTCCTTTAGCCTCCCTTGCAAGCCGTTGGTGCCGAGTCCGATCACGTCCAGCACGTACCTGTTTAGGGCCGTCTCGGCTTTTCGCTCATGGGAAACTACAAAGGAGTGCTTCTCCCACGCGTCGTAAAACAAACTGATGAATTTGTGATTGAAGATGTCGAAGAAGGCCCGCGCCTGCTGTCTGACCTTCGACGAATTGGGTTCCAGCAAGGCCTCTGTGTAATGCCTCGGCAACACTCCCTTGAGCCCCACCAAGCCCATAAAGGTCACCGTCATTCGGAAAGGATCGAGGGCATCTTGTCCACCCTTAGGGGGAGATTCCAGCGAATGGAGCGCGCTGGCGGGGAATTCCAGGGAAGGCAGCGTTCCGAATCGGACCACGTCATCCGTCTCCACGGGAACGCGAACTCCCTTCGCTTGTCCCATGAAGCTTTTCAGGATTCGAACCGCTTGAAAAAAATCGAAGCGATACGGTTCCCGCAACATGCTTCGGATCAGATCAGAAACCGGTTTCCAGCCCTCGGAGGCCATTTAGCCAGCACCTTTTCTCTTTGCTTGGTGGTCACAATGAGCCGGGTGAAGCTGTTGGTCGCGCAGTACAATCCCAGGAATCGCTCCAATACGCACGATAAGAGATACACACCGCTTCCCGTGTATTCGTCTTCGTCGAACTGGATGGAAACTTCGGTACCGCGGCAGAAAGCGGACTGATGAGAAGGTCCCACATACGCCGTACAGGGAACGCTCTTGATGTCGGTGATTCCTTGGATGTGCTTTCGAACGGCCAAGGAATGGGTGTAATTATAGAGATTTAATATCTCGAGAAAGGCCTCTCGGCCGCTGTCCACAATGGACAGATGGTTCAGGCTCAGGTGAGAAATGAGGCGCCACTGGCTTTCCTTTCCCCGGAAAGGTCTGATCACCGGCGTCGGCTTCCGAAGACACATTGCTTTGGACACGACGCCGCCTTCTTCGCAGAAGAGCTCCCCGGGTCTCCCTCCCAAAGGAAGCAGTGAAGGCAGGTCTCTGTTGCTGCCGGTGATTCCAACGGTTAAAGTTTCAATTCCGGTCTTGGAACTCAAATCCCTGTCCGCGAGCCAGATATAGACTTCCGTGCCTTTGTCGTCTCTTGAAGCGGAAAAGCGACGAGTGGCATGCCAGTAGACCTCGCGGCCCGGGGTGTCATAGGCGTGCTTGAACGCAAACATGGGGCGGCATTGGGTAACCGTATCCTTTCCCGCCTTGGTGGTGACTTTTTTCACCGAATCGACGGAATAGACTTCCATCCCCTGAGGACGTCGAATGTCCGGAATGATTTTGTATTCGGGGTTTGCATGCGTCAGGCGTATGGGTTCCGCCGTGTGCTGGAACAGGTTGACGATCGGCGTGCAATGCAGGCGGAAGCTGGAGGCTCCTACCGTCTTTTCGAGGTAGTTCAGACGATCTCCGCGTTCCGTCTCGCTGAAACTGAAAACCAGCTCCATTTCTCGTCCCGGGTTTTCGGCGGCGGACTCGGCGAGATTCCCAATGTCGAAGAACAGAAACTTCTCAGGAAAAACAAAGTACTCGTGAAGAAGCCGGTATCCCAGGAACGACCTGGCATCGTAAGGCAGAAGTCCTTCCTCCGGCTCATACCCAACGGGCTTGACGCAGCCGGCGGGCAGCTGAACGGAAGTATCCTCTTCGCCCACTTTCCAGTTGAGGAAGACCGCTTGAGTGCTGTTGAACAGCAACTCGTAAAGCGTGTGGCCGGTTTGCCCGTCTCCGTCCAGAAAGAAACGCAGGCGGTCGATCTTCAGTGACTTGAACGTGAGTTCGTGGAGGCATCGAAGGCGGATTCGGAGGACATGGTGAACCTTTCCGGCATAGGAGCCGAAGGGATGCCGCTCGGGCCTTTCAAATCGGGCGTCCGATACTTCCAAAGGCCAAGCCTCCACCGGGTAGCCGGTGCGAAACTTACACGGCATCCCGCGAAAGGGCTGGGTGAGCAACACCGTTCCCGATGGAATAACCTGCTTGGAAGTGAACTTGGTTTCACGCGAGCTCACATCAAACTGCGCAATGGACATCGAAGGAATGGGACGGGTGTAGTGGGGATAGAGGATGTCCAAGAAAGCGTCGGTGATCTCCGGGTAGGCTTCGTCCAGTTTCTTGCGTACCCGAGCGGCCAGAAAGGCGCAGCCTTCCAGCAGGCGTTCGACGTGGGGATCGTCGCAGGCTTCGCCGTGAAGCAGCAGTCGGTTCGCTATTTCCGGGTATTGAAGAGCGAATTCCTTGCTCAGGCGCCTCAAAGAGGCCAGTTCTCTTTCATAATACGGTAGAATATCTTCGAACATTACCTTGCGCTTCGAACATCACATTTCTGACTGGTTAGATCGACAATGGTATCAAAGGTGATCGGCTCTCCCGCAGGCTCCACTCTGAGCAGCGCGTCAATGCGAAACTTGAGGGTTCGATTTCCTTCATCTTGAGATTCCAGGAATACTCTGATTCGAGTCAATCTCGGCTCAAAGGACGACAGAGTTTGTTCGAGCAGCCGTTGGATGAGGGCCCGATCTTTCGGGTTATCCAACGTCAAGGAGCCCAGGTCGGGCAGGCCGTAGTTCAGCAGAGAGCTCCTGGTCTCTTCAAAATCCTCCGGCAGTTCTTCCATGGCCTCCCGACGACAGTTCAACAATTCCTCAAGATCGTGAACCACTCTGGTCTTGAGCATTTCCATGGAGTACCGCGCCGGCATAGGTGCCGTTTCCAAACTCTCATTTCCCGAGTGTTCCTGTGACCTCAAGTTGGAAGCACGCCGTCTCGATCCGATATCCAGAAGTCGGTCCATGACTGAAGGAACAAAACGAATGTTTGATGTGGACAGCGGCATAGAATTTTTCATATCATACTACTTATTGATTATGGTTACACAGAATTTCTTTCAACCTAAATGGTGCTTGAATACAGACTTTATTCTATTAAATATATATAATACGTTTTCTATTTGTCTTACAAAAATTTGTCAAATCAAAACTTGACAATCCTAGGGACTATACTCCAAATATTTGTGTATCCATCACGTAAGGATGTGAAATAGAGTCTATTATCAGGAGACCATTTCCAAGAAGGAGAACAATCAATAGCCTTATGACCGGTTAATTGAGTTAAGGCGGTTGCGTCTCTTTCTATCACCCAGATATCGTTTCCTCTCTTACCAAAGACATCATAATAGGCATCCTCATCACCGTGAGATGCTTTCATAACTATTTTAGCGGTTGGAACTTCTTTGCCCTGAGAAGAGAACACTATTTTCGTCCCGTCGGGAGACCAGTCTGGGGTTCGGTAGCTCTCCTCAGTAGAGCTCATGATCATGGTCTCTTCATCGCCATGGTCGTTAATAATCCAAATGGAACTATGCCTGTTTTTCTCTTCATTTGGCCGCTCGAAGGCAATGAAATTATCGACAGGAGAATATTTTGGGAACTTTCCGGGGGCAATTGCTGTTATTGCTTCGGTCGCTAAATCCATAACCCATATTGACCAGTATTGATCTAAGGGATTGTATCGGCAAAAGGCCAACCTTTTCCCATCGTGCGACCATGTAGGACTTATTTCATGATCCTCTGTGAATGTAAGTTGCGTCTTAGCTTTTCCACCTTTTGTATTCATTACGAATATATCGTAATTTCCGTTGCGTTCGGATGCAAAAGCTATTTTCTCTCCATCAGGAGAAAAAGCAGGATGTATGTCCGCAGTCTTACTGAATGTCATACGTGTCATAGTTTTCGAATCAGGGGATTTAACATAGATATCTTCGTTTCCGCCTTTTTTAACTACGAAAGCGAGTCGCTTTCCATCTGGAGATATACAAGGTTGCCCATAGTAGACATCTTCGGTATCTGAATAAGTATTTTGCCTCAGATCTCTGAACGTATATCCCAAACCAATTAAAGTTTCCGGTTTTGGTTGTTTCGATGAGCATCCAAAAACGAGACATATCATAGATGCCACAAGCATTGTTCTTAATATTTTCATATCCGTTTCCCTTTTTTCAGTATAAACATGATAGAGTGAACATTTAATTGTACCGTCAACATTATTGAGTTATGAGTCGTGAAAGCGACTTATCTATCCGAATGAAACAGAAGCAAACGGTGGTTACGGAATTCCTTAATCATATCATTGAATATGCCACACCGGATTTCTTCTCATCTTCGCCTTCTGAACAATAAATAATAATCGTTAGTTACACTGTAGTCTAAGTTGAATCGTTTTTTGACGCAAGAGTGCCCTAATAACACTGTAATAACAGCGATATTAGTGCAGTGCCCCCTTCCATTAAATAGTACGCAGTAGAGGGCCTGATTCGGCAAATGAGTGTTACAAAAATTCAACGACGAAGAATGAACTAATTCACACCATCGACACCGAAAAATTGATGATTACAGCTTCTTGTTCGCCTCTAAATCCCATCCCGTCTTTTGAGTCTTTGCCGGCTTGCCCATCGAGTCCGACCCAGCGTATTCCCAACGGATTTTGCCGTAGTTGAAGGACACTTCCTCAAGGGGCTTCGAGTCTCCGCCTTGGGAAGCACCGCCCGGACGGACACCGGACACAATGGCATTTTCCAGTATGTATTTCATATAGGGATGTTTGTCTCCAGTTGCCTCACACAATTCCACTTCGATTTTCTTGATGTGTCGGCCGTCGCAGCAGGCAAGGGCCAGTATGGGGCTTGAAATATCCAAAACTTTGACTATCGACAAATCGTCAAAGTCGGCCCTTTCCGCGGAGCGCCCTCCGGTTGCGCTTGCAGCCGACGCAGGTTGGCTCACGCCGAGATTGTAGGATAGAATCTCGATCCACTGTTTGTGCTTGTCGTCGGAGCACTCACCATCAATACCGTCGATCTTCACGAACGCATCAAACGCCATTTCTGCTCTCCTTTGGAATCGGTTTCGCTGATTGCCTTTTCGATAAACGGCTAACCTTGTTGAGCTTGCGCCGGCAGATCCGCCACCAAACGCAAGGATACTCCTAGTTCCTCCAACTGATAATGCGGCTTCAGGAAGGCCACGGCTTTGTACGATCCGGGTTTGCCCGGAACCTCGGCTACCTCGATTCTAGCCTCACGGAGAGGATAGCGTGCTTTCATCTCCTGCCCCGCTTCCTCCGTACCCAATACGTAGTCCATGATCCATCGGTTCAAAAAAGATTCGGCCTCATTGCGAGTCATGAATGAGCCGATGCGGTCCCGCATCATGGCTTTCAAATAATGCGCAAAACGGGACGTGGCCATGAGGTATTGGAGTTGGGACGACAGGCGTGCATTGGCCGTGGCTGCGTCGGTATTGTACTTTTTCGGTTTCTGAGCGGATTGTGTTGAGAAGACGGCCGCGTAGTCCGTTCCTTTGCAATGGACCAGCGGGATGAAGCCGAGGTCGGCCAGCTCCTTTTCCCTCCGGTCGGTAATGGCGATTTCCGTCGGACATTTCAGCGCCACTTCCCCCTCGTCCGTCGAGAACGTGTGCGTGGGCAAGCCCTCAATGAGACCGCCGCCCTCCACGCCTCGAATCGCCGTGCACCATCCGTATTTGGCGAATGCGTCCGTCAAACGGGCGGCAACCGCATAGGCGGCATTGGTCCATAGGTATTTGTCGTGGTGCTTTCCGTCCACGTCTTCTTCGAAGTTGAAGGCTTCAACCGGCACGGTTTTCGACCCATAGGGCAGACGTCCCAACACGTGCGGAAGGGTCAGGCCCACGTATCTGGAATCTTCCGACTCCCGGAAGGATTTCCATTTGGCATACTCCGTCGTATCGAATATCTTGGCCAGGTCCCTTGGTCCCGACAGGTCGGTGAAATGATCCCATCCGAACATTTGGGATGAAGCCGCGCTGATGAAAGGCGCGTGTGCCGCGGCCGCCACATGCGAGAACTGCTCCAGCAGGAAGATGTCTTCTGGATGATTGCCGAACTCGAAGTCACCCACAAGAGCGCCGTAAGGCGTTCCACCGAAGGTGCCGTACTCTTCTTCATAGACTTTCTTGAACACGCTGCTCTGGTCGAATTCGGGCGCCCGTTTGAAATCCTTGATCAGCTCCTTCTTCGTGGCGTTGAATACGGTCAACTTCAAAGAAGTGCCGGTCTCCGATTGATGCACCAGATAGTGCAGCCCTCTCCAGGATGCCTCCAACTTCTGGAAAGGTTCGGCATGCATGATTTCATTGAGCTGTTCGGACAGAAGGCCGTCTATTTCGGCAATGCGGGCATCGATCCCGGCTGCGATGTCGTCGGAAACAACAATGGACTCGTCCATGACCTGGCTGACGAATTCGGCTATCAGGTCCTTTGCTCGAGTCTTCTCATCTTCGGATCGGGCCACACGGCTCTCCGAAATAATGGCGTCCAGCAAACTCGGCGCTTCTGCTGCGGCTTCTTCAACGGCGGTTTGCTCTTCAACAGAGGTCGCCTGCTCTTTTTCGTTGGTCATCCCTCAGGTCCTCCCTCATCCGCGGGTTGTTCTTCCTTGGAGTTTCCGTAGCCCGTCTCCTCGCCAAGTTCCCGAAGCTTCTCCGTGCTCAGCACCACATCCTGAAGCAGCTCCTCCAATTTCTCGTTCCCGTGCATCTTGTTCCTCAGGTCCGAAAGCTTCCGACGCAAGATGAGCAATTTGTTCAAGGGCTCAATCTGTTTAGCCACCTGCTCGGGTTCGAAGTCTTCCATCTTGTCGAAATTGACTTCGATCCCGAGCTTACCCTCTCCGGTCAGTTTGTTGGGCACCGATAATTGCAATCGAGGCTTCATCCCTTTCAATACGTCATCGAAGTTGTCTCGATCGATATTGACAAACTTTCGTTCCTTCATAGGCGGCAGAGGATCCTTGGGTGCTCCCGAGAAATCCCCGACCACTCCGAGTTGAAACGGAAGTTCCTTCTGTTCAATGGCGCCCGCTATCTCCACATCATACGTAATTTGAACACGCGGCGGACGAACACGGTCCAACGTATGCTGAGTACTTTCCTTTGCCATAACCACGCCCCTTTGTTGACTTGAAAAATTTGTGCTTCTCTTTGTAAATGATCTTTGAGAATCCGCTCCGAAGTTAATGTGACCATCGGAATCAGTCGTTCACTATAACGCTCCAATTTCCAATCAGGCGATCTCCGTCCCGACCTCACTCCTCCTCGTCCAGCTTTCGAATACCCAATGTTTCGTGCAAATCCCCCAGTACATTGCCGTCTTTAACGACCTCCCCCAGCCACTCTTCAAACGGCATTCGGCCCCATCGTACCGCCCGTTCGATCAAAAACGGCACCGGGCTGTGAGGTTCACTCTTTCTGAAAAAGGCGGCAATTTCCGACAAACGTCGAAGCGCTTCATCGCGGTCGAGACGATCCGACTTGCGGTCTTCGATTACCGACTCGGTTGACATTCGGCCCGCCAGTCCCTCCGGTCCTGCCTGTACCTCATCGGATGATGCGTTTTCTGTTGGGTCCGGGGCCGAGAGCCCTCTTTGTCTGGCTATGGAATCCAGAAGGTCGTTGCATTTCTCCAGAGAGCCCTCGATAGTTCTCAAGGCGGGAGGATCCGCTTTGAATAGGGCATCAACCGATGCCCCGAGTTGCGAGCAAAGAGCCCTGCACCTGGATACGGATTGCATGATTGAAAAATAAAAAGAAGAGGGCGTGGCTGAAGAGGCTTTTTCAAAGTCCTCGGCGGACACCTTGCTTTTCTCCGCGAGAAGCTCCTCTCTCTTCCCGGGATTCTTCCTGATGAGCTCTTCCAGATGCCTGGATTCGAACCAATGGGTCCACGCGTAGTTCCTCTCTCCCGCGGAAGTCAGAGGAATTGTCGAAATCGCCTGCCCCAGATGCTTGTCCAACCACTCCAGTCTCCCGGCTCGGGCTCCCTCATCACCGTCTTCGACTATCGGGTGGAAGCAGTCCCAGAAATCGGAAATCATTCGAAGTATCAGCCCAAGGCCTTTCTCGACCCCAGGGAAGCCCTCCAGATAAGTGAGGGACTGCGCAAGCCAGCATGCGATTTCAAGATCCTTGCTCTTATGACTCAGGACATCAATGGCGAGAGTTCTGACCTTGGACCAATCGGCGACCTTGGTCTCCCGTTGCCAATCGCCTTGGGGAAGGTCTTCTTCCGAGGTTTGTGCTTCGCGTATGCGGTCGTAATCTGCGGAGAACGATATATCTTCGCCGCAAGGAGTTTCTTCTGAGATGGGCCGAAGCAACTTATCTACAAAACCACTGGTTTCATCCACTGGGAACAACTCCTCACGTGATGCGGCAAGCACTGGAAGGCGAATACCTTTTCAAACCCAAGATAGAGCACAATTCCAGGGACACCCGTCATCGTCGAGGCCGTAACCCGACTTCAACACCGGAAAAGATGATATTTTAATGTAAGCTCAAGTTTTTAGCTCAAAATTAACCCTAAAGGGGCCGATCATCAAATCAGGGCATCAAATAACCTTCAGGACAACGGTCCCATCTATGCCTGAACTTACGGTCTCTCCGCAATCTTCCGAGCCGGGGATTGCACAGGTTGAGGCTTGCCTCAAATCGATATGTGGAGTTTTGATGCTTTGTTGATGACAGAATCCCTTCATGTCGTGACAAGAATTTAGAGATATCTTCAGCTCTTCCGGAATGTGTCAATGAAAATGAGACACCTGTTTTCAGAAATTAGACTCTCACGTCATCGCTCGACGGTTTGTTGATCCACGCGGCCTTGGGCAATTTTGGCGGCTGTGGCACCTTTCCTTTGAAACGGTTGGGGTTGCTCCGGAAGGCAGCCCGAAGAACTTGGCTGCGACACGCTACAATGTCCTGGGCGAGTCCGTAATGGAGCTGTTCGGGTGTGACCAACCCGATGCCTGAATGCCGATGCTCGGGGTTGTACCAGGAGAAGAACTCCCGGCAGAAAGACCGGGCATCCTGGATTGATCCAAACCGTTTCGGGAATTTCGGGCAATACTTGAGGGTTTTAAACTGCGCCTCCGAGTAGGGGTTATCATTGCTGACATAGGGTCGGCTGTGGGTCTTGGTCACTCCAAGGTCTCCCATGAACTCGGCTACGGACTTCGCTTTCATCGCCGGGCCTCGATCCGCATGGATGATGAGTTGGCCGGACTTGATATCCTGCTTGAAGCACGTCTCTTCGATGAGTTGCCTGGCCAAAGCGGCGCTTTCCCGATGGGCCACCATCCAGCCGACCACGTAGCGGCTGAAGATGTCCATGATCACGTAAAGATGGAAATAGGTCCACTTCACAGGCCCTTTTAGCTTCGTAATATCCCAGGACCACACTTTGTTGGGTCCGGTCGCAAGCAACTCGGGCTTTTTATAGACAGGCCGCCGCGCCTGCTTTCTTCGCTCTTTGACATCACCGGATTCCGCTTTGAGAATCCGGTACATGGTCCGGATAGAGCAGTAGTACTGTCCTTCATCGAGCAAGACGGCAAAGACCTGACGGGGAGCATCATCCTGAAAACGGGAGCTGTTAAGCAGATCGACCACGGTTTCCCGCTCCTGGGGGTTCAGAGCCAAGGGAGGCGCCGGCCGAGGTGTGCGGGCCGCCGCCGGCTTCAGGCGGCGATAGAAACTCGCACGGGGCAGGCCCATGGCTCCACATGCCTGCACGGTTCCCACCTCGGTGCGCAGCTCCATCGCCGCGCTCATGAACTGCTCCCGTCGTCGTCCAGGTCCGGCTGAGCGATCCCCAGTATCTCCGAGATTTTTTTTTGAACTTCGATGATGGTTCGCGCCTGTTTCAGTTGATTCTCGAGACGGCGGTTCTCCCTTTCAAGCCGGGCCACCCGCTCTGCCATAGGGTTCTTCTGCTTGGGCTTCCGGCCTCGCTTCTTTGGCCCAAGCGCCCTCAACTGCCCCTGGTCACGTTGTCTACGCCATGTCGCCAGACTCGAAGAATACAGGCCTTCTCGCCGAAGTAGAGCCCCGAGCCGGCCCGGTTCAGTACACGCATCGGCTTCCTCCAGGATTCTCAGCTTGTACCGGGCTGTAAATCTGCGACGAGGCTTCTTCTCTGGAACCTCCGGGTCGGGGACCGTGACGTGCTTCCCGATCGTGGTAACTCCGGTCGTCCTACGGACTCCCTCCGTTACCACGATTCCCTCATCCGGATTCTCTTTCTCTCTGTGCCTCATCATGCTCCATCTCCTACCCGCCCTACACTAATTTATCAACGGGTAGGTGTCTCACTCTCATTGGCACAGAGGGTTCCGAATTGGTTCGAGCTCTCTGAATCCGGTCCGCACGATGTTCTGTTACCAATGCTTTCGGTAGGTGTGAGCAATTATCTACAGGAGTCTATGTTCAGTCAATAATTTTGTACTTCCATGCCATTGCTGTCCCATAAAGATTACCAGAGAGATAGTTGTTTATTATCAATGGGTTGAGAGTTTGTAGGTTCGAAGAGAGACGTAATATCCCGTAATGAGAAGAGATTCAACTGTAGGAGCCGGATGATGGCCCCGAGGGTTTGGGTCAGTTTGGCTTTGAATTTGAGGAAGGCAAGGAGGAGATAAACGATCATCGCGACCCACAACTGAGTCAGGACGGCATTAAGAGAAGTTCCCAAGAAGGTCTTCACTTTGAGATTCTGCTTGATCCATTTGAAGAAGAGTTCGATTTGCCACCGCTCCTTGTACAGCTCGGCCACGGTTCCGGCCTTGAGATGGAAGGCGTTGGTGAGGAACCGATACTCCTTGCCGGTCTTCCGATCGTGATATTCCACCAGACGAAGTGGTTCGGTCAGGCCGCCGAGGTATATCTCGCGATCGCTTTTGATCCCCTCGGCTTTGCGACCACTGCGCTTACGGCCGACCCGGATTTTGGCGTTGCTCTTGAGTCTGGTCACGAAGAACAGGCCATTTTTCATGAGGGAGGCATACCAGTCATAGTCGGTGAAACCGCGATCGAAGACAACGAAGGAGCCCTTGGGCAGTTGCAGAGACCTGGCCCTCTTGATTTCATGCCCTTTGCCGTCCGTCACCGACAAAAAGGAGGGAAGGTAGCCGTCGGCGTCCAGACCCATGTGCACCTTCACCGCCCCCTTGCTCCGGGTATATTGAGCCCACGGAAAGACGGACAAGCAGAGTTCAATCATCGTGGCGTCCAGCAGATAGAGCTTGGCTCTGAACTTGAATCGGTTTCCCGGAGCTGAATTGCGACATCGCGTAAGGAGCCTCTCGAACAGGAGTCGGTAGAGGTCTGCCGGTTGTTTGTCGTTGGTTCGCGCAAGATTCGATCGCGAAAGGCTCCGCATACCCAGATGATACAGTCTTTGCGCCCGGGCGCCGATGTTGTCCACCAAGTCCCTCAGGCTAACCCGCCCGGAAAGCTGGGCGATGATCAGCGCCATAATTGAGACCATCGGTTGAAACTTCGAAAACGGCGTCCAATATGATGCACCTTGGCAAAACTATCGAATTCATGTCTCGGAAGAAATGCAACTACTTGACTTAGGATTGTGTTACGATGTGCCACGGCTCGGATCCCCTTGTTTTGTTAGTGATTTTTGGCAAAACCATTATAACACAGGGGGCTTCCAGAGCCGTTTCTTATTGATTATCCTTGGTTATTTTGTGGGACAGCAGTGCTTCCATGCTAACATTTATGTATAAATAAATATGTCCATACGCTATTGTATATATACATAATTTTAAAAAAATAGCGGTTCGCCCTTCCCAAAGCAAGCCCGATACTGCTTCCGAAGCTTCCAAGCCTACTGAGATTTGTATTATAAAAACAAAACCAGGGGGCAAGTCTATAGGTAGCTCCCGTCATTTTTCACCTTCACAGCATTTTTGTAACAATATTGAAGTGCCTCACACCGAGGCGCCCCCATCCACTCCAACCTGCTCCGCAATCTCGTTCATGCTTTCGAATACCCTGATCACTTCCTTGGCGAAGAATTCGTTGTTCTCGATCGAAGGCCTTTGAACGCAACCATCACTCCTCACAACGCTCGCCTGGTAGACCAGCTTGAAGGCCATTCCGAGCCGAGCCTGCATGGTACGCTCGTCTTTCCATTTCCGTCGCACGACAGTCTTCACATTTTGTGGTGAACTTGGGTCTTCTTTCTCCAGCAATTCGTCGATCATCCCCGATGCTTCTTCCAAGGTCAGGCTTTCCAAAGCTCGATCAAATCTGGTCTCGGTTCGATCGATCAGGTCAGCCAAGAACTCGATTTGCTTTGGGCTTGCCATTCTACTTACAGCTTCCATTTTCTTTTCCTCCGAGTGAACGGCTTTTGTTGCCCCTCTCCTCAGGTCTTGAGGGAGAGGGGTTTGACCAATTAATGCAAAGGTCAGCCGTTCCGGCACCAAACTCCCCATACAGACTTTTCAAAGGCTATGAGAAAAGAAAGTCACTGGATTAATCGGGTAGCTCATTGAAATTCAAGGCTTAACCGGCTATACAGGACAAAGGTGTTCTTGAAGGATTGAACTCGAAACGTCACCCGTGAACACGCAATGCCCGCAATGAGAGTCTTCCTGGATAGCCGCGACTCTGTCGGCATTCCGGTGTGTCATTTGGTGTGTCACTTTTCGGAAAATCGGTAAAAATCGGAATCAAATGCCCGAAATTAAAAATCGACTAATCCTGTAAAATCAGAAAATTACTCTCAATTGAGGAATTTGGAAACTTGAGAGTTCGGTTCTTACAAGCCGGGGGTCGCAGGTTCGAATCCTGTCCCGCCTACCATTGTGAAATCAGAGGGTCGCGCAGGTTAGGCCGCCCCTCCAAACCAATCAATTACAGCATTCCCCAACACTATCCCCCGAATCCATGCCATATTCTGGGCGGATGACGTTGAATCCCGTCTCCGGCATCTAAGGGCGGCCTCCTCCTGGGTGCCGGCTCTTGCTTCTCTTGGCCTCGTCAACAGAACCCATAGGTGTGATGATTGTCATTCTCTCCGTAGAATCCGGACAAGCCCGCTTCATCACTGGCACTTGCCGTCTTTGTGGTCTTGATAAAAATGAATCTGTACCTGTGAGAAATAATCATTTGCCTTAAGAGGTTGTTTCAGTTCTTTGGTGAAATAGCTTAACTGCTGTCTGATAAAGCTCTTCCTCTTTTTTCAGAATGGGGCCACAATTATCTTTTCCTGGTTTATTCTCAGGAATGATTCCATTTCTTTCCAGTTGTCATCCATTGTGTGACCGGGGGCTCCTAAAGCCTCTTTAGATGATACGACCTTAGCGCAAAGCCCCTTAGCAATGAATCACCGGATTCCGGCCCTGAAGGCTTCAAGGGATAGGTTCCGGGGACTTCGAACGTGATTCTCATCAATCCGTTTGGCGGAATGGCGCTTCTTGGGATTCGCATTTTGATGCATTTTCCTGTTAAACGATGGGCCACTGGGTTGCCGTTGGCGAACACCTTGATCTGAGATAAGACTGATTTGTGGGATGAATTGAATATCTCAATAATTAGATCGTAGTCGCACGAGTTCTCAAGCCTCAAATCAAGATCGGATATGTTTCCCGGGCCCGACCAGCGGTGGGGAATCCGTTCAGGGTCATGCACATCATGCCATCCGGTCCCACGGATTTCCATACCGGCATCCCAATGGGATTGCTCTTTTTGTCCAGCCAGGTGATGGATGTAGTTTTTATTAGCTATTTCCTGAATCCGTGAATGGGAAACTATGAGGTTAACATGGTTGCCCACATAACTATTTGATAAAATGAGTTATTTCTGTAATAGTGTTGCCTGTTATCGATTCACTCAACAGGTGAAGGCTATGCGGAAGATTACCATCGAAAGGTCGGAGACCGAGTTCTATACGGCGCATTCCGGACTGTCCCTGGCTGGACTCTTGATCAACCACCACACGGAGTTGTGTCGGAAGGCGGATTTGGCCGTACCCGGCATGCCGAGCGTGTCTCATTCGGATGTGTTGAAGAGCTACCTGGGATTGCTTTGCATCGGCAAAAGCGATTTCGAGGCGGTGGCCGGGATGCGGAGCAATGATTGGTTCAAAACGGCGTTGGATATCCGGAAGGTGCCGTCCAAAGAGACCTTGCGGCAGCGTTTGGACAAGAACGCTGCGGTGCTTAAGGAACTCGTCAACGGGAGTTCCATCGAGATGCTCAAAGCGGTGAAGGCGCCGGTTACCGCCGGATCTATGGGACATGTTCCTCTCGATATCGACGTGTTTCCCATGGACAACTCGGAGACCAAGAAAGAAGGGGTTTCCCGAACCTACCAGGGCTATGACGGGTATGCGCCCATAGCGGCGTACCTTGGCGAAGAAGGTTGGTGCATCGGTCTTGAGCTTCGTGAAGGCAGCCAACATAGTCAGAAAGGATTTCTTCCCTTCTTGGCTCGGGTGATTCGACGGGCGCGGGAGTTGACGGGAAAAAGCCTTTTGGTGCGCCTCGATGCCGCCCACTGCGCGTTGGAGACCTTGGCGGCGCTCCGTCAACACAGGAAGGTCTTCTTCGTGGTCAAGTGGAATCCCCGGAAAGAGGACCCTCTGGCTTGGCGGGACCGAATCTTCGCCGAAGGCAAAGTGAGTGTGCCGCGACCGGGCAAGAAGGTGGCCGTGATGACGGTGCATGAGACGTATGAGGTCCAAGGGAAGAAGATGCGATTCATGCGGGTGATGCGGGTGACGGAGCGCACCGTGGATCGGCACGGGCAACGGCTGTTGCTGCCGGAGGTTACGTTGGAAGGATGGTGGACCAACCTGGTTCTGCCCGAGGAACGGATCATCCGGTTGTACGAGAAGCATGGGACGAGCGAGCAGTTTCACAGCGAAATCAAGACCGATCTGGATATGGAACGGCTGCCGTCGGGCAAGTTCGCCACCAACGCCCTGGTGTTGACGTGCGCAGGCATGGTCTACAATATCCTGCGTATTATCGGTCAGTTTGGACTGCTCGGCGACCGTTCTCCGGTGCGGCATCCGGCCAAACGCCGCCGCATCCGCACCGTCATTCAGGAGCTCATGACGATTGCGGGTCGATTCATCAGGACGGGACGTCGGCTGATCCTGCGCCTGGGTCGCCATTGTCCTGCCTATGAGGCGTTTGTGGATGTGCATTCGCGGCTGTCTCCCGGATAATCCGGGTCCTGATGACCCGTTCCGTGGCCGAAACTGGGGCTTGAAAGGATAGCCATGTCCTGACCCGCTGAAAAACTGCTCGTTTGGCCACAATCGGCAGCTGAAGGCATGATGACGGCATCAATACGTTCTTGAGCGCCCATCAGACCGGGGCAATCATCCGAAAAAATGCGCTCAGAACTGTGCAAACAGCTCACAGCGAAATTAGTTCACTGATTCAGGAATATGTTATTCGTGTTAATGATGCTGGTATCGAATTTTCTACGAGACCTTCGACTTTGTTGGCCTCCGTTAATGTCCGCTTTACTCTTTCTGATACTGCGTATGAACCTATGTAGGTTTCCTCGCCAATTCTCCCTATATATCTAGGGAACTTGCTATAAACTCAATTTAGGTTTCTTATGAAAATAATGGTTGACGGGTATAATCTCAGGTTGACATCAGGCACAGGTGTGGCCACTTACGGTAGAAATCTGATCGGTGCACTCAAAGAACTGGGCCATGAAATTGGGTACCTCACAGATAGGCGCATCAAACCGGGTCCATCCTCCACCTTGCAGTTCTACTCCGCTCAACCGCGAGTCTCTTACAAAAGCAAATTAGGCTATCTGCGTCTGGCGAAGGATCTCATCTTTCCAAAAAGACGTCTGAAGTTGCAGGAATTCAATTCAAGACAAACAGCCTTGATTGAATTCAAAGCAATGAGCGAGGCATTTCCCGAGTTTGATTTCTTTGCCTCTAGAAGAAACTTGTTTGAGCTTGCTCACGCCTATTTTCGCCTTTTTAAACGGTTTCTTCCCATTAGACTTACACAACGCATTGACGTCATGCACTGGACTTACCCGATACCCATTAGAGTCATAGGGGTTAAGAACATTTATACGATTCATGACATTATCCCGCTGAAATATCCGTTCTTCTCTCCTATCGACCTGGAACTGCACCACAGGATGCTCAAGAGCATTGTTCAAAACTCGGAGTTGATCGTAACCGTTTCGGAACAATCAAAAAAGGATATCCGCCAATTCTTGGTACTGTCCCCATATTATTGACATGATACCGGATACGCCAACAATTCTAAGAACGACCAGGGATGGTCGGTCACGTTCGCGGCCATCGCTGGGGTCTTGGGCTGAAATGTCCGGTTTGCCCTACGGCTGAGCGTTCCATGGGGTCGAACAAAATTATAACAGGCCACACAGATGGCGAACTTGGCCCGAAGCCAGCGCCACGAGCGTGCGAATGTAAGGGATTTGCGAACCAAATGAGCATCCCACAGACGCCAGTGCAGATTGGAGCGCTCGACAAAGGCGGTATTGATTGTGTGGCTGGGCGAACCCTCCAACCGCTCGTGTACGCTCTGCTCACTGCCGAAAACCACTCGGCGCTCCACCTTAACCACCCTGCCGCCCTCGCGGGTTTTGTGCACTGTGGCGTAATCCAAATCAGCATCGACCACTCGTTCGGGGTTCCTGGGCCGGCCCGGTTTCCCCGTCGGCATCACTGGGACCTGCTTGTGGAAGAACTCCGCCAACATCGTGACATAATGAGGCAGCTCGTCCGATACGAACAATGGCTTACTCCGGCAGCGAGCGGTCAAATCCTGAAGCATTCTTCGGGCGTCGTCCAATTCTCGTCCGCCAATCCAGAACGTGATCAGCAATCGTGTGGGGACATCGATGGCCGTCCAGATCCATGTCCGCCCGTATCGCTCCTCGAGGTCTTGGGCGGCGCCAGAATGTTCCTTTTTTTTACAAAGGTCCACAGCTCATCCAGTTGTGCCTCCGTCAGCTCCAGCGAGGTCAACAGACTGGATAGCACGGACGCGCAATGCTCGCCGGCACGCAGGATCACCCGATTTACCGTATCCTTGTCCAATGCCAGCAGACGCGCCGTGGCCCGGACTCCTACGCCCTCGGCTGCATGATGGATGATCTCTCGAATCGTTTCCGCCGGCAGATGCAGGCCAAACAGGGCGCTGGATTGAGTGGCGGCGAAACGCTTCCCGCAGGTGCGACAGTAAAGGAGATCGCGACTTTTGTCCTTGCCGTACTTGCCGCGAACCGCGATGTTGCCTTGATTACTCAACCCGTAATTCTTGCACTTTTCGTTCGGACAGAAGCATCTCTCAAGTTCGGTCACCGATTGCCCCCTTGAAACATGAAGTCACTCCGGGGCAATTATAATCAAGACGCTTTGACGTGTCAACTAAATGGGGACATTACCCAATCGTTTGCCGGGAGGCCTTATCCAGGGCGAAGATGAAGGGTACCGACATAAATGAACTTTATTACGGTATGTGTATTCAGTCCGAGGCGGCTCTGCTCTATAATGTCATTGGCCGACAGGCCTTAATTCATGCCGGACTATCTCCGGATACCATTTCTCTCACCATAGACCGAGCCTGCTGTTCCTCGATGACCGCCGTCCATCTGAGCCGAAAATCCATATTGCTCGGTGAGGCAAATGTCTGTATGGCGGTTGGGGCCGAGAATATGAGCAACACACCGATCGTCCTCAATGGACATCGGTGGGGCACAGGCCTCCAAAGACCTGTTATTGTGGATCATTTGAATCCGATCATGTACGTGGGCTTCAAATCCATTGCCGCGGATGCCGGCGAAACGGCACTGGAACACGGCATACCTCGAGAAATGCAGGATGAGTGGGCATACCATTCACAAATGAAATACCAGGCCGCCAAGAAGCAGGGAAAGTTCGCCATCGGGGAAGAATTGACGGCAGTTGAAATTCCTCAGAAGAGAGGGGAGCCGCTGGTCTTTGTCGAGGATGAATTCCCGAAACCGAATACCACGGTTGAAAAGCTGGCCACACTGAAAACCGTGTACGGCAGCCCCACGGTAACGGCCGGAAACGCTCCCGGACTGGACGCCGGCGCCGCAGCTTTGATCATTACCAATCGTTCCACCGCGGCTGAGCACGGCCTTCAACCACTGGGGATCGTCCTTTCCGTTGGAAGCGCTGCGAGAGAACCGCATTTGATGGCTGAAGTTCCGGCCTATGCCATCATGCAGGCCCTTGAGCGTGCCGATCTAACCGTAAGGGATTTGGATCTCCTTGAAATCAATGAGGCGTTTGCCGCGGTACCGCTGGTTTCGACCAAATTGCTGGCCAAAGGAGACCCGACTCAATGGGACACGATCAGGGCCAAAACCAATCCCAACGGCGGCGCCATTGCCATTGGCCATCCGGTGGGCGCAAGCGGGGCGAGAATATTAATGACCGCGATGTATGAACTTCGTCGAAGGGGCGGCGGTGTTGCCGCCGTCGGGATTTGCGGAGGGCTGGCCCAGGGAGACGCGGTTGTCGTCAAGGTTGATGAGACTTGTTTGCGATAATGTATAATAGAAGCCTGCTGGGAAGATTTGGTTGTTGCAGGCTGATCAAGAACGATGAAATGCAGGGTGCGCAAATCCATAGGAGGGCCTACACGTAGTGCGCCGTAACGGCGAGGGATTGAAGCCCGAAGGTGCAAATTGCGTTCTGCGTCAGCCCACCCGCGGCGCTCCACAGGACCGCGTCACCGCCCGGAGGAACACGGCAATCGAAAAGAGTCCGTCGGTATGCTGGGACTCATCCAGTTCAGCAAGGGATCAAAGGGAGGCGTTTTCACATGACCAAACAGATTGTTTCCATCGTCCGTTACGAAAAGCCGTTGGAGTCCGTTCGGAAGACCGTTGATCTCTGCAACGGTCTGGATCACCTGCCCCGCAACGCCAAGGTGTTCATCAAGCCCAACATCGTCCTGTGGACCCGCAAATCCGTGTTCCCCAAATGGGGCGTGATCACCACCTCGCGCGTGATAGAGGACATGGTGGTGCTCCTCAAGGAACGCGGCGTGGACGACATCGTCATCGGCGAAGGCATGGTGCTCTTCGATCCCAAAGACCGAGACACCCCGAAGCACGCCTTCGAATCCCTCGGATATCCGGACCTTCAAAAGCGGTACGGGGTACGGTGCCTGGACGTTCACGATCGCCCGTTTCGAAAGACGGACCTCGGTTCCGGCGTGGTGCTCAACATCAACACCGATATTCTGGACAGCGACTTCGTGGTCGATATCCCGGTCTTGAAAACCCACCACATGACCGTGGTCAGCCTCGGAATCAAGAATCTCAAGGGCACCATCGATATCCCGTCCCGAAAGAAATGCCACAGCGCGGACCCGGTCAAGGACCTGAACTACATGATCGCTCGGCTCGGAAACATGCTGCCGCCTTCCTTCACCATCCTGGACGGAATCTACACGGCGGACCGAGGTCCCAGCGTCAACGGGAAGATACGCAGGAGCGATCTACTGGTGGGATCCGCGGACGTGCTGTCGGCGGACATGGTGGGCGCGAGGCTGTTGGGATTCGAAACCTCGCAGGTGCCGCACCTGGCTAACGCGGCCCGGGACCAGGGGAGGCCTTTGGACCTGTCCGACGTTGACATCAGGGGGCTTAAGATCCAAGACGCAGCCTCCATCCATGAGTACGATTTCCCTTACAACAACGCGTGCACCCTTCCCACCGCCATGGAGAGGAAGGGCATCCGGGGCCTGGATTTCTACAAGTACGATCTCACGACCTGCACCTACTGCGCGGCCCTGTACCCCTTGATCATGGCCTCCGTCATGCATGCGTGGAAGGGAGAGCCCTGGGACGACGTGGAAATCCTCACCGGGAAGATCATGAAGCCCACCCCCGGCAGGAACACCTCCGTCCTGGTGGGCAAGTGCATGTATCAGGCCCATAAGGACAACCCGGACGTGAAACGGATGGTCGCGGTCAAAGGCTGCCCGCCGGGTCCCAAAGCGTTGGTCAAGGCGCTGCACGAAGCCGGAATCCAAGCGGACCCGGTGTTCCTGGAAAAATGGGAGGAGAACCTGGGCGCCCTGATGAAAAGGTACGAAGGAAAACCCGAGTTCGACGAGTCCTTCTTCCGGATTCCGTGAGTCAAACGCGTCGGAGCTTACGCAAGTGAATTCGTCTCTTGGTCACTTTGGCCGGCCTTGGCAAGTCAGTGAAGCGGGCTTCCTGTGCCTCGTTGAACACGGTGAAAACAACTTTCGACGGCCTAATGTGTTCCACAAAATGAGAGCGGGAGGGTGGCGGATTCGAGGTAATGTCTGAACCTCAAACCTGTGAACAAAGCCTCGTGGCGTTTTCGTGAACGACTCCCAAAGGCACCTATATGTCCTTCCCGAAGAACTATAATTAGCCGGTTTCTGCGTAGCGAGGATGCGGTCGGAGGCCTGCCTAACTCATCTTTGACAGTTGGAGGGTGAAAAAGTGGGCCTCTCCCGCCTAACTTACCGAAATGATTAGGCTGGCCTTTTTCCGAGGCTCCAAACGTAGTGCCAATATGTCCGATTTTTTCCTTGACTCCGCCGACCTGTATTCCGTACAATTTGTTTCATGTTTGCACGCGTCAAAAAGGTCAAAAGCGGCGGATCCGAGCATGAATATCTTCAGATCGTGGAGAACTATCGCCAGGATAAGAAGGTAAAACAGAAAGTTATATGCACGCTGGGCCGTCTCGACAGGCTCCGTGAATCGGGTGCCTTGGACGGAGTTCTTACCAGTCTCGCCAAGTTCTCCACCCAGAATCAGGTCATCAGTCTCTATAAGGAAGGTAGTGTCAAGGCGGACTGGGCCAAGTCCTGGGGAACCGTTTTGGTGATCGAGAAACTCTGGAAGACCTTGGGGCTCGATGTGGTACTCCGATCTCTCGCTTCTCGCTCCGATTATCGCTTCGATCTAGAGCGCGCGGTCTTTGCCTGCGTCTGCCAACGCTTGGTCCGTCCGGGATCCGATCTCGCCGCGAGCCGTTGGATTCAGAACGTCCACGGTGAAGGCTTCGACGACCTGGAGCTTCAGCACCTTTATCGATCCATGGACTTCCTGGCCGAGTATCAGCCCGAAATCGAAAAGGAACTTTTCCGTCGGGGCCGCGACCTCTTCGATTACGGGGTGGATCTCGTTTTCTTCGACACCACCTCGGTCTACTTCGAGGGCCGGGGGCCGGCCGAGTTGGCTCGATACGGGTTCTCCAAGGACCATCGTCCCGATCGGAAACAGGTGTTGGTGGGCGTCGTCATGTCCCGAAAGGGATATCCCCTTTCCTGTCAATTTTGGGAGGGCAACACGGCGGACGTTACCACCATCAAGCGCATCATCGCCCTGGTCAAGCGTCGGTTCTCCCTGAACAACGTGGTCCTGGTCTCCGACCGCGGTATGGTCGGCGTCGACAATCTGGTGGAACTGGAGCGTGCCGGTATCGACTACATCGTGGGCATCCCCATGCGCCGTTACCAGGATGTCCGAGGCCAAGTGGTGGACACTCCGGGCTACTACCAAGCGCTCACTCCCACCTTGTGGTTCAAGGAGATTCATCTGAACGGATGCCGTTACGTCCTCTGCTACAACCAAGACCAAGCAGCCAAAGACGAGGCCACCCGATCGGCCCTTGTGGAAAAGTTGAAAACCACCCTGAAAAAACAGGGGCCCCAGTCTCTGGTGGGAAACAAGGGCTTCAGGAAATTCATCAAACTCGACCGGGAAACCGTGCGCATCGATCCCGCCAAGGTCAAGGACGACGCCCGCTTCGACGGCAAGTATGTTCTCCTCACCAGTACCGACATTCCCGCCGATGAAGTCGCGGTCACCTACAAGCGACTGTGGCAGGTGGAAAGAGCCTTCCGGGACCTCAAATCCGCCCTGGAAGTCAGGCCCGTGTTCCATCAACGGTGTCAACGCGTTCAAGGTCACATTTTCTGCAACTTCCTGGCCCTATACCTGAAGATCGCGCTGCAGAAACAGCTCAAAACCAAAGAAATCGACATCCCTTGGGACCAGGTTCTGCTCGACCTCGACGCCTTCAAAGCCATCCATCTACAGGTCGCAGAAAAATCCTACCTCCTCAGAACGGAATTCCAAGGCGACGCCTACCGCATCTTCCAAGCCGTTGGCCTCAAACCGCCGCCCACTTTACAGACTCTCCAGGAGCACCAAAACGTAGTGCCATAAACCTTTCTTTTTCGTATAAGCAGCTGAAATTACTGCATTAGTTATTTTGAACTGTCAAAGATCAGCCTAAATGGACGAATGGCTTAGAACGAACGAATATGTCGATACAGTGGAAACTTCCGAGTTCTTGGCTGAACAACTTCAGAATATCAAGTCAGAGCCTCACCGATGGAAATGGGTCATCATCATTCTTCACAATCTACTACAAGGCATGATGGTTCTCGCACTTAAGGGATCGCATGGGTTGAATGTTTTATTCCCCAAAGACCAAAACCGCTGGCTTGAGGCGCATGGAAATCGAAAGGGCTACCCGGACGACTTGAAGCTCAACCGATTTCCCGCCCTCTACAAGATGATCAAGAGTGATGAAATGTTAATGTATGTATATAGTAGTAGCTTCCAGCCAAAGCCGAACCATGATTCGTCTGTGGCACTTCTAAACAGCCTTAGAAACGATTTCATTCATTTCACACCCAAATCATGGTCAATTGAGCTTCGAGGCCTTCCCACTTTGGTTTTGGACTGCCTTGATATTGCTGAATTTCTATCATGGGAATCGAAGAACGTGTTCTGGTCTCAAGAAGAGTTGGCAGACAGGATCAGGTCGGCATTCGTATCCGCCCGTGAAGCATGTGAAGCATTGCATCGGTTGTCAATTTAGGATTGGATGGATGTGTCTCCGCCTCGGGAAGCTTACATCAGTTAGGTTGTACTCGTCTCTTTCTTCTGACAGCGCTCTATGGCCACTCATTTCCGGCGATCAGGACTCGGAAGTCTTCGTTTCGACGGAGGTTCATTTGCCGTAACTGAAATCCTGACCGTACAGACCTATCGAGATATAACCGATCGCCCGCATTTCTCGCCCCCCTCATTCTCTACCGAGAAAATATGTCTGTGCCGGCCACAGCACGTGACAGCGCTTCCCCGCCATGTATGCCGTCGTGCACTCACTCCGGTTGAGCGGACCAAGCCTGCTCGAGTCAAAGAGTTTAATCTGATTCTCGGTTATCTTCCTGACGACGGTCCAGTGGTCGTAGACACCGGACATACCGAGGATGATGGCCCTTCTTCTTTTGGTATCGTAGAGGGACGAAAGCATCTTCAACCAGAAATCCTCCAAACTTGGGTTCTTGACTCCTCTGAAGGGGATTTCTATGGTCGGTATTCGGTCGCCGATCACATCAGTAAGGATTGCTTTGATGTCCTTCAAGCGGATACCGGCAGTAAAAAATTGCGCGAGCAAGCCTACTTTGTCCAGGTGCTTCACGATCGAATTGAATAGGTTCTGAGAATCCTGTTCCGGCGTAACGTTGATTAGCTGCTCCGCATTTACGAGGCTGCAAATGCCGCACAGGGAATCCAGTCATCCTTGCTCATACGGCTTCATTGTCTTCTCATTTTGATGAGTTGGGGGTGATCGGTTTGTTCTCTGTTTGACGCTGGGATGTCTCCCTCCATCTCGTGCAGAGCGATTCCGCCGAACTCGGACATCGCAGACTCCCGGCAAGCCGGCACTTCGAATCGAATGCCGCAATACTCAAAATCCGTACGCGTTCACGGAGTATCCGCGAAAGCTTTTTGAACCGGTTCTCGCTGTGTGCGCGTCGCAACCGGGGTCAAGAGTTTTCTCCACATAAGTTGCCGAGTCCGCAATCATCGGATTTTTCGACGAGAGTCTTGCACCTTGGATCGCCCGGATCGGCTTCGTCCCGCCAGGGACGAAGCCCTCATCAGGGGGCCCGGGGGAACGAATGTTTCCCCGGAGACGGTGTAAACAAACACCAAATTTTGTTTTACGGCTTCCACTCCGCCATCGCGTTGGTCAACTGGGGCGGGAAATTGGGTTCGTGGCGGACATCCACGGGGATGGGGAACCGAACCCCGGCCTTGTGAGTCGCTTCCAGGCTCTCCACCACCCGTTGGATGGCATTGGCCGGGATGGTGAAAATCATTTCGTCGTCCTGCACCATGCCCCATACGCGATCCCCGTTGCCGGGCACCACCACTTGGGGCTTTTGGGTCTTCAGCGTCCTGAGAATCCCTTCGTTGCACGATCCGAACCTGCCGGTGAATACGGAGGCCAGTTCCTCTCCCGTCTCCCGGGTGGCGGCGTGCACCAGCCGCATCAGTTGAGCGGAATTACAGAACATCATGATCAGGTCCGGGTCCATGCGACCCGATTCCACCGGAGAAACCACCACGCCGCCGCATCGGCCCGGTTCGAGTCGGTATTGGGTTGTGGAAGACAGCACTTGGCGCAGCGCGTCATCGTCCACGCCGTAGTTCAGCGACTTGAGGAAGCTGAACAAGGCGAATTCGTTGCGTGCCGGCTCCTCACTCCAACCGTAGAACATTTCCGCAACCGGACAATAATTGTCCTCCGGCGTCAACCCGATGGTCCATCCGTATTTGCGCGCCATGGCAATGGCAACGCAGATGGTGGTTTGGAAGCCGAGGTCCGACGCGGGACGTCGCGTCTTGGCCGGAAAGTCGTCCGCGGATGGTACCAGCTTGATGCCCACGGGAATGGTAAGCGGTTTGACGAATCGATTGATGGATTGTGCCACTTCGGTCCAGTCCTGCATGAGAATACCTCCGCGTGGTGTATCGGTATTTGTTCACTAAGTCACCGGGGGAAAGCTGTTCCCCCGAACCCCTTGTGCGAGCTTGATCCCGCCGACACGGGACGAAGCCGGACTATGGAGCTTCTCCGGCAATCTCTGAGATTGAAGGAACGCTGGAAACCAGCGGGCAACCCTATTTCTCCCTCAGGCTCTCCGCCGAAGGCGGTGAGGCCTGCTTGAGACGTTTTGAGGGGGGGCCACGGGGGGGAACTTTTCCAAAAGTTCTCCCCCCGTGAATGATGACATATTCCCGAAAAGTCTTTCAGCACGCACCTCGGCCCGTCTCCGGTCAACTCTGCGGCGTATAGACCACGTAGCCCCTGGGCGGGGCCCAGAATTCCCCCCAACCTCCCTGTCCCGTCCGGGTTTCTTGGGGAGCCCCGGAATCCGCCTCGCCCCTCCAGGCTACGGGAGCGAATCGGGTATGCTCCCATTGGGTGCGAGCCCAGTTCCCGTTCCAATCTCCCCGGTTGTTGAGCGCAAACACCAAGCCCTTTTGCTCCCGCCACCCGTTTCTCTGCATGATGTAGAGATCGTCGTCGACATAGAGTACCGAGGACTCGCCGCCTGCGTGCTCTTCATGCACCTTGACCAGGGCCGCGATGCCGTCCGCGGACCCTTCCAGCCCCAGTCCCCAGGTGTAATAATCCTGCCAGAATACACAGGGATAGCCTTCGTGCGTCAGGATAAAGGCGTATGCGAGCATCTTGTCCGTTCGGACGGGGTCGTCGCGCACCACGTCGTGGTTCTCTACGAATGTCACGGCCTGCGCGGGCATTTCTTTGAACAGTGTGCCTCCTTCCACGAGGTTTCTCAAGCTGTACCCGGGAGCCTGGCAAAGGTCTCTCAGTCGATACCTCAATGGGAAGTCGAAGGCGGCCGCTGGATTGTCGGACCAGGCGTTGGTTTCCTCGAGCCAATCCAAAATGGTCCTTTGGCTGTCCCAGCATTCCCCCACGCCGAAAGGTTTGAAGCCCTTTCCATCCTTCACGCCCCTCAGCTCCTGGATGGCTCGGACCATCCAGCCGCCGTACCCTTTGACGCAGTCGTACCGGAAGCCGTCGAACTTGATCTCCTCCAGCAGCCACCGCGCGTACTCCAGCAGTTCCGTATACACATAAGGGTGTCTGTGGCAAAGGTCGGGCATGTCGCCGAAGGTTTCGTCATCCCAGGTTTCATAGGGCGAGGGATGGAAGCATTTCCAATCCCTGGGAAACTTACCGCTCTTGGGTTGGAACTTGGTCCACCGTTCGCCGCCGTCGATGGGATTCTCTTCTTTCCCGTCGCCTCCGCTGTTGTGGTTCAACACCAGGTCGGCATAGACTTCCATGTGATGCTCGTGGGCCACGCCGATCAGATCCACGAGTTCATCTCTCGACCCGAACCACGTGCTTGTGGACCCCTTCTGTTCCAGGTCCCCGAGATCGTAATAATCATAGGGGTCGTATCCCATGGACATGCCGTCGATACCGGCCGCTTTGCAGGCGGGCGGCAGCCACAGTGCGGTGAATCCCGCGTCGCTCAACGAAGGGACTTTGCTCTTGACGTGATTCCACCATTGTCGTTCCTTGTTTTCGAGCCCGGGACAATCCCAATAGAAGGCCTGCATGATCACACCCATGGTCCGTTCCTCCTTTGACATTGAATCGGCTTCCGCTTTCGGTTACGTTTCTTCAATACAGCTGCCGGCGTTATCATTCACGGGGAGAACTTTTAAGAAAGTTCCCCCCGTGCGCCCCCCTTGTAACCCTTCAGGCAGGCCTCACCGCCTTCGGCGGAGAGGCTGGGGGAGAAAGAGGTTTCCTCGCTGATTTTCAGCGTTCCTTACATCTCCTGAATCGACAAAGAAGCTCCATAGTCCGGCTTTGTCACGTACCGGCGCGATGGAGCCCGTACAACGGGTCCGGTTGTAAGATCGTTTCCCCTGTGACCCTGTGAATGCGAATCTACCGGCTTTTTTTGGAAGTTCGGGGCCGCCGAACATTGAGAATGAATGAGTGAGTGAGTGAGTGAGTGAGTGAAACCAACCACCGGCCCGCATTGAGATATTGTACAGTGGATTGCAGCCACCGGAAAGACTCTTGCACGCGTATCCCGATCCTCCCGTCCGACAGACGACCGCCGCCGAACCTTCCGGCGGTCCGATTCAATCTCGCATGAGCATCGCGTTCCCGGCCATACTGAAACGACCGAGTTTCCAACGCCGGCTTGCCGGTATTTCGGCGGTTCTCGTGCCGTTGGCGGGCTGGTACCGCTTCTCCTTCGACTTCGTTTCCGTGCTTTCCGCGTTCCTGTTCTTCTTCATGTTGCCCGGACTGTGCATCGGAGCACGGCTGTTCCGTGAAAACACCGACCTGTTGGAGCGGACGGCCTGTGCCTTCGCCTGCGGCATGGCCTTCAACGCTCTTTTCTTTCTGATCCGAGGCCTGGTCGGATTTCCCTCGGATTTCGCCGCAACCGCCCGCATACTCGCGGCCTGCATCTGTCTTGTTGTGTTGGTCACGGTCCGGCATGAATACAAGAACCACTGGGCCGGGCTTCGGTTTCGCACAGGCGACTCGGCCTTGGTTCCCCTGATCCTGATCGCCGTTCTCGGCATGATCCTTCTGTTCAACGAAAACGTATGGCTCCTCACTTCCGACAGTCTGGCCTATCTTCCACGAATGGTGGAATGGGGGCGACAAGGGGAAACGGGCATCGACCCGACGGCCGAACTCGTGACGCTTTTAGGAAATACGCGCCTGTATCGCATGGTGATGCAGCCCTTTCTGCTGCAGGTAACGGCGGTTGCCCCTGCGGTGAGCTATCAGATTTTGACGGTTCTCGTGGGAGGCTGTTTCGCGTGTTCTTTTTATTTCTTTCTGAAACGCCTTTGGGACGACAAGCTCTTTCTCACTTTGGGCATTCTGCTTTTCATAACTCACTTCGGAGGCTTCTGGTTCAACCCCATTCACTCCAATTATTCCTGGTTCGTGGCGTGGAGCCTGTATTTCATCGCCATGGGACGGCTGCTGGAAGCCTCGGGCTCCGGCGAAAAGAAGAAGGCGATCCTTCCCCTTGTTCTGATAGGCGTTACCATCCTGTTCCACGGCGCCGTCTTCCTCATGGCGGTCTTGAGCGCGTCCGCCTTCCTTTTCGGTATCCTTGCGCTCGGAGACCACCCCAATAGAGGGTTGCGGAAAATCGTCGCCGGCGCTCTGAGTGTGCTGTTCATCGGCACGCTTATCCTTTACGGCATCGACGTGCTGTGGACGCGTCTTCCCCTGCTGGATTCCTTGGGGCTGTATAGGACCCGCGGCTTTGGCGACGGATTCGTGGAAGCCTTCGGATCAGGCTATGTCATCGATCCGGTTTCCGGTCCCGTCCTGTTTTCAGGCCTGTGGGGCTTGTTGTCCGTGGCGTTCCTTCCAATAGTGTTTCGGAACCGGAATCGGTTGAAGAAAAACGCCGCTTCCTTTCTGGGTTCCAACACGGTGGTCCCTTTGGCCGTATTGTTCAATCCCCTTTTGGTATCCGTCCTGCTGCCCTGGTTCCAGCCCGCCGGCGTGGAACGTCTGATCTTCGCCATGCCGTACATCCCCGTCACGGCATTGGTCGTCACTGTGTTCCTGCGAAAACGACAAAACGCACCGGCCGACGCCGCGGCACGTGGGCGAGCCATGGGGATCGTCCTCCTTGTCTTGATCACCGGCCTGCCGGTTTTTCTTTATCGGGGACTGCTGTTACTTCCGGCGGATTGGGGAACCCGGGTCCAACCGTTGGTGGAAAGAATCTCCGGACTTCCCACAGGCCCCTATCGCTACAACCATCCCGCGCTTCTGCGCGCCGTGGACTTCATCAAGCGGAAGATTCCCACCGACGCCCTGTTCCTGACCGATCCCCTCACCGCGGAACTGTTCCCCATACGGTTGAAACAGCCCGTTCTGGAGAGATGGAGACGCGATCCGACCCGGCTTGAGATTCCTTCCAGCACGAGCATGATCGCCCTCGGCTCGAACTTCAATATCCGGAAGACGGTCGCACTGCTGACGGACAGGCGCGTTGATTTCATACTGATCAACGATTCCTGGAACGCCTACACCAGCGACCAGTATTTCGAACCACCGTCGGAAGGAATAGATTCCGTATTCGACGTGGGGAAATTCAAGGCGCATCCGGAATTTTTTCGATTGCTTTTCGAGGATGGAAGAATCTTTCTCTTTGAATTCCTCGGTCGGTCCTCTTCCGGCTCGGCGTGAACGTCCGGAAGAGAAAAGGAAGAACGGGCGTCTTATGGACCGTCTTCCCGAAGAAGTGCGTCACAGACGCGAGGGGTGACGGAACGTTCGGGATCGCCTCCTTCAGTGTCCGGTAATGGTTCCGCGGGCCGCTCTCCGGCCAGAATGGCGGCAACGCGCTGCGCCGCTCGCCCATCGCCGAAAGCGGATGTCTTTCTTGAACATCGGGCGTGTTCCGCGGGATCGGACAGGAGTCGATGCGCCGCGGCCAGAATATGGTCGGGGTCCGTTCCCACCAGTTGAGCGCTGCCTTCGGTTACGGCTTCCGGGCGCTCGGTTTCCGTTCTCATGACCAGAGTGGGGATGCCGAGGAAGGAAGTCTCCTCCTGAACACCTCCGGAATCGGTGAGCACCATGTGAGCCCTTTGGAGGCAGGAAACGAATTGAGGATAGGCGAGGGGTTGTGTCAAGCGTACCGCCGTGCCCCCCAACTGTCTGATAATGGTCCGACTTACCGCCGGGTTGGGATGCACGGCCAAGAGAACCTCCACGTCTTCTCGACGGGCCAAGTCGGCCAACGCCCGACAGATTCCATGGAGAACGGCTCCCTGATTTTCGCGCCGATGCACCGTCGCCGGCACCAGCAGACGATCGCATTGAAGGTTTTTTTGGGATTCCGGCCGATCCTCCGCCATTGCGCGAAGGCGGCATAGGGCGTCGATGCACGTATTGCCCGTAAAGAAGACCCGCTCCGGAGGTCGTCCCTCACTAAGAAGCCGATCGGCCGCGTTCCGGGTGGGAGCGAACAGCCAGTCCCCAAGCTCGTCGGCGAGGCGCCGATACATTTCTTCAGGAAAGGGGCGTCGCCGGTTCCCCGACCGCAGGCCCGATTCCAGATGCCCGAATGGGATTCCCCGGTGGAAGGCCGCAAGTCCCGCCGCCAGGGCGGTTACCGTATCCCCCTGCGCCAGGACCACGTTGGGCCGCATCTCGCCGAAGGCCTCATACAGCCCCCGATTGGC
This sequence comes from Thermodesulfobacteriota bacterium, assembly GCA_963675595.2. GTDB lineage: Bacteria > Desulfobacterota > Desulfarculia > JACQYL01 > JACQYL01. The sequence continues at coordinate 1,015,683 of CAXXLZ010000002.1, forward strand.
GCGCGAAAGGAGTTCCGACGGTCCCTGGCCCGGTCGTAGGAGGCCCAGATTCCGACGGGTGTGAATCCCGAACCAGGCGAGAGCAGGCTGCAGAAGCTCCCTGTGCTGTCCGGTGGTGATCACCAGAGGCTCGAATTGATCTCCATGCGCGGCGAGCTCGAGAATCACCGGCCCCATCTTGACCGCCTCGGGCCGCGTCCCCACCACGCACGCCACACGCGTTCTCACGGCCGGCCGTCCGGCAAGACTCCTGAAACCGCCCCGTCCGCGGCCGCCCGAGCGTCGGTTCCGCGCCGTGCGGGGAGGCTCCCATGGGAAAAGGAACTAAGACTCACGCCCCATCGATATTCAGAAGCCTTCACGACGCACCCCCTGGACGTGTCTCACGGCCGTTGCATCGACATTTCCAGACCAATCGAAGAAAACTCAAGAGGGCCCGCATCCTGCCGGCACGGGGCGGTTGGGTCACCAAGCGATACAGCCACTCCAGACCGGCTCGTTGCAGAAAAACGGGCGCTCGTCCGACTTCGCCGGCAAGCACGTCGAAGCTGCCGCCTACGCCCATGACGCATTCAACGGGAAGCTGATCCAGATGCCGTGCAATCCATTTCTCCTGTTTCGGACTGCCCAGGGCCACGAAAAGAAAATCCGGTTTCGCCAGACAGATTCTTTGGAGGATCAGAGCGTCATCGTCTTCGTATCCATGCTGCGTTTCCACGTGCGCGATGCCGGGATATCTCCGCCGAACGACCCTGCCGAGCCGAGAGCAGACTTCGGGTTTCGAGCCATATAGGAAAACCCGTTTGCCTCCCGCGTGAGCCGATTCCAGCAATGTCATGAACAGACCGATACCGGTGACTCTCGGTATGTGCCCGAGACCTAGTGCCCTTGTGGACAGCACTACGCCGATCCCGTCGGGAATCAACAGCGTGGCCTTGGTTTCAATGATGTGCGAGAGCTCTTCATCCTCCAGGAACCTCATGACCTTTTCGGGGTTCTGAGCAACGACGAATTGCCTGACCCCCCGATCGATCCCTTCCATGAGGTATTCCAGGGCTCGGCAGGCATCCACCGCGTGTACCGGACACCCAAGGATTCGCCTTTTTTCCGGGCACGCCCGCGATATTTCCTTCATCAAGGGCCGAACCTTCCTTGAATCAGTTCCACGGCCACTTCCACGTTCCGTCTCTCCTTTTGTATCATTCCGTCGATCGCAGGCCGCATCCGTCGGCTCTGCCGGTCCAGATCGGCAATCCACACTTTCAGCTTATCCGTTACCTGATCGGGAGATTCCCGCAGTTCATCAAGGTTCGCGCCGTGGGACATCCCCGCCTGTTCCATGAACCATCGGACTTTTGGATCATAGACGAGACCGAAGGCCGGCACGTTGGAAAGCGCGCCCAAAACAACGGCATGGAGCCGCATGGCGATCACACCGTCCATTTGCGCCAGCACGGCCGCCATCTGTTCGGGCGTGTGATCCGTGTGCAGGATACAGTCTCCGTGTTCGGCGGAACTCGGCCCCATACTCCCAAGGACCCTCTCGCATACGGACCGATCCTCCCGATTTCGGAAGGGAGTGAAAACATAGCGAATCGGACGCGTGCCTCGCAGCCGTTCCAAACACTTCGCCAAATTCGGCAGGCAATGCTCGATCCCCTTGTATATTTAGCATGCCATCTTTCATACTTAATGGAAGACGGCATGACCCGCAAAGTTGGTCACGGACATGACAGGCCGCCGGACCCCCAGGAGAAATGGACTCCGTTTGGAAGCTTGGGCCGTCATGTCCTTCCTCGAGATAACCCGTACAGTTGCCCGGCCTTTTAAGGCCGCATCTGCAAGGTTGGGTACGAGAGGAGTTATCATGGGCGAGATCACCTGTTTCGTGGGAATCGATGTCTCCAAGGACCGGCTTGAAATCGCCGTCGTTCCCGGCGAGGAAGCCTGGTCGATGACCAACCATGAAACCGATTTTGATGCTTTAATCAACCATCTCAAAAATCTTCCTCCCTCCATGATCGTCTTGGAGGCTACCGGTGGGCTTGAGACTCCGGTGGCGAGCGCCTTGGCCGGAGCCGGGTTGAATGTGACCGTGGTCAATGCACGACATGTTCGTAATTTTGCCAAGGCCAAAGGAATACTGGCAAAAACCGATCGCATAGACGCCACAGTCCTGGCCCATTTCGCCCAGGCTGTCCGGCCGCAAATTCGGCCTTTGAAGGACGACCAGCTGCGAGCGCTGACTGCTCTGGCCGATCGGCGTGGACAAATCATAACCATGTTGACCGCCGAGAAGAACCGTCTTCGAAGCGCTCACTCCTCTCTGCACAAGGATATCCAGGCCCATATCTCGTGGCTCCAGAAGCGCCTTGAGGACTTGGACCGGGAACTCCGCAAGGCGATTCGGGCATCTCCCATTTGGCGGGAAAAAGACGCTCTGTTTCAAAGTGTGCCCGGAGTGGGACACGTTCTCTCCTCGACTCTGCTGACCCGCTTACCCGAACTCGGGGCATTGAACCGTAAGCAGATCGCCGCCCTGGTGGGAGTCGCTCCCCTGAATCGTGACAGCGGGAAGATGCGAGGGAAACGCTCTATTTGGGGAGGCCGCGCCCAGATTCGGGCCGTATTGCACATGGCCGCCTTGTCCGCCACCCGTTCAAACCCGGTAATCAAAGCCTTCTACCAACGGCTTACTAAAGCTGGAAAAGCGCACAAAGTGGCTATGACTGCCTGTATGCGTAAGCTTCTGACCATACTGAACAGCATGGTCAAAACCAATACTCATTGGCGCGTCCAACAGCCTGAAATCGGTGTCAAAGACACATTAAGTTGACCGGTTTATGTATCACATCGGTTAACCGATGCTGCCGTGGTCTGCTGTGGCGCGGTGCTTGCGCGCGGCAGCCCCACGCGTGCCGCGCCTAGCAAGCGCCGTGTTACAGCTTCATAGGAATCAGTGACAAACAACTCAGTTGACAAAGAACACAGTTGCTTCCAAGGACGAACGGAAACCGCGATGGAGCGGATCCCGCCGATAGCCGATATTCTTTCCACCGCGGAACGGCCCCTGTGCGAGGAAACGACCCCCAATGACACCGCGGGATCAGCGGTGGTTTCGATCAGGGGTTTGCTTACGCCGCAAGCTCGCAGCAAAGATTTTGACGCCTCATCGCGCACCGTAATACGCTTTACTCGATTGGATACGATCCCAACCGCCCATCGCGCGAAGCGAGATTTCAGCGGCCCCACTCCCACCGCGTAATACATCACGGGCGTCCTTGATATCAGAGCGAGCAGAACCCGACTCATCCAGAAAGGAACCACGCGAAAGGAAGCGTCCTGCAGGAGTCCGCCTCCACCCAGTATGAATAGATCCGAACGCCTTGCCTGCTTGAAGATTCGATAAAGACCGCGAAATCTCCGGCCCATGGGAAGGCTTTTTACGCCGTGCATACGGGCCGTCGACTCCGGGTCCCAACTCAGGACCGTGATCTCGTGAATGCCCTCTTCCCTGAGGCCTTTGATCATGGCACCGAGGATGGCCTCATCTCCGATATTTCCCGCTCCGTACCAACCGGCCACGGTAACACGACGTTGGGGAGTCTCATCTTCTTCCTGCCGAACCTTTTTCGCTTCTTCCTTATAAGCTTTCCGTGTCTCCGCCAAAACGTTTTCCATGGAAAAATGGCGGCTCAACGCTTTGCTTCCGTTTCGGCTCAGACGATCTCTCAGCGAGGGGTCGCGCAGCAATCGCTCGATGCATTCCACGTACCGACCCACATCCCCCTGCTGAACCGCGAACCCGTTACGAGCCAACTCGACCGCCTCGGTGTTGCCCCCGACGCGTGAAACGACCACCGGGGTCCGGGCCCGCATCACCTCCAGAAGAGCCATGGACATGCCTTCCATCCTCGACGTGGAGACGAAAACGTCGGCCTCCTCCAAAAGAGCCGGCACATCTAGCCGAAACCCGAGAAAGCTCACCTTGCCACCGAGCCCCAGACGCTCCGCGCGATGTTCCAATAAACCGCGCAGAGAACCGTCCCCCACGACGACCCCGTGAAATCCGATTTTCCGGCCGAGAGCATGGAAAACTTCGAGCAGGGTATCCGGTCCTTTCACGGCTTCTAAACGTCCCACGCTTATAATGATGGGCACGTCGGGATTTAGGCCCAATTCTCTCCGCAGCGAGGTCCGCTGCCGGCCGAAGGAAGGAGGGGAATCGGGCAGGCCGTTACGGATGACCGTAATGCGGTGGGAAGGAATGCCGTCGTTTTCGAGTTCTTTCCCGAGATACGACGACAGCACGATGAACCTCGCGACGACCCTTCTCGTCGATCTTTCAATCACCGGATAGAAAAGGCGTTTGAGAGGCGTTGCATAGTCGCTGTAGACGGAACCGTGCACCGTATCGATCACCGCCGCGTTGAGGCCGCGGGCGGCAAGCCGACCGACAAAGCCGCCGCGAACTCCGTGCGTATGAACGATGGTCGGCGAAGTATCCTTGAGGTGACGTCTCAGAGTTGGAATCACCCTCAGGTCCGCCGCGTTCCGCATGGGGAAGACCGTCACGGGAATCCCCAATTCCGCAGATTGCCGCGCCAACTCACCATCAATGAAACAGATGATTTGTACGTCCACGTCGGGGTAGCGCTCGCGCAAACCTTTGCACAGAGCGAGAAGATGGACCCGTGACCCGCCTGTTTCCCCGCCGCCGATGACGTGAACGATCTTCACGCGGCACTTCCATCGTGCTCAACGGCAGGATCCCGCAAGGCGAACAGCATTCCCACGAAAGCATAGAAGTGCACGCCGACATATAGAGCTTCCCAAATGCTGGCAGTCAGGTTTTGTATGGCCGAAGTGAGAATCACGCCGGATATTCCTAAATAGACAGCCCTCTCTTTGTGGTTTCCCGTTCCCCGACCCCCCCGTAAGGACAGCACAAAAAGGGTAAAAAGCAATACGACGAAGGAGATTAGACCACAGATGCCGACCTCAGCCCCAATCTTGAGGTAGTGGTTATCGATCCACCCGGCTCCGGGAAGATGATGCTTAATGGACAAAGAGCCCCCGGCCATGCCCATTCCAACCCCGAACAGCGGATGCGCCTGAATTGTGGCAAGGGCTTTGGACCAGAAAGCCAACCGTCCATAAATCGCGCTCTGTTCATAGTAGGCCGATCCGAAAAGTTCGGCCACACGAGTCGCCACATCGGCAGAAACTGCCAATAACACAATGACCGCTGAAGAGACAATTACCGGAATACGCCCTCTTCTCGTTGTTATCCCGTAAAACAGGATCATGATGAAACATGCGAGCCACGCGCCCCTGGAAAAGGTCACCACCAGGCATGCGGCAAGAACAAGGGATGCCGCGGAAAAAATCATGCCCCGCCCGCCATGGCCGTACCAGGCGCGCGCAAGCGAGAAGGCCAAGACCATGTTGAGATACCCGGCCAGTGCGTTGGGGTTCGCGAAGATGGACACGATCCTGAATTGTTCCATATTCGGTTTGTTCACCCATCGTCGGCTCTCGATCCCCAACGCGTATTGCCCCAAACCCACCAGAGCGATCAAGACCCCGCTCAAGATAATCAGCTTGATGAATTCATCTCGGAGCCCTTCATCCCGCAACAAGACCATGGTGATCAGGGCATAGAGCATGGGTTGAAACGTCACGCGAAGGGCCTCCACTCCCATGCGAAAAGGCACGCCGTTTACCGACAGTGACAGTGCACATGCCAGAACAAAGGTGAGGAAGCACCATCGGACCGGACCCGACAGATCCGGCATGCCCGGACCGGTCCGCGATCCGAACAACACAAGCACCATGCAGAAAACCAGAAAGAGTTCGTCCCAAACAGGGCCCGGAAGAAAATGGAACCCATGAAAATCGCACACCGTCCGCACGAGATAATCGATCCATGGGAAGAAAGCCAGAGGCCAAAGGACGATTCGCGGATTCTTCATGACACGGTCTTGGCGTTGACTGATTGAATGAGTTCCAGTGCCCGATCCCAACGCGCATTCCAGGAGTTCGCTCTGCCGACCGACCGCCGCGACTCGATTTTCTTCGCATCGACGCCGGTTGCCGAAAGGTTTCGCCGAATGGCGTCTTCGAATCCGTCGGCGTCGGCTTCGATGTCGACAACGCCCTTGTACGGAAGGACTTCCGGCAGCGGAGTGGAAACCACGGGTTTGCCGGCGGACAGGTATTCAAAGAGCTTGATGGGATTTACGCTCTCCGAGAGTTTGTTGCAGCGGAAAGGAATCAGGCAGACGTCGAAGTGCTGTACGTAACATGGCAGCTCTCGATACGGCTTCTCTCCAAGAAAATGAACGTTGGTCGCTCTTGCCAAGGACCTCGTGTCCGCGGTGACCGGGCCGACCAGAACAAACGTTAGCCCTCTCAACCGACGGGATAGTTCGGTGAGCAGTCCGTAATCGATCCAATCGCCCAGGCCTCCCATGAACCCGATCACCGGTTTGGGTTGGGAAGTCGCGCCACCGGCCAGGATTTCCCCCAAGTCCTTAGGCGTCGGCAGGCTCCCACGCCTGCTCGCGGATTCGAAGTGCTCGTATTCGCATCCGTTGGGTATGAGATGGAAGTTCGAAGACCAGCCGGATCTCTCCCTCAGCAAGGCTTGAGCGGATGCGAAACACACGTGGGCGCGTTTCATGAGCTCCTTTTCCATGGTCCTCACCTGTTCGGTGGAAATCAAACCCGGAAAGGAGGCATGGTCGTCGACGCAATCGTAGATGAGCCTGTTATAGTGAAGATGGCGGAGCAGGTCGACACAAGTGGGGAGAAAGGAGTACACATCCATTTCGTTGATATCGAGCCTTCGCAAGACATTGTTCAGGACTCCGGAGATCAGCCGCTGATTCACCCGATTGATTACACGGGACTTGCAGCCGAAAGGAAAGACCGGAGGAGGCGCCACCAGGATGATGCCCTCTCGGGTTCGTCGCGGTCCCTTTCTCCAATTGCGCCACCGGGAAAGCATGGAGCCGTTCTTCAACGGTGCGAGGAGGCTCGCCGGGGGTTCGAGATACACGACCCGGCGGCCGGTCCGGGAGCAAAGACGCATCAGATGATGCGGACGACTCTCGAGGCCTTCCCACTCGCGGGCCGAAACGGCGAGCATAGTCTGTCTGTTCAAACGGGAACGCTCCTGGTCGGTTCTTTGGGGGAGCAAAGGCTCAGAGGAATAGGATCAATGTGTCACAGGGTAACACTCTCCGGGTTTCATTGGCAACCGAGGTTATTCCTCGAATAAACCTCCGGCGACCGCGTCGTTTCAGGTTCCAACTCGTCACATCCCCACATCCTCCTTTCCTTTCCGCGCGGTTTGCGCTAAGGATTCCTTGATCTCATCACTTTCCCACTCGGAGAGACACAAGGTGGAATTCGCGACCCGAAAACAAGCTCGGCGCAAGCGCCCGGCATGGAAGTCAGTCGAAGCATCGGAGCCATCAGGGACCCTGCGCTCTGCAGGGAATCATTTCCTTGAGTCGCATTCCACCGCCCAATTCCATGAGAACCAGAGGAGACGGCGTGCGTTTTATTCGTGACCGGAGCATCGCCTTCAAGCTGTTCCTGCTCCTTTTCACCTGCAACTTTCTGGTGTTCCTGCTGGTATTGGGAAACAACTATCGGATGTCCCGTCGGGTCGTCCTTGAAGACGTCCGGGTGAAAGCCGACTTGCTGACCCGATCCATTTCCAGTCGCATCCGAACCGTCCTCTCTCCGGTGGAGGCCGTGGTTCGCAACTTGACCGGCACGGTGGAGCGCTTTTATCTGGAAGGAGATGATCTGTTCAAAGCGGTCCGGGGCGTGGTGGAAGACAACCCGGATATCTTCGGCTCCGCCGTGGCCATGGAGCCCGGGGCCTTGCCCGGAGCGCCGGATTGCTTCGCACCTTACGCATATCGGGATTCGGGCCGAATCCTCACCACCTTTCTCGATTGCGATTCGTACCGTTACGTTGAGAGAGATTGGTATCGCATACCCCGCCTGCTGGAACGAGCCGTGTGGAGCGAGCCCTATTTCGACGAGGGGGGAGGCGACATCTTGATGTCCACCTACTCCGTGCCGCTGTACCGAGACATCCAGGGCAGGCGTCGTTTCGCGGGCATCGTCACCTCCGATATTTCCCTCGCTTGGCTGCAGGAGTTGGTGTCTTCCATACGAGTCGAACAATCGGGATATGCGTTTCTCCTTTCCGCAAAGGGTACGCTCCTCACCCACCCCATTAGTGACCTGGTGATGAACAAGACGATGTTCGGCATGGCCCGGCTGGAGGGTGATCCTCGTGTGGTAGACGTGGGACAAGCCATGGTGCGAGGGGAACACGGATTTGTCCCTTGGGTAAGTCTGTCGACGCAAGAGGAAGGGTGGCTCGCCTTCGCACCCGTTGAAGTGGGCGGCTGGTCTCTCGGCGTGTTCTTTCCGGAAAAAGAGCTCATGGAAAGCGTGAACCGGCTTACGCGAAATGCGCTTCTGTTGGGTTCGGGGGGGTTTTTGGCGCTCTTGGGGATCGTGTTCCTCGCGGCGCATTCCATGACCCGACCTTTAAGGGAGCTGGCCCAAAGCACGGTGGAAATCGCGGAAGGCAACCTGGACGCCGTGTTACCCGAAGTGAGGTCCCTCGACGAAATCGGACGTCTCACCCGGGCCTTCGAACACATGACCCAAGCTCTCAAAGAACATATACGCCGGCTCACCGAAGCCACCCGCGCGAGAGAACGAATAGAGAGCGAATTGAGTATCGCCCGCGACATCCAGATGGGCATCCTCCCCAAGCTTTTTCCCCCTTTTCCCGAGGAACACCAAGTCGACATCTATGCCGTGATCCTGCCCGCCAGGGAAGTGGGAGGAGATTTCTACGACTTCTACCGTGTGGATTCGGACAGAATCTGCTTCGTGATCGGGGACGTCTCCGGAAAGGGGGTGCCCGCTTCCCTGTTCATGGCGGTGGCCAAAACTCTGATCAAGGCGGCCGTGGGGGGCGGTCTCGGCCCCGGGGACGCTCTGCGCCGTGTAAATGAGGAATTGGCCGAGGAAAACGAGGCGTGCATGTTCGTAACGGTCTTTCTGGGTATCATAGACTTGAGAACCGGTGGCATCGAATATGCCAACGGCGGGCATAACCGTCCTTTCGTCCTTCCCAAACAGGGAGAGATCGCGGTCCTGCCGCCGAGCAATGGGGCCGTTGTCGGCGCTTTGGAAGGGCTGGACTATGAAACCGGGGGTGCCTTCTTGAAGGAGGGAGACACGCTTCTTCTCTATACGGACGGAGTGACGGAAGCGCTCAACGAGCAGTTGGAGCTCTTCACGGAGGCTCGACTAAAACGCCTGCTGGAAGATGTCCGGGCAAAATCCCTCAAGGACACGGCGGCGAGAATCGTGTCCGAGGTAAAGGCGTTTGCGGGCGCTGCGGAGCAGGCCGACGACATCACTCTGCTCGCTTTGACTTATTACGGGGATCAAGGTCGAAACGACGGCGGTTCTCAGGATACCGCCCGCCGCATCGAGCAAGGGAGAACCACGCATGACGAAACCTGAATCGGCGTCCAAACCGCTCCAAATCGGCGTGTCGGTCCCGAGGGCGGACGGCTGGAGCAAGATCACGGGCCGAGAGCGGTACGCTGCGGACTACTATGGACCGGACTTTCTGTGGGCCGGGGTCAAACGCGCGGACATGTCTCACGCCCTGCTTCGGGAACTGGACGTGGAAGCCGCCAAAGCCGTACCCGGTGTGACGGCCGTGTTGACCCACCGGGACGTGAAGGGTTCCAATCGGCAAGGTGTCGTGTTCAAGAACCAGCCTGTATTGGTGGACAAAAAGGTGCGACGACGCGGCGACGCCCTGGCGCTGGTCCTCGCCGAAAATCGGGAAGTCTTGAGCACCGCTTTGAAGGCCGTGCATGTTCGTCTGGAACCGCTGCCGCCCGTGTTCTCCGTCGAGGAAGCGACGATGGAGGGTGCTCCCAAGGTGCACGAGGAGCATCCCACCGGGAACATCCTGGCCGAGCTCACGGTAAGCAAAGGAAACGGCAAGGACGGCATCGACGAATGCACAGCCGTGGTGGAAGCTGAATTTGAACTACCCCGCCAGGAACATGCGTACATGGAAACCGAGGCGGGTTGGGCCTACCTTGAGCATGACGGCCGTCTGGTCATCGTGGCCTCCACGCAGTCGCCTTTTCGCGATCGTTCGGAGGTGGCGGAAGCGCTGGGGATCGACATCGGCAAGGTGCGCATAACGGCTCCCTATCTGGGCGGCGGCTTCGGCGGGAAGGACGGGTGCACGGTTCAAAGCCTGCTGGGACTCGCCGCGATGCACTCCCACGGACGGCCCGTGAAGATGTGGTGGGACCGTGAGGAGAGTTTTCTTGCCGGGGTGAAACGTCTTTCCGGACGGGTCCGGTATCGTGTTGGAACAAACAAAGATGGTTGCCTGCACGCCCTCCAATGTGAACTGGACCTGGACAACGGGCCCTATGAGCACTTGGGCGGCGAGGTGCTGGCGCTTGCGGTGGAACACGCGGGCGGTCCCTACCGGATTCCCCATGTGTGGATTCACGGACGATGTGTCTACACGAACAACCCCGCCGGCGGTCCTTTTCGAGGATTCGGTGCGCCCCAGGTCGTCGCGGGCCTGGAGCAGGTCGTGGACATGCTGGCCGACCGATTGAACATGGACCCGGTTCTGTTCCGGATGCGAAACGCCGTAATCAGGGGAGACCGAAACCCCGTCGGAGTCACTCTCACTCAGTCCACAGGCCTGCTGGAATGTCTAGAACAGGTGACGCGGCATCCCCTTTGGACGGAACGACGAGAATGGAAGCGTCGTGCCGGCGCATTCAAAAAACGTGGTGTGGGTGTTGCCTGCACGACTCATGGTGCCGGATACGGACCGATTATCCCGGACTTCGCCCAAGCGCTCATCAAACTCACGCCCGAAGGCAGGATCACGGTTACCTGCGGCGTGCCGGATATGGGGCAGGGCAATGCCGCGACCTTTGTTCAGATTGCGGGCCACCTGCTGAACCAGAGCGCCGACCGTCTGGACCTGGTGCTTCCCGACACGGATCACACACTGCCTTCGTGCTCCTCCGCTGCGAGCAGAACCACCTATACGTATGCCAGGGCTCTGACGGGAGCCGCCGAATTACTCAAGAAACGAATTCTCGAGCAGGCGTCTCTCCTGATGATGGCCCCATCTCCCGACGAATTCCGGCTGCTGCCCGGGATGGTGCGTCATCTTCCTTCGGGTAAGGACCTGCCGTTGGCCATGGTGGCCCGCACCATGTCTCCTTCGCAACGGGAATGTACCTACCACTGGCGTGCGCCGGTGTGCAGGGAACCCGTCCGGATGGAAAGCGTTTCCACGGTGTTCGGCATGCCGCACCTGCTCTTTTCCTATGCGGCCCACCTGGCCTGCGTCGAAGTGGATGAACTCACGGGCCGCGTCCAGGTTCTTAAATATCTCGCGGCGACGGATGCGGGAAGCGTCATCAATCCGCAGCTCTATGAACAGCAGGTCCAGGGTGGTATCGTTCAGGGCCTGGGATACGGTCTGTATGAAGATTACGTGGTTGACCGTGGAGAGGGACAAACACCGGATTTCGCCACCTACATCCTTCCCACCTCCATGGATGTGCCGGATATGGAATCCCTGCGGGTGGAAACCTTTGAGGAAACCGGTCCCTTCGGTCTCAAGGGAGTGGGAGAAATCTGCATAAACGCCCCGTTGCCGGCGGTGGCCAACGCACTCGCCGACGCCGCCGGCGTTCGAATCTCGCGAATTCCCATGACCCCGGAACGAGTCTTGGACGCCTTGAGCCGGATTCAATCGGAGAAAACTTCATGAACATCCGATTTGTCTTGAACGGCAAGCCCCTTACCGTGGAGACACCGCCCGATCGTCGTGTGATCGACCTCCTGCGGGAGGACCTCGGACTCGCGGGAACCAAGGAATGCTGCGGTTCCGGGGAATGCGGGGCCTGTACCATTCTGGTGGACGGGGATAGCCGATTGTCCTGTCTTATGACGGCCGCTCAACTGGAGGGACGCCGCATACTCACCATTGAGGGCGCGGAGGAAGACCCCCGTTTACGCACGATTCAAGAGGCCTTTGTTGAATGGGGAGCCGTTCAATGCGGCTACTGCATGCCCGGCATGGTTCTGGCCTCAGCCGCCCTTTTGAGCCGAACGCCGAACCCCAGCCGGGAACAGATTCGCGAGGGTCTGAGCGGCAACCTCTGCCGTTGCACGGGCTACCAGAAGATCGTGGACGCTGTGGAACAGGCGGCGGCACTCTTGTTTCGAGGCCACCAATGACTCGAGACGTATTTATTCCCCGTAATCTGGAAGCACTTTGGGACCTGCTGGATGAAGACCCCGAAAGCCGAGTCTTCGCCGGAGGCACGGACCTGTTTGTGCGGCTGCGTCGTGATCAGGCCGTTCACCCGTCGTTGATCGGTCTGGAACGCATTGAGGAGCTTCAGGCCCTGGAAGAAGATGGTCCGGATGTGTTCATTGGAGCGTGCGTGACCCATGCGCGCATATCGGCTTCTCCCCTGGTGAAAAAGCACTTCTCCGTTCTGGAACAGGCGGTGCGCGTTTTGGGTTCACCGCCCATCCGTAATATGGGCACGTTGGGAGGCAACCTGGTCACCGCGTCCCCCGCTGGAGACACCATCCCTCCCCTCACGGTGCTGGGCGCGGAAGTGGAAGTAAGGAGCCGCGGCGCTTCCCGGCGGCTTCCCATACGAGAATTCATCCGGGGACCGGGACGCAGCGTGTTGGAACAAAAAGAAATCCTATCGGGAATTCGTCTAAGGAAAGACAACGTCCATACGGTCCACCATTTTGAAAAAGTGGGGCAACGCAACGCCTTGGCCATCGCCGTGGTCTCCTTGGCCGCGGTGCTCCGCTTGTCCGAATCCGGCGTGGTCGAAAGGGCGAGACTGGCTTGGGGCAGCGTGGGACCCACGGTAATCACCTCACGGGAGGTTGAACGGATCATCGAGGGGCGTCCCCTTTCGCGGCAAGTATTGGAGGAAGCCGCCATGCAGGCACAGAAGGAAGTATCCCCCATCGACGACCTTCGAGCGAGCGCCGACTATCGCCGCCGCGTGGCGGGAAATCTGCTCTTGCGTCTGTGGACCCGGCTCAAAACGTTGGACGAATCATGAACGATTCCAACCGCGTCGTGGACTCCGCACCCGAAATAGGCATCCAATCCATGTGGAACGGTCGGTTCGCCGCCCTGAATGGAGCGGTATTCCTCGCCTTTGCCAATTTTGCCGTCTTCTTCCAGTATTACGCCTACTTGAAGACCCTGCAAATCGACGCCCGCTGGTTCGGACTGCTCATGGGCGTGTTCTCCGGCATGGCTTTGTTGCTGCGGCCGTTCATCAGTCCCCTTTTGCATGCCGGCAACGCGACGCGATGGATCATCGTGGGCGACCTGGGGACCATGGCCTGCTTGGCGTCCTACGGCTTCGCGGACGTATTCGAAACCATGTTCGTACTCCGCATACTCCACGGTGTGTTCCACGTGATCCTGGCCACCGGACTCCTGACCCTCATTGTGGAACACATACCTCCGAAGCGGAGCGGTCAGGCTTTCGGAATCATTTCCATCGTCGTTCTGCTGCCCTATGCCGTGGTGCCGTCCACCCTGCCGCTCCTTTCCGCGTGGCTCGGAGGATACGCCCGGGTCCTGATGTTTTTCGCGGCAGTCATGATATTCGTACTTCCCCTCACCTTGTACAAGGCCTCTTTCTCAGCCTCGGCTGCAACCGACGGGGCGGGCAAGACCTACAAGCTGTCTCGCGCGGAATACGCTCAGGACCTGAAAGACCCGAGGGTGCTCCTGCTTCTCACGGTCATGCTGCTTTTCTACAGCGGGTATGCTCTGGTGTTCTACTTCCTCGCCGGCTTCGGCCGCAGCATCGGATTGGCCGGAGTGGGCTTTTTTTTCACACTTTCCTCCATCAGCGAAATCGCCGTCCGCGTCTCCATGGGGTCCCGCTTCGACCGAGGCGATAAGACCCTCACCTGTACCATGGCCATGGGTGCTACCGTGCTGGGCTATGCCCTGCTTCCCCACGTTGAATCCTCCATGTGGTTCTTCTTCTTTGGGGGATTTCTGGGTCTGTGCTGGGGGGTCGTCATGCCCATGTTGAACGCACTGATGTTCGACGTGTCCCCCCCCAAGTTTCGCGCGGTCAATGTGAATCTGGGACTTCAGATGTATCAGGGAGGCTTCTTCCTGGGCCCGCTGGTGGGAGGCTTTCTTGCGGCGCGTACAGGGTTCGGAACGTTGTTTTCCTTGTGCGCGGTGTTGAGTCTCCTGTCCGTGTTTCTCCTGATCCTGTTGAAAAGGAACCCGTCCAGGAATTGAAGCCCATAGAACAGGCTTCCGGTCCGTTCAGAACAAGAAAGGAAAGGAGTGTGAATCCGTGACCGAAAACCACACGAATCAATCGGAGATCGAGCCCGGGCAACCCTGGGAAGTGGACCTGTTTCGTCCGGAAGACGCTGAAGGAGTGGTGAGACTCTTTCGCATCGTTTACGGGGAGGGCTACCCCATAGCAACCTTTATGGATGCCGACAAACTCATCGCGGAAAACGCGGCCGGCCGGGTGATTTCCAGTGTGGCCCGCACCCCGCGAGGGGACATCGTGGGCCACAACGCCTTGTTCAACAGCGCTCCTCACCTCGGAACCTACGAGTCGGGAGCGGGATTGGTGCACCCCGCCTATCGAGGAGGACGCGGTATCTTCAGCACCATGGGCCTGCACGGCCAGGAATTGGCCGCGCCGCTTTTCGAAGTGGATATGATTTTCGGAGAACCGGTGTGCAACCATCCTTATGCACAGAAAGCCACCGCCGGCCGGAATTTCATCACCCGTGCCATAGAAGTGGACCTGATGCCCGCCGCCGCGTACACCAAGGAAAAGAGCGCGGTCGGCAGGGTGACCACGCTTCTGGACTTCAAGACCTTTCGACCGAGACCTCATCGGGTCTATCTCCCTGAAGTCTATGAAGAGGCCCTTCGTTTCGCTTATGAAGGCATGGATGACGAAAGAGAATTCTGCATTTCCCGCGAAACCGCCCCTCCGGATGTGAAAACCGTCATGAACACACAGGTCTTTTCCTTCGCGCAAGTGGCTCGGCTGGCCGTGCATGAAATCGGTCCCGACTTAAGTCGGGTGATGGATGACACGGAACGCAGCCTGAACGAACAGGGGATACTGGTGATCCAGGTGTGGCTTAAGGCTTCCTGTCCCTGGCTTGCCCAGGCGGTGGATACTCTGCGGGAACGGGGCTATTTTTTGGGGGGTGCGCTCCCAAGGTGGTTTGACGACGACGGGCTTCTCATGCAGAAGAGGATCGGCGCACCTTGCTGGGACACGATCGTTCTTGCGTACGACCGGGCTCGACGGCTACTGGAATGGGTCCGGAGGGACTGGTCCCAAAAGACCCCACCCGCATGAAGCACGAAGCCGGTGGACGGGCGGCGCCGAAAGGAAGAGACGCCTTCAGGCCTTGGACCTCTTTTCTCCGATGTATCCGTCCAAAATGTTTTCCAGGGCTTGAACGAAGGCATCCAAGGCCGGTCTTTCCGCAATGGTCACCCGGATGTGGTCGGGAAAGCGGAAGCCGGTCATGGAACGTATCATGACTCCGTGCTTCATGAGCTTCCTGTAGGCCAACGTGTCGCTTATGGGAAGCCGAATCATCAGAAAGTTGCCTTCTCCGGCCACATGGGGCAGGCCCAACCGGTTCAGCTCCCCGGACAGGTACGCCTTCCCCGCCTCCACCATGGCACGCGTACGGAGAATGTGCTCGCCATCGCCCAACGCGGCCAGAGCCGCCTCCTGGCCAAGGGTGTTCACCGAATAAACCACGCACGTGCGGCGAATCACGTTCACCACCTCCCGATCCCCCGCCAGATAGCCTATACGCAGGCCCGCCAGAGCAAACATCTTGGAAAACGTCCGGAACACCACGAGGTTGGGATACTCCCGGATCAACTCGATGCCGTTGGGGAAGTCGTCTCGCCGGACGAATTCGAAGTAAGCCTCATCCACCACCACGATCCCGGCGCCGGCCACGCGATCCAGGAACTTCCTGAGACGGGCCTCACTCCAATAGGTCCCCGTCGGATTGTTGGGATTGCAGACAAACAGTATTCTTGTCCGGTCATCCATCCGCGCGAGCATGCCCTCATCGTCGAAGCCGTATTCTTTCAGAGGGACCAACTCCGCTCTGAAACCGGAGAACTCCGCCACCCATTCGTACACGGCAAAGGTCTTGTCCGCCGTGACGATATTGTCGCCTTCACGGCAGAATGCTTTGATCACGAAGGCGATCACCTCGTTGGCTCCGTTCCCCACCAGGATTTGATCGGGGTGCAGCCCGTGAATCTCGGCGAGACGGCATCGCAGATGATACGAATCGCCGCTGGGATACACCGAAGCTCGCGGCGGAGGAAATCGTTCCAGAACCTCTCTCGCCCCCCTGGGCGGCCCCAGAGGATTTTCGTTGTTGTTGAGGCGGATGATGCGGGAACAACCGTAGAGCTTCATCAGCTCGTCGTCCGGCTTGCTAGGAATATACGCGTCAAAAGCTTTGACGTGCGCCGGCACCAGCCTGTCCAGGTCGAAACCGATCATCGCTGCGCCCCGTTTCCTAGATACTGGAACACCACAACGTCCCCTTCTCCTCCATGAGGAATCACCAGACGCGGCTCGAACTCGCTGTCCAGGAGGGCGGGCGCCAGATCCGCCTGGGTGGGTTTGCCGGTATCCAGCTCGAACAATACCTGAGACATCCCTTCGTCCCGCAAGAGCGCCATGTGGCGCGACAGGTTCTCGCCGGCATCGGCCCCTTCCCAAAGAGAACGAAGGGTAACCGTTTGCAGGGAGGAATCGAATTCCGTCGAAAAGACCGAATGGGCGGAACGGTGTTCTCCGGCCGGTTCCACTAATTGAAGGGAACGCCCGAGGTACAGGCGCTCGTACTGCTCCTCCAAAAATCCTCGGAGCCTGGGATGACACCACACGCTCCGGCCGGGGTCCTCCTTGAGTTGCCGGTACAGCACCGACTCGGAGACGGCGGACCCTTCCGCACGCCGGTGAATCAAGGACCCCAAAAACTCCATGTATCCGTCGGGAATCCCTGTCGCTCCGCAGCGACATATCACTCCCAATGCGTCCGTACGACCGTGTTTTCCGATACACTCGTCCAGGAGCGTCCGCGCCATGGCCGCGCGGTCCGAAGCGCTAAAAACATAGGGACCGAAGATTTCCACCAATCCGGAACCCAGTCGACGCCACACGATCCCTCCCCCGATACGCATGCCCTCGTCGCGGGCTGCGAGAATTCCATATTCTCCGCACGCAGCCACATCCACCAGCTTGCCTGGAAAATGGAAGATTCGGGGAACCTCCGAAGCAGGGAAGTAACGGCTGATCCCGGAAGCCAGCACCTTGGCTTCCTCCGAATTCGGAGTTACCACCTCGAAAGAATCCAAAGGAACCGGTTCCGATCCGCTCTCCCGTGGAGGTTCTTCCGGGTAGGCTTTCTCTTTGGTGAGCACCAGATGAATTCCCCTCGGGGGATATTCGGAAATCTGTAATCGATCAACGGATCGAGCGGCCAGGAGCAGCCCCAGATCTTCCAGGTCCGACTCGCGTTCCGGCGAAAATGTGGCCGTCAAATTGAATGCTTCCATGCGGAACGGTTGAACAGGAACAATCAAGGAGAGTCGGACACAATAAATGCCGTCGGAACACTCCGCTTCCAGTTCCCGACCCGACTCACCTACACGAGTCAAGTAGGCGAAAAGCTCCTCCGCAGCCAAGACCAGCTTCAAAGTATCGGCGATTCCCATGCCGAAGGCATGCGAAGCGTTTTCCACCAGGGAAACGAACGTGTTTAAGAACGCAGACTCCAGCGGAATACGAATGGACAAAGTCTTACCGGGCGAGGTCATGCGGACGCCTCCTGCAATGATTTTTCAACGATGGTGCGGTCGGTGCTCCGCCTCCGGATGCGGACGCTCAACGACGTGAGAAACGTGGCTCGGATGGTGATCACACGTTCCGGTACACACAGGCTTCGTTCTTCACCGGACCGAAACGGCAATGATGAATATGGCATCATAACGCGACGAGTCGAATACCGCCACACGGAATCCGTCGGCAACCGGGTGCGATCCCGAAATTGTCCGGGATGACGATCCTCACTTTTTCGGATGATGTTCTGCGAATCCGGACCGGGAAAGGAATCTGGGAGGTTTCGGCGGGAAGCGGCGGTCCAACTCAAGAATATCGCTGCGGGTGTAAGGAGTAGGAGACTTGAAGCCTTCTCATGAATTCCGCCGCATCATTCGGATAGCTTGTCTTCAGCACTTTCGGAAAAATCCGGTCGATGTAGCAGTCGTCACACAACATCTCGGAATGAAATTCTCTTCCCTCATCATCGGGAATGGTTTCACGGCACTGATCGCAGGTCATTACTTTGCCCGTTTCCCCGGTCTGATGATGAAGAACGTTATGACGACATGCGCGGCGAGGGTTCACACCAATCCTTGGCGAGCGGCCCAAACCGCGGCCTGGGTGCGGTCGTTGACACCCAGCTTGTCGAAGATATTGTCCACGTGGCGCTTGACGGTATGGGGGCTCAAATTCAAGACCTCGGCGATGTGGGGCTTGCTGAGCCCTTGAGACACCAAACGCAGCACTTCCAACTCGCGCATGGTCAGCGCACGTCCCGACACCGTTGGGAAGGAGCGGGGCTCGGGATAAGATCGGTTCAGCTCCTCCAACGAACGTTCGAGAGCGGCGAGACGGCGGATTTGTTTGCCTTGCCGTTCTTTGCGGTGCGAAATGTCGAAACTGATTCGGGCGACCAGGAGCACACGGCCGCGGCGGTCCAGGATCGGATACGCTCGCGCCTCCCTCCAGAGCACTCGCCCATCCTCAAGAACGATTCGGCGCTCCACCGCATGAGTGCGACCCGTAGCCCACACGGTTTTCACCGGGCAAGCGGATTCGCAAACCTCGTCACGGCCGAAAAAGGCCTCGTAGCAAAACCGGTCCACAATGGGGTTTCGTTCCCCGGACCGGCCTTCAGGCAACAGCGGCTCCCTGGCCCACACGATCCGGTAGGCGGAGTCCATCACCGCCAGGGAATCTCCCAAACCGGCCAAAATATCCCACGCCGATAACGCCGGCATGACGCGATCACCCGGGATCGCTTCTCGATTGGACTTCAGAACGGACAACCCGTGTCGCCTCCCACCCGTTTCCTATCAGCCGTTGCCGGCCGCATTAATGGACTATACGGTATTCCTCGCGCTCGATCAATGCACCGTTACGTCTCACAACCGACCCGGAAACCCTGTTGTCACGGGAAACCCCAAAAAAGGGAGGACCGCCTAAGAAGCCCTCCCTTCACAATGATCATGCCTGCGCGCAGCACGCGGCGCCCGCACTTGTCCAACAGCCCGTTGAAAAAGTCGGATGATTGGAGATTGTTGAAAAACGATGACATGCAAGGCGCGCAAATCCCGAGAAATGAGACGTACCTAGAAGTACGTCGCAGTGACGAGGGACGAAGCGCAACGCCGCAGATCGCGTTTTTCAGCGGTCGGCTAAAGGGACCACCATTTGGTGGAATAGGTTTCCCTCACCCGCAGGGCCTTTTCCTCGGCCCAGCGTTCCAGTCCCATCTTCCGGATCAGGCAAAGATTGAAGACCTTGGTGTTGTGAGGAACCTTGTCGGCGCGGTCGGCATAGGGATGCAGATGATCGCAGGGAAACTCATCGCACTGAAAACAGAAGTCCACTCCCTTTGCTCGGCTGCAGGCATAAGCGGGACATGGTTCGCCTTCGCTGCGATTGGAAACCATGGGGTTCAAGTGAAGTTTGATGCACCCCCCTTGGGGCCGGCACCCTCGGCAAAACATGACCTCAACGGGCACTCCCAGAACGCGTTGATACCGCTCCAACTCTTCCATTGCCCTCGAGTCTTCACGGGCGAGGTAGAAAACGCAATTGAAGCAGTCCAGTCCGCAGGGAGCGGTCTTGAGAAGATAATCCACGACCCGGCCTTCTTCGGACATGAATACCCTCCTGTTCTCAGCTCATTTGCCGTGGGTTCGGGCGATCTTTTCGAACATGTTCGTCATGCCCGTACCCAGATAGCAGAGCGAATCGATGTTCAGGTTCTCTTCGGCATCGGCGTCCCAGAACAGACTGAGATCGGAATCCATTCCTTCTTCGGGCTTCCAGTAACAGATCAGCATGGGAACCTTGGGCAGCGGATAGAGCACCACGGCCACATCGGAATCGAAGGCCCGTGCCGGTTCCGCTTGGAACACATCGATCATGGTTTCGAAGAGGTCGGTGCATCCGTCGATCACTTTCTTCAACGTCTGTACGCATCGGTGTTCGAAGAACCGGCCCCAGTCCGGCCCTCCCGGGAGGTCTCGGAGCGGTACCCATCGGCCCGACGGCTCCTTACCCGAGCAGCGAATGATGTAGTTCAACAAAGGCATCCGCAACCACATATTGGTATGGCATGTGGAAGCCACTTGCCCTTTCCGATCCACCAAAAAATCCTTTCCGAGCATGGGAACGGCGAGTTTGCCGTCCACGAGTCTCGCCCCCAGTCTCGACGTGGCCGAGTCGAAGTCCGTTTGGGCGACTTGACGCTCCAACTCCTCCACGATTCCCTGCTGATCCTGGTCCAGCCTATTCTCTCCTATAGACTGAACCCGACAAGACTCCACCACTTCGCCGGCCAGATGGGGGCAATCGGCGAGGGTCTTTTTGCCCTGCAGAACGCCCACGGCAAAGGTCATACAGGTGGGCATGCCGCAGTCACGGCAATTGGTTTTCGGCAATATTTTCAGGATGTCGAGATAGTTGTTGGCTTGCGGCATAAGTTTCCTCTCTTCACTTAATTGACGACCGTCATATAAGCCCGTCCGGCAAGAAAAAACAGGTGCGCGTGCAGGAAACCACGGGGGTGTGTGCACGGAACACGGCGGCATGCCGAACACTGCATTTGTCTCCAGTCTGGACATGCTGACAGTTGAAGCCGCAAAAAAAATCACCCGTTCGGGCCATTTTGTGGACGATCGATTTCGTCCCTTTCATCGACCTCGTGCAGGTTGGGAGTTGCGATCAAGGAAGGCATCGATGCCGGGCCCGGGGGCCCTATCACGTGCGGAGAAGAACCATGCTCCTGCGAATCGTCGGTCGGGAACGCGGCGCTGTCTATTCATGCCTGAGCGCGTCGATGGGATCCAGCCGAGCCGCCTTTCGCGCGGGGAAATAGCCGAAAATCACCCCTATGGCGGCGGAGAAAAGAAAGGAGACAACCACGATGCCCGCATTCAAGACAAACGGTACATCGAGAACGTCCGCGAGCCGCACCGATGCGGCGAGCGCCAGGGCGATCCCGATCAAACCGCCTAGAGAAGACAACACCGCGGCCTCGACCAGGAATTGAAGCAGAACGTCTCTTTCGAGAGCTCCGACGGCAAGCCGGATACCGATTTCCCGAGTCCGCTCGGTCACCGATACCAGCATAATGTTCATGATGCCGATCCCGCCCACCAAAAGGCTGACCGCGGCCACGGCGCCCAACAAGGCGGTGAGCACCTTGGTAGTCCCGGTAAGCGTTTTGGCAATTTCTTTCATGTCCCTCACATCAAAGTTATCGTCTTCGCTCGGGGAAAGATGGCGACGTTCCCGCATCAATTGCCGGATGTCTCGTTGGACTCTCTCCGTGGAAGCATCTTCCCGTGCCGAAACAAGCAGGAGGCTGATGTCCTGATTCCCGGCAATACGCCGCTGGTAGGTGCGCAGCGGGATCACGACCACGTCGTCCTGATCGCGTCCCATGGCGCTCTGTCCTTTGGGCTCCAACAAACCGACGATTTGACAGGAAACCTTCCCCAGGCGGATCTTGCCGTCCACGACGTTCCGTCGCCCGAAAAGCTTATTGCGGACCGTTTCCCCCAAAATACATACGGCCGCACCGGACCGGAGTTCACTATCGGTGAAGAGCCTACCCGAGGATAGTTTCAGGTTGCGCACTTTGAAATACGAATTTTCCGTCCCGGTGACCGAGGTGGACCAATTCGAATTGCCGAACACGGCCATCACGGAACCGGAGGCAACAGGAGCCACGGAAGCGACTGAGCCGACCTCCCGGGCGATCGCCAAAGCGTCCCTTCGCTTGAACGGTGGAGCGGTGGATCTTTGACCGGGTCCCATCCGTTTTCCCTGAGTCACGATCAGCAGATTGCTGCCCAGCCCGGCAATTTCAGAGGTGACTTGTGCGGTGGCACCCCCGCCGATGGTCACCAGAGTAATCACCGCACCCACTCCGATGACGATGCCCAGCATAGTCAGGAATGAACGCATCAGGTTGCGCCTGATCTCACGCAACGCAAGCAGAATCGTGTTCCAGAGCATCAGGTTCTCTCCCCGTTGCGTGCATCCGATTCCACCAGACCATCCACAAAACGGATGACGCGCTTGGCATAGGCCGCCATGTCCTGTTCATGGGTGATCATGACGATGGTGATACCTTGGTCCCGGTTCAAGGACACGAGCAGTTCCATGATCTCGCGGCTGCGGGCCGTGTCCAGATTCCCAGTGGGCTCGTCCGCCAACAGCATGGCAGGCCCGGTGACAATGCCCCGGGCAATGGCCACCCGCTGCTCCTGACCGCCCGATAGTTCCCCCGGAGTGTGAGACTCCCATCCTTTGAGCCCCACCGTTTCCAGGGCTTGCAAGGCACGTGCCCGTCGTTCTTCCGCGGGCACTCCGCGATAAATCAAGGGGAGTTCCACATTCTCGAGCGCCGACGTGCGTTTCAGCAGATTGAAGCCTTGAAACACAAACCCTTGGTAATGGCGACGCAGCAGGGCCCGTTGGTTGGACGAAAGTTGCCCCACCTCAACGCCTTGGAACCGATAAGAGCCGGCACTCGGAGTATCCAGGCACCCAAGAATATTCAAGAATGTGGATTTCCCCGATCCGCTGGGCCCCATTACGGCCAGGAAGTCACCCTCGTGGATGACGACGTCGATGCCCCGAAGCGCTTCCACCGCTCCAGGCCCTTCGCCGTAGACCCTGCGTATGCCCTCGAACACAATCAAGGGATGGTCGGAAGGATTCACCTCGGAAGGCGAGTCGACCAGCTTCATTTATCCGTCTCCACATAATCCACTATCAGGGCCGTCCCGGCTTTGATCTCCGGCGCCGTGACCTCGCTCATGATTCCGTTGGTCGCTCCGACGGTGACGGCCACCGCCGAGGGTTTCCCATCCTTCAGGATCCAGACTCTCTGTTGTTTCTTATTCTTCGCCTGTTCCTCTCGAGGCTTGGATGAGGATCGGGGGGGACGGGGAAGCAGCGTGCCGACCAAGCCTCGCGAGGGGCGCTCTTCCTCGCGTGCCGGAGGGATGAAGCGCAAGGCGGAATTTGGAACCAGAAGAGCGTTTTCCACCTTGTTCACCGTGATATCGGCGGTGGCCGTCATGCCGGGTCTCAGAGACAGATCGGAATTGTTCACTTCCAACACGGTTTCATACGTTACGACCCCTTCCGTGGATTCGGAGCCGTAACGGACTTGAGTAATCCGAGCCTCAAAGGTCCTTCCCGGATACGCATCCGTAGAGAACTCCGCAGTCTGGCCTTCCCGCACCTGACCCACGTCCGCTTCATCAACATCAACGTGCAATTCCATCTGGGTCAGGTCCTCGGCCAAGCTGAACAGCACCGGTGCTTGAAAAGATGCCGCCACTGTCTGCCCCGGCTCCACGCTTCGGGTCAGCACGATTCCATTGATGGGGGACCGGATCACCGTTTTCGACAGGTCTGTTTCGTTGGCTTCAAGCACGCCCAAAGCCTGAGAAGCCGAGGCTTTCGCGGCGGCTTCATCCGCTTCGGCACGATCGAGAGCCGCTTCCGCAGCATCGATCTCGAGTTGCGACGGAACTTTGTTGTTGCTCAACTTCCTCACCGTTTGAAGCTGTTTCAGCTTGCTGCGCGTCTCCTTTACGGTCGCACGCGCCTGCAGGACTTTGGCCTTGGCCGCCTCCAAGGCCGCCCTGGATTGCATAACCTGCGCCTTGAGTTTGGTGGTGTCCAGTGTGGCCAAGACCTGGCCGACCCGCACCCTGTCGTTGTAATCCGCCTCCACGGTTTTGATGATGCCGGAGAGCTCGCTTCCCACCTCAACTTCGTTGGTGGGTTCAAGATTTCCCGTAGCCGTTACGATAACCGTCAAGTCGCCGACTTGCGCCTCCTGAGTTTTGTAGAAAATCGAATCCGACTTTCCTGCGGACCTCCAAATCACAACGACCACGATTAAGGCCGCAACCAGAATGATCGGTACGATCCGACGCCTGAGTCTCTTTCCCCGTTTCGAAGACTGGTCGAGTTTCAGTGTTCGCGCAACGTCCGATTCCGAAACGGAATGCGATTTCATGTCTCAGCTCCTTGAGGATATTTGCCTTCCCATCATTGACCGGAGAGGTCCGCCCCCGGTACCGCATCCCATGTCCCGGGGTCGCCGGCGGAAAACGCATGTCCGTCGGATCCATGCCGTGGCACTTTCCAAATCTCGCGGGTCTCCGGGGCAACAGTTGAAGTTTTTATTTCGAGAAGCCGTCCAAGCGGGTGTCCATGGGCACGTCATCCCGGTTCTTGGGACGACAAGGGCCTCCAACCACCACCTAAGGCTTTGTAAAGACGTATGAGGTTGGTGGTCACCGCGCCTTCGCTCTGGGCCAGTTGATCCTGAAAAGAAAGGAGAGACCTTTGGGCGTCCAAAACGTCCGAGAAATCCATAAGCCCGGCCGTGTATTGGGCTTCCGCAAGGCTCGCGGCCTGTCGTGCGGCTTCCACGGCAGCCGTGAGCCTTTCTCTTCGAAGCTGTTCTTGGGCGTAAGCGGTCAACGTGTTTTCCACCTCTTCCAAGGCCCCCAGCACGGCCGCTTCGTAAGCCAGCAAAACCTGTTCCCTGACGGCCCATTGCGCTTCAATGTTATTACGAACGGCACCGGCATCGAACACATTCCAGGAAATCGTCGGGCCGAAGCTCCAGAAGCGGCTGGACCAATCAAGTAGATCGGCCGACTTCGAAGACTCCAGGCCGATGGATCCTGCCAGACGAAGTCTCGGATAGAGTTCCGCCACGGCCACGCCTACTCGGGCGGTCTCCGCAGCCAATTGGTATTCGGCACGCCGAACGTCGGGTCGCCGGCGCAATGCCTCGGCCGGCACACCCACGGCAACCGAGGGAGGCGTGATCGGTATGGACCGGTGCTCTTCCAGCATTTCGTGAAGCGTTCCGGGCGCACGTGCCGTCAAAACGGCCAGTCGATTCAGGGTCTCTTCCAGCCCTGTGCGAAGCGTCGGAATCCGGGAACGGGTATTCTCTAGGTTGTAACGTGCCTGCTGAACGGCCAATTCGTTGCCCAGACCTGCTTGATAACGGAATCGCGCAATCTCGAATGTCTCTCGCTGGGCGTCAAGGTTGGCTTGGGCCAGGTCAAGCCGGGTTTGATACGTACGGACCTCCACGTAATTGAGAGCCACCTCCGCGAGAAGCGATACCAGCACATCGTTGAGATCTTCTCCCGCAGCCTGCAAATCGGCGTCCGCCGCTTCCACGGATCTCCGGACGCCGCCGAAAATATCGATTTCCCAGCCGGCGTCAAAGGACGTCATGAAAAGCGTGTTGGTGTTCCCGGTACCTACGTTCCCACTACTACGACTCTTTGAGACGGAGGCGTCCACATCCAAGACGGGAAACAGATCGGCCTTTGTGATGCCGCGTCGAGCCCGTGCCTCACGCACACGGGATTCAGCCTGTTTCATTTCGAGGTTGCCTTCCACCACCAGAGCGATCAACTCGGACAAGTCCGGGTCGCTCAGGGTGCGCCACCATTCGGCAAGGCCTTCGGAATCCGGGGGACCGGGTCGTAGGCCTTCCATGAGTTCAGTGTGCCAGGTCTTGGGTGCCGTTTGCGGAGGGGGAACATGATCCGGCCCCACTGCGGCGCAAGCGGCGAACATCATCATGATCGCCGGTACGCAGATTGCCCAAAAAGCTCTTCCGGCGAGTACCCCCTCTCCCGGTGCCGACATTTCCCTATGGCGTTTCTCTTTCATTCGTATTGACCCCGATAGCGGGCCGCGCGCTCGTTCCATGAGACATCCGTTCCGGACTCTAATTTCAGCGTCTCGTCTCGCTAAGTATTATTCCAGCTACACCTGCCGGCCGGGAAGGCCGACCTCCGTTTCAACGGATTCCGGCAGACTTTTGCGGACTCAAGAAATCTCACCGCCCAATCCCCTATAGAAGCCAAGTCGGAATCTCCTACCGGGACGGCTCCTGTACGATACGAAAGCCGTTCCTCCTTCCGCTTTCCTTTGCGACAATGCTCGGGCTCCGAAGAGGAAATTTCGGCAAGAAAACGACTCTCCCAATCCCAGCCGGCATTGATCAGGGAAATTTCAGCATCATAGGCAAGATATTATGCCATGTCTCCCGGAAAAAGCGTTTCCACGTGTTCCGACACCCTCTTTACGTTTCTTATCCTTATGAAGAGACGAACGTTCTCCCTTAGGGGAGGCAGGCATTCGAACAAGGGAAGGCTCATTTGGATCGGCTCTTTTCTCATTCCGCCGAAGGGTACAATCAAGCCGCTCTTAGGTTTCGACCACCATCATCGTCTCAACGTTTATCCAAGCAACAATTGTTTACCCAAAACTTCGAAGGCTGGAAGATCGGGATCCCCGGCAACTTGCCTGTCTTCTTCCGACCAACCCCCATCCGTTATGACGCCGACCAACATTGACTTCAAAGAACGACGGGACTAAAAGAAACAGTGTCGATGCAGCTGCGGGAGCCGATTCATCTCACGGCCGTCAAAGGCTCCGGTGAAAACCAATTTCCAGGACCGCAGAGAAACCGCCCCCCCGCCGAAGACTCGATGAACCCCGGGCAGGGAAGTCCGAATTTGCCGACGTTACGTCCGGTGACTGCGTACGGCTCAGGTGTTTCCGGGAGCCGGACGCTCCCTGGAAGAAGGTGGAATATTTCCATGCGAAAGGGCTTGCAGCTGTCCGGGATATTGGGGCCCGACTTCACCCACGGCATACACCCCATTCGCCCACAACCGGAATGGGAGACGCCCTATGACTCTCAAAATCATGCTCGCCGATGACCACAAAGTGTTGCTGGAAGGACTGCGCGCTCTCATCAGCCAAGTGAAGAATCTTTCCGTTGAGGGTACCGCGCTTACGGGAAGGGAAGCGCTTCGACTGGCCGATGAGATCAAACCCGATATCGTCATCATGGACATCGGCATGCCGGACCTGAACGGCATCGAAGCGACCCGACGGATATTGACCAACCACCCTGGGACCAAGGTCATTGCATTATCCGTCCATTCCGAAAGCAGGTATGTGACGGAGATGATTCGGGCCGGTGCCTCGGGTTACGTCCTGAAACAGTGCGCTTTCGAAGAAATCGAGCGGGCCATCGAAGCGGTCGCCGCTCATCAGGCCTACCTCAGTCCCGGAGTGGCGCGTGAGGTGTTCCGCCGACTCTCGGACCCCGAGACACAGGAACAGGAATCCGCCTTTTCAACGCTTTCTTCCAGAGAACGAGAGATACTCCAGTTGTTGGCCGAGGGCAAGACCTCCCGTGAAGTATCGGAAACGATCAACATCAGTGTGAAAACCGTGGACACGCACAAACAAAACGTGATGCGAAAGTTGAATCTGGGGAGCTTCGCCGACCTCGTCAAGTATGCGGTGCGCCAGGGTTTGACGCCGTTATGAAGCACCATGCGGCTCCGAGATTCGGGGCCTCCATTGCCCTCTGAATAAACTCCCGGGTCCGCATCCGGCCCCCGGATCGACTCCCAGCCTTCTTTGGGCACCTAATGCGCCGCAATGCAATGACAAGGCGACGAATTACTCCAAGCGGCATTGGTTCAGCAAAGAAATCCGATTCCTTCGGACCGGACTCGATGCAAGCCCCCTCCCGCCCAACGGCGCCTGTAACGGGCGCCCACCGCACGATTGACTTCATGGCATCTCGGGATTACAAAGGATCATGCGAGGCGAACCGGGGACCCATAATGTGCAGTGGCCACCGATGGATGGAGAGACGAGCCCGCCCCACGACCATCCGAAGAACGACTATTCGTCCCAAACTCGATGAATGAGGGCAAAGCTTCCGAATGGTCCGACGGGGTTGCGAAGCCCTCCGGAAATAAGGTGCGGTCCGTACACGTGTACTCTGAATCCTTCAGTCGAACACCCGCGGACCTCGCACGACTTCAATGTTCGTGCACGTCGCTTGCCGCCGCTCAAGAAACGCGCGGATGCTTCGTTTCCAACAAAGGTCGTACATCTTGTTGAAGTCCGGTTCCCAGCTCATACTCCTTCTGTTGATCTCTTTGGGCCTAACGGGTCCGTTTTCATTCGCGTCCGAAGTGTCTCATGTCCGAGCTCTCCCGGTTTCCCCCACGGAAACCTGGATCGCCGCAGTACCGCGCGATCACCCGCCTCAATATTCAATGGGTCCGTCCGGAGCACCCGAGGGTTTCGCCATTGAAGTAATGGACATCCTGGCTCGAAGGGCCGGGGTCCTGGTTCGCTATGAGGTCAAGGACACCTGGTTGCAGGCGGCGGATTCGCTAAAGAACGGGGAAGTGCACCTTATCCCCAACATGGGAGTCAGCGAAGAGAGGAAAATCAGCTTCGACTTCACTTCCCCGGTGGAGGCCTACAACCAGTCCCTATTCATAAGAAGCAGCGCGAAAAACCTGGATCAAATCGAAGACCTGAAGTCCCGCAGAATTGCCGTCGTGCAATTCAACACCGCGCTTGAATTCCTCAAACCTCTCAATCTCAAACACGTAAGGGTCTATGCGGACTTCAATAATGCGCTCTTCGGACTGCTGTCGGGCACCGTCGATGTTCTGGCATTCCCCGAACCGGTGTTCTTCTGCCTCGTAAGGAAGGCGGGCCTGCGGGATCGCGTCAAGAATACGACGATTTCTTTGGGCGAAGTCAAACGAGCCGTGGCGGTAAGAAAGGGTGATTCGCAACTACTGGAACGGCTCAAGCCGTTAGTGAAAGACTTCGTCGGCACTCCGGAATTCCATGCCATGTATACCAAGTGGTATGGAACGCCTCCGTCCTTCTGGAGCATATCCCGGGTCGTTTTGGCCATGGGAGCGTTGACCGCCCTCGTCGCCGCCGTCATGTTTCTGTGGCATTACCGAAGCATCATCAGGCTCAATCGGGACCTGTCCACCGCCGTGTCTCGTTTGGGCGTTGCGGAAGAACAACTCCGCGAGTCCAACGTGCAACTCGAAGAGCGAGTCAGAAAACGCACCGCGGCCATGGAAAGAACCAACAAGAAACTCCAGCGAGAGGTGGAGGAAAGACGTAGGCTCGAGGAAGCCCTGCTGGAAAGCAGAAAAACCCTGAATGCCATTCTGGATGCCTCACCCGCAGCCATCGCTCTGTTTGAGGAAGGCAGAATTGCTTGGTTTAACGATGCGCTGGTGCGCATATCCGGTTACGAGGCCGAAGAGCTCAAAGGAAGAATCGTATCTTCATTCTATCCTGACAAGGCACGCTTCTTGCTTGATGAAAAAGATATAATGGCCAGTCTCGATCAGACGGGAAAAGCAGTCAAAGACGCCCGTTTGATGTGCAGGGACGGCAGAATGATAGACGTTATCTTCCAGGCTCGACTGCTGGACAGAGAAGACGTGGGAGGCGGAATCATAGCGGCCGTGATGGACATCACGGAACGCAAGAACAATGAAAAGGCCCTACTCGATTATCAAGAACGTCTGAAAAGCCTGCTGTCGGAAATCACCATGGCGGAAGAGCGTGAACGACGCAGACTGGCTGCGGACCTTCATGACGGACTCAGCCAGGATCTGGCGCTTCTGCGAATCAGATTACAGCAGGCCATCAGCACGGCGGACCCGAGCATTCAGGATTCTTTGTTCAAAATTAGGAACATGGTCGATTCGATCTTAGAAAGCGCCCGCCAAGTCACTATGGAACTCAGCCCTCCGCTGCTCTATGATTTGGGATTCGACGCGGCGGTGGAATGGCTGACGGACCGAGTCCGGCGGCGCAGCGGCCTATCCATTGTCCTGACGAAACATGGGGAATCCGGATCATTAAACGACGAGCTGTCCATCGCTCTATTCCGAATGCTCAGGGAACTCTTACAGAACGTGGAAAAACACGCCGAAGCCAAGCGGGTCGAGATCATCCTCCGGTCCGAATCCGAATCAGTATCGTTGTGTGTCCGCGACGACGGTAAGGGGTTCGACCCCAAGGCGCAAGAGCACCTCGGGTCCAAAGGATTCGGCCTTTTCAGCATACGTGAGCGTATCACCACCATGCACGGCAAACTGGACTTGCAATCCGGCCCCGGACAGGGAACCTGTATCGCTCTGTGGCTGCCCGTTCCCCCGGCACTCGGGATTGGAGACGCGTAATGAATTTGAAAATCATGCTGGCCGACGACCACAGAGTCCTCTTGGAGGGGCTGCGCGCCCTCATCAGCGGGGTTCAGGGCCTGTCCGTGGCGGGCACGGCGTTTACGGGACACGAGGCATTGCGTTTGGCGGATGAAATCAAACCGGACATCGTCATCATGGACATCGGGATGCCGGACATGAACGGCATCGAAGCAACCCGGCGAATCATTTCGAACCATCCCGGAACCAAAGTCATTGCATTGTCCGTCCACTCCGAAGGCAAGTATGTGATGGAGATGATTCGGGCGGGCGCCGCCGGCTACGTGTTGAAGGAATGTGCCTTTGAAGAGATAGAGCGGGCCATCGGAGCGGTCGTTGATCACCAGGCCTATCTGAGTCCCGGCGTAACCCGTGAAGTATTTCAAGGCCTCTCCGATCCCGAAGCACGGCAACCCGAGTCCGCCTTCTCTTTGCTGTCTTCCCGCGAACGCGAGATTCTTCAGTTGCTGGCCGAGGGAAAAACCGTTCGCGAAGTGGCGGACACGATCAATGTCAGTGTCAAGACCGTGGATACCCACAAGCAGAACGTGATGCGGAAGCTCAACCTCGGCAGCTTCGCGGAGCTGATCAAATACGCGGTACGCCAAGGACTGACGCCCCTATAAGCCGCGGTCGGGCTACGAAATTCGAAGCCTTCATCGGAAACAAAGCCCACCTTACGAGGCCGACACCCGCCGCCTCGCTCATTCTCAGCCCAAACCTTTGCGTTCCGTGAGATTCCCTTCGGTGAGTCCATGTGGGGAGAGCGCCAAACCAGGTATCCCCCCCCCCTCGAATCAGGTTTTTGGAACCAAAAAATCCGCAGTGCGCTTATTGCCCGTTTTAAGGAATTCTGCCAGAATTTGTATTATATTTTCGATCCAAACGTTGCGGCGGCCCAACCGTCTGTTTTCTCCATCGACGGCTCATACTTACCGGGCGGATGGGGTCACGTCGCTTCTTACCCCCTCTCACTTCCCATTGATCCAGGAATGGCGAAACATTGCATTGTTTCGCTTGATATATGCAATCTCCGGAGTGCGCCGCGAGCGCGTTCCTTATGTCCCGAGGACGAGCCGCACCGAACCCGTACTTCGAACCGCGGATCGAGAAGAACCCGGTCCCGGAATCCCCATGTTGAGTCCTCCGGCCTCGTGGTTTTCTTGTGGTTTTTACATACCCGAGAGACACGGACCGATAACGCTCGAAACTTTCAGCGCATACCTTGATCAAGGAGGCTCCCTCATGAGGAAGGCGACCATTAGACGCAGGCTCGTTGCCTTGGTGCTCGGCATGGTTTTGTTGGTGGCTCTGGTGTCGGTTTTCTTCTTGAACCGCTTCGGTGTCGTGGTTGGATACTACGAGGATATCACGGAGGTCAGAATCCCACAGCAAGCCGTTGCAGACCGGATGATCGGCACATTGCTCGAGGTTCAATTGTCCCTGAACGAGCTTTACGCAGTGAATCGCAGCAGTGATGAGCTCCAGGCGTATTCACAAAGAGTCCGAAATGGTCTCCAACAATGTGAAGCGCTGATGGAAGCGATTCTCAATGGGTCCTCGAACCTCGGAACCATCATGCCCGGAATGGAGGGGATGACCCTACCGCCTTGCCGTGAGGGAGGGCGAATCGAAAAACTCATTCACAAAGGAGAACCTGTATTCGCCGAATTCAGTGACCTTATCCAAAATGTTCTTGAGCTCAAGAAAGCACAGGTGAATCTCGTAAGGGAAATCGGATGGTACGACTCCGCCGAGAACCGCTTCGGCGCCGTGGGAACCCTGGTGGAGGCCGGTCGAGAAATGGAAACCCTGGCGAATGACGATCAGGTCAAGCTGTTGGTGGCCGAAATTCGTCGACAGGAGAAGAACATTCTCCAACGGGCCGACCAGAGGTACATCGACCGGTGGAAAGAAGCCGCGGAACGACTGAAGCCGTTGGCCGTCGGAGACATGAGCGGAATCCTCCGGAATTACGTACGAACCTTTGAGGGGATATTCGAAAAGATCCCGGCCAGAGACGAGTCCATAGACCGCATCAGGTCGCTCATGACGGGAGAGATCAAAACGAGCCGAACAAAGATCGAAGGCGCCGCAAACGAGATTGCCGACAGAGCTCGAGAACAACTCATGGAAGGCAACCGGGCTGCACGGTCCGTAGAGGAATCCGCCAGGACATGGATTACCGCCATCGCAGCCTGCATCGCCCTCGGGGCTCTCTTTTTCGGATGGTTGGTTTCGGATCGCATCAACAAGGTCCTGGGCGAAATCATCGGTTCCCTGAACGATGGTTCCGAGCAACTGGTCGCCGCTTCAACCCAGCTCGCGGCTTCCAGTCAATCCATTGCCGAGGGGGCTTCAGAACAGGCCGCATCATTAGAAGAGACTTCCGCCTCATTGGAAGAGATGGCCACCATGGCCAGAGGAAACGCCGAGCACGCCTCACAGGCGGATCGGCTGATGCGGAATACACGGGAAGAGGTCGGCAAAGCCCAAAAGGCCATGGCCGAACTTACTCGATCCATGGAGGATATCTCGACGGCCAGTGGGGAGATATCAAAGATCACCAAAACCATTGATGAGATCGCTTTCCAGACCAACCTTCTAGCGCTGAACGCAGCGGTGGAAGCGGCCAGGGCGGGTGAACACGGAGTGGGGTTCGCGGTTGTGGCGGAAGAAGTCCGCAATCTTGCCATGCGGGCGGGAGAAGCCGCTAAGGAAGTGGGAATCCTCATTGAAACGACCGGGCGGCGGGTCAATAACAGCTCGGCCCTTGTCGGGGAAACCAACGGAGCGGTTGCTTCGGTCTCTTCCAGCGCCGAAAAGGTGGCCGGGTTCATCGCTGAGATATCCGCCGCTTCCGGCGAACAGTCCCAAGGAGTGAGCCAGATCAATCGAGCGGTGTCCGAAATGGACAAAGTGATTCAACGAAACTCATCGGGGGCGGAGGAATCCGCGGGTGCGGCGGAAGAGCTGAGTTCCCAGGCGGAATTGATCAAGGACACCATCATGCAGCTGATGGTGCTGGTCGGACAAACCAAAAACGCCGATACTCGAAAGCGGATATCCGTAAGGAATCCGGAAGG
Organism: Thermodesulfobacteriota bacterium; assembly: GCA_963675595.2. Lineage (GTDB taxonomy): Bacteria > Desulfobacterota > Desulfarculia > JACQYL01 > JACQYL01. The sequence continues at coordinate 1,049,397 of CAXXLZ010000002.1, forward strand.
AGATCATGGGAAGAAGTCTATGCCGATCCTCGGCTCCCTGAGAGCGCCCAAGAGAGTCAACGAGTTACGCGCCCTTCCGGAGCACTTGGGCTGATGACTCATCGACGAAAACCGAAAAAACATTCTCCGACGCTTCAGAGAACCATGAAACGCGGTTCTTCCCCCGGGTGGAGCGCACTGCCTCTCCGGGGGTTGGACGAGGCAGGCGCCCGGGACGAAGCTTCCGAACGTCTATTCTTCCCGGCCTCGTTGAGACGAGGGCTTGCCTTCGCTTGGTCGGTGCATGTGATATCGCGATGATTCAAGCATCCCCGACAACCGTCCCGGTGCAAGCGAGCGTCATGACGGGCTCCTGCGAGAGTCGGCCCCTCTATAACGAAACGGAAACGAGGAAAGCGTGTTGACACCCTCTGATCCCGGATGTTCGTGGGTCCTATTTCGAGGTCGACGGCCTTGAACCTGTTCCCGATCATTCTCGTTTCGCTGCTTCTCCAGATCACCGCTGCCGTTCTGGCATTACGACTGATTAGGATCACGGGCCGTCGAAGAGCTTGGCTGTTGATCGCTACTGCGGCCATCGGCATGGCCGTTCGCCGCTTGTTGGCCCTCTACGCATCGTGGGGCGACGGTTCGCCCCCTGAGCTCGGCGGCATCGGCTCCGAGGAACTCGTGGCGCTGATTACCTCGGCCTTAATGGTGGGCGGAATGGCGTTGATCAGACCCATCTTCCTGGACTTTCGGCGATCGGAAGAAGAAATCAGGGAGAGTCGGGAACGCTACCGTTCCGTATTCGAACTTTCGAGGGACGCCATCGTCATTTCCTCCCCGGACGGTTGGATCGAAGACGTAAATCCGGCCGCAGCGCATATGTTCGGCTGTCCGCGGAGTGAATTGATCGGCACGAATATCGAGAATTGGCACACCAAGCCCGTGCGACAAGCTCTGTTCGCAAGCGACATCGGCGCTGCCGGTTTTGTCTCCGATTGGGAAGCCGAAATGACTACGAAACAAGGACAGACCATTCAATGTGAAATCAGTGCCACATTGAGGAAAGGCCTGTCGGGAGAAGTCCTGGGGCATCAATCACTTTTCCGCGACGTCACCGAGAAGAAACAGGCACAGAAGGCGCTCAGAGAAAGCAAGGAACTCCTGGACGCCATACTGGCGGCATCCGCCGTGGGCATTTGCATGGTCCGGGATCGTGAGGTCAAATGGGCGAATCAAGCTCTGCTTGATATCTTGGGCTATGAGCAGTCCGACATGATCGGCCAACCCACGAGAATCGCGTATCCCGACGAGGCCGAATTCCTGCGTGTGGGCAAAGACCTCATCCCAAGCCTGAGAAGCTTTGGCCAAGCAGCCTTGGATGCCCGCTGGATTAGAAAAGACGGGGAGGAAATCCACGTTTATCTCCAGGCCCGAAGCCTGGATCCAACCAACTTCTCCCGCGGCTTCATCGCTTCCGCCACGGACATCACCCAGAGAAAATGTTCGGAGGAAGCTTTGGAGCGGTCCGAAGAGAAATACCGGCTTGTTCTGGATCATGCCGGTGAGGCCATTTTTGTGGCCCAAGAGGGTTGGATCCTATTCTGCAACCCCATGACCGAAAAATTGTTCGGTTTTTCCGAGGAGGAGCTGAAGAGAATCCCGTTAATCGACCTCTTACAAGCGGAGGACCATGTCGCATTTCAGGTTCTCGACGAAAACAATCTGAAAGGACACGAATCCACCACTATCCAGACCGTTCGTTTCACGGCCAAAGGCGGCAAGTCCAGGTGGCTGGAGATGACGGGCGTTCCCGTTGTCTGGGACGACCTGCCCGCATCGTTGGTTTTCGTGCGGGATGTTACCCGCCAGAAGGAACTGGAACGGCAACTGCTTCATTCTCAGAAAATGGAAGCCATCGGCCGTCTCGCGGGAGGGGTGGCTCATGACTTCAACAACCTGCTCCTCGTGATCAACGGCTACAGTGAAATGGCCCTCCAAAGTTCCGAATGCGGGGAACACATGAGGGAAATCATACAAGGAATCCATGAAGCGGGTGAGAGCGCCGCCGCGTTAACGCGCCAATTGCTCGCTTTCAGCCATCAACGGTTGGCGACTCCCAAGAAACTCGACCTCAACGAAGTGGTTTCGGGAATGGACAGGATGCTGAGGCGTGTCATCGGAGAGGATATCGAGCTGTCCTTGAAGCTTCAGGAAGACCTTTGGCCCGTGGAGGGAGACACCGGGGAGCTGGAGCAGGTAATCATGAACTTGGCGGTAAATGCCCGAGATGCTATGCCGCGCGGCGGAGAGCTTACGGTGGAGACGGGCAACGTCACCCTGACCCCCGATTATACGGAAGAGCAAATCGATTTGACGCCCGGTCCCCATGTGATGCTGACGGTGAGCGATACGGGAAAGGGAATGGACGCCTTCGTACAGAGCCACCTGTTTGAGCCGTTTTTCACGACCAAGGAAATGGGACAGGGTTCCGGCCTCGGGCTGTCCATCGTCTATGGAATTGTGAGGAAATATGGAGGAAACATCCACGTATACAGCGAACCGGACCAGGGGACCACTTTCAGGGCCTACTTCCCCCGAGTGGAACAGGCCGCTGTGGAGATGAAGCCACAGGAGACCCAGGCTGATACGCAAAGGGGACAGGGAACGATCTTGTTGGTGGAGGATGAAGACAAGGTCCGCGCTCTGGTGGCCGAAGTGCTGCGTCGGTTCGGCTTCAAGGTTTTGCAGGCCTCCGGGTACGACGAGGCCGTCGATCTGGTGTTCAACGGCAATGAGCCCGTGCATCTCCTGATCAGTGACGTGGTGATGCCGAAAATGAACGGGTTCGATCTGGCGGCGCGCATACGTCAACTAAGACCCGGAATCGAGGTTATCCTGATGTCGGGTTACACCGAAACCCACATTTCCCGAAAGAACTCCATCGAACCCGACTACGCCTTCATCCAGAAACCGTTTGCCATCGGCGCTCTGATCGACAAAATCCATGAGAAGCTGAACGTGAAGAAGCAAAGCACTACTCAAATCCCTCCCCACGCGCTCTAACATGTCTTTATGCTCCGCCTTCGACATGAAAGACGCCATAACCCTTGCATCACGGAACTTCTTCTTTCAGGAATTGATCATGTCCACCTTGGCTACAATGCGATATTTTATAGAAACGGCAGGTTGAAGACGATTTCAGGCTTTGCGGCCTCCAACACTTTTGAGGAGTACGGGAAGCACGATCAGCACCAGGGGGATCTGAACGATCAAGCCGGATATGATTGCAACGGCGAGGGGCTGTTGCATGGCTGATCCCCGGCCGATGCCCAAAGCAAGTGGGAGGAGTGCCAGAATAGTCGCCAGAGTTGTCATGGCGATGGGTCTCATTCGGTTTTTCCCGGCACTGATCAGAGTGACGGCGTTATTTTCCTCACCGGGCAAACTGTAATATTCCGAGACGTAAAAGATGCCCACTTCGGTCACTATGCCCACGATCATGGTCATGCCCATCATCGACGTGATATTCAGCTCCGTTCCGGTGATCCACAGGCCGATGAATACCGTGCAAACGGCCATCAGAGTGGTTACCAGGATCGAGCCTGCAACCCGGAAGCTCTCATAGAGGAAGAGTAACAGGCAGAACACGAGAAGAACGGCGGCCAAGAAAACCGTCATGAGCCCTGAGAAAGCAATTTGCTGCTGCTCATACAGTCCGCCCATGCTCCAATAGACATCTTTGGGCAGAAGGCCGGGCCGATTAAGAATCTCTTTTATCCGGCTGATCACCGATCCCATGTCACTGCCGCTGATACGGCCGGTAACCGCGATCATGCGTTTGAGGTCGTCACGCATGATCTGTGGCTGCCCGGTGATCAACTCAATGCTTCCAATCCTTTCAATCGGGAAGAGATGCCCGTCCGGAGCACGAAGCTGCAGGCGTCGAACATCCCAAACCGTTCTACGCGAGGCGTCGGGGACCCACACTCTCACACCGACCATTTTTGGCCCCCGCCGGACGTGGGTTGTGATAACCCCGCTCAAGACTTCATGGAGGCTGTCTGTAATCGATTCGGGGTCCACTCCCTCAAGCGAAGCCCTGTCTCTATCGATTTTGATGTTGAGTGCATCGCCCGCAAACACGACTCCATCGTTCACTTCCACCACACCAGGAACCTTGGAAACGGCATCCGCTACTTTGGGTCCCAGTTCGCCGAGGAGTCGGCCGTTGTCTGAATAGATCTTGATTTCAATCGGCTGAGGCACAGCAGTGAGATCCCCGATGAGATCTTCCATAAGCTGAGCCATCTCGATGTGGACACCGGGGACGGAGTGCCGAATCTTCGTTTGCACGTCGTCCATAACCGTCCATATGGAGGGGCGAGGAAGGGGCTTTAGGCGTACGAAGAAATCACCTTCGTTCGCCTCACTCAGTGAGCCGCCCAGCGCGAGGCCGGTGCGGCGAGAATAGGTTGAGACGGCCGGTGTGGAAAGAAGGATGCCCTCGACCTGACGCAGCAGCCGGTCCGTCTCCGAAAGGGAAGTGCCCGCCGCTGTTCTGTAATCGAGAATAAATCCCCCCTCATCCATGGAGGGCATGAATCCGGAGCCGACTCGCGAATAGCCCAGCCAACCAAGCAGAATCAGAGGCAAGACGAACAAGATCACCAGAGAACGATGTTCCAGCATCCGGCGCATGAGGGCTTCGTATCCTTGATGCATCCGGAGTGCCAGAGGCCCGCCTTCTTTTGCTTGTGCGTCTTTTGCGCTCAGTATGTGGTCTGCCAGAAGCGGTTCCGCCAGCCACGCGACCAGAAAGGATATGAACAAAGCGGCCGCCATGGTGAGGGAAAGAGATTTGAAGAAAGCCCCCGTGACACCCGACAAGAAAGCCAGCGGAAGAAAAATGATGATCGTCGAAGCAGAGGAGCCCATGAGTGGTCCGCTGAATTCCCGTACGGCGCTCATCACCTGACGATGATGATCGCCGGTGCCGCCGCGCAGCCTTCTAATGATATGCTCTACCATAACTATGGTATCGTCGATGATGAGGCCGACGGCCGCCGCCATACCTCCAAGGGTCATGATGTTCAAGCTCATATGCAACGCATGGAGGAGGAACATGGTGGCTGCGAGAACGCTCGGTACGGAGATGACGGCGATCAAGGTGATTTTCAGACTGCGCAGAAAGAGGAGCAGAATCAGGGCCGCCAGCAGCACGCCGATGAGAATCGCATCGCGCACACTTGCAGCCGAGGAAAGGATCAGCTCGCTCTGATCGTACCAGTTGGAAATCTTCACGTCCTTGGGTAGGTGCTTGCGATACCCGGCGAGCTTCGTTTTCAGCTCGCGATCAATTTGCACCGTGTTGCCTCCAGGCTGCTGGTAAATCTGAAAGATCACGGCGTCTCGCCCGTCTGCCGTAACTTTGGTCCATTGCGGCACTGTTGACCGAGCCACTGTGGCCACGTCTTTGACGAACACGACTCCGTCTTTCTCGGACCGGAGGGCGGTCATGCTGATACTGGAAAGGTCCGTAAATCGCGTATCCGAGACGATTAGGTACAGCTTGTAGTGATCCTCGACGCGACCGACCGCTGTAATGATATTCGACGCCGAAAGGGCCTTTGACACATCGCCGAGTGAGAGGCCGAAAGAGACAAGCTTTGCGGGATTCACCGTGACGCGGTACTCCTCTTTCTCTCCACCCACAACTCCGACCCTGGCGACTCCCTTGACCGTGGAGAGGAGGGGTCGGAGCTGATAAAGAGCGATATCCCGGAGCTCAACGAGAGAATGTTTTTCCGAAGTCATGCTGTAAGCCAGCACGGGGAATACCGTGGGATCCATGCGTCGGACTGCGAAAACGGTCTCTTTGGGAAGTTGCGAAAGTGTTTGGTTTATGGCTGATTCGACCAGGAGCAGGCTGGACACCATGTCCTGTCCCCACTCGAACTTGACCGAAATATCGGCGCCACCCCGACTCGTGGTCGATCGGATATTGACCACACCGGGAACCCCTCGTATGGCCTCCTCAACCGGCCAAGTGACCTCCAAAGCCGTCTGGTCCGCCGGACGATCTCCAGCGTCCAGGCTGACCTCGATTCGAGGAAAGCTGATTTGGGGAAAGAGAGCCACCGGAAGTTTCAGTGCCGCGGCCAATCCGCCGGCGATCAGCAGTCCGACCAGGAAGAGGATCGAGCGTCGGTGGGCCTGCATCCAATCGGTTACGGTCATCGACACGCCTCCGCTGTGACCGCCATGCCGTCCGTAAGCTCGTAGTTGCCTAAAACGACCACGTCTTCGCCGCCTTTTAGGTCTTGTGTAATGACTTGATATTCCATAGCATTTTCGATTCCTATATTCACAATGTGCCTGACGGCGCGGCCCTTTTCCACCGTGAAGAGAATATGCCGATCCCCGTCCGGGAGCACAGCCGACCTGGGGACAATCAGGCCTTCCGCCACGCTCGTTACGACCCTTCCTTCGATGGATTCCCCTAATAGAAATCCCGCTGTCGAAGTCGGAGTAACAAACACATCAACCAGGCGCGTCTTCGGATTAACGGCATATGAGATTTCACGTACCTTTCCGCTTACCGCCGGTGAGGCAGGGACATTGACGCGAGTCAGCGAAACCACTTGGTCCGGGTGCACGGTTTCAATATCTTCCGGCTCGATCCCAACCAAGGCCTCTACATGATTTCCTTCCACGATATCCATAATCGGGCTGCCCGCCGGGACAATCGATCCCTGACGAACGTAGATTCTCTTTACCAGCCCCTCAACACTGGAAGTGATTTTGCTCTTGCCGTCTATGCCTCGCTTTCTCAAACTCTCCAATCGCAGCCGCGCTTGGTCCAGTACCTGTTTTGCCTGAAGAAGCTGTTCGTTGGTCGCCAGTTTCAGGTTGTACCTGCGATCCGTCTGCTTGTAGCTCTCTTGCGCCAAGTCGAAGGCATTCTCGGCTTGGTCGAGTTGAAGCATCGTATCCGGACTGGGCAGGTATTCCAGCAAACCGTCGCCTTTGGACATCCTTTGTCCTTCGTTTACCATGACGCTCAGCGTCCGGCTCTCAAAAGGTATCGACACGGTCTGCAAAGCACCTGGTGCAGCGATCACCGAACCATAGACAACCAGACGTTCCTTAATGGTCCCCTTTCTTATGGGAACGGTTTGGACGCACGCCACCGGCCCGTCCGGATCACCTTTTTCCGTAATCGATCTCGAATTCACTCCGTTGGATGCGTGTCCATCCGCCTCACCGAAAGCGTAATCGCGGTCGGGAAAGAACGAAATGATCGCCAGACAGACAGCAAGAAACAAGATACACCGTCTCACTTGAATGACCTCCCTTATTGACCCTCACATTGAGTTTGCCATAAGTAGGCGCCGGATGCGATTTCGAGAGCTACGAACCGGTCCACCAACCGGACCTGAAGACTAAGCAAAGAGATGCGCGTGGCGATGAGTTCGTCGCGTGCATTATAGTAAGTAAGGGCATCGGCATTGCCTTGCAGCATGGCTTCATAGTAAGTTCCGACCAGTTCATTTTGGGCAGGCAAATAGGATTCGGTCGCCTTGATCTGCCTGGAAATGGATACCATATCGGCCCTAAATTCCGCGACGTCCGACTGAGCCTCGAAAAGCCGGGCGATATACTCGTCGAAAAGCCGCTCACGTGTAGCCTTTTCGAGGGCAATTGGGCCCTGGTTTCGATCAAAGAACGGAAGTTCGATGCCGATGGAGAAACCGTGCGTTATAACGTTTCCAGTATCTCGTGCCCGGGAAGTTCCAATGGTGATTTTTGGAAACTGACCCAAAATCGCGGCCCGCAACCGTTCCTCCTGGCTTTGGTAGCCCATCTTGAGGGCTACAAGATCAAGTCGGCGATCCGCTATTTCATCCGTAAGATCTTCCAGCGGAGGAATCCGCACCATCTTCGGTAGCTCAATATCCCGGCTCAGTCTCAGAGGCCGCGTCGGTTCAAAACCGACGGAGCGGCGCAGTGCGAGCCGCTCCTTGGCCAGATCCTGTTGGATGCCGAGCACCGACAGGTGTACTTTTTCGAGAGACGCCTGGGCGGCGGACAGGTCCATAATAGTTATATCTCCATAGTCGACAGCTCGCCTTACCGCGTCCCTATTCTCTTTCAGTCCTTTTTCTTCGCTCTGTGCGAGCTCAAGCTGCTTTTCAAGCAGGAACAATCGATATGCATGGAGTTTCGCACTTTCCGCCACCTGCCATTCCTGCCACGCCACATCGAGAGCGACCGAAGTTCCGTGAAACCGCGCGGCATTTACTTCCGCACCCCGGGTAATCAATGATTGGAGATCGTATTCAAGGCCTAAACCGTAGGCGATCACCTCCCCCCCTGTCGTTCCCGCGGCAGGGAAGTCAAAACCGGCTGAAAAACGGGGATTCGGCAAGATGCCCGCCTGGTATAGCTGGGCTGCTGAAACCCCTTTCTTGTCTCTTTCGGCTCTAAGCCCGGGGTTCAGGAGTACGGCCAGTATGGCGGCTTCGTCGGGTGTGAGACCGTCCTCTTCATCAATTTCCACCGGTCTGAGTATGGGATGCTTGATCTGCTCGGCTTCAACCTTCAGGACATCCATATTTAGAGCAGACAACTTGTCATGAACAGCCACATCGGTCAGCGGCTGCTCACGATAGGAGATGCATCCGGGTACGGCCGTCAGTAATAATACGAAAACAAATACGAGTCTTGTCGTCATGCCGGGCGACTCCGAGGGGCTTATTTCGTTGAGGCCAATATTTGAGCGGCTAAATAATCGAATTTACAGGAATCATCATATAGTTTGGCATTGAAAGCTGTCAAATATTAACCTTCAGGAACAATATTCCGATATTTTAGGAAACAGTCAATGAAGCTATCCAATCTTTATTACCGAAACTAAGACCCAAAACGCCATTCTTCCGTGTCCTATAAATGAGACTGTGTTTGCAGAAGTGGGCTACCTTTTTTCCATTGCGGGACTATCGCCATTTCCGCGCTCATCAGCATCAGTTTACACCTATTACCAATCATCTTAACGGCCATCGGAAAAATGTGCATCGTTGCCGCTATAAATCCAGCCGTCCAGGCTGATCGGATCATTGGCAGCTCCCCCTACACATATCGGAGAAATGCCGGCCCAGCGGTGAGAAAGAGACGCCCACTCGCTGTAGCCCTACAAGGCACCGCTGTCCGTCGGCATGGCGGTGCTTCTGAAAAGCCTCTTCAAACTCAGCGGCCTTTGAGCAGGATGTGATCAAAACGAAACGAAACGGAGCACGTTGGATACGGCTGCGATATCCATTTCAAAATTGGAGGGTCGCGAAGTCGACGGAAAACCGTTCCTCATGATCCAGTTCTCCCGCACGGTAAGATAACGATCCGGACTCCCATAATTCCTTGCCGAATTATCACCTGGACCTTATCGGCATCCGTTTCATGAAAGTGCCGGTTCTTTTTGGAAATTGGTATATAGCAGGCCAAGATGATGAAATGATGAAGACAATGGCGATGGAAGTCCTTTTCTGTTTTATATCTTTAATATCAACAAGATGGAACAGGACGACTTTTTCGCCCATTTCATGGAAGGGGTAGACCTTGATTTGAGGCGGTTCGGTTGGAGACAAGAATGGAACCGAGGGCCGCAAGTGAGGGCTACGGGATGGAGGCAGGATGAAGAGGTTCGGGGGACGGTGAAAAAGGCCCTGAATACCCCCTCCGTATTCCGGACCGGGCATGCTGTGCGGAACGAAACGATTCGAACAAACCGGTGGCCGGAAGTTAACGGAGGATGCCGTCGCTTCCCGCCGCTCCACAAAAGTCGGGGATCCCTTGAGCGCTCACCCCGCCGGCGGCCGTATAGAGAGTATTCTTCAAGAATGCTTCATATGAGACCACTCAGACCATCCATGCAGGGGGGATTGCACACATGCTGCAGAGGAATTCCGCCGGAAGCACGGCAAGACGTCCGACTGCGCGGAGGAACAGTCATGACCCTGAGGCATCGAAAGGAATCGGAACCGGAAGCAAACAGGCGAATCCGGGAGGTGCTACGGCATCTGTCGAAAATATGTTCCTGTTGGCGGGTTTGTGCATAAGCGAAACTAGACATTGAAATCCGAACCTCTCAAAGATTATGATGCCTGGGATTCGCCTTCGACGTGATATTTTCACCGGTTTGCCGAACAGATAAGTGAAAATCTCCGGAGGTCGACAATCCTTGGATTCGGGCGGAAGACGACCCACCGGGGAGTATCGGAAGTGGATTTCCGTCGCACTCGTGCCGGTGGACGGCGAGCAGACGGGACCCCGCCGGAAATATTTTTCAACGGGGCGGAGAGCGCGGGATTTTTGCGGTTCAGACCGAGCGCGCTTGTCGCTCGGCATGCCGACAGCTCGAAAGATGGCGCCAACACGAAAAGGAGAATGTCATGGAAACGACCGAAGCAATCCACAAGTGGCGAAGCATCCGGAAATTCAAAGACCAGCCCGTAACGAAGGAACAAATGAAAGCCGTCCTGGAAGCCGGAAGACGGGCGCCGTCATGGGAAAACGTGCAACCCTGGCACTTCATCGTGATTGAAGATCCCGAAACCAAACAAGAGCTTGCCAAGGTGGCGGCGGGCCAGAAGCAGGTGGCCAACGCCCCCGCGGTAATCGCCGTGTGCGGCGACCTTTCCGCCTGGGACAGGCCCAAGAACAAGGAAGCTTTGATGGGCTTGGTGGAAGCCGGCGTAATGAAGCTGAACGAAGAAATCGTCGATAAGATATTGGACGATCCCGTCTTCGGTGTGGCTCAAAACGGCCCCGCCATGATTCTGGCCCGTACCCTGGAGCAGCTGGGCATTGCTTACGCCTTCATGGGGATTGAGGCGGTGAACCAGGGCCTGGGCATGTGTATCGTGGGCGCTTTGAATAATGAAGCCACCGGTGCAAAAAAGGAAATATACGAAGGCCTGAAGAGCAAACTAGGGATTCCGAACAATGTGTACCTTCTGACCTTGCTCACGTTGGGCGTTCCGGCCGAAGACCCCAAGCCCCGTCCGCGTAAAGCTTTTGACGCCGTGGTCTCCAAAGAGAAGATGGGAGCCAAGCTTTAGACAGTCTGTTGTGAAACGCGATCTTCGGCGTTGCGCCTCGGCATTCATCGTTTCTCAACAACCTGCGGCAACCGGCCTTTTTCAAGGGGCGGTTAAGTCGTTCGTATTGGGAAGCGGGGAATTCGCCAACGATGATGGGTCGGCGGCGCGCCGGCCGCTCCTTGAGTCGCACGGCGCTCGAACCCTGTCGGAGTTCAATCAATGTTGCGGGGAAGCCTGAGCGAAAAGGAGTTCCCCGCGACATCCGACGAACAACGGGAAATGAAATTGCGTCGGAACGGGGTTGGGTCCCGGACACGGTCGTAGGTGAGCGATTCAGATGCTTCCTTTCCTGAGGCAACTACCGACGTTTCTCGAAAAGCCGTGGGCTCGGTGCATTTTTCATCCGGACTTAGCCGCTTTCATTATTCGCAAATCTCGAAGGAATAATTGGCCATAGAAAAATACAAATGAAGAAGAGAAGATCAATCTATTAAACGATATCATCACGTATCTTGGTACCAATGCGAAAAGCAAACTCGCTATGATAGAGGCAATGGACTACTTTAGAGAGACAAGTCTGGTCTAAGCCGTCGCCTCGGGAATGATTCCGAAAGGACCGCGACTTCCCAAGAAAGAGCCTAATTCGTTCAGCCGCAATAAGAGCGGCCTGTGGCATTCTTCCGAAGCCGTGCACAACCGCCCCTTCCAGCTTTCATATGCACCCTGTTCACATCCACAAGCTTGATCATGCGCTTTTCCTCATGTATGAGTAGTTCCGTCGACCGGAACCGGCGGATAAGACGCACTGAAGCCGGAACCGGCCTCTGAGACGAATGCCCACTTCTCTCTTCGGGAGTGCCGAAATGCTCTGGGGTATGAGGCGAAGCATCGGAATACCGATCCTCCTTCTCGTCTTGGGCGTTGTCCCCTTGGGAGTTCTTGGTGTCACTTCCATGATCCGGTCCACGGGAGAGTTGACGCGGCAGGTCTTCTCACAGCTCGAAGGCCTTCGAGAAATCAAGAAAGCACAAATTCAACGCTTTTTCGACGAAAGAAGAAGCGATCTGGATACTCTGATCCTTTGCGTCGACCGATTTCGACATGACGCCTTGCGGGAATTGTCCGCAATTCATGAAGCAAGGAAGGCTGCGCTCGAATGGGGTTTCGGCTCGGATTTATCGAAAGCGTCGACCGAGAGAATAAATTTCGCACTCGACAACCTGTCCGTGCTTACGCCCCGCCATCGTTCACGCGTCATCCTTTCGGACGACGATGTGACTCCGTCGATCCGGAACAACAGGAAAACTTCTCCTGAGCTCGATCTCGTATTCGATGGAGTCGCCTCATCCGCCGGAACTCCCATTCTATTCCATTCCGTGGAAGGGGGGGGAAACAAAGCCGAATTTGTGCTTATGGACAGGCTCGACCTCCCTCCCGAAAGGCCATTGCATTTAGAAACGAGAACCGGTTGGAAAGAGACCTTGATCCTTGAGAGTCAAGAGCCCACCGACGGATTTTTCCAGGGATTCGTGAAGGAGAAAGGTTACTACGACCTTCTTCTCATCGATCCCGACGGTGAAGTGCTCTTTTCGGCGGCCCGGGAGTCGGATTACGGGACCAATATGCTCACGGGCCGTTACGCGGACTCGTCATTGGGAAGATTGGTCAGGAAGATACTGGAAACCGGGAGTACCGGCATGGCCGACTTCGAACCATATGCTCCCAGCGGCAACGAACCCGCGGCTTTCATCGCGCGGCCCTTTGCATCGGACAATGGAATCGAGCTCATCGTGGCGCTTCAACTCTCCGTCGACGCCATCAACCGCATCATGCTGGAACGGACGGGTTTGGGCAAGACGGGGGAAACCTACTTGGTCGGCCCGGACTTGCTGATGCGATCCGATTCTCACCTTGACCCACTTCACCACTCTCTCAAGGCCTCTTTTGCGGATCCGGAACAAGGCAAAGTGGACACCGAGGCGACGCGCGAGGCCTTGGCGGGCATCAAAGGCGAAAAAATCATTGTAGATTACAACGGCAACCCGGTGCTGTCGGCTTACACGCCGGTCCGACTCTGGGACGTTACATGGGCTCTGGTCGCCGAGATGGACTCGGCCGAGGCATTCGAGTCCGCGAATCGTCTGACTTGGATCATCGGGATCGTCGCGGTGCTGAGTATCGCGGCGATTATCGCCGTGGCCCTGCTGATCGTGCTTCTCTTACTCAATCGAACCCACGCGGCCTCTCCCTGACCGGCATCGTTCAGCAGAATCAACCACAAGAGCTTCGCTCCTGAATACATCGGAACAGATTCACTGATAAAGTCGCCGCTTGAACGGCGGTTCTTTTCTTAAGACGATAATGACATTCCGTAGACGCTATTTTTTACCTTTGGCGGTTCTCAGTCTCGCAGCCTCCATAATTACCGCCGTGTGGGTTATCGTGTTCTGGCACGATCTCACGCCCGCGGAAGAGGCTCTTTTTGAGCACCTGCTGCTCAACCGATTCGCCCAAATCCTGGTCGTCGCTTTTCTGATCCTCTCCGCTTTGGCCTTTTGCCTGGGTGCGTTGCTTCATTATTATCTCATCCCCTTGAGAAGACTGACCGAAGAGACCATGATCATTTCCACGGCCAATCCGTCTCACCGTATTCGACTGAAGGGAGCACGGAGCATCCTGAATCTCGTGGATGTGATTAATCGAAGCGCCGACCGGTTTGAAGAGATGAACCGTAGAATCCGTGCAATCATCCGATTGGGAAAACAACGGGCGGAAACGGAAAAGGCGATTCTGGCGGAGGTTCTGGCCCAAGTATCGGAGGCCGTGGTGGTGTGCAACAATGCGGGAAAGATCCTGCTCTACAACGAGAAAGCCAGGCGGTTGCTTTCCGCCGGCTCCAATACGGACGAAGCCGACGCTCCCCCCGACAATCCTTTGGGACTGAACCGTTCCATCTACCGATGGCTCGACCGTGAGAAGATGGAAAGGCGGATCCGGAGCCTCTCTCAATCAGTGGAGGGCCCTGCAGGCCCATCCGAACACTCCTTCGTGGCCCGCCTGCCGGACGGCCGCAATATCTCGATGAGAATCTCTCCGGTACTCGATTCGACACTACGCCGCATGGGATTCGTTCTTATCCCGACCGACGACGAACGGTCTCAGATCCAAGCCCTCCCACCGGATCCATTCGTTGCTCACGGTCCGAATCCATCCATGGAAGAAGATCGACGGATCCCGTACCCTCTACGTTCGAACCTTCAGGCTCCGGAGGCGGCCTTTAGAGTTGTTGGAGGGCCGGTGGTATGGGACTTCAACTTGTTCAGCCATGGAGACGAACCCGGATACGGCCACCGCTCCCTGAAGTCCCTGAGCTACACGGTGTTCGACACGGAGACGAGCGGGCTCTTTCCCCTCGACGGGGACGAGATCATCTCCATCGGCGCGGTGAGGGCCACCGGAGAAAGACTGCTTCCCGGAGAGACATTCGACCAACTCGTGGACCCTAGAGGCCCGTTGCGGCCTCAATCCATGCACATCCACGGAATCCGTCCGGAGATGCTCAAAGGTCGTCCGGGAATTGAAAAAGTGCTGCCCGCTTTCCATCGCTTCGCGCAGGATTCCGTCCTTGTGGGACATAACGCGGCCTTCGACATGCGCTTCATAGGGCTGAAAGAGAAGGTCGCCGGAGTCACATTCCGCAACCCCCTGCTGGACACCCTTCTCCTGTCCGCGGTGGTGCTGCCCCATCAGGAGACTCACGGCCTGGAGGCCCTCGCCGATCGACTGGGAATAGAAAAAACGGGCAGGCATACCGCCCTGGACGACGCCCTCACCACGGCGAAAATCTTTCTCAAGCTCATTCCCCTGCTCGAAGAAAAGGGAATCATTATCTTGAAGCAAGCATTGAAAGCGTCTAAAGAAACGCCCTACGCCCGTATCCGATACTAGAGCTTAAATAACCTCGAAGAATACATTGTGCGGGCGACTCTCGAGAACGGGTCTCCGAAGTTCGCCGGACACCGCAGTCCCTCTCATAATTCGGAGAGTCGAAGACCTTTTTGGAGATTCTTCAGTGTATTCAGTGCGGCGCGGAGCCGCCTCTGCTGAATCACCCCTAAAGTCTTCACCGAAATCCAGGGCCCCTCGTGCGTTTCTCCCGCAATCAAAGCCGCGACTTCCCTATCGAGCCGCAATCGCAGCAGAGCCGAATAGGCAAGGAGCAATTCGTCTCGCTTGGACGGACCCCAAACCCCCACTTCCGCCAGCCGCCGAATGCGTCCGAACGTGTTGACTTCTTCGAGTCCGTGGGCGAAGGCGTATAGGCGGATGATGAAGACGAAAGGCTCCAAGGCTTTTTTCAGATTCAACATCCCCCTGTGAGGCCCCTTGCGTTCCACACGGACGTTCCCCCAAAACCTCAAGGGAATCCGGTAACGCAGGGCCGTCTCCCCAAGATGGCGAAAAAAGCCTCTGGAAGCACGCAAGAGCCGAAATACATGATCTCGCAGGTCGGTCACCAGATCCTCCCCGCCACAAAGGCCTCGGAAGTCGAAAAAAGTTCCGAAGCGCACCTGCAACTCCGGCTCGATGGAAAAGATCCAATCCTCGAAGTGAGATTTCCACCGGCTCGCCGGGAGACACCAGAGAGGATTCCGGGCCATTACCTCCCCCAGACAAAAACGATAGCCCGCCCGATCCAACCAGTCGCAGAGTTTTTCGCCCAGTGCCGAGAAATATTCCCTGGTTCGGGTTTCTTCTCCGCTTCGGGGATCCTCCAGGAGAAGAGCATTGTCCTGATCCGTAACGAGAGTCTGCTCATTGCGGCCGGCGCTGCCCAATACCAGAAAGCTGAACCGAGCCGGAGGAGGCCCCGCCGCCTCAAGGGCCAGTTCCACGAACCTCAGTACCACCGCGTCACCAACCGCTGATATGTACCCGACCAGCGTTTCCGGTGAAACGGCTTGAGCCAGACCCGCTTCAATCAGATTCGGCAGCCTGCTTCGCAAGTCTGAAACCTGAGCGACCTCCTCCGCATTGCGAATTCGCCGCAGCAGGTCACCGGTTCCGAGTCCCTCCCCTTCCCATTGCAGGTCCCGCGAGTCCGGAGAGCTGTTTCCACCGACGCTCTCTTTGGACGGACGGTCCATACAGGCCTCCTTGCCAAGATTCGAGGGTGAAAACTCCTTCATGATTCACCGACGGCCACGGAACCCCCACCCGCTCCTTTCAATACCCATCAGTCTGTTGAAAAGCGCGATCTGCGGTGTCGCGCCTTATTTCTCGTCACTGCGACGTACTTCTATTCACGACTCGTCCCTCAAAATTTGTGCGCTTTGCATCTCATCGTTTTTCAACAGACTGCGATGATCCGACGTTTTCAACGGGCAGCCGCGTCGCGTCATCTCCTCCGGATCGAGCAAAGCATCGCAGCGCATCTTCCATTCACATGCTGGAGACGTGGGCCGCAGTCAAGCCAAATGAGACTCGGCAAACCCGGGAAAGTGACACTCCGGCCGGTCGAATGGGCACACATTTTCCTTGACCTCTATAGACGACCGGTCTATTAGTACCGAAGCAACGAAATGAGAGCGACCGTGAACAAGAAAGAATCGACCAAGGAAAAGCTGCTGGAGGCAGGCGCCGAGATCGTCCATCAAAAGGGCTTCCACCACACCGGCATTCAGGAAGTCCTGCAGTCCGCTCGGGTACCCAAAGGATCCTTCTATTTCTATTTCAAGAGCAAGGAGGACTTCGGCATCCAGTTGGTCGACCACTTCGGGCGACGGTTTCTCGGAATGGTCGGACCGATCCTCCAAGATCGTCGGCTATCCCCCATGGAGAGAATTGAAGGAATTCTCGACCTATTCATCCGGTTCTTCAGGGACAGGGAATATACCGGCGGCTGCCCGGTGGGCAATCTTGCCCAGGAAATGGGGGACCTCAGTCCCGCATTCCGAGAAAGACTCGAGCAATCCATCCGTGGAATGTCCCGCCTCTTTGCCGGACTTCTGGAAGAGGCGCGTGAGGCCGGTGAAGCGGCCGCGGATCTGGACGTGGAAAGAGCGGGTCGCTTGATCGTAGCCGGCTGGCACGGGGCACTGATTCATATGAAGATATGTAAGGGGCCTCAACCGTTGGAGGATCACAAGCGATTCGTTTGTGAGGCGTTTTTTAAGTCGAGGGAGCAAACCATCGACGGTCGGGGTCGAGAAGGGTCTTTCTGATTGAGGAGCTTCCGCACCGGTCTGTCCGGGAACCCATGACCCAGGATCATCCAACGGCGTTTGCGGGAGTACCCGACTCCTCGACCATTCCACACCCGCAAATCGACAAGAGGAGGAAGTACCATGTTCATCCTGAATCACGTTATGCCGGAAGAAGCCACGGGAAAAGTCGCAGAGGCCTATTCGGTCTTCCCCAAACAGGTTCCCGTCGCCGAGCCCCTTATCCTCATGAGCGCCAGCCCGGATCTCGCTCTGGCCCAGAGCGGGATCATCCGCCATTTCGTAACTCACGACCAACTCGACCTGGGATTGCTGGCCATGATCCGTTATCTCGCGGCCCACGAATTGGACTACACCTTCTGTGCCCGGTTCAACGCCGACCTGCTCAAACGTGCCGGGGGCCTTTCCGATGAGGAACTGGATAGTCTGAGAACACACCCGGAAAACGCGCCTTTGGAGGAGCCTCAAAAGGCTCTGCTCCTTTTCGTTCTCAAGGTGATACGCAGTCCCCAAGAGGTGACGGCGGAAGATGTGGACCAGCTCAGAAAGTTGGGCTGGACGGACCAGGCAATCTTTGACGCGTCCTATCACGGAGCGGCCATGTCCGGTCCCGCCACTTTGTACAAGGCCTTCCGAAAATAACGCCGCCGACGGTCATAAGAAATGCGCGCACACAAGCGCCCTTCAAGCCGTTGACGACGGACGAGGAAAACCGGGAATCCGCCTGAGACGGGTTCCCGGACGATTCAGTTCACGCCGCCCACTATGCCATGGTGGCCTTCACCCGTTCTTCCTGAGACATGGCCGCCAACCGTTCCGCTTCTCCGGCGTCCAGGCCCAATCCCTGCGCCACGCGACGACCCAAGTCCTCGTCCGCCTTGAAGAACAGGGCGGTTTGCCTGAGCTGGATGCGCTTCTGCGCGTTGCCCAGATGGTCCACGATGTTCCCCACGAGGTGGTCTTTGGCTTCGTCCGTCATGACCTTGCGATACAGGTTTCCGGGCTGGACGAAGTCGTCGTTGGGGAAATTGAACGGGTAACGATCCGCGGGCCCGTTCAAATCAATGGGAGGTTCTCCGGCGGTCGGATCGGGTGCCGGGCCGCCGAAGCTGTTGGGCCAGTAGTTGGGGCCATTTCCCCCGTTGGCATCCGTCCGCATGAACGCATCCCGCTGATAGCCGGTCTCCGGAGCGTTCTTAGGGGCATTTACGGGGATCAAATGGTAGTTGGGTCCCAATCTGTGGATGTGCGTGTCATGATAGGAGAATACACGGGCCTGAAGCATCTTGTCCGGTGAGATCGCAATGCCGGGCACGACGTTTCCGGGACAGAAAGCGGCTTGCTCCACCTCGGCGAAGTAGTTCACCGGGTTGCAGTTGAGCACCAGCTTGCCCACTTTAATGGGCGGCACCTCGCTGTGGGGCCACACCTTGGTGATGTCGAAGATATCCCATTGAAAGTCCCGGGCCTGCTCCGACGTCAGAATCTGCATCTCAAGGGTCCAGGAAGGGTACTCACCCCGTTCGATGGCCTGATACAGATCCCGAGTCGCATGGTCCGGATCATCACTCTTCATGCGGTCGGCTTCCTGCCTGGTAAGGTTCTTGATTCCCTGGTCCGTTTTGAAGTGGTACTGGACCCAGAAGTACTCACCTTTGTCATTGTACCACTTGTACGTGTGGCTGCTGTATCCGTTCATGTTTCTGAAAGTTGCCGGCGTACCCCTGTCCGAAAACAGAATCATGACTTGGTGAATCGATTCGGGAGTAAGCGACAAGAAGTCCCAGAACATGTCGGCATCCGGGAGGTTCGTGGCGGGATGACGCTTCTGGGTATGAATGAAATCCGGGAACTTGAGCGGGTCGCGGATGAAAAACACCGGAGTGTTGTTCCCCACGAAATCGTAATTCCCTTCCTCCGTGTACATTTTGACGGCAAACCCTCTGGGATCTCGCGCAGCGTCGGCCGACCCCTTCTCACCACCCACGGTGGAAAATCTAGCGAAAACGTCCGTTCGCTTCCCGATCTCCGACAGGAATTCGGCTTTGGTGTACCTGGTAACATCCGCAGTCACCTCAAAATAGCCGTAAGCTCCCGCACCCTTGGCATGCACCACGCGCTCGGGTATGCGCTCCCGGTCGAAGTGTCCGAGCTTTTCCAGCAGGTGGACGTCCTGCATGAGGATGGGTCCGCGTTCTCCTGCGGTGAAGCTGTTGAGGTCGTCGGCCACGGGAATCCCGAACGCCGTGGTCATGGCGCCTTTCTTTTTTTCCATGTAGTGGCTCCTTTTTCGTCTGTGATGTTTACTTACACCTGTCGAGATGCCTCGGGGGCCTACCCCTCGCTCTCCCCGGGTTCCCGGCAGGCCAATAACTACAACTCTTATCTATAAATAACTATTCTCCTTATGTGCCCAAAAAAAATCCCGGCAATTCGATAGACCACGATCTACAGAGTACGACGTGATCGGACTTAACGGGATTCACGCAGGTCGCGTTGGCTCTTCCGCCGGCATTCAGGACAAATTCCGAAGAAATCCAACCGATGGCTCTCAATGAGGAAACCCGTCTTTCTCGACGCTTCCTCGGTGATTTGGTCCAAACTGGTCAGTTCCGGATCCATAATTTTTTTGCAGCGCGTACAGATCATGTGGGGATGGGGAAACGGTTTACTTCCATCGTATCGGTTCCCGCCTTCGGAGAATCCCAGTTCCAACACTTCGCCTAGTTCCTTGAGCAAGGTCAGCGTCTTGTACACCGTAGCCAGGCTTGTGGTTGGAAAGTCCCTCTTCACCTTCTCGTAGATGGTTTCCACACCGGGATGTTCATTCCCTGAAGCGAGGATTTTAAGCACCGCCAATCTCTGGGGCGTAATCCGGAAATCCCGCTCCCTGAGCTTGGAGAGCATCTGCTCGAATCTTTTCTGTGAGTATTCCACCACGTTCCACCCAACGAAAAGGAATGCCGGCGACGCGCTTGCAGCGCCGCCAAGCGACCTACCCGCCCCCTTCGGAGAATCATTATTATTAGAGAATAACACCCATTCCATCAAAGATCAAGCAGTTCTATGCTGTGTTCACAACCGAGACATTCGATCGATCCTCGCTCCTATGCGTCCTCAAGGCTCAAAAAGCCGCTTGAATTTCCATCAAGATACTCTTCCGTTATACTCGTGGAATGCTTATGTTGATGTGGATGTCGAGGATAGAAAGTGAACAATGAATATGGGTCTTCTGAACAGCTTCATCGAGCGCTGGTCGCTTCTTGAAAGGAAACTGCTTCCCTCCTACGTCTGGAATGCCGATCCCCTCACTTTCTGGCGGGAACGAATCCTGTTTGTGATCTGCTTCACCGCCGCCCTTCTGGGCCCCATCGCTCTCGTCCCTTCCACCGCATTGGCGATTCACGAACGTCTTTGGGGTGTCTGCATATTGGATATCGTCTCGTACCTGATGGTCGTGGCGCTCCTTTTCGCTCGAAATCTACCGCTGCGGCTGCGCACCGGCACGGCGTGTCTCGTTCTGTACACCCTGGGCATCTGGATTCTATTCGCTCTCGGCCCTTCCGGAGCCGGATATATCTGGCTGTTCGGAGCGTCGGTAATCGTCGGCTCTTTCATGGGACTGCACGCCTCGGTCTTCGCATTGATTCTCAATGCTCTCGTCCTCGCCGCAGTCGCCGTTTTCATTTATTATGGTTCACCCGAATGGACGGCTCACGTACAAAACCCATTGCAGAAGTGGGCTGTTATGGCGGTTAACTTTCTGCTTATCAATTCAGTGGTTACAATAACAACCGCTTTGATGCTCAACGGTCTGAGAACCGCTCTTGTCAAGGAGCAGAATACAAGTGTAAGTTTACAGGAAAGTGAAATCAGATATCAGCTTCTTGCAGAGAATACCTATGACGTCATTTGGTTAATGGATATGGAGTTGATGTTTACCTATGTCAATCCGGCCATCCGTACCATCATGGGATACGATCCCATGGAGTGGATCGGATCAAGACTGTCCGACTACTGCCGGGAGTCATGTACAGTAAAGATTCAGAGTCACTTGGATAGACTACTTCAAAAGAACACCGGAAAGGAGAAATCCATTGTTGAAGTAAATATGAAGAATCGTGACGGTAATGATGTGACTCTTGAAGTATCTCAAAGTTTAATATTTGACCATTCCTCTCGACCCGTGGCCATACAAGGCGTTGCGCGCGATGTCACGGAAAGGAAGTTATTCGAGGCTCGACTTCGGCAGGCTCAGAAAATGGAGGCCGTCGGCACACTGGCGGGAGGCATAGCCCATGACTTCAATAACATCTTGTTTCCCGTCATGGGAATGGCTGAATTGCTGCTCCAGGACGTCCCCAAGCACAGCGTGGCTTACGAGAACGCCAAAGAAATTTTGATTGCGGGGAGAAGGGGAACCGATCTAGTGCGGCAGATCCTGGCGTTCAGCCGCCGATCCGAACATAAAAAAGGAGTCGTCAGGCTTCAACCTTTGTTGGACGAGGTCCTCAGACTGGCGAGATCGACCATTCCCACGAACATTGAAATCAACCGCCGGATCGACGATCATTGCGGTCCCGTCTTAGCGAATCCGACCCAGGTGCACCAGATCGTCATGAACCTTCTGACCAACGCCTACCATGCCGTGGAGAAGACCGGAGGGAACATATGGGTGTACCTGAGGGCAGTACTTGTGGGCGCGAACGAACTTCCCGACAGTTCGCTCAGACCGGGGAGATGCGCGCTTTTAACGATTTCAGACACGGGATGCGGGATCAAGCCCGAGGTGATGAGCAAGATATTCGAGCCCTATTTCACGACCAAGGAGCAAGGCAAAGGAACGGGACTCGGTCTTGCCGTCGCTTACGGCATCGTCAAGGAATACGGCGGAGACATTAAAGTCTACAGCGAGTTGGGCCAAGGAACTTCTTTCAATATCTACCTGCCTTTGAGCGATGAATCCCCGGAAACCGCCGAAGAAGAGAAGCACGAGCAATTTGAAGTCGGCAACGAACGCATATTGCTGGTGGATGATGAAGAGGTGATCGTCAGTCTCGAGACCCAAATGCTTGAGCGGCTCGGTTACATCGTGACCCCGCATTCGAACAGCCTGGACGCCTTGGAAGATTTCAAGATCAGCCCTGAATCTTTCGATTTGGTGATCACCGATATGTCCATGCCGAACATGACCGGGGCGCAATTCGCGAAAAAAATCATTTCCATACGCCCCGACGTACCCGTGATTATCTGTTCAGGATACAGTGAGGCCATCAACCACGAAAAAGCCGATGAGATGGGCATAAGCGGCTTTCTCATGAAGCCGATAATCATCTCGGAAATGGCCAAAACGGTGAGAGGCACGATTGATGAAGCCAAGACGAAGCGGGCGGGATGAAGCTGAGAGACCGTCGGACGAATTGCCGTTTCAGGAGGATTTTAGCATGGGAACGCCTTCATCGTCTTTTCTCACGAAACCCGACGTTCCTCTCGGGTGGGAGTCCGAGGGAAACACCGACGTTTCCCTCGGACGTTTAAGATTCCCAGATGAATCGGAGGATCAAAGCGTACTAGCAACCACGATTTTCTGAATCTGACTGGTTCCTTCGTAAATCTGCGTGATTTTCGCGTCACGCATCATCCGCTCCACCGGGTACTCCTTGATATAGCCGTAACCGCCGAGAAGTTGTACCGCATCCGTGGTGACCTTCATGGCCGTTTCCGCGGCGAACAGTTTGGCAATGGCGGAGCACCGGACGACGTCCTTGGGCAGCTTGTCGAGGTTCTTGGGCAATTCCTGGTAGACACCTGCGGCATTATAGGTCAATTGTCGGGCCGCTTCGGTCTGCGTGGTCATGTCGGCCAGCATCCACTGGATCCCCTGATTCGCGAAGATCGGTTGTCCAAACTGCCGGCGATCCCGGGTATACTGGAGGGCGTAATCGATTGCCCCTTGGGCGACGCCCAAGGCCTGAGCCGCGACGGGAATACGGGTGAAGTCCAGCGTCTTCATCAGGATGTGAAAGCCTTTCCCTTCTCCCGCCAGTAGATTGGCCGCCGGTACGCGAACATCCTCGAAGATCAACTCCACCGTGGTCGAGGCCCTCAGGCCCATCTTGTTTTCGTGTTTTCCCACGCTGAGTCCGGGCGAATCCTTGTCCACAATAAACATGCTTGTTCCCTTATGGCCGGGAACCGAGGTATCCGTCTTGGCAGCCACGGTGAGTACATTGGCCACGTTGCCGTGGGATATGAATATCTTGCTGCCGTTGAGCACATAGTGGTCGCCGTCTTTGACCGCTTTGGTTCTCAACCCCGCCACGTCGGAACCCGCGTTTGGTTCGGTAAGGGCGAAGGCCGCCAGAGTTTCCCCCTCGGCCAAACCGGGCAAATACCGTTTCTTCTGCTCATCGGAACCCGCAAGCAGGATGGGCATGGCGCCGAGCTCATGAACCAGCAGCATGCACGCAGTGGAAGCGCACACCTTGGCCAGCTCCTCAATGGCCATGCACAAAGCCAGCATTCCCATGGCCGATCCGCCGTATTCCTCGGGAAAATCCGCGCCGAACAGTGCGTTCTCTTTCAGGATACCGGCCATTTCCCAGGAGAACTCCGCTTCCTCGTCTCGTTTCTCCGCACCGGGAGCTACCTGCTCTTTAGCGATTCGAGCAACCGTCTCTTTCAACATCAAATGTTCTTCGGTAATTTCATATGCCATGTTGCCGCTCCTTTTGTTGTCGAGAAGTTCTCAATGCCCGTCCACTTGCCTTCGGTTGGGCCGTCTTATCGCATCGATAAGCAAGGGGGAAATCTCCTTGTTCAGTTTATCGATGTCCACCTCTTTTTGAAAAATGACATAAGGTAGGATGGCGTGTTCCACACCGCCGAGAAGCATCTGTCGCATTCTCGTGGGAGGAACATCGTCCCGGATTTCTCGGGATTTGATTCCTTCTTCCAAGATACTGAGGTACCTGTCTCCGTATTGACGAATCAGAGCATACGCTTCGCTGTCGAAATAGTCCTGAAAATTTCTCACTTCCAGGAGCAGAATCCGGGCGAACACCCGGTTGTTGTTATACAAGGCCAGGAGTCCGTAAATCATGGCCCTGATCTTGTTCAATGCGCCTTCGGCCTCATCTAAAGACTTGTAGATGTTCGTACCGTAGTTCTTCAGGTATTCCGCCAGAAGAGAATACAACAACCCCTTCCTGGTCTTGAAATACTGATAGATCAGTGCTTCGGAAACTCCGGCGGTGACCGCGATTTCCCGCCATGTGATCTCCTGGAACCCCTTTTCCATCAGAAGAGTCTTCAAAGCATCCAGGATTTTGACATAGCCGGCTGGGTCTCCGCCGCTTTTGGGCCGCCCGCGCTTTCGCGGCCTGTTTTCAGTTCTTCGCGTCATGGTTCCTTTGGTTTGAGGCATAACACTTCCTATTTAACTAAGTATAACCTACTTATAGCCAGGACGTCTGTCAATCGGATTTGCTTCCATGGAACACCGAGGGACCATTCGGAGAGCTGCATTTTAGGCGGCATACCCTCGCTCCTGCGACCCACCGTTGCGTAGTCGTTATGAAAACCGGTCCCCTGCACATCGGGAGCCGGGGAAATAAGCTTATCGCGAGGAGCGCGGAAAGTCTCAAGCCTCCTCCGAACCGCAAGTTCGCCTCCCCTCCATCAATGAGGCCAAGTACTCATCCCCGTCAAAAAAAAGTCTCTCCTTCACTCGTTCCAGTTCCAGTATCCTCGGTTGATCAACCATATGGCCCACAAACGAAGAAAAGCAAGCTCGTAGGGCCAATCTCAGCGACAGCGGAAGAGCGGCACGATACACCGGGGCCGCGGCGGTCATGAACCGCAGGTAGGTCCGCGATCCCCGCATAGAGCCCTTTGCAGCGGGTCCGGCTGAAAAGACCCCTCTACCTAAATGAAAAATCATGTCGTCGAAAATATTGGCGCACATGCCCTGCAGCGTCTCATCACCGCATGTCCGCCGCATGGAGTACCAAGACCGCCCTTCACAGTAAGCCGCAAATCCGTACCCGATGCCGGAGTGTTCTATCGGGTTGTGCCGTTCCATGTACCGCGAGTATTCCGGACTGCGGCACTCCGCTTCGGACAGCCGAAGCGTCGGTCGGTGTTGCAGGTGGAAGTCTCTGCCGAAAAAAAGGCATGCCGTGTTGATCCGTTCAATGGTGGCCATTACACGGGACTCGGAAAGTTTGTCGGCCAATGCCTCCGCCCAGCCCGGACGCACGGGAAAGGAATCGACATGCATGGTCACGATATGAGTGGCGCCGTCGGCGACCGCGATCTCCACCAGCCGATCCAGGTAATAAGCATGCTCTTCGGCGCCGCGCAGGTCCGTCTCCGGAACCTCACAGATATTCACTCGGGGGTATCCGGAAAGATATTCTCGGAACCGAGGCGCCAGACGGTTCACACCGCCGTAGATGACGTAAGGAACCTCCGTATGCCTCTCAATACGGCCTAAATGCAGATCCACCATGTTCAGGTATCGGTCGTCGGCAAAAAGATAGACAACGACAATGCCCAGCTTCATCGGCGGGTTTCCCGAGATGCGATCAAAGATTCGGCGAACAGCTTGAAGTCGAAACGGTCCCTGTCGTAGCTGACATCGGTCGTAGTGATCTTTTCATCTTTTCGGATATCACGGACCAAAGCCACACCATCCGCCAGACAGATCGGCAGGCCGAGGTCTTCATGATCTTCGGGACAATTCTCCACCATGCCGTAACAAGTGAACCCACCAATGCCGTCCAAAACTTCGCCTTTGGCGAGATCCCTTTTGGCGTAGGCATAAACATTGGCTTTGAAGCCGAAATCCGGTTTCAACACGGAACGCCCGTCCAATACCGCCGTGGCCACGGTGGCCATGGATTCCATATGAGCCAGATGATAGGGCCGGTGGAACAGGTAGAAGGGTCCGGAACCCATTTCGGGGGGAATCCAGGCAAAGGTATCCCGCTGGTGCTTCTCATCGTTGAATCCAACGGCAAAAACTCCGCCTTTAGGCACGGCGCCCAATACATAATCCGCAATCGGCCGCCTGTCCTCCCAAAGAGCCTCAAAGTCGAAATGATCGAAGACCTCGATGATGTGATTCATCCTTGGGCCCATCATTCCCGGTACCGTGACCCGTAAATTGAGCCCATTGGCCAAAACGGCCATTTCCACGCCCAGTTTGCTGCCGTCCGTATAAGAAGTACACATCCGATAGTCGAGGTTGCGTTTATCCGCCTCGGGGACAATGGAAGCGGGATCGGCATACCGGTCCAGAAAGCCTTTGATATTGCCTGCCATAACCAATTCAAACCCCATGAACTCCATTTCTTCGACGAGGTGTTTGATCACGGCGGGCTGGTCTCCGTCGCAGACCGTGTAGACGAGCCCATTCTCTTCGGCCAAGCGCATAAGGTATGAGCCGAACATGAGGTCCGCCTCGTAATTCATCATGATCGCATGTTTATTGTTGTGAAGGGCCGTTATGGCCAACCGTCCTCCATCGGCCACCGAATTGGTGCTCTCGATAAACACGTCCACAGAGGAGCAACGCGCCAACGGCTCACCATCCTCACACACGGCGAGTTTGCCCTGACGGATCACGTCGTGCATTTGTTCCGGATTATCAACGATTCGATAGTCCCGCTTGAGATACTCCGCCCAAGACACGGCTCGTTCCAGGATGACGTCGGCAATGGCCACACACTCCATCCCGGGGGTTAGTTGCGCCTGGAGGGCCAACCCTCTGCCGATGGAGCCGATGCCTGCGATGCCCACTTTGATCTTGGTATCCAGTTGTTTCAGTCTTTCCAACAAACCTGTCACACTCTTGCTCCTTTGGAGTTCGATGAGATGCAACCCGACCTGATATCGTGTCTATTGATCCTTATCAGGTCGTTGAAGAAGGCGATCTGCGGCGTTGCACTTCATCCCTCGTTACTGCGACGTACTTCTATGTACGCCTCGTTCCTCGGATTTTGCGCGCCTTGCATCTCATCATTTTTCAACAGCCTGCCATAACTCGACCTTTTCAACGGGCTATTATGATAAGGCCGGCCGCAGTCCGCGGGAATCTGAACGGCGAGGACGGAAGCGCAGCATACAAGCCTCATCGGTGGGGCGTTCACCCGAAATCCATGTTTTGGACAGACGCCGACCACTGGGATTTTGGACACCGTAGGTTTCCGCGCAGGCCGCGGCGGCCCTAAAGAGCCTTTCCAGCTGCGGTGAATAATCGTCGATACCCTGCTCAACAGCTCCAAATCCAGCCCGCTCGTCTCGTTCCAACGACGAATTCGGGCGGTCGAACGATCCATTATAACATGGGGAACATGGGTTCCGAAGGTTCTTCGACATGCCTCGACCTGAATGTGCTTCCGAAATCAACCAGTGCGGAGGGGCCCAACCGGCTAACCCATGCTCACAAGAGCGACGTCTTGGGATTCACGGTCCGTTTATCGGCGTTTTTCGTCTGAAAAAACTATACTGTCACTCAAATAGATATTTCGATCCATATCACTGAAGGATATATCAGGCGATCGTCCTCATTGGAACAGGATCACCACCCGGAGCTCGGCGATCTTCGTCGGTGGGACGAACTTCCGCCCTGTGCGGTCCGTTGAGAAGGCCGCCCCGGGAATCGAGTCGTAACGTTCCGGAATTCGGGAGGCATCTCAGAAGACCAAGGCCCCGAATGCGTCGACGTGACCCGCCTCGTTCGCACGACACGGATTCTATATCCATTGGTTTGCGAAATTTTCAGGAAGGAATTATGTAGATGATTTGAATGGTTTTCGAATCACTTTCGCTTCACACCATAAGCTTACGTATGAGAAGGAGGAGCAAATCATGCGAAAGACCGCTCTCATGTTTGTGGTCGCTGCGTTGTCCCTAACAGCCTTCTGGGCGTGCAAGCCTGCGGTCGCGGCCGACGCCGACCTGACTTCCCATTTGGTTCAGGCCCTCGGAGTAACCCAGGAGCAGGCCCAGGGCGGCGCAGGGTCCATCTTGAAATACGCCAAGGATAAGCTGAGCGGCGATGACTTCGCCAAGGTGGCCGCAGCCGTTCCGGATACGAATGCGTTGCTGAGTGCCGCGCCTTCCATTTCGGGTCTTGGAAGCGCGTTCGGCAACATAGGAGGCATTGCGTCTCTTGCCGGTTCCTTCCAACAATTGGGGTTGAGCAAGGAAATGGTGGGAAAATTCGTTCCCGAGATATTGTCTTATGTGGAATCCAAGGGCGGTACGGAAGTCTCGAATATCCTCGCTTCCGCGCTCAAGTAGTCTACCGTGTCGCCCAAGACGATGGGGGAAGGGGTTCTTGCGTCCCCGTCATGACCTGGACAGGCCGTTGAAAAACGCGATCTGCGGCAACCGGCTCTTTTCAACGGCTGTTAAGGGATGCCGGGACCGCCCCCATCGGCCTCTTTTCCGTCGGGGGCGGCAAGTCCCTTGCAGAAATCCGATCGGCTCCGGCTCAGGGTGCATAGGGCGCGGCAAACCAATTGTAAAGCGTATAGTACATAGGCATCTCGTCGGCGTAGTAGGTCAAGGTGGCGTAGCCTTCCTGCGCATCCATGAAATCGCCGTCAAGATGTGAAGCGCCGCTCAGGGAATCCACATTGAAACCGTCGCTCTTGTCCGAATCCAGAAACACCTGATAATTCACCGCATCGGAGGTGCCGATCAGCACCATGGAACCGGCTTCGTAGGTCTGTACGTAGAAGTTGACGGCCGCCTGCGATCCGCCCCGGGGTTCATTTTTCCAGATTCCGGGAAACGCGTCCGTGGAAGCGGCCTTGAACCACCGGTAGATGGTGTAGCCGGCGCCGGCTTGGCCGTCGGTGGAGAGCGTAACGGTCGCCTGATTCCAGTCCGATTCAAAGCTTATGCTGATATGGTATCCCAAACCTCCGATATCATCCGCTTCGATGCCCTGGTCGAAACTCTCCGCTATGAACGCCCGGCATGAAACGCCGTCCGGACTGACCACCACGACGGCCGATCCCGTTGTGTAGGTCTGGATGTACACATTCATGCTCACCGCCTGTGCCTCCATGGAAGCGTCTTTCCATATCCCGTCGGGTACCCCGTCGGTTTCGGGCTCCGATCCTCCGGTTCCGTCCCATCCCACCAGTCGCGCGGCGAGCCACCAAAAAGCCTTGGCTTTGAGCACGCAGTTGAGACCGTGTGAGTGTTGGCACTCGGAATCGTCTTCCGGGCGGTTGACGCAATCCGGATCGGTCGGATGATTTTCACACCACGTGTAGCACCATCCACAAGCGTCGTCGGTGTCCGCATGCTCGACACCGTCGGGGTCGTAGCGCTCGATATCGGCAAAATCGAAAAGAATTTTGGCGTTGGCGTCCACGTAGTCCCGCACCAGGTCGTTGTTACGCACCAGGTAGGACGTGTCGTCGCCGTCCGTGTGGCCCGTCTGGTAGATGAAACGCATCCCGGCATATTCGCTCTCCAGTTGGTCGAGGGCCGAAAGATACCGCTGCACCGTGTCCACGTCGTTCCAGGATTGCTGACCGCACCAGGCCCACATGGAATAATCGAACAAACCCGTATCCGCCACGGCCCGAGTCAGGTCGAGCGCGTACTCGCCGTCCCAATACAACTCCGGCGTGATATAGGTGTCCGGCGGATTCCCGTCGTACATGCGTAAAACCGGGGGATTCTCCTGGGGAGGCAATGCCGCCGTCTCGGCATCCTCATTCACCGCGAAACCGTACTTGGGGTCGATGCGTTCCAAGGCGAGGAGTCCCGCTACGATTTGGGAACCATGCGAGGTGTGGGCATAATGGAACGTCAGATTCTTCGCCGCTTCAATCCACGTGTCCGGGATCTGTTCGAACTGCCTTACCGCGTTATGATCGGCGGTGATTTGAGCTTGAACATCGGCGACACACCCGATGATCGCCGTCATGACGACCAGACCCAAGCAAACGGAAACAGCTTTGTTCTTTGCGCCCATGTTTGCACACTCCTTTCGGGCAAAGGTGCGATACATCGATACGGTTCCCCTACCGGTCCGCATCCCTCGGTCCTCTTCGTAGAGGAACGGCCGGATCACTCCACATCCTGAAAGGCCAAAGACACCTGCACGTGGAGACTCCCCAAATCCGGGACGTCCGCCGTCACCGTTCCCTGAGTCTCGGAGGACAACTGAAGAGTCAGCGTCCCGCCTCGGCCGAGCACGTCGTTTTGCACCGAAATTCCGTCCGAAGAATCTCCGTCCAGAAACGCCGTATAAACACCGGAGGTCAAGATTACGACGGCACAAGAGCCTGTGGCGTATTTCTGGATATACAAATTCACAACCCCGTCCGAAGATTTCCAGATGCCGTCTTTCGGTGAGAGAGACGGAGCCGCCCCCCCTGCTTTCACCTTCCACACGTGGACCAGGCTCTTATCCCCGTCGCCTCGAATCTCCATGACGTAGATCAACCCGCGAACTTCGTCGAAAGCGGCCGCCCCGACACGGTTCTGTTCGTTGAGGGCATGCGTGCGGTAGAATACGTCGTCGATGTCCAGATAGGCGTAGGGTTGGGGCTCGTAGGATTCCATATTCCCAAGGGCCACTGCGGCCAACTGGTCCGTGTCGAAGAAAATAATCCTGCTTCGGGCTTCGGCCGCCCACCAACCTCGATTCGCCCTTCCACCGCAGGGAGGGTTCTCATTCACGCAATCCGAATACACCGTGCCGTCGTCATAGCCGTACCACGAGTCGCCGATCCCTTTGTTCCCCACAAGGAGCACGGCCGAGGAGCTCTCGGCGGTGACCCAAACGGCGCCCTCCCATTGATCGCTTTCCGAGTACCCTTCCATGGCCGGCGACCCGTCCTCTTCCACCGCACCGTATTCCAGAAGAGTGACGTTATCGAGCGCCGTATCCGGAGCGGGCGGGTCTCCCTGGAGCCATGGACCGTAAGCGTATACCGCAGGCCCCTTGCCGCCCAGACCCCCGTCTCGAAATCGGCCGCAGGCCAACCTGTACCCGGGAGTGTACAACCCCGCCCAGGCCGTTGGGATGGTCATCACATAATCGTTCGTGGAGAAATTACCGTGATCACCCAAGTACCAGGGTCCGGCAACCTGAGGATTTGAGAGGTTCAGCTCGCTCCAGCTGTGGGAAGGCGCGGTTTCATACTGGAAGTGCGAACCCCAGGCCGCGTGAATCTTGTCCGAACTTTGGCCGATCTGTTTGGGAAGATATTCGAGACCGCCCCGCAAGGCCCCATCACCCGGATTCTCAATGTTTGGACGGATGTCCGCGAAAGGCTGCAGGGTCACCGCTGTGTTCAATTCGCCGAGGTTCTTAGTGGACGAAATCACAGGCACGGGAATGCTCACTTCCGACACCTGATAGTCCCAGTCATGGCCGATTCCGAATAAGGAACCCGGAAAGCCGTCCGAGGGGCCCTCGGGATTGCCGTAGGGATAGTAGGTGAGCCCTCCTCCACTCCATTCCCAACTCGAGCCGCCGGATTCATCGGGCAGTCGGAATGCGCCTCGATATTCGAGATCGGTCGGCTGAAGTCGGGCGGACCGGACGTCGGTTTCAGAGGATATCAGGCACAACACGGTGGCCGCACCGACAAGAAACCAGCGCGCGCCGATCAAGAAGAGCCGTACCATCCATTCTCTCCCGTTTCCAATTCGGGGAATCCCCAACACGCCGCCGTCGAAGCCCCCCAAAGCTTTGCGACGATGGAATCAGAGAGGAGCCGGGATACGGAGCCACGCCGACTCGCCGTGAAGGTTCACTCTACTATGAAAAGGGTCTGATGTCCGCCTGTTCAGGGCGGCCGTTTCCATCACTCGGGCTCCACGTCGGATTCAACGGTAACATGGTCCCGCAAAAGGTACCGCTCGAGAGGATCATGGGTAATGTCGACGGAACGTGCACGGGCTTCGGCTTCTCAGTAAACAGGCTCTGGTATATGATTTTGAAAATGTCCGTATTGTCGCGATGGTCGCCTGGAAATCGGGCTTGAAACCTGCTCGCTCCGGGCCCCTGCGCATAGATGGGAACCAGGGAATTGGTGTGGGACCCGGTCTTCACGCAGCCCGGTCCCCAACATTCGTTGTTGAAAACGGCCCCGCCGACAGCGTCCCCCACAGGTTGCAGGTGTCCGGTTTCATGATCCGCCGTGACCACAACGATGGTGTTGTCCCAGCTGCTTCCGTTGTCGGGATCGTTGACCCACTCGATCACGGCATGCACGGTGTTATCGAAGTCCGCCGCCTCTTCCACGACACGTCGCAGATTACTCGCATGGCCCGCCCAATCAATGGCTCCGCCTTCAATCATCAGAAAAAAGCCCTCGGGGTCTTGCTCCAGCACTTTCAATGCCCCCTCGGCCATGGTTTGCAGGGAGGGCACGTTCTGAATCAGGGGTCCGTCCAAAGAGGGGATTCCGTTCGTATCGGCCGAGGGGGAGGCATCCGACGGTTGTGCGGAAGCGGTCCGATTGAATTGCAGTGTCTCGGCAACTTGAGCCAGACCGAAAACGCGAGTGGGAACCGGGCCGCCTCTGAAGGTTCCACCGTCGGACAGGTCCTCGAAGTCCCCTTTGGTTTGGATGAAAACCCTACCTTGAAATCCGCCGGCAACCAGATCATACAACGCCTCTCCGTCTTCGTCCTCCAGGTAATTGCCGCGGTTTTCACCCCATTTCCCCCAGTCGGGCGTGACCGCTTCGCCGTCATTGTTGAAGGCCGGGTGCCCGGCGCCCATGACCACTTCCATATCGGAGTAAATCATCTGACGGATGATCTCACCGTAGTTCTTTCGATATTGCGTTTTCGCAGCGAAGGCGGCGGGTGTGGCGTGATAAAAATTGACCGACGTCACCGTGCCCGCGGCCTTACCTGCGGCTCGCGCCGAGTCCGTAATGGTGGAGAAGTATTGAACGGCGGACGGATCGTTGCCGTCATAGCCCTCGTCTTTCGGAAGCACGTTCAGAGAGTACTTGGGGGTCTTATGCCCATTGGCCATGGCGCTCCCCGATGCGGCCGAATCCGTTGCCCCCGAATCCACGTACGTGGGCACGGGTTGAAATTGCCATGGCGTGGTTCCGCCCAGAGCAGCATCGTAGAAACCGATCTCACTAGGATTGTCCCAGTATTCGCCGGGATGCAGGTCCGGGTCGACGGACGCGGGATTGCGCATGAACGTGGTCATGTATCCTTTATATTGCAGAGTTTCCATGGCCAAGTCCCCCTTGTCGAGATACTTGTGCGCCGCATCCACATGCCACCATCCCATGCCGTCGCCGATGAGCAGAATCGCGTACTTGGCCGGTCCCGCGGTCTCAGCCGCACCCCCCAAGCAGAAAATCGATACCCAGAGCGTCACGAAGAAGACAATTGCCTTTGTCGTATTCATTTGTATTATATTAATCTCCGAGGATGCTGATTTCGTAACAGCCGTTGAAGAAAAGCCGGTTGCCGCGGGTTGGTGAAAAACGATGACATGCAAGGCGCGCAAATCCCAAGGAAGGAGACGTTCATGGAAGTGCTCAGCAGTGACGAGGGACAAAGCGCAATGCCGCAGGTCGGGTTTTTCAACGACCTGTCTAAAGAATCTTCACAATGGCCATTTTACACGCTCCGGCCGCATCCTGAAATCTTTTTGAAGCGCAAACGTTCCCGTCCCCAAAAGTCCATGCGGGGAACGTCCCGGACGATGAATGTGCTTACCCGGGCACGGAACCGAAAGTCGTCGTCTCAAAGAGATTCGACGAGAATCCGGCAAGACGAAGGGACGGCACGCCTTGCCGCCCGGATGGAACCTCTCTTATGGAAAGGGATAACCGTATGACTCGTTCAACGATCCTTGTCGCCGTGACGGCGGTTTTGCTCATGGTCGGGCTGCGGACGCCGGCCATGTCCGATTGCTCAGCCATCGCCACGTTCGCCGATGGTCTCGAACCTCAGGCCGAATTACATGTGGCGGGGGACGGCAACGACGTCACCGGTACCGGCACCGCCTCCAATCCGTTCGCCACGATTCAGCGCGCATCACAACAGGCCACGGCCGGGACGGCCGTCGTCGTTCACTCCGGGGTCTATTCCGGCGGAACGTACTTGAGCGGCATTGAAGGCACGTCGACGGCTCCCATCTGGATCGGGGGAGCGGATGAAGAAGACAAACCGGTTATCCAGGGGAGTAATGAGGCCCTGCACCTGGTACGGGCGAAATACGTAATCGTGCATGATCTGGAGGTTCGCAACAGCACGTCCAACGGAATCAATGCCGATGACGGCGGGGACTACGACGACGCAACCGCTTCCCACCATTTGCTTTTTCAGCGACTCCATATCCACGACATCGGCGGCACGGGCAATCAGGACGGCCTGAAACTTTCCGGCATTCGCGACTTCGCCGTGTTGGACTGCGAGTTCGCCCGCTGCGGGGGAGGAGCGTCGGGAAGCGGGGTGGACATGGTTGGCTGTCATCAGGGGCAAATCGCCCGCAATCATTTTGAGGACATGTCCGCGAACGCCGTCCAGTGCAAGGGGGGTTCCACGGACGTTGAAATTCTGCGCAACCGAATCGTCGATGCGGGGGAACGCGGGGTCAATATCGGCGGTTCCACGGGGTTTCAGTATTTCCGTCCCCCGCTTTCCACTACCGAACCCAACGCGGAATCACGCAACATCCGAGTATTGGCCAACGTTTTCGAGGGAGCGGTCACGCCCGTGGCATTCGTGGGCACGGTGGACAGCGTGGTCGCCGACAACACCCTCGTGAACCCCACCACCTGGCTGCTGCGCATCCTCCAGGAAACCACAAGCTCGGGCGACTATGAATTCCTGCCCTGCGGCAATAATCTTTTCCAAAACAATCTCGTCTACTTCGAGCGGAATACCATCAGTACCTACCTAAATATCGGCCCCAACACGGCAGAAGAAACCTTCACTTTTTCACACAACCTATGGTACGCGCATGACGTACCGGAAAGTTCGCAACCCACCCTGCCCGTTTCCGAAACGAACGGAATCTACGGAGCCGATCCCGAATTCACGGACCCGGCCACGGGCGATTACGGCATCGACAAAGACGGGCCTGCGGCTCGCGCGGGTCTCACCCCGGCGTCCACGAGCGGGGACTTCGTCGGTACCTGCTATCGCACACCGCCATCCATCGGCGCCTATGAGATTCCGGGAGCCGGTTCTTCTCCGTCAAGGGCCGTCCCCCCGGCCCTTAATCTCCTTTGTGGGGATTCGGAGGAATGAACGGCCTGAAACGGCTCCCGTCGGTTTTCCGCTATACGAATGCCACCAGTTCGATATCGAAGGTCAGGGTCAGGCCCGCCAGAGGAGGATTGGCATCCAACGTGACTTCCTCGTCAGAGATGTCCGTCACAACGACCCGTACCGGCTCTCCGGAAGGCGTGGTCACCTGCAGCGGCAGTCCCTCGGTAAGTTCAATATGGTCCGGAATGGCGCTCCTTGGAACTTTCGAGACCATCTCGGGCCTCTTCTCACCGAAACCTTCACTCGGTTCCACTCGAATTGTCTTTCGTTCGCCTTCCGTCATACCCACCGTCGCCTTTTCGAAGCCGGGGATCAATTGGCCGTCTCCAATGGTAAATTCAAGCGGTTCATCGCCATTGGAATTGGCGAATTCCGTCCCATCGTCCAATCTGCCCGTGAAGTTGACCTTTACCGTATCGCCTTGTTCCGCCTTTCTCATGAATATCTCCTTTTCACCGCGTTGGGGATACCGTTCGAGTGTACCGCGTATCCCGATCTCTTTCAGAAAACCTGAACCACCACTTCGGTTTCCTTACGACCTTTCAGGCAAGGATATTCCTAAGATACGGATCATCCGTATTTTCGCACTTTCGAGCATCAAGCGATTTGAGAGGAAAACCGGATGATTCCTCCGGAAACTTCGGCAACGCAATTGTTATGGGATGACCATCATTTAAGCCGAAAAGCAAGAGCGCAACAAAACCGGAGTAAGTAATCTTGGAACGAATCGAAGGAATGGAGAATATCAAAAACTGATTAACCGATGTTCAATGGTGAGACATTTGGATGGTACTTAATATTCCCTCGAAGAATCTTACCAGCCTGCTGAAAATTGTTTGAACAATAACAACCCCATAACCATTTGTCAAATAATCTGAGGAAATATGTTCGACCCATCATTCGGATTCTCGTATCATGTATGCGTGCGAGAAAGGGAACAAAATAACATTGATGCCGTCGTAAGAACCCCCCTTTACGAACAGGGCTGTTTTTTGGAGCATTGGAAGTTCAAGCGGCCATTGCAACACTGCCAAGGTTACTGTCATCGTGACATAGGCTACAAAGACGACGGAAATTATCGTTGCTGCCTCCCTCTATCGAGTTGGAAAGGGCCTTCTTGGCCTTATCAAGGCGGCTCTGGACGAACCTCTTGATGTTGATGGCCAGGGCCTTCATGAAAACAGATAAGGTGACCCGTTTTTTGCCTCGGGTCCACGATCGTTTCAATCCCGTGACCCGATCCGCTTCGGAGATGGTGGCCTCGATGCCGGACCGGATTTTGTAGCGTTCTTTGAAATCATGGCTTTCCTGCTGTAGTCTGCGCTTGGAGGTCGCCATGTCCTTGCGCTTGTACTTCAGTCGATAATTTCCGCCCTTGATCCGTTTTACCGGACAGATGGGGAGAAATTCGCATAGGAGACAGTGCTCGCGGGAAAACACGGCTTCCACCGCTTTGCCGCGGTCAACGATCTTGCATTCAAGTGGCGCGTGCCCCCGGATACAGTAAACGACCTGGGTGCAGTCCTCGTTCGTTTCAAAGTCACTCAACTGCATCTTATTGAGATCCGGCGCTTTTCCGCAAGTCACCGGAGCGGTAAGCTCGACTCCGTGCTCGTGAGCTTGAAGGATGTTCTCGCCGCTGCCGTAGCCTGCGTCGGCGAACAACTCTTCGGGTTTGCGGCCCGTTTCCTCCAGGCGTTCGATAACGGGCATCACGTCTTTCTGGTCGCTGTCATAGGAAGGGGCCACGTCCACATCGGTGATCACCTGGAAGGGATTTTCCTTCACGCAGGTCTCCGTGAGGGAAGCCTTATATCCTTTGCCCTTGCGCCCATAGGTGGCGTCGGGATCCGAAGGATTCTGCAGGGAGTCCGCAGGGATTTCCTTGGGCTTCTCGAGTTCTGTTTTGTCGGGATCTCCCTCGGTGAAACGGCATTGCTCCGACAGTAGTCGGGCCATCAGCCGGTATTCTTTCATTCGGCTGATTTCCGGATGACCTCGGAAGCGGTCCACCAGGTCGGCGAGATGGCGGGCGGACTTGTCCAGACGACGCTTGGCCCGCGATGATTTTGCATCGGCAAAATAGCCTGCGCGCTTCAAGTAGGCCTTGTCGTAAAGTCGGGGCAGTTTCTCATACAACTTGGGATGTTTCTTATGGAGCCGTTTCAAGAACGCCTCGATGGTGCGCGTAAAGAGCCCCAGACGGCTCAGATGAGCCATGTTGGAAGTGATCTGTGTGGAGTCCAACCGCTGTTTGTCCGTGCTAAGGGCCGCCGTCTCGATGATGGCGTCCGTGATTCCGGTAAAGAGGCTCCGCGCTTGCTTGTTGTCGGTAATCAAGGTCCGGAAATTGTGCAGGGTCTTCTGGCAGACGTGAGATTCAAAGGCGTTGATGTTGAAGGCATATTGCCAACGCAGATCGAAGTCCAGAGCGCCCAAGACTTCCGCATCGGTCAGGCTGTTCATTTCCTTCAAAACACACGCTCCGACAAGGATGGCCACGGGTCTGTTGGGCCTGCCGTTGTCCTCACAGTAGAAAGGCCGGAAAGACTCCTCATCGATCATGGGAAGCACCAGGCGCCGGAACGGACCGGCCCACGTCTTCTCCAACGCCTCGATCCTGTCTGCGGGAAGGCAAATATCGTGGTCGAAAATGGTCTTTTGCGTTCTCTTAGGCCGAAACAAAACAACCCCCCTAAGGACCATATTATTAATCAAGTCAGATACTTATCATACAGGACCCAAAAGAAAGGTCAACCCATAAATGCCATTTTTATTCATATTTTCAACTAGATACCTTTACGGAGAGGTTTTTACGAACTCATCAAGCTCTGTGTTGCGCCGTTCCAGTCTCCGCTCCGCAGCCTTGATCTCACGCCACCGCCTCATGGAATATACGGCCATAGCTACCAACAAGAATAATGACGTCGGTATAATTTCATCCAATTCCCAATTTTCATGCCTTCTGGCGACTTCTGCAATACCTTCTAGGATATCGTTAGCTGATGAAATAAGGAAGACAATGGCGGAGGCTACGATGATAGTAAACAACTCTACAATACGCATCCGATCCGCCTTAATACGGAAGGCCGGCCTGTTCTCCGAATCGAGATCAAGTCTCTCACTGACAGGCTGCCTCGTCGATTCAGTCATGCAATATCCTTGATTCACTGTTATGGACGCGTTCCCCGAACCCATTCCAATGCCGTGATCTCCGTCAGGCTGTCCGGGACAATTTCACAGTTCTTGGGCAATGGACGAAATGGCGCACCCATAGTCTTTTTGCAGCCAAATAGTTCGGCATATAAACAAAGTTTATCCCATATAAGAGATATCTGTCAAACGAACCCAGTCAAGCAGGGATGACGCTTGCATAAACCGCCCGTTGTATTCGGAGGACTGGATAGATATGTGATGCTCGGTGAATCGAGAATTGAAGAATCAAAGCTTGGGGTGTGAGAGACGGAATGCAGGATAATACACGATAGGCAGAAGATGTCGTAGATAGCCATCGTCAAAGCCATGAGAGGTTGTAGAATTTGATTTAGCGTATTACCCTACTCGCCTCAGGCACTCCTTCGTGGGAGTGTCGGTTCAAAGCTTCCCAGATTTCTCGATCTTCTTTGTCGAATCGCGATTCCAAGCGGGTAAGTTTCTTGCAGTGGTGTTCTCTCCATTCAAGGCAGTGTGTTTCGTCGACCTTTTCCCTTAGGACGCCTTTTAGGTCTTCAATCACTCCTCGCATATCATTCCACTTGGTCACCCAGATATGGGCGATCAGCCCGTTGACCAGAGTGAACACAAGTGAACCCGCAACAATAAGGAAGTCGGCGTACTTCTCCATTGGAAGGTCATTCCTTTTTGCTTAGAATTTTCTCCGCGCTACGTCCCACCACATACCCGCCCACGCCCACGTTGAGCAGCGCCCAGAGGCCGTCGGGTAGTTCGAGCATGACCACCTTGTCGGTGAAGGCGGACAGATAGGGGACAATGATGTAATTGTTCACCACGATGGCCATGATGGACACCATGAGCATGGGGCGCCAGTTGCGTTGGAGCCAGGAGCCCCGGGCTTCCAGCCGGACGATGCTGGCCCGGATTTCCTGATCCTGCAGCATGGCCGCCTGCATGCCGGCTTGGATCTCGGCCTTGGCTTTGGCCTTGTCCGCTTCACTCATGGACGGCGGGAACCAGTGATCCAGGACCTTACCCGCCACGTTCAGGGCCGTGTCGATAATGGGTATCATAACGTCCTCCTAATAGAGCCAGATGGTCGGCGCCGGTTTGCCCGGCACGTCGTCCACATGGATGAAGTCCTTGCCGATGCCGACCCGGCGAAAACCGGCCTCGATCAACGATTGGACGATTCTGAAGCGCATATCGCCGGAATCCGCGGCGATATCCGCCGCAAGACCCGTTGTATGGTTGCCCTTGCCCCCAACGGCTTCGTCGTGTGTCCGGCAACGATAGCCGCTGGTGATCGCGAAAGGAACTCCCGCTAGCTCCCGCGCTTTATCCAAACGATCAAGGAACGGTTCACTCATATCCGCCTGACCGCACCCGCACCTGCACTTGAACTCTTCGATCTCGAAATATTTCATCATTTACCTCTAAGCTAGCGTTTTTTCGGTAGGGAAGCCCCAACCGAAATTTCGAGTCCAAATTTTTCGTTAGATCGCGCAGACCCCGTCCGCGCATCGCATTCCGAACACCGGGACCGCCAAAGGCTTCACGATGAACCGCTCACAGTGATCCGGCTCCGGAAGCGGGTTGATCCATTGTTCCGTTTTGGATGTGAGCCTTGCCCATCCACAGACGTCCCAGACCGAGTACGTATTCATGAGCGGGCAGACTTTCGGACGTTCCATAAGAGTCGCCCCCAGATGATTGTGTAGACCTCGGCGATATACAACACGCCCCACTGCCGATGCTTCCACGCGGTCCAGAGCCAGGCGGGCTGAGCCAGAAGCGCCGCGATCAGGCCGAGTTGATTACGGCCGGTGAGCATCAGCCCGAGCGACGCGGTACCCAGGGCCGCGATGACGAGTTGCGTGATCACCTGCCTTCGGCCTCCCCGCGCAGCCGTTTCACTTCCCCCTCCAGGGCCTCCACTTCCCCGGCCAGGTCGCGTTTCTCCCGTTCCAGAACTTCGATTTGCTTGCTGAGTGAGGCCGCGGTCACTTGGTCTTCACCAACAGCCGAGCAAATCGCCCGAGGAACGAAGAGCGCCCGGAGCCCTTTGATTCCGAGCATCCTCAGGCGCTTCCGGCCCAGGTGCTTCATGATGCGAGGATGGTCGGCCGTTTCAATTGTCTGCCGTCCCATCAGGGCTTCCTGCAAGTCGAAACGCCCGAGCAGATGTTCGAGATCCTCAGGCATGAGGGGGATCGGTGCCGTTTGATTGGTCATGGGGCCTCCTATACGGTGGGCACGGTATTCCACGTTCCACCGACGGTATATGATGTCACGATGCCTTTTTTGTGCTTGAGCTCGATCACCCTGGCCTGAAGCGTTCCGCCGTTCCATCTCAGGTCGTACACGAAATTATTGGTGGTCTCCGAGCTCGGCACGCCCTGAGTGCCTCCTGCATAGAAATCGTCACCTCGAATGCTTGCGCCGTAGACGTTGCTCCACTTGTAGCTGCTTGAGCCGAGATTCCGTGTGCCGCTCGGCAACAGCGAACGAGCGAGCGTTGC
This sequence comes from Thermodesulfobacteriota bacterium, assembly GCA_963675595.2. Classification (GTDB taxonomy): domain Bacteria; phylum Desulfobacterota; class Desulfarculia; order JACQYL01; family JACQYL01. The sequence continues at coordinate 1,090,698 of CAXXLZ010000002.1, forward strand.
CGTGCCGAGGGTACTCGAACTGATCAAAAAGGCGTTGCTCCCTCCCATGAGCACTTGAAAGCCGCTCAGGGCGCCGTCCTGTAGACTTAAAACCGAGGCATACCATCTGAAGGTGTTCACGCCGAATTGCAAAACCGTGCTATTGGAAACTTCGAGAGGAGCGATATTTAGTGCGGGGGTTCCGGCCCCCACGTTTCCCCAAATGGTCGCGATATTAGTGGAGCCGCGTAGGAATTTGATCTCCGCTTGATCTTCCCCACTGTCGGCGGCCCGCATGATAATATCCGCGCCGTTGTCCAGCGTGACGGACACGCCCGCCGCGATGACTCCCGATATCAGCTTGTCCACTGAAAGGTTGGCGATCTTGGCATTGGTCACGGCCAGGTTGGCAATTTTGCCCTCGGTGACCGCCAGGTTTCCGATCTTCGCCGTGGTGATGGACAGGTCCGCGTAATCGTCCGTCCCCTGTTGCGCGGGCGTCGCGCTCCCCATGTACACTCCGGCGGTGGACGACGGATTCCCGGTGTTATCGAACGCCCGAATCCAGTAGTAATAGGTGGTGGTGTAGCCGGTGGCCTTATCGTCGATCTTCTGCATGATCTCACCGGGGCCGCCGGAGATGGAAAACGTGGGGGCCGTGGTATCGAAATTGGGAGCCGAGCCGTTGGTCTTTCTCCATATGCCGACCCACTTGAAGTCTTCGTCGGCCGGATTGTTCCATTCCAAACTGATACTGCGCTTCGCCGCGGTCACTGACGTAGAAAACGGGCTCGACGGCCCGGTCGTGTCCCCCGGAGCCAGTTGGTTCTCCAGGGTGATTGCGGTCGATTCCAACGCGAAGTTATTCACCGCCTTGGCCGCGAAGTCGTACTGCAGGCCGGGCGTGAGGCCGTCGAACCGAGCCTTCCAGGTACCCGATCCGGCGTCCTGGCCGTCCTGCCAACGGTAGGTCGTTTCGCCGTCTTTCTTGCAGCCGAAGACGATCTTGGCGAAGTTGGACGGACTGTCCGCGCCCTTGACCGCTTCCACCACGAAAAAGGCTGTGGCGCCGCCGTCCTGGGCCACATACGCGCCGGAACTCGAAACCCCGATATCGGTCGGATCATCCGGGGGCGTTCTTGAATAATCCGCGCCGCCCGACTCTTCTCCGTCGCCGGGCAGGGTACCTTCGTCATAAGTGTAGAGCTCGCTTGAATACGCCGCGACCGTTGCGGTGAAGCCTTCCAGGCCCCGCTCCAGGTCGATGACCCGGTATTCGCCGTTGGAAAGCAGTTCGACCAGGCTCACATCGTCCACATACCAGGTGCCGGTGGTCCTATTATAACTGCTGACTCTTATGTAACCGTATGCCCCGCCAACGGGTTCATCATATTCAACTTCAATGAGGTTCCACTGATTCAGCGTCAAACCTGTATGGTTCGTGTAGTCCACATAAGCGGAATTGTCGCCTTTCCTGATGGATATCTGGACGTTGTCATAATCGGTTGGATATACCCAAACTCTGCACCTATAGTGCTTTCCCGCCTCAACCGTGAAGTAACTACTCCAAATGCCTTCTTGATTCGAATTTACCGTGAATTTTCTTGAATAAGTCCCGGAATGGGCCTGCTCGGAGGAACGTTCATTTACGGTTGGGGTCCCGTAGCTTGCCCAATCGGAATCAGCCTCCATCGTCCCGTTGGGGACCAAGTTATCGCCCATGATCCCGACGTTGAGTCTCGGCACGGAAAGCGAGATCACGTCCCCCGCGTTCAACGTCTTGGCGTCCTGGCCGAGCACCAGGTCCAACCGTTCGGCGGTGTACAGGTGAAGCCGCTGGGTCCAACAGGCGATGCGGTCCGCCGTCTCCTTGTCCCGCACAAAGTCCAGCCGCTCGACCTTGTCTTCCCCGAAATCCGCGTTCACCGTGCGTGAGCTGGTGGTGAACTCGTAGGAGCCGTCTTCGGCGCGGGCGTACTCGAATTGAATGGTCTTGATCGCGTCCCGGCTCGACGGGCGGTACCGGGGACCGGCCTGCACGATGTTCCCCTCGGCCGTGGAGAAGGTTCCCGCGCTTTCGGACACGTATTCGCCGTCCACGGAGATGAACCAGGACCCGTCCGCCCCTTGGGTCAACCGGCCCATGCAGCAGAACACCAGGGCGTCGATGATCTCCTTGGCCCGAGTTTGGGATGTGACCGCTCCATCGCACTTGAGCACCGCGATGTCGGTGACCGCCGCGGCCGCGTCGAAGGAGTCCGAGTCCACGCTGAGCCCTAAGCCCCACGTGGCGTCCGACAGCACGTTCCGGATCACTTCCACGAAGTTCCGTTGGGCCTCGGTGTCGCCCATTTCCAGGCCGTACCAGTCGGCCTTGAGCTCGTAGAAATTGCCGCTGACGTCCCGCTGCTCCCACCCGGACCCGGTAAACTTCACCGTGGCGTAACCCTCGAAAGGCGACCCCGCGGAACCGTCATAACAGACCACCGTTGCGGCCATCTCCGTGGAACCCACCACCACGTCGTTACGGTACAAATTGACCGTCGTGGACTTGTTCGAATCGTTGCTCTCGGAGACGCCCCAGCCCACCAGGTAATGAGCCTCGTTATTCACCGAGTCGTTCTTGACGAGGGTGAGCGGAACCTTTTTGCACCGCCCGAACAGGATGTTGATGGAGGCGCCCAGGGAGTCTTCCGGCGCGTCTGGAAAGAGTTCCGCCGTCACGGTCCGCGCTGGCAGGAGCTTGCTCAGCTCGTCCGGCTCCCGAAAGGACACGCTCACCCGCACCACGTCCTCGTAATCCACCCGGTCCACCCGGCCGGACACGGCGAAACGTTCGGTCAGACCTTCCGTGGTCTTGGTGTAGGGCGTCTCCCAGGAAGCGCCGGATTCCCAAGATACGCCCTCCTCCCAGGACACCAGCCGGTTGATCTGCTGCGTCGAGGTCTCATAGTCCGCCCTGGCAAGCGTGACTCGGGCGCCCCGCCAGTCCACCGGAGCCACGCCCCAGAGAAGCTCCTTGATCTCCCCGTCCTCGTCGGACAGCTCCACCGTCACGTCCCCGTGCTCCAAAAACCCCGAGTACACCTCCGTGAACGTGTCCCGGACGGCCGGGTGAGCCTTCACCACGCCCTTGTACTCGGTGGAGCCGTCGTAACAGTCCGCCGTGGCGAACCGGTGCACGGTCTCGCCTTGCGTGATGTCTATGAGCAGAATCGGGACGATGGGCATCGAGATCGTTTGACATGGGAAACCCTTTGAAAAGGGTTCCCCATGCCCCTCCTAAACTTTTTGAGCGGCGAGCTTCACCGCTTCGATTTCCTCTTTGGTTTGCGCGGCCTCCACGGCGGCCTTTTCGGATGCAATGAGTGCATCCAACTTGGCTTGCCGAAGCTCGGCGATCTTGGCGGCCTTGGAGGCTTCCAGTTCCGCCGCTTCCCGCGCGGCCAGCTCCTCCTTTGTAAATTCGGGTTCGGGAATATTGCCTGCCGCAAGCCACTGTTGAATCTGTTGGTAATGGCGGTTGCGGGGATCGGGGGGCACCCATATGGTTTGCCCGTCCAGGTCAACGGCGTACCCGCCACCTTCCTGTAGCTTTACCCGACTTGGCTTAAATTCGACCTGTTCGTCCATGATCCACTCCTAAAGCTCCGCATCTCCGGTGATTTTGCCGGATGTGGTCAGAATGATCAAATAACCATCCGTCAACCCGTGGGATGTTTTGTCCGCCTGAATGTCGATGTGATCCTTTCTCCTCGAGCTTGTTGCCGAGAAGGTAAATCCGGTCGTGCTGCTACGGTCTACCTTGTATACCGCTATGTCGGTGTTCGGCGTGCCGACGATGGTCACGGATGGGGTGGCACGCATGGGAACGATTGGTATAACAAATCGGATGTCGTTCGTTCCGTAGTTGGTCATTCGAAAAGCCGAATACTCACCGAATACCTGATAGTACCTCCGACACAGAGCCAGCTCATAGCCCGGTTGTCGCACTTCAAACTCGGTGGCATGGCTGCCGAGTTCGAGCTGCACCTGCGCGATTCTGATTTGAGTTGCTGCTGCCTGAACTCCTGGAGTGTTAATTCTAACATACAATCCATTACTACAGTTTGAAGGCACTGCTGGAATTATATACTTATAATAAGTCCAACTGCTTGAAATATCCGTAAAATCTTCATAATCCTGAAGAGTAATGCTTGATAAATCATCCTCAGAATCTGCTGAGTAGATATTTACTCGAAGCGAGGTGCTGGTTCCGGCAACTTTTTTACACCAAAAACTTATAGTTATAGGTTTTCCAACAAGCTGTCGTGCGATATAGGCTTCTATCGGCTGTCCAATACTTACGGGATAATTAGCCACAGAGTTTGATAAATCCATAGAATACTTTGACTTACCGTTACTTGGAACGTCCGTATTTGCAGAAACCACCATATCCGCGAAGACGGCAATATTTAATATATTCCACCTATCGGCAGTATATGCGTCATAAACCTCCGTTATGCTCGTTCCTCGCTGCCAAATGTCAAAGTTTCCATTGATTATTAAGTTCTTACCTAAGCCCAAATCGTCAACCACGGCCGCAACGTTGGCCGGAGTGACAATTCTGGATGTATCTGTACCGGCTAAGGTTTCGGCTTCCGTAGCTAATTCCGCGATCCCCTCAGCGCTCTCCGTAGCAGACGAAACGGAAGCGGAAGTATCATCATTTACCCATTGATTCGTGGCTCCATCATAGACAAGTATCTGACCACTACTTGGACTTCCAGCAACAACTTCAATGCCATTCAAATAGTCCGCATCAACACCATCCGGAATCCAAGCGTTATCTAAAGTGCCCCCAACTCCCCCAAGAGGAACAACCCCTGAACCAGCAGTAGCAGAAATGGTTAGGTCGGTAATGTCGCTTACAACATGATTGTGGGAAGCGTCCGCGAACGCCGAGGCATGTTCACCGTCCACCGTGTCGGCGTCGAGGCCGCTGCCTGGGCCGTCTTGGATCCATCCGGGATCCAACTTGCCACCGGCCCCGCCGAGAGGAATCACGTTCGAACCCGGTGTGCCGGAAATGGTTTCCAGGTCCGGCACATTGGCCTTGGGCACTTCCGGCACGTACTCCAACCACCGGCCGTTATTCGCCCCGGCATCGTCGGGTTTGACGGTGTATGGATGGCTCGCAACGGATTCCGACGCGGACGATGACGCCGCGAACCGAAACACATAAGACTTGGACGACGCAGTGACGAACGCCAGGTCTCCATCGTTCAAATCCGTCCACGGAACGGCGTCCAGGGCATTGGTCCCGCCTCCGGTCAAAGCCGTGCATTCGTACACCTTGATCGACACTACACCACCTCCACCAGCGTCATCTGACCGAGTTGCATCTTGCCGTATTGAGGTTGACCGATTCTGATTTCGCCTTCGAGTTTGGCCAGCCAGGCGCGCGCGGAATCGCCCGAATTCCACCCGTTCTCGTAAAAGAGAAAGACCGACCCGGGATCCTCGGCGTTCCACGCTTCCACCGTGGGCTCGAAGCCGGACCGGGTATCGAAATCCAGCACGCCGCGCCAGCGGCTCTTGAGGCCCGTGATCACCGTCTCCACCGAACCGGACTCGGTTTCGATCCGCTTGTACATCTTTTGGGCGCCGTACTCGTAGCCCCAAGACGGGTTGTACGCGAGGGCCGCGGCGGACCCCACGGCCAGCACCACTCCGATGCGGTAGAACGCCGCACCGTCCGTCCGAGTCTGGTTCTCAATGACCAGGCGCAGGTACTGGTATTCGAAGCTCGTCAACAAGAAGAAGCCTTTTCGCCGCTGCGTCAGAACGTCCAAAGTCACGGTCACGGCTTGGGAGAAGGCCGGACTCGACCACGAATCCGTGTCGTTACCCTGGATGACCAGGTCCTCGAAATTGACTTCGCCCACGTACAGCCCGCCCACCTGGGCGACGGCGCCGAAATCTAAAACCAACGTGGTCTCCGCCGTATCTCCGGACCGGTATTCCTTGCCCGGACGGCCGTAAACCAACACGTTGTCACCTGGAAACGAGGCGTTTTCCGATGAGGCGGTCACCGTGCAGGCCAGAAAATCGGATTGTGGAATCAAGATGAAATTGGGCATCGGATTTCATTGCCTGTTGGGTGTTTCCGTAGGGGTGGTTCGCGAACCGCCCCTACGGGTTGGTTTATGGATGGTTCGCGAACCACCCCTACGCCTCCGACTATCTGCCCCACGCCTCCAGGATGCGTGTCTCCAGGTCCGTATCCTTGATGCCCCAGCCCGGCAGAAAAACGTCCTGCTGCCAGCAGAAGGCCATGACCGCCTCCGGGGTCTTGGCCGCGGCGCTCACGCCCTCGTAGATGTCATGAATGGCCCGGAATTTGGCCGCGGCATCGGCTCCGGATTCGATGTGGTTGATTTCGGTGATGACCCATTTGGACCGGCTTTCGTCTCCGATTTCGTCCACCTTGACGAGATTCTGGAAGCCTTTCACGCTCCCGAAATCGAAATCTCCCGGTCGCTGGTAGGCGTGGAAATTGAATCGATCCGTGTATCGTTCAAGGCCGAGTTCCAGCAGGCGCTTCGCGATCTTGTGGTAGTCATCTTCCGTGATGCTCGTGATCCCCGCGTTCCACACCTCGACCTCGGGGTCATACGTTTTGATCAGCTCATAGGTTCGGCTCAGGAACGCGATATATTCTTCCGGCGTAATCTTGCCGCCCGTCGGGCCGAGCATGTAACGACCCGGCTCCCACGGCTCGTTCCAGACCTGGTAGGCGTGTACCCGTCCGGCATTCGTCCGGACCATGTCCACCACGTAGGGCGTCCATTCGTGCTCGAACCAGTAGTCGTCGGAAGGCAGCGCCGTCGGATGGTTCGAATAGCGGCTCTGGTCTTCCAACCGAAACACGAGCTTCAAATCGTACTGCTCGCACCAATGAGCCATCTCCTCAATGTGCGGCCGGACGTTGCGGTCGTCCCACCACGCTTTCCACGGGTTGCTCACCACCCAGTCGCCCATGTGTTTGATGCGCTCGAAATCGTCGCGGCCGGGATACTCGATGGTGTAGGCGTCGGGATCGCCGGCCACGGGTGCGTAGGCCAGAGGCAAGACATGGAAGCCGAACCGCTCCGGCCCCAAGGGTTCGTCCGGATCCCCCGAAAGTCCTCCGCAGCCCGTAACAATGAGCAGGCATACGAACACGGCTATGATGATGCCCCGGGAAAACGCTCCAAATGTCTTTCGCATTTCGTGCTCCTTTCTATGATTCCGGTGTAGGGGCGGTTCGCGAACCGCCCCTACGGGGTTCTCATTTCCAGTGCCTCAATTCGTCTCGAATCGTTTTGCCGATGCGTCCGCGTTTGACGCCTTCCACCACGATGTCCGTAATTTCATTGCCCAAGACCCTCTTGGCCACGGACGCAACCTTGCGCCCCACGGCCTCGGGGTCCGTGTCGCCGGTGACATGAATGGAAAAATGCAGGTTCACGGCATCCTTGGCGATGTGCACCGACGGTCCGGCCGATCCGCCGTTGGACAGCAGGGATAGGGGCAACACGACTTCCGGACCTTTCTCGGCGATGCGGGCGATCTGCGGAGTCACGGCGACGCCGCCGTCCGCGTAGGACGCACCGAGGAAGTTGGCGATGCCGGCCATGATGCCCGACAGGTTGGCCAGGTCCGTGAGGGCCGTGTCCTTGAGGGTCCTAAGGTAGTCGTTGATGGGTGAGTTGCTCCCCAGGTACACGTTCAGGGCCTTGGAAACCGCGCTCGCCTGGGCTTCGTAGACTTCACTCCCGGCCGTCATGATCATGCCGTAATAGGTCGCCGCCTGTTCCTGGATCAGACCGAGGGACGTCTCGGCCGCCTTCAGGGCTTCCACCGTCGGGTCCCTGTAGTCCCGGTCGAGACGATCCGCCTCGTCCTTGATGGTCTGCAGGTACCCGGCATACTGCGTGTTCAGGTCCGTCAACGCCTGGTTGCGTTCCGTATCCAGCCGAGCGATTTCGGTATTATTGGCTTCGATTCGCTGATCGATGGAATCCAGCAGCCCTTCCTGCGCCGTGATCTGCAAATCAATGGCGTTCAGGGCTTCCACCTGGGCCGCGTTGAGGGCGTTGAGTTCTTCCTGGAGCGCCGCCGTGTCGCTTGCATTGGCGTCGGCATCGGACTGGAGGGCTTCCAGGCCGGAGAGCACTTCCTGATAGAGCTCCTGGTACTCGGGACTCGGACGCTGCCAGGCCTCCTGTCCGAGGTTCAGGAGATCGCCGTACAGGTTCTGCAACTGCCCGGCGTACTGGATTTTCTCGTCGCCTGTGGCCCCGGCGTAGAGGCTCTGCACGCGGGCGATCTCCGCGCGCGCGATGTCGATCCGCTCCTCGATATCCTGCTGGTTGTCCCAGTTGAGCTTCATGTCCAGGATTTGATCGGCGATGGATTCCGAAAGCCGCTTCCATTCTTCGGCCGCGGCGATCTGTGCTTCAATGGCGTCGATTTGGGTCCGGTAGGACTCTTCCAGGGCGGACTTTTCGGTGTTCAATGCATTGATACGATTCTGGATTTCGCCGCGATTGGACTGGAGCGTTTCGTTTTCGGTTTGGAGCGCTTCAATCTGCGCATCATAGCCCGCGTTGATGCTCGACACCGCCGCGTTGTACGCCTGCTGCAGGTAGGCGTAAGCGTCCTGAAGCGCCTGGGCTCGGCCTTCGATATCGTCGGGCTCCAGCGCCAAGCCGGCGTTCCATGCGGCCTGGGCCCGGGAGAACGCGTAGCCGATCTGATTGGAATAGTCGCCGGAGAGCCCGGCCAGGGTGGAACCGATGTCCGCGGACAAATCGCGGAGCTGATTCAGGTAGGCGAGCACGCCTTGCAGCCGGGAGATTTCGGCCTCGTACAAGGCGGTCTGCATGGCGAGCGCTTCGTCGAGCCCGGTTTCCACTTGACCCAGCAGTTCGAGTTTGCGGGCCGGGTCGGCTTCGTTCTGGAAGGCGTTCCAGGCATCCACGGTGTGGTTCCACACGATGCCGAAGGTTTCGCTGGATCCGGTCAACGAGTCGATCTTGGCCTGGAGCCGGGTGGTGAACTCGTACTGAGCCGCGTTCAACGCCTCCAGCTCGTCCCGCAGCCCTTCCACGAACGCCTTTTCCGATTCGTAGCGGTCCACGACCAGGGCCTTGATCTGGTTGAGGTAATCGATTTGTTCCGAGGGGTCGTTGGTCTCGCCGAATTTCTCCCAAAGCAAGGAGATGGATTCTCCGGTGTCGGCCATTTGATTCTGAAACGCCTGGACACCGTAAGGGTCTTCGCCGGAGATGGCCAGGGAGGCTTCCTCCAAGTCTTCCATCGACTCCCGCGCCGTGCCGATGGCCTGGGCCAGCCGTACCACCACGTCGCGCCAATCTTCGCCCTCCTTCGCCATGTGTCCGAAGGTTTCGCGAGAAGTTGTCGCAAAAATCGAATCCGGACCGAACAGCTCGTCGGCGAAGTCCATGATAATGTTCGCGGCCACGTCCGTGAAGGCATCCTGCACCGTCTCCACGTCCTCAGTTTGGAAGGACCATCCCTCATGATCCGCCATGAGCTCGGTGAACGACTTTTTCATCTCGCCGCCGACGCCGTCGAAAAACGACCGAATACTCTTGATGAAATCGGTATTCTGGGCGCTGGTCCAATCCTCTCCGCTCTGACTCATATGGCGGGCCGACTCAAACCAGGTGCGGCCTCCGGCGCCTTCCCGAAAACCCACCTGCAGATTAGGCGCTTCGGGGGATGCTCCATACAGGTTGCTGAAGAACCCGCCCGGATCCCAGAAATTGAGGGCCATGCCAATGGGTTCTCCCATAGTAGCAAATCCGCCCGCGACCGGCCCTTCCAATGCTCTGAACCAGGGAGATTCCGCCCGCTTTGCGATGTCCTTGCTGTTGAACCAGGGGATTTTGTCGCTGCTCAGTATCGGTCCGAGAAACTGCCCCGCGTAGGGAATCATGTAGGCCGCCCCGGTCCCGAACTGGTGCCATCCCAGCGCGTTGTTGCCTTTGGAGAAGGATTGGCCCGATTGCAGCATGGAGAGCGCCAAACCTAAGTAGTTGGCAGTTCCATAGGCCGAACCAGCGCTGGTCGAGGATTCGGGCATGGGTCCGACACCCGGATCGATCTCGGCATACGGATTCTTGGACCGTCCGCCGAACCACCCTGACCACAGGCCTCGCATGTTGCCCCAAGCTTGACTCATGATGCTCGTCCAGGTGGCCTCTGTGGTGGTCTTACCACCCTCGGGAACCGTGAACAGTTCTCGGATTCCTGAGACGACGGATTCGCCGAGCATGTTGGATAGCAACCGTTTAAAAGCATCCTCGATGCCTCGAAAACTGAGCTCGGCATTGTCCAGAACAGCGTTAAAGGTATCCGAGAGCTGATTCTCGAGCACGCCTGCCATGCGCTTCCATCCGGAAGTCGCCGAGTCGGTAGCCTCCACCTGTTTCTTCACTTTCCCCGTACTGTCGCTCACCGTGGCCGCGTATCCGGAAACCGCCGACGCCGCCTCTCCCGCGTCTCGAACAAACATCTCGAACTGCGAGTTCGCCCGTTCTCCTTCGTCCGCCGTGCGTCGCACGGCCATGCCGTATTGATCCGCCGCCACGTTGATATAACCCAGCCGCTCGTCCAGCACGGTCACGGTTCGCACGAATTGGTCATGATTCCAAGTGAAGTCCGGTAGCGCAGCTCCCAGGCGGGTCAGACAATCGAGATTCGAGGATAACGCGGCGTTATAGCTCACGAACGTGTCTGCAGCCTTACCGGCTTTCTCAGACGCTTTACCCACGGACTCGGCCGCTTCGACACCGAAAGCCTTGGAACCCAGGTCGATGGAAAAGTCCATAGCCTCCCTCATGCGCTCCGTACTGCCCGTCACACCTTCGAGCAGCTTCTCCAACCGCTCGAAGCGCACGCCCGTATCCCAGAACGACTTTGCCAAATTGGCCGGCCAGCTCTTGAACAACCCCTGCAGGTTGAAAATGCGCTGTTCAACTTGGCCGAGCATATCCGTGACGCCGGAATAGCCGAGCTTAACCCCGTCCCAGCCCTTCCGGAGGCCGGTCTTGAGACGATCCGTATTCATCAGGATGGTATCTACGCCCTGAACATATCCGGACGCGTCCAACCTCGCCGCCAATGTGTGGATTTCAGCCATCTACCTTTTCACTTCCTCGATGCCGCCCAGGACAAATACTCCCGGTCGATGGTCTTCACCTGCTCCACCAACTCCAGCCTGTACTCCTTGGGCACTTCCCTCAAATCCAGGTACGCCACAATTTCTCCCAGAGGGATGGGCCCCGGAACCAAGCCGCCCATGCCCGCCGGCGCGTACCCCCGGAAGGGATGTAGAAACCGCCAGGACTCCCACCCGGCATCGAATCCGGGAGCCAGTTCGGGCGGGTTCCATTCGGGTACCTGAATTCCATAACGTTCCGCGTCCTCCGGCCGGATCGCCCCCAGGTGCTCCTGTTTTTCCGCGTTACGAAAGACCCAACGGGCGAAATCAATCAGTTTTTTTCGTCGGTTTCCTCATCCGTGAAGTTGTGCACGTTCAACGCAATCCCCACCACCAGTTCCCGAAAGTCGGGAAAGTCCATGAGGTATCGGTACCGCTTGTCCGGAGTGCACTCCACCGGCTCCCCGTTCTCATCAACGCCCTCCCAATCCAGAAGCACCGCCTCGGACAACGCCTTGGTGGACAGCTCCGTCTGAGTGTCCTCGGGAATCGTACGCATGTTCTTGAACGGCCTGCGCAGGCGCTTGAGCACGCTCTCGTGCCGCTCATTGCCCACCTTGGCGATCTTCAATCGAGCTCCGTCCCCCACGTCGAACCACTTGCCCGAGGTCGCCTCGTCCGTCACCCGATACACCTTCGTTATGTCCAATCCCATGAAACCTCCTGATTTCTTTTCGGGATGGAACCAGGAACCCTTTGAAAAGGGTTCCTGAGACCTCCCAAACTTTCTAAGTGTGGGTTCCGCCTTCGGCAGGAACCGCCGGGGCGTATGGCACGCTGTGTGCGCCTCCCATAGGGTGACTGTCTATGGTTCCCGAACTCTCCTGAACTTCTTGAGTGTTGGGTCCCCCTTCTTCAGGGAGCCGACGAAATCCGTGCCGCTGCCCTGTTACTCCTCGCCGAAGGCGGGGTGGAACCTGCTCAAGGTTTTTGGGGAAGGGGCGGGAAACCCCTTTTTTCAAAAAGGGGTTTCCCGCTCTCTCATCTTGAAATCAGAATCTGCGATCCCAGGGTTTCGTCCAGCAGGGCCTGGAAGGGCATATCCAGCATGATTTCGTTTTCTCCGCCCACTTGAGGCGTACTGCCGCTGAATTCAATGTTGGGGATGTAGATTCGATACTGGTTGCCGTCGGCATCCGGGATGCGCAGGTCCAGGCTTGAGGGCGTTTTGTCGAGCCATTTGTTGAGCAAGGTCAGATCCTGGAAGAGCGCCGACAGGGAGCCGGTGAGGTTGGACCGACCTTCGGAGATGTCCGCCTTGCTGTTGCTTCCCAGCGTGTAGACCGCGTTGAGATTGTTGGCTAGGTTGAGGGTCACCGAGGCCACGAGCGCGATGACGGTTCCGCCTTCCTTGACCATCATGGAGTTGTCGGAACCTTCGAAGGGATCGTTGGAAGCCACGGCCGAGGGCGATCCCAAGGGGGATGAAGTGAAGCTCTGGCTCTTGCCCGACAGTCCTAAGGACCCGGTGATCATAGCGTTGGGACGGATTTCGAGGCTCAACGTGTCCACCAGGCATCCGGTGAACACCGCGCCTTTGGCGATGTCCGCGAACCACTTTTCGATGGTGAAGGACTTCTGCACGCTCCCGGCCTTCAAGAACTCGCAGGAAATCGTGATGGAGGTGCCGGAACCTTCATCCGCCATGGCTTCCACCGTGACCAACGATCCGGAAGCCGCCGTGGCCACGGTGTAGTACCCGTCATTACTTACCGAATCCGATACGCGGATCACGTCTCCCACTTCGAACGCTCCCAAGCCGTTGCCCGAATCCGTGATGGTCTTGGATGCCTGATCGAGGGAAATGGTGGCTGCGGTGACCTTCTTGGTTTCGTCCCACGTGTTCCAGAGAGCTCCTTCCAAAAAGGCGTCGAGGGCCCCGTATGAAAATTCGAAGTTGAAGGACCCCCGCACGTCCACCGCGCCTCGAGACACCGCGGCAATCATCCGGTCTCCCCGGATTTCGTTGCTCTGTAACTGCTCGATGCTTCCCGCCAAAGACTCGGTGGTGTACCGAACCTTCTTCATGGACGGCGTCTCGGGAGTCGTTCCCCATTCCACCTCGGGCACATAATTCAACTGGGCCCTGGAACCCGATGCATACGGCATGATGAACTCCTATTTTCTGGTAGAAGATAGGGGCGGTTCGCGAACCGCCCCTACGTAAGTCCTATTCCCCCACGCATTCGAAAGCCGTGAAGGGGCAGAGCACCGGGATTTGGAGCCGTTGGTCTCCGGTGATGGCCGGAGTGGGATAGGGTGCTCGGAAGCGGATGTGCCCCACGGTTTTTCGGTTGAACAAGGCACGGAGGCCGTCCACCAGGGTCCAGGCGGTTTCCGTGCCTTGAGCCTTGGGCACAAAGACATTGATGTGCAGCAGGCCGGGGACGTGGTTGGACCCGCCGGTTCCCAGGGTGGCGGCTTCCACTCGTCCGGGGAGGATGGCCGGTTGAATCCAGGGTTGGGCTTCGGGAGGCGCAAAGGACGTGTTGGGCCAATGGATTTGCGTAACGGTCCAGTATTCCGAAAGGTAGGGTTCAATTACGTTCCGAATGTCCGTGTAGGTGTCCATGCGTTAACGCCTCCGCCAATGGGTTCAGCGATAGACCGTAGGAGATCGATGAGATGTACCGGGCGCTCACCCCGAAACCCGAGGAGTGTGACGGAGTACGACGCGAGCACGAAGGACATGCGGCAACGCAACAAAGTGCCTGTTTCCACAGCCGGTCAAACCCAACCGCATTTCTTTGCCGCTTCCGTGAAAATTCCTGCCGACTCATCCAAGGCCACCGCCGTCATACTCGCGGGAGCCTGAGCTGAATGCCCGTGTTCGAGGAGCCTGATGTAGGCCACGTTGTTGTAGACCCACCATTCAGGACTGGTGAGTCCTCCCAGGGACGGAGTCTCGGGTGCGGGATAGTGCTCGGAACCGGAGTCCGGCGTCCATGGGGACCACCGGGATTCAAGCCGCCACCCCGCCCGCGCGTAGCCGGTGTCTACCGAGGTAAGCAACGTCACGCGAGAATGCAGAGCTTGAGCCACGGCCTTACAGATTCGTTCCGGCTTCTTGGACACGGCTTTCTTGTAGCGGTCCAGGCCTCTATTGAATTCCTTGATGTTCAGTTCGAATTCCATTTGTGTAACCTGAGACCTAGTAGGGGCGGTTCGCGAACCGCCCCTACTAGGTCCTGCGAAGATGCAGCTCGTAATACGCTTCCGACAAGTCCAGATTGACCAAGACCACGCTGTAGGTCCGTCCACCCACAGTCACCCGGTCTCCCGGTTCCGGAGCGGTCCCGTGCACGCTCACCAAGCCCTTACGGTCTCCGTCCACAATGCGTCCCTGACCCATGACTCTTTCGGTGTCCGAAAATTGGGATTCCAGGAGCGCACCGGTCCACACGATGGAATCTTCGGACACGGCCCCGGTTTCCGGATCGTAGGTCCCTTGAGGCCGAATGAAGGTCGCCGCCGTTCCCAGGCCTTCGATGAGCTGCCTCGCCATGCGTTGGGCTCGTGCCTTCACGAAAAACACGCTATCCTCTCCTCAAAACCACCGATCCGGGACACGACCGGAATGGCGCGATCAGCCGATCCACCGCGGGCGGAAACGCGCCTCCGGGGTCCACTCCGGAAAGGGACATGGATAATCCGCCCACGGAAAAAGACTGGACTCCCTCCAACGGGCTGTCCCCACCGGACAACAGCCACAGAGCCAGTTCACAGGCCGCGTCTTGAACCCGGTCCGGGATCGCGTTCTCGAGCACCAACGCGTCGAACAGATACACTCCGGCCCTGGGCCACTCCAGAGCCTGAGCCTCGGAAGTCTTCTCCCCGGTCCACCGAATACGGTCCATCCGACGCGCAACGTCCATCAACGCCTTCTGCCGCGTCTCCGTATTCGCCGAATCCCAAGGCCCGGAACCCGTACGCTTGGCGAAGTAATCATCCGCATCTTCCAAGGACACGTAGGTGTTCGTCGAACCTCCACCCACGGTTGCGTCAAATGTAACGGACACGTCAGCCTCCTTTTTGGGAGCCCTTTAGCGTTGCGGCACCCTTTGGGAGCCGCCGGAGCGTGCGCAACGTTGTGTGCGCCTCCCGCAGGGTGGCGCCTGCTTGGGGGTCCCGAACCCTCCCAAATTTTTCAGGTGGGGGTTCCGCCTTCGGCGGTCCCCTGGAGTGCGTGAGTCAAGATCCGGATGCTATTTTCGCTTGTTGTGGTCATTCGGCCTTCGTTTGTGGGACAACCCAGCCCCACTTGTTTCGTTTTCACCGGCGCTCGCCGCCTTGCTCTCACCTTGAGAAAGGCTCGGGGTGAGGATTTCCACTGTCGGCCCGGTCGGCGGTTCCTTCAACCACCCCGCCTCCAGGTATCCTCCGGCATCCTGCTCGTTGACCCGAATGCGCCGGCCTTTTCCACTCCAAAGCATCACAGTCGGAATCTCGGCCATAAGCCTCTCACTCCGGCCCCTCCGCCAGGGCGGTGGGGCCCGCTTAAAATGTTTTCGGAGGGGGTTCGGGGGAACCCTTTTTCAAAAGGGTTCCCCCTCCTTCATCTCTCCGCCTATCCCGCCAGCCTGGCGGCCATGCGGGCGTCCAGGGTTTTGACTCCGTAAAGGATGTCCAGGCCCACCTTCACCGAACTGGTGTCTCCGTCGTACCAGACTCGAGATCGGATGGAGATCCCGTCCCGGGTCACCGTGGCGATCTTGGCTCCCAGTTCGTTGCCCATTTCCGAAAGAGGCGCCGTGGCCAGGGCAAAGGCGTTACGGTGGAAGGCGAGGTTCACCGTGTGCGTTCCCTTGAAAGTAATGACGTCTCCGTCCAGGGCCTGAGCCGCGAGGCCGGGCGTGAAGGCCAAGACGATTTCATTGGCTGCGGCTTCGGCCGTGGAGGTGATGACGTATGTCTGACTGTTGCTCGCAACACTGAACACGTCCCCCACGGCCACGGTACCGGCCAGGGTGCCGGAGCCTCCGTTGTCCGCAGTAAGGGTGGTTTCACCCGCGTCCGTGTCCGCTTTGACGCTGATGACTCCGCCGCCTTCTCCGGCCAGGGTTCCCTTGGAGTGAGTGGGGGTGTTCTGGTTGACGAAAAGATCGAACCCGAACTTGATGCCGAGGTTGCCCGTGCGAAGTGCCTGGCCCTGGTCTCCCACCGTCGCGGCGTTGTAAAACAGTTGTCCCAGCTTGTCTTCCGCCGCGGAATCCAGCATGAGGAAGGTGCGGCCATCGAACGGCACGTTGTTGTCCCGAAGCACCTTTTTGACTCCCGTGAGGTCTTCCACCGCGTCGGGGGTGTCACCGGCTGTGCCGTGCCACGAGTACACGTCCTTGTAGAGCGCCGCCAAGTCCTGATCCACCTGGTCCGCCAGAGCGTACGCAGCAGGAGCGATGTGATCCGTGATGATCTTTTCCTTGGTGAAGGTCAGCTCTTTGTCGGACAGGGCAAACTTCACCTCGTACCACTTATCCAGGGTGATCTGGACTCCCTCGGCCGTGAGAGACATGTCGCTTCCAGGCGCGGACTGAGCCGAAAAAGTGGACGGTCTCGAAATGTTGATGGTGCTGCCCTTTTGCTGAGGCGCGGCGTCGTACCCTCGATGCACCCGGGTGGATAAACCCAGGTTCTTTTCGAGCTGGATCAACGCCTCCTGCGCGTAGAAAATCGGATTGTAATAAAGCAGCGTGTTGGACATATCCGGCCTCCTATTCTTGGTGGGGGAAAGCCTTCGAAGAGGTTTTCCCCCATGCCCCTTTCCCAGACTTTTCAAACCGGGCTCACCCGCCTTCGCCGGGAGAGCCGGGTCTGCTTCCGTGGTTCGTCGTTTCCCATACGCGCCTGCGGCAAAGCCGCCGGCGCTTGCTCAAAGGTTTTTGGGGAGAGGTCCGGGGAGGGGCGTTTTGCTAGAAAGCCCCTCCCCGACATCCCTCTTTCACCTTCCCTCGCTTCGTACGCCGCAGCGACGAAGGCTGAAGCGCAACGCCGCAGATGGCGTTTCTTGGCGGCCTGTCAGGTGATTCTGACCCTGCCTTCCGCAAACGCTTCCCGATGTTGCCGGTAGATGTTGGGGTCCTTCATCTGTTCCTGAGTCAGGGCGACCATGCCTCCCGACGCGCCTCCGGCCGGGCTGCCTCCTCCGGACCCGCCCGAGGGCTTGAACAGGTGAGGCGATTTCTCACGAAGTTCCCCGACCAGTTCCTCGGCGGTCAGGGGATCGCCTTTGGTGGAAAGTCGTTTGCGACCTTCTCCATCGTGCACCATCACTCTGAGTTGGCCGTTGTGTTCTTCCACGGTAAGGTATTTGTTCAGACGAAGCCTTACGTCTTCGGGATCGAAGGCTCCGACTCGGGCCGCGGCTTGAGACAGCTCGTTGCCCACCAGCAACCGGTGAATATTGCTCTGAAGCCGTTCGATCTCTTGGTTCTTCCCATTGATCGTCAGCGCGTGATCCTCGTCCTTACGTTGGAGCAATTCCTGGTACCGCTTCTCGTCCAGGAGTTCTTTCTCCCGGTCTGCCTTGGCTCCGGCATCGAGTTCCCGAAACCGGTCCGGGTCCACGCCTTCGAAGCGTTTCTCCAATTCTCCGAGTTTGTTTTGGAGTTGCTCCGCCCATTTCTTGGTTTCGTCCAACTTGGCGGAGGGCACGAAAGCGGCTTCTTTGCCGTCTCCAAGCTCGAACACCGGGTTGCCGTCCCTGAGTACCAAGTTGCCGTCATTGTCCAATTTGGGTTTCATGCGTCCTCTCTTTGCCTTTATGAATGTCCAAACCTGGCTTGCTTATCGATTTGCTTGAGGGAACCCTTTGGAAAGGGTTCCCTCACCCTCCCAAACTTTTTAAGTCTTTCAGGACAGGCAGCTCGGCTTGCTTATGTTGAGATCGTGCCTCCGCTCCTCTCCGCCAAAGGCGGAGTGGGGCCTGCTCAAGGATTTTTGGAGGGTGGTCCGGAGGGAACCTTTTTGCAAAAAGGTTCCCTCCGGCTTCACTTCGCCCATTCATGCCGCATCCGGGATGTCTTGGATGCGGAGGATGTTCCCGTGGTAAGACACGTCTTCCAGAGGTAAGCCCGCTTTCCACCTTTTCCACCGGATGGGTCCGAGAATCTCTTTTTGAATGGATTCGCCCTGTCGGCGGAGCCATTCCACATAGTCCGATGAAGAGCCCGATTGAAAGTTGCCCATGCGGTCTTCAATGTAGGGCACGTAGACGCATCGGCAGTTGGGATGTTGAGGCACAAGCGGCCGGTTCGGGTCGTTTCGACCAAAGACCTTGCCCGAAGACGCGGCGCACTTTCCGCACGTAGCGGCGTCAAGCACGGCCACGTATAGGAGACGTTCCACCTTGGCACCGGCGAACACGTTTTCATTCACCGTGCCCGTGGTACTCATCACCGTGGTCCGAGCCAGAGTGCGGCTCAGTCGTCCGGCTATTTCGGCGACTTTCTTACGGATTCTTTGAGCAGCCGAAGCCGGTCCGTCACCCGCCGACGCCGCTTCTACGATCGTTTTCTTGATTCGTCGGCCTATGCCTGTAAAGGCCCGTTTGATCCAGGTCTTCAGGGACACCCAACCCACTTCGCTTTCCATGACCGACAGGAGCAACACAGCTTCCACGCCGGAGCTTTCGAACTCGATGCCGTCGACGCTCCCCCAGATGGATTCCATGGACTTGGTCTGAGCCTCGACAATCTCTTGAATCCTTCCTTCCAAATCGTTCATGAGTGAGGACTCGGCTTCCTCGATCCAGAGGTCGATATCCGCTTGGACCATTCTGAAGCGTTGCACCCACAGACCATCTTGCGCGTCGGCGATCCCTTTCCAGGGGCCTCGTGAGGCACGCAGCAGCCGAGATTCCACCTGTTCGACCACCCGTTCAAAAGCTCGCCTGAACAAACGCGCGTCCTTTCGGACTATGGAATCCATTCGCAACGCATTGGTGATCTGTCGGTCGACGGCCTGTTCCATGTCGGACATGATGCATGGCCCCTTTCCGGGTGGATTCTTTCGGGCAGGCACTATGGCCTACCCCTAAACGGGAAGACACCGCTGAGTTCCTGATTCCTTCACTCACCCCGCCATTGCTTGCCTCCAACGCCTCCCCGCTTGCGGGGTGGCGCCTGCCCAAAATGTTTTGAAGGAGGTCTGGAGGAAACTTTTTCAAAAGTTTCCTCCAGTTCTTCCCTCCGCTTTTCCTTCCTCCCCCACCTCAAACCAGCATGGCGTCGGTTTCGACGCGCAGGCGTTCCCGTTCCAGCTCCGGATCGAAGTCTTCGTCCAACACGTGTTTCTTGCGGAGGAAATCCCAAAGGGTTTCCCGGGACAAGTCTCCGTTCATGCGCATTTGGTTCAGACCGGAGATGAGGCCGTCCGCGATCTGCACGGGATCCATGTCTTGGTTGTACTCGACTCGGATGTCGTCGGGGCTTAGCCCCATCCACCGGGCCGCCCACCGCCAACACTGCTCTTCCGCCCGTCCGGACCGTCTTGATCGCTCCTGCAGCACGCTGACCAGATTGTGCCTGTCTATCGCTTTGGATTCGGCACTCTCCACGAGCCTGGATGTGCGCCGCACTTGGCGCATACTGATCTCAAAGATGGCGGAAATGAGGTCCGTTTCGCTCCGCCTCATGGACTCGATAGCCGTGCCGGAATGCTCGAGGATTTCCACTTCCGAATCCCGTCCGGGAGTCACAATACCGTTGCCCGCACCGATGACCACTTCCTGATCTTCCGGCCAGTTCTTGAACACCCAGGTAGGCATGCCCGCCCAGAACTCGGAATTGTCCCGGTCCGATGCTTTGCGAAAGTGAAGCAGACAAAGGCTCAAAATACCGTGAAGCGCACTCCGGCCTTGAAAAGCGCCCACACAATCGGAATAGAAAACCGCAAGAGGTATCTCTCCCAAGCTGTTACGTCCCTCGGCCAGTTTCTTCGGACCCTTCTCCACTGCATCGTGTTTCCACAGCTCCCAGCCATCGGGCCGCCATAGCCGGTATCTTTTTTCTTTGGCGTGCCCTACGAAGGGCTCGGCCCGTACTTCCACGTCCTCCTCGATCACCACCCAGGCAAGGCGCTCCCTTCCGTCCGGCCCGGGCACAAAAGCCCAGTCCAACACGCGCCTCGGGTCCAGATCGATGAAATAGGGGCGCACGCCGAACGCGTTCTCATCCGCACGGCTTCGCACTTCCGACGTATCCGGATAATCCACGAGCACGAACCGGATGCCTTCCACCTGAGCGTTTTGAGTCACGTTCTTGAAGAACGCGTCCGCCGGGGTTCCCCTGCGGTCCACATCTCCAGCGAGCCCCTTAAGCCCAACCGGCAGTTCTCTTACAGGTCCCCTCCGCCAAATCTGTCCCGTGAAACTCTCAATCATGGGCAGGCAAAAATTGCTGTACGCCGCACGACTCAACCGCACCCGATAGTTCCCGGCCGTCTCCCGCTCGTGCTTGGGCAAGTAGTCCGACCGACCCTCGATGCGGCTCCCGCCTTCGTAACAATCCCGAGCCCGGTTCCATTCCGCGAGCTGACTTAGATACAAAGGATGCTTTCGGTCTAGTTGGAGATATTGAGTCATTTTTTGTGTCCGGGGAACCCTTGGGCGTGGGCCGCGCGCTTCGCGCGGGGCCTGGTCACCGTGGAAATAACGATCGAGGTTATCCTTGTGGTGCTTCTTCCTTAGAGGGCAGGCACTATGGCCTGCCCCTACATGGGATTTGCATGTTCGTGTAGGGGGCAGCCCACAGTGGTCGCTCTGGAAACAGGGTTCTCTCGATTTCCATGCCCGCCCCCTTTGCGCCTCCCGAAGGGTGGCGCCCACTCCAAGGTTTTTGGAGGGAGGTTCGGAGGGGACCTTTTTTCAAAAAGGTCCCCTCCGATTCTCTCTCCCCCTTCCTTCCTTTTCTTCTCTCCCCTTCCCTTCCCATCACACGGTCACCATTCTGGCTTTGCCGGCGTCTCGCACCGGGTGCTCGGCTTCGATGGCGTAGCCCAGAGCGTCGGTGAGGTGCGTAAGGTGCGGATCGGACTTCTTGTCGATGTCTCCGGAGGTGCCTTCGAGCACACGTACACCTTCGAAGTCTCGAATGGTTTGGGTGCATTTGGGGTCTACGACTAAATGGACTTCACCGGACGCGGTTTTCAGGCGACTGTTCACCGCGTTGACTCTTGCCCGTTCGGACGGGTTGGCTTTGGGAACCCGGTCGCTCAGGCGTCCCGAAAAGATCGGACGCAAAGCGGACTTCACCAAGTCCCAATCGGTACCGGCGACTTGGGCCGTGCCTCGAGCTCCTCCCGAAGCATCTCCATACAGTCTTACGCGACCGGCATGATGCCGGTAGCGCTGGAGAAATTCATTGCAGACGGTCGGCGTGTTGGAATGTTTGGGAATATGGATTTCGTCGATGACGCCGGTGACCCCGTCACGTTCCTGCAAAATCCCCGCGACACCGGGAGATACATTGAAATCCAGGCAGAACCAAAGGTCCTCCTTGGCTTCGTAGGCAAAGGAGCGCACGTGTTCGTCTCGGGAGAACGGGTAGTAGATTCGTCCTTGGAACGCTACGAAAGCCGCTTCGTATTCCTGCCGAAAGGTTGCCGGGTCCAGTTCCCGCCGGGCCGCCTCGATTTCCGCGGGAGGCAGAATGTCCGATGAGAACCAGGTGTAGCCCCGCCAATCCCGATTCGTGGGATCGCAGGCAAATGTGTACAAGTCATAGTAATGATTGCGTCCTTCCGGGACTCCGATCATCCAGGCCCAGCCGGTTCGGTCGGACAAAGCGGGCCGCACGTGAGCCGGCCACGTTTCAGCTTTCATGTTGGCGTATTCGTCCAGCACAACGCCGTCCCAGGGAGAACCCTCGATGCGTTCCGGCTTGTCCAAACCCAGAACCCACAGCTCCGCCCCCCAGCGAGTACGGATGAACAGATCGCTTTCACTGATCTTGGATTTCCATTCGGTCGGTACCAGGGCTTTCAGGTCGTTCCAGTAGATACGCTTGGGCTGATCCCGAGTGGGCGCACAGGCCGCGTACCTCGTGTCCGGCCAAGGCTTCACCTCCACCAGGGAAGTGACGAGAAATCGTTTGGCCAACTCGGTCTTGCCCGACCTCCGCCCGGCGGGCACCACTCTGAAACGTACGTCGTCGGCCCAGAGAGCGTACTGAATCGAATGGGGGCGAAGCACCGTCCAACGACTAGTCGGAGGCACAATCTTTGCCTTTCACCGTGGCACGGTTCATTTCCTGAAGGCTCTCCAGTACCCGGTCGGCGAAGTCTTTCGACCCGTCATCCTTCGATTCGCGAGAGTTTCCTACTCGCTCGAGGAGTTCCCGTAGTCGATTGATTTCATCCTGTGTCTTGTGAATGAGGCGGAACAACGCAATTTCAGCGCTTGGTGCAAAGCTGTGAGTGGTGGTGACTTCCAGGCTCCCATTGGAGTATTCGGTCCGCTTGACCTCTTCCCATCCCTCTTGGAAGCGCTCCAACCGTTCGTTGAGCCTGGCGAGTTCCGCATCCTTCTGAGCCACCGCGTGAACCAGGTCGTCTTCTCTGGAGAATCCGAGATCGTTTTCGATGACCCAACGCAAAGCTCGTTGCACCGTGCTTTGGGACACACCGAGTTCCTGCGCGATGTGAACAACGTTCAGACCGCGTCGTTTCAGTTCGAATATCTTGAAGTAGCGGTCCTGGGTTTCCTTTGTCACGATGTGGAATCTCCGTCATGGCTGAGTTGTTCTCTTAACCAAGGGTTGTACAATCTCCGTCCGGTTTGCCCCAAAATAAGACGACTCATTTCCGTTGCCCGAAAGAGGCGGAAACTTGATAACCGACCCGCTCATGGAGTATTCCGCAGGCTGAGCGTAACTGAATCGAAGATGCTCGCTGAAACGACTCGACTTCGCTCGACCCCAAATAGCTTCTTTGAGACAAGCGCCTTGGGAATTCGTCTGCTCCACAAGACTCGAAAAACATGGAACGCTTCATGAGCAAGACCATTTCATGCGACCTGAAAACGGAATCGGACGCACAACTCAACTGGTACGGGCAGTTTGCTTCGAAGGATTGGGAAATGCGTTTCAGGGACAGCCGGTGGAAGAGAGACTCGCAGAGAATGCGCCTGATCGGCCTCGTCACCGGTTTTGCCTATCTCGCGGGGTTTTTCGGAGACTATGTGCATCCGGGATTGGAGTCCGCCCAACTCTCGGTGATGGCGTCACTTAGAATGCTGGTTTTCCTGGCGGGGGTAGGGTGCGCAATCTTGGCCGTAAACAGAAAGAACTATCAAGCTCTCGTCTTATACATGGCGGGCTATATGCTGCTGGTCATGTCTGCCGAGTCCTTGGAACTAGTCTTCAAGTTCGTACCCGGCGAAGCACAACAGGTACCGTTCACTCTTGTTATCCTGCTGATGTTTTATGTCTTTCTCCCGCTTCAGCTGCTTCCTACCGTCTTGGTGGGAGTACTTGCCGGCATTCTTTTTGTTTCCGCCCTTGCATTGTTCACTCCGGCGCCGGCGGCGCACCTGGTGTGCCTCCTTCTCTTTTTCTCGCTCACCAATGCCTTCGGCGTTTACTTTCTTCTCAGTTTCTCCAAGTCCCAACGAGGGGAATTTCAGGCCCTCGCCGGCCAACAAGAAACGAACCAAAGGCTTGAACAAGAGATATTCGAAAGGAAGGAAGCGGAGAGGGAGCAGAGACGTCTGGTAGAGGAACTACGCGGGGCTTTGGCGGAAGTCAAGACCCTGCAAGGCCTAATCCCCATCTGCGCCAACTGCAAGAAGATTCGGGACGACAAGGGTTATTGGCAACAGTTGGAGAAGTATATCCAGGATCGGTCCGACGCGGTGTTCAGCCACGGCATCTGTCCGGAGTGCGCGAGAAAATATTACCCGGAGATAGCCGACGAATTGGGTGCCGATGGGTGACAGGTTCCCTCGCTATCTTGCCCCGTGGACGTCTCGTCTCCTCCACGTACACGGGCCTTCGTTGTGGAGACCCGGCTCCGCACTGAAAAACGAGCTTTAGGGCCTGCGTGGCAACGATCAACCCAAGACTTTTCGAACCGCCTCCAACAACTCGTCCGGCTCCGGCGGTTTCTCGATATAGGAACTGGGCTCGGGGATGGTTTCCCCTTCGTAGCGGTCCAGCATATCCTGGGAATGGAAAAACGTCTTCTTGGCCATGGCGCTCACCATAATGACCGGGATGTCCTTGAGCTCAGGATCGCTCTTCAGCTCCCGGTAAAGATGAATTCCACTCTCTCGGGGCATCATCACATCCATGATGATCAGAGCGGGTTTCTTTGCCTTGGCCGTCTCGAGCCCCTCCACTCCGTCCGCGGCGCTGATCGGCTTGTAACCGTTGGTTTCCAGCAGTGTGGTTACAAAGGTCCGCATGTCCAATTCATCATCCACAACGAGCACTTTTTTAGCCATATCAATTTCCTCCGTCGCCGGTCATGGGCTCGGGCTATGCCAGATGGGTGGGAAGCGTGTATCTTTTTGCCGGGTTCCTGATGGCGATCACATGGCAATGGGCGTACTTGGACACGTTGGCCACGGTGCTGCCGTGTTCGATCCGTTCCGATTCGGCCTTGCCCAAAGTGCCCATGACGATGGCATCGATGTCGTGCTTCCTCGCGTATCTTACGATTTCCACGTCGGGTGATCCGCACTTCACCACATAAACATGGTTCGGAAATCCCTCCAGCTTCGGCGCGTACTCCAGTCTTAACGCGTCTTCCGCCGCCTTTTGCACTTCTTCGCCGAAAAAGGCCTCACCACCGGGAGCCTCAACAGGAACATGCTCGTCCACAACGTGCCGCATGTAGGAATAGGACGAATGAGGCACATGTAGGATATGCAGACGGGCCCCATATTTTCGGGCCAGATCCAATGCGTGGTGGAAGGCGATATTGGCGTCTTCCGAGAAGTCGGTGCAAAACAGAATATTTTTGTATTCGACCACGTTGTTCTCCTTTTGATCGGCGTCGGACTACCGCAACACGACGGACACCGTATCGCACCATGTTCGTACACGAGTTGGCCCCGTGAACTCTCCCCGGACCCCAACCGCGCCCATGGGGTCAATCTTGGGCCTGGAACGGGATTCGCATGGTGAATAGGGTCCCCTTTCCGGGTTTCGACTCGAATTCGATCGTTCCCCCGAGGCCATCAACGATCCTGCGCGTCATCATGAGTCCGAGCCCCGTGCCTTTGCTCCCTTTGGTGGTGAAGAAACCCTTGAACACTTGGGCCTGCGTGTCGGCGTCCATCCCTTTGCCGCTGTCCTCCACCTGATATTGGATGCCGTCGGCTTCATACATGGAACGAATCACGATGCTTCCTCCGCCGTCCGTGAAGTCTTTTTCAGTGCACGCATCCAGTGCGTTGGTCACCAAGTCCAGCAAACACCGATGGACCGACTCGTAGTCCATCAGACAAGGTTGCGCATCGGGATCCGGTTCAAGCTCCAACTTCACTCCACATTCCGAGCACCGAGACGCCGTTAGTTCCGCCACCTCCCTGCACGGCAGGTTCGGATCGCACGTTGTGTAATGGGGTTTCCAGGGTTTGGCGAAGTTCAGAAGGTCCATGGACAAGGCCTTGATTCGGTTCACGTTGCCCTTGACCATCTGCAGGCCTTTGTGAAGGTATTCCTGATTGTCGAGTTCCAGGCCCTTTTCCAGAACATAGATTCCGCCGCCGCACCCACCGGTGATGTTCTTGATGGCATGAGCCAGCCCCGCCACGGTCTGTCCCACGGCGGCCATACGCTCGGCCTCGATCAGTTGTCGAGTCTTCTCCTCCACGAGCCTCTCAAGCTCTTGGGTATGTTCCCGCAGCTGGGACTTGAGCCGAATTTTCTCCCATGCTCTATCGAGAGCTACCTCCAGAACCTCATCACCCACGGGTTTGGTGATGAAGTCCGTAGCGTCGTACTTCAGACTCCGAATGGCCAGTTCCATGTCTCCGTGTCCGGTGAAAACGATCACTTCGGTTTCCGGCCTTTCGTTCTTGATCCGTTGAAGCAGCTCGATACCGTCCATACCCGGCATCTTGATATCCGTCAGCACAATGGCGGGATCGTGACGTCTGAACAGCTCCAGGGCCTGCTCTCCATTTGCCGCCAAAAACACCTCATAGCCGCGGTCTTCCAGGGCGATCCCCAAGACCGTTCGGATTCCTTCCTCATCATCAACCAACAACAGGCGCTTCAAGAAAGTCTTCGCCATTTGCCTTGAGCCGTTCCTCGGCGTGAATTCGGTCTGAGCGACCCAGCCGATCTCCGCCTTTAAACAATCCCGATCTCACCCTCACTTCGTCCCTGCTTCACGCCCCCACCGCAATGGGAAAACGGACAATGAACGTGGAACCGACGCCTTCTTCACTTTCCACTCGAATCTCTCCGTTGTAATCCTTCACGATGCCGTAGGAAATGGAAAGGCCCAAACCCGTTCCCTTTCCCACGCGCTTGGTGGTGAAAAAGGGTTCGAATATCCGATCCACAATGGAGTCGGCAATGCCCCGACCCGTGTCCCGCACCTCCACGTTCACCATAACGTCTTTGAAATGGGTCTTCAGAAATATCTTTTTTTCTTCACCTTCCCGAGGTCCCTGTTCCCATTTCTCCTCGATGGCGTCCCGGGCGTTGATCAGCAGATTGATGAATACCTGCTCAAGCCGGTTGGCGTCGGCCAGGATAGGAGGGAGCTTATCGTCGAGATCGAAAACCACTTCGATTTCCCGCAACTTCAGTTGCTGCTGAAACAACTCCGCAGCCTTTCGGAGAGGGTCGTTCACATCCACTCTTTCTCTCTGGACGTCGGACTTCCTGCCGAATTGCCTCATGTGATCGATGATGCGCGCCGCTCGATCCACATGGGCGTCTATCTCCTCCATCATGGTGGCCAGTATTTCGGGCTTGACGGGTTCCCGTTTGCTCATTTTTCGTCTAAGAAAGCTACTCGCCGTTTTGATCACCGACAAGGGTTGGTTCAGTTCGTGAGCCACACCCGTCGCCATTTCCCCCACGGTGGCCATTTTACCGGCCTGGATGAGTTGTTGCTCGGCCATGAGGCGCAACGTCACATCACTGGTAGTCGCCAAAAGAGCGGAGCGCCCGAGGTACTCGGAGGAGGAAACCCGGATATTCACGTAGATGGCTTTCCCATCCTTGCGAACCTGACGCATTTTGTCCAACGTGCTGGTGAGTTTGAGCCGGGCCGCGGCCCGCTTCCGGTCCTTCTCATCAAACAAGTCCGTGAAACACGTTCCCGTGAGTTCATCCTTCTCATACCCATATACGGGTGTTACACTTTGGTTGGCGTCCAGAATCCGAAGCGTCTCCGCATCCAAAACGAATACCGGATTAGGGATGGTGTTGAAGATCGTTCTGTAGTTCTCCTCGGATTTGCGGACCTCCTCTTCCAGTGCCCGCATCCGCGTAACGTCAAGGCAGATTTCCAGAGCCGCCGTCACTTCGCCCTTGGAATTCTTGATGGGAGACACCCTCACCAGCCAACTGGACTCGCTCCCGTCCTTCTTCAACCCCATCTCTTCACTATAATGAGGCTCGCCGTCCTCGAAAGTTTGGACCACGGGACAGACCTCGCAGGGTTCGGAGCGTCCCTTGTAGGCTTGATAGCAGAAGTCCCCCACATTGGGGGAAAACTGATCGGCGAATTCCTTGTTGAATTTGACCAACTTGAGATTCCGATCCTGTACCGTGATGAAGCAAGGGGTCTGCTCGAACAGCACCTGAAACTCGTCGCGTTGTCTTTTCAGCTCCTCCTGGTTTTCCCGGATTCGAGTTCCCATGGCGTTTACCGCATAAGCCAGTTGACCGATCTCGTCGTCCCGCTCAATGTCCCTCGCATAATCATAGACCCCGGCCCCGATACACTGAGTCCATTGGATCAGCTTGCGGATGGGCCGGTTCACGTACCGGGTCAAAAACAGCGCGATGCTGCCGGCGCTTCCCAGGAACAAAAGAAGCAACAACGCGGCGATTCCTCTTTCCTGGGCCCGGATTTCCCCGCGAACCTGGTCCATGGACACCACCACATCCAGAATGCCAAGAACCTTCTTCTCAGGGGGATGAACATGACAGGCCTGCGAACAGCCCGGTTCGTTATAAATGGGACTGATCACGCCCATAAACCCTTTTCCGTCCGGTGTCTCGAACACTCGAACTCGCTCTTCCAGAGTCAAGGCCGTTTTGGGTCGTTCTCCGGCGTGGCAGACTTTACAGGTTTCGGAGTTCAGGTCGCGCGCTTGATCGAGCTCCGTTGAATCGCCGGAAAACTTGATACGCCCTTGCTTATTGAAGATCCGAACCTCCTCGATACCCTCCTGCGTCACCACATTGTTGATGATCCGGTTAAGATCGTTTCTTGAATTCAACATCATGGCGTAATGCGTCCCAAGTCGGATCGTGTTGCTCAATCGGTCGACCTCGGAAGTCATGTTACGGTAGGCTTTCATTTTTTGGACGTCCAGGGTGTAGTAGCCCCAGAACGAAATGCAAACCAGGAGAATCAGCCCCACGCAGAAGCTGAGGCGAAAACCCAATGTGCCGAACAAGGGGAAGAAACGGGCCATGGTATTCCGTCGATCGGAGAACGTCCGTTAGCGAGCAGGCTCCTGAGACTTTGGTCGGCGTTCCGGAACGGCAATTTCACTTCGCATCCGTTCAAGCGTTTTCTCGGCCTCCGGAGGAAGCGTCCGGCCGACTCGAAGCGCCTGTCGATACACGACGAATCCGAAACAAGACCAAGGCACGAACCGGCCTCTCAAGTCCACTCTTCCGGATCCTTAACATGATTTCCCCAGGGTCGCTACTCTTCGTCCTCTTCCTGCGGAATCATGTGCTCCGGAACGTCCATGAGTTCCACGATCGCTTCCTTGAAGTGGATCGCCTTGATGCCCAGATCGTACTCCTTATTCAAATCCCGAATCTGGTCGATGCAGTTGTGGCAAGGTACGAAAACGATCTTCGCTCCCGTCGCCCGAATCTGTTCCGCCTTGATCTTCCCGCTCTTCAAGCGGTGCTTTCGCATTTCACCGCCCATGGGCATGGCTCCGCCGCCTCCGCCGCAGCACCAGTTATAGTAGCCCTGGTGCTCCATAGGGCGAAAGTCCTCGGACAGCATCTCAGCCAGTTCCCGATTCTTTTGCGCAAGACCGCCGCTGCGAATCACGTTGCAGGGGTCCTGAACCGTGGTGGGCTCTTTGATTTTGTGCTTGAGCTTGATGCGGCCCTCTTTGAGGTAGCCGTGAAACAGTTCGACGGAATGGATCACTTCCTGTTTGGGAGTGTATCCCAGCCAAGTGGGCGCTTCGAATTTGAGGGCCCGGAATGCGTGCCCGCATTCCGTCACCGCGACCTGTTGAACGCCCAATTCTTCCGCGCGCTGGAACGTGTTCTCCACGATGGTTTTCGCAGTCTTCACGTCTCCGCAGAACATGGGAAGATTGGTGTCGTCCCAGCCCTTCTTCGACGGAAGCGTGTAATCCTCCCCGGCAACGTGAAAGATCTTGGAGACTTCCATGATATCTTGGGGATAGAACATGGGCTCCCGGGCGTTCACCGTGTACATGATCTTGGCCCCTTGCTTGTCGATGGGTATGGTGACCCCCAACAATTCTTCCGCGGTCTCCTCCTCACACCACTCCAGCGTATCGACCCAGTCCTCGTCCGTCACCGCCATTTGGTTGCCGAATTCCCGGTAGTTTTCTCCCGCCTTCAACAGCCCCTCCGGGGCTTTTCCCTTGGAAAAGAGGAAAGCTCTCAAAAGAGCGATCATCAGGGCGATGTCGATGCCGAAAGGACAATACAATGCGCATCGACGGCACATATTGCATTCGTGATAGATCGTGTCGTAGACCTTCTCGAGGTATTGAGGATCGACCTCGCCCTTCTTTTTGAGCAACTCGCTCAGAAACCTCACTTTGTAGGAAGGAATCATTTTCGGGTCGTTTCCCGACGCTCGGTAGAAATGGCAGGTATCCGCACACAACCCGCAGTGAGTGCATATCTGCAGCCAGGTCTTGAAGCGGGCTCCCAGCCTGGGTTTAAGGAATTCCCGGATATCCTCGGCGTTCACGGATTCCATTCTATGTGGTCCCCCGTATCTGAGATGGTTCTCTTTTCAATCAGGCATGACTCTCGGATCGAGCGATTTTCAGCCTAAATCGTGTACCCGCGCCTGCCGAATTCCACGGCCGAAGCGGCCCTGGAAAAGAAGAACAGAATGAAATGGGACAATTTGGTGAACGGAATGAGAATCAACATCAGTTCACCCGAAAGCATATGGAGCAGCTGCATGTGGTCCCCGAAAAAAGGAACGTCCTGCATGGTGCCGTGCGTGGTGAAATATCCGGTCACGTACGGGAGGAGGACCACGACCAGTAACAGGTAATCCGAAAACGAGGAAATCAAACGAACGCTCGGGGACAGCAGTCGTCTCAGCAGGAAGAAAATCCCGATACCGATCACAAAGATCGTCATCCAATCCGCCCACCCGTCCGGAAGCGGTGTCCAGTACCATTCAAAACGAGACATCTCCCAGAGCGTGATATGCCCCGACAGCCACACGGGCACAACGATCAGGCACACGTGAAAGATATAGCCCGCGATGGTGAACACCGGGTTCTTGATCACGGTTTTGTTGAGAGGAAGAAGCCAGCGGCCCAAGGTGCCGAAAACGAATTTCCAGCGAAAGTGCCGGTACATGATCTTGTCTTTGGTCACCGATTCGGAAAAGAACAGGACGATCCTGATCAGGCTTCCGATAATGAAGGTGAGCATTGCGACCCAAAGGAGGGGACCTTCCACGAAATAGAAGAAGTCCATGATCCGATCGATCTCCTTTCACCTGGTGGTTTTGCTGCAGCCCGACGGAGCCGGGTTGACCTCGGAATGCAATTCTCATACCGAGCTCAAATCCACAACTTATCACGTAATTTCAATCTGTTATACATTCCAGCCGACACGGCCTCTCCCCCTAAGGACGGGGCATATCTCCCCATCCCGGAAATGCGACTCCGGCTCATCGCTCGCCAAAAATGGACGGTGGGTACGGGACGATGGAAAACAATCACATGGAAGGCGTGAAAATCTTTAGGAATGATAAACAAATAGAGCACATCCCACCGACCTGGGATGGGGCGTGGCGCCCCGGAACGCGTTTCCCAACAACCTGTCACGGGACGATTTTGGCTCCTTCCCCTGCGTTTGGGTAAGATCATCCCATACGTTACTTTTATCCCCGGTTGAAATCCATCGGTGAAAATTTTCATTTGCCGGCCCCTGCTTGTGCGGTCTTCGCCCCGCTGAAGCGTGACGAAGCCGAACCGGGGAATTCCTTGGCCGATTCAGGAGATGGGGGGATCGTTGGAGATATGTGAGGAGACGAACTTCTCCGCCGAAGGCGCTGATGCCTTTTGGAGGCGCCTTGGATGGGGGTTCGGGGGAAGACTTTCGCGAAAGTCTTCCCCCGTGAATGCATACAATGTTTCTTTTCGAGCGGGCTCTTCAGACGTGGTGAGACTTGTCGAGAAACACTGGAAGATTGGAAGCGGCGCCCGATGGGCAGGGTTCGGCGAGCTCCACCGAGTGAACGGACGCTTGGGAGGTCACACCGTGGAACCGTTTCATCAATACATGACCACCCCTCCGTCCACATTGATGGCTTGGCCCGTAATGAACTCGGATTCCCTTGAGGAGAGAAAGCAAACCAGATCGGCTACTTCCGAAGGACACCCGAAGCGGGCTTTGGGTATCTGGCTCAGGAGAATGCGCTTTTCCTTCGCCGAATCGATGCCCAACAGGCGGGCTCCGCTTTCGAAGACCCCGTCTTTTCCTTCAAGGATATGGGTTTGGATGTATCCCGGACACACCACGTTCACGTTGATCCCTTGCGAAGCCCACTCTTGTGCCATCACTCTGCTCATGCCGATGATCGCCGACTTTGCCGCCGAATAGGCCCCGCAGAAAAGGCTTCCCACCTTACCCAGTATGGAGGAAATCTGTATGATCCTGCCGCCCTCTCCTTGTTCGCCCATGATACGAGCTGCGGCCTTGGAGCACAGGAAGCACCCTTTGACCATGACGCGATACGAAAGGTCGAACACCTTTTCATCCATATCCTGCATGGGTTGTAGGATACACGCCCCCGCATTGTTCACAAGCACGTCGATACGGCCGAAATGCTCCAAAGCGGCCTGCATGACCCGTTCGACCTCATCCGCCCTTCCAACGTCGGCCGCCACCCCCAAAGCCTCGTAGCCTTTCTCTCGGAATCTCCGGACGGTACTCTCAAGCTCTTCCTTGGTTGCCGGAACATAATCGGGATATTCCTCCAAAGGTCTCGTAACATCCACCAGAACGACTCGGGCCCCCTCCTCGGCCAAACGTTCCGCCACAGCCGCTCCGATTCCGGGCATGCTCGGCCCGTCGGGATCACCTCGTCCCGCACCCGTAATAATCGCCGTTTTTCCAGCTAATCGGCCCATAGTCTTCATCCTCCACTGGTGGAATTTCTCCAATTTCGGAAACGTTTCACGCCGCAGAAGCCATTGTCCCTTCTTCACAAGCTTCCCCGGTACACAAGAAAAACAAAAACGGCCGTCGACCGTTTCATTGCGACCCTACTCCGCTGCCGTTTCATGGTCAAAGGATTTCAGACGCACGCTCTCCGTAACGACGGATCACTTGAACGGAATATCCAAAATCGCCGGCAAGTCCCTTCCTACGGCCTTCCCCGATAGAACGCCTCCCCATGGGAGGATTCCGCCGTGTCGAAGGTCGTCTGGGACGCGGCCCCCCTTCCTTTCCAGCCGGCCGCGAACTCTCCGCTCAATTGAAGGTATTTCCTGCCGTTCAGGTGCCTGGACTGGATTAGATATACGTGTGTTCCGGCCACTCATCTCGACAGTGCACCGGCAGCACACTCGAAGCTCTCGGCTTCGGGGCCGCCGGCCCAAGGCCGCTAACCGCGGCTCGAACGTTCTTGGAAGAGGTTGAGGTCCGCCTGTGGCGGATATGGAAGGCCCCCCCAAATCACGTCCCATGAATTCCGTGTTCGGGGAGAGAAGAATAAGGTGGGCGCCGGGCAGGCCGGAAATATCCGAGTCGGATTCACGACACCGCGACCCGGTTTCTACCGGTTGATTTTGCGTGATATAGCGCATTATCCGCTCGTTGGATCACTTGTTCGGCTCCGGCGTCTTCAGGTTTGATCTCGGTGAGACCCAGAGAAATAGTCACCGGCACCGTCTCACCCTTGACCGTGAATTTGGTGCCTTCTATCTCCTTACGGAGCTTCTCCCCGACTTCTCGGCCCTGGGCGGCCCGTGTCTCAGGGAGTAAAACAACGAATTCCTCGCCCCCGTACCGAGCCAACGAGTCACTCTCCCGGATGACTTTTGCCAGCCTGCGAACCAATTCGATCAGGCAGTTGTCCCCGATGAAATGGCCATACATATCGTTAATCTTCTTGAAATGGTCCACATCCACCATAATCAGGGAGAATATCCTATGATAGCGATAGAAACGGCTGATTTCGTCCCCAAGTCGCTCCAGCAGCCCGAGTCGATTCAGGGCCCCGGTCAACGGATCTCTTTGTATCCTGGTGGAGAGGGTTTTGTTTTCCTCTTCAACACAACGCACATGGTCCTCCAAAACACAAAACTCACGCCTCAAACCCTCCAATTCGCTTCTCGTGGCTCGCAGCCTTACCTCATCCTGCGCACGCTTCTTGTTCACCATTTCTTTGATCGTATTCAGCCTGGTCACCACGACTCCCTTTAATTCGGCCAATTGCAGAGAATTGGAGGCCGCCATGCCCATATCGTCCGCTTCGGCGACAACCTGTTTGAAAAAGGCGTCGTTGGCCTGGTGAACCACGTTGGAATGCTCCCACCCCGCAGTGAAATGTTTCTCCAACTCCGAGAGATGCAAAAGCACTTCCGAAATAAAAGTAGCGGCCTGCCGCCGTTCCTGAAACACCTGTTCCGAATAGCGCGTCACCAGACTTTCTATTTCCGGCCTCAAGGACGACAGCTGTGCCTCATCTCCGGACAGGGTCACTGTCCTCCGCAAGGACCGTATTCGCCGTACGTACTCCTCGTCCAAATCCAGATGTAGTCGGTCCAAGAGCAGGAGATAGAGCTGCTTGGCCTCTCCAAGCCATGAATCCACCCCTGCCTCTGAGCGCGCTTCATCGCCGTCCTCATGATCCGACTTCAAAGGCGTTGTGACGAGTCCCCCGGTTCGGGTCAGTCGTTCCATTTGATTCACGTTGCGGCAAGCCTGGTTTAGGTAGGCCAGCGCGGCTTCAAGCTCTATAAGGTCGGCTCCGTTGATCAGTTCCTTCTTCAGGTTCTTCAGTGCCTGATCCAGCATTTCTCCTCGGGGAAGAGAGGTTGAATTGATGACCGTGACCAGCGCCGCTTTTAAAAAGTCCGCCAATTCGTCGGCTCCGTACTCCTGATCCGGATGCCTCGCCGCAGTCGTCTCCCGTTCCGGAAGGATCTTCTCGAAACACCGAGTCAAAGCTTCCATCTCTGCAGGCTGGGCCATGTATCGCGAGAGATTCGCTATGTTCAGGCTTTCCCCTTTGGCGGAGAGGTGTCTAAGAATGTCGATCACGATTTTTGCCGGTTCTTTCAAGGATTCAATATAATCCATAGTGCCTCCCATGTCCGATACGAAGCCGGCTCGTCCAATGAGGCCGGTATTCACACGCCTTGCGATCTGAAGAGACTATTTGCATCATCGACAAACCAAAGCCCGTTTACCCGTGCCTGATCACCGCATTCCACATACTCTTCATCCCGGAAAACGAGCATGCGGAATTTCCCGAATTTCCGGTCCTCCCGACGAATGGGCGAAACCATCCGCTCCCTTTCGAAGTTCATGCACGAGCGTAAGCCCCGATCCTACTCAAGTCACCGTCCTCTTGACGGCATCCAGGAGCTTTTCGCGGCTTACCGGTTTCACCAGGTACCCGGATACTTTCAACGTCTTCGCGTGGACCACCTCATCCGTGCGTGAAGACGAAGTGAGCAGGATGAACTTGGCTTCCGGGGCTCGTTTCCGGATCGTCGTGATGGCATCGAAACCTCCCATCTTGGGCATATTCAAGTCCATCACAGTGACATGGGGTGCAAAGGACTTGTGCAATTTCGCGGCCTGAAGACCGTCCTGCGCGTCTTCCACTTCGAAACCCGCTTCCTCCAAATTGCCACGCACCATGTTTCGAATCACTTTGGAGTCGTCGACCACCAGCACGCGCTTCTTTTCATTGTGCTCTCCGCAGGGTTCATTAAATGAGACCTGAAATACAACCTGCGAAAAGGCGAGTTGAAGGATAATCTGGTAGGTTTCGAACTTGAAGCCGACGGTTTGCGACAGCTGGGCTTCCTGTAACGGGGAGGGCGGACCGAACAAAACAGGCATACCCATGCGATCCCAGGTTGAGATGGTGCGGCCGACCACCGTGTTCACAAATTCACCAAGAACATCCAATGCCGTCTCGTCAAGCGAGTCCAATGCCGGCAAGCCCATGTTTTTCGCTACCGAAGACGCCACGGACAGAGCCATCTTCTCGTCGGGGAATCCAAGGATGAAATGCCCCCTGATGTTGGGATCATCTCTATGTTCATAACTTATCACCTGCGCCACTGGGAAACTGCTCGTGCGGAACTCCTCCTTATCCACCTTGGAGGACCGGATACCGATACCGGTCATTTCCGAAAAGATGGTCTTGGCACATACCCCCATGATTTCAACATATTTAGTGTACATGTATACGCCTCCCGCGGGCCTGCCCTACCGAGCCGCCGGTCCACCTGAAAATCTTGACAAAAAGAACTCCGGAATCTGTTGTATCCTTATTTCCCACTAGCTTGACCGGCTATTGGAACCATGCCGGTCGCGACGAGCGCCCTCCGCGTCGAATCCGATTGATGTTCGGGGTATGACAACATAATGGTTATACATAATAATCTCAATCAAAGACCGCATGCAGCCTTTTCTTGGGCATGAAGGAAATTATGCATTGAAGACGGCGGTTGGTGGACAAACGATCCGGAAGGACCGCCTGATCATTCGGGGTCGCGCGTGGATGGAACTACCTGATGATCCGGCTGAACATCCGTATCAAGGGTCGTTCCGCATCCCGTCGTCTTCTGCAGCTTCCGAGGATTCAGCGTCCATTCGGTTCCCACGGATGATGCGGAGGGCAAATAGGATCATCCGGCAAATGCCGGGACCCGGTCACCAATCAGACGGTTATTTCCACAGGCTTATCCCTCTCAAGGTTCGGAAGCCCGAATCATGCATCTACTCGCTCCGACAGAAACCCGGCAAGCTTTTTTTGCCCGCTCTCAGGGCACATACGTTGGCTTGAACGCTTGAAAGGCACATAATGCGGCCCCAAAACCTCACCGACGGCACATCCAAACGTGGTTGGAGCCTTTTTCACCGAAAAGTACCTCGCCTGACGGAACCATGCAAACCATTGATCAGGTCACGCCCCCTCAATCTCGCCGCCCGAATACCGCTCGGCACTGGTGCCGCAAAAGGAACGCCGAGGCAATTTGCGCCTGCCGATAAAGGGCGTGGTAGCCAATCCTTGCTCCGGCTTTGGTCAATCACATGATAATCTATTCCATGGAGTGGTGCCCGTCCCCGCCCCAAAAACAGGAACGGCGGATCAGATGAAACAGGTTGTGTGCACGAAAACCCATCTTCAGCCTGGCTTCATTGGCCGCAGAGCGACTGCAACTCGTCTTCTCCCGTCGCAGTGTGTGCTTACCCTCCTAAATATCGAAGGAAGTGGAAGGACCGGCCAAGGACTCGACGGCTCGGTCGGAAACCGGAATCCAAAGCGCGCCCGCCAAAGCGTAAATCAGGGCTATGCACAGAGCCACGGTCCGACGTGGCGGCTTTCCGCGGGTTTCGTGAGGGCGTTCGTGGTCTTCCAGGCAGGACATGGGGGGCTTCACCCCCGATGGATATTTGGAGTGAATTATTACGTCAATGCGTTATCGAACACAAAAATGGAAAGACCGGTTTCAATGCGGTCGCCGCAGGGAACCGGTCCTACCTCGGTCGGAGTCCGCACGGAGGAGTTTGCGGAAGGTAGTGATTCTCATTCAGCTGCATTCGAAAATATGAACCAGTTCGTTCACCGCCATGGTGGGCGACATTTCCCCTTCCAGAACGGCACTCTCAACAGTGTGCTTATTTTTCTTGATCCCCGCATGATTAAAGAAGCTGGACTTCAAATACTCCTGTACCATGCTGTAGACCCATTCCAGCAGTTGCGATCTCCGTCGTGCGTCGAACCGGCCGGACTGCATGGTGACCTTTCGGAATTCCTCAATAACCGACCAGATTTCCGCGATACCCACTCCCGTCAATGCCGAACAGGTATAGGCCTCGGTCCTCCATCCCTCGGTGGCCGGTTGCAGGTAGGGTAGAATACGGGAATATTCCAAGCGGGCGGTTTCCGCCCTGATCTTATTGTCACCGTCCGCTTTGTTCACCAGGATGGCGTCGGTCAACTCCATGATCCCCTTCTTCAAACCCTGCAACTCGTCTCCGGCTCCCGCGATCACAATCAGCAGGAAGAAATCCACCATGGATCGGACCGTGGTCTCACTCTGTCCCACCCCCACGGTTTCCACCAGGACCACGTCGTAACCGGCGGCTTCGCAAACCAATACCGTCTCACGGCTCTTTCTGGCCACACCCCCTAGCACGCCGCCGGACGGTGAAGGTCGGATGAACGCATTGGGATGTCTGGAAAGCTTCTCCATGCGGGTCTTGTCCCCCAGGATGCTCCCTCGGGTCACGGTGCTGCTGGGGTCCACGGCCAGTACCGCCACTCTGTGGTCCTGATCGCACAAATGCGTCCCCAAGGCCTCGATGAAAGTGCTTTTCCCAGCGCCGGGAAAACCGGTGATTCCCACACGCATGGATCTGCCCGTCTCGGGGAGGAGGGCTTTCAGCATCTCCTGCGCTTGTTCCATATAAGCCGGAGAATTGCTTTCAACCAAGGTAATGGCCCTGCCCAGGACGGTTCGATTTCCTTCAAGCACTCCGTTCACATAATCATCTACGGACAGTTTCTTCCGCCGAGGGCCGGACGCGGGTTTAACCGGCCGGCACACTTTGGACGTCATACCGTCGTGACCGCCCATGACTCCGGCCATGACATGCGTGGTGAACTCTTCCCCGGCGTTCCCGGGTGTCCATTCAGGTCGCTTCTTGTTATCGGTCATGCCCTTTTTCCATCCTTGGTCCACTGCCCCGGGAGTTTCTCCCACAAGAGGCCCTCAGGCGGAACGCTCGTGCCCCGCCCGTGAGGGCCTCTCGATTTGACGGTTACTGTTGCATCAAGTCGGTTTTGGATCGTGTTTCGACCCGCGTCACTCGTCGCCGATACGACGGTTCATTTCGTCGAGGACTTTGTGAGCGGCCACTGGAATCACGGTACCCGGTCCAAAAATCAGGGTTGCGCCGTGCTCCCTCAGGAAATCGTAGTCCTGAGCGGGAACCACGCCGCCCACGATGACGATGATGTCCTCACGGTCCAACTTCTTGAGTTCCTCCATCAGCATGGGCAAAAGAGTCTTGTGCCCACCGCCCAACGAACTCATGCCGATGACGTGCACGTCGTTTTCCGCCGCTTGAGCCGCGGCTTCCGCCGGAGTCTGGAACAAGGGGCCCACGTCAACGTCGAATCCCATGTCCGCAAACGCCGTGCTGATTACTTTGGCCCCGCGGTCATGGCCGTCTTGTCCGAGCTTGGCCACCATGATCCTGGGCCGGCGGCCTTCCTTGGTCTCGAATTCATCGGCCATTTGGCGAACCACGTCGATCTCGTGCTCGTCGGCAAACTCGGCGCTGTAGACTCCGGACACCGAACGAATCAAAGCTACGTGACGCCCCGCCACCTTTTCGATGGCCGTGGAGATCTCTCCCAGGCTGGCCCGCGCTTTCGCCGCTTCCACCGCCAGTTCCAGCAGGTTTCCCTCACCGGTTTCCGTGGCTTTGGTGATGGCGTCCAGAATTTGGCTCACCTTGGTTTCATCCCTTTCCCCGCGCAGTCTCTCCAATCGCTTGAGTTGCGCCTCCCGAACCGCCGTGTTGTCCACTTCGAGAATCTCGATGGGGTCTTCACTTTCGGGACGATATTTGTTCACACCGATGATGGCCTCCTTTTTGGAATCGATGCGGGCTTGACGCCGAGCCGCCGCTTCCTCGATACGCATCTTCGGAAGTCCCGTCTCAATCGCCTTGGCCATGCCGCCCAGCGACTCGATCTCTTGGATGTGGCCCCAGGCCTTTCGAGCGATCTCCGCGGTCAAGGCCTCCACATAGTAGGAACCCGCCCACGGATCCGCCACCTTGCAGATGTACGTTTCGTCCTGGAGGAAAAGCTGGGTGTTCCGGGCGATACGGGCGGAAAAGTCCGTCGGCAGAGCAATGGCCTCATCCAAAGCGTTGGTGTGCAGCGACTGGGTGTGCCCCAGAGACGCCGCCATGGCTTCGATGCAGGTACGGGCCACATTGTTGAACGGATCCTGCTCCGTCAAACTCCACCCGGAAGTCTGAGAGTGCGTTCTGAGAGCCATGGACTTGGGGTTCTTGGGGTTGAACTGCTTGATGATCTTGGACCAGATGAGCCGGCCGGCCCTCAGCTTGGCCACTTCCATGAAGAAGTTCATGCCTTCGCCCCAGAAGAAAGACAATCGAGGCGCGAAAGTATCTACATCCATCCCCGCGTTCACTCCGGTCCTGACGTATTCAAGACCGTCCGCCAAGGTGTATCCGAGCTCCAGGTCCGACGTGGCGCCCGCTTCCATCATATGATAGCCCGAAATACTGATGCTGTTGTACTTGGGCATGTTCTTGCTGGTGTATTTGAAAATATCCGCAATGATGCGCATGGAGGTATCCGGAGGATAGATGTAGGTGTTGCGCACCATGTACTCTTTGAGAATATCGTTTTGGATCGTACCGTTAAGCTGGGGAAGTTGGACTCCCTGTTCCTCCGCCGCCACGATGTAAAAAGCCATTACGGGAAGCACCGCACCGTTCATCGTCATGGATACGGACATCTCGTCCAGCGGAATGGCGTCGAAAAGAATCTTCATGTCCAAAATGGAGTCTACGGCCACGCCGGCCTTGCCCACATCGCTGACCACACGCTCATGATCCGAATCATACCCTCGGTGAGTCGCCAGATCGAAGGCCACCGAAAGCCCCTTCTGACCGGCGGCCAAGTTGCGGCGATAGAACGCGTTGCTCTCTTCCGCCGTGGAAAAACCGGCGTATTGGCGCACGGTCCAGGGCCGCGTCACATACATCGTGGGGTACGGGCCTCCCAGATACGGCGGGATGCCTGCCACGAAGCCCAAGTGCTCCAGATGCTTCGTGTCCTCTTCCGTGTAAAGGGGTCTCACTTCTATCTGTTCGTTGGTCATCCACGAAGTCTCGACGGCCTCCCGGGCGACTTCCTCGAACGTCTTCCGCCACTGAGCTAGGTTCACGTTCCCCTTGCGGGGCTGATAAGACAGGGATGTGAAATCCGGTGAATTACCCATGGAGTCCTCCAACGGCTTTCTGAAGATTAGTCAAAACCTGAAGGCAGTTTGAGCGGATGTGAATGTAGTCGTCCATTCCCGCCTCCCGATAGGATTGCTCATACTCCGAAGCGGGCTTGCCCGCCAATACGACCTTGACCTCCGGCCGAGCCGCCTTGATTTTGCCTGCCAGAGGCGGCACGATGTCGGGGTAGGTCTTGTCCGTGGAACAGATGACCACGATATGCGCACCCGAAGCCAAAGCCGCGTCCGCCGCTTCTTCAACGGACGAATGTCCAAGATTCGAGATCACCTCAAACCCGCCCACTTCGAAGAATCCGGTAGAGAAGTCGGCCCTGGCCTTATGCTGAGTCACCGGCCCCATATTGGCCAGAAAGACCTTCATGCGGTTCCCGGTCTTCTGCAGGTATTGTTCGGCCCGCGCCCGGAGCTCCTCAAAAGGCTCCGAGAGGCGATGAATGCGCAAGGGATCCACTGACCAGGCTTTCGATTCCGCAGGCGACATGGCTTGCGTCAAATCGCCGAGCGTGGCTCCGGCCGGCACGGCCTCCGCGGCCGATTCCACAACCGTCGCCGAGCCCTCACCCACAGACCGCCCCAAGTCGGCCAAGCGCTCCGTCAACTGAGCACGATCACCGCGGGAGCGGTACGCCACGATCTCGTCGACTCGAGCCGCCAGAATTCTTTCGTAATCCACCACCGGCTTTTCCAGGGGCTTTTCCAACATGTTGGCATACATATTCGTGCCGACCATCACGTCCTTACGCACGGCCAGACTTTCCTGT
Source organism: Thermodesulfobacteriota bacterium (assembly GCA_963675595.2). Taxonomy (GTDB): domain Bacteria; phylum Desulfobacterota; class Desulfarculia; order JACQYL01; family JACQYL01. The sequence goes on from CAXXLZ010000002.1 coordinate 1,132,363, forward strand.
TTCTTACCCGCGACCGCCCCCAGCGTTTCCTGCGGCATGCCCGCCTTCAAGGCCTCCAGCATGCCTCCCCGCGACTCCACGTCCTGGAACAAAGCCCAGGCTTTCTCACCCAAAGCGTCGGTCAGTACCTCCACATACCGGGACCCTCCGGCGGGATCAATGGGATGAGTGAAATGACATTCTTCCTGCAGCACGATCTGCAGGTTCCGGGAGACCCTCCTGGAAAACTCATCCGAGTTTCTTACCGGCTCGTCGAAAGGCACCACCTCGATGCCGGCGGCTCCGCCCATGGCGGCTGAAAACGTCTCGGCGGTGTTCCTGAGCATGTTCACAAAGGGATCGCACGCGGTCTTGTTGTAGGATGATGTTCGGGCGTGGATGACCATCTTGCACGCTTCATCGTCCCCGCCGAAGGCCGACACCACTTGGGACCAGATCGCCCGTGCGGCTCTCAGTTTGGCGATTTCCATGAAGAAATTGGAACCCACGGAAAAAGAGAACTGCATTTTCCGTGCAATGTCCCCGGGCTCAAGCCCTCGCTTCGTCAGGGCTCTCATGGTCTCCACCGCGGCCGCTGTGGCGAAGCCCAGCTCCTGCACGGAACTGGCGCCCGCATTATGATAGACGCCGGCGTCCACAAGAATCGTCCGCAACTTGGGTGCATGGCTCAAACTCCAGGAAACCGCGGCCGCCAGACCGTCATAGGCCGCTTCCGTATCCAGCCCCGCCGAACCCGCCATGACCAATTGCGCCACCGGGTCGGCCCCGATGCATCCATGAAGAACTTGGGGAGATGCGCCGCGTTTTCGGAGCATGGCGCAGAACAGCCCCAGAATCGGAACCACTGCGGTTCCCCCGTCGATCATCAGAGAAAACCGCTCCAGGTCGATATCTTGAAACGCTTTCTCCAAATCTTCCAGCGTGGAAAGGGAGAGTCCTCCCTTACCCACCTGTCCGGGCGCAGCCTGATCCGGATCCAACCCCAAACGGGTGGGACGGTCCAACACGACGGTCAGGGCCGTCTGCCCTCTTTCCAGATCATGCAGCGCGATCCGGTTGAATTCCTCAGGCGTACTTCCCGGGATGCTTTGGCAGATATCCCAAGGTTTGGCGATATATCCCCCGACCTCGGTGCCCCGGACATAGGGCGGGAACCCCGGGAACGTCCCCATGTGAGCCAAATTCTCCATGTCTTCCGGCCAGTACATGGGTTTAAGTTGAATACCTTCATAAGTCTTTGTGAGGACCTTCTTCTCGAAAGGCTCTCCTTTGAGGCTGGCTACCGCCTGCTCGTACCATTCATCGTAGCTCGGGAAAGAAAATTCGGGGAAAAGGCGATCCCCACCCGCACTATCTGCTGTTTTTGGTTTTTCGGATTGGTCGGACATGGTTGTCATCTACTCCTTCATTCCAAGAATTTACGCAATATTGCATGCGGAAAAGAGCATGGACTCGGGCGAGCCGATTCACCTTTGCAGACCATTTCGGAACTTCGACGGAAAACGGGAGGTGGAAAACAGGTCATGATCGACACAACAAGGCAAAAGAAAGCACCACCACGCCCCCCGATTCCTCCTGTCGGGAACCGGTTCCGATGGCCTTCTTTCGCAATTGGACGGCCAAGACCCGATGTCTCGGTTCAAAATTTGAACATACATGGGTTATATCCGGAATGCAATGACTAAATCCTTTCTGTGGCTTACTCGGAATTACCTCCAGAAGACACGACTCGGGTATGGGAATTTCCCCGCACACCCATGGTCCGGTTCCGAAGTATCGCTCTTTGCATCGACCGATCAATACATGCCCGAGCAGTGAATGGAGAATCCAATTCGGTTGCTTTGTTCAGAATGTGATATACTTTTTACGGATACGATCGCTTTTTGGAAGCCTTCCTTATCAAGTCGGCACCATAGGCGCCCCCGTCAAAAATCCTCGACATCGCCTTGAGAAGGGAACGAACCATGTGTTTGAAGTGCGATGCGCCCAACGACCGTTACTTCGTGCAGGACGCGGAAACCGGGTGGTATTTATGTGAAGAATGCGGATTCGCGGTGGAGACCTTCACACAGGCCGGATACTCCAATGGGATCTACATTTGGGAAATCAACGCCCATTGGCCTGTCTTTGCTTCCTTCCAAGAACTGATCCGAAAGGTGGTCCGAGAGAGCGAAGTTCTCCTGCCGGCTTGCAGACTCGTTCAGGAGATTCCCTCCCGATTGCTGACCTTTCTTTTCGAGCTGCTGGCAGCCGACGAAACCGACGAAAACAAGTCCCAAGAGCCGCTTCAATAGACCCCCGAGCCCTGCGACCCCTCCGCCTATTTTGAAGGGTGACTTCTCGCCGACCGACTTTACTTCGCTGCCGCCGACAACGTTCCAATCCGTCGAATTCCCTAGAGGAGATGATTCCAAAGCACCCCCTGCCTCGCCGAAATACTCTGCTACCGGCCTCTTGAGACGAATCTGAGCTCAGAATCAGCTTTTGCCTTTGGATATCGGGATGTTGAGCTGTTGCAGCCGATGACGATTCCTAGTTGACAAGACTTTCCACGAGTGATAATAGCCGACCACCCGGCCGGATGAATGCGCTTTTGAAGGAACCCCTTTGTCCGAGGCGGGTTTTCATCCCGGAAACGGCACGGCCCGCAACCCGAAATCAGGTTTGAAAAACGATGTTTCGGCTTGCGGACCGGCAAAACGACATGAAGATGCAGGGCGCGCGAGTTCTGAGAAAACGTGGCGTGCGTAGGGAACGCGCGGCGGCGAAGGATCAAGCGCAATCCCCGTCCGGAGTGCTCTTTTCTGCGCCTACCCACACGGCTCATCAACAACGACATCCACCAACCCGAGGAACAGAGCCGATGTCCCCGGTGAACCCTCCGAACTGATTGACTCGGAAGCGCCGCCCCACGGGCTTCCACCCAACCTACAGGAGCGACGGATGGCGAGCGAAATCGAACTACCGGAAGGCTATCAACCTTCCTCCGACGAGCCTTACATGAATCCCAAACACCTCGAGTACTTCCGGCGCAGGCTCCTCCAATGGCGGAGCGACCTGTTGGCCGAATCAGGGGAAACCCTGGAGAGGCTGCAGGAGGGCATTGCAAAGGAAGGAGACGTCGTCGACCTGGGCAGTCAGGAAACGGATACGGCTCTTGAACTGAGAACCCGTGACCGAGACCGAAAACTGCTGTCCAAAATCGACGAGGCCATGGAAAGGATCGAAGACGGGAGCTACGGATTCTGTGAAGAAACGGGAAAACCCATCGGCCTGAAACGCCTTGAAGCCAGGCCCATCGCCACACTCTCCGTAGAAGCCAAAGAGCGCCGAGAGCGGGCTGAAAAGCAGCGCAGGCTCGGATAGCACTCGGGCAAGCCGCTTTTTGCGGTGTCCTTACCTGTCTCGGTCAGGCACGATCGGACCACCAAGGCGACCCTCCGGTTACGGAGGGTCGCTTTTTTTGCCGCGGCAAGCGAAATTCGACGTTCGATTCGCTTTACTCTTCTTCCATCTCTTCAAGCTCGACGCCCAGCCGCTCCCACTGCTCGTCCCGAGCCTTTCGGCCGACCTCGATCTCTTGTTCGCTCCAGGGCTCTATCTCCAAGGCTTCTGAAACCAGCTCCCACAAGTACATGACTTCGCACCCGAGGCTGTATTCCTTATCCAGGCTTTTCATGAGCTGGTCTCGGCAATTATGACACGGGGCGATGACCATGTGAGCCCCCGTTTCCTTGATCTGTTCCGCCTTCTTCCGACCGTAAAAAATTCTCTCCTCGGAATAAGGCATGGCCCATGCGCCGCCTCCGGCGCCGCAACAAAGGTTGTTCTGTCGGTTGGTGGTGGTGTCCACGAAATCCGGACAACATTGCTGCAGAATCCACCGAGGTTCCTCGTAATAGCCGTGCCCGAAGGCTTTTTCGGACTTACGTCCGTAGTTGCACGGATCGTGATAGGTCACCCGTTCCGTGAAGAACTCAGGGTTTACTTTGATACGGCCTGTTTCAAGGTAATGTTTCATCAGATCGTGGACGGACCATATCTTGAAATTCTTCATCTCTTCCTTAAACCACTTATTGAGACCTAACCTGGTCGCATAGTAGGCGTGGCCTCATTCGGGTAAAAGGAGGTTGGGGATTTTGTAGCGCTGCATGTGCTCCACGATGCGGCCCACGATGGTTTTCATGGACTCGTCGTCGCCGGAGAACAGTCCCCAGTTCACGCCCTCCCAGTTCTCGCTCGTGGTCGTCCAATCTTCTTTGGCGGCATAGAATATCTTCCACCAAAATTTCATATCGTCGGGTTCGCCGAACGGTTCTTTGGAATTGATGGTTACCAATATATTGGCGTTTTCCTTATCCACCGGAACGTAGAATCCCGGACAACATTCATCTTCCATTTCCTGGCCCATCTCGGCCAGCAGGAAGAGAAAGTCGTCTCTCGGAATACCAAGATTGTTCCCGCGCTCGATGCACATCATGGTACCTTTGTGGATGGGCCCCGGTACCTTGTCCCGTTCCCGCATGCCGCGGGCGGTGCGCATCATGGCCACAATTTCCACTCCGGCGGGGCAGGCGTACTCGCAACGGCCACAGAGAGTGCACACCCAGGGGAATCGGGAATCCACCAGTTCCTGATCCAGACCGAGCGCCGCCATGCGCACCGCCTTTCTGGGGTCCATCCCGTCCACGCCGGTTACCGGGCAGCCGCTGGCGCAGGTCCCGCAGGTAAGGCACACATCGGCCCAAGCGGGATTCACCCTAAGCTTGCCCTTTTCTCGGCTTAGCGTAATTGCTTCCATACAAAATTTCTCCTCCATCATTTGTTGTGAACCAAACCACAACTCCCGGCGATCCGAATCGGCGCCACGCAGGCGCAAACGACGGCGTTCTCCAAGAGTGCTTGCCGATCCTATTTTCTTCCAACATCAATGGTCTCTTCCGCAAAGAGCCCCACGCCCACTCCGGAGGCTTTCCTCACGGTCGATCCCCTCTCTTCCCCTCGTCGGTTCTCCTGCGGTGAATCCCCGAGTTCAGAAAACCACCCGCAAATTATACCGCTTAATCTTGTGTCCCAACGTTTTCCTGTTAATCCCCAAAATTCTCGCCGCCTCCTGCCGCTTTCCCTTGGTGTTTCTCAGTACAAACTGAATGTAGCGCTTTTCAAGTTCCTCCAGGGTATATTCGCCGTCGGAAAATACCTGAAACTCACCCTGTCGTTGGGTGATAAAACTCGGAAGATGCTCCGGTTGGATCGTATCCGTGTCCTCCAAGATCAAGATCCTCTCGATGGTATGCTCCAATTCCCGAACGTTACCCGGCCACGGATAGTCGCTCAACAGCTTCATCGCCCGGCTCGACACTCCCTTGACCTGCCTGTCGCTCTTCAGATTGTGCTTTTCGATGAAATGGTTGACCAACAAGGGGATGTCGCCCGTACGCTCTCTCAAAGGCGGAAGGTGAATGGGAACGACGCTCAGTCGATAGTACAGGTCTTCCCGAAACGTTCCCGCTTTGATGGCTTCCTTCAGGTCTCGGTTGCAGGAAGCGATAATCCTGATATCCAGCCGAATTCGCTTCTGGCTGCCGACCTTCATGAACTCCCGCTCTTGAATCACCCGCAGGAGTTTGGCCTGGATGTTCAGGCTGAGATTGGTGATTTCGTCAAACAAAAAGGTGCCATGGTTCGCCAACTCGAATAGCCCATGCTTGGTCTGATGCGCTCCGGTGAAGGAGCCCTTCACATGCCCGAACAGCTCGCTTTCCAGCAGGGACTCCACCAAGGCGGAGCAATCCACGGGCACAAATTCATGATCCCGACGAGAACTCAATCGATGAACCGCTCGAGCCGCAAGCTCCTTGCCGGTTCCGCTTTCCCCGGTGAGAAGCACCGTGCTGTCACTGGGCGCCGCTCTCCGTATTTTCGCGAAAACCCTCTTCATGGCGGGGCTTTCTCCGACCAGGGAATCGATCCCCTCCCCGCCGTCGGAATCGCTGTCCTGGACTGAAACAACAGCCGACTCGTTTTCGAGACTTTCCCGGGCCTTGCGCACAACCGACTCGAGTTCATCCAGGCGAAACGGTTTCACCAGGTAGTCCAGAGCCCCGTGCTTAACGCATTCCACGGCGCCCTCGATCGAGGGATGCCCGGTAATGATGATCACTGCGGTGTGGGGATACTCATTGCGTATGACCTTCAAGACGGCCATCCCGTCCATTTCGGGCATTCTGATATCCAAGAGCACGATCCCGAACGGCTCTTCGGACATCCTCTCCAGGGCCTCCGGACCGCTCTCCGCGGATTCCACGCGGTAGCCTTGTGAAACAAGTACCCTCGTGATTCCCGTGCGGACCACGGGTTCATCGTCCACCACGAGGACCCGGTCTTTTAAGTCAAGCCTCTCCGACAAGGCAGTCCTCTGTTTCCGGCACCACGGGGAGAAGAACCTTGAAAGTGGTCCCGGCACCTTTCCGGCTCTCCACCTCGATCGACCCTTGATGGGCCTCCACAATGCCCTTGACAATGGCGAGCCCCAGCCCGGACCCGATCACCTGACGCGTACTCGGATCTTTAACTCGATAGAACTTATCGAAAATCTTAGGAATCTCGGTTTCTTCAATACCGATCCCCGTGTCGCTCACCCGAATCTCCACGTAATTCCCATGAGGAATGATCTCTGCACGAACCTCCCCACCGTCGGGAGAATAGTTGATCGCGTTCGTGAGTAAATTGGTAAATAGTTCCTCCATTCCTCTTCGATCGGCGCGGATCACTGTTGGAGCGGTAGGCTGTTCCAGTACCAGACGTATTCTCAGGCTCGTCGCCCTCGCATCCAATAGGCCCGTGACTTCGGCAATCACTTCATGCAGGTTGAGAGGCACCTGCTCCATGCGGCCATGACCCGCTTCGATTTTGGAGACGTCCAATAGATCGTTAATCAATTCAATCAGCCCATCGATCTTGTCGTGGGCGCGCTCTATAAGATGACGTTGTTTTTCGGTCAATTCTCCGGCCAAACCATCCAATATGACTTTATGCTGCAATTTGATCGCCGTCAACGGTGATCTGAGCTCGTGTGAAACCATGTGCACGAAGTCGTTCTTCATCTCCTCAACTTCTTTAAAACTCGAAATGTCGTGAAAGACGGTGACCGTCCCCAGGACATGCTCATCCGGTCCGAAAAACGGAGCAGACAACGCCCTAAGCTGGGTTTTTCCTCTTGTAAGTTCTTGGGCGATGCGACGGTCCGGGTCTTCACCGGCGTCTTGCAGCAGGCTCTCGATCGACTCTCTCAGAGCCGCATCGTCAAAGTAGTTCGACAAAGGTCCGGGCAGCGAAGCAGGATTGGACAAACCCAGATGCTGAGACAAGGCGGGATTGTACAACACCACTTCCATGTCCCGATTGGTGACCAGAACACCGTCGCCCATGCAATTAATGATGGTTCTAAGCCGGCTTTGCTCCAAGGCCAGGGAATAAAGGTTCCGGGCCTGCTCCTCCTGAAGATCCCGGGCCTGCCGCTCCAGCACCTGCTTATCGAGGGCCCTGCGTACCACCAGAACCAGATGGTCGATGCGAAAAGGCTTGGTCACAAAATCATAGGCCCCTTGCTTCATGCACTCTACGGCATCAGCAACGGTTCCGTGACCGGTAATAATGATCACAGGCACATCGGGGTACCTCGTGCCCGTGATCTCAAGCACCTCCAGAGCACCCATGACCGGCATTTTCAGATCACACAAAACCACGTTCACCGGTTCCGTCTCCAACAAATCGAGTGCTTCCCGACCGTTGGCCGCCGTGGTCACCCTGAACCCTTCCGGCTCCAGGAATCGGATACACCCATCGCGGATCACTTTCTCGTCATCGACCACGAGCACGGTGTAGTTTTCATCCATTGCTTTCCCTCACCACGTCATTTTTCTTCCTCGGCGTGCAACATCGCCTTTCAAGGAATTCTCCGACGTTGATCAAGCTTCCCGCGGGAAATTTTCGAGCATCTAATGCACGCATGCGCGTCGTTTTGCGAAGCGCAACTCCAGCCGTCGCCCCCGCGTATCTAACCATCCAGAAACGACTCCTGTTCAGGCCCTTCAAAAGGAAGGAAAATAACAAACGTGGTGCCCCCCTCCGGGGGACAATGCACCTCGATCATCCCTCCATGTCTTTGGATGACGCCGTAAACGATGGACAACCCAAGGCCGGTCCCCTTGCCCGGGTCCTTGGTGGTGAAAAAAGGTTCGAATATTTTGTCCCGAATGCTTTCGGGGATGCCGCAACCCGTATCGGCGAACCATACGCGCACTCCGCCTTCGTCCTCTTCCTCGCGCGCGGTGATTTTGATCCTCCCTTGACCGTCCATGGCATCGGCCGCGTTGAGGAGCAGGTTCATAAAAACCTGTTGAATTTCACCGGGATCGCCTAAAACCTGCCGCATTTCAGCCTGGTAATCCTCCGTGACCGCGATGTCGTGAAACAGGGCTTGGTGCCCCACCAACTCCACACACCGATGTATGATGTCGCCCACATCGAACAAGGCGCGCTGTCCCAAGGATTGTCTGCTGAACTCAAGGAGCCGGGTGACGATTTGTTTGCACCGAAGGGTCTGAGCAATAATTTCTTCGACGTCCGAACGGATGGAAACCGCCGGACCAAGTTGTCCTTGAATAATTTCCGCATAAATCAGAATACCCGCCAAAGGATTGTTGATTTCATGAGCCACCCCGGCGGCAAGCTGTCCGAGAGAAGCGATCTTTTCGGCCTGCATGAGCTGAGCCTGAGTTTCCTCAAGCTTCTTTCTCATTCTCAAGGTTTCCCGCAAGTCGGAAAAGATGGCCACAATCCCGAGTTCCTTGTCCCCTTCCTTGATCAGAGATGCGGAAAAATTTACGGGAACATCCTCACCGTTCTTGTTTCGAAAGGACATCTGGCTGGTGTTGAGTTTTCCCGGAGGGCCGAATTCCGCCCCCCGCAGCCGGTCAATCAGCTCCGACGCCGATGCCGTTGTGAAGACTCTGTCCAGCACGCCCGCATGACCGATAACCTCTTCGCCTCGATAACCCAGTATCCGCTCGGCGCCTTCGTTATAGATAACGGGCACGCCGGAACGATCCACCACGACGATCCCGTCCACTGAACTGTGAATGATATTGCTCAGGAAATTGTTTGCTTTTTCGAGCTCCCGCTCGATCTTTAGTCTGTTGGTAAGGTCTCTGAGATAGATGCAGGTCAGCGCCGAAGCGCCGAGGCGCGCGACGGCCATGCAGGCCTCGTAAACCCTGTATTCGTCGTTGGATGAATGCTGCTGATCCAAGATTCGACAGTACTGAACCCCCAAAGGAGGACTCTGGTCGAGCATCCGTTCCAGATCTTCGCCCATGGCGGGGTGGCGGGGTTCGAGCACTTCCCGCAGTTTCTTGCCCACCAAGTCCTCCTTGGCCTGGCCCACGATCTCCGCCATTCTGGAGTTTACGAAAAGGATCCTCCGTTCCTCATCCAGCATGGCGATCCCCTCCCGCGTCAGTTCGGTAATGAGATCGATCTTCTTCTGGGCCTCCACCAGGGGCGTGATGTCGCGTATCGCTTCAAAGCCGCCGATAACCCGGCCCGAGGGATCGGTGATGATCGAAGCGGAAACCACCACGGGAACCTGCCGTCCGTGCTTGTCTCTCGCCACTCTCCTTACCTCGGAAATGGGCTGCTTGTGCTCCATCACCTGCCGAAGAATGCATTCACACGTCTGGCACTGTACCGTGTTCAGTACCTGGCCGCAGGTCATCTTTCCCACGACTTCCTGCCGCGAGTAACCCGTAAGCTTCTCCATGGGCTCGTTGATATGCGTCACCACCAGATCGGGAGCCACCGTGAAGAAGGGCGTGGGGAAGTGCTCCAAAATGCTCGACAGGGTGGCGGTCTGAAGCTGGGTGACCGGATGTGAAAGCAAGTCCGCCTGGAACTCGCGAAGCACCACAAAACATCCCCGCCCGAACCCCAAAGAGCTTCCAATGGGACTCGCGGTCACCGTGGTGGGCTTGGTTTTCCCGAACCGGTACTCAAGATTCAAAGGCACCCTTGAGAGGCTTTCGCCTCTCTCCAGGCACCGCTCGATCATGGCGTCCCCACTCTCCAGGCCTTTCACTCCCCTGGACAACGGCCGACAGACGGGACACCGGTCCATCAGACGAAAGTCCGGGCCGAAGAGCGCTTGGGCGGAATCATTCAAGAACACCACCCGCTTCTGCTCATCAACGATCAAGATAGGATCGGGAAAATCACCGGCCAGGTCCGCCAACAACTCAGGCGATGCCGATTGGACCGATGTCCGGCCCCTCTCCCGGGCAATCGTCCGTTCGCTTTGTTGCCGGTCCACTCAGGCCCTCCCTTCAGGCCGGTCGGCGAGAATCCCGCCGCTCCGCCGCCTTCACGTTTCCTCTCTGGCCACTTCAACACGTGCTTCTCTCGTAGGTGAAGTGGGGTGAAACACCTGCTCTAAAATCGCAATGCCTCGCTTCAGCTGCGTTCTCGAAATGACCGCCGACATGGAGGAAACGGTACAGCTCAAGGCTTCGATGGATATTCCGTTCCCTTCCAGTGCACTCACCAGCGTGTTGGCGATCCCGTACCGGTCCCCGAAATGCGGCCCGTGGAGATAGACGGCGGCCATTCCGCCGGTTCGGTAAACGGCGGTCTTTTCCGTGAACGAGTCGAGGCATAGGGCCCTTTCGTCCAAACGCCCGCCGTTACGGTCCGTTTCACGCAGGCAGAAAGCCAAGTCCATGCTTCCGGACTTTCCGGGAGCGCCGGCAAGAAAAGCGATTTCTAGATTCATGTCCTGCCAACCGCGTACGGCCGAGGCCAGAAGGCTGAGATCGCCGGCGCCCGACGAGACTTCCCATAAATCCAGATGGTCCCGGTATTCGATCCAATAAATCCGCGCGATCTTCTCCTGAAAGGAGGCGATTACACTGCGGAAGTGCTCATCCGGACCAACAAGGCTGTCGAGAAAATCCGCCGGAGAAACGAACGACGCAAACCGAAACCGGCCGAACAGAGCCTGCACGGCACGTTCTTTTTGCGTGATGGGGATGATCGTAGAAACCGCGGAAGGAGAGCTTGCAAACCCGTAAAGGGTCAACCCCGCTTCGGCGAAGGCGCCGATGAATGCACCGATTATACTTGGGCGCCCGTGGTGAGGAAACACGGAGAAAATGCCTATTTTGGACACCGTTCCCATCCCGCCGCCGGGAACTCCCAACAACGCGGCATGGGCGACCCCGTCGGAACGCGCGGCACAGAACAAGGTACGGCATCCCGTCCCCGGCCGATCCGGGACGGACGTCAGAAGAGTCAGGTTGATCTTGTTCAGGGCCAGAGGAGAACAAACCCCCTCGCACAAGGGCGAAACATCCTCCACGCATGAACACGACACGCAGTCGTTGTCCTCGAGGACTTTCAGACCCCGAACTTCGATCAATCCCGACGTTTCACGCAGGCGCCCATCGGGCGCCCGCAAGTTTGTCCTTCATTGCTGAATAAGCCGTTCCACCGCCTCCACAAGAGTGTTGGAATCCACGGGTTTGGAAATATAGTCGTCCGCCTCCATGGACAGCCCTTGGGCGTGAGTGTAGCTCGTGGAAGTCACCGCGTCGCCCACCGCGGTCAAAAGCACAATGGGGATGTCCTGAGTCCAGTTGTTGGACTTCAGCTCCGCACAAAGCTCATATCCGTTCTTGCGGGGCATCATCACGTCCAGAACCAGCACGTCGGGACGCCTCTTCTTGATGGCCTGCTCGGCCTCAATTCCGTCATAAGCCTTGCCCACCTCATATCCCTTGCCTTCGAAAACCATGGAAACGGTTTCCACCAAATCGGGATCATCATCGACGATCAGGATATATTTCTTGTCGGACATTGTTCTTCCCTCCTTTTGCAGGATGGCGTTTTGGAGTCCCCATTTACAACAAATCTCTTAAATCATTTCGCAGTTGTCAACGTCGCTTCCATCCGGGTGTTCTTATGCGCTCGGCCGAGGATAAAGACCGGCCCGCTCCACAATCTCGGGTACCTTCTCCTCCCATTCAATGGCCATAATGTGAAAGCCTCGAACTCCCTCCACGTCCTTCAGTTCTTCAATCTGTTCGATGGCCAACTTGATTCCTTCTTCCGGTTGGTTTTCTTTGGGTACGCCTCCCATCCGTTTAACCACTTCGTCGGGCACGTCCATACCAGGCACGCGTTTCTGCATGTAACGGGCCATGCCCACACTTTTCATCGGAGTGATTCCGGCCAGAATGGACACCTTTTCGTGCAGTCCCCAATCCCTGACCATTCCCATCCATGTCTTGAACTTCTCCATATTGTAAATACACTGGGTTTGAATGAACTGAACCCCGGCATTGACTTTCTTGGCCAAACGGGCCACCCGGATTTCAAAGGGGTCCGCAAAAGGGTTGGCCGCCGCCCCGATGAACATCTTGGGGCGCACGGGCAATTCGAAGCCGCTGAGCAGCTTTCCATCGTCCCGCATCATCTTTACGGTCTGTATCAACTGTGTGGAATCCAGATCGTACACGTTCGCCGCATTGGGATGGTCTCCGAAATGCGGATGATCGCCCGTCAGACAAAGCATCGTGTTAATCCCGCAGGACGCGGCGCCCAACAAATCGCTCTGCAGCGCAATCCGATTTCGGTCCCGCGTAACCATCTGAAGGATCGGCTCGTAGCCGAGCTGTTTGATCCGGACGCAGGACACCAGGCTGCACAGGCGCACCACCGACGTCTGGTTGTCGGTCACATTGATCATATCCACGTAGTCGCCGATCAACTTGGCTTTTTCGTCGATGATCCGCCCGTCGCAACTCCGCGGGGGACCGCACTCCGACGTAACCGCGAAATGACCTCCCGCCAACACTTTTTCCAGCTTGCTGTCCGTAGTCATACTCATACCCGTATATCCTCTCTGACGATCTTTCGAGGTCCGCCGTCGCGGCTGGTGCTCCAATCCTTGGGAGAAACGGGCTGCTGGAAGCGTTCCAACTGTCCCAAGGTCTTCAGCCGCTCGTAGATCAGGTGCCACCCGCAGTCGATCTCCGAATTGACCTCGCACTTTCCCTTGGATGATCCGCCGCACGGGCCGTTCAACATGCGCTTCGAACACCGGGCGATGGGGCAAATCCCTCCCGTCTCTGCCAGGATGCATTTGCCGCAGGCTTGGCACCGTTCGGCATAAAGCCCCCGCTCCAGGTTCACGCCCATGAAGCACGTATCGACACCCGGATAGACGATCTTTTCCGGGAATCGTTCCGCCAGATGCTGACAACCCACGCCGCAGGCAAGGGATATCATGGCGTCATATTGGTCCGCTCTGTCCGCTAAAGGGTCCAAGTATTCCCGCTCGCATTGCCGGGTGCACGTCGTCTCGTCGATCTGCATTTTCTTTCCGGCCTGGGTGAAGTACAACCTCAACGCCGCGGCAAGCACGTTGACTTCCTTGAGGCCGCCCGCCTCGCAAACGGTCACGCACCCGTCACATCCCGCGATGAGGAGCGTTTCGTAATCCTTCACCAACTCTATAATTTCCTCGATCGGTTTTCCTATCGCCTTGATCATGCGGCTTCCTCCCCAATATGGCTCTCCCGGCGCCCTTCGGTCAAATTGATGGGGCTCGGGCCCAGTTCCTTGATCCGAGTCCCCATTTCCCTTGCGATCTCGGCGAACCTCCCTCCCATCCCGGCGGAGAGGTTGTACATCTCGATCCGTTCCCCGCCGATTTTCACCTTGTCCAGGATCTGCTTCACATAGTTGACTCGTTTTCTGGCGCGCAGGTTCCCTTTCAAGTAATGGCAGTCACCCTCCAGACAACCGGCCACAAACACGCCGTCCGCTCCTTCCTCGAATGCGCTCAACATATGCGTAATGTCCACCCTGCCCGTGCAGGGGACTTTGATGATCTTGATGTTCGCGGGATATTGAAGTCTCATCGAACCTGCCAGGTCCGCAGCCGAGTACGCTCAATAGCTGCAGCAAAACGCCAGTATTTTCGGCTCAAAATCTTCCATGTTCGGACTCCTTAAGAAAATGCGCTGATACCGGCCCTGATCTGCCCGTCCTCATAGTGGGCCAGTTGGATGACTTTGGCGGGGCACTCCGACGCACATACCCCGCACCCCTGACACAAGGCCTCATTGATTTCCGAAACGTTGTCCTCGTTGATCTTCGGAACCCCGAAGGGACAACTTCGCACACACACCAAGCAGGCGGCGCAGCGGCTCGTGTCCACTTTGGCCACCACCCCGCTGATCGTCTGGTGGGTATCCGCCAAAAACGCGCCGGCTCTTGCCGATGCCGCCAACGCCTGCGCGATGGTTTCGCTGATCAACTTGGGACTATGAGCCGTACCGCACAGGAAGACTCCTTCGGAACTGAAGTCCACGGGCCGAAGTTTGGCGTGCGCTTCAATGAAGAATCCGTAGGCGTTGCGCGGGACCTTCAGCAGGGTCGCGAGTTCCTCGGTGTCGGACGCCAACGTGGCCGCGCTCAGAACCACCGCGTCCACCGCCATTTTGATGGGACGGTTCAGAACGTGGTCTATGAACGTCACGCTCAGCTCGCCGTCGGCGTTCTCAACCACGGGCTCCTTGTCCAGGCTGAAACGGCTGAACAGCACGCCCTTTTTCCGGGCTTCCCGATAATAGTCCTCCAGCAAACCGTAAGTTCGCATGTCGCGATAGAGGATCACGACCTCCGTTTCCGGATTCATCTCCTTGAGCTGCAACGCGTGCTTCACCGCGCCCTGGCAACAGATGCGGCTGCAGTTGGGATTCTCCTCGTTTCTGGAGCCCACGCACTGAATCATGACCACACGCTTCCAGTTCGACGTGGTTCCCGGTTCTTCGTGCATCCGATCGCCCAGTTCAAGCTGGGTCATGACCCCTTCGTGTTCTCCGTAGAGGAACTCCTTGGGTTTGTACTCGAAAGCCCCGGTGGCCACGATGGCCGCCCCGTGGTTGATCTTCCTCTCGTACATACCCGGGCCCACCAACACCTCCGTGGTGAAGTTGCCCTTGTATCCGCTGAATCCCACGATCAAAGCCTCGATCAGCACCTGAATCTTTTCATGGGACCGGACCCTTTCAATGAGTTCGTCCAGGTAGCGGTTCACGTCCAGACCGTCGATGGTGTGATACAGCCGTCGAGCCATGCCGCCCAGAGCCTTTTCCTTCTCGATGACGACGGCTTCGAATCCCTGCTGAGCCAGATTGAGGGCGGCGTTGAGTCCCGCGATACCGCCGCCGACCACCAGGGCTCTCTGGTTGATTTCCAGGGGTTTTTCCACCAGGGGATTGAGCAGACCGGCCCGCGCCACGGCCATGCGAACCAGATCCTTCGCCTTCTCGGTGGCCCGGCGGGATTCCTTCATATGCACCCAGGAATCCTGATTACGAATGTTGGCCATATCGAACAAATACTTGTTCAGACCGGCATCAATGAGGGTTTCCCGAAACAACGGCTCATGGGTCAAGGGTGTACAGGCCGCCACCACCACTCGGTTGATGTCGTTTTCCCGGATGACTTTGGCCATTTTCACCTGAGTGTCCTGGGAGCAAGTGTACAGGTTATCCTCGACGTGGACCACGTTGGGCAGGGATCGCGCATATTCCCGCACTTCGGGCACGTTGACGATGCCCCCGATATTGATCCCGCAATTGCAGACGAACACGCCCACCCGCGGCGGTCCTTCCATGACCTCCTTACGTTCGGGCGGCGTCACCTTCACCTCGGTCCGCGTCCAACGAACATCACCCAAAACCGCGCTGCAGGCCGCCGCTCCGGCGGAAGCCTCCATAACCGACTGTGGAATATCCTTAGGCCCCTGGAAAGTCCCACATACGTAGATTCCGGGGCGGGACGTGCTGACCGGAGACGAGGGCAGCGTTTTGGCAAAATGGTGCGTATTCAATTCGATGCCAAGCCGGTCCGCCAATTCAGTCGCGCCTTTGCTCACCTCAAAACCCGTGGACAGCACCACCATATCGAACTCTTCCCGCCTGGGCTCTCCGTTTTCGTCCACGTAACTGATGGCGAGTTCCGCCTCGCCCGTCGGGTCGATGCTGTGCACCCGACAGCGAATAAAGCGGACTCCGTGCTCGTTTCTCGCCCGATTGTAGTACTGCTCGAATTCCTTTCCGTAGGTCCGCATATCCATATAGAAGATCGCGGTATCCAGGTCTCCGTGCGCATGCTCCTTGGCGATGACCGCTTCCTTGATGGCATACATGCAGCACACGGCCGAGCAGTAGGAATGGTCGCAACGGTTCATATCTCTCGAACCCACGCATTGCAGCCAGGCGATCTTTTTGGGCTCGTCCCGATCGTAGGGCCGCATGAGGTGTCCCTTGTACGGACCGGAGGCACTCAAAATGCGCTCAAACTCGAGACTGGTGACCACATTGGGCAGCCGCGTGTATTTGTAGGTCTCGAATCGGCTCGGATCGAACACTTCGTTGCCTAAAGTCAGCAGCACCGCACCCACTTCCACTTCCCGTTCCACTCGAGTCTGCTCATACTCCACGGCCCGGGCCAGGCAAACCTTTTCGCAGAGCCCGCAGCCGATGCAGGCGTCCTTGTCGATGGAATAAGCCAGCGGAACCGCTTGAGGGTATTTGATATAGGAGGCTTCTCGCCGGTCCAGCCCACGGTTGAAAAAGTTTACCGCGCTTACCGGACATGCCTTCTTGCAGTCGCCGCAAGCCGTGCATTTCACCGGATCGATGTATCGCGGACGGCTCTCGAGGACCGCCTTGAAGTTCCCTACGTCGCCTTCCAGGGACTTGACTTCCGTGTTCGTGAGCACGTCGATGTTCAGGTGACGGCCCACTTCCACCAGCTTCGGGGATATGATGCACATGGCGCAGTCGTTGGTCGGAAAAGTCTTGTCCAACTGTGACATGACCCCGCCGATGGAGGGAGAGCTTTCCGCCAGGTAAACGCGATAGCCCGAGTTGGCCAGATCCAGGGAAGCCTGCATCCCGGCGACCCCCGCGCCCACGACCAATACCGAGCCGATCCTTCCGTTATTGCTTTCATTCGCCATGGAGTGTCCTCTCCGAAGGCCCGCCGCCGTTCCCTTCCCGCCGAAAGAAGCCGGAGGCCGAGCCGATTGAGTCCAAAGTGAGTTAGGCGGTCAGCATGAATCTGGGACTGTGCCCGTCGTAGCTTTTAAGGTCCGCCAGCCCGGTTCTTTCCAGATCGTTCAGCCGAAGCGACACGCAATAGATCGGCAATCCCGTTTCGGCGGACATTTCACGAACCGTTTTCGGGCCCTTGGCCAGAACCTCGTAAATGAGGGCCCTCTGGTACTCCTCCTCCGCACAGGCCTTGAAAAACTCCGCGTATCGGGATGGATCGATCCGCTCATGATAAACGTTATCGCGCTCGGTGACGTGTCGACCCGTTCCCGTGAGCCACCGCAGTTTGGGAGCGGTCAATGCGCGTTCCAGCGCGGGCAGTGCCACGGGGTACGCATCCGGATCAAAGGGTCCCAGGTCCCGGATCACTCCGGTCAGTTCGGTGATGAAATCGGCGAAAATTTGACCTTCGGCGGCACTGACCCATCGGAGTTGCACCCGGTCTTTTCCGATGCCCGAAAAATCCAGTAGGTGGGTAACGAGGCTAATCCTGCGCTGCGCATATACATTACCTTCCAGGTAATGGCAGTCCCCGATGTGTCACCCGAAGACGAAAACCCCGTCGAATCCGCTTTTCAATCCTTCCATAATGTGGAGCGGGTCAACCCGCCCGGAACACATGGTGCGGATCACCCGGATGCTTGGTGGATACTGAAACCGGGAAACGCCGGCCAGGTCCGCGCCCGCATAAGCGCACCAGTTGCACAAAAAAGCCAGAATCTTAGGTTCGAAGAGCTCGCTCATGATATCTCCCTTTAAGCCTCCTGCACGGCATTGCGGCCGCCGCCGGCATGAATGGCGGCGGAGATCTGACTGTCACGGAAGCCGATCATGTCTATGGCCCTTTGAGGACAGGCCGCGGAACAGATTCCACATCCCTTGCACGAGGCGGAGATGTTCTCCGCCCGAAAACCCTTGCCCTGCACCGCGATCAGGTGAATGGCGCTGAACGGGCAGGAAGCCTCGCACAGCCCGCACCCGATACACAGCTCCTGGTTCACGGAAGACACCAGGGGATCCACCTCGATCTCCCCACGGCTCAACACTTCCGCCGCACGGGAAGCCGCTGCTTGGGCCTGCGCGATGGACTCCTCAACGGGCTTGGGATAATGGGCCAGACCGGCCACGAATACACCGTCCGTGGCAAAATCCACGGGACGGAGTTTCATATGGGCTTCCAGAAAGAAGCCGTCCCCATTCAGCGGCACTTTGAACATCTGAGCCAGACCCTGCACGTCTCTGGGGACAATGGCGGAAGCCAAATTCAGGAAATCCACCGGCAGGGTGACTTCCCTTCCCAACACATGGTCCTTCACCGTAATTTCGAGCTTGGGTTTCCCCTGTCCGCTCGCAACCTTCACCTTGGGTTTGTTTTCCAGGTCGAACCGCAGGAACAAGACTCCCAGCTCCCTGGCCTTGCGATACAGCTCCTCCCGTTCTCCAAAGGTGCGCAAGTCCCGATACAGCACAAACACCCTCAAATCGGGCTTGCGCGTTTTGAGATCGATGGCTTGTTGCACCGAAGCGGTACAGCAAATCTTTGAACAATAGGGCCGTTGGGGCTCCCTGGACCCGACACATTGAATAAAGGCAACGGCTTCGGCCTCGTTCAACAGGGCCGGATCGGCGGCGAGTCGCTCTTCCAGCTCATGTCCTCGGGTCACCAGATCGCTTTGCCCGTAAAGGTATTCATCCGGCACGAAGGACTCGGCGCCGGTGGCCAGCACGGCCACGCCGTGTTCGATTTCCCGGTCTTGGCCTCCGCTCTCGAGCACCGTCTTGAAGTTCCCAACAAACCCGGCGACATGGCTTATTCGGGTTCCGGTGAACACTTCGATCTTGTCATGCCCGTGAATCTTGGCCTTCAGGTCCTCCATGTAGCTTTGCACATCCTCGCCTTTCCAGGTCTTCTTGAGCTTGAGGGCATGCCCCCCCAGCTCGCTTCCCTGTTCCACGAGGTAGGTATGAATGCCTTGGGTGGCCAGATTCAGTGCCGTGTTCATGCCCGCAACGCCGCCTCCCACCACCAGAGCGTTTTGACTCAATCCCACGGTCATCCGGCCCACCGGCTCTAGAAGCGCCGCCTTGGCAACGGCCATGCGCACCAAGTCTTTGGCCTTTTCCGTGGCCTTTTCCGGCTCGTTTTGGTGAACCCAGGAATCCTGATCCCGGATGTTGGCCAATTCGAATAGATGGGGATTGAGGCCCGCCTCCTTCAGAGTTTCCTGAAAGAGCGGCTCATGGGTCCTCGGCGTGCATGCGGCCACCACCACCCGATTGAGCTTATGCTCATGAATCGCTTCACGGATCAGGGCTTGGGTGTCTTGGCTGCACGTGAACATGGTGTTGGAAGCGTAGGCCACGTGAGCGAGGTTCTTGGCGTAATCACGAACTTCCTCGGGGTTGATCACGCTGGCGATGTTGATCCCGCAGTGGCATACGAATACACCGATACGGGGTTCTTCTCCGGCCACGGAAGCTTCTATGGGATAGGTCTTCTCCTTGATCAAAGTGTTCCGCGCGGATCCCAGCAGAGCGGCGGAAGCGGCCGAAGCGGCCGAAGCTTCCATGACGGAGTATGGAATATCCTTGGGGCCGGAGAATGCTCCGCAGACGAAAATCCCGGGACGTGAAGAAGCCACGGGGGAGAAACAGCTCCCCTCGGCGAACCCGTCCGCCGTCAACGCCACCCCCAACCGCTCGGCCAAGTCGCGAACCTCACGGGGAATCTCGAGCCCCACGGAAAGAACCACCATGTCGAAGACTTCGGCAATCACTTCGCCTTCTTCGGTCACATATTCCAGTTTGAGCTCTCCCGCGCCCCCGGGAACTTCCTCAATGCTGTGCACCCGATTCCGGATGAACCGGACCCCGGACTCTTTTTCGGCCCGAACGTAGTAACGTTCAAACTCCTTGCCGTACGTACGCATGTCCATGAAGAAGACGGCCGTGTCCAGGTCCTCCCCCGCGTGTTCTTTCGCAATGACCGCCTCTTTGATGGCGTACATGCAACACACCCCGGAGCAATAGCCGTGTCCCATCTGCACGTCACGGGAGCCGATGCATTGCAGCCAAGCGATCTTTTTCGGTTTGGCCTTGTCGGACGGCCTCACCAAATGTCCTTCGTATGGGCCCGAGGCACTGAGAATCCGCTCAAATTCGGGACTGGTCACCACATTGGGAAAACGACCATACCCGTATCGATGGTAGGGAGTGGGATCGAAGGCTTTGAA
Source organism: Thermodesulfobacteriota bacterium (assembly GCA_963675595.2). GTDB lineage: Bacteria > Desulfobacterota > Desulfarculia > JACQYL01 > JACQYL01. The sequence goes on from CAXXLZ010000002.1 coordinate 1,152,782, forward strand.
ACCCGGCGAGAGGATCACGGAACCCACGTTGATGTGGTGTTCTTTAGGCTCCTGGCTGAAATCCACGGCCCCGGCGGGACAAAATTTCTCGCAGGCCCGGCACTTGCCCTTTTTGAAATAGATGCAGTGGTCCGGATCGATGGCGTACTTCAGGGGAACGGCCTGGGGATACTCGACATACGCCGCCTTGCGCTGACTCAGGCCCTGATTGAAGGTGTCCTCCACCTTCTTGGGGCATTTCTCGGCGCAGATTCCACAGGCGATGCACTTCTCCATATTCACGTACCGGGGCTTTTCCGCCACCGTGACCGTGAAGTCTCCCGCCTCTCCCTCGATGGATCGAACATCCGCCATGGTCATCAGTTGGATGTTCAGATGTCGCCCGGCTTCAACCAGCTTGGGCGAAAGAATGCACATGGAACAGTCATTGGTGGGGAACGTCTTGTCCAACTGGGCCATCACGCCCCCGATGGCGGACGATTTTTCCACCAAGTACACGTAGTATCCTGAATTGGCCAAATCCAGCGCCGCTTGGATCCCGGCGACCCCGCCTCCCACCACCATGACGGAGCCCACGGGGGTTTTTCCCGCACCGCCGTTCCCGCTGCCTGGGGATTGTCCGTTTGTCATGTTATCCCTCGCTTTGATCCGGTTTGCTGGTTCCGATCCCCTGGGGGAAAATCCGTCATATGCCCGCCGCCGCCAGGACCGAAGGTAATTTCTCCTCCCACCCGATGGTGGAAATCAGGACTCCCGCGGCTCCTTCCTCTTTGAAGGCTCGAATCAATTCGCCCGATATATGAATGCACTCCCGGGTTCTCTCCGGAGACTTCTGGATTCGGCCGATGATCTCTTCAGGGACACTTACGTGAGGCAGGTTGCGGTCGATGTATCGAGCCATTCCGACGGACTTGAGCAGGAGCACCGTGGGGAATATTTTCCCCTTGCGACCTTCCATCTTTTTCATCAGTCCACTCAATACCGATGGATCGAACACCGGTGGGGTTACGAAGAATTCCGCCCCGAGCTCGGCCTTCTTGTCGAGATTTTCCAGCTCAAGGTCCAACGCTCCCCCGCTCAAGCCCGCGTTCATTGTTGAACCCACCAGAAATCGTGGAGTTCCCTGGAGGTCCACGCCCCCCAAGTCTCGGCCCGAAGCCAGGGTCCCGATGGAGGAAAGCAGCTCGAACAAATCCAGGTCGTTCACCGGACGGGCCTTGGGATGATCTCCGTAGCTTGGATCCTCCCCGGTCACCGCCATGATATTGGTCACCCCCAAAGCGGCTCCGGCCAGCAGGTCCGCTTGAAGAGCCAGACGGTTCCGATCCCGGCAACAGACCTGCATCACCGTCTCGAATCCCCTGCTCTGGAGTAACACCGAACCGCCCAGAGAGCTCATGCGCATGACCGCATTGCTCATCTCCGGCACCACGAAGGCGTCCACCTTCCGTTTCACTCCGGCTGCGTGCGCCGCCATCAACGATCCATCGGCGCCTTTGGGCGGTTCCATTTCCGCGAGAACGGCGAACTCCCCGGCGTTCAGTCTCTTTTGTAACTGCATCCGATCTTCCTCCCGCGCTATTGGGACGAGCGCACCAAAGCGTTGGAAATAGCGAGCATCAACTCATCCATGCCGAACGATTTTACGTGATAGTAGAAGATGCCCTTTTGCCTGATGCAACTCTCAAGTTCAGGGTTGTTTTCATCGGCGGTCACGATGATGGGCAGCTTCTTGTGCAGCCCTTTAATGATGGATATGGCCTCGTATCCCAATCCTTCCGCCAACCCGGCGTCCATGACCAACACGTTGATCTTCTCACTCTGCAGCGTGACGAGGAGGTCCTTGAGGTTGTTTACCTTAATGAGTTGGTATCCGGTCTCCGAAACCCACGGATTCAATCCCGCAGCCAACTCTCCGGCAGTTTCCGCGATCAGAAGCGTACCCATTCGTTCCATCGTCACCTTACCCTGGGGCCGAGTCAGGAGGTCTGATGCCCTGCGAGGCCGATTCCCCACGGCCCTTCGAAAGTGCAACTACCGTGCCCATGACTTGCCACATGGTAACCTACTGATTTCGTAATGCTTTATTAATATTTCCGCTTGTAACTATGTGATACACGCCTGGGGCGCTTTTTCCGGTAATCTCTTGGAGTAAACCATAACTATCTAATTAAATGATACTTTTTGCTAAACGGGTAATTATACCCCAACTGTTACCTCTTTACGCGGCGTACAGGCTCGGAAACATCCTCGGCCAACGCCGCCGAACGCCGAGCGCTCTCCAATTGACCGAACCTCCCGCGTCGGCTATTTTGCTTGGCAGGCTTCCAGGCTGATGGAACGGCAAAATTGATCGCATAACGGCAACGGCGGTTGGAGAGACGATGGACGGGACCTCGAAAAAAACGGATTCCCATGAGCTGCTGAAGTTGGCTCGCTCCCTCGAGGACGCGGTCCGCGGCAGAAGTTCCGAAGGAATCCTTGAATTCGCGGGTCCGGAACATCCGGAAGCGCTTCGGCGCATCGCTTTGGCCGTCGCCGGCCTCGTGGAGCAGAAGCAGTCCCGCGAAGAACAATTGGAGGCGCTCATTGAGGAGCTGAAATCCCTCAATAGGCGCATCAGGCAGGGGGCGCTGCAGACCGTGGCCGCCATCGCCGGAGCCCTGGGCGCGCGGGACGCCTACAGCGAGGGGCATGCCCAACGTGTGGCCGAGTACGCCTTGCGTCTCGGTCGACGCTACGGACTCCCATCGGACGAGTTGGAGTATGTTCGGATCGGGGGACTCCTCCACGACATCGGCAAGATCGGATTCAGCGACAGGATGTTTCGTAATGAAAACAGGACGTCCGACAACGGGATGGCGGACGAAATCCAACGCCACCCTCGCATCGGAAGTGAGATTCTTCAAAACCTGGAATTCTTGGGTCCGGCTCTCGATTACGTTCGCAACCACCATGAACGCATCGACGGCGCAGGGTATCCTCGAGGCCTGTCCGGGAAACAGGTTCCCATCGGCGCCCAGATCGTGGCCGTGGCCGATTGCTTCGACGCCATGATTACGGACCGTCCTTATAGAAAAGGAATGAGATTGGAGGACGCCTTCGGCGAACTTCGCAAACTGGCGGGAAAGGCTTTTTCCAGGGATTTGGTGGAAGTGTTCATCCACGAGATTCAGGACCCTTTGCTGCCGGCTGAGTAAGAAAAACGGATTCATTCACAGGGTCGCCCGGGGGACCCATGTTCCCCCGGACCTCCATATGCGGGCTTTGCCGCTTCACGAGATGTAGGGAACGTTGAAAATCAGGAAGGAACGCTGGTTCTCCCTCAGCCTCTCCGCCGGAGGGTGTCAGCCTGTTAGAGATGTTTTTGGGGGCGGGGGCGACTTTCGAAAGAGTCCTCCTGGTGAACGCCCACGGAAAAACCGTCGGTCGTGTTGCCTTCCCTCCGCGCCTTTTTTAAAAAATATGTTATCATTGCCGCACGATGACCACCCGGAAGCCCCCATCTGCGTGTGCAAACGCACCGCCTGAAACCGACCCCCAAACCTCCGATCTCAGTCGGCCGGCGGAACCTCGTTTCGAAGCCGACGCGACTTCCGAGCCCCGGGAATCCGATCTCCTTCAAACCAGGGAAGCCCTCCGCCGTCGATCGCATGAACTGGGGGAACGGATCAAAGAGCTCAACTGCCTTTACGGCATCTACCGACTGGTGGAACAACCGGACTTGTCCCTGGAGGAGATTTTTGAGGGCGTGGTCCGCTTGATCCCCCCTTCATGGCAATACCCCCACATCACACAGGCCTGCATCGAATACCTCGGAAACGATTACCGCACACCCGAGTTCCGGCCCACCGTCTGGATACAGAGTTCTCCCGTGGTTGCCGGCGGCGTACCCGTCGGCACGGTCTCGGTATGCTACGCTCAGGAATGTCCTTCCAGCGATGAAGGACCGTTCCTCAAGAAAGAGAGGAACCTGCTTGATGCCGTCGCTCGCCATCTGGGAACCATCATCGAGCGCAAACAAGCAGAGGAGGCTCTCGAAGAATCCATGGACCTTTACCGAACTCTGGCCGAACACGTGGCCGACGGGGTGACTCTGGTACAGGACGGACGCTTCCTTTTCGCCAACGTGGCTTTCGCGGCCATGTTGGGCTGCTCCGGGCCGGCGGGACTGGTGGGCGGAAAAGTGGAGGAGATTTTCGCGGGGGAGCGCTTTGAAGGGATTCGCGACAAGTATCGCAATCCGGAAAAGACCGAGGAGGCGCGACCCGTATTCCGGGTGCGTTTCGAAACTCGCGAGGTCGGGGAATGCTGGATGGAAGGATATCATCATTTCCTCACCTGGAAAGGTCGTCCCGCTCTGCTCACCACCTTGCGCGACATTACCGAGAGACGGGTTCGCGAAATGGCGATCCGAGAAGAAGCCGAGCAACTTCGCAGGGAAAACCTCCGGCTCCGTTCATCGATTCGGGAACGCTACCGTTTCGGCCACTTGGTGGGTAAAAGCACGGCCATGCAGGAAGTCTACAGACTCGTGCTCAAGGCCTCGGAAACGGACGTGCCTGTGGTGATTTCCGGAGAGTCCGGTACGGGGAAGGAACTCATCGCGCGAACCGTTCACGAAATGAGCACGAGAAGCGACAAGCCTTTTGTGGCCGTCAACTGTGGGGCGGTCCCGGAAACCCTGTTCGAAAGTGAATTTTTCGGTCACCGGAAAGGGGCATTCACCGGAGCCTACGCCCACAAACGCGGTTTCTTCGACTCGGCGCACGGCGGCAGTCTGTTCTTGGACGAAATCAGCGAACTGACGCCCAACATGCAGGCCAAGCTGTTGAGAGCCCTCGAAGGCTCCGGATACATCCCCGTTGGAGGCGACCGCGTGCGTCGAGCGGACGTGCGTATTCTGGCGGCGACCAACGTGCCCCTTCGGGAACGCGTCCGCAAGGGTTTGATGCGCGAGGATTTCTTCTATCGTCTCAATGTGGTGTCCATACCGGCCCCGCCCTTAAGGGAAAGAAAGGAAGACATCCCTTTGTTGGTGGAACACTTCCTCAAGACCTCGGCCAAGAACGGCCCGCCGCGTACCATTCCTTTGAACGTGATGGACGCCCTGCTGAATTACCCCTGGCCGGGAAACGTGAGAGAGTTGCAGAACGTGGTTCAACGCTACGTCACGTTGAATCGATTGGACTTTTTGGACTCGGCGGGTGGAGATATGCTTGGAGAAGAGGACCTCCACGGTGATCTCGAGGAAGACGGACAATGGAGTCTTCGGGAGGCAATGAGCCGATACGAAAGAAAACTCATTTCCGCCGCGTTGTCCCGCACGCGATGGCGTCGAGGCAAGGCTGCGGCCCTGTTGGGCGTGGACCGGAAGACGCTGTTCCGCAAGATGAAGGAGCTGGGGCTCGGATAGCGGCCCCGAAACCCCATTATGGGTCAATATTGCCCCATTCAGATAGCTTCCTATAATAATTCATAAAATTATAATTTTGACTTCCGCTCCGAGGCAATAACGCCCCATCACAACCCTCCCCCCGGAATCTGCGCCTCCTCCTCCAACCCATTTATTTAGATAATTTCAAATAGTTAAGTCCAAATAAAACGATCCGGCACCCTATTTGCCTTAGGTATGGTGGAAGTCCGCACGATCGCGAACAACGAGACTGCTCAACCTCTCATAATATGGAGGATCATACCATGAGTGGAACCGCTGATATCATTCTTACGACTTGCGTGTTCTGGGTCTTCTGCTTCATCTATCTCTGTGGCATGGCGAGCCGCCGTGCAGACCGTCGCTCCGACCGATTCGCATGATCCCGTTTCGCCTTTCTTCCCGCCATGGAAGGGCGAAACGAATTGAAGCTCCTGGAATATTCGAGATCCGTCAACTCCAACCCGAAACCGGACCCACCGAACCACACCCCGTTTCGGTTCGGCGGGTCCACCTTCCGATACGATTCTAGACACCTGTGGAAACTCGATGTAACAGCGCCGAAGCTGATGTATGAAATTTCCGCTTCCCGACAAGCGCTTGAAAATGAAGTGGACCCCTGAAATGGGACCACGGGTTAAGGTATACCGACCCGAGGCGAAAGAAAGGGGACACGGATGAAAAAGCGACGACGTTTCACTACGGATTTCAAGGCGAAGGTGGCGCTGGAGGCGATCAAAGGTCAACAACCGGAAGTGGACCCCAAAACCGAAAGAGCCGTCATTACAGTAGTTTTTTAAAGAGGGACACAGCTTTCAAGAAATAATATGAAGTTATGAGATTTGGGTTGCTACAAGATGTTGATGTGAGCTGAGAGTAGACCCTATATGTAATGTAGTATCAGGCCATAAACGTCTTAAATATAGATCAATTTAGCATATGCTATAGATATTTGAAAAATTGAGTGCCGCCAAGACCTGAGATATACCTAAGACTTCCGTGAGTGCGCCCACCTCCCCGAATCTTAGCTGAAATATCTTATCACCACAATATATTGGGGCAACCAGTCCCCCCCCTATCCGGATATCCGAAAGGAGTACCTGCATCAGCCCGGTGCCCGAGCAGCCCACTTCTAATCAACAATACCAAATGAAACCTCGAAATGAAACAGCAGACCGGTAACTCTGTGAAGGGATACGATCGATATAATTTGACAATCGGTGCCGTCGGATCAATTGCTGCCCGTGGGCTGCAAGGAGTTGCCGGTCCGCCAGGTCCTGAAGGAATTCATTGCCGACGAGTTCGCAAGAACCTCTTATCGAAGATAGGTAGTTGAGAACATGGCTTAAGACGGTCTTTAAGGATTGACATCCTTATTGGGTCTTGCATAATAATAACTATCTGAGTTGGTTAACGATATGTTCCGAAGGGTTTGTTCTGTTTCGGCCTGAGAGGACCCTGAAGACTATTTTCCACCACGATATCCGCCGGTCCGGCACTTGCCGCTTTCCATGATCAATGAGGGCTCTTTTCGGCTTTTTTATTGTGAGGACAACGGCAAACCCGTCGCCGTCCTCGTCGGGGACGGGTCATGCTTTCTGTTTTCATGAAGGCCACGGCCGGCAACGTCAAGAGGTTCGTCCAAAGCAGCCTTGAAAGCAAAATGTTTGCCGCAGGTGCGGCAGAAGAGCAGGCCGTGACTTTTTTCCTTGCCGTACTTGCCGCATAACGCGATGTCGCCTTGGTTGCAGAACCCGTAATTCTTAAACGTTTCGTTCGGACAGAAGCATCTCTCAAGTTCGGTAAACGATTGCCCACTTGGAAAGTGAAGTCACTTCGGGCAATTTTCATCGATACGCTTTCCGGCCCCAAGTACATGGGAACCTTACCAAGGGTCTATGATGTGTCTGGAAGGAGCATACAGCTCATCCCCACACATGAAGCACGTGAAACCGCTGGATCCGTCTTGGAGTTTTTGAAGAAATATTCGGGCTAAACAAGGCTGAAAAGGCAATCGAGATAACCTGTTTGTGTTTCGGCAGTAAATCTGTCGGGCGACGGAAAGGAGAATCAAATGGTTTACGTGATTCGATCATCATGGCCTATGGAAGAAACTAAAGAAGTTCTTAAGGCTACCATGCAATTGCCGCCGATACCCGATTACATCAATCGCAGGGTGTATTCTTCAAGCGATTTAGGAGAGGGAATTGAATGTTTTGATATCTACGAGTTCGACGCCTCCAAAATCAATGAAGCGACGGAATTCCTGTATTCGCGAATTCAAGCCTTCTTCGGCGTATCGGGTTTTTCCTATGACATCAAGCCGTGGATGGACGAGCAGGAAGTCATGGCTTTCTCCGCAAAACTGATGTCCGCGTAAACGGGACGTCGGGACAGAGCCTTCAAAGGCCCTGTCCCGAGTGGATTTCGCGTCATTCCGACCTACGGCGCATGCCTTTATATGTGCGCAAAAGCGGCTTTGTCGTATGGTATTATGAAATATCTCCCTTAACTGCCGAAACCTTCCCCTTGCTTTCGGGGCCGGCAGGACTTTGAGGGGCAGCCTGCCCGAATCCCGCTTTTATTCGTAACTTCAGACCACTACAACAGATATCACCGTAAATCCTCTCCATTGCTCATCTCTGCCCATTATCGTCTGAGACAAGAGAAGAGCAGGCAATCCACGTAGTGTTGCCTACTCTTCAGGCTTATCTTTGGAGATTCGGACCTCACTCCGTGTGAAGCAACGGCTCGACGGTCGAAACCGATCCGAGGCCTCGCGGCTCTACCCGGTGACGCACCGGTCGTCTTTCATTTCATGTTCGCCCATGGGGGCGCACTTTCGGAAATCGCTTCCGCGGGCCGAACCAGTCTCAACGGCTCGTCATCCTCTTCCGTAGAAAGAGCTCTCTTGCGAAACCAGATCCGTCGGCCCATATCTCCCTCCCCGGCCTCGGATTCGAGTTGAGGGTTCTCTTTTCCCTCCCTACCGGTTCCCACTACGGAAACCAAATCAGTTACGCAGTTGCTCAATTGCTCCGTCTGGGAGTTCATCTCCTCGGAAGCGCTCGCGGTCTTCTCGGCGCCGGCCGCATTGCGTTGGACCACCTTGTCCATCTCGGCTATCGCAATGTTTACCTGTTCGATTCCCTTCGCCTGTTCATTGGAAGCCGCGGCGATTTCCGCCACCAATTCCCCCGCTCCCGCAGCGCGTTCCGCCACCTCGGAGAAAGCCTCGTTGGTTTTGGCCACAAGGTCCTCGCCATCCTTCACCTTCTTCAGCGTTCCTTCGATCAAGCCCGCGGTGTTCTTCGCGGCCTCCGCGGCCCGCATGGCCAGATTCCTCACTTCATCGGCCACCACGGCGAACCCGGCCCCCGCCTCTCCGGCCCTGGCCGCCTCCACTGCCGCGTTCAAGGCCAGCAAGTTGGTTTGAAAAGCGATCTCATCAATAGTCTTAATGATCTTCGAAGTATTCTCGCTCGCCGTGGAAATGTCCTGCATGGAACCGATCAAATCCTTCATGGATTCATTCGCCCTCTCGACCACCTGCCTCGCGTCCGTCATCATTTGGTCGGCCTGAAGAGCGTTGTCCGCATTTTGTCGGGTCATGGAAGCCATCTCTTCCAGTGACGAGGAGGTTTCCTCCAGGGATGCCGCCTGCTGGGACGCCCCTTCCGCCAACGTTCGGCCGGCGGAAGATACCAGATTCGAAGCCGACGAAACCTGAGTCACACTCAGCGTGATTCCACTGATGACTTTTCGGATCGGTTTGGTGATCACCCGGTTCACAAGCAGACAGATCACAATACTGATGAGCACGGCGCCGATGAGAGCCGCCCATGTGGTGAATCCCGCCGTTTCCGCCACGCGTGAAGCGGTCATCAGAGTACCTTCCAATTCTTGGTTTGCTCGTTCGTTCGAGGCCACCAGGGCCTTGTTCTCTTTTTGGCTTTGCTCGTTGGCCTCAACCATCTTCACTCGGTTCAGCTCAATCCGTTGAACGTTCTGTATTGCGGCTTCAGATTTCGCAATGATTTCATTTTGTCTGGCCAGAGTATCGGTAATGTCACGCCCTATCGCCAGGATACCGAGAAGTCCTCCCTCCTCATCCAGTAGCCCCTGATAGGCGATTTCATAGGTCAAACCTCCCGCTTCCACCTCTCTCACCTGCAGGAAATCGCTGCGAGCCGAGCGTCCATCGATCACCCGGCCACCTTCCAAAGCCTTTTCCCGCAACTCCGCAGACCGCCGAGTGAAATCCTCGACCACTCCCGCATCCATTGGAACGTCCGAGACAACATCCCCTTCCTTCCCTAGGATCGTCGAGTACCGCACCTTTCCGATCCTTCCCTCCGAGTCGGCGGGGAAAAGCGCCAGACCGGCTCCCAAATCCTCCGAGAGAAAGCGCAGCATATCCAAATTCAGCCAATATCCGCAGACAAGAAGTCCCAGGTCCACCCCGGAGTCGGATTTCAGAAACGCGGCGGCACCAAGAACCAGATCATCCCCTATCCGGTCAATGCTCTTGGTGATGCGGTTTTCTCGGATGGCCGCTTTGAAAAGATAAGAGTCCTTCAAATCGGTGTCGAAGAGTCTTTCTTCATTTGAATACAGGCCCTTACCGCGATAATCACCCTTCAAACCAAGCACCGCGTAAAAGTTCGCATTGGCGGAAGAGACCAAAGCTCCAACGAAATCATTCAACACGCCTTGCTGCTCGTAAGGGTCCATCCCGGCGTTGGGCTCGATACCCGACTCAATCCCCACATCTTCCATGCTTGCGTGGTAGAAACCCGCAGCACTTTCGCGAACGTCCCGCGCCTTCACCGCCGCATCGCCCAAGAATTTCGCAGAGTTGACTCGCTCGTCCAGCAGTTGCAGGGCGGTTCCCGCCAGTGCGGTCATGTTCTGTCGAAGCGTCTCACCGGCCGAACGATTTGAATCTTGAATCAATTGTCGCATGGATTTGAATTGCTCACCAAGGTCGGCGGCCATATCGCCCATCTTTCCGGCGTCTTCGGCGGCTTCATTCAGTTTGTCATTCATACCGGCTGCTTGTGTTATAACGATTCCGGTTGTATCAGCCACCTTTTTCAGCAGGTCGTCCTGTTTATTCGCAGACCACAACGCCACCATACCAATAGTAATGGTGCACAATGCAAGAAGAGATATCATTCCAATCATTTTTTTATTGATACTATTGAACATTGCTCTTCCTAATATATATAGAAAGGTGTGAACTTCATAGCTATCCGGAAGAAACATCAGGATATGAAGTATGAGGAAACTGTCTTGGGAAATCCCTGAACGGCTCCTCCCGAACATTCCCTAACAGCGGACGTTTGACGAATATGGGGAGGGGATGAGGCCGGCATCGAAAGCCGGGTGGGAGCCGGGCGGACATCCACCCAACATGGCGCAACTATGCGGTTGAGCGCAAACCTCGGTCACGAGACGCCGGACGGACGGCCCCCCACTCTCCGAGCCGTTGCCCGGCAGGGAATTCGGCAGGTATCCAGCCCTCCGAGAGCGTGACGGGGCGGGTCGGTCCTTTCACCCACCGCAGCGGGTTCCGACGCCCTTTGAAAAAGGCCGGTCGCTGCGGTCCGATGAAGAACGATGATATGGCAGGGCGCGCCTGGTCATGAGACGTACCTGAAAAACGCCCCGGCGACGGAGGTGAAGCCCAACGCCGAAAATCATGTTTTTCACCGGCCCGCTGGAGATCATCTCGCCCGCACAAGCCTATGCGGGGGTGCTATTTTAAAAAGTCCTCCGCGGTCAGTCCCCAGTTGAACACCTCTGTTCCGTGCCATTGCTTACAGATTTCCACGTATTTTGGATTCTCGAGCATACCGGCGACGGCCTTGTCCATGAGACCGCCAAGATCCTCATCCTCAGCCCGGGTAACGGCCGAGTAAATGTACGGACCAATCGGCTTGGAGAAAGCATGAATTCTTTTGGCCCATCTCTTCGAATCATTGGCCACCCACCAGATAATCCCCAAATCAATCACACCGGCGTCCACTTCGCCGTCGGCGATCAACTTGTATATGACGGGCATCTCGTCAATCTGGAGGATTTCTTTTACCGGGATTAGAGGAACCGTCTTTCCGGCTCTCTCCATCTCGGCTTCCGTTTCACTCTTCGGGAAGACCCGCTCGAGATTCTCCTTCCCCTCATCGGCGGGCACATAGATTCCCGCACGCCGCATGACTCGTCTGACGGCGGGATCGTTGATCACCACCACTCTTTTATCGGCCAAGGAACTCGCGTCCACCGTCACGTCTTTCGCGGGTTGGCCGTCTTTTTCCTGGCAGCAGACGACCGGTCCCGTATCCAGGTACGAACGGGAATACCGCACGTTGTAACGTGCATACATCGGACTGGGAATCAGGGCGGAAAAGACCACATCGTACTTTCCGTCCCGAAGAACCTTGATGATCTGACTCCACTCTTGATCCACGATTACGGGCTTGATCTCCATTCCCAGGTCCTTGGAAAGTTCCTCAGCCAGGATATCGGTGAGAGCCACTTCGAGTCCCGTCAGCTTGCCCCTCTCCTTAAAACTCAGGCCTTCGAACGAAAGATACATCCCTATTCGTATTTGACCGTCCTGCTTGATTCTGGCCAGGGTTTCACTTTCGGCCGCCCTCGAATCCATTGGAAGACCCAAAAGAATAAGAGCCGCAACGACCACCGCAATCGTACCTTCGCAATGTTTGAGCAACGTGAAAAGCCTCAACTGAGTTCTCCTTTGTGCAGATGGTAAAGGAAGATTATCGGAAGCGGCCTCAGAAGCGAAGACCGCTTCCATCGGTGTCTTGGAGATGGGGCCTTCACTCCGAAGCGCCCCCTTTCCAAGCCGGTTCGAATCGTCTCTCTTCGAGCGTCCGAACCTCTCATCGGAAATATGCCGTCTAGCTCACACCCTGTTGCAAGCCGTTTTCCCTGGACTTCAAAGCTTGAACGCCGCCACACGACCGTCTTCGTCGCGGCTGATTCCGTTCCGCTTTTCTGAAACGGCGGGGGGTCCACCGCACGCGAAGGCAACCGTCGCCCACGCCGAGAAGCCCAAAGAAGCCGCCATGGTCGGACCCCGGCCATTCTCCGTATTCCACCGTCCGCGTGTGCCTCTCTCCCGCCGTCCGTGGGAGCGCGGCATGGTGCGATGACCAAGCTCACGAAATACGTCGGCCGAAAGTTTCTTCCGTCCACGGCATAACAAAGGCGGACCGCAATCCCGCAGGAGCCGCTAAGCGGAACCCGATGTATGACAAAATCCGGTACGAATCATGTTCCCAACACCGAGACACAACTCCAGTCGGAATTTCCGCCTATTAGCGACGCCTCCTTTCATATGGAAGGATCGCCTATATAAACCCTAAACTACCAAATCGTTATCTATTTACCAAGAAAACTTTTTCCATTTCACAATATTGCTTTAATTTATGATCCACTTAGGATTGTATTTCTTGCAACAAAACATCTTATATTTCAAAACAACCAATGTTCTTCCGCTTAAATATTGAAATCTCCAATAGCAAAATTATTTATATGCTTTTAAATACAGATAAATGTAATACAGCCATATATGGATAGCCGTATCCCATTTAACGATCACTGTCCTACATTGTGAGAATGCCGACCGTCGTGAGTTGATGTGCCTGGAATTCCGGATCGCTTCAAATGGGAAGCCGACTCCGATCCGGCGGCCACTTGAGAAAAAGCTTGAAACGTCTCGTATTCCCATCGCCGGGCGGCGGTGAGAGGAGGGAGGGGAGCGATCAGCGCACCGATCACGAAATTCCCCGCGCTTGGATTCCGGCTGAGGTGGATACGGGAAATGGCTCAGCCCGTAAAAGCCGGCAGGAAGAAAGACGACCGGAAGGGCATGAATCCCGAGATGAAACCGACACGAAACACGCCTCGGATCACGCCCTTCCGCACCCCGGCGCTGCATCCCTCCGGACTTGTGAGCCTATTCGGTCAAGAAACGGCCGTTGTCCTGTTCGGCATCCATTACGGACCACGTGACAAACACCGGAACAACGGCCAAAACGATGCGCTTGAGCATTTGAGTTTCTCGTCTCCGTATGAATGAGTTTCCACATACCGACCCGAAGTTACCAAAGCATGAACAATCTACAAAGAAAGCCCGCCCCTCTCTGCCAAATCATGCCATCGATTTATCATAGTGCGGTTTTTACGTGTGCTCATGTCTCCTGTATGGTAGTAATGGAACGATATCCGTATCATGCGGATAGACGTCGATTATCCCGTCCGCCTGCAAGCCGATGGTCGATCCTGATCGCAATTGGAAAAGACGTCGGATAGATATCAAGGTGACGGGGATAATCACGATGTTAATGACAGCCCCGTATTAAACACTTTGTCGCCTATAAAGAATGGATGCCGGGAAGGCTTCACGTCCGCGGGGAATATACGATCGTACAACCATGGCCGCGCAAAGAGAGGAGGTTGTTTCTGTGACGACGCGTATTCTGAGGAAGCTGATCATCATGGTCGCCGTCTTGTTGCCCGCCGCGCTCACGCAAGCCGCCGAGCCCGAAATTATGAGCATACATCTCATCGACCGGTATCTGAATGACGGCCAAAGGAACGTGTTCTCCAGGCACGACTATACCGTTCGGCAGATACTCGAAGATCTGTTGGGTATTCTCAATCAGACGGACCTTGAAGCCGTCATCGGCAGATTTGAGGGCGACCCGGCCGTCATGCCGCGATTCTTCAGCGGAGATACGGCACAGCTCAAGAGCGACCTCGAATACCTCCTCAACGTTTTCCCTCAGACCGGCGGAGTCTTCTCGAACCCTCTGTCCGTCGGCGAGAAGAGCTTCGTGGATGACGGGGGGGACTACTTCACCACCGACGAACCCGAACGCTTCACCCCTCTACCTTCCAGCAATACCTATGTTTTGAATTTCTATGCAGGAAAAGATACGGCGGCCACTTCCGCTTTCGGAATCCTCGAAAACGTGGAAATCGTGACTCGGGACAATCGGTATCGTATCTTCGCCCGGGAAGAACCCGTTCCCGCGTCCGTCGCGGACGTATCCGCCCTGAACTTGGCGGGCGCCTTGATCCTGTCGCTGATGGTGGCCGCTCTGGGATGGAGGCTCATCCGAGCCTGAAAGGGCCGCAGAAAAACGCCGAGGTTCACTGGCCTATGAAATCGGCATACGCGGGAAAGCCTACGGTCGCATACATGCGTCGAACATACCCGTATTCCGAATCGCTCACGCGCGTCAGAAACTTCATGCCCTGGTACTTGGCATTGTCCTCGCCCACGAGAACGGCCTCGATCAGCTCTCGAGGATGCGTTTCGAAGCAATGCCTCAGACGCGCGAGCAGGTTGCCGTCAACGTGAGAGCCCGCGAGCATCACGTCGTTGGGCAGGTCCGGTCCCCGGCCGATCACCCTGAAAGCTCCGGGCTCCAGGGTCTCTTCTTTGGATCGTTTTCTCTGGAAGACTTGGTAATTCATCCCCAGAGCTGCAATGTCCCCACGAATCAGAGCCGCCCACGACTGATCCACGTCTTCCACATGCACGGATTTGATATCGCGACGAGGGTCCAACCCATGGTCGGCCAGAATCTGCATGGGAGCCAAGTGGTTCGAGGTCGACCCCAAGGCCCCGAAAGCGACTTTCTTTCCTTTCAGATCGGCGATGGTGCTGATTCCGCTCTCAGCCATGACCACAATCCCCGCGAAATAATCGGGCCGGGAAAAAACCACCAGAGGCTGCGATTCGGTCTTCTTCCTGAAGACCACGTATTCGGCCGGACCGGTAAGCACCAGGTCCACCCTCCCGGAATTCAAGGCGCGTACCGCTTCCATGCGGCTATGGACCGGGCAAAGCCGGATATCCACGCGTGCCAGACGACTCAATCGGTCTCGAAACGCTCCGAATTCCTTCTCCAGAGGCGCACTGCCGATCAGGTCCGTCACCGCCAACCCCAGGTGGTCGGAGGCGTGGACGTTGTTGAATATGGGTGAGAGGAGAAAATAAAAAACCACCAGCCACAGCCGCGACTTCATGGGTTTTCCTCCGTCCGAGGATTCGTCGTCCGATGTGCCGTAAGAATGAGGATGCCGACCCTAAGGCGGCCATTGCATGGGAACGAACTATTGGACTCGCCCCGAGAAGACCCGGGGCTCCGAGCCCTGGGCAGTCCGCCTCAACATCCTATCCATCGACGCCCCCAAAGTCCGTTCTCCCTTCAACAGAGCTTCGGCGTTTTCTTTATCCAACGGCTTGGCGAACAAATAGCCCTGGACATAATCGCATCCCATTCCCTCGAGTTCCGCGAGTTGTGCCTCTGTTTCCACTCCTTCGGCCACTACGTCCATGCTCAAATTGTGAGCCAGCAGGATGATGGTCCGCACAATTTCCTTGTGCTTGCCGCTCCCGTTCATGTGACTCACGAAAGATCGGTCCACTTTGAGAACATCAATGGGAAATCGATGCAGATAGTCCAGACAGGAATACCCCGTCCCGAAATCGTCGATGGAAAGCTTCACTTTCCGCCTTTTCAGCTCTTCCAATAGGATTTCAGTTGCTTGAGCGTTCTCCATGACCACGCTCTCGGTGACTTCCAGGGTGAGACATCTGGAATCCAGACCCGACTCCTCCATCAATTCGCAAATCTGCTCCGAAAGTTCCGGTTGTCTGAATTGCTTGGCGGAGAGGTTCACACTGATTCCCAGGGAGGAGAACTCGGGATACCTGCACTGCCACTCCCTGACTTGGCGACACGCGTCCTTCAAGGTCTGCAGGCCGATGGATATGATCAGGCCGGACTCCTCGGCCACATGAATGAAGTCATAGGGATAGATCAGACCCTTTTCAGGATGCCGCCATCGCAGCAGGGCTTCAAAGCCCGTCAGGCGCTTCTCTCGTAGAGACAATACGGGCTGGTAATGTACCTCGAATTGGTTCCTCCCCAGGGCTCGACGCATACCGTTCTCCATCGCCATGGCCTGGATCACCCGGTCCCGCATGGGAGCACTGAAGACTTTGTAACAATCCTTGCCCTCTTCCTTCGCTTGGTACATGGCGATATCGGCGTCGCGCAGTATGTATTCGGCCCGCTGATGGGTGGTTGAGTTCCACACGATACCGATACTGGCCGACGTGTGAATCAAATGCCCCCCAACAAGCATCGGAGCGCGCACTTCCGTCTGAATACGCCGGACAACCTGGACGACGCCGTCCAAGGATTCCACGTCCTCCAACAACAGGGCGAATTCATCGCCTCCGATTCTGGATACCGTATCAATGGCCCGCACACAGGAGCTCAGTCGTTTGGACACGGCCACCAGAAGTTGGTCACCCACGATATGTCCCAAACTGTCGTTCACCACCTTGAATCGGTCCAAATCAAGAAACAGGACGGCGAAACGTTGGCTTTTCTTTCTCTTGGCCCTTTCCATGGCCCGTTCCAGCCGATCCATGAACAAGGCGCGGTTCGGAAGCCCCGTCAGTCGATCATGAAACGCATGATAGGCCAGCTCGGCCTCCGCCCGCTTCCGTTCCGTGATATCAACGTAAACACCGTAGCACCCTTCCGACCTGCCCTCGATTTCAATGGGGAAGGTGAGAACCGAAACGTCCACTCTGCTCCCGTCCTTCCGCTTTCTCACGGTCTCGATTTCCGTCGGCCGTCTGTGGGCAAGCTCATCCCTCATGGTGGCGGACTCGTGAAGCCGATCCTCCGGAACGATAAATTCCGTGAGAAACCGGCCCCGGAGCTCCTCTTCCGAATACCGGAACATCTTCTCGAAAGCTCCGTTGACGGAGAGTACGGTCCCCGAGGCGTCACAAATCACCGTGGCTTGGGGTGAATTTCTGAAGAGTTGCTGGAAATAGGCCTGTTGCTCCTTTCTCTGTTCTTCCGCCTTCTCCCGTTCCCGAATCTCCCCTTCCAGGGCTTCGTTGGTCACCCGCAGTTCCGAGGTGGCCGTGCGTACTTTCTTGCGAAGTTGATAACTCCAGAAGAGAATCACGCAGCCCAGCAGACTCAACCCGAGCAACACCGCGCCCACCAATTGCCAGGGAATGCGACGCACCAGCCTGGATTCTTTCCAACGCTCTTCAAGAGCATGCATCTCCTCGGGGGTAATTCTCGACAGACCATCGTCCAAAAGAGCGAGCAGGTCGGAGTCCTCTTTTCTCACACACGCATGAACAGGCAGTTCCACCGCGGGTGTCCGGGTGTATCTGTATTCATCAAGCAGGCCCAGCTTGGAAAGGTGATGAGCGGCGTTGAACATCGTTCCCGCAAAGGCGTGGATTTCCCCCAGGAAAGCGGCCTGAGCGAGTTCCGGAAAAGAGGGGTACTCGATGATCGTGGTCCCGAAGGGCACCGTATTCTTCACGAAGTTTGAAGAAAGCCCCGCCTCCACCACGCCTACATGGAGCCCCTTGAGATCGCTGAATCGGGAGATGCCTTTGAGGGACTTATGGTGGAACAGGTAGTAGGTGCGGGAGGCATACGCGGTTGTGAAGTCGGCCCACTGTCGGAGCTTTTCGGAGGGCAAAACGGGCGCCGAGAAGTCGGCGCGGCCCTCTTCCAGAAGTCGGATCGCCTCGCTCCAGGTGCTCAAACGGAATTCGATCTTTCGGCCCGTCTTCCGAGACCAGAGGTTCCAGATATCGATGTTCAAGCCTTCCGGGCTACCGTCCGCGTCGGTAAACTGGAAGGGAACACAGTGGTCGGGTCCCGTCATGACCAAAGGAGCGGTATCGCCCAAGGGACCGGAGGTGGGTGCCGCGTTGCCGATGGTGGGAAGAACCGCCCAACTACCCAGCAACACGCTCAAGATGAGTATGATGTTCTTGCTTAGAGACATTTCGGATTTCTGTTTTGCTTCCAATGGGTTCCGGCGAGGAAGGGATATTCAGGTCCTTTCCCCGGAGCGCCGAACGAGACCGAAGCTCAACAGATACCGCACAAATGTCACGGAGTTGTTACGGTTACAACAAAGGCGTGTGCAGAAACAAGAAAAGAGTAAAAAATGAGTAGGGCGTGTCAGAATTTGACCATCACCGTACCGTAATACGCCCGGCCGGGGGCCGGATAACCGAAGAAATCCTGGTACGCTTCGTCGGTGAAATTGATCACTTCGAAACTCAAAGTGAGCCAATCCGTTGCTTTCAAGGAAACGCCGGCGTCATGAAGGCTCCGCGCCTCCACCTCACCGATGTTGGAGGCGTTCAGGTAGTTCTTGTCGATATAATGGTAGGCGTAATACGGTTCGAATTTCCACAAGGTAAGCCCCGTACGGAAATCGGCCTCCCACACCGGCCTCTGGGGAAGGTACTTGTCCTTCTTTCCTTTGACGGGTCCCTTGTTGCGGGCGTCCTGGTAGGTGACGTTTCCCGAAAGATGGACCAGGTCCCACAGGTTGATCTTGAGCGAAATCTCCACACCGGAAATCTCGGCTTCGTCCACCTGTCGCGAGGTGGCGATGTTTCCCGTAGCCTGTTCCGAGCTGATGAGATTGTCCACGTCGCTGTGAAAGTAGGCCGCCTCAAAGGATACCTGCCTCAGAAAAGGCGTCGTGTCGTAGAAATCAACGCCGAACCCCACGTCATAGTTCGTGCCCTTTTCCGGGTCCAGCTCGATGTTTCCGATGTAGCTTCCATTGTTGCCGAATAGTTCGAAAAATGAGGGGAACCGATGATAATAGCCCACGTTTGCTTTGAAATATAGAAAATGAAAGGGAGCATACTTGACCCCTAGTTGGGGAGACCATTCGTCGTAACTTTTGTTCCCCGCCTGGCCCGTGATCACGCGCCCCGCGCTCACGCCGTTGAGGTCGTTCTTCACGTGGTCGTACCGAATGGACGGCACCACCAGTACCTTGCGATCGAAGAGCTCGATTCGGTCTTCCAGGGCCAGCGCCAACGTGGCTCGGTTGCTCTCCGGCACCGTAATGCGCGACAGCGCGTCGTCCGGTTCATAATTCTCGTGGATGTACTGCACCAAGAAGGTCCACGTCTGGTAACGGCCCAGGGAGTAGGCTGCGGTGAAGTCGGTCCCCAGCGTCAGCGTGGTGTCGTGCGTGTCCTGGCTTCCGCCCCCCACCTCTCCCTTTCGATCGTCCAATTCCTCCACTTTGTAGGCCGCATAGGGTTTCAAAGTCAGAAGCAGGTCTTCCGTGGCCTGGAGTTCGCCCTTCAGCGTGGTGAGGTTCTCCAAAGTATCGTAGGCCGCGGATTCGGTGGGAGAGCCGATGGGGCCCGCAAGACCGCTGTGAGTCTTCTTGAAATTGTTCACCAGGTCCACGCGAGCGTTCATGAAATCGTATCCCGCCCGCACGGAAACATCATCCCCGCGAAATTTATTGTTCCTGCGTTTTTCAATACGGTCGTCCGCCATATTGTATTTGGTGCCGCGGTCGTTCAAATATTCGAAGTCGTTGTCCGCCTGACGGTGTTCATAAGCCAGGGAATAATCAAAGGCGCCGGGTTTGTGGCCCACGAAACCGGAACCGGTATACGTGCCGAAGGAGCCCATTTGAGCCTGCCCCCAAACGGTCCGCGTTCCTTTGATTCTTCGCGTCTTGATATTGATGACACCCCCGATCCCGGACACCCCTAACTGAAGGGGCGACGTGCCGCGATAGACTTCGATGCTCTCCACAATGCCCGTGGGAAGCGTTCCCAGATTCACGCCCCCGCCCAAAGCCTGGTTCAACGGAATCCCGTCCACCAGAATCACCACCTGCTCCGCACTGCTGCCCCGTATGGAAGCCGTGGAAAAGGAGCCCAACCCCCCCGGACTCGTTGACCCGCACGCCCACTTCTTCACTCAGAAGTTCCGCCACCGTGGTGAACTTGCCCGTGATCCGGTCTTCCGAGATGACGCTTACCTGGTAGGGGACGTCCGCGGTGAGGTCGTCCTTCCCTCCGCCTTCCTCCACCACGTACACCGTGCCCAGCGTGTGCATGGGTTCCTCGGATCGGGCGCAGGGAGTCGCCCAGAAGGCGGGCGGCAGAGCAAGCAGCAGGCACAGGAGCAGAACCGTGCACTTTCGTTCTTTCGGAAGGAAGCGCCTGAGATTCATAAGGCGCTCCGGCAACAAAATTCGTCCGAACAAAAAAAAGCCTCATGCCCGGGCGACATGAGGGGGGAATTCCATCGGGAAATGGGACCCATCGCAACCTCCGGTGCAATCTTGGGGAAGGTTCTACATAGGCAGGTATTCTGGCTCCCGGATCACTCCCGCCCCGCGCCTTCCCATCCAATGCTTCCATGGCGGCTCACGCGACGGAGTTCCCCGGTTACAGCGGCCGGTCCGCTCCCGAATTTCACGGGATTCCCTTTTAAGCGTTTTGCACCTACGAGCGCTAGGCTTTAGCAGGAGGCCCAAGCCCTTGTCAAGACCGTATGCCGGTGCGGAAAGACGCCTCCACACCGAGCGGCCGCGTCCGCGGGCGGCTCGCCGGGTATTTCCCAAGGATTCCGGGGGGAAGACGAGTGATTGAAAGCCGGTTCTTCGGTGCGTGATCAAGCCCAATAAAGGGGTTTCTTTGCCGACTCGGGAGAGGTAAGGAAGGTTGGAGATGGATGCGAAAACCTGTTTCTCCCTCCCCTCCTTCGTCGGAGGCGGTAGGGCGGACTTAAGAAAACGGAGGCCGGCCCATGACCCTGCGGCAAATCCATGAAGCCGTCGAAAAGATCGGCTGCCTTTCCTTCACCACCCTCGACGGAAGCACCCCCCACAGCCGGATCGTGCACGTTTGCGGATACGACGACGAAGGCCTGTACTTCCTTACCATGACCGTAAAACCGTTTTACCGCCAGTTGTCCGCTTCCGGAATAGTCGCCCTGTGCGGCATCTATCCCGCGGGACGCCCCACCGGGAAAAATGCCGTGGGGCAACCCGCCTTCGAACCCGGATTCACCCTTCGGATCACCGGGGAAGCGCGGGAGGTATCCCAAGAAACGATCCGGGCCAAGGCGGAGGCCGGACACCCCATGTTCAGGTACTTCCTGGAGGACCAAGCGCGTTATCCCGCCACGCGCCTGTTTTGCATCCGCAACGGCAAGGGCGAAATCTTCGATTACGACTTCGAAATGGTGAACCGGGACCACAAACTGCTGCGCACCCGGTTTTCCTTCGGCGGGGAAACCCACAACGAGCCGGGAGGCCGTATCACCGACGACTGTATTGCCTGCGGCGAATGCGAAAAGGTCTGCACCTTCAAGGCCATAGAGCCGGGCGAACCGTATCGCATCCTGGGCGAACGATGCGACGAATGCGGAAGCTGTTATTTGGTCTGCCCGCAAAACGCCATCGAACTTCCCAAGACGATATAGGGTTGTTGTTCAGACAATCATCGGGGGAACCACGTTCCCCCGAATCCCCATGTGCGGGCTCCGTCCCAAAGGGAACGGACCCGATCAGGTATTTCAGATTTTCGGCCACAGGTCGCAAGTTGCATTGGAAGCGTTCCCTCCATTTCCCCCTGCGCGCCCATCCCGTCTTGCCCATTCCGCAAGCCTTTGATATTTTGTACCGAACCTCCGCCGCACCAATGCCGAATACTGAATAGTGGTAGCTGTTCACAGGCTAGACGTGGTGAGGGGTCCTTGGAAGACCGATTGCCGGACCCATTACGAACGGAGCCTTCGACAAGGCCGCCCCGGTCCGGAAATCCACTCACCGCAGGGCGCCTCTCCGCCGGAGGCGGTGAGGCCTGGTTGAGAAGCTTTGGATGGGGGTACGGGGGAAGACTTTCTCGAAAGTCTTCCCCCGTGAATGCCCACAGGTAGCCGCCTATGCGCCGATCGACTCAGAACAACCTCATCGTCTTCGCTTTCCTGGCTCCCTCGCTCTTTCTTACGCCGGTTTTGGCCTCGGCCGAGTCCTACGTTACGATCCTTTCCGCCCTGGACGGCGACAGCCTGGTGACCAAAAACGGGAGCGAAATTCGCCTGTTCGGCGTGGATTGTCCCGAATTCGGACAACCCTTCGCGGAGGAAGCCCGCCGCTTCACCCGCCGATCCACTGCGGGCGTGAGAGTTCGTTTGGAAGAAATCACCCGCGACATCCACGGACGCACGGTGGCCCGGGTGTTCCTTCCGGACGGACGAGACCTGGGCGCTGAACTTGTGAGACAAGGATACGCCTGGTGGTTCCGCAAATACGCTCCCGATCGGACCGATCTGAAGGCGTTGGAGGCCGAAGCCCGGGCCGCCGGACGGGGATTGTGGTCCGATCACGACCCGGTGCCTCCCTGGCGCGTGCGCTGGGAAGCCGGCAAAACGTCCGCCCTCGCGGGTCCCGAGTCCCAATCCGGCACCATTTACCGGGGAAACAGGCGAAGTCATGTATTCCATCGCCCCGAATGCAAAGATTACCGCTGCCGCAATTGCACGGCGGTCTTCCAACAACGGGAAGAGGCGATAGAGGCGGGGTATCGTCCCTGCAAACAGTGCAACCCCTGACGAATCGCCGCCTTCTCTACGGAACTCGATGAAATCCCATGAAAACGGATGACTACGTTCGATACACCTACTGGATCACTTCGGAACAAGCGGAACGACTCGCCCGTATCCTGAAGGAGGAACACGGAATTCGGCTCCGCAAAGCCGGGGGCGTGGTTTGTACTCCCCTGGCGCCCAAAAGCCGGGTGACCCTGGTGACTCCTCAGGCATGGAACCGGACCTGTGCACGACAAGGCTCCTGGTATCGGACCTCATCCCGGGCGGGTTTCAGTTTGGCGGTAAGCTCGGAGCCTCTGGAAGGGTTCGGCTTTCAATTGAACACATGCATTACCCTCTCCTCGAAACGGGTGACTGAAAGAGCCGATCCGGAAACGAAATTGAAGCTGGTCGAGTCGCGGCGATATAAGAGCTTGGAGCCCTCGGAATGGCGCGATGTGCTTCCCGCGGAGAAAAAACGATTTCTGGCCTGGGCGCGTAAGCGCGGTGTAACGTACGACTTCGAAGAACTGTTTCTGACCCATTCGGCCAATCACGCCAATTTTATCGACCCGCTCTTGTTTATGGAGGAAGGGGACGCTATGATCCCGTATTCCATCGACCGGAGCGCCGCCCTGTGCTCCTGCTGCCTCGAACTGTACAACGTACTCGGACACAAGTTCCCGAAGAAGCTGGTTGCGCTCTGCTCAGGTGCCGTGGCCTTCTCACGATTGCCGGAAGACGTTTTCCTGGAGGTTCGCACCACGCAACAAAACGATGATTGAGAGGTGCCGCCAAACGAGCCGAGTTCTCGGAAGTCTCCCCGAAACAGGAGGGTTTACCCGCCTGGGAAGGAGGTAGGATTTTGAGCATACGGCCTCAAGGCCGCCGGCATCTGGAATCCGCCGTGGAGCCGGACAACACCGGCGAGCGTCTTCCGGAGAAGGACGATCCCGTGAAGGACGAACAAAAGACCAAGGCCCAACTCATCGCGGAACTCAATGAACTCCGGAGCCGCCTGACTCGATACGAAGAGTCTTCCGATGAAAACGGAGTCCCGCCCGGGGAATCCAATGGACCGGTCGCCCTCCTTCAGACCCTTATCGATACGATCCCCACGCCCCTGTTCTACAAGAACAAGCCGTGCCGCTATCTGGGCTGCAACCGGGCTTTCGAATTCTTCTCCGGCCTCTCCAAAGATAAGATTATCGGCTCCAGCGTTTGGGACGTGTTTCCCGAGGAAACGGCTTCACTGTATCACACCATGGATCGCAAGCTACTCCGGAATCCGGGCGTCCAGATCTACGAAGCCCCCACGCTCTTTCCCAACGGGGAATCGCGCATCATAGAATACCACAAGGCCACTTTTACCGATTCCAAAGGGGATGTGGCCGGCATCGTGGGCATCATGGTGGACACGACACGTCGCAAGGCTGCCGAGGAGGCTCTGAAGGAGAGCGAAAGAGAGTTTCGCACCCTCGCCGAACAAACGCCTTTCGGCATTTCCATCATGGATCGCAATCGCCGGTTTGCTTACTTCAATCCCAAGTTTACCCAATTGTTCGGCTACACTCTGGAGGACCTTCCGAATAAGGATGCCTGGTTCCACAACTTCTACCCGGACGATGGGGTTCGCCGGGAATTGCGTTCCCGCTGGGAGGAGAGTTTCGCACGGGAATCCGGGAGAAGCGGGTTCAGGGAAATGATCCACCCGCTGAGATGCCGCAACGGCAGAGACCGCGTGGTCCGGATGCGCGCGGTGATTCTTGAGGACGACAAGCATTTCATGTTCTACGACGACATTACCTCCCGCATCAATGATATCGAGGAACTGAGCAGAAGTCGGGAGGAGCTGAAGCGACTCTATGAAGAAGCCAGCAGAGCTCAGGACGTCTACGCGTCCCTTCTTCGTTCCTCACCCGACTCCATTGTGATTTACGATTCGGAGGGCCGAGCGGTATTCGTCAACTCCGCTTTCACCCAGGTTTTCGGTTGGACGCTGGAGGAAGTACAGGGGAAACGTATCGATTTCGTCCCGGAATCCGAAAAGAACGCCACTTCCGAAGTTATCCGACGAATATTCCAAGAAGACCAAATATGCCGAGGCTTCGAAACCCGAAGATTGACCAAGGATGGAAGGATTCTGGACGTCAATATCAGTGCGTCCGGTTACCACGATCATGAAGGGAAACTGGAAGGCTCGCTGGTGATCCTTCGAGACATCTCCGACCAGAAGGTATTGGAGGCCCAACTGCTCCAGGCGCACAAGATGGAAGCCCTGGGCACCCTGGCGGGAGGCGTGGCCCATGATTTCAACAACATCATGCAGGCCATCACCGGCTACGTGCAGGTGCTGCTCATGGAGAATTCCCCCGAAAGTCCGGACTATCCCAAGCTGCAGGGCATCGAGAAATCCGCTCATCGAGCCGGCACTCTGACACGGCGTTTGCTCATGTTCAGTAGAAAGGTGGACGCCGAACTTCGCGCTGTCGATCTCAACACCGAAGTGAATCAGGTGTCCAAACTGCTGACGCAAATCTTCCCCAAGATGATCGACATTCAACTCCAGTTGGATGAAAACGTGGAGGCGGTAAACGCGGACCCGGTCCAGCTGGAACAAATCATGATGAATCTGGGAGTCAATGCCAGGGACGCCATGGTGGACGGTGGAAAGCTGATTTTCAGGACGGAAAATGTCGTTCTGGATAAGGACTTCTGCGCAAGGCACATGGGCGCAAAAGAGGGGCGGTTCGTGATGCTGTCCGTTTCGGATACCGGCCACGGGATCGATCCCTCCATTCTGGACCGCGTCTTCGACCCCTTCTTCACGACCAAGCCCGTGGGGCAGGGAACCGGCCTGGGCTTGGCCATGGTCTACGGCATCGTCAAGGCTCATGGAGGTTACATCACCTGTTCCAGCCAACCGGAAGTGGGGACCACTTTCAGAATCTATTTTCCCGCCGTTGCAAGACGGCCCGAGGCCCGTCGGTCACCGGATTGGGAGGAGAAAAACCCGAAGGGCAAAGGAGAACTGCTGCTCCTGGTGGACGATGAAGAGGGAATCCGTGAGGTGGGCAAAGACCTGCTCACTCGTTTCGGATATCAAGTACTCACCGCGGAAAGCGGTGAGCGTGCCGTGGACGTGTACAAGACGCTCTCCAGCCGACCGGACCTGGTAATCCTGGACCTGAGCATGCCCGGCATGGGAGGGATGAAATGCCTCAAAATTCTCCGTGAGTTAAACCCGGCTGTGCGAGTGATCATCTCCACAGGCTATCTGGACCAGTCTCGCCTGAAGGACCTGCCGGAGGCCCAAGACGCCGCGTTCGTGGGAAAGCCCTACAAGATCAACGAGCTCCTCAAGACCCTTCGAAGGGTCCTTGACGGGAAACCGACGGGCTGAACCTCAGACGCCCTCTTACCGTCGGCGCTCCTGAGAAACCCCGTGGGGTATCCGGTTTCTACGGGACGGCGGAAGAAAATGACACGCAAAGCGCACCGATCCCGTGGGATGCGCCCGCACGGTATACCCTCCGGATCGGGTTCTTAGGGTCGGTTGCCCTGCGCCCAACGGGCCATTTTCTCTCTTGAGATTCTAAGATAATCTCTGTCCCCGGAAAAGACTTCGAGGGTTACCGTGCCGTCGTATCCCACCCCCCGGAGAGCGCCCACAATGCACGGAAAGTCCAGGGTCCCGGTACCCGGAGGCAAGTGATTGTCATCCCTGCCGAAGTTGTCGTGGGCGTGCACGTGCCCGATGCGATTCGGAAATTGCTCAATAAATTTCAAGACGTTCTTGAGACCGCCTCCGTCTAGATTGGCGTGACCCGTGTCCAAGGTCAGATACAACCTTGGGTGACGCGAAAAAAGTTGCTCGAAGTCCTCGGGAGCTGATAGAGACCGGGACCTGGGGGGCATGTTTTCCACGCAGAGCCGGATTCCCAACTGATTCCCATGGACGATGACGGACTCCAGGCTTTCCATCATGTATCTTCTCGACAACTCGGGAACCAGGGAGCCCAGTCCCACCGCATGGCCGGGGTGCACCACCGCTTTCCACGCTCCCAGTTCCGCTGCGGTCTCCAGGGAGTTCAGCATCTCGTCGAGAGAGGCTTTTCTGAGGCTCTCGGTCAAGTCCGCCGTGACGACAAAGGTGGGGAGGTGGGCCACAAGGCCCATCCCCAAGTCCTTCAACGTTTGGCGCAACTCGGCCTTCAGCCGTCTGATTTGCAGATAGTGAGCTTGTGGCGGGTCCATGGTCAACTCGAAGTAATCGAAACCGAGTTTTGCGAATTCACGAATCTCCTGAAGCACCGGTTTCACCGGGAAATTCATGGCGCCGAAAAGCATGGCGAACGGCTCCCTTGTTTTCACCTTAATATTTGTGTCACGCATTGCCGAAGTGCGTCGCGTCATTCTATAATAAGGAAACAATCAAGGGAAGATAGAGGACGGAGGAAGGATGATGAAAAAGTTCGGAGTGATTCTTGCTTTTGTGTCGGTTTGGGCACTGTTCTCTGCAATGGCATGGGCCGAGTTGCCCGACGGAGTGTGGAAGGACGTACCTTCGGGAAATGCGAACGACAATTACGCGCTGTACGTTCAGACCTACACCGAGCAGTCCGTGGTGGTGGTGCTGCTGGACAACTCCGGAGAGCATGGAGCCCGTAGAATGTATGCTTTTCTGGACTCCGATTTCAGCGACGGCGTGGACGCTTCGGAGGTCGGAGGAATCGACGCCCAGCTGATTATCCAGGATTTCACGTCCCAGCCCGCGCTTTCGGCATCTTTCACCGTGGGGGGCGTCACCAGTGATTTCCAGCTATATCAGTGGGTTTCCTCTCCGGATGTGTCTCACGTGGCCAAAAACGGCATCTACAAAAACGTGGCGCCCATGGAAGCGACGGAGTTCAATCTGTATTTCCAGACCTACGACGCGGACCCCGCCTCGGCCATCGCCATTCTAACACCGGACGGCGGAGCGACCTATTACGCCTTCCTGGTGGGTGATCTGGACAACGGATTCGACACCTCGGACTTGTTGGAGGAAGGGGCCCAACTCTCCATTGAGTTTACCCCGATCAGTTCCGATCTGGACGCCTCGGCCCAAACCGATGTCTCCCCCGCAAACGATGAAGAACCGCCGTATGCCTTCACGCCCCCGGGCGGCGTGGAAACCACGGGCACCCTTTTCAAGTGGTTCCAGGGACCGGCCTACTTCGGTACCTATACCATCGGGGGTCAGGTTCATTTCAACGGCACGCCGTTTCCTGTGATCAGCAATCTTCAACCCAGGTTTCATTATGTATTCGACTACGATCTGGACGCTTACAGCGACATCTATGAACTGACCTACGATTCTTCCACCGGGATGTACACCATACAATATTTCCCGGCCGACGGCGCGTTTTCCATCAACTTCGCCATCGATCCCCGGCATGACTACCTTCCGGGCAATTTCTACAGCTACATCAGTTCCATCGAAGCGGGGGCCATGTCCGAATCCGAGCGAGAGAACGTGGACATTCCCTTGACCGAAGTGATCCACCTCACGGCCCCCTACGACAACACGCAGATCATCTACGCCAGAGGCGAGTACCCTTCCCTTTCATCTCCGGTGACCTTCACGTGGGAGGCTGTGGACGGTGTGACCCGATGGCGCGTTGTGTTGGACCGTTACCGCAGTCCCGATCATCCGGACGGTTACGGATTCATCGAGAACCTGGTCACGCTGAACGACGTGACGGAAACCACGTATTCCACCGGTGCCCTTGCCTCTTCCGCCTCCAATGAACACTACCAGTTCTTTGTCGAAGGATTCGCCGGCGACGACCTCATCGCCAAATACTACACCGTATATACGGACGGCTACGGGGGCGACTTCCGATTCCGGATCGTGCCTTAGGCGAGGAACGACGCGGCGTTTCATCGGGGGCATCCGCCGTACGCCCACCGTAGGCCGTGCCGCCGCGCCGTTTTTTTTGGAGGGTAATGATCAGGGGGTGCTTCTTCAAGAGCGCCCCCTCGGCTATTGCGGTTCACCGCATTGGGTTCTGGTCGTCCTTCGGGCCTTTCGGCAAGGTTTCCACTACGAAATGCGTGCTGAAGAGCTCTTTGGCCAGAGACTTCACGGCATCCCGCCCGACTTCGCGAAGCAGGTCCGGGTATTTCTCCGAATAGTCCGCGCCCAATCCCGTGATCTCGTTCAATGCCGCGGTGTCCGCTCGGGACGTGAGCGTATCCAGCGAAATACGGTACGTGGTCGCCGCCAGATCCTTCGCCGTGTTCAGTTCCTTGTCGGTGAACTCTCCCGCAGCCGTTCGCTCCATCTGCCGCAGTATGATATCCCTCACCCGGTCCGCATCCTTCGGCTCGCACTGAGCCACCACGCGAAACAGGCCGCCGTCGGGATAGTATGAGGGAAAAGCGTGCACCACGTACACCAAGCTGCGGTCTCCGCCTCGAAGAGCCTGTTGCAGCCATCCTCCCGGATAGTGCATCCCCGAGGTCATCGCGTCGATAACGTCCAAAACGGGCTTGCGGGGATCTGACAGAGGCAGCCCCGGATAAGCCACCAGCAATCCCGCCGCCGTCTTTTCGTTCCTTTTCACAACCGTACGATCATCGGGAATCTTGAATTCCTCGGGATGTTCCGCCACGGCCGGCAGGTTTCCCGCGTGCAATCCTCCAAAATATTTCCGGATCAAAAGCGAAACCTGCTCCGGGTCCACATCGCCGAACACGGCCACCACCATGTGGTCGGGTTTCACCAGTTCGTCGTGAAACCTCACCAGGTCCTCCCGTGTAAAGGACTTCACCGATTCCTCATTGCCGAACACATCCTGAGCCGAGTCGTTCTTCTTGAACTGTGTTTCCCTGAAGATTCGATCCACCTCCTCGATCCAATATTCATTCTTCCGTCGCATGTTCAACAAGGTGTCTCGACGCAGCTTCTCCATTTCGTCCTGAGGGAAATCCGGACGAAGCAGCACCGCGGCCGCCAGAGAAAGAAAGGAATCCAGGTCCCGACTGAGTACTTGTCCCCTGAGGTAATAGGTGTTTCGTCCGGAGCCCGTGGATAGATTGGCGCCCAGGTCCTCTACGGTACGGGCGATTTCGGAAGCATCCATCCCGCCGGCTCCTCGAGTCAGCATGTCCGTCATGAAGGAGCAGAGACCGGCCTTGCCTTCCGGATCATAAGGAGTTCCCCCGTTACCGTACAGGCTCACGGCCGCCATGGGAAGGGAAGTATCCCTCTGCACCAGCACCTTCAGGCCGTTTTCCAGGGTAAAGGTCCGTATGGGAGCCGACGCGCCTACCTCGGATGTTTTCAGCGCCTCCAGTTTCTCCCGCGACTCGGGATTCAACACCGCAAGGGTAAAGCGATGTCGGTCCAGGTAGGTTTGGGCGGCTTGTTTCACCTGTTCCGCGGTCACGGCCTGGATCCGATCCGTATAAGATCGATTGAAGTAGATGTCTCCCGTGCCATAGAGCGAATAAGCCAAGTCCCCCGCCGCTGCGGAAGCCGCCTGCAGGCCGTAGACGTACTGCGTCTCCACTTTGGTCTTGGCGCGCTCCAGTTCCTCCGACGTCGGCCCTTCCTTACGAATGCGGTCGATCTCGTTCCATGTTATGTCCAGCGCCCGGTCCACCTGATCCGGAGCCAATGTCATGGATACGGCGAATATGCCGGGAGCGAAATGAGGCGTCCAGCTCGAGGAGGATACGCTCAGCACCACGGACTCACGCTCCTTCAAGGCTTGGTAGAGGCGCGAGGTACGGCCGGACCCCAAAATCATGGAAAGCACGTCCAGGGCGTAAAGGTCGGGATTCGTCAGAGAAATGGAAGGAAAGCCCAGTTCCAGGCGCGTCACCTGCGTAAGCTTGGAAGTCGCTTCCACCCGCCTGGGGCCCACTTGAGCCGGTTCCTCGGGAATGTACACCGGAGCCGCGGTGGTCCTGGGATAATCCCCGGCCGCGGCCAGGACCTGCTTGAGAGCGGCTTCCAGGTCCAGTTTGCCTGCCACCGCCAAAATCATGTTCGAAGGAACGTACCGGGCCTGATAGTAGGCCTGCAGTTCCTCCCGAGTCACCCGGCGAAACTGGTCCAGGTAGCCGATAATGGGGTGCCGGATGGGGTGCTCCCGATAGGCCGTTTCCGAGAAAAGCTGCCAGAGCTCCCGATCCGGATTGTTTTGGTTCATGAGAATCTCGCGCTCAATGACCTTGTGCTCCCGCGCGACCTCGGCGGGGTCCAACGTGCATTCCAGCGCGTAGGACAGCAGCAGGTCCAGCGCCGTCCCAAATTTGTCCGGCGTGGTGTCGATATAATATACGGTTCGGTCGTATGAAGTGTACGCATTGGTGTTCCCGCCCAACTCCTCCAGGATTTTGTTGTTTTCCTTCTCGGAACGTTGGGTGGTGGTGCCTCCGGAAACCACGTGCTCCAGAAAGTGAGTCAAGCCCGCTCCCACGTTCCGGCCTTCGTAGATGGACCCCGTTTTGATGAAAATCTGTGAGGACACCAGGGGAGCATCGGGCATGCTCCGAAGGAGCACTTCCATCCCGTTTTTGAGCGTCACCCATAAATCCGACGCGAGGGTGGGGTGGACCATTTCGATGGCCGCCGTTTCCTGCGGCGTCAGGTCGAGCACCGGAGTGCGGATTGCGCCCTCGGGACCCAGCCCGCCCACGGCGGCCGGAACCATCCATGCAAGCAGGAACAGTGAAAGAAAAAGAGTTGCATAAGCGTTGCGACGCGGCATGAAAGCCTCCTAGATGATCGTGTACGGCACTCGGCCGTTGCCAACGGAACTCCGAATTACGAAACGGCCGGTTCACTCTATTCGTTAGTCGTTCGGAAACCGTCGGGAGGGATTCGTTTAGTGGAGAAAAGGCAACGATCCCCCTACATCACCGTGGCCACGTCCTTTTCCCCTGCGGCCTGCCGCAGGAAGTCCGCCAACAGCCAGGCTTCAATGGCCAGGCACTCCATGTCCAGGTAGCGTTCCGCCCGCCGCTGGAAGAGCACCAGGCACTGGGCGGGAAATTCCTCGTCCACGTCGTTGAACAGCAGCAGCATGGGCACCCGCGACAGCGCGTCGAACCGGAAACGCAGCTGATAGTTCCAATCCAACCCAGGGTCCGTTCCATCGAGACGCACACAGGCCCCGCGCAGTTCTTCCAGTCGGTCGCTGAACCGCCGGGCCAGGGAACGCTCCGAATTGGTCTGAAACCCACCCACAAAGGGGGCCGCATCCTTGAAGTCCCGGTAGGCCACCCAGTCCTCCTCCCCCAAAGGTTCCGGATCGGGAAACATCAGCAGGTACTTGCACAGAACCACCTTGACGGCGTGCAGAGGCTCCGCGCCCCGAGGGTCCTTGATGCCCTCGGGAGCAACGCGGTAGAGGCGGGAGAAGAAGGGAACCACGACGCTTCCCTCCGAGAACTCGCACCCCATGCGACGCGCCAGGGCTTCCAGGTCCAACTCCCCAATCTGCTTTAAATAATCACGATAAACCTTCTCGAAAATCGGGGCCTGTTTATCCATCCTAATCGATCTCCTTACCCACCCAACGGATTCTGCCCAACACGTAATAAGGCACGCCCTTGTCCGCTTCGATCTCGATGGCGAAAGGCTGGAAGGATGGGTTGTCCGACATGCAGACCAGGGAAGGTCTCGTCGGGTTTTCGTTCAATACCAAACGCTTCACCGCCACGCCGCCGTCGGGCTGCCGCACCAGATAGATTTTTCCCGGCCGCACCTTCGTCCGTTCCGCTTCGCCGGTGTCCACCAGGGCCATTTCCCCGGGATTGATGGTGGGGGTCATGGAATCTCCCCGAATGCGCACCAGACGGAGACTCTCCTGGCGGTGGGGGTCCTTGCCCACCAGCCTCTCGATCCACCAGTGCTGGAACGGATAGGAATCGGAGACGTTTTCACAGAGAAGTTCCCCCTCGGGTCCCGCCGTCACCCGTGATTCCAATACCGGAACGAAAAAGAAACGGGCGTCCTTTCCGGGGCCTCCGGACACCGCCGATCCCCGGCCCAGAAGCAGCCAGGACGGACTGACATCAAAAGAATTACACAAACGAACAATAAATTCCACGCTTGGCCGTCGTTTCCGCAGAAGATAATTGCTCAGAGTGGAAAGGTTCACGCCCAGCTTCGCGGCGAATTTCTCCTGAGTAAGACCGGACTCCCGGAAAATCTCCCCAATACGATTTGTTAATTCAATCGGAAGGTTATCTTCCATATCCTCCATTCCGACCTCTTCGGACCCGAGCACGGAAGACGCCGAAGGATCAGGCGTGGTTTCGGATTTCATGTTCCCCCCCTCAAGATCACCCCTGCGAAGTTTCTCCAAACGGCTAAACAACGATTGACAATTATCGTCATTTGGGTAATAATGGACCCACAAATGAGGAAGCGTTCGCCGAACGTTTCCACCTGACCCTTGAAGACGCGAGCCGTCAACATCCCAAGGAGGCCGTGATGATCCGAAAGAAATCCGCACCACCCGTGGCCGTCACCTCCGTGGCGGAAGCCGACCGGACCCTTCGGGAAATGGGAAGGCTTCAACTGGCCCTTGACGAGCTGGATCGCAAAGCCCGCGACCGGATTCACGAAATCAAGACCCGGACGGTGAAGGACTCCGCTCCCTTGGCGGAACGGTTAAAGGAACTGGAAGCCGGTCTCAACGCCTTCGCCGACTCCCATCGGGAAACCCTCTTCGCCGAGAGGCGCAGCATCGCCCTGGTGTTCGGCGCTTTCGGGTGGCGCAAATCCACTTTGATCAAGCCCGCGCCCAAAGGAACCTGGGCGGACATCCTGTCCCGCATCAAGGAGTCCGGTCTAACCAGGGCCGTGCGCATACGGGAGGACGTGGATCGCGACGAACTTCACCGCTGGTCCGACGAAGAGCTCCGTCTCGTGGGAGCGCGACGCATGGTCAAGGAATCCTTCTGGTACGAATTGGCCCGTGAGGGCGTTACCGAAAAGGCGGTGTCCCATGGCTGAAGCGATGACCATGCCCATTCTTC
The DNA here is from genome assembly GCA_963675595.2 of Thermodesulfobacteriota bacterium. Taxonomy (GTDB): domain Bacteria; phylum Desulfobacterota; class Desulfarculia; order JACQYL01; family JACQYL01. Next base: position 1,186,721 of record CAXXLZ010000002.1, read on the forward strand.
GAAAAGAAGGAGGGAACCCCGAAGCGGCGCGGGACTCCTTTACCCCCGCGTTCCGGGAACGGAACATCCCCCGACCCGCCACGTCGTGGGACTCCCTCGAAGGTTCCGACTTCATGCGTTGCCGGCGCATGCGATGCGTCCTACGCAAGAGCGTATGCATACGGCGGCAGGAAATCAAGGACTGGGACGGTACGCCCGGGTATCTCGAATGCCATGGGTGTCGGGACGGACTGCGGATCCGTGCCGAGTTCCTGAGAAATCGAGAGCGCCCGTCCTTCCGGCGAAAACGCTCACGATGGCAAACCAACCCTGCTTGAACCTCGAAAGGCCTCCCATGAAATCCCCCAAAAGACCTGCGGGCCGCAAGGGAACGACCCGGACGGCCCGACGACCCGGCAAAGCCCCCATGGAGCCGTTCTTTGAAATCGACCCTTTTCAGTGGGTCATCGACATGCAGCTTCAATCCCTGTGCGGATTGCTGGAACGAGCCGCCGCCCCGCCTAAGCCCGGTGAAGGACAGCGCAGAGCACCCTACGTCCAGGTGGTTTCCGTCACCCGCACCTACGATGCATACGCCCGAAAGGAAGCCGTGGAGAACGCCCTGATCGGGGCCTATGACCGGAAGTACCGCCCCCGAAAAAAATCCGTGGAGGAACGCGTCGTGGAACTCCTGCTTCAGGGCCATACGGACCGTGAAATCGCCCGATTGCTCGCTCTGGGCAAAGGAACCGTTCATCGCATCAAGAAGGTTCTGCGGGATCGCGAAAGAGCCGCCTGAACCCTTCGCACGCATGTCCGCGTCATGAGTCCGTGCCGTCGTCCCACCGCCGCACTTCGGACGGCTTCACCCACCGACCTTGGGAGAATCCATATTGAAACGTCTCCATCGATATGTACCTTTGGAGGATCTGGTGCGCTACTGCATGGAGGAAGGCGCGAGTCCGGAAGAAGCCCAAACCCGGGCCGTGACCATCCATCGGGCCATGAACACTTTGGCCGTGGCCGAAAAACGCCGGGAGGCCAAACAAAGAAGGGTGATGGCCGCCTTGAGGCAAACCGCCGGCGGCCTTGAGCCCTGATCCATAACCGCGTTAGACTGAATGCCTCGCGGCCCAATCGTATCGCCGTAAGCATTTGGAGGGGTATCCGGGACAACTTTTAAAAAAGTTCCCCCGTGAGCGCCTACTCTGAGGGAATCCTTTGTGAAAAAAGGGCTCCATCGAGCTCCTTCCACAAAGTATAGACGTTTCACTATGTGGGACGGCAGATGCTGCTCGTTTTGCGAATCGCGTACGCGATTCGCAAAAGCGCAACGGGGGTGCGGGGGGACGGCGTTCCCCTGCGGCACGCCCCTTGAATAGATACGCATCGCCGACCTCAGGCCCTATGGATGGAAGACATGGCCGTCGCGGGATTATTGAACGATTCCCTCTACCTCTTTCGAAACGCCCTGATTGAGGGTCCGGTGCTGGACCTGGCGTGCGGGGACGGACAAAACGGTCTCGCCGTGGCCGCATTGGGCTATCAAGTGATCGGAATGGACGTATCTCCTCGAGCGTTGGACCGGGCACGGAAGGCGGCCGCGGAGGCCGAAATTCGGGCCGAATATCTGCAAACGGACCTGGAGGCGGAAGGCGTCAACCCCTTGCCGGAAGACGCCTACGGAGCCGTCTTGGTCTTCCGTTATCTGCATCGGCCCTTGATGCCGTGCATCCGGAAGGCCTTGAAGCCCGGCGGTGTGCTCATCTACGAAACCTTCACCACGGAACAACGCCGGTACGGAAAACCCAAGAATCCCGACTTCCTGCTGCGGCCCGGTGAGCTGAGAGCCTGGTTTGCGGACTGGGAAATCCTGCATGACTTCGAGGGTATTCTACCGGACCCGGAACGCGCCGCGGCCCAACTCGTGGCCCGCAAGCCCTGATCCCGTGTTCGGCGGCTTTTTGGAAGGGCCCGGCCGCCCCGGGCTGCCCGGCTTCGGATAACTCAACCCGCTGCGCGGATATATTCGTCCAGCACCCGGCGGACGTCCGGGAGGCATCACCCCCCCTTGGGATTCGTGGTCCCGCACCGACAGGCTCCCGCCCGCTTTTCCATCACAATGCGCTCCAATATGGTGGAACGGCCCGCCTCGGCCCAATCCTTTTCAATGTCCCCGCGCGTATAACCGAAACAGAAGCAAACCGTGTCCCCCGCACGCGGCAGGATCGGTGTATGGGAAAGCACGTCCATGGTTGTACACCCTTCGGCAAAAACTTTGTTCGCATTCACGGGGGGGATTTTTCAAAAAGTCTCTCCCCCCCCGGTACTCCCTTTCAAACTTAAAGGAATTTAATACGTTGGACGGCACATGCAGCTCGTTTTGCGGATCGCCTACGCGATTCGCAAAAGCGCAACGGGGGGCCATGGGTCCCCCGGCAGGGGGTGCGGGGGGACGGCGTCCCTCTGCGCCACGCCCCGTGAATGGATATCCCTGGCCGGTGCGGCCATGTTCAAAGAGCTTATCGGCGGCCGGGGATTACTTCTCGCCCCCCGCTACTTTTGACTCACGCACTTAGACGGCCTGTTGGAAAAGGCCGGTTGGCGTGGGCTGCTGAAAAACGATGAGATGCAAGGCGCGCAAGTCCCAAGGAGTGAGACGTACTAAGAGTACGTCGCAATGACGAGGGACGAAGCGCAACGCCGCAGGTCGCGTTTTTCTGCAGACCACTAAAGCCCGGTCTCCAGGCGAAGCAATTCCCCGTGCTTGATTTCCAGCCCTTGAGCCGCAGGAAGCGGCTCTTCCATACCTTCCACGTAGCAATTCAAATCATATGCGCCCGGAGGCACGGCGTAGGGTTTCCATAGAGGGTAATCCCCGTTGGAGGCCTGAACGACCTTCAGCACGATTTTCCCGTTTCCGGTTGCGAGCAGTTCCCAGGAGGCGACTTGGGAGTCTTGGGGTTTCACCAGCACGATGCCGGAATCCACGGTCACCGTGGCGACCTTACCCTCCTCGATGCGCACGTCTTCTGCGAGGACCACCGGGTCTTCCGGAGTCTTCCGATACAGGTAGGAACGTTTGTAGTGGACGGCGAACTGATACAACCCCGCCGGAAGGGGCTTGGTCTTATAGAAGTAGTAATCGTTGCCCGTATACGGGAGAACCAGGGAGAACTCGGGGTCGTCCGCCTTGAGCACCATCACCGCTCCCACGGGTGCATCTTTCAGAGAGTCCGCCACGTTCAGGGCCATGCCGCCCAAGGACACTTCAGCGGTTTCGCCGCCCTCCACCGTCCAATCACCGAAAGACACCTCGGAATCGGGTTTGTAATTGGAGTTGGCGAAGCCCGCGATCAGCTCATATTCCCCGCTCAGCAGTGGATGAGTCGAATCCTTGCCCGGGTCTTCGATGGTCTTGATGAGCTTGCCGTCGCTCTTGCGAACAAGTTTCAGCACATGCAGACTCACGGTCGTTTCCGGAGGCATGGTGATGTGGAGCTTGCCCAGCTTGCTCGTCGCCCGTTTGGTGGTGGTTTTGGCCTTTTCCACCTTTTCAGCCACTTCCCGCCCCACCAGCTGGAACGCGTCCAGCAATCCCGCGGCGTCCGCGGCGGAAAAGTAGCGGCCGCCGCCGGCTTCGGCGAAACACGTAAGCTGCCGCTTCTGCGCTTCATTCACATCGAACCCGATGACATGAAGGATGAAACGGGCACCGCTTTTTTTGAGCGCTCCAATGGTCCCGCACGGGTCCGGGTCGCAGGTCTCCTCCCCGTCGCTCACCAGAACGATGATGGTTTCAGCGTCCCGGCTCCCCAAAGACTCGGCGGCCTTTTTCACCGATGCCGCCATGGGGGTCTTGCCGTGAGGCTGAATGTTCTCCACACGGCCTAACAGGGCCTGCCGATCGTTGCTCCCCGCCGGCACCAAGATTTCGATGTCGTCGCAGGAGCTTTCCCGAGAATGCCCGTACACGGTCAATCCCGTGAGGACTTCCGGCGGCAGTTCCGGAATCGTTTGGCGCATCACTTCCTTGGCGGCGTCGATTTTGGTCCGCCCCTGCACCTTGCCCCACATGCTCCCCGAGGCGTCCAAAATGAACATGATTTCAGGATAAGATTGGGCTTCCGAAGGAGTGCTGATCAAGAACACCGGAAACAACAAGATGAATATCCACGGAATGGGAAAACGTTTCGCCATGCGGTCCCCCTCTCATCGCTATAATTGTTTGAACGACCGGGCCGAATTCGTCGGGCCCATGCTTCCTTGAACATCGGTCCACGCGGATGATTTCCCGGAGACACGCAGGTGCCCCCTGTCGAACGAAATCGGATTTCATCGGCTTTCGGAATGATGATTCATCATAAAGCACAATCAAAGGCCAGCTCAAGGGGCATCCGAGAACCGATGACAAATTCCTCCGGCTTCTCCGCCGAAAAAGGTGAGGACTTTTTCAGGAGCCAAGCCGTAAATCCCTGCCGAAATTCCTTTCTGATCGGAAGCTTTCCGCCGGCATGTGTTTTTCTGGACTTGCACACCCTCCTCTCTTATGATCCGAAGTCCGACAGGCACGGTTTGGCCGGACTCGTGTCCTTTCGAACCGACGCCGCGGATCAAACTCATTCCGGAGACCTGTTTTGGATTCCCTGACATTCGCAAAAGAAGTAGTGGCCCGAGACCCCATGGCGCGGTTTCTGGGCATTGTATTGGAGGAAGCGCGTGAAGGCTTCGCCAGGCTGTCCCTGCACATCAAACCGGAGTACACCAACGCCCTGGACCGGGTCCACGGCATGGCGGTATGTTCCCTGGCCGACCAAGCCGTAGCGGTGGCGTCCAACAGCGTGAACAACCCGGCTTTGGTCCTCGAAACGAAGATCAACTATCTCGCGGGAACGAAGAGCGGTCGGACTCTGTACGCGGAGGCGGAATCGGTGGACGTGAAGCGAAAGATCAGTCTTTGGCGGGTGAGGGTCACCGACGACGAAGGCGTGCTCGTGGCGTCCGCCGAAAGCCTGGCGTACCACAAGGGCGAATCATGACGGAAGTCGCGATGCCGCGATTTCCCCTTAACCGGATGATTGCAGACCGGCAAAGAACGAGGTAGGCATTCATGGGAGTCCGGGGGAACATGGGTCCCCCGGCGACCCTGTGATTCAATACAAAACGAGGACGGCAGGGCGCGAAAATCCCGAAGCATGAAGACTACATGGAAGTGCGTCGCATCAACGAGGGATGAAACGCACCGCCGCAAATCGCGTTTTACACCGGCCCGTCAAGCCTTATTCCACGCGCATGAATCGAGAGGCCGGAGCTCCACACACCGGACACTTTTCAGGCGCGGACATTTCGTGCGTGTAGCCACAGGCGCCGCATACATAGTAGTCGTAGGCTTGGCCCGCTTCCTTGCCCAGGTTGTCGAGGGTCTTACGGTAAAGCGCCTCGTGCACCTTTTCCACCTCGAAAGCCCAGCGGAACGTGCTCACGGCCGCCTTGTTCCCTTCCTCTTCGGCATCTTTGATGAATCCGGGATACATGCTGACGACCTCGAAGTTTTCCCCCTCCACGGCCGCTTTGAGGTTGTCTTGGGTGCTCTGCACCCCGCCCATGGCCCTGAGATGATTATGAGCATGCACGGTTTCCGCGGCCGCGGCGGCGCGGAACAGCTTGGCCGCCTGAATGAATCCCTCGTCGTCGGCCTTCTTGGCAAAGGCGAGATAGCGCCGGTTGGCCTGGGACTCACCGGCAAAAGCTTCTTTCAGGTCCTCGATCGTCTTTCCCATTACAGTAGTCCTCCCTTCATTGCTTACGAACGTTGTTGATTGACGGAATAGAGATTCCGGAAAGCCTCGATGGGGCGTTCCGGCGCGTTGCCATGATTTTTCTTCGCACCCCGCTACGCTATGGATCCCAAGGTCCGCCGGCGAAACGCCGCCGGAGCGTGCGAAGGGGTCTACATAAAACGTTTATTTTTTAAGAACAATTATCCTCAAACAATAGCACAGCAGTTACACCCTGTCCACCGGGTTCGGACCCATCTAAACCGTATGAAGAACCTTACTGAATCGAACCCGCGGTATCTCCCGCCTTTTTCCAGGAATCCTCTCGCTCCCGGCTCCGTTCCACGGGACGCGCGCATTCTCTAAGCACGTCATCCACGTAGGCATCCCGGCGCATGCCCACCAGTACGGAAGTGACGCCCGGAGTGGAGCGCAAGGCACGCACCGCCATTCCGCTCAGCGTTTCCGCAGAGGCCCAATCCGCATCCACAGCGCCGAGCCATGTCTTGAGCTTCGCGCACTGTTTCGCCGCTTCGGCCTGGTATACGGTGGTAACGGCGAAAAGCGCCTCCTGGACCCGTTGTACATGGGTCTCGATTCGCTCGATGTTTTCGTCCGACAGTTCCTGGCCCGCCAGAAACTGAACCACGCTTTGAACCTTGGGAATAATGAATTGAGTTTGGATTTCCTGCCAGCGGAACAAGTCTCCGTAACGTTTCCAGTGATCGGCCAAGAAACCGCCCACGGCTACGGTGTCGGCGAGCTGTTTTTGAAGGGAGGGTTTGAAGTTCATTTCCGGCAAGAGTTCGTTGGTTAACCGTTCTTCCGAAGCCTTGAGATCGCGAATCTTGGTTTTCACCATGACTTCGCCGGCGGAAATCACGGGTGCCACGTCGGCCAGACGGACGAGCCGACGCTCCGCCAACGCATTGAGGGGCCGATTGATCAGCACCGCCAAGCCGTGTTCCCGGGCGAAATCCATCGCGCTCACCCCTTCGGACTGATTTTTCTCCGTAATCGCGCCGGTTTCCAACAGGTTCAGGGGAAGCTCGACAACCCGAAAATGATGGGACGGAACCATGGATTCCGCAAGATTCCATATCGCTTCAACGGAACTGAACTCAGGATGCTCTTGGGGATAGGGGAAGGTGTTCGAGCTGATGCCGTAGCATCCGATGCGACCTTTCTCCACCTCGGTTTCCAGGTGGCGGAATGCGACGCCGATCCTGCGATAGTACTCGGTGCGCGCTTCCGTAAGGGGAACCTCGGACCTGGAGGCCCATTCCAGATAGTATTCCGGATTATGCAGAAGAAACACGTCGATGGTTTCCAAGCCCAAACGATCCAGGCTCGCGGAAATCTGGTCTTCCAGAAAGGAGGGGTGAATACAGTGTTCGAGCCCCTGCCCCAGCTCCACCAGCTCAGGGTAGGGATTGCCCTCTCGCTTGCGTTCCTGGCTGAGCCGATAGTTCCCGACTTGCAGATAACCCGCTTTGGTAACCACCACGACGGACTCTCTTGAAAGTTGATTCTCCGCCGTAAGTTTGGCGAGAACGGCTCCCACCAGCTTCTCAGACCCGCCGTCCGCGTAATTGGTGCTGGTGTCGATGATGTTGACCCCCTCCAATAAGGCTTTGGACAGGGCTTCTTGATGTTCTTCCACCGACACGTCCACCCGGTAACAACCGAATCCCACTTCACTGACCTTTAGGTCCGCACCGGGAATTTCATGGTAGGTGAGCCGATCGTGTTTCCTCTCGGCTTCCAGCGTGGCTTTCGGTTGGGCTCTGCCGGGCAACAAAACGAACTCCTTTTCTTTTTCGGCGGGGAGATATCGGATATGAGGCTCTTCCTCAGTCGCATGAACGGCGTTCGGGAACGCACCTTGTTCAGTCGATCTTGAAAAACGATTAGACCTGGAAGGAGCTTTGTCAAGGTATGAAGACCAATTTTGTCCGACTTCAGTGGATCCGGCGGAAACTCGATACCCGGAGCCACGCGGGCGGGCCGGTCCGTAGGCGATTCAGTCCGGCTACCAGGCTGCGGCTCGGGGCCGTACGTCCAAGGCGACTATGGAGGCCGTATTGGTGGGATTCGCGACGAGCTCCGGAGGAAACCCGCCTGCGGCGGATATCCCCCGGAATGTTCGGTTCATGCGAGTGTCAAAAGGATGGAATGTCCGGTTATTGGATGACCGGGGCCGTACTGCATCCCTGATAGGTTACCGTGGTCGGCGACGATCCCGAACACTGGAACGAAATCACACCGCTCTCAGGATAGTCGCATTCCTGTGTGGTGGAAATGGTCACGTCGTCCATGATCATCGTAGCGTTGCCCAACGTACTCGTGTGTCCGGCGGTGGTATTCAACACCACGTTGCTTGCGGACTGAACCATGGTGATATACGCGTTTAGCTGCTTCGTGCCGATGGGGCCGGTTACCGTGGCCGTGACCGTCATGTCCATCGTACTCGAAGTAGACCCCAACGTACCTTCCAAGGTCCCCGTGCCGTTGATCATCATGCCGGGCACGCCGAAGTTGTTGAAGTTCAGGTCCAGATCGATGCTCCGCTCATTCTCGGACAATTCCTCCATGGAGCCGCTGAATCCGAGGCTCCCGGATACCGCCTGACCGTCGAAGGTCAAAGTGGACGGAGTGAGCAAACCCGAGAAATCTCCCTCGCCGGAGATAGACTCCAGCGTGGCGGAAAGGGAGGCGGCCCCGGTCACCGTATGGCTCCCGAAACTCAGGTTGGACGAGGTGAGGTTGATCAGGGCCGAGACGCTGCCGCCGCTCAGGCTCTGAGCCTCCATTTGCAGGTTTCCGGCCAGGGTCCCGTCCAACTCGGTGGACGTGCTGCCGGCTTTCAGGTTGTTGAAGGTCGCGGAAAAACCGCCCGTGATCTCAAGGGTGGGCGCGGACTGAATGGAAAGCCCGGTGATTTCCATGTCCAGGGAGCCGGAGTACGTCTCCCCTTCGAAATCACACCCGGACCCGAAGTCCGCCGAAATGCTGATATTGGAAGGAGGACTGCTCAGCCAGGCGAGACTGAAAGGCGGATCCACGGTCACCGTGGGGCACGTGGGTGCATCCTCACCCCCTACAAGCCCCTGGACCACCGCCTGGACCATATCCAGCACGCTGTCCACCGGAACCCCGGTCACCAGATCGAAGAGGAACTCCACGCTCTCGGACATCTGCTGAGCCGTAGTCGCGTCCACGTCGCATTCGCCGGAGACTGTTTCAGTGAGGGACGCATACCCGCTCACGTCGGCCGAAGTCGTTCCTTCCGGCGCGGCAACGCATCGGGCCATGGCCGTGGCGTTCCCCGGAACAGACCCGCCGAACCCCAGCATCAAATTGAACGGCTTGCCGGACAATTCCGACGCACTGAACCCGGAAGCCGCATCCGAGTCGAGAAACACCATGAAATTCTGTAGGTCGTCGGTAACGATGGCAATGGCGGAACCCGCTCCGTAGGTCTGGTAATAGTAGTTCCGCGTGGGGGATTCGCACGAGGGAGACTTCCAGATTCCGTCGTACAGGGGGTCCGTGGCGCCGCCGAACTCTTTGGTGATGGCGTACGTCTTGGGGGAGGAACCCGCCAGGGTCATGGTCGCCGAAGCGGCGGTTTCGGAGCTGAAGTTCAGAGTCAAGTGATGGCCGGCGCCCGCCAGATCGGACACATCCACCCCGTCGGACACGTCGGAGTCCAGAAATACATAGAAATCGGTCAGATTCGGCGTGGCGATCACGATGACCGATCCCGGAGCATAGGTCTGCACGTAGAAGTTCATGGTCGGGCCCGCGTCCTTCCAGATCCCGTCATACCCGTCCCCGGATGGACTGGATCCGCCCACGGGTTCGGCGCACACATTGTCGAAATTCATGCTCAAACCCCCGCCCGCCCCCATGATCCACAAAATGTCGAAGAGCGAGGCCGCGCCGGTGAAGTCTCCCGCAAACTTGGCCGTGGTATTCTGTTTGTTCAAGCGGAGAATCAATTCCGTATCGGATACGGAAAACCCGATGGAGGTCAGCGGGTCGGGAACGGGCAGATACTCCGAATCAACCCAAATCTCATTACCCACATCCCACACGGAAACTGAGGCATCCCCCGAATCGCCGTAATAGACCGGCCAGACGAACACCGCCACACCGTCGGCGGAGGAGCCGTCCACGTTGAAGAACACGTCCCCCGAGGTCCACGTGTACATGGCGAAATAGCACTCGGTCGGATCCCCGGAGCACACGATGTCGTCCACGTCCACATCGATCACAAAAGGTTCGCCCGCGGCAAAGGCCGTATCTGCCACGGCGAAGTCGGAAGCATTGCTCAGAACAAGCTTCCCGTCCTGAATGGAGAAGGAATCATCCGAAAAATCCCAAGTATGGGCCGAAAGTCCGGAAAAGTCTTCATAAAAAGACTCGCAATCCACCGCAAAAGCGGCCGGCGAGGAAAGGCAGAAAAGGGTCAGAACTCCCACCAGAAACACGAGAACACCCCGGTTCCCCATCTCGAACCTCCTTCATGAAATAGGATTGATCGGACCTTTTCGCGCAACGCGAGGATTACCCTCAACCGCCGCCGCTTTCCCACGGTTCCCCATACCATCGGCCCGACATTTGTACGGAATCGCTTCCAGAATAGCCGAGGGGGTTTCGAACTGTCAACCGGGGAGCCACCACGAGGCAAATTCCAAGACCGTCGCCGGCCTACGAAGATTCCTTCGGATGGGACTCGACGAAAAGTGTAGAGTAGAGCGCTGACGGCAAAGGAGTTAAGGCCGACTTTTAGTGACGCCTCGCTGCACGCAGCTACTACGTGTCGTCTAAACTTACTTACCGGCAGCGCCCCCTCGTCGAACCGGACGTGCGGATTTCCCGCATCCGGCTCTCCGATGATCTTTCAGCGACAAGGCATTCGCAAGAAGTTGACGGCTTTCTCATGCAGGTAGACCAACCCTTTCGCGCGCAGCGCCGCATACAGCGACGGCCCGTCCAGGTGTTGACAGCGCCGGTGGCTCCTCGTCTTCATGAATCGACGAAACCGGTTGTGGACAAACCAGTCGATTTTCTTGAACGCAACCCGCGGGTACCCAAACTTGAAGTATTGGCCCCAGCCCGTCAGGAATCGGTTCACCCGTTGGATGACCTCCTCCAGCGGCGCTTGCACCTTCCTCAACGTCAATGCTCGCAGCCGCTCACGCGCCCGGTGCAGGGCCTTGGACGAGGGAACCACGTTCAAGTAGACACCGGGGCCGAGCACGCTGCGGTCGTAGCGGAAGGTAAAGCCCAGAAAGTCCAGGCTTCCTCTCGGTTGGTTCAGATTCACGATGCTGGTCTTGTCTCGATTCAGCGTCAGCCCGAGGGACCCGAGAGTCTCTTCGGCAAAATCCATGATCCGAGGGTTCATGCGCCGGACCAGGATCACCCAATCGTCGGCGTACCTGACAAGGTGGGCTTTCATGGTCCGCCCTGGTCCACCCGGACCATGGAACTTCTTGTCGAACTCGTGGAGATAGATGTTGGCCAACAGGGGAGAAATCACCCCTCCTTGAGGTGTCCCTTTCTTCGGTCGGGTCACTTTCCGGACTCCATTTACTTCTTCCACCACCGGACTTTGCAGCCACATACGGATCAGTTTCAGCACCGATCGGTCCGCTATCCGCCGCTCCACGCACCGCATGAGCGGTTCATGGGGTATGGTGTCGAAGTAGCTCGTCAGGTCCGCGTCCAGTACCTCCCGATACCCGTCTTTCAGGGCCTGCCGGATCTCCGTCAACGCCCCGTGGGCGTTCCGGCCCGGACGAAATCCGTGCGAGCAGTCCTCGAAGTCCGCCTCGAAGATCGGTTCAATCAGGAGCAGCACCGCCATCTGGACGATCCGATCCCTGATGGTCGGTATGCCCAGAGGCCGCTGCTTGCCGTTGGCTTTGGGGATGTACACCCGTTTCACCGGCAAGGGTCGATAGGTCTTCCCCTTCAGTTCCCGCTGGATGAATTCCAGAAGGACCTTCACCCCATCTTCCTTTGCCTCGATGGCCCGGATGCTCACTCCATCCACACCGGCCGCACCTCGATTGGCGCGTACCCGTCTCCACGCACTCTCCAGAACATCCCGACGATATACGCGATCGTACAACGCATAGAATCGAAACTCCGGCTCTTGCTTGGCCTTGAGGCCCAGTTTCATCCGAAGAAGGGAGACTTTGGCGGCCACTCCATTTTCCGGCTTGACCCGATCCGTAGTGGGACGTTTTCCGTCCAAGCGGTCCTTCCTCCATTCGTCCGAAACGCGATCAAAGTCCTGCCCCTTGGCTCCATCCTGTTTCCAGGACTTCTTCGCTACTATGGGCAAGTCCGACTCCCGGCCGGGACCGTGCAGCGGGTTATGTATTCCCCGCTGCCGTTTGGACTCGGGCTACCTGCCGCCCTGCCCGTCCCGCCGGGTCTCCCGGGTTCCCCGGCGCTCCTTCGAGTACATGCCGTCTCCAAACACCCCGGGCGGCACGGTGCGACGTTCCTGTTTTCCCATCGCACCATTGGCAGGTTTCCCCATATGCTTGGAAGGTCACCGCCGCCATCCGTGTAACGAGGCCGAAGCGAGTTCACTTGCGTTACGGCCTGCACTCTATCTGACCTTACGGCCTTTTCCGGCCCGCTTGACGCCTCGGGTTACCCCTGCGCGCCGGGCCGGCGACTTCGCGGTGAACAGGCAATTACCGCGGGCGGAACTTTCATCCGCCAGGATCGCCGGAGCTTTGCCCGGCGCACAGGCATTCACGCGGAGGATTTTAATAAAGTCCCTCCCGAGCACCCCGTCAAGACACCTCAGACAGGCCCCACCGACTTGGGCGGAGAGGCTGAGGAGAAATCAGGATTCCTCACTAATTCCCACCGGTCCTTACCTTTGCTGAATCGGCGGGAATACGCTCAAGTTCGGCTTCGTCCCCCTAATGACGGGGCACGCACAAGAGGATCCGGGGTGATGTCGTTCCCCGTTTATCCTGTGAATAAGAACGACGAAAAAGGTTTCAGCATGCCCTTGCCGCGCGTAGAATACATGCTCGGGAAACATGACCCACAGGGGACTCCCCTTGCTAAACAAGCATCGTCTGTCACTGTTCACAGGGTGGGTGGGGAGACCGATTGCCGGACGCATTGGTACGGAGCCTTCGACAAGGGCGCCCGAATCCGGAAATCCACTCATGGCATGAAGCCTCTCCGCCGGAGGCGGTGAGGAACGCTTTCAACCTTTCCGAGTCAGTGGGAGTCCCATGCCCCCCGGCCCGCAATCACAACGAACCCTGGGCACCCTTTCCGTGGTGGGAGCGGCGGTTCTCTGGGCTCTGTCCGGAACGGCGTCCAAGTTTCTCTTTCACAACGGGGTTTCGCCCTTCCAGTTGGTACAACTCAGGACCACCATCGCCGCGGCGGTCCTGGCGCTCTGGTTCCTTGTCCGCGCTCCCAAACTCCTGCGCGTTTCCCTTAAGGACGTGCCGGCTTTCCTCGCCCTGGGCCTGGGTCTGGCCGCGGCGCAATTCACCTACCTCTACGCCATCAGCAAGGTGCACGTGGCCGCGGCCATTATGCTCCAATACCAGGCCCCCATGCTCATCGCCGCCCATGCCTTGATCACTTCCAGGGAAAGACTGACCCCCTTCACCCTCGTGGCCCTGGCTGGTTCCGCCTTGGGGTGCTACCTGGTGGTGGGCGCCTACAGCCTGGACCTGCTCGCCATGAACCGGGCGGGAATCATCTCCGGCCTGGCTTCCGCCGTCACTTTCGGCTGGTATGCCGTGGCCAGCGAAGACCGCATGCGGTCCTATCCCCCCTGGACCGTGCTGTGCTTTGCTCTGATCTTCGCCGCCCTCGCCTGGAACGTGCTTCATCCGCCGCTGGAGTCCTTCCTGACGCCCCGCTCCGGGCGAATCTGGGCCTGGATTTTGTACGTGTGCACCTTCGGCACCATTCTTCCCTTCGGTCTGTACAACGAAGGCATCCGCCGCATACGCCCCACGCGGGCGAGCATCACCGCCACCCTGGAGCCCATGACCGCCGCGGTCCTGGCTTACGTGTTCCTCCACGAGTTTCTCGAAATTCCCCAGATGGCGGGCGCCCTGCTGGTCGTCGGGTCCATCGTGCTGTTGCAGGCGGGAAAGGAGAAACAACGGGTGGAGAACGAGGTCTCCGAACCGTGAGAAGCCTCGCATGAGAGGGCGGAATTCAGTCCGGAAGCCTTTCGGCAAAGGTTTCCACAACCCCCCTCCAAAGCGGTCGGAATCGGCCCTATCGACCGATCCACCGGTTTTCGGATGTTTCCCGTAGGGGCGGTTCGCGAACCGCCCCTACGAAGTGTGATGATCAACACACCGTTCGGGCGGCGAGACTCACGGAGAGAAGGCATACCGGGCCCGTATGATTTCGAACGGACGGTTGCCTCGCGCCAACCCTCTTATGACCCTGCGAACAACCAGGGCGCGAAGTCGCGGTCGTCCTTAGGGAGACCGGCCCGGCCGACGGTTCGCTCCGCTTCTCACCGTTCATCCCCGTGACCCGGGTTTCCCGTAGGATTCCCGGCCTCACCCCTTGCTTTTGACTTGAAAAACCCGCCCCATCGGAGTTACACAGTAGGTTCCTCAGCGCGCCCGTAGCTCAGCTGGATAGAGCAGCGGACTTCTAATCCGCAGGTCACAGGTTCGAATCCTGTCGGGCGTGCCAGTCTTTTTTGTTCCGGGTCGGGCGCGGTGGCTCGACCTTTTGTTTTTTGCGGCGCCACACCGTCTCGCCCGGCGCCACGAATTCCGGAGACGTTATGCCCGTTTCCGATCAAGCCTCGGCGCGGAAGAGAATACTTCGCTTATTCATACGTATGCCGTCTCCCGATTCCGCAAATGATTACTGCACAAACGATACTTATCACGGAAAACAGGGCAAACCTGGTAGTATATGCCTATGCGTCGATTATTTCGAGATGCAATAAGGCACGCTTTTTAAATTGTTGGATAGCAAGGGAACCGGGATATCAGCATGAACGCACTGAAACCCGCAATGGGCGGCTTGAAAAGAGGTTTATCCTTGGTTTTCAACAGGACGGCCGTCACTATTCTGGTAATTTGTTTGCTTACAACGAGTTGCGCTCTGTTTAAGTTAAGGAAAGAGACTGCCGAAGGTCTGGCCTCCACCGTTCTGGTCGGGCGTATTTCGACCGCCTTTCCAGGCAATGGGCCCATTGTGGTGGCTGCCTACGCCATGAATCAGGGCAAAAGAGAGGTTGTCGATTATACGGTTCTGCATGATTTTGGTGAGTATGAAATCTTGGTTGCCAAAGGAAATTATTACGTATTTGCGTATTGGGATAAAAACGGTAACTTGATTTATGACGACGGCGAACCGGCAGGGCAGTACGGTGACCCGAAAATGGTTGTTGCACCGGCTGGAGGCGTTGTCGGGGATATCAATATCTCCATTCCGGAAAAAACACGGAATATTGAAGTACCCACTGGATTTGAAATTACATCGGATAAACCTCATGAGCTTCATAGTCGGCTTGCGGGCGCAATAGTTGATTTGGATGACGAACTGTTTTCAGAGGAAAATGGCAGGAAAGGCTACTGGGAACCGATTTCATTTTTTAAGGAGATTGGAGGCAATATCTACTTTCTTGAGGAATATGATCCTCAAAAAATACCGATACTCTTTATACACGGTGCCGCAGGCACGCCAAAACAATGGAAGTATTTCGTAGAAAATATCGATAGAACACGTTTCCAGCCTTGGTTTTTTTATTATGCAAGTGGGGCCCCCATCAAAAGCATGTCCTATCTATTGCTATGGAAATTAGAAAACCTGAAATTAAAGTATAACTTTGACCAACTATATATTACGGCGCACAGTATGGGCGGACTGCTGGCAAGGTCATTTATTATGGATCATCGTGACCGTTTTCCCTATGTAACACTTTTTGTTTCCATGGCCACCCCATGGGGGGGCGATAGTATGGCCGTATACGGTGTCAAACAATCTCCGGCTGTAGTACCGTGCTGGATCGATATGCAGCCGGAAAGTCCGTTTATCCAATCGCTATACAGAACCAAGATGCCGGAGACCGTCAGCTTTTATATGTTTTACGGCCACCGGGGAAGCCGTAACCCATTTCGATCGAATAACGATAGAACGATTGCTTTTTCCAGCCTCTTGGACCGCAGAGCTCAGTCAGAAGCGAAAATGAATTATGCCTTTAATGAGGACCATGCAAGCATTATCCACAGCAAGGCCGTGGTCGACCAGTACAATGCGATTATTAACAACTTTTCCCATCCATCCGGCGGATACCTCAAGATCCACTTTTCCTATCACCACCCTTTCGCCGGCGAAAGGCCTGAGCCGATACTTATACTACAGCCCATCGGCAAAAAGCATGCGGAAATGGAAGTCAGGCTAAGTGCCAATGATAATGGCAGAATTCTTGGCCCTTTCCCTGCCGGTGATTATTCAGCAACCTTTGTCGCTTTAACCGCCGTCGGCAAAGGAAACGTGCCTGTGACGATTGAGAACAATGAAACAAGCGAACTCAAATATGTGTTGACCCCTGACCATGTAATTTGTGGGACACTAATATCCGCTTTGCAGTCTGAGGACTGGGGCGCCGGAATGCCGTATCATGAGAACTTTTCGATGCAATCAATTACATTGAAAGGCACCGGGATTCATCGAAAACTCCATCTGCTCGAAGGTGAAGATGTCAATATATTAGACTATTTTGTTCCACGTACTGATTACTACTACAAAGGAAATTTCATCTTCTTTGGACTACCCGCCGGTGAATTCGAGCTCATTATTCGTGCGGAAGGCTATAAGCCCTTCGTGAAAAAGTGTTTTATCAAGGCCGGCAAACAAAATGATCCGTTGCTTATTGAATTAACACCGGAAGAATAGTCCATTGGGGACGTTGTTGACTAACATGACAAACTGTGAGATATGTCTAATGGAGGGACACCCGGGACACCTTACCGCTTCCGTCTGTCCTCGACATTGGCTTCCCCGCCTTCCTTCAGAAGCGGCAAACTCAACCCAACGTACGCCGTGACGGGTCGCGCAGACCCTTCATGCCCATTTGATCATCTTGAGCGATTCCTGAGATATGGCGGTGCTCATTTTGCATGGCCGTTCTTTCTTATAACCCGTGCAGGAAGGCCCCCGTCAATTGGGAATTCCCGTCATTTTTTCGGGATCATGGTCTCGAATGGGTGGATGGTCGGACGGACTCAGGAACGGCCGAAAAAGGCCGGCCGGTCTTCAACAGGCCGAGAAGTGCGTGATCCTCACCTTCACGGCGGCAGGCCCCATCACAGCCCGATCTGAGCCATAACGGCTCGAATATCCGTATAATCCTTGATGCATGGTTCATGTCCGAGACCGTTCCCCTCCGGGAGGAAGTGGTAGCCGAGCGTTGCCGCAGCCTGCCGATCCCGGGCCGCATCACCAAAGTAGGTTTTGGAGCTGTAGTTTGTAGGTAATCGGGGGGGGGACATCATAATAGAAGCCGAAAAGTCAAGAAACAAGACTTGACCACACTCCACTTACGATCCTTCGGGACTTCCACGCCCGAGCCATCACGGCCGACCTCGCCGCCGTCATCGTTCATCCGGTCCAGGATCGCCTCGAACAAGAAGATAAAGACCCTCCTCCCAAACGCGCCAAGCAATTCAACCTCATCTATGCCCTCCCAACCATGAAAAACAACACAGTCTCCCTACTCACAGGAACCGCCGTCTTGGAACTTCTACGGGCACTCTTCCGGCTCTTGCGAAAGACCCGGCTCCTCATCCGCCCGGGTCGAAGAAACCCGGGAAAGAAAGGACCGAAGCTGAAGCTCTTCGCAATGGCTTGGGAACCCATCGCCCAAGCCAATCATGTTGGGTCTTTGTTAAAAGAAAACAAAATGTTGTGCGGATTTCCTCACACCTCTGCAATGAAATGGACATAGTTCAATTCTATTAGAAAAGCGGTCTCGAACCACCGTAATCACGAAGTGAAAACGCGAATCATACTTTCCGGGAGGGTCATGGGTACAGCTCCTTTGCGCGGTTGGCCGTACGGAGGAAGACGGTCGCCGAAACGCGTACTGGCCCGACTCGGGGTGGATGTTTCGTCTCCGGAAAAGGCGGCCTGCACGCTCCCGTTCTCTCCCGAAGACGCCACTTGCGGGATCGAAAACGAGATGCAGGCCGTGGTTATAGGGCCCCGAGACAGTGTCGACCTGCCGCGAACCATCGAAGAATCGAACTACTTTCAAAACATAATGAAGCGTCACCATAGGGGGGAACTCCCCATAAGCGCTAACTTAAGCATTGTTTGCTATGCTTCTTTCCGTCTGAGGAATCAGCCGCTGAAGTGCTCGTTTCCTTGGCGGTTCTCGCAAATAAAAAGATATGTTATCCCAGCCGGCAATGCATTCGGCCAAGCCGAGTTTAGGGTTCACGGCTTGTTTCAGCAGGTGTAACATAAACATGGTCTCTCTCCAGAAGCATCGATTTCTACGGTGGTTCTTTTTGGAGTGGGTATCCCCAGGGAAAAAAAGATTCGCCTGCGGCGATCATGGCCTCCACTAAGAAAGCCACCAGTAGTTTCCCATGGATCCAGGCCTTGGCTCCTTCGATGTCGGTCTTTCTAAGATGGCCTAAACCGAGAATGGACTTTAGACGCTTGAAAGCGAGTTCAATTTGCCATCGACCTCGGTACATCTCGAGGACCTGAGAGGGCGAGATTTCACGGCCCAATGTTGTGAAAACAAATATGTAGGCCGCCGCTTCGAGGGTGTCCGGAGTAACTTGGCGACCTTTTTTCCTCGCCTCTTTTTCTATCGCTTTACGAGCTTTTTCAGTGGCGTCTTTGCTCTTCTTGATGGCACAGATTCTACCTGCAACCAAGCGTTGTTCAAATGGAACGAATGCATCCCAGTCGCCAAGCTTATTTACACGTAACGTCCTTAGATGAGGGAGTAATTGGAATCGTTCCCCTTGCTTGTCCACCATGGCGACACGGTGTTTCATTCGAACCAGGACGTCGCCGCCGTTGTCTATGACATGGTGAATTCCTCTTGGTGTGCAATAGGCTCTATCCGCTACAAGAAGTTCACCGCCATGGACTTTGAAATTGGTGAAGGATTCTCCGATCTTGGGGTCTGTTACATAGACTTCGTCGCAGCGCAGCGAAGGCAATTGTATGGAATAATGGACCCTCCAAGTCGTTCCGGTACTTCCAGGTTCTTGAATGGTGGAGGCATCGATCAACCTGATGCGTGAATTCTCTCCAAAAACAACGGCGGGCAGCTTTCGAAACCATTTCTCCATGACCCCTAAGGCCATCCACCGAAACCACTCTCCGCATTTATTCAGTCGTTTTAGGAGAGCTACGTCGGAAATCGACGTAATGTTGCCGAACCTGGCTTTGGCCGCCGTCAGCCGAAGTGAGCAACCTTCCGCCAGATGGATCAGAAGCGTTCGCAACAGACCTTCGGCGTCCACGAACTTACGGTATCTGACAACGGCACCAAGTTCCCTTGCTTTGGATTGCCAGCCATCGGGAAGAAAACCCTGGAGAACTTCCCAGTCTTCCATTTCCTCGGAAAAAACGAGACGCTCCATTGCCACCTCCTTTGGCGGCAACGGTACCATAAACCTCACCAAAACAAAAGGCTTAAGTTAGCGCTTATGGGGGAACTCCCCCGTAAGGTGATCAGCGATCTTGAATCCTGGTTGTCCGAAAATCCGGACAAAGTGTGGGAAAACAGTTGGGTGCGGTTTCGCCCGCACGCCTTGTCCCCTCTGGCCTCGAGGGTGCTGGATGAAGACCTTCGATGCGACAAAAGAGATCCTGATTCCGGCCTGCGCGGCGACGTGGGACGGTTTCATCTTTTCAGCAACGGAGAGGCACACCTGCGCGTACCGGTGAGCTATCTGCTTAAGCTGGCTCTGGCGGATGTAGCGGGGGTCCAGGCAGACGGACCTCCTTTGATCGGAAGCATCGCAACGCGGCTGATGGGTCATTTTCAGAGTGATAACACTTCCCCGGAGACCTTCTCGTTTTACGTGACCCCTTCGAGTACCGGTCAAGGGATGGGAGAGGGCGTGGCTGCGGAGACGGCGCTGAGATTTCTGCTGACCCAGCTCCTGGTCCAATACGCAGGGAGAAGATTCGGCCTCCTTGAATCGGGACAGCGTGTTCTGGTGTACTTCTCCCCTCATCCGCCCGTCCGTCAAAAGGCCCTGAACGACATCATCACCGATTCCTTTTATAGGGAACTGTTCATGAACCCGTGCCTTTCAGGATGGGACCGGGGCGAGGACAAGCACAGGTACATGCATTTATGTCACCAGGTCCTCTCACGGGCCCAATTGAACGCCCTGGGCAGATTGAAGGAAGCGGGGATCATCAACAGCAACCTGGTGGTATTGCCCAGCTCCTCCAACAGCAGTCTATTGAACAACGGCGTCCACATCAGCTTGGGAAGCCGCATGCTTACGCACGCCTTGTCCGACGCCTTCTCCGGCTTCCTGCCCGCGCATGAAAAGTATTTCGGCGACCTGGTCATCAAGTTTATGGAACATTTCCTGCCCCTTTTTGTGGGCACCTACAGCGCAGCGCCCTACCGCCTTGATTTTGGGGACTTCCATCCGGAGCGGGTCCTTTCCTTCCTGCCCTATCAGTTGGACTACACCCATCTGCGCATGATCTGGCGCCGCTGGAAGAAAAAGGCGCACATCCAGGTTCGTCCCTTCGGTTTTAGGCTCACCCCTTTCGGTCCCCCCTTGGTGGACGGCATGCTGAGCCGTTTTCTGCGTCTCAAAGGAGATTTTGTACCGGATTTCAGACTGCTGGACTATCTGGTGGGTGTCATGAGCACGGATCGCTCCCCCGCCTTGGACGGCCGGCTCGGTAATGAAGAACGGCTGAAGCGCGACTTGGTGGAGCTTGGGGTATTCGACTCTCAGATGCCCGTCTATCTTCTTTATCGGCTCCGTGAATTCCTCCGTAGAGGGTTTTCGGGCTTCGAGGGGCGCATATACAGCCAGTTCGCCGGATTCAACAGGGATCTGGCCCCAGCCGTGGACCTGCAGAATCTGTTGACCTGTTTGGCTTTTCAACTCATCGCAAACGGACGCCTCGTCCATCACCACATACCGGACAACCCGGAAGTCGAAAGCGAGAGAAGGCAGGTCTTTTTCGCCGCAGCCATTGGTCTGCCTACGTTCTACGTAAGAAAGAACACGGAGAACCTGATGCTGCGCAGTCTGTTGAAAAAGGTTCCCGAAGTGCGTCACAGCAGAAGATACCCGGGCTTTCTCAGGGTCAAACTGGAGGCGTACCGCAGGACGCTGGTGCAATGGGTGATGGAGGAGGGTGCGAACTTGATCGAATCCTCGGGATTGAAAGAAACCATGGAGGATATTCAACTGCGATTGGAGCAGCCCGACAGCCGGTCGGCCGGCGGACGGCTCACCAAAGGTTCCATGGGCACGTCCAAAACGCCTGATCCCATGGACATGAAGGCGGCGGAATTTAACCGTGCCACGGAAGCGTATTACCGGCAGAGCCTTCGGCTGCGGCATACGGAGGAGGCCCTGAGCGTCCTCGAACAATCCTTGGGCTGCGCGGTAACCCATGCTGGATTCAGGGATTCAGGGTTGCGGGAGACGCTGAACCGAGTTCTCGATGGAACAGCCTGCCTGGATTTCGTCCGATCGGTGACCAAGGACGTGGTCTCCGAGACCGCGTCCGAGGAAAACCTGATCCGATTGATCGACCTGGTGCTCATCGTCATCCATCAGGCAGGGATTCAGTCGTCCCGAGACGTAACCTCCGCACCGCATAGAGGAGAAGAGACGTATGCGGACGCCCGCGCATCAGTATATTGATGGACGTACCGGTAGAATCCGTTCCGAGCGTCCCATGGGGGACAGGTTCGTAAACTTCCTTTATTCGGAAGTCCGTGAAAGTGCGCCCTTGGTTTTCAGGGCCCTCACCAGCTCCAGGAGCTCGAGTATCCTGGGGTATCTGAACTTCGAACCCTTTCTATCGCTCCACCTCCGATCCGCCGGGAAATTGATGCATCACTGGGGCGTGGATCCCAGCCAGTGCCTGGAAGAACCGGACCGCCTCGACACCCCCTACAAACTGTTCACTCGAAAGATCCGGTACTGGGAATGCCGCCCCATGAACAAGGATCGCCGTGGGGTGGTTTCGCCCGCGGATTCACGGGTCCTGATCGGATCCCTCGAGAAGACGTCCGCTCTGTATGTGAAAGGGAAGTTCTTTCACTATCCCGAACTTCTGGGAAACGACAAGGTCCGGTGGCTGCAAGCCTTCGCAGGGGGCGATTTTGCCATTTTTCGGCTCACACCGGACAAGTATCATTATAACCATACCCCGGTGGCCGGCCGGGTGGAGGATATTTACGAACTCGACGGAGATCATCACTCGTGCAACCCCGGAAGCGTGGTCCGGATGGTCACTCCTTATTCCAAGAACAGACGGGTAATCACCATATTCGATACGGAGCCGGCCGGTGCAAGCGGAGTGGGCCTGGTGGCCATGATTGAAGTGGTGGCGTTGATGGTGGGCAAGATCCGGCAGTGCTACAGCCGCCACAAATATGAAGACCCGGCGCCCGTAAAGCCGGGCATGTTCCTCGAGAAGGGGCGCCCGAAAAGCCTTTTCCTGCCTGGAAGCAGCACCGTGATGCTCCTGTTTCAACGCCGGCGGATCCAATGGGACGAGGAACTGCTCCGTAATCGATCGTTACCGGGCGTATCGAGCAGGTTCAGCTCTCTGTTTCGAGAACCCATGGTGGAAACCGATCTCGATGTCCGTTCGCAAATAGGGCGAGCGGCTGATGAAGTACGGAGTCATACGGGGAACAACTTTTGAAAAATTTCCCCCGTACCCCTTTTCAAAACTTTTCGCGCATGCGCAGCCCTTTGGGAGGCGCTTAGAGGAGAAGCTCGCGTGGGGGAGGTCTCTTGACCAGACTCCAAAGACTGTATAGTGGTTTTCAGGCCTTTCTCGGGCTGAGGTGCGCTGCGAAAGGTTCGAGTGCGGCGCCGTTAGCGGACTTGAAAGCTCTTCCTCCTCGCGAACCGATTTGACTGATCTTTGACAGTTCAAAAAAACTAATGCATTAATTTCAGCTGCTTATACGAAAAAGAAAGGTTTATGGCACTACGTTTTGGTGCTCCTGGAGAGTCTGCAAAGTGGGCGGCGGTTTGAGGCCGACGGCTTGGAAGATGTGGTAGGCGCGGCCCTGGAATTCCGTTCTGAGGAGGTAGGACTTCTCCGTGACCTGTAGATGGATGGCTTTGAAGGCTTCGAGGTCCAGGAGAACTTGGTCCCAGGGGATGTCGATTTCTTTGGTCTTGAGCTGTTTCTGCAGCGCGATCTTCAGGTATAGGGCCAGGAAATTGCAGAAGATGTGACCTTGAACGCGTTGACACCGTTGGTGGAACACGGGCCTGACTTCCAGGGCCGATTTGAGGTCCCGGAAGGCTCTTTCCACCTGCCACAGGCGTTTGTAGGTGACCGCGACTTCATCGGCGGGAATGTCGGTACTGGTGAGGAGAACATACTTGCCGTCGAAGCGGGCGTCGTCCTTGACCTTGGCGGGATCGATGCGCACGGTTTCCCGGTCGAGCTTGATGAATTTCCTGAAGCCCTTGTTTCCCACCAGAGACTGGGGCCCCTGTTTTTTCAGGGTGGTTTTCAGTTTTTCCACAAGGGCCGATCGGGTGGCCTCGTCTTTGGCCGCTTGGTC
This sequence comes from Thermodesulfobacteriota bacterium, assembly GCA_963675595.2. GTDB lineage: Bacteria > Desulfobacterota > Desulfarculia > JACQYL01 > JACQYL01. The sequence goes on from CAXXLZ010000002.1 coordinate 1,210,292, forward strand.
TTGGTTGTAACAGAGGACGTAACGGCATCCGTTCAGATGAATCTCCTTGAACCACAAGGTGGGAGTGAGCGCTTGGTAGTAGCCCGGAGTGTCCACCACTTGGCCTCGGACATCCTGGTAACGGCGCATGGGGATGCCCACGATGTAGTCGATACCGGCACGCTCCAGTTCCACCAGATTGTCGACGCCGACCATGCCGCGGTCCGAGACCAGGACCACGTTGTTCAGGGAGAACCGACGCTTGACCAGGGCGATGATGCGTTTGATGGTGGTGACGTCCGCCGTGTTCCCTTCCCAGAACTGACAGGAAAGGGGATATCCTTTTCGGGACATGACCACACCCACCAACACCTGTTTGCGGTCTGGACGATGGTCCTTGGAGAACCCGTACCGAGCCAACTCGGCAGGCCCCCGGCCCTCGAAGTAGACCGAGGTGGTGTCGAAGAAAACGAGATCCACCCCGTAATCGAAGAGGTCGCGCCCCCGACGGAAAAGTTCCTTCTCGATTTCGGGCTGATATTCGGCCAGGAAATCCATGGATCGATAGAGGTGCTGAAGTTCCAGGTCGTCGAAGCCTTCACCGTGGACGTTCTGAATCCAACGGCTCGCGGCGAGATCGGATCCCGGACGGACCAAGCGTTGGCAGACACAGGCAAAGACCGCGCGCTCCAGATCGAAGCGATAATCGGAGCGAGAAGCGAGAGATCGGAGTACCACATCGAGCCCCAAGGTCTTCCAGAGTTTCTCGATCACCAGAACGGTTCCCCAGGACTTGGCCCAGTCTGCCTTGACACTACCTTCCTTATAAAGATTGATGACTTGATTCCGGGTGGAGAACTTGGCGAGACTGGTAAGAACCCCGTCCAAGGCACCCGATTCACGGAGCTTGTCGAGACGACCCAGTGTACATATAACTTTCTGTTTTACCTTCTTATCCTGGCGATAGTTCTCCACGATCTGAAGATATTCATGCTCGGATCCGCCGCTTTTGACCTTTTTGACGCGTGCAAACATGAAACAAATTGTACGGAATACAGGTCGGCGGAGTCAAGGAAAAAATCGGACATATTGGCACTACGTTTGGAGCCTCGGAAAAAGGCCAGCCTAATCATTTCGGTAAGTTAGGCGGGAGAGGCCCACTTTTTCACCCTCCAACTGTCAAAGATGAGTCTGATGTATGGATCGCCAGCCAAATCATATCGCCGGATTCCTCACCGTGCCAGGTTCCGGTGAGACCTCCACATACGGGTGGTGGAACGGGTTTCTTCGCCAACGCAGTACCACATATTAACGTGATCATCATTACTGACGACAATAAAATGGTCAAACGTAGCGCTTTTTTCATTGTTTTTGTCTCCTTTAGCTTACTCTACCATTCTATTTTATGAACATCGTACGCGAAATAAAGAACATACTTAGCATATCAAACAGTATTCGTGACTACGCTTTTCACTTGCTATAAAAGGGTAATTTAGGCATAATTCCTATATTGTACAAATCACATGGATTTACGATCCTAACATGCTGCATCATATTGTTACGAAATACATTCGTTATCCGTCAATAGTCCGCCCTTCATATACGCAGCAACCAAATTTGCCGCAAAATAACCCGAAAGGTTCAATTCGATCCGCCGTCATTAACTATTCGTAGGAGATGGTGTTCGGCAGAACGTTCGGACCCCTCCCAGAATCGCCAATGCAATATTATAAATGTACGGAAGGCTCGCCCCGTAAGCTTTCGGTTATAGCTTCTTCACTATGGAGTTTAGCAGGGAGCGGCAATTCTGTATGTACCGGGATCTACTTACATGCTTGAGCGATAGAATCCCTACGCGCCTGCAAGGGAATTCCCCCGCATGGAAGCAGTGGGAAAAATCAGGGCATACGGGTTCCGCATTGCGAAGACCTGTACTGAGTGCCATCGGACGGATGTTGTTGAATTCGTGGCTGGGGTTGGCGACGCAATAGGATCCTGTGGAATTGGATGAATACGTCGTCGCGCCCAAGCACCTGCACGGTGTTTAATCGCCACGCGCCGTAGAGGCGGTTCGCGAACCTCCCCTACGGGAAAGGTCCGGAAACCGGTGGGTAAAGCGTCCCGTGAATTCCCGTGTGGGGACGCCGGTCCACCGAATGGATCATCATGCGATTGTCCAAAGCCGGAGCAAGGATTGCCCGCCATGCCGGGTTTCGGCAAGTGCGTGGAGGCTCTCGTTTTCCTCGGCGACACCACTACCCGTCGGTATTCGGTCGGCGGCATTGAGAATGCATGATTTCAGAAGAGGGTTGCAGGATTCCGATAGGAGAGGTATTTCTATAAATATGCGGGAAAAGGGTTGCAAACGGATTTGGAGAGCGCATTCTCGGTTTCTTGTCCGGCTTTCCACCCTTTTCGCCCTTTAGAACCATCCGAAGGACCTCGAAGACAGGGGAAAGGCGTGCGGAACCTCTGTTTGAGAGAGTAGCTCTACATAGGGCAGGCCGCGGAAGAACGGAGCGAACCGGAAGGCCATAATGAAGGCAACCTGCCTCCGCTTCCGTGAGTACCGCGCCGAAGGCCTGCCGTTCACAGACACCGATCCGATAAGAGGAGTCCCAAGATGAGCTATGAGGCCGTAATTGTTAAGAAAGACGAAATGCACGTTGGTGAAATCACCCTGAATCGTCCGGAAAACCTGAATACGTTCAGCAGCAAGATGGCCCAGGAGCTTGGTGAAGCGCTATTGGAGTTGGAAGCGGACAAGAACATTCGGGTGATTCTGATCAAGGGAGCGGGAAAAGCTTTCTGCGCGGGCATTGATGTAAATGAGCTGGCCGGCAAGACACCGATGGAATATCGGGAATGGATCGAAAGAATGGAAAAACCGTTGGTAACCATATCAACAATGAAAAAGCCGGTGATTGCTCAACTGCATGGCGTTGCCGCCGCCAACGGGATGGGACTTATCGCCGCCGCGGATCTGGTTGTGGCCGCGGAGGATGCTCGTATGGGTCTTACGGCGATCAACGTGGGCCTGAATTGTGTGGGTCCCGTGATCCCCGTTTCCAAGTGTGTCGGGCGGAAGAAAGCCCTGGAATTGCTGCTTTACGGTAATCTCATCGGCGCCGGGGAGGCACTCCATCTGGGGCTCGTCAACAAGATCGTTCCCAAGGATGAACTCGAAGCCGAAGCGCGCCGTTATGCCGAAGAATTAGCCCAAAAAAGCCCCATCGCCGTTCAGATTGCCAAGAGCGCATTCTACAAGTCCGAAGATATGGCCTACGAGGAGCAGTTCGCCTTCATGAACGAAGCTTTTGCCCGTTTGTGCACAACGGATGATGCAAAGGAGGGCGTGGCCGCCTTCTTCGAAAAGAGAAAACCTGTTTGGAAAGAAAAATAGAATCACAAACAGGGGGCGATTCGCGATTTTCCTGATGAAGATCATCAGTCCACCGACCGTGTGAGGCCCCCGGGTTGATCCGCCGGACAGAATGGTTCGCGGGGAACCGGTCCGCCTGCGCCATGTCCGACCATGCGGCTCCGGCTGTCATGATCTCGAAGACAGGGTCGCGAGGCCCGAAGGCATGGTTCCCGGAAGCCCACATCAGGCGGAGTACAAAGAGGTCCGGAGCGTGTCCTCTCTTCCATGAGAGGACACGCTCCGGCCGCGAATGGTAGCGGACGGCAAATCAGCTCTCAGGGCCGACGTCTTCTCCTGAGCCCCGCGAGCCCCAACAAACCCGAACCCAGGAGCCACACCGCGCCTGGAATGGGGACCGGGGCCACGTCGGCGAAGGCGTCCAGCTCACCTCCGGCAAAACCGCTGATGCCTTCCACCTTGACATATTGAATCCAGTCGTAGCCCGATTCGGCAAGATCGAACCCGGTACCGCCGCCGGAACCGTTATAGAGGGCGATGGCATCGGCGGCGGACAGGCCGCCTGCAAGAAGCGTCGCGGCCAAGGAAGGATCCACCGGTTTGGTGAAGTCCGACTCCGTGTCCGTCCATTGGCCGTTTTCGCTGTCCCACAGATAGGCCTGCGTGGGAAAGGCGGTGTCGCAGTACGGACCGTTGTCATAGGTGTACCAGTTCTCCCCGTCCTGGCTCACCGACACGACGATCGGCTCGAACCAGGCGCCTCCCACGAGCATGTAGCTCTCCATGTCGCTGAGGTCGCTTACGAAACCGCTCCCCACATAGAAGCCGTTGCCGAAGACCAGCAGATCGACCCCATACGGGTTCAACGGATCGTCCTCGACCTGATGATCGAACGCCACCGTGACATACTGGCCGGTGTTGAGGGTGGTGATCAGCGTTTCGTCGTTCAACCCCACATTCCAGGCGGGTTCGACCAGCTTGACCCTCCCCGTCGCGGGCTCGAACCCTGTGTTCTTAAAGTTGGTCGCCGGTTTGCCCAGCACCGCATAGGGATCGTTGTACTGGGTCGTTGCCGTCAGGCTGCTGCTGTAGTCCACCAGTTCCGTCGCATACTCGGAATAGCCGAAGGCCGGGGCGGCAAGCATCAAATGGGCCATGCAAACAAGAAATATCTTTTTCGCTCTCACTGATTGGCTCTCCTCTTCGTTGCGGCATCGGAAATGATAACCGGGTCTCCTTCCACTCTAGCGAAGGGCTTTTCTGCGCCACCCCGCGAGCCCCAACAGACCCGAACCCAGGAGCCACACAGCTCCGGGGATCGGCACGGGCGCGGACGTGAACGGGATATCCAACTGGTCATCCGCGTAATCCGGCAATGAAGCGAACCACATGATGGCATTGAGGCCTTCGTACTGACCGTCCGCGAGAAGCTCCTCGGTGATTCCGGCGGTGTTGAAATCCCACTCGCTGTCTCTCCAGGTCCCCCAACGGGCGTAGGGATCGCTGGTGCTCGCCAGGTTCCAACTGCCCTCCTCGACATGTAGGTGGACCTCTTCTCCGTCGTCGTATCCGATGTTATAGACGAAGGCTCCTCCGTACCCGGTTGTCACCGTCAAAATGCCCGCATCGTTAAAAGCGGCGAGCATATCCGATTCGTACTGATCTCCGTCCCAACGGTACCCGAAGGCATGTGACTCGGTAATGGTCGCTTCACCGTTGTCCAATCGGTTCCAGTCCACCACCAAAATCGACTCGTTGGACCCGGAACCCGCCCAAGCGTCCACCTCCACCCAAGTTCCTTCGAAATTGTAAGGCGTTGCCTGAGCCGCCGTTGCGATCATGAGCAGACAAATCATAACCAATAGCTTCCGCACGGCTTTTTCTCCTTTCATCTCCGGTCGTTTCACTTGCCGACGCGATCAACGGCGTTTTCTTCTCCGAAGGCCCACCAGTCCCAACAAGCCGCTCCCCAACAACCACACCGCGGCAGGCACGGGCACCGGCGCCACGTCGGCAAAAGCGTCGATTTCGCCGCCGGAGAATCCGTCAACGCCTTCCACCTTCACATACTGAATCCACTCGAACCCCGATTCGGCCAGGTCAAGCCCAACGCCGCCCGCGGAGCCGTCATACAAAAGCATGGCCTCATAAGACGTGCCGGCCGCGGCGAAATCCGCCGCCGTCAGGTCCGGATTCACCGGTTTGGCGTAATCGTTTTCCTGATCCGTCCAGCCGTTCCCCGTGGCGTCATAAAGGTCCGGGTCCCAAACCCAGGGATTGGTCGGGTAATAGTCGTCCCCATAGGGGCCGTCGACATAGGTGTACCAGTCGATGCCGTTCTGACTTACGGAGATCTGCAAAGGCTCCGCGAACACCCCACCTCCGATCCCATAGGCCCTGTGATCCGTGTCATCGTAGACAAATCCGCCGTATCCGGCGAAAAAGGAGTTCCCGTAGACAACGAGGTCCAATCCATACGGATTGTCGGCGTCGTCGGTGACCTGATGATCGAACTTGACCACGGCCCAGTCCCCCGTGCTGAAGGTGGTGATGGCATCGTCTCCCCAGGCCGCCTCCACAAGACTCACATGGCTCGTTCCCCCGCCCCACGCCGGAATGATCGTGGTGGGTTTTCCCAAAAGGTCGTTTGCATCGTTGTAAAGCCCGGAACCGTCCAGGCTCGCGGAACAATCCACCAACTCGGTGGCGAAAATCGAGGCGTGAGCCTGTCCGGCCGCCAAGATCAGCACCGTGCAGAGCAGGACGAACCTACCTACCATTTTCATTCGATTCTCCCTTTCCTCCTTTGCGCCCTCATCATCCGACGGTCGTCCTGCGCCTTCTCCTGAGTCCCGCCAGACCGACCAACCCGCTGCCCAGCAGCCACACCGCGCCGGGTATGGGCACCGTGGAGCATTCTCTGACGATCCAGTTGTTGTTCACGATGCCGGCGGACTGGACCAAGCCCTGGTCTCCCGTTCTGCATTTCACGGTGCCCCCGAAGAAGTACACGCCGGCCACCTCGCCGGACCCGGTCACCCCGTACATCCTGGGATAGCCCTTGAAATAATCGGTCGCCCCGAGGAAGCTCACCAGGTATTCGATCTCGTCCAGCGGCCAATCAGAGGGATCACCGCTCCTCCAGTAGCCGAGTTCAATGTCCGCGTTCACCAGAAGTTCAATCACTTCCGCCTTGGTGGCGTAGCGGAATCCCTCGAATTCTCCGCCATCCCCGAATTGGGTGGATACATAGCTTCTCGTCATGCTCAGCCCGAAGGACATATCGAGCCATTCCAACCCGGTTTCCGTGTCCAAAGTGACGCTCCCAGTCCCGAAAACCGCATCGTCCCGTTCCAGCAGAGAAGCATGCGTTTGGGAAATCAGGAGCAGTGAAAGCACGAATAAAGACGCAAGTTGCACCCATCGTAATCTGCTCATTTCTCAGCTTCCTTTTCTGTTTGATTTGTGCGCTTCAGCCGCGCATTCTGCGGCGAAAACCGATCAGACCCATCAAACCACTGCCCAGCAACCATATCGCGCCGGGAATGGGGACCACCGCCGCCTGTGCGGCCAAAGGAGTAATCGGCGCCGAACCGTCCCCGTATCCGGCAGTGCCGCTGAAACTCCAGCCGTCCCAGGAACCGTCCGACAGATTGCGTGACGAAATCCCGTTTCCGGAATAGCCCCACTCGGAACCGCCGTCGCTTACCCAGTAACTCCAGTACCCGCTGTACCAGCCGTCCACGTAATGATCGTCCGGGTCCTCGGGAGTCCCGTCTTCACCGTCCCATTCCCCCGGCACGTAACCGAACCCGTCATTGTCCAGGTCATAGCCGAAACCGGATACGGTGTAGGCGCCCCCGAACATGTCCCACCACTGCAGCCTGACGTACAGACGGGAATCGTCCCCGTCTAAGCCGCCCGCGTAGGGACCACCGCTCGCCGCACCGTTTCCGAAAATAGCGGCGATCATATCGGCGCCGGTGGCCTCACCGTCCCATCGATAACCCCAAGCCAGACTCTCGGGTTCTTTGCCGTCGCGCCAGTCGATGACCATGGCGGCCTCATTGGAGCCTTCACCCACCCAGTAGGTAATGTCGTCAAAGCTGAAATCCACATACGGGTCCGCCGCGGCCGGCCCGCAGCAAACCGCCGTCATCAGCAAAACCGCGGCGAATACCGTGGACAAATTCTTCATCTTCATTTTCAAGGCAACTCTCCTTGTGTGACGGAGCCTTCGCCATCGGAAGCGCTCCTCGTGCGCTATCACTTCTGTTCGTGCGTTCCTTCGCGTTCCGGCCCGGCGTTTTCGAAGGCCCACAAGCACGCTGCCCGGCGCCCACACGGCTTCCGGAAACGGACGCTTTATTCTTCGCATTGAATGCAGATTGGCTGATATCGCGAGGCGCGAGGGGAATCCGTGGAGAAAGTTCCCTTTCTCTTGGGATTGACGGATACCGATGGATGGGTTATCCTAAGACTGTTCGTTCTCTCCTAGGAGAGGCGAACGGTACGCCCGGATTCGCGCCGGTGCGAAATTGGAAGGCCTGCATGGCGTCTTGGCGGAAGCGTGCGGGCCTTCTCCTTTTCTATCTTTTCTGTTCGAACGTTCTTCAGCACCTCCTTCCCATGGGCACGGCCCGTGCGTTTGCTTGTCCCCGCAAAAAAAAGGACAGCCGGGCTGCTGCAGAATGCGGCAACCCGGCTGTCCGGAGTCGAACCTGAAGCGTTTCCGGGAACACGCTTCCGTCCGAACGTCTTTAGGACCCGTGGCTTTCCGACCCCCGGTTTCCCGGGGTGTGGCTTTCTCTCAAGTCGCGCCGAAAGATAATCAGATTATTCGGGAACCTTCAGGTACTTCCCTCTGCGCCACCATCCGTCCTCACTCTGTTTTGGAGACTTTTTACAGGATGGTGGAGTCGGTCCCCTTCCCTGCGCCTTACTCTCTTTCCGGCACCTTGTTTACGACCGTTTACACCAATACCGTCGGCAATGCTTGTCCGATATTGCTAAAAACTTGGACAATGTTGGCATCGGGCAGATTTTCCGTCTTCGGGGACTGAACCTTGCCGAAGAAAAACCCGGACCGAGCGCTTCGCGCTCAATCCGGGTCGGTTGGAGGTAGGCCGCTTCCCAGGGTGAAAGGCGGCTGGAAGGAAACGAGTCGTTATCAGTCGGAGAGGTGTAAAACGCGATCTCCCACGCATCGCGCTTCATCCCTCGTTACCGCGACGTCCTCCATGTGCGCTTCGTACATCGGAAATTGCGCGCCTTGCCTGTCATTGTTCTTCCTCCGTCCGCAAGACTCGTTCAATCAAAACGGATCGCCCCGACTCCGCCCATACGGCCGGCCGACATGCGGTGTAATTTCTCCGCTCGCAAGTCGCTTCATCACGAAACCGCGAAGGACCGATGCTCATTCTTATCCCGCCTTTTGATTCCGGGATCCGAGCAGCTTCCTTTCCGCTTTCATATAGTAGGAAGGCGCCACCCCCATGAGTCTCTTGAATATTCGAGTGAAATACGAGACGTTGTTGAAACCCACCGCGAAGCAGGCCTCCGATACGTTCATCTTTTGTTCCAGCATGAGAAGCTTCGCCGCCTCGATCCTCCTTTTGTTCAGATACTCACTGAAGGTAAGGGAAGTTTCCGATTTGAACACACGGGAAAAATGATACTTACTCATGCCGTTGGCCTTCGCCACCTGTTCCAACGTGATGGGTTGCATATAGTTCTGTTCGAGGTACAGAATGGATTTCTCCAGGTTGCGGGGAATCTTCCAATGTTCCCTGCGCAGGGAGACGATTCGATTCGATGGGTTGGACCCCATGCCGCGGAAGACGTGTTTGATATGGCCGAAGGCCAGCCGGTAAAAAAAATCTCGGAGTTTCTCGTGATGTTGAAGCATCACCAGGAAATCCTCGCTCTCTTGAACGTAGCAGGTCACCGGCTCCAGGCACAACAGGAGTTTGATGGACGGGCTTTCGGAAAGCACCTCCACCAGACCGAACCAATCTCCACGGCGTATCGTGCCGCATAACGTGCTGCTCTGGCAGGGGACCTCCCAATGAGCCGACCCGGATGCCAACACCCCGATCTGTTTCACCTTCTCTCCGTTTCGAAGCAGCGTGGACCCGGTGGGAAACAACACGGGGCGCAAACCCAAAACCACCGATTTCACGGCCCCCTCGTTCAGATCGTTCAAGGGGCACAGCTCGTTCATTTCGGTTTCGACCTCAGCCCGGCACATCTTAGACACCTCTTTCGTTCCAAAAAAAAGATCTCACCTCGGACAACCAAGGCAAGACCTGGAACTCGCCGGTGAAGGACAGGATACACGGGGGCCCGACGTCGCGCTTAGGGCAACGACCTCATGACCGGGACCCGGCGCTTGCGCCCGGTCCGGCCCGCTCGATCCTTCTCGGCATTCCACCATGCCTTGATTCCCGAGGGCATACAGTGGAGATCATCTCGGCAGGTCTCCTGGCTTGTGGTTCGTCCTACTCGCCGCACCTTCCCGGACCGAAACGTCCAGTGGTGAATAGCGGCTTTCGTCCCCACACACAGTGGCGATCCCGCAGCGGCTTCCGCCCCGCTTTCCCTATTATGCCCTTACCGGGCGCCTGAGATGATAACGGATGTCATTATGCTACTAGGTACACTTCTTGTATACCCTCAACAGCGGCGGTTGGCAAACACGACCCGCCTCTGCTCTCAGCTCTCAGCTCTCTGCTCTCTGCTCTCTGCTCTCAGGAAATATCGTCAAACATCAATTCCACGGTCGTCTCAACCGTCCCGAAGTTGGGAATCCGTGTTTCCACGGTTCCGCTGCCGGCATCAACGGCACTCAAATCAAATGTGTAGTCTCTACCGTGCAGGTCGTTGGATACGGATATCCCGTCGGTGTAGTCCGGGTCCAGGAACACGGTATACCCTCCGTCTCCCATGGTCGCCACCACCACACAGGAACCCGCGGAGTACTTCTGCAAATACAGGCTGAAAACCCCGTCGGCGCTTTTCCAGATCCCGTTTCGAGGATAAGTATCCTCGAAATCCACATCCGCGAACCTGAGTTCCACGGTCTTGATCACCTCGTCGAACCCCGGCAGAGAAGCCGTCACCGTGGCGCCGGTCGCGTCCGCGGCCGCCAGGCTCAGGCTGAATCCCTTGCCGTCGATATCCTGCCCCACGTTGATTCCGTCCCTGTAATCCGTATCCAGAAACACCGTGTACGCACCGTCGCCCATGGTGGCGATGACGATGCACGAGTTCGTGTCGTATTTCTGAAGATAGAGGCTGAGCACGTCGTCGGCGCTCTTCCAGATCCCGTTGGAGGGATACACGGCGGCGGAAGAGGTTACGGTAATATGGTCCGTAAAGGTTTTGGTCACGGTTCCATAGACGTTGGTCGCCGTCAGGGTCACCGTGTACTTGCCCGGCTGTGAGTATACATGCACCGGATTCTGCTCCGCACCGGTGCCTCCGTCGCCGAAAATCCATGTCCAGGACGTGGGCCCGTTGGTGGATTCGTCGTCAAAGGTCACCGTAAGAGGCGCCGGACCGCTGGTGGGCGTGGCTGAGAACCCGGGAACGGGCGGTTGCTCGGAATCGATCACCGTGATGTAGTCCGTGCGAACCTTGAAGTCGCTTCCGCCGTCATTGGAAACGGTCAACTGCACGGAATAGGTTCCCGGTTCGGTATAGGTATGAGACGGGGCCTGGTAGTCGGCCGTTTCTCCATCGCCGAAATCCCAACTCCACTGAGTGGGGTCGTCGGTGGATTCGTCTTTGAACATCACCTCCAAGGGCGCCTTGCCGCTGGTGGGAGCGGCGCTGAAAGCGCAGGTCGGAGCCGTGGTCGTCCCCCCGCCGTCGGTCACGGTAATGTAGTTCTGCCTCGTTTTCTCATCGGTTCCCGCACTGTTGGTAACCTCGAGGCCAACCGTGTACGTGCCGGGAGTCGTATATTTGTGCGTGGGATTTTGGCTCCCGCTCTGGGAACCGTCTCCGAAATTCCACACCCAACCGGTTGGAACGCCCGTGGAGGCGTCCGTGAACGTCACCGAAAGAGGCGCCGATCCGTTCAAGGGCGCGGCCGTGAAGTCGCTCACCGGAGTGACCGGAGTAGCCGCTTCCGTTACCGTGATGTAGCCCGTTCGCGTCTTGCTGTCGGAATCGCCGCCGTTGGACACCGTCAACGTGACGGAGTAGGTCCCGGGATATTCGAAAGTATGAGGGGCATTCTGTGTGATGGCAGAGGGTGAATCGCTGAAATCCCACTGCCATTCCGTGGGCGATCCGTCGGATAGATCGGTGAAATGAACGGTCAAGGGAGCCGTACCGGTCGTGGGGTCCCCGGAAAAGTCGCACACCAGGTTTTCCACGGCCCCCGTTACGGTAATGTAGCCCACCTTGGTTTCGGTATCGTTCCCCCATTGATTCTTCGCATAAAGTGATACCGTATATACCCCGGGCATTGAATAGACGTGAGATGGATTTTCCTGTCTTATGATCTTCCCATCCCCCAGATCCCATTTCCAACTGGTGGGGTCGTTTGAGGATTGGCTGGTGAATTGTACGGTGAGGGGCGCGGCGCCCGTGGTGGGGGTCGCTGAAAAAGCGGCCACAGGCGGATTGCCCTCCACCGTGATGAGCGCTTCCCTGGTTTTGCTGTGGCTGCCGAAGGCGTTGGTCACCGTAAGCACCACGGTGTACACCCCGTCGTTCTGATACACGTGCGCCGGATCGGACTGGGTGCTTGTGGACCCGTCTCCGAAATCCCAATCCCACTGGGTGGGGTCCCCCTCGGACAGGTCCGTGAAGGACACGGTCAACGGTTTTTCACCGCTGGTGGGCGCGGCCGAAAAGTCCGCCGAGGGAATCGCCTCCGTACCGTAATAGTCCGGTCCCCCGTCCCCCAGAAGCACGGTCTTGGAGGCGTCGGTATACATATCCAGTTCGGAAGGACCGCCGGCTACAAGAAAGTCCCACCCGTCCTGCTCAATGAATTCGATCCACACATCCTCCCCGTTGGCAAGGCCTCCGTCATATTGGAAGGTGGCCGTGAACAGAAGAAAATCCTCTCCTTCACTTATGTCTTGATGCGGCCCATAGCCGAGCAAACTCCATTTTCCGATATGCCGTATGGCGCCGGCGTCGGCCTCCGGATATTTCCGAGACCCCTTTTGCTCATACCAGGCATTAGGGTCGAAAGGATAATAAAGCATTTCCGTTGGGCCATAGGTCAGATACTCAAATGTCAACTCGTCACCGTCCGCCTGAGTATCATCAAACCCCAGAGTAAGGCCCCAGGCGTGCAACTCGTCGTCGTGTTCCGCGTGGAGGTACACTTTCGCCTCGAAGGTTTCTCCGTTTTCGAGGGGCCCCCGGGAACCCACGGGCTGCATCCAGAGGAAGTGAGCAAAACCGGGAACAACGGACAGGAACCCGAACATCACTAGGACCACAAATCCGAGCGTCAACCTTCGCATTCGTTCTCTCCTGAAATCGGAGTTAGGGATTCGGAGCATGGTGTACAAATACGTAACCTGCTTTACCTTGCTGAACATTATGGATGAAAAATTCGGCCCATTCTTGTCCGTTATTGCTCAAAATCAGCATTATCTTGCTGTCTCGCCTTTATGCCCCGATTCTCGAAACGGATTCCATGCGTCCCATTCGGCCGTTCAACTGTGGGGAATATATATAAGGGATCCTCCGGACGGAAACCGATCCGGACCTCGCAAAAAAAAGCATGACGGCAAGGAAGTCCATATTTTCCGCAATATAAGTCCAGCATCCTTCCCAAAGACCGGATATACCTCTCTCCAATAGTACGCGTCCGACGCACTTCCACTTTCGAAAAAGCCACACCCGTCGTGAGGCGGGGCCGGAAAACTTCGGGTCTCCAGAGAGACGGCCGGGTTGCCGAAAGGCAGCCCGGCTTTTGTTTTTTCCGGGCCCATGCGCGGGGGACGTTTGGAATGGAAACCCGAACCCGAAACCCAACCCCCAAAGCCCGCCTCGGTACGGGACGGCCGGCGGGTCGGCAAGACCCACGGTTTCACTCCGGAGTTCAAATCGAAACCGGAGGCAAGAACCCATCGGAACAAGGAGAAAGATCATGACAAGGAAACACGCACGAAACCTTTTCATCCTGCTCGCCGCCTGCCTGTGGTTGTCGGCTTTTCCCACCACCGGGGCGGCCCAGGACTGGGCCACGTACGGTCTGCCGGCCAATGCGGTGCCGTTTGATCTACCCACGGTGCAGGGCACCGGAGCCGGCCCCAGTTGGTTCACCGCCGCGGACTTCTTCCCCGCGGCCTCCACGGGCACCATAGACGGGGGCACCAACGTGGGCGTCCTGGACCTCAAGGGCCGAATCATCGCGGCCACCGGGGATCAAATCCTGCTGCAGCGCAACTACGGGTCCAGCAAGTTCGACGTGGTGGCCACCGTGCCCGGGATCATGGACCCCGCCTTTATTCACGTCTCCCCAAGCGGCACCAAGATCGCATTAGGCGCGGGTTACGGAGCGCCATTGGTCATCATCGACCCTTCGGTCCTGAGCATCCAGAACCCGCCCCTGCTCTGGACCGGGTCCACCCCCATCAACGGCGTGACCTTGTTCCCCGAGGTGAACTTCTATGACGCGGATTGGGTCGACGATCAGTTTATCGTAGTCAACGGAGGCCAGTATCCCTTCGGGGATCCACCGCAGTACGCCAGCGGAGCCGGCGTGGTGGACACCGACGACCCCGACCCGCTCAATCACGAAGGTACGCGCATCATCGACAGCATACCCGGGGCCTCCGGCGACGTGGAGGTGGACCAGTACGGCAACCTGTACACGGGCATCGGGTACGGATCCTCATCCACCACGGGGCAGATCAAGGTTTGGGACGCATCCGAGTGGGACCCCACGGACCCGATTCCCATGGCGTACACCGCCAACACCAAGGTGTTGTTTGCCGGCAACGGCCTGCTCAGCGCGGCCCAGATGGGCACGGACCGAGACGGCAACCTGCATTTGGGCGGCGGCAACTACTTTGGTTCACCCCCGGACTACGGGTACGCGGCCCTCATCAACGTGAACGTCACCAACCGGGTGTTGTTGGGCGGAGCCGCGGCGGACCCTCTGAACACCAGCGAGTTTCAGGAGTTCCAACCCGATCCCTGCCGGAACGATTCGGCCACGGACGTCATGTACAGCGACTGGGGCGTGGGCCTCGCCGTGTACTGGAACCCCCTCACCCTGCCTCCCAGCTGCGCCTCCGGGGATGAGTGGCATCCAGGAGTCATCCCCCGGGTGAACATCTATCATCCCGCCGGTGCGCCCGACGATGACGCCGACGGGGTTCCCAACGTGTCGGACAACGCCTATCAGACTCCCAATGCGGGTACGGGACAGCAGGGCGCCGACGCGGATGGGGATGGATGGGCCAACATAGCGGATGCCGATTTCGACAACAGCGGAAGCGTGGGCATTCCCGATTCGAACTATTTCCGCAACCACATCGGTACGTCGGACCCGGACGCGGACCTGGACAGCAACGGAACTGTGGGTGTTCCCGACTCGGGGATATTTCGAGGTTTGATCGGCAAAAACGCACCATACTATTAAGACGCGAAATTCCAGGATCAGCGGACAAGACTAATCAGCTATGTGCGTCGAAGGAGTTCAGTCCCTTGCTGTGCGAACGAATGAAAGGTTCTTGAGCCGTCCAAACCCACTACTTAGGAGGATACTTCGTGAAAAAGACAACATCTCTACTGACCTTTATGCTCTTCGTGGCGTTTTTTACCTGCACTCCCGTGTCGGCCCACTTCTTGTGGATGGATCCTATCGGCATCCAGGGGGCCAACGTCGGGGACCAAGTGAGCGTTTCCGTGTACCTCCACGCCGAGCAGGATGATGAACTACACGGATGGAGTGTTTCATTAGGCTTCGACGACACGTTGGTCGACGGCGGTGAACTGACCTTTCTGAGTCTTACTTACGGCGCTACCGACATGCTTTTCTCTCCCTACGACCCGAATGCCTACTACGAAGAGGGGGCTTCTCAAAAGTATTCCGTGGAAAGCGCTATTCGGAGGATATCTAAATGGAGCCTGCTCGGATATGGCCCACATCAAGATATATCCGAAGGAGATGACTTTCTTCTCTTCACGGCCACCTTCCAGTTCAACGGGGGGGACTTCGACGGGGAAGACGTTTGGATTGAGCAGTTCCCGGAAGAGGGATGGGATTTCGAGAATGCCGGCGCTCTTCTATCACTGGACATCTACACGGACAACACCAAGTCCCTCTTGCTGGGGGACGGGGGCCCGGATTACGGCTCCAATGTGCCCCTGCCCGCGGCCGCTTACCTGATGGGCTCGGGTCTGGTGGCTCTGGTGGGAATCAGAAGAAAAAGAAGGAAAGCGGCCCTGTAGACGACAGGGCGCTGATAAGCCGCCGTGAGGCACGGCGACCCAACGCACTCGCTGAGGGGCCGGGGGAACGGCTTCACCTCCCACCACCCCCCAAGCCCTTCCCAACATAGGCTCACCTGATTCGTCGGCCCAAGCCGGGGCCGGCGAATCGGTTTTCCGGGGTCCGACGCAACGGCCCGCCCCGGACTTCCCGTGTACTCGCCATGCTTTGGGTCGGGTTTCGGAGAACCGGAGTCCGGGAATGGCCTTCGGGCCCTTTCACCGCGTAATCGCACACAGCCGAGGGGTAACGCACCCCCGAATTTTTCGCGAGGTATCCCATGAAAAAACTCTGGATGATCGCCGTCTCTTTTCTCGTAATCGTGGTCGTGGTTGTCATGCTGACCTGGGATGCGGACCATCGCCGCGCGTCCGATAAGGAAAACGGCCCGGACATGTCCGCGGTTTCCGAGGAGGTTTCGATCCCCGAAAGCACGCAAACGAACCGGGACGATTCCGCCCCGGCCGAAGACACTCCCTCGCTCCCTCCATCCGATTCCACGGTCACGGCACAAAAGCCCAAGCCCAAGTCGTACGAGTTCGACGAGGCGGAGTGGGAATACGCCGTAAACAAGGAGTTCGAGGCGGCGGCGTTGGAGATTTTTCCCGTGTATACCGTTCAGACGCATGATCCCAGGCATCCGGAGGAATTCGGTCCCAAGGAAGGCGAAATATGGGTTCGCATCAAACCCGAGGCCGCCCTGACGTATCAGGACGTCATGGCCGAGACCGCCGAATTGTATCGGGAGCTGACCTATCGTCAGGGGCCCGTGACGGTGATGCACTGGGTGGGCAATCGGCCGTACGCCAAGCTCTCGTTTTCCGGTGAATACGAGTGATGCACCGCGGATCACTCGTCTCATCACCGCCCGGATCACCGGCCGAGAAATCTCTATCGAGGCCTTTGATCCTCGGTAGACCGGAAGGCGTCAAGACAAGACCCCGAGAACCCGATGTTCCCGCGGGTTCCTCCTTTCCAAGTCACAAAGAGGATTCGGGTGTACCCACTGAACTTAAAGGATGCCAACTCATGCTGAAGCAAACCTTTCGCATTCTCGTGATTCTCTCGGTGTTCTGCGGCACCGTGTGGAACTCCCCCCTCCATGCTGAGGACAATGGCGCCGGAACGCCTGTCATGGTGTTCGACGAGGCGGCCGGCGACCCTCCGACCGTGGTTCGAGGAGAAATCGCCACGCATGTGTTCACCTTTTCCAACAAAGGCTCGGCGCCGCTGATCCTGTCGGACGTATCTCCGGGCTGCCGTTGCACCGAAACGGCCTACGACAAAACGGTCCTCCCCGGCCGCAAGGGAAGGATCACCCTTACCATGGACACCGAGGGCTTCACCGGCCGTACCGGTCTGGACGCCGTGGTGACTTCCAACGACCCCGAAACTCCAAGCCGGAAGATCGAGGTCGCGGTCATGGTTCTCCCTCTCATCGACCTGCAACCCGACCGCGTGATCCTCTCCGGTCCGGCGGGTAAGGTTCTTGAGAAAACGCTCGTGATTCGCAGCAACATCCAAGACCCCCTCCAACTGGGGATCGACGAGGAAACCGTTCCTCCTGAAATTACCTGTGTTCTCAGTCCGAAGGAACCCGGCAAATCGTATCTCTTGACCGTTCGGAACAAGAACGAGACACCGAACGTGTATCGCAGGACCTTTCAGATCAAGACCAATTACGCGCGCCGGCCCACCCTCAAAGTGCCCGTTTTCGGGCGCATCCTATCCGAAGTGGAAGTGACGCCCAAGTCGGTCGACTTCGGTCAAATTCGCAGGAAACGCTATGCCGCCTTGATGAAGAACCCGGATGAAGATCCCGGCCCGGCCGAGCTGTCCTCACTGAGGGAAGAACTCGCGAAGGACGTTTTCGTACGAGGGAATCTCGACCAACCATTCGAAATCGAGAGGGTGGAAATCGACCAAACCCTTTTTCATACGGAAGTCAAATCCCTGGAGCTCGGAAAGCACTACTGGATTCGCATCACACCCTTGCCGGCGCGATTGAAATCCGGGCTTACGGAAACCCGACTGAAAATCCACACCAATCATCCTCGGTTTTCCACCATGGTTGTGCCGTTGCGAGTCATGGCGAACTAGCCTTGCCGTTAAATCGGCCAAACTCCATTCCGAAAAAATGGACCTTTCTCGTCAAGGAGGTGCGCCAAGTACAAAGTTGAAACAAGCGTCCATCGCAAAAAAAGCATAGCAAACAACAAGAAAGTGCAAGTTTTGAGCAAGATAGTGCGATCATCCCTTTGAGACATCCATTAGAATCCAGTCGCAGCGAATCGATCACACGAGATGAAACGGGGATAAAGATTCGCCTACTTAAATGTAAACAGGAGGTCGGCGATGAAATTCCTCAAAAGACTTTGGGAAGACGAATCCGGCGTAACCGCCATTGAGTACGCCTTGATCGCCTCCCTGGTGGCGATTGCGGCCATAGCGGCGCTTACCAATCTCGGTGACGCGATTACCGACAAATTCGAGAAGATTATTGAAAGCCTTCAGGGGGCGTAGTCGCCGCAGTGTCGGTCTATCACGGGGATATTCCCAAACACCCCCTCGCCCCTTTTCAGAGCCAACCCCAAAAGCACCCCCTCGGGGCGATGAGCACAGGGCGGGAATGCATGTTGGTTCTCGAAACGCCCCATCGAGACTGCGCCAAGGCCCATGCCTTTCGGCCGGAGGGAGGTGCCCCCGCCTGAGAAGTGTGGAAGGGATCGAAGAATCTCCCACTCAGAGGGATTCCATGATGGCCCGAACGGATGAATTCCGAATATGACAGCTCATCAATCCAAGTGCAGGTCGAGGAAAAGACAAAAAGGGGTTTCCTGCATCGAGTTCGCCATGGTGCTTCCCGTCTTGCTCCTCATTCTTTTCGCCATCATGGAGTACGGGTGGCTGATGGTGCATCAGATCGTTCTGATCAACGCCGTATCCACGGGCGCACGAGCGGCCATCAGGGCCAACCCCGAGGAACTCGCCCCATACACGGCGAAAGACTACACCGTGAAGGCGTTCTGGATCGGAACGCTGACCCGGGATCAGGTGCTGGCGGAGATGCCGGCCGATAATCCCAAACGGGTTTACGTGTCCGTACCCGCTTGGGACTACGAACCGATCACGCACTTCCTCCCATCGGCGCTCCTTCCAAAATCCCTGAACGCCGCGTCGGTCATGGTGTTTCCGTGAGTCCCCAAGGCAAGAACACATCATTGGTGAAAACGAGGGGCGTCGTCATCCTGGCCCTGGGCCTTGTTTTCGCAATACTCGCCTACAAAGCGGTTTCACGCCTCGTCGAGAAACCTGAGTCGCCTCCGGTTCGGGCGGTGATGGCCGTGGAGTCCACGGCCGCGGGCGAACCCCTGTTTCGAAGGAAGCTCGAAGTCGTGACCCGCCCTGCCGGGGAACTCCCCGCCGGCACGTTCTCCAAAACGGAACAGGTGGCTGGGAGAATCGCGGCACGTCCCATTGAAAAGGGAACTTTCGTCACCAACGATCATCTCGTTACGGAGACCACCCTTTCACAGCAAAGCATTTCCCGACGCCTCAGCCCCGGCCGGAGAGCCTACGCATTAAAAGTGGATGAAGCTTCCGGAATATCGGGTGAACTCGTTCCCGGAGACCTGGTGGACATCATCGCCACAAGCGCCTTGTCCGGCGCCCTCGAGAGTCGGGTATCGCGCGTGGTGCTCCGGAAAATTACGGTGCTGTCCGTGCGACAGGAAAAGAAGGGAGGACTCTTTCCGGGCGGCCCGGACAAGACCGGCCGCGTGACTGCGGTCACACTGGCCGTGAACCCGGACGAGGCGAACGTACTGGCCGCATCCGAGGGAGCCGGCCTCCGCCTGGTCGCCCGTTCCCGAGCCGGGGGCGAAGGAAGCGACGAAGAATTCGTCTACTCTCCCTTAACCGGACCCAAGACCGTTTCCGAGCTGCATCGGCTGTGGCAAGAGCGGGACCTCGCGCTCAACCGGCGTATTCCTCATGGCATGCGCGCCGTTACCGTCCAAGTATCCGTCGCGGACGGCATATGCGGCCGACTGGCCTCCGGTAACAAAGTGGATGTCATCGCCGTGACTCAGACCGGAGACCTTTCCACCGAAGGAGACGGACCTGGAGCCATGGCCACACAACTGGCAACGGCCCGGATGGCCAAGACGATTTTTCAGAACGTGGAACTCATGGCCGTGGAGGACGAGCTTGAAGGCTTGCCCGGAGCTCCGGAGGGCGATGAGCGTCTCGTGGCCCTTCTCCTCTCGCCTCGGCAGGCGGAAGGTCTCATCTCCGTGTCGCAGGACCCCGCCTACAAACTTAAAATTGTGCGGAGGAACCCTGCCGACACCGAGATCGCCGACACGCAGGGAGAAAAGATCAGGGAACTCTTCTTTGAACCCGGCGAATTGGTCTATCAAGTGGAAGTACACCGAAGAGGCGGAGTGGAGATCGAAAATTTCAAGGACCCGCGGGTTCAACAAAGTGCGCACTCCTCGGTGCGCTAGTAAGCGGAGGCTGCATGATACACCCCGAACCCGTCTCCCTGTACCGAAATGAGCCCGCCCATCATCTCATGACGTCCCGTAACCGGCCTTTTTCAACGGACTAAGGTGCGCATTTGATCTCCAAACGGAACATCCTCGTATTCTTCGTCCCGGCTGCGTTGTTGGCTTTCCTGATTGCGGGATTGGTGTCTTCGCGCCTCCACAAGCCCGCCGTCGAGAAGACACGGGTCGTGGTGGCCAAGGCGCCTCTCCTCAGAGGACAAGTTCTGACGCCTGAGAAGCTCGAGTTGATCGAATGGCCCGACCCAAGCCCCCCGGACGGATACTTTGGAAACGTGGAAACCCTTACCGGAAGAATTGCGGCCGACTCCATCAGCGCGAAAGACCCGATCCTGGAATCCGTTCTCATCCATACAAAGCCCGAATCCGAGTGGGGCCTCTCCGAGAAAATCCCCGAGGGGTACATGGCCTTCACCTTGGCTGTGGACGAAGTGTCCGGCCTGCCCGGAAGCATCGTTCCGGGGGATGTGGTCGACGTGATCGCCACGAATCCGCTTCCGAACGACAAGAGTCAACGAATCGCCAGGTTGCTCCTCCAAAAGGTCCGGGTCTATTCGGTTTCCGGTCACAGAGACGGCAGGATCAGGGCCGTGACTCTCATCGTGCGGCCAAGTGAGGCCAACATCTTGTCGGCGTCCGACGGCGCCACGCTCAGGCTGGTCGCTCGAAGCCGGGAGACGGATAGAAAAAAATCGAGTGACGATGTGGTGTTCTCCTCCGGAGTCGGAGCCCATACCCCCGCGGACATCGGCTCCCTCAAAAAGGAGAGGGATCGAATTTACCAGGAAAGCATTCGCGAGGGGCTTCGGGCCCTAACCATTTCCGTAAACGGCCTGGACGGTATCTGCGGTTTCTTGAAACAGGGAAACCGGGTGGACGTTGTGGGAGTTCATTCTTTCGTCTCAACCACGCCCTATCAAGGCACGGACGCACCGGGACAAAAGGTCGTCATCGCGGGGGAGCCGACCTACGCCAAGATATTGCTTCAAGACATGGAAGTGCTCGCCGTGGCCGATGATGCGGAAACATCCGACAGGGTCGAGGACGTGGCGGCCAAACATCTTGAGTCGGCTAAACCCGGGGCAAACGGCTGCGAGGGCCCGGATTGTCTCGACGCCGCAGGGGATCGGGAGAAGGCCTCCCCCGCGGGCGACGGCTCCGCCTCAAGGTCCGCCAAACGGGTAACCCTCCTCGCCGACCCGGCACAAGCCGAACAACTGGCCCTCCTTTCGGATTCCTCGTCGTCCAGGCTCACCGCCGGGAATTCCGGAATAAGACTCATCATTAGGAATTATAACGACCGGGAAATCGTAAAAACCCGCGGGGGATCCAGCAAAGAGACGGTCTACGGCGTTGAGGAGGAACGCTACCGCTACGTAACGGTATTCAGGGGCGCCGCCAAATCAACACGGCAGTTTCCCATTGCCGACTGAGGTGCTTCCAGCGGATCGGAGTACCACGGGCAATGAGGTTCCCTAAGGTCGAGCAATGGGTTTGCGGCTGAAACGCAAGAGGAAAGGCTTCCACGGAAATGAGGGCCGTGACGCTCGTCACGGTCAGGCGGACAGGAAAGCTATGAACATCATGATTCGGATCAGACTAGGTGCGGCGATTCTACTTCTCACGGCGGGGCTCGGGTATTCTCCGGTCCACAGCGAAACACCCGTCGGAAACTTCAGCCAAGGGAACATCCACGAAGTGGTCGTACCTCGCTTCGGAGCCCACTTGATCCAGACCCGACAACCGGTGAAGCGGGTCTCGGTGGCGGAACCGACCATCGCGGATGTGAAGGTCATCAGTCCCTTCGATCTGCTCATAGAAGGGCGAGGACAGGGGATCACCACGTGCGTCGTCTGGTACAAGACCGAGGGGGGAGAAATCTACCGGGTGAAGGTGAATCGAGGGGCCGAAGTGGAGACCCTGTTGGGAACGGAGCTCTCTCAGGATAAGTCGTTATGGGGATGGTAATCGGAATGATGAAGGATCGTCGAGTCAAGTGTGCGCTGTTCCTGGTCTTGTGCTTTTGCATCACGGGATTCTCACCTCGAGTGTCGGCGGACGAGAAACTGGTGCCTTCCCGAAAACTCCGGCTGAGCCTGGGCACGTCTTTTGTTCTTGAGGTCGAGAGGAAGACCAAAAGAATCAGTGTGGGCGATCCCGAAATCATGGACATCAGAGCCATCACCCCGAAACAGATATTGTTGAACGCGAAAGCGTTGGGGTCCACGAATCTCATCGTTTGGTTCCTCAACGGCGGCACCCGCGTGTATGCCCTGGAGGTCACGCTCGATCATGATGAGATTCTGAGTAATCTGAAAAAACTGGCGCCCGACGCGGACATTTCATTGTACACATTGAACCAGGAACTGGTCGTGAGCGGTTTCGTGGACGATCAGGATACCTTGGATCGGCTTCTCACCGTACTAGGCGCCTACACGCCTCTTACTTCCGGCAAGCTGCGAAATCTCATCAAGCTCAGGGGACCGCAACAGGTGCAGTTGGAGGCGAGAATCGCGGAAGTCTCCACCAGCGGCATCAAACGGCTGGGGCTCGGATTTCTTTTGGACAGGAGCGTGTTCGGCGAACACATGAATCTGGGCCTGTTCACATCCGGGACGACAAGCGGAACCATGTCCGGAGTCTCTTCCGGCGGTGAATCGGCGTCCGCCCTTTCGCACACGTCCGAGCTCTACTCACCCTTTGCCGATGCGTTCATGCTTGCTTTGGGATTGCCGGACCAAGGCATTTTCTCCATCCTGAACATCCTGAAAAGCCAGGGGCTCGCGCGCATTTTGGCCAGGCCCACCTTGGTGGCCATGAGCGGGCAGCCGGCGAGCTTTCTCGTGGGAGGTGAATTCCCCGTGCCGGTGACGCAGTCCGGCGGGGGCGACGCCATAACCACCGATTTCAAGGAATTCGGTGTACTGCTCAATTTCATCCCCACGGTCATCGGTAAGGAGACCATCAGCTTACAGGTCTCCACCAGTGTGAGCGACATCGACTTCTCCACGGCGGTATCCACTTCCGGAGTCTCCGTACCCGGAGTCGTGCAAAGAGGAGCG
Source organism: Thermodesulfobacteriota bacterium (assembly GCA_963675595.2). GTDB lineage: Bacteria > Desulfobacterota > Desulfarculia > JACQYL01 > JACQYL01. The sequence goes on from CAXXLZ010000002.1 coordinate 1,233,758, forward strand.
AACACTTCCGTACAACTTAAGGACGGACAGACTCTTGCCATTGCCGGTCTCTTGAGGGAAAACCTGTCTTCTTCCCACTCCAAGTTCCCCTTTCTCGGCGATATTCCTCTGTTGGGCACGCTGTTCAGTCAAAAAGAGTACCGAAAGGAAGAGACGGAACTCATCATCCTGGTGACGCCACGTTTGGTGAAGCCGCTGAACCCGGAAGATTTGCCCGCGGAACCTGAAGGGATGGGGCAACCCTATCCGAGCGATCTTGAATTCTTTCTCCTGGGAAAAGTCGACGGCACCCATTTTCATGCCCACGGCGCGGCCGACCGAGAAGAGCCCGGTTTTGCCGGACCGGTGGGGTTCGTCAGATGATTCCTAACGGATTTCCCCAAAGCGAGGACGATGATGCCTGAGAAGTTGCGGGGTCTGCTGGTCAGCGACAGAACCGCCCTTGCGGCGGATATGCGGGACGAGATTGCCTCCAGAGTCAACCTGGAAGTGATCTTTACATCGTCCAATGCGGCTTATCCTCTGATCAAGGAAAAGGCGCCCAAGCTCCTTTTCATTGATGCGGTCCGGAATCCCGAGTCGGCCATGAGCCTCGCCGCACGAGTAAGACGGTTCCTCCCAGGCACTCTGGTGTTCGCCCTGTGCGAATCCAGGGATCCGGACCTCATCCTGCGCTTCCTGCGCGCCGGCGTCAGCGACTACCTCGCCTATCCGCCGGAGGCCTCGCACGTACTCATCTCCATAGACACGGCCCTTGACGCGGAACGACGCAAACGAAGAGAGGGAGAAGTTCTCGCGGTGTTCAGCTGCAAAGGCGGACAGGGTGTGACGACCACGGCGGTGAATCTCGCCGATCATGTTCGGACCCTGACCGACGCCAAGGTCCTCCTCGTGGACTTCAATTTCCGATCCGGCGACGTGGGGCTGCAACTGGGCGGGCATACTACATACGGTTTCACACGATTTATCCACGACATCGACAGACTGGACGAGAATCTTCTCTTCTCTTCCACGGAGCTACATCCCAACGGATTCTACCTCATGTCCGCGAAACCGGATATGCGAGCCGAGGACGGAATCGCTCTGGAGCAGATCAGCCAGGGGTTTCACATATTGAAGGAGTTTATGGACTTTACCATCGTGGATCTGGGCAGCGACTTCAACGAGAGAACCGCAACCGTGTTGGATGTGGCGGATCGAATCCTTTTGGTGGCCCAACAATCCGTGCCCGCCGTGCGCGGCATCGGCCGCGTGCTGTCGCTTTTCAGAGAAGCGGGATACGGCGACGAAAAAGTGAAGATCGTGATCAATCGGTTCGAAGGAAACCACATCGTGGGTCTTAAGGAAATCGAACGGGCCCTGCAGCGGAACGTCTGCGCAACGGTGGCCAACGATTACGCGGCGGTGTCGGATGCCGTGACCCAAGGGGACCTCCTCACCAAAGCCCATGACTCTTCTCGCGCGAACGCGGACCTGCGCCTCCTCGCGAGGACGCTCACCGGCATCCCGGAGAACGGCCACCGCCCCGACTCCAAATGGAAACGGTTGCTCAAACGTTTTCCGTCTTCTCTGGGCATCCCCGCACGAACCCGCAAAGAGCCGCAGCCTGAAACGCATGAGGACGCATCATGAGTCTGGTCGAGCGACTCAAAGGGGGGATCAATGAGGGCAAGCCGCCTGATTGCAAGCTTCCCGGCGGCCGCCCGGACATGTCCGCCTACTACAAGCTTAAGAATAAAGTCCATTCGAGACTCGTCGAAACACTGGATTTGGGAAGCATACCGGACCTCCCCAAAGAGACTCTCGAGGACTCCATCGGGGAAGCCGTCACGGAAGTCGCAATCAAGGAGGGATTCCCGCTCAACAAAAACGAACAAGACGCCCTGGTCTCCGACGTATTGAACGAAATACGCGGTCTGGGACCCATCGAGCCTTTGATCCGGGACGATACGGTTCAGGATATTCTGGTGAACACCTTCGAGCACGTGTACGTCGAAAGAGAGGGGGTCCTGGAACTCACACCGATCCGTTTCCGAGACAATGAGCACCTAATGCAGATCATTGATAAGATCGTGTCTTCCGTGGGTAGAAGAATCGATGAGTCGTCTCCCATGGTGGATGCCAGACTATGGGACGGCTCCCGCGTCAACGCGATTATTCAGCCGGTGGCTCTCGACGGACCCATACTCTCGATCAGAAGATTCGGCTACCGGCCTTTGAGAATCGAAGATTTGGTGCAAAGACGAAGCATCCCGGCCGAGATTGTCGAGTACCTGCAAGCCGCCATCCGGGCGAAACTCAACATGCTCATTTCAGGAGGAACCGGAAGCGGCAAGACCACGTTGCTCAACATCCTTTCCGCTTTTATTCCGAGTTCCGAGCGCGTGGTAACCATCGAGGACAGCGCGGAACTCCAACTGCAGCAAGCCCACGTCGCCCGACTGGAATCCAGACCTCCCAACGTCGAGGGGAGAGGCGAAATCACTCTGAGAAGCCTGGTCCGCAACAGCCTGAGAATGCGTCCCGATCGAATCATCGTGGGCGAGGTGAGGGGCGCCGAAGCCCTGGACATGCTCCAGGCCATGAATACCGGACACCAGGGTTCCATGAGCACCATTCACGCCAACACTCCTCGCGACGCCCTGTCCAGGCTGGAGATCATGGTGCGCATGGGCGCCCTGCAAATCTCCGAAGGAGCCCTGCGAAGCCTCATGGCGAGCGCGGTGAACATCGTCGTTCACTTGGAACGTCTGTCCGACGGCAAAAGAAGACTCCTTTCCGTGTCCGAAGTCGTGGGAATGGAGGGTGAGGTCATCGCCATGCAGGAGGTGTTCGTCTTTGAACGGCGGGGCGTTTCCTCCTCCGGCCGCATACGGGGTGAGTTCAAAGCCACGGGTGCGCCTTCCATTTACGTCGAGCATATGAAGCAATACGGAATAACGATCGACCCCGCAGTGTTCAAACTGCAAAAGCCTGTGGGGGATTAGAGCATGCAATCAGTGGTGTTCATTCTGGTGTTTGCTTCGGTGCTGCTTTCGTTCGTGGGATTGTATCTTCTTTGGACAAACCGGCGCACCGTTTCCAAAGACTTCGTACTGGAACGAATGGTTCCGCGCGAAACGGGGGATGCCCTGGCGTCGGAGCAGCGTACGGCCCGCTTGAGAAACGCGGGTTGGGTGGAAACCGTGTGCGCCCCTTTCATCAGGCTCGATCTCCTGGCCCCCCTGCTCTCTTCCATCGGGATTCCCTGTTCGGCCGCAACCTTTCTGTGGATTGTCCTCCTCTCCGGTGGGCTCCCATTCGCGCTGTGCCTCGCGGCCTCGGGTTCCCTAAGCGTGGGTTTTATCGCGGCCTCTATCGGCCTTTCCGTGCCCTTCGCCTACTTGACGTACCGAAGAAAGAGAACGGAGAGGAAGCTGGTGGAGCAATTTCCCGATGCCCTCGAATTTACCGTTCGCGCTCTTCGCGCCGGTCAGTCTTTGGACAAGGCCCTGCAGGGCCTCGCATCCAACCTCACGGAACCCATGTCCGGTCAAATCCGCTTCATTTACGATGAAATGTCCCTGGGACTTCCCTTCGCCGAAGCCTTCAGAAGGTTCGAATCGCGATTTCCCAAGGTAGCCGAAGTGAAGATATTCTGTACCGCTCTGATCGTACACAGAGAAACCGGAGGAAATCTTGTCCGCATCCTCGAAGTATTGAGCGACAACATCAGGCAACGCATGCGACTGGACTCCCAGATAAAAGCGACAACAGCCGAAGTCAGGATCACGGGCATTATTTTGGGGCTGCTTCCCTTCGCCCTGCTGGGAGTCTTCTACCTTCTGAATCCCGAGTATATTCGGGTGCTGTTCATCCATCCGGTGGGACGGAAACTGCTCCTCTCCGCCGCGGGTCTCGAACTTATCGGTTTTTCGGTCATGCGTGCCATGACCAGGGTGGAGATGTGACCAATGGATCGGCTTCTCCCTGCCGCCGCCTTTGTCGCCGTACTGGCGTTGTGTATGTCGGCGGTGTCGGCATACGAAAAACGAAAAAGAAGAGAGCAGTTGCTGCAACGTCTTTCCGTATCTTCGGACACGCAGGAATCCGGCTTAAAAGAACAGCTTCTGGAGTTCCTCGGGTCCATGGGACGTTTTGGTGTGCCCAAAAAAGAGGAGGAAGCCCTGCGGATTCGCAAGGACCTTCTCCACGCCGGTTTTCACGGCGAAGACATTCTTCTTCAATATTACGGTGCTCGTTTGTCCCTCGGCTTGGCATTCGCGATTCTGTTTCCCCTGTTCCTCGCGATGGTAGGCAAGTCCGTGTCACAGAACCTTTTCTACATTCCTTTCGCCCTGACTTTGGGCTACTACCTGCCCCCCTTGTTCGTCGCGAGAGCGAAGAAGATACGCGGACGAAGGATATTCCGTGAGCTCCCGGACACCATTGATTTGCTGGTCATCGGTCTGGAAGCCGGTTTGAGCCTGGATGCCGCACTGTACCGGGTAAGCAGGGAAATGAAGAACATGGCGCCCACCGTGAGCAAGGAGTTTGGAAGGTACTTCTTTGAAACACAGGGAGGAATTCCGAGAAATGAGGCGCTTTCCAACATCAAGAAGCGTTCTTCCGAAGAAGGACTCCGTTCCTTGGTGGACGTCTTGCTGCAGTCCGTCAAATTCGGAACGGACATGAGTGCCGCTTTGAGAGCATATGCGGAATCCATGCGTTTTCAACGAGTCGTTTTAGCGCAGGAGAAAGCGGCGAAGATAGCGCCCAAGCTCACCATACCCATGATCCTCTTCATCTTGCCGGCCCTTGTCATCGTCATCCTGGGTCCGGGGGCCATCCGCCTTCTGGAACGGCTGTCCGGGAGCTTCTTCTGATGGAATCTCAACGCTTGGCGACAACATCAAGAACCACCACCCGGGTTCGATTCCTTCTTGTTTCTATTTGTTTGGTTTGCTTGGTGCTTACCACGGGATGCCGGTCCCATCTGGAAAATACTCGGGGAGAATCAACGGAGGAGCTCAAAAAGGAGGCCCTGGAAAGGAAACAGGCTCTCGATGAGCTGGATTCCAAATGGCGGACCGAAGAACCGGACCACGTGGCCCTGGCTCGCATCATGGTGGACCGCAAGCTGTACGATGTTGCGTTGCGCCTTCTCCGGGAATCCGATGCACCGGACAGTGCGGAACGCTTTTACCTGGAAGGTGTGTGTCATCGGGAAAAGAGCCGTTATGAAACGGCGATTCTTCAATTCAAGAAAGCAATCGAGTTGTCCCCGCGTTACTCACAGGCCTACGAGGGAATCGCTCTTACGCACGACCTCATGGGACAGAGGGAAAGCGCACACGAGTACTATGCAAAGGCCATCGAGGAGAATCCTTCCAGCTCTCGATTCTACAACAACTTCGGTGTGTCGTTGCTGGTGGCCGGCCGATACGAGGAAGCGGCGGAGCGCTTGGAGACCTGCGTACGGCTGGATCCGGAGTCTCTCCGCGCCTTCAACAACCTTGGCCTGGCCTACGGGCTGGCGGGCAGGGAGGAAGACGCCCTTAAAGCCTTCTTGAAGGCCGGAGATACGGAACATGCTTACAGGAACATGGCCTTCATGTACCGGGTCCGAGGAAACAAAGAAAAGAGTCGAGAAATGGTCCATAAGGCCCTGGAGCCGAAAGACATCAAGGATGAAGGTGCCAAGAAACCCTGAACCCGGCAGGCCTTTTCCGGCGGACTGAACCAGGGGTTCCGGCATCCCCTGCCCTGAGTCGGATACGGTAATGACAAAGCGAGGAAAAGACATGGGACCCGCCGACGACCAAAAGCACCACCGGCGCACGTCCTGGACGGGAAACGAACAAGGTTCCGTGGTCCTCGTGGTGGCTGCGGGCATGCTGGTCATTCTCGGATTCCTGGCCCTCGTCCTGGACGGCGGCTACCTCTACGCAACGAGGAACAAATACCAAAACGCCGTCGAGGCCGCGGCAATGGCGGGCGCCATCCATTTGTGCGGGTCCGATCCCGAACTCACGGCTCGGGAAATCGCTCGGGAGAACGACGTCCCTTATTCCGAGGAGGAAGGTCTCGTTGTCGTTTTCGGTTTCTATGACGAGCACGACGACTACGGGGACTTCCCGGAATACAAGGACTTCGTTGAAGACCCGTTTCCCGAAACGAGCAGAAACGAGGCGGTGCGCACCGGCGGCACCGATCCCGAGTATAACAACGCCGTGCTGGTTTCCCTGAACGGAAGCGTTGACACCGCCCTGGCCGGCGTATTGGGATACCATGTGGTGCAGGTTTCCGCGGCCGCGGTGGCCTATCTGGAAAGGTACCTCATGGTCTCTTTGGAGGAGGACGGCGAAGGAATCACCACCGCTTCGAAATCCTGGGATTGGACCGACGGAGGAGGCAACAGCAACCATAACCAGCCTGAATTCCGCAACGGCAATCTTTACAGCAACGGAGACATTACCTTTTTCACGGGCACCACCTGCACCGGCCCGACCTTTGTCGATTCCAAGGCCTATGCGCATGGAACCGTGAGTCCGGAAGAACTCGGGACCAACCAGGCTTCGCTGCTGACTCCTCCCGGGACTGATTGGGAGGCCCTGCGGGAAGCGGCGGAAACCCACGGCAAGGTCATCGACTCGCTCTTCTTCCAGACTCTTCCTCAATACAACAAAGCCCTACGCAAAGGCGTGGATCGCTACGGAAACTGCTACCGATGCAATACGGACGGGTCAAACCCCTATTTCACCCCGCGTCCGGGCAATCACGACGGCAGAACCTATTACGTGAGTGAAGACGTGGGAGATTCCCTCTGGATCGGCGACGTTCAGTGCAGCGAACTGTACTCCGAAGAATACGACGTAACCAACCTTACCCTGGCGTTCGAATCGGACCACCTGGGATTCAATCACGACACTCCCGTCATCACGTGGGGAGGCGAGGAAGCGGACGAAACGGTTCGGTTTTACGGGAGGGATTTGATGATGGGAGCCGTCTCCGATTACGAATACGCCAGTGACAGCGGCAATCTATTGGAGGGCGTGGTTTTCAATGCTGAAAGGGACTTCGGATACCGGCCCGCCGGCGGCGGCTTCGGGGATGCGGAGGATTTGCCCCCGGAGATTCGGAAGCTTCGGGTCTTTGCGGGGGAACGCATCATCATCGGAGGGTACGAAGGATACATAGCGCATCAGGACCGATACCCGGTCGGCTTTGACGCCAATTTCGGCCCGCCTTGCCCACCCTCCATGGTGCGCCTGGGGATGCTCGAACACACAGACGACTGAGGACCGCGTTCGGAAGTTCCCCAGTCTATGACTGCGGAATATGATGCATTGACGTCTGATGCGCAACACTCTCGCCATGCGGCCGGCCCACATCAATGCCTGAAATGAAGGGAGAATGTCCCGTGAAGAGACTCGAGAACCGTGAAAGGAAGTCTGTTCGACGCAGGACCATGAGGACGCCTTGGCGCTGTTTGCTCCTGTGCGTGGGCCTCACCGCCTGCGCCTGTTCCGCGACGCCGGAACGCGCCGCCATGGAAACCAACGCGGCCTTTCGAGGCTATTTCGAGGCTTCCTTCACCGCTCAGGTGATCAACCGGAATGCTCCGGCCGATGCAACACCGGTGGAAGGCTATCCCGGTGAGATCGCGGCAAAGGCCTATCAGGACTTCAAGGATGGCTTCGGGGAAGCGAGTTTCGAAGAGCAGGTGGGACAAATGCAACTGGGAGATGAGGCTTTCGCCGACAAATAGCGCCGAGTGCCGGCGCCCGACCCCATCGGCACGGATTTCCCGGAACCACCCGAGCATCTCCTGCCGGGGGGCCAACGGCTCCCCGGACCCCCGTTGCGGTTCTGCGAATCGCGTACGCGATTCGAAAAGCGAGCAGCATATGACCGTCCAAGGTAGTAGAATGCTCAAGATTTTGGGAGAGCGCCCGAGCCCCTCACCGTCCTTCCCCTCGGGGTCCACCCGGCCGTTCTTCCAGCTTCAACCACCCATGAACAACCGTCGGTTGAAAGAACGGCCAAGATTCCGCTATTTAAAGTGGGACTCCCCGGCCTGTGCCTTTTCGTAACCTTCGCACCGTCTTTTCCGCGGTGGATCCGAGTCTTCTGTTTGCCTCGGCCCGAGAAGCATTTAGGTGGTCAGGGTCTTGCCGATGACCTCTTCGTTGTCGACTCCAATGGACGAGTGCCAAAGGACGATCTTCCAGCCGTCGGGCTCTTTCTCAAACACCACGGTCAAACGGATCTGCAATTCCGTTCCGTCCGGCAGCTTGAGCACGGGTCTGCCGGCCACCCAGCCCATTGAGCCCTCTTGGAATGCCAGGGGATCGTCGGCCACCACCTGAAAACCGCTCACTTCCTTGAGTTGGGCCGTGAATACCTCGGTGACGGCATCATATCCGAGCCACCACTCGTCGGGGTCGGTGCCGATGGCCAACAAGCCGTCCTTCCCTGAGAAGCGGCGAAGGAAAAACTCATGGTCGCCGTTGGTCTGGGCATCGCAGAGCTTCCGATACAGTTCCTTCAATTCGGCTGATTCCTGCATCATCAATCCTTTCCGGGTCGGATCGGTTGTCCGGGCATGGGTTGTCCCGTTTCAGGCGCCATCCGCAAAGCCGAAGCATCGGCTACATGGAAGAGTCATCAAGCGCCGTATCACACAATAACTGCTTCAGACGTTCGCTCAAAAACATGATGGATTCAATATCCAAGTGATCGGTAACGGTTTCATCAAAAAGGAGTCCGGCTTCCGCTTCAAACCCGTCCTCCGGCTGCGCGTCCCAGAACATCAAGATCACCGGTACCCGGGGCAGGACTTGAAAATGGAAGGCCGCGTCGGCTGATCCGATCTCGTGGGTGACCTCCCGTGCTCCCAACTTCATCGCGGCGTTCCGCAGGTGTTCGATTCTCCCCTGGAAAGCCTCCTTGATCGGCGCTTCGACCCGACTCTTCATGGTTTTGATTTTCGACACCGTGTTGGGGAACTCCACCAGGCCTTTCCAGTTGCCCGGCGGCTCCGAACTCCCGCCCTGTGCCACATGATTCAGAATAAACACCTGTTCCCATCGGGTAAGGGACGTACCGTCCCGATGCGTCACGGCGCCATCGGTGATGAGGATCGTGTCGTTGAAATAAGGAAGTTCAAGGCTCGATCGTCCGCCCTGATCCACGATCCGACCTTGAATTCGTTCGGCCACGTCGCGCACATCCATGGAAGCCGACCGTTGCTTGGCCCACTCCAGGGCATCCTGGGCCATGTCTCTCTTGGTCCATTTGCCGGCCGCATACTGGGCCTGAAGTTCCGCGTTGCGGGCGGCCACAACCTCAGCCGAAAGATGGGGACATTTCGCCAGGGACAGCTTCTCCGAAATCACCATGCTTGCGAAGGCCAGGCAGGTGGGAAACCCGCACTCTCCGCAATTGGTTTTGGGCAGAACATCACGATACAGGTCCAACGGAGAAAGCGGCATTTGCGTAAGCTCCAAACGACATTTTCTTGTACAAAGGACTTGAAGCCGAACCTTGACCCCTGCCGACGGCTCTCCCGCCCCCGAATCCCGCGGATCGCCGTTCAAGCGGTTGCGCCTGGAGGATTCCGGGGAGACGATCCGACAACATACCAATTACACGGAATCATTGCCACAGATACCGCACCGCGGCAACCTATGAGTCCCGCATGATCGGCTTTGCCCAACCATTCTCTGTCGTTGAACGATTTTAGCCGCCCGCCCTGACAATGCCGATCCGCTTCCCTGTCTCGACCGATGGCATCGACAAGGCAATGATGCGCAGAAGGGGCGCTACAATCGCCCCTTCTGCTCTCAGAGACCACGTGATCCGGTGTTTCAGCGAGCCGGCGATACCGCCGGCGTTTGCTTTGCGAGGGTTTCCACGGCCGTTTCGGGGGCGCCGAACAATCTGTCCGTGAACCTCACATACCAGGCTGCGGACTGCACCTGAATGATATAGGCCATGGCCACCACCAGTGCGGCGCTGGAGCCCTGTTCCCCGAAAGCGTTCATGGCGATGGCCAGAGCGATGGAAAGATTGCGCATCACCGTGCCGTAGACCAGGGCCACGGCGTCCCCTCTCGGCAGGAATCGGCGACCCACCAGGGTGCTCAGCAGGTAGTTCAGGGCGTAGATAACGGTGAGAGGCGCAAGAATGGTGAGCAGCATCTGGGGTGCGCCGGCAATGACTTTGGCCTTGAGCGCCATGGCCACGAACACGATCCCCAAGACGCCGATGGTGGATAAGCCCGGAAAACGGGGGCCGATACGCTTCTGGAAATCCGGTTGCCCGTACTTTTTGATCAGGATCTGCTGAGTGACGAATCCAAGAATCATGGGCAGAAAAACAATGACGGCGATCTGTTGCATGACGGCCAAGACATCGACCGCGATTTGCGCTCCCATGAGATAGCGCACATAAAACGGGGTGGCCAGGGAACCCAGGGTCAGGCCGATGACGGTCATCTTGATCGCCGTGGCCACGTTGCCCTTGGCGAACCCGGTCCAGGAAATGGTCATGCCGCTGGTGGGCACCAGTCCGGCCAGCAGTAGCCCTAGCGCCATGAAGGGATGATTCGGGAAGAAGACCGACCCCACACCCAGAGCCACGAAGGGGATGACGCCGAAGTTGATCAACTGACTCAACCATTGGGCCCTGGAATCTCCGCCCTGAAACACGGTCTTGACCTTGAGGGTGACCATCATGGGATACACCATCAGAAACGTCAGGGGAATAATGAGTTTTTTCAGCACGGCGGGATCGGTGCTCAAGCCGTAGACAAATCCCAAGACCATCATGACCGGTATGGCCGTTACCAGATTCTTGTTGATCTTCTGCAGCACGCTCCACATAGGTGGCTCCTTTCCTTTGCTCCAATCGGTTTGGATGAACCAAGATCAATAAGCATGCCACACTCTCCGGCCTTCCATGTTGCCCAGCGCATCTATAACCTACTGTTTTTTGAGGATAAACCTATAAGACAGAACGATTTGACTCGTTGGAGAGTGCTACAGTAAACAGGAGTAAACAATTTGTGAACGTTTACTATTAACACTCTAAAAGGGAATCATTCCATGGCCGCCATCGCTCCGGCATTCGCCGACCTGCTCATCGACGCCATGGCCGAAGGCGTGTTCAGCCTCGACGACAAAGGTCGCATCACCTTGTGGAACCGCGCCATGAAACAGATCACCGGTTACAAGGCGGACGAGGTGTTGGGCCGATCCTGCAGCGTCTTGAATTTCAATCGTTGTCTGCACCGGGAATGCCCCTCGGGAATGCTCGACTGCGGCATCTTTGAACACGGCGGGGTGGACGCCAAGTCCTGTATGCTGAGGCATAAAGACGGCCACGACGTGCCGGTGGTCAAGAGCGCCCGGGTACTGAAAGACCGGGAGGGCCGAGTGATCGGCGTGGTTGAGACCGTCACCGACATGACCGCTCTGAGGGAGGCCGAACGGCGGATGGCGGAGGCCGCCCGCCGTCTGCGCGAGGTGCACCGCCTGGATAACATTTTGGGCAAAAGCCCCGGCATGCAGCAGGTGTTCCGGGCCATCGAGGCGGCCGCGGCCGGTGACGCGACCGTTCTCATCGAAGGAGAAAGCGGTACCGGCAAAGAACTGGTGGCCGGCGCCATTCATTACAACGGCGATCGCTCCGAAAAACCTTTGGTCACGGTCAACTGCAGCGCTTTGTCCGAATCCTTGCTGGAGAGCGAGTTGTTCGGCCATGTCTCCGGCGCTTTCACCGGTGCCACGCGCAATCGAATCGGCCGGTTTGAAGAGGCCCACGGGGGCACGGTGTTCCTGGATGAAATCGGAGAAGTGAGCCCCTTTATTCAGGTCAAACTGCTGAGGGTTCTGCAGCAGCGAACCATCGAACGAGTTGGGGAGTCCAAAACGCGGGCCGTGGATATCCGCGTCGTCGTGGCCACCAACAAACACCTGTTTGACTTGGTTCGAAGCGGGAAATTCCGAGAAGACCTTTACTACCGCCTGAAGGTGTTTCCCATACGAATCCCTCCCCTGCGCGACCGGCGTGAGGACATTCCCTTATTGATCGATCACTTCATCCATCGACAAAACAAAAAGACGGGCAAGCGGATTCAAGGCGTGACAGCCGAAGCCATGCGGCTCCTCATGGAATACTCCTGGCCGGGCAATGTGCGCGAGCTCGAAAACGCGGTGGAACACGCCTTTGTCCTGGCCGCCGACCACTACATCGATGTGGCCGAACTGCCCGTGGAGATTCGTTGGCCGGCCGATTCCCTCATGTCGCCGAACGCGCATACCTACCCCTCGGTGGGAGGGCCACGCCCCAAGCTGGATCGGAAACGTTTGACGGCCGAATTGGAGGCCTGCGGCTGGAACAAGAGCGAAGTGGCCCGAAAGACCGGGTACAGTCGTACCGCCGTCTGGAAGTACATGAAACGCTGGAACATTCCCCTTCAGCCGGAGGCGTCGTCCGATACGTCCGAGCCCAGTTCCGAATGACGGATGAGGAGACGGGGACCGGCCCACCACCTTTCCAGGCAAGCCCCGCGTTCCGAAGGGCTTATACCGAATTGCGTCCTCCCGAATGATACGGCAAACCGTGCCGCGAACCCAAGCGGGGCGCTGGGGAAAACCCTCCCCCGGGTTTGTCCTCTTTTGTCGCCGGGTCGAACGAACCATGCTCCATGATCTCCTTCCCTCATCCCGCACTTACTCTTTGGACGACAATTTGCTCCATGAACCGCAGGGACCGTAACGACGTAAAGAGGCGCAACATAGGTCATCCGCACCGCATTCCTCCTTTTTCCCTTGACAGAAGGAGCCGGAGTTTTCTACCGTTACATTATAGCTATTTTATAATTATCCTTTAAGTGTCGGAGGCGATCCTACGAGTCCCATCCGGCCCACAATCAGTGATCATGAAGAAGTCCGGATGAGCGGGACCTCTTGTATGCACGGTTTCCAAAGAAACCTTTTTTTTGAGATTCGACTTATGTCGGTTTCGACATAAGGTACGAGGTCGGCTTGCAACGAAAGGGTCCGGCGGCCACGAAGACCATCTTCCATTGTTTTTCCGGGAGTCGCCGGTGAGTTCCTTTGCGGACGGGAAACATTCGGAGCACGACGCCCCGTTGCACGTTCCGGTTGTTTGGAGCCGGTCGCCTGTTCACTAAAAGCCTCCGGTCCCGGCTGCAACGCGGGCGGGCAACCCGCTCAAAAAGTTTTCGAAAGTGTCCGGGAAACCTTTTTCAAAAGGTTGTCCCGGATACCTGGTAAATAAAACCCATCTTCCTTGGATTCACAAAGGGGAAGTGAATGAGATACGGGGAAACGGGCTACAATCTGGAAATAGATTTGGCCACGGGAAACATCGAACGGGTGGAAACGGACCCGAAGTTGACCGAGCTTCACCTCGGAGGTCTGGGAACCAACGTCAAAATGCTGTGGGATCGAGTGCCTCCCGGAACCAAGGCCTTCGACCCTCAAAATCTGCTCATTTTCGCCTCCGGTCTTCTGTGCGGCACGCCCGCATTCAGCTGCAACCGCACCGTGGTTTCCACGGTTTCACCTCAAAACGACTTGATCGCCTATCCCATGATGGGCGGGTTCTGGGCCGCGGAACTCAAGTACGCGGGTTACGACAAAGTGGTCCTTCGCAACAAATCGCCACATCCGGTATACGTCTGGATTCACAACGACAAGGTGGAACTGCGCGATGCCTCTCATTTGAAGGGCAAAGGCGCGGTGGAAACGCAAGACCTGATTCGCAACGAGTTGAACCAGCCCAACGCCCAGGTGGCCGCCATCGGCCTGGCCGGAGAAAATAGAGTGTTCACGGCTTCCATCGAGCAGGGTCGGTCGAGCGCCAGCAGGCTCGGCGGGGGCGCGGTCATGGGAGACAAGAACGTAAAAGCCGTGGCCGTGCGCGGCACCAAGGACCTGTACCTCGCCCGAGGCGCCGAATTCATGGAGCACATGAGAGAGATCACGGCGTACATCAAGTACCGAAACGAGAATCCCATACCCGGAGTCATGACCATCCTGGCGGGCATCGGGTCCCCTCAGGAAATGAAGCACACGGACGAAAAGTGGCACACCGAAAATTTCGCCTGGGGCAACGCCCGCGCTCGGAGGAAAGGTTTCTGGACCGAGGAAATCGAAGAGGACTGGACCAGGACCCAACTGAGCGCCATCAAGCGGTTGATCAGTTGCTTCAACTGCCCTCAGCAGTGCGGAGCGTTGATCGCCTACCAGGACGTCCCCAGGTACATGATGAAGTGCTTTTCGAAAATGACCTATTCCATGGCGGCTTTTGTGGACAACCTGGATTTCTCCTTTCGAATCGTCCAGCGCGCCACGGAGTACGGCGTCGACGGATTCTCGACTCCTCAGATTCTGGCTTTCGCCGTGGAGCTTTACGAGGCGGGGATCCTCACGGACAAGGATTTCGAAGGCTGCCCCTCCGATAAGGAGGGAAGATTCTATTGGCTGCTCGATCGGGTGGTCCGGCGGGAAGGGATCGGAGACGTGCTGGCCGACGGCACCTATTACGCGGCCAAGGCCATCGGAAACGGCGCGGAGGAATTCGCGCACAACAACATCAAGAAACATGAGCAGCTCCCTCTCAAGCTGGGCATGATGGACCCCCTCTATTACCTGATGTACTCCACCAACGAAAAGATCAGCATTACCCAGATCGAAGGAAACTGGCCCCAAGCGCCTTTTCTTACCAGAGAGGAAAGAGAAGCCTTTGTGGAGGACTGGCCGCAGCTTCCCGACGACAGGTTCAAGCAATACTTTTTGGACTGGGAACCGCGAGGCGAATTCTCCAATCCCTATTTCCCGACTCCGGAAATGTGCTGCGACATCGTGGATTGGATGGAGACGGTACACAACATCGACGACGCCTTGGGGTTCTGCGCGGGTATGGGATCCTTTTGCCTCAAGCCCCCCTACCACATCCACAACTATCCCAAGTTGATCTCTGCAGCCACCGGTTTGGATGTGGACGAGGCCGAACTGAAAAAGATCGTCCGAAGAAGCCGAAACCTGCACAGGGCGCTGAATATCAGAAACGGCCTGAGGCGATCCGACGAGAAGCCGCCCGAAGACCATTGGAAGAGAAGATTTCCGGAGCACGAAGAAAAGCTCTTGGACACCTACTACCGGTTCAAGGGATGGAACAACGACGGCGTGCCCACGAGAGAAACCTTTTTGGAGCTGGATTTGGGATATGTCGCCGAGGATCTGGAAAAGAGAGGGCTATTAAAGAATGGCCAAGATCGTCAAGAAAATCAAGACGGTACGAATTGACGCCGACAAGTGCAACGGCTGTCGGGCCTGTGAGGTGATCTGTTCCGCCTTTCACGCCGAACCCAAGTACGGCAGCATCAATCCGGCGAGGTCTCGCATCCGGGTGGTTCGCTATCCTCTGCAGGATATCTGGGTCCCCGTGTTCGCGGGTGAATACGCCCCGTCCGAATGCATGGGCAGAGACAGGTACACCATCGACGGGAAACAATACGAGGAGTGCGCCTTCTGCAGAGCCGCGTGCCCGTCCAGGGACGTATTCAAGGAACCCGATTCCGGCCTGCCGTTGAAGTGTGATATGTGTGAAGGGGAAGAGGAACCCCTGTGCGTCACCCATTGCCTTAACGACGTATTGATCTACGAGGTCCGGGAAGAGGAAGTGGAAGAGGACGAACGGGAGGAAATGGAAGACCTGGAGATCGGTCTGGAATCGTTGGCCGATCGATACGGCCTGGAAAAACTCAGGGACACCATCGCCCGAATGTCGGGCAAGTGCTGAGGCACCGATCATGAGCCGCTTATTCACAGGGGGTCCGTCTCCAGGAGGACGAAGCCGAAACCCTGAGCCGGCGATCTAAAACATGCAACCTGCGAAGTCCTCGGCGAAAGCTCCGGGTATTACGGATCCGGCAACCTATTCAGTGAAAACGCTTAAACCCGGTTGCGGCGCACAAGGGAGCAACACTCTCAAGAAGTTGGGGAAAGTGCCCGAAAAAACCTTTTCCAGAAGGTTTTCCCGCATACCCCCTGAATGGATACATCAAGAGAGGTAGAAGAAGCCGGTGGAAAATGTAGCCGATTACAGAGAGATCGTCGACGTCATCAAAGAGAACGGTGGAGACGCTTTCAAACGCTGCTTTCAGTGCGGACTGTGCGACGTGGTGTGCCCGTGGAATCGGGTGGTGAATTTCAGCATGCGCAAGATCGTGCGGCAGGCGTCCTTCGGCATGACCGAGATTGAAAGCGAGGACATCTGGCGTTGCACGACCTGCGGAAGATGCCCGCAGCGCTGCCCCAGAGACGTGCGGCAGATCGAATCCGGCATCGCCCTGCGAAGGATCGCTTCCGAATACGGAGTGTTTCCCAAGTCCGTGGCTCCCATCCGAACGGCGAACGCGAGTCTCGTCGGGGAGGGCAACCCGCTGAGCGAGAAACGGGACGACAGGGCGAACTGGGCCAAGGACGCTTCCGTGGCGGAATTCACCGAAGACATGGACCTCCTGTACTTTCCCGGCTGCTACCTGTGCTATGACCCCAGACTCAAGAAGGTGGCCCAATCCGCGGCCCATATTCTCAAGCAGGCGGAGGTCGATTTCGGAATACTGGGATCCGATGAAAGCTGCTGCGGAGAAAGCATTCGCAAGACGGGCGACGAGGAACTCTTCAAACGGTTGGCCAAGGCGAACATCAAGACCTTTATCGACCACGGAGTGAAGCGGGTTCTGGTTTCCTCCCCTCACTGCTATCATACGTTCAGGAACGAGTATCCCCAATTCATGGTCCACTTCGAAGTGGTTCACATCGCTCAATATCTCTACGACCTGATCCGGGAGGGAAGAATTTCGCTTTCAGGGAGTTATGAGAAAAAGGTCGTTTATCACGACCCCTGCTATTTGGGCCGGCATAACGGTATCTATGACGAACCCAGAGAGATATTGAGAAAAATACCCGGGCTGGAGTTGCTCGAGATGCGGGAGTGCCGGGAGGACAGCTTGTGCTGCGGCGGCGGCGGAGGGCGCATCTGGATGGAAACGCCCAAGCAGGAGAGATTCTCCGACCTCAGGCTGCAACAGGCGGTGGACGCCGGGGCCGAGGTGTTGGTGACTTCCTGTCCCTACTGCATCGCCAATTTCGAGGACGCCAAGCTCACCTGTGCCTTTGCCGAAAACCTGGTGATCAAGGACATTACGGAGATCATACGAGAAGTGGTCTAGTCGGGGTGCTTTCCCAAAAGCGTCCCCCGGAAATGAGATTTAGGCCGTTAAGTACCGGCCCGAAGAGCCGGGCCGGCGTTCCGAGCAAGTTTGATGAGGAGATGAAAAGTGGACAGCGCGACGACTGAAGGATTCTTCTCCAACCTTCCCCAAGACAACCATTTTGGAGACGTCATGGTGGTGGGCGGAGGAATCAGCGGCATTCAGGCATCTCTCGATCTCGCCGCAGCGGGTTACAAAGTCTATCTGATTGAAAAGGGGCCCGCCATCGGCGGCCATATGGCCCAGCTCGACAAGACGTACCCGACCAACGACTGCTCCATGTGAATACTGTCTCCCAAACTGGTCGAGGTCGGCCGGCACCCAAACATTGAGGTCCTCACCTACACGGAGATCAAAGACGTGGAAGGAGAGGCGGGAGACTTCAGCGTAACGCTGATCAAGAAGCCCAGGTACGTGCTGGAGGATAAATGCACGGGTTGTACCACCTGTGTGCAGTATTGTCCGGTTCACTACCCGGACCCATTCAATCAGGAAATATCCTCGAACAAGGCGATTCACATCTATTTCGCTCAGGCCATTCCCCTCATCGCCTATGTGGATGAGAGCTGCCTTTACCTGAAAGAAAAGAAGTGCCGCATTTGTGAGGCGGTGTGCAAGAACGAAGCCATTGACCTCAATCAAGAGCCGGAGAAGCTTGAAATCAACGTGGGGGCGGTCGTTCTGGCTCCGGGTTATGAGCCTTTCGATCCCAAGGCAAAAAACGACTACGGGTACGGGAAATTCGAAAACGTGGTGACGAGTCTGGACTACGAGCGGCTGTTGTGCTCCACGGGACCGTATGAAGGCGAGGTGTTCCGCGCTTCCGACGGGAAGCACCCTCGTAAAACGGCCTGGATTCAGTGCGTGGGTTCCAGAAGAGTCACCCCAGGAGACAACAGCTACTGTTCCGCCGTATGCTGCACCTATACACAGAAGCAGGTCATTCTTGCCAAGGATCATGATTCGGAAGCCGAATGCACCATATTCCACAACGACATTCGATCCTACGGCAAGGATTTCGAATCTTATTTTGAAAGAACTCGGCAACTTCCCGGAGTGCGGTTCATACGAAGCTATGTTTCCGTGGTGGGGGAGATGCCGGAGACCAAGAACCTGTTGGTCCGATATGCGACTCCCGACGAAGGGGTGAAAGAGGAAGAGTTCGACATGGTGGTTCTGTCCGTGGGATTGACCCCCCCCGCCGATTTCACGGTACTCGCGGACAAGTTTGGAATCGAACTCAACGCGCACGGTTTCTGCCGGACCCTGCCCTCCAATCCCGTGGAAACCTCCAGACCCGGCGTCTTCGTGAGCGGCGCCTTCCAGGGTCCCATGGATATCCCGGAGTCGGTCTATTCCGCCGGCGGAGCAGGCTCTCAGTGCGGTGAATTCCTGAACTACAGGCGAGGCAAGCTCACCGGCGAACGAGTCTATCCCGACGAAGAGGATGTCTCCCAAGAAGAGCCGAGAATCGGCGTTTTCGTGTGTCACTGCGGCGCGAATATCGGAAGAGTGGTGGATGTGCCGTCAACGGTGGAATACGCATTGAGCCTTCCTCACGTGGTTTACGCCCAGGAACAACTGTTTTCCTGCGCTACCAATTCCGCCCAGGAAATTACGGACAAGATCAAGGAAAAGGAGCTCAATCGGGTAGTCATCGCCGCCTGCTCCCCCAGGACTTTGGAACCCCTGTTTCGAGACACCCTCCGAGAAGCCGGAATCAACCAATATTTCTGTGAGATGGCCAACATCCGGGAGCACTGTTCCTGGGTCCACGCCAAGGAGCCGGAAGAAGCCACGAACAAGGCCAAGGATATCACCCGAATGTCGGTGGCCCGGGCGGCCCGCTTGGAGCCGTTGCTGGAGATCGATCTGCCGGTGAACAAGGCGGCGCTGGTGGTGGGCGGCGGCATTGCCGGCATGACCTGCGCCGTGTCCATCGCCGAACAGGGCCACGAAGTCCATCTGTTGGAAAAGGATACGGACCTGGGGGGAACGGCGAGAAGAATCCATTCCACTTTGGACGGTCTGGACGTTCAGACCCACCTCCGGGACCTCGTGCGCAAGGTCTACCGCCATCCCGCGATCCACTTGTACACGAGCGCCGAGGTTACGGAGGCGACCGGTTACGTGGGGAACTTCGTCACCAAGATCCACTCGGAAAGAGGACCGACGGAAATCAAACACGGAGCGGTCGTCCTCGCCGTGGGCGCCGACGAATATCGACCCGTGGAATACCTCTATGGACAAGACGACCGGGTCATGACCCAGCTGGAACTGGAAGAACGCATCGCCGCCGAAGACGAGAAGTTGGACCGTTGCCGGAATCTGGTCATGATTCAATGCGTGGGATGCAGAAACGAAGACCGGAATTACTGCGCCCGGATTTGTTGCAGCCACGCGATCAAGAACGCGCTGAACCTGAAAGCGTCCCACCCCGAAACGGACATCTACATCCTGTTCAGAGACATGAGAACCTACGGGTTCCTGGAGGATCATTACCGGGACGCTTCCGAAAAGGACGTGAAATTCATCCGTTATGAACCGGACGACAAACCGCGTGTGGAAGCGGTGGAAGAAGAGGGCCGCCCTGTTCTGAGGGTCACGGTTCCCGATTCCATCCTGGGGGAACGGCTCGCCCTGGATGCGGATTATCTCGTATTGTCCGCCGCCGTTGTTCCTTCCTCGGAAAACGCGGAAATCGCCAATTGGTTCAAGGCGTCCATTGGACCGGACGGGTTTTTCAAGGAAGCGCACGTCAAGCTGCGGCCCGTGGAGTTCAGCACGGAGGGTGTTTTCCTTTGCGGCATGGCCCACTATCCCAAGCACATACCGGAAGCGATCAACCAGGCTTACGGAGCCGCGGGTCGGGTATTGGCCCTTCTCTCTCACGACGTGGTCACGGTTTCGGGCGCCGTTTGCGAGGTGGACGACAAGAAGTGCATCGGGTGCGGAGCCTGCATGGAAGCATGTGCGTACGGTGCCGTCGAGTTCCGTGAAACTCGACAGGGGCGAAAAGCCGTGGTGAACCCCGTGATCTGCAAAGGGGACGGCCTGTGCAACGCCATGTGCCCGACCGGAGCCATTCTGCTCAAGCATTTCACCGATGAAGAACTGGTGAGCCAGATCGACGCGGCGCTTCCCCAAGAAGAGACTCCGCAGCCCATGGATGCCGCCGTGGGGTACGCCTAGCAGGTGTTTCTCAGCGGGCTGCTGGAGAAACGCCGATGAACAAAGCCGTGAACACCGAACTTAGGAGTTGAAATCGAATGAGAGCGGGACTCGAGTTCAAGCCGAGAATACTGGGTTTCGTGTGCCATTGGTGAGCATACGGGGCCGCGGACCTGGCTGGAGTTTCCAGACTACAGTATTCGACTGAGACCCGACTGATCCGGGTCATGTGTTCCGGCAGGGTGGATCTGGACTTTGTATTGAGAGCCCTGTCCAACGGAATGGACGGCGTGTTCATCGGCGGCTGCCGACTGAACGAATGCAACTACGCCACCCATGGGAACTATTATGCCCTCAACATGGTGCTCTTGTGCAGGAAGCTGCTGAAACACATAGGAATGAATCCGGAGAGGTTGCGCTTGGAGTTCATGTCCGCCGGAGACGGAATCCTCCTGGCCGAAGGGATCACGAATTTCGGCAGAAAGGTGAAGGAATTGGGCCCCGTCGGTCAAGGGGAAGGGGCGGACAAAGAGGAGCTGAAAGCCGGAATAGAGGCGGTCAGGAAACTGGTTCCCTACATCAAGATGGTGAAGAGAGAAAAACTGAATGCGCGTCTCAAAAACGAGGAAGCATACGAGACGTTTTTCACCGACGAGGAAATCGACGAGCTGTTCCGGAATGTGGCCTCCTACTATATAGACCCGGATCAATGCAAAGCCTGCATGATATGCCTCCGAAGATGCCCCGTGGAAGCCGTCGACGGGGGCAAGAACCGGATTCACGTCATCGATCAGGACAAGTGCATCAAGTGCGGAACGTGTTTCGAAGCCTGCCCGCCTCGCTTCGGCGCGGTGAGGAAAGTCTGCGGTGAGCCCGTCCCGACTCCGATTCCCGAAGAACAAAGATCGATCCGGAAACAATAGAACCTAAGGAATTCATGTCCATTTAATGGATATCCGGGACAACCTTTTAAAAAAGGTTTTCCCGGACCCTTTCCTAAACCTTTTAAGAGGGTTGCTCGCTTGCGCGTCGCAACCGGGTCGGGGTTTTCTCCGGACAGGCAAAAACGGGACTTTCGACGAGGACGTCGCAGCTTGAATGCCTTGAGTCATTGAAGACGCTCACAGGTTTCGGGGGGACGCTCTTACCGCCGGACCCCTTGTATTGGCTCCACCCGCCTGTGCGTGACGAAGCCGAACCACGGACTTCTCTGCCGATTCAGGAGATGTAAGGAACGCCGGAAATCAGCGAGAAAGCCTAATTCTCCCTCAGCCTCTCCGCCGAAGGCGGTGAGGCCTGCTTGAAACGTTTCAAGGGGGGCGCACGGGGGGAACTTTTTTAAAAGTTCCCCCCGTGAATGATCACGAATTCATCTTACTTTTTCCATGGAAGGAATATGGCTCCCGTCGTAGGAATCACGACACAGATCGTCCGAAAGGCCAAATGGTACAAATACGTTCGGGAACTCGGATTCGACGCCGTTGAAATCAATCGTCGCAACTCGAAGCTCCATTTCAATCTCTTCTTTCTCGAGAAAGTCAAAAAATACCTGGAAGGCCTGGATTTGAGCGTCCACTCCGGAACGGCCGGGGTGTTCCAGCCCTTTGAGTCCTTCACGCGGGCCAACCTTGCCACCCTGAACGCTGAAATCGATGTATGCCGCTTTCTCGGCGCTCGCCAACTCGTCTTTCATCTAAACGACGGGATTCTTCCACGCGAAGACAAGAAGCGACTGAAGCAGGTGATTTCCTACGCGACGGATATGGGTGTGCACATGATGTACGAGTCCAACAGCACCTTGGTCGCCCATGAGGCCTACGACATTCTCGAAAGCTTTCCGGCCCTCGGATACGTCCTCGACCTGGGGCACCTCAACAACGGTTATCGGCAGGGCAAACTGGGTTGCACCATCCATGATTTTATCCGACAAGTGAATCACCGGGTGGCCTATGTCCACGCCAGCAACAACTCGGGCGAGCGGGACGAGCACAACGGACTGGAAAGCGGGACCCTGGATTGGCGTCACATATTGGACCTGCTCGATTTTTCCAGGATTTCAAAGATCATCATCGAAGTCCGATCCATGGATATGATGGAGCGTTCCAGGGCGGAACTCATGCGATACCTGCTCATGAGAAACTGTGGCCGGGTCTTGCTCCCGGAATCTTTTCTTGTTGTCGAACAACCCCATTCACGGCAATAAGACCAGACGCAACACGTCCTTTCGCCTTCTTCCGCATACAGCTTTCCATACAAGGATGCGTTCCCGAGGCTCTCTACAGGCACTTGAATCGGCGCCCCGGGTCGTCGAACTCCTTGAACACCCGAAAATAGAAAATGTCGGAGGCGGACGATGAGTCTTGAAAGCTTGAGCTTATTCCTTTCCTATCTGCGGAGCGCGGATTCGAATCCTGTGGGGCATGCTTACTAAATCAACAGGTTAGGATTTTGAATTTTGCCGTCTTTGCCATCTCAAGCATTGCGGTATGGTTCCGTTCCTTCCTCCAAAGTCTTCAAGTATCGGCCATATACAAACAGCCTATGCCGCTGCCCTCCGGTTATCTCGTTCACAATCCCAAGGTCCGTGAGATTTTTAAAACAAGACGATACCGTCGGGGTGGATAGTTCCAACTCATCGGCGGCCTTGGGAATAGAAATGATAGGATTGGTCTGCAGTAGGTGCTGTACTCTCAAAACCGAACCTGCCTTGCGTTTCAATGCTTCAATCTTTTTCTTATCTTGATCAAAAATGCCAAGTATGGTTTGGGCCGACTTCCAGGCTTGCTGGGAGGTTTCAAAGACACCTGTAAGAAAGAAGTCCAACCATTCATCCCAGGCGGATTCCGTTCGGACTTTCTGAAGTAGATCGTAGTATCGTACTCGATTCGCCTTGAAATAAAGGCTCAGATACAACAAAGGTTCACTGAGAGCTTCCTCAGCGCACAACATGAGTGTGATGAGAAGACGACCCAGACGTCCATTCCCATCAAGAAAAGGATGGATGGTCTCAAACTGCACATGCGAGACCGCTGCCTTGACAAGAAGAGGGGTAAACATCGATCTATTTTGAATGAACTCCTCCAAATTGCCCATGCAATTCATGACATGTTCTACGGGTGGTGGAACATATAAGGCATTGCCCGGACGTGTTCCCCCCACCCAGTTCTGAGAACGGCGAAACTCTCCCGGATTTCTATGGCTACCCCTTCCCTTCGCCAATAGTACTTTGTGTATCTCTTTGAATAGTCTCAGACAGATAGGAAATCCTTCCCGCACCCTTTTCAGACCATATTCCATTGCCGCAACGTAGCTCGATACTTCTTCCACGTCGTCAAGGGGTACGCCGGGTAATTGGCTGCTTTCGTAAAGCAGCAATTCGGACAGGGAGGACTGTGTCCCCTCGATCTGAGACGAAAGCAAAGCCTCTTTGCGAACGTAGAAATAGATAAAAAGAGATCCCGGCAAAAGGGTCGTTATTCCTTCCAGCCTCCCGAGCGCCCGATTCGCCTTTTCCATAAGGTTCATGAGCTGATTGGATAATCGCAATTGAGGGGCATATGGAAGCGGTGCGGGCAAGAATGCCTTATAGTACTCTCCCCCAACGGAGCAATTCAGATATTGACCTGAAGGTTTCTTCCGGCTCACGTCTCTACGGATTCCTTATGTAAATTTTTTTCGTTAAATTCTGCTAAGAAAAAGATAACCCGGTATTTTTTCCTTAGCAAGTTTTCGTTTCACGTTCCGGAAGGGAAAACAAGGCGGCTGAGCGTTTTTTGTGCAAAATCGCGGAACCCGGTTGATGAGGGCGAAACCGTATGCGGGCAGGCAGCCGGCGGGACGACATCCGTTCCTTGCGGACTGTCGAAAAACGGTGAGATTCAAGGCGCGCAAATCCCGAGGCACGAGACGCACAAAGAATCACGTCTCAGCGCCCAACGATGAAACGCCACGCCGAAGATCGCGTCTTTCAACGGCCCCACAAGAAGGTCGCCTTCCTGGACAATGGAAAACCCTGTGCTATAGTCGTCCGACGGGAGCATTCAGAGGAGTATCCGAGGGAATCCTTTTTGAAAAAAGCGGTCCCTCGGGCTCCTTCCCAAGAACTTGAGGTGCTTCAATATGCCGGACGGCACATGCCTCTCGTTTTGCGAATCGCGTACGCGATTCGCAAAAGCGCAACGGGGGTCCCGGGGGGCCATTGGTCCCCCGGCGGGGAGTGCAGGGGAATGGCGGCCCCCTGCGGCACACCTCGTGAATGGACGCCGTCCGACAATGCCTGATGCGTTGAGAAGGAGACCTTCATGAGAACACGGTATGTACCTTGGATCCTCGCCCTTTTACTTGTGGGATTTTCAGCCGCGTTTCCCGGGCCCTGCGGTTCGGCGCCCCTCCCGGAATACTCCATAACCGACCTGGGAACACTGGGCGGCGACGTCAGCATGGCCTACGATGTCAATGAACAGGGCGCCGTGGTAGGCAAATCCACGACCTCGGACGGTGCCTATATGTCGTTTTATTGGGATTCCAAGTCCGGCATGGTCGCCATCGGGCTCGGGAAAGCATTGGGATTGAATAATCTCGGCCAGGTGGTGGGAAACCATCACCAACATAATGATAACGCGTTCATCTGGGATGCCGTGGATGGATTTGCCTATCTGAATAAAGGAGATTTTCTGTTCGCCACGGCCAATGGAATCGGCGATTCCGGGAAAGCCGTAGGTTACGCGCGCAACTACAATGATATCGACGGCACCCGGGCCCTGCTTTGGGACCCCGCATCCGACACCTTCAGCATTCTGGAAGGTCTGGAAGGGCCCGCCTACGCCTCCGCCATAAACGGTTTCGAGGACGTGGCGGGTTACTCGGGAGACCCGTGCCGAGCTTTCCTATGGAACCGTTCGGAGGGCATCACCTATCTGGACGCCCTGAATGACGAAGGATGGAGTTACTACGCCGCGGATATCAACGATGAAGGTCAGGTGGTGGGGTACGTGCGAACGGCCTCCGATGAATTTCGCGCCTTCATTTGGGATCAGGAAGCCGGCATGCGGCTCCTCTCAGGAGAGGGAGAAAGTCGTGCCTTGGCGGTCAATCGGTACGGGCATGCGGTGGGCGCGCAAGGCACCTTGATCGGCCTTGGGGGAACGGCGTATCTCTGGAAGGACGGAGAGAGAACCGATCTCAACGACGTGATCCCTTCCGACTCCGGTTGGGAGTTAAGGGATGCCAGAGGCATCTCCGACGCAGGCCTCATTTGCGGAACCGGTCTGTTTAACGGTGAGCTCCACGCCTTTTTGTTGGAACCTGCGGCTCCCATCGCGGCGGGCGTCAAAGCGAACGGCGTTGATTCGTCCATCACGGTGGCATCAACGGAACCGGTGAGCATCACCGTGTCGTTGGATCCCGGCTCCCATGCGGGAGAGACCGCCGACTGGTGGATCGCGGCACACGCCTCTTTCGACCTTACAGAAACCTGGTATTCGTATGTCCATCCCACGGGCTGGATGCCCGAGGTCCATGTCTGTACTCGGACCGGCCTGTTCGCCCTTTCCGAAATCGAGGTGTTCAACACGCCCTTGCCTCCCGGAAATTACACGTTCTATTTCGCTCTGGACGATCCCGATGGAGCCGCCGCCGGGCCGTGGTGGGCGCTGGATTCGGTCGAGGTAACCGTGGAGTAGCCGGCCGGGAGATCGAATCCTGAAGGCCTGCGTTGGCTTTGGCATATCCGATGGTCGGGCTCACAAGATACCCGTCGGCGTCCGGATCAATTATGAAGTGCTCGTTGATTTCCCGGATTTGCACCCGCCGGCTTTCGCCCACAAATCTTGTAGAAAAACCCTGCAAAAATGCGGATACTTGCCACCACTCTCATCACCGTATAAGATGCGTGTCGCAGGAGCGGTGCGCCGAACCTTTCATTGTCCTCTCACTGATGCACCCGGGTCTGATGGACGGGATACCGATCAGCGTATCCTATCAGCCGCATCTCGTTTAACAAGACTGTTGAATGGGATGCGCATGCCGAAGGAGCCCTTGGATGAGGATGATCTTGACCATTTGTGCCGTGGTTCTAGTCGCGTTTGCCATGATCGCTCTGATCACGCTTTCCACCCAAAGTAAGCCCCCCATTGTCGTACGATACGGAATCACCCCGTACCATGACACCGTACTCCCCGTCGTGGCCAAGGGCCTGGGGTGGTACAAGGAAGACGGCATCCAAATCGACCTCGTTCCCACGCCCTGGGACGACGTGGCGACCGACCTGGCCGACGGCTCCATAGACGTGTCGGTGGTTGACATCAACTCGTTTCTTTCTTCGTATCCGAACCCCGCCGAAAGCGAAAAGGCTCCGATTTTCTATTGTCCCTTTTTCGTTTTCGAGGGACGGGCCATCATGGTGCATGGGGAATCCGAGCTCGGACCTTTGTTGGGAGAGAAAGGCGAGCCAAAGGCGGATGAGGCAAAGCGAGTCGCGGAAATCGCTCGTCGGCTCAGGGGGAAAAAGATCGGTTTCCCCAAAGGGACCGACCTTGAGCGGATGGTGCACGCCGCTTTGAAAGTCGCGGGGCTAAACCCCGAAAAGGACGTGGAACTCGTCCCCGCCTCGCCTCGGGACTCTCTGGCGGCATTCATGGAAGGCGACTTGGATGCTTTTGCAGCGGGACCGAGCGAACGAATCGAAGCGCGTCTCAAGTCGGACGCCGCCGAGCTGCCGCTCCCTGCGAACTTGATGACTCCGGTCATCGACGGGCTGGTGACCACGGAACGGTTTGCGAAGAAGAATCAGGAAGCGCTGGACAAGCTGGTCCGAATCTGGTTCCGAACCGTCCGCTTTGTTGAAAGTGATTTTGAGAATCATACCAGATACATACTACAGTATTTGGACAAGTCCGACGGCACTCGCTATTCCGCTCCGGAATACAAGATCGCGTGGTCCTTCGATGTGTTCCTGCGCGACCCTTCTTCCGCCAATGATGTTTTCAACGAAAAGACCTCTCCGTTTTTCTGGAGGACCGCTTGGGACGCCGGCAACGAATCTCTGCCGGCATCGCGCCGGATAACCGACCCCGTACCCCACTCGGCCTACTGGGGTGAGGAAGTGCTTCGAAGGGTCCTGATTCACCGGGTCACCCGGAAGAGCGTATTTCCAGCGGCCCCCTCCTGCGCGCTCCATCTTGAGGGGCACGGAGCGCAAACGGCGCGTTTTGCCGGTCCGGCGCATCCAGGCTGAGACGCTCTCGTGAAGAATCCCGGCCATTACCCCCCTGCACTTCGACCTCGGTTACGACGCACGGGCGAGCAACCTTCTCAAAAAGGTTCAGGCAGGTCTCACCGCCTTGGGAGGAGAGCCTGAGGGAATAAATAAGGTTTCCTCAATAACTTGCAGCGTTCCCAACATCTCCTGAATCGGCGAAGAAGTTCCCAAGCTCCGCTTCGTCACGGACCGGCGGGACGAAACCCGCAAGGGGGCCCGGGGGAACATCCGTTCCCCCGGCGACCCTGTGAATGAGAAAGTCATCGGTACGTCTGTCGCATGGCTTTCTTATTCAGCTTGCCCACACTGGTCTTGGGGATTTCTTCCACGATCTCATACCGGTCCGGCACGCCGTATTTGGGCAGGCGTCCTTCTTCCGCCGCGCGCTTCATATGGGCCTTGAGATCGGCCGCGGTCACCTGATCGCGAAATTCAGGCCTGAGCACCACCAGCATCAGCGGCCGTTCGACCCATTTTTCGTCCGGAATCCCGATGGCGGCGGATTCCAGCACGGCCTCGTGCCGGCTCATGATGTTCTCCAGGTCCAGCGACGACACCCATTCCCCGCCGCTCTTGATCACGTCCTTGATCCTGTCGGTAACCTGAAGGTAACCCTCCCCGTCGATATGGCCCACGTCTCCGCTGTGGAGCCAGCCGTTGCGCCAGAGCTCCGCGGACTTGTCCGGCGCCTTGAAATAGCTCATGGTGAGCCAGGGCGCCCGCATGATCACTTCGCCCGCGGACACGCCGTCATGGGGCAACGGTCGGTCGTCGGGGCCGGCCACCTCGAATTCCACCAGGGGAACAGGCAAACCGGTCTTGCAGATCACATCCAGCAGCCGGTCTTCCTCCAAGTCCGTCATGTGCGACTTGGGTGTCGCCAGACTGATCACCGGGCAGGTTTCCGACATGCCGTATCCGGTGCAGATGGTGATGCCCATCTTTCGGGCCGCGGCGGCCAATCCTCGGGAAAGGGCGGACCCGCCGATGATGACCTTCCACCGGCTCAAGTCGATGTCCTTGACCGCCGGGCTGTTCACGAGCATCTGGAGGATCGTGGGAACGCAATGGGAGAAGGTGACTTTTTCCGTTACGATGAGTTTCAGCAGCATGGCCGGTTCGTATTTCCCCGGATAGATCTGCCGGGTGCCCAGCAGAGTGGCCACATAGGGCAGGCCCCAGGCGTGGACGTGGAACATGGGGGTCATGGGCATGTACACGTCGTTGGAACGGAACCGGCCCATGGTTTCGTAACTTCCCAACGCCACGGAAAGGGACAGGGTGTGCAACACCAGCTGGCGGTGAGTGAAGTGCACGCCCTTGGGATCACCGGTGGTGCCGGTAGTGTAAAACGTAGTGGCCTTGGTGTTTTCGTTCAGATCCGGAAAATCGTAGCACTCGGGCGCGCCGGCCAGGAGATCCTCGTACAGCAGGTCAAAGCCCACCGAAGAATCGGGAGCGCCCCCTTCCTCGGAAATCACCACCACGGACCGCACGTGGGTCAGCTTGTCCCGGATGGCTTCCAGGATGGGCAGGAAGTCGCTGTTGATGAGAATGGTCCCGGCTTCCGCGTGTTCGAGGGTATAGAGAATCTGATCGGCGGACAGACGCCAGTTCACCATCTGCATGACCGCGCCCATCATGGGAATGGCGAAAAAAGCCTCCAGGAACCGGTTGCTGTCATAATCGAACACCGCCACGGTATCGCCCGGCGTAACGCCCAATTTTGCCAGACCACCGGCCAGGCGGTGAATCCGTTCATTCAGATCCCTGTAGGTGTAGCGCATCTTGTCGCGGTAGACGATCTCCTGATCGGGCGCCTGGATCAGCGCCGTGTTCAGCAACTTCTTGATGATCAGGGGGTAATCGTAAAATTCACCGGGCGTGTATGCCTTTTCGCTCATGTCGTTCTCCTCCGTTTTCCGTCCATCCCGTGTTTCAACCGTTCACGCGGGGATCGCGGCTTCATCCCTCGACCGTGGAACGGGCCCGATCGTGCGGCGCCGGCGTGCCCTCCACCCGAGGAACGACGCAGCAGCCGATGCCGATTCTTATTGGGGTTCTCCATTTCCTGCATCCGGTCCCATGGACCTGCGGGAAGATCGCTCACCCGAATACCGATCTCATCCAAGGACTCCCCCAGTCGTAAGAAGCCCTTGTCCCCTTGGTGGATGAGATTCGACACTCGAACGCGACGTCCTGGAACCTCCAATGCATGCTGCGAATCTCCGAAACGGACGCTCCGCAGGCGTTTGTTGCCGGTTTCCGGGTCCTTCGGATTGAAGGCTCGCCTGGGACCTCCAACCGCTCGAAATCCCGGGCATGCCGCCTCCGAACCCTGACTGAATCACCATTCATTTTCTTCCAACCATACCTCTACTTTGAAAACTCCGCAACCTCTTTCACGACATTATTTCCAGGTAACCCGTACCGAGTACCGCCGACATGACGGATCACGCTGGTGTCCATAGGCTTTGAAGTTGAAACGGAGGATTACCCGTGAATGGAGGAACGGGAGAACATTTTCGTTGGGTAAGGATGAGAATTTACGCTAAACTGCCGGTTCAAAGCATGCGAAGATTGAAAGTCAACGAAGCAAAGCCGGAGAACCGTGGGGTTGAAGCGGAGATGAGAGAGTTATCTACAAACACCGTTAGGGGAAAGAATACTGCTTGTTTCATGCCCTTTGCTCTACGGTTTTCTTGGACACCGAATTGGGATAAGACCGAAGGAGCCAAAGGATGACACGATTGGCCCGGGCAAGTTTGCACGTCCCTCCGGATTGATTAACGGTTTGTCGGTATAACCGGATTATTACAGGTTGTTACGGAGCCCCTTCATGTCCATGACACAGGCGCCCTTGCCCATGGCTTTGGCTCGGTACATGGCGGCGTCCGCCCGCTTGACCAGGTCGCTCACCGTGCTCTCGTGATCCGGGAAAACGGCCGCGCCCACGCTGGCTCCGATCCGGGCCGCACCCGCTTTGAGTTCGAAGGGCCGCGACAGGGTCGCCACCACCTTTTCCCCGATGAGCTGGGCGTCTTCCGGTTCTTTGATTTCAAAAAGGATTGCGGCGAACTCGTCTCCCCCAAGACGCGCCACGGTATCGGACTTGCGCAGATTTTTCTTCAGCGCCCCTCCCACCTGTATCAGCAGCTCGTCTCCCGCGTCGTGACCCAAGGTGTCGTTGATTCCCTTGAACCCGTCCAGATCGATGTACAACAGGCCGAGCTTCCGCCCGAACCGGGTCGCATGAGCGATGCCCTCCCCCAGCCTGTCGAAAAACAGGACTCTGTTGGGCAGACCGGTCAGGGAGTCGGTCAAGGCCATTTTGACAAGCCGGTCCTGATAGATGCGGCGCTTGGCGACCGCCGCAGCCAACTGCCACGCACCATAGGACAGGATGAGGAACAATCCGGCTCCAATCATTAAGAGCCGGCTCATCAAGGCCCGTGAGTGGGCGGTAATGACCTCGCAAGGAACGCGGGAAACCAGAACCCAGAAGTACTCGGATGGGTCTAAATGCTTTCCGCTGGGTGCGTTGGGTTCGCATGAACCGGAACTGGAACCGGAAACCTCCAACAAGGGGTAGACGGCGGCAAAAGTGATCAAACCGTTTTCCGTACGCACCTGCCCCGTGCGCCGCTCCCTGATCATGCGCCATTCCCGGGGATATGCATTGGCCAGGGAGAGCCCGGCCCGGTCGTCGAACATGAACCCCCACTCCTTTTGCTCGTCCGGGTGCAGCAACCAGTACCCGTCCGAGTTGACCAGCATGGCCACGCTCCGTGCGCCGGCCCCTTGCGCCTCGATGCGACTCAACAGCCCGGCGGCCAGGTAGTTGAGCAGCACAACGCCCCGTTTGTTCCCGTCACAATCGATGACGGGTGTGCCGAAGCGAATCATGGGCTTGAGAGGACGTTCCACTTCGCCCAGCTCCACATTGAGATCCAGAGGTGAAACAAAGACTTCCCCTCTCCCCAGTGCAAATGTGTCCGCAAAATAATAACGCCCGGACTTGTTCTGCAGTTCGCCCTCCGGCACAACACGAGGCTTACCGGCGGCGAAATTGACCCGCACCTTCTCCATACCGTCGGCGTTCAGGTAACGAATCTGGTCGTAAATCCTTTTGACGTCCACCAGTGTCAGGTATTCGTCTTGAATCGCCCGCAGCGCCTTGGCGTCTTTCCGTTCCAGGTACGCGTGTAGTTCGTTTTGACGAGACAAGAACAGCAGGTCGCCCACGATGACGTCGAACTCGTCGCCGATGGCGGCGGCCTGCCGCTCGAGAGCACGCTCCTCCCGCTCTTTCAACTCGGAGAGGAAGGAATTGAGGTCCGCACGGTAGAGCAAGGCAACCGCACCCGCGAGCAACGCACCCATGGCCAACGACAATATTAAGAATAACTCCAAAGCCTTCCCGGCAAACCGAACGCGTTGTTCACTCATCGATTTTTCCTGCGAATGCAAATATGACGGCAGACGGCAAAGCGGACCCCAATGCCGGGCCCACTCTTCGGCATGCCTTCACGACATCGCTGTGGCCGTAAGCAAGGGTCTGCCTGGTGCGTTTTCCCCGCAAACCTCTCCGCCCAAGGCGGCCGGACGGCGACGAAAAGATGGAAACGGCGCGGGTGGAGACTTTTTCCAAAGCCTCCCTCCACGAGAAAATACACCCCATTCGATGGGTTGTCGAAGCCGCTTAGTTCCAGCCGGGGCCTACGGCCTCTCCGAAGTCTCGGACGGCAATCGGGTGTAAGGACGACCTGAATCTGAGCCTCCCGGGATCAAGTTTTCCATGGACGACGGCCCGTTGAAACCGTCCGTTCGCCGTGAGCCGTGTCTTTCAGAAGCCCCTACCTCCTCTCCCCGCTGATTCCAGAATCCACGCGGGTACTTCGTCGCTGCTCGATACCTTCGCATTATTGAGGAAGGTCATGTTGGTCGGGGCGCCGGAGTCTCCCGCATCCGACATCAAGGGACCATTCACTCGATAAGTGCCGCCTTTGATGTAGACGTTGATGGTACAAATTCCACGATCATTGCTTGCACGGATGACCTCACGGGCGTGCTCGATCGTCAAGAAGGGATCGTCCATATCGCCGCTCGCATAGTCGCTTCCGTCCATGGCCACCCAGTAATCGATGGTGCAGAGATTGGGAGAAGAATCATCCAAAGAACAGGCCGGAAGCAAGAATAGAAGAAATAAGACCAACGCCGCAGCCAAGAATGAAAGCCTGTGATATAATCGACCTTCATGGTTCGATACCATAGACATCGTCTCTTTCAATTACCTTTACGACGCGGGTTTCATCCGGGCAAGATTTGATTACCCTAGCTTGACACATACAAAGTCGCAATATGCGGGTCAAGAAGAATGAAGCCGCGAAGGGGAAACCCCGGACTATTGCGGACCGGTAAGAAACCATGACGGACAAGGCGCGCAAACCCCCGGCAATAAGACGTACATACAAGTTCGTCCCGGTGACGAGGAACGAAGTGCAACAACGCGGATCGCGTTTTTCATCGGCCTAAAATCACAAGGAGGAGATCGGCATGTCGAAAATAGAATATTGCCGCGAAGACCCGATTTTCAGGCTCCGCACTCCCCTGCTCTTCGCGCACAGGGGCGGCGCCTTGGAAGTACCGGAAAGCACGAAGAAGGCGTTTTGCTACGCCTTTGACGTCGGGACGGACGTGCTCGAACTGGATGTACAACTCACCAAGGACGGAAAGTTTGTGCTCTGGCACGGACCATCGTTGGAGAATGTGCGTATATCGGGTCAGCCGGATAATCCATCAAAAAGGCATAAGAACCGAAGAAAGATACAACATTTCCTGTGGGATGAATTGTGCGAGAAAGCCTGGGTGGCGAATCCGGGCGTTAAAAACCTCGCAAAGGTCAAGAAGGACCCCGACCGTCATCTCATGCTCTTCTCCGATTTTCTGCGGGACGAAGAATTCAAAGACAAACCCATCAACATCGAACTAAAGGGAACGTTCGAGCCCTGCGCCGACGAGAAGCGACCCGGTCTCACACAGAACTTGAAGCTGTTTACGGAAATCTTGAAAACGGATCCGGAACGAAAAATGGTGATCGTGAGTCTCCACCATCGGTTTATCAAAAAATTTCGAGAACTGACCGGCGATGCTTATTGCACGGGGCTTTCGTTTAGAGAGCAACTTTACCTCCGGCTTTCCATGAACATCGAAAAAAAGAATCGGGCTCTCGAAACCAGCTACGATACTTACATCTCCTCGAAGAGAATTGTCGACAACATCCGGGAGAAAGGCGGTTCGACTTACGTGTTCGTCACCCGATTCCCTTTCATCCCGGCACTGGACAAACACGAAAACATCGACGAAGCGGCCGTCTTCGGGATCCTCGACCGGGGCGTGGACGGTATCATGACGGACCGACCCGGGGCGATGAGGGGCATTATCGATCAATGGAAGCAAATGGTGCCTCTCCGCCGAAGGCGGTGAGGCCTGCTTGAAAGGTTTAGAGGGGGGGTGCGGGGGGGAACTTTTTCAAAAGTTCCCCCCCGTGAATGGGTACAGAGACTCAACGCACGGGGAAAATCGGACTTCCTCCGGGGGAAGCCTCACGGCGTTCGTGAAAGCCGTTGTGATAGGAAAGATTCTACGGGACCGCGTCAGGATCCGCCGGGGAATCTCTTTGCGGACTTCCTTCGCCAAAGAGCCGCCGCCGACAAGCCGATACCGAACAGCGCCAGAGTACCGGGCTCGGGCACCGGCGCGACGCTGGTTTCAGGCGCCGGGCCGGCCACGGAAAATCCGGAAAAGTGAGATACCGACGGGATCGAGGCCAGGTTCCGTTCATTATTCGGAGGAAGATGCCCTGTATTCCATTCCCCCGATGCCTGTGGGGTTTCCAGCCAGTACAGAGCAAACCCGTTGGCGCCTTTTACCGTGTACACGTTGATGGGGAAAGGATTTCCGGAATCTCGGGACGACGCGCTCCAGGTGCCGGATACGTCTTCCAGTGTCTTTTCTTTGATGGTGCCCGGGTAGACGGTGGCTCCGGCATAGGTAAGAGACACGGATATGTCTCCATCCGTACCGTCCGACTTGCCGTACTCCGTGAGATCCACTGAATAACCCAATTCCCACAGAGCCCATTCCACGGTGGCCTCGTCGTCCTTTACCGGCCCCCTTTCACCGTCGCCGTTCATGACCGTGCCGAGATATTGCCCGCTGTAACCGTAGTCGAATACGATATCGTCCGTCCTCGGAGGGGTGACCTGAGCGATATACAGGCAGAGCCCGTTGCCGGGGAACGCCAAAAGGAGCAACAGCGAAAGGAATCCGATCCTCTTCATTTTCTCACTTTCCAATATTGTGACGGCGACCGGACGATGGAGAATTCGGCACCGGCGAAGATCCTGCGGTCATCATTCCAGACTCCACATCAGAGATGAAATTATGCAATTCCCGCGCCACTCCCATAATACCGGAGAATGCGCCATCTCCGCGCTTACCGGAAGCGGGACTGTAAAACTTTTCGATACAGGTAATAACTTAAAATCAATAGGAGAATTCTTCCGCCATCCACTGGAACAGCTAAACGCCCCTTCCTTTCCGGCCTTACGCGGAACCACGTTTTCGAATTCGCCTGTCAAAATTTCCGACGATCGAAGCGTTCACCAACGCGCCCGAACCCATATCTTCAACGCTCCAAGTCGGCGCGCACACCGTCGACCCCTCAAGAGTGGGAGATACGGTTATCGTGAGCCTTCATCAGGCATGTAAAGACCTCCGACGATCATCAGTGGGAGGTCCGTTCTCCGGAAGTTTGCCGAACCGTGATCCCGGCAACGCGTCTCCCGTCGTTGCCGCTCTCGTGCCTTGTTCCCCCGTCTTTCCCAAGCCGGCGACTGCAGAAGAAGAGTGTTCTTCACCCCACCCCGAGACACCGCAGTTCCTGGAACTATCGAGCGTTCCGAATACAGCCTTGGGCTACTATCGATATTTTCTATTTCAATGATTCACAAATTCGTAATTTTTCATTTCCCGAGGGTCCCACTTCTGCTACCATACCTTCATCCAACCGACTTGACCTAAGAACCAAGCACAAAACAAGTTTCCTCTCCGGCCGAACAAAGCTATCCGAGATGCAATCCCCTTGGCGCTCCCTTTCGTTGTGCTTTGTGTTGTTTCTTCTATCGCCTCAAGTCGCCTCGGCTTCGACACCCGTTGTGTTGAACGAGGATGTCGATAAGTTCCTCCTGGCGCGGCACCTCTACGTCCTGGAAGACAAGGAGGCGTCCTTGAGCCTCGAAGACGTCCTGCGGGACGACGTCCGTGCCGAATTCAAACTGAACAAGGAGGGGGTGGAGAACTTCGGATTCGTGAACTCCGCCTTCTGGGTCCATTTCAGCGTCGAGAATCCATTGCACGAAGACCAGGAACTCGTGCTGGAGGAAGCCTATCCACACATAGACCATCTCGACGTCTATCTGTTTCGTGGAGGACGCCAAGTAGGATCGTTCAAGGCGGGCGACACGTTTCCCTTCCACAGGCGCGAGGTCGATTACCGAAGTTTCCTGTTCGAACTCGTTGTCCCCGCTCAAAGCACCATGAACGTGTACATTCGAGCCAAGACCGAGGGCGCCGCTCAATTGCCCCTCACCCTTTGGCGACCCAACGCGTTGCTGGAGAAGATCAACAAGGAACAAACCTTCATGGGGGTCTACTTTGGAATCATGACCGCCATGGCCCTTTACAATCTGTTTCTCTTTATCTTCCTTAGAGACCGCAACTACCTGTACTATGTCGCCTTCGTCTCCTCCATGATTTTGCAGCAACTGGGACTCAGCCGCATGGATATGGAGTTCCTTTGGCCGAACTCGCCCGCTTTCGCCAACACGTCCCACATCGTCATCTACTGCGCCACTTTCTTCTTCGGCGCCCTGTTCTCCAGGAGCTTTCTGGATACCCGGAGATACGCCCCTCTTCTGAACAAAGGGCTGCTCGTCATGATGGCCGTCTGCGTGTTGAACGCGCTGATCACCATTTTTGTGAGTCGACGACTGGGCGGGTTGATCGTGCTCTTCGTGATCGCGGCCATAGAGCCCCTGCTCTTGTTGGCCGCCGGGATCCGTTGCTGGAGCAAGGGTCGGACCGTGGCACGGTATTACACCGTGGCGTGGACGGTCTTCCTCATCAGCGCGGTATTTAACAATTTCAGGAACATGGGCGTTGTGGAGCCCACGCTGTTGGCCAACTACAGCTCCCATATCGGATCGGCGCTGGAAGTTTTCCTGCTCTCCCTCGCTTTGGCGGACCGCATCAACGCGATCAAGAACGACGCCATCGCCGCCAAACAAAAAGCTTTTGAAGCGGAAAAAGCCATGACAACGGAGTTGGAGAAGCAGGTGGAACTGCGCACCGCCGAACTGAAGGATGCCAACCTGGAATTGGAGAAACAGTCCAATACGGACGGGTTGACGAGAATCTTCAACCGTCGTTACTTTGATCGGCAACTGGATCGGGAATGGCGTCGCCACAAACGAACCGCCCATCCCTTGGGCTTGATCATGTGTGATATCGATTTCTTCAAGCAGTACAACGATACTTACGGCCACCAAGCCGGCGATGCTTGCCTGCAATCCATCGCCGGAACCTTGGACGCCTCGGTCCGCCGATCCCACGACATCGTCGCCAGGTATGGAGGAGAAGAGTTCGTCGTGCTTCTACCCGAGACGGACCTGCACGGGGCTCGAAAAGTGGCCGAATCCATCCGATCCGCCGTCTACGACCTGAAAATTCCCCACGAGACCTCCTCCGTCGGCGGCGTCGTGACGCTCAGTTACGGCGTCTCCTCAACGGCCCCCGACACGGGGACCGGGGCCACCGCATTGGTCTCCCTCGCCGATGAAGCGCTTTACCTGAGCAAGAAACACGGCAGAGACTGCATTTCCGATCGTTGCAGCTAAGGCCGGGTCACGGTGCCTACACCGGGAAGCGTCGGCCCTGCCTGCCGCCCACCGAAAACGGGCCGTCGCAGTCATACAGGGAAGGATTTCGAAAGGTCCGGGGGGTGTTTTTGCGAATCGCGTACGCGATTCGCAAGACGAGCAGCATGCGCCGTCCAACGTATTAAAACGCCTGAAGTTTGGGAAGGTGCCCGAGGGAGCCCTTTTTGAAAAAGGGTTCCCTCAGATACCCCTCTGAATGCTCACGTCCCGACCGCCCGTTGAAAAGGTCGGACTGGTGCGGATTGTTGAAAAACGATGAGCTGCAAGGCGCACGAATCCCGGGGAATAAGACGTACATGCGAGTACGTCGGAGTGACGAGGGACGAAGCGCAACGCCGCAGATCGCGTTTTGCAGCGATCCGCTAATATTGGAATACGCCGCGGCCGGTCTTCCGTCCCAACAGCCCGGCTTTGACGAGCTTCACCAGGAGCGGGGCGGGTCGGTATTTGTCCCCCAGTTCCCGGTGCAGCGTCTGCATGCACGCCAGCAGGACGTCCAACCCGAAGGCGTCCGACGCAGCCAACGGACCCAATGGAAACCCGAGCCCCAACGTGCAACTGCGATCGATTTCCTCGGCCGAGGCCAAACCGGTTTCCAGGGCGAAGAA
This sequence comes from Thermodesulfobacteriota bacterium, assembly GCA_963675595.2. Taxonomy (GTDB): domain Bacteria; phylum Desulfobacterota; class Desulfarculia; order JACQYL01; family JACQYL01. The sequence continues at coordinate 1,272,092 of CAXXLZ010000002.1, forward strand.
CGCTTCGTTCACCAGGGGAAGATAAAGCCGGTTGATGACGAATCCGGGCGAATCCGTCGCCGTGACCGTTTGTTTACCGCAGCGTTCCAGGAACGCCAAAGTGTCGACAAGGGTTTCGTCCGACGTGGTCGTGCCGCGCACCACTTCCACCAGAGGCGTCAGGGCCGCCGGAATCAGAAAATGGGTCCCGATGCAACTTGCGGGACGCCCCGTGGCAGCTGCGATTTCGGAAATCCACAGGGTGGACGTATTGCTGGCCAGAATCGTGTGTGCCGGACACACCGCATCCAGGCGTGCGAACACGTCCTTTTTCACCGCCATGTCTTCAAACACCGCTTCCACCACAAAGTCCGCATCACCGGCCGCCGCCGCCAACTCCGTACCGGCATGGATGCGCGACAACACGGCTTCCTTCCGATCCGCCTCCAGCTTTCCTTTCTTGATCTGGGCGTCGAGGAATTTCCCGATTCCCGCCATGCCCTTTTCCACCTGAGGCTCCGAGGCGTCCACCATCGCGGTTGCAAATCCGGCCCGAGCGCACACGATTCCGATCTGGCTCCCCATGGTTCCCATGCCGATCACACAAACTTTCTTGACGTCCATCCCACCGGCTCCTTTCTTTCAGGGCTGGTTGATATTCTCAACGACCGCTGCAATGCCCAAGCCACCGCCGCCGCATATGGATTCGATGCCGAAGCGCGCCTTGCGGCGCTTCATTTCATGAAGAAGCGTCACCAGGACCCGTGCGCCGGTGCACCCCACGGGATGCCCCAAGGAAATACCCGACCCGTTCACATTGACCTTATCGTATTCGTCCGGCCCCAGTCCCATGAATTTCAGGTCTGCCAGCACCTGCGCGGCAAAGGCTTCCTGGATTTCCACCAGTTCCATACGGTCCGCCGACACGTCGGCGCGCTTCAGAGCCGCTTCCACGGCGGCGGGTACCGTGCGATACGTGTGTCTCGGGTCATCCCCGGCCACCGCGTGAGCCGCGATGCGGCCGAGGGGCCGACATCCCAGTTTGTCCGCTTTTTCCCTGGTGGTCACCAGAACCACGGCGGCGCCGTCGTTCTCCGAAGAAGAATTGCCGGCGGTACACACGCCGCCCATCACGGGCCGTAAGCGCGCGAGTTTTTCCAGACTGGTGTCCGCACGGGGACCTTCGTCTTTGTCGAAAACGATCGAACCTTCTTTTCCTTGGTCGATGGTCATGGGCAGAATTTCCTCTTCGAACCTGCCGGCTTGCATGGCCGCGCACGCTTTCCTGTGGCTGGCCAAGGCCCATTCGTCGCAAGCCGCCCGCGTAATGTCTTCCTCTTTGGCGGCCGTTTCCGCCCAGGACATCATGGACGGAAGCACTCCGTAGCGCGCCTCCGGCTGAGACATGACCCGGGCCCGCTGAATCCGGTCGAACATGGGAATCCCCCACGAGGCAAGTTGCCCGTGGCCACGCGGCATCCCTCTCTTACCGCCGACTCCCCACTTCACGTCGCCCGTCAAATAGAACTCCGCGGTGCTCATGCTTTCCACGCCGCCCGCCGCCACCATGTCCGCCGCACCCGCCCGCACCATCAGCGTGGCCCAGCAAATCGCTTCCAGACCGCTGCAGCATCGCCGGTCGATGGTGATACCGGCCGTGCGCTCCGGCCATCCGGCGATGAGCAACGACATGCGGGCAATATTGACGTATTCTCCGCTCTGATAGGACTGTCCGAAAACGACTTCGTCCACTTCGCCGGGATCGACGCCCACCCGTCGGACGACCTCGTTCAAAACCAACGCTCCCAGATCGTACGCCGGCACCTCCCTCAGCGTACCCATATAACCGCCCACCGGTGTTCGGACCGCACCGACAATCACGGCCTCCCTCATATCACCATCCTCCTCCGGCGCTTTCACGCGCGCGTTTCAACCTAGACAAGGCAGGGGCACCCCCCAAGGGTCCAACGCCCGGCCGTCGCTATTTTCGATATTTGTTGAAGTCCGGCGGTCTCTTTTCCAGGAAGGCCTGCACGCCCTCATGGGATTCGTCGGTGTGGTAATAGAGGTCCACCGCGTGCTTGGCCAACATGCCGATGCCGGCCACATGATCCGTGTCCGCATTGAAGGAGGCCTTGAGAAAAGCCAGAGAGGTCGGGGCCTTCTGCAGGAGCTCTTGACACCAGGACTCGACTTCGCTTTCCAGTTCCTCCGGAGGCACGACCTTGTTCACAAGCCCCATTTCCAAGGCTTCCTGCGCCGTATACTGGCGGCACAAATACCAAATCTCGCGCGCCTTCTTTTCGCCCACGATGTGAGCGAGAAAAACGGTGCCGAAACCGGCGTCGAAGCTGCCGACGCGAGGTCCGGCTTGTCCGAAGCGAGCCGTTTCCGACGCAATGGACAGGTCGCACACCACGTGCAGCACGTGGCCTCCGCCGACGGCATAGCCGTTCACCGCGGCGATCACCGGCTTGGGAATGGAGCGGATGGCGTTCAGCACAAGATTGTGCGCATCCAATAAGCCGAATTTCGCCTCACCCTGGCCGTAGCCTTCACCGTCCTTGGTCTTCTGGTCCCCACCGGCGCAGAAGGCCTTGTCACCCACGCCGGTGAGCACCACCACGCCCACGGCCTTGTCCGCCCATGCGTCCATGAGAGCTTGATGCATCTCCTCCAACGTCAGTGCTGTAAACGCATTGTATCGCTCGGGCCGGTTAATGCTGATCTTGGCGATACCGTTCCTTTTCTCATAAATGATCTCCCTGAAATCCATCCCTCTCCTCCTTTGAGCCTGGGACATCCCATTGCCCGCTAAATCCGAGAGCGTACATCCGTGTGTATTGACAGGATATCGGGGAACCTTTTGAAAAAGGCTCCCCGACCTTTCCGGAACTTCCTGAGAGGGTTGCTCGCCTGCGCGTCGCAACCGGGGTTCGGGGTTCTCTCTGAGCAGGTTACCGGGTCCGTATATCCGGAACCTTCGACAAAGGCGTCGCTGTTTGAATGCCCTGAATCGGCGAACAAGCTCACCAATTCGGGTCCGGCTCTCATTCGGCAAGCTGTTGATCCATGATGTAGTCGCCCTTGGCGTCGAAAGTCGAATAGCGCAACAACCACTGATAAACACGAGTCAGATGGGCTCGCACCGTTTGTTCCGCCCTTTCCGCATCCTTTGCCTCAAAGGCCTCTATGATCCCTTCGTGTTCTTCAATGGAAACCGGAATGGTCTCGGAATCCGCATAACAGATATTCGTCAACAGGAGCCATGAGATTCCGTTGGTCAAACTCTTGATGGTGCGATTAAGTATCTCACTGTCCACGGCCTTGATATACACCCGGTGGAATTCGTGGTTCAGATGCGAGCATTGCTCATAGCCGGCCTCAAAGTAGGCATGACGCATGCGTTCGTTGAGATCGATCAAGGTTCGGATTTGGTCCCCGTTGATGACGGGGGCCGCCAGTCGGGCCGCCAATCCTTCCAGACACGCAATGATGGGAAACACTTCCGCAAGGTTTTTCTTGGTGATTCTGCGGACATACTTTCTCTTGTAATCGTCCACTTCGATCAGCCCGTCGCCCTGAAGCAGACGCAGAGCTTCGCGAATGGGCGCGCGACTCACGCCGAACCAGTTCTCCAGCTCCGATTCCGTGATTCTCCGGCCCGGCGACAGGGTGCCTTTGACGATGGCTTCGCTCAGATCGTGCGTAAGTTGGCCGACCATGGACTTCGGCCTTGAGAAACCGCTGTGCCGCACGGCGGGGTCCTTCCCAGGTTGCTTGAACATCATTGTATACTAGCATCTTGTATACAATTGAGCAACAAGAAAAGCAACGACCAACCGCGCGGAATCATCTCACCGCGCACGCCCGCCGTCGGTAAGAGGAGAAATCCCGCACCGGGGACCATTTGGTCCGCCCCCCCGCAATGATGGGAGGCGGGTCCCGATCCAGGTTTTTTTCCCTATGCGGTTGTGGGTGACTGTCGTGAATATATGGGGAAGTACAAACGTGGACGTTTTCCTGATGCGGATGCTCCAGGCACGGCATGTTCCATACAACACATTAAAATACTTAAAGGTTTTAGGAAGGAGCCCGGGGGAGACTTTCCCGAAAGTCTCCCCCGGAAGAAAACACATCAAAGCGGAGAGATGGCCACGTTCCCTTTCTTGTGCCCTTTTTCCACGTACCGATGAGCCTCCACGATCCGTTCCAACGGATAGCGCCGGTCGATGACGGATGTTAGTTTCCCCGCCTCGATCAGCTCTTTCAGGAAGATCAGGTCCTCGGTTCCGTAGCGGGCCCACGACAGGATCACTCTCCTGCGGCCCATTAGGGTAGTCCACACCCCTCGAACCGTATGCCCCAAGTCGGGAGCGGCCAAAAGGTAGAAGCCGTTCTTTTTGAGAGATCGTATACTGCGGGAAAAGGAGGTTTTGCCCAGTGTGTCGAAAATCACGTCATAGGTCTCGCCGTTTCGGGTAAAATCCTCTCGCGTGTAATCGATCACTCGGTCGGCTCCGAGAGACTTCACCAGGTTCTGGTTGGAGGGGCCGCACACTCCGGTGACGTGCGCTCCGAAGTATTTGGCGAGCTGTACCGCAAACGTGCCGATACTTCCGCTCGCCCCGTGGACCAGCACCTTCCCTCCGCTCCGAATACGGGCTTTTCTCAGGAAATACAACGCATTGAGCCCTCCCACCGGAACGCAGGCCGCCTCTTCATAGGTCATATTGACCGGTTTCATCGCGGCCGCGGCCGTATCCGGCAAACACACGTATTCGGCATGAGCTCCGAAACGAGCATCCGTAATCGCGAATACTCGATCCCCAGGCTTGAAACTCGTCACGCTCCCACCCACGGATTCGACCTCTCCGGCTGCCTCCTGCCCGAGGATTCGAATGCGCGGCCGGAGCACGCCCATGTAGATGCGTATGGGAATCCAAAACAACAAGGGCACTTGAAATCTTCTGATTTCGCAATCCCCCGCCGTGACCGTTGCGGCACGGACCCTGATGAGGATTTCATGATCCTTGGGCGTGGGCTTTGCCGCCTCTTGGATGTGGAGCACCTCAGGGGGTCCATATCTGGAGAACACGACGGCTTTCATAGATCCCTTCCAAAGGAGCACGAGAACTGGAATGAAGATGGATTCCGGATATGGGCAATTACGGAGTCGAAAAGAATAAAGTGGTACGCAAACGTACGCCGCAGTGAGGGGGGATGAAGCCCAACGCCGCGGGTCGCGTTTCCGCCGGCCGGTCAGATTCCCTGCAAATGCTCGGCCTCGCTGTACGGGATATGCCGACCCGTGGGGGTGTTCCGCCAAGCGGGTTCCGCCAGCGCCGCGTCCTGAGCCTGTTTGTTCTTGGGGAACGCCGAAGCCACCCGCGCGATGATCCTTCCCTCTTCCGGGGACAAGGGCTCGGATTCGTTCTCGTCGGACGCCGCTATGACCGGAATTAACTCTCTGAAGTTGTCCGGTTGAGGACCTTGAGGCAGCGCGGCGTAGCAGGCTCCGGTCAGGCCTTGTCCCAGCTCCCGGAACGCAAGCATGTCCGCGTACCAGAGGTAACGGCCGCCGTAGATCGTTCTTACCGAAAGCAGCGTGCGTTTCAATTCGGCTTCGAACCGTATCAAGACCCGTTTCATGCGCGGCAGGCTGAGCTCCCGGTTGCCGCTCAACACGTCTCCGACGACGAGGTTCTTGTCCAACGCCTCCCTCAGAAGCCGATCCATGGATCGGGTCTGAATCAAACCGGATTCCCAGCGCTTGATGCTCGCGACCCCGATATTCAGCAATCCGGCAAGTTCCGCCTGGGACAGGTTCAGATTCTTGCGGCGACAGGACAGTTCCTCGCCGGTCATGAGCCCGGCCGCTTGTTTGTATCCTTCCGACAATGATTTCTGGGCCGCCGCGGCCTGCTCCAGGGTGGACGTCTCCAACCCGCAACGCTCACAATAGTGCCTTTCGGATTGATACTCCGTATCCACCCCCCGGAAGCGACACTGGGACGTGCCCTTCTTCACGGTCATGGGGCCGCAGGCATTGGGGCAATCTTTCGTGGGTGCTTTAATGTTCGAGGTCATGGCCTTCTAGCCTCATGTAATGATACGAGCCAAAGCTTGTTGTTTCTGAGGGCGAATTTCAGGTACGCTCGACACCCCAGCCTTTTGCTGTTCCAAAGGAATGCGAAGAGTTCCGCCTCCCGGATCATGTCCTTGTAGGATTTCTGCGGGGGATTTCCCCCCGAGTAATCCTCCTCGCTGATCTCGTCGAGCACCGCGTTCAACACCGAAGGAAGCTCCTCCACCAGGGTTCCCAACTCGAGGAGATCCGTAATCAGGCTCTCCTGATCCACCACTTCGATCAAAGACCTGGAAGTTAGGTCCCGGGCTGTTGCGAGCTTTCTTGAAAGTTCCTTGTGGCTAATCCGTCTCATTGGCTATTCTAGTATCAATTGATACCAAGTCAAGGGAAAGGCAACACCTCAAGCGCCCGGAAAGGGAGGGCAGGAGAGACTTTTTCGTAAATATTCTCCCCCTGAATGCTTCGGCAAAAGAAGGCTGAACAATCGCACGAAAGCCCCCCGGACTTCAAGAACCGTACCCCAAGAACGCCCAAAGACCGAAGTAAAAGCGTTGGACCCTTGTACGCTTTGCCTTTAGAATCGGCTTGGCTTTGCACTTCGGCTCGAACCCCGTCTCTTGCCCCCGTTTCCGGAGGCGACTCCGAGCAACCTACCACCGCGGGTTTGAAAACCGCTCGAAAGGCGACCTCATGAAGAGCGATGTCTATGAAAGGCTCAGAGAACGGTTGGACGAATTCTCCATCGGCTTCAAATCCACCGGAACCGGAATCGAAATCCGACTACTGGAGAAGTTGTTCACGGAAGAAGAAGCCGAGATGTACCTGCACTTGAAACGCAGCCTGCAAACCGCTTCCGAAATCGCCCGGTCCACGGGCCGTTCCGAAAAGGAAGTGGAGCAAATCCTCCAGCGCATGACGGAAAAAGGCCTCACCATTCCCCGGTTTCCCAAGGAGGAAGGGGAACCCTTTTACTACTCGGCGGCGCCCTACCTGCACGGTCTTTTTGAACATCAAATCAAGCGCATCGATAAGGACACGGCGGCTTTGATGCTCCAATTGAACCATACGGGATATTACAGCCGAGGCCCGTCTCCGCTCAGAACCATACCCGTCCATACGGCCGTGGCGACGGAGTCCCGCATCGCGCCGTACGAAGACGTGAGGAAAGTCCTCGAGGACAAGCGGCGATATTGCGTGGCGGACTGCGCCTGCGCGGTGGTGCGTCGAGCCGGAGAATCATCCTGCGACAGACCCCTGGAAGTCTGTCTTCTCTTCGATTTCTACGCGGACTACTATATCGATCGGGGGTTGGGACGAGAAATCCAAAAGGACGAACTCCTGAGCATCCTGGAAAAGTGCGAACAGGCCGGTCTGGTTCCCCAGTTCGGAAACAGCACCAATCCCGATGCCCTCTGCAACTGCTGCCCGGACTGCTGCGAAAGCCTCCTGGCCGTCAAACGCACGCCCAAACCCGCGAAGTATGCCTCATCCAATTACTTCTGCACCGTGGACACGGAGAGCTGCGTCGCGTGCGAAACCTGCATCGACCGATGCCCCATGGACGCCGTCGGCCTGTCGGAAGAAGACACGGCACAGGTCGATCTCATGCGCTGCATCGGATGCGGACTTTGCGTGAGCACCTGTCCGGAAGGGGCCTTGAGGCTTGTGCGAAAGCCGGAAGACGCCGTTAGAGTGCCTCCTGCCAAACACGACTTTATGAGACCTTCCTCGGAATACGAAGCGGACCTTGAACGGCGCGGCCACGGAGATCATTGACGCATGCATCTTGGAGGTGTGAGACCTTCCAGATGGCCGCCCTCACCACCTTGCCGAGTTCCCAAGCGCGGTCGCGTCGACCCGACGGCTTCTCTTCAAGGATTGCCCTTCGGAAACAGGTAGTAAGAAACACACTCGAGGAGGAACGGATGTTATCCAAAGCCGAAATCATTGAGAAAGCCTATGCCCTTCAATTCGACGAAATCGGATTCACCACGGCCGAGCCTTTCGAGGCGCAGAAGCAAGTTCTGCTCGAGCGCAAGGAGGAATATGCCGCTCTCACGACGCGCCTGGATCTGGTGGGTGGTACGGATCCCAAGAGCATCATGCCCGAAGCCGAATCCATCATCGTACTCACGGCCATGTACTACAAGGAGTCTTTCGACCCCGTGATGGAGGCTCATTTCGGCCGCCTGTACATCGACGAAGACCGGGTGCTCAAGCAAGAGCTGGTCCGCCGAACCAAGGATTTCGTCCGCTTTCTCGAAGAAGACGGTATGAAGGCCAAGGCGTCCTACGCGCTGCCTCACCGAGCCTGTGCCGGACGAGCGGGCATAGGAAGCGTGGGTAAGAACTGCCTCATGTATTCCGCCAAACCGGGCTATGAAAACTCCTGGCTCATCCCTGCAACGATCCTGGTGGATCGTGCATATGCCCCGGACGAATCACACGATGCAAACAAGTACGACTGCCCCGATTGGTGCAGGAACGCGTGCATCGTCTCATGTCCCACCGGGGCGTTGCGGGGCCCTCGAAAGCTGGATCCCCGGAAATGCATTTCCAATTTGTCTTACTACGCCAAGGAGATCACGCCCCTTGAGATGCGGGAAGCCATGGGCCTTTGGGTGTATGGCTGCGATCGTTGCCAGAACGTCTGTCCCCGAAACGACGCCTGGAGAGCCAAGGAACGTCCGGTCAATCCACGGGTGGCCGCCAAAGCGCCGGATCTTACGCTTCCCGCTCTGCTTCATATGGACGTGGAATATTTCAACACCAAAGTCCGGCCCCACATGTTCTACATCCCGGAGGAGGACCTGTGGCTCTGGAAGATGAACGTGGCCCGAGTCATGGGCAATACGCACGACCGAAAATACGTTCCCGACCTGATTCGGGCGTTTCATGAGAACGACGATGAACGGGTCCTGGGCATCATTGCCTGGTCCCTGGGACGTCTGGGCGGTGCCCAAGCCCGCACGGCCCTGGAGAGTTTCCTCGAGAAAAGCGAGGGCTTGGTCCGGCGGGAAATTGAACAGGCATTGGCCATGTGTTGATCGACAGGTCCGAGATATCGAGACGACCCGCGCCCCCGGCATGGTTATCGCCCGCGAAGGCGTAACACTCGGGTTGACCCCCCCGGAGCCGGCGCTGTCAAGGGAAAAGCGGCCCCCCGTTTCCCGTCCGGGTCGGCGCCGACGACCGGCCTTTGCTGTGGACGATCGCTTCATGATCCGCCGAATAAGTGCCGATGCTCTTGTCTCAGTCTTTGTCGCCGCAGGAATCGAGACCATTGAGGTCAGGATTTCCGCATGACGATCGTACCGAATACGAAGCGTTATCTCCTTCCCGCCGTCCTTGTGGCGGTTCGGTAATTGAACACGAATGAAGTATGTGTTGTGCTGCTTACATTTTTTGTATATTTTGAGACTGACTGACAATGACTCCAATATTAATTTTGGGTGTGAAGACGTCGATCTTCCGAAGATCAACCTCACAACGCCGTCTGCTTATTTCCGGTCCGACCTGCCGACTAGCGGATGTCCGATCACTCAGCCTTGACCACCGTCCGGCAGGGGGAACTACATGACGGGATGGCTCATCCCATCGATCATCGCCACACTGATGTGCACCATCATACTGGCGTCAACCTATTACTTCCTGTACCGAAGCGACAGAAAACCTTATCTGGGCATCTGGACTTGGGGATGGTTCGTCTATGGCTTAAGATTCGTCTTCATGCTCCTACACATCTCCGCGACTTCCCCGAATCTCAAAACACTATTTCTAGTCGCCAACCAAGTCGTTTCTCTAGCAAGCGGAATTCTACTTCTTTGGGGCGTTCATGTATTCTTGAATCGAAGATTCCATAAGTATTGGTTATTTTTAGGCATCTTGTTTTCTCTATATATCGCACTGCTCGGAATGTTTTCCGTCCCCTTTTTCCATCTGACCCTCCCCACTTTCTTGTTCCTGGGATTGGTTTACGTGTGGACGGGTGTCATTTTTCTTCGCTGGAATCAGGACGGTGAGGCTTCATTCAGAATACTTGGAATATCTTTCATTCTGTGGGGCGTTCACAAAGCCGATTATCCGATTCTTCGTCCTGTGGCGTGGCTCGCTCCCTGGGGTTATCTCTTGGGCGCCGCGTTGGCTCTCGTGGTCGCCATCGGAATGCTGATGGTCTATTTCAAGCGTACACAGAAACGCATGGAACAGAGCGAAGAAAAATACCGCCTGGTGGTCGAGAATGCCGGTGACGCCGTTTTTGTCGCTCAGGAAGGCATGCTGCAATTCGTTAATAAAAAGGCGGAGGAACTCAGCGGCTTCACGGCGGAAGAGCTTCGCTCTCGACCTTTCGTGAATTTCATCCACCCGGACGATCGTGGCCTTGTGCTGGAACGCCACGCCCAACGCCAACGGGGCGAAGAAATCCCTTCCAGCTACGCCTTCAGAATTATTCACAAATCGGGCGAAGAGAAGTGGGTTGAGCTGAACGCCGTGCCCATCGACTGGCAAGGAAAAGCCTCGAGCTTGAATTTTCTGCGCGACATCACCGAGAGGAACCGGGCTGCGGAAGCGCTGCAAGAAAGCGAGGAACGACTTCGGCTATCTCTGGCCGGATCCGGGATCAGTTTCTGGGAGTGGTTCCCCGAAACCGGTCGCCTCCGCTTGGACGACTCCTGGGTGAAGCTCCTGGCGTTGGAGCCCGACAAACAAGCGGTTGATTTCCAGTGGTGGTGGAATCGTGTGCACCCCGACAGCATGCCCGTATTCGAAGAAGCCTTGAAAGGCTATCTTGAGGGCGACCGTTCGAGATTCGAACTGGAATATCGGATTCAAACCGACTCCGGCGCCTGGAAGTGGGTGTGGGCGGCCGGCGAATGCGTCCAATGGAATGCCGAAGGCAAACCCATGCGTTTTCTGGGCACTCACAGAGACATTACGGCTCGGAAGCAGGTTGAGGAAAGCCTTTCCTTGTCTGTGAAGGAATGGCAAAGCACCTTCGACGCCACGCATGACGCTATTTGGATCATCGACAAGGAACACCGGATTCTTCGCTCCAACAAAACCGCGTCCGAGATTTTCCAGCGTCCCATCGAAGAAATCATCGGCAAACACTGCTGGGAGATCGTTCACGGAACCGACGGCGTCATTCCCGAATGTCCCTGTCCCAGAGCGGAAATCAGCCGCCGCCGGGAGAACATGGAACTTCGGCTCAACGGCAAGTGGTTCGAGGTTACCGTGGATCCCATTCCGGACGCGCGGGGAGAATATTCGGGCGCCGTCCACATCGTCACCGATATCACCGAGCGAAAACACGCCGAACTGGAGAAGGAAAAACTTCAGGCCCAGTTGGAGCAATCCCGGAAAATGGAGTCGGTGGGACGGCTCGCGGGCGGAGTGGCACACGATTTCAACAACATGCTTGGAGTGATCCTGGGCCATACGGAACTTGCCATGTGCGAACCGGCCCTTTCCCCATCTCTATTGCAGGCCCTGGAAGAAATTGAAAAGGCCGCTCGGCGATCCGCGGACCTCACACAGCAGTTGCTCGCCTTCGCCCGCAGGCAGACGGCCGCACCCAGGGTGCTTGATCTGAACGAAACGGTGTCCGGCATGCTCAACATGCTCAGGCGGCTCATCGGAGAAGACATCGACTTGGCGTGGTCTCCCGGAAAGGGACTTTGGCCGATCAAGATGGACCCCGTGCAGATCGACCAAATCCTGGCCAACCTTTGCGTCAACGGCCGTGATGCCATCGGCGGTGTGGGCAGGATATCCATCGAAACTCGAAACGAGGTCATCGACGAGGTCTACTGCATGGATCATGGGGAGTGTGTTCCCGGAGACTACGTGCTCATCACGGTGGACGACAACGGATGCGGCATGGATAAGGAAACTCTGGAGACTCTCTTCGAGCCGTTTTTCACCACCAAGGAAGTGGGAGAAGGGACCGGCCTGGGCCTGGCCACGGTCTACGGTATCGTCAAACAGAACAACGGTTTCATCAATGTTTATAGTGAGCCCGGCGTGGGCACCACGTTCAAAGTCTATCTCCCGCGGACACGGCAACTCCTGAAGACAAAGGGAAAAGCCGCCGTGAAAACCACCGCCGAGGGAACCGAAACCGTTCTGTTGGTGGAAGACGAAGAATCGATTCTGCGTCTGGGCAAGGCCGTTCTCGAACGATCAGGCTATTCGGTCCTCGCGGCCCGTACTCCCAAAGAAGCGCTCACCCTGGTCGAAGGGTGTGAGGGGCCCATTCATCTATTGGTGACCGACGTGGTCATGCCCGAAATGAACGGTAAGGAACTGAAGTCACGAATCGAAAAGCTCAGGCCCGACATCAAGGCCGTCTTCATGTCCGGCTACACGGCCAACGCCATCGTGCACCGTGGAATCCTAGAGGAGAAAGTTGATTTTCTGCCCAAACCTTTCTCCGTGGATTCACTCGTCGGTAAGGTGCGCGAGGTACTGGATCGAAGGGATTAAGGTTTTGCTGCATCAATCCGCACCAGTGGGGCTTTTCACTAAGCGGCCCCTCTAAAATAATGCCGAGCATGGTTCCACCGCGCGTCTCGCGCCTTGAAGCCCGCCTCATGTGAACGAACCGCCTCCCGGCTCAGACCCGCGCGCTTATGAAACGCGCAAGCGTACCGGCCTTCAATTTGTCCGTCCGGCCCTGAAAATATCGGGCGTTTATTTCCTCCGGACCCATATCCACCACGTGTCCGAACCCCATCTCCGTCAGCCCGTTCCTCAGGGAAGCGGGATCGAAAAAGCTCCGGAACGGCTCTCCGCCCTCTTCCACGGAGCGTGCAATCACTTCGAAGGCCCGGCGTGATTCGGGACTCAGCAGTGACGGCGATATCATGTAGTCGAAAACGATCCCGCTGTCCACGGGCAGGGATGCCGCGAACCGCAATGTGGCGGTGATCGCGGCGTCGGTGAGATAAAGGGTCACTCCGAGCCAGGAAAAAAACGCGGGCTTTCCGACATCGAAGCCGACCCGCCCAAGTCCCTCGTCAAGCGTACCGGTCTCGAAATCCACAGGCGCGAAAGTGAGATTCGGCGGTATGGGGATGCCCGTCTCCTCAAGATGCGCGTGCTTCCAGGTCTGGACGGCCGGAGAGTCCACTTCGAAGACCCGCAGGACGCTTTCGGGATACGGATTCCGATAGGCGAAGGTATCCAGGCCCGCTCCAAGCACAACATATTGTTGAACGCCGCGACGAACGGCAGTCTCGAGCTCTTCCTCGGCGAACCGACTGCGAGCCGCCAATGAAGCCCGCAACACGTGTGAGATGGGATTCTCCGCCGGCCAATCCGGCCGAGCCTGCAGCGATTCGGCGTCTTCCGCTCCCAGAATGCGGAGCGCAAGGGGATCGTCGAATACTTTGGGATCGTCCAGAATTTGATGCGCGGCGCGGCGCATGGCGACTTGCAGGGCGGTTCTGCTTGGACAGGTTTCTTTCATGGACCACCTCGGACTTATGGGAATGTTGTGGAATATGTTTTTCACGGGAGGTCGAACCAAGACCGCGTCCGCCGTGACCTTCGTTGCATCGGATGATCGCCGGCCGAGATTCGCCGGACGAGGAAAAAGATGCGCCGAGGTTCGACAGTCGGTTGAAAAAGTCGGATTATTATCGCTGAAAAACGATAACATGCAAGGCGCGCAAACCCCGAGCGGATGATACGTACATGAAAGTACGTCGCAGTGACGAGAAATGATGCACAGCATCGCGGATCGCGTTTTTCGCCGGCCTGATGATAAAGGAGAATTACCGATGCGTATTACCGAAGAGAATTGGAAAAGAATTAGAAAGTTCTGGGGCGATGCGGCACGTGTAAGCGCCTCCGCGAAGCTGCCGTATTGCGTTTTTGCGACGGTCAATGAAGACGGGTCTCCCCGTTTGGCTCCTTATGGTTCTCTGATCCTGCAGGAAAACAAAAGTGGATTCTATTTCGACAGATTTTCTCGACACACATCTCAAAATCTGAATCGAGATCAACGGATATGCGTCTTACTGCTGAAAACCGACAAATGGTTTTGGATGAAGGCGCTTCTTTTGGGAAGATTCGACCATGCTCCGGGCATACGGCTCATGGGCACCGTTGGAAGCAAAAGAGAAGCCGACACGGAGGAAATTTCCGCTTTTCGGAAGCCTCTGAGAAGGTTCAGGATATTCAAAGGATACCAGCCTCTATGGGGAACGGTGAAGCATGGCCGGGAAATCCACTTCGAATCCTTCGAGACCGTAAACTGCGGACCCATGAAGTATTTGGAGGCCGTATAACATCAGCCCGTTAAAAAAATCCGGTCGCCGCAGGTCGCGTTTTCCACCGGCCTGCGGACGGCACTTCTCAACACCCTGAGACGGATTCCCTTTCCCTTCCGCCTTCCGTCTTTTTCCATAATATCGCTCTTTTCCTCTCTGTTTCACCCGCTTGACTTTCACCTTTTATTCACCTAATCTGATTCCCATCATCGCCGGCCGCCAAAGATTTCGGGAGGAACGTACATGGGAATCACCCCGGCTCAATCACGTGTTTATCAATTCATTCAAAAATACATACGGGAGAACGGAACCTCACCGTCCTACGAGGAAATCCGACGAAACCTCGGGTTCCAATCCCTGAACGCCGTATACAAGCACCTTAAGCAGCTCGAACGCCGAGGAATGATCCAAAGTCCCTGGCAAAACCGAAAACGGGCGCTGGACCTCCTCCCTGTAACCACCGGAGCGGTCTCCATCCCTTTTCTCGGCGTGGTGGCCGCCGGCGCTCCCATCGAAGCCGTCGAACTGCCCGAATCCATCGAGGTGCCCGAAAGCTTCCTGGGCGGCGGCGACAACTTCGCCCTTCGGGTCCAGGGAGAATCCATGATCGACGAAGGCATCCGAGAAGGGGACATCCTCATCATCGCTCGGCAGCCTCATGCGGAAAACGGCCGGACCGTGGTGGCCCTCGTAAAGGGCGAGGCCACCGTCAAAAAATTCTACCAGTCCGGCGAAGAAGTGGAACTCCGGCCGGCGAATCGTGAAATGGCTCCCATCCGCGTCCCGGCCGCCCATGTGGAAATCGTGGGCGTGGTGGTGGGTCTCCTGCGCCATTACCGGCCTCGTCGCTTCGGAAACGGGGGAACGTGATCGGACATACGAATGAAGGAAACCGGAAAGCTCAAGAAATCCCTTTTTCCGTCCGCTTCGAACAATTCGAACAGGAAATCATAATTTCTCGACGCCATGAACGAACCCGACAGAAACATCGTGCATCTCGATGTACCCGATTTTTATACCGCTCTGGAGGAATTACGCCGGCCGGAGCTCAAACGGGGTCCTCTGATCCTGGCGGAGCCGGGACCTCGGACCGTGGTCCGAAGCGTCAACGAAAACGCACGCAAGGAAGGCATCCTGGAAGGCATGCCGTTGATCCGAGCCCGCAGGCTCTGCGGAAAGCTCAAAGTGATCCCCCCGGACTTCGGTTTCTATCAGGAACGGCACGTGCGCATCGTCCGGGAACTCGGCCGCTTTTCCCCCCGGGTGGAAGGCGCTTTTCCCGGATGTTACTTCATCGACCTCACGGGAACCCAACGGCTTTTGGGAGCCCCCGCGGACGTGGCCTGCCGTCTGGAAGACCGGCTGGCGGACGAAATGAGCCTCCAGGGAAGAGCGGGACTCGGAGGCAACAAGTTGATCAGTCGGGTGGCGGCCCATTCCATCGTTCCGGGGGATCTATGCCGTGTTTTTCCCGGCTCCGAAACCTCCTTCCTGGCCCCCATGCCGGTGACCGTACTTCCCGGTATCGGCCCTAAGGTCTCCTCCCGCCTCGAGGATTTCAACATCCGCTTGGTGGGCGGGCTGGCCTCCATCCCCCCGGAAGACCTCTCCCTGGTGTTCGGCCGGGCGGGCGACCGACTTTCCCGATTGGCCCGGGGCATCGATCCCGCTCCCGTCATTCCTTTCGAGCAGGTTCCTCGGCTTCGGCTGGTCCGAAACCTGAAAGAACGAGTCATGGAGTTGCCCCGACTCGAAAGCATCCTGTTCCAACAGGTGGAGGAGGCGGGCTGGATTCTCCGGAGGCACAACCGGATTCCGGGCGAAGCCGTTCTGGAAACGCGCTACGCGGACGGCGCCGCCGCCCGGGAAAAACGACGACTCGTTCCCGTTTCGACGCACCTGGACCTTCGCCTGTTCCTCACCCTGCAACCCGCTCTGGAAGCCTTGGTAAAACGCCGGGTGGCCGTCCAACGAATCATTCTCGAACTCTCCCGGTTTTCCATGCCCTTCCGGCAGATGGCCCTGTTCTCCATGGAAGAGCCGGAAGCGGAGCGGGAACGGTCCCTGCAGACCGCCCTGGACCATGTGCGTCGTCGCTTCGGCCCCCGGGCCGTCTCCTGGGGCCGAACCTTGGCGGACCGGTGAAAGACGCGATATGCGGTGTTGCGCTTCATCCCTCGTCATTGCAGCGTACTTCTATGTACGCTTCACTCCTCGAGATTCGCGCGCCTTGCATCTCATCGTTTTTCACCGGGTCCGCCGGAACTGAACTCTTTCAACACACTGTCGAAGGATGGTACGGCCTGGAAAGCTGAAAAACCGTAAGGCGGACGTACGATTTCGGTGGATCCCGATCCCGCACCACTTTCATGTACAAAAGGATTCCGAACCGTGCGGGCCCCGCCCGCTCCGGCGGGTTTCCTCCGAAAATTCCTTCAAAAATAACATTAAACGAAAAACGGCATTCTCATACCCATGACCGGCGCTTTCGTTCATTTGCACGTGCATTCCCACTACTCTTTCCTGTGGGGGACCCATTCGATGGAGGGCCTTTGTGCCGGAGCGGCAAAGGCGGGCATGGAGTCCCTGGCGTTAACGGACACCAACGGGCTGTACGGGCTGATTCGTTTCCTCGATGCCGCGCGCAGGCACCGAATTCGACCCCTGGTGGGCGCTTTGGTCAAGACCGACGCCGAGTCCGCCGTGGTGCTGGTCAAAACGGCGCGCGGTTACGAACTGTTGTGCAAGCTGCTCACGCAACGGCACTTGGATGCCCGCTTTTCCCTGGCGGCGGAAATGCCTACGGCTCCCGGGGACTTGGCGGTGCTGACTTCCGACCCGACTTTGTTAAAGGCGCTGGAAGGTCGCACGGACCGTTGGGTGGAATTGGTTCCCGGACCGCAGGCGCGCCGCGCCCTGGACACGGCCCGGCAAATCGCGCTGCCCATCACGGCTTCCAATGCGGTGTACTTTGCAGACGCCGACGCTCATCCTTTCCATCGGCTTTTGCGGGCCATCGACCTCAACGTCACCTTGAGCACCCTCCCGGCCGGAGAAACCGTCTCAGCCGAGCAATGGCTCAAGCCCTCTTCCCTCATGGCCCGCCTGCTTCCTTTTTGCCCCGAAGCCTTACGCAACTCGGCGCTGTTGGCCTCCCGATGCCTCACGGAATGGGATGCCTTCCGACCCGTGTTCCCGGACTACCGGGACGCCCGCGGGGACCATTTTCACCTGCTCCTCGACCGGTGCCGCCGGGGCATCCCGTGGCGATACGGAAGCGGCAACGAGGCCGTTGAAGCCCGGCTCGCGGAGGAACTGGACCTGATCCGGGCCAAAGGATACGTGGATTACTTTTTGGTGGTGGCCGACGTGGTGCGTCTACGCCCCATCCATTGCGGGCGGGGCAGCGCTGCGGCCTCATTGGTAAGCTACCTTTTGGGCATCACCCATGTGGACCCTCTTCGTCATCGGCTGGTGTTCAGTCGTTTCCTGAACCCCAAACGCAAGGATTTTCCCGACATCGACGTGGATTTTCCCTGGGACGAACGGGACGGGTTGCTGGAAGAGCTAAGTATCCATTACGGTCCCGAACGCATGGCCATGGTGGCCAATCACGTGGGATTCGGCGCCAGGGCCGCCGTTCGGGAAGTGGCCAAACAGTACGGAATTCCTGCGGCGGAAATCAAGAACGTCACCCGCCGCCTGAGCCATTGGACTCATCCGGCCCGAATTCGGGAGCGAATGAATTCCCACCCCAAGTTCCGGGGTTTCCATCCGGACGAACCCTGGCCCGAAATCTTCCGATGGGCGGCACGCCTCGAAGGAATTCCGCGACACCTGGCCACCCATTGCGGAGGCGTAATCTTCGCTCCCGACCAAGTTTCCAAGTACGTGCCCGTACAGCAAAGCCCCAAGGGCGTCCGCATCATCCAATGGGAAAAGGACCAGGCGGAGGAAGGCGGCTTGGTGAAGGTCGACCTGTTGGGCAATCGTTCCCTGGCCGTGATCCGGGATGCGCTGACCGCCGTGAGGCGAAACACGGGTCGGAGTCCGGATTACGCAGCCCTGAACCCTCTGGAAGACCCCGAAACCCTCGAACTGCTCCGGCGCGGGGACACCATGGGCGTGTTCTATGTCGAATCCCCGTCCATGCGCCAGTTACAGCGAAAAACCGGACACGGGGATTTCGAACACTTGGTGATCCATTCTTCCATCATTCGTCCCGCGGCCAACAAGTACATACGGGAGTATATCCGACGCCTCAAGGGAGGTTCCTACCGACCCCTGCACCCGGCCCTGGGTGATCTCCTCTCCGAAACCTACGGTATCCTGGTCTACCAGGAAGACGTGGTGCAGGCGGCCATGGCTCTGGCCGGATTCGACTGGGCGGAGGCGGACGGCCTGCGCAAAGTGCTCAGCAAAAAGAGTCCCCGAAAACTCGAAGAGTACCGCCGACGATTCGAGGAAGGCTGCCTTGGACGCAAGGTTTCAAGGCAGGTGATCGGTCGGGTTTGGGAAATGTTTTTGTCCTTTGCCGGATATTCCTTTTGCAAACCCCATTCCGCGTCCTACGCCCTGGTCAGCTTCAAATCGGCCTTTCTCAAGGCTCATCATCCCGCCGAGTTCATGGCCGCGGTCATCAGCAACGGAGGCGGCTACTATACCACCTTCGCCTATGTATCCGAAGCGCGCCGCATGGGCCTCCGAGTGACGAGGCCGGATGTGAACCAAAGCGAGTGGTGTTGGACGGGTCGTGGGCAAGAGATTCGAATGGGCTTCCAACAACTCCGGGGAATCCGACGAGAAACGCTGGAAAAGCTCCTGGAGGAACGGCAAACCCGGGGAAGATACCGTTCTATGGAAGACCTGCTGACACGGCTGCGCCCATCGCCCTCGGATGCCGTGATCCTGGCCAAAAGCGGGGCTATGGATTCCCTGGCCCGGCCCTTCAACCGCCCTCGCCTGCTTTGGGGCCTGGAAGCGTGGATTCGCAGACACGAAGGTGTCTCTCCCGGGTTCTTCGGATCGATTCCCGGCTCCTTTTTCGACGCCGTTCCGAACCTGCCGGACCCGCCTTCCTGGAAATATTGGGAACAAGAGGAGGAGAGCCTGGGCTTTCCCTTGTCCATACATCCCCTCACTCGATTCGATATCGAGGCCGCGA
This sequence comes from Thermodesulfobacteriota bacterium, assembly GCA_963675595.2. Classification (GTDB taxonomy): domain Bacteria; phylum Desulfobacterota; class Desulfarculia; order JACQYL01; family JACQYL01. Next base: position 1,291,602 of record CAXXLZ010000002.1, read on the forward strand.
GAGGGCCTGAAAAGATCATCCCGGCCTCCGATTTGGCAAATTATGAGGGGCGCACGGTCCGGGTCTTGGGATGGCCCGTCACACGCAAGGAGGTGCTCACACGCAAGGGAGAGCCTATGGAATTCGTGTCCTTCGAGGACCGGACGACTCTGTACGAAGCCGTGTTCTTTCCCGAGGCGTTTCGCCGGTTCTGCCGGGAAGTGGACAAGGACCGGGCGGTGATTTTGCGGGGACGGGTGGACAGCGACTTCGGGGTGGTAAGCTTGAACGTCCAAGAGGTCAAACGACTGCCTTTGAAACGATGGGGCCCACACCCGGCCGCCTCGCCCCAAAAACGCCCCGTGAGAGTAGACACCCTGTAACGGCCCGGCGGCGGAGCGATCCGGGTCCGTGGGTCCGCCAACCATGAAGGCGGCAATGCGTGCCCGGACTCTTCCCGCTATTTCGTTGCCTTGTCGGCCGCCTCTTCGATTTTGTCGCCGGCCTTTTCCAGGGTGTCGCCCACGTCCTTCACTACCTGATCGATTTTCTCTCCGGCTTTTTCCGCCGGTCCCTTATCATCGCAAGCGCTCAGCGCCAACGTGGCCGTCATCGAGAAAACCATCAGCAATCTCAATAGGACTTGCATCTATTTTCCCTCCTTTTCGGAAATCCGTATTCAGGTGAGGCGCTGCTTTCCGATCAATATTTCCTTTGCAGAGAGTGCTCAAAACCAGCCGTTTGCTTCTCAGCTTCCTCTTGCACAATGCCGTGCCTTTGCAGGTTCCCGGTCGCCCGCCCCCGGCTTCCGGCAGGCACATCGAAACCCTCGCCGTGGACAAGGCGGCTCCTCAGTACATCTCATATCGAAGCAGCCGGCATTCCAGTGGGCCATTGTACAGTATCTTTCTTCGGGAAGTGCGCAGCCCGATGTGTTTCGCCAAGTCCTTGTCGCCCGTGAATATTTCCACGGTCCAGCCCTTGCATCGATGTTTGAGCACATCCCCCAGCCGCTTATAAAACGGATGCGATTCTTCGTTCAGTTCCATCCGAAGGCCGTAAGGGGGATTGGTGACGACGGTTCCCCGCTCCTCTGCAGGAGCGAAATCCAGGACGTCCCATCTCTGAAACTTCACCACGTCTCGGACCCCCGCCCGACCCGCGTTGTCCGCCGCCCCACGCAAGGCGGACTTGTCCAGGTCCGTCCCGAGAATGCCGGCGGCCGTGCTTTTGCCGCAACGGGCTCGGGCCTCCCGAACCACGTCGTCCCAGACTTCCTTTCGGAAATCCTTCCAGCGCTGAAAAGCGTAAGACCTCCCCAGAAGGCCGGGAGCTTTGTCCAACGCAATGAGCGCCGCTTCAATGACGATGGTACCGGACCCGCACATGGGATCCACAAACGGGGACACCCGGTCCCAACCGGAAAGCAGTACCAAGCCCGCAGCCAGAGTCTCCTTCAAGGGCGCCTCTTTGGCGTCCGCCCGATACCCTCTCTTGTGAAGTCGGTCGCCGCTCGTGTCAAGACTCACGACGGCCTGACCGCCTGCAACAAAAAGGCTCACCGGCACATCCGGATTGCGCCGATCTATGTTGGGCCTGGAGCCTTTGCTGGATCGCAACGCATCACAGGCCGCGTCTTTCAGCTTTAGAGCGGCGTACTGGGCGTTCCGGAGCGAGTCCGTGTCCCTCGTGAACGCATCCACGGCAAAAGTGGTTCGGGTCGACAGGAATCGATGCCAGGGAAGTTTTCGAGCTTCGCGGTAAAGCGTATCCGCGTCGGGACAAGGAAAGGAGGAAACCTGTTTAAGAATCCGATTGGCGGTCCTGAGATACATGTTGGCCCGATAACAATCCCGAAGAGACCCCTTGAAAAACACGCCGCCGTGTCCCTGGACCACATCGCGGGCGCCGAGTTCAACCAGTTCTCTCTCCAGCACCTCTTCCAATCCTCTGGCTGTGGATGCGAAATACAAAGAAGAATCGGAAGACATGTGGGGGTCCCTTCAAGCTCTTTATGATAATGGCATTTCCTCCGGGCGGTGGTTCACTTTCCGGCTTCCTTGGTGAGAAGGCGGCTCGTCCACCCGGGCTCGCAACGTATCCCGTATCCACAATATAATCCGCCCATAGGGAGCCGGGTCAAGGCGCAATGCAACCTGCCGACCGATTCTCGTCACACGCCGCAGTTCCCGCGTCGGGAAGATTTCGCTCGGGGTTCCGGCCGATTCAAGGAATATGCCGAAAGCCGATCTCCAAAATCCAACCAAAACTCCCCACCATCATTGACATATTCACGATACTTCCCCTATGATTGGATGCATTGACAAGAAGGCCTGTCACGATAAAGATACCCGTTCAACTCACGGAAACGTTGACCGCTTGGAGGAGTACGCATGGGCCTGTCGTCTTCCGGCAAAATCGAGGTCATGACGGAAATCGCGGAAGCGAAACGTATTTATTCGGCGCTTGAGCACGGGTTGGCCGGCCCGCAAAACGGCTGCGTGGTGGTGAGCAGTTCCTCGCCGGGTGAAGGCAAGTCGCTGACCTCCGCCGGAATGGCCCGCTTGGCCTCCTGCCACGGGGCAAAACGGGTCTTGTTGATGGACATGAATTGGTATGCTCCCACCCTCGACGCCGTCTTTGGAGTGGAACACGGTTTTTCAGTCAGAGACCTTGGATCCGACCCGTCCTTGTCCGATCTGGTGGTTCCCACACCATACGAGAACCTTCATCTGCTGCCGGCGCCGAAAATGGACGTTGCCGGATTCACCGTGAACAGCAAGGAATTCCTTCTCGGAAGTCGATTAATGCAGGAAGCCCGCGCCTCTTATGATTTGACGTTGGTGGACACGGCATCCATCTTTCCGACCAACCGAAGGATGATGGATCCCGTCACCCTGGCACGATCTTCCGACGGCGTACTGCTCGTCGTTCTGGCGGGGGTCACTCCCCGACAAAAGGTCAAAGGAGTGGTGAGCATTCTCAGGGCTTCCGGTCCGCGAATCGTCGGAGTCGTGGTCAACCACTGGAAGAATCCTCTTAAATAGCACGTTCGACCATAAGTATTCGTCTTCTCCTTCGGAGGAATATCCATGGGGTTTTTTGTTAAAAGATACGTTTCCGCCGTTTCCGCTCGACGCGCCTGGTTTCTGTTGGCTTTGATTCCACCTCTGGTCTACTTGGCGTTGGCCGCCGGCCGTTACGATCGCTACACCATCCTACAAGACGTGACGATTTCCAAGTCTTCGCCGGTTTCCAGCGTGAAGGACCCCATCTCTTTCTTCCCCATGGAGATATTGCTCACCCAGCCCGATGACTTTTTCACCGACACCTTCGCATTGAGAAACCTGGTCGAGCAACTGGCCGCGCGGGGTCTCCTCCGGGTAAACGACGATGCCCAACGACACCTCCGCGTGATCGTGGCCCGTCATATGTCTCTGGAGATGCCCGACGCGAACACGGCTCAAATCAGTTACAACGGAGACGATCCCGACCTTGGAAAGGCGCTGGTCGGCTTCTTCGCCGCCCGCTTGGTCACTCGCGCGACGCAAGGTTTGGCCCGCATGGAGCTCGATGCTCGGAGGAACCCCGCGTCCTCTCTGTCCCCCGCTTGGCAAGGAACCGTTTCCACCACGGACGAAATCCAAATACGACCGATTCGATCCCTGTGGCGACCTGAACGTCTTCGACCCACCCTTTTCCTTCTGTTCGTAGCCTTGGCCGCGGTCCTTTTTCTCATCGGGGTTTCGGAATGGACCGACCCCTCCTTCAAGTCCGAAAGGCAGGTTGCACGCTACCTGGAAGTCCCATTGTTGGGTTCTTTGCCCGATTTGGATCGCCTGTCCGCTTTGGCGGATGAAAAAAAGCGTCCCTGACCCCCGTCTGCAATCGGGAATTTGTGCTTCCGTAAGACCGTGAACGTAATCCGGATTACAAATCCCGTGGTCGCAATTCCAACCCGGAAGCGGCAGACCCGTTCCCGTTGTATGACACAAGAAATCCAAGGTGACTTCCGCGGGTTACATCTAGCCTCTTCGTTTCGAAAATCCGGCCGGCCGGCTCGAGTATTGCATATCGAATTCGGCATGAGGTTGCATGGTTTCGTGCCGGGATCGGGTTCCGGGCACGAAACCCCTGAAGTTTGAAAGCGTAAGATTGACAAACCCGCTTACATTCGCTAGATTGATTCAGCATGTACGCAAGTCTTCAGCCACGCAGAAGACGGGAGAACCTGAGCGAAACCGAGGCTTGGTACAGGCTGTTCCGTGAGGATGAAACGAGATGCGGTCTGCCGGAAGAAACAGAAATCGGGCCTGCATCGCCCCGAACTCAAGGGGTGAAGGAGGTACGAAGATGAGATCAATCACCATCGCGCGAACGTCGACGTCGCCTTGGATTGTGGCGTTTTCAGTGCTCGTTCTTTTGGGGGCCCTGTTGGCCCAAAACGCCCAAGGGCTGGAATCGGCCGACACTTCCCACCGATCCGACGGGGAGGTCACGAGCAGACTGATCACCGGCGTCGGGAGCTACCCCGGGAACTCCGGAGTCATTCATCTGTTCAGTAAGGACCACGAATTTGAAGCCCGGGTCAGAGTGGCTTGGCCGGATTACAACGAAGCCGACGGGGAGTCCCGGGTCGCAGTCGGCGACATCGACGGCGACGGCAAAGACGAAGTCATTATCGGGCTGGGATCCGCGGCCGTGGATCGGCCCGTCCCCGGAGGGATATTTCAGATTCTGGACGACGATTTTTCGCACCTTGCCTGGGGCAAGATCAACTGGCCCGACTACAATGCCATCAACGGTGAAACCTGGCCTTCAGCCGCGGACATCGACGGCGACGGCAAAGCGGAGATCATCGTTGGTCTCGGCATCGGCGGTGAAGGTCGCGTGGAGCTCTTCGACTTTGAGGACGGGGCGATCGTTCACAAGGCCTGGTTGAGCATCGAATGGGACGATTACAACGAGGTTTCCGGAGAAACCCGTGTGGCGGGCGGCGATCTTGACGGGGACGGCAAAGCCGAGATCGTGGTGGGATTCGGCCCCGTGGCCATGGAATCCGCCACCCCCGGCGGCATCTTTCAGGTTATGGGCAGCGATCTTCGTCCTCTCTCTTTCGGCAGAATTGAATGGGTGGACTACAATACGGTGAACGGCGAAAGCCGACCCGCGGTGGGGGACCTGGATGGAGACGGAAAAGCCGAAATCGTTATCGGACTGGGTCCGGGAGGCGCCGGCCGCTTCCAGGTGTTCAGCTATACCGGCGGGAAGCCGGTGCCCCGCGACTGGCTTGTCTTCAACTGGCCGGAATACAACGATGCATACGGCGAGACGCGCCCGGCTTTAGGTGATGTGGATTCCGACGGAAAAGCCGAACTATTTGTCGGTCTGGGGCGCGGAGGAGACGGATGGTTGGAGCTGTTCGACGACTCGGATAACCGTACGCGTCCCTCTCGAGCCTCCAACTCATGGATACGGACTATAACGCCGCCAACGGCGAAACCTGGCCTGCGGTTGCGGCACGCACGGCTACGTATGTCGCCCCTTCACAGGAAGTCTATCCGCGCTTTGCGGAGGGGGGAGAATCCGATGCAAACGTCTCTGCAAAAAGCCGCGGAGATTCATCGGAAACGCATGCAGGAAGGCAAAGTCCCGTTGCCCAGACTCCGGTTAAGCAGCTGACCGGAAGCCAAACCGCCGGCTCCGGGACAACCGAGACCTCACCAACCATGTCCGCCGATTTGGTGCAACCCATGAAGACGGTGTCCACCCAGCAGGTGGAACTGGCATGGGATCTGGTCGACGGCGCCACCCAGTACCGGGTTGAAGTAAACACTAGCGATGACTGGAGCGAAGCAACCCGTGTCGTGTATGTAAGCGACCTCGGGATCATCTCCTCCTACGAGCCGGTGGGGCTTCAAGCGGGTGTGATCTACTACTGGCGTGTTTGGAGCGGCAACGGTACCGAATGGAGTGACCCGGCCGTGGGTCCCAGTTTCAGTATCACACAAACCGTCTCTTACACCATTACCGCATCTGCGGGAGCCAACGGCTCCATTTCGCCCTCTTCATCGGTTTCCGTTCCCCAGGGCGGGAGTCAGCAGTTCACGATTACGCCCGATCCCGGATACGATATCCAGGATATATTGATCAACGGTTCTTCCATGGGACCGAAGTCGAGCTACACGTTCAGCAATGTTGCCTCCGACCAAACGATCGAAGCGGTGTTCGCTTTCGTCACACCCGTGTATGATCTTAACAGCGACGGAAGCATCGACATCTCCGACATCATGATCGTCGCATCCAACTGGAACAAATCCTCTTCGGACGAGGATTACAATCCCATGGCCGATATCAACAAGGACGGACGCGTGGACATTGTGGACATCATGATGATCGGCGCGCGTTGGCAACAAGGTGGATAAACAACCGAAAGCGGTTATGCTCTCCCGATAACGTTCGAGGCGCGCCCCATAGGGACGCGCCTCGTTTCTTGAAGGACTGCGAGCATCGGAAATCAGGATGAAACGTTCTTGTTCGCCAACAGGCTTTCGTAAGACCTCACTCTTTTCGCCTGTGAATACAGCAGGCTCTCTCCCTCGTCCTCATAGTTTCCACGAATCTCGAGGATTTCATCTTCGATATCGAAAAAGGCGTCCACCACGGCCGGCTTGAAATGATTTCCTCGGCCCTCACGGATGATCCCGAAGGACTTTTCCACGGAAAACGGCTCCTTGTAGGGACGCTTGGAGGTTAATGCGTCAAACACGTCCGCAATGGCGGTAATTTGCCCCACCAGAGGAATATCGGACCCCTTAAGTCCTTTCGGGTAGCCGGAACCATCCCATTTCTCGTGGTGAGTCACGGCGATCACCCGAGCCAGGCGCATATACTGCGCGTCGCAACCCTCCAGAATCCGGGCGCCGATGACCGTATGCTCCTTCATGATCTCCCACTCGTCGGGATCCAGCTTGCCGGGTTTGAGCAGGATGTAGTCCGGAGTCCCGATCTTGCCGATGTCGTGCATGGGAGAAGCGTACAGAATGTTCTCCACGGTCGTTTCGTTCAGTCCCAGCTTTCGGGCCACCGCAGCGGAATAAAGACTCATGCGCTGGATGTGCGTCCCCGTGTCCTCATCCCTGAATTCCGCCGCCCTGGAGAGGACATAAATCGTCTCCAGGGAGGCTCTCTTGACCGCGTCGAAAGCCCATCGCAATTGCTCGGTTCTCCTGGCGACCTCCGCCTCCAGTTTCTTTTGGTAATTGCGCATATAGTCGTTATAGGCCTTCACTTTGAGCAATGAGCGCACTCGCGCCCGCAACTCCGTCTTGTCTACGGGCTTGCTCAGGAAATCATCCGCTCCCGATTCCAGCGCCTTTACGCGATCTTCCACTTCCTTGAGGGCGGTCACCATGACGATGGGTATGATGGAAGTGTCGGGATCCTCCCGCAGCTTCCTAGCCGTCTCGAAGCCGTCCATACGAGGCATCATGACATCAAGCAACACGATATCGGGCCGCTGTTCCTTGACTTTGTTCAAGGCCTCCAACCCGTCTGCGGCCAGAAGAACCCGATAACCCATGGGAAGCAGAAGGGCTTCCATCAGCCTGAGGTTTCGACTATCGTCGTCCACCACCAGTACGGTGGGTTTGTATTCGTTTTCCGCCGACACTTCTGCTCCTGTCTTAGGCAGCCCATTGTCGAGAGATCGCCGCCCATCCGTTTCGCCGGGAAAACCCGCCGACCGAAGCCCCCCTTCAGCGGTCTTTCGTCGGGCCTCGCCTATGGAAGAAACGGCCGACATTTCAAGGGCCGTCATGGCATAGCGGCCCGCACCTAACCTACAGGGTATTGCCCGATCTTCCAGGATGCGCTCGTTCGAAATCCCGATATTCCGAAGGGTCAAACCAGAATTTCGGCGATGCTTTTCATCAGTACCCGAGTGTCAATGGGTTTGCTGATGTATCCGGTGCATCCGGCCGCCAGTACCCGCTCCCTCTCTTCGTCCTCGGAAAATCCCGAAAGGACGAGAATCGGAATCTCTCTCGTGGCTTCATCCTGTTTGAGAAGCCCGATGGCCTGAATGCCGTTCAGCTCCGGGAGTTGGATATCCATAAGGATCAAATCCGGGATCTCCGCCTTGGCGGTGTCCACTCCCTCCCGGCCGGTTACCGCCTCCACGGTGGCGTACTCATACGCCTGAAGCAGATCCCTCAGAAGCGTGCGGTTCATCCGCTCATCATCCACAATAAGAATCAGTTTCCGAGCTCTCATTGCGAGACCTCCCTTGAATCGGAACCGGACCCACGACGCCCGGAATCGAGTGGAGCGTCCTCGACCTGCGCTCCGGGACGTCTGAGCGGAACGAAAAAGGCAAAACGGCAACCTTTTCCACGCCCCTCGCTCTCCACCCGGATTTCTCCAGAGTGCATTTCCACCAGCCTTTTTGCGGTGGACAATCCCAGCCCCGCACCGGGAGACTTGTCAACGATTCCGCTTTTCACCTGAAAAAAATCCTCGAACACCTTTTCGTGATACTCCTGATCCAATCCGATACCGTTGTCTTCAACCGATATTTCCAACATCGGCCCATTCTCTCCGGGCGCTTCCCGTGAGGGATCTTCTGATCCCAGTTTTGCTCCGACGCGTATCATTCCCCCGTCCGGGGTAAACTTTACCGCATTGGAAAGCAAGTGATACATCACCTGTTTCAGTTTGCGGGCATCGGCCGGGAAACTCATTTCCCGCAAGTACTCCGGAATGAAGACCTCAACGCCGATGGCATGCTTCACGGACTTCTGCTTGATCAGCTGGAGCGTTCCCTCGATCAAATCCACCACATTGACGGGTCCTATGATCAGCTCGGCTTTTCCCGCCTCAATCCTGGAAAGGTCCAAGATATCATTAATGACCGATAGTAAGTGCTTTCCCGACTCAAGGATATCCTCAACATACTCCTGTTGTTTCTCGTTGAGCGGTCCGAAATACTGGTCGCGAAGCACCTCCGAAAATCCGATAATCGCGTTCAACGGGGTCCTCAGCTCGTGAGACATGCCGGAAATCAGTTCGGACCTGGCCTTATTGGCTCCCTCGGCCATCTTCTTGGCCTCTTTGAGTCTTGCCTCCATGCGTGTACGCTGAATCACCAGAGACAGCAGACCCGAAAGTCGCTGCAACACCCCTTTGCTCCATTCGGAGTATCCGCCTTCCGCATTGGCCACGGCGATCAGTCCGACCAAAGTGTCACCGAATACGGCGGGAACCGAAAGAAGGTTACGAATCGGTACGTGGCCGGGAGGAGTCCCTTTGGAACGAGGATCTTCTTCGGGTTTGTTCGACAGCAATGGGGCCTTGTTTTTGAGTACCCAACCCAGTAGTCCGGACATCCCGGAGAAACGAACTTCCTTCCGGTGAATTCGGCACTCTTCCAGCACGTCTTCCGACCAAACAGGGCAGAGCAAGTCGCCGGTGCCCTCTTCCACATACCCCACAACACCGTGCCTGCTTCCTGTCAGAGATCGTGCCATATCGAGGACCAGCAAGGCCACTTCCTCCATGGACCTCGCGGCCAGCAACGCGCCGGACAGCTCCGCGATGGCGGCATCCACGCGGGACTGCCTCTCCATCTCCCTTAGGATATCCTTCTGATCCGTGATCTCTCTCAGAAGAACCAGACCGGACTCAACGCCGTCCGCACCCAGAGGGACCAAGCGAACCTCAACGACCTTGCGACCGCCTTCTCCATCCGGCAACTCGAGTTCGGTCGATTCGGATTGGATGGAGTGGTCACTCAGAGAAGTTCCTTCGAGTTCATCTCGGCGCTTCCCCAGAATCCTTTCGGCCTCACGATTGGCGAAATGGACCTTGCCTTGATCCAACAGGAGGACGCCGTTGAGACTCGCTTCAACGACCTGCATACACTTGATGTCCACAAGTTTGCTCATGCACCCGCCGTGGCGACACACCTGAAATCCCTCGGAGCGTTCGATCGGACTCTCGATCGTCCGTCTTACCTTCAGGATGTTGAATCGTTCCCCGGGATCGAGTCCGGATTAGCGTCGGAAAGCTATGAATGCCTAGCCGAAGGAGCCTATGGCAGACCCAACCGCCCAAGAGCTTTTTTGAGTTCCCGCACGTCAATGGGTTTCACGAGGTAGTCCTCGCACTGCTCCGTGAAGGCTCCCACGATTTCGCTCGGATCGTCCACCGCACTGGTCATGATGATCTTGACCCCTTGCAGGCCGAAAATTCCGTTTTTCGCCTCCAACTCCCTGATCTGCTTCAGAACCGCACGGCCGTCAAGCTCAGGCATCAGGATGTCCAGACAAACCAGATCATAGGGGTCGGACTCCCGGAGAGACAGGCGAAAGGCGTCAATCGCTTCTTTGCCGTTCACGGCCACCTCGCAGTTCCCGTACTCGGACAGCACCCGCGTCAACAGCCTCCGATCAAGAAAATTGTCTTCTACAATCAGCACCTTCATCGATCTATCTCCTCATCACGGCCGAAATCCGCCTCAAGCACGACGATCTGGTCAAAGCGATTACCGATTGTCATCGGATCGATAAAGCTCGTCAAGGGCGTCGAATAGGCGTTCGCGAACCTTTTCGAACTCCTTCATAAGCTGCATGGCCTCCTGCGAGCGGTTCTGTTCGTTTAACGACACGATCTTCTTGGCCAGATCATGGACGGCCTGATGGTGCACGCCCACTTCTTCGAATGCGGGCTCCGAAGTCAACTTCTGTCCGTCGGGGCCGAAATACCATTTTCCGAAAGCACAGGATCGGTGGGAGGTCACCTCCTCAGGCCTCAAGGCCTGTTCTCCTCGAAGCACGGCCTCCAGCTTGGAACGCCATGCCAAGTGAGCGGTTTTCACCGCGCCGATGTCGAATCTCACCGTGCCTATGTTGAACTCCCGCATGCGCTCGCTGAGTTTTTCCGCCAGCTTGGAGAGATCCTTGGCGTTCACACCCGCTTGCGACGTTCTCCGCGAGATGGAGACCGTGACTCTACTGATTTCATCGATTTCCCGGGCTATGTCGGCGGAAGCCGTCGAGCTTTCGGACACTCGCTCGGTAACATCTTGGATTCCTTGAGCCGCCACCGAGATGTTGCCCGCAATGTCTCGGGTCACCACGGACTGTTCTTCCACCGCCGCCGCAATGGCCGAGATCATTTCGTCCATTTCCCCGATCACGGTGGATATCTCGGTAATTTCATGCACAGCGCTTTCGGTCGTTCTTTGAATTTCCAGAATTTCCCCCCGGATCTCCTCGGTGGCCCCCACGGTCTGTTTGGCCAGTTCCTTGATTTCATTGGCCACCACTGCGAAGCCCTTACCCGCCTCACCGGCCCGGGCGGCTTCTATTGTGGCATTGAGAGCCAACAGCTTGGTCTGGTCCGAAATGGCGCTGATGGTTTCCGTAACCTTGTCGATCTCCGCCGCGGCTCGCCCCAACTCGTCCACACGATCGGATACCGTCTTGGAACGTGCCACAGCGTTGGACGTGACTTCCCGTGCCTTTTCCGTGTTTTGGGCGATCTCCGTAACCGTGGCCGTCATTTGTTCCGTGGCCGAGGCCACCATGGACGCATTGGTCGAAGTCTGCTCCACACTCGAGGACACGGCGGACATGTTCCGGCTGGTTTCTTTGGCCGCCGAGTCCACCATATCCGCCCGCCCGGCTGCGGTGTCCACCTCTTCCAGCATTTCTCCCGTCAAAGACGAAAGCTCGGAGGACGATCGGGAGAGGGCGTCCACCGCGGCGCCCACTTCCCGAAAGGTCTCTCGTAATCTCCCCGCCATCCGATTCAACTGTCGAATCATCACGGCAAACTCATCCTCGCTCTGAACCTCCAGCGTACGAGTCAGATCACCGTCGGAAACCGCCGCGATAAATTCGCTCGATCGTTGCAGAGGTTTCAGTACCTGAGCGCGCAGAAGCAGCCACACGGATGCCGTCACCAAGGCCAGAACGCCCAAGGCCCAGAGCGCCACCATCCATCCGGCCCGCATCACGGCCCGATCGGCGGCGCTCAAAGAACTGATGATCTCGAAAGCCCCATGTATTTCGCCGACCTTCCAGCCTTCCTTGATGCCGCCGATGGGGTCCCGCTCTCCAGCCGGCGCCCCGTGACAGATAAGACAATCCTCGGTAAGTCGGATGGGTCGGAAGTACCGTATCCGGCCGGGTTCACGAATCGTGATTTCGGAGACTTGCTTCCGCTTGAGTTCCTCCAGCACGGACGACTCGCGAGGGTCGGGCTCGTTCTTTGGGTTCCGGGGGCTCACCTTGGGAACCCGAAATTCGAACCCCAATGTTTGGGCGTTTTCCATGGCCGACCTGATGGCCGTAATGATGGGAACCGCCTGCATTTTTTGCTCTTCCGTAAGCTCATCGAATGGACGGAACAGTCCGGCTTTCAGGTTCTTGGCCATTTCCTGCCTTATACTTTCCGACATGAGCACCACGGCCTTGCTGCGACTGATAATGGCATCTTCCGCCCCTTTCCGGATGTCGCCGATTCTTTGGAAGGACAACACAGCCGCAATGACTAAGGTCCCAAGACACGAGAAAAGAATGATCTTCCACTTAACGCTCATCTTCGAAAACCCCATTCATCACCTCCGTAACGCTCCAAATTGATGGATCGCAATCACCCGGGAGCGGAAAGGCCTCTAACGGGAAGAGTCCCCCGCTCGGAGGTCTCGAGTCCGATTCTGCCGGCGTCGGGGTCGACCTTCGACTGTAGGCGGGACCGGCCGACGACTAGACTTTTCGGCCTTTGAGCTGATAAAAAACCGACCTCAGATATCTCTTGGGTTCGAATCGGTCGCAGACACCCGAAAGATGCTCCGTGGAGCCGATAATCAGGTACCCGTCGGGTTCCAGTAGCGACGCAATCTTGTTGAACAGCTTGGTTCGGTCCTCAAGGGTAAAATAAATCGCCACATTGCGGCATAGGATGATGTCGAAGCGTCCCAATCCGGCCAACGATTCCAGGAGGTTGGCCTTCTTGAACATGGCCAGGGAGCGAATCTCGTCCTTGATGCGCCATCGGTCTCCCTGCTTGGTGAAGAATTTTTGGAGCTTATCCTGGGGAAGACCTCGTTGAATCTCGAACTGATTGTATGCTCCGTAGCTTGCAGAGGCGATGGCCTCATCGGAAATGTCCGTGCCCAGCAGTTTGATATTGTAACTGCGGAAATCCGGCAGCAACTCTCGCAACACAATGGCGACACTGTAAATTTCCTGTCCCGTCGAGCAGGCCGCGCTCCATATCCGGATGGGTACGGGTAAAGATCCGCGGTTCTTCTTCCTGGCATCGATGAGGTCCGGCAATATTTTGTGCTGGAGGAGCTGGAACGGCGCTTGGTCCCTGAAAAAGAGCGTCTCTTTGGTTGTGACCGCGTCTACGATTCTCCTTTCCAGCGATTTCGTGGCGTCGGCTCGTGCTTTGTAATAGAATTCGCTGTAAGTGGCACAGCCCAGTTCTTCGGCCAGTTTGCTCAACCGGGTTTCGATGAGATAGGCCTTGTCCTGGCTCAGAGTGATTCCGGTGATGTTCCGGATGTAGCCGGCCAGGATCTTCATCTCTTCGGGGGTTACTTTGATCATTGAGCGGCTACCCCCTGACGGTCCGCTGGATTTCGGACGCCATCAAGTCCAGAGGAGCCACAATATCGGCGACCCCGGCGTCCACCGCTTCCTTGGGCATGCCGTAAACCACGCAGGAAGCGGCGTCCTGCGCGATGACCAACGCACCCTTTCGCTTCATCAGCTTCAGTCCCAGCACGCCGTCGGACCCCATTCCGGTCATGATCACCCCGGTGACACGATCCTCGTACACCTGAGCCATTGACCTGAAAAGATAATCGGCGGAAGGCCTGCAGTTGTTTTCCGGAGGATCGTTGGTAATTCGGACGATCTTCCTGCCGTCCAATCCGGCGGCGATCTTCATCTGCTTGCCCCCCGGAGCAATGTAGGCCCGGTTGGCCGTGACCTCCTGCCCGTCCTCGGCTTCCACAACTTCAAGGGCGCACTTGGCGTTCAGGCTTACGGCCAGATGTTTGGTGAACATGGGCGGCATATGTTGGACAATCAAGACGGGGACTCCCATGTTCGCGGGAAGCGAAGGCATCATCACCGATAAGGCGTTGGGACCGCCCGTGGAAATGGCGATACCCACCGCCAGGGATTTCCTCCGCAAACCGGCCGTGAGGGAATCCATGCGCCGCACCACGGTCGCCGGTTTTTCCTGGGTGATACGTGTCTCGACTTTCCCGGGTGCGGTTGAGGTTCTCGTCTTTCCTTTGAGAATTTTCCGAATTTCCCGTTGATGCCCAAAGGCTTTGATCTTGGGCAGCAATGAATCTTTGAGGGCGAGGCGGTTCTCCGCCATGCCGCCGCCCCCCTGAGGCTTGGGGATGAAATCAAAGGCTCCGAGTTCCAGCGCCCGAATGGTCATCTCGCTCCCCTTCTGCGTGAGCGAGCTCACCATAATGGCGCCTACGTCCAAAGCCTCCTTCTGTATCTGCTCGAGCGTCTCGAGACCGGTCATTTCCGGCATTTCCACATCGAGGGTGAGTAGATCCGGCTTCAGTGTCTTGATTCTGGAAAGGGCGATCTTCCCATTGTTCGCCGTGCCCACCACCTCGACACCGGGGATGTCGCTCAACACGTCGCTCACGATCTTCCGATAAACAACCGTATCGTCTACAACAAGAACTCGCAGGGGTTTCCCGGTCATCCGGACTTCTCCTGGTATTGACGCCGATTTTCTCACACATGCCCGACTGGATCCGCCGCAGGTTTCCCGAGTACTCAGGGGAATCAATGGGCAGGCTTCGGCAGGGCCGAAACAGCCTTATTTGCAGACCTCTTCCACGCTCAGAAGCGCAATCAAATCGCGCTGAGTCTGCACCACTCCTTGAAGAAAAAGGTCCTTGACCCCCTTTACATTGGGGGGAGCCGCTTCGATCTTGCTTCTGTCCACGGACACTACATCGGCGATCCGATCCACCAGAAGTCCGATGAATTCATCCCGAGAATCCACGATAATGTTTCGAGTCTTCTCGGTCGTCACCGTGGAGTTGAGGCCCAATTTCCTGCCCAGATCCAGGACCGTGATGATCCGTCCCCTCAAGTTCATGATACCCAGAACAAAATCAGGGGATTGGGGTACATCGGTCAGGTTCGAAAACTTGCTGATCTCCTGAACGTTTACAATGTCGATGCCGAACAGGGCGTCTCCAATGTAAAACGTCGCCAGTTGCAGGGTCCCCTTCTTCGCTCCGGAATGCATGTCGGTATCCATAAATCGCCCCCGCCTCGACGGAAGACGAATTCGGGGGCGATCCGCAACGCCCCCGAATCCTTTTCCTTATTTTCACTAAACCCGAAACTTGCTCACCGCGCTTCGGAGCTGTTCGGCCAGATTGGACAGTTCATCCGAGCTCAAGGACACCTGGGCGCTGCTGTTTGAAATTTCGGTCGCCGCCTGGTTCACTTCGGCGATGTCCTCGGCGATTTGGCCGGCCACCGCGGAACTCTGAGACACGTTCTGCGATACTTCCTGGATGCCTTGAGCCGCCTGGGCCACGTTCTCCGCGATGTCCCTGGTCGTTACGGATTGTTCTTCCACCGCAGCCGCAATGGCCGAGACGATCTCGTTCACGTCCCGGATCACCTGGGAAATCTCCTGGATTTCCGTCACCGTATTTGCGATGGACCCCTGGATCCCACCGATTTCCTTTCGGATTTCCTCCGTAGCGCCCGTCGTCTGTTTGGCCAGTTCTTTGATTTCATTGGCCACCACGGCGAATCCTTTGCCCGCCTCACCGGCGCGGGCCGCCTCAATGGTGGCGTTCAAGGCTAGAAGGTTGGTCTGATCCGATATGGCCGTAATGGCTTCCGTGACTTTGCCGATCTCTTCCGCGGCCTTACCCAAGTCGTCCACTCTCGAGGAGGCGCTTTCGGATTTGGATACCGCCTGTGCGCTGATGCCGCGCGCACGCTCCGTGTTCTGGGCGATCTCGGTGATGGTGGCGGTCATTTCCTCCGTGGCGGAAGCCACTGTGGAGACGTTGGTGGTAGCCTCTTCGGAAGCCGCGGCCACGGAACTCATGTTGGCGCTCATCTCTTCCGACGCAGCGGCCACGGTGTTGGACTTGCCCGAAGTCTGCTCCGCACCGGCGGACATGCTCTGAGAAATATTGGACAACTCGGTCGAGGAAGAGGCCAAGGTGTCCACACCGGATGCAATGTCTTTGAACATCGCGCGCAAATTGCTCGTCATGTCGTTGAGGGCCGCGGCCAGCATGCCGACCTCATCCTTCTGGTCGATATCCAACTTGCCTGTGAAATCCCCTCCCGACATCTTCTTGGCGAAATCCACCCCCCGGATGATGGGCCGAGTGATCATTCTGGTCAGCAGGAACGCCACGATCACACCGATCAACAGTGCGATGGACAATCCCACGATCAGGACCAACGTCGCATCCGAAAGCTTGGCTTCGGCGTCTGCGGATCGCGTGACCACCTGAGCCAGCGCCGCTGCGGAAGTACTACGAGCATCTTCCAAAATGGTCGCAGCCGTTGCCTCTCTCTGGTTGTCCAGGTCGCGCATGTGCAACCATGCCTCTAGAAGCGTTTCCATGCCCGAGCGATAACTCTCCCCGGCCGCGCGGATCGCCTCAATCTGAAGCAGATTGTCCTCTCGTCGGGTCGTCTTTTTCAGTTCGTTCAACTTGGCGTCGATCAGTTCGAAATTTTTCAGGGCCGTCCTCATGGTCTCGGGATTCCGCAGAGCCTGGGACTTGAAGTTGCCGACACGAGTCAGGTTGCCCAAATTGACCACCTCGGTGACCAAGGCAATTTTCCCGGTCCGCTCCAAGATTTTCACTTCTAGAGCTTTGCCCAGGACTTCATCCTTAAGAAATTCCTGCTGGCTCACGAGGAACTTGTGTGCGTTTTCCATATATTGCGCCGCGGCGGCATCCAGCACCGTTCGGCTTTGATCTATGCGACCGTCCGCTCCTTCAGTTTCGTTCACCAGCCTTTCGTACTCCTCCACCTTCTTTTCGATGGTACCAATATTCTCTTTTAGCTTGACCAGTTCCGGGTACTTATCCGCCAGACTCCGTGCATCCGCGACAAACTTCTTGACTTGATCCAAGACCTTCCGACCCTTTTCAAGATATTTCTTGTCTTCGGAAAGTGAATAGCCTCGAATCTCAAACATGGTTTCCATGTAGTTCCGTTCCAGGTCGTTGGCCACCGAAAGCTCAGGAACATACTCCGACGCGGTAACTTCCGATTGGTTCCGGGCCTCAATCATGTTAAGGATCGACAAAATGCCCAGAATAATGGAAATGGCGATCAATACCCCGAAACCCAAACCGATCTTCATTCCCAACTTCAAGTTTTTCATCTCCCATTCTCCTTCTTCGTGAACAGCCTGCCGTTAGGCCTTTTCAACCGGGTCCCCGCACGAAACGGACGAGTCGACCCCTATCGCTGTAGGAACTCATAAATGCTCTTCAGCAACTTTTCCTTGTCCAGCTTGATCTGATAATCGTCGATGCCGGCCTTCACGCCCTTGGCGATATCCTCTTCACCGGCCAGAGACGTCACGGCCACCACCGGAAGGTGCGAAAATCGGCTGTCCGATCTGATCTTCTTTGCGAGTTCGTAGCCGTCCATGTTGGGCATCTCGATATCCGTCACCACAACACGGATGCCTTCGGTCTCATTGAGCACGTTCCAGGCCTCGACACCGTCCATCGCGGTAACCACCTTGTACCCCTCCTCTTCGATGAACCTTCTCACCTGGTTCAGGAAAAACTCCGAGTCTTCCACTACCAAGACGATGGGTGCGGACCCCGTCTCTTCCTCCTTTATGGGCTCTCGGTGCTCGAACCAGCCGGGATTCAGCGTTTCCATCAGTTCAAAAACTTCCACCAGCAGGGTCGTCTTTTCACCCACAATGGCCGATCCCATGATCCCGGGCTGCCTGAGGGTCGAATCGTCGATGTCGATGGCCAGTTCCACCGCGTCCAGCGGAGTCACGCCCAGGAGCCCCACTTCACGGCCCGCGATCTTGAACACGATCACCACGAGATTTTCTCTTTCCGCCAAGGGGTTGACCGCGGCCGCTTCATCCAGGGAGAACACGGGCAAACTGCCTCCCCGGTAGTGAATGGTCCTCCGCCCTCCGACACGTTCAATGTCGGTGGATCGAATGTCCTCCACACGTTCCACCAATTCGAGAGGCACGGCGAACTGCTCGCCTTCGCCGCTCATGAACAGGAGGAATGCGTGCTTGTCCGTCCTTGCTTTGGCGGCCTCCTCACGAGCCAGCTCCGACGCCCGATCCGTACCCTCGAGAGACGTCAGACCCGCCACTCGAGCCAGACCGCCCACGTCGAGAATCAATGCAACCCGCCCGTCCCCTAAAATCGTGGCGCCGGCGTATCCCTCGCATTGTTTTAAATGCCGCCCCAAAGGCTTGACCACGATCTCCTCGGAATCATGGAACTCTTCCACCACCAGTCCGTATTTGAAGGCCCCGGCGGAAACCACCGTCACGTTCACCGCGCTCGAAGACTGATACCGGCGATCCTTCCCGTCGTCTCTTCTCTCCCGAGGAACGTGTGAAGACTCCGCCTCTTCCCCTTCTTCGAAGAATGGATAGGTGGCCGATCTGCGGTCCGCAATGTTGGCCCGACGATCCGGTTTCTCGTCACCGGATTCCGGATCCGTGTAGGTTCGCCCGATCCCCAGTACGTCGGACAGACGCACTAGGGGCAGCAGCTTCCCCCTGAGCCTGACCACTTCGGCGTCACCCACCCGCTCGATCCGGTCTTTCACTTGAGCGGCGGGAATTCTCAGTAATTCGTCGAGATTCACCTGGGGGACGGCGAAACGTTCTTTGCCGGCCGCCACGAGCAGGCTGGCTATAATGGCCAGAGTGAGAGGAAGCTTAATCCGAATGACAGTGCCCTTGCCCATTTCGGACTCGATGTCCACAACGCCCCCGAGCCGGTCCAGGTTCGTCTTGACCACGTCCATCCCCACGCCGCGCCCCGACACGTCGCTCACCTTCTTGGCCGTGGATAGACCGGGCATAAGGATCAATGCCAGCTTCTCCTTCACGGACATGAGCCGTGCCTGCTGATCCGTGATCAAGCCCTTGGAAAGCGCCGCCGTGACCACGCGCTCGGGATCGATGCCCGCACCGTCGTCCTGAATCTCGATATTGACCTGCCCGGCTTCGTGGTACGCTTTCAACAGCACGTGCCCCACGACATTCTTGCCGGAATCCGTCCGAACATCGGGGGCTTCGATGCCGTGATCCACCGAATTTCGTACCAGATGCGTCAAAGGATCACTCAGTCCCTCCAAGATCGTTTTGTCCAGCTCGACCTCGTTTCCCTCGAGAGTCAGTTTGACCTCCTTGCCCAGATCACGAGCCAAGTCCCGGACGACCCTTGGAAATTTTCCCAGGATATTTCCAATGGGCTGCATTCGGGTCATCATGATGGCCTCCTGAAGCTCCGAGGTCACCAAGTCGATCTTTTGCGATGCGATCTCCAGCGCCCGACGGTCGCCTGCGGAAACGGACTGCATGAGCTGGTTCCTGCTCAGAACCAGCTCTCCGGCCAACGTCATCAGGTTGTCCAACAACCCCACCTGAACCCTGAGGCTCATGTCCGCCGGCGCGAGCTGTTTGGCCGCCTCCTCTTTTCCCGCGGGTTCCTTCCTCTTCACGGCCGCGGGAGATTCGGTTTCGGGTTTCTCCACGGGCGGTGCCGCTTTTTTCGAAGGCTTCGTCTCGGGGGTTTCTTCTTCGGGAGGAGGCGGCGGTGCCGTTTCAGCGGACGCCGTTTGAGCCTCTTCCGCCTCCGGAAGGCTCATCTCCGGTTCAGCGGCGCCGCCGGCTCCGGGCAACTCGGAATGCAGCGGATAGAGGACGTTGTCCTCCCCCAGCGTGTGTATGTACGAGTCCTCCACCTCGAACAGCGCGCCGATGATATCCCGCTCCATAACGGTGGCGATGAGCACCAGGAACGGAATACGGTTGGAAGTTGCACTGTCCTCAAGGGAACCCACGGCGGAAATGTCCACTCTGCTGGCAATGATGATGCCGCTGTCCTGCAGATTCCTGAGCAGGTCCATGAGTGTCTTGTCTTGGTAGTGTATATCGTGGATCAGATCGTACTCGACGAAGTAAACGATTCGGCCGTTCTTCTTGGATTGCGCCAGATCAAACTCCGATATCGTAAACATCGTCCTGCCGTCGGGAAATCGAATCTCCACTTCTTTGGAAACGGTTTCCTTCTCATCGGCCGGAAGAAACGCCGTGGTCAGTCCGGTGAGCGCCACCGTGTGTTCCGAAATGTCGGTTTCTTCGCTGGTTTCGACGTTGTTGATCATATCCCGCAGCTGATCGAAGGAAAGCAAGAGAATGTTGACGATTTCCGGATTCGGCACGATTTCCTTGTCCCGGATCATGCCCAGAACGTTTTCGATCTTGTGGGCCAGTTCCTTGATCTTGTTCAGACCCATGAAACTGGCCCCGCCCTTCACCGAATGCGCCGCCCGGAAAACCTTGTTGACTAATCCCTCATCGATTTCCGATCCGTTTTCTTCGATGACCAACAGGTCGTTTTCGATGCCCGCGAGATGCTCCCGGGCCTCTTCCAGGTACATATTCAACACTTCGTCGTCTTGGAAACCCATCTGCCCCTCCAGCTTAGTCGCCGACCACTTCGAAGTGCTTGTCCAGGCGCATCGTCGTGAGCAGCCCGAGGATGTCCCTGGATACATGAATCAACCTGAGCTTGCCTCCCGTTTTCAGCAGCGAATTGTGGGTGGCGATCAACACTCCCAGGCCGATGGAGTCGATCATGTCGACTCCTTCCAGGTCCATAATTATCGATTGAGGAGATTGCTTCGTGAGTTCCGACAACTCTCCTCTGAATTCATCCGCCATGGACGCCACGATATCTTTACCGGGCTTGACGGTGATCTGTTCGCCTTCCTTGATGATTTCCGCCATCCAGAACTCCTCGAGCCGGGGAAAATAGAAAGAATCGCGATAAGGATTCCCATGTCGACCAAACCACAGACAAGGCAACCCCTGGAGATCAGGTACCGTTCGCGGCGCTCTCGGAAGATTCGCCCCGTCGGTCCCTTTTACGGTTTCGCCGAACCAAGTCGGCTGTAGCCGGGAACGACCGTCTCCGGCACAACGGAAACGCCGGCAATCCGCGCTGGAATCGACTGTTGCTTCTCGGATGAACTTCGCCGCCGTCAACGAAAAGAAACAACCGGTCCGCCCTTTTTCGGGCTCCTGCAAACCGGTTCTCCGCACATGGAAACACTACGACAGCCTCTAAACAAATTCTATTCCAAGTTTTACTGTTTCATATCATCAAATGCCACCTTAGAAAAGTACAAATACCTGGAGCAGAGGGACGGACAATCGCACTCAGAGGACCCGGCGCACTTCGAGCGCCGGGAAATCCCGTATGCAAGTCTTGCACCCGTGCCCGACCTGTCTTATAGTCTTGGCCTTTTCCTTTTGCATTGAACAAGCTTTCACGTTTCCCCGGGGGAGCCGAAGTGCCGAACACCATGGAACGGCTGGAACAAGCCGTAGTGCTCGATAGTTGGGATTTTTCGGCCAAGTATGTGGCCGTCGGCGAGCTTTGCGCTTTGGCCCACCGGCACCCACAGGCTTTCACACGTCGCACCGTTGAAGCCCTCGGGAGCCTGCTTGGGAACGCCGGACTGTCATCCCAGTCTCAAAGCTTCTTTCTTTACAAGCAAACCGCTGAAACCCTCAGTTCCCTTTTTGTCCACGCCCCGGACCATCCCAATGCACATGACGCCGTGGAGGTCCTCAGGTCCCGGCTTGGATCGGAGATCCACCCGGCCCGCAGAGCCGTGGCCGAAAGCCTGGGTGCGCTGCCCTTGAGAGTGATCGGCCCCGCGCTCCCACCGCCTTCGGAGGGAGAAGCGCCCCTGCTGACTTGGGATCGCCTTCTTGAAGCCGCGAAAGTCCAAGTTTCCGACAAGCCTCGGTTCGCCGGAAGAAGCCTGGTAACCCCTCTCGTGGAAAGAGATGAACTGCTGGTGGTCAAAGCGGCCAGAAGCGGTGACCCATCGGAACCGCTGGCGCTGGAGTGCCTTTGGGCTCGATATTTCAATGAGTCAGAGGCTTCGTTTTCGGCGCCGTTTCGGTCTCCTCAACCCGTGCCCATTGGAGAGCGATTCCTTTTTCGGCTTGCGGAGTTTCCTATCCCCGTTCCGGATACCGCGGATATCCCGCCCCGCCCCACGGCCGTGGCGCTGCTTGTCCCGAAGGACTATTTCCTTTATCCCAACTCCCCTCCCGTACCTTCACCCCGAGTCTTCGCCCACACCATCCTCGCCGACGCCCAACTGCTCGGAGAACTCACGGCCGCGGGCATCATCCATGAAGCGCCCATCCCGTTGTTCCACAACAGGGTTCAGAGGCATCGTCGCGCCGACTTGGGTATCTATGAGTGGTCCCAGGGCGGCCGTCTGGATCGGTGGCTGACCTCGTGCGCTCATCCCAATTTCGGTCCCACCGGAATCCGCGATTTTGAGCACTTGGCGTCCTTCGACGGCACCAGTCGAAACCTGTATCGACACATCGGCAACCAAGTGCTGAGTCTGCTCCTCGTCGCCGGGAGCTATTTTCGAAACAAGGCTCCTCTCAGGAGGGGGTTGTCCGAGAGCGGAGCTCCCGTGGATTGCCGGGACTTGTTCGATCCCGACCTGTTGGAGGAGCTCGTCAGGGGCGTGTTCCTGAGCTACTACGAAGGCTTCGTGGGCGAAAAATTTCCAGGGAAAATCCCCTTCGACGCACGGCGCATTTCAGCTCGGATGGTGGAAGAAATGGGTGTGGACCGCCACATGGAAGAATTCCTCCGGGTTCACGATCAGGAACGAATGACCGACGAAGAATTCCGAGCTTTTCTCACAGGCGTGGGATTTGCGGACGAGCAACTCGGCGGTTTCACAAAAGGAGCTGAAGACATCGCCATGATCACCGGTCCGCACCTCGGGGGGTTCAACCAGCGAATCTCGTTGCCGGAGATTCTCGAGGTGATCGAAGCGGCGTCGGCTTTGTCCATATTGGGGAGGTTCCGCCGGTGTTTCAACGGGGCGATTGAGGGGTGAAAGGACGCCTTTTCGCTTTCGACGGCCGCCTTTCCCGAGATATCGGGAAGCGCCCACAGGATAAAAACGTTTTGCCGCCCGGCACTTCGGAAAGTCCACGTCGGGCGGCGTTCGATACCACTATTTCACAGGGATCGTCACCACCGGAACCGGAGAGTTCTTGACCACCTTTTCCGTGACGCCTCCAAAAGGAAAGTCTCCCTTGCGCCCGCGAGTGGCCATGACCACCAGGTCCATCTTCTCTTTCTCGATGAATTTCAGAATCTCCCGAGCCGGGTCTCCCATGACGATATGTTTGAAATAGAGAGGACAACCGTCCAGGTGACGTTCGCAAATCTGCCCCAAACGCTCCTCACCCTTTTCCTTTTCCCACTCCTGGATCTTCTTGATGTGGTCCTTGCCGAAATCCCCGTACCACGGTTCGTGTTCCCCGATGTCCTCAATGACATAAAGCAGGTGAATTTCCGTTGCATATTTCTGGGTCAGAGAAGTGACGTAGGGGAGAGCCTTTTCCGCATTGGCCGAGAAATCCGTGGGCCAAAGTATCTTTTTCACTTCCATCACGTACCTCCTTCATGAGGATCCAAAGGAATTCGAGATCGGTACGAACGCCGAACATCACGAAAAACGTTTCGACCTCGGCCGACGGACCGAAACCCGTGCCGGCCGCGCCTCCATCCGGAAACACCCAAATCTCAGGGCAAATTTTGTGAAGCCATAACTACACCTTATTTCAGCCGTTTTGTAAAGCCCTTCTTCTCTTTCAGGCGGTGCTGAATGAAAACAGGGGAAACAAACCCGCCCCGTCCGGTCACTGTCCTTACCTTTTCAAAGCATCTGCTTGATCGCGGGATCCGCCTGCGTTATAAGCCCGACAACTCCGCCCGCGAAGTACCTTAGGAACCCCCATGAAATCCCATAAATGGTTCATCACCACACTGAAACGATCTCCCCGATTCGGTCCTTCACTAGCTCACCATCAGGAAATCCCGGGAAGCGCAGCCGTCTATGCCGACCCCTCGGTTCCGTTGCCCGATCCGCTTCCCCGCCTGCTGAACCGCATGGGAATACAACGGCTCTACAAGCATCAGGCGGACGCCCTCGATCTGGCACGGAGCGGAAAAAACGTGGTCGTGGCCACACCCACCTCCAGCGGCAAGACCCTGATCTATTCCCTGCCGGTGCTGGAACGGATCATCCAAAATCCCGGTTCCGCTTCAGCCCTGTACCTCTTCCCCCTTAAAGCTCTGGCCAGGGATCAGCACCGGGTCCTGAAGGAGGTGGAGGAACACATCCAACCCGAGGTCCGGCTCCGTTCGGCGGTCTATGACGGGGACACCGGGCCGGCGGAGCGGAAGCAGATCCGGATGGATCCGCCTCACGTACTCATCTCCAATCCGGACATGCTCCATCTTGGGATTCTGCCTTACCATTCCGCATGGGAGAATTTCTTTCGAAGGCTGGAATACGTGGTCATCGACGAGTTGCACGCCTATAGGGGGATATTCGGTTCCCACGTGGCCCAGGTGATTCGGCGAATGCAGCGTATCTTGTCCTATTACGGCGTGTCGCCGACCTACGTGCTCTCCTCGGCCACCATCTCCAACGCGGGCGAGTTCGCCAATCGGCTGACCGATCGGCAGTTCGAGGTAATCGGCGAAAGCGGCGCACCTCGCGGGGCTCGACATTTTCTCTTCTTCAACCCGGAATTCACGAGCACCGGATTCACGGCGGCGCAACTCTTCGCGCATTGCATGCGGGAAGGCCTCAAGACCATCGTGTTCACCCAGTCCCGTCGCGTCACGGAACTGGTCCACGTCTGGGTGAAGCAACTCGCTCCTGAACTCTCGGATCGGATCAGCTCCTACAGAGCGGGATTTCTGCCCGAGGAAAGACGTACCATCGAGCGGGACCTGAGTACCGGGAAGCTGGCCGGGGTCATTTCCACCAGTGCGCTCGAAATGGGCATCGATATCGGCGGCCTGGACGTATGTGTGCTGGTGGGCTACCCCGGAACCATCATGGCCACCTGGCAGCGGGGCGGCAGGGTCGGCAGGGAGGACCGCGACGCGATTATCTGCCTCATCGCCCAGCCCAACGCCCTGGACCAGTACTTCGTTCGCCATCCGCAAGACTTCTTTTCCAGGGGCTATGAGAGGGCGGTCCTGGACCCGGAAAACTCGGAGGTACTCAAGGCCCACCTTCCCTGCGCCGCGGATGAGCTACCCATTCGCTCCGACGATCCCGCGTATCCGCCGAAGAAATACCTCCCGCTCCTCAAGCAGTTGGCGGAAGGAGGGACCCTGCGGCCGGATCGGCAAAACGAACTGTGGTACTCCGTAGAGCGGTATCCCCATCGTTCCGTAGAGATTCGCAGCGTGGGCGAATCCTTCACCGTCATCAACGCGGACACATCCAAAGCCATCGGGCGCGTCGAGGGGTTGCGGGCCTTCAAAGAATGCCACCCGGGCGCCGTGTATCTGCATAGAGCCTCCCAGTTTGAAATCCTGGGGATGGATATCGAAAACACACGAATCACCGCCAGGCATGCCCAGGTACCCTACTACACTCGTTCTCAATCGGAGAAGGAAACGGAGATACTCGAAGTTCTGAAGAGCCGACCCTGTGAAAATTTCCTCGTGAAGCTGGGCAGGCTTCGAGTGACGGAACGAGTGACCGGTTATGAGAAACGTCGGATTCGAGGCCAGGAACTGATCAGCAAACACGAATTGAACTTGCCGGACCAGGTATTCGAAACCGTGGGTATTTGGATTGAAATCGACGACGTCATCAGACGCATTATCGAAAAGGAAGCCATGCAATTCATGGGAGGCATCCATGCCTTGGAACACGCGGCCATCGCCATGTTTCCCCTTCTGGCTCTTTGCGACCGAAACGATTTGGGCGGTATCTCCATCCCCTTCCACGCCCAGGTCGGGAAAAGCGCCGTCTTTCTCTATGACGGGTATCCCGGCGGCGTGGGTTTGGCGGACCAGGGGTTCGATCTCATTGAGGAATTGCTGAGAAAAACCTTGGAACTCGTTTCGGATTGCGACTGCGAAGACGGATGTCCTTCATGTATCCATTCCCCCAAATGCGGAAACGGCAACAAACCTCTGGATAAATCGGCGTGTATCCTCTGCCTGGAGCTACTGCTCAACGTGAGGGATCTCTCGGAAAACGAATCGCGAAGGATTTCGAACTCCGACTCTAAACCGTCCCCCGAACCGGCCCCCTGTGGCCCCCCCAGAGTGCTCTTCCTGGATGTGGAAACACGGCGATCCGCTCAAGAGGTCGGAGGCTGGAATAACGCACATCTCATGCGGGTTGCCGTGGTGGTGATCTATGACCTGCACGAGGACCGATTCCTGGAGTTTCAGGAGTCCGAAGTCCGCGATCTGGTCGATCTGATGCTCGACTCCGACTTGGTGGTCGGCTTCAACGTCAAGAGGTTCGATTACGGCGTTCTGAAAGCCTACACCAGCGTTGATCTCAAGCGAATCCCCACCTTCGATATCCTCGAGTACGTTCACAAGAAGATCGGTCGCCGCGTTTCCCTCGACAAAATGGCTTCCGCCACTTTGGGGGTGACAAAAAGCGGCGATGGACTGCAATCCCTCGAATGGGTCCGCAAAGGAATGATGGATCGGGTTGCGGCGTATTGCCGGAAAGACGTGGAAATCACGCGTGACTTGTTCCTCCATGGAATGGAGAACCGTTTTGTGTGTTATCGGGATGAACGCGGGAGGAACCAGCGGATCGAAGTGGACTGGAATTTGGACAAAATCATTCGCAGAAAGCCGAAACCGGATGTGCCGGAAACCTTGCGTCCGGTTCCCGGCCCTCCGCTTCGGACCGGGCCATAGCCGGTCCGTTCCGCTATTCTCGCGCCTCGTCGAAGTGCTCCATGGCCTCGGGGATCAAACGCTTGATATTTTCGATGCGGGTCTGATCCGCGGGGTGAGTGCTCAAGAATTCCGGCGGCGCGTCTCCTTGTTTCTGAGCCGCCATGCGCTGCCAGAAGTTCACGGCCGCATGGGGATCGTAACCCGCCATGGACATGAAGATGAGTCCCAAATGGTCGGCCTCCGATTCTTGTAGGCGGCTGTAGGGAAGCAGAATGCCTACTTGGGCTCCCAATCCGTAAGCGGTCATGAAAAGCTGTTGGGTTTCAGCGGGCCGATTGGCCAGGGCCACGCTGAGCGCCGCCCCTCCGAGCTGTGCCAGAAGCCCCTGGCTCATTCGTTCGTTTCCGTGTTTGGCCACCGCGTGGGCCACTTCGTGCCCCATCACCACGGCCAATCCCACATCATCTTTGGTGACGGGCAGAATCCCGGTGTAAACCGCAACCTTTCCCCCGGGCATACACCAAGCGTTCACCGTGTCCTCTTCGATCAGGTTGAATTCCCAACTATACCCCTTGAGCTCCTGTTCCATGCCGTTGCGGGTGAAGTAACGCTCCACCGCGATTCGAATCCGGTCCCCCACCCGTTTGACCATTTGTGCTTCCGGAGTTCCTGTGATTACCTTGTTCTCCGAGAGAAATTCCTTGTACGAATCCACCGCCATGCTCCGAACCTGTTGATCCGGAACCAGTTGGAGTTGTTGCCTTCCGGTAATGGGCACCGTCTGACAATAAGCCAGAAACAACAATAAGAAAGTCGAGAGAACCCATAGGAACTTTTTTTTCATGCCCTATCCTTTCTTTTCGCGCGGTGCGAATTCAGGACTCCCCAAGGCGGTTGCCCTGTCGACGACGCCCCCGTAAGAGTGACTGTCACCCGGCCTTCCCCACGTCTCCTCCCGGTGCCGCCGCAGGGGCGATGCCCTCCCGCGTCCGCCCCATCCAAAAGACGATTCGGCCGCTTTCCCTTGACGTTAAAGCGTAGCACAAGCCTAATCGAGGGTAAATCCCCAGGTAAAATCCCCCGGACTGGAAAAGACCGACCCAAACAAGGTATGCTGTAATGGTGAAACTTAGGCAACAATACCTTTCGGCGCGACGGGCCCCGCGCCGATACGGCTGAATCCGGGCTCATTCCGCCCTTGACGGTACCGCCGACCAATCTCCCCACGGCGTTGCCGAACGCAGGGCGACAGGAGGACTCATGCGATTACCCTGGCGATGGCTTCCGTGGAAATTCGTTATTCGGAGGCTGGCCAGAGCCCACGGAGTTTTGGACCCCCTCTCTTTGGTTTCCCAAATATTCAAACTGGCTCAGCCCTCGGAGGTTGCCGCTCCCATGGAACTGGTTCGAGGGTGGGTGGTCTTCCATGCCAGGGGCCTCTTGAACACCCGAGCCATACAGAGCAACCTGGACTGGATCTGGCCCTACTGGGTGCAACGTCAATTCGACCCCGGAGACACGTCCTTCCTGCCCAGGGCTTTCTCCATTACGCACGTCAATCTGACTCACCGCAACTGGACCGCCGTGGGCTTGCCCGACTGTGTGTTGTATCCCATCGTAGATCCCAGAGGTCTGGTAACGCCTTTCTTCGACGGATGGTCGCTGGACGGGTGGGTGTTCGACGACACCGATCAGTGGCTGCTGCCCCCCAAGGCGAAGCAGGCGACTCAGAATCTCGTGTACGACGACCGGGCCATGGCGGTGGAGACCTTGGTGGAAAACGCCGGTATGAGTCTCCGTTCCACCGTGGACGTGATTTTGGAAAACAACGACCCGGTGTGTCGGTTGCGGTACCTGATCCGAACCGATCGGCGAGCGCGATTCGCGTTGGCACTTCGCCCCTGCAATCCGGAAGGCGTCAGCATCGTGCGAAGCGTGTCCATGTCCTCCGACAAAAAGAAATGGTCCGTCAACGACGTTTCGTGCATCCGATTCGATACAGCGCCGTCACGCCACCTAACGTCCACCTACCAACAAGGAGACGTCTACCGCCGCCTTCTCTACGGGAAGGAACAGCGGAAGGCCGTATGCAAGGCGGGACTGGCCTCGGCGGCGGCCGTCTACGACGTGAAACCCGGTGTTCCGAAAGAGGTCGAAGTCCGAATCTCACTCCTCGACGAACCCGAACTGGGCGCGGCCTTCCCAACCCGAAGAAGAAGCCCGGATTGGTCCGAGGCGCTGAGAAAGGCCTGTAAACTCGACGTACCGGACCAACGAATCCGCTTTTTATTCGACGCCGCGGTAAGAAGCATCATTCTTCACGCTCCCCTGGAAATCTATCCCGGCCCCTACACCTACAAACGGTTTTGGTTCCGAGACGCCGTCATGATTTTGAACGCCATGATTTCTTTGGGATTACATGATCGCTGCGAACGAACTCTGGAGTTTTTCCCGGAACGGCAAAACCATGCCGGTTTCTTTCACTCCCAGGAAGGGGAATGGGATTCCAACGGTCAAGTCATGTGGATTTTCAGGAGATTCTGCGACGCGGCGGACCGACCTTGCAGACCGGAATGGTTGAAATCGCTCATAGAGGCCGCCCGATGGATCAAACGCAAACGCACGTCCGCCGCCGGCGACCATTTGCACGCCGGCCTGCTTCCCGCCGGTTTCAGTGCCGAGCACTTGGGAAACAACGATTACTACTATTGGGATGATTTCTGGAGTGTGGCGGGACTCAGGGAGACCGCCGTCTTGTGCGATCGCCGCGGTGATTACTCAAGCGCTCGGGCTCTGCGCGCGGAAGCGGTCCATCTCATGCGTTGTATCGAGAAGAGCCTGGAACGTTCTCGATCGCTCAGAAACTGCGACGCCCTTCCCGCCTCTCCCTACCGACGGATGGACGCGGGCGCGGTGGGGTCCATTGTGGCCGGGTATCCACTGCAACTGTTGTCACCGCAGGATTCCAGACTGAAGAACACAGTGGAGTTCCTCATGAAGGAATGTTTCTTCCAGGGGGCCTTTTTCCAGGACATGGTGCACTCCGGAATCAACGCCTACCTTTCTCTCCATTGCGCTCAGGTGCTGCTTCGTGCGGGAGATCCCCGTTCCCTGGAAATCCTCACGAAAACGGCCGAACTGGCTTCACCCACGGGGCAATGGCCTGAAGCCATCCATCCCCGAACCCTGGGGGGGTGCATGGGCGACGGCCAACATATCTGGGCCGCGGCGGAATGGATCATGATGCTGAAACACCTCTTCGTCCGCGAAGAGGGAGAAGGCCTCGTCCTGCTTCAGGGTATTCCCGCGGAATGGACCCTGCCCGGACAAACATGCGAAATCGGTCCGGTTTATACGGACTTCGGTCCACTGACCATTCGACTGCAAGCCGAATCGCGGGCGCTGAAGGTGAGCTGGGAACCCGGCGGGCACCTCCGACAACCCACCATGGACTTTCGCCCCCCCGGTTGGGAATCCGTCCGCGTCACCGATCCGGACACACGAGAATTAACCTTTTCAAGGTGATCCGTTGTCTCTTTTTAGAGGCGCGAAACGAAAACCGTCTGCCGGTCCGATGAGAAGAACATGAACATCCTGATGGTAACCAATACGTTTACACCCCATGTGGGCGGCGTGGCTCGGTCTGTGGAACGGTTCACGGCCGAATATCGTCGGCAGGGACGGCGCGTGGTGGTGGTGGCTCCCGAATTCGAGGGGCAACCCGACAGGGAGCTGGATGTGGTGCGAGTCCCCGCCATTCGTCACTTCAGCGATGGAGACTTCTCCATGAGCCTACCCGTAATCCACCTGGATTCCCTTTTCCAGGACGGATTCCGGCCCGATTTGATTCATTCCCACCACCCCTACCTGCTGGGGGACACGGCCTTGAGATTGGGGGCGAAGTTCGGCGTCCCCGTCGTATTCACGCACCACACCATGTATGAAGAATACACCCATTACGTGCCCGGCGACTGGGAACAACTCCGAAAATTCGTCGTCGAACTCGCCACGGGTTATGCCAACATGTGCGCTCACGTCATCGCACCAAGCGGTAGTGTCGGCGAAATCATCCGGAGCCGAGGCGTGTCCGCGCCCATCGAGGTGATCCCGACAGGCGTGGAAACCGATGATTTCCGTGAAGGCGAGAGAGACGAATTTCGTCGGAAACACGATATTCCGGCGGAGGCCTTCGTAGCGGGTCACCTCGGTAGACTAGCTCCGGAAAAAAATCCGGAATTCCTCTGCCGCTCTCTGGTGCGGTTCCTCAGCCGCCACAAGGATGCTCATTTTCTGGTGGTGGGTGACGGACCCTCCACCCACGATATGCGAAAAATTTTCAGCAAAGCCCGGCAGGAGAGGCGAGTCCACTTTACAGGCACTTTAAAGGGACGAGACGTGGTGGACGCCTACCACGCCATGGATGTATTCGCGTTTTCCTCGAAATCGGAAACCCAGGGGTTGGTCCTGGTGGAGGCCATGGCGTCCGGAGTCCCGGTGGTCGCACTGGACGCACCCGGTGCACGCGACGTATGCCGGGATACCCGGAACGGAAGGTTGGTGAAAAACGAGGACCCGGAGGAATTCGCTCAAGCGCTGACCTGGACCAAGGATCGCTTGGGCGATTCGCCTGAATGGTTCAGCGAAGCATGCGAAGAAACGGCCGGCGCGCACTCGTCGTCGTCCTGCGCGGAAAGGGTTTTGGCGCTGTACAAAAAGATATTGGATGAAAAATCAGCGAGAAAGGGTTTCGACGAAAAGGCATGGGATACTCTGCACAGACGAGTTAGACGGGAGTGGGAACTCTGGAACAACCGTTTGGGTGCCTTGGCCGACACCATTTCGGACGCCGTCGGCGGAGGCGACTGAGTTTCCATGAACCGCAGCGTCGGGGGAGTATTGCCGCACGTACCGTCCACTTTCAACGTTCAATCGAGGGGGTTCTTATGGACAGGCTGACGAAAGAAGACCTTAGAATATTGATGGGAATGACGCACGGCGCTTCCGTATCCATGTATTTGCCCACCCACAGGTCCGCCTCAAAAAACCAGGAAGATCGAATTCGTTTCAAGAACTTGCTCCGCAACGCCGAGGGCAAGCTCAAAGAGCGTGGGGAATCCGACCCCGGAGAAATCCTGGCCCACGCCTACGCTCTGCATGACGACAGCATGTTCTGGCGCCATCAGAGCGACGGTCTCGCGGTGTTCGTTTCCCCCGATTATTTCCGCTCTTTTCGCCTCCCCGTTTCCTTCAAGGAAATGCTGGTGGCCGCTCGGCGCTTTCACATCAAACCGTTGATTTCGTTCCTTACCAATGACCAGTTGTTCTACGTCCTGGCTCTCAGCTTGAACCGTGTCCGCCTGTTGGAATGCAGCCGACAAAGCTGCGAAGAAATACAAACGGAAGGAGTACCCGAAGGCATAGGTGACACACTCAAATACGACGAATTCGAAAAGCAGATACAGTATCACACCGGCGCTTCCTCGGGCGGAGGGAGAAGACCGGCCATGTTTCACGGTCAGGGCGTGGGAAACGACGACAACAAGGACAACATCCTCCGCTACCTCACCGACGTGAACAAAGGCATAAAAGAATACATCAAAGAGCCCAAGGCCCCGGTCATTCTGGCGGGCGTGGACTATGTGCTTTCCATGTATTTGAATCTTTCCTCTCTGCCCAACGACATGGAAAAAGGAATTCCCGGGAATCCGGACAATTTGAGCAACAAAGAGCTGCACGCGCGCGCATGGGAACAGGCCAGGAGTCGTTTGGAGGGAAAAGAACGGAAGGCCTTGGAACGAATCTCCGAAATCGGCGACGCGCAACGCGTTTCGCGCAGTGTAAGGGAGGTGGTGCCGGCCGCCTTCGAGGGGCGCGTGGAAGAGCTCTTTGTTCCCTACGGAAAGCACGTCTGGGGCGCCTATGACGCGGCCGCCAATTCAGTCGACGTCCATGACCCGAAACATCCGGGAGACGAAGACCTCTTGGACTTGGCGGCGGTTCAGACTCTGATGAGAGGCGGAACCGTTTATGCCCTGGAACCCTCAAGAATCCCCGATGGAAACCCTTTGGCAGCCGTATACCGCTATTAGCGGACCATTCAAAGCAAGAAATCGGACTTTGAATTTTGGTCGCTCCCATCCACCAACAAAGAGATTGACGAAAGCATGGTAGACGAGCGATCATTGGGACTGAATTTTGAGTGGACATGAGTAACAGGTGTTAATGCTTCGAACATTTCAGAAGAGGAGATGAAACGGGGAAAGAGTTAGGGAATGGTCACAAAAAGAAGTTAATTTTTATCAGTCAAGATAGCGGATCGTTTTCAAAGAATGAATCTTTTCCAAATTCTACCTCTCGATTGGAGGAGGCCATGAAAATTAAGTGGATATCGGTGATCGTTGTGGCCCTGTTCGCAAGCATGTTGCTTCTGGTCGCTTGCGAAAAGGAACAGCCCCAAGAACAGCCGCAGGAACAAGTACAGGAACAGGTGCAGGAACAACCTGCTGCGGAACCTGCAACCGAGCAGGCTCAAGAGGCTATGGACAGCGCCAAGGAAAAAATGGGTGAAGCCGTGGAGCAGGCGGGTGAGGCCGCTGAGCAGGCGGGTGAGGCCGCGACCGGGATGAAGGACGAGTTCGTAAACATGGCTCAAGACAAGCTCGCCCAGGTCGAGACCGAGCTTCAAGCCCTGAAGACGACCATGGATGAAAAAGGCGAGTCCGTTACCGAAAGCGTCAAAATGGAATGGGAATCCTTACAGGCCAAAGTAGACGATGCAAAAGCGGAACTCGACAAGATCAAGGCTTCGGGAGAGGACTCCTGGGATGCTGCCAAGATGGCCGTACAGAAATCCTTGGACGAACTCCAATCCGGATATGAAGACCTGAAAGGAAAGTTCGGAGCTGCCGAATAAACAGCCGGACTTTTAGGACACGGGGGAAGAATTCCGCCGCCGCCGCATACGCGGTTACAGGTCGAACTTCCCGCGTCGTCGAAACGAGGCCCGACGCAAGAGAAATGATGCTCTCTTGATTCGGGCTTTCGTGTGTCCGTGGGGCGTTAACGGCATTAGTGGCCGAGCCTGCGACCTAATCGGACGTGGATCACTCCCTCTTACCGCGAAGCCCATCACCGCAAATCCTTCGGTACAGTTCCGTCAACCTGAAAAAGGTCCGTTCACAGGAGAAGTGCTCCACGATGCGTTTTCTTCTACGCTCCCGATCTTCCTTGGATTCTCTCCGCTCGCAAATTCTTCTCACCTGAACCGCCAGGGAGTCGGGGCTTTCATCCTCGGCCACGATCAGAGGTTCTTCACCCTCGAGGGTTTCTTCCATTCCCCCGCCCCTTACGCAAAGAACCGGCGTTCCGCAGGCCTGGGCTTCGAGAGAGACCAGGCCGAAAGTCTCATGAAGACCGGCGTGCACGAACAAATCGGAAGCCGAATAGTATTCCGAAAGCTCTTCGGGATTCCTCAAGTAGGGAAGCCGTGTCACATGATCCCGCCTCTCGACTTCCTCCAGCACTTCGTCCCGCGTGTCTCCTTCTCCAATGATCACCAGGTGAAAACGTTGCTCCTCGTTTTCGAGCAGGTCCATCATCCCGAACAGACTTTCCAAATTCTTCATGTGAGCCAAACGTCCCACAAACAATAGCAGAAACGTGTCCTCAGCGAGATGCAGTCGATGGAAGAGTTTCTTCCTCGCTCCCTCCCGGGGCTTGAAGGCCTCCGCGTCCACACAAAGCGGAATTCTGACGATCCTCTCAATTCCCAGGTCGGTCAGGATGCGCTCGAATCGCAGAGTGGCCACGATGGTCGCGTCCATCCGGTTGTGGAGGCCGCGTAGGTAACGCCCCGTGTGTCTAGACACAAGTCGGCCGGGCGGAGACCCCAGGTATCTCCGAATGTCGTCGCCGAAGGCGCGAGGATAGTCGGAATGGTAGAAGGCGACCACCGGCAGATTCCATTGAAGCCCCGCCTTCAGTCCGATCCATGCGGACCAGTACGAGTCCTCCACTTCCAACAGGTGCGGGCGCTCCTCTGAAATGATGTGTCGGATCTTCTTCCATGAAGTGAGCATCCGATAGTTGCCGGACCCGATCAATGGGAAAGACTTGATCCCGTATATTCGGGTTCGGCCTACCTCTCGCAGTTCGTCTCGTTTTGAGGGGATGATCAGCACATGCCGCAGATCGGGCCTACTTTCCAAATAGTGCATTTTATCATTGATATAACGTTTCACCCCCCCACTGGTGGGACTATAGAACTGCACGATATCGCAAAGTTTCATGTCCGTCTCGGTACGCCTGCGTTCCGTCGAACGGCTTGGTTGGTGGATGAGATTCCTACATTCATGGTTAATTTATATCACAGTAAAGGAACGGCGCGAGAAGGCCACTGAAATGACACAAAAAAACAAGGACTCCTCTCGAGAATCCGTCGGCACCTTTTTCGCAAGGAGGCTCTTTCGGGTCGCCGGAATGGAGAAATACACGATACAGCCGATTCGGTTTCCGACGACTTGTTATAGAATTCCTACCGAATCGAGAAACACAAAAAGAATAAGGAGGTCGTCATGACGGCTTGTGGTGAATTTACAAGAAGCATGTTGAGGGACCCCGTTGATGTAAAGGTGGATTCTCCGGCTCTCGACCTAAAGTCCGCCCGCGATGTCGCGGACGGCAGGGCCGCCGAATTGGCCGCGGATCCCATGCTGATTGCCTGGTACGACGCGAAAACGGGCATGTTCTCTCCTACGGTGGAATGCTGCAGCGAAGAGAAACCGGGTTGGTTGGTTTACGCCGAATCCAGGGGAGGAGACTTGGTTATCGACGTCAACAAGGAAGAATACGTGTTCGTTTACCATAGGGGCAACTAGTGGAATCCGTCATCACGTTAACCATGAATCCCTCCGTCGACGTGAATACTTCCATCGACAATGTGGTTCCCGAAAGGAAGTTACGTTGCGGTGAGTATGCCTATGAGCCGGGAGGAGGAGGTCTAAACGTTTCAAAAGCCCTGTCCAAACTGGGAAGTGAATCCTTCGCCTATTTCACCCATGGCGGGCGGACGGGGCTTCTGCTCAACGACCTGATCAGCAAAGAGGATATCAACAGCCGGGGCATCCCCATACAGGGATGGACGAGGCAGAACTTCATCGTTCTGGAAAAGAACACGGATCAGCAATACCGTTTCGGAGCACCCGGCCCCCGCCTGGAACGAGTGGAATGGGATCGGGCGTTGGAGACCGTCCTCAATCATGAGCCGAAGCCCGGTTACTTGGTGGCCTCGGGAAGTCTCCCACCCGGCGTTCCCGATGATTTTTACGCGCGCCTGGTCCGTCGTGCGCGTGAACGTGATATACGAGTGGCATTGGACACTTCGGGAACTCCCTTGGTAAACGCCCTTCAGGCGGGGCCCTTCCTTGTCAAACCCAATTTTCGGGAGTTGCGGCTCGCGCTGGGAAAAGACCTGTCCGAAGAGAAAGAACAGGAAGACGCCGTGGCGGACCTTGTCGCGACCTGCGGATGTGCTCTTGTGGTGGTATCCCTGGGAGCCGCCGGCGTGCTGGCTGGCACGCGCGACGGAGTGAAAAGATTTCGGGCTCCCACGGTTAAAATCCGGAGCACGGTGGGCGCGGGCGACAGTACCGTTGCCGGAATGGTGTTTCAACTCGCCCGGGGGAAGTCCCTTTCAGAAGCGGTTTGTTACGGCGTGGCCGCCGGTTCCGCCGCGGTGATGACTCCGGGAACGGAACTCTGCCGCAAAGAGGATGCGGACAGGCTGTTCGAGGTCATTGTATGCTCCGCTTCCCTGTAAGAACTCGAAGGAAAACACTCAATGTCCCGCTCCTATGAACCGATGCCCCATGATAGACGAGAATCCCGAGGGGGACGGCGCGCATAAAGCTCGCCGAAGTCTTGAACAAGAGAGCGGGAGCCGCCGATCACGCGGTCCGGCATCCGTCTCGATCCTCCGCGGAACAACGGGGTGTTTTGATGCCTTCGACGGAGCCTATCCACTCCGGTCTCAAGGAAGCGAACAATCTCGACATATCCGGCCGGATCCATTTGCTTCCCGCCGTGGTATGGGGAACCGGATCGTCCTCCCGGTTCCGTCCTTTTCCGACACCTCGGTGCTCCGAGAAACCCCCTCTGAAATTTCATCAAGGTCGCCGTCCATTACGAGTTTCCGTCACACAACCCCTTGAGCCGGTGTCCGGAAAAGAGTATCTTGGCTAACTATGCGACTCGATTCTATTTCTCAACATTACCAGACGGCGTCGCCCCACCGGAGACGTTTCAGGACCGGGAGAGCACCATGGAGTACCCTTTTGAACTCAAGGATTGCGCTTTAATCGCCATTGCCACCGGAGAAAAGGCGCAAACCCTCCGAGAACTCAGGGACCGACTTACCACCACCCACCAGGGCTGTATTTACTATCATTTCTGGGGTGGGCTGCTGGAAGCGCGATTCGACGATCCCGAATTCCAGAACGATTTCGCGGCTTGGGCCTGGCGCAGCCTTCACGACGCTCCTTTGGCGGAGCGTCTCGCCATCATTGATCCCAAGAACTACGAAAATATGGACGCGCTGCGCCGCGAACTTATTGAGGTCATCGAGGAGCGACTCGATGAGAGCGAACTGCTTCCCTGGACCAGAGCGGGGAATCAGTTTCGATTCATTCGATCACAAGTCGTCGTTTTTGATACCAAAATCAGAATCCATACCATCGAGGAACTCAAGGAGGCGATCCCCAGGATGTCCCAGGGGAGCGTCTTTTATCACTTCATCGACGCGCGCAGAAGGACCGAAAAAAGGGGCAACGACTTCTCGGAATGGGTCGTTCAGCTTGGGGAGCCCTATGAAGCTTTGGCCAATCAAATTCGGGCCATCGATCCGTACTTCACTTCACTCAGCGAACTCAAAGAGGAGTTGGAGAAGGTGATCGCAGGCTTTAAACCCAGGGAGGACGCCTGATGGAAAGCCTTCTCGAAAGCTATGCCCGAGTCGTCGGGGGAACGGTTATCGACCACTTGTACCAGCTCGCCGAGTCCCTCGAAGGGAAAAAGGTCGTACACATCAATTCCACGAAAGAAGGAGGCGGAGTAGCCGAGATTCTCCACAGGCTCGTCCCTTTGAAATCCGAACTGGGTCTGGATGTATCGTGGGAAGTGATTACCGGAGACAGCGACTTCTACAGGTGCACCAAGGGCATGCACAACGCCCTGCAGGGCAATCGAATCGACATACCGAAGACCCTGCTTCGGCACTATGAAGACGTGAACGCGGAAAACGCCCAACGCCTGAAGGACGTACTCGAGAACGCGGATTTCGTGTTCATCCACGATCCCCAGCCGGCTCCCCTGTTACGGATGTGCCCCAACCGTAAGGGGAAATGGATTTGGAGATGCCACATCGACGTAAGTCGTCCCTACCGGCCCATCTGGAAGTACGTTCGGGAACATGTCGAGGACTATCACGCCAGCGTCTGGTCTCTCTCGGAGTTCGCTCAATCTCTGCCCCATCCCCTCTATCTCATCGCTCCGAGCATCGATCCGTTGAGCGAAAAGAACGTGGAACTGGACCCGAAAGAGCTGAATGAGGCCTACGAACGATGGAATCTGGATCAGGATCGCCCCATCATTACGCAGGTTTCCAGGTTCGACCGTTTCAAGGACCCTGTGGGGGTGATTCATGCCTACCGTTTGGTGAAGGACTTCACTCCGATCCAACTGGTTTTAGCCGGCGGAGGCGCCTCGGATGACCCCGAGGGACAGGAAGTGTTGGAGGAGGTTCGGGCGGCGGCCGGCGACGACCCGGACATCCATATCCTGGTGCTCCCTCCCGATGCTCACCGCGACATCAATGCGTTACAGCGCGTATCGGACATCGTGTTGCAGAAGTCGCTCCGGGAAGGCTTCGGACTCACCGTCACCGAGGCCATGTGGAAGGGGAAACCCGTCATCGGAGGAGATACCGGGGGCATTCGCCTGCAGGTCATCAACCATCATACCGGGTTCCTGGTGAATACGCCGGAGGGCGCCGCGGTACGTATCCGCTATCTCCTCAAGCATCAACAGGTGCTCATGGAAATAGGACGAAAAGCTCGGAAACTCGTACTGGAGAATTTCTTGCTGACGCGCCACTTGCGGGAATATCTGACGCTCATGGTTTCAACCATGAACAACAGCCATGATCGAATCGAACTCGGGTAATCTTTCCGGCGGACGCCGTTTCGCCGGAGCCGCACGAAACTCCGGCGGGAGCGATGTCGATAGAGGAAGGAGGTTGTTCTTTAGTCCCCGATCAGCCCCTTCTTGATGGCATATGCCGTCAATTCCGACGCACTGTGAAGGTCCAGCTTCCGCATGATGTTCGATCGGTGCGTTTCAACGGTCTTGACGCTGATGCAGAGGTAATCGGCGATTTCCTTGTTGATGTAGCTCTCGGCGATCAGTTTGAGCACTTGCCGCTCGCGGGCGGTGAGCGTATCCCACGCGGAAGACTCCTTGATGGACCCGGCGCCCTCCAGGTATCCCTCGATCACCCGATCACTGATCATGGGACTGATGAATCGCTTTCCTTTGAACGCACTTTCCAACGCGAGCAACAACTCGTCTTTGGTCGCGTATTTCAGCACGTATCCATCCGCTCCAGCCCTGAACGCCTCCAGCACGTGCTCTTCGGTCTTGTGCACGGTCAGCACGAGAATCTTCACACCGGGATTCTGAGATTTGATTTCCCGAATGGCCTCCAGACCGTTCATCCTGGGCATGGATAGGTCCATGAGCACAAGATCGGGTTGAAGTTCGTTAACCGCTCGTATCGCCTCGAGACCGTCGGAGGCTTCCCCCACGACCTCGTAGTCGGATACCGTTGTGATCAGCATTCGCAGCCCCGCCCGGATGATCGTATGGTCTTCCGTGATCAGAATGCGCTTCTTGTTTTCCTGCATACCGACCCTCCTCGGCCTTCCTCATCCCAAAGAGCCCGCATCAACGAATACTTAGCGAACTCGACCGCCGAACGGACAATTTTCTCCGGCGTCTGAGCGAGGCCTCCCCTTTGACCGGTCCGTGCGGTCGCCAAACAAAAAAAAATGGACGAAATGGGAAATTGAGCAATTATTCACGTAACACGCCCCCCCTCACCTGTCAAGCAACCCGAAACCGCCGATTAGAGTTGCTTCGAGCCGACCACGAAGGTCTTCGTCCCTATTCGCGACATACGCTCCACACCACCCGAACGAACCCCACACACAATCGGCGGTTGGCCCCAATACACGTTTTTTACCGCCGTCTTCTCTTTCATTTTGACGATTCCTCATTTCTCGTCTAATTAGCACAGTGCGGAGTAAACTCGCCCCTTCGGAAGGGATTGCCTCGACGGCATGCTCGGATTCAGGTTGCATTGGAACTCGGAATCCGGCCGTCGTTCGGCATCCGTAATCTTCACAAGGAATCCCCGTGAAAAAGAGAGTTCAACGTTCCTTAGTCCTCATCATGGGAGCTTTCCTCCTGGTTTCGACGGTATTTTACCTTCAAAACCGATTTTCCGCTCCCCAATTGCCCGTCGGCCTGATTCAAGCCGCTGGGCGCATCGAAGGAGATCGCGTCACCGTAGCCGCCAAATTCGCGGGGCGAATTGAACGCTTGTCGGCGTTCGAGGGTGACGAGGTGAAGAAAGACCAAGTCTTGGCGGAGATGGACGATTCCCAGGTTCAAGCCCGGTTGGCCCAGGCGGAGAAAGCGCTCGCTGCCTTGGAGGAAACCCGGAAGGCGGCCCAAACTCGGCTGGAGCTCCTCCGCAAAGAGGTCCCCCTTGCCGAGGAGCAGGCCCAGGCTGCGTTGAATCGGGCGGAAGCCGCCTTCAGGGAAGCGTCGGCCAGAGAGGAGCAGGCCCGGAGGGATGTACAAAGGTACCGCCAACTTTTTCAAAGAAACGTAGTCCCCAAACAAGCCT
This sequence comes from Thermodesulfobacteriota bacterium, assembly GCA_963675595.2. Classification (GTDB taxonomy): domain Bacteria; phylum Desulfobacterota; class Desulfarculia; order JACQYL01; family JACQYL01. Next base: position 1,332,608 of record CAXXLZ010000002.1, read on the forward strand.
TCGAGCAGGTGCAGCTGAGCTGGACCGTCGCGCGGTCTTCGGTGGATACCGCCGCCGCCGCACGAGAAGAGGCGGAGAAGCAACTGACGCTGGCCCGATTGGGCCCGGAACGAATCCAGGCCCAAGAAGATGAGCTCGCTTCCCTCGACGCCAAGATTCAACAAGCCGGAGCCGCCGTGGACGAGGCTTCGAGCGTGTCGGAAGACATGACGATTCTTGCTCCGTCCGACGGCACCATCATTACCCGAATGGCGGATGCGGGAGAAGTGCTCACCGCCGGGGGTCCTCTCTTCGAACTCGTCGACCTGGACCGACTTTACCTCAAAGTCTACGTACCGGAGATCCAAATCGGCAAGATTCGTTTGGGGCTTAAAGCGCGAGTCTTCACCGACGCTTTTCCCGACAGACATTTCGAGGCCGTGGTGCGAACCATTTCATCTCGAGCCGAATTCACGCCGAAAGAGGCGCAAACCAAAGACGAAAGAACCAAGCTCGTCTATTGGGTCAAGCTCTATCTGGATGAAAACCCGGATCATCTCCTCACTCCGGGCCTCCCCGCCGACGCGGTGATTCGATGGAAGGAAGAAGTTCCGTGGAGCAACCCGGTTTGGTGAATGACCGGGACCCGAGCATCCTGGTCCATGTATCGGGGTTCACCAAGTCCTACGGAGATTCCCGAGCCTGCAGCGACGTGTCCCTGCGGGTTCGGAAGGGGGAAATCTTCGGGCTCATCGGACCGGACGGATCCGGGAAGAGCACTCTCCTCAATGCGATCTCCGGCATACTGGCCTACGATACGGGTGTCGTCGAAGTATTCAACACACCCATGGATTCCGAAAAAAACGCCCAATTCGTCAAACATCGTTTAGGCTACATGCCTCAAGGCTTGGGGCAAAATCTCTATTCCGACCTTTCCGTGGACGAAAACATCGAATTCTTCGCCGGCCTCAACCGCCTGACGCCGGAACAACTTCGGGATCGACGCGAAGAACTTCTCAAGCTCACCCGCCTCATTCGTTTTCGCCGCCGTCCCATGAAGCGGCTCTCCGGAGGAATGAAGCAGAAACTCGGTTTGATCTGCACTCTGATGCATCAACCGGAACTGCTTCTCCTGGACGAGCCCACCACGGGAGTGGACCCCGTGTCACGTAGAGATTTCTGGTCCATCCTCGCCCGGCTGCTCCGGGTCGGAGGCGCCACGGCCATTGTGTCCACCGCCTACCTCGATGAAGCCTCCCGCTTCAACCGCCTCGCCCTGCTGTTCCAAGGACGCATCATCGCGCACGGCGCCCCGGAAACCATTCGACAATCCATTCCCGGCACTTTGGTCACCGTGGATACACGGTTGCAGCATCAAGCGTTCGGAAGGATCGCGAGCCGCTTTCCCCTGACCGAGGCCCGAGGCCCCCGGATTCGGGCTTTCGTTAAGAACACCGGAGAACGTGAAGCGTTGGACGAGGTCCGCTCCCTCGTGGAATCCCTGCCCGTGGACGAAATCCGGGCGGACCAACCCGAGCTTGAAGACGTGTTCATCGCACTCCTCCAGGAAAAGGAATTGGTTTCCCCGTCCGCACCGGCGCCGCAGACTTCGCGGAAACACGAATCCGACCACACCGTCGAGGGTACGGCCATCGAGGCGGAAGGGCTCATCAAGGACTTCGGCGACTTTCGAGCCGTCAACGACGTGGGCTTCCGAATATCCCGGGGGGAAATCTTCGGGCTGCTGGGCGCCAACGGTGCGGGCAAGACCACGCTGATCAAAATGCTCGTGGGTATTCTACCGCCTTCTCGAGGTTCGGTACGTCTCGGCGGAAAGGACCTGGGCGCACAAGGCCGCGATGCAAGGCTCAAGATCGGTTATATGTCTCAGATATTCTCCCTCTACGGCGACCTCAGCGTTGTTGAAAACATCCGTCTCTACGCGGGAGTTTACGGTCTCTCAAAATCCGATACGAAAGAGCGGCTTCAGTGGGTGCTGGAAATGGCGGACCTCGAAAGTCACCGGGACCGCCTGACGGAGTATCTGCCTGTGGGGCTGCGTCAACGTCTGGCCCTTGGCTGCGCTTTGGTGCACGGTCCTGAAGTTCTGTTTCTGGACGAACCCACGTCCGGAGTGGACCCTCTGGGAAGACGCCGTTTCTGGGAACTGCTTTTCAGGCTGTCTCGGGAAGAAAAGGTCTCCGTGCTCATTACCACGCATTACATGAGCGAAGCCGAGTATTGCGATCATTTGGTGTTGATGTACGAAGGCGGTGTAGCGGCCGATTCCACGCCGTCGGAAATGAAGAAACGATTGGAGAAAGAGGCCGGAAGCCTGATCGAGATCACGGCTTCGCCCCCTTTGGATGCATTGGAGGTGCTCGAGAAAGCCGGTTTCAGAGGAGCGGCCCTGCATGGAGAACGGATCCATGTGCTCGCACACGATCCGAAAGCGGCCGAGGAACGGATCCGCCGATCCCTCCGAAACGCCGACTTTGCCGTAACCGACGTGAAACCATGTCCGGTTTCCATGGAAGACGTATTCGTTTACCGCGTTTCCGCCATGGAAAAACGAGAGGAGACCAACCTCTGATGCGCCTCGACCGGATTCTCACCATCCTCATCAAAGAACGACGCACCATTCTACGCGATCGGCTGTTCTTCCTGCTGGCGTTCCTCGTTCCGGCCATGCTCCTCCTGGCCTTTGGGTTCGGCCTCTCTCTGGACGTAAGCGAAGTCCCCCTGGTAATTTGCGATTATGACGCAAGCCCCATGAGCAGAGAATATTCCTATCGCTTCATCAGTTCTCCCTATTTCGGGTTTCAGGGCTCTCTCAAGGATGAAAGAGAAATCCAACGACTGCTGTCGGACAATCGAATCCGGGCGGCCCTGATCATCCGTGACGGGTTTCAGGAACGCATTCTCGAAGGCCGATCCGAAGCGGTCCAGGTGCTCATCGACGGCACCTTCCCTTATCGCGCACAGACCGTGAAAGAATATGTAAACGGCATCAATCACGACTATTCACTGGAAATTCTGGCCGGACACCTGTCGAGAACCAGAGGGATTCCACCCGAACGCGCCCTGGAAATCCTGAACCCAGTCACTCCCGAGATACGTTACCTCTACAACCAGAGCCTCAACGACGACTGGTCCCTGCCGCCCAAATGGATCATGGTCATCATGATCATTTGCTCTCCGCTGCTTACGGCCCTCGGCGTAGTCCGGGAGAAAGAAAGCGGGGCCATCTACAATATCTACGCCTCCACCGTGACCCGGCTGGAATATCTCGTGGGCAAACTGCTTCCCTACCTGATCATCACCTTCATAAATTCCCTGATTCTCTGGTTCCTCACCCTAATCCTGTTCGGCGCCCCCTTCAAGGGAAGTCCCGTTCTTTTCATGGGGGTTTCCCTGATCTATGCGGCCTGCACCACGGGAATCGGGTTGATCGTTTCCATCCTGGTGAGAACCCAGGTGGCCGCGTCCCTGGTCACGTTCATCGTGACCGTGCTTCCCGCCATGCTCTACTCCGGCATCTTTATTCCCATTCATTCCCTGGGTCCGGGCGCCCGCTTTGTCGCAGCCGTACTCCCGGCCATGTATTATACGAATGTCATTTCCGGCTGTTTTCTCAAGGGAGTCGGGTTGGAGGTTCTCTGGTGGGATGTCCTGGTGCTGGCCGCATACGCGGCCGGACTCCTCACCCTGGGGTACCTGATGTTCAGGAAAAGGCTGAGCCGATGAAACGGGCTCCGAACACCGCGGCACCCGGTCCGGCGTTTACCTGGTGGCTCCGAATCCGGGTCATGACCGTCAAAGAACTCCTGCAACTCTCGAGAGACGCGGTTCTCATCGTGTTCTTCATTTACGGTTTCACACTGGACGTCTATCTGGCCGGATCCGGCGTCAGCCTCGAGCTGACCAAAGCGGCCGTCACCGTTATGGATTTCGATCGTACGCCCGCATCGAGGGAACTCGCCTATCGCTTTCGTCCCCCCACCTTCGACGTCGACTATTCGAGTACGCTCCAAACCGATGCAAACGACCTTCTGGACCGGGGAGAAGCCATGGTCGTCTTGGACATCCCTTCACGGTTCCAGGAGAAATTGATCACCGGCGAGCACACTTCGGTGCAGATTCAAGTGGACGCAGTCAATTCGGCGCTGGGCCTGTCCGCGGCAAGTTACGGTTCCCACATCGTGAAGGAGTTCGGTTTGGAGCAGGGGCTCCGCCGCCTGGGGTTGTCTTCCTCCCCTGATGCCGTGCCCGGAGTGAAATCCGAATATCGAGTTTGGTTCAATCCCGACTATAACAACGCCTGGTTCATGTCCATTGCGGAACTCCTCAACATTATCACCCTCCTTGCCATGCTGCTCCCCGCCATGGCCATGGTCAGGGAAAAGGAACGGGGCACCCTGGAGCAACTCCTTGTGTCACCCCTCAGCCCGTTTCAGATCATGTTCCCCAAAGTGCTGGCCATGGCTTTCGTCATCCTTCTGGGGACGGCCGTCAATCTTTTCTGTATTCTCGGCCCCGTGTTTCACGTGCCCATGAGAGGCAGTCTCACATTGTTTTTCCTGGTTACGGCCCTCTATGTGTTCGCCACCTCGGGACTCGGCCTGTTCATCTCCACTGTGTCCAAAAGCCTGGGGCAGGCCGGTCTTTTCACCATCGTCATCTACGGCCCCATGGTGTTTCTCTCCGGGGCCTGGACGCCTGCGGAAGCCATGCCTCCACTGATGCGCCCCATGATGTACGTCTCCCCCCTGGCGCATTACATCGACGTCAGCCTGGGCATATTGCTGAAAGGGGCCGGAATCGGTTTGCTGTGGGATTCCATATCGGCCATCGCGGTGATCGGCGGAATCTTGTTCGGTCTGGGGATGTGGCGTTTGCGGAGGCAGTTCCGATGATGAAGCGGAAGGTTTCCCGTAATGAAGGAGGGTGAGTTTAAAACTTTCGGAAAGTCTTTTTAAAAGTCGGACTTAACGGTCCCTTGAAAAAGCCGGATTATCGCACGCCGCCGAAAAACGATGGGAAGCAAAGCGCACAAAGAAGCACGTCGAGTGGCGAAGGATGAAGTGCAACGCGGCGGATCGCGTTTTTCGGCGGCCTCATAATGAAGCAATCCCCCGGTTGGATCAACCAACCCGAGGGATCACCGCCTGAAACCAGGACCATTACCCAACCCTTCATGCCGTTAATTTCCCGGTCTGCCCTACGCTCTATTGCGAAAGGTTACCTACGGAAAGATGCACGTACATTTGAGTCGGAGACATGATCCGCAATCTTGATCGTTAATCTAACAAACGTCGGACTAACCGGGAATCCGGTGAAACCTGTATTTTCGGCCAAGACTTCCTAGGGAATCTCAGTAACACTACCGGATATCCCTACGGCGATAATGGCATCAGGCGAGGGGCGGTTTGATTGCGGCTCGCCGTCACTACGTCGCTCAATTGGCGGACGAGAATCCATGGCAGCGAGAACAGTCGAATCTTCTGGTATGAATACGATGCACGTCCGTGAAGACTCCGTGTTCCAAATCATCTGATTCGTCCTCATGGCAGGCGACACAGAGAGGCTTGCCGTTGTACTCCGTTTTGGGAGTGTAACCCAACGAGTCGAAGTCCAGCCGGGTTCCTCCGTAATGGCAGTTGGAGCATGTCAGCGCTCGTTCCTTGGGCGCCACCTCGTGAAACAACCCCATGTACCGCTCCGTTTCAACGTACTCATGACCGTTGTATTGCCATCCCACGGCGCCTACGCCTTCCTCCACGGCGCGATCAACGTCTCCCGTCTGAAAGAAGATGCCGATCTTGAGAGGCAGCAGCCTGCGGGAAACGGGATCCATGGGCTGCGTCGCTTGATGACGCTTGAACGCATGAATTTTGGCTCCGACATCCTGTATGGACCCTTCCGGGACGGCCATCTCCACACGCCCTCCAGGGCCCGCCTCCGCAGGTTCCCCGAAGATGTAGAATCGAGACAACCCATTGGAGAATCGGTAAACCGGAGTGACCCCTTTCATCATTTCCATGTGAGGCTCATAAAGGCCGGTCGACGGATGCAACACTCCGGGCAAATCCCACCTGCGGTCCATATCGGTGGCGGTTTCCCGGGCGAACTCGGGTATGTGACACACGGTACAGTCGACTCGCGCGGTGTGCTTGTCGATATCCCACCGTTGGTGAGGTGCGTCCGAATGACATTCCGTGCACCCGACCTGCCGGTCCGAATCCCGAGGCCGCAGGTCGGTACCTCGGCCGGCGATGCGATGATCCCGGGTCACATGGCAATCCGTGCACGAAAGCCCCGCGCCCCCCGCTGCGGTGGACGCCAGATGCACGTCCAAGTCCCTGGATGCGGTGCGGGACCCCTCCGACAAGTCGCCTCGTTTGAAGTTGTCTCCCCCTCCCGCCTTGGTGTGGCAATTCAAACAGGAATCATTGGTGGGCCGAGTAATGTGCCGAGCCGCTTCCAGCAGAGAGACGCTCATCCGTTCGGTATCCGGCACGAATCGCAAGGATCCGTCCACCCAGCCGGTCTTTCTCTTGTAGGAGTCGGAGTGACAAATGAGACAATCAATGTTTTCCAGTTGCGCCTGAGTGGGTGAGGCATCGGGTTTTTCGCCGAGACCGGGGTGGCATTTGGCGCAGCCGCCGTCCACGGTTTGGCCGGACACGTTGGTAAGCCGGCCGATCCAATTGATATCCGGATAGATGCAGAAGTCGTTGATCCCTCCGAGCTTTCCCGCCGGGCCTTGAGGTAGGTTCACCGCCTCGGACGCGTCCCCTTTCCATTGATAATGCACCGAGGCATGGACGTCCGCGGCCTCGGCCGCATGACAGGCGAGACAGGTCTTGGTGCCTTCGAAATTCTCCACAAGAGACACGTGATCGGTATGGGTCGCCGTATCGGTGAACAAAAGGAAATACAGCGCCGCCAACAGGGCTGGTTTGGTCATGAGGGGTTCCTCTGGAGAAGGAGTACCTGGCCGGGTATTGTCCGAATCTCCTTGCTCCGACTGAGGAGGGAATCTTCCGAACGGAAGATTCCCGGGCGATTCGGACACATACTCGATTCCGCGTCTTGGCGTAATTTTTTCTAAATTTAATTTTGTCTATCCGCAATGTCAAGCGGTCACCCTCCCATCATGCGCTCCTACGCGAAACCCGGCGCAAGAATGGGGCATTCAACCGATTCCCCGCCATCCCTTCCTACGGTAGGATTCCCGCTGTTCCTCTTCATGAGTTCTCTGATACACTGGACGGAAATCGTCCGGACAGACCGGCCCGAAGCCATCACTTCCCTTGATAACGGAGGCCCCCATGCGGCAAAGAACCCTCGTCTGTATGCTGATATCGTTTGCTTTTCTTCTTCCTTACGTCTCGGGCGCCTACGCCCAAACGTCCAAGTCCGACACGGCGGATCGCGTTCGTGAGGCCGTGTTGGTGCTCAAGGAGTTCCAGCAGAGTCCGGACCGGGAGGCCGCAGCCGGATTGATTCGGCGTTCCGCAGCCGTGGCCGTGTTTCCGTCGGTGTACAAGGGCGCGATTATCGTGGGGGCCCAGTTCGGCCGAGGACTGGTGTGCGCTTACGACAAGGAGACCGGCGTGTGGAGCGCCCCCGCGTTTTTCACCTTGGGGGGCGGCAGCATCGGTTACCAGATCGGAGGACAGTCCGCCGACCTGATCCTGGTCATCACCAACGAGCGGGGGCTCCGATCTCTGCTCAAAGGAAAGTTCACGTTGGGAGCGGACGCCTCCGTGGCGGCCGGACCCGTGGGCAGAACCGCCCAGGCGGACACGGACGTTCTTCTCAAGGCCGAGATCTACTCCTATTCAAGAACGCGCGGCGCTTTCGCCGGGGTCAGCCTTAAAGGAGCGGTGATCGCCTCGGATGATGAAGCCAACCGGGCCCACTACGGCAAGACGTTGTTCGCATCCGACATCCTCCTGGACCGCAAGGTCCTGCCCGAAGAGCAGGATATGGAGCTCATCCGGACGCTCAACACCTTCATGACGCCGTAACGCTTCCGTGCCGCCTCACGGCGTCCCGGAGAGGCCGAAAGCCGGTCCGGTTCCGCACCCTTTGTCTTGAACCCATTACGCGAGGTAACGGCCCATGTTCGGCCGACGTATTCGATTATTCGAGATTTTCGGCTTCGAGGTTAAACTCGACGCGAGTTGGATCATCATCGCCGTGCTGGTGGCCTGGTCCCTGTCCATGGGCTTCTTCCCCAGCAGGTTTGCCAACCTATCCCCGAGCGCCTACTGGTTCATGGGAGTGTTGGGCGTTCTGGGCCTTTTCGCCTCCATTATCGCCCACGAAATGGTTCACTCCCTCGTAGCCCGCAGGTTCGGTATTCCCATGCGGGGAATCACGCTCTTCATGTTCGGGGGCGTGGCCGAGATGAGCGCAGAGCCTCCCAGCGCCAAAGCCGAGTTTCTCATGGCCGCCGCGGGCCCTCTGACCAGCTTCCTCCTCGCCCTTGTGCTGCTGGCGTTCTACAAAGCGGTCGGCCGATTCCTGCCGATACCCGTGGCCGGCGTCATCCGATACTTGGCCATGATCAACGGAATTCTGGCCGTGTTCAATCTGGTGCCCGCTTTCCCTCTGGACGGGGGACGAATGCTGCGCGCCGTGCTCTGGGGCGTCAAGAAGAATCTTCGGTGGGCCACGCGCATCGCGTCACGCGTGGGAGAAGGCTTCGGCCTGGCCCTCATCATCCTCGGCGTCGTTCAGTTCGTCTCCGGTAATTTCATGGGAGGCATGTGGTGGTTCCTCATCGGCCTGTTTGTGCGCAGCGCGGCTTCCTCTTCCTACCGGCAGTTGATCGCGCGAAAAGCCCTTCAAGGAGAGACCGTCCAACGCTTCATGAATCCGCATCCCGTGACCGTACCTCCCCGGATCACCCTGGAACAATTGGTCCGGGATTACATCTATCGATATCATTTCAAGATGTTTCCGGTCATCGAGGGAGACCGCCTGGTGGGCTGCATCTCCACCAAACAGCTTAAAGCGGTGCCGGAAGAAGAGTGGGGGCGCAAAACCGTGAGCGAAACGATCACGTCCTGTTCCCTGGAGAACTCCATCGCTCCCGACGCAGACGCCGTGACCGCCCTGTCCCAAATGAACCGCTACGGCTTGAGCCGCCTCATGGTGGTCCGGGGTGAAGAGCTCGAAGGAATCATCGCCCTGAAGGATTTGCTGGAATTCCTCTCCCTCAAGGTGGAACTGGAAAACTGATTGGCGGGCATTCAGAAGGGTGTCCGAGGGGACCCTCTCTGGAAAAAGAGTCCCCTCGGGTTCCTGCCAAAGACTTTCGGCATCTTACCATGTTGGACGGCGCCTGCTGCTCGTTTTGCGAATCGCGTACGCGATTCGCAAAAGCGCAACGGGGGTCCGGGGGGAGCCATGGGTCCCCCGGCGGCACACCCCGTGAACAGGTGTCCTACTTCTTCGCCTCCAATTCAGCGATCATCTCATCAACTTCTTCGTATCCGTTCTGGTAGAACTTTTCTTCCTCCGGATCCAGCGCCTTCAACAAGCGCAGAAATTCTCCGGCGTGCTCCCTCTCCTCATCGGCGATATCGGTCAGGACCATCTTGGCCAGCTCGTGGTCCGTGGATTCCGCAGCCTGCATGTAAAGCTGGATCGCTTCGTATTCGGCGGCGATCATGTATCGAATCACCCGGATCAGCTCCGGCTGCGTCAGCTTGCGGTCATTGGCAAGCCCCGAAAAGGGGTTGGCGAATTCCGGCATGGATTGTTTCTCCTTTCTCTCTCTGGAGGTGCAAAAGAAGTTGCCCCGCCCGCGATCCGCAAGCCCATCCCAAGGGATGGAAAGCGGCCCGTCTGCGGGGTGAACCATTGCGCGTTTGGTTTGTTGCCGCGTTTCCCCAAAGGTATTCGGTCGGTTTTCCTTCGACCCTCTCGCGGGCGACGCCGAGCAGGAACCCGCCCTTCCTCCGCAACCCGTCTGCAAGTCGAAAAAACAACCGTTTCGCACCTTCAAGAAGTCCTTACTATACAGAAAACTTGAGAAAGAAACCACCCGGTCGAGAATCGACGGCAACAGCCCTTTGAAGGAGTCCGGTTAAGGCTGAGCGTCGAAAAACAGTCATCGTTCACCGGGGAACGATATCACCCCGGCCACCCTGATGCGGGCTCATTCCCAATAACTTTCAAGTATTTTAATATGTTGGGCTGAACATACCGCTCGTTTTGCGAATCGCGTGCGCGATTCGCAGAAGCGCAATGGGGGTCCGGGGGGCCATGGGTCCCCCGGCAGGGGGGTGCAGGGGGACAGTGTCCCCCTGCGGCGCACCCCGTGAATCCTCACCCTGCTTTCTTCCTCAGCCTCTCCACCGGTTTTCCCGGGGCCTAGGCCCTCGAATGAGCGTCCGGAATACAGGCTTGCTCGCGGCGCCATACATTGAAAACCGGATTCAATTCCAAACCTGAACCAAGTATTCAAGAAAGACAAAATGGAGACATCAATCCCGTGTGCGGGATCGCCCTTTCATCGGCGCTTACCGCCGCGAATCAACAGACAAGGAGAATTTCATGCAGAAGATTGGAGAATTGTTCAAGAGCGACGATTTCAAGAACGAAAAACACGTTCCCGTCATTGAATGCACCGACCAGGCGGCGGCGGACGAGGTCTTTGAAATCAAGGTTTCCGTAGGCAAGGAGATCGCCCATCCCAACACCACGGCCCATCATATCCGCTGGATTCAGGTCTACTTCCTGCCGGAAGGCGAAAAGGCCGCCTACGAGGTGGGGAATTTTCAGTTCACCGCTCACGGAGAGTCCACCAAGGGAGCCGACGAAGGTCCGGTTTACACCCATCACTGCGTAACCCTCGGCGTCAAGCTGAAGAACTCCGGAACCATCATCGCCACGTCTTACTGTAACATCCACGGCCTTTGGGAAAGCTCCAAGGGAATCAAGGTAGGATGACGGGCACAAACCCGCTCGCAGGGGCATGGGCGCCCCGTCGCCTGCATGTCCCCTCCCCCAACCACGCCTTATACGGAAGCTCATTCCCACGCGTTCACGGGATATTCGGGAAACCTCATTGAGACAGGGTTTCCCGAACCCTTCCGAAAACTTGCTCAACGGGTTGCACGCTGCGCGTCGCAACCTGCTTGCTTTGACGGGCCGTTAAGAATGCACGCATCGGTTCCATCCCGATAGAGGAGGAGCCCGGAGGCGGTGTGACTAAATACGCTCATGTTACATGACAAGCCTCTCCGCCGAAGGCGGTGGGACCTGCTGAAAGGGTTTCCTCGAAGTGCCCCGTAATCGGAAAAAGAAATACTTGGCTTCTTAAACGTGTTGACAGAAAAAAACTCTTTAACCATAGTGCCCCTCTCACCCCGCCGCGACTCCTCGATCATGGTTACAGGCCGGTGAAGAACACGATGGCCGTGTTGCATGTCATGGTTTGTTTGCCGACCTGCAACAACCGGAGTACCTCAACGATCGTATCCATTTACAGGGTCGCCGGGGGACCCATGTTCCCCCGGACCCCCATAAGCGCTAACTTAAGCATTGTTTGCTATGCTTCTTTCCGTCTGAGGAATCAGCCGCTGAAGTGCTCGTTTCCTTGGCGGTTCTCGCAAATAAAAAGATATGTTATCCCAGCCGGCAATGCATTCGGCCAAGCCGAGTTTAGGGTTCACGGCTTGTTTCAGCAGGTGTAACATAAACATGGTCTCTCTCCAGAAGCATCGATTTCTACGGTGGTTCTTTTTGGAGTGGGTATCCCCAGGGAAAAAAAGATTCGCCTGCGGCGATCATGGCCTCCACTAAGAAAGCCACCAGTAGTTTCCCATGGATCCAGGCCTTGGCTCCTTCGATGTCGGTCTTTCTAAGATGGCCTAAACCGAGAATGGACTTTAGACGCTTGAAAGCGAGTTCAATTTGCCATCGACCTCGGTACATCTCGAGGACCTGAGAGGGCGAGATTTCACGGCCCAATGTTGTGAAAACAAATATGTAGGCCGCCGCTTCGAGGGTGTCCGGAGTAACTTGGCGACCTTTTTTCCTCGCCTCTTTTTCTATCGCTTTACGAGCTTTTTCAGTGGCGTCTTTGCTCTTCTTGATGGCACAGATTCTACCTGGAACCAAGCGTTGTTCAAATGGAACGAATGCATCCCACTCGCCAAGCTTATTTACACGTAACGTCCTTAGATGAGGGAGTAATTGGAATCGTTCCCCTTGCTTGTCCACCATGGCGACACGGTGTTTCATTCGAACCAGGACGTCGCCGCCGTTGTCTATGACATGGTGAATTCCTCTTGGTGTGCAATAGGCTCTATCCGCTACAAGAAGTTCACCGCCATGGACTTTGAAATTGGTGAAGGATTCTCCGATCTTGGGGTCTGTTACATAGACTTCGTCGCAGCGCAGCGAAGGCAATTGTATGGAATAATGGACCCTCCAAGTCGTTCCGGTACTTCCAGGTTCTTGAATGGTGGAGGCATCGATCAACCTGATGCGTGAATTCTCTCCAAAAACAACGGCGGGCAGCTTTCGAAACCATTTCTCCATGACCCCTAAGGCCATCCACCGAAACCACTCTCCGCATTTATTCAGTCGTTTTAGGAGAGCTACGTCGGAAATCGACGTAATGTTGCCGAACCTGGCTTTGGCCGCCGTCAGCCGAAGTGAGCAACCTTCCGCCAGATGGATCAGAAGCGTTCGCAACAGACCTTCGGCGTCCACGAACTTACGGTATCTGACAACGGCACCAAGTTCCCTTGCTTTGGATTGCCAGCCATCGGGAAGAAAACCCTGGAGAACTTCCCAGTCTTGATGCCGTCGTAAGAACCCCCCTTTACGAACAGGGCTGTTTTTTGGAGCATTGGAAGTTCAAGCGGCCATTGCAACACTGCCAAGGTTACTGTCATCGTGACATAGGCTACAAAGACGACGGAAATTATCGTTGCTGCCTCCCTCTATCGAGTTGGAAAGGGCCTTCTTGGCCTTATCAAGGCGGCTCTGGACGAACCTCTTGATGTTGATGGCCAGGGCCTTCATGAAAACAGATAAGGTGACCCGTTTTTTGCCTCGGGTCCACGATCGTTTCAATCCCGTGACCCGATCCGCTTCGGAGATGGTGGCCTCGATGCCGGACCGGATTTTGTAGCGTTCTTTGAAATCATGGCTTTCCTGCTGTAGTCTGCGCTTGGAGGTCGCCATGTCCTTGCGCTTGTACTTCAGTCGATAATTTCCGCCCTTGATCCGTTTTACCGGACAGATGGGGAGAAATTCGCATAGGAGACAGTGCTCGCGGGAAAACACGGCTTCCACCGCTTTGCCGCGGTCAACGATCTTGCATTCAAGTGGCGCGTGCCCCCGGATACAGTAAACGACCTGGGTGCAGTCCTCGTTCGTTTCAAAGTCACTCAACTGCATCTTATTGAGATCCGGCGCTTTTCCGCAAGTCACCGGAGCGGTAAGCTCGACTCCGTGCTCGTGAGCTTGAAGGATGTTCTCGCCGCTGCCGTAGCCTGCGTCGGCGAACAACTCTTCGGGTTTGCGGCCCGTTTCCTCCAGGCGTTCGATAACGGGCATCACGTCTTTCTGGTCGCTGTCATAGGAAGGGGCCACGTCCACATCGGTGATCACCTGGAAGGGATTTTCCTTCACGCAGGTCTCCGTGAGGGAAGCCTTATATCCTTTGCCCTTGCGCCCATAGGTGGCGTCGGGATCCGAAGGATTCTGCAGGGAGTCCGCAGGGATTTCCTTGGGCTTCTCGAGTTCTGTTTTGTCGGGATCTCCCTCGGTGAAACGGCATTGCTCCGACAGTAGTCGGGCCATCAGCCGGTATTCTTTCATTCGGCTGATTTCCGGATGACCTCGGAAGCGGTCCACCAGGTCGGCGAGATGGCGGGCGGACTTGTCCAGACGACGCTTGGCCCGCGATGATTTTGCATCGGCAAAATAGCCTGCGCGCTTCAAGTAGGCCTTGTCGTAAAGTCGGGGCAGTTTCTCATACAACTTGGGATGTTTCTTATGGAGCCGTTTCAAGAACGCCTCGATGGTGCGCGTAAAGAGCCCCAGACGGCTCAGATGAGCCATGTTGGAAGTGATCTGTGTGGAGTCCAACCGCTGTTTGTCCGTGCTAAGGGCCGCCGTCTCGATGATGGCGTCCGTGATTCCGGTAAAGAGGCTCCGCGCTTGCTTGTTGTCGGTAATCAAGGTCCGGAAATTGTGCAGGGTCTTCTGGCAGACGTGAGATTCAAAGGCGTTGATGTTGAAGGCATATTGCCAACGCAGATCGAAGTCCAGAGCGCCCAAGACTTCCGCATCGGTCAGGCTGTTCATTTCCTTCAAAACACACGCTCCGACAAGGATGGCCACGGGTCTGTTGGGCCTGCCGTTGTCCTCACAGTAGAAAGGCCGGAAAGACTCCTCATCGATCATGGGAAGCACCAGGCGCCGGAACGGACCGGCCCACGTCTTCTCCAACGCCTCGATCCTGTCTGCGGGAAGGCAAATATCGTGGTCGAAAATGGTCTTTTGCGTTCTCTTAGGCCGAAACAAAACAACCCCCCTAAGGACCATATTATTAATCAAGTCAGATACTTATCATACAGGACCCAAAAGAAAGGTCAACCCATAAATGCCATTTTTATTCATATTTTCAACTAGATACCTTTACGGAGAGGTTTTTACGAACTCATCAGTCTTCCATTTCCTCGGAAAAAACGAGACGCTCCATTGCCACCTCCTTTGGCGGCAACGGTACCATAAACCTCACCAAAACAAAAGGCTTAAGTTAGCGCTTATGCCCCGGACCCCCTTTTATGTGGGCTTCATCCCGCCGGCGCGCGATGAAGCCATACTATGGAGCTTTTGGGTCGGTTCAGGAGACGTGCGGAACACTGGAAATTAATGAGCAACCCTGTTTCCCCCTCAGGCTCTTCGCCGAAGGCGGTGAGGCCTGTTTGAAATCTTCTGGGGGGGCTCTGGGGGACTTTTTCAAAAGTCCCCCCCGTGAATGGTCACCAACGATCAGCTAGGGCGCTTCATCAGCAAGAGGTTTGGACCTGAGGTTCCTGATGCGCTCCTCCGGTCCCTTCGACCTGCTAAATACCGGGGTGACCCGATGGTTTGCCGTTCCCGTCGTGTCTTACGATGGAATCCTCTCAACGGGGAAATTTCGACGGCAACGGAGGAAGAAGTCATGAAGCATGCAAGACTGGGCGACAACGTCACGGTGCATTATACGCTGCGCTTGGAAAACGGTTCCGTGGTGGACAGCTCGGAAACCGGACCCCCGGTAGAATTCATTCTGGGGGAGGGAGGCCTCCCGGCTCGCGTGGAGCAAACCCTGGTGGGCATGACCGTGGGAGATCACACCCGCCTGGACCTGACCTCGGAAGACGGCTACGGGCCCCGATTCGATGATTTGACCATGGTGGTGAAGAAAGACCGCTTTCCCGCCGAAGTGGAGCCTCACGTGGGACTCTCCCTGGAACTGGCCCATCCCAACGGCGTGGTCCTTCCCGTGACCGTAACCGGAATGGATGATTCGTCCATTACCCTGGACGCCAACCACCCTCTCGCCGGCCGAAATCTGAGCGTGGACCTATGCCTCGTGGGCATCGCCTGACGCTCCCCCTTTCCTCGGAAAATTCAGGGGCGGAACATCGCCCCCTGCCCATCGCCCGCAAGCGCGGTCTCCGATCCGGGGAGCGGATTCATGTGCGGAGGACATGGGCGTACAGGGCATTCGAAGACCCATAAGGGCCTCCGGCGCCTTCGGACTCTCCCCGAAACGCCTACCATGGATTTTCTTCTTGCAACGATTTCGGTTTTCGGTTATCTAAGACTTTCCTTTGGGCGGTTAACTCAGCGGTGAGAGTGCCATCCTCACACGGTGGAAGTCCGGAGTTCGAATCTCCGACCGCCCACCACCAAATGAATCTCATTGGGGCCATTCGATTTCGGATGGCCCTTTTTATTTGGGCGGACCGGGATACAAGGTCGGCCTACGGCCGTATTTTGAGCGGGCACTGTGGCATGCCCCTACAATAGACGAGGTTCCCCCCCGTGCATGATCGCCAAAATATGGCCCATCATACAGTGGCGGTTTCGCCGTTCATAAAACGTGCAGCGGTGCGCCTCTCCGCCGAAGGCGGTGAGGCTCGCCCAAACTGCTTTGGGAGCAAGAGGGTGCGGGGGAGGACTTTCTCGAAAGTCCTCCCCCGTGAATGCCGAAACAGGGTGCTGAAAAACGATGACATGCAAGGCGCGCAAATCCCGAGAAATGAGGCGTACATAGAAGTACGTCGCAGTGACGAGGGATGAAGCGCAACGCCGCAGATCGCGTTTTTCAACAGCCTAACCGTACTCGTTTGGACGTGTATGTCGGTAGAAAGGCTTTGACCACGGATTATTGAAGGAGTAACTTGTTTATATAGGGGTGTGTTCCTCCTTGTATAGTATGCTCAAAACAAAACCGGAAACAACTCTGGAGATCACGCCGTTTACACGTAGTTCTGGTGATGCGCTTGCACCCAGAGGCGACTGAAGAGCCTTTGAAACAGATTCACGGGTATGGCGTGCGTAATTCCAAATCAATAATATGCCTTTTCTTTGCTTTTCTACTTTGCGTCCCCGCTTTTGTCCGGAATTTGGATGCGGCCGACGAAGCGGTGAAAGCCCGGCTCACGGCTAAAGAACAAGCATTCTTAGTAAAGCACCCGACCATCCTTTTAGGAATCGACCAGGACTGGGAGCCGTTCGTCATAGTAAGAAAGGACGGCTCCATTAAAGGTTTTGATGCGGAAATTCTGGCTCTCGTCAATCAATATGCGGGATCGAATTTCAAGCTCGTGCCGGGCAGATTCGCGGACATGGTCAAAAAAGCGCAAAACCGGGAGATCGACGGCCTCAGTTCTACGTTCCCACACAAGGAGCGCGAGCCTTTTTTCAACTTCTCGGATACCTATCTCACCATGCAGCGGGTTGTTTTCAGTCTGAAAGGCAATCCGTATCACATTCACAGCCGTGCCGATTTGTCCGGCAAACGACTGGCGATTCAAGAAGGCAATCTGTTTGACGAGAAGCTGGTCCGGTCTGTTCCAAATGCCGTTGCCGTGCGCGAAAACAGTCCCAAGGACTTGCTTCTGGCCGTGGCCTACGGCCGGGCGGAAGCCTTGCCCGCTTATCCCACGCTCACCTATGTGGCGAACAAGTACGGCATCTCCTCCTTACAGGTGGTATGCGCCCTCAAGGACAGAATTGCCTTTGTCTTCTCCATTCGAAAGGACTGGCCCGAAGCGGTCTCCGTTCTCAACAAAGGTTTGCAGGCCATTCCCGAGGATGAAAAGGCCGCGGTTCACGCCAAGTGGTTCGGGGTTCCTTTCAGCCCGACGCCCGATTACACGCTGCTGCTTAAAATCATTGTTCCCTTGACGCTCCTGCTGGTTATTCTCGCCTTTTTCATCCGGCACCTCCAAAAAGTCAACGACCGGCTGAACGAGGCCAGGGCGGCGCTTGAATCGGACGTGGCCAAGCGGAAAGAGGTGGAGAAGGAAAGGGAGCAACTGATATCGGAGTTGCGGGAAGCGTTGCGGGAAATAAAGGAATTACGGGGTATTTTGCCGATCTGCTCTCACTGCAAAAAAATTCGAGACGATGCAGGTTATTGGCGGCAGGTTGAAAATTACATCCAGGACCGGACCGACGCCCAATTCACCCACAGCATCTGCCCTGATTGCCTCAAGAAGTATTATCCCGATATCGCCGATGATGTGCTCGATGAAATCAAAAAGACCGAATGAAGTTCACTCAGCGCCCCTGACCGGATTCTTTCCAACTCATTGTATTCATTCATACATCGTGTCGCCGCGGTACCCTCGTTGCCCCGGCCCCTCTTGTATATGCGGGCATCCTCGCCGACTCAGCAGATGTAAGAAGTGTCGGGAATCAGTCAGGAAATCTGATTTCTTCCTCAGGCTCTCCGTCGAAGGCGGTGAGTGCGAGGGATGATTTCCCGGAAAGTCCTCCCCCTGAGTGCACACGAACATATTACGCCCTTCCCTCCCTCGGCGGATGATGTGATGCAACGGTCCCGGCGAGTCAATGCGTGCTTTCCGCGGCAAGATATCGTCGATGCCGCTGAACCCCTTGTCCTGAGGACGAAATCCGTCTTAAACCCATCAATCGGATCGCTTTGTTGCTCGGATTTGATATTCACACTTCAAATCGCCCTTCCCCATCTGGGAGATTGTTTCAGTGGTTACATCATAATCGGGCAGTAAGGATTTAAACCAAGTTCCGTGCGCCACTGCACAAGCGATACAACCCTGATCGGTGCGTTCCAGTTTGGCGCGTTTTGACCCTTCCAAGACAGCACATTTCGTCAATACCATCCGGAGCGTGTCGCCTTCGATGACCTGCTCCATCTCAAAAGCATCCGGGATGGAGCAGAACAATTGATGCGCGTATGTTTGCCAAACAGCAAGCGCATCGGGCAGATCGTCGGCTTTCTTTTTCCCTAAAGCCCCCAGAGTGAATCTCATCTCTGATGCCGTCGTAAGAACCCCCCTTTACGAACAGGGCTGTTTTTTGGAGCATTGGAAGTTCAAGCGGCCATTGCAACACTGCCAAGGTTACTGTCATCGTGACATAGGCTACAAAGACGACGGAAATTATCGTTGCTGCCTCCCTCTATCGAGTTGGAAAGGGCCTTCTTGGCCTTATCAAGGCGGCTCTGGACGAACCTCTTGATGTTGATGGCCAGGGCCTTCATGAAAACAGATAAGGTGACCCGTTTTTTGCCTCGGGTCCACGATCGTTTCAATCCCGTGACCCGATCCGCTTCGGAGATGGTGGCCTCGATGCCGGACCGGATTTTGTAGCGTTCTTTGAAATCATGGCTTTCCTGCTGTAGTCTGCGCTTGGAGGTCGCCATGTCCTTGCGCTTGTACTTCAGTCGATAATTTCCGCCCTTGATCCGTTTTACCGGACAGATGGGGAGAAATTCGCATAGGAGACAGTGCTCGCGGGAAAACACGGCTTCCACCGCTTTGCCGCGGTCAACGATCTTGCATTCAAGTGGCGCGTGCCCCCGGATACAGTAAACGACCTGGGTGCAGTCCTCGTTCGTTTCAAAGTCACTCAACTGCATCTTATTGAGATCCGGCGCTTTTCCGCAAGTCACCGGAGCGGTAAGCTCGACTCCGTGCTCGTGAGCTTGAAGGATGTTCTCGCCGCTGCCGTAGCCTGCGTCGGCGAACAACTCTTCGGGTTTGCGGCCCGTTTCCTCCAGGCGTTCGATAACGGGCATCACGTCTTTCTGGTCGCTGTCATAGGAAGGGGCCACGTCCACATCGGTGATCACCTGGAAGGGATTTTCCTTCACGCAGGTCTCCGTGAGGGAAGCCTTATATCCTTTGCCCTTGCGCCCATAGGTGGCGTCGGGATCCGAAGGATTCTGCAGGGAGTCCGCAGGGATTTCCTTGGGCTTCTCGAGTTCTGTTTTGTCGGGATCTCCCTCGGTGAAACGGCATTGCTCCGACAGTAGTCGGGCCATCAGCCGGTATTCTTTCATTCGGCTGATTTCCGGATGACCTCGGAAGCGGTCCACCAGGTCGGCGAGATGGCGGGCGGACTTGTCCAGACGACGCTTGGCCCGCGATGATTTTGCATCGGCAAAATAGCCTGCGCGCTTCAAGTAGGCCTTGTCGTAAAGTCGGGGCAGTTTCTCATACAACTTGGGATGTTTCTTATGGAGCCGTTTCAAGAACGCCTCGATGGTGCGCGTAAAGAGCCCCAGACGGCTCAGATGAGCCATGTTGGAAGTGATCTGTGTGGAGTCCAACCGCTGTTTGTCCGTGCTAAGGGCCGCCGTCTCGATGATGGCGTCCGTGATTCCGGTAAAGAGGCTCCGCGCTTGCTTGTTGTCGGTAATCAAGGTCCGGAAATTGTGCAGGGTCTTCTGGCAGACGTGAGATTCAAAGGCGTTGATGTTGAAGGCATATTGCCAACGCAGATCGAAGTCCAGAGCGCCCAAGACTTCCGCATCGGTCAGGCTGTTCATTTCCTTCAAAACACACGCTCCGACAAGGATGGCCACGGGTCTGTTGGGCCTGCCGTTGTCCTCACAGTAGAAAGGCCGGAAAGACTCCTCATCGATCATGGGAAGCACCAGGCGCCGGAACGGACCGGCCCACGTCTTCTCCAACGCCTCGATCCTGTCTGCGGGAAGGCAAATATCGTGGTCGAAAATGGTCTTTTGCGTTCTCTTAGGCCGAAACAAAACAACCCCCCTAAGGACCATATTATTAATCAAGTCAGATACTTATCATACAGGACCCAAAAGAAAGGTCAACCCATAAATGCCATTTTTATTCATATTTTCAACTAGATACCTTTACGGAGAGGTTTTTACGAACTCATCATCTCTATTTTCGACCACGAACCACGGACCCGAGCGTTGATTTCCGAAGCAACATCCCAACCAAACTTGTCATAGACCTTGAGAAACCACTGCCCATCCCATGCCACAGCCAACTTAAGCATCATTTGCACACGAGCTTCAACCGGGATATCATATGATAATGCACCGGTCTGTTCAGCCATCAACATCTCCTTTTCTCTTTGGTCATCGATTATTTGGTTACGTAAGACTTACGTTTTCGGTGGGCACGCACGAAATTCCGTCGAATCGGACCTGCCGCAAATGGCCGAACCAATCCCGATAAATGGGGCATAGTTACAAGTACGGCGCAGTGACAAGGAATGAAGCACATCGCCTCAGCTCGCGTCTTTCAACGGTCTGATGGATTCCGGGCGTTACTTTGCGCGGTCCATTGCAGAAACAAGATTCGTTGGTTTCTTTGTCATCCGTCCCATTGTATCCGGAGTCTATTAATCCAGCTGCTTAGCGAAAACGTGTTGGAACGGTATTGCAATCAGGTCCACAATGATATAGGTCGCATAAATGACAACGTATAGTATGCCATACGATGGAAATTCGCCTGCAAAATAAATAGGCAAAACCACCCCTATGAACCAGATAGCCTTATAACACAACTGTAACAATAAGACAGGTGCAAATTTTAGTGGGGATCGAAGACCCAGAATGGACAACAACGCGAAAGAAAGGTAGACGCTACCCGTAACACCGAAAGAAATAATGCGATCTTGATTCGGCCATCCGAATATTTTCTCCATAACTCCAGGCATGACGATTATTCCAAGTCCAAATGCGCCCGCGCCGATAATGGTATAAATATAGAGGGCCTTAATCCAACCCAACCGCACATTGATATCTTCCGACATGATTTTCCCTCCTTTTTATTGAAATCACGAATAGTACTTAGCTGCATGAGTTCATTATTTTTGAGCAACGGCCGAGTGGGGGACGGGGCGTTTCATAGTATGAATAGTAGAATAATGAACAGGGCGGACGCCAGGATCGCCACGGCCGCCCTGTTTTCGTTCCATCGGTTCCAACGTGTTTCGAAGTCTCTACGCGCCGTTTTCCGTGCCGTTTCATCCATGGCATCGACATCCAGCGTTTGCAGCTTGTTGTTCAATGGTACGTTAACCGCTATGGTCGGCAATTGGACACCGAAAATATAGGCGATTGCGGCGGAGATCATCAGCAAACGCTCGCCTCCGGCCAATTGCCAGATACCGAGCACGGCCGAACCGGCCACGGCCACAATGGAGCCCATCCAGACCAATATGAAAATCGGCTGATTATTTTGAATCACGCGATCCATGACCTGGAAAGCCCGGATAAAATCACGGTCATTCAGATTTGATATGCCCGGCATGATCACGATTGCAAAGGAAAACAGGAAACCTGCCACCAGGGAAGATAGAAGCGTAGCCAATATGAGGGCAATCTGAAAGATTCCATCAATGATCATGGCAAATTTTCCTTTCTCGCCGAGAACGGACTCAATCCATGCCCCCCTGCGGACAATCCGCCGCTTCTTGGCACCTATTTACGGGGTGTGCCGCAGCGGGACGCCGGCACGGGGGGCACAGGGGAGATGGTGGGCCTTCGGCCGACTTTTGGGCAGGCACTATGGCCTGCCCCTACAATAGACCAGTCCCCCCGTGAATGATTGCACTTCTTGATTGAATAGTGATCGTGGATTGCATTGGTTGGTGCATCATATAATACAAAATCATTTCCTCGCAATGGCTGTCGGCCCAAACATCCACGACGGAAAGCCTGTCTTTCCATTTGTCGATGATCTCGGCGTGTCACTCTCTGAAGTGGACCCCTGAAACGGGACTACAGGTTAAGGGACTCTGACCCGAGGCGAAAAAAAGGGACACGAATGAATCCTCTTGGGCGGAAACCTCGGAAGAATCGCTCAAAAATGACGGGAAACCCCTATGGACAAACAGGGTGATTTCGGAGATATTCGAATTTGGAAAAATTCTTCCAGCTGTTCGCAGGATAGACGGGGAAACCTTTTGGAAAAGGTTTCCCCAGCCCCCTTCCCAAACCTCCTGAGCGGGTTGCTCGCTACCGCGTCGCAACCGGGGTGAGGGGGGCTTGGGAGACCGATTACCGGACGCATCAGGAACGGAGCCTTGGACAAGGGCGCCCCAGTCCGGAAATCCACTCATCGAGCCTCTCCGCCGAAGGCGGTGAAGCCTGCCTGAAACGTTCAAAGGGGGCGCAGGGAACTTGTCTAAAAGTTCCCCCCGTGAATGAATACAACCGAAGAGGACCCGGAGCTCCTCGAAGGATACGACTTCACGAATGGAGTTCGCGGCAAATAGGCCGAGCGCTGTGCGGAAGGGACAAGCCTCCCAGCCGTTGATCCCGACGTGATGGCGTTCGTCCCGGATCATGAAGCGGATAATGAGGCGCTTCGCAGCTGGGCAAGAATCCTCAGAAGACAAAGAGCGACCGATCAGAGGCACCTACAACGGCGTTCGTAAGGGCCACGCTTAATACCCGGGATAAGATGGCCGGACACCGTAGCTGTTTGTGAAGCGGCTTCACCGTGAAACCCAAATCGATGCTTTAATTGCTATTCGTGAGACCCCAAATGCAGAGAGGTCACTTTGATCTCCCGGACTCGACACATGGGCTTGGTCGGTTTTTCCAGCGTAACAAGCTCATCCACAACAGCAACGGCAGCCGCACCGATATGAAGCGCATCCATCGGTGACATGTCGTATTTGGCCGCAAGGTCAAGCGCTTTTGCCGTCAACTCCGCGGTGGAGGGAACATTTTCGGCTTGAGCCAACACCGATTGCATGAATTCGATTTCTTCCCGTCGTCCATGAAATGTCGGCTTGGGCAGAATTTCGAGGCGGAGGTAATCGCTGACCACCAGAGTACGATCCGGATCGTCAAGGATATCCAATGCCTTGCGGGATGTGTTCTCTTCTCCTTGAAAGGCCGCTATGAGCAGGTTGGAGTCAACGTAGGTCCGTTTCATGATCTTCGAGTTCTCCCCGACGGCGCTTAACTTCTTCTAGTACCTCCCCCTCGCTGAGAAGGCGCATGCCCGAAGCAATCGCTTTCTTTCGAAGAGCTACGAGCCTCTTACCCAACGGTGTTCGCGGCGCGTATTCATCCCTCCAATCCGAAGGAACAACCTCGGTCGCTTGGGTCGTACTCCTTTCCCCGCCGACAGGATAGTCAAGATCAATCCATATGCAGAGCCGACCGTAGTCCGCCGCTGCTCGAAATTCATTCAAGCAGGCCCATGTTTCGGATGAAAGCGTCATCAACACCCCTGTGCTTGCTCGGCCGCTTAATTCGTCTGTTAAAGCCCAGGTGCGAGCCATAGACTCATCCTTCGTATTCAGGTCCCAGTTCAAAAATCGTTTCCGGTGCCATCAAATTGAAAAACATGATCTTGCACGCCAAGTGAACTTCATCGAGCCGTCGCTCCAAATCATCCCAAGACTCGTTTTCATCCAGCGTTTTGATGGTATCGATGTCCACAAGAACACCCTTAAGCCGTTTCTCGTATCCTGGAGCAACAGCCTCCGCGGGAGAAACGATTTGAACGATATGTGTCAGATCGCGTTCCTTGATTTCCGTACGAAACTGAACCGGCTTCGTGTCAATTTCGTGCCCCCCCAAGTACAAATTAAGATTCAGACAGCCAAGGCCAAGAGGCCGGTCCAACTCAATCAGGTCGATGTACTTCAGCGAAAACCGTTCCAACGTCTTAATCAACCCGGTATCCCGAACAGTCTTTGCGAGATTGCGAATGTCGGCGGAAAACTTCTTCCAACCCGAATACGGTCGGCGACAGCTGAAGGAAACAACGCGTTCGCCGATCTGAATCGCTTGGTTCCCTTCTTCCAGGCGGATTTTCGGCATATATCGCAGATTTCGGTCATGTTCGATCACCTGGATCGGAATATCCGCAGTAGGCAATCGTACAACATCGGCAGCATGTTTCCCCGGCAAAGCGTTGAAAAGCATCCCGGGCATCAAGTCCGCAACAGACGGCTTGTTTCCCGAAAAGCGAAGCTCCCATACGGCTTCAAGCAGCGGTTCCCTCTTGAGTCTAACTGGGATTCTCTTGTTCATGCCCTTGTCCTTTGTCGGGACTCCGCTTTCTTCGGAAACCCGCCCTCTATTCTCAGGAAAGAGGACATCACGCTCACGGACAACTTCGAGTCCATGGTCGACCCACCGGACTTCCTCTCACAAAGCCATAGCATCCGGTCGCTTGACATTATAGCAAAATAAATCGCAGGCATTCACGGTGGGGGGATTTTTTTATTTATTTATCGGGGGAAACTTTCGAGAAAGTTTCCTATGTGGCCTCAAGTCAAGCCGGAATTGGATAACCGTTTCCTATTCGCGCCCGAAGCGCCAAGTACACATGCGATGTAGAAGCGAAGATGCCGCCATTTCCCCAGCGCTACCGATGCAGCCAAACTTTATCGCGGCCGTCTCCGCTTTTTTCTCCCGGCTTGAGGCTCGGGACCCACCTCAAGTATGGGTCCCGAGCCGGTTGGGTTCTCCTAAACAAGTCCTAACCGGCTCATGCTTGGTCCGCTTGGAGACGAAATTCATAGGTCCGTTTTTCCATGGTCAATCGCCATAGAACAACGGCCAGTTTCCGTGCCAACGCACAAATGGCCTTTTGTGGAAGGCCCGTTCGCGACAGGAGTTTTCGATAATGCGAATCAATGGCCGGATCCCTGGACTTCCACGTCCAGGCCGCCTCCACCAACAGACTCCGCAGTCGCGTCTGACCCACGGGAGGAAGCGCCACTCGAGATTTCCGCTCTCCGCTTTGTCTTACCAACGGTGCGAGTCCCAGATAGCTGGTCACTTCCTCCACCCGATGGAACCGACTCGGGCGAAACAATTCCAGGAGGAAGGTAGCCGCTGTGATGGGACCCACCCCGGGGACGCTTCGAAGGCATCGCATTTCCTCAAAGTGTTCAGGTTTCTCGCACACACTGGAAGTCCTTTCCTCCATGAAGGCTTTTTCCTTTGTGAGGAAATTCAACTCACGGAGCAAGCTGAGCAGCGTCGCTTTGGCCTCCTTCGGCAGACGAAGCTTTCGAAGTTGCGCCACAGCGCTTCGGCCCCAATGATTGAGCCCGGGAGGCGCCTCCACACCGTGAAACAGCAGAAGGGATTGAATTCTCTGCTTAACGCGTCGAGTGCCGTCGGCCAGATCGTGCCGACGGCGAATTACGCTGCGTTCGGCCTCCTCTTCCTCCGTGGGAACGGCGATGGACTTCAATATCCCTCGGGCGGCATGGTCCGCCAACCGCATGCAATCCAGGCGGTCGGTCTTGGCCCCCGCAGTCACCGGCCTAGGGACCCGACTCGGCGCCACCACGATCACGCTGAACCCGGCTTTGGCCAAAGTGCGCGCAAGGCCGAAGCCGGTGGGCCCCGCTTCGTAGGCTACGGCTCGGATGCGCCTCAAGTGGGGGAGCAACATGGCCACGATGGCCTCCGGAGAGGCCGAGGACACAAAAGTCTTCACCTCGCCGTCGCTGCGAAGCACGGCCACGTGGTAGCTCTTTTTGTGTACGTCGATCCCGACGTGGAAATCACGGTCGATATCCAGCTCCAAAAACTTGGCCAATTCTGTTACTTTCGTTGCTACCATGTTGGTCTCCTTTCTGTTTGGGTGATGCTCCATCATAACGATCGAGCACCTGAGGCCAACATGGTATTTCCCCCGGTCCCCTTTCAAAGCGTTTTGAGATTGCCTCACCGCCTTCGGCGGAGAGGCTGAGGGGGAAATAGGGTTGCTCGCTGATTTCCAGCGTCCTTTGATTTGCTGAATCGGCAAGAACGAGCAGCATGTCCGTCCAACCTATTAAAATACCTAACGTTTTTCGGAAGGAGCCCGAGGGAGCCCTTTTTTCAAAAAGGGTTCCCTCGGATACCCCTCTGAATGCTCACAATAAATCTTCCCCGCAGTGGTGAAAAGGGCCGGGGTTGATTTTGTGCTTCTATCCTTCAGCGGACAAACCACGATCCGAAGCAATCCGTCCGCCCCTGCCGCCGGCCCGGCTGTTTCCCGGGAATGACCATTGCCTCCCCATCCGGGTCGAACCATTGCGCAACGTGTTTGGCCAACCGGTCCAACCGGAATGTGTCAATGAAAATGAGACACCTGTTTTCAGAAATTAGACTCTCACGTCATCGCTCGACGGTTTGTTGATCCACGCGGCCTTGGGCAATTTTGGCGGCTGTGGCACCTTTCCTTTGAAACGGTTGGGGTTGCTCCGGAAGGCAGCCCGAAGAACTTGGCTGCGACACGCTACAATGTCCTGGGCGAGTCCGTAATGGAGCTGTTCGGGTGTGACCAACCCGATGCCTGAATGCCGATGCTCGGGGTTGTACCAGGAGAAGAACTCCCGGCAGAAAGACCGGGCATCCTGGATTGATCCAAACCGTTTCGGGAATTTCGGGCAATACTTGAGGGTTTTAAACTGCGCCTCCGAGTAGGGGTTATCATTGCTGACATAGGGTCGGCTGTGGGTCTTGGTCACTCCAAGGTCTCCCATGAACTCGGCTACGGACTTCGCTTTCATCGCCGGGCCTCGATCCGCATGGATGATGAGTTGGCCGGACTTGATATCCTGCTTGAAGCACGTCTCTTCGATGAGTTGCCTGGCCAAAGCGGCGCTTTCCCGATGGGCCACCATCCAGCCGACCACGTAGCGGCTGAAGATGTCCATGATCACGTAAAGATGGAAATAGGTCCACTTCACAGGCCCTTTTAGCTTCGTAATATCCCAGGACCACACTTTGTTGGGTCCGGTCGCAAGCAACTCGGGCTTTTTATAGACAGGCCGCCGCGCCTGCTTTCTTCGCTCTTTGACATCACCGGATTCCGCTTTGAGAATCCGGTACATGGTCCGGATAGAGCAGTAGTACTGTCCTTCATC
The DNA here is from genome assembly GCA_963675595.2 of Thermodesulfobacteriota bacterium. Classification (GTDB taxonomy): domain Bacteria; phylum Desulfobacterota; class Desulfarculia; order JACQYL01; family JACQYL01. The sequence continues at coordinate 1,359,989 of CAXXLZ010000002.1, forward strand.
GAGCAAGACGGCAAAGACCTGACGGGGAGCATCATCCTGAAAACGGGAGCTGTTAAGCAGATCGACCACGGTTTCCCGCTCCTGGGGGTTCAGAGCCAAGGGAGGCGCCGGCCGAGGTGTGCGGGCCGCCGCCGGCTTCAGGCGGCGATAGAAACTCGCACGGGGCAGGCCCATGGCTCCACATGCCTGCACGGTTCCCACCTCGGTGCGCAGCTCCATCGCCGCGCTCATGAACTGCTCCCGTCGTCGTCCAGGTCCGGCTGAGCGATCCCCAGTATCTCCGAGATTTTTTTTTGAACTTCGATGATGGTTCGCGCCTGTTTCAGTTGATTCTCGAGACGGCGGTTCTCCCTTTCAAGCCGGGCCACCCGCTCTGCCATAGGGTTCTTCTGCTTGGGCTTCCGGCCTCGCTTCTTTGGCCCAAGCGCCCTCAACTGCCCCTGGTCACGTTGTCTACGCCATGTCGCCAGACTCGAAGAATACAGGCCTTCTCGCCGAAGTAGAGCCCCGAGCCGGCCCGGTTCAGTACACGCATCGGCTTCCTCCAGGATTCTCAGCTTGTACCGGGCTGTAAATCTGCGACGAGGCTTCTTCTCTGGAACCTCCGGGTCGGGGACCGTGACGTGCTTCCCGATCGTGGTAACTCCGGTCGTCCTACGGACTCCCTCCGTTACCACGATTCCCTCATCCGGATTCTCTTTCTCTCTGTGCCTCATCATGCTCCATCTCCTACCCGCCCTACACTAATTTATCAACGGGTAGGTGTCTCACTCTCATTGGCACAGAGGGAACGGGTACCCTGTTCGTATCATCAGGACCAAGCCGGCGACAAGCGAAGGAAAACTCCGTCATGAAGAAAACCGAAGAGGACCCGGACCTCCTCGAAGAATACGACTTCACGGATGGGGTCCGCGGCAGGTATGCCGATCGCTATGCCGAAAGGACAAACCTCGTAGCACGTTGATCCCGACCTGATGGCGTTCTTTCCGGATCATGAAGCGGTTGATGAGCCGCTTCGCGGCTTGGCAAAAATCATCGGAAAACAAAGAGAGGCCGAGCAGAGGCATCCAAGGGCGTTCGTAAGGGCCACACGTAACGCCCGGGCTAAGATGGCCGGGCACCATAGCTGTTTGTGAACAGGCTACAGCGTGAAGCGCAAATCGATGCTCTAATTGATATGCTGTTTCCCGATTACGCAGGAGTTCGTACTTGGCCGGGAGAGCCGAAGTTGTTTACATCGCCCTCATATCGCGATCTAGCGAAGCCAGAATTCCAAGAAGGTCATCATACGTCATGCATTCGATGGCGCCACGATCTTGCCACTTAAACCTTCTAATCTTTTCAGAATCATGCCCTTTATTACGACCCGCTATTACAATACCTTTAATCTTCGTGACTTCTTGGTCTCTGAGTCCAAGGCAATCAAGAACAGCCCCTCGATGTTTCTCATATAAGAAAAGCCAGTCTCGAACCTGACTAATGGCGTGTTCCATTTCAGCACTCGTTGCACCGTCTTTGCGTATTAGACGTATCCCAGGTCGCTCTATTTCAACCAGAGTCAGAACCCCGCTACTGTCCAAACTTGCGAAATCAGCTTTATACTTTGAAAGAATTGCAGGCTTCTCATAGAGGCGAAGTGGATATAGAAAATGAAAAACGATTGGATTATTTTCTAAGAACTGCTGAATGTCCTCTTCTTTTGGGTTGGCATTAATAATTTTCGACAATTCCATTGATATATTATCGATAACTCTACGTTCATAAAGAGCCGTAACACTAAGATTACCAATGGTAATATCGTTATTACCCAGCAATGTATGCATATTATTTCTAAGAATATTCAACGGAAACACAGTCTTACCACACCTGCATTTGAATGCTTCCGGCACATCCTGGTACCAAACAAGTCCATCTTCTACTTCGGCTGGCTTTTCTAGTGCAGCAATGACCTTCATTTTTGTATCGCAATATTTACACCCCAAATTCAATCGTACTGCTTTTATTGCTTTTGGGTCGCTTTTTATGGCTGAAACACGATCATGCGTTAAAGCTTGTGATTTAGCTAGGGCAAATACTAATTTACCTATAGAGGTATTAATGCCATCTTCTATATAATAGAGACTCAACTTCTGTGGTTCTGTCAATATAACTCCGCTCAATCTTACCAACAATATTGTCCAGCAAGGCTCATCGCTAATCGATACAATGGTGAATGAGGCAGGATTGTTAGCCTGTTCGTCTCCTTCATTGAGCTGCTCAACGTCTGATGATATAGAAATATCAGCTCGGAAGATTGGGTTATCAGTCCTGTCACGTAAAACTATGGCGATAGGTTTTGAGAGTTCGATCCCGAAAACTGCGAGTACAAGATGGTAAGCTGATGCATCAAACGGATATATATAGGGGAGTACAACTTTCCGAAGCCCCAAAATATCAAGCTGTGAAAGTGACGGAGGATTTCCTTGCTCAAATCTAGCTCTATGGCAAATCCCTAACAGTGCAATTCTTGGTACTACAAGTTGACTATTTGGCATTTCATTCCTACGGTGCGCTCAAGAGCGATAGATGAGACTTAACCCCTTTGGGTTCGAATTTAGCCTATGATCATCCGGTCTTCTTGGGATAACTGATCTATTATGACTTTGCCTCATATCTTGTCTTGCTGCTGACCCCATCAATGGTTCCACTCAAAAGTGTAGAGTGAACATGATTTGATGGTTGTTAATCGGGGGATATCATACTGATTGTTTTAGGATGCGATCCTCCCGTGTCTTGTGAAACCACCCAACACGCCCAACATTCCTTGCAGTCGGATGTAACCGCACAGTTTTTCGGCCGACCTGTCCAAGGAGGAGCCGTTTCACGGTGAAAGCCCCTCCGCTTCCTCCACTTCACCCCCCCATTTACACCGAAAACGACGGGTATCGTCAATTGGGAATCCCCGTCATTTTTGCATGCTTCCCGCCAAACTCATCTTTGACAGTTGCATCGCATACGGCGCTCAAGCCTCGCCCCCTGACTCCTTCTCGACTGCGTTCCTCCTACCGCTATCCCTAAGAACATTTCATTTTTTGTTCGATTCCCGCATGTTACGCCAGGCGGCCATGATCGCTCACCCCTTTTCTCGTCTCTCCCACCGCCGGCTCAACGATCAAAACCACCAAAAAGCAAACCCCGCCCCGGACTCTTTCTGAACTCCACTCTCTCTTCCTCCATCCACAAAGCCCATTACACATTTGTAATCCCTGTACCTCTGTTGAGATTGCCCCAAAATCGTCAAGAAGTCGTCACAACAACCCACATGGAAGGGAATAGAGTGTCTTGCCGGCAAGATTTCGGCACAGCGAGGAATGAAAGTGCTCATGAACCCGTAGCCCCCGAATCCGCCGCGAGCCCACCATCCCACTGCCGTGGATGGTTCTCCAATACGGTAACACTTCAATATCAAACGAAAGAGGGAGAAAATGAAAAAAGGATTTGTTCTCAAGCTCACGATGCACATGGCCCTGACCGCTTTTCTGGCCGGGATTCTGTTGGTGCCGGCTTCGGTCTCGGCCGGAGAAGTCCGCTTGACCGGTTCCGGCGCCAGCTTTCCGGCTCCGCTCTACACCACTTGGTTCAAGCAGTTCAGTCGAGCCGAGAAGGACATCCAGGTCAATTACCAGGCCAAGGGTTCCGGAGCCGGGATTCGTGATTTTCAGAATCACACCGTGGATTTTGCCGCCAGCGACGCCGCGATGAACGATGAAGAGATCTCCAAGGTGGAAGAAGGCGTACAGCTTCTCCCCATGACCGCCGGCGAGATCGTACTGGCCTATAACCTCAAGGGTGTCACGGGGCTTAAGCTGCCTCGCGACGCTTATCCCGCCATCTTTTTAGGGAAGATCAAAAAGTGGAACGATCCCGCCATTGCCGCCGCCAATCCCGGTCTCAAACTGCCGGATAAAGACATCACCGTGGTCGCCCGAGCCGACAGCTCCGGGACCAGCTATGTTTTCACCCAGCATTTGTGCGCCATTTCCCCGGAATTCAGAAGCGCCGTGGGCATGGGCAAAACCGTGAACTGGCCGAGTGAGGCCAAGCTGGTCAAGGCGCCCAAGAACGACGGTGTGACCGCCACCATCAAGCAGACCCCCGGAGCCATAGGCTACATCGAGTACGGTTTCGCCCGGATGGCGAAACTGGAAATGGCCGACCTGCAGAACAAAGCGGGCAAGTTCGTGGCCCCCGGTCTCGAAGGCGGTCAGGCCGCCCTGGCCGGCGCCGTCATTCCCGACAACATGATCGTCTGGCTGTCGGATCCGGACGGCGATGCATCGTACCCCATCGCCACCTACACCTGGATGATTTTCTACAAGAAGTACGACGATCCCAATAAGGCCGAGGCCCTGCGCAAGATGGTCGCGTACTGCCTGGACGAGGGACAGAAGATTTCCGACAAGGCCGGATATATTCCGCTGCCGGCCCCCGTTGTCGAGAAGGTGCGCGCGGCTTCCGCCAACATCCGGTAGGTCCTTCGTACCTTCACAGGGTGTGCCGCAGGGGACGCCGTCCCCCGCTCCCCCTGCCGGGGGACCAAAGGCCCCCCGGACCCCCGTTGCGTTTTCGCGAATCGCTTGCGCGATTCGCAAAACGAGCGGCATGTTCCGTACAACCTATTGAAACACCTAAAGTTTTTAGGAAGGAGCCCGAGGGAACCCTTTTTTCAAAAAGGGTTCCCTCGGATACCCCTCTGAATGCTCATCCGTCCTTCTCCGGCGGAGAGGCTCCGTGCGGTAAGTGGATTTGTGGACCAGCGAGTCCTTGTCGAAGTTTTCTTTGACTCGGCCTCCAAAGGATCCCTCACCCCGGTTGCGACGCGGAAGCGAGCAACCCGTTCAGCAAGTTTTGGGAAGGGTTCGGGAAACCCTTTTCCAAAAGGGTTTCCCGAATACCCTGTAACCGGGCCCCTGTATCAACACACTCAAAAGGCTTGAGGCGTTTTGACCCCGGGTCGAGGCGCCCCTCAATATCGGAGGTTTACCCATGGCCAACAAACCGGCAAGGGTCGTCGAAAAAGGAAAGACGCTCTCGAGGCCCCCTTCGTCCGGAGACATCCTCTTTGATAAATCCGTCCGGACCCTGACTTATGTCTCCACCTGGGCCACGGTGCTGCTCCTGGCGTTCATCGTATACAAGATCGGGGGTCAGGCCCTGCCGGCCATGTCCGAATACGGCCTGGGGTTTCTCACTTCCACCACTTGGGACGTCAATGCGGGAGAATTCGGTATCCTTCCGGAAATCTGGGGGACCCTGTTCAGCTCGATCCTGGCCCTGATCATCGGAGGCTTTTTCGGCATTTCCATCGCCGTTTTCCTGACCCAGGACTTCCTGCCCCCCAAAATTGAAATGGTGTTGAAAAACATCATCGAACTGCTGGCCGCCATTCCCAGCGTTGTGTACGGCCTGTGGGGGATTTTTGTCCTGATCCCCCTGATCCGGCCGCCGGCTGATTTCCTGCACGAAACCTTGGGCTGGATTCCCTTTTTTTCCACCAGTCTCAGCGGTCCCGGCATGTTTCCGGCCGCGTTGGTGCTGGCGATCATGATCCTGCCTACGGTGGCCGCCATTTCCCAGGATGCTTTCCGGGCCATTCCCCATAAGACCAAGGAAGCGGCTTACGGCATGGGAACGACCCGATGGGAGGCCATCCTGCGGGTGATGCTGCCCACCGCCTCCGGCGGGATCTTCGGGGCACTGGTTTTAGGCTTGGGTCGCGCCTTGGGGGAAACCATGGCGCTTGCCATGCTGGTGGGCAACTCCAACCAGATCAGCCTGTCGCTCTTCGCCCCGGCCAATACACTGGCGGCCCTGCTGGCGCTGAACTTCCCCGAAGCCGGCGCGCATGAGGCCTCCATCTTGATGTACGCCGCCTGTGTGCTGCTGTTCATCACCTTGATCGTGAATGTGACCGGCACCCTGATCATCTCCAGAACCGGATCGAGAGGGCTGAAATGAGCAAACAAAACACCATGAACGGCTCCCTGCGACTGCCGAGTCTTGAACGGCAACCCATGGAGCCGCGGGCCCTCAAGTCCATCGTTTTGAGCGCGATCACCGTTACCGCGGCGGTCGCGGCCTGTATCCCTCTTTTCTCCGTACTGATCATGCTGATCTTTCGAGGCGGCAAGCGACTGAGTCTGGAGCTGTTCTACGCCCTGCCCCCCACCGCCTTTGAGACCGGCGGCGGGTTCGGCAACGCCATTGTGGGTACGCTCTTCATGGTCGGGCTTGCGGCGTTGATCAGCGTGCCTTTCGGGGTGCTGGCCGCCATCTACCTGGCCGAACTCGGCCCCTACAGCAAGATTGCGGCGGCGGCTCGCTTTTGCGCCAAAACCCTCACCGGCCTGCCCTCCATTTTGGCCGGCGTGTTCGCCTATGCCGCGGTGGTCCTCACCATGGGCCACTACTCGGCCTGGGCCGGCGGCATCGCCTTGTCCCTGTTGATGGTTCCCGTGGTGATGCTCACCGCCGAGGAAGCGATCAAGATGGTGCCGCGGCCGATGAAAGAGGCCGCCTATGGAATGGGCTGCACCCCTTCCCAGACCATGTGGAAGGTGATGCTTCCGGTCGCCATGCCCGGCATCATCACCGGAGTGGTGCTCGCGGTCGCCCGAGCGGCCGGTGAAACGGCGCCGCTGCTCTTCAGCGCCCTGTTCAGCGATTACTGGCTGCGTGCCAATGAACCCACCGCCTCATTGGCGGTGCTGATCTACAACTATTCCGGCATGCCCTTTGAGAACCAGATTGAGCTGGCGTGGGCGGCCTCGCTGGTCCTTGTAGTCATGGTTTTTGTGCTGAACATCATCAGCCGAGCTATCGGCCAGCGAAAAGCGTAACGTCGTTACTAAAAGAGGAGGTCGTCATTCACGGGGGAGAACTTTTGAAAAAGTTCCCCCCCGTGCCCCCGCCTTCGGCGGAGAGGCTGTTGGGGGTCCGGGAAAACGGGTTCCCCCGGTGACCCTGTGAATAAAAACAGAAGGAGCAGAGTACGCTCATGCAACCTGCATTGAAACAAACGGACGACGCGCAGGACAACGGCGTTCTGTCGGAAGAGGTGGTCCTCGACTGCCGGGTGAATAAAATCTTTTACACCGATTTTCTGGCGGTGCGGGACAGCCATGTGCCCATCAAAAAGAACCAGATCACCGGTTTCATCGGACCGTCGGGCTGCGGCAAGAGTACGGTGCTCAAGAGCGTAAACCGCATGAACGATCTGATCCGGGGATTTCGTTTTGAGGGCACGATCAACTTTATGGGAACGGATATCTACGGCGAGAAGATTGATCCGGTTTCCGTTCGGCGCAATATCGGCATGGTCTTCCAGCAGCCCAACCCCTTTGCCCTGTCCATTTACGACAATGTCGCTTTTGGCCTGCGGCTCAACCGCTACAAAGGCGACATGCATGAAAAGGTGGAAAAGGCGCTCCGGGGCGCCGCCCTGTGGGATGACGTCAAAGACAAGCTCAAGAACAACGGTTTGTCTCTGTCCGGTGGCCAACAGCAGCGCCTTTGCATCGCCCGGGCCATTGCCACCGAACCCTTGATCCTGCTCATGGACGAGCCCTGTTCCGCTTTGGACCCCATCGCCACCCGGCTGGTGGAGGACCTCATGGTGGAACTCAAGGAACAATACACGGTGGCCATCGTAACCCATAATATGCAGCAGGCTCAGCGCGTCGCCGATCAGACGGCGTTTTTCGCCGTGGATATCTCCAAGGGAGGACGGACCGGCTACCTCGTCGAAATGGGCCCCACCATGGAGCTCTTTGGCAACCCGCAGGAAAAGTTGACTAAAGAGTATCTGCACGGTGAGTTTTCCTGAGGGGGAGGCAAACGTCATGATTAAAGTCAGAGCCTGTGTCGCGGCTTTTGCGCTGATTGCCCTATTCTGCTGGTCGGTCTCCAACGGATTCGCCGCCGACGGGAAAATCACCCTTGATAACGCGGATATCGTCGGTGCGGGCGCAACCTTTCCCGCCCCTCTCTATCAGCGTTGGATCAAAGAATTCGGCAAACAACATTCGGATTTTACCCTCTTCTATGCTGAAGTCGGCAGCGGCGAAGGCATCAAGCGCTTCATGGCCGGAGAGACGGATTTCGGCGCCAGCGACGCCGCCATGAACGACGATCAGATTGCGCGGGTCGAACGCGGTGTGCAACTCATCCCCGCCACGGCCGGTATCATCGTGCTGGCTTATAACCTGCCTTCGGTGCACGGAGAACTGCGTCTGAGCCGTGAGGTTTATGTTGACATTTTCCTCGGTAGAATCAGGAACTGGAACGACGAACGGATCACCCGGTTGAATCCTGATTTGAAGCTGCCGAATCTGAACATCGTCACCATTACCCGCAGTGATTCTTCGGGTACGACCTGGGCCTTCACCAACCATCTGAACAGTATCAGCCCCAAGTGGAAGGAAGCGGGACTCAGCGTCGGCAAGAAGGTCGATTGGCCCGGCAACTCCATGGCGAGCCGATACAATGAAGGTGTGGCCGCGAAGATCAAATACTCCTGGGGAAGCATCGGTTACGTCGAGTACGGTATTGCCGAGCGGGCCGGACTCGCCATGGCGGCCCTTGAGAATAAGGCGGGCCTGTATGTCGAGCCGACCGATGAAAGCGGAACGAACACGCTTGCCAACACGTCGACTCAAATGCCTCCAAACCTTCGAATGTTTCTGCCGGACCCGGAGGGAACGGATTCCTACCCGATCGTCACGTATACTTGGCTTCTTCTGTTCCAATCCTATGCCGACAAGACCAAGGCCGCGAGGGTCAAGCAATTCGTCCAGTGGGGACTCACCGAAGGACAGAACTTCGCTCCGGAATACGGTTATGCCCCGCTTCCCGAACCTGTTGCCGCCGCCGCCCTGAAAGCGCTGGCTGAAGTGCGGTGACGGATGACTCGACCTCAAATTGCGGCTCGTTCCCGGCAACCATTCACGGGCGGCCGCAGCTTCACCCCGGGCGTGCCCTTTTCTTCTCTTTTTCCTGTTTCAAGATGCGCTCACGGTAGGGAGCCTCTCCGCCGGAGGCGGTGAGGCAGGCGCAAGAAGATTTGGAAGGGGGGTGCGTGGGAAGACTTTCCCGAAAGTCTTCCCACGGTGAATGCCTAAGAAACTCTTGCAAAGAGAACCCTTGACCCCGGTTGCGCCGCGCGGCGAGCAACCGGTTCAACGAGTTTGGGAATGATGCTTAATGGCATAAATCCCTATACCGGGGGATGCTTTTGAAAAAAGCACCCTCCGGAGCGGCTCTCCGGGGAGCCGACATGGAGGCCCACGGATCGTTCACACGCCCGCTCTGTAGGGACAATGTCTAATAAAGGACTCCGCAACTAAACAGCAGCACCCGGATAAGGATAAGCTTATGAAACATCTCCAAAACACGAAGCGATTCGAGTGGCGCGCCCTGGCGGTGCTCCTTTTAATGGTCTTTTGGCACGGGCCGGTCATGGCCGACGGCAAGATTTCGCTGGTCGGCGGCGGGGCGACTCTGCCGGCGCCCCTGTACCAGAAATGGTTCCGAGCCTACAACACGGCACACCCCGATGTGCTGATCGATTATCAGCCTCTCGGCAGCGGAGCCGGTATCTCCCAATTTCTCGACAAAAGGCTGGATTTTGCCGGCAGTGACGTGCCGTTGAGCGCTGAACAGGTCGCCGACGTTGAGGGCGGTGCGGTCCAGATTCCCATGACGGCCGGCGCCCTGGTCCTGATTTACAACGTGCACGGAGTGGACCATCTCAATCTCACCCGGGCGGCCTATATCGGGATTTTCTTGGGGACCGTCACCCGCTGGAACGACCCGCTCATCGCCGAGGCCAACCCGGGCGCGCCCCTGCCCGACTCGGAGATCACCGTGGTGACGCGATCCGACGCCAGCGGCACCACCTACGCCTTTACCCGCCATTTGAGCGCGGCCAGCCCGGAATTCGAAAAAGCCGTCGGCGTTGCAAAAGCCCCTGTGTGGCCTAAGAAGCTCACGTCCCGAGGCAACATGATCAAAGCCCGAGGCAACGGCGGAGTCGTCAACATGGTGCAGGCCATTCCCGGCTCCATTGGGTATGTGGAATACTCCTATGCCTATCTGACCGACGTGGCCACCGCCTATCTGCAGAACAAAGCCGGACAATTCGTCGCGGCCGACCAGAAGGCTTTCCAGCTCACCGTGCGCAATACCACCGTGCGTGACGACCTCACCGTGGTCCTGACCGACCCGGCGGCCCACGGCAACTACCCGGTGGTCACCTTCACCTGGATTCTGGTTCGGAAGCAGTCCAATAAGCCCAAGGAGCAAAAAGCATTGAAGGACATTCTACGCTTTTGTCTCACCACAGGGCAGGAGCAAAGCGACAAACTCGGCTACATTCCCCTTACCGGGGACGTGGTCGCCAAGTCATTGGAGCTGCTGGAAGACGTTCATTAACAGGCCGACCGGAGTCGGATTGCAGATGCGGGGAAACCTTTTGGAAAAGGTTTCCCCCCGCCCCTTCCCAAACGTGTCGAGCGAGCCTCACCGCCTTCGGCGGAGAGGCTGAGAGTGAGATAGCGTCCCTCGAAGATTGCCGGCCTTCTTTGCCTTTCCTGAATCGCCGAACAAACTCCAAAGTCCGGCTTCGTCATGCTTCAGCGGGATGAAACCCGCGAAAAAGTCGTGGGACCTTCAAAGAGCATTCATCCCGCGGCTTACTGCGCGTCGGGGTACTTGAGCGAAACCGGATAGGTCCCGGACAATTGAGGGACAACGAGCGTCACCCGGCCTTGGTTTGTTTCCGTGAGTCCCAGGTTGATCGTGTACCCTTGGCCCAACACATCGTTGGAGGCGAAAACGCCGCCCGTGTAGTCGGGGTCCAGGAAAGCGGTCAGATGCCCCGCAGCGAGCGTGACCATCACGCAGGATCCCGTTTCGTATTTCTGAAGATAGAAATTCACCGAGCCGTCCGAGCTGTTCCAGATCCCGTTGGGCGGGATGTACGGATTGGTGATCGGTGTGTCCGGATATTCGAGAGACACCGGAGTCGTCGTTGTGTGCGACGGATAATTCACCGTGAGTGCGCCGGCGGACGAGCTCGTGAGGTTCAGAACGACGGACCGGCCCTGGCTGAGCACGTCGTTGGACACGTTGATTCCGTCGGCATACCCCGTGTCCAAAAACGCCGTCAAAGCGCCCCCGTCCAAGACGACCAAAACGCAGGAACCCGTCTGATACTTCTGCAGGAAGAACTTGAGTGACGCGTCCGTGCTCCTCCATATCCCATTCGCCGGGGCTTCCTGGGAAGCTCCCACGGTTTGGATCACCTGCGTCGATTTCGGGAGCGAGATGTAGCCTTTGTCATCCATGGCGTAAAAGGATACGTCGTAGGTTCCCATCACGGAGAAATAGCCGTAGGTGCCCTCGTATTTTCCGTCGGCCCCCGGCGAAAGGGCAATCACCGGGAGATCGGTTACCGGCTGAGTCGGATCCGTCACGACGTAGTCGGGGGGCGTTATCACGGCCCATACATCCGTCAGTGTTTCCGTTGTCGCTATATTTTGCGTCCACAACGTCGCGGACGTTTCACCGCTCAGCGTCTGAACCGGCGACACGGTGGTAACGACGGGGACGTCGGCCAGTTGCAGGTTGCCGAAACCAATGGTGATATTCCGGGCCGTCGACAAGTCGGAATCCTCATTGGGGATCCCGTTTCCATCGGCGTCCAGGAGCGGAGTCTGCTTGAAGGTGGCAAAAGAGTGCGGCATGGCCATTCTGGACACATCAAAGGCATTGCCCACGGTTGCACCGGAAAAGACTTGCTTCCAGAAGAAATCGGAGAATGAAATCGTTCCTTTGACGAATTGAGCGGTTTCGCCCGCCGACGCACTCGTGACCACAATGCGCGTCTTCCCCTCGGGAGCCGTAAGAAGCGGAACGAAGCTTCCCGAATAACAGGCTTCGTAAACAACCACGGCACGGCCGGAAATATCCTCTTGCAGCGTATCGAGCCATCCGTCCAATTCCGTTGCATTCACGACTTCGGTTTCATTGATTCTGAACGTGCCGTCCCCCCCGTGATCCGCCAGGTAGACGACCACGTCACGGGCGCCCACGGCCCACGATGTCAGTACGCTCGAGAGGTTCGCCCGGGTCGCATCGAGCACAAGATCGTCCTCCAACCCGTTCCCGTCAGGGTCTCTATCCGATCCGGCCGTCACGTAATAGATGTTCTCCTTGTCAAATCCCTGCACCCGAAGGGTCCGGTATACGAATGCCGTGAGCATTTGCGTCGCGTCCCAGATATTGTTTCCGGGATAGGGACCGCCTCCGGCCACAATCACGGCTTTGTCCGAAGCAACGACTTCCGACGGGAAAAACGCCTGGATTCGGTTGTTGCTGAATTCGGAAACGAATACCGTCCCATCGGACCCAACGGTCAAGCCGACGGGCTGGCTGAGCTGCCCGGCGCTTGTCCCCCCGGCGCCCCAGGTTCCCAGGAAATCACCATTCGATGAGAACTTCTGAATGCGATCGTTCTCCAGCCATTCCGCAACGTAGACATTGCCTGCCGCGTCCACTGTGACGCACGTCGGCTTGAAAAACTGCCCGACTCCACTTCCCTCGGTTCCCCACCGCATCACGAAATCGCCCGCGGAAGTGAATTTCTGGATGCGATGATTGTCCGTGTCGGCCACGTACACGTAGTTGTCGGGGCCGACCGCGATGCCTCCCGGTTTCTTGAATTTTCCATCGGCGCTGCCTTCGCCGCCCCATTGGGTGACATACACACCGCCGTCGGTGAACTTCTGGACGCGATGGTTATATCGATCGCATACGTAAACGTGCCCGGTGCCGTCCGCCGCCACGCCGACGGGGTCGTCGAACTGGCCGTCGCCTTCCCCGGCGCTCCCCCATCCGGTGAGGTATTCCCATGTCGGGCTGAATTTCTGAACGGACCTCTCCGTGGAGACGTCCGTCACATAGATATTGCCGGAACCGTCCACCGCGATGGCCCGTGGATTGGTGAACCGGCCGGGTTCCGTGCCGGGGCCTCCCCGTTGAGACACGTACGCACCCGTCGGCGTGAATTCCTGGATACGGTCGTTCCAAGAGTCCACGGCGTAGAGGTTCCCGGATGAGGCGGTTGCGAGACCGAAAGGCCGGAAGAATTGACCGTCTCCCTCTCCGTCGCTCCCCCATTTGGCGACAAACGAACCGTCCGGCAGGAACTTCTGTATCCGATCATTCAGGAAATCGACCACATACACGTGCCCTTGGCCGTCCACCGCCACTCCCTTGGGATACGTGAACTTCCCGTCGGATGTGCCGTTTCCGCCCCATCGGGTGACATACTGCCCGTTTGACGCGTACTTGATCACCAAGTGGGTTTGATAATCAGTCACATACACGTTTCCGGATTCGTCCCGCGCCGAGGCATAGGCCGACTCCAAAGCTCCATCGCCGGTTCCGTCTCCACCCCACGTATCGAGCAGCTCTCCCTGACCACTGAATCTCTGAAGCGCGTTGTTGGCATCGGTCACATAGACCACGCCCGCTTCGTCCACCATGATGCCTTGAGGATACGTGAAATTCCCTTCCGAGGTCCCCCACTCGCCCCAAGAGAGAAGAAAGCCGCCTTCACTCGAGAACTTCTGCACTCGCGCGTTGTACGTGTCCGCCACATAGACGTTGCCGTCGCCGTCCGTCGCAACGCCGAAGGGCTGTTGGAACTGCCCGTCCCCGCCGCCGTTGCCGCCCCACTCGAGAAGAAACTCTCCATCCAGGGTGAACTTCTGAATGCGGTGGTTATCCGTGTCCGCCACGTACACGAAACCGGACGGATCCACGGCGATCCCTTGCGGCAGATCGAACTCACCGGGCTCCGAACCCTCACGACCCCATTTGGCGATCAGTTGGCCTTCCGCGGTGAATTTCAACACTCTGTAGTTGCCCGCATCCAGCACATACACGTTATCGGTGGAATCCACCGCGATTCCGCTCAGGAATCGGAAGTACCAGGGCTGCTGTAGGGTGGGCCATAAGCGTGCGTATTCATACGTTTCACCGGCGAACGCCTGTGCGGCCATGGGCAGGAAGCACCAGAGACCTATCGTCAATGTGATCCATATCCGCTGATGTCTTTTCACCTTGCTTCGTGACATGGTGATCTCCTCCGGGACTCGCTTTCACGGTCGGATTTAACATCCCGTTGAAAAATGCCGGCTGCCACAGGCTGGTAAAAAACGACGACATGCAAGGCGCGTAAAACATTAGGGATGAGGCGCACAAAGCAGTACCGCACTGAGGAGGGATGAAGCGCAACGCGGCAGTTCGCGTTTTTCGGCAGTCTGTTGAGGCTTACACTCGATCGGTATCTGTCCACGGACGTTTCCGTCGAAGATGTCGGCTTCCCGATTATGAACACAACAAAGACCGGTTCGTCCATGAAAAACCGTCCATGCGGGAGTAACCTTGTAACGAATTTCCACGAATCGGTATTTTACTATGTTGGACGGCACATGCTGCTCGTTTTGCGAATCGCGTACGCGATTCGTAGAAGCGCAACGGGGGTCCGTTGGTCTCCCGGCGGGGGGTGCCGGGGTCCGTCCCACAGCGCGTGGCGAAACCGAAGTGGGGAGTTTTTCTGCCGATTCAAGAGATGGGGGACCGCTGGAGATATGTGAGGGAATTTATTTCCCCCCTCAGCCTCTCCGCCCAAGGCGGCGAGGCCTGTTTGCGATGCTCTTGAGGGGGCGCGAGGAGGAAAAGGTGGGCCTCCGGCCGTCTTCCGGGCGGGCACTGCGGATTGCCCTTACAACAGGCGAGGCCCCCATGAAGGGTTGCCTCTCGACTACATTTTCACCATGGCTGCGCCGCAGCAGCTGAAGCTGCAATCCGAGCTTTCGTCGGCGCAGGAGTCACAGCATTGATCCTGTCCTTCGTGGTTGCAGCTCTTGACGACCTTGAGCTCCAGCCCGCAGTTCTTACAAGCATATACTTCGCCGACTTTCATGTCATTGCAGTGAACATGGTTGTGATGGGCCATTTTGCTTCTCCTCGGTTTTCAAGGGTTTCATGATACCACATGCCGAAACAGGCAGTTGTCCTTCAAAGCGAACCGCCTTATACATATACCATGACGGTGTATATACCCCCTATATGTATATACCGTCAAGCTCTCTTTAAGAATCAGGGTGTGGGGATCCGTGCGTCTCGATCCACGGATTTCATACGAATGGTGGCTGGGTGACGGCGGAAGAACGCCGAGAGAGGGGTCGGGTGAGAGGGAGGTCGGGTCTTGCTTCTTGTCCCTTTCCGGACTGAGTCGCTCCGACCGCTAACCCTTTGACGATCTGATTTCTCCTTTGATTCTCGCCCGATATGGCCGGAGGCAATGATCGGGCATGCGGTTTTTTTGCACTTCCACTGAAGGCTACCGCCAAGCCGACGCGTCCGGGTGGGGCCCGGAGGGCCATACCGTGGTGTTTTACCACCAAAACGGTCAGGCCGCCCGTCGGTTCACCACCATGGAAAAAAAGGGAGAACCCCGGTGCTGAGCGGACCCTTCCAGGCCCAAGCCGCCTTCACCCATGTGCCGACGGAAAGCCGCCGATAAGGCCTGCTTTAAGCCTCCTAATTCACAAGGCATCATTAAAACGATGCCCCTTATCTGCTTGAAACACGCCTGCAATTAGACAACCTATCAAAATTATAATACTTGATGAGGAGTATCGGCCTCACATGGTGGAAATTCCGAGTCCGAACTTCGGACCGCCCACCACCAAATAAGTACCGTCGCTCTGCGGGGCCGTTCGATTTCCGCCGGCCTTTTTTCTCGGGTTGGAGGAAGACGGAGGCGGCCGTGCAGAGACTGCAAACGGAGCTGTCCGGTAGATTGAGCTCGGAAGAACCTACACGGTTCCGCATCATTCGGGAGGGACTCATGTTGAAAAGATGCACGATGTTTGCGATCGGGGTTTTGGGAATCCTGCTCATAACGGCGGCGTGCGGAGATGATGAACATGCGAATACAGGAAGGGTGGGTTGGGCCATCGGCAGCCGGTCGGACAACACGGCCGCCGTTCTTCGTACCGCCGACGGAGGGCTCACCTGGGAGGAACAGGGAAATTCCGAGCTGTGGAGCGGAATGACCGGCAACGACATCAGCGCCGTGGACGATCTGACGGCTTGGGCGGCTGTCGGCACCAATGAGAATGAAGGCGCGATACTTCATACCGGAAACGGCGGAGCCGTCTGGGAGGTCCAGGCATTACCCGAAGGGGTCAATGATATCGTCAAAGGAGTCAAGGGGCTTTCCCCCAGCGTGGCCTGGGCCGTCACCCTTGAGGGCACGGTAATGCGCACCATGGACGGCGGCGAGAGTTGGGTCGTCGTACCTCACGACGGCGTGACCATGAGCCAGGTCAACCGCATCGACGCCAAAGGTGAAGACCTTTGGATCGCCGACTGGGGCGGCGGCGAATACGGCATGATTCACTCGCCGGATTTCGGCGAGACCTGGCGTCGGGAGCAACTTCCGGGGGTCGATCCTTCCATCGGTGGGGGACCCATGGGAGTCAACATGGTGGACTCTCAAATCGCATGGGCCGCGGTGAGACCCGAAGCGAATCTTTACCGGACGAAGGATGGGGGGGCCGTCTGGGAGTTGGCCGCACCCGATGTGTCCGGGCCGAACGATATAGATGATATCTGCGCGCCCGATGCCGATACCGTTTGGGCCGTGCAGAACATCGGCGGATTGAGCGGTGGTCGGATTATCCGCGTGCGCCTGGTTGATGGAGAAGTCGTCTCGGACGTCATGGACCCGACGGGAAACTACCAGTACGAGGGCGTGACCTGTTTGGACGAAAGAACCGTGTGGGCCGTGGGTTTCAAAGCATACGGCGTGTCGCCGGATTTGCCGGACGGAGTGATCCTTCACACGGACGACGGCGGTGAGAACTGGACGAGCCTGCCGATGCCCGTCAAGGACGTCTCATTGTGGAAGGTCTCGTTTGTCGGCGCCCATAGATGATGGGTTTACGGCCAGGGTCGGGTCCTGCCGTTGCCGTCTATTCACGGGCTACGCGGTGAGGCCTGTCCAACGTGCTTTGGGAGGGGTTCGGGGGACGACTTTCCCGAAGGTCCTCCCCCGTGAATCATTACCAACAGACCCCCTACTGCGGGTCTTCGGACAGCAAGAGCAACAACAACGCCCCTGTGGGTGCGGGACCTAGTACGGTGTACGTCACACTTGCCATGCCGACGTTATCGGCAAAATCGGTCGCCGTGACGACCAGGGTATGCCGGCCGGCTCCCTCGCTCCAGCCTTCCACCGTTACCTGGGGATAGGGGTCGGTATCGTCGTCGACCGAATAAGTCGCGGCGGGCACTTCGCCCACAGGGTAACGGGCGCCGTTCAGGGGAGCGGTGATGGTCACCGTCGGGTCCGTAGTGTCTTCGGCAAGATTATCGGTTGCGGATTTGGAGACGCTCAGGAAGACATTGCGAAGCCGGTTGCTGCGCTGCATGAAACCGTTCTTTTTCAGAACCTGCGCGTAGATGCGCCCGGCCAATATGTTGTCGGGGTATTCATTGTAGACCATCCAGGCCATGAGCAGCGCCGCTTCCGCACTGTCGAGATCATCTGCGGCCAATTCCGCAGCCAGGGCGGTGGAGAGCATATGATCCATATCACCGGTCATGGCTGCGGCGATCTGGGCGCGACGCTCCGTGGTCAGGCTTTTGACCAGTTCCGGAGGCTCACAGCCCGAACGCCATTCCCCGGGGTGGTAAATGCCGTGGACGGCCGCGGTGATGTCGCCGAAAAAGGGTTGAGCGTAAGAATTTCCCGACAATGGTTCCGTGAGCTCGATCCCGGCTGCGGCGTCGGCTTCGGTTACACTCAGGTCGATCTGCGCTTGGGTGGCCTCATAAATCTCCTGCATGGCATTTCTGAAGTCCGTCAGCCGCGTAGTGACGTCGGCCCCGGTGAGCACGGGACCGCGCAACGGCACCAGGAAATCGGGTTCTTTCGCCATTACGGCATTCAGACAGTCCACCCAGTCCGGTACAATACGGCCACGGCCGAGCAGCGGACCGATATCGGGGAAGGTCGGCGACCATACGTCACCGGCGATGATGACCCCCAGGTCCGGCAGCCAAACCGTCAGCCCGGCCGAGGAGACCGCAGTGGCCGGTATCAGGCTGAATTTGACCCCGCCCAGGGTAGCGCTGGTTTCAGTGGATACGAGCACGCTGGGATACAAATAGGGAAACACCCCGAAGGCCTCATCCGGTCCAAGACGACCGTCCGAACCTGCTTCCAGGTAGGTTCCGAAAATCTTCAGCCGATCAGGCATCGTATTGGGATCTGCGGAAAACTCCGCCAACGCCGTGAAGAAGTCCGCTTCGGCCCAGACTGTCGGGGCTGAGCTCGCCAAGACGCAGGCGCCCCCGATCTGATACTGGGCGCAACCGGTGTAAATGATTGCCTGCAGTGTCTTGGTTCCGTAATACGGGCGCAGCAACGTCGTCGCGATCTGCATTTGGGCGGGGGACGCCGTCGTATCCACCAGCACCCAGCCGGTTTCGCCGACAATAGCGGTGGTATTGTTCATGCCGACGCCCCGGACCACATAGACGCCATCCGTCACGGTCTCCACGTGCGGCGTCTGGGGGAAAACATCATTGAAGAACTGGGCGAGATCGTTCTGGTTCACTCCGTCCCGCCACCACTGAACCCCGGGCTTGAGGGGATCGTCCTCCCAACCGGGCTGAATCCGGCCCGAAACGTCCGCCATAACCATAGTCACAGCCGATGCCGGAAAAAGCATTACTGCGCACACCAGTACAAGGAACCGTCTCATCCTCTCCTCCCCTGACGTTGCACTACGGAAGAACAGCTCGCGTCACCTGCCGGCCCGCTGAAAAAGACGGGCTACGTCAGGCTGTTCAAGAATGATGAGATGCAAGGCGCGCAAATCCCGAGGAACGAGGCGTACATACGAGTACGTCGTAGTAACGAGGGCTGAAGCGCAACCCTGCAGATCGCATTTTTCAACGGCCTGATGTCTACGGAAGATGGGTCACTGGTGCCGGAACATCCTCTATCTCACTATGCGTCTAATTTAAAAATCGGAGATTCACTCGAAATGAAAGGCACTTCGGACAGAAAGAATTATCAGGAAAAACTAAGAAAAAGGCAAAAGAAAAAATCAGGCCGGCCTCCTTGAACGAATCACCTTCCAAACGCCGGAAAAGCCGGAATATCGAGTCTGAGCAGGTGAAGGGCGCGACCCACCGGACTCATCCTTGGGGTTTGACGAACATCGCCGGCAGAAGCCGACCGAGGCGAGCCTTCCCGAGTCATGTGAGGAATTCGTACACCGCAACGTGCCTCTCGATGGCCTGCAGAACGAGGACAAAGGCGCTCACCTTGATTCAGGTGTTTGTCGCGGAAAAGCACCGGGAGAAGCCGGAGGTTGCGAACTCACGGACGAAATCCGCGAGACCATCGCCATCGAACGCGCGGCCAAAAAGACTAAATCCATCATTGCTCACTTGCGCGTATTGTCCACCATCCCATGCTCCTCCGGTTCGATCATCTTTGCCCCGGCCTCCGCTCTGAACGAAATCACGCCGTATCCAACCTCTGAATTTCCCACCTTCCCGGCAGACACCGCACCGTTTCCACAAAATCGCCTTCGGGCTCCTTTCCAAACACTTAAAGCATTTTAACATGTTGGACGGCCACATGCTGCTCGCTTTGCGAATCGCTCAAGCGATTCGCAAAAACGCAACGGGGGTCCGCGGGGCCATTGGTCCCCCGGCGGGGGGCACCGCTGGAGGCCTTCCAGCTACGGCACACCCAGTGAATAAGCATACAATTAGGTACATACATTTTTCTTGACTCAAAGAATAATTCCAATATAGATTATATTTTGGCAACATAGCCGTTTTTATGGCTATAAACAGGAAAGGATCGGTTTTTTATGCGTCTTAGAGTTGTTCTCGTTGCCATATCTATTGTTTTGGCGTCGGGAACTGTTTTTGCCGCCGCCCCTGTAATTACCTTGGCACAACCAACACTGATCTTCAATGATGTCGAAAGCGACACCTATCGTCTGGTCGCAGTGGGTGCGACCGCTACGGACACGGATGGAGGCGTGAACGGCGACGGGGAATTAACCGTTTGCGCCGATGGAGGCGCCCGGGGTGGATCCAACGGTGTGGCGCTCGATGAGCTTTATATCAACACCGACGGAACCGGATTAACCATAGAGCTCAACCTCGCAAATATTAAAGAGAACCTATTGCTGTACAATGGCAGCGAGATTGCCATTCTTGGAGCGGGGAACGGGTTGGCACCGCTTGTCGTAGCGTTCACGCGAAGCGCGACCATGGCTGAAGTAACCCACATCATTCAAAATATCATGTGGCGCAACCGGGCCAACTCACCGAGAGCTTCCCGTGTTTTCGCCTTCCGCTTATTCGATGGATTCGAAACGTCCGAATTTGCCAATCTGACCATCAATGTAACGCATGCAAATAAACCACCGGTAAATCGAACGAATATTGTAATGAAGGAACTGAATCCGGCTTTGATCAGGGACGAATATTTTGGAGGAGAGGACTGGCATCTTGACCGTGGACCGTCAAAGAGTTTCGCTCCCGAAGTTTTCGACGGCGACAGCAGGTTTAAACTTGTCATTGACGACAATCCTCAAGTGGGCTCTCATCAAGGCTACATGTATCCTGCCGAAAATGCGACACATGTTTCAGTCGATCTGTATGTGCCGTCGGATTGGGGAGTGACCGGAGGGGCCGCTCCTTCCCTCTGGATAAACAGTTTTTCAAACGACGGAGAACGGATCGAAGATACCTATCCGATCATTCGCGTCCAGCAGAAGGCTTCGGAGAGTCATCCGGCCTACTTTCAATGTTACATAAACGATGCCTGGGATGCGCAAGCCCTGCCTGCGGATGTGAAGCTCGACACGTGGATGAATTTGGATGTCAGGCTCGAGGCGGGAGACGTCCTGTTCAAGCTCACCGGCGAAAAAACGGATGGTTCCACCTTTGAACTTACCGCCAAACAGACGGGAACGACGGCCGACACTTTGTGGCAGGCGGCGCTCGAACCCGCCACAGCTGCCGTCGGAGAAGAATACACAGTGTATTATGACAACTTCACTTTCAACTCCGGCTCAACGGCGAACGAGACCTGGGAAAGCCTTGAGATTGGCGCAGGGAGCAATACCGCCATTGTGGGCTTGGAGGTTGCCGATCCCAACAATGGAGACATCCTTACGACCACGTTGACAACATCCGCGGGAACATTCAGCGTCACCAGTCAACTTGGAGCGTCGGTCGCCGGTAATCAATCCTCGACAATAAAAATTACCGGTTCGCCGGAACAGATTAATGCAACGCTAAAAACCTTGTTCTTCAAGTCATCTTTGTCTGTGACGGGCATCCAGACAATTACCGTTCATACGGAGGATATGGCCGGCCTTAGTAGTACGGATACCATCGAACTTTCAGTCGCTCCCCGTTCCCAACAGTCCATTGAAGCGGTCCCATGCCTGACCGAGTGGGGGATGATCTTGTTTTCACTGCTTCTCATGGCAGGGGCCTTGGTTATAACGAGACACGGGAAAAGAAGCATCTGACAAAAAACGCTCATCGTATGATGAACGAGAATACACGTATATCGTCACGAATAGGCGTATTCAACGAGCTGATAAATGTCGCGTTCGCGTAACTCTAACGCAGCGCCTCGGGCGTGACAGCCCTGATAAAGTCGCATAGAAGTTTCGGGCATAAGATGATAGTGTCAAGCAGCGTGATTGATAGAATGACATCCGAAATTACACCAGAGCGAAATATCATAAAACCTGTTAATGAGCCGATATCCCGACCGTGTTAGAGCCAAGAGCGGACCCGACTCCTTATCACTTCACGTCGATGTCATAGTCCGGATATAGTTTCCTAAAGCATTCCGGGCAGATACTGTGACTGAATTCAGCCTCGGACCGGTCTTCAAGATATTCTTCCACCCTCTGCCAGTAACCATTGTCATCCCGAATATTCTTGCAGTATGAACAGATAGGCAAAATGCCTCTAAGGGTCTTGATCTCATTCAGAGCTTGTTTCAGACTGGTTATATCTTCTAAGATAATAATAATCCCATCAAATTTCCCGCTTACATCAAGAAGCTTGGAAATCTTGATTTGATAACAATAGAGTTCATCACTTCTATGTACTTCTTCTTCAAATACCACGGTGTCAAGGTTGTCGGCCAAATAGGCGTCTATCCTACCTTCGAGCCACGGCAAAAGCTCCGCCGACCCCATACCACCGAAACACGATGGATCTACAGCAGATTCAGCGTCCAAACGTTGCTCCATCTCCAGCTGTCGGTCCCTGTTCAAGCAATAATATTGTGATCCCGGTGAAATATTTTTCTTGAACAACTTTGCTGCGGCAAAATTCATATTATCTATCTTCTTGGCCCAATTCAGAATGATGACCGGATTGGGAATGCTCTCAAAAATTGTGAGATATTTGTTCTTTTCATTTGTCATCATTCGGTTGCTTATTTGCAGGTCGTGAATCGCCTTATCCCCTTTGGATCCGGACCATTCCACGCAGAAGGCTATTTCAATACGATCAAAAACCCGATTGACGAATAGTTCATAGCTTTCCCGAAGCATTAAATCGAGTATTTCATCTCGGATCAGATCAATATACGATTGCCGATAGTACTTCATTAATCCCAAGAACATGTTCAGGCTAACGCCTCTTTCCCTATGTCTCTCGGCTTCCACAATCCCAAACATGGCGACAGGATATTCTTCAAGCTCTTCTTCCGGAATCAATTCAGGGATATTATTATACTTCTGCAATCCTTCAATGATGGAACCTGTCAGTCCGGCGATAGACAAGCGCCAGGCCTCTTGTAAGGTTGATGTGTAAGCGGCATAGCCGTATTGAACCGCATAATCCAAAATGCGCTTCATCAGCCGGTCTTCATTCTCTTCAAGGAGTCTTTTCAGATTATCGCCATACTGATGATTTTGGGCAACCATAGCCATTCACTCAAACCCTTTCAGTTTGCGCCTCCGTCGGCATCTCGTGACCAATCAGTTCGTCGAACCAAGCTCTTTGGACAACAATACGTGAAAGACGACCCCTCTTGGAGAGGCGACCTGAGCCGACACCTTGCCTTTGTGACGCTCCGCAATTTCCTTCACAATGGCCAACCCAAGACCCGTGCCGTGAGTTCCATGAGAAGCCGTGCTGCGTACGAACGGGCTAAAGATTTTCTCGGATTCCGCTTCACTGATGCCGACGCCGTTGTCTCTCACCGACAAAATATGATACTCGGAGGTCTCTCCATAACCAAAAGATATTTCAGTCAAAACATCCCCACCGTATTTGAGTGCGTTGTCTAGGAGATTTCTGAGTACTCTGATCACGGATGGCCTATCGGCTTCAATGGAAGGAATAAGATCGGGTTCCATCCACCGAATCCCGCGAGCGTTGAGGCTATCGGCAAATTCTTCTCGTACCAAGCGTAGGATATCTTTCATATCCAGGCTTTCAATAGTTAAGGCCGATTCTTTTGCTGAGATGTAGGCATTGATTTGTTCCACCAGCGATGCAATATGTTCGGAAGCCGACATTATTTGCCTGCAGTAATTCTTTCCCGTTTCATCAAGAATATCTCCATAGTGATCGTGCAATCGTTTTGAAAGTCCATAGGCGCTGATGGCAGGAACCTTAAGATCGTGCGCTACAGAATACGCAAATAATTTGATCTTCTCAGAACTCTGCTTTATCTCATCTTCCATGCGTTTTCGATCTGTGATATCAAGTATCATTGCCTGCTTGGATACTGTTCCGTCTTCATGGAAAATAGGCGAATTGGATATGTAGTACCACCGATTGTCTTTAGGACTCAGTAATTCCCAGCGGACGTTTTCTCCTTTGAAGACTCGATCGTTGACACACCATGGACATATGGAGTCCAGATCGTGCAGAGCCTTGTAACATGATTCCCCGATCGGATTGTAACCCGTTCTGTCCAAGAGTCGGTCATTCACAAACTCGATCTTGTAATCCTGCGAACAGATGTAGATTAGTCCGTCAAACGCTCCCACGATGGCTCTATAACGCGCTTCACTCTCTCTTACGGCTTTTTCAGCTTCCCTTTGTGCGGTGACATCCCGGATGATTCCTTGATATCCCAAGATGTCTCCTTCGATTGAACGCCGCACGGTCGAAGTCACGCAGCAATCCATCTCCCTTCCGTTCTTGTGGCGAAGCCTGACTTCGTAATCCCCGACGGACCCCTCCCTTTCGATCCGCCTTTGAAATCTGTTCCTGTCGCCGGGGTCTGCATACAATACTTGAATAGCACCTTTGCCTATCAGCTCTTCTTTGGTATATCCAAAGAGTTCCACGAAAGCCCGATTGCAGTCGACAATCTCACCCTTGCGGCTGCTGATATAAATCGAATCCCTGGACTCATCGAAGAGAGCGTGATACTTCTTCTCGCTTTCCTTCAATGCAGATTCCGCCTGTTTGCGCTTGGTGATATCCTTTGCGACCCCTTGGATTGCGTACGGCCTTCCTTTTCTATAAATCAAGGATGCGTCCACCGAAACCCAGACATATTTGCCCGACCTGGTCCTTAACCTGTATTGCGCAGTTTCCGTCGATGAACCTGTCTCGAGAATCTGCCGGATCGCCTTGTGCGCGGATGGAATTTGATCTACGTCCATAAACGAATCAAGACTCAGCGAACCGACTTCATGTCTTTCATATTCCAAAAGCTTTAAAGCGGCCTCGTTGGCATCAATAAAATTTCCTTCAAAGTCGTGTATGTACACGCAATATATGGAACGGTCAAAAAGAGCCCTATATCTCGATTCCATATCATCGGATGAATCCTCATTAGACACATTCCCGGATTCATCCGCTTTCGGTCCGAGCATATGCTTCTCTTGTCCCGCCGACTCGTATGAAGTCTGTCTTTCCGATTTCTTATCCGTCTTCATATCTTATTTAGCCTACTAATGCTTTTGGCGAAGCATGATACATGATACTACTATGCAATTAACATATATTACGACGGGTTTGTTTTACCGACCCTGCTATTATGAAAGTTTACATAGAAATAACCTTTTAGATTTTAAGGGAATGGTGCTGTAGGTGCAACAGCTTCTTCCAAACGATACAAAGAGGTCTTCCCTTGACTCCAACAAACATCCCGATGTCGGAAATAAAAACGGCGCGCACCCATTACGCAGGTCACAAATACAATAGATGCCGAATACGGATTCTCATTTCTTTTCAACAAGTTGGGAACCTGAATTCTTCCGCGGCCTCTCCGTCGGAGGCGGTGAGCTCTGTCCAAATTGCTTTGGGAGGGGGCTCGGGGGAGGATTTTCCCGAAAGTCCTCTCCCGTGAATGCGTACCGCTTTCTTATCTTCCGCTTTTCCCCTTCCGGTCACTGATCACGCTTTAATCATCCATGCTCCGCCATCGGCATCAACGGAAAAAAGCAACAAAGTGTCGATTAAACGCAAGGAACTGCAAGTACCTGTAATACATCTCATGGTAAGTAGAGCATCATCAGATCCGGTTAAGTACTCCCGCATGAACATTTCGACAAAAAGGGGAAAGGGAACATGAAAAATGTCTATGGGGCGGTGTCAAGCCCCCGGTTTTTGGTCCAGCAATTATGAGAGTTTTTCTCAAGGCCCTGTGATTTCTGTGCTTGGTCCTTGGGGCATCGGCGAAGCCGAGCAAAGCGAGGCGGAGTCGATGCCCCAAGGATCGGCCGCGAACCGGGCCGGGGTCATATAATTCAACGCACTGTGCGGTCTTTCCTCGTTATAGGCTTTCCTCCATTTGGCGGACAGAATTTGCGCTTCCTTGATATTATTGAAAACCTCCACGTTCAAAAATTCATCCCGAAATCGGCTGTTGAAGCTTTCCACATAGCCGTTCTGCCAGGGAGCCCCCGGTTCGATGAATAGGGCTTCCACTTCCAGGTCTTTCAGCCAATTTCTCACCCTCTTGGCTATGAAT
The DNA here is from genome assembly GCA_963675595.2 of Thermodesulfobacteriota bacterium. Lineage (GTDB taxonomy): Bacteria > Desulfobacterota > Desulfarculia > JACQYL01 > JACQYL01. The sequence continues at coordinate 1,386,111 of CAXXLZ010000002.1, forward strand.
TCCGGACCGTTATCCGATCGAATCCCTTTTGGAACTCCCCGCACGCCCATCAACCGACTTAGTACGTCCAAAACCTCATCACCCGTGATGGAACGGTCGATCCTCAAGGCCAGGTTTTCCCGGGTAAACTCGTCGACAATGGCCAAGCACTTGAACTGACGGCCGTCGGCCAGGCGATCATGAATGAAATCCAACGTCCAGACATCATTTGGAAAAGTCGCCTTTCGTTTGTTGCACGCGTTGGCATCGACTCCCAGGAATCGTTTCTTCCGGGCTCTTCGAGGCACCTTTAATCCTTCTCGTTTCCAAAGTCGGTGGACTCGCTTGTAGTTCACTACCCATCCCGCTTCACGCAGCAGACGGGTGATCCGACGACATCCAAAACGAGGATGCTCTCCAACCAACCGGTGAAGGTCCTTGATCAATTCCTCCTCCTCATCCAACTCCTTCGGCCGATAACGTTGGGTGGATCGATGTTGGCCGGTTATTCGACAGGCCCGACGCTCTGAAGCCGCATGTTCCCTTCGAACATGCTCAACCGCTTTCCTGCGACGCGCCGGGCTTAGAAGTTTCCCTCCGCAAGGTCCTTGAGCATTGCTTTGTCCAACATCAGGTCGGCCACCAGCTTCTTCAAACGGGCATTCTCTCTTTCCAGTTGCTTGAGCCTCTTAGCCTCCTCAGCCTTCATACCCCCATACTGGTTTCGCCATCGGTGGTACGTCGCCTCGCTCACCTCCAGGAACTGGCAGACCTGCGCTATGGTCTGCCCAGCGGTCAGCCGACGGTCCGCTTCTTCCAGTTTCCGCACAATTTGCTCCGCGCTATGTCTCTTTCGCTTGGCCATGCAATCCGTCTCCTTCCCTTTTCTTGGGCTTCAGACTCTCATTATACATGGACCAATTATCGGGAGGCATTCCAGCGGTGTTTACTATTTTGGCGCTGTTGATCGGTTTGAGCACATCGGCCCAGGCGTCCCTATTTTACATGGCCCGCGTTGACGGCTCCATCGGCGGTGTCGGCGCCCATTCCGACGACGTGGTTGTTTACGACACTGCAACCGCCGGCGCATCGGTGGTCCTATCGGGCCATACCACTTTTGATACGATTTACGAAGACATCGATGCGCTGCATGTCCTGAACGACGGCACCATCCTGTTCTCCACCATGGGTTCCGCAGCCATCGGGAGCCTGAGCATTTCGGACGAAGATATCGTTCTTTACAATCCGGCGACGGGTGACGCCTCCATGTTCCTGGACGCGGGCGGCCTGTTCGTCGGCAACGAAAATATTGACGCCTTGACCATGCTTCCCAACGGCAACCTGCTTATATCGACAAGGAACAGCGCCCAAATCGGGAGCCTCCTGTTCGAGGACGGCGACATCGTGGAGTACGATTTGACCACCGGCGCGGCTTCCATCTGGCTTGGGACGGCGGCTACCGGAGGGATCGATATCAACAAGCTGCACCTGATGCCGGACGGCAGCCTCCTGTTCGGCCTTTTCAACACGAAGCCCGACAATGAGTTCACCGTCAACGGCGTCTCGTTCACGGCCTGTGATCTGCTGGCCTTCGATCCGGCAACCGGGTCCGTGTCCATGTACTGGGATGCAAGCGAGGAACTCGGCGCGAATTCGGACATCACGCAGATTCACGGAATATCCGTGGCCCCGGTGCCCGTTCCCGCAGCGGTTTGGTTGCTGGGCAGCGGGCTGTTGGGCTTGGCGGGGATTCGACGGCGTCTATGACATTCGCCGGTGAGCATTCAGAGGGTACCCGAAGGAACCCTCTTTGAAAACTTCTAGTATTTCACTACGTTGTACGGCACATGTCGCTCGTTTTGCGAATCGCGTACGCGATTCGCAAAAGCGCAATGGGGGTCCGGGGGGCCATGGGTCCCTCGGCACGGGTTGCAGGGGGACGGTGCCCCCCTGCGGCACACCTCGCGGAAAGGTACAAATTCTTTGCCTTGGCTGCAAGCTCACGTTCCCTTTCTTGCAGTTTGCTCTCTATGCGCTTCTTATCCGTGTTGTCTCTTATGATTCCTTCGATCGCCAACGGTGCGCCTTCCGCGTCTCTCATAACCGTCCATCTATCATGCATCCATCGCACGCAATTATTGGGAAGGCAAATACGATACTCGACCTCTCCCATAACGCAACCCGGTACCAACGCCCGGCGCGATGCCAAGCGAACCATTTCTCTGTCCTCGGGATGAATCTTCAAGAGAACGCTCTTCTTCGTCCCAAACCCGTAAATCTCCAGCCCCTTTTTGTTGAAAAAGAGAAACTTTCCCGATGAAACGTGGAAATGGTAGATAATGTCCCGAGACCTGTCGGCGAGGTTCTTGTAATCTTCCGTCAGCGGGGCCTGCAATACGAGCGCACTTTTCATACAACCCCCCGTTTCAGCGGCTTCGACATCACCGCGCGGCCGGATTTTCCGTAAGGCGAATCAGGCACATCGTCGGACGCCGATGGATGAGCGTTGTCTAAAAAACCATACTCAATCCATCACTATTTGATATCATGGGACACGGGGCGCGCACAAGAGAGTCCAATTCCTCCCTCGCGGCACCGTCCGGCAGCCCGTTGAAGGAGCCGAGTTATGGGAGGCTGTTTAAAAATGATGGCGTCTATTCACAGGGTAGGCGGGGAAACCTTTAGGAGACCGATTGCCGGAGGCATCAGGAACGGAGCCCTCGACAAGGGTGGCCCAGTCCGAAAATCTGCTCATCACATGAAGCCTCTCCACCGGAGGCGGTGAGGCCTGCTTGAAGCTTCTAAAGGAGGGACCGGGGGGGGGGACTTTTTCAAAAGCCCCCCGGCGACCCTGCCAATGAGTACCCGTTTCAGGGCGCACCGACGGTTTGGTCCCTAAACGCCTCACTTAAATTCCGAGGATAGGGTTTTCTTTCTTCAAATCATTTCTGCGGACATTGCATTGTATGACCTTAATCGGTAAAATGGTTCACTTTCATGGAATATGGTCTAATAACATCACGGACACTTGTGACAGTTGTCGTATTTACGCCATAATGCATTACAAATAAGTGAGTGTCTCCGTAATTTTCAATTGAACGATAAGGAATAAATCATGCGCAAGCGCTTTCTTTTCTCTGTGATTCTTCTGCCTTTCATCGTTTTGACCTGGAATGCTCCGGCCCTGGCCGCCGAGTATATACATTCCTACAGATTTTCGGCGCCGGTGATCAAAGACATGGGCGACGGCACGGTATACCCGGAAATGGCCGATTGCCCTCCGAAGCTGGGCCCCGTCGGCGCACCCATGTTGCCGAGAAAAATGGCCAAGCTGTTCATCTCCGCCGGAGAAACGGTGGAATCGCTCAAAGTGGTCTGCGCGCCGGCTCTCACCTTACCCGGTAATTACATCGTTACGCCGATTCCGGCCCTGGTCCCGCTTTCCAAGGCCCATCTCGCCGAGGCCGCGGCTAAAGACTCGACCCTATACGACTCGAATGCCTTTTATCCCGGAATCACCCACGTCGATTTGGGGATGCAGACCCTCATGGGCGCTTCCCTGTCCGTGCTTCAGCTCTGTCCGGTCCAGTACAACCCCGTTGACGGTAACATCGCCTATTATCCGAAGATGACGGTGACCATTGTGACCCGATCGACCGCGACGCCGTTAGGCGCCGTGTTCCGCAACCGTCCGTCGGACCGGGCCGCCGTTTTGTCCGCTGTGGACAACAAGGCGGCATTCTATGAAACCGCCTGCTTGGCGCCGGCCAACGCCGAGGCCGCCGGCCCCAGGCAATACCTGATCATAACCACCGAAAATCTGCGCGAAGCCATGCAGAACCTGGCGGACCACCGGGCATCCACCGAGGGCGGCAACTTCAATACGCATATCGCTCTCATCGAGGACATCGACCAAACGATTTCGGGCCGGGACTTGGCGGAAAAAATGCGCAATTATATCCGAGACTCCTATGAACACTACGGTACCGAATACGTGGTTCTGGGCGGAGACGCGCACGGCGCCCCGGAAGAGCAAACCCTGCCCACCCGCGGCTGTACCGCCATGGTGGCCGGCACACTGGATACGAATATCCCCAGCGACCTGTATTTCGGGTGTCTGGACGGTTCGTGGGACGGCAACAATAACGGTCTATGGGGAGAAATCGACGACGGGACCGACGGCGGAGACATCGACTGGCATTCGGAAGTCTACGTGGGTCGCATCAACTCGAAAACACCCGAACGGGCGCTTTCGCAAATCAACAAAATCATCGCCTATGAAACGTCCGATAAACCGTTCAGGTCCCTTATGGTGGGTGAAATTATGGATGACGAACCCACCTATGGCGGGGACAAGATGGACTGGCTGGCCGAGTTCATGCCGGAAACGCCCAAGACCACCTTGTACGATCGAGATCAATCGAACTTGGACTGGCCCGCAAATCAGCTTACGGACCTGCTGAGTTCGGATGAGTTCGTCTGGATCAACCACCTGGGCCATTCCTATGTTCAATACAACATGAAACTCACCGAAGACGATATACCGGACATCAACAACTCCAAATACTTCTTCGTCTATACTCAGGGATGCTATCCGGGCGCCATGGACAACCGTGACGCTCAGGGCCTTTACGGCTACGAAGACTCCATTGTCGAAAATATGGTTTCGGCCGAAGGACGCGGCCCTTTCGCCGCGGTCGCCAATTCCCGCTACGGCTGGTACATGCCAGGCAAGGTTTTTGATTCGGCTTCCAACTTGGTCCATGCTTATTTCATCGAACAGGTCGTCCAGGGCGTACGGTCTCTTGGAAAGGCCAACCAGATCCCCAAAGCGAACCTGGATCTAACCGAACAGGCCTATCGGTGGATCGCCTTTGAGAGCAACTTGTTCGGGGACCCCGCCACCCAACTGCCTCCTCAACAGAGACCCGATCCTCCCGAACTGCTGCTTTCCGTTGAGGGGACCCTGGTCACTCTGAGCTGGAGCACGGTGGAAACCGCCGATGGGTATACCCTCTTTTATGCACCGGCTCCTTTTTCGGGGCCGGATACGATCGGAAGCATCGATATGGGAAGTCAAACCGAAATCTCTTTCGATCTTTGGAGCGGCGCGGCGTTTCTGGCGGCCGTTCAGGCACGTAACGGCATGGGCGTCGGTGATTATTCAAATATCGAGTCTTTGGTCATTCCTTGAGGGAGCCTGTTCGCAGTCCGATATGGACTGAGACGACTCCTCCATGCTAACCTGAAATTCGAGATCCGGCGACTCGCCGGTCGTCGGCATTCAACCCATTTCCCGCAGCATCGGGAGGGTGCCATGAAAAAGATCGTGTTGACGGCATTCAACGGGGAGTTCATGTGTTTCGTGCATGTGCTTCTCAATGCGCTGGACATGAAGGCCCGCGGGTATGATGTCAAAATCGTGGTTGAAGGGGCGGCCACCAAGGTCGTTCCCGAGCTCTTCGCGGAGGGCAATCCTCTGAAGGGTCTCTACCGGAAAGTGAAGGAACAAGGTTTGATCGACGCCGTGTGCAAGGCCTGCTCCACCAAAATGGGCGTTCTGGCCGCGGTGGAGGCGGAAGGTCTTCCCTTGGCGGACGAAATGTCCGGACATCCGAGTCTGGCTCGGTACATGGAAGCGGGCTACGAAATCATCACCTTCTGATGCCGCGGCGCGAGAAACCGCATTGAGCGGCCGGCCGTCTTCCGGGCAGGCAGTGTGGCCTGCCCCTGCAATAGACGAGCTCCTACCGTGAGGGATTACGGCAAGAGGGCCTCCCCTACAAAGCCTGAATTCCCATTCACGGAGTGGAATGTTGGTTCTCGTGAACGGGGGGGCTCCGTCCTTTTCGGGACGAAGCCGGTCTTGCAGGAATCTTTGCCGATTCAGGAGATGAAAAGAACGCTGGAAATCAGCGAGAACGCCTTTTACAAGGGGGGCGGGCGAAGACTTTCTCGAAAGTTTCCCCCGTGAATATCTGTGTTTTCCGCCTCCTTGTTCCTTGAACTAAGGGCGCGCACTAATGCCCGCCCTTACAATAGACCGCTTAACCCCGTGAATGATTACAAATCTTTTTCAGCAAAGTTGTCCTTGACGGCCCGTGAATGGGTGCAATTTTCGTTCAACTAAGGAGAAAAGCATGAAATTATGGAAGCTCGCTATTCTGATGCTGTTGGTGATGCCGGCGATATGGCCTGCGGCGAATCTCGCATACGCCGAGGAACAACCCTATCTGGTGCTTGAAGGTCCCGATGTGGTGACCGCAGGATCCAACGTTACTTATACGATTTCCACGGTGGGCGGAACGGACAGCGGATATACCTGGTGGCTGGGATATGTTTCCAACAACGCGGCCACAATGGAAGACGGCGTGCTCACCGCTCTAAATCCGGGCATTGCGGGAATCCGGGTGGCGGGGAACGATACCGGCGCATTGGCCGAACTGCACGTGGAAATTGTTCCCAACGGCAACGGCGGAGTCGGTATCAGCGGCCCCGACAAGGTGAGCATCGGCCAAAAAGTCGTTTTCTCGGCAACCACCGGAGGGGTTTCATCAGGGACCTATTACTGGTTCATCATCTATTCGAACCCGACGGGCGTTGCCGCCATCAACGGCGAAACCGGGGAACTGGAAGGCCTTTCCCAAGGAACCGCCATCATCTGTGCGGTGGATGCCGGCTCAGGTCTGGCGGGGGAGAAAGAGGTCCTGATTATTCCGTCCGAAAAGCAGGCCGCACTGGTGAGTATCAGCGCCGGCGTGGGTGAGGGCTTCACCCTGGATTTGATGCTTTCCATCAAGGGAGACATTCCCGAAGATGCTTCGCTCTATCTCGCCGTGATGTTCGACGACGTGATTTACTACCTTCCCAACCTGAGCACGTCGCCTGAACCGTTTCTGCTGCATCCGGAAGAAGCCTATTTTGAAAAGGTCCTGTCCGTTCCCGTATCGAGCATTCCCTACAATGAGTACACCTTCTATGCCGCGTTGCTGAACAGTTCCTTCGAGTTCGTCAGCAACCTGGATACGGCTTTCGTAACAGCGGGCGTCAAATGAGGCGTTGAATAAGAGGACCCGGCTTCGCCGGGAGCCTCTCCGCCGAAGGCGGTGAGGCCTGCTTGGAAGGTTTGGAAGGGAGATCGGGGGGGCGCTTTTTAAAAAGTCCCCCCCGTGAATCCGTACCGATGCATTTTTCGGCTAGACGCCTAACATTCCCCCCTGACCTTCTCGATTTTCTTGACAATATCCAGAGCGACTTCCATCACTTCCTCCGGGGCGCGGAAGTCTTCTCCGGCCCGCAAGGCCCTAGACACAGGCCGGGGTGTGACGGAAGCAATTGCCGGCCGGGGACAGCCTGATCGCGTTCTAGGCGGCCTCAACGCCCGCATCCAACCGTGTCGCGTCTTTCCCCTCATAAATCATCCAGGCTTTTGCATTATGTGCCCGGGCTACCGGTTCGAAAAGCCGGACGTCTCCCGATTCCCCGAAACGGTCAGCCACGACGTCATAGGCCGCCCACGCTTCTTTGGCTTTCCCATCACTTCCAAGACAACGATTTTGTTGCCAACAAATGCGTTGCAACCGCCGTTTGAAAAAAAGCCTGCAAGGACATACACCACGAGCTCTACGGAAAGTCACCAGCATGGATGTATTGGGGACACTGATGCGTAACTTGGGGGATGCCATCAGAATAATATGGTAATTATCAATGAATTACGCGCGATTCAAACACCACTGCCGTATCAAAGCAAGATTTCCTCGGCGTACAACGGAGGCATTTGATTAATCGATCCAATCTTTGTATGGTTATCGTCATCCCGCCCAATCTTGAATGGTTATTGAACAAAGACCACGTACCGACCTTTACCGCCCGTCCGCTGCAAAAGGCCGACGGCTTGCGATCATGATCGCATCTCGGTGCGCCGAGCCGTGATTTCGCACCGTACACATCAGTACTATTTGATACCATAACGTCATCGTGGAGGTTCCGGCTTGATGCGAGGAAGGTCCCGAGTTCGAATCTCCCACCGCCCATCATCCGCCGGCATCATGGATCCGTGGGGACCATTGGATTGCGACCGGTTTTGATGTCGTTTCGAACCAGGAGAACGAGGGGGGATGCAACAGGGGTTACCCACTACATTCTTCCCGGATCCGACCGATTCAAAAGGGAAGGGAATTGTGGTACTTACCGCATAATCCCGGTCGGCGCAACGGGCCGTCGCATTGATGGGATCACCGCATGCATCCTCTAGAGCTGGACATCAGGACTTTGTGCTTCGTAACCGTTCTTTTCGCGTTCGGTCTGGGGACGGTTCTCATCTCATTCGCTTTGGTCCAGCGCTCCTTCACCGGCCTGAAACGCGTCGGGTTCGGCTTTGCATGTATCGGCCTGGGTTTTTTGCTCATCGGCCTTCGCGATCACATTCCCCCGGCCCTGTCCGTGGTGGCGGCCAACACCCTGTTGGTAGCGGGCTTCGTCCTCATAAACGACGGCATACGACGCTTTCTCCACGCGCCGCCCTCCAACATGCAAATCGCCGCGGCGCTGCTGCTGTTCACCATTGCGGTCTTCATCCACTACACGTATTTCAATCCCAATGTTCAGCATAGGATATTCTGGATAAGCCTTCTCACGGCCGTTCTCGCCGGGGTAAGTTGGAAAAGCCTCCGCCGGGAAACCCCCATCTATTTGAAGGCGCCCCACCGTCTGATCTCTTTGGGGTTCACTCTTTTCAGCGGCTTCATGTTGTTCCGAGCCTTATGGGTTCTGGAAGACATCCGGATAAGCAACTTCATGAGTGCGGGCAATATTCACGGCTTGGCTTTTCTGGCCATGGTCCTGCTCCTGCTTTTCGTCTCCTTCGGACTGGTATGGATGGCCAACGCGTACCTCCAAAATGAACTCAAGCAATACGAGCGCATTATTTCAGCCACTCCGGACATGATCATGTTGGTCGACAAGGACGGCGTCTACAGCCTGGTCAACGACGCGATTTTGAAAAATCTGAATAAACGCAGGGAAGATGTCCTGGGCAAGCGTTCCGCCGAGCTGTTCGGAGAGGATGTCTTTAAATCCGTGAGCGAGCCGAACCTGAAAAGAGTGTTTGCCGGAGACATCGGCCGGGCCACACTCTGGCTGGACCTTCCGGTTGAAGGAAGACGATATTTGGCCGTCACCTACCACCCCGTTCCGGACTCGGACGGCCGAATCAACTTTGCGGCCATCAACGCCAGGGACATAACCGATCTTGATCGTGCGCAGCGGGAAAGACAACGCATCTTCGATCTTTCCTTCGATATGTTGTGCATCGCGGGAATGGACGGGTATTTCAAGGAAATGAATCCCGCCTGGACCAAGACTCTCGGCTGGAGCCGGGAGGAGCTCATGAGGCAGCAATGGGTCGATTTCGTACATCCGGAGGACATCCGGGCCACCGTTGAAGCGGGAGCCATGCTCATGGAAGGCAAGCCGGTCGTGGACTTCGTGAACAGATATCGGACCAAGGACGGATATCACAAGCATATCTCATGGAATTCCTATCCGGACCTCTCCAACCGGCTGATTTTTGCGGTAGCAAGAGATATCTCGGATCGCATTCAAATGGAGGAAGAACTCAAGAGAATGGCCGAGTTCGATCCACTGACCGGGGCCTACAATAGACGGACTTTCATGAAGCGTCTAAGCGACGAAATGGAAAGAAGCCTCCGGTACCGTATCCCTCTGTCCCTGCTCATGCTGGACATCGATCACTTCAAGGTCGTTAACGACACCTACGGCCATCCGGTCGGGGATCAGGTGCTCAAAAAGCTGGTTGCCGAATGCGCGGAATCATTGCGCTCCACGGATATGTTTTGTCGCATGGGAGGAGAGGAATTCACGATCCTGCTGCCTCATACGAACATCGGCGACGCCCTCGTAACGGCGGAAAGAATACGGGTGAAGCTCAGCAGGAGCACGTTTAATACGAACGACGGGCCCCTGAACTATACCGTGAGCGTGGGCGTTACCGAAATGCGGCCTGATGATGCCGATGAGTCCGTGGAAAGCATTCTCAAAAGGGTCGACGACGCCCTCTATCTTGCCAAAAACCGGGGCCGCAACAGGGTCGAAAGGGCTTGAGGTCTTCCTCCACTCCCGGCCGGGTACGGATGTTTCCCCGGAGACAATGTGCACAAATACCGTGCCTCAGTGGGGCGCTCCGCCGTGTTTATCCGTCTGAATCACGGCGTGGGCCAACCATTGCCAGCCCGTGTCCGTCATGATGAAAATGCTCATGCGCGGCGCGTGCCTGGCGGTTTGGCGCTCGCCTCGGATGGTTTCAATCACGCCGGCGGAATAGGTGACGATAACGACGTTGTCCAGGCGAGTGGTTTTGAAATCGCTGAGCTCGAATTCCTTGAAATCCACCTTCTGCAGGAGTTCCATTTCCCGGGCCTTGTCCACGGCTCCGAAAGCATGCAGTGACTGAAAAGCCGGGGACAGCAATGATTCATGTTCAGCCCATTGTCCCGCAGCCGAAATCCCCCAAATTTGTCTGACCAGTTGTTCGCCGTCCACCGGTTCCGCACAGAATCCGGCGGCACTCGCCAGAACGAACAACGCCCCTATGACGAAGCTCCTGATTCTCATCACTTTCTCCTCCTTCCGACTCCGAGAAGTCGCTGATGCTGCGAATAGACTCCCTTCACGCCAATGGAAAGTCTTCCCGCATTGGATGACGCATCTCCGCGATGGGCCATTGAAAAACGATGAGATGCACGCCGCGCGGATCACCCATTGCATGATTACGTGAAAGGTGAGCATTCAGAGGGGTATCCGAGCCCCCCAAAAAGCTCTAAGTATTTGGTCATTTTGGACGGTCACATGCTGCTCGTTTGGCGAATCGCGTACGCGATCCGCCAAAGCCCCACGGGAGTCCGGGGGGCCCTTGGTCCCCCGGCGAGGGTCCCGAGGGACGGCGTCCCCCTGCGCCACACCCGTGAATGGGTACGAAATGCGTTTTACCATGGTCCGCCGAACCTGTTTGGAGCATCTTATGAACTTCAGGACCATACCTTTCGCGTCCGACTTTCTCAATCCCGGTCACCCGGTGCGCCCCTTTAGAATGAAGGCCGTTTGTCGCAAGGAAGTCGAGTCCTTGCGATAGCACTCATCAAAGACAATCGCCCGACCGATGCATATCAAGACAAGTGGAGAGATAGGAGAAAGGTGGTGTGTGGAAGCGCCCTTTAGCCTTTCAAGAGGTTCGAAGCTTCCGGCTTGCATCTCCTCCTGGAAACCTAAAGTTCATTGGGCGTAAAAAGCAGCATCACGCAGATCGAAAGTGAATCAATCGTTGTTCGAAGGACGATCTCATGAAGAAGAACGGGCAATTCCGACAAGAGCCTTCTAACTTCTGTGACAAATGTGCCACGCTAGCGCCTTCCGGCCTCAAAATTCCGGTGGACGGAAGACCGTTTTCATACGAGGCAATCCGGACTAACCGGCCGGTTTCTCTTCTCGTTGAACGTGTCCCTGTATTTCTCTCTCGATATGCCGGGTTTCGCCTGGTCAGTTGCCCGGGAATCGGACTATTACCGCGGCTGTGAACTTGAAATTATATCGGCTATCAACGATCATTAAAGTTTTGTATTACCGGGGCGAATCCGGAAGCAAACGCCAAGACACCGGTCCCTCCGGGCGTTTTAGCAGCCCATTGAACTCGGCGGGTCGTCAGAGGCAAGCCGACACGCAATCCGCGTTGGAGTCGGCTGTCCGAGGTCGGGTGAAGGCTCCTTTGATTCGCGGAGGCCCCTTCTAATCATTGAATCCCAACACCCAGCAGCCCTTTGAAAAAAGCCGGTTGCCGCAGGTCGCGTTTTTCAACGGCCTGCTGACCCGGCAGACACCCGGAAACCATGCTTCCGCACAATCCAAAAGAAATCAGTTGTCGCATCACGCGAACCTTGCTCATGTACGTCCGTGAACAAAACGGCGGGTCGCTGGGTGATCTTTTGCAGGGCATCGACCTCGACGAAGCCTATTTGTTGGACCCGAACAACTGGATATCCCACAACTTTTTGCAGGTTCTTTATCATAGAATGATTGATTTATTGGGCGATCCCAATGCCGTGTATAACATGGCATTGTCCACGGAACGCTTCGAATCTTTGGGTCTTATAGACAGAATGATCAGGATTGTGGGCAACCCGAAGCTGATCTACTCACAAACACCAAGGTACAACAAACTACTTAAACTTAACGGAAGCGTTTTTGTAAGAGAGGTCGGACCATCATGGGCCGTTTTGGAAGACCGATACCATGACGGCTCCCGGAAGACTCGCTTCGACTGTGACTACACTCGAGGGATGTTCGCTGCCCTACCCACCATGTTCGGGATGCCCGCCGCAGATGTGGAAGAAATGGAATGCCAAGTCTCTCCCGTAACGTACGGTACTCGAACCTGGCCCGACGACCCTCTCCACAGCGGTAACGGGTGTCTTTACAGGGTCCGTTGGAATCCGAAGGACGGCCCCCCCGTTTGGAAACGCTTCTTCAGACGGCGACACTTCCACCGACAAGCCATCAAAGACCTTCAACATGCCAATCAACTGATCCAAAGCAAATATGACGAAGTGAAACAACTAGTCGTCGACCTTGAAACGGCAAACAAGCAGTTGACCACATCAAAGAAGGAGTTGGAAGAACAGAAGGCCAAGCTGATCACATCGGAAAGACGCTATCGTTTGTTGGCCGATAATGTCAACGATGTCATTTGGTCTTTGGATATGGATATGATGTTTACCTATATCAGCCCGTCCGTTGAGCGCCTACAAGGATTTACGCCTCAAGAAATCGTAAACGGGAACCTTCGGAAATTGCTGACCCCTGAGTCTCATCAGCTAGTCGAAGATATTTTTCATACGGAATTGGATAAACATAACAAGGGACTTAGACCTCCGGAACAGTCGACCACGTTCGAGGTCGAGCTCGATTGCAGAGACGGTTCTCAAAAAACGGCCGAAGTTCAGGCTAATTTCGTCTACGACGCAGGCGGGAATGCAATAGGTGTGATCGGCACCACGCACGACATCACCGAACGGAAGCGGGCCGATAATGAACTTCGCAAGAGTGAAGAGCGGTTGCGCGCAATCTTTCAGGCGGCCGAGACGGTTTCCTTCGTCATTACGGATGGGAAAGATCCCGAACCCCTTGTATTGGATTTCAGCCGGGGGGCTGAGAACATATTTGGATACGCCGAAAATGAAATTCTCCATAAGCCTGTCTCCGCACTCCACATTCCGGAGGACGTCGAGCAGTTTCCCGAAGTACATCAAAGGATGAAAGAGGGAACACCCGGATTTTCCGGCGAAACCACCCTGGTTCGAAAATCGGGAGAACGATTTCCCGCACTGTTCTCAACGTATCCTCTCTTTGACGATAAAGGACGTATGTACGCGGTATTGGGTGTCGGCTTCGATCTCAGTGAACAGCACAAACTCGAAATGCAGCTCCGCCAGGCTCATAAGATGGAATCCGTCGGAAGGCTTGCAGGCGGAGTCGCCCACGATTTCAACAACATGCTCGGCATCATCCTCGGTAATACCCAACTGGTGTTGCAGCAGTTGGAGGCGAATAACCCACTTATCGACAACATGAACGAAATCCGAAGGGCGGCGGAACGTTCGGCCGCCTTCACGGGTCAGCTCTTGGCCTTTGCCCGTAAGCAGACCGTGGCCCCCAAAGTGCTCAACCTCAATGAAACGCTGGAGGGGATGCTCAAAATGCTGGCACGATTGATCGGAGAGAACATCAATCTTGTCTGGCGCCCTCAAGAATCCGGTCTTTGGCCCGTCGAAGTAGACCCCTCGCAAATCGATCAGATATTGGCCAATCTATGTGTCAACGCGCGGGACGCCATAACGGGGGTCGGCGACGTTACCATAGAAACGTCCAATACCCGATTCCATGAAGAGGACTGCCTTGGTCGGAAGGGCTTCAAGCCCGGCGACTTCGTGGCTATCTTGGTCAGGGACAACGGCTGCGGTATGGACGAGGAGACCATCGCCAATATATTTGAACCGTTTTTCACCACAAAGGATGTGGGGCGGGGGACCGGACTGGGGTTGGCCACCGTTTATGGAATTGTAAAGCAAAACGGCGGGTTCATTAACGTGCATAGCGAAAAGGGACAAGGGACGACGTTCGAGGTCTATCTCCCTAGATATATGAAAAAGGCTTCACATACAATAAGGGATGATTCATATAGGACGGTATCGAGAGGCCATGAAACCATCCTATTGGTCGAGGACGAAGAGGCCATCCTGAAAATGACCAAGACGATTCTCGAACACTTCGGTTATCATGTACTAACCGCCTCCGGTCCCACTGAAGCCATCCAAGCAGCCGAATCATATACAGGCGAGATCGAACTCCTCCTAACGGATGTTGTCATGCCCGAGATGAGCGGTCGTGACATGGCCGAGAGCCTTTTATCCCTATATCCGAATCTGAAGTGTCTATTCATGTCCGGCTATACCGCCAGTGTCATCAGCAGCCACGGAGTATTGGAAAAAGGAATCCATTTTATCAACAAGCCTTTTCTGATCGAAGACCTTGCCGCCAAAGTAAGGGAGGCGCTGGATCCACAAACAACCGGCGAATAGAATCAAGGCTTCGACGCTCGCAGCTCTCCCGTTCGAAAGACACCACCGGACAATCCCCCAAGTGCCCTCCTCACCCGCTTGGAAGCAGCTCCCACATCATCGGAGCTGCCGTTGTATCCATTGCGAAATTCCTGCTCTGCAATACTCGTTCCCTGTCCGACCGCACGGGCAAGGCTCAACCCCGAGGAATAAGGCACCCATGGAAGTGCGTCGCAAAGATGAAGGATGAAGCGCAACGCCGCGGATCTCGCTCCTCACCGATCCATAACGGTTGATGTCCCCGAACTGCGAACCCGGTCCTCGAAAGAATATCGATCTCCCCCGGGCATGTTCGCCGGAATCGGTTTCCGCTCCGGAAGAACGCCGAGGATCGGTTTTTGTTCACAGGGTCACCGGGGAACCCGTTCCCCCGGACCCCCAGCGGGCTCCGTCCCGCTAAGCGGGACGAAGCCGATATAGAGGTCTATTGCGCGAATTCATGAGATGTGAGGAACATTGGAAATCAGCGAGGAGACCTATTGCTCCCTCAGCCTCTCCGCCGAAGGCGGTGAGCCACTCTTAAAGCGCTTTGAAAGGGGGAACGGGGGAGGACTTTCCCGCAAGTCCTCCCCCGTGAATGCCTGTGCGCCGGGCAAAGCTCCGGCGATCCTGGCGGATGAAAGTTCCGCCCGCGGTAATTGCCTGTTCACCGCGAAGTCGCCGGCCCGGCGCGCAGGGGTAACCCGAGGCGTCAAGCGGGCCGGAAAAGGCCGTAAGGTCAGATAGAGTGCAGGCCGTAACGCAAGTGAACTCGCTTCGGCCTCGTTACACGGATGGCGGCGGTGACCTTCCAAGCATATGGGGAAACCTGCCAATGGTGCGATGGGAAAACAGGAACGTCGCACCGTGCCGCCCGGGGTGTTTGGAGACGGCATGTACTCGAAGGAGCGCCGGGGAACCCGGGAGACCCGGCGGGACGGGCAGGGCGGCAGGTAGCCCGAGTCCAAACGGCAGCGGGGAATACATAACCCGCTGCACGGTCCCGGCCGGGAGTCGGACTTGCCCATAGTAGCGAAGAAGTCCTGGAAACAGGATGGAGCCAAGGGGCAGGACTTTGATCGCGTTTCGGACGAATGGAGGAAGGACCGCTTGGACGGAAAACGTCCCACTACGGATCGGGTCAAGCCGGAAAATGGAGTGGCCGCCAAAGTCTCCCTTCTTCGGATGAAACTGGGCCTCAAGGCCAAGCAAGAGCCGGAGTTTCGATTCTATGCGTTGTACGATCGCGTATATCGTCGGGATGTTCTGGAGAGTGCGTGGAGACGGGTACGCGCCAATCGAGGTGCGGCCGGTGTGGATGGAGTGAGCATCCGGGCCATCGAGGCAAAGGAAGATGGGGTGAAGGTCCTTCTGGAATTCATCCAGCGGGAACTGAAGGGGAAGACCTATCGACCCTTGCCGGTGAAACGGGTGTACATCCCCAAAGCCAACGGCAAGCAGCGGCCTCTGGGCATACCGACCATCAGGGATCGGATCGTCCAGATGGCGGTGCTGCTCCTGATTGAACCGATCTTCGAGGCGGACTTCGAGGACTGCTCGCACGGATTTCGTCCGGGCCGGAACGCCCACGGGGCGTTGACGGAGATCCGGCAGGCCCTGAAAGACGGGTATCGGGAGGTACTGGACGCGGACCTGACGAGCTACTTCGACACCATACCCCATGAACCGCTCATGCGGTGCGTGGAGCGGCGGATAGCGGACCGATCGGTGCTGAAACTGATCCGTATGTGGCTGCAAAGTCCGGTGGTGGAAGAAGTAAATGGAGTCCGGAAAGTGACCCGACCGAAGAAAGGGACACCTCAAGGAGGGGTGATTTCTCCCCTGTTGGCCAACATCTATCTCCACGAGTTCGACAAGAAGTTCCATGGTCCGGGTGGACCAGGGCGGACCATGAAAGCCCACCTTGTCAGGTACGCCGACGATTGGGTGATCCTGGTCCGGCGCATGAACCCTCGGATCATGGATTTTGCCGAAGAGACTCTCGGGTCCCTCGGGCTGACGCTGAATCGAGACAAGACCAGCATCGTGAATCTGAACCAACCGAGAGGAAGCCTGGACTTTCTGGGCTTTACCTTCCGCTACGACCGCAGCGTGCTCGGCCCCGGTGTCTACTTGAACGTGGTTCCCTCGTCCAAGGCCCTGCACCGGGCGCGTGAGCGGCTGCGAGCATTGACGTTGAGGAAGGTGCAAGCGCCGCTGGAGGAGGTCATCCAACGGGTGAACCGATTCCTGACGGGCTGGGGCCAATACTTCAAGTTTGGGTACCCGCGGGTTGCGTTCAAGAAAATCGACTGGTTTGTCCACAACCGGTTTCGTCGATTCATGAAGACGAGGAGCCACCGGCGCTGTCAACACCTGGACGGGCCGTCGCTGTATGCGGCGCTGCGCGCGAAAGGGTTGGTCTACCTGCATGAGAAAGCCGTCAACTTCTTGCGAATGCCTTGTCGCTGAAAGATCATCGGAGAGCCGGATGCGGGAAATCCGCACGTCCGGTTCGACGAGGGGGCGCTGCCGGTAAGTAAGTTTAGACGACACGTAGTAGCTGCGTGCAGCGAGGCGTCACTAAAAGTCGGCCTTAACTCCTTTGCCGTCAGCGCTCTACTCTACACGAGGATCGTGTGCCGCCATTTCATTGGAATCTTTGAGGGGCTGCATTTCCTTGCTTGACCATGGAATGGGAGGGAGGTACGTTGAGTTAAGAATTGTGAATGTTCCTTTTCCCCCTCGCTCCAAACCTCGGAAAACAACCCAAGATTATGATGCGGGCTCCGCTACGGAGGGGCGCCGTCACCGTGCGACGCGCATCCGGAACGCATGAGAGAGGCGGTCTATACGTCCGTCTGGAGTCAAGCCGCTTTCTTCGGGAAGCCTTCCGGCGTCGGGAAGGACCAAAAGGACATTCGAACCGAACACCAATAGTAGAAGAGGAGGCGCATTATGAAGGGAGTGAAAACAACCGTATTTGTGCTCATCCTGCTCATTGCCGGAACTGCTGCCGCGGAGTTTCCCTCTGTTCCGGGAACGGCGGACCCGACTCATGTTTACTGGTTCAGCGACGAGGCGGATTTCTATATCTGGGCCCAAGACGACAAGCTGTATCTTCGAGTGGAATTATTCTCGGATGAGTTTTTCGTGTGCGGTATTCTCTATAGCGTCCTCCAGAGCGACGGCGCAGGAGACTTCAGTGGAGGAAGTCTGTATCCCGTCCGCGAAGAAGGCGGGGACACCGTGTGTGAGCATATCACCGCGGATGAAACCTTTCTCCTTGAGAATCAGGGATCAACCGTGGACCTCACCAAACCGATGGAAATTTACGTCGATAACATGGTGGACATGTCGATCCTCATCGACGTACTCGGCGGCGTCTCCAAGCTGGTCCCCATGAACGGAATCTGGCGCAGCGCCGACGGAACACTCAGTTTATACATACAGAAGTATCAAGCCCAATCGGCTGTTGCGGTCGCCACCCAAAACGCCGTGCAACTCGCCGCGTTCTTGGACCCCGACATCAGTGACGGGTTCAGCGTGGACAACGATCTGGGCAACCAGGGATTCGGAATCTCGTTCGTGTTTCAGAGCGCCACGCAGGCCACCGTTACGGTGGACCTGCCCACCGGAACGGTCACCAAGGAAATAGCCCTGGCCTTCCCCGATCTTAGATAGCGTCTTCGGCCCCGAAGCCCGCCCTTCCACGGCGGGTGATCCGGGGCCGAAGCTCATCGCCCTTCCTTTCATCCGAACGCGCACATGTCCAACTCGGCTGCAATCCTTTTTCCCATTCGACGCCCTGGAAAACCGTAGTCCGATCCACTTCGGACAAGCCTGTCCCCCACCACCAAGGAAGCAAGGGAGACAAACGGCGGTGGTGCCGCCCCTTTCTGCGCGGCCGACTCGCGGGACGGCTCGTGAAGCTTGCTTCTTTTTCGGAAGCCGAACATCGCCGCCCACCGGGAAACGACGCCCTCAGTTCACCGTAACCCGATTACGCCCATTCGCCTTGCTCCTGTACAGGGCTTCATCCGCTTTGGCCAACAGGAGGCTGGGTTCCGAGGAAGGGTCGGGGATGACCGTGGCCACGCCCAGGCTTATGGTTACCAGCCTATCCACGGCCGACGCCGGGTGGGGAATCGCTTTTGCCTGTACCGAAGCCCGGATTTTACCGGCGATGACACCCGCCCCGGCCGAATCGGTGTTGGGCAGAAGAACTGCGAATTCTTCACCTCCATAACGTACCGCCACATCCGAGACTCTACCGATGGAGTCCCTTATGGCATCGGCCACCAAACGTATACAGTCATCCCCCCTGAGGTGGCCGCAGGCGTCGTTGAAGTTTTTGAAATGGTCGATGTCCGCCATGATCAAGGAAAGAGAATGCTCATCCCGCCTCAAACGTCGCCACTCATCGTTCAACGTGCGGTCGAAATATCGCCGATTAAACAAGCCGGTGAGTCCGTCAAGATTGGACAGCGCCTCTATCTCCCGATTCCTCTTCTGCAAAGCCGCTTCCGTTTCCGCCCGGGTCTTCTCATAGAATACGGCGAGGATGGCGGCGGTAAAATTCAAAATGATCACGTTGGCCAAGGCGACCAGGGGCAGGGTTTTGGGCCCGGAGCCGTATTTGAACAGAAAAACGGAAGTGACGAGTATGAAAAAGATGGTGGAGGCTATCGTTCCATTCCGTAGTTCCAAAAGAAACAGGGCGACATAATAGAAGAGTACGGACCAAACGACCACGGTAACGTGAGAGCGGGGCAGGTAAATCGCGAACAGGCCGAATACACCGGAGACGATAATGAAGAACCAACAGGCCTTATAGAGCGTACCCGGGAACTTGACGACCACGTAAATCATGACCAGAAACGTCAGTGCGACCAGCAGTTCAACCAGGGAAAGGATCAATACTCCACGGAAGTAGTTGATGATGCAGAAGATCGCTCCTATCAGCACGAGCATGGACAGCCCGGTGATGAGCAGGGTTCGTTTGCGTCGCTCATGGACGTTCAAAGGTGGTTCTCCTTTCAGAATATCCGGTGACGAATCCTGCCGTTCATCGCCATAAGACCGCCGCAATTTCACGGTGCTTCCGGCATTCGACTGTTCTAGCCCTATCCACGAACGCCACGTGTCGATCGCCATTGTCAATCCACATCATCGAATCGACAAGTGCCCGTGTTTCTATCTAAATATCAGTCCTGGTCTTCATGATAGCGGGCTTCGGAATTCACTATCCAAAGATTTTCTTTTGTATGAATATGATTAACGATATTATCTACTGCGGTCATGGCGGCCAACATGGAGTGATCCATGTTGTTATATCGATGCATTCCATTTCTACCTATGGTAAATAGATTTTGGAATCTATCTACATATGATCTAACTAGATCAAATTGTTCATAAGTACCAAAGTACCCGGGATAAGCCTTTTCCTGCCTCACGACGCTGTAATCCATGACATCCCTATTTTCCAGGATACCCAACCGGATAAGCTCCGATGACGCCAACTTTGCCAAATCATGATCTTCCATACGCCATAGATCATCTTCTTCCTTGCAGAAATATTCAACCCCGAGCCATATATATTTGTCGTCCCGAACCAGGTGGGGGCTCCAATTGTTGTAGACCTGCAATCTTCCCGAACGGACGCTCTTGTCTTGAATGTAAATCCACTGATCCGGAATCGGGCCTCCATTTCGTTGATGTTTCACTCTGTTCGTAAGCTTGAGTTCCTTCACCAAAAGAGCGACGGTAATGAAATCTCTATGCGGCAATCCCGATGCCGTCCGTCGCACATCTCCGGGCACATCGGCTCCCATAGCCGAAATCAAGTCTTTGATGGGCATGGTGGAAAAATACCAATCCCCGGACACGCGTTCGACCTCTTCGGTCTGCGTGTTCCGTACCAGGAGACCGCGCACCCGCTCCTTTTCGATTTCCACGCCGGTTACACAGTGGTTCAGCCGAATCGTCCCGCCCCCCCGTACCACCCTTTCCGCCGCTTCTTCCCAGAGCTGTCCCGGACCATACTTGGGATACAGAAACATATCGGCCGTACCCGCCTCTCCCCCGAGCCGGAATCCTGAAAGATCGGTTCCCCGAAAAAGCGTTCGAAAGCCGTGTTTCAACACTTTGTACACGGACAGCCCTTTGATGCGTTGCGCACCCCACTCGGGTTTCAGCGCGGAAGGAGGAACGCCCCAGACTTTCTGCGTGTAGTCTTTGAAGAAGGATTCATAGAGTCGTCTGCCGAAACGATTGATCACGAAATCTTCGAAGGAATCTTCGGATCGGATGGGCCGCAGGCGTGTATGCAGGTAACTCAAGCCGACTCGAACGGCTTCGACGGCGCCCATTTTGGACAGTGTGTCCGTATTGATGGAAATGGGATAGTCAAACAGCTTCCCTCTGTAATAGATCCGGGAAATGCGTTTCCGCAGGAGCATGACCTTATCCGCTCCCTCCGGCTCCGGCATAGCGGACAAGTCTGAAATCGAGGCGCTCCCCCGGAGAATGGGGTCGTCGCCCGTCGGCGCATCTTGCGCCGGAAGGATGTTCCGCCACCAGCGCGTCACTTTTTCGGACCTTGAAAAGAACCGATGGCCGCCGATGTCTATGCGGTTGCCGTTATGTTCAACGGTCCTGCAGATTCCTCCGATGCTTTCCGTAGCCTCGTAAATCACAGGGCGAATGTCCGTCCTTTGCAGGAGTTCATAAGCCGCAGTGAGTCCCGCCGGTCCCGCGCCCACAATGATGCCCGTCGCTTGCTTCAATGTACCGCCGCTCCCCGTCCGAGACTGTTCGCTGTTCCTGCCGCCGATGCTCCAAAAAGGAGGGGAACGCAACCCCGTTCCGCCCATGCGTTTTACGGTCGCATGAAGAGCACGATTTAGAAAGCTGCCGCCCAAACTACATCAAGGAGGCACCCGTTACCACAATTTTTCCGAAGGCCGGACCCCCTGCGAGCATGAGCAACAACGCCGACGGCTCCTTGGAGAAATCCCGCGGCACCGTCCAAAAGCCAAGCCGTGCCTGCGTCGGCTCCCTTCGCCCGCGCATCCGACGGCATTTCCAGATACCACGGTTCGTGCTCTCTCCCTCCCGGGGACTCAGTATTTTTCAACACCCTCCTGTCTTTTTCTTATCGGCCTTTGTGTTTGTGGTAATTCCCGTGCTCCATCCTAAGTGAACTCATTTTTGTTCTTGTTACGATTCAAGGCTTCATGCTATTCAGTTGTAGTGTTTAAAGCGCAGATAAGTTGATATGTATCCATTTCATTAAGATTTGTTGATGGTTTCTTAAATCGGATCATCTACCTTGAGGTCAAACATCGAGACGACTTACTTACACCAAATTTTGGGAGGATATTATCGTCAAATAATATATAAAATAAGCGATTCCAACTCAGCATAATGCGTCAAAAGAAATTTAACAGCGCATGTCTTACGTCGGTTAAGGGCTACAAAGCTGATCATGTCGTATCTTTCTTAATATTGTCCGATCGTTCAATCGGCATAAACGTAGCACGAGATTCAAATCTTAGCTGCAGGCGCATACTCCTTCCTTTTCTTAGGAATTTACGACACTTCGGCATGGCTTCTTAATAAGAAATATAATTCAATATAGCTTGAATACAATGAAGGATGAATATCGTCATGCTGTTCTCCACCGACAAATTGAGCCTTCGCAACAAGATCATGTTTTCCGTACTGCCTCTCGTTGTTGTTGCTCTCGTCGTATCCGCCTACGTGTCCGTCACCTCCCTGAGAACCACGCTGACCACCGAAATCAGGGATGACATTAAATACAAGACCGAGTCCCTTGCCGACCACGTGGCAAGTTGGATCAACATGCAGAAACTCAACGTTGATGAGTTCGTAAAAACCTCTCCGTAAAGGTATCTAGTTGAAAATATGAATAAAAATGGCATTTATGGGTTGACCTTTCTTTTGGGTCCTGTATGATAAGTATCTGACTTGATTAATAATATGGTCCTTAGGGGGGTTGTTTTGTTTCGGCCTAAGAGAACGCAAAAGACCATTTTCGACCACGATATTTGCCTTCCCGCAGACAGGATCGAGGCGTTGGAGAAGACGTGGGCCGGTCCGTTCCGGCGCCTGGTGCTTCCCATGATCGATGAGGAGTCTTTCCGGCCTTTCTACTGTGAGGACAACGGCAGGCCCAACAGACCCGTGGCCATCCTTGTCGGAGCGTGTGTTTTGAAGGAAATGAACAGCCTGACCGATGCGGAAGTCTTGGGCGCTCTGGACTTCGATCTGCGTTGGCAATATGCCTTCAACATCAACGCCTTTGAATCTCACGTCTGCCAGAAGACCCTGCACAATTTCCGGACCTTGATTACCGACAACAAGCAAGCGCGGAGCCTCTTTACCGGAATCACGGACGCCATCATCGAGACGGCGGCCCTTAGCACGGACAAACAGCGGTTGGACTCCACACAGATCACTTCCAACATGGCTCATCTGAGCCGTCTGGGGCTCTTTACGCGCACCATCGAGGCGTTCTTGAAACGGCTCCATAAGAAACATCCCAAGTTGTATGAGAAACTGCCCCGACTTTACGACAAGGCCTACTTGAAGCGCGCAGGCTATTTTGCCGATGCAAAATCATCGCGGGCCAAGCGTCGTCTGGACAAGTCCGCCCGCCATCTCGCCGACCTGGTGGACCGCTTCCGAGGTCATCCGGAAATCAGCCGAATGAAAGAATACCGGCTGATGGCCCGACTACTGTCGGAGCAATGCCGTTTCACCGAGGGAGATCCCGACAAAACAGAACTCGAGAAGCCCAAGGAAATCCCTGCGGACTCCCTGCAGAATCCTTCGGATCCCGACGCCACCTATGGGCGCAAGGGCAAAGGATATAAGGCTTCCCTCACGGAGACCTGCGTGAAGGAAAATCCCTTCCAGGTGATCACCGATGTGGACGTGGCCCCTTCCTATGACAGCGACCAGAAAGACGTGATGCCCGTTATCGAACGCCTGGAGGAAACGGGCCGCAAACCCGAAGAGTTGTTCGCCGACGCAGGCTACGGCAGCGGCGAGAACATCCTTCAAGCTCACGAGCACGGAGTCGAGCTTACCGCTCCGGTGACTTGCGGAAAAGCGCCGGATCTCAATAAGATGCAGTTGAGTGACTTTGAAACGAACGAGGACTGCACCCAGGTCGTTTACTGTATCCGGGGGCACGCGCCACTTGAATGCAAGATCGTTGACCGCGGCAAAGCGGTGGAAGCCGTGTTTTCCCGCGAGCACTGTCTCCTATGCGAATTTCTCCCCATCTGTCCGGTAAAACGGATCAAGGGCGGAAATTATCGACTGAAGTACAAGCGCAAGGACATGGCGACCTCCAAGCGCAGACTACAGCAGGAAAGCCATGATTTCAAAGAACGCTACAAAATCCGGTCCGGCATCGAGGCCACCATCTCCGAAGCGGATCGGGTCACGGGATTGAAACGATCGTGGACCCGAGGCAAAAAACGGGTCACCTTATCTGTTTTCATGAAGGCCCTGGCCATCAACATCAAGAGGTTCGTCCAGAGCCGCCTTGATAAGGCCAAGAAGGCCCTTTCCAACTCGATAGAGGGAGGCAGCAACGATAATTTCCGTCGTCTTTGTAGCCTATGTCACGATGACAGTAACCTTGGCAGTGTTGCAATGGCCGCTTGAACTTCCAATGCTCCAAAAAACAGCCCTGTTCGTAAAGGGGGGTTCTTACGACGGCATCAACGTTGAGACCTTCGGCGATGACAACCTCCTATCAACTGCGACGAATGACTCTCCGGAAGGAAAGAGCGCAAGAAAGGAGACCAATCGAAAGCTGGCCGGAATCCGGGATCAGTACGGCTTCTATGAAATCCTGGGAGTGACCGACCCTCAAGGCGAACTCATCGCTTGTTCTCAAGAAGACATGATCGGAGTCTCCATTGCCGATAGGAAGTACTACCACGACGTCCTTAACAGGCCCAACGGCATCGTCGTTTCCGAGGCGGTGAAGTCCAAGTCGTCCGGGAAGCCCGTATTCGTCATCATCCACCGGATTGAGGGACAAAGCGGCACGACGGGTCTTTTCTTCGCGGTGGTCAAACTCTACGCTTTCACGGAACGTTTCATCAGTCCCATCAAGTTGGGAGCTCAAGGATATGCCTATATGTACGGTCCCGACGGCTTCCTGCTCGCCCATCCGAATCCTGAAAAAATCCTGAAACTGAATATGCACGATTTGGAGTTCGGGCCTGAGATGCTCAAAAGAAGAAACGGTGAACTGGAATACACTTTCCAGGGGGTGGATAAGTGCGCCATTTTCAGGACCATCGATGAAACGGGATGGACCGTCGCCACCTCCGCGGTGAACCATGAAATCTATGCTCCGGCGCATCGTTTGACTCAACAAACGCTGATCATCACCGCGCTCAGCATTCTCATCCTCGGGATCGTGCTGGTGCTCATCGCGAGGTCCATCGCGGCACCGGTCATGAAGGCCGTGAGGGGCTTGAACGACACGGCCGAGCAGGTGGCGGCGGCGGCGTCTCAGGTTTCTTCGGCAGGGCAATCCCTCGCGGAGGGAGCCTCCGAACAAGCCTCCGCCGTGGAGGAGACCTCTTCCTCCCTCGAAGAGATGGCTTCCATGACCCGGAAGAACTCGGAGAACACCCAACTAGTGAACAAGCTCATGAAGGAGGAAACCGCTCCCAATTTCCAGCTCATCGAGGAACGGACCGAACAGGCATACCGTGCCATCGAAAAAGCGGTCAAGACGGGCGAGGAGATGAGAGTGATCATCAAGACCATCGACGAGATCGCCTTTCAAACCAATTTGCTCGCCCTCAACGCAGCGGTGGAAGCGGCGCGCGCCGGTGAAGCGGGAGCCGGATTCGCCGTGGTCGCCGAAGAGGTGCGCAGCCTGGCCCTCCGGGCCGCCCAAGCCGCCAAACAGACCGACGCCCTCATTGAAAAGCAAAACGAGCAGAACGCGGAAGTCAAAAGTATGAATCAACAGGTGATCGAAGCGCTGGGAACAAACAAAGAAATCGCCGGCAAAGTCGCGCAATTGGTGGATGAGGTTTCCTCGGCGAGCCGAGAGCAGTCCGAGGGCATTCAACAAATCAATTCGGCGGTCGCCGAGATGGACAGAGTCGTCCAGCTCAACGCCTCCAGCGCTGAGCAGACGGCCTCGGCCTCGCAGCAGCTGAACGCGCAGGCCGTTCAAATGAAAACTCTTCTTGTGGGACTAAAGAAGACCGTGGACGGAGACCGGCTGGAATCCTTTGTCAAGGCCTCCCATTCGAGCCCGAGGGCGCGGATCGCGGCCGGTTCCGCTATTCACGAAGCGACTCTATACGCTCGTGAAAAAACGGCCTTGTCTAATCCGGACGACAAGGGAATGCGGAAACCGGTCCTTCGTATGGAACGAAAGGACTTCGAAGCCTTCTAGCGGCCCGCATGCCCCCTTTCTCGCTTCTTTCCGTGCAAAGCGATCGAGATCAACGCTCGCATCGCTTTGCACTTTGCAGCATCTCAGGTATACTGAAGCTCTTCCGAAATCTCGAATTAGTCCGAAAGCATCCTGCGAGACTCGAAATCAGGCTCCGCCCGATGTTCTTCCCGTTGACGGCCGCCATGTAACCCATCCAAAGGGGAAGGGATCCTTGACAGAGATTGGTCGTCCGAATAGGGTGAGTCATCCATTCCCTTGAGAATTGTCTCTGGAATTTCACTTTTTTTCGTCGGATCATGAACAGAAATTCTCTGAAATTTCGATTCGCGCTGGCTGTTGCCGTCGCTTACAGCGTCGTGGGTTTATTCACTTTTCTGAGTTTTCATTACTTGACGGAAAAACTGGTGGATTCCCTCGGCGCACGGTTTGCCGCCAAGCAGGCATTGCTTGAAAAATCCAGGCTGATGTCCGCGATCCGTCGCGACCTGTCCCTTTCACTCAAAATGGCCGATTCACCCCTTCTGGTGCGCTGGGTCCTGGACGAAAACAATAAGGAACTTAAAGAAGCGGCCGCCGAAGAGCTGGAAAGTTACCGACAAAGCCTGGAGGGGAAAAGCATTTTCATCGCTTTGAATCAATCGGGACACTATTATTTTACCGACGGTTCGGAGGCCCGAGCCCTTGAAAAGCCCAGGTACACCCTCGACCCGGATAATATCAACGATTCGTGGTATTACCGAAGCATGCGGGATGTGGACGATTTCGAATTGAATGTCGACTACGACAACCATCTCGACATGAACAAGATTTGGTTTAACGTGGTCATCAAAGACGACGCCGGCAACAAGCTGGGACTTGCGGGCGGCGGCATGGACATTTCGTCGTTTATCGAGCAGATCGTACATTCGGAAGAACCCGGCGTGGAGACGATCCTGTTCGGCCGACAAGGAACCGTCGAGGCTCACCGGGACTCCAAGTACGTAATGCACAACAGCAAGGTCCGCGGGGACGTGAAAAAGATCACCGTGTACGACCTCATGAACGGCGTTCCGGACGCATCCCGATTGAAGGACGCAGTGCATTCGCTGGACTCCGGAAACCGGGACGTAATAACCCTGCATCTCACCCTGGAGGATCGCCGTCGCCTTGCCGCGCTGTCGCATTTGGAGGAGATCGGCTGGTACAACTTGGTGTTGGTGGACGCCGGGCGTTTCGTAAGCATCCGCAGTTTCCTGCCGATTCTCGCCGTCACCATCGGCTCCATGTTCGCCCTCATTGTTGTCGTGGGGTTTCTGCTCAACCGACGGGTCCTCGCTCCCCTCGCCGTTCTGGCGTCATCCACCAACCGCATGGCCGTGGGAGATTACGACACCCGTGTTCCCCACTCCTCCAACGACGAAATCGGTGCACTGGCCCGTTGTTTCAACGACATGGCGGGTATGGTCAAGGACCACAGCGAGAACCTGGAACAAAAGGTCAGTGAACGCACCGAAGCGCTGAATCGTGCCAATCACCAATTGGAGGAATCCAACCGGCGGATCACGGCGAGCATTCGATACGCCCGAATGATCCAGACCTCCGTGCTGCCGGAGAAATCCGCCATAGAGCGAAGAACCGAACGATTCTTCGTCATCTACCGGCCGAGAGACATTGTTGGGGGTGATTTTTATTTCTTCCGGGAATGCGGAGAACAGTTCGTTATTGCGGTGATCGACTGTACCGGCCACGGAGTACCGGGGGCCTTCATGAGTATGACCGCCAACACGGTGCTGGACCACGTACTGGACGCCGCCGGCTGCCTGGATCCCGCCGAGATTCTCGGGGAGCTCAACTTGGGCATGAAGGCCGCCTTGAAACACGACTCCTTGGACTCCGCGATAGACAACGGACTCGAAATCGGTTTGTGTTTGTGCGATCCTCCAGCCGGTAAGGTCGTATTTTCGGGTGCCAGGATCGAACTCCATTGCATCGAGGGCGGTGCCTTGACCACGATTTCCGGCGACAAGCAGGCTATTGGATACAGAAGTTCCAATCCGGAGTTTGCCTACACGAATCACTCCGTTTCCGTCGCCGAGAAGATGGATTTCTACATGGCCAGCGACGGAATCCTGGACCAATCCGGCGGACCCAAAGGATGGGGATTCGGCAGGAAGCGATTCAAGAGATTACTGGCCGACGTATCCGGACTTTCCGCGGCGGAACAGAAACAACGGATCGAACAGGCAATCTCCCTTCACCAAGGGGACTACCCTCAAAGGGACGACATCACCATCATCGGATTCAGCTTGTAGACTTTCAAAATCGGGGGAGGCGCCCATGCAGCACGTTACTCTTTACGACCTCAAAGAGACCTTCAGTGAAGAGGGCATTCTGATCTGTTTCGCAGGTCCGTTTTCGCACAGTATTATCGAAGAATTGGGCAACGCGGTGAAGAGCTACCTCGAGGGCGAGCAGTTGACCAAAGCGTCCCTTATGGACGTATTCTCCATTTTCATCGAACAGACTCAAAACGTAAGGAACTATGCGGAGCTGAAAGCCGGTGAGGGGAACACGGACCGTGATTTCAACAGCGGAATCGTCATTATCGGTAAGAACGAGGAAAATTACACCGTGAGCTCGGGCAACTTCGCGAAGCGAGAAGACGTGCACAACGTCGTGGAGCGCCTCGACATGCTGAAAAGTCTCGACAAGCGGGAACTCAAAGCGGCCTACAAAGACCAGATGAGACGAGAACGAGAGCCGGGAAAAGGCAGCGGTCTGGGCCTCATAGACATGTCTCGCAAGACGTCCAAACCCCTCGAGTACTCCATCATCGACATCGACGAGCGTTATTGTTTCTTCAGCCTCAAGGCCACGGTTTAGGAGAATTAGATGGACAGCTTGAAAATAGAGGGAACCATATCTACTCCCGACATTCTATTTGATTCCGACAGCGGGGTCCTGAGCATGTCCGGTGAATCCTACCCCGAGAATTCCTTTGAATTCTTTAAGCCCGTGCTGTCTTGGATATCCCGATTCATGACCGCCCATAAGGGGGAAGTGACCCTGAACACCCACCTCAGCTACCTCAATACGGGAAGCACCAAGTGCATGATGGACATCCTGGACCTGCTGGAAGAGTTTCACACCCGCGGTGGCCGGGTCACCGTCAACTGGTTCTGCGACGAAGAGAACGAACGGGCCGTGGAAACCGCCGAAGAGTTCAAAGAAGAGGTGACTCTTCCATTCCATATCAAGGCGGTAAAAGAGGAATGAAAAACAGATTGGATACCGACTGGATGGAAGATCCGCTCATAAGCAAATTCCGGACTCGGTTTGAGGGACCCGGAACCGGGGAACCACTCTCTTTTGCCGAAACCAAGGAGCTTTTCGACGCCTTTATCAAGCTCAACGACCGGCTTTTGAGAATCGCCAGAATCAGCGACAGTTATCAGAGCGAGGTCAAAGAACTGGTTACCGAGCTCGAAACCGCGCTGAAGAACGTCAAAACGCTCAAAGGTTTGATTCCCATCTGCGCTTCCTGCAAGAAGATCCGCAACCACGACGGAGAGTGGAAGCAGTTGGAGCAATACATTTCAGAGCATTCGGACGCCATGTTCTCTCATGGACTATGCCCCGAATGCGGGCGCAACTATCGTGCTCTGGCCAGGGGTTCTCAAAGCAAAGGGACCACTGCGCCGGCTCCGCCCTCCCACTTTCTGGACGATACGGATATGGACGATCCGGTCATCGTCAGATTCCTGCCCGCCGTGACGAATCCTCATTATACCGAGTCCCCTCTGTTCGACGAATTCAGCGATCTCTTCCAGAAATACGTGAGACTGACCAAACGGATGAAACGCATCATCCGAATAAGCGACAGCTATCAGTCGGAACTCCGAGATCTCCAAGTCCGTCTGGAACACGCTTCGCGGACCGACTACCTGACGGGCCTCTGCAATCGCAAAGGGATCTATGAAAAGCTCGAAGCGGAACAAAACCGCTCGCGGCGTCACGACCGAACCTTCGCCGTCCTGCTGATGGATATCGATCAGTTCAAGCTGATCAACGATGCTCATGGGCACGAAGCGGGAGACCGGGTCCTGGTGTCTCTTGCCCGCCTTTTCGCAGAAAATTTCAGAAAAGAAGACAGCAGCGCCCGTTGGGGAGGCGAGGAGTTTCTTTTTCTGTTCCCGGAAGTGGACGCGGAGAGTGCGCTGCACATTTCGGAGAAACTGAGGAAACTGGTGGCGGAGCTTTCCATCGAGGCCGCGGGAACGGACATAAGGCTGACCGCCAGCTTCGGGATCGCACTCTACAGACCGGAAGAGACGCTCGACGAATGCATTCGACGCGCGGATCAAGCGCTTTACCAGGCCAAGCGGCAAGGTCGGAATCGGTCCCTTCTTCACTCCGGCCGACCGGAGACCTCGTTTCCATCCACATGAGACGAACCGTACCCGGCGCGTAACACGTCCGAGTTACGGCCACCTTTCAGGTTGCATCTCCGCCCTTGAATGGTGCATGATTCTCCCTATGAAGTCCGTTCCGGGAACCGTGGCACATGGATGGGACACGAGCGACCTTGAATTCATGCGGAATTGTGCGGGCCGACAAACCGCATGTTCCGCAGCCGGCTGAGGAGCCGGTGTGCTTCGAGGGGTCCTCGATCGCTTGTTGTTCGTACTTCGCACCGTCCACGAACGGAAGTGTCGTGGGTCCGCCGACGTCATGGGGCATGGGTGCCCGCACCGAGAGGAGCGGAAGACCCCGTAATGGCCCATAGCCCGCGATTCGCGAAAGGGGCGACGTGAATCCAAGGCGGGAGGGCGGATCCACCTGCTGCACGAACAACCGCCGAAGGACGTTCCGCCGCCCACAACCGTAGGAGCCCGTCCGGCCGTCCCGGCCTTTCCCGAGGCACCATCAACCCAAGGAGTTTCAAGTTGTCCGATGCATCGATTCGTGATCTCGTCATAGTCGGAGGCGGTCCCGCAGGCTTGGCTGCCGGTATCTACGCCATGAGAGCCGCACTCGACACCGTGCTGGTGGAAAAGGGCGTGCCCGGCGGGCAGTTGGCTCTCACCAAAGACATCGAAAACTATCCGGGATTTCAGACCATTTCAGGATTCGAACTTTCCGAAAGGCTTCTCGAACACGCTAGAAGCTACGGGCTGGAAGTTGTCCAGAAAGAGGTGGTTTCCGTGGAGCCCGGAATCGACTTTCATTCCGTCCACCTCGACGACGGCACGCGTCTGGACGCGCACGCTCTGATCCTGGCCGCGGGGGGCACCGCGAAAAAGCTCGGCGTTCCCGGAGAAGAGGACAATTTCGGTCGGGGTGTTTCGTACTGCGCCACCTGCGACGGCTTCTTCTTTCGTGACAAGACCGTAGTGGTGGTCGGGGGCGGCGATACCGCGCTCGAGGATTCTCTCTATCTGGCGAAGATTACGAGCCGCGTTTACCTGGCTCACCGCAGAGATGAATTCCGGGGAAGTCGGATTCTTCAACAACGGGTCTTCGCGGAACCCAAGATCGAAGTCCTCTTTGACACCGTGGTCCGGGAAGTCCGCTCCGACGACGCGGGGGTTTCCGGCGTTCTTTTCGAAAACGTCCGTACCGGCAAGCAGTGGGAACAAGCCACGGACGGAGTTTTCGTTTTCGTGGGATTCTCACCCAATCGGGAACTCATTCCGCCGGGAGTCAAGACCAATGCCGGGGGCTTTGCCGTTACGGATCACAAGTGCGAAACCAATTTGCCGGGCATCTTCGCAGTGGGCGACTTGAGGGAGAAGTACGCCAACCAAGTGGTCATTGCCGCTGCGGACGGGTGCGTAGCCGCCCTGGCCGCCGCCCATTACGTGGAGGCGAAAAAAGCGAGCGCCGCCTGCGCCATTCGGGAGTAGTGCTTTCCTGCGTGTGGTCGAGGCTTGGGCACAAAACCTGAGTCGAGGCTTTCCGGAAACGTCCGGTCCCGCTCCACGCAGCTTGAGGGAGGGCGGTTAAGTCACGTCCTCCTCATGAAACGGCCGGACTCTCACAATGAACAAGGACTTACACCCGGTGGCAGCTTCCGAAAAGGCGGAGGCGCCCGGCAAGGCCGGACGTCATGGTGCCCGCGTAAAAGCATTGGCTTTGCTGGTTTTTGTCCTGGCCGCCGTCCTGGTGGTCCGTTTCACTCCGGTGCGCGCGTACCTGACGGCTGAGCGACTCTCTGAATTCCTTGAAAGTGTGGGAATCTGGGCTCCCCTGGTTTATATGGGAGTCTATGCCGTGGGAGTTTGCCTCTTCCTCCCCGGAACTCTCCTGACCACCCTTGGTGCCGCCGTTTTCGGACCATATCGAGGATTCGTCTACGTCTGGATCGGGGCCATGATCGGGGCGAGCCTCTCTTTTTTCATCGGACGCTACCTCGGCAGAGACTTTGCCGCGTCACTCATCGGGAATCGTCTGAAGAATTACGATGACGCCATTGAGCGAAACGGCTTCACCACGGTCCTCTACCTTCGTCTCGTTTACTTCCCGTTTACTCCCATGAACTTCGGCATGGGCCTGACCAAGGTTCGATTCAAAGATTACTTCGCCGGCACGGGCCTGGGCATTATCGTAGGCACCTTTATCTTCACGTTCTTTGTGGGTACGTTGAAGGAAGTGTGGGCGGGCGGCGACTGGAAAGAACTGCTGTCCTGGAAGGTCTTTTTCTCCATCGGGTTGTTCATCTTCTCCTTTTTTATTCCCAAGCTGATCAAGAAATTCAAGGCTTCCCGAAAACTGGAAGAGGACTAGTCGATCGCAGGATGGAAGGCCTCGAACCTTCGACCGCACCAGTCCGCATTCCGCATGCCGGGCAGGTCGGCGCCTCACGCAACAGCCCCTTCAGCGCATTCATGAAAACTCGAAAGGCGGGCACCGGCCCGCGTCCTTTTGTTGGTTGACTATTTGCAAACATGATACCATAATGAGATGATAGGTTGTTGATTCAGATGATTCACTGAAAACATGGCAGGGGAGACGATAAGGCCTCAGCGCGGCCTGAACGCATAATCGGAAGTACATTGTCGGGAGCCCCCCAAGATATCTTGTACGTCTGCGAAGTCCTCCGGGAAGTTCGCTCATTGGAAGCACCCCCCGCGGTTGATCTCTAAACCCAGCCCCCTATTCCCAGGAAAGTTACGGCGGATTTCTTCGGATTGCATGGACTGTTCGGCCGGTGAGACTTTGCCGCCGAGGGCAAAGCGTACCCGCGACCTCCTTAGCGTGTATTTCCGATACGCACGCCTCGAACACGACACCTGAGAGTGCAATCGCCTCCCCATCTCTCCAACATTTGGAAACTAAGAAGATGAACGAAGACTACAACTCGAGGATTCGAGGGTATGATCCCCTCTCGGAAGAGACGGCCATTCCTCCCAGCTTGGTGGAGAGACTGGTATTGGAAGTGTGCGGCGAAGAAGCGAAAGAGCTGTGTGATCTGGTCGTCGCATCAACCAAGGCGGGCGTCACGGTCGGGGAACTGATGAGCGACATCGTCAACGTGGGAATGATGGCCTATTTGACTATCGAACCGGACGAGTCGGGAGCTTCCCGTACGGGTTATGAAGCGGAGTGTCTGGAGTTGCCTTTTGAGCTGTACGGCACTCAGGCCCGCGGGTTCCACGAGCTTTCCACGGCGGCCGCCAGACTCGGCACTTCGAAAAAGGAGTTGGTGGCCCGCATTTATCGTTTGGGAGTGAAATTGTCCAAGGAAGCTGAAAGAAGAAAAATGCTTCCGCTGGATTATCTGGCCTGGTACAAGGATCATGTCCGTGTCGCGCTGCAATAGCGGCGTGATCATTATTTGAGCCGACAAGGGCCCGGGGTCTTCCCGGGCGCCCCCGATCTTTCGTGGAGATGCTTCCGTGTCTATCCGTTTTCTGGCCCGCCGCCTCTATCAGGCGGTGTCTCGGGTGAGCGAACTCGAGGAGCGCCTGGAGCATTCGCCTCCGGAAGAACGCACCCGTATCGAAACGGAACTATGGGGGGCGCGCAGAGACAAGGAACGGTTGATGAAGACGTTGAAAGCGAAGAAGGACTGACCGGCCGGAACGCTCACCCCACCTTTTCTCTCTCGTTCCTCCGCTCATTCGTGCTCCGCCCCCCGTTGCGAACGATTCTCACCGCCCGGTTCCGGTTGACTTCCACCGTGTGCTTCATTAGTTTTTTTGCAGGACTTGGTCGAGAACACACCCGGCCCTATCCCGTCCTTTGGCCCCGCCGATGACAGGCGGGCTGTTTCAGCCGGGAGCCGTTATGAACCCGGTAACGCCCATTTTGTCCGGCACCGTGCAGTCCGCACTCAGTCGTTGGGGACGGACGGGTCGGTCTACCGAATTTTATGATCGGTGGACTGCGGAAGCCAGGTCGAAGGAACTCCGCGATAAGCTCGAACAAGAGCGCATCGCAGAGGAAGCGCGCCTGGAGAAAGTGGACCTTGCCGCCAACCCTCTCGGCGCGGCTGAAATCGCGGAAAATTACATTGTCCGCAGAACCTACGAACCCTCCCCCAATGGCGCGTCCGTCTACGAGAAGGAATCGGAGCAATGGACGGCCACCGTATACGAGTTGAAACGAAAATGGACGCCGGACATGGATGAGGCGGTATTGGAAATCCTCATCAAAAAAGAAGACTCACCGCCTCTGGTGGACGGTTACGTCTGAGTGGAGGCTGATTCCTGCCGCTCGTCGCTTCGGGATATTCGGGCATGATTGTCTTGGATGAAGAATGATTTTTCGAAAGAATGGGGGCTTCTTTCCCATTCTTCTCGGCCCGCTGTGATGCCGGCCCGCCGCAGGCCGGTGGGACACGGCAAGGTGCAAAGTGCGCAAATCCCGAGGGCCGGGTCGTACATGCCATTGATCGCAGGGACGAGAGCCGCGGCCGCACGTCACGGATCGCAGTTTTCAACCTCTTGTTATGTTTCACCAGGTTTCCACGTCGAGGCTCCATAATGAATTCCGGATTGAAGGCCCCTCTGATCGCGCTTCTGTTCATGGGCATGCTTGGGCTGGGACTTTGGTCTTGGTATGAACCTCAAGGGTCCGACCGAGACAACTATGTCACCATCGCAAGTCTCGCGGATCCGGATGTTCTCTCCGAAGTTCACGAGCCGATGGTCTTCCGGGTCCCGGTGACCATTACCGCCTACAATCCGGACCGTCGACAGACCGATGCGACTCCGCGAATCACTTCCTCCGGATCCTCGCCGGAAGACGGCGTAGTCGCTTTGAGCCGCGATCTGGAACGTTTCTTCGGACTGGAATTCGGCGACCGTATCACCATCGAAGGGATGGGGTTTTTCCGATTCGAGGACCGCATGCATTCCCGAAAGCGTCGCCAGGTGGACATTTTCATGGAGAGTCTGGAAAAGGCCAAAGAATTCGGAAGAAGAAAGGGATGGATTCGCGTGCTTTATGATCCCTCCGCCAAAGATGACGACTGATCCCTGCCGACTTCTCACCTTCTTTCAAGCACTCCATACACGTCTCTTTTAGACTGTCCGTCGAAACAGGCCTGTCGGTAGTCACCCCGTTGAAGTCCCGCCTCCAGGGTCGGATACCTTCCACACCTGATTCACTTTCCTCGCGACAATGGTTAGCATGGGTCAATTGACGGAAAGTGACCGGCAAAACCACCCAATTGCGCCCGACAATTTATCGTAACGAAAAATTCTCAATATTAAGAAAAGGAGGACATTCCATGCAGGATAAGTCGAGTCTTCACCTGAAGGTCCAGGAACTTTGCGACTGTTACGCGACCAATGACCCGCTGGAGGAGATGTCCAGACTGGCCAACGACGAAAACAAGGAAGAAGCCGCCCTCAAGTGGATCGCCCTGGCGGCTTTGCACGCAGTCAATGCGGGAGCGAAAAAGATCACTCTCTCCGTGGACGACAATGGTGAAGTGAAAGCTACGGCCAAGTATCGGGAAGCCGTTCTTCCATCCCCGGGGCAGGAGATCGGCCGTAAGATCATTGAAGATGTCCGCGCCATCATGCATTTCGAAAAAGGAAAGCAGAAAGGCCCCCTGGCTCTCGGCATCCGTAACGACAGTCTGGAGATCGGTGTTTCCGCCTCCAAGGACAAACACGAAGAAGAAATCGAGCTCAAGTTCCCCGGATAACCGAGAGAGAGGAATCGAATCGCTCGGGCTGATTCGTCCCTTGACACCACGAGGATTTGTCTGTATAGATGATCTACTGATCTTGATAAAAAGGCGAATTTCATGAACGGTCGTAACACCCGAGTTTATTACTGGTGCTGGTGGCGGAAATCGGAACAGGGGTGTGCCGACCGGAATTCTGTTGCCTGAACGACCATAAAAAATGCATAGGCAAGGACGGTGGGTCACCCGGACCCACCGTCCTTTTTTGTTTTCAGGGCCGTGGGTCTCCTCCCACGGCCCTTTTTTCGAGGGCCCCGTCCGTGCCGCATCCCAGGATTCCCCTTTTCACCCTGAAAGGAGATGTCGCCATGTTGGTGGTCATGGACCGGAAAGCAACGCAGGAGCAGGTAGACGCAGTCATTGAAGCCATCGAAAAGAAGGGATACAAACCGCGGCCCATTCCTGGAGGAGAGCGGGTCGCCATCGGCATCCTGCACAATCTGGGGGCGGTGGACGCCTCGCCCTTTGTGGGTTTACCGGGAGTCAAGGATTTGATTCCCGTAACGAGGCCCTACAAGCTGGTCAGCCGGGAAACCCAGCCCGAGGACACCGTCATCAAGCTGGGCGATACCCGGGTCGGGAACGGAAACTTCACCCTCATCGCCGGCCCCTGCGCCGTTGAGAGCGAGACCCAGGCCCTCGTCATCGCGGAGCATGTCCGTCGCTCCGGAGCGCACCTTTTTCGAGGCGGCGCGTTCAAACCCCGGACTTCTCCTTATTCCTTTCAAGGACTGGGGGAAGAGGGGCTCAAGATTTTGGCGAAAGTGAGAGAGGAGACCGGAATGCCGGTGGTCACCGAGGTGATGGACGTCGAAAACTACTCCCTGGTGGAGGAGTACGCGGACGTGGTCCAAATCGGCACCCGGAACATGCAGAACTTCAGTCTCCTCCGCAGGGCGAGCCTTTCTCCGAAACCGGTGCTGCTCAAGCGCGGTATGGCCGCCACCATCGAAGAATGGCTCATGGCCGCAGAGTACATTCTCGAGGGAGGCAACCGTCAGGTGATTCTTTGCGAGCGGGGAGTCAGGACTTTCGCGCATCACAGCCGGAACACGCTGGACCTTTCCGCGGTTCCCGTGGTGCGCAAGGAAAGCCATCTGCCCATCATCGTGGACCCGAGTCATGCCGCGGGCCGTCGCGACCAGGTGATCCCCCTGAGTCGGGCCGCCG
The DNA here is from genome assembly GCA_963675595.2 of Thermodesulfobacteriota bacterium. Lineage (GTDB taxonomy): Bacteria > Desulfobacterota > Desulfarculia > JACQYL01 > JACQYL01. The sequence goes on from CAXXLZ010000002.1 coordinate 1,423,576, forward strand.
TGGCCGTCGGTGCCCACGGAATCATGGTGGAGGTCCATCACGACCCGGACCATGCTTTGAGCGACGGAGCCCAGTCTCTGTATCCCGAGCAGTTCGACGAACTGACTCGATGCGTATTGGGCATCTTCGACAATCTCAAGGCTTACCAAGGCGTCTGAACGACGAAACCGTACCCGCCCGGAACCGCGGTAGGAGGTGGTTCGGCCGAGGTCGTGAATTCGGCCCGCCGAAATTCCATTGACTTCTCCGGGGATCCGGGTAAGATACGAACTTGACATAGGTTCCAAAGGGTTACTTAGGGAAATTCCGTTTGAATCGGAAGCGGACCCGCCGCTGTGATCGGGGACGAAAGCCGCGACAAGCCACTGTCCATGAAGGATGGGAAGGCGCGGCCGGTAGGACGAACCGAGAGCCAGAAAACCTGCCCTTGGGAACATGACGGGATCCTCGCGGAAAGGGGTTGCCCGACTTGTAAAGTGGGCAGTCTTACCCCCTCCCTCTGAAGAGCGGCCAGGGGTTTTTTTTATTCCCTTTTCCGCTTCTCACGGACCGGAGAAGCGTCTCCTCATTGCTTCGGAGCTGCGTTCTCCGGAACCTTGCATAAGGAAGTCGATGGTGCCCACTTCACAAAAGTCACATTTCCTTTGTTTGGCCGTTCTTCTGATTGTCGGCCTTTTTGTCGCCTCACCCCTTTCGGCCGCCTCTTCTTCCCGAGCCCTTCAGGAAAAGGTCGAAGGCGCCATACGCTCGGAACGCGGCATTCAGGAAAAGGCGGAACGTTGGGCCGCGGATAGAACCGAGGTACTGGCGGAAATCCGTGAGCTCAAGAATCAGAAGCAGTGGCTGGACCTGCAGAAGAAGAAGTACCTCTCCTACATCGAAAAACTCAACGAATCTCTGGCGGAACTCAACAGGAAAAAGAAAGAGATCGAGATTCTCAAGACCTCTCTCGAGCCCTATCTGTATGAAACCGTCGATCGGTTGGACCTTTCGATCCACCAAGACCTTCCGTTTCTCATGGGGGAAAGGACCAGGAGGCTGACCTTTCTCAAGGATTCCCTGGCCGACTATGATCTTGGATCCGGGGAAAAACTCCGGAGAATTCTGGAAGCCCTTCACGTGGAGGCGGACTACGGGAGAAACATCGAAAAGAGCGAGGCCGTACTCGAGATACAAGGCTCTCAGACCAGCGTATATCTCCTTCGCATAGGCCGCACCGCCGTTTTTTATGTCTCCCTCGACGGCACCAAAGTCGGCCGTTTGACTCCCACGGGAGAATGGGAACCGTTGCCGTCCGGTTACGCTTCCGAACTCACCCGGGCCATGGAAATGGCGGAGCGTAGACGCGCCGTAGAACTTGTGGAACTGCCTTTGGGGGAGGTGAAACCATGATGGTCCGACCTTCTCCGTTTTCCTGCAGCGCTTCGCCGTCCCGTCTCGAGTCCGGTGTTCTCGATCTCAAGAGAAAAGCCCTCGTCATCGCGCTCGCATTCCTCTCGTTCGCAACTCTGTCCACAACTCGTCTATGGGCTTCCTGGGACGTTGTGGCCGCTCAGGTGGAACAGGACACCGAGTCCGGACTCCGGCAGGCGCAGGAAACACTGGCCGGCATAGAAGAAGAACGCAAAACGTTCCTGGCCGAGCGGGCGACACTCTCCGCGGAGGTCCGCGCGCAGGAAGCGGAACTCGACGCACTGACCAAAAAGTTCGAAAGTCTGCGTGCTGAAGAGCAGCGCCTGAGCGAGGAACTGGCCGCGGAAACCGAGGAAGTCAAAGTGCTGGAAGGAGCCGTGCGCAGCACCGCCAAAGACGCGGAAGCCTCTTTTCGCTCCGACCCGATTTCCGTCGAAGTTCCGGCCAGGCTGGAATTGGTGGGGCAACTCGCGGCCGCCGGCCGATTCCCCGGTCTCGACGATATTCGTAAATTCGTGGACTTCTATTTCGACGATATCCAGCGTTCGGGCACCACGGAGGTCCGCCAAGGAAATTTCATCGGCCCCGAGGGCAGGGAGCAATCCGGTGATATTCTCCGGGTAGGTCCCTTCTCGGCCTATTACAGGCTCGACGGAAAGGTCGGATTCCTCCGGTACGAAGAAAAAGGAAATCGCCTGGTAGCGGTCCCGGTCCGACCTTCCTGGAGTGAGCGAGGTTCCATTGAAGACTGGTTTGAAGGGCATGGAGAGACTCTGCCCGTGGACCTGTCGGGCGGGGCGATCTTCAGCCGGCTCACACGCAGCGGCGGTCTCATCGATTGGCTCAAATCCGGCGGCCCACTGGTCTGGCCCATTCTTCTGGTCGGTTTTCTGGCCTTGGGTTTGACCTTGGAACGCGCCTACACCTTGTTCCGAATCCGGGTTCGCACGGACGAGGTCATGGATCGACTGAAATCCATGGCCGTTAAGGGTCAGTGGCAGGAAAGCCGGGATTACTGTTCCTCTTTCGAACGCTATCCCACCTGCCGGGTGCTGCTGGCCGGTCTCAAGAATCTGGGAAGTTCGAGAGACGCGTTGGAGAATATTCTTCAAGAACGCATCCTCAAAGAGCTTTCCCGTTTGGAACGGTTCCTCCCCACCATCAGCGTGCTGGCGGCCATTGCCCCATTGCTGGGCCTTTTGGGCACGGTGACCGGCATGATCAATACGTTCCAGGTGATCACGGTTTACGGAACCGGTGACCCCCGGATGATGTCCGGAGGCATTTCGGAAGCCTTGGTGACCACCCAGCTCGGTTTGGCCATCGCGGTGCCCATTGTTCTATTGCATCACTTCCTTCAGAGGCGAGTGGATCGTATCACCGGAGACATGGAAGAAAAAGGAACGGCCCTGGTGGCCACCCTGCTCAAGACCGGCGCGGTGGAAAGGAAGGTGATCCGCCACGCTGCCTGATTGGATGATCAGCACTGCGGAGTATGTCCAGCACGGAGGCGTAGTCATGTTTCCGTTGGCGGTGGTGTCCGCCTGGATGTGGCTTCTCATATTCAAGAAGCTTGCGGAACTCCGCGGCATCGACAGCGGGAGGCTCACGCTTGAACGATCCCGCGCGTTCTTGGAAAACCCCGAGAGCGCTCCGGACGGTTGGCGCGGGGACCTGATCCGTGAATTCAGCAGAGACCGCGTGTTCGACCCCGAGGCTGATCGGAAGACCGTCGAGGCTCTGGTGTACCGAAAATCCAATCGTCTCGGACGTCATGTGAGGACCATCATTGTGTTGGCCTCGGTGGCGCCTTTGCTCGGGCTGCTGGGAACGGTCACCGGGATGATCACTACCTTCGACGTGATTTCCTTTTTCGGCACCGGAAACGCGCGCGCCATGGCCGGAGGGATTTCGGAAGCACTCATCAGCACCCAAAGCGGTCTTGTGGTGGCGATCCCCGGCTACCTCATGGGGTCGGTGCTTTTCCGTCGTATTCAGAAGAACCAGGCGAGAATGAAAAGATTCGGCTTGGACCTCTGCACCGCCTGTGAATTTGGGGACACGTTGAATAGCGCCGAATAAATTCACTACATCCGCCTTTCCCGGATGCAGCCGGCATATTCGGCCGAAAAGCCTCGAAGGACGGATTAGAAACCATACATGAAACCGCCGAGTTTGCCCACTCGACGTCCTCAAGGGGAGATTGCCGGATGATCGGAGTCCGGAACCGACTGCAACGCTCGCGGCCCACGGAAATCAACATGGCGCCGCTCATCGACATGATCTTCATCCTGCTGATTTTCTTCATCGTGACCACGAGTTTCGTGAAGGAATCCGGCGTCGAAGTCAGGCGTCCAACTGCTCAGAGCGCGGAAACTCAGGAAAAAACCAATCTCATTGTGGGCGTCACTCAGGAGGGAACGGTCTACATCGAGGGTCAGAGTGTGGACGTTCGCGCCGTCAGGGCTCGCATGGAAAGATTCCTGGCGGAAATGCCCGACGGCTCGGTGGTCATCTCGGCGGACAAGGAAAGCCACACCGGTGTGGTGGTGCAGGTGTTGGATGCCTGCCGCCTGGCCGGCGTGCGTAATATCAGTATCGCGGCCCGGAAGACTTACCAATGAGAGCGATATCCGGTAAGACACTGAAAGGTTGGGGGCCCGCTTTGGGAATGGCCCTGCTGATGAATGCCTTTCTAATTTTCTGGATGCCCGCCCTGTCTCGTGACCTGGGCTCATCCGGCAACGATGGTTCCTTGAAGCCGGTGCTCATCCGGCTCCAGCAGCCCCCACCGCCCCCTCCGCCCAAACAGGATCGACCCAAGCCCAAGCCCAGGGAGATGATCAAAAAGCTCCCCGTGTTTCCGGTGCAGCAGGTCAAGCGGCAAACCACCCGGCCCAAGGAATCTCTGAAGTTGCCCGATTTCCAGTTTGAATTGAATCCCAAGCTGGCTGCGGACCTCCAGGTTACGGCGCCCCCGAACGAGCTTCCGAGCCTCCCTCGGGAATTCCAGATCGGCGAGGTCGACGAGCAACCGCAAATTCTCCGCCAGGTGAAACCCCGGTATCCTTTTTCCGCAAGGAGAAGAGGCATCACGGGAAAGGTCCTGGTGAAGTTCATCGTGGACTCTCAAGGTCGTGTTCAAAAACCCGTCATCGTCGAGGAACAGCCGGCGGGTCTCTTTGGTGAAAGCGTGCTCCAGGCGTTGGCCCAATGGCGTTTCCGCCCCGGATTCGTCCAAGGCGCCCCGGTCTCCACCTGGGTTGTACTCCCCATTGAATTCGGACTATCGGGATGAAAACAAGAACAACGGTCATTCTTTGCTTCGTTTGCGCGTCCATACTCGCATGGTATGCGCCCATACCGGTCTTCAGCGCACAGGACCCCCTGACGCGCAATCTTTCTCCAACCGTCCACCGAATCGTGTATCAGGCCCAAGAAGCCCTGCAAGCCGAAAAATACGACAAGGCCGTCGAAATCCTGCGGGAGTTCGATCTGAAGCACCCCGATAAGCCGGATGCCCTGGTCTGTTACCTCTTGGGCAACGCCTACTATATGAACAATAAGAAGGAAGCGGCGTATCGGTCCTATCGCAGGGGCGTTGAGGCCGCCACCGATTCCGCCATGTTGTGGAGAAATCTCGCCGCCGTGGCCTATGAGCTCAACCACACATCCGAAGCCGCAACCTGCTTCCGGAAGGCCTTCGACCTGTCGGATCCTCCGGATTACGATCTCCTCTACCAAGCGGGAGCCGCTCATTACCAAGCACGCGAATACGCCAAAGCCAAAGTCGCTCTGTCCGAGCTGGTTCGTCCGGGAGCCAAGGTGGAGAAGCCGTGGCTGCAACTGCTCATCCACACGTACCTCGAACTCGGCGAACTGAAAGAGGCGGAAGAGCTTCTCACCCTGTTTCTGGAACGAAACCCCACGGAAGCCGCGTATTGGAGGCTGATGGCACAGGTGAGAATCCATCGAAAGAACTACGTGGAAGCCGCCGCCGCACTGGAGATCGCCTATCGGCTCTCCCCCCCCGACGCCGACGGCTGGAAGGAACTCGCCGGCATTTACATGTACATCGGAACCCCTCAGCGAGGTGCGATACTACTCGAGAAAGCCTACGGTCCCGATCCCTCACCCGATCAATGCGACGAAATCGCCCGTGCCTACGTGACGGCCGAGCAACCCGAACGTGCCCTGGTCTTCTGGAATCGGGCTATTGACAAAGACCCTTCCCCCACCCGCCTTCTCGAGGTGGGCAAGCTGCACTACCAACACGGTCATTGGAAGAAGGCCATGGAAGTGCTTCAGAGAGTCACGGACAAAGCCCCCGACATCGCCCTGGCCCAGCTTCTCCTGGGATATTGCGCCTGGGAGTCCGGGGACCTTCCCCTGGCCGAACGGTCCTTCCAAAAAGCGGCGGCGGAAAAACGTTACAAGAACCACGCCCGCGGCGCTCTTGCCACCCTGAAGAGTCTGACCACCGAAGGCTGAGGCTCGGAACCGACCACACGACCTCTTCGAACCGGACGGCAAATCGAACTTCGGGCCGCGGCGCGCGGAGCGGACGCGGTTTCAGTCGTCGATGGGGCCGGTACGAATCGCCCTGCGTTTTTCCAAAGGAAACTTCAGTCGAAACACGGCGCCGTCGCCCGGCGGCGATTCGGCTTCAATGGCGCCTCCGTGCGCTTCCATGATCCGTTTGGCCACAGCGAGATCGAAGCCGCTCCCCCCGCTCTTGGTACTGAAAAACGGTTTGAACAGATGGGCGAGATTTTCCCGCGAAATGCCCGGGCCGGTGTCATGTACGGAGATCACATACGCGCCGTCCTCAACGGAGGATCGTATACGGATCGACCCACCCTCCCCCATGGCCTCCAGCGCGTTATCGATAAGGATGGAGACCACACGGATCACTTGTTCTCGATCCACATGCAGGACACATTCGGCGGTTTCCGATTCTAATTGCGCGCCGCATTCGGATATCTCCCGCCGACACCTCTCCACGGCCTCCTTGATCACTCGCCCGAGGTCTTCGGCGACATGTTGCGGCTTGGGCATCCGAATGAAGAAATCGACCTTTCTGATCAGTTCCTCAATTCGTTTCAAGTCGTCCAGGATGTTCCTGTAGTAACCGTCATGTTCGTCGTCGGAACGGCAGGATTTGTATAGTTTGTTTACATACCCGGCAATACCCACCATGGGATTTCTCAATTCGTGCGCAATCCCATTGGCCACCTTCACCAGGTCCTCGTAGCCCACATCCCTGAAAGACTGCTCCATTCGCTTTCGCCGGTCGATGTCCCTGATCCCGGTGATCAGCACCGGCGGCGTCTCCAACGTCTCGGCATAGGTCTTGATCGAAAGAAAAGCGAAAAAACGAGTACCGTCCTTTCGAACAAGCATGACCTCCCCGCTGAATTCTCTGCCTCGGGCGGCCATCTTCAGGAGGTTGGGCAATAAGTGAACAAGATCTTCCGGGGTAAACAGAACGGAAAGGTCTAAACCTACGAGTTCATCCGGCTCGAATCCCAGGACCGCCGGGACCGAAGGCCCTGCGAAGGATATCCTCCCGTCGAGCCCGGAAAGGATCACCGCTTGCCGCACGCACAGGAGGATGGCTTCAAACAAAGGGCCGGGAACGGATTGCGATAAGTCCACCATCGCACCCCTTTCATCAAGGAAGCTCTTTTATGGATGCTTTCCTACGGATACTCTCCACGCGGGAACGCCCGGCTCGTCTCACGGGTCTGAAAAGCGACCGGAAGCTCTTCCAGGATTTCCGCGAAAGCTTCGTCATCGACAGTATAGTCCGGATGGTTTCACGAAGGAAAAGTAATCTGAGGGAGAGAAGACGGCGACGTAAGAGCCGCCGTCTCGAAAAGAAGATCAAAAAGGGTGACCGCCGGGCGCGCCAATCCCTGAAAGTGGGAACGTACATGAGGTACGCCGCAAAGATGATGGATGAAGCGCAACACCGCGAACCGCGTTCGGCGGCAACCGCCTAACGGTCCATGACGGACATTCCCTGCACGGGTAGTGGGGTCGCGGCTTTTCCGGCAACCGTGTTGGTCTTTGTATTAAAGGCCAGAATGCCCGGGTCCTCGTCCGAGTTGTCGATCACAAAGAGCGTGCATCCGCACTCCCGACAACCGGCCGCAATCTCGGGAATATAGTAAAGCACCTCGTGAAATCTGCTTTGGGTCACCGAACCGTCGGTAAGGTTCACCTCGTTGACGAAATACGGCCACGGCCAATCGCCGGAATTGTCCGTCCCGACCAGATAAGCCTTCTCCGGTGAACAGAAGTCCAGGTCGCTGACCACATACCCCACATCCTCCTGGCGAAACATCAAATTCTTGGAAGCGTCCGTAGCCGTGTCCACGACTTCCACTCCGGAACCGAAAGCTTCGTCGTTGTAGTCGCCCGTACAAACAACGAAAATCTCGCCCGTGGATTCAAGGTAGGAAAGGGAACCGGGATCCCTCAATTGAAGCTGAATTCCCTGTACGCCCTCGGTCACAGGGTCCATATCCACCACACTATCCGTTTCCGTGTCGATTTTGGCCAGCATGCCCTCGGACGGCGCCCATCCGTTGTTGCGATCCAGCCTTCCCAAAGACACGTAAATGTATTGACCCACGCGGACCATGTTCGCGGCTTCAGGCAGTTCATCGGTGCCCTCGTTGAACATGGAAAGATCGATCAGTTTGAGTCGTTCCCCGGTCAAGGGATTCAGCTTGAGCAATGCGCTGCTCCCCAGAAAGCTCATATAGGCCGTAGATTCGTCGAGAAAGACCATGTCCTGGGGATTGCTCGAGGATTGGGGAGAAGGAAGGTCCAGAACCCCGTTGGGATCCTCGATCCCCACACTATATTGAATCTGCGGAACCGCGTCCGTTTGAACCGGGTCCACCACGAGCACGGAATCCGAGCCGTACCGTCCAATCAAGAACACTTTGTCACCAAATGTCCGCGCCACCGTATCTTGCGCAAGGACGAGATCCTCCCCTCCCCCGTCCCGATATTGCACCGTATTAAAGGGCGACGCCACCGAAGTACGATAACCCAGCCCGTTGGGATCCGAGTAGATTCCGCCGCACGAGAACAACAGCCCGCAATAGGTTCCTCCGAAGCTCTTGCTCAGCGCATAGGAAACGGGAGCGCCTCCGCTCGGAGTGTATACGGCCGTCGCCGAATCTTCGCCGGTAAAAGAGATGGACAGAGCGGCGCCGTTTCCTCCCAACTCCGATGCCTGGAATCCGTCGGTGAAGTCGCTGTCCAAAAAGGATTCGTAAGAGGTCAAGTCCGTGGTGAACACGGCGGTCATGGCCCGCGTGTCGTGTTCCGACAACCAGATATTCACCGTCTGCTCGGGGTTCTTCCAGATGCCTCCGTAGCCGGCCCACACGGTTTGACCAGCGAAGCAGGCCGTGAAAATGAAAAGTATCCCCAGGACCGCCGCATACCTTTTGCCCATTGTGAACCTCCCGTAACTGTTGGTTGTTCGTCGCCTTGACCCCCACCGGCCCATTGAAAAAATGCGGAGCGCCTTTTCAACCGCCTGCTGCGCGTCAAGAATCCTCCCGAAGGCCCGGAGCAAGGGCAAAAAGAAACCCTATCTCCCCCACAAGGGGACAAATAGGGATCGCTTTGGTCTCAACTGTGCAAGCATACGAGCATACTACCGGTGCCTTTGGATTGGCTCAAAGGCGGGTGTTCCGGCTTCCGGATTATTGACGTCCCGCGCCTTCCCACCCGAAAGGGCAGTGGCTTACTGCGGGCGTCTCCCCGGTTACGGCGGCCGTTCCGCTCCCGAATTCCACGGGATTCCCCTAAACCATGAGCACCTTCACCCGTACTAGATACGGGGATGTGTGTCAATACGGTTTCAGGCGGAACGTGTTTCGGGAAACGAGCGGTATCTCCCCCGGAAAAACCGATGTTGCTCGGCTGAGACGGAAGAGCAACGTATCCTTGGGCACCCAAGGATACGGCGTAACGATCCGACTCGACGGCGGATTCAATGAATATGCAGCTCGCACACGCGCCGGAAATGATATCCGTGAATGGCCAGAGTGATGGCCAAAGGCAGGAGTTTGGGCCTTCGGGTCAGGGTCCACAGCACCAGCTTCCAATACTGGTAACGTTCCTTACCCCCGATTCCCAGTCTCACGGAGGAACGGAAGAAAGCGAAAAATCGATGAAAATCCATGGGCACCCTGACTTCCGGCGTCTTGAATTCCTTTAGAAAGGTGCGTACCCGTTGATAATAACATTCAGGAGAATAAAGCTGTTCCATGAGCGCCCGGTAGCCCTCCACGAGCTTGGGCAAACCCATGCGGGGAATAATGTTCGTGGTGCCGTCCACATTGTCTCCGGACAACGCCCCCAACACCCGGTTTTCCTTGCTCAACCTCTCGAACAGCCGTGTTCCCGGAGGAGCCTGAAGCATCCCCACCATGGCGGTCACAATACCGCTCTTCTGGATGAAGTCGACCTGCCGATGGAAGGTGGACTGCGTATCGTTGTCAAACCCCACAATGAAGCCGCCCATCACTTGGAGACCGGCTCTCTGAATCCCCTTTACGCTCTGCAGCAAGTCCCGATTCTTGTTCTGGTTCTTCCGGCACTCGGTCAAGCTCTCTTCGTCCGGAGATTCGATGCCCACGAATACCGTATCAAAGCCCGCTTTGACCATCATTTCCATCAGCTCCGGGTCATCGGCCAAATTGATGGACGTCTCCGTGTAGAACACGAATCCTTTCTTGCCCTTCCGCCAACGGATCAACTCGGGCAGCAGCTTGGTTTTCAGGTAGTTCTTGTTCCCGATAAAGTTGTCGTCCACGAAAAAGACATTTCCCCGCCACCCCGCAACTTGAAGCGTTTCCAGCTCATAAATCATCTGTTCGGGAGTCTTCATCCGGGGCTTGCGACCGAAAAGAATCGTCACGTTGCAGAAATCACAGTGAAAAGGGCATCCTCGCGAGAACTGCAGGCACATGGACGCGTATTTCTTCATCTCGATGAGGTCCCACTGGGGAACCGGTGTCCTGCGAATGTCGCAAAACTCGGAGGCCCGGTAGGTCCTTTCCGGAGTCCCTTTTTCCAGGTCCGCCAAGAAACGCGGAAGCGTCAGTTCCGCTTCGTCGAGCACCAGGTGCGCCACGGTTCTGAATTCATCAGGCTCGCAAGTGAACAGCGGCCCTCCTCCCACCACCTTGACCCCCATGGCGTTGCACCGGGCGATCACCTGCTTTGCCGATTCGCGTTGGATCGTCATTCCACCGATGAACACCAGGTCCGCCCAGGAAAGATCGGCGTCCGATAGGTCCACGACGTTCATGTCCACCAGTCGTCTGGACCAGTCTTTTGGCAGAAGAGACGCCGTGGTGAGCAGGCCCAGCGGAGGGAAAGCCGCTTTTTTCCGAATGAATCGCAACGCGTGCTTAAATGACCAGAAAGTATCGGGAAACTTGGGATAGACGAGCAGAACGTTCATGATCTGGAATCCTTGCCCCGGGGAGGGAAACCCCTGGATGAAAGTTGAAAAAACCGTCGAAGATTCGGGCAAAGACCCGGACGAGCCCTCCCTCCAACTTGTTCCCGCACGGGACACCGCGGGGACCTCGAAGTGTCCTTTCATTGTAGGGAAAGCTTGTCCGGTTTACAAGAGAATGAGAGCCCCGAAAGCATCCACGCACGAGGTTTGCGCGAATATTCCCACCCTATGAAGCTTCGACCGCCGAGTTCTTTTACCTTGTGTAAAAAGATCCGGCAGGCATCCGTCTCAATCTTAACGCCCCCAAATAGACAACCTCAGAATTATTCCAATATATCGGCTAATTAGAGAGCCGGAGCACGCTCCGGTTGTGGCACGGACATTGCCCTTATCCGTTACGTGGTCCCCAAAAACAATACGCATCTTAGCCGCCCGGCCTAATTTGGCCTTACACGTAGAACGACAGGAGGTATTCAATGAACGACCAAGATACCCTCTCCGGAAAAATGACCCGGCGCACCTTCCTTAAGGCCTCGGGGGGAGCCGCCGCAGGAGCCGGTTTGGCGACGGGCGGCATGTTCCTCGGCGCCGGGCCGGCCCATTCGGCTCAGTTGCCCGCGTCTTGGGATGAGGAAGCCGATGTCGTCATTATCGGCAGCGGATTCGCCGGATTGGCGGCCGCCATGGAAGTCAAGAACAAAGGATCGGCGCCTCTGGTCCTGGAAAAGATGAAGGTTCCGGGCGGCAACTCCATCATCAACGGAGGCCTCATCGCCGCGGCAAACTCGGAACTGCAGAACAAGGAAGGAATCAAGGATTCGCCGGAACTCATGTTCAAGGACATGCTCAAAGCCGGTTTGGGATTGAACCACCCCGAGCTGGTCCGCAAAGTGTGCGAACTTTCCAACGAAACCGTCCAATGGACCATTGAAACGCTCGGCGTGCAATACAAGGAACGCGTTACCCACCTTGGAGGCCACTCCGTACCCCGAAGCTACTACACGACCAACAACTCCGGCTCGGGCATCGTTCTTCCCATGATCAAAAAGGTCAAAGCGCTGGAGATCCCGCTGAGAACGGGCTGCTACCTCACCCGCATCTTCAAGGACGAAGAGGGCGCGGTTCGGGGAGTCGAGATCCGTGAAGGATACGCTTTCCCGGAAGCCGGAAGCGGCACGGTGAAAACCGTCAAGGCAAGGCAGGCCGTCGTCATGGCCACCGGCGGGTTCGGATACGATATTCCCTTCCGTACCATCCAGGACCCGCGGCTCACCGATCAACTGGATTGCACCAACCAGCCTGGAGCCACCGCGGAAGGGCTTATTGAAGCCCTGAGGCTGGGTGCCACCCCCGTGCAGCTTTCGTGGATCCAGCTCGGCCCATGGGCCTGCCCCGACGAGAAAGGCATGGGAATCGGGTACATTTTCGCCATCTCTTCGGCCTTCCCTTACGGCGTGATGGTGGATCCGGCCACGGGAAAGCGTTTCGTCAATGAACTGGCCGACCGCAAAGTGCGTTCGGACGCCATCCTCAAGACCGGTCATCCCGCCATTGGGATCGCGGATCAGACCGGAGCCCAATACACCGACAAGCTTGGTCAAATGCTTTCGGCCGGCACCGTGAAAGAGTTCAACACGTTGGGAGAATTGGCCGAGGCTTTCAAGATCGACTACGAAGGTCTCAAGCAGACCATCGAAAAGTACAACGCGTATGTAAAGACGGGAAAGGACGAGGAACAGGGAAAACCGATCCGTCAAGACTGTCGGCCCGTGGAAATGCCGCCCTTCTACGGTATGCGCTTGTGGCCCAAAATTCATCATACCATGGGCGGCGTCCAAATCGATGAGGACGCTCGAGTGATTGATCTGGATCACCGTCCGATCGGCCGCTTATATGCCGCGGGCGAAATCACGGGAGGCGTTCACGGGGCCGTGCGCCTGGGCAGCAACGCCACGGCCGACTGCTTGGTTTTCGGCCGCATTGCCGGCCAAAAGGCGGCCGAAGAGCCTGTGCGATGAGGGCTACCCCCGTGCGGAAGGTCTAACCCGACTCCAGCCTTCCGCCTAACTTCAACCGGGAGAAGCCGAAGTTCGACTTCTCCCGTTCCATGTCCGATGACGACACCACGAGCCTTTTCGAAGTCGGCTCTGTGCCGCTTCCGGGTATCGGGTAATTTCAACGTTCCGTTCACCTCTCTTCTTCAAGAAAAGGCGACTCGATGTGGGCTAAAAGACCGACCCTTCCATCTCTCGTGAGGAATCGCCCGGTCCGTATCTGTTTTCTGACCCTGGCCTGCTGCTTGGTTTGGTGCTCCGGGTCGAACTCGGAAGACGCCTATGGAAATCCCGAAAGAAAAAGTACTGCCCGGCCCGGCCAATGCGCCGCGTGCCACACCACGAGAAGGGTCCTTCCCACGAATCATCCGGAAGCCGCGGAGTCGGCGCTTCCCGAATGCCGTTCCTGCCATAAGGCTCGCAACGTAAGCCTCATCGGGAAGATTCCTTTGAGCCACTTCCATCAGCTCGCCGGAGTTTCCTGTGAAGACTGCCACCGGGACCTTGTGCCGCCCAAGCCCCTGAAAACATCGGACTGCCTTCAGTGCCACGAGTCCTACGCCAAATTGGCCTCACTGACGAACGAGGGGCGGGCGAATCCTCACCACTCACCCCACTACGAGGACCTCCTGGAGTGCGACGTCTGCCACCACGTGCACCGAAAGTCGGAAAACTTCTGCGGAACCTGCCATGAATGGAAGCTCCTCGTGCCCTGATCTTTCCCAAGTCCTCTTTCCAGACGGGAGCGGCGCGTCCCGCCGACGGGACAAAGGACTCCTTCCTAAAAGCATGTCCCCAATAGTACGACGGCACGCCCGGAGCCTGGATCCCGGGTAACCTTCCGCCGATCCCTGGAAAAGATTCCTCCCGGTGTGCGGTGCCGGTAAAAAGTGACCATTCACGGGGGCGAATTGGGTTGGTTATTCATTTTCGGCGTGCCTTACATCTCCTAAGTCGGCTAAAGAGCTCCATAGTCCGGCTCCGTCGAGTGCCGCCGGGGTGAAGCCCGTATAAGGCGGTCCGGGGAAGACTGGGTCCCCCGGCGACACTGTGAGTGAATACGGTAATAGATCTTTATCCGAATGATTTCCGGAAACGGAGTACGGTCACATTTTCAAAACGCCGTGCGGTAAACGGTTTCTTGAAGAAATCATTTCGACCCAATATGATGCACCAATTCCAAGGCATGGGCAGGAGTGGTCCGAATCGGGAACCTCGCCGTTCTTTCATCCGAACGCTTCAGGTCGCCGTGCCGATCCCGCTTCAAGGCACTGAAAGGAGGCGCGGGAGCAGACTCCTTCGGAGCGTCTATTCCGCGAACGATGATTGAAAATCCCTGAACGTTCCTTCTTCACCATGGTGCTCTGCGCCATGGGCGTCATGCTGTCGCCCCCCTCCCTGGAAATCCTCGGAAGCATCGTGGGCGAAACGGGCTTCCTTTTTCCCGTCATCTTATGCGGAGGAGCACTGGTCCACCGCACCCTCTCCTCCTTTTTGAAAGGAAGGGGGGATACCTCCCGGCCGACGCTTGAGACGCAAAGCCTTCTCGCCCGTCTCGGTCCACACCTGACCGCCACACTGCTCCTGGGATCCAGACCCGCCTTTGCACTGTTCGGTTCCGCCCTGATTCTGGCCGTGGCCGGACATGCGTTCAACGAGGTCTTCCCCTCACGGTTGCCCGGGCCGGTGGTTCCTCTCGTGCTGCTCGGCCTGATCGCACTCTGTAATATCGTCTCTCCGATGCTTTCCAGAAGAATACAGGTCTGCTCGGGCGCAACGGTTATCGCTTGTCTCACCGCGCTCAGCGTGGCGGCATTGCTCCACCCCTCCCCACCTTTCGCCGGGGATATCCTTCCTTTTGAGCCATGGGATCGGCTCAGGCATGTGTTTCTCGGAGCCGTCTTGTTTGTGGGGTATGATCTGTTCTTCTTCGGGCCCGCTCAGCCTTATTCCGCTTATCCCTACCGGCTGTTGCACCGGTCGGTCACGACGGCGGCGGTGCTGTTTCTGCTCTGGGGATTCGCCGCCTTTTTGCAGGTCACCCCCGTCCGATCCGCCTCCGGCGCGGTTCCCTATTTCACGGCCGCACGGATCGTTTGGGGAGAAACCGGGCGGATACTCTTGGGCACGGCGATTCTGGCCGGTTCCGTGGCCGCGGTGAACCTGCTCATCAGTTCCGCCTCCTCGATGCTCGTTCACCTGAGCCGGGCAGGAATGCTGCCTTCCTGGTTTGATCCGGCCCATCGTCGCCCCACCCGAGTACTCCTATTGCTCGTTTCGGCCACCGGCGCCCTACTGGCTTCAGGCGTGGCCGAGCAGCCCGTGACGGAAGCCTTCGCCCGATGCGCCCTGTATTTCTGGCTGCTGCTCTACGGAGCGTCACGTGTGGTGCACTGGAACCGAGAGAGAAACAAGCCGTTTCTCCCTCCCCGGCCTCTTCCCTCTGCCTGGAAATACGCGACGAATGCCGTTTTCGCGGCCGCGGTGGTGCTGACGGTAACGGACCCGGACCCGGTGTCGGTCCTCGGCTTCGCTTTGGGTATGGTCGTGTTGGGAAAAGGGGTGTCCCTGTCTTCGGACCGCACGGGAATCGAGGCTCAGAAACAAGCGAAACCGAGCCCGGCCGGCAAAAGACCCTGAATCCGGCGGGCCGTGAACCGGCTTACGTACGGCCGAGAGCAAGCGCCTGAAACCGTGAAACTCGGGCTCGTCATTTCTGAAACAACATGATGAGCATTCACGGGGGAGGACTTTCGGGAAAGTCCTCCCCCGTGAACGATTAAAGAATATCTTGGCGGAAACCCGATTCCGGAGCACGAATCCACGTCCGGTTTTCGACCATAAAACTATCTGTACAATATTCTTTCCGTATAACTGCCGCGGCGATGGAACACGGAGACGGAACCGCCAAGCGCACGCTTTGCCGTCCCCTAAGCTTCACTTCCTCGAATAAAGACCGATGAATTCCGCTCGTTCCAAGATGTGCCCTTCCATGGCCTTTTCGAGTTCTTTCTTGGTGACGCCCGCTTTGAGTCCAAGCTTGCGGTCCAGGGCATACAATTTGAAAAAGTAGCGATGCGTGCCCGAAGGGGGGCACGGACCGCCGTAATTCTCCCGCCGGAAATCGTTGACTCCCTGTGTCCCGGGAATCGAGCCCTCGGCGATTCGATTCGTCGCCGGAATGTCGAACAGCACCCAATGGACCCAGGTTTTGGACGGAGCGTCCGGGTCATCCACAATCAAAGTCAGGCTCTGGGCGGCTTTCGGTATTCCTTCGATAACGAGCTCGGGGCTCACGTCCGCCCCGTCGCAGGTGAACTTCTTGGGAATGGACTGATTGTGACCGAAATCGGGACTATGCAATTTCATGGTCACGCCTCCTTTTCTCGATTGGAATGTCTCACATTCGCCCCCGGCGGCCTCCTGCCCGACCGAGAACACCCATTTGTGAGCCTATCCTTGAAACTTCGGGCCGGCAATCGGGTGAACGGTGTACTTGCCCGAGCCTTTCCGGACTTCATCCGGGTTTGGCAGTCGTCTTCCGCTTCTGTATAATCCTTGGTGTTATCCTTCGGTCGGCACCCCGGCACCGGGGGCCACGGCCGAGGCGCCGCGTCCATGCTTCGAACGAGTCGGGGTGTGGAGCGTATTCTCAACAGCGCCGCCACGATTGCGTGCTTATGCAAACACCCTCGAAAGACTTGGCTCTTAACTCTTTGTAAGTTGGAGGATCGCGCGATGAAGAAGCTGTTGCTCATGATCGGCATTGTCTGCCTTACCCTGTCAATGAGCTTGCCGGCCGCCAAAGCCCAGGGAATGGGAAAGGGACAAGGTCCCGGAAAAGGCGCCCCCGCCAAGGGCTGGTACTGCCCCTGGGCTTATGGAGCCTCACAAGATCGCGGCTGGATTTGTCCTTGGGGCGGCACCGGAGACATCAAACCTCCCGAATCCATCCAGCAGGGAAAGCCGTTGACTGAAGGAGAGGCCCGGTCCCTGGTGACGCAAAGTCTCAAGTCCACCAACAACCCGAATTTGAAAGTGGGGAAGATTTCCGATGAAGGCGAGTTCTTTCTCGCGGAAGTGATCACCAAGGAAGGGTCTCTGGTGGACAAGGTCCAGGTGGGCAAAATGACGGGTTGGTTACGCTCCATTTACTAAGCCCAAACAGGGCGCGCCCGGGGCGGGGTTTCGCCCCGGAGACGCCCGTCCGGGCCGACGCCCCGGCATCGGGCTCGCTGAACGGCCGATCGGGTCCTACCAAAAGGAGAATCAACCGCCCGTCGGTTCTCGGAGCGTTATCGCTTTCTCCGGGCAGACTTCCTGGCAGCAGAAACAGGTGATGCAGACTTCCGGATCGGCTTCCGGGCACCCGCCGTCCATGGAGAGAGCGGAAACGGGACACTGCTCCACGCAGGTGCCGCAAAGCGTGCACAACTCCGGGTCCACCTTGGGCCGAAGCAACGTTCGGGAGTGCATCATGTCTTGAATGGCCGGGTTCCCCAGGATCGCCTCCCCGCCCAAAGGGGGAATCTTGAAATCCGGGATGACGGTCAGTTCACCGATGATCTCAATGCGATCGGCCTCGAAATCCCCGAGTCCGAGTTCCTTTGCCCTCTGCAGGTAGCGCAGCTTAGCCGGTTCCAGTCCCATCATCCGACACACCACGGCGTCCAGGGCCACGGCATTGTCCGAGGCCAGAATCCTGCCGATATGACGCAGGTCCGGAGAGGCGGGCCCGTTGCCTTCCATGCCCACCACCGCGTCCATGATCACCAGGTCGGGCGGTCGAAGTTTGAACACGTCCGCCACTATTTCATGAAAACGTTCGGGCCCGCCGGCCTTCCGATGCAGCATGGCCTTTTGTGCGCCCATGAGAATGCCGTAACTGTTCTTCACCGCCCCCGTAACCACCGTAAGGCCGTGAGTCTTGAACTTGGGAAGGGAAATGAAAACGTCGGCCTCCATGATGGCCTTGGAGACACTCACACGAGAAGCATAGTCGTCTCGAAAAGGCACCTCCGCAGCTTCGTTTCCGATGTTGCGGTAGTATCCTCGGGAGGCATCCAACAATCCGGTTTGACGGAAACTGGCCTCGTTGGCCCCGTAACTGAAAATACCGGTGTTGTCGCCCACGATGATTTGCGCCGGATTCATGGTTTCGACTCGTTCCACCACGGCTTCCAGTAAAGCGGGATGAGTGACGATGCCCTCCTGCGCGTTGGATTGCCGCAGCACGTTGGGTTTGATCATGACTTTCCGGCCTTCCAACGCCGTGGGAAACAGTCGAAAGGCCTCTTCCACCGCCTCCCTGCAGGAATCATATTCCGCGGGGTGGATGAGAACACGTTGCATGAGGTACTCCTGTGTGATGGGTATTCCACCGGGAAACGTTCGCCGATCTTCCAACCCGCGGAGTTTCCCGATCAAGCTCCGAAATCGTATCCAATCGCAGCGAGAACCGGATTCGCTTCAGACCGGATTGAATCACTGACTCTAAACTCGAGTCCGATGCATTGCCTGTAGATTTTCTCATGGGATATCAAAACGATCAAGGCGTCCCTGTTCCACGCTTTCCCGCCGCGTCCTCCTCGGGGATCGCTGAAAATCCATTAAAACGATGCCGTTTTTCGATGGTTCGCTTCCATCGGCTTCGCGGATATCGTGCGTGGCCGCCCGATGATCGGCGCATTACCGGCTCCGCCATTAGCTGGACAAAGCCGAACTTGGGAATATCTTCGCCGATTCGGCGGATGTAGGAAACGTTGGGAGTTGGTGAGGAAACCTGATTTCTTCCCCAGGTTCTCCGCCGAAGGCGGTGGGGCCTGTCCAACGTGCTTTGGGAGTACGGGGGAGGACTTTCCCGAAAGTCCTCCCCCGTGAACGCTTGGAACCATAGAATATCCACGCCGACAGATCCCGGAGTTTTCAAATACCAACGGACGCCTTGCGCGAAATGGAGGCGATGCGATCATCCGCCCCGAGTGGCAATCGACTTCTCCGG
Source organism: Thermodesulfobacteriota bacterium (assembly GCA_963675595.2). Classification (GTDB taxonomy): domain Bacteria; phylum Desulfobacterota; class Desulfarculia; order JACQYL01; family JACQYL01. The sequence goes on from CAXXLZ010000002.1 coordinate 1,442,543, forward strand.
TTATTCAAGGATTGGGTTCCAGTGAAAAACGCGAAAAGGGCGCCGGCTTATCCCCATGGCCTTGAGGCCGCCGTCACTCGCCGCAACAGACTACGCAGTTCCTGCCCTTCCGCTTGGATTGATACAGAGCCTTGTCGGCATCCGCATAGAGGTCCTGGAGGCTCATCGTGTGATCTCGCCCATCGATGGACGCCACCCCCAGGCTGATGGTTACCTGAAATCTGTCTTCCGATCCGTCCGGATGCCTGTGGCGGATCCACTCGGTCTCCAAGGTGCGACGCAGCCGGTCGGCCACCTGTGACGCGTGGGACATGGGGGCTCCCATCAACAAGATGGCGAATTCCTCCCCGCCGATGCGACAGAAGATGTCGTCTCGAATCTGTTTCTTAAGCACACGCGCCAGTGTTTCCAGGCAGGTATCGCCGGCTGGGTGACCATACGTGTCGTTGATCCGCTTGAAGTGATCAATATCGAACAGAATTAGCGACAGAGGCCGTGACTCATTGGTACTATCGGCAGTTTCCCGACAGATGCTCCACAAATCACTCGCCGCCTCGTTGTACTGCTTGCGGTTACCCAAACCGGTGAGAGAGTCGGTGCGACTCAGAGCACTTTCGGATTCATAAGCCTGCTTCAGTTGTCGTTCCGCCTGCTTTCTGTGATCGATGTCCGTGACGACCCCGACATATTCCTGAGAACACCCGTCCGGACCGATTATCTGAGTGACGCTGGCCTCCGCCCAGAACACCGTCCCGTCCTTCCGAACATATCGTTTCTCAATGGTATAGGATTGCACGTCGTTCTTGGCGATCTTGCCCAGATTATCGCTGCTTCGGCCGCGGTCCTCGGCATAGGTGATTTCGCCCAAAGTCCTTCCCACCAGTTCGCTTCGCTCGTACCCCATCATATCCGAGAACTTGGTGTTATGGCGGATGATCCTGCCTTCCGAATCCACGAGCGCCACACCGCTGGCCAGATGCGCGAACATCGCTTCGAGGTAGCCTTTGCTGCGCCGCAAGGCATCCTCCACCTGTTTACGACCGGTGACGTCGATGATCACCCCCACAAGCCCTTCAAGTTCACCCGATTCATCGCGCACTCCGGTAACACAAGCCTCCGCCCAGAAGTCGGTCCCATCCTTCCGAACATATCGTTTTTCCACGGAGTAATGTTCGATTTCTCCCCGCTTGAGTCCTTCGATGCGCTCCATGCTCAAATCCACGTCTTCAGCATGGGTGAATTCCATCAACGGTCTTCCGATGATCTCTTCCGGTCTTCTCCTCAGCATGTCCGCAAATTTATCGTTCACTTGAGTAACAAGTCCCTGAACGTTAATCATGGCAATTCCTGCGGCCAGATTGGATAGAAGTGCTCGAAATTCGGCCCGACTCTGGCGTAAGTCCTTTTCCAGGCGGTACGTGCCGGGGTTTCGGCGCAAACGATCCACTTCCGCTTCCAGTTCCGCAATCCGCATCCGAAGCTCGTCGACCTCCGCCGCCGTCGGCTGCCCTACTTCAGGTTCCACGCTCCCGCCTCCCAACGTTTCGCTCAAACCACTCAATCTTGAACCCTTCCGGGAAAACTCTCTGAAATCATTCGGTCACGAAAAGAAGATCATCTGCATTGGACGCTGTTCAACCTAAGCCGGACCTGCATGCTCAAACATCCGGCCGATCTTTATTGTAAGGGTCGAGCCCCGCCGGCTGCCAAGGGAATATAGCCTTCCTCTCGGATCATCTCCCCACCTCGCGGGCTTTCCAGGAATTGTAGATACTTGCGAACGGGCTCCGGGGGCGACTCCACGGTGAGCATCAACAACGTTCTCGAAATAGGATATTCCCCCCGAAGCACGTTGTCTTCCGAAGCTTCCACCCCCCCTACGCTCAGAGGCTTCACCGAATCGTTCACGTAACCCAGACTCACATAGCCCAAAGCGAAAGGGTTCTTTGCCACGAAATCCACCATGGCGCCGTTGGAGGCGAGCACCACCGTCCCGGGAAACTGATTTTGACCGTCCAGAACGACTTCACGCCATACGTCATAAGTGCCGGAACTCGAATCCCGTCCCGCTGCCGCAATGGCATTGTCAAGGCCTCCCACGGACTTCCAACGAAGCCTCTCTCCACGATAAACGGCACGAAGACCGGGGATATCCAGGTCTTCAACCGGATTATCGGGATGGACGATGGGAACCACGCTGTCCATGGCCACTCGGTGCACTACAAGGCGCACATTTCGCTCGACCGCAAGGTCTTCCTCTTTTGAGGTGAGAGCACGCGAAAGCATGGCAATGTCGCAGGTTCCGTCCATAATGGCCTTCACCCCGTTCCTGCTGCCCGCTCCGGATATGCTGATCGCCACGTCGGTTCCGGTCTTCTGAAAGGCTTCGGCGACCCTCTGGGCAAGCGGCAAAATGCTCGAAGAGCCTTTGATTACGACTCTGGATCCCGCATGAGTCCCGTGGAACAGATAGACGAGGACGGCAATGACCACTATGGCCGCAAACAGCCAAATGCTCTTGCCGACCTTTGGTTCAGCCGTTTTCATACCGCTCTCCGGTACCGAGAGTCACAGCTCACGATTCCTCGATGGTCCGCCCGGAACCCCCTACGTCCCGTCCGAGACAACCGAACGAAACCATCCTCAATGATCCCTACTTCACTCCGGCCAGCCCTTGGGCGACATTGTAGCAATAATCTCCGATTTTCTCCAGGTTGGACAACAAATCGGTGAAGACCAATCCCGGATCTACCGCGCAGACCCCCCGACGCAACCGATCGATATGCCCCGCCCTCATTTGTTCGCGAAGCAAATCGATCTCGTCTTCGAGCTCTTTGGCCCGTTGGAGCATATCTCCCTCATACTCCAAAATCGAGTCCACCACCAGTGACAATATTTCCTCCGCTTTGCTGCGAATGAAGGCATAGTCGTCCAATGCTTCCCGCGATAGCTGAATATTGTTCTCGATGACTTCCTCGACCAACTCGGCAATGTTCTGCACGGCATCGCCGGCTCGCTCCAAGTTGTTCGTCACCCGCATGAGAGAGGAGATTTCTCGGCTCTGTTCAGGAGTGATCGACGCTTGGCTCGCTCGAACCAGAAAAGCGAGTACTTCCTTCTGGTCGAGATCGATAGCCCGTTCCCTTTCACGCCATTTTCCAAGCTCTCTCTCGTCCAGAACCTCAAGTAGACTGGTCACACTCATGAAGGTCTTCCGAACTTCCAAGCCCATGCGATGAATTTCCTCTCGGGCCTGCTGAAGCGCAACCTCGGGTACTTCCACATACCTGAAGTCCAGGTATTTGAAATGGCCAGGGGCTTCGTCCTTCGGCGGCACCACACGCATCGCCATACGGATAAGCACGGGCAACAGAGCCAAAAAGACAAGAGAATTCAACACATTAAATAAGGTATGCGCATTGGCGATGTAACGCGGCATCGAGGTATACAATCCCTCATGCATCACTCCCGGGGCCTCCGCACCCAGCCAAGTGGAAGTCACATAAACGACCAGTTTGAGGAACAAGGGAAAAACCAAAACGATAAAAGCGGCACCGAATACATTGAAAAAAGTGTGAACCCAGGCAACCCGCCGTGCGTTTCGGTTGGTCGTACCGATGGTGGCGAGCTGAGCCGTGACCGTGGTTCCGATGTTGTCTCCCAGAATTAGAGCAACGGAGCCCGACAGCCCGATCAGGCCTTGGCTCGCGAGAGCGATGGTTATACCCACCGTTGCGCTGGAACTCTGAATGACCACCGTCATGACGGTGCCCACCAGAACGCACAAGAGAATGCCTTTGAGATTTTCGGCATCGAACATGGTGAAAAATGAGATGAAGTCGGGATCGTGCTTGATGGGAGCGAATCCTCCCTTCATTGTGGACATGCCGTAAAATAAAAGCCCGAATCCGAGCAATACGTCGCCTACGGAACGCCAACGGACTTCCTTGGCGAAAAACTTGAGCCCCGTCCCCAGTGCAACGGCGGGCAACGCATAGTCTGAGATATTAAATGCAATAAGCTGGGCGGTAATGGTGGTGCCCACGTTGGCCCCCAGGACGACGCCGGCGGCTTGGGTCAGATTCATCAAACCGGCGTTTACAAAACCGACCAGCATCACCGTGGTGGCGCTCGAACTTTGAATGATCGCGGTCACCAACGCCCCGACCGAAAAGGCAAGGCAACGATTATTGGATACAGCGGCCAGAATGCTTCGTAAGCGTTTCCCGGCAACTCTCTGAAGGCCCTCGCTCAACATTTTCATGCCCAGCAGGAAGAGCCCCAGCCCCCCAAGTCCCTGGAACAAAATGATCTTCACCATTTGGCTTCACCGGAAGAAAGAAGTTGGATTTTGCGGGAACGTTAGATCCGAAAAAAAGCTCGCGCCCCCTGCAGGCCGCTGGATCAGGCTTTCGGGGAAACCCGCAGGTTTCCAGCAGAGGTCGGGAGACTCCCGAGATTGAAGAGGCCGCCGAAATCCGGATCGTAACCTCAGCCCGTCGGCGTGCTTCCGGGCTCCGTTGGAGGCAAACCCTACGAGCCCGGAGACGGAGAAAGAACGGCTCCCACCTGTTAGCGGCTGTTGCGGATTTATGACGAAAGTATTGAAAGTCGTAACTTACTTGCCATCACTCGGCCCAAGTTTCAACCCCGAATGAGGTTTCGTGTCGGAAAGGTTTCGCCGGAAGGAGCGGGAAGAGCACGAAAAGCCGCACGAGGAACCTTGTGACGCACATTTTGAGTTGACGCCCCATAGGGGGGTTTGGAAATACACCGGCGCTTTTTCGACTAGTCGTAAGCCGTGAGCAATTTGATTGCGCGCATAGTGAAGGAATACGGCCGGCAGTCCGACCCTACCGGACCGGGGAAATGGAAGCGCGGTGGGGGAAAGGGGGGGATATTCACGAAATCCGATGAATCGAGCCTTTTGGACCACAGAGAGAAAAATCGTGGACGGGTAAGGAAGGAATGAAGATCAGTGGAATCGTGCTGCGTTTCCCTCGCCCGAAACCCATGATAACCCCGACAGATCACTTCTCTAAGCCCGGAAAAGCCGAATGACGTCCTCGAATATCCTGCCCGGGAACCGGATTTGTAGGCTTCAATTCTTTTCTTCCATTAACAATCACGGAGGTTAAAGATGATTTTGAATTCAAAGTTTCGATACTTGATTCCCGCCGTTGATTCGCCGGTTCCGTTACCTTGCGAAAATGGTCTCACCAATCGTCTTCTCAAGAAGACCGGAAAATGGCAAAATGGTTACAAAACATGAAAAGCAAGTACGCCGCCGCTCCCCGCCCGGGAAGGGCCCGACGTGCCCGACCGATCGTCCGGGTGCCGCGCTCCTCACTTCTCTGAGGCGCGGCCGAAACTCTCACCTATTTCCGGAGACCCGACATGACAAAACGAATTTGTTGTCTCGCCCTGACCCTTGGATTATTGGCCGTATCGATAGGTTCGCATGCTTTTGAAACCATCCGGGGGACCACGGAGCTCAGGTACTGGGATTCGGCCAACACGTACAACGGGTGCACCTTGTTCGCGGGAGAGGAAACCACCTACCTCATCGACATGCAGGGGAATCTTGTAAACCTATGGCCCATCGGCACGAACCCTCGTTTTCTGGAAAACGGGCATCTTCTTGACCGGGCGAGGGATGAACAAGGCAGGCTGCGAGGAATGCAGGAACTGGATTGGGAAGGAACACCCGTCTGGTCGTTCTATGAAACGCGCGAGGACTACGTTCCTCATCACGACTTCGTCCGTATCTACAACAAGAAGCTGGGTGCCTACACCACCCTGTACATCGCCAACAAGCGTATTTCCAACGAAGAGGCCTTGGCGGCGGGGGCGAATCCTGAAGACGGACCCTATGACGGCTCCTCCATGGACGCCGTCGTGGAGATCGACATGGCGGGCAATGTGGTCTGGGAATGGTGGTTTTTCGACCACATGGTGCAGGATATCGACCCAACCAAGCCCAATTACGTGGGAGAAGGCCGTTCCATTTCCGATTATCCGAACCGCCTCAACCTGAACCTGCCGGGAAGACCGCTGCGCTGGGACTGGCTGCACTGCAATTCCCTCGATTACAATCCCCAACTGGACCAAATCGTCATCAACTCCGTATTCGGCGAGTTCTACGTCATCGACCACGGCGCGACGTTCATCCCCGACGATCCTGCGGGAAGCATCGCGGCCGCCGCAGGTCCGGGCGGTGACTTTCTCTATCGATTCGGAGATCCGGCAAAGTACGAGCAGGGGGATCCGCCCCACATCTTGGAGGACTGGTCCCAATCTTCCGCCGGCAACAAACAAATCGGCGGCTCCCACGATATCCAGTGGATTCGTCCCGGATTACAGGGAGAGGGACACTTTCTCGTCTTTAATAATGGGCAACTGCTTTTCGAACGGCTCGCGCAATCTTCCATCCTCGAAATCAATCCCTACTTGAACGCTTCGGGCATTGACACCGGAACCTATGTGAACCCTCCCCAGTCCGGCTACCATGAGTGGCCGCCGGAGGAAGAACGTACCACCCAAACCCAGGTGAAGCTGCTGTCCAATCAAGTTGTCTGGATTTACGCCTCCCGCAGCAACCAGAGTTTCGCAAGCCATATCGGATCCGGTTGCCAACGTCTTCCCAACGGGAACACGCTCATCTGCGCCATGACCGAGGGACACATCTTTGAGATTACGAGCGAAGGCAAACCGGTATGGGAATACGTGAGCCCCGTGACGACCGACGGAATCCTCAAAATAATCACGGATAATCCACCCAACTACAATGCGATGTTCAGGGCCTATCGTTATGGACCGGATCACCCGGCCTTGGCGGGTCGCGACTTGACCGGCGCGGCACCTATCACGGACTTATTGAGCGGGCATTCCACCGACGGCGCTTGGTCATGTGCCGACGGAGACACGATGTACTTCCAGTCCTATGCGCCCGAAGGCGCCGTCTGTCTTATCACCGCCGCCGATGGAGGACTCGCCGCGTTTTCGGGATCGGTGCAGCCGGGCCCTGTGTTTCAAGGAATCGAAGCGGCAGGGGACGGAGAAGCCTCCATACGAATTTCATTCACCTCTTCCGGGGAAGCGGTCTACACCTTCCTCGACGGCTCCGGTGAGCCCGGCCAATCATTCCAGGCCTCCAAAAAGGCCCAATCCAGGTCCGCGGCCGCCATGGACGGGATATGGAAGAGCGACACCCAACCCTTAGGTAATTTTCTATTTCAGAGCTACATGGACGGCAGTGCCGTGCTGATTCACAGCTTGGACGGAACGACTCAAACGGTTTTTTTTGACTCAGCCGCTTATTCCGGGGGCTTCCAAGGGCATGCCGTAACAGGGGAATCTTCTTCCCGGGCGGAATTCCAAACAAACGAGGAGACGGGAGTCATCGTTATCAAGAACGATGACGGCGAGGAGACTTCCTACGAAGTGGAACGGTTCTTCCGATAAAGGCCGATTAGTGAACGAAACCGACCCGACGGCAAGTTCCGGGAGCACCGCCTTTATGCCCTGTAATCGAAATAAAGCGTCTCCAGACCGCGTTCTTCGTCGACCGCATAGGTATCCACCACGGTCCCGAACCGTTCTTGGTAGGCCCGAATGATTTCTCCCGAAGTGGAACTAAACCCTTCGAGTCGTTTCCTATGCGATGCGGAAGTGTTGTTGAACTGCACCACGCGTCGATGTTCGGAACAGAGAACGGCGGCGTCTCGCATTTCGCCGTGCCGATGAAACACATATACTTTTTCCTCGGCTCGGGCCTTTCCTTGGAAGGAAAAGGAGAGGATCCCCTTTTTGGACAAAGCTGAACCGTTTTCGTTGATGAGCGCGGCGTACTTTCCACGCAATGCGGAAATGTCCTCCACGAAAAAGTACGCCTTATCCACACTGTTTTCCACGTCCCATCCCAGGCCGTAGAACCGCAGATTGGGGTCGAAAAAGAGTTCCTGCTCCAAAGGCACCTCTTTTTCCGACAAGACCCTCTCCGCAACCGCGGCCGGCTCCGAAGCACCGCACAGGGTGCCGTAGGCCAGACGGCTGGAATTGGCTATCCCTCTGAGAGTGTCCACCTTATGGCTGTAAGAAAAAAGGCTGAACTGGTCTGACAGCAGCCGGGTGTCCGCCGAATGCCGAATGCAGCAGTCAATGTATTCCAGTTCGGTCGAGGTGAGGGCGCTCCCAAAATCGAAAAATCGTTCACAGTGCCAATCGAACAACCGCCTTTGATAGTCCAACCACTCGTTCTTGTTGAAAACAAAGTCTCTGCCCATGAAGTGAACGACTTTCATTAATTCTCCCGCTCGGGAAAGATCACAATTCGATGATCCGGTCGAAGCGCTTGGCCACCGCGTAGGAATGAGTGATGCAGAGGATGGTCACAGGCTTGAACAGCTCCAGTATTTCCTCGACGATAAACCGTTCCGTCTCCGGGTCCAGCGACGAGGTAAATTCATCCAATACCAGAACCTGCGGCTCGCGGATAAGGGCTCGGGCCAGGGCCAGTCTCTGGGCCTGGCCGCCCGATAGGTTGAAACCGTCCTCTCCCACCACCGTGTCCAAACCCTCGGGAAGAGTCTGAACCAAAGACTCCAGGCGCACCAGCCGCACGGCCTCCAGGACCTTGTCCATGGGCACGTCGCCCCATCCGAAAGAGATGTTGTCTTTCAAGGGCATTTTGAAGATGTAGGATTGCTGACGAACATAGGAGATGGAGTATAGATACAACGGCAGAGGAATGGCGCTGATGTCCCTGCCTCCCATCAAGATGACGCCTTCCGTGGGTGTCAGGTATCTAAGAAGCAGGTTGACCAGGGTCGTTTTCCCCCTGCCGCTGGCACCCATGATTGCCGCCTTCTCACCCGGATGGACTGAAAATGAGAGATTGGACAGGATGGGCGTACCCGGCTTGTATGCAAAACACACGTTCCTGAACTCGATCGAATTCTCGTCGGGAAGATCAAGGACGTCACGGACCTCGGCCACAGATTCCTCGGGATAGTCGTGTATCTCCGTGAGGCGCGCCAAGGAAGGCTCGATGCGCAGGAATTCATTATATCCCACGGAAAGCTCCTGCAGCATGTCCGCAAAGAGCATGAGGTAAATATTGTAGGCCACGATCATACCGATGGTGATGCCGCCCACGTCCAGGGCGTAGAGAAATCCACCGATGATGAAGGGCAGGAAAAGAATCAGGCTGCCGAGATTCTCGGACAAATACTCCGTGAGATAGAACACATTCAGGAATCGAAGGTTAGCCTCCTTGTAACCCCCAACCCGCTCGCCCAGAAGCCCGAAGATCTTCTTGAACTGCTGATAAAAGCGAATCTCGCCGTATCCCTGAAATACGTCCAGGAGCAGGTTGTTCTGGCTGGTAAGGGTCTCCTTGGCGCGCCGCCCTCGCGCCAGGGTCAGCGGTTCCAGCAAAGCCAGTAGAAGCAGCAAAACGGGTATGCCCACCAGAGCCAGCAAAGCCAACAACCAATTCCAGGCAAACATGAAGGCCATGATTACGGCGGCCAGGGCCGCATTGGTCAGGCATTTGGCGAAGTACTTATGGAAAAACGTAGCAATGAGGTCCAGATCCAGACTCATCCGAGTGATCAGGTCGCTCGCGTCGAAGGCGGTGAAGACATGAACCGCTTTGCGGCGCATGAGATCGTCCAGCAACCTCATCTTGTACTCGGCGAAAACCGTCTCGTTGGCCTTCAGGTAGACACGCAGCGCCAGGATTAGAACCAAGTACGCCGCCAGGATCAGGCCTACGATGAGGGCCGTGTATTGGAAAAGCAAAGAGATGGATTTCCGAGGAATGATGTCGTCCACGAAGGCCGACAATACTTGGGGGATGAGTCCCGATAGAACCGCCGCGGGTGCGACCAGAACGAAGAAAAGGACAAAGGCCCGCCGCCGGCGGGCGATTTCAGGGCCGAACAATTGTCTGATTTGGCCGATCGTCTGGGAGAGGCGCATGAGAGTGCCCGATCAGTAACATGAACCGGCGTTGTCGATGTGCGATCGCTTCAGCGGAATAGGAGCCGTGTTTTCAAACCCGAACATGCCTCTAAGAGCCGTTTCTTGTCAAGTGAGGAAGTTCCGACCATCTTCAATTCGTCGAATCGTCACACACCGCCATCCGTCCGAGTGCCGGAGAATCAAGCCTCCGCCCGGTTCCGAATCGATTCACTTGTTCGGGATAAAACGGACCTCACCGTCGCCCCCAAGTCCCGCATGGTGAAGGGCTTCTGAAGAAAATGAACTCCCTCGTCCAGCACCCCGTGCCGAGCGATGGCATCGGCCGTATAGCCTGAAATGAACACGCTTCTGAGATCCGAGTATCGCGCTGAAATCCGGTCGGTCAACTCCCTGCCGTTCATTTCGGGCATGACCACGTCCGTCATGAGCAGATGGATGTCTCCATCGTGTGCCTCCGCCATGCGGATGGCCTCACTCGGAGTGCCGGCGGACAACACCCGATACCCCAACCTTTCAAGCATGGCCCTCACCATCTTCAGCATGGCCGCCTCATCCTCCACCAGAAGTATGGTCTCCCTGCCCGTGGCCGGCGCTGCGGTCTCTGTTTTGTTCCGAGTCTCCTCCGAGGCGGCGGTTTCGTGCCTGGGGAAATAGATTCGGAACATCGCTCCGTTGCCCGGCTCGCTGTGAACATTGATCATACCGTTATTCTGTTTGACGATGCCGTAGACCGTGGCCAGACCGAGCCCCGTGCCTTTGCCCACTCCCTTGGTGGTGAAGAAAGGCTCGAAGAGATTGCGTCGTGTTTCCTCGTCCATGCCGCATCCGCTGTCACGCACGGACAACAGCACGTATCCGCCGGAAATGTGGGCCTCATGGTTCGAATAGTAATCGTCGTCCACGACCACGTTCCTGGTCTCGATGACGACCTTCCCCACACCCGCAATGGCGTCTCGCGCGTTGACGCACAGATTGGCCAGAACCTGATCGATCTGACCGGGATCCACCTTTACAGGCCACAAGTTCTTGCCCGGAAGCCAAGCCAGGTCGATGTCTTCACCGATGAGCCGTCGCAACATCTTGAGCATACCTTCCACGGTCTCGTTGAGATCGAGCACCTCCGGACTGATGGTCTGCTTACGTGCAAAGGCGAGAAGCTGGCGTGTCAAATCGGCGGAACGCCGGGCGGCTTTCAGGATTTCCTGAAGGTCGGCGAAGAGCGGCTCTGCGCGATCCGTTTGTGCGATGGCCAATTCCGTGTGACCCAGAATCACGCCCAACATGTTGTTGAAGTCGTGAGCCACTCCTCCGGCCAAACGGCCCACGGATTCCATCTTCTGAGCCTGGGTCAACTGAGCCTGCAACTGCTCTCGTTCTTCTTCGGCCCTCTTGCGTTCGGTAATATCCGTCGCCACCGCGAGAAGCCGATCGCAAGAACCATCTTCCTCGACCAAGGGCAGTTTTGCGATGGACAGGCAATGGACGGAGCCGTCGGCAAAGGTGAGCTTCTGTTCCGGAACCCGAAGTATCCGTCTCTCCTGAACGACTTGAAGATCATCCTTTCTGCACTCTTCGATTTCTTCCGAAGAAGGACTGAATTCGGAATCCGCGTGCCCCTCAAGCCCCGTTTTGGTTGTTCCATAGGCCGCACAAAGCGCGCTGTTGGCCAATGAATAGACCCCTTGAACGTCTTTTACGCCGATAAGCGCCGGCACCGCGTCGATGACCCGACGCAGGAAATCCCTGTGGTTCTGCAGCGCCCGTTCCACCCGTTTACTTTCCGTGATGTCGGTGCCGATTCCACACAAAGCCACGGGACGCCCATTCTCGTCGTTGATGGTGTGCGTTCGGCAATCCAATAAGATGGGGGTTCCATCAAAGCGGTAGTCGACCACCTCACCCCGCCATTCACCGTGCTTCAAGGTTTCGCGGATGATCATGTCCTGGATCCTGCCGACAGCGGGATTCTCACTGGGAATGACGATACGCCGGCCGATGAGTTGATCCCGGGTCAGGCCTATCATTCGACACTCGGCATCGTTCACGTAGGTAACACGCCCGTCCAGGTCGGTCACGGTAACTATATCCCGAATCTGGTTGAGTACGCGTGACTGGAATCTCAGTTGTTCCTCGTTTTGTTTGCGTTCGGTGATGTCGATGGCCGTTGCGGAGATATAGGCGGGATTGCCGGAAGCGTCTCGGATCAACATGGCGTTCATGAGCGAAGGGAAAACAGACCCGTCCCGCCGTTTATGCCACACCTCCTCGGCATGGAAACCGCCCTCCCCCAAGATACGATCGAGAAGCGCGCTGACCCCGGGCATCTGCTCATCGCAGTGAAAAACGGAGAGATGCCGGCCGAGCAGTTCCTGAGGGTCCCAGCCGTGTAGGCGTCCAAAGGCCTCGTTCACATACAGTATGACACCTTCCGTGGATGCGATGGCGGTACCGTAGTTGGCTTTGTCCGCGATTGTTCTAAATTTCCGCAGCTCTTCGAGAACCGTGGTTCTCTCCGAGAGAGCCCGCGATAGTCGAATCGAGCTGTAACTGAGGGAAGCGATCAAGGCGGCCAGGCCCGCATAAAACGAAATAGCCGCATCCACCTTTTCCCGGCTCCAGCGGGGCACGCGCTCGAAGGCTGCGATATACTCTTCCTCATCGAACCCATACTCACGCGCCTGGCTCCGGAAGGTTTCCACGTCCGGAGTCTCGTCTTCGTAAAAATATTGTCCCAAAAAGATGTTGCCCACATGCCGGCCTCCCACTTCGATGGGAGTGACGATGTCCCAAAGGTTGTTCTTGCAGCGATAGGCCTTGAAGGTTCCGGCCGGCACGCCTCCGGACAACATCGTGTCGCTTTCCAGGCAATTCCGACAACTGTCCGGGTGAATTCTATGAAACTTCGTACAGATGTCCTGCCATCCTACCGCCACCAGCACTTCGCCGGAAACGTCAAGCAAAGCGCTGCTGATATCGGTCAGCCGATGGAAGTCCTCCATGATGGTCTGCAGCGACCGGGAGTCGATGATATCGGCAAGGCTCAAGGAGCCGAGGTCCCCTTCCGGTTCAAGGATGGCCTGCAGTTTCTTCCGGACTTCACTTTCCCGATCCCGAAGCGCCTCCTCCGCCTTCCTGCGTTCCGTAATATCACTGAGAAAATTGAGGGTAGCCGCTTTTCCCTGCCATTGAATGGAAACGACATTGAGTTCCACCCATCGCACGTCGCCCGGACGACGTATGATCCTGAAGGCGTACCGGGATGGAAGCGCCACTCCCTCCAATCGTTGCCGGTGTCGGTCCAGCACAAAGGCCACATCGTCCGGGTGCATGAATTCAACGAAAGGTCTGGAGAGGAGCTCTTCCCGTGAGTATCCGGTGACCTCTTCCGCATTGGCATTGACAAATTTCAGCCTTCCGTCTTGAGCCACAAAGATCGCCTCTCCGGCGTGTTCCACCAGAATCCGGTATTTCTCCTCGCTCTCGCGCAGGGCTTTCTCGGCGCCGCGCATACGGCCGATCATGGTGCCGAGCAAAATCGACAACCCGGCCAACACCATGATCACAACCAGGGTGGGCACCAGGACGTTGCCGTGCTTCCCCCAAATGGAGACGGGCCGATTGATCACTTTCGCCTCGGGAGGCCAAGCGCTTTCGGGAATATCAAAGCGGGACAACACCCGGTAGTCCAAGACCGGATGGGATACGCTGGGCTCAACGGCAATACGGGAAGGCGCTTCGCCGGCCAGCACTCTAAGTGCCAATCCACCGGCCTGTTTACCGTGTTCTTGACCCTCCAACAACATGCCCCCGACGATGCCGTACCCCAACCTTGTTTCATGCATGGCGTAGACCGGCACCGGACTCAGAGAAGAAATCAGGCGAGTACTCTCTTCCCGAGTGTAGGTGCGGCCGGTCCGGTCCGTTACGTACGTCAGGATCATCACCACACCATCGCTCGGCATCGCTTTCAACTCCCGAGTCAGGCCTTCCAAGGAGTCGTCCGAAGAGTATACCACCTCCACTTTTCCGTCGAATTGAGGCAGGACTTTCTCCATTTCCCTGCGAACCGCCAGTCCGCTCGCCATATGGTCATGAATCGCCAAAACGGTTCTCACGCCGGGTTGCATCCTCATCGCCATTTGGAGGGTGCCCGCCATATCCTCCCTTTCGGCCACCCCCGTGATGTTGGCCCGGCCTGCGATCATTTCGGGCCGGAATCCGTTGACCCCGGCGAAGACCACCGGAACATCGGGAAAGAGCTCACTTCCGTGTTGGAGCATCAAGTCGAAGGCCGGGTTGTCGAGAACCATGACCAGGTCCGGAGAATGGTCACGATATTTTTCGGAAAGACGTCTTTCCATCCGATCCAAATCATCAGGCGAATGAAAACGTTTGGCGTCCAGGTGTTCAATGTACGGAACCAAATTTGGATATCGCGCCCGGAGCACGCTCAGGACACCCGATATTTCGTGGTCCGACCAGGCCTCGCCCTGATGGTAGGAGTTCAGGATCAGGACCGAAGGGATGTCCGAACCGGCGCATAGCCCCCCCCCGACCGCGATGATCGCCGAGAATACGAAAACGAGCGTCGCCGCGAGGCATACGACCGCAAAAGACGTTCTCCGCGACACCTGCCGCCACACCGTCTCCGAAAAGACTTCCGAACCGGCAGGTCCGAGGAGACACGCCGCTCTTTCGAAGGCCGGTTTACGGCCCTTCCGCACGATGAACCGCAAGGAGTTCTTCCTCATCATAGTCCTCCTTCCGGCGAACTCACAGCCGTTCTAAGCGCTTCAACACGGTTCTCAAACGTCTTCGATCATTCATCCCCGAAAATGCACCCTAGGACGGCGATTCGCATGAGAGTTCAAAGCGGGAAATTACTCATGGTCCCCGTCCAAGCCTTATCTAATTCACTTCCGATCAATATTTGCTGCAAAGGAACGGCTTGGGACTCCTCCGCGCGAAGCCCTTTTCATGCCCGTTCGCAGTCTCCCATGTCCCGCAGACACGCGACCAACCGGGTTCCTTCCATGGGACGATGTCGGACGTTGACATAGACGGCAAAGAGGCTTCCGTCCTTGCGTCGGTGACGGGAAATGAACCGATCCCCACCCTGATCAAGAACCCTTCTGATGCGCGCTTCCGTGTCCCGGGGCGTATGGGCCACGTCCAATTCCCCGAAATACATTCCCACCAGTTCTTCCTCGCTGTAACCGCTCATTCGGCAGTAGCTCTCGTTGGCTTCCAGCACGAAGCCACGGTCGTCAAGAATAAGAAATCCGTCCATGACGGGTGCCGGCTCCGTCCGATACCGCTCTTCCTTTCCCCTGAGCCCTCCTCCGGCCCGACTCTTCTGCAAGGCCAGCGCCGCCAGTCGTCCGAAAGACTCGGCCATGCGCAGATCGTCCTCTGTGAATCCGTCGGGCTTATTGGCAAACCCCATGACACCCGCAGTCTTGTTCTGAATCCGCATGGGCACGAACATCACGTTCTTCAGGTTCACATGTCCGGATGGCAGGTAAGCGGCCCACGTTCCGTTCATGAAATCGTTGTCCAAGACCGGACATCCCGTCTCGGAGGCTTCTCTTTCAAGGCCCTGGACCGGCATGGGGAAGCTCGGGTCAACACTGCAGGGAAGGCCCCCGGACTCGAGCAGCAGCATTTCATTCTCTTCGCCGCCTGCACGAAGCAGGGAGAAGTAGCCCGACTGAGCCCCGATCAGGTCCCGGGCTTTGTTGAAGATACGTCCGGCCGCACGATTGAAGTCCTCCTCATCGAGCACGCTCCCGGCACCCGCGAGGAGAAATTCCAGTTCTCTCTCTCTACGGTTCAAATCACGCCTCATCCGATCCCGCTCCATCTCGCCCCGTTTGTATCGGGTGATATCGGAGAAGATGCAACCGAATTGTCTGCGCCCGGGTCGAAAAGCCCGCACTTTGAAATGCCTGTCCAATTCGGCGCAATAGTTCTCAAAGCTGATCGGCTTGCCGGTCACCACTACACTGCCGTAAGCCTGGACCCAATGGGGCTCCACACCGGGCAGGACTTCCAGTACCGTCTTTCCCAAGATATCGTGGGCCTTCAGCCCCGTCAGTCTCTCAAAGGCCGGATTGACGGACAAAAAGCGATAGTCGGACGGTTGCTCCCGTGCGTCGAAAATGATTTCGTGCAGTGCCAAGCCGTCCGGCATTTCATGAAACAGGATTTCGTAGTCTTTCTCCAAACGACGAAGTTCGGTTACGTCCCGCCCTATCGACAAGACGGACTCTACCGCACCGTCCGAATCGAACTCCGGAAGAAACCGCCACTCGAAAATGATCCAACCCTGTTTTCCCTCCAGAGAAAACTCCGTGTCGAAATAGGCACCGTTCTCGCATACTCGGCGAATCGCATCGTCCACTTGGGCACAAACGGGTTCGGGAAAACCAAGCTCTCGTTGCGTTCTTCCCATCATATGGGAGGAAGAGATTCCAGTGGCCACTTCCGCATCACGGGATACGAAGAGATGTCTTCCCTCTCGGTCATACCGAATCACCACTCCCGGCATGCTCTGAAGAAGCGACCTATGTGCCTCCTCCTTTTGCTTCAGTAAGTTCTCGGCCTGTACCCGCTCATTGTCCAATATGCGGTTGCGGCGGATCATTTGGCTGATATTCAGAGCCAGAAGTCCGATTTCATCCCCACGGCGGCATAAGTGCTCCGGTAAAGGATCGAGACGGTTTTCCGCAGGTCGCAGGTGTACCGACAGCTCCTCGAGAGGACCAACGATTCCGCGTTGCAGAAGACACCAGACGGCGGCAATCAAAACGAAGTCGAAAGCGGCGATGGAAAACGGGAGCGAGAACAGTGTCCGGGATTGGAAGCCCGTTTCAGGGACCACCAGAGTCAAAGCAATGTGCGTCACCGCAAGAACGATCGAAATCAGAACAACTCGCAATGTAAGAGACATAGTGGAACCCGAAAATCTGCGTATCAAGAATGAAGGCCATCCGTTCGTCGTCGAACGAAAACATGAAGAGATCGGACTTCATCGAAACGCTTGTCGGCCTCCCTTGGTGTGAGGGGCCGAGAAAGCGTTTCGAAAAACGATGGTATCGTGGTCAACCGGTTTTCCATTGGGCTGAAAAGGTGCCTGTAGAGATTCCGACCCGCGTCGGAAGCGCTGTAAACCTTTCTCGTCGTCCAACGTGAGAACCTGCTCCGGGCGAATCTCCTCAAATCGAGCCGCGTTGTTTCCGGAGCGGTGCCCATCAGTGCATCAGCTGTGAGGTATCGAACTCCTTTTCCGCGAGTACCCGATCAATATCGAGCAGGACCTTGATGCTTCCCGCGGCCTTGGCGATTCCCAGTATGTATTCATTGTCGAGTTCGGCTCCAAAGGAAGGAGTGTCCTCGATTTCGCCCTCTCTGATGTTCAGCACTTCCGATACGGAATCCACCACGAGTCCCATTTCCAGTCGTCCGCGTTCGCTTTCCGTTTCCACCACCACAATACAGGTGCGGCTAGTGAATTCCTTCGCCTCCATTCCGAACCGTAACCTGAGATCCAGCACCGGAATGACCTTACCCCTCAAATTGATGACCCCCTTCACATACTCGGGGGTTCTCGGAATCGGAGTAATGGACATCACGCCGATAATCTCTCTGATTTTCATAATCCCGATGCCAAATTCCTCGCCGGCCAGGGAGAAAGTGAGATATTTTCCGGTCTTGTCGTCCGGATGTCCCTGATCATGAAACTCCCCGCCCCTCGGTCTCGCTTCCATTCACATTCCTCCTTTTGATTCTCCGGATGTTCGCCTTCCGACGCCCATTCGGCGCCATAGGCCCCCGCCGCCTCATGCAGTTCCTTCGGAACCTCTTTTCCGGTAAAGACCCGGAGAAGGCCCGTTTGCGATTTTAGTACTCGCGGGTAAGGTTCGGGCATTCCCAACAATATCCCACCGGACGGTTCCGCACTCCTCGCCGGCCGTTCAAGTGTGCAAGCATCAGGCCGGCTCCAGCGTCTCGCCTCGCGAATCACTCGGCTCGCCCGAAAGTACGAAGCCGATGCAAAGCCGTGGCGGGTCTTAAAGCTTAATGAAGAAAAGGTTCGGACATAGATGACAATAAGACTGAAAATAAAGTCCCACGGCGGGCAGTCGTTGTTGTTACTTGCGGCATGGGCGAATTATGGTCGATACGCTTCGCTTTTCGTGAATTCCCGATTCAAGAGGTAGGAAATGGTCTTACCGCAGACAGATGAAGAAATGCGCGCGCGAGGTCTTTGGAAGAGGACTTCCGGTATACCGCAGTGGGTTATGCCTCTCCCGACTGTCCTGCAAATCGGACCCCGGGAATTGAAGCACGCTGATATACTCGGGTAACCTATTAATCTTAAATCAGAACCTTGAGAGTCTCTCAAACCGGACATGTCCAGTTTATTGGACACCGGCATTCGCTGGGCGGTTCGTTCACGCCTCCTGCCGGGTGAATTTCTTGCATAGTTCAAGCCGGTAAGGAACCCGATCCTCGAGCCCGGCCTCCTGGAGATAAATCAAATCAAGTTGAGGCCGACGGGATTCATCTCCCGTGTCGTTCAGATGCCGTTCCAACACATCGGCCGCGTGCAGCGCGGTCAGGACACTGAAACCGCTGTCCGATGCGTCTCCCGGGTTATGATGATACGCGATCGCTTGAACAACATCGCTCCGAAGTCCCCAGATCGCGGTCAGATAGGCTCCGAGGGTTGCGTGGGTCGTATCGAAAACCCTTTGCTCGGCAGCGCCCTCCGAAAGATCGTCCGATTCGCAGACTTGATTTACCGCCTCGTACCCGCCGGGAGAATTCATAGCCAAAATCAGCTTGCCGATATCATGCAGTAATCCCGACAAGAACGCGCGATCTCCAAGCCCGGCGTCGTGCGACTCGGCCATGGCGATGGCTTTGGCCATGGAAGCGACGGCAAGACCGTGATCCCACAGCCGATTCGCGGACAGCCCTTTAACGCGTTTCGGGTCGAATTGCTCGAATACCTGGACGGCAAGAGCCGGCGACTTGACCGTATCCAGACCGAGCAAATTGACCGCTTGGCCGGCGCTCGAAACATGAGTGTAGAGACCGAAGAAAGCCGAATTGACGAGTTGGAGTATTTTCGCCGTCATACCCAGCTCTCTTGAGATCACCTCACCAACCTTCGAGATCGACGGATCCGTCGACTGCAGCACCTCCATGATCTCCCGGTACAGGCTGGGTAGGCAGGGCAGTGTTTGCAGTTTCGAAGCCATTTCGATCAAGCTTTCGTCGGTCGGCATGTCTCGGACCGTACAGGCTTGCCGGACGGTATTGATCAACGTATCCGGATCGCACGGTTTTGCGAGAAACTGGTGAGCGCATTTTGTGACTTTCAAGTTCAGATCCGTATTCGACTGACCCGAAAGAACGATGCGAACCACGGCGGGCCGGCGTCTCGCCACTTCCGCCAAGAGCTCCGGTCCACTCATGCCCGGCATACGCATATCGGTCACAAGCACATCGATCTCTTCCGCCCCCAGTTTTTCCAGAGCTTCGGCGCCACTTAAGGCGAACGTCATCTCCCAGCCGGGTTTTCGCGAAGAAGGTTCCGACGTAGCCCACGAATCAACTCCTTGTCGTCGTCCACAAACAGTACTTTTTTCACGCTTCCAACCTTTCCAGCCCTTTCATGTCCGACTCATAGGGCAGCCGAATTCGAAAGGTGGTTCCCACGCCGGACTCGGTTTCGCACCAGATCTTCCCTTGGTGCCGTTCGACGATCACCGCGTGCGCCAGAGAGAGGCCCTGCCCGGTGCCTTTGCCGACTTCCTTGGTCGTGAAAAACGGATCGAAAATCCGGTCTTTGATCCCTTCCGGAATGCCTCCGCCGTTGTCCGTTACGCTGATCTCACATTCCCCGCCCAGGTTCTCCGTCTTGATCCTGATGAGACCCTTGTAGCCTTTGTACTTGTTGCCCATCTCACCGATGGCCTGGGACGCATTGACGATCAGGTTGAGAATCACCTGATTCAGCTCGCCCACGTAACATGGAACCAGGGGTATGGTGACGTCGGGATCGGTTTCCATGTCCGCGACGTATTTCCACTCGTTTCTGGACACGGTAATCGTATTGGAGATACTCGCGTTAATATCCGACAAGGTCTTTTCGTCCGTGCCCGGATGAGAAAAATTCTTCATGGCGAGAACAATGCTCGACACCCGCTTCAGCCCATCCAAGGTTTCTTCGAGACTGGACGGAACTTCCTCCATCAGGAACTCCAAATCAATATCCCGGGCGACGTCATCCACTTGATCCAGTGCCGTTCTCATAGCCTCTCGATCGTCAAGATTGTCCCGCAGTTCTTGATACTTATCCAGCAGCAGGGTAAGCCCTGAGAACGCCTCCTGGAGGAAACTCATGTTGTGGGTGACGAATTGCGTCGGCGTGTTGATTTCATGGGCGATGCCGGCGGCCAGTTGGCCTATGGATTCCAGCTTTTGGGCCTGCGCCAGTTGACGCTCCAGTCGAATCTGGTCCGTAATGTCGTTCCCCATGATGAGGATTCCCTTGAAAAGCCCTCCCCCTCCCCCCATCTCAACCGGGGTGACCACAATACTCAGGACTCCTTGTTTCCCTTGGGGATTGGTAAAGTTCACCTGTTCATTCCGGACCGGGCCCCCGTCCCGTCCGCACCGCAACAGGTTCTTTTCCATAACGTCCAGATCCAGGGCGATCGGACACTCGGAAAAGGGTTTTCCCAACACATCCTTTTCTTCAACGCCGAAGGCCTCCTCCGCGGCCCTGTTCCATCTGAAAACAAGGTTCTCCGACGTCAACCCGATAAGAATGGATGGAATGGCGGCCAGCAACTGCTGTATTTCGGCGTGAGCTTCGCGTAGGGAGCGCTCAGCGGATTTCCTCTCCGAAATATCCTGCATCACGCCCACGATGCCGGCGGCCCGGCCGCGTCGATCTCGGTAAAGCGCTTTGTTGAGGAGAATTTCGTGTTCCTTTCCATCCCGCATACGCATTTGAGTCTCGAATATCTGAACGCCCTCTTCATGCAGCAACTTCCGGTCCCAATCCCGAAACAGGAGCCCCGTCTCTTCGGACGAAAAATCCGTGAAGTTCCGGCCGATGATGTCATTTCGCTCTTTTCCGATCATGCTTTCGAACGCTTTGTTGCATCCCTGGAAGATCAGGTCCTTGTTCTTGTAATAGATCGGGTTGGGGATGGCGTCCATCAAAGCCTGAAGGAAGTGAAGATTTTCTTTGTTCTGGTCTTCGGCCCGTTTTCTTTCCGTCGTGTTGTTGGCGAGGATGAGAAGCTCGGAACGACCGCCCTCTGAACTGAATACCGGGTTGAGAATGACGTCGTAATATTCCGCTTCCCCCTGACGGCTGAAGACGGCGAAATCATGCAGTTGAACGGGTGTTCCTTGCTTGCGAACGTCCGATAGACAGAGCCTCAATTGTTCCCATCCGGCTCCAAGGAGGGCGTCGTCGATCCTGCGGCCGACCACTTCGCTCTCCACCAGGCCCACGGCCTTCTCAGCGGCTTTGTTCCAGCGAGTGATGCGCCCCTCGCCGTCGAGGCCGATCAGCATGGAAGGTATCGACTCGAGAAGAAGACAGATATCTCGGTGGGTTTCGTACCGATCCCTCTCGGCCTCCTTGAGCCGAGTGATGTCCCTGTACATGAGGATTCTACCCAACCACCCCCCCTCACTGTCGAAATACGGAGTCTCGGTAACCAGAAAATCCCCGCCAAGCCGTTCATCATGCATTTCGTTCGTAATACTCTGCTCGGCGGTATCCGGACGAATTTGAGGGCAATCGACACATAGGTCTTCAAATCCCTTGACGATCTCATAGCAGGGGGCTCCGACACACTCGTCCGCCGGGCGATCTATGCGCTCGGCCATGGAACGATTGATCCGCTTGATCCGAAAATCCCCGCCGATCAGGGCAATCAGGTCCGGCACGGCATCGAACGTACGTTCCCATTCGTCTTTCGCCGCCAGCAATTGTCGTTCCAGTGTTTTCGTGGAAGTCACGTCGAAGAGCACCCCATCGACGTGATGAAAT
Organism: Thermodesulfobacteriota bacterium; assembly: GCA_963675595.2. Taxonomy (GTDB): domain Bacteria; phylum Desulfobacterota; class Desulfarculia; order JACQYL01; family JACQYL01. The sequence goes on from CAXXLZ010000002.1 coordinate 1,464,615, forward strand.
CGGCCCTCATCCGAAAAGACCGGAGCGCCCCGATCCTGCACCCAAACAACTTCACCGTCTCTTCGCCGAATTCGGTATTCAACGATGAATCCCTGCCTGCCGAGAATCGCTTGGCCGAACACCCGCTTGACCATATCGACGTCTTCTTCCACCATCGCCTGACGCCACCGCATTCCTCCACTGCTGAGTTCTTCGGCCGTATACCCGGTGAGAGGCTCGATCTTGGAGTCGAGAAATTGGAGTTCGCCGTTGGCGCCGCGCGTGTACACCACTCCCGGCAGGTTGGCCACCAAATTGCGATAGGTCTCTTCCTTCAGTCTCAGCTCGGCTTCTCGGGTGCGCAGGTCATCAACCGTGCTCAACAGCTGGATGGTACGATTGGAGAGTTGCTCCTCCAACAGGTGCGTTCTCTCTCGGCTTTCGAGTTCAAGTTCTCGACGTCTTAAGCCGTTGGCCACGGCGATGGAGAGCTCCGTCCTGGAAAACGGCTTTGTCAGGTATCCATAGGCACCGAGATCCAGCACCCGCGCGGTGATATCTTCGTCCTGAACCCCGCTGGCCATGACCACCGCGATATCCGGCGCCTTTCCCCCTATTTCCTCCAACAGTTCCATTCCGGAACCGCCGGGCATCCTTATGTCCATGAGGACCAATTCCGGAACATCGGCCGCAATCTTTTCCCGTGCTTCCGCAACGCTTGCGGCGCCGTCGCAGGTATGCCCCTGTTGGTTGAGCTGTGCCCGCATCCTCTTCCGGATGAGTTCCTCATCGTCCACGATCAATATCTTGGCCATGCCGGCGCCTCGCCTTCTCTCCATCAAGCCGATCGATGTCTGAAATGCCGTCTCCTCTAAAGGACGCATCCACGACCCGGGCCTCTGTTGCATTGACATACTGATTCGGTTACCCGATCAGGCCTCGCTAGAGTGCTTCCCGCGGAGCCTCGATTCTTCCCCCTCCCCGTCACTCAACAGGAGGTCGATCTTTTCCGCGAGTCTGCGAACATTGAAAGGTTTCTGCAGAAAAGGCATGCCCGGCTCTCGAACGATATGCTCGGCAACGGCCTCATCCGTGTATCCCGACATGTAGATCACCTTCAGATCGGGTAGAATTCTCATGAGTCGGTCCACGAGGACCTTTCCACTCATTCCCGGCATGACCACGTCTGTGATGATCAGGTCCGGATGCAAACCTTTTTCCTCGACCAACAGCAACGCCTCCCCTGCATTGGCCGCAGTGGTCGCTCGGTACTTCATGCTCGTAAGGGTCCGCCCAATCAGTTTTCGAAGCGACGCCTCATCTTCGACCACCAAAATGCTCGCCTCCCCGCGCATGGTTCTCGGTATCACGCTCGCCCCCGGCTTTTTCTCTGAAACATCGCAAGCCTGCGGCAAGTAGATTGCAAACGAAGAACCTTGGCCGGGTCGGCTGGTAACCCTTATGCCGCCGCCGGACTGCTTCACGATTCCATACACGGTCGAGAGGCCCAGCCCGGTTCCTTTCCCCGCCTCTTTGGTGGTAAAGAACGGCTCGAACAATTTCTTCTTCGTTTCCTCATCCATGCCGGCCCCCGTGTCGCTGACGGTCATCAAGACATAGGCTCCCGGAACGACTTCGAGATATTTTTCCGCATAGGCCTCGTCCAATTCGACCAGTGCGGTCTCAATGGTCAACGTTCCGCCTTGCGGCATGGCATCCCGGGCGTTCACCGCCAGGTTCATGATCACTTGTTCGATCTGGCCGGCATCAACCTCCACCGGGCTCAGTTCTTCATCCAGTTCGGTAACCAGTTCGACATCCTCACCAATGAGCCGTTGAAGCATCTTCTCCAGATTCCGCACGATGTCGTTGAGATTCAGTACTTCGGGACGGAGAGTCTGTTTGCGGCTGAATGCCAGAAGCTGTCTGGTCAAGGAGGCCGATCGGTTTCCGGCTTCGACGATCGCGGTCGCGCATTCCTTCAGCGGGTCGGAGTCGTGGAGACTGTTAATGAGCTCCTCGCCGTATCCAATGATCACACTGAGCATATTGTTGAAGTCATGCGCCACACCTCCCGCGAGCCGACCAATGGATTCGAGCTTCTGAGTCTGACGCATCTGCTCCTCGATCTCGGATTTTTCCCTCGTAATCTTAAGATGTTCGGTCACGTCGTTCTTGACGGCCACATAGTTGATGATGGTTCCCGAAGCGTCTCTGACCGGAGAGATGGTGCTGTCCTCGGTGAACAGAGATCCGTCTTTGCGTCGGTTGACCATGCGCCCGCGCCAAGTCTCGCCGCAAGATATGGTGGCCCACAAATCTTGATAGAAAGCCTCGTCCTGTGTTCCGCTTCCGAGCAAACGTGTATTCTTCCCTTGAATCTCATCACGTGAGTACCCGGTGATGCGTTCGAAGACGGGATTGACGTATTCAATGTCCCCTTTCCGGTCCGTGACCACAACCATCTCCCCTGCTTGGTCGATGGCCGCCGCCAAGCGCGCTCTTTGGGCTTCGATCCGCTTGTTCTCGGCGGTCACCCAACAGACGTCGGCCAGGTACGAAACAACCTCACAATCCTCCTCGGTGTAGTCACTCCCTTTGTTTCCAACGCCGAGAACGGCAACGATACGATCGCCGCGCACAACCGGCACCACCAGTTCGCGCACCACGCGGGCATGTCCTTCGGGAAGGCCTTTCCGTTGCGGAAGAGAGAAGTAGTCATTGTGAATGACCGGCCGTCGCAGACGAATGCAATCCGCCCACACGCCGGCATCATCAAGGCTGTAATGAATCTCCTTTCCTTCCGCGGTGCAGAACTCTTCCAAGGTTCGGCTGGACCACGCCTGAAGAGACAGTGTTTTCTGATCCGCCTCGACGAAGTGACAAAAGCCGATGGCGCTGTGGCTCATCTCACAAACAATGTCCAAAGCATATTGCAGAAATTCCTCCGTGCCGCGTAATTCGGCAAATTCGAGCATTTGCATTCGGGCGCGAAGCAGGTTCTCCACTTTCCTACGGTCCGTGACGTCCTGCACCATGCCGACGGATCGAACGACCTTGCCCGACGCATCGTACTCATGAAAACATTTCTCATGAACGTATCGGACCTCTCTGGTCGTCTTCCCGATGATGCGATACTCAATCTCGAATCCTTCTTCTCCGCCGCTTACGGACTCGAGATAACCTTCATCCACAGCCGAACGGTCATCCGGGTGAATACATTCAATGAACGCCTCCCGGGTTCCGTCGAACTCCTCGGGCCGCAGACCGAAAATGGCGTAGACTTGGTCGCACCAGGTCAATCGATTGGAAACCAAGTCCAACTCCCAAGCGCCCAGATGCGCCATCTCCTGGGCGTTGCGCAGCATGGCCTCGACCTTCCGCGCCTGGCATTCCACCGATTTTCTCTGGCTGACGTCCTGGAATGTGCCTCGCATACCCGTGCAAGAACCGTTCTCATAAACGGGTTCTCCATGGACTCGACACCAGAGGGTCTTCTTTCCGGCGGTTCGGACCTGCAGCTCCAAGTCAAACGGAACGCCCTCGTCACGGGCTAAATCGTAAGCTTTCTTCAGTGTGAGCCGGTCTTGGGCGGGATAGTAGGCGTAGTGCTCACGCACACCAGGCGGTTCCTCGTCATAAGGAATCCCCATGATCTCATGGAGTGCTTTGGTCCACACCGCCTTGCCCGTCGCAAAGTCATGCTTCCATCCCCCGACTTTGGCCATTCGGCCCGTATCGTCCAGCATCCGCTGACGTTCACGCAGCGAAGCCTCCGCGTGCATCAAGTCCGTAATATCCAAGAAGACGGCGATGCCGGCGACGACATTGCCTTGGTCGTCACGGAGAGGCGCGGCGCTTACCGACAGCCATTGATCCTTCCCGTCCCGTGGAAGGATCAGCTCACGATTGCTCGTGGTGACCCCTTCCCGCACGGCCCGGGTCAAAGGAAGGTCTTCAAGTCGATATGCGGTACCGTCCTGATGAACAGCCGGCCAGTAGGTGCAATGATCATCAAGCGCTATGCTTCCCATATCTCGGGGTTTCACCGCCATTGTGTCCACCAGCGCCCGGTTGTATCTTGATATCCTGCCCTCCGGTGCATCGGTGACAACAACGGGCACGGGCATCTGTTCGATGGCGAAGGTCAACAGCCTCTCGCTCTGCGCCAAGGATTTTTCGGCCGCCCTGCGTTCCGTGATATCACGCAGCGTCACGACTCTCGCGGCTTCACCGTTCCAGACCGTCTCCCCGACGCGCATCTCCAACGCGGCTTTCGTTCCGTCGGCCCGCGACGCCTCGAACTCTTGCGAGCATTCGCCCGAAGGAATCACGGCGAACGTTCTTCCCTCTGCGGCGCCTTCACCGAAGAGCCTGCGTGCCGCGTTGTTGGCGAACTTGACCGTGTCGTCCTGACCCAGCACAATGATGGCGTCTTGAGTATCCGACAGCATGCGTTTCAGGTTTTCTTGAACTTCGGCCAAAGCCTTCTGAGCGGCCGCCCTGGCCACCGTGTTGTGAACGGCTTGCGCAATGAAACCCTCGACTTTGCCTTTGATCAGGTAATCATGAGCGCCGTGTTCGATACATTTTTCCGCCACCGTAAGGTCATTCTGACCCGTCAATACAATCAACGGCGTCTCCGGGGCGGCCTGATGCATTCTTTCGAAAGTGGCGAACCCAAGGCTGTCCGGGAGACCGAGGTCGAGCACGATGACATCCGGGGCCGTCTTGTTCAGAGTCTCAATCGCATCCGCCAGCGTTGCGCACACGTCAATGGACAGGGCTCGTCTCTCGTCCTCTTCGGCTCTTTCCCGGATGAGATCCGCGTCACCCGGATTATCCTCCACAAGGAGAACGCGCAGCGCCTTAATGCCGTAGTTCTCAGCGGTCATGAACCGCCTCCTCATGCATGCCGGTCAAGTGAGCCTCGCCTCCGCGACGGGCCCCTGCCGAAAATGCCGATACGCCTCTTCCCAATCCCCGGCAGAGGCGACGTTCCTTCATCGAAAACCCTCATCAGTCGGCTCGCGCGCCATACGCGCACGATCCGTTCGCCCTTCGCGGTCTTCCCTCGCTCAGTCTTTTTCCGCATCCGGCTTTGGTGGAAATCGGACGACTGAAAACCAGAAATCCTCCAAGGCCTTTACGATCTTTCCGAATCCCTTAAGATCCAACGGCTTGGTCACGTACGCGCTGGCCTGCAGATCGTAGGATTTCAGCACATCCTCCTCCGCCTCGGAAGAAGTCAGCACCACAACGGGAATCAGCCGGAGAGATTTGTCGGCTTTCATTTCGGCCAGCAATTCCCTGCCGTCCTTACGAGGCAAATTCAGGTCCAGCAAAACCAGATCGGGACGAGGCGCCTTTTCGTGCGGTCCTTCCCCACGCAGGAACTCCATGGCGTCCACGCCGTCAAAGGCCACGTGCAACGTATGAAGAATCTTGCAGGTTTCGAGGTTCTCCCTGGTCAGATCCACATCCGCGGGATTATCTTCCACCAGGAGAATATTGATTCTCTCAGCCATCTTCGGCTCCTTCCCCGCTTCCTACAGCGGGTATGGTGAACAGGAAACGAGTGCCGCGGCCGGCGGCGGATTCGACTCGGACCTTGCCTCCGTGCCTCTCCACAATCTTCTTCACAATGGTAAGGCCGATCCCCGTGCCGGGGTATTTGCCTCTTTCGTGAAGCCGCTGAAAAATGATGAAAACACGCTCCTGAAAATGCGGATCAATGCCGATGCCATTGTCCGCAACACAGAACTCCCAGTCGGGCCCGGCTCGGCGCGCGCTGATTTCCACGCGCGGGACGTCGTCGCTCCGGAACTTCACGGCATTGGAGATCAGATTCTGAAACACCTGTCCGAGTTGCGTACGATCGGCCGGCACTCGAGGCAGTTCCCCCACCGTGACTTCCGCCTCGGCTTCCTCGATCACCTTGCCGAGACTCCGGATCACTTCCCGTACCAGGACTCCGCAGTCCACCACTTTGAAGGCTTTTCCGCGGGTTCCCACGCGTGAAAACGCAAGCAGGTCATTGATCAGCCCCTGCATGCGTCTGGCACCATCCACCGCATAGCCGATATACTTATCCGCTTTTTCATCCAGCTTTCCCTCATAACGCTCTGCCAGGAGTTGCGTATAACTCGCCACCATGCGCAATGGTTCCTGGAGGTCGTGCGAGGCCACATACGCGAACTGTTCCAGTTCCTTGTTGGATCGCTCCAAGGCCACGGCATTGATCCGGAGCCTATCTTCAGCTTGCTTCCTTAGATATTCGATCTGTTCCCGTAGAAGCCGCCCGTGAAGCACGGGCGCAATCATATGGGTCAGAGTGCCGGTCAGTTTCAGATCCCATTCGTCGTAGTCCGTCTCTTTGTTGGCAACGTGAAGCAGTCCGATGACCTCCTCCCCATGAATGATCGGCGCGGCAATGTTGCGATTAACGGGGATATGGCCCTCAGGCGTGAGGCTCGACCGTTCATTGGAATATAGAATCCGCTTTTGACGGATGGCCCTGGGCCAGATGCTTGCGCCCCATTGGTCTCTTGGAAAGACCAACGCCTTCTCGGGGACTCGACACTGATCCCAAATATGGTACGTCATAGTGGGCACCACCAAAGCTCCGGCTTCGTCGATGTAGCCGAACACGCCGTACTTGCTTTTCAGGGCTTCCAGCACGACTTCCAGGATCCCGGAGTACATCTCCTCGCCCTGTGCCGAGAGAAAGACCCCGGCGATTCGGTTCCGTATTTCGAGCTCGTGCTTTGTTTCTCGGAGCGCCCGCTCATCCGCTCTCGCAGCGGTAACATCCCGGATGAAGACGACCAGCATTTCGTAGGGAGCGGCCAGATACTGGGCGCTGACCTCCACATCGATCAAACGACCGTCCTTGCACCGGTGTCTGCTATCGAACCGGTCTTTTCCCTTTCGGAGTACCTGATCAATGTGACGGGAAGTCTCGTCTACGGTTTCAGAGACCTGGAGATCCGAGATGGCCATGTTGAGGAGTTCATCTCTGGAATAGCCCGTCATCCCGCAGTAGTTCTCATTCACTTCCAGGAGACGCGCGCTCTTAACGTCCACAGTCCAAAAGCCGTCCTGGGTGGTCTGGATGATGGAGCGATATCGTTCGTTCCTGCGTTTCTGCTCCGTGATGTCGGCGGCCAGCTCGAAGCGGACCCATCGGCCGTCCACCCACCGAATCGCCTTGTCCGAGCAGCGATACCAGCGCTTGGTGATCTCGTTTTGGAATTCCCAGACATAGGATTCACCCAGGTGTTCACCGAATATTTTGTCGTTCGTGCAAAAAGGGCACGGTTCCTTTCTCCCCTGAAGAACCTCGTAGCACTCCCTGCCGATCACAACGTCGCCCCAGGATTTCCGGAAAGCGGCATTCACGTGCAGCAGCTCGTAGGTCTTCGGGTCCGCCACATAAATCACGTCTTCGATACCGTCGAAAACCGCTCTCAGAGTCTCGTGTTCCATCACTTACGCCACCTCGCTCTTGTGCTCGAGAGTGTTTGCTTCCGGGAACCCGGCATCTGCCCATCGGGTCGATTCCAAATATCGAAAACACGGCGTCGCCGTTGTTGACCGGGATCGCTCCGGCGACGTGCGCTCAAAGCTATATGGCGGAGTTTCGTGCCGTATCCGTTTGTTATGCAATAATCGGGCCGGCGCTCCACGCCCGCGCACAAAGGTACCCGCAATTCAAAGGCCCGGAGACAATCCTGAAGACTCAATGGAATGGAGGATGTTTATGGAAAGGACGGGGAGTTGAGGGATACAAGCGAAGCAACAAGGAAGAAGATCCGCACAGAATGCACGCTGCAAGCCGGAAGGAATTCGGGATGATCCATCAACGGCATCATTTGGGCGATGTTGGAAATATGGACGGAAGGCCCTTGAGCCTACGCAAATGCCGACGCCTTCCATTCGCCGGCCGAAATCCATGGCAAGGACCTCCTGAAGTGAAGTCTGCGTGTCCGGTTTCCGTCGGATCGGAACCGGCCTGTCAAAACGGCCGTGAACCAAGACACAACCATTTGAAATAACATAATAAATCTGCGTTTCCTCGAAATCGAACATGTCTGATATAATGGACGCTACCCTTCGCTGAGCCGCCCGTTCCGGAAGACGATCGGCACATTTGCGGCAAACGGAGCGCCCGGAGCCGGGTCGCAAACGTCGGAAGGATCGGCGGCGGGAACATGACCTATGGTGTACGACAAGCGGTTCCCGCCTTCATCGTGGCTTCCAATAAAAGAAAGCCCACACACGGTGGACTTATCGAGAAAGATCAGTGGATTTGCGCTTAACTTGGAAACCGGCCCACAACCGAAGATGCCGTGGTCGAGAATAACATCATCGGCATATCCCGACATATAGATGACCCTCAACCGCTCGGACCACTCGGGCACCTCTTGTCCGCCCCGCCGGAACCGGCCGATGCTTTCTCCGGACTTACGCCGCAAAAAAACCGAAACGATTCCGATCAAGGTTATGTTACACTGCGGGGTACTCAAACCGTAGTGCCGTGCTCGTGGTCCACCGGAAGACTTCCAGCGCCTCTCAGCACCTCCGTACTCCCGCTAACAAGAGATTTTTCCACCATACGGCACGGTCGAACCGGGGCTTCCGTTCGCAATCCGGCCCGACGTCGGGCGACAGGTCTTCGATAGGCATACGCCGACAACCGGATACGCCTTATCAACCACTCCGAAAGGAACATCAGATGCCCAGAGTCTTGATTGTCGACGACGAAGAGATCATCTGTCGTCTCCTCGCTCGGACCCTTACCGCCAACGGGTACGACTGCACTACGGCCACCTCCGCCCGGGGAGGTCGGGCCGCTCTGAAAAAGCAGACTTATGAAGTGGTCCTCTCGGACATCCGAATGCCGGGGGAATCAGGACTTGATTTCATCGAATTCGTTCTTTCCGAATACCCGGAAACCGCGGCCATCATGGTATCCGTGATGGGCGACCAGGAAATCACGGATAGAGCGGTGGAAATGGGAGTGTATGGATATATCGTCAAACCGTTCAATTCCGACCAGGTACTGATCAGCGTGGCCAGCGCCCTGCACCGAAGGCGGCTGTTCATGGAAAACCGCGCCTATCGAGAAAAGCTTGAAAACTTGGTACTGGAACGCACATCAGCTCTCGAAGCGGCGGTGAAACGCTTGGAACTGATCGAAGACGAACTCAGGCAGAGTGAAGAGAAGTACCGCAAGCTCGTGGACAACCTGCCGGCCGTGGTCTACACCAGCCATGCCGACGGTACGATCGACCTGGTGGATAAGCGAATTGAAGTGTTGACGGGTTATGACCCCGGGCTGTTCCTATCCCATAGGCGGGCATGGTCCAAGATTGTGCACCCCGACGATATTGCCGCATTACGCAACGCTTTTCATAACGCCGTGTCTTCCTCGAAAAATTTTGTTCTGGAGTATCGAATTAAGAGGCAGGACGGAACCATTCTTTGGATTCAGGACAGGGGGAGTATCGTCTGCCGACCGGACGGCGGAATCGACTACGTCAGCGGTGTATTGTTCGATATAACCGACGCAAAGACGGCAAAGGAAGCGCTTGAAAAGGAGAAGGAGAAATTCCAGTCTCTTGTGGAGAATTTCCCGGTCGGCGTCTCCTTGGTTGGATCCGAGGGATGGTTTCAATACGCAAACCCGAAATTTCATGCCTTGTTCGGCTATGGGGCGGAAGAAACGGCAAATGAGCAAGCTTGGTTCGAAAACGCCTTTCCCGATTCGAAATGCCGTGAGGCGGCTTTGAAGGCCTGGAACGATCGACCGGAGGGAACCGGCACGGAGTGCCCCATCTTGAATACACTGCTTGTAACGAGTGCGGACGGTACGGAAAAGGAGATTCAGTTCAACCGGGTGCCGCTGGACGACGGAAGTCGCATCGTCATCTATACCGATGTGACCGAACAAAAACGTGCCGAAAACGAATTACGAGAGGCCCACCGGGATGTAGAGCAGTTGCTTTCCGCGTTCTCGTCGGTACTCATCGGCATCGACGGAGAACAACGCGTCACACGCTGGAACCGGATTGCGGAAGAAGTCCTCGGCGTGCCCGCCGCCGAGGTGCTCGGAATCCCGTTGCGGGATTGTCCGGTCAACTGGCCCGGGGAAACGATTATGGACGCCGTGTCCAAATGCCGGGACAGAGGGATCCTTATAACTTTGGACGAAGTCCGATTCACCACCTCGCGCGACGAAGAAAGGTTCCTGAACGTGAGCATCGACCCCATTATGGGGGGAGGCCGTGCTCCCATGGGCGTTCTTATCGTGGCATCCGATATTACCGAGAAAAAGGTGCTGCAGGCGCAACTGGGTCAAGCCCAGAAACTCGAATCCATCGGACTGCTGGCTGCCGGCATAGCGCACGAGATCAATACACCCACCCAATATGTGGGGGACAACACCCGATTCCTCCAGGACGCGTTTGACGATCTAATCAAAATCTTGGAGAGTTATCGGGACTATATCGCGGCCGTCAAGGCCGGCGGGTCGGAAGAAATCTCCCTGACCGAGATCGAAGATTTGGTGAAAGAGCTCGACCTGGAATACCTCATGGAGGAGGTGCCCAAGTCCATAGAGGAAAGTCTGCAAGGACTGAGCAGAGTCGCCAAGATCGTCTTGGCTATGAAGGAATTTTCCCATCCGGGGACAAAGGAGAAATCCCTCGTAGACATCAACAGAGCCATAGAAAGCACGATTACCGTCGCCCGGAACGAATGGAAGTACGTTGCCGATATGGTGACGGATTTCGACACTTCTTTGCCGCAAGTGCTCTGCCACCCCGGAGATGTCAATCAGGTTATTTTGAATATTATCATCAACGCCGCACACGCCATCAAGGAGATCCTGGGGGAACAGCCTGAAACCAAAGGGACCATAACGGTGAGAACAAGAAAAGACTCGAACCGCTGTGAAATACGCATTTCGGACACCGGACCGGGAATACCGGAGTCGATCCGAAGTAAGGTGTTTGATCCTTTCTTCACCACCAAGGATGTGGGAAAAGGAACGGGGCAAGGTCTGGCCTTGTCGCACGACGTGATCGTGGAGAAACATGGAGGAAGTATCTCTTTTGATACGAGCGAAAAGGGTACAACCTTCATTATCAGACTTCCCATAGAAGACGAGGCAAGGTAGGGTACCTTTATGAAGAAGCGGATTCTCTTTGTCGACGACGAAGTCAACATTCTCCGAGGTCTCCAAAGGATGTTGCGGACTATGCGAAATCAGTGGGATATGACTTTCGCAACCAGCGGCCGAGAAGCATTGGATATCCTCGACCAGGAGCCCTTCGACGTGGTGATCTCAGACATGCGCATGCCGGGGATGGACGGCGCCGAATTCCTGCAAGAGGTCATGCAACGGCATTCACAGATGGTTCGGATCGTGCTCTCGGGCCATGCGGAACGCGAAATGGTGTTGAAAAGTGTGAAGGTGGCCCATCAATATCTGGCCAAACCGTGTGACGCCCGTACGGTGATCTCCACGGTGGAACGTGCCTGCGCACTCCAGGAAATGCTTACCGATGATCGACTGAAACGGGTGATTTCCAAGGTCGATTCACTGCCGAGCCTGCCCTCTCTCTACACCGAAATCGTTCAGGAACTCCGGTCCGACAATGCCTCCATTGGTCGAGTCGGAGAAATCATCTCCAAAGATATTGGAATGACGGCCAAAATTCTCCAACTCGTCAATTCCGCCTTCTTCGGACTCAGCCGCCATGTGTCCAGTCCCGCTCAAGCGGTGAACCTGCTCGGCATTGAAACCGTCAAAACACTCGTGCTGGCCGTCCAGGTATTTTCCCGGTTTGACGAGAAAAAACTCGCCGGTTTTTCTCTGGATGCCTTGTGGAGCCACAGCATGAGCGTGGGGACCTTTGCCAAGACCGTCGTACGCGAAAGGAAAGAGGAGCAGAGTATGGCCGACCACGCGTTCGTTGCCGGGGTGCTCCATGACGTGGGCAAGCTGATACTGGCGGCAAACTCCGATAAGTACGGACAGTTCGTAAAGAACGCTCACGAATCCGGTGTTGCCGTGTGGCGGGCCGAGCAGTCGGTTCTCGGAATCACACACGCCGAAGTGGGCGCCTACCTGTTGGGAATCTGGGGGTTGCCGAATCCGGTCATTGAGGCCGTGGCCTTCCACCATCTTCCACAATGCTCCATGTGCGATCATTTCAATGCCTTGACCGCCGTGCACGTTGCCGATGCGATCGAAAACGAACTCAACGACACCGACGAGCCCGACCCCGGGGACCGTATGGACTTGTCCTACCTGGCCGAGATCGGACTAGCGGACGCTGTGCCCGGCTGGAGGATCGTTTGCGAAAACTCCCTCGAGCGTGATTAACTTCGCGGCAACGGTTTGTCGTGTGGAGGAGTCGACGTGGCCTACAAGATGTTGCTCGTGGATGACGACGAAAACCTGCTTTCCTCATACCGCCGTCAGCTTCGGAAGAAATTCGAAACGGACACAGCCTTAAGCGGCCCCAAAGGACTCGAGTACATTGCCGAGGGCGGGCCGTATTGCATCGTCATTTCCGATTTCCGTATGCCCGGCATGGACGGTATCCAGTTCCTGAACCGCGTCCGGGAGGCATCCCCCGACTCCATACGAATCCTGCTCACCGGGTATGCCGACATCGAAACCGCCACCAGGGCCGTCAACGAAAACAACGTTTTCCGACTACTGACCAAGCCGTGCTCTCCGGATGTATTCTCCAAAGCCCTTCTTGACGGGATTCGTCAATACCGACTCATAACGGGCGAACGCGAGCTCCTCGAGAAAACCTTGAACGGCTGCATCAAGATGCTGACGGAAATATTGGCCATGGCCAGACCTGAGGCGTTCAGCCGAGCCTCCCGTATCACCCGATACGTGAACCTCATGTCGCGTGTCTTGGACGATCCCGCGCCTTGGCAAACGGATATGGCGGCCCGGCTTTCACAGATTGGATTGATCATGGTGCCGGACGTCGCCTGGGACAAACTGAATCGAGGCAAGCCGCTGACACCGGAGGAAAAACGGATCCAGAACGAACATCCGGCCCTTGCGTCCAACCTGTTGGCGAACATACCACGCATGGAAGAAATCGCCGAGATCGTCGCATATCAGAAGAAAAATTATGATGGTACGGGAATTCCAAACGATGGCCGCGCCGGCGAGATGATTCCCCTCGGGTCACGCATCTTGCGCGTGGCTGTGGATTTCGACTATCTGACAGCGGCCGGAGGATCCAAAGGCGAAGCCTACATCAAGCTCAAACGCAACGCGAAGAGTTACGACCCAAAGGTGATCCGAGCCCTCGCCTTGGTCTTGGGCGACGAAATCAAGTACAACGTAAAGAGTCTGCCCATTCGAGACCTTCGTGAAAGGATGATCCTGGCCGAGGACGTGTTCTTGCGCGACGGCGGGAAACTGGTACTGGCGAGAGGTCACGAGTTGACCGAGCCCATTGTCGATCGGTTCCGCAAATATCACAAAACTCTCGGCATCAGGGAACCCGTCAAGGTGCTGTTACCCATCGAGATTGTCTGACTCGGTCGGGAGTGGAGTGGAAGAGATCGTCTGCGTGCTCAGCACCTCCCTCACCGAAGCGGCCAACCCTTTGAAGGTAAAAGGCTTCTGAATGAATTTCGTACCCACATCCAACACACCGTGGTGTGCGATGACGTCCGCGGTATAGCCGGACGTGAACAAGATTTTCAGGTTCGGATACAGAAGTTGGAGCCGATCCGCCAACTCCCGGCCGTTCATTTCGGGCATCACCACGTCGGTGATGAGAAGATGCAGCTCACCGGAGTGTTTCTCCGCCGCTTGGACGGCGTCTCGGGGTGTGGCGGAGGCCAGGACTCCGTATCCCAGCCTCTGCAGCATGGTTTTGGCCATATTCAAAATGGCTTCCTCGTCTTCGACCAGGAGAATGGTTTCATGGCCCCGAAGAACCGGCTCCGTCGTCTTTTCCTTTCGGACTTCTTGGCCCGCGGGCATGTGCCTGGGTAAATGAATACGGAACACGGTTCCTCGACCGGGTTCGCTGTGCACACCGATATACCCGTTATTCTGCTTCACGATGCCGTAAACCGTGGCCAACCCGAGGCCGGTGCCTTTGCCGGCGCCCTTGGTGGTGAAGAACGGTTCAAAAAGATTGCCCAGCGTCTCTTGATCCATGCCGCAACCGTTGTCGCTCACCGACAGCAAAACGTATTCTCCCGGCATGAGTCCCGCACGGGTCGAACAATAGTCATCCCCGAAAACGACGTTCTCCGTCCGAATGGTCACCTTACCTTTATCCGCTATGGCGTCACGCGCGTTGACGCATAGATTGGCCAAAATCTGATCAATCTGAGTGGGGTCCATTTTGACTCATCTTTGACAGTTGGAGGGTGAAAAAGTGGGCCTCTCCCGCCTAACTTACCGAAATGATTAGGCTGGCCTTTTTCCGAGGCTCCAAACGTAGTGCCAATATGTCCGATTTTTTCCTTGACTCCGCCGACCTGTATTCCGTACAATTTGTTTCATGTTTGCACGCGTCAAAAAGGTCAAAAGCGGCGGATCCGAGCATGAATATCTTCAGATCGTGGAGAACTATCGCCAGGATAAGAAGGTAAAACAGAAAGTTATATGTACACTGGGTCGTCTCGACAAGCTCCGTGAATCGGGTGCCTTGGACGGGGTTCTTACCAGTCTCGCCAAGTTCTCCACCCGGAATCAAGTCATCAATCTTTATAAGGAAGGTAGTGTCAAGGCAGACTGGGCCAAGTCCTGGGGAACCGTTCTGGTGATCGAGAAACTCTGGAAGACCTTGGGGCTCGATGTGGTACTCCGATCTCTCGCTTCTCGCTCCGATTATCGCTTCGATCTGGAGCGCGCGGTCTTTGCCTGTGTCTGCCAACGCTTGGTCCGTCCGGGATCCGATCTCGCCGCGAGCCGTTGGATTCAGAACGTCCACGGTGAAGGCTTCGACGACCTGGAACTTCAGCACCTCTATCGATCCATGGATTTCCTGGCCGAATATCAGCCCGAAATCGAGAAGGAACTTTTCCGTCGGGGGCGCGACCTCTTCGATTACGGGGTGGATCTCGTTTTCTTCGACACCACCTCGGTCTACTTCGAGGGCCGGGGGCCTGCCGAGTTGGCTCGGTACGGGTTCTCCAAGGACCATCGTCCAGACCGCAAACAGGTGTTGGTGGGTGTGGTCATGTCCCGAAAAGGATATCCCCTTTCCTGTCAGTTCTGGGAAGGGAACACGGCGGACGTCACCACCATCAAACGCATCATCGCCCTGGTCAAGCGTCGGTTCTCCCTGAACAACGTGGTCCTGGTCTCGGACCGCGGCATGGTCGGCGTCGACAATCTGGTGGAACTGGAGCGTGCCGGTATCGACTACATCGTGGGCATCCCCATGCGCCGTTACCAGGATGTCCGAGGCCAAGTGGTGGACACTCCGGGCTACTACCAAGCGCTCACTCCCACCTTGTGGTTCAAGGAGATTCATCTGAACGGATGCCGTTACGTCCTCTGTTACAACCAAGACCAAGCGGCCAAAGACGAGGCCACCCGATCGGCCCTTGTGGAAAAACTGAAAACCACCCTGAAAAAACAGGGGCCCCAGTCTCTGGTGGGAAACAAGGGCTTCAGGAAATTCATCAAGCTCGACCGGGAAACCGTGCGCATCGATCCCGCCAAGGTCAAGGACGACGCCCGCTTCGACGGCAAGTATGTTCTCCTCACCAGTACCGACATTCCCGCCGATGAAGTCGCGGTCACCTACAAACGCCTGTGGCAGGTGGAAAGAGCCTTCCGGGACCTCAAATCGGCCCTGGAAGTCAGGCCCGTGTTCCACCAACGGTGTCAACGCGTTCAAGGTCACATCTTCTGCAATTTCCTGGCCCTATACCTGAAGATCGCGCTGCAGAAACAGCTCAAGACCAAAGAAATCGACATCCCCTGGGACCAAGTTCTCCTGGACCTCGAAGCCTTCAAAGCCATCCATCTACAGGTCACGGAGAAGTCCTACCTCCTCAGAACGGAATTCCAGGGCCGCGCCTACCACATCTTCCAAGCCGTCGGCCTCAAACCGCCGCCCACTTTGCAGACTCTCCAGGAGCACCAAAACGTAGTGCCATAAACCTTTCCTTTTCGTCTAAGCAGCTGAAATTACTGCATTAGTTTTTTTGAACTGTCAAAGATCAGTTTGACGGACCACAGGTTCTTGCCCGGCAACCATGCCAAGTCAATGTTTTCCCCCATGAGGCGCCGAAGCATTTTGAGAATCCCTTCCACGGTCCCGTTCAAGTCGAGTACTTTCGGACTGATGGTCTGTTTCCTGGCGAAAGCCAGAAGTTGCCGTGTAAGGTCCGCGGAGCGCTGGGCCGCTTTTTGGATTTCCTCCAAATCGGCGAAAAGCGCTTCACCCGGCTCCGTCTGTTCGAGGGCCAATTCCGTATGTCCCAAGATGACACCCAGCATGTTGTTGAAATCGTGCGCCACGCCGCCGGCCAAACGACCCACGGATTCCATCTTCTGCGCCTGGTTCAACTGCGCGCGCAGGTTCTCCCGCTCCTCCTCCGCCAACTTGCGGTCCGTGATGTCGGTGAAGATACACGCAAACCGACCAGGCATCGGCCTGAAAGCCATTACCTCGAAATGCTTTCCCAATTCCTGCGTGTAACTCTCGAAGAAGGCCGGTTTCCCGGTCAGCGCCACCCGGCCGTAAGTTTCGATCCAATAAGGCTCGATTTCCGGAAAGATTTCCAACACGGTTCCACCCACCGCTTGGTCCGCCGTCAATCCGGTCATGCGTTCGAAAGCGGGGTTCACAGCCAAAAAGCGGTAATCGACGGGCGTTCCCGACTTGTCGCAAATGATTTCATGCAGCGCGAACCCATTGAGCATCTCCCGAAACAGAATTTCGTAATCCTGCTTCAAGCGGCGTTCTTCGGTGATGTCGCGGCTGACGGCGAGAACCGACCGCACGGTTCCTTGTGCGTCGGTTTCCGGAATCAACCGCCTGTTGAAAACGGTCGGACCCCGCTTGGTCTCGACGGTGCATTCCGCTTCGAAAGGCGTTGCTCTATCGAAAACCTTCCGGACTGATTCCTCCCAGAAACGACGGTCTTCTTCCGGGAGGCCCGCCTCGCCGTGGGTTTTACCCACCAACCCCTCCGCCTTGAACGCGTACCAATCGTCGATGTTTTCCGAAACAAACAGCCGGCGCCCGTCCCGGTCGAAGCGCATCACAATATCCGGCAGTCCCGACACCAACGCCCGATACGTCTCTTCCCGCTCCCGGAGGATTTCAGCGGTTTGCCTCTGCACCAAACCGATGGACAGATTCGATGCCAGACGCTCGAACAATCCGATCTTCGCCTCATCGAAGCGATTCCTACGGGAATCGTTGATTTGCAGCAGACCCAGGCTGCGGGACCCATGACGGAGGGGGATCAAAGCCACGGATTCATACCCCTCCCCATGGCAGCGGTTGCGGGTTCTGGCCTGCCGATCCTCCTCAGTGGTGGAAGCCAGGAGTTCGGTTGTGCTGTTGGTCCAGAAGCTTCCGTTTTCGGTGAAGAAGGGAAGTCCGGCATCGAAACGCCCGCGGATCACGTTACCGCACATACACTCAAGCACCGGATTTCCCTGGGCGTCGCGAATCGGTTCTCCATGCGAGTCCAGCGCACACAGTCGCGACTCCGCTCGAACGAACTCGGCTGGAAAACCCGAGGTCAAGTAGTAGGGATAGTCTTCACCCTCCAGGAGTCGAATGCCCACCGCTTCACACCCCGACCAACTCCGCAGCAGGCTCGTCACGTCTCGCATGAGACTCTGCATTCCGTTGGGTTGTGCCAGCAACCGAAGCAAATTCAAGGTGATCTCACGTTCAGCCTCCACCCTTCTTCGTTCCGTGACGTCTTCTCCCACGGACTGAAAGGCGACGATGTTTCCTCGTTCATCGAACAATGCCCGGTCCGTCCGGCGCTGACGGCGAACCTCACTTCCGGGCGCAATCACCGAGTGCTCGGTGGTACGTGTGGGAGATTCGGGGGTCAGAGCCGTCAGACTCGCCATGACCCTTTCGCGCTCCTCTCCCGGGATGAGCAGAAGAAAGGAAGAACCGACCAACTCCATGGATGTCTTCCCGAAATAACTGCAATACGCTTCGTTTACATAGGTGATCTCGCAATCGTGAAGAAACCTGCAGATCATGATGGGTGCATCCTCCGCGATGGCCCGATACCGCTCTTCACTCTCATGCAATGCTTCGTCGGCCCATCTGCGCTCCAAAGCATTGGTGAAGGTTTCACCCACAAGGCGCAGCAAGGAGAGGTCCTGGTTCGTCCAGACTCGTGGCTTACGCACCGCATCAAAGCCCAGAAAGCCCACCAGTTGCTCACCCGAGGTCATGGGCACCGCAACCAATGAGCGGATGCCCTGGGCCTCAAAGTGCTCCCGTTCGAGCCGGGCTTCGTGCGGCATCGCGGATACGTCCGGTTGGTAGAAGACCTCGTGCCTTCTGATACGCTCGGCAAACCACGGCAATTCCTCATCCAGCGGGATGCTCTTAAGGTTCTCCTTCTCCGGTTCAACGCCTTCGGCGCACCATTCGTGGGTATTGTCCGCCAGTGTTCCATCCTTGTGCATCAAGAAGACGTAGGCACGATCCGCCCCGGTAAAAGCACCGATGGAAGCCAGGGCACGCTCGATGGCGACGTCGAGATCATCCACCCCGAGTCCCACGAATTCGGACGAAATTTCACTCACCAACCGCTCGAATTCCACTCGACGAGATAGATCTCTTTCCGCACGCCTGCGTTCGGTGATGTCCATATGGGAGCCGAGAACTCGAAACGGGCGGCCGGCCTCGTCGCGCATAACCGTCCCACGGGCCAAAATATACCGGTACGAACCGTTTTTATGTTTGAAACGAAATTCCGACTCATATTGATTGGAGGACGACTCCAGCAGCAAACGCAGGGTTTCGAGCGCTTGCGCCGAATCGTCGGGATGGACCCGGTTCTCCCATTCCGAAAAATCGTTCCCGATCTCGTTTTCCTCGTATCCGATCTGCCGTTTCCACTCGGAAGAGTAATAGACCTTGCCGGTGGCCAGGTCCCAATCCCACAAGCCGACATTTCCCGCTCCAACCGCGGCCTCTTGCTTCACGAGAGCTTCTCGGAGCGCCTCCTCCGCCCGCTTGCGATCGGACACATCACTCACGGTGAGGAACAAAGCGGGTTGCGTGTCCGAAGCTTGAGAGTTCAGCTCCTCCCCCGGGGACGCGTCCAGTTGCGCCCAAAGGGGTCGGCCGTCGGAGAGAAGCTCCGCCTCGAGTCGTCGTCCCATTGGTTTGGCGAAGAGTCTGTCGTAATCCGTCTGAAAAGAGACTCGATGGGCTTCCCCGAGAAAGGCGAGGAAGGAGTGACCTCGCACGCGATCGATGGATTGTCGGACTAGTTTGCAGAAGGTTTCATTGGCCTCTTGAATCACACAGGCCCGGTCGAGAACCACATACCCCACGGGGGCGCGATTAAACAAAGCGGCGAAGCGGTCCCGCGACTCTTTCAGGTCGTCCCGGACACGTCGCAGCTCCTCGTTTCGAAGTTCCAACACGGTCCGGTGCACCTTGAGCTCGTTAAGCAGCTTGTCGGCGTCGATGGAATAGTCCTCAGGCCTTACTCCGCGGTCCCTCTCCCGGGTCATGCCGTTGTCCTTGTCATCGTCAAAGTGGAAAACACGTCATTCCTTTGCGAATTTGTCGAGGAAGCATGTCGCCCTTGAGCCTTGCGGCTAAGGACAGGCCCTGGTGCGGTGTTTGGCCGAGGACGTTCCAAGTGCGGTGCGTTCAGTCCGCCTCCAACACCTCCCTGACCTTGGCGGCCAGCGCACGGACGGAAAAGGGTTTCTGGATAAAGTTCAGGCTTTCGTCGAACATGCCCCCTTCACCATCCGCATTCTCCGAGTAACCCGACATGTAGAGCACCTTGATGCCGGGATAACGACTTAGAATCCGCGCAGATAGATCTCTTCCGCTCATCTCGGGCATGACCACGTCCGTGAGAAGTAGGTGAATTCGTCCTTCGTGACGCTCCGGAATCGTCAATGCCTCCATACCGTTGCTCGCCGTGAGCACCTCGTAGCCTTGACGATCGAGAATGGCGCGAGCGAGATTTCTCATCTGTTCGTTGTCTTCCACAAGCAGAATCGTCTCGGAGCCTTTGGCATCCGCAGACCCGGAAGAATGGCTTATCGGCTGTTCATCGTTGGTGTGAGATGCCGGCAGGCAAACTCTGAATGTTGATCCCTCTCCGGGCTTGCTCTCAACTCGGATATAGCCGCCATGCTGTTTGACGATGCCGTAGCAGATCGCCAATCCCAGTCCCGTGCCTTTGCCCACCTCTTTGGTGGTGAAAAACGGTTCAAAAAGGCGCTCCATCACGTCGGCATCCATTCCGGACCCCGTGTCGACCACGTTCAGCCCGACATAGCCTCCCGGCTCGACCTTCTCCCGAGACTCATCACGGCCTTCCTCCGAACGGCATACCACGGTCTCCACGGTCAGCACTCCCCCGTCGGGCATGGCGTCCTGAGCATTGACCGCAAGGTTCATGATGACCTGTTCGAGTCGGCCGACATCTCCTCGAATGAAGGGTACGGACGGAGCCAATTGGAAATGGATGGCAATGTCTTCCCGAATCGTACGCCTGAGCAGTTTTTCGAACCCTTTGACCACCCTGTTTAAATCCACGGGTTTGAATTCAAGGGTCTGTTTTCGGCTGAAGGCTAGAAGGCGTTGCACCAAATCCCTGGCCCTCAGCCCGGCATTCAATATCTCTTGGGTGAACCCTCGGTTCTTGTCTTCCCCGCCCAAATCATCGAGAAGCATCTCCGCATACCCGATAATCGGAGCCAACAGATTGTTCAAATCGTGGGCCACGCCGCCGGCCAGTCTGCCCACTGATTCCATCTTCTGCGCCTGGCTCAACTGCAATTGAAGTCTCTCCCGTTCCTCCTCCGCCCGCCTTTTCTCCGTGATGTCCGTTATGAATCCTTCCAGAAACAATAATTGACCTGCTTCCGAGAATACACCTTGCCCTCGTTCCCAAACCCAGCGGGTTTCCCCGTCTTTCGTGACGATAATATATTCATCCTGAAACAACCCTTTTTCTTCCAGAACTCTTTGCCATTGAGTCCACTTCGTCCGTGACCACATGAGTCCGGCAATCCAGCAGGACGGGGCTCCCATCCGACTGGAAATTGACGACTTCGCCCCTCCATTCACCGTTCCGCAGGGTCTCTTGGATGATCATTTCCTGCGTGGCGCCCACTTCGGGGTCATCCCCGTAGACCGAGACGTGTTGCCCGATGATCTTGTCGCGAGGAACGCCCTGTATCCGACACCCGGCGTCGTTCACGTAGGTAATGCGCCCCTGAAGATCGGTTACCGTGACCAAGTCCTGAATCTGGTCGAGCACGCGGGCCTGGAAGCGCAGCCGCTCTTCCGCCCGTTTCCGTTCGGAAATGTCCCGTGTAATGGCGATGATGTGAGGTACGTTCTTTATGTGGATAATCCTGGCCGACATCAGTGCATTGGACGGGCTGCCGTCCTTTCTGCGAAACAACGCCTCGAAATTCTGGCAGACGCCGTCTTCCTTTAATCTCCGAATCAGCTCTTCCCGATCGGCAAGATTATCCCAGATATGGATTTCCGGGGCACTTTTTCCGATCACTTCTTCACGCGTGAAACCGGTTGAACGTGTGAAGCCGTCGTTGATTTCCTGGAAAATCCCATTGTCCAGGCGATTGATGCTGATAGCGTCGGGACCGGCGTCGAAGGTCAGCCTGAATCTTTCCTCACTTTCCTTCAGCGCCTCTTCCGTCAGCTTTTGATCGGTCACGTCCCGGGCAATCCCCACATAGGCGATCCGGCCGGATTCGTCACGAAGCGGTGAGCCGGTGGATACGTGAAAACGCCAAGAACCGTCTACCCGTCGCACACGATATTCGGCGTTGACTTGCCTTTCACCAGTGCTCAGAACCTTTTCCAAGAACCCGCGACATACCGGAACGTCTTCAGGATGGACGTAGGCCTCAAAGGAACGGCCCATGGCCTTTTCGGCGGGCTCGCCCATGAAATCGAGCCACTTGGGCGAGACATAGGTAAAAACCCCGTCGGAGTTCAGTGCGTAGACGATTTCACCGGCGTTCTCCACAAAGGACCGAAAACGATGTTCGTTCTCCCGAAGCTTCGCCTCCGCTCGCCTGCGTTCCGTGATATCCCTGGAAAAGGCCACGATTTTGCCTTGATCCGATAGGTAGTTTGCACAGACCTCCACGTCGAGGATATCACCGTCTTTGCGACGGTGACGAGTTTCGAATCGACAGTAGCCGGGACGCACCACCTCCAGTATATGCCGGATCGTTTGTCCCTCTCCTTCGGGCGCCTCAATATCCTCTATCCTCATGCCGAACATTTCTTCCCGGGAATAACCCAGCATGTCGGCAAAGGCCTGGTTGACCTCCAGGAAGCGGCCCTCCTGATCCATCACCCAGAATCCGTCCGCCGTGGTCCGGATGATCGAACGACATTCCGCCTCGCGTTCCGCACGGGCCGCCGCCTCAATCTCAAGCCGCTCGTTCAGTCTGCGCAGTTCCATCAGGTCCAGAAAACGCGCCCGGGCAACGGTAATCGCCCGGTCCAACTCGCGCACATCGGGAGGCTTAACCAAGAAGGCTCCAACACCGGCCCGCGTTGCATCGTCCACGAACTCCGGAGAATCGTAGGCCGTAAGCACGACAACGGGAGTCGGCCGCACGTTCTGGATGGCACGCGCCGCGTCGAAGCCGTTCATAATCGGTAACTGCAGATCGAGAAGCACAACGTCCGGAGTCAGGCTTTCCACCATGGCCACGGCCTCTTTTCCGTCTCGGGCAATGCCGGCCACGGCATATCCGCGCGCCTCCAGCATCTTCCGGACCATCCCCGCCGTCAGGACCTCGTCCTCAACGATCAGAACACGTACTTTCTCGTTGCCGGGCATTGCGTCCTTTCACTGTATCCGGTTAGTCGTCATATCCGATCAGCCCGAAGCGAACCGCGCCACGACGTCATCTTCCGTCTCGTTCCCGCGCTCCGGTCCGTTCATATCAGCTATAGGGCGATCCTGGGGTAAGACCGGCACGGAGCGTCATTCCTCGGTATACGACTCAATCGCCGGCCGATCGACCGTTTTCCCGAAACATTTCATCTCCCGAAAACAAAGAAGTACCCGCCGGTTTCATCTTCACGATCCGCGATTCCACACGTCCCTGCCCGTCCGCGAAGTCATCGAGCACCCGCCTTGGATTCCATCATTTCCTTCAAATCGGCGAATTGACCTTCCAGCTCGGTCAAACGGGCAGCAGCAGCGTCCAGGTTGCCGGACTTGGCGTCCCGCTCCATGTCGAAGGCCACTTTTCGAAGTCTTTCACCCCCCACGCCGGCGGACGCCCCCTTGATGCTGTGAGCCTGACGTTCGGACGTGGAGGCGTCTCCACGCTCGAGGGACTCCCTCAGAGCTTTTATGAGCCCGGGAATGTCTTCCAAGAAAGCCTCACTCACGGTCTTGAAAAGGTCCTCGTCGCCCATTAACCGCTTCAGCGCACCATCGCGATCGAAAATGGGCTCGCCTTCTTCAACCGTTTTGATCTCTTCGGTCTTCTCTTCCTCTCCTTTCTCGAGTTCCTTTCCGAGCCATTTCCGGAGCTTGCGTGCCAGCTCCTCCGAGGTAATCGGTTTGGCGAGATAATCGTCCATGCCCGCCTCCAGACACCTTTCCCGGTCGCCTTTCAACGCCCGAGCGGTCATGGCGATAATCGGGATAGCGTGATTGGGAATCGCGGACCGGGGATCACGGATTTTGCCGGTGGCCTCGAATCCGTCCATCACGGGCATTTGCACATCCATCAACACAAGGTCGTATTCCTTGCTTTGCAGGGCTCGAAGCGCTTCGGCGCCATCGCCGACGGCGTCCGCGCGGATCCCGAACTTCTTCAGAATGCCCAAGGCCACCTGTTGATTGGTCTTATTATCTTCAGCAAGCAGAATCCGCTTGTCCCCGCCGATTAAGAAACGGTCCGTTTCTCGTCCCGAGCGGACCGACCCAACATGATCACGTTGCATCTCCACGGCACCCCGGTCCGCCAGGACCTGGGACAGAACGGTGAGCAATTCCGCGTGCCTGGCGGGTTTGGTCAGACAAGCGGCAAACTTCGATTTCCCCGAACCGGACCTACTTCTCCGAGTTCCCAGAGAAGTGAGCATTATCATGCGCGTACCGGACAATCGGTCATCCCTTTTCACGATACCGGCCAACTCCTCGCCGTCCATACCGGGCATCTCCATGTCCACGACGGCGAGCTTGAAAGGATTTCCTTCGCTCGCAGCCCGCGCCAGAGCCTCGAGCGCCGACGGACCGTTTTCCGCAGCTGTCGGATGCATTCCCCAAGAGGTCAGTTTCGTGGACAGGATTTCCCTGTTGGCGGCATTGTCGTCCACGACGAGCACTCTCACGTTCTTGAGATCCGCGGGTGGATGAGATTCCTCATGCATCCCTTCGGGCTGCTTGATCAAACGGGCGGTGAAGCGAAACTCGGACCCCCGACCTTCTCGGCTCGTAACGTTGATCTCCCCCCCCATCATTTGAGTCAGTTGTTTGGAAATGGCCAAACCCAGCCCCGTGCCTTCAAAGCGCCGGGTCGTGGAGGAATCTATCTGAGAGAACTTGGTGAAAAGCAGGTCGAGCTTGTTCTTGGGAATACCGATACCCGTATCACGGACCGAAAATCGCAGTAAGGCCCCGTCGTAGTCTTGGGATTCCACCGAAACGCGTACGGACACTTCGCCGCTTTGGGTAAACTTCACGGCGTTCCCGGCCAGATTGGTCAGAATCTGTCGAAGCCTGCCGGGATCGCCTCGTAAGTACAAAGGAACATCGGGGTCCACCTTGTTCAGCCACTCCAGCCCCTTTTCCTGAGCACGTAAGGCCATGCCGGCGGAGAAGTCCTCCAACAGATCCCGTAAATTGAAATCCACCACTTCCAGGTTCAGTTTTCCGGCCTCGATTTTGGAGAAGTCCAAAATGTCGTTGATCACGGCGAGCAGCGACTCCCCACTGGTCCGAACGGCCTCGGCGTAACGCCGTTGTTCCGGGGTCAACTCCGTGTCCAACAGCAGGTCCGTCATACCGATGACTCCGTTCATGGGAGTACGGATCTCGTGGCTCATGTTCGCGAGGAATTCACTTTTAGCGGCGGAGGCCAATTCCGCCTGAAACGCCATTTCATTGGTTTGTGCGATGGCCTGCTCAAGAGCCAGATTGGTGTTCTCCAACTCCTCCTTCGAACGAACCAGTTCCAGCTCATTGAGTTTGCGCGCTGTAATATCCGTAACAGCCATCAGCACCTGCCTGGAATCGTCAAGTTCCACAGGCGTCGCGCTGAGTGAAAAATGCAACTCCTTCTCTTCGCCGTCGACCAGAACATGCATGGGGGCCTCGACGCCGCAGATCGTCTCACCGGTGTCCAAAACACGTGCAAAAGTCCGTCGAACGGGGCACTCGAGGCACGCCTTCGAATAGCCGCATCCTTCGGGGACTCTCTCGGCATTGATGCAGCTCAGTATGTGTCCGGGTGGACGATGAAGCAGTTGGGCCGTCTCCTTTCCGATAATTTGGACAACCACTTGGTTGACCCGTGTCACTTTGGCATCGGCGTCGATCAGGAGCATCCCGACTTGGGCCGCCTCGAAAATGGCCTGAAGATTCGACCGTTCCTTCAATAGTGACTCACGCTGAGCCAGGAGCTCGGCTTCGGCCTTCTTACGACTGGTGATATCGGAGACCACGCCTATAATACCCATTATATTACCATAATCATCCAGGACCGTTGCTTTGTTCAAAATAACGTTCTTATGCGTCCCATCCTTGGAAATAATTTCAGTTTCGTATTGTTGCCTTCCAGGCTCTCCTACAATCGCCTCATCCATCTTGAAATATTCATCGGCGATAGCCTTAACATTCAAGTCATATACCGTCTTACCTATGATTTCGGTTCGACGTCGACCTGTAAGCTCCTCGAATGACTTGTTACATCCGACATATTTGCCTTGTTTATCCTTATAGAATACCGGACTTGGTATGGTTTCCATCAGCGTCTGAAGGACATCCAACTGGTCGCGCAACGCTTCCTCGGAACGCTTTCGTTCTATGATTTCCCACGTTACATCAGCGAGATACGAAACCAGGGACGCATCTTCCGGGCCGTAGTCCGTCCGTTTGTTGCCGACGGCCAGGACCGCAACCACCTTTTCCTTCCGTATGACGGGCACGACCAGCTCACGAAGAATTTCGGGATGATCACCGGGATTTCCCCATTTGCTCCCCGGAGCTCGATAGTCATTTCGAATCACCGGCTTGCGCTCATGCACACACTCAGCCCGCAGGCCCGCTTGGTCGATATCATAGTGCAACCCTCTTTCTTCCGTCCTACACATCCGTTCAGGGGTCGCGGTGGACCACTGCTGCAAGGAGAGGGTCTTTTCGTCAACGGCCACGAAGTGAAAAAAACCGATGGGGCTTTCCACCAGCTCACAGGTACGGTCCAATGCTTCGGTCAGCAGTTCTTCGGCCGAGTGACCATCGGCGAACTCGATCAAATCGAGGCGCATTTGGTGCATGCGCTCGCACCGTGGGCTTTCGCTGAAATCGTGGATTGCCAGTATCAAAGCGAACAGAGGTTCCTGATCCGTCGTTACGGTTTGCCTCGACGAGACGACCTCCAAGCGAACCCGCCGCAGATGCTCCCCGGATACGAGCTCCACCTCCCAACACTTGCCGGGAGGTTGCGTAAGAGGAGACCGGCATTCGTTTCGGAATATCTCTTGCTGTTGTTCTTTTAGGAACGAGGAGAAGGGTCGGCCCTCCACCCTTTCCATGGGAAGCCCGACCATTTTGACGAAGGCTGCATTGGTTTCCAGGATCAGACCGGCTTGATCGAGAATCACGTACCCCACCGGGGTGTGGTGAAAAACGACGTAAAACGGATCCCGCGATTCCATGAGGATTTCGCGGACGCGGCGCGATGCCTCTTTCCGGACCTCAAGTTCATCCCCACAAACTCGAAATCCGTGAAGAGATCGTTCGGAATCCCGCTCGTCCGGATGGACACGGTCTTCCTTGCCCGTGTCGCCCCGGTTGTTCTTAAAACCCTCTTCAGATATCTTCTTCACGCCGCCCCCTTTGTCGGTCCCGGACGAACCCGGATCCTGGACGAGCCGTCGGCATACGGCATTTTACGGACCGGCAGTCTTTTCGGCCTTCTTTGGCCACAATCTGCTTCCCCGTACGAACAACCCGCGGCCATCGCAGCCGAACGGGTGTGAGACGGTTCGTGCGCCGCGAACGGCACGCCGGTTCCGGCATTCCTTTCCAAATAGCATAGGTGCAAACCTTGGGCCAACTAGTGACTGCTTCTTCATTTGCCGTTTTCAGCCGCGCGGGCACACTCAACCGCTTACATGTCGAAGAACCGGCGACATATCACCTCGGACGATAACGGCCATCCGACGGATTCATCACTTCGTTCAGGCGGTTTCCGATGGAAGCACACATGAAGCGGTGAGTGTCTCGCCTCAGTGCGGCATCTTTCCGCGCAGGATCGCCGATCCGGTCGGATCCGTCCAATACCCGGTCCCCAAGACGACCGGTGTGTCTTTTCCCTGATCCGATTCGGTTCTTTTCGACCTCTCCTTCTAATTCACCTCTTTCGGGAAGATCAGGGCGATCTGAAGTCCCTCCTTCCCCTCATGCTTGCCGGAAGGCGTCTTCCTCGTCCGCTCATCAGCCCACTTCACACGTTGACACCGTTGGGCTCGTCGGATTAGCCGGTTCGGATACGCGGCGTCCTTTCCGCAGCCGGTTGTGTGAGCTATTTTTTCGGTCACAAAAAGAATCTGCATTCGTCTAAATAGGAAACTGCAACCGCAAACGTCACCAAAGATGGAGAAATCAAACATGGGTTCCGACCTCAACCAATTCGTACGAGCGGCCAAGAACGGCGACAGGCGGGCATTGGAGACCATCGTCGCTCAGGTCCAGGACAGAGTCTTCGGCATGGCTCTGCGTATGTTGGGACAACCGGCCGATGCGGAGGATGAAACCCAGGAGATTCTCATTAAAATGATCACCCACTTGAGCGACTTCCGAGAAGAAAGCGCTTTCACCTCATGGGTCTACCGAATCGCCTGCAATCATCTTCTGAGCACACGGAGAAGAAACACCGAAAGGATGGGCGTGACCTTTGAACTCCTGGAAGAGCTGATCGCCGAAGCACCCACGGATGACCGTCTTTCTTCCTGTTCGGAGCCCGAGCGAGCGTTCTTTATGGAGGAAACCAAGCTCGACTGCCTCCAGGGCATGTTGACCTGTCTGGAGAAAGACCTTCGTATCGCGTTTATCCTGGGGGTTGTATTCGGCGTTACGAGTGAAGAAGGGGCCTATATCCTGGACATTAGTTCCGACGCGTTCCGAAAGAGGGTTTCCCGAGCCAGAGCGTCCCTACAGACATTCATGCTGAAAAACTGTGGGCTGGTCAATGAAAACAATGCCTGCCGGTGTGAGAAAAGAGCCGGCCGACATCCGAAACCGGGTGCGCATCAACTGAAACGCGCGGCGAGCAGGGAGGGAGGTGCGAAGAAAAGGAAGGAAGCCATGGTGCAACTCAAGGAGCTGAACGACATTGAACGCATCGCCGTGATGTTCCGAAGCTACCAAGATTATCGGTCGCCGGATTCGTTCGCGTATATTGTGAAAGATCTGATTGATTCAGGCAAATACGGAATCTTTATGAGGTAGTCGTTCAAAATCGCCGAATCGAGCTTTCTCGATTCCAATCTCACTTGCAGATAAGGAGAAGTCTAATGGCCGACGTCACGTATCCCAAAATTGGTCACAAAGTAACCGCAAAAGTACTCGACATGCAGAACAACTGCACCATCGGCATGAAACCCGGCGACGAGTTCGACCTCAGCATTCATCAGTGCGGCTCTTTTTGCGGATTGTTCTATCACAACATCCAGGGATGGATTTCGACGCTGCAATTCGGAGGCACATTTCCCATGGGCGACAATCCCGACGTCCAAGTTTGGGACTGTCCAAATCCCATGAATCGCGTGAGAGTCGAACTACGCAGAACCAAAGAATAGACGCGCTCCGCGGCGCGAATTCCACCAACCGAATAGGGCCGACGATAGGGAAATCGGCCGCATTCAAAGGCCGTTAAGGGAAAGAGCCGGCAAGGGGCCAAGCCTCCCTCGATACCGGCGCTTTTCCCGGAGCGGCCTTTCTTCGCGCAGGATATCTCGATACGCAGTGCCGCTGCACACCTCCGACCTCCGTCTTCCGACGATGATTGTTGTTACTTTGAAGAGCGGCCCGAGCCCACTCTTTGCGATTCTTCGGAGGGCACTTCGAAAGCCCCACCTTTTTCCATAGGATCCGATACCCCCGCCCCCCTGAAAACGCAGTCGCCCCTACTTCTCTTCCCATGCGGCTCTCAACCATCCAAACCTTCGCCGGTAGGAGATATTGCGTCCCTAAGTTCGCTCTTCCACCGACACCGCGTCGTATCCACTCCAAATGCGTCGCGGCGATAGAAGGTCGATAGGGAAACCTCCAGACATGAAGTGTAACCGCATCCGGCTTTGTGATATCTTTTGAGTCTACACGGATTCTTCACATTGGGAAAAACGGATAGCGAAACAACGAAGTCTGAAGGGCCTACCCTTTCGGAAGCATCCTTCGTATTTCAATACCGTTTAATGGCGGTAAGCCGCGATGGATCATCAAAGATATCCATCGGATTGTCGAATATCCACTTTTTTTAATTGTAGATTCGTTTTCCGCAAACAGGTCCCTTCGTATCGGGAGCACGGTTGATGACTCATGAAGTGCGAGACAAAGATTTTTGTGATTTCCAAAGATTAATAGACCAATCCCCGGACGGGATATTTCATTACGATATCGCATCACGCAAGTTCTCGTTCTGCAACAAAGCATTCCGGAAGATCTTCGGATCGGATGATCCTCACCAAGTCCTGAGCTCAAAAACGGTAGCGTCGCGCATACACCCGGAAGATATCGCAGGCGTCAGGAAAGCACAGCATGAATCCCTCAAGGCCGGCCTCACCACGGGAGAGGTTGAATATAGGCTGCTGAACGACGATGGTTCCATTCAATGGGTGCATGACAGATGGGTGGTCCTACGCGACGAGTCCGAGCGCCCCATTGCCGTGGAAGGAATCGTTCGCGATTTCACGCGCCAAAAAGAAACCGAACTGGCCCTGAAGCAAAGCGAGGAGAAGTACCGCCAGACCTTTCACACCATGCCGGACGCCATTGTCATAACGGAATTGGAAACGAGCCGTTACGTCGAGGTGAACGAAGCCTTCTGCAGGATGATCGGGTGTTCCCGCGAACAAGTATTGGGACGAACCTTTTCCGATCTCGGAATATTGATCAATCCCGAAATCCGCCGTTCGATACAGGAAATGCTGGAAAAACAAGGCGAAGTCCAGGGGCTGGAAGTCGAATTCCGCATGATGGACGGCAGGCGCATGCATACGATTCTTGCCGTGAGACCCATCCACTATGAAGGAAAAGACTGCGTCATTTCCGTGCTGAAGGACATTAACCGCCTCAAACAGGTGGAGCGATCGCTCAGGAAAAGTGAGGAGCGGCTCAAGCTGGCCCTCGATGGGGCGGAAGGAGGTCTTTGGGATTGGGACATCGAGACCAACGACCTCTATTTCAGCTCGGAGTGGCTCAAGGTTCTGGGCTATGAAGTCGACGAGGTCCGATCCCGCATGAGCTTCTGGGAAGGCTTGGTTCATTCCCACGATCGTCCGATCGTCAAAAAGGCCTTGATCGATCTCCTCACCGGGAGAGCCGAATTCTATCAAAACGAGCATCGAGTAAAGACAAAAAGCGGTGAATGGAAGTGGGTGTTGGACCGTGGAAAAGTAGTCAAAAGAAACGAACAGGGAAGAGCGCTGCGCGCAACGGGAACTCAGATAGACATTACCGAACGCAAACACGCTCAGGAAGCACTCGAGCTGAGTGAGGCCCATTTGCGGACCCTCATCGACACGATTCCCGATCTGGTCTGGTGGAAGGACACGGAGGGCGTATATCTGCACTGCAACAAGCGATTCGAAGGGTTCTTCGGCGCCAAGGAGGAAGACATTGTAGGGAGGACGGACTACGATTTCCTGAGCGACGAGCTGGCCGACTTTTTCCGGAAGCATGACAACATCGCCATGATCGCCGGAAAACCCACGATGAACGAGGAACGAATCACTTTCGCCGACGACGGCCATGAAGAGTTTCTGGAGACCATTAAAACGCCCGTGCGTGGAGGCGATGGTCGACTCATCGGGGTCCTGGGCGTCGGCCGAGACATCACCGAACGGAAGCGCGCGGAGGAAGCGCTTCGGGAAAGCGAAGGTCGTGTGCGTGCCAAGCTCGAAGCCGTTCTCTCTCCCGAGGGAGGCATCGGAGAGCTGGAACTCGCCGACATTATCGATGTTCAGGCAATTCAGGCCATCATGGACGATTTCTATAGAATCACTCACCTCGGTGCCGGGCTTGTAGACACAAAAGGCAATATGCTCGTTTCCACAGGCTGGCAGGACATATGCGCGTATTTCCATCGAACAAATCCGGAAACTCTCAAAAACTGTCTGGAAAGCGATGTCACACTGTCTTCCGGTGTCGAACCGGGCTCCTTCAAACTCTATAAATGCAAGAACAACATGTGGGATGTAGTGACTCCGATCACCCTGGGCGGAAGCCACAAAGGCAACCTGTTTCTCGGCCAATTTTTCTTCGAAGACGAAGAACCGGACTATGCCGCTTTCCGAACCGCGGCTGAAAAGCACGGCTTCGATGTGAAGGCATACCTTGCCTCGCTGGATCGCGTGCCTCGTTTAGGCCGTGAGTCGGTCGAGGCGGTCATGTCCTTCTACAGCCGGTTCGCCGATCTGGTGGCAAGGCTCAGCTACGGCAGTTTGAAGCTCGCCCGCGCTTTGGAGGATCGTAAACGTGCGGAGGAGGAGCGAGAAAAACTCACGGCGCAGCTTATCCAAGCCCAGAAGATGGAATCCGTGGGTCGTTTGGCCGGAGGCGTGGCCCACGATTTCAACAACATGCTCGGCGTAATCCTCGGCCGCACCGAGATGGCCTTGGAGCAGGTGAACTCAGGGCAGCCGTTGTTCGCCGGATTACTGGAAATCCGTGCGGCCGCGGAGCGTTCCGCGGAGCTGACGCGCCAATTGCTCGGTTTCGCACGCCGGCAAACCATCAAGCCCAGAGTGCTCGATTTGAACGACACGGTGGAAAGCATGCTCAAGATGCTGCGACGTCTCATAGGCGAAGATATTGAGTTGGATTGGCTGCCCTACGAGAAACTTTGCCCGGTCAAGATAGACCCGAGCCAGATCAATCAGATTCTGGCCAACCTGTGCGTCAACGCCCGCGATGCCATTGAGGGAGTGGGCAAGGTCACCCTGGAAACGGGACACGCAAGTCTGGACCAAATTTACCGTGACGCACATCCGGGTTTCGCGCCCGGCGATTTCGTGCTGCTGGCGATCAGCGATAACGGCTGCGGCATGGACAAAGAAACCATGGACAAGATTTTCGAGCCGTTCTTCACCACCAAGGGCATGGCCGAGGGAACCGGCTTGGGGCTCGCCACGGTCTACGGCATCGTCAAACAGAACAACGGCTTCATCAACGTCTACAGCGAACCGAAGCGGGGAACGACTTTCAAAATCTACCTGCCCAAACACGGAACCAACGCGGACCAGGTTCAACAAGAGGTCAAAGCCACGACCCTTCAAACAGGCGACGAAACCATCCTCCTGGTGGAGGACGAACGCGCCACGCTGAACGTCACCAATGCGATGCTCGACAGGCTCGGATACCGGGTCCTGGCCGCCGCCACGCCTCAGGAAGCCATCCCTGGTCATGCCCGGAATGAACGGTCGACAATTGGCTGAAAAGCTCCTGGGCCTGGTTCCCGAACTGAAGATACTTTTCACTTCCGGCTACACGGCCAACGTCATCGTGCACCACGGCGTTCTCGACGAAGGCCTGAACTTCATTCCAAAGCCCTTCTCCCTGCAGGACCTGGCCGCGAAGATACGAGAAGCGCTGTCTTCAAACAACTCATCATCCTCGGCGCTCAGAGCGCAGGTGACCCCCTGAAAGCGGATACAAGCCGGAACCTCGGCACCGCCAAAGGCCGTGTGATGTAATCGGACGGAGGACCGTCGGATCGACAGGGGAGCCTCGAGAGGAACCGGACATCTCTTCTCGAATCCCGGTTTCAGTCTCCGCTTGAGGCCCACTGTATTCACTCCACCGGATATTTCCCGGTCGTCGGTTCAAGCTCCCGCCTGAGCCGCGCCCCCATCAGGCATTTCGCGCCCTCTCATTTGTCGCCGTCCTGTTTCTTATCCTGCTCGGAGGCCGGAAAACGGCTCTGCGCCCTCTGCTCCATTTCTTTCGCGCGCGCTCTCAGCCCCGCATAAGCCGCTTCGAGGGATTTGTCCATGACCGCGACGTGGCCTTCGGTCATCACCACGCGTTGCAGCTCCGGTATGGTTCGACGCGTCTTCGCCTCAAGGAAGATGGGTTGGATGTAAATCACCGTGTTGTTGACCGGTAGAATCACCATTTTGCCGCGCTGGATCCTCGATCCGGACATATCCCAAAGGTTGAACTGCTCGGCGATGGTGGGCTCGGCGTTGATGATGGCCGCCATCTGAACGGGACTGTAAACCACCTCTCCTTTGGGAAAAGAATAGATGATGATCTTCCCGTAGTTTTCACCGTCGCAACCGCCCACCGCCAGAGCCCGCAAATTGTCCACCCCCAGCGGAGTCATAGGTTGCATGATCAGGAATTCAAGTGTTCCGGGTTCGAACAGATCGAGGGTCAGGTAATACGGCTGGACCCTCAGAGAGTTCTTTCCCTGCAGTGTCTTGGCGAATTCCCAAACGTCCTCCTGCTCGAAAAATGTGACGGGATCGGTCTGGTGATATTTCCGATACATGCTCATTTGAATCTCAAAAAAGTCCTTCGGATAGCGGACGTGCTTCTTCAAAGCGTCGGGCATTTCGTCCCTGTCCTTGAACAGGCCCGGATAGATCCTGTTGTAGGCCCGGACGATGGGGTCCTTGGGATCGAAGATGTAGAAATCGACGCTGCCGTCATAAGCGTCCACAACGATTTTGACGGAGTTGCGGATGTAGTTGAAGTGGTGTCCCTGAAAATCCATCGGCTGAGAGGCGGGATAACGATCAGAGATGGTATAGGCGTCCTGAATCCAATAGAGCCCGTCCGGCGTTATCACCGGATAGATTTTCCCGTCCGGAAGCAGATACGGAGCCAGGGTCCGTATGCGCTCAAGGACGTTGCGGCGGAACAGAATTCGACTTTCATCCGTCAACAACGTGGATACGAGGATGTTCTTGTCCTTGAAATGATAGGCGAAAACGGCACGCGTCGGAAGCGACGACAATTTCACTCCGCCGTGTCCTCCGTAATGCGAGGTGACGAATTGGTCTTCCCGGGCATAATCGAACTCACCGGATTCATTGGGAGCGATCACAAATTGATTGAATTGACCCACACCAAAGTAGATTTCAGGACGGTTGGTTAAGATCCCGAATTGGGATTCCAAAGGAATTCCGTGCACGAACCAGACAAAAGGGTCGGCGCCGGTCTGACTCGCCGGACTCATGACGAGCCCGTATCCGTGGGTATAGTCGAGGTGTTTATTGACCCAGGTCCGGGCGGTTCCCGGAAGGAGGTCATAATTGAGCTCACGGGCGGCCAAGAACACCTGCTGGTAATCCCGTTCCACCGTATAGCGTCCCACGCCGATGTCCGGAAAATCATAGTACGTACGAAGTACCTGCAGTTCATCATAAACCGCCTTCAATTCACCTTCTTCCCATAACGGGACGTTTCGCAACACCTTCCCAACCGACGGCGCATCAATACCCGCGGAAAGAAGTCCCGGCCTGAAATCCCGCACCTCCACTCGATCGAGACCATAACCGTGTAACGTGGCCCGGACGTTCTTATCGATGTACGGTTTCTCCCTCACAAGGCGGTCGGGATCGACCCAGTATCGAGCGATTTCCTTTCCCACGAAATCGACGTGCCGCAATCCCACCACCAGGAGGAAACAGGCAACCAGAATCCCCCCGATCACAAATCCCCGCCGCCGAATGACGGCCACCATGGCGAGGATGCCGATTCCGGCCAAGAGCAGCATTTGAGCCCAAATCAGAACGAGCTCATATTTCACTTCCAGGTACCCCGGTCCGAAAAAGAGCGGTTCATGCTTGGTCACATACACGAGGCCGTATCGTTGGAGGCTGAAATTCCATATCGCCGCAAGCGTGATAAGTCCCGCCATCACGGCGAGATGCCACGCCGCCAGTCTTCGAAACCCTTTCTTCTCCTTGACTCGAGTGTAATGCTCCAATCCGTAGAGAATCGCCAGGCCGACAAACAAGATCAACAATGCAATAAACACACGACTCTGTACCAAAGTGTATACGGGGTAGGAGAACAGGTAATAGGAGATGTCTCTACCAAAAACCGTGTCCGGTATTCCGGATGACGGCCCAAAAATATAGAATATAAACTCTTCCCAATGTTGAAACAAAGGAATGGCGACAATGATAGATAAGAACATCGACAATGGAATATAAACAAATCGCGATCCTGTCTTAAGGGATCTGCCCAATCTGCCTAATCGAAACTTACTCTCGGAAGGAGTGGTTGTCTTTCTTAGATATCTGGTAGCAAGGCGAAAGTTCAAGAAGAATATACTGAAGAATACTATCGTCACTATAGTGAATACGGCGTATCGGTAGAGAAGCCTTAGCCAGAAATATAATGAGTATCCAACCGAGTCGAACCACCACATATCAATAAGAAAATTCGACATGTACAAAGCCGATATCAAAATAATCACCGCAATACCGATCATGCTTCCGAAGACGACCCAAGATATCCTCTTCCAAGATCGGCGTTGCTCATTATCGTGCATTGGCTTCTCCTCTTCCCACGATCTGTAAATGATGATCCTTCTTCTCCCGCCGCTCTGAAAAAATCAGGGCCGAGGCGGAATTATTCCTGAAATTCACGAATAGGGTGAATAGTCTGTGTTATGTATTTTCTCACGGATTGAAATGTATACGTCGCCGCCTGCCGCGGCCGCGAATCGGATATTTCGGGGAGCCCGGCATCGGCGACGGTGTTTACGTTGAAAAGGAATTACGTGGACGGAGAATTCCGGGTATCGCCTTTCCGCTCTCCCGGCGAACAGGTGTCGACAAATGCTCCGGCCCACAATAGGGGCTTTCGTGGGGAAAATCTGAAGTGCGTTCCGGACGACCTGGAGGAGAGTTCGCCGCGTCATAGGGGTTGGGTTCTTCGGAACGCCCCTTCCGGCTCCGGGAACGGATCGCAGCCGTCTTGAAAGAAAAAATGAGCTTCGAAAAAGCTCCGTTTCGACGAAAGGTGATCGAAATCTCTTGCAGCCGCACAACCCGGGAACACCGAGACGGCGTTTCGGGATTTCCTTCCCCGACATGCCGGAGCCGACGCCTTCCACAAGGTCCCCGCAGGGAAGACCGGGAGAGGCTCTCTTTAAACGGACCGACGCCGCAGCCCCTTAGTCGGAAGCCCTATTCCACGGGAATTTCTTCGCCCTTTGCCCTGTCGGGCCATTCTATTTCCAACAAGCCTTTCTCCACAAACCGGACCTTGATATCGCTTTTTTCAACCCCTTTGCCGATATAGAGTCGTAATAGGTGAGAATCGGCAGTTCGGGTATGTTTCACCTTAAAAGGTCTTGGTCCCAGAAATGCTCCCACTCCGAAAGGACCTATTCTGATATCAAACAAATCGTCCCAGTCATCATATTTCATGCGATCTCTCCCAAGAAATAGCTTAAACATATATCGGTTACCTCTTTCCACGCAGTCTGCCATTACTATATAAACAAGTCAATTTATTCCTAATTAAGAGACTATTGGGCGTTTCCGGAACTTCTTTCTCCGTTTTCAACATGACTCAAACCGAATAGATGAGCAGGATGGTTTATTGGATGCCTGAAAGGACGTATACAGAGCTCACTTTGCTTCCTCTGCGTCAATACGTGGAGCCCCTCGTTGACTCCGAAGGGAAAAATTGCTAACCCGTGCGTGCGGACGGCCCGAAACCGCTTACCATTTCGAAATGCGAAGGAGATTCGGCTGTGAAGGACTTTCAGGTCAAAAAGATGTTCGAAAACATAGCCTTCTCCTACGATCTCCAGAACAGTGTCCTATCTCTGGGCCGGGACATTCACTGGAGGCGGGTTCTGTCGAAATCAACGCACCTCGGAAGAGGTGGGAGGATACTCGATCTGGCCACAGGGACCTGCGAGGTGGCCATGGACATTTGTAGGCGCCATCCGCGGGCACGGGTCGTGGGGGTGGATTTTTCACCCGGCATGTTGGCCATCGGCAGGAAAAAGGTGGAGTCCGGGGGCCTGCAAGCGAGGATTCTTCTGCTGCTCGGTGACGGACGCCGACTGCCGCTCCGGGATGCCTCATTCGATTGCGTGACCATGGCCTTCGGCATTCGCAACATCGAAAACCGCCGCTCCGTGCTCGACGAGATGCATCGCGTCCTGAAGGAGAACGGCCGGCTCCTCATCATGGAGTTCGATTATCCCGAACCCTCCTTCCTGAAGCGTCTCTACAGCCTGTACTTTCATCATGTTCTGCCTCCGCTGGGGAATTGGCTTTCGCGGACCGACTACGCTTATA
The DNA here is from genome assembly GCA_963675595.2 of Thermodesulfobacteriota bacterium. Lineage (GTDB taxonomy): Bacteria > Desulfobacterota > Desulfarculia > JACQYL01 > JACQYL01. The sequence goes on from CAXXLZ010000002.1 coordinate 1,502,573, forward strand.
CTTATCTCGTCGAATCCATCCGCGGCTTTCCCTCGGAAGAGGGATTTCGGAATGAAATCGCCGAGGCCGGCTTTGAACGCGTTGAAAGTCGGAGCTTGACCTTCGGTATTGCCAAAATTTACAGCGCAACCAAGAAATCGGTGTAGAAGCTTATGGAAGTCAACTGGCCGGAACGAGTTTGGGTGAACAGCCCGGTACGCAAATTCGTGCAGATGAGGGAGGTAGCCTGGTTCAAAAGGACGCGCCCTCTGAAGCCGGGCGGTACGGTTCTGGAAATCGGATGCGGATGCGGCACGGGTGCCCGCATGGTTTGGACGACTTTTGCTCCTAAACGGATCGAAGCCATCGATATCGATCCGGAAATGATCAAACTGGCCCTGCGAAAGTATCCCCCCTCAGACAGGAACCCCATCCGTTTCTCGGTGGCCGACGCGCAGGAACTCCCTCACGAAAACGCCTCTTTCCAAGCCGTTTTCAATTTCGGAATCATACATCATCTGGAGGACTGGAGGCGTGGAATCGGAGAAATCGCCCGCGTCCTGGTCAAGGGCGGCGCCTTCTATTTCGAAGAAATCTACCCTCCCCTTTACGCCAATCGCCTGTTCCGACGCCTGCTGGCGCACCCCACGAAAGACCGCTTCCACGGCCCCGAGTTCCGTGCCGCCTTGGCGAATGTGGGATTGAGGCTCATTCCTTCGTACAGGGAAAGCCGTTTCGGCATTCTAGGGATCGCGGAAAAGGAATAAACGTTCAACAGGCTGGTACGGAGCGCGATCCGCGGCGTACTCCACGCACACCTCATTCCTTGCGACCGGATTTTGTCGCTGTTCACAGGGTAGGTGGTGAAACCTTTTGGAAAAGGTTTCACCAGCCCCCTTCCAAAACTTCCTGAGCTGGTTGCTCGCTTCCGCGTCGCAACCGGGGTGAGGGGTTCTTGGGAGACCGATTGCCGGACGTATTAGGGTATTAGGAACGGAGCCTTCGACAAAGGCGTCCGAGTCCGGAAATCCACTCACCGCATGGAGCCCTTCCGCCGGAGGCGGTGAGGCCTAGTTGAAATTTTTGAGGGGGGGTACCGGGGGGGAACTTTTTAAAAAGTTCCCCCCCGTGAATGCTTACCGGATTTTTTCACGGGCCGGCGGGGAAAGACGGACAAGGGGCATCTTCGAGGACGGTGTAGGGGTTCAGAGCCGACCCCGGCGAAAGATGGAAAGAATCAACCAAAGTCCCAGGACCGAAGCGATGACGTACCCGGCAACGCCCAGGACGGAGGTTAGAGACAGCGTTTGATCGCCCAAAAAACCGACTTTGAATTCAAGGACCTTTTCGGAGGAATTCAGAATCAGAGCGCCCCCGATTACGGAAGCGCAAATAATCATGCCCACCGTGAGTCGATTGACCCCTTTTTCGATCTGCGCGTCCAGACCGCCGAATCCCCCATGGACAAGCTCAACGCGCTGCTTCCCTTCGGCCGTCTTTCTGAGAATCTCATGCACGAACTTCGGCACGGCTTTGACGTGGCCGCCCATGTCCAGCGCCTCCCGGCGCATCCTTGCGAAGGCTTTCTTGGGATCGCGCTCACGCTCGATCAGTCGGATCGCGTAGGGCCGAGTCACTTCGAGAATGCTCGCGTCACTTTTCAATATCTTGCCGAGCGCTTCCGTCTGCATAAACGTCTTCAGGAGCAGCAGGAGGTTCCTCGGAAGGCGAACGCGATATTTCAGAACGAGCCGCATAATCTGCTCGTACATATCCTTGAACGAAATATTACTCAATGATCTACCATAGAAAATCTCGCTCATTTCAATCAAATCACGTCTAAACTTACCGCCTGCCGTCAGTTCTTCATTGATGATTCCGGAGTTCAGGAGTGAGTCCATTACAAGATCATAGTCATGTTCCGCATAGCCCAGGAAGAGATTCGCGATCTGCTCCATGGCATGCTCATCCAGGTATCCCGTAATGCCGAAATCCACCAGGGAAACTCGTCCGTCACGCATTATAAGCGTATTCCCAGGGTGAGGATCCGCGTGAAAGAATCCAAACTCCATTAGTTGCTTGGAAAAAGACCGCAAACCAATCAATGCAATCTCTTTGGATCGATGCCGAGAGACACGATTTCGTCGACGCGATCCATTTTGACGCCGTCGATATGCTCCATTACGAGGACCGACTTGGTTGTATATTCCCAGTAGACCTTTGGAATATAGATCTCACTGCTTCGCCTGAAGTTCTTTCTGAATTTTTCTATGCTTCCTCCCTCGATAAACATATCGAGTTCTTTTTGAATCACGCGTTCAAATTCTTTCACCAAGTCTACAAGGCCGATAATACGGGCCATTTCAAACTTCTTCTCTAATTTCACGGCCAAATGGTACATCAACCGAATGTCTTCCCGTATTTTCCGATCAATGCCGGGGCGAATGATCTTTACGGCCACTCGTTCCTTATTCGGGGTTTCGGCCAAGTGGACCTGAGCCACGGAGGCCGCAGCCAAAGGTTCGGGACTGAAATCCGAAAAAACCTCGAGAAGGGGCCGTCCCCACTGGGCCTCGATCAGATTTCTGATATCGGCGAATGGGGCGGGAGGGACCCGGTCCTGGAGTTTCTCGAATTCCTCGATATATTCGGGAGGGAAAATGTCCGCCCGGGTGCTCATCAGTTGCCCCAATTTGACGAAGGTGGGACCCAGTTCCTGAAGAGCCATCCGGATTCTTCTTGGGGTGGGAAATCCGCGGCCGGGTCGACCATTGTCGTCACCGGCCCGTTTGCCGTTCTTCGCTTTTCTCAGAAACCGGTCGGTCAGGCCTCCGAAACCGTGTTTCATCACGAGCACCGAGATGGCTCCGGCCCTTCGCAAAGGTATCCGGCCGTAGGGACCCCATAGAGGCTTCAATATCTTCTCCCCGGCGGAGGACAAGCCCGGACGAGCGCCCCCGCGGGCTCACCGACGATTGATGGACGGGAAGTCATCGAGCTGTCTCCTCGAAAACTACCGTATAAGGCTTCCTGCAACGAAATAGCGGCACGATAAGAATACGCTTCAACAGGTTGCTTGTAAAGGTGGAGTTTGTCGATCCTATGGTGATGCTTCGAAATGAATGTTAAGACCATCTACATTGTTTGGGGTATTTTGATTGGAAAAGCACCTTTTTTCTTTTCATCAAGCTCACGATGTATTGATCCGATTTGATTCCCCGGCTCCAATAATATATTATTCCATACAGCTATATTATTATCTTTTTCTCTCCGGTTTCCAAAGAGAAAATACGATCATGGATATCGTTTCCGGAGATGTCCCCCTGCAAGGATTGAGGTGTCGTCATTATTATGGAAAACCCCGACGTTTTGCTTGATCGCAGAGAACCGGCGGGGCTGTCCCGCCTGAAGCTTCTCTTGGCGCTTTCCAGAACACCGCACCTGCTTCTGGATCTGGCGACACCGGCCGTTGCGGCGCTCTTTTGGCTGCAGGCTTTCCCTCCGGCCCACGTCGTCATTTTGGGACTCATCACCGCATTCGCGGGATACACGACCGTATACGCTCTGAATGATCTCGTGGACCTGCGAACGGATCGAGAAAAACTCCGGCAGGGAGGATTCCAGGGAACCGAAAACTACTTGGACGCGGCCATCGTCAGACATCCTATGGCGCAAGGACTCTTGAGCTTTCGTGAAGGCGTCTTATGGGCGGCCGGATGGGCGGGCGTGTGCCTCACCTGCGCCTACCTGTTGAATCCGGTCTGCATCCTCTTTTTCCTCGCGGGCGCGGTTCTCGAGGTCGTCTATTGCCTCCTGTGGCGAATCAGCCCTTTCCGAACCCTGATGAGCGGTGCGGTGAAAACCTGCGGCGCCGTTGCCGCCGTCTACGCGGTGGATCCCAATCCTTCTTTTCCCTATGTGCTTACGCTTTTTGCCTGGCTTTTCTTCTGGGAGATCGGCGGCCAGAACATTCCCAACGACTGGGCCGAGCTCGAGGAAGACACGCGTTTCAATGCCAAAACCGTTTTGGTTCGTTTCGGTCCCCAATGGGCCGCCATGATCACCTTCGCCTGTTTGTCGGTTGCGGTCTTCATACATATGATATTGCCGTTTTCGGCGACGCGGCATGTTCCCCTAACATACATATCGGCATCCGTCTTAGTAGGCATTTATTTATTATTGCTCCCCTCATTCCGCCTGCTTCGCACCAAAGATCGTTCCGACGCCTTGACCCTATTCAGGAAATCAAGCTATTACCCCCTATCATTATTAATCACATTGGCAATTACCATAATCATATAAACTGCCGTTAACCGGCAGCCCCTGTTCCGACCCATGAGACTCAACACAGAGGCACCAACTATGCTTTCCTGATAGTCCTTTGGAGGGAATTCCTTCGCCGATTCAGGAGATGCAGGGAACGCTGGAAATCACCGAAGAAACCTATTTCTCCCTCAGCCGCTCCGCCGAAGACGGTGAGGCCTGCTTGAAGCTTTACAAGGGGGGCGCACGGTGGGAATCTTTTTAGAACTTCCCTGGTGAACGCGTACCCGAAATCTCTGTTTACATCCAACATGAAGAGTTCTTGCGAATGAGATTCAACAGCTTTCTGCTCTACCGAGACATCATTCTGACTCCTCGTTTTCTCTCGTGCCTGTGGCGGACAAGAAAAAACATCATTACGGACCGGAAAGGTCTGCCGCCTCAGTGGGGACCGTTCATGGCCGAATTGGACGTGACCTACCGATGTGATTGCCGTTGTCGCATGTGCCGACGCTGGACGGATGGTCGTCGTGGAGAAATGACCCTCCCCGAATATGAACGGCTCGCAGCGGTTTTCGACCGAATGGGAGTGCAACTCGTGAGCATCGCCGGGGGCGAGCCTTTGACCCGCAAGGATATTCACGAACTCATCGGTTGCTTCGCGAAATACGGCATGTCCGTCAACCTGTGCACCAACGGGTTGTCTCTGGAAAAACATGCGCAAGCCCTGTCACGAAGCGGTGCTTCCTGCGTTACCGTGAGCGTCGACGGGGCGGAAGCGACGACTCACGATATGATTCGGGGCGTTCAAGGTTCCCACGAAAAAACCGAAAACGGAATCCGGGCGTTGGCGGCTTTTCCTCGCAGCAGCAGGCCTCTAATTCGTGTAAGAATGACCGTGTCCGATCACAATGCGCGTGAGGTGAAATCCTATTATGAAAAGTGGCGCCGCAGAGTCGACGACGTGTTGCTTCAGCCCACGCACTACTGCACCGGGGCTTTCTACACCGGAGAAGACGAGAAGACCTTCGGATTCGATACGGAAGAGCTCGCACGCCAGATATCCGGAACCCCCTTTGAAAGAGATCGGTACCTGACGACTCTGATTCAAAGTCTGAAAGAAAACGGCGGTTATCCGAAACAACGCTGTTACGCGGGAACACTCATGGTTCGCATCGATCCTTGGGGGAATGTCTACCCTTGCCTGGAACAACGCGTACGTGTCGGATCGGTGCGAGAGGAGAGTTTTCCGACCGTCTGGCAATCCGACTACTTCAACCGCGTCCGCAAAGACATAGCAACCGCCGATGATTGCAGGTGCTGGTACAACAACACGGCCATGATCAGCCACTATGCCGGACACCTCCGTCGCACCACAGTCCTCCCCTTTCGACCCGTTTCGGCTCTTCCCATCGATTCGGGGATGGACGTTCGGCGCATCCCCGGCCGGTGACGGCCGCCGCCTTGAAGGAAGACCGTTCTTGGGAAGAGAACCGGAGCCCATCATGCATTCCGGTCCGTTGGAAAAGTCGGATTATTGCAGGTTGTTGAGAAACGATGAGATGCGAGGCGCCCAAATCCGGGGACCCGGCGTATGCGGCCTGCGCCGCGGATCGCGTTTCTCGACGCTCCGATACGCCTTTTCCGAAGCGAAAATACAGGATTGCCCTACTTCTCAGCGACCCTTTCCAGGGATTAATCTAACGAGGTAACACTGTTTCGCTCTCAACCTCTCCGCCGAAGGCGTTGAGGCCCGCTCGAAAAGCTTTGAACGGGGCGGGGGAACCTTGAACGAAAGCTTCCCCCCGTAATTGATTGCAGTCTTTGATTTGATTATTAAGATCACTTCTCTCGTTTTCCCACGCCGGGGGCAATTTTCATGGAAGTCCTGTTTGATCCGGTCATGCTGTCCAGGCTTCAGTTCGCCTTTACGGCCATGTTTCATATCATCTGGCCGGTCCTCACCATAGGCTTGAGCCTGTTTATCGTGTTCATGGAAACGATGTGGGTCAAAACCGGGAATGAAGTCTACTATCGACACGCCCGGTTCTGGACCCGGTTGTTTATCTTGAACTTCGCCGTGGGCGTGCTTTCCGGCATCCCCATGGAATTTCAGTTCGGAACCAACTGGAGCGTTTTTTCACGAGCCGGCGGGGATATTTTCGGGCATCTACTGGGATTCGAGGCCACCACGGCGTTCATGCTTGAGGCGGCCTTTCTCGGGATCATGGTATGGGGATGGAAGAGAGTCTCACCAAAGGTGCATCTGTTCTCCGCTTCCATGGTCGCCTTCGGCTCCTCCCTCTCCGCCTTTTGGATCATGACGGCCAACGCCTGGATGCAAACGCCTTCGGGAGGCGATTTTCTGAACGGCCGCTTCATTGCGACGAGCAACCTGGGGGCCATTCTGAATCCCGATATGCCTTGGGCGGTTTCGCATATGTGGGTGGCCTGCCTGGAAGTAAGCGTTTTCGTGGTGGGCGCGGTTAGCGCCTACTATCTGCTGAAGGGGCGTCAGGTGGACTTCTTCCTGAAGTCATTCAAGGTCGTCCTGGTGGCCGCAATTGTCATTACGCCGCTACAAATCTATTTGGGCGACGGCTCCGGCCAAGAGGTCGCGAAAACCCAACCCACAAAACTGGGCGCCATGGAAGCACACTGGGAAACGAACCCGGAAGGTGAAGGTGCTTCGTGGAACTTCCTCGCCTGGCCGAATCAGGCCGAACAGAAAAATGATTGGGCTATTTCCGTGCCCAATGCCCTGAGCATGGTGGTCACGCGAACCTTCACCGGCCGGGTTCGGGGATTGCGCGAGTTTCCTCCGGAAGACCAGCCCCCTATCTGGCTGCCGTTCTATTGCTTCCGAATCATGATCGGTCTGGGATTCCTCTTCTTCTTCCTCATGCTTTGGACTCTATGGGCTTGGCGCAAGGGAAAACTGAAACCGGCGGTCGTTGCATCCCAAAAGAAGCTCCTGTTTGCATGGATTGCGGCCATGCCCTTGAGCTATGTGGCTGTGGAAGCGGGGTGGGTGACACGGGAAGTGGGACGCCAACCCTGGATCATCTATGGAGTGCTGCGAACGAACGAGGGCGTCAGTCCCATCCAGGCATACTCGGTGGGGGGTTCCCTGCTCGTCATCGCGGGGCTCTATCTCGTGTTGTTTATCGCCTTCCTGATCTTTGCCTCCTTTCTTGTCCATAAAGGACCGGAAGCCATAGAATAAACCATAATAACTCGGTAAAGCCAGGATGCTTATGGAAAATCCACTTACTTTGATATGGCTGTCGATCATAGGATTCTTTCTGTTATATTACGTAATAAACGATGGTTCCGGACTCGGTGTCGGCATACTCTGCTTATTTTCGGGCAGGTATGAAGACCAAAGAGCAATGATGGAAAGTGTGGGCTACGTCTGGCATACGAACCAGACCTGGTTGGTCATCGTCGGCGGCCTGTTGTTCGGAGCTTTTCCCCTCTGCTACAGTATTTTGTTCTCAGCCCTCTATATACCCGCGATGTTCATGCTCGTCGGCCTGATCCTCAGAGGCGTGGCCGTTGATTTCCATGAACATTCCCGGAGCGGGCGTTTTTGGGCCAAGCTTTTCGGACTGGGAAGTCTATGGACCGCGGTGACGCAAGGCCTGTTGGCCGGCGGACTTCTTTCCGGGATTGCCGTTAAGGACGGGCAGTTTGCGGGCGGCATGTGGGACTGGTTCAATCCGTTATCCATATTCATCGCCGTCGGCGTGGTACCGGCCTACCTGATGCTGGGCTCCAACTATCTCATCAAAAAGACGGAGGGCGATCTTCAACAACGGGTTTTCCGCTGGTCCCGAATCAGTTCGGCAACGACATTGCTGATATCGTTGGTCGCATTTCTGTGGATCAACGCAAAATATCCCTATGCTTCCGCCAAATGGTCCACGCCTCGGGAATCATCCTATGTCGTGTACGGCGCCGTTGCGACCGCACTGGGGTTTGCCATGCTGTTCCGAAGCCTTTGGAAAAAACGGGAGCGCGGTCCTCTGTTCTGGAACGCCGTTGTAGCGACTTTCGGGTTCGTGACCTTGGGCATGAACCTGTATCCGAACATGATTCCACATGTCGTCTCTCCCGTCACGGCGGCCGAGGCGTCCGCCTCGCCCCGCACGTTGATCTTCATGCTCGTGGTCACGGGCATCCTCATTCCCGTCCTGGTATTCTACACCTCGTACACGCACCGGGTCTTCAGAGGGAAAGTCAAAGCCGAAGAGTAGGGATTGGCCGGCATCTTCAGAGCGTCGCCGGGGGAACCGTATTCCTCCATGCCCCTCTATGCCCCTCTATGCCGACCCGTTGAAAACGGCCGGTTGCTACAGGTTGGCGAAAAACGATGAGATGCAAGGCGCGCAAATCCCGAGGAACGAGGCGTACATGGAGTACGTCGCAGTGACGAGGGATGAAGCGCAACGAAGCGGATCGCGTTTTTCGCCGGCCTGTCAGGCCACGAGGGCCTTTGCCGCCGACAGGGCCAGAGAATAGAGGAAGTCCGGATAGAATCCCCCCACGACGATCACCGTTAGAATCGCCAGGATCATCACTTTGGTGGGAAAAGAAAGGCGAATGGCCGGCAGGGACTCCTCGGGCTCGCTAAAGTAGGCCGCTTTCACCACGAGCACATAGTAGTAGAGTGAGATGAGCACGTTGATCATGCCGATCAAAACGAGGGAGAAGTAACCCTTTTCCATGGCCGCCGTGAAAACCAGGAACTTGCCGGTGAAACCGATGGTGGGTGGGAGGCCCCCCAGGCTGAACACGCCCGCCATCATGGAAACGGCCAGTATGGGAGAGCGACGGTGCAGCCCCGCCAGTTCGACGACCTCCAAGTTTCCCCCTTGATCGGCCACTTTCACCAGCACCAGGAAGCAGATGAAATTCATGGTCAGATAGGCCGCCGCATAAAAAATGGCCGCCGCAAACCCGTTCTCGCTCATACAGAGAATTCCAATGAGCACATACCCTGCGTGAGCCACTGCGGAATAGGCCAGAAGACGTTTCAAATCTTTTTGGACAACGGCCGCCAGGTTGCCGAGAGTCATTGAAACCACGGCCAGCACCACCAGCAGATGAACGAAGTACGTGCTTTCCGCACCCAGGGTTGCGAACCTGAGCACCAGGGCGATGGCCCCGGCCTTTGTGGCCGTGGCGATATAGGCCGTCACCTGATTCGCCGCCCCTTCGTACACGTTGGGCGCCCAGAAATGGAAAGGAAAGAGAGCCAGCTTGAAAAAGAATCCGGATAGAGTCAGCACCAGGCCCACCATCAGCATGGGCGAATGGGCGTTGGTGGAAACGGCGTTGAGGATGGCCGGCAGGTTGGTTTCTCCGCAGGCTCCATAGATCGAGGCCATGCCGAAAAGCGTCACGGCCGACGCTGCGGCCCCGAGGAGGAAGTACTTGATGCCCGCCTCGAAATGCCGCCCCTCGCCTCTTCTCAAAGCCACCAGAATGTAGAGGGAATAACTGCTCAATTCCAGGGCGATGTAGATGGTGAGCAACTCGACGCTGCTTACCAGCATCATCATGCCGAGGGTGCAAACGGAGAGGAGCAAATAGAACTCCGGCCGGCGTTTCGGCTCGATGCCGGGCAGCTCGGGACAGATACAGATGACCAGGAAATAGCCCATGGCCAAAAATGCTTTGAACACCTGTGAAAATAGATCGACTCGGTAGATGGTGGAAAAAGATCCTTGTAAGCAGCCGCAGGCCGTACTCACCACGACCGCCCCCAGGGCCAGACCCAGCGCCGTGAGGTAGAGACCGTCCTGCTTGGCTTCGGGTCTTGCCGTCATTCCGAACGTGAAAAACACGGCGGCCATGAAGCAGAAATAGAGTTCGGGCGCAATAAGCATCCAGGTCATTTCGGCAAACCCTCCATAAAAGCGAATACGGACGGTTGAATCACATCCAGCATCAGCGAAGGGAAAAACCCGAACAGGACCAAAGTCGCAATCAAGACCATTCTGGGAAAACCCAGGGCCGGCGACACGTCGGGCAGGCCGGCGAAACGCTGATTCTTTTCGCCGTAAAAAGTCTTCTGCACCACCCGAAGCATGAACAGGGCGCTGATCACGAGCGCTGAGACGGCCGCCACCCCGCTCACCGGGTAGACCTTGAACGCGGAGAGGATCACGGTCAGTTCGGCCCAGAAGTTGGCGAAGCCCGGAACCCCCATACCGGCGAAAGCCCCCACGATGAAGTAGGCGGAAGCCACGGGCATGATTCGGCTCATCCCCCCGAGTTCGGGTATGGATTTCGTATCCGTCTTATCGTGCAGATACCCCACCGAGGAAAAAAGCAGGGCCGTCATGATGCCGTGGGCAAACATCTGGTACACGGCCCCGGTCAGACCCTGCGCCGTGACCGTGGCCAAGCCGAGCCCGACGATGCCCATATGGGAGACGCTGGAATACGCCACCACGTACTTGAGGTCCGTCTGGGTCAAACCGACCAGAACTCCATAAACGATTCCGATGGTGGCCAGGACGGCCATCCAGGGAGCCCAGTATTGCCAGCCCTCGGGGCAAAGAAAGATGGCGACTCGCAGCACGCCGAAAGCTCCCAGCTTCATCAGCACGCCGGCATGAAGCATGCTCACCGAGGTGGGTGCGGCCACGTGACCGGAAGGAGACCAGGTATGGAAAGGCCAGACGCCCGCCAAAATGCCGAAGCCCAGGTAGAGGAACAGGAATGCGAATTTCTGCTGAAAAGGGCTGAAGGTTCCCGGTTGCATCATGCCGAACAAATCAAATCCGACCCCTCCCGACTGCACGAAAAGATAGATCATGGCCGGGAGAATGAGCGCACTTCCGGCAAGGAGATAGAGGAAGAGCTTCATGGCCCCGTATTCCTTGCGGGTGGAGCCCCAGATCACAATGAGCGGATACATGGGAAAGAGAGAAACGTCGTACCAAACGAACAGGAAAAACAGGTCCATGCTCATGAAGAAGCCGAACACTCCGGTGACGAGGACGAAGTATAAGGCGAAGAATTCCTTAACCCGCTCCTCCAACTCCCACATGGTCAGCACTCCGGTGAAATGAACGATTCCGGTGAGCAGCAGGAGAGGAAGATTGAATCCGTCGACAGCGTTGAAATAATGAATCCCCAAGGATTTCATCCACACGATCTTTTCCACGAACTGGAGGCCCCCTTGGGTCCTGTCGTAGGCCGCGAAGAGGAAAATGCCGAGGATCAGGGACAGACCGGAAGAAAAGGCGCTCACCCAACGGATCAGGCCCTTTTGTCGCCCGGGGATCACCAGGATGGCTACCAGTCCCAGGATGCAACTGAGCATGATGGCGGACAGAAAGGGAAAATCGGAAAGCGTTGGATTCATAAGTCGATCATTCCATTCGTGTCGATCCGTCGAACAAGGCTTCCCGCAGAAGCGGGCCGGAGGCGCTCCAACCGAAGCGACGGATTAGAGCAGGAAAAAATAAAGGCCCATCAATACGACGACGAGTAACATTACCATCAGGTTGAGGCGCAGGAGCCCCGACTGTATGTAGGAGCATATCCTGCCGCTTCCCACCGCCAAGCGAGCGATCCCTTCAATCCCTCCGTCGATGACCCGCTGGTCGTTCTGTGTAAAAGACCGTGCAAGCAATCGATAGACCACCTGTTTCAACAGGAAGGCATAGAGGTCATCCAGGAACCAGCGCCTCAGGAAGAAGGTTTTCAACGGCCGGATTCGTTCCACGAAACCCATTTGCGGAGCGGTTCGGCGGCCGAACTCGAACCATGTCAGGAAAACTCCCAGGAAGGCCACGGAGACGCTCACCGGGGTGAGCCAAGCGTGTTCCCCGGGCGGGGCCATGCCGAGGAAACTCTCAAGGGAGCGCTCAAACCAGCCGATCCCCAGGGTCAAACCCGCGAGCACCAGCAGTGGCAAAGCCATGGCCAGGTAGGGTGCTCCTCCCCGATGCTCCTCGTCTTGAGGATCCAGGTTTCGAGGGAAGAGAATAATGAAGACCGGTCGAAAGGCGTAGTAGGCCGTCATAAACACGCCCAACAGGGCGGCGGCGAACCAGATCGGATCGGGACGGTCGAGCAACGACGCCAAGATCGTTTCCTTGCTGAAAAAACCCGCGAGAGGAGGCAATCCCGAGAGGCTCGCCGCGGCCAGAACGGTGCACACGAGAGGAGTCTTCAAGCTCCGACCGTTCTTCCGGGCGATCTCATACATATCGTTGGTTTCGAAGTAGTGGATCCAAACCCCGGAACACAGGAACAGGAGGGCCTTGAAAAGCGCATGGGTGGTCAGGTGAAAATAGCCCGCGAAGGAACTACCCGCCGCAAGCCCCATGACCATGTATCCCAGTTGACTGATGGTGGAGTAGGCCCAGACTTTCTTGATGTCCCTGTCCACCATGGCCATGGTGCTTGCCATGAGCATGCTGATCGTGCCCACCGTGAGGCAGACCGTCATGGCGGTCTCGGAACGGCTGAAGAAAGGAAAAAGTCGTACGAAAAGGAAGACACCGGCCGCAACCATGGTGGCCGAGTGCAGTAACGCGCTGACCGGAGTGGGCCCTTCCATGGCGTCCGGAAGCCAGGTCATGAGAGGAAACTGCGCGCTCTTCCCGATGATCCCGCCGAACACGAGCAACACGCAAAGAGTCAGGAAGCCCGGAGAGAGACGGGCCGCTGTCGACGCATCGTTCAGCTCCATGATGCTCAAGTCGCCCAAGTGCACCAGTAGGAGGAGAACGCCCACGAAGAAGGAAGCGTCCCCAAGACGGGTCATGACGAACGCCTTTTTCCCGGCCTGCGTGGCGCTGAAACGCTCATACCAGAATCCGATGAGCAGGTACGAGCACAGGCCCACGACTTCCCAGAAGATGTAGAGCTGCAGCAGGGAAGTGGACACGGCGAGAGAAAGCATGGCCCAGGCGAAGAGAGACTGAAACGCATAGTAACGGGAAAAACCGGGATCGCCCTCCATGTAACCCAGGGAATAGACCTGTACCAGAAGGCAGATCACGGCCACCAGGGAGAACATGAGCAGACTCGACGGATCCAGCAGGAACCCGAAAAACAGAGAAAAATCGTGGCCGCCGTACCAAAGGGTGGAATATTCCAGGGGTTTCTCCAGGGGCCACAATCGGAAAAGAAGCGAAAGGGCGGAGAGCATGGAGATGCTCACCGCACTAATGGACAGACCGGCCGACAAACGAGGATGGGCTCTCGTGAACAGGGTGATCACCACGAATGAAGCGAAAGGCATCCCCAAGGTGATGGCCGTGGCCGCGAAACCGAACTCTTTGAGCAAAGGAGAAATCATTTGGACGCTTACCGTCTCAAGAGGTTGTAGCGATCGGGATCGACGGAGCCGGTGACCCGGTGAGCCGCCACCACGAGGGCGAGCCCCACCGCCACTTCCGTGGCGGCGACCCCTAGAATGAAGAGAACGAAAGCCTGCCCGTCGAGTCGTCCCCAGTGCAGGGCCCCACCCACAAAGGCGATAGCCGCCGCGTTCATCATGATCTCGATGCCGATGAGGATCATGATCAGATTCCGTCTCGCCAAGACACACGCCAGACCGATGAAAAAGACGGCCGCCGCAAGAATGAAAACGTGGCTGAAAGGAACGATCATGATTCCGCTCCCGTCTTGGTTTCGGTCCCATTCCCCTTCGGAGTCCCCTTTATTCCCAACTGCACGGCCGCCAGGAGCCCCAGCAAAAGGAGCACGGAGATGATTTCCACCGCCAACCAGTAACGCTCGAAGACATATCGCCCGAACACCCTCGGCGCGACTGTGGCGGATTTCAGCACTTCCGCCCCGCCGGGTTCCCTCATGGCCGTTAAGGCCGCCAGAGCGACAAACAAAAGGCCGACCACCAAGGGCGGAATCCAACGGCGCAGAGAGAGGCTCGCTTGATCGGCACTCTCCGCCTTGAGCATCATGACCACGAAAAGAAAAAGGATCATGACGGCGCCGGCGTATATGATGACTTCAAGGGCGGCAAGAAACGGAGCTCCCAGCAGAAAAAAGAGCATGGCGCTCCCCACGAAGGAGAAGATGAGATACACCACGGCGTGCACCGGGTTCCTGCGGGTCACCGCCAGCCCCGCGGACCCCAGGATAAGCGCCCCGAGCAGATAAAATATGGCCGCGTGCAGACTCAAGCTCCACTCTCCCCTTACGGTAAATTGCTTTTAACGTTGACGGGTTCGTCTTCGTCGATGTGCGAGCCTTTGCCGCTCGTCATGGCGACCCCGGCATGGCGATAGAAGTTGTAATCCTTGTTTTTTCCGCCGTGATTCACCAGAAGGTCTTCTTTTTCGGCCACAAGGTTCAGGATGCTCCTGTCGCAGAATTCAAAATGGGACGTCAGCTGAAGGGCCAGGGTCGGACAGGCCTCCTCGCACAAGCCGCAGTAGATGCAACGTGCGAAATTGATGCGAAACCATCGGGCCCACCGGCGGCCGTCCTCGCGCTCCTCTCCCTCCATGGAGATACAACTCACCGGACAGGCCGCGGCACAAAGAAAGCAGGCCACGCAGCGCTCTTCACCTTCCGGGTCTCGAGTGAGGATGATTCTCGCTCTTGTGCGCTCCGGCAGGGGGCGTTTGTATTCGGGATACTCTTCCGTGATTTTCCGACGAAACGTATGAACGAACGTCGTGCCCAAGCCTTGGGCCAAACCCTGGAAAATCTCCATGGTTTGTTGCAGGTATCCGTCCTTCTTCTTCGTGTCCTTCATGTTTTGTCCGTCCGATTCTTCGGTTCGTTTCATGTGCGAAGTCCCGGCTGCCGCCTTCCGCGGCCGTCATCCGTTCATGAGTAACAATAGTCCACCCGTGAGCACGATGTTGAGCAGCGACGCCGGAACCAGGACCTTCCATCCCAAATGCATCAACTGGTCGTAACGAAGCCTGGGAAGGGTACCCCTGATCCAAATCAATACGAACACCACGGCGGTCACCTTCAGAAGGAACCACAGCAGAGGGGGCAACAAAGGACCTCGCCAGCCTCCGAGGAAAAGAGCCGCCGTCAACGCGCCCAAAACGATCATGGTCGCGTACTCCCCCAGAAAATAGAGACCGAAACGCATGCCGCTGTACTCCGTGTGGTAGCCGGCCACCAATTCGTTCTCCGCTTCCGGTATGTCGAAGGGGATTCGTTTGGTTTCCGCCACCGCACTGATGAAAAAAATCAGAAAGGCGAGCGGTTGAACCAGAATGAAAGGATACCGGGCCTGGGCCGCTACGATGTCCACCAGGCTGAATGAGTGTGCCAGCATGACGACGGGCACCAAGGAAAGCCCGAGGGAGAGTTCATAACTGATCATCTGGGCGGCGGATCGGATACCGCCCAAGAGGCTGAACTTGGAATTGGACGCCCAGCCGCCGAGCGCCACCCCGTAGACACTGAGGGAGGAAAGAGCCAAAACGAAGAGCAACCCCACGTTGATGTCGGTAACGACCAGAGGAATTCGTCGGCCGAACAGGGTCCAGTCGTCCCCAAAGGGCACCACGGCAAAGGTCAGAAGCGCCGTCACTGCAACCACGGCGGGTGCGTAAAGGAAGATCCAACGATCCGCGCCTTCGGGTACCAGGTCCTCCTTGGCCAGAAGTTTGACCAGGTCCGCCACGGGTTGAAGAAGACCCCATGGGCCGGCACGATTCGGACCTACACGAAGCTGCATCCAGCCCAAGAGCTTTCGTTCTCCCAAGATGAGCCAGCCCGCTCCGGTCAGGAGTCCCAGGACCACGAGGACCAGTTTCAGAATAAGCAGGATGATGCCCAAAGCAGGATTCATCACGCAAGACCCTTCACCGACCATGGGAAAAAGCCGGTTACTACAAGTTGGTGAAAGATGATAAGATCCATGGCGCGCGAATCACGAGGAACGAGGCGTAACTAAAGTCCGCCGCGGATCGCGTTCTTCAACGGCCTGTCTAAATCTTTCGAATACGGTTGTCCGGCACGATGGTCGGCTGCTGCGCCGACACTTGCCGTTCCAGCAAACGATGCCCGGGCACGACGATCACGCCGGACGCCATGTTCGTTGCGATCCCCACCTCCAAAATCGTTTCCCCGGCATCGAACTGAAGAGCCGCTTTGTCTCCTTCCACCAGACCCAACCGGGCGGCATCGTCGGCATGCAGCACGAGTTTCGGGACGCTTTCACCCTTCTGCGCGACGCGGGAATAGCCGGAAAGCTCCTCCGTCCCGAAGGTCCAATCCACGGACAGGACCTCCATCCCCTTTTCCCGAGGTTCGGTGGGGGTGATCTTCGAGGAGAAGAGTTTGTCGGGCGCATCCTTGGAAAACACTCGGTCTCCGACGAAAACCAGGGAGGAATCCTCCAAAGCGGAACGGTTTTCCGCCTTCCAATCCCCGAATTCCGCCGTCAATGGCTTGCGCTCATGACTCCCAAGAGAGCGGTACAGCTCGTCCAGCACCTCGTGGGCCGCCTTGGGATCCCCGCCCGGCACATGGTCCTCGAAGGTTCTCGGCGGCCGGCTTCCGCAGCCGACCTGTGAAATGGGCGTGCCTCCCCGGTGAACGGGTGTCGCTTGCTGAAGCCTTCCCTCCTGATTTACGAATGTGGAAGGCGTGCGTTCGAAGAGCGGTGTCGTCGGCAGGACGAGATCGGCCTTCTCCACCGAAGGAGAAGGAAGGTAATCGAGGACAATGAGACAATCCAGGTTTTGCAGGGCCCGATCGAGCCGTTCTTGATCGAATTGGGAACGGAAAAGGTCCTGTTCCACCAGGAGCAAGGCTTTGATTTTCCCGCCTTCCAGAGTCTCCAGCACGGAGATTGGATCGTCGGTGGAGGACTGAAGACCCGCTCCAAAGGCGTTGGGACCGGGCAAGAGGTAGAAGAGACCCGCCTTTTTAGCGGTCCGGCCCAAAAGATGGGCAAGATCGCCCGCCAAGCCGGGCGTACTTTCTCCAACGATGTTCGTGCCGCACACGATCACGGGCCGCTCACTGCGCTCCAGCGCTTGGGCGATTCCGTCCATGCGCGAGTGTAGTTCCGGATCGAACGGGTACCCCGAAGGCAGCGATTCAAGGAACCCGGCCGCTTCTCCGCTTAAGGTCGCCGTGTTGTCGCCGGATAAAGCGCGTTTCACGATCACCGCGGCGCAAAGGTCCATCCGATCCGGCGTTACGGTTAGGTGGTCGAAAGGAAAGGGAAGAAACACCGGTCTGGGGTCCACCACGGCGACGGCGGCGCCCTTGCGTTGAGCCTGCCGCACCGCCAGGGCCGACATGGGAGCCTCGTTTACCGGATCGGCGCCCAACAGGAGGACGAAGTCCGCATCCTCGATCCTCCGCATGGACACGGCCGTTCCCTCGTCCAGCTTGGAGACCGCGCTTCTCACCTTGCGCGACGTGGAGGATTCAAGAAAAAAGCGAGGAGCGGACCACCCGGAAACCCGACAAAGCTCTCGCAGCGAGACCTGGGTTTCCAGACTACAGCGGGGCGATCCCACACATAGAACGGCATCCGGGCCCGCTTCCCGCACGATCGCGCCGAGCCGTTCCGCGGCGGTTTCGATCCCTCGCTCCCAGGAAACCTCTTCTCCCGCCGACCGCGCGTTGCGAGGACGATGGGGATGGTTGGCGAAATCGAACCCGAATCGCCCCCGGTCACAAATGAAGTAGCCGTTCACGTCCTCGTTCAGGCGAGCTTCCTGCCGCACCATCTCCCGGTAGCGTGCGCTGCCGGTGGTGTTGCAGCCCAGGGAGCAATGAGGACACAGCGAGGGCCCTCTTTCGAAGTTCCATCGGCGGCCTTTGAAGCGAGCGGGTTTGTCCGTATAAACGCCCGTGGGGCAGAGATCGATGAGATTGCCGGAAAACGGATTCTCGAGCCTGCCGCTTTCGAACCGGCCGAAATAGGTTCGGTTGGCGATCTGCAAAGCTCCCAGATCGCGATACCCTGAAAAATCTTGGTAGAACCGCCTGCATCTCCAGCAGTGGATGCATCGATTCATCTCGTGCCGCACGAAAGGTCCCAGGTCCTGATCGACGTAGGTGCGCTTCTTTCCCTGGTAACGCCTGATTCCATGGCCCCCCGACACGGTTTCGTCCTGCAGGAGACAGTGCCCTCCCTCGTCGCACACCGGGCAGTCGTGCGGATGATTCAACATGAGGCATTCAATGATCCATTTGCGGAAGGAGACGGCGTCCGGGTCGGTAGTGGAAACCACCATGCCGTCCCGAGCTTCGACCATGCAACTCATTTCGATGCCTTTGACCGGACCTTCTTTGAACTTCACGGCGCACAGGCGGCAGGCGCCCAAAGACCCGAGAGCCTCATGGAAGCAGAAACGGGGAATCATGATCCCGAGTCGCTCGGCGGCCTGAATCACTTTGGTACCGGCGGGAACCTCTATTTCACGGTCATCGATGATCAGCTTCGGCACGGGATTTCACCCTCTTCCTTGTTCCGCTTTTCCATTGCCGGCTTTGAAAGGACACTGCTTCCGGGCGATGTGTTCCCGTATTTCGTCCGTGAAAAAATCCAGGAGACCCTGCAGCGGGGCGGCGGCTCCGGGCGCAAAGGCGCAGTAGGCGTGTCTCATGTTCGCCGCCATCTGGTGAAGCATGGGGATGAATTCTTCCTTGCCTTCCCCCTCCTCGATACGCCTCAAGAGGTCCCGGACAAAGGGCAAACCTTCCCGGCAGGGGGTGCAGAAGCCGCAGGATTCGCGAGCGAAAAATTCGATCAGATTGAGGGTCACCGCCACCAGACAGGTATTTTGATCGAAAACCACGACGGCGCCCGTGCCCAGTCGTTGCCCCACCTTTTTCATGGGATCGAAATCCAATTCGAGGTCGTAGAATTTCCTCGGCAGGAAACCCGTGGAAGCTCCTCCCGGCAGACAAGCCTTGAATTCGGTTCCCGGCGGCATCCCCCCGCCGCAATCCTCGAGGATTTCGCTCAGGCGTGTTCCGATGGGCAACTCGTAGCAGCCGGGCCGACGAATCCGCCCCGAAACGGTATAGAGTTTCGTCCCCGCCCCGGTTTCCGTCTTGGCGAGCCCTTTGAACCAGTCGGCCCCGTTTCTCAATATGTGGGGAATACACGAAAGGGTTTCCACATTGTTTACCAGGGTGGGCCGTTTCCACAGTCCCTCTTCCGTCATGTGCGGACCACCTTTGACGGGGTGCGGCCGTTGACCTTGAACGGCGTTGATCTGAGCGGTGGCCTCTCCGCAGATATATCGGCCGGCGCTCCGATGAACGGCCATGTCGAAGGAAAAGTCCCCGCCCAATATGTGATCGCCTAAAAAGCCGGCGTCTCTGGCCACCTGGAGTTCCCTCTCGATGAGTTCCGCGTCCATCTCATAGGACGGCCGCACGAAGAAGATCCCTTTTTGCGCCGAAACGGCAAAGGCGGCCAGCACAATGCCCTCGATGACCAAATGAGGGTCCGCGTTCACCAGAACACGATCCTTGAAGGTTCCCGGTTCCATCTCATCCGTATTGGGAACCACATATCTTGGAAACGGCGCGTCTTCCGGAACGCCGGACCATTTGACGCCCGTGGGGAATCCGGCGCCCCCGCGACCGCGCAGTCCGGAGTCTTTGATCAGTTCGATTACGTCCCCGGGTTTCATTTCCCGGACCGCTTTGGTCAGAGCCTCATATCCCCCGCTTTGCCGATACTCATCGATGGTTGCGGGCCGGTCCGGCCGGAAGTTTTTCAAAAGCACCTGTTCGCCCATGGGAGTCACCGATCCCGAACCAAAGCACAGTGGCTTTTTCTCAGGTCATCGAGGATATCGTCGATCCTGGAAGGAGTGAGCGAGCCGTAAAACTCCCCGTTGATCAGGATGGCGGGAGCATGATCGCAATATCCGATGCAAACGGACGGCAGTACGGTGAACAGACCGTCCTTGGTTGTTTCACCGATGCGGATGTTCAGTTTGCGGCAAAGGTAATCCACCACCGACTCCTCCCCGAACATCCAGCACACCAGGCCGTCGCAGGCATGGATGACGAACCTTCCCACCGGTTCCCGATAAATGAAGTCGTAAAACGTGGCGAGTTCATCAACTTCCAGAGAAGTCATGCCGAGAAGAGCGGCCGTTTCATGGACGGCCTCGTCGCACATATACCCATAGTGATTTTGGACGGCGTACATCACGTTGATGACCTCCTCACGGGGATGGTCGCTCTCCTCGATGCGTTTACGCAACTCCTGTTCCAGTTCCTTCGGCAGCATAACCCACTTCCTACCTGTCCGTGTCGGGCATGACGTAATCCACCGAGCCGATGACGGCGATGAAATTCGCAATGGGCTCTCCCACGGCCATCAAGGGCATGGCCTGAATGTGGGCGAAATCCGGCGTGCGAATCCGCATGCGATAAGCCGTGCCGAGGCCGTCGCTCACCACGTAGTAGCCCTGTTCGCCTCGAGCGCTTTCCGTGGTGAGATAAGCCTCGCCTTCGGGAATTCTGGGCCCCCGGGTCACATTGATGAAATGATGAATCAACGTCTCGATGTTCTTCAGCGTCTCGTCCTTGCGGGGAATCGCATAACGATAATCGTCGGTCACATATCTTCCCGGAGGCATTTGGTTGGCGGCTTGCTCGATAATCCTGACGCTTTGTCGCATTTCTTCCATCCGGACCAGATATCGGGCGTAGCAGTCTCCCTCCGAGAAGTAGGGAACGTCGAAATCGAACGCTTCATATCCCGAGTAAGGCATCTTCTTCCGAACATCCCATTCCACGCCGCTCCCGCGCAGAACCGGACCCGTAATTCCCCAGTCCACGGCGTTGTCCCTTGAGAGAACACCCACTTCCCGGGTTCGACGCTCAAAGATCACATTGTGCGTCAGCAGAGACTCGTAGGTCTTGATCCGACCCGGAAAGACGCGGAGAAAATCGTCCACGGCCTCCTTCCATCCCTCCGGAAGGTCGGCGGCCAATCCCCCCAGACGAAACCAGGCCGGGTGCAGCCGGGCGCCCGTGATCAGCTCCACAATGTCCATGATTCTTTCGCGGTCGCTTACCGTGTAAAAGATCGGTGTCATGGCGCCCGTGTCGTGGGCGAGTTCTCCAAGCCACATGAGATGATTGCTGATGCGAAAGAATTCCGACAGCATCACCCGCACGAATTTCGCGCGATCCGGAACCTCGATACCCGCCAGGGTTTCCACGGAGTTCACGTACGACATGTTGTTGGCCACACCGCTCAAATAATCCACCCGATCGGTATAGGGCATGAACTGGTACCAGGACTGACGCTCCCCGATCTTTTCGACGCCTCGGTGGTGGTAGCCGATGTCCATGTCCATTTCCAAAATCTCTTCGCCCTCGACCCTCAGAATAAAGCGCATCAGGCCGTGAGTGCTCACGTGATGGGGTCCGATGTTGATCAGGTATTCCTCCTCGTTCCGCGGAGTAAGATACTCGGAAGCATCGAGCGGCTGAAGACTCTCGGCGTCCGCACGCGTGTAGGGCGGCATCTCGGTGGCCCGGCCCGGATAGCTCTTACGTAGAGGATGTCCTTCCCAGGCCGGAGGCAGAATCAATCGACGCAGTCGCGGATGGCCTTGGAATCGAATGCCGAAAAGATCGAACACCTCCCGTTCATACCAGTTCGCGGAAGGCCAAATATCCGTAATGCTCGAGGCGACGGGGTCTTTGCCGGAGAGGGGAACCTTCAATCGTACCCTGGAGGCGGAATCGTAGGAGAGCAGATGGTATACCAGTGTGTAGTCCGCATATTTTTCCGGATTGCGGCGGGTTGACTCGTCGATGGCGGTCAAATCATCGAGGCGGTGAAACCGAGGCGCGGATTCCGTTTTCAGAAAGTGCAGGACTTGTTTGAGCGACGCCTGGTCCACCTGCAGGGTGAGCATGTCGGACGTGTGCGGCGTGGGTCGTACGGACGACCCGAATTTCTCCTCCAGAGCGCCGGTCAGGCCTCGATCCCGTTCATTGAGCTCGATGCGACGTGCCGGGGGCGTCCACATCAGTTCGGAGCGGTTCTCCCGGAACAGCGGAGGAGTCACCGCAGTGCCGCGGGGCGGCGTTCCGTAATAACCGGGGCCTCGGGGTTCCCGCGACTTGGAGACCCCCTCCACAAGAATCTCTTTCCGGCTCCCTTGAGTTCCCCCGGGGAAACGAAGGATGGATCGAAGCGGCCTTTCCTCCTTGATCTTTTCCTGGAGCAATATCAACCCCTGTTGAAACGCCTCGGGGCGGGGCGGGCATCCCGGGATGTAGACATCCACGGGAAGGATTTGGTCGATTCCCTGGACAACGCTGTAGACATCGTACATGCCGCCGCAGTTGGAGCAGGACCCCATGGACATAACCCACTTGGGTTCCGGCATCTGCTCGTAAAGTCGCACAATTACAGGCGCCATTTTTTTGAAAATGGTGCCCGAAGTGACGAGCAAATCGGCCTCGCGGGGGGTGCCTCGCAGTACCTCGGCTCCGAACCGGCTGATATCGTAACGTGACGTGTACGTTACCATCTGTTCGATGAAGCAGCAGGAGAGCCCGAAGAACATGGGCCAGAGGCTGTATTTGCGGCACCAGTTGATGAGGTCGTCGATCCTACGCTCGACGAAATCCTCAACGTTTTCCGTAGGTTTCAGTTCGCCTTCTTCCAATCGAGCGCTCCTTTTCTCCAAACATAGAAAAGGCTGAACAACAACACGACAATGAACAAGGTTATCCTGAGATAACCCAACAGACCCAGCTCATCGAAAGCGACGGCCCAGGAAAAAATGAACGCGGCTTCCACATCGAAAATAAGGAAGAAAATAGCGGTCAAATAAAAGGGAACGGGGTAGCGAAACCAAGCGGAACCCGTCGGAATGACTCCGCATTCGTAGGCACGCCCCTTTTCGAGGCTGCTGCGCTTCTCGCCGATTCGGCTACAGAGGAAGAGAAGAACCCCCGTTACGGCAACCACCAGAAAAGCATAGGCTGAGAGAGCGAAAACTCCCGGCTCCCAGGGTGTGAAGGCTCCGGTCATGCTTCATTTCCTCTATTTGCCGCCTGGCCCGAGGGCTCTTGAGAAAATACCCGTCAGGGACCTATATGTGGCCGACGATTGATTTCATTGATCACTGGAAAGCATCTTATTCAGTCAGCATATACCAAGACCGAAGAATGGAAATGCAGTGAATCGCCTATTTCAGCACCCTGAGTCCTGTATTCAAATTTGACGAATGCGAACGCATTCCCCATCGGTCTCTCTCAATATCTCCGCGGCCCTCTCCTCCGCCTCCATCACCTTCCGCGGCGGGCCGCCCAAAAACAAGACCTGCGGTCTTGCGCTTCATCACTCGTTACCGCGACATACTCACTGTACGACTCGTTCCCCGGGATTCACGCGCATGCAACTCGTTGTTTTTCAGCAGCCCGCGGCAACCGGCTTTTCTCAAGGGATTGCCGGGCGTCGGTATCGCCCTAAAACAATACACGGTCGGTTGAAGGATTACATGATGAACCCTATTCTACTGGAAGTCGATTCGTAGCATGAAAACCTGGAAGAAGAACCGCCGCCGATTCACTCAAGGTTCGGGAGAAGAGAAATGAAAGACTCACCCTATCCGCCCATCGGCGATTACGGCTACATCGGAGATTGCCACTCCGCCGCCTTGATCTCCAAGTCCGGATCCATCGATTGGTGCTGCATGCCGAGGATCGATTCGTCCAGTTGCTTCGGCCGACTCCTCGATTGGGAAAAAGGGGGATACTGTCAAATCTCCGTCAAAGGGAATTTGACGATATCTCGCAGGTATCTACCCCGAACCCTGATCCTGGAGACCACCTTTCACGGTGATCATGGTGAAGCTCGCCTGCTTGACTGCTTTACCATGCGGCAAGGAGGAGAACACCATCCTCACAAACAAATCCTGAGAATTGTCGAAGGCGTGCAAGGCAGAGTGGAATTCCACCTCAATGTGGTCCCTCGTTTTGATTACGGCGCGGTGAAACCATGGATCCAGCGATACGGTGAGGAATACTTCAGCGCCATTGGCGGCAGCAACGGCCTTCTGTTCTGCGGCGATTTTCCCATCCACACGACACATCGGCACGATCTGTCCGGTTCCTGCGTCGTGGAAGAGGGCGAAAGACGTCGCTTCTCCTTTCTTTTCCGAAGGCCGGAAGAACTGGACGAGGGCCTTGTTGAGGTCCCCGACAAGGAAGAGCTCGACCGCTCCATGGAAGAAACCGTCGCTTGGTGGCACAACTGGTCTTCCCGAACTCGGGCGCAGGGTCCCTTTGCCGAAGCGGCCGCTCGATCCGCGATTGTGCTCAAAGGCCTTTCCAACGCCCCAACCGGGGCCATCGCAGCAGCGCCCACCACCTCCCTCCCCGAGGCCATGGGCGGAACAAGAAACTGGGACTACCGTTTCACCTGGATCCGAGATTCCGCATTCACGGTTCGGTCCCTGGTGGAACTCGGTCATGACCATGAAGCGGACGGTTTTCGGCGTTTTGTGGAACGAAGCGCCGCCGGCAATGCCGACGAAATCCAGGTGCTTTTCGGCGTGGGAGGCGAACGACGGCTTCAGGAGATGGAAATTGAGTCTCTGGAGGGCTACCGGGGTTCCTCCCCGGTCCGTGTGGGTAATGCGGCGGAGAAACAGATTCAGTTGGATGTATATGGCGAGCTTCTGGACCTCGCCTGGCTTTGGCACCGCAGAGGCCGACGCCCTGACGAGGACTATTGGGATTTCCTGGTCGATCTGGTCAACGCGGCTTCCCGACAGTGGCGACAACCGGACTGCGGTATATGGGAAATCCGGTCCGAGCCGAGGCATTTCGTGCAGTCCAAAGCCATGTGCTGGTCGGCGCTGGACAGAGGCATCAGACTGGCGGAAGAACTCGATTTGAGTGCGCCTGTGGAAGACTGGAAATCCGCCCGCCGTGAGCTTAGACGGGTCATCGATGAAAAAGGCTACAACAAAGAACGAGGGGTGTATATTCAGGCCTTCGACGTTCCCAAAATGGACTCCGCGCTCTTACTCCTGCCGATTATCGAGTTCATAGACTACAACGACGAACGGATGGTCCGCACCACCGACGCCGTGATGAAAGACCTCATGGAAGACGGACTCCTGCGTCGATACCCGCCTGGTGAGGACGGGCTCGAGGGAACGGAAGGCACGTTCCTGGCCTGCTCCTTCTGGCTGGCGGAGTGTCTGGCGCGTCAGGGGCGTTCCGAAGAAGCCCGCCGGGTCTTCGAACGCGTGCTCTCCGTTGGAAACGATCTCGGCCTCTTTTCGGAGGAGTGCGACCCCCGGACCGGGGAAATGCTGGGCAATTTCCCCCAAGGGCTGACCCACCTGTCCCTCATTTCAGCCGCACAGACCCTCAATGAAACGTGTCAATGAAGGGTTTGAAGACACGCTCCGCCCCTCACCGGGGCGGATGTTTCATGAGTTCCATTCCGTGTGAAAGGTCCCTTCGTCGTCGATCCGCTCGTACCTGTGGGCGCCGAAATAGTCCCTCTGAGCCATGATCAGATTGGCCGGCAGTCGAAGGCTTCGGTAGGCGTCATAGTACGCGAGGGCGGACATGTGTCCCGGCACCGGGATGCCGAGTTCGACTCCGGCCGACACCACGCCGCGGAGGTCTTGTTGACAAGCAGAGAGCTTCTCGACCACATGAGGCGACAGGACCATGTTATCCAGGCCCGGTTGGGCTCGGAAGGCTTCCCGAATATCTTCCAGCACGCCCGCACGTATGATGCAGCCTCCTCTCCAAATTCGCGCCACCGCCTCCATGTCCAAACCGTATTCGTACCTGAGTGAAGCCTGTCTCAGCAGGCTCATTCCCTGGGCATAGGTAAGGAGCACGGCCGCGAACAACCCTTTTTGAAGGCCGTCCGGCAAACTCTCCGGATGCGCGATCGAGGTCCGAGAAGGCCCTTGGAGAACCTCGGAAGCCTTACGTCGGTCGGCTTGGTAATCCGACAGGTTTCGCATGGTTACCGCGGCGTCGATGGTGGGCACGGGATTCTGCAGCTCCATGGCGTCCATGGAGGCCCATTTCCCCGTACCCTTCTGTCGCGCCCGATCCATGATCATGTCGACCAGAGGCCTGCCGGTTCGATCGTCCTTGCGAGCCAACACCTGCGCCGTGATCTCGATGAGGTATCCTTGAAGCTCACCCCGGTTCCATTTCTCATAAATGGAACTCAGGCGCTCCGCATCAAAGCCCGGACCCCGACTGAGAAGATCGTAGGTCTCGGCAATAAGCTGCATGATCCCGTATTCTATACCGTTGTGAACCATCTTGACATAGTGGCCGGCGGATCGGGGACCAAGATAGGCGACACAGGGTTCTCCATTCACCCGTGCCGCGGAAGCTTCGAGAATCGAGCGTATCCGAGTATACCCTTCCTCCGATCCGCCCGGCATCAAGCTGGGACCGTGGCGAGCGCCGGACTCCCCTCCCGAGACACCCATACCGAGAAATAGGATTCCTTTTTCCCGCAGCCTTTCTTCCCTTCTATCGGTGTCTTTGAAATGGGAATTGCCGCAATCGACGACCAGGTCCCCGGGACCGATTACGTCCGGCAGTTCACCGATCACCTCATCCACCGCATCGCCCGCGGGGACAAAGATCAGAACGGTCTTCGGACTTTTCAGGGTGTCTGCAAACTCCTTTATGGAATATCCCGGTGTAATTGGGCGGCCGTTCACCTCTTCCCGGATGAATCGCCGGGTCTTCTCGGTGGTTCTATTGTAGACCCCCACCCGAACGCCTTTGTCGGCCATGTTGAGGGCGAAGTTCTTGCCCATTACCCCCAGCCCCACCAAGCCGACGTCGCACAAACTGTCGGTCATATTTTCCCCTTTGTCTTTCGTGCACGGTAAAAAGGCCGCTTCTTCACGAAGGCCTACCACCGGCGAACGCTTGTCCTATCGCTTGATTCAGTCGGGCCAATCCCAACCCCACATCGTTTCCCAGGTCGATTCGGAGTATCCGGCGACCGCGTTTCCGCAACGCCTGAAAATCACCTTGAGCCTGCGCTCGGTTGAAAGCGGAGAACCCGTAAGCCCTTCCCGAAATGGCGCGATCCGATCCGTGTTCCGCCGTCAGCAGTACAAAGAGACCGGTGTCCGGGCCGCCCTTGTGATATTGGCCGGTGGAATGAAGATATCTCGGGCCATAACCCACCGTGGTCGCGACATGGAGATGTTCCTGCAGGTCCCGACAAAGGCATCGAAGGGCGTTTTCCGTGGCCCGCTCTTCGGTGAGATACGCAAGGAACGCCACATAGTCTCCCCGGCGGGCCTGTGAGAAGAAATGAAAGAGACTCGTCCCGACGCTCGACTCACCGGACCCGCCGTAAAGCGCCAGGGGAGGTTCCGTCAGGGAAGGTTGCTCTTCGGGAAGGCGTCCCGTCTCTGAAACGACGCGTAGAAGTTCGTTCGTGTTTTCCTTGCTTTCGCGGACGTTGGGCTGGTCGAAAGGATTGATGGTCAGAATGGCGCCGGCGACGGCAACCGCCGTTTCCCAACGGAAGAATTCTTGACCCAGGTCCTCCCGATCTTCCAGATCGATGGTCACAACCGGCTGGTCGGACTCACGGATTCGAGACACGGTGCGTTCCAAGATTTCGTCCGGTTCCCGCTTCAATCGCATGTGGACGAATACGCGATCGCTTCCATAGATGGAAGGCCGGGCCGCAAGCTCGCCCGCCACGGGCAACATACCCTTGCCCTCTTTTCCCGTGCTTTCCGCCAGCAACTGTTCGATCCACATGCCCAGCGGGGACAGGGCATCAGGCAGCAACAAGGTGATCTTGTCTCTCCCTTGCCGGGCAAGGTGTCCGAGCACCGCCCCCAGGACCAATCCCGGGTTGTCTTCGGCTCTTGCACCCGACCGGCACGCGTGCGCCATTCTGAGGGCTCTCAACAGCAGGCCTTCCACATCCAGACCATAAAGGGCGGCGGGCACGAGCCCAAAATAAGACAACGCCGAATAGCGCCCTCCGATGTCCGGATAGTTCAAAAAAATGCGGCGAAAACTTCGTTCTTGGGCTCGATTCGCGAGAGGACTGGACGGATCCGTGATCACAACAAAATTTTCTCCCGCCTTGTCGCCCTTGATCTCCTCGACCTTGGAATAGAAAAAATCTCCGAAAGCCAGAGGTTCCGCCGTCGTACCGGACTTGCTGGCTACGATGAAAAGCGTTTTTTCCAGAGGCGCTTGATCTTCCATTTCCCGGACCGTGGCGGGGTCCGTGGTGTCGAGCACGGAAAGAGGAAGACCATCGGCCCCTTGAGGAAAAATTCGCTTGAATGCCAACGGCGCCAGGCTGCTCCCACCCATTCCCATGTGTACGACGTGCTGGAACCCGGCATCTTTCACGTCTTTTGCGAAGGCCTTTAATTCCTTCACATTTCTTGCCATCTTCCCGGCCACATGAAGCCAACCCAAAGCGCCGCGAATCGCGTCACCGGTTTTGGAATCGGCGCTCCACAGTGTGGGATCCTTTTTCCAAAGGCGTTTACCAAAAGCGCTGGTTTCCAATTGCATCAGCGTTTCGTGAACCCCGTCTCCCAACTCCCCGAGTTCGAGGCTTTGCGTATTCGGTGCTTCCCGCAAGGCCTCCGCGCGCTTCTCTTCGAGATTCGACATGAGATCGTCATAGGGTTTGTTGAACTTCTCGATTCCTTCGTCTTCCAGTTGCTGCGTCACCTGATCGAGGTCGATCCCCAGTTCGTCCAGTCGGTCGAGGACTTGGCGGGCTTCCGCAAGGCCCCGCTCCAGCCTGGGAGCCGGATCACCGTGGTCCCGATACGCATCGAGCGTTTCCTGAGGCACGGTATTGACCGTCTCCGGACCGATGAGCGCCTCCACATACTTGACGTCGGAGTAATCCGGATTCTTGGTGCTCGTGCTGGCCCACAATACTCTCTGCGGCCGAGCTCCCGCCTCACGCAAGGCAAGAAAGCGCTTGCCGCCGAAAATTTCCTTATAAATCGCGTAAGCCTGTTTGGCTGAGGCGACGGCCACACTGCCGAGCAGGCCCCGCGCCGCCGTCGCTCCGGCCTCGTCTTGTTCGATCGTTTTTTGCAGGAGGGAATCCACGAGCACATCGATACGGCTGAGAAAGAAACTGGCCACCGATGCGATGCCCTCAACGGGGACTCCCTTTTCCAGTCCGTCCTCCAAACCCAGGATATAGGCTTCCGCAACCTCACGATACCTGGGAAGCCCGAACAGTAACGTCACATTGACGTTGATCCCCTCGCTGATAAGCCGACGGATGCAGGTCAGTCCCTCTTTGGTGGCGGGGACCTTGATGAACACGTTGGGTCGATCCAATTCGTTCCATAGGCGACGGGCCTCGACGAGAGTTCCTTCCACGTCGCGGGCGAGATGGGGATTGACTTCGAGACTGACAAATCCCGTCGCTCTCTGCGATTGGTCATAGAACGGCCTTAGGAGATCGGAAGCATCCCGGATGTCCTCGATGGTTAGATCGTCATAGATTTCTTCTTTGCTCTTCCCCTGCAAAGCGAGCGCTTTGACGGCGTTGTCATAGTCATGACTTCCCGTGATGGCCTTATCGAAGATACTGGGATTTGAAGTGATTCCACGGATTCCGTCCCGCTCGATCAGGTCCTTCAATTCACCGGAGGTGATGATCCCGCGACGCAGGTCATCCAACCAGATATTCTGGCCCAGCTCTCCCAACTTAAGTAACGGATTCATATTCGGGACTTCCTTTCCTCTTCAAGGATGACGCCTCGGAGCATCATCCGAGTGTCGCCATCCTGGTGGGTATGTCACCTATTAGATTAGTCCATCCGGATTTTTCCGACATACGTCTCAGGCTGTATTTGAGGGCTGTGCTTGCGGTAGAGCCCTACAGGTTGAACGAGCGGGTCGCGAGAGGAAGGTGCGTCCCAATGAGGCGGGCGACGGGTCACGCAGAGACGGACCGGGGCGTCACGATCGGGTCTCGCTCCAAGGAATGTGCGCGTCGACCTTCAGAGTCGGGTCACGCGAAAGTTGCCTTCAGGCCCGCAAATGGGACTCCCGCGTCAATCCGCTCACACCGCGTGGGACATCCGAGGAATACTCCGGGTTTGTTCACCGGATGCACGATAGACCCGATTAACGTTGTCGGCCCGCCGCGATAAAAGAAGCTGATACTCGAGGCATCCGTTCGCCGCCTCGGTGCGATGAGGAATGCGATCCATTCTCCGTTATCCTGAATGATCCGGATTCCGGAAGGCGGGCTTGCGGTCTTTCACAAAGCGGTAGGTTCTACTCGCCGTCTGAAGCAAAGACCGCGGAGGCGGATGCGCCGGTACGGCAAGATCACGAAAAGGAGTCAGGCCATGAAATCGAATGTACATCCCGATCCTGCAATTCTCGTCATTTTCGGCGCTGCAGGGGACCTCGCGCAACGTTATCTCGTACCTGCGCTCCACAGTCTATTTATCGAAGGATTGCTGCCCCGGCAGTTCGAAGTCCTTGGAATCGGACACGGAGACATGAGCGAAGAGGATTTCCGAGAACATCTGCGTCACGGCGTGGAACGATTCTCCAGGCGCGGCAAGACCGATTCGGAAACATGGGACGACTTTGCCGCTCACTTGAACTTCATGAGCGCCGATCTGGACAAAAAGAAAGCCTATACCGACCTGGCCAGAAAACTCTCTTCGCAGGACAAGTCGTGGAGAACCCAAGGAAACAGAATTTTTTACCTCGCGCTGCCGCCCCGGATGATCGAACCGGTAACTCAGCGACTCGCGGAAGCCGGCCTGAACCGGGACCGAGCGCGCAGTCGCATTGTGGTGGAAAAGCCTTTTGGACGCGATTTGGCCTCGGCGCGGGAATTGAATCGAATTCTCGCCGAGGTATTCGACGAATCACAAATCTTCCGTATTGATCATTACCTGGGGAAGGAAACCGTCCAGAACATCCTCGCCTTCCGGTTCGGCAACACCCTGTTCGAGCCCGTATGGAACAGACGCTACATCGATCATGTGCAGATCACCGTTGCGGAGCAGATCGGCGTGGAACACCGGGGCCACTATTACGAAAGCGCCGGAGCGCTTCGGGACATGATCCAGAGCCATTTGCTCCAGATTCTGTGTCTGGTGGCCATGGAAGCGCCGGTATCCTTGGGGGACGACGAGATTCGGAACAAGAAAGTGGATGTGCTCCATGCCGTTCGCCCCATTGCATCGGAGCAGATTCATCAGTTTGCGGTGAGCGGGCAATACGGTTCGGGCTGGATCGAAGGTGAGCAGGTACGCTCCTACCGAGAGGAGCCGAATGTGGATCCTCGCTCCTTCACCGAAACCTTTGCGGCGATTCGGCTCTTTGTCGACACTTGGCGGTGGCAGGGCGTGCCGTTCTACCTAAGGACCGGCAAACGTCTGCCGGCCAGAGTCTCGGAAATATCCATTCAGTTCCGTACCGTTCCGCACCAGACGTTCCCACCCACCACGGTCCTGGACCTGCATCCCAACCGCCTGATCATTGCGATTCAACCGGAGGAAGGCATTCTCCTTCGGTTCGAAACCAAATATCCGGGAGCGACCATGCAGTTGTCCCCCGTGACCATGAGGTTCTTTTATAACGAAGTCTTCAAAACGGCTTCGCCGGACGCTTACGAGACACTGCTTCTGGATGTGATGCTGGGGGATCGCACCCTGTTCATGCGGGGAGACGAAACCGAAGCGGCATGGTCGGTAATTATGCCCATTCTCGAAGTCTGGGAAAGGATGAAGATCACCGACTTTCCGAATTATCAGGCGGGCACGTGGGGACCGGAGGAAGCGGAGGTACTCATCGCCCAGGACGGGTTCAGTTGGGTCACGCCCACTTTGCTGCGCTGCGACGGCCATGCCGCCTGCGGGGTCAGCGCGGAACCGGAGACGCTTTAGCTCGATCCTGCAATGGAAACGACGAGATTCGGGAGGTCCGTACCGTGTCGAATGGACCCGGAAGGCCCCAAAATATAATTTATTATCTATTTCCGGATAGTTATACATCTAAACGCCCTACATTTGTTTCCGTCCGCAAATACCCGTTCGACACTATTTTATCCTTTCAGCCGGCTCGTTATGATCGGAAATTGACATCGTGCCCTCGCCTTCGACCTAGTGTCGAACGGATCACGATTTGTTAAACGAACAGGAGGCGTAATCATGAATAGAATCCGATTTGGCTCGTTCGTTTGGGCTTTGGCCCTCATCCTACCTACACTTCTGTGCTCCATGGGCCATGCCGGCGATATGCGGGGCGCGGAGGCGACCGGCAAGGCCATTGCGGTCCTGCATCCCACGGAAGGGAACAAGGCGGCCGGTACGGTAACCTTTGTGTGCAAATCCGACGGGGTTCACGTGACGGCGGACATTCAAGGGTTGACGCCGGGCAAGCACGGCTTCCATGTTCATGAATACGGCGATTGCAGCGCCGCGGACGGCACCTCCGCCGGCGGGCATTTCAACCCGGAAGGCGAGCGCCACGGCGCTCCCACGGATAAAGAACGGCATATGGGCGACCTCGGCAACATCACGGCCGGCTCCGACGGCAAAGCTCATTTCGAGTGGACCGATCAGGTCATCTCCCTGAAAGGCCCTCACTCGATCATCGGCCGTGCGGTCATCGTGCACATGGGCGAAGACGACCTGAAATCCCAGCCCACGGGGAATGCGGGTCCTCGGGCGGCTTGCGGCGTGATCGGAATCGCCAAGAGCGAATAACTCGACGGTCTTTGGAACCGCAGGCATGCTTTCACCCTATCCAGATAATACGCGTTTTGTTATTGTCGATCCGGTAAACAGGTCGAACCTGTACCATTAACTTATTCGAGGAGACGGAGGAGGATAACCATGGAAGATGTGAAACGCATTCTCGTTGTGGCCAAATCGACCAAACATTGCCGGAAGGCCGTGAGCTGCGGCATCACGCTGGCCAAATGCCATGGAGCCGAACTGTTTGTCCTGCATGCCGTTCACAATCCGTTCAACCTGAAAGGATGGAATCTGCCCCTCGTATCCCTGCCCTCCCTGGAGGAAGAATACGCGAAGATACTGAAGGACGCCAAGGCGGATATCGACGGTTTGATTGCGGATGAAAAGGCAAAGGGGCTGAGCATCAAGGAGTTGATCGTCGAGGGAGAGCCCACGAAAGAGATACTGAGCACCATCGAGCGGGAAAAGATCGATCTCGTGATTCTGCTCGCCCACGAGGAGGGTCGTATCGAGCACGCTCTCTTCGGTCGCAGCAACGAGGAGATCATCCGGAAACTGCCTTGCTCGACTCTCCTGGTAAAGCAGGAGCCGGGACCGGCGTAAGCGGCTTCAGCGAACCGACAGTTGGATGGAACCAAGGCGGGGAGCATCTTTCTCCCTCCAACAAGCACATTGACAAAGGCCGATCACTGCAGGCTGCTGAAAAACGATGAAATGCAAGGCGCGAAAATCCCGAGGAATGAGGAGTACATGGAGTGGTCACAGTGACGAGGGATGAAGCAAAACGCCGCAGATCTCGTTTTTCAACAGCCTGTTAAACATTCTTTCACCTTATGGGTTGATGTCATGGCAGGCGATCAGGACACGCGTTCCAATTCCACCGAAACCAATGTCGACGATCTCTCCACGGATCGTTTGTTTCGTGAGCTTTCTTCCGGCAAAGACGGCCTTTCCGGAGAGCAGGCACAAGAACGGCTCGAACAATACGGCCCCAATGCGCTGGAAGAAAAGCGGGTAAACCCGATTCTCAAATTTCTGGGGTACTTCTGGGGTCCCATACCTTGGATGATCGAGGCGGCGGCGGTGCTTTCCCTGGTGGTGCGACACTGGACGGATTTCACGATCATCATGGTGATGCTCTGCTTCAACGCCGTGGTGGGTTTCTGGCAGGAGTATCAGGCGTCGGACGCGCTTGCCGCCCTTAAGAAGGAATTGGCCCTCACGGCACGGGTGCGACGCGACGGAAAATGGACCGACGTTCCCGCCCGGGACCTCGTGCCGGGGGACGTGATCCGTCTGAGGGCCGGAGACATCATTCCTGCGGATGCCAGGCTATTTGACGGAGAGTACTTGACCACGGACGAATCGGCCCTCACCGGCGAGTCTCTGCCCGTGGCCAAACGGGTTGAAGACAAAGTCTACTCCGGTTCGGTGGCCAAACAAGGCGAAATGACCGCTCTGGTCACGGGCACGGGTCAGAATACCTTTTTCGGGCGTACGGCCAAACTAGCCGAAAGCGCGGGAGCCGTTTCCCATTTTCAGAAGGCGGTGCTCGGCATCGGGGATTACTTGATTTACCTGAGCCTGGGTTTGGCTGCGGTGCTCGTCATTACACAGTTGTTTCGAGGGGATTCTCCCCTGAACGTGCTTCAATTCGTGCTCATCCTGGTGGTGGCCGCCATTCCGGTGGCCATGCCCGCCGTACTGTCGGTCACCATGGCGATGGGCGCTCTGGCGCTCTCGCGGCGTAAGGCCATTGTATCTCGCCTGCAATCCATTGAGGAAGTGGCCGGCATCGATGTGCTCTGCTCGGACAAGACGGGTACGTTGACCCAGAATTCCCTGACCTTGGGGGAACCCGTTCCGTTCGACGCCGACGGGGCGGACGAATTGATCCGTACCGCCGCTCTCGCGTCCAAAGAGGAAAATCGAGACGCCATTGATCATGCGGTGTTTGGAGGCCTGAAAGACCCTTCCGTCCTCAAATCCTTCACGCAAACCGCTTTCGTGCCTTTCGACCCGGTGAGCAAACGAACCGAAGCCACGGTTACGGAAGGTGAAGATGAGTTCAAAGTGACCAAAGGCGCACCCCAGGTAATTTTCCAGCTCTGCGATCTGAAAGGCGAAGTGCGGGATAAAGCCTTGAAAACCGTGGACAAGCTCGCGTCGAAAGGCTTTCGAACATTGGGGGTGGCTCGGTCCGAAAAAGAAGGCGGGAACTGGCGTTTCTTGGGGATCCTGCCGCTGTACGATCCGCCGCGCGAAGACTCCGCGGAAACCATCAAACGAGCGGAAGAGCACGGCATCCGGGTCAAAATGGTCACCGGCGACAACGTGGCCATCGCCAAGGAAATTTCACAACAACTGGGAATGAAGACCAATATCCTGTCCGCGGAAGAAGTTTTCTCCAAAGCCGACGATCCGGACAATTTGAGCGATGCCACCATGACCAAGATTGAAAACGCCGACGGTTTCGCTCAGGTATTTCCGGAGCATAAGTACGGTATCGTCAAGGTGTTGCAGGATCGAGGCCACCTGGTGGGGATGACCGGAGACGGCGTGAACGACGCTCCCGCTCTCAAACAGGCCGAAGTCGGCATCGCCGTCTCCGGGGCGAGCAACGCTTCTCAAGCCGCCGCCTCCCTGGTTCTTGCCGCCCCCGGATTGTCGGTCATTATCGAAGCCGTGGAGGAGGCCCGACGGATTTTCGAACGCATGAACAGCTACGCCGTCTACCGCATCACGGAAACCATCCGCATCATGTTCTTTGTGGTGGCCGCCATGGTGGTGTTCAACTTCTACCCGATCACCACGGTCATGATCATTCTGTTGGCGCTTCTCAACGACCTGCCCATTATGAGCATCGCCAAGGACAACACCTGGCTTGACCAGGACCCGGTTCGTTGGAACATACGCCGGGTTCTTACGGTGGCGACCGTGCTCGGACTCATCGGGGTCGTGGAGACCTTCGGGTTGCTGCTCATCGCAAAAATGTGGCTGACCTTGAGTCTTGGGCAGCTTCAATCCCTGATCTATCTGAAGCTAGCCGTAGCGGGACATCTGACCTTGTTTGTCGTTCGTTCGAAGAAACCGTTCTTTCGAAAGCCGTACCCCGCGCCCGTGCTTTTCACCGCCATCGTGGGCACACAGTTGGCCGCCGCCGCCATCGTGGGCTTTGGAATCTTCATACCCAAGATTCCCTGGTCGTACATCGGTCTGATCTGGGGGTATTGTCTCGTCTGGGCCCTCATCGAGGACATTGTGAAGGTGTGCCTCTATGACCATCTGGAGCTGAAGGGAAAGCGACACCAAAATTTTGTCAAGCGCGTCCGGGGTTCGTTGCACCATCCGTTTTCCGTCTAGTCGAGCGCTTCGAGGAGACTTATTTTCGCCTCGGCCCCTCCGTCGAAGGCGGTGAAGCCTGTTTGAGATGTTTTGTCGGGGTGGCACGGGGGGGATTTTTAGAAGTCCCCCCCGTGAATGCCTACGAATAATCCCCTCCTGAATGCCCGTGCTCCATGCATGTCGCCGTGGGTCAGGGAATGCACCGGTTCCACCATACGTCCCGGCGGGTTCACCCCGACCGGACGCGCCGCCGAGTTCCGCCGGCCGACGCTGAGCCCCGTCCGGAAGCCTTGCCGATCGGCCTGAAACGGCTTGATCGAACGTATGCTTGTGGACGAAAGATCCGGATGAGCCAACAGGCTCTTTTCAACGGGCTGCCGACGATAACCCGTCACACGGCATGAAAAGATCGAGATGTCGGAGATTGATCTCACGGAAAAGATGAGACGAATGCGTCGAAAACGAAACCAATGAAGTCGCAAAAGTAAGACTATAGATATGTAGTTGGTTGCAAAAAGAACCTTCCCTGTAATATGCGGCCTCTCCCTCCTTCCTTAACCTTAACTTAACCTATTGATAAATCATCATTTCCCATCGTCTTGCACTGTCATATGCGCATGGCACGTATCTTGCCCATCCACACTGTATCGTGACGTAGGCGATGAAAGCGGTTTCGACCGTCTGGAAGAACCGGAAATCTCCTGTCGCAGACCCGGACGGACCCTTACGCCTGACCGGCAAACGCTGGAAGACGGTGGAAACGAGACCGAAATTCAACGGGGAACACATTAGACGGGCTGCGTTCGAAACGCACGCCTGCGCCGCCGTTATGGGGTGCGGGCCTTTTGCCGCAGAAAGGTTCATCGGCAAGAGAGCCCCGAGGGACTCCTGGAAATCACGGGAGAGACCAGCCTGGAGACCGTGGGGAATTTCCTGAAGGAAGAAGCCCTTTGCGCCTTTCCTGCCGCGGAGAGGCTTCGGGACGCCCTCCACGACTTCATGCCGCATCAAAACACCGGAACGGGAGAAATGATATGTCGAACACCAGGAAGAAAATAGCTGTGAGTGCCGGCGGACCCACACTCGACGATACGATTGAACCACGATTTGGGCGGTGTCCATACTTTTTGATCATTGATTCGGACAGCCTGGATTTCGAAGCCGTGGGAAACCCGAACATCACGCTGGGAGGCGGTGCCGGCATTCAGTCGGCCCAGCTCATGGCGAACAAAGGGGTTTCGGTCGTTCTGACCGGCAATTGCGGCCCCAACGCCTTCAAAGTCTTCGGAGCTGCGGGAATCCAGCTGATAACAGGTGTGAGCGGGCAAGTCCGACAGGCGGTTGAGCGTTTCAAGGCGGGAGAGCTTGCACCCACATCGAGCCCCAACGTGGAGAGCCATTTCGGGATGGGCGGGGGCATGGGCCGTGGCATGGGCGGAGGCATGGGCCGTGGGATGGGCGGAGGCATGGGCCGTGGGAGATTTTCGGCCGGCGGCGGAATGGCCGATCAGCCCGCCACCGGCTCTTCATCCCGAGAGGACGAGATTACACGTCTCAGACAACAGGCGGACCAAATGCGGAGGCAAGTTGAGTCCATCGAATCAAAACTCAAGGAAATCGAGGACAAATAGAGAGTGAGGAATGCGGAATGGCCGACGGATTCGATGAATTTGCAAAAACACTACAGCAGCGGATCTATGAAGAGACAAGGGAGGCGTATGGGCGCAAGGCTTTCGAAAGATGGCGGAGGCCTCTATACGTCGGAGCGATGCTCAATCCGGAAGGATATGGCCGTGTCAAGGGAACATGCGGCGATACGATGGAAATTTTCCTGAGATTTGAGAGTGACAGGGTGAAGGAGGCGACATTTCAGACCGATGGATGCGGGTCCAGCACGGTTTGCGGTTCTTTCGCAGCCGAGCTTGCCCACGGCGGGACTCCCGACGAGGTTGCCGAGATTACGGGCGAAATGATCCTCGAAGTCCTTGGCGGTCTACCCGAGGAGGAGCGGCACTGCGCCTTTCTCGCCGCGGAAACGCTTCAGGTCGCCCTTGACGACTATATGAGGAAACAGCGTGAGGCAGCGAATCCCGGCACGAAAGACAACTCAAGAAAAGAGACATGCATCGAGCCGATCAGGAACGACCCATCATGATAAGCACAGCCGACGGTAAAGGAGCGGAGAAAGGCTGCGGCGAAGCGGTCGCCGATACGGCTCCGTCGGTCAAAGCCACTGTTCGCGCCCGGAATGCGATATAGAGAACCCCACGCCCCAAGTTCACATTGCAGAATGCATTCTTCTTGGGGAAGTAAAATGAAATCCGCCGGCACAAGCCGATGCAATGGGTGCTGAAACCGTTGCCGGGCGATACTCGATTCGCCGCGCACTGGATTGATCCTCAGGGTGTGGTGCCGGGAAACCCACCGGAACCGGCCATCTGCGAATCGAGGTGTATGCGCTCTCGGAAACCTGGCCGGAGGTGCCGGAGCACGTTGAAAACGGCTTGAAAAAGATACCGGCCTTGGGCCCCCCGGCGTGCGACGAGCGCGAAGAGGAGCGCTTCCTTGACGATTCAGGCGAGTGAACGAACGCCGGCACCTTATGAGAAGGCTTGTTTTTCCCTCGGCCTCTCCGCCGAAGGCGGCGAGGCTTCCGAATGTTACGGAACGGAGGTCATGATCGGTTCCAACGCCCCTTCGTCCGCCGTGTGCGCAGGGAATAGACCGCGACACCCATCAGGCTGAGCACAAACAGGAGTTGCCCCCATTGAGACAACGTTGGAACTTCCTGCAGTGACAACAGCGTCCGCGGGCTCAACTGGATGACGACATTATCGAAGTAGTAACCCTTGCCGCTGTTCCCCGGGACGCCGCTCTGTCCGGAACTGAACACAAGGGTTTGTACCGGCACGCCAAACGGGTATGAAGTGGGATCTGCGGCCCGGAAGTAGTCTTCCCAAGTGGTACCGAGATGGATCAACTCGCCGTTGAGGTAGATCTTCACCACATCGTTACCGGGACCGTCATAGAAATAAACGTCCAAAACCACATTATGCCAAGCCGTATAACTCAATCCGGCGGCAATGGTTATGGGGCCCACGAACCCCCCGGCGGCATCGATATCGTAAGTCACCACGTCGATCCCGGTCCCGGAATCGACCAACTGTACATAGCCCATTCGTCCGCCGGCGCCGTTATCAGGACTTACGGAAACGGATAGATCCTCTTGAGGGGCTCCGGTGGCGGACCGAAAATCAAAACTTGCAATAAAACGCCTATACTTGGCGGTCGTACTGGATTCGCCCGCAAACAATTCCGGCCGACCCAACACGGGGTTCGTGCTCGTATCAGCAGGGTAGTTGGGTATCCCCGCGTTTCTCGGCGCAAAGGGCATATCGTTCACACTTCCACTGCCGACCGCATTGGAGAACCGCCACACGTAGTTGCCGTCGCCGTAAAGGGTTACTTCTTCGTCCACCGTCACACTGGGAGGGGGAATCATTCCGATGCCCCAGCCGCCCTGTCCCTCCACGCTGACGCCGGTTGTAAACCCGGTAAAATCCGTCTGGCTGAGCAGCACTTTCCCTTCCGCGAAAACGGGCGGACTTGTTGCGACGAGAACGACGAAAGCAACGACCAAGCCGAGTAACACGGCCTTGGCTCTGAGGATTCCCGCACCTTCTTTCATGATCGATTCTCCTCCTCTTCTTTGTGAGATTTGGTCGGCAGACTACAGACGGAAAGGGTCACGATAACCCTATACCCGGATGATGCGACGACTTTCTTAAACGTGAGCATTCAGAGGGATATCCGAGGGAACCCTTTTTGAAAAAAGGGGTTCCCTCGGACTCCTTCAGAAAAACATTTGGCGTTCCAATAGGTTGGACGGAAATTGCTCCTCGTTTCGTGAATCGCGAAGGGGGGGTCCGGGAGGGGAGGCCATGGGTCCACCGGCAGGGTGTACGGGGGGACGGCGTTCCCTTGAGTCACACTCCGTGAATTGGTGCCTTTAAACAAAGGCTTCGCATGCTTCTTTCGATGTTCCCGCATTGGCGTGAAAGGTACTTGAAGCCGCTCAAAGCCCTTCTCCGATGCGACCTCAACCTTGTTTGGAGCCCCTTCCCCATGTTTATCAAAAATATTTCATTGGTCGGGATGCTGCAAGTATTTTTCCAGTGATTCTCGGGGCTGTGTTTTGGACGTCGTTAAGGAGCCATACCGTGTGGAGGGCGCGCCTATCCGTAGGACGTTTACCATCATTTCACAAAGTTCTTGAAATCGAATACGTCCAAATAATGGCCCGCGTAGGCTCGAACTTCGCCCTTTTCAGCGTCGCTCAATTCATTGGCGGTATCCAGGTTTGCTTGCGAAGTCGCCTTTCGGATCGTCCCCCATGGGTAAACTTGTTCAAGCTCGGCGCCGTTCCACGTCGGTGTTTTCAAGGTATCCGACACGTCCAAAGACAGTTTTCGGCAGATTTCTCCCAGTGTTGTCCTCGAATCGCCGACGACATCTTCCATCCGAACCATATGAAGCCGCTCAGGGTACAATTCTTTGAACAATAGGGCGTGATATTGGTTGGTCGCCCAAGCCCGCATATAGTCTTGCAGAGACATGGGAACCGGGCGTTTCTTGGTGTCGGCATACGCCGACCACGGATTTCGCACAACATGAAGAACATGGGCCTGAGGCAGATCGTTCAGGATTTTGTCGGCGTCGACCACCACAATGGGACTGTACCCGACATAAACAGCTTCATCGCCGCTGTGATGATAGTCTTTCCAGGCATCAAAAGTCGCTCTGAAGAACGCGGCGACATTATTCGCTCGGGATCGCCCGGACGCTTCGATATAATCTACATAAAAAGCCTTGCGTTCATCATCGGAGAAATCAAAGGATACATGCCGGAATTTACTAACCCCGGGCGTACGTGCACGGACCTTACATTCTTCATCGATCATGGCATGGTAATCTTGCCGGGGAGTCGCATCCAGGGCAAATTTCGGCCATCGGTACTTCACCGGGAACATGGATGCCATCGAATCAACAACCAGATGAGTACCCAGTTGTGATTCAAAAGGGTACACGAATAGTTGAGGGTGACCGTCAAAGAAACGCTGAACGACATTACCGCCGTTTTCGTACATCGCACTGATCATCAGAAATCGAAAATCATCGTTCATAAATTCAAACTCATCTTTGACAGTTGGAGGGTGAAAAAGTGGGCCTCTCCCGCCTAACTTACCGAAATGATTAGGCTGGCCTTTTTCCGAGGCTCCAAACGTAGTGCCAATATGTCCGATTTTTTCCTTGACTCCGCCGACCTGTATTCCGTACAATTTGTTTCATGTTTGCACGCGTCAAAAAGGTCAAAAGCGGCGGATCCGAGCATGAATATCTTCAGATCGTGGAGAACTATCGCCAGGATAAGAAGGTAAAACAGAAAGTTATATGCACGCTGGGCCGTCTCGACAGGCTCCGTGAATCGGGTGCCTTGGACGGAGTTCTTACCAGTCTCGCCAAGTTCTCCACCCAGAATCAGGTCATCAGTCTCTATAAGGAAGGTAGTGTCAAGGCGGACTGGGCCAAGTCCTGGGGAACCGTTTTGGTGATCGAGAAACTCTGGAAGACCTTGGGGCTCGATGTGGTACTCCGATCTCTCGCTTCTCGCTCCGATTATCGCTTCGATCTAGAGCGCGCGGTCTTTGCCTGCGTCTGCCAACGCTTGGTCCGTCCGGGATCCGATCTCGCCGCGAGCCGTTGGATTCAGAACGTCCACGGTGAAGGCTTCGACGACCTGGAGCTTCAGCACCTTTATCGATCCATGGACTTCCTGGCCGAGTATCAGCCCGAAATCGAAAAGGAACTTTTCCGTCGGGGCCGCGACCTCTTCGATTACGGGGTGGATCTCGTTTTCTTCGACACCACCTCGGTCTACTTCGAGGGCCGGGGGCCGGCCGAGTTGGCTCGATACGGGTTCTCCAAGGACCATCGTCCCGATCGGAAACAGGTGTTGGTGGGCGTCGTCATGTCCCGAAAGGGATATCCCCTTTCCTGTCAATTTTGGGAGGGCAACACGGCGGACGTTACCACCAT
Organism: Thermodesulfobacteriota bacterium; assembly: GCA_963675595.2. GTDB lineage: Bacteria > Desulfobacterota > Desulfarculia > JACQYL01 > JACQYL01. The sequence continues at coordinate 1,544,977 of CAXXLZ010000002.1, forward strand.
CAAGCGCATCATCGCCCTGGTCAAGCGTCGGTTCTCCCTGAACAACGTGGTCCTGGTCTCCGACCGCGGTATGGTCGGCGTCGACAATCTGGTGGAACTGGAGCGTGCCGGTATCGACTACATCGTGGGCATCCCCATGCGCCGTTACCAGGATGTCCGAGGCCAAGTGGTGGACACTCCGGGCTACTACCAAGCGCTCACTCCCACCTTGTGGTTCAAGGAGATTCATCTGAACGGATGCCGTTACGTCCTCTGCTACAACCAAGACCAAGCAGCCAAAGACGAGGCCACCCGATCGGCCCTTGTGGAAAAGTTGAAAACCACCCTGAAAAAACAGGGGCCCCAGTCTCTGGTGGGAAACAAGGGCTTCAGGAAATTCATCAAACTCGACCGGGAAACCGTGCGCATCGATCCCGCCAAGGTCAAGGACGACGCCCGCTTCGACGGCAAGTATGTTCTCCTCACCAGTACCGACATTCCCGCCGATGAAGTCGCGGTCACCTACAAGCGACTGTGGCAGGTGGAAAGAGCCTTCCGGGACCTCAAATCCGCCCTGGAAGTCAGGCCCGTGTTCCATCAACGGTGTCAACGCGTTCAAGGTCACATTTTCTGCAACTTCCTGGCCCTATACCTGAAGATCGCGCTGCAGAAACAGCTCAAAACCAAAGAAATCGACATCCCTTGGGACCAGGTTCTGCTCGACCTCGACGCCTTCAAAGCCATCCATCTACAGGTCGCAGAAAAATCCTACCTCCTCAGAACGGAATTCCAAGGCGACGCCTACCGCATCTTCCAAGCCGTTGGCCTCAAACCGCCGCCCACTTTACAGACTCTCCAGGAGCACCAAAACGTAGTGCCATAAACCTTTCTTTTTCGTATAAGCAGCTGAAATTACTGCATTAGTTATTTTGAACTGTCAAAGATCAGTCAAATCCCCTTCGATTCCATAGCTATAGTACAGGTTGCGTTCCTTTTCGATTGAACGGCGGGAACCCACCTTCGTTGGAAATCCCAATGTGAAGCCTGCATCCATGCCTTCAACAGAAAAGAGCTGGTTTCCAAACGGCCAGATCACACTACCGGTCACGCGGCCTGTAGATAGATCAACAATATGGATGCCGCAGACGCTGGAGTCCATATCCACACCCGGGGCGTATTGTCGAAACCGGGGTGATACTCGAGATGTTCCAACAAACGCATACGACCCGATCATGTAAAGGCCGCGCGTCCATCCGGGAAGTTGGATAAAGGGTCGCCAAGCGCGATCTTCAACAAACCCCAATTCGCCGTAACCGCTGTTGTCCACCCAAATCCGCCCATGATGAATCCTGACTGAATGAGGGCGCGTCAGTCCCTTGACAATCGGTTCCCGGGTCATGCCGGAAAAAACGACCCCTTGTTTGTCGACCTTGAAGTTCTTGTGCCCCGGCCTGCGTGATGAGATTCGGTCGGTTGAAGCTGAAAAATAGGATGAGCCGATATCTGCTCCCGCGGCGATGGAATTGAGCTGTAGATAATTCCCACCAAAGATGATCCGACCGTCCCTTTCGATGCATTTGGGCCACCAAACTCGTTGATAGCGCCCATCATCGGATATTCGAATCACCGCGTTGTGGCCCACGGCATTTGCATGCAACTCCTGGCCGATAATCGCCAAATCGTGCAGATAGGTACAACCGGGGAAGAATTGACACCGAACCGGAACAAGTGGATTCAACGAAATATAGGAATCCAACACACCGGGTTTGACATCCAAGCGGTCCAGAAATCCGGCTACCGGTTGAAAAGAAAAGACCTGATTGGGGTTGCGAGAGCCGGCGATGAACAGCGTATTCTTCTCGGGGTGGAAAACCATCCCTGAAGGGTGAGGCAACGGATAGAATGAAACCCGGGGAGTTGACCCTACCACCCCGAACGCCAAGATAAGATGTTCGTATTCCCTCGTGACGAACAGGGTGATTCCCAGTTCGGCAATCACCTGCCACCATTGTCCATGAATTCGGCATTCAAACAATTTGGAATCCATGGAAGCAATGTTCGGGATTTGCGACGGAATTTCCAAAGGGTCGCGCCAAGCGTCCTCATGCTTCGAGCAAAGTCGGTCGGTCGGATTTTGTGGTTTCGAATCGGTCATTTCCCGCCTTTTCGAGATTGAACCCACATCTTATAGGCCCCTAAATACAGATGTAACGCCGACTTCAGCCGGGTCGTGGATTTTCCGCCATGCCGGCAGGAAGAAAGAATAGGCACTTCAAGCATCGGGTATCGGTATCGACGGCAAATCACACTAAATTCCAGATCGATCAAATCTCCATCCTGCGTAAGCTCCGACAACTGCTTGAAGCTGCGAGGAAAGACTTTCGGAGTACCGTTGATGTCCCAATAGGGCAAATCAAATAAAATCCTGCACTCCAGATTATACAAAAGCGACCCCACCCGTCGAAAAGCACTCTCTCGGATTTTCCGGTTGGCCTTGATGACCTTGTCGGCGTTCCTACTCCCGTACCGCAGTAAAAGGGCTAAGTCTCCGGCGCTGGTGCGAGCCGAGTTGGCGTAGCATAACAGGTCGCCTTGAGCGGCCCGCAACCCCGTCTTTACGGCCAAGCCCCAGCCGCCGGCTTCAAGATTTAGTGCCCGAACTTCCGAGAATCGCCGAGTGAGGGTCTTACAGACATCAAATGAAGCATCCTGAGAGCCATTGACCACCAACAAAATCTCATACTCGAAATCCACGGATTGCAGCGCCCGCAGGCAATCAATTCCGATCCGTTCAATGTGATCCGCTTGATTGTGCACGGGTAAAACAATGGAAACCAAAGGCGGCATAGGATCGAGTTCTCTTCGGAACGAAGTCGCGGTTCATCGTTCGAATTTAGGAATATACGGCATAATCTCGATTTCAAGGCGGGGAAGAGTTCACAGGGGAGGACTTTAGAGAAAGCCCTCCCCCGCGCCCCCCAAAGCACTTTGGACAGGCCTCACCGCCTTCGGCGGAGAGGCTGAGGCCGCAGTCGGCTCACCTCACCCATCTCCAACGTTCCTTACAGCTGCTGAATCCGCGAAGTTCCTCCCAAGTCCGACTTTGTCACGCGTCAGCGGGGCAAAGCCCGCGTTAGGGGGTCCGGGATGACGGTGTTCCCCCGGGGAACCAATAGAGAAGTTCCCCCCGTGAATGATTGCGGAAAAATCGCCCGGCCATGCAACCGGCCGCCCCGAAAATACTTACCCGTCTTCCTTCTTACGCGGCTCATCGAAAGAGATCCGACCTGCAGCCGCCTCTTCCCGGCGGGCGCAAAGTTGAAGGCCCTCCACAAAGCCGATCTCGCTTTGCCACCCCATTTTTTGAAAGGCCAATTCCGGATTTCCATACCAGTGCGGAAGGTCCCATTTTCGGGAGGCCATGGAATCGAATTCCGGCTCCGAAGAGAGGGCGAAGACTTTCTTCGCCGCCTCGGCCACATCCTCCAGCGTGGTTTCGACTCCCGAGGCAATGTTGACGGAGAGACCCGGGTCCGTTTTGGAGATGGTGCACGCCGCCCTGGTGAACGCCCGCGTGACGTCGTCCACATAAACAAAATCCCGAGAAGTGTTCTTATGGGCGAAGGGGGGCCATCGGCCTTTCAAACCATGGGAAACGAGCGTGGGGATCAGCCGGTCTCTTTCTTCCCACGGTCCGTACACGGAATAGAGCCGAAGTTGGACGCACGGTAGTTTGAGCACCTGTCCGTAGTACTTGATGAGGTATGAACAGGAGACTTTGGACACCGCGTAATCGCTGTTGGGAATCATCTCGCTCGATTCATCCGGACGGGAGCAGTTGAGTCCGTACTCCGAGGAGGAACCCGCATGGATCAGGGCGGAGCAGCCCACGTCGCGGAGTGCTTGCAGCACATTGGTCAAACCCATGTAGTTGGTTTCGTGGATGGAACGCGCATCGGTCTGCCGGGGATAGGCTCCATAAGCGGCCAGATGAAACACTGTCCGGGGATGGATTTTTCGCAGCGTCCGTAATACCGCCCCGCCGTCGGTCACGTCCATGGAAACCAGGTCTTCGTCGGAAGCATGCCGCAGCCGCCAAGCCCCTTGCGGGCTCCTTGAGCAAGCAAAAACATCCGTTCGAATTCGCCTCAGGCTATGGAACAGATTGGCTCCGATAAAGCCGGAACCACCAATGATCAAGATGGGCCCCGGCACATTTCGAGCATCCTCCACGGCATTCTCGTCCCACATGTCGAACAGCAGGTCGGAGTTCAACATAACCCTCTGTCACCCTTCACGGGGGGGAACTTCTGTATTGGTTTACACCGTCTCCGGGGGAACGCCATCAGCCCGCCCCCCTGACGCTGCCTTCGTAAGACGCAACGCTTTCGCCGACATATCCGTTGATTGCGGACGTGAAAACTTGTGCGGAGAGCGCCCTTGAACTCGGTTGCGATGCGAAGGGAGCAACCCGCTCAACAAGTTGTGGGAAGGGTTCGGGAAACCCTTTTGGAAAAGGGTTTCCCGAATACCCGGTGAACGAGTACACCCGTCTATCCGTGCTGGCGACCTAATTCGTTCAATACGACGTCCGCCAAAGCCTCGGCGGATATGCCGTGCAGCTTCTCCATATAGCTTCTGCTTCCCGTCAACCCAAGCGGCGTCTTTCCGACGCCACACCGGACGATTCGGCATGGAATCCCTTCTTCGGCAATGATTTCGGAGACCAAAGAGCCCGCCCCGCCCACCCTGCCGTGTGCCTCGATGACGACTCCCAGGTCGAATTGCGAAAGAGTCTCGATGATCCGCTCTCTCGGGGGAGGAGATATGCAGGAAAGAAGCATCACCGCGGGCCGGACTCCATGATTCGTCAGCATGTCGGCGGCCTTGAGGCCTTCAAGCACGGCGGCGCCCATGCCGATAAGAACAACGTCGTCGCCTTGTCTGACGACCTGTGCGTCTCCCAGGGCAAAACGTCCCTCCAATCCGGGAACAAGCACGGTCTCATCCTTGCTCAGCCTGTAATAGGTCGGGCCGTCAAGATTCCAGGTCTTTTCCAGGGCGGACACCGCTTGCTCGCAATCGCCGGGAGTCACAATGCTGAGACCCGGCAGGGTCCGCAAAATCCCGACATCTTCGAGTCCATAATGAGTCGCCCCGGCACTGCCGTAATCGAATCCCCCGCCCACACCGATCATCCGTACCGCGAAACCGTGATGGACGGGGCCGTTTCTGATGAATTCGAAGGCGCGCATCGTGAGGAACGAAGCCATGGAGTACACGAAAGGAATGAAACCGGACTCCGCCATGCCCGTGGCAACTCCCACCATATTCTGTTCGGCGACGCCCATGTTGAAATAGCGGTCCGGATGACGCTCCGCGAATGTTTCCAGTACGGTGTAGCCCACATCCGCCGTGAGAAGCACGATTCTATCGTCTGTCTCGGCCAGAGACGTCAACGCTTGAATGAACGGTCGTCTCATATCGAAAGTGCCGGTTCTCTCATCGCCGTATCAAATTCATCGTCGGACATGGGCCAATAATGCCACTTGATCCGCCGTTCCATATAGGAGACTCCCTTACCGGAGATGGTATGGGCGATGATGATTTTCGGTCTGTCCTGAATCGGCTCGATGCGATCAAAACAATGGATCAAGTCTTCGGTGCTGTGACCATCGACCTCCGCAACGTGCCATCCGAAGGCCTTCCATTTATCACCCATCGGCGCCGGCGACAGCACGTCATCCGTGTAGCCGAACGCCTGCTGACCATTATAGTCAAGAACGGCCGTCAAATTCGACAGCTTGTGGTGAGCGGCAAAAAGAGCGGCCTCCCAAATGGATCCCTCGTTGCACTCGGCGTCGCTGATGAGGACATAAACCCGGCGCGACGATTCCCGCAGCCCGGCCGCCAGCGCGGACCCTATGGCATAGCTCAAGCCGTGCCCTAATGACCCGGTTGAGAAGTCGATCCATTCGGCACGATGATCGGGATGTACGCCTAATAAACTTTCATCCTCACAGTATCGTGATAGTTCTTCCGACGAAATATGCCCTAACAGGTGAAGAATTGAGTACAGCGTTATGGCTGCATGGCCCTTGGACAGGATCAATCGATCCCTGTCATTGTCCTTAGGCGACTCGATTCGTAGTATATTCCCATAAAGGACGGCCAAAATCTCCACAACAGACAGCGCGGATCCTATATGTCCAACGTTTGCACGCTTGCATTGCTCCAGGATTAGACGTCGCACCTGAGCCGGCTTGATGTCGTTTTTCATCGGGCTCCCACCTTGTGGTTTCGCTAACCTAAAACTGACCCACCTGTGGAGGGAACGCTAACGGAAAATTGACCCACCTGTGATCAGGCCCTGATAAGTGGGATGAAGGAAGCAAAGACCGCTTGTCGGGGGTGAGGAGATGCTGACGGTGGATCAATACGGCTACGTTAGGACGGCACATCGGGTGTACGGCAAGGGGATCAGGGAGATCGCCCGAGAGACGGGGCACTCCAGGAACACGATCAAGAGAGCATTGCGGGAGGAGTACGGCGGTTACGGCGAGAGGCGACATCAGCCCTATCCTTCTTTGGGGCCGTTTCTCAAAACGATCGACGGTTGGCTGACGGAAGACCGGGAGCGGCCTCGGAAGCAGCGACATACGGCGGCGCGGATTTACCATCGATTGAGGAAGGAGCATGGATTCGAGGGCGGGGAGAGCACGGTGAGACGTTACGTGCGTGAAGCGCGAAGGCGGTTGGGCGTGGGTGAACCCCGGGTCTTTATTCCCCTTGAGCCCGATCTCGGTATGGAGGCCGAGGTGGATTGGGGCGGCTGCCACGCCGTTGTGGCCGGAGAGTGCGTGAAGCTCAAGCTGTTTTGCATGCGTTCCAAGGGCAGCGGCAAACCGTTTGTACGCTGTTTTCCATGCGAACGGCAACAGGCGCTGTTTGAAGGACACATGGAAGCCTTTGCCTTCTACGGAGGAGTCTTCCGGCGGTTGATCTACGACAACCTGACCACCGCGGTGGAGAGGGTGTTCAAAGGCAAGAAACGCAAGCTTCAGGAAAGCTTCGAGCGATTTCGGGCGTACTACGGCTTTGTGCCCCGATTCTGCAATCGCGGCCAAGCGCATGAGAAGGGAGGAGTGGAAGGACTCGTAGGCTATGCTCGACGGAATTTTCTGGTGCCCGTGCCGGAAGTGGGGAGCCTGGAGGAACTCAACGCGCAGCTCTTGGCGGAATGCGCCTCCTACGGAGACCACCGCATCACGGGTCGGGAAAAGACCGTCGAGGAGCTTTTCCAGGAGGAGAAAGGGCTTCTGATACCGCTTCCGGAGATTCCCTTCGCCAACGTGGAAGTCGTTTCCGGCAAGGTGGACAAGTACTCCACGGTGATCGTCGAGAAGAACCGTTATTCGGCGCCGCCTCGCTTCGTGGGTCTCATGACTCGCGTGATGTTGTACGTGGACCGGGTGGAGGTTTTCTACGGAGGCCGAAGGATCGCCGTGCATCCTCGACATTACGGCAACAACAAATGGCGGCTCGATCCCATGCACTACCTGGAGTTGCTGCATCGTCGTCCCCAAGCCTTCGCCGACGCCCGGCCGATCCGCCAATGGAGAGCCGTCTGGCCGCCCTCCCTGGAAAGACTCCTGGAACGATTTTGTGAAGCTCAGGGCGAAAATCGCGGGATCAAAGACTTCATCGGGGTGTTGAGGCTCTTCCGGGAACATGAGGAAAGGGACGTGTTTGATGCCGTGGAAGCGGCCGTGGGAGCCGGAGTGAGTTCACGGGAGGCGGTGGAACACCTTCTGATCATGTCCGAAGGCAAAGATCACGCCTCCCGGCCCGCCTCCCTTGACGCGTGGCCGACGTTTTCACCGCCGGATGTTTCCGTGTACTCGCGGATCGGAGCGCTGTCATGAAACCGGCCGTTCAAGCCCAGTTAACGGCCAATCTGAAAATCCTGAAGCTCTCCGCCGTCCTGAGCCATCTGGAAACGCAGTTGCGCCAAGCGCGGGAAAACAAGGAGGATTATGCGGAGTTCCTCCTTGGACTGAGTGAACTGGAAGTGGCGGCTCGAATGGAGAACGGCTGCAAACGCCGGATCCACGACGCCCGTTTCCCGCTGCTCAAGCCCATGGAGAGCTTCCGGTTCGAGGCGGCACCGGAACTCGATGTGCGGAAAATCCGGGAACTTCTTGAAGGGCAATACATCCGGGAGGCCCGCAACGTCATCTTTCTGGGCCGGAGCGGCACGGGAAAGACCCACCTGGCCACGGCCCTCGGAATGGCCGCCTGCCGACAAGGAGTACGAACCCGATTCCTGACCGGCTGTTCCTTGGCCAATGAACTGATTGAAGCCCGGGACGAAAAGGTCCTGGGCCGGGTCATGAAACGATATGCTTCCTACGGTCTGTTGATCGTAGATGAACTGGGGTATGTGCCCCTGTCCAGGGAAGGGGCGGAGCTGCTTTTCCAGGTCCTTGCCGAGCGGCATGAAAAGAAGCCCGTGATCATCACGACGAATCTCGGCTTCGGCGACTGGACGCAGATCTTCGGGGATCCGACCTTGACCGCGGCGCTACTGGACCGGGTGACGCACAAGGCCCACATTATTTCCTGTTCCTGGGAGAGCTATCGTTTGAAGGACACGCTCAAGAAAAGGCAGCCGCCTCAAGACCGGGTTCTCGGCTGACAACTCCGGTCGCCTACGGCTTCCTCCGTTGTCAGCCGATCCAAGGCCCGATCAGGGAGGACGGCTGAGGAAACCCATAACCAAACCCAAGGGTGGGTCAATTTTCCGTGATCAAGGTGGGTCAATTTTGGATTGTCATTACGATCCTCCAACATCCCCGCCGTCCTCCCACATACCCACACCGATTCCACTCTTCGTTGCCCTTTCTTGAACGTCGCTCCCTGGCCCAGGAGGCCCGTTTTCCGGGTGCGGCCGGCGGCCATGCACGACACCTCGAAATCGGGGGAAATTGGGTGCGTTGTTGACTAACGTGACAAAGTCAATCAGCAGTCATTTTCCCTTTCTTGAGTTTAGAGGCATGCGAGGCACCCAAGTTTGTACACAAGGACATGGTTCTCCAAGACGGGTTGAATACCGTTGGTGTAAGGCTTTGAGATGATAGACCAAACGAGGATATCAGGCGGCGCGCCCGAAGGCTTCTGGAGAATCGGTCAATTCCGGTTGGAAGTTTTTGGATTACCGGTTCCACATGGCTCGGACGTTTAAATTGCCGAAAAGACGGCCGATGCGCTAATCTGGGGCCATCATACGAATTAAGTACTCATTCACAGGATTGCCGGGGGACCCATGAGTCCCCGATTCCCACTTCGTTCTTTCCTTTCCCGCCGACTGACGTTAAGAATTATAGCGGTTTTCAAAATAACGTTCCGATAGCGGCGGTCCGTTTGACCCGATCGGGGTGGTTTATGACATCGAGAATGGCGTGATCCAGCCGTTCGAGGAGCTTTTCAACCGTCTTGGAAACATAGTTATTGAACCACTTGGCTTTCATGGTGAGCCAAATTCGTTCGATGGGATTGAGGTCCGGTGAGTAAGGGGGTAGGAATAGAGGCTCCCATCCATTCCACTTGATGGACCGTTTTCTATGCCGGGCGGCGTTATCCGGAACCGGAACGTTGCGGCGGTGCTGCAAAGGGACAAACCGTTCAGCCTCATCCAGGAAAGCCTGGATCGTCTCCGAATCGGAATAGGAGGCCTCAATGGCGAAGAATTCGCCGGATCGAGGGCAGACCATGCCCACCACGTCCATACGGAGGTGGTCTCCGTTCTTGGTGATCCGGGTTTTGTTGCCTCTTCGATCCCAGCGGCGCCTGGGTCCGGGGTCTCCTTCAAATCCGGATTCATCGGCAAACCAGACGTCCACGTCCGGATTCTCAAGGAGTTCGGCTATTTGTTTTCGAAAAGCTTCCCGTTGGGCTTCATCCTGACGGTCCGGCCAAGGTGGAGGCGTTTTCAGGGTGAAGCGGCTTTTATGGGAAAACCGAACGACCGTCTCATAACTGCATTGGATCTGGTAGCTGTCGCCGATGTGCCCGTGAAAGGCTTTGGCGGTCCAAATCGTTTGTTCGGCTTTTTCCGGTTGTTCGAGAAGCTCGACCAACTCCTTGGCTTGTTGCCCCCCAAGAATGGCGGTCCGCCCGGGGCGTTTCTTGAGGATGAGTCCGTCTATGCCGCTTTCATTGAAAAGTCCAATCCATTTTCGGAGGACTCCCTCCGTCACCAACAAGGCTTCGACCACCTGATGGGTATAGAACGGCTCCACAAAGCTTGGGTCCCAATCATGGCTCCCACAGGGACGGGATTCCGGTTTCAAGGGAACAACGTGTGTCGGCTCCAGGAGTTCTCGCCGATGCCCTTGATGGTCTTTCCGACCCCCTTTTTTCGTTTGCTCTTTTTGGACTTTTTCTCAGGATTTTTGAACGAAGAGTCCGAGGACGGAGGCTTGTCGGAGTTCCGGGAATCTCGGTTCAGCCGCGCTTCTATTTTTTTCAATGCGCTGCTGTTTCCGCTCAAGCAGGCGTCCGTACTCGTCGATCACCTACTGAAGGTGCTCAATATATGGTCGTACCGGCTCGGGAGTAGCCGGCCGATCGGCATCAGAAAACGGTCTCCTGACTTCCATAAAGGAAGTCAGGCACAGGAAAGGCAAGAGCCTAGATTATGTTCAAATTATTTCAATAGGTTGTGTAGCGCCAGGCGCTTTGCAAAATCAACCGGTTACGCGAGCAACTCGGTTTCCCGTGAACAGGTACCACACTATAATTTGCTGGCAACCAACCCAATAACGGAGGCGATATGAAAACACTGAGAGCGGTTCCGGCCCTAGCTTTGATGTTCGGGGTCCTTTTGATGGTCCCCATGGGATGCAGCAACGGTGACGGTAATTCCCCTGTTACACCCGAGGTTTCAACTAGAATATATGTAATGACCATAGGATCGGGGGTGCTTGAGCCCGCTTCTGAAAGCGCCGGCGGGGTGACCGCCTCAGACTCCGGAGAGGATGGGGAATACTTCCTGACTCTAAATAACGTGAAGGAAGATGCTCTTTGGTACACCGACAGACCCGGACGAAAGGCGGGAGAAACATCTATCGGAGACTATGTTGGTTCGTGGGCCGATATTTATGGTGAAGTGGCTCCCAATACCGCTATGGATGGATACCTGACCGACGCCGTTCACGCCGGCTTGTATTTGAATTTGAAAGATCCAATCTATGATTCGGAAACGAATAGCCTCGTGTTTCGGGTGTCGCTGCTTGCCTCTTCAATGGCCGATCCGTATCCCCATGATCCGGTGGCCTTTGACAACATCAGGCTGACTGTGTTTGACGACACCCCCGAGGGACAAGTCAATTATTGGTCCTTTGCTCAGGTTGCCCTGGAAAGTGTTCTCGAAGCAACGGGGACGGAGGGATTGTATAGGCTTACTTTGAAAGGGGCTTATCCGGAAGTGTTCCAGCTGCAGAATGCGCCGGGTACGCGTTATGAAGTGCTTGATCAAGCGTCTCTGGAATATAATTGGCCGACTTACTTTGGCGCACAGCCCCCGAACGCTTCTCTGACGGGCGTCAGCCTGGCCGATCCCGGTGCGTTGAAACTGGCCTTTCTGGAGCTTGACAACCCCTCCCATGACGGCACCAATGTTTACTATGATGCAAGAGCATTGGGCGGGGAGGACTTATCGAATGATTCATTATCCCATCCGGTATTGCTGATCGATTCTCTGGACGGTCAGTATCCCGTGTGCCTCCAATCCGGCAATGAAGCCAAGTGTTACGGTAACTGTTTTCCCGATTCGACCAAACTATGTTGTCCTAAGCCGGATGACCAGCCGGCTCCCGACTGTGGGAATCCGGATCAACAACCGGATTGGTATCTTTATACGCAATGCAATAACGACCAGAGCGCCATCTGTACGACTTATCGTCCGCCTACGGGTAAACAGACCAAACTGGTTATTCAGAATGATACGGCGAGCCCCGTGAAACTCTATTTGCAGGTAGGCAGTCCCTATGCCCAGGATGGCGCTTGCCCGGACTACTGGCCACCCCTTCAATTAAGTGATTATCCCCAATGCACGTCCGATAATATTACGGGGGAAGTTTGCGAAATGACACTGGCGAAAAAAGGCGACCCGGACGGCAAGGACAAGATTGAGATTCCGGGGGTGGATTACCGCTGCACAAACGGAACCATCACCTTTGAGATGAACCCCAACGATACGTGCGGAATGTCTTTAGGGGAGTTCACATTGAATGTCGATCCCAATGCGAATCCGGTTTTGAAGGAAGGGGTCGACATAAGCCTCGTCAATGGAAATAACGGCAAAATAGTGGTGGAGATGAGCACTCCCGGGTGGCAGGTGCAGAATACATCCAGGTTTGTAACAAGCATCGAAAATTACGAAACCGACGCTGAGAATCAAGGTCAAGACGGTGTGTATAACTATCTCTGCGACGCGTGTACCGATAGCCTCAACCCTCCCGACTGTTCAGGCCCATGGAATCAGAATTGTTCAGCCCAGGCGACATGTAATGTGCTTCGTGACGGAACACAGGAAGGCGGGACAGTGACCTTCCATTGGAAGGGAAATGACTGGAGCGCAAACTGAGCGATTCCGTATAGTAAATCCACCTTTATAGTGAATCCTGTTTAGGGACTGTAAGGCAATGATGAATTATTGGTTTACAGTCCCTTCGCCTGGATTTAGGCGTCCGTTTATCGCCTTTTGTATCCAAGTTTGATGAGTTCGTAAAAACCTCTCCGTAAAGGTATCTAGTTGAAAATATGAATAAAAATGGCATTTATGGGTTGACCTTTCTTTTGGGTCCTGTATGATAAGTATCTGACTTGATTAATAATATGGTCCTTAGGGGGGTTGTTTTGTTTCGGCCTAAGAGAACGCAAAAGACCATTTTCGACCACGATATTTGCCTTCCCGCAGACAGGATCGAGGCGTTGGAGAAGACGTGGGCCGGTCCGTTCCGGCGCCTGGTGCTTCCCATGATCGATGAGGAGTCTTTCCGGCCTTTCTACTGTGAGGACAACGGCAGGCCCAACAGACCCGTGGCCATCCTTGTCGGAGCGTGTGTTTTGAAGGAAATGAACAGCCTGACCGATGCGGAAGTCTTGGGCGCTCTGGACTTCGATCTGCGTTGGCAATATGCCTTCAACATCAACGCCTTTGAATCTCACGTCTGCCAGAAGACCCTGCACAATTTCCGGACCTTGATTACCGACAACAAGCAAGCGCGGAGCCTCTTTACCGGAATCACGGACGCCATCATCGAGACGGCGGCCCTTAGCACGGACAAACAGCGGTTGGACTCCACACAGATCACTTCCAACATGGCTCATCTGAGCCGTCTGGGGCTCTTTACGCGCACCATCGAGGCGTTCTTGAAACGGCTCCATAAGAAACATCCCAAGTTGTATGAGAAACTGCCCCGACTTTACGACAAGGCCTACTTGAAGCGCGCAGGCTATTTTGCCGATGCAAAATCATCGCGGGCCAAGCGTCGTCTGGACAAGTCCGCCCGCCATCTCGCCGACCTGGTGGACCGCTTCCGAGGTCATCCGGAAATCAGCCGAATGAAAGAATACCGGCTGATGGCCCGACTACTGTCGGAGCAATGCCGTTTCACCGAGGGAGATCCCGACAAAACAGAACTCGAGAAGCCCAAGGAAATCCCTGCGGACTCCCTGCAGAATCCTTCGGATCCCGACGCCACCTATGGGCGCAAGGGCAAAGGATATAAGGCTTCCCTCACGGAGACCTGCGTGAAGGAAAATCCCTTCCAGGTGATCACCGATGTGGACGTGGCCCCGTCCTATGACAGCGACCAGAAAGACGTGATGCCCGTTATCGAACGCCTGGAGGAAACGGGCCGCAAACCCGAAGAGTTGTTCGCCGACGCAGGCTACGGCAGCGGCGAGAACATCCTTCAAGCTCACGAGCACGGAGTCGAGCTTACCGCTCCGGTGACTTGCGGAAAAGCGCCGGATCTCAATAAGATGCAGTTGAGTGACTTTGAAACGAACGAGGACTGCACCCAGGTCGTTTACTGTATCCGGGGGCACGCGCCACTTGAATGCAAGATCGTTGACCGCGGCAAAGCGGTGGAAGCCGTGTTTTCCCGCGAGCACTGTCTCCTATGCGAATTTCTCCCCATCTGTCCGGTAAAACGGATCAAGGGCGGAAATTATCGACTGAAGTACAAGCGCAAGGACATGGCGACCTCCAAGCGCAGACTACAGCAGGAAAGCCATGATTTCAAAGAACGCTACAAAATCCGGTCCGGCATCGAGGCCACCATCTCCGAAGCGGATCGGGTCACGGGATTGAAACGATCGTGGACCCGAGGCAAAAAACGGGTCACCTTATCTGTTTTCATGAAGGCCCTGGCCATCAACATCAAGAGGTTCGTCCAGAGCCGCCTTGATAAGGCCAAGAAGGCCCTTTCCAACTCGATAGAGGGAGGCAGCAACGATAATTTCCGTCGTCTTTGTAGCCTATGTCACGATGACAGTAACCTTGGCAGTGTTGCAATGGCCGCTTGAACTTCCAATGCTCCAAAAAACAGCCCTGTTCGTAAAGGGGGGTTCTTACGACGGCATCAAGTTTGTATTTCCGGGTATAGACCCCGCGCAAATGACGCATGCTTCTTGAAACAGGTCAAAAGAAGACCTTCCCTGTTGTTCTTATTCATAAGCATGTTTCCGCTATATTTCACCCGAAATAACGCATTCTTATCATCCATAATGGGTCGTATGCCTGCCGTTGAGGAGGTCGGATATGAAAAAAGGGCTCATGCTTATGTCATTTCTTATGGTGTTCTCAGCTGTGCCGGGTCTTGCCGGTGCGCTGGGCAATCCGACGCAGTTAATCAAACAGAGCGAATTTGCTGTGGGGTTTCAGTGGAATTCCCGCTTCAAGCAGGGGTTTGAGGATTACCATCTCAACAGAACCTACTCCTACGGAACTCCGGACAGCGAGAGAAAAGGCGCTGATTTTGAAAACGACCGGTACTACATGGCCACCTTAACCTACGGCATTATCGACCGGCTCAATGTTTTCGCCAAACTTGGTGTTGCGGACGGCGGCACTTGGCTCGATTATTTTCCCGGCAACACTTGGAAAGGGGACCTGGAAAGTAGTTTCGTCTGGGCCGTCGGCGTCAAGGGAAAACTCTATGAGTTCGACAACGGCCTTGGATTCGGTCTGGGGGGCCAGTACCTGCGTTATGATAACCGCAAGGTGAACAACTGGCGGTGTACCGACACCGGGGAAACCGCAGCGGATCTGGGTTGGTCTACCGACGACAGGTTAGATTACTGGCAGCTCGACTTCGTGGCCAACGCCTACTGGACTTTTGGGGCCTTTACGCCTTATGCAGGGGCCGGCTACAATTACTCCCATGTCGGCTTCAGCGGAAAATGGACCAACGAGGTCCCCTCTTACGGCTGGGTGAGTTATGATGCATCCTTCAGCAACCAGAATAATTTCACGGCCTTGGTGGGCCTGGACGTGGATCTATGCACGAATTTCAGGGCGAACATCCAGGGCACCTTTGTGAGCAGCACCGACTTGGCCATTGGTATCAGCTACTGTTTTTGAGATGAAACACGATGCGGAAAATCAAGGAGGATCCCGTGAAAGTCAAAATTCTATTGTGCTTGTGCGCGGCATGGTTTGCGATGTTTGGAGCCGCATCCGCCGGTTCGCAAACCGTGATCACCGAGATTCCGCCTGAGGGCCTCGCGATTACGGAGTCCGGCACCTATTCTTTCGCCAATGACATCGCGTGGGCGGGACAGGAGTCGGCCCTGGCCGGGATCACTATTATTGACGCGGCGAATGTGGTTCTGGACCTGGGAGGGCACTGTTTATCGGCACCGCGAGATGTTCGGCTTTCCGGCACCTTCGGAATTGCGGCTCTCGCGGTCCAAAACCTGTCCATAAAGAACGGCACGATAAAGGGGTTCCAGCTGGCCGGCGTCGCTCTGGGATTATCAGCCGGCGTGACCCTTTCAAACATCGTCATCAGCGATATCGGAAACGGCGTTCCAGGCTATGCGCCCACAGGTCTTTCCGCGACGATGTGTCAAGACCTCACCTTTAACCAGGTTTCCGTGCTCAACGTCAATGGATCTTCCGAACCGGGCGGCTCCGGGATCGGGATCGTGGCGGGGGTTTCTCTGACTGAGTGCAAGAACGTTTACTTTGACGGCCGCGTGAGCGGCATAAACGGCTACTCGAGTTTGGTGAGCGGCGTTTTTGGACTCCTCTGTGACGGGATTTCACTGCAAGAGGCGGTGATCGAATCGGTCAACGGGAGCGCCGGCGCCGTGTCCGGCGCCTCTTTTTTGTTGAGCAGAAACATCAGCGTTGATAAGAGCCTGGTTTCGAACCTTCACAACGACGCCGGTGTCTGCAGCGGGATCGCCGGGGTCGACAGCCGGCAGATAAATGTCCTCGACACAACGGTCAGCCGATTGTCAACCGGATTGATGCCGAACGAGAATGCTCCCGGTCATACCTGCATCGGCATGGTCTTCGCGCCGTTCACGGTCGTGGTGGGTGGCGTGCGCAAGATCAATGTCGTGGATAGGGGAGCGCATTACAGCCAACTTCTGCTCCCCACGGTGAAGATCGCCCCCCCACTTGCCGGAGGGGAGACGGCGCACGGTTTTCCGCTTATCGACTCCGAAGGCGACCTCGACGGGGTCCTGATCCTAAGCCCCGGCTCGGGCTACGATCAGGCGCCGAAGGTGGAAATCGTCCCGAATCCCCTATGGACTGCCGGAACCGGCGCAACCGCGACGGCGGAAGTCGGTCACTTCGTGGAGGTGGGCTCTGCCGGCGATATTCTGGTTGAA
This sequence comes from Thermodesulfobacteriota bacterium, assembly GCA_963675595.2. GTDB lineage: Bacteria > Desulfobacterota > Desulfarculia > JACQYL01 > JACQYL01. The sequence continues at coordinate 1,561,873 of CAXXLZ010000002.1, forward strand.
AAATGCACGATCAGCGATATTACCGGTTCCTGTGACGACGCACACGGCATCAGCCTTTTCGTGGTATCCAAGTCCACGGTGCGCGAGGTCACCGTGGAAAACGTGACGGACGGACGGGGTGGTCGCGGCGCCAAGGCCACCGGAATCGAGGTGTATGGCCTGATCAACAACTTGCCGAGCGACATCCTGGTCGAGAATTGCCGGGTACGAAACATATCGGCGATCAGTCCCGGCGATCTCCAGGCCGCGGGCTACTCCGTCGCGGGTAAGGGCGTAACTTTCTCCAACTGCGAAGCCGACAACATAACCGTCAGCGGGGTAAATCCCGTGCACCCGGAATCCCCCGGATACGGAATCGGCTTCGCCTGGGCGCCCGACATCCGTGAGCAATACCAATATCCGGCTCTTGATACCAGAATAGAGAACTGCACGGCGTCAAACTGCCGGCTCGGATTCGATACGTTCTACTTCCAGAATTCCACTTGGAGCAGGTTCAAATCAATCAATAACGGCAGACCTTATAGAGACGAACCGACGGGCGCCCTCCGAGTGCTCTACTGCGACGGATGCTCCGAATGCCCCGACGCGCCTCAGAAATCACCGGAAGACTGGTTCAAAGAGGTTCCGCTGCAAAACACCGCCTCTGGAAACATCATAGAGATGGAGAAACCCAGGATCCGATAGGCCGCTGAGGCCTGGGGGAATACCGGGGTCACAGGTACCGGGCGGTTTTCAATTCCCCGCCCGGCTTTAACTGATCTTTGACAGTTCAAAAAAACTAATGCAGTAATTTCAGCTGCTTATACGAAAAAGAAAGGTTTATGGCACTACGTTTTGGTGCTCCTGGAGAGTCTGCAAAGTGGGCGGCGGTTTGAGGCCGACGGCTTGGAAGATGTGGTAGGCGCGGCCCTGGAATTCCGTTCTGAGGAGGTAGGACTTCTCCGTGACCTGTAGATGGATGGCTTTGAAGGCTTCGAGGTCCAGGAGAACTTGGTCCCAGGGGATGTCGATTTCTTTGGTCTTGAGCGTTTTCTGCAGCGCGATCTTCAGGTATAGGGCCAGGAAATTGCAGAAGATGTGACCTTGAACGCGTTGACACCGTTGGTGGAACACGGGCCTGACTTCCAGGGCCGATTTGAGGTCCCGGAAGGCTCTTTCCACCTGCCACAGGCGTTTGTAGGTGACCGCGACTTCATCGGCGGGAATGTCGGTACTGGTGAGGAGAACATACTTGCCGTCGAAGCGGGCGTCGTCCTTGACCTTGGCGGGATCGATGCGCACGGTTTCCCGGTCGAGCTTGATGAATTTCCTGAAGCCCTTGTTTCCCACCAGAGACTGGGGCCCCTGTTTTTTCAGGGTGGTTTTCAGTTTTTCCACAAGGGCCGATCGGGTGGCCTCGTCTTTGGCCGCTTGGTCTTGGTTGTAACAGAGGACGTAACGGCATCCGTTCAGATGAATCTCCTTGAACCACAAGGTGGGAGTGAGCGCTTGGTAGTAGCCCGGAGTGTCCACCACTTGGCCTCGGACATCCTGGTAACGGCGCATGGGGATGCCCACGATGTAGTCGATACCGGCACGCTCCAGTTCCACCAGATTGTCGACGCCGACCATGCCGCGGTCCGAGACCAGGACCACGTTGTTCAGGGAGAACCGACGCTTGACCAGGGCGATGATGCGTTTGATGGTGGTGACGTCCGCCGTGTTCCCTTCCCAGAACTGACAGGAAAGGGGATATCCTTTTCGGGACATGACCACACCCACCAACACCTGTTTGCGGTCTGGACGATGGTCCTTGGAGAACCCGTACCGAGCCAACTCGGCAGGCCCCCGGCCCTCGAAGTAGACCGAGGTGGTGTCGAAGAAAACGAGATCCACCCCGTAATCGAAGAGGTCGCGCCCCCGACGGAAAAGTTCCTTCTCGATTTCGGGCTGATATTCGGCCAGGAAATCCATGGATCGATAGAGGTGCTGAAGTTCCAGGTCGTCAAAGCCTTCACCGTGGACGTTCTGAATCCAACGGCTCGCGGCGAGATCGGATCCCGGACGGACCAAGCGTTGGCAGACACAGGCAAAGACCGCGCGCTCCAGATCGAAGCGATAATCGGAGCGAGAAGCGAGAGATCGGAGTACCACATCGAGCCCCAAGGTCTTCCAGAGTTTCTCGATCACCAGAACGGTTCCCCAGGACTTGGCCCAGTCTGCCTTGACACTACCTTCCTTATAAAGATTGATGACTTGATTCCGGGTGGAGAACTTGGCGAGACTGGTAAGAACCCCGTCCAAGGCACCCGATTCACGGAGCTTGTCGAGACGACCCAGTGTACATATAACTTTCTGTTTTACCTTCTTATCCTGGCGATAGTTCTCCACGATCTGAAGATATTCATGCTCGGATCCGCCGCTTTTGACCTTTTTGACGCGTGCAAACATGAAACAAATTGTACGGAATACAGGTCGGCGGAGTCAAGGAAAACATCGGACATATTGGCACTACGTTTGGAGCCTCGGAAAAAGGCCAGCCTAATCATTTCGGTAAGTTAGGCGGGAGAGGCCCACTTTTTCACCCTCCAACTGTCAAAGATGAGTTTAAGCTGATCGATGAGCTCTTTCGAAAAGTCCGACTTGAATTCTAATAGGCTTGATTTGAACATTTCTCGGAAGTCCTCAAGGAGTTCTATTGCTTTCGATTGCGCTTCTCCTTGTGGAATAAGATACTCCACCTCAGTTGTGTCATTAGATAGGGCTCTATGACCGATAAATAATGCGCTTGGTCCTGTTTTTCCCTGACCCTCTGTGCCAATGAGAGTGAGACACCTACCCGTTGATAAATTAGTGTAGGGCGGGTAGGAGATGGAGCATGATGAAGCACAGAGAGAAAGAGAATCCGGATGAGGGAATCGTGGTAACGGAGGGAGTCCGTAGGACGACCGGAGTTACCACGATCGGGAAGCACGTCACGGTCCCCGACCCGGAGGTTCCAGAGAAGAAGCCTCGTCGCAGATTTACAGCCCGGTACAAGCTGAGAATCCTGGAGGAAGCCGATGCGTGTACTGAACCGGGCCGGCTCGGGGCTCTACTTCGGCGAGAAGGCCTGTATTCTTCGAGTCTGGCGACATGGCGTAGACAACGTGACCAGGGGCAGTTGAGTGCGCTTGGGCCAAAGAAGCGAGGCCGGAAGCCCAAGCAGAAGAACCCTATGGCAGAGCGGGTGGCCCGGCTTGAAAGGGAGAACCGCCGTCTCGAGAATCAACTGAAACAGGCGCGAACCATTGTCAAGCCCCCAGTTTTTGGTCCAGGAGTTATGAGAGTTTTATCATGACTCGCGGTTTTCCATCCCCGGCCCTTGGGGCCACGGCGAAGCCGAGCTGAGCGAGGCGGAGTCGAGGCCCCAAGGGCTCGCCGCGAACTGGGCCGGGGTCATGTAATTCAATGCACTGTGCGGTCTTTCCTCGTTATAGACTTTCCGCCATTTGGCGGCCAGAGTCTGCGCTTCCTTGATGTTGTTGAAAATTTCCATGTTCAAGAATTCATCCCGAAAACGGCTGTTGAAACTTTCCACGTACCCGTTCTGCCAAGGGGCTCCCGGCTCGACGAAAAAGGTTCCCACTCCCAGGTCTTTCAGCCAATTTCTCACCTTTTGGGCTATAAATTCGGGACCGTTATCCGATCGAATGCCCGTTGGAACTCCCCGCTCGCCCATCAATCGGCTCAGCTCGTTCAAAACGTCTTCACCCGTAATGGAGCGGTTGATCCTCAGGGCCAGGTTTTCCCGAGTAAACTCGTCGACAATGGCCAAGCACTTGAACTGACGGCCGTCGACCAAGCGGTCATGAATGAAATCCAACGTCCAGACATCATTTGCAAAAGCCGCCTTACGCTTGTTGCACGCATTGGCATCAACTCCCAGGAAGCGTTTCTTCTTGGCTTTTCGAGGTACCTTGAATCCTTCCTCTTTCCAAAGTCTATGAATTCGCTTGTAGTTTACCGCCCACCCCGCATCACGCAGCAGCCGAGTGATCCTACGGCATCCAAAACGGGGATGTTCTCCAACCAACCGGTGAAGAGCCTTGATCAGTTCCACCTCATCGTCCCGTTCCTTCGGCTCATAACGTTGGGTGGATCGGTGTTGACCGGCTACGCGGCAGGCCCGACGCTCTGAAGCGGCATGTTCACTTCGAACATAATCAACCGCTTTCCTACGACGCGCCGGGCTTAGAAGTTTCCCTCCGCAAGATCCTTCAGCATTGCCTTGTCCAACATCAGATCGGCGACCAGCTTTTTTAAGCGTGCATTTTCCTTTTCCAGTTCTTTTAGCCGTTTGGCCTCCTCAGCCTTCATCCCCCCATACTGGTTTCGCCACCGGTGGTACGTCGCCTCGCTCACCTCCAGCGATTGGCAAACCTGCGCTATCGTCTGCCCTGCCGTCAGACGACGGTCCGCGTCTTCAAGTTTCCGGATGATTTGCTCCGCGCTGTGTCTCTTTCTCTTGGCCATGCAAAAAGTCTCCTTCCGTTCTTTGGGCATTCAGACTCTCATTATACATGGACCAATTATCGGGGGGCATTCCACCATCATCGAAGTTCAAAAAAAAATCTCGGAGATACTGGGGATCGCTCAGCCGGACCTGGACGACGACGGGAGCAGTTCATGAGCGCGGCGATGGAGTTGCGCACCGAGGTAGGAACCGTGCAGGCATGTGGAGCCATGGGCCTGCCCCGTGCGAGTTTCTATCGCCTCCTGAAGCCGGCGGCGGCCCGCACACCGCGGCCGGCGCCTCCCTTGGCTCTGAACCCCCGGGAGCGGGAAACCGTGGTCGATCTGCTTAACAGCTCCCGTTTTCAGGATGATGCTCCCCGTCAGGTCTTTGCCGTCTTGCTCGATGAAGGACATTACTACTGCTCCATCCGGACCATGTACCGGATTCTCAAAGCGGAATCCGGTGATGTCAAAGAGCGAAGAAAGCAGGCGCGGCGGCCTGTCTATAAAAAGCCCGAGTTGCTTGCGACCGGACCCAACAAAGTGTGGTCCTGGGATATTACGAAGCTAAAAGGGCCTGTGAAGTGGACCTATTTCCATCTTTACGTGATCATGGACATCTTCAGCCGCTACGTGGTCGGCTGGATGGTGGCCCATCGGGAAAGCGCCGCTTTGGCCAGGCAGCTCATCGAAGAGACGTGCTTCAAGCAGGATATCAAGTCCGGCCAACTCATCATCCATGCGGATAGAGGCCCGGCGATGAAAGCGAAGTCCGTAGCCGAGTTCATGGGAGACATTGGAGTGACCAAGACCCACAGCCGACCCTATGTCAGCAATGATAACCCCTACTCGGAGGCGCAGTTTAAAACCCTCAAGTATTGCCCGAAATTCCCGAAACGGTTTGGATCAATCCAGGATGCCCGGTCTTTCTGCCGGGAGTTCTTCTCCTGGTACAACCCCGAGCATCGGCATTCAGGCATCGGGTTGGTCACACCCGAACAGCTCCATTACGGACTCGCCCAGGACATTGTAGCGTGTCGCAGCCAAGTTCTTCGGGCTGCCTTCCGGAGCAACCCCAACCGTTTCAAAGGAAAGGTGCCACAGCCGCCAAAATTGCCCAAGGCCGCGTGGATCAACAAACCGTCGAGCGATGACGTGAGAGTCTAATTTCTGAAAACAGGTGTCTCATTTTCATTGACACATTCCGTGAATGAGTTTTTCAATAGCTCGTCCGGTTGAATAGGTGAGGTAGGACAATGGTAAATCAAATATGATCTGGTGAAGATTTTCGATGCGACCATATCGTTTCTCAAACTCATGTTCATCAAAACGTATTTCATGCCCTTGCCGCTTGATATGTGTACAGATGATATCTTCAATTTTCCATCGAAAGGTATTCGCGTCTGTAATGTCCGCACCTGAGAGATTCGCGCTCGAGAGATCGGCGTGCATCAAGATTGCCTTTTGCAGATTGGCCTCACGCATATTGGATCCGCTCATGTTAGCTTCCGTCAGATTGCAGAAGGCGAGGTTGGCCTTTTGGAAATCTATCCTGCATAGATACTTCATGCTGAGGTCTTGCCCGCTAAGGTTTGCACCGGCAAGAATAGCTGTGTTCAGTTTCGTATTAGTTAGATTCACTCCTCTCAAGTCCACATCGCTGAGGACCGCTCCGCTGAGGTCAACCCACTCAAGTTTGCCACCCCTGAGGTCAGCACCAGTGAGGTCCGCGCCTCCAATATCCGCACCGCTGAGATTGGCTCCAATGAGGATCGCACTCCAGAGGGTCGCACCGATGAGATTCGCTCCGCTGAGATTCGTACCAATGAGATTTGCACCGCCGAGATACGCGCCCCTGAGATCGGCCCCAATGAGGACGGCCTCGCTTAGGATCGCATCGTTTAAGATCGCATCTGTCACCACCGGAATTAAATGTCATGTAAACGCCGGAATGAAATGTCCTCCCAGATGAGCGAAAGGTATTACCTTCAGCGCAACGAGAAAGAGCTGGAGGTGGCCGATGCTCAAGAAGGAGGACTGGGTGGAAATCAGAACACAAGTTGAGAGAGGCGTCTACAAGAAAGACGTGGCGGAGAAGCTGGGAGTGCATCCACGGACCGTCAGCAGGGCCCTGGAACGCGGAGGAGCACCGACGGGAAGGAAAAGCGTCGTCCGAGGAAACAAGCTGGACCCCTTCAAACCGGTGATCGACGGATTGCTCCGGGAGGGCGTTTGGAACGCGATGGTGATTCTGCGAGAGATCCAGGCGCGGGGTTACAGAGGCGGCATCACCATTTTGAGGGCGTATATTCACCCGAAGCGTCCCTTGAGGCGGAGCCGGGCCACGGTACGATTCGAGACCGGTCCGGGCGAGCAGCTGCAAAACGATTGGGGAGAGTTGATCACCACGGTGGCCGGAACTCCTCGAAAGGTCTTTTTCAACGTAAGCACTCTGGGCTTTTCCCGTCGCTTCTTTTTCTGGTGTTCGGAAAGAAACGATTCCGAGCACACCTACGAAGGACTGATTCGCGCCTTCGAGTACTTCGGCGGAGCAACCCGGGAGGTGCTGGTGGATAACCTCAAGGCGGCGGTGATCAGTCACAGGATCGGGGAGAGCGTTCGGTTCAATGAGCGATTCGTCGACTTGGCCGGGCACTATGGTTTCAACCCAAAGGCCTGTCGGCCTCGGAGAGCACGGACCAAAGGCAAAGACGAACGGATGGTGGGATATGCCAAGCACCACTTCTTTGTCCGTTACCGCGAGTTCGAGAGCTTCGACCAAATGAACGAGTTGGCCGAGCAATGGCTGAGAGACGAAGCCGACAAGAGGCTTCACGGTACGGTCAAGGAAATCGTGATCGAGCGGTTCGGCCGGGAGGCGGAGCACCTCAAACCTCTTCCCGCCCGGCGTTATGACACTTCCTATGTGGAACACCGTTCGGTCCATTGGGACGGCTATATCGACGTTCTGGGCAACCGCTACAGCGTGCCTTCCGAATATTGCGGTCAAACGGTGAGAATACGCATCGGCCTGAACGGAGAGCTTCGGGTCTATGCCGGGGAGTGCATGGTGGCCGAGCACACCCTGCGAAGCACCGCCGAGGGCTGGGTGAAGGTCCCCTCCCATCATGCGGAACTGTGGCGTGACGCTCTTCAAGTCCAACGAAGGGACCTCTCCGTCTATGAGGAGGTGGGCCGATGGAATTAGCCCGACTCCTCGAGAAAATGAAGATGGAGCACCTTCTGATGCAGATCGACGCCGTATGTGAGCAGGCGTCCAAGAAGGACCTCCCTTACCGGGAGTTTCTCACCGAAGCTCTTCAGACCGAGTGGAGGGGTCGACGCACCAAGGCCGTGGAAGCCCGGCTCAAGATGGCGCGGTTTCCCTGGGTGAAGACCCTCGATCAATTTGATTTTCTCTTCCAACCAAGCATTGATCGGAAGGTGATTCGCGAACTCGGCGGACTCTCCTTCGTGGATCGGGCGGAAAACGTCATCTTGTTGGGTCCTCCCGGAGTGGGCAAGACCCACCTGGCCATCGCCCTCGGGGTCAAGGCCGTTGAGGCCGGCTATCGGGTCCTGTTCCTCACGCTGGAATCCATGCTGACCCGATTGAGCCGGGCCAGGATGGAGAACCGTGCGGAGAGGCAACTCCAGCAGTTCGTCTATCCCAAGCTGCTCATCATCGACGAAATGGGATATCTGCCCATGAGCCGGGACGAGGCGGGGCTTTTCTTCCGGCTCCTCACCAGAAGATATGAGAGGGCCTCCCTGATCGTCACGTCCAACAAGAGCTTCGTGGACTGGGGAGAAATCTTCAACGATCAAGTCCTGGCCACGGCCATCCTGGACCGGCTTCTGCATCACTGCACCACCCTCAACATCAAGGGGGAAAGCTACAGACTCAAGGAGAAGCGCAAAGCGGGCCTCGTGGGTTCCACACACGGCGCCGACATCACGGAAGCTCAAACCTCCGACGCGGCTTAGCCGCATGGCGAGTAACCGACTCGCGGAAGGCGCGAAGCCGCAATGTCGGGCGAGCGGGAGAAGCGGCACCCCATAAGTGCCGCGCCGCTCGCGCAGAGACATTGCCGGCGGAAGCGCCGGGCGGTTCCCCGCTCTCAATGCCCGGCGAAGCAACCGCCATCCCGAGTCGTCGGACCCATATCAACCCAATGAAACCGTTGTTTAGTGGACAAAATCAGGTGGCCTTGACAGCATCGCTCAGATCGCCATTCCTTAAGCGCACCAAACTAAGGTTTGCCTCGCTGAGATATGTTCTGCGTAAGTCGGCGCTCTCCATGTCCGCTCCTGCCAAGTTTAACCCGACGAGTTCTTTCCCGCGGAGGATCGCACCGCGGAGATGCCACAGCCCTTCCGGCATCGGTCCCTGAACGGCGCCTATCTCAACGAGTTTCCGCCAAGTCTCTTCTTGGGTCATGTCAACCACCCTGCGCCCTTGCGGTTGGGAAAAGATAAATTTGGCTAATTCTTAGCGCAATTCAACGGGAAAGGAAATAACGAATTGGGAATTGGGGAAATGGACGGAAGGGTGAAGTGGTGAAGAAAGCGGTGAGCAAAACGGGCCGAAGTTTCTCAAATCATCTGCCAAAAGTTCTCAAATTGGGTGCGGAACAACAGTTCACACCGATTTAGACTTTTCTATAAATTTCATTCATTTTAAGAAAATAGTGCGGTTTTTGAGAAAACCGCACACCAGCACAAATAAAAAAAGGTCAGGAGGTCTCCTAACCTATTGAAATCATGGCGCGCCCGGCATGATTCGAACATGCGACCTACGGATTCGTAGTTCTTTTTTGATTGCATCACTCACCATCACGCGCCCTCCTATAAAACACAAAAAACTTGCCATATCAATATATTAATGCTATTCAATGTTTCACTTGGAATCACTCAAGTTTGTCGCCTTCACATAAAAATGTGGGAGAGGTATGGGAGAGAAAAATGGCCGTAAAGTGGCTCGGCACAAGGTTTCCCGGAGTAAGATATTATGAGCATCCTGAAAGAAAACACGGGGTCAGGCGGGACAGGTACTATACCATCCGGCTCCGTGTGGATGGTAAAGCCACCGAAGAGGGCCTCGGCTGGGCCAGCGAGGGGTGGAGTGAGACCAAGGCAGCAACGGAACGCGCCCGCCTTCAGACGGCTCGGAAAACGGGTGAAGGCCCGGTAACCCTTTCAGAGAAGCGAAACGTTGCGAAGGCCAAGCGTGAGGCGCAGGAAGCACGGAGGCTCAAGGAAGAGAGGGAGCGAATCACCTTTCGTGACGTCTTCCTGGATCACTACTTCCCCGCCCAGCAGGGCAACAAGCATCCCAGAAGCATCGCCCGCGAGGAGCAATGTTTCAGGCTGTGGATTCTTCCCGCCTTCGGAGACACGGCCATGAAAGCCGTAACGCCCTTTGACCTGGAGCGGCTCAAGAAGCAAATGCTTGATGCAGGCCGCGCCCCCGCGACGGTACGATATGCCCTGGCAACGGTTAGGCAATGCTTCAACTTCGCTCGACGGCACGGTTTGATCGAGGTGGATTCGCCCACGGACAAAGTGAGGGTGAAGATGAACGACAACAGACGCCTCCGCTACCTGACCAAGGTCGAGGCCTCCCTGCTGATGGACCATTTGAAGGCTCGTTCTACGGAAACGTGGTGCGTCGCATTGGTTTCATTGCATTGCGGGTTGCGGTACGGCGAGATCAGGAATCTTTGCTGGTCGGACGTGGACACGGAACGGTCGTTCCTCACTATTCGCGACCCAAAGGGCAAGACCAATCGGACCGTTTACATGACCGAAGAAGTGAAGCGAATGTTTCAATCCAGGGCCCCTGGGAGCCCGTCGGACAACGTGTTCGAGGGGAAATCTCGCGGCGGCAAATCCCCCCAGGTTTCCAAGACGTTCAATCGGAGCGCTACGGAACTTCGCCTGAACGAGGGAATCAGCGATCCCAGACAGAAGGTCGTGTTTCATACACTGAGACATACGTTTGCGAGTTGGCTTGCGGAGGCGGGAGTCGATATCTATACAATCGCGACGATCTTGGGGCACAAGGAGTTGAAGATGACTCAACGATATTCCCACCTTGGGAATGGAGCCATACAGAGAGCGGTCTTAGCTCTTGAGAATGAGCTCGAACGGAATCGGTCGGGACCGGCAAAGACAAAAGCTGAAACCTAGTAGGTGGCTCTGTGCATGTGTTTTTTTGGGGAAAGCGGAAAAGGAAGCTCCAGTTTCACCACGAAATGTGAAGCATGTAGTGCGAAAGAAATGGAAGGACGAGCGCACCGCGCAGGCTCGGCTCGGAATGGCCTTCAAGCTGGTCTACCAGGCGAGCGTTATAAGGAGCGATGGGTGCGTTCGAAGTCCTTCGATTGAGAACAACGAATTCTTCACGAAGGAAGTGATCAGGGTCTTCGAAGTGATGAACAAGATTGCGGAGCAGGTTGGAGTGGATGGGGGTGCCTCTGGGTGAGGGGCTTCGAAATTGAGCAAGGATGTCCATCCGACCAAGGAATCCATCTCGAGCAGGTACAGGATGATCAGTATGATGGAATGCTTCAATTGGAAGCGGACCCCAAGGTTGGTACCAATTTAGCCCGAGAATAAGGTGTATCCTTTTGGGTTTGAGCCCGCCATCCGCATGGCGAACTTGGCCGGGCCGAGCGGGGCCTTGAGCCTCTCAGACGAGGCCAACCTTGTGGATGGTCGTATTTCCTTTCAATGGGCCGCTTCCCGCACCATGTCCGTCTCCCGGCAGACTTCGGACGGAGTTTTTCCCTTGACAGTCTGATGGGGCCGGGGGTTATTGTGATGCTCGAAGTGGGTTCGCAATCCGTCCGGCAATTCCTTCATCAACTCGTGTTCTTTGATGTAGATGTCTCCGTACTTCAACGACTGCCAAGGACGCTCGATCATGATGTCGTCCGTGAACGCGGCTCCCGTGTATTGGGTGCCCTCGCTCGTATTGAAGATACCAGGCTTTCCATGGCGCCTCAATGCACGCTCCGAAGCGCTCGCGCAGAAGGAGTCGTCCACGGTCGCCGAAATCTCCAAGACAACACGCACCGGCTGTGCCGATCCAACACGGCGGACGGTCCGGCATCGGTGCATACGCGATATCGATCGCCTCCAGAGCCACCTTTCTTTCACCTTGGGCCGTTCTCAGCCCTTGGTCCTATCTCAGAGGCCGCTTCCGAGTGCCCATGTTTCCTGGCCTGGAAATTGCCTAATGGGCTTATCGAATCAAACGTTTTCCATGACTTAATTCCCACAGAGCGACCACATAATCGCTTTAATGTTAACAAATCCGAAGAGAGATGGGCCTGTTATGCGGGGAATGAAATTTAAGGGCTCCGGGGGAGTCGAATCACGAATCGGTCATCGGTCGAACGATGCGAATATCAAAAATGTAACAAGAGCCACGTCCGAGGGACGGCCGTTCAGCCGCCGACCATGGAGAGGATTCGGGATTTCATTCATTTCCGCGACGGTGCTGTTGCTGTTCTTGTGCGCCCATGCGGGAGCACAGCAGGCGGACTATGTGGTCACGTTTCAGGAAAGCGACGTAAAATGGTCCGTGGTGGAAGGCTATGACCTTCTCGAGGTGGATCAGGATCGCTGTACCATGCAAGGCGAAACGGGCAAACCCTTCCTGCCGGTGAAACTCATCTATGTGGCCATACCCTATGCTTCGAAGTTCGATTCGTTCACCATACAAAGCCGCGAAGAGACGGACCTCGGCTATTATCGGATCATCCCCACCCAGGCCACGGTGCGTCCGGGCCAAACCGCTCCGTTCGTTTATCCCGACGTGGAAACCTACGCTCTTTCCACCCGATATCCGGCTTCTCCGGTGGAATTCGCCGGGGAAGGGGCCGTCAGGGAAACACGAATCGTCACGCTGAAGGTCTATCCGCTGCAGTACATACCGGCGACCAACCAGGTGGTTTTCAATCGTGAGCTGGTCATCTCCGTGAAGTACACGGCGGTTCCCGAACTCGCTGCAACTTCCGCTTTCCGCGAAGACGATATGGTCACCAAGATGGCTCGTGCTTTCGTGGACAATGCCCGCGCCGAGGATCAGGGAACACCCTTGAAGAGTCTTTCGGGAGCGTCCGGGTCCGTCGGTACGTCCCTGGTGCGCCCCATGGCGGACCCCTCGGAGATTCAATATCTGATCATCACCGGCGATGCGCTGAAAGACTCTTTTCAGCCCCTGGCGGATTGGAAGACCAAGAAAGGCGTTCCGGCCGAGGTGGTGACCACCTCGTGGATTTACGCCAATTATGAGGGCTCGGACAATCAGGAAAAAATCAAGCGCTGCATTCAGGATTACGTGACGCTGTATTCCACCTTTTTTGTGCTGTTGGGTGGGGACGACACCGTGGTTCCGGATCGGGATTGCTACACGTATGTGGGGTCCGACGTCGACGCGACCATCCCCACGGACCTGTATTATGCGAGCCTGGACAGCATCAACTGGAATACCGGCGGAGGATACCCCTGTGAGCCGGCCGACAACATCGATCTGAATATGGACGTGTGGGTCGGCCGCGCGCCCGTTCGAACGACGGCGCATGCCACCGCCTTCGTAAACAAGACCATTGCCTACGACAAGAACCCTGCGACCTCGGACTTCGCCGAAAAAATGCTTCTCATGGGCGACATGCTCTGGTCCTACATCGGAGACCAGTCCGATGCGTATGCAAAAACGGAAGCCATGTACGACGACTACATCGCTCCTTACTGGGACGGCACTGCGTACATGTTCTACGACACGGCCACCTCCTTTCCCGGAGGCGCCTCCTACGACCTTTCACCCACCAATATGATCACCCAGTTCGCCAACGGCTATAACTACATTTTCATGGCCACCCACGGCAACGCGAACATCTGGGCTACGGAGACGGGCGGTTATTTTTCTTCGACGCACGCTTTGAGCCTGACCAACGCGAGCAAACAGGGCCACGTGAATACCATCGCGTGCATTACGAACAAATTCGACGGGAGCCCCGACCCGTGCCTGAGTGAAGCTTTTCTCCGGAATCCCAACGGCGGCGCTGTTTCGTACGTTGGAAGCTCGCGTTACGGTTGGGGTTACGCCGGCACCAAAATTCATGGGCCGTCCTTCAAATACGCCGACCAGATTTATAAGATGAACTTCGACAAAACCAATCCCGCGTGGCCGTCCTGGTTGGGCGTGTCTTTCGCGTTCGGCAAGATGATCTTGATGGGATCCGCCGCATCCAACGGCGCATACCGTTGGCTCTATTTCTCCCTCAACCTTATGGGAGATCCCGAACTCTACGTGCACGACGAGGACCCCCAACCCATCAACGCGGTGCATGCTCCGACCGTGGGTTTCGGTTCACAGACCTTTACGGTGAGCAACTGCCCGCCCGGAGCTTGGGTCTGTTTGTTAAAGGAAGGAGAAATCTACGAGGCCGGTTTTGCGGACGACGCGGGTGTGTTTTCAAGGGCCATTACCCCGACTTCTCCAGGTACGTTTTACGTCACGGTGACCAATCGGAATTACACCGCATATGAAGGAACGGTCGAAGTGTCCAGTCCCGGACCTCCGGTCGTGGCCGCCATAACGGATGATGAAGCCGAAGAGGGTCTGGGCTACGTCGGACCTACTCCCGTGCTGGCCCAGGGTAGTTTTCCCATTACGTGGACCTTGTCTTCGGGTCCTGCAGGCATGACCATCGATTCGGCTTCCGGCGTGGTTTCCTGGGCGAATCCGGCGCTGGATGCGAGTCCGGCTTCCGTGACCATCAGGGCGACCAATGCCCTGGGATTCGATGAAGTGTCTTGGGCGATCACCGTGCGCATGGTGCCCCCGGTAATCTCGTCCATCGACGATCACAGCGTCATTGAAGGTCAGGCTTACACCGGCCCGACTCCTTCGCTGGTGTCGGGTTCCACGCCGATCACCTGGTCTCTGGAAGCCGGGCACGCGGATATGGCGATCAACGCGTCCAACGGCGTCGTCACGTGGGAAAACCCGGACAGTCTGGTCGGGTCGGTGACGGTTACCATACGCGCGACCAACGACGGCGGGTACGATGACGAAACCTGGACACTGACCGTGGAGGAACCCCCTCCCGTTCTGTTGAGCACCTATGGGGCGCCGACTCAATCGAGCACGTATACGAACGGTTCCTACCTGGCATCCGCCGACAAAGCCATAGACGCCGATACCGACGGTGATTTCTGGGGCGGCGAATCGGTCACGAGCACGCAATCCAACGCGCAGGCCTGGTGGGAGCTTGATCTGGGCGCCGAATCCAGGGTGCGGAAGATCGTCGTTTACAAACGTACCGACAATTACAGCAGTTTTCTCAGCAACTTCTACGTGTTGGCTTCGGCGGACCCTTTCGCTTCCAAGAGTTTGAGCTCTTCCCTTTCCCAAGCGGGCGTGTGGAGTCAATATATCCCGGGAGAACCCGCCCGGCCTCTGGTGCTGAGCCTGCAGCAAAACGCACGGTACGTTCGGGTGCAGTTGAGCGGCACCGGCTACCTCCAGTTGGCCGAAGTGGAAGTCTGGGGACTCCCCGAGGACCCCAAGGTCCCGGTGATTATGCCCATGGATGACGGCACCGTTTCCGAGGGCTCATCTTATACCGGCCCCACGCCCGTTCTCGAAGAAGGCACGCCCCCCATCACATGGTCCCTGCGAGCGGGTCCTTCCGGAATGACCGTCAATGCACAGACCGGAGTGGTTTCCTGGTCGAACCCCACAACGGCGGCGAGCCCCGGCTCCGTAACCATACGCGCGCAAAACGAGGCGGGATACGATGAGGCGAGCTTCACCGTTACCGTGGAGGAGCCCGCGCCCGACCCGGTGAACCTGGCGGGAAGCGGCAGTGTGTCTCAGTCGAGCACGTATACGAACGGTTCCTACCTGGCATCGGCCGACAAGGCCGTCGACGGCAACACCGACGGCGATTTCTGGAACGGGCAATCCGTCTCGGGCACGCAATCCAATGCGCAAGCTTGGTGGGAGCTTGATTTAGGCGCCGAATCCGAGGTGCGCCAGATCATCATCTACAAGCGAACCGATGCCTACAGCAATTTTCTGAGCAACATATATGTGCTGGCCTCGGCGGACCCCTTTGTTTCCAAGAGCCTGAGCACTTCCCTGTCCCAAGCCGGCGTGTGGAGTCAATACGTGGCCGGCGAACCTTCCCGGCCTCTGGTGTTGAACCTGGAACAAAACGTACGTTACGTGCGTGTTCAGTTGAGCGGTACCGGGTACCTTCAACTGGCCGAAGTGCAGGTCTGGGGGATTCAAGGCGATCCTCCGCCGCCTCCGGAACCTGAAGCACCCGTCATCGGAGACGTCTCAGATGCCGTCATCCAGGCGGGACAAGCCTACACGGGGCCGACGCCCGCATTGTCTCAGGGAACGACGCCCATCACCTGGACTCTGGAAGAAGGACCCTCCGGCATGGTCATCAACGCGGATACCGGCGTAGTAACCTGGGCCTCTCCCGCAGTTCCGGCGGCAACCTCGGGCACGGAGCTTCCTCTCGATCAAGGGCAATGCGCGGTCACCATCAGAGCGACCAACGAGGCCGGGTATGACGAGGAAACCTGGACCCTGACCGTAACCGATGAGGTGGTCGATCCCTATAACGTCGCCGAAGGGAAAACGGCCCTTCAATCCAGCACTTATTCCGGAAGGGGGGTCACCACCTCCGCAGCCTTGGCGGTGGATGGCGACACCAACGGTGATTTCTGGAACGGTCTGTCCGTCAGCAGTACGCAGTCCAATACCAATGCTTGGTGGGAAGTGGATTTAGGGGAAGTCTGCGACACGGAAACGATCCGTGTGTACAAGCGAACCGACGCCTACAGCAATTTTCTGAGCAACTTCTACGTGATCGCTTCGGAAACGCCCTTTGACTCCTACGATCTGCAGGCCACTCTCAACCAAGCGGGCGTGTGGTATCAGTATGTTTCCGGCGAACCGGCCCGTCCGCTGGTGCTCACGCTGAACCGATCGATCCGTTACATTCGCGTGCAATTGGCGGGTACTGGCTTCCTCCAGATCGCGGAACTGCAGGCCTGGGGCCTCCCCTCGGAACCGGGACCTCCGGTAAGTCCGATCATAGCGGACATTGACGACGCTTCGGTTGTAGAGGGCTCGGCCTACACGGGCCCCACGCCCTCACTGACCCAGGGCACCGCGCCCGTCACCTGGTCTTTGGATGCCGGTCCCTCGGGCATGACCATCAATACCGCCACCGGCGTGGTCTCTTGGGCGTCTCCAGTCACGGACACCAACCCGTACACGGTGACGATCCGCGCGACCAACGACGCGGGTTCGGATACCGAGACCTGGAGCCTCACCGTGTCTGAGGCACCGCAAGAGCCACAGAACCTCGCAGAAGGGAAGAGCGCCTCCCAGTCGAGCACCTACACAAACGGATCGTACACTGCGGATGCGGGCAAAGCCGTGGACGGAAACACGGGCGGTGATTTCTGGAACGACGCATCCACGACGAGTACCACGAGCAATACCAACGCCTGGTGGCAGGTAGACCTGGGCGGCTCCGGCAATCAGATCGAGACCGTCACGGTCTGGAAGCGAACGGACAAGTACAGCAGTTTCCTGAGCAACTTCTGGGTCTTTGTCTCCGACGTTCCCTTCACGTCCACCAATCTGCAAACCACGTTGAACCAGGCCGGTGTCTGGAAGCAGTACATTGCCGGGGAACCCAACCGTCCCCTGAACCTTTCACCGAACGTTGCCGGCCGGTACGTACGTGTGCAGCTGGCGGGAACCGGGTTCCTGCAGTTGGCTGAAGTCCAGGTTTGGGGTTATCCCGCGCCCTGAGACATCGGCTGAATAGAGGGGAAAATCGAGACGAGGCGGTAACGGGTCGGGAGGAAAAGAGGGTATTGGCCCGGAAATACAGGAAGAATTGGATTCGTGGTGAGGAAGAAAGTCCCCGGCAGGGGTCGGAAAGCCGGGAGGAAGGTCAGGTTCGCTCTACGACCCGATACACCGCCAGGGTTTGGAATGCGGTTGTATTCCAGTCATAGCGCTTGAGTCGTTCTTTGCCCGCTCGTATCAGGTTGTGCCGTAACTCGCGGGAATTGAGTACCTGAAGAACGGCGTGAGCCATGTTTTCCGGGTCCGACGGATCGAACCAGGCCGCAGCCTCACCCGCGACCTCGGGTAGGGCTCCAGCTCGCGCGGCCGCGATGGGCACACCCAAAGACATGGCCTCGAGAAGCGGCAGGCCGAATCCTTCCTCGAAGGACGGATAGATCAGCAGTTCCGCTTCGGCCAAGACGGCGCCCAAGTCCCGGGCTTGCAGGTACCCGGTAAAAATCAGCGTGCCTTCTTGAATGAAAGGGGCGGCCTCTCGGGCCGCTTCATCCGAAAGCGATTCGGGAGAACCTGTGACCACCATGCGTACCCCGGCGTCCCGGATCCGGGGAAACGCCTTGATCGTTCCCTGGAAATTCTTGTAGCTCACTCCCACCGAATGCCCTAGAAAGACGATGAAGGGGCGCCCAATTCCAAATCCCTCAACCGAATTCCACCGGTCTTCGGGAGCCTTTCGCAAAGGTTGGCCCGCCAGGTGGGTGACGTGGAGTTTCCCGCCGGAAACCGGATAGGTGCGCAAAACCGAGCGCCGGGTGAATTGGGAAATGCATACCACGCCGTCCAGTCGGGGAATTTCGTCCCGCAACAGGTTCCGTCTGCGAAGGGCGCCCGGCGTTTGAAACTCCGGATAGGTCGAGTCGAACAGCGTGTCGTAAACCGTCAGAATGCGACGATAGGGACCCGGAACGGGAACGAACCAAGCGGAATGCAATAGGTCCGGTTTCAGACGAAGGATAAGCTCCGACAGGGACTTTCGTTCATCGGGACTTTCGTTGCGAATGGGTGTACGAACCGTTTCGCCGTCTCCGTCATCGGGTTCCGCCCCTTGGATTCGGAGCTTGATATAGCGGTTGTCCGGATCAAGCTCGGGAAGCCGTCTGCCCAGTTCCCGGCAATAACAGGCCACCCCTCCGTTGGACAAGTCCGCGATGCGCAAGTCCAGGACGATGTTCTTCAGTTCCTCGTTCTCCTTAAGTAGCTGCGCAGGTGAGGTCTCAACGGTTTGGAAAACCCGAGAGCGCGCCTCGGCTGAGTCTTTGGGGTTCCAAGTCGGCAAAAAAAGTAGGCGGACTGGGTCAGGTGCTCCGGATACCTGCGACCGATACGGTTGAGGAGGGGCTGAAGAAAGGGATACAGAAACTGGGACCAGGCAAACAGACGAAGGCGGTTTCGACCCGTATATTCGCCCGAATCCTCGATGCCCACGCGGAGAGCATCCAACAAGAGCGTCACCACAATGGGAAATCCGCAACACCGATATTCGGCCCGGTCGATTGTGAAATGCTTGGTCAGCAGGGCTTCATATTCGGCCCCTTCGGCGCAAAGGCGATGGAACCCGTTGGTCACGGAGCGCCGATAGGTTCGGCTGATCCTACCGAGAAAGCGATTGGAAGCCGCCAGGGCGGCGCTGACGAGCACACGACAGCAAGGGGCCGCAACGCGGGCCAGTTCCGCAACCGCTTCGCTTTTGCCGTCCAGATGTTCCAGAACGTCGATGCATTCGACCTCCTGAAATCGGTTGGATTTAAAGGGCAGAGCCCGCAGGTCCGCGGCCACATAAAGAAACCCCGGCCCGTTACGTTCTCGGTTGCGCCGGAGGTGCCGGAGAGAATAATCCGTTACGACGACCTTTTCCCCCTCCACAAGCTGATTGCCACAACCTGCCACCAGCTTCATTTTTCCGTCCCGGAGGTTTCCGCACAGGGTTTCAGCTCGACGGGCGGGTCTCCATGAAACAAGTTGTCGTCGCAATACTGCTTTCGTGAGCGGATACCGCATTGCCGGCAAAGCGGAAGGCAATCCCACGTTCCCTCACGATGATGACGCCGGTACTCATGCAAAGCCTCCGAACGCCATACGTCCTCAATGGACCGCTCGGACAGGTCGCCCACCACCTGCGTTGCGTTCACATCGAAGCAGCACGTGGTGATCCGACCGTCCGCGTAGACGGCCAGTTCGTTCCAAAGTCCCACGCAGGGTGTGGGGGCCGAAGGTTTGGGAGACGACAGGGAAGTGGGCACGTTGCCGGCGAAATCCATAAAGGGCTTCCGAAACACCTTGATTCCGGCCGTATCTTTCAGCTTCTCCCGCCAGAGTGCCTCGAACGTGCGTACCAGGGGCGCGTTTTCCTGGGTCTCAATGATCTGAATGGACACCTCGGGCTTGGAAGAACGACCCGACTCGGCGTAAAGGGAGACGAATCGTTCCACATTGCCGAGCACTTCATCGAATCGGCCGCCGATGCGGTTGTTCTCGTAGTCCGCCTGTTCGACGCCGTCCAGAGACAGTATCAGCCGCTTCAGGCCGGACTCGATCAAATTGTGCGTCGCCTCACGGGACAGCAAGGTGCAATTCGTGCTCAGGCCCGGCAGAAGAATGGAGTTCGACGCGACCCCGTATTCCAGCATGTCGAACAGATTGGGATGCATCAACGGTTCGCCGAACAGATGAAACCACGATTCCACCAAGCCGAAGCTTCGGATTTCGTCGTGGATACGCTTCCATAAATCTGAATCCATGTGGCGAACAGGTCGCGTCATGGAGGAGCGGGGGCAAGTGCGGCATTTCAGGTTGCACGCATTGGTGACCTCGATGTCGATTCTGCGGGGAAACGGTGGGAGCTTGAGTTTCATTTGTTGAATCCCCGCGGATCGAACCCGCTGATACGCCTGCCGACTCGCCCACTTGATCGGGGACTCGGAAGGGCTCAGCACCATAACGCGCCCCTGACCGTCGATGCGCACGGCCCTTCCCTCCGGCATGGCTTCAAGAGCCCACCGCTCCCAGTCCGTGGGGTCTTTGTTGTCGAGGGCATCCCTCAACAACACCAACAGATCGGGACGATGGGATTCGAAAAACGTCCCCACGAAACCCGGTGTCGAACCGGCCGTCTCGTGCCCTTGGTTCACCAACGCCGAAGAGGAACCGTCGAGGGAACCACAAACCGGAATCATTGACGCATCGGGAAACAGGGTTCGCAGCTTGCCTTCCACGCGCTCCGCGATGTACGGAGGTGCGGTACGCAAAAGCAATATCTTCCGAACTTCCTTTTTGTCGAGCCCCGCGGCGAACACCTCCATGTCGTCGCGAAAGAACGTCGCCGCCCTGATCATGTCGCGCAGAACGGATTCCTCGTGTTCCGCCGTGTAAAGAATGTCCTGTTTGGGGTTTTCGATCCAGGCCTCGGAAGTCAAAAAGCCTTCCCGCAAGGCCTGTTCATAGATTTTGGTGCCCGGATAGACAATCATGGGACCGCCCGAAAATACATTGTCGGGCTGAAGGCGGGATAGAAAATCTCGCGTTTCCATGACGGTTTCATGGTCTTCGCCCGGGTATCCCACCAGGAGCAGGAAGAAGGCCTTCATATCCGCCTGTTTGGTCCATTGGAACGCTCGTTCCGCCTGGGTGAGCGAAAAGCTCTTTCCCATGCGTTTGAGCATTTTGGTGGAACCCGATTCGACCCCATAGAAAACCGCGAGACATCCCGCCTCGTTCATCCGGCGAAGCAGTTCCGAATTTACCGTATCCACTCGTGAGTAGGCGGACCAGGCGATGGACAGGTTCTTCCGTTCCAATTCATCGCAAAAGGCGTGAAGACGATCTTGGTTCAGCGTGAAGAGATCATCCAGGAATTCAAAAAAAGCGACTCCGTACCGGCCCTGAAGGAACTCGATTTCCTCAACGATGCGTTCCGGCGAAAGTGTGCTGCAGGTGTGTCCCCAGAAAGCGGAGGAGGAACAGAAACGACATTTGAACGGACACCCCCGACTGGTGACCATGGTCATTCGTTTGTACTGGGAAAGGGGTCGGCCCTTCCATTGAAAATGCTTATAGACCGGGGTCATCAATGCGTAGAGGTCCATATCGAACAAATGATACGGGATTCGAGGCGCATTCCCCGCCGACGAGACACGGAGCTTCGCACCGGATACATGCACATCCCCGTTGCTTCTGAAAGCGAGGCCCTGGATAAGGTCCGGTGATACGTCGTGGGACAGGGAATCAGCCAGTTCTCTGAAAGACTCGTCGCTCTCTCCCAGACAGATATAGTCCACTTGCGGGTAGCGGGTGAGAATCTGTTCCGCCAGGAAGGTGGCGTGGTGGCCGCCAAGAACGATTTTGGCGGAAGGTTGCCACGATTTGATTCTGCGGGCCAGTTCGAACACCGTGTGTCGGGTGGTGGTCAGGCACGGAATGCCGACCAGATCAGGCCTAAAGCGGTGAACCACGGGCCAAAGCCGATACGTCACTTGGTCCCAAGACCCCAGATGATACAGGTCCTCGACGCGTACTTCGTGCCCGGATTGCTCGGCGATACCTGCCAGCACGCCGACGCCCGTGGGAAACGCGGACAAGAAGAAATTCTTGGCGAAAAACGGAGGCAGAACAAAGAGGATTTTCATGGCCTTATTCGTCTTGAGCGGAAAGGGTTACCCGGGGTGACTCCCCGAGAATGATCGGCGAGGGATGATGGAAGAACACGACGAAAAAGCGGGGCATTCCCACAGTCGCTTTTTCAGCGGTTAAGATCGGACACCTCCCCCCAGTTCCAAAAACCCGGTGGAGGCGATGAAATCATCGGCGACAAAGCATTGGAAGGCGGGGGCCAGCACTTGCGGATCCGGCGGGGTCACGCCCGCCTTGGGGGGGCCGTGACGAATGTATTCCACGCTGCCATACTCGGACAGCAGTTCACTATGGGATTTCGCAAGCCATCGATTGTGAAGATAACCCATGCCTCGGCACACACAATCCCACTCCTCTTCGGAACGCCCATACATGTCGAAGGGGTCCACCCCGTCTCGGTGCTCCCCCGGGTGGATATGATGAAAAAACCACCCTCCCGGTCCAAGTATACGCGTTTGCTCGCGAATGACCTCCCTTGGATCGGACACGTGCTCGAGCAGGTCGAAACTGAACACATAGTCGAAACTGCGGTCGCGCAGCGGCATTTTCTCGGCGTTGAACGTTGCGAACACCACGCGTGAAGGATTGAATCGGACCCGGTCCGACGCAATGGAAACGACTTCTCTCATGGGTATGGGGAAAGTTCGACCACTGTTGCGGGTGTACTCACCCACGGCCCGATAGATCGTCGCCTTGGGCCGGGCATCGGGAAAGAAGATGCTTTCGTCGTCCAGGTTGCAGGCCAGGACCCGCGCTCCCATGCAAGCCATAAGGACGTCCACCGCCAGGGTTTGTCCCACGCCGATATGAAGGACCCGTTTGTTCATCAGGCTTTCCCCCAACGAAGTCGCGAACCCGACATAAGTCTCGAATATCTTCAGGTAGTGTTTCAGATCGAATGTGAACTGGACGTCCAGGACGAAGTCCTTGAACGGCTCGAACCCCATTCGAGAGAGTTGCCGCACAATGCTTCGATACCATTGTGAACACACCACGATGAGTTCCGATTCCTTTTTGGCTCGCAGCCGCTCAGGGGGAAAGACCTCCTGGTCATGAATGATGCGTCCCCACTTCTCGGCATCGTTGTCCACCACATATTGAACGGACGCACGCCCCTCGGTCCGTTGGAGAAACGACCGCAATCCCCCGGAAGCGCCGAAGGCAATGATTGATCGCGACACGTTTCCATCCAAATTTCCGGAAAAGAACGGCTCAATCTCCGGTTGAAGGCACACGGTCTTCTCCCATCTCTCGCTTGATCGGCGGCAACGACTCGAAATCAATGCACGAGTTTTTCAGCCGGTCCACGCTCCACCCCTCCAGGGCCGACGTGTCCCGGAACACCTCGGGTCGAATCGCCCGGTAAACCCGATAGCCGTCCACGGGAGCCACATTCTCGAGCAGTTGAAATCGTTTGGACAGCGCCGGTTCGGCTATGTGATGGTCCGATCCTCCCCGGTCCCGAAAAACGACCCCGTCGGGCGGCAGCACCAGATACACGGCGTGATAACGAGGGTCGCACACGTAATAGTCGATGTATCGGCACAACATTTCCAGGGAGGCCTTCTCCAGCTCGATGGGAACCTGCCACGCCCCCGGATTCCAACCGAGAGGCATGTAGTCGCGATACTTGAGCAGCAAGAGATCCGTGGGTTCCAACAGGCCTTCGAGCGCATCCGCCACCGGGCGCAGCGACTCGGGTTCCGGAGGTTCGGGCTCGTAAAGGATCATGGTGTCCGGCCCGTAGAACGCCCGCACCGAATGGACGGCTTCCCACACGAGGATCGCGAGGAACATGCCGATTCCTAAGGCATCCAGCCGCGCGAGCAGTAACACGGTCCAGGGAATGAAGCACGGCGCCAGGGTGCCGCCGGCCCGACTGGCGAAATGATAGTGTCGGCGCAGCACGGCGAACAAAGCGATGAAGAGCGGCAAATAGACCACGCAGAACACCAAGACGGTCCGGTTCATCTCCGCCCCTCCGACAAAGAAGAACACGGCCATACCGGCAATCCCCAAGGGATGAAACCAGCTCAGGGAACGGAAAAGGCCGAACCGGTGCCGTGGGTTTAGAGCGGTGGCGAAACCTTGCCCAAGCAACTCAACGATGGATTTCAATCGTGAGGTAAGTGTCCGCCGTCGGATTTCCTCGGGCGACACGCAAAGGCGTTCGTCTTCCCGGGTGTACCCGAAAGAACGGCATTGCGCCGTCAGGACCTGCAGAATCGTGTTCTTGCGCCCCGAAACCACATCCCACACGAGCGGCGCAAGGCCTAGCGAGAACACCACGGTTAATTCCCACAGAGAAAACCCGCCCAACACGGATGAGATGAGAATCGCCGCGCACGGAACGAATCCCGAACTTTTGATGCGAACGGCGAGAGCAGCAAGCAGGCCCAGGCACCCGGCCTGCACCCAGGAAGGGTCGCTGCCTAACGCGTTCAAGACCGTCAAAGCCGCAGTAACCACGACCATGAGCATCATGTCCGGGCTCACGATGACACTCAGGTACAGAAGCACCGGCGATACGCAGAAGACCCAGAAGGGAGCCCCGGCCCACGAAGGAGTGATGAGTCGGGAAAGCCCGTACGCGGTGAGTACGGCGAACAACAACTGCAACGTCTGAGCCCCGCGGTGGGCAGGCAATCCGGTCCATCGCAGAAACCATCCCAACGCACGGATATACGCTGTATATTCGGTTGCTTCCAGGGGATGCTTCCGCCAGGAGGGATAGTGATCAAAAGGAACCTGCACGATTCCGCTGTCTCGAAACGTCATGGCCGCGCGCAGCAAGGCGGCCTGTCTGCAAGGATTGGAGAACCTCTTCCAGAGAACGAGCCGCGCGACGATCATGAAAAACGCGGGGATCAGGATTTCAAGCCGCACGTTGGGCGTGCCCCGCATTCCCGTCGTTGGACGATACAAGGTTATCCGCTTCCGACAACTGAAACCAGGTCTCCAATACGACCAAGTTCCAGAAGAAATTCGTCTCTTTCAACGTATTCTTTTCCCTTTTCAAGAAACGATCGAGTCTTGCGGTAATAGCGCCGTGACGGTAAATCGCACGCTGTTGAAACGCTCGGCGAGACAAAGGATCGGCTTCGGGATCTTTCAGCAGTTCTTTGAGCCAACGTTCCAAAGGAACCGTGAAACCGTGTTTGCGTCGCCGGGCAATGGGCCGGGGAATCAGGTCGCCCAAGGATTCTCTCATGAGGGTCTTGGATCCTTGGAACGGTGCTCTCAAGACCAACGGCAACCGATGCACCAATTCCACCAGGCGGTAATCCAGATAGGGGGATCTGGCTTCAATGGAGGCGGCCATGGAACCCATGTCCATCTTGGCCAGCAGGTCGTTGGGCAAATACAAACGCGTGTCCACCGAAAGCGACCGTTCGAGAAAGCTTAAGCCCTCGGAGTCGGCATCGAACAAATCCTGCGGGCGGGTGCACACCTCCTTCAATATCTCCGGCACAAACATGCTCCGCAATTCACCGAACGTGGTACCGGATTCCCACTCCACATAGGTCTCGTAAAAAGGAACATCCAGTCCTTTCATGAGCCGGCGGACGTCCCGGTGAAGTCTGCTCAGAGCCCGACTGGTTCGGGGGAAAGCCGCCGTGGGAGACCGCAGTAGGTCCAGCAATCGGGCCGCTTTGTTCTTTCGATATCCTCCAAACAGCTCGTCCGCCCCATCCCCGGTCAAGACCATCTTGACGCTTTCACCGGCCAAAGCGCATACGTCGTAAGTGGGGAAGAAAGATGAATCGCCGAAAGGCTCACCGAATCTGTCCATCATGGCGGACATCTTGGCCTGGAAAGTATTCCCGACCTGCCGCACGTTGTGTTGCGACCCGAAAGTACGTGCGGCCAAGCCGGCATAGCGGCTCTCGTCCTGATCCGTGTCCGCGAACGAGGCGGTCAAGCTCCTCAAACCGGGTTGGAAGCGCGCCGCGGCGCCGAGCACGGCCGTGGAGTCCATCCCTCCGCTCAGCAGGACGCCCATGGAAACGTCGCAGCGCAACCGAATCGAGACCGCGTCAAAAAACAGGTCTCGGAATTTCTCTTCAAATTTCTCAACATGGGCGTCACCGTCGGGTTTCGGGAAATCCCAGAAGCGCCTGGATCGCATGTCGTGGGGACTCACGCTCAACATACGGCCGGGTTCCAGCTTCCAGACGTCTTTGTAGATGGTAAGAGGCGCGGGGATGCATAGGAAGGAAAAGAGCGCAGCCAGGGCGTCGGGGTTCACGGCGCACGGCGAACCGGGGTAGTTCATCAAGGAGTTGAGTTCCGAGGCGAAGTAGAATACACCCGGTGCCCGCCGATAGTACAACGGCTTTTTTCCAAGACGGTCCCGCGCCAGCAGCAAGCGTTTGCGATTCCGATCGAACAGGGCCAAGGCGAACATGCCGTTGACCGCTCGAATGAATTCTTCACCCCGCTCCTCATACAGGTGAACCAGAGTTTCCGTGTCGCTCAACGTGCGGAATCGGTGCTCTTTTTCAAGTCGTTCGCGCAGCTGGATATAATTGTAGATTTCTCCGTTCTGCATCACCACCATGGAACCGTCTTCATTCATCATCGGCTGACTGCCGCCCTCCAAATCCACAATGGCCAATCGTCGAAACCCGAAAGCCAGCACGCCGCCGTCTTCCCGATGAACGTAGGTGCCTTCTTCATCAGGGCCCCGGAGATACATGGGGGCCATCATGCGTCTCAGAACGCCTTCCACGTCATCAGGCGCCGGATCGGCGTAGAATCCACAAATACCGCACATCTCGTTGCCTTTGTCCGTAATGATTCAGGAGGTGCCGGTCACTAAGAGCCTCGGTACCGAGCCTCATAGGCTTGGGGGCTTCATCGCGTTATATGCAATTGAAAATGTTCTTCAGGTACGCGGACGTTTCCATCTTATTGAACAGCGCGTTGTATTCGGGCCGGTTCGTCAGCAACCCCGGACCACCCCACCCACTCCGGCGACAAATCAGTTCTCGATTCGGAAACGAGATTACTTTCCCGAAATTGATGTGCTGTATCTGATCGTGCAGAGACAAGAACAAGTCTATATAATGATTAGGTGCAGGCCGTGATTTGTTGTCCTCTCCGAGTACCGACGTGGGGAAATCGTACCCGAACTCCACCATCAAATCCTCGAACCCCAACTCTTTTAGAATTGCAAGATGCTTCCCGTCTAAGTACTTTTCCCACTTGCCCGAACCCGGCTTAAAGTAGTGTGCCTTGTTGCTCAGCGGTTTGAATCCCGTCTTCCGCCATATGGACATGATTGTATCTTCGGAGACCTTATCCAAACCGATAAAACCGGCTATGTGTTTCAGCATATCAAAAGGTTTGGATATCACATCCTCGTATTTCACGAGAAAAGCGTCTTTGACTTGAAAAAGATTAGAATAGAAACCGTGTATCGATTCGGCAATGTCGTGAAACCATTTGTAGTCATGGATTCGAGCGTGTCCCAGCATCGTTTTGAATTCACTTTGGCTTGAATCCGGTATGGTATCCGGATCAATGTAGACGGTCGTGTGCTCGTACTTAAAGGCGTTGGAGATAATGGTATCCAACGGATTCCTTATGGGAACGAGAATCTTGTAGCCCAGCTTTCTGTGTTCGTTCACAGTTTCGGGTTCGAAAAGATCATGTCGGCTACATATCTCTTCACTTAAATGGTGTTTCGTCTTGATATCGAATATCCGAACAAATTCATCTTTTCTCGCCCCGGAATAGACAAACTTCCCCGTGTGGGTCAGGGAATCATGCCGGACCATCAAGTCGGAGCCGATAAACAGCGAGTCCAGCGTATTCAACAGTATTTCATGATGTTCCAGAGA
The DNA here is from genome assembly GCA_963675595.2 of Thermodesulfobacteriota bacterium. Classification (GTDB taxonomy): domain Bacteria; phylum Desulfobacterota; class Desulfarculia; order JACQYL01; family JACQYL01. The sequence continues at coordinate 1,589,740 of CAXXLZ010000002.1, forward strand.
CAGCTCATGCATCAGAGACTGTACGGGTGTTGCGGCCGTATGGGTATGGGCGCATGAATTCAAGAATTCGCCCACGACGGCGCGCAATAGAACGTTTCCGGACCCTGGAAAGCCTGAGATATAGATTCTATCTGGGAATGTTACATTAATGAAGTCGGATAGTTTCACAGGATGCAGAAATCTGGTCCGATGTAGCCGCAGAAAATTGGTCGCATGCTGCAGGACATGTGCAAACCTGCTCTGGCCCGTCCTGCTGCGAGCAATAATGACCACCGGAATCGATTCGAAATCTTCAACTTTTCTTTTGTATTCATCAGGGGAGATTACAGTCAGACCCAGATAATGATCCGTATCACTGTAACTGTCGATAATGCATTTGCAGTTGATCTTTGCATCATTCAACAGCCCGATATACGAGTCCGTATAGTCACCCAAGCCCCAGAGGATTACCTGTCCGGTCTTTTCGTTTCGCACTCGCCGCCCCCATTTAATTTTTCCTCAAAACACAGGATGTCGAGCCTGTAATAGTTGGAACTTTTGACGAAAGCGTCCCAGTTGGAACGCTCGGAATAGGCAAAAAAGCTCCCCGGATAAGAAAGCCCGGGGGAATGTCGTTCCTCCGGCGACCCTGTGAATGTGAATAAGCACAGCGTTTATTCAGTTTTCAGCGTGTTTCATCATTCGGCCGCGCATTCCGAGACCACTCGATCCTTCGGACATGCCACGATTCGGTTGAAGGAGACTGCGCCCCGGCAGATTCGCGTCCGGAGAAATCCCCAGACCGTCCAACACGGTGGGAAACATATCCAGAAGCGAAATGGACCGGTCTTCGTTGGGTATTTCCAGGCCCTTCCAGGCCACGACTCCTTTGGACGAGCCGTCCAGATAGCCGTGCATGCCCCGCACCGGTTGTCGTTGATAGTCATTGGGCAGGATGAGGGTTCCTTCTTCCACCACGGCGATCAAATCTCCAAAACGCGCGTCAAGGCCTCCAAGACCGCCGGCTTCGCGGTCCTCGGGAGTCAGCAGGCGAGCTTCGAACGAGTCTTCCTTGATCAAATCGGTAAGCATTCGCCCGACTTCCTCGTTTCGGACCCAAAAACGCGCCATGGTTGAATCGAGGAAAAAATCGAAATCCCTTCCCGGTATCAGGGGCCATTTCAAGATTCGTGTTTTCAGGTCGATGCATTTTCGGACCCGAGCCATACCGTGATCCGAATGCACGAGAAGACGGAACTTGATCCCCAGGCCCTCGAGGTCACGGCAAAGAGCGGCGGTTTCACCGTCGATTTCGCGGACGAGACGCGCGATGACGGTGGAATCCGGTCCATGCTCGTGCCCCGTCGGATCGGGTTCGGGAATGTGCACGAACACGTAATCCGGATGGGCCTTCAACAGACGGGTTAGCCTTTGGATGGGCCTTTGCGGGAAACGGGAGAAAGGCGGACCTTCGTAGTGAAAGCGGATTCCGTTCCATCGAAGATGATCGATAAGTGACGGGACCGGTCCCGGGCCTTTGAACGCGGTGAGTCTCCCGGACGTCACTGGGTGGTCGAATCGCCACAGCCTCTGAGCCGGGATGTTCTCAGGCATGGGGCAGGGATATCGAGAGAGCAGGCGCACCATCGCTCTGATCCCCGTACGCGCCCATGCGGTGTCCGGAAGCCGATAAGCCGAGAATCGTCTCAAGAATCGCAGTCTTGAATGGTGCGGGTCGCGCCAAAGGTCCGTGAAGACCTGGTTGGTTCCCGGGTAGGTGCCCGAGAAGACCATCCCTCTGGCTCCGAACAAGGATGGAATCTCCAAGGGACGTCCCGCGCCTTCTCCGATTCCTTCGGCCAGAAAGGGGGCATGGCGAAGATACGACGCATCGAATCCGTCGAGCAGCAGATGGATCAGTGGTCCTCCGGACATGATCGCTCAGCCCACCTCCGCGACCAGTGTTTCCAGTCTGTCGAACAACGGGTCGTGATGGAACGTCTGGTACCGTCGTCTTCGTCCCAGTACGGCCAGGCTGTAGACGTCGTTGAGAAGCTCCTGCAACTTGAGTTCGGGTACGGGCCCGAACAGATGATGCTTGAGTCGGTAGCTTCCCCATCGCCCCAACAAGCCGTACACCTTGCCTGCGAGACCGTCTTCCTCATAGACGCCGCCCACCAAACCGAGGGCGCGAAGGTGTTGAATTCGGCGATCGTCTTCGGCGGACAGCCAGGGCACGTTCTGAGGAAATCGCTGTTCCACGCGAATCCACTCCACCAGCCTCCGCGGCGGGCGAAAACCCAGTTCCAGTCCTTCGTCGTAAAGTTCCGTTCCTGGGAAAGGAGCGTAAATGAAAAAACCGTAGGTGAACATCTTTCCGTGAAGGGCCTTCAGTTTGGACACCAAGTCCACGATATCCATTCGGTTCCGATGTGTTTCGCCCGGAAAACCGAAAATAAATGACCCATGGAACGCAATTCCGCAGTCCGTCACTTTCCGGGCCATGGCGAACACGTCTTGGATTACGATATCCTTCTTGATATGCCGCAGCATCTCCTCGCTTCCCGCTTCGACGCCGAAAAGGAGGCGGCGGCATCCCAACCTATACAGTTTCTTCAACGTGGAGGGCTTGATCTGCCGATGATAGTCCACGCGGCAACTCACTCCGTCCCAATTAACGGAAAGGCCTCGATCCAGAATGCCCTGACAAATGTCGTCCACGCGACGTGCGTCTACGAAGAAATTGGATTCCGTGCCGAAATTGATCACCAAATCCTTTCCGTAACGGCCGGCGGGGCCGTAGGCTTCCATGTATTGATCGATCAGCTCGAGAACACGACCCGCCGACAAGGCTCTCCAACGACGACCGTAATAAAAGTTGTTGAAGCAGAATCCGCATCGGTGTGGACATCCTCGACTGGTGATGAGCGTCAGCTTTGGGTGCTTGTCCGCCATGAACAGGGGGTCGAGATGAAAGGGCAGCAGCCCCAGGCGCTCCAAGTCCGGAGGAGGACCGCAGGGCTCGCCGACCACGGTCCCGTTTTCCCGCCGGTAAACTCCGGGAATCTTGAGTTCCTTCGTGTCCGAGTTTTCTATGGCACGAATGAGGGCGGGAAACGTCTCTTCCGCCTCACCCTTGACCACATAATCGATCCAGTGATGAGACGCGGCCTCCACGGGCGTCATGGACGAGTGAACCCCTCCCCAGACCACGGGTACGTCGCTGTTCTCCTTGACGATCTTGGATGCCTGCAGCGCAAAATAGATCTGAAGTCCCGTAAGGGAGGTGACGCCAACGCAGACCGGGTGATCCTTCAGCTCCTCCTTCAGGGTTCTTCGCCAGTCCGGATCGGCTTGTTGATTGATGATGCGCACCTCATAGCCCAGTTCCACCAGCGGCGCGCTGATGGACAACAAAGCCATGGGCGTGATGATTTCGTCCGGAGTGTATCGGTGTTCGCAAAACGTCGGTTGGATGAGAATGACTTTTCGCATGGCGCCTTCTTTCCCTGCGGGCCGTTTAGTGGCTAAAATCGTACGTTGGCGTAGTGTCCAAAGAAACGGTTGACATAGCCGCGGGCGAAACCTTCGGCATAGGCTCTAAATCTTCCGGGTTGGGTGATTTCTTTGAGCCTTCGCCGAATGAATTCCGTGCGGAAATAGAACCGCCGGTAGGCTTTCTGAATGAAACGATTCATGTCCGCAGCCGACATGTCCGGAGGAAGCAGGTAACAGTCCGATTCACAGGCACGATCATCCAGGCATGCCTTCCAGAAATCCGGAGGATGGGTGCCCCGGGCCACTGCTTCGCGGTAGATTTCCGTTCCCGGTTTCATCATCAGAATGTTGAAATTCACCCAGTCGGGGTCGAGTTCCAACGCCCATCTTACGGATGCTTCCATTTCTTCCACGGTCTCACCGGGCAGACCGAGCATGAAATACGCATAGGTCTCCATGCCCACGGCTTGACAGGTGCGGAACGCGCGTCGAATTTGTTCAAGGGTCACCCCTTTCTTCAAGTTTCTTAGGTGCCGTTCCACACCGGTTTCCACACCGAAACGCATTTGCCTGCATCCTGCCGCTTTGAGGCTTCGAATCATTTCCCGGTCGATGGTGTCTACGCGAGCGCTCACCACCCAGCTCAGATCCAATCGTCGTTTCCGGATGAGGTCGCAAATCCGAAAAACCCGCTCCGGTTTCAGATTGAAGGTTTCATCGTAGATGTAGAATTCACGGGCACCGGCCGCACGGCAACGCTCCATTTCCTCCACCACCCATTCGGGCGAATGGTAGGTGACCTTTCGCCCCCAGAAGCCGTGGTCGCAGAAGGTGCATGTGAAAGGACATCCCCGCGAACTGATGAGGTAGGTCACCGGGTTCCGGCCCAACGCTGTGCGATAGGCGCGATTGGGGAACAGGGAACGGTCGGGATGCGGCAGTCGGTCCAGATCGTCCAGCCGCGGTTTCAAGTGCAAATTGCGGGTGTCGAGGCTCTCTTTGGACAATACTCCGGGGATCGCCTCCATGTTCTTGCCGTCGCGAATCGCTTTCACCAATTCGGGAAACGTCTGTTCTCCTTCCCCCACGACCCCAAAATCAAATGCGCCGCGTGCCAGCGTTTCCGCGGGATAAGTCGCCATATGTGCGCCTCCCAACACCGAAGTGGCGTTGGGCAGTACTGATCGAACGATGTCGGCGGCCTCTAAGGCACCCCGCACGGCGTCCGTCATGGCGGTAACACCCACGACGTCGACGTCCCGGCCTTGCAAGGCGCGTTCGAACTCGGCGAGAGTGCGCACTCGCACCAAGCTGTCCAGAACGTCCACCCGGAAGCCCTGCCGTTCCAAGCTCGCCGCGAGGTACGCCAAGCCCAAAGGAATGAGAGCGGAACCCGGCACGGCGTATCGGCCCGAAGGTCCGGCGGGACGGGGATGATGGCGGATAAGCAGAACGTTCAAAAGATACTCGTCATAATTTCGGATGATGGAAAAAGCGCCTGTCGAGAATTTTGGTAGCCCCTTCCTTGCCCGTGGGACGACCGTATCGGGTTCAAATTCGGGACGATACCGGAACTAGGCTTTGCCACCGTGCGTTGTCTCGTACGGCCTCCCGGACGCCGACAACCGGCTTGTGACCTGGAAACCATCCCATGATTTCATTGTACAGATGAACGGTTTCATCTTCGGTTCGGCGATGAAACCAGAGGCGTCCCAATGCCATCCAGGAAGCCCATATGCGCAGAAACGGCGGTTTCCGCAGTGCTTTCAGCAGGTACGCACCGAAGGGGCGTCCGCGCACAAGATTCCTGAAAGCAAAGGACGCACAATTACCCCAGAACGGACGGCCGAGCCGGAGATCGGGAAGCCTTCGGGCCATGATCTCCCATGAAAGGGCCTGAGAATCCCAATAGCGGGAAAGGTAGTGTCTCAGCCGCCGGTACAACCCCTCGACAACACTCTTCATTCGGTCCTCCAGGCCCGACAAGACCGGCTTTCGTCCGCAGAGAGCCGATCGGGCGAAAACCAGGTCCTCCGACGAAATACCGCGACGCGCCGTGCTCCTATTTTCGTCGACCAAAACCGGAGATGCCCCTTCGTAAAGAGCGTGAGGATACGATTGGTGCCCGCCCTGATCGATGAGGTCGGACTCCAGACAGGCCCACACGGTTTTGGCCGTTCGGTGCGCCCACAAAATCTTATCGTTAATTGTCCAATATGCTTCTATCAGCCCCCAAAGGCGGTTGCACAGAAGCCGTAGCCCCTGGCCCGCACTCATGACTCCGGAGAACGAATGAGGACGACGCCCTTGGATGTCCAAACCCCAAATCGGGATTCCGGCGTCGAACAGGTTCCGATAATCCAGGATGTGCGGCAGGTGCGCGAGAGTTATGGGTGATTCCAGGGCCACGTCTACGTGCGCTCCATTGGGCAGTGACCACGACAGCTTGGAGCGTCGAAGTCGTTCCACAAGCAGACGTTGGGTGGGAACCACCGCCACGAGGTCGAAATCGCTGATAAAACGAATGACTCCCGATGCATCGCTAAACGCACAGAAGTCTCCTGTGCTGAAGCTGCCGTAAAGGATCAGGGCCCGGAGACCTGGAATCCGTTTTCGGGCATCCTCTGCGATGCGCCGTAACGTGCGGACGATTTCATCACGCACTTCCGGCGCCGCGCACGCGTAAAATTCCGGAAGACGGACCCCGTGGGTCCCGATGGGTCCGTTCATATGCTCAAAGGAGAGCCGTTCATGCAGGGCTCGGAAGAAGGTTGCTTCATCCCCATCATGGAATCCGCCCGGCCGTGTCGAGCGTGACCAGAGCCTTCCTCGGCGGAGCGAAGCTCTTGATGTCCGGCTTTTCTAGCCTGGAGTACCGATGGCGCGTATCCCCGACGCAAAATCTGCGAGAGGCGGGCGAACAACCCCGAAGCAATTTGATTCATATCCCGTTCCGCCAGGATGTAAGCCCTTGCCGCCCGACCCATTCGTTCCGCCATGTGCGGGTCCTCCAGTACCGATTCCATAGCGGATGCGAGAGCCCGCACATTCCCTTCCGGAACCGGCCAACCGTTTTCTCCCGGCCGTACAACTTCACCGCGGGCGGGCCAATCGGTGGTAATGACCGGAGTTCCGCAGCTCATGGCCTGCAGCAAAGCGCTCGGCAAAGGATCGTAGCCGGTGGAAAAGGCGATAAACGCTCGAGCCCCGGCGAACAAGGCCGGCATTTGCGCCTCGGGAACGTTGTTTGTTATGCGCACGAATTCCGAGAGCCCGAGATCAAGCACCATCCTACGAATACGCGCCAGGTAGGAGGAATTATCCACGAAACCGACCAAGCTAAGTCTGAAAGGAAACTTTTTTTCCGCAAGGATACGCGCGGCCGAAACCACGAGGTGGAAGCCCTTCTCTGGTGAGAATCGTCCAACGGTGAGAAATTCCGGCACCTCCTCGATGCGTTCCACGGGCCGATAGAGGCTCGTGTCGACTCCATTGGGAAAAACGGCCGGCTGCGAGTCGAGATGAAAGAAGGCTTCCGTCATTCGAGCGTCGTTGAGGCAATTGGGGGCCACAAGCCGGGCGTTACGCAGATTCCATTGCAGCAAAGGGCGACTGACGAGTTGGATGAAGCACTTGCGCAGGAAATTTCGCACACCGGTATTTAGATTCTTGAGATACCCGACGTTCAACCCTGGGACCAGATAGCCGTAGGAGACGTTTCGCCGGTTGATGAGGGGAAGTTCCCACACAAGAGGTGAGAGGCTGATCGCCCAATCGAAGGCGCGGGTCTTCAGCAGATTCTCCACAAGAGCGTAACGCCGGAGACTAAGACTGATACCTCGACGGTGGCCTCCAATGTGTGTCATGCTGAAGTAGCGATGGACGTGCACCCCGTGGATTCGTTGCTCCGAAGGTTGGTCTTGGGTCTTTCGGGAGACCACGTGCACCTCGGCCCCTGCTCGAACCAACGCCCGGGACAGGTAGAGCGGAAAATACTGTCCACCGCAGAACAAAGGTTCGTCGTTCGACGCGGGATACGGATAGGCGCAAACGATCAGAAGCCGCAAGGGAACATCCTCCACGGACCCGGCGTGTCTCGTTCCCCGGAGGCCTCCATCAAGTCCCGGTACAGATTCGTATATCGATCCACCACCTGTTCCCAACCGTATTCCCTGCGGACGCTTTCCACCGCGTTGCGTGAAACGCTCAATTGAACTTCCAGTCGCATTAGAACTTCGTCGACAGCTTCGGCCATGAGGTCCGGTCGATCTACGGGCGTCAAGAAACCGTTTTCGCCGTGTCTGATCAGGCGGCTCAGGTCCCCGGACTTAGCCGCGAAGACCGGTCGGCCGCAGGCCATGGACTCCGTGACCACACTGGACACGCCTCCGATTTTTCGAAACGGAAAAACGCACAGGTCGGCTTTGGCGATCTCCCCGGCCAGGTCTTCATGGGCCATGGGCGGTAAGAATTCCACGGGAAGTCGTTTTTCCTCGGCTCGTGCTTTCATGGCCTGCAGCAAGGGTCCGTCACCCACCACGCGGGGCCGCAAAGACCTGCCTCGATCCCGAAGCGCCTCCAGGATTTCAAGCAATTGGAGGGGACCGTTGGCCTCCGTGATGCGCCCGAAATACAACAAGCGGCTGGGGCGGCCGTTGCCCGTGGGAAGGCTTTCCACCTCGGGTTCCGGGGGTCTGAAAAGGGAGGTATCGACTCCCACGGGAATCACGTGAATTTTACGTGAAGGAATTTCGGCCCCGATGAGCTCGTCTCTTAAGTCCGAACCGTTGACGATGACCGCATCGGCCGCTCTGAAAGCGAGCCGGGCCGGCCATTGAAAGAAGATGCCTTTGGTACGGTCGTATTTGTCTTCCACTTCACGACGGCTCTCACCGTTTCGAAAGAGATTGCCTCCGAATCGGATCACCAGCTTATGGTTTCCCCCCAGGCGGCACCACGCGCCCACCAGGGCCGAGGAATGCAGGTCCGTATGGATGATTTCCGCCTTCTTAATTGCATGGGCCGCCCGTGTACTCAGGAACAGCGTGGTCAAACGCTCCCTGATGATTGCCGGAGTGACACGGTTGAAATCAACGGGAAAACGATCATAGGTTCGTATGGGATGGACGGGATAGGAGAAGCCTTTCCTGGACAGCCCTCTTTCCCAGATGAGGGGAAAGACGCGAGGTTTCCATTCGGGTCGCCGAGACAGATGATCCACTAGAGCCCTGTTTTGGATGGGTCCGCCCCCGAGCTTGGGATAGAAGTTGTCGAAAATGAAGCTGATTTCAGTTGTGTTGCAGTCTCGCATACCAATGATAAACCGCTTTTTTCACAGATGAGGGCACCAGGTGACGGACGGCGCCGTAACCTTCCGACAAGACATCGAATGTAAGCGCTTCCAGGGCCTTACGGCTCGATTGTCTCAGAAGCGTCCGATACCGGAACAGGAGACGATTGAACCGGATACGTCGGGACGACATGTGAGGGTAGCGCATGATGGAAACAAAACGGTGCGAACGCGGCAGGGTTCGATTCTTTATCCAGCCGTGTTCAAGGGAGTCTTTGTAGAGTTTTGTCCCAGGATAGGGTTGAAAGGTCGATACCTGTATGAAGTCCGGCTTTGCTCGTTGATTCAAGGCCACGGTGGCGGCGTAATCCGCCTCGGTCTCCGTGGGCACTCCCGTCATGTTGAAGGCATAGGTTCGGATACCGGCCTCCGCGGCCAGATGGAAGGCACGGATGATGCGCGCATCGGACACCTTGCGCCCCATGATTTCCCGGCGGATGCGGGGGGACCCTGATTCGATGCCCATTTGCAGTTCCACGCAGCCTGCGGCCTTCAAGGCCCGGATCACGCGAGGTGAAACCATCTCCGGGCGTGCGTTGCACACGAAAGGCAGTCCGATACGTCGAGGATAGGCTTCGGCGAATTCTTCAAGCCAGGGGATGGAAACGGCGAACAGGTCATTGACGAATTCTACGCTTCGGACATCATGGTTCGCCCGGACCGATTCGATTTCGTCCAGAATGGCATCAACCGTCCGCATACGCACGTACGACCCGGTTCCGCTGTAAAACCCATGCATGAAATGGTTGATGCAGTAGTTGCACCCGAAGGGGCAGCCTCGTCCCGACAACACGTCGAGACGCCCGTCGCGCGCGTTGAGGTATCGGTCCAGATCGAACAGTTCCCGGTCGGGCAAAGGAATGGAATCGAGCCGTTTCGCCAAGGGCGCCGGAGCATTCAGCACGATTTCGTCGCGCCGTGTGTACCCGATGCCCGGCACTTGATGGATTTCGCCGTGACCGAAGGCATTGCAGAATTCCACGATGGTATGTTCGCCTTCTCCACGGCCGATGAAATCGACTCCGGGCCATCGGAGGACCTCCTGAGGCGCCACCGTGGCATGGACTCCTCCCACCAGCACGGGAAGATGGAACTTTTCCTTTGCACGACGTACCCATGCCTTGGCTCTAGTCGCTTCCGGACTTCGTATGGAGAAAGCGAGCAAATCCGGTTGTTCGGCCCTCACGCAATCTTCAAAGGCTTTTCGCCCGGGATCGAAGGTCCCGTCGAAAAGCGCGGTGCGGTGTCCTGCTTTCTTGAGAGCGGCGGACAAGTAGGCCACTCCCAAAGGGATGTATTCCTGATGGGTCGCGTTGAGATATACGAACAGCACCTTCATGCGCGTACGGCTTCCACGTAAATGTTCCGAGGTATTCCTCGGGCTGGTGAACGACGGATTTGGGTGACGGTGAAACCATTCCGTTTCAGCGTGCGACAAAGGGACTTGGGGGTATTGAAGGCGGACAGTAGTTCACTCGCCGAAAATTTCTTCAAGTAATAAGGAAGCCTGTAACCGGTGAAGGTCTGCAACAGGCCGTTCAGACTCACCAAAGCCGCATAGGCCAGTTGCGGCCAATGCTTTCGCTGCAAAGCGTCGCGAGCGGCCCGTAGAAAATACCCCGGTCCCAAAGTGGTAAGGAACAAACGGCCCCCACGCGCGGAAACGCGGGCCAGCTCTTTTAACGTGCGCCCGTTTTCCACGTAAGGGAGCACCCCCCGGAGAAGCACCACGTGCGCGGACAGCGATTCCAGCGGCAGCGATTCGCATTTTGCCTGAATGAACAGGGCTTCTCTCCCGTTACACAGGGTGCGTCCCAGCCTCAACAGCGGCAGCTGCAGGTCTACGCCGATAGCCATGAGAGCGCCGGAATCGGCCGCGGCATCTACATAGGAGCCCCCACCGCATCCCACGTCCAGGAAGACCTTGTCCTTCACCAGCCCCGCATCCGGAGCCGGGACGTCCGGCCCTCCATGACGGGGATTTCCCTTCCGTTGCCGAAATTCGTGAAGTTCGAGCACACCGTATCCCACCGCCTTGCCGGTTCCCGTCAATCGCAGACCTCCCGCATGCTTTTCGACCAGGCTGCAGGAACGCATTTCCGAGACCGCCCTTTCAGGAATCCGATCCGGGGGTATGCAGGCCGAGCGGCTCCGATAAGCGCGGCCGTATTCCAGGAACAGCTCCATCATGAGCGTTCGATTGGCCGGGTCCGTCAGGAATGCGGAGAGTCGTTCCATGAATTCCAGATTTCCGCGGCCTGCGACAGGGTGACGAAGCGGGCGTCGGGCAGACTGCGGAAGAGCCTTATGATTTCGGTATAATACGCGAGTACAAATGGATTGGGCCGACCCAGGAGGACGAAGTTGTAGGGATGCACCAATGTAGTGATAAAATAGGGCACTCTGTCCGGTTTCATCCGATTGAAATCGGGAAAGGGTTCCCACACCGGAAACTCCAGGCAGGTTTCCGACAGGTTCAGGACGGACCGTCCGCCCTGTTGCTTCCCGTCGTCCATGAACCAACGACCCACTCGGTACCGGCGACCGTACGTGGACGACGAATCGAACCGGAAACCCGACTTATCGACGGCATTCAGTATGGCGGGCGTATGCAGCAGGCGGCCGGATCGAAACCCCTGTGTTCTTTTCCCGAGCACATCCTCCAACCATTCTTTGTCGGCGGCAATTTCACGCCCGACCAGCGCCTCGGAATCCGCATCGAAGGATTCCAGGTGACAGTGAAGGCCCACTTCGTATCCCATTTCGCACAAGTGAACCGGCAGGTCCGGAGAACGCCGGACCATAGGCTCCCGACAATTCACAAACCAAGTGACTTTGCCGGCAAGGCCCCGGCAATCATACAGTCGGAGAAGCTGAGGAATGCCCCATTCGAAGGCGTTTCGGCGGCCGTGGGCGTCCAGATCCACGGTCAGGCAAATGTAGATCGGCTTGCCAAGCTCCCACAACCGATGCCGCGATCCAAGGAACCTACCAAATCCCGCCGCATGGCGCAGGATTCGGACAAGCAGGCCCGCAATCACCTGGAGACTCCGACGCTCCCATCGATTCGGTTCGTAGGAGGCTCCACTGGAGGAGAAGCGGACAAGTAGGTTTCTTCCACGGAGCCGGCGGACGCGGGTGATCCTTCCGAGGATTGTTCGGAGAACAGCCGCTCGTAAATGTCGGCATAACGTGAGGCTATGGACGGCCAGGAATAATCCCCGCCGGCGGCGAGGGCATATCGACTCATACGGGCCAAGTTGTCGGACTCGTAGAGTTCTTCCATGGCCATAGCGAGGTGTTCCGGATTCGAATGAGGAAACAAAAGGCCGTTTCGTCCATGTTCGACGATTTCGCCGATTCCCCCCACGTTGGAGGCCAATACGGGCTTGCCCGCGGCCATGGCCTCCAGAATGACCACCGGCGTCCCCTCGGTTTCACCCCGTTTGGTAATGATGGACGGAACGACCACGGCATCCGCGTCCTTCATGTACGGCGGAATATCGCCGTTCTTGACCCGGCCCGAGAATGCAACGACTTCCGCAATTAGATTCAGCTCCCGTGCCGACGCCTCCAGGCGCTCCCGTTCAGGGCCGTCTCCAATGACGGTCAACCGAAGGTTCGGTCGCCGCCTGCGTGCGAGGGCCATGGCTTTGATCAGGACGTTCACGCCCTTGACTTCGATGAGTTTGCCCACAAACAACAGCTGTTCTTTTATGGCGCCCGCCTCTCGCGTCGATGCGTCATAGAAACGGTCGGAAACCCCCATGGGAAAGACGGACGTCTTGCGGGCATTCTCGGGCGCCATTTGCAGCAACATGGATTTCAGATATTGATTCACCAAGACCACGTGATCCGCTCGCCGCGTAATATAGCGGGTGAGGGCCGCCCCTCCGGTGAACCGCCTCAAGGTATGAAGATCGGATGAATGAATGGTGAGTACTTGAGGCGTTCCATTCCTCAAAGCCCACCCGGCGCACAACCCCTGAGGAATCGCCCAATGGGAATGCACAAGGTCCGGCCGCTCCTCCCGTAGAAGCCTCTTCACGAATCGCGCTTCCGCGAGAAAGAGAAAAGGGACCTGAATCTTCGCCAAGAAACTCTTCCGGATGTTGGGCAGAATGCCCACACCGTCGCACAGTCGCTGGGCTTTCAGAGGAAGGAAATAAGGAAAGCGCCGTACCCGAATCGGACCCAACCGCTCTTCGAAGTTGGCCGTGTGGTCATGGGGCGCCCCCACCACGATCTCGTACCTTTGGGCGAGCTCCCTGCACAATTCATAAATGAACCCCGCCGGGAGAGTATCTCCCGGAAACCTGGGAAACGTCGATGTGAGGACCAGAATCTTCTTCATGTCGGATTAACGCCAGGGAGCGGAACGTCGGAAACCTTAGGGATTTACTCGTTGATGCAACGGGAAATCAAAGATTCTTTTCCGTCCTTCGCCGGTCCGTGCTCTTGCGGACCTGACGTCTCCTCAGCCCTTGCCAAATCAACAGGCCGGGCCGAGAAAGCAGCATGCGCAAAACCCGCACGCTGTAAAGGCGCCACAACAACGGCGTCAGCACCGCACCGAAATATTTCCGGAAAAAGGCTTCCATGACCAGTTGCTCGCCCATCCGAAATGCTCGTTTGCGCAGTTCCTTGGGGAATTCCGGCGTATCGAATACGGGCTCTTCGTCCCAGCGGTCCAGACGGTTGAGGTAGTCTTCCGGGGTGTGGAAAAACCGGCCGTGTTCGTGCACCCAATCGAAAAACTCGGTACCGGGATAGGGAAGCGCATTGTAGAAGCGAACTTCCTGAACTCCGCTTCGGCGAGCGAATCGATAGGAGTCCAGAAATCGCTCGAAGGTGTCCCCCGGCGTGCCGATCATGAAGAAGAGACAGTTATCGATGCCTACCCGGCGCATGATGGAAATGGCCTCTTGGGCCTGTTCCAGAGTAATGCCCTTCTTCATGGCGCGGAGGTTTTCCCGGTTGGCGGATTCCAGGCCGAATGCGACGAAGCAGCATCCCGATTGTTTCATCTTCCGAGCCAGGTTCAAGGTCAGACGATCCATGCGGATGCCGTTCCGGCATTCCCAGGAGATGTCCAAACCTCTTTCCACGATGAGGTCACAAATGCGTTCGGCTCGGGGAATGTCCGCTGAAAAACAGTCGTCGTTGAAAATGAAGTAACGGATGCCGCGTGCCGCCCAAGAAGCGATCTCATCGACCACGTTTTCCGGACTGCGGGGCCGGAACCGACGCCCGAACAGGGTCTTGACCGCACAATACACGCAGTTGCCGGGACAACCCCGCGACGTGAGAATGGGAATCTTCCGGTCGATGTATCGGCCCAGTGGAAACAGATCGTATCGGGGAAAGGGCAAATCGTCCAAAGCCCTTAAAGGAGGCCTGAGAGCATGTTCCACAATGGCTCCGTTCCTGCGGCTGATCAATCCCTCAATGCGCCCGAAGTCGCGGGCCCCCTTTTCCACGGCGTCGAGAATCTCACACAGTGCGTGTTCGCCTTCGCCCACGACCGCCAAGTCCGCTGGTGTATCCTCCAGCAACCGTTTTCCGAAAGTGCCCACGTGTGGTCCGCCCACAACCAGCAACGGTCCGGGGTATCGACTTTTTACGTATTCCACCAGGGCATAGGACTTCTTGTACTGAAGCGTCGTGATGGTAATACCCACCACATCGGGATCATATCGGGACATTTCTCGATCCAGTAATGACAGACGATCATTCAGCCTAAGGTCCAATACTCGGACCGAGCTGCGACCGCCTTGCGACACGGCGGCGGCCAGATAGGCGGTTCCCACGTGAGGTTGGCCGGGCTTGAAGTACTTGCCCTGAACATTCGGAACAACAAGAAGTGTTTTCAATTCGGAAGATTCCCGCAGGCTTGAGGCCCCGCTTCTGTCAGCGGGCGGACTGGACCTTTGCGTCTTTTTCGGCGTTCGAAGTCCAGTAGGTTCCATTGTTGCGTTTCTTCTTGGGCTGCAGGCGAGAAGGCGCCCTTTTTCCGTTCAGCCTCCTTAAGGATGAATACTCTTTCGGTTCGGAAGGGCGGGTTTCGAGCTGCCTGACCCGCCGGAGAGTTTCTTCCATGACTCGTTTGTTGGAGGCGTTCATGTCGGCAAGGACTCCGACGACAAAAGTGATGACTGCGAGGAAGAAGCATCCCAAACCCGGTATCGTGGTGAGCCGTCCTCCCGTGTCGAACAGAGAAGGCCAGCTCAGCAGTGCCAACCCCAACGCCATGATAAAGGCGCTCAGATAGGCAAAGGTCTTGAGGGGTTCGTAGAAAAGATAGAGTCTCAGCATGGTGGCGGCGGATTGTTTGAGGTAATCGAAATTACTCGAAAACAGCCTGGATTCCCGGGTCTTGCCGTTGACGCGGATATTGACGTACGCCACGTTCATGCTCTTCTTGCCGGCGTGGATCAGGGTTTCCAGCGTGTGGGAGAACTGGGTGTAGATAAACAGGTTGCCGGCCGCATGTCTGCTGAATGCCCGGAATCCGCTGGTGGCGTCGGGGACCTCCGTGTTCGAGATGTAACGCACCACGGCCGAACCCACACGCTGGAGTTTCTTTTTCAAGGCTGAAAAGTGTTCGATGGATTCAATGGGACGACATCCGACCACGATGTCCGCGTCTTCATGCAGGATGGGATGAATGAGACGCTCGATGTCCGGCGCGAAGTATTGGTTGTCCGCATCAGTGTTGACGATGATGTCCGCCCCCATGGCCGTTGCGGTTTCCAATCCGGCGGCGAACGCCGCGGCCAACCCTCGATGCGAATTGAATCGGACGATCCGGTCCACGCCCGCCGCCGAAGCCACCTCGCTTGTACGATCCGTGCTGCCGTCGTCGATGACAAGTAGTTCCACCTCGTCAATACCCTCAAATGAGCGGGGTATGGCAGCTAGGGATTCGGGCAGGTGGTGCTCCTCATTGTAACAGGGAATCTGAATGACCAGTTTCATTGGCATTTCCTTCAAAGCGTTGCGGACGATCCTGTCCGTTTGCCGACGCCAGGTAGAACTCGGCCAGCCGAACGTCTTCTTCCGTGTGAATGTCCAAAGATTCTCGGCGGTCGATTTCGCAAATGGTGAACCGTAAGGCTGTCCCTTTTTTTAACCGGTCGATCAGAGTGAAGCTCACGTCGGGCAGAGCGCGGTACAGCGGGGGATATTCTCGGCGGTCCATGCCTTGTTGATGCCAAATGGGGAAAGGCACTCCGGTTTCAGGATTGATGATGAACAAATGGGGCTCCACTCGAACGCCCAAACAGATTCGGGACATGGATTCGTCGTTCACCAACTGTCGGACCATGCGCTGGATCGAGCTAGGGCGAATCAACACATAGTTGCAGTTCAAGTGAAACAGACCTTTGACCCAAGGCGTGATCTTGGCCTCCTCGACCGCCGCCTCGGGAGCTCCCAAGTCTCGAAGAATACACTGGTTCTGGTGACGTGAAATCTCGTCGGAGTTGAAGTTGGGGTGGGAGTATTCCACCATGTGTTCGAAACGTGGAATCACCTGCCACCCGGCGCCGCGGGTAACGGCAGCCACTTCCTCGTCTTCGGTGAACACGTAAAGGCGATCGATTACCCCGCTCTTTCGCGCGGCGTCCAGAATGTAATCGATCAACGGTCTCCCGAGGATGGGATAGACGCTTTTCCTGTGCAGAGAACTCCCGTTGCCTCGGGCCCAGATTAAAGCAATGTTCTTTCGTGTATCCATGTTCGACCTTTGAGTTATGCCGTTGTTGAAATCATCCGATCCATCCGTCGACACCCAACCCCGCCTCGGCGGCTTTCCCTCCCGAGTCCACGGCGTGACCGTCGGATCGTTGTGCTCTTGAACGGTAATGCTCGTAGAACCCGGGAAGTCCGGCCTCCAGAGGAATCCCGTCCTTCCATCCAAAGCCGTGTAAACGACTCACATCAAGAAGCTTGAGCAACGTGCCGTCGGGTTTGGACGAGTCCCATACGATCTCGCCTTGAAAACCCACCACTTGTTTCACCAGTTCGGCGATTTCCAGAATGCTCCTGTCCCGTCCCGTTCCGATGTTGACGTGTGTGTTCCGCACCTCTCGCATGCCGGCGGTCAGGTCGGGAAAGTCTACGGTTTCCATCAGAAAAACGCAGGCGTCGGCCAAGTCGTCGCTGTGCATCAAATCCCGTCGAGGCGTGCCCGTGCCCCAAAGGGTGACGGTGTCCCCGGACACGCCCAGCCTCTCCAACATTCCCACGGCCTCATCCCTGTTTTCGGCGCCCAGGTCGTCCTCCACACCCTCCATGTTTCCTTCCGACAGCAGTCTCGCCAGGTGCATCTTGCGCATGAGGGCCGGGAGGAGGTGCGACGTTTCGAGATGGAAGCTCTCGTTGGGGCCGTAGAGGTTGGTGGGCATGACTGAAATGAAGTTGGTCCCGTACTGCAGGTTGTAGCTCTCGCACATCTTCATGCCGGCGATTTTCGCCACGGCGTAGGGCTCGTTGGTATATTCGAGAGGCGAGGTCAGCAAGTATTCTTCCTTGATGGGTTGCGGGCATTCCTTGGGATAGATGCAGCTTGTGCCCAGAAACAGGAGCTTTTTCACTCCTCCGAGATAGCTCTGATGGATCACGTTGTTTTGGATCGCCAAATTTTCGTAGATGAATTCCGCTCTGTAGGTGTGGTTGGCGAGAATACCGCCCACCCTGGCGGCGGCCAGGAAAACATACTCGGGCCTGCACTCCCGGAAAAGACTTGTCACCGACGCGGGATTCGTGAGATCCGCGCGCACCAGGCGCACCTTGGACGAAGCCTCATCTTTCGGGGGTCTCCGATGATGGTTGCAGAAGATGTTTTGGTAGCCTTTTCCGAGCAGGCGTCGTACCAGGGCGCTTCCCACCAGGCCGGTGCCGCCCGTGACCAGGATTGCGGCGTCTTTTCTCATGCTTGGAATCTCTAACCGCCCGTTGAAAAAGTCCGGATTATCACGGACCGTTGAAAGACGCGATCTGCGAGGTTGCTGCAGCCGTGTTCAAAGGTTCGGCGGGGCCCCGCCCCGGGTTTCCTTCAGCCATGCTCGGGCGCGCCGCGCGCACTGCTTCGATTCATCCAGCAACCGTTCATACCGAGGACCGGTATGCTGACCCGTTTTCCGATCCGCTCCGTGATGTCGTATGGAGTACAGGGTCCTCGGCACATGATGGAGCCGCGCCCCGGCCATGGCGAACCGCAAATAATGATCATAGTCGTTGGCGCATTCGTAGGCTTCATCCATCAATCCCACAAGGTCGTGAAGATCGGTCCTGTAAAGACGGCTCACACCCAAATGAAACCATCGGGCCAGGCAGTTCTCAAAATCGTAATCAGGCATCTTCATGTGCCTGACCACGTGGCCTTCATCGTTGACCAACAGCATATCCGAGTAAACGAAATCCGCTTCACCCCGTTCGAGTTCGGCAACCAGTTCCTCGATCATATGGGGATGAGGAATATCATCGCCCACAATATAGGTGCAGTACTTTCCGGAAACCCTGGAAAGACCCTCATTGTAGGTCCTGGTCGCTCCGATGTCCGACGGGAAGGTCACGATTCGGACGGCTCGATCCTTGGGATAAACGGCAACTTCCCGCCGCACGATCTGTCCTTCGTTGTCCATGCTTTCCACGGGCAGGAATGTATCCCCTTCAATGCGACCCGGCAGACTCTCCAAATAGGATTTGGTTCCGTCCGTGCTTCCCCCGTCCACAATGATGAGCTCAATGCGGGGATATGTCTGGAAAAGACAATGATCCACGCAGGCCGGCAGGTACTGCGCCTGATTGAACGTGGGAACCACGATGCTCACAAGAGGAAGGTCGCGACTCATTCTTTTTCCAACGAAAAGCCCAGGGTGATGTACGGACCGTGAAATCGGCTGATGAAGGTTTCCGGGTCTTCAAAAGCGCGCTTGCGATCAAAACGGGCTTCTTCCCCCAAGGGGAACCCCTCCGCTTCCAGGTCGGCGAAGATATCCCATTGCTCGAACCAGGGTGACCAAAAAGGCCCTCCGTAGAGGTCCACCGTTAGGACCAACCGCCCTCCGGGTTTGAGACACCTTTTCAATTCCCTGAGCGCGGGCCTTGCCCCCAGTGGGTCGAACAGGTCCGGCAACCGCTCGTCCGTCGGGTCTTGAGTGGGACAGACCACATGTTCGAGAACGCTGATGCAGAAAATACGGTCAAAGACGTTGTCCTCAAAGACCATATTCCGGACGTCCATGATCCGGCACTTCTCCGACAGGTCCCCGGGATCCATCCCCCATTGGGTGCCGGAGTCCCACTGTCTTTTTTCGAGATCGATATAGACCATACGATGTCCCCGAGCTTCCAGGAACCGGGTGAACGGAAAGGTGAAATCGGGTGCCACGTCCAGGATGTCCAATCCTCTTTCTTCCAGAATACCGCTTGCTTCCACGGCCCATGGGTATTCCCAGTGTCTGGAACCGAATGGCTTTTCACCGCACAAGGCCTTGCCCGGTTCCGAATCCCGATAGGCTTCAATCGCGCTTTTTGTGGCCAGGGCCCGGAAGTTCATCCATCCGTCTCCGCGCCCCGCTTCTCATCCCATGGGCGTTCAAAGAGATTCATAAACCCTCATCAGCACATCCAACGCATGCCGTTCCGTCCACGCTTCCTCCATGAACCTGCGGCTCTCCTCGCCGATGCGTTGCCTGAGGTCGGAGTCCACCGCGAGTTCCTCCAGACGCAGCGCCAATTCCTCCCCATTGCCCGCGATGACCCAAGGGAGTCGGTCCCTGCCCGTGAATTCCCGGATGCGGCTCACGTTCCAATCGTCCAGGCCTGCGATGACCGGCTTGCCCTGGCTCAAGGACTCGAGAGACGAAATCCCGAACCAGCCTCGCATGTGATCGAAAACCAGATGGCATTGCTTCTTCAATTCGAGGCATTCCCGGTAGAGGGTATGTTCGATGATCACGGGCACCACCTGCGGATGCCGTTGCGTCAGGTCCCGAAGCGCGTGCCTGAACACGTCGGTATGCTTGTGGTACTTGCGCGTGGGGGCTTGGCACACGCGAATCTCGTCCTGAGGCAGGGTTGCGTCGAAGCGGGGCAGAAAGGCGACATCATTGATAGGTACCAGGTTGGGAACCCACACGGCGTTTTCCGCGAGCTTGAGCAGGTCCGGAGTGCTGACGATCACCTTACGGTTCAAACGACGATATTTATCGTTGTAGGCGTCGATGTTCAGCATATAGTCCGGATGGCCGTGTTGATGGTGGATTGTGCCTTTCCCCCGGACGTAGTCGCGAATGACCAGAGGTCCCAGATGGGCGTTTTCGTCCTGCAGCATGTGGAAGTGGAACACGTCCGCGTTTTTGAGCAGGAATTCCACTTCACCGAAATCGTCGTCAAGAATATCCGGAAGATGAACGTCCTTTTCGAAGGCGAAATTGTACCGTTCCGCCGACGTGATGAGGCGGCAGCGGTGCGGCGTGTATCGGTTGATCGCGTTGGTGAAGGCGATGCCCATACCCGCCGGGTCGTTGGCCGTGATCATGAGGATGTTCATATCGAATGTCCGGATGGAAAGGGGGGTTGCGGGCGGGCTCCGCCCGTTCGGGTGAAGGTTCGGGCTCCCCGAGGGACCGAAACACCGTGATTCAATTCGGCGGGTTCATCAAACCCGCGCGCGGTCGCGGGGGTTCGCATGCTCCGGAAGAAGCCGGGAGCGACGGTCCGCCCGGCCGAGGGGAATCCACGCAATCCCGTCGGCCTTTTCGTCAGAGTTTTTCCAGATCGCATCCCTGCAACGTCACCCGCGTGTACTGTTGCAGGACGTTCAACAAAACCGACACCCTGGCCTTGTCGGAGTGCCATCGTTCGAAGATGCCCTGGAGGTCCCTGAACGGGCCTTCCAGGATCCGAACCGGGTCTCCGGCCTGAAGACGGTCCCGTTTGCGCACCACGCCGTCCGTGTCTTCCAGGCTGTGCACCGCCTCAAGGATGTCCGGCCTTACGGGCACGGCTTCTCCCGTTTCCGGCAGGAGCCCCGCCACTCCGGGGCACCAGCGCACCGTGTCGAACAACCGTTCCGCGTCGCACTGCACGAACAGGTAAGAAGGGAACAGCGCCTTTTGAACCTTCTTGGTGTACCGCGCATGACGCACCGTGACCTCGGCCCGGGGCAGGTACACCCGGACTCCTCGCTCTTCCAGGTGGACCCGCACCCGAAACTCATGCCCCGTCTTGGTGCGCGCCACGAACCAGGGGTCCGAAGCAGTGAACACTGTGCCGTCTATCCTTGGCGTTTGTTGTGTGAGAATCATACCAACCTTTTCGTTCGAGTCCGGCCGAGCAGTAAATTAGATCGGTTAGTGACCGATCAATTCTTGAATCGGCTGTCAAGAGCGACGACTTTAGTCATGTGACCGAAATTAAATAAAAAAAGCCGCTATCGGAAATATTGTTCTTCTGTTGTCCCCCAAAGGTCGAACAACTTCTGCACATGGATTCCGACATCCGTAAGATGCATAACCTGTGCGAAGATTTCGTCCTGCTTGGCATAAGACGTTATCAAGATGCAGTCAGGTTGAATCTTATCAATGACAGTAGGAGGCTCTACAAGTATTCCAAAGAATCTCTGGCCTTGCTTGGATATGTCGTTATCAACGATGCTGATGATATTTATCGGAAGCGTTTCCAAAGCGGCGTAAACGAGCTGCGCTGTTTCTCCGGCGCCGAATAAGACGACTCGCCTATAACCGGAATCGGTCATGAACTTAAGTTGCTTTCGGAGTTCATTCTTGAAAGCCGAGTATATATGAACGATATCGAGAGAATAAGACGACAGAAGTCCATTGAGACGTTGTTGTCCACTTTCGGAAAGCCGATATGTCATATTTCGATTGTTCTTACCTTCCTTTATGATCAAACCCTTGCCTGTTAGAGCCCTTATGTAGGTATTGGCCTGGGTTGCACACATACCTGCCGCCGTGGCCAGCCTGTACTGAGATATGTCGGGATCGCCGTGAACGGAGATAAGAACCAGAAGTTCCCTGTGGAGTTTTGTCGGCAAGAAAAAATCAGTATCCTGAGGATGAAAAATCCCGCTTGGCTCTATCATATTGCACCATCCGTCCGGTGATCAGACAATTCTGAATTCTTGGGTTTCAAGACTTTGGAGGCATGGCCTTTTTCAGGAGCGTTCCAATGTCATCGACGAAAAATATTTCTTTTTTCTCGACCTTTGCCATCACTATGTCACAGGCAATGCATAGCCACGGGGCGGGTCTCAGCGGTGAGACCTTCGAATCGAGCATTTGCAGTAAAACAAGCGAGGCGGACACTTTGTTTAGGATTTCAGGCTGTTATACTGAAAACACATTCAGTTAATCGAGAACGATCGAGCTGTATGTTCACTTTCTTTTATACAGGCTGTGAATGATTAAAACAACCCGTCTGACCCTCCATAGGAAGATTCTGCCGATGGCGTCACCTATTTGACGGACGGTCAAAAGCCGATGGTAGCTTCAGATGTCTTCAATACCCTTGCTTTACGGAGGAATCCGTGAAGCGCGATGCATATTACGGCCCACAACCATGCAATAAATGGGCCATCATTTTAATATGCAGAAATATGGTAGGCGAAGCCTCCAGGCCCTTTCGAGGCAGTTGTATTTTTTGGAATGGTAGATAGAACCGTGTTCGAAGACTGATCGTGTACTCGAGCGGACAATTCAAGTCAAACTCTGGTACTGAGCGAAATTGCCTATGCTTGTGCGCGCCGTCGGTACCCGCAGAAGCAGAAGGATCGCGCCGTGAAAGTCTATCTTGCAGGACCACTCTTAACTGAGGCAGAGCAGGAATGGCTTCGGCGCTTGAGAGATCGGATAGAGAAGTTTGGTCAAGCATTGGGCAGGACAGCACAAGCTATCTGGCCCTACGAATTGACCGATCAGGAAGAAATAGAAAGGCTCGGCGAGATGGCCAAACAGAAAGTGTTTGAACGGTGTAAGTCGAACCTTGGCTGAACAGATTTGCTCGTCGCGCTTCTGGACAGCCCGAAGCTTGACGACGGAACAGCCTTGGAGATCGGGTACTTCTTTTCGATCAGGGAGCGGTCAAAAATTATCGGGATCAGGACTGATTTCCGAAACGCCATACGATCCTATTCTTTGCCCGCCAACGGCCCTCCGAGTGGTGGGTCAGGCTCCGTCTTGAGTGATGGAATCCTTCGTTTCAACGGCGTCGCCGACCAACGGGTAGAAGATGTCGGCATTGAGAGCGTCTTTGAGCGCTTGGGCCGACGTCTTTCCTTGGTCAAGCGCTCTGTTGAGACCGTTGAATGCTGACGTGGTCCGGGAATGGGCCCATATCCCATTGGATTTCCCACAGTCCTTTGTACTAGTGCTTAGTTGCATAAGTTAATTATTCATGATATGTTCCGCCTATGAGTGATCGGGTAAGGCGAATCGAATTGAAAGAGGAAGACCGGAAGACGCTTGAGCGCTGGATTCGGTCTTCGACTACGGAACAACGTCTGGTTTTCCGTGCGAGGATCATCCTTGAAGCGGGTGCGGGAAGTAAGAGCCTCGACATTGCGGGAAAGCTGGGCACGAGCGTTATCACGGTGAACAAATGGAGGCGGCGTTTTGGGAAGGGAGGACTGACCGGGCTTCAAGATGCGCCTCGTTCGGGTAAGACGACGGTCTACGACGAGGAAACGGAAAAGCGGATTCTGAGTCTTTTGGACGAACCTGCCCCCATGGGCTACTCCGGGTGGAATGGGAGGCTGTTGGCCGAGGCTTTGGGCAATGTCTCCAAACATCAAGTTTGGCGTGTGCTCAGAAACCACGGCATTCAACTTCAACGGCGACGTTCGTGGTGCATCAGCACGGACCCCGAATTTGTTCCCAAGGCGGCCGATGTTGTGGGGTTGTACCTGGAGCCTCCGGAAAACGCCGTCGTTCTCTGCGTAGACGAAAAGCCGGCCATCCAGGCGTTGGAGCGTGCACAAGGCTACATCAGACTGCCCAACGGGGGAGCCATGTTGGGGGTCGGTCACGAGTACAAGCGACATGGTACCACGACGCTGTTTGCAGCCCTGGACGTGGTTACGGGACAAGTCAAAGAAGGGCACTACAAAAGGAGAAGAAGACGTGAGTTTCTCCAGTTCATGAATGAGGTGCTAACCGATTATGGACACCGGGAAATTCACGTGATTCTCGACAATCTCAACACCCATAAGCCCAAAAAGGATCGATGGTTGGCCAAACACGAAAACGTGCATTTTCACTTCACTCCGACTCATGCTTCTTGGCTTAATCAAGTGGAAACTTGGTTCAGTATCTTGAGTCGACAGGCCATAAAGGGCGCCAACTTCACCTCTCCACAGGACGTGCGCAACGCCATCGATCGCTTCGTTGCCGTATACAACCGAGACGCCGCTCCCTTCGAGTGGCGGAAGCGTTCCGTTCACCCGGTCGGCCTGAAAAAGAAATATAGGGATTTATGCAACTAAGCACTAGATCTCGAGGAACCGCTCGAAGGTGTGGTGACTGTCGTGTTTGGGCGTCCGGGCGTTCTTTGCGCGGAAGGCGAGCCCCTCGTCGAAGACTCGCTGCATGGCGTTCTGAGTCCCCGAGCTTCCGGGTACCGCCAGCGTGGGACAGCCGAAGATTTCCCGAAGGCTCTTCTTGAGGGCCAGAAGCAGGGCGTCAAAGCCTTTGGGCCGCTTGAACTTGAGCCGGTATCCGAGGCACTCTCTGCCGCCCGACACCCCTCGAAGCCGCGGAAGAGCGCTCTCGTACTCGTCGCAGTAGAAGAGGCCGCTCTCAGCCCGCTTGAACGAGAACAACATGGACCCTCTTTCCCAGTTCTTCCGCCGTGCGCACGGTGTGCATGGTGCCCCGGCTCGTTCCTTCCCAAAACGCCACGACAACGTCTCCCGATTCCGCTTGAGTGCCGCCCCTCGACCATAACGTCGCCAGTCCGGCTTGAGAACCCGGGGCTCGATCCCCCGGGCCCTGGCCCAGGTCTCGGCAATGCGGTCCACGCCCCGAGCGCCGCCGGAGATCACCATGTACGGATCGATCCTCAACCGACTCAAGGCCCCGTCCATGTCCACCGCCCCGATACTCCTGCTGCCGACAATCACCGCCTTCACGTCCGCCTCCTGATCCCGCCCGAACCTGATCGACCACCTCCGCAGTTTCACCGGCATGCCGGTAGTTTTCGCACCCAAAATCGAAAAATTACCGCGCCGTTGAAAAATCCGAAGGCGATCTGAACCAACCATCACCAATTTATCCATCAAGGCGTCTTCTCCGTTGCCGCCTAATTTTTTATCCGTCAAAAAACTTGCCATTTCTCATCCAAACATTCATTTTTGACCCAGTTTGCTCCGTTGACCCCCTGTCTTAATTTCGCGACCGCAAAAATTCGATGGCCGCTCCGGCTTATTTCCCGCCGTTTTCCAGAGATTTACTCCCCCCTATCCGCCCCCATTTCCTTTCTCCCGACAAAACGAACGGTCCACCTCCCTCACACCAATATTCCCAGGCAAGGTTCATGAATAACTTCCTCTTTTCGGCATTACGGGATGCCATGGCCGCCTCACGCCGATGGAGCGCCGTTGCGAGGTTGAAATACCCCATGGAATCGATGCTGTGACCGTTGGTAACGATAAGGAGATGGTCCTCTTCCTCAGGAGCAAGTCCGTCAGGCAAAAGTTCCCTCGCTTCGGTCAAGTCGGTCATGAGCTTCCTTTCCTCGAGGAAGGCCGCATTTCATCCGCCCTCCACCCGGTGGTGGGAACGTGTGCAACGTTCCCCGCCACCCTATAGGGTGCACACGTTACACACGTCGTAACCGGTTGATTTAACACATTAAAAACGTGCGCAAAAGGCCATTGCACACGTTCCCTCCTGCACACGTGCAACCTATTGACATTGCTAAAAGAAACGTGTGCAAAGGGGGTTTTGCGCGCATTGCACACGTTCGCCCGATTGCACTTGTTTGATTTGTGAAACGGGCCGATTGCACACGTTGCCTCGAAGAACAGCCGAAACGGCTGCGGCGCAAGCGTTTCCACGTGTGCAACGCACCGTTTGCACACGTTGCACATGTCCTTCTTCGGATCATGCGGCTTCATCTTCAATCACCCTGAACAACGTGTTCTTCCCCGATTTCTCGGAGGCGATGTAGCCGTTATTGCACGCGAACGACACTGCGTTATCCGCAGTCCTTCTGGAGCAACCGGTCGTCTCCCTCAACTCCTTGACCAACACCTGCCTCGAAGGGAGCTCTCCCGTTTGATTCGTGAGGTTGCTGATGGCCTCGATGACGTGACGTTCGCCGCAGACGCGCGTCGCTTCAGGGGGATCGGTCCGGACAAAGACCAGGTTCCGGGTTCGCTCCAGGTAAAAGGGTTTTCGCAGCTCAAAGTTTCTGGACTTGGCATGTCTGACCAGGATCGTGCTGGACGGTGCGCCGGCTTGGTCATCCACCGGGTACAAGCCGATGATGTTCGCCGCCCAATCACCGATCGCGGTTCCACCCCGCCCGATGAAGTTGGCTTTCTCCTTGAATCCTTCGCCCATGTGATGAACGACGATCACCGCGCACGAAGTCTCGTCCTGCACCCGGGTCAGACAATCCAGCGACCTTCGCTGTCCTTTGTTGTCGTTTTCATCCCTGGCGCCGGAAAACGAAACCAACGGATCGACAACCACCACTTCCGCCCGGGCTTCCTTGATGCAGGCGATCAGCCGCTCCTGGAACTCGGGTTCATCCAGAATGCCCGTCAGACGAATGTCCCCTCTCACCATGGGGAAGCACAGCGAATCCAGAGCCGGGGTCCACTCGGGATGGCCTTCGAGTATCTTGTGCAGCCGGACATGTGTGGCCTTCGCCGTGTTTTCGGATTGAACATAGAGGGTTCGCCTGGGCCTCGGAACACGAAACAGGTTCCAGAGTCCGCTCAAGGGCGGTAGGGCCAGCACAAACCCGAGGTTCTTGGTCATGAGGGATTTGCCCACACCCGACAAGGAGCAGATGAGCAGACTTTCCTTTTCGTCGAGCAGGCCGTCGATCACCGGATTGTCCGGGAACGTGCGCTCGTAGAGATGGCGAGCGGTGACGATCCGAACCCGTGACGGATCGCTTTCCCATGGGACCTGGTCCGCCAGGTCCATGAGCTGCTGAGCGGTTCCGCCAGCCGCAAGCCAGTCCGCGGCGTCGCCTTTTTCCGGGAGTCCGGGGAGGTCTACGACCTTGAGGCTCCGCACATGGGGTAGAAGGCTTTTCCGGACCTGCTCGGCGTGCTGGCGACCCGGTTCGTCGTTGTCCGGAAGGATGATTACAAGTTTGTCTTTAAAGTGAACCGAGTACTCGTCTTTCCACTTTATCGCGCCCATGGGATTGCAGCTTGCGCAGAAACCGGCCATGCGCAGGGCCTCCACCGTCTTTTCTCCCTCGGCGACAGCGATCTGCTCGGCTTTCACAACTTCCGGCAAACGGTAGGGGACCAATCGGACACCGTCCAGATTGAATATGTCTTTCCCTTCCACACACCGACCCTGCCGGAACGTCTTGTCCGCGCCGATTTCTTCGTAGCGGTTCACGAAGAACAGCTCCTCGCCGTTCTCATCGTGATATACGAAGCGATCCTTCAGGGTTCCAGGCACCGCCCTCGCCTTGGGTCGCTTCCGTTCGTTGCCCTTTGGCCGTTCTTCTTTTGCGCCCCCGCCGTTGCCGTCCATCCCGCCCAGCTTCGCCAGGTCCCCCAGGGCCTGCTGAAAGGACACACCGTGTCGTTTCATGTGAAAGCCGAACAGGTCTCCCTTCGCCTTGCATCCGTGACAATACCATTTGCCGGTGGCCAAGTTCACGGAGAGGGAAGGGTTCGTGTCCTCATGGAAGGGACACAACGCTTGATGTTCGTCGCCGTTCAAATGCCGAAGCTCACCGAGTTCGGACCCGAAATAGGCGGCGAAGTCGATTTCTCCAGCTATCCGCGCCTTGTCGAATCGCTCTGTCATAGGCGTCTAAAGACTCCCGCGCTTTTTGGGCCCGACGACCATTGCACCCAGTGTTCGGGCATCTCCATTTTCTTTGCTGGGTGTCGGTCTGTGCGGCCCTTGCGCTTCATGCGCAGGCCCGCTTTTCAAGCCATTCAATCAACGCCTCCACGGTGTAGGCGACTTTGCGCCCAACGACGATTCGGTCCCTGGGGCCTTCTCCCAAGGAGTCCTTGTTGGCCAACGTGCGAGGGTGAATCAGTCCACCGGAAAACTTGCCCACTTCGTGCCTGGCAACAATGGCGCTCGGCCATCTTTCCGCCAGCATCTTAAAACTGTTCTTGTTCATTTTTGCTTCCTCCCTTTGCTTTTTTTGGATTTTCAGAAGCCTTTTACGAAACCGGCTTCCAACTTTCGCCGCAAGGATGAAATCATTTTCGTTGGTGAACTCATTGGCTTCATTTTTCCATCTGAAAAATCAGAAATGAAGAGGGTTGTTACCATGTGTGGTAATAGGTACGGTATCGAACGTCTTTTTCGACTTCGCGGAGTACGTCTTTTTGGGCACCAAAAAACCAAGCACAGATTCCGATCATTTCTTTGTTAAACGGTTTTCCGATATCGTGTTTCGATACGGTCCGCCGTGTGTAAATAAAAAGGCATGATATTTCTCCACCCCAAAATTCCCTTTTGCACCTCAAGCATATTTCGCCGTGTCAAGAAAAAAAAGGGGGTTGTTTCTCCCTGGAGAAACAAGTTGTCCCATTTTTTCACTTGGGCACTCAAAAAAGAAAGGGGGTTAGTACCCCGTGGGGTAATAGGTATGCTGTCGAACGATTTTTTTCGGTTGACACCGGACTGGTAATCAAAGGCGAGAGAAGTTGGGGAGTCTCGGCGTAACTGAGTCACTCCGTAAAAGAATGCTATGTGGTTTTACAGCAGGCCTGGGGCGACCAGGGTTGGAAACAGGGGCATGAAAAGGACTTAAAAGTGTGGAGGCTAATCGCAGCTGATGCAGAAAAAGTGGGAGAGATGTGGGAGAGAAAACTGGCTAAACTCGTGGGCGAATGTCCGTTGAACCGTAAGCGATTGAATTCATTGGCGCGCCCGGCATGATTCGAACATGCGACCTACGGATTCGTAGAACTGAACTCTCAAGTTTCCAACTTCCTCAATTGAGAGTAACTTTTTGATTTTACAAGAATAGTCGATTCTCAATTTCGGGCATCTAATTCCGATTTTTGCCGATTTTCCAAAAAGTGACACACCAAATGACACACCAAAAAGCGCCCGGCGGGAGGTATCACCGGGCGCTGTCAGAACTCGATCAGGGAGTACTTTCTTCAAGGCTAATTCATCTTCGCCTTGGCGTCTGAGTCAAGGTCGAGCTGAAGCTCTTTTTCAACCTCTGACTTGAGCCATTCAACCCCGGCTTTCCACTTCTCGAACCGTTCTTTTTCTGCTCGAATATTCGCCACCTGGAAAGGCTTCCCAAGTTTCTCGGACAGTTCAAGGTATCTTGAGAGAAAAGCTTCAACGTCCGAATCCGAGAGATGCCCTGCAATCTGTTTCAGGTGCTTACCGATTTCCATTTGCTGGGTAACGATAATATACCTGAGCACGTGCGCCAGAGTGGATCCGTCGATTTCCTCGTACTCACGGCTCCAAACATCTGTTTTGCCGATCTCTTGGAGTTTGGGTCGGTCTTTTGTCTCGGTCATGATGATTCTCCTTTCAAAGTCACGAAGTTTAATTGGATCAGGGCATCAAATTCATGAGCCTATTGATGTATCTGGAGAACACTGTAGAATATCCTACGTTTCCGTGCTCTTTTCGGCATTTCTCCGCTAACGCCATAGCCTCTGCTAAATGCCGGGCCGCGAGTTCCTGTGCTTGCTTCTCTGCAAGCACGAAGAGATTCGTTTCTTTCAGAAGGGTTCCGGGCTTCACTTCGTTCACCTCCTTTCACGGTTGAATGGCCGGTTCTTTTCCTACCCGCGCACAAAGAATATCTGTGTTGGGGAAACGAAGTGTCGTTGGGATTTGGAAAAGGACGGAGCTTCGATCTACGAGTTGCTGTGTAACCCCTCTCCCCTCTGGTCCTGAGGAGAGGGGCAATAAAGCCGCTCACTCGGAGGAAATGAAAATGGAAGCTGTAGTTAGAATGGCAAGCCCAAAGCAGGTCGAGTTTTTGGCTGACTTGATCGATCGGACCGAGACCCAGTTCGATCGGCCGCTGGAAAGCCTGACCTTGGAACAAGCATCGGAGATGATCGACGAACTGCTGGAAAAGGAAGACCCAGGTTCACCACAAAATGTGAAGCCTGTCGTGCGACGGAAATGGAAGGATGATCGCACCATGCAGGCTCGGCTCGGTATGGCCTTCAAGCTGGTCTACCAGGCGAGCATTGTGAGGAGTGATGGCTGCGTTCAAAGGCCTTCGATTGAGAACAACGAATTTTTCGCCAAGGAAGTGATCAGGGTATTCGAAGCAATGAACGGGATCGCGGAGCAGGTTGGAGTGGATGGGGGCGCCTCGGGGTGAGGCGCTTAGAATCATGACAAATTTCAAGCAACATCGAAATATTGATGCCGTCGTAAGAACCCCCCTTTACGAACAGGGCTGTTTTTTGGAGCATTGGAAGTTCAAGCGGCCATTGCAACACTGCCAAGGTTACTGTCATCGTGACATAGGCTACAAAGACGACGGAAATTATCGTTGCTGCCTCCCTCTATCGAGTTGGAAAGGGCCTTCTTGGCCTTATCAAGGCGGCTCTGGACGAACCTCTTGATGTTGATGGCCAGGGCCTTCATGAAAACAGATAAGGTGACCCGTTTTTTGCCTCGGGTCCACGATCGTTTCAATCCCGTGACCCGATCCGCTTCGGAGATGGTGGCCTCGATGCCGGACCGGATTTTGTAGCGTTCTTTGAAATCATGGCTTTCCTGCTGTAGTCTGCGCTTGGAGGTCGCCATGTCCTTGCGCTTGTACTTCAGTCGATAATTTCCGCCCTTGATCCGTTTTACCGGACAGATGGGGAGAAATTCGCATAGGAGACAGTGCTCGCGGGAAAACACGGCTTCCACCGCTTTGCCGCGGTCAACGATCTTGCATTCAAGTGGCGCGTGCCCCCGGATACAGTAAACGACCTGGGTGCAGTCCTCGTTCGTTTCAAAGTCACTCAACTGCATCTTATTGAGATCCGGCGCTTTTCCGCAAGTCACCGGAGCGGTAAGCTCGACTCCGTGCTCGTGAGCTTGAAGGATGTTCTCGCCGCTGCCGTAGCCTGCGTCGGCGAACAACTCTTCGGGTTTGCGGCCCGTTTCCTCCAGGCGTTCGATAACGGGCATCACGTCTTTCTGGTCGCTGTCATAGGAAGGGGCCACGTCCACATCGGTGATCACCTGGAAGGGATTTTCCTTCACGCAGGTCTCCGTGAGGGAAGCCTTATATCCTTTGCCCTTGCGCCCATAGGTGGCGTCGGGATCCGAAGGATTCTGCAGGGAGTCCGCAGGGATTTCCTTGGGCTTCTCGAGTTCTGTTTTGTCGGGATCTCCCTCGGTGAAACGGCATTGCTCCGACAGTAGTCGGGCCATCAGCCGGTATTCTTTCATTCGGCTGATTTCCGGATGACCTCGGAAGCGGTCCACCAGGTCGGCGAGATGGCGGGCGGACTTGTCCAGACGACGCTTGGCCCGCGATGATTTTGCATCGGCAAAATAGCCTGCGCGCTTCAAGTAGGCCTTGTCGTAAAGTCGGGGCAGTTTCTCATACAACTTGGGATGTTTCTTATGGAGCCGTTTCAAGAACGCCTCGATGGTGCGCGTAAAGAGCCCCAGACGGCTCAGATGAGCCATGTTGGAAGTGATCTGTGTGGAGTCCAACCGCTGTTTGTCCGTGCTAAGGGCCGCCGTCTCGATGATGGCGTCCGTGATTCCGGTAAAGAGGCTCCGCGCTTGCTTGTTGTCGGTAATCAAGGTCCGGAAATTGTGCAGGGTCTTCTGGCAGACGTGAGATTCAAAGGCGTTGATGTTGAAGGCATATTGCCAACGCAGATCGAAGTCCAGAGCGCCCAAGACTTCCGCATCGGTCAGGCTGTTCATTTCCTTCAAAACACACGCTCCGACAAGGATGGCCACGGGTCTGTTGGGCCTGCCGTTGTCCTCACAGTAGAAAGGCCGGAAAGACTCCTCATCGATCATGGGAAGCACCAGGCGCCGGAACGGACCGGCCCACGTCTTCTCCAACGCCTCGATCCTGTCTGCGGGAAGGCAAATATCGTGGTCGAAAATGGTCTTTTGCGTTCTCTTAGGCCGAAACAAAACAACCCCCCTAAGGACCATATTATTAATCAAGTCAGATACTTATCATACAGGACCCAAAAGAAAGGTCAACCCATAAATGCCATTTTTATTCATATTTTCAACTAGATACCTTTACGGAGAGGTTTTTACGAACTCATCAATATTGTAAACTAGAGTTTAGAGTCTGGCGACCCTTGGTATAGGAAAAGTGCGAATAAAGACAACAAAGTACTTGACATTGCCGCGCGGATGCGCGGCCGCCTTTGGTGGCCCTTTAAGGAAAGAAACCTTTCCTTGGGGGTCAACCAATGGATTCGACGGCTCAAGCACTTATGCTCCTATCGCAGTGGATTTCCTTTCTATTTCAGGCCGTTCCGTGCAGAATCGCTCCGACTCTTCTGGAACTCCTGATGGGATGTATGGTCTGCCGCGGCGGCCATATTTCTTCCGCGCTTCTGGCCGTTCGGCCCCAGTTGTCCTGGACCGCCTATTACAAGGCCATCGAAAAGGGCCGATTCCAATGGCTTGCGCTAGCCCGGCAATGGATGCGCCTGATCCTGAAACGGATTCCAAACCGATCCATCGAGTTCGCCATAGACGACTTCCCTTTGCCCAGATCGTCCAAGAAAGCTCCCTGCGCCGGTTGGCATTACGATCACGCGCACCGGCCCAACCGCCCCAAATTCCTGTGGGGACAGCTTCGGGTTTCTCTGGCTGTCATCTGCCGCCACAAGGGCCGGGTAGCCGCGTTTCCCCTCTTGTTTCGGCTCATCCGCAAGAAAGGGACACCACCAAACTGGACGCAGCGCGGCTCTTGATGTCCGTTCTCATGACTTGGCTGCCGGATCGCTTTCTCATTATTCTGCTGCTCGATGCCTGGTATATGAAAGGCTCCCTGGTGCTTCACCTGATTCGCAAAGGTGTGACGGTCATCGGCCAAGTCCGCAAAGATACGGCCCTGTTCTTGCCTCCGGACAATCCGCCTCCGAAGAAACGGGGCAGACCCAGAAAGTATGGGGAAAAACTCACGTTGGAAAACATCGGACGATTCTGTCGTCCGGTGGAGAAAACCCTCTTTGCCTACGGCTCGGAACGAGTTTTCCAGTTCTACCAAACCAAAGCCAAAGTCCGCTTCCTGGACGGCCGGTTGTGCAAGATCGTGTGGTGCCGGTTTATGTCCGACAACCCCTCTTGGTCCGATTGGCATCTTCTGATCAGTACCGATCCCGACATGGACGGCGCGGAAGTGATTACACGCTATGCACGACGATGGTGGACCGAGCCCATGTTCAACGAGATCAAGCACCTGTTCGGACTGAAAAATGCTTGGCAGCAGACACGGCAGACATTGGCTCGATGGAGCATGATCTTGTGCCTGGCCTACGGCTTGCCACGGCTCTTGGCGCTCTGCCTGGGTCCCAACGCGGCCTATACGATGTTTCCAATCCCTTGGAGAAAGAACAGGCCCGCCACCGCCGGCGGGATGGCCGCAGCCATCGGTCGTCTTTTCGGCAACTTAAACGTGCGAGCCATGTGGAACCGGAAATCCAAAAAATTCCAACCGGAATTCACCGATTCTCCGGAAAACTTGGGGCGAGCTGCGTGATATCCGTGTTCAGTCAATCATCTCAAAGCCTTACGTCAACGGTATTCAACCCGTCTTGGAGAACTATGCTCTTCTATACAAACTTGGCTGCCCCGCATGGCTCTAGACTCTAGTTTCGGGGCCAAAAATAGCGGAAACCACCAATTGCCAGACCCCTCTAATTCCTGTATTTTAACAAGATCAAGCGAGTGGTAGTTCTCCGATCGAGGCATAATTTCATAAGAAATTGTCAACAATGCCTCACTTTTTTCAGATAATATGAACAATGGCAATGGCAAAGAGTGCCACGATAGCTGCGGTGACCAAGGCCTTGGTCTTGGTATGTATTTGATGAGAAACGATTGAGTTTGGAGGTCGAGAATCAGGGAGAATGCTGGTCGTTAAGTATGCAAATGAGAAAGGGATTTTGGTGGGCGAGCGATTGCATAGGGGCGGTCCTTAAATTCAAGATTTACACATGAGCGCCTGTGAAGAGTGCGTAAACCTGCAAAGCTTTTAGAAGGACAGACAAAGAGAGTTGGCTTTATCATTAAACAAGCGAGGAGTCTTACAAATGAAGAAGTCAGTAGGTTTGTTTATAGGTATCGCGATGATATTGGCTGCTTCTAGTATAGCTATATCGGCTGATTACTCAGGCAAGAAAGTGTTGTTCATTGACTCTTACCATGAAGGATATGCCTGGAGTGATGGAATAACTCAAGGCATAAAGAGAGGTATTAATGGTACGGGCGTGGTGTTTAATATCATTAGAATGGACACCAAAAAGAACACTTCGGAAGAGTTTAAAAAAGAATCTGCTAAGAAGGCCAAGGAGTTCATTGATACCTTCAAACCCGATGTTGTTATTGCCGCCGACGACAATGCTTCTAAGTACCTTGTCATGCCTTATTATAAAGATGCCGCTTTACCTTTTGTATTCTGTGGTGTGAACTGGGATGCCGGAGTTTACGGCTATCCTTACAAGAATGTGACTGGAATGGTGGAGGTCACTCCGATCCCACAGATTCTTGAACAATTGCAGCCCTATGCCAAAGGCAAACGAATAGGCTTTATTGGACCGGACATCCTCACCGCGCACAAGGAAGCCGAAAACTACCGTAAGGTCTTTAACTACGAAATCACGGAATTCTATGCAAAGGATTTCGAAGATTGGAAGAAGGGGTTTAAAGAGCTTCAAGGCAAGGTGGATATGCTGATCATCGACAGCGACGGCGGCCTCTACAAAGATTACTTGGACGAGATGAAGGCCTTTGTGGAAGCGAACACCAAGGTGCCTACGGGTTCGGCTTACGACTTCATGTCGCCCCTGGCATTGCTGACCTACGGCAAGGTCGCAGAAGAACAGGGGGAATGGAGCGCTTCGGCGGCTCTTAAGATTCTGGACGGGACGTCACCTTCTGATATTGCCATCGCCAAGAACGAAAAGGGAACCTTGATAATCAACACCCGGATCGCCAATAAACTGGGAGTAGAGATTCCTTTCTCCATCCTTGAGTCCGCAGACCAGGTGATCGAGTAGCCTTGGTCGTTGAATGTGTGCCTGGGATACGACCTATCTTGAGGTTCTTTCCCAGGCTTTCTTTCATTGGAACGTAAGAGACATCCCTGATTCGATCCAAAGCTTTATGGTCCAAAAGGAATCAGATATGAAGTTCGGTCTCAAAACAAAATTTCTTGTACCCGTAATTTCACTAATTATCATTGGGATGGGAATTTCGGCATCGATTTCCTATTTCAGAGCTAGGACCGCCCTTCAAGAGGCTTTTAACGGTCAAATGAATCAACTCGTCGACTCAACCCTCAAGTTCGCCGAATCCTGGGCGAAAGACAGAAAATCCGACATCAACCTCTTGAGCCAACAAAACATATTCAATACGGCGCTGAAAGATTCATTTGTAGGCAAAGCGGCGAGGAAGTCGGCGGGCATTTGGCTGAGACAATACAAGGAGGGGTATCAATACTACGAAAATATCTACCTAGCCGATGCCACGGGTGAGATCATTGCTGCTTCGGCCGAAGATTCAATGACTAATATGAATGTCAAGGATCAGTTGTATTTCCAGAAAGCAATGAAAGGAGATTTCGTAACTTCAGAAGTGTTTGAAAGCCCACAAACCGGAAACCCGATCCTTGTGATTGCGGCTCCAGTGAAAGAAGGCGAATTGGTTTCCGGCACAGTATTCGGTTTTCTGGACGTCAACTATTTCAGCAAACTGTTCGTGGATCCCATTAAAGTGGGAACCACGGGTTACGCATATATTTGTCGAAAAGATGGAATGATCATCGCTCATCCGGACAAAGGTCATATTCTGGAATTAAACTTAACAGATTTTAATTTCGGTCGTGACATGATGAAATCTGGAAGCGGTCTTATGGTGTACAATTTTGAAGAAGTCGAACAGATTGTAGCTTTCACAGAATTAGAATCATTGGGATGGATCATTGCTGTTGGTGCGGTCGCGGACGAACTATTCTCTCCGGTAAAATCCCTAAGCTACACGAATGCACTGGTTGCCCTTTCCGTAGTAGCGCTGGCGGTTTTTTCGATCCTCCTGATCGTTCAATCTATCGTTAAACCTATTAACGGGATGGTATCGGACTTAAATGAGGCGTCCGAGCAAGTATCCTCCGGCGCGGCCCAAGTATCGAGATCAAGTCATGAACTCGCTGAGGGAGCATCTGATCAGGCGGCGTCCATAGAGGAGACCTCTTCGTCTCTTGAAGAAATGTCGTCCATGACCAGGCAAAACGCTGAGAACTCGAAACAGGCTGATAACCTTATGACGGAAGTAAAGCAGATTGTCGGTGAAGCGAATGAATCCATGGGCAGACTGACCGCCTCTATGGATGAGATATTCAGAGCCAGCGAAGAAACATCCAGGATCATAAGAAGTATTGATGAAATCGCCTTTCAGACCAACTTGTTGGCGTTGAACGCGGCGGTGGAGGCTGCGAGAGCGGGTGAGGCCGGGGCTGGTTTCGCAGTGGTTGCCGATGAGGTAAGAAACCTTGCCATGAGGTCCACGGAAGCGGCAAAAAACACCGCTGCCCTAATCGAGGGTACAAGGAAGAAAGTAAAAGAAGGTTCGGCATTGGTGAACAGCACCAACGAAGCTTTTTCCAGGGTGGCTGACGGCTCCGGACGAGTGGCGGCATTGGTGGGCGAAATTGCAGCCGCATCCAATGAACAGGCTCAAGGGATAGAGCAAATCAATAAGGCGGTAACCGAAATGGACAGAATCGTTCAAAGAACGGCCGCCAATGCGGAAGAGTCCGCTTCAGCATCCGAACAAATGAATGCTCAAGCAAGGCAGATGACAACCGTTGTGGATGAACTCGTGATTTTAGTCGGTACGAAGGAAAATCATAAGAAGCCGGATAGAAAAGAAAAGCTTGGTCATGAACATACTCAGAAGATGGACAAGGTATATCGAGTCGTTTCCCCGGTTGAAGGACGAAAGAAGATAGACGAGGTTGTAGCTCCGAAGCCCAAAAAAGTGTCGTCTGAAAAGCTGATCTCTCTGAACGAGGATTCCCAAAGAAAATAGACTTCAGGGTGCAAGTTGAACCTTGACCAAGCGGATGTGCTTATCGCTCTTCTGGACGGCCCGCAGGTTGACGACGGAACAGCCTGGGAGATCGGCTACTTCTTTTCGATCAGGGAGCGGTCAAGAATTATCGGGATCAGGACTGATGTCCGGAACGCCGGAGAGTCCAGTAACTCCGTTGTCAATGCGATGATCGAAATGTCCTGTGGGCGGGTTGTCCGGTCGGTGGAGGAGCTTCTGGAGACGCTGTCGGCAATGATCTGATAAGATGTTTTTTTTCCGAATAAGCCCGGAATCCGCTTCCAGCATTCACCCTTTTTCTCCTCCTCCGGGCTCCTGCCAACAGGATTTCGCCATATATGGACAGATTCAGAGCTCTCCCCTGGGATAATCCTTTAACCCTGTCAGCCGCAGCGCCCGAATGAATTCACTGGTGCACTCTCCCCTTCTGACTTCAGCCTTCTTTGTCTCAGCATCCCTGGATGCTCGGCCATTGTCTGTTGGCGGTTTTAGTCTTGCATACACGGCGACAGTTGAGAAAAACCGGCAGGAGGGGTATTGTCGAAAGCCATGTGAAAAGGATTCTAAACAGGTTCGGCCCCACCGTTTTGGAGATATTGAGCGGCTCGAGTCCTTTCAATTCCTCATGCCTGCGCAAGAACCTCGAAGAGATCGGCAAGAAAGCGTTGCTTTGCCTCTGTTTGAGAAAGGTGCCACATAAATTAGGGTTAGACCGTTAAGGATCAAGGAAGATGGAATTATTCTCACTTGATGATGACTTCAAGCGATACCAACGATTACGCCAAGTCGGCTTTGCAATAAATGCTACCCTGACCAAACAAATTCCCAAGCCTGCCGTCCTCAAGTACGCCAAAAAACTTGGCATGATCAATAGAAAGACGATCGTTTTTCAGAACGAAACGGAACTTGATATCCTCACTGACTACATCCTTTACAATCATCGCCCCAAGGGAAAGAATTTGGTCGAACGGTACCTTGAATCTATTGATCTGCCACCATTTTCCGATGAGATGACCGTCCTCCAGGGAATGGTCAATTCTCGTTACTCAGTTTTCTTCGCTGAAAGGGTCCTGAAAGGTAAGGGATTGGAACTTACCGACGTCTTGAAGCGGGACACCTTAGCTCTTATGGACAAGAACCTGGGGATGAGCCATGTAGAAGGTGCTATTTTTGCAGGCAGGGTTATTCCGTTGAGGAATTTCTACATGACTTCAGGGGCATTTCTTCCAGTTGATTCAGATATTTTTGAACACCATATTGTCCCGGATTTAATTGCAATCGCGGGGAAAGCAGACAATCAGGTTGAAGTGTCGTTGACCAAAGGACAGGTAGCTTCCTTCTCAGCAAAGATTATCCGATTGATTCTTAAATCGGACTTAATGGAACGAACGGTTTTTCAATGATCCACACAAAGCCTTTGTTCCAAAGGGATGTCAAGGATGGGATCAAGCAGGAGGAAGAATACTCCTCTCTGGGACAAGATCGGCTTTCATCGGTTTGAGGCCACCTGTAAAGTGGAAAGTGAAATGGGGACCACCCGTGGCAAAGCTTCTGATAGAGGTCATCGCATACAACTTTGCCCA
This sequence comes from Thermodesulfobacteriota bacterium, assembly GCA_963675595.2. GTDB lineage: Bacteria > Desulfobacterota > Desulfarculia > JACQYL01 > JACQYL01. The sequence continues at coordinate 1,628,640 of CAXXLZ010000002.1, forward strand.
CATGGCCAGGCATTGCAAGTGATTATCCTGCGAACAACTTTTCGACCAAAGCTTCGGCCTCTGCCTCGATCTTCAGATCATTCAAATGCTCCAGCGGTACCACCGAGATAACTTCCTCGTACTTTTCTCTGGAGAGACCAGTGCCTTTCCAGGGCTTACTGGTGAGGTATTGCTTCTTTGTGATGCCGAGGCGTTGCCATGGCTTGAGGCGCTGTCTGGTATAGTCCATGCTGCTGATTTTAGCATATTACCTTTCGGGATCAAATCATAGAAGCTCTGGCGAAGGATAGGATTGGCCTATCGACATGGCGTCAGCGACGAGTAACTACCGTTTTCTTCACGGCTAAAGGCATAAATGGGATTCGGCTCCATCGCCGAAAGCCCTATTTAAGCCTTTCCCCTCTTCAAGGGTCGCCTGAAAACAACTTCCATCCGTTTGTCGGATCGGTTTAGCAGGTTTGGTCTTGCCGCCTTCCTTGAGGCAGACCTCCACTCTCTCGGTGAATCCACAGCCGAGAGAGTCCGGTCAATGAATCGGACCCCGGGAGGAAGGCATCATGAAACAAGAACAAGTTGTTGTTGAATATGGCGTACTCGACGCGCCGGTACCCGCAGGACTGAAGATTTTACGAAACAGCGATCCTTGGCTTAGATACAGCGACGACGAAAAGGATGAGGCGCTGGAATTCATCGCCTGGTATGTGCAATCCGAGCACGCGCCCCTCATGAGAATACCCGAGGCCTCATACGAGAGTGCATGGTTCGACTGGTCCGATCCGGAGAGCGCGTTCAATACCTGGGACTTCGAGCGAGTCTGCGGAAAATTCGAGGTAGACAAACGGCGATACAGGATCGGCAAAGTGCTCGAGCACATCCGGGACCTGGCGATCATGCACAGCTGCCTTTCGAATGATGACGGCAGGCGAAACACGCTCGCACGAGCCAGTATCCTTATCGAGGACGAGTTCATGGGCCCGGCAGTGGAGCACATGAGACGCTCCCAAGTAAGTCGTGATCGAGAGCAGGCTTTCGAGCATCGCCGCAAGGCAAGGGAGCTTGTCGGGCTGGTCGAGAAAGCGTCGGAGATTTGGCAGGGGCTACAAGGCCCCTGATTCGCTTCAGAACGTCGTTTCATTGCAGAGCGGCCATGGAGTCGTTCGATGGTTGCTCTCCCCTATGCGCTCTGCGTATGGAGGGTTAAGGACGGCTCCTTAATAAGCTTTGCGGCTGGATGTCCTGTGCGTGGGTCAATGTGGGTGCTTCTTTGATGGCCGTGCTTTTGGTAATTGTCGTCTGCAATTTGGTCGAGGAGCAGGAATTGCGTCGAGCGTTTTCGAAAAGTGCGATCATCTGACATTCAGCTACGGCAATGGCTGAGTAATGCGGCCATATACGGATCGTATCTGTACGAGCCGGGCATGGCGCTCCTCAATGTGCCTGGAAGGTTTGATGTGAAGCTGAGGCCGGGGTCGGTAGTATTTCTTCATCCGATGAAGAAAACTTTGCTTGAGCATGCGATCTATCCGGCGGATCATTGCACGCCTTTTTGGAAGTTGCCGGTGGATGGGACCTGCTATTTCCACATGGAGTGTCCGGCGGCCGAGAAGTATGTCCTCTTTCTTACATTGAAACGATTCGAGGAAGTGATCGGTTTTGGACTTCCGGATGAGCCGGATTCATAGGATTACGAGATCGTAACTCTGTGGGTCGGAGGGGACAGCCGATGGAACGTTCCGGGCTTCGAGATCAGGGAGGTTTGAGCAGTGGTTTGAACCCTGTCGGGTTCTGGTGAGTCGGGTTCTAACGAACCCAACGCTCCTTAGCCTTTCGGGCGGGGCCCGCCTTCGGCGGGTGGCTGATGTTGATGGTGATGGTGATGGTGGTCGTGGAAGGTGTGGTTTGGTGTGGTTTGGTGTGGTTCATGGTTTAGGGGGCGCGTTGGTGAGGGCTTCGAGTCAAGAATTCTGATGTGATGGTTTTTTGTTGATTTGGATCGAAAGACGGTGGTTTTGAAAGAAGTCGAGTTTATTTGCCGAGAGATGGTTTCAGAAAAGTTTATCCTTGTTTGGAAGAGTTTATTCCCTGGTTTGGTATGGAGTAAAACCCTCCGATTTCTCCTTTCATCCCGACGTTTCAGAGGGCTCACGTTGGAAAAAAGAGAGACCGCAAAACGGTCTCTCTCTCGTTTGGGGTTCCGGGTAAATCAGGATCAGCCGTTGGACCAGAAGTCGAAATTATCGACTCCGACATCCCTGAGGCCCAGTTTTGAGGCCAGGGTTTTGACTTCGTTGATTTCCGATGCCGTCGGCCGCCTTCGAAGATCCGGATCGCGGTGGGCTTCGTGTTCCGGAACGTATTGTTCCAGCACGCTCAACCGGATATTGGCCTTGTACTCGGCCAGGAGCTTGAGCGCCGGTTTGAGGCAGCACTCCACGTGACCGGGCAGGACCAGAGTCCGGACAATAGTCCGGACATCGGATCCGCACATGGCATCAAGGCCGATTCTTGCGTACTTCATGTAATCTGCGACTTTGCTCAACCGCCGGGCGCAGTCGTCGTTGCCGTATCGGAGGTCCGACAACCAGACGTCGGTTATTTCGTTGGCCAAACGATAGAACATCTCGGTTCCGTACAAATGCGAGTTCATGACCACCGGGAGATTGAAGTCCTGCGGTGCCTTGAATAGCAGCGCCAGGATGCCGTGGATGGACTCGGTGGGATTGGTAAACTCCAGAGAGTTGGCTTTGACTCCGAGAGTGCGAAGTTCGGCCACCTTTGGCCAAAAGGCTGCGGGATCGATTTCAGGGTGAGATTGAGGCTGAAGGAGTTCAGGATTGATGCAGTAGCAGCAGCGCATGGCGCAGCCTGCCAAGTTGACCACGATGGCTGAGTTGATCACCGTTTCTTCGGCGATGTGGACAAAGGGTTCCGTCTGATGGACCTTTGCTCCCAGACCGCACAGGCCCTGCTTGCGGTACCGGTTGACGCCGCAGTCATGACCGCACAAGCGGCAGTCGCTCAAGAGTCGAAGGCCGGTCGCATGAAGCACGTCAAGTCGGGAGTACATTGTTCCATTTTCCGTGTTGTGGTCAGCATCAAGATCGAGATCGCTCAAATCCAGCTCCAGGAAAGACTTTTCGCTTCTGATGAAGGGCTTCCGCTGTTTCTGGAATCTGGGGATGAAGTCGTTTTTCGGTGGCACGGATTCCACACGGAAACCGGGGTCCATGGAGGAAAGGAAAGGGATCATTCCCGGTCCCGGGTCGTGAAAGATGAGTTGACCGTCGGCGGTCTGGTAGATTCGATTCATCTCTACCTCCTTACATAGACGAGTTCAGGTTCCCGCAGTTTTGCCGCTGTGATGAGATCATCCACAGTGATTCGAACCGTTTCGGTTTCTTCGGGCAGCTGTTTGACCTCGGTGACCTTGAGGCCTGCGTATTCCACCAGGTCTTCCAGGGTCTTCACTTCCCGGCTCGGGAGCTGCGGGCTCTGAACAGGCACCGGGACTTCCTTCTTGGGCGGTTCGGGCAGTGCCGGAATCCGAGTATCGGGGAGATCAGGCTGTTTGACTTGCCAGTCATAGGAGATGTCCGGAAGAGGCGGAAGAGGATCCTGAAGACCGCCGAATTCCACCGGAGCCGGCAGTTCGGCCTGCGGCGAAATACTTTCCGCCATATCCAAATAAGGAACCTCTTTGTTCTCCATCCGAGCTTCAACGTTCTGTAGCAGCCAGTCCGCTGATGCGCCGAAGCGCATCATGGCTCTGTCTTCAGGACTGAGTTTGGATAGAAATTCATTCTTTTTTCTGTTGATTTCTTTGGCGGCTGCGACTGTAGCGCTCGACACCGCGCTTGCCGCCTTTTTGACCTGCACTGCGATGTCGTTGAACGACACCGGGCTTTTCATGACCACTGCTCTGCTCATGGTTCAATCCTCCTGTCGGCGGAAAACGAGATCAGAGTTGCCTTGCTTTCCTTGAAGAACGCAGCCCAGAAGTCTCTCAGGCTTCTCCAGTAGGCTGCGTCCTTGTCGGCCGTGTGTACGCCGAGGCACCGAACACTCACCCCCGGAAGTGACGGAACAAGCCCTAACTGGTGTAATCGTTCCAGCCAGTATTCGGTCTTGATGAGGGGCGGTTTCTCGAAATTGTCGCCCTGGGCGCATTGGCGCATATCGCTGAAGATGATCAGGCGCTTGGGTTCTTTGCTCTGAGAGAAGTAGAGTTCCGCCAGGTTCACTGCGCCGAGGATGTCCGTGGAATCCTCTGTGGGTTCCAAATGAAGCTCTTCTATGCGATGGATCACCTCCAATCTTTTCTTGTTGATGACTTCTCCGAAGTACCCGGTGCGGCTCGGCATCAGAGCTTCGAGGAGCACGTAGGGCCTGCTGAAGGAATCGCCGGTTATCGCGATGATTCGGAGGAAGTCACCAGGTTGGGTTTGGGTTTTCACGTAATCCCTCATTCCCTCCAGGTTCTTCTGAAACTCGGTGTCTACACCGCGGTAGCCGGTAGCGATCTGGCTTTTGGAAAGGTCCAAAAGGACGATGTGTTCGTCGGCAAAAGCGTTGCTTTTCAGGAACAGGAAGACGAGGATTGCTGCGAGGATGATGATCAGAGGCAAGAGAGGGATCAGCTTATCTCCGAAGGATTTGAAGCCGGAACCTTCGGTAATTCCCGAGAATCCTCCCATGTCCGTCTGCCGGGATTTTCTTGATTCCTCTGCGAGGAGCCCTTCCTCGAAATCCGCGTCAAAGGAGAACTCTTCACCATTTTGATCGATGACTTGATTTTGATAGCTTTCCTGTCGTCGTCTCTCCTTTTCGATTTTCGAGTGAATTCGCCAAACAGACAGGGCCTGGGGAATCCTGTGTTTGATGTCGTGATAGGTGCAGCCTGCGATGAGCATAAAGGCCATGGTGAGGGATCCCATGAGGAGCATGAAGGACTGGTTGTTGCCTGAGAAGAATTGCTGCGCGGCTTCAATGGAGGCGCTTAGGGAATCCGCATCCTGAATCTGGGAAAGGGCGGGCATCAGGTCAGCTCGGATGTTTCCGCCGACCACGATCATGAAACACACGCAGAAGAGCGTGAAACAGAAAATGCCCAGGAGGGTTTTGTTGGTGTGTTGAGGGTAGCTCGCCCGATGCCATTTAAGGAATCGATCCACGGTCTCCGTTGAAACGATCATCATGGCCAGAGCCACCCCCCACTCCGCCCAATCGCTTCCGATCCCAAACTGTTCGATCATCCATTTCATGAAGACCAGTTCGCCGACCCCGCACAGAGCGAGGGCGCAAGCCTCAAGAAGGGCAATCACCAGAAGAACGATCGCCCCGCGAACTGAAAGATTTCCCATGGATGTTAGTTCCGCCATCAGCCTGCCCTCCTTTTCGTTTGAAACGTCGTAACCGGCTTGAAGCCGTTGGAGGTTTGCGTGTCTACGGGCTTCATGCTTTGCTTTGTGAAGGTTCTTGTAGTTTTCCCGTTCCTCGGGCGGTAATTGCGCCGCCATCCTTCCCTGCTCGAATGCGTTTACTTCGCGTTTCGTCCCTCGCATAAGTCCTCCTCCTTTACCCCTACCGTCCCAAACTTCCGAGGTGTCGGTCAGGGTTCTTCGCCTCTTTTCTTCGTCTCTGAAAGGAACTATCCGGATTCGAGTGACTGCGTGTCGGCGGCTCCGCTTTTTTTCACTCCCAAGTGGCGAAAGACCGAAAGCTTTAAATAGCCGGGCGCATTCCCACTACTCATGAATGGCGACATTTCAAACCGGATGTATTCGTACGGTCCGATTGCCGGATCGAACTACTTACTCAATGAATCCTATCTGGGAACAGTCGGGGTCATGCGCACCGAACGGGATGTTTCTTCTACAGAGAATTCCACCGTCGCGCTGATGCTCGATTCCAAGGTCGACCGGTCGGATCGAAGGATCGAGGCGGTCATCGAGGCCATGGAAAAGCGAAGGCTGATCAAAGAGGAAAACCTCTCCGGCATCGAGCAGGATATTTGCACCTGCCGGAACCTCATTTTCGAGATGGGCTACAAGGTCTATCGAAGGGACAGGGACTGGATCGCGTTGGAGACCCGACAGATCGATCTTGAACGGGACCGGAGAATGGAACTTGCCGCCTATTTCAGGGACATTCTGCTTTTAGGAAAGGAACTCAGGGATACCGTGGAGTACCGGAGGTCGATAGAGGACAAGACCAAGCTGCTGGGGGGGATAAGCTGAAAATGAAATACCACTACAAAGACATCACCATGACGGACGTGGAGAAGCTCTACGAGGTGCCGGGGGCTTTTGCTCTCGCCATGGAAAAACATCAACTGGAAAAAGTGATCGTGTATTTTGTTCGGGAAATGCAGGTGCGGAGCCGTTTTGACCGATCAAAATGACCTTCAAACGAATGCTGAGCCCGTCGGCCATTCTGGCCTACAAACGGGATGAGAAATTCCGGTGGGGATGCCCGAGAAAATTCTATCTGAGATACATCAGGAAACTGAAGACCAAACCCAAGATGTGCTTCATCGTGGGGCAGGTGGTTCACCAGGCAGCGGAAGCCTTTGTACGGGATTACAAAGCCGAACATTTGGAGCAGCCTTATGCGGATGCGCGAAAGCGCATATTGGACAGGGTGGATTTCCTATGGAACTCGAGAATTCTCGAGATTCGGAAGCTCTCCGGCGGTCGGGACGAAGCAGAGACCCAACTTGTTGAGGCTCGAAAGATGGCTTTGAACTGGCTTCACCAGTTTATCCGAGAAGTAAGCAGAGGAAGAAGCCCGCCTGAGCCGGAAAAACGGCTATTGAGTCAACTTCATGGTGCCCAAGGTATCGTGGATGCCCGCTATTCTCGAGAATTCATCGAGATCAGGGATTATAAGACTTCGAAATATCAAGACATTACCCCCGACATCAAACTCCAGCTTGCGATCTATGCCCTCCTCGAGCAGGAAGTGCACGGAAAACTTCCCGATCGAGTCTCAGTCCATTTCCTGAAATTCCCATCCTCCAAAGACAATCCCAAAATTTTCAAGCCTACCCAAGAACTCGTGGATTGGGCTGCGGAAGAAATCCGCCGAATGCACGAGCTGACCGAGTCGGAGCATGAAGAGGACTACCCCTGTCTATGCGGTGGATGGTGTGAGAGGGAATTTCAATGATCGTAACTGTTGCCGAAAAACTGAGACGGCTCGAGCCCTTCGTCTCTTCAGGAGAACTTCGGGCTCTGTGGTCGCTTTATCAGATAGAGGAGAATCCGAGAGCCAAGAGGGAGATCGAATCCATGGTCGATTACATGCTCCTGCAGCATACGGGAGTGGCGTTCGAGAACGCCGTTATGCTGCCGCCGCCTGGGGAAGATGAAGCGGCCGGGGAATTGCAGCTCGGACACGTCTCCTATTGCGGCAAGAAGCTCTATCCTTTCGGTCTCAGAAAGGACGAGTTGATTCGCCATGTGGGACTTTTCGGGCAGACCGGTTCCGGAAAAACTACCGCTTGCATGAATCTTCTGGGAGAGTTCGTCAAGGCGAAGATTCCGTTTCTGATCTTCGACTGGAAACGAAACTACCGGGACCTTTTGACACATCCCGACTTCCGAAACGAGGACATCCTGATCTTTACCGTGGGAAGGGAGGTCAGCCCTTTCCGTTTCAATCCAAAGATTCCTCCGCCCGGAGTGGAGTCTCCCATCTGGTCGAAGAAGCTGATGGAGATCATCGAGAAGGCTTATCTCTTAGGGCCCGGTGCGTCGGACGTTTTGATGGACGCCATGAGCCTGCCCGACTTCGCGGAAATGAAGCGCTATATCGACAAGCAAAACCGCCGAGGCAGAGAAATGCTTTGGCTGAGTTCGGCCAAGCGAACCCTGAACAGTCTCACCTTCCCGGGCTTGAATGAAGTCCTAAATTCTCATTCCCAAATTCCCATCGAAGAGTTGCTCCGAAAAAACGTGATCCTGGAATTGGACGGTCTTTCGGATTCGGACAAGACCTTCATCATCGGAAGCCTGCTCCTATGGATCTACTTCTACCGAATGCAGGAGCCGGAAAGGGAGATTCTGAAGCACATGATCGTCATCGAGGAAGCGCATCATCTGCTTCTTCGAACGAGCAAGGAAGAGGATATCACGGACGTCATGATGAGGGAGATCAGGGAACTCGGGGAAGGCATCGTGATCCTCGATCAGCATCCCCACAAAGTCTCAGTCTCAGCCCTTGGGAATGTCTACACCCGGATCGGCTTTCAAACCTCTCTGTCTCAAGATTTCTCGAGTTTGAGCCGTTCCCAGCTCATTCCCATTGGGAATGAGGCCTACTACGGCATGCTCAAGGTGGGAGAGGCCATTGTGAAGACCGGAAGGGTCCCGTTTCCGTTCCTGATAACGGTGCCGGAATTCAAAATCGACAAGGGAATGGTACGGGATAAACTCATCCAAGACAGGATAAACTCTCTTACAGTTAATGAATATCATGATCATGGTTTTCCGCAAGAAAACACGTCGTTTAGGATGATTTCAAACTCGGAAACACTCTCCCCCGTGGAGCGGATTTTGTTGGAAGACATCGCGCTTCATCCTTTTGACGGAGTTCAGAAACGTTACAAGAAGCTCGGAATGAACCCTCGGGAGGGAACTCTCTGCCTGGAAGATCTCATCACGAAAGGCCTGCTCAAAGAAGTCCTTGTGGATCGAAACCGGCTCTTTGAATTGACGCCGCAGGCTGTGGAGCACCTCCACAGAGAAGGCCTGAAACTCGAGAATTCTCGAGTTCGGGGCGGTTTGGAGCACAACTTCTGGGTCGAAAGAATAAGAGTGGCGCTCGCCGGTCAATGCCGAGTGTTGCTGGAAAAGGACAACCTGGACCTCGTGGCGGACTGGAACGGTGGTTTGGCGGTTCAGGTCGAGACCGGCAAATCGGACATCAGGAAGAACATCGAGACCCTCTCGAACCACGCCTCCATTCAGAAGTTCATGATCGCGACAAACCCCGAAGCCCTCACCAAGATCCAATCACTCCTAGCGGTCGAAGGCATTCAAGCCTACCTCGCCAAAGATTTCATCGAAAAGATCATCCCCATCCTACTCACCGAAAAAGCGGAGCGTTAAGCGGATATCCCACGCAGCATCAGGCGCTTAACAAACCGTATCACCAATGCGGGTTTCCCCGGACCACCAATAGCGACTTTGTCGGGTGAAGCCTGTACCCACCGTTTTGCAGCGTGTCGTCCTTGAGGACGGCCCGCGTTCTTTCTTTAGCGAAAGCTCCGACACGCGAAATCAACAACCCGGATATTGATAAACAAAGGAGGTGACCAATGGAAGCGTCCCCCCGCCTTCGGTCCGTTCTTACGGGGCTGAGGGAGGATTGGCGGGAAGCGGTGCAGACGGTCCAGCCGTGCCATCAATTCGGAGCGGAGCTGTTACTCGGCCTGATCGGCCTGCATCTCGAAGCAAAGGAAATCTTCAAAACCAATGAGTTACTCAAGAGAAAGGAGCTGTTGGATGAATTCTATGATCACCAAAAAACCGTCAGGAACGCAATCGGTTACCTCGGAAGTGAAGGAGCCGAGGAAACCGCCCCCGATCAGGATCGAGCGATGTCCGGACTGTGGTGAAATTCTTTACCGCGACGGAGGATGTCCGCTGTGCATCCGCTGCGGATGGAGCGGCTGTTAGAGCATCATATCAACGAAAGAGGAGGAACGATCATGAGTGAGAGCAACAAACCGGTGAGGAAGTATCGGGCAAACGGAGTCGTCGTCAGTGTTTGGGAAAACGACGGCGCAAAAGGAAACTACCATACCTTCAGTCTGCAACGCGTGTTCAAGGACGCCGACGGCAACTGGAAGACCTCGCCCAATCTTCGGGCGGGTGATCTCCCTACCGCCGCGGAATTGTTTCGGCAGGCATTCCTGGACTTCGGCATCAAGTCGATGGGCCAGGCAGGAGAAGACATTCCGTTTTAGGGAAACATCAAGTTCACGGGCTGTCCGAGCATTGTGGACAGCCCCAATCAAGGGTTTTCCAGGGAGGTTTCTATGATGAAGGAAAGAATCGATATCGTGAGTGTCAAAATGGTCAGGGACGGCTCGATCCCCTATGGGAAGAAGCCCATAAGAGGGCCGCAGGACTTGGCTGAACTCGGCATGAAGTTCATGGGAAACGCGGACCGGGAGATGTTTCTTCTGGTCTGCCTGAACGTCAAGAACTACGTGAACTGTATCCATCTGGTAAGCGTGGGAACCTTGAGCCAGACCATTCTGTCCGTACGGGAAATCTTCAAGACCGTTTTCCTGAGCAATTCCGCTAAAGTGGCGTTCATCCATAATCATCCCAGCGGATGTCCGGAACCCAGCGCCGAAGATATCGCGATCACTGAGAAACTCACCCGGTGTGCCGAGCTCTTCGATGTCGGGGTGGTGGATCATGTGGTCGTGGGCGATGAAGGCCGCTTTGAAAGTCTGTCCGAGCGGGGCGTCATCAAGACTCATTGATCATACATACTGGAATTAGTGTCGACCTAACGAGGCGGGAACCATGGAGTTCCAGGCCTTTTTTTGTTTCAGGAGGAAGAAATGGATCATGCGCTTTACGTGAATGTTGAAGAGAAGCAGTGCCCGGAGTGCAACGGAATCCTCCAGGTGTTCGATGAATGGGAAATCTGTGAGAGCTGCGGCCGCAGTTGTTTCAACCGGAAGAAGATGATCCTGAAGCCCTGCAGGGATCGGCCCGAGCCGGCAACGTGCGGACGCTGCGGAAACATCTACCGAATCGAGTGGCTCTTTTTGGGGCTCGATTACAACGACTTCGGCGACAGATTTTGCCCCTACTGCGGACATCACACGAGCTTGTTTTAGGAGGAGGGTCATGCGGATTCAGTGCCGGTTTTGCGGCAGTGAGTACTTCCTTCAAGTTTTCATCGAAGGAAGGGAGTTTCCCTATCTCGATCAGTGCCGCTGCGTATTCTGTGGCGGAGAATTGGAAAAGCGGGAGGTGATTTACCATGTGGAACATACCGACGAAAGAGGAATTGGACAGGCTTCCGAGGCTCTATGAGACCGAGGGAACGCCCATTGAAGAGAAGTTGGTCAGGCTGCATTTTTTCCTTGGAGCCTTTGACTGGTACATCGTGGAATACGACGGAGAAGACCTGTTCTGGGGCTATGCGATCCTGGGTGACCCGGAAATGGCTGAGTGGGGCTATATCTCCTTCAGCGAACTTCGAAAGTTGAAGGTGAGGCCGGGATTCGAAGTGGATCGCGACCTCTATTGGGAGCCCAGGAAGGTCAAGCTGATCTTTGACAGTTCAAAATAACTAATGCAGTAATTTCAGCTGCTTATACGAAAAAGAAAGGTTTATGGCACTACGTTTTGGTGCTCCTGGAGAGTCTGTAAAGTGGGCGGCGGTTTGAGGCCAACGGCTTGGAAGATGCGGTAGGCGTCGCCTTGGAATTCCGTTCTGAGGAGGTAGGATTTTTCTGCGACCTGTAGATGGATGGCTTTGAAGGCGTCGAGGTCGAGCAGAACCTGGTCCCAAGGGATGTCGATTTCTTTGGTTTTGAGCTGTTTCTGCAGCGCGATCTTCAGGTATAGGGCCAGGAAGTTGCAGAAAATGTGACCTTGAACGCGTTGACACCGTTGATGGAACACGGGCCTGACTTCCAGGGCGGATTTGAGGTCCCGGAAGGCTCTTTCCACCTGCCACAGTCGCTTGTAGGTGACCGCGACTTCATCGGCGGGAATGTCGGTACTGGTGAGGAGAACATACTTGCCGTCGAAGCGGGCGTCGTCCTTGACCTTGGCGGGATCGATGCGCACGGTTTCCCGGTCGAGTTTGATGAATTTCCTGAAGCCCTTGTTTCCCACCAGAGACTGGGGCCCCTGTTTTTTCAGGGTGGTTTTCAACTTTTCCACAAGGGCCGATCGGGTGGCCTCGTCTTTGGCTGCTTGGTCTTGGTTGTAGCAGAGGACGTAACGGCATCCGTTCAGATGAATCTCCTTGAACCACAAGGTGGGAGTGAGCGCTTGGTAGTAGCCCGGAGTGTCCACCACTTGGCCTCGGACATCCTGGTAACGGCGCATGGGGATGCCCACGATGTAGTCGATACCGGCACGCTCCAGTTCCACCAGATTGTCGACGCCGACCATACCGCGGTCGGAGACCAGGACCACGTTGTTCAGGGAGAACCGACGCTTGACCAGGGCGATGATGCGCTTGATGGTGGTAACGTCCGCCGTGTTGCCCTCCCAAAATTGACAGGAAAGGGGATATCCCTTTCGGGACATGACGACGCCCACCAACACCTGTTTCCGATCGGGACGATGGTCCTTGGAGAACCCGTATCGAGCCAACTCGGCCGGCCCCCGGCCCTCGAAGTAGACCGAGGTGGTGTCGAAGAAAACGAGATCCACCCCGTAATCGAAGAGGTCGCGGCCCCGACGGAAAAGTTCCTTTTCGATTTCGGGCTGATACTCGGCCAGGAAGTCCATGGATCGATAAAGGTGCTGAAGCTCCAGGTCGTCGAAGCCTTCACCGTGGACGTTCTGAATCCAACGGCTCGCGGCGAGATCGGATCCCGGACGGACCAAGCGTTGGCAGACGCAGGCAAAGACCGCGCGCTCTAGATCGAAGCGATAATCGGAGCGAGAAGCGAGAGATCGGAGTACCACATCGAGCCCCAAGGTCTTCCAGAGTTTCTCGATCACCAAAACGGTTCCCCAGGACTTGGCCCAGTCCGCCTTGACACTACCTTCCTTATAGAGACTGATGACCTGATTCTGGGTGGAGAACTTGGCGAGACTGGTAAGAACTCCGTCCAAGGCACCCGATTCACGGAGCCTGTCGAGACGGCCCAGCGTGCATATAACTTTCTGTTTTACCTTCTTATCCTGGCGATAGTTCTCCACGATCTGAAGATATTCATGCTCGGATCCGCCGCTTTTGACCTTTTTGACGCGTGCAAACATGAAACAAATTGTACGGAATACAGGTCGGCGGAGTCAAGGAAAAAATCGGACATATTGGCACTACGTTTGGAGCCTCGGAAAAAGGCCAGCCTAATCATTTCGGTAAGTTAGGCGGGAGAGGCCCACTTTTTCACCCTCCAACTGTCAAAGATGAGTCAAGGACGTGAACAAGATTCGACTCCGGAAATGAGGCAACCGTCGTCAGACGGTTTTTTTGTCTCTTACGAAAGGAGAACGGTTATGTGGTCAGTCGGGATCAACGAGAACGAGGCTCCGGTCTACGTCATCATCAATCCCCGTCATCCGCTGGGGCCCATGGTGGTGGGTCAGGATGACCCGGTTGGATTCCGAGATCCGATTGAGGCGGTTTCAGAAGTCGGGGTCTTGCGACAAAGGTTCGGCGGACATTTGATCCTTTGCATGGCTGTTCCGGTGGAGGAGCCGGTGGCCGGCAGAGGCAGGCTTGAGCAGTTCAACGAAGAAGCGGAAGCGGAGGGATTTCCCTACGAACTCGTGGAGGAGTATCTCTTCTAAACAAAGAAGAAAGGAATCAAAGAGCATGGATGGCGGCGGCTTCGGCCGCTTTTTTTGTGGGCTGTTTCCGGCCGTGAGCTGGAAGCGGCCTTTTCTATTTCTGAATGGTAGGAGAACGACATGGACATTTCGAGTTATCTCAAAGCCGGATATCCGGCGCTTTACATCATCACCCTGGAACCCGATCGAGCGGTCCGCTCCATTCGACCCGAAGGCTGGAGGACATTTTCCTGGGACTGCCAACGCGGCATCGTGGATTTGCAGTCGGGCATGCGAACCGACGATTCCAGTGATCCATTGAGCAGTCTCAAGTGGCTCTCGGTAAAGGAGGACACGGTGCTCTTCGTCCACAACTTCCACCACTTCCTGGGTTCCGTGGAAATCATCCAGGAAATCCAGAACAGCCTGCCCTCATGGAAAGGCCAAGGGTGTTGTCTGGTCTTGGTGGGGCCTCAGGTGAGCCTGCCGGCGGAGCTGGAAAAGTACTTCACCATGTTGGACTTCGAACTTCCCGGGGCTTTGGAACTTCGACGGATTCAGGAAGAGCTCGGAGAAAGCGTCGGGATCGAAGCCGACGTGGAGGCTGTGGAGGCCGCCCTGGGGCTTACGGAGTTCGAGGCTGAGACTGCATTTGCCCGGTCTTTGGTGGAACGAAAACGGTTCTGCAAGGAGATCGTTACCGAGCAGAAAAAGCAGATGATCAAACGTACGGGACTCATGGAGTTCTGGCCGCCGGTGTCCATCGAGGAAGTCGGAGGCCTCGATCTCTTGAAGGAGTACATCAACAACCGAAAGAAAGCCTTCGAGCCCGGCAATGATCATCTGCCAAGACCTAAAGCCTTGCTTTTGGTCGGGGTGCCGGGCTGCGGGAAATCGCTCTCCTGCAAGGCAGCGGCCTCGATCCTCGGATGGCCGCTCATCCGGTTGGATTTGTCCGCTTTGAAAGGTTCTCTCGTCGGCGAAAGCGAACGAAAAATGAGGCAAGCTACTGCAACGATTGATGCTTTCGGTAAAGCGGTGATCTGGTGCGATGAACTCGAAAAGGTGCGCCGTATTGGCGCCAGATAGGAGTGTGACGGAAGTCACCAAGATTACGGAAATATCCTGTACGCACCCAACTTATCTCTGACCAGCAATGGTCCTTGTCCCGAAAGGGAGGGGGGAGTGCAGCATGTTGGGAAAAGGCATCAAAGAAGGTAGCTACGACCAACGATGATGTCAGCGTAAGCCGTGTATGGTCAAGGCTAAACTGCTTGAACCCCAGTCCTCATGGCCGTAGCTCGGGCACTGGTGAAAGTAGCTGAAACGCCAGTCCGGACTGTATGTAGGCCCACTTTTCGACCTGCATATTCCGTCTGTCCGGCATGCCTTCGACGAGAAGGATAAAAGGGACGAACGGGAGACCTAACCACGGCGAATCTTTGATCTGGCGTAAATGCGGGATCGCCTAAGCTGGTCACGAGCACACGGCTCGGACCTGTATGGCGACGGAGTCTTCATAGTACCCAAGGTGGGCCTGTAATGGGTTCTGCAGATCTCGCAATTGCGGGATACGGATATGGCTATAAGTCGGTGGCGACATCGACGAAGGGTCCTCTATCCGGGGGAAGGAAGACAGCTTATGCAACGTGTTCAACACTCTGAAAGGAGGATGTGCTGATGCTGTCCGCTACGACCATCAAGAGGTTGAACGCTCTTGGAAAACTCTCCAAGCAGGGGAAACGTGTTAACGGCCTATTTCGGCTCATGGAAAACCCGACTTTATGGGAAGACGCCTACGCCAATATCTATTCAAACAAAGGTGCTATGACGAAGGGCGTGGACGGCGTGACCCTGGACGGCTTTTCCGATGAGCGGGCAAAGAACATTATTAAGCTGCTCAAAGACGGTCGTTACAAGTTCAAACCATCAAAACGCGTTTACATCCCCAAGGCCAACGGTAAGTTGCGACCCTTGGGCATACCTTCCGGAGATGACAAGCTGATCCAGGAAGTGACACGAGCGATTCTGGAACGAATCTACGAGCCGATCTTTTCTGATCGCTCGCATGGATTTCGTCCGGAAAGATCGTGTCATACCGCTTTGCGGTATCTTCAGAAATACTGGACCGGCGTTAAGTGGATCATCGACATGGATATCCGGGGTTTCTTCGACAATATCGACCATAAGGTGTTGATAAGACTGTTGGAGAAACGGATTGACGACAGGCGTTTCATCAATCTCATCAAGGCCATGCTTAAGGCCGGCTATATTGATGATTGGAAATACCATGCCACGTATAGTGGAACTCCTCAAGGTGGAATTATTTCCCCGATCCTAGCCAATATTTACCTTCATGAGCTCGACGAGTTCATGGAAAGTCTGGTTCAGGAATTCAACAAGGGAAAGCGAAGACGCCGGAACGAAGAGTATCTCCGCTATCAGTATCTGGTCCGTCGTCAAAGGATAAGGTTCGCCCGGGCTCAGCAGGCTGGGGAGACCGAAAAGCTCAAAGAAATAGAAGCCGAACTTCGGGAACATTGCAGGATGCGACGTTTAGTCCCTTCCTTGGATTTCCATGACGAAGGTTACAAGAGACTGATGTATATCCGGTACGCCGATGATTTTCTCATCGGCATGATCGGCTCCAAGGAGGATTGCAGGCAGGTCATGCAGACTGTTCGTGGTTTTGTCCAAGAACATTTGCGCCTGCAGATCTCCGAAGAGAAATCAGGCCTCCGTCATTGTACTGAGGAAACGCGCTTCCTCGGGTATGACATCACAACCTACCCGGTGGGAAAATCGGTCAAGGTAAAACTTGGCGGGACCTACACGACCAGGAGGCTTGGGGCTGGTCGAATCCAGCTTAAAGTCCCAAGCGATAAGATGGCGGCGTTCTGCAAGAAGAACGGATATGGCAACTATGAGAACTTTGAAGTCATGCCCCGACTTAACTTGGTCAACCTAATGGATACACAAATCCTCACGATTTACAACGCGGAGTTGAGGGGCTTTGCCAATTACTATGTTCTCGCTCAAGGGGCAGTTCGGGCATTGCAGAAACTGCAGTCCGTCTGGTTCCGAAGTTTGACGAGAACATTCGCCCGAAAACACCGCTGCAGCAAGAGAACAGTGAGGAGGCGTCTGAAGGTTGAACCGGGGGAATACGCTATTACCGAATGGTACCATGGGAAATTACGCACCACTCGGCTCTTCAGGTTGAAGGACCTCAAATTTTACCGCTCTTCCCTGTTGCAGAATCTCGACAGTGTACCCAATACAAAGAAGTATCGGGCCACGTACTCTGATATCCTTTCTCGTTTGAGGGCTCAGAAATGCGAGTTCTGCGGGCGTGCAGGCGGCTACTTTGAGGTGCACCACGCCGGGAGTATGAGTGCCGTTGCTGATGGCAACGAACCATGGAAAGAGCTGATGCGTGAACGCAATCGGAAAACCCTGGTCTTGTGCGTTCACTGCCATCGGCAACTCCATGACGGGACTCTGCCTGACCTGAGATTTCCAGGTAAGTGTAAGTAGAGAGCCGTATGCGGTGAAAGCCGCACGTACGGTTCGGAGGGGGGTGGCGGCTTAGCCTGCTTCTGCAGGAGGGCCGCTGCCTACCCTACGTGCTGTCCGGAGTCAAAAGTTCGGGAATCTCGGACGGTGGGACCACCTCGTCCATGTTCGGGCATCTGCTCTTGTGGCTTCAAGAGACTACCAGTCCGATTCTGGTCATGGCAACCGCTAATGCTATCTCGGGGCTGCCGCCTGAGTTTATGCGATCGGGAAGGTTTGATGCCCTCTTTTTCGTGGATATCCCGAACAAAAGCGAGCGCGAAGCCATCATCGAAATCATGAATAAACGATACGGTTCGGAAATACCTTCCGAGTATGCAGCTGAACTCACTGAATGGACAGGCGCTGAGATCGAGCAATTGGCGAAAGATTCGCTCTTTGACGGCCTGGAAAACGCCCGTGATGCCATTGTTCCGCTTTCGAAAACCATGAAGGAGCAGCTCTCAGCGCTCCGGGATTGGGCTGAGACTCGGGCGAGGAGAGCGAGCCGAAGCGACGAAGAACCCGTGAAAACGATTCGGAGGATACGATGAGTCATATCGTTAAAATCGAACTCGAAGTAAAGGACCTCGCTGTCCTGAAGTCTGCGTGTAATCGGCTGGGTCTGATGTTCCTCGAAGGCAGGAAAGAGTTCCGGTGGTACGGAAACAACGCAGCGTGCGAGCATGCCATTCGATTGCCCGGTGCGGATTATGAAATCGGCGTTCAGAGGATGGATGACAGGTATGAACTTCAGTGCGACTTCTACGACCCTAACGTGGAAAAAGCAATCGGCGTAAACGGAGGACTGTTGAAGCAGGCCTACGCAGTGGAGAAGACCCGGACCGAAGCTCGGCGTAAAGGCTACACGGTGATCGAAAAGAAAACCGAAAATGCAATCCGGCTCCACGTCCGGATGTAGGAGGCTGTGATGAAGGAAATCATTGTTGAAGTGTCCATGGATGGCGAGATCAAGCTCGAAACCCGAGGGTTCAAGGGCAAGGCTTGTATCGAGGAATCGAAATTCCTGAAGGATTTGCTTGGAAGAGAAACCGCCCAAAGCCTGACTCCAGCGTACTACGAGGAGGAGAAAGAAGCGGTGAAGAAGTATCTGCCGCTTTGCGGCTGACGTTTGGCAGACACTGTAATCACAAATCAACACATGCCCCGGTTTCCGTTACTCGGAGATCGGGGTTTTCTTTTTTCTGAAAGGAGACGGCGATGGAAAACATCTTCGAAAAAGGATGCCTGGTGCAACTCTCCATCAGCATGTGGGGAGCGAGAAGAAAGATCGATCAGGGAAAACTCGCTCAAATGACC
Organism: Thermodesulfobacteriota bacterium; assembly: GCA_963675595.2. Taxonomy (GTDB): domain Bacteria; phylum Desulfobacterota; class Desulfarculia; order JACQYL01; family JACQYL01. Next base: position 1,646,999 of record CAXXLZ010000002.1, read on the forward strand.
ACGAACCACGAGTGGCTTCATGCAACGAAAAAGCTCGTGGACCCGGAAAGCCTGAAACCCATTGCAAAGTTGGCCGGTAATTCCCGGCTCTACCTCACATCGGTCAGTCTGCCCTTCCCCATCCACGGCATGATGTTCGTGCCGAAAGACTTGATCTCCGAAGTGGACGAGAAGTTGCGGGAGCTTCAATCTGAGTTCGGTTACCTCGTGAACGATTTTGCCTCACGGTATCCGGTGCTCAGGGACTCGGCCATTGCGTACCTCGGTGACCTGTTCAATGAGCAGGATTATCCGATGGACATCCGAAGGCGGTTTTCCTTCGAGTGGCGGTTTGTGGCCCTTGATGTCCCGAACGGCAGGTTCGGTCTCCTGGCGCCGGAAGTGTATGAGCGCGAAAAGCGAAAGTTCATCCAAACCATGGAAGAGGCCAGGGAGCTTGCCGTGCAGAGCCTTCGAGAGGAGTTCGCCGACCTTGTGGGGCACATCTGCGAGCGGTTCAGTATCGGGCCGGACGGCGAAGCCAAGAAGTTCAAGGGATCGACGGTGACGAACTTCTACGAGTTCTTCGAACACTTCAAGCAACGAAACGTCTTCGACGACAATGGCTTGGCGGAACTCGTGCAGCAGGCGGAGTCGGTGCTCGACGGAAGGTCGCCTGAGTCCATTCGCGAAAGCGGTTACCTCAAGAACCGGATTCGGGAAGCGATGGCTTCCGTGCATGACCAAGTGCGGGAACTGGTGAACCAGCCGCGGCGAAAGATCGTCCTGGATTAGGACCTGAAACCGAGGCTTCGGGGACCTCGTTCCCCGGAGCCGCAAGGCAAGTCCTTGTTTTCCAGACGGTCGATGGTTCTCGCTTGTGCTTCGCATCAAGACATCAAGGGAGATTTTTGATTCCGGGCAACACGCTCGTCTGTTTGGACGGATTATACCAGTAGGGACGGTGATGGCGCGCTCTTGTCCGCAGGAAATATCGATGACCAACGCATGGCCCGGATCGTTGCCTCAACTGGGCAAGTCCGCTCGACAGGTTTAAATACAGGAAGCGCGTAATATGCAGCATGGAAAGGTATTCATTGGATCCCGAGCCTTCGCCCACGATATCGGACTGGTGGCGGGCCAGGGAGAGAAGCAAGGACGGGTTTGTAATGTTTTTCTAAAACACGGAAGCCGGCATTGGGAACTGCAAAATCAGTCATCGTCATAGAAACACAACTATGGAGAATTCAAAACAACAGGAGGAAGTCATGGGAAGGAATCGTGGGACAGAGTGCGAAGAGCAACTCGAAACAATGGACGATGAATTGTTGGAGGATAGCGAAGCCCAATACGAACGAAAGTCCGATCCTTTCTTCTGGTTGGCCGCAAATATCGAGAAAGTCTTCAGTCGACCCTCGGAGACGGAATCGGTCACCGAAGACCAGTCCGATTCTGCGGTCGAGACTACCGGAAAGCCGGGGTCCAAGAAGAAGAAAAAGAAGAAGAGGATTTGACTCGAAGAGATGGGGATTGCCTTTTGGGGCTATGCGAGCCCCTCCTCATTGTGAGATCGCCGGAGTGAAATCAGCGTGGGACCTTGGCTTCAAGAGTCCTCGTCTGGGGATAGTTGTATTGACAAGACCCACTTTAACGGACAGCGGCTCCTGATTCTCGAACTTCTGTCTTCGTTCGCTCCGGAAAATTAAATAAGTTGCTGAAACCTCAGGCATTGAGATTATCCGGGGTTAATGTGAATCTCTTTATCAGCTCCTGAATGCGGGATTGGTATTTGGCAACGTGCTGGCGTATCGTGGGCGTCCGCAGGAGTTGTTCTATGGTATCACGGGTGCAAGCATCGTATTTGGACATGATGCGTACGAACTCGACTGTGTAATCGACGCTCATTTTGAGTAGAGACCGACGGGCATCGTTGATTTGTTGGGGCTCAGTGGGCATCCACTTGGCACCGTGTTTGGCCAGAATGTCAATCATTCTAAGCGCTTCACGCGAACTATCTGAATCGATATCTCTGTTATTGCGCTCGCGATCGAACCTATCATAGTCAAAGGACCATTGCATGGACTCTATGCAGTTCTGGATCAAGGACGATCCATGATCCTTTTGATCAATCGGGGTGAATCCCTGATCAAGTAATTCAACCAGGAAATCTGCTTTGTCCGCCCTGCAGGCAGTTCGCAGCAAGTCAATGGCAATTGGATGATCAGGGGATATCCTGATTTTTCTCAGTTTGAAAACCTCAAAATGCTGGTACAGTGCAGCGTACTCCAAGGCGCATAAATCTTCGTCCGGGTCTGGATCCAAGTCAGGTGAGTCCGGCCCCTTGGCAAACGGATCCGCACCGGCCCATAACAGCAATGACACCCATTTTAGGTTCCTTTCCTTGCAGTGATGACGTAATGCCATGTTCACCTGATCCTGAAAGCTGGGGAAGCGGTCTTTGTGTCGTTTGAACACTCCCAAGGCAGTCCGGATTCTCCAGCACAGCGCCCTTGCCAGCGGATAACCGGTTTCGACATCGGCGCCCTGATCAATGAAATATTCCATGATTGCTGGTTCCCATGAGTCAAACACCCGAGTCATTTTCACCGACCGGACGTCAGCGCCGTTTTCCACCAAAAGCTCGATCAAATCCAAGCGGCGCTTGCCCACTCCCTGCTCAAGGGCATTGTAGGACCCATCCTGAACGATCGCTCCCCCTTCGAGCAGCACCTGCACAAGGCTGTGAAAACCTTTTTCGATGGAGACCTGCAGTGGGCAATTCTTTCGAGCGTTTATTGGAGACGGAGGCGGCAGATTGATTGGTTTTCCGTCCATGATCCAGGCTTGCACATCAAACAGCCGGCCAGCCTTGCACAGATCGATTAGCGGTTTGACTTCATCGTAATCTTTGGCTCTTTTCCCCAAGCAAATTACCATCTGTTCAGACTATGGAATGATCTTTATTGCCTTGGCCGGGTTGTACATCGTCCGTCTCGGTCCCTCTTCGTCAGCAGCTTTTCAGCAAGAATTAGGGCGTCCACCGGCCAGAAACATTCCGGGCGGGGCTGATGCACGTCGGGAAGCCCCTCAATCGGACGGCATGCGAGGATCCGGTCTGTCCATCTGGCAGGAACCGCTTCCCGGCCGTACACCGCACCGAGAAGAGCGCCGCATATGGCTGCGTTGGTATCCGTGTCCCCTCCTCGCATCACTGTGTCTACAACGCCTTCCTCAAAGTTCGGAGCATGGAGGAGCTGCCAAAGGGCGTTCCAGAAAGCTATTAATACCCATCCTTGTTTGTGCACATAGCCTGGAGGCGGATCCGATGCCGCTCTTGTGATGGCGTCCATGAGCGAGTCGTCCACATCCGTATCCCTGGCTCGGTCGAGCACAAAGTTATAGACCTCTTTGGGTTTGGAGCCGGTACGGATTGTATGGGCAATGGCCACGGTGAATAAGCCATTGGCTTGCAGGCAAACCAGATGAGGATGGGTCAGTGCCGCATCCCGCCACGCCCACTCCCACACCTGACTCAGATCAAAATTTGTCCCGAAAATACCCAACGGGCTCACGCGCATCAAGGCGCCATTGGCCTGACTATCCGGATTTGGTAGGCCGCGAAGACCTCCGGCAACGGTCATGCCGCAGTCGAAAGGCCCCGAGTGAAGCCAGAACACATAGGCTTTACGGGCTTCCTCGGCATCGTATGTAACCTGTGTAATGAGGGTCCGAGCCAGCAGCGGCGCCATCTCGGAATCGTCCGTGGGCTGTCCGGCAATGGTGTTAAAGGTTCCTCCGTCTGCCAATTCCCTTAGCCCTTTGGGATATCTAACCTTTATCCATTCAGGGCGTTTGAACTCCACCAGACTGCCCAGCGCGTCCCCTGCCAGTTGGCCCAACAGGCACCCTTGTGCCCGGGAAAGCAGGCCGGCATCCGGGGATTCGCCGCTCGATTTCGGCCAAGTAAGCGAATAGGGACTGCGCGTTTCAGGACGATTGAAAACCTCGCTCCAATCTTGTTTCTCCAGATGATCCACGAGGGCCTTGCAGCCTCCAAACACACGGAAGCTGAAACTGAAGCTCAAATCCGCCGAATATCGAACCGGCCGTCCCCTCTCATCGTACAAATCCCCTCCTGCCCCCATCAGAATCGCGTGTCCGCCGGCCAAGTCCCAAAACTCCGGACTATTGAGCGACACCGCCGCGTCGCCTTCACCCGCCGCCACGAGCGCCAGACGGTAGGCAATACTTGGCATTGCCCTATAACGCATGGGATAAACCAGTCGCGCATTCGCCTCCGCATTGTGGTCCGCATGGTGCGACAAGAGAACCGTGCAGTTCGAGCTCGGTTCATCCGGCCAGGTTCTTACCACCATCCGGCCGTTTCGCAAGACCGGCCCGCCTTTTGTCCAGGCAATAAGATCGCCGTTATCATCTGGAAAATTGTACGCATACACCACGCCCAACACAGGCTTGCTCTTTTCCAACAGAGCTATGGAGACCGCGGCACCCCTAAAACCCGACATAAAAGCGCTTGTGCCATCGTTGGGGTCCACCACCCAATATCGTTCCTCTCCACTGCTACATATCCGCGCACGCCCCAATTCTTCTCCGAAAAAACCGTCTTCCGGAAACGTCCTATCTATCCGCCTTAGGATGAGCTCTTCCGCGATTTGATCCAGTTCCGCATGATGACTCGTCCCACGTGGACCGCCTTGGCGATTGAATTCATCACGGAGGACAGAACCTGCAGAAAGTGCGGCTTCAGTGGCAGTGGTGAGTTCGGGGTCGTAAGACGCGTGGGAAGTCATAGTGTTCACTTTGACAGTGTGGAAATGCTACTCGATTCTAACCTATCACAGAGGTCCGACCTACTTGGAAGTAGCAAGATGGATGGTTGGCGACGAGACATGGTAGGCCCTCGGTCACATAATCTTCCCGGCCATCTGCCGGAGTCGGCCGTCCCGGTCCATCAGAAAGATTCCGTTCGACATACATTGCCCCAATGGAAAGTCAGTTCGTTTTCCATTCGCTTGGAAGTCATGTTATATGTTGCGCCCTTTCCGATCAGGCGGGCGGCGCCCCAGTAAGACTGTCAAGAATGACGCCATCGATCCAACCAACTGAAAACAAGACAGTTTCTTTCACACTCTGTCTCGGATTGCTTAGAAAAAAGCTGGCAATTCGTATGCTACACCGCTTGCTGCATTGCTAAAAAACTGAGCATCCTTTTTCTGACTGTTCCAAAGATGCATATTAGAATGGGATGTTTTCTTCAAGTTCCGCAATCCTGATTATTTAGTTGAATTGCTGTATTCATCAAAATAATTTCCAGTTAACAGCCAAATTGTACAGATTATGGATCCATGTCAAGATTCTTGAGTTTTTTATTGTATTCTCGAAAGCAGACTTGGGGGGTCCAGTTTCGTATCACGCCTCCAACGGCTAAATCCGCAAGTCTCCTTCACAACCTGAAAAAAAGGGCACCAATGCCTCACTCTGGGATGAAAAAAGGTTTGTTCTCCTGGATAAGAATAGGAAAAAGAGATCGTTCAAGCCGTTAACTCTTCTACTTCTACCGAGTCATTTGTCGGGAGACGAGCCTCTGAGACTTCGTAGCGCTCACTTCCCTTGTACTTCGGACGCATGCGCCGGAATTCCGCTGTCACAGGGACAAGTCGTATCAGGACGGTCTTGTTCTTGAGCGGTGAATGTTTCTTTAGCTCAGAGAGAAGGCTCACCTGACTGATCGTCCAGGTCATTTCTTTTCCCTCGTATGAAACGTCAAACCAGAGATCGTGGGCGTTACTGTCGAAATTGTTCTCGGTCTCTTTCCGAGGACCGTCGCTCAAGAAAGTCACTTCGAAACCTTCACGTTTCATTTGTTCTGTCGGTTTGAAAAACGGTGGCAGATCGCCACTGTTTCCCATATTATCCCAGCTTGGGCAGCCGGTATGGTGTGTGCCTGATGTGGCATATTTTTGTCCATTTGCCATGGTTTGCACCTCCGAATCGGGTTTTTTCGATTCAAAGATTGAGAATAGTAGCTTTTATTTATAATTCTTTCTATTATTGTTCAAATTTACCAAAAGGCCATAGAGTGTGGGAAGATTTCTTGTGGAAATCAAAAAATATTTTCGCAGGCATGCTCTACTTACACTTTGTCGCTACTGCAAAGTGGTTTAGTTTATAAAGTTTTCTTGAAATATTAATCTTTTATATTATATTATATAATTTCTATATAGAAATAAATAATAATAAGGAAAACTAGAGTTTAGAGCCATGCGGGGCAGCCAAGTTTGTATAGAAGAGCATAGTTCTCCAAGACGGGTTGAATACCGTTGACGTAAGGCTTTGAGATGATTGACTGAACACGGATATCAGGCAGCGCGCCCCAAGTCTTCCGGAGAATCGGTGAATTCCGGTTGGAATTTTTTGGATTTCCGGTTCCACATGGCTCGCACGTTTAAGTTGCCGAAAAGACGACCGATGGCTGCGGCCATCCAGCCGGCGGTGGCGGGCCTGTTCTTTCTCCAAGGGATTGGAAACATCGTATAGGCCGCGTTGGGACCCAGGCAGAGCGCCAAGAGCCGTGGCAAGCCGTAGGCCAGGCACAAGATCATGCTCCATCGAGCCAATGTCTGCCGTGTCTGCTGCCAAGCATTTTTCAGTCCGAACAGGTGCTTGATCTCGTTGAACATGGGCTCGGTCCACCATCGTCGTGCATAGCGTGTAATCACTTCCGCGCCGTCCATGTCGGGATCGGTACTGATCAGAAGATGCCAATCGGACCAAGAGGGGTTGTCGGACATAAACCGGCACCACACGATCTTGCACAACCGGCCGTCCAGGAAGCGGACTTTGGCTTTGGTTTGGTAGAACTGGAAAACTCGTTCCGAGCCGTAGGCAAAGAGGGTTTTCTCCACCGGACGACAGAATCGTCCGATGTTTTCCAACGTGAGTTTTTCCCCATACTTTCTGGGTCTGCCCCGTTTCTTCCGAGGCGGATTGTCCGGAGGCAAAAACAGGGCGGTATCTTTGCGGACTTGGCCGATGACCGTCACACCATCGCGAATCAGGGGAACCACCAGGGAGCTTTTCATATACCAGGCATCGAGCAGCAGAATAATGAGAAAGCGATCCGGCAGCCAAGTCATGAGAACGGACATCAAGAGCCGCGCCGCGTCCAGTTTGGTGGTGTTCCCTTTTTTGCGGATGAGCCGAAACAAGAGGGGAAACGCGGCTACCCGGCCCTTGTGGCGGCAGATGACAGCCAGAGAAACCCGAAGCTGTCCCCACAGGAATTTGGGGCGGTTGGGCCGGTGCGCGTGATCGTAATGCCAACCGGCGCAGGGAGCTTTCTTGGACGATCTGGGCAAAGGGAAGTCGTCTATGGCGAACTCGATGGATCGGTTTGGAATCCGTTTCAGGATCAGGCGCATCCATTGCCGGGCTAGCGCAAGCCATTGGAATCGGCCCTTTTCGATGGCCTTGTAATAGGCGGTCCAGGACAACTGGGGCCGAACGGCCAGAAGCGCGGAAGAAATATGGCCGCCGCGGCAGACCATACATCCCATCAGGAGTTCCAGAAGAGTCGGAGCTATTCTGCACGGAACGGCCTGAAATAGAAAGGAAATCCACTGCGATAGGAGCATAAGTGCTTGAGCCGTCGAATCCATTGGTTGACCCCCAAGGAAAGGTTTCTTTCCTTAAAGGGCAGCCAAAGGCGGCCGCGCATCCGCGCGGCAATGTCAAGTACTTTGTTGTCTTTATTCGCATTTTTCCTATACCAAGGGTCGCCAGACTCTAAACTCTAGTAAGGAAAAGAAAACATCACCAAAAACTGAAACTGAAAGTTCCACCGGAAACTTTCCCTCTCTCAAAATCCGGTTCACTTTCAAGTGACAACAGGAATTTGCACCGAAAACTATTTATAGATGTCCTGTAGAAGAATCGCTTGAAAATGTCCGGTGGAGATCATTCAGAAGCTTCCCTGCAATTCATTCGCACATTGCATGACTCACAGAAGAATCATCGCCTTATTTTGAACCCCAACTATTTGGACGACGAGAAGTTGCCTGAGGAAGAGCGGACTTCGGTTCTGAAGGAGATTTTTGATCGGAATATCCGGGAAGAGCAGCTGAAACGCATCGTCTGTCATCTGACTCCGATCCTGGACGGCGATCATCCGAGTTCATTACTGGTCTTCGGTCCTACGGGTTCAGGGAAAACGGTTTCCCTCATTCACGTCCTTTCGACGTTTCAGGAATATTGCCGAACTCAGTCCGTCGGGTTCCAGTATAGATACGTGGACTTGACCTCCCCCAGGTCTTCTTTCGGAGCGTTGAACGAGCTTGCGAGAGCCCTCAATGAATCGATTCGCACCTACAGGAAAGGCATTCCCATCGATCAGATGCAGGAACGGATCATCGAAGAGCTGAACCGATTCCAGGGGTTCTTGTGCCTCTTGATTGATGAGGCGGATAATATCAAGCCCAATGCGGATGAATTTATCACCTTCCTTGGAAAGACCCTTCCAAGAAAGATTCCCTGCCGGTTGGTTCTCATCATGGTCACGAACAAACTGAACTGGGACAAGATGCTGGACCCGCGGATTCTGAGTGTTCTCAAGAAGACGGACATGCTCTTTGAACCCTATAACGCCTTGGATTTGATCGAAATCCTGAATCTTCGAGTGGAAAAGGCTTTGGATAAGTCAAAGGTGGACGAGGCCGCTGTCCGAAAGATCGCGGCGTTGGCGTCGCGAGAAACCGGTGATGCGAGAAAGGCGGTTGAACTTCTCTCAAAGTCGGCCAAAGTCGCACAGGAAACCGGCGGCAGGCTGTCCGAAGAAATCGTGGATCTGGCTGAGCACAGATTGGAAATGGACAAAACAGAGGAAATGGTTCGGGCTCTCGCTCCGCAGCAGAAACTTGCGCTTCTTTCCTGCTACGATCTTCTGGCCAAGACTTCGAAACGGGTCACTACGGGCGAGGCCTATGATCGATACGCCAATTTCTGCGAGTTGGAACGGGTCAGGCCGCTCACACAACGAAGGTTCTCGGACATTATCGGTTCCCTTGACCTCTACGGACTGATCAACGCCCGGCTGATATCACGCGGCAGGTATGGCCAGACAAGAGAAATCTCAAGGTCGCTTCCCAAGGAAACCCTCAGCCGGTTCTTATCAAGAGAAGGATTCGGTTCCGGGTCGTTCGGCGGTCTTCATTGACGGACCGTTGGGCTGCTATCCGCCTATCTTCACCCGTGTTGTGAACTTCCGGTGGCACTTGGTGCACATCCGGAGTCTGACTTTTCCCTGGGCAAGGGGCCTGTATCCTTTCCAGTGGCTTTGGGTTGCGCCGCAGTACGGGCATTTGTAGGGTCTTGGCATCGGTATCACCTCGGGACTTGGTAAGGCCCTGGTGTATATAAACTTTTCTTTCCTCTGCGGTCTTTGAGCGAAAGGTTTATATGAAGGCTTTGCTTCCCAACAAAGATGGAATGCGGAATACCGGAACCGGCTCACTCTGGCCAACACTCAGCAATAGTCTTGGACTTGGAAGAGCCGGAGGCGGCCGTCGGCCGGATTATCTGGGAGTTTGTCTTCGGCGTTGCTCAATACAAGGCGTCGGCCCGAGACTACTACTATGACGTTATGCTGGCGGATCATCCGTGTCCTGTTTGCGGCGAAAATCTGCGGATGCTTGAACCCGGTTCGGCGGCCTGTGCAAGCGGTCATGAACTCGACCCCACAGTGGTGTTTCAAAAGAGCGGCTGCTGCGGAGCAAAGCTGGTCAGGCGGTGTCTTCATTATGCGTGCGCTTCTTGTGGGAAGACCGTGCCGTCCCGGTTCTTGTTCGATGAACGGGTCTTCGACAAGGTCTATTTCCGGCAACGGATGGCGGAGTCCAGGGCCAAGACGATAAAACGAAAAGAAATGATAAGGCTCGCCCGTCGAGAAGAGCGGTCGCGCGGGTTGACGTTACTGGAGGAACCGCAGCTTGATCGTTTGCCTGGTTTTACTGAAGCGTTGGCAGGCTTCATCGGCTTTGATGTGGGAGTTTGGGACGAGGAGTTCTCCCTGACTGGGAATCTTCCTGGGCTGTCCCGGTACAGACGCCATATCCTGGATTCAGTGAACAGGTATCGACAAATCATGTTTTCCAGGATCGATCTCCTGATCGATGATGCCCGAAGAGATCGGGCGATGCGCTTTGTCGCTCTGATCTTTCTGCTTCAGGATGGGGAAGTGCGGGTCACACAATACAGTTCGGATATTGAAATCGAGCCGCCCTACAATGAAATTGACTGAAAAGGACAAGGAGTTCATTGAAAAACTGAAAATGCTGATCGACGATAGTGATCTCAAGATTGAGCTGACGGAAAACGGCCTGAAGCGGTTCGTGTTGCGCAGAAATTACGGCGACAAAATCGAACGGATTTTTGGATTAACGCGCCAGGGAATCAGGTGGCGGTTCCAGCGGCTGCTGGGAGATATCTACGTTTCTGCGTACACCACGATCTATTGGGTTGAGAGCCTGTTAGGGACAGAACTCAGAACGATGGCGCTCGAGATCGCAAAGCAAAGGGTCGAACTTCGAAAGAAAGCCCTGAAAAGGACTGGATGCAATAAGTTGGCCTTCGTCCAGCGCCGGCACAAGAGGTGATGCCTGATCGTCAGCACAAAAATCGAACTCAGTCATAACAAGATCGCGAGAATCCGGGACCTGGATGAACTCGCTGCTATCCTATTCCCCGGCAACAAGAATCATCAGAGAGTTTTTCTCGCAATCTTCATCGAACTCAAGTACGCTGAGCATGAATTTCTAGACACTCTTCAGCCGTTGTGCGACAAATACGGTTTTTCACCGAGAATCCTCGAAACCGTCCGAAGCAAGATGCGGCGTATGGGGCTCATCGATCACGTTTCCCGATTCAACAAGCGGCACGGCTATCGGGAAGGATGGGTTTTTTCCAGCAGGTTTGGGAAGTCATTGGAACAGCTTGCCGGCATCGCGGCGTCGGCCAGAGAGCGTAAAGGCGTGATGCAGGAGAAGAAGGACCGGGGGTTGTTTCGCCTCATGTAATTGATACTTTTGGGAAAAACTTCCGCATAGGGGGTCTTATCAGATGTCTTATGAGGCATGAGCCGCTGAATGGATTTCATAGGTTGGAGTATCCTGCCTTCGAATAGACCATTACCCTCTAATTCCAGAAAAGCGATATGAGAATCACCTTCGACCCTGCTTTTGATCAAGGTTCCTGGCCCGGCCCAATCGCACAAGGCCACGCCGCATCCGGTGAAATCTGGTTAGGGCCCTCCGGCCTTTTGAGCATCCTTGAGACCATGACCGGTCTGGCCGGCCCCACCCTGCCTCCCGCAGTCAGGGCTGCCGAATTGGTTTCGGAAGTCCGAAGCATCAAGGGCTTCTGGAAAGACTCCGCTCAGGTGGACCCTTTCGGGACCGCAAGGAGGCTCTTGGAGTGGCGCGATTTTCTTTGGACACAAGGTTGGCGCGGCCAACCGGTCAGCCTGCGGCTGGAGCAATTGGCGGAGGTTACCTACAAGGCCTCGCCCGGTTTTCCCGATCGGTTTCTTGAGGTAGCAGGAACCATGCAGGGTGCCGCCAATGTGATTGAGGCACTCACACTTCTCGTTCCGGTTGGTCGTCTGAATCCCGCATTGCGGACAGCAGTGCAGGCTCTTGAGCGGACGGGAACCAAAGTCATCGAGAAGACCTTGGAACCGGCCTCACCAAAGGGCGACTTGGGCGCATGCAGAACAGTGCCCTTCAGACCCATAGGGGATGGATCCCTTCAATTGCTGCGGCCCGCCACTCACAGCATGGCCGCCCACGAACTGGCCGCTTGGCTCTCCAATCTTGAGTCACTGGAACGTACAGTCATTATCGGTCCCGACAGCGTGCTTGACGAGGCACTCCATCGATTTGATCTGCCCACGACGGGCGCAGGCATACCAGCCTCCGATCATGCCTTGCTTCAGATTCTGCCCCTGACTCTGGCCATGGCCTGGGATCCGCCTGATCCTCAGAGGGCTCTCGAACTCCTGATGTTGCCCAACAGCCCCGTTCCCAAAGGGATCGGTCGCAGGTTGGCTCATGCGCTGCAGGATTATCCCGCGGTGGGATCGGATGCCTGGAATGAAGCACTGGAAGAAGGTCTGAACCAGTTCTCAGACAAGAAAGATCGGAAGCGCTTGAAAGACCGAATGGATGCCATCTTTGCGAGGCGCATCCAAAGCCGGAATTATCCGGTGACCGAGATCAAGGCTCGGATCGATCTTCTCCGATCCTGGGCCAAAGGCAGGATGGGGGAGGATGCGTCGGAACGTGCATGGCAGGCTCTGATCGCTCAGTTGGAGAACTGCATGCGCATTGCCGAGCTATCGGGCCTTTCTCACTTCACTGCTCCACAGATACGCCGAATGCTTTATGAGATCAACGAGGCGGCGGGCTCTTTTCCTCTTTACGAGGCCCAAGCAGGTTTGGAAACCGTTGGGGCGCCGGAGTGCATCGCTGAACAAGCGCAGAATGTGATTTGGTGGTCGTTCAATCGGGGCGCCGCGCCGGTCATAGCTTCCGACATGCTTACCGCCAAGGAACGTTCAGGGCTTGAGCAAGTAGGCGTTGTACTCCCTCGCCCGGGTGATGAAGCCGTGTGGGCCGCGGAGAGATGGCAACGGCCTCTCATGCTGGCGGGTTCAAATCTGATTCTCGTCTGTGCTCGGCGAGGCCCCGACGGTGAAGAGCAATATCCGCACCCATTGTGGGACGAGCTTGCCGGTCGGGTCGAGGAATCCACGGGTTTGAAGGAATTGGAGCGTGAATTCCTGATTTCCCATAACGGGCTTACCAGGACCATTCGGCCGATCAGGAGCCTTCCCGAGCCCGTATGGGAATGGGGCGTTATTGCGGGTGCCGTGGCCAAAAGACCGAAGGAGTCACCCAACAGTCTGTCGAGTTTGATTTCCTGCCCGTTCAGTTGGGTCGTTCGCTATTTGGGCAACCTATATGGCGGGGCTACGGCCACTTTGGATTCGCCCGAAAAACTGCAAGGCCGGCTCATACACGAGATACTCACCCGCGTCCTTTCCAATCCCGGCCAAACCCCCGAAGAAGCTGCCGATGATGCAACCCTGCGTTTTGGTTCGGAAGGACCGCTCATGGCCGCTCAACTCTTCTTGCCCGGCTACGAAGATATTCGAGCGGAGGTGAAAATGGCTCTCCGCACAGCGGCTCATCGAGTATTTCGTTTGATCAAGGAAGGAAGATTCACGGTACGAGCCGTCGAACAGACCTATGCTACGAAATCCCGTTCCCTGGGAATAGAGATTGAAGGCCGACCCGACTTGGTACTGAAGAACCCGGACGCAATCGTCGATTTCAAGCGCGGCGGAGTCAATTATCGTAAGGAAGAGCTGGCCGGCGGCACAAGCCTCCAATTAGCCGTATACGGTCATTTGATTCGGAAGAATGAAAAGACGACCTTTCCTCCTGTTGCCTATTTGATGCTCAAATCCGGTCAGGTGATCACGGTGGACCCCAAGGCCTTTCCGGACGCACGGATCATTGGAGGTCCTTCACCCGAAGAGACTTGGAAGGGGACTCAGGAGTCCTTTAAGCGGATTTGGGATGAAATGAAGGCTGGCAAAGTACGGGCATCGGGAAACGATCCCGACGGCCCTCCAAAGAGTCAACTCGACGATGGACGACTTTTTCTGAAGCCCTGCGAATTCTGCGACTTCGCCGTTCTTTGTGGTCGGGCCTTCAGCGAATAGGGGCGGTGAAAATTTCTTCCTTTCCCGGCTAAGCTTCAAAGAGCGAGCCCTTTATAAGGTACTGATGATCATGACCAACATCCATATCATCACCGCCAGTGCGGGCAGCGGCAAGACCTATCGCCTGGCAACGCTTCTTCATCAAAGCATTGCTTCCGGGAGTGTGCGGCCGGAAGCGGTGATTGCCACGACCTTTACGAAGAAGGCGGCAGCCGAACTACAGGAACGCGTGCGCCGTAGGCTTATCCGAGAAGGGCTCACAGTGGAGGCCAACCGATTGGGGGCCGCGCGCATGGGAACGGTCAACGCCGTCTGCAGCAGGCTCGTGATGGATTTCGTCTTTGAGAAAGGGCTCTTTGCCGAGACCGTTGTCTTGGACGAAAACGCGGCAGGCAGGGAGCTCAGGCGTGCTCTTTCCTCTGTTGTATCGGGCAGTGTTTCGGCCCGCATGGCGGAACTCTCCAGCAGACTTGAAGCCTTTGAGTGGACCGGCGTTGTGGAGTCCCTGATTCAATCCGCTAGGTTTAACGGACTGAAGGAAGCCGACTTAAAAGCATCCAAGCAAAAAAGCATCAAAAGCATAAGCCAATTGATCGGAAAGCCCTTGGGTCCCGACCGAGATTTCGACGGCGAACTCCAGACCGCTCTTTCTGATTTCATCCGCAGTGTTGACTTGGAGGAAGACCAGACCGGTGGTACCGCAGGAGCGGTTCAGAAGGCTGAGGCCTGCTTGAGCAGGCTTCGCGAGGGACGGCCTCTCCCCTGGAGCGATTGGTTGCGATTGGATCGCATTAAGGTAGGCAAGAAATCAGCGGTTCATGCGGAGCAACTTCGACAGGTGGCGGCACTTCACGACAATCACCCAAATCTCAGGAAGGATCTGACCGAAGCCGTCGAGCTCGTTTTCGACACGGCCATCAACGCACTCAAATCCTATCAGGAGCATAAACGACTTTGGGGTGTCATGGATTTCTCCGATCAGGAAGTTCTGGCACTTGAGCTTCTCCAAGAAAAGGAAGTCGTGGACCGGTTGAGTGACGCCATAGATATCCTTCTCGTGGATGAGTTTCAGGATACAAGTCCAATCCAGTTGGCTATCCTTCTACGTTTGGCGTCACTGGCCAAGAAGACGATCTGGGTCGGAGACCAGAAGCAGTCGGTCTATGGTTTTCGCGGGACGGATCCGGCCCTGATGGATTCGTGTATTCAGCACATCTTTCAGGATCATGCTCCGGAAACCTTGAACAAGTCATGGCGAAGCCGACCGCCCCTTGTACACGTCAGTTCGGCGGTTTTTGCCCGTGCCTTTGCATCACACGGCATCCCTGAAGAACGGGTAATGTTGGAGCCCGCCTTGGAATCGGATGATCCTGAATTGGGGCCTTGTATCGAATGGTGGGAAACCGCCTCAAAGAACCAGTCAGAGGACGCATCGGCCGTTGCAGGCGGAGTTCGTGATCTTCTCCGCGACGATGAAGTGAAGGTCAGAGACAAAAAAGAAGGGAAAACAAGGCGGATAAGGCCCGGAGATATCGGCATCCTCTGCCGAACAAACGACGCTTGCGCAAAAATGGCCGAAGCGCTGGAATCCATTAATATCCGGGCGGTGCTTCCCAAAGCGGGACTCATGAAAACGCTGGAAGCGATGACCGTGCAAGCGGGTCTACGGTTGTGGGTCGATCCGAAGGATACCCTTGCAGCCGCCGAACTGGCGCGGATCATTCACTACCCGGACAAATCCGATGAGTGGTTGAAGCAGTTGCTCGAAAAGCCGGGAGCAGAGGCATTTGGGCAGCTGCCCGAAGCCGCCGATATTGTGAATTCCGCTCGGGAGAAACCCGGTAGCGGCGTTCTTCAGGTACTCGATGCCGTCTACAGGATCATCGATATTCGTGAACTATGTCTCGCTTGGGGTGATGCGCCCAAAAGGCTGGCAAATCTGGATGCGCTATCGGCCCATGCCCGGAGTTACATCGCCTATTCGGCCGCCGAAGGGATCGGTTGCACGCCTGCGGGACTGCTCGGGTATTTCAATGAACTGGCTGCCAACGAGGAAGATTCGCAGGCACAGCTGGCCGTTGAGGACGCGGTTAACGTGGTGACCCTGCACAGCGCCAAGGGCCTGGAATGGCCGGTTACAATTCTGACCCAGATCGGAAAGAAATTCGAGCCGAACCCTCTCGGAGTAAAGGTCATAAGCGACTGGACGAATTTCGACATCAACAATCCATTGGCCGATCGTTGGCTTCGTTACTGGTTGTTTCCTTACCATCCAAAAAACAAGGAGACGCCCTTTAACTGCCGAATGGAAGAAGATGCTTCAATGCCGGGAATCAAAGACAGTCACCAGAGGCAGGAACTTCGGCTCCTTTATGTGGCGTGGACCCGTGCAAGGGATCGTTTGATCTTGGCGGGACGAAAAGACGATTTTAGGGAAGGTATCCTTGGGCTGTTGAACGACGAAAAGGGCGCATGGCTGCTTTCAGAGCCCCAACACGGCAAGGCCGTATGGGCCGGACAGGAGCTGGAAATACATACCCGCGCGCTCGATCCTGTTGAACCTGAAACCCGATCGTTTGCTCAAGGACAAGATTACCCGATCGTCACCGGAAGTCGGACTCATTTTCCCTCAAGGCTCAGCCCATCATCCATGGACGCGCAAGGCAAGGCGGGTCAACTGATTCAGATCGGTCCTAGAATTCCCATTTCAGGAAATCCGGACATGGAATCGGTCGGGAACGCCTTTCACTACTTCTTTGCCGCCGATCGTCCACAATATGAATTAAAGCAGCGAATGGCCCTGGCTGAGGGAATCATAAAGCGTCTGCAAATCACCGGTGCTGTAATCGGCTCGGATATTGTCGAATCCGCAGACAACCTGGCTATCTGGGCCAATCAGGAATACCCCGAGGCTGTATGGCGCAGGGAGTGGCCCCTTATCCAACGTCTGCCTGAAGGCACTGTTGTATCGGGATTCTGCGATCTCCTGCTCAACGCCGGAAACAGGATAGCCGTGATCGATCACAAAGCGTTTGCCGGCAACAAGAATGACGCTGCAATCAAAGCTGCCGAATTCTTCGGCCAGCTTAAGGCTTATCGGGACATTCTACAAAGCCTGAACGGTAACGCCGACATTGCCTGTTACATTCATTATCCGATTTCAGGTCTTCTGGTCGAAGTAGGTCCCTAGCTCAAGGGCATCCTGAATTCAACCATGACCCTGAAGGATGCCGAGTCTGTGAGCATTGCGATTTGATGGTTCCGAGATGAGATCGCTTGCGATGTCTCCTACTGGACACCAAGCACCCTGCCAACGTCCTCCTGCTTTATAGGACCTTGTACATCCGTTAGATATGGGTTGTCCGGTTTGCCAAGGACAAAGCAAGGTACGTAATCGGGCAAACCGTTAAGAGCCGCAAAAAGGGGAATATAGTCGTCAGACACAACGAACCATACTCCGCGGGGATAGACTAAAAGTTTTTGAAATATTTTTTGCTTGCCTTTCTCGAAGCTGTCCTTGATTGCAGCTTTTCCGGTCGGATGTAAGTCAGGACGATAGTCCATGTCGAAGGGCACAATCAGGGCGGTTGGAACAGCGGCAAAATAGATAGGCAGATTGCCCTGCATGGCTTGTTCCATTAAACTTAGCAAAATTTCGTCCCTCTTCGGTGTTAATTCGGGCAACGTCTTGATTTCATGCTTTCTCACATACATTAATCTTCTCCCTAAGCCGCCAAATTGAAAGGTTACCGATAAGCCATATAGAGCCTATCTCAAATCTTGCTCTTGAAGCCAATTGATTATGCTGATAATAGTATGTTCCCCGACCGAGCAATGAACCCAAATTGCATAACGGGCTTCCCCAGTCGTTCTTAAGTCTTGTTCGGATAGGCCAAAATCCTTACAAAACGTTTCGATATGTAAAAGGCCTTTTTTTTCCAATTTTCTAAGTTTATTGAATTGAAACCATTCTGGATTTGCAATGGGGTGAATATTGACTACTTCGTTATCCAGTTTCCATCCTTTCTTGGTCTTTTGGACTCCCTTACTAGCAGCTCCCAGTTTAATGAGATGTTCCGTTACTTTTCTAACGACTATGTCGCGGAATGTGTCAATGAAAATGAGACACCTGTTTTCAGAAATTAGACTCCCACGTCATCGCTCGACGGTTTGTTGATCCACGCGGCCTTGGGCAATTTTGGCGGCTGTGGCACCTTTCCTTTGAAACGGTTGGGGTTGCTCCGGAAGGCAGCCCGAAGAACTTGGCTGCGACACGCTACAATGTCCTGTGCGAGTCCGTAATGGAGCTGTTCGGGTGTGACCAACCCGATGCCTGAATGCCGATGCTCGGGGTTGTACCAGGAGAAGAACTCCCGGCAGAAAGACCGGGCATCCTGGATTGATCCAAACCGTTTCGGAAATTTCGGGCAATACTTGAGGGTTTTAAACTGCGCCTCCGAGTAGGGGTTATCATTGCTGACATAGGGTCGGCTGTGGGTCTTGGTCACTCCAATGTCTCCCATGAACTCGGCTACGGACTTCGCTTTCATCGCCGGGCCTCGATCCGCATGGATGATGAGTTGGCCGGGCTTGATATCCTGCTTGAAGCACGTCTCTTCGATGAGTTGCCTGGCCAAAGCGGCGTTTTCCCGATGGGCCACCATCCAGCCGACCACGTAGCGGCTGAAGATGTCCATGATCACGTAAAGATGGAAATAGGTCCACTTCACAGGCCCTTTTAGCTTCGTAATATCCCAGGACCACACTTTGTTGGGTCCGGTCGCAAGCAACTCGGGCTTTTTATAGACAGGCCGCCGCGCCTGCTTTCTTCGCTCTTTGACATCACCGGATTCCGCTTTGAGAATCCGGTACATGGTCCGGATAGAGCAGTAGTACTGTCCTTCATCGAGCAAGACGGCAAAGACCTGACGGGGAGCATCATCCTGAAAACGGGAGCTGTTAAGCAGATCGACCACGGTTTCCCGCTCCCGGGGGTTCAGAGCCAAGGGAGGCGCCGGCCGCGGTGTGCGGGCCGCCGCCGGCTTCAGGCGGCGATAGAAACTCGCACGGGGCAGGCCCATGGCTCCACATGCCTGCACGGTTCCTACCTCGGTGCGCAACTCCATCGCCGCGCTCATGAACTGCTCCCGACGTCGTCCAGGTCCGGCTGAGCGATCCCCAGTATCTCCGAGATTTTTTTTTGAACTTCGATGATGGTTCGCGCCTGTTTCAGTTGATTCTCGAGACGGCGATTCTCCCTTTCAAGCCGGGCCACCCGCTCTGCCATAGGGTTCTTCTGCTTGGGCTTCCGGCCTCGCTTCTTTGGCCCAAGCGCACTCAACTGCCCCTGGTCACGTTGTCTACGCCATGTCGCCAGACTCGAAGAATACAGGCCTTCTCGCCGAAGTAGAGCCCCGAGCCGGCCCGGTTCAGTACACGCATCGGCTTCCTCCAGGATTCTCAGCTTGTACCGGGCTGTAAATCTGCGACGAGGCCTCTTCTCTGGAACCTCCGGGTCGGGGACCGTGACGTGCTTCCCGATCGTGGTAACTCCGGTCGTCCTACGGACTCCCTCCGTTACCACGATTCCCTCATCCGGATTCTCTTTCTCTCTGTGCCTCATCATGCTCCATCTCCTACCCGCCCTACACTAATTTATCAACGGGTAGGTGTCTCACTCTCATTGGCACAGAGGGTCGTATGAATCCATTTTGCTGTCCATAGCCGGAACAGGCATATTTTTATTTTTTATAGAAGGCTCTCCGGTAGGTTTTGAAATGTCATAGCCGGTTACAGTGGATACTTTGTTTTTTGTACCAGGATTGCCACCGATAATAGATTGAAGTGACGACTGGATAGATTCGATGATTTCGCCTTGATTCACCTTAAAATAAGCTCCAGTTGGATTTGGGCTTACAACCATAGGAATACCATTCCAATTAATGATACGGCCTGCGTCTTTGCCTACGCGAATGCTTTTACCAGTCAACTCATTGATTGTTGGTTCCCCACAGGCAATGATTACCTTTGGTGATTTGAACTTAATTTGCTGATAAAGAAAGCCTTTACAATTGTTTGTCTCTTCACTCGTGCTTTTACGGTTTTCTTTTGCAGCACACTTTACAAGATTTGAAAAATAGACTCTATTAAAATCAAGGTCAAGCTTCTCAAGAAAGTATCCATAATAATTTTTTTTTACTCGTTCTTCATACTCAGCATCAGTTAGTTCAAGGCTTTCCCCCGCTGCTTGCCCAGGCCGCTCACCTATCACAAATATGTATTGATCAGGTCTGCTGACAGTTCCAAACCTACGCGTAAGGATGATGTCATCAACATAATTCTTACATTTGGAGCATCCTGCAACTTCATGTCTAATTTGATCCATGGTAAGCACATTGGGTTTGTTCATGTGAACAGACTCCTTACTGTTGAGATTCTAAAATAGGTGTCTCCAAAGGGATCGAGTTGAAATAGTAACTATCAGCGCTCCCTCATTCGTTGCGGGATTGCAGTCTCACTATCGTATAGCATTCGAGCTCCGGATAGATCGGCCAAAACCAGCTCGATCAATTCCGTGGGTTCCATTACCACTGCCTGAGGCCCCAAGCTTAGGACCCACTGCTTGATCTCCTCAAGACCGGCCACCTGGAAGGTCAAGTCGAGACGCCCGTCGGGCAGTTTCTCCGCTTTCTGGCTTTCATGCCAAATCTTCTCGCCGATGTACCGGGCCCATTCGGCGGATATCCTGATCCGGACCGTGTAAAGGTCTCCCTGCATCACTTTGAAGCTGTGCTTCATGTAATCCTCCAGACTGAAGTCCGGAGGAATTTCAAAGTGTTCCTCGGTCAAGCGCAACATTCGGATTCGGTCGAGCACGAAGGTTCGGACCTCCTCTCGTAGATGACAATGCCCGATCAGGTACAGGGTTCCATCGAAAAACCAGACTTTGTAGGGATCGACTTTTCTTAGGGCTTCCGTTTCACTGGTCAGCGACTTGTAGGCGATCTCCAAACGCAGCGACTCCAGGGCGGCCCGATTTACCTGGCTGAGAATCTCGCGAAACCTGCCGTATTCCTTGAAGGGTTTGATTCCCACTTGGAAGGTGGATTGGATGGTGTTCAAATAGTTGAGTGCTTGGGGCGGCAGGGTGACTCGCACCTTCTTGAAGAGCGACTCCAAGGCTTCATAGAAAGGCGTCCCTCGGAATACTCGCACCAGGTCCGAGTACAGATGAAGGGACATCAGTTCGGTCACGGTAAAGGGTTGGGGTACCTTGAATTTGTAGGTATCGACGAAAAACCATCGATTGGAACCCTCAAATTTTTCATAATATAAAGGAAATCCCGCAGCCTGCAGCGCTTCGATATCCCGGTAGGCGGTGCGCAGGGATATCTCCTCCTGCTCGGCGATCTCGGCGATGGTCAAACCGTTCTTATCCGCTTCGATCGCCCGTAGAATTCTCCATTGTCTGGCCAGCTGGTCACCGCGCATCCGGACTTACCTATGCTGAAGTGAGAGGGGAATCCTGTTCATGAGTCCTTTTATAGGTAGCAGAACCGCGTTTTGGGATCAACTTCGCAGATTACTGCGCCCGTCGAGAACGTCTGTCGGAAAACCGATCGTAATGTCCCTTCCCGGAGTTGCCTGAACTCTCCTTTTTGAAAACCGAAAGGTGCAGAACTTTTTCATTGAAGGCCAAGGCGGCGCCGGTTAGGAAATCAGATTCAAGCCTGAAATCGTGTCCCAAGGCTAGGGAGTTTCGGACTTCGGTGTCGGCGGTGCCAACGGATTCCATGAACGCTCTCGCCTTTTCGGCAGTGGCCTTGGAAGGGGACTCCTGCTCGAACCAGTCAATGGCGTCCAGAGCGTAACTGCGGATCAGCTTTTTGAAAAAGCCGGCAAACGTGTGCTTGAATCCGAAACACTCGGCTCCCAGGATTTTGCCGTTGACGCCGAAGACGGCTCCCACCTGCGCGTCCGTCAAGCGGAATGCTCGTTCATATTCGGAAAGACGAGGTTCCTCCTTTTGATAGATGTCCGCCATGGCTCCGGTGGCGGACTCTGTGTGCAAACGTTCTCCTTTGGCGGATATCTGCTCCCATAAGGTGTTTTGATCGGACCGAAATCCTTGATCACGTCTCAGGCTTGTACGAACAGCTTGCTGATGTGCCCGCTTAAGGCTCGGGGGCATCATTTGTCCGCCGGAACGAAATCGCTCGGATCGATAGCCCCATCGTCCCTGCTCTACGCAACTGACCGGGATCACGAGCTCGCAAGAGCCGTCTACCAGGAACGTCGAGTTGACGATTCGGTTCTGTTTGGCTCCATGAAGTTCTTCGCCCTCTACGATCAGCACTTGTTGCTTTCCCCGATTGATCAGTTTCAATTCCGGAACACTGCCCGAGGAGCTCACCTCGGTTACCTCGATCTGCTCTCGTTCCAGAGCCTCGTCGAGGGTCAGGTACTCCGGTTCTCCGTTGTCGGGAGCCAGCAAGGGAAAGAGGGTCATGTTGAGATATGCCTGTTTTCTTCCCACCTTGACGTACGCCAGGTATTCACGAATCGGTTCCATGGGTCACCTCCATTTTTTTCATAATGGGTAACCCACGGGGTTGTCAGATCAGGACAAAAAGGAGAGCGAATTTTCTTGGGGTGATGATTTCGCGACGCGCCTTTCAGGTGATCGGCTGACACGGCGACCACGTGAAGTATCCCTCAAATTATTTTCAGCTCCGGTAGAGAAGAATTCTATCATTCCGAAATCTGGAATGATGTCGTGCTAATCTTTCCGAATGATGAGAAGCTGGTGTTGAGGCATGAATTGGCAGTTAGCTGTTGGAGGGAGGCCGGATGGACAATCTATATTTTGGATATGGTTCCAATCTGAACTTCGATGATCTGAAAAGGTGGTGTGCTCGGAAAAAAACGGCCCCATCGAGGGTGTGGTAGGGAAGGCCTTCTTGCCGGATTTTGGTCCTGTATACAATTATCTCTCCCGGACCCGTGGCGGTGGTGTTCTAAATATCCGCGAGGAGATCGGGCAAGTTGTGCCGGGTGTGCTTTTCGAGATTCGGCCCGATGGGCGGGCAACGCTCGACCGAAAAGAAGGATACCCGAGTGTTTATACCCGGATCGAAATCACTTGTCTCCTGCAAGACGGCGATACGGCGGACGCCTTCACCTATATGGTCCGAGACATTCACTCCCGGGGGGGATTTGTAAAACCGTCGCCCGATTATGTCCAAATTGTAAGAAGGGGATTGAATGCTCACGGCGTCATCGAACACCTCCACAAGACGGCGGAAAAGGGAGCGAATACGCCTTACCTGATCGACCGGATATTCTGCTATGGGACTCTGATGTCCGGTGAATCCAGAGGAGCACTCCTGGAGACCTTCGGAAAGCCTGAAAAACGCCTCAACGGAGTGACGCCCGGGCGTCTCTACGATCTGGGCGGATTCCCGGCAATGTCCATGAGTTCATCTTCTGAAGAAATCGTTCACGGAAAGCTCGTTCAAGTGAAGCGCATCGGGGACTTGCTCGCTTTCCTCGATGGAATCGAGGGCTTCCGCGGATATGGGTGTGAATCATCTCTGTTTGAGCGTCGGATCGTGCGGGTCCGAACCGAAGCTGGTGACGAATTCGCATGGGTGTATGTCATGGTCGACCCCGGAGACGCTCCAATGATCGTCGATGGGAAGTGGCGTGGAAGGTCCATCATCCTTTGAACCCAATCGTCGGCATAAGTTCCAGCGGTGCGGGTCCAGCCAAGGATAACGCCTACTCAGGATCACCATATAGGACGGACATATCCCTTATCGACGAACGGATTTCAGACCTGAGATCTTCCGGTTCCAGGAGTTCGGCCTGGGAACCGAAACCTAATACCCAGGAAAGCACTTCGAGTCGGCTCGTGGCGGTGAATTCCAGAATGACGCCGCCGTCGGGTTGGGGAACCATTTGTTGTCCCTCGCTCCAGTTACGCTCCTTGATGTAAACGGCCGCACTGGGACGAAAGGCCACCCGGACCTGAAAAGGCTCCCCATCGATGAGTCCGAAACGAATCGACTGCTCGTCCAGGAAGTCCTTCTTCTCGTATTTGTGTTCCGTCGTTTCCGCGGAAACCAACCGGTGGAGGGCCAGAGTCATTTTGTGCGGGTCGTCGGGAACGGCGTCTTCCCATAAATACCAGGCCAGGACGTAGACGCATTCACCGGAGAGCATCAAACGAAAAGGGGCCACGTAGTGGGTGGCCGGTTGTTCCTGGCCCGGCTTGGCATAACGGATTTTGCAGACCTGATGATCCTTCATGGCGGCGAGGAGTCGCTGGAAGATGTCCTGCTTCCCGGAGTAATCGATGGCTCCTTTGGGCCGGGCCCATGCGCATTTTTCCGGAAGCTCGTCCAATACGGCATCATCGGGAAGCAGCGCAGTCGCCTTTCTGATCGTGTCGCTGATCCCGTTTCGCAGGGAATCGGGAAGAAGATTCCAAACCAAGTCCCGGCAAAGCAGCAGATGATGAATTTGTTCAGGGTCCAACGTCACGTTGAACGCTCCACGGGGTGGCCGAGCTCGGTAATACTTTTCCCGCCCTTGCGTCGAAGTTTCGATCTTAACGTTGCGGATCAGTTGGAGCTGTTCCACATATCGAATCACGGTCTGTTTCGAACATCTAAGGTCGCCGGCCAGCTTGCTCAATGAATACTTCCGCCTGCTGAACAGGAGGAGACAAAAAAGACCTAAGGCCTTCATGGCTGGTGTTGAATAGGGGTCCTTTTTCTCTGGCATGGGGCTTTATCCTCCGAAAGTCTGAGATTCTCGTATCTGTAGGGTGCCGGGACTATTATTCTGTGGTATCCTGCCTTATTTCAACACGCGTCATACCAAAAGAATAGAACGTTCGGTTCGTCCGCCGGGACCCCAAACGTTCCAGCTCACACCTACCCACGTGCGGGATTCGACGGAAGCTCTTGGCGCCGCAGATCGGGCGCCTGCGAAGCGGGCCGGAAGCCGACCTCCGTTGATCCCTTTTGGTATCGTTTGATTCGGGATTCGCTTTCCAGCGCTTCGACCAAGATCGAATGGCTCTCCGGTTTATGGAAACGGAACCGGTCCCTGACCACGGCGAAGTCTCCCGGAGCCAGGTCTCGAATCGTTCGTATCCGGGCGATGTCTTCATCGCTGATGAGACCAACCACCAGCGGCTCCAGCATTCGTCGATAAAACAGCAGATTACCGGACGGCTCCAAGAAATCGAAGCCGACCTTGTGGGTGAATCGGCGAACGGCGGCCTCGTCCACATCCAACAAACGGTTGGTGGTGCAGATCAGAATTCCTCGGTATGCTTCCATGCTGGAAAGCAGTTCATTGGTGAAGCTCACTTCCCAGGATCGTTGGGCCCGTGACCGGGGAAACAACAGGCTGTCCGCTTCGTCGATGAGCAGAACCGCCTCGTCGTCTTCCGCACGCCTGAAAGCCTCCCTGATTCGTCTTTCAGTCATGCCCACATAAGGGTCCAGAATATCGCCGGCCCTGCGGACAACCAGGTCGCGTTCCAGCACTCGGGCCAGATGGTGCGCCAGGGCTGTTTTCCCGGTTCCGGGAGGACCATGGAACAGCATTCGCAGCCCACCCATCACCTCATCGCTCTGATTCAAGCTGCAGCAGGTGAAGGCTCGGGCGTCTTCCATGAGCCGCTCGAAGTCCTGATCCGTATGGAGTCCTTCCAAAGAGTATTCGGTCTCCGACTTGCGATGGGTCTTGGAGGAAGCATCGGTCGGACCCATGGCCATATAGGCATCAAGGGCCAGGCGAACCGCTTTTCCGAAATCCTGAGGATTTTCGTCACAGGCGAGCTTGGCCTTCTTGACCGACATGTCGATGACCCCCGCACTCACTTCGAACCTTGAGGCCAATTCCATCACATCCGCTTCCTCGATCAAGTCCGAACAATCGTTTCGGGTGAGGATCGAACGCCAAAGACCTTCCCTCTGGGTTCGGTTGAATGGACGGAATCGGATGCTGAAGGCCATGCGACGTTTGATCGTATCGGGAAGGGATTCGACGTTGTTCACGATCCAGATCATGCGAATGCCCGGACGTTCCAGGAGCTGGTTCAACCTGCCTTTTTTGTTTTCACGACCCGAGAGGAACCAGGGAACCTCCGTTCCCAGGATTTCGTCCGCTTCGTCCACTACGATGATTGACCCTTCCTTGCTTTGGTTCGTGAAATTAAGACAGGTGAGAACAGCGTTGAGCTTTGCTGAGGATTCCTTGCCTTTTTCGGCGTAAATCTCATATGCGGGGGTCGGAAGTTCGCTTGCCAGCCCCCTGGCATAGGAGGTCTTCCCCGTCCCCGAGGGGCCGTAAAGGAGAACATGCGTTGGGGAGTCGGTCCGCCGGGAAAGCAAGCCCATGACATGAGCCGTTATCTCCTGTGGAACCATATGGTTGGAGAGAGGAATGTCACTCGGAGGAAGCGGTCGGTACCCTTTGCGCCCGATCTCGTGTTGACCGCACTTCTGCAACAGAATCAAGTAGTCCTGTTCCATCTTGATCCAGTATCCGTTCGACCATATCTCAACGATTTCAAGTTGAGAAAGCCTTGAAAAGACCATGGTGTCAAGGTGCGATGTCGATACGTTTAAAGCATGGGCAAGGTACTTACGCCCACTGAACCGGAGGCATTCCAGGTGTCTCTCGAAATAGTCCTCAGCCGCCTCCCAGGCTTGGCACATGAACAGAATCCTGCAAAGTTCGGTTTCCTCGGGTGTCAGGTCGAAGAGCTTTCCGAATTCATGGAACCCGCCTTCAAGGCTGGACCCGCTAGACGAGCACAGAAGACCGTCCTTCTCCAGGAGTTTCTCCTGAAGGAGCTTCAAAAGCTTCAATTTGGAGCGCCTGGAACCATGTGTTGAGACCTTCACCAACAGATCGAAGTCAAGCTCGTCAAAATAGGACATATCGTAGGATTCTCTCGTCAGAACTTCCAGTTCTTTCTGATTCAGGACGCGATACTTGACCATCCATTCCTTTATCTCTTCCGGGCTCGGTTCGAGAAGCTTGAAAGCAAATTCCAGCGTCTCCCGGTCCAATCGTCCCGATCCGTTCAAGATTCGCAGCAGATAGAGAATCGCCTTCTTTCGAAGGAAGCATTCATCCGAGCCGAGGGTTTCCACTCCTTCGTGGAGAACGGTTCTTCTTTTCCTGCGGGTAGGCGCCATGGGTGGTTCTCCTTATTGGTGTCTCTTTGTGCGTGATTAGCCGGCCTTGGCGCGCTCCGGGCGCTGTGGCTTCATCAGGGCGGAGGCTGGAAATGGAGCGCAAGGCCTGAAATCCTCATCGCCATGAACAGGATAAAACAGGATCGTTCCAGATTACGGAACGAAAAATATTTTATCTCTGTGGAAGTTGGGGACGCGTTTGAGGGAGGCTACGCGTTTACTGCATGGCGGAACTCTCGGGTGGGTTGAAGGTCGGTTCTCCTCGATAGCCTGGGAGAAGTCTCGTCATGCGTTGAACAGGCTGAAAAGGGGTTTCGATCTCGGAAAAACTTTCATTGCCGTTTCCTTTCGGCTCAAGAAAGTGATTTTCGAGGACGGCGAAAAAATCTGGAACGTTCCGGAATCTGGAATGTTGGGGGTGTATGTTCGTGCCGTATCGAAAAGGCGTTGAAGCTGAGTATCCGTAATCTCGGTCGGTCGGCAATGATTGGACAAAAGGAAAAGGAGGGTTGGAAATGAATGATTTCAGCATCAAGAAGTTGGATACGGACCTGGACGCTACGGGCGCCCTGGGGCATGTGATTCTGTGGTTCATCATCATGGTGGTCACGTTGGGGTTCGGAGCGTTCCTGTTTCCCTACGCCTTCACCAAGACGGTCATCAACAAGACCTACCTGGTGGACGCCCAGGGTCGTCGGGTCGGCCGGTTGAAATGCGACCTGGATTTGGGGAGTCAGATCGGCCACGCCATCATCTGGTTCATCCTTTCGATCATCACTTTTGGATTCGCGTACTTGATCTACTTCTACAAGGTTTTCCAGTACGCCATCAAAAAAACTACGGTGGAACCCGTGTAACGGAAACGGTTTGGCTCGACCGAGAGCCTGCTGCTTCAACGCCTTCGGTTTGGAATGCAGTATCGGGCTCGGGGCTCCGAGCCTTGCAAGCTACTGAGAGAAATTTTCTTCCCAACACGATTGTCGTCGCCTCATTCGGGTTGATATCACATATTCCAAAACAGAATATTTAGGGGGGATATCGGTAGGTATGAGGGTGCTGGAGGCGATGGATAGGATTATCAGTGAAGAACAGAAAGATTCATCCACAGCATTTGACGTCAACGGAAAATTCCTATGCAAAGAGACATTGAAATAAGAAAAGATTTCATCCAGACTTTCCGAATCAAACGTGTCGGCCTCGCACGAATCTGGAAAGACTGGGAGAACAGCGCAATACTGCTGATTTCCGGCTATCGGATTTCGGATACCGACGATCACGAGAACAGAATCAGGACCGAGAAAGAAAAGAACCTGGAGAAGACTCTCGAGCTCATCAAGGCGGCGGACCGTCCCGTTTACCGCACCGTACTGACTGAGGGGATCTGGACCGGCCATCACACCGGAAGACGTTATGTTGAGGACATGCTTCTCATTAGAGCCGGGGTCAAGGAAGTCGATATGCTTTTTGAAGACTGCATGAACTGGATGGCCGTATATGAGCAAAAAGCCGCAGCCTTTAAATATCCCGGCGACGAACGCGCCCATATCGTGTTCAATAATGGGTCTCTCAAACCGGCAGGCATCCGGAATCCCGGTAAGGTTACGGAAGATTTCGCCGAGCTCAGAAACACCGACAAGTTTGTTCACGCTCATTTGTACGGAGGTCGCGGCTTGATGGGCGCGCGTCTTTGGTCGGCAATCATCAAGAACCTGGGGCCGGAATCCGACAGGGTCATTGAAGCCCATATCCACAAACCAATGAACGTAATCTGCTATAAGCTTTGGAAGGCGGCAGGACACCAAATCAATCGTGAGAGTGCCAAGTATCTATTGAAAGGTGAATTGCGGGAATAGTAAGGTTTCATCCGGGTACCATAATACTGAGCGGGAGTGGTTGCAAATAAACAACATCCCGAAATAATACTCATAGATATAATGGGCGTATATCATAGTTATATGGATGTATGTCAAATATTGACTTATGGTTGTGTTCCATCGCACTCAATAAACAAATTTGTACACCCCCTTGAAACGGGGTATGGAAACCCTTTACCATCTGTGATCTCGTTTGGTATGAAGATGTTCGTACTATGTTCTAAATGCTTTTGAAACCCGGAGCAATAATAGATGACAATTACATGGGGTATTCTGGGTCCCGAATTCTTGCCGAATGCGCGCCGTACGAGAACCCTTGGACTGGGTGCGTCAGTGCGTTCATTTAATGATCTTGCCGTTCCGGGTCTGGGTGGTGTGTGGTATGGCAAGCAATTGCTGCTGGCGTCACTCGGTGTCGCCGTAGCGGAGGAGGCACGCAGCCGGGGGGCAAAAGTACAGAATATTGAAGTGGCCAACGCGATTGAAGCGTTGGCCTGTTGGCTGGCCTTCAAGAGCAACGGCTGGAGTCGCGATGATCGTTTGCGGGGGAATACCAAGTTGCACGGCAAAGACGATTTCAGCTTCCGGCGTGTGCGGCAGCGAAACTTCTACATCACGCAACCTATGCGAATGGCGACTGTCCAGGCATTACCGGCCCTTGGCTTTGTCGAATCCGACAGTGCGCGCTTCAACGCATTTCGTTGTTCGGTTCCAGGAAAGGCCTTTATCGAACAAGCTACTGAGGACTATCGTCCGTATAACAGGTCAGTTATTGATCATCTAACGTCTTGGGTGCAGATGAAAGTTGATCGTGTCGATACGGATGCACTTCAAAATGTCTTGTCTCCACTGAATCGACTTCCCGGAAAAGCAATACCGTTGCTTCGCGAAAGAATAAAGCAAGGTGGGAATGAAAGGCATGAAGACAAGGAACGCCGATGCGATTCACTAAACTGGGTCGAGGCACTCCGAGTAAAAAGCCTGGATAGGCAGACGTGGGAGCACCGACCAAGAGAAGTTTCGGAGAAGCATTGGCATGACCTCCAGGCGGGGGCTTTGTTCTTTGAAACACGCGAATCCGCTATTGCGGTACTCGATGCAGCAGAAGCCCACATCGGAAACCAGACAATCAGTCAGTCTTGTTGCTTGGCGCATATTCCGGAAGTACTGAACTCTTCGATTGAAAAACTGAAATCAACGGCAAATGAGTATTTGATGTCTAAACACACGGATGAAGAAGCCAACAAATTCTGTCGCGAGTGCGTAGATGACGACCCATCCACTATCTTGCGGACTTTGGTGAAACGAGACGGT
The DNA here is from genome assembly GCA_963675595.2 of Thermodesulfobacteriota bacterium. Taxonomy (GTDB): domain Bacteria; phylum Desulfobacterota; class Desulfarculia; order JACQYL01; family JACQYL01. The sequence goes on from CAXXLZ010000002.1 coordinate 1,677,190, forward strand.
CATGTGTTGCGTTTGGTGGGTGAAGACGTAAAGCCGGGGCCGGCATTTCGCGGTCCGATAATTCAGACCCGATCCGAGGAAGGCGAGGATCAAGACACGCCGCAAGCAATGGAAATTCCAGTGCCAGAGAGCATTTCCTACCGTGTGCGCAATCTATATCTCTTGAATCTCGATATGCACGGTAAACTGGATGGATGGCTGAAACCATATCCGAACGGGGGTGAAGCGTGAGTCGCAGTAGCGAAACTTTGAGACCGCCATCTTTGGCTCAGCATTTCGATGCACCGGATGATTTCACCGGACATTTCGGCTGGCTGTGCGGCTACTCAGCGGATGCACCATTCCTTGATGAAGCCACTGAACGTTTTTCCCGGCTTACCCGTTCCCAACGCGGCCACGAGGGCCGCATTTTTCTCGCCGTGGTGCTTGATCCGCATAACCCTCCCGTTTCTCTAACGGATGTGCCAGGGGTGGCGCATTTACGGATGATCAAGGATGCTAATAAGCCATTCCGGCTGCTGCATGCAAAGGTCGCGTTGCTGGGGTTCCGCCATCAGGAAAACCCCGCAAACTGGCAATTACGCTTGCTGGTGTCTACCGGCAATTGGACACGGCAGACGCTCGAAGAGAGTATAGATATGGGGTGGCGTATTGATATCACCAGTGAATCGCTCAGCAACCCGGACGCAGATATCGATCAAGCCTGCACGGACATCAAGGCTGCCTGGGATCTATTGAAATGGATTCAGCGGTTCTTCGACTTCCAGCTGCTCAATGCGGCTGGCAATGGTTATATCAATGAAACGAAAAAATCATTGCAACAGGTCAACCAATGGATTGATGCATGTTCGAAAAAGGCACAAAGTCGACCGAGGTTCTTAGACAATCGGAGCAAGTCCCTGCTGTCTCAACTGCCCGAGAAAGTAAAGGCCTGTTGCGAGGTGAAGCGCAATTACCTAGCCATGGGGTCAGGGTTTTACGAAGAGTCGGCCGATCAGGGAACAGCTCCTAAATTACCCGTCGCGATCGTTAGATCGCTGCAAAGTGAGGGCTTGCTGACCAAGAATCCGGAAGTGGACCTTTATGTCAATCCTATAGCCTGCCAAGCGATAGCAACATCTGTAAACTCATTGCAGTCATTTGGTATCACGATCCGACCTGCGTTTATACCGCTAGTTGTGTTTGGAGAAGGAGCACAGCGTAGCTTGCACGCCAAGTTCCTGTTCAGTGCCAACCATCGTGACAGCTCCAATATCTGTGCAAGTGCCTGGATTTATATGGGTTCCGCCAACTTGACCAAGCCGGGTTTTGACAATCCAATGAGCGCTGATGCGGGCAACCTCGAGGCGGGGGTCGTGTTTGCTCCGAGCACATTGTATTGGAGTAAAGACAAAACAACTCAAAGTGTTCTGGTGGTGACGAACCTGCTTCCTATTCAGTGGGACGAGGAGATTGGAGACACGAGCCATTTGTCTGCAGGCTCGGGTATTGAACAACGGGATGAAATCTATCTTGCGCCCCCTATTGCCTTTCTCACATGGCACGACAGTGTACCGGAATTACGAACAGATGAACCCGCTGACTATGTCGATGTGCTCGATTCAGCAGGAGTCGTCTGTTCAAGAAGAGAAAGCGGATTTCAGTGGTGCGAAGCTCAACCCCGGCAAGTTCGCATTCGCTGGCAAGCAAACGATCAGACACTCGAATCCATGATACCCATAGTCGATCAATATGGGCGCATAGCCGCCACTGAGCTACCCTTTATTGATATCGATCAGGCATGGTGGCAACTCGCGGATTTTCCAATGCCCCCGAATGAAGATGACGGAGACGGCGGAAGCGATGAAATTGAAGGCAAGCACAAAGTGCAAGGGCGTTCAGCAGAGATAACCAACTATCCGATACGGCAGATGATGGAATTGATTGAAAACATCGCCGCCAAACAAACCAAGATCGACAAATTGGATTTGGATTTCTGGTGCAACCGCCTCGAGCAAACCTTAGGACAAACAGCCGAAAGCATTCCCGTGTGATATTTTCGCGACGAGCTTAAGGTGAACCCGTTGAGTCCGCTGCGACACGAGCCATTTCGTCCGTCGTTTGCGGAAAACAGTGATTCAGAGCCGGGGAGATTGTACGATAAGACCTTGGATCGGATCGAAGAGATGTGGAAGGTTGATGAATTAGAACGCTTGGGGACTTGCAATGAATCGAAAATTCAAGGGCTGGAAAATAGTTGCAGATGAACTTCGCGCGCTTGCAGATGATCGAGTCATGGAACTCAACGACGGGCAAGTAGCGAGCCTGCATGCACTTGCCGATCGACTAACCAAGAACGGCGTGATCATTGCGGACGAAGTCGGCATGGGAAAGACTCGGATTGCTACAGCGGTCGCACGTTGTGTGATTGCGGCTGGAGGGCGAGTTGCGATACTGGCGCCACCGGGGTTGGGCTATCAATGGGGCGACGAATTACGGAACGCCGAAGTCGACGCACCACCAATCTTGCGCAGCCTCTGGCAATATTTCCAGGCATGGGAGACCGAGGAGAAGTGTGTCCCTTGGTTTCAAGAGTCAGCTCTGGTAGTCTCGCATTCTTTTGCGAACTGGCGGCTTGGAGAGAAAACTGATCCTTGGCGTTGGGCTTTGCTACCGGAAATATACTATAGATGGCGCAAGCAAACGAACGGACGTTGGCCGCGGGACTACTGCGGAAACAAAATACTTGGCGACGAGAGGGTTCGACGAGCTGCCGAAAGCATTGTTGGCGCAATAAGCGCCAGCCCAGAAGTGCACCCTGTGCGAAGGTTTATTCGCGAATTGGCCGAAAACACGCCGTGGCCAAGTGCGCTCACTGCTGTCGAATATGCGAGTAACGCACAACTGCGGCCCTGGCTGGAACGTGCGGTGGGACTTGGGATGGGATTGTTTGATTTGGTTATTGTTGATGAAGCACACAAAAGCCGCGGCCAAGGCAGTGGCTTGAATCGATTGCTAAAAAAGGTGGTTTTGGAATCTACCTTTGCACGCTGCTTAGCAATGACGGCCACTCCCGTGGAGCTTGATGTGGAACAGTGGACGCAGATGTTAGAGCGTATCCAAGTCGAGGAATTATCGAAAGAAGCGGCGACCCAGGCAATTAGAGATTACGCTCAAAAAGTAGATAGGGTGAGGCAATGCCCGAGCGACAAAGAGGTGCGTGAGAAATACAAGCGATCAGCTAAGACTTTCGAACAAGCACTAATTCCTTATATCCTGCGACGTGATAAACGAGAAGAGCCAGCGGTCAAGAAGTTTCAACAAATATCTGGCGAGGGCTATCACGCCTACCGAGATGAAAAGGAAATACTGATTGATACTGCGCGACTGATTCCCGAATGGAAACATGCGGTGTGCGCTGCGGAAGCCTTGTCTTTTGTCACACGTCAATCCGACAATACGGCGGCCAAGCGGCTTCGTCTGACCATAGGCAATGGTCACGGAATCGCAGCCCTGATTGATCAATTGCAAAGAGATGATTTAGATGACCATAGACAAATGAAATCCGATTGCCTCCCTGAGATTACTACACAGAATAACATCGAATCAGAACTTTCCGATGACAAGCGACTGCTACGTGCAGACTGGTGGCAGAATGTCATGATCAAACCATTCATGAACGATGGATCGACGTTATTCAATCACCCTGCTATTCTGAAAGCAGTCGAAGAGATTGAGAAAGCCTGCCGGCGAGGGGAGAAGGTACTGGTGTTCGGGCGCTTTACTCGACCGCTACGCGCGTTGGTGCAATTGCTCAATGCTCGGGAAATGCTGCGCTGCTTGGAAAACAACCGACTTTGGCCACAATCCAAAGTGCATGAAAACGAAGAATGGGATGCTGTTTTGGCTGCTCGTCGGCAGCTGCAAATACAAGGAGAATTGGATAGGAATCTTCTGGATCAAGCTCTTGCTAAGCAGTACCAAGTGCTTGAGAATCAGCGCCGTAATATTCGGGGAAAGCTAATTAGACACATCGAAGAAGGGCTCAACAACAACAAGTCGGAGAAGCGTGTGCGAGCACTATTTGATGCTTTCAGGAGGTCGGCTACGGAGGTTCCAAAACAGCTTCAAGACAACGACGATCATGCATTGGCTGTAGTGTCTCGGGCGATGCACGAATTGATAGGATCAAGCATTGAGAATGCAGCGTCCTCCGACTTCGCGCAGGCTTTTACTGAGCTGGTGGTGGCAGCAAGCGATCGCGATGAGGGGGATGCAGACGGCGATGGTCAGCTAGATGAAGATGAAGCCTCTGATCTTTGGGCCGATCTCAGAAAAAGGTTAGATGAGGAATATAACCGCCCAGAAGGAAGATATGCGCGACTCATGTATGGAGCGACAAAACCCGCAACTCGGCGCTTCCTGCAACTTTCCTTTAATCGAAAGCAAGGGCACCCGAAGGTACTAGTGGCACAATCACTAGTGGGTCGTGAAGGGCTTAATCTTCACAAGGCATGCCGAACTGTTGTGCTGTTGCATCCCGAGTGGAATCCAGGTGTTGTTGAACAGCAGATTGGTAGAGTCGACAGGATCGGCAGTCTTTGGGAGGAGAAATTGAACCAGGTGATCGCCGATAAGCAAACGACTAGCGATCTCCCAAGAATTGAAATCCGCCCGGTCGTTTTTGGCGGTACGTATGATGAGAAAAACTGGCAGGTGCTTCATCACCGATGGGATGATTTGCGTGCGCAACTTCACGGAATCGTCCTTACTTCACGCATCGCTGAAAAATATTCGAATGCAGATGAATTGGTCATTGAAATAAATGAAGCTGCTCCAAACTTTTCACCATTGACCCAGGTATCCTTTTCAGAAGGGGTTTGATCCGGCCTTGTTGCGGATTTATTCAACTCACCCCGTTAGACTTGATGAAGGGTCCGAAAAATTGTCTCCAAGATTCCAGCATGGACGGTTCATGAGTAACCACATAATTACTCTTCCCAAGGCGGATGAATGCATTGCTCGCCATAGTATGACAATTTGAGATTACCGAAACCGAAATGAAAGCTCGGCAATGAAGCACACAATTTCCTTAGGAAATCCGAGGTGTTGGGACATAAGAAGCTCCGGCTGTACCAGAGTCCGGGTTCGTTTGCCGCTTACTTCCTGGGTATGGCAGATATCGATCCTTTAGTAAATGATCTGTCATTCGAGTTCTTGCTGAATCCGAACGGGAAGAGCATTGAGACAATCTTCGCGGTCCCTTTCGGGAGGAGCTTTTTCATGCCCTGCAGAAGCATATTTCCAAGTTCGAAGTGAACTTCACATCGAAATCTGACTGGCTTCAAATGGCATAAAGATGTCATCATAGAAAATAGAATATCTGTAATTTCTCCCAAAAGACGAGCTCTCAATGGAAACTAATGAACACCTCCGTACCTTATTCCGACAAAAGCGTGAAGCCGCTGGTCTTCGTCCCTCCGAACTGGCGGAAAAGATCGTGTCGGGGTAGTGTCCAGAATTTTTCGCACTTTGTAGGAGTCGTCCCTCGCGCGTTGGTTTGAGTAGGCAGCCCCGGGTCCCATGCGCCGGGGCTGCCGGTCGATATCAGCAGGCGACGTTGAGCTTCGATTATCTGTTCTGAATTCAATCGATCTGCGGTTTTCTATCGTTCTTGAAGAGCTTCCTCTATACCCCCGGCTGAAGCAAGGTTAAACCACATGTGTGCTTGTACATAGTCTTGCGGGACGCCATATGAATTCACAGAGTAGTTTATCCAAACCTAAACAAATATTCTACAAAATGTCAGCTGTTCAATACTATGTAGTGTTATAAGCCATCATATCTCATGCATATCCATACTGTTTAAGACAAATAACTATATTGTGTAGTATTTCATTAACAGGCTGATAGTAAGTCTAGTTTCAGTCCAATTCTATGGCATATATCTGCAACCACGCAGTCGGATCTGATATTCTTGTCCGGGAAGAAACCCGAGCAGGCTGCACAAGAATTGGATATTGATGGCTTTGTAGATATGTAGAACGGACAACGAGTTCTGGCACGTTCGAACAATCCGGTGATTATATAGGAACGTGTAGTGTAATGAAGGTGATTCTGAAGAGCTACCGCGAGCCAACGGCGAGCTTCTTTGTCGCTCGACTCTCCTATGTCTTCAGGCCGGAAGTTCGGTATATTTAGATAGCCTTCTTCGCGTAGTTTAGGGTGAGTTGACTTTCGAAACCATAGCTTAATTAGAGGGACAGAGGATATGATTGACATAGGCCCAACAGGCCAGTACAAGGCGTGGAACTTGTTCTCCAACTGCCAAGTGATCGCTCTACGAGCAATCCAATTTATCGAGCTGACTTCACCCCGTGCCCTATCGTCATCCTCCAACAAACCTCTAAGATCATCGAGTGTAGTAAATGGATTTTCTAAACTCGCTTTATCGCATATCGTTTCGATAGCTGCCGATAGCTCATGCTCATCCTTTGGCTTTTTCAACTTGCCAATATGGTCGAAGGCTCGAAAAACTCTTCGTAAGTTTCGGATGAGCGTATACTCCCCGAGTCGCCCGAAGAAGCCATCTATGGGCTGGTTCAGCAGGATGAAGAATATGAGCTCTTTTATATGTGATAACTGGACAAAATCCAAGTAAACTGAAATCGCATTGTATCGAGCGCAGTCCGGTCCTTTCAGCGCGACGAAATATTTGTTGATCAGTCTATCCGCTATTTCAGTTGATGGAGAGCGCCAATGCAAGAACATCGCTTGGTTGCACGCGGCATGCCCCTCGAGCAAGCTTTCGCCGAGAAGGGGATATGCTGATCGCCCATTTGCGACGTGGAATGTCGATGTTATTAGGGGCCTTTCCGGGCCCTCCCAAATGGGCATGTAAGAGAATTCGGGGAACGTCCACCCGTAAATCTCTTCCTGGAAATAGCGCCATGCAAACATGTATGAGCTGAAGGTCTCCAGTTCTTTGTCTGTATCAACGCAAAAGCGCAGATCAACGCCAGCCTGTGAGACCGGACACGAACGTACGCCCCTTTCGACCATGCGCGAAACTATTCTCTCAAGAAATTCAACTCGGCCATAGATCGCATGGACGTATCCAATCCCCAAAGCTGATCCATAAAACTGCATGTAATGGGTCAATTCGTGAACAAACACAGACCAGTCAGCGGTGCTATCCTCGTTTTCCAACTTCATCTGGTCGAAGTACGCGGGTGCGTGCAATCCTAAACTAACCGGATCAAAGTGCCCGCGGAATCCTCCTGCGGGAAGTACTGTCATATAGTTGTCCCCATCTGTTTGATATTTTCTCGATCGAACGAACGATATATTTATGGTTATGATATCGACCGAAAAGCTCGGATTGCGTTGAACCGCCGAGCCGTTAAACACAGGGAGCGAAGAAGGGATATGGGAATTAGTTGTGAGTGGACTCACGTTTTATGTGGATAACTTTAGACCGTAGTGCCATCTGATGCAAGGCATGCGTAGATAACCTTTGCAACGAGCCAAATAACCCGTTTTGGTCTTTCTCGCCTACAAAAGGGCCAGGAAACGCCGCTCTCAAGCCACTCTCATTTGAAAAGGCAATTGCCCTCCTAAAATTCGGGACCCATCAGAAATCCGTTCTCGTCGAGAAGCCTATTTCTTGGATCCGGTTTGGCAATGAATCTACCTTGATGAGCACGATTTCCACGGAATCGCACGGTTTTTGGGAAATACGCAGTTATCAGTAAAGGGTCTTGATGCGTGAAGTTTTTTTAACAGGTCGTCCAAGTGACAGCACACCATCTTTGGCTGGATTTGCCGCCAAGAGGGTGGCTTATGGATCACCTTCCTCTTCTATTCACTCGGGTGTGGCGGATTTACAATTGCCGGCCAGATGTCGGAATTCTCATACTGCTACCCAGCCGCCGCAGAGGCGGGTCGCTTCGCGTATTCTTCACGCCAGTTTTTTAGCGAATTCATGTCTTCCAGAATATCCTCTGGCTTCGGCAATTCCACTGGTGATTCTGTAGGCTGCGAGTGTTCAAACCCAGAGTATTTGGTCATGAGCGAATCAAGAAGATTACAATCCGTCTCTTTCAACTTGGCCAGATCCTTGAGCTTCAACGTATGGACCGGTCGTTGGAATCTTTGAACCACCCCGCACAGCAGATCATTTTCAATAGAGCGCTCCACCAACGTCCTGAAGTCGCTGCATATCGACTTCAGCAGGATTTCGGCATGTTCAAATTTGTCGCTCTCACTTGCCTTCTTAGCATCCTGATACCGCTGATTCATGAGTGTGTTCAGCGCGGATTTGATGTCACTCTGTGAAAGTGGAATGGGGGCTGGCTCTCCGGTACCCCAGTCCGCAGAGCGAATGCTCACCACATCGGGCTTGATGGTCTTTTTCTCGGCAAAATGCCTGACCGTTCCCAGCAAGGACAGACGGTGAGTAAAGACAATGACCTGTTTATCCTGAGACAACTCGATCAGCCTTTGAACCACGGCCTCCTCGTAGCTTTGGTCGAGCGAGGATATTGGATCGTCGAAGATAAACGGGGCCTGGTTACTCTTGCCGGTGACGTCGGCCAAAAATGCCGCAATGGAAACGATCCGATTTTCTCCCTCGCTCAGAACATCGGCGAGCCCATTCTGAGAGGCCCCCCGGAGCTGGAGCTTATGAAGGACGCGGCCCTTGGAGACTTTTGATTTCACGAGCTCAACCTTCACCTGAGACGCGCCGAGGGTCTTGAGTTCCGCCTTGAATCTTTGCACGAACGCATCCGTGATCAAGGCTTCTGCCAGCTCCCCTTTTTTCTGGGACAGGGCTTTGGTATTGGTCAAATTCTTGGCTTCCTGAATCTGGCTCAGTAACTTCAATCGGGTGACTTCTTCATCAATGGCGGCGCGGTGCTCAGACAACCACTTTCTTGCCTGCAGGCTGTTTAGCTTTTTTTTGATCTCCTCTCGATTGTCGCTTTTGGCGTCTTCGTCATATTTTGCCGCGAGTTCACCGAGGCTTTTCGTCTGGGCGTTGGCTTCTTCGATCCATTTAGGTGTGAGCAGAGGGTCGGGAATGGCTTCTTCGGAATCGATCCCAGGGAGCAGGTCTTTTCTGGCCTGCAATTGAGCAAAGAAATCCGTCACTTGGCTGGCGACTTCATCCTGTGGAATGCCAGCCGCATCGATACGTGTCTTCAGCGTCTCCGATGTCGGTAGCACCTCGATAGTTTGACCGGCGGCCTCGTATTCCTTGGCCGCATCCGTTGCGGCTTTCTGCATTTCGCCCTTCATGAAGCTTTCGAAGGAGATCAATCGGTCCTTGGCCTCCTGAGTCAAGGTCTGATGGCACAGGACACAACGGGAACCATCAGAGACATTCGGGTACTCGGCTTCTTTGTAGGCAGCCGATGCGGAGTAGTTCCGGGCCGCTTCCCAAAGCTCTTTCCAAACATCAGACCCGATGCCTTCCAACTCGCTGCCGGAGAACACCTTTTCCGCCGCCGTATCTGCCGCTGCCTTCTTGAGGATCAACTTCTTTTTGGCAGCAATGATCCGGCGATAATTCTCATCCGATAATTGCTTAAGATACTTCTGGGCGGAATGTGTCAATGAAAATGAGACACCTGTTTTCAGAAATTAGACTCTCACGTCATCGCTCGACGGTTTGTTGATCCACGCGGCCTTGGGCAATTTTGGCGGCTGTGGCACCTTTCCTTTGAAACGGTTGGGGTTGCTCCGGAAGGCAGCCCGAAGAACTTGGCTGCGACACGCTACAATGTCCTGGGCGAGTCCGTAATGGAGCTGTTCGGGTGTGACCAACCCGATGCCTGAATGCCGATGCTCGGGGTTGTACCAGGAGAAGAACTCCCGGCAGAAAGACCGGGCATCCTGGATTGATCCAAACCGTTTCGGGAATTTCGGGCAATACTTGAGGGTTTTAAACTGCGCCTCCGAGTAGGGGTTATCATTGCTGACATAGGGTCGGCTGTGGGTCTTGGTCACTCCAAGGTCTCCCATGAACTCGGCTACGGACTTCGCTTTCATCGCCGGGCCTCGATCCGCATGGATGATGAGTTGGCCGGACTTGATATCCTGCTTGAAGCACGTCTCTTCGATGAGTTGCCTGGCCAAAGCGGCGCTTTCCCGATGGGCCACCATCCAGCCGACCACGTAGCGGCTGAAGATGTCCATGATCACGTAAAGATGGAAATAGGTCCACTTCACAGGCCCTTTTAGCTTCGTAATATCCCAGGACCACACTTTGTTGGGTCCGGTCGCAAGCAACTCGGGCTTTTTATAGACAGGCCGCCGCGCCTGCTTTCTTCGCTCTTTGACATCACCGGATTCCGCTTTGAGAATCCGGTACATGGTCCGGATAGAGCAGTAGTACTGTCCTTCATCGAGCAAGACGGCAAAGACCTGACGGGGAGCATCATCCTGAAAACGGGAGCTGTTAAGCAGATCGACCACGGTTTCCCGCTCCTGGGGGTTCAGAGCCAAGGGAGGCGCCGGCCGAGGTGTGCGGGCCGCCGCCGGCTTCAGGCGGCGATAGAAACTCGCACGGGGCAGGCCCATGGCTCCACATGCCTGCACGGTTCCCACCTCGGTGCGCAGCTCCATCGCCGCGCTCATGAACTGCTCCCGTCGTCGTCCAGGTCCGGCTGAGCGATCCCCAGTATCTCCGAGATTTTTTTTTGAACTTCGATGATGGTTCGCGCCTGTTTCAGTTGATTCTCGAGACGGCGGTTCTCCCTTTCAAGCCGGGCCACCCGCTCTGCCATAGGGTTCTTCTGCTTGGGCTTCCGGCCTCGCTTCTTTGGCCCAAGCGCCCTCAACTGCCCCTGGTCACGTTGTCTACGCCATGTCGCCAGACTCGAAGAATACAGGCCTTCTCGCCGAAGTAGAGCCCCGAGCCGGCCCGGTTCAGTACACGCATCGGCTTCCTCCAGGATTCTCAGCTTGTACCGGGCTGTAAATCTGCGACGAGGCTTCTTCTCTGGAACCTCCGGGTCGGGGACCGTGACGTGCTTCCCGATCGTGGTAACTCCGGTCGTCCTACGGACTCCCTCCGTTACCACGATTCCCTCATCCGGATTCTCTTTCTCTCTGTGCCTCATCATGCTCCATCTCCTACCCGCCCTACACTAATTTATCAACGGGTAGGTGTCTCACTCTCATTGGCACAGAGGGGGGCATCCTGAACCAGAGTGTCGATATGCTGTTTCTGTTTCCTCAGCTGCTTCGCTTTTTCCGCTGGTGCCTGTTCGGTAAGGCGCTGCTGCAGCGTTTGCATCTCGGTCTCGTCAGCGCTGCTAAATGTGCAATGCTTGTCGATGTCCTGGATGCTGGTCTTGGCGCTGATGGTTTCGTACCAGAGGCCTTCTGGAGTGACCTTTTTGTCAGCTGGGATATTCGGTTTTTTGGATTGGTGTCGATTAGCCTCGGCGTCCAGAGCTGATGCCACCTTCTCACAAGCGAGGGTGAGCGAGCTGAAAAACGATAATACCGGCGGCTCGTAGCTCACCTCATCTTCGCTACCGACAAAGACCTTGCCAAACGAGGTGTCGAAAATATCAACGCTGTTTAGGTCATCGCAGATACCTTGCCCTGACCAGGTATGACTCTTCGGAATGCCGTCCTGCTCAAACGAAATGCAAGCTTTCTGTACGGCAGAGCCGGGTTTATAGACATTGCGGTGAAGGGTACCCGTCTCGCGGGCACCGCATACATGTTTAAGGAGTCTGACGTATCCGGATTTGCCTGACCCATTCTTGCCATAAACAATCGTGATGTTGCCTTTGCCAAACTTAAGTGGCTTTTTCGGAGCAAGAGCGTTAATTCCTTCGACATCACTGATTGAACATAAACGCAAGGTGCCTGCAGCGCCCTGGGAGAACGCGGTAGCTGGAAAAGAACAGGTCACTTTTGGCAACTTTCCGTCTGCTTCCTGCCAGCACAGGGTTGCGAGCTCAGAGACTTCTTTGTCAGTCAGCTCAGACTGCTGAAGCAGCCGAGCAGCCCCAATCTGGAGCCACTGGGGACGCTCTGAAAACCATTTGGTCAGCAATGCCGAGATATCGCTCATGCTCTTGCCCCTCCCATACCAACAATCTCCATCAGCTTCCCGTAGCTGGTCACCACGTCATACTTTACGTGTTCGGGATCAAGCTTGCGATTTAGTTCTTCGAAGAACTTGCGGGCGCATTCGATTTTGGTTTGCTCGATTGCCCGCAACTCCATGCTGGACATGGAGCCTTTGGTCTCGGCGACGAAATAGATGTACTTGACCGTGCCTTCCTTGAAGGAAATGGCCCAGTCCGGGTTGTAGTCGCCGACGGGGGTCGGAATCAGGAATCCTCGGGGGAGCTTCGCATAAACGACCACCTCGGTGCTGGTATCCAGTTCCTTCACAAAATCCCGTTCAACTTTGGAGTCGGTGATCGCGTAGTCGTAGATATGGTTCTTCAGCTTCTCGCTGGCCTTGGTGAAGTCCTGCTTGCTCTGGCCTGCGGTGAAAATGTCGATATCATGGTGCTCTGCAATCCCGTCATAGCTCAGGCGCTCGATGATGATCGTTGCCTTTTGCTCGTTGATCAGACGTGTCGCCTCAGCCAAAAAATGTTCCGGGTTCTGTTTGAACTGTTTGAATACGCCCGGCTGAATGCCGCCCAGCATTTCGGCGATGGTCTTTCGGGTCAGCTGTGTGTTCTCTGCCAGCTTGCCCAATAAGTCATACCTGACCATCGAGTGAATCGAGGCGTTATACTCCTCCGTAGCGGTTTCCCGGACTTCAAATCCCCGGCCGGCTTTTAATTGATCATACGTTGCCTGATCGACCTGCTGGCCCCCCTGGATGGTGTATTGCAAAGGAGTCACCCTTAGCTCTTTGTCGATTGCGCGGATGCTGTTTCGAATGAGTTCACTGGAATCGAATTCAACACGGTAGACCGCCCTCTGATTGATCCGGTTCCAGAGCGCCTTGAACTCTTTTTTCTCGAAGTTGGCATTCAGCGGGTTGGTCTTCGGCTTGCGGTCATCACCCACGTCGGGCAGCTGGGACTCGCTGAACACGCTGTCGATCAGGCTGAAAATGTGTTCCGCGTGAGGGGCGAGCTCGGGCGGAAGCGCAGCCAACGTTCCGCCGGCTTTTGCCTCGTGGTAGGCTTCGGCAACCTGATCCGCGTCATCGGTATAGTCGTTCTTGAGAAGGTATTTGTATATCTGCTTGGCCATGACCGGGGTAATTTCCACTGTCCCAGCTTCGGTGGTGATGACCTTCCCGGTGAAGTAAGCCTCGTCCGCCTTGCGGGGGCGAGCCGAGAGGGAGTCGCTGATCTCACGCTGAAGATTTCCGACAAAGTCCCTGTAGCTCTCGCTCGCGACAACGGTCAGGATGTTCACGTCGTGGACCGTTGCCGGGTTGTCCATGCGATCCCCGAGCTGGTTGACACTAATCCGCAATCCCCGGCCGACCTCCTGGCGGCGAGAGATGGTGTTGTCGCTGTGCTTGAGCATACACATGACGAAGACATTGGGATTGTCCCAGCCTTCCCGCAGGGCGGAGTGGGAGAAAATGAACCGGACCGGTTCAGCAAAAGAGAGCAGCCTCTCTTTATCCTTCAGGATCAGATCATAGGCATCCACGTCATCGGAAAGCCCGGCGTCTTCTCCACGCGTCTTGAAGCTCGGATCGGTGAGCCTCTTGGTCTTCTTGTCGATGGAGAAGTAACCGTTGTGGGTACGGCCGACGGGAATTCCTTTCAGATACTCCTGAAACGCGCCTCCATCCAAAGGTAGCAGGCTCGAATATTCGTCTTTGAGCTGTTCGTACTCCTCTTCGAAGATTCGGGCATATTCGCCCTGCTCATCGGCCTGCCCGTAGTCACGGTATTTGGCGACTTCATCAATAAAGAACAGGGACAGCACCTTGATGCCCTGGGCAAAGAGAACCTGCTCCTTCTCAAGGTGAGCCCTGATCGCCTCCCGGATCTGAATCCGCCGGATAGCCATTTCAGTGATGTCGCCGGTTGCATCACCCGCACTCAGAACATGGCCATTGGTGAACTCCACCGTGTCATTGTTCGCGTCAATCTGGGCGAGGACAAAGCCGCGATATTGGTCCAGCTCGTTTGATTCAACGAAAATATCTCTGCCGCGTTCCAGGCGTTTGACGATCCGCTTGATCCCGCCGCCCTGGCGCACTTCCATTTCGATTCGGGCAACCGGCGCCTTCTTGGAAACTTCGATGGATTCCAGGTAGAGATAGGCGTTGGTGCCTGCCAGGCCCTTGACGGCGATGCCGCGCACCGCGATTTTTTTCACCAACTTCTGGTTGTAGGCGTCCAGGGCGTCGAGGCGGTGGATCTTGTTGTGCGTGGTCCGGTGGGTGGCCGAGTAGCGCAGGATCATCAGCGGCTTGAACTTGGATAACGCATCCAGCGTCTTTTTGCCCTCCATCTTCTGAGGTTCATCCAGAATCAGGATGGGGCGGTTGCTGCTGATCACATCGATAGGCTTGCGCGATTGGAAGTCGTCCAACTCGTCATAGATGCGGCGGTTATCCTTCCCTGTTGCGTTGAACGCCTGGATATTGATGACCATGACGTTGACGCCCGCATCGGAGGAAAAGCTTTCTAGGTGGTGCAGCTGCTTGGAGTTGTAGGCAAAAAAGCGGGCCTTCTTCCCGTAGCTCTCGGTGAAGTGTTCGGCGGTAATCTCCAGTGATTTGAGCACGCCCTCACGGATGGCAATGCTGGGCACCACCACGATGAACTTGGTCCAGCCGTAACGCTTGTTCATCTCGAAGATGCTCTTGATATAGCAGTAAGTCTTGCCGGTGCCGGTTTCCATCTCCACATCGAGGTTGATCTTGCACCCGGCGCTTGTCGCCAGTTTGTCGGACAACGGCAGGTTCTGGCGTCGCTGCACGGCATGGATGTTTCCAATCAACTGAGTATCGGTCAGTTGTACGTCGGCGTTCTTGAAACCCTCATATTCCAGAAAACTGGTTTGCTGTTGACCGGATTCATTCTTTATCACGCCAGGGTCAATCCGATAGGCAATGCCGGAGGTACTGATCTGCCCCGCAAAGCAGTCCACAACGGTTTCCACCGCGCTGGTCTGGTAGGGCTGGACTTTAAACTTCAGTTTCATGCCAAGCCCTCCTTATATCGACTTCACTTCGGTGCCCGGAGACATCTGCTTGAAGATCTGCTCCACGTTGATCTTGACGGCGTCTGAGATAAAGCCGGTGTCGCGGAACACAACCCGCAGCGGTTCAAACCGGGCCAGCTCCTTGACCAGGTCCTCATTCACGCCGGTGTCGAAGCAGGCGACAAGATCGTAGGGCGGCTCATTGACGAAAAAGACGGTCTTGCCCTGGATGTTCTCTTTTCGGATCGGCAGTGAAATATCCACGCCCCAGTCCAGCAATACCTGGAATAGCAGGTCTTCGGGCTTGCGGTCCGGCTTGATGTTGTCCGTGAAGATTTTGAGCTGGCCTTGCTCGATGGTGTCCGGCGTATAGTAGACGTCGGCCATGTTGGATGTGTCGATTCGCAGCACACGAAAACCCAAATCCTCCTTGCTGTCACTGGACATATCCAGTCTGGAAAGGATCTCATCGGCGTAGTTGCGAACGCGGGTCAGGCCCATTTCGAAGATTGAGCCGAGCTTGGGTTCCGGTTTGGGCAGAGCTTCCGATATCTGGATGCCGATGAAGCGGCGGTTACCTCCGTCCTCGTGGTTCTGTTTCAGCACCGCATGGGCGGTGACGGCACTGCCGCTGAAGAAGTCCAGCACGGTGGCATTTTCATCCGGCTCACCAGCCAGTTGCAGGATGCGCTGAATCAGCTCCACCGGCTTTACCGAGTTGAGTACATTCTCCGTGTGCTGGAAGGAGACGTACTTGAGCAGGGTCTTCTTGGCGTCCTGGGTGTGGCCAACTTCCTTCCAAGACCAAAATGTCTGAGGTGTTCTGCCCTGTTTGACCTCCGACAGAAAACGCTTCAGTCGAGGCATGTTATTCCCATCTTCGCCCCACCAAATGCGATTATCTTTATCAAGTTCCAGGAACCGTTCTTTACTGTTTCGCCAATAGGTTCCAGTAGGCGGGCCTTCAATGACTCTGCCCGAGGGGCAAGTTATTGGGTACAGTCCCGCATCATAGCGATTCCTAGCCGCTAAGTCTGAAGACGTCCAAGGCCCTCGTGGATCGTTATCTGGATTCTTGTAGCGCGCAACCATCTCTTCAGTTTGGGGGAGCATTTTAGGCTGCCATGTGATCTTGTTCTTCGCGTAAACAAGGATGTAGTCATGATCCTCCGAAAACCATTTTGCGGTATTCTTGGGAGCAAAAACCTTCTGCCAAATCACAGCCGCAACGAAGTTGTCCTCGCCATATATCTCGTCGCAGACCTTGCGTAGGTTCTCTACCTCGTTGTCGTCGATAGAGATAAAGATCACCCCGTCGTCACGTAGCAGGTTGCGGGCGAGTCGCAACCGGGGATACATCATGGTCAACCAGTCGGAATGGAAACGGCCGTTGGCGTCGGTGTTGGCCACCAACCGGTTACCGGCCTCGTCTGCCTGATTGGAACGGGCGAAGTAGGACTCAATGTCGTCCTTGAAGTCGTCGTCGTAGATGAACTCGCGACCGGTGTTATACGGCGGGTCAATGTAGATCATCTTGACCTTGCCGAGGTAGGTCTCCTGGAGCAGCTTCAGCGCTTCCAGATTGTCGCCCTCGATGAACAGATTTTTCGTGGTGTCGAAATCCACACTCTCTTCCCAGCAGGGACGCAGGGTCCTGGCAATAGGCGCGTTGGCGGTGAGCAGGGCTTCCCGCTTGCCTGGCCAGTTGAGGTGGTAGCGCTCCTGCGGACCTTCCACGATGGACTCGGATAACTCCTGCCTCAGCTGGTCGAAATCCACCGCAAGCCTCAGCTTACCGTCTTCGCCCTGGGCCTCGGTCACGCAGCCGGGAAACAGCTCGCGGATACGGGCGATGTTTTGCCGGGTAAGGTTCGGGGAATGCATTTTCATCTTTTCCATCATGTCTGTCCTTTAGGGTGTGACTGCCGCCCGCTGGCAGACAGCGGACGGGTCAGATTCTCAAGTTCTTGTTTCAGGTCACGCACCTCAGCGTTGATTGCGACCTTGAGGTTGAATTGTTTCTCTTTCCGGAGCCGAGCCTCACAGCGCTCCAGCTCCCGTTGCTTGAGGCTAATGAGCTCCATCCGTTCCACCCACGCCTGCAATTCTTCAGCCGGTCGTGCCGGGTACGGCATCAGGGGCATCAGCAAATGGCCATAGAGCGTCTCGAGGTCGAAAACCATCGGCAGAGGCTTGCGTGGCGTATCGCCGGGAGCCCAGTCGCCATCGAAATATTCACTGATGATCCACTTGCCGGCATCCGCTTCACTCGGCCGTTTATAGGCGGCGACGGGTTTTACTTTGCCGTCATACCTGAGCTCAAAGAGGATCGGAAAGGGAATGGCCTGGTCGATGCAGCGCAGCACCTCCGTCTTGAGTTCGCCATCCTTGAGAGAAATGCTGAAAACCTGAATTTCTGGAACAGACGGCGTGCCTTTGATATTGATGGTTTCCGGGGAGAGTTTGTACTGCCAGACGATCTGCTCCACCTGCCGAACGAAAAGCTCCTTGGTCGCCGTGCCGGGACTCCCGTGCTCATAAATTTTGCTTTTGGGCAGCACGCGGCCGAAGGCCGCATTCCCGGGATATTCAAAAAGCATTGTCGTCATCCTTCCTCCTGTACCACCAGGAAGGCGACGAGTTCGAAGTCGTCGAGGCCTGAAATCGTGTTGAGCAGCGCCGTCGTTTTGCCTCCGGTAAAGAGGCTGTCGAGGTCCTTTTCCTCTTTCACGTCGATCATGGAGCGGATGGCCGTGCCGAGCAGGTCGGAATAGGCCTTCATGTTCCGGCCTTCGTCGGTCTGCTGATTGAACAGGCGGCAGACCGCCTGAATGGGCTCCGATTGCCCCTTGCAACTGGATCGTACCAGGTCGAGCAGTGTTTTGACCTCAGTGTGGTTGGCGATGACTTGGCCCTCGCCGGAGATATAGATCAGGTAATAAGGGTGCAGCCGGTTCTGCTGATTGATGTTGATCGCATGGTTGCGGTTGCGCAGTGCGAAGATGACACCGGGGTGCAATCCCATTGCGGGCCGGGCTGGGACAACCGCATGCATGCCATTGGGCGCGTTGGCAAGGTCGCCATTGGTTTTGACATAGTTCAGCAGATCCATGCGAAAGTCGTTCAGGCCGAGATCGGTGATAGACACGCCCGTTTTCACGTCTTCCAGTTCGATCACCTCTTCCTGCAGCCGACGAAGTTGCTCTTTCCGATACGAAATCTCGCTGCTTTTTGCCGTGAGGACGTTATCGTCGCCGGTGGCCGTCACGTCGGCAATAATCATCCGGTTTTCGACCCGTTCCTTGAGATTGATGTATTCATCCAAAGAAATATCGGGCCAGTAGTTCACCAGCTGGATGGTCTTGTTGATGGAGCCGATGCGGTCGATCCGGCCGAATCGCTGAATGATGCGGACCGGGTTCCAGTGGATGTCATAGTTGACCAGGTAATCGCAGTCCTGAAGGTTCTGTCCTTCGGAGAGACAGTCGGTGCCAATCAGCACGTCCAATTCAGCCGGTTCATTTGGAAGCACCTGAGCCTTCTCTTTGGCGCGAGGAGAAAAAAGCGTCAACAGCGAGTGGAAATCATAATTCTTTTTGAGGGTTGATTTCGGTGTATCCTTGCCGGTTACTCTTCCGGTGTGCAGTCCCTCTCTTGCCAGTATGGTATCCGCCAGGTTGTTGTAAAGGTAATTCGCAGTATCGGCAAAGGCAGTGAAAACAAGGACTTTTCTGTTGCCGACATTGATGGGGTTTTCAATCTTGCTGAGAATCAGGGCCTTCAGGTGTTGCAGCTTGGCGTCGGCCTCGGGAGTGACTTTTGCCATGGACTCCAGCAAGACGTTAATGACTTCCAGATCAACCTTCAGGTCATGTTCCCACGATGGAAGATCCATATCCGCAAGGTTGATTTTGACCTTACCGCCAATTTCGGCGTCACCCGTAACCGGGATATCGTCCTCCTCGGCTTCGAGGTTTGCCAGGCTATCGGTCCAGTCGGAGACACTGCCAGCATCGCCTGCGACCCTGAATGAATTGATTTTGCTCAGGGTGCGGGTGTGGTTGTCGTGCAGGCTTTTCAGGGTAAGCCGAAAAGCCTCGACCGAGCTTTCCAGTCGCTTGAGCAGATTGGTCGTCATCAATGCCTGCAGGCTTCGTTCGCGGTCTGCCTGCTTCAGCTTCCCTTTGCCGCCTTCCACCTGCGTGTCGTACAAGTCTTCATATTTTTTGAGCCGACTGGGCAGGATGTAGCTGATCGGGGCATAGACGGCGAGCTTGAGCAGCGAGAGCTGTTCAAAGATTTCGTTAAAGTTCATGACATCCGTGCGCCCGGTCAGTGGCGAATGGAATGACAGAGGTTTACGGCGCTCGGGAAACTGGCCTATGTCACTGGTGTCGTAAAAGGTCTGGATGTGCTTACGCGAACGGGCAATGGTGACGCTGTCAAGCAGTTCAAAAAAGTCAAAATCAAGGGAATCCAGAATAGCTCGCGCCGTGCGATCCTCCGGCGCCAATTTTGACCATTGGTTGAAAATCCTTTGGGCATTGCGGAAGATTTCTTCCACCGATCTGCCCGTGCGCAGCTTCTTGCTGAGATTTTCGGAATCGCCTTCGTAAGCCAGTGCGAGTTGGTTGCGCAGATCATTGAAGCGGTTGTTGACCGGGGTGGCTGACAGCATCAGAACCTTGGTTTTAACGCCCTGGCGCACAACCTGATTCATCAGTTTCTGGTAACGGGTTTCCCGGTCTTTGACGGCATCGTTGTTGCGGAAATTATGCGATTCGTCGATAACGACGAGATCATAATTGCCCCAGTTAACGCGGTTCAGAGGAATGCCGAACGACTCGCCCGAGGTGCGGGAAAGGTCGGTGTGGCACAGAACGTCGTAATTGAAGCGATCCCTGGAGAAGATATTGGTCGTCAGGTTGCAGTTGTAGTTCAGCCAGTTGTCCGCGAGCTTCTTGGGGCACAGAACAAGTACCGAACGGTTCCGCAGTTCGTAGTATTTTACAACGGCCAAAGCCGTGAATGTTTTACCAAGCCCAACGCTGTCGGCCAAGATGCAGCCGTTGTAGGTTTCCAGCTTGTTGATAATGCCTATGGCGGCATCACGCTGAAAGTTGAAAAGCTTGTTCCAGACCAGCGTATCCTGATAACCCGTGCGGTCGTTGGGCAGGACGTCTTCGTCGATATCATCGAGAAAATCACTAAAGATGTTGTAAAGCATCAGAAAGTAGATGCGTTCAGCTGAATTTTCCTGATAGACCGATGCAATGTGGTCACAGATCGCCGCCGTAACATCTTCGAGTTTCTCGGGGTCGCTCCAGATCTGGTCAAAAAGCTGAAGGTATGTCGACGTAAAGGCCATCTCGTCTACCCGGTTGACGATGTTGGAAACGGCATCCCCCTGCTGATATCCCAAATCCACGGCGGTGAAACCATGTAAAGGCATATATGCCGCTTCCAGCGAAGGCCCCTGAATGCAGGCAAACTGCTGCATCGGAGATTTGGTTTTGTTGGAGCGGAATCTGGCTTTGCGGCGCATCCATTCGGCACACTCGCGGGCAATGGCGCGCTGGGTGAGTTTATTGCGAAGCTGGATTTCAAATTCGGAGCCGTAGAGGCTGCGTTCCCGGTTGGCCTTAGGGATGAAAAATTCTCGACGTTCTTTTCTGAGCTTGTCGGTGACTTCGTTGGGCACGAAGGTCGGTGCAGTGAAGATGAATTCCAACGACTCAATCTTTGCGAGCTCGGACTTTAGGGCCTCATACGCATAAATCGAAAAGCACGATGCCGCGATCTTCAATTTGGCCTTGGGGTGGATGGAAGCCTTCAGATCGTCGCCCAGCAAAGAATTGATATTGTCGATGATCTTCATCGACCACGGTCCTTTTTGCTGCTTTCAACCGTGCCGCCGGTCTTCACAGAATGGTTGATCTTGTTTTCTTCAACTTTCAAAGCAGGCCCATGCGATGGGCGGGCATCGCCTGCTTGTCCATCCACTTGTACACGCTGTCGTTGCAGAGCCGAGGTACTTCCGCGTTTCAGTTGTTGATGACCAACATACTGTTTTGTTTTCATTTTTTTGCTCCATAGATGCTGTGGTTGGCCACCACCGCCGAAGCCGAAACGGGAGAGATCGGGTGCACTTCTTCCCACGTCAAAGACGTCCTCAACGTACAAATGGATTACGTGGTACGTGCAAACGATTTGTATCGATTTCAGCCGATCATTGTCAATGACGCTCGATGCCGGACGCCGGTATCGAGCCGTGGGGCCCTTATCAATGCGCCGTATCCGGCAGGACCAGAATGGGATGACTGCACCCTCCACGGGAATGGCCCGGGGAGGCGTTTGATGGTCCTTGCCGAGTCGTCCTAAGAATTGTCATGTTGAGAAATCCTGGACCCGAGCCATGGATCTGGCCGTAATACAACGTCCAGACGACAGGCTCCGCAAAATATGCAAGACGAACGTGCCAGAAAGCTCTGCCAAAACCGACAGAGGCTTGTTTCTTGGCCCCCTGTTCAGGACAGGATGTGAGAGGGAAGCAGGACAGAAAATACGTCACAACGACGGCCCACCTTAGCTCACAGCGCTTGTTAGCGCATCATATTTCAGTCTGGATGGACGAATGCCTACCGAAAGAGATCGTATCTTCCGGTCAGTTGCTGTTCATCGCATCCTCTTTCATTTTTGAGAGCTTTCCAAGCTCTTTCTCAAGACCCTGAACGCTATTCAGCTCCAGCCGAACCTCCTCGTCGATCTGCATTGCTCGCTGCAAGTATGGCCGGGCATCAAGAGGATAGGCGGACCTGCCGATAACTTCGGCTGCTGATCGGAGAGAAGCCTTGAACTCCTCCATCAAAGCGGCAATCCGTTGGCCGAGGGTTTCGACTGCTTGGTGAAGTCGGAGTGTTTCGCTTTCCAGTTCGATTTCCCTTTGCAGCCTTTCCTTTTCCTTGCCATGGGCTGTGCTCATCCGGTCTCTGAGTTGGGTGAGATGGTAGGCATCGGATCGTTTGAGGTCAGCGTTGGAGGACTCGAGCTGTTTCATGCGTTTTTCGATTTGGTGTTCCGAATCCGCGATGGAGACCAATCTGTCCGCGATCTTCTTCCTCGCGAAAGGCGTTACTCCTTCTGTTTCAAGAATCCTGAGGATCGATACGATACGTTGGAGGATATCTTCTGAATCTCCCCGGCTTTTCTTGGAGAGCTTTCCCTGTTTCTTCGAGGACTTGATCTCCTGTTCCTCGAATTCGACATCCCGATCAATCTGTTGGGTGAATTCAGGGTTTGCTTCAATCTTGGATGCGAGGGACGTGATCGAGGTTTTTGAGAAGATCGTGTGAAAGATCGAATAGAGGAGCTTTCCGGCAGCGAACACGAAGACGAAGAAAAGCGTGGTCCTGAGCCAGGGCGCCCTTTGGTGGACAAAGTCCATGATGGACGGCGACACTGCCTGGATGGAGAAATAGATCATAACGAACGCGAGGGACAAAGCCGTCGACGCATGGAAACCCAGGTGCCGGGCGAGTTGATACAGCACCAAGCCGACGATGAAGAGAAGGAAGAAGATTGCCATCGGGCCAAAGGAAGCGAGACTGAACCTGAGCCGTGATTCAGCGACAGATAATCCTACAGACAAGAGAAGCGATACGGCGACTGTGAGAAGGCTCCCGCCTTTGCCTGTGAAACGCTTGCCGAGAGTGACCTGGCTGACTCCAAGGAAGAAGAGAAAAGCGAGGACGAAATCGACTCCCACAGCGTAGCGGTCGTAGATGTACGGGATATCGAATATTGAAAGGAGTTCCCAGATTTCATCGAGTCCGCTGCCGGCCATACCGGATGATCGGGAAGCGCGGGTATAAATAGTTTTCGGATGTCGGTGGAGATGACCACCGGGAAAGGGAGATAGGGTCTTCCTATGATCAAGGCCTGCTATCGAGGAAACCGTGTCTCTCTTCTAGCGTTTTTCCAAGCAAGACAGGCGATGGTGAGGATGGCGGAAACGAGGGCCAAGCCTGTAAGCGTTCCTGCGATGGGGCCTATTTTGTCGGTCTTCATGACGTTGTCATCGATCAGTTCGCGGTACCAGGCCGGGATTTGGACAGCGTAAGATTTCGATTTCAGTTCGCCGAAGCTGTCTGCGTAGCGGCTTTGGTAGGAGATCGCATGCCGTCCGATTGAGAGGTTCGAAGCGCCGGTATCTCTCGGCCTTGATTGAACGGCGTTTACGAATTGTTCGGGGAAGACGAAGTGCGCATGCCAGAGTCCGTCCCGGTTCGTGAATCCCTGAAAGAATCGGTCGAGCTTGGAGCCTGTGAAATGGGACTTGGTTTTGATGCGGTCGTATTTGAGGACGAAGTCGTTGACTTCGGACTCGGAGAGGACTTCGACTCCGCCGAAGAGTTCGCTGATCTGGCGGATGCCGTCCCTTAGAGCGTTTGCTGGATTTGTCCCAATTCCTACGATTTCAAAGCCGTCAGAAGCAATGCCCTGGCCACCAGCAAAGAAAACAATGATAAGTAGGACGGCGATTGATGAAGACAGGCGCATGGCACTCACCAGACAAAGACTTATCATACAATAACTTATAGTTCACCTGACTAATTGGTAGTGTCCAGAATATTTCGCACTTTGTAGGAGTCGTCCCTCGCACGGTGGTTTGAGGAGGCAGCCCCGGGTTCCATACGCCGAGGCTGCCGGTCGATATCAGCAGGCGGCTTTGAGCCTTTCTTCCTGCTCGTTAAGACGATCCATATTCAAGTACGCCCGGGTGCCCCACCGGGTGCCGACTATGTGACGCAGTCGGGCTGAGACGAGCATGAGGGCGGATTGCCCGTCGGGAAAGCACCCTACCACCCGAGTCCTGCGACGGATTTCCCGCATGAGGCGTTCCATGGGATTATTGGTACGCAGGCTCCGCCAGTGTTCTCTGGGGAAGGCGTAGTACCTCAACGTTTCTTCCGCTCCATCCCGCACGAGACGGGCCGCCTTGGGAAGTTTCATGGTTTCGAGTTTTCGTGTCACGGACTCGACCTTTTCCAGGGCCGCTTGACGATCCTCTTGGGCGTGGATCGCCTTGAGCATCGCCGCCACTTCCTTCACCTTGCCTTTGGGAACCGCCGTGAATACGTTGCGATAGAAATGGACGGCGCACCGTTGCCAAAGAGCCTCGGGATAGAACTCCGCCAGGGACTCGATCAGGCCGAGGCATTTGTCGCTGATGATGAGTTCAACGCCCCACAGGCCCCGGCGCTTGAGATGCCGCAGGAAACGGCTCCAGCTTTCCTTGTCTTCCTTGGTCCCTTCCACAACGCCGAGAACTTCTCGAAACCCCTCGACGTTGACCCCGACGGCCACCAGTACCGATACGTTGCGGACTTCCCCTCCCCAACTCCGTTTCAGCCACACCCCATCCAAGTACACGTAGGCGTACTTTCCCTCGATCGGCCGATCCAGCCAATCCTGTATCCGCACATAGAGCTTCTTGTTGAGTTCACTCACCGTGGACGGACTGACCCGCGTTCCCCAAAGCGCTTCCGTGATGTCTTCCACGCGCCTCACCGAAACTCCGGCCAAATACATTTCGATCAGCGCTTCCTCCACGGAAGACTCTCGTCTCCGGTATCGTTCGATAATCGCGGTTTCGAAAGTCAGGGTTCGCAACTTGGGTACCTTCAGCTCCACTTCTCCCGCCTTGGTATGCAAACTCCGCTTATAATGACCCGCCCTCGTGTCCTTACGGCCTTCCGTTCGTTCGTATCGATCCGCGCCGCACAACACCGCCGCTTCCGATTCCAGTAGGGCGTTCAGCGTTTCTTCCACCGTCCCCCGAACCACTTCGTCCAAATGCCGATGAAGAGCGGCTTCCTCAATCTTGATGATTTCTCCCTGTCCCCGGCCTTCACTTCCCGATCCACTCCTGTTATCTTCCATTCCGTAGCCCTCCTTCTCGGTCCTCGGTTCTAGTTCTTTCTCAAACCAAACCGTACCCGATCGAGGGCTACCCCTTCTACGAAATCTGCGAAATATTCCCTACCTTATCGACTAATTACAGCTTTTATTATTTACAGTTTAAACAGATAGACCCTGGATATCAAGCAAAAGGCTTTGTACAACACCTGTATAGGCGGATATACATGGCGTTGTACTTTGAGTCCGTCGAGAAATATCGATAAAGCTTCAATGTGGTGTATGGAATTATGAAAATACATACTATTTGATATAGGGGAATCTTCCTAAATCAGTGCTCATTCGATTTTAGCATATCGTAATTGTCAAAAAACAGCGCAAGTAAGCTCTTGTGGAGGTCGTTACATTTATTGTAATCTAAAGGTTTACTGAGGTCACATTGTAGGTAATTATTGCAGAATTCCGTATTTCTGTCGAAATAACTAAAATGCTTCCGCATGACGCAATAAATGTATTTCGAGTACATAAATTGCTGTATGTAGCTCGCCCATCCCAAAAGCTTTTCCTGAGCTTCATTACGGTTCTTCCAGCCAACTATATCTCCACCTATGAATAGTGGGAGTGGAATCATATCAAGAGGAAAATACCCATTGATAAATTCGATCATATTCTTATCCTGATATCTCAGGAGCTGGATCGACATATCTATGAAAAAGCCGGTGTCAAAGAAAAAGTTAAATGATATATGAGTATTTCTTTTGACTTGTTCCAAGAAGTCAATTGTGGCATCAATCGTTGTGGATACCTGTGGCCATCCGAGAATATCCGGTATATTATTTACAATATTAATTGTTTTGATTAATATATTATTGCATCTAAATCTATCCAATAATTTATCTATACTTAAAACCATTTGCAGGAAAAATAAGCATGGGCTTCCTATCAAGGCCATTTCATGATCATACTGATCAAAACCATAAAATGGATTATCTTGAGTCGGAAATCTCAGTAGAAAAGAAGTTTCTTTTGTTGTGAGTCCACTCTGCATCATGGCTAAATAAAGAAAAGGCTTGAATAGTTTTTCTGTTATTTTTTCTAAGCTATCCTTGAAGTAATCGAGTCTATGGTTTTTGTCGAACTTACTTATATGCAAGTACAGCAATCGATTCAATAAATAATATGATGTATTCGAAACCCTAATTCTAAGCCTATCATTAAGCGAAGATATTATGTTGCTGGCTTCTTGTAATTCGCAATAATTAGCAAAAAGGTCGGCTTGGCTTCCTGCCATGGATGATAGTATCGTCTTTCCAAGAAAATGATTTAGGAATATGTTATTAGCCAGAGAGTGAGCATATGATTCAAAAACCTGTACAGACCCTATATTAAGTCTTTGTTCTTTCCCATCATAGTCTTGCAATATCACCGTTGGAGTATCATAGCCATACCGGCCGATTTGATGGTGCTCTATTTCCAAAGACCAGTCGGTGATCCGGTCCAGTTGAAGGTTAACAGGCCAAACATCGGTACCTGAGAGCTTTTCCAAGACTTGGCCCACTTTGTAAGCGTTCCATAGAATATGGTCGAAGTTGGTGCCGTATTTGTTGCGATAGCCGCGCACATCTTCGGCCGTAAGCGGACTGTGTTCATAACCTCTGTATCGGTTCAGGTGGTGCGTAAAGGGCAAAATAATCGGCTGTCCCTCCTCAGCCATGGATCGGACCCTGAGATTCAGCGGTATCAAAGCGTGAAATTTGAAAAGGGTAGTGAGTATTCCGTGCGTCGTGCCGAGAGAGTGGATGTAGTGGACGAATTCGTGGAAGAGATTGTGCGTCAGATCTACGTGGTTTTGTGAAAGCGGAGAATCAACATCCGGATCGTACGAAAGAGGTTTCCCGGTAAAGACGCAGAGGCTGAGTAAGTCGAAAACACTGCGGTTACTTCGAAGGCTCATCACGAACCTCCAAACCGACTTTGAGGTTACGCTTTTCTTGGACTGCGGTATTAGGCGATGCCTTTGGATTTTTTCCTGAGGACGTAGATAACCTCCTCATTCCCGAGCAGCAATTCGATCTGTAAATCTCCCACTTCCCAGTTGCCCAATTCCGTGAGATCATCTCCTTCCAAATCGGGACTATGAAGGACAGTACCTCCGTACGAACCTTGGCGGCCGGCTTGGTCAAGCAATTTCGGGATGTCCAGAAGTTTTTCGAAAAGAACCGCTCCGTCTGCGGATTCGATTACAAATCGTGAGGAGGTAGGGGTCGAAAGCGTTCCGACGAATTCCGTGACGTTGGACAGGTCAATTTCTTCCATTTGAGAAGCGAAGTTAACTACATATACGCTTTCCTTGTTTATCGAAGCGCTTTCTGGCGTGGCTCCCTGCAATTCTTCTCGCATGCTCGGAATGACCCGTCTAAGCAATTTGTCTATCCCTCTGAAGTTCTCTTCCTCCTGTTCGATAGTCATAGCAAGCTCAGAGCATTCGTTGCATTCAAGAAGATGGATAGCCATCTCGTCATCCATTTCCGTTCCATCGAGGATGGATTCCAATATCTTTTCTCTCATCACATCGTGAGTCGTCAAAGCAGATCCTCCCTCTTTGGAAGTTGTTTTTTTAATTCCTCGCGAAACATGCTCACTGCGGTTCTCACTCGATATATAGTACACTCAAACCGTTCAGCGGTCTCGCTATAAGTACATTCATCGAAATATATGCTTCTTACAATATCAGCATAATTTCTTGGCATAATTTCTAGGACTTTTTCAATACATTTCCGTACGATAGAATCGCGGATATTTCTCTCTATATCATCGTAAATATTATGTTCTTCCGGCAAACCATATCTGTCATAAGATGTAGTCTTAAGCTGACCAAGTAAATTATCAATATATGAGTCAATTTCAGATAGTTTATTAAAAAGCTTAGAAAGCGCCTTTTGAAGTTTGGTCGATATGATTTTATCTTTAGCAATATTTGAAGTCATGTATTTAGTTGTAAGCTTACTGAGTCTCGTTATCCTTTTTTTCAGCTTTGATCTCCTTTTGAATATTCTATCTAGTTCAGGCAAATGAACTTCCTTTTTTAGCATATCCACTCTGGAGCTTCTCAAGTGCATGAATATGAATCTTGCGATCGGAGTATCACCTATGTATGATATGTAAGTTATTACCCTTATAAATGTCTCCTGGATTATGTCTTTTCTTAAATTTTCGAAGTAAACGTGTCTTGTCCCATCAGGATTATGGGACTTCCTGTCATACATTCCATACTTATTTCTGAGGATATAATCGCATTTCCTGTAATAAGTGCTGTAAAGCTCCCCGAAAGCTAACTCATTCCCGGAATTCAACGTTTCTACGAAATCCCTTTTGTTGTCAATCATGGCGTCGCCTTCGCTTTCATGATTCTGCTCCACGAAATGACACTCAGATTTTTGAGCACGGAGATTGTTTCTCTCAGATAGAGAAGGGGAAGACCACGTTGCGGGCATTCCCGGTGAAGACCTCGAATGGCCCTCTGCGGTTAGTTATAGCTCGCATCTTTGATTCGCTGCAATTGGCAAAGGAGACCACATGGCAAATTTCAGCATTTTCGGCAAAGGCGATCAGGCAGGTCATGTGCAGACCACTCTGAAATCACAGGAACTACCTGATGGAACAATCATCTACTTTATCGAGGAATATGTCAAGTTTATTAGCCCTGATGGCGTTTTGCACGAGCAGACGACGATTCAGTTCATCTGCAGTTCCTGCGGCTCAGGACCTGTGATCGTCGGTCAGACCGGTGCTCTGGTGGACGGCAGACCCGTCTGCGCGAAGTGTTCAGGTTTAGTGAGCGGGACGCTCCGACAGGTCAGGTCGTTCTTCCTGAAGCCGGCTGAATAGGGTTGTTTCTTAGGGTCCGGCATAGCAAAAGTCTCCGATTGCCGGGCCCTGGAGTAAATGCAGCGGCTTGCGGTTACCTAAACCATCCCTGGTTGGAGGAAAGAACATGAGATTCAGAGTGCTGGATAACAAGCCTGAGGAAGACTTCGACCCTCTTGAGGAATTGACCGAGGCTGAACTCGTGAAGCTTCTGAGCGATGCGGAGAAGCCTTTTGAAGAACACTGGCCCGACGGAACCATTGTCAGGGAAATCCAAGACGACATCGAATACCCGGATTCCTTCGTCAATGAGATCAGAGAGGAGATCAAGAAGAAAGCGAGGAAATGATTTGATTGAAAGGCAATGCTTCACTTGGAGGTGGGCGTGGGCTCTGATGAAATCAAACAGGTGCTAGAACTGCTGGACACCGATCTGAAGAATGACCCGTTCTTCGCGAGTCATGTCAGGACTGCAAGGGTCACCAATAACTGGGATCATGTTCTGGAATATGTCCGAAAGAACGATCGTTTGATCGGTCAGGTAAGGAACGAGAAAGCGGTTCAGCACCGGTTCAAGGGCCTTTGCCCCTTCTATCCCTTCCCGGAATCCCAGGATCTTTTGGAGTTCGGCGGAGACCTCAAGTTCGGGGTGGTCAACAACAGCGGCGACTTTTTCTCGATCAACCCGGATGACCTTGCCATGCATCTCATGCTGCTCGGAAGAACCGGCGCTGGAAAAAGCTGGTTCATTCTTCATGCCATCGAGCAGCTCTGCAGCATGACCGGTTTCAATATTGTGCTTCCGGACAGAAAGCAATACTACAGGCGAGCTGTTTCTAAAATCTCCAGACTCAAAGTCCTGCCTTTCGAAAGACTCCTCTTCAATCCTCTTCAGGTCCCGGATTGGATGCATCCGAGAGATTTCTGTTTTGTTTGGGCCAAGGCGTTCGTCGCGGACAATCTCCTGGGGCCGCCGACTGAAGGTCTTCTAAGGCAGGTCATCATGCGGCTTTTTACCGAAAACGGCGTTCTATCTGGAAGCAAGTATTACCCCACGATGAGTGAGCTCTACAAACACCTGGAAAAGATTCGGAGTTCTCCGAGGAATCCGTTGACCTTCAGGTACCGGGAGTTCTTGGAGTCTGCCTGCAATCGGCTGGAGCCGTATACCTATTTCTTCCAGTTCAATGAACGGCTCGGAGTCGGCCATGAAATCTTCGAGAACGACCACGTGGTGCTCGAACTTCCTGCGCATAAGCTGTCGAGCCAAATGCACAATTTCATCATCAGCCTGATCGTGAACACGCTGTTCGCAAAACGCCAGCAATTCCAGCTCAGGGGAAATCAGCTTCGAACTCTCTTCATCGTGGACGAGGCGTCAAGCTATATGAGCGCCAACCGGGAGCATACGGACCTTCAATGGATCGAGCCGGGTGTGAACGACATCGCGCGCATGGGAAGGGAATTCGGAATCGGTCTATGGATGTGCAGTCAGGAATCGAAGAGCTTCAATTACGTCTTCAGGGCGAACTGTTTCACCAAAGTCGCGTTTCCGCTCACTGAAGGCCAGGATGTGAAGGATATCCAGGACAGTTTCGGGCTTTCGAACGAACAAAGGGATTATTTGTACGAACTGCCGAGCAACAGAGTCGCTGTCGTGCGGTACGCAAGATACCCAAAACCCTTCATCCTGGAGGTGCCTCTTCTGTCAGGCTACGACGACATTCCGGGTGACCGTGATCTTGAAGATGCGATGTCGGATTGGCTTTCCGATGTTGTGCCGAAAATCAGTCTGGTGCCTGATGTGAGTACTAAGGAAGACACAACAGGTCAGACCGAGGCACCGGGACCAGAGGACCGTGAATGGTCGATCTTTTCATCGGGTCAGGCTTTGCCCAAGAAAGAGTTGAACGCTCTCCTGATCATCAAAGCGCTTCAGAAAAAGCCCTTCCTGAAGAAGAAGGAACTCTTCGATGAAATCGGCATCGGAACAGAAGACGCTGAATCCGCGAGAAGCCGTTTAATCGAACTCGGATACATCGAATCGCACAAAATCGGTCTGAAACCCGGTGCACCGGGTGAGTACTCGGAATTGAAATCTCCGGCGTTCGAGAAATTCGGCGGAAGTCCTCCTCCGGGAAGAGGCGGGTTCAGGCATAAGTGCCTCTGCAACTTTGCCCAGGAGTGTCTTGAAGCTGAAGGATTCAAGACCAGGCTTGAAGGCTCCTTGAAAGGCATGCATGGGGCATTCGATATTCTGGCGGTGAAGGGCAAGGAGAAGATGGGTTACGAGATCACACTATCGTTCGATAATTTACTCGACAATGTCAGGGACGGCCTTGCATCCGAAGCAACGAAATTGGTGGTGGTCTGCCAAAACAGAGAGGAATTGGAGCGGGCGAAGGAAATCGTTTCCAAGGAGTATGGTGAAGAAGGTCGATTGGAGTTCAGAACCATCTTCGATTTCTCGAGGAAATCCAAATAAGGAGTGATCGATTCCGACACACTTCAATGTTCGAGCAGATATTTCTTTTCAGGAGGAGGCGAAGCTGACGAAGTCGCCTGACGCAAAAACTTCTGAATGAAGGAGCAAGGTATGGGACGTGAGTTTGATCCATCGGACGTTATCGAGATTTCGAATGACTTCATCGAAGAGGAGCTTGACCTCACTCTCGATGACTTAATCGACGAGCAAATCCATTTACTCGAAGAGAAAGAGAAGGCTTCAGAGAAGATGAGGGAGATCATTCGTGAGATTGAGGAGCTACCCCAGGATCATTACTGGGACGATGTCACGAATCGGAAATCATAATGAAAGGAGGGGGAAATGCAGGTTAATTGGAGACACGTGCTTTTCGTTTTCCTTCTTCTCCTTCTTGCGTTCTATCTCCCAGACCTTCTTCGAACAGTGGCTGAAGTAGTTCGGGAGTTTTCGGATGCGCTGAGTGCTTCGTGGCATGCAGGGTACAGAGGCCGATCTCATAGTGGCAGTGAAATTGAATCCATAGCCAAACTTGCAGTTATCGGAATCATCATCATAGGTATCATACGATTACTGAAACAGAAATAGCGATAATAGGAGTCGTCATGAAAAATAATAAGACATCCCGGCAGTTAAAATTGTTGGAAGTGTGTTCTGGCTTCTACATTTTCTCTTTAATTTGCGTTGTTGGAGAGTGTTGCACAGGTATGATCAGTCAATATTCTGACCATTTTTGGAGATGCACCGTAACTTTGTGTCAAGCCCCCAGTTTTTGGTCCAGGAGTTATGAGAGTTTTATCATGACTCGCGGTTTTCCATCCCCGGCCCTTGGGGCCACGGCGAAGCCGAGCTGAGCGAGGCGGAGTCGAGGCCCCAAGGGCTCGCCGCGAACTGGGCCGGGGTCATGTAATTCAATGCACTGTGCGGTCTTTCCTCGTTATAGACTTTCCGCCATTTGGCGGCCAGAGTCTGCGCTTCCTTGATGTTGTTGAAAATTTCCATGTTCAAGAATTCATCCCGAAAACGGCTGTTGAAACTTTCCACGTACCCGTTCTGCCAAGGGGCTCCCGGCTCGACGAAAAAGGTTCCCACTCCCAGGTCTTTCAGCCAATTTCTCACCTTTTGGGCTATAAATTCGGGACCGTTATCCGATCGAATGCCCGTTGGAACTCCCCGCTCGCCCATCAATCGGCTCAGCTCGTTCAAAACGTCTTCACCCGTAATGGAGCGGTTGATCCTCAGGGCCAGGTTTTCCCGAGTAAACTCGTCGACAATGGCCAAGCACTTGAACTGACGGCCGTCGACCAAGCGGTCATGAATGAAATCCAACGTCCAGACATCATTTGCAAAAGCCGCCTTACGCTTGTTGCACGCATTGGCATCAACTCCCAGGAAGCGTTTCTTCTTGGCTTTTCGAGGTACCTTGAATCCTTCCTCTTTCCAAAGTCTATGAATTCGCTTGTAGTTTACCGCCCACCCCGCATCACGCAGCAGCCGAGTGATCCTACGGCATCCAAAACGGGGATGTTCTCCAACCAACCGGTGAAGAGCCTTGATCAGTTCCACCTCATCGTCCCGTTCCTTCGGCTCATAACGTTGGGTGGATCGGTGTTGACCGGCTACGCGGCAGGCCCGACGCTCTGAAGCGGCATGTTCACTTCGAACATAATCAACCGCTTTCCTACGACGCGCCGGGCTTAGAAGTTTCCCTCCGCAAGATCCTTCAGCATTGCCTTGTCCAACATCAGATCGGCGACCAGCTTTTTTAAGCGTGCATTTTCCTTTTCCAGTTCTTTTAGCCGTTTGGCCTCCTCAGCCTTCATCCCCCCATACTGGTTTCGCCACCGGTGGTACGTCGCCTCGCTCACCTCCAGCGATTGGCAAACCTGCGCTATCGTCTGCCCTGCCGTCAGACGACGGTCCGCGTCTTCAAGTTTCCGGATGATTTGCTCCGCGCTGTGTCTCTTTCTCTTGGCCATGCAAAAAGTCTCCTTCCGTTCTTTGGGCATTCAGACTCTCATTATACATGGACCAATTATCGGGGGGCATTCCATTTGGTCATGTGCGTCTTCGTATTCGTCGGATCATTGTACATCTTATCGAAGTATATCCAGATTGTTCGAAGAGAAGAAGAGCAGTCGAAATCCTGAAGGGCATTGCTTGACTTATGACCGAGAGTCCTCTAATCCAAACCCCTGAGGAAGTCGCCAGGTTTCTGAAAAAAAGCCGGAGTTGGGTCTACCGGCATTGGAAGGAACTTGGCGGTCGGAAGCTTGGGGGTTCTCTTCTTTTTCCGTCAAAGGAGGACCTCTATGAGCGTATTTTTCGTTCAAAACAAAGGCTGGAGGTACAATTTCTACCTCAACAAAAACCGCTACGCAAAAGGATTCTACGCGACGAAGAACGAAGCGAGGATAGCGGAATCGAAAAGAAAGGAGGCGATACAAAAGGGACTGCCGGATCCCGAAGAAGAACGAAGGATCGAGATCCGGGAGGAACCGACAGTGGCGGCGGAGACGACCCCAACAGGCATGGCCTTCTTGGACCTCGTTAACCTGAGGCTGGATCATGTGCGGGCTTATAACTCACAGAAGCATTACCTGGACACGTACTACATCTGCCGGAGGTGGATCAAAGTCTGGGGCAAGCTGATGTGCGAAGATATCAACCGTGACTTGGTACAATCCTATGTTTTTGTTCGTGCAAAGAAGTCGAACCAGACAGCGAACAAAGACCTCCGGTATCTCAGAGCTCTCTTCAACCACGGCATCAAGAAAGACTGGATCCCGGAAAACCCAACCAAGGGGATCGATTTCCTTCCAGTCGAAAGAAAGCTCCGGTACGTGCCGCCCAAAGAAGATGTTCTTAAGGTCATCCTGGCTGCGGGGCCTGAGGAACAGGATTACCTGTACTGCATCAAAGAAACCATGGGAAGAGTGGGAGAGATCAACCGACTCACCTGGGAGGATGTGGATTTCACGAATCGCTGCGTAGCGCTTTACACCAGGAAGAAGAGGGGCGGGAATCTCACTCCCCGGCGGGTTCCGATGACCAACAAGCTCTTCGAAGTGCTTTCCAGGAGATATGCGGCAAGGGACAAGTCACAACCCTGGGTTTTCTGGCATACCTGTTGGAGCAGTAAGACCGGTGAGAAGATCGTAGGACCTTACGCAGACCGGAAACGAATGATGCGCACTCTTTGCAGAAAAGCCGGAGTGAAATACTTCAGGTTTCATGCTCTGAGACATTTCGGAGCATCGGTCCTGGACGGTGCGAATGTGAACATTGGAAGCATCCAGCGTATCTTGGGGCATGAACGAAGGACTACAACCGAGATCTACCTGCACAGCATCGGGACCGCGGAAAGGGCCGCGATGGAGGTCTTCGAAGCTGAGACAAACGGTGAGATTCAAAAAGTGACACACCAAGTGACACACCTGGAGGAGAAGCCCAATAAAAAGAGGGCTAAGTAGCCCTCTAACTGTTTGATATCATTGGCGCGCCCGGCATGATTCGAACATGCGACCTACGGATTCGTAGTCCGGCGCTCTATCCACTGAGCTACGGGCGCTTGGGTGTCCTTATAATGAATCCGGGATTCCGAATCAAGCAGAACTTTGACGCCGGGGCAACTTTCGCCCGGCGGTTCAATCAAGGCGCGAAACGCCGACCGGGGGAGAGGCGGGGGCACGGGCCGTTCTCCCTGCCCCGCATGCCAACCTTTTGTGAGTAGTCAGGGGGGTATCCGAAGGAACCCTTTTTGAAAGAAGGGCTCTCCCGGGCTCCTTCCCATACTTTGGGTATTTTAACAGGTTGGACGGCACATGCCGCTCGCTTTGCCAATCCCGTACGCGATTCGTAAAAGCGCAACGGGGGTCCGGGGGGCCATGGGTCCCCCGGCGGGGGTTGCGGGGGACGACTTTCCCGAAAGCCCTTCCCACAAACGCCGGCCCTCTTTCACATCCACATGGCGATGGCCGCCATGATGCCAAGGCCCATGGCCAGCAGCCAGAATTTGGACCAACGCCGATCCGGGGAGGCGAACTCCTCCACGATGATGTCCAAGGAAGCAATGTAGACAAAGGTCCCTGCGGCCAACCCGTCGAAGACGCCTTCAAACATCCTTTCCCCGCTCCCCGTGAGCAACGCTTCGAACGCCACGCCCAAGAGCACGCCCAACGGAGTCATCATGCTGAAGAATATGATGCCCCGAAAAGCGGCCTTGTGGCTCAGACCGTTTCGCACCAGGCTCACCGCGAGGGCGAAAGCCGCGGACCCTTTGTGGGCCACGATGGCCAGGAAGATCACCAGGGACCCGGTAATGGTGTCGTCGGATCCCAAGGCCGCTCCGGCCAGCACGGAATGGATGGACAAAGCCGTGGTCAATGCCAGAACGGACACGGAACTCTTGTGAGCCGAGGCGGAGATCTCGTCTTCGAGACTCGCCGACGCCAGGAGCACCCTTTCCAGAAAAAGAATCATGATACACCCCGACGCGGCCAGCATGGCCGCCAGGGGATAGTCCAGGTGCGGCAGTGTTTCCGCAAAGGCCGCCGTGGAATCCGGAAGCAGGTGAATCAATCCGGCGCCCAGGAAGACGCCGCCCGCGAGAGCGCTTCCCAAAGAAAAGAACAGCCCCGCCTTGGCGGTCTTTTCCAGACGGAGTGCGGCCGAACCGCCGCAGAGCCCCACCAGGAAGATGCCCACCATGAAGGCCAGCTTGATTTCAACATTGCTCACAAACGCCCCCCTTTTGCTCCCAAGGTCCATTCCCGATGCATGGAACCATGGTATCATATTTCAGGGTTCGATCCGACGGAATCGGCTTCCCGGCGTCCGGATCCTTCCATCTTCAACGCCTTCGCCTCGGCCGGGCTTGACACGTCCGGAACAACCGCCTATTGAACAAGAGCTTTCCCTCAACCCACGGTGATTCTATGACTGGGCCCTCCCCCACACCTTCTCCCCCATCGGCCGGCAAATGGTGGATCGCCACCGGCATAGGCCTCGGCGTGCTCATGGCCACGGTGGACGCGAGCATTGTGAACGTTTCCCTGCCCACGGTGGCGCAATCCCTACACGCCGACTTCGCCGCGGTGCAATGGGTGATCCTGAGCTATATCCTGATGCTGACCTCGCTCCTGCTCAGCATGGGCAGGCTCGGAGACCTGTTCGGCAAGAGACGCATCTACCTGCTGGGTCTCGCAGTGTTCACCACCGGATCTTTTCTGTGCGGAGCGGCCCCGACCGTGGGGTGGCTCACCGGCTTCCGTGCTTTCCAGGGAGTGGGCGCCGCCATGATGCAGGGGCTGGGCGCCGCCATCCTCACGGAGAGCTTCCCTCCGTCGGAACGCGGCAAGGCGCTGGGAATCATGGGAGCGGTGGTTTCCGTGGGCCTGGCCATGGGTCCTCCCCTGGGCGGCATGATTATCGGACTGGCCGGCTGGCGGTGGATCTTCTACGTCAACGTTCCTCTAGGGTTCCTGGCGTGGATGGTTACGATGCGGAACGTGCCCGAATCCGCCCCCCATGAAGGTTCCAAACGTTTCGACGCCGCCGGCGCCCTGCTCCTGCTGATGTTCTTGTGCAGTTACGCCGTGGCCATGACCATGGGTCAGCGATGGGGGTATGCGAACGGCAAGACGCTCCTGTTCCTGGCCGCCGGCGTGATCTTTCTGGCTTCTTTCGTCATGGTGGAAAAACGAATCCAAGCGCCCATGGTGGACCTCAATCTTTTCCGGAACGCCCTGTTCAGTCTGAATCTGCTCATGGGCCTGTTCGTCTTCATCGTTTTGGGCGGAACGGTGATCCTTCCCTTCTATTTGGAACTCGTCCGACATTATCCCACCGAAAAGGTCGGACTGTTCATGGTGGTGGTTCCACTGACCATGGGCGCAATCGCGCCCGTGTCCGGAACTCTTTCCGACCATTGGGGTTCCCGCGGCATCAGTATCGCCGGACTGCTCGTGGTGGTGGTGGGTTGCCTCGCCTTGAACGGGCTGACCACGCAAACCACCGGATGGGAATACATCCTTCGCATCATCCCTTTGGGCGTGGGTTTGGGATTGTTCCTTTCCCCCAACAACAGCGCCATCATGGGGGCCGCCCCCACAAAGCACCTCGGGGTGGCCTCGGGCCTCCTTTCCCTGTCCCGCACTTTGGGTCACGCTTCGGGCGTTCCCCTCATGGGAGCCGTTTTTTCCGCTCAAACGCTGGCCGTTGCGGGGCTTCCAGCCGGCTCGGACACCATCAGAGCCCCGGTATCCGCCATGGCGCGGGGGGTCGCCCATACGTTCGGCTTCGGCGCCGCCCTGGTGCTGCTTCCCACTTTGCTGGCCGTGGCGGCGTGGATCATCGACCGAAGGAACGGTGTCCGCGACTGACGCCGCGCCTCTGTTCCATTGTCGGTCATGATTCGGGGGAGAAGCAACGCTCCCCCGAAAACCCTGCGAATAAGAACCGTTTCCGTGAAATCGACTCCCCGTCCCCCGCTCGTTTGAAATGAGCATTCAGAGGGGTATCCGAGGGAACCCTTTTTAACAACTTTAGGCATCTTAGCATGTTGGACGGTACATACTGCTCGTTTTGCAAATTTCCTAAGCGATTCGCACGATCGAAACGGGGGTCCGTTCCTTCCGGGACGAAGCCGAGCTTGGGAACCTCTTTGCCGATTCAGCAGATGTAACAAGCGTTGGGAATGAGTGAGGAAACGTGAATGCATACCGTTTGAAATCCCCCCCGACGCAGCCCGTAATCCGGGCCCAAACCCGAGGCTTGACTTCTCCGAAGGGACCATGATAGGGGATCGTGGACTGAATGAGCACTCATTTTCTATCGTGGAGACTTACCGGCATCGAGAGCGTCATCTCGGCCGTCTTACAAGGAGTTGGACATGGCACAAATTCCGTTTTACGAAGTCAACGAGGCCATCGTTGCCATGGGGGGAGAGGACCTCAACCTTTGTATGCAGTGCGGAACCTGCTCGGGAACCTGTCCCTGGCGTCTTGTGGACGGGGAATTCTTTACCCGGCAAATGATCCGCATGGGTCAACTCGGCCTGGAAGGGTACGAATCCGACGATATTCTGTACGGCTGCACCACCTGCGGCCTCTGTCCCGAAAGATGCCCTCGCGGAGTCAAGATCATCGACGTGATGCGCGCCATGCGAAGCCTGATCGCCGAGGCGGGCGCCATCCCCGCCGGTTTGAAGACGGTCCTGGGAAGCGTCCACGGTAAAGGCAACCCCTGGTCCGAAGACCGCGAAAAGCGCGTATCCTGGACCGAGGGTCTGGATGTCCCCACTTTCTCCGAAGGCATGGAATATTTCCTTTCCATATGCTGTACTTCGGCTTACGATGTTCGCTCCCGGAAGATCGCCAAAGCCCTGGCGGGTATCCTGAACACGGCCGGCGTCGGATACGGCATCATCGGCAACGAGGAAAGCTGTTGCGCCGAATCGGTCCGCAAGATCGGGGACGAAGAGTTGTTCGGAAAGATGGTGGAAAAGAATTCCCAGCTGCTCTCCGACCGAGGCGTGAAGCGGATGATCGTCAATTCTCCTCACTGCTTGTACACCTATCGGGAAGAATATCCCGCTATGGGTGGAGAATTCGAGCCGCGCCACCACACGGAAATCATTGCCGAGCTCATTGAATCCGGGAAGATCAAATTGGAAAAACCGATGGAAGCCAAGATCACTTTCCATGATCCTTGTTACCTGGGCAGACACAGCGGGCTTTATGACGTACCCCGCAAGATTATCCAGGCGATCCCCGGCGCCGAACTGGTGGAAATGGGAAGAAATCGGCATAACAGCCTCTGCTGCGGGGCCGGAGGCGGCCGTCTGTGGATGGAAACCGCCCCGGAACAACGTTTTTCCGACCTGAGAGTTCGAGAGGCGGCCGCCACCGGCGCCCAAATCCTCGCCACGGCGTGTCCCTACTGCGTCAGTATGCTCGAGGACAGCCTCAAGTCCACCAACCTGGAAGACACGCTAAAGGTGATGGATGTGGCCGAACTGACGGCCTCCTGCATGGGACTCTGATCTCGGGGAAGAGGAAACCGCCCTGCACCGTCCCGGGGAAATTCGGTATCTTTTTCCCGGGACCTACAAATAATGGGGATTACTTTCCCGAAAGATGGATCCCCGAACCT
This sequence comes from Thermodesulfobacteriota bacterium, assembly GCA_963675595.2. Lineage (GTDB taxonomy): Bacteria > Desulfobacterota > Desulfarculia > JACQYL01 > JACQYL01. The sequence continues at coordinate 1,716,752 of CAXXLZ010000002.1, forward strand.
GAAAAAAGAACGCTGCGCGAGACCGAATCCTGCGAGGCACAGCGATTTCGGGAAGATAGGCACGCATCTTGCATAAGTGTAATACAAAGGGCCTGAAGGCTGAAGCATTTGCATGAGAGTACACGAACTCCCGGAAATGTCGGAGTGGTAAGTGGTGCAATCGGAGAGCGTGGTGGATCTGAATTGTAACCCCGGGGACGGCCAGGTGATCTACCCGGCGACTTCGGGGAACACGGCAAACCTTCCCAGCACGGGAAGCAGGGTCGGACCGGAGAAGGGTCAGATGGCCAAAGAAGAAAACGCTCTTGTCAGGGAAACGCTGGTCTGTCCCCGTTGCGGCATGAAAATTCTTTTCTGCCGCATGGACATCAAGCAGTTTCGCTGTGCCTGTGGGCGGGTGTTCTCATCCCACCCTCAGGAGATGCAAGAGAAGTAGATTTCGGCCGGATCCGGCCGGTGACGGCCGGGAACAGCCGTCGGATTCCTCCCGCACTTTCCTCGAGTCGGCGGCGCCCCTCACTCTACTCGAGCGAAACAAGGAAGAACAGGCTTTCGACTCAACCTTCGCACCTCGCAGCCGATCCGTTTGTTTTCGACATCTTTCTCAATCCTTTCCATAAAATAGCCTCTCTCATCAAAGCGGGTTTACATGCAAGTCTCGAAGTTCATCGGTTTTGACGAGGCGTTACGGTTCGTCGTCGAAAACGTTCGCCCATCGAAGCCGGAAACGATCCCCCTTTCAGAAGGGGTCGGTTTCGTGATCGCCGAGGCCCTCCAGGCCCGTGTGAGCTGCCCTTCCCTGGCGTCTTCGTTAAAGGACGGTTACGCGGTGGTTTCCAAAGACGTGGAGAACGCTTCGGATGGGATTCCTTCGCGGCTTCGGGTGATCGGACGAATGGAAGCCGGAACCGGGGATCGTCTCTCCATCACCTCCGGACATGCCGTGGAAGTGACCACCGGAGCTCCCCTACCGGAGGGAGCGGACGCCGTTTTGGCGGTGGAGTTCACCCACCGAGAGGGCGACGAAATCAGCTGTTACCGCGACGCCGGCCCGGGGAGAAACATCCTCGCCGCCGGAGCCGATGCGGCGTTGGGTGAAATCGTGGCGATCAAGGGCACCCGCCTGACCCCGCCTCTGGTGGGCCTGGCCGCGGCCTCCGGCGTGGACCGTGTCTCCGTGTTCCCACGCCCCAAGGTGTCGGTACTGGCCACCGGAACGGAAATCGTGGCTCCGGGCCTGCCGTTGCGCCCGGGTCAGCTTTACGCGAGCAACATGGTGACCCTCCGTTCCTGGCTCAAGCAGTTCAATATGGAGTGTTCCTGCCTGATCGCTCCCGACGAGGCGGAAGCCATCCGCGACGCCGCCCGGCGAGCCGTTGAAGTTTCCGACGTATTGATTACCAGCGGCGGCGCCTGGAAGAGCGATCGCGACCTTACCGTCAATGTGCTTCGCGACATGGGTCTCGAACTCCTTTTCCGGCGAGTCCGCATGGGACCGGGCAAGGCGGCGGCTTTCGGATTCATCAAGGACACACCCGTCTTCTGCCTGCCCGGCGGTCCTCCTTCCAACGAGATGGCCTTCCTGCAGCTGGCGCTACCCGGACTCTTGGCCATGGCCGGCCTTCCCTCCGCACCTTTTTCAACACTCGAGGCGATTCTGACGGAAGAGGTGTCGGGCGACGAAGATTGGACCCAGTTCATCCACGCGGACTGGGTCGACCAAGATCGCCGGCGGCACGTGACGCCCATTGGTCTGACCAGTCGGCTGCAGTCCCAGGCTCGGGCAACGGCCTTGATTCGCATCCCGGAGGGAACCACGAATTTCCGAAAAGGGGAGGAAATCGAAATCCAAATTTTGCATCGACCTATGGGTTTGTGCTAATTTTCTAAGTCACCCTAAAATTATTCGGCCGGTGTGAGGCGTTGCCTCAAGCTCGACACTGTAGTCCGGCCGACCCGTTGGGAGGCTGTTTTCGTGGTGCGTCCGTCCATAGTAGGCATCGTGGGCAAATCGGACTCGGGGAAGACCACCCTGATCGAAAAGCTCGTTCCGGAGCTGAACCGCAGGGGGCTGCGCGTGGGTACCGTCAAGCACGACGTCCACGGGTTCGAAATGGACAGGGAGGGGAAGGACAGCTATCGCCACAAGCATAGCGGGGCCCGAATCAGCCTCATTTCCTCCCCATCCCGCATCGGCATGGTACGGGACGTGGAGCGAGATCATACCGTGAAGGAACTGGCGGAACGGTATTTCGACGACGTGGACCTGATTTTGACCGAGGGGTACAAAAGGGAGCACATGCCCAAGGTGGAAGTGCACCGAAAAGAACTGATGAGAGGCCTGTTGAGTTCGCCCGAGGACGGACTCATCGCTTTGGCCACGAACGAACCTTTGCGGGTGGAGGTCCCCTCCTTTGATTTGGAGGACGCCCCCGGTCTCACCCAATTCCTCATCGACTATTTCCAGCTGAAGTCGGGAGACTCGGATCATGAAAAGTAAGGAAGAAGGTACGCACTCTACAAAGGCCGATCCCGGTGGTTCTCCCGACCCGGAACTCGCCGACGCGTTGCGCGCGAAAAGTCCGGATGGGAGAATCGGTTGCGCTCAGGCGTTCGACACGGCCCGGTCCACGGGTCGCTCCCCCGCCGTGGTGGGGAAGGCGCTGGACGACCTGGAAATCCGCATTACCCGCTGCCAACTGGGACTCTTCGGATACACGCCGAACAAGAAAGTGGTGGAACCGGCCGGGGAAGCTCTCCCGGATATTGAGAAGGACGTGCTGGCGGCGTTGGTAAACAATGCGCTTCCCTGCGGTCGAGCATGGGAGATCGCTTCGCTTCACCGCACACCCAAAATGACGGTTTCCGCCGTGTGCGAGCGTCTGGGGATCAAAATCTCCCCTTGCCAACTTGGAGCTTTTTGAGCTACCAAGAGACGCTCCTTGGAATGCGGACAGAGTGACGATCAGGAGATTCTCGGCCGGACTTTTCACTACACAACAACTGCGGATGAACTTCGACGCCGAGCGGTGAACGCATGGAAATCAACCCTGAACAAATAAAAAAAGCGGATATCGTTTTCTGTATCCCTTCCAGGAACCTTGCGGGTTCAATATTCAGAACCGCGGAAATCGCTTCCATCGGACTTGTAAATTATTTCGGGCACTTGAATTCCGTAATCGTCAACTGCGATTGGGGCTCCACGGATCGGACGCCGGACCTCTTTTTGGAGGCGCCCACCGAAGTTCCCAAGATATCCCTTCGGCCCGAAGGGGGGATTACCAATCGCGGCGATTGCTTCAGGGAACTGTTCCGCAAGGCTCTGGATCTGGGAGCTACGGCCGTGTTGGTGGCGGGCGCCGCCTCTCGGAACCTCACTCCCGACTGGATTCACCAAATGGGCGCTCCCCTGCTGGATTCTTTCGAGTACGTGTCGCCCCTGTATGTCCGGCACAAGTATGACGGCTTGGTCAACAATAATCTGGTTTATCCCATGACCCGCGCCCTGTACGGAAGGAGGATCCGGCAGCCCATTGCCGGAGAATCCGCGTTCAGCGGGCGACTTGCGGAGTTGTTCCAGAAATGCAATGGTTGTGATCGGGACGGAATGGGTCCCGGGGTCGACCTGTGGATGGCCACCCTCGCCCTCAGCAGAAACGCCGCCTGTTGTCAGGCGTTCCTGGGTTGCCCCAAACCGGGCTCCTCTTCCGTGAACGGCGTCTATTCGGAATCGCTCTTCAGAGAGCTGGTGGAGACCATGTTCAACCTGATGATCGACAACGAGTCATTCTGGGAAAGAGTCAAATGGAGCAGGCCTACCGCTGTTTGGCGTAACGGGGGAAGCCGTCCGGAGCTCACTCCCCCCGAGCCTAAGGTGGAAGATCCCGATGAACTTTTCGACCGGTTCCGGGAAGCGTTCCCTCTTTATGCCGAATTATGGCGAAAAGTGTTCAAAGAAGATGTGCGCCGGGAACTGGATCACATCAGGGATTCACCCAAATCCCATGTGGAGTTCCCAGCCAACCTCTGGGCAAGAGTTCTTTTCGACTCCGCCGTGGCGTATCGGCAGAGCACGGAGATAAGGGATGAACTTGTGGCGTCCCTCCGCTTCCTTTATTTCGGGAAAGCATCCTCCTACATGAAACAAACCGACCGCATGACTTCCGCACAGGCCGAATTGTTTGTGGAACAGGAGTGCGACGTCTTCGAGGAAGTCAAATCCTATCTCATCCGAAGGTGGAAAGGAGACTAAATGGCCAAGATACTCATCGTGGATGACGAAGAGCACATAAGGCTCCTCTATTCCGAAGAATTGAAAGAGGAAGGGTACGAGGTCATCACCGCCGACAGCGGGTACAAGCTCATCGAAACCATCCAGGAGCAAGAGCCGGATCTCGTGGTTCTCGACATCAAAATGGTCGATTACAACGGCCTGGACCTGCTTCAGGATATTCGCAACAAGTACTATGATCTCCCGGTGGTCCTTTGTACCGCCTATGATGCCTTCAAAGAGGACATCAAGAGCGTGGCGGCCGACTTCTATGTCGTCAAGTCCTTCGACTTGACCGAACTGAAACAGAAGATCGCCAAGGCTTTGGAGGCGAGAATCCCGGCGCCCACGCCTGAAGAGAAGGAAAAGTAATCCTTATTGCGGCAGGTAGGAAAACATGGTCAGTCCACCGAAAAAGAAGATCAAGTTGGCCAGCCAAGCCGCGAACATGGGAGGAAGCAACCCCGAATGGCCTAAGGACAACGCCAGGCTGAGCAGGACCCAATAGGTGAAGGCGAGTCCGATGCTCATGCCGACTCCGGCAGCCACCGCTGCTCCTCCCCGTTGACGAAGGGCAAGGGCAAACCCGGTCAAGGTCATGATGACGCAAACAAACGGAAGGGCGACCTTGGCGTCCAAATCCACAACGTATTTTGATGCGTCATAGCCGTCGCTCTCGATTTTTTGTATGTAGCTTTTCAGCTCGGTGAAGCTCAACTCTTCCGGGTTTCGGATGATGTGGCGAAAATCGTCGGGTTTTTCGTGGAGGTTGAGCCTCAGCTGCGCGAATTTCTCGGAATGCATCGCACCATCCCGTTCCAGATTCTGTTTGAGCCCCTCATAGAAAACCCAATCGTTGCCGTCCCATCGAGCTTCCCGCGCATCGATTCGTTGCGTCAGTCCGAAAGGTTGCCCAAATCGGTATAGCGTCACGCCTTTGAGCGCTTGGGTCGCTTGGTCGTACAGCGTCACATGGTAGATGACGTCCCGGCCCCTGTACCAGAAACGCTCGTTCCGAAAGAACGTGTTCAAGGGGCGTTTCTGCACTTCGATGTTCCAGATGTGGTTCATCCGCCGGCTTGCCGCGGGCAACACATTTTCGTTCAGAAAAAACATGCCGAAAGAAAGGCAAAGGCTCACGAGCAGATAGGGCACGAAGAGACGATATAGACTGATGCCGTTGCCCCTGAAAACGACGATCTCACGATTCCGCGCCATTGCACTCAAAGAGAGAATGGCACCCATGAGGATCGCCGCGGGCGTGAGTTGCTGAATCATCAAAGGAAGCTTGAGTATCAGGAATTCGCCCAACCGCCAGAGAGATACCTTCGCTTCAATGAAATTGTCCACAATCTCAAAGAAATCCACCAGGACATAGATGCAGATAAACGCGGCCATGCAGAGACCGAACAGCTTCAGCAGCTCATGCACCAGATATCTGGAAATCACATTCACTTGCTTCCTCCAGCCGGCAGGTTATATCACGATTGTTCCGCCATACCAATCCTCCTTGGGCGTGTGTGGCGGAAGCTCGGGAAAGGCAACGCGGATCAAACGCCTCCGTAAGAGGCGCAGGAGTTTGTAGCCGAAGATATCCGCGGGAGGCGATCTCCGGCATTGTTCGAGACAGGCCTGATGGGTGCGGCGAATCCCGAAAGATCGTCGGCCGACGGGGCCTCGAATGCCAATGAATTCCCCCGATCCGGGGGCTTGCGATTACCAAAGCGGAACGGACAAGAATATGCGGAACACCTTGCCGGTACAAGAGAAAACCATTCGCGAAGAAATCGAGGAATTGGAGGGAAGAGAGCTTTCACCTTTCGCCGCGTTGAGTGCCCGCACGCAGGGACGACTGCACCCGGAACCGGAATGCGATCTCCGCCCTGCGTATCAACATGATAGGGACCGAATCGTTCATTCCAAAGCCTTTCGACGGTTGAAGCACAAGACCCAGGTTTTCCTCGCGCCCACCGGAGATCACTACCGAACACGACTGACCCACACACTCGAGGTGTCACAGATCGCCCGGACGGTGGCCCGCTGTTTGCGCCTTAACGAGTCCCTGACCGAGGCCGTCGCATTGGGACACGATCTGGGACATACCCCCTTCGGCCACGCCGGTGAAGACGTTTTGAACCGCATCGTGCCCGGAGGTTTCACACATCACCGCCAGAGTCTTCGGGTCGTGGACGAGTTGGAGCGCGGCGGCCGCGGCCTGAATCTCACCATGGAGGTCAGGGACGGAATTCTGAAACACTCCAAAGGCAAAGGGCCCATTCTTTCCCCCTCCAAAGAAAACAGCCCCATGACCCTTGAGGGCCAAGTGGTGCGCGTCGCCGACATCATCGCCTACATCTGCCACGATATCGAGGACGCCGAGCGTGGGGGCGTGGTGGAACGCGGCCACATCCCGAAAGCCTGCATAAAGCTCCTGGGCGACACCAGCTCTCGGCGGATCGATGCCATGGTTCGTGATGTGGTGGGATGCACCCGAAAGGCCGACGACGGATGCCTTCACATGAGCGACGCGGTCATGGAGGCCATGTCGGAATTGCGGGAATTCCTATACGTTCATGTGTACCAGGTTTCCTGGATTCGCAGCAATTTTCAGCGTGCCACTAAGATTCTTTCCGAATTGTACGATTCTTTTCTTAACGACGACCACTGGTTTGCCGAAGAAATCGGTCCGCAGAATGGAGAGATTCAAAGACACCGGATGGTCTGTGATTTCATTGCGGGCATGACGGACCGTTACGCTTTGGACCTGTATGAAAGAATCTTCCTGCCCAAGCCTTGGAAGGTTCTTTGAAAACGCCGCTGCTTGACGCATTTGAAGCTCCTGTGATAGACGGCGTGAAGATCATTCGGGAAGCCCTCTTCGATGGTCGGCTGCAGATTTCAAGCAGGTCCTTGAGGCGGATGAACCGTAGCGGTAAACCCTTGCCGGACCCAAGGGAGAACATGCGCGATCCTATCCGGCCGACCGAATCTCCTCCCTGATTGGGGGAAGCAATCATGGGCGAAAACGACGACATCCTGGAATTGACGGAGATCGTGGAGGACGCCGAAGAGGAAGGCGTCGAAGAGGAAGCCATCCGGGAAGCTTTTGAGGCGGATGATTTTTTCTCCAATCTCGAGGAAACGGACGGAGCGTCCGTGTCCCTGGAATCCCTCGATTCAACAGCCGACCCCTCGACGGAAGACGGAGAGGAAATCGAGGCGCTGACCGAACTTGTGGAGATTCTCGAAGAAGGCAGTCTACAGCCGGCCGTCTCCGGCAAGGCTTCCTCCTCTGCGGAGGGCCGCTCGGGCAAAGTCGATATCGACCCCTTCGACGGCTTGGACAAGGTTTTAGGCGAACAACGGGAGTCCGGCGAGAAACAGGGAGCCGGGGGCCTTTCGGAGTCGGAAGACGACGAATTCGAGGGACTCGGCGACTTCAAACTAGACGTTCCTTTCCTGAAGGAAGAGAGCACAGCCCCCCCGGAGGTTTCCGGGCCCTCGAAGCGGCCGGCGGATTCCATTGAACCCGCCGTGATCGAAGCTGCCGTGGAGCGGGCCGTCAGGGAGGTACTGCCCTCCATTGCGGAAAAAGTGCTTGCCGGCACCCTCGAGAAAGTGCTTAAAGAGGAGATTTCCAGACTCGAGAAAAGAATCCGGGAACTTCAGAAGTGAGATTATCCTGGTGATCCGAGGGTGGTCCAGGGGGGGGTCGGCAGCCGAGATCCCCTTTTGTGTTAATGGAGTTCCCCCCAACGTCGCGATCAGTTCCTTTCAGGAGGACACCCGTTACTTAACGGGATGCTTTTGTTTACGCCTCCCCGATCGATCCGGCTCGATATGCGCGAAACGCGGAGTTCAGAATGTCAAATCAAGACATGCCGAAGGCATACGATTTTAGTACGGTGGAACCCAAGTGGTACAAGTATTGGGAGGAAAACAACCTTTTCCGCGCGGAGACCGTGCGCGACAAACCCGCCTTTTCCATTGTCATCCCGCCTCCCAACGTCACCGGCTCGTTGCACATGGGCCATGCCCTGAACAACACGCTTCAGGATATTCTTTGCCGTTACAAACGTCTGAAGGGATACAACGTACTTTGGATGCCGGGAATGGACCACGCGGGAATCGCCACGCAAAACGTGGTCGAACGCAATCTCGCCGCCGAAGGTCTGGACCGTCACCAGCTCGGCAGGGAAGGTTTCATCGAACGCGTTTGGGAGTGGCGGCACGAATACGGCGGCAAGATTCTGAACCAGCTCAAACGATTGGGTTCTTCATGCGATTGGAGCCGTGAACGCTTCACCATGGATGAAGGCCTCTCGAAAGCCGTACGCAAAGTGTTCGTGGAGCTCTACGAAGAAGGTTTGATTTACCGCGGGGACTACATCATCAACTGGTGTCCCAGATGCCGTACCGCTCTGGCGGACCTCGAAGTGGACCACCATACCCAAGAGGGCAACCTCTACCATTTGCGCTATCCGTTCAAGAACGGCCAAGGACACGTTGTGATCGCCACAACGAGACCGGAAACCATGCTCGGCGACACCGCCGTGGCCGTGAACCCGGAAGACCCCCGATTCCAGACGCTGGGTGATGAGGAATTGGTGCTTCCCTTGGTGGGCCGCTCTCTCAAAATTATCCGAGATTCCTATGTGGACACGGAATTCGGTACGGGGGTCCTGAAGGTAACCCCGGCCCATGACGCCAACGACTTCGTGATCGGTGAACGCCACGGCCTCGACTCCATCGTAATTATGGACGAAGATGGCCGCATGAACGCCGAAGCGGGCTCCTATCAAGGCCTCGATCGATTCGAAGCACGAAAGAAAATTGTAGCGGACCTGGAGGCTCAGGGATTTCTGGAGAAGATCGAGCCTTACCAGCATAGTGTGGGACATTGCTACCGCTGCAAAACCATGATCGAGCCCATATTATCCAAACAGTGGTTCGTCAAGGTCGAGCCCTTGGCCAAAGCCGCCGCCGACGCGGTGCGATCCGGAGAGACCCGAATCGTTCCCAAAATGTGGGAAAAGACCTATTTCGACTGGATGGACAACATCCGCGACTGGTGCGTTTCCCGACAGATCTGGTGGGGACATCGGATTCCGGCGTGGTATTGCCGCGAGTGTGGAGAAATCGTCGTCTCCATGGAAGACCCGGATCAATGCCCACGATGCCAAGGTGAGTTGGTCCGGGAAACGGACGTGTTGGACACCTGGTTCAGTTCGGCCTTGTGGCCCTTTTCCACCATGGGTTGGCCCGATCAGGCCCCCGAGTTGGACATCTTCTACCCCACCAGCGTTTTGGTGACGGGATTCGACATCCTGTTCTTCTGGGTGGCCCGCATGATGATGATGGGGATTCATTTCATGCACGACGTCCCCTTTAAGGACGTTTACATCCACGCTTTGGTCCGCGATGCCGAAGGCCAGAAGATGAGTAAGTCCAAGGGGAACGTCATCGACCCTCTGACCATCATGGACCAATACGGCACCGATGCCTTCCGGTTCACCCTGGCCGCTTTCGCCGCCCAGGGACGAGACGTGCTGATGAGCGAGGAACGCGTCGAGGGCTATCGGCACTTCGTGAACAAAGTCTGGAACGCCGCTCGGTTCGCTCTGATGAACCTCCAGGACATGGACTCGGGAGTCGCCGTCGCCCCGGAAGATCGTACGTCCGCCGACAAGTGGATTCTCAGTCGAGCCTCCAAAGTGTCCGACCAGGTTTCCGTCGCTTTGGACGAGTATCGCTTTAACGATGCGGCGGCCACGCTCTACCACTTCGTTTGGCACGAATTTTGCGACTGGTATTTGGAGGAAGCGAAGCTGACTTTGTACGGCAAGTATCGGCCCGAAAGCCGGCCGGCCACACAGAAGACGCTTCGGGACGTTCTTTCAGCCGTTCTAAAGATGCTCCATCCGTTCATGCCCTATGTGACGGAGGAAATATGGAGTCTGTTGCCCGGGACGGAAGGAAGCGTCATGCAGGGCGGCTACCCTCGCATGGAAGACTGGAACGACGACCAAGTGGAGGCGGAAATGGGCCTCCTGATGGAAACCGTATCCGCAGTGCGCAACATTCGCGGCGAAATGCAGATTCCGCCTTCAAGGGAGATACAATTACGTTTCTTTTCCAACGATTCGGACTCGTTGAACAAACTTGAAACCCAAGGCGCATACATCTCCGAGTTGTGCCGAGCCTCCGACATCCTGTGGGAGGGGTCCGGCGATCGGCCCAGAAAAGCGGCCTCGGCGGTTTGCCAGAACGTGGAAGTCTTCATTCCCCTGGAGGGTTTGATCGACTTCGACTTCGAAAAGAAACGACTGAAAAAGGAAATCGATAAAACCGGCAAGGAGTTGGGATACGCCAATAAGAAGTTGTCCAATGAGGACTTTCTTACCCGAGCACCGGAACACGTAGTCGATAAGGAACGTGAAAAGGCCAAGGAACTGGAAATCAGGTTGAAGAAGCTGGAAACGAACTACGAGCGAATTGTCGCCATGTCTTCGTGACGGGTAAGACAATCGAGCCCTCCTCGCGGAGTATCCACTGAAACCGGTCTTCGGAGTTCCGAAAAACGGCAAAGAAAGACCGATAGGTAGGACTCTTCGCGAGGATTCACCGCTGGAAGCTCCAACCAGGTCACCCGCTTAGTCCACCGGAATTCCTCGATTCAACGCTTCCTACCCCGGTAGTGGGAAAATGATCGTGAAACCGAGAAGTGCCGACTTTCCTTCGGCCGTCGGCGCACGGCAACCGTGAGGACCCACGGCATAACGGCCCGTTGGAAAAGGCCGCTTGCCACGGGCCGGTGAAGAACGATGATATGCGCGGCGGGCGGATCCCGAGCAATGAGGCGCACGTAGATTTACGTCGCAGTGACGAGGGATGAAGCGCAATCCTGTAGACCGCGTTTTCCAACGGCCTGATTTGGGACGGTTTTCGGTGTTCCACCGCAAACCGGTCGGTGATTCGGTTGCCCTGTAAAGAATGGGGCGGTTTCGAATTCCCGATGGACGAGATGTGAAATGATAACGAGGGCCTTTGTATCGGCTGAGAGGAAACAACAAGGTCGGCGGGACAATCGGTCGCACCGGAGATTCCGCCTTTCGGTGCATTGACAGGGTCCAAAACGGAACCCACATTATGAGTAAGGTTTCGGATTCCCCGGCTTCTCATATGTGTGAAACCGAAACGTCCCTTCTATCGCCGGCTTGGCTCTAACCATCAAAAAGAAACACTTCGTTGGGCAAGTGCATGTGTTTGTGGGAAGGTATTAGGGAAGGTAATGATTGAGTACATTTTCAACGAATGGGGATTTATCGCTTATCCCGTGGTTATGCTCTTCGCTCTGGTTGGAATGATTTACCTTGATCGAAGGACGGCAAAACAACGAGTTCTGACGGACGAAGACTATATAGCCATCATGGCGAGACAGTCCGAATCCAGTGAATACAATATATTCCACATGGCCGCCAAGGATTGGAACGTTTCAAAGGAAAAGGTGGAACAGGACTTCAGGGACTATTTGCTGCGTAGCCAACTGCCCTACTACATGCGAGACTTCGTTAGAAGGAAAAAAGAGGACGTCAGGAACCGCAGGTTCGCTTGATCTCCATCAAGTCTCCAAAGTAACCCTCTCCGTCTTGTGGGAAGGCTTCGGTAGGGTACGGAGGGAGGAATTCGGTTCGTTCTCTTCGACCACGGCATGAGGTCGGGTATATCGCCTACCCGCTCACCTCGACGGATTGTTTTTCCCTGCATGCGGGCCCGGGAGATCGTAAGAATTGCGGTTCACCGTACCGGACGCGTGCCGGGGTTGTGCCCGCTCGCGTATTTCCGCGCACGATTCGGCAGACTCGAAGACACGCGCAAAGAAATTGTGAGCATTCAGAGGGGTATTCGCAAGAGCGAAACGGGGGTCCGTTCTTTCCGGGACGAAGCCGAACTTGGGAACATCTGTGCCGATTCAGCAGATGTAAGAAGCGCCAGGAATGAGAGAGGAAACCGGATTTCTTCCTCAGATTCTCCGCCGGAGGCGGTGAGGCCCGTCCAACGTGCTTTGGGAGCAACTGTGGTCTTTGTCAACTGAGTTGTTTGTCAATGATTCCTATCAAGCTGTGACACGACGCTTGCTAAGCGCGGAGCCCGGGGGAGGACTTTCCCGAAAGTCCTCCCCAGTGAGTGAATACAAGAAATTTCCCCTAAATGGACGGCGAAGGCGCTTCGGTGATCCCCACGCTCGTATCCCGTAAGATCAGGCTTCGGTCCTGAAGCTCACTTCCACGGTGAAATCACCAAATTCCGTGCTGAAGGGGATCGCCACACAAGGCGCGGAACGATCCAGATGCTGAACCACGTGATTTTTCCCGGAAATCACCGTCGGCAGGGGCGAAGTCACCTTGTATCCCATGCTTTCGAGCTTTCGTCTCGCGTCCCCGCTGGCCATGTTCGTGATTTCCCCCACGGCGTCACGAGCGTTGTCGTCGATGGTGTCGACCTCTTCCCCAAGCATCCTCGAAATGACCTGAGAGATACAGCTCTCGGAAAAGGTTACGGAAAGCGTGCCCGTCATCGCTCCACTCAACCCGATAATACCCGTGACGTCGCCCCGCGCCGTCCTTTCTTTCTTGATATAGGGTTTTCCGGCTTTGGCCTCCACAAAAGCCATGGTCTTCAGTACGTTGAGCATTGCCTCCAGAAACGGGTTGATAAGCTTGACTTCCATGTTCGAGAGTCTCCTTAGGACCTCTGAGTTTTCAGGAAAAACCGCCGGTCCGGCTCCGGAATCCTATGAAGACCGTCCGAACGTGCAAATATCGTAACTTCTTTATAACCTTTTTTGCATCGCGGATGACACAAAAAATATAGAGATACGCAAGATCGTTTCCGGTTCCACAAACGACCGGCAGTTTCGTCGGTACGGTCGTGATGTGAATGTCACGGGGCTGCGACCACGGAGGCGGCGGTTAAACGATCCGCTTGGATAAGCGTTCTTAATGTTGGAGTGATGCGCTCGGGTGGAAAGCTGTGATTGCAGGGAAGCGGACACTCTTCCGTTCCCTTCCGCCCGTAAACCAAAAGGAGGAAAAGGCCGTTATGGGAAACACGTTCAGAACCGCTCTGCTGCTTGGCGCGCTGACCATTTTCCTCGTCTGGATCGGTGGACTGCTCGGAGGACGACAAGGAATGGTGTTCGCCTTTGTCCTGGCCATGGGAATGAACTTTTTCAGTTACTGGTTTTCGGACAAGATCGTATTGAAGATGTATCGAGCCCAAGAGGTTACCCCCTCCCAGGCGCCGGACTTGTACGGCATCGTAGGGGAGCTCGCCTCCAGGGCCGGCATGCCCATGCCCAAAGTGTATATCATCCCCGGAGATTCACCCAATGCTTTCGCCACGGGTAGAAATCCGGAACACGCCGTGGTGGCGGTCACTCAAGGACTGATGAAACTCATGGACCGGGAGGAGTTGAAAGGAGTCCTGGCTCATGAAATGGCCCATGTGAAGAACCGGGATATCCTCATCGGCACCATTGCAGCCACGCTGGCGGGAACCGTCATGCTGCTGGCCAGCATGGCCCGTTGGGCCGCCATCTTCGGCGGCGGAAGGGACAATGAGGAAGGAGGAATGGGCGGGGTGGGACTGATCGTCATGTCCATCCTGGCACCCATCGGAGCCATGTTGATTCAAATGGGCATTTCCCGAACACGGGAATACGAAGCCGACGCCAGGGGCGCCCAACTGGCCGGACGTCCGGACGGTCTGGCCGCCGCCTTGCGAAAACTGGGACAATATTCCAAAAAGATCCCCATGCAGGCAAGTCCGTCCACCGCTCATATGTTCATCGTCAATCCCTTGAGCGGTCGCGGCATGATGTCCCTGTTCTCGACCCATCCGCCCCTGGAAAGCCGAATTGCGCGCCTGATGGGCCGCAAGGACCCATCCGAAGATCAAGAGCCGCGGGGCCGATCTCCGAGGGGCAACTCCGGAGAAGACTTCTGGAAGAATCTTTCTTCTTGATCCCGAGCCTCGGAGCCGGCCGGGAGCGGATGCGCGTAAACCGCTTCGGATGACGACACAAGGGAGTCGATGCAACAACATCGGCTCCCTCGCGTTTTAGGCCCCTTCGCTCGTTCGCTCCTTCATAAATTCGAGAATCGCAGACCGAGCCACGAGTGGGGCATTGCCCCCGGCCCGGTTGTTGGCGATAAGATGCGCGTTCACGCCTTCCGCAACCGCACGTCTCAGGATCATCGCCGAGTCCCGAAGCATGGCGGGTTGGAGCATGCCCTCCACGAGTCCATCGAAAGGATGGGCCTTTGCGTAGGCCGCCTCATATCGCATCCCTCGCGGGGTCATCAGTCTGATAATCGCATCGCCGGCCGCATTGAAGAACCGGCCTTCGGATGCCCGAAACTGGTCTCTCAAGGAAGGAAGCCAAGTCCAGTGTGACAACACCTGCCCGATCCCGCGCTTTCGAAACAACTGGAAGACGGGTTCCGACAAATAAGCGTCGGTCCGCAATTCCACATGGTAAAAGGGTTCCTCTGGTACACTCGCGAAAAAGGAGTCCAACTCTTCGGCAACCTTTTCCGGGGAATCACGGTCTTTTTTTCTCCGATATTCCTGTTCAAAGATGATGCCCCGCAAATGATCCCCCAGCAAGGCTTTCAAGGGGTTCAGAAACCGACCGACAAAGGCTTCTCCGTTCAGGTATAATTCATTTTCAAGGAAGACCCCTTTGCGAAACAGTCTTCGGGCGAACAGGACCTGCGGGGCCTTGACAATGATCAGGTCCCCCGGGCCCAGATATTTCCGATATTCGGAAAGCACCCGAAAGGCGCGGGTGGGGGAGCCTTTGTCGTCGAGCAGGAATTGGTAGAACGTATAATCCACTTCCAGCACCCTGAAATGCTTGAAGTATTCTTCCACGCATTCCACGGGCAGCGTCCGCTCCTCGAAAGACTTGCCACCGATCTTCCGAGTTCTAGATTTGATCCGGCCTGCGTACCGGTCCCGCGAGTAGATTTGTCCAATCCACCCCGCGTACCGATCACTGGCTGTTCCCACAAAAACATGGGGATCCAGGCCGTGGAAAAGAAACCGTTCCAAGTCGCTCTTGTTCAAAGGGCATCTCCCGTGCACGGCGGTCGAAACGTGCGAGTGCCGAACGAAATCCTTTTCCTCGGACACACCGTACCGTGCACCCGCATGGTTTCCCGGGGAACGAGGATACGAAGCCGGTTCATTCCGCCCGGACCACAGGCAGTCGACGACAGATTGGAGGTTCAATCCTGAAAATTCCCGGACAACAAACCAAAAGCGTTACGCCGCCCGTAGAGGTTCCCCTGCTGCCCACGCCCCCCGGCTGGGTGGAAGCAGAGCTGGTGAGTCGGAAAAATCGATTTCACGTGACGGCGCGACGCGGAGCCGAAATCCTCGATGCCCATTCCAACAATTCAGGCAGTATGCTGGGGCTGATCCGCAAAGGATCTCCGGTGATCCTGTCGCCGGCCGCGAATCCGGCCCGCAAGTTGCCCTACACCCTGGAGATGATCCGAATCCACGGGTTCTGGGTCGGGGTGAATACGAGTACCCCCAATCGCCTGCTTCGGAAGGCCTGGGAAACGGGACGGCTCAAGGAGGCGATGGGATATGATCGATTCACTCCGGAAGCCGTCGTGGGAAAGAGCCGACTCGACGCTCTTCTCGAAGGGCCGCGAGGCCGTCTTTGGATTGAGGCGAAAAACGTGACACTGGTCGAGGAAGAAATCGCCTATTTCCCCGATGCGGTGACGGCAAGGGGCCTGAAGCACTTGAGAGAACTTATGGACTTGGCCGGAAAAGGCGATCGGGTGGCCTGTTTCTATCTGATCCAAAGACCGGACTGCGCCTGCTTCGGACCCGCGGATTTCATCGATCCCGACTTCGCGAACCAGTTTCGGGAAGCCCTTAAGGCAGGCGTGGAAGCATGGCCCTACCAGGCTCCTGTGTCGCCCGAAGGCGTCGACCTCGGCCCCCGTCTTCCATTGGCGCCTCAGCCGGCTTGAGGTAGATGGGCACATCGGTTAGCCGCAACTCCTTCAGCGGTCGAATCGTCTCTCCGAATCATGAATCCAATCGGCGTTCGGACAGCCGCTCAGTCTTCCCGCGCTTCCTCCGTTTCCGCGGAGCAAGGGGCGTTCTTGGGCACCAGCCTTCCGAGCCTGCTGCAATACAGGGCCAAAAAAGTTCTGCAGGAACCGGAACCGTCCACGCCCTCTTCTTTGGGGAAGTCGGCCTCGGGACAACTGAGATCGCAGAATTTCAACATGACGCCTCCGACGGGAAGTCGTAGAAAAAAATCAACAATGCCGATCCTATCAGGGGCGTGGGGTCAAAGCCAATGTTTTCCCCATTCCTTGAAGTCGGGTGGCGCCGTTCCCGAAGGATGAGACGTCGCGCCGGGAGTGCTTCAAAGCGCCATGAGGAGGCGCAACACAGCGGATCGCATTTCAAACGAAGTGATAAGGGTTGCCAAAGCATTCGCTTCGGATTATGGGTGGCACCGGGGACGGGTGGTCCCTTGACAGGCCGTTGAAAAACGCGATCTGCGGCGTTGCGCTTCATCCCTCGTCACTGCGACGTACTCTATGTGCCTCTCATTCCTCGGGATTTGCGCGCCTTGCATGTCATCGTTTTTCATCAACCTGTGGCAACCGGCTCTTTTCAACGGGCTGTTGAGAATACAAAGACCTTCAGGAGCAGGCTCATGCATATTTTCGTTTCAGGTTCTCTGGCGTTCGATCGCATCATGGATTTTCCCGGAAAATTCGCCGACCATATTCTCCCGGAGAAGATTCATGTCCTCAATGTATCCTTCCAGGTGAACGGCTTGAGAGAACTGCTGGGAGGAACCGCGGGCAACATCGCCTATAATCTTGCGCTCCTCGGGGAAAAACCCGTAATTCTGTCGTCCGCCGGCATGGACTTCCAGAGGTATGAAGATTGGCTCGTCCGCCATGGGCTCCCTCTCCAGGGAATTCACCGCGTGGAGGAAGAATGGACCGCCGCCGCCTACATCACCACGGATTTGGCCGACAACCAGATTACGGGCTTCAATCCCGGCGCAATGAAATACCCTTCAAAATTCCGTTTCGACGGAATCAACCCCGAACGGAGCCTCGCCATTGTGGCGCCCGGGAACGTGGAGGACATGATTTCCTATGCGCGGACCTACCGGGAACTCAAGATTTCCTACTTGTTCGATCCGGGACAGCAGATACCCGTATTGCCCCGGGCCGACCTTGAAGAAGCGATCACGGGAGCCGAGTTGCTGATTTCCAACGACTACGAACTCGAAATGATCATGAGCGCCTTGGAGATGGATATGGACGGCCTCCTGGAGAAGACCGGAACCGTCATCACCACCTTCGGCGACAAGGGCTCCCGGGTGGTCACGAAGCAAGGGCAAGTGCATATCGGAATCTCCAAACCGACCGGAGTGGTTGATCCCACGGGAGCCGGCGACGCTTTCCGGGCCGGACTGATCAAAGGCTTGGTGGAAGGCAAAACCCCTTCGGAGGCCTGCGAAATGGGTGCCGTCTGCGCCGGCTTCGCAGTGGAACACTACGGTACCCAGGAACACGCGTTCACCCGGGAGGAATTCCGGCGTCGGTACGAGGAGAGCTTTGCAGGGTAGACCCGCGAAAAGCGCCTCGCCGGTCGCCGAACGTTTTGAAAAAGAGGCGTGGAACTGAAGAAACTTGTGCGCGAAGGGCCTCACCTTCACGGGCTTCCCCGCCGGTGTCACGGCTCATGGATCCGTTCTTGACTCTCAAACGCTAAGTGGGTAATGAAAGGCGTCTCGTATCCCCAGGATCAGTCTGAAGGCGAACCTCAGCCGGACTCTCGCCCCGGTGCAGTCTGAAGGCGAACCGACAACAGATCCTATGATCCCGACCCTAGCGGGCACGAACCGACCAAATCACTCGGGAGAATGATTCTTATGGATTCCCACCAAACCGAACTAGATCAAAAGTGCATCAATACGATTCGGACCCTGTCCATGGATGCCATAGAAAAGGCCAACTCCGGCCATCCCGGCACCCCTATGGCGTTGGCGCCCTTGGCCTACGTTCTTTGGACACGGTTTCTCCGGTTCAACCCCAAGAACCCGAACTGGTTCGATCGGGATCGGTTTGTGCTTTCCTGCGGCCATGCCTCCATGTTGCTTTATGCCATGTTGTATCTGACCGGCTATGACTTGTCCCTGGACGATATCAAGAACTTCCGCCAGTGGGGCAGCAAGACCCCGGGCCACCCCGAGCACGGATTGACTCCCGGCGTGGAAACCACCACGGGGCCTCTCGGACAGGGAATCATGAATGCCGTGGGTATGGCCATGGCCGAGGCTCATCTCGCGGCCGCCTTCAACCGAGGCGTTCACGACCTCGTCAATCACCATACCTATGCCTTTTGCAGCGACGGAGACTTCATGGAGGGCGCTTCACACGAGGCGGCTTCTCTGGCGGGGCACCTGGGCCTGGGAAAACTGATCTGCTTCTACGACGACAATCATATCACCATCGAAGGGGAGACGGGGCTTTCCTACTCCGACGATGTGGCCGGGCGATTCAAAAGCTATCGTTGGCAGGTGATCGAGCTGGGAGAAAAGGTGGAAGACCTCGACGCCGTAGTGGACGCCATCTCCGAAGCCCGTCTTGAGACATCGAAACCTTCTCTGATCATCGCCCGAACTCATATCGCTTACGGATCACCGAATAAACAAGACACCGCCGACGCTCACGGAGCTCCTCTGGGTCCCGAAGAAATCAAGCTGAC
Source organism: Thermodesulfobacteriota bacterium (assembly GCA_963675595.2). Taxonomy (GTDB): domain Bacteria; phylum Desulfobacterota; class Desulfarculia; order JACQYL01; family JACQYL01. The sequence continues at coordinate 1,735,851 of CAXXLZ010000002.1, forward strand.
CAAACGATTTTACGGTTGGCCGGAAGACGAATCCTTTCTCGTGCCGGACGCCGTCCTGCAGCACATGCGCCGATCCGTGGAACGCGGCGACTCCCTTGAGGAATCCTGGAGCAAGAAGTTGTCGGCCTACGGTGAGGCCCATCCCGACCGAGCCCGGGAGTTCGAAAAAGCTCTCAATGGAGAATTGCCTCAGGGATGGGATTCGGAGATTCCGGAATTCAAACCCGAAGACGGTCCCGTGGCGACTCGAGCGGCATCCGGCAAGGTGCTCAACGCCTTCGCCCATCAATTGCCCCAACTATTGGGTGGAAGCGCGGACTTGGCTCCCTCGACCAAGACTCTCATCAAAGGTTTCGAGTACTTTTCGCGGAGGAATCCCACGGAGAGAAATTTCGCGTGGGGAATTCGGGAACACGCCATGTGCTCCTGCAGCTCGGGCATGGCACTCCACGGAGGCATTCGTCCCTACGCCGCCACCTTTTTGATTTTCACGGATTATGCCCGTCCCGCCATCAGGCTCGCGGCACTCATGAAACTCCCGGTCATCTACGTGATGACGCACGATTCCATCGGCGTTGGAGAAGACGGGCCCACGCATCAGCCTATCGAACAACTCGCTTCCTTGAGAGCCATACCGGGCCTGTTCGTAATCCGGCCGTGTGATGCCAATGAGACGGCCTGTGCGTGGCGCGTGGCCGTGGAGAGGAAGGACGGGCCCACCTTGTTGGCCCTGAGCCGCCAGAAGCTCCCCATCCTTGATCGGAAGGACCTCGGCGACGCTTCCGGTCTCCGTCGCGGAGCCTACATCTTGAGTCCGGAAAAGGGAAGTGAACCTCAGGCGATCCTCCTGGCAACGGGTTCCGAGGTACCTCTCGCTCTGGAAGCCCAGGAAGTCCTGGCTTCCCGTGATCTGGACGTCCGTGTGGTGAGTATGCCCTGCTGGGAACTCTTTCAGCTCCAGGACGCATCTTACAGAGAGCAGGTCATACCGTCTTCGGTGAAGGCCCGATTGGCGGTTGAAGCCGGTTCCACCATGGGCTGGGCCGCTTGGGTGGGCGACGCGGGCGATGTTTTGGGAATCGACCGGTTCGGCGCGAGCGCTCCCGGCAAGGAGGTGTTCCGAAACTATGGGTTCACCGTGGAAAACGTGGTGGAGAAAGTGACGCGTCTGGTCGGTAACTGATTGACCCGAACAAAGGCCCAAGATGAGGACGGCGTCACGGCCTTGAATCGCCGTGCACGCCGTTTCAAACGAAGCCTAAACCAACGCCTTGACCAGGACAAGAGTCCCGTCTTCCTCCCGGTCCCGGGCAACGTAACCTCGTTTCAGCCAGAATCGCAGGGCGGCGGAATCCTCCGGTCCCACTCTTACCCTGCATCGGCTTGCTTTCAGACGTTTCCCAACGAATTTCTCCAGTAGGCTCGCTCCTTCCGTTCCGAACCCTCGTCCTCGTAACTCTTTCCCCAGTACGATACCGATTTCCATTTCATCCCACCGGCCCGGCTCCGCCCCAATTTCCGCCGTCCCCAGCAAAGCGCCTGAAACGCTCTGCAAGCTGAAAACAAGGTGCAGCTTGCCGTGCAGACAGGGGGCCGACGCCAAACGCCAGGCATTCCTCCACTCCGGTTTCAGTTTGACCCGGCAGGGTTCCATGGGTCTCGTCGTCCACATCGAGAGTCTCCGTCCTCCTCTCCCTGAAAAATTCCTACGATCATTTCCTCTCTACACGGTCGTCCATCGCATCCTCCCCGGACGGGTGCGACCGTCCATACCCGTTCGGAATTTTATCTAAATGTTCCGACCCCTTATCCACCTTCGGTCAACTTGACAAGCACGAAGAAAACGAAGTACTTGTGAGTTGATTGCTCGACGAAAATCGGCCGTGCGGAGGTTTGCGTCCCCTCATTCGGATGGATGCCGTGCCTTCGACGTGTAGGGGTTCCGTCACCGAATTCCGATCGGGCGTTCGACAACGGCCCCCAGGCTCGCTGAAATCCGTCGACAGGGGCCGGAGCACCCCGGAAACGCCAGTTGATCATAACATAAGAGTGGAATCGCCCGGTGACACAAACGCGCATCCTCATCGTGGAAGACGAGCGGATCGTTGCGAGGGATCTCCAATATCGCCTCGAGAAGATGGGGTACCTGGTTTCCGGCATCGCCTCCTCCGGTGAAGATGCGATTCAGGCCGCGTCCGACTGCGTTCCCGACCTTATTCTCATGGACATCGTGCTCGACGGACAGATGGACGGCGTCGAGGCCGCTCGACAAATCCGTCTGACTCGAAATATCCCGATCCTCTTCGTAACCTCCTTTTCCGACGACCAATTCGTGGAACGAGCCAAGACCACCGAGGCTTCGGGCTACATTTTGAAACCCGTGGATGAACGTGAACTTTCCATTGCCATAGATATGGCTCTATACAAAGCCCACGCCGAGTCTCGGCTGCGGGAAGAAGAGCTGCGTTTCCGCATCGTGGCCGACTTTGCTTATGAGTGGGAAATGTGGGTTGGTCCGGAAGGTGAGTGGCTCTACAATTCTCCCTCCTGTGAACGCATCACCGGGTATACCCGTGAGGAGTTCCTCCGTGACCCGTCGTTGATGACCAGGATAGTACATCCGGAAGATCTGAAGGACTTCACCCAATTCCTGGAATTCTCCATGCATTCCCGGGACGTGGAACAGATCGATTTTCGGATCATCAACCGCTGGGGCGAAGAACGCTGGATCGGCCGCCACTGTCGCCCCGTGGTGACTTCCGACGGTGAATGGCTCGGTCGAAGGGTCAGCCACGTGGACGTAACAGAGCGAAAGCGGCTTGTCGAGGAACTCCAACAGGCCTTGGCCAACGTCAAAGTGCTCAAGGGCCTTCTTCCCATTTGCTCCATTTGCAAGAAGATACGTGACGACTCGGGCTACTGGAACCAACTCGAGAGCTACCTGAAAGAACACGCCGACGCCCGTTTCAGCCACAGCATCTGCCCGGACTGTATGAAGGCACACTATCGCGAATTCATGGACCCTGAAGAATGAACAAAACACCGGCCTCGACGGCTTCATCGGATGGAACGCAACCCGAATTCCAGGCATCTCCGCCCAAAGACGGCCCCTCCTTTCCTTCCCAGGAATCGCTGCGCCGACTGGTTCGGGAATTTCTTCCTCACCATCGTCTTCCACAACAGTTCCGAATGGTTACGGATACTTCCGAGTTTATCCGAATCGAATATGACGATGTGGTGCTCCTGAACGGCCGGCCCTACCTGATTCTGCACAACGCCAAGGAGTTGCGATTCGGCCTCGAGGATGAGGTGAAATACTGGGTCAAACGGGCCATCGACCTGCAAGACGGTTCGCCGAGAATTTTGAAGCTCGTTTTCTACGAAACCTATACGGCTCATGTGGGCGCCATCGCGTTTGAATGCTTTCGGAGCCCTCGAAAAGAGGCGCGCATACTGGAACTCGTGGCGACGCATCCCAACTTCATGCACGGCACTACGGTTGAGGACCCGAAAGGAAACCTCATCCGGATTTTGGAAGTCGTCCAAGGCCCCCCGCTATCCAACTATGTCACTGCACTGCAAGGAAACCACGAATCCTATTTTCACGATGTCTTCCCGGACATATTGGACAACTTCATCGAATGTGTCGAAGCGATTCGTTTTCTCCACGAAAACGGAGAGAAACACGGCGACATCCGGAGGGATCATATCCTCGTGGATAAGACCGATCACACGTATCGATGGATCGACTTCGACTTTAACTACCGACACCGGGAGAACATCTATGGATATGATCTTTTCGGCTTGGGCAACGTCCTGGCCTTTCTCGTAGGCAAGGGTGACGTTCTTGTGAGAGACCTTCGACGCCGGGAAGATCCCGCCTCGGAATCCATCACGGAAGATGACCTCAACATCGTTTTTGAGAGTCGCGTAGTGAACTTGAAAAAGATTTTTCCTTACATACCGGAAGAGCTCAACCGGATCCTGCTGCATTTCACCAGGGGGGCTCGGTGGTATTACGAGCATACGAACCAACTCCTGGAGGACCTCCGCTCCGCAAGGCTCCTCATCTGACGGACGGGATGGGTGGTGCAACGCGCGATTCGGCCGTAACCGCAACGGCCCGCTGAGCAAAGGTCGGCTGCCGGAAGCGGGAGAAAGACGACGACACGGAGTGCGTCGCAGCGACCCGAAACGAAACGCGACGTCCAGAAATCGCGCCTTTCAACAACGGCCCGCTGAGCAAAGGTCGGCTGCCGGAAGCGGGAGAAAGACGACGACACGGAGTGCGTCGCAGCGACCCGAAACGAAACGCGACGTCCGGAAATCGCGCTTTTCAACAGCCCGGAAAAGGAGATTTCAGATGACCAAAGAAGGTCGACAATTCAATAAAGATATCCTCATTGCGGTGGATGAATCCGAAAACTCGCACAGAGCCGTTGCCTACGTTGGATTCATGCTGGGCGGTTATGGGGATTTCAACGTAACGATTCTGCACATCATTGCGGATCCGGACGAAGATTTCTTTCCCTCGAAGGAGGAAAAGGACAAGTGGCTGGCCGGCCGGAAGGTCCGGATCGACACTTTGCTGGAAGAATACCGCGGCATCCTTGTGGCCTCCGGTTTCGATTCCGACAAAGTGCGGGTCCATTCCACCCTGAAAGACTGCCCTTCCATGGCGGAATGCATCCTCGCCGAGTGGCAAAGCACGGAATACGGCACCATTGTGGTGGGCCGGCAAGGACTTTCCCGCAGCGAGCAATTCCTTTTCGGAAGCATCTCCAGTCGTATCGTCAACCATGCTCGAGATTGCACCGTCTGGGTCGTGGAGTGATCCGCATCGATTGATTCCGAAACCCATGATGCCGTGGCGCTGCGATGAGTGCCCTCATATCTTTGATGGGAGCTTGTGAAGAGCTCCCATCATTGTTCCGGGCTAGGGATTCGTCCCTTCTCACGTGAACGATCGAAGGCGATCTTTGTTCTTGGTGAAGAGAATCCATGACGTCTGTAATCCTGGTGGTCCTGTTCGTTTTGTGGATCAATTTCGCCCCTCCCCTCGCCCATCTTCTTCTGGGCGACCGTTTCCAAAGGCCGGTGGACGGGGGAAGGCGATGGCGGGACGGTCTACCTCTTCTGGGTCCTCATAAGACTCTCCGAGGCGTGTCGGCGGGACTTGCGGCCGGGTGCGTCGTCGCACCTTTCTTGGGAATGACTCTGTGGGAGGGGATCGGAGGTGCGGCCGCCGCCATGACGGGAGACCTGATCTCCAGCTTCATCAAACGCAGGCTCAACCTGGCCAGCGGTCGCGCCTTCTTTCTGTTGGACCAGCTCTTCGAAGTGGCTTTGCCCGCCTCATATTTCTTCTTCCTGGGGCGTATTACTCCCGGGGAAGCCTATGCCGTCGTGATCATCTTCATACCCATCACCCATCTGGGCGCCTGGTTCTGGAAGGACGTGCTTCAACGCGCTCCCAAAGGGTATCCCCGCCGTCCCACTCCCATTTTGCGCCTCAAGGAATGGGTCTCCTGCAGCCCTCCCCTGGTCCCTTGGCATTTCTGGCTGAACTTGGGAAGCGTCCTTTATTACCGTGTCTTCATGAACGCGATCTTCAAAATTCTGGGAATCTACAAGACCGGAGAACGAAACGTTCTCCGGATTTCCGTCCAGGAGAGGACCTTACACTTCGAAGACCTTCCGGATGCCTTTGACGGTTATCGGATTCTGCTCTTGGTGGACCTTCACCTGGACGGCCATCCGGGTTTGACCCGCCGACTCAGCGATATGCTGGAAAAATGGGAGGCGGACCTGTGCCTCATCGGAGGCGACATCCGGATGGAGACCTACGGTTCCGCAGGACCGGCTCTGTCCGCCCTCCGGGAAATCCTCGTGCACGTTCGTTCTCGAGACGGGCTTCTGGGAGTACTGGGCAACCACGACTGCGTCGAGATGATCCCGGATCTGACCGCCGCGGGCGTCAACCTGCTCATCAACGATTCGGTGGACATCAGGCGCGGGGGAGAAACCATCTGGATCGTGGGCCTTGACGATCCTCATTATTACAAGGCCCATGACCTGAGACAGGCCTTCAAACAGGTGCCGGAAAAGGCGTTTACCATTCTCGTCGCCCATACCCCGGAGGCGTACCGGGAGGCCGCGGCGTTCCACCCGAACCTCTACCTGTGCGGCCACACGCACGGCGGTCAGATATGTCTCGGCCACGGCGGACGTCCCGTGTTCACCCACTGCAGAGCCCCCCGAACCATGGCTGCGGGGGAATGGTCCTACGCCGGGATGAAAGGTTACACCAGCCGAGGGGTGGGCGCGTCGGGGCTGCCGCTGCGATTCAATTGTCCGGGTGAAATCACCCTGCTCACCTTGAGACGTGGTTGAGAGGCACGCGGGCGGTGTTCGAGTGCGGGTCGGGAGGTTGTGACAAATATCACAAGATACGCCGGTTTTCATCATGCGACGGGATACCCCTTACTTGGGGCATTTTTACTCAATTCGATGAGGGCGGCTTTCCCCGCTCATCGTAACCTGCGGTTCCAAAACAAGGAATCGGGCGAACCTCCGTCCCGGCTCTTGTCCGGCGGTAAGGGGCCGAATTGGGGAGAAATTATACTTGACTTCTTTTCGACGTTGTGTGAGTACTGATTTTCACAAGCCCTGTACACGGGGTGTATAGGAATGTCTAGAAGTGTGCCCGTTTAAACCCATGGTGCGCGCTTCCGTCGCAGGATCCTTCGCCGCGCCCCCGAACCTCGTTTGCGGTCCGTGTGTCGCTTCGCGAAAGCTTCCCGCTCGATAGATTCTTCTTCCCCAAAACCCCGTTAGCCTTCTTCAACATCTAACCGGTTCGAGAACGAAAGATGCCAGAAGAAAAGACATTTCAAGCCCAAGACAGCGTACTCGTGATCGGCGGCGGCGTCGGCGGCATCCAGGCCGCCATCGACTTATCGGAATCGGGCAAGAATGTTCTGCTCGTGGATAAGGCGCCCGCCATCGGCGGTCTGATGACCCAACTGGACCGCACCTTTCCAACCAATAACTGCGACATCTGTACCGTGTCCCCTCACCTATCCGAAACCGGCCGCAGCACGAGCTTCCAAATGCTCACCATGACCCGGGTTTCCGGACTCGAGGGTTCCGCCGGCGACTTCAGCGTGACGCTGAAGACCGCCCCCAGGTACATCGACCTGGAGAAATGCACGGCGTGCGGCGACTGTCTCAAGAACTTTCCCGACTGCGTCCGGTACGATCCGGGCCTGGATCATCGCGCACCCACCTGTATGCGCTATCCCAAGGCCACGCCCCAGGCGTACTCCATCGACATGGGAAAATGCTCCGATGTCCAGGCTTTGGTCAACGTATGCAAGGCGGGAGCCATCATACCCGAGGACCAGGAAAAGTCCCGGCAGGTTGCGATGGGCTCCATCGTGCTCGCCCCCGGCGCCGCAATGTTCGATGCCGACAAGCTGGACACCTACGGACATGCCTTCTTTTCCAACGTGGTCACGGGTCTCGAATATGAGCGGATTCTTTCCGCCTCCGGCCCCACTTCCGGGCAACTGGTTCGGCCTTCCGACGGCGAACAACCCAAGAAAATCGCCTGGATCCAGTGTGTCGGTTCCAGAAACATCAACCAAGCGGACGTTCCCTACTGCAACAGCGTCTGCTGCATGTACGCCCTGAAGGAAGCCATCGTCACCAAGCAACGTTTCGGCGCCGACATCGAAACCGTCGTCTTCTACATGGACATGCGGACTTTCGGTAAGGACTACGAACGTTACTATCAGCGAGCCAAGAACGAAACCGGCATCCGTTTCGTCAATTGCCGACCTCACTCAGTGGACCGATGTGCCGGCACCGACAATCTGATGCTGTCCTATTTGCTCGAAGGCGAGAGCGTGCCCCAAACGGAAGAATTCGATATGGTCGTGCTCTCCACGGGGTTCGTCATCCCCGAAGATGTGGCGGAACTCGGCCGAACCCTGGGTATTGAACTCAACGATCACCGATTCGCGTCCACTTCGAGCTTCTCCCCGGTGGCCTCTTCCAAAGCGGGGATCTACGTCTGCGGGCTTTTCGAAAGCCCCAAGGACATTCCCGAAACGCTGATCCAGGCGAGCGCCGCCGCTTGTCTCGCGGGTCAGGGCCTGCAGAATCGGGAGGAAATCAAGGTCCCGGTCCAACTAGACCGGCCGGAACGAGACGTGCTGGGTGAAGACCCCAACATCGGGGTGTTCGTCTTTGAATGCGGTTTCGGCAACGGTTCGGTAATGGATGCGGACGCGCTGGCCAAGTACGCCGCCGCCCTGCCCGGAGTTACCTTCTCGGCCAAGATGGGCCCCGCAATCAACCAAGAATCTCTGGCCTTCGTCGAGAAGACCATCCAGGAACGAAACCTGAACCGGGTCGTTATAGGGGCGGGCTCTCCGAGAACACAGGAGCCGCTGTTTCAGGAAACCCTGAAGCGAGCCGGCTTGAACAAGTATTTGCTGGAAATAGCCAACATCCAGGATCAGGGCGCGTGGGTCCATGAATCCGCCGCGGCGCAGGCCACTGAAAAAGGTAAGGATCTCATCCGTATGGCCGTGGCCTCCGTGGCTTTGGCCAGACCCCTTGAGGACCGGTCCTTTCCCGCCAACAAAGACGTCCTGGTGGTGGGCGGCGGTGTCGCCGGTATGAACTCCGCTCTGGCTCTCGCTTCACAGGGCCGCAAAGTCACCTTGTTGGAACGTTCCGACGAGCTCGGCGGAATCGCCGCCAATGTGTGCAAGACCCTGGAAGGCGAAGATGTCCGCGAATACATGAAGAGCCTGATTGATCAGGTTTCCGCTCATCAGGATATCGAGGTGTTGACCGGCGCGCAGGTGGTGGATCATTCGGGTGTACCCGGCATGTTCCAGACCGGTGTGCGTCTGTCCCCCGACGGTTCCTACCGCAAAATCGAATACGGAGCCGGCATTCTGGCCACGGGAGCCTTGGCCAACCGACCCAAGGAATATCTCCTCGGCGACCATGATGCCGCCATGACCCAACTGAAACTGGACCGATTCATCGAATCCGATCCCGACAAGATCAAGGGCTGGAAGAACGTGGTCATGATCCAGTGCGTCGGGTCCAGAGTTCCGGAGAATCCCAACTGCTCCAGAGTCTGTTGTCAGGCGGCGGTCAAGAATGCTCTGCGCATCAAGGAACTCAATCCCGATGCTCAGATCTTCGTTCTGAATCGGGACGTGCGCACCTACGGGTTCCAGGAGGATTATTATCGCAAGGCCCGGGAACGGGGTGTCGTGTTCGTACGTTACTCGGTGGACGCAAAACCGGTGGTCAGCGCCCAAGGAGAAACGATCCAGGTGGAATTCACGGACCCGATCCTTTCCAAACCCGTCAAAGTCGCAGCCGACTGCTTGGCGTTAAGCACCGGGTTCCTCGCCGACACGGAAGGCAACAGCGAGCTCGCCAGGATTTTCCGGCTTCCCATGACGGAAGACGGATATCTCTTGGAAGAGCACATCAAACTTCGTCCGACGGACTTGCCTACCCCCGGCTTCTTCATCGCCGGCGCGGCTCATGCACCCAAGCTGATCCGTGAGAGCATCGCCCAGGCACAAGCCGCCGCCGGACGCGCCCTCACCGTTCTTGCCAAAGACACCATCACGGTGGGAGCGTCCTACGCCGAAGTGGAAAGCGAAAAATGCGCCGCCTGTCTCATCTGTGTGAGGGCTTGTCCCTTTGACGTTCCGGTAATCTCGGGCGGCTATTCCTTCATCGATCCGGCCAAGTGTCACGGGTGCGGAGTCTGCGTGGCCGAATGTCCCGCAAAAGCGATCCAGCTCATGCAGTTCGAAGATGACCGGATCATGGCCAAATTGGATGGACTCCTGGAAGGAAGGGTATGATGGAACAATTCGAACCTATGATCGTGGCATTTTGCTGCCAGTATTGTGCGTATACCGCGGCTGATACCGCCGGCTCGGAGAAGCTCTCGTATCCGCCCAACCTGCGCATCGTCCGCGTGCCCTGCACGGGAAAGGTGGACACCATGCACCTGATGCGGGCCTTTCAGAAGGGAGCCGACGGTGTCTGGGTCGTGAGTTGTCTCGAAGGAGATTGCCACTTCAAGGACGGTAACGTCAAAGCGGATCACCGCGTGGCCCACGTGAGAAAACTTCTGAAAGAGATCGGCGTCGGCGAAGATCGCCTCGAAATCGTCTCCTTTTCCGCTGGGATGGGAGACCGTTTTGCTCAGTCCGCTACGGACTTTACTGAGCGGATTCGCCAACTGGGTCCCAACCCGGTTCAGGGCGGCTCCCAAGCGGCTGCCTGACGGCGTACCAAAGGAGATCGACTAATATGATCACCGCTGAACGTAAACCAATGGATGAACTCATCGCTTGCGTGGAGCCCTACAAGAAGATTCTCCTCGTGGGCTGCAATGAATGCGTGACCGTTTGCGCCGCCGGCGGACGCAAAGAAGTGGCGATACTCGCATCCGCCCTGCAGATGGCCATGAAAATGAAAGGCAAAGACCTTCAGGTAAAGGAACTCACACTGGAACGCCAGTGTGATCCGGAATACGTTGAAGAGCTCGCCCAGGAAATCAAGGATGCCGACGCCGTGCTCTCCATGGCCTGTGGTTGCGGGGTGCAGGAAGTGGCCATGAGATACAGAAACACGCCCGTTTTTCCGGCCGTGAACACCGGATTCATGGGAGCTTCCGAGCGGCAGGGCGTTTGGGCCGAACGTTGCCAGGGTTGCGGCGATTGCGTTCTGGGCATCACCGGCGGCATCTGTCCGGTGGCCCGCTGCTCCAAGCGGCTCCTCAACGGACCCTGCGGTGGTTCCACCAAAGGAAAATGCGAAATTAGTCCGGATGTGGATTGCGCCTGGCAGTTGATCTGGGATAGACTGGTGGCGCTCGGTATGCAGGATCGCTACGAGGAGATCATGGAGGCCAAGGACTGGAGAACAAGTCGAGACGGCGGGCCCCGCAAGATCGTTAGAGAGGACATGAGCGCATGAAAACCGACAGTGTCATTGAAAAAATCCTGGAATCGGGACAGATGGTCGTCACTTCGGAGTGCGGCCCCCCGAGGGGTTCCGACCCCAAGAAGGTCGAGGAAAAGGCCGAACTTTTGCGCGGCTCCGTCGACGCCATCAACGTGACGGATAATCAGACCGCCGTGGTCCGCATGTCCAGTTGGGCTGCCTGTATCATGCTTAAGCAGATGGGGCTCAACCCCATTCTTCAGATGGTTACCCGAGACCGCAACCGGCTCGCCATGCAGTCGGACATCCTCGGCGCCTACGCCCACGGGGTCAACTCCATGCTGTGCCTGTCCGGGGATCATCCCCGGTTCGGCGACCACCCCATGGCCTGCAACGTCTACGACCTGGACTCCATGCAGCTCATTCAAACCGTTTATAAAATGCGCGAAGAAGGCAAGTTCCAGGGCGGCGAAGACATACAAGTGCCTCCCAAGATGTTCATCGGAGCTGCGGCCAACCCCTTCGCCGATCCCTTCGAGCTACGCGTGGCGCGTTTGGCCAAAAAGGTCAAAGCCGGTGTGGACTTCATCCAAACCCAGTGCATCTACAACATCGACAAGTTCGAGCGCTGGATGGAAGGGGTACGGGAAAGAGGATTGCACGAGAAAGTCGCCATCCTTGCCGGTGTCACTCCCATGAAATCCGCCGGTATGGCCAAGTACATGAAGAACAAAGTTCCCGGCATGGACGTTCCGGACGACGTGGTCAAGCGTTTGACCGGAGTGGCCAAAGGCGATCAGGCCAAAGAAGGCATTAAGATGTGCATCGAAACCATCCAGCGCCTCAAGGAAATCAAGGGCGTGCGCGGTTTCCACATCATGGCCATCGAATGGGAACAAAAAGTTCCGGAGATCGTTGAAGCCGCCGGGCTTCTTCCGCGTCCCAAAATCGACTGATCAAATACTCGGATAAAACGAACACGCCGCGCAAGCGCCCTTTCATGGGTGCCTGTGCGGCGTTTTTATCGTTGGTTCCTTGTTGTCGCGTCGTCGAACGCGAGAGAATCCACTGTTTTCTAAGGCCGTTCGGTTCCGCGTAGGGCTTGCCGTGGATCCGGAGGTGCACTCTCAAGCGTTCCGAGGCCTCTCGGATTCATGCCGGATAATTGTCAGTTCAAAGCATGCTCAATGGCCCGGACGATTTCAGCCCGCTGTTCGGCATCGTCGATCTTGTCTCCCATCAGGTTCCTGACATAGAAAACGTCCGCGGCCAAATCTCCCTTGTCCGAGATGAACGCTCGGCAGATGTCCAGGTCCAGTTCACTGATCGCCCTCGCAACTTCCGAGAGGATTCCCATCCGGTCCGGCGTGAAGACTTCGATGACCGTAAAAAAGTCGGACGCATCGGGCAAAACGACCACCTGGGTCTTCATTCTGGGGGTGAGCTTCTGCTGAATCTGCCTGGGAGGCTTCACACTGGACATCTTAGCGGTCAAAGCCAATTTACCCGAAACCGCCTTTTCGAAATCCTTTCGGATTCTCTCCCATTCCTGATAGTCATCCCAGGGCGCTTTCACCTCGAACACGTCCAAGGCGATCCCGTTGAACCAGGTGAATACTTTCGCTCTGCGGATGTCGAAATGGTTCAGCGCGAAGACACCTGCAAGCCTGGCGAACAGACCGGGCCGGTCCATGGCGGAAATCGTGACTTCGAACAGTCCTTCGCACGGTTCCACATCCACGGCGACATCAGACGGCGATTTCACCTTTTCGGACAGATCGAAATGCTTGAAAATCGTCTCGGGAGGGAAACTCAGGACATATTCCTGGGGAAGCTGGTCCAGACGTTTCTCAGATTCTTTGCCCCATATATCTGCAGCTTTCCCACGCAACGCGACCCAACGCTCCTCCAATCCGGCAACAGCGTAAGGGTCCTTCAGCGACCCCCGTTCCAAAATCTTCAGGCTCTTCATGAAGAGCTCACTGACAAGGGACGCCTTCCAGGAACTCCATGCCGTGGGTCCCGTGGCGCGAGCATCCGCAATCGTGATCAGATAAAGCATACACAGCGTTTCGACTCGGCCGATCTCCTTGGCGAAACGGAAAGCGACCCGTTCTTCCGAAAGGTCTCTCCTCATGGCCGTTTCGGCGAGTCGAAGATGTTTCTGAACCAGGAACTTGACGATCTCCGCATCGTCTTCGCCGAACCCGAGCCAAAGGGTCAGGTCCCGGGCCACATCGGCGCCGGTTTCCGAATGAGGGGAGCCGAAGCCCTTGCCGATATCATGGAGAAGCGCGGCCACGGCTACAAGTTCAATGTCTCTGATCCTGCCGAAAACATCGTCCTCGTCGTTCTGCAGATTGATCAGTTCCTGAACCGCCAGGATGCTGTGATGATCCGCCGTCCATGTGTGGTAGACATCAAACTGGGTTTGAGCCTTGATCTTCTGGAAGGCGGGCATGAAACGCTCAAGCACTCCCGTTTCCAGCATGGCAAGCAAGGATCTCCCGACTCCGACTCCGAGAAGCGTTCTTCGAAAAGAGCTTTTAGCCTCCATCGACTCACGGGCCGCATTGGTCAGATCCAGGCGGGTGCGGACGATCTGTCTCGCCGATGGGTGCATGGCCCTGTCCAAATGGGACATGTGTTCGAAAAGACGCAGCAAAAGCGTGGGGTTCTTTTCCAACGATTCCGGTGAAGAGAAATTGATGCGGCCGGAAACCACTTCAAAGTCCTCGTCGATACCGAATCGCGTTTCATCGCGAAAACCGTCCAGCACATCTCGGGCTCGTTCAAGAAATGCTTCGCTTTGGGCCTTCACATGGAAAACTTCGTGGTGGAACACCTTCATGAACGATTCAACCGTCTTTTCCGGGGTGGGCTCACGAATCCCCATCTCTCTCGCGAGAGCCTCCTGATGCTGGAAGAAGAGCCGATCGTTCTTACGCTTGGACAAGTGATGGAGCTTGCAACGAACCTGCAAAATGAAATCAACGCCGATTTCGATTTCTTCCCGGTCCCGCTCGGTGATGAGCCCTTTCTCCAAGAGCTGGGAAAAATTGGACAGCCCGAAAAGCGCCTTGGCGGCCCAAAGGATACTGTGATAATCACGCAATCCTCCGTGCCCTTCCTTCAGGTCCGGCTCAAGACTATACGTGTCGTCGCCGAATTGTTCGTGGCGCCTTTCGTTGTGCAGCATCAGGTCTTCGATAAAGGAACCCCGCCTCCCCGCCAGGATTTCTTCCCGAAATTCATGGACCAGTTTGCGAAAATTCTTTTCACTTCCGTAAAGCAGTCTGGCGTCGAGGAGCGACGTCAGCAACAGAAAGTCCTTGGAAGCGTCCTCGATGGCCTCTTCCACGGTCCTGACGCTGTGGCTCGCGTCGAGCTTCATGTCCCACAAGGGGTAGACGATCTCGCTGATCATTCCCGCAATACGATCACGGCTCACCCCCTTTTCCGTGAGGATGAGCAGGTCCACATCGGAACAAGGGCAGAGCTCCCTTCGCCCGTATCCTCCCAAAGCGACCAATGAAATGCCTTGACCAATTTCAGCCGCTTTCTCTTCACAAATTCTAATGATCTGCTCGTCGACCCTCTTGCTGAGGTCGTGCACTTCCCGCCAACCGGGTAGATCTTGTACGCACTCTACCGGATGGGTTTCCACCATGGGGTCGTAGTCGTCGAAACAACCCTCGGGGATCGTGCAGCCACGTTCCTTCTTCTTCCAAAAAACCAGACGGCTCAAACCTTTTTCCATTTTCATTCATCGGGCGCCAGCCCGACCTCATCGACGGAATATGTTTGTGAAAACCGGGAATTGATATCCGTGAGGCGATGAATCGCAGAATAGGTTCCCCTCCGGACCCTGCAAGCGGAAAAATGATCCCGGAAGGAGGGGCTCCTATTGAGCCCGCCTTCCGGTTGGACCTTGCGTAACAGCTTTAGGAGGGCTTAGCGTCCCAAAACCGCTCGATATTCTAAACGGCTTCCGGTCCGGATTCACCTGTTCGAATTCGGACGGCTTCCTCCAGAGAGCTCACAAATATCTTGCCGTCCCCGATCTTTCCGGTACGGGCGGAATTCATGACCGTCTCCACCACCCTGTCCGCCATGTCGTCGTTTACAACGATCTCGATTTTGACCTTCGGAACGAATTCCACCAGATATTCCGCTCCTCGGTAAATCTCTTTGTGCCCTTTTTGTCGGCCGAACCCCTTAACCTCGGAAACGGTCATCCCTTTCACACCGATTTCATTCAGGGCCTCTTTTACTTGGTCGAGTTTGAAGGGTTTCACTATGGCCTCTATTTTCTTCATGATACGCTCCTTATGGTTGGCTTCACAAATGGGTATTCTTCCAAACGGCATCCGCTAGATAATCAGCGTGTAACCTGTCTCGCTGTGTTCCGCCAAATCGAGGCCCTGCTGTTCGCTTTCCTCCGAAACACGGAGTCCGAAAATCGCATCGGTGATCTTGAGTAGAATCGCGGAGACGATGAACGAGTAGAGAATTACGACCACTGCTGCAATCAATTGAATTACGAACTGGCCCGGATTCCCGTAAAACAGCCCGTTCACCGCGTCGGGATTGGCGGCCGTCGAAGCAAACAAGCCCGTAGCCAGCGCGCCCCAGAGTCCCCCCGCGCCGTGAACGGCCACCACATCAAGGGCGTCGTCATATCCTATCTTCTCTTTGGCCAGTACGAACAGGTAGCATATTACACCCGCCACAAGCCCGATGACAACCGCAGAAACCGGACTCACAAAGCCGGCCGCGGGCGTCACGGCCACAAGACCCGCCAGAGCGCCGGAGGCGGCACCCAACGTCGTGGGTTTACCCCGCAGGACACGTTCGGCAAAGATCCAGGACACGGCCGCCGCTCCCGTAGCCACCTGAGTGTTGAAAAACGCCAGCGCCGCCAGGCTGCCCGAGGCGAGAGCACTTCCCGCATTGAACCCGAACCAGCCGAACCACAGAATACCGGCCCCAAGAATCGTGGTGGGGAGGTTATGCGGATGGATGGGCTCCTTCCTCCAGCCTTTTCGTCGTCCGATGAGAAGCGCGGCAGCCAAGGCCGCAGCCCCCGAGTTGATGTGAATCACCGTTCCCCCGGCGAAATCCAGAGCTCCCATGGCTCCGATCCAGCCGCCGCCCCAAACCCAGTGACAAACCGGGGCATAGACCACCGTCAGCCAAAGAATCGTAAACAGAACGAAAGACTTGAACTTCATCCGCTCCGCGAATGCGCCGGTAATCAGGGCCGGCGTAATGATCGCGAACATGAGTTGGAATGCGCAGAACAGCAGGTCGGGGATGGTGTCCGAATAGGGCCCCGGTGTCAAGCCGACCCCGTTCAGCAACGCGTATTTGAGGTTCCCCACGACGCCGCCCACATCCGGTCCGAACGCCAAGCTGTATCCATAAAACACCCAGATCAGCGAGACGATTCCCAGACAGATGAAGCTCTGCATCATCGTAGCCAATACGTTCTTTGTCCGAACCAATCCGCCGTAAAACAGCGCGAGTCCGGGGGTCATAAACATCACGAGTGCCGTCGCCACGAGCATGAAAGCGGTATCACCAGTATCCATGAGTCTCCCTATCCTCCTACCGTTTAGTAGTGTTATGTGTGCCTGTTGGGTAAGAGGCAAACAAGACTCGTGCCGGCTCGCATATAAGCCCCTAACGCTCTGAACTTATTTACCTTTTCAGTCCCGCAATTCCGATCCTCTCTCCCGGGAGCACCTTGTCGCGACACAAGTTTGTATCACACGATTCAAAAAGTTCGGCTCGGTAGGATTCCTGCCGGTACGGAACACTGTGGGCATGGAACACTGTGGGCATGGAATTCGGTTGAAGCGAGCCGGTCTCGTTCAAACGAGGAGACCTTCTCTGCAAAAGGCGCGGATATAATATGGAAAGACGACGTGGCGCAGTAACGCTATAGAGCCGAGCGGGTTTGCTCCCGTACGCTCTCCTGAATGCGCAGGCCCGCGCAGGTGGAGCGGAATGCCTCCCCCGACGGGCCTCCTCACGCTTTCCGGCCTGCGGTAGCCAAAGATTAAAAAAAAGGAAGAAGATTGGTGAAAAGAGGAGCACGCCGCATTCAGAGGAACTCCCGTCGCAACTTGCCCGCATCACGAGACCAAGTCCCCGGAATGGACGAGCGCTAATCGGACAAGCGGATCACCAGCGGATTGTAATTGAGTCGATCCTGGAGCTCCTGCCTGAAACGTTTGGCGTCGTCCGAGCTTTTGAAATCTCCGCTCCGGATGACATACCAAATCTTGTTTTCGGACGTCATGGCCTGCACCCAACCCGCGATTCCCTGCTTCTTGAGCTTCTCCATGAATTGTTGGGCACGCTCCCTGCTTCGCAAGGCCGCGATCTGGACGGTGTAATGATATTCCGACCCTCCCTCGGGGATTCGGGTCTCTTCCTGCACCCTGCTAAGGTCGTCGAAGAACTCGAGTTGGGGATTGAACAGCTCGTCCTCTTCGGGCTGATCCGCCCCCTCCCCTTCGACTACTCCGACCAAGGAGCCGGAAGCCTTGGAAAACAAGTATTTGGGCCGCAGAGAATCCGGTATCATATCCCGGTCGGCCATGACGCCGAGAACAAACATCCACCCGGACCATCCCAGGAAAAGGATGATCCACAAAAGGAACTTGGCGACGACCCCGCCCGTTCCCGCTTCTTTTCTCTTTACGGCCATACGGTTGGACTCACATCCTGTCCGGGGCGGTGACTCCGAGCAACCCCAATCCGTTGCGAATCACGGTACGGACCGCGGTCACGAAATGAAGACGCGCCTGCGTCAGATCCGCGTCCTCGCTCATAATCCGGTGCTCTTTATAAAACCGGTGGAAGTCGGTGACGAGGTCGGTCAGATAGTACGTGAGACGATGCGGTTCCAGATTCTCGGCACAGGTTTGAACGATTTCCGTGAAATCGTTCATGCGCTTCAAAATGGCCAGGGATTCCTTGTCGTCCAGCAGGTCCGGATTCACGGATTCCAGCGGCCTCATCTCGATGCCGCGTTCCGCGGCAATGGCCAGTACGCTGCAGATCCGGGCATGGGCGTACTGGACATAGAAGACCGGGTTGTCGTTGGTTTGGGCTTTGGCCACGTCCAAATCGAAGTCCAAAGCGCTGTCGCCTCGCCGAGTGAGAAAAATGAATCGCGCCGCATCCCTTCCCACCTCCTCGATGACCTCCCGCAGCGTGACGAAGGTGCCGGCCCGCGTGCTCATGGAAACCGGGTGCCCGCCGCGCAACAGATTCACCAACTGGACCAGGATGACTTGGAGCCGGTTGGACCCGTCCGTTTCAAGAGCCTCCATGACCGCCTTGATACGGGGGACATACCCGTGATGGTCCGCGCCCCAGATGTCGATCAAGAGATTGAAACCCCGCTGCAGCTTGTCCCAATGGTAGGACACGTCGGACGCGAAATACGTCGCTTCTCCGGTGTTTCGCACCAAGACACGGTCTTTTTCGTCGCCGAACTCCGTGGCCTTAAACCAAAGAGCGCCCTCCGCCTCATACGTGAGCCCTTTGGCCTTCAGGTAATCGAAGGCCTTTTCCACCGCTCCGGCCGAAGTCAGGGACTTTTCGCTGAACCAATGGTCGAACCTCACACCGAAGTTTGCCAAGTCCTCCCGAATCCCGTCCAGAATCCTTGAAGCCGCGAATCGGGAGCAGTGGGCAATTGCCTCCCCGTCGGAAGCGAACCCGGAAATAGGATGCGTACGAGCCACTTCATCGGCGATCTCCCGGATGTAGTCACCCTGATAGCACGTGGTCGGATACTCGATGGTCTCCCCGCCGGCCTCCTTCATACGAAGCCACACGGACCTTCCCAGAGTTTCCATCTGGGTTCCCGCATCATTGATGTAATACTCCCGTTCCACGTCGAAACCGGCCGCCTGGAGCAAATTGGCGATGACGTCCCCCAGGGCGGCTCCCCGACCGTGGCCTACGTGGAGAGGCCCTGTAGGGTTGGCGCTCACGAACTCAACCTGCACCTTGCGTCCGCCCCCCACGTTGGACGTTCCGAAACGCTCCCCCTCGCGAGCCACGGTGCGGATCACCTCCCGCCACTTCGACTCCGCGATGAAGAAATTGATGAAACCCGGACCGGCGATTTCGGTTTTCGCGATCCAATGCTCGGGGTCCTCCAAATGATCCAAGATGGTCCGGGCGATTTTCACGGGCGCGGTCTTCTGAGACGCAGCCAGCACCATGGCGGCGTTACAGGCCAGATCGCCGTGCTGCTCCGACTTCGGAGTTTCCAGTTTGTATTCGACTGATTCAAAAGGTTGGAAAACGCCCGATTCCACCAAACGATGGAGGGTGTCGTCCAACATCCGCTTGAGTTCGTTTTTCACTACTTCTTTCCTTCCTGTCGCTTCTTCCCTATGCCGTCCCCTTCTGCAGCCGGCCCGTCCATGGAATTTAGAAAGGCTTTTGGATTGGCATTTCCCAGGGAAGTAAAAATCTCATAGCTGATCGTACCCGCCCGACGGGCAAGCTCGTCGGCCGTGATTTCCTCCGCCCCCTGACGTCCCAGAAACACCGCCGGATCGCCGGGCTGAACGCCTTCGATATGAGTGACATCCGCCATGGTGAGGTTCATGCATACTCGCCCGCGTACCGGGGCTCTGCGACCGTGAATCAGCAGTTCGGCGTTGTTGGAAAATCCACGAAAATAACCGTCGCTGTATCCTACGGGCAGAACGGCGATAACCGAAGGTCGATCGGTCACGTAGGTGCGGCCGTAGGAAATGCTCGTGCCCGTCGGAACCCGTTTCACCTGGATCACGGCGGAACGCAGGGACATGACGGGTTTGAGCTCCGCCTTGCCGATGAGTGGACGCGAGGGAGCGGCTCCGTACAAGGTCAATCCCACTCGAACCATCTCGGCGCCGGTGTCCAAGTCGTTCAAGCACGCTCCGCTGTTGGATATATGATTGTGAGCGGGGTCAAGGCCGTATCTGCGGGCCATCTCCAGCACCCGGCGGAACGCGGCCGTCTGCTCGCGCGTATACTGGGCCTCCGTCGGGTCTTCCGAGGCGGCGAAGTGTGAAACAATGCCGTCGAGGCGCAAATGAGTCAATCGAGCGAACCCCGACAGGATTTCCTCCGCCTCCCCCACAAACGCCCCGATGCGGCACATACCCGTGTCCACTTTTAAGTGAACGTCCAAAGTCCTTCCCAACCCCTCGGCCACGGCGTTAAGTCCCAAAGCGTCCTCCCAGCGGTAGACCACCGGGGTCAGTCCGTGGGCCACACAGGTCTCCCACTCTCTCTCGAGCGCACCCATGAGTATCACAATGGGAAGCGAAATGCCTTCCCGACGCAGAAGGAGCGCCTCTTCCACTGAAAACACGGCCAGAGCGTCGCACCCTTCCGCCTCGAGTCTCTTGGATACGGGAAGCATTCCGTGACCATAGGCGTCGGCTTTGACCACTGCGATGACCTTCCGACGCCGGGGCGCCGCCCCGCGGATTTCCTTGAGGTTGTGAGCCAAGGCTCCCAAATCGATTTCCAGGACGTTACGAAACAGGTCCGGAAAGTGTCCGTTTTGCAGATTTCCCGTCACCACCGATTCCTTCATTCCCGGAGTATCCGGGATGGCCGGCCCGTTGAAGAAGCCGGAGTATTCCAGATTGTTGAAAGACCATGACATGCAAGGCCCGCAAAGCCGGCGCACCGATTCCCGCGTCTTTCCAAGACGCCCGTTCCGGGGCACACGCGAAAGATTCCCGCCAAAGGAGCCGTTGCCCTGGAAGGGAGCAAGGCTCGCCCACGCGTCAGCCTCTTTGCCCCGAAAACGAAGAGCGCTCCGGGTGCATGAAAAACAAACTGAAATCATATTTAGAAGGAAAGGTAAAGCAAAACAAGAAAGGCACGCAATAGGTGTCGATTCATCAGACTTTCGCCCCCGGCTTAAATCGTCCGGAGCAAGAAACCGCGTTCCCGATCAACTGCTGAAGCGTGTGCCCGGGACGGCATCCTACGGCAAGGCGGCGGACGGTGTCATGACAACCGGGAGATCCGGCCACGCGACCCAAAGATATTGCCGTCTCATCATAAAAGAGGGTAATGGATGAAACATGAGAATGCCCGACCGTCCGTCGATGGAGCGATTGCCGAGCGAATCCGGTGGCAGGGAAAAAACGACGAGGGCCTCAGCCGCCGTTGGCCACGAGCTCAACCAATTTAGTATAGATGCGTGCGTCGAACTTGGCTTCCATGGTGTCATGCCGTAAGATTTTCAAGGCTTCCAAAGGGGGCAGTGCTTCGCGGTAGGGCCGTTTGTCCGTGGTCAGAGCTTCGTAGCAGTCCAATATGCCGATCACCTGTCCAGGCACACTGATATCTTTGATGCGGAGTGGGTACCCGCTTCCATCTTTCCGTTCATGGTGATGAAGCAGTCCCCCCTGAATCACCGGCTGGCCGGTGTAATGGGGCGCGATTCGGCTCAGGATGTTCCAGCCGTACTCCACATGGAGCTTCATGATTTTGTACTCTTCAAGCGTAAGTCTTCTGCGTGCCTTAAGAATACCCTCGGGAATCAGGACCTTTCCGATGTCGTGCAGAAGTGCCGCGAGAGCCCATTGCTTCATGGCAAATCGTTCCAGGTCCTCCATTTCGACCTGTTTTTCCCTGGGCAGAGCAAAGGCCGCCCATGAAACTTCGCCGTTCCTCCGTTCCTTTTCGAGGTATCGTAACGTCAGGATCATAACGTTCACGGAATGGCTGGCGGTGTTCAAATCCTTGGCCATTACCTTATGCATAAGCCGAAGAAGTGCTTCGCTGTCCTCAAGATCAATCAGGGCCACGTATGCGTCCACCAGCCTTTCCAGTTCCCTGAGTTTCGCCAGGTTTTCGTCTTCGGCATCGACTCCGACAGCCTGGGCTGCGAAGTATTCATGCATCATCTGGATGGTCAGCCCTTTGACCAAAGCGGCCTTGCCTTCATCGAAGCGCCCCTGCAACGCCTCGATAAGCGCCTTTTCCACTTTGCCGCTCAAAAGGCGATGGTCCTCAAGTTTGACGTAGACTTGAATCCCCTTGCGCGTCAAATGATGCACGGCACCTGAGGAGAAGCTTTCGTTTCTGGGAAGGAATCGAACGAGCGCGCCTTGCTGGGGATGCACAATGTACACGGGTAGGTCTTTGTACGCGTTCAGGAGACTGGGCTGTAGGGGCATGAAACCGTTCAACAGTTACCTCGCAACAGGAAGAAACACCGCTTCGACGTTGAGTGAGGCCGCACAACAATCCCGGGATCCGATCAGCCGCAGGTCACTTCCCGTGGAAATGAAGGCGTCTCCGACCACTCGTCGTCTGGTACTCCTCCAACGGCAAAAGGAGCGCGCCCGATCTTTGAACGAACAGAACGAAGCTGGAGCCAACCAGAGTATCGACAAGGAGTCCAATTTCTTTAGTTGCTTTTCCTGAGAGCTCATTGGGCCGCATGTTTTTTCTTTGACCCAAGCAGGACTTGGGCTATAATTTTGCCCGGAAGAGGCAAAAAGTGAGTAATCGTACAATGATGAATGAAAACGCGAAAAAAACTTACTATTATGCCTTATCCCTTATTGATTTTGTTTACGCAGATACATTTGCTCGCCAAAAACAACGCTATGCCCAACATACATAGTACAAATTATATCCAACTGCTTTCCAAATTCCTATAAATAGGAAATAACACAATGACAAGCAAGCAAAAAATGGACGATGACAAAGACCAGCCGGTCATCAGCCAAGAAGACCATGATGCCATAAAAAAACTCGCTTCATTCAAACCGGGTGTCTACAGGCATACGTCAATGGCTACAATAGGCACGGGTTCCACATCGAAACGAAAGGTCCAGATTATAGATTACTATATAAAGGATTTAACTCCCGGAGAAGATATGCTCATCGAAGCACAGGTGGTCGACTATATGGGCAAACCCATTCAGATGTTTGATCGCCTCAAACCGAGCCAAGTCTACCAATGCAGACTGCTTTGCGAGGATATCAACAAGCTTCCCGAAATGCTGAAGAAGCTCCACATGCTGAAGTCCCATATTGCGGTGGCGGAACAGCATTATCAACGCTCCGAGTTCCACAGCGCCGAATACGAATTCGACAACGCGCTAAAAATCGAAGGAAAGAATGTCGAAGCCAATTTAGGTAAAGGCAAGACGCTCTTCAAACTCGAGCGCTACGAGGAGGCTAGAGAGATATTTGACGAACTTGCCGACAACACCGAATTGTACACGGAAGAACACAAGCATCTGTTCAACGAATACGGGATCAACCTCAGGCAGCTTGAGATGTACGACAAGGCCATCGAGTCCTACAAACGAGCTATCGTGGTGAATCCCTATGATCCCAACCTGTTCTACAATCTTGCCGTCGCCTACGTAAAGAAAAGGGATCGGGACTCCGCAATCAAAGTCTTACAGCGAGCCGTCATGATCATGCAAAAATTGGAGAAGCGCGATTTCCCGGAAGCTCGAAGACTTCTCGAAAAACTGAATGCACCCAAAGGCGCTTGAGACTGCATTCTCAAGGGGCCCTTCATCACGGTTTCGAGCGAAGCAAACAAGACGACCAACAAGGAGCGCAGGCATAAGCCTGCGCTCCTTGTTTTCATCCAATATCGAGTTGTAGCCTTTGAAACGGAAAGTCCGTCTTCAGCCTTTTACCCGTTCAATGTACTCCCCTGTCCGGGTGTCCACTTTGACCACTTCTCCCTCGTTGAGAAAAAGCGGCACCTGAACCACGGCGCCTGTTTCCAGAATCGCCGGCTTTCCTCCTCCGCTGGCCGTATCGCCGCGAACTCCGGGCTCTGTTTCCTTCACGGCAAGTTCCACAAAGTTGGGCAGGTCGACGGCAATGGGCTTTCCCCGATGGAATCCGACGGTCACATCGATGTTCTCCTTCATATAGAGCGCGCTGTCTCCCACCTGGTCGGGTGAGAGAAGGACCTGCTCATATGATTCATTGTCCATCATGCAGAACTGCTCACCCTCCTTGTAGAGGAACTGCATGCTTCGTTCCTCCAGGTCCGGCCGTTCCACCTTTTCGCCAGCCCGGAAGGTTTTCTCCAAAACCTGACCCGTTTCCATGTTCTTGATCTTTGTCCGGACAAATGCTCCGCCCTTGCCCGGTTTCACATGGAGGAACTCCGTAATGATGAACGGTTTGCCGTCCAGTTCTATTTTGAGTCCTCTTCTAAAATCGGAAGTCGAATACACTGGATATTCCCCCCTCTGCAGCCCGCTTCCCACAACGGGGAAGCATTATCGTTCTTCAATTTCCTCAAGAAGCTTGGTCATGGCACCCAACAAGTTCTTGTTCTCTTCCAACTCGCGTTCCCGCAAAGTGCGAATTTCCTCCAATCTGGTCGAATAACGGGACTCCCCGGGGCTGTTTTGGGCAAGATGCTCATAGATGCGCTCGGCCTCAAGGAGCTGCCCCTGTTCCACACAAAGCTCCGCCATGGTTTCCGTCTGAATCCCTTGGAACGGAGTCCGGTCCGCATCATCCGGCGCCTCTTGCCCTCCGTGAAGGTAAGCCTCGTAGGCCAGATGAACACGATAGGCAAGGACCGCTTCACGCGCCTTCCCCTGTTTCTTGAGAAGTCGTGCGAGTCGCTCGAAAACGATCATGTACGGTTGAATCCGCTCCGCGGCCGAGGACAGAGGATCGAGAGCGGATTCCATCTCTTTCGTTCCCCAAAGCCGATCCCCGTAGGCCGACAATAGGCCCGGATCATCCGGGAATTCCTCAAGCCCCATGCTCAACAGGTCCAGGGCCTCTTCCGTGCGTTCCGCTTCAACAAGAACCTTTTCCGCCGCGAGGTACAGGTCGGGCGACCGGCGACGCGGGTCCAACGCTTCGAACAGTTTTCGAATTTCCCCATCCATGGCGCCCCACCCCGTTTCAAGGCTTTTCAGTCGGCAACGCTCCTCTTCGTCCTCCGAACACGGACCTTCTACCATCAAATCTTCCTGCACCCGGGAAGGGGAAGGATTCCAACTCCGAAGACAAACCTTAACAGACGACGCTGCAAGGCGGACTGTCTTATCGCGGTACGTCTCCGGTTCCGGAGCAATGCCCACCGGAGAACGGTCGAGTTCCCATTTTCTCGGGAGATGGAACAATCGACTGGAATGGTTCGAAGCCTATTCGGGTGTTTCCGGATCCGAAAGGGGCGTCTTGAAACGGTAGACCAGTTCTCCTTCGCGTACCAGTCCGAGTTCGTGGCGGGCGGTCTTCTCGATATAGTTTCGGTCGTCTCGAAGCCGCTTCACTCGTTCATAGAGCTCCCGGTTCTTCTCGTCCAATTCCTGCTTGACGACGACCAGCCGATCTCGTTCCTTTTGAAGGTTGACATACCCCATCAGCCCTTTGTCGCCGTACACGATGACCCATCCGGCAAGCACGATCACCACGGTCAGCAACAGGACGGAACGAACGAATGTACTCAATTGAGCCAGGGCCATACTTTTCTCAAAAAACGTCGTCTGAGTTCGGTCGCCACGTATTCGTAACTGCCCTCACCCCGGAGAATCTTGAAAAAGGCCTCGAAAATCTCGGGATAGCGCTGCACTTTTCGCACAAAATACCGGGGGAACCGATATATCCAGCGGGTCGCCCACGCCGCGTGCCGGAATTCGCTGTAGATCTCTCGTTCAATCCGTCTCTCGTAAGCTTCCAGCGATCCGGGCCTCCCTTCCAGGTGTCCCATCACCGCTTCGGCCGCCAACTGTGCGCTGTAGATCGCGAAGTAGATCCCTTCCCCGGTGAGAGGGTCCGTCAAACCGGCGGCATCACCCAGAAGCAGGGCTCCCGGAACCGACAGGGTTTGCTTCTTTCCGATGAAACTCACCAGTGCGTGCGCATGCGTGGGGGTCTTGGGATACGATTCTCCCCTGTCGAGATTCATGTGGAAAAGAAAGTCCCTGAAGTGGTCCTTGAGCTGTCCTTTTCGGCGTCGCAATACGGCCAAGCCCGTGGAAAGCGTGTTCACGTGAGGGAACACCCAGCCATAACCGAAAGGGACCCAACCCAAATCAATGTGTACCCGGTCGCCCATGGAACGGGCCGCCTGGCCGTCCTCAATCTTACGTTCCAGGCTGACGTAGTCCCAAGCCTTGTTTTTCGGAATCAGACACCTGCGTACGACGCTCAACGCCCCATCCGCCCCTGCGACGAATCGGGCGGAAAAATCTCCCGCCGTGGTACGTACGTCGAATCCGCCGTTGCGCCTGACAACCCGGCGTACCGATACGTTCTGGCACACGTGCGCCCCCGCCGACTCCGCCGCCCGAGCCAATTCCAGGTCCAGGCGCTCCCGGTGAACCATATAGGCCACAGGCTCGTCGGTGTACTGGGTGGTCGTATTCTTTCCCAAATAAGAGAGGGTCGCCCCTCGGATCTCCCCCTCAACGATACCCAATGCGTTCAGGTCCAGAATACGTTCGATTCTTTTGGAAACGCATCCGGCACAGGGCTTGATACGGGGGTGAACCTTCTTTTCCAGGGAAAGAACATTCAAGCCGTTTTCGGCCAGAACCTTGGAAAGGACCGAACCGGCGGGACCAAGTCCCACAACGGCAATATCATAAGTATTGTTCACGGACCGCCCGCCGGCTTTCCTCTTGTCTCAAAGGTCGCTTCGTGCTAGACATACCAACTTATGAATAGTTAGCATACCTCTGGAACTGATTTCAAGGGAGTTGCGTATTCAATGACCCAACCGGAATCACTCTGTGATCTAAAAATCACCGGCGGCGTCGTGCTGACCCAAAACGGCGGGGGAGACGTCTTCGATCCGGGCTGCGTTTACATCCGGGGAGATCGGATCATCGGCGTCCATCCTTTGGAACGGGACCCCGACCTGCCCCGCGTCCAAGAGTGGGACGCCCGCGGGCGCCTGGTTATGCCGGGACTGGTGAATACGCACACCCATCTCGCCATGTCTTGTTTCCGAGGATTGGCCGATGATCTTCCATTAATGACATGGCTTCACGATTATATTTTTCCGGTGGAATCCAAGTTCGTCGACGACACCCTCGTATACCGGGGCTCGTTGCTCTCCTGCGTCGAGGTTCTGCTCTCCGGCACCACCACCGTGGCCGACGGCTACTTTTTCGAGGCCGATGCGGTTCGCGCGATGGAGGCATCCGGTCTTCGAGCCGTAGCCTGTCAGGGTGTGGTGGATTTTCCCGCTCCGGGAGTTCCCGATCCCGGGCGCAACGTGGAGGCTGCGGTCCGGTTCATGGAAACCGATGTCGCGAAAAAGGGACGAATCCGCCGAGGCGTTTTCTGTCATTCAGCCTATACCTGTTCCCCCGAAACCTTGGTGCGGGCGAAGAACGCGTGCCGGGAGCGCAGAGCACCGCTGTTTATCCACCTCGCGGAAACGGAGGATGAAATCAGGGAGATTCAGAAACGATACGGCTGCAGCCCGGTAAAGCATCTGGAGCGACTGGGCCTGTTGGATGAAGACACGGTGGCCGTACACTGCGTCTGGCTCTCTACGGAAGACATAGAGATTCTTGCGAAAAACCGAACCTCGGTTTCCCACAACCCGGAAAGCGGAATGAAATTGGGCTCCGGCGCCGCTCCGGTCGAAGAATTACTGAATCGGGGAGTGATCGTGGGTTTGGGCACCGACGGACCCGCCAGCAACAACGACCAGGATCTCTTCCTGGAAATGGACACCGCGGCCAAGCTTCAAAAGGTCCGCGCCCTGGACCCCACCCGGCTTTCCGCTCGCAAGGCCCTGCATGCGGCGACGCTGGGCGGTGCCCAGGCACTGGGTCTCGGACGGGAAATCGGTTCTCTGGAGCCGGGCAAGAAAGCGGACGTTATTCTCCTCAACCTGGACCGGCCCCATCTAACCCCGGTGTACGACTATCATTCCCTCGTGGTGTATGCGGTCAAAGGCTCGGACGTGGAATCGGTGATCGTGGATGGACGAGTCTTGGTGGAAAACCGCCGTGTTCTCTCCGTTGATCCCCACGAGGCCATGGAGAACGTTCGAAAGCTCGCCGCGGACATCCGAAAGACCCTGCACCGCCCGCTATCCTCGGCCGGCGGGGCGTAACCCCGCCAAGCTCACCGCCTTTTCCGAAACCTACTTGGAAAAGGCC
Organism: Thermodesulfobacteriota bacterium; assembly: GCA_963675595.2. Classification (GTDB taxonomy): domain Bacteria; phylum Desulfobacterota; class Desulfarculia; order JACQYL01; family JACQYL01. Next base: position 1,764,017 of record CAXXLZ010000002.1, read on the forward strand.
TTCAAAGTGTTCACCAGCTCCAGCGCTTCTCCGGAGGGCTTGACCTTCTTGTCGAGCAAAATGTCCCGGGAATCCACTGCAACGCCGTAATAAGCCTTATCGGCATCCGGGTCCGGCGCCACGGCGCTGCCTTTCAGTGACACTCCCGCGAAAAATCCTTTGGTGCGGGAATAGGTCAAAATCTCGGCCGTCAATAAAACGTCGGTTTCCGCCGTCAGTGTCCGGCCCACCGGCCCCGCCGCCGCGGACACGTCGCCCCCCAGGGTCACTTTTCCCTTGAGCAGGCTGTCCAGACCTCTGCGGTTTCTGATGACCAGGAGAAAGTCGATGGCTTCTCCGCCGATTTGAAAACCGAAACTCCCTCCCCCGAGAGTGAAGAATGCGGGTGCGGTCCACTCACCCGTTTCGGAATCCCGGGCGCACATGACGCCCTGCCCGAACTGCCCGCCCACGATAAACGCCCCCTTGAGGACCCGTGGGAAAATGGCCACCGCCGCGGCGTTCGAGAAGAGTTCCATGGGCACGGCCTTGTCGGGGCTGTTCATGAACTCCTGCAGTACCAGGGCGGCGTTCTTTACTCTCTCGCCTTCGTCCCCGCCCCACACGGGCACGGAAAAGGCGAACAGCATCGCACACAGAACGAGCCCTACCCGAAACGCTCTCCGCCTCGAGTTCATCATGGCGTCTTTCCTCCCATTATCGCTCGAATCGACTTGGTTTGCCGGAAACAATTCCAACGACTCGGACAAGTATAGGAGGGATGGAGCAGCCGCGTCAACGCGATCCGGCGCCGGTCGGCTCGACTATCCGCGTCCGAGCTGGAATGGATGTTGCACTGGTCAACACCCGAAGGTCGAGGTCAATCTCCGGCCGGGGCAGATTCCTTATTTTTTAAGCGGTATCAATAACCTACACCTCGGCATGGATCGTTCCGTCAAGGCAAGACTTACCTACTCTCCCCGCTCGCTCGGCATCTTGTGCCCAGGCGGTCCGACCCCAAAGGCCGGCTTTCGAACTTACGGAGGAACTGCGTTGGAAGCCTTGTATTCGAGACTCCATCATTTGCTTTGTCAACAAATCGACTGCCATGATTCGCTCATCGAAAGCCTGAAGAACGAACGGGAGCTTCTTAAGCGACTCGCTCCGGAAGAACTCCAAGACAACACCGGCGCCAAACAGGCCTTGCTCGACCGAATTCGTGAGCTGGAAGAGCTTAGAATGGATATTTCAGGCGAAATCGCGTATTTTCTCGGCATCTCACCCGAAGACGCCACTTTGTCCCGAACCGCCGAAAGCGCTCCGGACCCATGGAACCGGAAGTTGTTCGAGGCAAGGGAACGATTATTGCATCTGACACGGTCGGTGATTCAGCTCAACGAAAGAAACCGAAGGCTGTTTACCCAGGGTCGAAACCATTTCAAGCGTTTCATGTCCCTGCTGGGCGCCGCGGGAAACCCGAATCGAACCTATCACCGAAGCGGGCAAATGAGCCCAAGCGGCAAAGGACAGGGGATGCTGCTGTCTCGCAGCGCCTGAGAAACAAGAGGGGAACAGCGTATGAGTCTCAATGGATTGCTCAGCATGGCCGCGAGCGCCCTGCTCCGGAATCAGGTGGCCCTGTCGGTCACGGGCCATAACGTTTCCAACGTGCACACCGAAGGATACTCCCGCCAACGGGTCACCATGGTCACCGAAGCGCCTTCCGACAGCCGCGCCGGGCAGATCGGCAACGGCGTCAATATCGACTCCATCCTTCGTCAAGTCGATGAATTCCTCATCCGCGAGGTCAACGGAAGCGTCCAGGACTTGAGTCGTTGGGAAGAACAGAATGCGATCATGGCCCAGGTGGAAACCGTGCTCACCGAAAGTGAGGATTTCGGTATCAACAAGCTGATGAACGATTTCTGGAATGCCTGGAGCGATCTGGCCAACGAGCCCTCCGGACTCACCGAACGCACCGCCCTTCTAAACACCGCGGAATCCCTGGCCGACGCTTTCCAATCAAGGGCGGAAGCTCTAGAGGAGATCAACCAGGGCATCGACAATGAGATATCGGTGGCGGTGGATGAGATCAATTCCATTACCACTCAGATCGCCGATTTGGACAAACAGATATCCTTGGCCGAAGCGGGCAACGCCATGTCCGCCAACGATCTTCGCGACAAACGGGAAAAGCTGATGGACGAATTGGGCGGCTACCTCGATGTCGAATATCTGGAATCCACGGGTCCCGACGGCCAACTCGAGTTTCACGTGTACCTCTCCGACGGCCGATCCCTGGTCGACGGAGGCACGAGCTACAACCTGAACGCGGATTCGTTTCTACCCGACTCCCAATATCATGACGTTCAACTCGAAGGGTCAAGCGCCACATCCGGCAGCATCCTTGCGGACGTGACCAAGGGAAAGCTCGTCGCCTGGATCGAGGTGCGTGATGAACACATCCCTGAGATCCTTTCCCAGCTCGATCAATTGGCAGCCAACTTGGCCGTTGAAGTGAACAAGCTTCATATCCAAGGATACGGGTTGGATGGAAGCAGCGGAAATCGTTTTTTCGAAACCCTTCCCGTTTCCACCTGGGGCAACAATGAAAACCAGGGCGACGTGATGATTGAAGGGGGCGTCATGGACCTTACCCAATTGACCATGGACGCCTACCGCATCGAGTTCACCTCTCCGACCGAGTTCAGAGTCATCAATGAGACGACCGGAGAGCCGCTGGCCAATCCCGACGGCGCCGTCGACGACTATACATGGGATTATACCTCGGGTGCGCCTATCCGTTTCGACGGCCTGGAAATCAACATCACGGACGGCGACACGACACCGCAGGCGGGTGACGTCTTCTACGTGGATCCGGCCAAGAACGCCGCCAAACACTTGTCGCCGGCGTCCGAAGTCCTGGCCGATACGGACAAGATCGCCGCGGGTGAGGTGCCCGAGGCCGGGGATAACGGCATGGCCATCATGATCCAGGAACTTCAGACCACCACCATCATGAAGGACGGAACCGTCACCTTCGAGATGTACTACGGTTCCACCGTCAGCCTGGTGGGCGTTCTGAAACAGGAAGCGGAACTCAACGAAGACCACTACACCGCGGTGCACGAACAGCTGAACACGCTCAAGCTGTCCACATCGGGCGTCTCCCTGGACGAAGAAATGACGTTCCTGATGAAATATCAATACGCCTTCCAGGCGTCGAGCAAACTGGTAACCACCACGGATGAGTTGTACCAGGTTCTTCTCGGCATGCTGAACAGGTAACCCTCGGGAGTCTTGTCCATGCGCGTTACACAAAACATGCTTTACCAGAATTCGTTGAGCGCCATCCTGAGAAATCAGGAAAAAGTTCTGGACTACCAGAACCAGGTCAACACTCAGAAGCGGGTCAATCAAGCTTCCGACGGTCCCCTGGATATGAGCAGAGTTCTCGCTCTCAGGGAGGAGCTTTCCGCCACGGTGCAATACGAGAGGAACATCTCCAAGGCGACGTCCTGGCTCACCGCCACGGAAACGGCACTGCAGGAGGTCACCGATCTGGTCAGAGGCGCAAGAACATTGGCCCTTGCCCAGGCCAACGGGACCCAAAGCGACGACAGCCGTGAAACAGCCATCGAGGAGGTTCTGGGAATCATCGACAGCCTCATCAACCTGGGCAACACCCAGGTGGGCAACTCGTACATTTTCGGCGGCACCAGAACCACGGTGACTCCCTTTAATTCGGACGGCACCTACAACGGCAACGGCAGCTCCATCCTTTCCGAGATCAACAAAGCGATCTTCGAACAGATCAATGTCGCGGGAAGTCAATTTCTGGTAGCGGATCTGAACCCGGACATCTCCGAGCCTCACAGCAGCTCGGGCAAACTCGCCTATGAATACAGTGGAAGCGCCTCGGGCCAACGCGCCCAACTGAGCAACTGGGTGGTCTCGTCCCCTGAAGACAACTACACCTACGACTTCACGGTTACTCTGGACGACGGAACGGAGCGCAAGATTTCCTACACCACGGACGCCTCCGCCACTCAGGACGAATTGGGCAGAGGCTTGGTGCGTGCCGTCGAGCAAGACGACGTATTGGGAGACGAAATCCAGGCCGATTACGAGGACGGCGTTCTGACCCTGACGGCCGTTTCGAGGGATTCGAGTGCGGGTTCCTACCGATTGCGAAGCGTCATCAGTCCGTTCAGCACCACCCATTCTCAATTCTCCGCAAGCTCGCAGGAGATGAAATCCAATTTCGTTTTCAACTCCACCAATTCCACCCTCAAATTCACTGAGACGGGTTACGGGCTGGAAAACACCATTGCGGATCCTCCTTCGGGGACTTCCTTCTCTCTGACTTTCGGAATGGGAGACATCACGGAGACCGTGGAGGTGTCCTATGCCGCGGCGCCTTCGGGAGACGCGTTGGGCGCCGACTTGGCACAAGCCGTCAACGAGAACACCACATTGTCGGAATGGCTGCACGCATCCTACGATGAGGACACCAACCAATTCGTCGTTGTAGCCAAAACCGGCGTGTCGGGAGCCGACGACTTCACCGTGACCCAGGGCAGCGGTGCGGTATTCGACGCTGCGGCGACGTTGGAGACCGAGTTCGATCTAAAGACCTTCGAGCTGACCACGAACATCATCGAAGACAGCGGTGCGGTGAGTGGAGTGGCGTACGGAGGTCAGGACACGGCGAAGTTCTTGAACGAGGCTCTGGAAGCAACAAGCGCGGCTTATGGATTTTCCCTCTCCTATGACGTCGAATTCGATTTCGTGGATGATCAGGAAACCAAGAACCGTTTCACCATCACGAACGTCTCATCCAACGATTCCACCGTGGAACTGCTGTGGTCCGATCCGGACAGCAGTATCCGTGAAACACTGGGATTTGCCGCTTTGGACTCATCCGACCTCGTCCCCGGGGACGCGGACACGAGCGAAGGTCAAGTGGAGTTCAACATTCTCGAAAATGTCAACGACCGATTCCGTATCAACGTGGACGGAGGCGGTTTCGTAACCATCGTTCTGACACCGGGCGCCTACACGGCCAAGGAACTGGCGGACCATATCCAGAGCACGGTGAACTCGAATCCCGCGGCGGGAGACGTTTGGGTCACCTTCTCTGAGGCCGATGGAGGTCAATTCACGTTCACCTCCAAGAGTTCCGGCACGTCTTCCACGGTGCGCTTGATGGCCGGTGAGGGCGCGGAAAGAGAGTCGGACTTTTTGAGGACCATCGGTTTCGCCTCGGAAGCGGGTCTCTCCGTAACGCCCTCGGTGATTACGGGTTCCGGATCGGTGGACGGTTTCGACGTTTTGAACCTGGAGCCGTTCGAAAACCCGGAAGCTCACGAAATTGAGTTGATCTACAGTTCGGACCCTGCGGGTTCTCCTTTAGAATGGCATGTGACCACCGACGGCGGCTACCTGAATCTGAGCGTGGTCGAATCCGACGATGAATCCGTCGAACTGGATTTCGACGGCGACGGCGCATCGGACCTGCGTTTGAACATCAGCGGCGCTTGGTCTTCCGGGGATGTGGTTTCGGTGGAATTATCCAGAAGCTATCGCGAAAGCGTGGCCGTTGAAGACGGCACGGACTCCGTGTTCCTGAAGGACCTCAACGGCGGCCAAGGCATTGGAATGAGCCCCCCCGTGTCGTTCACCGTGGACGCTTTCAACGACACGATTCAATACGTCGACGACGGCGCGTCGCTTTCGCTGCAAATACCCGCCGGTGACTACACGGGTGAAGAGTTGGCCGAAGTTCTGGAAGGGCAGTTCGGTTCCGGATATACGGTGAGCTATTCGGACGGACGATTTTCGATCCTGAAAGACGGCGGCACCCTCACGCTTGACTGGAACGACCCCAACTCGACCGCCATCGGGCTGTTGGGATTCGAGGCACAAGCGGCGTCGGGCGCCCTTGCCTACACCAGCGATTACCCGGTGGAAACCATCCATTTGAGCGTCATGGATCGGGCGGGCAACGAAGCCCAAGTGGATATGGCCGCCTTTGAGGTGATCGGCTCGGGGGCCGATCAGAACAACGGTATCTACTTCGCCGATGCCGGAGTGACCATCAGGATTCCTCCGGGATATTACACCGGAGATCAACTAGCCTCGGTCATCGAAAGCCGTTTGGAGTACTATGCTCCCGGAAACGACGACTATTCGGTCACCTTTCGCGACGGCACATTTTCGGTCACCAACAACAGCGGCAATCCCTTCGAAATATCCATGGCCTTCGGCACCAGTGCAGCAGATCTTCTGGGATTCGATGATACCTCTCTCTATTCCGGTGAACAGTCCTATACATCTGAAACGGTGATCCCGGAACTTACGATAAACGATCTTCTCGAACGCATGAATTCGGATTTCGCCGACGCGGGCGTAAAAATCACCGCATCCGTCAATAAGAACGGTAACGGAATCGAGTTGGTGGACACCAACGCGGCTAAAGACCGAATCGTCAACATGCGTGTATTCGAATCCGAATCCGCCTCGGACCTCGGGATTTATAAAGAGGACCGATTGATCACCATCGACGATCGAACGAATACGATCTACTTCACCTCCCCCGCCGGCAGCGGAGGCATTACCTATAAAGCGGAGATCAACCCGGGGACATACAACGGCAATGACATGGCCGCGGCCATCAAGACGGCCATGGAACAGGCGGTGAACATCGACGACCTCACCGACCTGACGACTCTGGACTTCGAAGTGGAGTACCTGCCGGAGCGCGGCGTTTTCTCCATTGTTCCTTCCGGGGAGGCGGAGTTCCACTGGGTTTCGGGGGCTCCGGACGGGGAAGGCTCCAAAGCCGCCTCGGTGTTGGGAATCACCGAAGATTGGGTCTTCTCCGGAGCCGGTCCGTTCATACCGCAATATTCCAATGAAACCGCGGGGTCCGAGGGCATTGCAGGAACCATCGTCGGCACCGACCTGAACCCGGTTCTGACCGGCTACACCGGAATCGGCGACCTGTATGAGGGCAAAGGACTCGACCTGGGGACCATCACCATTGTCAACGGAGAGAAGGAAACCTCCGTCGACCTCTCCGGAGTCAATAACATCCAAGAACTCATGGAGCGAATCAACTCGGCGGACGTGGGCGTGCGGGCCGTTTTCAATTCAAGGCAGAGCGCGCTTAAGATCGAGAGTCTGGTTGACGGAACCGTGCCTGTGGTGTTAAGCGAAGGAGATGATGATACGGCTCAACTCCTGGGGCTTTCCGCCGGGTACGACCTGCTGGAAACCATGAACGATTTCGCACGAGCCCTGGAAGAAAACGACGCAAACGCGCTGCAGAATGTTGTGGCGAGTCTGGACGCAAGCCTGGAGCGGCTTGAGAATTACCTGGGCGACACGGGATCACGATTGATCAACGTGGAAGAAACAACGTCCTATCTTCAGGAGTATACCCTGAATGTCGAGACGCTGTTGACCGATACCGAGGGTGTGGACGCCACCGAAGCCATCACCCGTTTGCTCAACCAGGAGTATGCCTACGAGGCCGCGCTGCAGACGACGGCCAATCTTCTTTCCGTCAGCTTGTTGAACTACTTGAGCTGACGGTGTCTTTTCAAGTAAAACCCGGCGGAGGGGAATCAGCCGGTCTCACAGCCTGAGCCGTGAGGCGCCCCTGCTTGTCCCCTGAGAAGCGGGTGTTGCGCATACGAGCACAACGGGCCGCGGGGGACAAAGTTGCTTGTACTAACCCGAAAACCTGGCCAAACCATCACCATTGGTGACGACATCAAGGTCACCATTATGGAAATCAAAGGCGGGCAAGTAAAACTCGGCGTGGAAGCGCCTAAGAACATCGCCGTCTATCGAGAGGAAGTCTACCTCAAAGTGCAGCAGGAAAACGTGATCGCGGCACAAGCCGGCGTTCCGGACCTGAAGCGCATACAGGAAGCCTGGTTGAAACAGAAGACTAAAAAGGGCGGCGGCGATGAAATTTGAGACCTCTCGATTCGGTCAAGTCGACGTCCGCGAAGACGGAATCATCCACATAAAGGATGGGATTCTTGGATTCCCTGAAGATCGCAGATTCTGTCTGTTGGAACTAGACACGGTTGGCCCTTTTAAGTGGCTTCAATCATTGGATAATTCCAATCTCGCGTTTGTAATTATCGACCCCAGGCTGTTCATCAAGGAATACGCCGTGGCCTTGGAGCCCGAGGAGGCGGAAGCCATCTCGGTGGAAGACCCGGGCGAGTGCATGGTTTACTGCATTGTGACCATCGGTTCCGATCCCTCCAACGTCACCGCGAATCTTGCGGGTCCCATTGTCATCAACGCCAGGACCCGTCAGGCGAAACAAGTAGTTCTCGTGGATTCCGGTTATTCCGTACGTCATAGGATACTGGATTGAGGTTTCGGCATGATCGAGTATGTCGTTCAGAAAGGCGACACCATCGCCTCGATCACTCAACGTTTCGGCGTCACCTGGGACCGGCTTCGTAACACCAACCCCCATGCCGTGGGGCGTCTGGAAAGTAACGGTCGCTGGTTTCTCAGAGAGAACGAAACGCTCACCCTCGACGGCGTCCCTCTGTCCGAACCCATCGGGACCTTCACCGATGAGCTCGAAACCTGTGAGAGAGAAACCACCCTTCAAGTCCGGCCCGGCGATACGTTGTGGAGCCTTTCCAAGAAACACGGCGTCAGCGTGGACGCCATCGCCCGAGCCAACTCCATTAAGGACCCGAATACGATTTTCGCGGGTGATCTGCTCCGCATTCCTCTTGAAGAAAGCCCATCGGATTCCTTGCCCTCCGAGTCCGATGAAGTAGCGACCGCGGCCGCCTCTCCCAACGAAAATACCCCGGAGACGGTATTGGAGGCCGAAGCTCTCCCGTCTCAGGAGCCGTGGCTCGAAGACATCGGTGGAGACATCTTCCCCATGCCCCTGTACGAAGCCATGACCTCCGAGAAATCCAACGCCGTCGCTTCAACAGAGGAATCGACCGGTGCCTCGAACCAAGTCGCCGCCGCAAAGACGGTTTCTGATGAATCCTCGGAAACCTCGGAAGACGAATTCCATTTTCCACGCCTGCCGGTGGGCATTCCCGGCCTGACCTCAGAAAAAAACATTGAGTGGGGTCCCGTGTCTTTGTCGGGTCATTGCCCCGAAGGTACGGAGGAAAGGCAACTTCGTCTTCAGTACCGCCACTCATCGAACCTCGAATCCTATCTGGGTGTGGGGCTGAAACGATATCGCCGCGACCCGGACGTCGACCCCTCGACCGAGTCTCCGGAGGTTTCCGTGCTTGTCGGATTCAAAGTGACATTCTGACCTCCCCGTGGTCCGTGCTCCGAACCTCCTCCATAAACGTCGAGCCGAACACCCCTCCCTGTAGCCCCTCGCCGCCGTCTCGGATCCCGACGGGCCGTTCGGAATTGAACCCACCGACACGTCATGGTATGAGTAATTGAATTTTATCTTCGGCCGCCGACCTTGGCACTATTTTCGTTTTGCGGCCTTCTTCCGTTGACGAATCCGTTCACGTTTCCGGGGGATTGGTTCGTTCTATCACATCCGGATTTTCCTCGGCTCGGCACGGCTGAACGCATCGCGCAGCCCAGCTAGGGATAATCCATGCACTCGTAACCGGATCATCGGTATTCGGCTTTCCTGGGGAATGACCGAGTAACGGGGTTCGGAATCCGGCATGACTCGGACATTGATCAACCGGCTGAGGAGCTCGCCGCAACAGGATATTATGGCACCACGAGCTGAGAACGACAAAGATCGATTAGAAAAGGAACGGGAGCGGGCCTCCCGCCTACTGGAAGAAGTTGAGGACCTGACCAAAGACCTGGATCGTTACCGTCAGGCCTCTAAGAACATTGCCTCCTTGATTCCCACCGACTTCCTCCGCAATTTGGAATCCAAATCGACGCTTGAACGTCTCCGTAAGGAATTGGGGCACGATCGCCCCATGCTCAAGAAAGTCGAAACCCTCGTCACCGAACTTCGGGAAAACATTTTCAAACAGGAATTGGTCGAACAGTCGGAGGTATCCGCGCAGGCGGCCGTCGGGACCGAGGGGTTCTCGGCCTCTGAAATGCAGCAGCGCTACCTGGAGCTTATCGGCGAGTTCATGGTGCAGGTCTGTGGACAACTTTCTCTTTACTGGGCGGGTGCGGTCCGACAGGGGGCCAACGAACTTACCGCAAAAATACGCAAAGAACTTAACGAAGACGTTTACTTCCAGTACCTGGACGATCTCTACGCTCTGTTCGCCTTACTTCGAAGCGAAATAGACCGGGACATCAAGCTGCACATGGAAATGGTCAAGTCCATCACCATGCAGCTACTGCAGTTCGAAAACGAATTTCTGGCCGGCATCGAGGAAGGTGAGCTGAAAGGTCGGCAAGCCGGAGAAGAGGAATTTCAGAAGAGAGTCCAAGAAGACGTTTCTCAGATCGAGATGAGCTTCCGACTCAATTTGAACCTCGAGCAGGTTCAGGATCGGGTCAACAAACGCATCGAGGCTATTCGAAAAGCCTTTGCGGAAAAGAGAAAACAGGAGGTAATACGCTCCGAGGAACTGTCCAAAAAGCTCGAAAAGGTTCAGAACCAACTCGACGCCACCCGTTCCCGCGTTGAGCAAATGGAAGTCCAATCCAAGAAGGCCGAAGAGGAAGCACGGACCTTTCGCCTGCGCGCCATGATCGATCCTTTGACCAAAGCCTACAACAGAGGCGCCATCGACAAGCTTCTCAACTCCATGGCGGGCAACACCAAGAGTCCCGTGGGTCTGATTCTTTTCGACATCGACCACTTCAAGCAGATCAACGACCGGCACGGCCACAAGACCGGAGACCGGGTCCTTTTGTCTGTGGTAAGCATCGTCCGTGAACAGATTCGCAAAACGGATTTTCTGGGCCGGCTGGGAGGCGACGAATTCGTTGTCGTTCTTCGAGATATCCCCAGGGACATGGCGACACAGGCCGCTTGGAATGTTCTCCAGAGTGTGGGAGGCTCCCCGTTCAAATTGTACAAGGATTCCGACGTACTCGTCCAAGTCACTTTGAGCCTGGGAATGGCCTTTCTAAGGCCGGACGACACTGCGGAATCTTTCCTGGATCGAGCGGACAAGGCGCTCTACAAGGCGAAGGAGGATGGAAGAAATACGCTTCGCACCGAAGACGACCTTTGAATCCGGCGCTTGTAGCGGCCGGCAGGGAGACACGTTTTGAGGATCGCTTTGCTCAGGACGTCGGACAGCTTTGTCATCCACGAACTTGCCAAAGCGGTCCGGAGCCGAGGGCACACTCTCAGGGAAATTCATTTCGACACCCGAAAAGAGGCCGGCCAGGAATGGGTATTATACGACTATCGCAAGTTTCTGGATGAGGTTTTCACTTTCAAACCCCAGCTGGTGCTGTCTCTGAACCACCGCGGGCTCAACGACCACGGCGGAAAGATATCACGACTCCTGTCCTTGCTGAAAATCCCCATGTTCTCATGGCACCTGGATAGTCCTTTCTGGAATCTGGAACCCATCCTTCTTACGGACAGCCCCTACCTCACGGTATTCTGTTTCGATCGCTCATACACCGAGCCCTTAGCGCACCTCCTGAAAGAAGCCGATGTGGCTTATCTGCCCAACGCCACGGACCCCGACCTTTTCAAGCCTCTTCCGAAAAAGCATCGAGATCGCTTCGACCTCACTTTTGTCGGAAGTCTATGTCTGAAGACCTTCCGCAAGTTGGCCGGAAAGACGCTGGGTGTTCCACGCGATCGATTTACGGAGGTGGAGTCCTTCCTCGATGAAAATCTGGAAGCCTCGTTCTCCCTGCCCGAGTTGGCCACCAAGGCCCGAGATCGGTTTCCCGACGCCCCGCAGGACCCGGACCAGGACGCCGTGTGCCGGCTGGCGGACGAATACGAAGCCTATCGATATCGGGCACGCGCCATCACCCAGTTGCGCGACCTCAGCCTCCGTGTTTACGGTTTCGACGACTGGCTCGAAATCGTCGACCCGGAACAATTTGGCGGATGGGCCGAATATTATTCCGATCTTCCCGGTATCTACGGTTCTTCCCGAATCAATCTCAATCTATCTCGCCCGCAAGTTCGTGCGGGTCTCAATCAGCGTTTCTTCGACGTTCCGGCCGCCGAAGGCTTTTTATTGACGGATTTCCGTGAAGGGCTTCTGGAAGTATTTCCGGAAGAAGGGGAGATCGCCGTCTTTCGGGGGGAGGAAGACCTGAAACGTCAGGTCGAATGGTTTCTGTCTCATCCCGAACACCGGACACGCATGGCCAAACGAGCCCGAGAGCGGGTACTCGAAGGCCACACGTACGCACACCGAATCGACGAAATGGAACGGCACTTCAAGACGTTGGGGCCCCTCCTCAAAGGAAGGGACTTCTCCTACCTCCTGCGGTTCTGGCGTGAGGACCGGGGATTCGCCGAATCCTGTCGTATGCTGGGCCAGTTCCTTTTTCACGCCGGTGACTTCCGAGGGGGCCGTTTTCTATACGAGCAACTCGATCGGATGGGAAAGGCCGACGGCGAGGTATGGCTGCGGCTCGGGGCCATCGCTTCGAGCGAGGGAGACGTTGAGACCAGCGAGGCCTACCTGTGCCGATGCTTCGACACGGATCCGGACAGCGCCGTAGCACACTCCGTGGCCGGCGTTAACGCCGAGAAGCTGGGACATTCCGCTGAAGCGCTGGCCCATTTCCGCCGATCCATCGACCTGGGCAACGCCGACCCCAATGTGCCGAATCGAGCCGCAGCCTTAAGAGAGAAACTGCAGCCGCCCATTGCCGTTGATCCTTCCCGGCCCGGTATCGCTTTTGCGCTGGATCAGGCAAACCTGCCGTTCGGCGGCGTTCGGGTAATCCTTGAATACGTTGACCGCCTCGCCGAACGAGGGTACCGGGTCTTTCTCCTCACCCGCCGTCCCCAGTACTCGGACTGGTTTCCCCTGCGGGTGCCCGTCGTTCCCAAGGAGCATTGGGAACAAACGTTGAACGACGTCGAAGCCGTTGTTTTCAGCCAGCATGAGCTGTACAACCACATCCCCGCACGGCACGGGCTGAAGCGCATTTTCCTGGCTCAGCACTTCTTTTCCGACGCCGGGGACCAAACACGGGCGCACCGTACCTTTTCCGATCTGTCCGTCACGCTGGTTTCCGTCTCCCGTCATGTGCGGGACGCCGTCGAAAGCGAGATGAACCGATCATCGTTGCTGATTCACAGCGGAGTCAACCGGGATCTGTTTCATCCCAGACCTGAACTTAAGCGTGTCGCCTCCGGACCGAAAATTCTTTTCTGCTATTCCGCCAATCCCCTCAAAGGAGCGGAGCACGGCATGGAGGTCATGAAGCGGATCAAGGAGGACCAGCCGAACGTTCAGCTCCGAATGTTCGGTTTCGGGCTGAGGCCCAAAGCGGAGTTCGACTTCGAATATTTCAGATTGCCGGAGCAGGAAGCGCTCGCCCGTTTGTACGCGGATTCCGATGTATTTCTGTCCACGTCCCGCAGCGAAGGATTCGGCCTGCCTTGTTTGGAGGCCATGGCTTCGGGTTGCGCCGTGGTTTCCACGCGCAACGGCGGCAACGCCGATTTTTGCGTACACGGAGAAAACGCTCTTCTGTGCGACTACGGAGATACGGATGAGATGGCGCGTCTTGCCGCCGGGCTACTTTACGACGCGGACCTTCAAGCAAGACTCACCGAGCGCGGCCTTGAGACCGCCCTTCGATTCTCATGGGACCGGAGCGTGGACCGCATGGAAGAAGTGTGTACGTCCGCCCACCCCTCCGACGGTTGATACCCTGCGATCTTCATTTGCCCGGTTTCGCATTCCGGAAGATCGATTTTTTGCGACCACAAAGCCGGCTTCGATTTGGAGAGCCTTACGTAGGCCGACCCGGAGGCTTCATAGCCTCCTTGGAAAGGGAGGCCGAAACCCTCCGGAGCGGTCTTACGGCCTCTGCAACAATCCGTTGAAAAAGGCCGTTTCGCAGGTTGGTGAAAGTCGAGACATGTCGAATGTGCCGATCCCGAGGACTCAAGGCGCACGTTGCGTACGTCCCGCCGACAAATGAGGAAGCGTAACGCCGCGGATCGCGTTTTTCACCAGCCTGATGATATGGCTGCACACGTCAATAGGGCGCAGAATTCTTCCGCCCCTTGTAACGTTGGGGTATGGCTACCATTTATGGAACTTCAACCTGCGGACAGAGGCGGAACCTGCATAGCGACGGTGGATCATGCTGATATTCGCGGGTTGGTTACCGCCGGACTTGGTTCGTCGCGGAGCTGCCTCTTTCTAGAGACGAGGGTTCGGCAGATGCCAGATCTCCTATCAGGTCACGAGGATTCTCCTTACCGCGGTTGCGCCCCTGCTCACAGGTTGAAGCCGGTGTTTTTCCCTTTTACAGTGCCGTCCTCCTTCCAAATCGAACGATATGGTGTTGATGTGAGGCTAAGCGGCAACGGGAACCTCTCTGGCGATCGCCCACAGAAAGGCGGCCATCTCCCTTGCAATGGCCGTGACGGCCACTTGCGACGGCTTACCCCGGGCCATCAGCCGGTGGTACCGGCCGCACAGACGCAGCTGGGCCTTCCAGCCGATCTTGCAGACCTCGGACGGCGCCTCCTCCCGCCGATCCCTCAGCCTGCGGCCCACTCGGGGCGGATAGCGATAGGTCCAGGCCCCCTGGATCAATACCCGGCGCGCATGTCCGTTGCCGGACTTGGTAATGCCTCCTTGTTTGCGCCGTCCTCCGCTGGAACTCTCCGAGGGGACCAAACCCAGATACGCCGTCAACTGCCCGGGCTCATCAAATCGCGTCATGTCGCCCACTTCGGCCACCACAGTGACGGCCACGATCAACGACACGCCTCGCATCGATTGGAAGGCCTCCACGACCGGTTTCATAGGCCAGTGCTCCACCTGCTCGCCAATCTGCTCCACCAATCGCGCCACCCGGCGCTCGCACTCTTCAATGGTGTCGATATACTCCTGAAAAACGATCTGCTGGGCCGGGTGTTCAAACGACTGGTCCGAAAGCCACCTCCGGTGGGCCCGGCTCCACTTCCGCGGCCCGCCGTACTTCCGACCGTGGCGCAGCAAAAAGGCGTTGAGCCGCTGTTTGGCCTTTCGCTCCGAGCTCTTGGCATCCTCCCGGGCCCTGGTCAAATCCCGTATCGCCTCGTCCTCCACACGGGGAACATACACCCCCGTGAGTTCTCCAGCCCGATGAAGACGAGCCAGGGTGACCGCATCCCGTCGATCCGTCTTGATCCGATCGCCGGCTCGTCGGGGCGTCAGCGAGGGCGCCACGACCGTGCAATGGATTCCCCGGGCATGCAGGTGCCGGCAAAGAACGTAGCCGCATGGGCCGGCTTCGTAGACCACCCGAAGCCGATCCTTCTTGTAGCCCAGCCGGCGAATCAATCGATCCACATCCGACGGCTCCCCGTTGATCTTGCCGTAAGATCGGACTTCTCCATCACGGGACCCTTCGGCCAGGGCAACGTCTATCGATTTCTGGTGAACATCCAATCCAACAAAGATAAAATCGGTCATGGCCTGCCTCCTTGGTGTTGGTTCTGTGGGCGTGCTGATTACTCGCACCATAACCCAACAACGCAGGAGATGGGCCTACTTTCCTGCACGTGCAGCCATTATGTCTAGCCTCGTCACGGCAAAGAAACCTTCACCAGCGCTACTTGGTTGCCGCCGCCGCTTCCCGACGATCCAGTCGGGAAAGCACACGGCCGGAGACTTCCATTGCCAGGTAAAGGACCAGAAGCACCATGAAGACGCCGAAAAACCGCAAGACCAGCGTTCCTAGAATCCAGGTCCAGCGGTCGCCGGTGATGACCACCTTGACCGTTCCCGAATCCCCTTCGATCAACCTGATGGAATGCCATGGCCGCGAACTCTGGTCCTCAATCAGTGTCTTTCCATTGCGCTCGCGGAATTTAACGTCTTGCTCGTTTTCCAAGACCTTCCGATAGAAATTCACGGCTTGGTCCATGCTCATTTCATAGGTGGCCGTCACACGATCTTCACTCCGAATCACGTCCTTCCCTCCTTCCATCATTGGAACACCGAGGAAATCCTCTCCAAAGGACGCCTGTGAGCAAAGGAGCAGGGACAGCAAAACAAGAGACATGACTGTTTTCATAGCGATATTCCCGTTATGTGTAACCTCGTCGTCATTGCATGTACGCATACGCAAGTCTTCGGATCCGACACTTTCGGAATCCGGGGAACCGATTAATCGAACATGGCGATAAACATCCCCGCCGCCGCCGCTGAGCCGATGACTCCGGCCAAGTTCGGTCCCATTGCGTGCATCAGAAGGTGGTTCTTCCTGTCGTACTCGAGCCCGACGAGTTCCGAAACGCGAGCGGACATGGGGACCGCAGAAACTCCCGCCGACCCGATCAACGGATTGATCTTCTCCTTGAGAAACAGGTTCATGATCTTTACCGTCAATATCCCGCCGGCGGTGCATACGGCGAAGTCCAGCAAACCGAGAGAAAAAATCAGCAAGGGTTTCGGGCTCAAGAACGTATGCGCGTTCATGGTGGCTCCCACGGACAGTCCCAGAAAGATGGTGACGATGTTCATGAGTGCGCCCTGCGCCGTCTCCGTCAGTCTCCCAACAACCCCGCTCTCCTTCATCAGGTTGCCCAGCATGAACATCCCCATGAGAGGAATGACGGAGGGCACCAAGACCGCGATGATGCCGCAGGCCACCAGGGGATAGAGAATCTTCTCCCTGGTCGAGACCCTGCGGAGTTGCCTCATGCGGATCTTGCGCTCTTCGGGATTGGTCAGAAGCTTCATGATGGGCGGCTGAATCAGCGGCACCATGGCCATGTAGGAATAGGCGGCCAAGGCGTTGGCCCCAAGAAGCTGAGGCGCCAGGTGCTGGGTGAGATAGATGGTCGTGGGACCGTCGGCTCCGCCGATGATGCCCACGGAAGCAGCCTCTTTCAGGGTGAACCCTGCGAGGATGGTTCCGCTGAAGGTGATGAATACCCCCAGCTGCGCGCCGGCTCCCACGATGAGCGTTTTGGGATTTGCGATTAAAGGACCGAAGTCCGTCATGGCGCCCAATCCCAGAAAAATTACGCAGGGAATGATCTCCCACTCGAGACCGTAATGGTAGATCGCCCGGATGAGTTCGGGCTGCCCTCCGTGGGCATATCCCATCAGGGGAACCAGAGGGAAATTCACCACAAAGATGCCGAAGCCGATGGGCAACAGCAGTAGGGGTTCAAAGTTCTTGGCAATGGCCAGATAGATGAAAAATCCGGCGATCACCCACATAACGACGGGCTGCCAACTCAGGTTCCATAACCCGGTGGTGTAGAAGATGCCCCACAACATGTCGACAATGTCGTTCCATTCCATGGTCTTCATTCCGCTTGTTTAAGACAACGTTAATTCCGCGAGCCGGGTCGCCGCCCTTTACGCCGCGCCGTTCTTCGGCACGAAATGACTCCACGGCGACACCGGGACCACACCTTTTCAGCCGACGCTCAATTCCGACGTCCACTCGATGATCAGGAAATACGGCACTACTCCCGATCGAGACGAACCTCTTCCTTGAACCGGCTCGCACGGTCCGGCCGGGTCTCCAAGGGACGAATTTCAGGTCTAAGTGAGAGTCAGAGAAGTAGGAAATTTTCTTTCCGGATTCCGGAAGAAATCAGAGGCGAGAATACAGCTCGACAACAGCTTGACGGCAGGTGGTTTCATGATGAATCCGCCCATGGGATCGCCTTTCCAAGCCGCCGAAAATCTCCTCCTCCTTCCAAGCGGGGAATTTGGATGAGATTCCGTTGCAGGGTGAAAGGTTGACTGTCAACATTTGCAGAGGCGATCGCCTCTGCCCCTATTTGCTCGAGCGTGAATAGGATATATCACCATACTTTCCATGTCAACAAAGAAAAAATACGGAAAGACAGAGTCGTATTCGGACCCGTAAAGACTTTTCTGTGATAGACTTCGGCCAAGCATCCGAGAGCTGAGCGTTGCCGGCGCATTGCCTTTTTCCCCGGACCGTTGCCCAACGGTGGAAGGAAGGGCGACGTTGCTCACACGCCGTTCCTTCCACCTGGAAATTCCCGATTTCGGAATCCCGACAAGCAAAACTGTTTCCTCGTGGATCACCGGGGTACCGTGATCCTAAAGAACGTGTTTTCGTCCACGATGATCGTGTCCTCTTTGCACGCGTCAAACCAACCGTACGATTCAGCACTGACATATTCCGGCACTTCGGCGCCGGTCACTTCATAAACGAGGCCGTCTTCGGTCCGAGAAACCAGGGGCACACCGTAGGCCCATAGTCTCGTCGGAAATAAATACGTTTCATATTCGAAGGAAACCAGGGACGACTCGTCCGCCGAGACCTCCCCTTCAATCCTCAGAAGAAGTTCGCCTTGGATCTCCAGCCTATAGGAGAATTGGGTGCCGCTCCACACCAGTCCCTCGTATTTCTTGCATTCGTCCTCCGTGCAATTCCATTCGAGATTGGCGCTTTCGCCGACGCATTCCTCTCCGCCGGACGTATTCTTCAGCTCCAGATCACATTCAATGATCAGGGGGCGTTCCGCGAGGGCAACGGCAACCTTCACGGTCTTGTCGTCCACGTAGCAATTTGCGATCAAGAGCGTAAGATTCGTCACGTCCTTGTTCACCGTGACCGGAATCGGCTCGGTGATATCCGTGATCCGGAGTTCGCCTTCCTCGGCCACCATGACGCGGTCTTTGTTTTCTCGAAAGAGTACGATGCGAAGCCCTTCATCCTTCAGTTCGCCGTTCTCGATTCCTATCTTCAGCTCTAGTGTGGAATCCTCGTCGGTCTGATAGCCGGTAGGTACGGGTATCTTCACGGCATAAGCGGATAGCGGCTCGATGGATTCAAAAAGTGCGAACTTATTGTCGGCATCGACTGTTTTGATGCCCGTGTCGGCCGTGAACAGGGTATCGGCCAGCTTGTTGGCCGTGAAGTTCTCGGAAGCACGGAAAATCGCTTCCGATGGATGTTTGTAAGCCCGATCCAGGGCGTAGTTGAAGTACACTTCCGAAAGGCTCTTTGACGTCCAGAAGGCAATCCAATTGCTCAGCGCCGTGCGGTAAAGATTTCGGTACTGCGCCATGGAAAGCCCAAATTTATTATAAGTCGCCGAATACATATCCTGAAACAAAGACCCCGTGTAGGACCAGTCGTTTTGATTGTACATCCGCGTCACGTAGACGAAGAAGTCCTGTTTGGAATAGAAGTCCTTGTTCTCGCCTCGAGCGGTGTAATCATCCACGGCCCGGTTCAAAATCGCGTATTCGTCCCCGCCTCCCACGATGTTTCGCACCACCGCTGAGGGCCCCGTGATGGACCCGTTGTTGTCCTGGTAGGACTGACCCAACGGTGCGGCCGTGCCCTCATAGTAGGGTTTGAGGGAATGGGTCGTGTTGTCCCAGGCCACCCGGATGTCGTACCCGGCCTGAACCGAATGAAACAATTCATGGATGACCACGTGAGCCAAGGTGATCCCTTTGGGCGCCAGACTGGTCTTGATGGCGTTGTAGTCCAGATAGAGGCGACCCAGGGCCAGCATCTCCTGTTCGGTCTTACTTACCGTGGTGTAGTTCGCGTTCTCCTCGGTTCCGGGTTGCCAAAATTTGATCTTTCCCGCCACATTGTGGATCAGGCGGGCGTGGGGGTTGGTCGCTGTGGAGACCCACAACTTGGGAGCGCGGAACAGGGCATTGGAAAGAGTCGTGCTCGCCGACCCGGCCGCAGCCTGAATCTCCCGGGCGTTGACCTCCGTCAGGGTGTTGGAAGGATCCACCACGTTCCAGGCGAAAGTCTTCCAGTCGAATTCCGTCTGCCATGCCGCCGGAGTCATGCCGCCCGTGTCCGTGTAAACCTCCTGATCGGGTTGCGTCACCACTCCGAACACCCATCCGTTGTACAACTGCGCCACGTCGGCGGAATACGTCTTGGATGTCGCGTCGTACTCCCCATACACGGGCAGCACCAGTCCGGTGGTCAACTTGGTCTTCATGGTGAGATGCGCCGGGTCCGCGACGTCGCCGGTTACCGGTAGTGATACTTTGAAGAATCCGTTTCCGGAAAGGGGCTCTTCTCCTCCGCTCACGGAAATCCGTACGGCCCCGGACACGGAGGTCTCCCCCGACTCCACCACCTCGGATGCATCGGCCGAAGACAACGTCACCGTCTTGCCGGGGGTCATCTCATCGGCCAAATCGATGGAGCTTCCCCCCGGACCCAAAACCACCCCGGGGTTGCCGCCCGTCCCCGTCAGGCTGCAGGATGCTGCCGGGGAGCCGCCGTCCGCGTCATAGGGAGCGGCGAAACAACGGGCCATGGCCGTGGTTTGCCCCGTGCTCAAAGACAGGGTCAGGTGCGCCCCCTTCCCAGCCAGATCCGACACGTCCATGCCGTCGGACAGGTCCGGGTCCAAGAATACGTAAAACGTCGACAAGTCCGACGTGACGATGGCGATTCCCGATCCGGCGGCGTAGGACTGGAGATAGTAGTTCATGGTGCCGGCTTGACAGTCGGGAGATTTCCAGATGCCGTCGTGCGTTGATACCGACGGCGTGCCGAAGGATTTGGAAATGGAGAGGTTCCGAGCTCCGGAGCCCGAAAGCGTCAGAACGGCCGAAGCTTGGTCGGAAGAGCTGAAACTCAGAGTCAGATGGTGGCCGCCGCCCGCCAGATCGTCCGTATCCACACCGTCGGAGAAGTCCGGGTCCAAGAACACTTGGAAGTTCTGAAGGTCCGCCGTGGCGATGACCAGAGCGGACCCCGTTTCGTAGGTCTGGATGTAGAAGTTCATGCTCTGGTCGGCGTTCTTCCAGATGCCGTCGTACACGTCGGAAGTCGGCGGAGGCCCGCTTCCCGGAACGTCCGCGCACACGTTGTCGAATTTCGCTTGTGCGCTCGTTCCCCGGGCCATGAGCCAAAGGGTGTTCACCACCCAAGGGGCGAAAGTGAAGCTCCCGGAGAAGACCGCGGCAGTGTTCTGCCTGTTGAGGCGCAACACGGCTTGGTCGTCCGAAAGAGTAAATCCGATGGAAGTGATGGGCTCGGAAACGGATACGAAGTTCGAATCGAACCACTCTCCGGAGAGCACGTCCCGGGCAGTGAGAGCGGCCTTCCCTTGGCCGGGATACACCATGGCCCCGATGCCGTCGGTCGTCTCGCCCCCCACGTCCAGGAACGTATCCCCCGACGTGAGCGTGTAAATCCCGAAGCCGGCGTCGCCCGTCGCGTCGAGAACATCCAGGTCCACGTCGATTTGGTAGAGGTCGTCGGCATAGAACGCGGTCTCCACACCGGCCATGCCGCCCGACGGGACCTGCAAAACGGAAAGGCCGCCGTTTTGCAGCACCCAAGAGCCTGAGAAGAACGACCACGAACGGCCGTTGCCCCCGGAGAAATCCTCAAGAAAGTAAACGCAGTTTTCCCCGTGAACCACAGGTGAGAAGAAAACCGCAATCCATGCCCAACACACCGTGAAGAACAAAACCGACCTTGTGCCCATTCGCTCTCCCCTTTAACTACATGGTTCTTAACACAAGAATTCTGTCACGGAGTTCATTTCCAGTCCATCGTTTTCAGACGACCGAGATACGATTTGCATTGAGGCGCTTTGGGAAAACGCCGCGTTATCGGCTGTATTCTTGACACCGGGAATAAGGTGTGTCATGCGGGAATCATGAACGTCAACGCCATGATTATCCAACCCTTGAGGACGGAAAAATGACTGAAATACGGACCAAGCTTTCCATCTTATGCGATAACTTCATCAGTGCTCCCGATTTCATAGGACAACACGGCTTCAGCTCATTGATCGAACGAGAAGACCGAAAGTTGCTCTTTGACTGCGGTCTTCGCCCTTCCTTGGAACACAACCTGGAAACCTTGGGAAACAACTTGGCGGGGCTCTCCGGGATCATGCTCAGCCATGGGCATTACGACCACACGGACGGCCTGAGATGGGCCTTGGAGCAAGCGGGAAAGGTGGAAATCACCGCTCATCCCGGAATGTTCGAGCAGCATCTGGCCCTTCCCAGGCATGAAGGCGGAGGAGCCGTTCGGGAAATCGGATGCCCCTACAGCCGAGAAGAGCTGGAATCACTGGGAGCGGAGTTCCGGTTCCTGGACCACACCGACGGCGTGGCTCCGGGAATCCGTTTCCTTACCTCCGTGCGGCGTAAAGAGGGCCAGTCGCCCGTGGATCCGCAACTGCTGAGGCCCGGTGTATCCGGGACGCTGGAGCCGGACCCCATCGACGACGACGCCTCCCTGTTATTGGACACCACTTCCGGTCCCGTGCTGCTCCTGGGTTGCGCACATGCCGGACTGCTCAACATTTTGGACCATGTGAAGGAAGAATTGGGCATCCACCAACTTCACGCCGTCTTGGGAGGCACCCATCTTGTCTTTTTAGGCGCGGACGACCTGCCCCGCATTATTGAACGCATCGAGGAATTCAAACCCGACGTGGTGGGCGTGTCTCATTGTACCGGCTTTGCCGCGGCGTCGGCCCTGGCCTCCCACTTCGGTCAGCGCTTCCGTCTGGCCGCGGCGGGAAGCGTTTTCGCGTTCTGACGGGCGGACCTGAAACAGGGTGAAGAAGCCGGGGTGACCTCCCGATCTTACTTAGGTAAGGTCTCTTTGGTGCAAAGCACGGCGCCGGATATTCAGACGGAGTGTCCCGGTGTTGGGACCGGCTCCGCCGAAACGTCCCCCGCACGTTCAGAAGCGGTTTCGCGGGCGCGAGCCCGAGCATGGTCGCGAGCCACGAGCATGTAAATTGAAGGAATCACAAACAGGGTGAATACCGTGCCCACGGCCATGCCCCCCACCAGGACCAGACCGATGGAATTCCGGGCGGCCGCGCCGGGGCCGCTCACCAGCGTCAGGGGAAAGTGACCCGCAATGGTGGCACCCGAGGTCATGAGGATCGGGCGCAGCCTGGTTAAAGCGGCCTCACGCACGGCCTCCAGTTTGGTAAGACCTTGTTCCTGAAGTTTGTTGGCAAACTCCACGATGAGTATGCCGTTCTTGGAAACCAGCCCCACCAGGGTCACCAGGCCCACCTGTGAATAGATGTTCAGGGTGGTGGTCCAACCGTGCGTCCAGAAGGGCACGTTGGGGTCCGGCATTTTGAGGAACGTGAAAAGCAGCGCCCCGAACATGGCCAATGGGACCGAGCCCGCGAGAATCACGAAGGGGTCGCGGAAGCTGTTGAATTGCGCCGCAAGCACGAGGAAAATCAACACCACCGCCAGGGTGAAGGCCGGAAGGAACTTGTTTCCTTCCGTGCGCAACTGGCGGGACTCACCCGTGTAATCAATCACGTACCCTTTGGGCAGGATTTCGGCGGCCCGGGCCTCCAGGAAGCCGAGGGCCTCGTCAAGAGGACGAACGGCCACGCCGCTGATCTTCACCGCGTTGAGTTGTTGAAATCGATTCAATGAACGGGGCACGGTGGAGTCTTCGATGGTCGCCACCGTGTCGAGGGGCACCAACCGGCCGCCGCCCCCCGTAACGTAGATATTGGCCAACTGATCGGGATTGAGACGATTCTCCCGTTTGATCTGCGGAATCACTTTGTAGCTTCGTCCCGCGATATCGAACCGGTTCACGTAATTCCCGCCCAGCATGGAGGCCATGTCCGCCCCCACCTGCTCCAGGCTGAGCCCCAAAGCCGCCGTTTTATCCCGATCGATGACGATTTCGGATTGAGGCTGGTCAATCTTGACGTCGATGAGCGGAGGAAAGGCGAACATGCCGCTTTGCATGGCCTGGAGCTGAATCTTTTGGGCGAATTCCAGAATTTGCGAACTTGGGGTGGTGGAAGCCAGCACGAACTCCACCGGAAAATCGCCTCCCCCGGGCAAAGCGGGGGGCGTCACTGCGTACATCCGGATTCCGGGAATGGCGGACAACTTCTGCTGCACCTCGGGCAGAATCTTGAAAATGTGTCGCTTGCGTTCATCCCACGCCTTCACCACCATGCCGGCATACCCGGACGTGGGAAGGGTAACTTGAAAAGTGAAATCCGTCTCCGGAATGCTCATGTACGCCTGATTGGCCGCCTCGGTAAACCGGGCGGTCTGATCCAACGTGGCGTCGGCCGAAGCGTCCACCAAGCTGAAGATCACGCCTTCGTCTTCGGTGGGAGCCAGTTCCGCCGGAGACATCATGAACATGGGGATCACCAACAGACTCACCCCGACCCACACCACGTAAACCGCCGGACGCCATCGCAACGTGGCGTCAAGCTTCCGCCCATAGGCGGATCTGACTCGGTGAAAAACCCGCGAAATGCGTCCCGCCAGTCCATGCTCTTCGATGCCCGGCTTGAGCAACTTACTGGACATCATGGGAGACAGCGTCAGAGCCACCACTCCGGAGATGGTCACCGCGCCGGCCAGAGTAAATGCGAATTCGCGGAAAAGTGAGCCCGTAAGCCCTCCCTGGAAGCCGATGGGCGCATACACCGCGGCCAACGTCACCGTCATGGCGATAATGGGCCCGACCAGTTCCCTCGCCCCGACGATCGCCGCCTCCATGGGCCGCTTCCCCTCGCTCAAGTGGCGTTGCACGTTTTCCACCACCACGATGGCATCGTCCACGACGAGCCCCACCGAAAGCACAATGGCCAGCAAAGTCAGCAAGTTGACCGTGAATCCGAGCACCTGCATGAGGAATACGGCCCCGATGAGCGATAGGGGAATGGCCACCACCGGGATGATCACGGAACGGACGGAACCGAGAAACAGAAAAATGATGACCATTACGATGAGCAGGGTATCGATCAACGTTTTGATCACCTCATGAATGGCGCTCCGAATGTAGTCCGTGGCATCATAAGCGATCCGGGCGTCAAGACCGGAGGGCAGCCCCTCCCGGATACCTTCCATCTCTTGTCCGACGCGCTTGATCACGTCCAGGGAGTTGGCGGTGGGCAGCGGCCAGATGCCCATGAACACGGCGGTTTGCCCAGAAAACCGCACGTCGCTTTCGTAATCTTCCGCACCCAGAACCACGTCCGCGATGTCCTCCAGACGAACGATGGCCCCGTCCTCTTCCCGTACCGCGAGGTTCTTGAATTCTCTCACCGACCGCAGATCCGTGTTGGCGGTCAGATTCACCTGAACCAGGGACCCTTTGGTACTGCCCACCGCCGCGAGGAAATTGTTGGCGGCCAAAGCCCTCCTCACCTGTTCCGGGCTGATGTTGAGGGCCGCCATGCGATCGGGTTTGAGCCAGATACGCATGGCGAAGTTTCGAGCACCCAGAATATCGGCACGTTGAACCCCGGAAATGGCCGACAGTCGGGGCTGCACCACCCGAACGAGGTAGTCGGTGATTTCGTTTTGCTCGAGCAGGTCCGAGGTAAAACTGAGATAAGCGGAAGCGAACTGGCTGTCCGCGGATTCCACATCGATGGTGGGAACCTCCGCCTCCGGAGGAAGATCTCCCCTGACCTGATCCACTTTTGCGCTGATCTCGGACAGGGCTTTGATGGGATCGTAATTGAGTTTCAGCCGGGCCTCAATGGTGGAAAGCCCTTGAGCGCTCTCCGATGAGAGGTAGTCAATGCCGTCCGCCGCCGCAATGGCCCGCTCCAGGGGCGTAGTAACGAAACCCAGCACAAGATCGGCGCTTGCGCCCACGTACACGGTCTTGATGGTGACCACCGAGTTCTCGTTGCGAGGATACTGACGCACATTGAGTGTACGGACGGCCTGCAAACCGGTCACCACGATCACCAGACTCACGACCAGGGAAAGCACCGGACGACGGATGAAGATGTCGGTAAATTTCATAATCCGCAATCACATTGACTGGTTTTGGAAAGATGCCGCCAAGTCGGCACAGGTTTCGACATCGGCTTCAAGGCTCCGGCCTCCCCGGAACGGAGGAGTCCGCTCGATTCTTTTCGACTGATGAAATAATCCTCTTGGGAGGAAGGGTTCTCACACGACCGGACGGCCGAAAGGTTCCCTTTCGTCGCATCAAGTGTCGGGGGGCTTGGGCGCGACTTGGAACTCGGGCGACAAGGCATTGTCCACGGTCACCGCCTGGCCGTTGCGTAGTTTGAAAACACCGGTGCTGACCACGCTTTCCCCGCCTTCAAGTCCGCTCGTGGCGACCACGAAGTCGCCGCGCCTTTCCCCAAGTCTCACGAACTGCTGACGCACGACCTTGCCCGAAGATTTGCCGGATTCATCCTTGGAGTCTTCCACAACAAAGACCGAATCTCCGTATGGGGCGTAGAGCACCGACGTGGCTGGGATCGGAAGCACTTCGTCGCGTGTGGGCAACACCAGCGCCACGTTCACGAACATCCCCGGGCGAAGATGCTCCGCGGGGTTGGGCAGGGTGGCCTGCACACGGATGTTGCGCGTCGACGCATCCACCTGCGGATTAATTGCCGTGATCTTCCCCTCCACCGTTTCTCCGGGCAAAGCGTCCGTGGTCACCCGAACGGAAAGCCCCCGTTGAATCCGGGACAACTGTTGTTGCGGCAGGAGAAAATCCACGAAAACAGGGTCCAGGGATTGAAGCGACACAATGGGGTCCCCCGCGTCGAGCATCTGGCCCAGATTGACAAGCCGGATTCCCAGACGTCCGTCGAAGGGCGCTCGAATGGTCTTCTTGGCAATAAGCGCGCGCACGGCGTCCGAACCGGCCACGGCCTCTTTATACTGTGCTTCGGCCTTGTCGAATTCGGACTGGGCGACCGTTCTTCTTTCCAGGAGCTTACTCACGCGGTCCAGGTTGAGTTTGGCCAGGGTCACGGCAGCCTCATTGGCCCGAAGGTCGGCCTCTTCAGAGGAAGTATCCTGCTGCAACAGAAGGTTTCCCTTGCGAACCTTGGCTCCCGGCTCAAACTCAAGGCGCGCAACCTTGCCGGGTAATTCCGCGGTCACGGTTACCCCCTGCACCGGGGCCAGGGTCCCCACCGCGGTAAGGAGGGACTCCCACGACCGGGGTTGTACTTCGAACGTCGTCACCGTTTCCGGAGGAGGCGCGTATTGGGCCCCCATGCTGATCATCCGTCCGATTTGAAGCCCTTTGACTCCGCCCAGTACCCCGACGACCAGGATAATTCCAATGATCGTGAAGGCGATTCGTAGCTTCATAAGGTCTCGCTTTTCCGTTCATGTAGACGTGTTCAAGCCCGTGACCGCAGAGCCGCGCCGCGGATCAGACGTCGCGGATGATACCCCGTCGAAAATGCGCGACTCTGTCGGATCCGCTCTTTTTTGGGGAAAACCGGAAAAAGAACGGCGGGCCGCTGAGAAAAACCCATCACATGGGGGGAATTCCACCCCGGTGACAAGGGGAACGGCAAGCGTCTCCCACCGAGAGCGAGGAGACGGATATGGGAGGATACCAGATTTGAGGTTTTGATCAAGTCATTGAACGACAGTCATTGAACGAAGTTAATAGTGAGACGCCACAGCATCGGAGCCTCGCAGGACAATTATTCCGTTTATACGGAATAATTGTCGAGCAAGACAAGAACATCTCCACACACGACAGTACTTTCCACGCTTCCAACGACGCAAGGCAGGGCGGATCGTTCCAACCGGCTAAACGGGACCCCGGCCCGATCCCGGTGCGGCGCTATTCCACAACCGTATATTCGATCAGCGCGGATTGCAGGTATTCCCCTTGAGCCCCGCCTATGTCCCAACATTCGATCTGATAGGAGTAGTTCGCATTGTTCACGGTGTGCGCCTGCGTGACGGCCGAAGTAGACACATACGTATCCCCCGACCACAGTTCCGTGCAGTTGACGTTAGCCAGTGACAGCCATCCGCCGTTTCGGGAAAGCCCGTACAGCCCGCACCAGAAGTTGACTTCGGCGCCTCCCCCCTGAGTTTGATCATCCTTGTAATACACAGTGAAACGCTTCAAACCGGCCCCGTGGGGCAAGTGCGCCGGAGCCACTAGTCTCTTGGTCGACAAGAGGGAGGTAACCGTGGCATGACTGTCATAAAATCCAAGAAAATTCTCGTAGTTGTCACCCGAATCCGCGTTGAACGCGGTGGGAGGAACGCTGTAGTACTTCGTCACCGTCTGCGCCGACTTCTCATAGAACATCGGTATCACCGCCACCTTGGGTTTGGTTTGAGCATTAATACTTTGGGCCGAAAAAACAAAAAAACCCATCAACGGCAAAACAACAAGAAACAACCTGTGCGACTTCACCCACGTACTCCTTTCACTCGAAAAAATGCTACAATGTAACCCCAGACTCGAAAATCCTCCTTCCATGATTATAAAGCTGAATGTCCAGTTGGTTCGCCTCCCTTACGGCACTCTTAGTGGCCTCATCCAACTCATCGACTTGTTTTCTTTCGCCCACGTTCAATCTCGGAACGGATTCGATTTCCGATTGCATGAGAGCAGCGAGTCTCCGCACCGATTCATCCATGAGCTCAAAGATGCCGAAGTGCCTGATATCGTGAACGAGCACCTTCAACGCCATGGCCAGCTTGGTCTTCTCATCGCTTCCGACGAGCCGAGCACCCTTTTCATTCGGTACGAGTATGGAGGATAGTCGATTCACCTGTTGATTTCGAAAGTGAGGGATTTGAGCGAAATCTTTTATGGAGACGTTATTGTCGTTGACATAGCGGTGCATATGATGTCCCGGCGATCTTTTGACGAAATAGTAAGCCGACAGGAATCTGTCCATCGGCTCCCTTAACATGCTGTAGTAGCAGAAGGGATGATAGGTAACATTGAACGCGTGAATCCCGTAATAAATGTGACCCATGACGGCCTTACACGGCTTTCCTCTATGTTTCCCAAGGAAGTCGGAGAGCTCTTTGATCGTACTGATGGCCGCGACGTTTTCCGCTCCGTATCTGCGCGTAAAAAGATCGCGCATGGAGGTGCCGGCCGTTTTTTCAAGATGCACGAATATCATCGACTTGTAAATTTCCATGTTGTCGCCTTGCTACGCACGAATGACTCGAAGCACCCCCGCGTGTGAATTAAATTTCCGTAATAGGCTGCTGAAAGACGCGATTCGCGGCTTTGAGTCAGGGTCGCGAAGCAAGCCGCCTGCAGGAATCAAGCTTTTCCCGGATGAATCCGCTGCGGGGAAACCGAGAAGCCCCGTCTTCCAGCACCTCAAGAGCCTCATCGAGCCGATTCCATTGGACGTAAAGGTCCGACAGCGCCTCGATGAGGTCCGATCCCGCATATCCGGCCTCCCGCGCCGTGAGGAAGGCGGACTCCGCATCCTCCTTCCGCCCCAATTGCACGGCGGCTTTGCCCAGAGCCGCCCAGGCTCGCCCGTTGGATTTGTCGAGAGCTATGGATCGGTGAAGCGCAGGAACGGCCTCGGCCCACTTGCCCGCCTCCGACAGGTTCTCGCCCCTCAAACACCAAGCGTCGGAATCCTGTCCGAACTTACGAGCGTATTGGTCCAGCAACCGCCCGGCAAGATTCAGGTCCTTCGTACGGCTGTAGAATCGGATATCTTCCAAAAGCACCGCCCTCGCATCCCTGTCCGGTCCGGCGTGATACTTCTCCCGGACGTCGGCTACGACGGCATCCCAGGCGGCACCCCGCTCGCGCGCGAGGCGGACCGGATTGTCGGCTTCTTCGTCGAGGCCTGAGGCGGAGCCGAGTCCGCTCCCGTTGAGCACCATATCGAACCGGCCCAATTCAAGCAGAACCCGCGCCCACGGACTTCGCGCTTCTTCACGGCCCTCCTCCACGGCCCGCGACAACAGAAACAATGCGGGATTGAACAGCTCCAGTTCGGCCAATTCACGGGCGCGATCCACGAGTTCTGAAGCGCTTCGGGTCGCCGCCTCCCGTTCGACGGAAAGAAGCAGTTCCAGCGTTGTGTGCACCGCATCCAGGCCCTCCCTGATTTCAGGTCCCACCTCGCCCACGATGCGACAAAATTCGGAAGCCATACGCATGTCACGAGACAAGCGGGCCGCCAATTCAACGGGATTATCCCGATGAATCCATCGGAACAAAGGCGTCGACGCGGAGGAGCACAGCAACAAGGTCGACGCCAGGGAAGGCAGTGCATCGGTTAATACCTTTAAAGCCGTATTCCGGGCTTTCCCCCCCTTTTTCTTCTTCCCTGAAGCCGACACCACGTCCCGGCATAAACGGATCAGCCGTGTCAGCCGTTCCGCCCGTTCTTTAACCTGCCCCGTGAGGCCGGCCAGGGCCTGTCCACGATCCCATCCCGCGGTCGGATGATTCCACCAGGCATCCCGCACCTCGGGCCGAGGCGTCGAGCAAAAGGCTTCCAGGGCATGTTTCAGGAGCATGGGCCGGTATCCTTCGAGGAGCAATCCCCCTTCCGTGGCGTTGATGAAGCGCCTCTCGTTGTGGGCGGCCTCTCGTTCGAACAACCGGGCCACCCCCTGAAACTGCTTCACCGTGCGCACTTCGTCGCCCCACATGTCCCGCGTGAACGTCATTCCCAGTTGCCGCGCGTCGTTGATGGTCCACGTATCCTGTCCCGAGGCGTGAGCCTTTTCCCCGGTGAAGGCCAAGTCCTGTCCCACAAGGATCACCGGATCGCATCCCATGGCCAGTGCCAGGTGCAACGACAACAACGCCACGGAACTCACCGACTGGAGCAACCCTTCTTCCCCGATGAGGCGCTCGTTCCACATCAGGTCCTGGGGCCCCCGGTGATGGAACAGAATGGGACCCGGGTAACGGGCCGGTATCTTGTATTGAACGGAGGGAGCGCAAACCAAAGCGATTTCCGAAGGGATGGGAACTCCTTCAAACTTCTTCAAGTTGGCCGGCGTCGGATCGATGGCCGTGATGAAGTGTGGTCGTATCCCCAAGGCGAGCGCGGGGCGGACGGCACTGTCGGAGCAAATGATCACGGCCCGCTCCTCCACTCCTCGGAGCAGATGAAGGTTTTTCTCGAGACTGGGACCTCCGGCCGCCAGAATGGCGGGCACGTTTCGAAACCGATTGAAAAGTTTCGCCACCCCGTGCTGAGTCACCCGGTGCACCAGATTCTTCAGACTGTTCCGCGTGGAAAGCACGCCCTGGGTGTCCACAAAGGCGGCGGAACCGGTGACCGTGTCCAAAACGTCGAGGATTTTCAAACGCAACGGTTCGTAGGCTTCGGGAAGCGCCTCGAGATACATGGGCCGAAACACGCAATTCACCTTGGTCGGCATGTGCTCGTACAAAAACCGGAATCCGTCTTCCAGTTCCGCTTGGCTTAAGACCCAATGAATTTCGGGATGTGACAGAAGCCCGGTGAAGTCCGAGTAGGTAAACGCGGCTTTGAGTATCGCGGGATCGAGCTCCACAATGAGAAAAGCATGGCCCGGGTCCATGTGCTTCACCGCCTCGGAAGCAAGCAGCCCCACGCCGAATCCCAACATGACCGTGGCGCGATCCGCCCCGTACATGCCCGAAGCCGCATCTCTACCGATAGACATTTCGGGACGGTTGCCTTTGAAAAGAGCGCGTATGGACCCGTCCGGCAAGGACACTCGGAGATTGGGAAAACCCTCTTCCGTGAAGAACAGCATACCGGGCGGCAGGTTCCCGGCCGCTCCAATCTTCCGGGCCGTGTCGGGATGGCGTTTCCCTAGAAGATTCAGATTTTGTTGAAGGAAATCCTTTGAATTCATGGACACTCCGCACCGGCTCCCGTGCCATCGGGCCTAGCCCGACGGGATATCAACGAGGAAACGAAGAAGGCTTCTTCCGGGTTGTGGAAATCGATCATATCACGCTGTCAGTGTATCCCATCTCCGCCGGATGCCAAGTTTGCGCAAAATTCCAGATTCTGTTTCGCTTCCGGATGATCGGGATTCAGAGCCAAGCAATGCCGGAAGTGCTCGCAGGCCTCGTCGATACGGTTACGCCCCATGGACAGCACTCCGAGGTTGTTGTAAGGATCTGGAGACTCGCCCTGTTCGCGAAGTTCCCGGTGGAAATACTCCTCCGCCAGGTCGTATTGGCCGGTGAGGTAATAGAGCTCTCCGATGATGTTCCTGAGCTGCGGTTCCTCCGGGCTGACCCGCAGTAGATCTTCCAGCACACGCGCCGTCTCGAGGTTGTTCCCCGACTTCTCGAGCACCCGAGCCATGGCTTTCAAAGCTTCGGGGTCCGCCGGAAACCGTTCTACCGCCGCGCGGGCCGTGGTTTCCGCTTGTTCCGTTCGATCCAGATCCAGCAGGCCCTGGACTTTGTACAAACTGGAGCGAGAACTAAGCTCCACCCCTTCGGCCTCGAGGGAATCGTAGTATTCCACCGCGGCATCGGGATGTCCCGACCTGAGAAACAGCTCACCCACGCCCTCCTGCACTTCCGGGGAAGCGGCGTCCGCCAACCTGAGCCAAGTGAGCTCCCAACGTAACGCATCCCCGTCTCCGGCCTCCAGTAGGCCGGTCGCCTTTTCGAGACCTCGCGACGATAGTCCGGGCTCGTCCGCGCAGATTACCCTCACCTTGCTCCGCGCTTCCTCCTCCCGGCCGATCTGAAGCAGAATATTCGCCATATTGTTCACCAGCAAAAGTCCGTCCATGGTAACGGTGTAGAAAGGCACGAACTCGCCGGACCGGTATTTCAAATACCACTGATGCGCTTCCTCCAGACAAGCCGCGGCTTCCTCCAACCGCCCTTCCTGAAAACGGCAATACGCCAAACTCACTTGAAGTTCGGGGTGGTGCGGGCAGACATTCAGTCCCTTTTCAAGCACGGACACCGCCTTGGGCCATTCGCCTTTGGAGATATACAATTGACCCAGCCGAGGATAGGTGTCCGCGTAATAGTTTTGGGCAAGATCCAGCTCCTTTTCCTCCGCCAACCGCAGCACCGTCTCACCCTCGGATACGGCGTCATCCAACCGACCCACCGACTGATAGGTATTGATCAGATAGTAATGAGCATCCATATCCTCGTAATTTTCTCCAATCCTCTTTTCCAGCAAACCGACGGTACGTTGATACTTCTTTCGCTTGACTTCGGGTCCCAGGTCGTACCCGTAATGATGGATCGCAACGGGAGAATATTCACACCGGCCCCGATAGATCAGCATGTTGTGCACGATTCCCGCATAGCGAAATCCCTTATGGTTGCGGAACAGACGCACCGAGTTCTGCTCCGCTTTTCGTCGTCCGTCGCTCAGGTAATTAAAGACCCGAAATGTCACCGCAGCTCTGTTGGTGTTCGACGCCTGCTCCCTCAGCGGCTCCACGCCCGAATCATCCAGTTCCTCGTCGGCGTCGAGAATGAGCACCCAATCGCCCCGTGCGTAACTCAAGGTGATGTTGCGCATACCGGAAAAATCATCGAACCAGGGATGTTCGTATAATCTCGCACCGAATGAACGGATGATTTCAACGGTTCGGTCCTGCGAACCCGTGTCCACGACAATGATTTCGTCAACGGCTCCTGCGACGCTTTCCAGCGCCTTTTCGAGGTGCGCTTCTTCGTTCTTCACCATCATGCACAGGGACACCGTGGGCGCATTCTCCAGCGCCGCCTGGGATTTGAAAAAGGACTCTGCGTATTCTCTGTTGGCCGGTTCGAGATGGAGCGCCCTGGCCAGCCAGTCGAGAGCGTCCAAGCGCCGGTTACGGTTCCAAAAGAAACTTCCCAGGTTAAAGGCACCCAAAGCATAATCCTCGTGTCGTTGCACGAGTTTCACCAAGTCTTTTTCCGCCGATCGGTGGTCCCCGGCCTCGAGCCGAACCAGGGCCCGAGTCAACAGGGCTTTCGGCGATTGAGGCGCCAAGTTCACGGCGGTTTCAGCATGCTCCAGCGCCCCATCATAATCCCCCAGACCTTTCAGCACCTCGGAAAGCACGATGCGGGTATCGGCCCGCCGCCCATCCGCTTCCACGGACTTGGAGAGCCACACCTTGGCCGCCCCGAGATTGCCCTTGCGTTTCTGTATGACTCCGAGGCCTTCGTACGTCGGGCCCAGGATTTCAGCCAGAGCGCTGTTGGTCATCACCTCCCCGCGAAGCAGATCCTCAATGGTAAGCAGGGAACGTTCGGCCTCGTCGAAGTTGCCCCTGGCCATAAACCCGGCGGCCGTTTCCAAAACGGCTCTGGCCTTGGTCTCTCCGACTCCGGGTTCCCGCGGCACGGAATCCGGAGACACGAATCGCGTCACCACCTTGGTTCCGGTGCTTTGCAGCAGGTCCAGATTGTTGCGGGCCGGAAGGAACTGGGGATCCAGAGTCAAGGCCCTTTCCAGGAATCGCACCGCCACGGCTCGTTGCCCCTTCTGGGCCGCCGACTTGGCCAGAAGATTCAGGAAATAGGCCCCTTTGTCCTTGTTGTCCCACAGGTCTCCCACGGAATCCTGAAGTCGGTCTTCCCGACCGGAATGAATCAGCGCTTCGCCGTGCATGTACACCGCGTCTTCATGCATGTGCACCATATGGAGGATATAAGGATACCATTCGGGGTGTTCTTCATAAGACCTCCGGCACTTGAGATAGGTGGGGAAGAACCGAATGATTTCCTCCCATTCCTTGCGCTCGTGCCGGCAGGCAATGATAATGAACGCCGCGTCGGGATTTACGGAGTGCAACTTGAGCAGCTTCGATGCTTCCTCGAAAGCCGTATCCAGCTCCTTCAAATTGAAGGCGTTGGCGGCGATCTGGTAATGCAGGTCGTGATAGACGGGGGATTCCGTCTCCTCCCCCAACATTTCGGCTCCCTTGCGCGCCGTTTCCAGGGCCTTTCTCAAGTCCTTTCGACTGGAATGAATCTTGGCCAACTGATAATAAGCGTAGGCTGCGTCGCCTCCTTCCGCGATCATCTTTTCCAGAAGAATTTCCGACCGCCTCCGCTTCTTTTCCATCTTCTCTTCTTCCAGATCGTATCCGTAATGCTTCACCGTGAACGGAGCCGTAGCCGCCGAATGGCCCTGACACATCAGTTGATTGTGAACGATGCCCTGATATCGAAGCCCCATTCCGTTGCGGATGAGACGAATCTGGTTCAACGTGGAGGTCACGCGACCTTCGGCGGTGGTGTTTTCGAGATGGAACGCATACAGGTTGGCGACCGGGTTCTTCAGAAAGTCTTTTAAGCCCAGGTCCGATTGTTGACGTACGAACTCGTCGTCCGCGTCCAGAATGAGAATCCATTCCCCCCGCGCATACTCCATGGTGATGTTCCGCATCCCGGAGAAATCATGAAACCATTCGTGAAAATAGATACGGTCCGTATACGCCCTGGCGATTTCCACGGTGCGGTCCGTGGAACCCGTGTCCACCACCACGATTTCGTCCACTTCACCACGAATACTCTCAAGGGCTCGACCGAGCATTTCCTCTTCGTTTTTCACCATCATGCATGCGGAAATCAGCATGTTCTCATCCTATCCACGTTGCACGCCCGCCGTTCCCTCGCGGACGTTTTGTTTCACGGGACCCGCGGAATCCGAGCGTCGCCCTGCAGCGGAAGCGAATTCCACCGTCCCTGTACGCCGAAGAAACCTGAGGGCGGTCACGCTCTTGGAAGGCCAATGATCCGGGGGATGGTCCAGCCTGAAATGGCCGCCGATGCTTACCGGACGCGCCAGAGCCGCTTCCGCGACCCGGTTCAGAGTTCGAATCCTGTGGCGCCGGTCAAAATAGGTCGACGAAGTCAGTCGACCGTGGGACCAAAGATCGTCCAGCTCGGACATCAGGCGCTTCGTCCGTTCCATGGTCTTTCGAAGCTCCATGCCTTCCCTGACCACCGCGATAGACCCGATGCCCTCCGCAAGGGCCTCCATGAGCCCATCAGGGAAAGCCTCGTCCGACTTCGGCCCCAAAAGTCTTTCTTCCACCGAAGGCAGAGAGGCCCTTGTTGCGGATTTCATGCTCCGCCGAGCCGCGCTTTCTCCGGCAACAGCCCCGAAAACCTGGGTCGAGGTCATCATGTTGCCGCCCAGCCGATCCGCTCCGTGCATCCCACCCGCCGCCTCGCCCGCGGCGAAAAGGTTGGGTACCGAAGTCTCTCCGCGAACGTCGACGGCCAATCCTCCGTTACAAGCATGGGACAAAGGAATCACCGGGACCCTTTCATCGCCGTCGGTCAATTCCACCCCCGGCCTTCCCGCTCCTCCCAAACTCACGGCGGCATCGATCACGCCCGAAACGTCTCGACAACTGAAGGGAAAATGAGTGCCGCGGAGTCGTATCGCTTCCTCCGCCTGCTCCTCGGACTCGAAAAATTCGTTCCACAGATTTCTTCCCTGCGCATCCTTGAGCGCTTTTTGTACCGACAATCGTTCCGGGAGCAGAAAGCTCTTTGTTCCCCCGGAAACCGTACCCAGCATGAACTGGACGAATTCCGTGTGAATCGTCCGCGCTCCGACGTCCGTTCCGAGGCTCAGAGCATCTCCACACAAACCCGGATCGCAGAGGCTCATGGGATAAAGTCCCGCGAAGCCCCCCGCGGCCAAAACCAAGGCTCCGCTCCGGATGCGAAGCACCCCGTCTCCTTGAAGACCCGTGGCGCCCACGCACACGCCGTCCTTGATTTCCAGACGCACGGCACGAAAGTCCTGAACCAAACCGACGCCCCGGCGTTTCAACCGCTCCGACATGGCCCGTACGTACGAATCGATGGATTCCAAAACAAAGGCCCTGGGATACTTCCCAAAACAGCCCTTGATCCGCAGGAAGTCCCCTTCGACGCGCCTCCGAAACCTCACCCCCCAGGACATCAGGTCCCGTAATCTTTCCGGGGCGCGGGACACCAGTACTTCCACGAGCCCCGGATCGGCCAATCCCGATCCGGCCTCCAGGGTTTCCTCGAAATGCGCTTCCCGGGTATCGCCGGGCAGAGTCGAATCCCATGCCGCCTGTATGCCCCATCCCGGGGCAAGGCGGGCGAAAGAGGATCCATGATGCAGATAGGCGCCCTTACAGGCAAGGAGCACGCGCGCTCCCACGTCCGCCGCGGCCGCGGCGGCCCGCAATCCCGCCGCACCGGCCCCCAAGACCAGCACGTCCGTATCAAGGACCGAACTCTCGGCGCGACGTTCCGACCCCATCGTTCAGCACATCCTCTCCCGGACTTGCCGGTCGGCTTGCGGTGCGCGACCTCTCCACGAGCCCGAAAGCACGTCCACCACCAAATCCAGTTCCGCCTCGACATTGTAGAAATGGGGAGACAATGCGTATCGGTCCCCCTTGGACACGACTTGGATTCCCGCTTGCTTGAGCCGGGCGCTCGGATCATCCCCCGAGGCTTTGGTCCTTCCTCGCACGATGCCGGACCGCTCCATTGGGGAAAGGGCGTCCAGGGGCCCCATGCCGTGCTCCCGCAATCGAAGGCACAGCGATTCCGCCAAGCTCCGAACACGCGCTTCGACCCGCTCCGGCCCCCAATCCGTGAACAGTTCCAAAGCACGATTCAAACCCAAAATGCCCGGTACGTTCAAAGCGCCTCTTTCGAACCGAGCGGCCCCCTTCCGAAATTCCAGTTGATAATCGAGATATTGATCCCGATTGCGCACGCCGGCGGCCCCCGGATAGGCAACGGTCAGTCGTTCCAGGAGCCGTGGAGAACAGTACCAGAACCCCGCGCCCTCGGGCGCAAGCAGCCACTTTCGCCCCTCAACGACCAGGGCGTCCACAAAGTCCGCCGCCACGTCCACCCGAACCTGACCCAAAGCCTGGGTAGCGTCCGCCACGAAAATGATTCCCCGTTCTCGGCAATGGGCTCCTATCTCGCGGAACGCGATGCGCTGACCCGTGACAAAGGAAACCAGACTGAGGCAAACCACCTTCACGCGGGAGTCCAACGCCCGATATACGTCCTCCGGCCGGACCAATCCATCCCGTTCCCTCACCCGAATCCAATGAACTTCCACCCCTTTGCGCGAAAGGTTCATCCAGGGGTACACCGAGGACGGATACTCCACGTCGGACAGCAGCACGCGCTCCCCCGGTTTGAACTCCAATCCCTGCGCCACATGGTTGATTCCTTCGGCGGTGTTGGAGATGAACGCCGTATCCTCGGGTTTCGCACCGATAAACCGAGCGGCGTTCTTCCTACAGGTTTCCACCGCTTGAAACCAGGACGACCCGTCCAGAAAGCCTCGATCCCTGCGTCCCTCGAAATAGGAAACCGCCGCAGCCGCAACGCTCGCAGGGAGGGGAGACCGAACCGCGTGGTTCAGGCAGACAAAATTCTCAGCGACCGGAAACTCCGAATTCCGAATCCATTCGATTTCAGACGAAGAAAAAGGATCCAAACCCGGAGCCTCCAACGGGTCCATTGTTTTCGTTAAGCACAGCCCGAATTCATCAACGGCTGCGCCGTCAGATCTCGGCGGATTGGGGCGACTCGTGGGAAGCCCGCTCTTGAGCCAAGCTGCGACAGGTCTCACAGGCCCCCACCAGAGTTTCCGCATCGAGGTCGGTCCACCCCTCAATCAGCATGGCCGTTTTTCGACTGATCTCCTCATCCGGAGTCCGGGCGAACAGGCAATCCATGTCCAGCTCGTCGGGATCGAGCAATCCCTTGGAAGTCAACTCATCCCAAAGCGCCGTACCCGGAAGCGGAACCAGCAGGTTGGCCGCCACGCCGTCGAAACCGGCTGCCTCAATGAGCCGGAACCGGGATTCCAGTGTCTCATGGTTCTCCCCCGGAAACCCGATAATGAAGAAGCCGTAGGCTCGAAGGCCCGCACCATGAATATTGGACACAGCGCTCAGCACGATTTCGTCGGAAATCCTCTTCCCGATGAATCTCCGGTGGGACGGATGCGTGCTTTCCACTCCAATGGAAACGTACTCGCACCCCGCCTCTTTCATGGCGGCAAGCAATTCCGCATCACTGTCCACGGCGCTGGTGAGACAGCTCCACCGCACCGGGGGTCGCACTCGCGCCAATCGGTCCGTCACCGCTTTCACGTGCTTGCCCACCGCGGTGAACGTATCGTCCGAAAACCATACGAAGCGCTCCCCGAAACCGCTGCGAAGGGCCTCGATTTCCTCCGCAATCCGGTCGGGGCTCCTCAAGCGCACCCGACGGCCCGCCACGGCGGTGGAAGCGCAATAGGCGCACCGATAGGGGCAACCTCGACTGGTCACCAGACCATAGCGCCGGTATACCTCCATGGGCAGCAAATGGTAGGCGGGTATAGGGAGAGCGTCCAAATCACGCGCCGGAGGAGCCGGACCGGAACCAACGGCTCCTTTACCGTGCAAACAAGCTCCGTGTACGTTCTCCAGGCAACCGCCCGTGTCCAAAGTTTCCATCAGCACACAAGAAGCCCGTTCTCCTTCCCCCCGGATCACCAGGTCCACGGCTCCGTCCGCGTCTCTCAGCAGGCGTTCCCAGTAGGCCGAAGCGTGATTTCCGCCCACGAAGACCGGCACCGGCATAACCTGCTTCACCATCTTGGCCAGGTCCACCGTGGCGTGGTGTTTGGTGATGTAGTTGCAGGATATGCCCACGGCCGTGGGGGAAAACGATTCCATGCGCGACACCGTTTCCCGGACAGACAGATTCAAGGCGTCCGCTTCGACCACCTGCACCTCGTGGCCCGCCTCCTCCAGCACCGCCGCCACCAGTCCCACGGCAAGGGGAGGATCGCTGGGCGGTCCGAACAATTCCCGCATCCGGTAATTGGGCACCACCAAAGATACTCGGCTCATGGCAGGTTCCCGCCGCTCAGGTCTGTTCGCATGAATTCACTTTTCCGGGGTTGGTTTGCCAACATCTCCTCCCGGCCCCTCACCCAAAATTTGATGGCGGCCCCACCGCCCTCGGACAAGGAACTAATCGTGGAGCCGATTTTCACGTGTTCGGAAATCCATAATTGCGAAAAACTCAGGGCCGACCGCCGCATGGACACGCGAAGATGTGAACTGCCTCAACAAGCGCAGGCGGACGCCGAGGTCGATCCCAGGCTCTCCAGGACCCGGTCCAAGCCCCATTCCAGGGAAGTGAATCGCAGGTCGGGAAGGAAGGACCGGAGCAGGGATATGTCGCCCAAAAGGTTCCAGCTAGGGGCTGCTCCCACTTCGAAGACCGGTGATCGGCCCATCTTGCCGCCGATCTTCTCGGCCAGTTCCCGAATAGATACCGCCTCCGGCCCGCCCAAATTGATCGCCCCGGCGATTTGTTTCTCGACAATACCCTTGATCGCCTCCGCCACGTCGTCCACAAAGATCGGATTGATTCGTGGACTTCCCTGCCGATTGTTCAGGCGAATCCTCTCCCCTTCCATGACACGTCGCGCCAAGTTGGGAATCAGCCTGTTTCGCCGCCCCGGTCCGTAAGGAAAGAACGGCCTGACCAGAGTCAGGCACACGCCCTCCAAAGACCTCGTCAACAACTCCTCCGCCTGGACCTTGCTCCTTGAATAAGCGTCCTCCGGAGCGAGAGGCGCGTCTTCCCCAATGGGATCAAGGCCTCGTGCGTACACGCCCCCGGTGGAAAAGAACACGAAATGAGACACCTCGGCTTTGCCGGCGAACTCCGCCAGCACTCGGCACGGGTGCACATTGCACGCATGGTAGTCTTCTTCCGAGAATCCCGGTTGATGTCCCACCGCCGCACCCGCGTGAATCACCACATCCACCCGATCGGGAAGCGATTCCATGGGGAGGGCGTCCAAGAAATCCCAGACTGCGGAGACCCCGTTTCCCGGCCGCCTGCCTAACCCCACGACCTCGTGTTCCTCACCCAAGACCTCGGCCAAGCGCCCCCCCACAAGACCCGACACGCCGGTGATCAGGATGCGCCGACGGGTCATGAATTCACCACCCTGGAAAGACGTGCCGCTCGGTATTTCTTGTCCAATTTCTTCCGGTCCTTGAGATATCGGCTGTTGTATCGGATGAATTCCGTCACCCCCTGGGTGTAGCGGTCCTGTGTATTCCGACAGCTCTTCAATACCCGCTCTTCCCAATCGCCATCGCCGTTGACCCACCATACGGGGTGGATCACCACCTGCATGTTCCGTCCTTCCTCCAGGTGCCCGCACCAGCATCCCGCCCGCCAGTTGCACCCGCTGTCGGAAAGATATTTGATCTCGCTGAAGAAGCGGTCGCTGAACGCGTCGTAAGGCGCACAGGAAGCGATGCGCAGTTCCGTCTCTCGCTCGATGAGATCCATGGTGGGCACGTGCCGCGCAATGGAGACTACGGGTTCCCCCACCAAAGCCCCGAGAAGGGCCAGGTCTCGCTGAAATCCGGCCACGACCGGCTCATGGGTTTCCAGATAATAGGACACGTCGTAATGAAAACCGATTTCGTGCCCCATGGAACGAATTCTCTGGAGGCACTGATGGCCGTGCAGGTCCATGACGTTGTAGAAGGGAGAGCGAAGCTGCACGAAATAGGTGGACCGGATGAACAGGTCGTATTCGGCTTCCGCCATGACCACGGCGTCATCCAACGACAGATCCACATCGTGCCGGAGGAAGATGATGGGATCTTCGGCCACCCTCGGTCGGTCCGCGTCCTTGAAACGAAGGAACAGGTATCGCTTTCTGGCCAGTTCCAAGGTTTCCCTGAAGTGATTCAGACTGAACTCGCAGCCCTCCGCCATGGTCTTCTCCCTCTCCCTGCTTGATGCCCCTTGAAACCGAAAAAAGCCCTACACGTTCTTTCTCAGAACCTTCGCGGGATTCCCGCATACCACCACACCTGCTTCCACAGGCTTTGTGACCACACTCCCCATACCCACCAGCACGCGATCCCGAATCTCGATCCGGTCGATAAGACAGGAGTTGGGACCGATCCAGCAATCGGACCCGATCTTGACGCTTCCGCTGATTTCCGCCCCGGCAATGAGCACCGTATTCTCGCCGATATGGACGTTGTGCGCGATGAACACCTGGTCGTCCACTTTGACGTACGAGGAAAGTACCGTATCGTCCAGACTCCCGCGCGCAATGCTGACCAACGCGCCGATCTCCACATGGTCGCCGAGCACCACGCCCCCCGAGTGGGGAAACCGCAAGGGACGGCCCTGTTCATCGAACTCAAAACCGAACCCCGTTTCTCCGATGACCGTGTTGGACCCAATGCGACAATGGGCGCCGATTCGGGTTCCTTGCCGAATCACCACGTGAGCTCCGATGCGGGTTCCTTCTCCCAACGAAACTCCGGTTTCGATCACGCTGAAATGCCCGATGGTCACTCCCGAGCCGATGGTTGCCCCTTCCTCGACCACCGCGGTGGGAGCGATCCAGGCATCGGGGGCCGGGTCGAAAAACCGGCGAAGTGCCTTGACAAAGTCCAGCCTGGGTTTGTCGGTTCGGATATGAGGAACGGAAAGCCCGGCGTATTCCCTCGGGACAAGGACCAGCACGCGGCTCAGCCCTCCGATGATTTTATCATCGGAAAAATCCGGATCATTAATGAAAAGCACGTCGCCTGGTGA
The DNA here is from genome assembly GCA_963675595.2 of Thermodesulfobacteriota bacterium. Lineage (GTDB taxonomy): Bacteria > Desulfobacterota > Desulfarculia > JACQYL01 > JACQYL01. Next base: position 1,806,446 of record CAXXLZ010000002.1, read on the forward strand.
AGCGGAATTGAGGGAGCCGGGTCCCCGGATGTCCACGTCCTCGCCCACCAGCGATTTCCCCAAGAAATCGGCGATATCCGAAGCGCGCACCGTCATGATGGGTTTCTCCTCGGGATTCGGCCCCAACTCAGACCTTGTTCCCGTAGTATTCCGCCGTTCGGCGGATGCCGTCCTCCAGGTCCACCTTGGCCTCAAAATTGAGCAGTTGTTTCGCTTTTTTCACCGAGGGAATCCGCAGTTCCACGTCCGCATAGTCCCGCTGGGTAAACACTACTTGGGAGGAGGAACCGAGTACCCGAATCACCGTGTTGGCCAAACCGAAAATCGTGGTTACCGCCTTCTGGTTGCCGATGTTGAAGCTCTCGCCCACCGCCTTGGGATGAACCATGGTCAGAAGCACCCCGTCCACCATGTCGTCCACATAGCACCACGCTCGAATCTGAGTACCGTCCCCGTGGACCTCGATGGTTTGGCCCTTGATCGCCCTGGAAATGAAGGTCTTGAGCGCTCCTTCTCCCACCTGCCCGGGACCATACACGTTGAACGGCCGAACGATGCTGATGGGCAGCCAGCGCTCCTGGTAGTAGGCCGTGGCCAAATGCTCCGTGCTCAGTTTGCTCACCGCGTAAGTCCATCGAGCCTCGCCCACCTTGCCCACCACCGAGTTGTCCGTTTCCGTGGCGCAGAAGGAGTACTGCCCGAAAACCTCGCTGGTGGAAAAACACACCACACGGTCCACACGGTTCAGGCGGGAGGCCGCTTCCAAAACATTGGCCGATCCCACCATGTTCACCCGCATGGTCTGCACCGGTTTGAGGATCACCGTGTCGATGCCGGCAATGGCCGCGCAGTGCACCACGATATCCGAGCCTTCCATGGCCTCACTCAGCCCTTCGAAATCCAAGACGTCTCCGTGGACCAGCGTCAGGTTGGGATGGTCGCGGTAGGGCTTGTCTTTGAGCGAGTTGCGCGAAAGATTATCGTAGGCCGTAATGCGGTTCTTTTCCACCAGCCGCTCGATAAGACTCGAACCGATAAATCCGGCTCCCCCGGTAATAAAGACTTTCTTGTCCTGAATCATGGCGCTTTGCTTTCACTCCCCGAACATCAAGGTGTCGTAGATTTCCTTCAATTGGGCGGCGACCGATCGGATGTCGTGAACACGCTCCACATAGGCTCTGCCGCGACGCCCCAGTTGCTCCCTGAGTTCTCGATCCAACGTCAACGACTTCAACCGTTCGTATAAGTTCGACGGATCCGCGTTGACGATGGGCATGGGCTCGTAGCCGTGTTCTTCATGCTCCTCCAGATACCGGGGTTCGAGATAGCACACCGCCGGTTTGCCCAGGCTCATGGCCTCGATGGACACGGCCCCGTGCCACCCGGTGAGCAGCTGGTCCACGAACACGTCGCAGGCGTTGATCCACTCCCGGACCTCCTCAAAAGAAACACCTTCGAGCAGTTTCAGGCGCACGGAGTGCCCTTCGGCCTTGAGCCTGTCCACCGCCTCCACCACGTGCCTGCTGCCTTTGAGATCCGAAGCCGAGGGCGCGTGGCAGATCAGCACGCTTCTTCCTTTTCGTGGGAGGTCCACTGAAACGGGAAACGGCTTCCAGTACTCCAGGTCATACCCTAAAGGCAGGTACCGGTAAGGCTGCCGCAGGAGACCGGAATTCTCCGGATAGCTCAGAATCACGTCCGCGTGCTCCTCCCAGAAACCGGCAATGGCCCGCTTGTCTGAAGAACGGCACGGCTCGATACGACAAATCTCGCAGGGATTGAAGGCTCTCCCGTCCGTGAGCACGGCGTCTCTGGCGCGAATATCACACCCCACGAACTGCATGACGATCTTCTTGCCCAGTCGTTTGAGGAGGGGAACATCCGCGTACCCGGGCATGAGGGAACGGCCGTAAATGAAATGGAAAACGTCGAAGCGGTCGGCCAGGTCCTTGACGAGGACTTCCAGATTCGCCCGGTACTCCCGACCTTCACCCGAAATGCGGATGAATTCGTCGGAACCATACCGGAACCGATGGTCCCAGAAGGACACGGAGCGGGCCGCGACGCCCATCTCCCTGAGGGCCCGCGCGTTACGACGATTATATCCCACGATTTCACTGGGACCGAAAAAGACCCGATAACCCGCTCCCGGTTCGCATTCCGGCACCTCTTCGTCCCTTTGAACGACGTAGGGCACGGGCTTTTCCGAAACATGGCTCCGGAGGGACGGTGAGCCCTCCGGCGGAATCTCCGGTGAGCCGATTTCATCACCGCGGATACTCACCGCCGAGTCATCGACCGCTTCGACGGGATTCTTCCACCCGTCGGATACACGGGGAGCCGTCTCGCGCATTGTCCCCTTGGGCCGCAGGTACTCGCCTTCCCGCAGCAGACCGGTCCAGGTCTCGTAGGAAAACAGCCGCCACAAAGGCCAGCTCAAATCCTCCTTGCCCTCCGAATGCCGAACCAACATCTCCCGGATTCTTTGGGCCGGCATGATCTGGGTCACATTGGAATTGGGAGCCAGCAGCAGGGCCTCCAACTCGTTTCGGAACCGGTCGGCCGCCCATTCCTTGAACGGGGTGGGAAAGCCCTTTTTGTCCTTCCGCCAGGCAATGGCTTCCGGAAGGAAATGCGCCGCCGCCTTTCGGAAGACATACTTGGACCAACCATGGTGAACCTTGAACGCCGACGGCAACGAAAAAGCGAATTCCACGAGTCTGTGATCCAGAAAGGGGACGCGTGATTCAATGGAATAGGCCATGCTGTTTCGGTCTTCGTTCCTCAGAAGGGCAGGCAGTCTCGAAAACGCGAGTTCCCGATACAGGAAATCGTTCAAACGGTCCTGAAATTTCCCAACGTCGCCGTTCTTCATTCCCTCGGCCGAAGCAATGCCTTGGGTCAGCTTATCCAAAGCGTGCACGCAACCGAAATGCTCGGTCATCCCCGAAACTTCGTGTTTGAGCGCCGTCAGACGACGCTCCCGGAACAGGCTCCCAAGGAAAAAGGGCAGGTAGAAGTCGTAACCCGCGAAAAGTTCGTCCCCGCCTTGACCGTCCAGCAACACTTTGACCTCCGAAGAGGCGAGCTTCATGATGAACCACTGGGGGATGATTCCGTAGGCCAGGGTGGGCTCGTCGAAGTACCAGAGCATGTCCCGCACGAGGTCCGACAGGTCGCCGGGTTCGACCTTGAGCCGGAACGGGCGTGTGGGAAACCGTTCGGCCGCCAGGTCCGCGTACGGCCGCTCATCGTAGTCCGGACCTTCATCGAAATAAGTGGTGAAGGTGTACACGGGCTCCACATGTTTCGAGGCCATGGCCACCACGGAACTCGAGTCCAATCCGCCGCTCAGGCACACGCCCAGGGGAACGTCGCTCCTCAGATGCAGACGGACCGATTCTTCGACCAGGGCCTCCAATTTCTCGGCCGTGTCCGAAACATGGGACGGCTCGTCGATGCAAAGACCGTCTCCGGCTTCAAACACGTCCCAATAGCGTTTTTTGAGGGACCCATCCGCGTCGCAAAGAAAATTGTGAGCCGGCGGGAACCGACGGATGCCCTGAATCAGACAATCCTCGATCCCGTCCACAATGCCCGTTTGGAAGTAAGTCTGCACCGACTTGGAATTGAGCCCCAGCGGGAGTTTTTCGCGAGACAGATAGTAGAGCAGGGCCTTGATCTCCGACGCGAAAACGATGAATTCTTCTTTCAGATAATAATACAGGGGCTTGATGCCGAAGCGGTCCCTGCACAGCCACAACCTTTGTTCGCGATCGTCCGCCAGCGCAAAGGCCCACATGCCCACGAAACGCTCGGCCGCTTCCGGCCCCCACTCTTCATAGGCATGGAGAATCACCTCCGTGTCCGAATCGGATCGGAACCGATGCCCCCGAGCCGCCAGTTCCTTTCGCAGCTCGACGTAGTTGTAGATTTCCCCGTTGTAGGTCAACCATAGGGAACCGTCCTCGTTGCACATGGGCTGGTGGCCGCGGGAAGACAGATCGATTATGCTCAGGCGGACGTGTCCCAAGGTCCAGTGGTCGCCCTGCCGGATGCCCGAATCGTCCGGCCCCCGATGGGCCAACAGGTCCAGCATTCCCCGGACCATCCGGTCCCTGCCCTGAGGTTGTCCTTGATTCTTCAGATAATATACCCCTGCGATGCCACACATAGTCGCGCCTTACCCTTCCAACGGCCGCCGGCAAAGGATGCCTTCGCCCGGTTGGGTTTCCGGCCGAACGGCTCCGAAAAGGTCCGTGGAACGCGTCGGCTTCTCGTTCCGAGTGCGGGAAGAAATTCCGGAGTTCGAATCCGCGTCGCCCGAAACTTCCGCGAGCGCCTGCCATTCCACGAGAGAGCTCAGTCCGTGAATGCGATCACAGCCGAAAAGGGACTGCCGGCCCTCGGGCAAATCGTCCGGTCCGCCCGGAAGTGGGAACAAACCCTCGAACACATTTCGAAGCGAATCTTGTTCCAGCACGCGTTCCGCGTCTTCCCGTGAAAGGATCGACTCCAAATATCCCATCCACGCGAGCCGGGAATGGAAGTTCCCTCCCCCCATGCCGGAAGCAGCCGCTTCCATGGACCAGAAGGAGGAGGTGATATCCGAGAAAAGGTTGTTGATCCGATCCTTCAACCCGGCGTAGCCCGAAGAAAGGCTGATTTGGTGCAAAAGATTCAGTCGTTCGAACAAGAGAGCGTAAGTCCGGTAGGCTCGGAGCTCGTCGCCTTCAGGGATGGAGTCCTTGTTGAACTCAAGTCCGGCGAGAGCCTCCATGAGATTTTGCAGGCTCTTTTCTCTCAGGTCCGAGCCGGATTCGTCGTTGATCGCTTTCGCCGCTCGAAACGACAAATCCAGAAAACGAAGCAAAGGAACATTAAGCTGAAGGAGGCCGGCCGCCCCGGAGCGGAACATAGGCTCCTTTCCCGGGATTCCCGCACGGTTCAGGCATCCGATAACGTAGTCGTAAGCTTGCCGGAACCTTTGCTCCATGACGGGCTCTTTTCCCCCAAGATAACGGTCCAACCAACACGAGGCCAGGTAGGTATTCTCCTCCACAAGGAACGGAAGGAGGCTCGAAGCCTCGGGTGCGAGATTTCTTGAGCGGTACCACTCGGCCGGGGCGTGGGCTTGAACCCCGTGTTCATCCAGCCATTCCGAGCATCGTGGTTCCAGGGGCTCCTTCAACAACAAATCCGGCGCCACCCGCGCAATCTTTGTACACAACGACCCCAGCAACCCCACAAAACCGGGAAGCACGCAAGGCGTAACGGACAGGACTTCCCTCAGTTCCAGGGGATAAAGCCGCTCCTGCTCCCGCAGGCTCCGCGCGGTCGGCTCCGCAACGACCTCACCCCGCAGGCGGAGATTCTCCAGAAAAATCTCAAGGTCCCAAGGATGATATGCCTTCCAGTTTTCGGGCATACCGAGTTCGCTCAGTTTTTGTCGCAACGCATCCCGCAACCGTCGGCCGGAGCCTGCCGGTTTGGACGGCGGCTTCGCCGTTTCATTCGGCGAACCGGGCCCCGTCCCGAAGCCCGTCATGTTTGCGGGTACGATCTCCGGCTGCGCCCGGCCTTCTTTGAGCACCTTGGCGTACACAGCCTCCACGAGACCGACCTGTTCTTCGAAGATAAAGGGCACATTGTCGGGCAGAGAGCGGGAAAAACTTCTGATCTTCTCCGCGATCTCCCCCGGATTTCGGTACAGGACCCCCACGGGATGTGTACCGAAGAACTCCCTGATGCTCTGCAGGTCATTGGCGATCACCGGCAGACCGGCGGCCAGGTATTCGAACAGCTTGTTGGGCATGGCCGAATGCAGATGCCGCTCGTTTTCAGGAGTCACCACAAAGGGAACGATACCGAAATCATAGCGGGTCATTTCGAAAACGATGCGCTCCGGAGACACGGGAGCGTGGTAGTGCAGATAGGGGTTGAGACTCGCTTCGCGCTCATACTCGGGATTATGGAAAGAAGGATACATGTGGAGGTGGATACGCGCGGAGGTCAGTTCCCGAAAGACGGGCAGATAGTAGCGATGAGGCACGCGCACCGACCCCAATCCGCCCTCGTACACCACGTGAATTTCTCCATCGCCGGAAGAGAGCTTGGGCAAACCGGCCTCCGGCACCATGGCCCGGAGGACGTAGTTGTGCACCACCGCCGAGGTTTCCAAATCGATACCGTAAAGCGTCAGGGCTTGGTCACGTTGGTAGGACGATACGTAGATGCGACCCGCCGCACCCCGGTTGGCGATCCCCTCCAGATAGACCAGGTTGGAGTCTCCCCCGTGGCGCAGGGAAATCAGGTCGTGGGTATCGTGAATCACCGGGGTTTTCCCGGCCAAGGCCGCCACGGTCAACTGATCCGGCTCGTTGTGGCAGTGAATCAGATCGTAGCCGGCGGACAGGTCCCAGAGATGCCGAAGTCCCTTCAGCGGAATGCATTGGTGGTAAACATCGTCGCTCAGAGCGGGGTACACCTGGCTGAGCCGGGCTCTGGTATAGGCCAGTGAAATACGGTGCCCTCGAGAACGAAGGGCCGTGGCCATCTTGTAGTTTCGGATGCACGGGGCGTCCTGCACGAAGAGAATGTTCAAAGGCCGGAGGTCGGCCGCTTCTGAAACGAGTGTTCGAACCGGTTGCTCTTTCGGTTGCGTCGGCGTCGGATCCCAATTCACCGGTGTCTCGGGCGGGAGGTTCGCGCTCACTTCCGATGCGGGCGCAGGGGCCGAGACCCGCTCGGTTTCCGGTTCCCTCGGTTTGTCGCCGGAATCCCCGGACCCTCGCTCCACCTTGCGGGCTTTGTCGTATAATTCCAGAGCCTCGGCGGCACGACCCGTCTCTTCGCAAAGCGCCGCCAGATTCCGCAACGCGTCCGCATGTTCCGGCCGTACGCTCAATGCTCTTCGAAACAAGGACTCCGCTTCCGCCGCGCGACCCCCGCGATGGTGAAAGACCCCCAGATCGTTCAACGCTCGAGGGTTGTCGGGCTCGTACTTCAAGATCAACTCGAAGATCTCGGCCGCCTGATCTTTGAGTCCCTGACTGTAAAGAGCTTCGGCACGGTCGAGTTGCCGGGAAAAATCCATGACGAATCCTTGACGGTTACCGGAAGTGTGGCGTCGGCTTCATGGTCGTCGGTCCGACCCTCAAAACTCGTCCGACCCCGTATCCTCGCTTCGCATCTTCCGAAAAAAGGAAAAAATCTCGGAACGAACGGCCTCCGCGACCCGATCCGCCAGAACGGTCACGGCATCGGGTTCGAGGAGCTGGGGAAGACGAGCGGGAAGCTGTGGGTCATTGAGAGTGCGTTCGATGAGGTCGAGGGCCACGCCCCGACTTCGAAGCCGTTTGATGCCTTGGATTACCTCAAGATGCCGCGGACCATAGCGACGTTGGCCCCCCGAAGTCCTCTCCGGAGTCAACAATCCCGGCAACTGTTTTTCCCAAAAACGCAGGGTGTGCTCGGGCACACCCGTAATCTTTCCGGCTTCACGTATGGTGAGCCTGGTATCTTCTTCCATCGCCTTTCCCATATCGGATGAACTGGAACTTCACTTTAGCTTCAGGTTAAGCAACATCCATACCAGACGGCCGACATATTAGCAAGTAACTAAAATATCAGATTGAATGAGAGACCGAGGTGATGCCGGCAGGTTCAAGAGCTGAATTCAAACCGGGCAAGAATGTCCGTCGATGGAAAAAAACGTCTTGATGGGCAGGGCGTTTCGGAAAATTCATCCTGCGCCACTTGTCCGAATCGCCCTTCATGTTTTCTTCATGTCGCCCTCTTATAGTGCCGCTGAAGATGCAGGAAAACGGAAGCTCGCTTCGAAGATCGAGCGAAAACCCTTTTAATGAGAGGTCACATCATGAAAAAGAAATGGATTGCTTTTCTCGTAGGTACGGTCTTGGTCGGCGGTTTTGTCGTCTTGGGAGCAAAATTTGCGAAATCGGAAAGTACGGAAGTTCACGGCGGCACCATTCGCATCGAAAATCAGGCTGAGGCCCAATTCCCATCAATGGCGAAGATATCTCTGGAGCAGGCGGCTCGGGAAGCTTCGACTTCGGTCCAAGGCCGGGTTCTAAAGGTGGAGCTCGAGAATGAGGACGGTTTTCTCGTCTATGAGGTTCGGTTGGCGGGCGACGATAAGTCCGTCTCGGATGTGATGGTGGATGCCGGTTCGGGAAAAGTGCTGGGCGTGGAACACCTAGGAAAGGCCGGCGAGCATCAGGAATCCGGCGATCAAGGCGAGGGAGAATGTGACGACTGATCCAAGGACACCCGCGGGCCGGCCTGTAATGTTCTTGGCGGCCGGGACGACCGTAATTCCTTGAGAATTTAACCGGTTCGTGACCCGGCCGCACATGCGGGTGCCGAGGGGGAGAGATGCGGACAATCACGTCCCGTCGTTTCCGAGTCCGCTCTCTCTCCGCTTCCCGGCAATGACGTTCGACTTCCGGCCGGCCGGCCGCCTCGGTAGGATTGGAGAAAGGACATCGGGATGCTGATCCGCCCGTTGAAGAAGGAGGAAAAAGACGCATGAACGTTGTAAAAGTAAACCACGATGCCGAAACGGCTTTGAGCAAGGTGCCTGAAGTCACTCTGCTGTTCTGGATCATGAAAATCACCGCCACCACCCTGGGCGAAACAGGGGGAGACGCGGTATCCATGTCCATGAACTTGGGCTACCTGGTGGGCACGGGAATCTTCGCTGCCGTCTTCCTGGCGGCCGCGGCCGCCCAGATCAAGGCCAAACGCTTCCATCCCGTGCCGTACTGGACGACCATTGTGGCCACCACCACCGTGGGCACGACATTGGCCGATTTTGCCGATCGTTCGTTGGGCATCGGCTATGCGGGCGGGACAACCCTTCTGCTCGCACTGTTGGCGGCTTCGCTGATTGCTTGGTATTGCTCGACAGGATCGGTGTCCGTGAATACGGTTAGTTCACCCAAGGTGGAAATGTTCTATTGGATCACTATCATGTTCTCACAAACACTGGGCACGGCCTTGGGCGACTGGACCGCCGACACCGCGGGATTGGGCTACGGCGGCGGAGCGCTGGTGTACTCCGGCCTGCTGGCATTGATGGTTGCGGCCTACCGGTGGACGAACATTTCCCGGACGGCGTTGTTCTGGGGAGCGTTCGTGCTGACGCGACCGCTGGGCGCCGTACTGGGCGACCTTTTGGACAAGCCGCTGGATCAAGGCGGCATGGCTCTGAGCCGCTACACCGCATCCATCGTGCTGATGGTTTCCATCAGCGCCTGTATTTTGTTGTTTCCGCATCGGGCAAGCAGCAGAGCCCATTGAGAAAGGACGCCGCTTCGCCCGCCGCATGAGTGCCCGGCGACCGGAGCCCCCTTGCGATACCGCGAAGCGGGACGTCCAGAAGGATTCGGCGTTTGCGTCTCCGGTCGTCATGCGAACGGCATGAGGCCGGCGCCGCAGGCTGCCGCGGGCCTGGCCGAGGACGAGAAGTAAAAGAGGTTCTTGAATGCGGACGTGCCGGCACGCAAGACTTGAGACCCAGTATGCCGATTGGGTGAAACGATGCGAATATTAGTCGTAGACGATGAGCAGACTTTGTTGGACCAACTCAAGCATGCGCTCGAAGAGCAACGTTACATGGTCGAAACCTCGCTGGACGGGGAAGAGGCCCTGGACAAATTGTTTGAGAACCCGCCCGACTTGATCATACTCGACATCATGCTGCCCAACCAGGACGGCCTGTCGGTTCTTCGAGAAATCCGACGGGCGGGCATCACCACACCGGTTCTCATGTTGACCGCCAGGGTGGCGGTGGACGACAAAATCAAGGGGCTCGACTTGGGCGCGGACGACTATCTGGCCAAGCCGTTCTCACTGGATGAGCTCTTGGCGCGCATCCGGGCCCTGTTCAGACGCGCCGCGGGACAGGGGCATTCAACCCTGCAAGTCAAGGATCTGCGACTCGATACCGTGAGCCGCGAAGTAACCAAGGGAGGTGAGGCGGTGGAATTGACCGCCAGGGAATTCTCCATCCTGGAATTCCTCCTTTACAACAAGAACAGGGCCGTATCGCGTTTCAGCCTGGCCGAGCACGTCTGGGGCGACGCTTTCGACCCTTTCAGCATGTCCAATTTTATGGACGTACATATCAAGAACCTTCGAAAAAAGATTGGGGACTCAGGCGGCGGGGGCATCATCCGAACCGTCCGGGGAGTAGGCTATATTGTCAAGGATGAAGCGGAATGACCGTTCGGCAAAAGATTACCCTGCTGATCACCGCGGCCGGTTTTCTGTCCAGTCTGGTGTTCTCCTGCACCATACTGTGGGAAATGCTGGAGCAGCCCTTCCATATTATTGACTCGGACTTGGAGGCTGCGGGAAGGCGGGCCGTACGTGCCGTTCTTGGCGGCGATCGAGGGAAAGAGCCGGAGCCCAACCGGTCCATGGGCGATGAAAGATATTGGCTGGAAATCAGAGATCCGGACTCCGGCAAATCGATCTACCGAACGGACTTGGCCAAGACATTCGATATCCCGGAACCCGCTCTCGGCTCCGCCGCCACCGTCAGGGTCACCATCCCCGGGGAAGCAGTCGACTTGGGGCAAAATCGGCGCAACGAAGCAACCTTTCGAGTGCGGAAGTCTCGAATATCACTCGACGGAAGGACGTTTTTGGTTTGCGTGGCTCGCCCCATAGAAAATCTGGAACAAGAGCTGTGGGAAACCATGATCGGCGTCGGCGGCGGCCTCCTCTTATCGGTGCTCTTGCTGATGGTGCTCAGCTATGTTGTGGCCGGTATCATTCTCAAACCGGTCAGGACCATTAATGATCAAGCACGGGATATCAGTGAAAAGCACCTGGATCGAAGAATGCCGGTATCCGGCGGCCACGATGAATTCAACGCCTTGGCCCAAACGCTCAACAAGGTTTTCGACCGATTGCAGCACGCCTTCATGCGACAAAAGAGACTCCTCGCCGACGCGTCGCACGAATTGAAGACGCCCCTGACCATGATGCGGCTAGCGTTGGATGGGCTACGTTCCGACCACACCGAAACACAATCCGACACCCAAATAGAAAGCCTCGAGCGGATAACCGAGCAAGTGCTGCGCATGGAGCGGCTTGTCAAAAGCCTGTTGGATTTGTCATCTTTTGAAATGGAGGCTGCCGCGGCAAAGAATCCGATAGACTTGGCGGAAATATTATCGTCGCTGGTCGCTGATTACCGAACACTGGCCGAGTCGCGAAACATTTCCATAAGCGCCGATCTTCCCACGCCATTGGAGGCGACGGGAGACACGGAGAAATTAAGGAGGGCCTTTTCCAACCTGCTGGACAATGCCGTCAAATACAACATGGATGGGGGACAAGTTGCGTTGGCTCTTGATCGATCCGACGTCCGTCTCACCATCACCATAAGCAATACGGGGCCCGGCGTGCCCGAAAAAGAAATCCCCAAAGTGTTCGATCAGTTCTACAGAGTCGACCCCTCAAGATCGCTTCGGCACGGCGGTGCCGGGTTGGGCTTGGCCATCGTCAAAAGGATTATCGAACTTCACGGCGGCGATGTGAATCTCGAAAGCCGATCGGGGGGTTGGACGCGAGTTACCGTAAACCTGCCTCGACACCGCTAGACGGTATGGGAATGAAAGAGCCGGCGTAGATGTTCGCCATTACCGAAACCGAACAAGTCCTCTGCTCCGGAAAATTAAGGTGCCCAAGAGCTCGGTTATGCTGTATCTCAAAAACAAATCCACAATTCCAGGTAATACAATAGACGTTCACGCTTCACCGTCGGAGGGCCGGCTTACCGGAAAGCGGAAAATTCCGGACATTACCTTGTGAATTGGGGTAAGATGTGGGCTCCATCGAACTCGGGGCGAAACATACGCCGTGTTTTCCACCCAATCCTCCCCGAAAAGGAGCGCTTCCATGATAGAGCCGATAGATTCGAACCTGTTTCGGCTGGAAATACCTCTCCCGGAGAGCCCGCTAAAGTACACTAATTCGTATGTCCTGTTGGATACGGAAAGAAATCTGATCATTGATACGGGATTCAATCGGTCGGAATGTCTGGACGCCATGATGCGGGGTCTCGCCGAACTCGATGTGGACCTCCGAAAAACCGATTTTCTGATCACTCACCTTCATGCGGACCATTTCGGACTTGCGGCGAAACTGGCATCCGAGACTTCCAGAATCTACTTCAACCGACCTGATGCGGAAGCCCTGCAAAACTGGGGTAACTGGGACCCGATCATCACCTACGCGGGTCGGAACGGATTTTCGAAAGATGAGCTTCAGTCCGTCATCGGCAGACATCCCGGCATCATTTACGGCCCCGAATTCATCCCCGAGATGACGTTCCTGGAAGACGGCGACACCCTACGCGCCGGAGGTTACCTCCTCCGGTGCATTCAGACTCCCGGCCACACCAGAGGCCATCTCTGTCTGTACGAACCCCAAAAAAAGATGCTGTTTTCGGGGGATCACATTCTCCTCGACATCACTCCCAACATCCTGTGCTGGTGGGAGGATGAGAATCCGTTGAAAAACTACCTATCCAGCCTCGACAAAGTGATGGAGCTGGAGGTCGAGCTGGTGCTGCCCGGACACCGGAGGCGATTTACGGATTGCAGGGAACGCATTCTGGAATTGAAGGAGCATCACGGGAATCGAATCCACGAGGTCATGGAGATTCTCGGCAGGGGTGCTCTAAGCCCCTATGAAACCGCTTCATACATGACGTGGGATATTTCCTGCGACTCGTGGGATCAGTTTCCCGTGGCACAGAAATGGTTTGCCACAGGAGAAGCACTTTCGCATTTGAGGTTCCTCGAAGAGGAGGGAACGGTGGTGAGAGAAACGGAAACCCCGACCATCACCTACAAACTGAGTTCTCCGTAGACCATTTTCCTCCTTTGCCGCCGACTCCCAAGTCCACCGTTTTCTTGGAGTGTCCCCTCCGCCGAGAAAATCAAAGAAGAGAGTCGGCGTCTGAAAGAGCGGCGCAAAACGGGTCTCCCGGACTTTACCGATAGAGGCCGGGAGACCCGCCGAGAAAGACGGATTCGCCAAACTGAAAGCCGATTATCTTCGAACGGTTGATTCCGGTACAAAGGGAACAAGTGATTCCAGCGTCGCCATTTTCCATCGATTTGAATTGAGACTCACCCCTCAGATTTGGTGCGCACCGGGCATGGTGCGTTCCGCCGCACTTCCTTCCACAAAGGTGTGTTTCTTCTTTAACGTATGGTGTGTGGCCAGGGAGTACTCTTCGATTTCCGTGGGACTTTCCAGGTAGGGCTGGATCTTGGCTTCGTTGGCGATCCGCATGGGACTCTCTTTCCATTCGTGCCAGTTTTCCAGACCGAGCCATTCACTGACCACGACCACCCGTTGAGGATCATTCTGATCGATGAGCGTCCTGCCGGATACGTAGCCTCTTTGCTGGACGGCCTCCCCGCGGAGCTTGTTCAGGAGGGCGAAAACCTCCATCGCCCTTCCGGCCTTGATTCGTCTTTTGATCAATACGGTGACCACCATGGCCTGCCCCCTTTCTTTGGAATGGAAACCACGTTCGACCCATAACTGCCTATACAAAATTATAGTCAACCCACCCCGGATCCGGCAAGATTTCTCTTGAACCGACGTCAAAAGGCGTGAAAGCCGTTCCGCCCCGGAGGTTTCTTTGTGTTGGGAAACGCCTAAGGCTTGACGGATGGAAAGGATTGTTCTAGGCTTTTTTTCGTCCAAAAGGCTCGCATCCATGAAAGCCCCATACATGCCTTTTACCGTTCAGTCTTCACCAGGGGAGGACGACCTTGTTGTCGCCCTTTAGACGCGTTCCACCGCCGTCCGCGAGACTCCATGAACCGCCATACGCCCATCCCGGTCTAGCGGCGGTGGGTGTCGCGGGGGCCAGGTGGTTGCCTCATTCCGGTCTGGTGAGCCCCATGTTTTCCCAAGTCTCCGAATTGATCGAATTGTTTAAAATCCGCCTAAGGGCAGGACAAGATAGGCAAGTGGACGCCTTTCGGACACTGGAAAGCGGGACCGTGGAAGAATTCGTGGTGGTGGAAATCGCCGAGGGAGTCAAGAAACTACTTTTTCGAGTCTGGCCCATATTCTACACCGATCGTCCGCGTATTGAATACAGGGTCTATGCCCGTGACCCGAGCGTGGAAAACCTGGTAACGGATGTGCTGATGCTGGGAGCGCAGGCTCGGAACGCCCGACTGGTTCTGAAAGACTAGAGGACGGGGGCGAACGCATTCACAACCTGAAGCCGGTTCCGTCCGGAACCTGGAGTCCCATGTCCCGGTCGTCCTTTCGAAAGATCGCTCAAGGCCTTTACGACTTCATCGCGGAGGACCTTTACCTGAACCGCCGTGACCTGGAGGTTCATGGGAACCGGTTCAACGCGTCCCTCTTATTCAGTCTCCTTACCGGCCTCTGCGGGGGAAGAATCCTGTTGGTGGGCGAACCCGGGATGGGCAAGACCACGTCGGCCGAGTATGTGAGCTCCCTTGTTTACCGGCTGCCCATTGAAGTGGTGTGGAAGGCCGAAATTTCGGGACATCCCGAACAGACCGAAGAAAAAATCGTGGGCCGCCCCGATCTGGGAAGTCTTAACCGGGGTCGGGAAGTCGTCGTATGGTCCTACTTCACTCTGCTGCCGAACAAGATCGTTGATGAAATCAACCGGCTGCCGGAAACCAAGCAAAGCCTGATCCTTGACGGAGTGGATCGCGGAAAATGGGAATATTTGAATGAATCGGTGATCAATCCGGAGTTCTGTCTTTTCGCCACCGCCAATTACCAGGATCGGGGGACTCATACCATCATCCCTCCCCTGCTGGATCGTTTCGACGTCTTGGCGGAGTCCAAGCATCCCGGGGCGAATTTGGCCTACCACATCGGCGGTAACGGCAAACGGGTTTCGCTTCTGCGGGACCCGGAACTGGAACGGGATTTCCATGAGGTCCTGACCTCATTCGCGCCTTACAAGGATCGCATGGATGAAATCGAAACCTTGAGCGGTCGGTTTGGGTCCCGTTTGACCGCGCAAGCCGGCTTGCCTACTTTCTCAAGGGCCGACCGCCAAAGCATCAGGGACGATATTTCCTCGATCCCTTGCGACCTGGACGCCAACGCCTTCCTGAGATTCGCCATCAGCGAGCTTTCCTTCTGCCACGTATTTGGGCAAAAACGGTCCAATGAGGTTTGCGAAGAAGGATGCCATTTCTCTCAATACCTCTGCCACGCGGTGCACAACTGCGTTTCCAACCGACTTCCCTTAAGCGCTCGGAATTACGCCCGCGCCCTGGCTTGGTTGTTGGGGCACGAACAAGTCGACGTCGGGCACCTGACCGCTGTTCTTCCCCACTGTCTGGCTCATCGAATTCAGTGGAAGGAGGAGTTTCTTGCCCGCCGGACAAAGGAGGCAAGAAGCGATCCCGTGCCCTTGCACATGGCACGACGGGCCGTCGGGGACATGCATCGCCGCTATACGGAGCAATCGGACCTCGTGAAAGACGCACTGGCCAAGGCTTTTCTAATTCTGGAGGAAGGAACCGGAGAACCGATCCGGGGCGAGCATCCCCTGTTCTGGGAAATCCGAAGAGACCTTGGGGAGGAGTTCAAAGCGGAATGAGGAACCCTTTTTACGACTTCGGGCCGGACCGCTATGTAAGGCAAAAGGGAGCCGCCGAATCCTCCATGCGGAACAGGGAAAGGATTCTTGATCGGCTGATGAACGGCTATCGTCGGCTCATCGACGAGGAGGCTCAAAACCTGTTATGGCCTGTGGAACACGAACGAATTCTGAGAGCCTACACCGCTTCGATGGAAAGAATTGCAGATTTCATCCCCGAGGCCGGGGACATCGAGGAGTTTTGTGCCTTGTTGGATGGGGATGAATCGTCTCTGTGGGTTCCCGGACCCGCCGGAGTCTTTCTGTCCGCCCTGGTGAACGCTTCATCGGAAACGAAGCTGGAACTCAGGCTCAAAGACTATGGGCGGCGGTTCCACTTTTTGGGTTATCTCCTGCCCGAAGGCAAGACTCTGGAACTGAACGGAGATGCGGGAGATTTCTGCGGAGCCGCTCTTGACGGAGGCCGACTGGTGGTTGGCGGATCCACCGGTGATTGGTGCGGGGCCGGTATGTTGCGGGGAACAGTGCTCATCCGTGGGGATTCCGGCGAACACACGGGAATCTGGATGCAAGGCGGCATCATCCACGTGGACGGCCCCATCCGGGGCATGGGCGAGCCCCGATTCGGAGGGGAGATTCGGACCGGGGAGCCCGACTCCTCCGAAGAAGGCGCCGGGGCGACCTCTTCCTGCTAATGTCCGCCGTGCGAATTCACATCGCCTGAGACGTGCTCTTCGATCACCTCGAGCGAACGTCCCGGGGATGTTGGGATCGAGTCATGCCCGACCTCGATAGAATCCTTGAGGAAAGCTGGCGCCGTGTACGGCGGAAACATCTGTTCCCCGAACTGCCGGCACCCGTTTGGTCGGATGGGGACGACCGAGTGGGCCTGGACGTGCGCCGAAAGAGGATCCATCTTTCCCGGCCCTTCGTTCTCAGCGCTTCTCCGGAACTGGAAAACCATGAAGTCGTCGAGGGACTTCTGGACCACGCGGTTTCCCACCACACCTTCTGTCCCTGGAATTTTGCGGTACATTTGAGACTCTACGGCAGAGCCAAAGCCGTCCTGCGCAAGAAGGAAACGGCCTTGCGCGCCCTGGACGCCTTTATGGACGTTGCGGCGGACACCTATTGCGTAAACGCCAAGACCGGTCCTCTTCCCAAGATTTACCGCCACCTCTCCAGAAGCCCCTTGGACGAAATTCTGCACGGCGTCTACCAGGAGCTGTGGCAGGTGGACCTGGGCATCGCCGGAACTTCCGATCTTTGCCGCCGCCTGAGCCGACTTCCCTATCTGGACCGTAGGAAATGGGACGATTCCGTTACCCGTTTCAGCAAATTGCTGCGACCGATTCTGGAAGAGACGGCTCGGGACTCCGGAGACGCCCCATGTGCCATGGGTCGCCACGGGCTGTCCCGGTACGCTCCCGACGATATCGCCGCCGGCCTCGAACAGCTTGCCGCGGAATCGTCGGGACCTTCGGAATTCATTGAACTGGTGACCGATTTCCAGGATGAGATTCACGCGGCCGCCGAAGGATCGAGAAGCGGAATGGGCAGAGGAACGGGCCGTACCTTCAGCGCGGACAGGCTCTACTATATGAAGCTGGCGGAAAGCTTCTCGCTCCCCGTACGCCGGATCACGACCGAACTGTCGGGTTCGCTCTATCCCCATCACCATACGCCTTGGGAAGCGGGGCAGCCCGTGCGGGACATGGACCCTTGGACCAGTTTTGGAAAGATTCTTCCCGGTATCACCCAAACCTGGACCCGAGTGGAAGGCCGGATTTCAGGACCCGAACAGAAGGTGCCCGATTGTCTCATCGTCATCGACTCTTCCGCCAGCATGAAGAATCCCGCCTTATGTCTGTCGCACGCCGTTCTTGGAGCGGCATGCGCGTGCGATGCCTATTTGAGGAACGGGGCCGAGGTAGCGGTATACAACTTCAGCGACGCTTCCGCGGGCGGAAAACGGCTCTTGCCGTTTTCCCGCAACCGAGAAGAAATCTACGAAACCCTTTGCCACTTTTTCGGAGGAGGCACCCGCATCCGACCGGAAGATATGGAACCCCTCCAGACCTCGCCTCCTGCAGACCTGTTTCTGATCACGGACATGCAGTTGACCAATCTGGACGTATTAATCCAATACCTGACCACCTGTCGAAATCGGGTCACCGCCGTTCATATCGGCATGAACGAACAGATACACTCGTTTCGCGGGTCCGTCCAAGGTCGGAACAACGTGGACGTGCACGCCGTGGAACGTATGGAAGACATCCCCCGCATCGTTTTGGGGAAAGTCGGAGAGTATTTGGCCATACGGGAACCATTCCAAACTACGTCGGGAGGCAAGCCATGACGTTGAATATCACCGCCAAGAATTTCGAGGAAGAAGTGATCGGTTCGGACATTCCGGTCCTGGTGGATTTCTGGGCGCCCAACTGCTCCACCTGCATCGCGCTGAACAGCTTCGTGGACAAGCTGGCGAAAGATTTGGCGGATCGGCTCAAGGTGGTCAAGGTGAACGCCCTGTCGGACCGAAAAATCTGTGAGATGGCCGACGTGCTTTCAGTGCCGACGTTCATCCTATATCGGAACGGAAAAGAGGAGAAGCGGCTGCTTAAGGACGCACCGCTCACGCTGGAAAAGATTCAGGAAATGGCCAGGGAAGCGGTGGGCGATTGATCCGGAGGACGAACAAAGACGGGAGCTTGGGGAGCGGTCGCTTCCCCACGGCGAATTCCCGTGGAATCGCCCCATCGGGCCCCTCGGGAGGGGGGCTTCATCGGAACGCTTTTCCGGGCGAGTCTTTTTCCTGGAAATAGGTGAGCTCCCAGGTCCACGTCTCCGTTTCGTGGCGAAGGATGTAGGTCGCCCCATCGTCGCCGATCACTTTGAAATATCGATGGTCCGGGGATATCCATCGGTCCGACACTTCGGCGACTTCGATTCTTCGGTCACCGATCCGGAAACATCGGGGGGATTCCTCTCCCCGATGTCCCGCATAACATTCCACTTTGATCTTCATGTCCCAACCCGGATTACGAAACGCGAGCCCGGCCGCCCGAGACCGAATCGCGCATTGCCGCCATGGGCTTCGAACCGCTGCACGCCGCTCCTCCGAAGGCTTTCATCGTGAATCAATGGCCGCGTTATCCGGTTGGCCCAGTTCCCGGCGGCACGAGGCGATGAATCGCCCGGCTTGCTCCGAAGCGGAAAACGGCGACAATTTCCTCAGCGCGTTGCCGTATTCTCCGAGATTCATATAACTGACGCCGAGGCAAACGGCCAGGTCTTCATTTTCCGGAAACCGATCCGTTCCCCTTTCGAGCACCTCGATGGAATCACGAAAATCCCGTCGCCTCTGCAACAGCATACCCAGGCCCAGATAAGCTCTCGCGTCCGGCGCATATTTGAGTGCTTTCCGGAAAAGCAGTTCCGCGGTTTCCTCCTTGTTGCTCACCGCGTCGACTTTCGCGTAATCACCGTGGCTGAAGGTCAGCCCCAGTCTCGAAAGAAAGTCGGCATGCATGGAATACAGCTCCGGCAGGTCCGCCAACTCCACCGACGCGGCGTATTCGTGGAGATTTCCGAAAAACTCGTTTCTCAATTCCTCCCCGAAGGCCAGAACCTCCTCTTTGGACAATCCGGGATCGGTTTCCCAGTACATGATATCCTCGATGGGATTGAGCCAGACGTCGTCCGTGGCTCCGGTCCTTTTGAGGAAATCGTCGTACAAGGTGGTGCCTGGAAAGATGTCCAAAATATAGAAGATAGCACCGAGCGGGCGGATGCGATGCATGAGGGACACGGTTTCACGAATGGTTTCCCGCGTCTCTCCCGGGCACCCGTAAATGAAGTAGGCGCGCGGCAGAATCCCGTAGCGCGTGGTCAGCCGGAAAGCCCGTTCGATGTTCTCGTCGCTCGTTTCGCGGCCCAAAGCCCGTCGGATTTGGGGGGATCCGCTTTCCACGCCATAGCTGATCTGGATGCATCCCGCCCTTCTCATCCAGTAGAGGACGTCTTCGTCCACGTGGTTCACATGGGAAATCGCATACCATTGCACATCCAACTCCCGCCGGACAATCTCCCGGCAGACGGCAACGGCGTGGTCTTTGTTCAGAGTGAACATATCGTCGGACACGTAGAAGAAGGATTCTCCTTTTTCCCGCAAAGTCTTTATTTGGGACACGAAGTAGTCCGGAGAATGGAATCGGACCTGTTTCCTCCACCAGCGAGGAGAACCGCAGTAGACGCATTTCCCGACGCATCCCCTCGAGGAAATCAGGTGACGAAAAGAGCTCATTTGCGCAGGGTCCGGCAATTCGTCCAGGTTGCGAACGGGTGGGGCGTCCTCCATCCGAACCACCCGATCCTCTTTCCGGAACGCGATGCCTTTCAGGCTCCCGGGATCGCCCCCCTTCTCCAGCAAGGCGGCCAACGCCGGGAGAGTGATTTCGCCCTCTCCGATCACCACGAAATCGATGACCGGAAACCGGGTCAGAAAATGTTCCCAGAGAAAGGTGGGGGCGGGTCCGCCGAAGACAACCCGCGTCTTGGGTTCGACCTTCTTGACGATATGTGCGATTTCCAGGCCGCCCCAGCGGTTGGCATTGAAAATGGACAGTCCCACAAGGTCCGGTTTTTTCTCCTTTATGGCGAACTCCATTTGCTCCGACCGGCCCTTCATGTGGTGCCAGTTCAACACCTCGACGTCGTGGCCGTCCTTCAGAAGCAACGCCGACAGGGTCCAAAGGCCGATGGGGACCGTTTGCGCGTCCTCCGCCTGGACCCGTTCATCCAAAGTATATGGGTAGATAAGCAAAATCTTCACGGACTCTTCCCCTTTCCATCCTCTTTCCATACACCAACGAATAGCCTCCCGCAACCGGCGCAGACATCGCCGCGCCGCACCCGCCGGCCGAGGAGTCTCCGATTAGCGCAAGTCCGTAGCTCTGGCTCTTCAGCCGGTGATCGGCGCCAAGCCGAAGCCTATCTATTTGTTATTATGATAAAACTATTAATTGAGCACGTGATGGAACAGGCGAAGGAGCGAAGTTATGTTTTGCAACTTGGTTGCATCTATGATAACAAAACGCCACGTCATTCAGCGCCGGCCGAAACCAACGCCGGCATACACCGTACCCGCAGCGGATTCCATCATGTCCATCTCCTTCATCCAGGACCTCCGATTCTTCGCATCCATCACCCTTGCCATTTTC
Organism: Thermodesulfobacteriota bacterium; assembly: GCA_963675595.2. Taxonomy (GTDB): domain Bacteria; phylum Desulfobacterota; class Desulfarculia; order JACQYL01; family JACQYL01. The sequence continues at coordinate 1,827,326 of CAXXLZ010000002.1, forward strand.
CTGGAAGCCGCTCCCTTTCTGTTGTTGGGCTCCTTGGTGTCTTCAATCTTCGAGATCTACGTGCCATCGGATTTCCTCGCCAAAAGGATGCCCAAACGCGTTTCCACCGGCATCGGAATGGGACTCCTGGGTGGTTTGATCATGCCCACGTGCGAATGCGGAGTGGTTCCCATCGCCCTCCGACTCATGCGCAAGGGAGTCCCTTCGCATGCGGCCGTGGCCTTCATGTTGGCCTCTCCGGTCATCAACCCCATCGTACTGACCTCGACCTACATGGCCTTTCGAGGCGATTGGACCATGGTGGCGGGACGAGTTGTCTTGGCGTTGATCCCCGCAGCCTGCGTGGCCTGGTCCCTGTCCGGAATCCCGCCGGAAGCCCTTTTGCGAAATCGATGGGGCGGCGCTCCTTCGGGCGGCACAGGGAGTCTGCCCATGTTCCCCGATCACGCCGAGGGCGTGTGCTGTGCTCACGGTCATCACGCAGAGCACGGGTCTTCCTCCAAACCCATGCGGCTCCTGCTCCACACCGGTTCCGAATTCTTGGACATGAGCCGTTACCTGCTCTTCGGCTGTATTGCCGCCGGGCTGTTCAAGACTTTCGTACCCCTGGACATCGTCTTCCATATCCAGGAAAAACCGCTGCTTGCCGTGGGAGGCATGATGCTGCTCGCAATACTGCTTTCCGTGTGCTCCGAGGCGGACGCATTCGTGGCCGCCTCCTTTACCGCGTTTCCCAAGGCGGCCCAGCTCTCCTTTACCGCCATCGGCCCCATGGTGGACCTCAAGCTTGCGGCGGTGTTTTTTTCCTTTTTTCACAGAAGAGTCGTGGGGGTGCTGCTGCTCACCCCAACGTTCATCATCTACGTCCTTTCTCTAGTGCTCATGCGTTACATTGGGTAACAACGGAAGGAAAATCCGGTCTCGGCACAGCGGGAATACCGGAGGCCCGGTATGGGGAATGATCGAGGTGAAGGCTGCGGCGAGCCCCGCGCTTTGGGCTCCTCCGGAGTTCGGGTAGGATATGGAATCGACACAACAAACAAACCGACGACACAAATCTCTCTGGGGACTCGCACAAGGAGCGGTGCTCCTGGGAATGGGCCTTTACCTGGTGAGCCTGGTTTTGGGAGACGATTACTGGCTTCTCCTGAACCCCCGGTTCCGCTGGGTCAGCGCCACGGCGGCGTTTGTACTCCTGGTGGTGGGCACGGCCTCCCTGATCCGCCCCCCCGCGAACGCCAAGTTTTCCCACTTGATCGGTTTTCTCGTCCTTTTCGCGCTGGCGGGCGTTCAACACCACGATCCCGCCAACGAGGCGTTCAAGGACCCGATGAGTCCTCTGAGAGCTGAGAACCCGGAGCCTCGTGTTTCCATTGATGGAACGGAATACATCAAGCTGAACACTGCGGAGCTCTTCCTCATCGCCGAGCAGCACAAAGATCGCATTCCCTTGAAATACGCAGTGCGCGGGATCGTGGTCCGTAGCCCCGAGCTGGACCGTCGCAACCGCTTCGCCCTGTTACGAGTCCACATGTTCTGCTGCTTGGCGGACGCGGTGGCCGTGGGATTCCTGGTTCCGTACGACAAGGTGGGCACCCTGCAAACCGGGCAGTGGGTGCGGGCGGCCGGCACCCTCAGACCCGAGACCCCGAGCAAGGCCGACCAGCAGTCCATCCACCTGGAAAACATCGCGTTCACCGCGATCAACGAGAATTACGCCTTGGAGCCGGACCACGTGGACCCGGTGGAAGCTCCGGAGTTTCAGTTTATCTTTGAATTCCGGGACAAGGAACCTTACGCCTATTGACCGGATCGTTCGGTTGCCGGATTTCGTGAAGGCCTTTCCCCCGTGACGTGGTCCGAGGGCCGTTCAATTCAAACGCAGGTCCGCCTGCAGAAGGAGTCAGCCATGCGACGACCGCTCGTTTTCATGCTCGCTCTCTTTGTCCTGTCGTCTTTCCACACGGCCTTGGCCGCACCGGTCCGGGTCTTCGTGAGCATTCCCCCGCAGAAGTACTTTGTGGAGAAGATCGCCGGTCCTTTGGTGGACGTGGCCGTGATGGCGCCTCCGGGAGCCAACCCTCACGCCTATGAACCCAGGCCTCGGCAGATGTCGGAACTCTCCCACGCCCGCGCGTTCCTCGCGGTGGGCGTGCCTTTCGAGCACACCTGGCTGCCGCGTTTCGCGGCGCTGAACAAGAACCTGCTTATCGTGCACACCGACCGAGGCATCCGGAAACGAGAGATGAGCGCCCACTCCCACGGTTCCGAGGACGAACCGCACCACGGCTCCCACGAAGAAGAGGACCATAAACACGGAACGGACCCCCACATCTGGGTGTCGCCACCCCTGGCGCTTCTTCAGGCCCGCAACATCCTCGCCGCCCTGGTGGAAATTCTCCCCGGAGAGCGCCAAACCCTGTACGAGAATTACGGACGCTTCATCGGAGAAATTGCGGAACTGGACACGGAGATCATGAACCTGTTCCCACCGGGCAAGGCATCGCGTCCGAGTTTTCTGGTGTTCCACCCCGCTTGGGGCTATTTCGCCGAGGCCTATGGTCTGGAAGAAACCGCCGTCGAAGTGGAGGGCAAGGAACCCAAACCCGCGGAGTTGATAAAGCTGATCGAAAAAGCCCGTGAGATGGGGGTCAAGGCGATTTTTGTTCAACCGCAGATGTCCACGCGAACGGCGGAGACCATCGCCGATGCCGTCGGAGCCGTCGTGACCGTCGCGGACCCGCTTGCGGAACAGTGGGCGTCGAATTTAAGGACCGTGGCCCGAAAGATCGCGGGGCGACCGGAATAACGTCGATGCGGTTCCGTTCTTGATACGAGTTCCGGGCGAATCCCGGGGTCCTTTCAGCCTCTTTCTCAGGTATTCAAGGGGAAAGACTTCCGGAAAATGATCACCTGCGGGTGGAGCCGTTCTCAGGCGGCCTCACCGCCTTGGGCGGAGGGGCCTATGGAGAAATAAACTTCCTTACTTAAAACCAACGTTCCGCCCATTCCTTGAATCGGCCGAGGAATGCCATAGTCCGGCTTCGTCGCGGGCCGGCCGGACGGAAGTATGCGCGTTCACCCGCTGAAGACCGACGTGAGCGCCTCCCGCAATTCCGGATAATCGAAATGAAAGCCCTGATCCTCGAGTCTTCGAGGCGTCACCCGCTGCCCTTTAAGCACCACGGAGCCGAATTCCCCCATGACCAACCGGACCATAAAACCGGGAACGGGCACAATGGCGGGACGGTGCAATACGGCTCCCAAGGTCTTGGTAAACTCACCATTGGTGACCGGGTTGGGCGCACAAAGATTGAAGGGCCCCTCCAGTTCGGCATGCGCCGTCAGAAAACCCAAGGCTCGAACCAGATCCTCCATGTGAATCCAGGAGAACCACTGTCGACCGTTTCCCAGCGGTCCTCCCAGCCCGGCCTTGAATAAGGGCGCCATCATTTTCAGAGCCCCGCCCGACTTACCCAACACGATGCCGAACCGGGTCACCACCACACGAATTCCTCGATTTCTTGCCTGAATCGCTTCACTTTCCCAGTCCAGGCAAAGTCGGGCAAGGAAATCTCCTCCGGGCTCATCGGCCTCCGAAAGAGCCTCGTCCCCATGAAAGCCGTAATAGCCGACCGCGGATGCATTGCACAGGACACGACCCGCTTCCTCCCTCATGGCCTTCACGATGTTCCGTGTGGTCAAGATGCGGCTGTCGCGCATCAGTTTTCGGGTTCGGTCGTTCCAACGTTGAAAGATGGACGCTCCGGCCAAGTTGATCACCGCCTCCGCTTGGCGGATTTCCGTCTGCCAGGAACCGGGCAGCGTGGTATCGCCGGATACGTAGGTCACCTCGTCGGGCAGGTTCCCACGATCGGCGGATCGGCTGACGGCGACCACCGAATGCCCTTCCCGAACATATTTGATGCAAAGTTGCGTCCCAATGACTCCTCGTCCCCCCACAACGGCGACCTTCATGGTTTCCTCCCCGAATTATCGGACCATATGGGTTGTCGGCAGGCGACCCGGGTGTCCAGGCCGGTGTGCGGATCACCGCCGACCGATTCCATGGGACCGGAACAGCGGAGAATCCGGTGATCGAACGTCAGCGTCCATCTCTTGCCGTCGGACGAAACCGATCCTGTTCACTGTAAATGCAGCCGCAGTACTCCTGCCGGTACAGGCCCAACTCCTTGGAAGCCTCAATGCCCTCTTTCCAACCCCGGCGGAAGTCTTCGTAATGGAAAGCCACTCCCCACTTCTTTCCGAGGCTCTCCCCAATTTCGGCGATGAGATCATGCTTCTGGCGTTTGCTGTAAAGCAGGCTGCTGGTAAAGGCATCGAACCCGCTCTTGGAAGCGGTTCGTGCGGCCGCCTCCAAGCGTCGATGGTAGCAATGCGCGCAACGACGGTTTTCTCGAAATACGACTCGCCGTAGAAATTCATCCAGATCATACTCGTCCCGCACGATCAGTTCCAGCCGTGTCGCTTGAGCCATCATGCGAGCCGTGTCCATCCTCCGTTCATATTCCCTTACCGGATGCACATTCGGATTGTAATAGAATCCGAACACGCGTTCATAACTCTCCCGGAGCCGTGCAAGAGGATATAGGGCGCACGGCCCGCAACACATATGCATCAAAACGCTCGAACTCATTCCATCTTCCCCGCCAAGGAGCCGGCCGACAGGGTCCGAGTCCGTCCTCGGCCGCCCAAACTACTTGACTCAAAAGGATAAATTATAGTACGAGATAAAATAGTTACCGACAATTCTTCACTATGTGACGCATCCTGCTATCGGTGGAATCCATGGGCAACATTATATCGAATTTCCTATTCGCCGTCGCCAAAGTCATCGACACGGTACTCTATTTGTACATGATTATCGTTATCGCACGAGCCGTTATTTCATGGGTCAGCCCGGACCCGTACAATCCCATCGTTCGTTTTTTATACGCAGCCACCGAGCCGGTGTTGTCGAGAATTCGAAGGTGGCTCCCCTTCAACTTGGGCATGATCGACGTTTCTCCCATTATCGTTTTTTTGATTATCATCTTTCTGCAGAATTTCCTCGTATCTTCTCTCATGGAGTTGGCTTTGCAGATAGGGGGCGGTAGGCCCATCCCTTGAGCAGAGGAGAATGGTATCCATGCACGACTTCACTACTGAAGAAATCCGCGGGCATAAGTTCAAGACTCGGTTCCGAGGGTACGACACGAAGATCGTACAAGAGTACCTGGACGAACTCGCCGACGAACTCGATCGAATCGCAGCCGAAAATCAAACGCTCCGAAACCAGGTTATGGAGAAGACCCGAAACCTGGAACAGGCGTTGGATCAGAACCGAAAGTTGACGGACAGCCTGGGGGCGGTCCGGGACAGCTCCCTCGCCATTGAGGAACGGGCCCAGAAGCAGGCCGACCTGATTATTTCCAAAGCGGAGCTGACCGCGGAGAAGATACTGAACAACGCTCACCAACGTGTAGCGCAACTTCACGAAGATCTGGCGGAACTCAAACGCCAGCGCACTCATTTCGAAGTGAAGCTCAGGTCATTTATCGAGGCGCAATTGAAATTCCTCGATATGGAAAAGGAGAATCATCAGGCCACCGACGAATTGGACGCCAAGGTCCGCTTTATCAGCAAGACATGAGCCGAGCCTCATGTCAATCCGTTGAGGTCGTTTCACGACTTTTTCCGAGACTATGACCACGAAAAGAGTCCGCATGGAAGATATCAAGAGTTTGGAGTCCCTGCAGCAGGTCGTGTTGGCGCAGGTTCATCTCCTGGAAGCGGTGTTGTCGCTGCTGGAAGAGAAAGGTGTCGTCACTTTGGATGAAGTGACCCGACGGGTCGAAGAACTCAAAAAGAGACCCAAGTCCTAAGCACTCGTCCGAGACGTCGTACACGCAGAAACGAGAGCGGTACCCCACGGGAAAGAACCGTTCGCTCTCGTGGACGTATCTCTTTTGTGTCCATGGTCGCAACAGGCCCGCACGGACTTCTTAACCGCCTTCACTCGTTCAAGATTGCGCCTTGGAAACTCCCCTCTCAACTTGCCTATCCGAGTCCCCGCGTGGAACCCTGATCCGGGTCGTGGTTCAGCCCAGGAGTTCCAAGAACCTCGTGGACGGAGTCTTGGGTGACCGACTCAAGATTCGCCTGACCGCACCTCCGGTGGAAGGCGAGGCCAACCAGGCCCTAATCGCTTATCTGGCCAAGGCTCTTGGAATCCCGAAGAACGAAGTGATATTGGCTCAGGGAGGAAAATCGAGAAAAAAGGTCGTCGCGGTTTCCCTTTCCCTGACGGAAACTCAGGCCAAGTTAAGGGCGTTGCTCTAGCCGACGGGAGAAAAACGCGCCCCGTCTCCTCCGCGCTTCCGCGTCCCCCGTCCACAACATCGTCATGCGCCGATGAACCGTCCCGCCGATACGGCCGGTCCCGGTTCAGTGCCTTGCGTCAATTTGTCTTCTTCAGTTTTTCCGCAACGTTCGGAGGCATCTGCTCCCGGTTGAGGAACAGCTCATAGGAGGCCCCGTCGGGCTCCTCACGGCCGTCCGATCCGTTTTCTTTCGGGGACCGAATCCCCGACGAGGCGTACCCCTGGGCGGATAGGATTCCTCTGACCCTATCGCTCAGCGTGGACTCCTCAATGCGAATAACGGCGGTCTTGCGCGTACCCTGGATCACATCTCTCAAGGCATAGGCAAACCCTTCGTCCTTTGGGTTCCTAAGCCTCACCCGATGCTTCGGTATATCCGGAAGCGACCACGAGGCGTCCTCTTCCGGCCCTTCGAGACGCATTTGACGGACGCCGCCCGATGCGATCACTTCCTGCATACGAGTTCTGGCCAGAGCGCGCTTCAGCAGAACGCAGACGTCGTTCTCCCCCACGCGTACGCTCAGAGCTCCGTCTTTTACGGAGAAGCCGAAGCCGGCGGCTCGACGAATGATCAAACCCGGATTGATGGCCAGGTTCAGACTCAAATTGACTTTCCGAATCTGCTCTTCAATGAGGGGCCCGACCTTGTCCTGGGCCACCTCGATCTTCACGCGTTTCACCTCGGACGGATCCGCGTACTTGCGCCTGAGGTAGTCGATCATGGTCACGATGGCGTCCAGGCAGATTTTGCTAACCAACTCGTCGGCGGCGAGCAAACTCGAATCCGAAAGCCGCTCTCCTTCCAATCGATCTTCCAACCGCAGGGAAACCGGCGAGGGGCCCGGGCCGGTGGAATCAGCCGCTGCCATCCGATCCTCCAGATTCTCTCACAGAAGGTGTTCCAGAAACGGTGAAGGAGGAACCTCCGAAACAAGGGATTCCGCCCTCGATAGTCCCCAATGGCCCGACTGTAAGTAAATGGACAGGGAATGGAAAAGCATATCCAAGTTTTCTTTCAGCAAGGGTTCTTGAGATTCGCCCGGTTGGGTCAGACGAGAAGCCGCGCGATCCACCAGTTGTTTCACGGACACATCCCCACTCCGCAGACCGATCAGATCATCCTTGGGTATCCCCGTGAACTCCTGGATGTTCTTCAATACCGTTTCCATGAGGGCCGGATGAATCCTCAGGTATTCGTCCCGAAACAACCGACCGACGCCGAGGAGTCTTGCAATATCTATGCCCGTTTTTACGCCCATGGCTTCCAGCATGACCACCAGGTCTTCCGTCCCCACCAATCCGCTCAGCAAGTGCTCTTTGTGGTAATACTGACCGGTACCCCGGATGAGAACACCGTCGTGCATGTTGGCGGGTTGCCCCCCGATTCCGCTCAAAGTGGATTCGAAGCGACGAATTCCCGTCATGAGTGTCGCCATTACGTTGGCTAGACCCATGCCGCGACTGGTGTGAAAGTGCGCCAGATGGTACTTGGGATCGGCCCACTTGCCCATGTATTCAGGATCCAAAATCATGCTGAAGTACTCGTAGGATCTTTGCGGATCGGCCGAGCCGTCATGATCCGCCTGCTCGATATAAGCCGCGCCCATGTCCAGGTAGATTTTCGAAAACTCAACCCCTTTCTTCAGGTCCGTCACGCGACTGCCCTGCATGGGACTACCCCAGATGGTGCTCACCGTCCCGCACATGCCCACGTTTTGTTCCGCAGCCATGCGGATGCATCGTTCCGTCATCTTCCAGTAGTCGTCCAGCTCCATGCCGGAATTGGTCTTGTGGTGAACAGGATCGGTGGAGACCATCTGCAGCAGATAGTCCGGTCCGAAACCCCGCTTGGTTTTATACTCCAGCGCCCGGTTCACCGCCCGTTCGTTGATGGTCACCACGGTAACCCAAACGTTCCCGCCGTTGGCTCTGAGTTTGGAGCCCACCCGCTCGCTGTTGAAGAGCCGGTCCAGCAGCTCCTCGGCGTCCTTGAACTGGGGCAGGTATTTAGGATGCCCGAAATTGGTGACCTCAATATGTTCCAGTCCCGCCAGCACAAGCTCTTCCGCCAGTCGCACCTTGTCTTCGACGGGAAAATAATGTTCCAGGGCCTGTAGCCCGTCACGAACCGTAATGTCCCCCACTTCCACCGAGGTGGGTAATGAAAGTCGCTTTTCGGCCATGAGATCGCCTCCTTCCTGTTCAACGGTCCGCTCGTTCCGCGGCTCAGCCTCGAATGGTTCTGGGTAACAGCATCTGGTGATGCGGACAAATGCTCTTGGGCGTTTGATATGCAGCTCGAACGAAACTTACGGCATATTCACGCAAGGAGGAAAACGAAACGATTTCGTCCACGAATCCACGCTGCGCACAATAAGCCGGTCGAGACTGCTCGTAATATTGTCTGGCCAAGGCGTTCATCTTGTCGATGACCGGCCCTATGTCTTTGCCTCCGTCCTTCTCTTTCACGAGTCGCCTAGCGAACGCGGCCACAGAAGCGGTTTCTCCGTGCATTACGTAGATTTCCGTGGTCGGCACGCCGAGAGTAAAGGCATTGTTCCGTGTGGCCTGGGGGCCTCCCATGATGTAGTGAGCCGCGGCGGTTCCTTTCCTCAACACCACGCACATCATGGGAACCTGCGAAGATTCTATGGAATAGATGAGAGACTGGCCCAATCCAAGAAGCTCCGCTTTCTCCGCGATATCACCCACATCGATGCCGGAGGTATCCTGAAGCCAGATCATGGGTACCCGGTCCCGCCCGCAAAGGGTGACCAACTCGTTCATTTTGATCAGGCCCCGACGATACAGCTTACCTCCGATTCCCGTGTAATCGGCATACTCGGGGTAATCCTTACCCAAGAAGCCCTGGCGGTTGGCAATCACGCCCACAAGAAAGCCGTCCATCTTGGCCAAACCGCAATAGACTTCAGGACCGTAACCCGGACGATACTCGATGTGCTCGCTGTTGTCCAAGAAACGGCCCAGCACATCTTCGATATTGTAGACCAGCTTCTGGTTCATGGGAACGATGTAGTCAATCTCATCGGGAGCATATTTCGGCGGTCTGGGCTCGTCCACCCGGAAGAAATCCGGCTCATGACGAGGCATTCCGGACATGCACTTTTTCACCGCATCGAGAACGCCTTCCTCCGTATCGAACTTCTCCCTGAAAAAGCCGGTATGCTCGTAATGGACTCCCACGCCTCCGGGGGGAGCCTGTTTGAAGGCGCGGGTAGCTTCGATGATCTGCTCGGCTCCCTCTACGTCGAAAGACCCTTTGGGACTCATTCCGCTCACGATGCCGCCGCCGCCCACCGCCATGTTGGCTTTCTCGTGAGCAAAAATGATTGCCGGACTGATGGCGTGATACCCACCTCCCGCAGGGTTGGTTCCGAACACGCCGCAAATCACCGGAATCCCTTTTTGGATCAATTCCGCATGGCGGAAGAAAGTGCGTCCGCCGGACCTGCGCCCCGCGTAGACTTCTTCCTGCTGAGTCAGCTTGACTCCCGAGCAGTTGAGAATCCAGACCAACGGAATGTTAAGACTTTCCGCAATGTCCTGAGCTCGAAAGATATTCTCCATCTGACCCGGAATCCACGCACCCGCCAGGACTTTGTTGTCCGAAGCGATGATGGATGCGTATCGCCCGGAAATCCTGCCGATGCCGTTGATGACGCCCGTACTCCCTTCTTCATTGGACTCGGGATCGTAAATCGAGTTCAGAGGAAGCCAAGTTCCTGGATCCACCAGTTGCTCGATCCGGTCAAAACCGGTTTGTTCTCCACGCGATCGAACTTTTTCGGCGGGAATGCCCGCGCTCCTGACCTTCTCAATCACTTTCGCCACCAGGGCGTCCATCTCTCTCACCTGGGAGGCGTTGTCCTTCATCTTATCTCGTTGTTTGTCTTTGAGGGGTTGACCAATGGGTGCCATGTTGCGGAAGTACTGTTTCATGAGTCAAACCTCCCTGAAGTCAGCTACGGTCTGTTCCAGTGTCGCCTCAATACCCACGATTAATCGGGAGTCTCTGTACAGGGCGGCATCCGCGTATGTTTCCGCCGCCACGAAGGCGTCCTCCTCGTAGTTCTCCGGATCCACCCCCGCAAAAAGACCCTCTAATGCCTTGATGGACTGAGGTGCCAAAGGCCTGCCGAGACGAGATAAGTCATCTCCGGCCTCTTTCAAGGACTTTCCCCACAAGCCGCTGTAATTCATAGGGTCGACGCGTCTTTCCACTTCTCTACGCACCGCCTCTTCGGGTCGCAGGAGTCTTCTCTGAAGTCCTTCCGCCTTTGGAACCGGGTTTTCGGGAACCGCGGCCTGCTCCAAGGCACGGCCCAGCAACTTTCTTCCCGTCTCATCATTGTTCCTTTCCAACGCCCGCAGATATTCGGTTTTGTCCCTCATGGGATCATCGGTTCTCTTCATCCGCGGCAGCGGGTCCGATATCTCCACCAGCTCATCGTAAATCCCGATGTCCTTCAGATCCGACGCCCCCACCACGGACGCCGTGGCCGCCATGGCCCGCGCATTCTGCATTCCGGCCTTGGCTATGACGCGCCCCACTCCCGACCAGCCGGGTATCAGCCCGATTTGGGTTTCGCTGAAGCACATGGCCGAACGCGAATCGCCTACCAGAACATCCGCCATGAGAGCAATCTCGGCCGAGCCTCCAAATCTCGTTCCACCGCCGCAGACTCCGATAACTCGGAGCGAACCGGCCAGATCACGAATGATACGGTATAGAGCCAACCCTTTCTCCAAACGGCCGTCGGCCCATCCGTACAATCGTTCGATCTCCTCCCTCTTCGCACCACAAGCCTCGAGCTCCGCTCTCTTCTGCTGAGTCTCTTTGAGCTTCGTCCGGCTTTCCTTCAAATCTCCTCCGGCATGCACCGGATCGTTCGAGCCGTACAAGATGAGGAATTCGATTTCTCTTCGTTTCTCGGACACCGCTTCAAGCGCGCTCAAGTAAGCGTCCAGCCCCGGGTTTCCCACCTGATGCACCGGTGGATTGCTATAACAGAGCAAGGCACCCCTTTTGCCGCGATATCGTATCAGCGCCCGGTATAGATAAGAGTCGCCGTATTCCCAGTAGCAGGCCGTATCCTCCAACTGAAGCCCTTCGAGCTGCCTGGAAGCGACCAACCGCATTGGACCGTTCATAGAGCACCACTCCGGTTTCACGTTCAGGTTTTCTAGTCGGTTCCCATTGTCTCATTGCGGCTCAGGGGCCACTGACCGCGCTCCTGCAAGAGAGACTTGAGCACCTTCAGGCCGGAGTTCACCACGGGTATCCCGGCATACACGCCCACTTGAAAAATAGCTTCCGCCAAGTCGTGAGGATCGCATCCCACATTCAAGGCCGCGTGCAAATGAAGTCTGAGCTCGTCCGTTCTCTCCAAGGCCGTGAGGGCCGCCACGGCGACCATCTGTCGCGTCGGATGGGGCAATCGCTCACGGGCGTACATTTGGCCCGTGATGAAGAGTGAAAAATCCAATGCCAATCGCTTATCAAAGGACGCCCACAGGTCGAAGGGTCTCTCTCCGGAATACCCGTCGAAATAAAGGTTGGCTGTGACGCTGGTCTTCTTTTTCAAGGACTTCAGATAGTCGTCCTGCATAAGATGAGGCACTCCATAGCGTTGAGGTCAAGTTTTCGGAGGTGGAAATTCGCAACAAAGAAAATCATGCGCCGTCTTTCATGGCCGCCCATCGTCCCGGAACGGAACGCCGTCGGCGAACCTTTGAAAAGGAAAACCCGTTTCCTCGAAATCTCCGCACTGCCGGGGGAATGGAAACCGGCTTACGAGACTCCCCGGAGCCACGGAACATACCGGTATGCGACCTTCAGGCAGTCTATGGAGTCCCCCCCTTGTTTTCAAGCGAAAGGCGAGAGGCCGGAAGATTGGAACAATGCCTGGAGGTTGGACGAGGCAATGGTTTTTTCAGCGATGATAGAAGAAGGGCGAGGTCTTTTTGTGTGAGTCCGGGGGCGCCCGAAGTTCGAAAATGTCGACATCGTCGAGCGGAATCGAAGTCTTCGCGGCGGAAGTAGAGGCAGGCACGGTCCCTGCGGTATATGCATCCACGGCAATCCATAATTCGGCGGGAAAACCCCGCCCGAGGAATCCTCCGTGATCAGTTCTCCGTCAGAATATGCTCGTCGTATTCGATCTCGAAGTAAAGCTTGTGCTTCGCTTCCTCCTGTGCCAATTCAAGGAACGTGTCTCTCAGGTCGTCCGTGCCCGCCGCGTTCGCCAAGTCCGAATACAGCTTGAAGGAGGCTTTTTCCCTCTTCATGGCAACGATCAGGGCGTCCTGGTAATCCATGTTTTCCGGGCTCACACTCTCGTCGCTCACATTCATGTTCTCGAGGTAGTCGCCGATCTTCAGGTCCATGACTTTCTCATGGAACGGCGGCAGCAGGTTTCCATCACGAACCATTTCGAGTTTGGCCTTGTGGCGTTTCTCCTCTCGCGCGAAACTTCGAAAGAGGTCCCGCATATTTGATCTTTCCGCCTTTTCGGCCCATCCGGAGTAGAAATCCACGGCCTCCTGCTCTTTGTCGATGGCAAAGTTGAGAATTTCGTTCACGGATTTGAACTCCATTTCCATTTCTCCCAAAAAGCGAAACCGGCGGTCCACCCCGGCCTCATCGGACATATCGGGGACCCGCCACGCGGATTAAGCGATTCGATGAGTGTGCGACCGTTGAAAAGAAAGCGGCACGCCCAACTTCGCCTCTCCCCTCCTGAGGAACGGACGGCCGAGCATTCCCGAATGAAAGCAAGGGGACAAGAAGGAAGACCGTTATCGAACCCTGATCAAATGGCGGAGAGGGTGGGATTCGAACCCACGTGCCTCGCTCTTCACGAGACAAGGCGATTTCGAGTCGCCCCCGTTACGGCCACTTCGGTACCTCTCCGCAGGTAGTCGATCTTAGTGTCATGATGCCGTTCGCCGAGACAATTCTCAGTTTCAGCACCTCTTCATCGCAAAGAAGTCCTTGAGAAGTCTGGAGCATTCCTCTTCGAGAATCCCGGCGACGACTTCGACCTGATGGTTCAATCTCTTATCGTAGAGCAATCTGTAAAGCGAATCTACGGCGCCGTAAGCGATATCCGCGGCACCGTAGACCAAGCGCCGGACTCTGGAATGAACCATTGCACCGGCACACATCAGACAGGGCTCCAATGTTACATAAATCGTACAGCCGATCAACCGGTAATTCCCCAACCGAGCGGCCGCCTGCCTGAGGGCCGTCATCTCGGCGTGGGCCGTGGGGTCCATGGAGGTCACCGGTGAATTCCTTCCCCGGCCGATCACCTCGCCCGTCGGAGAAACCACCACCGCACCCACGGGGACCTCTCCTTCGGACATCGCCGAACGAGCTTGGACGAGGGCCTCTTCCATATAATGCCCGTAACCCGGCAATGAAACCTCAATAGAGGATGCTGTTCTCGGGAGCCAAAGAGCGCTCCACAGAGGAACGAAGGGATTCGACTTTCTGCCGAAATTCGGCGGTCACGAAATCGGCTTCCTCGATATGTTCGATGACACGAGGAGTCAACAACAGCATGAGCTCGGTCTTGGTCACCTTCTCCTCGTAATATCCGAACAGCCACCCCACACCCGGCAGCTTGCTAAGGCCCGGCACGCCGGAACGATTCCGCGTATTCTCCCTGCTGATCAGCCCTCCGATGAGGACGGACTGACCGTCCTGCACCGTCAAGGAAGTGGTGGCCACCCGTTTGTAAAACACCGGGGAATTCACCCCTTCCACCACCGTGGTGGTATCCAGGTTACTCACTTCCTGGTTGAGTTCCAATTTTACCAGGCCCTGATCGTTGATGTACGGAGTTACGGTCAGAATAATGCCCGTGTCTCGATATTCGATGTTCTGATCCCGGGTCGTGGTTCCGCCGGTGGTGGTGGTCGTGGCGTTGGTCGTCGTGGTTTCGCTGGTGACGATGGGCACCTCGCGGCTGATATCGATCTTGGCCTCCTGGTTGTTCGAGGCGATAATGTGAGGAGACGAAAGCACGTTCACTTTGTTCTCCGCCGCATAAGCCCGCAAGGCGCTGACGAACTCGTTGACATAGTTGATCGTGTAAACGAGGCCCGAAGTAATCGGCGGGCTGGACCCGGAGAGGCCGCTGCTCCATCCGATCTGGGAGCCCGTCCCTTGTGCCCCCAGTTTTGTCCATTCGAAGCCGAAGGCGTTACTGTCGTCCAAAGTGATTTCAGCGATGAGCACTTCAATGAGTACCTGACGCGGATAAACATCCAACTCTCGCAGGGTCTTTAATATGGACTTGTAGTCACGGGGCGTGGCTCGAATCAGAATGGCGTTGTTGGTCTCATCGAAAACGAACTTCACTTCGCCCGTGGTCACACCGCCCACATCCCCCGCTGCCGAAGAGGGAGACGGAGGAGGGGCCGGCTGCCCGGGTTTGTTCGTCGCCCGTCTTGTGGTGGTGGTTGAGGACTTCTTCTTGGAGCTCTCCTTCTTCCCCTCCCCATAGATTTGCTCCAACACATCCACGATATCTTCGGCCTTGGAGTTCTGAACCCGATAGACGAAAACGCGTTCTTCGTTTTCGTGGGCCTCCGAGTCCAAAGTGTTGATCACCATTTCTATTTTCTCGAACAGCTCCGGCATGGAACTCACTACCAGAATCGAATTAATCCTGGGAATGGGGGTGAAGCTGAAAGTGAAGTCCTGCCCCATGCGTTCCATCAGTTTGATGGACTCGAAGGCCGCCTTGAAGTCATCTCCGACATCTTCGACACTGGCGTTTTCCAGGGTGTATAGACGAAAGTGCACATCCGCGAAACTGTTGATGTCCAAGGCATCCACAATGCTCCGGATCCGGACGACGTTTTCCGGATCGTCGGCCAGAAGCAGCAAGTTCAACAGAGGGAATTCGTAAAGCCCCGCACCCTCGCTCAAGAATGGACGGACCAGTTTGGCCACTTCGGCCACATTGACATACCGTACATGAATGGCTTCGATCACCAGTTTCCCCGTTTCGAGGCCCTTCAATCTCCTGATTTCCGGGGAAGTGATCTCCCCGCGCTTCAATGCCTCTCCCAGAGGAATGATCTCGTAGTAGCCGTTCTTCTTAATGGCCGCCACGCCGTTGAGCTCCAGCACGGTGTAGAATATCGCCTCCAATTGCTCCCGATTCAATTTGCTCTTGGTGTGGATGGTCACTTTGCCCCTGACTCGAGGATCCACCGTGTACGTCATTTCGAGAATCTCGGAGAAAACCTGCAGCACTTCGTAGATATCAGCGCTCTCAAAATTGAGGACAATGTCCGGTGTCTCATCACCTTTGGAGGATTTCACCTTGGGTTGCCGTTTCGGAAGAGGCGAAGGCTCCATTCCGGCACTGGTGTGACCTGAAGGCAGGTCTTTGAAAGGCTGTCTCAACTTTTCAGGAATCTTCGGCGGCTCGGTAACCGACTCTCGCTCGGCCCGCCGCGTAGCGGGTTCCATCGACGGTTCACGACGCGGCGGCGAAGTCGGCGGCTGAGTGGTTGCGATTTGATCGAAGGCCCGCTTGGTCACGCGCACCACACCCTCCTCGGAAACGACTCCCTCGTCCACGCCCTTCACCTCAGCCGTGACCGAAGCATCCTTCCTTTGCGGCGCAGAAGCGCACGAAGCCAAAAGGCACATCGCCGACAGCAAAACCAGCCACTTCTTTGTGTTCAGCCCCAACATCATCCCCAATCCGTTCTGTAAACCCGTTCTATAGAAACGACTTGACCTGAAGGATCAACGAAGGATCATCCGCCGACGTCGATTCCCGCACACCCGGCCGCAAGAGGTGTCCGCAAGCTTCTTCGGACCTCAGGGTTCTTTCTTCTTGTCGTTGTCCTCCGCGGGAACCACTCCTGCCTTGTCCTTACTCAAACGAACTTCCAGCTTGTCCTCTCCACGGGCCACCAATATCCCCTCGTCTTCCACTTTCTCGATCAGGAAATCCCGAACCTTTTGTCCTTCCGATACCATTTTCGTGACCAGCTTGACCCGCTTGGTTTCCTTGTCTTTATCAAGAAAACTGATGAGAGCCAATTTCTTTTGCCCCGTCACGGCCACCCCGAGCAACTTGAATTTCCGATCGAAGTCCTCCTCACTCTTGGCCTGGGTCCTGCCCCCCGACGACTTCGGGTTGTCCGTTTCAACCTCCTTGCGATCCATTCGGAACAAATTCAGGTCGATGACCTGTTGATAAAACTCAAACGGATGATCGGGGTTCGGAGTGAACAAACCCGTTGAGAAATCGGGAACTTCGATTTTGCCGGCGTCCGCGCGCGCTTCCTTCTCTTGAAGCCGGGGTTCCGGGTTGAAATTTTCCCATTGCTTCGTCAGCAGCACGGAGAGAAAGCCCACCACAACCAGAAGGAACAGGTTGATGGGAGCCAGGTAGTTCCGAATCATGGCTGCACCGTCTTCATCAACCCGCTCACCGTCATATCCACCCGAATGTAGGAATTCCCCCGCCCGGACGAGTTTACCTTAAATTCAGGGACCAGAAACAGGTACTTGTGGTTGAACAGCGCGTAAAGAATTTTCGACAGGCTGGTAACAGTGGAGTCCATTTCCACTTTGATCTTGATTTCCTGGTAAGGTCCCACGGTGCCTTCCTGGAGCATCCTGGTGCGTCTGATCGAAACACCTTCGGCTTCCGTAATCTCGCTGAGTATCTTCTGAATCTCGGCCCCGATCAAAGAAGGGCGCTCCCCCTTGAACATTCTCTTCTCAAGGTTTTCCAAAGTGGAGATGTGGGCCCGATACGCACTACTGAGCGATTCCGCATCCTGTAGACGACGGTGGGCCTGGTCCATCTTCGCACTCAGCAGATCGATACGGGTCAACGTGGCGCGATAATCGCCGTACAGCGGTTCCCAGGCCAGTAGATAAACGGCCGCCACTACCAGGACCACTCCCCCGACCATAATCAGAATCCGCATCCTCTCGCTCATTTTGGAAAACATGACTAGTCTTCGATCTTCATCGTAATGTTGAAATTCTCGAGAGTTCCCCGTTTCACCACCGGCGATGTGAACTCCACGTCCTTGAAATTGGGAGAATTCTCCAGCACCGGAATCAGCTCGGACGCGTTCTTTGAGTAACCTTGAATCTGGATGACGTCGTTTTTCAGCTCAAAGTTCTGGACCCAGGCATGCTCCGGCACCAGCGGCGTGAGATGCAGCAGAACGTTTAGTGCATTGTGTCTGGGCACACGCGTCAGTGCTTCCATATCCGAACGAATGCGGTTGATTTGTTCGCGTTTCCGCTCCAGCGCCTGCAGTTGCGGCGCGAGCGCATTGTACTTCTGCTCCAGTATCTTGAGCGAATCACGAGCCTGCAGGTAGGGAGTCAATAGAATGGCCATCCCGGCCATCAGGGTCAGAACCCCCAGAAACGCGAACAGGTAGATTCCTCCCATCTTCTTTCGCCTGCGTTTTTCAGGAGGCAATAAATCCAGACCGGGGGAAGGGCTCCCCATCTCCCGCAGGCCCGCTCCCATTCCATGAAAGACCCCCGGCGTATACCGAGGCCAACCGGACTGCTGAAACGTTTCGGCCAGGTCGAGGAGGTGAAAAGGCTCCGGAAGCTCCTCTTCGTTTCCGGTCTCATCGGCGCCCATTGAAACACAGAAAACGGACCGAGCCTGCTGCATACCGTTCATCACCGCTCTTCCCCGGTCGGATAGAAGCTCCTTCAGACTTTCGTCGGGATTTCTCGAAATCCTTTTCCATTCCAGAGCGGCAGGGTCGTTCCACAGGGAAATCTCCCAGGACTTATCATCAGGGTGAACCAGCATCAGAGGGAACTGGAGCCTCTTTTTGCGGGCCAGCCACGAGACCGCCGGGATCTTGGCCGACACGGCAGGTTCGATCCTGACCAGGTTCAAACCCATTCTTTCGGTAATGCCTCTGTAATACTCATAACGCGCTCTCTGCAACGTCGCCAGGAGCACATGGACGTCCTCGGAGACTCCCTTGGTTCGCTTCAACACAAGGAAATCGAACAGGGCGTCCTCCCTTTTGAACGGAAAGTAGTTCTCGAATTCATATTCGAGCACCTGATCAAGATTCTCGCTTGCGGCCGCCGGAAGCACGACCTTCTTGAAAAGAAGTTCCCGGTCCGGAATCACCAGTACCAATTCCTTCGGTCTGATCCGGTTGATGAGCAAATACTCGACGATTTTCCCGGCAACGGCCTCCCTGGAACGGTCTCCGGTTTCATTGGGAGGATAGGGAAAGGAGGCGGTCCTTTTGACGACGCGCCTGCCGATGCCTGCGGTTAGGTGCACCAGCACCGCTTCCCGGGAATTGAAATATAAGGTGAGCGTTTCAATCAAAGCGTTTCAGTCCTTTTTGCTCATCTAACGGGCATTCCGGCTATTCCATTTCCATGCAGAGGAGTCTTGTATCCCATCGCCGTTCCAGGACAGGCTCAAGTGATCGAGGCACGTCATGGGAACAAAGCTCAACCAACGTTCATGGATCCCGAAAATCGAATTCCTGCCATCGTGAAAAGCGGAGAGGCCTTTGGTGGCCTGCGGCGACATGCGTCTCCATCAAAATGCCGCATCCACCCAGCGTAACACGGTGTAGGGGTCCTTCTTGGAATCCGCATTGAACTCGACCACTGCGTATATTTCCTGGACCGCCCCGTTTCCGGTAGTGCCCCGACTTCGAACGGTGAAGCGTTTTCCCGTCTTCTCCAACGATGCATACTCCTGAACCGCGTTGTATACGTCGTCGCCCAAAGCTCTGCGGTAATCGTCCGCATCCAGAAACTCGGCGCCGCGCGTGTCCCGCAATTCGAGTATCCGGTTCACTAGACCGGGAGTCAGAAAGGGAACGGCCAGCAAGACTTCTTTGGGGGCCGAGTTCAGATTGATTTTCCCCGAAGTGTTGTAAATGGTGAGGCAATCCGCGAACCGCACAGACGAAGAGCGGCGTTTCTTACTTTTTTCCTCGGAGTCCGATTTCAATTTGGGCAAATCGCCTTCTTTGGACAGGTCTCGATACATCAATTCTTCGGTCATGCCGCGGACCAGCAGCAACTCTTCCACACTTTCAAAATCCCCGTTGCGTGCTTTGTACGGCGGGTCCAGTTTCTCGTAGTAGTCGTCTTCCGCTCCGTTCATCCGATGTAGGTTATCAGCGTCCCGCCAATCCTCGATGGAGTCCAGCAGAACACTCCGGTCCTCGGATTCCAAGCCGGAAAGCTCCAGAAAACTGCGTAAAACGGTGGAATTCGACTTATTCAGATCGATCTTGCCTTCTTCCGAGAACATCTGCAGGGTGATCCGGTCCTCTCCCACCTCAACCACGTTCTCCGTTCCATCGAACACCCAGAGGTCTTCCTTTTCCGTCTGTAATTCGCTCAAACTGTCGGTTTTGGACTTCTCAACATAATCGTTTCTGCGCTGAAACTCCGCCACAGCCAGATCCAGCCCGGACAGCGCCAAGAAGTAGGCCCTGGCCCCGTCCAGGTAATTCCTGCTGATCCGCGCCTCCAGCCTCATATTGGAAGCGAAGTCAAAAGCCATCACCGTGAGGAACACCGCAATCCAAAGAACAATGATAAGAGCAAAGCCCTGCTGCTTTCGCACAGGATTCCCGCACATGCACCGCCTCTTTTCAAAGACGCGAAACACCCGGCGTTCGCGGCTGCCGTCGCTCCAAGCACGCCCCACTACAACCGGCGTCCCACGGGAAGCGCACACTCCATATTCCCCCGATCCGCTATTTCTTAACGGATTTCGTCCTGATAATCATTTGCATGGAATGGGACACATCGTCATCGGGATCCTCTTCTCCCAAAACCAGAGCGACCCTGCCGGGCATGGCTTTCTCGTCCTCATCCCAAGAATCCTCCCAGTCTCCCTCCTCTTCGCTCTCTTTGGCCGCGTCGCTCTTGAAGTAATGGAAAACCGGCATGGTCTTCACGGTGAACAAGGCCTCATAGTCATCCTCATCCACGTCTTCATCAAGCTGGTCCGCGTCCAGAAGTTGCTCCTCGTAAACCATGAGGTCGTAGGTTTCGTCCTCGGATTCCCGCACTTCGTAACGTACGCGAAACAGGCCCCTTCTGCCGCCCCAGCGGAGAGAATAGGCACTTACGAACTCGACGGAGTCCTCTTCTCCTTTGAAAGAAGTCGGACTTTTCTTTCCTTTGTACGGATAGGCGCTCCTGATTTGCCTGGCCAGTTGTTCCCAGCCGTACACCTGGTCCTGAGTCGCTTCGATAATCTCGTCGGCTTTCTCATAGGAACGGGCCGCGACATGGAAGGTGCCGAAAACGGCGGCGACGATCATCGCCAGAATCGTCAGGCTGACCAACAGCTCCAGTAAGGTGAATCCCGCCTCCGAACCTACATCCGTTCGGGTCCAAGGCCATCCCCCGATTCTCGGGCCGTATGTGGTTTCCATGACGCGAGAAGAACGGTTCCCGGTCCCCGTGGTCATTTGGTCACCACCACCTCTGTGCCGCTTTTGGGAACCGTTTTGAAGGCTTTGAACTCGACGGATTTCGTCCGCTTTCCACTCTCCCAGCGGACCCTTAGAACACAAAGATAGACTTTCAGCGGGAAGGACTCTTCCTCATCTTCATATTTCGAGTAGGGAGTGATCGTCACGTCCCACTGGTAACCGTCTTCCAGCTCTCCTCCGGCAGGCCAGTCTTCGTTTTTGAACATCTTATCGCGGTTCAGAAGCAGTTCAAACTCACGCTTGCCCAAGATGGAAGCCCGAGCGAACTCTTTGGAAGCGGATGCCGAATGCATCGATGTGGCCAGCAACTCCAAAGCCGTGGTCACAACAATGCCCATAATGGTCATGGCCACCATGACTTCGAGCAGGGTAAAGCCGCCGTTTTCACTCTTCTTCCTGCGCATCCGTCAATCCGACCTTACCGTTCAGAGAGCTGATCCGGATCAAATATTCCTTGCCTCGGGAATCTTCAATCAGAAGTTCCCCACCACTTGAGGTGCCGAGAGGATAGAAAACGATCCGGGCCGGTTCGCCTTCCTCCCCTCCGTATTCCCCGGTTTCCACATCCTTGATCGTTAGAGAGGGGGGCAACTCTATCAGTTTGGGCTGGAACACGGGCCGATCATCACTCTCAACCGCGTTCTCTTCATCGGACGCCCCCTCATCGTTTTCATCGGATTCTTCAGCGCCTTCGTCCTTTTCCCGCATGACACGCAAAGTCCCGTTTTCCGCGTCAATCAGCACCAGCATGTTCTCGCCTCGAAACACGGCCTCCGCTCTGGCCTGCCGCATGGCGGCCATTGCCGCTCGTAATCCGCTCCGGTGCTGCAGGAAATCGAGACTCGCTCCGAACCTGGGAATCACCAACGCCGCGGAAATGCCGATAACGACCAGGACGACCATCAGTTCCATGAGGGTGAACCCCCAAGGAACCCTGTTACTGGCCGAGGGCTTTCCAGCTGACGATGTCGACGCTGTTGCCTTCGCCTCCGGGTTGGCCGTCCTCACCATAGGAGAGGATGTCATAGTCTCCGTGCTCACCTGGATATACGTACACGTATTCGTTGCCCCATGGGTCTTTGGGGATTTCTTTCTGCAGATAGGGACCCGCCCAGGATGTAACGTCCGAGGGCTTTTCCATCAGGGCTCCCAGTCCCTGATCGGACGAGGGGTACTTGCCCGTATCCAGCCGATAGGTCTCCAAAGCACTCGAAAAGATCTCAATTTGGGCCTTTGCGGCCTGTTGCCTGGCCGTATCCACCCTGCTGAACAGCCGAGGCCCGACGAGCGCCGCAAGCAACCCGATGATGATGAGGACCACGAGAAGTTCGATCAGGGTGAAACCCTTGGATCGGTCCATCTTTTTCATCAATGACTTCCTCCTTTGGGATTGGTTAAACCGCCATCTGGTTAATGCTGAAAATAGCCGACAGCATGCTCACCACAACAAATCCAATCAGCACCGCCACAAGCAGAATCATCATCGGTTCCATCAGAGAAATCGTACGCTTCACGGCGTTACGAAACTCCTGGTCGTAATTATCCGCCACCTGAAGCAGCATATTGTCCAATGTGCCCGTCTCCTCTCCCACCTGGATCAAATGCAGGGCCAGAGGAGGAAACACTTTGCTTCGAGCCAAAGGCACGGCGATCCCTTTACCCCCCTTCACATCCGAGCTCACCGCGCCCAGTGCAAGGGCGATCACCCGGTTCTGAAGCACGTCCCTGACGATGTTCAGGGCCTGCAGGAAAGGCACGCCGCTACTCATGAGGGTGCCCAGAGTTCTCGCGAAACGAGCCGTTTCCACCTTTCGAACCAGCCCTCCCACAACGGGGAGGCGAAGTTTGAGTTGATCCCACTGGAATCTGCCGGTTTCGCTTGAGACGTACCGGCGCACCACAATCCCCGCAGTGATCAGGAGGAGAGCCAAGGCCCACCAATAGGAGCGAACAAAGCCGCTCACGGCCAACAGGATCGTGGTGGAAAGCGGCAGAGACTGGCCCACGGTTTCAAAGATGCTCTGAAATTTGGGAATCACGTAGGCCATGAGAATCATCATGGAAACTCCGCCCACCCCGATCAACAAGACGGGATAGACCAATGCGGAAGTGATGCTTTCCTTCAGATCCTGAAGTCTCGCCATGTACTCCTCCAGGCGCCTGAGCATCACATCCAGCACACCTCCCATCTCTCCGGACCGGACCATGGCGACGTAGAGTTTGGGAAAAATCCGAGGGTGCGCCTCAAACGCGTCGGCAAGACTGTCACCGCCTTCAACTTTGAGTAATACTTCCCGAATAATCCGGGCAAAACCTTTCTTCTCGGCGATTTCGGCAAGAATGGCCAAGCATCGGTCCAGCGGGATGCCGGCCTTGACCAGTGTGTGAAATTCTTGAGTGAAAATGAGCAGATCTTTCGGGGTGACCCGGTCGCCCAGTCCGGGCAACTTGATCTCCATCTTCAGAGAGAGCCCGGACCCTAATCCCCTTTCGCCGACGCGAAGGGGAATCTGCCCGGAAGCCTGGATCAACCGGATCGCCTCCGCCTTGTTGGCGGCCTCCAAAGCGCCCTCGGTGATCTTCCCGTCCTTCCCGGCCGACCTGTACTTGAACGTGGGCATGAGATCATTCTTCCAGCGTGACCCTGAGCAATTCCGCAAACGAGGTGTGCCCCTGCAGTACACGCTCGAAACCGTCGGCGCGCAAAGTCCTCATGCCTTGCTCAACGGCGGCTCTCTTGATGGTCAAAGAGTCTCCCCGGTCCAGGATCAGTTTTCGGATTCTATCCGTCACCTTAAGGTACTCATAAATGCCCATCCGTCCCCGATAACCCGTGTGGCCGCACTCCTCGCATCCCGCCGGTTCATACACCCACAGATCGTTCACGTCCATTTCCACGTTCAGGGAACTCAGCATCCCCGCTTCGGCCCGGACTCTTTTCTTACATAAAGGGCACAGCACCCGAACGAGGCGCTGCGCCATCACCGCCAGGAGGCAAGACGAAAGGAGGTAATCCTCGATGCCCATTTCCAGAAGCCTGGCCACGGCGCCGGCCGAATCGTTCGTATGCAGGGTGCTGAACACCAAATGGCCGGTGAGCGCGGATTGGATGGCGATCTCGGCGGTCTCCGCGTCCCGGATTTCACCGACCAGAATCACGTCCGGGTCCTGGCGCACGATGGAGCGCAGGCCTTTGGCGAACGTAAGCCCGATGGAAGACTTCACCTGAATCTGGTTGACCCCCTGCATCTGGTACTCCACCGGGTCTTCCACCGTGATGATCTTCTTGTCCGGTTCGTTAATCTGTTCGAGGGCTCCATAGAGGGTCGTGGTCTTGCCGCTTCCCGTGGGACCCGTTACGAGAACCATGCCGTAGGGTTTTCGAATCAGAAGGTCGAAATCCTTCTTGATGTCTTCGGGCAGGCCGAGTTGATGCAGGTCGAGGCGTACCGAGCCTTGATCGAGAATTCGAAGAACCACACTTTCCCCGAACAAGGTGGGTATGGTCGAAACGCGGAAATCGACGGGTTTGCCCTGCACCGTCATCTTGATGCGCCCATCTTGAGGAAGCCGGCGTTCGGCAATATCCAGCTTGGACATGATCTTCAGTCTCGAGATCACCGCCGATTGCAGTCGGCGAGGAGGCGACTCCATTTCGTGAAGCACCCCGTCGATGCGGTACCGGATTTTGAATCGGCTTTCAAAAGGTTCCAGATGGATATCACTGGCCTGCATATCTACCGCTTTGGAAATAATCAGGTTGACCAACCGGATCACCGGAGCTTCCGACGCCATGTCACGAAGATGCTCTACGCTGTCCTGCCCCGCCTCCTCGGCTTCTTCTTCCCCCATCTGACTAACGATTCGTTCCATGGCGGACGCGCCCTGGCCGTACAAGCGCTCCACCGCATCCGCGATATCGTCTTCCGAGCCCGGTCTCGCCACCACCCGTAACTGGGTGGCAATTCTAACCGCGTCCAAGGTATCCATGTCATCCGGACGCGCCATGGCCACGACGAGTTCATCGTCCCGCCGGTCCAGGGGAACCAGCAGATTGTACCGCATAAACTGGGGGCTGAGCCCTTCGACCAGGACGGGAGAGGTCGGATATTCTTTTTCGGACACTTCGCCCGGGGACTTGGGGTCCATTTACATGCCTTTTCCCAAAAGCATTACCGGGATGGTTTTGAGGAGAATCTTGAGGTCCAGTTTGAGGCGCCAGTTGTCGATATACTCCAGGTCCATATGCATCCAGCGCTTGAAATCCACGGAATTGCGGCCGCTTACCTGCCACGAACAGGTGATGCCGGGTTTCATGCTCAAACGACGCATTTGCCAGCGTTCGTACCGTGCCACCTCTTCCGCCAACGGCGGACGAGGTCCCACCAAACTCATGTCGCCCATAAGCACGTTGAAGAGTTGGGGCAGTTCATCCACGCTGGTCCGGCGCAGCCACTTTCCCAGTCGGGTAATCCTTGGATCGTCCTTGATCTTGAAAACAGGGCCGTCCATTTCGTTTAACGCCTGCAAATCCCGCTTGAGCGCGTCCGCATTGGCCACCATCGAGCGAAATTTATACATGATGAACTTCCTTCCGTGGAGCCCGCAACGTATCTGCCTGATGATCACCGGGCCGGGCGACGTCATTCTGATCGCAGCGGCAACCGTCGCCATCAAAGGTGAAAGCAGGACGAGCAGCGCCAAAGACAGGACACGGTCCATCACGGCCTTGAGGAGCAGGGGAAAGCCGTCACTGGGAATGGTTGAAAAAGAAAGAAGTGGAATTCCGGACAACTGACTGAACTCAGTCCTGGCGATCACATTAGGGAAGAAATTCAACGCAACTCTGGCCTTGACTCCCACATCCTCCAGAAAGAGAAACACGTCTTCAAGTTCGGCCAGCTTCTGCCGGGTGACCAGAAACACCACCTCGTCCACCACTTCCTCCATGACGAACCGGTCGAGGTCGTCGATGGTCCCCAGGATGTGGTAGCGCTGCCGTATCTCCGGAATCACATCGTTCTTTCCCGGCGTCATGAAACCGAGGATTCGGATACCCCACCAACGGGTCTGTTCCACCATTTCGGCGAACTGCAGGGCTCGATGGTCGTCCCCCACAACCACCATGTTCCTGAAATTGTACCCTTTCCTCCGCACCCACCGGCTCACCAGACGTATGAAGATTCTCATACATACCAGAAAGGCCAGGTCAACAACGAGGAAGCACAAGATGAACATTCGACTCAGAATCTCGTTGTACTTGAGAAGAAAGATGGCGAATCCCAGAACCAGCCCGGAAGTGAACACCACTTTGGTCAGGATCCAGGCTTCCGCCTTCAACCCGGTAGTCCGGTAGGATCGATAGGTCTTGAAAAACCGTAACAATATCGCCCAGGTGGGAATAATCAAAATCAGCAGTTTCACATAATGATGAATGGGAAACAGGGCGTTGAAATAGGATTCAGGAAATTGATTTCGTATATAATAGGTCAGAAAGAAAGCGCCGGTTGTGACCAACAAATCCAGGAAGAACAAAATGTTTTCAATGAGTTTGGCTCGTTGTCTCAGCATGGCGGTTTTCCCATCTCTTCACTTCGTCGGACCGTTTTGAAGCCCCCGTGCTTCAGGCAGTACTTCAGGCAACTGACCAAGTGCGACCAGTTCTCTTTTCCCAAAGGGTTCCGGGCGCTGCCTCTTCTGTGATCATGGACCATGGTCGCGTGAGGATGGTAAATCACTTTCCAACCCCTTTTCCACATATCCGTGCATAAATCCACATCCTCGAGATAAAGGAAATAGCGGTCATCGAACAAGCCGTGCTCGGGAGCGGCATCCCTGCGGACCATGAATGCCGCCCCCAGAGCCCAATCCACCTCGCGGGTCTCCGTGTGGTCGTAGTCCGCCATCAGGTGACTTCGGAGCCGCCGCCCACCGGCGGAACGCCCGAGGGGCGTTCTGCGAAGAACGATCGTCTGCCAGTCGTAACACCGCCGACAGGAATACTGGAGCGTGCCGTCGGGGTTGAGCAGTTTTGGGAACACGACACCCGTCTCCGGATTTCGAACCAGATGCTCATGCAGCCGGGCCACGGCATCACCGGAAACCAACACATCGGGGTTCAGGTTCAGGACATACTCTCCGCCGCTTTCGCGAAACGCGCGATTCGCGGCACAGGCCAACCCCTCGTTTCTTCCGCTCAGACGTAGCTTTACCGGATGCCGCGCGGAACTGCACAAGCTTTTCAGCTCACCGTCACATTGAGAGTAATTATCCGCTACCAGGATTTCCGTGGGTTCCGGCAGCTCCGCCGTGGACAAGGCGTCGAGACAGTCGGCGAGCCGCCCCGGAGTTCGGTAGTGCACTATGATGATGGAGATCATGGTTTCGGTCTTGCCTCGATTAAGCGCAAGAACTGGATTTTATTTAAAAGATTCGAGATTGTCAATCGAAGAGGATGCATGGATCGTTCGGGTATCAAACCCTGAAGACCCGCGGGATGAGGTCTGGGAAGTCGTTCTAGAGGAAGACTATTCCGTGGATTCTCGACACAAGCCGCACCTGTTGCACGATTCGGGTCGACAGTCAGGGGACGTCTTGGCCGCCATGGCACGCCGGTGCTCCGCAATCAGATACTCCTTTCGTATTCCCGTATCGACGAAATCCCAAGGCAGAATCTCATCAAAATCTTTTCGACGATACACGAAGAAGTCCGGATTAACAGGCGTTCGTTTGAATGTATTCCACCATTTGCCCTCATTTTCGTGCACTTGCGCAAGCATACGTCCCACTCTACGATCCCCGGAAGAGAGCAGGGACTGGGTATAAGACCACTTGGGAACCTCAGAGAACACGGAGACGCCGCCGATGGACCGGCACTGCTTCTGCAACCGGACGATCCTCTTCTTCAGCAGATCGACGGACGCCAAGGGCTCCCACTGAAAAGGCGTGTGGGCTTTGGGCACGAAACAGCTGACGCCCGCACTCAGACGGGGGAGGCCTTTCTCTTTTCGGGCTCCCTTCTTGAGCGCGTGGAAAATCTTCTTCAACAAGATCGGGATGGCGTCCACGTCTTCTTCGGTTTCCGTGGGCAGTCCCACCATGAAATAAAACTTGATGCCCGTCATTCCGGCTTCCATCAACCTGACCGCCGCATCGACGATGTCCCGCTCTTCCAGTTTTTTGTTGATCACGTCCCGTAGACGCTGTGAGCCGGATTCCGGTGCGATGGCCACGCTTTTCTGACCACATCGGCACAGAAGGTCCAGCAATTCACCGCCGGCCGAATCGCCGCGAAGGGCCGATGCCGTCGCCTCACAGCCGGATTCCGCCAAATGCTTCAACAAAGGAAGAAGGTCGGGCAGGTCTCCTATAGCCGGACAAATAAGCCCGAACCGCTTTCCCAACGGCTTGAGTTCGGACAACATTTCCTGAAGGGTTTCTCCCGGATAGGCACGCGGAGGGCGGAACAAGTGGCCTTCGGCACAGAATCGGCATCCCCGACCGCAGCCTTTGCCCACTTCGAGAAGCACCGTATCCGAGAACTCCGTATCCGGCGTCATCACGAAAGTGCGTGGAATCGGTACGGTCAACGCGGTCCTTCGAGCAGGAACCACTTTCTCGGGAGCCCCGTGCCTGCTCTCTCGCCCGGCGATCAACCCGTCCGGTCCGTATATCTCCTCGTACAAGCCCGGGGCGTAAACGCCGAGCTTTCCCACGGCCTCCCGCACAAGCCCTTCCCGTTCCAGGGGAATCGACTCTACGGAGCGAAACAAGTCCAGCAGATGGGGCAGAACCACCTCGCCGTCGCCCAGGGCCAGGAGGTCAAAGAAAGGGGCGAGAGGCTCGGGGTTCAGAGATACGGCAATGCCGCCTCCCAACACAAGAGGAGCCGGTTCCGACCGCCGGGAGGAGAGCAGCGGTATTCGGGCCAGCTCAAGAAGCTTAAGAATATTGAGGTAGTCGTTCTCAAATGAGACCGAAAAGGCCACGACATCCTGTTCGGCGACCACCCTTTGGGTTTCCAAAGTAAGCAACGGAATCCCGCTCTGCTTGTACAGCGCGGCTTCCTGGTCATCGGGCAGAAATACCCGTTCGCACACCACGGATTCTTCCCGGTTCAGCCACCCGTACATGGACTGGAAACCCAGGTTGGACATGCCCACGTGATACCGATTCGGATACGCGAGGGCAACGCGAATTCTTCCGCCGGGGTCCTTGAAAACCGTATTGCGTTCCCTGGACAGGATATTCCGATAGTGTTCCCGGATCTTCCAGGACATTGCCGTGTTCAGTCCGCCTGTTTTCTCAGGAACGTCGGCTGATCATACAGGTCTTCATCAAAGATGAAGTCGTTCTCGGAATCCACATGATGCGAGGTGAAATTGACGGTCTGCGGAGCCGGTTTCACTTTGCGCACCACGGGAGGAGAATCGATGTCCCGGACTCGCTCGCGTTTCTTTGCCCCATCCCGAGGCGCCACGGGTCTCAGTTTCGTTTCCGGCTTGTCTTTGATCCCCGTTGCAATCACCGTGATGCGTATTTCCTCGTTGAGCTCCTCGTCGAACACGGCGCCCCAAATGATGTTGGCATCGTCGTGCGCCGCTTCCTGGATGAACGTGCAGGCTTCCTGCACCTCTTCCATAAGCAGGCTGCTGGAGGAAGTGATGTTCACGAGCAGGCCTCGCGCTCCCTCGATGGAAACATCGTCCAGCAAGGGGCTCGATACGGAGGCTTGCGCGGCTTCCATGGCCCGGTTCTCTCCGCGCCCGATCCCGGTTCCCATGAGGGCCACGCCCATCTCGCTCATGATCGTGCGTACGTCGGCGAAATCCAGATTGATCAGGCCCGGAACCATGATCAGGTCGCTGATGCCTTTCACCGCATAGTAAAGCACGTCGTCGGCCTTTTTGAGCATGTCTTTGAAAGTGGCCCCTTTGGGCGCCAATGTGGTGAGGCGATCGTTGGGAATGGTGATCAAGGTGTCTACCACTTCCTTCAGTTGCTCAATGCCTTCCACCGCCTGGTTCAATCGCTTCTTTCCCTCGAAGGTGAACGGTCTGGTGACCACCGCCACGGTCAAGGCACCGATTTCCTTGGCCAGCTCCGCCACAACGGGCGCGGCCCCCGTTCCCGTGCCGCCTCCCAGGCCTGCCGTAATGAACACCATGTCGGTGTCCTTCAAGGCCTCGCGGATTTTGTGGTTGTCCTCCATTGCGGCTTCCCGGCCGACTCCGGGATTCGCTCCGGCGCCGAGCCCCTTTGTCAAGCCGCACCCGATCTGGATGCGAACATCCGCAAGAGAAGTGTCCAGCGCCTGGATGTCCGTGTTCGCCGCGAGAAACTGCACCCCCAGCAGTCGCGATTCCACCATATTGTTGATCGCGTTTCCGCCGCCGCCTCCCACGCCGATGACCTTGATCCTGGCCGCACTCGCCATTTGAATGGGTTCAAATTTCATTTCTCCGGACTCCTCCTTCCCCTTTCTCGACGTCGTGTGGTTAAATGACTTCTTGAAACCACCGTTTCATTCTAGCAAGCACCCGGTTGAAGATGTTCTTGTCCCGAATTCGGAACTTCCGGGTCGGCTTGCTCTTCTTTCCGTATAAGACCAATCCCACGCCCGTTGCGTACATGGGGTTGTTCACTATGTCCACCAACCCTCCCACCGCTGCGGGATACCCGCATCGCACCGGAAGATTGAAAACCTGCTCCGCCACTTCGAGAATGCCCGGCAACAAAGACGATCCCCCTGTGAGAACCATCCCGGAAACCGGCATATCTTCGTACCCCGAACGAATCATTTCTCTCTGAATCAGCGTAAAAATCTCTTCGACCCTGGGCTCGAGAATCTCCCCCAGAATCCTGCGGGATACTTTGCGGCTTCTGCCGTCGCCCGCGCTGGGCACCTCCAATATCTCATCCTTACTGATCATGGTGCTCATGGCGCAGCCGTATCTCTTCTTGATGATCTCGGCTTCGGCCTCGGGCGTTCGCAGTCCCACTGCGATGTCGTGGGTGAGGTTGTTTCCACCGAGGGCCAGAACGGAAGTGTGCCGAACACTCTCCCCGGAAAAGATCGCCAAATCCGTGGTACCGCCTCCGAAATCGATGAGCCCCACGCCCAAGCCTCGTTCCTCCTGACTCAACACGGCTTCCGACGACGCGATGGGTTCCAGCACGATGTCGCATACATCCAGCCCGGCTCGGTTGGCGCATTTGATGATGTTGTGAGCCGAGGTGGCCGCCGCGGTCACGATGTGCACCCGAGCCTCGAGGCGCACGCCGGATATCCCGATGGGGTCCCTGATTCCGTCCTCCTCGTCCACGATGAATTCCTGGGGAATAATATGGATCACTTCCCGGTCCATGGGGATGGCTACGGCCCGTGCCGTATCGAGCACCCGATCAACATCGGACTGGGTCACCTCCTTGTTCTTGATGGCAATGACGCCGATGCTGTTGAATCCCTTGATGTGTCCTCCGGCGATCCCCGCATATACCTGAGTGATTTCACAGCCGGCCATGAGTTCGGCTTCGCTCACCGCGCGGCGAATGGAATCCACGGTCTCCTCGATGCTCACAACCACACCTTTGCGCAATCCCACGGATGGATGGGAACCCAGGCCGACGATGTTCACCCGATCATCGACCACCTCTCCCACCACGGCGCAGACCTTGGTAGTGCCTATGTCCAATCCGACGATCAGGTCACTCTTCATACCTGCTCCATGCTCTGAGCGGATTTTCGATATTTCACGACGGCCAGCTCCTCGTAGTCCAGATCGATGGACTGGATAAGGCGCCACTGATCTTTTGCGACCAAGTCCTCCATCACAGCCGCCAACCTCCGGACCTTGCTTGAATAAAAGTCTTTTCCCAGTCGGATTCGGACGTGGTCCCGGGTTACGATCTCCAGGTCTCCTTCGAACTCCACGTGAATTTCGGAAATCATGTTTCCTGCCAGCGACGAAACCTTGCCGTCCAGGAGGCCGAGCAAGGTAATGAGGCGTTCCTTGGCCGCCATCCTCCAAGGACTCTCCAACAGCAGATCATCTCGGCTCAACCCGGTGATTATGGGGAAGTTCAGGGAGTCTCCAGCTTCGACCTTCTTGAACGGCTTTCCGTCCTCGTCCACGTAATACAAATGATCCAGGCTGACCAACGCCCGCGCCCTGTGTTCCCAAATTCTCACCCAGAGTTCGTCCGGCAATTCTCTCCGTACCACCGCCTTTTTGATCCAGGGTTCGGTTTCGATCCTTTTGGCGGTGTCCAACAGGTCCAACCCAAGAACGTTGGTGGCGCTGTCCACACCCATCAGTTTGATGACCGATTGCTCGTTCATGCGTTCGCATCCCACCAGGGTGACCCCCCGAAGCATGAAATGAGGGGATTCCAAGGCGTACTCATACAGAGTCAAAATGAAATAACTCACGAGCAGACCCATGGCCAATGCGCACACGACCTTCGTGCACATGACCGCGAAACGAACGGCCTTCCGGCCCGGCCTGCTCTCCGTGCGAACATACCGGTTTCCTGTGGTACGAGGCTTCTTCTTCGCTCTTCGTATGCCTAATGCCGCTTCCGTGGCCACACCTCAATTAAAGGAACCCAATAATCGAATTTCGGGGGTCAACCGGACTCCCGAGGTCTGTTCCACCCTACGGACCACCTCGTCCATCAAGGATTTGATTTGCGCCGCCGACGCGTTGCCCGCATTTACGATAAAATTGGCGTGTTTTGGACTTACCACGGCGTCCCCCAGCCGCATGCCCTTGAGACCCGCTTCATCAATCAGCTTGCCGGCGGCGAGGCCCGGCGGATTCATGAACACGCTACCCGCGCTTCGTTCTCCCACCGGCTGGGTTTCCAACCGGTATTTCATGTATCCCCGAATTTTCTCCCTGGAAGCCCGCCTTTCCCCGGGCATCACTTCCAGGGCCGTCTTGAGGATCACCGATCCGGCAGGCAGCCGAAGGGATCGGTACGAAAAATGGAGGTCGCGTCTGTCCTGCCGGACCTTTTCTCCCTCGCCGGACATCCATTCCACCCAGAGAATCGTATCCCCCATTCGGCCCCATTTGGACCCGGCGTTCATACGCAAAGCGCCCCCCATTGTGCCCGGAATGCCCGCGGCAAATTCAAAGCCGCATAAGCCGTCCCTCAGCAGCCGACCCTGAAGCGAAGAGAGGGAAACCCCCGCACCGCATTCACAGCAAACCCCCCCGCCTCTTTTCGGGACCAGCCGTACGGACGAAAACCCCTCCCGCAACCGTACGACCACCCCATGGAAGCCGTCATCGGAAACCAACAAATTGGAGCCTCGGCCCATTATTTCCAGCGCAATCCCCTGTTCCCTCGAGAACTTCAACAATCCACTCAGTTGTGACTCGTCGGCCGGTTCCGCTGCGGCCCACGCAGGCCCCCCCACTCTAAAGGTGGTCCGGCCCTTCAAAAGCACATCAAAGGAAACGCGTTCCTTCAGAAGGTTCTCCAACGATTTCTTATGCCGATTGAGCATCCGCGCCTTTTCCCGCAAGGAACAACGATGCCACTCGATTGATGTTTCCCGCTCCCAAGGTTAGAATCAGGTCGCCCTGTCTGCAGGTTTCCAGCAGATGTCCCAAGATATCGTCCTGGTCGGCGATGAAATGGACGTCCTTGTGTCCGTGGTCGCGGATTCCCCTATACAAACTCTCACCGCTCACCCCTTCGATGGGGGCTTCCCCCGCTGCATAGATATCCGTGATCACCAAGTGATCCGCTTGGTAGAAGGATTTCACGAACTCCTCATGAAGATGGAACGAGCGGGTGTAGCGGTGCGGTTGGAAAACCACCAGGATTCGCCGGTTGCTCCAGGCACTCCTGACCGCCTCCAACGTCGCGCGAATCTCCGTTGGATGGTGGCCGTAGTCGTCCACCACCATGATGTCGTCCACAGTCCCCAGTATCTCGATGCGACGGTGTACTTGCCCCAGCCGCTGAAGGCTGGAGGCCGCCGTTTCAATGGGGACGTCCAATTCAAAACCCACGCTGATGGCGGCGAGGGCATTGTAGAGATTGTGCAGCCCCGGAAGATTCAGTCCCACCGGGCCCAACTCCGTGCCGTCTCTCACCACTCGAAAGCTCGTCAAAGGGCCTTCCCGGACGACATCCACCGCCCTCACATCGGCTTGCGCCGAAAGGCCGTAAGTGACTCTTCTTTTTTCGACCCGAGGAATCAGATCCTGCAGCCCCGGATCATCCAGGCATAAAACGCTTAAACCGTAAAAAGGAATTCGGTTAATGAATTCAAGAAAGACTTCCCTGATTTGATCGAGCCCGTGGTAGAAATCCAGATGTTCCGCATCGATGTTGGTCACCACGCAGATGGCGGGCGATAATCGGAGAAAAGAGCCGTCGCTTTCGTCCGCCTCGGCCACCATAAGATCGCCTTGCCCCAGTCGCACATTGCTGCCGAAGGTGGAAAGCTTGCCTCCGATCACCACGGTGGGATCGAGCCCCGCGTTGGTGAGAATCTGAGCGATCATGCTGGTGGTGGTTGTCTTGCCGTGCGCTCCCGCCACCGCGATACCGTGTTTCGTCCGCATGAGTTCGGCGAGCATTTCCGCGCGCCGAATCACGGGAATGTTGAGTCGCCTTGCTTCCCGCACCTCGACGTTGTCTTCCTGCACCGCCGAGGACACCACCACCACGTCCGAGCCATGCACATTCTCCGCCCGATGTCCCAGAAAGGTCTCGGCCCCCAGGGAAGTCAGCCTTCGCACCACGTCGGAATCCCGCAAATCCGAGCCCCGAACCCGGAAGCCCTGGTTCAACAGGACTTCAGCGATGCCGTTCATCCCGGTTCCGCCGATTCCCACAAAAAACAGGTTACGAATCTTGGTTCGCTTCATCATGACCTATCATTTCCAGGCAGGCCGCCACCGCTTCCCCGGCCGCGTGAGGACGCCCCAGGGACCGGGCCGTCTCCGCCATCCGCCGAATTTCTCCAGGCTCGGAAAGCAATTCCTCCAAAATGGACGCCAGCCGGTCCGCGGTCAGTTCGGATTCCAATACCACTCGACCGGCCCCCGCTTCTTCCCATACTCGGGCGTTCTGTTCCTGATGGCCGTGCGACGCGAACGGATACGGGACCAGAACCGCCCCCCTTCCCAGTACGGCCAATTCGGCAAGACTGGTGGCACCCGCTCTGCCGACCACCAGATCGGCGTCGCACATGGCCCTTGCCATATCCGGAATAAAAGCGCTTACCCGGCCTGCGATTCCCAACTGCCGGTATCTTTCCGACACCGACTCTTCGTCACGCTCTCCCGTCTGATGCGTCACCCTGATGCGATCTCGAAACCGACTCAACGCGGCAAACGCTTCAGGCGCCGTTTCGTTGAGTTTGTGAGCCCCCTGGCTGCCTCCGGTAATCAAAATATGGGGTGCCCCCTCCCCGACCGGCCTCGTACAATCCAAGAACTCAGGGCGTACCGGATTCCCCACCAGTCGAACCTGGTCGGCTTTGAAATAGGCGGCGGTCTGTTCCCAGGAGCACAGAATCAGGCGCGCCCAACGTCCCAGCAGACGATTGGTCAATCCGGGTGCGACATTTTGCTCCTGAAGCGCCAAGGGAATACCCAACAAACGAGCCGCCAGACCCACAGGGCCGGAGGAATATCCTCCCAACCCGATAACCAGAGCCGGTTTGATCTTAAGCAATAAAAAGAAACTTCTGAACACGCCCCGAAACGTCCGGAACGCCGCCCTCACTTTGCCCAAGCCTTTCTTGTCCGTAAGACCGGCGGAGGGAATCTTGAGACAGTCGTATCCCTTCTCATGAAGTACCTTGGCCTCGAGTCCTCTGCCGCTTCCGATAAAATGGATCGCCACGCCGGGACTTCTTCTCTCGAATTCCGCCGCCATGGCCAGACCGGGAAACAAGTGGCCTCCGGTCCCGCCTCCGGCGAATACCAAGGCGCCGATCATTTTGCTTCCGCCCCGACCGATCGTATATTCAGCAAGATGCCGACGGCGCACAGGTTCATCATCATGGCCGAGCCTCCATAGCTCATGAAGGGCAAAGCCAACCCTTTGGTTGGAATCAAACCCATGACCACCCATACGTTCATAATGACCTGAAGTCCGATCAGCGTGGTGAGACCGAATGCGAGTAGGGAGCCGAAACTTTCCTTGGTTCCTTTCGCGACGCGAATCCCGCGTTTGAAAAAGACGAAATAAAGAATCAGGACCGCCACCACCCCCACCAATCCGCCCTCCTCACCCAAAACGGAGAGAATAAAATCCGTGTGGGGTTCCGGCAGGTAGAACAGCTTCTGTTTGCCTTCCCCAAAACCCGCTCCCAGGACGCCGCCCGAGCCGAAGGCCATAAACGAGTGAATGATTTGAAACCCGCTGTTTAGAGGGTCCGCCCAAGGATTCAGGAAGGATTTGAGTCTTTCCAGACGATACGGCTCAAGAAAAATGGCCAAAGCCAGCATGCCGACTCCCGCAAAACCCGCTCCGGCCAGATGGAGAATTCTGGCTCCCGCCACGAACAGCATGGTGATTGTAAGGAAGGTCATGAGCACGGCCGCTCCCAGGTCTTTCTGAACCAGCACGGGCATCAACAGCAAGCCGAGCACAATGAAGTGGGG
Source organism: Thermodesulfobacteriota bacterium (assembly GCA_963675595.2). GTDB lineage: Bacteria > Desulfobacterota > Desulfarculia > JACQYL01 > JACQYL01. The sequence goes on from CAXXLZ010000002.1 coordinate 1,863,879, forward strand.
AACGAACCCGATGGAAAAATCCCGGACCTTGTCCCCTTTCTTACTGAGCGAATAGGCAAGGTAGATCGTCAGGCCGATTTTCCCGAACTCCGACGGCTGGAAAGAAAACCCTCCCACATGAAGCCAACGTCTCGCCCCTCCCACTTCATGACCGATTCCCGGAATGCATACCAGCACCATGACCGCCAGGGAACCGAACAGAACCGGATAGACCATTTTCCCAAACCAATGGTAGGGCACTTGAGACAGCAGAATAAGTCCTAAAAAGCCCAAACCCGTGGCTATGATCTGCCGCTTAAGGTAGAAAAGAGAGTCCCCGTTTCGTTCCAACGCCAAAGCCGAGCTTGCGCTGTACACCATGACCAGCCCCAAACCCACGAGCACGAAAACCGTGAAGAGCAGGACCACGTCCATGGATCGGAGGGAATTCGGCTTCATATCAACCACGTTACCTCAGTTTCAGGGTACTCATCCCTATAAGGCTCAGGATGAATGCAATAATCCAGAAACGAACGATGACCTTGGGTTCCGCCCAGCCCTTCAGTTCGAAATGATGGTGCAAAGGGGCCATGCGGAAAATCCTCCTACCGTTGGTGAGCTTGAAGTATCCCACCTGAAAAATGACCGAAAGAGCTTCCATCGCGAAGATACCGCCCACGATCACCAGCAGAATCTCCTGTTTGATCAAGACCGCGATGGTCCCCAAAGCCCCTCCCAGGGCCAGTGACCCCGTGTCCCCCATAAATATCTGAGCCGGGTACGTGTTGTACCAGAGAAAGCCCACTCCCGCGCCCACCATGGACCCGCAGAAGACAGTGAGTTCCCCCGTGCCCGGTACGTGGGCTATCTGAAGATACCTTGCGATGACCGCGTGTCCCACCACGTAGCAGAAGACGAGATAAGTTCCGAAGGCCACGACGCCCGGCCCTATGGCGAGACCGTCCAGTCCGTCCGTCAGATTGACCGCATTGGAGGTACCCGTAATGATGAAGACGGTCAGCAGAATGTATCCCCACCCTAGATCCGGATTGATGTCCTTGAAGAAGGGGATGGACAACCTCGAGTCGAAGTCTCCGTGGATATAGAGGAACATGGCCACCAGAAAACTTGCGGCGATCTGCCCCACCAACTTTCTTCTTCCGCTCAATCCTTTGCTCTGCCTGCGAAAGAGCTTGTAATAGTCGTCCACAAAACCGATGGCGCCACACACCAGAGTCACGAAAAGAACCACCCAGATGTACGCATTGGTGAGCCGAGCCCAAAGGAGCGTGCTGAATACCACTGAAAACAGGATCAGGACTCCTCCCATGGTCGGAGTGCCCTGTTTGGGTTTGTGCGAAGGAGGTCCGTCGTCGCGGACGTACTGACCGATCTTGTACTGCGTCAATTTCCGAATAAACCAGGGCCCCAGGACGAAGCAGATCAGCAAGGCGGTAATCACCGCATAAATCGTCCGGAACGTGATGTAACGAAACACGTTGAACACGGGATGCAGCGTATGCAACGGATACAGCAATTCATACAGCATGATTCGTCGCTCCCGCCGCGAGGCTTTCCACGACTCGTTCCATGCCCATGACCCGACTCCCTTTCACCATCACGACGTCTTCTTCCCGGACCGCTTCCATCAAGTCCGCGATCAGCTCATCCAAGGACTCGAAAAGGTGCACTCTGCCGGGTTCCATGCCGTGTTCCACGGCTCCCCGGCGTAACTGTCCCGCGAATCGCCCCAGTAGAAAGACCTCGTCGACGCCCAGCTTCCAAAGAACCGCTCCCACCTGCCGGTGAAGGGATTCGCTTTGTTCACCCAGCTCGGCCATATCACCCAAAACGGCCAGGATCCGTCCCCCGCCCCTCAGCTTTGCCGCGGTGCTCAGTGCAGCCCTCATGCTGGCCGGATTGGCGTTATATGCGTCGTCCAAAATTCGAACGTTGTTCCTTCCCCGCAGCAGCCGGTTGCGCCCCCCCACCGGGACGAAAGACTCCAGCCCCCGCTTTACCGCTTCGGAATCCACGCCCACCGCCACCGCCGCCGCGGCGGCCGCTAGAGCGTCCTGTTCCAGATGCTCCCCGACTCCTCTGAGTACGACCTCGATGTCCCCTGCGGGAAGGTGAAGTTCCACGCGGGTCCTCCAAAACTCCTCGCGACCCCCCGGCTCCAAAATCCGCCCGCTCTTGACCCATACCTGGGGAGAAGCTCCCGCTTGCTCGGGGTTGGCGGAATAGACCACTTTACTTCCTTTGAAAGACTCGGCCTTTTCAACGATCCTCGGGTCGTCCGCGTTCAGCACGAAAATTGAAGAATCCGGGAGTTCCTCGATGAGCTCTCCTTTGGCTTTGGCCACGCCCTCAAGATCACCAAAGCCTTCGAGATGCGCGGGCCCCACATTGGTGATCAGCCCAACCGTGGGACGGGCAATCCGTGCCAGGCGCCGAACTTCGCCGAAGGTATTCGCTCCCATTTCCAGGACCAGAAAGTCCGTTCCGGGTTTCAGCTGAAACAGAGTAAGAGGAAGTCCCACCAAATTATTGAAATTGCCGGGGCTCTTGAGCACCGAGCCCCTCATGGAAAGGATCGAGGCGATCATTTCCTTTGTGGTGGTTTTTCCGTTGCTTCCGGTGATTCCGACAACGGGACCCGCAAAATTCCGCCGGACCTCCGCGGCCAAATCCCCGAGCGCAATAAGGGTGTCATCCACGCCGATGAGCCCGAACTCCGGTCCCAAGGCTTCGAGGACCGACGCCGACAATCGCTCCTCGACCACAACGGCGCCCGCGGCCCCTCTATGAAATGCCTGGGGAATAAAACCGTGAGCGTCGAATGTATCCCCCACCAAGGCCACCAGGACCTCTCCCGGCTCGATGGTTCTCGAATCCGTTGATATACCCCGGACCTCGACATTACTTCCCGGGGCAACCATTCTTCCGCGCACGATGTCGCAGATTTGTTCCAGGGTCGGATTCAAGCCGCCTCCGCCTGTCTTTGGAAGGCATTCGTTACCTGTTCCACATCGTCGAAATGGAGCACCTCGGAGCCCACGAGCTGGTAGGTCTCGTGTCCCTTGCCGGCGATGAGTATCACGTCCCCGGGACGCGCCGCGTCGACCGCCGCTTGAATGGCCTTACCGCGGTCCCTCTCCACGGCATACCATCGACGGACGGGGTCCGGTTTCTCGTCGATGTTTCGTTTGGGCAGGCCCGTGGGCAGAACTCCGGCCTCGATCTCCTCGATGATGGCATCGGGATTCTCACGACGCGGGTTGTCCGAAGTAATGATGAGCGAAGTGCTCAATTCAGCCGCGATCCGCCCCATGATGGGCCGTTTCCCCCGATCGCGATCTCCCCCGCATCCAAACACCGTAAGCACGGAACGCGGCGCCAGACTCGCCGCGCCGACCAGCACCTTTTCCAGGGCATCGGGCGTATGGGCATAATCCACTATGGCCGTTACACCGCGACTTCCTCGAACCACCTGCATTCTGCCCGGAACTCCCTGCAGAGCCCCGATCCCTGCTCGGATCGTCTCCGGAGAGACTCCCATGCACATGGCGGCGGCGGCGGCGGCCACCAAATTGTAGGCATTGACGGGACCCACCATACGTGAGCTCAGGAACAACTCATCCTCTCCCCGGCAAACCGTGACTTCCAGCCCCTGCAAATCCGCCCTGCGAATCGTTCCTCGAAAATCCGCTTCGGAGGCGAGCCCGAAGGAAAGCATCCGGCGGCCGAACAAGTCCTTCAGCTCCCTTCCATAGGGATCGTCCACGTTGCACAAGGCGTGCACGGAATCGTCGGGAGCGGCCGTGTCCCAAAGCAGGTGAAACAGTCTCGATTTGGCCTCGAAGTAATCCCGCATGTCGGAATGATAATCCAGGTGATCCCTCGAAAGATTGGTGAACACGGCGGTAGAGAAACGGCATCCATCCACCCGCTTCTGGTTCAGAGCGTGGGAGGAAACCTCCATGATCACAAGGGAGACGCCGGCGTCGGCCATATCTTTGAGAAGCCGCTGCAGGTCCACCGATTCGGGAGTCGTGGTGGGAGCGGGGAATTTCCGGCCCCCGTATCGGTAGTCGATGGTGCCGATGACCCCGACCTCGCGCCCCTCGGCGCGAAAAACGGACTCCAGGAGAAACGAGGTGGTGGTTTTTCCGTTGGTGCCCGTGACGGCTATGAGCTTCAACCGACGGGAGGGTCGCCCGAAAAACCGGTGAGCCGCCAAGGCCAGCGCTTTTCTGGCGTCGTTGACGCACACTTTGGGGAGGTCGTCCGCCGGCGGAGTCGTTCCTTCCCGTGCTTGAAAAAGGAGTGCCGAAGCTCCGCGCTCCCTGGCCTGGGGCCAAAAACGCAATCCGTCGTCCTGCGCACCCTGGAGCGCCGCAAACAGCGCACCCGGAACCACTCTCCTGGAATCATAGGCCAGTTCGGTGATTTCCGGGTCCGCTACACCGATCTTATCGACGATCAGTTCGGACGGCACCAGTTCCGACAGTTTCAAATCGATTGCTCCTCGCCCAGATAAATCCTGCAGTTGCGGACCCCATCGAGAGCGGACCCCGGCGCGGGATCCTGCTTAACGACCACGCCCGTGCCCACGAGTCCCACTTCCATGCCGCGTCCGGCGAGCATGATCAGTGCGCTTCTCGCATCCAGGCCCAGAAGATTCGGCATGGTTTCCGGGTCCTCCGCCTCTTCGGCCGGAGAAATAACCGGCGAAACCGAACGATCGCCTTCCGGGACCAAAGTGGCGGCGGAGTCGATCTCATGTTCAGCCATGTATACCTGGTCGGGCTTGATCCCCAGGTACGGAATCACCTGTTCCGCGATGTCCTTGAATACCGGTGCCGCCACCAGGCCTCCATAAATCGACTTGCGGGGCTCGTCGATCATGACCAGAAGACTCGCCTTGGGAGCGTCCGCCGGAAAATAGCCCACAAACGAAGAAACGAAGTTGCGGCCGGAATATCTTCCCGTTTTCGGGTCGACCTTCTGTGCGGTGCCCGTCTTTCCCGCCACCTTGTATCCCTCCACGGCCGCCTTGCTTCCGGTTCCTCCGCTTTGCACCACTTTCTCGAGCATGCCGCCGACGATTTTTGCCGTCCTTTCGGATACCACCCTACGCACGGGTTCGGTGCCGAAGGTCCGAATGACCTTTCCTTTGGGGTCCTCGAGACGTCTGACCACATGGGGCCTCATAATCATTCCGCCGTTGGCCACCGAGGAAACGGCCGTTATCAGCTGCAACGGAGAGATGCTCACCCCCTGACCGAAACAGATGGTCGCGAAGTCGATGGTAACCCAATTGCCCACCGGTCTAAGCAAGCCTCGGGTTTCGCCGGGCAAGTCGATTCCCGTGGGTTCGCCGAAACCGAATCCCTTCAGCCCGTCATAAAGTGCGGTCTTCTCAAGGCGCATGCCCACCTTGAGCGCTCCGATGTTGCTGGAAACCTGGATGATGCGATCCAGGGTCAGCCATTCGTGGGGATGAGTATCGCGAACCACATGACCCCCCACCTTGTATCGACCGTTTTCGCAGTAGATGGCCTCATCGGGACGGATGCTCCCGCTTTCCACGGCCATCATCGCGGTGAACACCTTCATGGTCGAACCCGGCTCGAAGCAGTCCACAACCACTCGGTTCCTGCGGCTGGATGCGGGGAACTTCCAGAAAAGGTTGGGATCGTAGGACGGGAAGACGCTCAACGCCATGATTTCTCCGGTCCACGGGTCCATCATGACGGCCATGCCCGATTTAGCCCGCTGTTCCACCACGGCCTTGCGAAGCGCGTTTTCCATGCGGAACTGCAGGGTCTTGTCCAGGGTGAGGACCAGGTTGTGCCCTGCCGGCTGGAACCGTTCCGGCGACTCTTCACGGTACACGGTACGTCCCAATCGATCCCGATAAATGGGAATGCTTCCCTTCTCACCCCGAAGCTCTCCCTCGAATCGCAGTTCGAGGCCTTCCAACCCCTTGCCGTCGACCCCAACAAAACCCAGCACATGAGCCGCGAGATCACGGTTGGGATAAACGCGTTTGGTTTCGGGAACAAACCTTAGGCCGGGGACCTTCAGCTTGGCCACTTCGGCCTTCTGCGTGGGCGTCAATTTTCGTTTGATCCAGACGAACCAGCGATTCGAAGAAAGCTTTTCAAACGTATCCAGATAGTCCAGATTCAGCAGTTGAGACAGCTGCCGCGCCACGGGCTTGGGATTCTCGATTCGCTTGGACTCGGCGTACAGGGAATAGACCTCCACGCTCGAGGCCAACTGCCTGCCACGGCGGTCCGCAATATCTCCGCGCTGAGGCAAAAACGTTAAAGCGCCGGTGTATTCCTTTCTCGCGAGACTGGAAAGATGTTCGGCCTCGTACACTTGGAGGTTCACGGCGCGGACCAACGCCAGAGAGAAACAAATCGCCGCCGTAACCAGGACCACGGTCATTCGAAAAGCGGCATCGCGTTTCTTCGACTTATTCGGCCGTAAAGCGGTGTCGCGTTTCTTGGTTCTTCTCCTCGGTCTCCTCCAAAGCATGAGTTCACCCCTCAGTCTTGGACGTCGACGATTTGATTGGGAGTCGGTGTTCGCAATCCCAATTCGGCCACTGAAATGGATTCAAGCCGCTTGGGCGACTTGAGACTCGCAAGCTCGATTTCGAGCCGCCTCGCCGTCTCTTTTTCCCTATCGATCTGTCTTTCCAGCTCGGAAATGGAATGCATCACAAGCCGGCAATTCTGACTCAGCCAAACATTGGCAAAGGCCGCCCCCAGAAGAATCAACAGAAAGAGAACGGCCACCACGAAAATGTCCCATCGAAAATCCGTCCGTGCCGCCGCCGTTCGTTTCGAAGCTGCTTTGCCTCCCGGTCGCGGCTTTCTCCCGATCATAGTTGAAGCCTCTCTGCGGCACGAAGGCGTGCACTGCGGCTTCGGGGGTTGGCGGCGACTTCATCGGGAGCGGGGTACACCGGCTTGCGCGTGAGGTTACGGAAAAGCGGCACTCCACGACAGACGCACCGGGGGACTTCCTTGGGGCAGATGCACGAGCGTTCCCAGTCCTGGATGCTCCTCTTGACCAGCCGATCCTCCAAAGAGTGGTAAGAGAGCACCACGAGCCTGCCGCCCGGAGCGATGCAGGACGGAACCGTTTTCAAGAATTCGGCCAGATGGTCGAGTTCCCGATTCACGGCGATGCGCAAAGCCTGAAAGACCCGTGTGGCCGGATGAATTTTGGCCTTGGCGGAGGGAACGGCTTCGGTTATCACAAGAGCCAAATCGCCGGTGGTTCGAAAGGGTTTTGTGCTTCTACGCTGAACAATGGCACGAGAAATTCGTCCGGAGAACTTCTCTTCCCCGTAATCACGAAAGATCCGGTACAACTCTTCTCGGGACGCTCCGTTGACCAGATCCGCGGCGGTGAAACCCTCTCGGCGATCGTAGCGCATGTCCAAAGGTCCGTCCTTGGAAAAGGCGAAACCCCGCTCGGGGTCATCCACTTGGTAAGAGGAGTAACCCAGGTCCAGGAGCACCCCGTCCACGGGAGGGAGATTCGACAGGAACAGCGCCTCCTCCAGCCCGGTGTAGCGCATGGCGAACAAAAGGAAGCGGCCCTGGTAGGATTCGAGCCTCTTGCGAGCCGTCTCCAGAGCGGACGGATCCGCATCCAGCCCCAGCAGAAATCCTCCGGGCCGGGATGCCTCGAGAATGGCGGCGGCGTGGCCGCCTTCGCCCACGGTTCCGTCCACGTAAATCCCATCCTGCCGAAGGTTGAGATACTGGATGACCTCTTGGGTCATCACGGGCTGATGGACGGCGGAGATCAAGAATCAAAACCCGAAATGCTCGGCGCTCTGCAGGAGAACCGACTCGTCCGCCAGAGCTGCTTGCTCCTTTTCATCCCATTTCCGGCGGTCCCAAATTTCGAAATTGCCCATCATGCCGGCCAGCACGGCTTCTCCGTCGAGTTTGGCGTATTCCCGAAGGTTTGCCGGAATCAGAATGCGGCCCTGCTTGTCCGGGGCGCAATCCACCGCCGGCGAAATGAAATGTCGGATGAAATCCCGGTATTTTTGATCGAAGGTGGGTAGGGCCGCGGCTCTTTCCTCGATGACTTTCCATTTGTTCATAGGAAAAGCCATGAGGCATCCGAGACCCCTGGTGACGACGGCGGTGCCGTCCCCTAGGGTGTTAAGAATTTCGCGGAATCGTGGAGGAACGGCGAGCCGGCCTTTGCCGTCGACGGTATTGGTCGTCTGCCCCCTGAACATCTCCCCACCTTCCTGGCCTTAGATGACACTTTTCCCCACGTTTCCCCACTGCCAAGCATAAAGAGACACACCTATAGTGTCAAGGGAAAAGTCGGCCGGAATCGTGGTTTTCGACTAACGAATCTTCTTCTGATGCTTTCTTACGTACCGATTGTGCTGCGAAAGGGTCTTGGAGAACAGGTGGGCGCCGTGATTCGTGGACACAAAGTAAAGGTAATCCGTATCAGGAGGGTATAACACCGCATGGATCGACGCCTCGCCCGGAGAGGCGATGGGTCCGGGAGGCAATCCCGTTCGCGTGTAGGTGTTGTAGGGAGTATCCGTCCGAAGGTGTTTCCGGGTAAGGTTCCCGTCGAATCCGGACACACCGTAAATCACCGTGGGATCGGCTTGAAGCTTCATGTGCCGTCGGAGCCGGTTCAGAAAGACCGAAGCCACCAGCCCCCTTTCCTCTTCCAGGGCCGTCTCCTTCTCCACGATGGACGCCAGGGTCATCACCTGGTTCACGGACAGGTTCCCTTCCGCGACCCGTTGGGCATACCGGGAAAAGACCTTGCGCCACTCCCCGGTCATGCGTTGCGCCACGGCTTTGGGCTCCGTATTTCGCGGAAAAAAATAGGTGTCGGGGAAGAGGTAGCCTTCCAGGGAAGGACCGGGAATGTCCAGTTCACGAGCCGTCTCGGGAGATAGTGCCATGGAGGCGAACTTCTCCGCATCCGACACCCCGGCTCGCTCCAGAATGCGGCCGATATCCGCCACACCGGCCCCCTCGGGCACCGTGACCCTGGCCAAGTACACGTCGCCCTTTACGAACGTTTGGATCAGCCCTCCATAAGTCAGTCCCGGTTTGAGCAAGTACTCCCCGGCCTTTAACTTTCGAGCGTCCCCCGTCAGCACGCCGTGAAGTTCCAACTCCCATGTGGAACTCAGAAGACCCCGCTTCTTGAGGTCGGAAAGGATGGCCTTGAAGGAAGTCTGCTTCCTGACGGTGAAAAACACCCCCTCTTGGGGAACGGACAAAGAGGTTTCCAGTGTACGATCCCAATGACGATGGATCGCCAAGACCGCCGTCAGAAGCACGGCGACCACTGCGGCCGCCACTTTCACCATCCGGTCTTTCCGGCCGGCAATGTTCGCGTCCGAGGTCAAAATCGCGTCCTCATCCGACATCGCATGGTTTCCCCAAGAGCGAGGCCATCTAGCGGCAACGCCCTAAAGCAAAGCGTCCAGACAAAAACCGGCGGTCATCAGCAAACCCACGGCCAAGTGCGTTCGAATGGTCAAGGCCTGGACTTCGGCGATTCCTCGCCGGTCGTCCCGTGTCAGTGCCGGCATGCGCGCCGCCTTTCTCGAAAGAGGAAAGGCCGCCAGCGTCAGGAGAAGCCAAGGTGAATACGCCGGAAGCAGGGCCAGAAGCAGAATCACCGGATAGGGCAGGTACATCAGGAAAATGTATACCACGCGACTCCAAGGCAACCCCATGAGAACAACCAGATTGCGCTTGCCCGTGTCCCGGTCCGCTTCAAAATCGGGAAACTCATTGATCCAAATCACCGCCGTGATGAGGAATCCGCAGGGAAACCCCAGCCAGAACGAAGCCCAGCGGAGCTCGCACGACAGTACGTAGTCCACCCCCAAAGTGAGCAGCGGTCCGAACGCCAGAAAGATGGTCAATTCTCCTAGTCCGCGGCTCATGAGTTCCACCGGTCGGATGGAATACAGCCAGCCGGCCGCCAAGCCGAGCATCCCCACAATGAGTAGTCCGGGAGTTCTCCAGAATCCCAGGGTCAATCCCGCCAGAACCGCCCCGGCCACGAAACCCAACCCCGCGGCCTTGACCGCTTCCCGGCCCAACAATCCTTCCTGGATCACCCGACTGCCCCCACTGAACGGAGTCACCCTGAGGTTCACCTCGTCCGTTCCAGGTGCGTCGTAATAGTCGTTAAGCTGGTTTGCCGCAATTTGCAGGCATGCCACGCCGAGCGCCGCCACGAGGAACGGCGCCCATTCGAATACGCCTCTCGACCAGCCGTAAGCACCGGCGACCGCCGTCGGCGCCAAAGATCCCGTCAGAAACGGCAACCTCATGGATTTGATCAGTCCGATCCATTCTCTCCCCATCTTCATCTATCCCATCCTCTCCTTCCGAGCCTGCCGTTTCCCCATATTCAAAACGCACCATCGGCGGGCCTCGCCTGCATTGCCCTCATATCCGCGATTTTACGGATATGCTCCTCTATGCCCGCACCACTCGGCCGTCGTGCCGAGTCCTCTTATCGAAACACCCGCCTCGGCCGGGCCACATCAGCCTTACCAAAGCGTCTTCTGTTTGGGTTTCGGCGGCTTGCGCCCCGAACCGCCGCGTTCCGTCCGAATCCCCTCCGCATCCATCTCATTCCAAAAAGGGGACGGCCGTTGATCCGACTTGCGGCCATGTCGAAATCGGGTCCTGCAGTGCGTTACGGTGAGCCTCCGTCGCGCACGAGTCATGCCCACGTAAAACAGCCTTCGCTCTTCTTCGAGGTCCACCGGTCCTTCGCCTTCCCTGAGAGGCAGCAGTCCGTCCTCCGCACCGATGAGGAATACCACGGGGAACTCCAATCCCTTGGCTGCGTGAAGCGTGAGCAAAGAAATCGCGGAGGCCCGATCATCATAGTGTTCGGACGGGTTCTTGAGCATCACCTGTTCCAGAAACTCCGGCGCCGTCCGTCGAGCGACGCCCGACTGGAATAAGGCGGCACGTTCTCGAAAGAGGTTCCACGGTGTGGAGGTCCTTCTCGTTCCGTCGGCACACGCGGTTCGTTCCACACGGGCGAAGAACTCGTCCAACGGGTCCGTTTCGAAAGATGCGGCCAAACGTGCGGTGTCCTCGTCCGGAAACTCTCCTCTGGGGACCCTCTCCCACCAGCCTGGAATCTTTTCCCGCTCCCGATTCCCCTCTTCCTTCGGCGCCCCGTTTCCAACGGCCGTATCCCCTTGGGAAAGTCCCGTTCGATAACGGATCCAACTTCCCAAAGCCCGGGTGTCTCCGGGGTTGATGAGGAATTGCGTCAGGCCGCAGGCCGCTTTGCACAGAGGGTCCCGACTCCAAGGTTCCCGAGCGCTTTCCTTCACGGGAAACCCCGCCCGTTCCAGGGACTCGCGGACGTCCCGCGCCAAGGCGTGCGTCCGGAACAACACCGCGATGTCGCCGAAGTGACATTCTTCCGCTTCATCCGGGGCTTTCCCGGCCAGTCGTTGCACCGCCAGACTGTGGGTGCCCCCCAAAAGCCCCTCAATCTCACGCGTGACGAATTCCGCTTCAGCCCGCTCGTCGCCCAGTTCCACCCTGCGGACGATTCCGTCCGTTTTCCGGTGCGCCGTCAGCTTCTGCGGAATCCTCAGGCGGTTGCACGCGATCACCTTGCCGGCGGAACGAACAATGGTCCGGCCCGACCGGTAGTTGGTGTCGAGTTGCAGAAGCCGGGCTTCCGGATAAGTGGATTCGAATTGCAGAAAGTGCTCTACGGACGCACCTCGAAAACCGTAAACGGACTGGTCCGCGTCGCCGATGGCGAAAAGGGTTCCTCGTTGTCCGACCCAGCGGCGGATGAGACGATGCTGCAGGGGATTCAGATCCTGAAACTCGTCCACCAGGAGCCGTATCGGAGTTCCCTCTTCCTCACACCTTTCAAGAGCCCGGAGTTGCAGGTCGTCGTAGTCCAGGGCGTTCCATTTTTCCAGTGCCTTTCGGTATCCTTCGAACAGGGCTTCCCACTCGTCGGGCAACGTTTCGGGGACCTCTCCGTTCTTGACGGCGGATATCTTGCGCAGCAACGATTCGGGCCGATAGGAACGTCCCCTGAGCCCCAAATCTTCCAGCACTCGGGAAAACAACTCTGCCTGATCGTCCAGGTCGAGTATGGTGAACTCCCCGTCCTGCTCCCGTCCCGTTTGCTTTGTTCTAAGCAGATAGGCGCACCGGGCATGGATGGTGCCCGCCCAGACGCCCGTAAGATTCGTCGAACCCTCTTCCGAAAGCAGATCCAGACGCGCCTTCAGTTCTTTGGCGGCCTTTCTCGTGAAGGTCAGCACCACGATGTCGTCCGCCGGAACAGACTCGTTCCGGATGAGGTGAGCAATCCGGTGCACCAGTGTATGAGTCTTCCCCGTACCCGGCCCGGCCGAAACCAGCACGTAGGGTTCCGAGGCGGTCACCGCCTCCCGCTGTTCCTCGTTGAGTGAATCCGTCCGGTGCATGGTTTCGCAATCCCGCTGTGAATAGAAAATGCCGTACACGTTATATCAGAAATCCGCGGTTCCACATAGCTCGTCGTCGGCCTTGGTCACGGATCGATGGTACACGTTCACACGGTGGTGGGGCATGCAACGGAAACGGTCTCAACCGGGGAAGCATGGGCAAAGATATTTCGTCATCGTTCAGGGGGGGGCTTTGTTACAAGGGGGCGAATAAATGTTCAAAAGAATGCTGTTGATTCTCTATCCGATACGAGAAATTTCACTCAAATTTCAACTAGCCAAGGGCCATACAGGGGGGGGCGGTTCGCGAACCGCCCCTACGGAAGCATCTTTGCCGATTCAGCAGATGTAAGGAACGTTGGGAATTAGTGAGGATACCGGATTTCTTCCTCAGCTTCTCCGTCGGCAAACGTTTGACACGCCCCATGTCGAACTCTATGAAATCAGGATAGCATGTCCGAATCCGCAAACATCGTTTCTCACCGGTTTCCAACAATGTTCCCTATTATGGACGACACCGAATTCTTATGACACGATTCCCTGTCGGCCGTTATGCGCAAATTGCGATCCTCCTGGGGACGCTTCTTTTCCTTCTTGTGTGGGCCTCTTACCGCGAAACCCGCCCGGATTGGGTACGCTACCGGGCCCTCTCCGATCCCGCGTCTCAGCCGAAAGTGGTGGAAATCCGCATTCCCCGTTGGAGCGTGGTGGACCGGTGTCCCACCTGCCACCAGGGAATCGAGGACCCGGGCTCGTCGCATCCCTCGGAGGCTTTCGGCTGCACGATCTGTCACGGAGGCCAAGGACGCTTCCTGGATAAGGACCTGGCTCACGCCGGACTTCTGGGCGGAAGCAACCCGTCCAGGCTGGACGTAGTGGATCAAACCTGCGGGCGCACCGCTCCCGACGGTACGGCCTGCCACGGGTCCTCGACGGAACTTCCTCGAAACCAGGCATTCCGAGTTCCACGATCCCTCATGGCCACCATGACCGGGGTGATCACCTCGCTCAGGGTGACCTGGAACGCCCAGGACACCTTCGAGCCGCTTTTCGCCTCCCAGACCGTCGGTTCCGCGGACGGTCTCCGGACGTTGTTTCCGGTTCCCTTCATGTCTTTGAAACAGGTCCCCAAAGCCCGTGACGGCAGGCCTCTCCTCACGGACCGTCTGGGACATCCCATCTCAATATCCGGAAAATGGGCGGACGACCAGTGGCGCAAGTTCTGCGCGAGATGCCACCTGTGGAGTACCCGCGAAAGCGGGCCGAGCACCCATCTCGAGGGATGCGCCGCCTGCCACGTGAAGACGTCCAAGGACGGTCGATATCACGGTAAGGACGTGACCCTGAGAGACCTGCCTCCCGTGCGTGGAGAACGACATGAACTCACGGCGGCCATTGAAGTGGATCAGTGCTTTCGCTGCCACAATCGAAGCAGTCGCATCGCGCTGAACTATCAAGGCTGGATGGAATCCGACGGATACGGGACTCCTTTCCGACATGGCGGGTTTGCACCGAGCCCCCTGAGTGGAGAACGCGGAATCATGCATCTGGCCCCGGACGTGCACTTCGAAAAGGGAATGCACTGCATTGATTGCCACACGGCCGTGGACACCATGGGAGACGGAAACCTTTACGGCAGAATGCGGGACCAAGTGGAAATTTCCTGTCCCGACTGCCACGGCAGCGCGGATGCGGAGCCCCGTTTTCAGCGGATCGAGCATGCGGAAGACTATCCGGTGTGGGCCTCCCGGTCCCTTCGCATGCCCCCCAACGAACCGGGACACCAAGTCGCCCTGACGCGCCGCAACGGAGTCCTCATCAATGTACGCAAAGAGAAGAACGAGGTCGCGCTGTATTCCAAGGTTTCCGGAAAACGGCACCTCATCCGGGTGATCACCGGCGAACCGGGCATCCACCGGATTCAGGGGCACGGGTCGTCCAGCATGGAGTGCTACGCCTGCCATACGCGATGGGCTCCCCAATGTTACGGATGCCACGACTACTACCGACCCGAAGGACTCCACTACGATGCTCAGGCACGGGCACCTTCTCCCGGACGATGGAGGGAGACCCGTGATTACTATCGTTTCGAAACGCCTGCCCTGGGGCGAAACAGCCGAGGCCGAGTCGCTCCTTTCGTGCCCGGATGCCAGGTGCTCTTCGACGCGTTGGACGGCCAAGGTAATCCCTCTCCGGAAGGGGGACGCCGCGTTTTCCACGGAAAACTCTACGGACACGGCATTGTGAGTACGCCTACGTTCCCCCACACCGTGCGCCGGGAAACCGCCTCGTGCGTGGACTGCCATACCAATCCCAAACGTTTGGGCCTGGGGAACGGGATCGGTCGGAGGGATCGAGGGAACTTTGAACGGCTCGGTCGTCCCCAAGCCGAAGGAGCGCCCAAGGAGTACGTACCGGAGGGCTTGGCCGACTCGGAAGGCCGTCCCCTGCAAGGAACTTCCCACGCCGGCGCACGGCCTTTCACCCGTGAGGAATTGGACCGCATCTTTCGCGTCGCCGCCTGTGTGGTCTGCCACCAAAGCGCACGCGACCCCATTTACGAGAACTTCGACGAAAGCCTGCGGCAAGCTTCCAAGCCCGAACACGCGCGCCTGGAAGCCGCTTATTTCAAAGACGAGGTACCCATGAAGTTCCCGGCTGGAGACCTGTCCGAGGCGGAATGGGAGTCTCATCCGACAATGTCCAACCCATGAGACTCCATCGGGTTTCCCGATGAAGTCCCTTCCCGGGCCTTCATCCCCGGCCTACCCCTTCCTTTCTCCGGCCCCCCCATGATAATCTACATTTGTGCAGGCTGAACGAGGCGGATTTTCGATGAACTTCCTTACGAAATGATCGGAAGCCGGTTTGCTTGTGGTGTTTCCGACGACAAAGGAGTGGTTCATGAGTGGAAAAGCGGGACTTCGGGCAAAACTCATCGGCGGATTCTTCATCGTGGCCCTCATTGCACCCGCGGTGGGTTTCGTGGGATGGACCGGTACACGACTTCTGAACAGGAACGTCGAGGAGTTCGCCTCAAAACGTCTTCCCGCCACCCGGGACTTGGCGGCCATGGCGGAATCCGTGGCATCCGCCGTCGCGGCGCAACGAACTCTGCTCAATCCGAACCTCGGTAAAGAAATGCGCCAAACCCAGGAAGAAATTCTGACGCGCGAGCGAGACCGATTCGACCGTCTGAGGATGGAATATGCCGCCGAGGTGGGAGATATTGGTGAAGATCCTCTTTGGGATGAACTCGTTGGCGCCGTGGAGGAGCTGAAAGGCCTGGAATCGGAGTTCAGGGACGGCTTGAGCCGGCTCGATGAACTGGACATCGCAAACCCCGTGGCTCTCCGGGAAATCCTGGAAAAAGCGAGAGGCGATTATTTCAGTCTGCAACGGCAATGCGCGGATATGATTCAGAAGATGACCGGTTTCGAGGGAGGCGACAACGCTGCGTCGAGCCCTTTCGGCATTTGGTTGTCGCAGTACCGCACGCGGAATCCGACGATCCTGGAGGCTATGGACCGAATCCGTCCGCTTCACACGCAGTTCCATGAGTCGGTTCGGAAGATCAAGGAATATATGCGGAACAGCGCCATGTTCGACGCCTCGATGATCTTTGAAACGGAGATGGACGCTGCGGCCGTCGGACTTTTCAAGGAGCTCGACGTGCTGAGAGCCGAGGCCGCCAAGGCGGAAGCGGTTTACGACCGGCTGAATGCCTTGAGCCTGGGGCCGCTTCTGGATCGTCAGAAAAAGGTCCGGGACCTTTTGAGCGGTCTGAATCAATCCAACGAACAATCCGTGACCGCCGAGGCCGACCGTGCCCGGGCCCTCACCACAAAAGTGGGATGGGCCACGCTCGCCGGGATGATTCTGGGCTTCATCTGCGCCGCGGCTTTGGGCGGGTATCTCAGCCTCTCCGTCACGCGGAGGCTCTCCACGTTGGCCCGGGACCTGTCCGACGGAGCGCAGGTCACGGCCGGCGCTTCGGCGCAACTGGCCTCGTCGGCGAAAGATCAGGCCCGGGAAGCCGGCGACCAGGCCGCTTCTCTCGAAGAAGCCGCCTCCTCTCTTGAACAAATGACCGCCGTGGTTCACAAGACCTCAGACGACATGCAGCAGGCGAAGGTCGTGATGGATGCCTCCGATGCCGGCATGAGAAGCAGTCATCGATCCCTCAAAGAAACCACCGAATGCATCCAACGCATGGTAACCACCGGGGAGGAAGCGGAAAAGATCATCAAATCCATTGACGAGATCGCCTTCCAGACCAACCTGCTGGCGCTCAACGCCGCTGTGGAGGCGGCTCGCGCAGGAGAAGCCGGGGGAGGGTTCGCCGTGGTCGCCGACGAGGTCCGGAGCTTGGCCCTTCGCTCGGCCGAGGCGGCCAAGGCCACCGAAAACCTCATCGGACAAACTCTGCGTTACATACGAGAAGGCAACGAATTGGTGGGAAGAACCCTGGAAGAATTCGACACCATGGACCAGGACGTCAAGAGGGTTGCGACCTTGTTCGGCGGGCTTATGGAATCCGTTTCCGACCAGACGCGATCCATTGAACGAGTCCGAAAGATGATGGACGAACTCTCCCGGGGGGTACAGCGGAACGCGGCCAATGCCGAAGAATCCTCCGCCGCGGCGGAGGATATGCGCGCCCGGGCGGAAAGCACCCGTAATCACGTGCGGGCTTTGCTGGCCCTGCTGGGCGGTAGAGAAGCACTCGAAACCGGAGACTCTTCGCCGCGGGCCGCGTTGCCGGCCCCCTGAATGTTCCGGTGAGGCGTTGCCTGAACCCCTCAGCCTCGGCTCTGCACAACAGCGGAGCAGGTCGAGGCAATGAGGCGATACGTCAAAGTCCGAGGGGAAGTCGGGGGGACGCCAGCGACGCCCCCTCGATGTCGTGGGATTTGTGCGGATGGGATTACAGAACCTCGCCCGTGTTCAGGTCGATGACCACGTTGTTGTCCGCCGGAGGCAGGTCCGTCCAGAAGGACCCGAGGAGGAGCCCCATTTGAGCGACCACGGGGTCCGGGTCCTGCATCAACGTTTGGATGGTCAGGAGGTCCGCCGCGCCCGGGGTCTCGTCCCCATGATAATGGGCGGTCACCGCCGCCACGGCGTAAGGAGTCAGTTCCAAAGCCTTTTCCTCGGACAATCCGAACCCGGTCAGCATGACCGGGGCCTGGAAACTGAGCTGGGTTTCCACGAAATTTTTCGAGTATTCCTGGAAAGTCAGGCCTCCGGTGTCCACGTCCACGTTTTCAAGGAAGGTACTGGTGATGGTCAACAGCCCGTCCGCACCGTAAGTCACCACCCGGCAGGGGTTGGGATAGGTGATGACGGAGCCCGTTTCCACGTCGAACACGAAAGCGCCGGAAGCCGCCCAAGAGGCCTTGGTGATGTCCTGGGCATGATAATGTCCGGTGAACACCACCTTGAGGCCGGCTTCGGCCAGAGTTTGAGAAACGGTCTCCCAATCGTCGATTACGTATTCATCCCCCAAGCCCGGCAGGGTGGACTGCCCGGTGAAGTGTTCGGTCAGACCGTGATGCATCATGGCGATGACCTGTTTTCCCTGTGCTTGAGCCTTCTGGAGTTGCTCCACGATCCAGGCCAGGGTTTCCTCGGAAAAGGCCCCGCCCGTTCTTTCTTGAGTATCGCCCTCCTCGTAATCGTATTTGCAGGAGTCCAGGGCCAGCAGCCACAACCCCCGCACCGGCTCGGCCACGTAACTCAACGAATTCGAATCGCGTGCCAGGGCCTCGCCGTATCCGAAATCATGAAACATCGTCGCAAAGCCTTCGGAAGAGACATTGTCCACCGGTTCCACGGTGCTTCCGTCATAGGCCACGGCCTCGGGATTGTCGATGTCGTGATTGCCCGGCACCACATAGACCGATATCCCTTTGGCCTCCAGCCCGGCCAGTTGCGCGGCCAACCATTCGAAATTCACCAACTCTCCATCTTTGGTCAGGTCTCCCGGAATCAGGACGAATTGGACGCCCGCCTGCTCGATGCCGGCGACCACGGCTTGGAGCAAGGTTTCACTTTCCGGCAGCATCTTCCGATCACTCGCCATTTCCGTCTGGAAAGCAACCCCGTCGTTAATGAGCAGGGAAGGGTCGAAGATATGAGGATCGGACAGCACCGCAAAGCCGGCCCCCTCGAAGCCCTTGTCATCGTCGTCTCCGCCGCAACCCGGCAACCCTACCAGGACGGCGCACAAGCAACACAGCACCGTGATCCCCTTGATGAACCGCATGAGCGATCCTCCCTTTTTCCGAATTTGAACCCGCTTAAGCTTCACCGCGGCCTCAAATGAAACTCAACGGCCCGTTGAAAGACGATGAAGCGCTGCGCCGCGGATCGCGTTTTTCAAAGCCCGCCGAAATGACGGGCAATGAAACAGGAGGATCCATCCACCCGAACCGCACGAACCATCAGTCTCACCGAGAAGAAACCAAGCCGGCCGGATCCTCCCGTGCCTGTTTCTACGCGGGAACTTTGTCCATTGGTGGGCGGAATCTTTAAGATTGTTTGTCCTACGAGAGAGAGCTTGGTCGTGGGGCCGGAGGGAACGACGGAAGGGTAACCACACCCCGTGGTCAAGCACGGGGCGACAAGAATTATTTTATGCACTTTGCCAAGGACTTGACTGCCTACTGGAAGTATCCGCTAATTCCGCCTCTACCCTCTTGATGGTTATCGTAGTCCGAACCCGGCAATGATATCCGGCCTGCTCGCGAGCAGACGTTCCAAATGGCTTTCCGGCCACGGTTCAATTCGCAAGGCGTGGTCGGACTCGTTTTCCTCCTCAATAAGAGCGACCGAATCCAAAGTAAATCTACCTGAGGTAGCGATAACAAGAACATCGACTCTGGGCGGCCCACAAAGCTTCATTTGTCCCAACAACTGCTGTACTTCAGCTATCCCGATGCTCTTGCTCTGCCAGTGCTTGCACTGGATGATGGTCCGCAGTCTTTTTGTTCCGGCAAGTGGATCAACATAGACCCTCCATACGGACATATCACGACCCCGGTCAGCTGCTTTGGTTTTGCATAACCATTCGGGATTTTCGTACCCATTCGTTGACGAAATCAGACGAAAGATTAGGCGTTCAAAATCTTCGTCGGTCAGGTTCTGCCACTTGAGTTTCGTTGCCACGGAACCTGTTGGGGCTGTTCTTACCAGCGTGCCCAGATCATTGACATCGACAGGGATCGGCTCTCTCTCCCCATACATGGACTCGCGCAGGCCGGCTTTAGCACTTGGCCAGTCTAACTTGACGATGTCATGGAGATCGCCGACCATGCCGAAACTCATATGCCGATGAAGTTCGGACCAACGAGGCGGCTTGGGGATGGTGGTACCGAGGAGGGTGCCGATTTGTGCTACATTGGTCTTTAGTTGTGCGAATTCATCGCCCGTAACATGCTCATTTGTCTTTCGATCTTCTTTTAAAAAGTCGCCAAAATTATTAAGAATAACATCAACCTCATCGATGAGGTCGATAAGAGGGCCGCGAACAAGTTTGCGTCGCTTTCTGTTGAAACGGAGTCGGTAATCACGGAGCTGTCTGAAGGTTTCCGCGATCCGGGATTTGGCCGATTGAAAGCACTCCAAGTTGCCAATTTCCTCTGCGCCCGATTGATCCTGTAAAATCGCCTTCAGCTCTACAAACTGAATATCCGGTTTCCAGTCGTCAATCGTTGGAAGCGCTGTGAGCAGCGCGTTGAGGTCTCGAATACCCCACTCAAAACTATCTCGTTCAGCAAAGAACTCACCATCGGGCATGGCAGCCTTGATCTCAGTCAGGACCTTTTCCGCTCTGACAAGGTTCGACTCGGTGGCCTCAAACTCCCTAAGGGCCGCGTTCAGGGGACTTTCAGACATTTAACCTCCAGCTTTTGCCAAAGCAGCATGGCAGTGTGAGCCAGTGGACTGAGAGCTCGAAAATTCTCGCCCATTAGACCGACCCCCAATAGCCATAGCGTCTTCTAATTATAACAAGGCTTGTGCACTGCTTCTCCTAAAGATGAAATAAAACCAAATCGCATTCCAGGCCCGCGCGGTCACGCACCCGGCCGGACCGCCAGGAACTCGCCCTTTCCAACGGGAACCAGGCAGGAGGTGAAGTCGGAGTCGGCTTGAACAAGGGCTGCGAAAGGGGCCATTTGCTCCGAGTGGGACACGGCGTTGTCCACCACCAGCAGCCCTCCCTTTCGAAGGACACGCTTGAGATGGGGCCACCAGCCCGGATATTGCGCTCGGTCCGCATCGAGAAAGATCAAGTCGAAGGTCTCGTCGTCCGCGTGCGCGAGCACTTCGCCCGCATCCCCGTGGATCTGCCGGACGAACGAGGCGATGCCCGAGCGCGCCAGATTCTCTGCGGCCAAGCCGAATTTGTATTCCGAAAACTCCACGGTGGTGACGCGACCGCCGACGGCCGAAGCCGCATCAGCGAGCCAAAGGGTGGAATAACCGTTGGAGGTTCCGATTTCCAGTATGCGCCGGGCATTGGCGGACCTCACGAGCACGGATAGGAACTCCCCCGTGTCGCGCGTGATGTTCAGCATTCTGCGAGGACGATCGCTGATCGTTTGATCGTTTTGTTCGCCGAACGCCTCCAGCTCGGCCAGTAGTCGCTGCAATGATTCCGTCACGAAGGTCACCTCGAACAATTGAAAGCATTTTCGGGCATTCCATGCCGCTTTTAAAAAAATTGATCATACAATGAGCTGCTTCGCCCGGCAATAGTCGAATCCATGATTTTTCGTCATGATATTGTTGATGTTTTCTCAGGAAATCACGGCATTCTTGAGCGGAAAGACGGCATCGGCAAGGCAACTTACCGGTTCGGCGAGGCCCCGCCAGGGGCGGCGCCCGCATAGGGGGTCCGGGGGAACGTTGTTCCCCCGGCTCCTGTGAATAGATTCAATCAAGGACGATTTATTTCAGCGCTTGGCCCACGGACACGTGAAAGATCATGTCCAGCGGGGCTCTCGACAGCACCTTTTGCTGCTCTTCTCCGGCCAAAGCCGGGGTTATGACCACGTAATAGGCCGGAAGGGCCGCGTCGGACTGTTCCGCGGAAGTGTACTTGCCCGACTCCCTCCAGGTAAAGGACGGCCGGATGGGGAAGGAGAAGGCGATGGTCTCTCCGGCCTTAAGCTCGAACTCGTTGTTGTCGAACATTGCCACACCCTCTCCGAAACGGTGTCCCATCTCGTCCACCACAGCCACGTGAAACAGCATGGCCTGCCCCGTCTGTTCTTCGCCGGACAGGTCGAGTGCCATGTCCACGGACACGTTGAGGTAGGTTTCCTCCCCGAACAAGGTTTGCGCTTCACAGGGAACGAAGGCGCAGGGGTTG
Source organism: Thermodesulfobacteriota bacterium (assembly GCA_963675595.2). GTDB lineage: Bacteria > Desulfobacterota > Desulfarculia > JACQYL01 > JACQYL01. The sequence goes on from CAXXLZ010000002.1 coordinate 1,885,760, forward strand.
AAAGGTAAGGCGAGGGTCGGACGCAGGGCCGCGGGATGCACCGGGTCCAGTTCGTCCAGACCGAACCGCCACCTTGTGGACGCGGGATCAGGTGTAATGGGCCACACGGGATCGCAACCCCATTCGCAGAAAGCGCCCTCCGGGCAGATGGACCATTCCCCCGCATAGGTGTATTCCTCGGGGCAGTTGTCGTCTTCGTCGAGGATTCCGTCCCCGTCGTCATCGTCGTCGCAGGCGTCCCCCTGCCCGTCTCCGTCGATATCGTTTTGGTCGTAGTTGTCCACGCTCAGGCAGTTGTCGCAGGCGTCTCCCACATCGTCACCGTCGGTGTCCTCCTGGCCGGCGTTGATATCGTAGTCACAGTTGTCCGAGGTGTTGGCGATGCCGTCCCCGTCGATATCGGAATCACACTCGTCGCCCTCGCCGTCTCCGTTGGTGTCCGCCTGGTCTCCGTTGGGAGTGGTCCGGCAGTTGTCCACGTCGTCCCGAACGCCGTCCCCGTCCGTATCGTCGCACGCGTCTCCCCGGCCGTCTCCGTTGAAGTCCTCTTGGCCGGCGTTGGCCCTGGTCGGACAGTTGTCCACGTCGTCTGGAATCAGATCATCATCGTCGTCCGGATCGCAGGCATTGCCCAGACCGTCCGAATCCGTGTCCGTCTGGGAGGAATTGGGCACGAGCACGCAATTGTCCGAGGCGTCCGGAACCAGATCGTTGTCGTCGTCCGTGTCCGTGTCGTCCGGAACTCCGTCGCAGTCGTGGTCCGGCAGGCCCAACCCCACCGAGGCAAAGGCGTTCCTCACCTGGCAACAGTCGTCGGCATCTACCGTGCCCTCGGAAATCAGGCTGGAGCAGGCATCCGCCATGTCCACGGCGAAGTCTTCAAACCCCGTATTCCTGCCGAGTTCGCCGGTCACCGCACGATAATAGACCTGTCGGGCCTTTTCCTCCCCGATGCCGGAAACCGTAACGGAATAATGGGTGCCCCCATCGGTCATGAGGAAACCGGCTTTGTTCAGAATGCCGTTGTTCGTGTGCACGCCTCCGTGATCATTCGACGTGGACACATAGTTGGAATAATGATCCGGGTCCCCACAGCGGACGGGGTTGGAAAGGTCTCTCCCGCATCCGGCGGCGTTGGCCCGCACCGTGTCCTCGCCCTGGAGCCAGTCGCAATCCAATCCGACCCAACAAGCGAAAAAGTGGCCCATCATATCCGCCACGTGTTCCGCCACGGCTCCGCTTTCATTCCGATAAACGAAATTGGTTTCCGAATCGTGCACCGAATGGCCGAACTCATGCCCCACCACGTCGATGGTGTGCATGCCGGTGGAAAACTGGTGGATGGTCCAGGCGCCGCAGTCCAAGGAAGAGGCGTTGGCCGGGCTGAATCCCACGTCCAGGTACATCCAGATGTACGAGTCGTCGCCGTCATAGGACCGGCGGCCGAATACGTCCCTGTAGAAGGCGTACAGGTCTTGACTCCAGTCGAAATTGTCGTACCCCTCGGAACTGGGGCTCACGCATGCGAATCCCTCCAGGGGACAATAGTTGAAGTAGCGGCAATGCGTTGAATAATCACATTCCCCTTCCTCGTCGTGCCACTCGGTTCTCCGGGTGGCCTGCCAGGCGAAACAGGTGCTGCTGGTGTTCCCTTCGGCGGTGAAGGAGTTCAACTGGAAACCCGCGTCGCTCCTGGGCTGCTTGTACAGGAGGCCTCCCAATAGAGCGTCCACGAAAGCGTCCGTGACCGCGCCGTAGGCTTCCGGGGAGCTGTATACGATCCTCCAGGCCAACCGGGGATTGTGTTCCACCACGGGACATTTGGGGCATTCGGAGGCCAGCAGGGCTTCGTCGAAAATCCACAGCTTGGGCGGAACCAGTACTTGCAGCTCGGACAGGGAACTCAATCCCTCGGACTTCAGGATTGCGATTCGAGCTTCCTGATCGCCGATTTCCGGGGTCGTCGTGGACAACGACAGGTCGGGCGAGTACCTCCCTCCGAGGCTCTGCAGAACGAATCGGTCTTTTTCCTCCTTGAGGACCATTTTGTACCAGGCCCCGTACACGGGAATGTCCTGGTAATATTGGCCGAAATGGTACCGCTTGAAGTCCTCGTCCCCGGTTCTCTTGAGCAACCGCAGATTCCTCAGAGGATAGGACACTCGAAGCAGGTCCGAGGTCATCGTCATGAGCCCCAACGCCACATCGTCCAGCGTGGTGCCTTCCGCCAGACCCGATTTGTCCAACGGGATTCCCATGTCCAGTTCCCGCACCACACCCTGGTTGACCCGTCCTTTGAGACGGCTTGTCCCCATGAGGGTCTCCACGACGCGCAAGGCGTTGGCCTGTTTCCCGTCGGCCGCGTCATCGGCCGTTTCCACGAACTTCACCGACTGAACCGCGATGTTGGAGATGAAGGCGTCGTCGGAAATGGGCTTGCCCGACTGAAGCAAAGCGGCATAGAGGTAGAACCCCAGGCCGTCGAACTCGGCCGGCAGGGTGAGCGTATAGATGGTGTAGGTGTCTAAAGATACGGAAATGCCGCTCTTCGCCGGTACGGCGGCCCAACTGAAGGGCGCGGCGTCTCTTCCGGTGAAGAAAAGCAGGGCGGGTTGGCCGTAGAGAGCGGCCGCCACATAAAGATCGCCCTGGTCTTTGGAGGTTCCGGAAACGGTCACCTTGATGGAAAAGGTTTCCCCTCCATAGTAGGCGGTTTGCATGCCTTTGAAGGAAACCTGGGCGACTTGGGTTGCCGTGGGAGTTACCGGAGAAGCGTCGGAGCCTCGGAACATACCGGGAACCGGCACGGCCCCGGACCGAGCCGCGCGACTTTTTCCGGCCGTGGAGCCGTCGTCGCCGAGCCTTAAATCCGCGGCCAAAGAAAGGATGGATGAAGGGTTGGTGGATGGGGTTGCGTTGGATTCCGTCGGATCTGTTTCTCCTCCCCACAACGGGGCGGAAGCCACGCACACCAGAAAGCTTGCCGCCACGGCAAGCAACCGACCGGCGGACCGAAGGCCCATGATTGTCCCTCCTGTTTTAAGGCATCCTTTATGCTCGTCCGGCGCGGACCCCTCCTTTGGTTCGTGGGAGTCCTCTTCCTCCGGGCGAGTGCAACAGCCCGTTGAAACAGCCCCATTATTGCAGACTCATCTCCACTATTTGGGAAGTTCGACGTGAAACCGTCTCTGATGACTCAGCGCAGGCGCAATTTTCCGGAAGCATCGACAACAGCGGAGCACAACGGCATCTTCCGTCGCAACCGCGGCCTCTCCGGGAACAAACCGGCACTATCGTATTTCGCGGGGTAATAGTTGATTATAGTTTCAATATCGAAATTCGATCAATCCCCTTTTGGACGTTTCTGTTCCGCATGGGATGCCGGCGACGAACCCATCGTTTTGACTCACTTGGGCTCCCGAGTGCCGGAACCACACGCCCTTCAAGACCCTTCACTGCATCCATTCGAAATAGCGTGCGGCGCTTCCGAAAAGGCGCCGCACACACCCCAAGAATTTCCGGTCCCTAATTTCATTCTCACATCAACCTCTCCGCCGAAGGCGGTGAGGCCTGTTTGAAAGGTATTTGAAAAGGGAGCACCGGGGGAACTTCCTCCAAGTTCTCCCCGGTGAATGACTGCCATCAGGACAGGCAAATCGACTCCGGCAGGCCGTTGAAAAACGATGAGCTGCAAGGCGCGCGAATCCCGACGAGCAAGGCGTACACGGGAGTACGTCGCAGTGACGAGGGATGAAGCGCAACGCCGCAGATCGCGTTTTTCGCCGGTCTGCTAGACCAGGCCCAGAATCCGCCACCACACGGCGGCCACCAAAATCAGGGCCGCCAACAGCACCGGCATGACTACGGCGCCTGCCTTGGTGAGGTCCGCCGACCGGAAGTACCGGTAGCTGTAGGCGATGGCATTGGGAGGGCACCCGATGACCAGCAGCATGGCGAAAGAGGTGGCCATTCCCAGGCAGAGGGCCAATATACGCGGGTCCACGCCTTCCAGTTGCGCCATGGGAATCACGATAGGGAGAATCAGGGCCGCCGCGGCCACATTGGCCATGGCGTTGGTCACCAGGGCCCCGAACACGGCCACCGCGGAAAACAGCAGCAGCCAACCTCCTCCCTGGACATACGGGAAGAACAGGTTGGCAAAGTAATCCGCCGCCCCCGAGCTTCCCATGCCCAGGCCCAGGGAGATGCCTCCGCCGAAAATAAACAAGGCCGTGCCCCATTCCAGGTGGGTGTGAATGTCTTCCCACTTGAGCACGCCGCCGATGACCAGGGCGGCCACTCCCAGGCTGCCGGTGATGGAATAGTGAAAGCCGTGGAATTCCTTGGTGAGCCACAACACGAACACAACGGCCGAAATGATCAAGGTCTTCTTTTCCACCGCCGTAAAGGGACCCAACGACTCGTCGAACTTGGGCAGTTTGTACTGAGGTTCGGGCCGAAACAACAGGTACAACGCGAATACGGACAACGGCACCGTAATGAGGGCGGCGGGCATGGCGAACACGATCCAATCCAGGAACGAGATTTCCACGCCTGTGAACTCCTTGAGAAAGGCCGCGGCCACCATGCAGCGGCCGCCGCCCACCAGGGTGCCCATGCCCCCGCACGAGCAGGCGAAGGGCAAAGAAAGCATCATGAACTTGGCCGTCCTGGTCTGCGGTTCTATGCCGGCGGCACGCATCATGGGAATCATGGTCACGATGCCGATGGCCGTTGCGGCGGCGTCGTGCATGACGCTGGAGGCGATGCCCAGACCGATGCAAAGCATGAAGGTAAAGCGGGTGACGCTGTCTCCGGCCCGCTTCACGATCCAGTATCCCATGCGTTTGGTGAGCCCCGCCTTATCCAGGGCGATGGCGAAAATCAGGCAACACATGATGAACACCACCACCGGGTTCATGTATGGCGCCCACGCGTCCTTGGTGTTGTTGATCCCCGTGAGCACCAGAAAGACGCCGATGAGCACGGCGGTGATTTCAAGGGGAATGCTCTCCGCCACGAACATGAACACCAGGAATACCAGAACGGCCAGGAAGCGTTTTCCCTTGGGCGGAAGCCCGTCCACATAGCCGACTTCCACCTCGGTCAATCCTGCTTCGGCGGCTTGTTTTTCCAGGTAGCGGGCCGTGGCCTCGGAACTTCCCGGATTTTTCGCCAGGACAATGTAAGGAGCTCCCTTTCTTTCCGGAGTCGCCGCCACGTCGAAAGAAGCGCTTACCCGAGAAATCAAGGTCAAGACCTGTTGCGAATCTCCTTTGATTTTGAACTTGGTGCCTTCCGGCCTCGGAAGCAGCAACACAATGATCCCCAGCCCCAGGGCGATGCAGATCTGCACCGTCTTATCGGCCAAGAGCTTTTTCATCTCTTTCCCTTTCGAAATCCGAAATCACGCCTTTGGAATTGGTTGTCCCCGGCCGTCACCACGTCCGGAGCGTCCGACATCAAATCGATCGCTCCCTTGCGGCCGGCGACGGCACGAACAACGCCGTTATCACATCCACGGAACGCCCTCCCCGTTGGGGACCCTCCACGACTGCGAAAACTATGATGTCTTTGGAGTTCAGACTCCTCTGGAAAGAATGGAGGGAACCCGCGACGTTACGTGCCTGTAACGCTCGTAGGCGGCGCTGCGCATCAGGAAGGAGGCACCGAAAAGGCAAATGCGCAACGTTTCCGTGTTCTTGGTTAAGCCGCTGTTGATCAAACTTCGCCCACGCGTCTGAGCAGGGCGATTTCTTCCGCCTTGCGGATTCTTTCTTCTTGTTCCCACTTACGTTGTCGAGCACCGGCGAGTTTCTCGAGGAGGTCCTTGAAATCGGCGGGCTTGTTCAAATAGTCGAAGGCGCCCAGCTTCATCCCCTCCACCGCCGTGTCCACGGCTCCATGGCCCGTAAGCAGAATGACTTCCACAATGGGATGCCGTCGTTTGATTTCCCGTAAGGTTTCGATCCCGTCCATGCCGGGCATCTTAATATCCAAGACCACCACGTCGATATTCGTTGTCTTCAACAATCCCAGGCATTCTTCCCCGCTGTAGGTTTTAAACACTCTTTCGCCCGCGTCTTCCAGACGCATGGCGAACATTTCTACAAAGTCTTTTTCGTCGTCCACGACGAGCACTTTGGTGGGTATTCTGATCATTTTCGTTTCTCCCCAAAGGGCATGGGTTACCGGCGATATTCCCGGCCTTGCCGACGCTGAACGGTCATTCTTCCGACCGTCGTATTAATTTTCCTCCAAACCCGATTTCCGCGCAAGCCCCCACAATTACACAAGTCTGTAAAAGAAAAACGGGGTATTCGGGCGAAATAAGGTACAGATACAAAGCTGGAGGCATGCTCGGGAAAAAGTAGAAGAGGCGGGAATCGTTCGATTGCGAACGCTGTCCCGAGAAATCTTACGAAATATTTGTCTTGACTTTCATGAAGCAGCAGGTGTATTCTCCTTTAATCGATAGTGGTCCATTCAAAATGCGGGCCGGTTTCGATCGGAGGGGCGATCCATTCGTCTGAAGTGGCGACCTGAAGGTTGGGACTGTGGGAACTTTTTTAATTAGGAGGACGCCACTATGGCCAATGGGGTTGTGAAGTGGTTCAGTGAGAAGAAGGGGTATGGTTTTATCGAACAGGAAGACGGCACGGATGTTTTCGTGCATTACTCCGGAATCACCGGTTCCGGATTCAAGACCTTGAATGAAGGCGACCGCGTGACCTTCGAGGTTGAAAAAGGCAAGAAGGGACCGGCGGCGGTAAATGTGATGGTGGTCTGACTCCGGTAAGCACCGTTTTAGAATATGCGATGAATTTCTCGAGCGTCCCCATGTAGGGGACGCTCTTTTTTTGCCGGTTCGGAGAGCATCCGGGAGAATCCTTTTAGCGGCAAAGGGGTTTCCTTTGAACCCATTCGCGCTTTGCCCCCCTTCCTCACCGGAAGCCCCGAACGTTCGGCGAAATCGATCACCCGCCGCTCGATTCCAGCACGAGATGGCTCCGTTGCTTCCCCTTGTCCGTCCAAAGATGAACGACCCGGTATCCGGGCTCGTTCACCCAAAGGGCGAGTCGGTCGTACACCCGGTCTCCCCAGACGCGCAGGGTTCCTGCGAGCGATTTCCCGGCTTCGCAGGGAATCTCCACCAATAGTCGGTCGGGACGATCACGCGCCGAGCAGTCTTCCCGCGGATGCATCAGAGCCCTCAGCTCTTCGGAAGCCGCCTCACGGACGGACGGGCCTTTTCAACGCGTCTTTCGGTTGACGAACATTCCCGGCGGAAATGCCTATTGACTCCCTTTTTCTATTCAAATAAGAACTTGCATGCAAACGACTTTTTATCGGAAAGGAACTTCCATGGCTTTTCACGACATTTCACAACTAGCCCCCAAGAATCTCGCCGAAGGCATCCGTATCCGCTTCGTCCCCGGCGAACAGATGATGATGGTATTCTATGATCTGGATGCCGGCGCCGTCATTCCAGAGCATTCCCACCCCCATGAGCAGATCGGGCTGGTCCTCCAAGGAAGCCTCGAAATCGTCATCGATGGGGAGCGCAAGCTGGTCCACGCCGGAGAGGCGGCCTACCACGTGCCCGGCGGGGTGGTTCATTCGGCCCTGTGCGGGGATCAGCCGGTTAAGGTGGTGGAAGTGTTCAGCCCGCCTCGCGAAGATTTTCTGGCCCTTTGACGCGCACGGCGCCCGGTTGTCATTTAGTGCTTGACAGGCTTCCGGGGGAATGTCATCTTTAGCTTTTCGCCGAAGGCCATGTGGGCCGTTAACTCAGGCGGTAGAGTATCTGCCTTTTAAGCAGAGAGTCGCAGGTTCGAGCCCTGCACGGCCCACCAAAAATCGACGATGTTCATCGGGGTCCCGCCGACCTGGAACCCCGGAATAAAGAATCAAGTTTTCCGCCGTCCCCATCGTCTAGCCAGGTCCAGGACACCGGCCTTTCACGCCGGCGACAGGGGTTCGAATCCCCTTGGGGACGCCAATTTGAAAATTTTAGGGCAGCTTCGGCTGCCCTTTTTTTTGCCTGATAGGAAAGAAAAAAATCAGTCGAATTTTGAAAAAGCAGGGCATGTCGATTTCACCGAACACTGTGATCGCGGTTTTGGAAAGAAATGCATGATTTTTTCGAGATGAGAGGGAACACTTATACCGCTATTCATCCGACATGGAACGCTTGGTCCTCAGGACCAGGTCAGAGTGCAGAGGCTTCGCCCTATGTAAATGTGTATTGTTTATATCCGGCCTAAAAAACGCAGTAATCCATCGAAAATGGTCAAAGGATGCGGCGGACAGCCCGGAATGAATAAATCAACCGGTAAAATGCCACCCGCACCGTTACATTGCTCGGGGTGATCACCAAATATACCGCCTGAAATGGCGCAAGTTCCGACCGCAATGACAATTTTAGGGGAAGGAACCGCAGCGTATGTTTTTTCAAGCGCCAGTTTCATGTTTTGAGTGACTGGACCGGTAATCAGCAGGCCGTCGGCATGGCGTGGCGAGGCCACGAACTGAATCCCCATGCGGCCCATGTCCCAGGCCGGCGTGCCGAGTACATTGCTGTCGGCTTCACAGGCATTGCAGCCACCCGCTGATACCTGCCTGAGTTTGAGCGATCTGGAAAACAGCCTGGCAGCCAAAATATGCCGGATATTTTCCGGTACGGACGGATGGTCTGAAACAACCAGATCGTTTCGTGATATCGCGGCCAGCCGGTAATCCGAGTTAAACCGGATGTTGTTTGAAGGACAGGCGGTTTGGCAGGCAAGGCAAAAAATGCATTTTCCGGTATCGATTGTCGGGTAATCATTCTCATTGGAAAACGTAATCGCACCGGTCGGGCAGTTTGTCCGACATTCCTTGCAACCGCGGATGCAGTTACGCCCGATCACCGGTCGGCCGGCAAAACGATCCGGAAGTTTCGGCGCTATGCCATTGGGAAAAGCCATGGTGCGATATTTTTGTTGAAACCGTGTTTTGATGATCCTTAGCATGGACGAATGATTCTCCTCGGAAACGGTCGATTATTGATCATGACCACAGTATGAAAGGTTGAAGCTTTTATTGCACAACGGAAAATCAGAAATCTGCTGGTGTCGCAAAGCAAGCGCCAGGCCGAACCAGTTGTGGAAGGACGGGTCGACGACCTTGTAAAAGGAAAATCGTCCCTTCTGATCCGTGGCCGCGGCATGGCAGATTTCTCCCCGCCAGCCTTCAACCAGACTGACGGTGAAATACCCCTGCCGGACATCGGGTAATTCCTTTTCGGTTTTTCCTTCGGGCAATTCATGCAACTGCTGCTGAATAAATGCCAGCGATTGTTGGATTTCAAGCCGTCGGACATAGGCGCGGCCGAAACAGTCGCCACTGGTCCAAGTGCTTACAGGCAGTTGTCTTAGACGATACATGCCATATGGGAATTCCTGCCGGATATCATATTCCAGGCCGCAGGCCCGGGCGGCCACACCAACCAGCCCGATGCGACGGGCGGTTTCAGTGGTAAGCGTCCCGGTTCGTTCAAATCTGGCCAGTACGGAAGGCGTGCCAAACATCAGTTCGATGGCACTTGTCGCATCCTGTTCAATCGCTTCAAGCCGGCTCGAAAGATGGTTAAGTAACTTTGAATTCAGATCAAATGCAATGCCTCCCGGCCGCACCAGTCCACGGCCGAACCGGTTGCCGCATAGGTCGGCGGTCAGGTTTAACACGTCACCGCGGATACGTCCGCAATAATTCATCGTCGGCAAGAATCCGACGTCTCCAGCCAAAGCGCCGAGATCGCCGATGTGATTGGCCAGACGTTCCAATTCAGAGGCAATTGCTCGAATCGCTTCGGCGCGGGCCGGGGCCTGGATTTCGGACAATGCTTCAAGATTATGAACGTAAGCGGTAGCATGACCGACGGTCGTGTCGCCGGCGAGTGTTTCCATATAATGACGGCTTAGCGGTGTCGGACCGCCCGTCATCGCCCGCTCGATTCCACGGTGTTGATATCCCAAAGATATTTCAAGGTGAAAAACGGTTTCTCCATGACATAAAAAACGGAAATGGCCGGGCTCGATGACGCCCGCATGCACCGGCCCGACCGCCACTTCATGCCCTTCATTGCCGCTCATGGAAAAAAACTCTGTTTGACCGATGGGCGCCGACTGGGGTTGATCCGGAGGTAACCGATGGGAAGGTGTAAACCGGATTGGTTTCAGCCATGGATGACCCTCCGGTACACCATGCCATTGTTCGGCAATCTCTCTTTCAAACCAATGAAATGACGGACAGTCCGGCGTTAGCGAGAGCCATCGTTGGGATAACTCACTGGATAAAATCCCCAACTCGGCGGTTTGCGGAAAAGCCAACACCGCCAACACATTCAGTTGATCTCCTGTTTCAGACGGCCAGACCGGCATGGCCGAAATTCTAGCGCTTTTCTCAACCGCATCGATGAGAACGTTTCGGAACAACTTAAAAGGCACTTGGGGGATGGATGCCATGGGCACGGCTTCACCGTTTCCCATCAGTAAAAAAGGATCGGATGCAGCCATCAGCGACCTCCTGCGTTTTGAGCGGCATGTGCCATAAACTGCCATAACCTTGACGGAATATACAACCCAAGGATCAGAACGCCCGCACAAAGCGCGACCGACGGTCCGCTGAACCATATTTGCTCTCTGAAATCATTTGGTTGGGAGTTTGATTCCATGGTTTGTTCTGCCTGGCCAAATGTCATGGGGATCACAATTTTTGCCATAGCGATGAAAATAACAAACAGAAACAACAGATAGAAACCCGCAATAAACCACCGGCTGTTTTCGATGATTCCCTTGAATATGACCAACTCACTTGTAAACAGACCGAACGGGGGAGACCCGGTAATGGCCAGAAAACCGGCAAACCACAGAAAACCGGTTATAGGAAGGGTTTTAAAGACATGCCGCACATCCGCAGCATTTTTGGTTTTATAAAAATGCAACAACTGGCCGCTGCATAAAAACAGCATTCCCTTGGTCAGGGAGTGGCTGGTGGCATGGAGCATGGCACCGGTTCCTGAAAGGCCGCCGATGCCGATACCCAGGGAAAGAATGCCCATGTGTTCGATGCTCGAATAGGCCAGCATCCGTTTATAATCAGGTTGATGGATGATAAAGACCGCTGCGATCAACATTGAGAGCAAGCCAAAAAACACCAACAGCTCTCCGCTGAAATTCCTCAAGCCTGCTGCAGATAGAACACTGTGGCCGCGCAAAATTCCAAGAAACGCGCAGTTCAGCAAAGCGCCGGATAACAAGGTCGATACCATGGACGGTGCTTCGCTGTGGGCGTCGGGAAGCCAGTTGTGCATGGGGGCCAGGCCCATTTTTGTGCCGTATCCGACCAGAAACATAATAAAGGAGGCTTTCAGCCACAAGGGGTTTAACTGGCCGGCGTGGGATGTCAACGCCTCGACATTGAGGTGCAACCGGCCGGAACCGGCATAGGACAGAAAAAAATTTCCCAAAAGCGCCAGGGCGATTCCAACCGAACAAATCAATAAATATTTCCAGGTGGCCTCCAGGCTGCGGTGGTGTTTATGGAAACTGATCAACGGCGCGCTCGCCAAGGTGGTCGCTTCAACCGCCACCCAAAGCAGCCCGAAGTTCCTGCTTATACAGACCAGGCTCATGGCGGATAAAAACAGGAGTAAACAGCCGATAAAGATGGATTCGGGATGGTTGACAAACAAAAAGCCTTCAACCGCGTCCTGGGTGGTTTGACCGGCTTCCCTAGACAGGTACAGGATAGTGTAGAAGGATACGGCTGCGAAAAGGATACTGGTAATACTTAAAAATAACAGCCCGGTATCATCCAGGCCGATCCATTCATTGAAGGGAATACCGTTTCGATGCATGGCTAAAAGGACAACCGAAATGCCGTGCGCGACACCTCCGGCGATTAAAAGCAACCAGCGCAGCGGCCGGTTACGAATAACCAAGGCGATGAGTCCCAAAGTAGCCGGTATTAGAACGATATGTAGTAACATGGCACGATTCCTAATCCTTCAGTTCCGATAAACGGTCGGTATCGATATGGTCAAACTCACTGTTGATTTGATAGATGGTAATCCCCATGATAAAAACAGCCACGAAAACGTCCAGAAGCACACCCATTTCAACTAAAAGCGGTTCTTTGATCGCTAAGGCCGCGCCAAACAGGTATACCCCATTTTCCATCGTCAGATACCCGATGACCTGCGTCAGCGCTTTGCGCCGTGAAATAATAATCATCAACCCTATCAACAGAGAGAAGAGTGCGCTGGGTAGCAGAAAATGGGAAGATAGATTTGCATCTGTTCCAAATCGATAGGAAATAAGAAAGCATACCCCCAACAGGATGATTCCCACCATAATAGAGAAATCGTATCCTACGAAGGGTTCGATCTCACGCTGGATATTTGTTTTTTGCACGGCGTGTTTCAAAAGCCGGGGCAAAATCCAGCCTTTGACTGCCAAAGTGATCAGTGCAAGCATCACCAATCGAAAAGACAAGGCCGAGGCCGATGGCGCCAAAGCAATTGGAATGGCGCACAGCGCAATTGCCTGAATCTGCATTGTATCGATTAAACCAAAAAGGCGACTGCTGGCCAGGAGCCTGAAATTTGTCAATACGACGCCAAGAACCAAAATTTCAGCCCATAACGAATTATTCATTTTATCACCCAAATAAATGCCGTCAGTGACAATGCCGCGGCCGCGATCATCATCTGCGGAAGCCGCAAGAGCCGCAGACGGGCCATGGTCGACTCGATGATACCAATCATGACGGCAATAAGAAAAATGCCGCCGATACCGATAATAAGATCGATGTGGGGGCTACCGGCGCGGAAAGGAAATGCGATTCCGATCAATAGCGCTGAGAACGTCCATAATTTCAAAGCAGATGCGTATTCAATGAAGGCCAGGTCGATTCCGCCGTAATCCAGGATCATCACCTCATGGATCATGGTCAGTTCCAGATGGGTGGTTGGGTCGTCTACCGGTATGCGGGCATTTTCAGTCAAAAGCACGATAATCAAGGCGCCGGTAATCAGAAGTACCGCTGCATTGGTCTGCGACGTTGATGTGGACCAAAGGGATTTTATCATACCGGAAAGATCAAGCTGTCCGGTTCCGGCGGCTAAGACCGCCAGACAGGTTAAGAAAATCGGTTCAGCCAGCAGGGAAAGCTGCATTTCGCGTGAAGCGCCCATGCCTTCAAAGGCCGATCCGGTATCCAGTGCGGCAAGAACAATGACAAATCGCATCAACCCTAAAATGTAAGCCAGAAAAATGATATCGCCGCGAAAAGACAGAACAGACCGATACCCCATGACAGGTATCAGGAGCAAAGCGGTCAGCGCCACGGACAGGCTGATGATGGGCGCTGCGCGAAATATCCATGACGTGGTTTGGCTGTAGACCGCGCCTTTATGCAACAGCTTGAACAGATCATAATAGGCTTGGAGCAGTGGCTGTCCTTTGCGGCCGCCGTAAAAGGCTTTGGTGCGATTGATCACACCAACAAGTAAAGGCGATAGAATAAGCGCAGAAAACCATGACAGAATATGGAACAATGGATTCATGATGATCACCTCCCCGTCAATACCAACAATACGAGTACGGTCAGGGCGATATATAGAATATACAACTGGTTGCGCCCTTGTTGAAGGCGGTGCAGCCAAACGGCGACAGTATCTGAAAGCCGAAACAATGGTTCAAACAGACAATTTCTGAACAGGTCAAAGGTGTGCGTGGAAAATCGGGCCTGCCTGGGAAAATCAATCTCTTCCATCTGAAAATGACGCTGTGTCCGTAAGATGTGGCGGAACATGTCAATAACCGGCTGAGCAAAGGAGGAGGCCGTGTATTGCATTCGAGCGTCGGGGGCGACATAACCGCAATCCCAGGTCAGGCCGGTTTCCACTGTTTGGCGACTGATGAGCCGACGTCGGATCAGGGTGACCGCGATGATAAAACCGAACAGAACGCCGGAAACAAGAGTTATCGGCGACAGCAGCGGTAAAAACCCGGCGTTAAGGTCGGCTGCCGGGAGATGATGAAGCGACCTCACCGCAGGCAGTACCAGCCGGATGCAAAACGGCGCGGAAACGCCGATGGCGACACAAAAAAACGCAAGAATCGCCATGGGAAACCACATGCCCGGAGATGCCTCGTTTGCTTTCGCGGCATTCTCACTGCGGGGCGCGCCTAAAAAGATGATTCCGAAAACCTTGGTAAAGCAGGTGGCGGCCAGACCGCCGATCAATGCCAGGCTGATTATAACGATAATACCGGCGGCAATGACATGTCCTGACGCAGCGGTGTCGCTGATGAAGTTATATCCTCCCAGATAAATCAGAAATTCACTCACAAAACCGTTAAACGGCGGAATACCGCAAATTGAAATCGCTCCGACCAGAAACAGAAGTGCGGTTTTCGGCATTAATTTTTGCAGACCGCCGAGTCGGTCGATATCCAGCGTATGGGTCGCGTGTTTGACGATTCCGGCGCCAAGAAAAAGCAAGCTCTTAAAAATGGAGTGGTTGCAGACATGCAGCAACCCTCCGGTCAGCCCTAGGACAGCGATGAAGGGGTGCTGCGTTACGGTGCCGATCAGCCAAAGGCCCAATCCCAGGCAGATGATGCCGATATTTTCAATGCTGTGATAAGCCAACAGCCGTTTCAGATCATGTTGCGGCAGGGCAAAGAGCACCCCCAGGATACCGGAAGTCGCGCCGATGATCAGCAGGGTATAACCCCACCACAGTTCCGGCGGACCAAGCATTGGAATGACGCGTAAAAGACCATAAATCCCGGTTTTGATCATAACACCGCTCATGACCGCCGATACATGGGAGGGCGCTGCCGGATGCGCCTCAGGCAGCCACACATGCAGCGGTATAAAACCCGCTTTTGCACCGAAACCGAGCAAGGCCAGAATAAAGAGCACCCCTGCCGTGAAGGGGCTCGACGGCCATGCCATACGATCAAAATCCAGATTGATGTCCGATCCCGCAAGGAGCACGAACAAGGCTATCAGGCAGCCGGCCCCGAAATGGGCGGCAATCATATATGTCCAGCCGGCCTGGCGAACCTCCTGTTTCTCATGCTCGAACATCACCAGAAAGAAGGAGGACAAGGACATCCCTTCCCAGGCCATGATAAACAGAACCCCGTTACGGGCCATGACAACCAGCAGCATACTGGCGAACAGAAGGTTATAAAAACACCATGTCACGCCCATGTTCTTATGCCCTTCATAGTCTTTCAGATAACCGACCCCGAAAGCCGCGCAGATGGCGCAGACAAAGGAGATGATGATGATAAACAGCGCGGAAAGGGGATCAACGGCAATAAAAAAGCTGCCAAAGGGAATCGACCAAGCCAATTGATGTGAAATCGTCCGGCCGGTCCAGAGGATGTTAATGGCCGGAATGATGGACAACACCGTGCCCGTTATGCAAACGGCCATTCCCCAGAACGTCCCCTGCCTGCCGGAGTTTTTCAACAAAGCGCCGGAAATGCCGCCAAGCGTCAAAATCGCAACTGAAAGTAACAATATGTTTATCATCATGATGCAGATCTCTTTGTGGTTGATGCCATTTGAGAAACATGGAGGTCCAAATCAGCGGCGGCCTGAAGGATTTCCTCCCGTGAACCATTATGCGCGATGACTTTTGAAAAACGATCGTACCGCAAGCCATAGGATATTTTGGACAACAGGCTTAAATGTGCTTTGACGGTCGGACTGACGATGGTGAACAAAGTGCGCACGGGCAGGCCGTCGATGGCTTGAAAGTCAATTGGATTTTCCAGAAAACAGATTGACACCAGCGCCCGGTTTATGTGCAGAGTAATCGGACTGCGGGCATGCGGGATGGCAATCCCGTTTCCAACGGCGGTTGATCCCAACGATTCTCTTGCCAAAAGAACCTGGAATAAGAAATCCCGATCTACTTCTTGCGGCAGCGCCAGAATATCGACCACACTTTGCAGTACGCTAGCCTTGTCGCCGCCTTCGACATGATAATGAATCCCACCGGTTTTCAAGGCTTCAGCCAGGGAAGGGATATAGGTATCTTCAGGTTCTTCCAGCAGTTTGGGTGAAATCGACATTTTGTTGGATATTACCCATTCCAAAAGCTCGGGCCGATTGAACCGGTATTGGTTGTTTACTTGGTGAACCGGCAATTTTTTCTGGGCAATCCAGCGATAAATGGTTTTTTCCGATACATCCAATAACTCGGCAGCGTCTTTGACACGGAGCTTCATTGGTGCCATCCTCTCCTCATGTCGTATTTATACCCATAATTGGACATTTATGGACATCGTGTGACTTTGATTGTCTTTTGTCAAGAGAACTGGAGTTTAGAGTCCGGCGACCCTTTGGCATAGGTAAAATGCGAATAACTTCAAGGAATTACTTGACATTGCCGCGCGGATGCGCGGCCGCCTTGGGGGGCAACCAACGGATTCGACGGCTCAAGCACTTGAGCTCCTGTCGCAGTGGATTTCCTTTCAATCTCAGGCCGTTCCGTGCAGAATCGCTCCGACTCTTCCGGCACTCCTGATGGGATGTATGGTCTGCCGCAGCGGCCATATTTCTTCCGCGCTTCCGGCAGTCCGACCCCGGTTGTCCTGGACCGCCTATTACAGGGCCGGCGAAAAAGGCCGGTTCCAATGGCTCGCACTGGCCCGGCAATGGATGCACCTCATCCTGAAGCGGATTCCAAACCGATCCATCGAGTTCACCATAGACGACTTCCCTTTGCCTCAATCGTCCAAGAACGCTCCCTGCGCCGCTTGGCATTACGATCACGCACACCGACCCAACCGCCCCAAATTCCTGTGGGGACAGCTTCGGGTTTCTCTGGCGTTCATCTGCCGCCACAAGGGCCGGGTAGCCGCATTTCCCCTCTTGTTTCGGCTCATCCGCAAGAAAGGGAACACGACCAAACTGGACGCAGCATGGCTCTTGATGTCCGTTCTCATGACCTGGCTGCCGGATCGCTTTCTCCTTATTCCGCTGCTCGATGCCTGGTATATGAAAAGCTTCATGGTGCTTCCCCTGATTCGCGAAGGTGTGACGGTCATCGGCCAAGTCCGCAAAGATACCGCCCTGTTTTTGCCTCCGGACAATCCGCCTCGGAAGAAACGGAACAGACCCGGAAGGTATGGGCAAAAACTCACCTTGGAAAACATCGAACGATTGTGTTGTCCGGTGGAGAGAACCCTCTTTGCCTACGGGTCGGAACGAGTTTTCCGCCTGCGGCGAAAGAATAATCCGGGTAGTCGTTTTGCCGGTGGTATTGCTGAAATGAACAGGGCCGGGTACGGTTGCGGGTTGTGCCGGTGAAGGTGCCGATGGAGCCGATTACCTGCCAACCGACCCAGGTCGGAAAGGTCGCGTCATGCTTCATCGCCCGACAGGCGAGGGCCCTGCACTCGCTACGACATGACCTCGAAGTTCGTACGCATTCAGGAGGACTCCCGCTTTGCTCCTACGAATCGCCTACGGAATTCGCAAAACGCACAGCGTGTACCGTCCAACGTAGTAACATACTTCGAGTTTTTAGGAAGGAGCCCGAGGGAACCCTTTTTTCAAAAAGGGTTCCCTCGGATACCCCCATGAATGCTCACCGAAGTTCAAAGAGGAGCCGGCGGGATCATTTCCCACAACAGGCAAACTCGGACATTGTAGATATCGCCGCGTCGAGGCCTGATGGTGAACCCCTCTCTTTCCACCCGGCTTTCATCGAAGCGTTCGGCAAGTTCATTGACGGCCCGGGCCTGCTCGTCTTCCAGTTGGGCCATTTCTCCCTCGATAAGCCTCACGGCTTCCTCGGCCCTCCGAACGTCGTCCTTTTCTTTGGCAATTCTGCCCGCTTTCCTGATCCCGCCGGCCGTTCGGTTTACGGTGGTTGAAGACAGCGCTTTGCGGCCCAAGAAGGCCCCCAGAACCGCAGTCCCGAAAGAGATCAAGGTGTCCGTGGTTCTCACCGAAACATCGCTCTTTTCCTTTTCGATTCTCGCAAGAGCGGTATCGAGTTTTTTTTGCAGACGATCGCGCCTGGTCTTGAAACCGGCGAGCAGTTTCTCCGCAGCCGCCTCCTTCTGTTCGCGCAGTCCGTCACGAATACGTACGGCAAAATCCGCTTCACTTTCCCCTGGTCGCGACTCGAGTTTCAATGACGGGGCACGCAGTAGTTCCAGGCGTTGCGTCTGATAGAGATGGTTGGAGAAATCCTTTTCGTAGGTTTGAAGACTCTTCAGTGATGAGAAAGCGCCCGGCAAACCGTAGAATGAACTCCCGTCCGGCGGCGCATCCGTGCATTCATCCAAGTTGATGGTGAGTGGTTCGGCATCGGACCATTGCAGATCGTCCGAGGTTTCATCCAGATAGATCCGGAAACGATAGTCCCTCCTCTCATCGATATTGCGTCTAGAGTCGCGAAAGCGCACCGAGGCGCAGGCTGCGAGCCAGGGCTCGAACACAACCTGCTCCGCAAGTACGGGAGGCAGATAAAAGCGCTGCGCCACGCCTTCGCTGAGCAAAGGGGGGCCCTCCCCCAAATCGCCGGTCCGCTCCACCGGATCCACAGCCGGGGTCCCCAGATCAGCCGCCGCATCCCGTCGTCCCTGCATCAAGGATCCGATGTCCTGCAGGCTCATGGGGCCTTTCAAGTATGACATGGCCCAGCGAGTCTCGAAAAGTAACGGCTCGTCGTAATGAGCCGAAGACAGAAGAAACCGCCGTGGTTTCATGTCGGCGAGCATGTTGCGGACCGCCGCCCGGTCCAGCAAGCCGTGACTTGCCCCGACGATTCCGTCGAGCACCCGGTTCTGGTCTTGGGTCGTCTGCAGGCGGCCTACAAACCAGCTGCCGATATTGGACAACCCTTTGTAGTCGAGGTCTACCGGGTTCTGGGTGGCCAGCACGACACCGACACCGAAGGCCCTGGCCTGCTTGAGCAGAAGCAACATGGGTTTCTTGGAGGGTGGATTGCCGTTGGATGGGAAATAGCCGAAAATCTCGTCCATGTAGAGCAACGCCTTCAGCGAAGAGGTGCCCCGCTGAACCCGCATCCAGCCGATAACGGCATTGAGGAGCAGGGTGACGAAGAACATGCGCTCAGGCTCGCTGAGGTGAGAGATGAAGAAGATGGACGTTCTGGGCTTTCCGTCATCGCCATAAAGGATGCGCTGGATATCGAGGGCCTCGCCCTGGAGCCAGGAGCCGAAAAATGGGGCGGCAATCAAGTTGTTGATCAGCATGGCCAGATTCATGCGCTCCGGTTGCGGAAAAACACTCGAAAGTCCGAAAGCGCCCATTTTGTCGAAAGGCGGATTCACAATGGCGCCGATGAGAGATTCAATCGACAAATCTTCGCCTTTGCGCCAATGATGAAGAAGGATGGACGAGATCAGGATATGCTCTTTGCTGGTCAAAGGGTCGCCCTGGATGTTCACAAGGGACAGCAGACTCGTTGCGGTTGAGCCGACCAACGCGTTCAGTCCGTCTTGGTCCGACAGGATATCCGGCGCCGGGGCATGGAACCCGGACAATATGGATACCGGAATGCCGCTGTTGCTGCCCGGCGTATAGACCGTCATTACCGTCTTGTCCCGCAAGGCTGCGATGCGCTCGCCCCCTTGGCCCCAAGAAGCCAGACCTTCGCGCCAGTTCCTCGCCGTCTGTTCGGCAAGATCGGCAACGGACATATTCTTGCGTGAAGCCTCGGCCGGATCGATCCAAGGTTCAAAATCCGCGGACTTCAGTTCCGGAAAACCCAGCAGCAAATTGACCATATCCCCTTTGGGGTCGATAATGATCGAAGGGATGTTGTCCATGACGGCCTCTTCGATGAGGCCGATCCCCAGACCGGTCTTTCCACTGCCCGTCATGCCGATGATCACGCCGTGCGTTGTGAGATGCTTGCTTTTGTAGAGAAACGGCATGTCCGTATCCGGCTTGTCGCCGACGTGCGCTTCTTTTCCCAGATAGAACAACCCGAGTTTTTCATAGGGATGATTCAAATCCACGGCGGACCTCGTTTCCCAATGGTTCCAGGTGAGACGGCGGACGGGATCAACATCGCCCCCACGTCGATCAGGCATGACATGGACTAGTTATTTATTTTGAAACGAAGTCAAGTTCTCGTGCCCGGTGAGCTCCTTTGGCGGCGTTTGTCCGATATAGAGAGAATAGTCGGTTGGAGGGCGTGCGTGGCCGTGTGCTAGGGCCTCTGAAGGCGGGAAGAAAAGCCAAGACACCGAAAATACCAGGTAAGTAGGATAGGCGTTTCTTGTCTTAGCAATGGCCGGAGTCCATCACTATTAAAGGCATACCCACAACGACGCAAGTTCCGGCCCTGTCGGTCCTCCAATTCGGCTTAGAGTGGAGGAAACCGCTTGAAATCAATACCATATTGCATTTGATGCCCTATCCGATTATAATTTTTTCAATAACAATCGGAGATTTTGAAAGATATCATTGTCAGAGCAGGATTCTCCTGTTTGTCCGACCTCATGTATCGACTCGTTTGAATAAGAAAACCGTTCGGGGGGGGTAGTATGAAGAGGAACGGGACTTCTTGCGACTGCAAGAGTTCACGGATAGGCCACTATAAGGTATAGACATTTCGCCGATCGATTGGAAAGCACGCCCGAGCATGAGCTCCGGCCACGCAAAGCCGGACAAGGGGAAAAGCCACAACGAGATAGGTTAATCTGTCCGACAATGACAAAATCATACCAAACATGAAACCAGCTGAAATTGTTTTGATAAAGGTGAGTCATGCAGATTGAAAGCATCGAAATCCGCAACTATCGATTGTTCCGTTTGGCGGAATTGAAGAATCTGCCGCGCCTAACTATTGTTGTCGGAGCCAATGGTTCAGGCAAATCGACCCTTTTCGACGTTTTCAGCTTCCTCAAAGAAGCCCTGGCGCAAAATGTGGCGGCGGCAGTGGCCAGGAGGGGCGGATTTCGGGAATTAGTCAGTCGTGGTGAAAAAGGACCAATCGCAATCATCGTGAAGTTTCGAGAGACTGGAGGAAGGCTTGCAACATACCAACTAGAGATTGGCGAAGATATGGGCCGGCCGGTCGTGGCTCGGGAGGTGCTGAAATTTAGACGTGGGCAACATGGTCAGCCATGGCACTTTGTGGATTTTTCGAAAGGGAAAGGGACAGCGATTACCAACGAGGCAGCCTACGGACAGAAGGGCGTGGAAGCCGAGCGAAAGGAGTATGTGCTCGACGATCCCGGCGTCCTGGCAATCAAGGGACTGGGGCAATTCAAGGAATTTAGGGTTGTAGCAGAATTTCGCAGCCTTATCGAGAATTGGCATATATCCGATTTCCATATAGCGGAAGCTAGGCCGAGTGCCGACGCAGGATACGCGGAACATCTCACAACACGGGGAGATAACATAGCCCAAGTGGCCCAATACCTTTACGAAAACCATCCTGATTGTTTTAGCCGAATACTTCAAGCCATGCGACAACGTGCACCTGGAGTGGACAAAGTGGACGCGATACCGACCGAGGATGGTCGACTGGTGCTTCGGTTCCAAGATGGGAGCTTCAAAGATCCTTTTATTGCCCGCTATGTTTCCGACGGCACGATCAAAATGTTCGCTTACTTGGTGATGCTTTACGATCCCAAGCCACACCCGCTCTTGGCTGTGGAGGAACCGGAAAATCAATTGTATCCGGATCTGCTGTATGAGTTGATCGAGGAATTCCGAGACTACGCTGGGCGCGGAGGCCAAGTGTTCGTTTCAACGCACTCCCCGGACTTTTTGAACGGCGCACAATTAGAGGAAATCTACTGGTTAGTCAAAAAGGACGGTTTCACCGAAACCAGACATGCATCCGAAAATGGGTTGCTGCGAAAGCTGATCGACGAAGGAGATAAGCCCGGAGCACTATGGAAGCAAGGGCTATTCGAAGGAGCCGGCCCGAAATGAGTCGAATAGTGCTTCTGCTCGAAGAACGATCCATGAAAGCACTTCTTGAGGGGCTCTTGCCACGCTTATGGCCGGACATGAGATTCATTTGTATTCCTCACGAGGGCAAGAAGGATTTGGAGAGAAGCATCCCCCGGAAGCTCCGAGCTTGGCACGAGCCGGGTGCGAGGTTCGTAGTGGTTCGAGATAACGATGGCGGCGACTGTCACGCTTTGAAAAAGGAGCTAAGAGCATTGTGCAATCAGGCCGGTCAGGCCCATGTTCTAGTTCGAATCGCCTGCCAGGAGCTGGAAGCTTGGTATTTCGGAGAACCGGAGGCCATGGCCGGAGCCTTTGGCAACGTTCAACTCAAAACGATCGGAAACAAAGCTCGATTCCGTAATCCAGACGCAATTCCTAGCCCTTCTAAAGCAATTACGGAAATAGTGCCTGGTTTCCAAAAAATCGCAGGAGCACGCAGGATGGCATCTCACCTCAGTCGCAACGGAAACCGTTCTTCCAGTTTCCAGGCTATGCTGGACGGGCTCGAACGGGTATTTACGTCTATGCAAAAAACAGCATCGATATAGGCATTTGCTTGAACGGAGGCCGCAGCCGTTCAAAGGAAATAGTTCCAGAATATTCAAGGACATCATACCCATATATTTGCAAAAGCAGATTTGTTCGCTTGAGACCATCCATGGCATGAAACGCACATGTTGCCCTGCCGATTATCCTCAGAAAGAACGTCGCCGGCGGTCTTCCTCCCCAATCCGAATCAATAGTGCCCTTTCAGGACAGCCCACCAGCGGTTTCGGAGTTCCTCTTCAGAAAGGATCCCGCATAGACACAATTCTTCGGTGGGGTAGCGGATGAGCGACAAGTGAGTCAGGTTCGACCGCGTACAAGAGCGGGAGGAGCGGCCAAGGTCCGGGCGAAGCAAGCTTGATGTCTCGATTAGAAGAACTATGGGACCTCGTTCAGGTCATGCGGCATTCAGAGGTTTGATTTGCCGCGTGCGACCTTCGCCGGGGCGGCTTGAACCCTCGAAGCACCTTCCATTTATTGGGCCGTTCATGCGTCACAGCCGACCTTTGCTTTGCCTCCGATCAATCCGATGACGTACCGCTCTGGAGCCGAGGAAGGCGCCGTCTGAACATGTAAATCGCCCAACCAAGCGTGTCCCGCCCCCAACGCAGGTATGTTGCCCTGGCCTTCTCCACTCGCTCAACCACCTCCGCCAGGTCCGGATCGTCCGGATGGGTGCTAGCGTACTCGGCCGTCGCGTACCATTGGAGGCCTTCGTAGGTGTCCCAGTCGTCGTTGCCGCTCACAATGGCGTAGACGAGGTCCAATCCTCGCCGCTCTCCGGCTTCCGCATTGGAGAAGTGGCTCCCGAAGTCCTCTCTCGCGACCCCGGATGCCTCCAGGTAGTCCTCGGACGGCTCCCGCAGCCAGTAGGGCTCTCCCACGATCACCCAGCCACCGGGTTTCACCATGCGGATCAGCGCTTCAAGAGTCTCGGCGTGCCCCCCGAATACCCAGCTCGCACCGATGCATGACGCCAGGTCGAATTGGTGAGGCTCGTCCGGCCTGAAGTCCGCTCCATTCATCTGAATGAAGGTAATGCCCGCGGCAGATGCCCGCGCCTCAAGCCTTCTCTCTGCTTCGGCGACAAAAAAAGGAGAAATGTCGATCCCTGCACCACGAACGTCATAGGCTTCGGCCAGACGAACCAGGAACTCGCCCTTTCCACACGCAATGTCGACCACCTGCGCGTGGGTCGGGAGGCGCAGAAGGCCCACGAGACGCGCCAGTTTCTCCTCGCTCGTAGGATTGCATACCACATGTTCGCGGTGAGTGATGTCGTAGAACTTCCACGTGTCCATGATTCAGTCCTTCAGCGGCTTAACGAGTGATTATAGGGTTGGCGGGGCCATCTGCGGCAGGGTCGATTTGCTTCGTTTCCCTGAACTGTCCGGAGGGTTGTGCTGATTGGGAGAAGAATAGCATGAAGTCCAGTTCATGCGGCATCCAAAGGTCGAATCTGCAACAGTTCCTCGTGGAATTTTCTCTCGGAATCCCACAAATCCCGTGCTTGTTGCACGTTCAGCCAGAACTCGGGAGAATTGCCGAAAAGACGCGATAATCTAAGCGCCATATTAGGCGTTACGCTGCGTCGTTCTCTCAGGATTTCGTTAATGGTTTGGCGCGATACTCCCAATGCCTCGGCCAACGCGGTCGCGTTCAAGCCGAAGTCCGGCATGAAATCTTCCTTAAGCACTTCGCCTGGATGAGTCGGGGGGAATTCTCTTTTCGTGGTGTTCGGTATCGCCATGATTCCATCCTCGATGGTAGTCGGTCATTTCCACATCAGCAGACCGTTGAAAAACGCGATCTGCGGCGTTGCGCTTCATCCCTCGTCACTGCGACGTACTTCTATGTACGCCTCATTTCTTGGGATTTGCGCGCCTTGCATGTCATCGTTTTTCAACAATCTGCAATAATCCAACCTCTTCAACGGGCTGATAGGCGTCGCCTTCAATAAACCGGAAACAGACCCGCCACTGGTCATTGATCGATATGGAGTATTGCCCTTCCCTGCCGCCTCTCAGCGCATGGAGGCGATTGCCGGGGGGAACCGCAAGATCATTCAGGTTGGCGGCATGATGGATATACTCCAAACGCCTGACGGCCCTTTTGATGAGTTCGGAAGGGAGCTTTCTCGATTTCCCCGTCACAAAGAGCCGTTGGGTTTCTTCATCGGCAAACGTCCTTATCATGACCAACACTGTAAATTGTCACGTGACAGTTGTCAACACCCGGATTGAGGCGCTGTTTCAACAGCCTGCCCCATTTTTTCCGCGATTTCGGCCGACATTTCCGGAATGAGGATATTCCGAGGGCACTTCTCCATCCAGGACACGCACTCGACACGTTAGGCAGCAAACCCCGGAATCAAGGGGACATCCATGATTAGTTTTTTTATTGGGGAGGTTTTTCCCTTGACCGCAGGCCTTTTAATGGGTGACCTCTTTTCCATAGGCCTGACGGAAAACCTGGAAGGTATCCGACTCCCTCTCTTCCGGTCATCACCCTAATTTGATGCTATAGAGGCGCAATCATGAATAAAGATGCGGCTTCCGGAAAACCGGAATCTATCCTGATTAAAAATGCGAGGTTAATCGACGGATTGGGTACGGTTCATAACAATCTGCAGAATATTTACATTGAAAACGGCAAAATCGTTGATATCGGCCACGGCATTTCCGTTGATAATGTATATACGATAGATGTTAACGGCGCCACCGTGATGCCCGGGTTGATAGATGCTCATGTGCACCTGCAAAGCGTTCCAGGGTCCGTATTTCGTAAGGACAACGATGAAACCCTTAAAAAATATCGTTATCACCAATTACGCGCGTATCTTGCTTGCGGCATAACAACCGTATTGGACAATGCCGTCTCAGCTCCAATGCTGCGTGAATTTCAGGACTATTTATCCTCCGGCGGGGTCGGACCGCGCTTATATGCGCTGGCCCCCGCTTTTTATACTCCAAACGGGTACTTGGATCACGATATGTTGACTTCCTATTGGGGACCTCAATGGAGGCCGGCAGCCACCCGGAAAGATGTTGAAGCATTGTTCGAGGAATACGAAGGGATACCGAATATCGTCGGCGTAAAGACGTTGCTTGAATCCGGTTTCGGCAAATCAAATATCTGGCCTATGCATTCACCTGAAATTCGTAAAATCATAGTCGATGAAGCCGGAAAACGAAACCTGCCTATCTATGTACATGCCTATAAGGAAAAAGAACAGGCTATCGGATTTGAAATGGGAGTTCATAATTTCGTGCATTCCGGTTTTATGTTCAAGCAACCCAAGAATGACTTTTTGGAGCAAATGCGAATACATGGGACCTATTTAACGACAACGTTATCATGCACGTTTGATCAGATGCTTGTGAACTTTGAACTGGAACGACTTGACGATGAATACATGAAATTGACGGTCCCGGAAGAGCTTCTGAATACCGCAAGAAATCTTGAAGCGTGGAAAGACTATTACGATGTGTTTTTCAAAACTTCGTCGCCTAAGTGGATGCCCGCATTTGTGTTGAAGACAATTCTAAAACTGATGAACCCTGAAAAAATGATCCGTTCCTGCTTGGCAAGCGCTTCCAATGCCGTGGCAACCATGCACAAGGCCGGGATTCCTATTGTTGTTGGCACGGATGCTTCGAGCTGGCCGGTGTTTCTTAATTTTTTCCATGGCCCCAGCACGATTCGCGAAATAGAACTTCTGGGCTATGCCGGTATTCCGCCCATGGATGTCATTTCTTCAGCCACCAGAATCCCGTCGGAAATGATGGGCCTTGAAAAGTCGATCGGCACTGTTGAGATCGGAAAACGAGCCGATTTAATCGTTGTTCAAGGCGATCCGCTTGAAGATTTATCGGCGCTGAAATCCATATTGTGGACCATCAAGGATGGGGAAGCGCGTACTCCGGAGGGATGGATGACGAAAACCGCATAATCGGGCACATTGATGGCAATCATTCACGGGGGGAACTTTTAAAAAAGTTCCCCCCGTGCGCCCCCCTTGAAACGTTTCGAGTAGGCCTCACCGCCTTCGGCGGAGAGCCCGAGGGAGAATGTGACCCTGTGACACTCGCCGATTGCCTACCCCTTGAACGCCTATCATTGATGATTTCGGTCTGAGCCGTTTCCGTATCCGTCCCTTCCCAGCGTATTTTTGCCGCGCGCTCGGCGGGGTCATTTATGGCCGTTACGCTTCTTTCTTGAGAATTCGCCGTGCCATGACCACCCGCTCCCGCAGACCCGGTCCCTCCATCTCTTCGGCGATTTGCGCCAACATTTCCGGAATGGGGATGTTCTGAGGACATTTCTCCAGGCAGTCGCCGCACTCGACACATTGGGAAGCGTACCCCGGTTTGCCGTCCGCCAGTTCGCCGCTCATTCTGAAGGCGTACCGAAACTTCACTTCTTCCCCGCCGCCGAACATGTGCAACCGGTTGTATTCCTCGAAACAGATGGGAATCATCACGTCGGAGGGGCACGGCACGCAGTATCCGCAGCCGGTACAGCCGACCTTCATCAGCTCCCGGTACTTGTTTCCCACTCGTGCCACCAGGTCCAGTTCCTCGTCCGTGAGGGCTCCGGCACGGGCCGTATCCGCCAGAGCGAGATTTTCCTCGATATGGCTTTCCTCGTTCATGCCGGAGAGAACCACGGTGACCTCCGGTTGATTCCAAACCCAGTGCAAGGCCCATTCCACCGGTGTACGGGACGTTTTCGCCTCGCTCCACAGCGTTTCCACCGCAGGCGGGGGCGTGGGCAAACCGAGATTGCCTCCGCGAAGAGGCTCCATGACCATCACGGCCATGTCTTTGGACGCGGCGTATTTCAGCCCTTCGGTACCCGCCTGGTATTCCGTGTCCAGGTAGTTGTACTGGATCAGGCAGCACACCCAAGGGTAGGCGTCCACGATCCGTTTGAAATCTTCCCGCAATCCGTGGAAGGAGAATCCCGCGTTGACGATCCGCCCGTCCGCCTTGGCTTTTTCAATGAAGTCGAGGACTCCCAGGTCGAACAGCATGCCCCACGAGCCTCCGGTGAGCGCGTGCAGGAGATAATAGTCGATGCGGTCCGTACGCAGTTTCTTGAGTTGGGCCGCCAGGTAGCGGTCCATATCGTCGCGACTCTTGATCATCCAGGAAGGCAGCTTGGTAGCGAGCTTGACCTGGGCTCGATAACCGTCCAAGAGCGCTTTCCCGAGGACGTTTTCGCTTTCGCCTCCGTGGTAGGGCCAGGCCGTGTCCACGTAATTGACCCCCCGGTCCACGGCGGAACGAATCTGCCGGATCGCCCTCTCCTCATCGATCCCCCCATCCTTGAGGGGCAGCCTCATGCACCCGAAGCCCAGAGCGGACAGCTCATCGTTGTTTTTCGGCACTTTTCTGTATTGCACGTTTTTCCTCCCTTGCCGTTTCCAAACGAACGAAAACGGTTGATTCCGCATTTTTCGTTATGAGGGGAACCTATAGAGGAGCCCTCGCCCCGTTCCGATTCAAAGCTCTTCACCAATGCCTTACCGCCTCGGCGGAGAGGAGAGAGAGAAAGTGGGCTTTTGCGACAAGAACCTGCAAACCACGAGGTCAAGCAAAAGGCATCATAAGGACCCCGTGCATGCATACACTAAAAGATTCCCGACTTGGGTTGTCTACATCATAGAATCCGACCGGGAAGACTCAATACACATTCCTGCCGAAGATTTGCCTATTCCTGTCGTCCACTGGAATTTCTTGGGGATTCGAGGCAAAATATCCCCTACGTTCCTTCAGGATTGAGAATTTTCCAACAGCGACACGGGAGTGCTGAGCCATGAGACCAACGGAAGAGGCGGCAAACAGGATGCACTTGGCCCGACTCATCGAGCCTTTGGCGATGAAGGAGGGCATTTCTCCCTCTCCGGTGGAAGGGGTGCAACTCATGAGGAGGAACACTTCCTCGCCCCGGGCGCCCATTGTGTACGAACCCAATATCATCATCGTGGCGCAGGGTAAAAAGCGGGTCTACCTGGGAGATCAGGTCCATGTGTACGATCCCTGCAACTATTTGGTGCTTTCCGTACCCCTGCCGCTGGAATGCGAAACAGAGGCCACCCCGGAAGAACCGCTGCTGGGCGTATCGGTGAAAGTGGATCCTGCTGTGTTGGGGGAATTGCTCATGGAGACGGAGGATATCATGGACGTCTCCGCAACGGTTCCGAGCATCTATTCGACCCCGTTGACCGGCGAGTTGGCCGACGCGGCCCTCCGATTGTTGGAGTGCATGCACTCCCGCATGGACAGCCGGATCCTCGGCGGACAAATCGTGCGTGAAATCACGTATCGCGTGTTATGCGGAGACCAGGGAGGAACGCTGCGCGCCTTGGGAGCCCGCCACGGTCACTTCAGCAGGATCGCCGGGATACTGAGGCGCATGCACGCGGAATACCGAGAAACCTTCGACGTGGAAAGCTTGGCCAAAGAAGTGAATATGAGCGTGTCCGCCTTCCACCACAATTTCAAGGCGATCACTTCCACTTCGCCCATGCAGTACCTCAAAAGCATCCGTCTGCACAAGGCGCGGATGATGATGGTGCACGACGGGCTCAATGCGGGCACGGCGGCTTATGAGGTGGGATACGGCAGCGCCTCGCAGTTCAGCCGGGAATTCAAGCGGTTCTTCGGTGCCGGCCCGGCGGACGAGGCGGCCAAGATCAGGACGACGGCCGAGTCCGTGTCGGCCTGATGACGGTGGTCGGCCGAGCATGCCTGTAACCTGCAAGGGCTATTAGGAGATCGAAGGAGACTTCCGTACGAACCCCTTGAATCGAACCCGCGTTTCGGGATAGAAGTTTTCCTGCTTCAAGATCGCTTTTTCGGACAATCGCCATAAGGAGTTCACATGCGTTCCACCGGGAGCCGACCACGCGGCTGGGTCCGCGCCATCACGCCGGCGGGCCTGATCATCGCCGTATTCCTTTCCCTGTCCGCCTCAACGGCCTTTGCGGGACGGCTGGATAAGTTCGCCGCTGAATTCGGGAAACACAAGAGCGTCATTCTCTCCCTGAGTGATCGTGCGTCCGAGCTCTCCAAGAACGGAGGTTTCTCGTCGGAGACCAACGACATTCTCACCTCCGGCGTGGTCAACGTGGCCAATCTCTACTGCATGTATCTCTCCGACCTGCTCATCATCATGGATCAACTGACGCAGTCCTGCCTGGGCGAATCCTCGACGCCCACCGGAGACTGCCGCTCCGCGTACAATCGTTACCTGGTCTTTCTCAGGGATAACCGTCTCCCCTTCATTTCGGAGCTCATGCTTCAGTACGACGACTACCTGTCCGTGACGACACGGCGTTTTCCGCAGGACTCGGAAGAACTCCTTCTTCTCAACGACGTTCGCGCGGCGGTGCGGGACATCGAGAGAAGCGTGGTCGACCTCAGGACGTATCTCATCAAGGTGCCGACACCGAAGGAATGAAAGAAAAAGGAGAACGCCGCGGGCGGGAAGGAAGGAAACACGGTCCGCTGAAACGTTCCGCCCCCCATAGCCCCGTTGCGCTTCTGCGAATCGCGTACGGGATTCGCAAAACAGGCGGCATGCGACATCCAACGCATTAAAATACCTGATGTTTTTGGGAAGGAGCCCGAGAGAACCCCTTTTTTCGAAAAGGGTCCCCTCGGATGCCCCTCTGCATGCTCACCATCGTCTGGCTTACGTCCGAGTAGTCCACCGGAATCGGGACGCACTGATTCCCCGACTCCACACTTCATGGATCCTCCAAGTCTGCACACCTGAAGACCCTCACCCCCTCCCCTACCTTGACTGTGCGCCCATATCCCCGGTTCCCCTTCTCACGCGCTCTACAAAAACTGGATCCTCGTTTCGTTTCCGTAACTCGTGACCCCTTGAATTTACGGGATTTTCCCGTGCCGGCATCGGGATTGCTTATAGGAACGACGCACGCCGCTTTCCACGCCGTCCGCATCCGGGAGCGGTGTCGTAGGACCCGCGGGATTCCCCGCGGACGCTGAAACGTTCGTCTCTAGGAAGCGATTCGTTCGCGGGGGTCGAGCGCAAACGATTTTCCCAGTTGTTGTCCCGAAGCAGGCCGACCGTTTGAGGAGCGGCCCGAGGGCCACGAAGGAGGGTATAGGGTATGTTGTCGATGAAGAAGATGGTGGTCTGTGTGCCGGTTCTCCTGATGTTGTTCTGCCTCCCCGCTGCGAACGCCGAGGTCTGGATCGACGGCTGGCCGGGCGCCGAAGGCTATGATTCCACCGAAGGCCAAGGCCTGTTTTACGGAATTCTGGAGTATAGCGCCACGAGCGACACCGAGGCGCAATTGACCGTGACCCTGTTCAATTTCAGCGACCCCGCCAATGGCGGTTACATCACGGGCTTCGCTTTGAACAACCCGGGAGACCGCATTGAAGAAGTCTATGCGGCGGACGATTTCCCGGCCAATTTTCAGCTGCTCAATACCAAAATGAAACCCGATGCCGTCAAGTGCGTGCCTTACGGGCTTTTCGATTTCGGCGCGGCTCTGGGAGGCAACTTCTTGGGCGGCGGCAGCCCCCTGGGCGGTATTCCCACCGGCGTAGAGGGCGCGACTCAGGTGTTTACGTTCATCCTGTTCGGTCACGACATGGATCAAATGAACGAGTGGTCCTTCGTGGCTGAGCTTTCCAAAGCCAAAGGCGGCGAAGGAACCTCCTTTTTCGTCGTGCGTTTCAAGGGATTCGAGGACGACAGCAGCGACAAGACCCTGGCGGGAATTTACTTCGGCTGGGGAGAGTAATGCCGTGCCGGTTTCCGGCACTTGAACAAAACTCCGCTTAACCTCTAAACTCTCAATGGTTCGGCAAGAACCACCTCCACTCCCTCTTCAAATCCACGACCCGTGGATTCCAGACCCGAGGCCCGGCGCGACCGGGCCTCACTTTTTTTCCGGACAAGCCGCTTTCCCTGCATTCCCTTTCAGAACATTACCCCGACCGGCTTTTTCCCGTCAGGGCCTCGAACCCGGAAATCACGTCCATCAGTTCACCGGTGATCGCGCTTTGCCGCTGCACGTGGTAATCGTGTTGGAGCCCGTCCAACTGTTCCGAAATATTCTTTTCCGCGCGCTGCATGGAAGCCAGGCGGGCGGCGTTTTCACCGGCCAGAGACTCGGCCATGGTGCGGTATACGGTGACGAACAGAAGTTGACGGGCCAAGTGTCCGGGCAGGAGAGCCGGATCGCCGTAGTAGGCGGGAAGCATTCGGGTGGGCCACGGCCGGTCCCGAAGCCGTTTCAACCATCCCCAATCCAGGGGCAGCAACTGGGTGGACACCGGCTCGTACGCGGCGCCCGACTTCGGGCGATTGTGAAACAACAGGACCAGCTCCGCGTCCCGGTTTCGGCTCCATTCATCGATCTGTAGCAACAACTCGTTGGCCCCGGCGGTGATGCCGCTCACGGAAGTCGGGAGAGTGTCGGCACGCGCCGCGTCCCGTCCTTTTCTCGCCATACTCGCCGCCGCGCGCGTTCCCATGCACCACACGGTCTCTTCGCGGGAGCCGGAGCCGACCCGGTCGAGTTCCTCCGCGGCGAGGGAAGCGACCACTTCGTTGAACCGACCGGCCATGCCGTAGTCCGCACCGAAAACTACAGCCAAAACGCGATGAGTCTTCTCACGGCCGTCCTTGTCCGACAGAAACCCAGGACTGTTTCGCAGCAGTACCTGGAAGCCCGCTTCAATGGTTCCATGATACTCGGAAAGGGAGTCCACCGCCTTCTGATATTGCCGGATACTCACCGCGGCCAACGCCTTCATGGTCTTCACCACCGATTGAAGCTGTTCGGTGGTGTCGATTCTTCGTTTGAGTTCCTCCAGGGGCATGGGATCACGCTCCGTTCTTGGAACTCAGCGTTTCCCGAATCGCGGCGAGCAGTTCTCGGCGCTCCTCGTCCTGCAGCTTGTCTCCCGACACCATCTTCCGCATCACGGATTCGTGTCGGTTCCTGAGCGCTTCCCGGATCAACCTTTCAGAGTCGGCAACGGCGTCCACGGCGAGATCGTCGAACACGCCTTCAACCGCGGCCAGCAGCACGGCGATCTGCTCGTCCGCGGGTATGGGGTCGTACTGTTTCTGCTTGAACACTTCACGCACCCGCCTGCCGTGTTCCAGAGTCTTCCGAGTTTCCTCGTCCAGACGAGTTCCGAACCGGGAAAAGCTCTCCAGCTCCTCGAACTGGGAATAGCTGAGCCTGAGGTCCCCGGCCACGGCCCGGTACGCCGGCAACTGCGTCTTCCCTCCCACTCTGGAAACGGATCTGCCCACATCCACTGCGGGGAGCACGCCTTTCCGGAACAGGGTGGGAGACAGATAGATTTGTCCGTCGGTGATGGAAATCAAATTGGTGGGAATGTACGCGGAAAGTTGCTGAGCCTGGGTTTCCACAATGGGCAGCGCGGTGAGGGAGCCGCCTCCCCGGTCCCGGGAAAGGTGCGTCGCCCGCTCGAGCAGGCGCGAATGAATATAAAACACGTCTCCCGGATAGGCTTCCCTGCCGGGAGGACGACGAAGCAGCAAGGAAATTTCCCGGTACGCACGCGCATGTTGCGTGAGATCATCATAGATCACCAGGACGTCCCGTCCGTGTTCCATGAAGTATTCGCCCATGGCCGTGGCGGCATAGGGGGCGAGATACTGCATCCCCGGCGGGTCGTTTCCCTCCGTGACCACCACCGTGGAGTAGGCCAGGGCATCCCGCCTGCGCAGATCGTCGATCACTTTGGCCACGGAAGACGCCCGCTGGCCCACGGCGCAATAGATGCAAACCACGTCCTTGCCCCGCTGATTGATCACCGCGTCGACGGCGATCGCGGTCTTGCCGGTTTGCCGGTCCCCCAGGATGAGCTCCCGTTGTCCCCTCCCGATGGGGATCAAAGCATCCACCACTTTCAACCCGGTTTGCAGGGGCACGGTTACCGGATCCCGATCCATAATGGCAGGGGCGGCGCGTTCCATGGGAAACCGTTGGACGCCCCTGACGGGCTCCCCACCGTCCAAGGGTCTTCCCAACGGGTCCACCACCCGGCCCAACAAGGACTCCCCCACCGGAACATCCACTTCCCGACCCGTTCGGCGCACCGTGCTTCCCGCCTTGGCCGAAGGAGCGTCTTCAAGCAGGACAATGCCCACCTCGTGCGGGTCCAAAGCGAAAGCCAGACCGGGCACGCCGTCGCCCACTACCACCAGCTCTTCGTACTTCACTCCCGGAAGGCCGGCGGCCCGGACAATTCCCCCTCCCAAGAAAACGACCACTCCGATTTCTTCAGGGCGCAGTCGAGGCTCCGACTTCCGAACCGCTTCCTCGAAAACGGAAAAAGCCTCACCCAGCGCACGCTGCAATGTGTCCGGGGGGGTCTTCATCGGACGGCGTCCGAAACCGTCGAAACGGCCGAGTCGTCCCGGGCGGTCCGGTTTTCGTCATCTTCGAAACCGGTGGGCCTTGCCCCGCTCAATTCTTCGTCCATCATATCCGTCAGGTTTCGTTCGAGATTCTCCACATAGTCTTCCAGACTCCATCCCAATCTGTGGCCCCCGGATCGAACCCGTATGCCGCAGATCACGTCCGACGAGCTTTCGAAACGGACGTCTCCCTGCACTTTTGGAAACCGCTCTTTCAAAGCGTGTACGATCTTCTCCCTCTGTCGCTCATCCAGGTTGAAACCCGCGACGACCTCCAACCCGTCCACAGGAGGCTCCCATTTCGAGGAAGACTCGTCCGATCCCGGTGTCTCTTCGCTTTCTCGGAGTTTCCTGAGAAACACATCCACCAGGCGCCCCTCCAAGTCCTCGTCCGCCAAATCGTGGAGCGCCTTTCTCACGGAGTACGCCAGTTCTTCCGCAGCTCGGCGTTTCAGGTCCAGGAGGAAGCTCTCTTTCTCCCCTTGCACCGCGTCCAGCCATTCCCGGCGAGTCTGTTCCACTTCCTCACGAGCCCGCGCCGTCAGATTCTCTTTCCGCTCCTCCGCTTCTCGTCGGGCTTCACTGAGAATCCTTTCCTTTTCCCGCTCGATCTCAGCCTGTTTTTCCCGGTAGGACTCCGCCTCCCGTTGGGCGGTTGCCTCGGCTTCCTCCGCCTCCCGCAATCGGTCGGCGATTCTGGTTTGTCGGGCGTCCATGGCCCGCACCACGGGTCCGTACAGGAATTTCTTGAGCAGCGCCACCAGGATCAGGAAGTTGACGATCTGAGCGCCCACGGTGAACCAATCGATGAGCACGCTTATCCTCCGGCCTGCGCGACCACATGATTCCAGAAGGGATTGGCGAATATCAGAATCATGGCGACCACGAAGCAATAAATGGCGGTGGATTCCACCATGGCCAGACCCACGAACAAGGTCCGCGTGATGGTGGCGGATTCGTCGGGCTGCTGTGCGATGGACTCAAGCGCTTGGGCCAGAGCCCTTCCTTCTCCGAGCGCCGGTCCCACCGACCCGATGGCGATGGTAAGACCCGCGGTCACAACGGAGATCATTCCAATCAGACTCACTTGATCCACGAGACGATTCTCCTTCTTTATTCTTTCGGTTTCGTGCCTTCGCCGTCTTCACGACGTTTCACCGCGGCGCCGATGTACACGGTCGTCAGCACGGCAAAGATATACGCCTGGATCATGCCGGTGAGCAGTCCGAAAGCCCTCATGATCACGGGAAAAATGAGAGGCGATACGGCAAGCAGAATGCCGACGATCATCGTACCGCTCATAATATTGCCGAACAGGCGCACCGCCAAAGCCAAAGTCCGTGAAAGCTCACCCATGATATTGAAAGGCAACATGAAGACGGAAGGCTGGACGTAGAATTTGAGATATCCGAGGAATCCCCGTTCACCGATCCCGTATGCGGGCACCGCTACAAAAACGCATGCGGCCAGAGCGGCGGCCGTGGACAAGGAACCCGTGGGCGCCTGATAGAACGGTACAATATCCAAAAGGTTGCACACCGCGATGAACAGAAACACCGTGCCGATGAACGGCAGGTATTTGCTCGAACTTTCCCTGGCGACCTGGCCGATCTCTCCTTGCATGTATTGCACGACGATCTCCAGAAGATTCTGGAATCTCGAGATATTGGGACCGGTGGTCAGTCTGCGGGTGATCAGGAACGATCCCACCACCATGATCAGCATGACCAGCCAGGAAAACAGGATGGTGGCGTTGAGGGAAACGATCCCCCATTGCCAAATTACGATTCCGTCGGGAGTAATCTGCATGGTGCTTTTCCGGCTCTCCTCTCGGACGAACGACGGTACGACGTCGTCCTCGGAGTCACATCGCAAAAAGGTTCGCCGCCTCCGTCCCCTGTGCCTTCGGTACGGCCTTATCTCTTCACTTGGGCTCATCCAAAGCGGGTTTCAGGAGACGCACCGTGACTTCCCTGGCCAGAAAGAAACCGGCCACCGCCACTGCGGTCCACCACCAACGATGGGCCGCGAGGAACGCGAAAACCGCCAAGACTACGCCCGTGCGCAGCACGAAACTCAGTCCCAGGAGTCGGCCGGGCTTGCGCACCCGACGCAGTCTCCTCACCGTAGCCCAGAGCCCTCCGAAATAGAAGACGCCCAGCGCGATTCCAACGACCAGCACGGCAACTAGTTCCATGAGTTGGGAAGCGGTCACTTTTTCTCACTCTCCCGTTTAACCCAATACCAGGCGTTGAGGCATCCCAGCGCCACACCCGCCACCAGGCAGGTCAAAGTCCAGGATATACGGCCGGGATAAGTCATATCGAGCCACACACCCACCGCGATGCCCGCCACGGAAGGAATGGCCACGGACCATCCCACCAGCCCGAACATGCCCAGTCCGAACCAGACCTCGCGTCCCTTGGAGGCCCGCCCCTCGGATTTTCTTTCTTCTTGGTGAATCACTCGGGAACGGACCCGTTCTTCGTGCCGGCGATACTTGGGCTTGGATTCGGGACCGGTCTTGTCAGCCATGATCACGCAATTCCACGAGCCGTCTCACAAAATCCGACTCCATTCTCGCCAAAGCGGTGCGCGTCTTTCTTTCTTCATCGTCAAGGGCCTTGAAACGATTTTCCACGATCTCCTTCAGGGAACCCAGCTCTTTGCCGAGGGCCGCGTTGCGCACGGAAGCCACCACTTCCCCTCCACGTTTCACCAGAACCCCTTCGTCCACCGCGATAAAAGTCTCGGGGCGGTTTCTTCCCTCAAAATAGAGCAGTCCCGGAACCAAGGCCGCCATCATATCTACGTGGCGAGGCAGCAGGCAGAAATACCCGTGAGCGCCTTCAGCGGTGACCTTGTCCACCTCCTCGTCCAGGAGGACGCGGTCCGGAAGCAACACCTTAAGCCGCATGTTTCTTGGCCTCGTCCACGGTGCCGATCATATACAAGGCGCTCTCCGACACTTGTGAAAATTCGTCGTTCAAAATACGTTCACACCCGTCCAAAGCGTCCGAAAGACTTACGAACCGCCCTTCCATGCCGGTGAACTGCTCCGTGGTGAAAAAAGGCTGGGTCAAAAAGCGTTCGAGCCTTCGCGCCCTCCAAACCGTATTCCGGTCCTCTTCGGAAAGCTCCTCCATACCCAACATGGCAATGATGTCCTTCAGCTCTTCGTATCCCGCGAGCGCACTCCTCACTTCCTGAGCAATGCCGTAATGCCGTTCGCCCACCACACCGGGCGTGAGCATCTTGGAGGAGGACTGCAAGGGGTCGATGGCCGGGTAGAGCCCCTCAGCCGCACGTTTCCTGGACAGCACCACGGAGGCGGACAGATGACCGAAGGTATGCACCGCGGCGGGGTCCGTGAAATCGTCGGCCGGAACATAGACCGCCTGGATGGAAGTGACGGCCCCGGAAGGCGTGTTGCAGATGCGCTCTTCCAGTTCGGCCAGTTCCGTGCCGAGAGTCGGCTGGTAGCCGAGTTGGGAAGGCAGCCTCCCCATCAATCCCGAAACCTCGGAGCCCGCCTGGATGAACCGGAAAATATTGTCAATCAGAAGGAGCACGTCCTGTCTCTCCACCTCCCTGAAATGTTCCGCCATGGTAAGAGCCGCGTGTCCCACGCGAAATCGGGCACCCGGAGGTTCGTTCATCTGACCGAACACCAGAATCGTGTCCTTGAGCACATCGGCTTCCTTCATTTCCCGGTAGAGCTCCTCACCCTCCCTGCATCGTTCCCCGATACCGCAAAAGATGCTGATTCCCTTTTGTTTTCCCACCATGTTGTGGATCAGTTCCGTGATCAGCACCGTCTTACCGACGCCGGCGCCCCCGAAAAGACCCGTCTTGCCGCCGAGTTCCATGGGAGCCAAAACGTCCACGGCTTTGATGCCCGTTAGAAAAAGGTCCGAAGAGGTTTTTCGAGCGTTCAAGGGCACCGGAACCCCGTGAATGGACTTTCGCGTCACCGCCGCCGGGAAATCCTGATGATCGATGGTTTCGCCGAAAACATTGAACATGCGTCCCAGGCAGACTCTTCCCACGGGCACTTCCAACGGCTTTTGGGTGTTGCGAATTTCCGTTCCGCGACCCAGACCCCGCGTGGAAGTCAAGGCGATTCCCCGAACGGTATGCTCATCCACGTGGATCTGCACCTCAATGACCACCTGATCACGGCCCCGCGCCATGAGGATGTGATTCACTTCCGGCAGCGAGCTCTCGAATCGGGCGTCCACCACACTGCCGTGCACCGCCACAACCTCGCCGAGGGTCGCGTCGTCTCTTCCCTGTCCCGCGATACCACCGTCCGCCATCACACGGATTCTCCGAACATTCGCCGCATCACCTTACCATACTCCACTCCGGCCTTGACGACCCGCGCCCGGCCCATTCTTTTGGTGCTGCATTCCCGGTACGGTCGGACAGTACATCCCAACCGAGCACCGGCCCCTCGGCGACCCCAAACACCCGTATATTGTCTCCGCCCCCGGGCTTCGAGTCAAAGGGTCTTATTCCGTCGTGCGAAATCCGGGGCTGTACGGGCTGTTCACGTAAGTTCTTCCTCTTTGATTCCGAAGAAGAACGAGTACAGCACCGGGACGACCAGCAAGGTCAGCACGGTGCCGAAGGTCAGCCCACCCACAATGGTGACGGCCATACCCACGAAGAATACGTCTTTGAACAACGGGATCATGCCCAGGACCGTGGTAAGGGAGGCCATGGTAACGGGACGCAGGCGACTCACCGCCGAGTCGAGCACGGCCGTATGCGCCGCTTTTCCGGAACGAATCTCAAGATCGATCTGGTCTATAAGCACCACGGCGTTCTTGATGATCATACCGGAGAGACCCAAGTAACCCAGAATGCACATGAACCCGAAAGGCAGCCCGGTGAGCAGCAATCCCGCGGTGACCCCGATGCTCATCAAAGGCAGGCACAGGAAGATGATGAGCGTTTGGCGGACCGCGTTGAACATCACCACCACGGTGAAGACCATGGCCAGGAAGAAAACCGGCACCATTTGAAACAGTCCTTTCTGCGCGTCCACCGTGCTTTCATAGTCTCCTCCCCATTCCAGCGCATATCCCACCGGAAGGGGGATGGCTTCGATCCGGGGACGAAGGCGTTCCAGGAGCACACTCGGGTTGCCCACCAAAGGGTTGCATTGGGCCGTTATGGTCCGCCTGCGGTTGAGACGGCGAATGACGGGGTCCTCCCACCGCGTATCCATGCCGGCGACGATCTGAAGCAGTGGGACCGCCTTGCCCGTGACCGGGCTGAATACCACGATATCCCTCATGTCTTCCACGGCTTCCCGCTCTTCCTCGGGAGCCCGTACAATCATGGGAATCAGCTTGTCGTCCTCGCGATAGACGCCCACGGTCTTTCCGGAAAAATTCATGGCCGACGCGCCGGCGATCTGCGACCGGGTGATACCCAGGCGCCGGGCCGCCGCTTCATCCACCCGGGGCCTCAGCACGGGTACGGGCTCCCTCCAATCGCTTCGAATGTCCACGGCCAGGGGATCCGCCGCCATCACGGCCTCGGCCTCCTTGCACAAACGCCGAAGAACCTTCGGGTCCGGTCCGCTGAATCGTGCCTCGATATCGGAGCCTTGACCCGGACCGCGCCTGAATTTCTTCAGTTCGA
The DNA here is from genome assembly GCA_963675595.2 of Thermodesulfobacteriota bacterium. Taxonomy (GTDB): domain Bacteria; phylum Desulfobacterota; class Desulfarculia; order JACQYL01; family JACQYL01. The sequence goes on from CAXXLZ010000002.1 coordinate 1,925,432, forward strand.
AATTCGCATTGGGAAAGTGGGTCGGAATGTAGCCGCGCAAGCCGTCAATCAGGGAATCGATGGTTCTGTGGTCCTTCACCGTAGCGAGAATCTGACCGTACGCGGGGTTCGGCATTTCCGGTTCATAGGTGAGAACAAAGCGCAACGCCCCCCGGCCCATGAACGTCGTGGTTGCGGCTACCTCGTCCAAGCCTACCAAGTAGGTCTCAAGCCTCCGAAGGTCTTCGGAAACGTCTGCGATGTGCGTGCCCTCCGCACGCCAAAAATTGACCATGAACTGATTTCGGCTGTCGTTGGGAAACAGGTTGGTTTCGATGCGACTGAACCCCGCCAGGGCGGCGATCAGGACCACGATGAGCCCAACCAGAAACAGGGAACGGTGATGCAGGCAAAGATGAAGAATACGCCGATAGGCCTGGTAGATGCGGCCTCCATAAGGGTCCGAAGCTTGGTCGGCGGGGATTTTTCTCAGGAATTGTATGCAGAAAAGGGGCGTCAAAGTGATGGCCAGCACCCAACTCAATCCCAGGGACAAAGCCATGACCTGGAACAGGCTTTTGAGAAATTCCCCGGTGGTATCTTCGGAGGTACCGATGGCGGCGAAGGCCAGGACCGCCACCAAGGTGGCGCCCAACAGCGGCCAGGCGGTTTGGGAGACGGTTTCGAGGGCGGCGGCCCTCCTGCCCGTGCCCTGCCGGACCCGGACCAGGATGCCTTCGGTAACCACGATGGCGTTATCCACCAGCATACCCAGGGCAAGGATGAGGGCTCCCAGAGAAATCAGCTGAAAATCCACCGCCAGGAGCTTCATGCCGATGAACGTACCGAAGATGGTCAGGAGCAGAATGGCTCCCATGAGCAGTCCGCTCGCCAACCCCATGGTCGCGCACAGCACGAAGATGACGATGGCCACGGCCTCCACGAGGTTGACGATAAACGCCTTCACCGAGTCGGCCACCAACTCGGACTGATACGCGATGAAATCCAGTTCCACGCCCACCGGTATTTTACTCATCAACTCATTGATGCGGCGGCCCACGGCCTCTCCCATGTCCACCACGTTCCCTCCGTCCACGGTAGAGATGCCCAGGCCCAGGGCGGGCTTGCCGTTGTGGCGCAGCATCCAGGTCGGCGGGTCCTGATAGGTCCTGCGGATGGTCACCAAATCCTTGAGGTAGATCAGGTTGCCGTGCCCGTCGCTTTGCACGAACAGGTTTCCCAGGTCGTCAACCGACTGGAATTCACCGGTGGGATTAAGGCGGATATAATCGTGGCCGACTTTCACTTTCCCCGCGGACGTCACCATGTTCTGCCCGCCGATAGTGTTCAGGATCGAATCCATGGAAATGCCCAATTCGGCCATGCGGGCCCGCGACAACTCCAGTTCAATGGTTTCCCCCTGATCGCCCCAAAGCTCCACACCGGCCACCCCCCGCACCAGAAGGAGCTCCCGCTGAAGGAAATCCGCGGCCTCCTTGAGTTCCTCATAACTGAAGCCCTCCCCCGTCAAGGCGAAGAACACGCCGTACACGTCGCCGAAATCATCGTTGACTATGGAGGGCCCCGCCCCGGAGGGAAGCAGTGCTTGAGCGTCGGATATTTTGCGGCGAAGTTCATCCCAAATTTGGGGTATGGCGCTGGAATCGTATTTGTCTTTGATATCCACATAGATGATTGAAGAACCGGCACGCGAGATGGAGCGGACCTTCTTGATCTGGGAGAGCTGCTGTACCGCTTTCTCCAGCCGGTCCGTGACCTCCGGTTCCACCTCTTCGGCCGAAGCGCCGGGGTAGGCGGTGGACACCAGGGCCGTCTTGATGGTGAATGTCGGAAATTCCAGTTTGCCCACCTTTTCATAGGCCCACACTCCGCCGCCGACGAGAATCAGAATCACGAAATAGGCAACGGTCTTTTTGGAAATCGCGTATTCGGTGACCTTCATGGACGGTCCCTCGAATCTTCGTCGAGAAGCCGCACTTCCTGTTCCTCCCGGAGAAACCGGGCCCCGGCCGTGACCAGCCGATCACCCGGCGAAAGGCCGGAAACCACGCCAACGGCGTCTCCACTGAGACCCGCGGTGACGACCCTTGTTTTCCGGACACGGTAGGTCGTGGGGTCGATGCGCCAAACGGCGGGATGTCCTTCCGCATCGGCGAACACCGCAGCGGTCGGCACCACGAAGCCGGTGTCCCCCTCTCCCGTCCTCCCGAGGGAAACGCTCACCATGGCGGCCATTCCGGGTTCCACGATCACCTCGTCGGGAACATGTAGAATCACGGTCATGGGATAACTCTGGTTGGCGCTGTCGGTCTTGCGCCCGATCTCCTTTAGAGTCGCCTGGAAACGACGATTGGCATAGGCGCTGAGCGTGCAGCGGATTTCGGCGAACGATGCCCTACGGATGACCAGGTCTTCAGGCACGGTGGTACGCACTTCCACATCGGAAAGATCGAGAAGGGACAGGACGGGAACTCCGGCGTCCACGTTTTCGTGGTTCTCCAGGTACTTGCGATTGACCACCCCGTCGAAGGGAGCCTTGAGCTTGGTGTCGTCCAAGGCGTTTTTCGCGGCCCGCAGGTCTGCGGTCAATCGTTGGATTCCCGCCTCGGCGGCTTCGATATCTTCGGCGCGTGCGCCGCTCCGGGCCTTCGTCAATTCTTGTATGCGAGCGTCCACCGTTGCCTTGGCCGTATGATACGCGGCCTCGGCTTCATCGAATCGAGCTTGTGAGATGACTTCATTGGACAGCAGTTTCTTCAATCGATCGAAATTCTTTTCCGCTTCGGTGAATCGGGCTCGAGCCGCGGCCAGTTCGCCTCCAATGCGGCCACGTCCTCCGCCCGCGCGCCGGCACGCATGGCTTTGAGCGCCGCACGGGCTTCATCCAGGGAAGCCGTCAAACGCTTCACGTTGACCTGAAAATCCCTTGGATCGATTCGAGCAAGCTCTTCGCCCTGTTCCACCCGCCGGCCGATGCGAACGTTCAGCTCGATCAAAGGCCCGCTCACCCGAAAGGCTAGGTCGGCTTCAGACGCCGCCTGGACCAACCCGGGAAACACGCGGGTTTCAGACGCGGTCGTTTCAGACAAAACCATGCTCTTCACGGGTCGAGCCGTGGGTGCGGAAGCTGCCGTTTTGTCTTCCGGGCTTCCGCAGCGGTGGAACCACACGAGCCCCGCGACCAGCAGGATCCCGAATGCCGCGAGTCCCGCGACGATCCTTTTCCTCCTATTGAAGATCGGATTCTTGCCGTTCACGGTTGCATTTCCTCTGTTTGCACGTGAGTCTGCCTTCCTCGGTCAACACATAATGATTGATCAGGCCGAACTCCGAAAAAGCCGAAGCCAGCCGCACTCCCAGGGGGCTCTTGCCCGCTCCGAAGATGTCCCCGTGACGATGAATGATGACGCAGAGATCGTTACGCAAGACCATGTCCCGATACAGTGCGATCTCTACGAGTTCGTCGTCGCACTCGGACAAGGTCAGTTGATGAAAGGAGGCAAGGGCCTCGTCCGCGACGACTTGCGAATAAGACCGTAGATGCACGATTTCAATCCAATCCATGGCCGGCATGGTTTTCCTTTTTCCGCCAAAAGCGGCTTCGGTTTTTTGGGGAAGGAGATGCCGGAATCGTGCCAAATATATTCCGATTTTAAATCAAGCAGTTAGAAAGACTCGCCCACTCAATCCGTCACATATGAAAGTATGTCTTTCATATGTGACGGGAAAGAGGTAAACTCTGTTACATATGAAGGTGTCACCGGCGGGTCACGCGCTCGGGGAGGGGGAGGCGATGAGCTCGAAAGAGACGAATACCATGGTGGACGAAAATGACTTCTTCCGGCAGGCGACATTGCGGATCGCCGGCAGCCTGAACATAGAAATCGCCATGAAGCGATGTCTGGATTTCCTCAAGACGCACATCCCGGCGTCGGGTATGCTGTTTGCCCTATACGATCCGGGCCTCAACGTGGGAAAGATTCTCGCATTTATCGGTCTCTCCGATTTCAAGAAACCGGACGAGACCATCTCCATGCCCATGGAATTCCGGCACTGGTTCACGGAGAGATGGAACCAAGATCCGGGAATCACGATCATCAACGACGTCGACCTCGAAGAACCTCCCGTTCGAAAGATATTGTCATTTCTTTGGCCCCCGGAAACCTCCCATCTCATGATGGACCTGGAACTGGAGAAGAAACGGCTCGGCAATCTGAATCTGTTCGTAGAGGGCAAGAACCGGTACAACGAATATCACGGCCGGCTCCTTTCACTCCTGCACGAGCCCTTTGCCGTGGCCTTATCCAACATCCTCCAACATCAGGAGATTCAACGGCTCAAAGACCTGTTGGCGGATGACAACCGGTATCTTCATCAGGAAATGCACAGGATCACGGGCGATACGATCATCGGCGCCAACTTCGGGCTCAAGACCACCATGGAAATGGTGAGTCAGGTCGCTCCGCTGGACAGCCCGGTGCTCCTGTTGGGAGACACCGGCGTGGGCAAAGAAGTCATCGCCAATGCCATCCACTTCTCCTCCAAACGCAGAAACGGCCCCTACATTACGGTGAACTGCGGAGCCATCCCGGAGACCCTCATCGACAGCGAACTGTTCGGTCATGAAAGAGGCGCTTTCACCGGGGCCATATCCAAGAAACGGGGACGTTTCGAGCGGGCCCATACCGGCACGATCTTTCTCGACGAGATCGGCGACCTTCCTCCGGCCGCGCAGGTTCGCCTGCTTCGGGTACTCCAACAGCGTGAGTTCGAAAGGGTCGGCGGTACGGAAACCATCTCCGTGGACGTGCGCGTCATCAGCGCCACCAACCGAAATCTGGAAGCCATGGTACGTTCCGGTCGGTTTCGGGAAGATCTGTGGTTCCGGCTCAACGTGTTTCCCATCGCCATCCCCCCCCTGCGACGCCGCAGCGAGGACATTCCGGCCCTGGTCATTCACTTCCTGGAACGCAAATGCAGAGAGCTGAAGATACGAAACCTCCCCTCCCCGGCTCCGGGAGTGTTGGACAGACTCCAGGCATACGATTGGCCGGGCAATGTGCGCGAGTTGGAAAACCTGGTGGAACGGGAACTGATTCTTCACCAAATCACGGGCGGCGAAGGACTTCTGCGATTCGAGACCCTATCGGCGTCCGCGGTTGCGGACAACCGCCCCACGGCCCTGCGCCCGAGCGAAGAAGTGCTCCCGCTGAATCAGGTAATACGGAGTCATATGGAAAAAGCGTTGCGCCGTTCGGGAGGCAGGGTGGAAGGCAAACATGGAGCCGCCCGGATGTTGGGTCTCCATCCGAGCACGTTGCGCGCCCGCATGAGAAAGTTGGGAATCTCCTTCGGAAGAGGGGTGATGCAGGAGGAACCTTGATCTCAGTCCGGTTGACCCGGAGTTCACGCAGCCCTTTCTTGAAAATCCGTCGGGCGTATATGGAGAAACGGAGGTTCTCGGCTCCGTCGGACGGCGGAAGTCCGCAATCCCGGCGCGGCCCGACGAAGGGGAATTACCGTCCGTTTCGGCACTCAATCGATCAGTTCAGGAAGGCGTTGGCGGCCTCCTCGGGCACGGCGACCCGGCCTCGACCGATGTGAGCCAGGAATTGGTCCGCATAAACGCCGTCGGGTACGGGCACCACGTTCATCTTGTATCCGAAGGAATCGGCGATGATCCTCGATCGTGTCTCCATCACGGCCTCCAGGTCCTCCAATGTGGTGCATTCCCTCTGAGCCAATATGGTGCTGTCTTGAGGGAATCGGACGCGGCAGACCACCTTTGGACGGTTCCCGCTTTCCAGGTAAAGAACGCACAAATAGTCGATGCGCTCCCCCTTCACGAGAATGACTTTCTTCATTTGGTGATTCATGACGTCGCCGGACCTCTCTTGTTAAAGGTTCGGACACCGGATGACGACCGGGGGCTTCGCTCGGACGGTTGGGGAAGGCAAAGAAACTCTACACGCAGCGTTTACACGTTTGATGGCTTAAATAGTAAGGCTCCTCCTCCTTCCTGTCAATTCACGCCCGTATCGAACCTCTAGGCCCGGCTGGAGCGATTCGGGCCGCCGTGCCCGCTGTTTCGTTTCCGCCGTCGGGTCTAATTTCGTTGACAATTCCCAACGTCCAAGGTTAAGAGAAAAGCAATGATCGCATCGAGGGAAGGCGGTGAAAAACCGCCACTGCCCGGCAGCTGTTAGAAGGGACGAAAGCCGGAACAAAGCCACTGTCCTTCAGAGGATGGGAAGGCCCGGCCGGTAGGATGATCTTCGAGTCAGAAAACCTCGAGCGAGGGAGATGAATTCCATCCTGGGAGTGGAAATAATCGATGTGTGCACGGCTTCAAAGTTCCCGGTTCGGAGTGGTCACTTCGCCGGGTTTTTCATGCCCGCCTCCCTCCGGCCTTTCCCGAATCCTCCATCTCTCGGCATCCGCCGTCCCCCAAGGAATTCCCTCCCATCCATGTGACGCGATCACATCGCGACATTTCTTCAATTCTTGCCGCCCTTTCCTACGAAGGCGTCCTCTTTCCAAAGAGCGATCGGCTGTTCGGAACGTTGGGAGCGGCGAATCCGGTCTCGGCAATCGCCGGTTGGGATGGAACAAGCTATGAATGAAGTCGGTACTCCCGTTGTTTTCGCGGCCTTCGGAACTCGAACCCGCGCCCGAATGACCTACGCCTTTATGCACCGGGAATTCTCCGCACATTTCCCGAATCACGAGATTCTTTGGGCCTACACCGCCCGCAGCATTCCCAAGACAAGAAATTCGGATTCAGGAGACCCCGTGCTGAGCGTCAAAGAAGCCCTGAGTCTTCTGGCGTCCAGAGGTCACGAACGCTGCATCCTCCAGTCCCTGCACGTCTTGCCCGCTTGGGAATTTCACCATCTGATCCGGGAAACGAGGGAATCGGGACCTCCGTTGGACGTCTCCGTGGGCGCTCCTCTGCTGGCGGGACCTTCGGACTATGTTCCCGTGCTGGAAGCCCTGGGCGCTAAGCTTGCGCCGCAAGACGGAGAAGCCGTGGTCCTTGTCGGTCACGGCACGGATCATCCGTCCGTCGCCATGTATGAAACCTTCAACGGCTTCGTCGGAAAAATGTGGGGCCCCCGGGTCTGGATGGAACTCGTCCAGTGGGCGGAGCCCCAGGAACCGATGGAAGCCAGAGCGGCACGCCTCGGGGTGGACCGCGTGCGTTTTGTTCCGTTCCTCATCGTGGCCGGAGAGCATGTCAAAAACGACGTCATGGGACCTCACGAGACGTCCTGGCGCAACCGGCTCCGGAAGGCCGGCGTCTCCTGTGTTTGTGACTGGGAAGGCCTCGGTATGCTTCCGGCGATCAGCCTCCGTTTTTCCGAACATGTAGGAACCGCCTTGAGTAATCTGTTCGCGGCCGAACGCCCCAAACGATTCAAGGGGCTGATCCTGGATGCGGCCGAAAGGTCGACACGAAATTTCCCCAAACCGACCCGTGCGGCCTCGGGGAAAACGTCCTGCGCCAATCTGAGTCTGGTGGCCGAGACCGCCCTTTAGGTTTCCATTCGCCCCATTGGAAGCAGGCATCCGACGACCGGCTCACCCGTCGGTTCCTTCCACCAAAAAAAGCGAGGCCCAAGGGCCTCGCTTTCGTTCTTCGGCTGAATTAAGATTGCCTAGCTTCGGCGCCGTCTACGCAACCCCACCAGGCCCAGCAAGCCCGAGCCCAGCAGCCAAACCGCGGCGGGGACGGGAACGGAAGAGGTGGTGAGGGATACCAGCGAGTAGTCCGATCCTTTTCCCTGCGTCCACGGCACATGCTGCGGCCCATGCCTGTCAATCGGCGCCGTGAAGAGAATGCTGGTCACCGCCGTCGTTCCGAAGGGGTTGGTCAGCAGCCAAGCGCCGCCGGAGTTGTACAGGGCCGCTTCCACGTTGGACAGGGCGCCCGAACCGTCCCAGGTGCCGCTGGTATCGCCCGTGGCCTTAAGGGTGTAGACTCCGGTTTCCCCGTTGATGCTCATCCACGCACGCTCGTCGACCTTGTCGCCGTAGGCTGATTTCGGGCCGGCCGGTTCTTTCTGATACAGAAACCCCAGGACCAATGATTCGATGATCTGGGGGGTATCGAACTCGATGAGGATCGATTCGTTCTCTCCGTCCATCTCCGTGCCCTCATACCCGGTGGTGATCCCCACACCCGTGACGCCGCCGACGGTCTTGACCGTATAGCTGCCTCCCGAAGGCGTAAGCGTGGCGCCTGAAACGTTGGACAGGTCGTCGGTGCCGAAGTTGATCGTCAGAGCGTTCGCAGCCCCCGCGAATCCCAACATCAGAATCAATATGCTCAACATGCTCCACGTTCTCATGACTGCTCTCCTTTCCTGGTCTCGATTGAATTCCCGCCGCTCCAAAAAAAAGACGCCGAGTCGCCTATCGCGGCAACCCGGCTGTCTTCTTGAGACCCGTGGCTTTCCGTCCCCGCCTCGCGACGGGTTTGGCATGATCACGATTACGCTTCTACTTCAGGCAACTTTCGGGCCGGCATACTTTCGGATCGGAATATTTCATAAAGATAGGTAAATTGAAATACTTACATAACGCGCGATTTCATCCGCCGAGCGGACCCGTACGAATCGGGCATAAATTCCCTGTTTGGCCGGGAACCTTCTCCCTGAATCCCGGAAAACCCGTGGCTGAGGCTCCCGAATCTCTCCTCCGGCAAATGCCCGACACCGGGCCGAGCGCACTAAAAAAGGAGGCCCCTCTATTGGAACCTCCTGATCTTCCATCATGAAGTCGGTTTCAGACGGTTATTTGGCGCGCCTTCTCCGCATTCCCACCAAGCCCAACAGGCCGGAGCCCAGCAGCCAAACCGCCGCGGGAACCGGTACCGGAGCGCCCAGGGCGATACCGCCGGACCCGCCGTACGTAAAGGTTACCTCGTCGATGCCGGAGAAGCCAAGCTCCGCCGTGGTGAACCCCTTGATGTAGTTGGCCGTGTTGTCGCCGCCCCAGTCGATGGTGGCGTCCCTGAGAGTTTTCAGGTCCGCGAAATTCCATGTGACGTCCGCGGCGGCCCCGCTGTCGGAAAACGTTACCTTGTACTTGCTCGCTTCGAACGACTCCACGTCCACCACGCTGAAGTCAAAGAAATCCAGGGGACTGTTGGAGAAGTCGATGGTGATGACCCCGCCGGCCGACGTGTCGTTGGGCCTCGGGGGAGTATTCAGGTAATTGTTGTTTTCGGGCAAAATCATCAGATTGCCCAACGCATTGTTTTCGTAATGGGTCGCGATGTTTCCTCCGGTCCAACCCGTATTGTACTGCAGGTCCGGGTCCGCGGTGCCGGTTTCGTTGCTGTCGAATACCACGGCAACGTCGTTGGCGTTCGAATCATAGTTGTTTACCGCGGATATACTCCCCGTGCCAACGGTGGAGATCACGTCGCCGTTTGAGTACCCGTCCAACAGGTTGGCCTGTGCGCTGGGTACGCACAGAACAAGCAGCAGCGCCGTAAATACCAAGGTGATTTTCTTTTTCATCAGGTCGCCCTCCTCTCTTTCCGTATCTCAAAAAAATAAAACAGCCGGATTGCCTACTTCGCGGCAACCCGGCTGTCTGCTTGAGACCCGTGGCTTTCCGTCCCCGCCTCGCGACGGGTTTGGCATGATCACGATTGTGCTCCCTTCTTATGCAACTTTCGGGCCGGCATACTTTCAAATCGGAAACATTTAAAAACACATGTGAGCTAAGGTAGTTGCACAAAGAACAATTTCATCGGCCGAACAAATCGGGCGCCATTTCCCTCTTATGACGGGAAACCGCTCCCTAAATCCCGAAAGAACCGCCGTCGAGGTTCGACGCTTATTATCCCCGGCGGATGTCCCGTGACGGTCCGGAATAAATCGAGTAGGAGGGTTCCTTGCGGTTCCCTCCTCTCACACCACCGGGCATACCTGCTCGGTACCACGGCGGTTTCCGTTGGACTCAAGCTTCACAAACCTTGCGGTCGGGCTGACGAGCCCCTGCTTGTCGAACCAGTCGTTGGTCATGGCGTGGCATGCCTGTGGCGTCAGGGCCTTGCGCCACCAGCCCTTGCCGGACAGCGCCATTCGCCAAGAGTTCCACTCCGGCTCTCCACGCTCCATCAGGAATTTTGCCATGGCGAAGGCTCGTTTGCATTGTTTCAATCGGAAGCAACGCAGTCTGCGCCTTATCCACGCATCCAGGTTCCCAAGCTGCCTCCGGCAGCTTGCCAGTCGGAAGTAGGTCACCCAGCCGGACAGGAACTCGTTCAGTTTCCTGATGCACTCATCAAACGGCATGGACCGATTTCTCCGCGTCAGTTCACGTATCCGAGCCTTGGCCCGCTTCATGCTCTGGGGGGCGATCACCAGCAGCCCTTCCACATGAAGTCGGTAGCCGAGAAACTTGCGTTCCGACACGTGGGCCACCGCACTTTTGGCCCCGTTCACCCGCAGCTTAAGCCGCTTCTCCAAGAACCGTGTGATGGATTCCATAACCCGCTTTCCCGCCGCCGGGCTTTGGACGTAGATGTTGCAGTCGTCGGCATAGCGGCAGAAGCGGTGTCCCCTCCTCTCCAGTTCCTTGTCCAGGTCGTCGAGCAGGAGATTCGCCGGTAACGGCGATAATGGCCCCCCTGCGGCGTCCCTTCGTACCGGGTCACACATACGCCGTTTGTCATGATTCCCGCAGTCAGAAACCGCCGGATGATCCTCAGCAGACGTTTGTCGCCGATGCGGCGAGCGAGCCTGGACATCAGAATGTCGTGATTGACCCGGTCGAAGAACTTCTCCAGGTCGCAATCCACGACTATCGCGCGGCCCTGTTCCACATACCGGCTTGCCTGCATCAGGGCGTCATGTGCTCCCCTTCCAGGACGGAATCCGAAGCTGGATTCGGAAAAGGTGGGATCAAGGATTGGGGTCAACACTTGCAGGATCGCCTGTTGGATCACCCGGTCCACCGTCGTCGGAATGCCCAGTTGCCGCATTCCGCCGCCGGGTTTGGGGATGTCCACACGCTTTATGGGCTGCGGCCTGTAACTGCCCTGCATAAGCGAGGCGATCAACTCGTTCTTGTGCGTCCTTAGCCAGTCCCCAAGCTCATGGACACTCAACCCGTCCACGCCCGGCGACCCCTTGTTGGCTTTGACGCGCTGGTAGGCCTTGTTGAGGTTTGCCGGGCGGCAAATCCTCTCCATAAGGTCCTGCGCCAAGGCTCGTCCTTCGTCCGATGCCGTGGGAACTCCATGCTCCCCGTGCGCGCCCGCTCCGGTTCCGCCTTCGCCGGTTGCGCCGGGGCCTCGGGACAGCGGCTCTCCAAAAAGCTCCAGTTGCCGCTGCGGCCCTGTTTGCCGCCTCCTTGTTCCCATCGAATCTCGCGTGACTGCTCCTTGCTCCAACGGATTCGGCCCTTCAGCCGCCAAAGGCGCGGCCTACTATGGCCTCTGCTGACTGCTCCGCACCCCTCCCGGCACATCGCTGTACCGATAGCCGGGATCGTCCCGGCAGATGCGGAGAGCTCCCAGGGTAAGGCGTGACCCTTTCCCCCGGCCCTCGCCGGATTTACCTGCGCACGCGTCCGGGTGATTATGGGGCGTCCCCGTCCAATGCCGGGTTACCCCGCTGCGCCAGCCTAATTATCCGGTTTCTGTTCGTCGAGTCCGGGTTTTGCCTCCGGCTTCCTCCAGACCCCGCCTCACGACGACGCCTTTGCCATTGGCTAATGGTTCCGATCACCAAGGCCCACAGAGGACTTGCACCTCATAAGATTCACGCCATGCCTGGCACACAGAAAAGAGGCCCCTTCCGGGGCCTCACCGCTTTCTTTCGATGTCTCTCTACCGACGGATCGGTTACTTAGCTCCTGCGACGTCTACGCAATCCCACCAGACCCAGCAATCCGGAGCCCAAGAGCCACACCGCCGCGGGAATCGGCACCGAACTGGTTTCGATGGACATGATGGAGAAGTCGGACAACGAAGCGCTGGAGGCCGGCGAATTCACGTAGAACAGTATGCTGCTCACCGCCTTCCCATTGAAAAGGTCCGTCATCAACCACACACCGCCGGAACCATCTTCGCCCGGAGACACGTTGCTCCAACCTCCAATGCCGTCGGTACCGCCGGTGACTGCAGTGGTCGCGGTGTCCGCGGTGATGAAGGCGTTGGCCGATACGGGCCGGTTGGCGTAGTCCGTATCATAGCTGAAAAGAGCGGTCTCATCCACGACGTCGCCATAGTTGCCGGATGTATACAACGCCGAAATCTGCACACTGTCGATATATTGCGGCGTATCGAATGCCACCAGAACCCACTCGCCGGTACCGACTCCGTCGATTTCACCGCTCACGTTGCCGCCCTGCACGCCGTATCCCGTATACCCCTGCCATGTCCTGGAGATAATCGTTCCCGAACTGGTAATCGTAACCCCCGCCTGAGAGGCGGTCAGGTCATTGATGGTGTACGCGCCCGCCAATCCGGCCGTACCCAGCATCAAAGCCAAGCACAAAACGATCAAAGACAGCTTTTTCATGGTCTTCCTCCCTCTTCTTCAGAACAAACTTCCAAAATTTCCAAGCTTAACCTCGATCGTCGCCGAGCCCCAGCCCAGCTTCAGGGTCCCTGAGAACTCAAGACGGAACCCATTCATTCCATTGCCGCATTCGACGATCTTCCGGCCCCATTGCCTTGCGACCTCTTCGTTATCCATCTCTATCGGGTCGCTGCGCCGCTTCATGGGATCGATCCACAAAAAAAGCCGGACCGCCCCATTGTGGCAACCCGGCTGTCTTCTTGAGACCCGTGGCTTTCCGTCCCCGCCTCACGGCGGGTTTGGCTTGTTCACGTACTACCTTGCATCAATACTATAGCAAATCACATACCAAAAAACAAAAAAATGAAATATACAGCAACATCGGAATGTTACCCAAATATGGAGCCCTTACGGCATCAAAAAATCGGGAAATCGGGTCCGACTTCCACTGATTATCGGGAAACGATTCCGCAAAGCACTCACTTGGTCCTCCACGAAAAAAGGCCCCTCGCGGGGGCCTCCGATTCATAGGTTGGTTTGTCTTTTTATGGGGTGGTCGACTGCTCCACTGATCCTTATGCATCCGTTATGATCGGATCCGCCTTCGCTTCAGGCCCATCAGGCCCAGCAGTCCGGAGCCAAGGAGCCATGCGGCCGCCGGCAGCGGAACCTCCGCGGTCGCCAAAGATACCAACGCGAAGTCGGAGTTCGCGAAGCCGGGCACCTGGAACTCATTGGGAGCGGTGAACATAATGCTTGTCACCGTCGTGGTGCCGAAAGGATTGGTCAGCGTCCAAGCGCCGCCGAAGTTCTGAACGGCTTGCTCCAGGTTGCTCACCCCACCGGACCCGCTCCAGGTGGCCGTTGTCGGTCCAGTCGCTTGCAGGGTAAAAGGAGTCCCGTTGTTGTTGATATCGATCAACGCTCTTTCATTCACCTTGTCGCTGTAGATCGCTCCGGTCCCTCCATCGGAGGGGTACAGGAACCCAATGACCAACTCCGTGATGATCTGCGGTTCATCGAACACGATCTGAATCCATTCGTTCAAACCGTCCAACTCTTTGCTTTCGTTGCCCCCCACGATACCGATGCCTGTGATGGTCCCCAGGGTTCGTACCCCGAAATTGGACGATCCCGTAATCGATCCGCCGGGTAGAAGAATATTATTCGTAGTATTATCGGCCGGAAAATCGCCGGGACCAAAGGTCAGCGCATTGGCCGCTCCGGCGAATCCCAGCATCAAGATCAAGGCGCTGAGAGTGCTGATTGTCTTTCTCATGGCCCGCTTCCTTTCTTTTCCAAGCTTCGGAAAATTCTCCGGTCCCTTGAAAACCGGACCGCTTACCCTATTGTAAAAACCCTGCCGCCTAGTTGTACTTCATGCTTCACCTCGCGGCGGGTCGCGTTTGATCATGTCTTACATTTTACTATAATTCCTTATAAACCGAATTCAAGATGGAAAAAACGGAACAAGCCATTCGACACAAAACACGCATTCACTTCAGTGTCTTTGTTTCCAAGCGAATGCGTACCGTCGAGCCACGAAATACCACATCCGACATGCATCGATTCAATCGGGCGTGGGTTTGCAGCCCTACCGCGGTTCCGCCGCGTCCTCTTTCCGACGAACGACCATGTTCAGCGCCGGAGACTCGCCCTCTTTGGGTTGCCCCATCCACAAAGTGCGTTGCGGGAAAGGAATTTCAATGCCGTGACGGTCGAAAGCGATTTTCATGCGTCGATTGAACTCCCGCCCCACAGCCCACTGACGGATCGGGCGTGTGGTGATTCTTGCCTTGATGTTCACCGAGGAATCGCCAAAGCCGTCCACTCCCAGAATTTCCAGGGGTTCCAGAATATCCTCGGCGAACGCCGGATCGCTTCTCAGCTCCTCATCCACTTCCCTGAGCACCATCATCACTTCGTCCACGTCCTCGCCGTAACTCACACCGATATCCAAGACGTATCTGGAGTAATTCCGAGTCATATTGGTTACGGTGGAGATGGAACTGTTGGGAATCACATGAACGTTCCCCGCCAAATCGCGAAGTTGCATGGTCCTGAGTCCCACCGCCTCCACCACGCCCGATTTATCCCCCAGCACCGCCACGTCTCCCACGGAGATCAGGTCTTGAATCACAATGAACAGACCGTTGATCACGTCCTTAACCAGGGACTGGGCTCCAAACCCCACCGCCAGGCCGATGATTCCGGCCCCCGCCAGAATCGGCCCGGTATCCACTCCCAATTGCCCCAAGACAATGATCCCCAGGATGAAAACGGCCCCGATCTTTGCCGCCGAGTCGGCCAGAGGTACCAGCGTTTTCCGCTTCCGATCCGGCTCTTTGTCGTTTTTCGGCTGCAGCATCCAAGAGGCGACAAAGGTACTGAGGCTGATGAAGGCCACGATCCCGGCGATCGCAGCGAGAATGGTGATTACTCTGAGGATGATGCCGGAGCCGGTTTCAGTGGCGGCGTAGGCGAAAACCGGAACCCCCCAGACTTCGGCAAGAACGGCCGAAGTCGCCAGCATCAGCAGCACGGAGATACTCTTTCGAAGGAAGGCCAGGTAGTGGAGCGCCTTTTCCTCCAAGCCCGGAATTTCAACATGAAATCCCTTCAGCCATGCCTGCATTCGCTCATAACATCTCCGGTGAACTGAAAAAGCCAAAGCCGCGGCCGCGACGACTCCCATGGACCCCACCGCGGTGCGCAGGACATAACCGTGCGCATGACCATTGGGGAGGGACAGGGAAACAAAAACAACCCAGACGTAGGCCAGAACGGGTACGGGCCACAGTTTCACCAACGGTCTCAGGGGCGTCCCTGCAGATTCAATCGCCTCCGGGTCTCCCTCGTCTGCGTGCCTGCGCGTCGCTCTGGAGACCTGTAGGACCAACCCGGTTAACAGCAATGGAAACCCTAGCAACAAGCCCCCCCGGAGAGCGCCCCAGAGGTCGGCGGGAAGACGCTCCGCAGTGAGAGTCCCCATGATGAAGAAATACACGACCGCGAAGACTCCAATGCTTCGAAGCTTCCGATAAAGGATTCGGGAGACTTTGTCGCCGGCGGGCAGTATCCGTGCATCAGGATCATCCGGCGACAGCAGGTATGCGGAAAGCGTGGCAAAAAGTCGATAGACGATGATTATAAGAAATAATAGGGCGACAAACTCCTGCAAAATCGGAAAAGACGGCCGAATCGTCGTAATGGACATAAATACGGCCAGGCACACCACCAGCGGAATGGTTCGAAATGCGGAACCAATCAGGGCATAGACCGGCCGCACGAACCACGAAGCGTGCGCGGGCGCCCTCAGGGGTACGAACCGTCTCACCAGCGCCACCGCGGCGAGCAAGGCCGCAAGGCTCAGTCCCAACGCCCACATGAAGCTTCCTAACCGCCTTACCTTTGTCGGGTCCCTCAAGAACTCCGGTACCTTTCGAAACCCGTCCTTGAGTTCGGAAATGAGTTCGGGCGCCTCCGAACCGAAATCTTCCAGGCGGGAAAGCGTTCCGAACGCCTTTTCGATGATGACCCTGAAACCCGCGCCCCGGTCCGCCGGTTCCGAATTCATTGTGCCGGCGTTTTCTTCGGCCATGTCCTTGGAAGCCAGTATCCGTTTCAGCGTTTCCAGGAAGACTTCTCGTTTATCCGGATTCTCAAGCAATTCAACCACGGCTTCCAGGTCCTTGGACGAGACTTCGTTTCCCTTATGGCCGCCGGATCCGTCGGCGGAATGGGCGAGCCCCGTGCAGGCCAAGCTCGTCACCCAGAAGAAGACCATTGGAAACAACATCCTTCCGAATCCGGAACATCGTACCACTTCCACGACTTCCCCCTTTCTTGAGCCGGTTCCAGTTTCGAACCGGCTGCGATGCCGTTTGGACAAATTCCATTCAGGGTATCTCAAAAGCAGGGCGGGATAAAGTTGCAGACTGCGCGGCTATGACGCTCATGGGCGAGGCAAAATACAGTAGGTCCCTGATGGGTTCTTTCATAACCGCTTGATAGAATTAAGACTGTGGACGTCATCCATCGCATCCTCAAGAGATAGGAAGGAGAAACGACATGTGGCCCATCGGACCCCTGATGTGGGAACACCGGCTCATCGAGCGCATGATCTCCGTTATGAAAGCCAAAACGGAAACCATGCGGGCCGAGGGAAGCCCGGACCCGGTCTTCATCGATACGGCGGCGGACTTCTTCCGCACCTACGCGGATCGTTGCCACCACGGAAAGGAGGAGGACATCCTGTTTCAGGCTTTGGAGTCCAAATCCTTGAGTTCCGAACATGGAAAGATCGTGCAAGAGCTCATGGAAGACCATAAGTTCGGCAGGGCTCGAGTCCGGGCGCTCCTCGAGGCAAAAGAAGCATTCGTTGGAGGCGATACGGACGCCTTTAAAGAAATCATGGAAAATTTACACATCCTCATCAACTTCTACCCCAAGCATATTCGTAAGGAGGACAAGGTGTTCTTCTTCCCGTGCATGGAATACTTCAGCAGCGAGGAAAAAGACCACATGCTGAAAGAATTTCATGACTTCGACAGCAAGTTGATTCAAGAGAAATATGAGGACACCGTGCTGAGCCTGGAGAATAAGATCGCGTGAAGTCCGTTGCCTCTCCAGTCGACGCGTACCGGGACCGAATCGTGTCGAAATCGGGATATGTCTCTTTCCCCCCGGACCATCACTATTGTACGACAACCGCAGCCCCAACCTCTCTCGATTTCCCCCACGGAAGAACGACGGGCAAAATAATCCATCACTAATGGGACTTCCTGCTTGACGAGTGCATTTCGTTCGTGCCTATTAAAGCATCCTCCGAAATTAGGAGTTCCTATGAATGCGACGAAGAAAGAGCTGCTGCTCCCTGCTTTGGAAGACCGGGACCCGAACGTGGCGCGTGCCGCGGCCAGGATGGCGGCCGAATACGGGGTGACCGAATGCATCGAGAAGATCATTCCTCTACTCACCAGCAAGGCGTGGCAAGTTCGGCTCACCGCGGTGGAAGCCCTGGGCAAGCTCAAGGCCAAGAGAGCGGCAAACGCTCTGATCAAGATCGTCGGCGGGGAAATGGCGGGTTTGCGTCAAAGGCTCCTCGCTTGTGCGGGCCTTTCGGCACAGTCGCCGGCACAGGAGGGGAACAAAGAAGACGAAGAGGTCTGGCAGGTGAAGCGGGCGGCGGCTCTCGCCCTCAGCCGCATCAATCCGGATCTCGCGGAAACCCCTCTTCTCGGGGCCCTGGAGTCGCCCAACCGTCAGGTAATCATCGCCGCCATGAGCGGACTGGCGATTATCGAATCGGAGCAGGCCGGAGCCCGGTTTGTGGAGTTCCTGCACCATGCCGACTTCGAGGTCAGGAAATCGGCCGTCGTGTGCGTGGGCAAACTCCGCCACCGGGAGGCCGCGGAGGACCTCTGCCGCCTCCTCCAGGACCAGAAATCCGTCATCCGCAAGGAGGCGATCATCGCCTTGAATCATATCAAAGACTCTCGAGCTCTCCCGGCGATCATTGAGTGCATGAAAGACCCACAGAAAGAGGTCCGTATAGTGGCCACGGTGGCCTTGGGAAACACGTCGAGAGATGATGAATTCGTAGTGGGGCCTCTTCGGAACGCCCTTCATGATTCCAGTTGGGAGGTTCGCAGGGCGGCCGTCAATTCCCTGGGAAATCTGGGCATCGTGGATACCATGGAAGAGATCCTGCCTCTGCTGAGGGAAGAAGAGGAAGAGATCAGGAAAGCCGTGGCTTTGTGTCTGCTGAAGCTGGCCGGAACGGCCGAACGAGCAAGATACGAGTAGATTTGCCGTTTTTCCCGGGAGTCGGGAATCCCGAAAGCCCGTGATTCAGGCTCCCGGAGTTGCCCAAGCGCGTCCCCCTGCCCAAACTTGCCCGCCCAAGCTCGGATTCGCCCTATGACGAGGCGATTCGATGGTATTTTCGTCTATTAACACTCATGAAGTCCATCTAAAGCCTTGAAAGGGACTCTAATTCACGAATTCCCCACCGGGTAATACAAATGGAGAAAACACGCATTCACAAGACGCAGCCGGCTCTCACCGTTTCAGGGTGCCGCGACACGCTCCCCGGAACGCGGGAAGGTGCCGCCGGCCGGAGGAGTCCCCGGGTGAACGCTGATCGGTTCCGCGTCAAGTTTTCTTAAAATGAAAACGCTGCCTCCGCGCTTCTTTTCTTTTCCTTTGCGCCCCGCTATGATACACTGCAATACATTAATTCGGACCAGACTTGACGAGGGATCCTCGGTCGAAAATTGCATATCGCCGTCGGTTTCTTTGAAACCGTGTGGGTGGATTCGTTGGGAGGAATCCGGCGCTTCTCTATGACTCGAAGCGCACGAGACAATCGTTGTTTTTCCTCCCGGCTGAAGACCGGCGAGGTTGTCCCCGCCGCGTCGGCAAGCCGTTTTGAAGCGCAATCCCAATGTTGCGTTTCACCGTCTTTCAACAATCCGCAACTCACGGACTGTTGCAACCGACGATGAGGACTGCGGCCCGAAAAGGGTTTTCACGGAGCGCCCCGGTGTTCCGCCGAACTCACCCGACAAGGTTCCCGCCAAGTTTTCATACGACCTTTCGCCCAAGACCCGAGGCGGAATCGTTTGCTTGGTCCCACGGCTTTTCCGTTTCAGGAAATCAATGTCCCCATTCCGATGTCAGGAGAAACAGTTCATGAATGAGGCAGCCGATAAAGCTTCCTTTCTCACTCAGGGAGTGTTCCAACTCACCGATGCGTCCTACCCGCCGCTGGCCATGCTTTTCCGCAAAGGCATCGATAGCAGAATTCGATTGTTTGAAGATCAGGACTCGGTGATCACGAAAGAAGAGTCTTTTTTCGCCGGCCTTCCCCAAGGCAACCCGGTTCCCCTGCGAATCTCGAAAGTCGTGGACCCGGAAAGCATCGTGTCTCCCCGTCTGGACCTTCCGTCTCCGCCCCAGGTGTATCTGGAGATGCAGGACGCGCTGACCAAGGGCCAGGACTCTCCTTCGGAGTTGTCGAAGATCATCAGCAAGGACACGAGCTTGACGGCGAAGCTGCTCAAGCTGGCCAACAGCGCTTTTTATGGATTCTCCAAAGAGATCGAGAGCATCACTCACGCGGTGAGTCTCATCGGAACACGCCAACTGACGATGTTGGTGAGCGGCATGTGTTTTGTTTCCGGGTTCAAGTACATCCCGTCGGACATTGTCGACATGGAGACATTCTGGAAACACAGCCTGAGTACGGGAATTCATGCGCACCTGATCGCCCGGAGTGCGGGCTTCAGGGATTCGGAACGCTTCTTTGTGGGAGGTTTGCTCCACGACATCGGTCGACTGGCGCTGTTTCACGGCAAACCCGACACGGCCAAAGCCGCTTTGGCCAAGGCCAAAGAAAAACAGTCGACTCTCGTATACATGGAACAGGAAGAGCTCGGATACGACCATTCCACTCTGGGGAGCATATTACTGAGAGAATGGAACATCCCCAATCAGCTTCGGGCCTTGGTTCTCTATCACCATATTCCGGAAATCGCCAAAGAAGTCCGGGAATTCGCCGTCATCCACGTGGCGGACACCATCACCCGGGCCCTGGGAATGGGCTTAAGCGGGGAATTTTTCGTCATGCCGCTCCGGGAGGTTGCCTGGGAAAGCCTGAACATCTCCGTCGAGCAATACGAGGAGATATTGGAGGACGCCGCCGAATTGCTCGAGCCCATGGTCCGGATCCTCGGCAGGAAGTAGAAAGTCCGACGACGGCCGAAAACCCTCGTGAGAGCGAATTCCGGCCACTCGATGAAATCCCGGATACTCGGGCGATCCAACGGCGGCTGGACCCCGAAGCATGAAGACGCGTCGCGGGGCCTGAGAAGCACTTCACGACTCCGTCCTACAACTTCTCTTATCGCACCTCACCACACCTTCGCTCACCGGAGACTACAGAGGGGCATCCCGGGACTGTGCGGCCTCATCCAAAGCCGATGACGTCCCGAGGTCTCCGTATGGGCGCACAAGGAAAAGCACCGATGTTCAGCGACAGAATCCATTACGCGCCGCTCCTTGATAAGATCACGGATGCGGAAACAGCGGCCCGGCACATACAAGACGGAACGAACCTGTTCATCTCCGGATTCACCGCGGGATATCCCAAGCTGATTCCCACGGAACTGGCCAAGCGCGCCAAGAACGGTGAAAAGTTCAAGATCAACCTGTTCGCCGGGGCTTCCACGGGCGACCGGGTGGACGGAGTGCTCGCCGACGCCGGCATCGTGAATTGGCGAAGACCCTACATGAGCGACCGCATCATGCGGGAAAAGATCAACCGGGAAGAAATTCTTTTCAAAGACGACCATCTCTCCAGCCTTTCCGCCCAAGTCCGATCGGGAAGCTGGGGGAGCCCCGACGTGGCCGTGGTGGAGGCGGCCGCCATTACTCATAAAGGACATCTGATCCCCACCATGTCCGTGGGCAATACACCCACGTACGTGCGGGAGGCTCGCAAGATCATCATTGAAATGTCCACAACGGAGCCCCCGGAACTGGAAGGGATCCATGACATTTTTATTCCCGAAGATCCGCCCTACCGAATGCCCATTCCCATTTACCGAGCTTCCGACCGTATCGGTAAACCCTTTATCGATCTGGACCCGAACCGCGTGGCGGCCATCGTGTCGAGCTACGAGGAGGACAGTTGCACCATTTTCACGGAACCCGACGAAGTCTCCCTGCTCATCGCGGAGCAGGTGCTGGATTTCGTCCGCCACGAAATCAAGGAAGGACGCATGCCCACGGGACTTCCTTGGCAATCCGGAGTCGGGGACGTGGCCAACGCGGTTCTCAGCGGCTTCCTTGAGGATGACTCCTTCCAGAACCTGGACCTGTACTCCGAAGTGCTTCAGGACTCGGTATTGGAGCTCATCGACATGGGCAAGGTCCGTGCTGCTTCCGGTTCCGCCATGACCCTTTCCCACAAGGCGCGGAATCGTTTCTTTAATGAATTGTACCGGTACAAGGAAAAAATCGTGCTGCGGCCCGTGGAGATATCCAACTCGCCCGAGGTCATTCGGCGTTTGGGAGTCACCGCCGTCAACACCGCTCTGGAAGTGGACATCTACGGTCATGTGAATTCCACTCACGTCATGGGCACCCACATGATGAACGGCATCGGCGGATCGGGTGATTTCGAACGCAACGGTTCCATCTCTTTCATGGTCACTCCTTCCACCGCCAAGAACGGAAAAATCTCCTGCATCGTCCCCATGGTGAGTCACGTGGATCATTCGGAGCACTCCGTGGACATCATCGTTACGGAACAAGGGTTGGTGGACACCCGTTTCCTCACTCCGAGACAGGTGGCGGAGCAGATGATCCACAAGTGCGCCCACCCCGACTATCGGGACCTGCTCCGGGACTACTACCAAAGGGCATTGCGTGAGCGCGGAGGCCACGAACCGCATCTTTTGTCGGAAGCCTTCTCCTTTCATCAGCGGTTCCTGGAATCCGGCAGCATGAGGAAATAGACCATGATTCACGGTTATTATTCTCAGGATAGCCGGGGAAACCTTTTAAAAAAGGTTTCCCCGGACCCTTTCCCAAACTTTTCGAGTGGGTTGCTCGCTTCCGCGTCGCAACCGGGGTGAGGGGCCCTCATGGAGCCTCTCCGCCGGAGGCGGTGAGGCCCGCTTGAAGGTTTTGAGGGGGGGATACCGGGGGGAGCTTTTTCAAAAGTTCCCCCCGGTGAATGCATACCGATACGGAGCCCCCGGAACGCGGGCGCGGAAAGCACTTATGCAGACCACCCATCAGATGGTAATCGGCGACTCCGGTTCAATGACCGCTGTAGGGAACGAAAGCGTGGACCTGGTGGTCACCTCCCCTCCCTATCCCATGATCGAAATGTGGGACGCATCCTTCACCGCGCAGGACCCGGACATCGGGGCCTGTTTCGACTCGGGTCGTTTTCTGGAGGCGTTCGAGGGGATGCACCGGCTCCTGGACCGCACGTGGACGGAGCTGTACCGTGTGCTGCGGGTCGGTGGAATCGCCTGCATCAACATCGGCGACGCCGTTCGCACCCTGGATGGCAACTTCCGGCTCTTCTGCAACCACTCCCGCATACTGGAGCGCATGCTTTCCTTGGGCTTCTCCGGCCTGCCCAACATTCTGTGGCGCAAGCAGACCAACGCTCCCAACAAGTTCATGGGCTCGGGCATGATGCCTCCCGGAGCTTATGTGACTCTGGAGCACGAATATATTCTCATCCTCAGGAAGGGCCCCAAACGGGAGTTCCGTACTGAAGCGGAAAAGGCGAAACGCCGGGAAAGCGCGTTTTTCTGGGAGGAGCGCAACGTCTGGTTTTCGGACGTCTGGACGGACCTGAAGGGTGCGACTCAGGTGCTGAACCGTTCGGACACTCGATCAAGAAGCGGCGCCTTTCCTTTCGAACTCCCCTACCGGCTCATCTCCATGTTCTCCCTCAAAGGAGACACGGTGCTGGACCCGTTTGCCGGTACGGGCACCACCTCGTCGGCGGCCCTCACGGCTGCGAGAAACAGCATGGGGTATGAGCGGGAGCCCGGTCTCCAAGACGTCGTGTCGAACACGTTGTCGGCGGCCGCGCATTCCGCCGATGCCGTCATCCGCGGACGACTGGACAGGCATCGGCAATTCATCCGGGAACGACTGGAGACCAAAGGCCCCACACGGTACGTGAGTAAGCATTACGGCTTTCCGGTGGTCACCAACCAGGAAACGCAGATTCTGATCAACGAACTGGGGGGGGTTCGACGCGATGAGGAGGGAGGCTTTGTCGGGGAACATGCCGACGGGCCGGGTGAGGCAATCGAGAGTGAGATGTCGGTCGGGGGAAACCGAGATAGCGAGGGAACTCACGTTGCCAACGGAGATGGGATGGATGGAGCTCGGGGTATCAAGAAGACCACCATCCCAGCCAAACAAAAAACCCTTTTCTAACTTGGGGTCTTCAGTGCCGATTCTTCATAGCTTATCAGAATCCCGTCTTTCTTCTTCTCGTAATATATCAAGCAAACATCGATTGGTTCGTGTCCTCAAAAGTGCCATTGTTGATCCAAAATCCAAGAAGTGCTGATCACTATTTTCTTGCATCTTTGCGGGGTTAGACCATATCAGCTTCGTGTAACAAGGATGGGAAAAATGACCTTCCCGTACATTTTACGACAATTCTTGTTCCATAAGTGGTTCTTACGCCAGGAAAAGTGACCATGGATCACATAATCTCCAAATCCCGATTCAAGCTTCGAGCTCTGAAATATTTGCGTCAGGTCGAGCGTACCGGAAGAGCCCTCATAATCACCGATCACGGCAAACCGGTGCTCAGAATCGTCCCTTATGAGGAGGATCCCGGGGAAGCCTTCGCCGACCTTCGCGGTTCCGTCCTCGAATATCAGGACCCCACAGAACCCGTGGCAACGGAAGATTGGGAAATACCCCTTTGATCCTTCTGGATACGCATGTCTGGATCTGGTGGGTAAGTGATCCCGATCGCCTCTCGTCCGGGGCTCGATCGGCGATTTCGGAAGCCGCCGGGAGCGGGGCCGTTTCATTGTCCGCCATCAGCACTTGGGAGGTGGCTATGTTGGTTCGCAAAGGCCGACTGAAGCTCACCATGGACCCCGAAGACTGGGTGGCCAAATCGGAAGCACTCCCTTTCCTCCGCTTCATCCCCATCGACAACCGGATTCTGCTGAAATCCGTTCATCTCCCCTACTATGCCCACCCCGACCCGGCCGACCGCATCATCATCGCCACGGCTCTCAATTTCGGCGCCCGACTGGTGACCAAAGACCAACGCATCCTGGACTATCCTTACGTGGAAACCGTATGGTAGCGGTGGCCGCCGGCGTACCCGGCCCGGAGAAACACCTTACTCCCGATCAAGTAGGCATCCCACTCAGGGAACCACGCACCTCTCCCGTAACATTTCACATCCTTCTCGTTTGGTATGTCCGGAAGACGTCATTTTTTAATTTGTCGGTGTTCCCGCAATAGACCTCCAAGTCCACGGCGGCAAGATGCTTATCCGCCTCGCCGTAAAGGTGCAGCGAACTCTTCTTGTCGCTTGTAAGGCCCGTGAAGGACGCAACCGGACTTTGCTTTTCCGCAAGGGTGCAATGAAATCGTATACCGGAATGACCCTCCGTCATTTTTAGGCGGGATTTCAAGAAATCACCTGAGAAACCGGGAGGCGACCACCGCCAAGGTCATCTCCGCAGCCACGAACATGGAAAGATCCAATTGCAGGATATTCCATTCAATAACGAGATCGAAGCATGACGGCGGAACGGCATGGAGGCTCAGCGGTCCGGGCGAGGATGGGAAAGGTCATCTCGACACCTTCAGCAGCTTGGCGTTCACCGCCACGATGACCGTGCTGAGGGACATGAGGATCGCACCCATGGCCGGAGACAGCAGCACGCCGTAGCTGAAGAGGACGCCGGCGGCCAGGGGTATGGCCACGGCGTTATATCCGGTGGCCCAGATGAGGTTCTGCACCATCTTGCGGTAGGTGGCCCGAGCCAAGGTGAGGACGGATACCACGTCCAGGGGATTGCTCCTCACCAGCACGATATCCGCCGTCTGGACGGCCACGTCGGTTCCCGCTCCCACCGCGATGCCCACGTCGGCCTGAGCGAGGGCAGGGGCGTCGTTCACTCCGTCGCCGGTCATGGCCACGATCAGGCCCCTCGATTGCACCTCCTTCACCTTCTTGGCCTTTTCATCGGGCAAGACTTCCGCGAAATATTCGTCGAGGCCGACCTCGGAAGCGACCCATTGGGCGGTCGGTTGGTTGTCTCCGGTGAGCATCATGCAGCGGATTCCCATTTCTTTGAGTTCGGCCACGGCCCGGGCGGATTCCTCCCGGATCTGATCGGCCAGGGCCAGCGCGCCCTTCGGTTCTCCGTCAACCAAAACGAAAACCACGGTCTTGCCCTGCGAGTTGAATTCCTCGATCCGCTCATCGTCCACACTCAAGTCGTTTTCCCGCAGGTATCCGGGGCTCACGACCTTGATCTTCTTGCCGTCCACCTCGCCTTGCGCCCCTTTTCCGGGAATCGCCTCGAAATCTTTCAGGTTGCCTTTGTCGTCGGAGGCTTCGGCCACCGCTCGGGCGATGGGATGTTCGGAACGGGCTTCCACCGTGGCCGCATACCGGAGAAGAGTCTTTTCGTCCATGTCTTGGGAAAAGGTCACCGTATCCGACAGGCCGAATGCGCCCTGCGTCAACGTGCCCGTCTTATCGAAAATGACCGCCTGGATATTTCTTCCTCGTTCGAAGGCGGCGCGATCGCGGATGAGCAAGCCGTTCTTGGCCGACAGGGCCGTGGACACGGCTACGACCAGCGGAACCGCCAAACCTAAGGCGTGGGGACAGGTGATCACCATCACGGTGACGGTACGCTCCAGGGAAAAGGCGAAATCGCGATCCACCAGAAAAAACCATACGAACAGAGTGATCGCGCCGCAACCCAGGGCGAGCACGGTGAGCCACAAGGCCGCCGTGTTCGCCAAGTCCTGGCTCCTGGATTTGCTCTGCTGGGCTTCCTCCACCAGATCGATCATTTGGGAAAGAAACGAGTCCTTGCCGGTCTTCTCCACTTCGGCGGTCACGGAACCCTGCTCATTGATGGAGCCGCCGATGAGTTTCGACCCCACGGCTTTTTCGACGGGTTTGGATTCCCCGGTGAGCATGGATTCGTTCACCGAAGTCTCCCCCTCCACGACCTCTCCATCCACCGGAATCTTCTCCCCCGGTTTGATCAGCACGCGGTCCCCCGGCTCCAATTCCTCGATGGGCACGTCCTCGCTTTCTCCGTCGGCCGACACCTTGTGGGCGTCGGAAGGCATGAGACTCGCCAACTCCTCCAAAGCTCGCGAAGCGCCCATGACGGACTTCATCTCGATCCAGTGTCCCAGGAGCATAATATCGATCAGCGTGGCCAGCTCCCAGAAGAAGACTTTTCCGCTGAGCCCGAAAACCACCACGCTGCTGTAGCCATAGGCCGTGGCGATCGCCACGGCGATGAGCGTCATCATGCCCGGTTGGCCGGATTTCAGTTCGTCGAACAACCCCTTGAGAAAGGGAAATCCGCCGTAGAAAAACACGAAGGAGGACAGGCCCCAAAGCAAATAGGCGTCTCCGGAAAACTTCAGGGACTCCCGGAGCCCGGCGAAACTTTGAAGCATGGGAGAAAGAAAAAGAATGGGGAGACTGACCGCAAGGGAAATCCGGAATCGCTTCCGAAAATCGGCCACCATGTGGGCATGATGGTCTTGATGGTGACCCTCATGTTCTCCGTGCTTCGCATGTTCGCCGCTCTCATGGCCGCTCCGCCGCTTCTTTTGCTCTTCTCCTTCATGGTGCTCATGTTGGGAATGGTTCATGTTTCACCTCTTATCTCTTGCTATGGATTCCCCTGCCCTTCCGCCGGAAACGGTTTCAGTTCCGCCCGCAGGCCATTCCAATTGAACGGTGGCGTGTTCGATACCGAACCGCTCCTTCAAATGATGTTTTATCAGGGGTAACAGGCGGCGGGGGTCCGAGCCTTCCGACACGTCCACGTGAAGGGTCAGGAGAGGTGGTTGTTCGGGCGTGAGCACCCAGGCATGAATGTGGTGCACGTCCGTGACGTCCTCCACCGCATCCACCAGAGAGTCTCGTATAGCCCGCGTTTCAAAGGTTTCCGGGGTTCCTTCCATGAGGACGTGCGCCGATTTGCCGACGATTTTCCACGCACTCCGTGCGATCAACAGACCCACGAAGACCGATAAAAGTGGGTCCGCCGGATACCATCCGGTGGCCAAAATGATGCTGGACGCCGCAATGGCCGCGATGGAGCCCATCAGGTCGGCAAGAACGTGAAGCAAGGCGCCCTGCAGGTTCAGATTTTCGCGACTTCCTCGCCGAAGTACGGCAAAAACGATCAGATTGACCGCCAGCCCGGCGAAAGCCGTTCCCATCATGAGGCCGCCCAGGACCTCGATGGGCTTCATGATCCGCTGAACCGCCTCGATGAAGATCCATCCCGATACCGCGAATAAAACCAACCCGTTGACAAAGGCCGCCAAAACCTGGGCTCGGTGGTACCCATAGCTTCTTGACTCGTCCGGCCGACGACGAGACAATCGGTAGGCCGCCAAAGCGATCCCCAAAGAGGCGGTATCCGTCAGCATATGCCCGGCATCGGCCAGCAGGGCGAGGGAACCGGAGATCAAGCCTCCAGCGGTTTCCACAAGCATGAACCCGCCGGTGAGCGCCAGTGCCCATTTGATCCGGACCGCAAATCGATTTTCCGAATCCATGGAGTGGTCGGAATGGCCCTCCGAAGTGCCCCTTTCACGGGGCCGAGGGCCCTCGGCTACGGGACAATCCGCTTTTCGACGACTAAGGTTCTTCGCCATACGCCCCTCTCATCCGTGCGGCCGAGATACCCCTCAGCCCATCGGGAAACACCGGGTTTGCGTGCCGTCGAGCCGACGGTGTAGACTCTCCAACGAGGTTCCCAAGAGCCCGCATCGAATTCCCTTTTTCGACTATACGATTCGTGTCCTGCATTGTTCGAATAAAGAAAGTCCGCTACCGCCCATCAAGGGGACACGGTTTGGAGTACTCCGCAAGACACGGGAATTCTCTTCAATGCATGACAACGAGAACCGTCGTTTCCGACCGGCTTAAGGATCGGAGGAGCCGGAGAATGAACAAAGCGCGGGTTGGCGGCGATTAGGGGATAAGCATAGCCGTACTCCTTCCCGTTACCCATCGGGTGGGGAGTGTAAAACGCGAAAGGATGACGGGTAGCCCCGTGGCAAATCAGACAAAAAGAGCCAGGCTTATGATCGTCGTCACGACGGTGTGCGTTATCAGCGGCCTCCACGTTGCCACCAAGCTGGGAATGACGCATTGGCACATCCTTTTTCGCGAGCTTTACTATCTTCCCATTATCCTTTCCGGACTCTGGTTCGGACTGAAAGGCGCGCTCGCCACCTCCCTGAGTATTACGGCAGTGTATCTCCCGTTTTCCTTGTTGGTTTCAGACGTCTTTTCCTCACCCTTTTTCAACAACTTGATGGAAATGGTTCTCTACAACGTAATGGCCGTGGTGCTGGGGCTTCTGTCGGACCGGGAAAAGGAACATCATAAGAAGATTCTGGATCTCGAGAGACTCGCGGCGATGGGAAAAGCCGTCTCCGCCGTGGCGCACGATTTCAGAGCACCCCTCATGGCTGTCGGAGGCTTCACCCTCTCCGTCCTGAAAAAGCTCGACCGGGAAGACCCCTCATACCGGAAATTGGAAATCGTGGTGAACGAAACCAGGCGCCTGGAAAACATGATCCGAGAGATGCTGGACTTCGCGAGACCCGTTGAACTTCACTGTAGAGCGGAAAGTGTGAACAACGTGATCATGGAATGCGTTTCCCTTTTGCAGACGCTTGCGGAGGAGCACATGGTGGCGTTTCACCTCGAACTCAACGACGGCATCGCTCCGTTTCATTTCGATCCCGAAAGAGTCAAACAAGCGCTGATCAACCTGATGGTCAACGGCATTCAGGCATCGCCGCAAAAAGGTTTCGTACTCATTGGAACCTCGATGCTCGAAGACCATGTTCTGGTGGAAATCAGCGACTCGGGTCCGGGCGTACCGGCGGAGAAAAGGGAGGAAATTTTCCAGCCTTTCGTTACCAACAAGAAGGGCGGTACCGGACTCGGCCTTCCCATCGTGAAGAACATTTTGGATTCGCATGGGGGGAAAATTGAGTTGTCCGAAAGCCGATGCGGCGGGGCGAGCTTTCGGTTGTTTCTTCCCAGGAGAGAAGCCGTGGACACGGCCTCGGCGTCCGGAGTTGCTCCGGACGGCCCGGAATGATTTTCCCGCAGGAAGACCGTTGGACTGCAGAGGGGAGGTGCATGGGCCGGCCCGACCCGCCGGCCCGAAGGCTCCGAAAGTCCGGTATTTCGCTTCCGGGAAGGTCCTGTTTATCTCACAAAAATATGCAGGGTGTCTTCCCCACTTTCGACTCGAAAAACGGGCACCGGCTTCTTGGCCGCGCCGGAGAGGAATTTCCCCTCATAGTCGTATTCGGACTTACCCACACTGCAGCATTGTACTGAGTGCCGTCCGGGTAAGGGGTCCAGGCGACGACCGCCCACGTGGGCGCATTTGTTGCGGAAGGCATGGAAAGCGCCGTCCTCCCCGTGGACCACGAGTACACGTTCGGGCAGCCCCTTGCCCTCCAGGCGAACCGCTCCCCCTTTGGGAATCAGCTCGGGGGCCTTGTTGAGATCGATCTCCACCCGGCCGTTTTGATACCGCCACGCAGAATCCACCGACGGGACCTTTGTGCTGCAGATTCCCAAAATCCTCGAAAAGAACCCCATAGCCGACTCCTTCTGAGCATGTTGTTTCCGAATCTCTTCTTGCGGGACACGTAAGTTAAAAAACCGGTGGAGCAATGTTTAGCGCTTCAAGCGCCCCCAAAGAGCGCTCTCGGCAGTGATGCCGGCCCCCTCGGCCGCTTTCAAACCGCACGATAGACGGTTTCGCCGCTTCCGCCGTCCGTTACGACCAGCCCTTCATCGATGAGTTCCCGCAGCAAATGACGGATCATCCACTTCTCGAAATTCCGCTGTACTTGCAGAACGGGAAAGGAATTGTTGTAAATGGGAGAAATATCGAGCAATCGACGCTCGGTCATGTCTTCCGTCAGCGATTCCAGCAATTTTTGTCGCTGTCGTTCGATACCCTTTTCGTAGTCCTCCAAGGCCTCGGGGATGTTCTCGGCAATGGGAGGTTTGTGAGAGGAAAGGGCAACGGACGCATTCAGCCGACTCACGCGCCTGATGGATTCACGGAAGTCCCGAAGGCTGGATTCCCTGTGTCCATACCAGGGTCCGAAATTGCTGAGATCGAGATCGGACAGAAACAAGACGCGCCGTTCCTCCTCCCAAAAGCAGTAGTGATCGATGCAATGCCCGGGAGTGTAAACAGCCTCCAGTTTGGCCGTCCCCGTATCGAAGACGTGACCGTGGCCGTAGCGAAAACTTGGCTTTTCCGGGGGACGAAAGCCCATGACCGAAGACACGAAGCCTTGCCACACGCGCCCCGTCTCCCCACCATCCAGGAAACGCTCCGCCAAAGAATCGAAATCATGCACTCCGGGAGGGGTTTCCACCGGAAACCACGTGCCCGTTTCTCGAAAAACGCGACTGCAGGACATGTGGTCCGGGTGGGAATGAGAGTGGACCACGATGTCGATCCGAATGTCTCGCTTCAGCGCCTTCAATCGCTCCAAGCCGCATCCCGTATCGACGAGGACCGTTGGGTCGCCCCTGACCAGCAGGCTGTGCGAATAAGGAAACCGGCCTTCTTTGTCACCCGGAACCAGGAAAATATCGTCCACGACTTCATGCAATTCCAACAAACCGGAGGCTCCCGTTCAGCGGTTAACCGACAATGCCCTCTTTCAATGCTCCTCTTGGCCTACTCTTCGGTGGTGGAGAACAGTTCCCGCACGACGGATTGGTGAATCTTTTCTTTCCGGTTTCCGAACAATCGGGTGTTCACCTTTGCCTCTTCTTTTACCTCTTCCATGACGTAACGCAACAGAACTCGATCCCGGTCCTGTATGCGGTCCTTTTCGGCCTGGGAAGATAGTCGTGCGAGCACGGCAAAAAGCCCGTAGGTCGCCGTGCTCAGCCTGGTGATTCGCCTGAGGAGAAACTGGCGCTCTCCGATATGCTTCCCATGAACCAAGGCGCCCAGGCATAGCATTTTCTTCAGCGTCTTGGCGTTGGAGCGTGCGAGCCGAAACGCCTTTCGCAGTTCCCGATCCGCGAACCGTGACGGACGGAAGGCCCGCCTGTACGCGACCTTGAGCAGTTGCAGCGCTTTCGAAAAGAAGCCTTTTCCCTGCTCCCGCATCTTGTGGTCGAATTTCCTCAGGATGAAAAGCGGGGGGTAGATGGAATGAATTTCCGTGGTGCCCTCGAACACTGTGGCCACACGCATGTCCCTCAGCCTCTTTTCGTAGGGCTGCGTAGACAGGTAACCCGCTCCTCCGGCCACCTGTTGCGCGTCGTACAGCGTGTCCCAGGCTCGGGTGGTGCCGTAAAGTTTGCAGTGCGATGTTTCCACCGCCAGATCCAGCTTAGGCTGTTTCTCCAGCAGTTCCGCCGTGAAGTCGTTCATTGCGGTACACACGAAGCTCCGAACTCGGGCCTGAACCAGCTTTTCCTGGATCAGCGGGAATTCCTTGATGGGACGTCCGAATTGGATCCTCGTTTCGGCCCGCTTCTTCATATCCTCCAAGGACTGGTCCATAAGGCCCGCCGAGGCCGCACCGAGTTTCAAGCGCCCGTAGTTGAGGATGGTCATGGCGATTTTGAAGCCCTCCCCCGGTTTTCCCACGAGATTCTCGGCCGGTACGCGCACATCCTTCAATTGGATGGACGCCGTGGAAGAAGCCTTCAGTCCCATTTTGGGCATATCCGCACCGACCTCGACCCCTTCCCAATCACGATGGACGATGAACACCCCCATGTGTCCGGGTTTTTCGGGGTCCATCTGCGCGAAGATAGTGAACGCTTGGGCATAGTTGGCGTTGGTGATGTACGTCTTGCGACCGTTCAGGACGTAGTGAGTGCCTTCCTTGGACAATTCGGCGGTAGTCTCGATGTTTCTCGCGTCGGAACCTCGATCGGGTTCGGTAAGGCCGAAGCCGAGGATCATTCTCCCAATCGCGGCGGGTCTGAGGTATCGCTCCTTTTGGGCTTCATCGGCAAACAGCAGAAGCACTTTGCCGGCAAGGGAGGTATGGGCCATAAACACCAAGGCGGTGGACAGGTCCAGCTTCACCGCCTCCTCGATGAATTCCAGGTACTCCCGCAGATTGAAGCCCAATCCGCCGTAGATGATCGGCACGTTGATGCCGAAAAAACCCATCCTTCCCATCTCATCAAGCATTTCCGATGGAAGCCGACCCTCCTTTTCGAATCGGTCGGGATCATGCGTCTTCAACATGGTTCGATATTCGTTCAGGAGTTTTTCGAGCCTTGCCGAGGGTTCTCTCAGACGAAACGAGCGAAACACCTCTTCATTGAAAACTCCGAAATACAGGTCTTCCATGAAATAGGAAGAAGACATGGTCGACGCTCCTTGCGGTTCCTATCTCTCTTTCGTGGGCTCACAAATCCAAGGTTCCATCAGACTTAAAAAACAGGGTACGACCGTGATCCAGATGGATCAAGCGGTCTCCCATGGCTTTTTCTTCCATTTCACGACGCATCAGCAGGGGGGGGTAATGAACGGGTTCATCGCCCAGCCGGAAGGTACCCCAATGTACGATGGTCATGAAGGAGGCGCCGAGGTCTCTGAAAGCCGTTGCCGTTTCAGCGGGGTTCATGTGGCTTCCCGACATGAACCATCGGGGTTCGAACGCTCCCAGGTTGAACACCGCCAAATCTATGGGAGCCTGCCTCCCCAGCTCTTGATACCCATCAAAATACGCCGCGTCTCCAGAGATGAAAACCGTCGGACCGGCGGCGGTCTGAAGCAGGAATGATCCCCAAAGAGAATCGTTGGGGCCGTTCAAGGGGTTTCGCATGGTCCAATGACTGCAGGGAAGCAGCGTAACCTTTCTTCCATCGTTGCCGTAGGAATCGAACCAATCCAACCGGGTTCGATTTTCCATGGAAAGGTCGTGAAACACCGGGTCGTAGCCCAAAGGACTGATCACGTGGGTGGACGGGGACATCCGCTTCAGCGATGCCGTGTCGAGATGATCGAAATGCCCGTGGGTGATCAGAATATGATCCGGAATCGGCATTTCATCGAGGTTGAATGCCAACGGAGTGAAGTCCTTGACGAATCCGAAGGGTCCTTGAAACACCGGGTCCACCAGGAAGCCGCAATCTCCGTCTTTGATGAACAAACAAGAGTGCTTAACAAAGGTGACGCTCAACCCCTTGTGTTGGTTGACCCGGTTCCAGTCCACCCGGACCTGTTTCACGGACTCATCGTTATAGAATTCCTTGAACTCATTCTTGTTGAGCAGCTTCCACCGGAGTAATCGCCACAGGTTGCCATAGGTCTGGTTCGAGAAAGGATTGACGAACCGATTACCGGAATGGTGGAGCTTTCGCTCCGCCGCTTCGCGCAAGTTCATGGGAAGCGTCTTTACGAAAGGGTTGCCGCCCGGAGACGGATCGAGAGTCCCCTGGACGAAGTTCGAGGAAAAGGCCAACGGCGCCAGACAACTTTGAAAGGTTGCGGCCATGAGTGTGGTGAGAAAAGAGCGACGTTTCATTCTTAACCGTTTATGGGGTTTTGAGGGTATTTAGCGGATTTCACGACTTGAGGCAAGGGGAAGCCGGGCGTGGTCCATCCGGAACGAGCCCTGCTGAACTGCAGCGTGGAGCAAACCTGCGAGTCTGGAGAAGCGTTTCACGGATGGAGCAAAAGAACGATTCGTCCACCGGAGGAGGATTGTATTCCCTTTTTTCTCGGGGCAGCTCGTTCCGTGTACGCCGATCCTTGGGATCATCACCACCCGCGGATCACGGCTGTTATCCGTCCCGCGGCAACCGACATGGTTCCAATGGATTACCGGGAATGCCGTGCGGAATGACAATCAGGGAGGAAATGGGAAGAAGTGGAAGAGGAGCACCCCGGCACACCCTCCGTGGTCCGGGATGGTGCCGAACTCAAGATCGGAGCCGGCGGGGTCCGGGCCTTTTCACAGACCTCAAACCCACGCCGGGAATCGCCTCTCGGCTACTCCTCCAGCTCTTTGATCTGAGCGATCACCTTTTCCTGCATGGGGCCGGGCAGAGGATCATAATGATCCAATTCCAGCGTGAAGGTGCCTCGACCGCCTGTAATGGACGTCAGATCGGGCTGGTACTTAAGCACCTCGGACATGGGAACGTACGCGGTGATGACCTGGGTCGCGCCCTTGGCCTCCATACCCAGCACCTTTCCTCTGCGGCCGTTCAAGTCTCCGATCACATCTCCCATGAATTCGTCGGGAACGGTGATCTCCATCTTCATGATCGGCTCCAGCAGGATCGGGCCCGCCTCCTCCATGGCCTTTTTGAAGCACATGGACGCAGCGATCTTGAAAGCCATTTCCGAGGAGTCCACTTCATGCGACTTGCCGTCATAGAATCGAATCTTGAAATCCACCACCGGAAAGCCCGCCAGGATCCCCTTGTTCTTGGATTCCTCGATACCTTTTTCCACCGCGGGGACGAAATTCCTGGGCACATTCATTCCCACCAGATTCTCGTGAAACTCGTATCCGTCACCTCTGGGCTTCGGCGAAATGTCGAAATGGACTTCGGCGAACTGACCTCGGCCTCCACTCTGTTTCTTGTGCCGATAAACAATCCCCTTTATCTCCTTGGTCACGGTCTCGAGATAGGGAACTTTCGGCATGTTCAGAACGGCTTCCACTCCATATTTTCTCTGAAGTTTCTCACAGATGACCTCAAGGTGCATCTGACCGGTTCCATAAAGAAGGATCTCGTTGGTTCGGCTGTCACGCTCCAGCTTGAGGGTGGTATCTTCCTCGGTCAGTTTGGAGATTCCACTGAAAACCTTTTCCTCGTCTCCCTTGTTCTTTGCGGAGAGCGCATAGGCAATTGCGGCGGGCAGCGGCTCCACCGCCGGCAGGATCACGGGAGCGGATTCGGCGCACAGGGAATCACCCGTACCCGTATCCTTGAGCTTGGCCACCGCCACGATTTCCCCGGGCACTACGGATTCGACGGCAGCCTGGTTCTTCCCCTCCAAGTACAACAACTGGCCGGCCTTTTCCTTCACCTCTTTGGAAGCATTGTAGAAGGTCGAGTCCGCCGCCAAGGTGCCGGAGACCACCCTGAAAACCGTCAGCTTGCCCGCGTAAGGGTCTGAAATCGTTTTGATGACGAGACCGGAAAAGGGCGCGGTTTCATCCGCGGGACGCTCCGCGGTTTCCCCTGTCTTAGGCTCTTTGCCCTGTGCCGGAGGTCGGTCCAGAGGAGACGGGAAACACTCCACGATCATGTCCAACAAAGGGTGTACGCCGATGTTTCGGCTCGCGCAGCCCGCGAAAACCGGCACAAAACGCCGCTCTCGTATCCCCACCTGAAGGCCGTGGGTCAGCTCCTCTTTGGTCAGTTCCTCACCTTCCAAGTACTTCTCGATGAGTTCATCGTCGGATTCCGCGATAAACTCGATCAGGGAATTCC
Organism: Thermodesulfobacteriota bacterium; assembly: GCA_963675595.2. Classification (GTDB taxonomy): domain Bacteria; phylum Desulfobacterota; class Desulfarculia; order JACQYL01; family JACQYL01. The sequence goes on from CAXXLZ010000002.1 coordinate 1,961,243, forward strand.
GCAACTCCTCCACTTCATCCTGCATGTCGGCGGGTACGTCCTCAGTGGTGAACTTTCCGCTCTCATCATCGGAGTAGAGGTAGGCTTTCTTCTTGAAAACATCGACAACCCCTTTGAAATTCTGTTCAGCTCCGATGGGGATGGTCAAGGGGGCGCACTTGACGGAGAAAACTTTGGCAATCTGTTCAACCACTTTGGAATAATCGGCCCGCTCCCGATCCATCTTATTAACGAAAACGGCTCTGGGAAGATTGATCTCGTCCGCGAAAGCCCACACTTTTTCGGTAGTCACCTTGACCCCGTCCGTGGCGTCCGCGAGCACGATCGCCGCGTCCGCACCCTGAAGAACGAGCTTGGTGTCACTAAGAAAGTTCACGTCACCGGGGGTATCGATGAGATGAACCAGGTGCTTTTTCCAATTGAAATGGTGAAAGGACGCGCTGATGGAAATCGACCGCTTCAGCTCTTCAGGCTCGAAGTCCATCAGAGCACTCCCCTGGTCCACCTTGCCAAGACGATTGGTCGCACCCGAATCAAAGAGCAGGGCCTCGGCCAACGACGTTTTGCCGGAGCCTCCGTGAGCAATGATGGCGACACTTCTGATGCGCGATACCTTTTCACTCATTCGAGTCACTCCTCTTTCAGGTGAAATAAAAGGATTTAATTTAGAGAGGAGGTTGTTTTTAGTCAAGTATTTTTAGTCAAGTCAATTCTCCTTGCTCGGGCGTCCGTGTCCGGACGCCGTTTTCCCACTGCGGCTGCGCGCATCCGGAACGGGCCTTCGCTACCCGTGCTCACGTTGACACTCCGCCCACCGGTGCCTTACACTGGATGGATGATCAAGGGCCTATAATCTTAGAGGCGCCGATATGAGCTTTTTTTCCGACTACGAATCCTGTATCGCGTACGACCAATACTACAACACACCTAAAGGTCGGCAATGGCTTGACGCTGAGATGGGGCTCCTCAACCGGCTCCTGACCCCCGATCCTCGCGACGTTATCCTTGACGTGGGGTGCGGCCCCGGAAGGCATTTGATCGAGTTCCGTGCATCGGGGATTCGTTGCGCCGGTATCGACGCTTCCCCCCATATGGTTGAATTGGCCCAAAAACGTCTAGGCCCCTTCGTTCCCATCGAGTCCGGGTCCGCCGAATCCCTTCCTTTCGAAGATGGGCGTTTCGACATTGTGTTGCTCGTCAAAACTCTGGAGTTTGTCGACGACCCGATCAAGGCTCTTCACGAAGCTCGCAGGGTGGCGAGGAAAGCCGTGTTCGTGGAAGAGGTAAACGCCTTTTCACCCGTCGGCCTCAAGCATGCCTTCGGTGGAATGCCCTGCGTGCCCTTTCTTAGAAAGGCCCACCTTTTCGACCTCTGGTCACTTAAGCGAATGGTTGGGGACTCCATCCCCGATGTGCGGGTTACATGGGCTTCGACCCGAATGGAAGGGATTTTCGGTTCCAAAAGGAACGTACCGGGCCCCATCTCCTCGAACCCTTTCGGCGACTTGGTAGGCCTTCGCGCAGACTTGGCGCAAAAAGCCGCGGTTCGGTCCTCGGCAATCTCCCGTCTCAACTATGCCTTTCCGGCATTCAAACCCGGAGCGACGAGACAATGTTATGAGAGAGGCACTCCTTTACAGCACGGTTGATGACAAGAAAGTGAAATGCGCCCTCTGCGCCCATCGATGCGTGATACAGGACGGGTCCAAAGGGATCTGCGGGGTGCGCGAAAATCGCGACGGCGTTCTGTTTTCTCTGGTTTACCGGAAACTGATCGCTCAACACGTGGACCCGATCGAGAAGAAGCCGTTGTTCCATGTCTTGCCCGGCTCGCTCTCCTACTCCATCGCCACCGTGGGATGCAACTTCAAATGCCTTTTCTGTCAGAATGCGGACATTTCTCAAGCGCCCTCGGATCAAGGGAGAATCATGGGGCATGACGTCGCCCCGGAAGCCATTGTGCGGGATGCACTGGATTCCGGATGTCGCTCCATCGCCTACACGTATACCGAACCCACCATTTATTTCGAATACGCCCTTGAAACGGCCCGACTTGCGGCTTCCGCCGATCTCCTCAACATATTCGTCAGCAACGGCTATATGACCCCCGAGTGCCTGGATATGATCGGTAACACTCTGCACGCGGCCAATGTGGACCTGAAGGCTTTTCGTGACCGGTTTTACAAAGAGCAGTGCAAAGCACGTCTTCAACCGGTTCTGGACACCCTCACGAAAATGAAGAAGATGGGGATCTGGGTGGAGGTCACCACATTATTGATTCCCGGACAGAACGATTCCGAAGAGGAACTAAGAGACATCGCCGGGTTCCTGGTGGGAATCGGTCCCGAGACGCCCTGGCACATAAGCCGTTTCTACCCTAGGTACCGGTACACCTCGGGCGCTCCCACTTCTCCTCTCTCCATTCAAAAAGCCAGGGAGATCGGTCTGGAGGAAGGACTCAGGTACGTATACAGCGGAAACCTGCCCGGAGACTCCGGAGAGAACAGCTACTGCCCCGCCTGCGGAAAGACCATCGTCCAACGAGGAGGCTACCACGTTTCAGGGGTCGAGGTGACGGATCGGACCTGCCGATTCTGCGGGGAGCCGGTCGAGGGGATTTTCAGCCTCCCTTCCGGGGCTTGATCCAAACGCGCCCGGAAACCGGACACCTCGGACCCAACCGTGAAGGAACGTGGAAACACCTATTATGGGAAGGAATGACCCACCGGAGTCCGGATCCGGCTCATCCATCGCGCCCGGGGTAGGATATTGCTTCCGGTTCGAGGACCTACCAATGCCGGCTTGGGTGTGAAGACAGGGAGGGCCGACCGTTCCTCCCCGTCCAAAAATACTTAGACCAGTCCCGCCACCAACTTCTCCGCCTTGTCCATGTCGACACGCCCGGTGTTGATCACCAGGTCGTAGAGCAGCGAAGAGTCGTGGTCCTCTTCGGCGAAGCAGTTCAGGAAGAGGTTTCTCTGCCTGTCTTCCCTGGTTACCGCCTGGGCCGCCACACGCTCACTCACCTTATACTTATCGATGAGAAACTGCTCTCGATGTTTACGATCGGCCACCAGCAAGATGTGGTGAGTATCGGGATAGTTCTGGAGGATGTACTGTCCCCCCCTCCCAAGAATGATGACCTTTCCTTCTTTATGCAATTCCACGACCACATCGCGAACCACATGCACGTAGCGTTCCGCGTCGATGTAACCTCGTTCCTCGGTAACGATCCGATCGATGAATTTCCGGCTGATCATGGAGTCCAGAAACTTCATCAGCTTGGACCCTCCGGATTTCTCGAAAGAGAGGACGCCTTCCGGGGAAACCTTGGCTTTTTCCGCTACCTGTTCCAGCATGTCCTCGTCGACCAGTTTATATCCGAGCCTCTCGGACAGCCTCTGTCCCAGCGTTCTACCTCCCGCTCCGAACTGTCGACTAATGGTAATAACCGCCATATGCACCTCCGTCTTGAAGAACCCTGAAACCTCGGGATTTTTGCATCACAGAAATCCGAACCTTTTTATGTATGATTCTAACAGAAAGGGGGTTGCGGTTGGAATTGTTTTCTCGTCATGGACGCACCTTGCGAGTTGTTTCACCAATGGGAAGCCGGCTCGGTTGAATCCCGGTTCATTGTGTCGATCTATCGGCCGGCGAATTTTGTAGCCGGAGGAAATCGATACACGCCGGATCGACGGCCTATTGACAAATTATTGACTATATACAATTGCTAAGTAGAAAGGTGCCCGTCTTGTCTTTCCTCCTGTTTTTTTCTATTGATTCCATCCTTACGATAGTGTACTATTCGCACAATCTGGAAAAAGCGAGGTGTATGAATGAAGAAAATGGTACTTGGTGTTGCTCTTCTGTGTCTGCTCACCGCGAGTACTGCGATGTCAAGTTTCCCACCGGTTCCAACCGATGCCGAAGTTTACCCCGTGGAACACTTCTACAATATTGCGTTGATGTATTCCTGGGCCGAAGGCGGAGAGCTTTTCGTTCATTTCAAGCTGCTGTGCGATCGGTTCTATGTGTGTAACAAGGGATTCCGTCTTATCCAGAACGGCTCCGAATTTTCCGATCTTTCCCTGATCACCGAATCGGGAACGAGCTTCTGTGGAGAAATGACCGACAGTCAGACGTTTAAACTCCAGGACCTTTCCGGCCTGTTCAGCGCCTCTGATCCCTTTATTGTCGAGTTCAGCGCCAATGATATTTACCAACTCAGCATTACTCCGTCCGCAAGCTCGGCCCTTTTGCCTCAGAGCGGAATATGGAAAGATACCGCCTGCACGGTGAGCTTCTACCTACAAAAGTACAGCACCAACTCCGCCGCCATAGTAGCCACCACCAACGGTCTCAACAATGTCATCTTCCTGGATTCCGACTATACCGACGGACTTTATATTTCCAATGATTTAGGCAACCAAGGATATTCCTTCCGATTGGTTCTCAAGGACCGCACCAACGGCACCCTGATCGCGGACCTGCCGGGCGGGCGCGTCCTTGCCAACGTCACCGTAGTCTACTCCGTGGTCCAGTAAGTATCGAACTGCGCCCATAGGTTAGACAAGCCGCGTTCCCCGCGCACCATGGGAACGCGGTTTTTTTGTCAGGTCCTTTCCTTGGCGAGACTTAGGCCATCCCGACATAACTAGAAGAGACCCCGAGGCGCCGACTCCGGCTCTCCTTGAAAGCACGCTTCCCCGGACGGGCTGAACGAATAACCCCTCTGGTTTTTCGCCAACCCAGGAGTCGGCCTCTTTACCCACAGCCGACACTCACTACACCTCTCCTCATCGCCCACAGCACGCCTTGTACTTCCTGCCACTGCCGCACGGACAAAGATCGTTACGTCCGATCCCGGAGAATTTCCCTTTCTTCGGAGACGATTTTGCTATTCCCAGGACCGAATTGTGACAAAGCCCGAACCACAGCAGAAACGGCGGCAGAATCAACCCCATATGACCGTTGAAACGCTCCGCCTCCCTTAGAAAGGTTCTGAAGGCCTCTCCGTACGGGACGGACTGCGGCGCCGCGCCTGTAAGGGTGCTCACGTATGCAAGGTCGAAAAAGCTCTGGAAGATGTGAATCACAAAGAGTACTCCAACCGCAGTAAGACATTTTCCGACCTTCCCCCGTATGGTTTCCCCCGGCGTGGCCGCAATCAAAGCCGTTCCGAACACGAGATTCATGTAGGAATAATACACGTTGTACGGGGAAATATAGATCTCGGGGCTTTCCTGAAACAGAAACGCCGCAACCGATTCGTGCGGCTTCACGAGCACCTTCACGAGATGCTCGTTGCTCGCTAAAAGGAGTCCTTTTGACAGGGACAAGACCAGGGAGGAGTAGATCGGGAAGAGGATCGAATACAGAATGAATCCTCCAGCCAAGAACAGGATAAGAGCCCCGAAGAATTTAAGGAAAAGCTTTTTCTTATCCAGGTCGGCGCACATACAAAAACAACCACCCCGCAAAAAGACCGAAGGTAAACAGGACCATCAGGCCCTGGAACACATAGGCGTGCATGAACTGAAAATACGTGGGTGCGTGGAGCTTGGTCAAAGCCAGCAACACAATTCTGAAATAGTTGACCACCAGAATCACGGGAATCGCAACGAGCAGGCCTATCGCCTTTTCCCGCATTCCGGCCGGAAAAGGTACAATTGCGGCGACAATCAATATGATGGAAGTGATCCCGTCACAACCCCGAGTGATTTCGAAAACGAAAGAGGGATGTTTCAACAGGTTTCCATCCCATGAGAAGCCCTCATAGAAAAGGCTGAGGAGACCGTAGACCGCCCGTGTCAGTACGGAGAAATAGGGCAGCAGCGCATCGTAGCTGGAAACGAAGAGGGCGTAGAGACCGGCAAACAAGAGCAGAAAAAAAACGATATACCTGGGAATGCGAAATCCGGATTGAGGAACGTTTGAAGGCACGAGATCTTTTTGAATCGGTGAAAAAGAGAAAGGCGACGGGATTCAATCAATCCCGCGCCTTCCTCGTTAGGTTTCCATCTTACGCTTTACGCGGCGCTGCTTATCAACCGTGCATTCTGCGACGTCTAAGGTAGAGAGCGGTCGCAAGAACCATGAGCAATGCCGTAATCGCGATACCCAGCTCGGTCATCCCGGGGACGGGCTCATAGGGCGGAATCACGATATCACGGCTGACACACGCGGTGCAGTTGCCCGGTACGACCCCGCTGAATTCAAGGGAGGTGACAATCACGGAGTTACACAGGGTAGCACCCTCGGCGATGGAATCCACCGAGATCATGTAGGTGAGCACCAAGCTGCCGCCGGCCGGCACGTTGTATCCGCTCCAGGTCATGTTCTGGCCGGAAATGATCGGTTCGCCGATGTTGGCGCTGCTCGCCACATAGGAAAGACCGCTGTCCAGCGTATCCTGAATCTGTACCGTGGTATCGGAGGCTCCGCTGTTGGTCACGGTTACCGTGGCGGTTACCACATCTCCGGGTTCCACCTTCGTCGCGTTGATGCTCTTGGAGCAGGAAAGCGCGGGAGGAGCGGGAGGCGTCACCTGAGCGCCGGCGAGGTCCTCACCGGGACCGTCGAACTGCGCATTGGCGAAGAGCTGAATCCCCCAAGCACCGACATAGCTGAAACCGGAAGTGGAAAGGCCGTGAATGGTCAGGCTGAAGCTGTTGGTCAAAGTGGACGCGTCGATGTTGCTGGGCGTCACGGAAAGACCGGCTCCGCCGGAGATGATGGACACGTTGTTACCACCGGTGACGGCGGGACGATATTCCACGGTCACCAGTCCCACGCCGCCCGGGCATCCCGGATCGGAGGCGCTTGACGAGCCGGGCTGGCAAATGGTGATTCGGTAAGATTCGGATTCGGCGGCCGCCGTGTCCGGAGCGTCCTGGTAGGGGCATCCGTCGCCCTCACCGCAATCCGACATGGGATCCGTGTCCGAGCACAGGGTAGGGTCTATCAAAGAGCTGAATCCCACACTCTGGTTGCCGTTTCCCACGATGCCGTTCACCGTCATGTTCACGGAAATCGCATCGTTGGTGTCGCTCGCGATACCGGACGCGGACAAGATATCGAAGCCGTTGGAGAACGTACAATCCGACGTCGCCGTGTCCTCTGCGTTATCGGTCAGGCTGTACGAATAGTCCTGCACGCACCATGCCGCCGAGCCATACAAAGCGAAGGCCGCCATCAAAAATATTACAAACCAAACCTTCCTCATCCCTGTTACCTCCCTTAGCGATATATTAAACTCTTTCTCTCCTGGCGTGTTTTCTACTGTGCGATGAAAGGTTAAATCATGTTACGCGGGAAAGCAAGCGATTTCTACACGCTTACCCCTTTACCCATTCTCCTTTCCAGGGTCTCGCACTGTTGTTCCGTGCAAACTGCTCTGCCACCGTCACCCTGCCTTGCCTTTTCTTACCCTTTTCCCCCGGGCGCGCGTAGATTTCGTCCGTTTCCTGCCGGGTTGCTCCGCCTTCTTCTTGATCACGAGCCGAATGGGGGTATGATCAAGACGGAACGTCTCCCGGACTCGGTTCACCAAAAACCGCCGATAGGAGAAATGCACCCCTTCCGGGTGGTTGGCGAACAGGAGAAAGCTCGGAGGACGAATTCCGGTCTGCGTCCCGTACAGAAGCCTCACCGCGTTGTTCCGGTAACGAGGCGGTGAATGTCTCAGCACGGCCTCCTGGATGGTGCGGTTGAAGTCCGGTGTGGGCACGCGGCTCGTATATTGCCGGTACAACTCCGGCACCGTATCGAAAATGCGTTCCACGCCTTTCCCCGTTTTGGCGGACACGGGAAGCACCGGTGCGTACGCCACATATTTCAGTTTGTTTTCCACATCCTCCCTGAAGCGGTTCAGATCCCGTTCGGAGCTTTCCAAAAGGTCCCACTTGTTCAGCAGGATCACCAGCGCGGTCCCACGTTCATAGGCATACCCGGCGATTCTCACATCCTGCTCCGCTATTCCTTCCTTTGAGTCCAGCATAAGGAGACAGACATCGCTCTCCTCCATGGCTTTCAACGCCTTGATGGCGCTGTACTTCTCAAGTCGCAGGCTCACACGGGACTTTCTGCGGATCCCGGCCGTATCTTTGATCAGAAAACGAGCCCCTTTGCGTTCCACCAGACTATCAACGGTATCTCGAGTCGTACCCGGTACGTCCGTAACCAGCAGACGCTGCTCACCCAAGATGCGATTGATCAGAGACGACTTGCCCACGTTGGGACGCCCCACCACCGCCATGGAGACGACCCGACCCTCCGGAGCCTCCCCTTCCTCCTCTGCAGGCCTTCGATCCAGCAGCAGAACCAGCGCGTCCATCATGTCGGAAACGCCGTAGCCGTGAGCGGAAGAAATTCCCAAAACTCGGTCCGCGCCCAATTCATAGAGGTCGTGCAGGAATGGTTCGTGCTCGGGTCCGTCCACCTTGTTGCCGCACACCAAAACCGGTTTTCCGGAGCGAGTCAGCCGGCGATACAGGTCCCCGTCCACGTGGGAAAACCCCGACTTGGCGTCCACCAGGAAAAGGATGACGTCCGCTTCTTCCACCGCCAGCAAGGTTTGTTCCCGCATCTGCCGGGAGAGATCGGTTTCGGACAACGGTTCGAATCCCCCCGTGTCCACCACGGTAAAAACCTGATCATTCCACCTGGCCGCCCCGTAGTTTCTGTCTCGAGTGACGCCGGGGGTTTCGTCCACAATGGCTTTTCCCGATCGGGTCAGCCGATTGAAAAGGGTGGACTTTCCTACGTTGGGGCGTCCCACGATGGCAACGAGACCCGCCATGGTTTCATTCACTTCCTCGAGCCTGGAGCGGGCTCGAATGTTTCAAAGTTATTTTCCGATTCATGGTCATCTTCTTCCTCATCGCAGATTTCCAAATCCACCGATGTATCCGGGGCGAAGATTCCCCCGTGCCGACCGTCTTAAACCGAAGCCGGGTTCTTGACAATCATTATGTTTCCCGTATATCGTCTTTTTTTCATTCCTGCGAGGTGACCCCATGAAATTTTGGCGACTCCCTTTGGACGCCGAGCGGCACTCGATGCCCGTGGGCCGGCTCAATATCATCGCCGATCGATGCAAAGGCTGCGGTTTCTGCATCGAATTCTGCCCCAATAGGGTGCTGGTGGAATCCAAATCCTTTAATGTAAAAGGATACCATCCTCCCGAACCTTTGCCAAACCGCGAACTCGAGTGCGTCAACTGCAACCTGTGCCAGGTGATCTGCCCTGAATTCGCAATCTACAGCACGCTCAAGCTCTCCAAGCCGCTGACGCAAGACGACGTGGTACGATACTGCGAAATGATGAAGACCCGGAGGAAAGACTATGTCCGCGGATGATCCGGCCGTCCTGACGGGAGTGCATTTTCTCAACGGCGATATAGCATGCGCCGAGGGCGCCCTGGCCGCGGGATGCACGTTTTTCGCCGGCTATCCCATCACCCCGGCCACCGAAGTGGCCGAACGAATGTCCAAACGCTTGCCGCAGACCGGCGGCACCTATGTTCAAATGGAGGACGAAATCGCCTCCATGGCGGCGATTCTGGGGGCCTCCTGGGGCGGCGTCAAATCCATGACCTCCACCTCGGGACCCGGCTTTTCCCTGATGATGGAAAACATCGGGCTCGGCATGATGACCGAAACCCCGTGTGTATTGGTGAATATCCAGCGGGCCGGACCCTCGACCGGTCTCCCCACCCTGGTCGGCCAAGCGGATGTGATGCAGTCCCGTTGGGGCTCTCACGGTGATTACGGGGTGATCGCCCTCTCCCCTTCGTCTCCGCAGGAAATGTTCGAACTGACCATCGAGGCGTTTAACCTTTCCGAGCGGTTTCGTTTGCCGGTGTTCATCCTCTCCGACGAGATCGTCGGCCACATGTTCGAACGAGTGGTCATCCCGCCGGCGGAGGAAATTCACCTCGTATCGAGGCCCAAACCCAAAGTTCCCCCGTCGGATTGCACGCCCTACCAGGGAGACGAAGACCTGATTCCCCCCATGCCCTGTGCCGGAGAAGGATACCGTGTGCACGTCACCGGTTTGACCCATGACGAGATGGGCTATCCCCACATCGTACACACGACCCAGGAGCGCACCGTGCGTCGCCTGGTGGACAAGATACGACTCAACGCTCCTGAAATCCTTCATGTGGAATCTCTGTTTCTCGAGGACGCGGATACGGTTCTCATCGCTTACGGATGCGTCGCCCGCAGCGCCCGAGAAGCGCTGGTACAAGCGAGAGCGGAGGGGAAGAAAGTGGGGATGCTTCGCCTGATCACGCTCTGGCCGTTTCCGTCGAATCTTGTCCGGCAATTGACCCAGACCGTGAAAACCTTCATCGTCCCCGAAATCAACTACGGTCAAATCGCCTATGAAGTCGAGCGTTGCGCGGGAGGGAAAGCGGAGACGGTCCTCATGGGCATGATGGGAGGCACCATGCATACCCCGCAGGAAATTTTGGACGTCATTGAGGAGTTCTCACGATGATTCGCCGCATGGCCCCGGTTACACCGTTCCAGCTCGAATGCCATCTCGCGCGGGACACGGAACGTCACGGAGTCCATCCCGACGATACCTATCTGAAATCCGGCCGGATTCCCCATATCTGGTGTCCGGGTTGCGGGCTCGGGGTGGTGCTGAACGCCTTCATCCAGGCACTGAAGGATCGAGAGATTCCCCAAGACGCTGCGCCGGTGGTGTCCGGAATCGGGTGCTCGGGTCGCGCCGCCGGCTACTTGAACTTGGACACCTACCATACCACTCACGGACGCGCCATACCCTTCGCCACGGGACTTGCCTTGTCGAGGCCCGATTTGAAAGTCACGGTATTCAGCGGTGACGGAGACTTGGCGGCCATCGGGGGCAACCATCTCATTCATGCCGCCCGAAGAAACGTGGACGTCAAAGTCATCTGCGTAAACAACTTCAACTACGGCATGACCGGCGGTCAGGCCGCTCCAACCACGCCTCTCGACGCCCGCACGTCCACAACGCCTTACGGCAACGTGGAATACCCCTTCAACATCGTAGGATTGGCGGCCGCGGCGGGAGCCGTCTATGTGGCGCGCTGGACCACCTTCCACGTCCGTTTCCTGGTGGAAGCCATCGGAGAAGCGATGAGCAAGCCGGGCTTCACTTTCATCGAAGTGCTCGCGCCCTGCCCCACGGGCTACAACCGCCCCAACAAATTGGGCACAGGCTTGGATGTGATGAAGCTTTACAGAGAAAACAGCGTCATTCAGCACGGTTTGGACCCGAACAAGGCCGAAGCCGACCCGCGCCGCAGGATCGTGGTGGGGAAATTCATCGATTTGGATCGGCCCACGTTCACTCAGAAATATCAAGACATGGTCCGGAAACAAATGAAGAAATCATAATGGAATCCACAGACAAGAAACAAGAGCTTCGTATCTCCGGGTTCGGCGGTCAGGGAATCGTGCTTGCCGGAAATATTCTGGGCAAGGCCGCTTCACTTTTTGAAGGCCTCCACGCGGTTTTCACTCAAAGCTACGGTCCGGAAGCACGGGGAGGCTCCTGTAGCGCGGACGTGGTGATCGCCCAAGAAACCATACACTACCCGCGGGTGACTCGCCCCGACGTCTTGGTGTTGATGAGCGAAGACGCCAAGAACAGCTACGCAGCCTGCATCCCGGAATCCAAACTGATTCTGATCGATCAGGACCTGGTCCAGCTGGACGAGGCTCCTCCCGGCTCCCGTCTCTTCAAGATTCCCGCAACGCGCATCGCCGAAAAACTCGGAAGAAAGATCGTGGCCAACATTGTCATGCTGGGCTTCATCACGGCAGTCACGGGAACCATCAGCCACGATGCGATGAAGCAGGCCATCCTGGCCAGCATTCCCGCGGGAACGGAGGAACTCAATCTCAAAGCGTTTGAGGAAGGTTTCAACTACGGCCGGAAGCATTACGCCTGAGAGGTTCCAAATTTCCGGAAACCGTCACCCGACGTTTCCACCGGCACGTAATCGAGACTCTCTTCCCCATAATCGTCCGGATCGATCCAAGCATCCCACAAGCGCTTGAGCGCTGAACGCTACGAATAGGAGAACCGCAAACTTGCACGTGACCAAGGAAAAGACCAGACCCAAGTCCGAGGATCAGGCCCGTGTGGGCGTGTTCGTATGCCATTGCGGACTGAACATCGGAGGCACCGTTGACGTGCCGCAAGTTGCCGAGCGGGCGGCGGACCTGCCCGGAGTCGTGTTTTCCAGCTCCAATCTGTACACGTGCTCCGAGCCCGGACAGGAAGAGATCAAGAAGGCCATACGCGAACACAATCTGAACCGTGTGGTCGTGGCCTCCTGTACTCCTCGCCTGCATGAACCCACGTTTCGGGCGGCCTGCGCCGAGGCCGGATTGAATCCCTATCTCTTCGAGATGGCCAACATCCGCGAACACTGCTCGTGGGTTCACCTCCACGATAAGGAGCCGGCCACGGAAAAGGCCATGGATATCGTTCGCATGGCCGTGGCCCGGGCACGCCTTCTCGAACCCCAAATCGAGGCGGTGGTTCCCGTTACCAACCGGGCTCTGATCATCGGAGGCGGCGTCGCGGGCATTCAGGCCGCCCTCGACCTGGCCGACGAGGGGTTCAAAGTCTACCTTGTGGAGCGCGGCGCATCCATCGGTGGGCGTATGGCCCAGATCGACAAGACATTTCCCACCATGGACTGTTCCATCTGTATCCTGGCCCCTAAAATGGCCGAAGTGGGACGTCACAAGAACATCACGCTCCTCACCATGAGTGAAGTGGTCGGGCTGGAAGGATACATCGGCAATTTCCGGGTGAAGGTCCACAAGAAGCCCCGGTATGTGACCGACCAATGCACCTCGTGCGGAGACTGCGTCAAGGATTGTCCCCAGCTTGCTCCGGACGAATTCAACGAGGGTTTGTCCACGCGTCGGGCCATCCATATTCCTTTCGCCCAATCCGTTCCTTCCTCTTATGTCATCGACATGGACCTCTGCCTCAACAAGGAGGGCATTCTAGCCTGCGACAAGTGCCTGCAGGCCTGCAAGGCTCACTGCATCGATTTCGCACAAGGCGAGGAGGACATGGAGATCGAGGTGGGCGCCATTATCGTGGCCACCGGGGTGGATGTTTATGACCCGACCCCGCTCACGGAAATGGGCTACCGGCGTTTTCCCAACGTCATTACCAGCCTGGAGTTCGAAAGACTCATCAACGCGGGAGGCCCTTCGCAAGGACACTTGATACGTCCTTCCGACCAGAAAATCCCTAAAAAGGTGGCCTTCCTGCAATGCATCGGGTCCCGCTCCACGCGCGCCAACAAATATTGCAGCAATGTCTGCTGCATGAACACCATCAAGAACTCCCTGCTCATTAAGGAGCACTGGCCCGAGACCGAGATCAAAGTCTTTTACATCGACATCCGGGCCTTCGGAAAAGGGTTTGAGGACTTGTACCGTCGAGCCCGCCGCGAAGGAGTCGAATTCATCCGGGGCATCCCGGGAGAAATCATCGAGGACCCGAGTACCCAGAACCTCGTGCTTATCGGCGAGAACATGCACCTCGGCGAATGGTACAAGTACGAGGTGGACATGGCCATTTTGAGCGTCGGCCTGGAACCCCGTGCGGACAGCAAGTATCTGCAGCAGCTGCTGAATCTTTCCGTGGGCAGGGACGGTTTCTTTCTCGAAGCCCACCCCAAACTCCGTCCGGTGGACACGGCCACGGGCGGCATTTTCCTGGCCGGTTGCGCCGAAGGCCCCAAAGACATTAAAGACAGCGTCACCCAGGCCAGCGCCGCCGCCAGCCGGGCGAGCATCCTGCTGAATCGAGGCGAGGTGACCATCGCGGCCATTTCCGCCTCCATCGATCCGGATGCGTGTACCGGATGCGGCATGTGCATCAGCGTCTGTCCGTATAAAGCCATCCGAAAAGACGAGGAAACAGGCAAGGCCGTGGTCATCCAGGCCTCCTGCGCCGGCTGCGGCACCTGTGCGGCGGAATGCCGCTTCGAAGCCGTGAACATGCAACATTTCAGTGATGTTCAGCTCTACTCCCAAATCAAGGCGGCCACCGTCGAAGAACCCGAAACGAAGATTCTGGCTTTCTGCTGCAACTGGTGTTCTTACGCCGGCGCGGATTTCGCGGGTGTCAGCCGCATTCAATATCCCACGCAAGCCCGCATCATCCGCACCATGTGCTCGGGGCGGGTGAGCATGGATTTCATTCGCTACGCATTCGCCCGAGGCGTCGGGGCTGTTCTGGTCAGCGGATGCCATCCCGCCGATTGCCATTACATTAACGCGAATGTCCAGACGGAAAAGCGCGTGAAGAATATCTGGAAAGAACTCCAGAAAAAGGGCTTGACCCCCGACCGCCTCCAACTCGCATGGATCAGCGCCGCGGAAGGACAAAGATTCGCCTCCGTGATATCCAAAACCACCGAGATTCTTTCGCGCATTACTTTCCGCGAAATCGAGAAAACCAAAGAGGCGTACCGGAAGTACCTGAAAAAGGGAGAGTAAGATGTCCGTCCAGAAAGTCTGGAGCCTTTTCGACCGAAGTCAACTCTACGAATGCTACGAATGCTCGAGGTGTTCCGGAAGTTGTCCGGTCACCCTGTCCGAAGTGGGTCTGGGACCACGGAAGATCCTTCTGAGGTGTCTCCAACAAGGCGAAGAGGCCGTGGTCAAAGATCCCATGATCTGGTACTGCACCACATGCCAGGTCTGCCAAGACCGATGTCCGCAGGAGATCGATATCCCCGAACTGCTCACGGGCCTCAGAAACATGGCCTCCACCCGCGGCAATATGCCGGAGCGAGTCAAGTTCAGCGTCGAGAAGATCGCCAAGACCGGACGATCGGTTCTCGCTTTTCGCATCGAACGCGAACGTCAGAGGTACGGCCTACCCGAGTTGACGGAAATCAACACGGAAGAGATCGTGGCTCTGCTGACGGAAACCGGCTTCTTTCGGGACCTCAAGATCACTCCTTGACCAAATAAGGAAAGCAGGTTTCCGGACTTACAACGTTTTTGCTCCCGCTTCGGACGGACGGTCCCCCACAGCCGCTCCGAATTGCGAACCGTTCATCAGGGATTTTTTGGGTGCGTCCTGTATCTCCCGAAACGTCCGGCTCCCCGTCGAGGGAATAACCCGGACCAGAGGAAACGAATTATGGGCCTAAGATATGCCTTTTTCCCGGGATGTGTCATTCCGGCCAAATATCCCCACTTCGAAAGCGCCACCCGTCTCGTGGCCGAAAGATTGGGAATCGAGCTGGTGGACCTCCCTTTCAGTTGCTGCCCTTCATCATCCAACATGAAGCTGGTTCATTACGATTCCTGGCTCACCTTGGCCGCCCGCAATCTCTGCATCGCCGAAGAGCAGGGCCTGGACATCATGACCATTTGTACGGGATGCTCGAGCACCCTCAAGGAAGTCAATTTCATTATGAAGGAAAAACCCCATCGGGCCCGTAAGGCCAACCGGCATTTGAAGAAAATCGGAAGGCAGTATGAGGGCGGCATCGGGGTGAAACATTGGTTGGACGTGCTTTACGACGACGTGGGTCTCGAAGGCATCGCCGAGAAAAAGGTCTACGATCTGAACATGAAGATCGCCTGCCACTACGGCTGCCATTTGTTTCGACCCGGCTACATCATGTACCCGGAGTTCCTTTCACCCTCGCATTCGTACGTACCCACGTCCATGGAGGAGATTCTGGAAGCTCTCGGCGCGGACCCCGTGGGATTCATGCGAAGGTTCTTGTGTTGCGGGTATCCATTGTCCGCCAACGTGGCCGAGGAACCCTCCTATAGCATTCTGAGGGAGAAGCTTTTTTACATGAAGGCGGGCGGAGCCCAGCTCATTTCCGTGGCCTGCGCTTCCTGTTTCGAGCAGTTCGAGCTCGGGCAGCTCTCCCTTAAGAGAAACCGTAAGGAAGACTACGGCTTCCCCACTTTGTATATTTCACAGCTTTTGGGCCTGGCTTTCGGTATAGACCCGAAAAAGCTGGGGCTAAAGGAACACATCTACAAAGCCAAGCATCTGCTGCCTTTGTTAAGGGAATGCACACCCGCAATGAGTGCATCCGTGTAGTCGCAGTTCTGTTGTGTCGGTAATCATTCTGACGAGGAAAGGTGGTACACTATGAAAATTCATGAATACCAGGCGAAGACGATCCTGGCGCGTCACGGAATCCCGATTCCGGAGGGACGGCCGGCTTTCTCGCCTGAGGAAGCACGCAAAGTCGCCGAGGAGATGGGCGCGCAGGGATACGTAGTCAAAGCTCAGGTTCACGCGGGCGGAAGAGGCAAGGCCGGAGGAGTCAAACGAGCTTCGACCCTCGACGAAGTGGAAGCCGCGGCTCGGACCATCATGGAGAAGCCTTTGGTCACAGCCCAAAGCGGACCCGAAGGCAAAAAGGTCAATCGGCTGCTCGTGGAGCAGGCGGTGCCCTTCAAGCAAGAGCTCTATCTGGGGATCACCGTTGATCGCAGCTCCGCGGCCCCGGTGCTGATCATGAGTACGGCGGGCGGTATGGAGATCGAGGAGGTTGCCGCGAAGCAGCCCGAACTCATTCTCAAGGAAACGGTCCATCCGCTCACCGGCCTGGTGCCGTTTCAGTGCAGAAACCTGAACTTCTCCCTCGGCTTCGGAGCGGGAACCATCAAGGAACTGACCCAGTTGCTCAATCAGGCCTACGAGGTCTTCATGAAGTACGATTGTTCCCTCGTGGAGGTGAATCCTCTCGTACTCACCGAAGACGATCACTTCCTGGCTTTGGACGCCAAGATCAACTTCGACGACAACGCTTCCTATCGCCACAAAGAACTCGCCGAACTCCGGGATCCGGACGAGGAAGACCCTCTGGAAAGAGAAGCCTCCGAATTCAACCTCAACTATATCCGTTTGGACGGCAACGTGGGCGCCATGGTGAACGGCGCCGGATTGGCCATGGCCACCATGGACCTGATCAAACAGGCCGGGGCCGAGCCCGCCAACTTTCTGGATGTCGGCGGCGGAGCCAACGTTGAGATGATTACCGCGGGGTTCAAGATCATCTTAGGGGACTCCAGGGTTCGGGCCATTCTGATCAATATTTTCGGCGGCATCCTCAGGTGCGACGTGCTGGCCCAGGGCGTGATCGAGGCGGCAAAGACGGTGAAGATCCAGGTGCCCCTCATCGTGCGCCTTCAGGGCACCAATGTGGAAGAGGGCCGTAAAATGCTCATGGAATCCGGGCTCGACTTCCAGGTGGCCGAAACCATCAACGACGCCGCAAAACTGGTCGCCGCCGCGGTCAACGCGTAGAGAGGTGTTTCACATGTCCATACTTGTGAATGAAAATACGAGAATCGTCGTCCAGGGAATCACTGGAAAGGAAGGGTCGTTTCACGCGCAGCGCTGCATGGAGTACGGGTCCAAAGTGGTGGCCGGCGTCACTCCGGGGAAGCGCGGCCAAAAAATGGAAGGCGTGCCCGTGTTCGACCGCGTTGGCGACGCCGTGTGGGAGACCGGTGCCAACGCTTCCCTCATCTTTGTTCCGCCGCCCTTTGCCGCGGACGCCATTATGGAGGCCGCAGCCGCCGGAATCGAACTCATCGTGTGCATCACCGAAGGGATTCCGACCCTGGACATGGTCAAAGTCAAACACTTTCTCAACGAGACGGGAGCCTACCTTATCGGTCCCAACTGCCCCGGCGTCATCAGCCCGGGCCAATGCAAGATGGGCATCATGCCGGGTCACATCCATCGGGAAGGAAATGTCGGCGTGATCTCACGGAGCGGGACCCTGACCTACGAAGTGGTGGACCAGATCACTCGCGTGGGCATGGGGCAGAGCACCTGCATCGGCATCGGAGGCGACCCCATTATCGGCCTGAACTTCGTTGATCTCGTCGAGATGTTCGAGGAAGACGACGATACGGATGCCATCGTGCTCATCGGTGAAATCGGTGGAACCGCGGAAGAGGAAGCCGCAGCCTACATCGAGGAAAACGTTTGCAAGCCCGTGGTGTCGTTTATCGCCGGGCTGACGGCTCCTCCGGGTAAACGAATGGGTCACGCAGGCGCCATTATCTCCGGCGGCGCTGGACGCGCCCAGGACAAGATCCGAGCCCTTGAGGGCGCGGGAGTCCGCGTGGTGCATCATCTCGGAGCCATCGGAGAGTTCCTCACCGGATACGTCAACTAGACATTGGAAATCAGCCGGGGACCGAATATCCGGTCTCCGGTTGCTTTGGTTCACCGTTTCGTGGCCCGGCCCCCCTGCAAAACCCAGTACAACAAGCCCTTGCCTCATTCCATCCATCCCGATCCGGTGTTCGAGCAAACAGGAAACCGGAAGCGTCTCTCCAACCACTGAAAAACCCAGATTGGCCCCCATTTCATTAAGAAATGCATCGCCCGGTTGTGTGGAGGCCTCGCAGTGAGACAGGACCATGGGTTCAGTCGGGGTCCGACTTGCAGGCAAGTATTGAAAATCCCACGCCGCAACCTGATGGGAACCTTCGAGTAATCCTGTTTCCTTCCTTGACCCTGAAACACGATGGGAGTTAATCTGTATACTGAACAGTGAATTTCTCTTGTCTTCCTTCCAAATAGCCAACCCACATTATTGATACAGCTTTTGAGTCTCATTAGCTACATGCCGGTATTGTGTGTTTCCGGAATGTGGAGGATGCTGTTTTCGTCGTATTATGGAGATTCAAGGAGCATTGTTCGGGAGACTTAGCTGTCTTTCCGGGTGTGGTTCGAATTCCGGGCATACCTTGCTCTTTCGTAATCAGGCCACGCCAGAGGAGACAACCTGGGAGTCGAATAGGTGATACCTCCCAATATCTCACGAATGACTTTGTTCTTTAGCTCTGAACCTAACTAAACTTGATGCAAACTCCCTTGGAACCATTCATGCAAAGAATCGAACCGACATCGGACTGCGGAAATTTCAAGGGTCTTAGCTTGAAAATCGTTTTCTATTCCACTTTGATCGCCATTGCAGTTCTGCACTTGTTGTCCAGCATTCCTTTCCTTAAGCTTGCCTGGGATAATTTCAGGACGGCTGAACGCATCAAGCTCATGAATGGGGTTTCCAACGCTCTATTCCAGGCTGTTCGCAATTATGGCTTTGAAAGGGGTCGCGTAAACGTGGTGTTGAACGATGCCGGACCTGTGGCCAAAATGGAGCGGAATCGTCAATTTGTTATAGAACGAAGAAAGGAAGGCGACCAAGCTTTGCTCGGAGCGATAGACAATATAAGAGGCCTCGATCCGGAAGGCAAAGAACGACTGATTGAAGAAATATTGACTCAGAAAAGAGTGGTGGAGAAGCTGAGACAACGGGCCGACGCGAATTCACTTGTCCCCAAAAACCAAAGGGATTCCAGCTTGCCGAAGATCTGGTTTGGGGCAATGACCACACTCATCAAACAAATCGAGTCCCTATTGGTCCTGATCTCTCAGGACCTAAGCGACGCCGACGGTATGATCGCCCGCCTTTCCGCCCTCCAACACAAAGCTCTGGCGTTAAGGAACACTTCGGGACCGGAGATGTCCATTCTCTCGGCGACCCTCCTCTCCGGCAAACCTATTGAGGCGCAGCTTGTCACGAAGATAAAGGACCTTCAGGCAAGAACGGCTGTTCATTTTGAAGATTTGGAGCGTTTGGTCGTCCCACTACGGGGTACGGGTATACCGAAAGCCCTGGATGAGCTTAAAACCGTTTACAATGATGATTACCTGCCTCGCAGGGAAGCGGTCTTTCCCGCAGCTCTAACCGGCGGTCCGTACCCCTACACTCAATCAGAGTTCTTGAACCAAGGCGTAGAAGCGCTGGAATCCATAGCCCTTTTCATGGATTCGGTGGTCACCGTTACGAATGAGCGCGCAGAGAACAAATTGGCGTCCGCGAGCAAGGAGCTGATTTTTCTGTCGGCAGATATCACCGGGACTATGGGGCTCATCCTGCTGGTTCTGCTCGCTGTTCATTCTAGAGTCATCAAACCGGTGACTCAAATCACACGAGTGATGGGCCGTCTCGCGTCGGACGACTTGGAGGCGGAAGTCCCCGCAGTTCAAAGGCGGGATGAAGTCGGCGATATGGCCAGAGCGGTAACCGTGTTCAAGGACAATGCCGTTCGTTTGAAGGTTGACATGGAAGCCCGCCGGAAAGCGGAGGAGGCTCTTCGCCGAAGTGAAGCCATATTGGCCGCCGCCCAGCGAATCGCACAAATCGGCAGCTGGGAACTGGATACTGAAACTGGTGAGCTTCATTGGTCTGAGGAGATGTATCGCCTTGCCAACCTGCCCAAGGACGAAACAAGACCGGAAATTGATGCTCTCTGGCGTTTAGCGAAAGAAGAAGATCGAAAGAAGCTGAAACAAGCCACGACCCAGGCCCTGTCGGCGGGAAAGCCTTACGATTTATCATACACCATTGTGAACGATTCCGGTCAGGAGCGGGTTTTCCATGAGATCGTCAACTCGGTGGCCGATCAAACCGGTCGGATTATCCGGCTCATCGGCACGGTACAGGACATCACGGAACGCAGAAGACTCGAAGTACGTGTTCAGCAGTCCCAGAAGTTGGAGAGTCTCGGCTTGGTGGCGGGGGGGGTTGCCCACGACTTCAATAACATTTTAGCAGGCATACTGGGATACGCCGAGCTTTGCCTTGAAGATGTTCGCCCTTATGAAGAAGCCGAGCAGTTTTTGGCGGGAATCATGCAGCTTTCACGCAGAGCCGCGGGTATTGCCAAACAAATGTTGTCGTACTCGGGGAAGAGTGCGCCGACGAAGCGGAGTGTCGATATTTCGGACACCGTGAGCCGGATGACTGAACTAATAGGAGCCGGCTTGTGCAAGAAAGCCCGGCTTCATATGGACCTGAATTTCGGGTTACCCAATATTGAAGGGGATCCCGACCAGATAAGCCAAGTGGTCCTTAATCTATTGCAGAATGCTTCCGAAGCACTTCCTGAAGCCGGGGGCGATATTCATGTGGCTACGGGTATTGATCATTTCGATCATTCCATGATCCAAAACGGCTTTTTGTACGATGAGCACCCCGCCGGGAAATATGTCTTCTTGGAAGTAACGGATACAGGCGCAGGGATTCAAACAGAGGATATGAAGAAGATTTTCGATCCCTTTTTTACCACCAAGTTCACCGGCCGCGGGCTTGGGCTTGCCGTAGTCCTGGGAATCGTCCGAGGCCACAACGGATTGATTTTGGTGCGCAGTCGCCTGAATCACGGTTCACGTTTTTTAGTTCTGTTTCCCGTGGCTGAATCGCAGCAAACAGAAGCGCTCCAACAGCAGGAAGAGCCGGTCTCTGAAATCGCGGGAGAGGGTCGAACAATTCTGGTCGTCGACGACGAAGCCCATGTCCGGGAGGTCGCGGCCAGAATGCTCTCGGCAAAAGGCTTCCGAGTGATAACGGCCGCAAACGGCCGGGAAGGCATAGACCAATTTCAACGGAGTATGCCTGCAATCGAACTAGTCATTCTGGATATGACCATGCCGGATATGAACGGTCATGAAGTCTATGAGCAATTGGTCAAGATGCGTCCCGAAATCAAGGTGGTCATAGCGAGTGGGTATAGTGAGGATGCACTACTTCAAATATTTTCACCCAATCGTATAAGTGCATTTTTACAGAAGCCTTGGCAAGCCAAAAAATTATACGATATTATAGGCAAAGCACTCAAGAATTAGTCATATTTCGGATTATTGCATAGGTTCCGTGGAGCTTCGGAATTTAAGCCCATGAATATTCGCAAATCACAACCAGAGATTATTCATTTTCATTCCGGAGAATAATTCGAGATCGAGCCTTCAAAAAGCCATAAGTCTTACCGATCTGATTTTGGTAAGGCCCGTGAATCGTCTCCTTTTCACAAGAGGTCCACTCCTCGCTTTCCACCGAGCATTTTGTCCGGGAACTTGCCGGTTTAACTTCGGTGTACCGTATTGAGAAGAAACCCGACTTTTTTCCAACAACAGAGGCCCCGTCCCCTCTATGAGGAACGAGGCCTTCTCATCTCTCTCCGAAAATCTCTTGAGTCCCGGTCGGTCTTTGGTTACCCCAACCGTCGTCTCAGGGCCCACACGGATGCGCCCACCAGGAGCATACCCGCCAAAGCCATACCGGGCCAACCCATCCCCGGAACCTGCTGCGACCCGGCTGCCTGGACGTTCACCAGGGCGGAGGCGCCGTCTTCAAAGGTACATGGGTGTCCGTCGGGATCCAGCACCGGAAGCACCACGCTTACGTTCACCGAGACCGCCTCGGTCTGATTCAACACTTGGGTCCATTGAATCGGCGTGATGGACTCCCCGGGCGCCAGGGGACCTCCGACCAGCGTCTCTCCGTTTTCCAGCGGGGAAATCTCATATTCGTCCCACGTCAACGCACCCTCGGTATCAATATTGGTCAAAGTCACGCACCAAGTGACTTCGGTACCGGGAACGACACTCACCACCGAATTCCCGGAACACCCCGGTCCCGTTCCTACGGTTACGTTGAAATGGTAGGCCGTCCCCGGGCACCCGGCCACGCCCAACACCGTTCCCGGGCAGGCCGCAGCCGCTAGGAACAGAACCAAAAACAAGGTAACCTTGGCTTGCAAATGCTTCATGAGTGTTCCCCTCCGGCATATTGCTTTGCACAAACCTATATAATCCACCACTCTGGATCGGGAGTATACGCGGAAGGCAATACACGTGTCCAGAAAAATGTGAACATTCAGGCAGGTTGCGGTCTCGATTCCAGCCGTCGATCCCTGCTTCCTTTAGTATTTCGCACGAGCGTATACGATATGAGGAGATTCCAACGGGGACGGTATTAGAGAACTCTGCGACGAGCGGTTGTTTGTCTCCGAGTACCCGTCGCTATTTTTCTTCCTGCAAAGCTTTGGCAGCGTCAATGCGCTCCACGATACGGTCGATTCTAGAGGGAGGCGGAGCCTCGAAGCAGGCTTTCCATTCGTCGGGCGAGATCAGTCGCTGGAGCACCATGGCGACGGGGAATATCGGGGCCCAGCAATCGAGGGTCCTGCGACACGGCAAAGACCGGGACTCCTTTCGGCAGTAGCCGAACGAAACCTGATGCCCCAATTTTCGACAACGGATTTCAAGTCCATCCAACGTGTCTATCGCTTTGTCAAAGTCCACGGTTCCTACCGACCTTATCCCTTCAGGGTTTGTCGCGTTGGAACCCGTCTTTTCCTGCAACGGGTTCCGACAACCGTTACGACTTTCCGGAAGGGAGTTCCCCCGATGACGGGGAAACTCCGGAGTGAAAGTCGGTGTTTGATTATTCGATGGGAGGAAAGTTCTTGATGGCGGCCAGAGCCCGCTGGATTTCCTCTTCAGGCAGCTTGTGGTCTGTAAGTTTGCCGGAAAAGTAGGCGTCATAAGCCATCAAGTCGATTATGCCGTGACCGCTCCAGTTAACCAGGATCACCTTCTCCTTGCCTTCCTCTTTGGCTTCCCGGGCGATTTCCGCGACGCACGCCAAGGCATGGTTGGTTTCCGGCGCGGGGATGAATCCCTCGGTCCGAGCCCAGTTCACACCCGTTTCAAAGGTGACCAGATTGTCGTAGGCCCTGGGCTCGATCAACTTCTCATGCACAAGGTGACTCACGATGGGCGCCATGGCATGGTAGCGCAGCCCCCCGGCGTGAATCGGCGCAGGCACGAAGTCGTGTCCCAGGGTGTACATGGGCAGCAATGGAGTCGTCTGAAGCGTATCTCCAAAGTCGTAGGCAAAGGGCCCACGGGTCATGGTCGGACAGCTCGTAGGCTCCGCGCCGATGATGCGCACGTCCTTGCCTTCGATCTTGTCTTTGACGAAGGGCAGGCACAGACCGGCAAAGTTGCTGCCGCCGCCCGCACAACCGATGACCACATCGGGATACTCACCGGCGAGCTGCATTTGTTTCTGCGCTTCCAGACCTATAATGGTCTGGTGCAGCAACACATGATTGAGCACGCTGCCCAGGGAATATTTGGAATTGCCGCTCGTAACGGCGTCTTCGATCGCTTCACTGATGGCGATACCCAAGCTGCCGGGACAATCCGGATCCTTGGCCAGAATCTTCTTCCCGGCTTCGGTTTCGGTGCTGGGACTCGGCACGCAATTGGCCCCCCAGGTCTGCATCATCAGACGCCGATAGGGCTTCTGATTGAAGCTCACCTTCACCATGAACACTTTGCACTCGATCCCGAAGAACCCGCACGCAAAAGCGAGCGCGCTTCCCCACTGACCGGCTCCGGTTTCCGTGGTGATCCGTTTGGTACCGGCCTGCTTGTTGTAATAGGCTTGGGCCACGGCCGTGTTGGGCTTGTGCGAACCGGGAGGGCTCACGCCTTCGTTCTTGTAATAGACCCGAACGGGAGCATCGAGCCACTTTTCAAAATTGACGGCACGGTAAAGCGGACTCGGACGCCAGATCCGGTAAATCCCCAGCACCTCCTCGGGGATGGAGATCCATGAGTCGGGACTCACTTCCTGTTCGATCAGATTCATGGGGAAAATCGCCGCCAAATCCTCGGGTCCCACGGGCTGACCCGTTCCCGGATGCAGAGGCGGCTTCATCGGCGTGGGTAAATCCGGCAAAATATTGTACCATTGGGTGGGCATGTCGGATTCGTTCAACAGGTATTTGACTTGCTGCATAGAATCTCCTCCTTGTTCGTTCTTATCCCCCCGAGAAGAACGTGGGTCGATGACCGTTCATCCTTCGGACCGGCCGGGTTCCTTTTCACTTTCTTCATCGGAAATATCAGATTCCCCCGACGGAACCGCTTCCGTTCCGCACACCGAAAAAGATGCATGGAATTTGAAAGGAAGTCGGAACCTTTGAGGCCTTTCCCAGGGTTCCGGAGCCGGTCGGCAGAAACTTCCCGAAAGCCGAACCTTCCACGAGCCTGAGACTCATGTGCAGGATCAAACGGGCGTCTTCTCGAACCGGTATCCCCTCTTGTCTCCATATTCGTTCTAGAGCCTCACGGGCCTCGTACACACCAAGGCGAAGAGATTCCCGATTCCGGCCGTCGATCGTCCGGGACGCGGCGCCCGCTTCGGACGAGACTCCCTCGAACAAACCTTTCCAAACCCCATCAGCGTCCGCCGCTTTGTCCATATAGGAAATCAGTGTCGAAGAGTCGGGAAAAGGAAATTGGGAAGAAACGATCTCTTCCGCTTCGCACCGATCAAGCAATTGTAGTATCACGTCCTCGCGATCGGTGACCAGACAATCCCCCGGCACCGCTTGGTAAAAAAAGTCCCAGGCGGAAAGCTCCAAAACGACGTTCTCGGGCGACTCCTCATCCCTTTGGACAAAATCGGATTCCCACGGAAGGGGATAAGCTCCCGCCCCGCCTCTGTCCGAAGATTCTCCTTCGCCTATCTCCACTCCCGGTTCCTCGACATCTTCGGATGTGCCGAAAAGCGATTTGAGGGAAGATTCACGAAGGTCCACTTCATCCATCAAGGAGCGGCTTTCCGAACGGATTTGCGCAAGCCGCCTAGCCCAATGAAGTACAAGGGTTTGGGCCAATCCGGTCTTGCCCGCTCCCTCTTCGCCTTCCGTCCCGTAGGATTTGATCTCACGCAGCAAAGAGGCGGACGTTTCGGAACCCGCCGCTCCTTCCTGCAATAAAGTCTTCAGAGTGGCTAAATCCACCTTGTCCAGAGTACGGGCCCATGTTTCCCAGTCGGTCAGCAGCCTTCGAACTTCCTTTTCGGAAATCCCGGGTGCGGAGTGAAGGATAATGGAGCCCGCCTCTTGCATGGTGTTCAGGAACGCATGGGGCGGCTCCCCGGGTGCGGGAAAAAGATGAATCGGCCCAAGTAGCAGTGACAGACAACGACATGCGACTTCATCCCTTGGACAGTCGGGAAAATAAACCAAGCGGTTTGGGGATTCCATGTTGAAACCTGCGGCAAGATTTGAGTAGGTGAAGCGTTTTGCTGTCGCTTTCTCTTTAACAAACAGCCTTCATGAAGGCAAAAGAATTCTGAAACGCGCACGTATGGAATCCCTTGCGAATCTCCGCCGGTCCGCGAGGAGACAGGCCCGCGGAATCCAAGTGTTTAATTTCACAAGGCAATGAATTGAACCGTGGTTTCGCCCGGATAGAGCTGATCCCCCACGGACCATACAAAAAATACGAAGAATTGGCAGATATGTTGACCTAATTTGAGATTTGGAAAATTGACGAGTTTTTGACAATTGTTCGGACGTTACAAACACCCCGAAAATCGGGGGGGATCAAGGAGACGGGAAAAACCGCGTCGTTTCAGGAGAGACAGGCGTACGCAAAACCTTACAATAATAATATCAATAAGTTACAATTTGTGCAATTCTCCCGGCACCGTCCACTTCCATCGCACGTAACCGCGTTTGACAAAAATCCGCAATTCTCTATACTCGGACCATCACTTCGAAGGGTCCACTCCTTTGTAACAATATTTGGCTAAAATCGCCGTCAGTTGGTTGCTTTCCGCAAAGTGGTCGTTTTTTCACTGCAAAGGACCAGTCCGTCATGGAAAAGACATGGGATGAGGTGAAGCACCGTCTTCAAACTCGGATTCCCGCCCAGCCCTACAAAATTTGGATCGAGCCCATGAGGTTTCTTCATTTTTCCGAAGGGATCGTGGCGCTAGGGTGTCCAAACAAATTTTTTGTAAATTGGATCCGGGACAACTACCTGTCCGCTTTGATCCGCGAAATGGAGGAACTGACCTCATCCCCCGTCGACATTGCGCTCGAAGTGGAACGAACCCGGGACACGACCACCATACAGGTCACGGAAGAGAAACAACTGGCGCTCCCTTCCCTGACCGATCCGGCCTTCCGGATTCCCAGGTTCAATCCGGCCTTCACCTTCGACCAGTTCGTTACGGGCAGGAACAACCACTTCGCTTTCAGTGCGGCTCGAGAGATCGCCAGACAAAATGGAAGCAATCACGACTTCGTCTACTTCCTTTCGAAACCCGGTTTGGGAAAAAGTCACCTTTGCCAGGCCATCGGAACGGAAGTCCTCGATCAGAACGGGGCGTGTCGGCTTCTCTATCTCACCATTGAAGACTTCATCAACGAAATGGTCCAATGCCTGAAGAACAAGCGCATGGACTTCTTCAAGGACAAGTATCGCAAGGCATGTGACGTCCTCCTCCTGGAAGAGGTGCATTATCTGGGCGGCAAAGAAAAAACTCAGGATGAACTCGCCTTCACCCTGGACTCCCTGTTGAACATGAAGAAGAAGGTGGTCCTGACCAGTTCCAAGCTACCTCGTGAAATTCGGAACCTGCAGGGAAGCCTTCACTCCAGGCTGAGTTCCAGTCTCATTGTGAAAATCGACCCGCCGGATTTCGAAACTCGCGTCAAGATACTGGAGAAGAAAGCCAGAGCCTTCAAGATTCCCGTGTCCCGCGAAATCATCGAGTTCCTGTCGGAGCATATTCGGGACGACGTAAGGCAGCTGGAGAGCAGCCTTATCTGCCTGAATGCCCGGTCGACCATGGGCGGCGTTCCCCTCAACATGGACTTGGCCAGAGAGGTGGTACGCGGTTTCGTGGAGCACAAGAAACATCTGACCATGGAAGAGATCCAGGAATTTGTGGCGAGTCAATTCAAGCTCGACGTGAACGACATCCGTTCCAAGTCGCGCAAGGCGAACGTGGTTCTCTCCCGATCCATCGCCATGCATCTCTGCCGCAAATATACGGAACATACGTTGGAGTCCGTGGGCAGGGCGTTCAGTCGCAATCATACCAGCGTGCTCTACGCAATCGGTTCCCTCGAAAAGAAGATGCGCCGGAACCAAAAGACCAAGGATCAGGTCCAACACCTCGAAGGCCGAATCGAACGCATGCTCTTCTCCTGCGATCCCACTCCCCGTTCCCAGACAATGAGAGACTGATCCTGATTCCGCAACATGCCGAAGCCTCGGTTCAACCAACCGAAACCGCGAAAAAACCCAAACAAAGGACATGATCGATCGCCGCCTCGCCCCAAGCCCTTCAGAGGGTAACCGGAGAACTTCCTCCTCGTGAAAGTTCGCCGAGTACCCCCTGAGCGCTGAAGGAAAGATGTCCTAATCCCGTGCCGTTGTGCACGATCATCGCGTTGCCGAGGCAAACGGCGTTGACGGAAAGGCCCCCGAGGCCGGTCGGCGTGAAGAATGAAGCGTACGCAACGTACTCGCAGCTCAGAGGCGGAGATTCGCGCGCCTCAACTCGCCCCCCCTACTCGGAAGGACCGAGAAGATTCCATTCCCAATCCCTCCACGCCCATTTCGCTTGTCGGATTTCGGATCAATGAAGAAGACGTCTGCTCGAAAGAAGTTGACAAGGATGTCCAGATTTCATCAACTTCCCTTATCATGAAGACCCTTGAATCCGAGAGGCGAGCCCCTATCCTTTGGACGAAGAATGCGTCAATCCGGCGGATTTCTCCAGAGCCTCTCGCGTTGAACCAAGATGCGGGGATTACGATCTTCCCGCCGACGCGTTCATCGATTCATCAACCTTCGATCTTCATCGGTCGCCCGGCCGGCGCAGTCTCGTAACATATCACCATCACTGTAGAATCTACGAAGAAGGATAACGTCGTGAACCGCAGTACCGACCGCAGGCGCCCTCGGCAGGCAGTCGGCGCATTGACCGCCGTGCTCCTATGCATCGTCATGATCGGCTTTTGCGGGGCGGCCGCTCCGGCGGCACAGGAACCGAAAACGGCCAAGCCTCCCATCCTTTCCGCCGCTGAAATCAACTACCCGCCGTTTTCCCTTGCGGACCCTCAGGAACGAGCGGACGGCTTCTCCGTTGAGCTGCTCCGCGCCGCTTTAGCCGCCGTGGGACGCGATGTGGTTTTCCGTCTGGGAACCTGGGCTGAAGTCCGGGGACTGCTCGAGCGAGGAGAGGTGCAGGCCCTGCCCCTGGTGGGGCGTAATCCCGAACGCGAACCCCTGTTCGATTTTACATTCCCTTACATGACCCTTCACGGCGCGCTGGTCGTGCGTTCCGGCACGTCGGACATTCACAGTCTGGATGATCTGAGAGGACGCACCGTGGCGGTCATGAAAGGAGACAACGCCGAAGAATTCCTGCGGCGAGAAGACCGCGGCATCAAGATCTTCACCACCCCGACTTTCGAGGATGCCCTGTATCAGCTTTCCGGCGGTCTCCACGACGCAGTGGTGATTCAGCGGCTCGTGGCGGTTCGACTGCTTGAGGAAACGGGGCTTCCCAACATCAGCATTGTCAAACAACCCATCGAAGGATTCCGGCAGGATTTCTGCTTCGCCGTGAAGGAAGGCGACAAAGCAACCTTGGCCCTGCTCAATGAGGGGCTCGCCCTGGTAGTGGCCGACGGAACCTACAGGCACCTGCACGCCAAATGGTTCGCCTCCCTGGAACTGCCGTCGAATCGACGCATTGTGATCGGTGGAGATCACAACTATCCGCCTTTTGAGTACCTTGACGAACACGGAGAACCCACCGGCTACAACGTGGACCTGACGCGCGCCATCGCGAAAGAACTGGGCCTGAACGTCGACATTCGACTGGGTCCGTGGGTGAAAATTCGAGACGCTTTGGCGGCGGGAGACATCGATGCGCTTCAAGGAATGTTCTATTCACCTGAACGGGATTTGACCTTCGACTTCACCCCTCCGCACACGGTGAATCACTGCGTGGCGGTGGTGCGCAAGAGTGCGGGTCCGCCTCCCACCAACATGGATGAACTAGCCGGTAAAAGCATCGTGGTGGAGAAGGGCGATATCATGCACGAGTTCGCACTGGAAAACCGGCTCGGGAAACAGATATCGGCCGTTGATTCACAAGAAGATGCTTTGCGTGAACTGGTCGAGGGAAAACACGATTGCGCCCTTGTGTCGCGCTTGACCGCCCTGTATTGGATCGAGAAACGCCAATGGAACAACCTGGTTGTGGGCAAGCGTCCGTTCCTCTCTCCCGACTACTGTTACGCCGTTCCCAACAACCACAAAGCTTTACTGGCTCAATTCTCAGAAGGAATGAAGATTCTGGAGGAAAACGGCGATTATCAACGTATCCAGAAGAAATGGCTGGGCGTATACGAGGATTTCCCAACGGATATGAAGGCCTTCTTCCGCTACGTGGTCATGGGCGTGCTCATTCTGCTTCCGATCCTGGTCGCCGCTTTCCTCTGGTCCTGGTCGTTGCGCAAACAAGTGGGGCTTCGAACGGAAGAATTACGAAAAAGCGAAGAGATGCAGAGGTCCATGGTCGCGTGTTCGCCCGTGGCGCTTTTCAGCATTACCCCCTACGGAACCGTTCAGACATGGAATGCCTCGGCCGAACGGGTCTTCGGCTGGACGGCGGATGAAGTCATGGGCAAACCCCTCCCATTCGTGCCTGAAGATAAGCAGGAGGAGTCCGCCGGAATACGCCGCCGATTGGCGAGCGGTGAGGTTCTATCAGGCATGGAACTGATCCGAAGGAAGAAGGACGGTTCCCTCTTTCACGCTTCCCTATCCGCCGCCCCCATTTATGACGCCAAGGGAAAGACTTCGGGCATCATGAGCACCATGGAGGACATCACGGATCGCAAACAGGCGGAAGATGCGATCCGAGAAAGCGAAGAGCGATATCGTCTGCTTGCGGACAACACCCTCGACGTAATCTGGGTTATGAATACGGACCTCGAGTTCTCTTACGTCAATCCGTCGGTCTTTACTCTCACGGGCTACACCCCTGAGGAATGGATCGGAACTCGGCTGCAGGATCACTGCGATGCGGAGAATTTTGGCAAGATGGCCCGGATTATTGCAAATGACTTGGCCATTGGTTCGGAAAGCGCGGGAGTCATTTTTGAAGCCGCCATGCTGAAGAAGAGCGGAGAACCCATTCCAGTGGAAATCCACGGCAAGGTGATTTACGGGGACGACGGCCGACCCGTTCATCTTCAGGGCACCACCCGGGATATTACCGAACGGAAACGCGCGGAGGAGGCATTGAGACAGAAGCAGGCCATGCTTTCGCGCACCGAAGCCATCGCCCATATCGGGAGCTGGGAATGGGACGTGCCCACCGACACGGTCACGTGGTCCGATGAGCTTTTCCGGATATTTCAGCTCGACCCGACCGAAGGAGCACCTCCATTCGCTCGGCACCCCGAGTTCTACCATCCCGACGACTACGAACGTTTGCTTCGGGCCGTGGATTCCGCCGTCAATGAAGGAACACCCTACCACTTGGAGCTGCGTGGGCTGCGATCGGACGGAAGCATCCGTCACTGCCTGGCCCGAGGCTATCCGGACAAAGAAATCGACGGGCGAGTCAACCGCTTGTTCGGTTCGCTTCAGGACATCACCGAGATCAAGCGCGCACAGGAACGTATCGAACACCTCAACAAGGTGCTGCAGGCCATCCGCAACGTGAATCAGTTGATCGTCCGTGAGAGGGATCGCGACACATTGATCCGTGAGGCCTGCCGTTTGCTGGTGGACCATCGTGGTTACACTTCTTCCGTAATCATCCTGACGGACGGAGAGGACCGACCCGTCTTCTGGGTCGAAGCCGGCATGGGAGCCGCGTTGGAGCCGCTCAATGCCCTGCTCGAAAGCGGCGAACTGCCGCCCTGCTGTAATCTCGCCCGGTCTCGCGAAATTGTAGCCTTGACCGTAAGAGAGCGCTCGGCCTGTGACTCCTGCCCCGTCGCACCCGTTTGCCCCGGAGAAGACTCCATGTGCATGCGCCTGGTGAACGACGGCGCGGCTTTCGGTTACTTCGCCGTTGTCTTGGAGCAGGGCTCCGTGGCGGACGTGGAAGAGCAATCCCTGTTCGCCGAAACCGCCGGGGATATCGCTTATGCGCTGCGCGTCCTACAAACGGATGAAGCTCACAGAGAAATCGAACGAGAGCATCAATCACTGCAGAACCGGATGCTCCAGGGGCAGAAGATGGAATCCGTCGGCCGATTGGCCGGAGGAGTCGCACACGATTACAACAACATGCTGAACGTCATAATCGGCTATGCGGAACTGGCCATAGACAAATTGGGTCCGGACGATCCTCTTTATGGGGATCTGAAGGAAATCCTCAATGCCGCCGCTCGTTCCACTCAAATCACGAGGCAGTTGCTCGCCTTTGCGCGCAAACAGACCATCAGTCCCAAAGTCCTGGACCTTAACGAGACCGTTGAGGGTATGCTCAAGATGTTGAGGCGACTCATCGGCGAAGACGTAGACCTGGCCTGGCTGCCCAAGGCCCGCTCATGGCGGGTCAAAATGGATCCCGCCCAGATCGATCAGATTCTGGCCAATTTGTGCGTCAACGCCCGCGATGCCATCGGAGGAGTAGGAAAAATCACCATTGAAACCGACAACGTTTCCTTTGACGAAGCATCCTGCGCCGAACAAGAGGGTTTCGCTCCGGGGGATTTTGTCATGTTGGCCGTGACCGACGACGGGTGCGGCATGGATGCGGAAACTCTCGACGCGATATTTGAACCGTTCTTCACTACAAAGGACACCAGCCGCGGCACCGGTTTGGGCCTGGCCACCGTTTACGGCATCGTCAACCAGAACAACGGCTTCGTCAATGTATACAGTGAGCCGGGAAAAGGCACGATTTTCAAAATATATCTACCACGCCACGAGGGTGCGGCGGATGAAATCAACCAGGAACCTCGCAAAGAAATTCCCCTGAGCCGCGGCGAAACGGTCCTTTTGGTGGAGGACGAGCCGGGCATCATGAAAATGGGTTGGATGATGCTGGAGAAGCTGGGCTACCGGGTGCTGGCGGCCGGCACGCCCAACGAGGCCTTACGGTTCGCCGAAGAGCAAGCGGACGGCATCGATTTGCTCATCACGGACGTGGTCATGCCGGAAATGAACGGGCGAGACCTCGCCGATCAACTACACACGCTGTATCCGGACATCAGGACTCTCTTCATGTCCGGCTACACGGCCGACGTCATCGCCCACCGAGGCGTGCTCGAGGAAGGCGTGAATTTCATGCAGAAGCCTTTCTCCATGAAAGACTTGGCATCGCACGTCAGGGCGGCGCTGGATGGGAATTGACGCCCGACCCGGCACATCGGTCGGGCTGCATAATGCAGGCCGGCGTCGGATACCGCAGATCTCCGTCAACAACCTTCCACCTCTAAAACTCCTTCAGAAACTTCTGCGGGTTCTGCGAAGGAGTCCCCCCCTTCCTCCGGATTTCCTTA
This sequence comes from Thermodesulfobacteriota bacterium, assembly GCA_963675595.2. Taxonomy (GTDB): domain Bacteria; phylum Desulfobacterota; class Desulfarculia; order JACQYL01; family JACQYL01. The sequence goes on from CAXXLZ010000002.1 coordinate 1,994,482, forward strand.
CGCTTTGGAGGAACCAACCGCGCTGTTGCGCCTTTCAGGGCTCTCCGATATCCCGACTCTTCCTCCGCGGGTTCGATTCCAGCCGCACCGGCTTTTTTCCTCCCGCCGCCTCTCTCCCCTCCTCCGCCGCCCTTGCCGCCCACCAAGCGCGCCAACTCTGCCACGAATTCCTTCAGCTGGTGAGCTTGAGCGTTCATTTCTTCCGACGCGCTCGCCGATTCCTCGGCATTGGCGGCGTTGCGTTGTGTGATCTTATCCATATCAGACACCGCGTTGCTGATTTGTTCGACGCTTTGGGCCTGCTCTTTGGAGGCGGCCGAAATCTCGGAAACCAGGTCCCCCGCTTTTTGCGCGCTGTCGGAAACTCCGGCAAAGGCCTCATTGGTCTGCCGCACAACGGCCGATCCATCCGTAACGGCCTTAACCGTCCCCGAAATGAGATTCGACGTGTTCCCGGCCGCTTCGGCGGCCCGCATGGCCAGATTACGCACCTCTTCCGCCACCACTGAGAAACCCGCGCCGGCTTCTCCGGCCCTGGCCGCTTCCACCGCTGCGTTCAAAGCGAGAAGATTCGTCTGAAAAGCAATTTCGTCGATTGTCTTGATGATCTTCGAGGTTTCGTCGCTCGCCCTGGAAATATCTTCCATGGATCTCGTCAGGGTGTTCAGGGAATCGTTCGCCCGCCCCACCGTATCCCGGGTTTGGTTCATAAGCTGGTTGGCGCTCCCGGCATGTTCCGCGTTCAGCTTGGTCATCGAGGCTATTTCCTCAAGCGACGCGGAGCATTCTTCTATGGAAGCCGCCTGCTCCGAAGCTCCCTGCGCCAGAGACTGCCCTGCGGAAGCAACCTGACCCGAAGCCGACGAAACCTGGTCGGCACCTTCGTTGAGCCCGGTAATCACACGGTTGATGGGCCCGGTGATGGCCCGAGTCAGAAACAGGCTGATCAGAAGCCCCACCAACACACCGACAAGCGCAATCCCGGTGCTCAGGTATTCGGTACTTGAGCGAACGACGTCAAAATGCTCGGCCGCTTCGGATTGTTCCTCGCCGAGGGAAGCGACGATTCGGCGCAGAGGAGTGAAAACCTTCCGTCGAATTTGGTCGATCTCTCCATCAATTTCCCGGATTCTATTTTCATCCGCCGACACCCCTCTCGTTTCGTCTTCCAGCGAGCCGCTTATCCCCTGTATGGCGGCAGACAGGGAGTTCGCGGCGGCATTGAATTCGTTGTACAATCTCACGATTTCGGAATGATTTTCCGGACTTCTCTCTCTCAAGAGGGGAAGAAGACCATTTTCAAACAGGCCCAAGGCTTTCAGGTAATTCCTTTCGAAATCGATCGCCAACGCCTTTTCCTTCTCCGTATCCGCCGATCGTTGGACTTCGGCAATGTCGTCGGCGGCCGTATTCCGAATTCCTGCAAACTCCTCTCCGCTTTCGGACCAGTCACGATTGACGACCGCCTTTGCGACCAGAGACCGGAAATCCCCGACCCGCACGGCAATCTGCATGACGGACAACGAATCCTTCATGCGCTTATCGATGGATTCTTCCTTTTTTAGAATAGGGATCAACTCATCCTCGAACAACTTCAAGTATTCCCGATATGAAGTCTCGAAGGCGTTTGCCGAGGCCCTCTCTTCTTCCGTGTCCACAAGTTCATGAACCAACGCCATGTCCTTTTTCGCCTGTTCCTTTGCGGCGGCAAAGCCGGCCAAAGTTTCTTCAATATCCCGATTGATGATCCCGTCGGCGATTACGGGGTAAACTTCCGATACACGTGAAAGAACCTCATTGACGTCCAGTGCGTCCTTCGAGCGTTCCGTCCCGAGCCGCTCCAACTCCCCCAATTCCTGTATCGAAAAGATCTGATAGGCCGCCACCAGGGAGAAGATGACGATAACAAGCGCGAATCCCGAGAAAATCTTGGTACCGAGTCTGAGGTTTCTCACGGTAAGCTCCTTGTCTTTTGGTGGGACATCAATGGGTCATGGGCGTTCCCGGACTTCTTATAGGATGGATGTTCAAGCGACTAGACCCTGAAAGGTGACCATAAATCAAGACCCCTTCATCCCGGCATGTTATTGGAAGAAAAAGGGAGGGAGAACGATATGCCGCGCGGAAGGCACATGGAGAGGTTCGAGACGCCCCAGCCGTGTCGTGGGCGAGGCATCGCCATCACAGTGGATGGGTGAGAGCGTTCCATTTCACGCCTGCAATGCTTCCCGTTCTTCGTCGTGATCGGTGAACTCCAGGGCTATGGAGCGGACCTCCTCCCGCAAAGAAAGAAAAACGTCCACCAGTACCGGGTCGAAATGCGTGCCGCGGCCTTCGGCAAGGATGGCCAGGGCTTTGCTGTGAGGGAAAGGGGGCTTGTACACGCGTCGACTGATGAGCGCGTCATACACATCCGCCAACGCCATGAGCCGACCGGACAGTTGGATGGCTTCGCCGGCCAATCCTTGAGGATAGCCGGTTCCATCCCACTTCTCGTGATGCGTATAGGAGATTTCCCGAGCCAATATCAGAAAATCGCTCTTGGTGAATCCCTGGAAAAGCTCTTGTGCGCGTTCAATGGCCTCCTTGCCGTAAATGGTGTGCTTCTTCATCTCTGCAAACTCGTCCTCGGTGAGCTTGCCCGGCTTGAGCAGAATGGCGTCCGGCACTCCCACTTTGCCGATATCGTGTAACGGCGCGGACCGGTGCAGCAACTCCACCACATCCGGCTGCAATTGGGAAGCATAGGAAGGTCGGGCCGCCAGATGCTCGGCCAGGAGACGCACGTAGTTCTGGGTGCGACGGATGTGACCCCCTGTTTCGTTGTCGCGCGTCTCGGCCAGAGAGGCCAGGCTCTGGATGGTCACTTGTTGTGTGAGCGCCAGTTCTTGAGTGCGTTCCTCGACTTTCTGCTCCAAAACGGCGTTCTGATGCTCAAGTAGGTCGCGCGCGTCTTTCAGTTCCAGATGCGTTAATACACGGGCCAGCACGATGGGCGGGCTGACCGGCTTCGTGATATAGTCCACCGCACCCGCTGCGAATCCCTTGGCCTCGTCGTCGGTTTCACCCATGCCGGTGACGAAGATTACCGGAATTCCGGTAGTGGTCGGGTCCGCTTTGAGTCGACGGCAGACCTCGTAGCCGTCCAGACCGGGCATCACCACGTCCAGCAGAATGAGGTCCGGCCGCTCCCGCGCCTGCGCAATCTTCAGGGCGGACTCGCCGTTGAGAGCCACCTTGACGCGATAGTGCGGCCCCAGGATGCTGTTGAGAATATGCACGTTCTGGGGAACGTCATCCACCACGAGAATCGTTGTTTGTTGCGTTTTCAAGTTCATGTTTCCTCCACGCAAATCCATCACCGCTTCCCGCTCGGGATTTGCGCGCCTTGCATGTCATCGTTTTTCAACAGTCTGCGATATTCCTACTATTTCAACGGACTCTCATGTCTCATTGTCCCAAGATACGTTTTTTTCGTCAAAGATATCCAATAAACTCAAAAGGGAACCGCCGTGAGATACGAGTGCGGGAACGTTCGGCGGACCATCCGTCCAAGCCTCGTTCGTTCCCGACGCGTGGAAGCGGACCGAACTCAATGGCGTCCCCGGCCTCAAAGGTTGTCTTGCCCTTCCAGACCAACACCCGCAACGGCGGCCAGATCGGCCAACGATGCGGACGCCCCTTGATAGTCGAAGTCTTCAACCCGTCGCCCCAATTCCGCGAACTCGGGAGTCTTGGCCAAGGGTCCGAAAACCTCTCGCATCCTGACCAGATGTTCCGTTGCTGCGCCGTCGAATTCGGCCAGGTAGCGCGCCATGGTTCCCAATGCATCGGCGAGAGTCGCGGCATCGGCCACGTCCGTGTTAGAAACCCCTTCCGCATCCGAATCGGCGGCCGACCCCAGAAGGCCGGCAATGGAGCCCAGAACCCGCTCCAATTCAGTCTCCAACGTATCCAGGGCCCGATCAATCTCATCAAAGGCCGCCCCCTGAGCCGCCGCCCGTTCCACATCCTGCGCCGCGTTGAACAGAGCTTGGGCTCCGACGTTACCGGCCACTCCTTTGAGCGTGTGCGCGTAGCGTCCGGCCTGGTCCGCTTCGCCGTTCGACAGGTCCCGACGCAGAAGAGTCACGGCATCCGAAAATTTCCGCGCAAAATCTCTCAATATGTCTAAATAACGTCGTCGATTGCCCTGAAGCCGTGCCAATCCTGCTGCGATTTCCAGTCCGGGCAGGCGATCCGGAAATTCCGACGTCGCCTCCCGATCATCCGGTTCCGGCCGGGGTGCCGCCCGCTCCGCCGGGCGTCCCCGGCCCAAGCCCAAGTGCCGAATCAGGGTGTTAAGCAACTCGGGCACGTCAATGGGCTTGGCGACGTGATCATCCATACCCGATTCCAAGGCTGCTTCGCGGTCTCCGGCCATGGCATTGGCCGTCATGGCGATAATGGGCAGATTCCGAAACTCGGGAATTTCACGGATCGCTCTCGTGGCTTCATACCCGTCCATTTCCGGCATCTGAATATCCATGAGCACGGCATCATAGGAACCGCTCCTTACCGCCGGCAAAGCCTGTCGCCCGTTGTCGACCACGTCCACAACCGCGCCCGCGCCCTCCAATATCGCGCGTGCCACTTCCTGATTGATTTCATTGTCTTCGGCCAGCAAAAGACGCACTCCGGTAAGCGGACGTTGCGCCTCGGGCAAAGCCGGGGGCTCCTCGACAAGCCGAGTGTCTTTGCCGAAAGCCTCCATAACCGAATCCAGAAGCACCGAAGGGGTGACCGGTTTGATGAGGAAGGCGTCCAAGCCGGCTTCCTCGGCCCGACGAATCAGACCGCTCCGGCCGTACGCCGTGGCCATCAGCACCTTGGGTTTGGGTTGAAGCCTCTCATCCTCAAGTATATGCCGAGCGGCTTCCAGTCCGTCCATTCCCGGCATCTTCCAATCCATGATCACCAGATCAAAAGGCCGAGCTTCCGCAGCTCGCGCCAGCTCTTCCAGGCCTTCGGCTGCCGAAGGCGCCACCGACGCCTGAAACGACATGGACTCCAGCATGTTCTGAAAGATCTCCCGACTGGTTGCGCTGTCGTCCACCACCAGGACTCTGAGGCCCCGCAGATCGGGATGCTGCTTAAGCATCACGGGCTCGGCATCGCCAAGCCCGAAACGTGCCGTGAAACTGAAGGTCGCCCCCTTACCCGGCTCACTCTCCACTTGTATATCGCCGCCCATCAGGGCAATCAGATGCTTGCTGATCGTCAGGCCCAGGCCCGTACCGCCGTAGCGGCGCGTGGTGGACGCGTCGGCTTGGCTGAACGCAGAGAACAGCCCGGCCTTCTGCTCGGCCGTCAGGCCGATGCCCGTGTCGCGTACGGCAAAACCCAGTTCTACTTCCTGTCGGTCGGAGTGTACCGCACGAGTCGAAATGACGATCTCTCCCTCGTGAGTGAACTTGACCGCGTTCCCGACCAGGTTGACCAGGACCTGGCCCAAACGCAGAGGATCGCCGACCAAAGCCTGGGGCGCATCCGAAGCGGTGTCGAGGAGCAATTCCAAGCCTTTTTGCTGGGCGCCGAGCCCTACAAGATTCACCACGTCGTCCAGCACCTGATCCAGGACAAAATCGGTCTTCTCCAGAACCAGCTTGCCGGCTTCCACTTTGCTGAAGTCCAGGACGTCGTTGATGATTCCGAGCAGCGTGTGGGCGCTGCCTTGGATCTTGTTCAAATAATCGCGTTGTTTGGCGTTCAGGTGCGTCTGCAACGCCAAATGGGTCATGCCGATGACCGCGTTCATGGGCGTACGTATTTCATGACTCATGTTGGCCAGAAACTCGCTTTTTGCCCGCGTGGCCGACTCGGCCTGCTCTTTGGCCTCCTGTAGACGCACCTCGGTCTCGCGGCGAGCCAAAAACGCACCGATGATTTCCGCCGTGGCCCCGAGCAATGCCGAATCCGACTCGTTCCATCGGCGCCCGCCGGCGGTGTCGTCAAAGCCCACGAAACCGTACCAGCGACCATCCACTTGAAGAGGCAATACCATGATCGACACGACGCTCCGGGCCTCAAGCAACCGTCGTTCGGCCTCGGGAAACTCCGCCACCCGTCCGGTGATGGGCCGCCCACGACTCAACTCCTCTCTCCAACGCTCGAAGCCCCGGTCGTAGGGATGCGTCTGAGAGTCGGAGCCATCGCTCCGCGTTTCCACACCTTCCGCGCAGGCCTCCAAAATCAGACGCATGCTCAGGCCGTCCCCGTCGTTTTCCAGATTCTGAAACACGTAGACCCGATCCACGCCGGCGGCCACCACGAGTTCATCCAGCGCAGCCTGGAGATTCTCGGCGTCGGTGGAGGCGCTCAGTAATGCCTTGGCAACGGCCGACATGGCGTTCTCCGCGCGCATGCGACGGGCCGCTTCTTCTTCGGCCGACTTGCGTTCCGTGATGTCCTCTTTCACCGCCACGAAATTCGTCACGCTACCTGCGGCGTCGAGCACCGGAGAAATGGACACGCTCTCCCAGAACTCTTCCCCGTTGCTGCGTCGGTTGCACAACTCACCGCGCCAAGCGTTACCCGCCATGATGGTGCGCCACATCTCTTCATACAGCTCCGAAGAGTGGCGATCACTTTTCAGCACACGAGGATTCTTGCCCAGGGCCTCCTCAAACGTGTAGCCCGTGACACGAGTGAACTCCGGATTGACATATTCAATGTCGCCTTTCGTATCGGTGATGACCACGGAAGCGGGACTTTGCTCCACCGCCCGGAAGAGTTTACGCAATTCCTGTTCCGCCAATTTCTGTTCGGTGATGTCCAAAGTCAGGCCGTCCCAAACGACTTCTCCGTTGTCCCGTTTGTGTACGCGACTCATTCCGCGCAACCATTTGACCCTACCCCCCGGCAGAAGACAACGAAACTCCGCGTGCCAGGATTCCAGGCGCTCGGCGGAAAGTCGCAGAGAGGAAAGAAAATGTTCCCTGTCGTCGGGATGGATAAGCTGCAGCAGGCCGGAGCAGTCGGCCTGCACCTCCTCGGGCGTGAGGCCATACACTTCGTAAATGCCCCGGCTGACGTAGGGATAACGAATCTCTCCTCGCGCATCCATAACCCGGCGATAGACAACGCCCGGCACATTGGCCGTGATCCCCGCATACCGCTGTTCGCTTTCCTTCAACAACATCTGGGCTCGCTTGCGCTCTTTCACCTCGCGGGCCAATCGCCGGTTCCAGAAGAGGATGATGCAAAACAGCACAAACGCCCCGGCAACGATCCGCCATATCAACGCATAGTCGATGCCTTTCTGGTACTCCACACCAAGCCATTTGTTGTGAATCGCCTGATGTTCGGCGGGGGATAGGGACGCCAGTGCCTTGTTGATGATTCCCACCGCCTGGGCCAGCCGAGGGTCCACCCCGATGCGATGATCAAAACGATACTCCGTCTGGCCGGCGATCTTGAGGTTCTTGAGCCCCAGCTGCTGCATGCTGTGGATCGCCACGGCCATGTGCCCCACGAATGCGAACACCTCTCCATTGGAGAGTTTCAACAATGCTTCGCCCACATCGTCGGTCTGCACCAACTCGATTTGAGGATAATGGTTCCGAAGGAAATGATAGCTCGTGTAACCTCGACCTACGGCCACCTTGCGACCGTTGAGCACGTCGGTCTGCTTGATATAATTAACGTCGTTGCGCGTGACGATGATCAGTGGAAAAGACACGAACGGAGCGCTGAGCAGGATCTCACGCCCGATCTCATCGTCGCTTCCCAAGGCCGGCACCATGTCGATGCGGCCGTCCACGTACTTTTCCAACACTTCCGACCAAGTCCCGCTGGGCTCGAACTGGAAACGTAAACCCGTACGTTGCGTCACCACATCGAGGTAATCTCGGATCATTCCGTCCAAGTCGCCGTCTTTGTCCAGAATCGACATGGGCTTCCAATCAACCTCACTGAAAGTCAACGGCTTCACCGTTTGCACGAATTCTTGTTCGGATGGAGTAAGAGCGAATCGCCGACGGTCGCTTTGTTCACGTCTCAGGGCCGGATCGGGTACCCAACGCGCCTCGATGTCCCGCATCTCAGCCTTGCCGATGAGCGCCAGCCCTTTGTTCACCAACTCCACGAGTTCACTGTTGTCTTTGGAAACGGCTGCATACACGTCGAGGGGGAGCCCCAGTGGAGGCGACACCCGCAATTCGCTCTGCAAACCCATATCATCCACCACCGCCCTCAAAGCCATGCTCTCGTCATACGCCGCTTCCACTTCACCCAGCTGCAGCGCGGCGAGAAGTGACGCATAGTCGTCGTAGGCAAGTACTTTGATGTCGGGATGTTCGTCGACGAGTTCGGCCTCCGCCTCGGAACCCTTGATCACGCCCAGCCGCCGTCCCGACCGGCCGGAAAGCGTCGCCTCGGTCCCGTCGCGCTTCACGAGCAGGCCGTTGTGGGTGGTGAAAAAAGGGTCCGAGTAGGCCAGTGTTTTCTCGTGTGAGGGCTTTTTCGAAAGGCCCGAATGGATGTCGGCCAAGCCGCGGCGCACCATCTCGGGAACCTCCCACCGATCACCGAATACGAAATCGATTTTCCGCCCGGTCTTTTTCGACCACAGCCGCCAGACATCGATCATCAGACCGGCGGGCAGGCCCGACGAACTCAACTGGGTAAAAGGAGGAAAATAACGATCGCAAGCGATGCGCAGCACGGCCTCACCCTCGGTCTGGTCGGGAGAAGCCCACCGAATACGCAACGCCTCCAACTCGGCGGGAGTGCATTGGGCCAACCCGGTACGCACCAGATCCGCCATGGCTTTGTCGCCTCGGCGCACGGCCGCCTGGAAGGTTCCCGCGTAAAGTTTCAATCCCGGAAGATGGAAAAATTGATACTGCAGCCCAAGCCGACTGAGATGATACATGGCAATGGGTACATCTTTGACGAATACCCTGATTTCGTTGCGTTTTATCGCAGAGAACATGGTTTCGTTGTCCGGGTAGACCACCAGCTGCGCGCCCGGCAGTTCCTCGCGCAGGCGTTCCCCCGCCAAATCGCCGGCGATGAGACCCACGCGATAGGGCAGAAGATCCTGTAACCCTCGAATACCGTGTATGTGGCGATGAAAGAAGAAAGTGGTCCATGTGCTCACAAGGGGGCCGGCATAATCGAGGTACTCTGCACGGGCGGCACTGTAGTAGCACCCTCCATGGATATCCGCCTCACCCCATCGCACCAGATTCAGAGTTTCACCAAATGGAGCGACGATGAAACGCACATCCACACCGGTTTTTCGGGACCATAGGCGCCAGATATCCACCAACCAGCCCGCGGCTTGGCCTTGGGCGTCCCCGAAATAGAAAGGCGGGCTGTCTCTGCTCACGGCCACGGTCACCGTCTTGGGCGTCGATTTGCCGCCGACCGGCTTTCCTGAGCGGATATCCGCGGCTCCTGCCGGAGAGCAGGCGACAATAAACCACACAAACGCCTGCAAGCAGACGACGACCATGCCGATTCGCCGAAAACGGGCGCGTTTCCGTGCCTCAAACGTCATCACGTTTCTCCGATTTTCTCACTGCAGATTACTTTTCGGCCCAGAACTTTTTTACAACCGCCGGAAACATGCAGGCGGCTTCCGCAGCCCCCCCGAAAGACTCCCACAAGGGCCCATGCCCCTGCCCGGGGACCACCCAGAGCGCGGCATCGGGCAACGCCCGATACATTTCCATGGGAACGGACAAGGGGAAATATTCGTCTCGATCTCCCCACACGAGAAGGGTCTTGACCTTCAGGGCGGACAAGGTCTCTATGGGGATGTCCTCCCGGTTTTCCGCCAAGGCGTTCAATTGTCGAAAAATCCGGTCCACCTGCGAACGCCCGCCCGGATGCAGTTTCCAATAGAATTCCTGCATCCTGGGGTCCATCAGCTCGAATTTGTATTCCTTCAACAGTTTCCGGGCCTGCGATCCCATGGCATTGGCACCCGCCACCAGCACCACGGCCTCCAGACGTTGGGGCCGCTCCACGGCCATATGCAGCAACGTCATGGCGCCCGCGCTGTGACCGATACCCCGAGCGTTCTTGACACCGATTTGGTCGAGGAGCCCGTGCATGAGGTGAGCGGTTTGCTTGAGGCTGAAGTCTCCCGGCAAGGCAGAGGAACCTCCGTGACCCGGCAGATCGGCCAGGATCACGGTGTATTCGGGGAGAAACTCCAACGCCAAAGGCTCCCATTCCTCTCCCGTGAGGGTAAAACCGTGCAGCATGAGCAGACAGGGTCCCGAACCGCCCATGCGGTAGTGGATATTCAATCCCTCCACCCCGACATTGCCGCCCTTAAGTCTCGGCGCCTCGGGCATCTCGGCGATTGCGGGGACTGCAAGAGTCAATGCCAGGAGGAGAACGAATAAGACCGCCACAGACCTTTTACCGAACCAACCACGCGAACAACCACACATCATCTCGGACTCCCTTCTTTCGGCTTCCGGGCGTTGCCGCCCTTTCTGAATCGATTCGCGACTTCAATGAACCCGTTTCACAGAGTCTATCCTTTCCAGCGGACTTTGTGGAGTGGTTATGCTCCCATTTCCCGCGATCCGGCGCATCGGATGCAACTTCGCACGAAAGACGAGAAACCCGGCGAATCACACCAGGGGATATTCAAATAATACTTTCGAATCGTTTGTTTCTTTAGATTTGATTTTGTATAGATAATCAACAATGCGTTCACATAAGTCATCATATCTTCTGCGCAACAGTGATAATTAATTGACGAATCCATAACCGATCCATACAATGCGCACTGTCGGTAATTGTTGCCTGTGCGCGTATAAGAAGATCGACATCATTACTCCTTCACCAAATTTTGTAGACATCTTTCCTCAAAAGGCCACACTGCTATTCACTCTAACGGGATCGGATCAAGGCAGGTATATAATCAACCGATTTGTGCGAATGTTCGGCTTCTTCTTGGCGATGGCAATCGTCAAGTCTTACTCCTTATCAACAACCTTGGAATGAAAGGAGACAGGCGTGGACATCGTAATCAAAGATTCTTACAAGTCACTCTCTCGAGTAGAATTACTAAAGAAAGTCTATGACTTGGGAGTGGGCTACGAAAGAAATTCCTACAGTTGTTCCCAATCCACCGTGGCAGCGTTGTATAATGTGTTGGATTTCCCTTCTTATCTGGTCAAAGCGGCCTGTTCCAACGCCGCCGGCACCGCGTGGCAGCTGGTGGGTACCTGCGGAGGACTCGTCGGTGGTATCATGGTATTGGACTACTACTTTGGACGGCCTTTTGAACACATGTCCCATGAAGAGATCGTCCAGGATCCCAATGTGAACGATCTCTTCTATTCCCAACCCATCGCCCGATCCCTTTTTGACAAGTACATCGGAGAATACGGCACCATCACCTGCGCCAACATCCAGCACCAGTTGTACGGGCGCGTATTTTATCTGGAAGACATGCAGGAATTTCAGAAGCTGGAAGAGGCGGGAGGCCACTCCGACGCCAACAAGGCGCCCCGCATCGTGGGCAACGCCGCCATGTGGACCCTGGGGGTGATCCTGGATAAGGGTGGTGTCGAGATCGCCTAGCGGCGTGCTCTCCATTGTCTGAGACCTCTACGGGGGGGAAATCGATCTTTGAGCCCCCCCATACCATCATTTCACCGGCACACATCGGCAACCCGCTGATCATTTTCAAATTTTCGCGCAGCGCACCTTTGCCGGTAATAGTCACAAGTCTCGCCGACCCTCGGCATCTCATTTCCGACTTCCCAACAGCCTCCTCCGTGATGCTTCAATCATCTCCCTTGCGGCTTTGACTCATCTTTGACAGTTGGAGGGTGAAAAAGTGGGCCTCTCCCGCCTAACTTACCGAAATGATTAGGCTGGCCTTTTTCCGAGGCTCCAAACGTAGTGCCAATATGTCCGATTTTTTCCTTGACTCCGCCGACCTGTATTCCGTACAATTTGTTTCATGTTTGCACGCGTCAAAAAGGTCAAAAGCGGCGGATCCGAGCATGAATATCTTCAGATCGTGGAGAACTATCGCCAGGATAAGAAGGTAAAACAGAAAGTTATATGTACACTGGGTCGTCTCGACAAGCTCCGTGAATCGGGTGCCTTGGACGGGGTTCTTACCAGTCTCGCCAAGTTCTCCACCCGGAATCAAGTCATCAATCTTTATAAGGAAGGTAGTGTCAAGGCAGACTGGGCCAAGTCCTGGGGAACCGTTCTGGTGATCGAGAAACTCTGGAAGACCTTGGGGCTCGATGTGGTACTCCGATCTCTCGCTTCTCGCTCCGATTATCGCTTCGATCTGGAGCGCGCGGTCTTTGCCTGTGTCTGCCAACGCTTGGTCCGTCCGGGATCCGATCTCGCCGCGAGCCGTTGGATTCAGAACGTCCACGGTGAAGGCTTTGACGACCTGGAACTTCAGCACCTCTATCGATCCATGGATTTCCTGGCCGAATATCAGCCCGAAATCGAGAAGGAACTTTTCCGTCGGGGGCGCGACCTCTTCGATTACGGGGTGGATCTCGTTTTCTTCGACACCACCTCGGTCTACTTCGAGGGCCGGGGGCCTGCCGAGTTGGCTCGGTACGGGTTCTCCAAGGACCATCGTCCAGACCGCAAACAGGTGTTGGTGGGTGTGGTCATGTCCCGAAAAGGATATCCCCTTTCCTGTCAGTTCTGGGAAGGGAACACGGCGGACGTCACCACCATCAAACGCATCATCGCCCTGGTCAAGCGTCGGTTCTCCCTGAACAACGTGGTCCTGGTCTCGGACCGCGGCATGGTCGGCGTCGACAATCTGGTGGAACTGGAGCGTGCCGGTATCGACTACATCGTGGGCATCCCCATGCGCCGTTACCAGGATGTCCGAGGCCAAGTGGTGGACACTCCGGGCTACTACCAAGCGCTCACTCCCACCTTGTGGTTCAAGGAGATTCATCTGAACGGATGCCGTTACGTCCTCTGTTACAACCAAGACCAAGCGGCCAAAGACGAGGCCACCCGATCGGCCCTTGTGGAAAAACTGAAAACCACCCTGAAAAAACAGGGGCCCCAGTCTCTGGTGGGAAACAAGGGCTTCAGGAAATTCATCAAGCTCGACCGGGAAACCGTGCGCATCGATCCCGCCAAGGTCAAGGACGACGCCCGCTTCGACGGCAAGTATGTTCTCCTCACCAGTACCGACATTCCCGCCGATGAAGTCGCGGTCACCTACAAACGCCTGTGGCAGGTGGAAAGAGCCTTCCGGGACCTCAAATCGGCCCTGGAAGTCAGGCCCGTGTTCCACCAACGGTGTCAACGCGTTCAAGGTCACATCTTCTGCAATTTCCTGGCCCTATACCTGAAGATCGCGCTGCAGAAACAGCTCAAGACCAAAGAAATCGACATCCCCTGGGACCAAGTTCTCCTGGACCTCGAAGCCTTCAAAGCCATCCATCTACAGGTCACGGAGAAGTCCTACCTCCTCAGAACGGAATTCCAGGGCCGCGCCTACCACATCTTCCAAGCCGTCGGCCTCAAACCGCCGCCCACTTTGCAGACTCTCCAGGAGCACCAAAACGTAGTGCCATAAACCTTTCTTTTTCGTATAAGCAGCTGAAATTACTGCATTAGTTTTTTTGAACTGTCAAAGATCAGTTTGAATTGAATCGACAGGTATGCTATCGTGCGTCCCTGCTGTTGTGGGGACGGTTCCTCCTCCTTTACACGGGTTTCGGATCGTCCCAACGGCCTCATGGGGCGGGCGTTCCTCCGCGGTTGGCCTTGACCTGAAAAGCGGATTCGCAATGAATGTCCGAGTCCTTTGTGATGCCTTAGGCCCCTGAACCTCAATCTTCTTTGACCCGATATCCGGCCTTTCATGAAAACCGACGTAGAAACCGTTCGCGGACAATTAAAAAAGCTGCTCGGGCCCTCGCGCTTCTTGTCGCAGCCCGAAGATTTGGCAGCCTACGGATACGACGCCAGCGGGCTCAAGTTTCTCCCTTGGGGAATCGCCTTTCCGGAGACCACCGAGGAAGTGGCCGCCATTATGTCCCTGGCGAACCGGGAAGAATTTTACGTGATCCCTCGGGGTTCGGGAACGGGCATGTCCGGCGGATCCTTGCCCATCAAGTCCGGTCTGGTCCTCGTGCTGACCCGGATGAACCGGGTGCTGCGCATCGACGAGGAAAACATGACCGCGGTAGTGCAGCCCGGTGTCATCACCGGTCAGTTCCAGAAACAGGTGGAGCGGGTGGGGCTCTTCTATCCGCCCGACCCCGCGAGTCTGAACGTGTGCACTCTGGGCGGCAACGTGGCGGAAGGCGCCGGCGGACCGAGGGCGGTTAAGTACGGGGTCACCCGGGATTACGTGCTGGGTCTCGAGGCCGTGCTGCCCACGGGTGAAATCATCAAAACCGGCGTCCAAACCGCCAAAGGCGTGGTGGGATACGACCTCACCCGTCTCCTGGTGGGTTCCGAGGGCACGCTGGCCGTGGTCACGGGGATCACGTTGCGGCTGATTCCCCTCCCCCCTCACCGCAAAACCTTGTCCGTGGCGTTTCCCACATTGGAAGACGCGGCCCGCGCCATCCGGGACGTTATGGGGTCGCGCATCGTGCCCTCGGTGCTCGAGTTTATTGACGACGCCTCCATCCGATGCGTGGAGGGCAAACTCGGACTCGACATCTACCGGGACGCCAAAGCCCTCATCTTCGCGGAAGTGGACGGCCACGCCCAAGACGTGGAATATCAGTGCGAAAAGATTTCCGAGATCGTCTCTCGACACGGCGCGTTGAAGTTCCTTACGGCCTCGAACAAAGCCGAAGAAGAAGACATGTGGCGGTTCCGCCGCTCCATTTCCCCGGCGTTGTTCGCCTACGCGCCTCACAAAATCAATGAAGACATCGTGGTTCCTCGGAGCCGCATTCCCGAGGCGGTCGCTTTCGTCCAAACGCTGCAGCAGGAAGAGGGGCTTTTCATCACCACCTTCGGCCACGCCGGAGACGGCAACATCCATGTGAATCTCATGCTGGACAAACGGGACCCGGAGCAGGCCCGCAGGGCGCGCATCATCCTGGATCGACTCTTCAGGGAAGTGGTGCGGTTGGGCGGCACCATCTCCGGAGAACACGGCGTGGGCATCACCAAGTCGCCCTTTGTGGACCTGGAGCTCGGCGAACTGGGCATCAACGTGATGAAGCGTATCAAACAGTCCTTCGATCCCAAAGGGATACTGAACCCGGGCAAGATGTTTCCGGAATTGCCTAAGGAACAGGGCATCGACAGGATTTTCAGCGCCGTTTGAAGCAGCCGGTTCATTCCAACCAGAACCGTTCGAGCCGGTTTCCCGCGCACCAACCTCCCGAACGGATGGGAGGGCCGAAGCCGGCCGGCAAATCAGGTTTACTCGACAAACAGGCCCTACAAAGATTCTAAGGAACCCATGACGCGTAAGCGAACTCAGGCAGACAAAAAGAAAAAAGCGAAAGCCGCTGTTTCGACCTCGAAAGGGCGCTCGGATTCCGCGCCCCCTTCGGAGAGGGAACCCACGCCCGTCGAACCTCGGGAATCACACCGGCCCGACGGGGTACAAACCGGTCCCGGCTGGTCGCGCTATGTCTGGATCGTGCCGATGATTCAGGCATTCCTGCTCTACCTGGGGATCTACGACCACGGAATCGTCCATTGGGACGACGACTTGATGCTGGCTCGGGCGTGGCAGTCTCCTCTATCCGTCGATGAATTCTTTCGGACCCTGTTTCACGTGCGTGCGTCCTACCAGCCGCTGCGGGAGCTTTCCTACGCCTTCGACGCCAGAGTCTTCGATCATGACCTATGGGGTTTCCTGCTCCATAACGTGCTGCTTTATTGTCTGAACGTCTGGGTGGTCTTCTTCATTATCCAACGTCTCCTCACTTTCGATTCGAGCCGGTACGGGGGATCGACCCAAGACGCCGTATCCCCGGGAAACTCCGCGCCGGCCGTCCCGGCACCCCGGCTTTGCGCGTTCCTGGCCACGGCGTTGTTCGTCGCCCATCCCCTCCATGTGGAATCCGTGGCTTGGTTGGCGGCTCGAAAAGAAGTGCTCAGCGGCCTGTTCTTCTTCCTGGCCTTTTGGCTGTTTACCGAAACGCATCGAACATCGGGACGCCGCTTCTGGGTAATCTATGCCGGAAGCCTCATCGCCTATATTTTCGCCTTGCTGAGCAAGCCCAGCGCCGCCTCTCTCCCCCTGCTCATCCTGGCCTACGACGTCGTCCTGATGCGTCCTGACCGCCGAGCATGGAAACGTCGCGCTCTGCTTCACGCGCCTTACTGGATTCCCGCCTTGGCCGCGGTACTCTATTTCACTCTGGAAGCCGGAACCACGGAAACGGTTCTGGCGGACCAACCCATCGGGGTGCGCCTCGCGGCCTTGAACCTGATCGTCACCCATTATTTCAAGACATTGATTCTTCCCATCCACCTGACGGCCAGGTACGCGTTCGACTGGAAGATCCCGTTCATCTCCGTACCGGTCCTCACCGGCGTGGCTCTCCAGTTGTTTCTCATCGCCGCGTTCTTTTTCTTCCTCAAGAGGAATCGACTTCTTTCATTTCTGGTGGCCTGGTTCTACATCAACCTGCTGCCCACATCCGGCATCATCCCCATTTCCGTGCAGGCCGCCGACCGGTACATGTATATTCCTTCCGTGGCCTTTTGCGTGTTCGTCGTGTGGCTTGTGTTTCGGTTGAGCGGAAGACTGCTCCGAAAGTCTTCGAAAGTCGCAACCGCCACCGCCGTCGGCACGATCGCGGCCGTGATTCTTGTCTTTTCCTTCCTCTCCGTGAAGCAGACGGAAATCTGGGAGAACGACCTTACGCTTTGGCGTCATACGGCTCAGTACAATCCCTCGGACCTGTCGTACTATGCCCTGGGGGAAGCGTACCGAAGAAGGGGAGACAACTCCGACGCAGAACACTTCTATCAACTCTCCGCCCAGGCCAACCCGTCTTTTGTCAGGGCGTGGAACGGTTTGGGAAACATGCTTCTTCTGAGAAAGGACGTGCGGGGAGCGGAAGCGGCCTACCTTAAAGCCCTGGAGGCGGACCCGAATTACGACCACGCCCACAGGCACCTGGCCATTGTCTACGTGTCCCTAAAGGACTACGATCGAGCCCTGTACCACGCCGAAAAGGCCTATGAACTCAGCGGCAAACCGGACCCGGTTCTCACGGACATGCTCTGTCGCCTGTATATGAAGGCCAATGAATGGGAGAAGCTCGAACAAACGGCAAAATACCTCATGACGCATTCCGATGACAGGGCTACGGCGCTGATTTATCTTTTCCGTGCCTACCAGGGCATGGGTGAACTCGCGCTCGCGCGCGAATCCCGTAGTGAGGCGTACCGAGCGAATCCGGAGAAAGCCCGGCAGGCCGAGCGAACCACCATTTTCCGAGAATAATCACCCACCCGGGGGAATCCGCTCACACGGTCCGCCGCGCGGTAAGGATCGTCCGACACCGGACCCCGGAACAAGCAGGAGAAGCCATGACGGACAGCCCGTTCAAACAAACACGATTTCAATGCGTCTCGCCTCTGGATTATCGTTATTACGGCGGGGACGAACGCATTTTTCAGCAATTGTCCCCCTACCTGTCCGAGGAGGCCAACATACGGTACATTTACCGCGTCGAGTGGGCTCTGGCTCGAGCACTGGTGCGCAGAGGGCTGGCTCCTGAAAGCCTTCCGTCGGCCGTGGAAAAAGCCATGGGCGGCATCGACCCCGCCGAGGTGTATCAGGAAGATCAGAGGGTGCACCACTATCTCAAAGCCGCGGTGAACGTCCTCAAGGCACACGTTCCGGAATCGGCCCGGGAATACATCCACCTGGGCGCCACTTCCTTCGACGTGGTGGATTCGGCCAACGCGGCCCGGATCCGGGAATGCTTCGAAAAGGTCTTCAGGCCGGCGACTCTCGACCTGGAACGCGCGTTGATTCAATTGGCCCGCAAGGAGCGGGACACGGTGCAGGTGGGTCGCACTCACGGACGTTACGCTTCTCCGGTGACTTTCGGATATTTCATCGCGGGATATGTGGACCGGTTCGGTTCCGGCATCCTGCACATGACCGAATCGGCCCGGGCCATTGTGGGCAAGTTTTCCGGAGCCGTGGGTTCCTACAATGCGCTGTCCTTGCTGGTCCCCGATCCCGTGGAGCTCGAACGGGAAGTGCTGGCGGATCTGGGAATGGAACCGGCCATGCACTCCACGCAGATCGTGCAGCCCGAATACATGGCCCGTTTCGCATGCGACGTGGTGATCTCCTTCGGCGTTATGGCCAATCTCGCCGATGACCTGAGACACCTGCACCGATCGGAAATCGACGAAGTGGGCGAACCTTTCGGAGAAGCGCAAGTCGGTTCCTCCACCATGCCTCACAAGCGGAACCCCTGGAATCTCGAACACATCAAGAGCCAGTACAAGGCGTTCATGCCTCGCTTATCCACGGTGCTCCTCGATCAGATTTCCGAGCACCAGCGTGACCTGACCAACAGCGCCTCGGGAAGATACCTGCCTGAAATCCTGGTGGGTTATTTCGACGCGCTCAAACGTCTCACCTGGATCATCGAGGGGCTTCACGTCAACTACGAAGCCATTGCGCGGAATTTCCAGAACGCGGCCCCGGAGATCAGTTCGGAACCCCTCTACATCTCCCTTTCCATGGCCGGCCTGGACAATGCCCACGAATGGGTTCGAAAAGCGAGTCATGCGCGTACCGGCGGCCAGACCGTGTACGAGGTTCTGACCAAGGAAACGTCCGTACAGCCTTTCCTGGAAAAAGCGCCGGAACACGCGGTGGCGGCGGCCCGGGATCCACGCAACTATACGGGCCGTGCAAAGACCCGCGTGGACGCCATCTGCGACACATGGGAACAACGGCTTTTCAAAGATTGAGTGAGGGGGCGACTCCGGACAGAGGGAGCCGTACCCGGCCTTCTTCCACAAGTCTTCACATGGGAAGGCTTTCCCGAAGGTCTTCCCACGCTCCCTGATTCCAGGTACTTCAAACGGCACTTTCCGCCTTTCCGCTTACGGCGGACGGCACTCGAACGGCGGAGGCGCGGCGGAGACAGATATTGAGGCCGGGAAGATCCGTACCCGTCGGCGATCAGTCCCCCCTCCGCCGCGGCTCGCCATGAGGCGCCGGCGTCTCCGTTCCTATTCCCGCCATGCCTCTTCCCACGACCCGATTCATGATTATGGTAGAAATCAACCATGGCACGTGGAGGGGTTATTTGTGATTCGTCGAAGCGAGAGAAAGGCCTTGGACGGAAGGCCGGCCCGACGTTTTCCCCACCATCCGTCCGAACATAGTAATCCGTCCATTGGAGGTTCTTTTGAAATCCCTATGTAAACTCGTTCCCCGAGAAGGCAGCGCCCTGGCCCTGGTTATACAATCCGCCGACGCCGGAAACGAATCCGAGATTCCGCTTACCTCCTCTCATGCTTCTTTCGACTCCCTGGCCGAAGAACTGGGTCAAATCAAAAAGGAACTCGATCGTCTGCTCTCCGAGGCCGAGCAGTGGTTCTCGTCCCGAGACGCCGCGAAAAACGCTTCACCGGAAGAAATATGGGCATCGTTGTCCTCCTGCACCGGCGAGGAGGAATTGATCGAAAGCTTCAACGCCCTACCGGAAACCCAACGCGCCGCAGTGGCCGATTATGTGCTCGCAACCCAGAATGTGTTCAAAGGATTCGCGGCTCTCTTCACCATGCGATACGACGACTCGAACCAACTATTGGTATAATCTCCTTTTAGGAAGGCCTCCATCTCCCCCGGCCTTGGCGGACTCTTCGCAAACGTGCGCCAAGGCGGGTGGATCCCCACAGACAACTTCCTTGGTTCCGCACTCCCGCGGTCCATGCCCATGTTTTGTCAGACAGGCTGAAATATGATACATTCCCGCCTTGAATCTCCGACCGTCGGCACCCCAACTGAAGGAGTTCAAAACATGACCCCATTGCTTAGACGATCTTCGGGCTTGCTCGCCATCTGGCTGTGCTTCCTCCTACTGAGCCCCATTTGCGCTCAGGCGGCATCGAAAATTCAGACCACTCACGGCCGCTTCGAGAGTTTGGACGCCAACCGATGGACCCGAAAAGGATACATGTACGTCGTTTTGTTCGATTCCAACCGTAAAACCAAATTCACCGTGGGTTTCAAGACGGATTACGAGCCCACCAGCCCCAACCCCGGCGATATCGTTCGGGTCGACTATTTTGTCAAGTCGGGACAGATGGTGGCGAGAAAGGTCGTGGTGGACAACAGCTACGCGCCTCCGCCCCCAGGGGCCGTTTCAGTTCCGTCTTCTTCACCGTCCACGTCGAGCGTGTATACGCCTCCGAGAACCAACACGGGTTTCGTCGGCGAAGCGGAACGGCCCATGAACGGCGTGGCGGAAGTCACCGGGTCCGCCTGCAACCTGAGGTCCGGTCCCGGTGAGCATTACGGCGTCGTCCGTGTAGTCTATCGCGGCACGGAGCTTCAGCTGCAGGGAGCCACCGGTGACTGGTACTTGGCGGCCTTGCCCGATCAACAAGCCGGATGGATTCACGGTTCTCTGATCAACATCGGCACCACGGCCTCGGTATCCACGCAGAGCTCCGGCATCCAACCCGTTCCGGCGGAAGATCAGGTGACCGTCGGCGTTCTCGAGTTCCAGAGCCTCAACGAGGAAGCACGCAAAGACCAGCTGGGTAAGATGATTTCGGAGATTTTCACCACTTCCCTGGTGAACTCCAGGGCTTTCAAGATTATCGAGCGGGAACAACTGAACAAAGTGGTCAAAGAGCTGGAACTCAAACAAAGCGGCATGGTCGAGACCGCCGCCGAAGCCGGTAAGCTTCTGGGCGCCGACGCGGTGATTACCGGCAGTGTCATGAAGATCGGGAACATCCTTAGAATCGACGCGCGAATCATCGATGCGAAAACGGCCCTGGTGACCAGCGCGGAAACAAATACAGGCGGGTACGATCTGGTGGAAATCGGGGGCATGGCCGACAAGATCGTGAGAAATCTCGTAAGACAGTACTACTTTGAATAAGGCTTTGGAACCGGCTCCAATGGGCGCTTCTGCGTCAAATCAGGATCGTCCGTCACGAAGAAGAATTTCGGCCCTTAGCTACATCCGCTTGAACAGATGCAGGTAGCGGTTGCTGACGGTCAGGGTTTCTTTGCAGTTTTTGAGTCTTAGAACACCCTTGCCGGTGAGGGAACGGCTCATGCGGTCGATGAACCGCACGTTGACTACCGCTCCCCGATGCACTTGCCAGAAGCGGTTGGGGTCGAGTTCCGCGGCCAGCTCTTTCACCGGCTTTCGGATCAGACTCTCCCCCTCTTTGGTGACGAGCACCGTGTACTTGTCGAGAGCTTTGAAGTACACGACCTCGTCCACAGGCACAAGCCGGACGCCGTCTCCGTGAGGGACTCGAAGATACTCGAGATACCTCGGCTCGTTGGCTCCGGGGAGACTCCGGATGAGGCGCAACAGTTTTTCCGTCTGAAGTTCCGGCTCCCCGTCTCCTTCCCGTGAAATTTCCTCCTGAACCCGCAGAATCGTCTTACGCAACCGTTCAGGGCTCACCGGTTTCAGCAGATAATCCACCGCCTCCTTTTCAAAGGCCTCCACCGCGTATTCGTCATAGGCCGTCACAAAAACGATTCTGCAGCCGGGGCCGATGCGCCCGGCCACTTCCATGCCGCTGAGGCCGGGCATTCTGATGTCCAGGAAGACCACGTCGGGTCGATACGCCTCTATGAGGTCCAGTGCCGCCTGACCGTGTTCCGCCTCCCCACAGATATCCAACTCGGGCCAAAGCTCGGAAAGGCGCTCCCTCAGGAACCGTCTCAAAGGTTGTTCGTCATCCGCGATGACCGCTTTGGCTCGTATCATGAGGAATCTCGACCGTAACTTTCAGGCCGGACGGCTGATTCTCTTCAAGGATCAAACGCGCCCTGCCGTTGTAGAGGGCGCCGAGACGTTCCCCGACGTTGGCCAGGCCGACGCCCCCTTTCACCGATGTTCCGACCCCGCAACCCGTGTCCGTTACCGTCAGGCGCAGCGTGTCCGAAGTCGCCGCCGCTCGGATACGGACGTCACCCCCCGAGATTTTGGGTTCGATGCCGTGTTTCACCGCGTTCTCGACGATGGGCTGCAGCAGCATGGGTGGAATCGAATGTCCCATGAGCTGGTCCGGCACGTCGATGTGGTAACGCAATCGGTCCCCCATACGTACCTTATGGAGGTCGAGATAGGCTTTGAGCAGCTCCACCTCTCGCCCCAAGTCCGTTTCTTCCTTCCTCATGGTGTTCAGGGAAGCCCGAAGGTACCGGGTTAGATCCACGAGCATGGTCTTCCCCTTGTCCGGATCCGACTCCATAAGGCTCAGAATATTCGACAAGGTGTTGAAAAGGAAGTGGGGCTCGATCTGGGCCTGAAGCAGCTTCAGATGAGCTTCCAGGCTTTGCTTCTCAAGAATGAGCGTCTTGATCTGTTCTTCTCGGAGCAACGCTTCCGACCGTTGAATTCTCGCAGTGGAGAAAAAGAAATAGTTGATTACAACTCCGAACGCAATGCCGGCGGATACCCTTTGAAGAACGGTAAACAAGTCTCCGCTCAACATGTCGTTCAGGGGAATGCCGGTGACCCGGGAACCCAGCACGGCCCCCACGGACGCCCCGAAAATCAGCGTGACCCCGGCCAACACGAGATACCCCCGCAGGGAAGTGACCGTCACTAGGCGAAGTCCCGCCAACACAGAGGAAAAGATACTCAGCCCGATGCATTGGGAGACAATCAGATTGGTGCGGAATGCCGGACCGTGCCCCATCAAGAAAAGGAAAGCCGCGATGATCGTGTTGAACAACACGGTCAACAGAAGAGCTTTGACGACCCTTTCTCGGGTTATGGCTCCAATCATGGAAATCTTTCCCGGCAACGGCGGCGGATGGGATCCCACCCGCCCCTCGAAGGATATTACTGACTCGACGAGTCTCCCGCGATGCCGCCTCTCCAATGAATACAGTGGAAAAAGACATCGGGCGAAGGGGATCGGGGATTCACGCCAGATCGGCCATGATTTCCTCGAAAGTCTTTTCTCCCCCTCGAAGCACCCCGCCGAATCCCCCGCCCGGGTTCCCCCACGCACTCGCGAGATATAACCCCTTCACCGGAGTCCGGTTCTCGATACGGTTCATGAAGGCGTTGTTCATGGACTGTTCGAAGCCGTAGATCGAGCCTTCCGTGTTCCCGGTGAAACGGCGGTTGGTGAGGGGAGTGGCCGCCACCTGCACTTCGATCATGGAAGACAGGCCCGGCACCACCTCTTGCTCCGCCCTCCGGATCAGGACGTCGGTCCATCGCTTCTTTTCCTCATGATAGGCGTCCTTTCGCCCTGCGTCGTAATCCGCCTCGAAACGTCGCCAGGGTTCGTACCCCGACAGGAACAGGAGCATGAGGCTGGAGGTACCGGGACGAGAGTAGCCCTCGAAGATATTATCGTATATGCTCACACCGTAGCCTCCCTTGTCCACTTCTCCCTTGACGCAGGACAGATAATCCGCCTCCGCGCCACGGCCCGTATTGACATAGATACCGCAGCCCGGAATCTTTCCCCGGAGCTCCTCCTTGAGTCCCAACCAGACGATGAAAGTGGAAATCCCCGGCTTATAGCTCCTCAGTTTTTCGAGGTAGTCTCCGGGAACCTGTTGGTCCGGAACGAGTTTTCCGAAAGTCGTCAAGGCGCTCGCGTTGCTGACCACCACGCTTGCGGGCACTTCTTCACCGCCGGCCAAGACCACTCCGCTCACCGCACCGTCCTTCACCACGATCCGTTCCGCCGAGGTTCGAATCCGAACATCGCCGCCGTTCCTCTCGATCTCGGACGCCAGGGCGTTGCTCAAATCCTGAGAACGGTTCTTGATGTAGAATGAGCCGCTCCTTAGGTATTCGCCCGTAGCGTTGGCATAGAAAAAGGCGGAAAGCTTCGAGGGCGGGAGCCCGTAGTATCCCCACAAGGAAGAAAGAGCGGTTTGGAGTTCCGGGTCCCGGACATGTTCATTCAGCATCTCGGCAAGCGTCTTGTCGCGGATATTCCACATTTTCCTGTACTGAAGGGGAAAAAGCAGCTTGATGAATTTTCCCTTCTTCTCTTGAAGCCGTTGCGATTCCTCGGACAGTCCGACCATTTCGCCGACAAAAGACCGGATGCCCGCCTCTTCCTGAGGGAAATGCTCGGCGAGTAATGAAATGAAGGCTTCGGGATCTCTCTGGGGCACCAGGATATCGAGCTTGGGGGTTTTCAGCCGGTAGACCTCCGGCAACAAGGCCAAGTCCAATTGGTCCAACACGCCCAGGTTCCGCAATATGCGCCCCAAGGTGTTATCGGCATCGGTTTTGCTGATGCACGTGCCGTGGAGGGACACTTCAAAGTTGAATCGGCCTCTGTTGAAGGAGGTGGCATAACCGCCCGGCCGATCGTGCTTCTCCACCACCGTGACCGGGAACCCCTGCCTCGCCAGATAGGCGGCGCAACACAGACCCCCTAATCCGGACCCGATCACCACGCACGGATGATTTCCGGCATCGCCCACTTTGGCGGCGTAGGCTTTGATTTTTCTCCAATCGAGGGCCAAGGCCAAAGTCGTGAGGCCCGAGACCTTCAAGAATGAACGGCGGGATACCTTGTTGAGTGACATAACGGTTCCTCCTCACTCCGGATGTTGGTGTTGTTCGACCCTTTCACCGGCTCACGTGGGAACATTTTCATAGAACCGAGGCCACGGCGCAAGAACGTTGCGATGAAATCACCATTTCGGGGAATGAATCGCAGATGGAGGGAGGGAAACGGGAATCGCGTCGGACAGCGGGAATCCGAGCCGTGCGGTCGGCGCTTGCGGAGGCCCGCCTCGGCGGCGGGTTTCCGCATCTTGAATATGCGGGGCCGATGGCGCTCCCCAGGGTATTCCTATGCCCGGACGCCGCGACTTTCAGTATTGAAAAAGGCGAGGCTCGCGGAACTGAGGACGACCAGAATGGACCCCACGTTGTGCAGCAAAGCGGCGCCCACCGGAGTGAGCAATCCCCATCCTCCCGCCAGCACGGAGCCCGCGTTGAACAACAAACCGAAAACCAGATTGAAACGAATGACCAGATTCATCCGCTTCCCCAACCGAATCAGAAAGGGAAGCATGGAGAGATCGTCCCGCGCCAGCACCACATCGGCGGTTTCCAGGGCCACGTCCGTGCCTCTCGCCCCCATGGCCACACCCACGTCGGCCACCGCCAAGGCGGGACCGTCGTTGATGCCGTCTCCGACAAACAGCACCGGTAGATTTTCTGCTTGGATGTTACGAATGACCTCCAATTTGCCTTCGGGCTTGAGGCTTGCCCACACCCCGGGAATCCCCACCGATGCCGCGACTCGTCGCGCGGAGTTCTCGTGATCTCCCGAGAGCATGGCCAAACGGGAGATGCCCAGATCGCGCAATCCCTGGACGGCCGCCGGGGCTTCCTGCCGAATTTCGTCCGAAATCCCCATGACGCCCAGAGCACATCGATCTCGGAAAACAGCCAACGGAGTCACGCCGCGATCCTGCAATATCTCCGCATAACGACGCAGAGGAACCGGCAACGAGGACAGGCCGCCCCCGGTCACGCCGCAAACTTCAACCGAAGACCCACCCACGCACGCCCGGACGCCCA
The DNA here is from genome assembly GCA_963675595.2 of Thermodesulfobacteriota bacterium. Taxonomy (GTDB): domain Bacteria; phylum Desulfobacterota; class Desulfarculia; order JACQYL01; family JACQYL01. The sequence goes on from CAXXLZ010000002.1 coordinate 2,020,230, forward strand.
GTCCGATTTCGTTGAACACCTGCTCGGCCTTCACCACGGCCACTCGAGCGTAATGAGCCGCCTTGATCACCGCTCCGGCGAGTGGATGCGTGCAATGCCGCTCAGCGGCGGCCGCCAGGGACAGGAGTTCGTCGACTCCGCATCCTTCTGCGCAGTGCATCTCTTCCACCTTGGGCCGTCCCTTGGTCAACGTACCGGTCTTGTCGAAAAGCACCGCCCGGACCGCGGCCGCCTTCTCCAAATAACGACCTCCTTTGATAAGAACTCCCTTCCGGGCCGCACGACCCACTGCGGCCACGGTGGCGGTGGGCGCGGCGAGAATCAAGGCGCACGGGCAGCCTACGATGAGCACGGTGACGGCCCGCTGCGCCTCTCCGGAAAGCCACCACGCCGCAGCCGCACATCCGATGATCGTCGGCGTGAACCAACGCGCGTAACGGTCGATCATTCGGACGGACTGAGGCCGGTATTGTTCCGCATCAGCCACAAGGCGGATCACTTTGGCCAACGTGGTATCCTCGCCCACTTTTGCGGCTTCGGCCTCCAACACCCCGTTGAGATTCAACGTCCCTGCTCGCAGCGAATCGCCGGCATGTTTTTCCACGGGAACGGATTCACCGGTGAGGGCGGATTCATCCACGGCCGAAATGCCCTCCATGACCACGGCATCCACGGAAATCCGTTCGCCGGGTTTCAGCAACAGCCGATCGCCTTTCCGAATCCTCTCCACGGGCGTTTCCTTGAATTCCCCGTCGATCATGACCCAAGCGTTGGGAGGGGAAAGATTCACCAGGGTGCGCACGGCCTTACGGGCGGACTCGCTGGTGGCTTCTTCCAGAAGCGCGCCCAAGGTCATGACGAACCCCACCACGGCGGCGGAGAGATATTCCCCTTGGATCAAGCAGGCCACAATCGCGAGTCCGACAAGTTCGTCCACATTGACTCGTTTGCGCAGCAGACCTTTGACGGCTCCGACGATAATGGGCACCCCGTTGAGTCCCACGGAAATCAAGGCGAGGAGGTCGGCCGTGACGGAGGGAAGGCCGGGCCGACCGGCCGCCAAAAACGCGGCCAACGCGAACAGTCCGGCAATGATGGTTCGCTGGAAATCCGAGCGTCGAAGGAGTTCCGCACTCACATCCTTTCGAGAGAAGCGTCCGATCATGAGAGTTCCTTTTGATCCGGTCCGGAGAAAATCCGGTGAGTAGAAATCGAGAGAAGCGCTGAGAGGAAGATGACTTCCTTTAAGCGGTCTTCGTGTTCCCCATATACATATAGGGGGTATATGTATATGCCGTCTGAAACATCGTCAAGTCCTTTCTCGTCCATTCGGATTGAGCCTTGAATAACCTCGACCGGCGCCCCGAACAAAAAAAGGGGCGACCCAACGGTCGTCCCCATGAAGAAGATCATTTTCAGCGTCGCCTTAGTGCCTTTCCAGCCACTCCCTTAGACGGTCTTCCCGGAATTCAACAATTCCACCGTCCCGAATCGTCAACAACGATTCCAGCTCCGGGTCCTCCAGTAAGTCCATGACCTCGTCCTTGGGCTTTTTCAGGATTCTTGCCAGTTCTTCCAGCAGGTCCCTCCCCGGCTCCGCAGGACCGGACGGGATCAAATACACCAATGCCTGCAGCCGCAATTTGTCGCGGGTCGTATGTTCCAGTACGTCCGTTGTGTTCTTCAGCCGCAGAGCCAGTTCTCGAAGCATCAAAACGGCCACTTCACCGCTCTCCCTAAGCAAGTTACGAAAAGTCTCCCCGTCCACCACTGCGATATTGCTGTCTTCCACCGCCTGTGCCGACGCCGTGCGCGGCGCGCTGATCAACGCGGCCATCTCCCCGAAATATTCCCCGGGGCCCATGGTCTTCAGCTCCTCGTCGCCTCTGCCCGATTCCTTGAGCATCTTCACCGAACCGGAAACCACATAGAAGATTTCCTTCGAGGCCTCTCCCTCCCGGAAGACATACGACCCCTTGCGGTACATGCGTCCGAACCGACGGATCAGCCTTTCTTCAATGCGCATTTTTCAACCGTTTTCGGAGCAGGGCCTTTTCCAACAGGATCAGATCCCTTTTCCGGTAGGAGGAGATGAGTTCCGCGCAAAACAATAAGATCAGGGATACATAATAGACCCAGACCACCAGAATCACCACGGTTTCCAACGGACCGTAAACAATGCTGTATTGAGAGCTGCGCGCCATATACCAGGTGAACAGGTGTTTCGTGATCTCCATGAGTGCGGAAAACAGGACGCTCCCTGCCAGAGCGTGCCTCAGCGAGACACGCGCCGTTGGGATCACTCTGTACACGAAGGTGAAAAACGAAACGGTGATCAGATAGGGCAAGAGGTAGCGGAACAGCATCACGTGAAGCTCAGCGCCCAGAGCGCCTCCGCCTCCCCGACTCTGAAGATCGGCTTCCAGCACGCCCCCGATGTACGTGACCGCCACATTGGTGCCGGCGACCGCCCAGCCGATGGGAATCATGGCGAAAGCCAGGAGTTTGCCCACAAAGAAATTCCTGGGAGTGGGAGAACGGAAAATGATCCCCAGGGCGTTCTGCAGGGAGTTGAAGATCAATGAGGACGTCCACGCCAGGGTGATCAATCCCAGACCGCCCAGAAGCCGTCTCTTCTCTTCGATCTTTCCCAACTGTTTGAGCAGTTCCCCGGAAATGTAGGGGTGAAAGCCCCGCACCACACGGAGCAGTTCCTTCTGAACGGCCGGGTCCGATCCGAATACCAGTCCGGCGGCCAGGGTTGTCAGGATCAGAAGCGGAATGGCGGAAAGGATGGCATAAAAAGCGATGGAAGCGGCCAGATTTCCGTCGCCGTTTTCCTGGAAGCTCTTCACCGAGTGAGCGAAAATGTCCCATCCCGTGGCCAAAAGAAACCGCGGCCCGCCGGAACGCACGTCGGTTTGGCCGGTAGTCTCAATCATGGGGGGAAAAGGGGGGCTCGGCACCCGAGAACAAGCCCCTTGGGGGTGGGGATAGAACGACTCGTCCCGGGCGCAATCCCGCCGGAACGGCCGGCTCGTGTTCTTTTTGAGACATCGGACGATCACCTACGGGGCGGGAGGAACACGCCGAACGCACGGCACTTCCGCCGGTTCGAGCGGAATACGCCCTGGACGGAAGGCCGGGGTTTCTCATGGAGCCGTCAAGGGCAATAAGCGTTGAAGCCTTCGCGTTCCCCTCTATCCATGTAGGTCTCGATGCGTCTTTCGGCGGGGCTCCCTTCCAGTCGATTCGCCAGATCCCGAAGGCTCTCTTCCCGGCCGAGGTAGTAATAAACATAAAATGCCCGTTCCAGGTATTCCAAAGCATGTTCGCGGCCGCCGGCTTCCTCCGTCAAGTCGGCCAGCAGCACCAGATCATCCCCGACGCACCGCCAGCAGCCCGCTTCCTTGTCCAGAACCAAGGCGCTTTCAGCCTGTTCCAAGGCCTCGGGTATCCGGTGGGCATCTCGACGAACCTTGGCCAGCCCCAGATGTGCCGCAGCGGCGACGGAAGCGTTTTCACCGGATTGCACGCGCTTCAAAGCGGTGAAGAATCGCTTCTCGGCTCCCTCGGGATCATCGCGACTCAACAGAAGAAAGCCTCCAAGAGCATCCACTTCCGCCCGCCGGTCTTTCAGCTCCCGTACCCTTGTTTCGGCTTCGTCCAACGCTCCGGTCGCACATTCGAGGTCGTCCGTCCGGATACAGAACTCGCAACGGTTGAGCAAATTGGTGAGCAGGGCGGAATTGGAATTTAGTCGCCTGTTGATGGCTTCGGCCTCCGAAAGCAGCGCCAGCGCTTCTTCCATTCGCGAGCGGTCCGCGGAAAGAACGGCAAGATCGTTCAGATCCCGTGCCGCTCCTTCCTGATCATCCATGGAGCGGTGTAGTTCCAGGGAGGCTCTGAAGTACGTTTCCGCTTTGTCCAAACAGCCGTTGGCATAGGCTTCCATGCCGCGTTCCGACAGAGACGCGGCTTCTCTTTCCCGAAAAGGTTTCTCAGGAGGAGGAGAGACGCAGGATGCCAGGCAGACAAGGATTACCCAAGCGGCGAGGATCCGGTAAGCCCTCGTTTGCAGAAAACCGACGTCCCGGGATGCCGGGGAAGGCCCGTTGCCCATGTCCCCCGAGTGCTCGGTATCGTTCGACGCCGTTTTGTTCCGTCCAAGCCTGCAGAAAACCTCCCTCACCGAGTTCCTCCCCTGGGCTGCATTTGAAGCGGCTTCCGCTCTTCCTCCTTCGGTCCGCCCATAAGCATCACCGGATTGTTCCGAAGCGTCTGTACGGCGGCGTCGGCCTCATCCAAGGTTCGGCGGACCCCGTTGAGAACCGGGGAAATCTCACGAACCACTTGATGCACGTCTCGAGTCAGCCCCGGCAACTGCTCACCGGCTTCCTGAATAGAGACCATCAATTCGGAGACTTGCCCCACCACCTGGTCCAGGCGCGAAAGTACATCGTCCAATCGATCGCTCACACCCACCATCCGATGGGAAACCTTACCGAAATCACTCAATATTTTCTGGGATTGGGCGACACGATCTTCCAGCCGGTCATAGAAGGCTTCATCCTTGATCAACTTGCCGGCGGTTCCCTTGCCTTCATCGAGTCCCTTCACCAGGGATTCCAGGTGAACCAGAGCGCTCCAGAGCGGTCCTTCCGGGTTGTTGAGCTTGTTGGTGAGTTCGTTCACGTTGGCCGCGATGGCCACCAACGTTTCAAACTTGTCCTCAAGGTCCAGCGACTTGAGGTATTCCATATAGTCACCGATGGATCGTTTGTCTTCCGATGGAATCCGCTCCCCTCGCGACAATACGGAAGAAGACTCGGTGCCCGGTTTCAATGAGAGGTGGGACCCTCCGAGTATGGACGCCCCTTCCACCGTGAGAACGGAGTCCTGCCGGACCCTGGAGGCATATTCCCTGAATACCTTGAGCCCGACCCGCACATGGTTGGACGGTTCAATACGGATTGAGGTCACCTTCCCCACTTCGATATCCAACATCTTCACCTTGGATCCGGGCTGTAATCCGTAACCTTCCTTGAACACGGCATAGTATGGCTCGTACTTGCGGAACCAAGCATTGCTCCTGCCGATGAGAATGAGCGCAGCCACCAGCAAGACCGCCGTAAAAACCAGGAATGCGCCTACCATCTGGTCCATGACTCGGTATTTCAAGGCTTCACCTCAAAGGCTTTGGAAAGGTTGGCCCATCCACCGGAACGACCCTCCCTCCCCTGATTTCCACTCGGTGATCCATCAGAGGATCAAGGGCGTCGTCGGACCCGTTGTCAAAAACGAGAATTGCGGCATGATCTCGGGTCTTTCGCAGGCAGAGATGGTCCACCACCGTCCGGATATCCTGAACGGACAAATGAGCTTGCAGGTCCTCCACAAGGATCACCCGACAGTCCTTGAGCAACTCTCTCACAAACACGGCCAGCCGCCTGTTCCCGTCGTCCACGTCCGAAGGCCGCATCTCGATGAAGGCGCCGATGTCGAACAATTCAATCATGGGAGCGGCATATTCTCGGGCTCTGTCCCATCCCCAATTGAAATGATACCTTTGGAAAAGGGTGATGTTTTCAATCAGGGTCAGGTTGCTGATCAGTGCGCCGGTCCGAGGCAGATAAGCCAGTTGCCGACGCAACGGCAGAAGCGCTTCTTCATTGTCCGGATCCAGGTCTTTTCCCTCGAAACGAACGACGCCGGCATCCGGTGCCTCGAGGGTGGAAAAAATCCTGAACAGAGCTCGCTCCGCGGGCTCCCCGGCGACGCGGACCCCGACGCATTCTCCGGCCGCCAGACCTAAGGAGGCGTCGTGGAGGATTTCGCCATTTTCGTCACGCCAAGTGACCTTGCTGATTTCCATAACGAAGTCGGGCATTGGACTCATACCATATACAGCAGCGCGGAAATCAGGACATTCCAAAGAATACAGGACAACATGCAGTACACCGCGGCCTTACTGGTCTGCGGAGGAATGCGCGTGATGCTCCGTTCCGCTTTCATTCCCAAATACAGACTGATGTTGGCGATGATAAGGCCGAACCCCGCTCCTTTGACCAAGCCCGCCAGCAGATCGCTTTTCCCCACCGCGGCGGGAAAAGTTGAAACGATGTTGGAAAAGGGAATGCCCGTCAACAGCCAGCCGAAGAAATAGCCTCCTACAATGGCGCAAAGGTCAAAATACACGAATAAAGCCAGAAGCGAAACCGTCATGCCCGCCAATCTGGGTACGGCCAGGTAGTGCAGCGGTGGGATCCCGTCCATGGCCAAGGCCTCGACTTCCTTCAACGCCGTCATGTATCCCGTCTCAATGGAAATGGCCACCCCGGAGCGCAGGATGACAAAGAACGCGGTCATAATGGGCCCCACTTCCCGGATGATGATCACCACCAGGAAGCTGTCCAGCAATTCCGCGCCTCCCACTTTGGAAAGCTGCTGATAACCTTGAATGACGATGAGGCCGCCAAGGATCACGGCGATCAGGCCGAGTATGGGAAGAGATTGCACTGCGGTAAAGTAGATCTGTCGGCGGATGATTTCGGAGATGACCTTTCTTCCGTTCCGACGGTAGGCCCAGGACGCACGCCGACACTGATTGAAGAAAGCGAAGCCTCCCAACAGGCCGGACGCGACCCGGAGGAATCGGCTCCCCACAAACCCGAAAAAATCACCCAACCGGGCTGTGACCATGCTTCGCCTCCGGGCTGATAAGGTCTTCAGCTCTTCTTCATCAGGAACCTGAGCTGAATACGGTTCTGAGAGGCCTCTAGAATATCGACGCGAAAGGTCTCAAAATCCTTCAAAGCGAGTTCGTCGGCCAATTGCTGGGCGTTCCCCTCGAATTCGACCTCCAGCTTGGCTTTGCCGCCCCCGTAGGTCCGCTGGAATACTTTGGCCACCCCCCGCACCTGCTCTTTTAACAATCCCTTAAAACGCACGAAAGTAGCGTAATTCACCGTGTCGACGATGTCCACCGTGATGAGGGCCGCTACGGTCTGCCTGGCCCAAGAATCCACGATCCGGTTCACCAGCGACTTGGCGGCCACTTGGGAAGCCTTGTTCAGCGCTTCGACGCTTCCGGACATGGAATCGATGTGTGCGGCCGCAGCGGAGGCATTGGCGGATGCAATCACTTGGCCGTTGTCCACCTGAATGGCCTTGACCGATATTTCAGCGCGGTAGGAATGCATGTTGAAATCGCGGATTTGCCCTGCGTCTTTGGCCACGGCCCTACCGAACACCACCACTTCGGCGTCGTAACGCCTCCCCAAGGCGGCGGCGTCCTTGTCCGAGGGCTCCGCGACATTCAGGCCGGGACTCTTCAAACTATGATCCACCACGGTGAAATGGTGATCCACAAAGTACTGCTGGAACGAGGTGTCCACAGTGAACCGACCCAAACCCGCCGAACCTTGCCACCAACCGCGAGGACCGGCCCCGCCGGAATCCTGTTCCGCGATCATAAAAAGCACCCGTGGCCTGCCCATCTTGCCGATGAGCCGATCCAAGTCATCCTTCAAGGGGCCCATCTTAACTCTGGCTTCGATGGTCACTCGAAGCATTCCCTCTTCGACACGCTCGTTCAGCAAGTCATAGCCTTCTATGTAGCCGGCGGAACGCGCCGTGATCTCGTCGCTGATCACGGTAAAATTCTTGCTGAGGGTTTCGGAATCGATAAGAACGCCGACGGCGAGCTCCACCGCGTTGCGTTGGGCGTCCCTCAAAGCCCGGTCCCGGGCCAGGGCCGCGTCGCCGGCCAGAATCGCCCCGACTCCCTCGGCCTTGACCGTTTGCACCCCGGGTCCCGCCGCCCATGCATGGAGGGCCGATAGGACCACGAAGCACACCGCGAAACAGAATAGGATTTTCTTCATGGGTCACCCCTTGGCGATCAAACGAAAATCTATTGGACGTTTGGAATTCATTTCGAATCTCATCACAATGTGGTGCCGAAAGTGAAGAATTTGGTTTCACCCGCCTGCACACGTACGGTACCCAGATCGACCTTTACTACACTGCGTTCTTTCAGGTCCAGGGAATCCGCCCCCAGCACGTATTCCCCCGGAGGGACATACAGCTTGGCGACCCGAATCTGGTGAGGCAAAGTCTGCCAGAATCTCAGGTCCGCACGCTCTGAAAGCACGGACGCAATGCTGCCCACGACTCCCACCACGCGCCCCCATCCTTCGCCCCACCGTTGACTGACCTGCTCCTGGATGGCTTTGGTCGCCGCGTATTTCGCCGCCGCGCGAATTATGGCTTTGGCGACGATTCGTCCTTTTCGGTTTTCCAGGTTCTTCAAAGCGATTTCGCCCACGGGTTCGCCAAGACGGCTGCGGGCTTTGTGCACGGCCTTTTGGTCGACCCCCACGGCGGTGATCTCCGAAACCACCACCCGAAAAGGACGCTCCTGGTACATAGGAAAGGCCAATTTCACGATATGGCCGTCCGGAAGGGGGCTGGTGATGCTGCTCTCGACCTTTACCGGAGATTTGCCGTTGAAATGGATGAACACCAGGGTCGCGAGCTTCCTGCGATCTTCCAGGGTTTTGAACGGCAGGTCTCCCACACTCTTGCGCGCCGACTTCCAGTCATCGCCGCCCATCCATCGGGCAAGCCTCAGGTAGTCCTCTTTGAGCAACGAGGGCGTTCCCACACCATAGTTCGTTCTGTAATCCTCTTCGTAGAGCTCGACGGCTTTGCGGTAGGAAACGTAGGCATCGTTCAGGTTGCCCGAACCGGGCTCCGCTTCGTACATCATGCCCATAAGCCAGCGGACGAAAGCGTCTTCTTTGTAGACGTTCTTCTTGTCGGAAGGATACTGGTTGTTGATGGAGGCCAGTTTGGAATCGACTTTCCGTGCTTCCACCAAAGCGTCTTCCATCATGCCCCGCCGCGCGTATCCCAGAGAAAGAAACAAATTGAGCAGTACGGATTCGAAATCCTCCCCGCGATAGGGAGCGGTGAGATCGTTGATGATGAACGTGGATGCCTGTACGGTGAGACTTTGGGTGTAGAGTTCCTGGTCCAGCCGATCCGCCTCGGTGAAGAGTTTCACCGCGGCTTCGTCACGACCGGCATAGAGATTCATCAGAGCCGTCTCCATAAGATGGAGCAGCCGGTCCTTTCCGAACTCTTCTCGACTCTCTTTAAGGGCCGACTCCGCCGAGTCGAAATCGCCCTTTTCGCACAGCGAAGCCACCTGTTCGTAAACGGGAAGCTGCGGTCCGGCGTCCCCGGATGACTCCACCGTCTGTTGGATGGAAACCGGTGCGGATTCTTCATCTGAGGCCTCGGCTTCGCTCGTGGGCTGAGGCAAGGTGCGCCCATCGGCCTTGTCGCGCTCCGACTTTTCCTCGCGGCCCGGACCTTGCCGGGCCTTGTGGCCGCCGTCGGAAACCCGAATGAGGCCGGGACCGCCCTCCGCGGAAAAAGGATCGTCCCGCTGATGCACGGGGGCCGTTGCCTTGCAGGCGACCATCCACAACAAACACAATACCAGGCCGACCGGAATGAGCCGAGAGGCCCGTAACCACGTATTCCGCTCTTCCGGTCCCTCTCGCGGCACGAGAACGCTATCTCCCGATAACCGTGCCCGGTTCCGATTTTCAAGACGAACTGAAGCACTGCGTTCGGACATTCGGGTCGGTTTGCACGCCTGATGGGCGATTGCCTCTAGTCGAAGATTGGCCGTATTCTCCTCACTTTCTCATTTCTAGGCACAAGAGACCAACGCGCCGATGCTCTCTGACGCATGGCCCCGAAACCTTATTAAATTAGGAGAAATCCCAGGATTTCAGAAGGTGAACCGTGACCGGCTCACCACTTTCTTGATCTGCTTCTCCCCGATCCAGGACTTTCTGTTGCTTTCCAGCTCGGTCAACTCCATATTCACCTGATAGAAGATCACGTATTCGCCTTTGATCTCATCCTTGATCGAGTTCACCGTGCCGTGGAGCATGAAATCGGCGCCCGTTTCCCCGCTCAGTGACTTGGCGGTTTCGGCGCTGGTAAATCCGGACTGCATATCCGCCTTTTCTTGTCTCAAGGCCCGACGCTCGTCTTTCGAAGCGACGAAATCAACTTCGCCCGAATTGATCAACGCGCGCTCCAAATTTTTTTCGAATACCTGGGTGTTGATGTGCTCATGGCTCCGGTTCAGAATATCCCCCACGATGACCACGGGAGGCTTTCCGCCGTGAGTTTCACGAAATCGGCCCAGCCAGGGACGACTCAGGCAGTCGGCGATCATTTCGTCGGCCACGAGCCGCGCGTCCGTGTCGTTCCAACGACCGCTCAAGTCCACGGTTTCCGTAATCTCCGTTCGACGCACTTCCGGAGCCGCCGAACAGCCCAAAACCAACAGTACCACCGGAATCACCACCCACATGCTCAATCTCGTCATCAGGACCTCCTCTTCACATTTGTTTACCTTTTGACAAATACCACGATGGTGCCCATGGTGCAATGATGTCGTACATCGCGGAAGCCCTCCGGCGGGCCGTGCCGAGCTCCCCCTTTTTCCTTGAACGCACGACCCGAAGTTGTTAATTAGTGCCTTTAACTTAAGCGATGCAACGGGTCAAGAAGGACCTCCCGGAGGAAAACCATGCTGGAACCGCAATTCCTGAACAAACTGACATCGGCTCGCCGATCCCAACTCATGGACCGTTCCATGGAGGATGTGTCCGCGGTTTTGGAGGACATGAGGAAGATCGTCCGAAACATCGCCGCGGACGGGGATATGGTTACCGTTCAGCACTATCGTAAGCTCAAGGACGACATTTCCGAATCGGACCTCAAAGTAACACGGGAAGAGACGGAACGAGCCTATGAAGAATTAGACTCCAGGATCATCGACGGCCTCAAACAGGCCATCCGAAATCTGGAGCGCTTTCATCGCGCTCAACTGGAACGGGAAATGTGGATCATCGAGGTGGCCCCGGGGATCCTGGCCGGGCGAAAGACCACTCCCATGGACATTGTGGGCGCCTACGTTCCCGGTGGGAGAGCCGACTACCCTTCGAGCGTGCTCATGAACATCGTGCCCGCCAAAGTTGCCGGCGTTTCCCGAGTGGTGGCCTGCACCCCCCCCGGGCCGGGCATGTCCGTGAGTCCCGCCACCATTGTGGCGGCCGATTTGGCGGGCGCGGAAGCTCTCTACAAAATGGGAGGGCCCTGGGCCGTGGGCAGCATGGCCTACGGAACGCCCCTGGTTCCCAAAGTGGACAAGATCGTGGGTCCCGGAAACAAATACGTTACCGCCGCCAAGATGGCGGTGTTCGGTGTCGTGGATATCGACTCTCCGGCCGGTCCCAGTGAGGGCCTCATCCTGGCGGACGATTCCGCCCGAGCCGACTGGGTGGCCGTGGACTTTCTCAGCCAAGTCGAGCATGACCCGGACGCGGCCGCGGTGCTGATCACCACTTCGGAAAGGCTGGCCCGCGAAACCGCAGGTCACATTGAACGCATTTTTGAAACCGTTCCCCGTAAGGAAATCATTGGCGAAGCCCTGAAGAAAAATTCCGCCATACTCATCGCCGACACCATGGATGCGGCCATTGAGTTCACCAACGAGTACGCGGCCGAGCATTTACAGCTATGGACCTCGGACGTGTGGCAGACGTTGACGCGTATCCGACACGCGGGCTCCATTTTCATGGGACCCTACTCCCCCATTCCGGCGGGGGACTATGCTTCGGGGACCAACCACGTGCTTCCCACCGGCCGATGCGCCCGCATGTTCAGCGGACTCAGCGTGGACGACTTTATCAAGAAGCCCACTTTCCAATATCTTTCCAAGGCCGGGCTCGAAGGGCTCAAAGAGTCCGTCATTCACCTCGCCGAGTACGAGGGACTCCCCATGCACGCCCAAACCATTCGAGTACGTTTCGAGGAAGACTGAAGCGGTCAATAGACAGCCCGTTGAAAAAAGCCGGCTGCGGAAGGTTGGTGAAAAACGATGAGATGCAAGGCGCACAAATCCTGAGGAATGAGTCGTACATAGAGTACGTCGCAGTGACGAGTGATGTAGCGCAACGTCGCGGATCGCGTTTTTCAACGGCCCGTTGAGAATACCTGCGGGGAATCCCTACCCAAGGGAACGGATTCCCCGTCGTTCTTCTCCAAGGCTGTCCGTCTCATTCTCAGCACAAGACCGCAGGCAAAGCGACCTCTTTTTGCGCGGGATTCATTTCGTAGAATCGAACAAAAGGAACGGCGGGACGTGGCCTCGTCCACGCCGTGACGTTCGTTGACCGGGATGGGGGGTGCGGAGGGAAAAGGGGCGGGGCTTCGCCCGGGTGAACATGCGGAAGGCGAACGCCTCCCGTGAGCCAAGACCCGGCGTGGAACGGTTAAGCGGGCCCCTTCTTAATGAATCGCAGCAGTCCCGTGCCGGGAAGCCTGACCTCCAGGGAGTCTTTCGATATCTTTCCCAGTACGATGCCTCCCTCCCGGGTGCGGAAACGAATATCACCATCACTCTCATCCCATCGGAAGGTCACTTCCTCCTCGGAGGTTCTCCACACTCCCTGATGGTCTTCTTTGAGTTCGATTTCCGTGCCGGCATGGCTCGAGTTTTCACCGTCCGGTACCTCGTAGACCCCGATATACCCTTCGGGCTTGCTACAGGCCCAAAGGCAGACCACCAGAAGAATCAGCACCGCCGACGTCGCCCAATTCAACGACCGATTTCTCCGATTCACCACATCCCCCCTCAGGACGCTTCGGCCAATGACCGGTTTTTCAGACCCAACCCGCCTCTTCGAAGCAACAGAATCCGATCGAAGAAAAAGACCTGCATGATCAACGCGAACCATGACAGGTCCCGAAACACTTCCCACCATCCAATCTGCGGTCCCACACTGTCGAAACACCCGCAGCTGATGTTCGATCCTCGGATTATGTTGATGAGGATGGCCGCGGTGAATCCCAGCAGCATGGCCCCGATGGTAAACGAGGCCGCCCTGGTGACCAGTCCGATCACCAGAAAAAGACCGCAGATCAATTCGAGCCAAGGCACGAACACAGCCAAAAGGTTGATGGACCACCACGGAAACAACCTATAGGCAATAAGGTTCTCCGCGAATTCCGCCGGGTAGGGAATCTTACTCATACTGGCGTAAATGAAGACCAAGCCCAGGTACAACCTCAGCACCAACGCCAGGTGCGGACTCGTCACAAATCGCTTTATCGATTTTGGCATTCCCGTCATAGTTTAGGAATCTTCCTGTACCGCCACGGGGTACTGTTGCTTCTCCCATCCGGAGAGTCCCTTCTTCATGATCGACACGTTACGATGACCTCTCAAGACCAGACGATAGGCGACCTCCGAATCATAACGACGACTTACGTTGCGCCCGTAGACAATGATGGGTTTCTCCTTGTCCATGGACCCGAATTGCATCATGTACACAAAATCGAACACGGGCAGAGGAAGATTCACCGCACCTTTGATGTGTTCCTCGTCGAAAAAGTTCGAGGGGCGGGCGTCCACCATGACCGCTCCCCGGTCAAAAGCCGCCTTTCCTTCCTCCGGGGAGACGAAGGTCACGGAGTCGTGCGCGTACGTTTTCGGAATCCACGGAAGGCCGTTGGGGTTGGCCGTGTTGAAGATAAGTCCGCAAAGCACGACCACGGCCGCAATAAAGGCAAAATCCAACCAGGTAAGCCTCGGCGGCTGCAGAGCTCGTTCCGTGGCGGTCTGCAGCCGAGCCTCATCCCGCAGCAGCCATTCGGACATCTGTTTCACAAAGGCCAGGGACACATCGGGATGCCCCTGTAAAATCCGATCGAACTCTTCCTTAGGCAGCACCGTAACTTCGGTCTCATCCAAAGCACGGATGCACGCGGAACGGGGTTTTCCGGTCAACAAAGCCATTTCACCGAAACTGTCCCCGGGGCCCAGCACGGATAGCTGAGTTTCGATACCCTGGTCCCCTTTGCGGAACACCTGTACTTTTCCCGAACGAATAATATAGAAGCTGTCTCCGGGGTCTCCCTGCTCAAAAATCATGGTGCCCGGCGACAGCGTCTTTTCGGTGACCACCCGGGCGAACTCGAGGAGCTGTTCACGGCTCACACCCTCGAAAAGGGAAGCCCCCGCGAGTGTAGGCCTCATGTCTTGCTCTTTTGGGTCGTCCATGCAAGCCGCCTTAATATGCTCACCCCGGAAGCGCGTCCGGGGTACTCGTCCAAAAAGCCGATACGATCATTTGAGATGTTGCCTGATCTCGGCAAGAAACTGCTCCACGTTATGAATGACGCCCTGGTGGGTGAGGACGATTTTTCGATCCCGATCCAGCACCACGGCGTAGGGCGTGTCGGGCTCCCCCAATTGCTCGAAAATCGTCCCGCTTTCGTCGGGGATCAGGGGAAACTTTACCCGAAAGGCCTTTCGGAACATCTTTACGTCTTCGTAGTCCGATTCGTGGGCCACGCCGACGATCTTCACGGCCTTGTCCAATGCGGGATCCTGCACCAGGTAATTGTGAAGTTTGTTCATGTTCGGGGCGTTTTTCTGGCAGGCCTGACAGAGAACGCCGAAAATATCGACGTACAAAAGCTCCGCGGGCACGTCGGATCTGTGAAACTCTTTTTTTGCTTCGAGCCCTAAATAAGCCCGATCCTTGTCCGACGACGGGGCGGAAAAAGTGAAATCGGGAACCACTTCCCCGACTTTGAACTTCGGCTCTCCTGCGGATGCGAGGCGGACGGCCGCCGGCCCGGAAAGCACTAGAACGCAGATGACCAATAAACACGCGACGCTTTTCAATTTCACGACGGGTCTCCTTGGGTTCGATGGGCCGCCGATGAAAGGCGGAGGTTTGAGTGTACCACAGGTGCCGGCGGAAGGGTAGTCAGTTCGGAAGAGGAGGTGTGGGAAATCAACCGGATTCCGGATCATCGAATCACCTGCGATCCGGCCGAAGATGGAAACATTGGGGGCTCCTTGCTGCGGGGAGGGACGACCCCGCCTGAAGTCGTCCCTCGTTCGGCGCGAGTCTCTTCCTCACTCACACCTGCAAAATGGCGGATGCCATGGAAGAGGCCCGGCGCAAATCCTCCTCATTCGGGCGACCTGAAATGTCCCCCAAGCGACCGATCTCATTAAGAATCTTGAATCTTCCGTGGTACTCGCCCACGAAATGCCACTCCGCGAGAACCGTAAAACCCAAATGGTCCGGAAGCTGGCTCAGATATTTGGTGGTGGGTACCGCCTCGTTGATTCCCGTATGGCTTCCGCCGAACGTGCAATACACCACGGCCTTCTTCCCCTCCTTTTTCGGGGCTTTGGGCCTGACGTCGCCGTTGATGAGATCGTTCCTCAGGTATTTCTTATGCTGCCGCATCAGGAATTCCATCATATGCTTGCCCGGAAGCCATTCGTAAACCCCCGACCCGACAAACAGAAAATCGTAATCGAGCAGGTCGATGGTCTCCGGATCCAGGTCTTTGGTGACTCTCACGGTGTCCACCTTATGCCCGAGGGCTTCGGCGGCCGAACTGATGGAGTCGGCCACTTTCCGGGTATTCGAGGTCGACGTGTAGAACAGATTCAGCACTTTCATCACATGCCTCCTTGTTCAGGCCGTTATTTGGTATTGCCATGCTCTTGGATTCAACCGAAACACGTTGAAGCGGCGACGTCCGAAGATTACGGACGGAAGCAAGCTCCGATTTCCACCCGTTCGGTGGAAATCGAGAGTAAATGTATTTTATATTACTCTTATTGTCTACTATAAAATACAGCATCACCCCAAAGCTCGTGGGTAGTCGGATGGCCGGACACAGCGACCGCCGCCAGGAGTGATTTCTCGGTAAGTGGGATCCTGCGTCACTAAGGAAGCACGACCGGCCCGAACGAACATGACATAAAAGTGGAACGGCTCGGCCCGATGAGTCATGCCGGTCGTGTCGAGGAATCCAGTGAGGGACCTATTGGGAGCAAGCGACTTGGCTTGAGAGAAGCGCTTATTCGCGCGCCAAGGGATTATGGGTTCCGGTTCCCGGAAGGCTGAGACCATTGCCGAATTGCGGGTTCACGCCGCCGATTCCCTATCCCCGGGGAATACGGCGACGGATAGCGACCTGCTTAAGCCGGTTGAATTGCACCCAAGAAACGAGTTGTTCCTCGGCGGTGTACTTCGAAGATATCCGCACCGGTTACGTAACCGTTGTCTGGAACATTCGCCGGTGACCTTTGCAAATCGCGGTCGGCTGCACCTCAAGACGGGGCCGAGCTTCCTTCCACCACCACCCCCAACCGCAGCGCCTTCAACCCCGACACGCCGGCCAAGTCCTCGATTTCCAGGGATTCCACCTCCTCACCAAGAAGTCCTTTGCCCTGGAGAAAGGAAATGTGCTTGAGCATTTCCTCCCGCTCTTCGGCGGTGGAGTACACCACCGCGATCTTGCGGGGTTGCGTAAGGCGTTCCTCCGTGCCCTTGAGCACCGCCTTGTCCAGTCTGGATTTCACGATCTCATGGCGCACGTCGTAGGCCCCGTCCACGTCGAAGCGTTTTTCGTCGTAACGAAACCGAACGGATAGAGGCGCGTCCTGCACCAGGATAAGGTGCGCCGTGTCCAGAGGCACCGGTAGGTCCGGTTTGAGCCGTTCCGTTCGCACGGCCATGCCGCGGGCCACTTCCAGTTGCCACAAGCGCAGGTTCTTGAGGAACAGGGTGCTGAACTCCCCGCTTTCCACCAAAGAAGCGCCCGCATACACCACGTAGTCCACGCCGTCCGTTCTGTGCCGCTCGAAGAAATGGGGACACAGGGCCTGAATGCGAGCCTCCTCTTCATCGAGATAGACGGCCAAGGCGTCGTTGAGCAGGCGAACGCTCTCTTCGAAGTCTTTCCTCCGCCGATAGATGGTTCCCATCCTGGGATCCAAAGCGGCATGGTAGACTTCCACCGCTTCCGCCGTTTCCTCGCCGAATCGTTCCAACTGGGGAAATTCGCTTTCCACTTCATCGTGCAGGAAACGCACCACGGAAGTCTCCTCGCCGGCGTTCAAGCCTCGAGCGATCCGTTGGGATAGAGCAGTCACCCGCGATGCGAGCTCTTCGAGAATGGGCAGGCGTTTCTTGTTGAGTGCCGAATCGAGAACCGACTTTGCAAGCTCCAGATGATCCGACAGGTCCTGTTGGATGGCGCGATTCCGGGCCTCGGACGAACCCCGGATGTCCGACGCCCCATAGAGGGGCGTCACGTCCCGAAACACGATGGGCTCGATCTCGGAAGCCTTTCCTTGGCGCATGTGTTTCAGGTGTCTCGCGGCCGCCTGCCGGAAACGCCATTCCACAATGGGGTGGATGGCGGTGCATTTCTCCTGGATGATTCCCTGAATCTGATGATTCATGTCTTCCAGAATGCGCTTGATCACCATGGAAAACAAAGGCTGCACCTCGGCCACGAGAGTAGTATCCATGGGACCGATATCAAAGGTCTTGCAGTATCCCAGGTTCAACGATCCGATCACCCTGCCTTCATATTTGAGCGGCGCAATGAGCAGGGATCGCACTCCCATCCGCTGCAACTCCTGAACACCGCACTTCTTGGCCAACTCCCGATCCACGTCCGGCACCTTCACCATCTCTCCGCTGTGGATCGCCCGTTCAAACAACGTTCCCGAAAATTGACCGAAAGGTACATGCGTTGAATGGGCAAAGATACAGTCTCTCAGGCATTGGCTCCCCTCGTTGAACAAGTGAACCTGCCCGTCGTGAATGGCGGCCAGACTGACCACCAAACCGGGCCGCCTCATCAGGACCCTCAGCCGGTGCTGCAGCCGTGCGAAACCTTCGGGGGAGACCAAATCCTCCTGGTCGATGATGTCCCGTTCGAGTTCCGACATGGTCTCGGTTTCGGTAACCTCCGCGAGGCGCACCCATGTAAATCCAAAAAACTCGAACTCCTTAGGGGGAAGGACGTCCATGATCCGTTCCGGTTCGAGCAAATTTTCGAAGACGAAGATTCGCTCCTCTTCCGACAATTCGGGAAGTTGGTTCCGAGGGCTCACATGGAAAAACCGGCTGTCGAAATGGAGGCGGAAACGGCGTTCCAGTCCCGTATCCGGGTCTTCGATGGCCCGGATCAGAGGATAATCAAAGTCATGGGTGACGCCGTAGTACTTCCGCAGCACCATCAGGTAGGCACGGGCCAGCCGGCCCACAACGAAGCCGGCTTTGTCCACGTTGATCCTGCCCAGGAGTTTCCCGTCTTCGCTCAGGAACAGACGTCTGAACGCCGGAGTCACGAAGAAAGGATCGGCGAAAAAGGGCACCATGGCGCAGGCGAGTTCCGTATCCCAGAACGTGGGAGGCAGGATATAGCTCATCAGAGCCTCGACCCGGTCACGGTTTCGCTCGATGACGCCCATGTCTTCGATGGGCCCCTCCAACTCCGGCGCCTCGGACAGGATATCGTCGATATCCCGTCGCAACCGGAACATGGGGGACCGTTCGGAGTTCGCGGCCTCACGGAGGTGCTCGATGAGCGGTCCCAGGCTGAGGACCACCCGAAACGGAAAGTCTCGGTAACTTTTACCGCGAATCAATCGGGAGAGATCTTCCGTCGGCGTCGCCTCACCGGGTTGTCTCGGAACCCGTTTCATTGGTTTCTTCGGCAGAAGGGACATCTTCCTCCTCCGCTCCGCCGAGTTCTTTCAACTCGGCTTCCAATTCGCTGATTCGGGCCTGTTTTTCCGCTATGGCCGTAAGAATCGATTGTATCTCCGGATCGTTGAGCAGGTTGAAGGTCTTATTGCTGTACAGACCGTAAAACACGCTCCCCAACCCGCAGTAGTCCTCCTCGATCTCTTTGCGGATACCTCGAATTTCGTAGCGAATGGAGAGTTTGCGTTTCTGCTCCATGGCTTTGCTGCCCCAGGAAGACAAAGTACTGGTGATCGCTCCGAAAGTGCCCTCTTTCTGTTCCGGTTCCCCGACCGCCTCACCTTGCTCGTCGGGTTGGGCTACGGGCGCCTGCACGGCGTCTTCCGCCCATGCCGTGGCCGCAGGAGACAACGGCAGTTGGACGGCAAGCAGCGGGAGCAACAGGGCCATGAGGAGGCACCGATACAGACTATGAACGATCGGACTCATAAGCAACACTCCTTCCTTTCTCTTGGCGGTTCGCATTAACTTTCGCAAAAAATGGTTCCGAAAATCGTCTAAGACGGAATGTCGATGGTGAGAACGATAATGCTGTTGTCCTCTTTGGTGACTTCGATCAGGCCGCCGTGCTTATGAATGATCATCTTCACCGCGGGTAGATCCAAGGGCGCCATGCCGGAATCCGTTCCCACAAACGGGAAAAAGAAATGGTCCACCTCCAGTGCGGACGGGGAGGATACCGGATACTGGATGGTGACATGAGAGGTTTCCGGGAACTGCTCCACCGAAGCCTCCAACTCCGCTTCGTCCGGCATTCGCCGGAGAGCGTCTTTGAACAACGTCTGAAACACTTCGCGCATGAGCTTGGGGTCCACCTGGATCAATCTGGGCGTACCGTCCTCTTCAAGCTCCATCCGGATGTTGCGCGCGCCGGCTTCGGCGCTCAGCTCATCGATGACCTGCCGGATCATGGTGCTCAGATCCGTGGCCTCCATGAGCATGTCCAGCGGTTGAATGTAGGAAAGAATCATCTTTAGAATCAGCTCGAGTCTGGCCGCTTCCTGCAGAATGATCTCCACGCTCTTGTGGTTGGGATCCTCCGGGGGAATGGCTTTGAGAAGCCTTCTGGCGAATCCTCCCACGGTCATCAGGGGATTGCGGATCTCGTGAGCCAGCTGCATGGAAACCTCATGCAGGGTCTTGAGTTCCTCCGTCTTGATGATCTTCTCCTGCAGCGTGTAATGCTCCGTTGTATCCACCATGATACCGTCGATGAACAGCACCTTGCCGTCGTGGTCCCGGTGAGGAATCGCCTGATCCTCAATGTGGATCAATTTTCCTTCGGGATTCCGGCAGCGATATTGCATCCGTACGGGCACTCCGTCTTCGATGCACGTGCCGGTCTCCTGTGCCACACGTTCGGCATCCTCCGGCAACACAATTTCGGTCCACCAGTTCTTCCTCCCGATGACCCGATCCACGGAGACTCCCAGAAGGGCCTCGGCATACTGGTTGAGAAACACCAAAGTCCCGTCGGGCATCAGTCGATACACCACCAGAGGAACGTTTTCCACCAAGGTACGGTATTTGTCTTCCGAGGCGATCAGGTCCGAGGTGCGTTCACGCACCCGGCTCTCGAGGTCGGTGGCGTATTGCTCGAGTTGCTCACGCGACTCGTTCAGCGCGTTGATCATTTGATTCAGCGACAGGGTGAGCAATCCCAACTCATCCATAACCGTGGGGATCAATCTCCTGTGTCGTTTTCCGGAAGCGATCTCACCTGCGAGAACCACCACTTCTCTGATGGGCTTAAGGAAGAAAGTGCTGATGCGATAGACCAGAAAGGTCGCGAGGATCAGCGCCAAGACCCCAACGCCCATCATGACGTGCCCGGACCGAACGATACGTTTCTCGATTGCCGATCTGTCCAGCACGATCTTGACGACCATGACCGCCAGCCCGGAGTAGTCCGTAAGAGTCCCCACCAGAACCGATTTGTGGGGATCGTTTTTCGGCCCCAGGAAGATCAGGGGTTCTTTGGAAGAGAGGGCCTCCACACACTCTTCCATGCAAATGGGATGGTCTTCCTTCCAAGTTGCCGCGGTTTGGACGAATTCTCCATCTTGATTGAGTTCATAGAGGGCCACGTCGATATGTAGACGCTGCTTCAACTGGGCCAGAAAGGCGTCTCCCAAGTTCCAGCCCACGCCCACGGTGCCCACGATCCTGCCTTGCCACCTTACCGGAGCGACACCGCGACAGCCCGTGCCGTACACGCCTCTCTCCAGTCCATAGACCACCTCGCCCTTTCTCATGGCCTCCACGATGGTTCCACGGAAAAAAGACATATGATCCCCGTAGCGATCCGGCTTATGGACCCGGAGAAAAGAAACGGCCACCGGTGTGTGAAAATGGAGTTGGTCGATACCGAAGCTTTGCTTGAGGTTGGCCAGCGTCGGTTTCATCAATTCGAGCAGCTTGGCTCGCTCCCGCTCCGCAAAAGCCTTGGCCACTTCCTGGTTCAAGGAGATGCTCGTGGCCAAAGACCCCATCATCCTTCCCTGGTTTTCCATCTGGATCAGGAAATTATTGTAGTACCCCAGCAGAAGATTTCGTTCCTGTGCGGCAATCGTAGCATACTGGTAGCGCAGGCCCACGTAATCCACGGCTGCGATGCTCGCCAAGGAAAGGAGCAAGAACGGCACGACCAATTTCCACTTCAGGCTGACATCTCGGATGCGTTTCAATCTCATTTCGGTCGGAAACCACTCTGCCGTGATTGGTGTGGAACACTCTCGGGAAAGCCCACCCCGAAGATCAATGGACGAGGAGTCCTTCCATAACAGAGCGCGGTTAGGTGCTGAAAGCCTCCAATGCGCGCTCCAGGTTCTTTTTCAGCCTCTTGTGATATTGGTTGGCGGCATACCTGGGACCGTTGTATGCATAACTGATTTCCTTGATTGAGGAGTCTCGATCAATGTTCCGCGCCTTCAGGTATTGAACCATCAGCCGAATATTGTTTTCGGGTTTGGCCAACTCCCCCGGGGAGCCTCTGAAACCCAGGGCCCAAGCAGTTTCATACAGAATATGGCCCGGCCCCCAGGAACCCGCCAGCAGTACGGAGAACCGACCGAAGAGCTCCTCGAATCGTTTCTTTTCGTCCCCTGTTAACCGCGCCTTCAGATCCAGGACCTTATCCACCCTTCGGGCTTCGAAACGAAAGAAATTATCCAATCCGGCGTGACACTCGTTCCAGACCAAAGCATAGATCAGCTCCGGATAATCGTAGTCGAGAGATCGGCATGCGTCCAGGATCAATTCCTTAAGATACAAACTGGAGATTTGCCGGTCTTCCGGTGCACGAGGCACGGGAATAAGCATGCCGGGGAAAACATGCTCTCGGCGAAACCCGCTGAATACCAGAGAATAATCATAGACGCCCGGAAAACGCGACCTGAGTTTATCCCGAACGGCTTCCAAGGGCCGCCCCGAAGAAACGTCCGCCTTCTCCACCCGATAATACAACAAGTCGGCATCCTTGATGAACGTCATGCCGTTTTCCTCGACCCGCACCAATTTCCAATCCATGGTTCGATGCAGCGGCGACGCATCTGCGGGGAGATCGAGTTCTTGGGCTTGATCGGGCAATTCCTCGTCCAGTTTGGCAAGAAGCCGGCTCACGTCGGCTTCATCAATCTTCAGACGAAAAGCGACGGAATTGATCCTGACCTTCTGTTCCTCGAAGTAGGCTCCCACTCGTTTCATATCGGTGAGAGTTCGGTCGAAAATTTGCCTGGTATTGAGCCGTTTGCCGGAGGCGGTCGCTTTGGCCTTGTTGATGGCGTACACGGACATGAAAAGCTGTTCGTTACTCCCATGCCACAGGTCCGGAAGCCAGGAACCGAAGTTGAATCGGTCCCGCTGCGCCCGCCGGAGATTTTGCCCATCGACCCAAGCCGAATCGTACACTGTTTCAAGATTCTCCGGACGGAGGAACATCAATCGATGATCCTTTCCTTCGAGAGTCAGGCGCAGCAAGGAAACGCTGGTCCGTTGTTCGTCTACCCGGGCCACCAGGCCGTTCGGAAAGCGAATCTGTTTCAGGTCCTCTATAAAACGTTTCTCTCCGGCTTCTTTGAGTATTCGAAAAAATCTCTCGACCCGGGCACGTTCTGAAAGTTTCGGCTTATAGAGCCCGATCTCATAGTATAGCCGTGCCACGTCTTCCCGCAGACTGGTAATCAAACGCCGGTCGGAGGTTTCTATTTTCTTCCGAGTCTCATCGAGTTCGGCTTCGATGTTTTCCACGGGCAAAGGATAGATTCTGAGAAAAGCGGTCTTGGAAGGTTCTCGGGCCAAGAAGCAACGATATCGCGTCTTCTCTTTCCCTCCGGGTGCCTCGAAGATCACCTGCACCGTATGCAGTTGATCCAGATGCGCGAACATCTTGTTCACCCGCACTCGAAATCCGTTGATCGAACCCAACGCGAACTCGGAAGTATCGTAGACTTCGACTCCGTCGTCCAGCCTGGATACCGCCACTTTGGCGGAGGAACCATTAGGGCGACGAATTAACAAACACCGCACCAGATAAGGGTCTTCATCGCGAAACGAAAACTCGGCGTGAATCCGGTTGCCCTCGCCGAAGTCCCAGAATCCCGAGTGAAGATCAATGGTTCCGCTTCGTGTAAGCCGATCCAGGACGCCCTCTTTTGCATACGAGGAAACGGCCGATTCGAAAGCGGCGATGAACGCGGCATTGGTAATCGTGAGGGGGGCACCGGACGTGCGATTTCTTGCCAGGATCTCCCGCTCAAGCAATTCCTTGAAACGATAACCAAAGGCTTTTTCCGCCCGGTTATCCAGCCACCACTCGAAATCAACTTCAAGAGCCCGTAGGTCCTCATGGAGGACTTCCAGATACTCCGCCCTGGTAACCGGCCTGCGCTCGGGCCCACCGGCACAGCTCAAGAGTTGGGTCACCGCCACCGTTGCCACGATGAAGGTCTTCCAGGAGATGGAAATAGAAAGAGCTCTCAAAGGATGATGCAAATTCCTAAGTCTTAGAGATTTCTTCGTTAAAGGAACAACAAATTATTGTAGAATAAAAGAAGGGGGAGACCAAGTGGTAAGGAGGGCTTTCGCAAAGACCCGTGAGACGGTGTAAGGCTCGAGAAGAAACCAATTAAACGGTTTTCTCGTCATAAACTCCTTTCAGTTCAAAAACGCCCCCTTCCGGGTCCGAGCATCTTCCCACCTCTCGAATTCATGATCGATTTTCAACATCATTCGGACGCCTTATGCCCGTTCCAGCGAATCGACGGCATCGGGGAAGCGCCGCGACGGCGAGTCTCAAGAGCCCGTAGGTCTCTCCTTGGGCTCCATGAACAAACATCGCCTTCCCGACGACAGGTAGACGGCTACGCTTGGTAATTGGCGCGACTTCATCCCGAAAACACGGCAACCGTAGGGAAAGGAAGGATCCCATGTGACGTAGAAATGCCTGCACCGGTAGCAGAGCGCAGTGCCTCTTTTTTCCGTTCCCCGGGTTTGCCCCGGATGTTTGCCTTTCGTCACGTTCATGTCCGCCGACCCCCACGCCGGGTGAGGGTCCTTCCGGTTTTCGGCATGCTTCAACTACGACTTGGGAATCCGTACCAGGAAAAAATTCGGCCTGTCCCCGCCTGTAAGACCGCAAAGGCCTCCCCGGACCGTTTCCGGTGAAACGGGGAAGGTCGCTTTCCCTTTCAACCACGCAGTACTCGCGGCCTCCGAAAAGGAGGCGTTTGCCCCCTTTGGATGGGCTCCCGGCAAGGCATGCCCGACGGATTATCGGATATCAGGCCGACGCGATCGGCGCCCCTTCCCGGCCTTCCTCCTTTTGCCGGTAGAGAGATTCGAGAGTCTCTCGAGCTTTTGCCGTCACCGAATCATTCGCGTTTTCCGACTCCGCTCGGCGTTTCACCAAATTCTCCAGGTAGGCGATTTGCCTCTCCAGGTCGGATCCCGAGCTACAAGATTCACACATGATCCACTCCTTATGCCTCGAAGAGACGACTCACCCTTGGACCTTCAGAGCCAGTTCCGCAACTCGTCTACCGAGCTTCTTACCGTTCTCCGCGGTTTCGGAATCCGGTTTTCCCACGCACGAAACCCCGTAATGGCCGGTAGCGTCCATCGGGTCCCCGACAATGACCATGCCGTAGATGAGCAAGGCCTGAATGATGCTCATCAAAGTGGTTTCTTTTCCTCCGGAGGCGTCTCCGGATGTGGTGAAAGCGGCCCCGATCTTATTCTCCATTTTCTTTCTCACGCCGACGAAACGATCGAAAACGGATTTGAGTTCGGCCGCCATGGTGCCGAAATACACGGGGGAACCCGCAATGACTCCCGCGGACTCCACGAAGTCCTCCTTGGTCGCCTCCTCGGTGGATTTGAGGACCGCGTTGACCCCCTGCACCTCATCGACACCCTCGGCGATGGCTTGAGCCAAAGTCAGGGTGTTCTTGCTTCGAGAAAAATAAAGGACAAGAATCTGCATGCGTATTCTCCGAATGAAATTTTACGGACTCATGTTGCGTTCCCGGAGGTTTCCGACGGAGCGGCCCTCCGTGTTCCCCTGATGTTTGGTCGCCTACAACGGCTCTGCGAAGGCGAGGGCCTCGGTGCGATGGGAAGGATTTGTGCGATCGGACTCCGACGCACCGGGGCGGAAAGCGTACCGCCGGCGCCGTGCCTCAATCACTAGAGATCGGCCCGAGCCGGCTCACCTGCACCACGTCTGCTGACGGGAAGCCCTCGGAAGGAGACAAAAAACCCGCCGTGCGGCGGGTTTGATCCTCACATTAGGCGGCATTGGTCAGTTGGAATCACCGGTCGCACCGGTCGACTTCTTGGGCTCGGCCGCCTCCTTGGGCTTCTTCTCCGCTTTTTCCGCGGGTGAAGAGGCTGTGGAGGATGATGCGGACGATCCGGACGACCCGGATGTCGAGGTGGAGCACTTGCGGGCATAATCGGTCACGTACCATCCGGACCCTTTGAGGTGGAAGGTACTTTGAGAGATCAGCCTGCGGAGCTCTCCCCCACAATGTTCGCAGGAGGTCAAAGGATCATCGCTAAAGCGTTGCATGGCCTCGGTAATTTTCCCACACCCCGAGCACTCGTATTCATAAATCGGCATAGTGAACACCCCCACGATGGTTTTGTTGTATGATTAGCCTGTTTTGGTATTTTGTCAAGGGGAAGTGAGGTAAGAAGAAAAGGATGCGCAGCGAGAAAAAGTGTTGCGGAGACGACGCGGTTGCGGTACAGTGCATGACAATATACCCATAAACAGCACCAAAGCAGGTTTCGCAAATGAAAAACTTCGTCGCAATCTTGACCTTGTGTACCTTCCTGGGCTTGGCCGCAACCTTCCCCGAGCCGGTTTCGGCCGTCGTCGCTTCCGACGCATCGCCGATCAAATCCATTCACAACTCTCAGTCCGACTCCAACGCTCTTTTCTCGGGCGTCGAAAGCGGCACTTTCCGGCAGGACGTCGACTCCCGCGTCCTTCGCAGCCGACGAGTCAGAATCAACCCTCAGGTCTTCGCTCGAACCACCGCAACTTCCACTCAGGGCGCGGAACTCATGACCCTGAATCTCTTCGACGACACGGTATACCGCGCCGCCTTCAGAAGTTCGGACGTGAGTCGGGCCACGGGCGGCATCACCTGGGTGGGTGATATTGCGGAAGACGTCTACGGGCAGGTGGTGCTGACTTTGACCAAAGGGATTTTAGCCGGGACCGTCTCCCTTCCCGGTGCCCTTTACCAGATAAAATACATCGGGGCGGACGTCCATGAAGTCGTCCAAATCGACCCGGCTTCCTTCCCCTCGGAAGCCGCACCCATCACCCCCTCGTTAGGCGATTGGTCCACTTCGCCCGACGTGGTTTCTCCCGCCGCGGACAGCGGATCCGTTATCGACGTCCTGGTGGTGTACACGCCCGCGGCCCGACAGGCACAGGGCGGAACCTCGGCCATGGAAGCCCTCATCGATCTGGCCGTGGCCGAAACCAACACCGGCTACGAAAACAGTGGGATCCAGCAGCGCCTCAATCTGGTCCACACCGCCGAGGTGAATTATACCGAATCCTCTTTTTCGACCGACCTATCCCGTCTTCAGGGGACAACCGACGGTTACATGGACGAAGTCCACAGCCTCAGGGACGCCTATTGCGCCGACGAAGTGGTCCTCATCGGCAACCGCACCGACTACTGCGGGATCGGCTATCTGATGACATACGTTTCCACAAGCTTCAAGTCCTACGCGTTCGTCGTGGTTGCCAGAGTATGCGCCACGGGTTACTACAGCTTCGCCCATGAATTGGGCCACAATATGGGCGCCCACCACGACCGGGCCAACGCGAGCAGCCAAGGGGCATACGCATACGCCTACGGCTACCAATCTCAAACCGAAGCTTTCAGGACGGTGATGGCCTACAACTGCCCCGGCGGATGTACTCGAGTACCCTACTGGTCGAATCCCGAAGTGACCTATGGGGGAGAAGCCATGGGCGTTGCAGCCGGGGAAGCGAACGCTGCGGACAACCGCCTCACTCTGAACAATACGGCGTACACGGTGGCCAACTTCCGCACTTCCTGCGACCCGTGTCCCGTCCCCGATTCCGGCTCACCCGTTTCTCCATCCGGAGAAACGTCCGAGACCCGTCCAACCTTTACCTGGCTGGAAGCCGAGGGCTCCGAATCCTACTTCCTCTCCGTACAGCAGGACGGCGGCGGGGAGGTCCTCTCCGAAGAGTATCCGGCCACGGTCTGCAGTTCCGGAACGTGCACGGTCGCCATTACACAGACCCTCCCGTCGGGAGCCTACAACTGGACCGTACAGGGTGATAACAGCTGTGGCCAAGGGCCCGAAAGCGAACCGATGTCGTTCGAGGTTAATGACGGAGGCGGGGGCCCGGTGAACCGCCTGCAACTGGTAACCGCACTGCTTTCCTTGCTTCTGGAAGAGTAGCGTGGTTCGACCAGCCACGACGAATCAGGCGAGCATCTCTCGGATCCCGTGGCACGATTTCGAGGTGAGAATCACGTGACCGGAGTTCAAGATCAGGACGGTTCGGGTGGCTTTGCCTCCGCTGGTGTTAAGGCATCTGCCCAGTCCCTTGGCCTGTGTCCTGAACTTCCTGCCCGACGAACCACCTTCCCCATCCAGGGAAAGTATTTCTTTGACTCTGTGGGACACTACGTAATTACCGGGTTCGAGAAGAATGAGTCCTGGCGCCATGGTCATAGGTGTCCTCTTAATATGGTTTACCGATAGGAAAATGGAGGTATCCGGCCGGTTTTTCGATGAATGCTACCGAATGAAAAGGCAAAGTAGCCAAAGAGAAACAATCTTGAGTATGTAACAAGAACCGTCGATCGTCAAGGGGTTCGCCGGGGGACCCTGGTCGTCATCGTTTCCTTTCGCTTAAAAACCGTGTTGAACTACGGCACTCGCCCTGCCCGCCGCTTTCTCGGTCGTCATCTTCCCGTTTTCACTCGAGACCGAAGGTTCTCCCAACATGGCTCCAATTGATCCCGCCTCCTCGGCTTTGTCCGGGCGGACGCTCCCGACAACTCCCCAAGTATGCGCCGTCTTCGAACGAATCGCCCCGTACCCATCTCATTTTTCGCGGTCGGTTGGTTTCAGACTTTATCTTCCGCTGAGCGGCCTTGAAGCTTGCACGTCGGGCAAGCATTTGAAAGGCCTGGAGTGTTCTGACATAATATTCGGATTGTGATACGGGCCCACTCGGAACACCAACGAACGCACGAGCTTTCTTTTTAGTTCGTCCTGTTCCGCATCGTGAGATGTCAATAATGCGAACGCCCGGTAAGAGTACGACTTCCTTCCTTTGTAAGGTGATCTGCACATGGAACCCAAACCTTCCGGCCCCAAGGGCATAACTGTCGAGGAAATCAAGCGGCGAAAGTTACGCACGAGAAGATGGTGGGTCGTACCGGCAGTCTTGCTGTTTCTCCTGCTCTTTTCGATGGGCACCGCCTTGGTGGGCTACTTCTACATCACCTATGATCTTCCCAGTCTGTTCACCAAGGAGGATTACAATCCGCCTGTGGTGAGCCGAGTTTACGACCGTAACGGGGAAGTCATTGGAGAATTTTTTCGCGAACGAAGGGAGCTTGTCCCACTTTCCAAAATGCCCGGAACGTTGATCCACGCGTTCGTTGCCGCGGAGGACGATCGATTCTTTGAACATCCCGGAATCGATGTCATGGGCATCCTTCGAGCTTTCGTAAAGAATATCAAGGCCGGCAAAAAGATTCAGGGTGGAAGCACCATCACTCAGCAGATCACTCGTTCCCTGCTGCTTACCCCTGAGAAGAGCTATCGACGAAAAATCAGAGAAGTCATCCTCGCCTATCGCCTTGAAAACCGACTCAGCAAGGAAGACATCCTTTACATCTACCTGAATCAGATTTACCTAGGCCATGGCGCATACGGGGTTGAAGCGGCGAGCCGTGCCTATTTCGGAAAGTCCGTCAGTGATCTCAACCTTGCCGAGTGTGCAATGCTTGCAGGCTTACCCAGAGCTCCGAGCCGTTATTCTCCTTACGCCGACATTGAGAAGGCCCGTGAACGTCAGTCCTACGTGCTTCGCCGCATGGTCGAGGAAGGTTACATCTCCCCCGAAGAGGCCGAAAAGGCGCGGAGCTACGGCGTCCAACTCGGCGACAACGACGAAGAGCCGTTTTACAAAGCGCCTTACTTCACCGAATACGTGCGCCAATACGTCGAAGCAACGTACGGAGCCGATGAACTGTACGAAGGCGGACTCAGAATCTACACCACGGTTGACGCCGGACTTCAGAAAATCGCGCAACATGCCGTCGCACGCGGAATTGAGGAGCTCGATAAGCGCATCGGGTACAGGGGGCCGTTGGAACATCTCAAAAAATCGGAATGGGAACCTTTCTGTAAATCTTTGGCCGAACAAGAGCTCCAGGAAGGCAAGGTGGTCACCGGGTTGGTTACCCGAGTGGACGACTCCTCCAAAACAGTGCATGTCTGCCTTGGATCCGATGAGGGGATCATCGAGCTCAAGCATATGGCCTGGGCTCGTCACCCCAATCCCAAGGTCGCCTCGGATTATGCCTCCATAAACGTCCCTTCCGATGCCCTCAAACCCGGTGATCGGATACAGGCTAAGATTCTCGCGATTCCCAAGAGGGACACACGAAAGGACGGAACGCCCGTCAAGGCGATCAAACTTGCTTTGGAACAGGAACCCGATGCACAGGCCGCTCTTCTGTGTATGGAGAACGATACCGGTTTCGTCCGTGCTTTGGTGGGCGGAAGCGATTTCCGGAAGAGTCAGTTCAACCGCGCGCTTCAGGCCAGGCGGCAGCCGGGTTCCGCCTTTAAACCCATCGTTTACGCGGCCGCCTTGGATAAGGGATTCACTCCGGTGAGCATCATTATAGATTCCCCGGTTGTGTACGATGACCCATCTCAAGGTGGAAAATGGAAACCGCAGAATTACGAAGAAGAGTTTTACGGACCCACCCTTCTCCGGGAAGCTCTGATCCACTCCCGAAATGTGGTTACGGTAAAGCTCCTCCAGGATATCGGCGTCGGATATGTGATCGATTACGCTCGTAAGCTTGGGATTCAGTCCGATCTCGTGCATAATCTTTCTCTTGGATTAGGCGCTTCAGACGTTACACTGTTGGAAATCGTACGCGCCTACACGGCCTTCGCTAATGGCGGAATGCTGGTCAAGCCTGTTTTTATCACCAAGGTGGTGGATAAGCGTGGACTCGTCCTCGAGGAAAGCGAAATTGAGAAGCAACGTGCGATGCACGAGGATACTTCTTTTTTAATGACCCATCTCCTTACCGAAGTGGTTCAATACGGCACGGGTAAAAGGGCCTTGAAGCTCAATCGCCCCGCAGCCGGAAAGACCGGTACTACGAATGATCTGAAGGACGCTTGGTTCATCGGATTTACCCCTGAACTTTGCGCCGGTGTGTGGGTGGGTTTCGACGATTTTCGGCCCATGGGAAGGTTTGAAACCGGTGCAAGGGCAGCCAGCCCAATCTGGGTCGATTTCATGAGAGGTGCCCTCACCGGAAAGAAAATTACGCCTTTCTCTCCGCCCGAGGGTGTCACCTTTGCCAAGATCGACCCTCAATCCGGGAAACTGGCCTCTTTTTCAACTGAGAATCCGGTTTTCGAATGTTTTAAAATGGGAACGGAGCCTACCGAATATGCGGAAGAGACGGACATGTTGACTCCGGATGTGCCCGTGGATTTCTTCAAGACCAATTTCTGAACGTATCCTCGACTGCCGTACAGGATTCGAGGAGGAAGCCATGCGGACGGACGCTCAAGTTGCGCTGTTCCCCGTGCCCGGTTCAAATCGGCATTTTGGTTGTCTCCCGGTTCGGGGCCGCACTGACTAAGGAAGGACCGTGGAGACATCGGAACCGAATACCTCTAAGCGGGTCGGCCCCTATTGCCGAGGTTACAACCATCTATATCTCAAGGCCAACGGTGAAATCCCTTGCTGGTGCAGTACGGGCGAATCTGTAATCCTCCAAAACGAGCTGGCCTCTCTCGGCCGCGACTTCGGCCGCCGTGTGGTCAACGGAGATGCGCTGCGCCGTGTTCGAAGGAGTTTCCTTTCCGGCCGTGTGGCCTTCCCGCAATGCGGAACCTGCGAGCTTTTCCGTGAATCCACACCGAGTAATGCGTGGAGTGATCTCTCCGACGACGAATCCGGGGCGATTTCGGGTGTCCAAATTTTCCAGGTGGAATCGTCCTTTCTGTGTACATTGGACTGTCCCATGTGCGTCGGAAAGAGCAGCAGAACCCGGCTCAAGGGCCCCCCATACAACCTTCCCTTTCCTCTATTCCAGAACGCCGTTACCGGATTGGCGGATGAGGAAATCTCCGTGCGTGAGCTGTCTTTCTGCGGTCGGGGCGAGCCTTTTCTAAATCCCGATTTGCTGCGCATGGTTGCATTTGCCAAGGAACGCCTGAAAACCCGCGCCACCATCATTACCAACGGTAATTGCGCCTTTGACCCGGACATGGTCAAGTCCGGTCTTGACCGGATCGAAATCTCTTGGGACGGTACCGACAAGGCGACCTACTCGAAGTATCGCATTCATGGCAGTTTTCAGAAAGTCCTGGACCTGACCTCCTCGTTGGCCGACTTCAAGAAGACTCTTGGCGCACCTAATCCCAGGATCATGGTGAAATACATCCTTTTCTCCTGGAACGACTCCGAAGAACAGCTGCTCCGGCTTTTCGACATGACGCGTGCTCTTTGTGTGGACGAGATTCTCTTTGTATTCACCGATACTTTGGGGAAATCTAAACGATTTCTCCATTCGGACCAAATTGAGGACCTGCTTTCACGCAAGGTTCGGGAGGGCTCCCTTTCCCTTCCTTCACGCTCTTATCTGAATACCAGAAGCACCGTTGCACAGGTGAGATTCTTCCATGAATGGTCTATCGAGGGAGACGCCGAAGGGCGATCGGTCAATATCCTAGGTTGGTTCGTAGATGCCAATGAAACCGAGAGAATGGAGTCCGGCATCGTTCTCATTAATGGAAACGAGAGCTATCCGATGGAGGTGAACCTTCCCAGCATGGACCTCGTACGAGCACGCCACTGTGAAGCCATCTGGCCCGAAGATCCCCTCCTTCGCTTCCGCGCGACAATACCATTATCATGTCTTGCAGGGGATGCCGCTGAAATCGAAGTGGTCGTACGCACCACAGAAGGCCGGACCGTATCCTTGGGCAAGAAGGCTTTCAAGCCGGCGGGCGTTTCCCGTTGGAGCAGATTGAAAGGTGCGCTTTTGCGGAGAACCCGGGCCTAACCCCCCATACCGGACAGCAAAGGCTCATCGAACTTCTTCGATGAGCCTCCGATTCCATACTATCATTCGGTGCGCCGAAGGCGCCCGGGTCGTATTACTTTTTTTCTTCTTCGGCCTCCGCCTTCTCAGTGGTCTCAGTGGGGCCGGGTTCCGTCTCACTCTCGGTTGTCGCCTCCGTCGGAGCGGCTTCGGCGGCTTCCTCCGCGGCGGTCTCTTCCTTTTCGGGTTCGGGAGCTTCAGCCTTCACTTCTTCCTTAGGGGCTTCAGGTTTGGGCGTCTCCGCAGGAGCAGCCGAAGCTTCAGCCTTCTTTTTGGCTTTCGGCTTTTCTTCCTTCTTCTTTCCCAAACGATCCAGCAACCTGCCCTTTTTGGCCTTCTTCGGTTCGGCCTTATCGTCCTTAGCAACCAGTTCGACAATGGAAACCGGGGCTCCATCCCCAACTCGGAACCCTTTCTTAACCACTCGGACGTATCCGCCGGGGCGGTCACTATACCGTTTACTCAACTCATCAAACAACTTAGCCACGACGGACTTGCTGCGAATGAAGGAAAGAGCTTGGCGTCGGGCGTGAAGGTCCCCCCGTTTTGCGAGAGTTACCATACGATCCGCGACGACCCGCAATTCCTTGGCACGTGCATCAGTGGTTTCGATTTTTTCATGCTCAAACAACGAAGTGACCATATTCCGCAACATTGCTTTTCGATGCGAAGTGGTAACACCCAGTTTGCGGCCTGCCATACGATGTCTCATTGCTCCTGTTCCTTCCTCTTCTTTTCAAGGAGCTCCTTCGAGGGCCAATTGGGAAGCCTCATGCCCAAGGACAACCCCATGTCACTAAGAATCTCTTTGATCTCGTTCAGAGATTTTCGGCCGAAGTTTTTCGTCTTCAGCATCTCGTTCTCGGACTTCTGCACCAATTCGCCGATATAGGTAATACTAGCGTTCTTGAGGCAGTTCGCTGAACGTACGGACAGCTCGAGCTCATCTACCGTGCGGTACAGATGCTCGTTCTCAATTTCCGTTTCCTCGACCTCTTCCTCTTCCTCAACTTCTTCTTCCTCTTCGAAGTTGATGAAAATACTGAGCTGCTCCTTCAGTATCTTGGCGGAGTAGGCCAATGCGTCCTCCGGCGTCACACTACCGTTGGTCCAAATTTCAAGAACAAGTTTGTCGTAGTCCGTAATCTGTCCGACGCGCGTGTTTACTACCCGATAATTCACCTTTTCGATCGGAGAGAACATGGCGTCGACTGCAATGGTACCGATAGGCGAGTCTTCTTGTTTGTTTCTCTCGGCCGGAACATATCCCTTGCCCATTCCGACGGTCATGACCATGTGAAGTGCGCCGTCCTTACCAATGGTGGCGATATGGGTATCGGGATTCAATATCTCAATGGTCCCGTCGGTTTTGATCTGCTCCGCAGTGACCTTGCCTTCTTCAACGCAATCGAGGCTGATCTCTTTGGGGCCCTCACCATGCATCTTCAGACAAACTTGCTTAAGATTGAGAATAATATCCGTTACGTCTTCCACAACACCGGCAACGGTGGTGAATTCGTGCATAACGCCTTCAATGCGCACCGATGTGATCGCCGCACCTTGAAGGGAAGAGAGAATGATTCTCCTCAGCGCATTACCGATGGTAAGCCCAAAACCACGTTCCATGGGCTCACACTCGAACTTTGCGTAGTACGGGCTATGCGACTCTTCCTCGATATCGAGGCGCCTGGGTCTGATGAGTTCTCTCCAGTTTTTCTGCATACATTCTCCTCGTAGAGGATTCCGGCCTATCGTAAGGAAAAGGCACGAAAACAGGGTCCCGTCCCACGATAAGGTCCGGATGCGGCTCTCCTGGAGGTTATTTGGAGTAGAGCTCCACTATGAGCTGCTCCTGGATCGGCATCGTGATGTCGTCACGGCTCGGGAGTTCTCTCACTATTCCGCTGAAATTCTCAGAGTTGACTTCGATCCATTTGGGAACGCTACGCCTCGCCACCGCCTCCATAGCTGACAAAATCAGGGGATTCGTGCGACTCTTTTCAACGACGCTGATCGTATCTCCGACGGAAACCCGATACGAGGGGATGTTTACCTTGCGGCCGTTGACCAGAAAGTGGCTGTGTCGTGTGAACTGCCTACCCTGGTTCCGTGAGTCTGCGAAGCCCATACGGTAGACCACGTTGTCAAGACGCAATTCGAGAAGACGGAGCAGGTTTTCGCCGGTAATCCCCTTTTGCCTATCCGCGTCGTGGAAGTACCTACGAAACTGATGCTCGAGTACGCCGTACATCCTACGCACCTTCTGCTTCTCCCTGAGCTGGACACCGTAGTCGGAAAACTTCCCACGTCTTTGTCCGTGCTGTCCGGGAGCGTAGCTTCGTCTTTCCCAGGCGCATTTGTCCGAGTAACAACGATCCCCTTTCAGGAAAAGCTTCATATTCTCACGTCGGCACAATCTGCAGACGGACTCTGTGTATCTGGCCAAGCTGAACCTCCTCTTGGATCAAACTCTCCGCCGCTTGGGAGGGCGGCAACCGTTGTGGGGAATGGGGGTAACGTCCCGAATCAAGGATACGGAAAAACCCGCAGCCTGCAATGCACGCAGAGCCGCCTCTCGCCCGGAACCGGGTCCCTTCACATAGACCTCGATGTTCCGCACCCCGTGTTCCATCGCCGCCTTGGCCGCCTTCTCCGCGGCAAGCTGCGCCGCGAAAGGGGTGCTTTTCCTGGACCCCTTGAAGCCCTGGGAACCAGCGCTAGACCATCCCAACGTATTGCCGCTGGGATCCGTAATCGTCACGATGGTGTTGTTGAATGTGGCATGGATGTGAGCAACGCCGTTCAGGACGTTTTTCTTTTCCTTTTTCTTCTTCGGGGATCTTTTGCTTACAGCCATCTCGTCTCAGCCTCTCATTTCTTTCTTCGCCCGATGGCGGCTCTTCGCGGGCCCTTTCGAGTCCTGGCATTGGTGCTCGTTCGCTGTCCGCGCACGGGCAGCCCCTTCCTATGCCGAAGCCCCCGATAACACCCAAGGTCCATGAGCCTTTTAATGCTCATGGCTACCTCACGGCGCTTGTCCCCTTCCACCTGGTACTCGCCGTCGATCACCTGCCGGATCGAGCGAACCTGATCGTCGCTCAGGTCATCGGATACAATGGCCCGATCCACACCGGCCTTGTCCAAAATCTCAACTGCCGTCGTTCGCCCGATACCGTAAATATACGTCAAAGCGAACTCAATCCGTTTGTTCTTAGGCAAATCGATGCCCGCAATTCTTGGCAAGTCCCTGTCCTCCTATGTGGTGGGAAAAGCTCTCACCCTACAGCCGGTTGATTTTCCTCCCGGCGGTTCGGCTCAATATGCCCGGGCTCCCGTTGGCCCGACACGAGAGCCGGTTTCGCAAGGGGTGACTCCGCAGATCCGTGCAAAACGGACCATTGAACCGGCGCCCCCGCCTTCCGGCTATCCCTGACGCTGTTTATGGCGGGGGTTCTCACAGATAACCCGAAGAATCCCTTTACGCTTCACAATCTTGCATTTATTGCAGACGCGCTTCACCGAAGCCCTTACTTTCATGGCCTCGCTCCTTGTTCGCCCCTAACAACGCCCCAGGGACCGGAAAGTCACGCCGGTCCGCTCAGGATGTCGGGGCCGTTCTTGGTTACGGCAATCGAATGTTCGAAGTGTGCACTCAATCTCCGATCCCTGGTGACCGCAGTCCACCCGTCATCCAGGATATCGACTTCGTAGGTTCCCTCGTTGACCATGGGCTCGATGGCGAGGACCATACCCTCGCGAAGGCGAATTCCCTTCCCGGGAGGGCCGAAATTGGGTACCTGTGGGTCTTCATGAAGCTCTCGACCGATTCCGTGACCCACGAAGTTTCTCACCACGCTGAAACCGTGCTGTTCGACCCACTCCTGCACTGCATGGGAAATGTCTGACAGTCGGTTTCCCTCCTGCGCCATCTCGATCCCTTTGAAGAGAGATTCCTTGGTCGCTTCCATCAACTTCCGGGCGTTTTCCTTAACTCGCCCGATGGGAACGGTGACCGCCGAGTCGCCGTAGAATCCCTCGAAGAGCACCCCGAAATCCATACTCAGGATGTCACCTTCCTTGAGGGTGCTCTTGTTCGGAAACCCGTGCACTACTTGTTCGTTCACAGAGGCGCACAGACTGAAGGGATATCCGCGGTAGCCTTTAAAAGCCGGCTTGGCCCCTCGAGTTCTGCAAATCTCCTCGCTGATACGATCCAATTCAAGAGTATTGGTCCCCGGCCCGGCCAATTCCGATAGCTTTTGCAGAACCTCCGCTACAATGGCGTTGGCCCTCCGCATGATCTCGATCTCTTTTGGGGACTTGATGTGAATCATCTATCTCTAGCTCTGGATCACCTTCTTGATTCGACCATAAATCTCGTCGATCGAGCCCGTACCTTCGATTTCACGAAGCAGGCTTTGATTACGATAGTATTCGATCAGCGGGAAGGTCTGATCCGCGTACACCTTCAGACGGTTACGCACGGTCGTTTCATTATCGTCGTCCCGCTGGTACAGGTCCTCCCCGCATTTGTCGCAGACGCCCTCTTTCGCGGGAGGCGTGAACATCACATGGTACATCGCACCACAATCCTTGCAGGTACGACGGCCGCTCAGCCGCTTAACGAGTTCTTCATTATCCACGTCGATGCTCAAAACATGGTCGATCTTCTGGCCCAGCTTCCCCAACACGCTGTCCAATGCCTCGGCCTGAGGAACCGTGCGTGGAAATCCGTCAAGAATGTATCCACTTGTAGCATCGGGCTTTGCAAGTCGTTCTTCGATCAAGCCGATCACGACCTCGTCAGGTACCAGCGCACCCTTGTCCATGTATTCCTTCGCTTTAAGTCCGAGCTCGGTCTTGTTCGCCAAAGCGGCTCTGAGCATATCGCCGGTGGATATCTGAGGAATTTTGAACTCTTCGATGAGCTTCTTCGCTTGAGTTCCCTTACCGGCTCCAGGACCTCCCAACAGAATCAGGTTCATGAACTCCTCCTAATCTTTGTTGCTCCGAGACGGAGCAGTAATCATTAAGGAAACGAAGCGTCGGATCTAACGACGACCCTTCAGAGCCCCCTTCTTAAGAAAACCCTCGTAATGACGGGTCACCAAGTGAGACTCGATCTGGGCCATGGTATCGATCGCCACGCCCACCACGATGAGCAGCGCAGTGCCGCCGAAATAGAACGGTACGTTTAATTCCCGAATCAATATCGTGGGCATGACGCATACGGCGGCGACATAGATCGCCCCGCCGAAGGTGATGCGGGTCAACACTTTATCGATGTAATCCGCTGTATTCTTTCCGGGACGGATTCCAGGAATGAATCCCCCGTATTTTCTCATGTTATCGGCGATATCGACCGGGTTGAACGTCACTGCCGTATAAAAATAGCAGAAAAAGAAAATAAAACCTACATATAGAAGATAATAAATCAGGCTCCCCGGACTCAGGGCCCGAGAGATACTCTGCATGATCGGCAGATCGATGAATTGGGCGATGGTCGCGGGAAACATGATGATCGAGGAGGCGAAGATCGGAGGAATCACGCCCGCCGTATTGATCTTCAACGGCAAATGAGTGCTTTGTCCTCCATACATCCGCCTGCCTACCACACGTTTGGCATATTGGACCGGGATTCTCCTTTGACCCCGCTCAACGTAGCAAATGGCACCCACCACCGCCACCATGCCCCCCAAAAGCACCAGGAGCAAAAACGGCGCGACTTCACCGGTCCGAAGCAACCGCATCGTGTTCATGATGGCGCCGGGCATTCCGGCCACGATACCCGAAAAAATGATCAGCGAGATTCCGTTTCCGATCCCGCGTTCCGTAATCTGTTCACCCAGCCACATCAGGAAAGCCGTACCAGCGGCAAGCGTGATAACGGCCATGAGACGAAAACCCCAACCGGGTTCCGTTACCACCAACGCTCCCCCGGGCCCCGTCATTCTTTCGAGACCCACGGCGATGCCGAAACCTTGTATCGCGCTGAGTACAACCGTACCATACCGCGTATACTGGGTAATTTTCTTCCTTCCCTGCTCACCCTCTTTCTTGAGCTTCCCCAGATAGGGGATGACCACGGTAAGGAGCTCGAGGATAATGGCTGCGCTAATGTAAGGCATGATCCCCAGGGCCATCACGGAGAAGTTCTGTAGGGCACCTCCGGAGAACATATTGAACAAACCGAAAAGAGTTCCCTGCGTCCGTTCAAAAAAGGCGGCCAACGCCGCTCCGTCCACTCCGGGAGTGGGTATATGGCAACCGAGTCGGTAAACCGCCAGCATCAGCAGGGTGAACAGGATCCTTCGCTTGAGCTCCGGTATTTTAGCAATACTCTGAAAGCCGCCGATCAAGCTAGATCACCTCGACCTTTCCGCCGGCCGCCTCAACTTTTTCCATCGCGCTTCGGCTTGCCTTGTGAACCATGATCGTCAGAGGCTTGCTCAGCTCACCTTGGCCGAGCAATTTCACTTTCCAGGAACCCTTGGACAGCATCCCTGCGGATTTCAGAGCTTCGAAATCTACAACGGTGCCAGCTTCAAACCGTTCAAGGTCTCTCACGTTGAAAATATTATACCGCTCCTTGAAGGGGAAGTTCTTAAAGCCTCCTTTGGGAAGCCTTCTGGACAACGGCATCTGGCCGCCCTCGAAATCGGGACGGACTTTGCCACCGGAACGGGATTTTTGTCCTTTCGATCCGGCTCCCGCAGTCTTGCCCCATCCGGACCCCGGACCGCGCCCCACACGCTTGTTCTTTTTGTGGGCGCCTTCCGCGGGTTTCAGTTCGCTCAGCTTAATCATGGCTGTTACTCCAGGACTTCCACGAGATGGGAAACCTTCGCCACCATCCCGCGAGTCATCGGGGTGTCCTGCAACGTGACCGTGCGATTCAGTTTTCCAAGCCCCATGCCCTTGAGCACGGCCTTCTGCTTCTTGGGATACCCGATGGGGCTGCGCACCAATTTGATCGATATCTGCTTTGAGGTCATGATCTCACCCTGCGATTATCGAATGTCTTCCAGCGATTTTCCACGCTTGCGAGCAATGGACTCGGGGCTCTCGAGTTTTCGAAGCCCGTCGAGGGTGGCCTTAACGACATTGTGAGGGTTGTTGGTTCCCAGGCACTTGGTGAGGATGTCCTTGATCCCGGCCACTTCGAGCACGGCGCGCACGGCGCCTCCGGCGATCACTCCCGTACCTTCCGAGG
This sequence comes from Thermodesulfobacteriota bacterium, assembly GCA_963675595.2. Classification (GTDB taxonomy): domain Bacteria; phylum Desulfobacterota; class Desulfarculia; order JACQYL01; family JACQYL01. The sequence goes on from CAXXLZ010000002.1 coordinate 2,060,012, forward strand.
CCGGTTTGAGCATCACCGCCCCCGCGCCGTGGTTCCCGATCACTTCATAGGGAATGGTCGAGTCGATGATCGGAATGGGCGTCATATCCTTCTTAGCATTTTCAGTGGCTTTTCTGATGGCTTCCGGCACTTCGTTGGCCTTGCCGAGGCCCGCCCCGACATTGCCCTTGCCGTCACCCACCACAACGATCGCGCTGAAGCTGAAACGACGACCACCCTTGACGACCTTGGCGACGCGACTGAGGTGGACCACCTTGTCGCTTAACTGAGATTCCGCGGCGGATTTCTCAAACAATGAACGTCCCCCTTGATGCTCTTGATCTTCTGTTTAGTTACGACCCGTCATTCCTATATTGAACTTGGGCATCGTCGACGCCCATCGGATCCATACAACGGGCCGCACCAGGCTCAAAAATCCAGCCCCGCCTCACGGGCGGCGTCACTGAGGGCCTTCACCCTCCCATGGTATCGGTAGCCGTTGGTGTCCATGGCGACTTTTGAAATTCCCTTCACCTTGGCCTTTTCGGCAATCCGTTTACCGACGAGCTTGGCCATTCCGGTCTTGGCGCCTTCCGGCTTTTCGGAACGAGTTTCGCTCTCCACGCTGGATGCGCTCACTAAGGTCACCCCCAGGCCGTCGTCGATGATCTGAGCGTAAATGTGATTGGCCGAACGAAAAACCGTGAGCCTTGGACGCTCACTCGTGCCGTTAACCCTCGTCCGGACTCTTTTCTTGCGCTTTAGGTGCGCCGATCTCTTTTTGGACATCTTCATGGTTAACCACTCCCTAGGGATTACTTCGAGCCCGCCTTGCCGACTTTGCGTCTAACCCGCTCGTTCTTGTAGCGGATACCCTTCCCCTTATACGGTTCGGGAGGTCTCACGGATCGGATGTCTGCCGCCGTCTGTCCCAAGAGCTCTTTGTCGATGCCCTCCAGGGAAATGTTCACCTGCTTTTCCACTTTGGCGGTAACTCCGGAAGGCAGAGGAAAGGTAACAGGCTTGGAATAACCTACATTCAGCATGAGGTTGCTTCCCTGAACCTCGGCACGGTAGCCCACACCGACGATTTCAAGGTCCCGTACAAATCCTTTACTCACCCCTTCGATCATGTTACCGATCAAGCTCGTGGTGAGCCCGTGCATGGATCTGGACTCTCGAGTCTCTTCGCGGGGAACCACATGCAGGACGGAGTCCTCAATATTCACTTCCATCCGAGAATCGATCCCTCGATTGAGCTTTCCCTTGGGACCTTCCACATAAACCATTGTATCCTGCACCGATACTTTGACCCCACTGGGGAGCGGTACCGGTCTTCTTCCAACGCGCGACATGTTAGAACTCCTTCTTAGGCCCTACCAGACCAGGCAAATAACCTCGCCCCCCACGCCGGCTTTGCGGGCCTCCCGATCCGTTATCACGCCCTTTGAGGTCGATACAACGGCGATCCCCAGGCCGTTTTGGACCTTAGGGATATTCTCGCAGCCCACGTACATTCGGCGGCTGGGTTTGCTCACACGTTCAAGGCCGGAGATGATGCTCTTCTGGTTCTCGTCGTACCTCAGGAAAAGCCGCAATATGCCTTGACGCCTGTCCTTGATCACCTTGTAATTCTTGATGTACCCCTCGTCCTTCATGATCTTGGCCAGGCTGATCTTGATACCGGACGCCGGGATGTCCACCTTGGTGAACTTCGCCATAATACCGTTACGAATCCGGGTCAGCATGTCCGCCAACGGATCGGTCATACTCATAGTCACGACTCCTTGGAACTTACCAGCTAGACTTGATCACCCCGGGTATTTTCCCCCAGGAAGCCATTTGCCGGAAACAGATGCGACAGATTCCGAACTTCCGAAGGAAAGCCCTCGGACGTCCGCATCTCGGACAGCGGTTGTATTCCCGGACCTTGAACTTTTTCGGCCTTCCGGCACTCACGATTTTCGATGTCTTCGCCAACTTGGTCCTCCATCCCGCAGAAAATTTCTACAATCGCACAGGCAAAGGTTTTCTAACGTCTCCTCGGTGTAACCGCATCGGGAGCCCAGGCGGCGCCCGGCGGATCAATCCCCGAAAAAAGACATTACTTCCGGAAAGGCATACCCATGGCGCCGATGAGGAACCGAGCCTCCTGGTCCGTCTTCGCCGTAGTGGTGATACAGATATTCATGCCTTTGACCTTTTCCACCGTATCATACTCGATCTCGGGGAAAATGATCTGTTCTTTCAAACCCATGGAAAAATTGCCGCGACCGTCAAAGGATTTATTCGGAATCCCACGGAAATCCCTGACTCGAGGAAGTGCGATGTTCACGAGTTTTTCGAGAAAATCGTACATCCTTCCCCGGCGTAAAGTCACCATACACCCGATGGGCATCCCTTTGCGCAACTTGAAGCTCGCGATGGATTTCCTGGCCTTGGTGATCACAGGACGCTGCCCGGTGATGGCTGCGATCTCATTCACCGTGGAGTCCAGCAATTTCACGTTTTGGATCGCCTCACCCAACCCGACGTTCACGGTGATCTTCACGATTTTGGGAACTTCCATGACGTTCTTGTATCCAAACTCTTTGGTAAGAGAAGGGATAACCTCGTCTTGGTAGTACTCTTTCAGCTTAGACATGGTGCATTACTCGCAATTCGTCGGGACGATCAGGCGTCCACTTGTTCATTGCACTTCCGGCAGATACGTACCCGTTTTCCGTCGTCCAGTTCTTTGTGCCCGATGCGCGTAACCTGGCCGCACTTGGAACAGACCAACATCAGGTTGGAGGCGTGCAGCGCGGCTTCCTTCTCAATGATGCCGCCCTTGCCCGTCTTCTGACCGCCCCGGGAATGACGCTTGACAAAGTTCACCTTCTCCACGATGACACGATCTTTTTCGCGAATGACGTTCAGCACTTTGCCCGTCTTGCCTTTGTCCTTGCCGGCGATGACCTTCACTTGGTCGTTTTTCTTGAGCCCTAGTTTCATCTCGTTCGCTCCTAGATGACTTCCGGTGCGAGGGACACGATTTTCATGAAGTTCTTCGCCCGAAGTTCTCTCGCCACGGGACCGAAAATACGTGTACCGATAGGCTCCCTCTGATTGTTGATCAGCACCGCCGAATTTTTGTCGAACTTGATATAGCTCCCATCGGGGCGTCCCACTTCCTTGGCGGTGCGAACCACCACCGCCTTCATCACGTCGCCCTTCTTCACCTTGGAATTGGGAATCGCTTCCCGCACGGAAACCACGATGATATCACCCAAAGATGCGTAGCGCCTCTTAGAGCCGCCCAGCACTTTGATGCAGAAGAGCTTTTTCGCGCCCGAGTTGTCCGCGGCGTCTAGAATGGTCTGCGACTGAACCATGTTCCACTCTCCACTTACAACACTTTTTCAAGAATCTTGCCGACGCGGAAATGCTTGTCCTTGCTGATGGGTCTGCATTCCACGATAAGAACGCGGTCTCCCACGGAACAGGCGTTACCCTCGTCGTGGGCTTTGTACTTTTTCTGCGTCTTCACGTATTTCTTGTACATAGGATGCTGATACAACCGCGTGACGCTCACCACCGCAGTCTTATCCATTTTATTACTGACCACCACACCGGTCAGGGTTTTCTTCCTTCCAACGTTTTCCTCGCCCATGACTTTCCCCGGTATCGCTTAACCTTCGCGCCGTTCGTTGAGAATGGTCTTGACCCGCGCAATGTCTCGTTTCGTGGCCTTAACCCGCATTACATTTTCCAATTGGCCCGTCGCATGCTGGAACTTCAGGTTAAACAGCTCCTCAGTAAGCTCACGCTCCTTTTGGACCAATTCTTCGCGGTTCAGGTCTTTCAGTTCGGATACCTTCATCACCTACTCCTCCCGAACGACGATTTTGGTTCTTACGGGCAATTTCTGGGCGGCGAGCCGAAGCGCTTCCTTCATCACATCCAGCCTCACGCCGTCCATTTCATAAAGGATCCTTCCGGGCTTGATTACCGACACCCAGCCTTCCGGAGCCCCCTTACCTTTTCCCATGCGCGTTTCCGTAGGCTTCTTCGTGATCGGCTTGTCGGGAAAGATTCGAATCCAGATTTTCCCGCCCCTTTTTACGTGACGGGTCATGGCGATACGAGCCGCCTCTATCTGCGGTGCCGTGATCCGGCCCATCTCCTGGGACTGAAGTCCAACACTTCCAAACTGAAGGCTCCCGCCGCGCCAGGAAAATCCTCGGATGCGCCCCTTCATTTGTTTACGATATTTGACCTTCTTGGGAGCTAGCATGGCTCAGGATTCCTTGTTACCTCAAAAGATAATTCGTGTTTCGGCCCGCTCATCCTCTCCTAGGCTTCATCCAAGATTTCGCCTTTAAAAATGAGCACCTTTACGCCGATCACACCGTACGTGGTTCTCGCTTCCGTGAAACCGTAGTCGACATCCGCGCGCAATGTATGCAACGGTACGCGGCCCTCACGGTACCATTCCCTACGGGCCATTTCCGCTCCGGCCAACCGTCCGCCGCAGGCGATCTTGATCCCCTGGGCCCCCAGTTTCATAGCGCTGGTCACCGCCTTTTTCATGGCCCGACGAAAAGCGACCCGACGTTCCAATTGAGAAGCAACGGCTTCCGCGACCAACTGGGCGTCCACTTCGGGTTTTCGGACTTCTTGGATGTCGATCATAATGTCGCGGTGGATCAGATTGACCAATTCTTTTTTCAGGGCTTCGATTTCCTGCCCTTTTTTCCCAATCACAATTCCCGGACGGGATGTATGAATGATGAGCTTGACCTTGCTTGCGGCCCGTTCCACCTCAATCTTGGAAACCCCGGCGTGACTCAATTTCTTCTTAAGAAACTTCCGGAGCTTATCATCCTCGATGAGGAACTTGGGGAACTCTTTCGAAGCGAACCATCTCGAGTCCCACGTCCGGTTGACACCCAATCGGAAGCCTATCGGATTGACCTTCTGTCCCAAAGCAAACCTCCCAAGTCGGTTTATGACTCTTCCAAAATGATGGTGATGTGGCTCGTTCGTTTGCGAATTCGAGTAGCTCTCCCCATGGCCCGCGGTCTCCATCGCTTCAAGGTCGGTCCTTCATCCGCATAGGCGGTCTTGACCACCAGGGTATCCACATCAATATTGGGATTCTGGTCCGCATTGGCAACCGCCGAGTTCAGAACTTTAAGAATAAGGTCGGCGGCTCGCTTGTCGGTGAATCTCAGCACGTTCAAGGCGTCTTCCACCCTTTTGCCCCTGACCGTGTCAATAATCAGCCGGGCTTTTTGAGGGGACACCCTCAAATATTTCCCCTGAGCACGTACTTGCATAACTCATGATCTCCAGGCTATTTCTTGCCTTTGACACGGGCCTTCTTATCGCCCGCATGCCCGTAAAAGGTACGCGTGGGGGCGAATTCGCCCAGCTTGTGTCCCACCATGTTTTCCGTCACGAATACGGGAATGAACTTCTTTCCGTTGTGCACCGCGAAGGTCAGGCCGATAAATTCGGGAACGATGGTAGAACGCCTCGACCACGTCTGGATCACCTTGCGTGAGCCGGAGTCTTTGGACTGCATCGCCTTCCTCATCAAATGACCGTCGAGAAAGGGTCCTTTTTTCAGCGATCTGGGCACGTCTACCTCCTACTTCTTTGAACGCCTTTTCACGATAAAGTTGTCACTGAGCTTTCTCCGACGCGTCTTGTATCCCTTTGTCGGTTTACCCCAAGGCGTGACGGGATGGCGACCTCCGGAAGACTTGCCTTCACCACCGCCGTGCGGATGGTCGATCGGGTTCATGGCTACACCGCGCACCTTGGGCCTGAGTCCGAGCCAACGCTTTCGCCCGGCTTTGCCGATGGAGACGTTCTCGTGCTCCAGGTTGCCCAATTGCCCAATGCTGGCCTTGCAGTCGATCCTCACCATTCTTACTTCCCCGGAGGGAAGCTTCACCTGAGCGTAGGAGCCTTCCTTGGCCATAAGCTGTGCATAGCCTCCGGCCGAACGGACCATCTGCCCGCCACGACCGGGGTAAAGCTCAATATTATGAATATGAGTGCCCAGTGGAATATTTCGGATCGGAAGGCAGTTTCCCGGCTTAATATCTGCGCTGTCGCCGGAAATAACCATGTCGCCCACCCTGATCCTCAAGGGAGCCAGGATGTATCGCTTCTCACCATCCAAATAGTGCAGAAGGGCGATACGGGCGGATCGATTGGGGTCGTATTCGATGGTGGCCACTTTGGCGGGCACGCCGATCTTGTCTCGTTTGAAGTCGATGACGCGATAGCGCCGTTTGTGTCCACCGCCTCGATGCCGCGCCGTCACCCTGCCGTTGGCGTTCCTGCCACCGGACTTGCTGATGGGGCGGATCAGGCTTCTCTCCGGACTTGTCGTCGTGATCTCATCGAAGGTTGAACTCGTCTGAAATCTTCGACCCGGAGACGTTGCATTACGTTTCTTGATCGCCATGATACCCTCTTAAGCGCCTTCAAAGAAATCAACGTGTTCGCCGGGAGCCAAGGTAACGAGCGCCTTCTTCCAATCGGCTTTCTTGCCCGTGAATCTCCCCATGCGCTTCTTCTTCCCTTCCATGTTCATGGTGCGCACGTCAAGAACCTTCACGTTGAACGCCTTCTCCACGGCCCGGCGAATTTCGATTTTGTTGGCCTTGGGGTTCACCGAGAAGGCAAGTTCGTTGTTTTCCTCTTTTTGGATAGTGCTCTTCTCCGTGATATGGGGCCTGAAGAGAATGTTATGCAGATCCTTCATTGCGGGCCAACCTCTCTTTGATCGCCTCCATCGCCGGTTCCAGGACGATCAAGTTCTCGTACTTCAGGATGTCGTAAACATTCAGTCCGTTGGTGTGCAGGACCTTTACGTGCGGCACGTTACGGGCCGACTTCATCAGAATCTCGTCATCTCTCGAAGTCAGGATCAAAGCGTTGGTAAAATCGAGTCCGGACAGCGCCTCGAAAAACAGCTTGGTCTTGATCTCGGAAAGCCCGAATTCATTCAGCACACACACTTTTTCACTTCTCCGCTTGTCGCTGAGCGCCATGCACAGCGCCAAACGCCGTACCTTTTTAGGAACCCTTTGCTCGTAGGATCGCGGCTTGGGAGCCAAAGCTCTACCGCCTCCCCGCCACACGGGGCTCGTACGAGTTCCGGCACGCGCTCTTCCCGTACCTTTTTGCCGGTAGGGTTTCTTTCCTCCGCCGCGCACTTCCGACCGAGTTTTGGTCGATGCAGTGCCTTGGCGTCTTGCGGCCAGCTGCGCACAAACCACCTGGTGCAACACTCCCAACGTCACCGGCACATCCCAAATAGCGTCGGGCGCGTCGATTTCGGAGACCTTTTCCTTCTTTACGTTGATAACATCCAGGACGGGCATGACCTTACCTCACTCTTCCGATGCTTCCGCAGCAGGACCTTTTCTCACGATCACCAAGCCGTTGGTGCTGCCGGGCACCGCTCCCTTTACGATCAGGAGATTCTGATCCGGACGCACGTCCAGGATCGTAAGATTCTTGACCGTCGTTTGCTTATTGCCATAGTGACCGGGCATCTTGCGCCCTTTCACGACACGAGCCGGATAGGCGCTCGATCCGATGGAACCAGGGGACCTATGAGTCTTGCAGCCGTGGCTGGCCTTGCCGCCCGCGAATCCGTGCCGCTTCATGACGCCGGCGAATCCGTGCCCTTTGGAAGTCCCGGTTACATGAACCAAGTCACCCGGCGCAAAAAGACTTACGTCCACCGACTCTCCCACCTCGTACTCGTCGGGATTCTCAACAGGAAACTCTTTGAGATGAGCCAAAGGTTCGACGCCGGCGGCCTTGAAATGCCCCAAAACAGGTTTGGTCGTACGCTTCTCCTTTTTCGGCCGGAATCCCAACTGCACGGCGGAGTACCCTTCCCTGCCTTCGCTCTTCTTCTGAACGACGGTGCAGGGGCCCACCTGGAGGACGGTGGCCGGCACGGCCAATCCCTCTTCCAAAAAGAACCGGGTCATCCCTAATTTCAATCCCATCAAACCTGGCAGCATCGTCATATCCTCGACGCCCCCGTCCTCCCCGACGTTTCAATGATCAGCAACGATGGGGTCGCGACGGTCGAGCCTCTCGCTTTTCGTTTTGTTCAGGCTACAGCTTGATCTCGACGTCAACGCCGGCGGACAACTCCAACTTCATCAACGCATCCACCGTCTGTTGCGTAGGCTCAAGGATGTCCAGGAGCCTCTTGTGCGTGCGGATCTCAAACTGTTCCCGGGATTTCTTATCAATGTGCGGAGAACGCAACACCGTAAACTTGTTGATCCGAGTGGGCAGAGGGATCGGACCCGCAACCCTCGCCCCAGTTCGCCGGGCGGTCTCAACGATCTCGCCCGCAGACAGGTCCAGAAGCTTATGATCATAGGCCTGCAGTCGGATCCTGATTTTCTGGTTTTCCATCATGGGTCGACTACCCTTCTACTCGATAATTTCGCTGATGACGCCGGCGCCCACCGTACGGCCGCCTTCCCGGATGGCGAAGCGGAGTTCCTTTTCCATGGCGATGGGGGTGATCAGGTTTACCGCCAACCCCACGTTGTCCCCGGGCATCACCATCTCCACTCCCTCGGGCAACGTCACCACTCCGGTCACGTCCGTCGTTCTGAAATAAAACTGCGGCCGGTAACCATTGAAAAACGGCGTGTGGCGACCACCTTCCTCCTTGGCCAACACATACACTTCCGCCTTGAACTTCGTATGCGGCGTGATCGAACCCGGCTTGGCAACCACCTGACCGCGCTCCACGTCGTCACGCTTCGTTCCTCGCAACAACACTCCGATATTGTCCCCTGCGCGACCTTCGTCCAGAATCTTTCGGAACATCTCCACGCCCGTTACCACCGTCTTGATCGTCGGGCGCATTCCAACGATTTCCACTTCCTCCTGGACCTTCACGATCCCGCGCTCCACCCGGCCCGTCACCACCGTACCACGGCCCGATATGCTGAACACGTCTTCCACGGGCATCAAGAACGGCTTGTCCACGTCGCGTACCGGCTCGGGGATGTAGCTGTCCACCGCTTCCATCAGCTCGAACACGCACTTGGCGTCCTCGCTGTCCGGCGAATCCGCTTCCAGCGCCTTCAACGCGCTCCCTCGAATGATCGGAATATCGTCACCGGGAAATTCATACTTGGACAACAGCTCACGAAGCTCCAGCTCTACCAGCTCGATCAGCTCCTCGTCGTCCACCATGTCCACTTTGTTCAAAAACACCACGATGGCCGGCACGCCCACCTGCCTGGCCAGCAGGATGTGCTCCCGCGTCTGAGGCATCGGACCGTCGTCCGCTCCAACCACCAATATGGCGCCGTCCATCTGCGCCGCGCCCGTGATCATGTTCTTGATATAGTCCGCGTGACCCGGACAATCCACATGCGCGTAGTGACGATTGACCGTCTCATATTCCACATGCGCCGTCGCGATCGTTATCCCGCGTTCCCTCTCTTCGGGCGCCCTGTCGATGTCTTCGAACGCAATATAGTTCGCCATGCCCTTGGCAGCCAAATTCTTCGTGATCGCCGATGTCAGGGTCGTCTTTCCATGGTCGATATGTCCAATTGTACCCACATTTACATGCGGCTTACTTCGCTCGAATTTCTTCTTGGCCATTTCCCGTATCCTCCTTCGCCTAATTGGAACTCTTCTTTGCCATGACTTCCTGGGCAATCGCGCTGGGCATTGGGTCGTAACGCAAGAAGTGCATGCTGTAGGTTGCCCGGCCGGTCGTCTTGCCTCTCAGGTCCGTCGCATATCCAAACATGTTCGACAACGGAACTTCCGCATCCACGATCTGCATGTTGGCGCGGGCTTCCATCCGGGTGATGCGCCCTCTTCTGGAGTTCAGATCGCCGACGACTTCTCCGATGAATTCTTCCGGGGTAACCACTTCAACCATCATGATGGGCTCCAGAAGTATCGGTCCGGCTTTCTTGGACCCGTCCCTCAATCCCATGGATCCGGCGATCTGAAAGGCCCGATCCGACGAATCCACCTCATGATAGGACCCGTCCGTCAGGGTAACGCGGATATCGACCATGGGAAAACCCGCCAGAACCCCCTTTTTCGCCGCTTCTTCCACCCCTTTTTTCACCGACGGAATGAATTCCTTGGGAACGACGCCCCCAACTATCTGCGACAGGAATTCGAAACCCGATCCCTTCTCCAACGGCTCGATCTTTAAGACAACGTGGCCGTACTGCCCTCGCCCGCCACTTTGGTGCACGTACCGCGACTCCTGAGTGACTCCCTGGGTCAGAGTCTCACGATAGCTGACCTCCGGTCGGCCAACTTTGGCCTTCACTTTGAATTCCCTGAAAACCCGGTCCACCAATACTTCCAGGTGAAGTTCACCCATCCCCGCCACGATCGTCTGTCCGGTTTCTTCATTAAAGGACAATCGGCAGGAGGGGTCTTCCGCGGTGAGCTTATTGAGAGCCACACCGAGCTTTTCCCGATCATCCTTGGATTCCGGCTCAATAGCGATGGATATTACCGGCTCCGGCACATCAAGGGATTCGAGCAAAATCGGAAACTTTTCGTCACTGAGAGAATCTCCCGTGCCGGTATTCTTGAGGCCCACGGCGGCAACAATGTCACCGGCGCGGACTTCCTTGATTTCCTCGCGTTTGTCGGCGTGCATTCGCATCAGCCTGCCGATTTTCTCTCGACTATTCTTAGAGACGTTGAGCAACTGTGTGCCTGAAGCCATCGTCCCCGAATAGACTCGGAGGAAAGTCAACTGCCCGACATAGGGGTCCGTCATCACTTTGAAGGCCAGTGCGCTGACGGGTGCGTCATCCGAGGCATCCCGAGTTTCGGGGCCTCCTTCCGGGTTCAACCCGTTGGTCGGAGAAACGTCCAGAGGAGAGGGCAGATAATCCACCACGCCGTCGAGCAAAGGCTGAATCCCTTTATTCTTAAAGGCGGAGCCGCAGAATACGGGGATCAGATCAAGACCCACCGTCGCCTTGCGTATGGCCGCTTTCAGTCGTGCGGTTTCTATGGGATTACCTTCCAAATAACTTTCCATAACGGACTCGTCAAAGTCGGCCACCTGCTCGATGAGGGTGTCTCTTCTGGCTTCGAATTCCTCTCTCAGATCATCCGGAACAGCTTCGGTGCTGAACTGTGCTCCCAGTTCCGACCCATCCCACACCACAGCTTGTCCGGACACTAAATCCACTATGCCCCGAAAATCCCGTTCGCTTCCGATGGGAAACTGGAGCAGAAGCGGAGCGGCACCCAAACGTGTTCGCATCATCTCGACACAACGATCCACATCGGCACCGGTGCGGTCCACCTTATTGATGAAGGCCAGCCTCGGAATTCGGTAACGGTCCGCTTGTCTCCACACCGTTTCCGATTGTGGCTCGACCCCTCCCACAGCGCAGAAAACCGCAATTACCCCATCCAACACACGAAGGCTGCGTTCCACTTCGATGGTAAAGTCCACGTGACCCGGCGTGTCGATGATATTGACTCGATGGTTTTTCCAGGAGCAGCTCGTCGCGGCGGACGTAATCGTAATTCCGCGCTCCCTCTCCTGTTCCATCCAGTCCATCGTGGTCGTGCCGTCGTGTACTTCTCCGATCTTGTACGAAACCCCCGTATAGTACAGGATACGTTCCGTGGTGGTGGTCTTTCCCGCGTCAATATGGGCCATCAACCCAATATTTCGCATCCGCTCCAAAGCGGTGCTTCTAACCGGCTTGGGCACTACGCGACCCTATCTCAAAAAAGAAAAAAGGGAGCTCTAAAATCGTATCGGAAACTCCCCGTATGTTCGGCTCTACCAACGATAATGAGCGAAAGCCTTGTTGGCCTCCGCCATCTTATGCGTGTCTTCCCTCTTCTTCACCGAAGCACCGCGATTGCCGGCCGCATCCATCAGCTCCGCGGCCAACTTATTCCACATTCCCTTTTCTCCACGCTTAACCGAAAAGGAAATAATCCAGCGAATGGCCAAAGCCGTCCGGCGGGCCCCGCGGATCTCAACGGGCACCTGGTATGTGGAACCACCAACTCGACGCGATTTGACTTCGAGGAGAGGTTTCACGTTGTCCATGGCCTTTTCGAACACCTTGAGAGGATCTTCCTTGGTACGCTCGGCAATCCGGTCTAGGGCGTCGTACATGATTCGTTCGGAGACGCTCTTCTTACCGTCCTGCATCAGGCCGTTCACGAACTGGGAAATAAGTCGACTCCCGAACTTGGGATCGGGCAGAACTTCCCTCTTGCTGATTTCACGTCTTCTGGGCATGGATACCTCGACTCACTCTACTTGGGCCGCTTGGCGCCGTACTTGGAGCGCCCCTGCCTGCGGTTCTGTACACCCAACGTGTCCAATGTCCCGCGGATGATATGATAACGAACACCCGGCAAGTCCTTTACACGACCTCCCCGAATGAGCACCACGGAGTGTTCCTGCAGGTTATGCCCTTCCCCGGGAATATAGGCCGTTACTTCCATGGCGTTGGTGAGACGCACCCTGGCGACCTTTCGTAACGCCGAATTTGGTTTCTTAGGCGTCGCGGTGTAGACGCGCGTGCACACACCGCGTTTCTGGGGTGATCCTTTCAACGCGGGAGTCGATGAGGATTTCTTCACCCGCTTCCTCGCCTTGCGCACGAGCTGGTTAATCGTCGGCATAAACAATTCCCTGCTTGAACATGTAGGAGATGATCCCGAATTCTTCGGGGTGAAACGCTCTTCGAGCGGAAGCGTCAAAAAGGTGATTTTTACTACGCAATTCCAAGCGTGTCAAGGTAAAAAATAATTCACCGGGTTCCTTTGCCGAGGAGGCCGGCGAGTTCTCCTTCGTCCGGCCTCCAATCCACCCTTTATCAGAACCTTACCATCCGTCTGTAGCGCTCCAGTCCCGTGCCCGCAGGGATCAACCGCCCCATGATGACGTTTTCCTTTAGTCCCCTCAGGTAATCCACCTTTCCGGCGATGCTGGCATCCGTCAGCACGCGGGTGGTTTCCTGAAAGGAAGCGGCGGAAATGAAGCTCTCCGTACTGAGGGAAGCTTTGGTGATTCCCACCAGCATGGGCTCACCTGCGGCGGGCTTGGCTCCCGCAGACATCACGCGCTCATTTTCAATCTGGAACTTCTGACGTTCGACCTGCTCGCCGATCAGGAAGCTCGTATCACCGGGATCTTTGACCCGAACCCGACGCAACATCTGCCGGACAATGACCTCGATATGTTTATCATTGATCCGTACCCCCTGAAGACGATAGACCTGCTGCACCTCGTTGACCAGGTACTTGGCCAGTTCCTTCACTCCCAGCACGGTGAGGATGTCATGGGGATTCGCGGATCCGTCCATCAGAGGTTCCCCGGCGCGGACGAAATCCCCTTCATGCACACTGATGTGCTTGCCTTTCGGAATCAGGTATTCTTTGGCCTCTCCCACTTCGGGCGTGATAACGACCTTCCGTTTACCTTTGGTCTGCTTTCCGAAGACCACCTCACCATCGATCTCACTGACGATGGCGTGCTCCTTGGGCTTCCTGACCTCGAACAATTCGGCCACCCTGGGAAGTCCGCCGGTGATGTCCTTGGTTTTCGTGGTTTCCCTCGGAATCTTTGCGACTACGTCACCCGCCGATATCGTATCCCCCTCGTTTACCGTGATGATGGCACCGACGGGTAGAGAGTACCGCGCCACGGCATTGCCCCCCGGAACCTTGGCGGTCTTGCCTTCTTCGTCCTTGATGGAAATACGAGGTCGCGTATCCGTGTGCTTGAACTCGAGGGTCACTTTACTCGCTTTGCCGGTCACCTCGTCGACCTTTTCCTTCATGGTCTTGCCGGCCACGAGGTCCCCGAACTTAACCCGTCCGGAAACCGCGGTGATAATGGGGGTCGTGAACGGATCCCACTCGGCGATAATGTCTCCCGGTTTTACCTCGCTGCCTTCCTTCACCCGCAGCATGGCTCCGTAAATAATCGGATGTTTTTCCCTCTCATGGCCTTTATCGCTCACCACGGCCAGCGCGCCGTTACGGTTCATCACCACTTCCACGCCGTCCTTGTTGGTCACCGTGCTCAGATTGACATAGCGTATCCGGCCCTCGCTCTTGGCCGCGATGTTCGTGGTCTCAATCCGTCGACTCGCCGTACCACCGATGTGGAATGTACGCATGGTCAGCTGGGTGCCGGGTTCTCCGATGGACTGCGCCGCAATGATCCCGACCGCCTCTCCGATTTCAACCCGTTTGCCGTGAGCCAGGTCGCGCCCGTAGCAGTTGGCGCAGACCCCTCGTTCCGATTCGCAAGTCAGCACGCTCCGGATTCTCACTCGCTCGACGCCGGCATCTTCGATGGTGTGCGCCAGAACCTCGTCGATCTCCTGGTTCCGCTTGGCGATGACCTGCCCGCTGAAAGGATCGATTACGCTTTCGGCAGCCAATCTTCCAATGATGCGCTCACTCAGGGGTTCTATGACCTCACCGGCCTCACGCAGCGCGTCCACCTCTATCCCGTCAAGCGTCCCACAGTCGTTTTCCGAGATGATGGTATCCTGCGCCACATCCACCAACCTCCGTGTAAGATACCCGGAGTTGGCCGTCTTAAGAGCCGTATCCGCGAGTCCTTTGCGAGCGCCGTGAGTTGAAATGAAGTACTGAAGCACGGTGAGGCCTTCTCGAAAGTTGGCCGTAATGGGCGTTTCGATGATCTCACCGGAAGGTTTGGCCATGAGTCCGCGCATACCGGCAAGCTGCCGAATCTGGTCCTTGCTTCCGCGACTTCCCGAGTCCGCCATCATGAAGATGGGGTTAAAACTGGCCATCCCTTCCTTGTTGCCTTTTCCATCTTCCACCATGTCGGTGGATATTTCACTCATCATCTCCCGGGCGACCTGATCGGTGGCCTTGGCCCAGACGTCCACCACCTTGTTGTACTTCTCTCCGTGAGTAATGACACCATCAATGTATTGCCCCTCGATGGTGCGCACTTCGTCAGCCGCCCGACCGATGATTTCCTCTTTACGGTGAGGAATCACCATGTCTTTGATGGATATGGAAACACCGGATTTTGTTGCGAAGGAATAACCAAGGTCCTTAAGCCGGTCGGAAAGAATAACCGTGGCCTTGATCCCCCGTCTTCGGTAACAAACGCCGACCAGGTTCCGAAGCTCTTTCTTGTTCATCACACGGTTGACGGCCTCGAAGGGGATTTCCGGAGGTACGATTTCGTACAAGATCACCCGGCCCACCGTGGTGTCGACCATACGGCTCTCACCGCCGCCGTTCATTCTGACTTTGATCAGCGCGTGAAGATCCACCTCTCCCGAATCATAAGCCACCCTGACTTCTTTGGGGCTCGAAAAGACGCCGCCTTCACCACGCGCAAAAGGACGTTCCCTGGTCAGGTAGTAAATGCCCAGCACGATATCCTGGGAAGGCACGATGTTGGGGTCGCCGTTGGCCGGGCTCAGAATGTTGTTCGTGGACATCATGAGCACTCGGGCCTCGATCTGAGCCTCAATGCTCAGAGGAACGTGGACCGCCATCTGGTCGCCGTCGAAATCCGCGTTGTAGGCGCTGCAGACGAGAGGATGAAGCTGGATCGCTTTACCCTCGATCAGCACCGGCTCAAAAGCTTGAATACCCAATCGGTGCAGCGTGGGGGCACGATTCAGCAGGATGGGATACTCGCGGACCACCTCGTCGAGGGTATCCCAGACTTCCGGCGTCTCCCGCTCCACCATCTTTTTGGCGCTCTTGATCGTGGTAACGAGACTCTTCTTTTCCAGCCGGTTGTAGATGAACGGCTTGAACAGCTCCAGGGCCATTTTCTTGGGCAAACCACATTGGTGAAGCCGAAGGTCGGGACCCACCACGATCACCGAACGACCCGAATAGTCGACACGCTTGCCCAGGAGGTTCTGCCGAAACCGTCCCTGCTTGCCTTTCAACATGTCGCTCAAGGATTTCAGGGGGCGCTTGTTGGGTCCCGTGATCGTCTTGCCCCGCCGCCCGTTGTCGAACAACACGTCCACCGCTTCCTGAAGCATGCGCTTTTCATTCCGGATGATGATATCCGGCGCACTGAGCTCCTGGAGTCGTTTCAACCGATTGTTTCTATTGATCACCCGTCGATACAGGTCGTTCAGGTCGGAAGTGGCGAAACGGCCTCCCTCCAAGGGAACCAGAGGGCGCAGGTCGGGAGGAAGCACCGGGACTACGTCCAGAATCATCCATTCCGGCTTGTTTCCGGAGTCTCTGAACGCCTCCACCACTCGGAGTCGTTTGGCCAATTTCTTGCGTTTTGTTTCCGATCCGGTGCTCAGCATCTCCTCGCGGAGCGTTACGGATTCTTCCTCCAGTCGGAGCCCGATCAGAATCTCTCTGATGGCTTCCGCGCCGATCCCCGCTTTGAATGCGTCCGGCCCATACTCCTCCCTCGCCTGGCGATACTTCTCTTCGGAAAGCAATCCGCCGGCTTCAAGGGGGGATTCACCGGGATCCAGAACAATGTATGACTCGAAATACAGGACTTTTTCGAGGTCTTTCAGGGTCATGTCCAGCAAGACGCCCACTTTGCTGGGCAGACTTTTCATGAACCAGATGTGCGCCACCGGCGTGGCGAGCTGGATATGTCCCATCCGCTCCCGGCGAACCTTGGACTGGATAACCTCGACGCCGCACTTCTCGCAGATCACCCCTCGGTGCTTCATCCGCTTGTATTTGCCACAATTGCACTCGTAGTCCTTGGTCGGGCCGAAAATCTTCGCGCAGAACAACCCGTCCCGCTCCGGCTTGAATGTTCTGTAATTGATCGTTTCCGGTTTCTTGACCTCCCCGTGAGACCATTCGAGAATCTTCTCGGGTGACGTCAACGCGATACGAATCGCGTTATAGTGCAACGGGTCCTTGGGCTTTGCAAAAAAGCTGTAAACGTCTTCCATAGTTGTCCTCCGGGCTAGACTTCCGAATCCTCAATCAACTCCACGTCCAGGCAAAGGCTTTTCAGCTCCTTCACCAACACGTTGAATGATTCGGGCAATCCGGCCTCGAGTACGTTGTCGCCCTTGACGATCTTCTCATACATTCTTGTCCGGCCGGCCACGTCGTCCGATTTGACCGTGAGAAATTCCTGCAGGCTGTAGGCCGCGCCGTAGGATTCCATCGCCCAGACCTCCATCTCGCCCAATCGCTGTCCACCGAATTGAGCCTTACCGCCGAGAGGTTGTTGGGTGACCAGAGAGTAAGGACCGATGGAACGTGCATGGAGCTTGTCGTCCACCAAGTGGTGGAGCTTCAGGATATACATCATACCCACGGTTACTTCCCGGTCGAACTCCTCCCCCGAACGTCCGTCTCGGAGGCGGCACCGGCCGGTGAGCGGAAGACCGGCTTCCTCGAGGCACTCTTCGATTTCGTCCTCAGTGGCTCGATCGAAAACCGGAGTGGCCAATTTGACCCCTCGTTTTGCGCGCTTGGCGAACTCCACCAGCTCGTCATCTGTGAAATCTCCGAAAAAGCGCTTATATTCGTCTTCAGAAAAGACCTTCTGAAGTTTCTTCCTTATTATCTGGGGAGCATTGACCTGCTTGACCGTTTCGTAGATCTGATTGCCCAAGGCATGAGCGCACCACCCCAGATGCGTCTCGAGAACTTGGCCCACGTTCATACGTGAAGGGACGCCCAGCGGATTGAGGACCACGTCCACCGGCGTACCGTCCTCGAAGAAAGGCATATCCTCCACCGGTAGAATTCTGGAAACAACGCCCTTATTGCCGTGACGGCCGGCCATCTTGTCGCCTACCGAAAGCTTTCGCTTGATCGCAATATACACCTTGATCATGCGGATCACGCCCGGGGGTAGTTCATCACCTTTCTTCAGCTTGCTGATCTTTTCCTCGAACAGCATCTTAATGATGGCCACCTGCTCCGTGTATCGATCGAGAAGCTCTTCGATTCGCGGTCGGATTTTCTCTTCGTTCTTAAAGAGGACCGTCTTCCAGAGCTGGATCGGCACCGTTTCGGCCAACTCCCGCGTCACCTTCTGTTTCGGAGCCAGCAGTTGTCTCCCCCTCATATCGGCCAGTTCCGTTTCCACATCCTCACCGACGATCACGGGTGCGAGACGATCCAAGATGTTCTTACGGATGACCTCGATCTCGTCCTGCTGGTCCTTTCTGAGACGCTCCACTTCCTTGTCTTCGATGATCTTGGCTCTTCCGTCCTTTTCAACTCCTCTGCGCGAGAAGATGCGGGCGTCGATCACGATCCCCTCGACCCCGGGAGGTACCCTCAGGGACGTATCCTTCACATCCCCGGCCTTCTCGCCGAAAATGGCGCGCAGCAGCTTTTCCTCGGGGGACAACATGGTTTCGCCTTTGGGCGTCACCTTCCCAACGAGAATATCACCGGGTTTCACCTCGGCACCGACGCGAATGATGCCGCTTTCGTCCAGGTTCTTCAGGGCCTCTTCCCCCACATTGGGAATGTCCCTGGTGATCTCTTCTTCACCAAGCTTGGTGTCGCGGGCGAGCACCTCGAATTCCTCAATGTGTATGGAAGTGTACACGTCTTCCATCACCAACCGCTCGCTCACCAGGATCGAGTCTTCGAAATTGTACCCTCCCCAACTCATGAAGGCGACCATGGCGTTTCGTCCCAGGGCGAGCTCGCCTCCCGCGGTGGCGGGGCCGTCCGCGATGATCTGACCGGGATACACCTGATCACCCTTGCCCACGATAGGTTTCTGGTTGATGCAGGTATTCTGGTTGGATCTTTGGTATTTCGTCAGCTTGAAGATTTCCACCTTGGACGCCAGATCTTCGCCCTGGCCACGATCACCGTCGTCCTCGTACCGCAGGACGATTCTGGTGGCATCCACATCCTCGACGTAGGCGCGGCGAGGCGCGGCGATGCTGACACCCGAGTCTTTGGCCACCACGTTTTCCATCCCGGTGCCCACCAAGGGTGCTTCGCTCCGCAATAGAGGAACGGCCTGACGTTGCATGTTGGAACCCATCAGGGCCCGGTTGGCGTCGTCGTTTTCCAGGAACGGAATCAGGGATGCGGCCACACTCACGAGCTGGTTTGGAGACACGTCCATATACCGAACGTACTCCGGCGCAACCATGGTGAGTTCACCCGTGACCCGGCATGAAACTTGAGGACGAGTGAAGCGACCTTCTTCGTCGAGCGGAGCGTTCGCCTGCGCAATGGGGTAGTCTCTTTCCTCCAGCGCGGTGAGAAATACCACCTCGGAGGTCACCCGGCCGTTTTCCACGACGCGGTTCGGCGTTTCTATGAACCCGAACTCATTGACCCTGGCGTAGGTGGACAAGGAAACGATCAGCCCGATGTTCGGTCCTTCAGGGGTTTCGATGGGACAAATCCGTCCGTAATGGGTCGGATGAACGTCGCGGACCTCGAAACCGGCTCGTTCGCGGGTCAAGCCTCCCGGTCCCAAAGCGCTGAGCCTCCGTTTGTGGGTCACCTCGCTGAGGGGGTTGGTTTGATCCATGAATTGAGAGAGCTGACTTGTGCCGAAGAACTCCTTCACCACCGCGGAAACCGGCTTCGGGTTCACCAGGTCGTGGGGCATCAGAGTCTCGATCTCCTGAAGACTCATGCGCTCCTTAATCGCCCTCTCCATACGCACCAAGCCGATGCGATACTGGTTTTCCAGCAGCTCGCCCACGGCGCGCACTCTCCGGTTGCCCAGGTGATCGATGTCGTCGGGCTGGCCTTCCTTCTCTTTCAGAGCGATCAGGTGCTTGACGGCAAGAATGATGTCTTCCCGCCTCAGAGTCCGCAAGGACAGCGGAACCTCTTCCGTTTCCAGTTTGAGGTTCAGCTTCATGCGTCCCACTGTGGACAAATCATAATGCTCGGGGTCGGAGAACAAATTGTCAAAGAATCGAGTGGCGAATCGGGCCGCAATCTCTTGCGTCGGAGGATTGCTCGGCCGAAGTTTCCGGTAAATCTCAATGAGGGCCTCTTCTCGATCCTTCACCTTATCCAAGGCCAGTGTGTCCCTGAGGGCGGTGGATTGATCCGGTCGATTCACATAGAGAAGCCTCAATTCCCGTACTCCGGCTCCCAGTACCTTCTCTAGAAGCTCCGGCGTGAGCTCGTCATTGGTCTCGGCAACCACTTCCCCTGTTGAATCATCCACCGCGTCCCGCGCGAGATAGCGGCCGATGAGATCCTCAAGACGGCCTTCCACCTTACGCACACCCGCCGCCTCCAGCTTGGACAGCGCTGATTTGGTGAAACGTCTGTCCTTGGCCAGAATCACTTCGTTGGACTCGGGATCCGTGACGTCGGCGGCAGCCTTGTCTCCTAAGAGTACCGCGGGATTAACCTCCCTCCATACCTGTTCCCCCTCCAGGAGCACGTCTTCTTGAAGATAGAACGTATCGAGGAGACTCTCTTTGTCATAACCCAGCGCTTTGAGGAACAACGTCACCGGGAACTTGCGCCTTCGATCGATGCGGACGTACAAAATGTCTTTGGCATCGAATTCGAGATCGATCCAGGAACCCCGCAAAGGAATGATGCGCGCGGAGTAGAGTAGTTTTCCACTCGAATGCGTCTTTCCTCGATCATGATCGAAGAATATACCCGGGCTTCGATGAAGCTGGCTGACGATCACTCTTTCGGTTCCGTTCACAATGAACGTCCCGTTTTCGGTCATCAACGGGATGGTACCGAAGTAAATTTCTTGTTCCTTGATGTCCCGGATGCTGTGGGATCCGGTTTCCTTATCCACATCATAGACGGTCAGCCGAACCGTGAGTTTCACGGGGGCTTCATACGTCATACCGCGGGTAAGGCATTCGGACTTATCGTACTTCACATCCCCGAACTGGTACTTCACAAAATCCAAGGACGAAGTATTGCCGAAATCCCGGATGGGAAAAACGCTTTTAAACGCTCCCTGAAGACCTATGTCGTCGCGCTCATCCGGCGGTACATCTTTCTGCAGAAATCGTTCGTACGAATCCCTCTGCATGTCGATGAGGTTGGGTATGTCAATTATCTTACTGATTTTACCGAAACTTTTACGGACCAGACGGCCATCAAGTGCCATAGTTCGGTACCCTCTTAAAAGGCTGATCGGAGTTCTTGTTTTCTGGTGACAAGAAGGCCCTTAATCCCTAAGGAATGAAGAGGCTTTGAGTGATGGAAACGACGTGCCGGCCTGTGCGGGCGTAGGAAAGGGAAAAAGACGTTCGACCGTGCACAAACCATGATCGAGGCTGTCGGAAGTCGAGAACGATCGGCGTATCGGACAGGAACGGAAAACCACGGCCAACCTCACGGCGCACTGTTCCCTTTCTCCCGACGGAAGCGACAACCATCGTTTCACTTTCGTCGCGGATCCATGAACACTGTGTCCGTGAGGTCTTCACCCGACGATCCGGCGTGCGGCGGGGAATAAGACTACTTAATCTCCACCGAAGCACCGGCTTCTTCCAATTGCTTCTTGATGTCTTCCGCTTCTTCTTTGACCACGCCTTCCTTGATCGGACCGGGAATCTTTTCAACCATTTCCTTGGCTTCCTTCAAGCCGAGTCCGGTGATGGCGCGCACCACCTTGATCACCTGAATCTTCTGCGAACCGAAGCTGGTGAGAATTACGTCAAACTCGGTCTTCTCTTCGACTTCCGCGGCAGCCTCTCCGCCGGCCACTCCGGGCATGGCGGCCATAGCCACGGGCGCCGCAGCCGTTACACCGAATTTTTCTTCCAACTCCTTAATCATTTCCGACAGGTCAAGCACCGTCATGTTGGAAATGAAGTCGATTACGTCTTCTTTGGTTATATTAGCTGCCATCGCTATGCCCTCCTTAAGTTAGATCCTGACCAATACCGATGGGGTTCGGGATACGGCGCACAACTCGATGTCCCGAGGATCAGGAGCTCTCGCCTTCCTTCTTGTCCCTGACCGCAACCAGGGTCCCCATAAATTTCTGCAAAACCCCCGCGAGTACCCGTACAAAACCGGTCGGCACTGCGTTCATCGCCGACAACATCTGGGCGAGCAGCACATCTCTCTCCGGCAGCTTGCCCAACTCGCCGACATCCTTTTCCGAAAGAACCCGATCCGAAAGGATTCCCCCCTTGACCTGAAGGTGCTGATTCTTCTTCATAAACTCAGTAATCACCTTCGCGGTCGAGGCGGCGTCCTTGTACACCAGCGCCAGCGCCACGGGCCCCTTAAACAAGTCCCTCATCTTGTCCTGCGGGGTGTCTTGACTGGCCAGTCTCAAAAGGGTGTTTTTGACTACCTTGAACTCCGTGCCCGTCTCACGCAGATCGGCGCGCAGCCGATTCATGGCATCGACGGTGAGCCCCTTGTAGTCCGTAACTACCGTCATGCGGCTCCTCGAAAGCCGTTCTTTCAGGTCCTCGACGACCTGTGCTTTCTCTTGTCGATTCAAAGCTCCATCCCTCCTTCCCCGAACGGCTACTGCCTTGCGAGGGCACGCACTTCGTTGGGGTCGATCTTCACGCCGGGGCCCATAGTGGTCGAGATGGCGATGCCCCGGAGGTAGGTACCTTTGCTGGTCGTCGGTTTGGCTCGGACGATGACGTCAAAGAAAGAGGCCAGATTCTCGATGAGTTTCTCCGATCCGAAAGACACCTTGCCCATGGGAGCATGAACGACGCCGGTACGGTCGACGCGGAACTCGATCTTCCCCGCCTTGAGTTCACGCACGGCTTTGGCCACTTCGAAAGTCACCGTCCCCACTTTGGCATTGGGCATCAAACCACGAGGGCCCAACAGCCTCCCCAGCTTCCCGACCATACCCATGACATCCGGCGTTGCCACGGCCTTGTCGAATTCCAGCCAGCCCCCCTGGACTTTTTCCACCAGTTCTTCCGCACCCGCATAGTCGGCGCCGGCGTCCATGGCTTCCTTTTCTTTTTCGCCCTTGGCGAACACCAGGACTCGAGCGGTTCTTCCCGTGCCGTGCGGCAGCACTACGGTGCCTCGAACCATCTGGTCCGCGTGCCTAGGATCCACGCCCAACCGCACGGCAACGTCCACGGATTCATCAAATTTGGCGAAGGAGCTTACCAGTGCCAGAGCCACTCCCTCCTCGAAGGAATATTTCTTCAACCGGTCCAGCTTTTCTCTCGCGTTCCGAAGGTTTTTTCCTCTTGTCGGCATAGCCTTGACTCCGTCGTCCCCTGTTTAGATCACTTCGATACCCATGCTGCGGGCCGTGCCACTCACGATATTGACCGCGCCGGCCAGATCGACGGCGTTCAGGTCCGGCATTTTCAGCTTGGCGATGTCTTCCACCTGCGATTTCGTGACTTTGGCAACCTTCACCCGATTGGGTTCGGACGAGCCTTTCGTTATGTTGGCGGCCTGCTTGAGCAGAATGCTCACCGGCGGCGTTTTCGTAATGAAGGTGAAGGACCGGTCGGCGTAAACCGTAATCACCACCGGAGTAATGGTTCCGTCCTGGTCCTTGGTCCTGGCGTTGAACGCCTTGCAGAAGTCCATGATGTTCACGCCGTGCTGACCTAATGCGGGCCCAATCGGTGGGGACGGATTCGCCTGCCCCGCAGGGACTTGAAGCTTGATATTTGCAACCACTTTTTTGGCCATTCGTTATGCTCCTTCTTCGCCCTCACCCATCCTCAACCTGCCCCTTGGGAATTTGGAGGCACGGACATTGACGAACCCGAATTCACCGCCGTCGAAATTTCTTACGCCGGTCACCCTCCATCGGAATCACATGCCGGTCACTTGGATGAAGTCCAGCTCCACGGGTGTGGACCTTCCAAAAATACTGATCAAAACTCGCAGCTTACCCTTTTCGGGTTTCACTTCTTCCACGACGCCCGTGAAATTGGAGAACGGTCCGTCAATCACCCGCACTTCATCGCCCTCGGCAAAGGCATACTTAGGTTTGGGCTGTACCGTACCCGTTTCAATCTGCGAAATAATCGCCTTTGCCTCTTCATCCGGAATCGGAATAGGTAAAGTGCCGTCTCCGATGAACCCCGTAATCTTCGGGGTTTCCTGCACGAGGTGCCACGAATCCTCGTTCATAACCATTCGAACCAGTACATAACCGGGATAGAACTTCCTTGAAGAAGTCTTTCTTTCTCCCTTTACCAGTTCAACGACTTGTTCCGTGGGAACCAGAACCCCCTCGAAATACTCTTCCATGTGGTGAGATCGAATGCGCTCTTCCAGGGCGTTTTTCACCTTGTTCTCGTAGCCCGAATAGGTATGAATGATGTACCACTTCATATCCATGCGAATTTCCTAGCGCATCACGGTGGTGAGAGCTTTTGTGAGGCCGGCATCCACCAATCCCAAATAAAGAGCCAGAATTCCCACGAGGACCAGCACCACCGCCGTGGTACCCATCGCTTCTTTTCTGGAAGGCCAAGTCACCTTCCGCAATTCGACCTTCACTTCCCTCAAGAACTGCCGAGCCTTATCAATCCATTGTACCTTTTCGGCTCCGTTCTTGGATTTCTTGCCCGAAGGTTTCTGCGACCCCTTATCCTTCTTCGCCTTCGCGGGACCGGTCTTCTGAGCCTTCCCCACGTCGGCGGACTTATTCTTCCCGGAGTTGCGAACTCCGGCCGCCTTTGCGGGTTTTGCCGCGACGTTTTCGCTCTGTCTTTCCGGTTTCGCCATTTGTGCGCGTCTCACGGTCGTATAAGGGTATAAAAATGGCAGGCCAGGAGGGATTCGAACCCCCATCACCCGGATTTGGAGTCCGGTGCTCTAGCCGTTAGAGCTACTGGCCTGCAAAGAAAACCCGCAATCACCCAACAGGCGCTTACTTCGCTTCTTTATGCACGGTGTGCGTATGGCAGAAGCGGCAGTACTTTTTGAACTCGAGTTTGTCGGGGGTCCGTCTCTTATTCTTCGTCGTCGTGTAGTTCCGCTGCTTGCATTCCGTACAGCGCAGGGTGACGATGTCTCTCATGGCCGAACTCCAAATCCTTCTACTCGATAATTTCGCTGATGACGCCGGCGCCCACCGTACGGCCGCCTTCCCGGATGGCGAAGCGGAGTTCCTTTTCCATGGCGATGGGGGTGATCAGGTTTACCGCCAACCCCACGTTGTCCCCGGGCATCACCATCTCCACTCCCTCGGGCAACGTCACCACTCCGGTCACGTCCGTCGTTCTGAAATAAAACTGCGGCCGGTAACCATTGAAAAACGGCGTGTGGCGACCACCTTCCTCCTTGGCCAACACATACACTTCCGCCTTGAACTTCGTATGCGGCGTGATCGAACCCGGCTTGGCAACCACCTGACCGCGCTCCACGTCGTCACGCTTCGTTCCTCGCAACAACACTCCGATATTGTCCCCTGCGCGACCTTCGTCCAGAATCTTTCGGAACATCTCCACGCCCGTTACCACCGTCTTGATCGTCGGGCGCATTCCAACGATTTCCACTTCCTCCTGGACCTTCACGATCCCGCGCTCCACCCGGCCCGTCACCACCGTACCACGGCCCGATATGCTGAACACGTCTTCCACGGGCATCAAGAACGGCTTGTCCACGTCGCGTACCGGCTCGGGGATGTAGCTGTCCACCGCTTCCATCAGCTCGAACACGCACTTGGCGTCCTCGCTGTCCGGCGAATCCGCTTCCAGCGCCTTCAACGCGCTCCCTCGAACGATCGGAATATCGTCACCGGGAAATTCATACTTGGACAACAGCTCCCGAAGCTCCAGCTCTACCAGCTCGATCAGCTCCTCGTCGTCCACCATGTCCACTTTGTTCAAAAACACCACGATGGCCGGCACGCCCACCTGCCTGGCCAGCAGGATATGCTCCCGCGTCTGAGGCATCGGACCGTCGTCCGCTCCAACCACCAATATGGCGCCGTCCATCTGCGCCGCGCCCGTGATCATGTTCTTGATATAGTCCGCGTGACCCGGACAATCCACATGCGCGTAGTGACGATTGACCGTCTCATATTCCACATGCGCCGTCGCGATCGTTATCCCGCGTTCCCTCTCTTCGGGCGCCCTGTCGATGTCTTCGAACGCAATATAGTTCGCCATGCCCTTGGCAGCCAAATTCTTCGTGATCGCCGATGTCAGGGTCGTCTTTCCATGGTCGATATGCCCAATCGTACCCACATTCACATGCGGCTTACTTCGCTCGAATTTCTTCTTGGCCACGACGGTTCCTCCTTAAAGCCTTGTACACTCGAAAAGTATAATGGAGCCCACGACCGGGCTCGAACCGGTGAACCTCTTCCTTACCAAGGAAGTGCTCTACCTACTGAGCTACGTGGGCTTAAAAGTTTGGAGCGGGAAACGGGACTCGAACCCGCGACCCTCAGCTTGGAAGGCTGACGCTCTAGCCGACTGAGCTATTCCCGCTTACGTGTCGACCTTGAGGTTTCCAAGGATTGTAGTATGCGATGATTCATCTCCTACACGCCTCGAATCTGTTAGTGGTGGAGAGGGGAGGATTCGAACCTCCGAAGGCTGAGCCGACAGATTTACAGTCTGTTCCCTTTGGCCGCTCGGGAACCTCTCCACGGAAAAGGTGGGTTTATGACGGGTACGGGTGCTACTCGATCATCAACCTACTCATTGATGTTTCATTCATGGAGCTGGCGATGGGACTCGAACCCGCAACCGGCTGATTACAAATCAGCTGCTCTGCCATTTGAGCTACGCCAGCGAGTATGTTGAGAACCTCACCATACCGTAGGGTCGGGCGACTCCGGTTGACCGCTCCGCCCGAGCAATAAAGGAGGAGTGCTCCCCTCCCTCACTTTCGGAGTGAGTGTTCTAAATATCCATATCCAAAACGAAAGTAGACTTATACCTACCTGAGAAGCAGCAAGTCAAGAAAAAAATGCTCCGCCGTATTCATGACTTCAAAATTTCATCTAGCCTCACCCATGAATCACGCATGGGACGGGGCCCCTCTCGGGCAACCTTTTGCCCCCGTCCCCGGTCGCACGCATCCCACCGCCGTAAGCTTCCCCTCAGGAGCGAGCAGCCGATGGGAAAAGGCTCGGGTCCGTATGCGGAATGAACTTGGCCGCGCTGAATAGACCCATGAAATGGGCGTTCACGTTCAACTCCAGGTAGGTCACTTTTTCCGCGATACTCTCCACCTCCCCCATAAGCCTTCTGTCGGACAAAAACAAAGCCGCGCCCGCCAGCGAGCTGTTTCCCAAGGGAGTGTATCGTTCAAGGGGCAGGTCAGGAATCATTCCGATGCGTATGGCCATGGAAGGATCGATATAGGTGCCGAAAGTCCCCGCCACGAAAAACTTGTCCACGTCCCCGAATCCAAGCCCCACTTCCTCCACGATGGTGGTGAGGATGGTATACATCGCGGCCTTGGATCGGAGCAGGATATCCAAGTCCACTTGGCTCAGACTCACATCACGGCCGTGGGCGGTCCCTGCTCCCGGAACAATAACGAACGCCCGGCCCTCATCGGTTTCCAGAATTCGTTCGTGATCCATGCCCCGGATCTTGCCTCTCTGATCAATAACGTCGGAAGCGAACAGCTCGGCCACCAGATCGATGAGGCCCGAACCACAAATACCCGAGGGAAGCTCTCCGCCGATCACGGAAAACCGGGTTTCCAAAGTCTCCCGATCAATGCGTACGTGGTCGATGGCTCCCTCACCCGCCAACATGCCCATCTTGGCCACGCCGCCTTCCAAAGCAGGCCCCGCAGCCCCGGCACACGCGAGCAACCATTCCGAATTCCCCAGCACCACCTCCGCATTGGTACCTACATCCACCAGGAAGCACACATCCGGACTCTTATGCAGCCCGGAAGAGAGAATCCCGGCGATCAGGTCGCCGCCGAAATAGCTCCCCACATTGGGAAACACGAACAACTCGGCGTTTGGATGAATGCCCAAACCGTGCACGGGTGCGGGCACCCAACCGGGACGGTTCACCACCGGGATATAGGGTTCCTTCCTGATATTGGAAGGATCAAGACCTAGAAGGAAATGAGTCATGGTGGTATTCCCCGCCACCGCGGCAACCCCGATGGAGCTCGGAGAAATGCCCAACTCACCACACATGGTATCCAGCGCGCCGTTGAAGCCGTCTCGCACCCGGCGCTGCAATGATTCCAACCCTCCGGGTCCTCCGGCGGACTGGATTCTCGACAAAATATCCGCGCCGGCTTCCGCCTGTGGGTTGGGAACCGTGCATTCACCGACCACCTCCCCGGTATCGCAATCCGTCAGGCGGCATACCAGAGTGGTTGTGCCTAAATCCATGGCGAGAGACAAATTCGGGGGTTTTGAGTCGTCGGAATACAGGTCGAGGAGCCTCCAGACTCCCTTCCTCCGGAAAAGCCTGGCGGACACACGGAAGTTCGACCTCCGGAGCAGCCCCGGTATGCGCCCCCATGAGGAGCAGGGAATCTCCACCGGTTCCTGCAGAACTCGCGACAACTCCCGGCCGAGCCGCTCGACGTCGGCCGTGTTATCGCTCAAAGACGGCGGCTCAAGCGCCGCCGCGCAATCGATCACCCATGCCTTTTCGTTCAGCGCGTCTGAAATCGCCTGCATATTCCCCGTCCTTTCATGGGTTTCTTCGCTGCTGTGCGCGTGTACCAATCAGTCCATCAGGGTGTCAAGCCCCCGGCCCGTGTTGACCGCTTCGTTTCCTTATGCGACAATCCCCTATGGGTTGATTTTCTTTGCTTATCCCGAATCCTTCTCTTCCCGATAATGGATCAGCCGGTGAAAACGGAACTTCGACTGGGCTTCTCCGGATGCCCCAACGACACGGCGATCTTCTTCGCCCTGATCACCGGAAGGGTCCCTTTTCCGGGCCCCCGTCTCCGTGAAACCATCCAGGACGTCGAGGCGTTGAATCAGTTGTGCCTCAATGGAATCCTCGACGCGAGCAAGGTGTCCTTCCACGCGGCCGGGAGACTTCTGCGAGATTACGCCCTACTGCGCTCCGGGTCCGCCCTTGGGCGCGGATGCGGACCACTCATCACGGCTCGTCCGGGGCGTTCCCTTCACGATCTCGCCTCGGGAAGCGTGGGTGTTCCCGGCAGATATACCACGGCTCAGCTCCTGCTGAATCTCTATTCCCCCGCTCCCTGTCGGGAAGTCCCCATGCTGTTCAGCGAAATCATGCCGGCGGTGGCGGACGGCCGGTTGGATTTCGGTTTGGTCATTCACGAAGGAAGATTCACCCTCTCTCGTTACGGCTTGGTCGCCCTGCTGGACCTTGGGGATTGGTGGGAAAGGAAGACCGGTTTACCCATCCCCTTGGGAGGGATTGTGATCAAGCGGTCCCTAGCGCATCTTGCCGCGTCCCTGGAAACGGCCATCCGAGAGAGCCTTCTTTACTACCGCGCTCACCCCGAAGCCGCGGCCCCTTTCATCAAGATGCACGCCCAAGAATTGGACGCGGAGGTGATCCGAAGCCACATCGAACTCTATGTGAACGAGGAAACTCTTGGATTCAGCCGAGAAGGAGAAGAATCCGTTCGCACTCTGTTCCGGCTCGCTTCGGAACGAGGGCTGATTCCTGCGGTGGAAGACCCGTTGTTTTCGACCTGAAGCCGGAAGTCCGCTCTGAACGCCCGGCGGCGCTCTTGATCGTCCGGAACAAATCCATCGGCGCTTCGATTTCCAAGTTGCCTTGTGAACCAAAGCATGATATCAGAAAATAGACGTATAAGGATCTTGAAATTCTATGCATTTCAATCTGCTTGACATCGTCATCCTTCTGATCTTGGTGATCCTGGTCTTTCGTGGAATCCAGAAAGGATTCCTCCGGGACGTCTTTTCCGCTCTCGCCCTGATCGCCGCCTTCATGGGGGCTTCTTACCTCAGCAATGATATTGAGGAACTGCTCAAAGAGTTTCTCAAGTTCGAATACCTGAATTTTGTTTCCTACGGCATCGCGTTCATCGTGATTTACTGCGGCGTCGCCTTAGCCGGCTACTCCCTGAGACGGGCCCTGAACTTCGGTTTTTTCGGCTCTTTGGATCGGATTCTCGGCGCGGTCCTGGGAGGATTGAAGGCGGTATTGGTGGTTTCTTTCCTCCTTATTCTCCTCACCGCCTTCCTGGACAAGGATTCCCAGATCATACGCAAGTCCGGGCTCGCCAAATACGGACTCATGGTATCCAACCAAATCGTCAAGATGCTGCCCGACAAGTTCAGACAGCAATTCCAGGAGGGCATGGACGCGACCAGGCAGTACCGGAATATGATGGAGAAGAACCTGGATAAGCTGAAAGAACTCTGATCATCGTCGATGGGATGAACCCTCACAAGACTTCGGCGGCGAGCCGTCGGAGCCGTTTCACCTCGGAGACTTCCCAACCAAGCCCCTCACCCCGGCATCGGACGATCGTTCCGGACCTCTTTGGACGCTGTAAGGGGAGCCGGTTTCTTTTTTCCGGGAGGCGGAGGGGGCTTTTGGAATCACTCGTAAGATCATGAACTCCCTACAGTCGGAACACCCTTTTTCAAGGTTGCTGGAATTGATCCGAACCCTACGCGGGGAAAACGGATGTCCCTGGGACCGTATCCAGACCCCCGGTACCGTGATTCCCTACCTCCTTGAGGAAACCTTTGAAGCTTTGGACGCCTTCGAAAAAGGCGACCCTCAAGAGTTCAAATCGGAACTAGGCGACCTCCTTTTTCAGATTCTCTTCCTGGCGGAAATGGAAAGCGAATCCAAGCGCTTTTCCATCGAGGATGTTTTGTCCTCCATTACAGAGAAGATGATCCGCCGACATCCACACGTCTTCGGCACGGATCAGGTTTCCGAAGTATCCCAAGTGGTGGAGGCTTGGCATCGGATCAAACAGGAAGAACGACGTGAAAAATCAGCCGGGCTCCTCGACTCCGTACCTCGAAACCTGCCCGCTCTGATGTTTGCTCACCGCGTGGGCCGGAAAGCCTCCAAAGCGGGATTCGATTGGCAGGACGTGGAAGGCGTCCTGGAAAAGATTGAGGAAGAGCTCGGAGAACTGCGCGAATCCATCCGCATCCACGGCACGGAGCACCCCTCGGTGAGGGAGGAATTGGGGGACCTGCTGTTCGCCGCGGCCAATCTTTCCAGGTTCCTGAATGTTCCGGCGGAATTCGCACTGCGCAACGCGGTTCGGAAATTCATCCGCAGATTCGAGCAGGCTTCGGCCGACCTCGAATCCGCCCATACGGAACCTGAGTCCATTTCCGCTGAAGCTCTCGACGCCGTGTGGGAGAAAAGCAAGGCCTCGGAACAGGCTCAAATTTCTCGGGATCCGGAGTGGATCGCCCGAGCGGAGGAAAAGCTCGGGTATCGTTTCTCACAGCCCGATCTGTTGCGCCGAGCCTTCTGTCACGATTCCTACGCCAACGAGCACCCCGAAGAATTCAAGCAAAGCAACGAGCGGCTAGAATTTCTGGGAGATGCCGTGCTCTCTTTATTGACCTCGACCAGGCTTTATCATCGCTTCCCGGAGGCCCCGGAGGGCGACCTCTCCAAAAGGAGAGCGTCCCTGGTGAACGCCCAATCCTTGGCACGAGCCGCATCTGCGCTCGGTCTGGATGAGTTTGTTTTGCTGGGACGGGGAGAGGAAGCTTCCGGCGGACGGCGGAAAGACTCCATCCTTTCCGACGTCATGGAATCCGTTTTGGGAGCGCTCTATTTGGACGGAGGGACGGAAGCTGCGGCCACTCTGGTGGAAAGGGCGCTTGGGGAGAAGATTCGTTCCGGCGACGCGGAACCCGGGAATCCGGACTACAAGAGCCGTCTCCAGGAAACCACCTACGCGCTCTTCAAACTTCTGCCCGAGTATCTACTTATTGATGAACAGGGACCGGACCACGACAAGACCTTCTGGGTGGAATCGCAGCTGGACGGCCGCTCCCTGGCGGTGGGGGCCGGACGAACCAAGAAGGACGCGGCGCAGCAGGCGGCTCGCGCAGCCCTCAGGAGGATCGAAAGCGGTTGGCGCCCTTAAGCCCTTTCATCATTCCTCTTTTCATCCCCCATCTCGGTTGTCCCCACAGGTGCGTTTTCTGCAACCAACACGCCATCACGGGAGCCTCCAATGATATTTCTCTTTTCGCCGACTTCTTAAGGACCGGCCTGGAATCCCCCAAGGCGCGCGGAAGAAGCGTTCAAGCCGCCTTTTACGGAGGGAATTTTTCCTCCCTCTCCCCATCATTGAAAGACTCGTTGCTCGGTCTATGCCGGCCTCACCTGGATAAGGGCCTCATCGACTCCATCCGCATTTCCACGCGCCCGGACACCATTAACGAGGACGAAATCCGCTATCTGGTCGGTCACGGCGTTCGCACGGTGGAATTGGGTGTGCAAAGCATGGACGACCAAGTCCTGGCCGCCGCGCAAAGGGGACATGACGCCCGCTCGGTGGAACACGCCGTTTCCCTCCTTCGGAAAGCCAACCTCACCGTGGGCGTACAACTGATGCCCGGCCTGCCGGGGGATACCCGAGAAAAAACCGTGCGCTCCGCCCGCCTGGCGGCACGCTTGCGACCTCACCTGGCGCGCATTTATCCCACTCTGGTTCTCCGTGACAGCGTTTTGGCCGACCTTCATCAAAAAGGCGCCTATGTACCCTTGAGTCTGGAGGAGGCCGTGGATTGGACTTCGGAAGTGCTCGACATTTTTGAAACCGCCGGAGTTCGAGTCATCAGGATGGGCCTCCAGGACTCTCCCTCTCTCCATGCCGAGGGGGAGCTCATTGCAGGCCCGTTTCATCCGGCCTTCGGGGACCTTGTGCGCGCGGCACGCCGTCGGTCCCGTATCGATGCGCTCCTGGCCGCTCGAAAAGGCGCGGCAGCCGTTCGAATTCGAGTACATCCCAACCTCGCCCACCATGTACGAGGCCGCGGCAGTCGAAATCTGGATGCTTTCAGGAATCGATGGGACATCGACGAACTTACGCTGGAAACCGACGACGCACTGAACAAGGACGAAATCCGTGTCGAAACGGCCTGAGATATACAAGTCCGGCTTTATCGCCCTCATCGGGGCGCCCAATGTGGGTAAGTCCACCTTGCTCAACCGTATTTTGGGCCAGAAGGTTTCCATCACCTCGGCCAAGCCTCAGACCACCCGCAACCGGATACTAGGGGTCCGACATTTTCCCGGGGGTCAGATGGTTTTCTTGGATACTCCGGGCATCCATGTCGCCCGCTCCAAGTTAAACCGGCGTTTGGTCACCACCGCCCACTCCACGCTCAACGAAGTGGATGCCGTGTTCTGGGTTGTGGATGCCTGCCATGCGTGGGGCGAGTCGGAAGCCCTGATCCTCAGCCTCCTCGAACGTCTAACCACTCCCGTATTCCTGTGCGTCAACAAAATAGACTTGGTGGACGCGCAGACCGTTTCCCGAATCAAAGAAGAATTCGCGGCCCGAAGACCCTTTCAAGCAATCGCGGCGGTTTCCGCCTTGCGGGGTCCCGGCGTCGAGGGCTTGCTCAAAGAGACCGAAAAAGTGTTGGCGGAAGGGCCTCCGTACTTCCCCCAGGAGATGATCACCGATCTTTCGGAACGCTTTCTCGCCGGCGAAATCGTGCGGGAAAAAGCCATGAGACTTCTCGGCGAGGAAATTCCTTATGCGGTGGCCGTCA
Source organism: Thermodesulfobacteriota bacterium (assembly GCA_963675595.2). Taxonomy (GTDB): domain Bacteria; phylum Desulfobacterota; class Desulfarculia; order JACQYL01; family JACQYL01. The sequence goes on from CAXXLZ010000002.1 coordinate 2,093,622, forward strand.
CCGTGGAAGGATTCAAGGAAAAGCCGGATGGGGGCATGGTGGTCATCCAGACCACCATTCACGTGGAAAGGGATTCCCAGAAAAGCATCGTCATTGGGAAAAAGGGGAGCATGCTCAAACGAATCGGTACGGATGCGAGAAAAGACCTGGAGAAACTCCTGGGGACCAGAGTCTATCTCGAGCTGTTCGTACGCGTGCAGGATAAGTGGAGACAAAAAGACCCGCTGATGGATGAATTCGGATACTGAAGCCCCATTGGACGACTTCATCAAGGCGGTCGACGGGGGCCGGCTCAAAAAACGCGTCTGCGGACGCCTCTTTGTGAAGCGGCGTCAATGTTTGTTTCGTGGACGGTCATCCCCGCCGCCGGCAGGTCGGGTCGGGCACTGATGCCTTCCCTCAAGCCGGATGCGCCGGCCCCTTTCACCAGTCTGAAAAATCCTCCCCGAGATCACGAATTGTGTTACATTCCAAGGATCACATTACGACAGCGGGCCATGCGTCAAGTGCAAGAAATCCAAAGTAAATATGATCCTTCAGCAACCATCGTGGTCCATCCCGGAAAGTGCCTGGACTTTCTACGAACCGTGCCGGACGCGGTTTTTCAACTCATCATCACGTCCCCGCCCTACAACATCGGCAAGGAATACGAGCGAAGGCTCGACCTCCGTGCCTACCTGGATCAACAGGCCTCCGTGATCCGAGAATGCGTCCGATGCCTCAAGCCGGAAGGGAGTATCTGCTGGCAGGTGGGAAACTACGTGGAGGGAGGGGCGGTAGTACCCCTGGATACGGTGCTTTACCCCATTTTTACCGACCTGGGGTTACGCATGCGCAATCGCATCGTTTGGCATTTTGAACACGGTCTCCATTGCAGCCGTCGGTTCTCCGGACGCTACGAAACCGTCATGTGGTTCACCGCCGGCGACGATTATGTGTTCAATCTAGACCCGGTGCGCGTTCCCCAAAAGTATCCCGGCAAGAAGCACTTCAAAGGGCCCCGGGCGGGGGAATACTCCTGCAACCCGTTGGGCAAGAACCCGGGGGACCTTTGGATCATCCCCAACGTCAAATGCAACCACGTGGAAAAGACGGAGCACCCCTGCCAGTTCCCCGTGGAACTCATCGAACGTTTTGTCTTATCCTTGACCCACGAGGGGGATATGGTCTTCGACCCGTTCCTGGGCGTGGGAACCACGATCATTGCCGCCATTCGGCACGGTCGCCGCGGCCTGGGAACGGAAACCGAATCCAAATACGTCCGACTTGCCCAAGACCGGATCCGCAGCCAACTCTCGGGCACCCTCCGCACCCGTCCCATGTACAAACCGGTTTACAATCCCAGGACCGCCGGAAATCAGCTCATCCGAGCTCCATGGAATCCCGATCCAACTTCGCTGGAGGCGCCCCCGTCCGATCGCAGGGAACCGGATGACGGACAACCGTGAAGACGCTCCGGGCTCTGTGGAATGAAAAAGCCCGGCGGACAATGTCGCCCGACACAGATATAAACCAAACACATCGTGGCTTTTTCCTTGACTCCGCTCAAGCATGCGCCGTTGACCGCTCAAATCGGATAAACTCGAGGCACCCACGCATTTCTTCATCGTCTCCGAGACCATGATAACGGCCTACTCCCGGTGATCTTCTTCCGACGGGGAGGCTGTACGCCGCGTGCCCTCTCCTCCCACCAGTGATATCAACCCTTCCAGGTAACCCGACATCCGCACCGATTGTGCGTTCATCTCCTCCGAAGCCCCGGCGTTCTCTTCGGCATTGGCCGCGTTCCGTTGAACGATCTTGTCTATTTCAGTGATGGCTCCGTTGACCTGTCCGATGCCCCGTACCAGTTCGTTGGAACCCGCGGCGATCTCACCCACCAATTGTTCCACCTTTGTGGAGATATCGGATACCTGCATGAAATCGCCATTGGTCCTGGTCACTAATTCCGTACCCTCTTTGACCTTTTTGACCGTGCTCTCGATAAGAGCGGCCGTGCTTTTGGCCGCGTCCGCGGCCCTCATGGCCAGATTGCGCACTTCGTCGGCCACCACGGCGAATCCGGCGCCCGCCTCTCCCGCACGAGCGGCTTCAACCGCGGCGTTCAGAGCTAGAAGGTTGGTTTGGAAAGCAACTTCATCAATGTTCTTCACGATCTTCTGAGTCTCTTCGCTCGCTTTGAAGATATCCTCCATCACAACTGTCCGGTTAAGCGAACAAAAATAGGCCTGAAACAGCCCTTTCGTGCTATATTAGTTTTGCCTGTAACTAATTGAAGCGAAAGGAGAATCAGGCCATGGCACATGTTAATACTATATTCGCTCAGCTGCTTCAACTGGTTGATAGACATGATTTTCGACGCATTGAGAACCAAGGTTATCGGCCTATACAAAAGTATCGAACGCTTGACCGCTGGGAACAGTTTGTTGTGATGATGTTTGCTCAAATCACCACAAGATGTGGCGTTCGGGATATCGTGAATCAATTCAGGTTTCAGTCGAGAAGGCTTTATCATTTGGGTGCGCGTACGGTGAAGCGTTCCACTCTCGCGGACGCGAACAGCAGCCGTGACGCCGGATTTTTCGAAGCCGTTTTCCATCATCAGTACAAAAAGTGCGCGTCCGTAGCCCCGAGGAAGCGATTTCGCTTCAAGAACAAGCTGTACTCCCTGGACGCATCGGTGGTGGATTTATGCCTGTCGCTCTTTGATTGGGCCAAGTTTCGGACCACCAAGGGCGGCATCAAACTACACACGCTCTTGGACCACGATGGGTACATTCCCGCTTTCGTACAAGTCTCCGAGGCCAAGAAAGCGGACCTCACCGTAGCCAAGTTGCTTCGGCTGCCTTCGGGCTCCATCGTGGCCATGGATCGCGCATACGTTGATTTCGCCTGGTTTCGGGATCTCAACGAGAACAACATCTCCTTCGTGACTCGGATGAAAAAGAACATCAAGTACCAGGTCGTAAAACGTCATAGGGTCCTCAAATCCAAAGGAGTAACCTCGGATCAGACTATTATCCTTACCGGCACGAAGGCCAAAGAGTGCCCCATCCCACTGCGACGGGTGGGATATCGGGATCCTGAAACGAAAAAACATTATGTCTATCTAACCAATATCTTTCGGCTTTCATCAAAAACCATCGCAGATATCTACCGGGACCGGTGGCAGATAGAGCTGTTTTTCAAGTGGATCAAACAGAACCTTAAGGTCAAAACCTTCTTCGGGACTACTAAAAACGCCGTACTCACTCAGCTCTGGATCGCCCTGATCACCATGCTTCTGCTGGCCTACTACAAATTCCTGGCCCGCTTGGGGAACAGTCTCTCTCAAATACTCCGTCTACTCCAATTGAACCTCTTCAACCGACGAAACATATGGTGCTTATTTGATCCAGGAACACTAAAACAAACATCTTCACATCAGCAACAATTAACCCTTAATTTCAACTAGTTATAACCGGACAGTAGTGATCCTCCATGCCTTGCGTCAGTTCCAACATGGATTGGTTGGCCTGAACCACGATCCGGTTGGCTTCCTTCATGATGGTGTCGGCCTGTTGCGCATGTTCCGAGTTCTGTTTCGTCATGGAGGAAATCTCCTCAATGGATGAGGAGGCCTCCTGAATCGCCGCAGCCTGCTGTGACGTTCCCTCCGCCAGAGACTGCCCTGCCGACGACACCTGATCGGAGGAAGACGACACCTGTCCCACACTTTCGGCGAAGCCGGCAATGATGCGGCCGATGGGCCCCGTGATGGAGCGGACGGTATACATGCCCATCAGAACACCGATCGCAACGGCGGCGATCAAAATATAGAGGAATATGGAAAGGCTGGACACCGCTTTGTTGATGTTACGGTCGATGCTCTCATAGGCGGCTTGCCTGAATGTCTCCGCTTGCTGACCCAGTTTGGCCGCATCCCGATCCATCTCCTGCACGGCCGAACTTATTTTGTCGTTGATACCAACGATGGCCGACACTCCTTGATAATATTCCGATAATAATGTCCCAAGTTCCTCCCTTTTGGAAGCAGGTAATCCGAACGACTCCATTTCATCTTGAAACTCTTCTATTCGCTTAGCGATTGCTTCCACGTACTTCTTATCACCACGCAAAAGATAATCCTTCTCATGTCGTCGGCACATAAGAATCAATACATGCAACTCGGCGATTCCAAAGGTCTCGATCAGTTCTTCCACACGATGAGATGCCTCCCTCAGGCTACCTTGTATGCCTTCATTGTATTTCAGTCCGCGCTGCGTCCACAGCTCCACCACCTTGCTCAGGTTGGCTCGGTAGTCGTCGATCAACTTAATCGCGGTTTGACATTGACCGCGGAGCTCTTCTTCCCTGGTCTCATCGTGTATATTCATCAGTAAGGTACTCGCTTCATCCAGATGCCGGTTCGCGATATCGAGAGCCTCCGGATTTTTGTCCAACAGGAACCCCTTTTCCTCCAAACGTGCATTTTTCAAGTCGGCGAAGATTTGGTTCACCTTTTTCAGGAGCGGAACATCCGTCGTTGAAATCAACGTGGTTCGTTGTGCGGCCTCACGTGACACATACCAACCTACTCCGGTGGCCAGAGCAGTGACGACGATCATTACACCGAATCCCGCAATCAGCCTTTGTGTGATATTCATCTTGTCCTCTTCCCTGTCCCGGTTCATCGTTGACCCACACGCACAAGAAATCGTGGAATTCTTGTTCCGTGCTCGAAATGCCGCCCTTCCGCCGTCCGATCTCAGCTCGCGAGATCAACCCCCGAATGAACGGTGCCTTTGAATTGGAGAAATGATGATGCCAAGAGGTGATTTGAACGACCGATAAGCACGCCCTCAACCGATCATGAGTTTCACAGCGGGCTCATCCGGCAGTCGAATCGCCCGTGATCCGTTCCGAAATGGAATCATCATGGGCAAAGGGAAGAAACGATCAGATGCAACTTGAAGCGGTGGTTTACGAGAGGAGCGTGAGTCTGAACAATCCGGCCCGGGCGTCTTCATGGTCCCGACACCACGACGATGGTCCGTCGAGCATTCGGCCACGTCCGTCCTAATACAACTTTTGTGAATGGTGGAAATTCCCTTCCGAAACCAACCCCGGCCGGTTCGTCCGGGAACGGCCCGGAATGCTCGGATACCGAAAGCCGCCGATGTACTCCGGCATGGCTTCAACTTCCCCCCGTTGTTCTCCTATCTGAAGTCCGGCGCAATTTCCAGGCGTTACTGCCGGAAATTGTGTATGAAAGCCAAGAAGATAATGCCGTTTCCATTAAACGCCGCGTCTGGGAAAATTTCAACTCAAAATTGCATTACCCCATAGGGAAAAGGGCGGCGGGAAGGCAAGATTGCAGGCAAGAAAACGATAGACAGGCAAAAGGGAAAATCGAAGGCCCGCCCGGAGGGCATATTCCAGAAAACACGCCGGGCGACTATCGGTGGGTTTACAGGCGGGCGGCTTTCCGGCCGTTGCCGCAACAGTCTCCAAATCGGCCCGCCGTCTCGTGTCGCCACAAACAAGGCGGGCCCGATGGTCGAAATCCAACGGCCCGTTGAAAATGTCGGATTATTGCAGTCTGTTGAGAAATGACGAGATGCAAGGGCGCACATCCCGAGAAACGAGGCGTACATGGAAGTACGTCGCAAACCGCGTCTTTCAACGGTCTGCTAAGCGGCCTTTCCACCCCTCCTCAAGAAGAAGACACCCGCCGCGCCCAGCAGCAGCGCGAAGCAACCCACCCCCCACGGTGTCACCGTGGGCACGGTTGCGGGCACGAACTTCTCCGCCGCCACGCTTGCAGGGGGTTCGTAATCCCGGACCGCCCAGACATAATCCGGACCGCCGGTCTTGTCCTCGTGGTCCAGACTGCAGCTTCCGATGCTGACATCCCAGGCTTGAGTCGTGTCATTAGCGTACGTGGAGGACGACCAGTACCAATTCGTGGCCACATTGGTGAACGGATGTCCGGACGGCAAGGCCGGGTTGATCTCACCGTAATCGAGCAGGCTGATCAGTTCCTTGCGGTTGGGAAGCCGCCAATCGGTGTGATGAGAGCCTTCGTTGCCCACGTCCTCGCAGTCGTTTCCGTTCATGGTGCCGGTGGTGTTCAGCTCATCGATGTAGGTGAAGGCCCCCAACCAATCCACTTGGTTTTGGGCGCAGTCGGCGTTCCTGAGCCACATCAGGTTCGTCAGATGATCGATAATCGTGCCGTCGCCGTTGTCCGTGAATCTGGGAGACGGCCACGCTTTCCCCAGCTGATTGTCGCCGTCGTCTCCGCTCGTATAGACCGTGCTTTGCCCCGTCTTCCAGAGATCGACGGCCGCATGGGAGTCAATCGAAAATGAGCAAAGCATCAAACCGCAAATGAGTACCGCCGGAAACGTTCTCAGCATCTCCCTCTCCTTGTCTTGTATCCTTCTCCTCCGGTCTGATCGGACCGTCGAAAATGCAGTCCGCAGCGTCGCGCTTCAGTCCCCGCCCGTCATCAAGGTGCGTAATGTCCGTGCGCGCGACTATTGTCCGCCGCCCCGCACCGCCCAATAGTATCGTGAGGTGGACGCCTTGTCCTCATGGCGAATACGGCCCTCGGTGATCTGCACCGTCCAGGCGTGCTCCCGGTCGTCGCCCGCGTCCGTCTGATAGGTGGTGGACGACCAGTAGCGCTCAACGAAACCGCCCACGTTATAGGGCACGTTGGTGAAGCCCCGGGTGTTGAGCCATTGACCGATATTGGGTTGGCTCAAGTCGAGCAGGCTTACCAGTTCGAGCACATTGGGAACGCGCCAGTCGGTTTGATGGGAGCCCCCGTTACTGGTGTCGTTGCAGTTGTTCCCGTTCATGGTGCCCGACGTGTTCAACTCATTGACATAGGTAAAAGCCGTCGGCCAGTCTCCGGTGGACTGCGCGCAATTTCCGTTTTTCAGCCAGATGCGGTTGGTCAGGTTGTCGGTGACGGTACCGTTCAAGTTGTCGGTAAAGCGTGGAGAGGGCCAAGCCACGCCTTTCTGCAGTGCGCCGTCGTCGCCCGTGGTGTAGGACTGGGTCTGGCCGGTGGCGGGGAGTTGGATCGAATCCTGCGCCCAAAGCGGTGAAGCCAACAAAAGAACAGCCAGTGAAACGATCGGAAAAAGCATCCGGATTCGTAGATTCATTGTTCTCCTCGCCGTTGAAGTTGAAAGCAGCATCGGTCCGGTTATGGAGTTCCCGGAGAACCGTCGAAACGATCGGCCGACTAAAGGGACAACTGGGCAGTACTATGGATAATTTCGATCATCATTGGTCCGGGAAGGCGGTACGGCATCAAATAATAGACAAGAAAGGCGAGGAAGTCCAAGGAAATATAGGGAAGCAATGCCGATGATGGGAAAACGTTTTTCGCGTCCCGCCGGATTCGGGAGCACTCACCCCTCACAGCCGGCGGATCGACCGGGGCGCCGGATTTCGGGCCGGCGATTGTCAAAAAGAATTCTCTTTTATGCCTTACGCATTTTCCTTGCCGAGCCCCATGCCTGAGCGGCGGCTTGGGCCGGGTCCCAGGGAGCGCCCAAGGGAGGCGTGTAGCTCAAATCCAGGTCGTTGAGCGCCTCCACATCCATTCCGTGAAACAGGCACGCGGCGAACACGTCGATACGCTTGGCGATTTCACTCTCCCGACGGCCCAAGAGCTGTACGCCCAACAACCGGCCGGTTTCCCGGTCCCCCGTCAACCGGATCTGCAGATTCCGGGCTCCCGGATAATACGCTTTGTGGTCCGGGCATTCGGTTTCCACGGTCAACGGGCGCCAACCGGCCACCGATGCCTCGGATTCCATCAGTCCGGTTCGGGCGGCCACCAGGTCGAACACCTGCACTACCTGGGTCCCCAGGGACCCCGCGAATTCACGGGCGCCTCCGGCGGCGTTCTCCCCGGCCACCCGACCCTGCTTATGGGCCGTGGTCCCCAAAGGCAGATACACGGGCTTTTCCAGTATTCGGTGATACGCCTCCACACAGTCGCCCGCGGCGTAGACTCCGGGTAGTCCGGTCTCCATACGTCGATTCACGCGAACCGCCTTCGCCGCTCCCAAATCCGCACCGGCTTGGGCCGCCAATTCGCTGTTGGGACGAGCGCCCACGGCGACCAGGACCATGTCCGCTTCCACGCGCCTGTTCCGTTCGTCCAATACCACGAGCCTCTCTCCGGAGCGTTCCACCCCTTTGGGCGTCATCCCTTGGACCGGCCGCACGCCGTGCTTTTCCAATTCTTCATCCACCAGACGGGACAGAGACGGGTCCAGGGTTTTTCTCAAGGTCCCGGAACGCTGAATCAACGTGACTTGAATGCCTCTGCGCGTCAGGGCGTCGGCGGTCTCCAGGCCGATATAGCCCGAACCGATAACCGCCGCGGAACGGGGAGAGCGTTCCTTCAGAAAGTTCAGACAGGCAAGGCCGTCTTCCATCCATCGCAGAAAAAAGACGCCGGGCAGATCGAGGCCTTCCACGGGCGGTTTCACGGAGAGGGCCCCGGTGGCCAGGATAAGCCGATCATAGGGCAGGTCGAAGTTCCCTCCGTCCGCGTCGGACACCGTCACGGTTCGGCGCGTCGCGTCCACCGACCGGGCTTTGCACCCGAGACGCAAACGCATCCCGGTGGCCTCGAGTTCCTCCCGGGTGCGGTGCGCCAATGACCTCCAGTCGGTCACCTCTCCGCTGAGCAGAAACGGCAATCCGCAAATACTGAAATTGGGGAACCGGTCCGACACCAGGACCGTGACTTCCATATCCGGACGAAGCTCCAGACTACGCAACGCCGCGCTGATGCCGGCGTCGCTTCCTCCGATGACCACGAGTCGATCCATGCCTCACTCCGGCCCACGGTTTACTTCAGGGTTTCAACCCACTCTTCCACCCGGGCCTTGATTTCGTCCCTGACGTGCCGGGTCTGTTCCAACACCTCTTCATGGGTGCCTTGAAACCTGGAGGGGTCGGCAAAGGATCGATGAATCCTCGAGGCGATGCCGGGAAATACGGGGCACTCCCCCTCCGCTCCGTCATCGCATACCGTGATCACGTGGTCGAAGAGCCTGCCCTGCTTGAAGAACTCGAAAACGCTTTTTGATCTGTTTTTCGACAAGTCGTATCCGATTTCCTTCATGACCTCGATGACTACCGGATTCACGGGGCCGGGTTCGAAACCCGCGCTCTCCGCCACAAACCTCCCTTTCCCGAGGGCGTTCATGAACGCTTCCCCCATCTGGCTCCTGGCCGAGTTGTGCGTGCAGATGAACAATACCCGAACTCCGTCTTTCATGCGTTCCTCCACAATATCCACGTTTCAATAGAGAAGACCGGCGCCGGCTTTTGAAGGGTTTTTATCGGCCTCGGTCTTTCGCCTGCATCAACCACTCTTTGATCTTGGCTTTGGTGGGCGCTCGTCCCACGCACATCACCTTTCCGTCGACGACCAGAGCCGGCGTTCCCATAACCCCGTAACGGGCGATCTCACGGATGTCCCGCACGTGATCGACCGACGCCTCGATCCCCAATTCCTGAACCACTTCCATGACGTCGCGTTCGATCCGATCGCATTGCGCACACCCTTGTCCCAGGACTTCCACCACCGGATGCCCCGACAACGCATCCTCGCAAGATTCCCCGTGGAATTTCAGAAATTCCCGGTAAACGGCGTCTCGGTATTCCTCCTCGGCCGCCGCCGGGACATAGTTCTTCTCCTTCAGCGCGGCCAACAGGGCCGATTCGATTTCCGATCGTGGGCTTTCCTTCAGGGAGGGGCCCAGAGACTCCAGAATTTCCGTGAAGCCGGTCAGTCCCACGACGGCGTTTCCAATGCGTACCCGTTTCACCGACAAGGCCAAGTACGATCTCCCTCTGAAGCTAATAGTTGCGGAGTGCAGCCTAATCTTGTCACAAACTCGTCTTTTTTGTGACAAAGTCCCCTTTTCTTCCCACAATCGGACCTTCGCCGCGTGGCCGCGTCCCACAGGGCCGCCCGGGGATCGAACTCGCCCGGTCGGCCTCAATCGGTCGTCATTTCAGGCCCATTTCCCGCAGCTTCTTCTCGATGAAATACCGGTCCAGGAAGCCTTCAAACCGGTAACGTTCCTTTCCCGAAGCATCGAAAAAAACCAGCGTGGGAATCGTACGGATACGGTACTCTTTCGCGAGATTCCGATGCTTGCCCACGTGCACGAAATCGATGAAGGCCCGGTCCTTGTATTTTTCCTTCAGGTCGCGGATGACGGGTCGGAGCATCTTGCAGGGTATGCAGTTGTCGGCCCCGAAATCCAGCAGCGTCACCATGCCGGGAACCGGAAGTTCGGGCGGATTTTCTTGGGCACCGGAGCCGGACACCTGCAGGAACAGAACAAAACAAACCCACAGAAAGATCGTGACCGGCCGTTTCGGATTCTTATTCCCACGCATGTCGGGTCCTCGTCAGGGTTCGAACCCTCCGTCCACAAAAGGCCGTGCAATGAAGTAGATGCCCATGATCCCGATGACCACCCCGGCCAGTCGCCGAAACCAAATACCGGCGGTGATGAAACGCTCGCTTTCCAGCAGCCGCCCGACCCCGGCGGTGAAGCTGCCCGCCACGGCAATGGGGATGCAATGGCCGATGCCGAACAGAAGGATCAGGACCAGTCCCGTGACAATCTTCTCCTGGACCGTAATGACCGCCAGAATGGGCGCGATGAAACCGAAGGTGCACGTGCCCGACAGGACACCATAGGCCAGCCCCAGCAGGAAGGCGCCTCCCATCCCCCGAAACCGAAGCGATCCCATCCGGTTGCCGCTCATCAGGGACCCCGTCAAACCAAGCATGTCCAGGGCGATCCACACGAGTAAGGCCCCCAGGAGAAGGGTCCAGTAGGGGCTCACTTCGCCCAGCATACGGCCCAGCACAGAACAGATCACCCCCACCACGGCAATGGTGATGAAGAGGCCTACGGTGAACACGCCGGCGTAACCGGCGGCTTTCCTCGCGTCGGGAATTCTTTCCTGCCCGGCCACATAGGTCACGATGAGAGGAATGGAGGCCAGATGGCAGGGGCTGAGCACCACGCTGATGACTCCCCACAGAAAGCATCCCAGGGCCGCGGCAAGGGTGCCGCCGGTCATCCACTGGTGCACCGTCAAAAAAAACGATTCAAACATGGGCGGCCCTTTCAAGGAGACAATTCACCGCCGGCTTTTCGCCGTAGTCCGCCGCGATCACTTCGCATTCTCCGCGGTCGAGGAGTCCGGACGCGGGACGCCCATGTCGTCCAGACGCTTGACGATGCTTTCCTTGTCCATGAAACCCACATGACGATAGACTTCATTCCCGTCTTTGTCGAAAAAGACCTGGGTCGGAATCCCACGAATTCTGTATTGACGCGCCAAGTCCGAATTGTAGCGAATGTCAACCAGAATGACGGCGGCCCTGCCCTTGTATTCGGCGTGAAGCTCTTTCATGATGGGCTCCATCATTTTACAGGGAATACAGGTCGCGGCGCCGAAGTCGATCATGTTCACGGTGCCTTTGATGGGCAATTCGTCGAAGCAAAAAGCTTGATCCCATGAAATCAGGAATCCGGCCAATATCAGCATGAAGACGAGGCCCAGTTTGCTTCTATTGGATTGAAACACCACTTCCCCTTCCTTTCTTTTTCGATTCGTCATGTAGGGTTCGTTACGTTCATCTTGAGCCGGCAACCGGCCTTTTTCAACGGGCCGCGAAGTTTTCACGATCGACTTGTTGTCCTTCAAGCCCACGTGCGGCGGACTTCTTCCGCGGAATGATGAGAAAACCGGACTCCCTGCCTTCCGCGGCGAAGGTCCTTTTCCCTCATGCAGGGGCTTTCCCGCGAAACCAGTGGGGAGTCGCCAGGCAGATTTTCACCAGCATGAGCATGACCGGCACCTCGATGAGCACCCCCACCACCGTGGCCAAGGCCGCGCCGGAAGAAAGCCCGAAAAGCATCACCGCCGTGGCGATGGCCACCTCGAAATGATTCGACGCTCCAATCATGGCCGAGGGGGCCGCGTCTTCATAGGTCAGCCCCAACCATTTGGCCAAGCCGTAAGCCAGCCAGAAGATCAGATTGGTCTGAATGAACAGAGGAACGGCGATCCACAGAATGGTTAAAGGATTGGCGGTAATCACGTCGCCCTTGAAGGAGAAGAGCAACACAAGGGTGATGAGCAGGGCCGTGATGGTGACGGGGGTGAGGATGTGAAGGAACTTCTCCTTGAACCAGGTTTCTCCTTTGGCCGCGATGATCCACTTACGCGATAGGTAACCCGCGGCCAAAGGCAACGCGACGTAGGCGCCGATGGACAACAGCAGCGCTTCCCAGGGTACCGGAAGACGACCCACCCCCAGAAGAAAGCCGCCCAACAGACCGTAGAGAAAAAGCATGGTCAAGGAGTTGATGGCTACCATGACCAGTGTGTGACCGTCGTTCCCACGAGCAAGGAACCCCCATACCAGGACCATGGCCGTACAGGGGGCGATACCCAGCAGGATGCAACCGGCCAGGTAACTCCGCCATAGAGGGACTTGCAGCATCTTCATGCCGTCCACCATTACAACCGTCCCCGAGCCGTGCTCAGCTCCCACCGGAAGGTCGAGCCCGAACGGCATTTTCACGTAATCCACCGCTTCGGGGCCGATGAAAGAGTAAAACAGCGTTCCAAGAAAAAACAACCCAATGGCGTACATGGTGAAGGGTTTGATGAGCCAGTTCACCACCAGGGTCAGTCCCACCGGCTTCACGCTTTTCCCCGCCCGGATCACTTCCGAGAAATCGATCTTGACCATGATGGGGTACATCATGAAGAACAAGCAGACGGCGATGGGGATGGATACCACGGGAGCCTCCCCCACACGAACGGTCAGGCCGTCCAGAAAGCGGGCCACGCCGGGAGCCGATCGGCCGAGCAGGATGCCCCCGAGGATGCACAAAGCCACCCACACGTAAAGGTACCGTTCGAAAAACGAAAGACCCTTTCCTTTGAGGGATTCGGTGTTACGCCCCGTTTCTCCCGCCATTTCCCTTCCTCCCGGCGTAACAGGCTTTTTTAAACGGGCTGGTAAGACCATGTGAGGGGTTCCGCTCAGGCCCTACATGGCCGCCATACGAAATGGTTCCCTAAGAGGCCTGCAATCCCGCCGTCAATCGTCGAATTGAAACTTCGCCAAATAAGCCTCCAACCGATTCCGTCGATCGCCGTCAATTGGAGGACAATCCTGAGCCCCCTTGACGCCCTCGGCGGCACGCACGGCAAACACCATGCAGGTAGGCTGACCGCATTCCCCGCAGTTGGTGCCCGGCAGCAGCTTTAGGATATCCAACACCTTGGGCCTGCCGGCCGCCGTAGTGCTGGGTTCAATTTCAGCGCGCTGATCCCAGGTTTCGTTGATTTCTCTGCGAAGCCACTCCAGGATTCGATCGGCTTCCTCTTCGTCCTTCAACGCGTTGATGGCGATTTCCCGGGCGTGAACCGTAATCAATCTGCCTTGGACGCGGAAAGTGACCGACGGAGGACTCTGGGTATACTGGAATCCTCCCAGCCTGGAGTTCAGATAGGGGAGAACTTCGGCCACGTCCTCCTCCAGATGGGCCACGCAATGTACGGATTGGAAACTCGGATTGCATTTGGGCCGGAAGATGTCCTTCCGGTAGGACTTGAGCAGCATATCTTTCCTCCTTTCCCTCCCCCGACGAACGGGACGCGCGACTCGGCGGCACTCCGGCGTCCGCCTGAGGCGGATTTCCGGAAACGTACCCGAGATAAGGAATCCGTACAGATAAGGATGAGTGCCCGGAGGCTCAGGCGCAGCAGGAGGAAGCACCCCCGGAAGGGTCGGTTCCCGCCGGCGAGGTCGAAGCCGTCTCTCGGGCCGCGTTTTTCACTCGCTCGATTTCTTCCTCGACCAAGTCGAAATTCTTGTTCTTCTCGATTCCCAGATCCGTGATCACCAGATAACCCCGCAAAGGCACGCCCGCTTTCTCAAAAATGGCCTTGGCACACCCCACGGAACAACCGTCGATGACCACCAGCCCGGAAACGTCTTTCGCGGATTGAACGAAACCGCTGAGTTCCCCGCCGATACCGGCAAGACAAAACATGCGACCAAAGCCCTCCCGCGTCAATTCCACGGCCGCCCGGTTGGACAACTGACCTACGTTGGAGCCTCCCGAACACGACAGAATCATGGTGCTCGAGCCTTGGGCGCAGCATTCCGAACTCATGGCATTTCCTCCTTTGGACGTTTGCTCAATTCGCCTCTGAGATCCAGGTCTTCACCTGGTCTATGGTGGGAACTTTGCCCGAAATCTTCACCTTACCGTCCACAACCACACCGGGGGTGGCGAAGATGCCGAACTTGGCGATGTCCAACGGGTTTCCAACCTTTTCTATATGAGCATCCACTCCCGTCTCCGCTACGGCCTCGGCCACCACCTTCTCCGTCTGCTTACATTTGGCGCATCCGGGTCCCAACACTTTGATATCCATCTGAACCTCTCCTTAAGTTTATCATTTATCGGCTTCGTTGTTTCTTTTCACGATGAATCCGATCACGCTCCCACCAGCGCACCGTAGACAATCCCGGCGATGGTCGACAAAATCACGATGATTCCACAGAACACGACCGTCTTTTTCGCCCCCATGACTCCCGCGATGACCAGCATGTTGGGTAGAGAAAGCGCCGGCCCCGCCAGCAAGAGCGCCAGCGCCGGCCCCTTCCCCATGCCGGCTCCCAGCAATCCCTGAAGGATGGGAACCTCCGTCAAGGTGGCGAAGTACATGAAGGCTCCGGCCACGGCCGCGAACAGGTTCGCCCAGATTGAATTTCCTCCCACCAAGGTCTGTACGTAGGCTTCCGGAATCAGGGCCGGGTGCCCCGGACGCCCCAACAGAAATCCGGCCACCAGGACCCCCGCTCCCAGCAAAGGGAAGATCTGTTTCATGAATCCCCAGGAGGAGTCCACCCAATCGATCCGTTCCTCTTTGGAGAACCATTTCATCAGCATCAGAAACATCACCCCCAGAAACACGGCGGTCAGCACCCATTTGACCCTGAAGATCGCGGCCCACAGACCGCCCTCACCGGGGGCAGGCTGTGCAAAAGCGGCAAACACCAGGATCAACACGAGAGACAATACGAAGAGGGCGTCCTGCGTGAGCGTTCGCCCTTTCTCTTCCTCGTCGGGAAGGACAATGTCGCCTGCGAGGCGCGCGGCATCGTCTTTCCTGAAAATGAGAGCCATGAGCAATCCCGTGACCACGGCGAAGATCACCGCGCCTATGGCTCGGGCGAGGCCCAATTGCCATCCCAGGACCCGGGCCGTAAGCACAATGGCCAGCACGTTGATGGCCGGTCCCGAGTAGAGGAAGGCCGTTGCCGGTCCGATGCCCGCGCCTCGGGTGAAGATGCCGGCGAACAAGGGGAGAACGGTGCAGGAGCAAACGGCCAGAATGGTTCCGGAAACCGACGCCACCGAATAGGACACGAACTTGTTGGCCTGAGCCCCGAAGTATTTGAGCACCGACGCCTGGGACACGAAAACCGCAATGGCCCCGGCGATGAAGAAAGCGGGAATCAGGCAGGTGAGCACGTGCCGGCGGGCGTAGTCCTGGAGCATGAGAAAGGCTTCCAGTCCCGATTGCCTGATTACGGGGGAACTCCAGGGCACGAAGTACGCGGCGGCGAACACGGAAACAATGAGCAACAGCTTGGACTTTTCGGACATGGGCTTATCTTCCTATATACCAATATTGGAATATTATGGCCAAAACTTTCATCCCAACACTTTGAACGCCCGGCTTCGCTGCTGAATCACTTCCAAGGCGCAATTAAAAAAATTCAACACGCAAGGAGTCTCCAAATGATAGAAGATTTTGGCGCCGTCTTTGCGGTCGTCGACGATCCCGGCGTTCTTGAGCACGGATAAATGTTTGGACACCGTGGGTTGGCCGACGCCCAGCCTCTCGGCCAGCTCCCCCACGCACAAATCCTTTTCTCGCAGCGCATCCACGAGCATCAGCCGGGTTTCGTGTGCCAAAGCTTTGGCCACCTGTGCCCTCAATCGAAAAAGCGCCAATGATTCCGCATTGATTTCGTTTCCCATGTTTTTTATTATTCACATATGGGAATATAATGTCAAGAGCAAAACAGCGCCCACGGGAGGCTTCCTTCCCCTGGAAATTTCAGAGCTCGTGCCGTCCGCGCTTCTGCAACTCAATGCCGACCCACCTCGTATCAGCGGGCGGAAGCCTGAAAACAGACTCCCGCCGAAGACTCTTCCGCTGCTGCTCCTGAAACGCTCAGGCCGGCCTTTTCCGAAAGCCCCTCCAAATGAGGCCGAGCACGACGAGACCGTGGTGTCGCACCGTCAGTTAAAAATTTTGCCCAACAGCCCCTTCTTCCTAGTTTCAGGAACGGGCATGCCCAATTCCCTGCAAATCGCAGTCTCAAGGACATTCTCCTCCACGTCCGATCCTTCCACCACGATCTTGTCTCCTACCATGACGGCCGGAGCCACCGGCAAATCCAGTTCAAAATATTCGTCGGTGTTGTACGCCGCTTTGGGCTTGGATATGGTTTCGATTTCGATTTGGTATTTTCCGCCCAACCTGGGCATCATTTCTTTGAAATGCCTTCAGGGCCTTCCGTTGGGTTCGTTGAGAAAAAACCTGACCTTTAACATGTTGGCTCTCCTTACCTGATGAACTGCTTAGGCTCCGGTCTTCTGGCAGCCGAATTCCGCGGAGCGGGATCGGGCCGGAGCCGGTTTTCCCATAGCCTGAATGCCCCCACCAAGTTAGAATTTCTGGGTCTTGATGCTGTGGTAGACCGCCTTGCACATGCTGGAAGATCCGCCCGCAACACCTTCGCGATTCTTGAACCCTTCCGTTTGCTTCAGACTCTCCAGATACGTCTCCGGGTCATCCAGCTCTACCCACGCCTGTTCCACAGGCACCTCCGGTCTAATACGGAAAAGCAGGCCGTCCCCGTACGGGTCTTTCACGACCACCCCAGGGTCCTCGGACACGGCCCTGTTGAATCGGATGGTCCCCGCCACGGGAGCTTCCAGGTATTTCAGTTTCGTGGTAATGGCCACCCCTATCGCCCGGCCTTTCTCCACCGACTCACCCTCGTTCACCAACTCGCTCAAGTCGACAAAGGCGCCTACCAGTACGAGGGTGGGTTCTGCCAGGCCGAAAACCAGCTCCGCGCCTTCCCGGCGTCCCCACAGGCCCTGCTTGGCGTCGTATTTCAAGTCTTCCGGGATTTCCACCGTTCTCCCTAAAAACTTATCGATGAT
Source organism: Thermodesulfobacteriota bacterium (assembly GCA_963675595.2). Classification (GTDB taxonomy): domain Bacteria; phylum Desulfobacterota; class Desulfarculia; order JACQYL01; family JACQYL01. The sequence continues at coordinate 2,110,946 of CAXXLZ010000002.1, forward strand.
CATGACGATTCCCCGCCGTCTCCTTTCATTCCGGTTTGTGCGTGCCCCCCGCTCTCCTTGCCGCTCTTGGCTCGGGAGCCGAAACAACCGCATCCATCAACTCCAGGAACCTCGAAGGCGGCACGAAGTCCACCAACCTGAGGTCCCTCCTTTCCTTTCCATGCCCGTCCAGGAAGACCACCGTGGGAACACCCTTGATTCCGTATTCCCTCAACAGCCGTTCGTTCAGTGGATTTCCACTCTTGGTCACGTCGATCTTGACCATGACGACTTCCTCATCTCCCCGCTTCACGATCCGAGGATCATGGAACACTTCCTCATCGAGAGCTCGGCAGGGAGAACACCAATCCGCGTAGAAGTCCATGATGACGGGCTTGTCGGCTTCCACCGCTTGGCGAAGCAGATCGTCCGAGTAGGCGTGCCAAGAAACGCCGGGACCTCTGACGGCCCATTCCCCCACCAGAAGGCAGGACACCAGCACACCCAGGATGAGGACTCCTCGTTTCATCCAAACGAAAGCCGAAAAGGCGGCCCTGGTCTTGTCCAACAAGCCCAGGTGAACGCCGGCCGCCAAAGCGACGCCGGCTGAGAGAAAGACGAAAGTCGTTTCCGACAGAAGCGGCTGAAGGAAGTAGGCCGCCATGCCCACCAGAATCCAGCCCATGAGCTTGCGCACCCACACCATCCATTCCCCGGACCGGGGCAGGCGCTCGATCTTTCCTGAGAACAACGCCAGAAGGAACAGCGGAAGGCCGAGACCGAGGCTTAGGGTGAAAAACACCAGGAATCCCATCCAGGCCGATCCGGTGCTCGCCACCCAGGTGAGCAGTCCCAGAACAAAGGGACCAATGCATGGGGCGGCCACCACCCCCAGGGTGATCCCCATGAACAGGGATCCGAACCACCCCGCATGCGGTTTGGAGGCGGCTTGCGTCAAGAATCCGGGCAAGCGAAGCTCCCAGAATCCGAACATGCTGCTCGCGAAAACCAGCAACACCACGGCCACCGTGACAAGCACCGCCGGATTCTGCAGCAATGCTCCTAAAAGACCGCCGGTAAGGGCGGCGGTGACCCCCAACGCCGAATTGGTGAGGGCGAGCCCGGCCACGTACAAAACGCCGTGCACCACGATCCTTCCTCTCCCGGTCCCCGACCGGCCGCCGAAGTAGGCGGCCGTAATGGGAATCAACGGGTACACGCAGGGAGTCAGGTTCAGGGCCACGCCACCCAGAAAGATGCCCAGTAGTGTCCACAGGGCGGCCAACCCGGTGAAGGAACCGGGGGACAATGGCTGCCCGGCGCCTACCGAAGCCTGCGGCTTCGAACTCGCCGTGGGACGCCCCAGTCCTTGCCACTCGGGGAATCCCTGAGGATAGCGATATACGTTGCGGTAGCCCAATTGGACGGCCACCCGGGCCGCCGAGTCGCTGCGGACTCAGGTGAGCCCCGCTCAGTAGAACACAAGGGTCCGATCCCGATCTCCTCCCAAGTAGGCTTTCAGTTCCTCTTTCTTCGTGAAACGGGCCCACCAGGTGGGTTCCATGGGGAAGTTGCCCGCACCTTGGATATGTCCGGTTCGGTATTCCCATTCCTGACGCGTATCCACCAGAAGGAGTCCCTGACGGTCCTTGCGGTAGCGTTCCCAGAGTTCATCAGCGTTCATCAGCCGGTAGCCGCCGGCTCGGGCTTCGGCTTCAACGTCCTCCCAAGTTGCCTGTTGTGGAGCCACGGGCCTGCTCGTGTACCACGCGATACCGGCGGCGGCCGACATGCAAAGAAGTACTATTATGATCTTATTTATCTTTTTCATGAAGGCATCTCCACTTCGCACCGGTTCCCCGCACCTCCCTTTACTCCGATGCGGAGGATCCCGGGCCGCCTCTAATTCGCCGTCTCGATAGTCGTTCGTGTCGCCCGACCGGACGTTGTCAGCGGCTTCATGTACCGCCCGCGGGACTGCACGCGGGCGCTTCCGTCGGTTTGTTCCCGAGTTCGGATACCGGTTTGTTTCCGGGTTCCGCCGCCGGTCGCTCGGACGGGGACATGGAATCGTAAAGCAGCTTGATCCGTGTGGCTCCCACGGTCATGGCCACCATCATGGCTTCCTTCAGTTCCTCTTCACCGGCTCCCAATTCCCTCGCGACCGCAAGGCAATAGTTGGCTCATGGATCGCAGCCGGCGGCCAGGGATGCTCCGAGGGCGATCAAGTGCTTGGTCTTCCGGTCCAGAACACCGTCCGCGTAAACGCCTTCAAAAAAATCCCCATATTTGTCCAATGGATTCATGTTCGACCCCTTGTCCCTCAAAGAATAAACCGGCGGCGACTCCGCCCGGATCAACACGCCCTTGGTCACGGGGGAGGAATCGAAACCCGTTTCGGACACCAACTCCACATGCGTGAATCCCGACGCCTGAATCATTTCCAGGAAAACCTTTCCCGGTATCGCGCCGCCCAGTCAATGGTGCCATTGAGATATCCGGCCGGCCTTGTCGGAAGGCGCCTCGCCCACCAGTACCTGATCCGCGATCATCAGGCGCCCTCCGGGCCTCAGGACCCGACGTACCTCGCGAAGCGCCGCCTTCTTATCCCCGATCAGGTTGAACACGCCGTTGGAAAGCACTACGTGGAAACTGCGGTCCGGAAAGGGCAGGTCCGTGGCGGACCCTTCCAGGAAAGTCACGTTTCCAAACCCGGTCAGGTGCCGGTTCCGCTCCGCTCGGTGCAGCATCTCGGGCGTCATGTCCACTCCGGCGACACGCCCCTCGGAACCCGTCATGAAGGCGGCCGCCAGCGAATCCACGCCTCCGCCGCAGCCGATGTCCAGCACGGTTTCGCCTTTTTCCACCGGACCCAGAAAGAAGGGATTCCCCACACCGCAATAAGACGCTGAGACCTCGTCCGGGAGATTGCGAAGGAAATCGGGGTCATATCCCAACAATTCGAGTCCCTTCCTCCCCGTGGGATATCGAAACATGCCCTCGGGACTTCCGGCCGCCTTCGAATACCTGGCCCGGATTCCCTCATGAATTTTTTCCAGATCGTCGCCGGATAGTGTTAGTTCCACCGCTCATCCCCCATCTGTCTTACCAGCTTTGATGCCTCGGGCCGGTGTGTGCCGGTACGCCGCGCACCCCTGCGGCCGCCGTACCGGGTGCCCACAATGTGGTCCTATTCACGGGGTGTGCCGCAGGAGGACGTCGTCCCCCTGCCCCCATAAGCGCTAACTTAAGCCTTTTGTTTTGGTGAGGTTTATGGTACCGTTGCCGCCAAAGGAGGTGGCAATGGAGCGTCTCGTTTTTTCCGAGGAAATGGAAGACTGGGAAGTTCTCCAGGGTTTTCTTCCCGATGGCTGGCAATCCAAAGCAAGGGAACTTGGTGCCGTTGTCAGATACCGTAAGTTCGTGGACGCCGAAGGTCTGTTGCGAACGCTTCTGATCCATCTGGCGGAAGGTTGCTCACTTCGGCTGACGGCGGCCAAAGCCAGGTTCGGCAACATTACGTCGATTTCCGACGTAGCTCTCCTAAAACGACTGAATAAATGCGGAGAGTGGTTTCGGTGGATGGCCTTAGGGGTCATGGAGAAATGGTTTCGAAAGCTGCCCGCCGTTGTTTTTGGAGAGAATTCACGCATCAGGTTGATCGATGCCTCCACCATTCAAGAACCTGGAAGTACCGGAACGACTTGGAGGGTCCATTATTCCATACAATTGCCTTCGCTGCGCTGCGACGAAGTCTATGTAACAGACCCCAAGATCGGAGAATCCTTCACCAATTTCAAAGTCCATGGCGGTGAACTTCTTGTAGCGGATAGAGCCTATTGCACACCAAGAGGAATTCACCATGTCATAGACAACGGCGGCGACGTCCTGGTTCGAATGAAACACCGTGTCGCCATGGTGGACAAGCAAGGGGAACGATTCCAATTACTCCCTCATCTAAGGACGTTACGTGTAAATAAGCTTGGCGACTGGGATGCATTCGTTCCATTTGAACAACGCTTGGTTGCAGGTAGAATCTGTGCCATCAAGAAGAGCAAAGACGCCACTGAAAAAGCTCGTAAAGCGATAGAAAAAGAGGCGAGGAAAAAAGGTCGCCAAGTTACTCCGGACACCCTCGAAGCGGCGGCCTACATATTTGTTTTCACAACATTGGGCCGTGAAATCTCGCCCTCTCAGGTCCTCGAGATGTACCGAGGTCGATGGCAAATTGAACTCGCTTTCAAGCGTCTAAAGTCCATTCTCGGTTTAGGCCATCTTAGAAAGACCGACATCGAAGGAGCCAAGGCCTGGATCCATGGGAAACTACTGGTGGCTTTCTTAGTGGAGGCCATGATCGCCGCAGGCGAATCTTTTTTTCCCTGGGGATACCCACTCCAAAAAGAACCACCGTAGAAATCGATGCTTCTGGAGAGAGACCATGTTTATGTTACACCTGCTGAAACAAGCCGTGAACCCTAAACTCGGCTTGGCCGAATGCATTGCCGGCTGGGATAACATATCTTTTTATTTGCGAGAACCGCCAAGGAAACGAGCACTTCAGCGGCTGATTCCTCAGACGGAAAGAAGCATAGCAAACAATGCTTAAGTTAGCGCTTATGCCCCCTGCCCCCCATAAGCGCTAACTTAAGCCTTTTGTTTTGGTGAGGTTTATGGTACCGTTGCCGCCAAAGGAGGTGGCAATGGAGCGTCTCGTTTTTTCCGAGGAAATGGAAGACTGGGAAGTTCTCCAGGGTTTTCTTCCCGATGGCTGGCAATCCAAAGCAAGGGAACTTGGTGCCGTTGTCAGATACCGTAAGTTCGTGGACGCCGAAGGTCTGTTGCGAACGCTTCTGATCCATCTGGCGGAAGGTTGCTCACTTCGGCTGACGGCGGCCAAAGCCAGGTTCGGCAACATTACGTCGATTTCCGACGTAGCTCTCCTAAAACGACTGAATAAATGCGGAGAGTGGTTTCGGTGGATGGCCTTAGGGGTCATGGAGAAATGGTTTCGAAAGCTGCCCGCCGTTGTTTTTGGAGAGAATTCACGCATCAGGTTGATCGATGCCTCCACCATTCAAGAACCTGGAAGTACCGGAACGACTTGGAGGGTCCATTATTCCATACAATTGCCTTCGCTGCGCTGCGACGAAGTCTATGTAACAGACCCCAAGATCGGAGAATCCTTCACCAATTTCAAAGTCCATGGCGGTGAACTTCTTGTAGCGGATAGAGCCTATTGCACACCAAGAGGAATTCACCATGTCATAGACAACGGCGGCGACGTCCTGGTTCGAATGAAACACCGTGTCGCCATGGTGGACAAGCAAGGGGAACGATTCCAATTACTCCCTCATCTAAGGACGTTACGTGTAAATAAGCTTGGCGACTGGGATGCATTCGTTCCATTTGAACAACGCTTGGTTGCAGGTAGAATCTGTGCCATCAAGAAGAGCAAAGACGCCACTGAAAAAGCTCGTAAAGCGATAGAAAAAGAGGCGAGGAAAAAAGGTCGCCAAGTTACTCCGGACACCCTCGAAGCGGCGGCCTACATATTTGTTTTCACAACATTGGGCCGTGAAATCTCGCCCTCTCAGGTCCTCGAGATGTACCGAGGTCGATGGCAAATTGAACTCGCTTTCAAGCGTCTAAAGTCCATTCTCGGTTTAGGCCATCTTAGAAAGACCGACATCGAAGGAGCCAAGGCCTGGATCCATGGGAAACTACTGGTGGCTTTCTTAGTGGAGGCCATGATCGCCGCAGGCGAATCTTTTTTTCCCTGGGGATACCCACTCCAAAAAGAACCACCGTAGAAATCGATGCTTCTGGAGAGAGACCATGTTTATGTTACACCTGCTGAAACAAGCCGTGAACCCTAAACTCGGCTTGGCCGAATGCATTGCCGGCTGGGATAACATATCTTTTTATTTGCGAGAACCGCCAAGGAAACGAGCACTTCAGCGGCTGATTCCTCAGACGGAAAGAAGCATAGCAAACAATGCTTAAGTTAGCGCTTATGCCCCTGCCCCCCTTCTTGCTCCTGCGAATCGCGCAGGCGATTCGCAGGAGCGGCATGTGCCGTCCAACCCGTTAAGACTCTAAAAGTTCTCAAAAAGGGTTCCCTCGGTCCCCCCTTCGAATGCTCACCGCATTGTCCCGATTATCCTTCCATGGCTTCCGTCACCGCTGCGGAGAGAGCCCCCATTTCGGGAATGTGGTCGAAGGCAAGGCGTCCGTTGATCACCAGCGATGGAACCGGAGGTTTGTCTCCGCATAGCCGCTTGAGTTCCTCCTGCCTGGCGAGGCCCTCCCGTTCCCCCACGTCCACCACCGTCCACTCCAATCGCCCCTCGGGCAACTCTTCGGCCAATTCCTCCAAAACGGCCAATGCCAAATCACACAGCATGCATCCTTTCTTCTTGGCCACGATCTCCACGAATACCCGGCGGTTTTCCAGTGCCATAATCATCCCTACGGACAATAACGCCTCTCCGAGGTTGCGTTCTCCCCCATGAGGCCTGGTTTCAAACGGTTCCCGCACATTGCGCCTCGCCGGAAGGCACGCTTTCCCCTCCCGGCGAGCTGCGGATGTCAGTCTTCCTCTTCCACCTTGATCCTTACGTCCGCGTAGCGGGTTCTTTTCTTGATCTGAGTGATCAGTTTTTCGGGATCCGTCTGCGAAGGATCATATTTCACTTTCGCACGTTTAAACACGGTACTGGTCTCGTACTCCAATACACCGGGTGACTCATCCAGAGCCACTTTGACCATGCCTTCTCAAGTCAGTCACTCCATCCTGGGGATGTAGAACGCCACTTCATTCACGATCGTATTTTCTCCCGACACGTCCGCCTCCTTTCCACGGCTTCGCATCCTGATTCGGGGCGGTCCCCAAAAGGTCAAGCCTTCGCACATCAAGCCGTTTCGAACCCTGATGCTCAGAAGTTGAAGACCTGGGCTTCGGCCGCCAGCTCGATGAGATGCGGTCCTCCGTCCAGCACCATATTGGAGTAGAATTTGGCCTCGTCCACCTGACGAGCGCGGGCGCAGGGAATTCAGACTCCCACGGGGATCTCGTGCTCCACCAGGTGGGGGAAATAATCGTTGGGACAATCTCCCGTTTTGGTTTTTTCGTTGAAATCCCGGGTGGAATCCGCCCAAAGCGTTCCGTCGTCGATGAAGAACAGATTGACCGCATGCCCGGCCGCATGGGCCACTTTGGCCAGCTGGAAACAACGCGTAGCCGAGTCCACCTCGTCCCTGCTCAATACAAACAGAAATTTCGCCAAACAGCGCCTCCTTTCTTCTCGGCCGAGACTCCGAAGAGGCCGAGGTTCATGGTTTCAATCGCTTGGAATGGAAGGAATCTTCCCCTCCGTTGCGAGCTTCTTGATCAAGAAACGGACTCCCGACCCGGAAACGCCCAGGTCTTCGGCAAGGCGAGCCGGATCGGCGCTTCCCTTGCTGCGCACCAAGGCGAGAACCTCCTCCTCCAGCTCTTCCAGCCAGTCCTCGAAGAGCACCAAAACTTCGGGCTCCGTAACCGCCTTCAATTGTTCGGATCGGCTCACCTTCTCCACCAAACTTCGGCACATCTGCGTTGGATCGACACCTTCGTCCATGCATTCGGCCAGTCAACGGTGCACCATGCCGGCGGTCTTTTCATCGGCTCGCTCCCCGAAGAGTTCGACGACGAACCTGAGACGCTCCTCTTCTTCCATGAGCGCCAGACGTTTTCCGAGCAGGGAGGAAAGCAGGGGAAGCGCGTCCCGGTCTTCCATGGAGTCCACCATCCGTTCCAAAGTCTCCAAATTCATGGCGTTTTCCCCGTTGCAGGTTAGAAGATTTTGGCCGCTTTCCCGAGATCTTCGGCGAGGGAGGAAAGGCTCGTCAGGATTTCCCCCACACGTTCATCGGCCGACCGGTAATAAATGAAGGGGCCCCGCCGCTCCACTTGCACCAGAAAGGAACGTTTCAGTTCTTTGAGATGATGCGAAACCAGGGGTTGGGAGAGGCCGAGTTCCTCCACGATTTTCGACACGCTCTTTTCCTTGCGGCTCACACATAGAAGAATTCTCAGGCGATTCTCATCGGAAAAGCACTTGGACAGGAAGGCGACACCCTGAAGGTTCAGTGAATCCACGAGCCGCGTTGCGGAATCGACGGGCATGGGCGTCTGATTTCGAGACGGAGGTTCAAGCATGCGGGTCCGTTCGCAATGAGGGTTCAACGTAATCAACATATCAATATACATTTATATATTGATCCCGCATGTCCTTGTCAAGCCTTCTTATGCGCCCCCTTTGAACCACGGCCCTTCAACGACCCTCTCACATCTATCCGCCGATCGTACGAAGTCATTGGTAAGCATTTGAAATCTCATCGCTATTCCAAATCACACTTTCTCGGGTTCTCGACCCTTCCCAAAAGGAAACTTTGACATTCTCGATCTTTTGAGCTATTTTATATCGGAATCATCAATAACAGGAGACAAAAAGATGCTTACCCTGAAGTCCGTAGAGAAGAAGGTGGTGCGTCAAGGGAACAAGCCGGCTACGTGACACGGCCCTGAAGCGTAAACCGCCGGTCGGCGGTTCCAAAACGGGTAAACCCCAACGGACGAGCTTCAAACCATGGACCCCGTTCCGTCGGGACCCAAAAAAACCCGGGATCGCTCCCGGGTTTCTTGTTTCTCAATCCCGATGCTTCACGCGCGGTCAATATGGACGCGACGATTCCCCCGTTTTGTCCCGCACCTCCATGGACCCGACCGCATAGAGCCGTAACGCTCCCGTCACGCCTTTAACATTCGCCTCAAAGGGCCGCAGGACTTTCACATAGTCCCGCACCGACTCCAGAACGGCCTCCGACACCACCACTTCACCCTCCCGGGCTTCGGTTTGGATCCGCTGAGTCAGGTTCACGGCGGCGCCCACAATGCCGTATTTCGCGCGAATCTCGGAACCCACATTCCCCACGATCACCTCACCGGTGTGCACCCCGATTCCCATGCTCAGGCTCGGCAGGCCCGGGACCTTCTCCAATTCGTTCATCATGTCCAAGGCAACCTGCATATCCAACGCGCATCTCACCGCATCGAGGCTTCTGTCCTCCGGAACGGCGTCCAACGGATCGAAAAACACCAGCATGGCGTCCCCGATAAAATCCACGATAATGCCTTCATGTGAACGGACCACCTGGATCATTCTCGAATAATACCGGTTCAGTACTGTGATCACCGTTTCCGGCTCCATTCGCTCGCACAACGCGGTAAATCCCCTGAGGTCGGACATCAAAATAAACACTCTGCGTTTCTCTCCGCCCAACCGGGTGGATTCCGGCCGCCGCAGGAGCTTTTCGGCGACTTCACGATCCATGTAGCGGCCGAAAGTCGTTCGTATGAACTCCTGTTGCCTCAAAGACTCCACCATGGCATTGAAGCCGGCGGCCAGCCGTCCCACCTCATCGGAAGTTCGGACCTTCACGGTTTCGCCGTAATCGCCCTCGGCCACCCGTTCCGCAGCCAGAGCGATCTCCCGAATGGAGCGCACGGTTCGAGAGGACACATATTGGATCAGAAACAGCACCATCCCGATACACAACGCGCCCAAGAGCCCGAAGTAGTTGCGAAAACGTATGATGGGCTTGAGAATCTCGTCGCCCTGCGCGAAGACCACGACGCTCCAGGGCGCCTGCTTGAGGCGAAAGAAGCCGGCCACTTCTTCCGGAGGATGCCCTTCCCCGAAGATCGTACCGGAAGGCCTCTCTTTCATCGCCTGAAGCACCCGGGCTTCCAATGGGCTGCCGCTTCCTCCCAGCACTCGCCTTCCCGAATCTCCGGACGAAGTGTGAGCCAGGTAGCGCCCGGAAGCGTCCACCAAGCAGCCCTTCACTCCCTGCCACCAACTGCTCGCCACCAGATCGGCAATCAGATGATGCAGTTGAACGGTCACAAGAACTCTGCCGACGATGCGTCTCTGTTCGTCCAGCAACTCGGATACGAGTGTCACGCTTTCACTGCCCGTATCCGGATCCAACTCGGGAGGAGTCACCACCGACACGCGATCCTGCGTAGACATCATCCGTCCGCCCATGTGGCGGCCGCCGAAGGCGAACATGGAAGACTCATTAGACCATTCCAGGTCCACGCTTTGAACGCCGTCCAGACTCCTGAGCTCCTCCAGCACGTGTTCTTGAGCCCTCAATCCTCCGCCCACCGGGATTCGGCGAAGCAGGGAAAGCCACTGAACGGGTTCCTCCAGACGCATGTCGACCTGATGGGCGGCCCACCCCAGCTTGAGGATGGCGGCTTCCTTCCACTGATCCAACATGATGTTCCGCGCATAGATGAATCCCACGAATCCCGTCAGGAAAAGAAGCAGCGCCACCGGGCACAGGACCCAGATCATCAATCGCCTGCGTAGGCTTGAGGCTTTCAAATTCTACCCTCGCTTCGGGGTCGTACGGGCGCCGACGACGGTTCGCCCATTGTCTAAAGAACCCTCCACCAACTTCCAAGCCTGTTGGAAACGGCCGGTTACATGGCTCCGTATTTCTTGAGCTTTTTGTGCAGGGTACGACGGGTAATACCCAAGCGCCTGGCGGTTTCGCTCTTGTTTCCTCCACTCTCTTCCAGAGTTCGGAGGATGGCTTCCTTCTCCAGCTCATCCAAAGGCAGATCGCCGGTCGGCTGGAGTATGGTTTTATCGGGAACCTCGGCTTCCTCCCGAAGGGACAAAGGGAGATCGTCCTCGCCGATGTGTTCGCCCCTGCAAAGCACCACGCCTCGCTCCACGGCGTTCATCAGTTCCCTCACGTTTCCCGGCCAGGCATATCGAAGCATGAGGTCCATGGCTCGAGGGGTAAACCCTCGGATGTTTTTCTTGTTCTTCTCGGCGAACCGGTCCAGAAAATGGCGACACAGTAACGGAATATCCTCCTGCCGTTCTCTCAAGGGCGGCACCCGCAAAGAAACCACGTTCAGACGGTAATAAAGGTCCTCTCGAAAATTTCCTTTCCCGATCTCCTCGGCAAGGTCCCGATTGGTGGCGGACAGAACCCGGACATCCACCTCCAACACCTCGTCTCCGCCCACCCTCTGGACTCTTCTCTCCTGAAGCACCCGCAATAGTTTGGCCTGCATGGCCATGGAAGTCTCACCGATTTCGTCCAGAAAAAGCGTCCCGCCGTGGGCCTGCCGAAAGCGTCCTTCTCTGCGCCGATCGGCTCCGGTGAAGGCTCCCTTTTCGTGACCGAAAAGCTCGGATTCCAGCAAAGTCTCGGTGATGGCGGCGCAATTGAACGTTACAAAGGGCTTTTCCCGTCTAGGGCTGTTATAATGAATGGCGCCCGCGATAAGTTCCTTTCCCGTTCCGGACTCCCCGGTAATCAGCACGCCCGCTTCCGTGGGGGCCACCATGGCCACGGTTTCCAAGAGGTCCAGCATGACCTTGCTTCGCCCCACGATGTTCACCAGATCGAAGGTCTCTCCCAAACGCTTCCGAAGCGCGAGATTTTCTTGTTTGAGCCGGCTGTGATCCGTGGCCCTTTCGATGGCCAGTCGCAGTTCATCGAAATCCAGCGGTTTGGTCAGATAATCGTAAGCTCCCTTGCGCAGAGCATCCACGGCGGTTTCAACGGAAGAATAAGCCGTCATAATGAGCACCGGAAGAGAGGGATTGAACTTCTTCACCTCCTCCAAGGCTTCGAGGCCGGACATGCGGACCATACGGACATCCATGAGAACCAGATCGAAGAATTCCTCATGGACCTTCTCCACGGCCGCGGAACCGTCGTCCGCCTCCACGACTTCGTGGCCCCAGCCCCCCAGGAGTGTTCGGAGCATGGTCCGATGCCCTCGGTCGTCATCCACCACCAATATTTTTACCCGACTGGACAAATCGATCACCCGATACGAAATTTTCGAACCCTGAAGGTTGAACCCGTTCACCCTTCTCGAACGCGGAGTTCCGGTCCTTTTCCACCTATGTGGAAGAGGCGCGGAATCATGATGAATGCTGCCGCCGCCCCCCTTCGTGACCCTCGGATTCTCCGGGCTGAAGTCCGGTAGAGTCCTCCCCGCGGGCCGGTTCAAGCCCTGAGGTCGATCCCTGGTCGGCGTCTTCCCGAGTCTCTCCCGAACCGCCGAACTCCGCGGGTCTCCTGTGCGACATGGGAAGTACAATGGTGATGGTCGTGCCGGTGCCCGGAGCGCTTTCCACGCGAATCGATCCGCCGTGGGCATCCACGATCCTGTGCACGATGGCCAAACCCAATCCCGTGCCGTCCGACTTGGTGGTAAAGTAGGGATCGAAAATCTGCTCTCTCTCCCCTTGAGCGATTCCCTGACCCGTATCCGAGACGTCCACGAAAATGGAGGATTGGGACGGCCTAGAGTTGACGCGCACCGTAAGGACTCCGCCTTCCGGCATGGCTTGAAGGCTGTTCAGGTACAGATTCAGAAAAACCTGGCTGAGCCGGTCCCAGTCCATGGACATCGGTGGGAGGTCCGGCTGGATTTCGGTACAAATCTCCACTCGCTTTTTCTTCGCGTCTCCCTCCACAAGGCGAAGCGAGCGCCGAATCAACTCGTCCAGTGAGCCGACTCTCAAATTCAGGGCGGTGGGACGGGCGAACTCCAGCAGTTCCCGGATGACCCGATCCAGTCTTTCCACTTCCTCGATCATCACATTGGCGGTTTCCCGATCCTGCGCATTCTCTCCGTATCTTTCCTTGAAATAAGTGGCGAAACCTTTAATGGAGCTGAGGGGGTTCCTGATTTCATGGGCGACACCGGCCGCCAGACTGCCCACCGAAGCCAAACGCCGGCTCCGTTCCACTTCTCTTTGAAGCCGACGAACCTCGCGAAGGTCCCGAAAAATAAATACGTAGCCCAGAAAATTGCCTCCGTCGTCCCGCAACAGAGCTCCGCTCACACTCAAGGGAACGGATTCACCCGAAGCGAGTCGCCATTCCGCATCCTGCTCCAGAAGCCCTTCTTCGATGTCCAACCTGGAAACCAGGCTTCGGAAATCTCCCGGCAGCACCCCACGAATGGGCCGACCGATCATCTCCGAAGCATCACATTGGATGATGGCCGCCGCACTGGAATTGAACACGGCCACGTCTCCCTGTTCATCCGTGGCCACGAGCCCCATGGGCATTTTGTCCACAACTTGGTCGGAAAAGGCTTGAACTCTCTCCAACGAACGCCTGGCGAGTCGGTATCCCTGTGCCAGCAGCAGGGTTACCAGCCCGGCGAAACCTCCCACGACCATCACGGCGGCCAGAATCACCGCATGGCGCACCGCTTCGCGGGTGGCGGCATTGAGCGGGGAAAGGTCAAGCCCCACAAAGATGTACAGCACGGGCTCCTCGGACGTCTGTTCTTCCGGGCCTTCCAAAGGAGGCCCGGGGCTCTCCGGGCCGGGCCGGGAACCGGGTGGTCCCCACATCATCATGTGCCCTCTCCCATGCATTCCGCCCTGAAAGGATCGCCCTCGGCGCATGGGAACGTATCTTCGATAGACTTCAAAGACCTCTCCATCTCCTTCCATCCGGGCCATGCGCCAGTGGACCGCCCTATCGTCGGTCTCTCCCGCCAAAGAAGGCAAAGGCGCCATGTCGTATGATTCCCCGATGCGAGCGGAATCACTGTCCACCAGGATCCGTCCGTCCTCATCCGTCACCACTAAATAGGCAATACCTTTCTGTCTGGCTGTTTCCTCGAGCAGACGCTGGACCTGACTCCCCCCCCAGCCCATGTGGATCATGCCCGCTCGTGTCCCGGCCTCGAAGGAGCGAATAAGCGCTTCTCCCTTTTCCGTCATCAAACGGATGGTGTTTTCGCGGTCTCGATGGTAGCTCGTGAAGGCAATGAAAGCCGCGATAGGCAGGAGCACGAGCACCCCGGCGATAACCAACCAGGGCGAAAGCGAGATCAGAAGAGTGCGACGTGTGGAATTCTTTTTCATGATGAAGCGTTGAACCGGTCCTTTGGTTTAAGGAGATGCGCGCGTCCGCGCCGTAACATGAGTCAAGGGAGCACAATACGTACCAAAAAGTAATTATACGGAACCGCGTGGAGATTCACCTTGGAGCGTCGCGCCCTGTGTCTCGCACCTGGATACTTGGTATCCACCTGGATACCCCTGCAAGGCCGAAGTGGATACATCTTATCCACCCGACGTCCGAAGTGCAAAGGAAATTCGGCAGGCCGAAAATCTACATTCGCCCGCAACCAAGCGCCCCTCCAATGAAAACGTCGTCCATGCCGGCAGCCAGCACGTCTGTTGCTTTAGAGGGAAGAAAACGATTTGAAAAACAGGAAGCCATACACACCCACACAAGGAGGAACTCAAATGAGAAAAGCGGCAACCACTTTAGGCGTTCTGGCATTGGCCCTCATCCTGGCAGCCCCCGTAATGGCCGGCTGGGGTCGACATCGAAGCGGCACCGGCGTCGGCACTGGAGCTTACGATTGTCCTTATGGCCGCGGTGCCGGGTACGCGAATCTCACCGATGAAGAAGCGACCAAGTTGGATGAACTGCGACAAAAATTTTACAACGAAACCCGAGACATCCGTGACAACCTGATCCTCAAGTCGCGAGAGCTCGACACGGTCATGGCGGCCGAGAATCCGGACATGGAAAAGGCCAAGCAGCTTCAGAAAGAAATCAGCGACCTCCGATCGACGCTGGATCAGAAGAGACTGGAGCACCGGCTGGAAATGCGTAAGGCCGTTCCCGACGCGGCGGACTGCCCGGGTTATGGCAGAGGGTACGGCATGGGTTACGGCGGCGGTATGCACGGCGGTATGCGCGGCGGCGGGTACATGATGCAGCAATACGGCACCGACGCGAACTAAGCAAAGCTTTCGAAACAGCCCGTCAACACCGGGAGATTCCCCACCCAAGGCGCAAAGGTCCTCCCTCCGTTCGGAGGGAGGACCTTTGTCTTTTCTTCGAATACAGAAGTGAATCCAAAAACATCCCGGCAAACCCGGTCAACGGAATTCACCCCGGGATAATCCTTCGCTTCCGAAGCGCTCAGGTCGGAAGGGTCTCCGACGAGGGAATCCTCATGCGGAAGGATTCCCTCCTTATCGGTGGGAAGGCACCCGGCTTTCGTCCGTCTCTATTTGTCCCGGGTCGCCCCGGCTTCCGTTTCCACCGCCCCCTCGACGTCTCGTCGAATCACGTTCTTCAGGTGCTTCCGATCTTTCAGGGGATGAAATTCCACACGACGGTTTTCGGTGCGTCCCTCCGCCGTGCCGTTGGTCGCCACGGGGATGGTGAATCCGTATCCGGATACGGGTAACCGGGATCCGTCGATCCCCTTGTTCACGAGATATCGCCTTACCGCCACGGCCCTTCGAAGCGCCAAGGCTCGATTATAGCTTTCCGTTCCCACGTTGTCCGTGTGGCCCTGTACGTCCACCACCAATTCGGAATTCTTCTTCAGAATGTCCGCCACGGCGTCCAGCAGAGGATATCCGGCCCGCTTGACGACGGACTTGTCGAAATCAAAAAGCACGTTGCCCACGGACCAGCATCCACGGTCATCCACTCGCGCACCCGCGGGAGTCCCCGGACACTGATCCAGGTAATCGGCGACGCCGTCGCCGTCCGTATCCAGCGGACAACCTTCCTTATCCACAGGAGCGCAAGCGGGCGTATCCGGGCATTTATCCAGGTAATCCGGCACCCCGTCCTTGTCGGAATCCAACGGACAACCTCGCTTATCCACCGCCACGCCCGTCGGCGTATCCGGGCACTCGTCCAGATCATCGATCACGCCGTCGCCGTCCGTATCCTTCTTTTCCGCTTTCTCCGGCACACGAATGATGACCGGCACCGCTCCGCCCGAAGGCGCGGACACGGCGGCCGGCGGCCCGGCGGCAAACTCGGCGGGTTTCCCCGGTTCTTCCACGGCCGATTTCACGGGTTCCTCGACAACCGATTCCTTGACTTCCTTTACGCAACCCCGCTCGTCCACCACGGACTCCGGAGGCGTATCGGGACAGAGATCCCGATAGTCCGGCACTCCGTCGCCATCGGAATCCTTGGGGCATCCCAGTTCATCCACCACGGCTCCCACGGGGGTTTCCGGGCACTGATCCAGGTAATCGGGAACACCATCGCCGTCCGTGTCCTTCGGACAGCCTCGCTTGTCCACCGCCACTCCGGCGGGAGTCTTCGGACACTCGTCCAGATAGTCGTAGACACCGTCTTTGTCCTCATCCGGGGGGCATCCGTTTTCGCTCACGATAAGGCCCTTCATGGTATCGGGGCATTCATCCGATGCGTCCGCCACCCCGTCGCCGTCGGAATCCTTGGGGCATCCCAGATCGTCCACAACGATTCCCTTCGCGGTACCCGGACACAAGTCCAGGTAATCCGGGATACCGTCGCCGTCCGTATCCTTGGGACAACCCTTCTCATCCACCATGACGCCTCTCGGCGTATCGGGGCACTCATCCAAATAATCGAACACGGTGTCCGAGTCGGCATCCTTTGGGCAACCACGTTCATCCACAGCTATGTCCTTCGGGGTGTCCGGACACACGTCACGGTAATCCGGAACACCATCGCCGTCCGCATCCATGGCGCAACCCCGGTCATCCACGGCGACTCCTTTGGGGGTTCCGGGGCACTCATCCAGGTAATCCGGAACACCGTCGCCGTCGGCGTCTTTGGGGCAACCCATCTCATCCACTTGAGCTTCCTTGGGTGTGTCCGGGCAGCGATCCAGATAATCCGGAACGCCGTCGCCATCGGAATCCTCCGGACACCCACGGGCGTCCACTTTTATGCCGGCAGGCGTATCCGGACAGACGTCTTTTGGATCGTGCACGCCGTCCATATCCGAGTCCGGAGTCTCCTGGAGGAACACCTGTTTCACATATTCCGCCATACCCTCGCTCGAATAAATGCGAATCGGATGGGTGAAAAAGCCGCATTTCACCGTCCGCGGCATTTGCTCCATGAGGACTTCGCCCGGAAACGATTCTCCCACGAACACCGTGTAGATACAGAGTCGATCCCGATATTCTTTTTCCAGCTTCCTCGCCTCTTCGATGGGTTTGTCGTCCATCAGCTCCCCGTCGCTGAACACCAGAAGTCCCAGCTTACCGGGGGCGTCTTTGAAATCTTCCGCGGCCGCCTTGACGGCTTCATGAAGCGGACTGTCTCCCGCGGCATATTTGATCCGATCCAAGGCTTTTTCGAAGCCGTCCCGCGTATAAGCCTCGGGACCGTAAACCAGTTCCGTCCGGGTGCCGAAACGCGAAGCCCCAGCTCCGAACGTCCGAATCGCACCGGTCAATTTCAGATTCGGAATCGTTTGATTCATCCGGTTCAATACTTCTTTGGCATATTCGAATTTCGTTTGCTTGCCGAGTTTGTCTTCCATAGACAAAGAGGCATCGAAAAGAACGACGAAAGAGTCCAACTTTTGGACGTATTGCCCGGTTTCAAGAACCGGATTCAGGTCCACCGGCGTAAATCCGGCCCCGGCGGGAAAACTCAGGCCGAGGATGAGAAGAAAAACCACACCCCCACAAAATCCCCAATTACGACTTCCAGCCATAACGCCTCCCTGTTTGCCTGCAAAGCAATTGTCCGTTTTATTCCGCTTTTTCGAATTCTCAACAGCTCAATGGAACAACTCCCACCGAAATGAAGAACGGCATTTCACCGCTTCCTGAAAGCCCGCTCCTTAAACGGGATTCGGTCGCAACCGTCGCCCGCCGGGTCGGGTCCGCTCTCTCCCGATCGTGACGGGCCGCCTTACCCCGCGGTGAGCGGTTTCCATTATACGCAAACTCGTCGGCTCCGGGCATCGGGTCGGTACTGTAAAGCAAGGACTCACCCGATACGAGTGTCGGTTTGCGACGATTTCATTATAAGGCAGGTTCTACGGGATACGGAAAGAATTCGTTCGACCGGTATGTTACATTTCCGGGCGGCAGGGAAGCAGTGATTCGATTCTTGGGGAGGCGGGGATCACAATTTGAACTCGGCGCGAATTTTATACACTCGGACGGCGGGCATATTCAGGACATCTTCGATCCCGGTTCGACGCGATATCTCGTCCAGGCTCCGCCGGATGAATTCCTCCGAAGGAGCGATAAAGGTAAACCAGACATTGTAGTGATGATCGCGTTCATAGTTGTGGGTCACTCCGGGATGACGATTCACCTCTTCCACGAAGTCCTCGATTTGATCGGCGGGAACATGGGCCGCACACAGGGTGCTCGTATAGCCGATGCTTCTCGGATTCACATTGGCACCGATTCTTCGAATCACACCAATGGACTTCAATCGAGATACGCGCTCCAACACTTCGTCTTCGGAAATCCCCAGTTGGTCACCGATAACCTCGTACGGTCTGCTTTCCATGGGAAAACCGGACTGCATCAGATTGATCAGGTCCCGATCCACATCGTCCATGGACGCCTGGTCTCGATCGTCTTTCACGATGGCTTGCTCCCGCGTCTCCATATCCGGCTCCCGTACCTTATCCCACACACTTGAGCAGCACTTTTCGTGTTCGGGGACCGTCGAATTCACAGAAGAAGATTCTCTGCCAGGTTCCCAGCACCGGTCTTCCGTCTTCCACCAGGACCAACTGGGAACACCCCACGAGAGAGGTCTTGATGTGGGCCGCGGAGTTTCCTTCGGAATGCCGATAGCCGTCTTCCAGAGGAATCCTCTTGTTCAGTTCCATGAGGATGTCCGCCTGGACCGCCGGGTCCGCCCCCTCGTTGATCGTCACTGCGGCCGTGGTGTGAGGCACGTGGAGAACACAGAACCCGTCTTTGAAACCCAACCGGGATATCTCGTTCTCCACCTGAGATGTGATGTCGACCATTTCCGCACGGCCGGCGGTTTTTACCGTGATCACGTTCATGACTCCCCTCCTCGTGTCAGAGAATGATGAGCGGCGATTCCCCGTCCGGCTCTCCGCCCTCGGTTCTCTCAGACTCGATCGCGCGCATACCGATGGACACATCCAGCAACGTGACCAGGAAGGGGTTTTCCGGTACGAACACGTGTTCCCCGGTAAGGTCCAAGGCCGTGGCCAAGGCGACCTTCGCCCTCTCCCGTTCGCCTTTCAGCAAAAAAATGAACGCGGTCTCCTCCAGCCTGCGCCGGAATTCGTATCTCCTCTCCGGCGTGAACAGCTCGCCCACCGCCTCGAGAAGGAGGTCCGAGATGCGCTGTTTTTGTTGCGGTTCGCTCAGCGCCAGAACGCTGGTTTCAATCTCCTCCATCCGCCGGATGTAGGGCTCCAGCTCCTCTTCCTCCAGAAGCCATAGCCGGCAAGGATTTTTGTCGAGGAGGGTCTCCGAGTCCTTCAGATAAAATGCGTTCCCTTCCACGGTTTCCTTTGGGATCCACTCGTACACCTCGGATTCCTTCCGATCGATCTTCTCTCTCTCGATACGGCTTCTCCAATCACCCAAATCCCCCGGTAGAGTCCCGCCGGCACGTTCCGTCGCTTCCAATGCCTCTTTGAACAGGTACACCCCGTGCTCCCAGGGAATCGGAATCACCTCCGACGCCTGTTCCCCATTGAACCCCTTGACGAAGGCTCTGAAATCGGATCGGGTCATTTCCATGGCGTGGAAATCCGTGAGTTCCACTCCCGGTTTCACCACGGCCACCGCGACCTTCAGACCCACGGCCGGCCTGGGGGTCGCCAGCATCAACAGTGCGATTCCCGCCGTATCGATTTCGCTTTCGTAGGCGACGGACTCCGGTTTTTCGACCTTGCGAAAGACTCCGCCGCTTTTGCCTTGCGGTGTCTCCCCTTTGGAGAAGCCTTTCTGCTCCAGGATGTGAAGCGCTCTTCGGACGCTCTTTTTCAGATCCTTTTCCGAAACGAGGAGTTCCAACTCGGCCAGGAGGCCCGCCGACCGGGCGGACGGAGCTTCAAGAGCCGCTCGAACCGCGTGGAGCGCAGAGGGTCGCGACGCCCCGAGCCGATCCAGGAGTTCTTCCCGCTCCGCCGGCGTTTCAAGTCCCTCGCCATCGGACAACATCCTGCGAAAGGATTCGACCAGCTCGGACTCCGACGCGGAAAGGTCGGGCAGCGAGGCGGCTGTCTTTTTCTTCGTCATGATCGTGAATTCCATCGGGCGACGCGAGCAACCGTTTCGCAACGCGCCTTCACCCGAGATTCAGAATTTGAGTTCAAAACCCATGGCAAGTACCAGGCCGCTCAGATCAAAGTCCTCCGACCCGAATCGATCGATGATCTCGTAGCGGCCTTCCATCACCAGGAAAGACTCCTTGACACCGGTGGCTTTGTACAGAGTGTGGGCGTCCTCCGGGGAAAATCGGTTCAGAAGAAGCCGCAGCCCCAAAGAACCATGATATCCCACGGTGAATCCATCGACATTGTCTTCCCGATTATCGATGTCCTCCCGATAGTAGAGGCCTTGGACTCCTCCGTCCACATACGGCACCAACAGCTGGTTTTCCAGGTAGTCGAATCGGTATCGAATGGTGAATTCCGCGGGCGCGATCCACAAAGTGGAGTCCTGGCCGCTCTTTCTTCCCGAGGCCGTCAAGGCCTCCGCGGTTAGATGCTTAAACCCGGCGCCCACGGTGGTTTCAAAATTGGTTCGATTTACCCAGGTGACGGTGAACGACGTGGCGAGCCCGCCGTCCCCGTAAGTGTCCTCCACCCGTCCTTGGGTGGGCTTGTAGTATCCTCCCTTGACTCCGAGCATGATGCCCGTGATGCCGTAGTCATCCAGTGCGTAAGCGGAACCGCAGACCGCCGTCCAAGCCAGGAGCAGGATCGCCGCAATTCGCCCGGCCTTGGGACCTTTTCCGCGAATACCGGCAACCAGAGCGACGATGATCAGGATCAGCATGAGTCCCCACATCCGTCCTCGAGCCGTGGTGTCGATGAAGCATCCCCCACCCGAGGGGATGGCGCCCGGAACCGCTTCGGGAACCTGAGAGACCTCGCCGCCGGGCTCACTCTGGTTCAACGCCTTGTCCAAAGCCGACACCGTGGCGTAGTAGGTCACACCGTTTTCCAGCCCTTTCAAATCATAAACCGTGACGTTTCCCGTATCCACCTGGTTTTCCAATTGGCCGGAAACCGTACCGTACGCCACCCGATACCCGCCGATGCCCGACCCCGAATCCGAGGCGGAATCCCACCGAAGTCGCAGCAAGCCGTCGCCGGGCTCGGCCCGCAGATTCTCCGGGGTGGAAGGCGCCACCGTGTCCAGATACACCTTGGTCGCCATGCGACCTGTGAGCTCGGTGTTCGCGGGGTCCACATACACGAACACATAGTAGTCTTGATCACCTGAAGTGAAGTCTTCGGAAGTCAGGATTTCGGATACGGTTCCGCCTGCCTCCATGGTGCCCGTCCGAACGGTTTCCCCGGACCCTTTGGTTCCGGTGCCGCCTACTTCGATTTGGTATGAACCGGCCGAGTCGGAAGTCCACGTGATGGTGGTTTCGTTGTTCTTACCATTGTTGATCGCCTCGGGGACCGCATCTTGAACGGTCACTTGGGGACCGTCCGTGAGTACGCTCACCGTGCCGTCGCCGCTGTTCACGACCAGCAGGTACCTTCCGCCGGGCGACAAGGCCAGCCCTTTCGGCTCGTCTCCCACCGCTACGTCTCCGAGTTCCAACGAGAAATCCGACAGCCTGACCACATCGACACTGTCGTCCAGTTGATTGGTGACAAAGAGGAATTCGTTGTCCGGGTCCAACGCGACCGCGTAGGGTTGGTTCCCCACGGTCACGGCATCTACGAACGTGGCATCGGAAAGCTTCATCTTGGCTACGGCGTCCTCCCCTGCGAGGGCGAAGTAGGCAAACTCTCCCGCGGAATCCAAGACGAGCCCTCTGGGCGAGGCCCCCACCACCGCCGAGCCCGTGAGGGTGAATTCCTTCACGTCGATCACGGCGCCCGTGCCGAAACCCTCGCTGCTCACCACCAGAGAATCTCCGTCCGGGGTGATGCTCAAGCCGAAGGGCAAAGCGCCTTCACCCAGGGCCACGGCCTCCCTCAGAGTGAAGTCCGAGGTCTTATACGCCGCAAGGGTGTCTTCGTTGCGGGCGGCCACGAAAATCTCCTCGCCATCGGAGCTCAGGGCAAGCCCCAAGGGAAAGAGCCCGCTCGCGAAATGGGAGGAAACCGTGAAATCGGCGGTTTCGATGACCGACACCGTACTATCCAGGGAATTGGCAACGTAGAGCAGGTTCTCGGAAGAACTCAATATCAATCCGATGGGCTCGGTTCCCACCTCCAGTTCGCCGTCCGGGGCAAACCGGTAGAGGTCGATGCGGCTTATGGTACCGTCACCCGTGTTGGTGACGTAGGCATATCGCCCGTCGTCGGCGACCACGAGCATGGACGGTTTCTCCCCCACGCTCAGAGTGTAAACGACCCGGTTGGGAAACCCGAGCGCCGCGGTGGAGGGGAGGCACAACATCGCCGTAACGACGAGAAGAAAAATTGCCCCGGGAAATCTCACGATGTTCATTGCTCATCTCCCCAGTTCAGCTTGGTGCGCAGTATCTTGAAGTAGTCGGCCCACGGAGACTTGACCAGCAGCACTTTGTTCTTGGCTTTCATGACCTTGACGATATCTCCAGACTCCAGATCCAGTCCGACCTGACCATCGAAAGTCAGGGTCACGTCTTGTGCTTTTTCGCCGATACAGATCTCAATGGCGCACGAATCCGGCAAAATGATCGGTCGGTTGGACAGAGTGAACGGACAGATGGGGGTTAGGACGACACAGTCCAGGGTTGGATACAGAATCGGGCCTCCGGCGGAAAGATTATAAGCCGTGGAACCGGTCGGAGAGCTGACGATGAGCCCGTCCGAACGAAAGCTGTTGAGGAACAGGCCGTCCACATAAGTATGAAGGCGGATCATTCGGGCGAGAGCGGCCTTGTTGATGACGGCGTCGTTCAACACGGAGTATTCCGCCAGCTGCTTGTTCTTCCGGAAAACCGCCGTGTTGAGGATCGTTCGGGCTTGGGTCTCAAAATCACCCGTAAGGACCCGTTCCATGGTCGGATAGAGCTCGCCGATGGAGATTTCGGTCAGGAAACCGAGCCCGCCCAGGTTGACGCCGAGGATGGGCGCTTCGCACCGGTTCTTGCGTACGGCGCTGAGCAAGGTTCCATCGCCGCCCAGTACCACGATCAGGCCGACATCGGGCAGACAAACCTCGCCCCCCACAAAACCGCCGACCCCGGGTTCCGCATTCTCGAAAAGGGAAGCCTGCACGTTGCGGGATTCCAGCCACTTTCCGAGGGAGGTTCCGATGGCCACGGCATCCGGATGATTCCACTTCACCACGATGGCCACCCGGCTGATGTCGGCGTCCTTTTCCATGCCTCAGCTATATTACAGGGCAAAAGACTAGTCAAGGGAAGGGGTTAGGGTGACACCGGCCGGTATTGACACCCGGGACCCGCGGATATAGAATGTAATTCTTTGTATGCTATTTCGGATTGCGTTCCGATCCGGAAGCTCCCCACGTAGTTTATAAGGTGGTCCCATGAAATCGAAATGGCCGTCCTTTTTTCTTCTTCTTTGGATCGGCGTGCTGATAACCCTACCCGCGGCGGCCCAGGATAAACGAATCTCCGCGCCCTTCGGTGCGAACGACTCCCTCGATGAAGTCCGCGACAAGATTTCAGCCAACGGCTTTGGCTTCACCGTGGGCCATAACTGGGTGTTCGACATGTCGCCCGAAGAAAAGAAGGCGTTCTACAGTCGTCACGCCCCATTGGTCCCGGCGATTTTTCAGGCCGACCCGGGAATGGGCCCCCTGGCTCTTGTCAAGCCCGCAAGCCTGCCGTCTTCCTTCGACTGGAGAAGCCAGGGAGGACATTCCTACATCGGTCCCATCCGCAACCAGGGAAGCTGCGGCTCTTGTTACGCGTTCGGGGCCGCGGCCGCGGCCGAAGGAACGTACAACAAGGCCACCGGCAGGTACGACGGAAACGTCGTCGACTTCTCCGAATCCTTCATCGCCTGGTGTCTGGGAACTTACGGTCCCTACTCTTATTACTTCGACGGCTGCAACGGAGCGGATTACTCGTATTCGGAGCTGGAAGCCCTGACGGTCGAGGGCATCACCTATGAATCCTACTTCCCATACTCCGTATACGATCCCGGAAGCTGCACCCACTGGAGCGATCCCGTGGTGACGTTCGACTCCTGGTACCGGGTACCGTGTAACGATATCGACGCGATCAAGACGGCCATCATGACCTATGGCGTCGTGGATGCCGCAGTGATGGTGGATTCGGCGTTTGAAGGCTACAGCAGCGGAATCTACGAGAACACCAATACCCAATGCAGCGGAAATCCCTGCTCCTACACCACGACGAACCATGCCATCTCTCTGGTGGGCTGGAACGACAACGGCGATGCGGAAAACAACGGATACTGGATTCTCCGCAACAGCTGGGGAACGAGTTGGGGGGAAAGCGGTTACATGAGAATCAAGTACCGCTCCGCCGCGGTGGGATGCTCGGTTGCCTACCTGATGTACGCCTGCAGTTCCACGACACTCACCCCGACCATCCAGGCCCCCCAATCAGGTTTCTCGCTTCCCCCGGGAACGGCCCAGCAAGTCGGTGTTTCTCTCGCCGACCAGTGCGGAACCACCATTACCGGCGCGCAGGTGACGGCCCAATTCAGCAACGGAGATTCGTCCCTTACCCTCTACGACGACGGCGCACACAACGACGGAAGCGCGGGAGACGGGGTCTACGCAAATACCTGGAACGCGACCGGAGAGTCCGACAACGTGACGGTGACCGTCTCGGCCTCGAAAACGGGATACACCCTCGGGCAGGCGACCGTATCCGGCAGTGTGGGAGACGTGACCACGTATACCATGAAAGAGATCTCTTCTTTCGACTGGCAGGATATCTCCTCATCGGGCGCCGTGCTGATTTCCGATGGCGATGACGTGCAGGCTTCCTTATCCATCGGATTTCCCTTCCAGTTTTTCGGCAAGCAATACTCTTCCCTGATCGTGGGGTCCAACGGGCTTATGACGCTCAGCGGCGGCACCGTGGCATCGAGTTACACCAATGCGTCCATGCCCTCCAGTGCGTCACCCAATGCGATCATCGCGCCCTACTGGGACGATTTAAACATCAGGTCGGGAACAGGTCGTGTGATCTATCGGCTGTCGGGGTCCTCGCCCGCTCGAAGGCTGGTGATCACCTGGGAAGACGTCTCCCACTACAGTAATTATTGGGGATTGATCACCTTCCAGGTCGTGCTGTACGAAGCGGACAGCACGATCCGGTTCCTTTACCAAGACGTGCAATTCGGTGACGGTTCCTTGGACTACGGCTTGTCCGCCACCGTTGGAATCGAGGATGAAACCGGCGGGACGGCGTCTCAATTTTCTTACAACCGGGCCGCGCTGAAAAACGGCCTGACCATCGAATTCAGTCCCTCCGGCGGTTCTTCGCCCAATGTGCCCATCGGAAAAAGTATCCTCGGGGCGATCCGGTTGCTTATGGAAGACGAATAGGCCCGAGGCCGTACATTCGGCCGCAGGCGGCACAAGGCTATTGACTGAAGGCCGAAAGGGTTTTATGTAGGTCGGACGTCTCCGCCAACGGGGAGACATCACCCGAAACTACAAGATTGAAGGCTATGGAACGAATCGGAAGAAACGACCTTTGCCCCTGTGGCAGCGGGAAAAAATTCAAGAAGTGCCACATGGGCCGAGAGCACGAGTTGGTTCTGCGGAAGTCGGAAAGGCTTCCGGAAGACGCGGGAAAGCGCATCAGCGAACTGCCGGAGGTCCGATACGGCCGCACCGGCGAAATTCTCGAGCGACTGGACATCGAATCTCTGACGGGCAGACGCATGGGCATCAAGTTCGTCGACTATGCCCGCTATCGGGATTTGGGTTTCATGGGTCAGGAGCCCCCCGAAGGCGACCGGGAAGCCGCGCTCATGATCAATCCCAAGAAAACGGAAAAGTCGGACCCGGACAACGTCTACATCGCGGTCACTCCCGGTGTGGGCGACTCAACCTTGATCCATCAAATGGCTCATGTGTTGGACTATCTCGGAGGGTCCCGCTTCATTCCGGGCAGCGGTACCGAAATCAGTATGCAGACCGGAATACCCATCGAGCATCTGGATCACCCCAAGGAATTCGCCGATTGGCTGGACTACCTCAAGCAAAAATTCGAGGTGGAATTGGACGCGGAGGACGCCATTGTCTCGTTCCTCAATGAAAACGAACGGCTGCTCACCGCGGATCAGATACGGACGCTGGACCGTGCCGGTCTGCTGGTCCACTCGGAAAGAATTATGAGGTTCATGCGGGACGCCGGGTCGCAAATCGACGAGTTGATCCGGCACCGAAAAGGTTACATCGGGCCGCAAAAGGGCACGAAGCACTAGCCGAGCTTTCCGCCGCCCTCCCGACAACCGAGGCCCGGTGGAACCGACGCCTACAGACAATGGAAACACGAAGCGCGGCCTCCGCGAGAGAAACGGAGCCGCCCTTCCTTCCTTACAAGGCTCCGCGCACGATCCGGTGTCAGCAGAGAACCGTTTATCGTTTCCCTCGAGCCCGCCTGTGAAATCCGGTCTATCTCTTCCAGAATTCGGGAACGAACAAGAGCAACACCGATAGAATTTCCAGTCTCCCCGCCAGCATGAGGAAGCTCAGAAGCCACTTGGCCGCTGCGGGGAACTCCGAATAGTTGCCTGTCGCTCCCACCATACCGAAGCCCGGCCCGATGTTGTTCAGGGTCGCGGCCACCGCCTCGAAACTCGTGACAAAGTCGAAGCCGAACGCGCCGATGATGAGGGAGCCCAGCGCGAAGAGCATGATATAAATCACGAAAAAACCCACGATGGCGTGAATTAATCCGTCATCGATCACCTCGCCGCTTACCCTGACGCTTCTGACCATCCTCGGGTGCACCACCCTGAACAACTCTCGGTAGGCGACTTTCACCAGGATAATAACCCGGATGTTTTTGATCCCGCCGCCCGTGGAACCGGCGCAGCCTCCCACAAACATGAGAACGGTCAACAACACTTTGCAGAAGGCGGGCCACTGCTCGGAGTCCGCCGTGGCAAATCCCGTCGTGGTCAAGATGGAGACTACTTGAAAAGCCCCGTATCGAAAGGCATCCAAGATGCTTTCGTACACATCCGTCAGAAAGAGATTCAGCGTCACGGCCAGAGAGGCCAGAAGAGTAAGCCCCAGGTAGAACTGGAATTCCCTGCTCTTGAAGTAGGTGACGTGTCTCCTGAAGATCAGATGATAGTGCAGCGTGAAATTGGCTCCGGCGGCAAACATGAAAAAAATCACCACCGAATCGATATAAACACTGTCATAAAAGGCGATGCTGGTGTTTTTTGTGGAGAAGCCTCCGGTGGCCATGGTGGCGAAAGTATGGTTGCACGCGTCGAACAGGCTCATGCCCCCTAAGAGCAGCAATACGGTTTCCGCCGCGGAAAGGGCGAGATACACAACCCAGAGCCATTGAGCGGTCCCTTTGATCCTGGCGCCGAGTTTATCCACCGAAGGACCCGGCAACTCTCCTTTCAACATCTGCATCCCGCCCAAAGCCAGATTCGGAAGAATCGCCACCATGAGCACGACGATGCCCATGCCGCCGAACCAATGCGTCAGGCTTCTCCAGAAAAGAATCCCCTTGGGAATCGATTCGATATCCGTGAGAATGCTCGCTCCGGTGGTGGTATACCCGCTCATGATTTCAAAGAAGGCGTCCGTGAATCCAAAATGACCGCTGAAGACGAGCGGAAGCGTGGAAAACAGGCTGACCCCGATCCACCCCAGGGATGCGATGGCGTAACCTTCCCGAATACCGATTTCCTGGTCGAGATGCTTCTCACGAAAGAAGAGAGCGCCGGCCACGCCGCAGGTCGCGGTGACGATCACACCCAAAACGAAGGGAAAAATGTCTTCCCGGAAGTAGAGCGCCCAGAGTCCCCCGGTGGTCATTCCCAGGGCGATGACGATCAAAGCGTATGAAATGAGGCATAGAACAGGACGGATTTTCACGGAGGAAGGGTCTCCCGGCTATTCCATAAACAACTTTTCCACGGCATGGATGGATTCGCGAAGGGCAAAGACGAGAACCCGGTCTCCCGCCTGTACCGAGGTGTCCCCTTTGGGAATAATGACCCGATCTCCACGAACGATGGCCCCCAACAGGGCTCCTCGGGGAAACCTCAAGGAGCGGAGCGCCGCGCCCACGATGCGGGACGGCTCCTGAGCCACGATCTCCAGCACTTCTGCGTTCTCTCCCTTGAGAGCCGCCACGGACATCACTTTGCCTTTTCGGATAAACTGCAAAGTGGCGTCAATGGCTGCAAGGTGAGTGCTCACCACCATGTCGATTCCCAGAGAAGAAATCAGCGGAATATAGCTGAATTTCCGTACCCGGGTAATCGTCATGGGGACTCCGAGTTGCTTGGCCAGCAGAGAGATGAGCACGTTCCGCTCTTCATCCCCCGTGGCGACCACCATGATGTCCGCTTCGTTGATCCGCTCCTCGAGGAGCAATTCCGGATCCGTGGCGTCCCCGTGAAGCACGAGTCCGCGCTCCAACAACATGGCCAGTTCCCGACAACGGTTTTCGTCGGCATCGATGATCCGCACGTTGTAAGAGGTCTTGTCAAGACTGACCGCCAGACTCTTGCCCAGTTGTCCGGCGCCGGCGACCACCACGCTCTTCACGGGCTCGACCCGCAAACCCAGCGCTTTGGCGACTTCCTTTTTGTTCCTGTCGTCGCTCACCACGTACACCAGGTCATCGGGCAGAATTACGTCCTGCCCGCCCGGCACGATCATCTGCCGACCGCGGATGATCGCCGCCACGAGCAATTTGTCGGCAAGGCCCGTTTCCCCCAAGTCCGCAAGCTTTCTGTGAGCCAGCACCACGTCGGGTTTCACCTTGACCCCGATGAGATGCACCCTGCCTTCACAAAAACGGAGTACGTCGGCGGCATCGGGAGTCTCGAACATGGCCAGTATCTTTCCCACCACCTCGGATTCGGGACTGATGATCTGGTCGATGTTGAAGGCTTCCTGCTTGAACAACTCCTTGTGCTGAAGATATTCCTGGTTCCGGATTCTGGCGATTTTGACGGTCTTCTTGGAAACCATGTTGGCGAACAGGCACGCCATAAGGTTCACTTCGTCGCTGTCGGTAACGGCCACCAGGATGTCCGCTTGATGGATACCCGCTCTGATAAGAAGCGATGGACTGCTTCCCGTGCCTTCAAGGACCTCCACGTCGAGCGTGTCTTTGACCCTCCGGATCATTGCGGGATTCCGGTCTATAATCACCACATCCTTGTTTTCCCGGGACAGTCGGTCCGCGATGCGATATCCCACCTCACCGGCGCCGACGATGATCGCTTTCAACTGGTCACCTCGCTGTTCGGTCGGCCCGGCCGCGCGCCCTGCCGAAAATCCACCGTTCCGGAACAACAGCCGGCGGAATCCATCATCGAAATGTCCCCATCGTCGAATCGGCGGGAACGGCGAAAAGGAAGACCACTGTGCATCAATCCTCCTGAGAGTCTATGAGACAAAGGAATCGTTGGTCGATTGGAGAAAGGGAAGGTCCTTGGGTATCCGGGAGTCGTTCCGCCATGCGCCGCACCGGACATGCGACAGCGCGAAGGTATCCCGCCTCCGGCCTCAAGTCAAGTGAAGGGCTCCGCTCCAGTGTTCGTCTCCCCGGCCCGGCCGGAGGTTCTCCGGAGGCAGTACTCCGGAAGAGACCGGCTGAAGGAGGGATTCGCCTCGCCGGAAGCGGACCCGGTCGGCTTCATTCGGAAGGGGAAGCGTCTTCGGCGGTGCCGGAGGAAGAGGGAGATCGCGGACCTTGGGAGCCGCCGGCCAACACCTCTTTTATCTTGGCTTCCAGTTGATCGATATCCAGAGGTTTGGTCAGATAGTCGAACGCACCCAGTGTAATGGCCTCGTGAGCCGTCTGAACCGTCGGGTAACCGGTAAGAATAAGCGCCTTCAGGTCGGGCCGATCCTTCCTGAGTTCCTCCAGTACCTGAATTCCCGTGGTTTCCTTCAACTTCAGATCGAGAACGGCCAAGTCCACCTCGTGCGCCCTCGCATAGTCGAGGGCATCCTTTGCCTCGGTAAAGGAAACCACCTCATAGGAAGGACGGAGGATCCTTTCCATGAGCATACAGGCGTCCTTTTCATCGTCCAGGATGAGTATCCGCTTCATGGGACTCCCCTTTCAAGGGCCTGCCTTAATAGGTCCGGGCCCCGATATCCGATTTGACCGTGCACCGTCTAAACGGATGCGCCTCGAAAGGCCTTGGCCAAGCCCGCCATGGAAACGGCCTTAATCTCTCTCGCGCACGCGGGACACAGATTTCTATGCAGTTTCACCGCTTGGTCCGCGTCCGCCACTTTGTCCACGTAATCGATGTACTTGGCGGGAGCGTAATATTCTCCACAACTCTCACACCTGCTCAACTCGAGTCTGGCCAGCACCGTACCGCACTGCTCGATCCGCCGCTCTCCATTTTCGTCGACGGCTTTCAGACAACCTTGCGGGCAAATGTTCACGCAGGTGGCACACCCGATGCAATGCTCCCCGGGCCTGAGCAAATCCGTGAGCAACATCCGGTCTTCCGTGGCTCCCATGAATTGAAGAGCACCCACTCCGACCTTGCTGCGACATACGTCCGCGCAATCCCCGCACCCGATACAAAGATCGCACCGCAAGCAACGACGGGCTTCCAGTCGTGCGGTTTCCTCGTCAAAGCCCAACTCCACCTGCTCGAAGGAGTGTTTTCTTTGTTCCGGCGACAGCTTGGGCACCTCGTGAGGCGGAATTTTCACTTTGTCGGCGGCGTCCAGATGGACAGGTTCCACCCGCATTCTGGGAACGGCTTCGGCAATTCTTTCCGGCATGGGCTGTCCCCTGAGGAAAGCGTCGATCCCGGCGGCGGCCCGCTTGCCCGCACCGATGGCCTCCACCACGGTCGCGGGGCCGGAGACCGAATCCCCTCCGGCGAATACGTCCGGAACCGAGGTTTGCATGGAAGCCGGCACCACCATGATGGTTCCCCAGCGAGTGGTGTCCAGACCGGCGTCCGTTCCCAACCAGGAAAGGTCCGGCGCCTGACCGATGGCCGCGATCACCGCGTCGGCCTCAATGACGTGGTCGCTGCCGCGGATGGGAACAGGTCTGCGTCTTCCCGAAGAATCCGGCTCCCCTAGTTCCGCCTTCAGGCATTCAACACCCGTGACCTTGCCTTTCTCCCCCACGATCCGAACGGGGATGGTCAGGTAGTGGAATTGGACACCCTCTTCTTCGGCCTCCTCCACTTCCTCTCTGAGAGCGGGCATCTCATCCCGAGTTCTCCGGTATACCACCCGGACGTCCTCACTCTCCAATCGAACGGAGATGCGCGCCGCATCCATGGCGGCATTGCCGCCGCCCACGACCACCACACGTTCTCCCGCTTTGTCCCGTTCACCCAGAACCTGGCGATTGAGAAAAGTCACCGCATCCCACACCTGCGGGAACTCCCTTTCTCCCGGAATCCCCAATCGGTGTCCCCGGTGCGCCCCGATTCCGATAAAGAACGCCTTGAACCCCTCGCGTCTTAGCTGTTCGATGGTGAAGTCGCCTCCAATGGGGGAATTGTAGCGGATTTCCACGCCCATTCTTTCCATGCGGGCCACTTCCTTGAGAATGACTTCCCGGGGCAGCCGGTATTCGGGAATTCCTACGGCCATCATCCCACCGGGCACGGGCAACGCCTCGAACACAACGACTTGATATCCCTTTTCGGTGAGGTAATAGGCGGCGGTCAGACCCGCCGGTCCCGCTCCGACCACGGCCACACGTTCCAGCATTTTGTCGGGAGGACGATATACGGTTTCATCCGTCATCCGGTCCACGTACTCGGCCACGAAGCCCTTGAGGGACTTGATGGCGATGGGTTTGTCCTGAAAGCCGCGCACACAGGCCCGTTCGCAGGGGTGAGGGCAAACCAGCCCACAGACCCAGGGGAACGGATTGTCCCTTCGGATCAAATCCACGGCCTCCCGGTACCTTCCATGAGCGATGAGCGCCACGTAGCTCGGCACGTCGATGCCGGCGGGACAAGCCAACTGGCACGGAGCGGAGATCAATTGTTGATTCGGAGTCAGCATGACTTCACGCCTATCGTATAATTTCCATGGGTCAATCTTACCCGGCCCGCAACGACACGATTTGTTCCCGTTCCCGAAGGCGATCTTCGGTAAGTTCTTCCTTGGGATCCAGGAAGAGGCAGCCCGTGATGCATTTCGTTACGCAGGCGGGTTTGAGTCCTTCATCAATGCGATCTTTGCACAGGTCGCATTTGACGGCTTTTCGAGTCTCGGGATTCCACTGAGGCACGCCCCATGGACAGGCATACATGCACATTTTGCAGCCGATGCATTTCTCCTGGTCCACGAAGACGATGCCGTCCTTCGCTCTTTTCTGCATGGCCCCGGTGGGACACACCGGCACACACCAAGGACGCTCGCAGTGAAAACACGCGATAAAGGAAAAAGCCATTCGAGGAACCTGCCCCACCCACTTGGGTCCCACTTGGTAGATGCGGCACAGCCTGGGACCTTCGGGCAGGTTCTTGTTCGCTTTGCAGTGCACTTCGCACGAGTAACAGCCGATGCAGCGATCGATATCCTGGTAGAGAACATATTGGCTCATGCGGCTTTCTCCCGCTCCCCGGCGATCTTGCGTACGGTCACCGTGGGTTCCGAAAATGCGATTCCGCCTCCGGCGGGATCATAGAGGTTCAGACATCCTTTGGCCAGCCGCTGGTCGGCGAACCCGACTCCGAAAGCTCTTTTGAGCAAGGGAACGGTGCGACCGAATCCGTGGACCGTAAACACGCATTCCGGATGAATAAACGGCGTGGTCAACGCCTTCGCTCGGGCCTTGACGCCACCGGCCGTGATCTCCACCTCGTCCCCCGTTCGAATGTTCAGCGTCTGTGCGACGCCTTGATTGATCCAAAGGGGATTTTCCGGGAAAATCTCATGAAGCAGCGGGTTGTTCTGCGTATGCCCATGGGCGTGTATGGCGTGCCGTCCGAAGACGAGCCGGAACGTCCCGGCGGGAAGCTGGGGCCGGTCCCGGTAGGGTGCGAGAAACGGCATACCGGCATCTTCGAAGACCTGGGAGACGAATTCGATCTTTCCGGAAGGTGTTTTGAGTTTGAGGTCGTTGTCGCGATCAAACAGAATCGCCTTGTCGGCCAGATCCACGAATCCCTTCTCATCGAAATCCCGTATGGTCAGGCCGGTGCCTTCCAGTTGATGCGCCCACAGCTCCTCGACGGTCTCGTAGGGCAAATGCTCTCCCACTCCCAGACGGTCGGCGAGTTGTTTGAAAATCCACCATTCCGGTTTACTGTCATACAGGGGTTCAATGGCTTTTCGACGGACGATGAACCTGGGAACCTTTCCTTTTTGAACCGCGATGGGACTGTCTTTTTCAAGATAACCGGACAGCGGAAGAATGACGTCCCCATACCATGTGGTCTCACCGAATTTCGCATCCAAGGCCACGATCAGCTCGAGTTTATCCAAGGCCGCACGCTGGGCTTCGCGATCCGGAAATCCCGTCAGCGGATCGTGACGATACGCAATGTAGGCCTTTACCGGATAAGGGTCTTCATCGAGGATCGCGGGATAGAATAATTGAAACAATCCGGGTCCCGCATCGATGTGGGGATACTTCCAACCCGCTCCGTCGGCCCGTTTCACCTGCGGCTTGGGTATCGAGGCCGCGAGGTCCTTGAGTCCGGGCTTGCCGTAGTCCTTGGGCGCCTTGGCGACGATCTGGCCCCCTTCCACTTCCACGTTGCCCATCAAAACATTCAGAATATGGAGGGTTCGGCTGGCGTAGAACGAATCCAGATATCGGGCCAGCATCCAACCGGGATGAAATACGACCTTGGGCCGATCTTCGCCGAGTTCCGCCGCGAAATCCACGATTTCACCGGCCGCGACTCCGGTTTCCTTCTCCGCCCATTCCGGGGTGTACGGTTGAACGAATTCCGCGAGACGGTCGAAGTCTTGGGTCCATCGTTCGACGAAGTCCTTATCGTAGCGGCCGTCGCGGATGACGGCATGAATCAGCGCCAGGTTGAGGGCGTAGTCCGTCCCCGGGCGAATCATCACGAACCGACTCGCCTTGCTGCCCGTAACGGTCTGTCGCACGTCCACATAAGTCAGTTTCATGCCCGCCGTGACGGCTTCCATGAGTTCCTTGGCTTCCTTGACCTTTAGGGACTCGAGCATGTTGCGGCCGTAAAGGACCAAGTGACGGCACTTCTTCATGTCGTAGAGGAAGTCTTTCCGCCCCAGGCCGTAAACGGAAAGGCTCGCATGATGTACGTTGCGTCCGCAGGAAGCATCGTGATTCGTGAAATTGGGAGACCCCACCGCTTTGAGGAAAGCTTTGGGAAGGTCCAGGAACGGACCGCCTCGGCAGCTCAGGAAGAGTGTTCCCGGGCCGTGTTTTTGAACTAGACCGGAGAGTTTGTCGGCCACATAATCCAACGCGGTCTCCCAGGTCACACGCTTCCACTGGCCGCCTCCACGCAATCCCTGTCGGATCATGGGCCCTTGGGGACGTTCTTCCTCATAGTGAAAGGAAAGCCCGGCGGAACCTTTCCCGCACAAGGACCCGCCCAGGATAAAGGGGTTCCCTTCAATCCAGCGCGCCACGCCGTCCTCGACTTCCACACGGATGGGACAGCGGACGGTACACATGCCGCACATACTGTAGACGCTTCTGCTCATAAACAAATCACCCGTCCGATTACTCGCCCGGCGCCGTTTACCCTACCTTCAACATGGGAAAATCGGAAACCATCCGTAGGATCGCCGCACAGCCGAAGAATCTGGACTTTTCAAGATGAAGAAACAATTAGTTTTAGAACAACTCAAGAACTGTAGCCCCGGCGAGTGCCTCTGTCAAATTTTCTCCCCATTCCGTTCCACCTCCCCGGAGCGGGCCGAAGCCGGCAGACTGATGCGAAACACCGCCCCGCCTTCGGGCCGGTTGGCGGCTTCCAGGGTGCCTCCGTGGCTTCCCACGATATCGCGGCTTACGTTAAGTCCCAAGCCGGTGCCGAAACCTTCTTTGGTGGTGAAAAAAGGCGAAAATATGTTCCTTATCAGCTCCTCGGGAATCCCCGGACCCGTGTCCGCGATGGTCACCACCACAACGCCGGTTTCCGGATCCTGTTCGGTGGTCACGATCACTTCCCCTTTGCGACCAATGGCCTGGGCGGCGTTGTTCAACAGGTTCAGGTACACCTGCCGCATTTCGTCGGCATCCATCAATACCGGTTTCAGATCTGCGGCAAAATTCCGGACGATCCGGATGCCGTCCAAAGACATACGATGCTCCACAAGCCTCAAAGCTTCCTCAAGATGCCTGTTGACATCCAGGTGCGCCTTCTCGCGAGTCATTGTCCGAGTGTAGTCCAACAGGCCGGCAACAATCCTTTGGCACTGTTTGGCATTCCGTTCAATTTTCCCCAGGTCCTGGTGGGCCGGCGCCGATTCCGGGGTCTCGCGTAACAGGAGCTGGCTGTATCCCAAAATGATGTTCAGCGCATTGTTCAACTCATGAGCCACCCCGGCGGTCAACTGTCCCATGGCCGCCATCTTCTCGAGACGACGCCATCGATCTTCCCGCTCGACCCGCTCGTCCTCCGCCTCTCCGCCCTCTTCCGTTCCTTCGGAGGCGGCCATGATGTCGACCAGTTTCTCTCCGTCCACGTAATCTTTGGTCAAATAGGTGGTGATATGGGCCATCTTTTTGGTCAAACGGCTCATTTTTTTCGCATTTCGAATAATGGCGTCCACATCCCGCTGCGCCTCGTCCTCGGTAGCCAGGGCTCGTTTCAGAAGCTGCGCATTGCCCAACACCGTGAACATGGGGGTGTTGAGTTCATGTGCCACGGCGGAAGCCATTTCCATTATGCCGCCGAGCTTCTCCTGGGTCCTTTTCATCTCCTCGATCTTCAGTTTGTCCGTAACGTTGGTCAACGTCTCGATGAGGTATTCCGGCGTGCCGTCGGCTCCGAAAACCGGCGAGGCGGATATTTCCATATCCCAGGGTTCCGCCGCTTCAGGGGAACGGAACTTCCTGGCGAGCACCACGGGACTCCCGTCCCGCTTGATCCGTTTCCAGGGACAGGGATACGCATCCGATACGGGCACCACGCATCTGAAGCCGTCGCTAAAGAAAGGCTCCAGAACTTGGTGACATCTCTTGCCCAGGATCTGCTCCGCGGTCAGGCGAGTGTCTTCCATGAACCTCTTGTTGGCCATGACCACGCGATACGCCCGATCGATGACCACCAGTTGCGTATTGAGGCTGTCGATGACTTTTTGCAGGAAATCTCGCGCGCCTTCCAGCTCCCCAAGGTGGCGCTCCCGCTCCCGATCACGTTCCAACTGCAAGTCCCGAAAAAAACCATAATAAAAAGACAGAGAGGCCACCACGATGAAGATGGTGGTATTCACACTCCCGCTGATCGGCGACAAGGCTCCCCAGATATCGGGCTTGCCCGTCAACAGAAGTACGTTTCTCAACAGGTGTCCCAAGGCCCGACTCACCGCGAACGCGGCCAGACTGCAGGAGAAGAGGAAAAGGTAAAGGTAGAAGTATCCCCGACGCCGGAGTTTAAAAGCCACGTAGAAGATCCACAAAGCGATGCCCAGCATCGCCGCGGACCCCAGGGTGTCTATCCAGAAAACGGGCGCCATGGGCAGGGCGGGGAGCACAACGCACCTCAACGAACTTTGATTCGGCCGGCTTCCATTGAAGGAAGCAGCGGGGTTCCCGATTCCATTGCCTGTTAAGCCCGGCAGATTCCATGGTTCTTGGACATCAACCGAGTGCCCATCCGGAGTCTCCTATCCCATGGACGAAATACTCATTGGGGCCGGGATCGGCTCGAATCCTTTTCACCATTCCGGACCCCGGAATGATAAATCTTGTTCAGTCCCAGACCCAGCAGCAATGCCCCGGGAACACACAACAGATGATCCATCTTACCAAAATAGAACAGGAGCTCCACAGGAGACCGCGGGACGAAGTAGCTGGGCAGACTCGGCACGTCGCCCAGGAACTGATCGGGCGTCAGGCTTGCGTGGACCCAATGGGTCAAAGCGGTATTGATACTCCAGAGTGCGAAAAAGATGAAGGACGCTCGAATAAGGCGCCAACCGGGCCCCACGCGCCTCCGAGTCCTGAACCACACGTAAAGCATTCCGGCCAGAAACGCCATGTGCCCGATCTGGTGAGCATAAAGCCCTTCCGGCGCTCCGTGAGGCTGTAGGGCCCACGCGGGACCGCAGGCGACAACCGCTTGGAGAGCCACCCCAAAAGGCACCCAAAATCGAATACGTGCACTTCTCACGGATCAACCGTACTTCTCAACCTGGACCTTGATGTATTTGAGAGGCGGCGTCCCCCCCATGGGATCGGTGACGTTCGGGGGCATGATTCCCGGCGTATTCACACCACCGAACTGGGAGTACTTGGGGTCCGCTTCAAGGCCCCTCCAATGCCCGAATCCCCCGGCCGAAGCCACGACCCCTCTGGCGATTCCCCAGGTCACCATGGCTTTCTGAACTCGTTCCCCCCAAGGGCTTCGAACCAGAATCAGGTCGTCCTCCTCGATGCCGCGCACCTTGGCGTCCTGAGGGTTCATCCAGAGAGGATTCCTCCCCTGCAATTTCATCAAATAGACGTTGTTGAAAGTAGAAGAGTGCTCATGTTCAAAGACGCGAAAATTACCGAAAATAAGGGGATACTCCTCATCCGGACCCAAGGCGGCTTCCGGCGGCTTATAGT
Organism: Thermodesulfobacteriota bacterium; assembly: GCA_963675595.2. Classification (GTDB taxonomy): domain Bacteria; phylum Desulfobacterota; class Desulfarculia; order JACQYL01; family JACQYL01. The sequence goes on from CAXXLZ010000002.1 coordinate 2,148,866, forward strand.
CGGGCAATGGGTCCACGCCTTTTTCTTCCGCAACCGGATTCTTGAAATTGTACTTTCCGGTCTTGGTCTTGCCTGAAGACCCGTAGCCTTCCGGAGGATTCATCGCTCCCCATTTCTTGTATTTATAGAATTCATGGGTGTCCGTGACGATGAACCCTTTCTCCTTGAGTTCCTCCAAGGACCAGGGGGTTCCGCGGAGCTGATTCCTTTGCGCCTCCTCGATATCCTGCCAGGGGAAATGTTCCCCGTATCCCATACGACGGGCCAGTTCCATGAAAATCCACCAACTGGGGCGCGAGTCGTACAGCGGTTCCACGGCCTTTTGCCAGTAGGTAATGAAGGCGTCGTAAAGCCAGTCCGATCGAACCTGACTCTGCTCCAGGTAAGTCGCATCCGGCAGGACGACCTCGCAGAGCAGTGAAGCGTTACCCAGGAAAGCATCGATGGAGACGGAGAACTTGAGCGCTTTGAACGCGGAGACCACGGCGTCTTGGTTCCCCCAGGACAATACGGGATCGCCGAAGTAGTTCACCAGGGCCTCCAGGCGACCTTCAGCCACGTTCTTCGGAAAATGAGCCGGAGCCCAACCGGACCACATGGACAGTTTGCTCAACTTATCCTTGGACGCGTTGGAAGGGGGTTTGGTCTGTCCTTCGCCCCACGCGCTTTTGAGCTTCCGTTTGAACGGGAGGCTCGGACCGCCGGGAGCGTCGAAAGTCCCCAGTAGGCCGTTGAGCGCCTGGACCGCCTGAGTTCCGTACATCCCGTTGGGCGTTTGCGCCACGCCGGTCCAACTGATCACGCCGCAATGCCGCGCGTCGGACATCTCCACCGCGATGCGTTCCAGGGTGGCCGCAGGCACGCCGCAAATGTCTTCAGCCCACCGGGGAGTCCTTTCGACTCCGTCTTCCTCCCCCAGAAGCCGCTTCCTGAAATCATCAAAACCGAAGGTCCATTCCTCTACGAACTCTTTATTGTACAATTCACCTTTGACCAGTGTGTGGCACATGGCCAATGCCGCGGCACCATCGGTGCCCGGCTTCAGGGGTACCCATTCCGTGGCCGCAGCCGCCGTCTCGGAACGCCTGGGATCGAACACCACGAGCTTGGCTCCCCTGTCCAGAGCCGCCTTAAACATGGCCGTCTTTCTTTGACCATAGCTGGTGGCCAGCTCGTTGTTCCCAAACAAAACGATATAGTCCGAATCTTGGTAGTGGATCCAGGGTCTCTTATCGTTCAGGTTGTGCTCATTGGCCATCCGGTTCGAATTGTCGCACATCGGGCGGTGAGTCGTCTTATGAGCCCCATAGTGATCAAAAAGGCCTTCATGGAGCCAGTCGTTGAAGTCGTTCCCCCGCATGTAACCCACTTTGGCGGGATCCAGAGCTTTCAGTCGGGCCGCCGTAAGATCCAAGGCTTCGTCCCAGGAGGCTTTGCGAAAACGCTCTCCTTCCCTGATGAGAGGCGTCTTGATCCGGTAGGCGCTGTAAAGGTGATTGGCGGCGGCGGCTCCTTTGGGACAGAGTCTTCCTCCTCCCTTGGGATCCCCCGGAAGACCGCCGAGAGAAAGGACGATTCCGTCGGTCACCTTGGCCGTCTGACCGCATATGGCCCCGCAAATGTAACAATGGGTGGGAATTTTCACTTCAGGAAGCGGATCTCGAACACCGGAGGCCAAAGTCAGGTAGCTTTCGCCCAGCCCAAGTTCGGACACAACTCCATAGAGAGCGCTCAGCGCTTCAAGCAGCCCTTGGTCCGGTTGCCTTCCGGCCTGGAGGTCGAAGGCCAATATCCGTTCGTGAAATAGAAAGCTCATGGTGAACTCGGCCAGACCTTTATAAAAGTCCGACCGGGCGCTGTTGGAGAGTACGGCGCAGAACTCGATCACCCAACCCATAAGATGATCCCGCAAGAAATCGATCTGCTGCTTCCTGAGATCGGACGCCTTTTCCGGTTCTTCGTGCCCGGCTTCGAGAAGTCGCCGAAGCAATTCGAGTTCCACCGCGATGTGATCGTCCAGGTCCTTGAACTCCGGCGACTTATGCATACCTGCTTTGTGAAGGGCCTTGCGGACTTTGAAAACAGGTTCTCCCATGACCACGGGTTCACGATTCACGTACACGGACTCATAGGGGAACACCGGGTTGATTCCCGCATTAAGGAATAAATCGGCGTATTCGTAGGAAAGCTCTTTAAAGACTTCCTCGCAGGACGCGCCCCCAAAGGTTCGAACCAGCTTCTCGAAGGACGACGCCAAGTCGCGGATGGTACAACCGGATAAGAACGTTTGAACGCTGTCACGAAACTTCGCGGCGGACAGACTTTCCACCAACTCTCGGGACAACTGGTCATGGTAGAGCACGGAAAGAAGCTGGTAAACGCTCGCTCTTTCCAGGTCCAGGGAAGACGGTTCCATGGATTTCCTCCTCACTGCGATAATCCCAACCTGCCCGATCAGCGGATACCGAGGTCAAATCGATAAGGGCATCCACCATCGAGCCACTCCTGAAAGTCCGATCAATCGGTGAGCTGCAGGCCGTGCTTGACTTGCTTTTTCGAAGCCGCCAGGACTTTCTTCACTTTGCTTTCCAGTTCGTCGATGTCAATGGGCTTCACCAGGTACTCTTGAGCCCCCAGCGTAATGGATTCCTTCGCCGTTTCCACTGTCGGGTAGCCCGTCAGCATGATTGCCTTCAGGTCCGGATGACGTTTTTTCAGTTCCGACAACACCTCCACGCCGGACATGCGGGTGAGCTTGATATCCAAAATGGCCAGATCAAAAGACTCCCCGTCCGCGTATTCCAACGCACGGTCCTCGTCGGTAAATGTTTTGACTTCATGCTTTGACGACAAAATTCTTTCAATGAGATCACAGGCGTCCTTTTCGTCATCCACCACCAGGATGCGTGCCATGTCCCCTCCCTGAAGGCCAAGGTTCGTATGTTGAACGGATCAAACCGATTTTTAGACTAATGGGGTGGTAATTCGAAGTCAACAAAGAACAAGCCGGCTGGTCGGGCCATACGGCGGTGGGATTATCCGGAACAAATAATGTATATTACGGTCTTCTTGACGGATCCACTGATCCAAAGCACTCGTCGGCTCAGCTTCCCTCGACGACCCTGCCGAAAACTCGGCAGACCGCATGATCCCCTGGTCCCCTCCTCCGGAGAGCGCGCGCCGACGGCCGATCCCGAGACTCACCTCAATGTGTACAGCGGATGCTCACCTCCCGCGGCACGTCAGTGCGTTATCGGTTTCCACAAACCCCTGGGCGATCCCCACCACATTGCGGAGTTCCTCGGGAGAAAACGGTTTGGGAAGATAGTTGTGCGCCCCGTTCTCCAATGCATAGCGTCGATCCTTTTCACCATCCTTAACCGACACCAGGATCACGTAGATGAAGGGGCCGTCCGATTGTTGCCTGAGCTTTCGACAAATTTCCACACCGTCCATGACCGGCATGACCCAATCCAAAATGGCGATTCGCGGCGGGTCCTCCACGGAGAGCCGGTTCCAGGCCTCCCCGCCGTCGGCCGCGGCCTCGACCTCGTAACCCCATTCTTCCAGATAGCCCTTCAGCATGCGAAGCAGGGTGGAACTGTCCTCCGCTACCAGCACTCTCATGGATTCCCCCTTTCCGATTCTCTCCATTATCGGGTGTTTCCGGCCTGCAAGGCCGATCCGCTCGGATCGGGATTCAGCTTCCCTGAACCTCGCTTCTCACCGGGATTCGGTCGGACGTCTCCATTCTACTGCGCCCGCCCGTTCGTCACAACCCTACGCTCAAGAGCCGAGGAACGCAGGTCCCCACGCTCTTACGGCATTTGAATCGCCGATATCCGCGCGGGTTTCAATCATCCAGGTCGATCTTGACATTCCACGAAGGTTGTTCTACAAAATTTCTTACAAACACCTGAAAAAGGAGAAATCCCCATGGAGTCCCAACAACTGGTGGAAGCGATGGGAAAATTGGAAGCCAAAGGAATCACTCTTGAGCAGTTCCAAGAAGAAACCAAGATTCCGGCCAACATAATTCGCCTTTACGCGGTTGGTGGTCTCGTTCCCGACCGAATCGTCAAGAAGATGGAAGAACTCGTCGCCAAAGAGTAGAATCCCCTTCAGTCGTTCCCGGGGGGACATCTCATCGATGCTTCCGGCGGTCGTCCTCCCCCGCTTTTCATCACTTCAGACGGCCGGCTTCGACTCTCCGGGCTTATGGTCACTCCGTCGGGGAGCGATTGCGCCGACTCTTTTTGCCGGCCGTGAATCAATCCCCTCTCCTTGGCCTTGTTGCGCCGTCAGGGAACCGCGGCACCCAGCACCGACCACCCCCCGGCATAAAAGATCCCCGCGACGCATCCCGTGGATGCCGTGGCCAGCACGGCGGCCCAAAGGGCCACGAAGCCCAGACGGCTCAGGTCCGGGAGCCGATTGGGAGCCAACGCTCCGATCCCTCCCACGAAAACGGCGACCGAGGCCACGTGAGTGAATCCGCACAGCGCATAAGAAGCGATAACCACTGAGCGTGCCTCCGTAATCGCCCCGGACTTGATGTACCCGGCCAAGTGAAGATAAGCCGGAATCTCCGTGAGCACCACGCGCTCTCCCAGAAGAGAGGCCACGGCCCACGTATCCGCCGCCGGGACTCCCATAAGCCTTGTCATGGGCCAGGAAACCAACGTAAGAAAGTACTTGAGGGAAAAGGTTTGCGGATCCATGTGCAACCATTGCCCCACCTCCCCCAGAATTCCGTCGATCAACGCCACCAAGCCCAGAAAGGCCACGAGCAAGGCGGAAATCCCGGCCACTTGTTTCACTCCGTCCATGGCCCCGGCAATGATAGCTTCCAGCAATCCCGGCTTTCCCTCGACCAGGGTTTTCGGCACCGTGCCCAGAGTTTCCGGCACTTCGGTTTCCGGCAAAATGATCTTCGAAATTACTACGGCTGCGGGAGCGGAAAGTACGGAAGCGGACACCAGATGCCCCGCAATCTGCGGGAACGCTCCACGGAGCGCCCCCACATAAATCGCCATGGTGGAACTTGCCACGGTGGCCATGCACGCGGTGAGCAACGTAAGCAGCTCGGACCGCGTCATGCCGTCCAGAAACGGACGCACCGCTCCGGCCGATTCCACACCCACAAAAATGGTGGACGCGGTTCCCACAGATTCGACCCCACTGGTTCCCAATAGACGAACGAAGGCTTTGGAGAAGAGTCTGACCACGAAGGGCATGACACCCACGTGATACAGCAGGGCCATGAAAGCCATGAAGAAAATGATGGTGGGCAGGTATTGGATCGCCAAAATGAATCCCGGACTCTGAGGCCGGCCGGGTTCCACGGCCAGAGGCCCAAAAAGGAACCGAACCCCTTCCATGGAATATCCGAGGAGACTCACCACTCCCTGGTTCAAGCCCCATAAAAGCTCTCGTCCCGCCTCCGAATGGAACACGAAGGCGCCCAGGGCCAACTGCATTCCCGTTCCGACCAACACCAACTTCCAGGGAAAGCGGCGCTTGTAATAAGAAGTGACCCATGCAACAGCCTGAAGGATCGCGAAGCCCCCGAGACTTACCAGATTGAGTTTTACCAATGTGTGCATCCCGTTTTCAGGTAACCGGTAAAAGGACTTCCGAAAGAGTTCGTGTCGCACACCCCGGCGGAAGTCGAGCCTATCAAAGCATTATGCCGAAAGCGATTCCCTTTTTGTGGACTTTTTAAGACGATAAAGGAGACGGCCTGTGACGTCGTATGTTCACGGATACTCGGACCGAGAAGCCGTCCGCTTGGCGGACCAAGCCGGCACACTGGCGGATATGCTGCATGTGGATACGCTTTATCCTCCCGGTGACCGTGTCCTGGAGATCGGATGCGGCACCGGAGCCCAAACCGTGATCCTGTATGACCAGTCCCCCAACACCCGATTCCTGTCCGTCGACCGTTCCAGGGACTCCCTCACCGCCGCCGTCGCCAAATGTGGAGGCCGAGGCATTCCCGGCGCGCCATTCGTTCAGGCCGACCTTTTCCAATTGCCCTTCAAAGATCAAACCTTCGATCATGTCTTCGTGTGCTTCGTGCTGGAACACCTGCCGGACCCACAAAGCGCGTTGGTTCATCTGGCAAGGGTACTGAAGCCCAACGGGTCCGTCACCGCAATTGAGGGAGACCATGGCTCCTTTTACTGCCACCCCGAAACGGAGGAGGGGAAAAGCGTCGTTAAATGCCTGATCCGAGCCCAAGCCCATTTGGGAGGAGACTCCCTCATCGGTCGCAGACTCTACCCTCTTCTCACGGAGGCCGGTTTTCACGACGTTCAGGTATCGCCGAGAATCGTGTACGTAGACTCCAGCCGGCCCGCCTTGGTGGAAGGGTTCAGCAAGAACACGTTCATCGCCATGGTGGAAGGGGTGAAAGACCAGGCCCTCGCCATGAACATGGTCACCCCCGAGGTCTGGCGAAAGGGAATCGCCGACCTCTACCGCGCCACCGAGGACGACGGCACCTTCTGCTATACGTTCTTCAAGGCCGTCGGACGGAAAGTGGGCCCTTGAGCCCGTCCAAATCCTACGTACATGTCCGCCGCGTGATCACCATTGCGGACGTCTCTCAGTCCGTGTCCGTCAGCCTTGCTCGAACCTCCTCCGCAATGGCCAGGCAGGCCGTAAGTCCCGGACTGTCCATGCCGAGCAGATGCAGAACGCCCGGAACCTTCGGCGAGTGGTGGAATACGAAGTCGGAGGAGTCTCTGAGCCTCGCCTGGATGCCCGCTTGGTGAAGATGCAGATCCCGCGCCTCAAGGCCGGGAAAAAACTTATGGACAAAACCATGAAAGAATTCCGGGGGTTTCAGCCCGGAGGACAAATCGTCGGTTCGCGTCACCGGCCCCAACCAGGGCCCCACGGTCACGGTGTCCGAAACGCGCACTCCTGAAGAATCGGTTTCGAGAGTCGGGGTCAAGTGCACGCCCACAGTGAAATGGCTCCCTCCGGGCGTTTCCACCCGGGTGGGAACGGGATACACGTTCATCCCGCGCAGAAAAAGCTCGGAACGGCGATTTCGATAAAAAAGCGCCCATTCACCCCTGACCGGATCCGGAACATAGGAAGATTCGGGATCGATTCTACGGGCCAGTTCGGGCGCTGCGACTCCGGCGGCGTTTACCAGATATCGTGTGGTTAATCGCTCCACACGCCCGTCTCGTCGACGCAAATCGACGAACAACAAACCATGCCGGTATTCCACCTCCGTCACGGTCGTTCCCGTGAGAACGTGTGCACCCGCGTTCTCCGCCGACGTCGCCAGCTTGCGAACCAAAGAGGTTGGTTCCACGATCCCGGAAGTGGGAACGAATAGGGCTCCGCTGCCGCGAACGTTGGGCTCCATTTCCCGGATTTCCCCCGCGGACAGGAGCCGCACTCCGCGGACGCCGTTCTCCTCCGCTCGAACGCGGTAGAAGTCCAGCACCCTTTCCTCCGCCGGTTCACAGGCAACAACCAGCTTGCCCGTCCTCAGAACGGGTACGCCGTGGCGCTCACAAAAATCGTACAGGAGTCGGTTGCCTTCCACACAAAGACGAGCTTTTAAAGGCCGCGTCTCCCGATCGTAATAGATCCCGGCGTGTACCACTCCCGAGTTGCGCGAGGACTGATTATCTCCTCGGGTAATTCCCTGATTCCTCTCAAAAAGAAAGACCCGCTCGAATCGATCGGCCAGGGTTCGGGCCACCGCACAGCCGACGACCCCTCCGCCCACCACCGCTACATCGACATCAACGGACATTCCAACGCCTTTCCGCCATCATTGCGCTTCGTACCGAGTCACGGTACTTGGAAACGCACACCCCCGTAAATCCCAAGTAACGAACCGTACATGGAATTACCTCAAAGAGCCGAGAGGTGAATCGTAACACGGCGGGTCGGGCTTCTTTCACCGGTCCGCTAGATTTCGCCGATGAACCAAGCCCAAGCCATGCCCATGTATTCATAGAACGCACGTTGTGATTTATACAGTTGCCCGGCATCGACCTGAAAGAGGCTCGCACGAAGTCCTTCCCGATTCCGGCTGAGGTAGTCCGTGGGAGCCGCGATGGGGTTCATTCCCGCTTTCCTGAAAATCATCATGGCTCTCGCCATGTGCGAAGCGGAGGAAACCAGGAAAAAAGGTTCCAAACCCACCACGACGAAGATGTCCTCCGCCTCGCCGTGGGTATCCTGTCCCTCCGACCGGACCACCATATCCTTTTCAGGCACGCCCAGGCCCCGAGCGGCCTCCGCCGTGATCAGGGCGCCGGCCCTCGAACTGAACACGGCCCCGCCGGAGACGATCAGACGACTGCCGGGAAGTTCCCGATAAAGACGGATTCCCTCGGCCAAACGGGTCACGGAAACCTCCGACAACTGACTCAGAGGAGAAAGGCCGGGGTCGGGCCAGTGCCCTCCTCCCAGGACCGCAACCCACCGCACGGGCCGTTCCGAGTACGATAGAGCCACCTCCGCAGCCTTGCCTGCCGGCACGGCGGGATACATGGTTTCCAGGGGAGAAATCAAGCGGTCCGCCACAGGCGAATAGCTCAGAACACACAAAAGAAGGGCTCCAAAGATCAACAGCCCCCTGCCCCACTTCTGTTTCCGGGTGAACGTGATTAGAATGAATCCCAATAAAATGAATTCCACGCCCAGTGCGAGAGGAAATAGAAGGCTGCTTACGATCTTTTTTAAGAATAACATCATAGGTCCTCCGCACTTGTGGCGGTACTTTCGACGCGTACCGAGAGAAGACCGAAGGGACCGGCTGTTATGCCGGAAGTGAGGCGGTTTGTGATCCGCCGACGCCACCATACTGCGCAGCCGTGACCCGCTTCGTCAAGGCGAAGCTGCATCGCCGAGATTGGGAGCGATTTCCGGGGCCGTCCTCTTTTTTTCCGGATATCTCAAGATCACTACGCGCTGAATGAACGCTTTAGATTGACCGAACCCCATGAAAACGTTTATAAAATAGTAGATATGGATCGGGGGATGATTTCCATGTTTGATTTTGCGGAAGAATGATGACCATCAATGCGAACTTGAAAACACCGAATGACCTGATCTTCGGCCCTGTGGCTTCCAGACGACTGGGATATTCTTTGGGCGTGGACATTATTCCGAGGAAGACTTGCTCCCTGGACTGTGTCTACTGTGAAGTCGGCAAGACCACCCGGCGCACGCTCGAAATCGCACCTTACATCACGGCGGAAACCGTGCTGGAAACACTTGAACGCTGCCTGAAAGACGAAAAACCCCGTCTTGACTTCATTACCGTCACCGGATCGGGAGAGCCGACGCTGAATTCCGACCTCGGCGGCATAGTACGGGGAATCAAACGGTTGTCTCAAGTCCCGGTGGCCATCCTCACCAACGCCACTCTCTTGTATTTGGAGGAGGTTCGGGAAGCCGTTTCAGAGGCCGAGGTTTTGGTCCCGTCCCTTGATGCGGCCACGGGCAAAGCCTTCAGAGCGGTGAACCGCCCCCATCCCGATCTGGACCTCGAACGGATTCTCGAGGGATTGATCAGACTTCGAAAGACCTACAAAAAGCAAATCTGGTTGGAGACATTGTTCGTCCGGGGCATGAACGACTCACCTTCCGACCTGGTCGCACTCAAAGCCGCCGCCGAGCGGATATCGCCGGATCGGATTCAAGTGAACACCGTGGTTCGTCCTCCCACATTATCCGAAGCACACCCCCTGGACGCCGAGGAACTCGAAAAATGCAGGGCGTTCCTGGGGCCGAAAGCTGAATTGATCGTTTCTTTTGCCAAGGAGGAAGCCGGCAGGGAGAACCCCGGCTCCGAAGACTCGGTGATCGAGATGATCCGTCGTCGACCCTGCGGTCTGGAAGAGATATCGGCGGCGTTGAATATTCCAAGAGCAACGCTCGAACCCATGATGGGTCGGCTCGTGCTGAACGGTAAAGCCGTCCGGCGCGTACACCGTGGAATTTCCTTTTATCAATCGGAATGAACTCATTGGGAACCCCGGCCCGAGGCGAAATGCGCCGCACGCTCGGGGGCCCGTCCACCAAGGATCAAAAAACACGATGCAAAGTGCAGGAATCCGTTGTTCCAGTCCACTCCATGTGGGCGTCGATGTCGGCTCGGTGAGCGTCAACGTGGTTGCCGTGAATCAGGCCGGGGAGATCGTTTTCGAGGCACCTTACCGGCGGCATTTCGGTAGAATTCACCCCATGATTCTGGAATTACTCGGAGATGTCCGGGCATGGGCCGGGGAGACGCCCATTCGATCGGTTTCCTTTACAGGCAACCACGGCCAAGTTGCGGCCGAGTTGTCCGGGGCTCCCTACGAATTCGAAACCATTGCGCAGGTGGAAGGCTGCGTGGCCGTGATGCCGGGCGTGCGCAGCATTATCGGCATGGGCGGACAGGAAACCGCCCTGTTTCAGCTCGACTATCACGGATCGGATTGGGAACTCCGTGAGTTCAACATGAACGGACCGTGTGCATCAGGTACGGGTTCCTTCATCGACCAGCAGGCGGAGAGGCTCGCCACTTCCATATATGATGAAGCCAGGGAGTGGGCTCCGGAAAGAATAGAAACCGTTCTGAGGGATTTCATCGCCCTGGGCATGAAAGCGGAAGCCCCAAGCCAAGTGGCTTGCCGATGCACGGTGTTCACCAAGTCGGACATGATCCACCTGCAGAACAAGGGAGAAAGTCTCGAGAACATCATTGCGGGTCTTCACGAAGGAAATGCGGCCAACTATATCAGCACCATCGTTTCCACGCGGAAAATGGTCGAACCCATCGCCTTTATCGGAGGCATGTCCCTCAACGAACTACAGGTTTTGTCCTTCCGGAAATACTACCCGAACCTGAAGATTCCCCCCCATCCCACGAGTCTCGGGGCCCTGGGCGTAGCCCTCGTCGCCGCTCGCCGAAATATCGAAAGTCCTTTGGACCTGGATGGGCTGAAATCGGATTCGGAGAGCAGAGAAAAATCGTTTTCATTCGCACCGCCCCTGAAGATCGAGAAAACACAATTTCCCGAAGACAACCGCATCACGGCCATGTTCGACTCCAAATCGGTCGTGGACGTCTTCCTCGGCATCGACATCGGTTCCACCACCACCAAATACGCCATGATCGACACCACCAACCGGGTCGTTCGAAAGCATTATGTTCACACTCGTGGAAAGCCGATCCAGGTCACCCAGGAATTGTGCAGACACATCGTGGAGCACGCCGGGCCTCATGTACACATCCTGGGCGTCGCCACCACGGGTTCCGGAAGAAACGTGGTGGGAGACTTCATCAATGCGGATGTGATCATCGACGAAATCACGGCTCACGCCAGGGGAGCCGTACAGGTCGATCCCAAGGTGGACACCATTTTCGAAATCGGCGGGCAGGATTCCAAATACATCTATATCCACGACGCACATCCTCTCGATTTCGACATGAACAAGGTCTGCGCCGCCGGCACCGGAAGTTTCCTGCATGAACTCGCCAACAAGAACCGAATCAACATTGTAGGTGAATTCCAGGAAATGGCGCTCTCCTCTCCCCATCCGATTCTCTTGGCCGAGCGTTGTACGGTGTTCATGGAATCCGACCTGGTGTCCTTCGCACAGAAAGGGGCCAACAAACCGGACCTGATCGCCGGGCTGAGTTACGCCATCGTTCACAACTACCTGAACCGCGTGGTGGGGAAAAGGAAGATCGGAAATCACATCATGTTCCTCGGGGGCCCCTCCTTGAATAAGGCCGTGGTGGCCGCTTTCGAGCAGGTCACCGGACAGACGTTGGTGGTCCCCAAACATCGTGAAGTCATGGGAGCTTTCGGAGCCGCTCTCATCGCCAAAGACAGAATGCAGCGAGCCCCCTACGTCTCGAACTTCCGGGGAGCGTCCGAGATCGTCCAAGACCGACTCACGCACGAGGAGCGTATCTGCCGAGTCGACCCGAACTGCCATAACCAGTGCAAACTCAAGGTCTATACCTTCAGCGGCCGAAAGAGCGTCTGGGGAGGTGAATGCGGCCGTTATGAGGCCTCCCGATCGGACCGCCGCAAGGAAGAGAACTACTTCGACCTACGGAATCGGATATTCCTCGATCACCTGGAACCTTCGGCGGTAAGGCTGAAGACCGGCGCCCCTCGTCCCGTACGAAGCGGAGCCCCGACCGTGGGCATTCAGCAGGCTTTGACCTTTTACAGTCTGGGCGTTTTCTGGACTCACTTCTTCAAACACCTGGGTTGCAGCGTGCTCCTGACCCCTCCCACGGACTACCGCATATCCCGTTCAGGCATCGAGGCCACCAACACCGAAACCTGCTACCCGGTGAAGGTGTCCCACGGCCACGTGAAACATCTGGCCGAGCACGCGGATTTCCTATTTCTGCCCAACATGATCAACATGAAGACGCCACATCCCGAAGAGGCGGGCTTCCTGTGCCCTTTGGTGGAGTCAAATCACTTTATGGTCAAGAGCGCCCTGGGACTAAGCGACCGCAGAATCCTCTCTCCCACGGTGGAGCTGCGCCTCGAGGCTTCACGAGTCGTGGAGGACCTCCATCGAAGTCTCGGCGCCAAGCTCGGATGCAGCCGGGAACGGGTGAGGACCGCCTTCGAAGCGGCTTCGGAAGCACAGGACGCGTTCGAAAAAGCCGTTTTGGCCGAAGGACGCCGGGTGTTGGGATCCATCACTCCGGAAGACTTCGTGGTATTGGTTACCGGAAGGCCCTACAACCTGCACGATGAGCGCCTGAACCTGAAGTTGGGACACCAGTTGGCCAAAACGGGCATCAAAGGAATCCCCATGGATTTCCTGGACACCGACGCGGAAGACCTGTCGGATTTTCCGGACATGTATTGGGGGTTGGGAGCCAAGATACTTCGGACGGCCAGAGTGGTCGCGAGAACACCGGATTGGTTCGGGCTGCACCTGACCAATTTCAGTTGCGGGGCCGACTCGTTCATCGAGCATTTTTACAAGTACCTCATGGGGGACAAACCTTGTTTGATCCTCGAACTGGACGAACATAGCGCCGTAGCCGGGATGATGACCCGGATCGAGGCGTTCAAGAACGTCATGTCCAATGTGCTGTGCCGGACGGAACCTACCGAGGACCGCTCCGCCGCAGGAGGATCGCGAATCGCGGGTTGACGGCGAATCCGCTAATTCCATTCGAGGATAATAATCTATGCAGTCGGAACAGGTCGCCAGGGACTTCAGCATCTTTCACAACCGAGTGGGCAATTTCAACGTCAAGGGGAAGACGCTGCTCCTTCCCGAGATGAATCCCTTGTCTTCACACCTTTTGGCCGCCGTGTTTCGGAGCTTCGGCGCCAATGCGGCGGTTATGGAAACCTACGAGGGACTTCAGCTCGGCAAGGAATATACCTCGGGCAAGGAATGTTTCCCCTGCCAGATCACTTTGGGCGACGTGCTGCATTACCTGAACCGAGAAAAGGAACGACTGGGAAGTGCCTTCAGCGCCCGGGATTATGTGTATTTCATGCCCGGAACCGACGGACCCTGCCGTTTCGGCATGTACAACAAGTTCCAGAGAATCGTTCTGGACACTCTTGGAGAGTACAAAGACGTTCGGATAGCGGCTATTTCCACCAAAGACGCTTATTCCATAGGGAACCTGATCGACGCGGACAAGAGCCGATCGTTCCGCAAGGCGGCATACTGTTCCGTGGTCATTGGAGACATATTGGAAAGGGCGCTCTGGAGAGTCCGGCCTTACGAAACCCGAAAGGGCTCGGCCACGGAACTCGCTTACCGGGGCCGACGCTATCTGGAAGCCAAGCTGTTGGAACACTCGAAGGATTTGAAGTTCGGCCCCGTGTTCAGAGCATTGGATGAAGTGGTCGCCGAGATGTCCAAACTTTCGGACACGCATAGAGATGCCAAACCGTTGATCGGCATCGTCGGCGAGATATACGTTCGAACTCACGTACGTTCCAACCAAAACCTGATTGAAACGCTGGAACGTTACGGGGCTGAGGTGGTCAACGCGTCTCTGGCCGAATGGATCAACTATACCACCTACGATAAGCTGCGCACCGAAAAGAAGACCTTGACGCATCAGCTCCGCACTCGGGATTTCCCGGCTGTCGCCCGCTCGTTCAAAGGACTTCTCAACCTCGCCGGGGACATGTTGTATCAGGACTTCCGGCACCAACAGCTGTACCGAAGGACCAAGAACCGCTTCGATATCCACTCCGATCATCGCGTGGCCAAGTTGGACAAACGTCTCCAGCGATCCGGACTGTTCAGTTTCGATATCGGCGGAGAGGCTTGTCTCAGCATAGCGGGCGCGGTGGAATACATGGAACATGGTTTCAACGGCGTCGTGAACGTGTATCCGTTCACGTGCATGCCGAGTACGATCACCTCGTCCGTATTGAAGCCCTTGTTAAGCCGATTGCGGTTTCCTTACCTCGACGCGCCTTATGACGGCACCTACCAACCGGGCCGGGAGGCGGCCATCAGGACCTTCATGTACCAGGCGCGGCAGCATTTCGACAGGACCCGAAACGGTAACGGGCGTCTCGGGTCCGACTGAAACGGATTCGTACATTTTTTGGGGTGGATTCGGGAAAACCTTCGTCCATGGAAGGAGTCAACCTCCCCTCAGGACCTGTCTCAGCGGGTTGCCTCACCTCGGATGTGAGGTATGAAACCGAGCATGATCTTGAGCACTGCGGCACCGCAACCACCCTCACTTTCATCACCCGGTACGCGCCCCTCTCCAACCACCGCCGGCTCGGAAGGATTGGAGAGAATGCAGGGAACGAACCCGAGGAAACGGGTTCGTGCTTGAAAGATTATCGAAATTATTCTCCGACACCGCTCACAGCCGACGAACCGCACCGGCGGGGGTTCGTCCGGATGAGCCGGTTTCGCAAGGTGAAAACCAATGGCCAAGAAAATGTTGATCAACGCCATCGACCCTGAAGAGTGTCGCGTGGCCGTCATGGAGAATAATCTCCTGGAGGAATTCTACTTGGAAAGCTCCTCCACCGAACAACTCAAAGGAAACATCTACAGAGGACGGGTCTCCAATATCGAACCCAGTCTGCAGGCCTGTTTCGTCGACTTTGGAGACCCTCACGACGGTTTTCTGCAAATCGATGAGATTCACCCTGAATACTTCCAGGAACACGACGAAAGGACTGCCAAGCGTGGTGAAATCAAACGCCTGATCGAGCCGGGCCAGGAATTGCTGGTCCAGGTCGTGAAGGACGCTTCAGGTCAGAAACGCCCCACTCTAACCACTTACCTCAGCATCGCGGGCCGCTACACGGTGCTCATGCCGGGACGCACCAGTGGAGGCGTCTCACGCAAAATCGAAGATGAAAAGGAACGGGAACGTCTAAAGGAAATCCAGAAGGAACTGCCCGTTCCCGAAGAAATCTCCATCATTCTTCGCACCGCCGCTTCCGGGAAATCCAAACGGGAACTGCTGCACGAAGGCAAAACCGTATTGCGCCTTTGGGAAGAAATCCGCCAGAGAGGCCAGGAAGCGGTGGCGCCCGCCTTGATCTACAAAGAACAGGACCTTGCCATTCGATTTATTCGTGATCATTTTTCGCCGGAAATTAAGGAAATCATTATCGACGACAAGGAAATGTATAGAAGAGCCGTTGAATTCATCAAGATCATCTCCCCTCGGCAAAGAAACCAGGTCAAACTGTACAAGGGCAAGGAACCGCTTTTTGCCAGGTACAATCTGGAAAACCAGATCGAGTCCATCTTCCAGAACCGGGTATCGCTCAAGTCCGGCGGCAGCATCGTCATCGCCCCAACCGAGGCCTTGATTTCGGTTGACGTCAATTCGGGGAAAGCCACTCGGGAACAGGACCTGGAGGAGACGGCGTACAAGACCAATCTGGAAGCGGCGGAGGAAATCGTCCGTCAACTCAGGCTACGCGATTTGGGAGGGTTGGTGGTCATTGATTTCATCGACATGCGCGACGCCCGGCATCGAAAGGAAGTTCTGAAACGACTCAGGGACAGCCTGAAAAAGGACCGCGCCCGAACCCGAAGTTCGGGAATCTCCAAGTTCGGACTCGTGGAGCTGTCTCGGCAGAAAATGGGCCTTCCTCTCCAACAGAGGACCTATGTGAACTGCCCGACCTGCGGGGGTAAAGGCGTTGTCAAGACGCCGGTGGGGGTGGCCCTGGACCACCTCCGTAAGATTTGGCTCACCGTAAGTTCCAACCAATTGAGCGAGCTCTCCGTCCGCCTTCCCGTGGAAGTGGCCACTTATCTCCTTAATCAAAAACGTCACGTTCTGTCCGAGCTCGAAAGCAAGCACAACGTTTCCATTCGCATTTTGCCGGAGCCGTCCTTCGCTCATGGAGATATCGACCAGGAAGCCTCAAAGAAGGAGTCCGGACAATAGGCTCCACTGCAGAGAACATAGAACCTGTATTCGCGGAAGAAGAAGGTGTGAACCGATTGTGTGATCCGATGGAAGGAATGTTCCGCGCTCCCGTGCGCGAGAGAACGATGCGGAGTGAAAATTCCTGTTTTGGTTCGATATTTTCTGTGGTACAGTAGAACAATCGACTCTGTCTGAGCGGGTGACTCGTTTCAGCTCGAACAAAAGGAGACCGCGTGAATAAGTCACAACTGGTCGAAAAATTGGCCAAAGATGAGGGACTCACGATTCAGGCGGCCGAATCGGTGGTCAATCAGTTCTTCGGAGAGATCGAAACAGCGTTGATGCTGGATGAACGCGTGGAGATTAGAGGCTTCGGCAGTTTCAAAGCCAAGCATTACGAAGGTTATACGGGGCGCAATCCCAAGACCGGAGACCCCATCCGGGTACGGCAGAAACGCCTGCCCTTTTTTAAGCCGGGAAAAGACCTGAAAGAGCGGGCCGACGTTATGTAACCGTCGGTGAGCCCGGAAGGCCGTCAAGAAAGAGGGTGACGTCCGGTGTCCGCCGGGGTCGTACGTCCCTCGGCCGGAGTCCTTTGTCGTATTCCGAACAGGCGTCCGATGTCGCGCCGAGGCGCTTCCCGTTTGGTCACACATCTTCCCCCTTACAACGAAGCATGTTTGGAATCATGATCGAGGCTCCGTGAGCTTCGCTATACCTCTTTGTTGATCCGCCCGGTTCCGTAAACGCTCTCGTCGATCCATGTCCGCACTGTTAAGGCTCCCTTCACAAGAGCTCCCGATCAAATCGGCGATCCCGTCCACCGAAGGCCTAAGGCCTCACGTTAAGGGGCCCCGTCGCGAGCGCTCCCCAATGTGAACCCCACGCCCCGGCGGTATCGTGCCGCTTTGGATACCACCGGAGCGCGGGCCGACGACTTGTCGGACGATCATTCGAGAATGGGCATGGAGCCCGTCCGGCCTCAGAAGTTATAAATCGTGCTGATCTGCAGACGGTTCTCGTGGTTTTCGCCTTCAATGGAATCCGTATCGAAGAAGGAAACCTGGAGCCTCGTCTGTTTGAGCAGACGATATGTTACTCGCCACTTGTGGCCCTCGCGATTCGTTCCGTAGAAATCACCGTCCGAGAACAGACCCAGGACCGAGTCCGACTCGATGTGTTTGTACATATATTCGAACTTCCACTCTCCCTGCTTTTTGTCCGAGCCGAAGTCGATCCCCGTTCCCCAGGCGGTATCCCGATCATCCGGAACGTCTTCCGCCGTGTTCACCAAGTAGTCTCCCCACAGCCGCAGCGGGAAACCCGCCACCTTGAACTTGCAGTCTCCTATGACTTCAGCGACCTTGAAATCATAGGCAAGAATGGAGCTGCCGGACTCATCGGTAACCGTGGTGTTTCCTTTGGCACGGTCCGATTGCCCCAGTCTGCTCTTCTCCAACTCGCTATAGTCGTAATAGCTTCCGGCAAGACGCACCTCCACCGGAGCCACATTCACGTTCACGCCCGCTTGCCAGAGCACCAGCATGGCATCCTTGTCGAGGTTGCTTTCCGTGATGAACATCTGCCCCAACTTCGCGAAAGGCTGCACCGTGTTCCAACCTTTGTAGGTATACAGCTCATAGAAACCTTCGGGGTTCACGTCGGGGTCCCAGGTGATGTCGCTGTGAAGGAAGGGATTCTTGAATTTTCCGAATCCCAGTTCAAACCCGTCGAGCCAATCGGGTCGATAGTCGCTCCAGGCTCTGGCGATGAAGACGGCCTTGTTGTCGAATTCATCCTTCAAAGTCTGGTTGCTGGTTTGTCCGAGCTGACTGTCGCTGGTGCTCAACATATAGTGAACGGCGATTTCGTCCGTAAGGTCGGAATCACCATACAGCCTTAACCGGATCCGGAATCGATTCCGGTCGTCGATGTCCTTCCCCTTGCTTTCGCGCGCGTACATCCCCTCGTAACGTAGGCGCAGGTCACCGGAGATTTTCAGCTTCTTGGCCCATTCCAAAGGTTTGATGGACTCCTGAATTTCGGACTTCACCTGTTGTATCTGCTGCTCTTGAGCCGCTCGCTCTTTCTGTTGGTTTTCACCATAATCCTGCAATTGTTGCTTAAGCCGCTCGATCTCTTCCTGCTGCCGCTGAACCGTGGACTGCAACTGCTCGATTCGATCAAGGACGGAGTTGATGTCCGGGGGGGCCGCGATCGCCGGCGAGCTGTTTAATGAAACAGCCAACCATGCGCAGAGCAAGACAAGGGAACCTGATATTCGAACAACCCTGAAACTCATGGATACCTCCTATTGAACGAGAAGATGCCGGCGTACATGGTACGTCCCATGACTGTGATTTATTTCACAATACTGACAAATGTCCTCCTTTCCGGCTGTTATGGAAATGCCTTTCCGTCGGCTGTGTGCGTCGGGGATTCCCGACGCTTCACAGTCGTTTATCGATGGATTTCGACTTGGGGGAGCAAGGCGCGTGCCATATCCGGTTCAGAGTTGGGCAAACGTAATACTTTGATCTCACTTGATATTGTCCAGACAAGCCTCACAAGTGTCGCCCGCCGCATTGCCCGCCCCGGCGGAATTTTTTACAACCTGTAACGAAAACCGGCTCCCCCTTCCCTTGGTATCGATCCACAGACTTCAGGCGGCTCGAAACTCCTCACCGGACGACTCCCCCGATTCCACATCCTTCCGTCCACTTGCCGCGCCCACATCGTGACATCCCGGCAATTCCCCGGGCACCCGGCCACCGCCGCCGACCCCGACAGGTTCGACCTCTCTTGTAGGCGGCGGTACCGAATCCACCAAGCGCCCTATGGCATTCAGATAACTTTCCGACCGGTCCAAATAGAATGCCAGAGGGCGAGCGAAATTCTTCCCCACCAAGCCGTTGATCAACAGCAAGCTGACTTCACGTTTCCGCTGCAGGAGGGCCTGCGAAGTTAACAGAATCTCCCGCTCCTCATCCGACAAGCCTGCGATCAACGCGCGAAGGGCCGTGTGAGCCCTGGGCTGGTACATCCAGAAATACAGCATGTCCAGGGCGTTCACGATGACGATCTTCTCCAAGTCCCTGATTTCCGCGTTTCGGCGATGACCGTTCTTTGCTGCGGATTTCAGCAAATCGGAAGCCTGATCCTCGGGGAAGAGCATCTCCAATCGTGCATACACATCGAACAATTCGGCCAGTTTGGTTCCGTAATCCCGAAGCCTGAGCCGCACGTTGACGTACCGATCCGCCGTGCCTTCGATAACGCCCGCCACCAAATCGGAGGCCCCTTTGGAAATGATGGCCGCCCATCTTTGCAGCACGGCGTCAACAGCGGCCGTTCCAGCGAAGGCTAAAATGCTCCCCGCCGCTGAGTTGATCACCACTGCAATGGGAATCGACAGAACGCTCCTGAAGAAATTGCCGACAGCCGCGCTTTTCGGCAGTCCCCTGAAGAGATTGTGTGCGGATAGGTAGCAGCCGTTGGCCAAAGCCATTGCCGCATACATGAGAACCGGACCGGTGCTTGTGTTGACGCCGAAAGTCCCGTCAAGAAGCCGGGTTTTGACGACATAATCCAGGAGGGGGACCGAGAACCCGGTGAACAGCAGAGAGTCGGTAATTCGCTCCCAACTCACGTAATCGTTCCAGCGTAAGAGAGAGGAACTTCTGATACCGCCGCCGCCCAGAACCGACTGAAGAACGTTTCGAATTCCCGTAATACCAAACCATATGGGAGCACCGAGATAGGCCAACAGCCACCAATCCTTGGTCAGCAGGAACGTGGCGAAGGCGGGGATGAAACCGACCGCCACTTTGATCAGGTTCTTTATCCCGGTATTCAAATACCGCGGGCCGGGGACACGGCTTCTACTCAAGCGAGGCGCCTCAAGATCGAATCCGTTGGTTGATCCGGCGGTAATGCCCCCAAGTGTGATTACATTGCCCCGGCGTACCAATTGAGCCGAATCTTCGGCTTCCGACCAGTCTTCCTTCTTTTCGTAACCCAGGAATGCGGGAAGGGGAAATCGCCTGAGCAAACCCGGCACACGATCACCGACTCCGCCGCCGGAGCGGCGAGGTACATAAGTCACGCGTTTGAGGGCCTGAATTCGTATCGGAATGATTTCACGGCCGGTCCCACGAAGCATTTCTTCTCCTCGCAGCCGCCCGCCTGGAAGCGTTTCGAGCACGGCGAGCCCCATGCCGTGAAATCCGGGCATCCGGCCCGTGGAATCACTGCCGATACGGGCCTTCAACTTCCTCGCAGCATACATCACCTTGAAGGCGCCGATGTCGTGCAGGATCACTTTGAGCTTCCCGATGCGTTCTTCGTGTCCTTGCACGCCGCGTTTTTCGACCTTTTCAAGGGCGGCGGTTATAATCCTTTTGAGTTTGACCGCATTCCCTTCATTCAAGGCTTGTTGAAGCGCATTGATCTGTGGAATGTCCTCCATGCGCCCGCATCGATAGTCTTTCAGATTGAACAGCTCGAGGCGGCTGATCAGACCCCGGCAATCGTACAGAATTTCGATGACGTCTTCGATCCGAAGATTCGTGAGATTCAGCGTGATCCTGAAAGCCGAATGCAGTTGTCTCAACCGCTCGATCAATTCGTGAGGGCCGAGACTCGGGAACTCGGACTCACCCTCGGAGGAACCCGATTGGGAATGCACCGCCGGACCGGAGGAAACGAGGAATTGCTCCATAATGGAATAGGCGTCCAGCCTGTTCATCTCCTCCACTTGACGAATGATGGTGCCGCGTTCTTCCCGGCTTGCGGCTTGATAAAGCGTTCTCAGCCGTTCAAACCGAGCACGCAACAGAGGCAGAAGCGACGCATGAATGTATTCCGCCAAATGCAGTTCCGATGCCTGACCCGTTCCGACGAAGGCGGAGAACGCCTCAGGGGACAACGGCGGCAAATCGACTCCGTACCTGCGGTTGATTTCCGGCCTGTGCCGGGTGTTGAATTCGTTGAGCAAGTTGATGATGTGCGTCGTTCGACGGTCGGAAACGCGACGTCCTTCCTCCATGAACGAGGTAACGGTGTCTTCGGCGAGGAAACAAAGGAAGGCCTGGGTGTCGGGGAAGCCCCGTGGAACCCAGATGAGCTGGATATGTTTATCGTGAAACCGCGCCTTGAATTCTATCCCGATCTTGACCGTGACCCCCATGATACGAGCGGCTTCGAGTAGTTCGACCGCGAATTTGGGCTCCAGGTAGTTGTAGTAGATCACCCGAATTCGCCGAATCCCCTTGATCCAGGCATCCATGATCAGGTGGCTTGAAGATTTCCGCCCTTTGGTGTTGACGTCGTGGACATGATCGTCAAAGGACAACTGATTCCACGCTTCAGGCATTTCGAGCAGATGATACTTCTCAAGGAACCTCCTGATGATTCTGGGTTTTCCCCCGGCCGCGACACGGAAATCATGGGCGAGTTCCAATTCCTTCCGCTCTTCTCCCGTGGTTCTGACCAAGTCCTTCATGATTTGCAGAAGCACCCTTGCCGTGTTCTTGGGCATGGGCCCCAATGCGGCATGCACCACTTCGTCACGGAGAATTCCGAGAGCGGCGAGACGGTCGTCCACTGCCCCGGCTTCTAAGGAATGAAGAAGATGAGCGGCGGCGTAGGCGATGCGCAACCCCTTGGTTTCGACCATTTCCTTAATGCCGTGGGGATGCAGATGGGGATAAAGAAGGCGCCGATCCGCCTCCCGGGATTTGCTCCTCGCCCGAACATCGTTCACGATGTTGAGAAGTTGTCGGTCTCGCTTATCGAAATATAGGCTCGGCATGATCGGGCGTCCTTTTCAACGGCGGCTTCGAAAGGTGAGCCGCACGAATAACTCCATGGGATGTTGCCGGATTCATGCCGGCCTGCGGATAAGTGAGCGAAGGTGATTTCAATAGTTAGAACAGCATGTTGGATAAACAACGGTATCGGTCGCGTTCGGAAGAACGTACCGCTTTTTTACATGTTGTCAATTTTTCGTAACATATGGGAGATGTGTGGGTGGGAGCGGCCGGCAAGCCTCACTATACGGTCTTTCCAAAAGACTCGATCACGTCCCTTGCGTCAAAGATGAAAGCGAACCCTGACTACGCCCGACGGATTGAGCGGGATATCGAATTCGAGAAACGGGAGATCAAGTTTTCGAAGACACAGGGAAAGCTCCCCAAGAAAAGCCGGGGAGATTCGGAAGAGATCATCCAACGTATCGTATCGATCCTCAGGATTCTTGAAACCGAAGGACCGGCGTCTTTCGCAGGAGCCAAGATCGCAAATAAGCTTGTCTCGATTGCGGGTTCGGAACATAATATCGAAAAACGGCTCAAGAACCCCGAATTTGCCGATTCGAATCTTGAAGAACGTCCTACCGGACATCTGAACCTTTTTCTCACATACGGTCCCGGCCGGGGGCGAAGAAACAACCCCTGTCGGTTTCGGCGGGCTTTCTTGACACCGTTCGTGGCGTATATCCTGCAAAATCGGTCGTCGGACCGACTGTATTTCGGCCGGATACATAACTCGGAATCCTGGATTTCCCTATAGGACAATGCTCAAGACGGCTTGGCCAAGACCATCAAACGCTTCCCAGGCATATGCCGGTGGTGGATGCAGTGGTCCAAAGGCGATTGCGGAAACGTTTTAAGGAGTAACGACGGACCATGAACCATGTGATCCACAACGGCATCGTGAATTTTGTCTGGGGCATCGCCGACGACGTGTTGCGCGATGTCTACGTGCGCGGCAAGTACCGCGACGTGATCCTGCCGATGACGGTTATTCGCCGTCTCGACGCGCTCTTGGAGCCGAGCAAGGAGCAGGTGCTCGGTATGAAGAAGCGGCTTGACGAGGCCGGCATCGCCAACCAGCACGCGGCGCTGTGCCAAGC
Source organism: Thermodesulfobacteriota bacterium (assembly GCA_963675595.2). Classification (GTDB taxonomy): domain Bacteria; phylum Desulfobacterota; class Desulfarculia; order JACQYL01; family JACQYL01. The sequence goes on from CAXXLZ010000002.1 coordinate 2,172,178, forward strand.
CTCCGGCGAAGCGTTTTACAATGTATCGCCTTTTACCCTGCGCGACCTGAAGAACCGAGCCAAGCTTCAGCAGCTCAAGGCCGATTTCGAAGCCTACCTGGAAGGCTTTTCGCCCAACGTCCAGGAGATTCTCGACAAGTTCAAGTTCCGCAACCAGATCCCGACGCTGATCGAGGCGGACATTCTTGGCCATTTGATCGAGAAGTTCCTCGACCCCCGCATCAACCTTGCGCCCAAGCCGGTTACGGACGTGGACGGCAACGAGCTGCTCCCGGCGCTCGACAACCACTCCATGGGCACCGTCTTCGAGGAGCTGATCCGCCGCTTCAACGAGGAGAACAACGAAGAGGCCGGTGAGCACTTTACGCCCCGCGACGTGGTTAAGCTCATGGCCGACCTGATCTTCCTGCCGGTGGCCGACGACATCGAGTCCGGCACCTATCTCGTCTATGACGGAGCCTGCGGCACCGGCGGCATGCTGACCGTGGCGGAGGAGCGTCTGGCCGAACTGGCCCGGAGTCACGGCAAGGATGTCTCCATCCACCTCTTCGGACAGGAGGTGCAGCCCGAAACCTACGCCATTTCCAAGGCCGACCTGCTGCTCAAAGGCGAAGGAGCCGAGGCCGAAAACATGAAATACGGTTCCACGCTCTCCGGCGACGCCTTCCCGTCGCAGGAATTCGACTTCATGCTCTCCAATCCGCCCTACGGAAAAAGCTGGAAGACCGATCTGGAGCGCCTGGGCGGCAAGAACGACATCAGGGACCCGCGCTTTGTCACTCAATACGCCGGCGACCCGGAATACAGGATGATCACCCGCTCCTCGGACGGGCAGCTCATGTTCCTGGTCAACAAGCTCTCCAAGATGAAGCACACCACCCGCCTCGGCAGCCGCATCGCCGAGGTCCACAATGGCTCGTCTCTCTTTACCGGCGACGCCGGTCAAGGCGAGAGCAACATCCGCCGCTGGATCATCGAGAACGACCGGCTGGAGGCCGTCATCGCCCTGCCTGAGAACATGTTCTACAACACCGGCATCGCCACCTACATCTGGGTGCTGACCAACCGCAAGAGCGAAGATCGCCGGGGCAGGGTCCAGCTCATCGACGCCACCGAGTGGTTCGTGCCGCTACGGCGCAATCTCGGCAAGAAGAACTGCGAGTTCTCCGAGGAGCACATCCGGGCCATCTGCGAGCTGATGGCCAATCCGGAGGAAACCGAGAAATCCAAAATCTTCCCCAACGAGGCCTTCGGCTATTGGAAGGTAACGGTGGACCGTCCGCTCCGTCTCGCCGTTGATCTGAGCCCGACCCGGCTGGAACGGTTCGAGCGGACCTGTGTCAGAGCCAAGGAGGCACCACTTGCCGACCTGGCCCGCCGCGTGGCCGAACCCCTTGGAGCCGGTCCGCACCTGGATTTCAACGCCTTCATGGACGCCTGCGACGACGACGCGGCCAAGCACGGCGTCAAGCTCACCGCCAAGCGGAAAAAACTGCTGCTAAGCGAACTCTGCGACACCCGCGAACACGCCGCGCCGGTCTTGAAGAAGGTTCACAAGCCGGGCAAGGCCACGCCCGACCCCATCCACGGCCTGTTCCAAGCCGAAGTGAACGGCAAGACCCGCGTGGTCGAATACGAGCCGGATACCGCCCTGCGCGACGGCGAGCAGGTGCCGCTGCCGGAAGAAGGCGGCATTGAGGCGTTCTTTCGGCGGGAGGTGCTGCCCTACACCCCGGATGCCTGGATCGACCCGGACAAGACGCTGGTGGGCTACGAGATCTCCTTCACCCGCCATTTTTACCGGCCCGCGCCCATGCGCACCCTGGAGGAGATCAAGGCCGACATCTACGCCCTGCAACAGGAAACCGAAGGCCTGCTGGAGCAGATTGTCGGGGAGGCGGAATCATGAAGCTGGCCCCCTATCCGGAATACAAGGAATCCGGCAGCCCTGCGGCACCGAAGATTCCTGGCCAATGGGCGGTTCATCGTTGCCGATACCTATTCCGCGAAGTGGATGAACGTTCTCAAGACGGACAAGAAATCCATCTGTCGATGACCCAGAAGCATGGACTGATCGACAGCTCAAAAATCGACAAATGGCGCTTGCAGTCAGAATCATATACAGGTGGAAAAGTATGCCAGAATGGCGATTTGGTTCTGAATAGACTGAAGGCCCACTTAGGTGTCTTTGCCCATGCAAAGCAGTCTGGTGTGGTTAGCCCTGACTATACGGTTCTCCGACCAGTTACCAACGATAATCCGAGGTTTTTTGAGCTCCTTTTTAGAAGCCCCCATTTCATCACGGAGTTCACCAAATCAACTAAAGGAATCGTTAAAGGATTCTGGAGGCTTTACACGGACGATTTTTATTCAATTCGTGCCGTTGTACCTCCGCCAGAAGAACAACAATATATTCTCAGATTTATCGATTCGCACACTGCACGGGCCAACAAGTTCATCCGCAACAAACGGCGGCTCATCGAACTCCTCAAGGAGCAGAAGCGGAACGTCATCAACCAGGCCGTGACCCGGGGGCTTGATCCCAAGGTCAAGTTCAAGCCCAGCGGCGTGGAATGGATCGGAGATATTCCGGAGCATTGGGATGCCAGACGGCTCCGCACGCTGGCGGCGGTCAGGGCAAGTGGCGTCGACAAGAATACAAAAGAGGATGAAGTCCCGGTCATGCTATGCAACTACGTGGACGTTTACAAGAACGACCGCATCACCGCCGCTCTCGATTTCATGAAAGCCACCGCCACGCGGGAAGAAATTCGCGCTTTTGAGCTGAAGGCGGGTGACGTAATCATCACCAAGGATTCCGAAAGTTGGGACGACATCGCGATTTCTACCTTCGTGCCCGAGGCCATGCCGGGCGTCGTTTGCGCCTATCACTTGGCTCTGATCAGACCGTATTCAGGAGAAATCGAAGGCGAGTTTCTGTTTCGGGCGTTCTCTTCCGACCCGGTAGCAGACCAGTTCCGGATTGCCGCGACCGGCGTAACTCGCTTCGGCTTGGCGCAAGGTTCAATCAAGGGGGCATTCTTTCCGTTGCCGCCTTTGGAAGAGCAGCGAGCCATTATTGCTCACATCAATGAGAAGTGCGCAGAGATCAGCCATGCGATTTCAAGGGCCGAGCGCGAGATCGAGCTGATGCGCGAATACCGCACCCGGCTGATTTCCGACGTGGTCACCGGCCAAGTGGATGTGCGCGGCATCGATATGCCGGAGCCTGCCGAGGAAGAGCCGACCGCGCCGGAGGAGGACAACGAAGAGCCCGATGACGTGATCGATGACGAGGAGGACATGGAGGTCGAGGAGTGACCGTTGATCGACCAACCGAATATCTCATTGGGCTTGTTCATGAACTGCGCAAGCTGCCCGTCGAAACCGAATGGGTGGAATTCAAGCATAACCGGGCCGAGCCGGAGGAGATCGGCGAGTATCTCTCGGCCCTGGCCAACTCTGCGGCGTTGCTGGGGAAAGTCAATGCGTACATGGTCTGGGGGGTGGATGACGACACCCACGACATTATCGGCACCACTTTCAACCCTGCGGAATGCAAAATCGGTAATGAGGAGTTGGAAAGCTGGCTGCTTCGGTTGCTGGATCCCAAAATCAATTTTCGTTTCCATGCGCTGGAAATCGACGCCAAGGCGGTGGTTCTGCTGGAGATCGGCGCGGCCTTCCGACACCCGGTGCGATTCAGGCGCCGGGAGTTCATTCGCGTCGGCTCCTACAAGAAAAAACTGAAGGACTATCCGGAGAAAGAGCGGGCGCTCTGGCGGGTATTCGATCAGGTACCCTTCGAGCGCGGAATCGCCGCCGAACACGTCTCCAGCGAGAACGTGCTGAAGCTCCTCGACTACCCCGCCTATTTTGACCTGCTGGAGCTCCCGCCGCCCGATGGCCGCGCTGCGATCCTCGATGCACTGGCCAAGGATGAGTTGATTCATGCCTGTGATGCGGGTGAATGGAATATCACAAATCTTGGGGCGATCCTCTTTGCGAAGAAGTTGGTTGATTTTCCGGGACTCAGGCGCAAGGCCATACGGGTGGTCCATTACAGGGGACGGGGCCGGGTTGAAACCTTGCGGGAACAGGTCGGCGGTAGAGGTTACGCGAACGGCTTCGAGGGGTTGATCCATTTCATCATGGCGCTGGTCCCTACCAACGAAGTGATCGAACGGGCCTTGCGGCGGACAGTGCCCATGTTCCCGGAACTGGCGGTTCGCGAGTTGGTAGCCAATGCGTTGATACACCAAGACCTTTTCGTCACCGGCGCTGGACCCATGGTGGAGATATTCGAGGATCGGATGGAGATCACCAACCCCGGTGAACCATTGGTTGACACCCTGCGTTTCGTCGATACCCGCCGAAATCCCGTAACGAGGCACTCGCCTCCCTTATGCGGCGGTTCCGCATTTGCGAAGAACGCGGCAGCGGTATCGACAAGGTGGTGGACCAGGTCGAGTTTTATCAGCTTCCCGCTCCGTACTTTGAGGCGCCCGAGGAGAATACAAGGGTGGTACTGTTTGCCCATAAGCCATTGAAAGAGATGGATAAGGCGGATCGTGTGCGATCCTGCTACCTCCATGCCTGTCTAAAGTGGGTAATGCGTGATTACTTGACCAACGCCTCGCTGAGGGCACGATTCGGCGTCGAGGAGAAAAACAAGGCGGCTGTTTCCAGATATATCCGCGAGGCGGTCGAGGATGGGGTGATCAAGCCGTTTGACGAGGGGGCGTCCAGAAAGCTCATGAAATATGTCCCGTTCTGGGCAAAGTTTTAATTGACGGGTAATTGATGGATCGCCGGGAAAAGCCTGAAGGGGAACTTACAACTTATTGATTTGTAATCACTTTGTTGGTTTTCAGTTAATTGATCGACAATAAATGACGGAAACACGAATGGCTGCAGTGAAGCGGCCGGCACAAAAAGCCCGGCAGAGGGCGACAAAGGTAGGCGCCGGCGTTTTGGTGTGGCAGCCATGTCATTGAGGACCGCCGGAATACCTCGTATGGAGAGTGAAACCGCTTGATTTTGGCTGGTTCGGAAAATCTCGCACCGCTGTTGCGAGAAAGTGTGCAGCCATTGGTTGCATAAATCGGGTGGAGCGGACCGGGGTGCTGATATGAAAACGGATGCAACGGAAAAAGGGTTGGAAAGCCTCATTGTCCAATCGCTGATCAACGAAGCCGGATACGTCCTGGGCGACCCGCGGGACTTCGACCGGGAACACGCCGTTGACCCGGCCAAGCTCCTGCAATTTCTCGCGGCCACGCAACCCGATAGCTTTGAGAATCTCGGCATGGATGAGGAAGGCCCCAAGCGCACCCAGTTCCTGCACCGGCTGCAGGGCGAGATCGCCAAGCGTGGGGTGGTGGATGTGCTGCGCGGCGGCATCAAGCACGGCCCGGCCCACGTGAACCTTTTCTACGGTACGCCGACGCCGGGCAACGTGAAGGCTGCCGAACGATTCGCGGCCAACATTTTCAGCGTCACCCGCCAGCTCCGTTACAGTCGCGTTGAGACGACACTCGCCCTTGACATGGCCGTGTTCATCAACGGCCTGCCCATCGCCACCTTCGAACTCAAGAACAAGCTCACCAAGCAGACGGTTCTCGACGCCGTGCAGCAGTACCAACGCGACCGCGATCCCAAGGACCTGCTGTTCCAGTTCGGCCGATGCGTCGCCCACTTTGCCGTGGACGACCATGACGTGCGTTTCTGCACCCATCTTAAGGGCAAGGCCTCGTGGTTTTTGCCCTTCAACAAGGGCTACAACGACGGAGCGGGCAATCCCCCGAACCCGACCGGGCTCGCCACCGACTATCTGTGGAAGGAGACCCTTTCCAAGGAGGGCCTGACCGACATCCTGGAAAATTACGCCCAGGTGGTGGAGGAAAAGGACGAGAAGACCGGCAGGAAAACATACAAACAGATATTCCCCCGCTACCACCAGTTGAAGGTGGTGCACATGTTGTTGGCGGATGCCAAGGATATGGGGGTTGGCAGGCGCTGCCTGATTCAGCACTCGGCTGGCAGCGGCAAAAGCAACTCCATCGCCTGGCTGGCGCACCAGCTCGTGGGGCTGGAGCGAGAAAGCAAGGCATTGTTCGATTCCGTCATCGTGGTTACCGACCGCCGGGTGCTCGACAAGCAGATCCGCGACACCATCAAGCAATTCGCCCAGGTCTCCGCCACCGTCGGCCATGCCGAGCGTTCCGGCGACTTGCGCCGCTTCCTCAAGGCCGGAAAGAAGATCATCATCACCACGGTGCAGAAGTTCCCGTTCATCCTCGATGAGATCGGCGACGAACACCGCAAAAGCAAGTTCGCCATCATCATCGACGAGGCCCATTCCAGCCAGGGGGGCAAGGCCACCGCCGCCATGAACATGGCCGTTGCGGAAAAACCGGATGAATACAAAGCACAATGGGATGAACTGGATACCGAAGACAAGATCAACAAGATCATGGAAGACCGGAAGATGGTGGCCAACGCAGCCTACTTCGCCTTCACCGCGACCCCCAAGAACAAGACCCTGGAGATCTTCGGCGAGCCGGACCCGCAGCCGGACGGCACGGTAAAGCACCACCCGTTCCATAGCTACACCATGAAACAGGCCATCCAGGAGGGCTTCATTCTCGATGTACTGAAGAACTACACGCAGGTGGAGAGCTACTACCGCATAGCCAAAACCGTGGAGGACGATCCGCTCTTCGACGCCAAAAAGGCCCGGAAAAAGCTGCGCCGCTATGTGGAATCCCACGAGCACGCCATCCGCGAGAAGACCGAGATCATGGTGGACCACTTCCATGCCCGGGTGATCGGCCTTCGCAAGATCGGCGGGCAGGCCAGGGCCATGGTCGTCACCAACGGCATCGAGCGGGCCATCCGGTATTTTCATGCCTTCAGGGACTATCTCAAGGAGCGCAAGAGCCCCTATGAGCCCATTGTGGCCTTTTCCGGCGAACACGAGTACGGCGGCAAGAAGGTCACCGAAGCCACGCTGAACGGTTTCCCCGGTAGTCAAATTCCGGACAAAGTCCGGCAGGACCCGTACCGCTTCCTGATCGTCGCCGACAAGTACCAGACCGGCTACGATGAGCCCTTGCTGCACACCATGTACGTGGACAAGGCGCTCTCCGGCATCAAGGCCGTGCAGACCCTCTCGCGTCTCAATCGCGCCCATCCGCAGAAGCACGACACCTTTGTGCTCGATTTCCAAAACGACTCGGACACCATCAAGAAGTCGTTCGAACCCTACTACCGCACCACCATCCTCAGCGACGAGACCGACCCCAACAAGCTGCACGACCTCAAGTCGGATATGGACGGCTACCAGGTCTACTCCCGGGGACAAATCGATGATCTGGTCGGACTCTATCTCGCCGGCGCGGACCGCGATAAGCTCGACCCGATTCTGGATGCCTGCGTGGCCGGCTACAACGCCGATCTCGATGAAAACGGCCAAGTGGATTTCAAAGGCAAGGCCAAGGCCTTCGTGCGCACCTACGGCTTCCTTGCCTCGGTCCTGCCCTACTCGAATGCGGACTGGGAGAAGCTGTCGATCTTCCTGAACTTCCTGATTCCGAAGCTTCCCGCGCCCAAGGAGGACGACCTGTCTCGAGGCATCCTGGAAGCCATCGACATGGACAGTTACCGTGTTGAGGTGAAAACCAGCCTGAGGATCGGCCTTCCGGATCAGGATGCCGAAGTCGGTCCCGTGCCCACCAGCGGCGGCGGTCACAAACCGGAACCGGAGCTGGACCAACTGAGCAACATCATCAAGGCGTTCAACGACCAGTTCGGCAACATCGAATGGAAAGACGGCGACAAGATCCGCAAGGTCATTGCCGAGGAGATCCCGGCCAAGGTCGCAGCGGACGCCGCCTACCGGAACGCCATGAAGAACAACGATAAGAAAACCGCCCGGATCGAACACGACGCCGCGCTGCAGCGGGTCATGATCGACCTGTTGTCCGACCACACCGAGCTGTTCAAGCTGTTCAGCGACAACCCGTCGTTCCGAAAATGGCTGGGCGACACCATCTTCGGCGTGACCTATCAGGAACAGGCCGGACAATCCGCAACCGGGGCGAGCCATGGACGTTGAGACGGTCGCCGTTCAGGTTCCGATGAAGGCGGGAAAGGCGCTGTACGCCAAGGTTCGGGATCGGACGAGGTACGACTTTATCGGATCGACCCCGGTCGGCGTTGCCGCCCGACCCGCCGAGGTTGGAGGTCGAGCGGCCGCAAGTTTTCACCGTGAGACGGCCGGAGGGGTACTCATGTTTGGCAGGGTGTCTCAGGGCCGTGCTTGGCGAGGGCCGTGGCCAGATCAAAGAGATCCAGGAACCATTCCCTCTTGGGACGTCCCCGTTTCATGTCCATGGATTGCAGGGCCTCGCCGATGGGGCAGGCGACAATGCTCTTGCCTTTGAATCCGACGACCTGGGCGTCCGCCCTGCCGCTCTGGATGCCTTCAAACAGAAGTGATGCCGCGAAGTCGCCCATTCGGCTGGCGAGAATTCGATCAAAGGCCGTCGGGATGCCACCCCGCTGGATGTGCCCCAATATGGCGGTTCGAACTTCGAATTCGTCCTGGCTTTCCTCCTCGAGCAATTGCCGGATGAATTCCGTAGTGTAATTCCTCCCGGCCCTCTCATTGCGAAGCATGATGACCATGCGCTTTCCTCGGGAGAAACTTTCCTTGAGCACCCCCACGTCTCGATTCAGCTCTTCGAGACTGATCCCTTTTTCCGGTAGATAGGCTTTTTCCGCACCCGACGCCAACGCGCCCGTCAAAGCCAAAAAGCCGCATTCCCTGCCCATCACTTCAACGATAAAGGCCCTGCGGGTGGCGCCCGCGGTATGGCGAATCTTGTCCACCGACTGTACGATGTTATTCAGAGCCGTGTCCGCTCCGATGGAAAACTCGGTACACGGCAGGTTGTTGTCGATGGTGGCGGGAATGAGCACCATGGGTACGGCGAGTTCTTCGAAATTCTCGGCATGCTCGGCCAACTGGGCCGTTTTCTTGTACGTTCCCCATCCCCCGACGGCGATCAAACCCCTTAAATTGTATTCCCGCATGGTTTCAGCCACACGGGGGAAATGATCCTCCTCAAAGACCAGCCGGGAAGTGCCGATCTCGGAGCCGGGCCGGTTGACCCACCCCACCAGTTCGTTCCAATCCAGCGGTTGAAGCCTGCCTTTGATGAGTCCTTGATATCCGTCTTGAATTCCATATACCTGGATTCCCCGGTTCAAAAGGCACCGAGCGGCCACGCTTACCGCCGTATTCATGCCCGGCGAATCGGCTCCGCCGGTCAGAATGCCTACCGCGCCTTCCTCCGTGCGCTCGTGCACGGGAAAAATCCGGGTCAGTTTCTTCACGAGAGAGAGGCTGTTCCGGAAGCTGTCCCCCCGCATCTCCGTGGCCCTGGCCGGATTGCAGTTCTGGATCTCGACCATGACCGATCGGCTCTTTTCCACCACCTCGTCCAGGGGCGTCGCCGCAATCTCGTTCATCTTCAGGCCGATCATATGCCTGAGATCCGCGTCGGGCTCTTCAACGAGCTTATCTACAGCCGCCGCCCCCAACCGCGTGGCGAGAATTCGGTCAAACGCCGTTGGAGCGCCGCCGCGCTGAACATGCCCCAAGACGGTAATACGGATATCGATCTTCAACCGGTCTGCCAGAATCCGCTTTACGTCTTCCGAACGGATGGGCAAGCCGTCGGCGTGTCTGGCGCCTTCCGCCACGATCACCATCTGGTGCGGGCGCCCCACCTCACGCGCTTTGCCGATGGAATCCAACATCTTCTGATGCCACCGCAACTCCAACTCGTCTTCCGGGATCAAGACCCAGGAAGCTCCGCCAGCCAGCGCGGCCATGAGGGCCAGATAGCCGCAGTGACGACCCATGGTCTCCACCACGAAAGTTCGCTGGTGCGAGGCCGCCGTGGAAGTCAGATCGTCCATCGCGGAAACGATGTGGTTCAAGGCCGTGTCCGCGCCAATGCACATATCCGTGCCGAACAGGTCGTTATCGATGGAGCCCGGAAGGCCGATCACTTTCAGGTTCGCCCTTTGCTCCACCGTCTCCAGCCCTTTTTCGGCAGCATACTGCTTCAAGTGATCGGGCCATTCCGTCGAAAGCGTGTGCGCCCCCATCAGGGAGCCGTCCCCCCCAACCACGATCAGAGCCTGAACATCCCTTTCCAGGAGGTTGACCGCCGCGCGGTAACGCCCCTCTCGCGTTCTGAACCGCTCGGAACGAGCCGTTCCCAGGAAAGTTCCTCCTTTGGAGAGAATACCGCCGCCATCCTCCCATGAAAGAGAACGGATGGAGGTACCCCCTTCCACCAGCCCTTCGTACCCGTTCCAGACCCCGAATACCCGGAGGCCGTGGTCCAATCCTCTACGGATCACCGCACGGACCGCCGCATTCATGCCCGGAGAATCACCTCCGCTGGTCAATACCGCCAAGGACTTGAGCATACGCACTCTCCCGTTCGTTCAGAAATCAGGCCCCGTCGATTCAAATAAATGATAAGAACAATATCCCAATGGTAGTACGCTCGATGCAAGCGTGTCGAGGAATTAGCGGGGAACGTAGGACTCGTCGACGGCCAACAGGATCACCAGATTCATGGCCAAGTCGTGATGTTCCGGATGCCGCTTTATATAATCCGAAATCAACGTCATGATATTGCTCTCGCGGTCCACCGGGTTCACTTTCCCCTCGACCTCCCGGGTCATAAACTCTCGAATGCTTTCTTTGTGCGGCGCCTCTTCACGCACCAGTACGGGAGCCACGGCCATCGCGTCCACAAAACCGCTCACGTACAAAAGCTGCTGCTTACCTGAAAGGCGCGTGTAGTCGTCAACGGTAACCAGCCCGTCGAACAATTTGAATTCCTCTTCTCCCATCGAAAGAAAAGGAACCATCAGGACGACCAAGGCCAAGGCCGCAATGGTCTTTTTCATGACATTCTCCCTAGTTGAAAACGGATACGGAATAATTGCGGGGCGCACGGAATTTACAGGTAATTCCGAACGAATAAGAGGACGCAGGAAACTCCGACTTCCGGAGCCCCAACGTTTACGGACGATAGGGGGAACCGCGCAACGGCCCCCCTTTCCGGTCTACGGGAACGAACGCTCGCAACGAAGAACTACAGATCTCGAAGCACATCTTTCACGGTATAGAGAAGGATAAAATTCTCGTCCAGCTCTTTGATCAGGCCTTTCAGTTTCTCTTCCGCCATGTCGGCAATACGAATGAACACGTGACGGCAGTCTTCTTCGCAAGAATCGTAGGAGGTGAGAATGCTCACCATCTGCCCGCCGTGCCTTCGGATGACGTCGGCCACCTCCTTGATGGTGCCCGGCCGGTCCGGCAGGTTGAAGGCGAACTGGACACCGCCGCGGTAGATGCCCGTTATGCTGATCAGAACACGGAACACGTCGCCTTGCGTGATCATGCCCACAAGTTCGCCCTTGCGATTCACCACGGGCAGGGCATGGATCCCCTTCTCGAGCATGACCACCGCCGCCTTTTCGACGGTATCGTCGGGATCGATGGAGAAGACTTTCTTGGTCATGATATCTTTGATCTTGAGCTCAGACAGCAGGTAATAGAGCTCATGCACATCCAAGGTCGTAGCCTTGGACGGAGAAGCCTCCTTGATATCCTGATCCGTGACGATTCCCATCAGCTTACCGTCGCGCATCACCGGGAGGGCCTTGATATTGTTCTCCTTCATAATCTGACCGGCTTTGAGCATGGACGTATCTTCATCGATCGTGATCACGTCCGTAGTCATCCAACCTTTAACGAGCATAGGGCAACCTCCCTCCTATAACGTGCTTATACACGAAGGAGCAGAACAAAATAACAGATTGGTCGATTACGTCCGCCAAATCAGTCCCTGTTTTCACCGCCTCTTTTTCACCTTAGCCCTCTTATCACATCCAAGCATATTCAAGATTCCAATTCCAATACTACATGAGCGTGTACAAGCAACTTCGTGCCTATCCCATAATCTTCTGAAGCATGGCGACCGTCCAGAGAACTAAAGATATAATGATCATAGGAAGAAAACACGCCAACAAGGCTTTCATCATCCCGATCTTATGAACCCTCGAAAGGCCGATCACTTTGAGGACGACACTCCAGATGGCGGAAAGCGGCGCAGCCACGACGAGGGGAAGGAAGAAAAATAGGCAGACAGAATATGAATAACAGGTTACTTTGAGAGTCCCCACAAACGGAGCTCCCACGCCCCTCAAAATCCCCAAACATACGTGCATCAAGGCACTCTCTATGAACAAGCAAGCCACAAGAAAGAAAATCAATAATGGAACGCCCACCGCCACTAATACTAGGAAAGCCACGGACGCTTCATGGGGGCTGACGTTCAGGATGGTCAGCACGCCTTCGGCTCTATCACGGTGAAAAATAAAGCCCCACATCATCTGTACGAAAGAACCTACAAATCCCAGTAGCAAACCGTAGGAAACGGGATATCCATAAGGACCGCGTGCCGGTACCCGTGAAAAAAAATGCTCTGGCGAAAACAATGATTGCCGGATCGTCATAACAAGAGAAAGAAAGATGTTGCCGTCGGAGGGTTCTTCCCATGGAATAGACCCGCCGTGGTCTTCAACGCCTCGACCGAGCTCTTCCGCGCCTTCATCGCCGCATTCCTTTCCCGTCTCCTCTCGATCTCCGGAAATCGACGAGAAATGGTCTTCCGTGAAGGGAACTCCGGCGTTCGTTTCGGTTCCCGCTTCTCCAACCGGTGCAGGCCCCAACCCGACTTCGGGAATCTCAGGGGAGACTTCCGGCTCTTCCGGGAACGCCTCCACCGCCGGCGGTGGAGGCTCCGGTTTCACGCGCGAAAGAGCAAAAGTGACACTACATTTTGGACATCTTGCCGCACGAGCCTTCTCCGGGATACGATCTTCCTGAACTTCCTTCGAGAATCCGCAGTTCGGGCATACTATCCGCATCAGTCGCTCCTGAGCGGCTCGATCGAGCACGAGAATCGGTCGGTTGGGTCCAAGAAGTTCAATCGATGCGTCTGGCCCACCCGAAGGGGTCTTCTTTCAAGCCGTATTGGATGCCCATGAGTGTATCATAAAGTTTCTTGGACAGTTCACCGGTCCCCCCGTCGGCCACCACATATTCCTTGCCCTGATAGGCGAAAGAGCCCACGGGAGATATCACCGCAGCGGTGCCCGTCCCAAACACTTCTTTCAGCTTCCCGTCGGCGATGGACTGAATCACCTCGTCGATGGAGATGGGACGCTCGGAAACCTTCATGCCCCAGCTTCGGGTCATCTCAAGAACGGAATCCCGCGTAACTCCGGGGAGAATGCTCCCGGAAAGCGGAGGCGTCACGAGTTCCCCGTCCAGGAGAAAAAAGATGTTGCTGGTTCCCACCTCCTCGACGTACTTCCGCTCCACGGCGTCCAACCAGAGAACCTGAGTATATCCCTTGCTGATGGCGTCTTCCGCCGCGTAAAGACTCGCCGCGTAGTTCCCGGACGTCTTGGCCTCTCCGGTACCGCCGCGCACCGCTCGCACAAAATCGGTGGACACGTACATCTTGGTCGGTTTGAAGCCTTCCGGATAATAGGCGCCCACCGGTCCGATGATCACGTAGAACAGGTACTTCTTGGACGGCTTCACGCCCAGGAAGGCCTCCGTGGCGATCATGGTGGGACGGATGTAAAGGGAGCAACCGTGCTTGCCCGGAATCCAGTCGCGATCCAACAGGATCAGCGCCTTCAGGGCCTCCAAACAGTAATCCACATCCAATTCCGGCATGCACATTCGGGCGGCCGATTTGTTCATCCTTTGAAAATTCTTTTCGGGCCGAAACAGGAAAATGCCTCCCCCTTCGCCCCGATAGGCTTTCATGCCTTCGAAGACTTCCTGTCCGTAATGGAGCACCACCGCCGCGGGGTCGAGGCTCAGAGGCCCGTAAGGCGCAATGCGGGCGTTATGCCATCCTTTGCCCTTCTCGTAGTCCATCAAGAACATATGGTCCGTGAAGAACTTGCCAAAACCGAGCACATCATCGCTTTCCGGGCGGGGCATGTGGCCCGCGGGAGCTTTTTCCACCGGGAATTCCATGATTCCGTTTCCTCCTTAACCGGCATGAGCCGCCGGACCCCGAACAAGCGTCGGGTTGCGTTCGCGACCGCCCTCGCCCTTGGGCTTCAGACGGTTTGGACGGACTCAGCGGTTTTCAGCGGGGACCGCCGGGGCCTCCCCCCGGGCTCCCCAATACGCAAAATAGGGTCAATAAAGTCAATTCAATGCGATATCCGATGCCTTCCCTCCAGGGAACGACGAAGAGACAGCGCATCGCTGAATTTCAGATCTCCTCCCACAGGCACGCCGAATCCGATGCGGCTGACCGCGATCTCCAGGTCTTTCAGGCGATCCATCAGATAACTCGCCGTGGCTTCGCCCTGAGCCGTCGGATTCGTGGCCACAATGACTTCCCGGATTTCGCCCGACGCCGCTCGATCCAGCAGTTCCCGTACCCGGAGCTTATCCGGACCCACGCCGTCCACAGGGGACAACACCCCGTGAAGCACATGGTAGACCCCGGTGTATCCCCCTGAGGCTTCAACAGCCATCAGATCTCCGGGGGTTTCGACCACGCACACGATCGATCGATCTCTCCGGGGGCTCGCGCAGATCTCGCAAGGTTGGGATTCCGTGATGTTGCAGCAGACCGAACACAACTGTATTCGGCTGTTGATCTCCGCGATACGCCGTCCCAGCTCTTCCACTTGTTCCGCCGGCATATCGAGCATATGCATGACCAAGCGCATGGCGGACTTCTCACCGATCCCGGGCAACCGACTCATCAGCTTCACCAGATTCCGGATGGGAGCCGGATAGGGATTCATGGATCAGGTCAGCCCCGGAATTTTCATGCCGCCGGTGATCTTGTTCATCTCCTCGCTCGCCATTTCCTGCGCTCTTTTGAGTGCCTCGTTCACCGCGGCGGTGATCAGATCCTGCAGCATTTCCACGTCGTCAGGGTCCACCACCTCCCGATCAATGCTGATCCCCACAATCTCGTTTCGCCCGTTGGCCGTGACTCGGACCATCCCGCCGCCGGAAGCGGCTTCCACCGTCTTGTTTGCCAGCTCCTCCTGTATGCGGAGCATTTCCTGCTGCATCTTCTGGGCTTGCTTCATAATATTGCCGAAGCCTTTAGCCATCGGAACCCTCCTTATGGTTCAAGGGGCGGGGGGCCTGATACCCGATCAACTCGCCTCTGAACACCGTCCTGATATCCTCAATGATAGGGTGCTCCAACGCCCTCTTTTGCATTTGGCCTAGTGACTCGTCAAGTGTTTCTTGCGCAATGGTCACAGGTGCGGGAGCTCCGCCTTCCTCAATTTTCACGGCGACTTTGCGACCGGCGATTTCCGACGCCAGGTCCGCAAGCTCTTCCCGCGCATCCTTCACCATGCTCGAATTGAAGGACGGTCCTCCCGGGATGCGCATAAGGAGCACGTCTTCTTCCGTCAACGTCAACTCCGCCGTCTTCAGGATGAAAGCCAGGGAAGGCTTCTGAAGGCGAAGAGCATCTAGAAATCTCGGTACTTCAAAGGGAAGCGAGACCAACGCCTCGCGCCTTTCCGAAGGTTCGGAACCGCCGACTTCCGCTTCAGCGAACGCTTCCTCACCAGGTGCTTCCTCACCGGGAGCCGAACTCTCGGGAGCGGAATCGAGGGTCACGACTCCATCGATAGGCTCGTTTTCCACCGTACCGGAACCCAAGGCTTTCTCGTACACAGTACCGGGCTCACGAACGGAAGACGACTCCGAAGCGGGCGCCGGCCCTTCCCTTCGAGAAGGAGTCGCATCGGGCGTGGAAACGGCTTCCAAGGGCGGCAGCGCGTCCAATCCGTAGAAGTCGCCGAGGTGTGCGATCTTCAACAAACCCAGTTCCAGCACGAGTCTCGGATCCGACGCGTACCGCAGCTCGGCATCCAAATTGAGCAACTCGTGCTGCGCCGCGTGCAGCCATTCCATACTCAATCGATCCAGGAGGCTTCGGGTGGCCTCCTCATCGTCCGTATCCCCTTCATCCACCGCGGCGCCCAATTTCCGGACCAGCAAAGCGCGCATTTCCAGAACCAGCGCAAAATAGAACCGACGCAGGTCGTATCCCCCCATGAACACGTCTTCAAGGGTCTCGACGATCCTTGGCAAGTCCTTTCCCGCCATGGCTCCGATCAGTCCGAGCAGCAGGAGTCGGTCCACCATGCCCAGGATTTCCTTCACCAGCTCCGCGGTCACCTTGCGATCGCCGTATGAGATGACCTGGTCCGTAAGACTCAACGAATCCCGGACGCTCCCGTCGGCCTGGCGGGCCAGAATGGCCAATGCCGCGGACTCGAACTCGATGCCTTCCTTTTCCAGAATGCGTTTCAGATGCTCCTGCAGGTCTCCGGTACCCACTCGCCGAAAAAGAAACTTCTGGCACCTCGACAGAATGGTGGGCGGCAGCTTGTGCACTTCCGTGGTGGCGAAGATGAACATCACATGAGCCGGCGGTTCTTCGAGGGTCTTCAGCAGCGCGTTGAACGCCTCCTTGGTCAGCATGTGTACTTCATCGATAATATAGATCTTGAATCGACACCCGGAAGGAAGATACCTGACGTTCTCCCTGAGCTCGCGAATTTCCTCGATGCCGCGATTGGAGGCCCCGTCGATTTCCTGCACGTCCAATGACGAACCGTCCCTGATTTCCAGACAGTGCACACATTGCCCGCACGGCTCCGCGGTAGGACCGTCCACGCAATTCACCGCCTTGGCGAGAATCCGCGCCAGGGAAGTCTTCCCTACGCCCCGCGGACCGGTAAAGAGATAGGCATGGGCCACCCGACCCTGCAGGATGGCGTTCTTCAGCGTTCGAGTAACGTGCCGCTGACCGACCACCTCGTCAAAGGTCTGGGGACGCCACGAGCGGGCCAACACAAGATAGGACATAATAGAAGAACCGCATTCGTTCAGGGGAAACGGGCGAGAGAGTGCGACACGCCGGCTTCATACGCCCGGAAAGCTCAATAAGGCAGGGACACGATGGAGAAACCCGGCGGAATTCTCACGGCCGTGGCCGATGCCCGACAACCCGTCGCTCGGACGGAAGAAACGATCTTACCCCGTTTGCACGATGGAGGGAAACAGGCGGACAAATCGTCGGAAGGGAAGAGCTCCCATGGGAAGCCGTACAAAGGATGGCGGAGAGAGAGGGATTCGAACCCTCGGTACACCTTTTGGGCGTACACACGATTTCCAATCGTGCTCCTTCAGCCAACTCGGACATCTCTCCGCGGAAACTGTGCTTCTATAATGACCCGCTCCGGGTGTCAAGAACTATCCATTCATTCACACCGCACGGAGGCCGTCAAAAGGGAATATCGTCTCCCATGTCGTCCGAAGGGGCGAACGAATCTTCGGGCGGCGGAGGCTCGTCCATCCTGGAATCTCCTCCCCCCCGGGTGTCCAGCATCTTCATCTCCCGTGCGACAATCTCAGTCGTGTACCGCTTATTTCCGTCCCGATCTTCCCAATCCCGAGTCTGAAGTCTCCCTTCCAAGAAGACTTGGGAACCTTTCTTCAGATACTGACCGCAGATCTCCGCGAGCTTACCCCATGCCACCACCCGGTGCCACTCGGTTCGCTCCTGCTTGTTCCCGTCTTTGTCTCTCCACACCTCATTGGTGGCTACCGTAAAGGTCGTCACCTGTGTGCCTTGGTTGGTGTAGCGAACTTCCGGGTCCTTTCCCAGCCGTCCAATCAATATGGCCTTGTTCACGCTCATGCGAAAAGCTCCTCAATCGTAACCGTTTGGGCCCCGCCGGCCGGAGAATGTCATGGTCCGGATTCTTTCGCCTGAACTCGTCCGAAAGAAAACCTTCTTCTTATTTACCACGACGGCCGGAACCGTACAAGACCGTTCGTCGTCCCTACCGGCCCCGTATGCCCCATTTCGCCACACGCCGCCTCTCCTGCTCCAGCCGATGGATCAATCGCACCATGGGGCCTTGGCGAAACCCCACGGCGTCTCCGGGGCACACCTCCTGGCAGCAATAACACCGAATGCACCGCCGGTAGTCAAACAAAGGTCCCCGGCCTCTTTCCACCCGCACCGCTCCCGCGGGGCAAATCTCCTCACACCGGCCGCACTCCACGCAACGGTTCCCTTGGTGCACCGGCTTGGAAACCAGGTAACGCCGGGTGAGACTGTGAAAAGCATTGGGCATACGACCCAAAGAGTCCCGCTCCGGTGCGCGGAAATCCCGTTGCACGAATCTCTCGAGTGGATCCCCCGTCGTGGGAATACGCAGCGGGTCCGCCTCACACATGCCCCGTCGTACGGCCTCGCGATATAGGGGGAAAGAACGTAAAGGAACCCCAAGCATGCGGCACACGCTCACGTCCAACGCCGGCGCATCTCGGGACGCCGCAATGAATCCCATCTTTTTAGGCACTCCGTTGGCCGGCCCGTTCCCTTCCATGCCCCACACGCCGTCCAGAATCGTGAGCACCGGGTTCACCGCTCGGTAAATGTCCAGGTGCAGCGACGCGAAGGCGTCCCGATCCATGCCCGTCACAAAATGCCATTCCGCCTTGCGCTTACCGGGAATCATGCCGAAAAGGTTCTTCACCCCGAGCGTCAGGGTCATCTGCGAATGGGTCTTGAGCTTGGGCAGGTTGATCACCGCATCCGCCTCAAACAGCTCTTCCGCCAACTCGAGTCTCCGGTAGACGGCTCCTTCGGCCGGCGGCACCCTGCGGGGACGCAAGAATTCCACCCACTCCAGGCCCAACTCCCGGCACACGGCGTCCATGCCTGAAGGACCGACGATTTTGCGCAAAGAAGCCAAAGCGGGGCTGTCCCCGATGAAGGGCGTTCCCCCGACGTCCAACACCATGCGAGCCACGGCGCGCACCACCGTCGGGTCCGTGGTCACCCGGTCCTCGGGA
The DNA here is from genome assembly GCA_963675595.2 of Thermodesulfobacteriota bacterium. GTDB lineage: Bacteria > Desulfobacterota > Desulfarculia > JACQYL01 > JACQYL01. The sequence continues at coordinate 2,191,220 of CAXXLZ010000002.1, forward strand.
ACATGAGCAGACAGTAAATTGGGCTTGAGCAGAACCCGCTGTCCCGGTTTGACGAACGCCTCCATTCCGCCCAGCAAATCCACGACGCGCCGCACCGCGCCTTCCACCAACGGAGATGCGTAATCGCTGCATCCCACCAAGGCAACGGTGTTCAAGGAAAAAGCCATGGCAGTCCAAAAGGGCGGGCACCATGGCCTGCCCCCAACAGGCCGTTGAAAAACGCGACCTGCGGCGTTGCGTTTCATCCCTCGTCACTGCGGCGTACTTCTATGTACGCCTCACTCCTCGGGATTTGCGCGCCTTGCATCTCATCGTTTTTCACCAACCTGCAGCAACCGTTCTTTTCAACGGGCTGACAAGCAACCCGAACAGCAATTCAGGAAGCGGATTCCGGTTCGGCCGAGCAGGCATTTCGCGGGCCGTTGGATGAAACCTCCAAAGGCTCTCCCCAAAATCGTACGCCATCCGCATCAAATCTTCTTCAAACACTCTTGCGCCGCAATATGAAGCACGTCCCACACGGGGGAATAAGGCGGAGCATAGCACAGGTCCATGAAAGCCAAATCGTCCACTCGCGCACCTCCGTGCAACAAGGCGGAGACGATGTCGGCACGGGATACGGCGCCCTCGTTTCCCACGACCCGGGCTCCCAGGAGCTTGCCGGTCACTTTGTCCGCCGTGAGTCGGATTTGCACGGTGCCCGCTCCGGGGTAGGCTTCGGCTTTGGAGTTGCCTTTAATCATCACGCTCACCGGATGAAAACCCGCTTTGAGCGCCTCGGCGTCCCCCAGACCCGTACATCCCACCTCCAAATCAAACACTTTGACGCACCAAGAGCCCACTACTCCGGGAAACTCGGCCGGTTCACCGCCGATGTTGGTTCCCGCTATCCTCCCGTGCTTATTGGCAACGTCTCCCAGGGGAACGAATACGGGCTGTTTGGACACCAGATGCAGGGATTCGGCACAATCCCCTACGGCGTATACGTGCTGAAAGTTGGTGCGCATGGACGCATCGGTTTTTACGGCGCCCGTGGGTCCCAGAGCAATACCGGCCTTCTTGGCGAGTTCCACGTTGGGGCCGACTCCCGTTGCGGCCAGCACCAGGTCCGCGGGAAATTCTCCCTGGTCCGTTTCGATGACGGCTCCGTCCTTGTCCTCCCTCAAACCTTTCACGTCCACTCCGGGGACGAATTTCACGCGGTTCTTCTCCAGCTCTTCAAGAACCACGGCGGACAAATCTTCCCCCAGTTGCTTCAGGGGCAGTTTGCCCCGATACAGCACGGTGGTCTCCAGACCTCGTTCCCGAAAGGCTTCGCACATTTCCATGGCGATGAATCCGGCGCCCAGCACCACGGCGCGTTCGGGTTTGCGCGTATCGATGAATCCTTTGATGCGCAGGGCGTCCTGCAGGTTCTTCAGGGTCATGACCCGTTCCGAGTCCATGCCGGGCAGCTTCGGGATTTTGGAGGAAGCCCCGGTGGAATAGACGGCCACATCGAAAGGCCACTTCTTTCCCGTGGAATCCACGGCGGCACCGGCCTTCATATCCAAATCCACAATCCCGGTGTTTACGTGAACATGCACGCCCGCCTTCTCGAATTCCTCCGGAGTTCGGGCGATGATTTTTTCCGTGCCCTGAATGCGGTCCGCGATAAAGTACGGAGTCGGACACGCGGCATAGGACACGTGAGGCCCTTCGTCGAACATGTGCACTTCCAGCTCGCGATCGAGCCGTTTCGCTTTGGCCGCCGCACTAGGTCCCGCGGCCCCACCTCCGATAACGATCAATTGTCTGCCCATACCGCCCTCCAGATTTTCACCGAAACGGTGCGGATTTCGAAACATCCCGTGGAATCGGATAACCAGTTGCTCCAACACCCGGTCTCCATGTTCGCTACTCTACAGGTCTTGCCGAACAGGCGCAACCCGAAGGTGCAAGCGTTGTGAAGCGGTTTGAACAAATCGCGCAGGACCATTGCCGTCGAAACGCATGGGAAAAGCGATTCAAACAGACTTCGAGGTTCCATTGTACGGTTGTTCACCGGCTACACGCACAGGTTTGCGTTTCAGGCCAAGATAGCGGCCTCGAAATCGTGCGAAGAGGATTCCCGGAATATTAGATTGTTATTCACCGGGTCGCCGGGGGGACCCGTGTTTCCACGACCCCCTTGTGCGGGCTCTTTTGTCGATTCAGAGCATTTAAACTGCGGCGACCTCGTCGGCGGCTTCTTCTCCTGCCTACCAACCCCATGTGTGACGCACCGGCATTCCGAATGCCCGACAGCTTGGCGAAGTAGTGCTAAAAGTATACCGACCCCTTTCTATAATTTCGCTTTGTCAACACAGGAGCAACTTCACCCCATTCCTGAGGCCCATGAAGGTATATTCACTCATACAATAATTAAATAAGGTCTCATAACTTAAAAAGTACAGCATTTACCTTATGGTAAACGATAAGCAAAACAAGTACAATTATTGCAGGTTAGCAAGATGCACCATCTCATGGCCTTACAACAAAATCTTAGCTCTCTACATTGTAGCTAACTTCATTTCAATAACACGTAAATTATGGAACTTTTGACTTGTGCAATATGCGCAAATAGCCCATACTCAAATCAGTCATTAACTTCTTTTGTCGTCAAAATAACAAACTAAATGTGCCTGTATGTTTCCAATATTGCCAATTACATTCATTTCTTTTCCAGGTTTACGGGCTTTTCCCTACATAACCTCCGTATCGTTCAACAACACAGACGCAATAGGTTCATAAATACTATTCGTCTAAACAACAGAAACGACAACAACCATGATATAAGCCGCCATGTACAGCACTTCCATGCTTAACAGAAAAATAACTTCTAATCGCTTGTCTTATGTTGTCCGTTTATGCCCGGCTACATCATTTGTACACCCTTACCACCAAGGCAATATGGAGGATATCCATGTCATTTTCCTTGATCGTCACATTTTTGCTTATGTTATTGGTTATCATTCCAGCCATACAAAATAGTATGGCTTTGGATTTTAAGTTCTTCATCTGGACTTTTCAACAATCTATTACAGCCATGATTTTCTATTTTTCTCTTATTGGCGGAGCCGTTGTGGCGGTTATGGCTCTCCCGAGGCTGGCGAAGAAATCCCTTCAAGTGAAAAGCATGGGCAAAGATATCCATAAATTGGAAGAAAAACTTCTGGAGTTTGAAAAGAGACCGGTTGGTCGATTCGAGATAGAATAGCCGCGCTGTGAGATACGCAGAGGATTTTGTTGCGACTCGTTTGCAGTTCCTGATCTACCTGCCATATATCATAGCATAATATTTCACTCACCGATAACCAACGAGTCTCGATTTAGATCGAATTTAGCAGTTTTATAATGAATGACAAGATTAACATAAGCTTTTTTCTGTAGTTGAATCAACAAGAGTTAACGGCATAGGCAGTTGTAATCTCACAGATATCCAAATTGTCGTTTTTTGTAAAGGAGTCGATCATGCTTTGGACAATTTCATTGATATTGGTCATACTATGGCTACTTGGATTAGTTAGCAGTCATACAATGGGAGGGTTTATTCACATTTTACTGGTAATCGCCATTATCGTATTGGTGGTTCAACTCATCCAGGGACGCCGATGATAGAAATCATATGCCCTATGTATAAACCTAGCCATTTAAGCTTAAAAACAGTATCACAGGGAACCATTTCATAAACAACTTCATAAATCGGAGTAATATAATGTCACCAGGCACTAAAAACGAAGCTAAAGGTCATTTTCACCACATCAAGGGGAATATCAAAGAGGTTGCGGGCAAGCTTACCGACAATTCGGAATTGGAGGCCGAAGGCAAGTACGAAAAGTTATCCGGGAAAGTTCAGACAAAAATCGGCCATGTCGAGAAGGTCCTTGGGAAATAGGCATGAGGTATTCGGCATGAATAATTCTTAGCCACAACAGCAGAGCGGAACAATAAGAGATTCGGGAATACAATGAAAACAATATATCGTTTGGTTTTTATGGTTGCCTAGAGTTTAGAGCCATGCGGGGCAGCCAAGTTTGTATAGAAGAGCATAGTTCTCCAAGACGGGTTGAATACCGTTGACGTAAGGCTTTGAGATGATTGACTGAACACGGATATCAGGCAGCGCGCCCCAAGTCTTCCGGAGAATCGGTGAATTCCGGTTGGAATTTTTTGGATTTCCGGTTCCACATGGCTCGCACGTTTAAGTTGCCGAAAAGACGACCGATGGCTGCGGCCATCCAGCCGGCGGTGGCGGGCCTGTTCTTTCTCCAAGGGATTGGAAACATCGTATAGGCCGCGTTGGGACCCAGGCAGAGCGCCAAGAGCCGTGGCAAGCCGTAGGCCAGGCACAAGATCATGCTCCATCGAGCCAATGTCTGCCGTGTCTGCTGCCAAGCATTTTTCAGTCCGAACAGGTGCTTGATCTCGTTGAACATGGGCTCGGTCCACCATCGTCGTGCATAGCGTGTAATCACTTCCGCGCCGTCCATGTCGGGATCGGTACTGATCAGAAGATGCCAATCGGACCAAGAGGGGTTGTCGGACATAAACCGGCACCACACGATCTTGCACAACCGGCCGTCCAGGAAGCGGACTTTGGCTTTGGTTTGGTAGAACTGGAAAACTCGTTCCGAGCCGTAGGCAAAGAGGGTTTTCTCCACCGGACGACAGAATCGTCCGATGTTTTCCAACGTGAGTTTTTCCCCATACTTTCTGGGTCTGCCCCGTTTCTTCCGAGGCGGATTGTCCGGAGGCAAAAACAGGGCGGTATCTTTGCGGACTTGGCCGATGACCGTCACACCATCGCGAATCAGGGGAACCACCAGGGAGCTTTTCATATACCAGGCATCGAGCAGCAGAATAATGAGAAAGCGATCCGGCAGCCAAGTCATGAGAACGGACATCAAGAGCCGCGCCGCGTCCAGTTTGGTGGTGTTCCCTTTTTTGCGGATGAGCCGAAACAAGAGGGGAAACGCGGCTACCCGGCCCTTGTGGCGGCAGATGACAGCCAGAGAAACCCGAAGCTGTCCCCACAGGAATTTGGGGCGGTTGGGCCGGTGCGCGTGATCGTAATGCCAACCGGCGCAGGGCGCTTTCTTGGACGATCTGGGCAAAGGGAAGTCGTCTATGGCGAACTCGATGGATCGGTTTGGAATCCGTTTCAGGATCAGGCGCATCCATTGCCGGGCTAGCGCAAGCCATTGGAATCGGCCCTTTTCGATGGCCTTGTAATAGGCGGTCCAGGACAACTGGGGCCGAACGGCCAGAAGCGCGGAAGAAATATGGCCGCCGCGGCAGACCATACATCCCATCAGGAGTTCCAGAAGAGTCGGAGCTATTCTGCACGGAACGGCCTGAAATAGAAAGGAAATCCACTGCGATAGGAGCATAAGTGCTTGAGCCGTCGAATCCATTGGTTGACCCCCAAGGAAAGGTTTCTTTCCTTAAAGGGCCGCCAAAGGCGGCCGCGCATCCGCGCGGCAATGTCAAGTACTTTGTTGTCTTTATTCGCATTTTTCCTATACCAAGGGTCGCCAGACTCTAAACTCTAGTTTATGGTTGCTATAGCTGCCCTTTTGGCTACCAGCGTGCCTGTATGCGCTTCCGAAATGGATGACCGCATCGAATCATCGGTGGGTAAGTCCTACGCATTCAAGACCTATCTGAAAGACGATCATATTAAAGTCGAGTCCAGGGACGGCGCCGTCAGATTAACAGGGACAGTCTCCGAGGAATTTCATAAATCAATGGCTTATGAGACTGTGGCGGGCATGCCCGGAGTCAAAAGTGTGGACAACCGGCTGGAACTCGAAGGCGTGTCCCCCACTCCATACTCAGATGCGTGGCTCGACGCCAAAGTGAAAGCTGCGCTCTCGTTTCATCGCAGCGTCAACGCCGCTACAACGGAGGTTGACGTTAAAGACGGCATCGTGACTCTGAGAGGCGAGGCTGCCGGTGAGGCCCAAAAGGAACTGGCGACCGAATATGCCAAGGATGTCGAAGGGGTCAAAGACGTAAGAAACGAGATGATCGTGTCAAAACTCTCGAAAACTTCAGATTCAACGGTTGGCGAAGATATTGATGACGCTTCCATCACCGCCCAAGTCAAGATATCGCTGCTGTTCCATCGTTCCACCAGTGCTCACAACACCAAAGTCGAAACCAACGCAGGCGTGGTAACTTTATATGGCAAGGCAAGGAGCGCAGCAGAAAAGGATCTGGTCACCAAACTCTCCAGCGACATAAACGGTGTGAAGAGTGTAAATAACCGGATGACCATCGAATAGTTCATAAAGAATTCTCAGTTGCAGGCTGACAGAAGGTTGTTGATATCGGGTCTCGCCCGCACACAGGCTGAAAAGGCGAAAGCGCTTCCGCCGCCTGCGATCTCGGGCTTTAGGGTTCGGCATCGTGCGGTGGGTCATGGGAAGGCGACAAAACCGACGACACAAGACCATCCCGTTCATGAGGAGCTTGGTATGAAAGAAAATAGAAAAGCGTACGAAGAGAAGCTCGAAGCGCAGTTGAGAGAATGGCGCGCGCAGAAAGCACTGCTCAAGGCCAAAGCCGACAAGGCCAAGGCAGACGTTAAAATTGATTACTATAAGACCATCGATGTCTTGCAGCGCAAGGAGGATGAGGCCAAGACGAAGTTGGAGGAGTTAAAGACCGCCGGCGATGAGGCTTGGGAGGAAATCAAAACAGGGGCGGAAAAGGCTTGGTCTGAAGTCAAAATCGCCTACCACGAAGCGACATCGAGGTTCAACGGAATGTGTCAATGAAAATGAGACACCTGTTTTCAGAAATTAGACTCTCACGTCATCGCTCGACGGTTTGTTGATCCACGCGGCCTTGGGCAATTTTGGCGGCTGTGGCACCTTTCCTTTGAAACGGTTGGGGTTGCTCCGGAAGGCAGCCCGAAGAACTTGGCTGCGACACGCTACAATGTCCTGGGCGAGTCCGTAATGGAGCTGTTCGGGTGTGACCAACCCGATGCCTGAATGCCGATGCTCGGGGTTGTACCAGGAGAAGAACTCCCGGCAGAAAGACCGGGCATCCTGGATTGATCCAAACCGTTTCGGGAATTTCGGGCAATACTTGAGGGTTTTAAACTGCGCCTCCGAGTAGGGGTTATCATTGCTGACATAGGGTCGGCTGTGGGTCTTGGTCACTCCAAGGTCTCCCATGAACTCGGCTACGGACTTCGCTTTCATCGCCGGGCCTCGATCCGCATGGATGATGAGTTGGCCGGACTTGATATCCTGCTTGAAGCACGTCTCTTCGATGAGTTGCCTGGCCAAAGCGGCGCTTTCCCGATGGGCCACCATCCAGCCGACCACGTAGCGGCTGAAGATGTCCATGATCACGTAAAGATGGAAATAGGTCCACTTCACAGGCCCTTTTAGCTTCGTAATATCCCAGGACCACACTTTGTTGGGTCCGGTCGCAAGCAACTCGGGCTTTTTATAGACAGGCCGCCGCGCCTGCTTTCTTCGCTCTTTGACATCACCGGATTCCGCTTTGAGAATCCGGTACATGGTCCGGATAGAGCAGTAGTACTGTCCTTCATCGAGCAAGACGGCAAAGACCTGACGGGGAGCATCATCCTGAAAACGGGAGCTGTTAAGCAGATCGACCACGGTTTCCCGCTCCTGGGGGTTCAGAGCCAAGGGAGGCGCCGGCCGAGGTGTGCGGGCCGCCGCCGGCTTCAGGCGGCGATAGAAACTCGCACGGGGCAGGCCCATGGCTCCACATGCCTGCACGGTTCCCACCTCGGTGCGCAGCTCCATCGCCGCGCTCATGAACTGCTCCCGTCGTCGTCCAGGTCCGGCTGAGCGATCCCCAGTATCTCCGAGATTTTTTTTTGAACTTCGATGATGGTTCGCGCCTGTTTCAGTTGATTCTCGAGACGGCGGTTCTCCCTTTCAAGCCGGGCCACCCGCTCTGCCATAGGGTTCTTCTGCTTGGGCTTCCGGCCTCGCTTCTTTGGCCCAAGCGCCCTCAACTGCCCCTGGTCACGTTGTCTACGCCATGTCGCCAGACTCGAAGAATACAGGCCTTCTCGCCGAAGTAGAGCCCCGAGCCGGCCCGGTTCAGTACACGCATCGGCTTCCTCCAGGATTCTCAGCTTGTACCGGGCTGTAAATCTGCGACGAGGCTTCTTCTCTGGAACCTCCGGGTCGGGGACCGTGACGTGCTTCCCGATCGTGGTAACTCCGGTCGTCCTACGGACTCCCTCCGTTACCACGATTCCCTCATCCGGATTCTCTTTCTCTCTGTGCCTCATCATGCTCCATCTCCTACCCGCCCTACACTAATTTATCAACGGGTAGGTGTCTCACTCTCATTGGCACAGAGGGAAATGAAAGGGCCGTTGCCGCACTCATCGGTTGGAACGTTGTCTAATCAAAATGGAGCAGTGATATGCTTTCAACGATCTTGATCGTCGTCTTGGTTTTGCTGCTGTTAGGCACACTGCCCAAGTGGCCTCACAGCCGACAGTGGGGTTATTACCCGAGCGGCGGACTTGCCTTGGTCCTGATGATTCTGATCATCTTGCTGCTCACGGGTAGGATTTAGTCGGACGAGTTCGCTTCCCGCCGCGGGTGATACTGATCGGGCATTCTTGAGCGAACACGATAGCACAATTTGGGACCCCGCCGGATAAGGTGGTGTCAAGCCCCCAGTTTTTGGTCCAGGAGTTATGAGAGTTTTATCATGACTCGCGGTTTTCCATCCCCGGCCCTTGGGGCCTCGGCGAAGCCGAGCTGAGCGAGGCGGAGTCGAGGCCCCAAGGGCTCGCCGCGAACTGGGCCGGGGTCATGTAATTCAATGCACTGTGCGGTCTTTCCTCGTTATAGACTTTCCGCCATTTGGCGGCCAGAGTCTGCGCTTCCTTGATGTTGTTGAAAATTTCCATGTTCAAGAATTCATCCCGAAAACGGCTGTTGAAACTTTCCACGTACCCGTTCTGCCAAGGGGCTCCCGGCTCGACGAAAAAGGTTCCCACTCCCAGGTCTTTCAGCCAATTTCTCACCTTTTGGGCTATAAATTCGGGACCGTTATCCGATCGAATGCCCGTTGGAACTCCCCGCTCGCCCATCAATCGGCTCAGCTCGTTCAAAACGTCTTCACCCGTAATGGAGCGGTTGATCCTCAGGGCCAGGTTTTCCCGAGTAAACTCGTCGACAATGGCCAAGCACTTGAACTGACGGCCGTCGACCAAGCGGTCATGAATGAAATCCAACGTCCAGACATCATTTGCAAAAGCCGCCTTACGCTTGTTGCACGCATTGGCATCAACTCCCAGGAAGCGTTTCTTCTTGGCTTTTCGAGGTACCTTGAATCCCTCCTCTTTCCAAAGTCTATGAATTCGCTTGTAGTTTACCGCCCACCCCGCATCACGCAGCAGCCGAGTGATCCTACGGCATCCAAAACGGGGATGTTCTCCAACCAACCGGTGAAGAGCCTTGATCAGTTCCACCTCATCGTCCCGTTCCTTCGGCTCATAACGTTGGGTGGATCGGTGTTGACCGGCTACGCGGCAGGCCCGACGCTCTGAAGCGGCATGTTCACTTCGAACATAATCAACCGCTTTCCTACGACGCGCCGGGCTTAGAAGTTTCCCTCCGCAAGATCCTTCAGCATTGCCTTGTCCAACATCAGATCGGCGACCAGCTTTTTTAAGCGTGCATTTTCCTTTTCCAGTTCTTTTAGCCGTTTGGCCTCCTCAGCCTTCATCCCCCCATACTGGTTTCGCCACCGGTGGTACGTCGCCTCGCTCACCTCCAGCGATTGGCAAACCTGCGCTATCGTCTGCCCTGCCGTCAGACGACGGTCCGCGTCTTCAAGTTTCCGGATGATTTGCTCCGCGCTGTGTCTCTTTCTCTTGGCCATGCAAAAAGTCTCCTTCCGTTCTTTGGGCATTCAGACTCTCATTATACATGGACCAATTATCGGGGGGCATTCCAGTGGAGGGTTTGAAGGCGAGGAGATCAGCAACTCCGGGAAGATTTTCTCGAACGTTAGGATACGTTGACCAGAAAAGGTCTCGTAACCAACCTTTTCAAGACAAACTTATAAGGAGGAGTAAACGCTATGAAAAACAGAAACTTCTTTATCCACTATTTCGTGCTTCTGATGCTCATCGCCTTCTTTGTGGCCTGTGCATCGACATCCAAACAGTCAAGCACCGGGGAATACTTTGACGATTCGGTCATCACGAGCAAGGTCAAGTCTCAGCTCGCAAGTGATGATTTTCTTAAGTCATTCGAGATCACGGTCGAGACCTACAAAGGCGTCGTTCAACTGAGCGGCTTCGTTAATTCACAGCAGGCGGTGGATACAGCGGGTGAAATCGCGAAGAGCGTTGAAGGAGTCACGTCCGTAAAGAATAATCTGAATGTAAAATAGAAGAGTGTTATGTCACCTTTTGGAGTCGACGGCCGGTGGCGGCTCCAAAACGGGTTTTCGGAGAGCATTCTTTGAGCTTTGAGAGTTTTTCTCAAGCTTTCGGTGCTCGGCACGGCTGTGCTGAATACACGGTACCCTAAATGACAGTACCTTTGGAGACTGCGATTAACCGTGGTGGAGGCAATGCCGAATCCGGGGGAGTAACTCGGGATTCCGCTACGATCCACTTAGGCTGTGCAGGTTGGAGCCCGGAGCAAGACCACATGAATGAGTCAATCAATCGGAAGTTCGCAGTGGCTTCCAAGATCAAATATCCGGATAAGGTTGCCCTAACGAAAGTTCGCTGCGCTCCTTTGTTGGCAGTGCTGGTGCTTGTGAATCTTTCTTCCGTCGCCTTTGCACAATCATCATCGTGCTCTGGGATTCACATAAAGATTCAAGACATTAGAAACAGCACGGGAACCATTGGATGTGCGCTTTTCAAATCGCCGGATGGTTTTCCTACTGAGTATCTGCGATACGCAACCAATATCATCGTAACAAAAATTCAGGATACCCAGGCGACCTGCGACTTCACAAAGATACCCTCGGGAATGTATGCACTTGCCGTTATTCATGATGAAAATATGAACGGCAAGCTTGACACCAACTGGTTGGGAATCCCGACGGAAGGGTATGGTTTTTCAAAGGACGCAGAGGCCATGCTCGGCCCGCCTTCGTTTTCTGCTGCCGGCTTCTCCTACGACGGGCAAGACATCAAACTGACAATCAGCCTGCATTATTGAGCATCGGCCACATTTTTCTTTGGGGACTTGAAAGACTAAAGTTTAGAGTCCGGCGACCCTTTGGTATGGGAAAACTGCGAATAAATTCAACAAAGTACTTGACATTGCCGCGCGGATGGGCGGCGGCCTTTGGCGGCCCTTTAAGGAAATAAACCTTTCCTTGGGGGTCAACCATATGGATTCGACGGCTCAAGCACTTACGCTCCTATCGCAGTGGATTTCCTTTCTATTTCAAGCCGTTCCGTGCAGAATCGCTCCGACTCTTCCGGCACTCCTGATGGGATGTATGGTCTGCCGCGGCGGTCATATTTCTTGCGCGCTTCCGGCGGTCCGACCCCAGTTGTCATGGACCGCCTATTACAAGGCCGGCGAAATCCAATGGCTTGTACTGGCCCGGCAATGGATGCGCCTGATTCTGAAGCGGATTCCAGACCGATCCATCGAGTTCGCCATAGACGACTTCCCTTTGCCCCGATCATCCAAGAAAGCTCCCTGCGCCGCTTGGCATTACGATCACGCGCACCGGCCCAACCGCGCCCCAAATTCCGGTGGTGACAACAGCTTCGGGTTTCTCTGGCGGTCATCTGCCGTCACTAGGGCCGGGTAGCCGCATTTCCCCTCCTGTTCCGACTTATCCGCAAGAAAGGGAACACCACCAAACTGACCGCAGCACGGCTCCTGATGTCCGTTCTCATGACTTGGCTGCCGGATCGCTTCCTCCTTATTCTGCTGCTTGATGCCTGGTATATGAAAGGCTCCCTGGTGCTTCACCTGATTCGCGAAGGTGTGACGGTCATCGGCCAAGCCCGCAAAGATATCACCCTGTTCTTGCCTCCGGACAATCCGCCTCGGAAGAAACGGGGCAGACCCGGAAAGTGTGGGCAAAAACTCACCTTGGAAAACATCGAACGATTTTGTCGCCCGGTGGAGAAATCCCTCTTTGCCTGCGGCTCCGAACAAGTTTTCCAGTTCTACGAAACCAAAGCCAAAGTCCGCTTCCTGGACGGCCGGTTGTGCAGGATCGTGTGGTGCCGGTTTATGTCCGACAACCCCTCTTGGTCCGATTGGCATCTTCTGATCAGTACCGATCCCGCCATGGAGGGCGCGGAAGTGATTCGCTTTGCTCCAGTAGGGCGGCAAAAATGCGTTAAGTTGCTTCATGCTCTCTTCAGAGAGTTCCGCCAGTTTCCCACCCAGGTTAATAAGAGCGTCGGTGGCCATCACGCCGGGTCCGCCGGCTGATGTTACCATGGCAAGCCTCGGGCCGGCCGGTAACCTCTTCGAATCAAGAACCTGGGCAGCATCGAAGAGTTCCGCTATTTCCCCCACCCTTACGACGCCGGCCCTCTTGAAGGCAGCTTCATATACCTCGTCGTCCCCTGCCATAGCGCCTGTGTGGGAATGGGCTGCCCTTGCACTCTCCGCGAATCGTCCCGGCTTCAAAATGATGATAGGTTTTCGCCGGGCGAACGCCTGGGCCGCACTCATGAATTTTCTCGCGTTGCCCACACCCTCCATATAGATCAGGATGCTCCTGGTGGCCCCGTCATCTCCTAAGAAATCGATCATGTCGCCAAAGTCTACATCGAGCATGGAGCCGAGTGATGCAAACAGACTAAGCCTATCCCGGCGCTGACCGCCCAATCGAGTATCGCGCTGCCGAGGGCGCCGCTCTGAGAGATGAAGGCGATATCTCCCTGTGGAGGGTTGCCCCGCAGAAAAGTCGCATTTAAGCCCAGGACGGGTCGCACAAAACCGAGGCAGTTTGGTCCCATAATACGCATCCCATATTTTTTTCTGATCCGGTCGATTTCGCTCTCCAAATGTGTGCCTTCTTCACCAATTTCTTTGAACCCGGCGGAGATTATGACTACCCCCTCTACACCTGCCTGGCCGCATTCCTCAACCACCTGTGGTACTGACCGGGCAGGAGTTGCCACAACGGCTAGATCCACATGCTCGTGAAAGCCTGCAATGGTGGGATAGCTCTCCAAAATGCAATACCTTGCTCGCATGGGGGTTTACGGGAATTATTCTTCTCTCTTTTGAGCGGAGCAGGTTTTCGAGGATTGTTCGACCGATGGCGCCTGCCTTCTCAGTTGCGCCGATCAGAGCTATTGTCTTGGGATCAAACATCACTTGTATGTGGCCCATCCTTCTCTCCTGCTTTTCAACTTTTCCAACTTCGTCTTGGCCGCATCCTGCGCCTTAACCCTGGCGCGCTATCTTGGAATTCCCACCTCGACGCGGTGTTCCTTCTGGTCGTCAACGAGCGTGATGGTCTTATCGGGTTGCTCAATGCCATCCACGCTCACGCGCATCTCATCACTCCCCGCGGGCGTTTGCAGGACGTCGATGTGGTAGACGGTCTCCCGATACCGGTAGTGCATCTTGAACCCCTCCCAATCCGCAGGGAGGCACGGCGTAAAACGCAGTTTATCCACTTCAAGTCTGAGCCCCAAAAGTGATTCAACGATAAGCCGATACATCCAGCCGGCCGAGCCCGTGTACCATGTCCAGCCGCCACGGCCGGTATGCGGCGGTAGCGCATAGACGTCGGCGGCAACGACGTACGGTTCCACTTGGTAGGTGGCGGTCTCCTCAATCGATCTCGCATGGTTTACCGGGTTGATCATCGAAAAGAGCTCCCACGCACGCCGGTTGTCCCCCAATCGGGCGAAGGCCATTGCCGCCCAGATGGCCGCATGCGTGTACTGCCCGCCGTTTTCTCTAACTCCTGGGACGTACCCTTTGATGTAGCCGGGATTCAGCGCCGACTTATCGAAGGGCGGATCCAGAAGTTGAATCAGTCCGTGCTGGCGCCGAACGAGGCGCTCATCCACCGCTTCCATGGCCATGCGAGAACGCTCATGATCTCCCGCACCCGAAAGAACGGACCAGCTCTGCGCAATCGAAGCAATCCGGCATTCGGGGTTGGCTGACGATCCAAGCGGAGAACCGTCATCGAAGTAGGCGCGGCGGTACCACTCCCCGTCCCAGCCATGCCTCTCGATATTGCGGCGCAGCCCTGCCCCCTCCTTTACGCAACGCTCGGCGAAAGACGCGTCGCCGTGTATTCGGGCGACCTTAGTGAAGCGCATGAGCACCTCATATAGGAAGAATCCCAACCACACACTTTCGCCTTTGCCGTCTTCGCCCACCAGGTTCATGCCGTCGTTCCAGTCGCCGGAGCCCATGAAGGGAAGGCCGCGCTCACCAAACCTGAGACCTCTGCGGATGGCTCGCACACAGTGTTCGTACAAAGTGGCCGATTCTTCGGACCGGTCGGGCAGATCGTAATAAGACTCTTCATCGGTCTTTACCGGGCGGCCCTGGATAAAGTGGACGGGCTCGTCCAACACGCCGGTGTCCCCGGTGGTGAGGACATAGCGGCAGGTCGTGAGCGGCAGCCAGAGGTAATCGTCCGAACAGCGCGTCCGCACCCCTCGACCCGTTGGAGGATGCCACCAATGCTGAACATCTCCCTCCGGGAATTGGCGGGCAGCGCACAGGAGCAGGTGCTCGCGCACGAGATGCGGCCTGGCGTGGATGAGTGCCATTACGTCCTGCAACTGATCGCGGAAACCAAAGGCGCCTCCCGACTGGTAGGTTGCGCTTCGCGCCCAAAGGCGGCACCCCAGGGTCTGGTACAAGAGCCAGCCGTTGGCCAGCACGTTGAGGGCCGGGTCGGGTGTTTCCACATTTACCTCGCCGAGGGTGTGCGTCCAGTGTTGCCACACCCCATCGAGGGCCTCGCGCGCAGCGGTTGATCCTCGAAAGTGATTGACCAGGTTTCTGGCATCTTCGGCGTCTCGCCCGACGCCGAGCCTAAAGACAATCTCACGCTCTTGGCCGGCGGCCAGATCGAAGCTCACCTGGATCGCGGCGCAGGGATCCAGGGCGGCCCCCGCCTTGCCGGAAAGGCGTATGCGCGTCATCGCGGCCGGAGCGCGCAACGTACCGTTACGCCCCAAAAATTCAGTCCGATTGCCGGTTGCTGTACAAGTCGTATCGTCTACGTCGAAGAACGCAACCCGGGCGCTGAACTCCGTGTTATAAGGGTTCCGAGCAAACAATGTGCCGGTATTCGGGTCAATTTCGGTGATCACGTGCATGCTTGATTTCGGCCGCAGGTCGCCAAGCACCCATTCCGCGTATCCGGTAGCGGAGAGTCGACGGGGTCGCTCCGTGACGTTTTGCACTTTGAGCACCGCAAACTTGATTGCTGCGTCCATGGCCACGTAAACCCACAGCTCGGAGCGGATGCCGCGCTCGGTGTGTTCGAAGACGCTGTAACCGAATCCGTGCCGGGTGACGTACGGCGTTGCCCCGCGGCAGGGCAGCGGTGTCGGGGACCAGAAGTGGCCGCGCTCTTCATCACGGAGGTAAACCGCCTCTCCGCTCGAATCACTGACGGGATCATTCCCCCAGGGCGTGAGGCGGAACTCGTGGGCATTCTCGCTCCAGGTATAGGCCGACCCGCTCTCTGAAATGACGGTTCCGAAATGCGGGTTGGCCAGCACATTCACCCACGGGGCCGGTGTCACCTGCCCATGCGCGGTGGTAATGACATACTCGCGCCCATCCGGTGTGAATCCGCCCACCCCGTTGAAAAACGTCAGATCGTGGCGAGGCAATGCGGACACTGCCGGGGGTTTGGAACGGTGGGTTCGGGTCGGCGTAAGAAGCGGTATAGCAGTCTCCACCAGACTGCGCCGGTTAATCTGGTCTGCCAGGGACTCCCGACTGTCGGTGAATATGGCGCGAGCGACCGTTTGGATCAGGATGCGGTCCTCCTCCGATATATGTTCAACAGATCTTACGAAAATGCCGGCCGGCCGATCGGTTAGCCTGGGTTCGGTGCCTGCGTTGATGCACCCCATGATCTGGTCGTGAAGAAGTTGCCGGTAACCGGCGTGATCTTCGTTCCAGATCACCAGGTCCACTTCCAGTCCCTTCAAACGCCAGTAGGCGTGAGCCTGAACGAGCTGGCGCACCAGATCGATATTGGCCGGATCTTCGATCTGCAGCAGCACAATCGGCAGATCGCCGGAAATGGCGTATCCCCAGAGACCGGATTGTCCCCGGTGGTTCTTGATGATGACGCTCGGGTCGACTCGCAGCGAAGCATTGGAGTATATGATCGAACCGGCTATGCGTCCATAGAGTTGTGCATCGGCCGCTGAGGCGTTCAATTGGCGCAGCAGCACCTGGCCATGGGTCCATGCCAGACCGAAGACGCGATCCGCGAGGCGCCGATCCTGGTATTTTTCCACAAGGCGTAGCGCTGCATCGCGGGTTTCGGCGATGCCGGAGACCATGTTTATCGTTGCCGATTCTTCGGGATCCAGCGTTATCCGATAGCGGATGGCGACAATCGGATCGAGCACGGAGCCCTCGCTGCCCGAAAGCGCCTCGCTAACAAAACCAGCGCCTCCGGTCAGCGCCTGAGGATCGGCAACGGTGTTTCCGCGGCCGATGAACTGCATGCGATCAGTCTCATAGGAGACTTCTCCGATCTCCGCCCCGTGTGCGGCCATCAGGTGCAGCATCCAGGGCGCCTGCTCGCTCTGGGAGCGGGGCCGGCGTGTGCAGAGGATCGCCCGCTGCGGTCGAAGGATTTCGGTCTGCACAAAGAGATTACTGAACGCCGGATGCAGGGCATCCGTCGCCGTCGAGGCCAAAACGACTTCCGCGTAACTGGTAACGTCTATCGATCGCCTCGTCCGCGCACGGTTGGTGATGCGGACGCGGCGCAGTTCGATGTCATCCTCGGGCGAAACAGCGATCTCGGTATGGGTTTCATAGTCGTGGTCGCGGCCGCGAAACTCGGCTCGACCTTCCGAGAAGATTGCCTCAAAATGATTCGATCGCTTGAGCGTCGGCTGACAGGTGGTTGACCAGAATTCCCTGCTGGTCACGTCGCGAAGGTAACAGAAGGAGCCCCAGCTGTCGCAGGTACTGTCTTCTCGCCAGCGCGTGACGGCCATGTCGTTCCAGCGGCTGTACCCGCCGCCTGCGTTCGTGACCATCACATGGTACCTGCCGTTCGAGAGCAACTGCACCTCCGGTATCTGAGTGTCGGGGCTGTGGAAGATGCGCACCGGCGTTTCCGGAACTTTGGGTGTCGTCTGTGAGTCGGAGAGCTCGGCTGTGTGCCAATAGATGGCTGTGGCCTTGGGAATCCGCTCCTGGAGCAACAGCGTGGTCGCCTGGAACATCGGGTCCGACTCAAATCGCTTCTGCATCGGTTGGTCCAGGAGCAGATAAGCCAGGGCGAGGAAACTCATGCCCTCGTGATGGGCCATGTACGAACGAACCACGGCACTCGATTGCCCGGGCGGCAGTCGCGACGGGGTGTAGTCGACGGCTTCATAGAGTCCGTATTTCCCATCCAGCCCTTCAGCAGCGAGTCGCTGCAGATTCAGGCACGCCTCCTCGGGCGCCACCATCAAGGCGAGCGCCGAGGCATAGGGCGCAATGACCAAATCGTCCGCCAATCCTCTGTTGAGCCCCAGACCGGGCACGCCGAACGCGCGGTACTGGTAGTTGTGATGAACGTCGATCGCGTTGTAGCCGGACTCAGAAATACCCCAGGGTCGCCCGTGGCTCCTCCCATATGCGATCTGCCTCCCCACCGCAGCCCGGTAGGTCTGGTCGAGCAGGGTGTCTCCGTAAGTCGGCATTACCAGGAGCGGCATGAGGTACTCAAACATCGAGCCGCTCCACGACAGCAGGATCGGCTCTCCACCGGCGACGGTGAGCAGACGTCCCAGTGCGAACCAGCTCGCCTGCGGCAGTTGTCCCTGCGCAATTGCTACGAAACTGGAAAATCTCGCTTCCGAAGCCAGAAGATCATAGTAACTCCCGTCCAGACGGTGTTCACCCACGTTGTACCCGATCGCCAGCAGATGACGCTTCTCGTCAAACAGAAAGTCATAGTCCATCCGGGCGAGTGCGTCGCATTGCAGGGCAAGTCCTTTGATAACCGCCATCCTTGTTCTGGCGTGCCGGCTGGCTGCGGTGATAAGGCGTTGAAGTTCATCAAGCCGTGCGCTCTCCTCGGACGGCGCGGCAGAGCTCAGTTGCTGCTCGATGGGCGGCAGTACCTTCACGTCCAGTGCGGCCAGTTCGCGCAGCGTTGGGATCTCGTCAAGATCAGGAAAGTCTCCGAGGTGATTTTGAGAAGATAAAAGCTCCGTCCACGGCGCGAGAGACATGAGTTCATCGAGGGTGTCTCGACATTGCCCGGCGAACGCACGGGCCCACCGCCCCAATTGGTTTTCAGCTCCGGCATCGAGAGCTTCGATGCCGGCGACGAATTCCGCAGCGGACGTTGCCAACCGATCAAGGCACCGTCGCAAAGCCATGAGCGTGGTGGGATAGGAACGGGTCGCAGACTCCAGGTCCTGCTGAATCTGAGCGAGCTGGGCCGGGGCATATTTTTCCGGAGTGGCGGCCGCAGCATCCACGACAATCCCGAGGGTATCGCTTAGGCCCTCAAACAAGCGCGTTCCCACGATCTTGTGATCGGTAAGTCCCAGCAGCCCCGACCGCAATGTCAGCAAATGGCCCGCGAGGTTCCCGCTGTCCACTGTCGAAATATAGAGAGGGGGCAGCGGTTTCAGGGACTCGGTGTCATACCAGTTGTAGAAGTGGCCTCGGTGTCGTTCCAGGGCTTCCATGGTGCGGAGTGCCTTGTCCGTGCGATCGAGGAGTTGTCCGGCCGAAACATAGCCGAAGTCGTAGGCGGATAAATTGGCCAGCAGCGCAAGTCCCATGTTGGTCGGCGACGTGCGGTGTGCCACCACGGGATCGGAATGCTCTTGATAGTTATCCGGCGGCAGCCAATGATCTTCCGGACCGATGAAGGTCTCGAAGAAGGCCCAGGTCTTTCGGGAAAGCGTCTTAAGAAAGAGGGTCTGATCAGCCGTCAGCGTTGTTCGCCGGCGGGCAAGCGGTTGACTCATCCACCAGGCAATGGCAGGAGAGGCAAACCAGAGGCCCAGGATGGGTCCCGCCATGCCGAGCGCGGCCGGCCTCGAAAAGGTCAGATAAATCCCCGCAGCAGCGGCCAGGACAGGGGCAAACCACATTGTCCGCCAGGCGGCGGCGAGGTCCATACGGTTTTGGTGATCCGAGTCGCCCGACGGATTCCATTGTAGCAGTCGCTTATGCGTGATGAGCATCCGCCAGCCGACGCGCGCCATGGCATCCAGACTGAAAAACGCTTCGTATGGAAGGCATACGAGCGTGAATGCAGCCTGAACGAAGTGCCGGAGGGCCGAGCGCGCCTCGGCAGCGAGGTGCTGCCCCGGAGTCACATCGACTGGCTTCTGAAGCACGTTCAGGGCCGAAGCCGTCAAAGAAGGAATCAGGATGATGCCGATCACCGCCAAGGTCCAGAACCAGGCCGATGGCAACACGGCCCAGCCTAACAGCAGCAGGAGTGTCAACGCCGCAGCCATCAGACTGCGCCGCAGGTTATCGAAGATCTTCCAGCGGGACAGCAATGAGAGCGGATTCTTCTGCAGCCGCGCATCGGGGATGGGAATATCCGGCAACAGCCAGCGTGCAATCTGCCAATCACCGCGAATCCAACGGTGCCGGCGCGTCACGTCTGCGCTGTAGCGGGATGGGTATTCCTCATACAACTGCACATCGTTCAACAGCCCGGCCCGGGCGTAACACCCTTCCAGAAGATCGTGGCTGAGGATCCGGTTGTCTGGTAATCGCCCAGCCAACGCCCGTTCGAATGCATCCACGTCATAGATGCCCTTGCCGATAAACGAGCCTTCACCGAACAGGTCCTGGTAAACATCGGAAATGGAGCGCGTATACGGATCGATGCCGGGATCACTGGCGCACATGAGCGCATACCGCGACCGGTTTGCGCGTGGCAGGCTCACCGCCACCCGTGGCTGAAGAATGCCGTAGCCTGCAACGACACGTTGCCGGCCTTCGTCGTAGCGCGCACGATTGAGCGGGTGCGCCATGGCGCCCACAAACTGCCATGCCGAATCCCTGGGAAGCAGTGTGTCCGTGTCCAGGGTGATCACGTACTTCACGTCCGATAAGACCGCGGTTTTACCGACCACGAGCGCGAAGCGATCACTTGATCCGCCGCGCAGAAGCCCATTCAAATCCATAAGCTTGCCGCGCTTGCGCTCGTACCCCATCCAGATCCGGTCCAGTGGATTCCATCGGCGCGGTCGATGAAACAAAAAGAAGGTATCGCCTTCCGGACTCCGGTACTTGTCGTTTAGATCTTCGATTCTCCGCTGGGCCAGCCGCAACAACGGTTCGTCTTCCGGCAGCATTTCCTCGATTGCGTCGTGAAAATCGGTCAGCAGGCCGAAGTGGAGATGGTCATCCCGATTTGCCAGGAAGCGGACCTCCAGTGCCTCGATCAGGTCAGCGATGTTTTGATCGTTCGTGAGCATCGTCGGGACCACCACCAGCGTTCGGAATTCCGCCGGGATCCCTTTGGAGAAGTCCATGCGCGGCAGCGGCTGCGGCGTCGCCAGCAGCGTTGCCAGCCAGTTCACCAGGGCTACCGCCAAATGACTGGCGCCCAGAACAAAGAGCACTCCGACCAACCCCAGCGCCCAACCCCGCAATCCGCCGGCATAGGCCTTCGCCGCGAAGCACCCGGCGAAAATCGTGGTCATCAGCAGGATGGCGCCGCCATACAGCAGCAATAGAAATCGGCGGCTGATTTTGTGCAGAACCTCAGCAGACGATAAGCGCACCTCAGCCATTCGTTCGAGCTGCGCCAATCCCT
This sequence comes from Thermodesulfobacteriota bacterium, assembly GCA_963675595.2. Classification (GTDB taxonomy): domain Bacteria; phylum Desulfobacterota; class Desulfarculia; order JACQYL01; family JACQYL01. The sequence continues at coordinate 2,212,223 of CAXXLZ010000002.1, forward strand.
TGTCGATCAGGTAGAAGCCGACATGCGCCGAGCGGTCGTCACCGCCTTTCCGAGCAGCGCTATCCTGCGCCAGCCGGATCGCTTGGCGCGCCACCTCGCTCTCGGAGCGGGGACTGCTCTTCGCAGCCTTTTCCACCACGTGTCGGTAGCGATCCCGGGTGGCAAAATCCATCTCGCCGTAGACGCCGCCAGGATCCTCACATAGGGTCTGCTCGACAATGCTCATCGTCTCGACGAACTCGCGCCAGTCCATCGCGCCCAGGAAACGGAGACTGCCGATGCTGTTGCTCATCGAAACCTGGTCGGCGGCCTGTTGCTGGTTCTCCGAGCGCACCACCTGTTCGATGGTCAGGCCGGACTCGGACATTCGCTGTTCAATCCAGGTGAGCGGCAGTGCCAGAGCGGGACCCCGGCCCTGCAACCGCCGGGAAAATTCTGCGACAAATGAACTCTCCAGCGGCGGGTTCGACCGAGCCATGTCGGCGAGCCCCAGAACCAGGCTTTTCGGGTTCTTCGCGGCGATTTCAGTCATCTGATCCGCCCAGTAGCCGGCGCGGTTTCGCTCGATCCTTCCGGCGGCGATCCGGGCGGCGACACGCCGGAGATTTTCGATCAGGGCCAGGCGCACCATGATCGGGATGGCCCACAATTCGCCAAGATTCAGGGTGGTCACCGACTGGTAGGCGGCCACGAAACTGCTGAGATTTTCCGGGTCCATCCGACCATCGCCGTGCGAGATAATCTCAAGCGCAATGTCATACACGCGCGGAAGCCCGGCCGATGGGCCGTTCAGCAAACGCGGCAGCTCCCGGCTGTAACCCTTGGGCAGATGTCGCCTGGCCGTTTGAATCTGTTCTTCGATCAGATAGAAGTTGTCGAGAAGCCATTCCCCGGCAGGTGCAATCACAAGCTTGGCCGTGACTGCCTGCGTCAGCAGGTTGCGGGCTCCGATCAGGACGTCTTCATTCTCAGCCAGACGCGTCAGAAGTCGGTCCGAACCGTGTCCTAAACTCAGCTTGTGCGAGTCCGCCAGGGCCTTGCCGTGTCGTTTCATCTGGTCGCTGCTGAATAGTTCCGATCGCAGCGGCAGCTCGTCTCCGGTGTACTCTTGTTCCGCGACGGTTCTACCGAATCGCGCCCTTAAATGGAACAGGAGCCGGAGAATCCTCTTGTCGCTCAGCCTCACTCTTGGTATCTCCTTCTTATGACATGCCATGCGCTGTGCACGGCATACGGACTTTGTCGAAAAATATTTGTTGACCTAAAGGCGCTTAACCAAGCACACCCTCTCTGATTGACTCCACTCATCGTGTGGCCGGTCATCTATAGCAGCCTCCACAGAATCAAGAAAATCACAAATAGGGTCCATCCAACAATCCCGCACAGCCGCCCCATTCGTTTCAGATCGGATCGTCCGGTTGAGCGGACCCAAGGTCGACGGCAAATGCCCCCATCTCCTTAGACGAGTGGTGGTGTGGGACCAGACCAACGGCCGTGAAATCGTTTTGCGGGCCAATCACCTAGAGTTTGGCTCCACATCCATCGCAGCCATCTATAAGTTCAGATGGAAGAAAAACCTTCTTTGGCACCGTGAGGACGCCCTTCCCACCCAACCTTTTCATGTCAATAAGAAATGGAGTTCATCCCGCCGGATTCCACCAGCCAATCCAGGTCGGTCTGGCGCTTACTGCGGTGACAGCGGGGAAAATACCCGCTGCCACCATCGCCGCGTTGATGACACCCGGCATACTGAAACGTTCGTCAGGGGCCTCCCGGCGTCTCCGCGTCTCGATGGCCGTTAATCTGGGAAGGGCCCTCGACCGCATTCCTATCACGTAAACGACCTTGCGGAAGCTTCATGCGAAATATGCCAACGCATTCCGCAGGTCCCCATCGATATCGTCGACCATTTCATCCAGTTCTTTCTTGAACTTCTGATAGCTGTTCTGATCGGAATTCTCCAACTTCTTCAGGTGCGCCGCGGCCTTCTCGTGTTTTTGAGGGATCACCTCTACCCGGACATCCCGCGGCGCGTCTTTCTTTCGCTCCATCAGCGTCTTGAGCTCGCTATAAGTATCGTGGAATTTCAAGAGTCTCGTTTCCATTTCAGCCCTGTACATTTCTTTTTCGTCCATCAGAAACACCTCCCTTTCACGTAGCATTGGGTTTACCGGTGTTGGAGTCAGCGGCAAGTTGTAGCCTTCGCATCATTTCAGGCATCGTAGATTAAATCCGCGGTCCATACTAAAAAGCTCTTTCGCAATCAGCTGACTGTCTTTATACAACTTTGTCTTCCCCTATGGCTCATCCCTGATAACACTTGTTTCCTGTCACGAAATGATTGATAACTGCCGTTTCAAGATCGGGATAGGGGAAGGCCTCGCGGCCATCGCCCTCCAACACCAACGTACATACGGGAGACATGATTTTCGATGCATTGTGCAAGAGGGTTATCAGCCTGGACGAGAGTATTGAACCCTTGGTCGCTGGAAGCAGTTCGTTGTGATGATGTTTGCTTAAATCACAACATGACACGGCCTTCGCGATATCGTGAATCAATTCCGGTTTCAATCGAGAAGGTTTCTATCACCAGGGTGCGTGCGTAGTTAAGCATTCCACCCTCGCGGACGCGAACCGTTGCCGTGACGCCGGGTTTTCGAAGCCATTTTTCATCATCAGTACAAAAAGTGTGCGTCCTTAGCCCCGAAGAAGCGATTTCGCTTCAAAAGCAAGCTGTATTCCCTGGACGCATCGGTGGTGGATTTATGCCTATCGTTGTTTGACTGGGCCAAGTTTCGGACCACCAAAGGCGGCATCAAACTCCACACGCTGTTGGACCACGATGGGTACATGCCGGCTTTCGTACAGGTCACCGAGACCAGACGCCCTCCGCCTCCCCCGTAACGACCGAGTCCACACGCTCCATGACCTCCCCGGGCACATGGTCGCGTAAATGCCGCCCACGAGCGCAACAGCGCCCGCGATCGGAGACAGCGGAATCGTTCTCGTCTTCTGGGCCGTCACATGGACCGGACCGATATCAACGACCTTCTCTCTGGTCGTGTAGGTGATGCCCTGATAGGCAAGGGTCGCGATCCCTAAAACAATGAGGATCAAGCCTATCAGTGTGTATCTATTCATTTCGCTCTTCCTTCACATCGTCGGTTCAGCTTATGACCTTCCGCGCGCCCCCGAAAGATATTGACCACCTCCACGATCAAGGCGACTAGATATTGACCACCTCCACGATCAAGGCGACTATCAGCAGGATGTGAATAATCCCTTCCATCGTGTAACTGCTCAGTAGCCACGGCAGTCACAGCGTCACGGCAATGGTCCGATGTAGAGTAACTTCCATTTCTTGTCGGAGGCCTTGCCTCATGTGCGTAAACCAAATCGGCGGAATATCTATTCCCCAAGGGGGAGGGCCGTAGAACGGACCTCCTCACTGGTCCGGAACGTCAACTCTGGATGACGATTTTCTGAAAAAGTCTACCGGAACCTATTTAGATCCATTTCCAATAAATCTAACCGACGGGAAATGTCCGTTCTCTCATCCTGCGTGGTATATCTGCCTCCTTCCGTCATTCGCAAATACTCACGCCGAACTGCGTCTAATCCTGCTTGAAGTTCTCTCCCCTCCGTCTGAGGCAGACGCCCGTTGCCTCTTCCGTCATCGATTCTCCTTTGGAGTGCGATAATCCTGTCCCCAATCCTTGGTTCTTGAATACCTGAAGTCCGGGCGGGCGCCCTGTTGATCTCCTCTCCGAGCGAATCGAGTCTTCCAAGAAGGCTGTCCCATTCTTCCCTGTAGACTTGCTTGTCTTTCAGCGCCGCATAGTCTCTTTGGATAACCTTCAGTTTCGTCAGAAAACCCTGGGACTGATCGGGGGTAAGCGCGCCGGTCTTCAGCCCATCCCCAATCTTCTCCTGGATTACAACCATCTTGGTCTCTGCACTTCTTTCGTAATCCGGCCATGTCTGCCTTGGTTCTTGAATTCTTTTAGTTTGGGCCGACGTCCTGTTGATCTCCTCTTCGAGCAAATCGAGTCTTCCAAGAAGGCTGTCCCATTCTTCCCTGTAGACATTTCTGTTTCTCAGCGCCGCATAGTCTCTTTGGATGACCTTTAGTTTTGTCAGAAAAGTCTGGGACTGATCGGGGGTAAGCGCGCCGGTCTTCAGCCCATCCCCAATCTTCCCCTCGATTACATCCATCTTGGTCTCTGCATTCCTTTCATAACCCGGCCATGTCTGCATTGAGGCGCAGCCCCAAATCAAGCCTACTGCGAAAGCCACTGATACGATTAATAACGCAAATTTCTTCATTTTTGCTCCTTCCGTGTTGCTCTGGCTCGTTACCGGCCGGCGGCATCCACGCGCCCGCCGCCGGCAGCGATCCGGAAGCCTAATTGGACCACTCGACGGTCATCCGGTTGTTTATGCCCTTCACACCGTTTATGTCACTGGCGAGTTTGGTGACCAGGTCCTTTTCTGCAGCGTTTTTGGCCTTGCCATATAACGTGACCACGCCTTCGGTCGTTTCGACTTTGGTGTTGTGGGCACTGGTCGAGCCATGGAACAGCAGTGATAGCTTGACCTGGGCGGTGATGGAAGCGTCATCGATATCTTCGCCCACAGTTGTCCCTGCGGTTTTCGAGAGCTTTGACACTGTCATTTCATTTTTTACGTCTTTGACTCCTTCAACTAGAGTTTAGAGCCATGCGGGGCAGCCAAGTTTGTATAGAAGAGCATAGTTCTCCAAGACGGGTTGAATACCGTTGACGTAAGGCTTTGAGATGATTGACTGAACACGGATATCAGGCAGCGCGCCCCAAGTCTTCCGGAGAATCGGTGAATTCCGGTTGGAATTTTTTGGATTTCCGGTTCCACATGGCTCGCACGTTTAAGTTGCCGAAAAGACGACCGATGGCTGCGGCCATCCAGCCGGCGGTGGCGGGCCTGTTCTTTCTCCAAGGGATTGGAAACATCGTATAGGCCGCGTTGGGACCCAGGCAGAGCGCCAAGAGCCGTGGCAAGCCGTAGGCCAGGCACAAGATCATGCTCCATCGAGCCAATGTCTGCCGTGTCTGCTGCCAAGCATTTTTCAGTCCGAACAGGTGCTTGATCTCGTTGAACATGGGCTCGGTCCACCATCGTCGTGCATAGCGTGTAATCACTTCCGCGCCGTCCATGTCGGGATCGGTACTGATCAGAAGATGCCAATCGGACCAAGAGGGGTTGTCGGACATAAACCGGCACCACACGATCTTGCACAACCGGCCGTCCAGGAAGCGGACTTTGGCTTTGGTTTGGTAGAACTGGAAAACTCGTTCCGAGCCGTAGGCAAAGAGGGTTTTCTCCACCGGACGACAGAATCGTCCGATGTTTTCCAACGTGAGTTTTTCCCCATACTTTCTGGGTCTGCCCCGTTTCTTCCGAGGCGGATTGTCCGGAGGCAAAAACAGGGCGGTATCTTTGCGGACTTGGCCGATGACCGTCACACCATCGCGAATCAGGGGAACCACCAGGGAGCTTTTCATATACCAGGCATCGAGCAGCAGAATAATGAGAAAGCGATCCGGCAGCCAAGTCATGAGAACGGACATCAAGAGCCGCGCCGCGTCCAGTTTGGTGGTGTTCCCTTTTTTGCGGATGAGCCGAAACAAGAGGGGAAACGCGGCTACCCGGCCCTTGTGGCGGCAGATGACAGCCAGAGAAACCCGAAGCTGTCCCCACAGGAATTTGGGGCGGTTGGGCCGGTGCGCGTGATCGTAATGCCAACCGGCGCAGGGAGCTTTCTTGGACGATCTGGGCAAAGGGAAGTCGTCTATGGCGAACTCGATGGATCGGTTTGGAATCCGTTTCAGGATCAGGCGCATCCATTGCCGGGCTAGCGCAAGCCATTGGAATCGGCCCTTTTCGATGGCCTTGTAATAGGCGGTCCAGGACAACTGGGGCCGAACGGCCAGAAGCGCGGAAGAAATATGGCCGCCGCGGCAGACCATACATCCCATCAGGAGTTCCAGAAGAGTCGGAGCTATTCTGCACGGAACGGCCTGAAATAGAAAGGAAATCCACTGCGATAGGAGCATAAGTGCTTGAGCCGTCGAATCCATTGGTTGACCCCCAAGGAAAGGTTTCTTTCCTTAAAGGGCCGCCAAAGGCGGCCGCGCATCCGCGCGGCAATGTCAAGTACTTTGTTGTCTTTATTCGCATTTTTCCTATACCAAGGGTCGCCAGACTCTAAACTCTAGTCCTTCAACATCCTTGGCATATTCAGTCGCCAGTTCCTTTTGGGCCTCGCTGGCAGCCTCGCCTCGCAGGGTCACGATGCCGTCTTTGACCTCAACCTCGGTTGTGCCGGCGTTCACGCTGCGGCGGAACGAGAGGGAGGCTTTCACTTTCGTTCTGAGCCATGCGTCGGAGTTTGGGGTGGGGGGCACGCCTTTGAGTTCCAGCCTGTTGTCCACGCTTTCGACCCCAGGCATGCCGGCTACGGTCTCAAAGGCCAAGGATTTATGGAATTCTTCGGAGACTGTACCCGTCAATGTGACATCGCCGTCCCTGGACTGAATTCTAATATCATCACCACTCAGGTAGGTCTTGAATACATACGACTTCCTGGCCGATGATTCGATGCGGTCATCCATTTCGGACGCGCACACAGGCATGCTGGTCACCAACAGAGCGACTATCGCCACCATAAGGGCTACACTATATGTTGCTTTCAATCTACTTCCTCCGGAATGTGTCAATGAAAATGAGACACCTGTTTTCAGAAATTAGACTCTCACGTCATCGCTCGACGGTTTGTTGATCCACGCGGCCTTGGGCAATTTTGGCGGCTGTGGCACCTTTCCTTTGAAACGGTTGGGGTTGCTCCGGAAGGCAGCCCGAAGAACTTGGCTGCGACACGCTACAATGTCCTGGGCGAGTCCGTAATGGAGCTGTTCGGGTGTGACCAACCCGATGCCTGAATGCCGATGCTCGGGGTTGTACCAGGAGAAGAACTCCCGGCAGAAAGACCGGGCATCCTGGATTGATCCAAACCGTTTCGGGAATTTCGGGCAATACTTGAGGGTTTTAAACTGCGCCTCCGAGTAGGGGTTATCATTGCTGACATAGGGTCGGCTGTGGGTCTTGGTCACTCCAAGGTCTCCCATGAACTCGGCTACGGACTTCGCTTTCATCGCCGGGCCTCGATCCGCATGGATGATGAGTTGGCCGGACTTGATATCCTGCTTGAAGCACGTCTCTTCGATGAGTTGCCTGGCCAAAGCGGCGCTTTCCCGATGGGCCACCATCCAGCCGACCACGTAGCGGCTGAAGATGTCCATGATCACGTAAAGATGGAAATAGGTCCACTTCACAGGCCCTTTTAGCTTCGTAATATCCCAGGACCACACTTTGTTGGGTCCGGTCGCAAGCAACTCGGGCTTTTTATAGACAGGCCGCCGCGCCTGCTTTCTTCGCTCTTTGACATCACCGGATTCCGCTTTGAGAATCCGGTACATGGTCCGGATAGAGCAGTAGTACTGTCCTTCATCGAGCAAGACGGCAAAGACCTGACGGGGAGCATCATCCTGAAAACGGGAGCTGTTAAGCAGATCGACCACGGTTTCCCGCTCCTGGGGGTTCAGAGCCAAGGGAGGCGCCGGCCGAGGTGTGCGGGCCGCCGCCGGCTTCAGGCGGCGATAGAAACTCGCACGGGGCAGGCCCATGGCTCCACATGCCTGCACGGTTCCCACCTCGGTGCGCAGCTCCATCGCCGCGCTCATGAACTGCTCCCGTCGTCGTCCAGGTCCGGCTGAGCGATCCCCAGTATCTCCGAGATTTTTTTTTGAACTTCGATGATGGTTCGCGCCTGTTTCAGTTGATTCTCGAGACGGCGGTTCTCCCTTTCAAGCCGGGCCACCCGCTCTGCCATAGGGTTCTTCTGCTTGGGCTTCCGGCCTCGCTTCTTTGGCCCAAGCGCCCTCAACTGCCCCTGGTCACGTTGTCTACGCCATGTCGCCAGACTCGAAGAATACAGGCCTTCTCGCCGAAGTAGAGCCCCGAGCCGGCCCGGTTCAGTACACGCATCGGCTTCCTCCAGGATTCTCAGCTTGTACCGGGCTGTAAATCTGCGACGAGGCTTCTTCTCTGGAACCTCCGGGTCGGGGACCGTGACGTGCTTCCCGATCGTGGTAACTCCGGTCGTCCTACGGACTCCCTCCGTTACCACGATTCCCTCATCCGGATTCTCTTTCTCTCTGTGCCTCATCATGCTCCATCTCCTACCCGCCCTACACTAATTTATCAACGGGTAGGTGTCTCACTCTCATTGGCACAGAGGGTCCTTGCTATTGGTACGTTTTGTCTTTGCCTTTCAGAGCTTTTCACACCGAATACCTTATGTCTACTTTCCCAGGACCTTCTCGATTTGGCCGATCTTTTTCTGAACTTCCCCGGTTATCTTTTCGTCTTTGCCTTCGGCTTCCAACCCTGGATTGTCACTTAGGTTCCCTGCGGCCTCCTTGATCTTACCTTTCATTTGGTGAAACGTGCCCTTCGCTTGATCCTTCGTGCTGGATTTCATTGTATTAGTCCTCTCTGTAAATCTTCTGGTGAAATGTTTGTGTGCGAAAACTTTCCTACTGGGAGTGGGCTAAGGTTCGGAAAGATTTTGCTGTAGGGCTGCCGAGCACCTCCTTTTCAAATACCACACCTTCTCCGGCGAGGGCCCAAATTGCTACAATCCTCTTCGTCCCTGAATAAGTTGAACCACAATAACGATGATGGCGACGACCAGCAGGATGTGAATAAACCCTCCCATCGTGTAATTGCTCACTAACCCCAGCAGCCACAGTACTGCCATTATCACAGCAATCGTCCAAAGCATGTTCGACTCCTTTCTGACAACGTCAAAATCTTTGTTATTGTCAAATGTTTTGTGTAAAATTGCTGTTTGCCGGAATTCTAATGAACGGCAAGTTCGGCGCGACTTTTCCTATGGGCTTTGACCTCCACCTGAATCAGTGACCTGTTTACCAGCCCTTTCCTATCTCTGTTTTGGCCACTTTGAGTTCCAGTATGGGCGTATGCGCCCCGCCAATCTTTGTAATGTACACGACACCCGGTTCATCAACTATCGCTCGTGCTATCTTCTTTCATGGCGCAACCGTTCTCTTGGTTTGATCTCAAATGGACGATAGCAATGACGGCGGCCGTGACCAATCCTCCAAGAGCCTTGGCGTTTTAGTTTGTCGTATTTTGAGATATTCAAGCTTTATGCCAGAGCTGCAAAACTTAGCTTTTTGTTACGTATCATTCTGATTTATATAAAGAACCAGTTTTAGAAGCACCGGCAAGGCAATTACAGATAGGCGCAAAAACGAGGGTCATATTTGACCAGTGGCCATATATGACCCTCGTTCAAGGGTCTTCGGTGTGGTATGGAGGCATGACGGAACAAAAATGGAAATGACTACCGAACGATTTCCTGCCCTGCATTTTGATTGCGGTTGACAATTTAATAAGTGGAATGCTGCAATGGCTTTTGTTTAGCTATCAATCTTAATGTCGCTAATACTCGAGGTGGAAACCTCTACATGAAATATCGTGCCGTGCGAAGTACCTGGAATTCTTCTTTTTCCCCCTTTGATTTGTCGATAATGGCCCCTATTTCAACGAACCTGTGTCCTTCTTGAGCCGCAAACAAATCAGCCACACGCTTCCCCGTAACTTCTTCAGGGAACTCATACTCGTGGAATGCCCCCCGATAATTGGTCCATGTATAATGAGAGTCTGAATGCCCAAAGAACGGAAGGAGACTTTTTGCATGGCCAAGAGAAAGAGACACAGCGCGGAGCAAATCATCCGGAAACTTGAAGACGCGGACCGTCGTCTGACGGCAGGGCAGACGATAGCGCAGGTTTGCCAATCGCTGGAGGTGAGCGAGGCGACGTACCACCGGTGGCGAAACCAGTATGGGGGGATGAAGGCTGAGGAGGCCAAACGGCTAAAAGAACTGGAAAAGGAAAATGCACGCTTAAAAAAGCTGGTCGCCGATCTGATGTTGGACAAGGCAATGCTGAAGGATCTTGCGGAGGGAAACTTCTAAGCCCGGCGCGTCGTAGGAAAGCGGTTGATTATGTTCGAAGTGAACATGCCGCTTCAGAGCGTCGGGCCTGCCGCGTAGCCGGTCAACACCGATCCACCCAACGTTATGAGCCGAAGGAACGGGACGATGAGGTGGAACTGATCAAGGCTCTTCACCGGTTGGTTGGAGAACATCCCCGTTTTGGATGCCGTAGGATCACTCGGCTGCTGCGTGATGCGGGGTGGGCGGTAAACTACAAGCGAATTCATAGACTTTGGAAAGAGGAGGGATTCAAGGTACCTCGAAAAGCCAAGAAGAAACGCTTCCTGGGAGTTGATGCCAATGCGTGCAACAAGCGTAAGGCGGCTTTTGCAAATGATGTCTGGACGTTGGATTTCATTCATGACCGCTTGGTCGACGGCCGTCAGTTCAAGTGCTTGGCCATTGTCGACGAGTTTACTCGGGAAAACCTGGCCCTGAGGATCAACCGCTCCATTACGGGTGAAGACGTTTTGAACGAGCTGAGCCGATTGATGGGCGAGCGGGGAGTTCCAACGGGCATTCGATCGGATAACGGTCCCGAATTTATAGCCCAAAAGGTGAGAAATTGGCTGAAAGACCTGGGAGTGGGAACCTTTTTCGTCGAGCCGGGAGCCCCTTGGCAGAACGGGTACGTGGAAAGTTTCAACAGCCGTTTTCGGGATGAATTCTTGAACATGGAAATTTTCAACAACATCAAGGAAGCGCAGACTCTGGCCGCCAAATGGCGGAAAGTCTATAACGAGGAAAGACCGCACAGTGCATTGAATTACATGACCCCGGCCCGGTTCGCGGCGAGCCCTTGGGGCCTCGACTCCGCCTCGCTCAGCTCGGCTTCGCCGTGGCCCCAAGGGCCGGGGATGGAAAACCGCGAGTCATGATAAAACTCTCATAACTCCTGGACCAAAAACTGGGGGCTTGACACTCGAACATCCTGTGGAAAGCAGGATTGACATATTTGATACGCCCTTTTTTGTCCGTGATTAGAACCCCGCTTGCGGCACAGTTTAATGCGGCCCGGGCGGTATTCAATTCTTCCTCGACCCGCCTTCGCTCGCTGGATACTTTTTTTCCCGCCTTGACCTTCTTTCCCCGCTTTTCATGAGTTGATTTCCTATTCATCAGAGAATCCTCCGGTCTTTTTGATCGGATCTTCCGCTTTTTCGATTAGGCCTTCTTTTTGGTATGAAATGGAGCGATAGCTAGCTTGCTAATCCTTCAAAGCCTGTTCCAAACTTTTGGAATAGAACTTTTCAATGTATTGCTTGACCATCCGGCGAGCGGAGAATCCGGCTGCATTGCTTTTAATGGATTCCTTCATCAGCCGGACCCATTCGTGGGGAATGCTGCTTTCAAACATATTGTAATAAAGCGGTATGATCTCATCTTCCAGAATGCGGTAAATCTTTTCGGCATCGCTAGCATCCGGGTTCGCAGAGCTTCCGTCATGTTCCACAGCCCAACCGTTTTTCCCGTTGAAACCCTCCACCCACCAACCGTCTAGTAAGCTCAAGTGGGGAACACCGTTCAGTGCGGCTTTCATGCCACTCGTCCCGCAGGCCTCAAAAGGAGGCAGCGGGTTGTTCAGCCATATATCCACCCCATGCACCAGGTACTGCGCCAATTGTTCGCCGTAATCCTCCACAAAGGCAATTCTGCCTCCAAGCCGCGGATCGCGCGCCAGGGTGATCAGGTTCTGCAAAAGCCGTTTGCCGAGATCGTCCGCGGGGTGGGCTTTGCCGGCAAAGATGATCTGTATGGGACGCCGGCGGTCATTGAGATGTTTTTTGAGGCGCTCCATATCCTGGAAGATCAACAGGGCTCTTTTGTAGGTGGCGAACCGGCGGGCAAAGCCTAAAGTAAGAACCGAGGGATCCAGAAAAGCGCCACCGGCAAGCATGATGGAGGGGCTGGTATCACCGTCGGTCCAGCGCCGGCGCACACGTTCCCGGATCGCATCGATCAGTTTCACCTTGAGCCAGTAGTGCGTTTGCCACAACTCGGTGTCGGGAACATTGTCGAGAAGCTGCCAGGTGGCCGGATCGTCTTGCTTATCCAGCCAATCGGCTCCGAGGTGCTTGTCCAGCAGAAGCCCCATTTTCGGTTCGATCCAGGTGGGCACGTGGATGCCGTTGGTGACGTAATCGATGGGGACCTGATCTTCCGGCACGCCGGGCCAGAGACTCCGCCACATCTGTCTCGAGACTTGAGCGTGCCGTTTGCTCACAGCGTTACGACAGCCGGATAACCTCAGCCCAAAAGCCGTCATGTTGAATCCTGCCTCCGGTTTTTCCGGATGGATTCCTAATTGGAAAAACGCGTCGCGATCAAGACCCAGGTCAGGCCAGTACGAATGAAAGTACTTCTCGATCAACTGAAAGGGGAAAACATCGTGACCCGCGGGAACGGGGGTGTGTGTTGTGAAGATAGTGGTATTGATATTTTTTTCGCGCGCGGCTGCAAAATCCTTGCCCGCTGATACCGTTCTCCTGATACGTTCCAAAAGAGCGAAGGCCGCATGGCCCTCGTTCAAGTGTAGGAGGTAATGATCTACCCCTAAAGTCTTGAGCACCTCTGCACCACCTAGCCCCAGGACGATTTCCTGGCGCAGGCGTTGCTCAAGATCGCCGACGTAGAGCCGGGCGGTGATGCCTCTGTTCCAGGGGTCGTTGATTTCGACATTCGTGTCCATTAGATAGAGGGAAATCCGTCCGACGGCGACCTTCCAAACCGCGACATAGATGGGGGGATCGGTCAGCGGCACCTTGACCACGAGCTGCCGACCGTCCTTGCCCGTCACTTTGGAAATAGGGGCGGCCTCGCGGTTGATGGACTCGATGAGATTCTCCTGCCACCCGTCATCTCGGATCTGTTGCCGGAGATAGCCCTCCGGATACATGAAACCAACAGCGACCAGCGGGAGGCATAAGTCGCTGCATTCTTTTATGTAATCTCCCGCCAAAAAGCCCAATCCGCCTGCATAGAAGGGTAAAGAGCGATGGAGACCGTATTCGGCGGAAAAGTAGGCCACGGCATACTTGTGATCCCGGGAAACAACCCCCAACAGAGGGCATACTTTTTGTTCCATGTACTTATGGAACACATCCAGCACGGCATCATACCGACGCAGGTAGTCGGCATCGGCGGCGGCCTTTTCCAGAAGCTCGCGGGGAAACTCCCTGAGCATCTTGTCGGGGTTGTGACCGCTTTCCTTCCAGGCCTGCCGATCGAGTGCCTTGAAGAGCATTCGTGCGCCCGGATTCCAGCTCCACCATAGATTTTCCGCCAGCTCCTCCAATCCTTCAAGGCGCTCCGGCAAATGGGGAAACAGAGATTGTGCGGTATTCATTTCTTGCATATTTTATGTTTTCTCCGGTGATGAAGGTGTAATGTCGGGTCCGGATTCGGACAACATTTTTCTGAGCTCCTCTCCCTGTACACTTTCCTTCTCCGAAAGGAGATGGGCCAGATCATCAAGGGTCGTTCGCCGCCCCGAGAGGATTTTCAGCACCCGTTGATGGGCCTCCTCGACGAATCGGGCGACCTCCTCGTCAATTTCAGCGGCTTTGTCTTCGCTGTAGTTTTTTGGGGGAGCAAAACTTTCCGGGATGAACATAGGCTGAAGAGTGCGCTCATAAGCCACCAATCCCAGGCGATCGCTCATGCCGTATTCGGTGACCATGGATCGGGCAATGTCCGTGGCCCGCTGCAAGTCGTTTTGGGCGCCGGTTGAAATTTCTTTAAAAACCAGCTCCTCCGCCACCCTGCCGCCCAAAAGAACGGCCAGGCGATCGATCAACTCCGAGCGCGTCATTAAATAACGATCCTCGGTGGGCTGCTGTTGGGTATATCCGAGCGCCGCGATCCCACGGGGAATAATGGAAATTTTATGCACAGGGTCGGCATGCTCTACAGACTCGGCCACAATCGCGTGCCCGGACTCATGGAAGGCGACAATTTCTTTCTCCAACGGATTCATCACCCGGTTCTTTTTCTGCAGACCCCCTACAACCCGGTCGATGGCCTCGTCGAACTCCTCCGTTCCCACCTCTTCTTTGTCTTTCCGGGCGGCCAACAAGGCGGCCTCATTGATGATGTTGGCCAAGTCGGCTCCCACAAAGCCCGGGGTGCGACCGGCGACCTTACGGAGATCAACCTCGGGAGCCAAAAGAACATTATGTGAATGGATTCTCAGGATGGCTTCTCGCCCGTTGATATCCGGGCGGTCCACCAGCACCTGTCGATCAAACCGTCCCGGGCGCAACAAGGCAGTATCCAGGATTTCCGGCCTGTTGGTGGCGGCCATGATTATGACTCCTTTATTCGCTTCGAATCCATCCATCTCCACCAGTAGCTGATTGAGGGTTTGCTCCCGTTCATCATGCCCGCCCATGACATTCATTCCCCGGGCTTTCCCCAACGCATCCAGTTCATCGATGAAGATGATGCACGGGGCCTGTGCGGCGCCCTGGGCGAAAAGATCGCGCACGCGGGCTGCTCCAACCCCGACGAACATCTCCACAAACTCGGACCCGCTGATACTGAAGAAAGGGACCCTTGCCTCACCGGCCACAGCCCTGGCCAAAAGGGTTTTGCCGGTACCCGGAGGGCCGACCAGAAGCACCCCTTTGGGAATTCTCCCACCCAGTCTCTGGAATTTCTCCGGATTACTCAAAAAGCCCACCACTTCCTCGAGCTCTTCTTTGGCCTCATCGATACCGGCCACATCGGCGAAAGTGACCTTGGTCTCACTTTCAGCAAATATCTTGGCCTTGCTCTTGCCAAAAGACATGACCCCCATCCCGGGCCCCATCTTTTTCATGGCGTATCGCCAGATCAGAAAGAAAACGCCGATGGGGATGATCCAGGAGAGAAGGCTGCTCAGGAATTTACTGTCATAGCGACCCGAGTAACCGACCTTGTGATCGTCCAGATCCTTCACCAGATCGGGATCATTCACCCGAACCGTGGCGAACTCCTGATCCTGGCCCGGCTTTTCTCCTCTTCCTTTTACCGTTCCGTGGATGCTTTCCGGGCCGATGGTCAAATTACGCAAGGCGCCTTCAGCCAGGTATTGTTTAAATTGGCTGTAGGGAATCGTCTCCACTCTTCCAGAAGAAAGGTATTGCTGAACATAGCCAAATAGAAGAATGGCCATTAGGAAATACCAGATGCTGAAATGAGCCTTGGGTGGCAAGGCATCCTTCTTTTTCTGGGGATTCTTTGGAGTGAAGATTGAACGAAACTTATCTTTCAAGATTTCCAATGGTTCTTTTCTGTCATCGGACGGCATATTCCGCCTCCTCGAGCTTAAAGATCTCTCTCCGAAGTCCCGCATAAACGGGAAGTTCAGGTCGCCTTAGTTTTGCTTCGCCGATACATCGGAAGTCTTGCCCCCCATTGTCCAAAAGCAATTTCGTTCAACCTTTCCTTGAATTGCATTCGTATTCCTGCCGGCCTCGCGAAGAGGTTTGGCAGTGGCTACGGCACGGGGTAACCGCTTGTTGCGGCAACGAGTAGATGAGCGACAAATGTGCATCGAACCCTATATCTACGATACCGGCCCGCGCCGAAATTCGATAAACCCGGTCTGTTTTTCATGGTTGCTCCCTTTGATCCGCTTTCAGTTCGCCTTCTCTTCCCCTGTGGCCAAAACAGGATCGGCTTCGAGGGATTCGCGTACGAGCAACAACCGCGTATCGATCCTCGCACGCTCATGCGGGGACTCGAGGGTGCGTTCCGCCTGTTCAGCGATCCATCCCACTTGATTGCGAAGCGCCTGCCGTCGGTCCGGCCTCGACGTCCGACCGGCGATGGTTTGGAGAGCTCCGAGCATTCGCAACATGACGGCGACATTGTCCCTGGCGCTGCTCCGAACCTGGCCGAACGATTCGGCCAGCAAGCCTTCAAAGCTCGGTCCTATGGTGATTACTCGCAGTTCCCCGTCCTCGTAGCGGTGTGATGAGGGTATTTGCCGAGGCGCAAACCGCGCCAGAATCGCCGTCAGATAATCCACGCACATCACGGCCGTCGTCGTGTCATTGACGCCGGGCGAGAGCGCTTTCAAGGCAACATCCACGATCTGCCGAATACCGAAAGCGGGGTCTTGTTCCACCGTGCGGTGGCGGCTGATGCTGAAAGCCGCCTGCAGGGCGGCAATCGTCTCTTGATCCGGCGGGTCTCTCAGAGCGAGTGAGGCCAGCGGGGTGTTATGGACAACGAAATCGCCGATGCCGCGTTCCATCCGCACGATGGTCTTTCTGTTCCGCGCCACGCGCAGGAGTGCAGCGTTGTCCACCCGTTGAATGTAACCGCTCTCCCTGGCCATGATGACGCGGAAGTTCGACTCTGCCAGAGGCCGAAGCGTCTGCTCCTCATCTTCTTCAACCGGCCCTTGTCCAGGTTTTTCCGGAAAAAGTCGGTCAATGGTCCCGATCGTTTCCTTGGCGGCCGAGGCGATGATGCTGGAAGCCTGGATCGAAGAAGCAATGTGATGAATGAAGATAATAAGGACGCCAATACCTCCGAGCGCCAGCACGACGCCGAAGAACACCGCCAGGTTCGGAACAAATACCCCTTCGTTGCCGCCGCGAATGGTTCGCAATACGATCAGACAATAAGTGAAAATGCCGGCGAAGACTCCGAGTACGACCTGCGTGACACGGCTGCGCATGAAGTTCCGCAGGATGCGCGAAGTGTATTGGCTCGAAGCCAGCGCCAGCACCACCACGGTCATGGAGAACGTGACCCCCACCACGGACATCATCGAACCGGCAATCGTCGACAAAATCCCGCGCGCGCCTTCCGACCCGGCCCCAAAAAGGCGCGGCCAACGGGCCAGCCATCGGTCGCGCCCGGCGGAATCTGCTTCAATCAACACCACCGCCGCGACAATGCTGATCGCGACAATCAGCGAAGGCATAAACCAAAAGCTCGAGCGCAGATTGCCCCAGATTTGTTTGAGTTTATTCATCGGTCTATCCCCATGTGCCCTATTTGTGAGAGTGATGGAGTCAAGTTTCACCACGTCGCGGCGTTTTGCCGGCTCAGGCGAGCAGCCGGATCGAATGACCCGACGACTCGAGCTCAAGCCGCAACCACTCATCGTTCAGTTCGCGCAAAGGCATTGTCGCCAATCGCCCTGTATCGTTGCACGGAAAGAGCCCCCCTCATCGCCGGCCACCTTGCCAAGCGCGCCTGAATACATCGGAACTCTTCGCTGAACATGAACTCCGCCCCTATTTATTGAAATAAGGTAACTCGCGTAGGAGTTACCTTCGAGTTTCCTTTCTCAGCCAACTTATTTCTCGATAAGAAGCCCGATTCCATCGGCGCATGCTCTGCTCACGGCATAGTCAGACTCTGTCTGCCCGGTCATTTTATCCCAACCGCCTTTTTTGATGAATTTAGCTCTTTCCCAACTGGTTACTTTCTCAAATTCTTTGAGAGTCTCATCATAATTCGGTTGCTTCGTAAACTGGGCGACGCAGATAGCAGCCTGACTTGCCAGTACTGCTTCTGCGGCCATCGCTTTAGTCATGCTGGGGGTTGACCAGCCTCCCCAGGCAAAACCGATGACTATCGCGATGACTGCCCCGAGAACAAGGCCCCAACCTCCAGCCTTGAGTTTTCCCGTAGTTTCCGTTTTCATTGATGATACCTCCCTGAATTATGTTGTGATGTTTCTGTTTAGGATGACCTTGTGAACGATGGGAGGTACGAGGTGATCTGCCTCGACCCGCATCCGACCGTCTTTTCCATTTGAAGAGCATTTCCACTTCCCTGAATCGCCCCCCACACGATCCGGCCAACAAGGCGTTGTTTATTTCCCGGATACTCCCGGCTTCAAGAATGCCTTGGGCCTGGATGGGTTTCCGACTCACTGAACGATCTTCGTTTCGCAGATTTTGCGGAAATGATGGCCGTAAATCGCCAGGGTGATAGCCAATGCAAAAAAACGAGGCCGGCGGCAAAGAGTCCAGAACAAAATCCTCCAATATTGGAATCGCTCCTTTCCGAAAATACCCAGGCGTATGCTTGAACGAAAGACTGCCAGCAGACGTTGAAAATCCAGGGGAGCCCTGACCTTTGGTCTCTTGTACTCCCGGAGGAAGGTTATCGTTCGTTGATAGTAATGCTTGGGTGAGTAAATTTGCCGCATTAAGTTTGCGTATCCTTGGCACAACACATCAAGCCCCATTATGGGAATTATGTTGGTTGTGCCATCGACGTTATCTCCAGAGATAACGTCCATCAAGCGGCCCTCCTCTTTCATTCGTTCGTGAAGCCTGGTTCCGGGAGGGGCGTTTAGCAGGCCAACCATGGCCGTTACGATGCCGCTCTTTTGGATAAAATCAATCTGGCGCTGAAAGATGGAAGGCGTGTCACTATCGAACCCCACAATGAAGCCTCCTTGCACCTGCAGGCCGGCCCGCTGCATGAGCTTTACACTCTCGATCAGGTCCCGGTTCTTGTTCTGCTGTTTGTTGCACTCAGCCAGACTCTCTTCATTGGGCGTTTCGATACCGATGAAGACGGTGTCAAAACCCGCCTTGACCATCATCTCCATTAATGCGGGATCATCGGCAAGATTGACCGAGGCCTCGGTGTTAAGGGGGATGTCCTTCCTGTTTTTCTGCCATCGGATGAGCGCGGGCAGGAGATGCGCCTTGAGATAGGCTTTGTTGCCGATAAAGTTGTCGTCCACAAAAAAGACGGAGCCACGCCATCCTAGATTGTAAATCGCATCCAGCTCGGCAATAATCTGCTCGGCTGTTTTCATGCGTGTCCGATGCCCGAATAGTGCGGTTACGTTACAGAACTCGCAATTGAATGGACAGCCACGCGAAAACTGGATCCCCATGGTGGCATAGTGTTTCAAATCGACCAACTCCCACATAGGAGAAGGTGTTCTTCTAAGTTCGCAAAACTCGGAGGTCTCGTAGATGTGCTGAGCGCACCCCTTCTCCAGATCCTCCAGAAAAGGGGGCAGCGTCAGTTCAGCCTCGTTCAGTATAAAATGATCCACATCCTCGAATTGATCGTATTCACAGGTAAATAGCGGCCCGCCGGCTACGACCTTGACCTTCGCCTCCTTGCACCGGGCGATGATTTCACGTGCGGACTCTCTCTGCAAAGCCATGCCGCTGATAAACACCCAATCAGCCCAGGCCAGGTCGCTGTCCTCGAGTTTCGTCACATTCATATCGACCAGCTTTTTGGGCCATTCCTTGGGCAGCATCGCTCCTATTGTCAGAAGACCCAGAGGAGGGAAGGCCGCCTTTTTGCGAATGAATTTAAGGGCGTACTTGAAACTCCAAAAGGTAGCCGGGTACTCCGGATAAACCAGCAAGGATCTCATAAACTCTCCTTTCGTATATCTAAATCAATCCGGCTCATTCCGGGATGGTCTTCAGAAATCGATAATAGTCTGAATCGGTTCCGAGAATAACAAAGGCGTTTTTATAGGCGGACTCTTTGTAGGTCTCCAGGGTCTCGAAAAAGGCATAGAAGGCCGGATCCTGACCGTAAGCTTCTCCATAGATTTTGGTCGCCTCTGCATCCGCCTCGCCGCGGATCTCCTCGGCCGTCCGGTATGCTCCCGAAATGATGGATTTCAGCTCCTTATCCATCTGGCCGAGAATCTCTGCCTTCTTGCCTTCCCCCTCCGATCGAAACTGGGCGGCTTTGCGCTTTCTTTCCGATACCATCCGTTCGTAAACTTTCTTGCGGACTTGCTCGACATAGTTAATCCGCTTGATGCGCACGTCGACCAGGTCCATGCCAAAGGCGGGCATGGCCTTTGATGCCTCGGCCAGAATCGCCCGGGTGATCTTCTCTCTGCCCAAGCGAACGGTTTCCGGGGCTGTTGCTTCCTGGAACGGCGAGAGAACCTTGCCTTCCACCTCTTCGACGGTCGGCATCTCGTTTGTGGTTCTTACGAGCTCCACCAGCGGATTCGCCGAAACATAATCCCGGAGAACGGCGTCAATGGTGTCATCCAGCTTGGCGTATGCCTGAGTGTAAGTACCAAGAACCTCCAGGAATTTCTGCGCATCCACGATTCGCCACCTAGCCGTTGTATCCACATAGATAAACCGTTTGTCCCTGGTGGGTATCTCTTTGGGGTCTCCATCCCACCTCATAATCCGCTTCTCATAGCGATTGACTACCTGAATGAAGGGGATCTTGAATCTGAGGCCGGCCTCGGTCTTCGGTTTTCCAATCGGTTTTCCAAACTGAGTGATCACCACCTGTTCCCATTCGCTTACCGAGTAAAAGGCCCCTGAAAGCAAAAGGAGCAGAACTGTGGCGATAGCAATACCTATGAAAGCTCCCATTCGTCTCATTGGGCCTCACTCCCTTTTGTAACTTGCTGATTGAGTTGGAGAAGCGGCAGCAAGCCTTTCTGCTCGCTGTCGATAATGTAGATCCGCTTGGCGCTGGGCAGAATCGTCTGATAGGCTTCCAGGTAGAGGCGCTGTTTGGTGACTTCTTTCGCGTTTCCGTATTCTTTGAGGACGGCCGAAAATCTGGCCACATCACCCTTTGCGCGGTTCACCCGCTCGAGCGCGAACCCCCGGGCCCCGTTGATGGTTCTTTCCGCCTCTCCTTTGGTCTTTGGAATCTCTCGATTATAGGTTTCCTGGGCCTCGTTAATGAGTCTCTCCTTTTCCTGCTGGGCCTCGTTTACCTCGTTGAAGGCACCTTTTACAGGATCGGGCGGCACCACGTTCTGGAGTCTCACGTTGACGACGCGAATTCCTGTTTCGTACTCGTCGAGAATCTTCTGAAGCTCTTCCTGAGCCATCCTGTTCACTTCTTCACGGTTTTGGAGTACATAGTCAAAGCTCCTGTTCCCCACGATGCGCCGATTCACCGATTCGCTGATATCCCGGATGGTCATAATAGGGTCTTGCACGTTAAAAAGGTATTTTCGGGGATCTTCCCTCCGGAACTGGATGATCCACTCCACATCGATGACGTTCAGGTCTCCGGTGAGCATGAGAGATTCCCGCTCCGTCGCGGCGTCCTTTTCATACTGGGTCCGAATACCGGGGCTCATGCTTTTGAAACCAAAGGTTTCCGTATCCACTTGTTCCGTATGCACCTTGAAGACCGTGTCGACTCCAAACGGAATCTTGAAGTGAAGCCCAGGCAGGACCATGCCCGAATATCTTCCGAATCGCAGAATGACTCCCTGGTGACCGGGGGCGACGGTGTAAATGGAGGTGTAAGCCAAGAGGACCGCAAGGACAATGACGATCAAAACCGGCCAGAGCAGCTTTCTTCCCTTCCCGAAGCCCATCGAATCTTTCACTTTCTTGATTACTTCGGAAATATTCGGGAGACCCTCTTGCGGTCCTCCCAGGTTATTCTCCATTGACATACATTATTCTCCTCGTCTTTTTAGAAGTTCCTTTTGGAAGTTCCCTTGCTCCTTATTGCATTGACGACCTCCACCCCTTCCGAATGAGAGACCGTACGGATTTTCATTTCCATCGGTTTGGCTAAAAGGCTCTTTGTCCCGAGCAAAACACTGAATCTTTCAGACCGTATATGACGTTCCAAGTCTTCACGGGTTTCCCACTCCTCGAGAAGGTTTAGAAGGTTCTTGTCTTCGATACCGCGAAAAAGGGCATAGCTCAGACAGCCGGCCTCCTGTTCCTCCTTACCGATCATCGATAGAAGCGTTTGAACCAATTCCTTCTGTTTTTCAGGAAGTACGTTCATAGTAATTCTAACATCTATCATTGTGTACACCTCTAAGCAATGTCGGCTTTTCCGGTTATCTTACGCTTTCCAGCTCTGTTCGTTTATTTTATTTGGCCGAAACAGCGCTTAATATGGTAATAAGCGCTCATTCGCTGCGACTATGCTTGACGCTGACTTTGCCTATGTCTGTATTAGCCACTTGAAGTTCAAGTCTTGACGTCTGAATCCCGCCACTTTGTGTACCGTATACGAAATGTGGTTCATCAACTATCGCTCGTGCAATGACTTCAACTATTTCTTTCATGCTTCACCTCGTGTTGCCGCTTCACATCAAATAGACGATAGTAATGACGACGACCTTGATCAACCTTGCAAAAAGATCGGTATTTCGGTTATCCATTTTTCTAATTATCAAACTTCATGCCGGAATTGTAACACGTAGCTGTTTGTTATCCATGATCCTGATTTATAAAGAGAATCGGTGTATAAAGCACCGAGGAGGCAGGGACGAACAAACGTTGAACGAGGGTCATCTATGACCATTGGTCAAATATGACCCTCGTTCAACGTTCTCCGGCGTGGTGCGGGGGCTTAACAAAGAAGAATGGAAATGATTAGCGCAAGATTTGCGGGGCCTGCAGTCTCATTGCAGTTGACAAACAAAGCGCGTTCGGTTCAGCCGGGCGGCAATAAAAATTAGCCTTTTCGGATATTGAGCTTACGCATGCGGGCGCGCAATGTGCTACGGTCGAGGCCAAGGATTTCAGCGGCACTGTTTTCACCGCTCACTTTCCACTGTACCTGTTCCAGCACATGAATAATATATTGCCGTTCAACATCCGCCAAGGTTCTTCCGGAGCTTATTAAATCCTTGTGCGGCTTTTTCAGTTCATCCACCAGACGCAGTTTGGGTCCCGAGGAGTTGATCACAGCCCGTTCTAGGACATTTTCCAGTTCGCGAATATTGCCGGGCCAATGATATGTCTGCAACGCGTCCATAACATTCACCGGGACCATCTCGATGGATTTGCCCAGTCTTTTTGAAATCTTATCAACAAAGAAATTGACCAGCAGCGGTATGTCTTCAATGCGGTCCCGGAGCGGCGGCATGGTAATCGGAAAAATATTTAACCGGTACCAGAGATCTTCGCGAAATCGGCCTTTGCGGACTTCCTCTTCAAGATTGCGATTGGTGGCGGCGATGATTCGAACATCGACCTTTCTCGTGTCAGAGCTGCCCAAGCGTTCAAACTCACCGTTCTGTATCACCTGGAGCAGTTTGGGCTGCAATTCCAGCGGCAGTTCGCCAATCTCATCCAAGAACAGGGTAGCGCCGTCGGCGAGCTCAAATCGGCCCAACCTTCTGGAATGAGCACCGGTGAAAGCACCTTTCTCGTGGCCGAAGAGTTCGCTTTCGATAAGGTTGGAAGGCAGAGTCGCGCAATTCACTTTCACCAACGCTCGCTCTTTGCGCAGGCTCAAGCCGTGAACGGCCCGGGCAACCAGCTCTTTGCCGGTTCCGGTCTCGCCAAGAACCAAAACGGTGGTATCGCTGCGGGCAATTTGTTCAACCTTATAGAACACGTAATTGATCCCATCACTCTGGCCAATCATGTTCTCATGGTTGTATTCCAGTTTGATTTCTTCCTGAAGATAGGCTCGTTCAGCTTCAAGTTGATCCTTCAACTTTTTTATTTCAAAAAGTGATTCTTCAGCGATTTGCTTGCCCTTTTCCGCCTCTTCCCTTGCTACGCTGATTTCGGCCGTTCGCCTTTCAACCAGTTCCTCGAGATGTCTTTTATAATATTCACGTTCAGTCACATCCTCGATGGATACGAGGATCATCTGTGTTTGCTTCGACTCGCTATAAATCCTTCCGGCGTTCAGATGCATTATCTTTCGACCTATGTTCTCAAAGTTATGTTCCACCTCGAAGTCATTGAATGTGGAATTCTTAGGAAGGATGTCTTCAAGTAATTCTCTGAGCTTTGGGATGTCCCATTGCCTGTTGCCAATATCATATATTAATACCCCTTCAGTTTGCCCAGGTTCGACCTTGAATTTTTTATAAAATGACTTATTTGCTTTTACAATCTTCAATTCAGAATCAATCAGCAATAAGGGTTCACGAATAGACCCTAAAATGATATCAACCATTTTTCTAAATGCTTGTGAATTTAGGTTGTCATACCCTAAAGACTTCATGATTTCTTCGAATTTATTAAACGATTGCTTGTTATCCATTGCAGAAACCTACAGGTTAAACCCAAGCACCGAAACCGGTAACGCATCCGCTTTGTTAAGAATGCTCGCAAACCGGAATCGAAAAATAGTGAACACGTGATGCCGCCGTAAGAACCCCCCTTTTCGAGCAGGGCTAGTTTCTGCAGGATCGGAGGTCAACGACCTTGCATTCGAGAGGCGCGTGACCCCGGATACAGGAAACGACTTGGGTGCAGTCCTCGTTCGTTTCAAAGTCACTCAACTGCATCTTATTGAGATCCAGTGCTTTTCCGCAATTGACCGGGGCGGTAAGCTCGACTTCGTGCTCGTAAGCTTGAAGGATGTTCTCCCCGCTGCCGCAGCCGGCGTCGGCGAACAACTCGGCGGGTTTGCGGCCCGTCTCCTCCAGGCGTTCGATAACGGGCATCACGTCTTTCCGGTCGTTGCCATAGGAAGGGGCCGCGTCCATATCGGTGATCATCTGGAAGGGATTTTCCTTCACGCAGGTCTCCGTGAGGGAAGCCTTATATCCTTTGCCCTTGCGCCCATAAGCGGCATCGGGATCCGAAGGATTCTGCAGGGAGTCCGCGATGATTTCACATCGGCAAAATAGCCTGCGCGCTTCAGGTAGGCCTTGTCGTAAAGTCGGGGCAGTTTCTCGTACAACTTGGGATGCTTCTTACGGAGCCGTCTCAGGAACGCTTCGATGGTGCGCGTAAAGAGCCCTAGACGGCTCAGATGGGCCATGTTGGAAGTGATCTGGGTGGAGTCCAACCGCTGTTTTTCCGTGCTAAGGGAGGCCGTCTCGACGATCGCGTCCGTGATTCCGGTGAACAGGCCCCGCGCTTGTTCGTTGGCGGTAATCAAGGTCCGGAAATTGTGCAGGGTCTTCCGGCAGACGTGAGATTCAAAGGCGTTGATGTCGAATGCATATTGCCGGCGGAGATCGAAGTCCGGAGCGCCCAAAACCTCCGCATCGGTCAGGTTGTGCATTTCCTTCAAAATGCATACTCCGACGAGGATGGCCACGGGTTTGTTGGGCCTGCCGTTATCCTCACAGTAGAAAGGCCGGATAGACTCCTCATCGATCATGGGAAGCACCAAACGCCGGAAGGGACCGACCGAAGTCTTCTCCAACGCCTTCCGGCGCAATTGAGAGGAGTCACCGGGTCGGTTATCCTTGGTGATCACTGTTCACCTCTCTCATTTTTATCTGAATCTCCGTCTTCTTGTTCGAACTCGGGATAGAGCTTCTTCATGCATTCCGGGCAAAGGCTGTGGCTGAAGTCGGCTTCGGAGTGGTCGCGGACATAGACTTCCACTTGGTGCCAGTAGCCCTGGTCGTCGCGAATTTTCTTGCAGCTTGCACAGATGGGCACGATGCCGCGCAGGGTCTTGATCTGATCAAGCGCATGACGCAGCGCCTCCTCGGCCCGCTTGCGCTCGGTGATGTCGATAACGATCCCGGCGTAATGCGTCACTTGGCCGTTCGCATCACGAAACGGCTTTCCCCGGGACATCAACCAACGGTCTTTACCATCGCGATCGAGCACACGCCACTCCGAATTCAGTTCCATCTCTTTGGAAGATGCTTCCTTTACCACCTGTTCCACTCTGGCTCGGTCATCGGGATGCACACTTTGCAGCCATGTCTCAAGAGACGGTTCGAGGCTATTCGGTTCCAGTCCAAACAGAGACCACACTTCCTCAGACCAGGTATTCTCGTTGGTCAGCAGGTTCCATTCCCAGGTTCCGGCATTAGCGGCTTCCTGCGCCAGGCGGAGGCGCTGTTGGGTCGCCCTCAACGCCTCCGCTGTTTTCTTTGCTTCGGTAATGTCAACAAAGGTGATCACCGCCCCCTCGATAACGTTATCCAGCGTGCGGTAAGGCAGGATGCGCATGGTATACCACGTTCCGTCCAGGGTCTGCACTTCCAACTCTTTGGGGGCCAGGGTGTCCAGCACCGCCTGCGTGTCCGGCAGTAAATTGTCGTAGCCCGACAGGTTGGAGAGGATGTGGCCCACGGGCCGGCCGATGTCGCTCTGGATCAAATTGATGATCCGAGTGGCAGCGGGGGTGAAGCGCAAGATTCGAAGCCCGTGATCCACAAAAACGGTGCCGATGCCTGTGCCGGCCAGTAGATTTTTCATGTCGTTGTTGGCCCGAGATAAATCCGCCACCTTGACTTCCAGTTCGGCGTTGACCGTGGCCAACTCCTCGTTGACGGATTGCAGCTCCTCCTTGGAGGTTTCGAGTTCCTCGTTGGTGGACTGCAATTCTTCATTGACTGACTGCATC
Organism: Thermodesulfobacteriota bacterium; assembly: GCA_963675595.2. Classification (GTDB taxonomy): domain Bacteria; phylum Desulfobacterota; class Desulfarculia; order JACQYL01; family JACQYL01. The sequence continues at coordinate 2,238,579 of CAXXLZ010000002.1, forward strand.
TCCTCATTCGAGGATCTGAGTTCTCCGTTGGTGGTCTGGAGGTATTCTTCCTTGGCCCGCAGTTCCTGCTTAAGCTGTGCGATGCGTCCATCAGTGTCTGTAGTATCGGGGCTGTCCGAACCTTCGCCAACATGCAGGGCGGCGGCTTTCTGCGCCCGTTCAGGTTCGAAGGGCTGCGATTGCTCCAGAACCACCAAATATAGAGGTTCTCCCGGCCTGTCAGTGACAACGGTTGCGATCCGGTGCACGGACAAATTGACCGCTGTCATGTCGCCGTTGGTTTTGACGCGCAGACCCGGGCAGCGAACGATCTCCCTGCCGGCCGCCGCTTTGTGCAGGGCCTTGGACAGGTCGTGCCGCAATCCTTCGCGGACCATCTTAAGGATGTTGTTGATGCGGACCTCGCCCGGAGACAGCTCCAGATACGGGCCGGTGTGGCCGTGGACGTAGAGGATGTCGCCATGATCGTTGACGAGCGCGGCGGCAGGGGCAACCTGCTGCAAAAGTGCCTGTTCGGTCAGCGCGCGAAGCGACACTTTCACGGGGCCGTCCGTCTTTCCGGCGGCCGGCGGGAACGCCGCGTCCACCGCTGTCCTGGGCGGCAGAAACCGGCCCATGGCCGCTCGCTGTGCGCCGTGAAAATCCTCCTTGCGCTGATACAGCTTCGATTTGCGGTCCACCACGGCAAACAGATCGCCGAACTCACCCACGGTCTCGGAGGTGCCCAGGAAGAGAACCCCCCCTGGGCAAAGCGCATAGTGGAACAGGGGAATGAGCTTCTTCTGTAGTTCCCCGCCCATATAGATCAACAGGTTGCGGCAACTGATGAGATCGAGTTTAGAGAAGGGCGGGTCTTTGATGACATTTTGTTCGGAAAAAACCAGCATGTCCCGTATGCTTTTGCATATGCGGTAGTCGCTCGGAACCCCGTCCGCGCCTTCGGGCTCGGCCGCGAAAAAACGCGCCAGCCGCTCCGGCGAGATATCGGCGGCGATGCTGGCTGGGTAGACGCCGGCGCGGGCCGTGGCGATCGCCTGGCTGTCAATGTCGGTGGCAAAGACCTGAACCTTGAAGCTCCGTTTCAGCGCCTCCTGACGCTCGGACAGCAGGATGGCGAGGGAATAGGCTTCCTCGCCGGTGGCGCATCCCGGCGACCAGACGCGGATCACGCCGTTCGCGGGCTTGGCGGCAAAGAGCTTTGGGATGACCTGTTCCTCGAGTGTCTTGAAGGCCTCCGGGTCGCGGAAGAAATTGGTGACCCCGATCAACAGGTCGTGGAAGAGAGCTTCCACCTCCGCCGGCGTCTGCTGCAAATATTTGACGTACCCGTCCATCGTTTCGATCTGGTGGACGGCCAGGCGACGCTCGATACGGCGGATGATGGTGCTCGGCTTGTAGTGAGAAAAGTCGTGGCCGGTCTGGGCGCGCAGCAGGATACAGGTCTTCTTCAGCCCGTTCTCTGCCTTGGGCGAAGTGAGGCCGGCGGTGCGGGGAGGCTTTCCGAAGGCATGGGCCACGTAGGCGATGAGTTGGGCGGGCATCTCAGAGGGCGGCAGCTCATAGTCCACCAGGCCGGTGGCGATGGCGCTCCGCGGCATGCCGTCATACTCGGTGGAATCGGGATTCTGGACCATGACCATGCCGCCCTCGCCCTTGATGGCCCGCACGCCCAGAGTGCCGTCGCTGCCTGTGCCCGAAAGCACGATGCATATGGCCCGTTCGCACTGATCTTGGGCCAACGAGCGGAAGAAGAAGTCAATGGGCAGGCGCCGGCCGCGCGGGGCGGAGGGTTCCATCAACTGGAGCCTGCCGTTCAGAAAAGCCATGTCTCGGTTGGGCGGGATAATGTAGGCGCAGTTGGCGCGAACCGCCATCCCGTCCTCGACCTCGAAGACCTGCATGCGGGTGTAGCGTCGGATGAGGTCGGTGAGGATGCTCTTGTGGTCCGGAGCCAGATGCTGTACCAAAACAAAGGCCATACTGGGATCCGTGTCCGTGGGCATGCCGGAAAAGAAGGCCTCAAACGCCGCCAACCCGCCGGCCGAAGCTCCGATGCCGACGATCGGGAAGCTGACATTTTCTTCCGGTTTTTTTTCTTCTTTATTCTTTTTTGATGAATTCTCTTTGGCAGACCCGCGCGGTTTTTTCTTATTTGTCGGCATTGTCGTTCCTTCCATATTGAAATGGATAAGAAAAAAATCAGAATCTGTATTTTATGCCGGTCTGAGCTCAAGATTCGATCGCGAAAGGCTCCGCATACCCAGATGATACAGTCTTCGCGCCCGGGCGGCGATGTTGTCCACCAAGTCCCTCAGGCTCACCCGCCCGGAAAGCTGAGCAATGGTCAGCGCCATAAATTGAGACCATCGGTTGAAACTTCGAAAACGGCGTCCAACATGATGCACCTTGGCAAGACTGTCGAATTCATGTCTCGGAAGAAATGCAACTATTTGACTTAGGATTGCGTTACGATGCGACATGGCTCGGATGCCCTTGTTTTGTTAGTGCTTTTTCGCAAAACCATTATAACACAGAGGGCTTCCAGAGCCGTTTCTTATTGATTAGGACCAAAGGACCCTCTTTATTTTGCTCCTTTTGCTGCTCGCATTGCTCTTCACCATCGCTGAAACTCCTTCGAACGACGATTCGAACAAATGATTCAGCTCCTCACTCTTCGTGGGCAGAATAACATCCTTTCTTCAACGGGCTGTCTAGAATGCTGTTGAAAAACGCGATCTGCGGCGTTGCGCTTCATCCCTCGTCACTGCGACGTACTCTATGTACGTCTCATTCCTCAGGATTTGCGCGCCTTGCATCTCATCGTTTTTCAGCAGCCTGCCGCAACCGGCTTTTTTCAACGGGCTGTCTAGAATGCTCGCAAACCGGAATCGAAAAATAGTGAACACGTGATGCCGTCGTAAGAACCCCCTTTTCGAGCAGGGCTAGTTTCTGCAGGATCGGAGGTTCAAGCGGCCATTGAAAGACATTTAGGGTTGCCGCCGTCTGTAAATAGGTCACAGAGAGGACGGAAATTGTCGTTGTTGTTGCCGTCTAATGACTTGGGACAGGCCCTCTTGGCCTGATCAAGGCGGCTCTGGATGAACCTCTTGATATTGATGGCCGGGGCCTTCATGAAAACAGACAGGATGACCCGGTTTCTGCCTCGGGTCCACGATCGTTAGAATCCCGTGACCCGATCCGCTTCGGAGATGGTGGCCTCGATGCCGGACCGGATTTTGTAACGTTCTTTGAAATCATGGCTTTCCTGCTTTAGCCTGCGTTTGGAGGTCGCTATGTCCTTTCGTTTGTACTTCAGCCGATAATTTCCGCCCTTGATCCGCTCTAACGGACAGATGGCGAGAAATTCGCGTATGAGACAGTGCTCGCGGGGAAACACGGCTTCAACCGCTTTGCCGCGGTCAACGACCTTGCATTCGAGAGGCGCGTGACCCCGGATACAGGAAACGACTTGGGTGCAGTCCTCGTTCGTTTCAAAGTCACTCAACTGCATCTTATTGAGATCCGGTGCTTTTCCGCAATTGACCGGGGCGGTAAGCTCGACTTCGTGCTCGTAAGCTTGAAGGATGTTCTCCCCGCTGCCGCAGCCGGCGTCGGCGAACAACTCGGCGGGTTTGCGGCCCGTCTCCTCCAGGCGTTCGATAACGGGCATCACGTCTTTCCGGTCGTTGCCATAGGAAGGGGCCGCGTCCATATCGGTGATCATCTGGAAGGGATTTTCCTTCACGCAGGTCTCCGTGAGGGAAGCCTTATATCCTTTGCCCTTGCGCCCATAAGCGGCATCGGGATCCGAAGGATTCTGCAGGGAGTCCGCGATGATTTCACATCGGCAAAATAGCCTGCGCGCTTCAGGTAGGCCTTGTCGTAAAGTCGGGGCAGTTTCTCGTACAACTTGGGATGCTTCTTACGGAGCCGTCTCAGGAACGCTTCGATGGTGCGCGTAAAGAGCCCTAGACGGCTCAGATGGGCCATGTTGGAAGTGATCTGGGTGGAGTCCAACCGCTGTTTTTCCGTGCTAAGGGAGGCCGTCTCGACGATCGCGTCCGTGATTCCGGTGAACAGGCCCCGCGCTTGTTCGTTGGCGGTAATCAAGGTCCGGAAATTGTGCAGGGTCTTCCGGCAGACGTGAGATTCAAAGGCGTTGATGTCGAATGCATATTGCCGGCGGAGATCGAAGTCCGGAGCGCCCAAAACCTCCGCATCGGTCAGGTTGTGCATTTCCTTCAAAATGCATACTCCGACGAGGATGGCCACGGGTTTGTTGGGCCTGCCGTTATCCTCACAGTAGAAAGGCCGGAAAAACTCCTCATCGATCATGGGAAGCACCAAACGCCGGAAGGGACCGGCCGAAGTCTTCTCCAACGCCTCGATCCTGGTGGCTGGAAGGCAAATATCGTGGTCGAAAATGGTCTTTTGTGTTCTCTTAGGCCGAAACAAAACAGACCCCTGAGGAATATATTGGCAATCAAATCGAATACTTATTCTACAAGGCCCAAGAGAAGGGTCAACCCCTAAATACCACTTTTACTCATATTTTCAAAAAGATAGCTTTGCCAAGAGGTTTTTACGAACCCATCAAATAAGATTTACAATAGCGCCGCCTCCGTCTTTGACCGGCGATATGAAGCATTCCGCAGTGTAAATGGTTCCATCTTTGCGTTTGTCAGTGATGCGGCCGGTCCATCGCCTGCCCTCGATAATGGTGTCCCACGGCTGCTTGTAGAACGCCTGCCCCTGATGACCGCTTTTGAGCATCCGTGGATTCCGGCCGATCAGCTCCTCAAGAGCATAGCCGGCGATTTTCCCGAATGCCGGATTGGCGTACTCGATTGTTCCGTCCGTCGTTGTGATCACGATGGCTTCCGAAGTCTGCCGTACCGCTTCGGCCAGTCTTCGAAGCTCTATCTCCGCTTGCCCGCGTTCGGTGATGTCGCTCAGCACGACACGGCACACGAGAGCGCCGTCGGTATCCTTCGCCACTGTGGCTTCCAGCCTCGCCCAGAAGGACGCGCCGTCTACTTTCATCAGCCGTACCTCGCACACCTGTGACTGACCGGTTTCAAAGAGCTGTTTGCGGTGCTGGTAGTAGCGGGTAGTAGCTGGTAGTGGATGTCCTGGTCTTCCTTGAGGATGAACCGGGTAAACGGCTGCTTGACCAGCGCGCTCCGGTCACGCCCAGCAGGGTGGCGGCTGTGAGGTTGGCCTCCAGGATCAGCCCCATCTCGGAGTGGTCGCGGACATAGACTTCCACTTGGTGCCAGTAGCCCTGGTCGTCGCCAATTTTCTTGCAGCTTGCGCAGATGGGCACGATGCCGCGCAGCTTTGGGATTTTGGAGGAAGCCCCGGTGGCATAGACGGCCACGTCGAAAGGCCACTTTCTTCCCGTGGAATCCTTGGCGGTTCCGGCCTTCATATCCAAATCCACAATCCCGGTGTTTACGTGAACATGCACGCCCGCCTTCTCGAATTCCTCCGGAGTTCGAGCGATGATCTTTTCCGTGCCCTGAATGCGGTCCGCGACAAAGTACGGAGTCGGACACGCGGCATAGGACACGTGAGGCCCTTCGTCGAACATGTGCACTTCCAGCTCACGATCGAGCCGTTTCGCTTTGGCCGCCGCACTAGGCCCCGCGGCCCCACCTCCGATAACGATCAATTGTCTGCCCGTACCGCCCTCCAGATTTTCACCGAAACGATACGAAATTCAAGAAATCTCGTTGAATCGAGAAACCTTCTCTTGCGGCCCACGAATACGTACTTTACAGGTTTTGCCCGATGTGCGCAACCCTCGACCGGCCTTGGCCTTCACCAACGAGAGACTTACAGGTTCGTGAGTGCCCGCCCGGCCCGGCGACGAAGTCGTGGAAAGAATCATCAGAAATAGGCCTCGCCAATTCAATTTGTGTAGACGTCTCCCCGGATAAACACCGGGGGCCATGCCACACGTTCAACTTTACACTTCGCAACTTTTCTTGAGCGCCATATTAGGATAAGAAAAAAATTTGTAAGATAAGTATCCAAAAACCCTGCGGCCCCTGTGAATCAAATCCATACCGTCTGATATGAAGGAGCAGTATCGGCCGCCCCCAACCGGAGATCGACGTGATACGGGCGACGGAAATCGCGAAAGCCCCCATCCCGCAAGCAATGGAGAAGACCCTATGAGAGACGGATTTCTCCTACACCCTCCCTAAAGACGGATTTCATTCCTTCCCCCGACAAAAGAAGATGCATCTTCACGCCTAGGGCGTCCTCAGCGGGAAGCAGCACTCGACGCACTTGGTTTCGTGGTACCTGCGACGGTCGCTTTCCCGACCTTTTCCGAGACTCCGCCCGTGGATGTGGACGAAGAACTTCGTACACCGCGAGTGACGGTAGCGCGTGCTTTCCATGCAAAGAATTCCTTTGGGGATTCCTCCGTCCGTGCGCCGAAACGATTTTTCGAAACGGCTCACCCTGCTTCGGCTGCAAAGGGAACCCACCGGTTCCGTGGGTCTCCGCCATCCGCGAGAGGCCCCCATCCGCTACACCGCTTCCTCGGCGGCGAGGAGCCTGAGCCCCTCTTTCGCAGCTCTCTGTACAACCACTTGTCCGACTTGTTTCCGCTCGCGGAGGAGCCGGGGATCTCCGCGACACTCGGGTTACAACCGAATATGGTCCAACTAGGAAAGGAAATCATGCGTTCCACAGGCAGCGTCAAGATCAAGTCGTTCTTCCAGATTATCCGCATGGGAATGGTTTTCTTCGTTCTGTTCGTATCGGGAGCCATTGCCGCAGATCAGGTTGTGACCAATAACAACAACTCCGGGGCGGGCTCATTGCGGCAAGCCATCGCAGACGTGGGCAATGGAGAGACCATCAGCTTTAATCTGTCCTCGGGCTCCGAAACCATCACGGTCTCGGAAGACGGCTCCGCAGCGGCATTCAATTTGACCGACGCCAAGAGCTTCACCATCGATGGGGAAAACACGGCGGGAAGCGGCACCCGGGTAACCATCCAAGTCACGACTCCCGGAATCTCCGCGTTCAGGGTATTCAACATTAATGCGTCCGGACAAACCTACACCTTCAACAATTTGACGATAAAAGGCGGGGACATCTCAGGGGCATCCGAACACGGAGGGGTAATAAAATCAACCGCCGGCGACATAGTGATCGACAACTGCACCTTATCAAACAGCAAAGCCAATAACGGAGGCGCCCTATTTCATCAGTATTCAAGCGTCACCATAAATGATTCCAACATTACGGACAACTATGCCACGGGCAAGGGCGGAGCTATTTATAGTCAGCCGTACAGCGGAAAACAACTTTCCGTTACCAATTCAACCTTCGACGGGAATGCAACAGCAACGGCAAGTCAATACCAGAATTACGGAGGAGCCATCTACGCCACTTCATCCGGCTCTTCAGACACCAATAAGTGCAAGATCACCGACTGCACTTTTATGAACGGCACCTCATGCAACGGCGGCGCCATCTATGTGAATGATGGAGGAATCGATATATTAGGCTCGACGTTCACGGGAAACAGTGCAACCAACATGGGTGGAGCCGTCGGCATAGGAACTTCGGGGAGTACGGAAAACTGCAGGTTGGAAAATTCAACGTTTTTTCAGAATACCGGTGCCTATGGCAGTGCGCTAATAGTTTTTGATGTCGTATACATGAACAATTGTACTGTTTACGACAATGAACATCAGAGTTGGGGCGCCGTGGCCACCCGGTTGAGTAACGCGAACCTGCACATGCGGAACTGCTTGTTGGCGGGGAACTCGACCTCCGGTGGAAGCAACATGGATTACTACCTCAACGGCGGGACCGTCACCGACCACGGCTATAACATAGTGCAGTATCAATCGGGAACCAATTTCAATTCCACCACCGATATCCTTTACAACACCAAGGCCGACGGCACTACCGGATACGCAACATGGAATCAAAACAACTCCGATCTGGCCAATCAAAGCCTCAACATCGCCACGGCCCTTGCCGACAACGGCGGCAATACGAAGACGTTAAGCCTGGACAGCGGAAGCTTCGCCATTGACGCCGTTCCCTATACGGATTCCGGAAGCGGTGTCTGGAACGGCGCCCCAACCACCGACGGAACCTACTATGACCAGCGTGGTGAGGCGACTCCGGCCGATAATCCCATCAGCATCGGAGCCTACACGGAGCCCCCGCCCGCTGTGGCACCCACGGTAACCACAACCGCCGTCTCGTCCATCACCACTACCACGGCCTCTTCCGGAGGCGAAGTCACCCTCGACGGCGGCGCGAACGTCACCGTTAGGGGCGTATGTTGGAACACCACCGGCACTCCGGACACCGACGACGACAAAACCACCGACGACAACGGCACGGGCGAGTTCACCAGTTCCCTCACCAACCTCTCTCCCGGACAAAAATATTATGTCCGCGCCTATGCGACCAACAGCGCGGGAACAGGTTACGGCGATGAAGAGGAGTTCACCACGGAAACCGCCGCACCCACGGTGACCACCACCGCGGTTTCGTCCATCACCTCTACCACGGCCTCGTCCGGCGGTGATGTCACCGCCGACGGCGGCGCGAGCGTCATCGCCAGGGGCGTATGTTGGAACACCACCGGCACTCCCGACACCGACGACGACAAGACCACCAACGACACCGGCACCGGCGAATTCACCAGTTCCCTCACCAACCTCTCTCCGGGCCAAAAATACTATGTCCGGGCCTATGCAACCAACAGCGTGGGAACGGGTTACGGCGAGGAGGAGGAGTTCACCACGGAAACCGCCGCACCCACGGTGACCACCACCGCAGTTTCGTCCATCACCTCTACCACGGCCTCGTCCGGCGGCGATGTCACCGCCGACGGCGGCGCGAACGTCACCGCCAGGGGCGTATGCTGGAACACCACCGGCACTCCCGACACCAATGACGACAAGACCGACAACGGCACAGGCACCGGTGAGTTCACCAGTTCCCTCAACAACCTTTCTCCGGGCCAAAAATACTATGTCCGGGCCTATGCAACCAACAGCGTGGACACCGCTTACGGCAATGAAGTGGAGTTCACCGCCGATCCGGTCCTTCCCACGGTCACCACTACCGCGGCTTCGTCCATCACCACAACCACGGCTTCGTCCGGCGGTGATGTCACCTCCGACGGCGGCGGTGACATCACCGCCAGGGGCGTATGTTGGAACACCACGGGCACTCCGGACACCGGTGACGACAAAACCACCAACGGTGCAGGCACGGGCTCTTTTGCCGGTTCCCTCACCAACCTCTCCCCGGGTCAAAAGTATTACGTCCGCGCCTATGCGACCAACGGCGCCGGAACCGCATACGGCAATCAGGTCTCCTTTACCACGGAAGCGGGCGCTCCCACGGTGACCACGGCCGCCGTTTCCTCCATCACCGGCAACACGGCCTCCTGCGGCGGCAATGTCACCGCCGACGGCGGTGCGACCGTCACCGCCAGGGGCGTATGCTGGAACACCACCGGCACTCCCGACACCGGCGACGACAAGACCAGCGACGGCACAGGCACGGGCTCCTTCGTCGGTTCGATCACCGGCCTGTCCACGGAAACCCGGTATTATGTCCGGGCCTATGCAACCAATAGTAAAGGCACCGCTTACGGCAACGAAGTCGATTTCACCACCGGGGACGACAGCGACGGTGTGGACACGGCCGTTGAAAACGCCGTGCCCAGTCCCGGAGGCGGTACGGGAGACGGCAACGGGGACGGCACCCCGGACAAGGACCAAGCGGACGTGACTTCCCTGGAAACATGCGACCATACGGATTACGCCACCCTGGATTCCACGGCAAACGCCGGAACCAGCCTTAAAGACGTGACCGCCCTCTCTCCGGCTCAAGCCGGCGTGCCCGACGTCATCAACATGCCCTGCGGCGTGTTTCATTTCGAGGTCCACGGAGTGACGGCCGGCGAAGAAATAACCATGGAAATACTGGTCTCGAGGGACCCGTCCATCACGGGCTATTTCAAATTGAACAAGTATACCGGAACCTGGGAAAACGTGGCCGTGGCCGTGGACCATACCTCCGTGCCCGGCAAAACCAAGATCACCTTTGTGCTGAAGGAGAGCGGTCCCTATGACAACGATGGAGACCCTTCCACCCTGACCGATCCGGGTGGACCCGGCGCCTATGCCGACGCCGCATATTCCGTGTCCCAAGTACCCACCCTATCCCAATGGGGCATGCTCCTGATGTCGGCTTTGCTGGCTCTCTTCGCCGTTGTCCGTATTCGGAAAGGATACTCCGCCTAAACGATCGAACCTGAAACAAGCCGTCGGGTGTCGCAAAACGGACGCCCGACGGTTCGTCCCCATCCAAACTCCCTGCCTCCAATCCAGCGCCGGCGCCCAAGAAGAAACGAAAATCGTCGGGTTCCCAGGCGAATTCCAAAACCAGCAGACTTCAGGAAATCAGCAGCGTTATCGCCCGTATTCGGAAAAATTATTTGCAGAAGGCATGATAACCTCCTATAACGTTAAGTTATCGGTCATTGCTTTTCACTGGCCGTCGAGTCATTTCCTGGACGACCCATGGAGAACTTCGATGCGATCAAGCCTTCCGTATTGGAAACACAGGGGCTCGCGAGGCGTACCAAAGCTCGCCGCTCCGACGCCGATCGCGCAGGTGAAAAGCAGGGTCCGGAAAAGGAGGGTAAGGAGCTCAGCTCGTTATTAGCCGACGAAGACCACGCCGGCGGAATCCTTAAGACCAAGGGAGACGACGCCCTGATGTTCTTTGTTCATGCGCCGTCGACTCCTTTGCATGTTTAAGGTCGGTTCCGATCCGAGAGGAAAAGTGATTCCAGGAAGAAATCTTCGTTCATGCTCAGGGTGGGAGGAAATACGGCCCGCCGAACCGGTTGCGCCTCTTGTCGCCCAAGTCGTCCGCCGCACAGATGCCGAAAAGGGATCGGCTCCCGCCTACGATGTACTCGATCTTTGTTCCCACGATATTGAAAAATCACGTGTCTTAGTCGTCCTCCCCAATAATGTCGACGCCCTCGGTAACCGGACAAACCCGGATCGTCCAATCCTCGCCTCACGTCCGAAGAGGGGAAACCGAGCGCTTAATCGACAACTGTCGAACTCGTGTTCCGTCGAGCCTCAAACATCCCGACTGAAAGGAAGAGCCATGGGAAGAATTTCGTCCGCCGTGGTCCTCATGTTCACCGTCTTCATCCTCACGGTCGGACAGGTCCGGGCTGAAGGTCGACCGCTGAAGGTGGGGCTTCTGCTTCCATTGACGGGACCGGTTCCCGAATGGGGCAAGAAGCAGTCCGTGGGTGCTGAAATGGCGCTGGAAATGATCAACCGCAGAGGCGGAGTGATGGGCAACAGGGTGGAGGCAGTCGTCAGAGACACCGGAGGCGACCCCCAACAGGCCCTCGCCCAATACCGGGAACTAGTGCTCGAAGAAGGCGTTTTGGCGGTTGTCGGGCCGCTCTTCAGCAATACATTCACGGCAATCGCGCCCGCCACCAACGACCTGAAAACGGCGATTATTGGAACCGCTTCAGCCCTACCCGGGCTGAGCGACCTGAAGCAGCGCCCTTACGCATTCCGCATGACCGTGACCTCCGATAAGAAAGAGGGCCCTTCGGTCAGGGCCTGGGCCTCGGCCCACCATATCCGAAGCGTCGTAATTCTCTACGACCGAACGGTGCCGGTCTGGACCACGGCGGCAACGAAGGTCTGGCCCGAGATCATGCACGATCTGAACATCGAGATCCTCAACCGCGATGATCCCATATCTTTTGAGACAGGCCAAAAAGACTACGGTCCGTGTGTCGAGCGAATCAAGGCCTATCACCCCGATGGTCTGTGCATCTCCGGCTTCTCCCCCGAAGTCGGACTTCTCCTAAAAGAAATTCGCATGCGTGGGTTGAAACAACCCGTTTTGGTAAGCAGCGGCGTTGCGAACCCCAAGGTCATTGAAGTCGCCGGTGATGCCGCGGAAGATTTATGGTCCGTGAGCCTGTTCTATTTGGACGATCCCAACCCCAAAGTGCGGGGCTATGTCGCCCGCTTCGAGAAACGATGCCGGGAAGAATACCCCGATATGAACTGCGAGTCGGAACAATACGACCAGGTCGTGTACGATATTCTCCTTTTTCTCGCGGATATCATGAAAAAGGAAATGATCGGCAACAATCCCGAAAATCTGCAAAAGGAGCGGGAGACCGTGAGGGACGGTCTCGCAAACATGGGCGTATGGCGGGGAACAGCCGGCATGATGGCCTTTGACGAGAAAGGAGACGGTATTCGCACCCTCCATGTGCTCAAAGTAAAGGACGGCAAGTGGCGACCCGCATTCTGACGGACATGTCGAATCCGAAAGACTCAAGAAATTTGAGGAGGAGTATTTCCGTCATATGAATCAGCACTCTTCATCGTCCATTCTTGGCTCACGATCACGAGAGGATACGAAATGCCCATCAGAGAATCCGTAGGCGGCGGAGTAGCCGGAGGCCGACTCGGCATCTTCCGTGGAATGCGGGGAACGTTGCTGGCCTGGTTTGTTCTCTTGGCTCTCTTGCCCATGGTGCTGGTTGGGTCCATGGCCTATGACCGAGCGCGAAAAGCACTGACCCATGAGGCGAAGAGCAAGTTAATGGCCGTTCGGAAAGTCAAGCAGAGTATCCTGCAGACCTTGTTCCAGAGCTATGAATCGGACATCTTGTTCATCTCCCGGCTCCAGACGCTCAAGAGCGATATGGTGGACATGGAGGCCGGATTGAGATTCCTGGGTGCGGACAAACTACGGACGCTCTATCTCAACAAACCCGGCCTGGCGGATGCGAAGGACGGCAGCGCATACAGCGTGGTGCACAGTGAAGAACACGCCTTTTTCGAGAACTACATTCGCATCAATAATTACGAGGACGTAATTCTCATCGATACGCAGGGCCATATCTTTTTCACCTATGCCAAAGGCGAGGCCTACGGCGCCGGTCTCATTTCCGATGTTTACCACGATACCAATCTTGGGCGGCTTTTCCAAAAGCTGAAAACCTGCAAAGCCGGGGAGGTACTTCTTGAGGATGCCGCGCTGTTCGGAGACGATGTGGCGCTTTTCATGGGCACACCGGTCTACCGAGGAGAGGTGTGCCTCGGTTATCTCGTTCTCCAGCTCCCATTGGGCCGTATTAATCAGCAGATGAGTGAACGGGCGGGAATGGGCCGCACCGGCGAAACCTACCTCGTGGGTCCGGATCTCCGCCTGAGATCGGACACCTTCATAGACCCCGAATTTCGGAACCTGAAAGCCTCTCTCACCGGTACGGTGAAGAAGAACGGTATAGACACGCGGGCCGTTGAAGAAGCTTTGGCCGGCAAATCAGGCATCGAGGTCGTCACCGGCTACGGCGGCAATAAGGTCCTAAGCGCCTACGGACCGTTGAACGTCAAGGGGCTGCGCTGGGCCGTCATTGCCGAGATGGACCTGGATGAGGCGCTGGCCCCCATTATGTCTCTGAGACAGGTCTCGGTGGGCCTTGCGTTGCTGATGACCTTTGTCGCCGTGCTCCTGTCCCTGGCCGCTTCCGGCCGCATCGTAAGCCCCATTCGCCGGCTCACGGAGTGGTCCGAACGGATCGCCGACGGAGAGCTCAGCCAGGTCGACATCAAAGCTCCGGACAACGAAATCGGCGTACTCAACAATTCCTTCAGGAAAGCCGTGGAATCCCTCAAGACGGCCAACGCGGCCATCGTCAGGCAGACGAGACTACAAAGCGCCGTGAACCAGGTTTTCCGTCAGGCGTTGACTTCCGAAACCGAAGAGGAATTGGCGAAGGCGGTTCTTCATGTGGCGGAAGGATTAACGGAAAGCCGATACGGGTTCATCGGCATGCTGAACGCCTCGAAACTCATGGATATCGTCGCGATCAACGATCGAGGTTGGAAAGACTGCAACATTGCGGAGCAGAACGCCGAAGAAATGATCAGGAACATGCCGGTACGAGGGATTGACCGTACCGTTCTCCGAGACGGCATATCGAGGATACTGAATTCCGATGAAATTCCAATCCATCCCGATCGTGCGGGTACGCCTCCTGGGCATCCTCCGCTCTCCTCCTTGTTGGCCGTCCCCTTCAAGCGAAACGACCAATCGGTGGGCGTGATCGTTCTCGCGAACAAAGAAGAAGGCTACAGTTCCGAAGACCAGGAGACGATCGAGGCATTTTCCGCCGCCTTCTACGAGGTGCTGCTGCGCAAGGAGATCGAGAATCAAGTTATGGAACAGGGAAAAGCTTTGAAGAGGCTTTCCTCGGAACTTGAGATCATCATAGACAGCATCCCCGGGGCGGTCTTTTACAAGGACCTGAACAACAATTACCTGCGGGTAAACAAGTATACGGCCGACGCGCACAATCTTACCAAGGGCCGGATGGAAGGGAGAAGTTGCTTCGACCTGTATCCAAAACATGTGGCACAGGCTTATTGGGACGCCGACCTGGCCGTGGCCGCGGATAAGAAGCCTCAGGTCAACGTGGATGAGCGCTGGGAGACCGCAAAAGGGTCTCGTTGGGTGAGCACCAGCAGGATTCCCAACTTGAACGATGAGGGCGAGGTCATTGGAATTATCGTCGTATCCATGGATATTGACGACCGACGGAAAGCGGAAGAAGCGCTGCGTGAAAAATCCGAACGCTTGATGGAACAAGACTGGCTGAAAACGGGAATCGGCACGTTAAACGAGGCATTGCGCGGAGATCCCGATATTGAGACGTTGGCATCCAGGACTCTCTCTGAAATGGCCCGTTACCTCAATGCGCAGGTGGGCGCATTCTATGTTATGGGCCACGGCGGTGATCCTTCTCTCTCTCTCATGGGAAGCTATGCCTACAACAAACGCAAGAATCTCTCCAATGTGTTCAGGCCCGGTGAAGGCCTGGTGGGCCAGGCGGCGCTTGAAAAACAGCAGATTCTTCTGCGCAATATTCCCGAGGACTACGTTAGGGTGACTTCGGGGCTTGGCGAACACGTGCCCCGATTTATTTGCGTTACTCCCGTTCTGTTGGATGATCGCGTCCTCGGAGTAATCGAATTAGGCACTCTTGAGGAAATAAGCGACCAACATATGAATTACCTCTCACAGGCCTGCCGGGCGTTGGCCATGGCCGTACAATCCGCGAACGGTCGGACGCAACTGGATGCGGCTTTGGAAGAATCGCAGCGGCTGACTGAAGAGCTTCAGGTGCAGCAGGAAGAATTGAAAACGTCCAACGAGGAACTGGAGGAACAGGCCCGGCTGTTGAAAGACTCGGAGGAAAGACTCAAGAACCAACAGGAGGAGCTTCAGGTCTCCAATGAGGAACTGGAGGAAAAAAACGACCTTCTTGAACGGCAAACCAAAGAAGTTGAGCGAGCCAAAATAGAGGTCGAGGAGAAAGCCGAGCAGGTGGCATTGGCCAGCAAACACAAATCCGAGTTCCTTGCCAACATGTCCCATGAACTGCGCACCCCTCTCAACAGTCTTCTGCTCCTGGCCCGCAGTCTGGCCGAAAACAAGAGCGGCAACCTTACGGAAGAACAGGTGGAATCGGCAAAAGTCATCCACGGAAGCGGGAACGATCTGCTCAACCTGATCAATGAGATTCTGGACCTGTCAAAGATCGAGGCGGGAAGAATGGATTTGCACCTGAGCGGCGTTTTCATCTCTGAATTGGCCGAAAGTGTGCGCGCAGGCTTCCGACACCTCGCGGAAGACAAAGGTTTGGCGCTTGAAATCGTGATACACGATGAAGCTCCGCAGGAAATCGTCACCGACAGAAAGCGCATTGAACAAATCATCAGGAACCTCATGTCCAATGCTCTCAAATTCACCGACGAAGGGAAAGTCGAAGTGGCATTCGGGCGCCCCTCGAAAGATATGGGCCTCCCCGGCAATTGGTCGTCGGCGAAGGACACGTTGTCCGTCTCCGTTACGGATACGGGTATCGGCATTGCGAAAGACCAGCAAAAGGTGATTTTTGAGGCGTTTCAGCAGGCCGACGGCGGAACGTCCAGAAGATACGGAGGCACCGGCCTCGGCCTGTCTCTCTCCCGGGAACTGGCTCACCTGTTGGGCGGTGATATACAACTCAAAAGCGAACCGGGAAAGGGCTCGGTATTTACCCTATACGTCCCCGTGAGTCGGGAGGCGGACGGAACAAAGAACGCACACAATCCGGTGACGCCCGCGAGAGCCAGGTCCGCTCAACGGAATGTGACGCCGAGACCTCATTCGGAATGGATTCCCGATGATCGGGACACGATTACGGAATCGGACAAGGTGATTCTCCTGATCGAAGATGATCCGGCATTCGCGCGAATACTGCATAACAAGTGCCATGATCGCGGGTTCAAATGTCTGGCCGCACCGACGGGTGAGGAGGCTCTGTCCTTGGCCGGCAGGTACGTTCCCAGCGGCATCATTCTCGACCTGCGTCTCCCCGGCATGGATGGCTGGGCCGTGCTGACCGCCTTAAAAGACGACATCCGAACACGACATGTCCCCGTCCATATCATCTCCGTGGATGAAGCCGGTACCGAATCCTTACGCAAAGGCGCGGTGGGCCACGCCACCAAGCCTATCTCCCAGGAAGACCTGGAGCAGGTGTTTCAGAAAATTGAATCGACCATAGTGGAAGGAGCCAAGCGCGTCCTCGTGGTGGAGGACGACCCTCGGATGCGCGCCGACATCAGGCAACTCGTCGAGGACGGCGATGTCGAAGTCGCCGAGGCCGCCACGGGAAAGCAGGCACTCGAGGCCTTGCGAACCGAAGACTATGGATGCGTACTTCTCGACCTGAACCTGCCGGACATGGACGGTGGACAATTGATCAATCAGGCACAGGCCGAAGGCATAAGCCTGCCTCCGGTGGTGGTGCACACCGCCAGGGATCTCTCGGAGCAGGAAGAACTGGAATTGAGGGAACATGCCGAGTCGATCGTGATCAAGGACGTGCGTTCACAGGAACGCCTCCTCGACGAAGTCACGCTGTTTCTGCATCGAATGGTCAATAAAATGCCCGAGATGAAAAAACAGATCATTCGGAACCTGCATGAAACCGACGTCTTACTCAAAGACAAGAAAGTGCTGGTGGTGGATGACGATATGCGAACGACATTCGCCATGTCCCGTTTGCTCGCAGAACACGGGATCAAGCCTTTGAAGGCGGGCAATGGGGAACAAGCGCTTGAGATTCTCAATCGGGAATCGGACATAAGTCTCGTGCTTATGGACATCATGATGCCTGTGATGGACGGCTATGAAGCCGTGAAGCGGATTCGCGCGAATGCGAAGTTTCGAAACCTGCCCATCATCGTATTAACGGCAAAGGCCATGCCGGAAGACCGTCATAAATGTATCGAGGCGGGGGCCAACGACTATCTGGCCAAGCCGGTGGACCAGGATCGTCTCATTTCCATGTTGAGAGTTTGGTTGTACAGGTGAGACCCGAAGTAAGGTTGGCACTTATCGTCGCTGAGGCGAACACCATGCATGGCTCATGGCTCGGACTCAGGCGCCCTGTATGTCTTTCTCGGCCGACCTATCAGGTCGGACCTATGCGGGAGACTGATACCCATGAGAGACATCGATACGGAACAAATCGAAATTGAGCTCCTACTCGAGGCGCTTTACCGGGCATACGGCTACGACTTTCGTTCCTACGCCAGGGCCTCCATCGAACGCCGGACACGGCAGTTTCTCTCGCGTAAAGGCATCAAGACCGTTTCCGAGATGATCGGGAAGGTGCTCCGAGAGAAGGATTTATCTTCCCAATTAGCCCAGTATTTTTCCATCCCGGTGACCGAGATGTTCCGAGACCCTTTCGTTTTCCGGGCGGTCAGAGAACAGGTCGTGCCTCTTCTTAGAACCTGGCCCCACTTCAAGGTCTGGTGTGCCGGATGCGCCACGGGGGAAGAGGTTTACTCGTTGGCCATCCTGCTTCAGGAAGAGGACATCTACGAGAGAGCGACGATCTACGCCACGGATTTCAATGACGTTTCTCTCGACTCGGCCAAGGAGGGGGTGTACTCCATGGAAAAGATTCGCGAGGCCACTATCAACTACCAGCACGCGGGGGGAAGACGCTCTTTCGCCGATTACTATATGGCAAGATACGACGCCGTGGTCATGGATAACCGTCTCAAGGAACGGATTACTTTTGCCAATCACAACCTCGCCACCGACGGCGTGTTCGCCGAGACGCATCTAATCTTCTGCCGTAATGTGCTCATCTACTTTGACCGTGACCTCCAGAACCGGGCGTTGCGCCTCTACACGGACAGTTTGGTACACGGTGGGTTTCTGTGTTTAGGGACAAAAGAGAATTTGCAGTTCACGGAGGTGACCGACCTCTATAGAACCATCAATGGAAAGGCCAAGATTTACCGAAAATGGGAGATGTAGAACATAGCCGATTCGTCCCAAAGGTTCCCCTTTCCATTGCCGGCGCGGCAAAGCGTTGGAACGCGGTGGCCATAGGAGCCTCCGCAGGCGGCGGCGGCGCACTGCGGACAATTCTTTCTTTGCTTCCCGGAGACTATGCGCTGCCGATCCTCATCGCTCAGCACCTTCATCCGGATGATAACGGAGGCTTTGCTGAGAATTTGGCAAGAGACGTATCACTTCCCGTGACGTCCGCGTGCGATAAACAAGTAATTCAAGCCGGACATATCTACGTTGCCCCCGCCAACTACCACATGTTGGTGGAGAGGAACGGATACATAGCGCTTACGACGGATGAAAAGGTCAATTGGTCACGTCCCTCCATTGATGTATTGTTCGAAAGCGCGGCATATGCATGGAGGGAGAAGCTCATTGCCCTCATTCTATCGGGGGCGAATTCGGACGGTACGGAAGGTCTTCGTACGATCAAGAAATTGGGGGGAATTGCCTTGGCGCAAGACCCGGGCACAACAGAGTATCCGGCTATGCCCTGGTCTGCCATCAATGCCGGAGTAGTAGACGAAATACTGACCCTGCATGAGATCGGCCAAAGACTCACGGAACTGGTCGGGTGAGAAGCCGTAGGAACATGCAAACACTAGGAAGCCCCCCCCGGCTGGGCCAACCCGTCAAGGGAAAACCAAGCTCCCGCGGTCCGGCTCCCCTTGGATGGGCGCCCCGCTTCCGCTCGATGATTCAAACCGGAGGAAGTCATGTCCCATAATATGGAGGACACATATCCCGCCGCGAAGGGTTCAGCCGCTCTCGAGACAGAAGTTGCCCGTGCCGAGGCCGAGGATATCCCCACGGGCGAGAGCCCGCGACAGAAAATACTCATCGTGGACGATCAGGAACGGAATCTTCTGGCCCTGGAGAAATTGCTCGAGCCGTTGGACGTCGATCTCGTCAAGGCACGAAACGGCAACGAGGCGCTCGCGGCCACTCTCGACACCCACTTCGCCTTGGCCGTTCTGGATGTTGTGATGCCTGGAATGGACGGATTCGAACTGGCCGAGTACCTGCGGGGAGACGAGAAGACCCGGCTGATTCCGATCATCTTCGTTACGGCCTCTCTCGCCGAAGAGCAACACATCTTCCAGGGCTATGAGGCGGGCGGCATCGACTACATCGTCAAGCCCATCGCTCCGGAGATATTGCTGGGCAAGGTCCGGATGTTTCTCGAACTCGATCGCTATCGCAACCGGTTACATGAAATCGTCGACGAGCAGACTCAAAGAATTCGGCATTTGAACGCCGTTCTCCGGGGTATCCGGGATGTGAACAAAATCATTGTGCAGGAAAAGCAACGGGATGTACTGATTGAACGGGCCTGCGAAGCGCTCGTGGGCGCTCGCGGGTTCAACGGCGTTTGGATCGTTCTGACCGATAATCTGCCCGATTCCATCGGTGCGGCACAAACCGGTTGGCAGCAAGACGTGAACGCTCAACTGGCGGACCTGTTTCGGGAAGGGAACCTCCCACCATGCTGCCGCGATGCCCAAGCCGATGATGTGTTTATTACAAAAGACCGGTCACGTACCTGTGCCGACTGTCCTCTGGCCGAAAGCAAGAGATTGTCGCCCGCCTTGTCCGCCCGACTGGAACATGAGGGTTTACTTTTCGGCTACATTTGCGTTTCCGTTCCTCAGGTATTCACATCGGAAACGGAAGAAGAAGAAAAAGCATTGTTACAAGAGATCGCCGGAGATATCGCCTTCGGATTAAGCCGCATCGATGCGGAAGCGGCACGGGACAAGTCGGACCGGACCCTGCGCGCTATTTTCGACAGCGCAAGCGACGGCCTCCTTCTTGCCGACGCGGAAACCCTTCGTTTTGTCAGCGTCAATCCCGCCATCACCCGGATGCTTGACTACAGCCAGGATGAACTCAAGGAAATGTCCGTGACCGGCATCTATTGCGCCGAAGACCTGCAACGAGTTCTAAACACATTTCAACAGCAACTTCACGATAAGATCATCATGCTGCCGGATACTCCGGTTAAACGCAAGGATGGAAGTGTTTTTTCCGCAGATATCAATGCGGCTCCCTTGGATCTGGACGGAAGGAAACATATCGTTTGCGTATTCAGAGACATCACGAACTGGAAAAAAGCTACGAAAGAACTGGAGCAGAGCGAGCAGAAATTCAGAGAGTTCTTCGAACACGCCCCTGAATACTGCTACATAATTGCACCGGAAGGCACGATTATAGACATAAACCGGCGCGCATTGCAGGAACTAGGCTATGAAAAAGAATACCTGGTGGGAAAGCCCTTTGAAACCCTGTTTACTCCAGGCTCTAAAGAGCACATTCATTCGCTGTTTTCCAACATCCAATCACACGGCGAGCCCAAAGACGAAGAAGCCGCCATTCTGTGTAAGAACGGCGAAAAACGAACCGTCTTACTAAATGCATCCACGGTGTATTCAAAAGAGGGTGCTTTGCTCTACACGATCGCGGTCCAGCGTGACGTCACGGAACGCAGGCAGTTGGAAAGACAACTCGAGGAAGCCCAGAAGATGGAATCCATCGGTCGCCTTGCCGGTGGTGTGGCCCATGATTTCAATAACATGCTGGGGGTAATCCTCGGCTACGGCGAGGATATCCTTTCGCAACTCCACCCCGGAGACCCATTGCGGGAATCCGCCAAAGAGGTCGTCGAGGCCGGAAGACGCTCAGCCGCCTTGACCCGCCAGCTTCTGGCCTTCAGCCGGAGACAGACTCTCCGACCGGAAGTTTTGAACTTGAATTTCGTCCTGAAGAACCTGGAAAAGATGCTCCATAGGCTCATCGGGGAGGACATCGAGCTGTCATTCCGTCTCGCCGAGGATTTGGAGCGTGTGGAGGTAGACCCGGGCCAGATCGAACAAGTGATCATGAATATGGCGGTCAATGCCCGAGATGCCATGCCTCAAGGCGGACAATTGATCATCGAAACCGCCAATAATAGGATGGAGGAAGAATACCCGGATGCGCACTTTGATCTTGTCCCCGGAGATTACGTAGTGCTGTCCGTCTCGGACAACGGCTGCGGAATGGATGAAGGAACGAAAGAAAAGATATTTGAGCCTTTCTTCACCACTAAAGAGAAAGAAAAAGGAACCGGCCTCGGACTGTCCACCGTCTACGGAATTGTAAAACAGTCCGGGGGCAACATCTGGGTCTACAGCGAACCCGGCCTGGGCACCACCTTTAGAATCTACCTGCCGAAAACGGCGGAAGCACTGACGGAAAGCGAAAAGACCGATGGGGATAATTCCGTTACGGGTAATGCGGAGCAAATTCTTGTAGTGGAAGACGAGCCGTCCCTTCGCAAGCTCATTCAATCCATTCTCGGCAAAATGAATTACAATGTGGAAACGGCGTCAAACGGCGGCGAGGCGTTAATTTTGATTGAGGATAAGAAATTATGCCCTGATTTGGTGATAATGGATGTTGTTATGCCGGGAATGAGCGGAAATGTTCTTGCGGATCGACTAAGAAGAACCATACCTGATCTGAAGATAGTCTTTATGTCGGGTTATTCCGATGATGCCATAGCCAACCGCGGCATCCTCGACGGCAACACGCCTTTTATACAGAAACCCTTCACCAAAACAAGCCTCAGCAAAGAGGTGAAGAAGCTGTTAAGTACCTAATCGGGGTATGGACGAATCTTATCGTCGCCTGCAGATTACAGGCGCAACTACGCAGAAGAACAAGAGGTTACGGTTACGCCTGTCTGAAACGGAAGGGACGGGAAGAAGGGTGCATCGAGCGTCCGGGGCCGAAATCGGAGACATTGGCTGGAAAACGTATGCTCACTCCCGTCGCCTTTTCCTTGATCAAGACGGAGGGGTCGCCCAATGAAGTTCCATCCGCTCCTTCCGAGGCTTTGCCGAAAAACAAGTATTGTTGTTTGTCTTCCTACAATTCGGAAATCAGTACGCCCGCCGACGTGTCGAAAGGACGCTTCTCCTTGCCTTCGGTCCGGTTCGTCGATCCCCTGTCTTTTTCCACGCACGTCTCCCTGTAACCCCCCTTTCCTCTCAGACCGATTTGTGGCACAATAATGCATTCTCGGCAATGAGGAGAGCCGGTTCCTTCTGTTTTCCCCCCCGTCGCCGATGAGATGCCGCGTCGGTTCGTATCACCGCAAACCGCATGGATATTCAAACCGCATCAAGGAGGCCGTCCTTATGGCTCAAAAGCATAAACCGGTGGAGCTGAGCGCTGAGGCTCTCAGATGGCGCCTGGACCCGAGCACGCTACCTTTTGAAACCACCTCCGATATCGAGCCGGAAACGGACATCATCGGACAACCCAGGGCCCTGGACGCCTTCCGTTTCGGTGTGGAAATGGAGCGGAGCGGGTACAATATTTTCGTCACCGGCCTGAAGGGTCCCGAAAAAAACCACACCATCGAACACATTCTCAAGGATCTGGTTCATAGGAACGACATCCCGGACGACCTTTGCTACGTCAATCACTTCGACCGGCTCGAAGAGCCGCGGCTGATCCGTCTGCCCGCCGGCCGGGGACGCGAATTCCGAGACGACATCGAGTCCCTTCTGGAACATCTCAAGACCAACATCCCGCTCCTGTTCGAAAGCGAAGAATATCTCAACATGAAGAAAGATATTCTCGAAAAGTACGAGGAGCAGGGGAAAAGATTCTTCAAGGAAATCGGCAACAAAGTCCGGGAAGAGGGGTTTTCCCTGGTGGAGATGCAGGTGGGGCAGATCAAGCGTCCCGTGGTCATGCCTCTCTTCGAAGGAAATCCCATACACATCGATCAGCTGGAAGCCAAAGTGGAAGCCGGCGATTTCCCCAGGGAAAAGTTCGACAAGATCAAGACGAAGCAAAACGAACTCACGGAGCAGATCGATCGTGTGTTCCTGGAAATGCGTGACCTGGACCGGGAAGTGCGGAAGAAACTCGAAGAGATGGACCGGTACGTGTTCGAAAAGAGCGTGTCCGAAAGTCTGGACTCCATCAAATCCAAGTACTCGGATGAAAAGGTGGAACATTTCCTGGACGGCATGGTGGACGATATGGCCAAACATATCGAAATGTTCAAGCAACGCGTGCCCCAGAACCAGATGCTGCCCACGGGACAACCCATTGAAGTGGACCTGTACCAACCCTACCGGGTCAACCTTTTCGTGGACAATTCCGAATGCCGGACCCCGCCGGTTATTAACGAAGGCTACCCGACCTACCGGAACCTTTTCGGTTCCATTGAACGCGTGGTGGACCGAACCGGCATCTGGAAGACGGATTTCAGCCGAATCAAACCCGGTTCCTTCATCAAAGCCAACGGCGGCTACCTTATTATAAATCTCATGGACGCCATCATGGAACCCGGCGTTTGGCCGTCACTCAAACGAGCGCTTAAGACGGAAAAATACGAGCTTCAGTCCTACGACCCTTTCTTTCTGTTCACCACCACCGGGATGAAACCCGAACCCATCGAGGTCGACGTGAAGGTCGTTCTGGTGGGTGACTTGCGGGCCTATCACATCCTTTATGCAATGGACGAGGATATGCCCAAAATCTTCAAGGTTCGGGCCGATTTCGATTCCGTGATGAATCGAGACGAGGAGGCCGTGAGCCGCTACGCGAGTTTTATACGCGCCAAGGTGGACGAGGCCAAGCTGAGGCCCTTCGACCGGACCGCCGTGGCGGCCCTGGTGGAGCACGGGGTTCGCATGGCCGGACGCAGGGAAAAACTGTCCACTGAGTTCCACGACATCACGGACCTGCTGCTGGAAGCCGACCTCCAGGCACGCCGGGCCGAAACCGATAAGGTAGCCGCGGAACACGTGCAAGCGGCCATCGAAGCCCGGATATTTCGATCCAATATGATCGAAGAAAAAATGCAGGAAATGATCGACCGCGGCACTTTGATGATCGACACGGACGGCGAAGCGGTGGGTCAGGTGAACGGCTTGGCGGTATACAACCTCGGAGACTACCAGTTCGGCAAACCGAGCCGCATCACGGCCACGGTGAGCATGGGTCGTGCGGGCATCATCAACATCGAGAGGGAAGCGGACCTTTCGGGCAGCACTCACAACAAGGGGGTGCTCATCCTCTCCGGATATCTGAGAGAGAAGTTCGCCCAAGACAAGCCCCTGACCGTGAGCGCCAGCCTCGCTTTCGAGCAGTCCTATTCCGGCGTGGACGGAGACAGCGCCTCTTCCACTGAAATATACGCCCTCTTAAGCAGCTTGGCGCAGGTTCCGTTAAGGCAGGACCTGGCGGTCACGGGCTCCGTCAACCAGCACGGCGAAGTTCAGCCCATCGGCGGAGTAAATTGGAAGATTGAGGGCTTCTTCGATTGCTGCAAAATGAACGGGCTTACGGGCAAACAGGGCGTCTTGATTCCCAAACGCAACGAAAAGGATCTTCAGCTTCGAAAGGATGTCATCGAGGCGGTGGAGCAGGGCAAGTTCCACATCTATTCCGTGGAAACCATTAATCAAGGCATCGAACTCCTCACGGGCAAACAGGCCGGCGAGCGCAACACCAAAGGAGAATACCCCAAGGGCTCCATCAACTACCTGGTGAATCAACGATTTCTCGAGCTTGCCAAAGGCTTGGCGGAGTTCGGCAAGGAAGGCGAAGACGCGGCTCCGGAAAAGAAAAAGCCCGCGAAGTAATCGTAAGCCTCGGGAAGAAAGTCAAGGCCGTATCCGCCGGCAAGGTCCCGAAGCATGGGAACCAGGTTCCGGGTGCGTCATATCCCGCTGAGCTTGGATTCATCTGAATTCCATAGCATAAACAAAGACATCGAGTATTCATGGCTACGAAGCACGATTATTACAAGGAGTTGGGCGTTTCCAAAACGGCCTCGACGGAAGAGATCAAAAAGGCCTATCGGAAGCTCGCTCGAAAGTGGCACCCGGACATCAATCCCGGGAACAAAGAAGCCGAAGATAAGTTCAAAAAGATATCTTCCGCGCACGACGTACTCGCCGACCCTGAGAAGCGAAAGCTTTACGATGAATTCGGAGAGGAAGGCTTGGCGGCCGGTTTCGACGCGGAGCAGGCCCGCCAATACAAAGCGTGGCAATCTTCCGGGGGCGCCCGACGCTCGGCGGGAGGAGGCGGTCGTTCCGCCGGGGCCGGGGGCGGATACGGCTTTGAGGACCTCTTCGGCGGACGCGGACAAGGCAGATACAGTTCCTACGAAGACGTATTCTCCGACCTGTTTTCCGGAAGCGGTCAAGGAACCGCCGGAAGCGGCGCGCCTCGTCGCGGCGGAGACCTCGAACACACCATGGAGATCGATCTTATGTCCGCCCTGCGGGGGATGGAAACCTTGCTCTCCATGGAAAAGATGAAGACCTGCCAAAACTGCGGCGGTTCCGGACTGGACCCTTCCGTAGGGCTTGAAATATGCCCCACCTGCGGAGGCTCCGGACGATTGTCCGTTGCCGAAGGCCCTATTCCTTTCTCCAGGGCCTGCCCGCAATGCCATGGTCAGGGCCGCATCGGAAGGCCCTGTCCCCAATGCCGAGGCCAGGGCGTCAAGCCCGGCGAGGAAACCATCAAAGTCAATATCCCGGAAGGCGTCCGCGACGGCCAAAAGATTCGCGTTGCGGGCAAGGGTGAACCCGGGACCGGGGGAGGACAAGCCGGAGACCTCTTTCTTCGCATCAAGGTCAAGCCCCATCCCATTCTCACACGCCAGGGCGACGACTTGGTGTATTCGCTTCCGGTGACCGTGGAGGAAGCCCTTGCCGGCGGGACCATCCAAGTCCCCACTCCCGACGGCTCCGTTAAGTTGAAAGTTCCACCCGGCAGCCAGAGTGGGCAGACTCTTCGCCTGAAAGGGAAAGGCGCAGTGAATCCCAAAACCAAGAGCCGGGGAGACCTCCTGGTGAAGCTGGACGTCAAAACCCCGGAAACCTCCGATCCCGAAGCGGTTGAAGCCGCGAAGAAGCTGTCGCAGTTCTACGGTAAGGACCCAAGGGCGGATTTGAGGTTCTGATGCGGAATAAACGATACTTTACGGCGGACGAAATCAAGGAACTGCTTGAGGTCACCGACGAATTTCTCGAACGCCTCGAAGCGGAAGACATCATCCGTGCGGAAGCCTCCACCGGTCCCCAGAAATGCTACCTTCCGGAAGAAGCGGACAAGATCCGGTTTGCGCACATTCTCATCTACGACATGGGCGTAAACATTGAAGGGGTCGAGGTAGCCGTCAGACTCAGGGAAGTCATGGACTCCATGCGCCTGCAAATGGACCGGATTCTCGACTGCGTCATGCGGGATATTAGGGAAAAATTCCTGAAAGATCACTGATGAGGCGGAGGCCCGCCATGCGGTTTCCCTCGAGAGGTTTCCCGAAACGGGGACGGCCCACCTTCTACGCACGACGCTTTTGGACGGGAATCGTCGCGGGATTTCTCGCCGTCGGCCTGCTATTGGGTGCCGATTTCGGAGTATGGAGATCCCAAGCCGCGGATCGGAGCGAGGTCGGCGATAGATCCGATCCGGGAGTGGTGATCATTGCCTGTGACCGGGAATTTCCCCCCTATACCTTCGTCGATTCCAGCGGTAATCCGGCGGGATTCCTGGTGGATGTATGGACCCTCTGGTCCGCCAAAATCTCGACTGAAATATCCTTTCGAATCTCCGATTGGAACGGCATGCTCACCGGGCTCAAGTCCGGTGACGTCCATGTGATTCCGGGCCTTTTCCGCAACCCGAAGCAGGAATCCTGGATGGCTTTCTCCATGCCCTTCTACGACTCCGGTTCCTCCCTGTTCTTTCCCGTACCGGGCCCCGTTGTTCGAGGGATGAAAGACCTGATGGGTAAGCGCGTAGGGGCGATCCGAGGAGGAGATGCCGCGGCGTTCCTCGGCAAGAACGGTGCGGGGATCGAGGTGGTCCTTTTCGACGACCCCACGACCATGGTTCAAGCCGCTCCGGCGGGAGGCCTGCAGGCCTTGGCCGACGAAACCCTGGGCATGTCGGCCGTGTTGGAGAAACTGGGAGTACTCGATCGGTTCGACTCGGTTCAGCCTCCGCTATATCGGAAATCCTTCCACGCGGCGGTTCTCAAGGAAAACACCGAGCTCTTGAAACTCGTCGATCAAGGCTTGAGCAGGATATCCGACTTGGAATGGGCCGAACTCGAAGCGAGGTGGGTTCCCGATCCCGACGTTCGTCGATTTCATCCCTGAAACCGGCGCCCCGGAGGATGCGCCTCACTCGGCCTCCGGACTCAGTTTCAGCGACGGAAAAAACGATCGAGTACGGCGGTCCAGCAGGTCGGCAAGGCCCTCACTGTTGCCGGGAGAGAAGCCCAGAGAGCGTTTCCAGACCAAGTCGCTTTCCATGCACAAGTACACACAAAGTCTCGAGTCCACGCTTTTAAGCGCCTCTCCCACCACTCCGTACATCTCCTCCCGGATAGGCCGAAAATAGCGCAGCTTCCCATCCAAGCCCTTGACGAATTCATTGGAAAATATCCGGGAGTCGGGATGGTTGCGGCGAACCGTGGATTTAAGATCCGGCATGAAGCGAAGACATCCTAAACTGATCCAGATGACGGATGACGGATCAATGCGTTCGAAGATGCGATGCACCGTTTCCCGGTATTCCTCTTGCCATCCCGGATGATAAATCAGTGGATCGAAGTGGAATCCCAGTTTGAATCCGGCTGCCAGGCATTGTTCCGCCGCATGGATTCTTTTTCGGAGGGTCGCCGCTCCCCTTTCCTCACTTCGTGAAATTCTCCGGCTGTTCATGGAAAAAGACACGATCACCCGATCCGGGTTCTTCAGTTTCAACAAGGACCCGATCTCGACCGTTTTCGTCTTGAACTCGAGTACCAGGTTGGACGTTTCTTGAATATGAGGAACGATGAATTCGACAAAACCCGCGTACGGCTCCGCGTGAAGGCTGTCCGTGAATTCCCCGGTTCCCAACCGAAGAGGACGCCCGGGTTCGCATCGGGCCTGTTCCGCCAGTTCCCGGACAAGACGATCCCGGTTGGTAAAAACGGTCGGACGGTGATCGCTGAGATATGCTTGCAGGATGCAGTAGGAGCAGTCCATCGGACAGCCCGTTCCCACATGAAGAATCCGATACCCGCAACAGATGTAGTTGCGCGTACCGGGACAGGGTCTCAGAAAAGGCCCCTTGTTCTCCGTGAGCAAAAGGGTGCGTTTGTCCGGAACCGAGTCTCCCGACCCTTGGTGAAGGTTCAGGAGTTCCGCAAAGGGTCGCCCGAGGGACGAAACGTCCAAGGATTCATGAACTTGGATATTTTCAGGTCTCATGCGGTGTAGATCCTGATAGGGGCGGGCCGCCGTCCCATCTCGCGGATTCCTTTGCGCGAGACCTCCGAACGTAGGTCTTTCACGAGGCGGGAATACGACCCAAAGCCAGTTCGATCTTTTTCATGCGAGAGCTGTCCATCTTAGGGTACAGATCGGTGGCGAATTCACTCCTGATAACTCCACGGCGGGCAAGCAAAGACTTGAGCTCATGCACCCCGTGTGGACGGATCAGATCCAGGAACCGGTGCAGTCGATCATAAAGGTTCCAGGCCTCGGAGCGTTCGGCCTCGAAGACGATTTCATCGTTGGACGAAAAAAGCGCCATACGCACCACTGTACACCACTCCCTGGGAAACAAATTTGAGGAAGGGGCGCAGACCCCGTATCTGCTCGGCGAGGAAAGAAAGGTCATCTCGTCGCCATCGTAGAAACGGAACCCCGAGTCGGAGGAAACAGCCTGCCGGTACTGGGAAAAACGCTGAGGCGTTCCCTGGTAGATCATCCCCCGGACCTTGTCCAACCCGGCGATCTGCTGAAGTACCGCGGCCTGTAGATTCTTTCTCTTGATGGGACGTCGCCTTTTCTCCACCAGGAAGGGATCGTTGCCGATGAGGAGTTGCAGCGTGGTGTGCGAAAGCAATTTCTCGAGATACTGAGGCAGACCCCGATTACTACGATACCATAAAGGATAGTCCACCAGGATCAAGGGATTGCCCACCCGGACGCGGTTCTTTTCCTCCTCGATCCACTGCACCAGCGACAGGACTTCGTCCTCGTCGCGTCCTGTGATTCCGAGAAGGAGTGGTATGGGCCGATCAATGACCTTCCACACCTCGGAAATCAGCTCTCGCTTCAGTTCCCTGGAAAGCGCCGCCCCCTCCCCCCAGGAGGCCTCCCCAACCAAAATCGCATCCACGTGCGGCGCGACGTGGGCGATGAGCTGGTAAAGTCCGGGAACATCCAACTCATGCTCATTCTTCAGCGGAGTAATGAGGGGCGTAATCAAACCCTTCAACATGGAATATCCGTTCGTTTGTGGTGGTGTTGCGCATCATCCGCTCAGATGTGAGTGAATCGGAACTCTCCTCTACCCAGAAGATCATGCAGATGCACCATACCTTTGAACCTTCTTTCGGTGTTCCGAATCACCAAGCAGGTGATCCCCTTTTGTTCCATGAGGTCCAGAGCTTCCAGCGCCTGGACATCCTCATGTACATAGACGGGGTCGGGAGTCATGATATCTTCGACCCGCACATTCTGAAAATTCTCCATGCGAAGGACGGCCCTTCTAAGATCGCCGTCCGTAACAATTCCTTGTAGGTCCTCCTGCCGGTCCAAAACCAGGACCACTCCCAGGTTCAAGCGGTCGATCTCCTTGGCGGCATCCATCAAGGAAACCCCGGACAGGACCGCCGGCATTCGGTCTCCGGAAAGCATGATTTCCTTGACCTGAATGGAGAGGCGGCGCCCGAGGGCGCCTCCCGGATGATATTTTCGAAACTCCGTCCTGCTGAATTTCCGCTTGGAGATCAAAGCCACGGAAAGAGCGTCCCCCATGGCCAACACCGCGGTGGTGCTCGTGGTGGGTGCCAATCCCAGTGGACAGGCCTCTCTGGCCACACCGACATCAATACAGATGTCGCTTGAACACGCCAGAGTGGAATCCATGTTCCCCACCAAAGCGATGATGCGTACGCCCATGTTCCTCAGGGAGGTGATCATGGCTTTGAGTTCTTCGGTTTCACCGCTGTTGGAAAGGATCAACGCAATGTCGCGGCTGGAAACCATACCCAGGTCCCCGTGCATGGCCTCCACCGGATGGAGGAAAAGCGCAGGGGTTCCCGTGCTGTTCAAAGTGGCCATGATCTTACGGCCGATAATGCCCGATTTGCCGATCCCGGACACCACCACGCGCCCTTTGCATGCGTAAACCTCTTCCACGGCTTGAACGAAGCGATCGTCCAACTTCGGCAGCAGTTCGAGTATGCCTTGCGCTTCCGTCTCCAGGACTTCTCTGGCCTGCTTGATCAGATCGTTCACCGGGCCCCCCGCCCTCTTCTGAAAAACAGCCAAAGACCCACCGAAATCACCATCAGGCAGATGCTCACCAGTTGTGTTACGGTAAGTGCTCCGTGAAGCACCTCCCCTCGAAAATCGCCTCGAAATCTTTCGATGATCAGCCTGGCCGTTGAGTGAAGAAAAATGTACAAACAAATTACTTGGCCATGCCTGGTTTTGTGCTTTCGGAAAAGCCAGAGAACTAAGAAGATAAGGAAAAGGCTTGCGGAAGAGTAAAGCTGGGTGGGATGCAGGGGGATTCCCCTTGGGGCCAGTGTGTCCGGGTTATTGAAGGTCACGGCGCAGAAGGCGTCTGTGGGCTTCCCGTAGCAGCATCCCGCGAAGAAGCATCCTATACGCCCGATGGCCTGCCCTATGGCGATGCCCGGCGCCACCAAGTCCGCCGTTTGCCAGGGGTTCATTTTCCATCGTAGGACGAGAAGAAATCCCACGATCAAGGCCCCCACCAAGCCCCCGGAAAAGACCAAGCCTCCTTCCCAAATCTTGAATATGTCCAACGGAGCGTCGAGATATGCGCGCAGGTTCATCAGCACATAGAGGAGCCTGGAACCCAGAATGGCCGAAATCACCAGATAAAAACACAGGTCGAGCATCTTCTGCCCATCGAGCCCCACCCGACGGGCCTCGCGAACCGAAAGAGCCACACCGGCCAGAAATCCGGTGGCGACCAAGACCCCATAGGTGTGGATTGCAAACCTGCCGAAGCTGATGAGTTCAGGAAACATTGGACCGGGTCTTGTCTCTCAAAATTCTGAACAGCAGCGTGAAGGAACCCACGGTAACCGACGAATCCGCTACGTTGAACGCGGGCCAGTGCAGGCTCCCCCAATAGACATCCAAGAAATCGACTACGTATCCCATCCACAACCGGTCGATCAGGTTACCCCAAGCGCCGCCGAATACCAGCGCCAACCCTACGACCCACAGATACTCGCCCGGTCCCAGCCTCTTGAAAAAACGGAGGATAATCCACATGGCAAGTATGGAAATCCCGGCGAACAACAGGGTCCGTCCCCACCCGGGCCGACCCGCGAACATGCCGAAAGCCACGCCCGTGTTTCTCACGTAGGTCAGATTGAAGAAACCGTCGATGACCGGGACGGACTGGTGCAGCGCCATTTCCGCCCGTACCCAGGCTTTGGTGGCCTGGTCCAGAAGAATGACGCAGAACACGGAGCCCCAGAAGATGAGGTTTTTTATGAGCACCAGTTTCCTCGCCGGCGATTAGTCGGGCTGAACGCCCAGTTCCGCGAGTTGGGCGCCGCACATCCCACAGACTTCGGGAAATCGTGCGTCTCCACCGATATCCTTTTTCCGTTTCCAGCACCGAGGGCATTTCTCCCCCGCCGATGCCTCGATATGGATGGCCAGCCCCTCGAACAGCTCACTGCGGAAGGCTTCGGCCGGCGCGTCACCCGTTCCCACTTCCAATTCGGAGACAATGGCCGCGGTCCGGAGATTGTCCAGTTGCCCGACCACGAAATCACGCAGATTTTCCGGGGGAAACAGGATAACCCGAGCGTCCAGCGGATGTCCCACCACCTTGGACTTGCGTGCGGGTTCAATGGCGCGGGTGATCTCGTTCCTGAGGTTGAGTATCCGCTCCCACCTTTCTTCCAGTCCCGGATCCATCTTGGAGTCGTCCGGTACGGGGAACACGGCCATGTGCACCCCGGCCTCCCGATCCCGTGCTTGCGGCATGTATCCCCAAATCTCGTCGGCCGTGAAGGAAAGAATGGGCGCCATCAGGCGCACCAGGGCGTCCAAAATCTCGTACATGGCCGTTTGTGCCGCACGCCTCGACGGTGAGGCCGGAGGCGAAGTGTAGATTCGATCCTTGAGACCATCCAGGTAGAAAGCACTCATCTCCACAACACAGAAACCGTGCACCGCGTGGTAGACCTTGTGATAGTCGAACGCGTCGTAGTCCCGACGTACACGCGCCGTCAGCTTGTGCAGCTTCAAGAGTGCGAAGCGGTCCACTTCCTCCAAGTCCGCGTACGGTACGGTATGCTCCAGGGGATCGAAATCATGCAGATTTCCCAAGAGAAACCGCCAAGTGTTTCGGATGCGTCGATACGATTCGGTCAAACGCTGGAGAATCTCTTCGGACAGTCGGATGTCGTCCCGATAGTCCTCGGCGGAAACCCAAAGACGAAGAATCTCCGCCCCGTATTTCTTGATCACTTGTTCGGGAGCCACCACATTGCCCATGGACTTGGACATCTTCCTGCCATCGCCGTCCACCACGAAACCGTGAGTAAGCACGGTCCTGTACGGGGCGCCGCCGCGGTTCGCCATGGACACCAGCAGAGAGCTGTGAAACCAGCCGCGATGCTGGTCGCTTCCCTCAAGGTACATCTCCGCCGGGTATCCTAAATAGTCCCGGTCTTCCAGTACCGCAGCCCAGCTCGTCCCGGAGTCGAACCAAACGTCCAGAATGTCCGTCTCCTTCTTGATTTCCCCGCTCCCGCACTTGGAGCAGCGGGTGTTGGGCGGCACCAGTTCCGAAACCGATCGTTCGAACCACACATCCGCCGAGTGTTCCTCCACCAGGGAAACCACATGATCCAGAATCTCCCGATTCATCACCGTCTCGCCGCAGTCGGCACACTGGAACAAAGTGATGGGCACTCCCCAAGCACGTTGTCTCGAGATGCACCAGTCCGGACGGCCCTCGATCATGCCGTAGATCCTCTCCCGTCCCCATGAAGGCAGCCAAGTGACTTGATCGATGGCCTCCAGAGTCTTCCGCCGCAGGTCGTTCTTTTCCATGGAAATGAACCACTGGGGAGTTGAACGGAAGATCACCGGCTGCTTGCATCGCCAGCAATGGGGGTACGAATGGGAGAATTGTTCCTGGTGTACGAGATTGCCCGCCTCCTCCAGTTTCTTGATGACGTGACCGTTGGCGTCGAACACGAACATGCCCGCGAAGTACTCCACGTCTTTTGTAAATTTCCCCTCGTCGTCCACCGGAGAATAGATGTCCAATCCGTATCTGAGGCCGGATTCATAGTCCTCCCTACCGTGTCCGGGAGCGGTGTGCACGCATCCCGTGCCGGCTTCGAGGGTAACATAAGGGGCCAGCAGGACCAAGGATTCGCGGTCGTACAGAGGATGTCGGCACTTGAGGCCTTCCAGCACCCCGCCGTTGAAAGTATCGAGAATCTCGTACCGCTCAATCCCGAATACGCTCATGCAGGCCAACAGCAGACCTTCCGCCACGATGAGAACCTCTTCCCCGGCTCTCACGGCAACGTAGTTGAAGTCGGGATGCACCGCTACGGCAAGGTTCGCCGGAATAGTCCAGGGAGTGGTGGTCCAGATGACCATGGAAACCTTCTCCCCTTTCAGGGCCGGCACCCTTTCTCCCGCGTCGGATATCATGGGAAAGCGAACGAAGATGCTGGGGGAGCGGTGGTCGTGGTATTCGACTTCGGCCTCAGCCAAGGCGGTCCGGCATGAGTTGCACCAGTAAATGGGCTTCTTGCTGCGAATAACGCCGCCGTTCAGGTAAACGTTGCCGAATTCCCGAACGATAATGGACTGATACCGCTGCGCCTTGGTAAGGTAGGGGTTTTCCCATTCCCCCAAAACGCCCAATCGCTTGAATTCCCCGCGCTGAATGTCGATGAAGGAGTCGGCGTACTCGCTGCAACGCTTTCTGATCTCAGCCACGGACATCCGGTTCTTGGCCTCGCCAAGCTCTTTTTCCACCTGATGTTCAATGGGTAATCCATGGCAATCCCAACCGGGGACGTAAACCGCGTCAAATCCGGACATCTGATGAGATTTGACCACGATGTCCTTGAGGATCTTGTTGAAGGCGGTCCCCATGTGGATGTGCCCGTTGGCGTAAGGCGGGCCGTCGTGAAGAATATAGCGTTCTCTGCCCCGGGAAATTTCACGAATCTTATGGTAAAGCCTGTTTTCTTCCCATTTCTTGAGCAGTTCCGGCTCGAGTTTCACCAAGTTCGCTTTCATCGGAAAGGAAGTGGTGGGCAAATTCAGTGTGCTTTTGTAGTCCATGAAGTCCTCCGGCGCTCCCCGCAGAATTCGAAATGCGAAATAGACCACACGGGATGGAGGTTGTCAAGAGTTGCAGCGTTTCGGAATGGATCTTGCACGATCCAGAAGGGCGCGGAGGAGGGCGTAGGTTTGCAGCACGTCCTGCTCACAGGCCAAGCTCACGGGAGAATGAATATAACGACAAGGCACGCTCACCACCGCGGTGAGGACTCCACTCCCCGACAAGTGAATGGCGCCTGCATTCGTCCCCCCGGTAAGGGGCCGTTTGACCTGATGACGGATTTCCAGTTCCTTGGCAACCTCAAGAATGAATTCCACCAGTTCCGGCCGGACCAAGATGCTTCTGTCCGCCACGGTCACGGCGGGACCGAACCCCACTTGGGCGGGCCGGCGGTGCTTGGGAAAACCCGGCGTATCACCGGTGGTCCCTTCCACTGCAAAGGCCAAGTCCGGGCGAATCCGGTTCGCCGCGGTGGTCGCCCCGCGCAATCCCGTTTCTTCCTGCACCGAAAAATTGGCCACAAGAGTGTAATCCGGGGGTTGGCGAGAGAAGTGCTCCATCAATGCGACCAGCAGGGCGCAGCCCACACGATCGTCCAATGCCTTGCCCGTAAAGGTGCCGCCCGCCAGACGCGTAAAAGGTACGGAAAGCACTCCCGGAACGCCCACGGTGATGCCCAGGCCCTCCGCTTCTTCTCCGGAACTTGCGCCCACGTCGATGAACAGGTCTTCCACCTGGAAAGGTTTCTTCTGCTCCTCGGGCCCTTGGGTGTGGGGCGGCGGCGTGCCGATGACTCCTTGAACGATCTTCCCGTGCCGTGATAGCAACTCCACCTGATGCGCGGGCAGAACCCTCGTATCCCAACCTCCCAGCGTGACGAAACGCAGCCGGCCGTCTTCTTCCACGCAGCTCACCATCAGCCCCACTTCGTCCATATGGGCGTCCACCATCACGCTGAAATCTCGCCCTTCGTTGAGAACGGCCGAAAGATTCCCAAGCGCGTCGGTTTCCAGACGGACATCGAGTGCGGCAAGCCGCCCACGTATGATGTTTCGCACCTCGCCCTCATGTCCACTGACCCCGAAGGCAAGGGAGAGTTGTCGGATGCTGTCCAATATAGAGTCGATCATGGATTCTTCACCAGCCCCCTCACCGCGCGGAAAAGGCCATCCACGGTCAGGACCCCGATGGGACGGTTTCCGTCCACCACGGGCAAACCCGGAAGGTCCCGCCCCACAAATTTGTCGAAGGCTTCCATTATGGACGCCGATGGGCTGATGCAGACATTGGCGTGCATCACTTCCCGGACGCGCCGCTTGGATTCAAGCCTGCAATGGCGGCTCACATTCTCCACGTCCAAATCGTCTCCCGGACGGCATGAGGAATCGAAAACGGATTTCATCCGCTTGAGAATATCCCGAACACAGATGACTCCTCGAAACTGCTTTCGATCACCGTCCACAATAAGAACGCGGCAGGACGTACCTGAAGATTCCTGCTGTCGGAAACGCTCCACGGCCTCGGCCAAGTCGGCGTCTTCCGAAATCGTGTCAACGGAGGCGTCCATGAACTCCCAGACGTGTTTCTTGAACGGCATACTTTATTTCTCTCGCAAAACCGCTTCCATTGGTGAAGGCGGAAATGAGTGGAGTTCGTTCATCCCCGTTAGGACTGGTCCGCCCACGCCACCTGTCCCATGGCATAGATGTTCCCGATCAGTTTGTGGTAGGGAAGCACACGAACCGTAGCCCCGATACTTCCCGTGGCCCGGGTTTCCACCTCACACCGGAATCGGTACACCCCGTGGCCTTCCTCCGCGTAGGGCTCCATTTTCTCCGTTTCCCTCTCGATGAAATCGCCTTCAGGTTCCAACACGCCATAATAAGTCTGTACCAGCACATCCTCCGGTTTGAGGTCTCCAAGCTCCACGCGCGAGGAAATTTCCAAAGCCTCACCCACTATGCGCGTGGGGGGAGTCGAGGTGGTGACTTCGGTCACCTTCACTTCCGGCCAATGCATCATGACTTTCTGGCGCCACTGGGCCAATTCCTTGGCCTTGGCGAATCCGTCCTCCCGAAGTCCGGTCCAGTTTCGCGCGGACGGCATGTAACACTTGCGTGTATACTCTTCAACCATACGGTGGGAGTTGAACACCGGACAAAGGTTGCGCATGGAGAGTTTCAACTTCTTCAGCCATTGCCGAGGGAGACCGTCCTCTCCACGGTCATAGAAAAGCGGGACGATCTCTTTCTCCAGGAGATCGTAGATGTTGCGGCTTTCCACTTCGTCCTGATACTTGACGTCCTTATATTCTTCTCCGGAGCCGATGGCCCAACCATTGTCCAATGTGTAAGCCTCGGCCCACCATCCGTCCAAAACGCTAAGGTTCAACCCGCCGTTGGCACTGGCTTTCATCCCGCTCGTGCCGCAGGCTTCCAGCGGTCTCAAGGGCGTATTGAGCCAGATGTCCGCACCCTGAACCAGGTATCTCGCCACATTGATGTCGTAGTCCTCTATAAAAATGACCCGCTGTCTGAATCGCTCCAGCCCGGCCACATGAACGATCTTCTTGATGAACTCCTTGCCCGCCACATCCTGGGGATGCGCCTTGCCTGCGAAGATCACCTGTACCTGCTTGTCCTTGTTGTTGAGAATCCTGGATAAACGATCCAGGTCCTGGAGCAGAAGAATCGCTCGTTTGTATGTGGCGAACCGTCTCGAAAAACCGATGGTCAGGCATTCCGCGTTGAGTACTTCCTGAGAGGATTCAATCTCTCTTCTGGAAGCGCCTCTTCTTTCCAGCTGCGCGCGAAGTCGAGACCGTGCGAAGGAAACCAGTCTCTCCCGGAGCCTTTCCCGAGCACGCCACATTTCCGTATCGGGGATATGCGTCACCCGATCCCACAATCGTTCGTGATCCGGATCTTCCACCCACCGGGGACCGAGGTAACGATGATATAGATTGGCTACCTCGTCGGATATCCAAGACGGAATATGAATGCCGTTGGTGATGGGCATGATGGGCACGTCTTCCACGGGAAAATGACGCCACACCGGTTGCCACATCTTCCTCGACACCTTTTCGTGCAGTTTGCTTACCGCGTTGCTCGTGGAAGACAACCGAAGCGCGAGCACGGTCATACAGAACTCTTCCTGGCTGTCCCAAGGATTGGCTCGCCCGTAGCCCAGAAGAGTCTGGATGTTCAGCCCTAAAGTCGGCGCGTAATCGGTAAAATACTCCCGCATCAACTCGTTGCTGAAGTAATCATTGCCTGCGGGCACGGGCGTGTGGGTGGTGAATACATTGGACGCGATGACCAATTCTCTGGCCTCATCGAAGGTCAGCCCATGCTCCTCTCTGAGCATGCGGATGCGTTCAAGACTCACAAACGCGGAGTGGCCCTCGTTCATATGAAATACACTGGGCTCAATCCCCATGGCTTTGAGAGCCCGCACACCGCCGATGCCCAAAAGGATCTCCTGCCGGACGCGCATCTCCCGATCCCCACCGTACAGCTGGGCCGTGGTGTCCCTGAATTCCACGGGATTCCGATCAATGTTGGTATCCAGCAGATACAGAGGAATCCGGCCTACCTGCACCTTCCACACCTGCGCGTAAACGGGCCGGTTACGAAAGGAAACCTGCACGACAACGGGATCCCCGTGCTCATCCTTGACAACGCTCAAAGGAAGCTGCGGGAAGTCGTTACTGGGATAAGTCTCCTGCTGCCAGCCCTCGTAGTTCAGGTACTGTCGGAAGTAGCCCTTCTGATAAAGCAGCCCGACCCCCACAAGGGGCAAATTCAAATCGCTGGAGGATTTGAGGTGATCTCCGGACAATATCCCAAGACCGCCGGAATAGATGGGCAGGCTTTCCGCCAAACCGTATTCGGCGGAAAAGTACGCCGTGAGAAAAGTGTCCGGCGTATCGGCGTCCAAGATGTTACATTTCTTCTTTCCTACGTAATCATCGATCAGGGAAGCGGCACGCTCAAGGTGGGCCAGAAATCCTTCGTCCTTGGCCGCCTCATCAAGCGTCCTCTGCTCGATACTGTTCAACATGCGTACGGGATTGTGTTCGCATTTCTCCCACAAGGAACGATCCAATCTCTCGAAAACCGAGTAGACCTCGGGGTTCCACACGAACCAAAGGTTGTAGGCCAGCTTGGTCAAC
Organism: Thermodesulfobacteriota bacterium; assembly: GCA_963675595.2. Taxonomy (GTDB): domain Bacteria; phylum Desulfobacterota; class Desulfarculia; order JACQYL01; family JACQYL01. Next base: position 2,277,634 of record CAXXLZ010000002.1, read on the forward strand.
ATTCTGAGCTGCTCCGGGAGCGCCGGCAGCACGTTGAATCGAAGTACCGGTTTCATAATCCGTTCCCTTCGTTTCGTTCCAAGTCATAAAATATTGTTCGGAAGTTTGAGATGCGATACGAAGATCACTCATGGTATGTATTGGAAAGCCGGGCTCAATGCAAGCCATTTAGCAGACCGGCGAACAGTGCGGTCTCATGCGTTGTGCGTCATCCCTCGTCATTGCGACGGATTCCGTGTACGTTACACTTCTCGGGATTCGCGGGCCTTACACGTCATAACTTTTCACCGATCTGCAACAAACGGACTTTTTTAACGGGCCGAAGGTAGGCGGCGCACAATCGTTCTTCCCGTTATTGCCAACCTTAATAAGGAACGAGGTCATGCAGAACTCTTTGGGTCAATTGCTCCTTATCGGATTCCACGGTGTCGAACCGCCACAGGAACTAATGAACCTCATCGACGACATCCAATTGGGGGGAATCATCCTTTTCAAGAGAAACATCGAAGGAGAAGAGCAACTATATTCCCTCGCCCGACGGGTGCAGGATCACGCCCGAAAGAGAGGCATTCCGACCTTGTTCAACGCCGTGGACCAGGAAGGGGGCGTCGTGGCCCGGCTAAGCGCTCCTTTTACCGTCTTTTCCTCCCAAGGAGAGCTGCCGCCTGAAACCACGTATGATGATTGTTTTCGGCGGGGGGCCCAAATGGCTGAAGACCTTCACCGAGCCGGATTCAATTTGAATTTGGCCCCGGTGCTCGATGTATCCATGCCCGGCGATGTGTCGAAAAACGGCTTGCGCTGCTTCTCTTCGGATCCGACTCGGGTGGCCGAATTGGGCATAGGCCTGATCCGCGGACTACAGGAGCACGGCATTGCGGCCTGCGCCAAACATTTCCCCGGCCTGGGACGCGCGGAACGGGACCCCCACCAATCACTTCCCACGGTACCGGGTTCCATGGGACGCGAACTTATCCCTTTCCGGGCGGCTGTCGCACAAGACGTGAGCTGCGTCATGATGGGCCACGCTCTGTATCCCGATTACGATCCGGATCGGCAGGCGAGTCTTTCCCAAACGCTGATCGAGGAAGTCCTTAGGAAGGATTTGGGCTTCCAGGGATTGGTGCTTTCCGACGACTTGGAAATGGGAGCCGTCGCCAATCAATACTCCCTGGCGGACTCGGTGGTGCTGTCCTTTGAAGCGGGTTGCGACGTTCTCCTTGTCTGCAGCCGTATGGAGGAAGTGGCCGACTGTGTGAAGGTCTTGTCGCGGGAAATCGAAAAAAGCTCGGCTATGAAACGGCGGCTGGAAGAATCCCTCAGGCGGGTTGCATGGGCCAAGGAGCGAATTGCCCGGCCGGGTGAGTTCCATTCATGATCAAGGCAACCATCGACGAGATTGGGGCGAAATACCGCCCCGGCGGGAGTTGAGGGCTTCGGCCGAGCCTTCCGTTCCGGAGAATCCGGCACATGACTCGGCGAGAGGGCGGATCGACTCAGTTCACGGGCTGGTCGGCCGGCGGAGGAGAAGGACTCCGCGTTTTGGATCCCAGGCTCTTCATGTCCTGCAGCAGACGGTTGGTGGCCTCTTCAAGACGTACCAGGTCCTTTTCTTGTATGGTTCGCGCGTCCAGATTCTGCATCACCGTCTTCAGGCGCTCGAAATGATCGATGGTTTCAGGATCCAGCAGAGAATCCGACAGTGATTCGTTCACCTCCAGGATGGTTTCGATGCAACTCTCGATCCTCAAACGATAGGTTTCCACCCGGTGAACCTCCGAAATCCCGGCACCGTCGGATTCCGCCGTTGTCGCCGGCGGTTTCTTCCTTCCCAAGTTCTTCAACCAACGGGATATTTTCATGCGTTAGGTCTCCCGTGGTCCGGTCCGTCAATGCACCTCAGGGGTGGATACTCCTTCTTGCCGGACAAACACGCGAACAAACAGCCTCCTGCTTTCCGCGTTTTCAATGGCCGCATTATAACGGAGGCCCCACGTGGAATCAAGGAGACCGAAAATAGGGCCTCCCTCGTTTTTCCGCCGCAGTATCCGCCTCTTTCCGACGATACGTCCCGCATACGCCCCGTTGTTTTTTTTCTTTTTTTATGTTAACCAGGGACGCCTTGCAGGTTAACGAAACAACCCCGAGGGCAAGGAGACGAATCATCGTTCGCCCTCCGCCCAAGACAGGACATTTCATGAGCGAAAGCATCCAATATCAGGGTTCCGATCTCGACCGATGTGACCTTGATCATCTCTGGCATCCCTTCACGCAAATGAAGGAATGGGAACACTTTCCCCGACTGTGCATCGCCGAAGCGCGAGGAAACCATCTGATCGATACACAAGGCAATGCCTACCTGGACGGGGTCTCCTCCTTGTGGGCCAACATCCACGGCCACGGCCGGGAAGAAATCAACAGCGCCATCCGGGATCAACTGGACCGCATGGCCCATTCCACATTGCTGGGCCTGTCCCATCCTTCGGCGGTGCTCCTGGCGGAGCGTCTTTGTCGCGTTGCGCCCTCCGGACTGACACGGGCTTTTTACTCGGAAAGCGGCTCCACCGCCGTAGAGATCGCACTGAAAATCGCTTATCAGTACTGGAAGAATTCCGGAGCGGGTCCGGAAGCCAAGAACACCTTTCTCCGTCTGAAAGAAGGATATCACGGGGACACTTTGGGAGCGGTGAGCGTGGGAGGCATCGATCTGTTCCACTCCATCTATCGCCCCATGCTTTTCCCCACCATCGCGGCCCCTTCCCCGCACTGCTACCGCTGCGAACAGGGCCTTTCGCCCGAATCCTGCGGCATGGAATGCGCCCAACGGGTGGAAGACATACTCAAGGAGCGTCACGAGGAAATCGCGGCCATGGTGATGGAACCCTGCGTCCAGGGCGCCGCCGGGATCCTGGTGGCTCCCGAAGGATATCTTCGCCGGGTGCGGGAGTCCTGCAGGAAATACGACGTATTGTTCATCGCCGATGAAGTGGCCACGGGATTCGGAAGGACGGGCTCCTTGTTCGCCTGTCAGAGGGAAGGAGTTACCCCCGACCTTCTCACCCTGGGCAAAGGAATCACGGGAGGGTATCTCCCCCTGGCGGCCACCTTGGCCACGGAATCCGTCTTCAAAGCATTCTACGGCGACTACGAAGAGCTGAAAACCTTCTTCCACGGTCATACCTACACCGGGAACCCTCTCTCATGTTCGGCGGCATTGGCTTCTCTGTCCCTGTTCGAGCAGGATCGCGTCATCGAAACCCTCCCTCCGAAAATCGATGAACTCAGCCGGCACCTCGCGCGTCTTGCCGATCACCCCCATGTGGGTCAGGTGCGACAATGCGGCCTCATGGTGGGGATCGAACTCGTAGAGGACAAGGCATCCAAGGCGCCTTTCCCCGCTCCGGTCCGGTTGGGCCACAAGGTGGCGTTGGGGTGTCGAGATCACGGAGTCATCATCCGCAACCTGGGAGACGTCCTGGTGTTGATGCCGCCCTTGAGCATCCGTGCGGAAGAAATCACAACCTTGTTCAACGCGGTAGAGGCTTCGCTGGAAGAAAACTTGAGGAAGATACCTTGAGCACCTCTTGGGAAGCGCACTTTCAACAGACCATCCAATCCCTGAAGGCCCGGGACCTCTACAGATCCCTCCGTTTCGTCGATCCGGCCGGCGGAGGCGAATGCAGACTGGCGGACCGGACCATGCTTTCCTTCTGCTCCAACGATTATCTTGGGCTCGCCGCCGACCCGAGACTGTCGGCCGTATCCCGCGACACCGCGGAGAAATGGGGTTCCGGGTCCGGAGCGTCTCGACTCGTTTCAGGAAACCCCAGCCTGTACCGGGAATTGGAGCACGCTGTTTGTCGGTTCAAGGAAACCGAGGCGGCCCTTGTGTTCGCAACGGGATACGCGGCCAATACGGGCGTAATCCCCGCCTTGGCCGGTCCGGAGGACCTGGTACTGAGCGACGCTCTCAACCACGCAAGCATTGTGGACGGATGCAAGCTCAGCCGCGGCGAGCTGCGGATCTACCCCCACGGAGACGTCGCCTCCGTTGAGACCATCCTCAAAGAAAACGAGGGTCGGTTCCGCAGGACTCTGGTGGTCACCGACGGCGTATTCAGCATGGACGGAGACTTGGCGCCGCTTCCGGACCTGATCGAGGTCTGCCGACGCCGAAACGCCCTATTGATGGTGGACGACGCCCACGGCACAGGCGTCCTGGGCGATAACGGCAAGGGAACCGTTGAGCATTTCGGGGTGAAGTCCCCGACTCTGGTGCAGGTGGGAACCTTCAGCAAGGCGTTGGGAGGGCTGGGAGGATTCGTCTGTGGATCATCACTTCTGGTGGACTACCTCATCAACAAGGCCCGCACCCTCATCTACTCCACGGGGCTGCCCCCAGCGGTCCTGGCCGCCAATCGGGAAGCGTTGAATATCGCTTCCTCGGATGGACAACGGCGAGAGCATCTCCTCCGGTTGGTGAACATGCTGCGGTCCGGCCTGAGAAAGATGGGCTACGAGGTGCCGCTGGACCCCACTCCCATCATTCCCCTTGTGGTGGGCGACTCCGCCGCCGCATTGGCCTTGAGCCGAAAGCTTTGGGACCAAGGCATCTACGTGCCGGCCATTCGCCCGCCCTCGGTTCCGGAAGGCGCGAGTCGACTGCGCATATCCCTGTCCGCCGCTCACCGAACGGAGCAGGTGGAACGTCTTTTGGCAGCTTTGGCCCATTATTCATGAAGGACGGCGGTGAGGCCTGTTTGAGGCGCTTTGGATGGGGTACGGGGGAAGACCCCTCGAAAGTCTTCCCCCGTGAATGCAACCATCTTTTTTTCTTCATTCGACGAAGGGCGGTCCCCCGTTTCTTGAGTGACGCCCTCGTTTTCATGGAAAGGGATTTCTCGCTTTGAGCGCTTTATCTCATGTTTTTTCACATCGAGGATTGTTCGTCACCGGAACGGATACCGGAGTCGGAAAAACCGTTGTATCCACTTTTCTTCTGGTCGGGCTGCGCGCCTCGGGAATTCGAGCGGGATATTTGAAGCCCGCCGCCACGGGGATCGACCCCTCCGACTCGATGGGTTTGCCCGAAGACCTGCAATTCGTTGCGGATCACACGCTTCTGGACTCTCCGGACCTGCGCTGCCCCTTGCAATTTCGAGCACCTCTGGCTCCCTGGATCGCCGGACGTCTGGAAGGCAAAGAAATCGATCCGGGCAGGATATTCGACGCTTGGAACCGACTGCGGGAGACGGATGAATTCTCCGTGGTGGAAGGAGCGGGGGGCGTGCTGGTTCCTCTCACCGAAAATTTTCTGATCATCGATCTTATGGGGCAAATGGGCCTGCCCGCTTTGGTGGTCTGCCGCCCGGCTTTGGGAACCATCAACCATACGCTGTTGACCCTGGAAGCGCTGGTCCGACGGAATATTCAGGTGGCGGGATTCGTCACAAGCGGCAGGGCGGACCTTTCCGACCCGGCCGCCTCCACCAGCCCGGAGGCCATTGAAGCGTTTTCCGACGGAATTCCCTATCTGGGGCACGTCCCACCCCTGGACTCGGCGTCCCTCGACCCGAAAAGTCCGCATTTCCCATGGGAGACTTTCCATCGGATCACGTCCGAATTATCCATGAGCCTGACGTCCGTTCAAAGCGAAGAGAACGAGCAAGGGTCTTAGCAGCCTGCGGCAACCGGCCTTTTTCAGCGGGCTGTATAGGGACTCCGAAGAGATTGAAACAAGGGCTGCATGGCCCCGCAACTTCGGATCAAAGGGCGTACCCCTTTAAGCGCTTGGATTCTCGTCCGAAAGGAATGCCGAGCTTGTCCATGCGGCTGCGAAGCGTGCTGGGATGGATGCCGAGTACCACAGCCGCCCCGTTTACCGGATATGTACACGATGTATTTGTGGAAAATCACGAAACCGTATCCATAGGGCAACCCATTATCTCTCTGGTCGATCTTTCCACCATGGAAGTCGAATTGGGGCTCCCGGAAAATCTGTTGGGCCGGGTTTCCGCATTCAGGACATACATGGACCACCTTCGGATTACAAGGTGGAGGCACGTTTCTCAGGGCCCGACCCTATGGTGTTGCGCAAGCCGGCGGAAAGTACCAAGCAAATCATGAGGGCGGAACCCTCTGCAAGATACGTTCTGGATGACTGGCGTCAGCGCGTGGCTGTGTGGAAACCCGTGTATTCCCAACAACGGGCAAGGAACGTCGGAGTGGAAAGGAAGGACGTGGCCTTTTCCATTCTGGGGGCAACCGACGGTGCGCCCGTAGCAACCTTTCGGCAAGGGGATGAATTGATTCCCGTGCTCATCCGATCCTCGGCAGCGGACGGTTCCAGGGTGCCGTCGCAAGAAGCCACCCCGGTCCGGGGTTCGGGCCCGACCGCCGTGCCCTTGGGTCAGGTCACCAATTATTCGGGACTTTCCTGGGAAGACCCCATTGTCCGGCGCCATGATCGTCGCCGGGCCGTCACCGTGCAATGCGATACCTCGGACGTGACCTCCAATACCTTGCTCGATCGATTACGGCCCCGGATCGAGGCGATCCCCTTGCCCACGGGTTACACACTGGATTGGGCCGACGACTATGGGCTTTCGGTCGAGGGAAACGCGGGGGTTCGGAAATTCCTGCCCACGACGCTCTTCATGATGTTTTTCATCCTGGTGGTGATGTTCAACGGCTTTCGCCAACCCCTCATTATCGCGCTGGTGGTGCCCCTGGCCCTCATCGGCATGGTGGTCGGACTCCTTGTGACGGACCTGCCTTTCGGTTTCCTTGCGCTTCTGGGGGCATACAGCCTCTTTGGAATGCTCATCAAAAACGCGGTGGTATTGCTGGATCAGATCGAGTTCATTATCAACAGCGGCAAAGCTCCCTATGAAGCGGTGGTGGAATCTTCCGTGAGTCGCCTGCGGCCGGTGGCCATGGCCTCGGCCACCACTATTTTCGGCATGGCCCCTCTGTTGACGGACGCCATGTTCGCATCCATGGCCGTGACCATCATGTTCGGTCTAGCCTTTGCCACGGTATTGACGCTGGTGGTGGTGCCGGTCTTGTAGACTTTGTTCTTCCGGATACAAACCCGGCGCGTCGGATTGGAAATAATATAGGAGCTGAGGCGGCATGTCTTTCGAGCAAATAAGACGGTAGCTGAAAATCATTCCGGTCGGGCTTTTCGTGCTTCTCGGGGGAGCGCCATGCATCGCCCCGGAACCCCGAGCCGGAGGCGAGGGTAGGAAACCTCCGCCGTCCTTTTGACATGATCGATCGACGGTTTCCACTTCTTGTGCATCCCCGCGAGCGCTGCTCGAAGGCCGACGGGGACGCGAAAAATCGTCTCACCCGCCGAGTACTCTTCCCCAAACCCCACCCCGGCTCACATCGAGAATACGCACGGGAACCAATTCGTTGAGCAACGAATCCCGCCCGTCGATCTCGACGTAAACGTATTCATCCGTATATCCCGCGAGTCTCATCTCCGGTCCGTTCCTTCGTTCCTCCACCAGTAGGCGCGACTCCTTACCCAGCCAGGAGCGGTGGAAGGCGGCCCGTTTTTCGTGACCCAGACGCCGGAGAACGGCGCTTCGTTCTTTCTTCTCCCTGGGCGGGACTTGGTGAGGCATGTTCGCTGCGGGTGTCCCTTCGCGTTTGGAATAGGAAAAAACGTGAAGATAGGAAATCGGGAGCCCACGTATGAAATTCACCGTATTCTCGAATCTTGCATCGGTTTCACCCGGAAATCCCACGATGACGTCGGCGCCCACCGCAGCTCCCGGCATGGCTTTCTTGATTTTGCGAACGACCCGTTCATATGCTGCGGGGCCGTAATGGCGATTCATTTTTCGGAGAATTTCCGGATCCCCGCTCTGCAGAGGAACATGGAAATGCCCCACCAGATTTCGGCGCTGGGAAACCAGTTCTATAAGGCCATCGGTGACTTCCAGGGGCTCGACGGAACTGAGCCGGATTCTCGGCCCATCGCCCGGCCGGGTTTGCAATTCCAGCAGGTCCGCTAAATCAAGGGGCGGATCCAAGTCTTTTCCGTATCTACCCAAGTGAATTCCCGTCAGGACGACTTCCCGGACCCCTTGAGCGGCGAGCCCTTCGATTCCCCGAATCACCGTTTCCGGAGGAAGGCTCCTAGACGGTCCCCGCGTCTTCGGCACCACGCAATAGGAACAGAAGGCTTGGCAACCGTCCTGGATTCTCAGGAACGCCCGAGTGCGGCTCGAAGGAGGCAAAGAACACAAATCCGCCGGCGGAAGTCCGGAATAAATTCCGCCCACGTGCGTCGAAGGCTCCGTCGATGTTTCCAGGTCTTTCACCCACTCGTGGATTTGGAGTTTTTCCGTATTCCCGAGCACAAGGGCGACCCCCGGCAGCTCGGCGATTTCGCCTGGAAGGAGTTCCGCGTAGCAGCCCGCCACCACGATCTGTGCTTTCGGGGAGGTCCTGGCCAAGCGCTTGACGGCGCGCCGAGATTCGGCTTCCGCCTTTCCGGTAACCACGCAGGTATTCACAACGGCCAAGTCCGTCGGTTCTTCAGGAAATCCCACGGACACCTGATACCCGCATTCCTCCAATCGACGAATCAGATGGGCGGACTCGTTCTGGTTGACTTTGCATCCCAGGGTAATTACACAGGCTTTGTTTTTCGGTATGGTCATATGCAATGCGTCGCCGTGACCGACTTCGTCCAAGGCTCTTTCCCCTGCCCACGGTGAAAACGCCTCCCGTTCACTCGGCCAAACGTCCTTCTCGGTTGTCTATTCTTGCTCTCGCGGGCGGACAATGAAGCCTCCCCCAAGCACCTCGTCGCCCAGATGAAACACCGCGGACTGCCCCGGAGTCGCGGCCCGTTGAGGCTGCTCGAACACCACCCGCACTTTCCCGCTTCTCCCACACGGGACGATCTCGGCCGGCGCCGCACGGTGACGGTATCTGATTTTGACTTCGCAGCGTACGCGCTCACCGACGAACTCGGATCGAATCCAGTGAATGTCGTTTACCAAGGCCTCGGCAGTTGAGAGTTCCTCGTTTCTTCCCAACACCACACGATTGCTCTCGAAATCGATGGACAACACGTAGTAGGGTTCCGTCGATGGAATGCCCAAACCTCGCCGTTGGCCCACGGTATAGTGATGGATTCCGCGATGCCTGCCTATGACCGAGCCGTCCCGCAAGACAAAATCTCCCGGCGGGGGCAATACCCTTCCGAACTCCTCGATCAAACGACGGTAGTCGCCACCGCCGGCAAAGCAGAACTCGACACTCTCGTTCCGGACCAGGGACCGCAATCCCCATTTCTCGGCCAACGCCCGCACTTGGGCCTTGGTGTAGTCTCCTAAGGGAAACAGGCAGGCGGAAAGCTGCTCTCGTGATAAACGGTGCAGGAAGTAAGACTGATCCTTGCCGGAGTCAACACCTTTGAATAAACGAGGTCCTTCGGAATCCGATCCTTCCTCTACGCGGGCATAGTGGCCTGAGGCAATCCGATCGATCCCTTCCGATGACACCCATTGGAGTAGTTTGCCGAACTTGACGAGCGGATTGCATACCACACAGGGATTGGGAGTGAGCCCTTTAAGATATTCCCGAACGAAGTAGGACAGAACCTCCGATCGGAAAAGAGAGCGATAATCCAGCACGGTGAGGGGTAGATCAAGCGCCTCGGCCAACCGTACGACACTCGAAACATCCGAGTCCCGCCCGTGGTCCCCCGTCTCTCCCATGAGCAAATGGACGGCACGAATCTCGTAGCCCGCCTGCTTGAGCAGGACGGCGGCCACGGCGCTGTCGACACCGCCGCTGAGCGCCACGGCGACGGATTCACTCCGTGGAAAACGGCACCCAACTCGGTGGCGTCGCGTCGGTTGCGAAGAATGAAGAATCATGGGTTCGTCTGCCGGAGGAATGAAATACCGGAGGGTAACAAGAAAAGCAGCAGAACCGCCCTGGAGCGGGAAGTCTCAACGCCGCGGCGACTCCCCCGTAAATGGGGAGTAGGCGCTATTTTCGGGCTTCCTTGAGTACCACCGAATATCCCAGCCGCTTGAGTTTGGTCGATACTCTGCTCGCCTCCGCTCGACCGCCGTAGGGCCCCACCCAGGCGAAGTGAAGCCTTCCGGAAATCGTCGAGTCGGTGTTCACATCGGCCGGGAAACCCTGTTTCTTGAGGGTGTCAACCATGCCCACGGCGTTGTCCTTCACTCGAAAAGCACCCACTTGAACATACCAGGAAGGTGTCGGGGCGGGTTCCGTCCGCACTTCGGCCGCCGGTGGAGGGGATTCGGGCACCTTGGCTGTTCTCACCTCCTGCTTGGCTTCCGCGGGTTCGGCAACGGTTTCAACGGTCTTTTCGGATGACTTCTTTTCGGACTCTTCTGAAACCGTCACGTCGCCTTTCTCGTTAACCGGTTCTTCTTGGGAAGGCGACGACTTGACTTCATTCGAGCTCGCCGAAACCGTTTCCGGCCGGGATGGAGCCAAGGCGTCCATCCTTTCCGAAGTCAGGGATTCGGTACCCGTCGACTCCGCCTCGGCCGGGCCGGACTCTTCGCCGGCCGTTTCGCGATCGCTGTTCCCGTCGATTCGAACATAGGTGGACGAAGGGGACTGTTTGACCTGTCCGAACAGGTCTCGTTCCGAAGTAAGCGGTCTTTCGGGTTCACTTGGGGCGGTGTTTTCCTCGCCTTGCATCACCGCCGTTTGAGACGGTTCGACGCGTTCGCTTTGCATGTTTCCGGACCCAAAGGGATTCAGCAGATAGACGACCGCCGCGATAACGAGAATCACCAGAACCGCCAGACCGATAATCCACTTGTAAAGGTGGGCGCGAATATCCGATCCGAGCCCGGGGGCCGGTTCATCGTCGTACTCTTCGAACTCGTCTTCCAACTCTTCGCCGTCGAACGTAAGCCTGCCGTCCGACAAGTCGTCCTTATCTTCCATGCTCATATCTTCTGCCGTCCATTCAATTGGGTTCGACGCCGTGCTTTGATTTCCCGCCGACCCTCATGCCCGGCACGCCCGGGATTGACGCTTCCCCCGGTGCGACCGGTTGTGCCCGAAATCAGCCGACCGCTTCCATGGCTCTTTTGAAGCCGGGGCCCGCTCCTTCGATGGTTCGATCGTCCACGCAGTACGCCAAGCGAAAATATCCCGGTCCCCCGAATCCTCGACCGGGAACCGCAAGGATGTTCTCCTTCTGCAATTCCCTGACAAAGGCCACTTCATCTTCAAGAGGAGACTTGGGGAAAAGGTAGAATGCACCCTCGGGTTTATGGAACTTGTAACCGGCGTCTTCCAGAACTGCGGACAATAGATCCCGCTTCCTCTGATAAACGCCCACGTCCACGCTAAAGCCCTGAAGGCGCCCGACGACCCGTTGCATCAGCGCGGGTGCGTTGACGAATCCAAGAATGCGGTTGGCCAGCACCGCACTGTCCATCAGGTCCTTTCCCTCGCCGGCTTCCGGGTGAACCGCCAGGAATCCGATCCGCTCTCCGGGAAGAGACAGGTCTTTGCTGTAGGAGGTCACCACCATACTGCTCTTGTAGGACTGAAAGGGACTGGGAACTTCCAGGCCGTCGTAGACGATTTTGCGGTAGGGCTCATCGGAAATCAAATAAATGGTCCGTCCGGCTTCCGCGCTCTTGGCTTCGAGCAAACGGCCTAAGGCGTCGAGCTCGGATTTTGCGTACACCTTGCCGGTGGGATTGTTGGGAGAATTGATCAGGACGGCCGCCGTCTTGGGAGTGACGGCTTTTTCCAGGGCATCCAGGTCCATGGAGAAATCGTCCAGAGTCGGAACTGTGACGGCCTGAGCTCCGTGGTTATCCGCATAAAAAGTGTACTCAACGAAATACGGTCGAAACGTAAGGATTTCATCACCCGGATTCACCAGGGCTTTAATGGCTACGTTCAACGCGCCGGCGGCGCCGCAAGTCATGATCACATTTTCCGGTCCGAAACTCACCCCGTGGGTTTGCTTTAAATGTTCGGCCACGGCCGAGCGTGTCTCCACATAGCCCGCGTTGGGCATGTACCCGTGGCTGCCGGTTTGCGGCCGGTCGACGACTTCCCGAATGGCCTGGTCGAACACGGGCGGAGGCTCCATGTTGGGATTCCCCAAACTGAAATCGAACACATTCTCCGCACCATACTGAGCCTTCATTTTCGCCCCTTCTTCGAACATCTTTCGAATCCAGGACGACTGCTCCAGGAACTGCTTCATCTTGCGCGCGACCGCCATTCCATCTCCTCCGCAATCACAATCCGGTAACCCGACCGGCTCGTCTTCGAGCCGAGCCTTCTCCGTAAGCCCTACCGCTGCACCGTTTTCTCACCTTCAGCCAAGGACGATTCGAGCTGTAACCTAACACAAAGCTCTTTTGTGACGCAAGTAAACCACAATTGTTGATAAACACCTCTCCCTTGGAATAGAATGAACGTCGATCACGTCTCCGGTGCCGGCTACTCGGACTCGAGGAGTTCTCCAGAGCCTACTTCCCACCCCGTACTAGGTAACATTCCCAATGCCTCCAAGAGAGTTTTTTAAGTTAAAAGTGGGCCCGGGGGTCGAGAAGGCCCTTCAAAAGGTGGGCGTCCCCAGAAAGAGAGCCTTCAAACCCGACGCTTTCCAGTTGGAAGCCGTGGAGAAACTACGGGAAAGCGACGTACTGGTTTCCGCGCCGACCGGAGCCGGCAAGACCTGGATTGCGGCTCAAGCCATGGAAGAGCGTCTCGATCAGGGAGGAGTCACATGGTATGCTTCTCCCCTGAAAGCTTTGTCCAATGCCAAGTACAGGGAATTCCAGGATCAATTCGGTCCGTCGAACGTGGGGATTCTCACGGGCGATCGAAAGGAGAACACCTCGGCGCCCATCCTCATCGGCACCACCGAGATTTTCCGGAATCGCCTTTACGACGCCATGCACCGTGGGGAAAACCTGCACCTCAATCTGGTCATTCTGGACGAAGCACATTATCTCGGGGACCCGGACCGAGGCATGGTATGGGAAGAAATCCTGATTTACCTGCCTTCCAGAATCCGCCTGCTGCTCCTGTCCGCCACTATTTCCAACGCCGAACAAATCGCGGAATGGCTCATTGCCTTGAGAGGCAATTCCACTTCGGTGGTCAAGTGGGACAAGCGTCCCGTCCCCTTGTTCAGCCTGTTCCTGTTTCCGGACGGAGAACTCGAGCCCTTGCTCGAACGAGGCAGGCTGTCCGCCCGGATCCGAAAGTTTGAAGAATCCCGCAAAAGCAACCGGTTTCGGTCGCCACTCAAGCCCATCCCCCTTTGGAGGGTCCTCTCCGTATTGCGGGAACTCCATCTGACGCCGGCCATTTTTTTCCTCAAATCCCGCTCCGACTGCAACATGGCAATATCACAATGTTTCCCCCCGAAAGACGAAGGGGACGGAAAACAGGCGCGATTCGAGAAGGCTTTGGACGAGCTGTTGCGGGAAATGCCCTTTCTTGAAAACTATCCTCAACTGGCGGACTTGCGCAAAGCTCGTGTGGCTTCACATCATGGAGGCCAGTTGCCGTATTGGAAGCTGCTGGTGGAAAGTCTGATGAAAGAGGGGCACCTCGACGCCATATTCGCGACATCCACGGTGGCGGCGGGGGTCAATTTTCCAGCCCGCACGGTGGGTTTCATGAACAGCGACCGGTTCAACGGTCGGACTTTTCAGAATCTTACCAGCACGGAACTGCACCAGATGCTCGGCAGGGCGGGGCGACGAGGTATGGACCGCATCGGTTTCGCTCTGGTCCTCCCCGGACCTTACCAGAGGCCGGCCCTGGTCGCGGAACTGCTTAAGTCCGAGCCCGAACCGATCATGAGTCAAATGCGGGTCAGTTTCTCCATGGCCTTGAACATTCTACTTTCCCATGCGCCCGAAGAAGCCCGCGAACTGCTCCGTCAATCATTGTATTTGTATCAAAACGCATCGGAGCTCCAAGAGCTGGAGGAAGAGCTAGACGCCCTGTTGGAGGAGCTGGATGACGGTATGCTCCACCCCAGGTGCGGAAGTCTTAAGGAAGCCCTGCGACTCATGGAGAAACAGCAGGAACTCACGCATCTGGAAAGATATCTGAAACGAAAAATCAAAGGAGACCGTCTCGAATGGTTCCGGCGGTCCCATCTCGTGCCCGGACGCGTCTTTTTCAGCCGAAAAAGAAAACGATATTGCGTGGTCGATCCTCCGGATCTTAGAGAGGGGAACCTCTTCAGGGCCACACCCCTCACCCAGGGAGCAAGACCGAAGAAGGGACGGCTCAAGCTCCGGGAATTCGACATTCGCCGCATCGGGGTGTTGCTGGACAAAGTCGTGGATTTGTCACCGGAGATCAAGGCGGACCAAGCGACCGACCATATCCGGTCGGCCGCCGACCTAAACTACCCGACCCTCTCCATGAGTGCCCCGCTGCACACTTATTATGCGGAAAAGATGAATCGGATGGAGGGGGAGCTGAAGGAGGCGAGAGACGCGCTGAAACGCCTTCCGTGCGAGGAGTGCGGGCACAAGGAGCTATGCCATGGGTACGACGATGTGGATTGGAAGAACCGCAGCGCCCAGGCCGGCTTCTTGCTCAAGCGAATCGACGCCCAAAAAGAGCAGGTCTGGCTGGACTTCAAGCGCCACCTGGAATTCATGCAGGAAAAACACTTCGTGGACGGTCAGGGCCGCCTGACGGAAGACGGCTTGTGGGCGGCACGACTGAGGCTGGACCACCCCCTGCTGATTGCGGAGGGCATCCGTAAAGGCGCCTTCCATTCCGAAAACCCGGCGGTCCTCTGCGGACTCGTCGCGGTTTTCATCTGGGAACGCACGGCGGATTCGGACCTGCCCCAGGGGTGGGTGCAGGGAGACGAAGAGCTTTTCGACGCCTTTGAGAATTTGGCGGACCTGACGTTGGAGTTCAAGGAAGCGTTGGAGCAAGCGGGATTTTCGACCCCTCGTTTCCAGTATCGTCCTGCCGCCACCTTGTTCTCTTGGGCGTCGGGAGCCACCTGGGAAGAGATCGTCTACCTCTCCGACCTCGACGAAGGGGACTTGGCCATGATGATCTACCGAACGGCCGACAACCTGAGACAGCTTGCGGACCTAAAAGACTCCCATCCCGAACTGGCCGCCCTGGCCGCATACGGGGCCCATCTCATCCTTCGGGAACCCGTTCTTCCTTACTAAGACACGTCGATGGGCGGAGGGAACACGCCGCGTTCCCTCCGCACCGGTTGTTTCGCCCTTAGCCCAGCCACCGCTTGGCCAAGCTCTCCGCTTCCGCCAAGATTTCGGGTTTCGAGCTCACCAAACCCGCTTCCTGAAGCCCCGAGGCCACGATCAGCTCGCTTTCCCCGAAGCCGTAAAAATTCAGCCAAAATCCATACCTGTCGAATACGTCTCGATACTTCCCCGGATCCGGTTGTCCTTGGGAAAGGATCATGAGCGCCTTCTTTCCGGGTTCGAGCCTGGTGGTGAATTGAGGAGTGACAAAGGAATAGGTCCGGTCGAAAAACGACTTGAATTGACCGCTGACTTCACTGAAATAAACCGGAGAGGCGAGAACCGCGATATCGCAATTGCGGAGGTCTTCCAGGGCCTGGAGAAGATCATCCTCCACCACACAGGTTTCGCTCTTGGTCTTGCATCCGCCGCAGGCGATACATCCGCTGTAATTCATATCGGAAAGGCGGTGGATGGTTACTTCGGCGCCCATGGTCGCCGCCTGATCGAGGAATTTCTCCGCTACCGCGGCGCTGTTGGACTTCGGCCTGGGACTGCCCAGGATTCCGACACACTTCATAACCTTACCTCCCTGCGCTGTATCGTTGTGGAAGCCGACGCCGCACGTCCAAATCCGCGCGGGTCCGCCTTCCGTCAAGGAATGAAATGAGATAAAGACAAGGGGATCAGTCCATACATCAGGTGCGCCCAAAATGCGATCTTCAGGTATTCCCAGAGGGACAGGGACGAGTCTTCGCCACATACCAGGGCGGCTCCCCCTCCCCCTCCGACCACCACGTTGATGGGTGTGATGAGCAACACGAAGACCATGGTCTTCTCTGAAGTCAACACCGGAAGCGGGAGCCTGTTGAGCACCCGATTGATCTTTCGCCCCATCCGGTCCTTTTTCAAATAGTTTTCCACGATATAGAAAATACTGACGTTTTCCCCCTCGGGCCACCAGGACTTTCGGTTGAGCTTCTTTTCCAACATTCGTCGAAAAAGTTTCATAATAATAGGATAACGCCTACCGATCAGGAAATTCAAACCCATGGACATCATACTGCCTGCCATGAAGTAGGACAGCCCTTTCACCCCCGCGAACATCACGATGAAAAGGCCGAGCCCACCGGGAATGTACGGTATGCAGAGCATGATGGCGTACACCAGAGTGACGTACAGTACCACGCTCTCGCTTTGGCGCATGGTTTCCTTGAGTTGTCCGAGTTTCTCTCCAATATTCCAGGGAGTGGCCCCAAGCATCCAACAGAGCAACAGAAAAAGACAGGAGAAAAACAAGGCCAAGCAAATCAGGTTTCGGTATTTCATCGAAGTCCGGCTACTTACAAGATCATAGGCAGGTTGGCGTCCACCGTTGCTTCCGGCGGAATTCCCATGAACCGCATACCACTCGGACGGATCACCCTGAAGGAACCCGCTTTCGTAAACCAAAAGGCATATTGAGCAGCGCGGGCAGATAGAACACCGCCGAGGCCATCACGCACAGGCTGCCCACCGCGGCGAGCAAGCCCAGACTGTGGATACCCCGGTGTGAGGAAATCATCAATGTCCCGAACCCGACCGTAGTCGTCAAAGCCGCCAGCACCACTCCCTTCAGGGAGCCCTTCGTCGGTCCTCTCCCACCGGAATCCCGGACGGCAAGCACGACAATAATACCGTATTCGACTCCGGCACCCACGATCAAGGGAAGGAACATGCTGTTGGCCAAATTGAAGTCCAGCCGCAGCAGACGCATAAGTCCCAACGTCCACCCGGTTCCCACCACCAAAGGGACCAACGCGAAAAGACTTTTCACAATGTCCCGTAGAGAGAATATGAGCAAGAGAAAAATCGCGCCCACCGAATAGAACGCCGCCTTGATGCACGCTCGTCTGAACTCACGAGTGAATACAAATAATGTAACGGCGTCTCCCGCCGCGTCGGGAGCCACCTGCCGAACGGCCGTGACGAACTTGTCGAGACGCTCGGGATTCCAAACATTGCCCTCGGGATAGATCCGGATACGGTAAAGGGGGCCGGACCCTACATAACGTTTCAGCACCTCGTCGGGCAAGTCGTCGATTCGCATGAAATCGGCCGTTGAAGCCCTTCGAATCAGGTCCAATGACTCCGAAAGTCCTCGAAACAGCTCCTGCTGAAAATACGCGAGGCGCGCCCCCATGATCCGGGGTTCACCTCCATCGAGCACATCCAGAATACGCGTAATTCGGTCTTTCACCTCTTCCATCCGCGTTGCTTCGAGGGGACTGAGATCCCAATCCGAATCAGGAGCCGTTTTTAAACGAATTTTGGACAAGACCTCCTCCAGTCCCTGCCGGTCCGGAACTTCCCGGGGAATCGGAAAAGGAGCGAGTGCCCGCCGCCCTTCAAGCTTTCTCAGCCGCTCCAATTTGTCTTTCTGTTGCTCTGGGAGATAGGAAAGAACGCTTTCCACCGAAGCGACCTCGGGGAGTGATTCAAGTTCCGCAGTCTTTAGACGAACTTCGTCCAAAGAAGGCACCAGCACCGACGCCGTAAGAGCCGAATGCTCGGCGTCGGCGGTCAGTCGATGCTCCCAGATCACGGATTCGGCGCCTTTCGGCTGTAAATTCAGCATATTAAGGTCGAACTTCACTCCGTGAGCCGTGGCGATGGACATGATGAACGCCACCGTTCCCACGACGAGCACGATTCGAGCCTTGCCCGGGCCGAGTTCGAAATAACCCACACCGCCTTGTTTTCTCCGTGGAAGCGGGGGCAAATAATGCTCGGCTATGTGCGTGAGTGCGGGCAGGACGCAAATGGTGGTCAACGTGGTCAGGATCATTCCCAGTCCGGTGATGAGGCCGAGCTCCATCAGACCGCGAAATCCCGTAAGCACAAGAGGAAGAAACGAAAAAGCGGCGCACAGACCGGAAAGCACGATCCCGGGCCCCAGCTCCACATGAGTGCGTGTAATTGCCCGCTCCGCGGATGGATCCGCCCGATACTTCTCCTCGAAACGCGCGAACCAATGAATCCCATAGTCGATTCCCAGACCGAGCAACAAGGGAGCGAACACGACGGAAAGAATGTTCAGGTGGCCCACCACCAGTGTGGCCAGACCGAAAGTCCAACTCAAGGCTACCAGCAGCTCCGCGATTTCGAGAATAGGCCTGCGGACGTTCCTCCAGAAAAATAGGAGAAGCGCCGATAAGCCCGCCACGGACAGCAGCGTCGCCGTCTTCATGTCCGACAAAGAAACGGACATTTGATCGGCGTTGAGCGCCTCTTGTCCGGTGACCCCGGCGTCCAGTCCGGGAAACCCGGTCTTAAGCCGCTGAATTACGTTTCTCAGGTGTTCCAAGGATTCGGCGGTGCGCCGGAAGTCTTTCCCCGCCTTGGCCGGCGTAACGAAAAGGAACAGCCGTGCCCCGTCTTCGGACCAGAAATATCCGGGCTCCTTTTCCGAATCCCAATGGACTCCTGAAAATTTTTCCCAGGAAACTCGGACGTCCGTCTCGCCGTCCAAAGAGCTCTCCAAATCACTTAGCACCTCGATCAGAAAGGTCGAATCAGGGCCTCGGCCGGCGCGCGATACGGAAGTCGAGTCCTCCAGAAATCCAGTGAACAACTCATCCACCATCTTCGAGGTAATCTTGTCGTTGAGTCCAAGAAAGAAGGTGTTCAGCGTCGGATTGGAACGAAGGATCTCCAGAAATCCTTCATTTTCCGTCACCTGCTCCGAGATCCTCTCCACATCCGCAATATCTGCATACAAAAGCGCATGGGAACGAAAACGTTCGGGATCTATGCGATAGAGCAGCCCCGGGTATCGGTCGCGTTGGTCGGCGAGTTCGTTCACCAGAGCACGGAGGAAGGACAGGGATTGTTTCGCCCCTCTCCCCTGAACGACCACGAGAAAGGAGTCCTGTTCGTCAAAGGGTTTCAGGGAATCCGTGAGTCGGATCAGAGGATGTTCCGGGGAAATCAGGTCATGCTGGCTCGTGAGAAAGTCCAGATTCCGCGCGGTGTAGACCCAGGACAGCGCCGCCAGGCAAAAAGCCAGTCCCACCGTAAGCCACGGACGCCACAGGGTAATCCTGAGCACGCCCAAAAGCAGCCTTTGCAGGACGGTATAGGGGGGTTGCGTCTTCATGGGTAGGTCGAATCACAGAATAATATGGAATCCCTAAGCCGGCGGAACGAGCCTTCATTCGCGACGAGAAATTCCGTCTTTATCCGCCGGATTGTCGCCGGATAACGATCATCCTGAACCCGGCACGCTCTCTTTCTCTTCCTTCGGGTGTCTCCCGTAACCTTCATCCATCCGATGTATGGCCGCATAGCATGCCAAACCCAGCCCTCCCCAGAAGAAATCGATGAGTCTCAGGACCATGGAGAAGGCCAATCCAAGTGCGGCAGGGTATCCCAGAACGACGAGAGCGATCACTCGGGATCCTTCCTGCACTCCCAACCGCAGGGGAACGGCGAAGCCCGCCAGATCGAACCAGCTGCCGAGGAACCAGATGCCGGCGGCCGCGATCCAATCCCCTCCTCCGGCGGCCAAGTCCAGAAAAATCTTCACTTGACAGATATAGCAGGCGAATCCTCCGAGATACCAAAGCATGGCTCGGACCATGCCCCAAGGGCGTTCCTTGTGGAAAGCCGCCAGCTCACGGTCTACGGAGGCGACCCCGGCCATGAGGTCCGAAAAACGTTTTCCCCCCAGTTTCTTCAAGGCCGGTCTTCGGGCGAGGGTCCCCAACAGCCCTTTTCGCTGCAAGATCAGGAAGGCCGCAAGTCCCAAAGCCAGGAGCCCACCGCCCAGTAGCATGCCTTCTCCGAGC
This sequence comes from Thermodesulfobacteriota bacterium, assembly GCA_963675595.2. Classification (GTDB taxonomy): domain Bacteria; phylum Desulfobacterota; class Desulfarculia; order JACQYL01; family JACQYL01. Next base: position 2,297,711 of record CAXXLZ010000002.1, read on the forward strand.
CCCGGCACCGTATTTTCGCCGTGGAACACGAGTATGGACCCCACGGCGGTCAGTCCGAGTTGCGCCGCCACGAAGGAGACTTTGGACAGAATGACCCCGCAGGCCGCTTGAGGAGCATCTCCAAATCCTGCCAGAAGCGCCCCTTTGGTTACTTCGCCCCCCACGTTGGCCGTGGGAGTGAGATTATTCACCGCGTATCCGGCCAGTTTGACGGCAAACAGCTTCCGAAAAGGAACGGACCTGTGCCGAGCCGACATACAGGAACGCCAACCCAGGGTATGGAATACCTCCGCAACCCCTTCCAGGGCCAACACAGGGACCAAGCCCCATCCGAATCCGCACAATTCTTTCCATACGGCCGAAGGCCCGATCCTCCAGATAAGTACGACGAGAAGAACCGCACCTAACGTGATGCTGATTCGGTGAAAGCGTTTCATGGTCCTCCTTGCCGGCACCATGTCCTATGATTCGGAACTTGTTCGCTCAAACGCTTCCGACCCGCCCCGCGAGGTCTTTTCAGGATACCGCCGGCTATCCGTAGTCTCCGAGAAGAGCCCGGCTTGCGGGCTCCCAACCGTCGTTTCAAGACATGTGAAAAGAGCGGATACGCATCTTCGGGGATCCCGGCCGGGATTACCTCGCGCCTTCAAAGGGGAATTCGCGCCGAACCGGTGGAGAAAATCTCGTTTCCGGAACACATATGGGAATCATGCGCGTTCCCGGAGCACTTCGGAGTATGAAAGAAGAGATTGCCTCTGCGCCGTTCGGGGTGCACGCCGGATGCCGGGCAACTCCAATAGCACGATTGCGGTACCGATTCAACGAAGGAGCGAAACCGAAAAGAAACCGTAATAACTCGGCATCTACGTGTCCGCGAGGAGGCCGACCCTTATTTGGGATGCAGGCCGACTTTGAGGAGGACGCCGGAGGGATTCAGCCCGCGTAGCCGTAGACGATGCGGGGCAACCATAGAACCGAATCGGGCCAGTAAGTGAGGACGAAAAGAATCAGCACTTGAATGATTACGAAGGGAAGCACGGAACGGGTCATGTAGATCAGGTCTCGGTTGCACAAGGCACCCGTAATGTACAGGCTGACTCCCAGAGGGGGAGTACAGTAGCCGATCCCCAGGTTCACCGTCATGAGCAATCCGAAGTGCAGAGGGTCGATTCCGAACTTGTACAACATGGGCAGGAAAATCGGGCCCAGAATCAGAGTGGCCGAAATGATGTCCATGAACATGCCCACAATGAGCATGAGAATGTTGATGGTAAGCAGGAAAACCCAGGGTTGCGTGATATTCTGTGTCACCGCATCCGCGACCTGGCTCGGAATGCTTTCCAGGGTCAGATACAGGCCGAAACAGCTGGCGCCCGCCACGATGATGAGGAGCGTGGCGGAGGTCACCGCGGAAGAGACCACCACCTTTTTCACCTGGCTCAGCTTCATGTCCTTGTGAATGAAAATCTCTACGATAAAGGCGTAAACGCAGGCCACCACCGCCGCTTCGTTGGCGGTGAACATTCCCGAGAAAATTCCGCCGAAAATGATCACCGGCAGCATCAGGGACCAAAATCCTTCCTTGAATGCCGCCAATGCCTGGCCGAAGGTGGGAACCGGTTGTCTCTTGAATTTGGGATGCCGGACACAGAAGAAGAAGCTGTAAATGCAGAACCCGAAAATGATCATGAAACCGGGCACAAATCCTGTTAGGAAAAGCGTCTCAAGGGACACGGCACTGATCATGGAGTACAGAATCATGGAAATGCTGGGGGGAATGACCACTCCCAGAATGGGCGCCGTGGTCATGATGCCCAGAGAGAATTTCTCATCGTAATGGTTCTCGATCAACGCCGGGATCATGAATCCGCCGATGGCGACCACCGTGGCCACCGTGGATCCGGAAATGGCGCCGAACAGCCCACAGGCGATGACACCCGCCATGGCCAACCCACCGGGCAGGAATCCCACGGCCACATTGGCCACCTTGATCAGCTTGTCCACAATGGACCCTGAGGTCATGATGTTCCCGCAAAGAACGAAAAAGAGCACCACAACCAGGGCGAATTTGTCCATACTCCGCAGAAGGGTCTGCGCCAGGATCATCAGGGGCAAGTCCGTAAAGGCGACAACCCCGAAAAAGGCCGTGAAAAACAGCGCCATAAATACGGGCATGGTTGAAGCCAACCCGCCGATCAGAACCAGGAGTACGATAATGGTCGTTGTTTCCATAGCCGAGAACTCACCGCTTTTCTTCCGCTATCCGGAAGGATTGACGCCTATTGACTTTTTTCCTTAGTCGCGTCTTCGTAGATGACCTGAATTGTCCGAAGAAACATCATTAGTCCCATCAGCGGTAGAAACCCGATGATAAATACGAGGGGAATCTGAAGAATAATCGTCTTCTGGTTGGTGGCCACCTGGAGAGCGGCGAACTTCGTACCGAAGTACATCATGAAACAGCTGAACAACAACGTGCACAGGTGGCTGAAATACGTCAACGTAACCTTCAGGGACGGGGCAATTTGCACCAAGGCGTCGATTTTGATCATGGAGCGATTCTTGATCGCGGCGCTGCACCCGATCAAGGTGGTATAGATGATCACTTCCCGAACCAGCTCTTCGGACCAACCCAGGGTGTAACTGAATCCGTAGCGCGTGATCACGTTGATGAACAGGGAGATCAGCGCGACCATCACGGTAACGTACAGGGTCCATTCCTCGAAAAAGGTCATCACCTTATCGATCCGTTTGATGATCCTGCCGAACATGATTCCTCACCTCACCGGGCACACATGCAAAACGGGGGAAGCCCTTTCCGGAACCTCCCCCTCAAGAAAGGGCATTCCAGTTACTTGTATTCCATGAATTCTTCGACCTTTTTCAGATAGTCGGGACCGATTTCCTCGGCGTATTCCTTGTGCACCACATCGGCTTCATTCTTCAGTGTGGCCATGTCTTCATCGGACAGCTTGATGAACTCGACTCCCGACTCCTTGGCGTTCGCGATCTGGTCCGCCTCTTGAGCCCGGGTCTGCACACGGATATCGGCGCAAACTTCATTCACGACCTCTTTAAAGGTCTTCTGCAGGTCGGCGGGAAGCTTGTCGAACCACGCTTTGTTGAAAATCCAGATGAAAAGTCCCTGGGCGTAGTTGATCTGGGTGAAGAATTTGCACACCTCGAACTTCTTGGTGATGTTACAGACCATGGGAGTATGATCCAGCCCCGTAATGACTCCGCGCTGCAACGCCGTGGGCACGTCGGGCCACGGCATCACCACCGGGTTGAAGCCCCAGGCTTCGTACGTCAGCTTGTTGACGGCGGCTTCCGCGATACGGATTTTGACCTTCTTGGCGTCCGCAATATTCCTGACGGGCGTCGTGGTAGCCCAGCCGTAGTTCCCATAGCCCGTGATATCTAGGCCCATGATTCCCTGGTGCTCCATGCCGTCCAGGAAATGCCCAAAAAGCTCTTTGTTGCCGATGAATTTGTCCAGCTTGTCGAAGGAATTAATGAGGAACGGCAGGTTGACGATCCCCATTCTGGGGCCCAGATTGGTGGAGGCCACGGAGGAAACACTCATGCCCTGAATGGCGCCCATTTGAAGTTGGTTGAGCACTTCCACTTCGCCGCCGAGCATGGAGAAAGGAAGGTACTCCAAATACATTTGGCCGTTGGTTCGTTTCCAGAGCTCGTCCCGAATGGCAAAACCGGCATACACGCCTTTAAGGGCCGGATGGGAAACGTTGGATACTTTGAATTTGTACTTGGCCGTAGAAGGATCGAAATCCGGTTTCCACTTGTCCAGTGAGGGTTTGGCGGCCAAGACGGGACCTGTAAAGAGGGCGATACCGCCACGGCGACCAATACGAACGTCAACCGCTTAAGGACCAACATAGGCTTTCTCCTCTGGTTCGACTAGTTGGATTCACCTTCTCTCCCGGAATTAAAAAGCGGTACCCCTTCAAGGATTCCCGGCAGACCCGCCTGCTCAAGGATTTCCCCTCCTCCCATGGGACCGCCTCCACGCTTACCTTGTCATCACCTCCCTCCGACTCCGGAACCTATTGCAATTGTTTTGTAACCGCGCAGTTCCTACCATGCCGGAGCCTTTGAATGCAATCCAAAAAGGCCTACGTACGGAAGCCGTGAGGGCCGACAACCCTGATCCGCCTCCCTGCAACCGGGGCCAAGACATGCCGTTCCGTTTCAGGTGTAAGCCGAAAACTTGGACTTTGGAGCAACATCCACCATGTGCCCCCCTTGGGTGATCGGCCGCTTTGCGCCCGAGAATAACGCATCTGTACGCCCGAAGACCGGTACGCTTACCGTCTCCAATATTTCATCCTGCCGCGCCACCAGCAATTCCCGGTGAAAAAGATAGTCGGCGAAGCCGAGGGACATAAGGCTGATTCGAGAATATTTTTTCGTAAAGCGGCGATGCCGGTTCGAGTACAGCCTTCTTTCGGAAGGATCATAACCTATTGGAATTAGGTATGAAATTAAAGTAGATCTTTTGGTGTATATATGGTAGCCTTTATTAGATTGAATACTATATGTAGAGGTTACCAGGGTGCACATGAAGAAGCACCTCAGCTTCGTGTCTTTGAGAAAGGCGCTGTCCCGTCGGTTCGAGCAGGTCGGGGACCCGCGAGGGGGACGGACGGTTTATTCTTTGCACGATTGTCTGATGAGCGCCTTTGCCATGATGTACTTTCAGGACCCCTCGCTCCTGCAGTTCCAACGCAGACTGAAGGAGCGGACTCACCGCGACAACCTCAAGACCTTGTTCTCCGTGACGGAGATGGGACACGCAACTGCGGGACGTGATCGACGCGAGTGATCCGGGAGAGATCAAGGCCGTCTTCTCCGATTTCTTCCGACGCTTGCAGCGAGGCAAGCATCTGGAATCGTTTCAGGTTCTCGATGGCCGATACCTCATTGTGATCGACGGGTCGGAATATTTCTCCTCGGAAACCATCCATTGTCCCGGATGTTAGTTCAAAAATCCTCCAAAGGACGGATTCGCTACCACCATCAAATCGTGCAAGCGGCTCTGGTCCACCCGGATCGCCGTCAAGTCGTGCCTTTGGCTCCGGAATCGATCCAGAACAAGGATGGAGTCCAAAAACAGGATTGTGAGATCAACGCGGGGAAGCGGATATTGAAAGCCATCCGCCGGGACCATCCCAAACTCAACATCATTATCGGCGGTGACGGACTGTATTCCAAACAGCCTTTCATCGCCGAGCTGAAGCGGGCGAGCATGTCCTTTGTGCTGGTCGCCAAACCCGCGGACCACAAAGTGCTCTTCGAGTGGATCGAAGAACTCCGGGGGATGCAAGAGATCGCGGGCCTGGAGATCACCGACGACAAGAAACGGGTGCATAGCTACGAATGGGTCCATGGTGTGCCTCTCAACGGAAACGAAGATGCCCCCGACCTCCATTTTTTTGCCTACCGTCTGGAGAATGGAGGAAAGATCACCTACCGGAACAGCTGGGTCACGGACATGCCGGTTGACGCGGAAAACGTGGCGGAACTGGTTAGGATCGGCAGAGCCCGATGGAAAATCGAAAACGAAGGATTCAATACACTGAAGAACCAAGGGTATCATATCGAGCACAATTTCGGTCACGGCAAGAATCAACTCTCTTACGTCTTTTTCCTTCTGAACTTGGTGGCTTTTTTCTTCCATCAGATTTTCGAGTTGACGGACCCCTTGTACCAAAAATGTCGGGCGGGATTCAGTGCTCGAACCGAGTACTGGAATCAGCTGCGTTGCACGATCCGGATTCTGGTATTCGAGTCGTGGGAAGACCTGTTGGCTTTGGTCCTGGACCCCGAAAGCGCCCGTCCCCCCTGAGGCGAAAAGGCCTCCTATAACCCATCGGTCACAAACAAAGGTCCGAACTTTGATGGGACCGGTGCGCCTTCGGTCCAAAAAACTCCGGTCTTCCCTCTGCCTCACCACGCTTTTTCCCCTCTCATGCGCAAAATCGGACCCTCATTCCACCTATCCTCGCATCTCTACAAAGGCAAAATCTCCCTAAACACACCCAAATTCTCAACACCGAGAATCGCTGCCGCGCCACTTGAGGGCTTGACAGGCCGCAGCCCCCATAAGTATCGTACCGTTTCTTCAGAATTCTCCAAGGAGTATAGTGCATTGATTCAACGAATTAAGGGAACCCGCGACCTTTTGCCGCCCGAAGTCGATTCTTGGGCGTTTCTGGAATCCATGGCCCGAGAAGTCTTCTCTCGGTTTGGTTATAAAGAGATCCGCCCGCCCCTCATGGAATGGACCGAGCTTTTCGCCCGAGGAATCGGTGAAAACACGGATGTCGTGGAGAAGGAAATGTATACTTTTCCCGACAGCCAGGGCCGTTCCATCTCACTGCGGCCGGAGGCCACGGCCGGAGTCGTGAGGGCCTATATTGAAAACAAGCTTTACGCCGCAAATCCGGTGTCGAAATTGTTCACCATCGGTCCGATGTTCAGGCACGAGCGTCCCCAAAAGGGAAGATTCCGCCAGTTCCACCAGATCAACGTAGAGGCCGTGGGAGACCCCGGTCCCGCCATCGACGCCGAAATCATCGCCATGGGACTTTGGTTCTTCGAGCGCATCGGACTCCGGGATTTCCGTCTCAGCCTCAACAGCCTGGGGTGTCCCGACTGCCGTCCCGATTTCAAGAAGGCCTTACTTTCCTTTTTTGAAACCCGCGAGAGCCGGCTTTGCGAGGACTGCAGACGAAGACTGAACAAGAATCCTCTCCGCATTCTGGATTGCAAGGTGCCGACATGTCGGGAAGTGGTCCAGGGAGCTCCGGCAACCGTGGACCATCTCTGTTCGGACTGCGGCGCACATTTCGCCAAAGTCCGCGAAGGCATGGACCGTCTCGGAATCGATTACGATTTGAACCCCCTTTTGGTACGTGGTCTGGACTACTACACGAGAACCGCGTTCGAAGTGACCACCACCCGTCTGGGCGCCCAGGACGCCTTCATGGGCGGGGGGCGCTATGACGGTTTGACCGCGCTTCTGGACGGCCCGGCCACACCGGCCATTGGATTCGCCATCGGCATGGAAAGGCTTCATCTTCTGGTCGGGGACTTGGCCCCGGAAACAAGGCCCGACCTCTACGTAGCGGCCCTCGGTGAAGCGGGCCTCGATCGTGCTTTCGCTCTCACCCACGCATTGCGCAAAGCCGGGATGTGGGTCGAAACCGGTTATGAGGACAAGAGCCTGAAAAGCCGGATGAAACAGGCGGACCGCCTGGGAGCGAAACACGTTCTCATTCTGGGATCGGAAGAGATCGAAAAGGGCAAAGCCGTCTTAAGAAACATGCGGAACAAGGAACAGCGGGAAGTCGACTTGGCCTCCCTGCCGGAAAGCCTTCTTTCGCTGCTCGGCGAGGAGTGAGCAACTTTGGAAAAACTGAAACGTTCCCGAACCTGTGGAGAATTGAACAGCGCCCATTTGGGGCAAACGGTCGTGCTCGCGGGTTGGGTTCACCGTCATCGAGATCTGGGAGGGCTCATCTTTGTCGATCTTCGAGATCGAGAAGGGATGACCCAAGTGGTCTTCAATCCGGACTACGATGCGGAGCCCCTTGAACAGGCCAAGAGTCTTCGTTCCGAATTCGTCATTGCGGTGCGAGGAGTGGTGCAGTCCCGTCCGGATAACATGAAGAACCCCGACTTGGCCACCGGTGAGATCGAAGTGGCGGTCAACGCCCTGGAGATACTCAACACCGCCGAAGTCCTTCCCTTCGTCATCGACGAAGCTCACACCGCTTCCGAGGTGCTCCGCTTGGAATACCGGTACCTGGACCTCAGACGGCCTACGGTTCTCGAAGCCTTCAAACTGAGGCACCGAGTTACGAACACCATACGCAATTACATGAACGACCACGGCTTCATGGACGTGGAAACGCCCATGCTCACCAGAAGCACACCCGAAGGGGCACGGGACTATGTGGTGCCGAGCCGCACCCAGCGAGGTCGCTTCTACGCGCTGCCGCAGTCGCCGCAATTGTTCAAACAGCTTCTTATGGTGGCGGGTTTCGAAAAATACTTTCAAATCGTGAAATGCTTCCGCGATGAGGACCTGAGAGCGGATCGGCAACCGGAATTCACCCAGTTGGACATCGAGATGTCTTTTGTTGAAGAAGAAGACGTCATCGCACTCATGGAAGGACTCCTTTGTAAGTTATGGCGTGAGGTCCTCGATCAGGAGATTCCCGTTCCCTTTCCCCGCCTCACCTACCTGGAAGCCATGGACCGTTTCGGAACGGATCGGCCCGACTTGCGTTTCGGCATGGAACTCGTGGATATCTCGTCCCACTGTGCGCAATGCGGATTTCAGGTGTTTGCGGATGCCGTTGGGTCCGGCGGCGTGGTCAAAGCAATCAACGCGTCGGGATGTGGAACTTTCTCGCGCAAACAAATCGACGAGCTTACCGACCTCGTGAAGCAGAGCGGAGCCGCCGGACTTGCGTGGGCCAAGCCGAAAAGTCCCGAAGAATGGCAATCCCCCATCGCGAAGTTCCTGACGCCCGGAGAGCGGTCCGCCATCCATCAAGCGCTGGAGCTCAAGGAAAACGATTTAGCTCTCTTCGTAAGCGGACGAAGCGACATCGTGAACGACAGCCTGGGCAGGCTCAGGATTCATTTGGGTCGCAAACTGGAACTCGCCGATCCTTCCGTGTTCCGCTTCACCTGGGTAACCCATTTCCCTCTTGTTGAATTCGATGAGGAAGAAAACCGTTACGCCGCAGTGCATCACCCTTTCACCGCCCCCCTCGACGAAGACCTGACGTACCTTGAATCCGAGCCCGGGAAAGTGCGGTCCAGAGCCTACGACGTGGTACTCAACGGAAACGAAATCGGAGGAGGCAGTATTCGAAATCACAGAATGGACATTCAAACCCGGGTCTTCCAGGCACTGTCCATCGACGGCGGAGAAGCCGAAGAGAAATTCGGGTTCCTTTTGAAAGCGCTGACGTTGGGGGCACCGCCCCACGGAGGTATTGCTCTCGGATTGGATCGCCTCTCCATGCTCATGGCGGGCAAACCGTCGATTCGAGACGTGATCGCCTTCCCTAAAACAACGACCGGAATGTGCCCTCTCACCGGCGCACCGGCGTCAATCGACGAAAGACAGCTCAAAGAACTTGGAATCACGCCGTTTTCCCGGTAATGTAAGGGGCCCGTCTTTATTCTTGACAATGCGATGGCGAGTCCATTAGTTTGATTTGGTTTGGTGTGGAGGAATTGTGATGCGGCCGGCCGGGGTTGCTTCGGTCCCGCCCCCGGCAAAGACAATGGTGATGCTTCGATTGGCTACAAGCATGAAGAGCGTTTTCGAACAGGAGGATGTTTGAAATGAGTGAAGTCTGCGCACCCATGGCAGGAAAAATCATCAAGATTCTCGTTTCTCCGGGGGACAACGTTGCTGAAGACGAGGAAGTTTTGATCATGGAAGCCATGAAGATGGAGATGCCGGTCGTATGCACGTGCGACGGCGCCATCAAGGATATTAAGGTCAAAGAGGGAGAAGCGGTGGAAGCGGAGCAGGTGCTTATCCTCGTGGACTAGCCCTTCGCAACGGCGTTTCTTGAAAAGCCGTTCCCGGAACCTTTCGAGATACCTACTCTCTCGTCTTGACAAAACCGGATCAGGCTATCAAAGGGGAAGGTTTCTCGCTAATATTGAGGGGCCTTCCCCTGAGTTTTTGGGCGCTCGATAGACGCGCTTTTCAGCCGTCGAGGCAAACGTCTTCTGATGACGGCCCTCCGCCGAACCCGTTATCCGCCAAGCGTTAGAGGATTTCAGCGACGCGCGTGACGTGCTCTATTCATGGGGGTAAGCGTTCCGGTTCGTGATCGCGGTTCCGGCGGCACGCAGGAGAGTCGGCAACCTTTGTCATTCGTATTTCAACGGATGGTGACGGCGGGTGTGTTCTGAACCCATCACAGATGGAATCCAATCGACCGAAGAACGACAAGCAAGAACGGGTAACGGACTTCCGTGGAGACGTGGTGATAACGTTATGGAGATGATTGAAACCGCAACACGGCTGCTTGAGGATTGGCTGCCGGAAGGAGATTGGGAGGAGCTTCGCCAGGTGTTCACGGACGATGTTACTTACGTGGATGCCAACAATCTGGCCACTTCCGGCAAAGACTCGGTAATCGGACTCCTAAGAAAGGGCAACCGCCTTGCACGAATGATCTGGGAAGACGAAATCATCCCCCCCAACCGCGTGCTGAACACAATCAAACAAAATCGGCAGGCATTTGTGGAATGGGAAGCGCGAGGAGCCCTCAAAAACGGAGTTTCCGTAACGATCCCCGGCTGTACCGTACTCCGGTTTCAGAAGTATCGCATTCAGTACTACCGCGACTACGTTAATTTTGCCATATTCGTGCAGTGGGCCCAAATGTATCCCGAAGTCTTTCGCGAACTCGCCGAAACGGAAACAGCCACGTAAAGAATTGTGCGACCCATGAGGCCGTACCATCGGCCTAAAGAAACGGCGCTTGATCAAGAGCCGTCTTCCACGACTATTCTTTCTCCCCCAGACTCCGAATTCTCTCATCCAGAGGCGTGGTTTCCGTCATGCGGAGACCGAAACGATCGTTGACCACCACCACGTCGCCGCGTCCGATGAGATTATCGTTCACCAGCAGATCCAACTTCTCCCCCGCGTCCTTGTCCAATTCAATGATGCTTCCCTGGCCCAATTGCATCAGGTCGCTGATCACAAGACGTGTTTCACCCAGGCGGATCCGCACCACCACGGGAATTCTCAGCAGCAGCTCCAATCCGAGGGTACGAGGCCGTTTAACCGGTTCAGGCGCTTTGGCGGACCGATCCGCCGGGGGCGCCTCTTCCGACGCAGGAGCCTTCTGTTCGGGCTTCCCTTCTTTGGCGGCCCCCTCCTCGGCGATCCGTTGTTCCTCCAGAGCCTCCGCCCACACGTCGTCGATATTGTCTATTTGCTCTTTTTCAGACACCGGGACCTCTTTCCACCAAAATCCCCAAACCGTAACTCCCGCCGTTATGGATCGGCAATCTGAACCCGCCCGAACGAGAATATCGCATACTCGTAGTATACCACGAAATTAAAGCCCAACGGCTTCGTAAAAGAAGCAAGGCCCAAAACCGCCTACGGCTTTCGGTTCTCCACTAAACGTCGAAGACCGCCTGAACTCTCACGGGGACTTCCACCAAGTCCTCCTTGATGACCAGCACTTCCTTACGGCTCACCTTCCTGAGAAACACATGCTTGGCGGGATAGTCCATCCATGCTTCCTGCAATGCCTGTTTCGCCTTTTCCAGAGTTTCGCTTTCCGCCAACTGGGTAAAGGCACCATTTACCATGGCATATACTCGGTAGCACTCTCCAAGAATTCTTGCTTCCCCCCGCTCCTCAAGCACGATCTGGGACGGAGGGGCGCCCATGGACTGGGGCGATGCGGACCGTTGAGAGCGATCCGCGGCCGGAATCGGATCAAGCTTAGTGTCCGGCAAAGGCTCGGGTTTCGCGGCCGACGGAGGCGGACATTCTCCTCCGTTCATCTCCTTACGCGCATCCTCCAATAACGCATCCACGGCGCTCTGCTGGGAAAAGTCTTCCGTGTAGGGCGCCGGCTCAATATCCAGAGGAACATCACCCGCAGTCAAATCAGGGCCCTTGGGAATCATGTCCCGGACGGGCGCAGCAAGAGCTTCCGAATCTTCCTCGACGGCACTCTCCTCAGGCTCCGGAGTCTGTTCCGCCGGCTCGGAGTCTTCGCTCGCCTCTTCAGGCGCCGGCTCCTCTTCGGCATCCGATTCGATTGAGGAGAAGAGACTTTCGATGGAAGATTGATCCAAAACGCCGTTGCCTTCGGGTTCTTCCAGCGGAGTCTCTTCTTCCGAATCCGACGAGCCGGATTGGAGCATGTCATTGAGCAGACTGTCAATATCGGCCTGTCCAACCAGCCCCCCGGACCCGGTGTCGCCCGTCGACTTCGTCCCGCCGTCGGAAGGCGTTTCGGGTTCAGCCTCCTTCTGCGCGGCTCCGCCCGGCAGACCACTTAAAAGGGACTCGATGTCGTCTTGAGACATCGTCTCCTTTTTGCGCGGGGGTTCCTTCACGGGTTCGGGTGTCGTGTCACCGCCCGCAGGACTGAACAACGCATCAAGGTCGTCCTGCGACAGAACGCTGCCCGGAGACGAAGGTTCCTCGGCTGTTTCCTCCCGATCATCTCCTCCTGCTCCACTCAGCAACAGATCTATGTCGTCCTGCGACACGGTACCGCCTGTCTGTTCTTTTTCGGATCCTTTGCCGGACCCGTTGCCTGATTTATTCAAGTACGAATCCATTTCTCTCCGAATGGAGGCCATGGTCAACTTGAGAGCGGGTGGAGAGAGCCGATTGAGAAAGGATTCAAGGGCCGCCTTCACCACTTCGACATTGGAATCTTCAAAGTGCTCGTTATGGCGGTCGAGGAATTGCATGATCTCCTCGACGGTTCCTTTGTACTTCTCTCGCTTGGCAATCTGTATGAGGGCATCCCGTTCGCTGCTGAGCTTCTTGTTCGCCTCCTCAATGAGCTCGCCCAGTTTGAGTTGTGATCGAGCCATGGTTCTCACCTGTGTCCCGGGTTGTTCGTCACACCGTGTCCCTGTACCCGGAATACAAAACCCGTGCCGGCCCACGAAAGAAATCGTGAATTCTTTCTTGACCGGGCCGTTTCCGTCGTTTCATAAGAAAGAGAGCTCTGCGGGAGATTGGAGGGAGATCGGCAGCGTTCAGGATCATCGCCCCGAAGTTGATCTCCGGGCGGGAAACGCCGGCAAGGGCGCATTCTTTGCGCACCCTCGTTCCGCCGATGAGGCGCAAAAAGGGTTCTTTCTCGAAATTATTCTACCCGCCCGTCAAAACATTGACAAGGTTTCACAGCAACGACAAAAATCGGATGAAACTTCCGATGGGTACGCGGGGAAAGCCTCACCACCACGGAAACCGGATTGAAGCGCATTGCGGATGCCCCTTTAGTGAGTTATCTCACTCTGCGCTTCTTCTTCCTCGCCGAGGAAATAGGCATGGTATTCCTCCTCGGCCAAATGTTTCTTGAGCAGCCGACTGATCAAATTGAAGATCTCTTCCAGTTCCTCTTCAGACAAGCGCTTTCGCAGAAGCTCCATCAACCGATCGTCCGAAAACTTCTGTAGAAAGACGATTACGGTGGCCTCATCCGTCTCTCTGTCCAAACCGAATCCCACAAGCCCTTCGTATTTCTCCACAAACCGATGCAAGTATTCTTTCATGTACAATTTCCCTTCCTTTTTCATCTCAACGAGCCCGGGTAGTCCCTGATTCTTCCGGGCGTAAGCAGGCTGAACACTATTGACCCGACGGGTTCGACGGCGGATCGGAGTTCGTTACCGCTTCGTCGGACCTCAAGCTGAATGTATCGGATTTGAACAGAAGCCGGTACGCCTGCTCGAAATCGGAAAGATAGTGCGCCTTATCCCCTTGTTTATAGCGAGCGGTGCCCCTGGAAAACAAACATACGATCTCTGCAATCTCAGGATCCAGACTCTCAAACGAAGACGGTCGGAGGCCGAGCCGCTGAAATTCAGCCGGCGGGGATTCGCCCACCAGTTCCATCGCCCGCGTAAAGGCTTCTTCAGCTCTCTGAAACTGAAACATCTTGAGATGCATGAGCCCTTTCCTAAAGAAGGCGCCACCATTCTTGGGAGCGAGTTCAACCACTTTGGAAAAATCTTTGGCCGCAAGATCGTATTCCAGTAATCCCTGATAGGCTTTACCTCGGAGGTAATGGAAAATCGCACGATCGGGATCGTAAACGATGGCTTCGGAATAATCCGACACCGCAAGATCGACCTCACCCCGACTCTGATACCCGGTTCCCCGACCAACGAGAAAATCGGCAAAGGATTCGGAGGAACTCGCGTCTATCACCTGCTTTATGCGTTCGAGCAACTTGATCTCGCGCTCCTTTTCCAGGAAAGCCATACTCCTGCCGAGGCCGAACAACACGCTTTCTGAAGAAGCCCCTGCTTCAGCGGCCTTGAAGAAATCCTCCACGGCTTCGGAGTGACGTCCCATGCCTTGGAGCGCCCTAGCCCGCCCCAGGTAAGCCTCTCCCAGCTTTGAGTTGATGGAAAGAGCGCGGTCCAGGTCTCGCAGGGCGGGATCCCAAAGAAGCAACGCAAGGTATGCCTCTCCGCGCTTCAACCAGGCAAGCGCTGATTCCGGATGCTCTCTGATTTTCTTGGTACATTTGAACACGCCTGAAGGAGAAAGCCCCGTGTCGAGATAGATTTCGCCCTTTATCACGCGGCCCGCACCCACCGGCACACGGGTTTCCTTCGATCCGGATTTCAGTGAGTGCACGGGTTCAGGGGGCGCAACATCCGCACCGATCACCATACGGTAAGCCTCCAGCGCGTCCTCCCGCGCCAAGCTCATGCCGCCCGCTCTCGAATAACTCGCTCCCCTGGAAATGAGAAACAGAGGCAGCCTTAGATCGGCAGAAACTCCCAAGAACCGGGATGACGCAGCTAAATCGCTCGAAAAAACGCTTCCGGAGCGCTCCAACTCGATGGCTGTCTCAAAATCCCGAATCGCCTCCAATGGTTTATGTAGGACGGCATAAGTCTTTCCTCGCAGGTAAAACGGGTCCGCGGTCGGATGTCCGTCCTCCATCGCAAGCGTATATTCGGCCAAAGCCTCTTCGGGGTGATGGGAAGCCAAACGGACGTTGCCCGACAACAGCCTGATTCCCGGTAGCTCCGCCGCCTCCAATGCCGTGCGGAAACGCTCCAAAGCCTCTTCAAGATTTCCCCCATCCGCTTCCCCCAGCGCCAACCCCGCCAGGTACGCAGCCAATGCATCCCGGCCTAATGCCTGCGAATCGATCGACGCAACGGGATCCGGATATTGGGCACTTGTCACGCCGGCGCCCGCCAGTCGGCCTGAGGCGAAGGCCGCCTTAACGAGCCCCGCATTGCTCTTCAACGCATTCAGGTAATCGTCCAGCGCCCGATCAAATTGAGAGGTCTCTTCGTACAATTCGCCTCTCTCCATCAACAAGCCCGGATCCGCTCCCCCGTATTCCAGTGCTCTACCGAGGCTTTCGCAGGCGGCTTCCTGCAATCCCAAGGCCCGCTGAACGGCACCCTTGACTCGATAAGCCTTCGGCAAATCCGAATCCAACGACAACGCTTTGGCCACATCCGCAGCGGCCGCTCCGTAATTTTTCAGCGCCATTCGAGCTTCCGCCCGCCCCAAGTATCCGTCGGGTCGGCCCGGGTTTGAGCGGATCAGCGTGTCGAAAGATGAAAGGGCCCGGTCGGGCTTGCCGGATGCGAGGAGAGCTTTGCCCTGAATCCGCAAAGCGTCGGGATTCCCGGGAGCCCGCTTCAGAGCCTTTGTCGCGTCCTGAACGACGGCATCCCACACGCCGCGTTTCAAGTATAGTTCACCTCGCGTCAACAGTCCTCTCAATGAGTTGGGCTCCATTGCGAGGGCACGATTCGCATCGGCAAGGGCGGCTTCCCCGTCTCCCACCTGTTCCCGAAGTCGGGCACGCTGTAGGAGCACTTCAACGTCACCCGGCGCCGCTTCGAAGGCCGCGTCCAATTCCTCGAGGGCCTGAACCGGCATTCCCCTCTCATAAAAACCGGAGGCACGCCCCATCAGAAAGTGCGCGTAGCATCTCCGTCCGTCGTCGGTTTCCATGTGGAAATCGTCTCGAGTCGGCGTTGTTCCGGATTGCGACTCCTCAAGAACGAGACTTCGCCCCAACGCTTCATGCGCATCGAAAAAGACGGGATCCGACTTCAAGAGCTCCTCGAATCGAGTCACGGCTGCGGCATGTTCACCGCGAGACTGCCAAATCAGGCCTTGAAGGAACAGGAGTTCCCGATCCTCCGGTTTCCATCGGAGCCCCTCCTCCACATCATGGTCCGCCGGCTCCGTCAGCCCCAAATCCAGGTAAGCCCTCGCTCGCATCCGATACGCTTCAGGTACCTCCGGCTTCAGCTCGGCGGCGCGCGAAAGCTCCCAAATGGCGGAATCCGGTCGGCCGTTGGCCAAGAATGTCGCAGCATCGGCAATCCGCCGCCGAAAACCGGAGAGGGCGGCCGCCGCACCCACTTTGCCGAAGCCGAATTCGGCGGTTGGCTTCAGATTTTCAATCAGGGAAGAATACGCGGTAAAAAGTTCGTCTCTCCCCAATTCAATTCGGCCCTGTTTCCCCAAGAGCCTTCCTCGGCACAGGTGTAGGAAGGGGGACGTCGCTTCGGGGCCCAACGACTCGATTCGCGAGCATCTTCGGACTAGAATTTCTCGGATATCCGTGCCCTCGACCTCTTCGGCGTGAAGCGCACGCCCGTAATCCCAAAGAGCCCGATGCGGTTCGCCTGCGGCCTCATAAGCCTTTCCCCGATAATAAAGACCCGATTTCGATGATGGTTCCAGCGTCAAGGCCTGATCCATGTCTCCGATCGCGACCACGATTCGGCCCAGGGCGAGGTTGGCCTGTCCCTTGAGTATCCACGCAGAAGCCGACTTGGGTTCCCCGGCCACCGCTTTTTCCAGTTGCTCGAGAGCTTCGGCGGGGCGTCTCATGTCCAATAGGACCCGGCCGAGCAGGCAGCGGGCCTCGGCTTCCAGTTCCCCGCTTTGGATACTTTCCAGATCCTTTATCGCGATCTCGTAGAAGCCGAGCCGGCGACAGGCCGCAGCACGGAACAGCCGAAGCTCCGCCGAGCCCGGATTTTCGTTCAACAGGCCCGTCAAGAGCCTGTATGCTTTGTGGTCTTGCCCGGCGAGCAATTGGGAAACCGCTTGAGATCGAACCTCTTCCGGGTTGTCGGATGAAACATCTTCGGTCCGGTCCGGCGGGGCAATATCATGGATATCGATCCCCAGCACCTTCCCGAGTCCCAGGACAATGTCTTCATTCGCCCGGTTCACGAATCCGGCCCGCTGAAGAAGGCTTCCCCGTGCCACCAGCAGCATCCCGAAGGCCGCCGTGGAATCATACGAGGGAGGAATTCCGAATTGAGGCAACTTCCATCCCCGCGCCCGAAACGATGAGGACGGGAATTCCTCCACCAGCCGATCGAAATCTTCAAGAGCCTCGGGCATTCGTACCATGTTCCGGCGGAGCCGGCCTCGAAGAAAGAGGGCCCAAACCAGCCGATCGTCGATTTCCAGCGCCCTGGAATACTCCTTCAAGGCATTCTTGGTTCGGCCTTTCTTCTCATACAGGAGCCCCAAGAGGCAGTGGACCTCGGGCATTTCCGGATTCAATTTCAGGGCCTCCCGATAATCCACGGCTGCTTCCGCCACGCGGCCTGATTTGTGAAGCACCGCTCCTCGAAAGGCATATGCCTCAGCCTGAGTGGGGTTGGATTCAATGATGCGAGCGCACTCGGAAAGGGCCGCCTCAACGTCGCCATGATCGTAATACAGCATGGCCCGGCTCAGGCGAGAGCCGATGAGGGAAGGATCCAGCGATAGAGCCCGGTCATAATCCATTGATGCATTGTCCGGCTCCCCTGCCTCCAGGTAAGTTTCAGCCCGCAGGTTAAGCAACTCCGTATTGTCCGGCTCGGCGTGCAGGACTTTGGAGTAATCGTCCAACGCCTCAGCCAACCTTCCCAGCCGCCGCAGAGCGGCTCCCCTTTTGAGCAACAGCTCTCGGTCTTTCGGGAATGCGCCGATCGCTGCGTCAAGATCCGAGATCGCCGCTTGGGTTTGTCCCATTTCGAGATAAACTTGAGCGCGCAGTGGATATGCAGCCGAGAAATCCGGGGCCTCCGAAAGGACACGGTTGAGTTCGGTCAATGCCTCGGAATATCGTCCCTCCCGCACCAGAGCCTCTCCGCGATGATAGACAGCCTGTAGTTCCGAGGATCGACGATGGTGATGCACTCCCCAAATGCCGCCGACGGCCAAGCCGACCAGGAGCAGCACGAGAACAAACGGATTGAGTCCAAGAAAGCGTGATTTCATCGAGGCACTTTGTTCCAATGGAAGAGAAGAAGTCTTTACGGCCCCACCGGGCCCGGTTTGTGAAACGAACTTGCAGGTATCATAAGGCCGAATTGAACTATACCGCATCGAACAAAGATGTCCAATGATCTGTGGTTCGCCGCCGGCGCAAAAAAATCCCGATCTTACTCCTGAAAAGGACCACGGCTTGAGGTATAATCGTCGGCAGGGAGGAAAGGACCGGCACGAAGGTTAGCTCCTTTGCTTCGCGGGATCGTGTAACCCCGGGCAAGTTCGGGACACGAAAGCGGGAAGCGGCCGAACGTATCCGAACGGTCAACTTGGCCGGGTTTGATGGGCCGAGGGGTTGGGCCCGGTCTCCGCCTCCAATCGGAGGACCAACCTTCCGGTAGCGCGAGGAAGAGGTTATGAGAGAGGAGAATGGAAGCGGCCATGAGGCGTCGGTTGATGAAATGGATCAGCTCAAGAATCGGCTGAGGGTGTATGAGAATCGTTGTTCTCTCTTTTTGAGAGGCTTCGGCGACGCTGTTTACATTTTCCCCGTGTGGCCGGGCAACGTTCCCGGCAAATTCGAAGAAGTCAACGAAGCCGCCTGCTCCATGTTGGGTTACTCCCGGGAGGCGTTTCTGGAAATGTCGCCCTTGGATATTGAAGCCCCCACGCCCACCCCATCCATCACGGCAATCCTCGGAACGCTGTCCCTCAACCAACCCCAAACATTCATCACCGCCCAGAAGTCCCGAACCGGACGAAACATACCCGTCGAACTCAGTATCCGTCTTTTTGCTCATAACGGAAAGACCATGGCGGCCTCCATCGCTCGTCGGCCCTCGGACTCCGATTTGCAGAAAACGGCTCCCGGCACCGAACAGGAGAAGTACAAGGCGGTTTTCGAGAACGCGGGCATAGGCATGGACCTTGTGGATAATGACGGCCGTTTCATCGAAGTAAATGCCGCTTTGGCTCGTATGCTCGGTTATACGCAAGAAGAACTACAGCACATGGCCATCCATGACGTCACTCATCCGGATGACAAGGAAATTTCCGATCACTATCTTCGGGGGGCGATCTCAGGGGCCTTCCCCTCGTATCGGATAGAGAAGCGTTATCGCCGAAAAGACGGGACTACCCTGTGGGCCGACCTATCCGTCTCTGCGGTAAGAGATTCCACCGGCCGCCATGTGTCCACCATCGGAGTCATCCAAGACATTACCCATCGCAAACAGACGGAGGATGCCCTCCGGGCCAAAGAGGAGAAATATCGAACACTGGTTGAAAACGCCGGAGACGCAATCTATGTCGCTCAAGAGGGCACGCTGATTTACCTGAACTCAAAGACTGAAGAGATATCCGGGTATACCGAACAGGAATTGAAATCCAGGCCGTTCATCGAGTTCATCCATCCGGATGATCGTGCGATGGTGTTGGAGAGACACATAAGGAGACAACAGGGAGAGGACCTCCCTTCTCAATATTCCTTCAGGATCGTCCGACGTTCCGGAGAAATTCGCTGGGTGGAACTGAACGTCGTTTGTTTGAAATGGGAAGGGAAAAACGCCACTCTCAACTTCGTGAGCGACATCACCGAGCGCAAGCAAGCCGAAGATACCATTGCGCGTCGACTGACCTTTGAGCGGCTGCTTTCACGTATTTCCTCCAAGGCGGTGAAAGCGGACAATCTGCAGGAATTTTTGGATGACTGTTTGGCGGACATGTGTGGGACCTTGGGCGCGACTCACGCCCACCTTTTTGAGCACTGCGAGGAAACCGACACCATAGACCGGATATCCTCCATGCGCGCCGATGGAAGGTCCCTTGGTGAAGTGCCCCACGGCAACGAATCGGATTCCCTCCCCTCCTGCTGGACGCAAGAGCTGCGCAACGGCCGAGTAATCCGTTGCGACGACGTTGAGAGAATCTCCGACGACGAGACAAGAGCATATTTGCGTCGCGGCAATATCCTCTCCGTCTTGGCCGTCCCGCTTTTCGTCGGGAAGAGTTATTACGGTTTTGTTCGCTTCGACATATGCGGAGCCCATTACCCATGGCCGCGGGAGTGCCTGGAACTTTTACCCGCCCTCTCCGGAATCATGTCCGGCGTCATAGAACGAAGACGGGCGGATGAGGCCATTCAGACGGCGGAGGAAACCTACAGGACCATCTTTCTCAATTCTCAAATCGGTTTGTTCAGGACCGACATGAAGACCGGCCTGATGCTGGACGCAAACGATGCCGTGGCACAGTTCGCCGGGTACAAGGACAGGGAGGAACTGCTCGCGGATCGGTTCAACATCGCGGAGCGCTACGTGGGCCCGGACGACCGGCAAAGAATGATTTCTCAATTAGAGGCCAAGGGTGAGATAAGAAATTTCGAGGCACCCTTCAGGAAGAACGACGGTTCCGTCATACTCGTTCGATTCTCCGGCAGAGTTCACCATGATAAGGGATGGATCGAAGGAGTATCCGAAGACATCACGGAACGAAAGCTGGCGGAGGAGGCGTTGCGCGAAAGCATCCTGCGTTACGAACTCGTTCTGGAGGGGGCTTCCGGGGGTATTTGGGATTGGGACGTGGCCAAGAAACGTGTGCACTTCTCCTCCAGTTGGAAAGCTATGCGCGGCTACGACGACAACGAAATAGGCACCGACGAGTCTGAGTGGAGTAAGAGGATTCATCCTGACGACGCCCCTCGAATCATGGAAGGAGTCCGGGCCCACTTCGCCGGGGAATCCCCCTTCTTCGAAGAAGAATACCGTGTTCGCTGCAAAGACGGCTCCTGCAAATGGGTTCTTGCCCGCGGCAAAGCGTTCCGCGATGCAAACGGTCGGATCGTGCGAATGGCGGGATCGGAAATCGACATTACCGAGCGGAAACGTACCGAAGCGGAGCGGGTGAGGCTGCAGGCTCAGTTGACTCAGGCTCAAAAGATGGAATCCGTGGGCCGTCTCGCGGGAGGCGTGGCCCATGACTTCAACAACATGTTGGGCGTGATTCTCGGTCAGACCGAGATGGCGCTGGCCCAGACCGATCCCGCCCATCCGTTATTCGCCCGTCTCCACGAAATCCAAAAGGCGGCCCAGCGCTCCGCGGACCTTACCCGGCAATTGCTCGCATTCGCCCGCAGGCAAACCATCAGCCCCAAGATTCTTGACTTGAATGAGACCGTGGAGGGGATGCTCAGAATGCTGAGGCGCCTCATCGGCGAGGACATCGATTTGGCTTGGCATCCCGGCAGAAACCTTTGGCCGGTCAAGATGGACCCTTCCCAAATAGACCAAATTTTGGCCAACCTGTGCATCAACGCCCGCGATGCCATTGCCTGTGTGGGGAAGGTCACCATAGAAACGGGCAAGGCGAATTTTGACGAAGAATACTGTGCGGACCGCCCTGGATTGGTTCCGGGCGAGTACGTTTTGCTGTCCGTGGCCGACAACGGTTGCGGTATGGAAAAGGCGACACTGGCCAATCTCTTCGAGCCCTTTTTCACCACCAAGGAGATGGGCAAAGGTACGGGCCTTGGATTGGCGACGGTCTACGGCATTGTGAAACAGAACAACGGATTCATTGAAGTCCACAGCGAAAAGGGACTGGGCACCGTTTTCAAGCTCTACCTCCCGAAGCACGAGGGCCTGGAGGAGCCGACCAACGTTGAATGCGTCATCAAAGATGTGGCTCGAGGCCACGAGACCATTCTTCTGGTTGAGGATGAAACGGCCATATTGGACATGGCTAAAACCATGCTGGAGAGGCTCGGATACCGGGTCGTGGCCGCCTGCACTCCCGGTGAAGCCATCCGATTAGCCGAGGACCACGCCGAAGAAATCAATCTGCTCATGACCGATGTCGTCATGCCCGAGATGAACGGTCGGGAGTTGGCCGAACGCCTGCTTACCCTGTACCCGAACCTCAAATGCCTCTTTACGTCGGGCTACACCGCCGACGTGATCGCGCATCACGGCGTCCTCGATGAGGGCTTGAACTTCATTCAGAAGCCTTTCTTGTTTCAGGATCTGGCCTTCAAACTGCGAGAGCTGTTGTCGTGAACCAACCGATTCCGATTCATCGCCCTCTCTCTGAGCGGTTCCGCGATGTACATGTTCGCGATGATTGCCGACCCGTTCTTTCTTGCACGCTTCAAGCGCCGGCAATGAAAGGCATCGGAAACAACGAGACTGAAATTTGAAAGGAGGGAAAGAAGCCCATTGAGCCGAGGAAATGGGCCCGACCGGCGGCCGCTCTTTGGTTGGGACGGACGTAGTCAATGAGAGTCCGTGACGTGCGCGGGCGAAATGCCTGCGGGATGATTGAGAGGACAAGGGGGAGACGAAGTGATGATTTGGCTGAAAAATCTGAAGATCGGTACCAGAGTAGGGCTTGGCTTCACCGTTATTATCATTTTCATGCTACTGATCGGGTATGGCGGTTTTCTTGGTGTCAATACCGTAAAATACGAGCTAAACGACATCTTTGAGACCAGATTTCCCAGCCTTGATTACCTGATCGAGGCCGACCGCGACCTTCAACAGCTCCTCGTTGCGGAAAGGTCCATGATCTTCGCCGACGCGAACTCCGAGGTCTTCAGGCGGTTGCTTCAAGATTACGAGCAGAACCTGAAGCAATCGGAAGAACGGATAGGCAAATACGCCGCTCTCTCCATTACCCCGGAAGAGCGTAAAATCATACTTGAGTACGAGTCCGCCGCGAAAGAATGGAAGGAGGTGTCCAGGCGGGTGCTGGAAGCTCGGATGGCGGATACTCCCGAAAGTCGTCGAGAAGCCACTGACCTCACCTTGGGCGAGGCGGAAAAGAAATTCGAAGAAATGAGGGAGTATATCGACACATTGACGGAGCTGGTACTCAAGCTCGCGCGAGAAGCTCATCAAAACGCCGAAAGCATGTATGACAGGACCATCTACACGCTTATCGGAATCATAGGCGTCGGCTTACTGGTGGGCATTGTGTTGATGTGGCTCATGAATCGGGCGATCACGCGTCCCCTGAGAGCCGCCATTGAAGGATTGACCGGCATTTCGATGCAGGTGGCCTCCGCCTCCGGCGAGGTGGCGTCTTCGAGTCAACAACTGGCAGAGGGTTCGTCCGAGCAGGCGGCGTCTTTGGAGCAGACTTCGGCCTCACTGGAAGAAATGTCTTCCATGACCCGGCAGAATGCGAACAACGCCGGGAATGCCGATGGCCTGATGAAAGGGGCGCAAGAGGTGGTGGACATGGCGAATACGTCCATGTCCCAACTCACGGCCGCTATGGAGGAGATATCCAATGCCGGCGCCGAGACATCGAAGATCGTCAAAACCATCGACGAGATAGCTTTTCAGACCAATCTGCTGGCGTTGAACGCCGCGGTGGAGGCCGCCCGCGCAGGTGAAGCCGGAGCCGGTTTCGCGGTGGTGGCTGACGAAGTGCGGAACTTGGCCATGCGCGCTGCGGATGCCGCCAAGAACACGGCCGGTCTGATCGAGTCCACCATCAAGAAAGTCGGTGACGGGTCGGAACTGGTCACCAAGACGAACGGCGCCTTTTCCGAGGTGGCCGCCAACTCTAAAAAAGCGGCCGAGCTGGTCGCGGAAATCGCCGCGGCTTCCAACGAGCAGGCCCAAGGCATCCAGCAGGTCGGGATCGCCATCGCCGAGATGGACAAAGTGACTCAAAGGAACGCGGCCAACGCCGAAGAGTCCGCCTCCGCCTCGGAGCAAATGAGCGCCCAGGCGGAACAAATGAAAACGTACGTTGGCTATTTGGAGAGGTTGGTCGGCAGCCGTAGGGAAGAGTCGCAAACACGGCGGATCGGTTTTTCCCGTGCCGGACGAAAAGGGTCTCCGGCTGATGCTGCGGGCGGGAGAAAGAGTCTACCGGCTTCGACGGGTATCGTCAGGCATTCCGGCTCGAAACAGCAGGAATAGGTTGGATATCCGCGCCGTAAGGACCTGGACGAAACCGACGAATGGTCGGCCCGTCAAATCCGCTGGTTGTCCGCTTTGTTATCGCCGGAAAGCTTGCGTGTAACCTGGGTCCTTCTGTGGACTTCGACTTCACTGACCTGGGTGATGATCTTTTTGGGGGGCCGTACGCACGAAGAACGGCCCGATCGGCACATCCGATCCAACTTGGAGACGACCGCGTTTGCCGAATGGGGGCTTCGGATCGCGGTCTGAACTTAATCCCCGGATGAGGAACGGTTTCATGGAAGCACCGGGCAGGAAAAGAGCCTCCCGCGGGGGAAGACACAAACAGCACCGATGCCACGTATGCGGGACCGAAGTGCCCTTCTGTTGGTCGTGCACCTGCGGTTTTCAAATCTGTCAGGCCTGCATGGACTTGAACAAGTGGGGAATGAGCAACGACGTGACCTGGATATGTCCCGACTGCGGCAGGATGCGCAGTTTTTGAAAAAACCGGGAGCCGGAGGAAAAGATCAGGGG
The DNA here is from genome assembly GCA_963675595.2 of Thermodesulfobacteriota bacterium. Lineage (GTDB taxonomy): Bacteria > Desulfobacterota > Desulfarculia > JACQYL01 > JACQYL01. Next base: position 2,322,197 of record CAXXLZ010000002.1, read on the forward strand.
GCTTCCGGCTCCGGAAGCCCCTTATGCATGGCTATTCCTGAAAATACTCCCAGACCTTGTCCGCCAGCATGATGGACTTGGTCGCTTCGAACAGCCGTATGGCTTCTTCGTAAACGTGCACCGTAATGCGCCTCTTGTATGGCTCATCCAGCGTATTGAATCGATCCGAGAACTGCTTGTTCGCCTTCTTGATATTGCCGCCCGTGTTTCCGGTTTCGACGGCCCAGGCCCACATTTCCTCCCAAAGCTCATCGGAAACGCCGCGATACGGCCTGCGCACATAGCTTTTGTCTTCGTTGGTAATCGCGTTTCCGTTGAAATCCATGGCGATACCGAACGCGATGTTTTGCCAGAAGGTGCCCACGTTCCCTTTCCGGATGCCGTATTTGATGAATTCTTTGATCTTGTCCATGGAGGTTCCGGTAATCCCGTGTTGCGCGATGTCCACCCCCCATTCCTGGACGGCTTCATAAATATGGCCGGTGAGCTCCAACTGGATCCCTTCTTGCGCTTCCCCTCCGAAATAGGTGCCGTGAATCGAACCGTTATTGATGGCCAACAAATCGGGGTGAATCCCGGCCTGATTCAGTTCTCCGATAAACCAGCGTGCTTCCTCGGGCTGAGTGAAGCCTTCCGCGGTTCCTTTCTTGGCTCCGATTTCCCCAAGCTCCACTTCGAGGGACAAGCCGGCTTCCTGCACGATCTTTCCCAGTTCGATGGTGGCCTGTAAATTCTTGTCGTTCTCCATGTGGGAGGCGTCCACCGCAAAAGAGGTGAAACCGGCCTCCAGCTGTTCGTGAATCAAATCGGCGACCTTGGAAACCTCGTCCGGGCTCTTCACCCCCAAGTGATCGGCGTGAATTGCAAAAGGAACATAGGTGTTTCCGAGACTTTCGTGCACTTCCATGACCGCGTCGACAAAGGATTTGGGGTTGAACTCCGTGTAAGCCAACTCCGATTTGGCGATCTCGTACATCATGGGCGCACCGGTGGCCATAGAGGCCCGCGCCAACCCCTCCATGGGGAGTTTGCAGCGCATGTTCGTGGCCATGATCATGGCGGTGTATTTTTTGGCTGTCTTAACCAAGGCTTTTCCGTTGATCAACGGCACCTTGGAGTCCTTAAATCGGGCCTTGACGTTATCCGGCCTCAAGTCCGCATAATCCATGGGTCTCCTTCCTGATTAGCCGATGGGAATCGGATTCGTCGTTGGGGTTCCTTCGGCGCTCACCGGTTGTCGATCCGGTCCTTTGGAACGCCGGTGAGGTACGGGGCTTGGGTTGAAGAAATCGGCGAAATGGTTGGAGGTGGTGTTTTGTGGTCTCGGGTTCGCAACATGGCCGCGCCATGCAGCGAAGATGCGACCAAAAATCATACGGCTTCCGTGGAAACGGAGGAAGCGTCCGTTGTGGACGCCCCCCGGAAAAAATCACTGCTGCCGTCGGCGAACGTCTTTAGAGGTCCCGAGCCAGAACCTCGGCAATCTGAACCGCATTGGCCGCCGCGCCTTTACGTACATTATCCGCGGCCACCCACATAATCAACCCGTTGTTGTCCGTGGAGAGGTCTTCGCGGATTCGTCCCACCCAGGTAAGATCCTGGCCTGCGACATCCACAGGCAGGGGATACTCGTTCCGTTCCACTCGGTCCTTCACAAGAATCCCCGGAGCCGCGGAAAGCAATTCCCTCGCCTTTTCCACGGACAGAGGCCGTTCCGTCTCGATATGCACCGTCTCACTGTGACCGTACAATACCGGGACCCGCACCGTGGTTGCGGAGATCCGAATGGTGTCGTCCTCCAGAATCTTCCGGGTTTCGTTCACCATCTTCATTTCTTCCTTGGTGTAGCCGTTGTCCAAAAAGACGTCGATGTGTGGAAGCACATTGAATGCGATGGGGTGAGGGTACACCTTGGGTTGAAAGGACTCACCGCTCAGTATGGCGCGTACCTGGTCCATCAGTTCGGTTACGCCTTTTTGACCCGTTCCCGATACGGCTTGATAGGTCGACACAATGACTCTCGTGATCCGAGCGTAGTCGTGCAACGGTTTGAGCGCCACGACCATTTGGATGGTCGAACAGTTGGGATTGGCGATGATGCCTTTGTGGTCTCGAATCCGGTGAGGATTGACTTCGGGCACCACCAGCGGAATTTCCGGATCCATGCGGAAGGCGCTGGAATTATCCACCACCACGGCCCCGGCCGCAGCCGCAATGGGAGCGAATTCCCTGCTCACGGAAGCTCCGGCCGAAAATAGAGCAATATCGATACCCTGAAAGGATTCGGAGCCCAGCACCTCCACCGGGATCTCGTTTCCCTTGAATTTCAATAGCTTACCTCGCGACTTCTCGGAGGCCAGAAGTCTAAGGTTGCCCACGGGAAAGTCTCGTTCCTCAAGGCTGATGATCATCTGATTGCCGACGGCGCCCGTGGCTCCCACCACCGCTACATTCAACTCCCGCTGAGACATACTCGATCTTCTCCCTCTATCCTTCAGTACTTTTCAATCTCCGCCAAGGAGACCGACCCTTCCACGGGACGAGCCCCTAACCCCTGGTCTCACTTGAGGCGGGCTCGGATTCGTTCTTGGGAACCTCCTCCGTCTGCGGCTTTCGTTTCCGGAGCACAAAACCGACCGGTCCACTCAATACGTAGCAGACTCCGAGGAGGAACAGCATCACCTGCGGCTTGGCGGCAACAACCACGAAAAGGAGCAGCGCCGCAACCAGCGTATTGAAAGATCTTTTCCTGAAAAAATCCAGATCCTTAATGCTGAAAAACTTGACGGTACTTACCATGAAGAACGACAGGACGTAAATCTCGACCATGACCAGAGTCTGGTGCTCGACGGGGGAGATTTCCATATGGCGTAAGAACAACACCGTTGTCGCAAGCATCCCGGCCGCAGCGGGGATCGGTAAGCCGTTGAAAAACTTGGAGCTGATTTGACCCGTTTGAACGTTGAATCTGGCCAATCGTAAAGCGCCGCATGCCATGAAGAGGAACGCGGCAAGCCAGCCGAGCCGCCCGATGGACTCAAAAGCCCACAGATAGGCCATCAACGCCGGAGCCAATCCAAAAGCAATCAGATCGGCGAGAGAATCGTATTCCACCCCGAAACGCGAGGTCGAGTGCGTCAGGCGTGCGATATGGCCGTCCAGTCCGTCGAACAGGATGGAGCCGAGGATGGCGAAAGCGGCCTGATGGAATTGACCGTGTATCGAGGAGACGATGGAATAGAAACCCAGAAAAAGGCTGGCGGTGGTGATCAAGTTCGGAAGTAAATAGATGCCGCGCCTTTTCCGGGACGAGTTCTTCTTACGTCTTTTCCTCATGACAACACCCCCAAAATGGACTCTCCCGCACGAACCCGCTCTTTGGGTCCGACCTTGGGCTCGAAAGAAACGGGCAAATAAACGTCGACTCTTGATCCGAATCGAATCAAACCGAATCGACCGCCCTTTTCCGCCCGATCACCTACTTGCGTCCAACAAACGATTCGCCGTGCGATCAGTCCCGCCACCTGCACCACGACGACTTTTTGGCCTGAGTCCGTCTCCAGGACCACCGCACACTGCTCGTTCCCCGACATGGCTTCTTCCCGGTCGGCCGGCACGAAACCGCCCGGTCGATACGCCAGATGCCGTACCGTCCCCCGGACCGGGAAACGGTTCACGTGCACATTGAATACGGACATGAACACGCTGATGCGCACGCATTCTCCGCCGTAATAACGACTCTCCGTTCCCCGCTTGACAGACAAAACCACGCCGTCCGCCGGCGACAGAACAAATTCCTCGCCGTATGTGGCCGTTCGCTCCGGATCACGGAAAAAGTAGGCGGTGAACAAGGTGGCGACGAGTCCCAAGATTGCCGGCGGCCACCACCCCAAGACGGCAAACACCAGCGTACAGAATCCGCCCGCCAACACGAAAGGAAATCCCTCTTTCGCCAGGGGAAAACGTTCCTCCTTCACGGCAGGTTACCGGGGAAACTAACGGTTTTTTCGATATTCGGCAATGATCTGTTCAATACGATCCCGCCCCGAAAGCTTAAGCTTCTGAAGACGCTTCCGTTCAATTGCATCTTCGGGGGAAAGATACGCGCGGCTGTTAAGATCTTCGATTTGTTTTTCAAATTCGTCATGTTCCGTCATGAGCTGTTTAAGCTCTTCGTTTTGCGGCATCAGACTACGGATCAGCTCAATATCCTCGTGTTCCATATACTCCCCCTGGGCGTGGCATACCAGCGCCGGTGTGAAAGCCTGGGATGTGTGAATCGAGGGGGAACCGCCCCCCGCTCCAGGGCAACTCATTAATTTTGATAAAATTCACCTTAACTTGTGTGACATTCTTTGTCAATGAACAGCCACAAAACCGAAAAGTTCAAAGCCCACCGCTTCCGTGCTTATCCTTGAAACGGACCTCCGCCTCGGAGCGGCGTAGATAGTTGGGAACCGCTTGGAACAACGAATCAACCTTGCCTTCCTTCAGGCGCTCCAGACCGATACGGGCCACCTCTCCGGCTCTCACATGATGTACGTCCCCTTGCGGAATGACGGCTTTTTTCCCCAGAGTCTCTCGAATGGTCTCCGAATACTTCAGCGCCCCGTCGCCAACAAGAATCACGTCTCCCCGCTCCGCCAGTCCGGCAAGCCACGGCCCGGGCTCCACGGCTTCCTCCTCTCCCATCAGTTCCAGTCGGCCTCGGGACGACCGGCGATACTCCGCTGTAAAGAGCTGACCTTTCCGGGCATCCAAGGTGGGGAGGACGGGATGGGAGGACACGGCAACGTTTCCGGCGAGAGCTTCCAGGGAGGAAACCCCTATGAGAGGCTTTGCGAGAGCGTAGGCCAAGCCTTTGGCCGCGGACAATCCGATCCGCAGGCCGGTGAAGCTCCCCGGCCCGATGGTCACGGCGATCCCATCGACTTCTCTCAGGGGAATTCCACAGGCTTCCGTGAGGCGCCTAATCAGATCGTGAAGGCGCGAAGCATGCCCTCGGAGCACTCGAAGAGTGAGCTCCCCCAACACGCCTTCCGAGTCATACAGACAGACTCCGCCCATCATCCCCGATGTATCGAGGGCCAGTACCCGCATTGTCGGATACTAACGGAGCAGCCGGGTGATATCGTTATAGAACACAAAAACCATCAGCACGGCCAACATCACAAAGCCCACCTGTTGTGCGATCTCGCGTTTTCGGATGCTCACAGGCTTGTGCATGATCATCTCCAGAAACAGGAAGAGCAGATGCCCGCCGTCCAGAACGGGAATGGGAAGGAGATTCAGAATCCCGAGAGAAATACTGATCACTCCCATGAAATACAGCAGGTTAAGAGCACCCTCACGGGCCTGCTGACCGGCCAACTGTGCAATGAGAATCGGTCCTCCCACCGAATCGGCGGGAATCTTTCGCTGGATCAATCGCACCACACTGAGTACGGTTACTTTAGAGACCCAAAAAGTGTTGCCGAACCCGTATTTGACGGCGCCGAGAAATCCGACTTTCTCCCAGATCAGCTTTCCGGAAGGCGAAATGCCGATTACAGGAACCGGCTGCTCTTCGTCCAACGGGCTGGTCTTAAGTTCGGTCACCCTGGGTTGAATTTCATACTTGAGTTCCCGACCATCGCGAAGCACGGTGATCCCAATGGGCTTACCGCCGCTCTCCCGGATCAGAACGGCCATGTCCTCCCACTTCTCCACCGGGACTCCGCTCACGGACGTGACCGTGTCTCCAGCCTGAAGCCCCGCTTGGGCCGCAGGATAGTCCGGCTGGACCGTCCCGATTTCCGTGGTCACGGTTCCGAGGCCCGCAACCCAGGCCAGAAGAAAGAAAATGAAAACCGCCAAGATGAAATTGAACAACGGCCCGGAAAAAACAATGAGAAATCGTTGAAGCGCATTCTTGTGAGAAAAGGACCTCTCCAGCTTGTCTTCGCTGACCATGTCGGCCGGATTCTCGCCTACCAGCTTGACGAATCCCCCCAATGGGACCAAGGAAACCCGATAGTCGGTTTCGCCGATCTTCTTGCCGAACAGACGGCGTCCAAAGCCCAAAGAGAACACCTCCACCTCCACGCCGAACAGCTTCGCCATGATGAAGTGCCCAAACTCGTGGAAGAAAATCAGCACCCCGAGGACGATGGCGGTGGAATAAATCGTATGAGCAAAATTTTCCATAAGGTCTCAAAACTCCTTGACGTTCGCGAGACCGAAAGCCGTATCACGGGCCCAGCGATCAGCCTCCAGAATGTCCTCGAGGTTTGTTTCTTCTGTGGAATCGTGCCTTTCCATGGTTTCCTGAATAATCACGGGAATGTCCAGATATCCGATCTTTGATTGGAGAAAAAGGGATACGGCCGTCTCATTGGCCGCGTTCAGCACCGCCGGCAAGGTGCCGCCGGCCCGCCCCGCCTCTACAGCCAGCCGGAGACAGGGAAATCTTTCCAAGTCCGGCTTCTCAAAGGTCAACGTTCCGACGTCGAACAAATTCAATTTGGGCAGATCGAGGGGAAGACGTTCAGGATAAGCAACGGCAAAGGCAATGGGAATTCGCATGTCCGGCAGGCTCAGATGAGCTACGACGGAACCGTCGCAGTACTCCACCATGGAGTGGACAATGCTTTGGGGATGAATGTGCACGTCTATGGCATCCATCGGAAGATCGAAGAACCATTTCGCTTCAATGGCCTCCAGACCTTTGTTCATCAATGTGGAAGAATCGATGGTCACTTTGGGGCCCATGTTCCAGGTTGGATGAGCCAGCGCTTGCTCGGGTCCGAGCCGTCTCATATCTTCCGCAGGTGTATTGCGAAACGGTCCCCCCGAAGCGGTCAACAAAATTCGGCACACTTCCGATCGAGCGTGCCCCATCATACACTGAAAAATGGCGTTGTGCTCGCTGTCCACGGGAAGAATTACCACGCCCCGTTTTCGGGCTTCCGTCATCACCAAAGCGCCCGCCATGACCAGAGTCTCCTTGTTGGCCAGCGCGATGTTTCTTCCAGCCCGAATCGCCTGGAGCGTAGGCATGAGTCCCGCGGCCCCCACTACGGCGGAGACCACTAGGTCCGATTCAAGAACGGCCGTCTCGATCAAACCGTCGCGCCCGCTCAGCACTCGAACGTCCGACGGCAACCGGTCTCTCAGAAGAGCGGCCTCCCGTTCCCCAAGGATGGAAACGGCCTCCGGGCGAAACCTCAATGCCTGCTGAAGCAACAGCTCCCAGTTGTTCCCGGCGGCCAAACCCACCACCCGGAACTTCTCCGGGAAACGGGATACGATGTCCAAGGTGTTGGTTCCAATGGAACCCGTAGACCCCAAAACAACGAGTCGTTTGGCTTCTTGTTTCTCATCCCTGCGAGTAGTCATAGTCCGCCGGATCGAAAGCAGGTTAGGTAGAGGTACAGCGGAATTGCCGCGAACAAAGCCCCGTCGATGCGATCGAGCATGCCTCCATGACCCGGCAGAATTCTCCCCGAATCTTTTACTCCTCCGGCACGCTTGATCAGGGATTCGAACAGGTCTCCGACCTGGCCGAAAACCGCCAAAACCGCGAATAGTCCTATAGACTCCGCCAACGGGGCATTCGGAAAGAACAAAGTCCGAAAAAGAAGGCCGAATCCCACGGAAAACAACAGACCGCCAAGCCCGCCCTCAACGGTCTTCTTGGGACTCACCGACGGATAAAGCCGATGTTTCCCGAAAGTCTTGCCCGTGTAAAGCGCACCGGTATCCCCGGCGAACACCACGAGCATACCGAGAGTGAGCCACCACTCCCCCTGGGGAAATAGTCTGATCAGAACAAACACGCCGCCCAGGAGAGGAACGTATGATAACGCGAGAACCTGTTTGCCCGCCTGCACGTGCGCGCTTTCAATTCGTTGAAAGGCGAACAGATGAAAAAGCATGCATCCCATCAGGCCCACCGCCACGGATCGAAAGAACCACTCGGACGAGCCCGTTAAAGAGACGATAAGCACAAAACAGGAAAGTGCCATCCCCATCAGCACGTAACGTCGCTCCGGTCGCGAAGGAAAAAGAATACCAAGGAGCTCGAATTCGGCAATGGATGCTACGATGAAGATAAGCAGACAAAAATAGAAGGCCGGTAAGAGGAAGTTGATCATCAATACCAAGGCGGCCAATGTTAAGCCGGTAATCCAGCGCGCCCACCACATGAAATCAACCGGCCCCGCCTTCGGAGTGGACTTGATCGCCCGTCCGCCCGAACCTTCGTTGCCTTCTCCGGTACTCTTTCAGGGCATCGACGAAGTTTTCCTTGCGAAAATCGGGCCACAGTACGGGACTCATCACAAGTTCCGTGTAGGAAATCTGCCACAGCAGAAAATTGCTGATGCGTTGTTCGCCGCTCGTGCGAATCAGCAGATCGGGATCGGGAAGACCCGCGGTGTAGAGGTGGTTCGCGAAAACCTCCTCGTTGATATCGCCGGGAGCCATTGAGCCGTCGGCACACTTCTGAGCCAAAATCCTGGCCGCGTTCACTATTTCCGAACGGCTGCTATAGCTTAGGGCCAGGTTCAAAACCATATCCTCGTTGTCGCTCGTCAGGGCGGCCACATCCCGAATCTTTTTCTGAATGGCCGACGGCAGTTTATCCCATCGACCGATAACTCGAAACTTGATGCCCCGCTCTTTGAGCTCGTCTTTCTCCCTGTCGAGGTAGCGGCCCAGCAGCCCCATCAAAGCGCTGACCTCCGCCCGAGGTCTGCTCCAGTTCTCCTCTGAAAATGCGTACAGCGTCAAGACCCCGATGCCCAGTTCCCGGCCGGCCCGCGCCACCTCACGCACGGAGTCCGCGCCTTGGTGGTGGCCCCAAATGCGCTTCCTGCCCCTCATCTGCGCCCACCGGCCGTTGCCGTCCATAATGATGGCCACATGTCGTGGGAGTTCCGATGGTTTCAGGTCGTGCTCCAACTCGAGTGTGCCCGCGCTCGGAGTGTTCATGGAGATAAACAATGAGGTATGAGATTTGGTTGGAGGCCCTTTAGACAAAGGGCTGTTCAGATCGGCGAAGCACCCGGTGTGCCCGTCCGGGTCGGATGCGCTGCATCCTTTACCGGTCGGCAATGCGGAACGCTCCGGCCAAGATTGCTTAACCAAGATACGAGCACCCCGCACGCCGCGGTCTCCCAGCCGACCTATCGGCAGTCCTGCTTTTCATGGCGTCGGCACGGCCCCGACGTTTCGGACCGTCGGCAGCGGCGGCCTCACGGGCCGCGGCGGTGCCCCCCCGACGCCGGCAAAGCGATATCCTAAACCTCCATCACTTCCCGCTCTTTCTCAGCGGTGGCCTCGTCAACCCTTTTAACCCCCTCGTCGGTCAGCTTCTGGACCTCTTCCTGGCGTCTGAAAGCCTCGTCTTCGGAGATATCCCCTTCTTTCTTCAAATCCTTGATCATTTCGTTGGCTTCACGCCTGGCGTTCCGAACGGCGATCTTGGCCTCTTCACTCATCTTGCGAACGAGCTTGACCAACTCCTTGCGGCGTTCCTCAGTCAGCATGGGGATGCTGATGCGAATCACCTTGCCGTCGTTCATGGGGGTCAACCCGAGTTCCGATTTCAATATGCCGCGCTCGATCTGACTCATGATGGTCGTGTCCCACGGTTGTACCATCAGCAGCCGGCTTTCCGGAGCGGTCAGCGTAGCCACCTGATTGATGGGCATCGTGGTCCCGTAACATTCGACCTTGACCCCTTCGAGCAAAGCCGGCGTCGCCCTTCCCGTCCTCACACGGTTGAAATCTTTCTTCAACGCCTGTAAGGCCTTGTCCATGCGCTCTTTGGCTTCTTCGATGATCTCCTCGACCATGGGACTCCCCGCAGAACCTATTCCGTTTCCTCACCCAGTTGATATCGCATGAATCGGCGAATGTTGATGTTCTCACCGATCGAAGCAATGGTTTCATTCAGAAGATCTTTGACCTTCTTATCCGGGTCCTTCACAAAGGCCTGCTCCAAAAGACATACCTCGGTTTTGTACTTCTGGAGCTTGCCGTCGACGATCTTGTCAACCACCTTCTCGGGTTTTCCGGATTCCAAAGCCTGCTGCCGGTAGATCTCCCGTTCCTTGTTCAGAAGGTCCTCGGGCAATTCCTCGGGCGACACACAAACCGGGTTGGAAGCCGCTACCTGCATTGCGATGTCTTTGACGAATTCAACAAAACTTTCGTTCTTGGCCACAAAGTCCGTTTCACAGTTGACTTCGACCAGCACGCCCAGCTTTCCGCCGGCGTGGATATAGGAATGGACCAAGCCCTGAGAAGTGGCTCGCCCCGCCCTTTTTTGGGCGGTAGCCAGACCCTTCAAACGAAGATACTCCACCGCCTTTTCGAAATCGCCATCGCTTTCCGCGAGGGCTTTCTTACAGTCCATCATGCCCGCGTTGGTCTTTTCGCGCAGTTCCTTGACCATTTCTGCCGTTACTTTCAAAACGGAAACCCTCCTTGCCTAACGCCGCCGGAGTATTCAAGCCGCGATCACATATTCAATCGAACAAACCAATTCCATGAGAGAGTAGGATTCCGGCACCCTGTGGACGAAAAGACTATTCCGCAGGTGTCGCCGTTGTCGCCTCCGGGGTCTCTCCCGTGCCCTGAGAGGCTTTTTCACGATTGATGATCAGCACTTCGGGACCCGGGGAGTCCTTCCCGGAAGCCATTGGCGCGACGCTTCCGGCAACGTCGGGAGACGGACCCTCCATCTCCCCTTTGTCGACCAGGGCCTGCTTGGCGGCGTCCTTGCGGTCGATGCCGTCCAGACACGCGTCGGCAATCTTGGAAGTGATCAGACGGATCGCACGAATGGCGTCATCATTTCCCGGAATCACGTAATCGATGTTTTCCGGATCGCAATTGGAATCCACAATGGCGACCACGGGGATGTTCAGTTTATTGGCTTCTTTGACGGCAATGGCCTCTTTCTTGGGATCCACCACGAATAAGGCCCCGGGAAGTCTGCCCATATCCTTGATCCCGCCCAAGGTACGGTTCAGTTTAACGACTTCCTTTTCCATGTTGAGGATTTCTTTCTTGGGGAACTTGTTGATGGATCCGTCCTGCTTCATCGCCTCAAGTTTCTTGAGACGATAGATGCTCTTGGAGATGGTTTCGTAATTGGTCAGGGTTCCGCCCAGCCACCGATGGGCCATATAATACATCCCGCATCGCTGTGACTCTTCGGTGATGGAGTCGTGAGCCTGTTTCTTGGTACCGACAAAGAGCACGGTTTCATTGCTCTGGACCGTTTCGACGATGAAATCGTACGCGGCCTTGAACATGCCGACGGTCTTCTGAAGGTCGATGATATAGATACCGTTCCTCGCCCCAAAGATATAAGGTTTCATCTTCGGGTTCCAGCGACGGGTTTGATGGCCGAAATGTACTCCGGCTTCCAACAACTGCTTCATCGTAAGATACGACATGACTCCTCCATTCTTGGTTTGACCTCCGCCCCAACCAAAAGCCCCGTCATCCGGAGGCGCGTACGCCGTTTGGGTACGAGCCCACAGACACCAAAGGGACTACGAGGCGTGTGTTCTCCGAGGACCGACCCTGCAAGGCGGTCCGTCACCTTCTCCAAAACAACGAGATACCGCAGGTGCGGAATTTCCACCGCGGTATCCGGTCGAACAAAGCTGCAATAGATCTCTATAACACAATTTTCATAAGCACACAAGGAAGAAATTCCACTCCCGGCCACCTCGGACACGGTTCGGATTCGGGCCGCGAATCTCGTTTCCTCCTACTTCAGCACCTTCTCATAAATCTCCAGGTAACGCCTTCCCGTGTGCTCGCAGGAGAAATCACAACTCATGGCGTTTTGGATCAACTTTCCTCGATGATCCGCATCCCCCATTAATTCGGTTGCTTCTCGAAGTTTGGCTGTGAATTCGTCCGCCGAAAACCCATCAAACGCGAATCCCCAACCTTCCCCCGTGTCCGGATCGTACGGGCGCACAACGTCGGCCAATCCTCCCGTTCGCCGAACCACGGGAATGGTCCCGTACTTAATGGCATACATCTGCGCCAAGCCGCTCGGCTCATACTTGCACGGAAGGAGAAGCAGATCCGATCCGGCCGTTACTTTCCGCACCAGACGATCGTCGGAAACGAATCTCACCCGAATCCTCCCCGGGAAATGTTGCTCCCAGGACTTCAGCTCCTTCCGATAGGATTCTTCTCCGTCGCCCGCCACCACCAGAGTCACATTCAGGTTCATGAGATTCCGCATGGCCTGGACGATCAGCCCGGTCCCTTTGTGCTCCACCAGACGCGAAACCCACCCCAGAACCAGTCCGTCCCGATATTTGGAATCCAACTCCAGTTCCTGAAAGAGCCGATCCCTGCAAACCTTTTTGCCGGACAGGTCCTTCGGACCGTAATTCGCCGCAATTTCCGTGTCGGTCTCAGGATTCCACACGTCATAGTCCACACCCGGCAGAACCCCCTGAAAATCTTCCCCCCTACGGTTGACGACCCCTTCCATGCCCAACCCGTACTGGGGGGTACGCACTTCCCGGGCATACGTAGGGCTGACCGTGGTCACCGCGTCGGAAAAGACAATACCGGCTTTCAGCAGGCTGATTTGTCCCCAGAACTCGATTCCTTCGAGATTATAAAGAGAGAAAGGGAGGCCCGTGACCGCGAGCTTCTCCGGCGGAAAGTTTCCCTGGTAGGCCGCGTTGTGAAAGGAGAACACCGTGGAGGTCTTATAAAAGAACGGATCGTTTCCGTACAGGCTACGCAGGAAGACGCTTACCGCTCCGGTTTCCCAGTCGTGGAGATGGACGATGCCCGGTCGAAAGCCGATGCGTTTCGCCAGCAGAATCCCGGCCCTGCTGAAAAAAATAAAGCGCTCCAGGTTATCGAAATAATCCCCGATCTGCCGAGAGCCGTAGAAATTCGGCCGATCGAACAAATCCTCCCGATCGAAGAAGTATACCGATCCCCCGTCCGATTCCGTCGTCCGCCAGACGTCCGTGACCAGAACCTGGTCTCCGAGGGGCACTTCCATCTTCTCGATCACCGGTTCGAATTCGCAGCCGGACTCCTTCGCGCTTCGGTAAAAAGGCAAAGCCACCCTGACATCGGCCCCCAACTTTCTTAGAGACTTGGCCAGGGACGCCGAAGCGTCGCCCAGCCCGCCCAATTTGGCATAGGGGCTGACTTCGGAGGCCAAAATGAGGACTTTCAGCTGTTTGTTCCGGTCCACAGGTTCCATTTCCATTGTCGTATCCCTAGCCCAGCATGAACCCTATTCGAAATGGGAGGAGGAGTCGGATGACCCGCTCGATCCCGCCACAAGAAAGAATCTCAAATCCATTACATTGGTTCTTGTGGGTCCGGTGCGTACCAGACCGCCGATCCGGTCGAAAAACCGGTATGAATCATTATTTTCAAGGAACCGACGCGGGTCCAAATTCAGTCGCTTCGTCTCCTTCTGCAATTCCAGGTCCCAGAAGGCGCCCGCGGCATCCGTGGGACCATCGGTCCCGTCCGTACCCACGGAAACGGTCAGCACCCCGTCAACTCCTTCCAGTTCGATGGCCGACGCGAGAACGAACTCCATGTTCCGTCCCCCCAGCCCGCCTCCCGTCACCTTGACCGTGGTTTCCCCCCCCGACAGGATACAGGCCGGAGGAGAAACCGGATTCCCGGTCGCGAGTACCTCGAGGGCCACGGCACAAAGCACCCGAGCCGCTTCCCGGGTCTCCCCCCCGATGCGCGATGACAGCACCACAGGCCGGTACCCCAACGAATTCGCCTCCGCCGCCGAGGCGGATACCGCATCCAGATTGCATCCCACAACGACGTTTTGAGTTCGACGGAAAACCGGCTCGCCCGGCTTGGGGGTTTCCCGAACCACGCCCTTTTCCCCGGACCGCAAGTAGTCGCGTGCCGCCGTTGGAATTCGGTCCGTGAGTTCGTATTTCTCCAAAATGTCCAGGCAGTCCCGAAAAGTGCTTCTATCCGGAACAGTGGGACCCGAAGCGATCACATCCAAATCATCGCCGATGACATCGGACAAAATCAAGGAAATCAGGGTCGCAGGCGCGGAAGCCCGGGCCAGATTCCCTCCTTTGAAACACGACAAATGTTTCCGCACCGCGTTGATCTCGTGAATCGTAGCCCCGCACTCCAGCAGAAGGCGCGTCGTCGCCCCCTTCTCTTCCAGTGTGACGTTTCCCGCCGGAAGAGGCGTGAGGGCCGAGCCGCCCCCGGAAATCACGCAAACGATCAGATCGTCTTCCCCGGCCTTACTCACCAGGTCGACGATCCCTTCCGCGCATTCCAGGCCGTTCTTGTCCGGAATGGGATGGCCCGCTTCCACGATACGGGTCTTTTCCGCGGGGCCTCCGTGTCCGTACTTCACACAAACCAGCCCGCCGGTCACGCGCTCTCCGAGAAGCTCTTCCATGGCCCCGGCCATGGGCGCCCCCGCTTTTCCGGCACCCACGATCCAAATGCGGCGGAAAGCGGTCAGATCATACGTGATCCCACCAAGTTCGAGTTGGTCCCCGTGGACGGAGCAGTGCTTCAGGATCGCGGCCCGAGGCTCCACAGCCCGGATCCCCGCCTCGTAAATGCGCCTCGCGTGGTCCCTGCGCACCATGGACGCGTCACGTCCCAATCAATGCATCTCCTTTGTCGCACCAAGCCGTATACCGACAAGCGTCGCCGCGTTTCGGCGAATTCCGCGGCCGTCTTGAAGGCAGGGGGGCACTATGGCATAATCCCGGCTGGAGTGCAATCCATGGATCAGCAGAAATGAAAGAGGAATGGGACGAGCCCTTTCCGGAACCCCTGGAACTTCCCATTGAAGGCGTGCTGGACCTCCACACGTTCAATCCGGGCGAAGCGAGGTCGCTTGTGCCGGAATACCTCCGAGCCTGTGTCGTAAAAGGCATACGGGAAGTGGACATCATCCACGGCAAAGGTTCCGGCACGTTGCGTAGGATCGTCCACGCAGCGCTGGAGAAGGACGACTTGGTGGAGGGGTATCGCTGGGACGGCACCAATTGGGGAGTCACGAGGGTTACGCTCAAAGAGCCGGACGTACCGTCGGAGAACAACCCTTCTTGACGGCCCACTGAAGGCGTCGGGTTGCCGCGGGCTCGCAAGAAACAATGCTTTGCAGGGCGTACCTATCCCCGGGAACGACTCGTACTTGGAGTACGCCGTAGCTCGTGTTTTTCACGAACCTCTTGAGATTCATTCCCGCGGCCGCGCTTCCTCGGCCGAGATCATTGCAGCCTACGCCTTGCTTGGAAAGAGTCGCAAGCCGTCCCGACCTTACCACGGGATTCCTGACCGTCATCGGCACACTCTGAGCCGGAGCCAACCCTTCCAGCGTGAAGTTGTCGCCGAGTTGGACGCCTTGGGCGCGAAGCATTTCAGAAGCTTTGGCGCCGCCCGGCAGACGGCACGGCGGCCTATGTCCCTTTCGAAAGCGGTTGATAACCTTCGTCACAGACGATCATGTCGGCCAGTTCATCCCAGGTTCGTACCCTTGGGAAAGGATGATCCACCGAATTCCACGGCTGCTCGAACACAATGGGGACAATATCGTGTTCGGGCAGCAGAAAACAGGTTTCGATCCGATCCTCGACGAAATATCGCACGCCCAGCCGCTTGAGCACTTCAGGCTTCGCTTCCCCCGCGCCCGTGGTTTCGATAACGAACGACATGGGGTCCGCGTCCCGCATGACCTGCTTCATCCAGGATGCGATGGGCGCACACGAGTCCCTGGCCGTGACGAAAACCAACGGCTCATGGCGGGAGAATCGTGTGAGCACCTCCACCGCGCCTTGTATGGGCTCGAGCCCCAACAAGTGGGGCTCGTCCAGAATGAGGCGCGTGATGGGTGCGATCACCTCCGGGGGCACACCGAAACATTCCCCCAGATCGTAGGTTCGGATGTCGTCATATTTCCAGTGATGATAATGAAATCGGGTCCGCGCAAGCCATAGAAACAGGTTCATCGTGTCCGCCACAACTCCGTCGATATCAAAGGCCACCTGTTCCAGGGGAACCCCGTTTTTAAGTTCGGAAATCAGGATTTCACTCCTTCACTCTTCAGATAATCGTATGCATTTGCCGCCGCTCGGGCTCCGTCCGCACACGCGGTAATGACTTGACGCAGAGGAGTATCCCGAATATCTCCGGCGGCAAACAAGCCGGGCTGAGACGACATTAGCCGGTCGTCGGTTTGAACAAAGCCTTCCTCGGTTGTCTTCAGAGGAATTTCAATCGCTTGAAGATCAGGCTGCCACCCAACACAAACGAAGACTCCGTCGGCGCACAAGACCGACTCTTCTCCCGTCTTCCCGCGAACTTTCACTCCTGAAGCCTTCCCTTCGCCGAGAATCTCCTCCACTTCGACGTCGTAGAGAATCTCGACGTTCTCCCGCGACCGAAGCTCTTTTTGAAGAGCTTCTTCCGCCCGTAATTCACCACGTCGATGGACCATCCGTATATTGTCGGCAAACTTGCTGAGAATCAGGGCCTCGTGAGCCGCCATGTTTCCTCCGCCCACAATGACCAGCGTGGCGTTTCTTCCTTTGTATAAAGGGCCGTCGCACAAAGCGCAGTGGTGTGTGGCGAGTTTGTCGGCTCCGGGTACATTGATGGGTTTGGGAACGACCCCCATCGCCAGAATGGCTGTACGAGCCCTGAACCACTGCTCCACAGCAGTCTCTCCTAGAAAACCTTCTCCATCCGTCTTGAGGCGCCGGAGCATGCTCATGGGACAAAAGGCCCCTTCTTGAGCGGCCTGGGCGAACATTTGAGTCCCTACTTGAGTTCCCGCCGCGCCGCCGGGAAACCCGGGATAGTTCATCAAGTTTTCGATCATGTACATGTTGCCGCCGGGCGTGTCTCCGAAAACCACGCTCGCCAGGCCCAGCCTTTGGGCGTAGATCGCCGCCGTGAGACCCGCAGGCCCGCTCCCCACGATCATTACGTCAAACTCCATCGCTTCCATGACCCATCCTTTTTCAAGGGATCGGCGTGGGGCACGAAGCGCGTCCCCCCGCCCGCCATTCGATCATAGGGACGCGCGTGGACTTCATCGCGCCCGTTTCCACTCGTTCAATCAGCCTTGCTTTTTCGTTTCCAGAACGCAAGAACTCCCTCTTTGCCGAATTCCAGTTGAACGAGTTCCCAGCCTTCCGCACCCTGTTGGTTCAGCACGCGCAGCAACGCCTCGCTTTGGGCGTCCGGAACCTGTTCCAGGGTGCATTCGCCCTCGTCGGAACAGAAATAGACAAGGTGGGCAAATTCTCCGGCGCTGTGGCGCGTAATGGCATATTCGAAGGTTTCCATGGTTTCTCCTCAAGTGTCCTTACCGGGCCGCACCCCGCAGAGTGGAAGTGGACGGCGCCTGTCAGAAAGCATGGTGCCGATCTCCCAAAAATCAGACGCCGTGCTTCTGGGACACGATCTTCTTGGCGTTCTCGTATCGCCGGGCGACCTCCGGCCAATTGATGATCTCCATGAAACTCTTGACGTAATCTCCCCGTTTGTTCTGGTACTTGAGGTAGTAGGCATGCTCCCACACGTCACAGACAAGTATGGGCTGCACTCCCCAGATCGTAAGGTCCTGGTGTTTCTCCGCCTGAAGAATGAGCAAAGCCCCCTTGAACGGGTCCAAGGCCAGTATGCCCCATCCGCTCGCTTCCACCGCACCGGTGGCCGCCGTGAACTGAGCGCTGAACTGCTCGAACCCTCCGAAGCTCTTCTTCAGGCCCTCCAGCAAATCGCCTTCCGGTCCCGGACCTCCCTTGGGAGCCATGTTCTTCCAGTAAAGAGAGTGAAGCACGTGACCCGATCCGTGAAAAGCGAGTTCCCGCGACCAGTGCTTCACCATGGCATAGTCGCCCGCGCCTCTAGCCTCCGCCAAAGCCTCGAGCGCTTTGTTGAAGCCTTTGACGTACCCTGCATGATGCTTGTCGTGGTGCAGCATGAGGGTTTCTTTGTCGATATACGGTTCCAAGGCATCGTAAGCGTAAGGCAACGGAGGAAGCATGCAGCCCCCCTCGATGCCGGCGGGTTCGATCGCCGCCACCGCATGGGCCGTATCGGGCAGAGCGGCCAATCCCAGCGTCACGGCGGCCGCACCGGCTCCCACCATCAAGTCCCTTCTGGAAATCGGGTGATCCACGGAAGACTCCTTTCTTAATCGCGTTATCGATTGCCTGCGCTCCAAATCTTCGGAAAGCGTCTTTCCAAAGACATTTTCCTTATCACGCACCATCCCAGTGCGAATGTTCCTTCTCCGCGAACCAATGTACCGGATCCACGTAGTATTGGTGCACATCCTCGAACATCAGCAGGTGACCCCGTTCCTCCTCGATCAACCGTTGATAGAATTCCCGCTCCACCGGATTTTGAGCCTTCTCCGCCAGTTCCTTGTAGAATCGGAGACCTTTGGTTTCGTATTCCATCGCCAGCTTTACGGCCTCCACATCGTCCGTGTCCGCGTCCACATTTCCCTCCGCATCGTTTCGAGAATTTTCAAAAACGTTCTTTGCGGAGTTCTCGAAAAGAGGGCATTGTGTCGGCCATTCTCCGGTACGTTTCATGTCGGCGTAGAGCTTTTGGACGGTTTGAACGTGCTCCCGTTCGGCAATGGCCATGGCTTCAAACATCATTTTACCGTACGCGTTTTTCGTTTTTGAGGCGGACTCGTTGAAAAACGTATACCCTTCCTCTTCGAAACGAATCGCGGATTCCAGCATTTCCAGGCAAGTGTCGGTGTCCATGGTTTACCCTCCCATTTCTTTTAAAATCGAGTTAACCGACTCACCGCCGTCCTTCATTTAAAATTATAAGACCGCCCCCCATGCTCGTCAAAATGTTGACTCAACCCAACCGGATGGTCTTCCATCTTCCACGATGAAATCTTTCGGCCATGAACAACCCCTGGAAGACCATGGAGACCACCATGGCCGCCCAAATGCCCGGTGCTCCCCAACCCAGAGTAATCCCCAGAAAAAAAGCCAGGGGAATTCGAACGACCCACATGGCCGATCCGATTACCAGGAGAGGCCCCCTGGAATCTCCGGCGCCTTGCAGTCCCCCTCCCAAAGTGACGCTCAAAGCCATGAAAGGCTCCGAAAACATGTTGAAGCGAAGATATCTCACCGTTTCCCGATGAACGGCGGGGTCGTCGGTGAGCAATGAAGCGATGGAAGGAGCGAAAACGAACATCACGAAGGCAATGACGCTCAAAATGGCCATGCCGCTGCCGGCCAGTTGCCACCCCACTTTCGAGGCGCGATCCGGCTCCGCAGCCCCCAGATTCTGCCCCACCAGAATGGAAGCGCTCATGTTCAGGGCGAAGGCGGGCAAAAAGATCACCGCTTCAATCCGGAGCCCGTTGGCGAAAGCCGCAATGGAGGGTATGCCTGCGTCGCCCAAGCGTCCCAACAAGTGAAAGACGACCAGGCTGCCCGTATTCCATGCAATCTGGAGAAGAGCGGCAGGCCACGCCACCGAGGCCACGGCTCCGAGAATTCTGCGAGAAAGCCTTCGCGGTCCGAGAAAAACTTCTCGCCAACCCGTACCGTACAGAAGGACGAGATTAACGGCCATTCCCAACACGGCCGACGCGGCCGTGGACAGGGCAATGCCCGGATATCCCAACGGCGGGATGGGCCCCGCGCCGAACACCAGTGTGAAGTCTCCGATCACGTTGAAAACGCCGACCAGAAACATAGTGAACAGAGGCTTCTTGACTTCGCCGCCGGCACGAAAAACGGCGTTACTGATGATCAAGAGATAATTCGGGCCCAGGGCCAAAGAAAAAATCTTGAGAAAGATGTCGCTTCGGGATCGGACTTCTTCAGGCAACCCCGCCAAAGAAACGATGCCGGTGTGAAAGAGGACGCCCACCAAGCTGAGAAGCGCACCCAGGAGAACACCGAAAAGGAGCGATTCCCGGGCGCCTCGAACGGCAAGGGCCCGGTCGCCGGCCCCTACGGCTCGGGAAACCAAGGCCACAGTCCCCACGCCCACCGCATTGGCCACCACGATGAAAAGGAAATACAGCTGAGCGACGAAGCCCACCGATGCCTGCACTTCCGGACTGATCAACCCCGCTACGTACACGTCCGTGAATCCCACGGCAAAGTTGAACAGCATGATCAGAAGCATGGGCCACGACGTGTGCCAGATGCTCTTCCAGGAATCCCCTGAAGTCAGGTTGGGAACCGCGTGAAGATGTGACTTGAGCATGAAATCCGAAACCTGTGACACTACCTAAGGCTTGATGGGAGATCGGGCCGTTCGAAGAGTTCGAAGGGCTACGGAGAACCGGAGGGCGACACGCGCGCTTGAGATTAGTATAGGCACCGTTGAGGAACGGCACAAGTATCGGCGTGCTCTTACGGAAGAGAAATGTTGCGAAGGTTGGATTGTTGGATGGTCCGAAATCGAGGCCGCAGGCGGTGTTTGTAGTTGCCCGGAATCGGGCGGGCTTATTGGGCAAGATTTTCCCCGGCAGGGAGATCGATGCCCGCCCCACTCCGTGTGCGGACCACCCGGAAAGTCACTAGTACCAGAACGGCCAGGTGTCCGGATATTCTTTGTAGCCCACGATATACCTGGACGTTTCTTGATAAGGCCAGAAAGGCGTCGGCGACCGCATTTGGTAGTTTTCTCGTGAATACGGCGGCTTATAGTAGAGCCCGGCTTCTCCGGTGATGGTCGTACCCACCCAGATGCAGCCCGATTGGACACAGAAACACGCCAACAGAAGAACCAACTTCAGAGTTTTCATACCCGGCTCCCGTGAAAAAGATGCAACATTTCCAAGCAAGTTCCGGGCCGGCGCCGGCATCGCGTCACCAACGAAGAGAAGGTCGGTCTCTCGGGATGAGAGACCGACCTTCGGAGGTGGGAGTAAGAATTGACGGCACGCCCTATGATTAAGCAGACTTCGTGCCGGCACGCTGCGCGAACAGTAAACCAGGAAGCAACCTATTGATATAACAAGTCATCTTACACACCAGGGGCGCTCGCCGGCTGCGGACGTACTCAGGCCTCGCCCGTGAAAACCTACGCAACGGTAAGATCGAACCAACCATGCAACCGATTCGTAGGTTTCCGGGTGCGCTCCCTCAGGGCTTGCAAATTCGGTTTCAAGCGTATAGAAGCTGGAACGGTCCGCGGTGCCTGTTCCAAGGGTATGTCGATGGACACTAGGCATTGAAGAGAAAAAGTATGAGTCAGAGCCCGATAAAAGAACTATCCGCCATGTCTTTGGTGGATGTCGGCCACCAAACCGAGCTCCACTTGAAGATCGCGGGGGTGACCGAGAAGGCCAAAGGCAAGCTCGTGGGCATGGATCCGGGACGTTGCCTGATCATCAAGCCCCCCGACTTGGCCAACCTTCAAGAGCCCATTTACAACGGAAAGCAGGTCGTGGCCAGGTATCTCTGGAAGGGCTCCGTTTACGGATTCCATGCCAAGATCGTCAATGTGGTCACTTTCCCCGTCAGCTTGTTGTTCACTTCCTTTCCGACTCGCGTGGAGCGATATGACGTTCGAAAGCACGACCGCATCGAATGCTTGATCCCTGTAACCATCTCCACCGCGAAGGATACCATCTCCGGCATGATCACCGACCTGAGCGCCGGAGGGTGCCGTATCATCTACAAGTCGCCTGACCTCGTCACCCAACGGGTCCACGATGAAGTGGAACTCTCCTTCGTCGTCCCTTCGAGAGAGAAGGCCTTTTCCTGCAAAGCGAGCGTCCGAAATATCCAGCAGGCCGAAACGAAGACTTTCCTCGGAGTCGAATTCAAACCTCTTCCCGAAGACCTGGAAGAAGCCGTCATCGACTATATCGTAAGAGTGAATACGATCGTCTATCTCTAGCGGGCCGAAGAAAAACGCGATCTGCGGCGTTTCGTTTGATCCCTCGTCACTGCGGTGTATTCCAAGTACGTCCCACTCCTTGAGATTTACGGGGCTTGCACCTCATCGTTTCTTCGCCGGCCTGCCGCCCCGACTTTTTAAACGGGCTGAGTCGGACATGGGCTTGCCGGCGGATGGGCAACGGCCCGGAATCAGGCGCTTCCTCTTCGTACCAGGAGCATGCGGCTGTCCGCCAGAACGCAACCTTGACCTGCGGGATAAACAATCAAGGGGTTGATGTCCAGTTCCTCAATTTCAGTTTGTTCCACCATCAGCTGAGACAGACGCAGCAGGCATTCCTGAATCGCCGCCACATCCGACGCCGGCATTCCGCGAACCCCTTTGAGCATTTTGTACATCTTGAGGTGCTCGATCATGCGTTCGGCGCTCCTTTCCCACATGGGAGCGAGACGGAAGGTCACGTCTTTGATGATTTCCACGAAAGTCCCACCCAGGCCCACCATGATCATGGGACCGAATTTCGAGTCCCGATTGGCGCCCAAAATCACCTCGACACCTTTCCGGGCCATCTGTTCCACTCGAATTCCGTTGATTCTCGCCTCCGGGAATCCACTCTTCACGTTGGATAGGATATCGTGATACGCCTTTTTCGCCTGGGCCTCCGTCTTGATCTTGAGCACTACGCCGCCGGCATCGAACTTGTGGACCACGTCCGGAGAATCGATCTTCATGGCCACCGGGAACCCCAAGTCGTTGAGGATCTCGCCCAATTGCTCTTCCTTCTTGGCGAGACCGGCCCGCAGCGTGGGGAAACCGTAGCAGGAAAGCACTTCGTTGGCTTCCGACTGGGGAAGATAGGCCGAGGATTCGGAGCCCAGCTTGCTTATGATCAGCCGGTTCGCCTTGTCCTTGTCCACGTCGAAAGTCTTGTATTGTCGCCCCGTAAGGTCCATGCGGCCGGTGAAGTAGACCATGCTGGCCAAGGCGTGCACCGCCTGCTCGGCCAGAAAATAGTTGGGATATCCGTGGCTCTCCAAGTAGCGCACTCCCTCGGATACGTCCACGATGCCCATGAATACGCAGAGGACCGGTTTGTCAATCCCTTCACAGGCCCGTGGAATAATTTCCGCGGTTTCGAGAATATCCGTGATGGCCTGAGGCGACATGATGACGATGGCGCCGGCAACGTTGGGATCGCGAAGCACGGTTCGAATTGCGGCCTCATAACGCTCGTGACCGGCGTCCCCGATGATGTCCACGGGGTTCCGCACGCTCGCCGCGGGGGGGAGCACCGCCTTCAGATTCTCTTTGGTGGATTCCTCGAGTTCGGCCAGTTCCAGGTTAACACGGTAGGCCGCGTCCACGGCCATGATGCCGGGTCCTCCCGCGTTGGTTATGATGGCGAAGCGGTTGCCTTTGGGCAGGGGTTGGCGGGCGAAGGCGATGGCCGCGTCGAACACCTGGCTCAAATTGTCCATGCGTTGAATCCCGCTCTGGAGGAATATGGCGTCATAAGCCGTATCGGAACCGGCCAAAGCGCCGGTGTGAGACGAAGCCGCCGCGGCTCCTCTGGGGGATCGGCCGGATTTCATCGCCAGCATGGGTTTCTGGTATCTCCAGTTGATCTCCTGGGCGGTTTCCAAAAAGCGTCGTCCGTCCGTGATATCCTCGAGATACATGACGATCACTTCCGTATCGGGGTCGTCCTTCAGGTAGTTGAGCAGATCGATCTCATCCACGTCCGCCTTGTTTCCGAAGGAGATGAATTTGGAAAATCCGATGTTATGGCCGGAGGCGTAGTCCATGATGGCCGTGCACAATGCGCCGCTCTGCGAAATCACGGCGATCTTCCCCGTCCTGGGCATGATCCGGCTGAAACTGGCATTCATGGCGATTTCCGGATTGGTATTGATGATACCCAGGCAGTTGGGACCGATCATGGAAATTCCAAGCTCGGCCACCCGTGCTTTGAGCTTCTTTTCCTGTTCGAGCCCCTCTCCTCCGACCTCCTTAAACCCGGCGGTGATCACGATGACCCCTTTGACGCCTTTTGCCGCGGCCTCTTCCACCACGCTTTCCACGGCTCCCACCGGAACGATGACCACGGCCAGGTCCAACGGGTCCGGGATATCGAGTATGGAAGGATAGGCCCGGATCGCCTGCACGAAGCGCGTCCGGTTGTTCACCGGGTAGACGCCGCCGGTGAACCCGCCTTGGATCAGGTTCTGCATCACGGCACGTCCGACGCTCCCCGGACGGTTCGTGGCCCCGATAACGGCCACGGACTGAGGAGAAAACATGGACTTAAGATGATCCAAACGCATGGGCACGCTCCGTTTCTGGGTTGGGCTTCCGTTCTTCGATAATGTAGACCAACGATTCATTCAAACCGACCCAAATTATACCACGCCCCACGGGCTGCAAAAAAACGCTTTCCATAGAAAGTATTCACCCCTTTCTTCCTGCATATTTTCAACGGCATCCGATCGCAGCCCCCGAACATCGTGGTTATTGTAAGTTTGTCTATTCATACCTGACTCTTTTTTTGTACGGATGATGGACAGTTGTTGGAAGCACAAAGTAACGGTCTTTTCGGAGAAGGAGAACCAAAATGCGAACAATTCTTCCAGTTGAAAGCAAGAGTCTGTTGGTATCGGCCCTTATCGCCTGGCTGCTGCTGTTTCCTTCGGCGATTAAGGCCGAAGATTCCGGCCCCGTGATGGCCTACGGCATGGAAGTCATGCTGCAGGGAGGGAAAATGGTCACACGAGGAGCGGAGCTGCTTACAAAGGGTCTGGAACTGGTGGAAGCGGGTAACGCCTCCGGAGACGCCGGTTTGGTCGAAACCGGCAAACGACTCATCGCGGACGGCAAGGACATGATGGCCAAGGGTGAGGCCGTGATGAAGGAAGGGAAGAAGATGGCGGCGGGCGGCGGTCACGAAATGAAGGCGCGCGCGGAGCACAAAATGATGAAGAATCGACCGGATGCCCACGAAGGCGATCATTCCCAACCGGGTGCCGCTCCCGCTTCCAAGAAGGAATGCAAAAATAAGGGTGACATGGATCACAAAGCGGGCGGCGCGGAGGTGAAGGCCGGCCAGCCGGCCGCCGAGGCGGCCCACGACCACGGAGGAGCCATGCCCGAAGCGGCTGAAAAGTCCCCTCAAGAATAGTCCGGGGTTGACGCTTCAGGGTCGATGCATTTCGGGGGAAGCGTCGAGACCGAATTGAAAGGGCCGATCCCCTTGGGGACCGGCCCTTTGTTTTCCAAAGCCCGATTCGCCGCTTCCCTGACGGGAAAAGGATTCTCGGCAGAAGCCGCCCGGAGAATCAGTCGATCACGGGCGGATTGTCGCATCCCGAATAGGTTACCGTAATGGGGTCCTCACCGGCACATTGAAACACCACCTGACCTCCGGTGGGATGAGTGCAGTCTATTCCCACATCCATGGTGAGGTCCGTCACCGTCAGTGTGGCCCCGCCGTAGCTGCTGGTCTTTTCGGCACTCGTATTTACCGTGAGAATGTCCTGGTCCCGTACCACGATCAGATCCGCAATCAGCGTGCGGGTACTCGCCTCTTCGGTCACCGCCATGTTGGTGGTGATTTCCAGGGTCCCCCCGTCGTCGCCCATGTCGCCGTCAAAAGTCGCCTTGCCCGTGACGGACAGATCGGGAACTCCGAAGTTATTGAAGGTGAGGTCCGCCTCCAGGTTCGGGGAGTCGCTCGTCGGATTCTCGATGACGCCGCTGATGCTGAACGCCCCGGACAAGGGCACCCCGTCGGCCACGAAGGAAGTCGAAGTGAACACCAGCGAAAAAGGTATTTCCGTTGCCGAAGTGCCATCAGCCGAAAACGACAGGGAGCCGGCTCCCGAAAAGGACCAGTCTCCTTGAGTTAGATTCGACGAAGTGATGGCTACCAGGCCGGAGATTTGCGCCGACGAAGTACTGCCGGACACTTCCAGATCCAGGCTCCCGGAGATGCTCCCATTGAGAGGATCGCCGTCTGCTCCCGCATCCAGGTTGGTGAACGTCGCCTCCAAGCTTCCGCTTATGTCGAGATCCAGGGGTGGAGAATAGTCCACGTCGAGATTCGAGAGGTGCAGTTCCATGGAACCGGAATACAACCGTCCGTCCACGGTGCACCCCGTCCCGAAATCCACGACGATGTCCAGTTCGGATGGTGGCTTCAGCTTGAAGAAATCCGTAATGGGCGGATCCACCGTAACCTCGGGGCATCCGGAAGAACCTCCCGCCAGGATCGCGTCCAGGATGACCTGTCCCACGCCCAGAAGATCGTTAAAAGAGCCTCCGGCGGACAATTCGATAAGTTCCCGGATATTTTCCACCAATCCTCCGGCTTCAGCCTCACCCACATCACAGCCGCCCGGATCATCCGATACGTCCGGCGCGATGAACTCTTGATCCAAGGACCAAGAGTCGGAGCCTCCGCCTCCCCGTTGAATCACCGCATCCACCGAATCGCCCGTATTGAACGTCAGTTCCAGGGTGTCCTCGGAACCCGGAAGCAGACTCGATGCATGTACGCCGTCCCGATAATCCGAGTCCAGAAAGACTTCAAACGTCACCAGGTCCTGGGTAAGAATCGCGATTACGGAATGATAGGTCTCGTAAAATTGGAGATAAAGATTCGTGGTCACCGGGTCGGGCTTGTACAAGCCGTCTCCCGACCGGTCGGCGTCCGGCGACGCGAACTGCCGCGAAAAAGAGTACGACGTGGAACTTGCCGGCGTGAGGGCCCCCGCTTCGGCCACATCGGACGCAGTCAGGGACGCTTGCGCGGTGAAGGTCGTCTCGTTGAAATTCATGACGAGGTGTTCTTGAGGATTGTTCAAAGCGTCCACATCGACTCCGTCTCGATAGTCGGAATCCAGGAACACGTGCCAGTGCTGCAGGTCGGGGGTCAAGATCACGATGATCGACTTGGTGGTGTAAGTTTGGACATAGGCGCTCATGGCGTCGTCCGCGGTCTTGTAAATCCCGTCCAAAGCAGCGCCCGCCGTAGCGGCCGATGCAACGCACACCAGCAGGACCAAACAAACCGCGAGTCTTCTTCTCATGGATCATGACCTCCTGCGAAGAATTAGAATTGGCGTCCGGCGGCATATCCGACCGCCGGGACGAGATATCTCCGGCCCGTCGCCCCGCGGAATCCTTCACGCGGCTCAAATCTATCGTTCAGATTCTTCGGAATCGGGTTCGTGACCCGGCACCGGTCCGAAAACGGCGCCACGGAACACTTTCCTTATCCAAAGGATGGTCATTCCACCGCCCAGAACTCCTCCCAGCTTCAGACCCC
Source organism: Thermodesulfobacteriota bacterium (assembly GCA_963675595.2). Taxonomy (GTDB): domain Bacteria; phylum Desulfobacterota; class Desulfarculia; order JACQYL01; family JACQYL01. Next base: position 2,349,429 of record CAXXLZ010000002.1, read on the forward strand.
AGCCGGGAGGCCACTCGGCGAGCCTGGCGACGGCCATCCCTATGAAAAAACCCAGAAAACAAGCAACCACAACACCGGCGATACCTTTCAGGACTTTCATGAACCCTCCCGAATGGGTTGCCTTGAAGGTAGGTTCGTGGAGAAGACAATGACACACTTCTTCAGCATCGCGAAACTGTAGCTGAATCCCCGAGTTGAATCAACGAAAAGAGGATCGACCGTCGCCGACTTGTGCACAACTCCTTGCATGTCGGGCTCATTTCCTTATCTTATGGTCATACTTTCTTATATCCATGGACACTGGGAGGCGCGAAGTCCGAGGGAGGTGATTCCCCGTCGCTCCGGGATGGCCTGCGGCATCCGGCGTTCAGGTTCAGACAGGTGAGGGGTAAGATTATCCCGGCCTCGATCCCTCCCGAGTCGCCCCACATCCCCTCGGAGCCGGTAGATTTGGAGAAGCTTTTGATGCGGAAACTCGTTTTCATATTCGGCTTGGTCATCGGGCTCGTCAGCGCTGCCGCAAGCGCCGGTTTTACAGCCGAGACGCCGTCGCCGGAAGTCATCAACAGCATTCGGGACCGCGTCGAGAACGCAGGGTCGTGTCCGGTACTCAAAATTCGTGATCAGCTGTGCCACGCATCGCTGGTTCTTCCCCAATTCTACCGAAAAAGTGAATTCTGTCCCGTTTGGGGCAACGACAAGGGAATATCCACAGCGACATCGGAACTTCTGGAAACACTGGGCGATGCGGAACTCGAGGGACTCCGATCGTCGGATTACCACCTTTATCGGATCGAAGCCCTTGTGAAGGAAATCCGCACGGCAAGCGCCGAGGGCAAGGCCGTCGACACCGAAACCCTGGCCGACCTGGATTTTCTGCTCACCGACGCCTTCCTCGTCTACGCCTATCATTTGCTCAACGGGCGGGTGGACCCTCAGACGGTCTCGCCCAACTGGCACATTGTACAGCCCGTCGGTGACCTGACCGAGATGTTGAGACTCGCCCTCAAATATTGCGACGTACGAAAGACATTGAAAGGGCTGGCCCCGACGGAACCCGGATACGTCAATCTGCGTAATGGGCTGAAACGATATCGAGAAATCCGGTCGTGCGGAGGCTGGATGCCTATTCCCTCAGGTCCCAAGCTCGAAAACGGGGTCACGGATCCTCGTGTGCCGGCGCTCTGCTTTCGTCTCGCCCTGGCGGGAGACTTGAAGGACGACGACATCTACCGCGGAGACCGTTTCGACGACACGCTCGAAGCGGCCGTAAGATCCTTTCAAGGCAGACACGGATTGGATCAGGACGGAGTGGTGGGCCCCCAAACACTGTCCGTATTAAACGTTCCGGTGGAAGACAGAATCCGGGCGATTCTGGTGAACATGGAAAGATGGCGCTGGCTTCCCATAGATCTGGAAGACGAGTATCTTATGGTTGACATCGCCAACTATCACCTCTACATCGTGGAACACAACCAGCCGGCTTTGGACATGAGAGTGGTGGTGGGCAAACCTTTCTGGAGCACGCCCGTGTTCAACGGCATGATGACCTACCTGGTGATGAATCCCTTCTGGAACGTACCCCTGAGCATCGCCTTGAAGGAGACATTGCCCGCCGCATTGAAAGATCCGGCCTATCTCGATGAGAACCGCATCCGTATGGTCAAGGGCTGGGGAGCCAAAGCGCGGATATTGGACCCCTCCTCAACGGAGTTGTCGAGGGAAGCTCTCCTACGTGCGGATTACCGGTTCCGTCAGGATTCCGGCCCGGGGAACGCATTGGGACAAATCAAGTTCATGTTCCCCAACCGCTTCAACGTTTATCTTCACGATACTCCGGCCAAGTCATTATTTCAAAGGCCCAACCGCAGCTTCAGCCACGGGTGTATCCGCGTGGAGGAACCCGTGAGACTTGCGATTTACCTTCTCAGGAACGACCCCGCTTGGCCTCCGGAGGTGATCCACCGGCAGCTGGATTCCCTGGAGTCGAAGACGGTACGGCTGCCCAAACCTCTCCCCGTCCATATTCTGTACTGGACTGCGTGGGCGGACGAAAACGGGCAAATGCGCTTTCGAGACGACGTTTATAATCGGGACGAGGCGGTGCTGAACGCTCTATTGCAGAAACCGCTCAACCCGTGAAAGGAGAACAACTGCGGGGCTCCATCCACCTGAAGCCCCCTCGCTTGTTCGGAACCGCGCAAAGAAGGAAAAGATACAATGCGCCGTAATATTCTTTCGATGGTCTTCATTCTATGTCTCACCTTGATCGGTTTCACGTTCGGATTGAAATCCGCCGCGGCGAAGGAGATTTTCGATCCGGGACGCGCCTCCTTTTCTGTACGGGTCAACGATCAGGAATGCCCGTACCGCGTATTGGGCGTGTACGTTTTGCCCCGGGAAACCGTGACCCTGAAAACCGCTCATGACGACGGCCGACGACATTACGCCGTACGAGTCTCATCCGGAGAACTGACCCCCTTCTCTTTCAACACCTGGACTTGGAAGGCGCCCTCAAAGCCGGGATTATACCCCATGACCTTCACGCGTCGGGCCGACGGCGACACCATCACGTTGAACATGTTTGTCCTGGTCCCCGCTTCCCGGGTACGCAAAGGAGTCCTCAACGAATTCCGCATCGGGGAATATCCGAAACAACCCTTCAAGGGCCTACCCATATACGGTAAACCCAAGGGCTTCATTCAAGTAACGGCGGACACGGCGGACGCCCGGGTTTCACCTCATTTCCGCCTAAGCCAGTTCCTGTGCAAACAGCTTTGCAGTTATCCCATGTACCTGGTGCTTCGCGAACGCCTGCTCCTGAAGCTGGAATATCTTCTGGAAGAGGTGAACCGGCGGGGCTATTCCGCGGACACCTTCTACGTAATGAGCGGATATCGGACGCCGCACTACAATCGAAGCATCGGCAATGTGGCGTACAGCCGACACATGTGGGGAGGAGCGGCGGACATTTTCATCGATCGGAATCCGAAAGACGGAATCATGGACGATTTGAACGACGACGGGAAAATCACCGTCCACGACGCCGCAATCCTATACAACATCATCGAGGAAATTCAGGATGATCCGTCCTACCGACCTTTTATCGGAGGCATGGGAGCCTATCAGAGCACCAAGGCTCATGGGCCGTTCGTCCATGTGGATATCCGAGGATTTCGGGCCAGATGGGGCAAGCTGACGGAGAATCCCTCGTTGGCCAAAGCCAAACGGTCGCGCCCCAAAGGAAGGGAAAATACCGACTGAAGTCTCGCCGGAAGGAAAGGAAGGGGTCAACCACCCGCCAGAGGTGGGAACACGGCAATCAGGTCGTTTTCGTGGAGCACGTCTTCCGGCTTGGCATGTACCGCGTTTCGCAGCACGATCCGGGCCGTCTCCCTGGGGATGTTTAAGATTTCCAGGAGCTCTCCGATCGTGGTCCCTTCCTCCACCTTCATTCGTCCCGTGTCCGCCACAAGGGGAGGATAGAGTTTTCGGAGGTCGGCAAAGAGCTTAAGTCGTATTTCCACTGTCTTTGAGCCCCCGAGCATAATAAATCGCCACAAAAGTATTGTAGGCCAATTGCGGGGGGAACAATCCCAAACGATCCCCGCCCGCCAGGGTGCGGTTGTCCGAGACCCCCAGATGATTCAGGAAGATGATCTTCACATCCTCCGGTTTTAGTCCGAGAGCATCCACCGCGTCTCTGATGGTGGCCCCTTCGGGCAGTTCCAATTCCAGAAGTCCGTCTCGGTGACCGGACACCTTTTTCCGTAAAAAACCGCCCAGTTTGACCTGAATGGTCACCCAAGAGTCTCCTCTGCGTTCGCGTCCCGATGAAATCGAACCTTCATCGCATGCCCCAATTCCCCCCATGGGACGAAACGGAAGGCCATGCTTGGAACTCGGAGGGGAAGGATACCGGGGACCGCCCACGCAGGGCGACCCCCGGCGTCTTGAATCGATGCGTTCACACGCTAGAAATTGAATACGGTGTCCAATTCCTCGTCCGAGACGTCAAAGACCACATTGTGGGGCGCCACGGGTTCCTTGCGGAAGAACTCCGGCAGGCGATCGTCCTCGCTGCTGAACCCCGCCTTTCGATTGAAGTCGCGTTCAACCTTCAGAATGTCCTTCCCGGTCTGAACGAAGGTGTCCGCGGTGAAGGACGTGCCGGTTTTGGCGGTAATCATCTCGCATATGCCTTCCAGGGCTGTGGGATCGTCCAGCACGGCGAAGGCGGTGAACAGGCAGAGGCCCGTGGAGTCCAAGGTGGCGGTGGCGATCTGCAGGTTTCTGGAAAGCTCCACCTGACCCTCGGTCTTCAGAGGATTCACCTGACCGCCCACACTCAGGATGTTCGCGGTTGTGGCGTACCCCGCCGTATGGTCCGCGCCCATGGTCGAGGTGGCATAGGTCACCCCCATGCCTTTGACCGCTCTGGGATCGTAGGCGGGCAGGGCTTGTCCCTTGACCACGGGTACGTGTTTCACCCCGAATACACGACCGGCGGTTTCCGCTCCGCTGCCCAAAATACGGCCGAGGGGAGTTCCCTCGCTCACTTCCTTGATCAACCGAAGAACGCCTTCGGCATCCCCGAATGGGAGAACTCCGCCTTCCATGACGACCCCCATGGTGGCTCCCATCTCGATGGTATCCAGGCCCACGTCGTCGTACATCCGATCCATGCGCGCGATGGCGTGAAGATCGCTGATTCCGCAATTGGGACCATTGGCCCAGACGGTTTCGTACTCAGGCTCCTTGGTCACGTACTCGCCTTTCTCGTCGACCCAAACTCCCGAGCATCGGATGGTACACCCCGAATGACAGCCGTGGGTGGGTTTCCCGCCCAATTTGGTAATAATTTCGTGGGCCGCCTCCCCGCTGACTTTTTCAGCCGCGTCGAACTGACCCGACGAAAAGTTCCTGGTGGGCAACCCGCCCGCCTCGTTGAGAATATTGGTCAGAACATTGGTCCCATACGTGGGAAGCCCTTGGCTGGTCACCGGATGGGAATTGAGGGCGTCGAGAAACTTCTTCTGCGCCGCCTTGAACCCGTCCGGATCCTCAAGAGGCGCCTTCTCTCCTCCGGTGGGATCAACAACCACGGCCTTGAGTTTCTTGGAGCCCATGACCGCGCCCAACCCACCGCGTCCGGCGTGGCGAGTGGGACGATTCTCCTGGTCGGTGACCGCGATGCTCGAAGCGGTAAGCAGCATTTCACCGGCGCGACCGATGGTAATGAATGCGGATTTGGTGCCGTATCGTTCCTCGAGTTTGGCCACCGCATCGTAGTTGTTCAAGCCCGCGATATCCGCCCCGTCTTCCATCCGAACGCCGTCTTTGGTGATGACGGCCACGGACCACTTGTCGTCTTTGGGGACTCCTTCCACCACCACGCCTTGGATGCCCAACCGCGCCAAGTATTGCCCCGCTTGTCCTCCGGCGTTGGACTCCTTGATCCCTCCCGTAAGGGGACTCTTGGCTCCGAATGAGATCCGTCCGGATGTGGGCGCAATGGTCCCACCTAGAATTCCGGGAGCAAACACGAGCTTGTTATTGGGTCCCAACGGATTGGACTGAGGGTCAACCTCGTCGTGCAGCATGCCCGAAGTGAATCCCCTACCCCCCAAGTGCCGGTACTTGTCGGGGACCTGCTCGAACGCCGCAGCCCGGTTCGTCATATCGATTCTCAAAATCCTCGCCATGAGTTTTCTCCTTGTCTTCCGGTTTAAGATAGGAACAACATATCAGGAAAGATAGGGCGGTGCAACTATATTAATAATAATTTCAATATGTTATGTCTGGATTGACATAACCCGCCGGCTTTTATGCAATGAAGATTCTTCCGCGGGAGCTTCCCTCGGAAGAATCTTCATTTGCCTTTACGGCACGGCACGGTTTACATTGGAGGCAATCGGAGAATGTCGATCCGCGCGCATCCCGGGATCCAAGGCTGTTTGCCGCCACGCCAAGGAAGGAGAGACGAGATGCTGGATATCATCAAATCCCGCCGCAGCATTCGCAAGTTCACCCAACAAACCGTAACTGATGAAATCATCCGGGAAGTGATCGAGATGGGCGTTTGGGCCCCTTCGGGCTTGAACAACCAGCCGTGGAAATTCGTCGTCGTCCGCGATGCCCAAATCAAGGAAGAATTGTCCGGGCAAACCCGCTACTCCCACATCGTCAAAGGAGCCCCCGTCTGCATTGCGGTTTTTCTGGATCGATCTCAAAGCTATGACTACGTGAAGGATGTTCAGGCGGTGGGAGCCTGCATCCAAAACATGCTGTTGACGATACATCATTTAGGGCTCGGCGCCGTCTGGCTCGGGGAAATTCTCAAGAACAAAGAAGCCGTGGCCGCTTTGCTTGGAGTACCGGGCGACATGGAGCTCATGGCCGTGGTGGCCCTCGGCCATCCCTCGGAGGCACGGAAAGCCGGCACCAGAAAGCCGGTGGACGAATCCATCATCGCTTGGAAGTAGTACGTCGCGGCACTTCCCCAGGATTCCGTGTAAGCCGTTCAACGCATTCAAATCCCAGGAGACCTGGATGGACTTCAAAGAATTGGTCATACGCAACAGAAGCTTTCGCCGATTCGACGCGTCCCATCGGATCGACCGTCAAACACTGGTGGAGTTGGTGGAACTCGCCCGTTGCACGGCTTCCGCCGCCAACATTCAGCCCATCAGGTACATCCTCTCAGTGGAGCCTGAAACCAATGCCAAGATTTTCGATTGTCTGGCGTGGGCGGCCTATCTGAAGGACTGGCCGGGTCCCGAGCCGTCCGAGCGCCCGACGGCCTACATGATTCTCTTGATCGATCAGACATTGACCAAGGACTGGTGGTGTGACGACGGCATCGCCGCCCAGACCATCCTTTTGGGCGCCGTAGACAAGGGCTTGGGGGGATGCATGCTCGGAGCCGTTAACCGGGAGAAGCTGAGAGCGGAGCTCGGTATCGCGGATCAATACAAAATACGCTTGGTGCTCGCCTTGGGTAAGCCCTCCGAAACGGTGCTCATTGAAGACCTCCAACCCGGACAGAACATCCGTTACTGGCGGGACGATCAGGGAGTGCACCACGTGCCCAAACGGAAAATCGACGACCTGATTCTCCCGTAACAGACTACCGAATGACGCGCTCCGCGACGTTGCGTTTTTTCGCTCGTCGCTCCGAGGTGCTCCATGGATACCTTTTTTCTGTGGAATTGAGCACCTTCATGTCGTCGTCCATCACCGGCATGCAGCCACCGGATGTGTTCAACGGGCCGAAAGAAGGGCCGGAGCCCTTCCCGGATCAGAAAGAAACACGATAAACCCGAATTTCCGAAAAGAGAATCCTTTATGCCGGTGGCCGTGATCTGCTGCAAGACGCTCGAACTTGAAGTCCGCCGACTCCTGGAAGAATATGACAACGACTTCCGGGTCGAGGTTTTGGAATGGGCGCTGCACATCGAGCCCAAGAAACTGCTCAGTGTCGTCGTGGAACGGATTGCGGCTCTGGCGGAAACCGGATGTAGCGCCGCCATGTTGGCCTACGGCCGTTGCCAAGCGTTGGATCGGCTTCCGGAAGACCTTCCGATGCCGGTATTCTATCCACCCGCCGACGACTGTATCGGTGTGCTCCTCGGACAGGATCGCTACGCCGAAGAGCTCATGAAACAGGCCGGCACCTGGTTCTTCACCCCGGGTTGGATACTCAAGGGGATGGAAGGGGTCTTTGCAGACCTCCAGCTCCACCGCCTGGCCGAGAAGGGGCTGGACCCCATGGAAGTCGGAAAGCGGATGCTCGCCGATTACAAACGAGGCCTTCTGGTGGATTCCGGTGTCGGTGAGATTCGCGACTGGCTGCGCCGCGCGTCTGAAATCACCGAGTACTTCGGGTGGGAGCTCGAACAGACCCGGGGCTCGCTTTTTCTGCTGCGCGAGGCGCTCCATAAGTCTCTTGAAGCCGCGGGGGAACCGCCGCGGAAGAAGGCGCTCCCCCATCCCTCGTGATTCCTTCCCGGGTTTGCGAGGTTCTCGAACCGTCTTGGTTACATCGCCGCCCAACGACCTTTCCGGAGTCTTCCCCTGTGCGGGTTGCAGAATCACCGGTCCGCATCCCGGAAGAACCACGGCGCCACCATCATCACTGGGGATAAATCATGTCCGATCTTATCGTGGAAACCATTGAACCCGTCCTGCGCCTCACATTGAACCGCCCCGAACAACGGAACGCCTTTTCCGACGCTATGGTGGAGTCCTTGATTCAGGCCCTGTCCGAAGCGGGTTCCGACCCCAATGTCAAGGCCGTTGTGATCACCGGAGCAGGCAATGCTTTTTGCTCCGGGGGAGACATTAAGAGCATGAAACGCGGAGAGCTCCGCTCCTGGGGTATGAAGGACTACCTTTGGGAACGTCTCCAGAAACTGCCGCTGGCCATCGAAGCCTTCGACAAACCGGTGGTGGCCGCGGTCAACGGACCCGCCACCGGCGCTGGAATGGACTTGGCCCTCGCCTGCGATTTGCGGTCCGCGTCCCCCAAAGCGGGGTTCGTTTCCTCCTACGTCCGTTTGGGGCTCGCCCCGGGCTTCGGCGGTTGCTATTTCCTGCCTCGCCTGGTCGGCGTGGGCAGAGCCCTGGACATACTCCTGAGCGGCCGAAATGTCTCTGCTGAAGAAGCGCTTTTTATGGGACTGGTCAATCGGATATTCCCTGAGCGCGATTTCCTGAACGCAACCGAAGCATGGGTCGCCGAGACGGTTCAGTGGCCCCTTCCCTCGCTCAAGTTCATCAAACGCTTGGTTCATCAAGGCACGACGTCGGACCTCAGGACCCATCTGGATACCGTATCTTCACACGATGCGCTTCTCTCGCTCACCGACGAACATAGGGATCTGCTGGAGCTGGTCGGCCGAAAGCACCAGTAGTGCTTGCCCTTCAAGGATTCCTTTTTGCATCGACCTTTTATGGGGCATGGAGTTTGCCGCCGAAATGGCTATCTTGATGCCAGAGTTCCCGCCCTCGAAGGGTCGGTGCCGTATTTCCCTTGGGAAGAGCGGACTTGGGTAGAAGAAATGCGGAAAGGAGACGGAAATCATGTCCTTTACCAGAATACAAGGCTTCGAGCCCAGGGTCTTCGTGCCCGATGAAGAGGACGGCGTTCCGAAAAAGCACCCGTGTGCGGACTGTCACAGTTGCCAAATGTGCAGCGACACGCGATGCGCCCTGTGCAGGTCACAGAGAGGAAAACACCCGGGGCTTTCCGGAAATTTTCGCTTCCCCATGGTTTCGGCTCACCCCTCCGACCCTTCCGGCGCAGCCTGAATCAATTCCCCTTGAGCCCATTCTTGGGGCGGAGTCCTGTCCCCGGATCTTGACATGCTCCGATTTCGGTGTATACAAAATTCGCTTATTGCGGAAGGCGGCCTCTATCGAGAGAGATAATCCCAAGGGCGACCTGCGTTCCCTAAGACGGAAGCGCCCCCCTCTCTTTCCGGTGATCGGGTCTTACCGTTGATTTCCTTCCCCCAAGAACGGATCGATACGTCCGATGACGCTACAATTCATCATAACCGGCCTAACCGTCGGCAGTATTTACGCCTTAACCGCGTTGGGGTTCTGCGTGGTGCATAATGCGACGGGGATCGTGAACTTCGCCCAAACCTCGTTCATCATGCTGGGCGGCATGTTCATGATCACCTTCCTTCAACGCGCGGGGCTCCATGTGATCCCGGCCTTCGTCCTTTCGGTCTGCACCGTGGCCTTGGTGGGGGCCTTATTGGAGCGGCTCGCCATCCGCCCGTCGCGATCCCGCGAGCCCATCGTTCTCATATTCGTGACCATCGGACTGGCCACTTTTTTGGAAGGCGCCTCCATGCTTGCGTGGGGCAAACGACATATGACCTACCCTTCGTTCTCTGGAGACGATCCGCTGCATATCATGGGCGCTACCATGATGCCGCAAAGTCTTTGGATTTTCGGGATCACCATTGTGACCTTCGTTCTTCTAAGGCTTTTTTTCAGGCACACCCTCACCGGCAAAGCGGTCAGGGCGGTGTGCGCCGATCGCCGCGCCGCGGCTCTAGCGGGCATCAACGTCAATCGAATGATCATGTTCGCCTTTGCTTTGAGCGGGGCATTGGGCGCCATTGCCGGCATCATCATCACGCCGGTGACGACTACGTCATATGATTCCGGTCTCATGGTGGGTCTCAAAGGATTTTCAGCGGCCATCCTGGGAGGTTATGGCCGTTTTTCCGGAGCGATCCTGGGAGGGCTGATTCTGGGCGTCCTCGAATCCCTTTCCGCCGGGTACGTTTCTTCCGCTTATAAGGATGCTCTTGCCTTTATCATCCTGTTGGCCGTGCTCTTCATCCGTCCCACCGGACTCTTGGGACGGGGCGAAAGCGAACGGGTATAGATCGTGAACAGAAGAGATACCTTCGGCATTCTTTGTCTAATCTGCGGGCTCACGGTTTTCGCCCTTGCGATTCGAAATCCCTACTACATTCTGTTGGCCAACGTGGTGGGCCTGAACATCATCGTGGTGATCGGTTTGAACCTCCTCATCGGCTACACCGGTCAAATATCCCTGGGGCACGGAGCGTTTTTTGGAATGGGAGCCTACCTCTCCGGTGTGCTGACCGCCAATTACGGCCTGCCTCCGTGGCCGACCATGTTGCTTGCGGTTTCGGTCACTTCATTCGTGGCACTGCTCATCGGCCTGCCCGTGCTTAAGCTCAAAGGTCACTACCTGGTCATGGCCACGCTGGGATTCAACGTAATCGTGTCCATATGCATGGTGGAAATGGAATATTGGACCGGAGGCACCTCCGGTCTTCCCGGAATACCCAGTCTCACCATCGGTCCCTGGACCCTCGATACCGACCTCGACGTCTTTCCTCTCATATGGGGATTCGCCTTGTCGGTATTGGTGATTTCTTTGAACCTGGTCCACTCGCGGGTGGGAAGAGGTCTGCGCGCCATCCACGGCAGTGAAGTGGCGGCCGGAACTTTGGGAGTGAACACGAGGCTCTACAAGATTCAGGTCTTCGTTTTCAGCGCCGCTCTCGCCTCGATTTCAGGAAGTCTTTACGCGCATTACATCACCTTCATCAGCCCGAAGACTTTCGATTTCTTTTACTCCGTCAAGGTCGTGATCATGGTCATCATAGGGGGGCTGGGCAGCGTTTGGGGGTCTCTCATCGGAGCCGCGGTCATCACGGCGCTGCCCGAACTTCTCGAAATGGTCGAGGAATACAGTGTTCTGGCCTACGGGCTGATACTCGCCCTCGTTCTCATGTTCTTCCCGGACGGACTGCTCCCCGGCCTTGTGGAGGGTTTTCGTAAGCGGTTCGCACACCGGCGGGGAAAGGCCGGCATTTCAATATGAACGAAACCAAGCCCCCGATTCATTCCACGAACTCGACGAACGGCCGCCTGCTTTCCGTCAAGGAAGTCGCCAAAGATTACGGCGGCGTGAGAGCGCTATCGAACCTTAGCTTTCACGTGGATCAGGCCCAGATTCTTTCGCTCATCGGGCCCAATGGTGCCGGAAAAACCACGGCAATCAATCTCGTTTCCGGCATTTGCCGCCCCTCCGCTGGGGAGGTTCTCCTCGGTGAACATCGTATTTCCCGTCTGCCGTCCCATGAGATCGCCCGCTTGGGAGTCACTCGGACGTTCCAGAATCTTCAGCTCTTCCGCAACATGAACGTCATTGAGAACGTTATGGTGGGACTGCACCCGAAGACTCGCTGCGGGTTTCTCAAGGGATGCCTTCACGCCTTCGGCCACCGCGCGGAAGAAGAAAGCGTGATTCGTCGCGCCGGCGAGATACTGGAACTCACCGATCTGGCCGAGCACAAGAACCGTCCGAGCGACTCGCTGCCCTATGGTCACCGAAAAAGACTCGAGGTGGCCCGAGCATGGGTCAGCCGTCCGAAACTGATTCTGTTGGACGAACCTGCCGCAGGGCTCAATGGACGTGAAACCGAACAAATGGCCGAACTGATCACCCGAATCCGGGATTCAGGCACCTCCGTGTTGCTGGTGGAGCACAACATGGACCTGGTGATGGACATTTCCGATCATATCGTTGTGTTGAACTATGGTAAGAAAATCGCCGAGGGTGGGCCACATCGGATTTGGAGCCATCCGGAAGTGGTTGAGGCTTATTTAGGGGGCGGTGCCCATGCTTGACGTCCGCTCCCTGTCGGTGAACTACGGTCCGGTCCCAGGCCTGAGGGACGTATCCATCCGGGTCGGCCATGATGAAATCATCGCAATCATCGGCGCCAACGGAGCGGGGAAGAGCACCCTGCTCAACGCGGTGAGCGGTTTGCTCCGCGCTGCGTCCGGAAAGATCGTGTTTCTTGGAGAGGACATTACTCGCCTGTCTCCGGAACGTCGGGTCGCTCTGGGTTTGATTCAGACGCCGGAAGGCCGACGGCTTTTCTCCTCCATGACGGTTCTCGAGAACCTGCAGATGGGCGCCTACCTGAGATACCGAAGGAAGCAAGGCCCCGCCGTTTCTCAAGACATGGAGCAGGTGTTCGCCCTGTTTCCCGTTCTCACCGCTCGGAAACGTCAGATTGCCGGAACCCTCAGCGGAGGAGAACAGCAAATGCTGGCCGTGGGTCGCGCACTTATGGGAGACCCTCGCCTTCTTCTGATGGACGAACCGTCCCTGGGGCTCGCTCCTCTCGTGGTGGGTGAGATTTTCAAAGTCGTTCGACGGTTGCGGAATCCTGAAAGGTCCATTCTTCTCGTGGAACAGAACGCGCGGGAAGCTCTGGAAAGCTCTACCCGGGCTTACGTACTGGAAGTAGGGTGCTCCCGTCTTTCCGGACCGAGCCGCGAGCTTTGTGAGGACCCCGGAATCAAAGAGGCATTCCTCGGCAAGCGGCGACCACTTCCCGCCGAGTAGGAACCGGACCGGCGTTCTTCTCCATGAGGTCGCCGAATTGCCGACGAAAAGCGCCGAAACGCTTCACCGTTGGTCCGTGTCCATTGCGGACATACGTTTCTGTGAGCGTGCGGCTTTTCCTCGATTTCTTTCGAATCATGGAGTTCGAAATTGCTCTCTAATCGGAATTCACGTATAAGGCATTGATTGTCTTCAAAGAGAAGTCTCATGCAAAGGAATGGATGAAACATGTCGACCAGGTTTCAATCGATCATCAAGAATGAGGAAGAACTGAAAGCCCGTCAACTGGAAGGACTCCAATGGACCGTTGCCCATGCGTATCAGGGGTCCGCTTTTTATCGCAGCCATCTGAGCGCAGCGGGTGTCGACCCTGATCAAATCCGAAGCCTGGATGACCTTAAACGTCTTCCTTTTCTCACGGCCGATCATCTTCGCGACGACTACCCTTTCCCATTGCTCTCCGTTCCCAATTCCGAAGTGGTTCGTGTTCACGCTTCCACAGGTACCACGGGTAGACGCAAAGTACTTTGTTACACACGGAAAGACATTGACGATTGGACACAATTCTTCGCCCGATGTTACGAAACGGCGGGGCTCAGTCAGGAGGACCGGGTACAGATCGCGGTCGGTTACGGCATATGGACCGCAGGTGTCGGTTTTCAGTCCGCGTGCGAACGCTTCGGCGCCATGGCCATCCCCGCCGGGCCCGGCAACATGGACATTCAGTGCCGTTTCCTGGAGGATTTCCAGAGCACGGTGTTCTGCTGCACCGCGTCTATGGGGCTGCTTATGGGAGAGGAGGTTCGTAGACGCGGCCTGCTCGACCGAATCAAACTGAACAAGGTGATCATGGGTTCCGAGCGGTCCAGCGACGCCATGCTCCAACGCATGAGGGAACTCCTGGGAGTGGAACATATTTTCGATATCACCGGTTTGACCGAGTTGTACGGCCCGGGAACGGGCATCGATTGCACCTACCACAGAGGCATCCATTACTGGGCGGATTACTACATTCTCGAGATTGTCGATCCCGAAACCCTTGAGCCGACTCCGGAAGGAGAAATCGGAGAAATGGTGATCACGACCTTGTGCAAAGAGGCCGCACCCTTGATCCGATACCGAACCCGCGATCTCACCCGACTCCTCCCCGGCCCTTGTCCCTGTGGCTCTCCAATGCCCCGTCACGACCGACTCATCGGTCGTTCCGACGACATGTTCATATACAGGGCGGTGAATATCTATCCCAGTGGGATCGACGAGATACTGTCCGAGTTCAAAGAACTCGACAGTGAGTATCAGGTGCATCTTGACCGCCGTGAGGACGGCAGAGACTACATGACCATCAGAGCGGAGCGCAACCGTGAAGTACCGGCGGAAATGAATTCCGAACTGGCGGGCAGGGTGAAGAAAGCGATCAAATCCCGCTTTCTGGTGTCTACGGATGTGGAAATCGTGGACTATCAATCATTGCCGCGCAGTGAGCGGAAGAGCCGACGGGTTTTCGACAACCGATAGACCGCGGGTTCCCAACATCCCGTTGAAAAAGGCCGGTTGCCGCAGGTTGATGAAGAACGATGAGATGCAAGGCGCGCTAATCTTGTGGAATGAGGAGTACATGGAAGTACGCTGCAGTGACGCGGGATAAAACGCAACGCCGCGGATCGCGTTTTTAACGGCCTGTTGACCTTTCTTTGCCGAAACCGTGGGGTCTTCCTCCGTCGGAAACCCCCAATTCGCGAAACTTTTCATGAGAACTGGAACAAGGAGGATGCCATGAAGCGCGTTTTGACTCTGTTGATGGTCGCCTGTTTGCTGCTCGGCCTGAGTTCCCTTGCCGTGGGGGATGATGGTCCCATCAAGATCGGTGCGTTCTTTGCACTTTCCGGCCCGGCGGCGCACATAGGTACACCCACCAAATTGGTGGCGGAAATGGCCGTAAGCGAAATCAACAAAAAGGGCGGCATCAACGGCCGTCCCATCCAACTGGTCGTGGGAGATACGGAAGGAGAACCCACCAAAGCCATCATGACGGCCAAGCGTTTCATCGAGGTCGAAAAGGTTTCGGCAATTATCGGTCCCACGCGTACCGGCACCGGCATGGCCGTCAAGAAAATCATCGAGCAGGCGCAAATTCCAACCTTCATGACCGTGGGAGGCGACCCGGTGATCATGTCCGGAGTCCACGGCGGGAAAAATCTGGGCACGGCTCACTGGATTTTCAAATCCCCTCAACGTTCTTCCACCGCTGTTGCCAAAGTGTACGAATACCTCAAAGCCAAAGGGGTGAAAAAGATCGCCCTCCTTACGGCTTCCGACGGTTTCGGAAAAGACGGCAAGCGATGGCTCACCAAGTCCGCCGGTGATTTCGGACTGAGCATTGTGATGGATGAAACGTTCAATCCCGCCGATACCGATATGTCCACTCAGCTCACCAAAATCCGTAATTCCGACGCCGAGGTCATCATCTGCTGGACCATCGGACCCGCGGGATCCATTGTAGCGAAGAATGCCGCTCAATTGGGCATCGACAAGCCCTTGTTCCAGTGCCACGGTCTGCCCGGACCGGATTACATCGAACTGGCGGGTGAGGCTTCGGAGGGGAACCTGATGCCTTCCACCAAGCTCATGGCGCCGACTCAGCTACTCGACTCCGATCCGCAGAAGCCGGTGATCGCGGAATTCGTCCGGCTCTACAATGACGAGTACGGCCTCAACAAGGAGTTCCCCATAAATACCCATTCCGGATACGCTTGGGACGCCCTGATGATTGTTGCCGATGCTATGGAAAAAGTGGGGACGGACCCGGAGAAGCTTCGCTCCGCCATCGAAACGACCCAGAACCATGTCGGTGTAAGCGGCGTCTACAACCTGTCGCCCGATGATCATAACGGACTCAACACGGATTCCATGATCATCGTCAAAATTGAGAACGGTAATTGGGTTCTTCAGCCCTACTGACGAATACAGGGGCCTCCGCACCCGTCACTTTCGGAGGCCCCGAAACCCGTCACCGCGCCTTGCCCTCCTTCGGGCGGCTCCTCTCCCAGTATTTAGAGGGGACCTCCCGGAAGTTGAGACTTCACCCAAGCTTCCCCTCCCTGAAACGCGATCCCATTATACGCGGCTTCAAAGCGATTCCACAGGGAAACGAGTCATTTTCCAAGGCGATTCTCCTTTCGCGAGCCCCGGGAGGTACAAACCCAATGACCCGCAGCATTCGTTGCTACTCGTTATGCCTAGTCTTCACAACAGTCACGCTGCTGTTCTTCGCCGGAGTCGCGGCCGGTGTGCAGCCCTGTCGGACCGTACCCCAAAGGTCGCGTGTCGATCTGAAAGCCGCTTACGCTTTCTCATTCAACACGGTCAGCAAACCCGAGTTTTTTTCCGTGCTGCCTTCCTATTCCTACATCCTCAACCGTTTCGGCAGTGAAGACCTTGGGCTGGATGTCGAGGTTGTGCTGGAGGGTCTGTTCGATTATTATACCGAACCGGAGACCGGCTATGGATACGGGGCCATTCCCATGCTCAGGCTGAACCTCATCAATCGTGTCCTGGTTCCCTACATCAGCGCCGGCAGTGGGCCGTACTATCTCGACCTTACGGTTCACGAACTTGGGCAGAAGTTCAACTTCAAATCTCAAGCGGAGTTCGGGCTTCGGGCGCCTTTCGGCAATGGTTGGTCCGCAGAAGCCGCCTATCGAGCCCAGCACGTATCCAACCTCGGCATGAGCGATAGAAACGACGGGATCAACAGCCACCAGGTCGTATTCGGGTTCGCCTATCGATTCTGAATACCGCCGGCCCTTCAGGGCCGTCGTTCCTTGCAGGGAGATGAAATGAGCCACAAGGTACTGATCAGCCTGGATGATTCACTCCAGTCCAGTCGCGTGGTGGATTACGCCGTGCGCATTTCCAGCGTCATCCAAGACATGGAATACACCCTCATGAACGTTCAACCCCCGATTCCTCCTTTTATCACGGATGAAGCCAAAAAGGACAGCAAGGCCTATCAGGAGTTGGCGCGTCTCAAACAACGAAACGAGACCGCGGCGAACGCCGTTTTGGAGAAATGCAAAACCCGGATGGCCGATCGGGGAGTCCCGGAAAGTCGCATCGAGTTTCTCACAAGACCAAGAAGGTTGGGGGTCGCCCAGGATATTCTCGACACGGCTGAAAAGGGCATGTACGACGCACTACTTCTTGGACGGCGAGGCCTCACCAAAGCCCAACAACTTTTCATCGGCAGCGTGTCCAACAAAATTATCAACAACGCCTCCGTGATACCCGTCTGGATTATCGACGGAGAAATCACTTCGATGAAAATTCTCGTGGCGGTGGACGGCTCCTCCGCTTCCCTTCGCGCCGTGGACCACCTGACCTACATGGTCGGCGGCAACCCCGACGTGACCATCACTTTTCTCCATGTAACGCCCAAGCTCGCCGACTACTGCTCCATCGACCTCGGTGAGGAGGACGGTACCCAGACCCTTGAAGCCGCCCTCTTAGAGGAAGATGCCAAATGCATCGACGCCTTTCATGCAAAGGCCATGTCGATGATCAAAGAGGCCGGTATTGCGGAAGACCAAGTCGCCTTTAAGACAAAAACCACCACCATGGGGGTTGCAAAAGCCGTGCGGGAGGAAGCCAGACGCGGTAAGTACGGAACCGTGGTGATCGGACGGAAAGGACAGAGCAACTCGTTTTTCATGGGCAGCGTGTCCAACAAGCTCATCCAGATGATGACCAACTGCGCTCTCTGGGTGACCGTGTAGCGTCTTCCCCGACGGGCGGGCTGGGGACCCGACGCTACACACTTCAGTACCCCGGTTATCTCCGGCATACGCTGCAGCAAAAAGGCCGGGCGCATCCTCCATTGAGAGAGCGCGCCCGGCCTTTTTCCACTCAGTATTTTCGAGGACAACGAATCACGCGACCCGTTGGGTCTCCATCCGACCGATGTAATCCTCCACCAGCACGTTGTGGTCTTTGTCTTTCAATTTTTTCCTGATCTTATCCTCGGCGATGTCCACCGCCATGTCGACCAGTTCTTCCACCAACTCGTGGTGCGCCCTTCGAATTTCGAATTCGGCACTCGCTTTGGCCGCCGTAATCAACCGCTCAGCGGTTTCTTCGGCGTCCGCAAGGATTCGCTTCTTCTGAGCTTCCCCTTGTGCCTGGATAATATCCTTCAGTTCACGAATCTTTTCGTCGGCTTTGGAAACCTCTTCGAGGATTTCCCGGTATTCCGCATCGGCCTCATCACGGAAGGTTTCCGCCTTCTTGATATCCGAATCGATCTCCTCGGTCCTACCGGCCAGGAAATTGGTCAAAGGGGCTTTGCCGAATTTGACGATCACGAATACCAGGATGAGGAAGTTGCCGATCTTCCAGGCGAGATCCCACTCGTCCCGGTATTCCCAAGTTCCCCCGTCCTCGGCGACGGCGAGAGTCGCCGCGGCGAAGAATCCGAAGGCAACGGGTGCGGCTGCTTTAATCCATCTCATTTCAGCTCCCTGCCGACTACCTTCCGGGTCAGGTAAAGTGAAAGAGCCGTCGCCTGCTTCTTGAACTCTCTTCGAGCCGAATTCGCCTGACCGGCAATTTCGTCTCGAATGGCGGAGACGATCTTGGCTTCTTCCTCTTTGGTCTGGATGACCAGATGCTCCGCACGCGACGTCGCTTCCGCCATCATCCTTTCCCGTTCTTTGTTTGCCTCCCGCTTTGCGTCCTCAAGCTGCCCATTAAACTCGACGAGAAGGCGCTCTCCCTTATCGGCAAATTCGGATGCATCCTTCCGCGCCTGATCGATCCTTTCCTTCCGCTCCCTCACTGTTTCCAGCACCGGCCGAAACAGGAGCCGGTTCAGGATGAACATGAGCAGAAGGAAGTTGATCAACTGCAGCGCCAGGGTGGCGTTTATGCTGATCACCTTTCAGACTCCGTATCTTTTGGGTTTCGCTTTCTAGACCACAAAAATCAGAAGCAACGCTACGACCAGGGAGTAAATACCCGTGGATTCCGAAACAGCCTGCCCGACGAGCATCGTTCTGGTCAGCAAACCGGCTTCCTGGGGATTTCTGCCGATGGCCTCACAAGCCTTACCCGCGGCAAAACCTTCACCCACGCCGGGTCCAATGGCGCCGAGTCCCATCGCGATACCCGCCCCCAACAGAGCCGCCGCCCGTACGATGTCCGCTCCTTCGATTCCTACTGCCATTTGATCATCCTCCGTAATGTTTATTTTGATCGCCTCTATTCGTTCAATTCTTTGTATGTGCCGACGGATGCAACGCCCTTCAAGCCCGCCACATTTAGACCACGAAAATCAGGACGAGAGCTATCACCATTGCGTAAATCGCGGTGGATTGGGCCACCGCCTGACCCACCAGCATGGTTCGAGTCAACACACCGGTGGCTTCCGAACTTCGACTGACCCAGGTTACGGCTCCCTCGGCGGTCATCCCGTTCCCGATCCCGGGTCCGATACCTCCGAATCCCATGCAAAGCCCTGCGGACAGGAGAGCGAAGGACGCGGTGAGCGTGGAAGACTCGGGGAACGTCTTGAACATCAGAATGAAGCTCACCAACAGACCGAAAATAGCCGGAGTTTGGGCCACGGCCTGTCCCACAAGCATGGCCGTTGTCGTGGCTCCCAGAGTGAGAGGTTGCCTGGCGATTCCCTGCGTGCTGGCTCCGGCCGCCATTCCGCCTCCGACGCCGGACCCGATGGCCGCCAACCCCGTGGAGAACCCCGCGCCCAGCAGCGCCGCCCAGGTAGGAGAGACGGGGGCTTTGCTGAAGTCCAGGAACATGAGCATAAAGGCCACCACCATGGAAAAAATGGCGGGCGTCTGGCAGACCGCGGAGCCGATGAGCATGTTGGTTGTGAGGGAGCCCGCCATTTTGGGCTGCCGCGCCAATCCTTCGCATGCACCGGCGGCGGGAAATCCCGAACCTACGCCCGAACCGATGGCTCCGAACCCCATGCACGCCCCCGCGCCGATGAGCGCCGCGGATTTGGCCGTCGTCTCACCGATATGATGATCCAGAAAGATCAGCAAAACAGCGATCACCAGTGCGAAAATACCCGCGGACTCGGCCACGGCCTGGCCGACCAACATGTTTCGCACAACATCGCTCGATGCTTGGGGACGTCTGGCGCTGGCGCGCGATGCAAAACCCGCACAGAATCCTTCCCCTACCGCAGCGCCGATGGCTCCGAGCCCGATGGCGATCCCGGCGCCGAGATACGCCGAACCCATAACATAAATATGTGCCGTCTCCACTTGGGCTATATCTCCCTTCTACTTAATCTGAACCGAAATATACACAAGGGTCAGCATGGTGAAAACAAAAGCCTGGATGGTTCCGACAAACAGTCCGAAAAACGCGAACAGGAAAGGCGGAATCACCAATTGCCAGACGAGGTGGGATACGACCAGAATGATGATGGACCCGCCCATGATGTTTCCATACAGACGGAAGGAGATGGAAACGACCTTGGCGATCTCACCAATCACGTTCAAAGGAGCCATGAAGAACATCGGCTGGCAATACTCGGAGAGATACTGCTTCAAGCCTTTGGCCTTGATTCCGGAATAATGGGCGATGATAAACCCCAGCAGCCCCATGCTGAGAGGCGTATTCAAATCTTTGGTGGGCTCCGAAAGAAAAGGAATGATCCCGATCCAGTTACACAAGAGCAGAAACATGAAAAGCGCGCAAATCAAGGGAAAGTATTTTCGATAGTCCTTGATTTCCAATGCGTCGCGAGTCAAGTCGTCGAAGGTCACGATAAAGAGCTCGGCGACATTCTGCAAACCTCCGGGAACATGGGCCAACTTTCGCGATGCGAGCACCGCGAACAAAATCAATACCCCCATGACGATCCACGTCATGATCAGGGTTTCTACGTTGAACACCAAATTGTAGTCCCCGAGCGTGAGCGTGTACTGCCAGACATTGGTTAATTCATCCATTGTGCCTTCCCTGCCTTGTGGTCGTCAATATGTGATTCCCCTCCGAAAAAAATGAGCCCATCCAACATAATACAGCAGGATCGAAATCTGTGCATTGAAGACGCCGACACATGTGGCCACGATGCTGATCTGATCCGATCTGACGGCTATGATTAAAGGGAATGCCAGAAGAACGTATCGGAGCAAAATGGAGAAAAAGGCTTCCACCCCCGCGCGTTTCGAACTCATACCCAACCGTCGAACGATCCCGCGTTTCATCAACGCGAAATTGGCCAGGCTGAAAACGCTCCCCAACACAAATCCTTTGGCCTCGCCGAAACGGGACATGGCAAGACATCCGAGCACCACCACCGCGCAGAGCACGGCTGCGGTTTTTGCCACGTTCACCACCGGGTCGTCCGCCCGAGGCTCATTCTCCGTTTTTCCGGTCTCGCTCGGTACCTTCATCGAGAACCTCTCTGATCTGGCGATACACCGTGTAGGCCCCTCCGATGACACCAAGAATCAGAAAAACGGTAGTGAAGAGCCCTTTTACCCCGAGCCACTTGTCTAGATAGTAACCGATGGCAAAGCAAAAGAGCACACAACCGACCATGGTGAGACCCAACTGGGTAACCAGTGTGAGGTTCTCCATCATGGCCTTCCGATCCTGTTTTTTCATAGAGCACGCGAATCGCTTGTGATTATTTTCTCGCAGTCGGGACACTAATGCCTTTTGGATGCTTTTGTCAAGAGAAAACCTTGACGCCCATCGTGCCCAAATCAAAACATTCGGTATCTTAAGACAATCTGCAAAGATCCGGAGCACACGGCTGTTTTCTCACGCGGCAGCCCCCTACCCCCGCCGGGACGACCGTCGGCCGCAACCGGCGATCATGCAGCATAGCGCTCTATTATCGATTGTGCAAGCGGCTCAACAATGCATCAAAAAAAAGCTCCGGGAGCCGGGCCCTCGTCTCCAGGGGAGGAACGGACCCTCTCTGATTCGGCACGGCCCTACCCCCCTCCGGCCCCAAGAGGAAACCCCTTTCCATCTGCGGTTCAAGTATGCCATAGTTGTGAATCAAAGTACGAGCGGACCCGATGAACGAAGCCGCCTACCGCGAATCACCCACGAATCGGGATATCCCGTTCATTGGTCCCCGTCGGCGTTTTGGAGACTAGACATGCCTCAGCCCATAGATCAAGAAGAACTTTCGGTTCTTCTCGTCGATGATGAAGATGAATTCCGACAGCCTTTATTCAAACGCCTTTCCAGGCGGGGATTCCATGTCCGGGAGGCTTGCAACGGACGTGAAGCGCTGCTGGCTCTTGAAAAAGAACCCGCCGGCGTGGTGGTCATGGACGTCATGATGCCCGTTCTGGATGGAATAGAGGCTCTCAAAAGAATCAAACAGGAATTCCACGAAACCGAGGTCATCCTTCTCACCGGCTTTTCCAATACCGATCAGGGCGTATCCGGAATCAAAGCCGGAGCCTTTGACTATCTGTCCAAGCCCATTGAATTCGAACACCTCTTGGGCAAGATACGTCAAGCCGGCGACAAGCTGCTCCGACAAGAGGAAAAACGACGCGAACTCGAGTTCCGCTCGCGAATGGAGCAGCAAATGATCGCAGCGGAACGTTTGGCCGCAGTGGGTACCATGGCCGCCGGAATCGCCCACGAAATCAACAACCCTCTCTCCATCATCGCGGAATCGGCCGGATGGATGAACACCCTTCTGGCCAAACCCGAGTTGGCCTCCATCCCTCACCGGGACGGATTAAAACTCGCTCTGGACAAGATCGAAAAGAGCGTCTCCCGCACCCGCACCATTACGCACCAACTACTGGGTTTCGTGCGCAAGGACGATTCCGTCGTTAAGGAAAGCAGCCTGTCCGAGCTCATTCAGGAAGTCATCGACCTCATGGGGACTCATGCCGGGGATTTAGGGGTGGTTCTCGAAAAAGACGTCGATACCCGGGCGGATACGATCTGGACCGATCCGTCGCAACTTCGCCAAGTGTTGGTGAATCTGGTATCCAACGCCATACAGGCGTCCTCGCGCGACGGTAAGGTGCTCATCCGTCTGGAGGACGCACCCGAAGAGATCATCCTGTCGGTGAAGGATCAGGGCGAGGGCATTCCCAAAGAGAACTTGTGTCGAATCTTCGAACCGTTCTTCACCACCAAACCCCCGGGGAAAGGCACGGGGTTGGGACTTTCCATCAGTCGAAGTCTGGTGGAGAAGCTCGGAGGTAAGATCGACGTGGAGAGTCAACTCGGAAAAGGAAGCACCTTCTCGGTGCGGCTTCCCAAGTTGAACCCCGTCGCAGACCGCTCATGACCGGATTCACGGCTCCGCTTCCGGCTTCGATCTCCAAACCGATCGCGGGCGGCTACTTTCGGATCACGGCCTCCAAGGAGATATTGTATTTCTTCATCCTATTCCACACCGTCATGCGGTGAACTCCAAGAATTTCGGCCGCCTTGGTCTTGCTTCCGCCGCTTAGACGCAACGCCTCGATGAGAGCCCTTCGCTCATCCCCGGACTCCGCATCGCCCGCGACGGAACCCTCCTTGACTTCCGGCTCCCCACCGGCCTGCTGCATCGCCGGCAGGTGCTCAAGTTGTATGGAACCGGACTCCGCCACCACAAAAGCGTATTCGAGAGCGCTCCTCAGTTCCCTGACGTTCCCCGGCCAATTATAATCCATGAAGAATCTCATCACTTCGGGACTCGTCCCATTAATCCGCTTCTGATTACGTCTGCGCAGGTCCGCGGTGAAATGTCCCACCAACAAGGGAATATCGTCTTTCCGCTCCCGCAAAGGGGGTAAATGAATGGGAATCACGTTGATACGGAAGAAAAGGTCTTCCCGAAACCGGCCTTCCGATACCAACCGGGAAAGATTCCGGTTGGTCGCCGAAATGACCCGAACATCCACGTTCACCGGAGCGTGGTCTCCCACGCGTTCAAAACGCTTGGTCTCCAGCACCCGCAACAGTTTGACCTGAGTGGCGGAGGGAATATCTCCGATTTCATCCAGGAAGATATCTCCCCCGTGCGCAGCTTCGAATCGCCCCACCCGGTGACGATAGGCTCCGGTGAACGCCCCCTTCACGTGACCGAACAATTCGCTTTCCAGGAGAGACTCGTTCAAGGCCGCACAGTTGAATTGGATGAAGGGCCCTTCCTTCCTCCGCCCAAGGCTGTGAATCGCATGGGCCACCAGCTCCTTGCCCGTTCCGCTCTCACCATAGATCACCACCGGAGCGTCGCTTTGACCGGCTTTTTCGATGATCTGAAAAATCTTGCGCATGGCCCTACTCTTGCCCACCATGCCTTGAAAACCCGTGGCCGGTACTAGTAGACGCGAAAGTTCCTGAATCTTCTGATCGCGCCGATCCATTTCCGACAAGTCGATGAAGGTTTCCAGCGCGCCGATCACCTCGCCGTTTTCGTCCTGCAGCAGGCAGGCGTTTTTCAACGCGGCCACGAGACTTCCGTTCTTCTTCCCGAGCAAACACCGCTTGTCCTTCACGCCTCCCATCTCGAACAAGGCACACCAGTTCTTTCCGCCTTCGGAGCGGGTCAGATCGCAGGCGTCGCACTTCAGCACCGTGCAGGGAGCCCCCAACAACTCCTCTTTGGTAAATCCCGTCATCCTTTCGAAGGCCGTGTTCACCACAAGGATTCTCCCTTCCGGCCCCACTACCATCAAACCGTCGCTCACCGCATTCAGAATGGTCTTCCAATGAACTCCGAAATCATTTGTCATGCATCAATTCCTCGGCACGAATTTATCACATGATTAATCATCTTTTTGTCATATGCAAACATCGACACGGACCCTCCCCGGAAGACCTCGATACAGCACCTCTAATTTCTATTTTAATATCAATAAGATAGATCACGCAATCGCTTTCCAAGCCATTGGCACGGAACTTGTTAAAGCATTCTCACACCACGGTGAACCGTCCCGTCGTAGGGACAAGGGAAGAAACGAAACCGATTTCAGCCCTTCATCCGAAACTTATTTTGTTTATCAGATTCAACCGGATTGGCGCAACAAGGAGGCGACCATGAAAAAGATTCTGTCTCTGATTCTGGGCATTGTCCTGTTCCTAACGTCCGTCGGATTGGTATTCGCTTACGGCGACGGCAATTACCGCAAGGGCAAATACCTTTTCCGCAAGAATTGCCGCGCCTGCCATACGGAGGCGGGACAGGCCAAGGAGTTGAGCCCTCTGAGCAAAACCATGGCCGAATGGGAACAGGCGTTCAAACCCGAAACCGCGGCCGGCTATCCCTGCAAGGATGAATGGGCGAAGCTTTCCGAAAGCGACCTCAACGACATCTACACCTATTTATATAAGCATGCCGCCGACTCTGCGACTCCGGCCAAGTGTAAGTAAGCTCCGTTACCGCTTTTCAATGAAACCATCGGAAGTTCAACCATTCCATGAACCTGAGGAAGACGACCATGGGGACGAATCAACCGCTCACACTTTCCCGCAGAAACTTCCTTAAAGTCGCGGGCGCCGCGGCTGCGGCCGGTACCGGGTTGATTCGGCCGAATTCAGCGAATTCGGCGACGCCCGAGGCGCCGAGTTTCGAGAGCAAATACTCGGTGTGCGACATGTGTTTCAACAAATGCAGTCTCATCGCCCGAGTGCGAAACGGGGTCGTGGAGAAGCTCGACCCCAACCCCAAATTCCACAAGTCCCGAGGGATGCTCTGCGCCCGCGGCAACGCCGGAGTCAGGCAGCTCTACGATCCGGACCGCCTGAAATCTCCCCTTCTCCGAAAGGGAGAACGGGGCGAGGGAAAGTGGCAAAGGCTCACCTGGGACCAGGCTCTCGACCATGCCGCGGAACAGCTGCTCAAGATCGGTGAACAATACACGCGTTGCGGAGTCATGTTCATGGCCGGCGCGGACATGCAGTCCACTTTTGTCCATCGGTTCGCGGACGTCTACGGTTCGTACAATAAGCTGTCACATGAGTCCATGTGCCTGATCGCCGGAACACGGGGTTTTTTGGACACCTTCGGTGAAGTGCCCATTCCCGACATGCAGTACACGAAATACGTGGTCATGTCCGGAGCGAACCGCTTCGAAGCTTTGGTCACTCCCGACAGCATGGACCTTATGAAAGCCATGGCCGGCGGCTGCAAGCTGGTGGTGCTGGACCCCCGTTATACCAAAACGGCGGCCCTGGCCCATGAATACTTCCCCGTACGTCCCGGCACGGATATGGCCGTCATGCTGGCTTTTGCTCACGTGCTGATCACTGAGGGCCTGTACGATCGGGAATTCGTGGAACAGAAATGCTACGGCATCGAACAACTCGCCGAACACGTCAAGCAGTACTCCCCCGAATGGGCCGAGAAGGAATGCGAAATCCCGGCAGAGGCCATTCGCCGTATTGCCCGGGAAATGGCGGCCGCGGCTCCGCAAGCCATGATCTATCCCGGCCGTCGCAGCTCGAATTACCGCAATTCCACTCAAATCCGACGGGCCTACGCCATTGTCAACGCGCTCCTGGGCAACTGGGATCGCCCCGGAGGTCTTACGGCGGCGAGGATGGTGGGGCTGAAGAGCCCCGGCTACGACGCACCGTTCTATGAATCCAATCCCTTCGAGCGCATCGACCACGGCGTGGCCAAATTGATGTTCGAGGAAGAAGGGTCTTTAAAAATCGCCCGCGACGCCGTGCTCCGAGAGGAGCCCTATCCGGTCAAGGGTTTCTTCACCTACAAGACCAACCCTATGCAAACGGCCGCCAACCGTTCCAAGACCATTGAAATGATCCGTAAACTGGATTTCATGTGCACGGTGGATATCGTCATGAGCGATACGGCGTGGATGGCGGACCTGGTGCTGCCGAGTCAGGCCGCTTTCGAACGCACGGACCCCTGTTCCGCCCAACAAGGTTCCTCGGCCTGCGCCTGTGTGGTCATGCGCGACCCGGTGGTGTCCGACCCCCTGTTTGAGTCCAAGCCGGTGTTCTGGATGATGAAGGAACTGGCCGACAGGCTGGACCTGGGCGAATATTTCGATCTTTCCATCGAAGAATACCGGAAAGAACAACTGCGGGACCTGCCCGGAGCCATGGACGCCTTGATCAACGACGGCGTTTACTATAACCCGAGCAAGCTCTACGGTGTTTACGAAGGCAGGATATTCAAAACCAAGACCCACAAGATCGAGCTGTTCAACGAAACCTATCAGCAAATGGGCTTGGACCCCCTGCCGGTGTACGAATCTCCGACCGCCCCACCGAAGAACCAATTCCGCATGGTTGTCGGCAGAACGGCGACCATCACCCAAAGCAGCAGCCAGAACAACAGCCTGCTCCAGGAATTCGAGCCCGAAAACGATCTCTGGATTCACCCCGACTCCGCCGCCGCCCTGGGCATTCACGACGGGGACCCTGTAACCGTTTCCGGCAAGGTCGGCGAGCAACGCATCCGTGCGCGCGTCACCCGACGCACACGTCCGGATACGGTCTACATGCACACGGGCTACGGCGTGTTGAGCAAAGGCTTGAGCCGGTTGCAGGGTAAGGGCGCCTGCATCGCCCAAGTGCTCGAAGACGGTCTCGACGAGATCTCCGGCAACATGGCCATGCACGAGACCTTTGTGAAGATAACCAAGGAAAAGAAATCATGAAGACGCAGCTGGCAATGGTAATCGACGCATCCAGGTGCTGGGACTGCAAAGCCTGCATGGCCGCCTGCAAAACGGCCAACAAGGTCCCCGAAGGGCAGTGGCGGAACTGGATCAAGAGCGTGGACCTGGACCTGGTGGAGCCCGGAGGAGGGCGGCTGATCTTCCAGCCGGGCAACTGCATGCACTGCAGCGAGCCTCTTTGTATCAAGGCTTGCCCCACGGGCGCCACCTATCGAAACGAAGCCGACGGCACCGTCCTCATCAATCGGGAACTTTGCATCGGCTGCGGGCAGTGCCTGCCGGCCTGCCCTTACGGCGCAAGATTCAGACACGCGGAACTCAGGGTCGCGGACAAATGCGACTTCTGCGCCGAACGCAGGGCCGCCGGCCTGGAGCCCGCCTGCGTAGCCACCTGCCCAACCAAGGCGCGTGCCTTTGGAAATCTTGCAGATCCGGAGAGCGAAGTCGCCCGCCTGCTCAAACGGAATGAGTCCGTGCAACTGGTTCAGGCCAAAAGCCCGACCGACCCCAACATTCGTTATCTCGGAAATCCCGGACGGACCGATTGGCCCGTGGAGGCGCAAATGCCCTCGGCATTCGGGTTCTGGAAGAACGTGGCGGGCCCGGTGGTCAAGATCTTCGTCGGATTTTCCGCTTTGGGCTTCGGCGCCATGCTGGCCAAGCAACTTTTCCTCCCCGATCATCCCGAGGAAGACCGCCAACCTGAGGAGAAACGCCATGAATAACCGAATGATCCGACGTCACGGACCGGGGGGCATTTTCATCCACTGGTTCAACGCGGTTTGCTGGTTTTTCCTCCTGGCCACCGGTCTGGGTCTCATCAAGAACCCGGACCTTCAGCCCTTGGGCCCATGGTGGCCCAACTTCATGAACTCTTTGTTCGGCGGCGGGGAAACTCTTTTGGCCGTCCATTGGGGCACCGGCGCGGTCTGGGCTGGCATCTGGCTGATCTTCATCCTGGCGGGTCTGCTTCGATACACGGCCCCGTTTCTACGACAAATCTTCTCCTACCACCTTTCCAGGGACCTGGAGTGGATGATCAAGAAGCCCTTTCAAATGATCCTGGGAACCAAAGCCATGGCCGCCCTGGTTCGCCCTTTGGGTTGGGATGGAAACATGCCCGAACAGGGATTCTACAACGTCGGGCAGAAAGCGGCCGCGGTCGCCATGGCGGCCGGAGGCCTTGTCCTTGTGATCACAGGCGTCATCATGACCCTATCCAAGTACTTCCTTTCCCCGAATCAGGTCCCCATGGTTCAGTGGAGCATCACCATCCACTTCATCGCGGCCGGCCTCACTTTCGGAGTGCTTCTGATCCACATCTATATGGCGGCGGTAAGCCGTGAGGAAAGGCCTGCGTTCATTTCCATGTTTACCGGGACGGTTCCGGAAGATTACGCGGCCCACCACCACGGTCTTTGGTACGAAGAAGTCAAAAACAGCGGTAAGTAATAAAACCAAGGCTCAAAACAAGGAGGATGCATTCCATGAAGCAGATCAAACTCTTGGCCGTTTTCATGCTCATAACGGTATTCCTGCTCCCCGTCACGGCCCTTCAGGCCGCGGAGGAAAAGAGCAGGGAACCGGCCTACAAGCCGTTCCACACCATTGTGGAAGCCGATTTCGTCAAGGAAATCGTGGACCAGAAAATCCCCGGTATCCTCATCGATGCACGGCCCAAACTCAAGAAATACGATGAGGGTCACATTCCCGGCGCGCTCAGCGTACCCACCACGCGATTTGAAACCATGAAGGGCTATCTGCCGACGGACAAGAACGCCCTGATCGTCTACTACTGTGAGGGGGTGAAATGCGCTCTGAGCCACAAGAGCGCCTACAAGGCCGAAGAGCTGGGCTACACCAACGTGAAGGTCTACGCCAAGGGATACCCCGAGTGGAAGGCCCTGTACGGTGAAGGCGCTCAAGGCCTCGCAGCCGCTCCCAAAGCGGCCGTTGATCCCGGCAAAAAGAAGTTCAAAGCCGGCAAGGCCGAAGGCACCATGGATCAGGCCGTATTCGAGGAACTCCTCAAGAATGATCCCGACGCCGTGCTGCTGGTGGATGTGCGCGATCCTCACGAATTCAAGAAAGGCGCCTTCAAAAACAGCGTAAACATTCCCGTGGACGAGCTGGAGAAGCGCCTCGCCACCTGGAAGCCGGAAAAGCCCGTGGTCTATGTGTGCGGAACCGGAGCCCGCAGCGGTGAAGCCTATTACATGACATTGGACAAGCGCCCGGACATGATCGAAGTCTACTACGTGGACGGAGAGATCGTATGGGATCAGGACGGCGGACACAAGATGACGCCGCCCAAATAAGCATCGAGTCTCTCCGAACCTCCAACGAGAGCATTCCCATCCTTTGCGGGGTTTCCCTTCACGGGGAGGCCCCGCCTACCTGCAGATACACCGGTGCGCGTATGAGGTCGGCAATTCCCGGAGTGGGTCGGTTCATGATCGGTTGGCTTCTGCTGACGGCGCTGCTTTTTCCGGCCGTCCGCTTAAGTGCCTCCGACCTTCCCCCGTCGGGCTCCGGGGACCTTCCGGTATGGGGGTCCCAGGTACTGGCCAAAGCAGCGGAATGCGGATACGGACTCATCACGCCGCCCGAACTCGAATCACTCATTCATTCGGGCAAAGATTTCGTTCTACTGGACGTCCGACCACCTTATGAGTTCAGCCAGGGCCACCTGCCCGGGGCCGTCAACCTCGAATTTCACTTGGGCCATTTACACGAGCTCGATCCGGGTCGAAAAGAAGCGTTCGAAAAAATTCTCGGGCCCGACCCCCAACGCAACGTGGTGATTTACTGCCGAAGTTTCAGGTGACTGCGAAGCGAAGTGGCGGCTCGGTGGGCCGTGAAGCTCGGGTATGAAAACGTCTCCCAGTTCCCCTGGGGCTACCAGGGCTGGGTGGAAGCGCATTCCGGCAGAACGGGACCCGCTCCGGACACCCTGGGGCTCCGACCCGGCAACTACTTCCCCGCGTGCGGATTGACCGTTCTCGATGGGAAAAAAGATCGACCCTACCTGGGACTCGAAGCAAACGTGAAGTCCTTCGGCCTCAACGAAATCGGGAGCCCTTTCCTCCTGGTGGCCCTCTACAACGAACTCTGTTCCACCTGCCTCTCTCAGTTCCCCGTTTATGATTGCTTGTTCCAAGCCATCTCCAATGACCGGGAACTGAAGCCCCGCATCCGATTCATCGGTTTGGGCGTGGAAAGCCTGAAACGGGAGGTGGCTAAATTCCGAAAGATGAAGGGGGTGGCCTTTCCCTTGTTCGCGGACGAACGCAGGGAGGTTTTCAACAGTGTGGGCCGGCCCTCCCTTCCCGTACTCTATCTGCTCAAAAAGGAGAGCTTCGGTCATCGCATACTCATGATCCACAAAGGCCCGGTGGACGCCCCGGACCGATTTCTTTCCGCCGTCCGAGACTCGCTGCGTAAAGAAAGCTCGGGGCATTAAGGATGCTCCCATCCCTCGGAACCGTCTATTTGCCCAACATCCGGGAACAAGTCTCCAGCAGACCCACGAGCATCTGGGCGGCCTCACCGTAAAAGGGCTCGGATTTCCCGCAAAGCAGGTCCCGCAAGCGGCCCGTCCAAGGCAGCAATTCGTCGGTGAGAAAAACACGGGCCTCGGCAAGAGCCGTAGGGTCCTCTCCGGTGAGGCCTTGCTCCAACAGAACGCCCAGGTATTCCAGCTCAAATGACAAATGGTCCGGAGGCGTTCCTTCCCGCCCGGCAAGTTCCAGTCCCCGCGCCCGAAAACGCTCCCGCATGCGCAAAGCCGCGGCGCCCATGAGACGCCGATCCTCCTCGTAACAGGACTCGTACAGGTCCACGGCCGCGCCCCCCAGGTCGTTGACGAACAACCGGACGTAGACTTGCTCCAGAGCGTTTTCCAGCGCTTGAGCGTCGGGGAAGCCGTCGAGATAACGGATCAGGTCCCGCGCCGCGTCCGCGGAAGCCTCAGGCAGCAAAGACCGGACTTCCGCGATCTTGTCCCGAAAATGGTAGACCGACGGCCTTCCTCCGGTTTGGAGCGAGGGTCCCCAGAAGATCAACGCCGTCAGCGCGATGCCGTCCAGCAGCCGCTCCCACTCTGATTGCATGATCCCTCCACGATTCAAATCGATTGGAATGGATCACTATATCCGTCGGGGAATCATTGTGTAAACGGGGAAAGGAGCCGCCGTCGTCATTCGCTGATGGGAGAATCGCCAGGGAAGCGTCTCCAAAAGGAACGTGGGGGGTTTTCCTCTGAAAACACCCCCACGAAATAACAGCCGACCTTGAATTTCGTTTCCGGTCGTAATCCACCGGGGAATCAACCCCGGGAAGGAATCATTTGGAAGCCGCAACCTCACCTAACGGAAGCCGTTTGAAGCGGCCGCCCACCACGATGGGATCGCCTTTGTAGCCCAGTTTTTCGAAGTCGATGTAATCGGTGGAGTTCACCAGGTCGAGCACGTCCCTGCCTTTGTAGTAGAGCTGTTTGAAATCCACTCCGGCGGAAGCCAGGGCCTTGAAGTCCACGTCCCGGTTGTCCTGGTGACAACGGTTGCACGTTTTCTCCCCGGTCAGGCTCTTGTGGCATTGCACGCAGGAAAGAGCACGTTCCTTGGGAACGATCTCGTGGTTCAGGCCCCAATACATCTTGGTTTCCACCCACTCGAATTCACCGCTGTAAGGCAGGCCCGCCGCCTCCATGCCGTCCTTCAGGGACTTCTGCCAATCCAACGTCTTCCAGTAGCCTCCGGGGCCGAAAAGATGCGGAGCCAGCAGGATCCGGTTTTTCGCATCGGCCGGCTGCTTTCCGGCCATGATCTTGAACGGGTAGATTTTCGATTTGGGATCGCGGATGTCGCCCACGGGTTCCGTGATGTTCACCACGCCCGAGTCGGGAATCCGGTCGCCCAGCAGTTGACGTTTCACCTTGCCGTTATACCAAGTGTACACGGGCTTCACGCTTTCCTTCCAGAGGAACTCCCCTTTCTTCCAGAAATAGTCGGGCATGCCGTATTTGTCTTTGTTCACTACCCGCTTCTTGTCGCCGGCCTTGGACCAATCCCACCAGGTCTTGGTCGGCTTGCATTTGGCATAGATGGGACTGTGACACGTGACGCAGGCCAATGTTTCCGCGTGGCGATTCAGGTGGTGGGAAAGCAGATTCCCGCTCACGTGCGCCGGAGCGGAGTGACAATCCTCGCAGGACCGGCTTCCCTCGGCCACGGGAAGGGAGAGGCTTCTCCCGGATATCTTGTGATTCCGGGTCTTGTGGCAATCCCGGCACTGGAAGTCCAGACCGCCCATGTGAACGTCGCAATTCCTGGAAGGATAATAGAGTACTCCGTTCATATCGCCGTGCTTGACGGCGTCCCCGCCTCCTCCCTGGAAGTGGCAGTCGCCGCAGTTCTTCCTGGTGGGTTTGCCCACGCTTTTGGCGACCTTGACCAGGTCCACCTGAGGATACGGCATTCCGGCGTTGGGAGGCGATTTCCGATAGGTGAGGGTCCCATCGTGACACACCAGGCAGTCCATACGGGTCTTGTCGGAAAAGTCGAAGTTCGCGTCCTTCCAACCGTAACCCGCGTGGCAACTGGTGCATCGAGGCCAATTGCTCGGCAAAGCGATGCAGAAGTTGTTGATGGTGTTGGTGGCTTTTCCCGATTGGACCTGTTTTTCATGCCCCACGGTATACGGGGAAGGGCCTTTCCACAACCAGTGGGCCGCGGTGAGCATGTCTTCCGCCTGCGCGTCGTGACACCTCAAACACTCCCGGGTGACCTGAGTCGGTTCCGGATTGTCCGGCAGTTGAACCAGCTTGGAATGATCGGGGACCTGTTTCCCATGGCAATCCGTGCATCCCACGGGACCTTGTCCCATCTCTTTGTGGCACCCCATACATTGCCTGTGATAGGCCGCCTTCAATCCCACTCGACCCGGCACCTCGGGCTTGAAGGATTCCTGATGACAGGCGGCGCAACGCTCGGTTTCCGACGCGGCCGGGTCATCCGGACGGTAGTGGTGGCACTTGAGACAATCCCCCACCTTGGCCGCATGCTTCTTGTGCATAAAGCGAACCGGCTCGTAGTCGTTTTCCTCTTTCTGAAGGATGGGACTGTTCAAATACAGATATCCATGTTTCAGCTCGTTCATGGTGGGAGCCTGATCGCCCAAACGTTGCTTCCGCTCCCAGGATGATTCCTCCTTTACGTCTTTCACGAAGGCCACCGGTTCGGCGGCACGCTGCTCGGCCTCCAACTGATCCACGGGGTGGAAAGGAGTGCCGTCGGGCATCGTGGGTTCCGGAGGAGGAGGAAGTTCCATGGCGGGAGCGGCCTTGGCCGCCGCCTTCTCCTCTGCGGTGGTGCCGACCCCCTGAAACAGAAAGGCCAAGCCCACCAGGATCACCAGGATCGAACCGGCCAAAAGCCGGGATTTCTTTTTCATGCTCATGCGTGTCCCTCCTCTTTACGCGCGCTGAGGACCGGCAAGTAGGTCACACATAGTCGGTAAAAGAAGATGATCGAGGACGTCAGCCCCAGAGTGATCGCGATTTCCCCCACGTGAGGATAATAAGGCCGCACCGAGTACGCGGGCTGAAATCCCACGATGAAGACGTTCATTCGATTCAGAGCCACACCGAGCACGATCAAGGTGCAGGCCACGAAAAGCCATTTTCTGGAACGCCTGACCCCCGGCATAAGCAGCATAATCCAGGGCAAGGCCACGCCTCCCAGCAATTCCACCAGAAAAGAATGACTCTGTGCCGACCCTTCCAGCAGATAAACGTACGCTTTTCTGACCACGAGATCGCCGATCTTCAGGGCCAGGTAGATGCCCAACAGGGCAATGGTGATGCGCGTCAGAGGCCTGAGGATCTCCATCTCGTCTTCAAGGCCGAAGGACCCGGTGGCCAAAGTGGTTTCAAACACCACCATGGGATACCCCACCGCGATGGCCGAGGTAAGAAACAGCAGCGGCAGTATGGGTGTATACCAGAGGGGATGGACCTTGGTGGGCGCGATCAGCAGGAGCGAGCCGAGTCCGGACTGGTGCATGCAGGAGAGGACCACGCCCAAGATGATGAGGGCAGGCATGATCTTTTCCAGAAAATGACCGATCTTGTGCAAAATAGGGAGGACCTTCCCTACGCGTTCGGAAATCACCGGCAGGAACTCGAGGTGAAGCACCGTGGTGTACACCATGACGCACATGGCTACCTCGAAGAGCACCGAATTGGGCTGCCAGTAGAATATGGGATGCCAGACCGCCCAGTACCGACCGATGTCGAAAAACAACCCCACGGCCACGAAGGTGTACCCCAGCATGGCGGTGAGCAGCGCCGGACGAGTCACCCCCTCGTACCGACGGCGCCCGAGTATCTGTACCAGCGCCGCGGTGGTGAATCCGCCGGCCGCCAGAGCCACACCGGTAGCCACATCGAAACCGATCCAAAGACCCCACGGATAGTAGTTGTCCAGGTTGGTTACGGCTCCCAAGCCGCCCACTAAACGGGCGATAATGAAAAGGAGGCCCAACAACATGAACGCGAACAGCAACTGTGTGCCCGGAGTCCAGAAACGAGCCTCCAGGGGACGTGGTGAACCATGGGCATCCATCACTCTCCTCCATTCCTTTCCTTCCGATGATTGACCCACATGAAACCGGCCAATACCGCATACAGGCTCGCCGGGGCCCACATATAGCTGAAGATGCCGTGCTGGATGGTCTCCGTCAGTTTGGGCATGGGTTTGGCGGGTACCTTTTGAAATCCCACCTTTTCGAAGGGAACCCCGGACAGGTACATCCACGAAGTCCCACCGGCCTCGAATTCGCCGTATATCGCGTCCACATATCGTCCGGGATCCCGACGGATCTTTTCATGAGCCAGTTCGAGAAGCCGGGCCCGTGGTCCGAACCGGATGGCCTCCACGGGGCATGCGGCCGCGCATCCGGGCTTTCCCCCATCCTTGACGATGCGGTCGAAGCAAAAGGTGCACTTCCTGACCTGAGGCGCCAGGGCCTCGTGGTATTCATAAGCCGGTATCTGGAACGGACAGGCCACCAGACAGTAGCGACAACCGATGCATTTGGACGCATCGTAGTGGACCGGGCCGTAGTCCTTTTTGGTCAGCGCCCCCACGATGCAGGCCGAAACACACGCGGGTTCGAGACAATGCATGCACTGCACTTTGACGAAAGTAGGAACAAGCTGATTCCTCTCGTCCACCCGTCCCGGATACCACCGGTTCACCACCGTATAAGCGCCCACGTCCGGACGCCGTTTTTCATCCAGGACCCTGGGATCGTCAAAAGGGATCGCCGGTTCGGGAAGCCCGTTCACTTGGTTACACGCCTGTTCACATTTGCGACATCCTACGCAGACCGTCAGATCGACCAGGCATCCATAAGCCCCGCCCGCCGGGTCGTCGGAAACGACTGCGGGAAAAGCGGCGGACGGACTCAGCGCCCAAGTCGTACCGCTCAAACCCACAAATCTCAAAAATGCTCTACGATCCATACCCATCCTTCCTTAAATTCCTCCGATTAACAGCAGAATACGGACCGCCCGTGCGAGTCGGTCGAAACGCCTTCGTGCCCAATAATCAAGAAGCATGCCTGAACCACCCCCCCTGGGACAAACATGTAACCAATTGAAATTACAGCTATACAAGTACTTTGTTCACTATTTCTTGATCAGGGAACCTATACGGTGTTAAACAGGTGTTTAAACTGTTGGAGGCATGAATGAACGAGCAGGAACTGCAGGTTTACTGGAAAGATATCCTGAACACCATGAACGAAGGTTTGATGCTCATCGGGGCGGACGGGACGATTCTATTGGCCAACAAGGCCCTCTCGGACCTGTCCGGGTACTCGGAAGAGGAACTTGTAGGGTCCAACTGCTCCCTGTTTCATTCGGAAATTTGTGAACATGCGAGACTGGAAGGCGGCGCCAAGTGGTGCACCCTGTTCCAGGAAGGAACCTTCAACATGAAACGGTGCCTGATCCTTAGAAAGGACGGCACCTGGGTCCCGGTGCTCAAGAACGCCGCCGTACTCAAGGCACAAGACGGAAAGCTGCTGGGAGCCGTGGAAACCCTTACCGATATTACGGAAATCCACAAGCGAGACCAGCGTATCGAACAGCTTTCCCGATTGCTCGAAGACACCGGCAGCTTCCACGGGTTGGTGGGCAGGTCCGCCGCCATGCAACACGTTTATGAAATCGCGGAAAGGGCCGCGCAAAGCGACGCCCCGGTCATTATTTATGGAGAAAGCGGGGTGGGAAAGGAACTCGTGGCCGAAGTCATCCACGATGTGGGCAAACGGCGGGACGGTCCGTATGTTGCTCTGAATTGCGCCGCCCTTAATGAATCTCTCCTGGAAAGCGAGTTGTTCGGTCACCGAAAGGGCGCCTTCACGGGTGCCTACCGCCACAACGTGGGGAGATTCGAGGCCGCTCACGGAGGCGACATCTTCCTCGATGAAATCGGCGATCTGCCCCTGTCCATGCAGGTGAAGTTGTTGCGGGTCCTGGAATCCAAAGAGTTCGAGCGAGTGGGAGACCACCGGTCCATTTCGGTGGACGTCCGAATCATCGCCGCCACCAACCGGGACCTCGACAGATTGGTGGCACAAGGCCTGTTCAGGCAGGATTTCTATTTCAGGATCAACGTCATCCCAATCCACGTTCCGCCGCTGCGGGAACGCATGGAGGACGTTCCCCTGTTGGTCCGCCATTTCATCGAAAAACTGGTGGAAAGAACGGGCAAGCGAATCCATGGAATCGCATCCGAAACCATGGACCTGTTCATGCGTCACTCGTGGCCCGGCAACGTCCGGGAACTCAAAAGCGCGTTGGAATACGCCTTTGTCATCGCGGACGAAGGGCACGTGGAACCTCGCCACCTGCCCGCCTCGATATTAGGAAAGGACATGATTCGGCAACAGATCGTACCGGACACGGAAGGAGAGGAGAAAAAGGCGCTTCTCGAGGCTCTGGACAAGGCCGGAGGCAATCAGACCAAAGCCGCCGAGATATTGGGAGTCTGTCGAACAACCGTATGGAACCGGATGCGAAAATACGGAATTCAGATCAACAAAGGACTGAACTGATCATCGAAGCCCGTCACTTGGGCAGCCCACCCCGTTTTGCCCAACAAAGTCAAAAGGACCCGCCGTAAACGGTGGGCGCGTCCATTGGCGTCGCGCCCTCCCCAATAAAGGCCTCGTACGTTGGACTCTATCCCAAGGCCAGAACGATCCAACCCAGAATCACGACCACCAGCCAGGAACCCGCCAAGCCCCACAGAAACCGGCTCCAGGAAACGCCACACAGCCTCTTTGCCGATTGGACCACCCAGGTCCAGTTCAACCACAAGTGTACGACCAGCAGGCTCAGGAACAACAAAGCCAATACCAGGTGCAGATCGCCCCAGGCATGCCGGTTCACCCCAAGGAATCCGCCGCCGCCCCTTCCCCCGGGAATAACCAGAGCCAGCAACAGCCCCAAACCCGCCGTTGAGGAAAGGGCGACAAAAAGCAACGCATCCAACAGAACTTTCCAATCGTTCTTCTTCACGATTCTCTCCGAATCAGCTGGAAGGAGGCACCCAATCGAAACGCTGCTCATGAATGGTGCCGCCCCACTGTTCTAATTCATGCTCCACGGTCATATGGAAGCCGTGCCTCTCATACAGGCGTTTGGCTGCGTCCAGGCCGCGGAAGGTCCAAAGGAAGGCACGAGGCACGTTGGTCTGCCGAGCAAAGACCACCGCCCGATCGATGAGCCGCGCCCCCACTCCGAGCCCGTGGAATTCGGGGGCCACGATGAACCATCGCAATCTGGCGCCGGCCGTGGAGGCCTCCTTTGCGTCCAAAACCACGGAGCCGGCAAAGGTTTCGCCGTGCCAAGCGGTCCATAGGCCGTCGCGTTCATCGACGAACCTTCCCATGAACTCCCCCAACTCCCTGGCCACCTGTGACTCGAAAGAAACGTCGAAGCCCCAGTTTTTGTGGTAATATTCAGCGTGCAACCCGATGATCTTTCCCAAAACACCGGGGGCATATCCACGAATAGCGATTTCTTTCACATCAACGGACATCCCGCTCCTTTCGAAGGGGCCGCGCGTTTACTTCGCCGACCCCGGACCGTTTCCTCTCTGCGGAGGGTTTATGGGAGCCGCGGCAGGACGATTGTATCACCCCGACACGGGTACCTGGAAAACGATCCATCGAGGATTCTCCTGGCCGTGCCTTTTCCTGGGACCGTTCTGGTATGCGTCCAACGGTATGGGTGTCTGGACCCTGCGAGCCGTTCTGCTTTGCCCGGTGACCTTGGGCGTTTCGTGGCTGGTACTCCCCTTCTTCGCCAATCGGCAACGTATCGTTCACCTGTTGACATCGGGTTTTCTGCCGGACGAGGAGGCACACCGGTTTCTTTCCCTACATCACCTCATCACGCGATTCTGCCCCGTGGTTCACGGAGAAAACGACATTCGGCATCCTTCCGCCTGAACCCCCTGTAAAACACTTCGTGTGGCTGTAACTTGCGAAACACCAAAGGAAAGTGTGCAGTCTCCCGCCCATCAGACGCCGCGGACAACATCACTTTCGGGAAACATGCGCCGGACGGCTCCGAGTTCGCGTTTCGCCTCGGCCAGTCGGGTTTTCAGGTGAGAATACCTTTTGCGGGTCCTATCGTTGTGAATCGCCATCTCCAAAGCTTTCTTCTGCCCCAGAAGAATCACGAGACGCTTGCCCCGGGTGATCGCGGTGTATACCAGATTTCTCTGCAGCAGGAGATAATGCTGAACCATCAAAGGGATGATGACCACCGGATACTCGCTGCCCTGGGACTTGTGTACGCTGGTGGCATAAGCCAGGGTAATTTCGTCCAGATCCGAGAAATCGTAGGGCAGCACCCGGCCCTCGAATTCCACCAGTACGTTCCGATCCTCCCTGTCCACCGTAACGATCCGACCGATATCTCCGTTGTAGACTTCCTTATCGTAGTTGTTCCGGAGTTGCATGACCTTGTCACCCTTCCGAAACCCCGTGTCCCCTCGCTGTAGTTCAATGGGGCCCGGGTTGAGCACTTCCTGCAGCCTCAGGTTCAGGTTCGTCACACCCACAACACCCCGGTTCATGGGTGTCAGCACTTGGACCTGTTCCACGGGATCAAACCCGAAACGATTTTTAATCCGTTCCGTACAAAGCTCAACGATGGTTTCCAGCAGCTTCTCTTCTTGAGGGCGTTCGAAGAAATAGAAATCCGGCTCCCGGTCATGAACGTCCGTATGGAGCAAGGGCCACTTGCCCGCATTGATCCTGTGGGCGTTTACCACGATCATGCTTTCTTCGGCTTGTCGAAAAACCTGATCCAAACGAATGACGGGCACGGTTTCCGAATCAATGATGTCCTTGAGCACCGTGCCGGGTCCGACCGAAGGCAACTGATCCACGTCCCCGACCAACACCAGCCGAGCATCCTGAGGGATGGCCCTGAGTAGACTGTTCATCAGGCCCAGGTCCACCATGGAGACCTCGTCC
This sequence comes from Thermodesulfobacteriota bacterium, assembly GCA_963675595.2. Taxonomy (GTDB): domain Bacteria; phylum Desulfobacterota; class Desulfarculia; order JACQYL01; family JACQYL01. The sequence continues at coordinate 2,389,563 of CAXXLZ010000002.1, forward strand.
ACCACCAATGCGTCCGTTCTCAACGGATTGTCGTCGTTTTTCTTGAAAGAGCCTTCGTTGGGACTGAACTCCAGGAGGCGATGAATCGTTTTGGCTTCGTGGTCTGAAGATTGGGCCAGGCGTTTGGCGGCCCTCCCCGTGGGCGCGGCCAGGAGCACCGTCTTTCCCCGACGTTTGAGTATTTCGATCACTGCTCTGACCAAAGTGGTCTTTCCGGTGCCCGGGCCCCCGGTGATCACCGTAACTTTGTGCGTCAGGGCCGTCTCCACCGCTTCTTTCTGTTTGGGCGCCAGATCCAGTCCCAGCCGCCGCCTTACCCAAACGGAAAGATCGTCCCACCCGGGGATTTCATAGGTGTCCCCGCAAGCGAGCAATTCCAGCAATCCTTTGGCCACACCCTTTTCCGCCGCCTGAAGCCATTTGAGATAGACAAACTCTTCCGCCTCGCCCTCAAAGGAATCCCTGGCGACCAAGCCTCGATCCATCAGCCCTCGAACGCCCCTCTCGATGGTTTCCCTTTGTATGGACAGCAACTTCTCACACCGGTCGAGGAGCCGGTCTTGAGGAAAACACACGTGTCCCTGTTCCGCCAAAGCTTGAAGGACATACATGACACCGGCTTCGGCACGGAGTACGGAGTCCAAATCGAAGCCCAGGCTCCGCGCCAACCGGTCCGCGGTAAGGAAGCCCACACCTTGCAGGTCCATGGCCAGGCGGTACGGATTGTTCCGGATCACGTCCAGGGAACGTTTTCCGTACTCTTTGAATATTTTGACCGCCAATGCAGGCCCAAAGCCCATTCCTTGGAGGAACACCATGATTTCACGCACTTCTCGATGTTCATTCCAAGATACCCGAATCTGTTCGAGACGCTTGGGACCGATTCCTTCGATCTCACGAAGCCGATCCAAGTCCCGGTCCAGGATTTCCAATGTGTCTTCGCCGAATTTTGAGACGATGCGTTCCGCCGTTCCGGGACCAATTCCCCGGACCAGGCCCGAACCCAAGTATTTCCGAATTCCATCGGATGACACGGGAAGAACGCTGCGGAATCGCTGGATCTTGATTTGAGGGCCATATTTAGGATGATTGTGCCATTCGCCGACGATTTCCAGGTGTTCTCCGGGGTCCACGCCCACCAGGGGACCCACAACGCTGATCAGGCGGCCGTCGTCGAGAGAAACACGCGCCACCGTCCAACCCGAATCCTCGGCCTGGAAAGTAATCTGCTCCAATATCCCCTTCAGTGTTACCGGCATGAAAAGCACTATATATAACCCGGGGTCCGGGATACAACGGAATAGTCGCCCGGAGCGACATCAAACGTCGGCACATACGCGGTCTTTCTTCGGTCGCCGCTTGATATTCGAGGGATAAATCCCTATGGTTGCACAGTTCGGTCATCATTGGCATAGGTTCTTGCGTTTTCGAAATCGGCTGTGCCCGCAGCTTTCTTCGGGTCTCACGTGACGCGCGTCCTATATGAGGTCCGAACGTTATTATTCGGAGAGTGATCCTTCGGCGCCGTTCGAGGCGGGACTCGGTCGGGTCGCAGCTTCGAAGAATCAAAAACGCCGTTCCGCACCATCGACACGCTTAGGAAACCCCGAGGTGGAGCCCATGACTGAAGCAGCCGACCGTCGCTCGGCCGAAACCCTCGCCGTCCCTCCCCGTGTGGTGTCCGTTGTCTTCGCAGCCGGCAAGGGAACAAGAATGACCGGGTACGACGGCAACAAGACCTTGCTGCCCTTATTACCCACTGATTCGCCTTTCCAGGGGGCGCGCCCCCTCCTTCACGAAGTGCTGTCCAATCTTCCTTCGGGCCCCAAGATTCTTGTGGTAAATCACCGAAAAGAAGACGTCATTTCAGCCACCGAGGAATTCGAGGTTTCCTGTGCCGAGCAGCCCGTAACCAACGGAACCGGGGGCGCTTTATTGGCGGCCCGGCCTTTGCTCATGGACGCCGTGGAGTCCGTGGTGCTTATCACCATGGGAGACGTGCCCCTCGTGCGCCGGAAAACCTACGAAGACCTCGTCGACATGGCGCGTTACGCGCCTCTGGTGGTATTGGGGTTTCGTCCTTCGGAGCCGGCGCGTTACGGAGCCGTGGAAATGTCGGAAGAACGAGTTCGGCGAATTACGGAATGGGCCTACTGGAAGGACTACTCCCCGGAGAAACGAGCCGGGCTCACGATTTTCAATTCCGGTATTTACGCGGCACAGAGAGATGTCCTTCTGGAAATGCTCCCCAAGCTCGAAAGGAATCCACATGTCGTCCACAAAGAACGGAACGGGCGCGTGGAACCCATCGAGGAGTTTTTCATTACGGATCTGGTGGAATTGATGGTCGCCGAGGGCATGTCCCCGAATTGTGTGGTCTGCGCCGATGAACGGGAAGTAATGGGCGTGGATACTCCGGAGGCTTTGAGGAGAGTTCAAGAAATCTACCGAAAACATTGGGCCGACTCCGCTTGAAAAAAGCCCCCTCTCCCGGCTTCCGGTATCCAGACCAATCCCGTCCATCGAATACCGGCGAGACCGTGGGAAGCCCGCCCCACTTCATTACCGCACGGTTCGAAACCGGCTTCTCCCTCCGAATGGAAAAAGACGACCTGCATCGAACTCTGACGATTCAACATGCCGGGGAGCTTTGCATCGGATTCCTTTCCCGAACGGCGCCCACTGAATTGGAGGGGTTCGAGAAATGCTTCGCCCAGATTGTGGAAAAATCGGACTGGGAGTACCCCGAGGAATCTCTGGTCCGAAGAAGTTTCGCCGGATATGCCTCCTTTGGATGCGCGAACGCCCCGTGGGGCGTCTTCGAAATCAAAGCGCAACCCGACGCGCCCCGTACCATCCGCGGTAAACAATACCAGATTCTCGTGGCCGGCCTTTTCCTGGACTTCCTACGTTCCACGAAAAGGTCCCGATTCGAACAGGTTAAGGAAGAGTTCGAGGAACTCCTGGACTCGCTGATCAGAGCCTACTACGGATCCACATCCAACATCACCGGAGAAGACCTCAATCTGCTCCGAGAAGAGCTGAACCGCATCGGCCTGAATTATTTTCAGGTGTCCGGACATGTGAGGGAAGGTCATGTCCGGACCGAGACTCACCTGTCCGAATTCGAGGAACTCGCTCTCATTTGGGGAAGAGGCCCCATGATGGAAAAACGAATCGAAGAACTTCGGCGTCTCGCCCGGTCCCCCATGCCCATTCTTCTCACCGGAGAGACCGGTACGGGAAAGACCTTCTTAGCCGGTTTGATCCATAAGCTCAGTCCTCGGGCGGAGCGCCCCTGCTTGACGATCAACTGCGCCGCCATCCCCTCCAATCTGTTGCAGAGTGAACTATTCGGATATCGACGCGGCGCCTTTACCGGAGCGGTGCACGACAAGATGGGACTCCTCAAGAGCGCTGAAGGCGGGACCGTCTTGCTGGACGAAATCGGCGACTTGTCCAAGGAGGACCAAGTCAAGCTGCTGCAGGTATTGGAGGAGGGCAGAATATTGCCTTTGGGAAGCCTTAAAGAGACCAAGGTCGACGTTCGCTTTCTGGCGGGAACCAATCGCCCTTTGGAAGAAGACGTAAGAGAAGGACGATTCCGCAGCGACCTGTACTTCAGGCTCAAAGGAGCCCATTTTCATTTGCCCCCCTTGCGGGAACGTATGGAAGTCTTCGACGAATTGGTGCTGAGAATACTCCGACGCACGCTTCCGGACGAGAATTCTCCGCCCCGGCTCGCTTCACCGGAGGCCATGGAACTTCTGCGACTCCATTCATGGCCGGGCAACGTTCGGGAATTGGACAATGTGCTTCGGCGAGCTGCGGCTTTGGCGACGGGCGGCACCATCCGTCCACAACACTTACCCGACGAATTGTTGCCCGATCGATTCGTTCCTTTCCGGGGAGAATCCACTCGACGCCGGCTGTTGGCGCTCACATTGGCGGGGCTGGGACTGAACGATCCGTATCTAGGCAATCTCCTCTACGAAACATCGGGCATGAGTTTCACCGTCAATGATCTCTTGGTTCGCCATCCGGCACTGGCGGCCGCAGGCGAAACGATCCGCCGTGAAAGCGTCTTGCGTAAGGCCCGGCGTCTCCTCGCGCCCTGCAAAGGTCCGATTCTCGAAGAGAACGGGCGTAGAGGTCCCGCGGTCCGTCTGCGTCTAAAACCGGCATTTCTGGAGGAGAACGACCGGCGACTGTTCCAAGCCGTGGACTCGGCGGTCCGCCGGGTGGGAGCTCCCAAACGCACCGCCTTCGCCCTGTACGACGCACTCAAAGCACATGCAGGCGAAGACACGCCCCTGGCGGTTCCCGCCGCGATGGCGGGACTTCGCCTTGCTGAATTCCTGGGCCTGATTCGTTTGATTGAGGAACAGGGGCAGGCGAAGGTTGAAGGAGACATGGTTCGTATTGAAACAACATCGTGTTGAAATGATCTTGTTGGGATACTATGAAACAGACGTTCGGAACGTCCAAGCTGCGACGTCGCGCACAAAGATCGTCATCCCCATGGAGGACGAGAAGCCGGAATCATGAACGGACGTAATATCAGGAACATGGGGGCTCAGACGGGCCGATATCTTTCTTGGATAGGCGCACTGCTGGTCCTTGTTCTGGTACTCCTGCCGGCCTTGTTTCCGCCGGAAAGACGTCCCTCGCCCGTGGGAAGCGCCCCAAGAGCGGGAGGAGAGCTCAGGATCGACCTTCCCATTCCTCTGGGAGAATTCGATCTGCACTCTAAGTCGGGTAACGGAGCCTCCTTCGCTCTCCAAATGATGGTCAACATGCTTTGCCGTCTCGGGCCCGACGGTTCACCGCAGCCCGAACTCGCCAAGTCCTGGACAATGACCCAACAAGGCCGAAAGTGGGAATTCATTCTCCATTCCCATGTCCGTTTCCACGACGGCACTTTCATGACTCCCAGGGACGTCATCTATTCCCTGGAAACTCAATTTCGAAACGTGATTCCCCAGTTTCTGCGCATCGCCCGGTTTCGCGAAGATTCTCATCCGGATCGGGTGCTCGTGGAACTGGACCACCCGGTTCCCAACTTTCTGTCGTATCTTGCCTACGTCCCCATCTTCCCGTCCGGATCCTTCTCAAATCCACGCTGGTTCTCACATCCTGTGGGCACCGGTCCCTTTCGATTCCAGAGTCGCGACGGCCGGCGGGTGATCGTCCTCTCCTCCTTTCAGGATTATTTTGAAGGACGTCCCTGGCTCGATCGGCTGGTGCTGCGCCACCCCGGAGGTGAAGCGGAACTCCCTTGGAGGCTGTTGGAAGAAAAGACGGACTTGGTGCTGGAAATGAACCCCTGCTATGATTCCCTGCTGAAGACGGCCGATCACCTCCTTCACGTCGAGTCCGGCCCTCAGCATGTTCATTTCGTAATTCTGTTCAACACGAGCAAGCCTCCCCTAAACGATGCCCGCATCCGAAACGCCCTGGCCATGGGCATTCAAACAAACGGTTTGAGCCCGAATCTTTTGCCCGACAAACAGAATCCGATGTTCGTTCCCTTGTCGAATCAAAGATTCCAGCGCGCCGTGGAACTTCTGTCGGAGGCCGGTTGGAGAGACCACGACGGAGACGGCTACCTGGACAGAAACGGACAACGATTCGAGTTCTCCATCCTGGTGCCGGAAGAATATGCGCCCGAATACGACACCGTTTTGCGGGTCATGGCCCAGTGGAAACGCTTGGGAATCAGAGCCGACTGGCATGGGGGAAGCTACGCGAATCACTATGAAACGCGTCTCAATCCGGGCGATTTTCAAGCGACCTTATTCTATTTCCGACTCATGCCCGACGAGCCCGAATTTCTATATAATTTATGGCACCATAGCGGAATATGGAACTTCAGTCGTTATCACGACGAGGAAGCGGATCGCATTATCGAGGCCGCCATGACGGAAAGCGATCCTCACCGGCGGCGGGACCTCTATGCCGGACTGAAGAAGGTCCTGGATCGGGACCATCCTTTCATTTACCTGGGGAGCAAACAGGTGAGCTGTTCCCTGTCCAACTATTTTCAGGGCATGGAAGAAATTTACGGCCAAGGCCGATTCTCAAGAAGGTTTCACAAAGTCCGCCTGCTGGATGGAGCGCGCCCGGGCTCGCACCAGTTGACCGCCTACGCCCGGTCGCAGCCCCGAGCATTCTGGCAGACCTGGTTTCATCCGCTGGACCGGGTGGTCCGGACACTCTTTCCCATCGAGGACGATCAGAAGTAACCTGCTGAAATCCCGACACTTCCTGCGAAAAAACCACTCCAATTCCCTGCCGAACACCTCTGCACGCTTCTTGCCTCTCCTTGCGACGACGCGCGTTCAAATCCAACACACAAGGAGAAACCGCAATGCACGTAACGATTCGTTTGGCAACGTACGATTTCCGCTCGGCGCAACAGCTCTGCTGCTATATCGGCCCGCAAATTCTGACCTAAGAAACCGATCAAGCCCGCCGGCCGGCTGATTTCATTCAGGGGTCTCCGGACCCCTTTTTACCTTTTTCTCGGGGAATTCCATGCATACGATCAACCCTGTTCCCTCCAGGTATTTGGTGGAACACGAAACAGCTTGGGACGGGACGCCTTGGACGGTCCTGTTCCATTCCCTGAACCGGGGTCTCAAAATCCTGGAGCCCTCAATATGGCGGGACTTCCAATCCGGAAGAATGGATGGGAGGCATCGGCCGCTGTTCCAGGAACTGTGCGAAATGGGATTTCTGGTGTCGCCCTCGCTGGACGAAACCAGATTGCTCTCCAATTGGCGTTACAGCCGATTCCTGGATACCCGCTCCATGACGTTCAAAATCCAGGTGACGGAAGCCTGCAACCTGCGATGCGTATTCTGCATTCAGGAGGGCATGAAGGGGCCGGTTCACATGTCCGACGAAACCTCTCGCCGGTGTGCCGCGCTCATCGAAGAACTCATTGAAAGCAGGCGCCCGGACTCCATCAAGATCATGATCACCGGAGGCGAACCACTGCTCAACTTTGAAAGCATCCAAACGCTTGGGGCTCTGGTTCATTTCTGCAGGGGCCGAGGAGTCGACGTTGAATTCAGCCTGACCACCAACGGGGTGCTTCTGGATCGTTCCACGGCGAGAAATCTCAGCCGTTTGGGCATGCATACGGTCCGCGTCTCTCTGTTCGGTCCGCCCGATCTTCATGATCGACACCGGGTGTTCGAAGGCGGCCGAGGGTCCTACGATCTCATCGAGCGCAACCTCGTTGAAGCATCGGAGTTTCTGACTTTCCGTCCCGCGATCCAGTACGACGAGGACACCTCCGACTACCTCCGATATCCCGAGCTCTTTGATCGTCTGCTGGACGTCGGACTGGGCGGTTCGGTGCATGACATGGAATTCGGTGCTTTGCTTCCCCGCGAACTGGATTTCGACCGACGCGCCCGGCCGGATTGTTCAGGCCCGAGCCGTCCCGACATCTACTTCTTCCTGGAACAAGAGGCTCGGAAACGGGGATTCCGTGAATTGGGACCGCCGCCTTCCGTGGGATGCCTCGCCAACCGGCGAGGTTCCCTGGTCATCGACGTCAACGGCAACCTGATAAGCTGTCCGGGAGTTTCCCACGAATGGCACCCGGAGCTCACGTATGGGAACGTGTACCGAGGCGTGGATTTCACCGCGGAATCCCAGATCATCGCCCCGCCGTTGCCGGACGGCTGCGGTGAATGCTCCCTGGCCGGCCTGTGCGACGGCGGTTGTCGCCAACAAGCACTGGTCGGAAGCGGAACCTTTCACGGTGTATTCTGCAGCAAGGAATATCTCGAGTCCGTCATACGGCAATACATGGAAGACACGGTGATCGGGTATCTCAAAGAAAACGCGCCCCGATTCAACAATGCCCAAGCGGCATGAACCGGCATCTCCGAATCCTGGCCGGGGCGGACTTTCTCTCCGTTTCGGCCGGACAACTATTGGGGTTGGCTCTTTGTGAGCTCCTGGTTTTAGGCAGACACCAGGGCGAGAGGAATCTGCTCTTCCTCTTGGCGGCCGCTCAGACACCGGCTTTTTTGCTCTCCTTCGTATCGGGCGGACTACTGGATCGGTCCAACCCTGCGCGCATCCTTTTCGTCTGTGGGGCGGCCAAGGCCCTGCCCGCGCTTCTTCTCTCCCTCGTTCCCGGCTCCCATGTGGTTGTGTTCCTCATCTACGCCTTCCACTCCGCGGCGGACCTGCTTCATATTTCGGCCAGGAGCACTTTGGTGCCCTTTCTCTTCCCTCCCGAAGACATCATGCATGCCAATGCGTTTCGGCAAAAAGCGGCTTTGACCGGCGGCATCTTGGGGCCCATCTGCATGGGCTGGATCGTGTCGCAGGCAGGACCCGTCAAGGCACTCATTTTGTGCGCCTTTCTTTGCTTCATTTCCGGAGTGCCGGGAGTCCTTCTGATGAAACCCTCGGAGATGTCACGACGACGACTCGTCCGGGAATCTCCGCCTCCGTCCGCCACGGCGCGAAACCTGCCGGTTCTCCAATGGCTTCTCCTTCTGTTCATGTCCGCCGGGGCGGGCGGGCTGTTCCAGTACGCGTCGCCTCTTTGGATCGACGGCCGATCCTGGGGAAATGCCGCAGCCTTGGGCGCCGTATTCTCGCTGTTCAACGCCGGCTCCTTCGCAGGAGCAATCCTGGTTTCCAGAATGGGATGTATGTCGAGAGTCCCGATGCTCAGATTGGGCATGATTTCGGAAGGCGCCGGGATCCTCGCTTTGGCCGCACCTCTCTGCTCCCTCCCGCCGTTTCTTGGTATTTTCATGTTCTTGGGAGTCACCTCTGTTTCTCGTCATATCCTTATCGAGAGTCGGATCCAGGCGTTGGCCCCGCCGATGTTCATGGGACGAACCATGTCCGCAGCGTACGGCCTGAGAGCTCTGGCAACGGTCTCCGGGGCGGGATTGGGTTTTCTGGTGTTCTCCCGTTTCGGCATCAACGCCCTGCTTCTGGCCTGCGGATTTTTTCTGTTCCTCGGCGCTCTGTGCAATCCGCCGTCCCCGGCTTCGTTGAAAGAAGGATTCAAGCCTTTCAGCCGCGCACCCCTCCGCCGCGGGGCTGCAGTTTCGCCTCCCATCCCGGCCGAACAAAAGGCTCCGTCTTGCAAGGAACGCCCGAATCTGTCAGACTAATCATCAGTCGATCTTCGCAATTACCGGCGGGCATCTTCCCGTCCCGCCTCGGACCCATGGGTACGGCGGCGAACAATGGCACAGACGAATCCCTTTTCTTCCGATCCCACTCAAGTCAAGATCATCGCCACTTTGGGGCCCGCCTCCTCTTCGGCGGATGCCGTCCGGCGTCTGATTCGCGCCGGCGTGGACGGGTTCCGTTTCAACTTCAGCCACGGTACCCACGATTCACACAGACAAATCTTTGTCACGGCCAGGGAATGCATCCAAGAAGCCGATCGCCCTTTGGCCCTCATTCAGGACATTCAGGGGCCCAAACTGCGGGTGGGACGACTTGAGAACGGAAGTCTGGAACTGCGGGAGGACGCCCAAGTCTTCATTGCTCCCACCCCGATTCAGGGAAGCGGAGACCGATTTTCCGTAAGCTACCGCAACCTGCTGGAGGACGTTCAAAGCGGAGAGATCCTGCTCCTGGACGACGGCAAAATTCGGCTTGAAGCCGACGGCACCCGAGATGGGATGCTGGCATGCCGCGTTCTCGAAGGCGGAGTCCTGCTGGAAAACAAGGGAGTCAATCTGCCGGGAACCACGACTTCTCTCCCCCCCCTCACGGAAAAGGACCTGGCGGACATCGAGTTCGGCGTAACACTCGGATTCGATTATGTAGCCCTCTCCTTCGTCCAAAAGGCCGACGACATCGAGTTGCTTCGCAACACCTTGAAACGCTTCGGTCGTCAAGTGCCCATCATCGCCAAGCTGGAACGTCCCGCCGTGCTGAGTCGGTTGGACGAAATCATCCCGGCGTCGGACATGGTAATGGTGGCCCGTGGAGATTTGGGCATCGAGGTCCGCGTGGAACGTGTTCCGGTTCTACAAAAACAAATCATTCGCAAAGCCAATATCCTCGGTGTCCCGGTCATTACAGCCACGCAAATGCTTGAATCCATGATCGAACATCATTTTCCCACTCGGGCGGAGGCAACCGACGTGGCCAACGCGGTCTACGACGGCACCGATGCCGTGATGCTCTCCGGAGAAACGAGTGTGGGGCACGATCCCGTACGAGTCGTGGCCATGATGAAGAAGATCATCCGCGAAGCGGAAGCATTTCCGGAAGCCTACACACTGTTCAGCAGCTCGAAACACGAACCCCGAGAGGATCCGTCCGTAGCTCACGCCCTCTGCCATCTAGCCTCTTCGGCGTACCGGCATTTTCCCCTGAAGGGCATTTGGATTTATACTCAAACCGGGGCTACGGCCGTCATCGTCTCCAAATTCAAACCGCAGAACAATATCTATGCCTTTTCTCCGTATGAACAAGTTCGCCGGAGAATGGCGCTGCTCTGGGGGGTCACTCCCATGGAGGCACCCGTCTTCGAAAGTTCGGAAGCCTGTATTCAGTGGATGAACGACCATGCGCTGAAAACCGGCCTCGCCCGATCCGGCGACGTAGTGGCCGTCACCGTCGGCTCTCCCATCCCGGATAAGACCCAGACCAATCTACTGAAGCTGCACGTGATTTCAGAAAATTAAAAGGAGTTCCCGAACATGTCCCTGTCCAACGAGGCTCAACAACGGCTCGATACGCTGTTGCGGCGTATCCGGGCCGAAAAGAAATCATACGCTCCGGGAACCGAAACCACGGAACATCTATCCGACGTCCTGGAACTTCCGGAGATGAAGTCGTTCTCTTCAAGGGATGAGGCCGGAAGCCAATTGGCGTCCATATTCAAGTCCTACGATATTCGAGGCGTGGTGATTTCCTACCTCGACTCGAAAACGGGCGGCACCATCCAAGCCAACCTCACACCGGCCTTGGCCGAACGGATCGGCAGGGCCTTGGCCGGCGTGGTTTTTCATGACCTGCCCGGTTCCGTCAAAGGACTCGCTCCCGGCGACTGCTTCGTCATCGGAATGGATAACGGGAACACTTCTCCGGTTATTCTGGAAGGACTGGCCTCCGGCCTGACCCGAGGAGGAGTCAACGTCTTTCTGCTGGGTGAAGGGTGTACGGGAGAGATTTACAGCACCATTCAGCGTCTCAAGGCCCAAGGTGGAATCATGATCACCCGTTCTCACGTTGAGAAAGAATACAACGGCATGAAGATCGTCTTGGGAAAGGAGGCACTGCACAGCAAGTTCATCGATCAAATCCGGGATGCGGTCCTGCTGGGCGAAGCCGTCCGCGTGGAACCGCCCGCATCCGGGATCGAGAACAACGACCGGCTGACGCGCAGTATTTACAAAAGCTCTCTCATCGAAGAGTTCAAACCCCTGCTTGCCGAAGGACGGGCTCCCGTTGCACTGAATTTCGGCGGTGGAACCGCCAGGCTTTACGAAGACACTTTCCGGGAGATATTGGGTGAACGGCTGACGCACACTTTCCGATCGGACAACGATCCCGAAGCCCTGGCCGGACTTCCCGATCCAACGCAACCGAGATATCTTTCGGATCAGATCGCCTGGTCGCAGGCACACCCCCATGTGACGCTGTTCAGCTTCGATCTGGATGCGGATCGCGTTTCGGCCATGGTGGGAGGAAACCTCTTCCTCGGTGATATGATGGCCTTTCCTCTGGCCGCGCATAAGCTCCAGGTGGACGTTCCCCGTCTGTCCGCGAGGCTTGCGGAATTGGGAAAAACCTTCGACCGTTCCGAGGTGGAACGTATCGCGGGTACCGTGCTGGCGGATCCTCGTTGCACCAAACAGCTCAGCCAGCTGGTGCAACGCCTCGGGGGACAAGCGGTTCAACATCGCATCGGACATTCCCACATCAAGGCCACCATGAATCGGCTCATGGGAACCCTGGCGGAAGTCACGGGCTATTCCGATCCGGCGGCTTTGGTTGCGCAAACCGGCTATGTTATGTGGCAGGCCGAATACTCACTGCATTTTTTCGGTACCGACGATCACGGTGTTCCCTCGGACGACGCTCTCCGTTTTACACTGAAGTTCATCTCCGTGATGGATCATTTCGAAAAGGTCTGGTCCGAACCCAATCTCACCATCGACCGTTTCATCGGACGACTCGAAGAGCAAGGCATGTTCGGGAGTTTCTTTCAAGCCCCCGAAATCCGCACGGTATACGACAATGAGGACAAGGCCCGGGTGGTGGCCGATGTGGAAAAAGCCTTTCAGAAATTGTCCGCGGACAACGACTGGCAATTGGCGGGCATGGATACCTTGGGAGACGGATTTCGAGTGGACATGCCGGACGGCTTCATTCTTTTCCGATATTCCAACACCTCCCCAAAACTCACCATGCGCATCGAGGCGGGAAACCGGGAACGATGGCGGCACTATTTCGAGCTGTTGTTCAGTCACTATAACCGTTTGAGGAAGCCCGAATACACATTGGACATGAACGAGAACTCCTTTCTTAAAGACCGTTTCGGCATTGAGAATCCCGACGGGATATAGACACGACGGTCCGACCGTCGCGCCGCAAGGTCCGGCCCGACGGTCATGACGCCTTATTTCCGTCTCACCGGCTTATGAACACACCCCTCCCCATACAGGAAGCCTTGAAAGACCCGCGATGTTATCCTCACCGACCGGATCGTGTGGATTTTGTGGAAACGCACATCTCTTGGGTCTTCCTGGCAGGCGATCTCGTATATAAAGTCAAAAAACCTTTGGATTTCGGCTTCCTGGATTTTACCACTCTCGAAAAGCGCAGGCACTTCTGCGAGGAAGAGGTTCGGCTCAACCGTCGACTGGCCCCGGAGTACTATTTGGGCACGGTTCCGATCGTTCGAAAAGGCGAGGATTTCGTCGTGGAAGGAAGCGGGCCGGCCGAGGAGTTCGCGGTGAAAATGTTGCGAATGCCTCAAGAAAGAATGATGGACCGAATCCTGGACCGAGGGGAAGCAATCGACGAATCGGCGATCATTCGCATTGCCTCCCTGTTGGCTGAATTCTACGAGAATGCGGAAACGGGAGGAAGAGTAGATCGATACGGCGAAATCGACGTGATCCGGTACAATACGGATGAAGATTTCAAACAGATGAAAGACTATATCGGAGTGGCCCTGTCTCAGAAGAGATTCGATACCATCCGGGAATACACAAATTCATTCTACGAGAATCGGGAACTCTTTCAGTCTCGAATCCTCAACGGGCGAATCCGAGAATGCCACGGCGACCTCCATTCCGGAAACATCTGTCTTGCCGACGAAGTGGTGATTTTCGACTGCATCGAGTTCAATCCCAGGTTTCGATGCTCGGACACGGCGGCGGACGTGGCTTTCCTGGCCATGGATCTGGATTTCAGAAATCGTGCTGATCTTTCCAATCTTTTCGTAAGAACCTTCAGCGAACGCTCCGGCGACTCCCAATGCCTCGAATTGATGAATTTCTACAAATGCTACCGTGCCTGCGTCCGAGGCAAGGTGCTCTCTTTCGAGTTCGACCAACCCGAGGCCTCCGTCGATTGGAGGCGTCAAGGTCTAGAGACGGGTAAACGCTATTTCGCTCTGGCGGAACGCTACACCGGCTGTGGGCGCCGTCCCAAGCTGCTCGTGGTGTTCGGACTCATGGGAACCGGCAAAACGACCCTTGCGGAGGCCATGGCCAAGGTTTGTGACGCTCCGGTCATCCAGTCGGACCTGGTACGGAAGTATCTGTCCGGCGTCGCCCCTACGGAACGACGTTTGGAATCCTTTGGCAAAGGAATATACTCTTCCGAAACAACGGGGGAAACCTATCGCAGGATGCTCATGGACGCCGAAAAGTTTCTGGCCCAGGGCCAGGACGTCATCCTGGACGCCTCATTCTCCAAACGAGAACATCGGGGTTGGGTCCTGGAGACGGCACGTCGCCTTGATGCCGAACCTTGCTTCATCCAGTGCGTGTGCGGCGAAGGGACCGTGAGGGAAAGGCTGGCCCGCAGAGCGGAAGCTCCTCTCACCGTGTCCGACGGACGCTGGGAGCTATTTCATTCTCAAAAAGCACGGTTCGAGCCTCCGGATGAAATCGATCCGAAGCGCCTTTTCCGTGTGGACAGCGAAGAACCCGTAGACCGACTGCTGAACACTCTCCGCACAATTTTCGAAAACGAGGGTCAATGAAATTCTTAACGGACTGGGGAGATTCAAGCACATGAAGATGCATACCAGGATTTCGGAGATGCAGGAGGCTTTGGCCGTAGCTCGGGGAGACAAGCCGGCGGACCTAGTGGTCCGGGGAGGCGCGACCGCCGATGTCTTCTCCGGACGTTTCGAAAAGAACGACATCGCGATCCATGGAAACAAAATCGTGGGAAGCGGCGCCTATACCGGGAATACGATCGTGGATGCCTCGGGCAAGTACGTTCTCCCCGGGTTCATTGAAGGCCATATCCATCTTGAGAGCACGCTTCTTGCTCCTCCGGAGACCGCCCGTTGCATGGTCCCTCGGGGCACCACGTGCGTGGTGGCGGACCCCCACGAGATCACCAATGTCTTAGGCTCGGAAGGCGTTGAATACATGTTGGAGTCGACCCGAGACCTGCCCATGGACTTCTTCTTCATGCTCCCTTCCTGCGTGCCCGCCACCCATCTGGAAACCGCCGGGGACGTGTTCGGAGTGGAAGACCTGTTGCGTCTCAAAGACCGCCCGAGAATTCTGGGGCTTGCCGAAATGATGAATTTTCCGGGCACGGTGTACGGCATGGAAGCCGTCGTTGAGAAGCTCCTCGCCTTCGGCGACGGTGTGAGAGACGGGCACGCCCCTCTCCTTCGCGGAGCCGGTCTCAATGCGTATCTATATGCCGGTCCCGGCTCCGATCATGAGTGTACCGAGATTGAAGAGGCTGCGGAGAAGTTGTCCAAAGGCATGATGGTGATGATCCGGCAGGGAACCCAGGCTGCGGACCTCGAGACCCTGCTGCCTCTGGTGACGCCTTTGAACTGTCGCCGAACCATGCTGGTCACCGACGACCGGGACCCGCAGGAACTTCTCGAGTTGGGTCATTTGGACCACAATCTGCGTCTGGCCGTGGCCCAAGGTCTGGACCCCATCATCGCAATCCGCATGGTGACTCTCAACCCGGCGGAATACTTTCGTCTGTATGGGAGAGGCGCCCTGGCACCAGGATATACGGCCGACGTGGTCATCGTGGACGATCTCAAGACCTTTCGAGTGGACACCGTGATTCAAAGAGGGCGTGTGACCGTGTCCAATGGGATGCCGATTCATGACTTTCCCCAACCTCTCGCCGGGAAGGCGCTACGGACAATGCACTTGGGAGAACTGCCGTCGGATGCTTTCCGGATTCCCGCGACGGGAAGTTCCGCACGTGTGATCCGGGTAATGGAGGGAAGCATCCTGACCCGAGCGGAAAGCCGATCCGTTAAGATTCAGGACGGCCTGGCGGTATCCGACCCGGAACAGGACGTGATCAAACTGGTCGTGCTGGAGCGGCACCATGCTTCCGGACGCATAGGCAAGGGGCTGGTTTCAGGTCTTGGGTTGAAGGCGGGAGCCATCGCCTCCACCGTGGCTCATGACTCTCACAACATCGTGGCGGCGGGCGTGGAGGACGAAGCCGTCATGCGGGCGGTTCGAGAGGTGGAACGCATGGGGGGCGGGCTGGCCGCGGCTTCGGCCGATCGGGTCCTGGCGACGCTCCCCCTGCCCGTGGCCGGCCTGATGTCGGTGGAACCGGTCCGCGAAGTGATCGGACGAAAAACCCGCCTACGCGAGATTTGCGCCGACCTGGGCTCCGGTCTGAAAGACCCCTTTATGGCCCTGTCCTTTCTGGCTCTCCCGGTAATTCCCGAACTCAAACTCACCGACAGGGGTCTGGTGGACGTGGGGAAATTCGACTTCGTCCCCCTGTTCTTATAGAGGGAAGCCGTCACTCCAAAACAAAACGAGCGGGACATCGGACGGATGTCTCGCTCGTCGTTCTCATGCTCCGGCGGCGACCGCCGACGGATCAGATGAAAATTTGCACGTCGGCCTTGTCCATCAAATTCTTCATGAAGTTCTTTTGAGCGTCTTCCAGCATGACCTGCTTAATGGCGATTTCAATGCCCTTCTTGGCCTTTTCATAGGGAATCACATTTTCAGGAACCACCTGATCCGCTTTGATAATGTGATATCCGTACCGGGTCTTCACGACACCGCTCACCTCGCCCTCCTTTAAGGAAAACGCTGCCTCTTCAAATTCCGGCGGCATGCTTCCCGGAGTCAAAGAGCCGATCAGACCTCCTTTAAGTCGGCTGGGATCAGTGGAATACTCTTCCGCCACTTTGGCAAAGTCCGCGCCCGCCTTGATCTTCGCGAGAGCTTCCTCAGCCTTCTCCTTGGCCGCTTGGTGAACGGCTTCCGAAGAGTTTTGAGGTACTTCAATCACGATATGCCGGACCACGACGGTCTTGGGTTTAAAGAATCGTTCCACGTTCTCTTTGTAGAAATCGTGCAGTTCTTTTTCCGTTAGCACAAATTCCTTTTCCGCAAGCCGACCGACCAGCTTCTGAGCGGCGATGAAATCCCATACCTGCGTCCTGAACATGTCCATGGGAATCATGGCTTCCTTCAGGTTTTCTTCGAATTTCTTCTTTCCTCCCTGTGAAACCATGAGACGACCGACCTCTCGGTCCACCTCCTCGGGTGTAATCTCGATCATGTATTTCCTGGTTTCCTGCTGAAGCAGGAGGTGCTGGATTTCCTGCATCAAAGCGACCCTGGTTACCTCCTCAAAAGCCTTTTTTCCCGAGTCGGTCCCTTTATCCTCGTGCCATTTCCTGAGCAGGATATTGATAGGCTTCTCAAGTTGCGAGGCGAGCACGGGTTCGCCGTTGACCGTTGCCACGACTTCCGGCAACGATTTGATGTCGGCGGCTTGAACCGAACCGGCCGCCCATAGGAAGATGCCCAGAAGGGCCATCACGGATAGGAACTTGTTAAGCATTGGTGGTACCCCTTGATGGTGGTCGTATTCGCGGGAGCACGGCGCATGGAGCCCCCGCCGGTTTGACGAATATCCGTGAAACGGGTTCCCGGAAATTCGGCGTATCTTAGGAAAAGGCCCGGAGTGCTGTCAAGGCATGGTCGTTGTGACGCTTTTCACGTTTTTCCATTGACGCCTTCAGAAGTCGTTTGATACATTGGCATCTTCGTTGACTCCACTAAAACCAGCGCATCAAGAGATTGCGCAACCGAGACTATACTCCACGATGAAAGGAGAAAGGGATGGCCGCTAAGGTGATTAAGGGCGCCGAGGTCGCCAAGCAGATCCGAGAGGAACTCAAGGCGGAAGTCGCCGAGATGAAAGAAAAACATGGTATCGTTCCCGGACTGGTAACGATACTCGTGGGTGAAAATCCGGCGTCTCAAAGTTACGTGCGGGCCAAGTCCGCTACCGCCAAGGAACTCGGTTTCCATTCCGTCCAGGAAAACCGACCCGCCGACATTTCGGAAGAGGACCTGCTGGCACTCATCGACCAGTTCAACAAGGACCCGGAGACTCACGGGATCCTCGTGCAACTGCCTCTCCCCAAGCACATCAATGAAACCCGCGTCCTCTACGCCATTGATCCCGACAAAGACGTGGACGGATTCCATCCCGTAAACGTCGGCAAACTGATGATCGGTACCTCCGAATTCCTTCCCTGCACGCCCGCCGGCATCCAGGAACTGCTGGTGCGTTGCGGCGCCCCGCTTGAGGGTGCGGAAGTGGTCGTGGTGGGCCGCTCCAACATCGTGGGCAAGCCCATCGCCGTTATGCTGATGCAGAAGGGTGCCAACGCCAACTCTACCGTGACCGTGGTTCACACCCGAACCAAAGACGTGGCGTTCCACACCAAACGTGCGGACATCCTGATCGCCGCGGTCGGCGTCACCGAATACGTCAAAGGCGACATGATCAAGGAAGGCGCCTATGTGATCGACGTGGGCGTCAACGAAGTGGGTCGCACGGCGGAAGGGAAACGCATCCTCAAGGGTGACGTGGAATACGAAGCCTGCGCCGAAAAAGCGGCGGCGATTACACCGGTGCCCGGCGGCGTCGGCCCCATGACCATCACCATGCTCATGAAGAACACGGTGAAGGCCGCCAAAATGCGCATTAAATAGGCGCAGCAGAAATTCGCGAGTCCGGAAGGAAACGCCTTACGGACCCCCACGAAAACCGCCTGGATCTGGTGTAGACCGGGACGGGAAAGTGATGGGACATGATATCATTTTTTTCTTAAGCCCTCTTGACGAGCTCAGGGGGGCTTTTTTTTCCGGAGCGAGGCAATGAGCGAAAAAAGAAGCAAGGTGACCATACCGTACCTGCTGGAACGGAAGCGCAGCGGAAGCAAAATCAGTATGTTGACGGCCTACGACTTTTCCATGGCGTCCATCATGGACGAGGCCGGCGTCGACATGGTCCTGGTGGGAGACAGCCTGGGAATGGTCGTCCTGGGATATGAATCCACCGTACCGGTGACCATGGACGAAATGCTTCATCACTGCAAAGCGGTGCGCAGAGGCATCAAGCATGCTTTCCTGGTGGGAGACATGCCCTTCATGTCCTACCAAATTTCAAAGGAGGAGGCCTTGCACAACGCGGGCCGTTTCATCAAGGAAGCCGGCTGCGACGCCGTGAAGATCGAAGGCGGAGTGGAAATCGCGGACACGGCGGCCTTCCTGGTGAAAATGGGGGTACCCGTAGTGGGTCATATTGGTCTCACTCCCCAGACCGCCACTTCCCTGGGTGGTTTCAAAGTACAGGGCAAGGACATCGAATCGGCCAGAAAGCTTCTCGAATCGGCCAGAGCCTTGGACGGAGCCGGAATCTGTTCACTGGTCATCGAATGCGTCCCCGACAAGGTGGCTGAAAAGATCACCGAGTCCATCAGTGCGCCGACCATCGGAATCGGCGCGGGTTCGGGATGTGACGGGCAAGTGCTGGTCTCCAACGACCTGTTGGGTCTTTTCCGGAAATTCACGCCCAAGTTCGTCAAGAAATACGCCGACCTGTTTCCACTCATCGACGAAGCCGTCAAGAACTACATCAAGGAAGTGTCCGAAGGTACGTTTCCCGGAGAAGAGCATACCTTCGTCATGAAGGAAGACCTGAGCGACTTATCCTGACGTTTGGACACCTACGGAGGAAGACCCGCTTAGGGCGCGTTTTCCTCCATTCTTTCGGGACGGATTGATTAAGACTTTACAGGGAGGCGTTTCCTTGAAATTCTGCGTCGTGGGTCCGGGAGCCATGGGCTGCCTGTTTGCGGCCTACTTTCAGCAAGCCGGATTTGATGTGGCACTCCTGGACCATCGCCCCGACCGGGCGGCTCTCATAGCGTCCAGCGGTATCGTGGTGGAAGGCGTACGGGGTCGGCATGAAGTTCCCGTGCGCGTCATCTCCGACCCGACGGAAGCGGATCGACCCGATGCGGTTTTGGTCTGCGTCAAGTCATACGACACGTTTGAGGCCGGGAAGACTCTTCGGCAAATCATCGACGACGACACCCCCGTGATCACCGTGCAAAACGGCCTCGGGAACGTGGACGCCCTATTACAGTCGCTTGGGGGCAAAGGACGGATTGTCGCCGGGATCACTTCCCAGGGAGCGACCGTGCTGGGGCCCGGGCATGTGCGTCACGCCGGAGAAGGGGATACGTTCCTCGGCGCGGCGTCTGCGGATTCGGGCGATTCGCTGGATAAGCTTCTAAGCTGTTTCGACAAAGCGGGTTTTCCCGCAAGCGCGGTGGAAAACATCCAAGATTTGATCTGGAGCAAGCTCATCGTCAACGTGGGTATCAACGCGCTCACGGCCCTCACACGCCTGAAAAACGGGGAAATTGCACACCACGACGGGACTCTGGCTCTAATGGATCACGCGGTCCGAGAAGCGGTAGCCCTCACCGAGGCTCTGGGCATCCGTCTGGTTTATTCCGATCCCTTGGGGCAGGTGAAAAAAGTGGCCGAACTCACCTCTGGAAACGTCTCGTCCATGCTTCAGGACGTACTGAGGAACAAACGAACTGAAATCGACTTCATCAACGGAGCCATCGTCCGGCAAGGCGAGGCTTTAGGCATTCCCACACCGGTCAACGAGTTTCTGACCCATTTGGTGCGCACCATGCAAGAAACCTACGACCTGCAGGTAACCATTTGAAATTGTGGGAAAGCTTCGAATCGACAAACCTTGAGGCTTAAGTTGGGAACCGTAGGGTCACATCCGGGTGTGCTGCGGTACGGCCGGGTTCATTAGTGTTTCATCGTTATCCGCATTGAAGCCCGATGCCACCCGAAACCGGGAGAGGAGCAGGTTGATGAGCATCCTTCGTTTCCTTTCGGCGTTCTTCATGACGTGCTGTTTCTTGTTCTCCGCCGGCGCGGTCGCCGCAGCCGATGAGGATTTTCCCTTCGAGCCTTTCTCCCATAGAAACCAAGGCGTCCCCGCCATGCTCTTTTTGCCTTTCGAGCCGGCTCCGGCCCGGACTCTGCAAAAAGGCGCCCTGCAGACTCGACTGGACGTCCACTATTCCAACATCTCCACCCAGGAATCCAACGCCAACGGGTCTCTTGATTTCGACATCGAGTTCATGGAGTCCACCTTGCGGGCCGATTACGGGATAACGGACAGGTTTCAGCTCGGCATCAGCATTCCCTATCGATATTACTGGGGGGGATTCCTCGACGGGTTCATCGAAGGCTTCCACGACTTCTTCGGCTTTCCCGACGGCGGTCGAGAAAGCATCCCCAATGATCTGACGCACATCGATTGGCAATATCGCGGTTCCACGATCTCCGCGATCTCCTCTTCAAGCCACGGGCTTGGAGACATCTCGCTCATCGGGAAATATGCGCTTCTGCTGGAAGGACGCTACGCCCCGGCGGTAAGCGCCATAGCGCACGTGCGATTTCCCACCGGGGACGAGGATGAAATGCTCGGAGCGGGAAGAATCGGTTACGGTGGAGGACTGGCCGCGGACAAGCGATTCGGACGTTTCGTACTGAATGCCAATCTCCAATATTTCGTGCTCGACCAACCCGACTCTTTCGGCGAACTCGAAGTAAAGAATTCCCTGGCCTACTCCTTTATGACGGGCTATCGCCTGATCGGCGGGTTCATCCCCATGATACAGGTCAACGGCGCAACTCCCCTTTTCGAGGACACGGGTCTCGGGCCGTTGGACAAGAATCTGCTCGAATTGATCGTGGGGTTTCAGCTCAATTTCACGGAAGCGACCCGCTTCCAGTTCGGTTTCGTGGAGGACCCCATCAGCGGTACCAGCCCGGATTTCTCAGTATTTTTCGGTTTGATCCAGGCGTTCTAGCCGGCTCCTGATAAACGAGTACGGGAGGACGTTCGCGGTGTGCATTTTCGTGGGGGTCCGAACGGGCCTCCACGGAATCGGAGGCCGCCCATGCGCCGGCCACAAGAAGCGCGGCCGCACCCGGGAAGTATCCCCTTGCGAACCGTATGGGAACCTCTCCTGACAGCCCGTTGAAAAAAGCCGGTTGCCACAGGTTGATGAAAAACGATGACATGCAAGGCGCGCAAATCTCGAGGAATGAGACGTACATAGAGTACATCGCAGTGACGAGGGATGGAGCCCAACGCCGCAGATCGCGTTTTTCAACGGCCCGCTGACGGTCAACGTCTCAGCCGGCCTCAGGACGCCTTCCCTCCCGCCAACACCTCCAGAGCCCTGAACAGCGACTGAGTGCCCATGGAACCGTACCCGAGCGCCCTGGCCCCCAGGTAAAGCTGACGGCAGAGGGCGAGGCCGGGCAGAGGAAGGTTCATTTGTTCCGCTTCCTTGAGGACGATTCCCATGTCTTTGAGGAAATGCTCGATCACAAAGCCCGGATTCATGTCGCCCTTGGCGATCCTGGGTCCATAATTGGATAGAGCCCAGTTGGCCGCCGCTCCGGACCCCACGACTTCGATTACCTCGTTGATATTCAGGCCGGCCTTGACGGCATAGAGAAGACATTCCACCATACCGATCATGGCGCCTGCGACCATGATCTGATTCGAGGCTTTGGTATGCTGGCCGCTTCCGGCCTTTCCCATAAGTCGAATGCTTTTTCCCATGGTCTGGAACAATGGGAGCACGAATTCGAAGGGTTCCGGGTCTCCTCCGACCATAATGGAAAGGGTTCCAGCCCTAGCCCCCACGTCTCCACCGGAAACGGGAGCGTCCAGCACCCGGATTCCCTTCTCGCCGCCCTCACGATGGATTTCAACCGCCAACGAAGGTTCGCTGGTGGTCATGTCCACGAAGACGCCGCCCTTCCCAAGACCGTTTATGGCCCCCCGATCGCCGAGAGCCACTTCCCTAACATCCTCGGGCAATCCCACGATGGCGAACACCACGTCGGACTCTCGGGCGACTTCCAGCGGAGAGTCCGCCCAGCGCGCGCCTTTGTCCAACAAAGATTGAGCTCGCGACCGCGTGCGGTTAAAGACCGTGGTTGGATAGCCTGCGTCGAGCACGTGCCCGCACATGGAAAGTCCCATGATGCCCGTACCGATCCAACCCACTCGGGTCTTCTCCGGAGTAACTGCTGCCGTCATTGTGCCTCCTGCTGGTTGTTGAACTCGAAATAAATGCCTCGCGGCACATGGCCTGAAATGAAGAGCCGCCGGGTTCAACGATTTGACTTGGCGGGACGTTAGGTGATTTCGAAACGGACCGCCGGAGCGCCGTCTCGAGGAAACGTCAAGATCCGCCCGCCGAAGTCCTCTTTGTCAGCATCGTGGCCTGCTTATCACGCCGATCGTCCACTTTCAGTTGAAGCGAGATGCGTTGCGCCCCTTCTTCCGCGTGAGCCCCGTGTATCTTCTTCACGAGAGCGAACAACGAATCCAGGTCCGGTACTTCCACACAGGTCCCCATGGCACCGATCTCATAAGGATAGCCGGATTCCTTGATCACGGCCACGCCCTTTCTCACGAAGCGCCCCAAACTGGTTCCCTCCCCGATGGGGAAAACCGAAATTTCCGCGATCATGTTCTCCTCCTTTTCAACGTATCCCGAAAACGGGATCACAGTTTGATCTTACGGGTCACCCGGAACAGTAAGATGATCGTCAGGATGATGCCCAGGGATACTCCCGTCATGGCGATGAACACGGCGGACAACGACCACCCTTCCTGCACCCAAGCGGCGAACTTGACCGCCAGGGACCCAACCCCGAAGGTCAACACGAATTTGGTTCCATAGGCGCTGTGCCGAAGCTTTTCCGGGGTCAGCTTGGCCACCAGCGTATTCTCGATGGGCTGCATGCCCAACAAAAACAGCATATACCCCATGGTCGCCAGAAGCAACGGAACGTCCGCCGTCCAGGCCATGGTGAACACCATGGGCAAGGCCAAGCCGTGAAAAATGAGATACCCCCATCTGGGTTCGTGCTTTTCGGCAAACCGCCCCCCGAGATACTGGCCGAGCATCCCGATAACGAACACCAAAGAGGTCAACGCGGTGGCGGCTACGTTCCTGGACGTGGGAAACCAGCGAACCTCGCTCATGGCGTCGAAAATTGCCTGACTGTTCAATTCGAAGTAGGAAGGAAGCACCACCGTTGCGCTTCTGTACGCGATACCCCCGAGCATCATGACGATGCAGAGCACCATGAAACCCTTGGCCAACGTCCCCACGGGGTGGTTGTCGGTGCGCTCCTTCTTTTCGGGCTCCGCAGTGGGCATGAACAACATCAAAGCCGCTCCCACGAGATTCAACACGCCCAGAAAGAGATAGGCCCCTTTACACCCGTACGCGTGATTGATCACGCCCGTGAGAATGGGGGCCACGGCGAGACCCGCGTTTCCCGCGATGCCGTTGTACCCCATCGCCATGCTCATGCGTGTCATTCCGCGGGAAATCAGGCCTAATCCGGCGGGGTGATAGATCCCTGAGAACAAGCCGATACCCGCCAGGCAAACGGCGAAGATACCGGGCGAATCCAGAAAGGACGACGCCGCCAGCCCGCAGGCTCCGGCTCCGGCGTAGAAGACCAGAAGCAGAGGCTTGGCTCCGATCGCGTCGCTCGCCAGGCCCCACGGCAAGGCCGTCAATCCGAACAGCATGTACATCCAGAACGAAAGTGCCAAGACTTCACCGATGGGCATGCCGTACTGATCGGCCAGGGGCAATACCAGTGCCGGGAAGACCAGCATGTTGAAATGACTCATAAAATGACCAAAAGAGGTCACAGCCAGAATATTTCGCTCGTTTTTGCTCATATTGACTCCTATGCGACTTCGAGACGACGCTGCAAAGCAGACATGTATTAATGGCAAGGCGTCCGCTTGTCCAGTACTATCTCGAAGACTCGTCCGGACCCGCAAAGCCCGAGTCGGGAAACTTGGACGATCGAGGCTCGGAGGTCGGCATGCAAGGCCCCGTCGACCGCCTTGGGCATGGAGGGACCGAAGCGGCCTCTTCGCCGTGGGCGAAACCGCCCGGACTCTTCCCAATGTCCCGGAAGATGGTTATGCTATGCAATGTTTGCACGTGAATTCGCCGTAGATCCAACCGGACCGTTCAGCAAGCCGGGACCCATACCCGGCATGGGAGACTTGAATGATTTCAGAAAAGGATGAAGTGCTTCAAGGGCTGAAGACTGCAATGGAAGCTGAACTGGCGGGTAATGCGTTTTACTCCAACGCCGCCGCCGCCACTTCCGACACCAAAGGCAAGGAAACCTTTTCCCGTCTGGCCAAGGAAGAGATGGGTCATTTCAACTACCTCAGGCATCAGTATCGATCCGTGCTCAAAACCGGGGATTACGACTTCTCAGAAGAATTTGTTCGCAGCGGGGACGCTCACTCCGCCGGCCCCGTGTTCAGCCCGGAGCTGAAGGATCGGGTCAAGGACGCGCACTTCGAGATCAGCGCCCTGACCATCGGCATGAAACTGGAAATGGACGCGATCCGCTTCTATGGATCCCTGGCCGAGAAAGCCGAAAACGAAAAGGCCAAGCAATTCTATAAGGAGTTGGTGGAGTGGGAAAAAGTCCACTATGATTCTTTTTCTCAGGAGCTCGAAATGCTCAAAGAAGCGTATTGGCAGGCGAACCAATTCGTGCCTCTGGTCTAAACCCCCATTCCGACCACTACTTCCCGGAGGGATGATACGGCCATGGGTTCCGAGAGATCACTTCCCCGGAACCGATCGTTTCCGCAGGCGTTTCTTCACGGAACCCATGGCCGTCCCCTCCAAATCATTACCCGACTTCGAGTCAAACGCGCCCCAAACAATCCGGATCGATGTGGCGCAAGTGGGCGGTTCCCGCCATAATCATGATCCGACGAAGCTCGGACGTAATGCTTTCCACCACCCCGCGCACGCCGTCGGAGCCGTCGGCGGCCAGCCCATACAGAATGGGGCGCCCTAGTCCCACCAAAACGGCCCCGTGGGCCAGCCCTTTGAACACGTCGCTCCCCCTTCGAAATCCTCCGTCCATGAAAACGGGAACCTTCGCATCCAGCACGTTGCGGATTTCCTCGATAACCTGTAGCGGATGGGGCAGATAATCCAACGTGTGCGCGCCGTGGTTGGAAACCATAACGGCATCGGCACCCGCTTCCGCAGATCGTTTCGCGTCGTGAGCGCTCAAGACGCCTTTAAACACCAGAGGCCGATCGACCCGTTTTCGGATTTCAGCCAACTCCGTCATGGAAAAGGGGGCGCAGTTCTTGGCCACCTGTCGGTCTCCGATTTTGGTTCCCTGACCCGCGTCGATCTCGACCCCGACCCAGGTCACCCCGGCTTCCTGGATCCGGTTCAGCTCTTCATGCACTTTGTCTCGATCTTCATACGGTTTGACATTCTGGATCACCGGAACCCCCAAGGCAACGAGTTCCTTCAAATTTTCCGGCACCGGAGTCCCGGTCCAGACAAGTGACCCCACCGACTTCAGCCCTTCCGCCACCAGTCGAAGACCATCTTCCCGAATTGCGGGAATCGGCATGGTCATGGCGCTCATGATCACCGGAGTGCTCAACTGCACCCCCAGCACCGTGACGTCGGTAAAGGCTTCTTTGGGGGCGTCGACGGCGCGCTGTCTGATAAAAAAGCGGTCCAGAGCTTCCCGGTCGTTACGGAACACCCAGCCCGTTTCCACGGCGCCCAGGGTAAACCCGATCTTTCGGCCGAGAAGTTCCTCCTCTCCCCTCGCGTAGATCTCGGTCAATTCCACAAAAAGCTCCTTCTCCGGTCGGTTATTATTCATGATTGGGTACTATTGTCTTCTCTTTCTTTGACGAAAACCTACTCTAATCTATACAATAGGATCAATTCAAAGTCCCTCCTCCCGATCCTTCCGAGGCGGGACGCAATCATCGGCATAAAGTTTGCCCTCAAACGCCAACGGTCATGCCGTTCACCAAAGGGCTGAAGCAGACCTCTCAGGTGCACAGGTAAAGGAGATACTGCAATGGCGGACGCGTCCCAGCGAGGCTACAAACGAATGGACGACTACCTGTCCTTCACGTATCGCATGATTTCCGATCATGATTTTGAGGTGCTGAAAGGCAAATATCTTGCGGGTACGCTGGAAGAAGAGCAGACCGCCGATACCCAGTCCGCGCTTTACGAACTTGAGACGGCCTCCGATGATCAACCGGTTCTCAAAGTGCTCCAGCCGCTCCTCCAGGGCCTTTTCCAGAAGATGTCCATGCTCGACCGAAAAATGGACACCATCATCGCCCTGCTTCGAGGGGACAAAAATGCCGAGGCCATGGTACACCAGCCTCGAGAAATCAACATTTCCGGCAGCGGTTGCATGTTCAAAACGGAAAAGGCGCCCGAGGAAGGAACATTCGTCGAGATTCGAATTTTTCTATCGGACGGCGGCCGGACCGTCGTTCCGGCCCTCGGCAAGGTGGCCTATGTTAAAGGTGACGAACAAGGTTCCTACTCGGTCGGGGTTCACTTCGAAGCCATCAGCTACAAAAGCAGAGAACGGCTGATCCAATACATCTTCAAATCCGAAAGAGCCCTTCTGCGGGCACAAAAAGAAGGGGACACGGTGGATCAACTCCGTTCGTTGAGGCCCATGAAATAGCAGCCGTCGGCAGGGCGGCGTCGACGGGCGGATAAGAGCTACGAGCAAACCCGCATGCATCTCCCGGCCGAGGGATTCCTTGTCGCCGCGAACCCGGCGGAACCCAAGTCTTCCCCATCGGACATCACGTCGGCTCGGAAAATTGGTCGATCAACCGGAGAAGTTCATCGGTTTTCGATTCCATGAGCGATCGGTTTTCTCTGCTTTCCACGTTCAGGCGCAGCAACGGTTCGGTATTCGATTTTCTCAGATTAAATCGCCATTGATCCTGAAAGGCCAAAGAAACGCCATCGGTGTGATCCTCTTCCGTCGCACGGGAGGCGTAGCGGGCGAGCACCCGATCCATGATTCCATCCGGATCAACCACACGTCGGTTGATTTCGCCGCTGCAAGGGTACTTCGCCATGCGCTCGCCCACCAATTCGGCCAAGGTGCGACCGGTGCTGGAAACCGCCTGCGCCGTCAGGAGCCAGGGAATCATGCCGGAATCGCAATAGAAGAAATCCTTGAAATAATGATGCGCCGACATTTCTCCCCCGTATAAGCCGTCAACCTCCCGAAGCAGGGCCTTCATGAACGCATGACCCGTACGTCCCATCACCGGGATCCCTCCCAGGTTTCGTACGATTTCCACCGTGTTCCAATACAAGCGGGTATCGTGCAGGATGCGGCTCTTTGGGCGGCCTTCGAGAAGCCGTTCCGCCAGGAGTCCCACCACGTAGTACCCTTCCACATAGCGGCCGGATTCATCAAAAAAGAAGCAGCGATCGAAATCTCCGTCCCAAGCCACGCCCATGCCCGCACTGTGCCGCCGAACCGCGTTGGAGGTTGCTTCCCGGTTTTCCGGAAGAAGGGGATTGGGCACCCCGTTGGGAAACCGACCATCGGGCTCCATGAACAACCGTACGAGATTGAAAGGAAGACGCTCCCCCAACTGATCCACGATCGGCCCGGCGCATCCGTTGCCCGCGTTCGCCACCAAAGTCATGGGCTCGAGTTCGTCCGGATCGATGAATCCCAGGACCGTCCGGACGTATTCCGTCAGAACGGATTCCTCTCTGCAAACGCCCGCCGGTCCCACCGCAGGAAAATTCCTGGTCCGAACCCGCCGCTCAAGGGCCGGCAGGTCCCGATCCCCATTCATGGGTACGGCGCCTCCTCGAACCATTTTGATTCCGTTTTCGTCTCGGGGGTTGTGACTGGCGGTGATCATCACTCCGCCGCCCATGCCCGGTCGGGCGGCTGCGAAATAGACCATCTCCGTGCCGCACAGGCCGATGTCCAGGGCGTCCGCACCGCCCTCGTTGAGTCCGTGGATCAGGGCCCGCTGAAGATCGGGGCTGCTCAACCGAACGTCCCTGCCCACGGCCACGGGCCCGCCGGGTCGGACCTCGGCCACATAGGCTCTGCCGATGAAGTAGGCCAGTTCCTCGTTGATTTCATCGGGGACCTTGCCGCGCACGTCGTATGCTTTGAAATAGGGCAGACGTTCTTCCTTCGGAGTCGATTCGCGTTGCACGCCTTCGCCTTTTCCGTTACATGTTCAATAATCGAGAGTTCACGTGGCGACCTAAAGAAAAGCGGGCATGAGTCGTTTCCATCCCACGGTTTCAGGAAGTTTAGCATGGGGATACCTTTCGCGCCATCCCTTGGCACCTTCCCGACGGCTGGAAACATTGTTCCGACTTTTTCATGAAAAAAGTTGACTTCCAATCGAGAGTTCATTATAAATCTCTTTTCTTACATTCCGAGGAGGTTCCCGAGATGTACGCAGTCATTCAAACCGGCGGAAAGCAATATAAGGTCTCTCCCGGGGACATTTTGCGCGTTGAAAAGCTCGAAGGAGATGTGGGCACGGACGTGGATCTCGGTCCCGCCCTTCTCCTGGCCGAAGAAGAAGATATCAAAATCGGCCGACCCACCCTGGATAACGTCTCCGTTACGGGCCGAATCGTAGAGCAGGATCGGGCGAAAAAAATCATCGTTTTCAAGGCGAAACGTAGAAAAGGGTATCGCAAGAAACGCGGACACCGCCAGCATTACACCGCCCTTAGAATTACAGAGATCAAGGAGAACTAGCCATGGCACACAAAAAGGCGGGTGGAAGCTCGAGGAACGGTCGCGACAGCCACGGCCAGAGGCGTGGTGTTAAACGTTTCGGTGGACAAGCGGTTCGAGCCGGCAACATTCTGGTCCGGCAGTGCGGCACCAAGTTCCATCCCGGAACCAACGTGGGCCTGGGAAAAGATTATACTCTGTTCTCTCTGATCGACGGTGTCGTCAAGTTTGAACGTTACGATCGAACCCGCCAGAAGGTGAGTGTTTATCCCGTTCAGTGAGAGACTGGGACCGCCCGCCATCGGTGGACTCCGGCGGCGGGCGTATCGCCTCGGAACACCGCCCGCGCTCCTTCCGCAGAACCGTATCCCACTTAAGAACCCTTTGTCCGAACCTCTGAGCGGATCGCCGATTATATGTGTTCTCCCGACGCGACGGAGACTGTTTTCGGAGTAAACCCCTCTTTCCGACCAAGAAAACCTACGGAATAAATTTATGAAGTTTGTTGACGAAGCCTCAATCCGCGTGAAATCGGGGGATGGTGGAAGCGGGTGCGTCAGTTTTCGAAGGGAGAAGTACGTCCCCAAAGGAGGGCCCGACGGAGGAGACGGGGGCAAAGGCGGAGATGTGGTCTTTGTCGCGGATCCAAGCATTCAGACGCTCCTGGATTTCAGGTATCAACGCCATTTCAAAGCCCATAGAGGGGAACACGGTCGCGGGAAAGACCAGACGGGTAGATCCGGAGAAGACTGCCTGATCCTTGTGCCTGTCGGTTCCGTGATTTACGACGAATCGGAAAACCTGTTGCACGATTTCAAGAAGCCCGGTGAGCGCTTTCTGTTCCTTACCGGAGGCCGAGGAGGCAAAGGGAACGCCCATTTCGCCACCGCCGTGCACCGAACGCCGAGATTTTCCCAACCCGGCGAAGCCGGTTCCGAGGCCTGGGTCCGGATTGAGCTCAAACTGATGGCCGACGTGGGCATCGTGGGCAAGCCTAATGCCGGCAAGTCTACTCTGATTTCAAGGCTATCCGCAGCCAAACCCAAAATCGCCGATTATCCCTTCACCACGCTGGAACCCAAATTGGGGGTCGTGACGGCTCAGGACTCCGATCCGTTCGTCGTTGCCGAAGTTCCCGGCCTCATCGAAGACGCTCACCTGGGCGTCGGTTTGGGACTGAAGTTTCTAAGACACCTGGAACGTACTTCACTGCTCCTGCATCTGATCGATCTGTCGGATCCGGAAGCCGAGGACCCCTGGGTCCCTTACCAATCGGTTCGAAATGAACTTCGCGAATACGGCCGCAGCTTGAACCTCAAGCCGGAGATCGTGGTCTTCAACAAGATCGACGTGCCCGAAGCTCGAAACAGGTTGCCCGAGGCGCAAAAGCGTTATAATAGGGAGGGCGTTTCTCCGGTGGCGGTTTCCGCTTCCACGGGCGAAGGAATCGACGACCTGAAAATCCTCCTCGCTCGAAAGCTCAATAAACACGAAGATTGAGGAGTCGCCTTCCTTGCAAGCAATCGAACTTGAAACGCAGCGGGAACAACGCACCGCAATCATGCGTAACGTCCGCCGAATCGTGGTCAAGATCGGAAGCGCCGTGGTGGCCACGGACGATGGCCTGGATACGAATTCCATCGCCCGTTTGGCAAACCAGGTGGCCGCTCTGAGGGAAAGGGGCGTCGAAGTGATCATGGTCTCTTCAGGCGCCATCGCCGCCGGCTCGCAAAAAGTGGGTCGGTGTCACCAACTTCGGTCCATTCCTGAAAAGCAGGCCGCAGCAGCGGTGGGTCAACCCAAACTCTTTCAGGCATGGGAAGACGTCTTCTCCACACACGGTCTCATCATCGGACAGATATTGCTCACCCGAGACGATCTGTCCAACCGCAGACGTTACCTCAATTCCAGAAACACGCTTTTCACACTGCTGCACTGGGGCATCATTCCCATCATCAACGAAAACGATACGGTCATGGTCGAGGAGATCAAGTTCGGAGACAACGACAACCTATCCTGCATGATCGTCAGCCTCATTGAAGCCGGAGCGTATATCAATCTCAGCCAAGTGGACGGGCTGTACAATAAAGATCCCAGAACGCACGCGGATGCTCGGTATCTGCACGTCGTCCCGCGCGTTACCAAAAAAGTCATGGACATGGCTTCCAAGGATCCCGGAGCATTCGGCCGCGGCGGAATGCGGTCCAAATTGACCGCGGCCAAGAAGGTGGCCATGGTCGGTGTTCCCACGGTGATCGCGGACGGAAAGAGGGAAAACGTCCTTCTGGACATCATGGACGGTGAGGAAGTGGGTACGCTGTTTCTGCCCGAAGAAACCAGATTGGACAACCGCAAGTACTGGATCGCCTTCACCACCAAGGCCGAGGGCAGCCTTCTCATCGACGACGGCGCCTGTTGGGCTTTGACCGAGCGAGGGAAAAGCCTTCTGCCGTCCGGAATCCGGGACGTGCAGGGCAACTTCGGCATTGGGGCCAAAGTCCGGCTGGTGGGCCCCGAAAACCAGGAAATCGGCGTCGGTCTGGTCAACTATCCCGCGGACGAGATTAGGAAAATCAAGGGTTGCAAAACCGGCCGGATTCAGGAAGAATTGGGCTACAAATTCTATGATGAAGTCATTCATCGGGACAATATGGTCATTTCCAAGGAAGCGTGCGCCGTTACCATGGAATGATCCGGGAGTGTGGGCGAGTGGAAACGAAACGCATGATAGCTGAGATGACGACCGAGGCGCGGCGTGCCGCCCGGTTGCTCTCCCGTTCCGGGAGCACGTCCAAGAACGACGCGCTTTTTGCCGTGGCCGACGGTCTGGAAACCCGCTCAAGCGAGATCAAGACCGAAAATCAAAAGGACGTGGAGGCCGCCCGGGAAAAAGGTATGAAGGCCGCTTTCATCGACCGCCTGACCCTCACCGACAAGATCATCGGTGAAATGGCTCAAGGGTTGAGGGAAGTGGCGGCGTTGCCGGACCCCGTGGGCGAAATCACCCGCATGTGGACGCGTCCCAACGGCCTTCGTGTGGGCCGCATGCGCATTCCGTTGGGCGTGATCGGTTTCATCTATGAGTCTCGTCCCAACGTCACCGTGGACGCCGCAGGCCTATGCCTGAAATCCGGAAACGCCATCATTCTCAAAGGCGGATCCGAGGCCATGCACTCCAACGTGGTGCTCGCGAAGATTCTCCAAGAAAGCATTCGCTCCGCCGGCCTTCCCGGAGGCGCGGTGCAATTGATTACTTCGAGAGACCACCAAGCAGTTTGGGAGTTGGTCCAAAGGGACGACGCCGTAGACCTCCTCATCCCTCGAGGGGGAGAGCAGCTGATTCGCCAGGTTGTCCAGGAATCCCGCATTCCCGTGTTGAGACACGAAAAGGGGGTCTGCCACGTTTATGTGGACTCCGGGGCGGACCTGAACATGGCCGTTGAAATCGCCTACAACTCCAAGGTGCAACGGCCCGGCGTCTGCAACGCCATGGAAACCCTCTTGGTGGACGCCGCCGTGGCCGACGCGTTTCTGCCTCCCATGGTGGAGCGCTTCAAGCAAGCCGGAGTAACGCTCAAAGGCTGCCCTGATACCCGCAGGCGATATCCGGATATGGCCGAAGCCGTAGAAGAAGATTGGACAACGGAATATGAAGACCTGATCTTGTCCGTCCGCATCGTACAAGGTTTGGACGAGGCCATGGATCATATCGCTCAGTTCGGCTCGAGACACACCGAGGCCATTGTCACCGAGAACTATGAACGGGCCATGCGCTTCGTCCGAGAAACGGATTCATCCTTGGTGCTCGTAAATGCGTCAACGCGCTTCAACGATGGGTTCCAACTCGGGCTCGGAGCCGAGATCGGTATCAGCACCGTGAAACTGCACGCATTCGGCCCCATGGGGCTCGAGGAATTGACCACCACGAAATTCATCGCTTTCGGCAACGGTCAACTTAGAAGCTAGTCCACTTAGGGAAACCAAGGGATTCTCGTTACGCGGATCGGAGTTTTCGGAGGCACGTTCGACCCACCGCATTATGGCCATCTTCGCTTGGCGGAGGAGGTGAGGGAGCTGCTTGGCCTGGATCGCGTCATCTTTATGGTCGCGGCGGTTCCTCCACATAAGTTTGGAATGAACACGGACTTCAGTCTGCGGTTCCGACTGACCTCTTTGGCGGTGGAAGGGCATCCCGGTTTCGTCTGCTCGGATCTAGAGTCGACGCTCCCCGGCAAGTCCTACTCCGTTCAAACCCTGGATCGACTTCACCGGGAATACCCTACGGGTGAAGCTCGTCTTTTTTTTGTCGTCGGAGCCGACTCCTTTCTCGAACTCAGGACCTGGAAAGCCTATGACGAGCTTCCCGAGCTCGCCTCACTGGTCGTGGTGCGAAGGCCGGGCTTTTCGCCCGAGCGTGTGGAAACGTTCTTAAAGGAAACCTTTCCAGGGTACGTGGAGACCGAGGGAACATTCGAATATCGACATCCGTCCCTCCAGCCGATGTATCTCCCGCCCTCCACTCGACTGGACATCTCCTCCACCTTGATCCGAAACCTGGTTTGTCAGGGCAAGAGCATCCGCTATCTGCTCCCGGAAGCCGTCCGAAAAACCATAGAAGACAGGGGGTTATATCTCCAGTGACCGTCGATTCTCTTGTAAAGGCCCGTGAGGCGGCTCAAATCATGTTAAACAAGAAGGCGGAAGACCTGTCTATCTTGGATGTGAGGAAGCTCGCCTCTTTCACGGACTTCTTCATCATTTGTTCGGCCCGCTCCTCCCGTCAGGTACAGGCCGTTGCCGAGGAAACCGTCGAGAAGCTCAAAGAACTCGGTTTCCGGCCCTTGGGTAGGGAAGGTCTGAAGGATAGCGAGTGGGTACTTCTGGATTACGGAGACGTGATCATTCACATCTTCCTGTCTCCCGCCAGAGAATTTTACGATCTCGAAGGCTTCTGGTCCGAGGCCGAACGAATCCCGGCCACCGCTTGACCCAAGAAGCACTCGAGGTGTGGGACCGGATCCGGTGTGTAGGTCCTCCGGATGTATGGACGCGGACCAAAGGCGACCCCGTCCGGAAATCCCGGTTCAGTCGGACCACAGGGATTTCCGCCCGGCGAGGGTCCCCGAAGACGACACTTCTCCGTTGAGCAAAAAGAAAAGGCTCGCGGTCCGGATCCCGCACCCGCTCCCAGGCTGAAAGGAAGGCACTGATGAATCGCAAAACCAACCCCCGAAGAGGCTCAACGGCCGTGGGGGTGCTTCTGCTCTTCTTCGTGCTTGGGATCATCTTTCCCTCACCTTCTTCCGCTTTGATGACGCCCAAGGAAGAGGCCGACATGGGGAAGGAGGTACTCCAGCAAATCAAACGCTCTTTCCCACTGGTGAAAGACGAATCGATCGAGGAATACATCAACAAGGTCGGACATGAAATCGTAGAGCACGTGGGACATACGGACTTCCCCTACGAATTCTTCGTGGTGGACAACGGAGGTCTCAACGCTTTCGCCGTGCCGGGGGGCTATATTTTCATATACCGGGGACTCATCGACATCATGTCCGGTGAAAGCGAGTTGGCCTCCGTGCTGAGCCACGAAATCGGACACGTCCAAGCAAGGCACATCGCTCGGCGCATGGAGCAATCCATGCCGTTGAACATCGCCACCATGGCGGCCGCTATTGCGGCCGTTTTGGCCGGAGGCGGCAAAGCAGCCACCGCCATCATCGCCGGAGCTACGGCGGCCAACGCCAGTTTCCAGTTGGCCTACAGCCGTCAGAACGAGGAAGAGGCGGACCGCCTCGGCATGAAATACCTGGAAGCCTCGGACTACGACGTCCGTGCGTTTCCAATCGTGTTCAGAAAGATGGTCGAAAGCAAGTTTCTGAACTCCGATGCGGTTCCCACGTATCTCTCGACACACCCGGGTTTGAACGACCGAATCGTGTACATGGAAAACATGATCAACGCGGGCCAATATCCGGTCGATGAAGCCAAGGAAGACAAAACGAAAGAACGCTTCCTGGAAGCCAAGGTCAGGCTGATTGCTCTCTACGACCAACCGGAAGCCGGTACCTCCAAGTTGGAGGACATTGCAAAAGCCCAAGGCGGATCCCTTCCTCACTTCGGCATGGGTCTCCTTTTGGAGAGAGCCCGTCGAAACCATGAGGCCATGCAGGAATATTACAAGGCCATAAAATTGGACCCGGACAAACCCGAATATCTGACCCAACTAGGCTCCGCCTGTTATTCCACGGGTAATTGCACGCAAGCTGCCGGCTACCTGGATCGAGCATTAAAGCTCGACCCCGACAATCCTCGTGCTTTACTCTACATGGCCAGGGTGCGGCTGGAAGATCGACGCTACAAGGACGCTCAGAAACTTCTGGAGAAACTGAAACACATCGACCGCGACGACCTGGAAGTCTACCAATACCTCGGGCTGGCCTATGGTCGCGACGGCCAACTGAGCCTGGCTCATGAGTATTACGCGGTGTATTTCGAACGTTCCGGCGATTTGAGAAACGCCCGGTACCACTACGATAAGGCTCTGGAATATGCTCAGGACGGCACTCGCAGGCAAGCTCTCAAAGATCGCATCCGTGAGCTGGAAAACCCGAAAAAGAAGAAGGAAGAGCCGCCTGTTGCTTTGGGACCTTCAGAGTCAGAGGGCGTTGGCAAGCTCGGCGGCCTGAGAGGCTTCCTCTTCGCCCAATAGCCCTGCCGCCTCCGCCAATCGCCGGTAAAGAGGTTGAGCCTGCAAGTAGGCATGAGGCAGCTGGAGAGCGCGCAGCATCAACCGCATTTCCAATCGCAGATCTCCGGTTTCCCCGGCCGCACGTGCGGCCAAAGCAAAGGCTTCGAAGCTTCGAGGGTTGGTTCCGAGCATGCTTTCCACATAACGCATGGCTTCCTCGTACCAACCTTTACCCACCAAGTATTTCACCGCCGAGACGTTGAAAGCCGCATCCTCCGGATCGTCCGACAGGACGGACTCTAAGACTTCCACGGCGCCTTCCTTGTCCCCCAGCGCCCACCGATAGTCCGCTCGTCCCAAGACCAATCGTTTCTCCAGGGGATGAGACGCCTGCAGCTCAGTGAAAACCGCTTCTCCGAGCTGAGAATCATGATGATATCGAGCCGCACCCGCGAGAGCTCGTATGAGCGGCAAGGAATCCGGATGCACCGCGAGTCCCGCTTTCAAGACCTGCAGAGCTTTCTCCTCCCGGTCCTGAGCCAAAAGCAGTCTTACCGATTGGAGATATACATCGGAAAGCAGCCGGGGACGCAGCGCAACGGCTCGATCCAAGGCATGGGAGGCCTCTTCGATGAGGCCGCGACAATCCGGCCCCATCAGGTCCCAATCATAGGACAAGCGAACTTCTCCCTCGACGTCGCCTTCAAGCGGATTTGCCGCCGCGTGACCACAGGAGGCTCGAAACTTGTTTAGGAGCGCTTCCGCCTTGATTCGATAAGCCTTGATTTCTTGACTGTTGAGCTTCAGGACATGATCCGCCGCCCGGATCACTTCCTCCGGTGCGGCTCCCGACTTAAACAGAAAAGCGACATGCTCGGTTTCCAGATAGGGGAAGACCGGAAAAAGCTTTCTTGTCGTTTGGAGCCAAAGCATTGCCGACCGCGTCGCGCGAGCGCCCTCCTCTATGGTTTTCGCGCGAGAGATACGCCGATCGAAGAAGCCATAGAAATAGAAGGCGCGAACCGGATCATAGGGTTCCAGTGCTCGGGCACGCCGCAGGGCCTCCAACGAGGCGTTCTCCAGTTGCTCCGGCCCCTCTTCAAAGTCCTCTCGAGAATCGCCGTTCAGATTCTCCACCGCATCCCAGTACACCAGGGAAAGTTGCGTCTGAGATTGGGCGAAACCGGGGGCTAGTCGCACCTGCTCTTCGAACAACGAACAGGCCGTGCGCCACACGATTCGCCGCACGCGCGGCTCCGGATGATCCTGCGGCAGGAAAATGCCTCGCCTCCAGGCGGAGCCCGCGGCTCCCAGCATATCCGCGCGGGCGGGCTGAATACACCAGAACCAGGAGCACACCCCGAAAAAGACCACGCCCAGTCCGAATCCCACTCGCGAAAGCGTCCCCGCGCAACCTGCGAAACCACGTTGGTTCCCTCGGGACAACGACCAAGCCGCCGCAAGAAGACAGAGGATCACCCAAGCCGCATAGACCACTACGGAAAGGCTCCCCAATCGGGACATTCGGAGAATTCCCCTTGCCGATTCCTCTGCACCGGAGCCCGTGAGCGACACCGTAAGGCTTCCCAGGAGAACATGGTGCGCGCCTTTAAGCAGGCAGAACGCCAGAAATCCGAGAACTGCGGTCGACAACACCCCACGCAGAGCGCGGACGATCCATGCCGAAGAATTCGTCCCGCCTTTCCCGCTTTCCAGGGAAGCGGCGAAGCCGCCCCAAAGGACCGGCAACAAGAGCAGTCCGACATAGAACAGGACCGTCTTGGCTCTCATAGGAAAATGACCCGGAGCGAGAAAAGGCTTCAACGCATACCCGAGGGAACTTCCCTCGTGAGGATACGCGTACACCAGTTGAGCCGCCTCCGGCAGCAGTTTCAAGCCCGGCACCGCTTGAACGAAGGAGAAAGTCATCGTGCCGCAGGCCAGAGCCAGGAGAATCCCGAAGACCGTCGCTCTGGAAGCATCCTCGTTTGTCGAGACGGACTGCGCAAGGCCTCCGGCCGAACTCTGCTCCCGGCCTTGCACTTCTCCGACCAACGAGCCGGATGCGACCGAAGACGACTCATCAGCTTGCCTCAGTCCGACTCCTCGCACGGCCACGGCCGCCAAAGCGCCCGCAAAGACCCAGAACAACGTGCGGGACGCCATGACTTCCAGACTCACCGCGGTCTCGGCCCAGTGAACGGCCAGAGATACCAGCAGCCCCACCAGTGGAAACCACACGCCGTGAACCGTACTTGATTTGAGCCTCCTCACCGGGGCGAACAAGACAAAGGCTGCGAGGCCGGCCAAAAAGCCCACATGAATGCCCACACCGATGAAAGGAAGGCCGAAAAGCACGATGGCTCCGCCCGCTCC
The DNA here is from genome assembly GCA_963675595.2 of Thermodesulfobacteriota bacterium. Lineage (GTDB taxonomy): Bacteria > Desulfobacterota > Desulfarculia > JACQYL01 > JACQYL01. The sequence goes on from CAXXLZ010000002.1 coordinate 2,427,846, forward strand.
GGTGCCGGCCCCCCCCCAAAGGGACACGACCAATCGACGACGCCTTGTTCGATCCATGCGAAAGCCCAGCGAGGCTAGGCCGTAGGTTAGGATGCGCTGAAAAAGCAGCAGAAACACCGCGATTCCCGCAATCCCCGTGGACAGCATCAGGTCCAGACCAAGATTGTGCGCTCGATCCGCGCTTTCCGTGGGGGCATGGTGCGGCGCCATGGATGAGGGGTAATGGGCGCGAAACACCGCGGCCCCCTGCTCCCGGCCGAACCCGATGAGAAAGCGAATGGAATGCAGAGAATCCTCCACCGGTTCGGTTTCCGGATCGACTGGAACGGCCCTCATGGGAGGGTCGGAAAAAATGCCGTTGACATAGGCTTCCCAGTAATCGATCCGCTCTCTGACCGTTCCCGCACGCAAAGCTGTTTGCTGAGCGGTTTCCGCGGCATCGGAGAACAGCTCCGGGACCTCCCGGAAGTCCACCGTGCGGCTCCGAAGCCCGAAACCCAGAGCGAACAGAAGGATGAGGGCAACGGTGAACATCCACGCGGGCAAGGCCGACGACACGGCTCTCGACCTTATGGTTCCCAGGAAGAATAGTACGGCCGACAAGCAGCCGAGCACCGGGAAGAGCCACCACGGGGCGTGAGGGCCCCCCGGCAGGAATCCCGTGGCGACGACCGGAGCGAGGCCTCCCGCGATTCCGGAGCCCATCAGGCAGATCACCGCCCGAATGCGCCCGCCTTGGACTACCGAATCCTTCCAGTGCCGACGGAATCGCCAGAGGATCATACCCGTGAGCACCAGCCCGAAAGCCAAAGCCAGGAAGGGGCCTCGGCTTTGGGTGAACCAGAGAACCAGAAGCTGCAGCAGAGCCGCCGACCCGTAAAGCATTGCCCGCCAGAGGACCAGACCCTCGTGCGCTCCGCTTTCCTTCGGCACACTCAGGTTCCGAAGAAACTCGGCCAAGGTGGGAAAAAACACCATGATCAGATACGCGCCCAGAAAGATGGGATTCCCCAAAGTGGACGCAATGCGATCCCGAGTCGGCTCACTCCAAGAAAGGGGGTCGATGCCGAAATACTGAGAAAGGCCGTACAGGCAAACGGGGATGCTGGTCCAGACGGTTGCCTGGAGCAGGAGTCGAAACGCCTTTGCGCTTCGCAGAAACAGCCAAACCGACAGGAACAGGACAAGAGAGGCCAGTAATGTGGCGAGTCCTCCAAACCGGAAGACCTCTCCCCGGAGAGCCACGCCGGGGCTCAGGGAAAAGAGCGTGGAGAGCACATTGACGGCAATAAACGCCGCCAGGGCGCGAGCCAAGGGAGACCCGAAGAAGGACCGTAGGGTTCGCCGAGAAAGCGGGACCATGAGAATGAGTGCGATCACCGATACGAGAGCGATCATTCTCAGAAGAATGCCTTTGTGGTACTCGAACACGCTCAGCGATTGGAGATTCATATGTAAAGGAACGACGACCGACGCGCAGAGCCAACAACATTCGGGCAATGCGGAAACGTAACGTTTAAGTCGTGAGATCGTGAATCGAGAAGGCACGTTCAAACTCTACTTATCTTTGCAGTGATTAAGCGGCATATGGATCGCTTCTTCTATGTGGAGGATTCTCATTCCAATATCATATCTTCTGGGTTCAGTAATCAACATGTTGATTTTTCCACTCGATAAACACCAAGGCGAACCGGCGCATTCAAAGATTGGAGGACGGTTTGTTTCCGAACAACATTAAGACTTGACCCTGTTTGTTGGATAGCGGATAATTTTTAAGGGAATAGGCTGGGGATATTTTAGTCGCTCGCAGAGGAAAACAGGTCTCGCATTGATGATCGCCGTGCACACCCATACCGGCGGGGGCTTGGTTCGTCGGCTCAGCCTCCTCCATGCAAACGGCTTGACCAAGGAGCCCCCATGCGAATTAGAGCAATGATCCTCCTGGCCGTGTTTGCGGCCCTTGTCGCGGTCGGCACGTCGGTCTTCGCCCAGCCGCCCTGGACCAAAACGATTTACGTGGACGGCGTGGGTTCCTCATGGCCTTCCAATTCGACGATTTCCGGAACCGCTGGAACGGTTTTTTCCGTGGTGGACGAAATCAACCCTAATTCGATCCTGACGGAAACATGGGAACCGGGCTCACTGGACATGAGCTACCGGACTTATGGGACGGCGCTTTCGACTACCGACGGCGACGGCACGGTGGTGATGACCAGTTCCTCCTACTCCGGCAAGATGGTGAAGACCTACACCCTCCTCCCCGGCTGCTGGACTCGAACCACGGTAGGAGAATATGTCTTTTCCTTGTATCTCAGGAGCAGACCCATCACGGTGACGCTCCAGCACGAAGGCCCCATTTGGACCAAAACCGTCGACGGCGTTTCCTGGACTTCGGGATTGAGCCGGGAGAAGGAAACCGCCGATACCGTGCCGGTATCCGACGTGCTGAATCGATGCGGCATCCTGACGGAAACCTGGAACCCGGACCGCCTGTCCATAGACTACGATCTGGTGAACGCCAACGTCGTTGATAACTCTTCCGGGCAATTCGTCATCAGCACTACCGGGGTGCCCGCCTACGTAACCAAGACCTACACTCTGCTGCCCTGTGATTGGGAATCGGTGGCGGTCAATGAGCAGTTCCAGTATTTCAACGGTTCCTCCTACACCACCGAGACTCGTCCTTTCACCCTGACCAAGGACCCTCCCGTGCTCGCCATTGCGGGTCAGGTTGAAACCCAGAAGGTGCTGCCCGGGTCGTTGGCCACCTTTTCCCTCACCTGCGGCAACACCGGAGGCTTCGACAACGCCGTCTCCGTGATCAGCTACTTCCCGGCCGAGGCTCCCTACGTTTCCGCGATCCCCTCGCCCACCATCGTCACGGGTACCGAGGCGGTGGAATGGCAATTTCCCAATGGCCTGAGCGCGGGCGATCCCTGCGGATTCCAGGTGACCGTTCAAATACTTCCGAACACCCAAATCGGGACGCCCATCGTCATTTCCAACGTAATCGTGGGGCATACCCGAGCCGTGGCCGACGTGTATCCCGATCCGGGTGACCCTCAGGACGACCCTTTTGTTTTCATCGCCGTCGGGGAGCCGGATCCTCCGGCGACGGTCTCCACCCTGACGGAATGGGGACTGTTGCTCTTCGCACTCCTGCTTGCCGCCGGCTCAGTCCTGGTCCTGCGCAGACACCATAAGGTGTGACGAAAACTTTTTCGAGCCTTCCAAGAAAGGCATTTTAAATTCCCTGTTCTTGGAACTATGCCCATGGGGGTTTCCTCCTCCACCGAAAGTCGTGGCGCGCGGCCGACGATCCTGTTGCGCCCGAACATAGAAACGACCAAGGAGCTCTTATGAGAATGCTTGCCGTAATTCTCGCCGTTGCGATTCTGTTTCCGGCCGCCTTTCCTGTTTTCGTACAAGCCTGGGACAAGACCATTTATGAGGAAGGACTTGAAGGGTCCTCCTCCAGCACCTGGTCACCGGGCATCACCGTGTCGCGGCCCGCGGGCGCCATTTTCACCGTGGTCGACGTAATCCCTCCGGAAACCATCCTCACGGAAACCTGGTCACCGGGTCTCTTATCTTTGGAATACTCAACCGACGGATACGACATGCAAGCTTCGGACGTCGACGGCCTCATGGTCATGACCAACTTTGAAGAGGAGGGCCCCGCTATGGCCGTCAAGACCTATACCCTCCTTGCCGGCTGTTGGACCCAAACAACCGTTGGAGAGTATCTGAATTCCGCCTATTTCGGTGGCCAGACTCACTCCTTGCCCTCCAAATCCCTCGGCAATTTCCAGTTGAGAAGGCTCAACGGCATTGGTATCCACAGGCCCATCACGGTGACGCAGCAGCCCGACGGGCCCGTTTGGACCAAGACCGTCGACGGTGTTTCCTGGACTTCGGGATTGAGCCGGGAGAAAGAAACCGCCGATACCGTACCCGTGTCGGATATCCTGAATCAATGCGGCATCCTGACGGAAACCTGGAACCCGGAACGGCTGTCCATGGATTACGCCCTGGTGAACGCCAATGTCATCGAAAACTCCTCGGGGCGATTCGTCATCAGCAGCACCGGAGCGCCCGCTTACGTGACCAAGACCTACACCATGCTGCCCTGTGATTGGGAATCCGTCACGGTCAACGAGCAGTTCCAGTATTTCAACGGTTCCTCCTACACCACGGAGACCCGTCCTTTCACCCTGACCAAGGACCCGCCCGTGCTCGCCATTGCGGGTCAGGCTGAAACCCAAAAGGTGCTCCCCGGGTCGTTGGCCACCTTTTCCCTCACCTGCGGCAACACCGGAGGTTTCGACAACGCCGTCTCCGTAATCAGCTACTTTCCGGCGGAAGCTCCTTACGTTTCCGCGGTCCCCACGCCCACCATCGTCACGGGTACCGACGCGGTGGAATGGCAATTCCCCAATGGATTGAGCGTGGGCGACCCCTGCGGATTCGAGGTGACCGTTCAAATACTTCCGAACACTCAAGTCGGCACGCCCATCGTCATTTCCAACGTAATTGTCGGACATACCCGAGCCGTGGCCGACATTTACCCGGATCCGGGAGATCCCCAGGAAGACCCTTATGTCTTCATTACCGGCGAGGAGCCGGATCCTCCGGCTACGGTCTCCACCTTGACGGAATGGGGACTGTTGCTTTTCGCACTCCTGCTTGCCGTCGGCTCAGTCCTGGTCCTACGCAGGCACCACAAGGCCTGATCGGATTTCGCGGCCGAGCTGAATCTCAAAGGGGGCCCCGGGCCCCCTTTGAGTGGAACGATCAGCCCTCCCCAGGCACCCTGCAACTTCGAATCCAGCGTCTCATGGAACCCTCCACACTCAAGGCCAGGGCTTTCAGACCGAAGCCCACACAGGCCGGATTCGTCCGGAGAGCCGACCATAGATAAGGTACCGCCTCCCTCCTGCCTCCCATCGGTTTTTTCATGAAAAGCAGAAATGCATACAGCAGAAGCTCCGCCCGGAACAACGACGGCAGGCCGGGAAAGGCGGGATCCTTCATCAGGATCAGCAAAGCCTGACGCAGCCCGGTGCCGATCTTATCCGAAAAGCTGGTGGCGCTGACGTTATGCGTCCGATAGTATACCAGGGGCTCATCGATGTAAGCCGCTTTGAACCAGCGACTCAGCCGAATGTGATACAGCCAGTCCTCCGCCCCTTGTCTGAGGGTTTCATCGAAATAGCCCACCTCCTCCACGCAGGACTTTCGAATCATCACCGTGCTGGGAACCGGGTTCCAGTCGAGGGGTTTCAAACGAAAATCGCCCGGAGTTCTCGGACGACGTCGAAAGCGCGGGCGTCGGCGCAACCTTCCGGGGCCCGTCAGCAGCATCACCTCCGAGCACACCAGCCCTACTTCGGGGTGGCGATCCAGATAAGCCGCCTGAATGCTTATACGGCTGGGAACGGAAACGTCGTCCGCATCCAAAAAAGCAATGTACTCCCCTCGAGCCATCCTCATCCCGATATTTCTTGCCGCAGATGCTCCGCGGTTTTCCTGCTCCACATACACAATTCGGTCACCGTAAGCCGCAGCCGTTTCCGCCGTTTGGTCCACGGACCCGTCATTGACTACGATCACCTCCCTCGTGGGTCGCGATTCGGCGAGAACTCCGTCGATGGCTTCCTTCAAATACTCCCCCTGATTGTAGCAGGGAATGATGACTGAGACTTTGATCATGTGAGTATCCCAATGATCTGAAATTTCTCGCCGGGCATGTCGTGGTCATTCCCATCCGGACGCGTCGGATGGCCGGAGCGATGTTTTCCGAACCCCTCCGACCATCTTCATTTTTCAACCCCCCGAAGCAGTTGAACAAGTCGGGCTGCCCGCTTGGTCAGCCATTTTGGACGGAACAACAGGATCGTCCCATAGAAGAACAGTCCGGTCATGGCCGGCTTCAAAAACAACCTCAAGGCCGCGTCCCAGTGGGCCACGGGAGTGAGAACGGAAACTCCGTGTACCACGGGGACGGTGGCCAGGGCCGCCCAGAAAGCCGGGAACACGGTTTCCCTAAATCGGGGCGATACGTAGCGCCGGACGGCCAGAAACAACAGGAACAGACCAAAAGCAAACGCGGTTCCCACCCCGATGCACGTGCCCGCAGAGCCCAAAAGCAGGGTGAGCGGCGTGCCGCACAACATGAGGACTCCGGCTTGAAGCCAGAAGATTCGAGCGCTTTTTCGGGGTTCCCCCAGGGCGTTAAGCAGTTCACCGCCGATGTCCGTCAGGGGACTGACCAGGGAGACCACCACCAGAAAACGGACGAAGACCACGCTTGGAAGCCAAGTTTCCCCGTAAAGTACTTCAACGAGTTCCGGCGCGGCCAGGAAAATACCCAGTGCCAACGGCAACCCGAAAGCCGAAGTGATCCACAGTACCAGCCCGGCAAAGGCGTCCAGTTCTTCTCTCTTCTCGGCCAACCGGGCGAACGTAAAAAAGAATATCCGGTTGGAGGCTCCGGCGACGAGAATGTTGGGCCAGAACGCGATACGGTAGGCCCGATCGTAAAACCCCAGGGCGGCGGCCCCGACAAAAGTGCCCACCAGGAAGTCGTCGAAATGGCCGAGGAGGCTGCGAGCCAACCCGGCCAAGCCGACCAAGCCGCCGAATCGAATGAGGCCGACCGCGATTCTCTTGTCGAAGCTCCACTTGAATCGGAAGATCCCGGGCATTCCTTTGAGGAGCGACCACCACATACCTGCGGACACCAAGACCATGTTGCACGCGAACTGGACCGCCAGGGTCCAGTATCCCCATCCATGGTAAGCCAAGTAGAAAGCGGGGAGGTAGGATAAAGGAAATGCCGCGAGCCGGATCAGCCCTGTTCTCGAAAACTGCAGGTCTCGATCCAACAGAGCCGCCGGACCCGTCCCCAGAGAACCCACCAGACCCGCGGCGGCCAGGGCCAACAGCACATGAGCCACTCCCACGGGATAGCCCAAGCGCGGCAATATGGGCCAGGCGCACAGAGCGAGTGCCAAACCGAGCAGGCCGGCCGCCAGGTCGAGGGACAGACGGGTCCCCACGAGCTCACCCGTAATCTCGCCCTGGCGTGTGAGGGCCTGGTCAATGCCGAGTCGCGCCTGAATGTTCATGATGGAAAAGAAGAAAAGCCCCAGGGCGAACACCCCATACTCGTCCGGACGGATGAAGCGGATCAGAAACAGATTGGACAGGAACCCGAAAAAAATATTGAAATACGAAGCGCCGACGAAGATCAAGCCGCCTCGGGCGACCTTGACGGCCAATGAAGGTCCGTCTGAAGGAATGGGTTTCATGAATGGTATGGGCTCCGGTTCCCGATTCAAGCATCGTTCGGAAGCTTCCCGCGTCGGAACCGGTAACCCCTCCGCCACGGCAAACAGTATCCATCACAGTAACGCGCCCCCGCCTGACTGCATGCTTCATGCGCCGAAGAGCGCCTCCGACCTTTTTCCGACAGCGATTGGCTCACCGCCGTATCGTCTCTCCTTGTTCCGGAACCCGGGTTTGGAACGTCCGTGTTGAGTGGTGACAAGATTCGGCGGCGTTCGGGTGATTATTTCATCCGCTTGGGAAGGCGGCAAGCGCCGAAACAAGACATTAGTGCACGCTTGGTGCGTCTACAGGCTTTTTCGGTCGTTTAAGCAGGAGAGCCAGAGGAAGCAGCCCTATCGTCACCCAAGACAGAAGCCGGAACGTGTCATTGAAAGCCAACATGTTGGCCTGCCTGACGATTTCCCGATAGATCGCTGCATGCACAAGCTCATCGGAAGTCCACGTATAATGAGTCTCCAGCCACTGCCGGATTTGATCGAAATGTTGTTGATAATTTGGGTTGAAGGGCGTCGCCCGCTCCACCAGGAAGTTCTGATGCTCCTGGGCCTTTCTGGCCAAGAACGTTGCACTCACGGCAACACCCACGCTGCCTCCGAGGTTGCGCAGGAGGTTGAACATGCCGGACGCGTTGCCCGTCTTCTCTTTAGGGATGGTTACAAAGGTCGCGGTTGCCAGGGGGACGAAGAAGAGTCCGATGCCGAACCCCATGATGACCCGCGGCAAAATGATGGCGGGAAAATTCGCCTGCAGGTTGAAATCCGACATGAGCCACATGGAATAAGCGGAGATGCACAGCCCCATGGCAAGCAGATTTCTGGGATTTATCCCCTTTTGCATCAGAAATCCCGCCATCGGCATGATCACAAAGGCGGCCACCCCCCCAGGACCAAGGACCAAGCCCGCCAACAGAGCCGTGTAGTTCATCAGGTTCTGCACATATAGAGGCAGGAGGACAAGACTTCCGAATAGGGCCATAAATCCCGCGAACATGATGATGCATCCGCCGCTGAAACTTCGATCTCGAAAGACCTTCAGGTCCACCACGGGGTGCGGGGCCCTCAGCTCGACCAACACAAAGGCGATGAGAGCCGTTATCGAAATCAGACTCAGGTAGACGATGAACCTCGAATCGAACCAATCCTCCCTCTGACCTTTGTCCAGCACGATCTGAAGGCATCCTAGCCCAATGCATAGGAAAAACAGACCCCAACGGTCGATTTGTTGCACTTTTTTACGAATGTACGGTGGATCATGTATCAGGGCCCCGATCAGGAGAATCGCAATCACGCCCGCAGGCAGGTTAATGTAAAAAATCCATCTCCAGCTCCATTGGTCCGTGAGCCATCCTCCAAAAACCGGGCCCAGGATGGGCGCCAGGACAATGCCCATTCCAAAGAAAGCCATGGCCATGCCTCTTTGCTCCTTTGGAAAAGACTCGAAGAGAATGGCTTGTGACAAAGGCTGCAGACCTCCTCCGCCCACGCCCTGGAGCACCCTGAAAAGCACCAGAGCGGCGAGGGAAGGAGCCAATCCGCAAGCAAGGGAACTCGCCGTGAAAATGAAAAGCGAAATCAGGAGATATCGCTTTCTGCCCAGCAGGCCCGCCAGCCACCCGCTTATGGGTATCACCACCGCATTGGAAACAAGATAGGACGTCAGCACCCAGGTTACTTCATCCAGTCCGGCGTTGAGACTTCCCTGGATGTGTGGAAGGGACACGTTGACCACGCTGGTGTCCATAATCTCGATAAAGGTGGGAAACATCACCGTCATGGCGACAACCCACTTGTTGACGTGAGGTATTTCGGAATGTCCGTCCATGAATTACGACTCCGGAGACGCCGCCGCCTCGGATGGGTTCAGGGGGTCACCGTAACTATTTCGGCCGAACATCCACGGCGACCGTCAGCGACAGCCCGACTCTGAGCGCATGGTCCTTCGGCAAGGGACGATCGAACTCTATTTTGACCGGGACGCGCTGGACGACCTTGATCCAATTCCCGGTGGCGTTCTCCGGAGGGAGAAGGGAAAAAGCAGCGCCCGTCCCGGCTCTGATTCCGGCCACTCGACCCGAGTACGTGAAATCCGGGTACATATCCGCTGTGATTTTCACCGGCTGACCCACTCGTACGTGCTCCAGTTGCGTCTCCTTGAAATTGGCTTCCACATACACGGCATGCAGGGGAACCACGGCCATGACCGGCTGACCGACGACCAAACGGTCCCCGACCTGAACGCTCTTTCGGGCGACATGCCCTTTGATCGGTGCCTTGATCGTACAATATTTCAAATTCAGGAGGGCCTGCTCCAATTGAGCGCGAGTCTCGTCTCTCCGGGCCTTCAAAGAATCCAGTTTATGACGCTCGACCTCCGCCTTTTTTAGATTGCCTTGAGCGATCTTCAGCTGGGCTTGCGCACTCTCCACCCCGGCTTCGACCACATTGAGAGCGGACGTGCCGACGTCAATGCCGGCATCCAATGCCTTCACCTCCGCCTCGGCCGTCTTCAACCTGGCCCGAGCGCTGTCCAGGGCATTTTCGGATACGCTTCCTTTCCGGAACAAAGCCTCGAATCGCTTGAACTCCTTCTCGGCGTAGTTGAGCTCTGCAAGTGCGGCCTGACGTTTCTTGCCAAGCTCTTCTATCCGGTGGCGTTGGGCCTTCACCTGATCTCTCGTTTCCTGCAAGGCCGCTTGATCCAGCTCCACCTCTCCACTCGTGCTGCTTTCGGTGACCAAAACAGCGGCCTCTTCACCCCTGATTTCCGACTCCAGCCTTTCCAGAGACGCTCGAGCCGCATCCACCGCCACCTGGTAGTCCGTCGGATCCAACTCCAACAAGATATCGCCTTTTTCGACCGCCTGATCGCTCTCCACCAGAACCATTGCCACCGTTCCGGATACCCGCCCGGTAATCCGGGCACTGTCGGCCTTGACATAGGCGTCGTCGGTTTCCACCCATCCCCGCACAAAAAACCACCAGTATCCCAGCACGAGCGCAGAGACGAGTAAAACACCAATAATGATGATACGGTGATTTTGTCTGATAACGTCGGGAAGCTTACGCTTTTCGTCGGGAACACCCTCTTGCGTCGTCGCTTTCTCTTCCATTCCAAAACACCCTAAGAACGTGAACCGGCCACGCCATGCCGTTCAACATGAATACTTTCACGATTGATCCGCTTCTCAGTCCGGCCTCCAAACGTTCAAGACTACCGCCATGCTTGGCTCATTGTCCATCCGTGTTCACGCATACCGGCAAATCATCTTCGTCGACGAGCTTCAAGCACGACGGATTCCCTGAGCGTCGCAGCCATAGAGCACAATTCCTCAATTCGGTCGACCAAGCCATACAAGTTCGCAAACGCCGAATCTTTAATTCATTCTCGAAAAAATCACAAGGACTGTGACCGTTGAGGCCCACGGAGCAATGACACAACGTTTTGTCCGCCCACGCCCGTCTGATATAATCAAAAGCAGCCGGTCGGATTCGGCGGTACACCGACCCGGACCGCGCCCCCCGGCCCCGGAGAAGCATTGGGAATATTCAACAACCACGACGGACACGCTTCGTTGCTCCCCGATATGAGAACCATCGCGGGGTTGTTGTTCCTCGCCCTCATCCTATTGGGTCCCAACGGTCGCACCGAGGATTTCACCGTCTCGAGTTTCCCTCTTTCCGAGTCCGTGAGCCCCCACAAACCGCACCCGCACTTTCGGCGTCCTTCACCCGGCACTTCCTGGCAGATTCAGTTAAGCGGAGAGATCGACACCTCCTTCGATGTCCAGGTGTACGACATCGATCTGTTTGACGCGCCTCAAACGGTCATTGACGCATTGCACCACAAAGGACGAATGGTCGTTTGCTACTTCAGCGCGGGTAGTTGGGAGGATTGGCGGCCGGACGCCGATGAGTTCCCGGAATCGGTCAAGGGTCACGATCTGACCGGTTGGCCGGGAGAAAAATGGCTGGATATCCGGCGGCGGGACGTGCTCGGACCCATCATGCGGGCGCGCTTGGACCTGGCCGAACGGAAGCGGTGCGACGGCGTGGACCCCGACAACGTCGATGGATACGCCAACAACACGGGTTTTGCCCTGACGGCCGAGGATCAAATCGACTTCAACCGCTGGATTGCGGATGAAGCGCACGCCAGGCATCTTTCCGTGGGCCTCAAGAATGATCTCGATCAGGTGAAGGTCTTGGAGCCCTATTTCGATTGGGCGCTGAACGAGCAGTGTTTCGAATATGAGGAATGCGACGCCCTTGTTCCCTTCGTCCAAAACAGGAAAGCGGTATTGGCCGTTGAATATGACGGGAACCCGGAAGATTTTTGCGCCGAAGCCTTTGCCATGGGCTTCGACCGGCTCCAAAAACATTGGGACTTGGATGCGTGGCGCATGGATTGTCGCGACTATCGGTAACCACCGGACGGGATCCTCCCATCCACGGGAGTTCTTCAGACAACGGAGAAAAAGATTCGGAAACCTTCACGGAGGAGGACTTTCGGAAAAGGCCTCACCGCCTTCGGCGGAGAGGCTGAGTTTCCTCACTAATTCCCAACGTTCCTTACATGTGCTGAATCGGCTGAGATGCTCTCCAAGTCCGGCTTCGTCCCAAAGGGGACAACGTACGGATCAGGAGGCCTTGGGGAACGACGTTCCCCAGGGGGGGACCAATATGAAAATTCCCGCCGTGAACGATGACGACAATCCAGCGGACCGTCGCGGTTTCCCGCATATCGGTCCGTTGCGTAAGGGCGCGGTTTCCCGGGAGAGGACCGTGCCCGCCGACAAATCCGCCCGGCAGGTCCGTCACACGGCTGCCGTCACATGGGATAATCCGGATCGACCACGGGCGCGATGGACTCGAAAAAGTCGCATTCCTTATCCGCAAGTCCTTGGATCAGGTCGTAGTCTCCAGGGCCGTTGATCCTGAGAATCAACTCTTGACCAACCTCATAATTGGGCCAGTCGGGTACTCCTTCGGCCGCAGGAACCCCCGTATAGGCAAAGGACGTCCACAATTCCATGAGCTTGCTGGAGAGCAGCGTGTCCTCAGGGCCGTACCCCTCATTCGGGTCCAGATTCCCAAATACGTACGCCAGTTCCGAACCATGGAAGCAGCCCAGGTAAAAACCGGCTTCCGTGGGGGGAACGTGCCTATAGTAGTAACGATACACGGGCACGGAACCCGAGGCTCCCCGCGCCGTGCGCCGCACCGGCTCCTGAAATCCGGCCGATCCTTGAACAACCGCCGCCTGGTAAACCGCTTCGTCGTCGTTGGAGGCGGGGTACCGCTCCCACACCAGTCCCGCATTCTCCCCGAAATATGCTTCCAAGGCCTGTTCGTAGTCGGTCAGGGTTTCGATACCCAACTCATAGATGAACAATGTACCTTCATCCATGACGGACCCGATCATCATGGGAGCATGGGCGGGTTCGGAAACAGTACGCCCGGGGTCGTCGCTCAAAATGATGCCGTCCATGACCGGCCCGAAAGGCAATTGATTCGCCTTGGCGATTCGGATGATTTCATCGGCGGGAATTGCCGTCATGTCATCGACGTCGGCCGCTCCCAGAGCTTCCTGAAGCAGGCGGCCATAGCCGGCGGCCTCTTCCCAGGATCCGGTCAGATTCAAGACATATTTCGTGGAGGCCACGGTTCCGCTCTGGGCGATGGCACGATGGAACAACCCCTCGGCCGGCTCGGCGTTTTGGAGCAAGGTCACGCTGCACGCGCCTGAGGATTCCCCAAAAATGGTCACATTGTCGGGGTTGCCCCCGAAAGAAGCAATATTGCCCCGCACCCACCGCAACGCCGCAATGATGTCGAAAAGGCCGTAATTGCCCGCTTGTCCCCGACGATCGTACAACTCTTCATGAACCAGGAACCCCAGAGGTCCCAACCGATGGTTGACGCTCACCACCACGACCCCTTTCGCGGCCAGGGCGGCTCCGTTATATAGGCTTTGAGAAGCCGACCCGCCCATATACCCGCCTCCGTGAATCCAGAACATGACCGGCAAGGAACCCGTTTTCGACGCCTCCGGGGTCCAGATGTTCAGGTACAGACAATCTTCGTCGCATTCCGTCAAGCCGTAGAGTTCGTCCCCTGTGAGGTCCTGGGGGCAGGCCGGGCTCAGGTGATCGGCTTTGAAGACGCCTTCCCAAGGAGTCTCTTCCACGGGCAGCCGCCAGCGAAGGTCTCCCACTGGAGGCGCCGCGTAGGGAATGCCCAAGAAGGCTTGAACACCGTTATCCTCAATGCCGGATACTCGCCCGGATCGTGTCTGCACTACGGATGCGGCTCCGTCATCCACCGAGTTCCCGCAACCGATCAACCCGAGAAACAAGACCAGGATCAATATGCCCACAAGACAATTCGCTTTTCCGGAAATCATGGCAGCCCTTTCGTTGCACCGGCGAGATCGGCTCGCCGAGATTTCGAACCCACGTTATCGAATACCTCCACCACGAGTCTTACGCAAACATGGAATGAACAGAGCATCGAATTTGCCGTAGGCATGGACCGGAATCGCACAATCATGAGGATTCGGTCGGACGAGCAAAACACCGCGCTTCCTAACCGATCCGGAAGACCTTCCGTCTTACCGGAGCGGCAAAAGCGCAACTTGTGACGTTGCGCTTCATCTTGCGTCGCTGTGGCGTGCTTCCAGGTTTGCCTTGTACTCCTCGGGATTCCCGCGCCCTGGATATCATCGGCTTTCATCAGTCCGCCGCAATCGGACTTTTTCAACGAACGATTATCGTTCTCCCTTTCGTATGGATAGAAGGGCGTCCCGGAATCGGCGTGTCACCCACTGCTTGCCGTCGCGATGGAAAATGCGCTCCGCCGTTTCTAGATGCTCCCTCAGGAGATCGACCTGTTCCTCGGTAAAACCCTGCGCGTACCGAAACATTTTCAACTGAAGTTCCAGAGGCAACTCGAAATCGCGCGTGAAGACTTCGAGCTCCGCAGGCATGTCCAGTTCATTCAGCACCCCCAGCAAGGTAGCCAATTCCGGCATGGATCCGCCTTCCCCTCGGATCTCGCGCATGGGCTTCTGAAGATCATGACTTTCCAGATGAACCAGGAACAAACCGTCCCGGGCCACCTCGTACATCTTACGGAGCGAAGATGAAATATCCTCCATGAACAGACAATAGCTCGCGATCACCACGTCATGAAGACCGATATCACGGACGTGGATTTCCTCCCACGTCTTCGGGATCATGGTGACGTTGTCGATGCCTTTGTTTCGGACAACAGTGGTGAGCCGTGCGATCTGTGCCGACGAGGGCTCCAGCGCCGTGACCCATCGACACTTCTGCGCGAGAGGAATCGATATGCACCCGCTTCCCGCTCCGATGTCCAGCACCGTCGTTTCGGGCCCGATCCCGGCGAGGATGGGTTCAAACAGCGCCCCCGGGTAGTTTACGTATTTCTCGTATTCCTCCCACAGATCAAATCCGTCCCAAAACGCCTTGGAACCGGGATCGCGCCTCTCTCCCGCTTGCCGGCGCCATGTTCGAATTCCCTCATCCCAGACCCGGGTGAAACTCGTCGCTTCTCCTGAATTCGCGTTCAACCGGAAACCTCCCTTTCCATGGAAAACTCCCTCAAGATGCCGTCTTCAAGCGCTAGCGCTCGATCGCTGAACAGCCGAACCAGTCGATGGTCGTGACTCACGAAAATATAGCTGATACCCGTTGCCCGCTGAATTTCCTTCAACAGATGCAAAATCCTGGCTTGTGTGACGGTGTCGAGCATACTGGTGGGTTCGTCCAGAATCAAGAGCCGCGGCTTGGAAGCCAGAGCCCGTCCGATGGCCAGTCGCTGGAGCTCTCCGCCGCTCAGGCAGTCCGGTCGGCGCTCCAGCACATCGATCCCCAGCTCCACCTGGGCCGGCATTTGTTCCAAAAATTCCTCGGACACCGGAATCCCGTGCAGGCGAAAAGGTTCGAGGAGGCTTCGCCTCATCTTCCACCGTGGATTGAAAGCCGTTTCAGGATGTTGCCAAACGATCTGGATACGACTTCGTAGAGGCTTCCAAGCCTTGCGGTTGCCGCTTCGAATGCTCACCCCCTGAAAGACGATCTCCCCGGCATCGAAATCCATGAGCCCGCACAGGATAAGCGCCAGGGTGGTCTTGCCCCGGCCGCTGGACCCCACTATGCCCACGGTCTCGCCCCGCGCCACGGACAAGTCCGCTCCCTTCAAGACAGGTAAGGCTCGCCTTTTCCACCAATTCACGGAGAACGATTTGTGTAGGTTACGAGCTTGTAGAACCATACCGCCAACACCGAATGAGACGTCCGGAACGTTCCACCAGGGGCGGCACGGACGAACAAAGAGAAAACGCCTCGTCGCACCACGGGAGGAACGGACAGGCAGCCCCATGGTTCTCCTCTTCGAAGGAACGCATTCGCATCGGAACCTTGAGCCCCCGTTCGGGCTGAGCCTCCAGCAGCGCCTTGGAATAGGGATGCAACGGACCCGCGAAGAACGTTTCTTTGGGAGCCGACTCCACAATTCTCGACGCATACAGGACCGCCACATGATCCGCGAACCGCTCGGCGAATTCGAGATCGTGGGTCACCAACAGTATGGTCTGAGTGTCCAACCGCGCCAGGCTGCGAAAAACCTCCTCTCTGCCGGCCGGGTCCAGCCCTTTGGTGGGTTCATCGACCAGAAAGAAGCCGGACCCGCAAGCCAGGGCCGTCCCCAGCAAAGCACGCTGCATCATCCCTCCGCTATATCGATGAGGATAATCCTTCGCTCGTTTTTCCGGGTTTTCGATACCCATGGCTCGGAGCAATGAAACGGCTTCGTCGAACGCCTCCCTTCGGCCCATGCCTCGATGGATCCTTGCCGACTCGGCGATCTGAAAGCCCACGGAAAGCATGGGGTTCATCGCGTTGCCCGCTCCCTGAGGAACATAGGCGAGCTCTCTGCCTCTCAACCTCGCCATTTCCTTCTCGGAGAGGCCGAATAGATTGGTCCCTCGATAATAGACCCTTCCGTGAAAGGAAGCGTTTTCGGGCAGCAGCCTCAACAAGGCCATGAGCAGAACACTCTTCCCGCTTCCAGTATGGCCCACCAAGGCCAACCGGCCACCCTCCGGCAATCGGAAGTCGACGTCGGCCAGCGCATGATGGTTCCCGCCTTCTGCGTCCGAGAAATCCACCGTGACGTGTTCGACGGACAGGAACTCTCTCTGTGGCGCGGAAACGGATTCCGGAGAAGGCAAAGGAGTCCTTCCATGCTGCGCAGTCGGAGCGGAACGGATGTCCGTCACACTCTGTCCCACGAACAGCACCGCGGAAACGGATACTGAAATGCAGACCACCGGAGGCAGATACCACCAATAGGCTCCATTTACCAAGGCCCCGCCCGTGAAGGCCTCATGAATCATGGTTCCCCAGCTCATCGCGGCGGGATCCGTCAATCCCAGAAAGCTCACTCCCGCCTCGGCCGTCATGGCCGCCGCTGCGGTCAGCATGGCTTTGGCGAGGACCACTTCGGAAATATTGGGAAGAATGTGACGTATCATGGTGTACAAAGGCCCCGCTCCGAGAGCCCTCGCCGCCCGAACGAAACCGGTTTCGCGCATTGAGAGCGTCACGGATCGAACAATACGGGCGGTGCTCGCCCACGACGTGGCCGCCAGAACCACGATGATGCCCACCGGCCCCGGATTCAGGTATGCCGCCAACAAGAACAGCAGAGGCAGCCTGGGAAGCACGAGAAACAGATCGGTCAGTCGCATCAGGGCCTCATCGACGGCCCCTCTTCGGTATCCCGCCGCCAGGCCCACCAACGTACCCAAACAAGTCGCCGAGAAGGCCGCACCCAGGCCCACGGTCAATGAAGTGCGGGCGGAGAAGATCAGAACGCTCAGAATATCCCGTCCGATGGAGTCGGTCCCCAACGGATGGCTCAAGACGGGCTTTCCATAAGGATCATGGAGCGCATCCCGATCATAGGGCGCGAAGAACCCGGGCAGGAGGGCCGTCAAGAAGAGAACGGCCAACAAAGCGGACGCTGCTTTCGTCGTTTTCCGATCAGATGAACGTAACACCGTCCCTTACCCGGGGGTCTACGAGTGAATAGAGAACATCGGCGGCGGCGTTCACCGGAACCACGCACAAGGAAGCCATGACCAGGCATCCCGACAGCAGAGGATAATCCCGCAGCCGTACGGCTTCATAGATGAGAGACCCCATTCCCTGCCATGAAAACACCACTTCCACCAGCAGCGTCCCGCTGAAAATCGCTCCGAACTGCATGGCGAAAGCGGTGATGAACGGAAGCGACGCGTTGATGAGTACATGCCGGAACAGGATGTACCGATCGGTGAAACCTCGAGCCTTGAGATTGGACACAAAGTTTTCGGCGCAAACCAAGCGCACCGAATTGCGCATGATCATGTAATGGTAGGCGGCGGCATGAAGAGCGACCACGGAGAGCGGCAGGATCCCGTGCTGCAGAAGGCCCCATACACCGCCGTCCCCACTTCGGGCCCCACCGGTCATTCCCCGAAGAGGCGCCATGTCGGCGTAAAAGGCGAAAAAAAGAAGAAACAGAAATGCCAGGCAGTACACGGGTATGGAGTAGACGGCCATAAGAACCGGAGTCAACACCCGGTCGAACCGGGTTCCTCCACGCATGCCCGAAAGAGCCCCCAGCAGGCCCCCCACGGGACCGGAGACGCAAAGGGCGGGCAACAGAAGCAGCAGCGTCCATTTGAGCCTGTAAAGGATCACGTCAAGCACGGGTCGATTATACTGGTACGACCAGCCCAGGTCTCCCACGGCCAGATTTCGGAGATAACCGACATACTGCGCCAAGGTGGAATCATCCAGACCGTATTTAGCTCTGAGCTCCTCCAGTTGCTGAGGGTTTCGCGCCCGGATCCGTCCGTAGTTGTCCTCTCCCAACAGGTGAATCAGAGGGTCTCCGGGCATCGAATGAACGAGAAAGAAGTTCAATGTGATAATGCAAAGTATCGCCGGAAGGTATCGGGAAACCTTGCCCCAGGGAAACGACGACGGCATCTATTTTTCGTCCTTTGTTCCCGAACCCGTCCGTCTGAGGGTCTTCCAGGAAAAGGTGTTGGCCAAGCCGCCCTCCAGATGATTCATCTGGAACCCTTGCCATCCGGCCGAATAGGGGAAAAAGCTCTTCCCCCAACAGAGAGCCGTGGCGGGAAGTTTCCGAGCGTACCAGGCCTGAAGTTCCCCATACAGGTCCTTCCGTAAATCGGGGCGAGTTTCCGCCAATACGGCGTCACACAGTTTGAACAACTCGGGGTCATGAAGCCTGCAGATATTGAGACTGCCTTTTTCTCTCGAATCGAAATATCCGGTTCCGTACCCGGCGTGCATCATCATACCCCAAGGTGTGGTCCTGAAAAGCACCAGATCATAGCGCCCTCCTTCAAGGAAGGCCTGCCACGCGGCAAGGTCCACACATTGGACGTTCAGGCGTATGCCGACCTGTCCAAAATCGTGGGCGAGCAGCTTCACAAGTCGGCTGTCCCCCCACAAATCCGATCGAGCCAGCAGAGTCAGAGAGACCGCTTCACCGTGAGAGTCCTCGATATAGCCGTCCCCGTCCCGATCCTCCAAACCTTCTTCAGTCAACATTCGCCTGCTCTCCTCCACATCCCGCTCCCACGAAGGAAAACGGACGTGGGAGGCCAGTGACGGCGGAATCAGACCGGGACCGGGTACGGTGCCCTTGCCGTCCATCAAGCATTGGTTCACTCGTCCGTAGTCCACGGCAAGCGCCAGAGCCTTGCGGACTAAGAAACGTCGGAGAAGAGGCCGCTCGAAATTGAAGCCCAGGAGGGCCGGTATGCCCAGGGAATCCGCTTCGACGAAATTGATTCCCGGGCGGTCCCTCAAGGATTGCATATGAGGAGCTGGAATGCCCGAGGCATAATTATAGAGCACGTCGACTCCGCCTTTTTTCAAGGCCAAAGCCAACACGTCCATCGTGCCGAACAGATGGAATTCCACCACATCCACTCGGGGCGTACCTCCGTGATATTGTCGATTGCCTCGGAAGCGGATCGTGCCGGAAGTGGGCTCAAACTCCTCTAATACGTACGGGCCGCTGCCCACGGCCATGTCTTTGGCCGGCTCTTTGTAAGGATCGCCGATCTTCTCCCAGATGTGGCGCGGGAGAATGCGGATCACGAAACCCGCGTTGACGGGGAAGAGACTGCAGGGACGTTTCAAATGGAAAATCACCTCACGATCCACAAGGTCGATGCGATCGATGAGGTCCACGATCCACTGCGAAGGCAAATTGTACGCTGCGATATACTCAAAGGTGAATCGAACGTCGTCGGGCGTGACCGGCAGACCGTCATGCCACTTCGCACCGTCGGCAAGTCGGAAGGTCCAGACCAGACCTGCGGCATCGGAGCCGAACTCGGATGCCAGACAAGGCACGGGCTGCAACTCAGAGTCGAATCGAACCAGCGACTCATGGGTCATGAGCATGGCCAAAAGACTATAATAGTAGTCCGTGACCGGGTTCGGTTGTTTGATGTGCATGGTGGTTCCGACGCGGAACGGATGGTCCGCGTCGGCCGTTTCGCCCGCGCCTTCACGGGTGCAGGCCATGGCGCAAATAAACGACAAGAGGCATCCCACGGCGAGGATCGTGGGCAGGATCCGGGCGGAAACAATGGCCCGGCGCGAGATTCCATGGACAGCCGGTTTCAACATGACACCGATTCTTGAAAACCTGCGTCCGACAAAATACAGCCGGCGGGCGCAGAGAAGGAGTCCGCGAGTGTCCCTCTACGTGACACACTCCTCGACGAGGGACGGGGGAAGGCCGCCTTCGGCGGGCTTCCCCCCCCAAAAAAAGATCTCGTGAAAACGGTGTTCGGCGCCGCGGCCAACGCGGCGCCGAACACACGGTACGCTGAAAAGCATCAGAACTTGATACTGATTTCACCGAAGAAGACCCGACCGGGGTCCTCATAAATATAGAAGGTTCGGTATGTCTCCTCGAACAGGTTATCCACGCTGAAGGACGCGTCGATCCGTTGGATGGGACCCCAGTTGACCAGGAAATGCTTGGTTGCCTTCAAGTCCACTACGAAGGAGGACTTCATGAAGCGCTCCTCGCCGGAACCAGTATACTCGAGATTGTCTTCGTTGGTCTGCTGTCTGCTCAGATATCTGCCGAACGCACTTACGGTGAAGTTTTCGGGCCAGGCATAGGTGACGCCCAGATTGGCTTTGTGCTTCGGGCAGAAAGGCAGTTCGTTGCCTTCTTGGGACGGGTCCGCTTCGTTCTCGTCAATTTCAACGGGATTATAAGTATAATTGGCGTTGATGGTCCAATTCTCCGTCATACGCAAAAGGAAATCCAACTCCACTCCGTAGGATTGGGTGCGTCCGATGTTGTTGTTCATCCAGATGTTGTCCGGGCTGAACCACGAAATGATCTTGTCTTCCGTGAAACTGTAAAAGCCCACCGCTCGAGTTCGGAGCATGTCTCCAACAAACCAACGCTCCAAACCCAGCTCCCAGGAATGCGTCTTTTCCGGCTTCAGATCCGGGTTGGGCACTCTTGGGTTGCCGCCCGAGGTGCGGTCGTCATAGAGCTGTTCGGGAGTAGGCGCGATGAAGCCCATGGCGTAGTTCGCCCATATGGACGTCGCGTCGTTGAAGGAATACTTGACGCCCACCTTGGGGCTCCAATTTTCGTCCGTCCGGTTGTCCGGATGTGTGTCCTCGAAATTATAGAACGTGTTGTCGTAGTTCTTCCACTGGTCGAATCGAACACCGGCGGTGAAGGTCAAATCATCGAGAGGCTTCCACACATCCTGCAGATACCCCGCCAGGGTTCGTATTTTGTACTTGTTGGTTCCGATGGCGGAACCCTCCGCATCCTTGAACTCCTGCTCGCTGTCCTGATGGTTCATAAAGAACCCCGCGGTCGCCGTGTTTCCCCATCCCACGTCGGCCGTGACCTGAAGCTCCAGCGGAATCTCGCTATAATCCGTATAACGTTTCTGCCGGAGTTCGTAATTGGTGCCTCCTTTATCATACCAGTGTATCAGATCATCATAACGATAGCCCACATACCCCTTGAACAAAACACGGTCGCCGAGGGGCTGATCGAGGGTCAGGGTGGTCAGGTATCGGTCCCAGTCGCCTCTCACGTTCGGACGACCACGGGTGTAGTAGTCATGGAAGTAATTGAACAGAAGCGATACCTTGCCCTCGGTGGGAAGATCGTAGGATCCCGTGATGGAAGCGCCGTCCTTCTCGTATGAGCAATCCTGAATCATGGTGATGCTCTCGTTCACGTGGTTTTCCACGATGTTCGTGCCGTCGGATTTCTCTTTGTAAGCCGCCGCGGCATAATGAAAATTACCGGCGCTCCCGCTTGCCGCGCCGTTACCTCGCACGGTGTTGAAGCTTCCATATCCGCCCGTGGCGGTGGCTTCGAATTTTTCTCCGCCTTCCTTGGTGATGATGTTCACCACGCCGCCGATGGCGTTGGCGCCGTAAAGAGCCGAAGCGGGACCGCGCAAGATCTCTACCCGTTCAATATTGTCCACGGGAATGGCCTGGGATATCTCCCAGTTGGTGGGAACGCCGTTGACCAGGACCACGGTTCCGTCGCTCGTTCCTCCTCGAATGTTGAGATAGGCCGGAAAAGGCGCGTAGGCTCTTCGTAGGGTGATGCCGGCCACGGAGCGCAGGGCGTCCGCCACATCGTTGTTGGGAAAGTTCTGTGCCTCAAGGTCTTCCCTCTTGATCACAGTAACGGAGGCGGGGACTTCTTTGGTGGAAGTCTCATACTTGGTTGCGGTAACGAAGACTTCATCCAGTCGATGCGCGGTTTGGGGTTGGTCTTCCGCAAAAGCGGCAGCCGAAAACGCCGCTACGACGGCAGTCAGGAAAACGATCAGCTTGACGGTTCTCATTTCTCTCCTCTCTTCTCCGTTTCAAGCGAATCCGCCGCAGCCCGGGTTTCAAAAAAAATAGGCCGCGAAGCGGCTCCCTATATGGAAGCGACGACCTTCGTGGCCTGTGTCGATACGCTATGAATGGCTCGCGAAAAATCGCGAGCGCCGCATGGTGCTGAAATTCACAAACTCCGGCCTTCAAGGGCCGAAAACTCGTTTCAACGATACGTGCGGCTTCTGCCGCAAGCAGAGGCCATCTTGTGTAGTCCCGGGCGGGGACTTTGTCAAGACCTTTCGCCGTTGCCGTTGAAGAGCGGTCAAGAACGAAGCAAAAAGCCGCAAATCTCATCTATACGATTGGACGACAATAATTACTTGGCTTTCCGTCGAGTACCCACCAAAAACATGGGGGAAATCCGATCGAAACGAGATTTCCCCCAAGCATCAAACAAAGAGACGCGAAAAGAACGCGTATCAAGGTCAGAATTTCAGTTTCTGCGGGGCAAGCGGCTTGCCCTGCCACCAATCGGGATCGTGGGGCGGCACAAGCTGGGCCCCCAACACGGTCATGGCTTTAAAATGGTGAATGCTGATCATCGCCTCCGGAATATCATACGCCAATCCCGGGGGTATGTCGGCGAACATGTTTTCGAGCGTATAGCACGCATCCTGCGCCAAGATCAGATTCTGTCCGCCGCTTGTCCTGACCAGAACCGACTGATGGCCCGGCGTATGACCGGGTGTGGGCAGCACGATGACGCTCTGGTCTCCGAACACATCGAGCATGCCGTCCAGTGTCCGTATGTTGCACTGCCCCATTTTGTCGAAATCGGCGGGAATATACGCGGTTCTCTTGCCGGAAGCCACTTGTTCCTTGATATGATCCAGTTCCGCCTTCTGGAAATAGATGGGTATGTCGCTTCCCGCCAAATCTTCCAGAGCGCCGCAATGATCCAAATGACCGTGGCTCATGATGACCGCCGATAAATTCTGCGGCTTGAGCCCCAGTTTCTTGAGCTGAATTTGGAACTCCTCGTACGGCTGCATGACGGGCATGTAGGCGTTACACACGGCCTCACCCCAGTATTTGATGGGATCGACCGCCACTGCGGCGTTATTTCCGCTGTCATAGGCCACCCAGGAGGAACCGTGCCGAATCACGTAGAAAGGAACGGGGATATCGAAAGGCACTCCGACGCGGGTATCCTTCAGAATATACTGCGTCTGGGTCTTCAATATCCCGCATCGGAAAGCATAGACATCCACCCCCGTCGTGGGCTCCATGGCATACGTATTCAAGACTTTGCACTGGGAGGCCCCTAAAGCGGCCGCTGCGGTACCGCCCAGCTTCAATAGATCTCTTCTTGACAAATCCATCTCGCACCTCCTTCTGGTCTAAGGGATTTCAGACGAAGACAGTGAACGGAATTGTCTCGACACTCACCTCCTTTCCCGACTTTTCGCAACGTCGTATGGGGATACTGAATCCTCATCAACCGGCGGATCGCCTCCCTCTTTACCGTCGACGAATCTTTCCGAAAAGCCCATCCGTCACGGAGAACCCGGATAAGGAGGGACACGGCCGCCGGTCGTGTCGGCATGGAACGACACTCTGCATCGAGCCGCAGTGCGGAACCCGGCGGATTACCGGGTTCCCCTTTGCTCATAAATGGAAACCGGTTAAAGGTACGTCATGGAGATACCGCCGAGCGGAACCGCCCGTCCAAAGCAACCAACGTGCAACGGATGTGCCGGCAGGCGCAAACAGACTCTATCTACCTGAATTTACAGGAAACGTTCAAAGAGAGATCGTGAAGATGTGAGAACCGATCCTGCGATTTCGCAAGGGCAAGAGCAACCAAAAACAGTGCCGTAAGGGCGGAAACCGCCGGATTATAAACACTTGGGAAATTCATGCATTGCCGCACGATATTGCATTTCCGCAATACACGACGGCTCGGCAATGCGCTGGACACCGCTCCCCACTTTGAACCCGGGGCAGGCGGCGGGACCATCCCCCCGCCAAACGGACCCCCGAAATCTTGTTTAAGATTTCCCTTCTGTTATAATATGTATTCTTTCGTTTCGTCTGGAAGCGACGACTTCAAGGCTCGGCAGACAGGCGCTTCCATCCGAGTCTTTCCGAACGAAAAAAACGATCGGAGTCCATGTCGGCTTGGCCGCGCTTTGAATCGTCGCCCGTTTGAATCTCTCACCATGCAGGATGACGGATGACTCGAAGCCCTGCGTTTTTTGGGGTCCCACACTGCGTCCCGAATCAACGTCGCGCCGCACCCTCACTGCTGTTTCCTACGCCTCCCGTGCCGTTCCAGTCCCCTTCGACCGGATTCTCCACATGCATGAAATAAACGGATCGCCCATAAACGCTCACTCCGCAGCTTATGAACCGCAAGCATTGTTTCCGCCGTTGAACCGATACCAGGCGCCGATTAGGCACGTTTAACCATCACCGAAAGAGGGGTCTCCTTGTACACGGCTTTCCAAGGGACGCACGGTCCCGATTTTGGAATGCCCGGTCGGGTGTATAGACTCTTCCACCGGAAAAGAGATGGGGATACGGCCCGTGAACGCGAATCGACTCTCTCCGAGACGAATTGTCGGCATTCAATGTATTGACTCTTGAACTCAAGTCCATCACTTCGTTGTTCAATGTTGAGGCTTTCATGCAATACGAATTCAAAGAACTGGTCGACGTCGCCAAATTGCAGGAATTGACGGACGAGCTCTACGAGGCGGCCTCCATACCGTCCGCCATCATCACCATGGATGGGGAAATCCTCACCGGATCGGGATGGCAGGAAATCTGTACGGAATTTCACAGAAGACACCCACTGATTGAACGCGAATGCGTCAAGAGCGACACAATGATCAGGATGCGATTGGACCGGGGCGATCCTTTCGTCATCTATCAATGCCCGCACGGACTGGTGGACGCATCGTCTCCCATCCTCATCGCCGGAAAGCATGTGGCTAACGTGTTTTCGGGACAAGTCTTTCTGTCCCCACCGGATGAAAGCACCGAGGAATTCTTCAGGCAACAGGCGCATAAGTTTGGTTTCGACGAAGTCGCTTACATGAAGGCGTTCAGGCAGATCCCGGTATTGACTGAGGCCAAGTTTCGATCCGGAATTTCCTTCCTCGCCAAGCTGGCTCAGATTATCGCGGAGATGGGATTCACGCGGCTCAAGGAGCTGGAGGCCACGGCCGGGCTTCGAGAGAGCGAAACGAAGTTTCGCAGTCTGTTTGAAAATATCAATGCCGCCGTGGCCCTACATGAAATCATTGCCGACGAAGCCGGTCGGCCGGTCGATTTTGTCCTTCTGGACGTCAATCCAAAA
Organism: Thermodesulfobacteriota bacterium; assembly: GCA_963675595.2. Lineage (GTDB taxonomy): Bacteria > Desulfobacterota > Desulfarculia > JACQYL01 > JACQYL01. Next base: position 2,453,504 of record CAXXLZ010000002.1, read on the forward strand.
TACGAAGAAATGATTCAATTAGGTGCCTCAAAGATCGTGGGAAGACGGGCAATGGAAGTCATGCCCAACCTCGCGGCCAAATGGCTGGAGCCTTTCGGGCAAGTGGCCGAAACCGGAATCCCCATCACCATCACCGATCATTCCGGTCCCCCGGACAGGTACTGGGAACTGAAGGCTTTTTCACCGGAAAAGGGACGTGTTGCCGCAGCAATCACGGACGTCACCGATCAGAAGCTGGTGGAAGCGTCGTTGCGCGAAAGCGAGACCCGCTACCGTCTGTTGTTCGACAACGCGGATGCCCTCGTTTCCGTTTACGATCGCAACGGTATCTGCCTGTTGATGAACCGCAAGATCGCCGGTTTGTTCGGCGGAGAGCCTGCGGAGTTCCTTGGAAAGTCATTCGCGGAACTACATCCTGAAGAGGGAGACGAGTATGTAAGACGCGTTCGCGATGTCATTGAGAACGAATCCTCTGCGGAGTACGAAGATGAGGTCGCTTTTCCCCAAGGTTCCCGTTGGCTGTTTTCCAAGGTGCACCCCGTGGAGGACGCATCGGGGCATGTTTACGCCGCTCAGATCATTTCCCAAGATATCACCATGCGTAAACGCGCGGAAGAAGAGCTCCGGAAGAGCCGTGAACGATTCGAACTCGCCATGAAATTCTCGCATGACGGTCTGTTCGATTGGGACTTCGAAACCAACCGCGTTTACTTCTCTCCCGGCTGGAAAAAGATGCTCGGCTATGAAGAACATGAGATCGAAAATGAACTCGCCGAATGGGAACGACTCACCAAACCGGAAGACGTGCGGGATTCCTGGAGAATGCTTCAGCAAGTGATCGACGGGAAGCGGGGCCGCTTCGAAAAAGAGTTTCAAATGCGGCACAAGGACGGGCATTGGGTGGATGTTCTTTCTCGAGCGAACGTGGTCTTCGATGAGACGGGCAAAGCGGTTCGGGCCGTCGGCACTCACGTGGATATCACGGAGCGAAAAAGGACGGAAAAAGCTCTGGAATGGAGCGCCCGTCGAAACGAACTCCTTTCCGAGACGGCGGCCCGCCTGCTCCGGGGAGGCTCCCCTCAAGACGTGGTGGAAGACCTCTGCCGGGAAGTCATGGACTTTCTCGACTGTCAGACTTTCTTCAACTTCCTGGCGGACCAAAGGACCGGAGGATTGCGCCTCAACGCTTATGCCGGTATCCCCGAACAAGAGGCACGAGAGATCCACCTACTGAATTACGGTGAGGCGGTTTGCGGGTGCGTCGGTCAAGACCGTAGACGTTTGGTTTTCGAAGACGTGTCCAATTCCACCGATTGCAGACTGGACTTGGTCAAGGCCTACGGCATTCAAGCCTACTGCTGCCACCCGCTCATCATCGAGGACCGGCTCATCGGCACCCTGTCCTTCGGCACCCACACACGCTCGCGCTTCGACTCCCAGGATTTGGAGGTCATGGAGGCGGTTTCGCACCTCGTAGCCATTGCCATGAGCCGTATTGAAACAGAGGAAGCGCTGCGAGAACGGGAAGAAAAATATCGTGGTATCTTCGATGACTCCATTACAGCCGTCTATCTATTCGACGACCGGAAACGTTTTGTCGATTCCAACAAAGCCGGTATCGATCTGCTGGGCTACTCAAAAGAAGAGTTGCTTCGCATGAGCATTCCCGACGTGGACGCCGATCCCGCTGCGGTCCTCCCGGCTCACCGGCAACTTCTAAAAGGGGATCGGCTCATCAACTACGAACATAGGCTGAAACGCAAGGACGGCGAAATCGTCACGGTTCTGAACAACTCCATACCCATTACCGACGCCGAAGGTCATGTGGTGGGAATGCAGAGCACGCTCATCGATATCACGGAACGCAAGCGGGTGGAAAAAGAACGGGAAAGGATTCAATTGCAGCTTTCCAACGCCATGGACATGGCCAAACTGGGCCACTGGGAATACGACATTGAAAAGGACTCTTTTGTCTTCAATGATCATTTTTACAAATTATTCGGCACCACGGCCGAGGAAATGGGCGGTTACATCATGACTTCTCAGGAGTATGCCCGTCGCTTCGTCCATCCCGACGACAGGGCCGTGGTCGCGGAGGAAACCCGAAAAGCCGTGGAGACTAAAGACCCTCGATTCAGCAGGCAGTTGGAACATCGGATGCTGTACACGGATGGAAGGGTCGGCCATATCGCGGTTCGTTTCTTCATCGTCAAAGACGTGGAGGGCAGAACCGTGAAGACCTACGGAGTGAACCAAGACATCACGGAGCAGAAAAGGAATGAGGAAAGGATCGCCCAGTTACAGAAGATGGAATCCATCGGTCGATTGGCCGGTGGGGTGGCCCACGACTTCAACAACATGCTGGGCGTGATCTTGGGTCACACAGAGCTGGCCCTCGATCGAACGGACCCACACCAGCCGGTCTCCTCGGACCTTCGCGAAATCCTGAGAGCCGCCCGGCGTTCCGCGGACCTCACTCGTCAACTTCTGGCGTTTGCCCGCAAACAAACCATCAGCCCGGAGGTGCTGGACCTGAACGCCACGGTGGAAGGAATGCTCAAAATGCTGAGGCGCCTCATCGGCGAAGACATCGAACTGACATGGCGGCCCGGACGGATTCTGTGGCGCGTGAAAATGGACCCCACGCAAGTGGATCAGATATTGGCCAACCTGTGCGTCAACGCTCGGGATGCCGTGCAAGGGCACGGCAAGATCACCATCGAGACCGCGAATACAAGCTTTGACGAAGCCGATTGCACGGACCGTCCAAAGTGTATGCCCGGGGATTTCGTGCTATTGACCGTGAGCGACAACGGGTGCGGCATGGACAAAAGGACCATGGCTCATCTGTTCGAACCGTTCTTCACCACCAAAGAACTGGGAAGAGGTACGGGGCTGGGGCTCGCCACCATTTACGGCATCGTCAACCAGAACAACGGGTTCATCGACGTGAACAGCGAGCCCGGCAAAGGGAGCAGATTCAATATCTATCTACCGAAACACCACATCGAACCGGAGAGCGCACACGAAATGAACCCCGCAGCACCATCGACGGAAAGGGGGCACGAAACCGTTCTGTTGGTGGAGGACGAAGAAGCCATGCTCAAAATGGCCAAGGCCATGCTGGAAAGGCTGGGTTACAGAGTCCTGGCCGCGCAAACTCCGAAGGAAGCCTTGCGCCTGGCGAGCAACTACACGGGAGAACTACATTTACTCATGACCGACGTGGTCATGCCGGGCATGAACGGCCGTCAATTGGCGGACCGCCTGCTCGCCGATCATCCCAATCTAAAGGTCCTGTACGCCTCCGGCTACACGGCGGACGTCATCGCGCATCACGGTGTGTTGAACGAGCGTGTGCACTTCATTCAAAAGCCTTTCACGTTGAAGGACGTGGCGGAAAAAGTGAAGGAAGCCTTGGGAAGAGCGAAAGAGGACCGCCCGATCGGCGCAGCAAATGAGGCCGTTCCCCGCGATTGAGCAACAATTGGGAAGAACGGACTTCCACCAGGGAGCACCTATGAGAAATCAATGCCGTTTTCTCCGCTTCCAATGCACCGCAGGAAGAATCAAGAGGCTATTATGTCGTTTCAGTTTCCTTCTCTTGGGCCTAGCGACGCTTTCGTCCCTTAATGCGGCCGAGGGGAACGACAACACGAAAATCATTTCCGGAATCTTGGACGATCAGCCGCACGCCATGGCGGAAGAGGTACTACGTGTCGCTTATGGGCGCATGGGATACAAGGTGAAGTTCGAACTCTTTCCGGGGATACGATCCTTGGAATTGGCCAACAAAGGCGAAACGGATGGGGACATTGCGCGCATCTCCGGAACTCAGAAAGAATTCCCCAATCTTCGCCCCCTGGCAACGCCCGTCATCCACATTCAGGGAGTCGCTTTCACCAAATCCGTCACCAGGAAGATCAAAATCTGGGGCGACCTAGAGGGCCTTCGGATCGGAGTAATTCGCGGCATACGTTACTCCACTATCGGGACCGAAGGCTTGAACCGATACTTCGCCGAAGATACGACCCACTTGTTCAGGCTGCTGGCGGATGATCGAATTCAGATAGCCGTTGCGGTGTTGGATGCCGGCAGAATAGAACTGCATAAGAACTTTAAAGACAGCGGAATTCATGTCGTCGGCAGCCCTCTTTACGAAGCGCCGCTGTTTCACTTCGTTCACAAGAAGAACGAGTATTTGATCGGCGATCTAAACCGAATTTTGCAGGATATGGCGGCCCATCGAGAGATTGATCGAATTCTAAATGCTGCAATGATCCGATTAATGAATAAATGATCATTCTTGGGAAATATAGGACGCTATGAAACCAGGAAAACGAAAAGCTACCTTTAAAAGCATACGGAAGCGCTTCATTCTCGGACTCGCTGTTGTTGTCGGCAGCATTCTGGTCGTTTTTTCAGGTATAGCCATCATATATAACACTCAATCTCTTGAAGAAAGGCTTCGCTCTCGCCTAAACACTTTGATAAACCTATCAGTTACAGGACTTTCAAGCGCCTTATGGCAATATAACTACGACTATGTGGAGGACTATATAGATTCTCTGTTTTCATACGGAGATGTTGTATTCGTTACCGTCGTTACTGATAATAACAAAACAATAACAAAAACACACAACGGCATCCAAAACCAGGACCTTGAACCCGTCACGTCGGATTCCCAACTGATGTGGAGGGAGGCGGATATTCGATACAATGACGTGGTCATCGGCCATATAAAGATCGCCTTGTCCCGCCGGCGGATCGACACATTGATTGTTGAAAACAGCGTTCTGGCCATTATGCTCCTGTTCCTGTTGCTGTCCGGAATCTTATTGACGGTATTCGGACTTTCCAAGAAATACATATTCGAACCTTTGGAGCTTTTGGAGCATTTTGCCCATTCCATTTCGGAAGGCCGGCTCGACTCTCAACTTGAAATAGACACCAAAGACGAAATGGGACGATTGGCGCATTCCTTCAACCAAATGGCGACGAGATTGAAATCCATTATGGCCTCTCGTGATGAATTGGAGGAAGAAATCACCGAGCGCAAACGCGCCGAGGAAGCGCTCAGGAACAGCGAGCAGCTTTTAAACGAGATGGGACGTATGGCCAAGATCGGTGGATGGGAACATGATCTCATCACGAGACAGGCCTCATGGACCAAGGAAATTTACCGTATCGTGGAGATCGAATCCGATCCGATTCCCGGGCCGGATGAGCATCTGGCATACTATCCCCCCGAGGACCGCCGACTGCTGGAGACAGCTTACCTTCGAGCCATACAAACCGGAGAAAAGTTTGATCTTGAGCTGCGGTGCACGACCATCAAAGGGCGGCCCCTTTGGGTCCGGGCCAAAGGCCGCCCCGAGTTTGAGAACGGCGTTTGCGTCAAAATGCGGGGTACGTTCCAGGATATTACAGAACGGAAGAAGACGGAGACGGAAAAAGAGCAGCTTCAATCACAGCTTGCTCAGGCTCGAAAGATGGAGGCCATTGGGACCCTCGCAGGCGGCATCGCTCATGACTTCAACAACATTTTATCGGCCATCCTGGGCTACACCGAACTCGCTCTTACCGATATTCCCGACGGCGTCGAAGCCAAGGAGTGCCTGGAGCAGGTGCTGAAATCGGCGGTTCGAGCCAAAAACCTGGTACGACAAATTCTGAGTTTCAGCAGGCCCGGGACGCAGGAAAGAAAGCCCATAGCATTGGGCCCGATCATCGAAGAAACCATCAAGCTGCTGAGAGCGACTCTCCCGGCAACCATTGAAATCGTGCCGGACATGAAGTCGGAGGTCGGCACGGTCTTGGCCGACCCCACCCAGATTCATCAGTTGCTCATCAACCTGTGTACCAATGCCGCGCATGCCATGCGTGAGCGGGGCGGGATTCTCACCGTCGGGCTCGAAACCGTCGTTCCGGACAAGACGGTCCTTGCCGCACAAGCGGAACTGAAGCCTGAGCCGTATGAAAGAATGACGGTCACCGACACCGGAGAAGGCATGGATCCCGCGACTCTCGAACGAATTTTCGAACCCTTCTTCACCACCAAGGAGGTGGGCCAGGGCACGGGCATGGGACTCGCCATGGTTCACGGGATCGTGAAAGCCCATGGGGGAGCCGTGGAGGTTCGCAGTGAACCGGGCAAGGGGTCGACGTTTCAGATTTACCTACCGCTTACGGAGGCCCATGCCGAGGAGGCCGAATCCGCCCAACCGGCACCGTCTCCCGTTGGGGTCGAGCACATCCTTCTTGTGGACGATGAAGAGTCCGTGATGCACATCGAAAAAAGAATGCTTGAACGCCTCGGATACAAGGTGACCGCCGATACTTCCAGCACTCGGGCATTGGAGGTCTTCAAGTCCGGACCCAACGACTTCGACCTGGTACTCACCGATCAAACCATGCCCCAAATGACGGGATTGGACTTGGCCCAAAGACTGTTCGACATTCGCTCGGACATCCCCGTGATCATCTGCACCGGGTACAGCACGGAGATATCGCCTGAGAGCATCGGGGAAACCGGGATCAAACGGGTCCTCATGAAGCCCCTGGCGATTCGGGAGGTGGCCGAGGCCGTCAGGCGGGTGCTGGACAACCATAACAGCCGGCAGGCTGTGTCAACCTGACTTCTTCAACGGCCGGATAGAAAAATCGTATGCCTTTGCGGGGTCGTCGGAACCCTTCCAACCGACCGATCCGAAACAGGGATGCGCACATGTACGATAACGCCTACATGGTCGGGGTCGTTTATCTCTTCGTACTACTGCTTTTCCCGTCTCTGCTCCATAAGAATAGGAGCTTCATGATCTGGTCGGGCTTGATCTGGGCGCCCGCCGCTCCCATTCTCGAATATTGGCACCATCAAGACTATTGGAGTCCAGTCTACCTGCTGCCCGTTCAAATAGGCGCGTGGCGCTTCGGAGTCGAGGATTACCTGTTTGGCCTCGTATTCGCGGGAATATGCTCCGGCTTGTTCAACCGGTTCGCCGACGGGCTCGGCCCGAAGACGGGAGGAAAATTCCGGCCCTCCGGTTTGGTCGTTCTATTGGTCTTTTCCGTTGTGGGAGGGCCGATGGGCATGTTCATCCTGAGCACGCTTCTGGGAATCAATTCCATCTACGCGATTGGGGTCATGGAACTTTCCCTGGCGGTCATTATTTGTTTCAGACGCCCCGACTGGATCACCGCCGCCCTCCGAACGGCGGTTCTGATCGGAGTCGGTTTTTGGGCTTCCTATTACCTATTCTATCTCAAGCTTTTTCCCGGCATCATCCATCAATGGTGGCACAAGGACATTCTCGCGGGGGCCTCTCTCGTCGGAATCCCTTGGGAAGAAGTCATGTGGGCCATGATGTCCGGCTTGTGCATCGGACCGGTATCGCGTTTTTTCCTGATAACGGACCGCTGAAACCGCAAACCGCGTCCTGGGATTCGTGAAAGGACCGAGCGGCCCCTCCTTGGTTCAGGGTTGTTCGGTCGATTGGGCCTCCGCTGTAGACGACATCGGTAGTCCTACGATCGACGGACCACCCCGGCGAAGCCCTGAAACTCCTCCCTTTCCTTTCTCTTTTTTCCATGTTGGCGCCCCTGTTGTTTTGCTTTCCATTTCTGATATAATTGAATCCACTGATAAGCGCCTCCGGCTTCCGCAGTTTCCAATTTCATTCCCGAGAATACGGTCCGGCCGTTTCTCCCAAATGCTTCCAGATTCGAATCCGGCTGTATATCGGACGCGGGTACCGACGTTCTCCTTTCCTCACACGGTTTTACGGTCTTCCACTCGAGCGGCTTCGGCTCATCGCACGAATATTAGGCAATGTCTCCGGATGAGAAGCACTGTTTCCATCTCTTCAGGCGCATCTCCCAATTGAGCCCCTGAACGAGGCGGTCCATATTCGTTGCCGTGCGTGTCGATGCCCATCAGGCCGATCCCGGTCCGAGAGCGCTTTTCATTTTCCGAGACAGGTAAGCGTTTTCTCTTTTCCTTTAATAAGGAAATCGGACCTGCCATGCCCCGGAAGAATCCGGAAATCTCCAAGGAACAGATCCTACTCAGTTGGGCCATTCTTGCGGTCCTGGCGGGGATCGCCGTGGGAGTCTACTTGGAGCAGTTTCGCCTGAATCCGGCCGTCATGGCCTTTCGTGCGCCCACTTCGATGCAACGTCCATCCGAGTCCTTAGGCGGAACCTCATCCACGGAAACCTTGTTCCCTACGCCGCCGGGCATGGTCCCATTCTCGCCCGTGGAAGTTTTCAATCCGGACACCCTCTCCGACAAGATCGATGGAAAAGCGGACTTCTATTTGTCGGCGGGATTCCGCGCGCTGGAAAGCCAACGAATCAAGCGGGAAGACGGTTCCGGTTCCTGGATGGAGATTTCCATCTACGACATGGGAAGCGAAGCCAACGCCTATGCCGTGTACAGCGCCCAGAAGCGTGAAGACGCCGAACCCGCCGAGGTGGCCCCTTTCTCTTATGGGACAAAGAATGCACTCTTTTTCGTTCACGGCCCTTATTACGTGGAAGTGATCTCTTCGGAGCCCGGAGAGAAAGCCTTCCATGCCATGACCACCCTGGCGCGGAGCTATATGGAAAACACGCGCGCGGAAGCTGAAGCCATCCCGGAAATCGCACTTTTTCCACCCGAAAACCGGACCGAAGGCGATATTGTGTTGCTTACGGCCGACGTCTTCGGCTGTGAATGCCTGGATCAGGTATTCACAGCGGATTACCGTTCAGGAGACCTCCAAGCCACCGCTTTTCTGTCCCGCCGTGATTCTCAAGGGGAAGCTCGGCGGCTCGCCCTCGAGTTTCATGATTTTCTCACCGCATATGGAGGAAAGGACGTGGCCTATACGGGACCGTTGCCCGAGGCGAAAATGGTGGAGCTGTTCGGCGCCTACGAACTGATTTTTGTTCGGGGTCCGTTCCTCGCCGGAGTCCATGAAGCGACCGGCCGAGGAATCGCCCAAGACCTGGCAGGGGCCTTGGATCAAAGGCTTTCGGAGTTTGTCGGTGGAAACCGATCCGACCCGCAATGAAATGGACAGGAGGAAGTTCCTGGCTCGTTCCACCAAGGCGGGCTTGTGCATCGCAGCGGCCTGCGCTCTGGGTTACGGGTTTCACGACCCAGTGGGACCCGTGAAATCACCCGACGGCAGCGGCTCCCTCCAATTACCCGATTACTCCACCAATCGCGCGGAGGCCGGTTTCTGCGTCGTAAGAGGAAACGACAGGACCCAAACCGTGCGACTGGCTTTGAAAGCCCTGGGAGGCATGGAGACCTTCGTCAAACCGGGCGACCGGGTCCTTTTGAAAGTGAACGCGGCCTTCGCAACGCCCCCGATCCTGTCCGCCACCACCCATCCGGACCTGGTGGCGGAAACCGCCCGCCTCTGTTTTCAAGCGGGAGCCTCTTCCGTGGTTGTGGCCGACAATCCCATCAACGACCCCGCCCTGTGCTTTGCATTAACGGGAATCGCCGGGGCGGCGGAGTCTGTTGGAGCCCGGATGCTCCCACCCAAAGATCAATATTTTCAAGCCGCAACGGTTCCCGGAGGCCGTCTCATTGTGGATTGGCCCGTTTTCTACGAGCCGCTCAAAAATATCGACAAGGTGATCGGCCTTGCACCCGTCAAGGATCATCATCGAAGTGGGGCGTCCATGACCATGAAGAACTGGTACGGCCTGCTGGGAGGCAGGCGTAACGTCTTTCATCAGGATATCCACAACATCATCAAAGAATTGGCCATGATGATAAAACCCACGTTGGTGCTGCTGGACGGAACGACCACCATGATGACCAACGGTCCCACCGGAGGGTCCCTGTCGGACCTCAACCCAACGGACACCATGATTGCGAGCACGGATCAGTTAGCGGCCGACGCCTTCGGAGCGACCCTTCTCGGAAAGACCTGGAAGGACTTTCCTTTCATTGCAAAAGCCCGGGACGCCGGCGTGGGAACGGTGGATTATCAACGTTTGAAACCGGGAATCATCTCTCCGGACTAGTTCGAATTTAGAATTCGGCATGTTTCCGAATCACGCGGGAAGACTATGAGAATCGTACTCGCCCGACGCATCAGCCAGTGTTTCTTTCTCGCACTTTTCTTGTGGTTCTGTCTGGTCGCCGTCTTGGGGGAGCATTGGTGGGAGCTGCGGGGCTGGCCGGTAAACTGGTTCCTGGAGCTCGACCCGCTGGTGGGCGCGGCCACCCTGCTGACTACTCACACCCTGTATTCCGGCCTCATTTGGGGAGTCGTGACCGTGGTGCTCACCGTACTATTGGGAAGGTTCTTCTGCGGTTGGCTCTGTCCCTTCGGCACGATGCATCAGTTTATCGCTTACTTGGGTTTTCGTAAGAAATCCAGCGCGGAGAAAGCCGAAGTCAATCGTCCCCGCGATGCCATGTCTCTGAAGTACTGGATCCTGATTGCGCTGCTGACCTCCGCCGGTGCTCACCTGCTTTTCCACCCGACTCCTTTAAGCACGGAAGCATACCCGCTCATCCGCGGTTTGATCGGCGTTTTCCTGGTTGCCGGGGCGGTGGCCACGGCCTTTCTGCTATCGTCACGCCCCTGGAAGGGAGTCGCTCTGGTCGTCGCTTTGATCGGTATCCGCGTGCTCCTCGGCCTCTGGGTCCCCATGAATCGGATCACCGTGGGAGCGCTTCAAACCGGCCTCCTGGACCCCATACCCTTGGTGCACCGCTCGGTGAATCTCGCCCTCCTGCCTCTTCTGGACCGACTCGGCCTCGGCACGGCCGTTCATCCGCGTTCCTACGACGGTGTTTGGCCCATCGGCATCTTCTTCCTGGCGGCGCTCCTGCTGAACCTGCTCGTACCTCGATTTTATTGCAGGTTCGTATGCCCATTGGGGGCGCTCTTCGGTGTGCTCGGCCGCTTCAGCCTGTGGAGGATCGGCAAAACGCGCGCGGAATGCCTTAACTGCGACCTGTGCGAAGCGGAATGTGAAGGAGCCTGTAGACCCTCCGGAAAGATTCGAACGGGCGAGTGCGTTCTCTGCATGAAGTGCCTCGATCGCTGCCCCAAAGGGCTTATCGTCTTTGGCACCGCACCCTCTGCGTCGGGGGAAACCCTCGCTCCGGACATATCCAGGCGCGCCTTTGTGACCTCCTTTGTGGTCGGCGCGGCGGCGATTCCCATGCTTCGCTTGCAGGGCGGCGTCGGGTCGAACTGGAATCCCCGTGTTCTGCGCCCCCCCGGAGCGTTGGCGGAAAAGGAGTTCCTATCCCGATGCATCAAGTGCGGCCAATGCATGCGCATCTGTCCCACCAACACGATACACCCGGCGGGTTTGGATTGCGGATTCGAAGCCCTGTGGACTCCCGTTCTCAATTACCGCATCGGCAGCAGCGGCTGCCAGCTCAGGTGCATCGCCTGCGGGCATGTGTGTCCCACCGCGGCCATCCGCCCTCTCACTCTCGATGAAAAATTGGGGAAAGAAGAATTCGCCGCCTTTGGTCCGATCAGGATGGGCACGGCGTTCATTGACCGCGGACGCTGCCTGCCGTGGGCCATGAAGAGACCGTGCATCGTGTGCCAGGAAAACTGTCCGGTGAGCCCCAAGGCGATCACCACCCGGGAGCATTTATACGAGATCGAGACGGAGTCGGAGCTTCGCGTTCAACAGGCCGCACCAAACCAGGCGGACTTGCGGGACTCGCCTCTGAACCCGGAACGCTTGTCCACCGGCGATTACTTCTGTTCCGTGGTCGGCGGAGCGGACCACCGGCCCAGGCTGATTACGGGAAACAGCTCCGGGACCCTGGTCATCGCACCGTCGGATCCCTGGCGGCCGCCGCCCGAGCCCGGAGACGAAATCCGTCTGCTCCTTCGGGTCCAAAGGCCTGATGTGGACCCCGATCGGTGCATTGGTTGCGGTATTTGTGAACACGAATGTCCGGTGAAGGGAACCGGAGCGATCCGTGTTTCTCCGGAGAATGAAACTCGAGACCGAAACCACTCCCTGCTGCCGCCCACAAGCCGAAGCTGAGCCGGAGAGCGTGGTCGACGCCTGCTCGCAGGAGCATCCCGCTTCGCCCGTAGTTGCATGCGCGGAGGGCGCATTCAGTCGGATGACAACCCTGGAAAGGAGAAGTTGTTATGTCTTCGGAAAAGAAAACATGGTCGCGCAGGAATTTCCTGATCACCGCCGGTGCGGCGGGCGCGGGGTCTCTGCTGTTCCCAAGGAGCGGGCAGGCCGATCAATCCACATCCAACGAAGACGCGCCTTCCCCAATTCGCGTGCCCAAACGGCCCTTGGGAAAAACCGGTGTGGAAGTTCCCATACTCTCCCTTGGAGGCGCCATCGACCTGGTTTCGAGACAACTCCTGCTAAGGCAGGCTCTCAAATGGGGAGTGACGTATTGGGACACCGCGGCATCCTACACGCGCAGCGAGGAAGGCATAGGAGCCTATTTCAGCAAGAATCCCCAAGACCGCACCGAAGTTTTTCTGGCGACCAAATCCTCGGCGAGGGATGCATTCGGCATGTCCATGGCCTTGGACAGCGCCTTGGAGAGAATGAACACTTCCTATGTGGACCTCTACCTGGTCCACATGCTCGGAAGCATCGAAGACCTGTTTCCCTACCAACCGGTTGTTCGGTGGATCGAAAAGACAAAAAAGGCCGGCAAGATTCGCTTCTTCGGGTTCAGCACCCATAAGAATATGGAGGCCTGTCTGCTGGGAGCGGCCAAACAGGGATGGATCGACTGCATTATGACTTCCTACAACTATCGACTCATGCACACGGACCGCATGAAGGCCGCTGTGGAAGCGTGCGTCCAAGCGGGAATCGGTCTGGTGGCCATGAAGACGCTGGCCGAAGGTCAGGTGAAGACGAACACGGAGGCGGAACTGGAACTGGCCGGACGTTTCGTCCAACGAGGGTTCACCGGAGCCCAGGCCGCCCTCAAAGCCGTCTGGGAGAACCCGCACATCACATCCATCTGTTCCCAGATGCCGAATCTGAACATTCTTTCGGCCAATGTAGCCGCGGCTTTGGACAGGACCCGACTGACGGAACGGGAAAGGGACCTCCTTCACCGTCATGCCCGAGAAACCTGTTCCGGTTACTGCGCCGGCTGCGCCGGGATTTGCGAAGCCCAAACGGACGGTCACGTGCCCATCGGCGATGTGATGCGGTATCTCATGTATGCCCGAACCTACGGGAACCGTGATCTTGCCGGAACCCTCTACGGAGACATTCCCCCGGACGTACGAGAGCGCATCACCCGCGTGGACTACACCCGGGCGGAACGCATGTGCCCGCAGAACATGGAAATTGGACGGCTCATGAAAGAAGCCGCAATGGAACTGGGATGAGCGGTACCGTGACGTAAGGCACAGTACCGAACCGCGCCGTAGGGATTCCGTAAGGACTCGATTCTTGATCCCACGGCGGAGTCCGAAGCAGGGCCGGGGGGGTCAGGGCATGCATGCCGCATTCGCCAAGAAGGATGCCGACTTTTTCTTCGCCTCCGAAAGAAGAAGCTTGGCGGTTTTCCGAGAGCTCCGCGGCCCACCGCTTACAAGGCCGAGCGCTGCAAACGGCACAACCTCGTGGAGCCGCGGCCCACCCGCCCCGTACTTGGAGGAAAGCCTCGACGGCTCGCCCAACGGCAAGCCTGCGATGGGTGGAACCTTATGCAGGGTTCCTTAGGTGACCGTGTGAATGATTGCCGTTTTCATTCTTTGGACAGTCTCATCTAACCGGATTCATCGTACCAAACCCACCAGAAGAGGACGGGAGGACCGGAACCATGAGCAGTCTCACGAATCGAAAGTCTCTTTTCATTCTTTTTGCCTTGGCCTGCATTTTGGCCTTTTCCACAAGTCAGGCGATTTGCGAGGAACCGAAACCCGAGCCCGCGACCGCCGAAACTCCGGAGCAGCCGCCGGAGAAACTGGAAGTGAGCGGCAAGCGTTACAACGTCGAGACCTCGCGCAAGATGATCAAGATCGAAGACGTCGAGGGGCACTATGTGGGCATCAGCGAGACCGTGGGTGTGGATGTCAAATCGGGCCATCAGACTTTCACAACGAGTGTCTCGGACACAATCATGGGGAACGGCTCCATGTACGGTTACTACAAGATCGTGATGCCCGACGGCGGCGTTTGTTTCGGCAAGGCGGAAGGAAAGATCACTACCGTTCTTTCACCCAACGGCAAGCCGATCACTACCGCGGAAGGAACCTGGACCATGCCCGAAATGATCATGGCCGACAAAATCTATGAAGGCAGCGGAACGTTCTACAGCAGAGTCATCGGCCCCGGGGTCAGCAGCATGCAGTACGAAGGAGAGCTGAGACAGAAAAAATAGCTTGCCGAACCCACGAGTTCGGGAGTCACCGGGAACCTCCCGGTGCGGCAAACGGCCTGTGCACATCCCCCCATGTAAAAAAGGGGCAGGTCTCCACTTACTCTTTTTCACAGAGAGAGTAAGATGAGACCTGACCCCTTATCCGAACAACAGCCCATACGATTTGAGTCCATAAGCCCGCAAAAATGACGGGAATTCCCAATTGACACCGACCATCATTTCCGACGATAACTCTTGAGACGACCTATTGGCCTATTCTTTCGATAGCGCAAGGAATCTCGCTCGCATCCACCGGCGTCGGAAGGCCGGCACAGAAGCCGGAGCACGGTGTCGACCCGCCATCGTTTCCTTCGCTTGGACACGCGGGACCGTCTCACAACCCCAATGAAAAGGAGAAGAAACATGGCCCAAAAACACATCGGATCGGGTTGGAAGTGGTGGATGGTTCTCCTGTTGGTGCTCGTTATGAACGTGGGAGGGTTGGCTTTCGGGCAGGCTACCACTGAGTGGATCAGTGTGTCTTACGACACGTTGTCATCGGCTTATCACAGCAACCACCCAGGAATTACATCAGATGGGCGATATGTGTCGTTCGGCTCCGACGCGAGAGACATAATCGTCGGAGATAACAACAACTATTCGGACGTGTTCGTGTACGACCGCGAACTGGACGAATTTGAACTGGTTAGCGTATCATCTGGAGGCACGCAAGGAAACGGTGTGAGTTTCACCAACAGAATTTCACCGGATGGCAGATATGTGGTGTTTGTCTCCAACGCAACCAATTTGGTCGCCGGAGATACCAACTCCATGTGGGACATTTTCGTTCATGATCGCGAAACCGGCAACACTGAGCGTGTGAGTGTGTCTACGGCGGTCACTCAGGCCAATAGTCACTGCTGGTACCCATGGATATCCGAGGGGGGCCGATATGTGGTTTTCGAGAGTTATGCAAGCAACTTGGTCGCCGGAGATACAAACGGCTACTCCGACGTGTTTCTCCGTGATCGGGAACTGAATACGACTACGAGAATCAGTGTGTCCGCAGACGGAACGCAAGGGAATGGAAATTCTTGCGGAGCGGTTATTTCCGCAGATGGAGACTACGTCTCGTTTACGTCCGGCTCGAGCAATCTCATCGACTGCGACACCAACGGAGTGGCCGATGTTTTCGTGGTGCAGCTCAGCACCGGGACCGTCAGGAGGATCAGCGTCCCATCGGGAGGGTGCTCCGAAGCCAATGGAGCAAGTGACATTTTCGCCAGAATGAGCATGAACTCCCGCTACGTGACTTTCATCTCCTCCGCTACGAATTTGGTTCCCGACGATACCAACGGGCATGCAGACATTTTCGTACACGACCTGGTAAGTGGATACACGGAACGAGTGAGTGTGGCATCGGACGGCACCCAGGCCAACGAGACCAGTTATCACCCGAGTGTTTCCTTGGACGGCAGGTTTGTGGTGTTCGGATCCGCAGCTACAAACTTGGTACCCAATGACACCAATGGATACGTCGACGTGTTCCTCCGGGACCGGCTCGAAGGCACCACCATCCGCATCAGCGAGGCGGACGACGGCACTCAGGGAAACAATCACAGCAACACAACCTTCATGGCGCAGGGTGTGCCCTACGCCGCGTATGTATCCCTGGCAAGCACCATTGTTTTCGGAGATACCAACGGTCGAAGGGACATCTTTCTTTACGGCCCGTTCGACGAGTAAGGGCTTTCCGGTTCCTCCGAACGGAAGGCTGATCCGCAGGCTGTCGGCTCGGGGGAACCGAAAGCACGGAAGTTTAAGGCATTCAGCCCATAGCGGCGGAGACCGAATGGGCGATGGGTGACTCGAAAATCATAAGGGAATCTGCATTCGGAAAAATAGCGCGAATCCGTTCTGCAGGGAATTGAAAGGCATACGGCGGTGAAAAGCGAAGAACGTGAAAAAAATATCCTGAATGTCATCCTGAAGGAATATGAAATCACTCGAAACGAGCTGCGAGCGATACACGGCACTCACGAAAAGACCATGTTCTGGCTCAGTTCCGGTTTACTTGCCGCAACTGCGGCCTGTTTCAAACAGGAATTCAACATCGGCTTCGCATTTATTCCATTGGTCATAATCTCCTATTACGCACATCGGATGTATCGATTCACATTGCATATCAACATGTTATCAAGATGGAACATGCGAAACGAAGAGCTGGTGGATTTGCTTTTGAACACAAAAGGCTTGCTTGATTGGGAACGCCGTTTTGTTCGACGCGGGCTGAAAACAGCCTCCTGGAAATCCATTCTTTCCGCACACTATTTTGCAGAAGGCCTTATGTTCCTTCCGAGCCTGGTGGTATTCGGAATCTGTCTATTGTTCGCTCCCGCCCCTGCCGCCCAAAAGCTTCAGATTTCCCCTTGCATCCTGAATCCGGTCATCTGGTACGGCTATCCGGTCCTCGCGTTGAGCGTCTTCATAAGATTCGCGTTTGCCGTTCGGAAGATGAAATTGGACCATGAAAAAGGCCAATCGGTCAGGGACGCCTACCAATCAATCACGGGAGGGTCATCAAAGCTCATAGACAAGAATTCCGAGTGAGGGGTCGAGCTTTCTCATCCTGTAATCGTTATCACGCCGGCCCACCTTGTATGCGCAGTCCCCCCCTTTGGGACGAAGCCGAACTTGGCAGGACCTTCTTGGATTCAGCAGATGTAAGAAACGTTAGGAATTAGTGAGGAAACCTGATTTCGCCCGCAGCCTTTCCGCCGGAGGCGGTAAGGCCTGTCCAACGTGCTTTGGGAGGGGGCTCGGGGGAGGACTTTCCCGAAAGTCCTCCCCCGCTAGCCGGCCTCACCTTCCCCCGAGCGCATCGATCAATGCTGTCGGCCCGTTCAGAATTGAGGAGCAGCGTCCGGGAGACTCGCGCTGTCGATGCCTTCGCAAAGCGCGTTGTGCACGGTCAAATTGCCTTGGGCGTCCAGCGTCACCGTCCAGATGGTGTCGTAGTCGTCGGCCGGCCAAACATCGCCGGGCACCATCTCGCCGGTGCCTCCGTAGCCTGCAAGCAGCACGTTTACCGTGGGTGGATAGTGATCGTGTTCCCACGCCAGCAGGATGGTCTGGTTGGAGAACCTACCGCCGGTGAAGAAGAATTTGGCGGTGGCCGCAAATGAGCTCAGCCCGTAGAAATCGATCCCGTCCGCGCTGGTTGCCAGACCATAGGGCAGGTTGTTGGCGATGGCATACGGCTCGGCCGTCAATGACGGCCTGACGTAGGAATAGTCGATATCACCGGGGATCGGCAGCGATGGATCGATGGAATAGACCCGATCCGGACTGATTTTGCCTTTCAGCGCGCCGGGGAGGGCGAGTGCGCGCCATTGCCCCGTACCCACCAGGTTGCCGTCCTCCCAATTGTCGGTCGGGTGAGCCTCCGCATGGCGGATCATGTACACCGTTTCGTTGGTGTTCATCCCCTCCGGAACGACCGCCCCGTCGACTCCTCCGGTCCTCGTGATGTTGAAAGGCGTCTGCAGGCCGCATTCCGCGGGCGCCACCGGCGACGGCAGTTCCGGGTAGCCGGCGGGAGGGTTCAGATCGGCGTTGTAGGCGGCCAGGGCGACTTCTCCGGATGGGGCGATGGAGATCGCATAGACATAATCGGGCCCCCTGTAGCTCGTGGGAATTTTCAGATTGTAACCTTGGGCGCTGTTGATGCCCGTCAAAAGAACGCCGATGGTTTCCCAGGGCGCGCAGAAGACATAAAAGCCCGGATTGTCCGCTTGGATGACGCCGGTTGCCAGGGTGACGTTGTTGTCCGCCGTGTTGTTGAAATCCAGCCCCCGGCCCGCTCCGGTATACGAAGCATTCAGCGGGTAGCTGTCCGCGGTGTATGAATCCAGCGTGATCTGGTTGAGAAGGGCGAACTGCTGAACGTACCAGATGGCCGCCATGTCCGGATAATCATGTTCGGTTTGAGGATGGGTCATGGGCTCAAGAGTGTAAATGCGGGTTACGTTGTGCCCCCCCAGCACCTCTTCTTTCAGATACCCGGCCAAGAGGAGCGATCGCTGCAGACCCCGGTTGGTGAGGTTTGCCGTATCCGGATTGACATCGCCGGATCCCTGGTAGACCAAATCGGGACTTACCACGAAAATCAGATTCAGGTTTTCGGAACTCAACGGAGTGGTTGCGTCGGGAGGGAACGCACGCTCGTCGCGATTATCCCCGCATCCCGCGACCAGGGTCAGGACAAGACACAAAAACAGGAAAATTCTATTCATCGTCGTCACCCTCTTTGATTCATTTGTTCGGACATCGCGCGAAAGCCGGAAACAGCTCCGGTTGCTTCCGGTATATCTTATTACAAAGCGGGAAGAGTAAAAAGACCGTAACCATTCGGACCGAGAGACTTCCGTATTTATTCTCACCGTCTCCGCCGACACACCATTCCCGGGCCCTCCCCAATTCTCCACAAACACGCACCAAACGTCTTCGGATCCTACGAAGGGACAAGACTCCGACGACATCCCCCACGCAATGTCCGAATCCTGAAGCCCTTCATGCGCTTTTCACAATACGATACTTGATTTTTTCTACCGGATTGCCGATGGTTGGGCATCCCCGCACGTGCGGGCCCACCAACCCCGACACGAGACCTTTATGTCCGTAGTCCGACTGGCCGCCATGGCGACCCTCATATGTGCGCTTGTCGCCGCTTGTGCCCCGCGTCCGACCGGGGACGTCGGCACGCGGCCTACGGAGATGGGCCTGCTGGAAGACCCCGGCGGCCTCATGGACATCGGCCAAGCCGCCGCCCCGGACCGCGCCGGCGATTACCGCATGGAGCCGGGCAACCGCCTCTCCCTGGGCTTTTCCCTCTCCACCCTGTGGGTGCGCCTAGCCCTGGAACAAACGCCGCCCACCGGCTCCTGGGTGCTGGAGCTGCCCTCGCCCTGGCTGGATCGAGTGGAGCTCTATCTGCCCCGTCCCCATGGAGGCCGTCTCAGGTTGGCCACCGGCCTGCTGCTGCCGCCGGCACGGGCGGACGCCGACTGCTTCGTGCTGACCGCCCCGGAGGACACTCCCCGGCACGGCTACGCCTATCTGCGCCTCAGCGCCCGCTTGTCCCTCAACGCGGCCCTCAACATCCGGCCCAAAGCGGCGCTGGAAGGGCACGCGGTGCGGCGAGCCTATCTGCTGGGCGCCCTGTACGGCATCATGGGGGCCATGGTCATGGTCAACCTCCTGGTGTTCATCACCACCCGCGACCGGGCCTACCTGTATTATGTGCTCTATTTGTTCAGCATGAGCTTCCATCAGTTCTGCCTGCAGGGTCAGGTGCTGCTGCTGCCCACCTCGGCCTGGCCCCTGATCCCGCAACTCAGCCTGGGGATCACCTCGGTCATGTTCTTTTTCGGGGCCGCCTTTTGTCGCTCCTTCCTGCACGTGCGGGTGAACGCCCCCATGTGCGCCCGCCTGCTCACCGGGGTGCAGGCGGCCGCGGTGGTGCTCATGGTGCTCGTCCTGGGGGGGCGCGTTTTTTGGGGTACCTGGCTGGCGCACTCCATGGCCCTGGTGGGGCCCCTGGTGGGCATTGCCGCCGGTTTTTTCGCCCTGGCCCGGGGCTTTCGGCCGGCCCGGTTCTACCTGATCGCCTGGTTGGTGCTCCTGTTGGGGGCCATGGCCTGGGGAGCGTGGAGCATGGGACGGCATCTGCCCGTTCCCCTGGCGCTGGCCGATCGGGTAGCCACCATGCAGCGCGAGCGCCTGGTGCTGGCCCGACGGGAGCGGCGATACCGCCAAATGAGTGTCACCGACGAACTCACCGGGCTGTACAACGCGCGTTATTTCTGGGGTTGTTTGGACACGGAGATCGACCACGCCCTGGCCACCGGCCGTCCCTTGGGTTTGGTCCTGCTGGACGTGGACGACTTCAAGCTCTTCAACGACACCCACGGCCACTTGGAGGGCGACCGAGTGCTGGCCGAGCTGGGCCGGCTGCTGTGGAACGCCGTGCGCCCCACGGACTCGCCCTGCCGTTACGGGGGCGAGGAGTTCGCCCTGGTGCTGCCCGACTCCGGAGATGAGGCCCTGCACCAGGTGGCCGAACGGGTACGGGCGACCCTGGCCTCCAGACCTTTCCCCCTGCAGACCGGCCGGGTGGTCACGGTAACCGCCAGCCTGGGCACCGCCCAGTTCCGGCCCGGCGACGACGCCAAGACCCTGATGGGGCGAGCCGACCGAGCCCTCTACCAAGCCAAGGCCCGAGGCAAGAACTGCACCGTCGTGGCGGATGAAGACCACCCCCCGCGACCCGACTTCACGATCCCGCCCGCATAGGCGCCCGCCGGACCACCCATGTTCACTGGGGGAAATACCATGTTGGCCTCAGGTGCTCGATCGTTATGATGGAGCATCACCCAAACAGAAAGGAGACCAACATGGTAGCAACGAAAGTAACAGAATTGGCCAAGTTTTTGGAGCTGGATATCGACCGTGATTTCCACGTCGGGATCGACGTACACAAAAAGAGCTACCACGTGGCCGTGCTTCGCAGCGACGGCGAGGTGAAGACTTTTGTGTCCTCGGCCTCTCCGGAGGCCATCGTGGCCATGTTGCTCCCCCACTTGAGGCGCATCCGAGCCGTAGCCTACGAAGCGGGGCCCACCGGCTTCGGCCTTGCGCGCACTTTGGCCAAAGCCGGGTTCAGCGTGATCGTGGTGGCGCCGAGTCGGGTCCCTAGGCCGGTGACTGCGGGGGCCAAGACCGACCGCCTGGATTGCATGCGGTTGGCGGACCATGCCGCCCGAGGGATATTGAAGTCCATCGCCGTTCCCACGGAGGAAGAGGAGGCCGAACGCAGCGTAATTCGCCGTCGGCACGATCTGGCCGACGGCACTCGACGCGTTAAGCAGAGAATTCAATCCCTTCTGCTGTTTCACGGTGTGGAGGCGCCTCCCGGGCTCAATCATTGGGGCCGAAGCGCTGTGGCGCAACTTCGAAAGCTTCGTCTGCCGAAGGAGGCCAAAGCGACGCTGCTCAGCTTGCTCCGTGAGTTGAATTTCCTCACAAAGGAAAAAGCCTTCATGGAGGAAAGGACTTCCAGTGTGTGCGAGAAACCTGAACACTTTGAGGAAATGCGATGCCTTCGAAGCGTCCCCGGGGTGGGTCCCATCACAGCGGCTACCTTCCTCCTGGAATTGTTTCGCCCGAGTCGGTTCCATCGGGTGGAGGAAGTGACCAGCTATCTGGGACTCGCACCGTTGGTAAGACAAAGCGGAGAGCGGAAATCTCGAGTGGCGCTTCCTCCCGTGGGTCAGACGCGACTGCGGAGTCTGTTGGTGGAGGCGGCCTGGACGTGGAAGTCCAGGGATCCGGCCATTGATTCGCATTATCGAAAACTCCTGTCGCGAACGGGCCTTCCACAAAAGGCCATTTGTGCGTTGGCACGGAAACTGGCCGTTGTTCTATGGCGATTGACCATGGAAAAACGGACCTATGAATTTCGTCTCCAAGCGGACCAAGCATGAGCCGGTTAGGACTTGTTTAGGAGAACCCAACCGGCTCGGGACCCATACTTGAGGTGGGTCCCGAGCCTCAAGCCGGGAGAAAAAAGCGGAGACGGCCGCGATAAAGTTTGGCTGCATCGGTAGCGCTGGGGAAATGGCGGCATCTTCGCTTCTACATCGCATGTGTACTTGGCGCTTCGGGCGCGAATAGGAAACGGTTATCCAATTCCGGCTTGACTTGAGGCCACATAGGAAACTTTCGAGAAAGTTACCCCCAGTCCCCTTTCCAAGCTCTTCAAGAACGCCTCACCGCCTTCGGCGGAGAGGAGAGAGATAAGCAGGCCTTGGGCGCTATTATAGCTTTTGCAGCAAAAATTCCTCCATCTTGCTTTTATTAATGGCGATACGAGGGGGCACCCATTCGTTATTCAAAAAGACATTTGTCGAACCTTTGAATTTATGGGCATGCGGTTTGGCCTCTTCCGAATCGAGAGTGTATATCTTCACGTCCAGTCTTCCCTCGAATTTTTCCCGCATGTCTTCGGCTACACCTATAGCCCTTCCGCATGCGATTCAACGGGCATTGCCGCTGTGAAACACGATCAACTCAGCCATTTTCCGTTCCTCCTTATTTCCGGTTCGGTAGCTGTTGGAGGTCGAATGGATTCACTGTATTCTTCCTTGTTCATAGCACGTCCGGCCGACATTTTCCTGCGAGTTGATTTGACCACCGCTCTATAGAGATTCACTGTGGGAAACTTTCGGGAACGTTTCCCACAGTTCCTCTTCCAAGCTCTTCAAGAAGGCCTCACCGCCTTCGGCGGAATGAAATGCGGCTTGTGCGCCGAAAAACCATCCAGAGGGATCGGTCGGCTAAACGATGCCGCCGTTCACATAGATTGTCTGGCCGTTCACCCAGCCGGCATCCGGACCGACCAGAAACGCCACGGCATCGGCGATGTCCTCAGGCCGACCGAGCCGCTCCAACGGCGGCATCTTGGCCAATTGTTCGACCTGTTCGTCCGTTTTGTTTTTCAGAAAAAGGTCGGTTGCCGTTGGTCCGGGTGCGACGGCGTTCACCGTAACGTTTCGGCCGCGCAATTCCTTGGCGAAGATATTCGTCAGCGTCGCCACGGCGGATTTCGTGGCCGCGTACACCGAATAGCCGGGCAAGCCGAGCTTGCGCACGCTGGAAGAAAGATTGACGATTCGCCCGCCGTCGCGCAGTTTTCCGGCTGCAACCCGCAGTGTGTTGAATGTGCCCTTGAAATTGACGGCGACAATTTTGTCGAAAAGCGCATCATCCGTATCGGCCAGAGAAATCAGGCCCGGCTGCATGATTCCGGCGTTATTCACGAGAATATCAACACCGCCGAAAAGCGCGGCGGTTTGGTCGAACATGGCCGCCACCTGCCCGGGCACCGAAACATCGGCCTGGATCGCCACTGCTCGGCCTGGTCCGGCTTCGATCTCTCGCACTACGACATCGGCTGCATCGGCCCGACCCGCATAGTTTACAATTACGGCGATGCCGTCGGCGGCCAGACGTTTGGCAATGGCTGCGCCGATTCCGCGCGATGATCCTGTGACAATGGCCACTTTGGTTTCCGTTGAAGTCTTCATGGCAGCCTCCTTTGTTCTGTTTGAATGCTTTATACTTCACCGACAATATGGTACCGAGTTTTGAATTTCGGTAGACGCATAAACGGCATGACGGCTATACTGTTTTGGTATGACCGTATTCGACGACCTCTCTTTGGTTCGGGCTTTCGTCTGCATCGTGGAAAACGGCGGCATTTCCGCTGCGGCCCGCAAGCTCCGGCGAACTCAACCGACGCTGAGCCGTTATTTGCGCACACTGGAAGATCGCTGCGGCACCGTATTGCTGTATCGGGATACGCACCGCATACGCCTCTCGTCCGCCGGCCATCAATTCTTGGAGGACGCGCGATCCCTCCTGGCATTGGCGGAAGAAGCCGAACAACGCCTGCGCAACGACCAGGCAACCCTTCAGGGTAATATCCGCCTGTTCGCGACCATCGACTTCGGCCAAAGTGTCGTCAGCCGCATGATTACCGGTTTTATTCAGGCCAACCCCGCCGTAACCATCGACCTGGCTTATTCCAACCGCCCTTTGCATATGCTCGAAGAAGGATGCGATGTCGGCATCGTCGCGGGCGCCGTCACGGATGATACGGTTGTCGCATGCTCCATCGGCCCCATTAAACGCTATCTTGTCGCCTCTCCAGCGCTCCTGAGAACGCATAAAGCCGTTTCCAGCCCCATGGAACTTCAATCCTGGCCGTGGTTGACGTTGTCCGGCGCGCAATTCGGCGGTGGGCGGGAAGTAACGCTTTATTCGTCGGAACAAGAAGAACAGAAGTTGACCGTATCACCGGTCATGACATCCGAAGGTGTGAGCAGTCTGCGTGAAGCGGTACGTTTGGGGCTTGGGATCGCCGTTTTACCGGAATGGCTGATTGAGGAGGACATTGTTTCGGGCCGGCTTATCAGGGTTCTGCCTGAGTGGCGAAGCGGAAACCTACCGGCCCACATCGTTTACCCGGTGCAGCGACGCTTGCCGTCGCGCGTCCGAACTTTCATTGACTTTGCGACCGCTTATATGACCACGGTTTTGCAGTCAGGTAGGTGAATCCAACTGTTTCAAGACAAAGAAACCAAAAGAGGCCTGACCCTTTCGGCTTGGCTTGAAAAGAGGTTTGCAGCCCTTCAACGGAAGGAGTATTTATTAGGTAGATCTAGAGCAAGAGCCTCGTACCGGTTTGAAAGGAGTCACGGCGTGGGTTCCTTCGGTTTCGAGGCGGTTTCCGTCCCCATGAGGACGGAGCCCATCCCGTGAGCTTCTTTGCCCATTCAGAAGAGGTAAGGAACGTTGGAAATGGGCGAGCAGCCCTTCTTTCCCCCCGGGCTCTCCGCTGAATGCGGTGAGGCCTGTCCAACGTGCAAGGTGGCTCGGGGGAGGACTTTCCCGAAAGTCCTCCCCTGTGAAGGATTCCCTCGTTTCGTCTTTGCTGCGTCCCTCCGGGAAGAAAGGATGTGGAAAATGAGGATTCGGCTTGCGGTATTCGCTCTTGTCCTGATTTTCGCGGCTGTTCTCTGTTCCTGCGACTCCGGTACCAAAACGGACGGCGTTCCCGGCGACAACAAGGTCCCGGCCTCCGTCCTAGCCCTGGCCTCCTCCGTGACCGAGGACCTGGAGGCCCGGGGGTACGAGGTGGTGCGAGGCTACATGCAGCTCTTCACCATGGACGATTGCGCCCTGGCCATCGCCAAGACGGGCCAGTGCTTCGGCAACAACCCCACCGGACCTTATGTCTTTCCCGTGGTTCCCGCCTGGTCCGAGGAATACATCGACCCCACCACCCTCAACGTCTTCGGGGAAAACGCGGACGGGTACCTGACCATTCGGCGCTTCGACCCGCGGGAAGCGACCCTGGTCTTCGGCGTCATGCCGCCGGCGGCCCGCTACTTCGGCTTGCAGACCTACCAGTACACCCGCGAGGGCACGGTGGATACCGACAACGAGGTGTATCAGTTGGTGCTGAACACCTTCCCCTTCATGCTGGACCAGTTCTTCGGCCCCGCACCCAACGGGCGGCTCCTTTCTTTCGCCAGCATCAGCAACAACAATAACAACGCGGTGTTCGAGCGCCGGGCCGGCTCCTTTTTCGATCAAGTGCGGTTCTTCGTCGTCACTCCGGACCAGGCCATGGACACGGCCGTGCGCGCGGCCCTCGCCCGGGCCGAGGTTTCCGACAGCGACATCGTCACCGAATCCATCGCCTCTCCGGTAACCCTGGGCCTGGACAAGGAAGCGGACGACCTCATCACCGTGATACGCTACGCCCTGCCGGACGACGAGGAAGCCGGAGAGTTGTGGCGCCATGACCTTCCCCTGGTGGTATTACGCGTGCGGGACCGCGGCGACCGGGCTCCGGAACCCTGGCCCGCTTTCGAGCACCCCCAGGAACGCTTCGACACGAGCGAACTCTATCTTTCAACCGACTTGAATGCCTTGAACAACAACGTTCGTGCCGCCTGGGGCCTCGACCCGGCCCCCAGCCCGCCCGGCGTGGCCGACCGCATGCTGGACCTTCAACGGGCCTACCCCTTCGATCTGGTGGGACCGGACTGCATCCGGAACACCATGAACTGCCTGGCCGACACCCAGGACACCTCCTATGCCGGCACCGCCAACGTGTATCTGGAAAACGACGCCGGCGACCAGTTCCTTTATGCCGTTGTCGGCACCCTGGGCACGGAAACGGGGAACGCCACCTACACCAGCCTGTCCGTGTACCGGGCCGCCGTGGTCATGGGCGTGGCCAACGTGGACGACGGACAACTGCTGCAATCCCAGTC
The DNA here is from genome assembly GCA_963675595.2 of Thermodesulfobacteriota bacterium. GTDB lineage: Bacteria > Desulfobacterota > Desulfarculia > JACQYL01 > JACQYL01. The sequence continues at coordinate 2,479,748 of CAXXLZ010000002.1, forward strand.
CTACTTTCCTCAAGAGCCCAACTCTTTCAACAACCAGGACAAGTTCTACCTCTGGTACTTCGGCCGGACCTGCGCGGCCGCGCCCGAAGCAATCTGCACCGAGATCAACGAGGACCAGATTCCCTTGGGCGAACCCATGAAGTTGGCCCTCCGGAACTACATCCGGCCCGGCGATGTCCGGGGGCCCAACACCGATCCGCCCGACGATCCCAAAGGCGTCAGTCCCCTGCTGCCGGCCTGGGTCACCGCCATTCCCCTGCCCTGACGCGGTATGAAATGCCTCTGGGGAAATACCATGTTGGCCTCAGGTGCTCGATCGTTATGATGGAGCATCACCCAAACAGAAAGGAGACCAACATGGTAGCAACGAAAGTAACAGAATTGGCCAAGTTTTTGGAGCTGGATATCGACCGTGATTTCCACGTCGGGATCGACGTACACAAAAAGAGCTACCACGTGGCCGTGCTTCGCAGCGACGGCGAGGTGAAGACTTTTGTGTCCTCGGCCTCTCCGGAGGCCATCGTGGCCATGTTGCTCCCCCACTTGAGGCGCATCCGAGCCGTAGCCTACGAAGCGGGGCCCACCGGCTTCGGCCTTGCGCGCACTTTGGCCAAAGCCGGGTTCAGCGTGATCGTGGTGGCGCCGAGTCGGGTCCCTAGGCCGGTGACTGCGGGGGCCAAGACCGACCGCCTGGATTGCATGCGGTTGGCGGACCATGCCGCCCGAGGGATATTGAAGTCCATCGCCGTTCCCACGGAGGAAGAGGAGGCCGAACGCAGCGTAATTCGCCGTCGGCACGATCTGGCCGACGGCACTCGACGCGTTAAGCAGAGAATTCAATCCCTTCTGCTGTTTCACGGTGTGGAGGCGCCTCCCGGGCTCAATCATTGGGGCCGAAGCGCTGTGGCGCAACTTCGAAAGCTTCGTCTGCCGAAGGAGGCCAAAGCGACGCTGCTCAGCTTGCTCCGTGAGTTGAATTTCCTCACAAAGGAAAAAGCCTTCATGGAGGAAAGGACTTCCAGTGTGTGCGAGAAACCTGAACACTTTGAGGAAATGCGATGCCTTCGAAGCGTCCCCGGGGTGGGTCCCATCACAGCGGCTACCTTCCTCCTGGAATTGTTTCGCCCGAGTCGGTTCCATCGGGTGGAGGAAGTGACCAGCTATCTGGGACTCGCACCGTTGGTAAGACAAAGCGGAGAGCGGAAATCTCGAGTGGCGCTTCCTCCCGTGGGTCAGACGCGACTGCGGAGTCTGTTGGTGGAGGCGGCCTGGACGTGGAAGTCCAGGGATCCGGCCATTGATTCGCATTATCGAAAACTCCTGTCGCGAACGGGCCTTCCACAAAAGGCCATTTGTGCGTTGGCACGGAAACTGGCCGTTGTTCTATGGCGATTGACCATGGAAAAACGGACCTATGAATTTCGTCTCCAAGCGGACCAAGCATGAGCCGGTTAGGACTTGTTTAGGAGAACCCAACCGGCTCGGGACCCATACTTGAGGTGGGTCCCGAGCCTCAAGCCGGGAGAAAAAAGCGGAGACGGCCGCGATAAAGTTTGGCTGCATCGGTAGCGCTGGGGAAATGGCGGCATCTTCGCTTCTACATCGCATGTGTACTTGGCGCTTCGGGCGCGAATAGGAAACGGTTATCCAATTCCGGCTTGACTTGAGGCCACATAGGAAACTTTCGAGAAAGTCTCCCCCAGTCCCCTTCAAAGCTCTTCAAGAAGCCTCACCGCCTTCGGCGGAGAGGGGGAAGAGGTGTGCGCCTTGCGTAGTAGAAATCCCGCGACTGCAGAAGGAGCACAAAAGGCATCGGGAGGACTCCGTGAACATGGATCCTGTTTCCGATAGACACTATAAGGTCGACGACGAAAGAGTCTTTCGCCCCCGATCCCCATCCCATTGAATACCCCAGTCCGATTGTGTATCCTGAAATACCATCGTAACGCGGAAAAAATGGAATAAAGAGGAGTTTCTCGCCGTGAAGAACGAATACACCGCTGTGCTCAAACAGGAAGGTGGTTGGTGGCTGGGATGGATCGAGGAAGTCCCCGGGGTTAATTGCCGGGAGAAGACCTATGAAGAATTAAAGGAAACATTGGCGGTAACACTGAAGGAGGCCCTGGAGTTCAATCGGCAAGACGCCTTGTCCGCCGCCGGCACCGGCTACAGCGAAGAAAAAATCGCCGTATGAGGGAAAGGGACTTCTCCAGTATCCGCACAGCCGAGGATGTACTCTCTTGAGGGAAGGGGCAAAGCATTCATGGTGGTGTAATCCCGCCCTGAATAAGCGCTCGGCGATCCCCCGACATTCCGAGATCGTAGACATCCTTGCAAACAAAATCTGCAAAGACCTTGGTGTCCCGCCCGTCAAACAGCCATAACGGCGGCATGTTTGAGGAAGGGGTTATGGGATGAAAGGGTGAAGAGGATTGCCCCCTTGGCGAAAAGATGCAGTTCAAGTAAAGCCAAAATCATTCTGAGCTTAGTGGGGGCAGCTTCCTTTTCCAAGGTGGCGGTTGAAGTAAAATACTACCGTTGTTCACAACAAACCTTCTTTTTAATGCCGTGCTTACATTTCTAAGACTAACCAGCATATTTCTGTAGTTAAGGTGAGCCTCCCTGATGGACATAGGCGGCGCTTCACCATATCTATGCTTTATTGCCTTCTTATGGCAAGAAAATAGTCGAATAGTATCACCATCTATTGATTTTTCAGTTTCTTCATTTATCGTATTAGCCAGAGCAGCCAGATCATGATGTCTCGGTATACTCAAGCCATACTGAGCAATTATAAGTTTTAAGGCTTGCTCCAAAGCAAAATGCATTTCCCAATAGGCAGTCGAGACACGCGACTCTTCGAGACTTGCAATATCCCTCACAGCCCTTGTAAGATTATCCAAAATGATGGAACGGGCTCTTCTCAATTCCGTTTGATTGAGATCAGCGGTCAATAGATTAATATGGATCGTCCGGGTATCAGATGCTACATCAACCATATCCTCTCTTATAGCTACAAGCGCTTCCTTGTCTATTTTGGACAAATTTGGAGGACTTTGAAACCAAGTCATAATATTCTGATCTTTTAGCCTATCGTTACTAAAGTGAAACCACCTTCTATTTGGACCATCCATTTCTCCCGCCAACATGAAAGGAACAATAAATTCAAAAGGAGTATTATAAATAAGAACTAAACCTCTACTGTCTTGCGATATTTTCGACTTCATTGCAGCGCCATATCGTTCAATATACCACCTCTCGATTTTTTCAACGACTGCGCTAAACCAGGACATCTTTAGTATATCCTTCTTATCACAACCCTTAGTCTCTATAATGCAGAAATCCACGAAGAGTGCGACAGCCGCGTCAGGTCTGTCTTTTAAAGGAACGCTTTGATCGGCAAAAGTTTCGTCGAATATAGGCAATTGATATTCAAGAAACTCATAAATATCAGCAAATTCAGGATGGGTGGTCATGCACGTCTCCGTCCATCTTGAAGGATACGGTAAACCCATGGAATGGGGCTCATCTGTCCTACGCGACGAGGTTCTGCCTCTATGGCCAATCGTATCTATCGGGGAAAATGGTCAAAAAGCGTCACGGGTTATTGCTTCGGGGATATGCGTTCACACACTTCTCTAATACATGGCAACAACGGATACGGATACGGCCTTTCTGCAACGCCGTCCCCCGTTTGCCTACAGGGAGCCTCTTCCCTTCCGAACTTCACCCAGTCCGCACGCAGTGGCGCATAGTGTCAAGCTCCCTTGGATCGCGGATGGCTCAAGGCTTTCCCTCCACCTCCCTCCCCTCCCCCACCTTTTCCAACTCCACGTTCAGGCGTTTGACCTCCGCGGCCGGAGTCCAGCGGGCTGCGAAGGTCAGGGCGGATTCAGAAGGAACGGTCGGGGAGGAGACCCAGATTTCCGGGGGATTTTTCAGTTCGCCGGCCCACACGGTCTTGGGTTTGACCATGAGTCCGCACACCTTGCGGCCGGCCAGATCCGGATCGTCGTCCACGAACCCCAGGACCCGGTACCGGCTCATGTCGGGGTTGAACAGAATCTCCTCGCACAAGAAGCGTCCCGCCTTGCCGGCTCCGTAGATCAGCACGGCGCGTCGTCCCTTCACGTGGGGCCGGGGGGCCCTTTTCTGCACGAAGTCGTCCAATGCGCGGAAACTCACCCGCGCCACGCTGATGAACAGGAACAATAGCACCCCGAAAATCAGAAACGCGCTTCGGGAATGCCCCTGGCCGAACCGGGTGAACAGGGTGACCACGGCCAGGCTGAGCACGGTGGCCAGAAAAGACCCCAGGGCGATACTCGGTAATTCGGACAGACCCACCAACCGCCAGGTGCCCGTATACACCCCGGCCACTCGGAGAGCGATGAGGCTGCTCACCACCACCAGGGGCAGGGACCGCACCATGGCTTCCTGCATGGCCGGGTCCAGGCTCAGTTCGAAACGCAGCAAATAAGCGCTGTAGAAGCTGATGCTCACCACCACCGCGTCGAAGATCGCCTCCCCCAGTCTTTGCCTGGAATCCAGGTTGCCGGCGAACCGAAGCCAGAACGGCAGGTCGGTGCGTTCCGCCCTGGGGTCGGAAAATCGGCCCAGGTACGCCCCCACCAACGCCAGGAACAGGCAGAATCCCCCGAACAGGGGAATGGATTGTTGCGGCACGGTCTGGATGAGGGAGGCCATGAGCCCGCCGAACAGGGAAATTCCATAGAGCAGCGCCAGGGTTCGCCTCGGTGAAAACCCCAAAGACATCAAGCGATGGGACGTGTGGTCCTTGCCTCCTTTGGTGACCACCTGAGCGCGCAGGGTGCGGGTGATCATCACGAAGAGGGTGTCGAAAATGGGCACGGCCATGGCCGCGATGGGAATCAGCAGAGTTTCGAAACCCAAGGGGGGGGCGGAGGACGTTTTGGACAGAAAATACCCGTTCATGGGACTGGGAATGGACACGGCCGCCAGGAAGAATCCCATGGTCAGGCTCCCCGAATCTCCCATGAAAATCCGGGCCGGAGGCTTGTTGTGCAGCCAGAACCCGAACACGGCCCCAAGGAACAACAGGATCAAAGGCAGGGCCGGCGTGGTCCAGCCCACGGCCCGCCAGGTCAGAAAAGCCAGTGCGGCTCCGGAAAGCAGGGCCACGCCCGACGCGAGGCCGTCCATGTTGTCCAACATGTTCATGGCGTTGGTGATGCCGGCGAACCAGAGGAAGGTGACCAGGAGATCGATGATCTTGTAATCGGTCAGAGGCAACACGCCGCCGGTGTACATGAACAGGCTCGAGGCCCCCAGTTGCCAGATGAGCTTGTTGGAGGGCCTCATGGCGCGAAGGTCGTCCCACAGACCGCAAATGAACAACAGGCCCGTGCCCAGCACCGTGGCGGTGGACGGGGAGACTTGCGGCTCCAACGCCTGAAACAGAAAAAAATGCTCCCTCAAAGAGGGATATTCAACTAGCAGAAACAGGAAGGAAAAGACCAGGAAAGGCAGGCCGAAACCCACTCCCCCGTGCACCGCGGTGGGTTCCTTGTGCCATCGGTCCGGCCTGGGCTGAACCACCCATCCGTTGCGACGGCCGAGCTTGCGCATGCATCGCGTGCCCAGCCACGATACGGGAAGGATAAGCAACAGCAGGAGATTGAAAACCCAGGAAAATGGATGCATGGAACGAAGCGCTCTGTCTCGGGCCGGTGAAGAACGCGGGCGGCACGCCCAGCAAATCGCCGTTCTTCGCCTGCCCGCGGCAAACGGGCGTTTTCAAAGGGGTGGCATGGGACCTCTTACCGAGGATGACCCGGGTCGGCCTCCTCGGTGCTTTCTCCAACTCTACGGGCGACGGTCATGGAAACTCGGTTACGACGCGTAAGCAAGCAACCCTCTCAAGAAGTTGAGACCATTCACACGGCCGCCGGGGGAACGCCGGCACGGGGGGCACAGCGGAAGAGGTGGGCCTTCGGCCGTTTCTTGGGCAGGCACTATGGCCTGCCCCTACAATAGACGAGCCCCCCCGTGAATGATTACATCCGGTTTCCCCACCGATTTCCAACGCCCCACCATCTCCTGAATCGACAAGGGAACTCCCTGCTTCGGATTCGGAACGAGCCCTTGGCCCTGGTTGCGACGCGTAAGCGAGCAACCCGTTCAAAAAGCTCGGGAAAGGGTTCGGGAAAACCCATTTCAAAAGGATTCCCCGAAGCTCCCGTGATTACATACCATCATCCTCCGATTTTGGAGGGCCGGCAAGCATGAACTTGTCGGTAGACTTCCTCCACGCCCGAAACCATGTCTTGGATGCGGAAGGAGGTTTCGACCCGTTTCCTGCCGGCCGCGCCCATCCGGCAACGAAGGTCCTCGTTTTCCACCAGTTGGTTCAGGGCGTGGGCCATGGCCTCGGGATTCCGGGGCGGCACCACGAAACCCGTGACGCCGTGCTGCACGATCCAGGAGGTTCCGGTGCCGATCTCGGTGGTCACGCACGGAAGGCCGCTCGCCATGGCTTCCAGCAGCACCATGCCGAAGGCCTCGGCCCGGCTGTTGGACGGAAGCACAAAGACGTGCGCCCTGCGGTAATGCGCCGGCAGGCCCGCGTCGGACACTTCTCCAAGGAACTCCACGCGATGTCCCAGGCCCAGGGCGGCGCCTTCCGACTCCCATTGAGCACGCATGGGACCGTCTCCCAGGATACGCAGGCGAGCATGCGGCACTTGAACCACGGCCTTGAGCAGAGTCCCCACGTCCTTGTAGTAACGGTGTTTTCCCGTGAACAGAATGGTCGGATACGGGTCCTTTTCGTCGGGCCCGGGAGCAAACCGCTCCGGGTCGATGCCATAGGGAACCAAGCGGCATTTGGCGCGATGAGGAGAAAGCCAAGGCGATCCGTCCCGGTACGCTGGAGAGGCCGCGATGATGCGATGAGCGCTGCGAAGGACCCTGCGATAGATGGGAGAATAGAGTGCCAAGAGCCGCTTCTGGCGCACCACGTCCGCATGGTGCGAGATGACGGTCGCTCCCCTTCCCCATTGCCGATGAGCCCACTCTCCCAAGGGAAAGGGCGAATGGATGTGGGTCACGTCCGGCCTTTCCCTGCACAAACGAAAAACGAAATCCAGGCTCAGGGGCATGGACGCAACGGTACACAAACGCCCGGCCCGCACCACCCGCACGCCTTGTTCCATGCGCACCGACGGCCTCATACCCGGAGCGCACACCAGCACGGAGACGTGATGTCCGTTTCGTACCTGGGCCTCGGCCAGGGTCTTCACCAGGTTTTCGATGCCGCCCACAACCGGAGCGTAGTCCTTGTACAGATGAAGAATCCGCATGACACCCCGTTCGGCCCGAAACCCCATCCGTCAGCTCAAGCCCACCGTACGACGATAGATGTCGAGGGTCATGGCCGCGGTGCGGGCCCACGTGAACCAGGCCGCGCGTTCCAGCCCCCGTTCTCTCATGCGGCGCAGCCGGTCGGGATTTTGAAGCAGCGCGGTCACCGTGTCCGCGATGCAGGCGGGACTTTCGGTTTCCAGGTACACCGCGGCGTCTCCCCCCACTTCCGGGAGGCTGGACCGCTTGGAACAAACCACGGGAACGCCGGCGGCCATGGCTTCCAGCACCGGAAGCCCGAATCCCTCGTACAGGGAGGGGAAGACGAAAAGCTCGGCCCCCGCATACAACAGCGGAAGCTCGTGGTCCTCCACCGGCCCCAGGCAGTGAATCGGTCCCTGGTTGCGGTGGTTGCTCCCTCGGGGCGGCGGGCCGCCGCCCAATACCAGGGGAAGGCCGTGCCGTTGAAACGCATCGGGCGCCCAGGCGCCGATGACCTTATCACGGTTCTTGTTGGGCCGGTCGGACCCGAAGTACAGACAGTACCTGGAGGGGAGTTTCCGCTGTTCCTTCCATCGGGCGACCTCGTCGGGGTCCCTTGGATGAAAACGCGCATCCACGCCCAGAGGCACGATCTTGAGCTTCCGCCCGCTGCCGAAACGGTCCCTGATGTCTCGTGCCGTGCACCGGGAATCCACAATCACGGTGGAGGCGGCGAGCAAGGAGGCCAACACCGCGAACCGATAAAACAGCCTGGACTTGGCCGTGCTCCGCTCGGGCAGAATCATGGGGATGAGGTCGTGCACGGTGACCACGGTTCGGGCTCCCGAGATATACGGCATCACGCAATAAGGGCTGTGGTACACGTGAATCCCCGCGCGTTTGAGAATGAGCGGGGAAATCCACTGCTGGGAAAGGAAAAGAGGCTCGACGGAAACGTCGAGCCATTGAAGACGCGGGTGCTTGATGAGGGAAAGCCCGAACACGTCGAGCTTCCAGGGATTCCGGAACGCGAAGAGAAATTCCCTCTCATCCAGTTGATCGAGCATTTCGCGCAGCAGATTGGCGGTATAGCGCCCAATACCGGTAAAACCCATATTGGCGGTTCGGGCGTCGAGGCAGTAGTGAATATTGGAACTCATATTTCGGCCGAGTGGGAGGTTTTGCCTGCATAAGCGGATGTGCATGACAAGGCTCCTCGTCCTTTTGTCCAATCCGGCCTGACAAGTCAAGCACGGAAACGGCCGAGGAAAATGCGTTTGAAAGTGTCGTATTCGGTGGGACTCGTCGTATGTTCGGCTGACATCAAGATACGGAACATCCGGAAACCACGGACAGGATGATATTTCTATACAAAGCGCCCCCTGAATTCTATAATGATTCCAAGGTGGAAGGCCCCGTGAATCCCCGAGCGGTAATCTCCTCGAATTCGCCCGCCGCAGTGGACTTTTTTCAGCCCGCCTCCGACGGAACAAGCTATTCGCCCTATGCCTGAAAGGAACATTCGATTTTGGCCGGGATTCTTGTCATAGACGACGACATTCAGATCAGGAACATGCTCAAAGCCATCCTGGAACGTGAAGGGCACCGGGTGGAGTTGGCTTACGAAGGCGAGGAGGGCCTGCGCAAATGCCGTGAATCGAGACCCGACCTGGTCATCACCGATCTGATCATGCCCGGCAAAGAGGGCATCGAAACCATCAAAGAGATGAAGCGAGGATTCCCCGGCATTCTGATCATCGCCATGTCCGGCGGGGGGCGCAACCGACCCGAGGTCTATCTGGACCTTGCCGGCGCCATTGGAGCGGTCCGCACCTTTGCCAAGCCCATCCGAAAAGACGAACTGCTGGCCGTGGTTCGTGAAGTCCTGGACCTACGGACGGATGCTACGGTCCAAACCATCTAATAAGCATTTACGGTGGAGGACTTTCGGGAAAGCCCTCTCTCGTACCCCATCCCAAAGCACGTTGGACTGGCCTCACCGCCTTCAGCGGAGAGGCTGAGGAAGCAGCATGTACCGTACAACGCATTAAACTGCTTACAGTTTTTAGGAGAGAGCCCGAGGGAACCCTTTTTTCAAAAAGGGTTCCCTCGGATACCCCTTGTGAATGCTCACTTGGAAAGCTTTTCCGGAATAGCCTGTGAACGCGTACAACGCGCGACTCTTACCGCCGGCGGCGGAAGACCGCCTCACTATTAGGCCGGTTCGGCGCGGCCCCCATTTCGCTTGTCCTTCTTTCCTCCCCTGTGCTAAATTCCGGCGGTTACTAATGCACACAGAGAGGATTCCCATGAAGATTTCCCCGGAAGAAGTCCGACACGTCGCCGACTTGGCCCGCCTGGATTTGAACGAAGAACTGGTAGAACTGTTCACCACGCAGCTCAATTCTCTGCTGGGATATATGGAAAAGCTCAACGAGCTGGATACCACCGGCGTCGAGCCCACCAGCCACGTGGTGGATATGAAGAATGCGTTTCGCGAGGACGTGGTCACCGAATCCCTGCCTTTGGACAAAGCGCTGGCCAATGCTCCCCAAGAGGATCGAGGCTGTTTCGTGGTTCCTCGCGTCATCTGACCCGGACTTCGACACCCGCCGGAAGGCGCCTTTGGTGCTTTCTGCGGCGACGACTCCTCAAATCCATACGATCCGGCCGAAGGATGAGACTTTCCCGTCCGGCCGCAACCCTATAAGGCGAATCCCATGCAGCCCTATGAATTAACACTCACCGAGCTCCATGAGCTGTTCAAAAAGCGTGAACTCTCTTCCGTGGAGGCCACCCGAAGCGTGCTGGACCGCATCGCGTCCCTGAATCCGCAGCTCAACTCCTACATCAGCGTGACTTCGGACATGGCCCTCAAGTCGGCTCAAGAAGCCGACGAGGTCATGAAACGTGGCAACTTCGACCCGCTTTGCGGTATTCCCGTGGCCGTCAAGGACGTCATCTGCATCGAAGGCATCGAGTGCACCTGCGGATCCAAGATTCTGCACAACTACGTCCCTCCTTACGACGCCACGGTCATTTCCAGACTGAAGGACCGACATGCGGTGTTCGTGGGAAAGACGAACATGGACGAATTCGCCATGGGGTCTTCCACGGAGAATTCGGCGAGCGGCCCGGCCCGCAACCCCTGGAATACGGAATGCGTCACCGGAGGCTCCAGCGGCGGTTCGGCCGCGGCCCTGGCTTCGGACCAGTGCATGGGCGCCCTGGGTACGGACACGGGCGGTTCCATCCGACAGCCGGCCTGCTTCTGCGGCATCGCGGGCCTCAAGCCCACGTACGGTCGCGTATCGAGGTACGGCATGGTGGCTTTCGCGTGCTCCCTCGAGCAGATCGGTCCCATGGCCAAACGCGTGGAAGACCTTGCCCTGCTCATGAACGGCATCGCGGGCTACGATTCCATGGACTCCACCTCGGTGAACATGCCGGTTCCCGATTACACTTTGGACCTCAAAAAGGACCTCAAAGGACTCAAGGCCGGCATTCCCAAGGAATTTTTCACCGAAGGCACGGACCCGGAGGTGGACGCGGCCGTGAAACAGGCCATCAAAACCATCGAGTCCATGGGGGTGGAACTCCAAGAAGTGTCCCTCTCGTACAACGACTATGCCATCACGGCGTACTACATCATCGCTCCGGCGGAAGCGAGTTCCAACCTGGCTCGATTCGACGGCGTGAAATACGGCTACCGGGCCGAAGGCGCTCAAGACCTTCGCGAGATGTACCGCGTCACGCGCACCCAAGGGTTCGGACGCGAAGTGATTCGCAGGATCATGCTGGGCACCTACGTTTTGAGCGCGGGTTACTACGACGCTTTCTACCGTAAAGCATGCCAGGTCAGAACCTTGATCGTGAAGCAGTTCAAGAGCGTGTTCGAGGACGTGGACTTCCTCATCACGCCCGTGTCTCCCATGCCGGCGTTCAAGATCGGGGAGAAACTGGAAGACCCCCTCACCATGTACCTGGTGGACGTGTTCACCCTGTCCACCAACTTGGCGGGCATTCCCGGCATCAGCGTGCCCTGCGGCCTGACCCAATCCGGACTTCCCATCGGAGTCCAATTCCTGGGCCGGCATTATGGAGAAGACACGCTCCTTCGAGTGGCGCATCAGTTCGAACAGGCCACCGAACACCACAAAGCGAAACTCACTCTTTGAATCGTCGCCGCCCTCGGGGCGGCGATGTTCTTCCACGCATGCGGTCCAAGAATTCCGATCCGCCTGAATCTCCGGAAACGTCCGAAACCTCTCCGCCCCTGGAACGTGTGGAAATCACCGGCTTGGCCCACGGCGGCTCGGGATTGGGACGGATTCAGGGAAAGGTGATTTTCGTTCCCTTGTCGGTCCCCGGCGACGTGGTGCTGGTGGAACGCGTCCCAGGCAAGAAAGCCTACGACTGGGGACGGCTTCATCGGATTCTCGAGGACTCCCCGGATCGCCGCTCAACGCCTCCCTGCCCTTTGTTCGGGGACTGCGGAGGCTGCTCCTCTCAGCACATTCGCGACGAAGCCCAGCCCCGTCTCAAGGAAGCCCTGTTTCGAAACATGCTCGAACATCGCTGCGGCACGGACCCCGCACGGGTCCGGCCCGTGGTTCCGTCCCCGCTTCCCTTTGAGTACCGCACGAACCTCACCCTGAAGGTAAAAGGCGGACGCGCGGGCTTTTTCGCTCTTCGAAGCCATCACCTGGTTCCGGTAAACCGCTGCATGCTCGCCCTGCCGCCCATCAATTGGGTCCTGGAACACCTGGACGGCGAGGTCGCGACCCTCAAGGCCGCGCGAGTCTCCGAAATGCGCCTGGCCACGAGTCCTTCGGACCCGCGCGTGCAGGTAAGCGTCAAAACGGAGGGAACCGTTGAAAAGGGCGCACTGCGGCGATTGACTTCCTGTTTCCAATCCGTGCCCGAAGTAATTTCCCTCACGGTGGAAGGAACCCGCCGCCGGCTCGTGTTTCCCGAAGACCCCTCACAAGCGCTTTTGTCTTTTCCCCTGCCCTCTTCCGGCATCCCTCGGCGGGAAAACCACACGACCGCTCTCGGTCCGGACGTATTCCTCCAAGCCAACCACCAGGTGAACCTCCTGATGATCCAGGAATTGCTCGCCTTTCTCGCCGGTCTGGGAAGCGGTTTGGACATTCTGGAGCTCTACGCCGGAGCGGGAAACTTCACCATCCCCATGGGCTTGGCGGGGCATAGGGTGACCGCCTGCGAGCTCCACCGACTTGCGGTGGAGAACGCGGCTCGGAACCTCGCGGAATTCGGTTTGGATTCGTGCTCCGTCCATCCCGTGGGAGCCGCACGGTTTCTAGAACGTGAACTCGCGGAGAGCAAGGTGCGGGACGTGCTGCTCGCGGACCCTCCCCGGTCGGGAATGAAAAAAGAGGCGGCACTCATTGCCGCCTTGCGCACGCCTTATGTGCTGCTGGTCTCCTGCGAACCCGCCATGCTCTGCCGGGATCTGGGCGTGTTGTTCGAGGCGGGATACGTACTGGAATGGTCCCTTCCCCTGGACCAGTTTCCACAGACCTATCATCTGGAATCATTGAACGTGCTGCGGTTGTCGAAAACTCATGGAAGGTGATTGAGACAAGCGGCCGGGGGGCGCTTTTTTTGACTCACATCGTCGCCGGGGGAACACGGTTCCCCCGGACCCCCTTGCGGGCTCCGTCCCTGGCGGGACGAAGCCGATCCGGGCATTCAGGCTGCAACGCGCTGCGAACGACCCGTTCAGCAAATCCTACGAAGGCTCGGGAAGAAGTAGTGCAACCGTACGCCTCGACGGCCGTTTCCTTTGTCCGGAAAGGCCGAGCCGCCTGAAATCACCGGGGATCAACCCGCGGAAGGTTCCAGCGTTTCGAGGATCAGCCGTTTCAATCTTTCCACTCCCACGGCTTCCCGCCGGATGAAAGGCAGGCCGGTTCGCTCCACGGTGCGATGAACCGCTTCCGAAGCCTCTTCCAGATTCCCTAAGGAGTCCAGCACCACGATCCCGTCCAACATGGAATACATTCCGCGATGCCCCTCACGGTCCTTCACCACATGCGTCTTGGCGAATTCAACGAAACCGGGGGTCAGGAACAGCAGTTTGTGCTCAGGATCGATTTCGAGCAGCCTTCCATGTCCGCCGAGCAGGCAATCGATGCAATTGAGCGCGTCCACTTTCACGGCCCCGAACTCCTCCATCAATGCCCGCATTTCCCCATGGAAGCCCAGGCACAGGTCGCCGTAAAGGATCACGGGCCGTTCACAGCCGCGCGCCTTCTCCTTCTGGATTGCACCTCGGAGTCCCTTTTCCAGCAATCCGTAGTCGGTATGTAGCGCAGACGGCAGATAACGTACCGGGAGCTCCAAATCCCCGGTCCGGATGAGTGCGTCCACTTCCTCACGCAGGATCCCGCAGGAAATGAGACACGAAGAGACGGTCTTTTCGGGGGAAGGCATGTGCTTTTTCTCCTTATTCCCGGCCGGCTTTTTTCAACGGGCTTTTGTGGGTACGATTAACGGGGGAGGGAACGTGAGCGGAAAGCCCCCCACCCGGGTTGCGACGCGCAAGCGAGCAACCCGCTCAGGAAGTTTTGGAGAGGGTCATGGAGAACCCATGCATGAATCCCCCGACTGAATCGGGTCCTTCGGCCCCCCCTGCGGACGCGGGAGATCAAGAAGCCGACGCCGCGTGCACGAAGACTCTCAGGTTTTCGATCTTGGCGGGAGGGTAGACGTCCGGCGGAGGCAGGACCACATGGGCTCCCCGGTCCAGAGCCTCCCGCACGACTCCCGCCACTTCGTCGCCGGTTCCGCGTGCCAGGAGGGTATATTGCCCGTAGATGGCGAACAGAGGCATGCCCTCGGGCAACCGTTCCCGCGTGGCCGCGATATCGCTTTCCTGGTCGATGCCCATGCCGTCGGGTTCGCATTCGAGCATGAGATCCAGCACCTTTCCCGTATGACCCGTAAGGGAAAGGAGCATGGGGCCGCGTTTCTCCGCAAACAAAGATTTGAGGTGCGGGAGCAGAAGATTTCGGAATACTTTGGGGGACACGGACGTTGCGGCTCCGTCCTCCACGGTGACGAACTCCGCCCCGGCTTGGACATAAAGGTCCCTGAGCCGCCGGAGAAACTCGGAGAGGCGAGCGATGATCGCTTCGGCACCGGCGGGATTCTTGAGCGTCATCACGAAAAAACGGTCCACGTCCATTACTTGCCCCGCCAAGGTGAACGGACCGGTGAGAAACATGCCCACGGCGCCCCGACCTTGTGATTCTTTTTTCGCCCGGTTCAGAGCTTCGAGAATCACAGGGATTCGCCCCGCTTCGGAGAGATCGTCCGGCACGACCAAGTCGTCGGCGCTTTGCACCGGTCGCTCCCTGATGGTGGGATAGATGGGGTTGCCGTCGATGGCCTCATGATATTGCACCACCGCTCCCAGGACCTCGGCTTCCACGTTGAGATCGAAGGGCAAAGCGGTTCCTTCGAAACCGAGATCGAGCATGGACGTCGCCGCCTCGGCCATGGCCCCCGCTTCCTGCAAAACCCGATTGAATTCCAGGTTCCGCTCCCGGAGCAGGGCCAGGGGGAGGTAAGGCATGGGGCAGAATACGGATCTCCGGCCTTTGCGATATCGGTTCATCAGGTCCGTCAAGGGATGGGTCATACGCGGGCTCCTCGGATGATCACCTAAAGCCTGTTGGTCGAAAAGCGAATCGCCAACGACCAATTTGGATGACGGGAAGCAGCCTGTCAACCCTGCCCGCGCCGCACCCACTCCCGATCGCGCGGACCGGAATCCGGATCACCCGGCCTCAGCCGCAGCTTTCCTCGGCTTGGAATTTGTGCGAAACTGATGCCCGATGCATAACACAGACGGACCGTTGGACCGACGAACCTCCGGATATCACCGTGCAGACCTTTCTACCTTATGCGGATTTTGACCGTTCCGCCCGTTGCCTGGATTCCCGAAGACTCGGGAAACAACGCGTGGAAGCGCTGACGTTGCTGAACATCCTTGAATCCAGGACCGTCACCAAAGGCTGGAGAAACCATCCGGCCCTGCATATGTGGCAAGGGTACGCCGAGGCCCTCAAGCTCTATCTGAACGCATGCATCAACGAATGGCTGCGGCGAGGATTTGTCAACCGGATTCCTTTGGAAGAGGTGGATAAGGACCGGTTGGTGATGCCTTGGTGGCTCGGGCGGGACGAATTCCATGCCTCCCACCGAGCCAACCTGCTGCGCAAGAACCCGGATTTCTACGGCGAATACGGGTGGACGGAAAACCCGGACACGCCTTACTGGTGGCCCACGCGTCACCTGAACCTGAAATCATCCGATGATTCCGTGAAATAACCGCGAAGCACGGATTTTCGATCCGCGTCTCAATCGCTCGTCTACGCGGATCACCTTTTCTTTGACACCGCTTTCCCACCCTACGTATACTGTTTCCAGCTCAACACATTACGATCATCTCACCTTTCCATGTGAGGACCGCCCATGAGGCACGTGATCATCGGTAACGGTGTGGCGGGTGTCCATGCGGCCGAGACCATCCGGCACCTCGACCCCCAGGCTTCCATTACCATCATTGCCGGAGAGATTTTCCCTCCCTATTGTCGGCCCATGATCAGCTTGGTACTCGAAGGCAGTGTTCAACCGAAACAACTCCCCATCCGAGCTCCGGACTTCTATTCCAGACTGGACATCGAACCCATGACCGGGACCCGGGTTTCGGAAATCGACGTGGACAACCGGGAAGTGCGCACGAGCCGCAATGATCGGGTGGCTTACGACCGGTTGCTTATCGCGTCGGGCGCCGAACCGAGACCCCTCAACGTTCCCGGAACCGAACTCCGGAACATCTTTTTCATGCGGTCCGAAGGCCACGTGAACGGAATGATCGAGGCCTTGGAGAACGCCCGTCACGTGTTGATCCTGGGAGGCGGCCTGGTGGGATTCAAGGCGGCCTACGGGTTTCTCCACCGTGGCGTGGAAGTCACCATGCTCATCAAATCCGCTTACCCCCTTTCCATGCAGGTGGATCCCGAAGCCGGAGGCATGGTGCTCGACGAGTTGGTGCGGCACGGGTTGCACGTGCGCGTGGGCGTCGAGGTTACGGCTTTTGAAGGAATTGCCTCCGTGGAGCGGGCCCTTCTGTCCGACGGGTCCACCTTGCCGTGCGACATCGCGGTGATCGGCAAGGGCGTATTCCCCGCCACGTCCTTTATACCCACCGACCGCATCCACAAAGACCTGGGCCTTTTGGTGAACGAACACTTGGAAACGGACGTGCCCGACGTCTTCGCCGCGGGAGATGTGGCCGAATATTTCGACGTGGCGCGCGACCGCCGCTGGGTAAACGCCATCTGGCCCGTTGCCGTGGAACAGGGTCGCATTGCGGGGTTCAACATGGCCGGACGACCCGTGACTTACCTCGGCAGTCTCGGGCGGAACGTCATTCGGGTTTTCGATCTGGACGTACTCAGCGCGGGCGTGGTGGAACCGCCTGAAGAGGACGGCTGCGAGGTGATGGTCCATCGAGACCTTAACCGGCGTTTCTACCGGAAGCTCGTGTTCCGGCAGGACAGGCTGGTGGGCATGGTATTGGTCAACCGCATTGAGCAAGGCGGTGTGCTGGTATCCTTGATCCAACAACAAAGACCCATTCTCAAAGACAAAGAACGGTTGTTGAACCCGCGTTTCAACGTGGCCCAGTTAACTTTGTGAGTTTCTCCAACGTAAGCGTAAGGAGGCCGTATCCATGAAAGAGGTCATCGTCCATCCCGAACGCTGCGTGGGCTGTATGCAGTGCATGGCCGCATGCGCAACGGCCCATTCCAGAAGCGGAAACCTCCTTTCGGCCATCTGCGAAATCCCCATCCCCAAGTCCCGCGTCCACGTGGCCCCGGGACTCTACGATGAAGGATTTCCCAATCGATGCCGTCATTGCGATCCCGCGCCTTGCGAGTTGGCCTGTCTGCCCGGAGCGATTTCACGAGATCGTCGCACCGCCACGGTGCTCATCGATCCGGACCGATGCATCAACTGCGCATCCTGCGCCATGGCTTGCCCCTTCGGCGTCATCCGTTACCACGAAACCTGTGCCGCGCCCGCGGGGAAAACCGTGGCGGTGAAGTGCGACAACTGTGTCCAACGACAGGCGCAAGGCAAGATCCCGGCTTGTGTGGAAATCTGCAAAACGGGCGCACTCACCTTCGAGGAGAAGAGTGAGGCCCTCCGGAGAAGGACGAAGGAAATGGCCATGCGGGTTTCCATAGGGGCTGATCAGAGAGAAATCCCGGGAGCCGAAGGTTTCGTCTTATTGAACGCCCTCAAGAGGTCCCGGAAGGAAGTGGGCGCATCCGAACTCTAATGCCGCCGGGAAAAAAGGCGGTGATGAAGTCCCGGAGGAAAGCGTCGCCCTCACGGACAACCTGAAGGAACATCCAAAGCGTGTGGGCGTATCGGAAAGCTAAGGCATCCATGAAGGAGGCACGGCGATGAAATCCCGAGATTCGAAATTCGATTTGCGCACCATCACCAATGACGGTCGTCTTATGCTCGAAAAGGCCGAGCGGGACGGAATCCAAACCGTCTGGGACCGCCACGAAGCCCAACAGCCCCAATGCGGATACTGCGAAATGGGGCTTAGTTGCAGAATTTGCTCCATGGGACCCTGTCGGATCGATCCGTTCGGTGAGGGTCCGCAACAAGGGGTGTGCGGCGCTGATGCCGACATCATTGTGGCGAGGAACCTGGGACGCATGATCGCCGCCGGTGCAGCCGCCCATTCCGATCACGGTCGAGACCTGGTGGAGGTGCTGCTCAAGGTGGGGGAAGGCGTGGCCAAAGGCTACGCAATCAGCGACCCGGAGAAGTTGCGTCGTCTTGCCGGTGAGTACGGAGTGGCCACGGACGGCAAGGACGATGCGACCCTGGCTGCGGAACTGGCCTATGCCATGCAGGAGGATTACGGGACTCGCAAGGACGGTCTCCGACTCATCTCCCGGGCTCCTGCGAAGAGACGGGAGCTATGGAAAAAAATCGGCGTCACACCGAGGGGCATCGACCGCGAAACCTCCGAAATGATGCACCGTACTCACATGGGCGTGGACAACGACTGGATCAGCCTTCTCCTGCACGCCTCACGAAACGCTTTGTCCGACGGGTGGGGCGGATCCATGATCGCCACGGAGGTATCCGACATCCTCTTCGGCACGCCCAAACCCGTGGCGTCCACCGTGAACCTGGGCGTGCTCAAGGAAAACATGGTCAACGTTGTGGTGCACGGGCATAATCCGGTGGTTTCCGAAACCATCCTGGCTGCCTGTAACGATCCCGACCTGGTTAAATTTGCCAAGGAAAAAGGCGCCGAGGGAATCAACCTCGTGGGACTCTGCTGCACGGGCAACGAACTGCTCATGCGGCACGGAGTGCCCATGGCGGGGAACCACCTGATGACGGAACTGGTGCTGATGACCGGAGCGGCGGAAATGATGCTGGTGGATTACCAGTGCATCATGCCGTCTTTGGGTTCCGTGGCCGCCTGTTACCATACCCGCATGATCTCCACCAGCGACAAAGCCAAGTTTCCGGGTATGGAGCACCACGAATTCCATCCGGAAAACGCGGCGGACCTGGCCCGCAAGTTGATCCGGGAAGCGGTGGAGAACTTCTCGAGGAGGAACCCGGACAAGGTTTACATTCCCGTGGAACCCGTGCGGCACATGGCGGGATTTTCCGTGGAAGCCGTTGTCGCCGCCTTGGGTGGAACACCCGGCCCTCTTTTGGATGCGATCAAGGCGGGGAAGATCCGGGGAGCGGCCGGCGTGGTGGGATGCAACAATCCCAAGATCCGGCACGATTACGGCCACACGGTGCTGACCCGGCGGTTGATCGAAAACGACGTATTGGTGGTGGACACGGGGTGCGCCGCGGTGGCCAACGCCAAAGCCGGTCTCGCCGTACCTGAAGCCGCCGACCTGGCCGGTCCCGGTCTCAAGGAAGTCTGTCGTGCGCTGGGCATTCCTCCGGTCCTCCATTTCGGAAGCTGCGTGGACAACGTACGGATCCTGGTGCTCGCCTCGGCTCTGGCCGACGCTCTGGGCACGGACATCAGCGACCTGCCCTTGGCGGGAGCCGCTCCGGAATGGTACTCGGAAAAAGCCCTGTCCATCGGACTCTATTTTGTGGCCTCGGGGGTATACACCGTGGTGGGACCCACGCCTCCGGTCACGGGCAGCCTGAATGTGGTGAAACTCCTCACCGAAAGCTTGAACGACGTGATGGGTGCCTGTTTCGCCGTGGAGCCGGACCCTGAAAAGGCGGCGATACTCATGCGAAGGCACATCGAATCCAAGCGCAAGGCCCTTGGATTGCCTTCCATCAACGTCTAGGGGCCCGTTGAGAATGCCCGATATCACCGACCGGTGGAAAAAACCGGGGTATTCAAGGCGCCGAGTCCTGGGGAACGAGGCTGCAAAGGAATACCTTGCGCAGTGACGAGGGCTGAATTGCAGCGCTGCGGAGCGCATTTTTCGCCGGTCTGTTGAGGGCTTTTTATTTGCTTCGAGCGAACCGACGGTTATATTTATTACTTGGGGCCGGGGGAGATGGTTTTCCCCCGGCGCTTTGTTTCCGGAATCCGATTTCAGTAACGGGAATGCCATGGCACGCGACGAACGACCGAAAATGCTCTTTGCCGATGGGGACGGACGTATTTACGACCATCCGTACCTGGAAATGGCGGGGTTCGACGGCTCCCGGAATGTCAGGACCAGACTTGATGCGTTGACCGTGGTTCCGGAATTCAGCAAGCTGTTTTACCTGCCGGGTCGCTTTCCCGTGGGTTACGACCGACGTAAGGGAAGGCTGCAGGAGGTGCGGGAAATACGGATCGGACGTCGGCGGATCAAGTGCCATGCCGTAGCCGCATTTCCGGAGCCCGGTTTCGCTCGAACGCTCCTGCCGGCCGCAGATTATTCGGTGACGGAGCCGTTGCTGCCCTTGTGGGCCTATACGGCCGTGGGATCCATCGGAGACGACTACGTAATGGCCGCTTTTCGGGTGGAGTACAATCCTACCTGGGATCCCGCCAATTTTGACGACCGGGAGCTGGTGCCCGTGATGCAGGAACGGCTCCGGGGGAACGAAAACAGGTTGGTGCGCCACCTGGCCGATTGCGCAACGGTGAATCACTGCTTCGCGGCCAAGAATTACTTTCTGGGGCGATGGGAGGCTCCCCTTCCCGTCAGTCGCACCTGCAACGCCCGGTGCCTGGGATGCCTGTCCCTTCAAAGCAAAGAGTCGTGCGAGGCCTCCCACGAGCGAATTCAGTTTCGACCCACGGTGGACGAAGTGGTGGAAACGGCCCTCCCCCATCTGATCAAAGCGGAGGGAGCCATTGTGAGCTTCGGTCAGGGATGCGAGGGAGAACCGCTCACCGAGGCCCGTCTCATTGAAAGCTCCGTAAGAGAGCTCAGGCGAAGAACGTCGCGAGGGGTCATCAATCTAAACACCAACGGAAGCCTGCCCCTTGAAGTGGAAAAGATATTAGACGCGGGGCTCGATTCCATCCGAGTCAGTCTCAACAGCGCCCGCCCCAAGGTCTATCACGCCTACTACAGGCCCAACGGCTATTCCTTTCAGGAAGTTCGTCGTTCCATCGAGCTTTGCGCCGAGCGGGGAATATTCACCATGCTGAACTATCTGATCTTCCCCGGCGTGACGGACGATGAGGCCGAGCTGTCCGCATTGTTCAGCCTCATCGAGGAAACGGGAGTCAAGTTCATACATTATAAGAATCTGTGCATCGATCCCGGCCGATATCTCCGTTTAGTGCCCCTTGACGGACCTCGAATAGGCATGGCAACGGCCTATCACCGTCTCAGAGAATCTTTTCCCGGCGTTGGAATCGGGTATTTCAACCAACTCGCGGAGAACGGGAAGGATCGTGACTCATGCCCGGCACACGACGGGCCCGCCGGCGGTTCTTGTTGAAACACGGCCGCCGCATTCTCCAACAGCCCCTTTAGGGTTGGAAACGGCCGTTCATCCCATGAACGGCGCCGAATGAAAACATGGGCGTCCGTGCTCGCCGGTCCGAGGCCGGTCGCCTTCCATCGAAGAGTGTTCCCGCCGATCCGATCAAGCATCGCTCCGGAGCCGGTTGGGATCAAAGAAAGGTTGCATGACCCATGACGCAAATTCCGGACGGTATGCATTATGAAGGCACTCTGATTCGGCCGCCGAGCGAGGCCTATAGTATTCTGCTCCAGGCCACGTTGGGCTGCAGTCACAACAAATGCACATTCTGTGGAACTTATACGGATAAACGTTTCGACATTAAAGACGAAGAAACCATTCTGAGCGATCTGACCTTTGCGTCTCACTACTGTAAGCGGCAGGACCGCCTGTTCATTATGGATGGAGACGCCCTGATCATGCCTCAGAAAAAACTTGTATGGTTGTTGGACAAGATCCGCGAGATGCTTCCGTGGGTCCGGCGAGTGGGCGCTTACGCCAATGCCAAAGCGGTGAAGCTCAAGTCCGATGAGGAGCTGTCGATCCTCCGCGAAAAGGGGCTGGGAATTCTCTACTACGGCGTGGAAAGCGGCGACGCGGAGACCTTGAAGCGTGTCAAGAAGGGCACGAATCCCGAAACGCTTCTTCGCGGAGGCAGGAGAATTGTTGAGGCGGGAATCAAGCTCAGCGTCACCGTACTTCTGGGAATCGCCGGCAAAGAGCGGTCCCTGGAACACGCTCGAGCCACGGGTGAACTACTGTCCGCCATGGACCCGGATTACGTCGGTGCGCTGACGATCATCCTCATTCCCGGCACCGAATTGTGGGAGGAGTATCAACAGGGCTCCTTTCACCCGCCGGAAACATTTGAACTGCTGAGAGAGCTTCGCGAAATGATCGCCTACACGAATTTAAGCGGCGGTCTGTTCTTCTCCAACCACGCGTCCAATTACCTACCCGTGAAGGCCCGCCTTCCGCGGGACAAGGAAAAGGCGCTGAGTCTGATCGATCAGGCGCTGGAGGGCCAAGTGGAGTTGAAGCCGGAATGGATGCGGGCTCTCTGATGGCACCCTTTGACGGCTCCTTTGACTCGGTCTTGGCGGATAAAGGAGGCCTTTCGCCTTTCCATGGAGAACCAGCCGCCCAAACCGCCCTTATTTTCATCTTCGGAAGGTGAGAACGGCGGCCTTAAACCGTTTCTGGAAAGTCGCCGTCTAAATGAGTGTATGCTTGGTGGATATTGTGGGTATATCGGAAGCATTGCATTACAAACTTAAGTACACTTGTAATGCACCTCATTTTATCATAAGCAAGCACTGGATAGAACATGGGGAATTCCAACAACACCCGACATACTACTTGAAATACATTTGCCTTCTTGGTATGATGTTATGCATAAAGGTGGGTTGTTTAAGATTTACTATTTTTCAGTGGAACCCCATCGGGGATATTAAGAAACGTAATCCACAGTCACGAACGACGGGAGCGTGGCTCCGTCGAAAAAGCCTCCAAGTTCCTCCGAACAGCGGCGACCCGAGTCGGAGGCGAGAAGTCGATTTCCATGAAGATGCGAATTACGATGCCGGTCTTGCTGGGTCTACTGCTGTGTTTTACGGCATCGGACGTGTTTGCCGACTTCTTGGGAAACATCGAGTTCTATCCCCGGTTCGTTTACGGCAGCCGGCATGACGAAATCTCACCGTTGAAGCGGTACGCTCAAGGGGCCTTCCTTTTCTCCCCTTCAAAGGAAGCGTTCGACCGGTACGACTCCGACTATTCTCTTTCAGGATCATCCACCCAAGACAATTCCGGGCTTCTAAGCATTTCCACACCCGGAGGGACGTCCTTTTACGGACTCCGCAGTTTGAACTTGGGCCATTCCTTTACCGCCCACGACAGCACCGTACCCTGGAATGCCCCCTCCTATTACCTGGGGGGCTCCGATTGGCTGTCGGCTCCCTCTCCGGGCATTAATTTCATGCTGAGATACGAATCGTTGGTGCTCGGCATCGGGGTCTCCCCCAATTGGGGCTATTCAAATTACGATGAGGGGCTGCGAATCGATTATCCACCGCAAGTTCGATTATTGGGCGGACTTGAATTCCAACATTTCGGTCTGCAACCCAGTCTCACGCTCATGCAGTCCGAAATGCCGGACGGCTCCAGCAGTCTGCCGGCCCAGGACGGCTGGATGCTGGAAGTTCCTTTTTCGGTAAACATCGGCTCCTTCGGAGCCACGCTGTCCGCGCACTACGGGGTTAATTTAGGACATTTATACGACGGTTCTCGGACCACTTTGTATCCGGGCGCCGCCACCACGACACAGTCGTATCTTTCTTCCTCCGGCGATCCGGCGGACGTTCGGGGTTACGGAGGCTTTTTCGATCTCTCTTTGGGAAGTCGACCCGTGAAAGTCCAAGTGCTGGGGGGCATCCAATTTATGGAAACCGCCCAATGGAGGAATGAACATCCGGATCCTCGATGGGCGACCGTAGTCCGAATTCCGTACGCGGTGAACCAGTACTTCCTCCTCAGTCCGGAGGTGGGTTACTACGCCTTCGGGCGCGATGCCAATTCCGATTCTGAAACCGGAAAGGACAAGGAATCCGTCTGGTTGGGCGGTGTTCAACTCGAGTTCCGGTTCTGATTTCTCGAATCCCGGTGGGACGGATGACCGCCACCAAGCACCGGGTGGGGGACTCCCCCGTGTGGGCATAAGGGTTGTCGGAAAGGTCCTTTTGCGCAAACCCGTCTTTTTCTTCGAAGCCGCAGCGCCCCGCCCATGAACGACGCTTCCCGACCGCGAGTCGTGGTGACCGGCTTGGGTACCATCAATGCCGCGGCCCAAAATACCGACGAATTTGTCGGTGCCCTCTCCAAAGGGATTTCCGGTATCGGTCCTGTTCGGCTCTTCGACTCATCCCAATACCGTTCCCGGATCGCAGCGGAAGTCACCCGAATTCCCACACTGAAATCGGCCTTCGAAGACTACTCCGGTAAACGAATGTCTCGGGCGGATCGCATGGCCTTCGCCGCCGCGCTCGAAGCGCTGCGGGACGCCAGCCTCGCGCCCCTTCCCCGCGAACTCGCCCGGGATGCCGGAGTGTTTATAGGAGGCGGCGCGGGCGGCCTGCCGGAGGCGGAGCCGTTCTACCGAGACTACCTTCGGAACGGGGCACGCCATGCGGCCTTTTCCGTTCTCGCCCCACTCTATTGCGCCTCCACGGCGGATCACATTGCAACGAAACTCGGGCTCTTCGGTCCCAAACTGGCGTTCATGACGGCCTGCTCTTCCGGGGCCAACGCCGTAGCGTCTGCGGCGAACATTTTGCGAACCGGATCCGCCCGGATCATGATCGCAGGAGGCACCGAACCCCTTTCCCGCGTCACGTTTGCGACCTTCAACGCCCTCAAGGCGTTGGACACCCGCCCTTGCCGTCCTTTCGATCGTAATCGCGGGGGCTTGACCCTCGGGGAAGGGGCCGGAATACTGATTCTAGAGCAACTGGAACACGCGTTGGGTCGAGGCGCCAGGATCCACGCGGAATTTCTGGGATACGGCATCTCCTGCGACGGTTATCACATGACCGCCCCGGATCCCGAAGGCAGCGGGGCCGCGGCGGCCATGTCCAGGGCTCTCGAAGATGCGTGGATTCGCCCCGACCAAGTGGAATACATTAATGCCCACGGCACCGGCACCCAGGCCAACGACCTCATGGAAACCCGAGCCGTCAAACGGGTTTTCGGGAAGCAAGCCTACGATATCCCCGTGAGCTCGACCAAAGGAGTAACGGGGCATACTTTGGGCGCGGCCGGGGCTCTGGAAGCGGTGGCTTCCGTTCTCTGCATCGCCCGCGAGATCATTCCTCCCACCTTGAACCATGAAGATCCGGACCCGGAATGCGATCTGGATTATGTACCGGAAAAGGCCCGCAAGGGACGACCCAATGTCGTCCTCTCCAATTCCTTCGCTTTCGGAGGCAACAACACTTCTCTGCTTTTCGGCAGGTACGAATCTCATGGGTGAGACGACACGTCGGAGGGTGGTGGTCACCGGTTTAGGGATTGTTTCTCCGCTGGGAATCAATAAAGAGCTCTTCTTCGAGGATCTTTGTGCGGGCAAATCGGGAATCCACGAAATTCGAAATCTTCACGTGGATGGAAGGTCCTGCCGACTTGCCGCGGAATTGACGGATTTCAACCCGGCCGATCTTCTTTCGAGCCGCAACCTCAGAAAGATGGATCGTCTCTCACGAGCGGCTGTATGCGCCGCCCGCCTGGCCATGGAGGACGCCGGCCTTAGGCTGCACGCCGGCAACCGCGAACGTGCGGGCATGGTGTTGGGTACCGCATTCGGCAACACGGCGCTCACAGCGGAATTGGCCGAAACCCTATTCCGTGAGGGTCCGCGATACGTTAACCCCTTTCACGTGCCCAACACCGTTATGAACGCTCCCGCGGGTCACTCGGCCATAGAGCTGGGATTTCGGGGAGTCAACCTCACGGTGAACCACAAGGAAGTCTCAGGGGAAGCGGCCCTGGCCTTGGCCGCCGATGCCGTGGAGAGGTCGGAGGCGGACATCATGTTCGCAGGCGGCGCGGACATCCTGGGACCGTTTCTTCTGCTGTCTCTGAATCGTTTTCGAGCACTCTCCCCGGACGACAACGGCGAGGAGAAGGCTCGCCCTTTCGACGTCCGACGTAACGGATTCATCGCCGGAGAGGGGGCGGGGGTTCTGTGTCTGGAATCCCTCGAAAGCGCTTCGGATCGAGGCCGAACGCCTTTGGCGGAGATCGTGGGGCGTGGACTGGGCGCGAGCCCGTGCTCTCTAACGGGACAGCCTTCCGATCCGGCGGGGAGCACCCTTACCATGGAACGGGCGGTTCGGTTCGCGGGCATCGATCCCTCCATGGTGGACTACGTCTCGGCATCCGCCAACGGCGGCCGACATGGAGACCTCACCGAGGCGGCGGCTCTCCGGTTTTTTTTCGAGGGACGGTCCCCGCTCATTTCCTCGTTGAAGGGCGCCCTGGGCGAGAGCTTCAGTTCCGGGGGGCTCCGCGCCGCGGCTCTGGTTCAATCTCTGAGGACCGGCCGGATCCCTCCTTGCACCGGTCTCTCCACGCCATTAAATTCCCTGGAATACGTGCTCCAACCGAAACACGCTCCCCATCTCGAATATGCTTTGCTCAACGGGAACGCTTCGGGCGGAACCCACGTTTCCATCGTATTCAGGCGTTGGACCGAAAAAAGCGACCGGGCCTGAGACCCGATCGCTCGCATTTCCCGGTCTTTGGTCCCGCTTAGAACTCTTCCAACTCCTTGTCGTCCAACGGGATCAGCTGGCTCGGCGACACTTCCTTGGCCTGATGAGACCGCTCTTCTCTTCGCGCGGAAGCGCCGCCGCCCGGCCTACCGGTCGCAACCGGTTTTGGGACTGATTTTCCGGATTTCGGCCTTTTCTTCGACCCAGACTTACCACCAGACTTCCCACCTGAGGCGTGCAGAGTCGAGCTTCCCTCAACAATCATCACCAGGCGACGAATATAGTCTTTCAGGTTCTCCGACTGCGCACTCATTTCCTCGGAAGCTGCGGCCGTTTCTTCGGCGTTGGAGGCCACCTGTTGGACCACCTTGTCCATCTCGCCCACGGCCGTGGTCACTTGCTGAATCCCCTTGGCCTGTTCGTCCGAAGCACTCGCGATCTCCGAAATGAGTTCTCCGACTTTCGAAGAGCTGGCGGAGACTTCGGTGAAAGCCTCATTGGTTCGGCTGACCAGATCGGAACCGTCATGCACCTTCTTGACCGTGGTTTCGATCAGAGAAGCCGTGTTCTGCGCGGCTTCCGCAGCCCGCATGGCCAGATTTCGCACTTCATCGGCCACCACGGCGAATCCCGCCCCGGCTTCTCCGGCTCTGGCGGCTTCCACCGCAGCGTTCAGTGCAAGGAGATTCGTTTGGAAAGCGATCTCATCAATCGTCTTGATGATTTTTGAAGTTTGCTCACTGGCCCTGGATATGTCATCCATGGAGCCGATCAACTGGGACATGGACTGGTTGGCCTGATCCACCACGCTGTTGGCCTGCCTCATCAGCCCGTTCGCCTCCCCGGCGTTCTGGGCGTTTTGACGCGTCATGGCGGACATCTCCTCCAGGGACGAGGAGGTCTCTTCAAGGGAAGCAGCCTGCTCCGCGGCTCCTTCCGCCAAATGTCCGCTGGATCCGGCCATTTCGGAGGAAGCGGATGAAACCTGATCGGCGGTTCCCGTCAGCGCTTCGATGATTCCCCGAATGGGTTTGGAAATGGAACGGCTCACCGCCCACAACACGAGAATCCCCAGGATCGTCGCAACCAAAGAGATCACGATCATCAGCCACATTCCCGACGTCACGTTGCTCATAAGCCGGTCGGCATTCTCGGCGACCTTCGTCATGGGAGCGAGTATGGTTACCCGCCAGGGAGTGGTGGTCCGGCCGACCAGCATGGGACAGGAAACCACCAGAAGGCCTCCCTCGACTTTCACCTGACGCTCATCGGCACTCATTCCCTGCACGATATCGACAAAATCCTCGCCTTTAAGGTCACTCAAGAGCTTGCCTGCCAATTCCGGCCGATCCGTGGCGGCCGCCACGGTCCCGTTAAAACTCGTTAGAATCAGACGTCCCGTGCCTCCGAACAGACTTTTGGCATGATCCGCGATCTTCTGCAAAAAATCCAGCCGCAGGTCCGCACCCGTGATTCCGCAAAAAGTCCCTTGATAAACGACGGGAACCACCAACGAAGTGAGAAGAGTCGGTTTCCCTTGCACCGGATAGACGTAAGGATCAATGATGGCTTCCTTTTTGGTCTTCCTGGGAATGACGTAGTAGTCGCCCGCACCTTCCGTTTCATAATCCACGAGAGGTTCCATAACGATGTTCCCCGCCGGGTCCCGGTTCCAATAGGGAATGAATCGACCCGTAGCGTCGTTGCCCTCCTCATTGGCGAATCCCACATCCGCACTGTCGAATGCGTTCGGCTCCCAAGCCGTGTAGACCCCGACGAACTGGGGATTGTAGGCCAAAACCGTCTTGAGGATGCCATTGACGTCCGCACGGTCCAACTTGACTCCCACGGATTCGTCTTTGGACCCCACAAGCACCTGCATCAAGGTCCGAGCGACGTTCATGGCTCCGTCCAACTCCACCTGAATTTCGTTGACGTGCTGCACGGCCAAAGCCTCGGCATACGCTCTGGCTTCTTCGACGGCGGTGTTCCGGGCATTTTCGGCCTGAGACCTCATCTGGATCACGGCGAAAAGCACAATTACGGCAGCGGTCACCAAGAGGCAAATTCCGGCCCAGACAGTGATCTTCATTTGTAGACTTCGGATTCGCATAGATAACCCCCTCTTTGGTCGATATTACCCGCGTAGGCGATCGCTACTCGCCTCATCCTATTGAAGACTTACAGGAAAACCGCCATCCCTTCAAATGCTATCCGCAATCCTGCGCCTCAGAAGCTCTCGACGCCTTTGCCGAGAGCCTCACTTTTTCAACGGAAATCTTCCGGATGAAACCACAAACAGCGAAAATCCCGCACAAATCTTTCGAGCCGCGTTAAGTCCCACAAAAGAATTAGGATGTTCGTTGCGGGGTTTTGAGGTAAATGTGAAGATCGTTGTGACCGCCCAAAGAACCGCCCACCGGATGTCTAGGATGAGATTCAGGGAAAGCCCCAAAACACGGTAACCGAATCAACTATTCCAAATGAAACAATGATTCCGAGAGTGAGTCAAACAAAAAAGATACACGTGCCACAACAGAGTTTCAAACTTGTTACTACCATGGAATGCGAAATCTTCCGGCCGCAGACTACCGATGCCTCGGGTTTCTCCCATCCTCCACCGGACTCGCAGCCGCTTTCTGGTATGAGAGCTTCTCTCCTTACAATGGTTCATGAAACTTTTCGAAGTTTCTTCGCACTACCCGGTCTTTCAGGTCGCCCTCCAGAAATCCTTCGATATACTCCACGTATTCCTCCACCATGTTGGGCAATCCGAAGGTCGCGTCGCTTCCAAAAAGTACGCGGTCGGAAAATTCTTCAATGAATTCTAGATACGCCTCCGGAGCTTGCTGCATGAATGGAAGCAAGGAAGAAAAGTCGGTGTAGACATTTTCAAACCGGTTAAGGAAGTCGGCCATCTTTTTCCTGGAACTTCCAAAATGGGGTATATTGAAGCGAATATTCGGATATGATTCCACCAAATCCTCCGTAAACGACCCATATCTCCTCAAATCAACATGAAAAAGCATCGGAAGATTCAGCCGATCGCAACCGGCCGCCAGGTCCGCTATGAGTTGCTCCGAGTCGGAGAGCTTCCGCCCAAGGGCTCTCTCCCAGCCCTCAACACCGATGAATTCATCCTCCTCCGGAATATAAAGCACTTTGACCGCTGCATAGCCTTTCCGGATATACCGATCCAGATCCGCCACATGCCTTGGCGTAAAAAATCGAGTATCCAGGTAGGAATACATTTTGAGAGGAGCCAGTCCCGACATCCAATCCAGGAGTTCTTCAGCGGGAGTCATGAGCTCGGGGGTCACGAGATGGTGGTAGGCTTGGGGCACCATCATCAGAATCCGATCACGGTCCTGAGGAATTTCCTCCAGCACGATGAATCCGCCTCCGAGAAAGCCCGGGAGGTTCAGGTAAGTGTGCTTCAAGGGCTCAAGTGGACCTTCGAAGAAAAAATGGACATGAGCGTCGTAAAATTGCATGAAATTCCTCCGATAAGTAGTATTTCACAGTGTGAGTGCACTGTTACAGCCCCGATGTACCGGAATCGTCGCGGATCCTCGAGCCGTTGGAGTAGCCGTTGGGCTCTTGATGAGTCCGGCTTCCCTGTTTCGGCCTTTCCGGGATTCCCGCCAGGGCGCAGCATTCATAGATGACACGAATTTCTTCGCCGGTTCTCTTCACTTCCTCGATGGTCCCTTCCGAAGGGAAAGCGATGCCGTCCATACCGGCCCGGACGGCCAACAGCTCCGTACGATCCCCGTGAACGCCCAAAGGTCGTTCACATCCCAAAATCAGCGGAAGTCCGGGAAAGCGCCGTCGCGCTTCCCCGAAAAATTCCCCGACCTCCTCGGGGTCCACGGGCCGACAGGCTTGCAAATCGGTTCCTGGTGTGGGCCGGAACAACACCAGGACCAGGGACATCACGGACACCTCACGGATCATGGCCAGGGTGCGCCGTTCGCCGCGGATTTCTCCGCAGTGCAGGCCCACCACCACGTGAGGAGCAGTGGGCACACCGCGTTCCGAAAGAAGAGCCAAAGCCTGTTCGAAGTCTTCCGGCCGAGCATCCAATCTGAGTACCTTCCGGATGGTCTCCTCGTCTCCCACCACATCCATCATGGCGCAGTCCACTCCGGCCTCGGCCAAGGCATCGGCGACACTCTCGCGCACCAGACCCGTATGAACCAGAACGCGCAGCCCAAGCTCCTCTCTGAGACGTTTCATGACTTGGGCGAAAGGTTCAAGAGGCACGGAACCGTCCGGTCCGGAACCGCCGCTTACCAAGATGCTTTCGGCACCCCTTTCCGCCAGTCGCCTGCCGTGACGCCACAGAGCCTCGGGGTCGGGCGTCGCCGGGATGTGTTTCAAGATCACTCCGCCACAGTGCGCGCAGTGCAAAGCGCACCATGACCCCGTAACGCTCACCATGGTCGAACCGCACCGGCCTCGATTACTTAATACGCCGGTTTCGTACCTTTTAAATCCGGGAAGACAGAAGATCATCGAAATAGTGCCGAAAGAATATCTTTTGACCGGCCCGAAAGGAAGTGCGGGGCCGGATAAGAGTTTGTCCCGGTGTCGTTTCACTGCGATGCGAAAGACTCAAGCCGAATCCCGGAGGATAGACGCCGCCTTACCTGATGCCAGACGAAATCTGTTTCCGGCCCATAGAAAAACACCGGCCGCCATAAGCTGTTAAGAGCTTCCGTTCCGGCCGGGACCCGGAGCCTTCGCTTTCGGATCCAAAGTCACGCGAACCTTGACCCAGAAGTCCATGACCAAGGAAAACAGTGCGGGAATCAGAAACAAGGTAAACAAGGTGGAAACCGCCAGTCCACCCACCACCACGCTCCCCAATCCCCGATACAACTCCGACCCCGCCCCGGGAAAAAGCACCAATGGAAGCATGGCGAACACGGAGGTGGCCGCACTCATGAAAATAGGTCGTATGCGCACCCGCACCGCTTCTCTGATGGCTTCCCGCGGGCCGACGTTTTCTTCGCGAATAAGGTTCAACGCCTGATACACGATAAGAATCGCATTGTTCACCACCACGCCCACCAGAATGACGAAACCCAACATCGTCAGTACGTTCAGGGCACTGTATTGAATGAGATGCGAAGTCAGGAAAAGCCCCAGAAAACCGCCGGCGGCCGCCAAAGGCACGCTGAACATGATCACCAGAGGAAAAAAGAAATTCTCAAAAAGAGCGCTCATTAACAGGAACGTAATGACCAGGGCCAGCAAAAAGTTCCACTGGAGTGCCTTTTGGGTACGAGTCAGGTCGTCGGCGGTGCCGGAAAGATCGATACCATAGGGCCGTTGAATCTCGCCGGAAGTCTTCAAAGGCTCGATCACCTTTGTTCGGATCAAGTTCATTGCCTCCTGCAGAGGCAACTCGTCCGGGGGAGTAACCTGTATGGTGATGGCTCGATTTCGTTCGATTCGGTTGATCTGGGTCGGTCCCTCCACCAGGGCGATGTCCGCCACAGTGCTCAGGGTCACCAGCTCCCCCCCCGGCGTGTTGATCAATAGATTCTCGAAATCCTGCGTCCGGCCGACGGTCGTGGGCAGCCCCATCAACGTCAGGTCCATCTTCTTTCCTTCGGGTCGCACTTCGTCCACCTTCATGCCGTCCAACAGAGCATCCAAATTCATGCCGATCTCTTCGGCCGTCAACCCGACTCTGGCCGCTCGCCGACGGGCGGGGGTGACCCGGATTTCCGGATTGCCCAAGTCCAAACTGGGCACTGGGCGCAGTTGGGCGCCCGGTATAAGCCGGCGGACCGACCCGAAAATTCCTCTGCCGATTTCCACCAGTCGCCGTAGGTCCGGCCCGGTGATATCCACGTCGATGCTTCGGCCTTGCCCTACTCCTCTGGCGAACAGGCTCGTCTGCAGCACCACGGAAATCATCCCGGGGATGTGGGACAACGTCTTCTGCATTACGGGAATCAACTCCCGCGCCCTGGTCGGGTCCGCACTAGACGCTCCCATGAAAAGTCGTTTTTGCCAAGCGACGAAGAAGAAGTTTCGGATTCTGGGAATCGCTCCGGAATCTACCGCATCGGCCTTGCCGTCATCCGACTCGTCCGCGAAATATCGTCCCAAATCGCCGACAATGGTTTTCCCAACCTCTCGGAACTCATCGAGATTGTACCCCGGCGGTGGAACGATGATGCCCAGGATCAAATTTCGATTGCCTCCCGGGAGGTACTCCGTCGGCGGAGCCAAAACATAAGCCGTACCCAGGGAAAGCGAGGTCATGACGATCACCACGGCAAGCCTCAAAGCCGTGCTGCCGCAAACCCAATAAACGAAATTGCTCAGCCGGTCCGTTATGGCGGCAGCCAAAGACCGGAGTCCGAACAACTCATGGAAAGCCCACGAAGCGGTTCTTTGTTTTTGAGTATCTTCGGTAACCACCCGCCGAATGAGTCGCGCGGACAACATGGGAATCACCGTGATGGACACCAGAAGGCTCAGAAAAACGGAGCAACTCACGGCGATGGAAATATCGCGAAAGAGTTGGCCGGCCTCTTCTTCCACGAAAATCACCGGCAGGAACACGGCGATGGTGGTCAACGTGCTCGCCAACACGGCGCCCCAGACTTCGACCGTGCCCCGGTACGCGGCCTGGAATCGGCTTTGTCCCTCTTGGCGATGGCGGTAAATATTCTCCAACACCACGATGGAGTTATCCACCACCATGCCCGCGGCAAAAGCCATTCCCGCCAGGGAAATGACGTTCACGTTTCTTCCGAAGGCCACCATCATGATGAAGGTGCCCACAATGGAAATGGGAATGGCCGTGGCCACGATCAGGGTGGCAAAGAAGCTTCTGAGAAAAATCAGAAGGATCAGGACGGCCAGGGAGCCGCCCACCCAAAGGTTCTGTTCCACCAGCGCGATGGCACTGTCGATGTACTCCGTCTCGTCGTATACCTGCCGGAGTTCCAGACCCAGAACGGCCAATTCCCCTTGGTTGAGCTCCCTGACGGCGGCTTTCAGTCCCGCCATGACTTCGAGCACGTTGGTGCCGGATTGCCGAATGGCATTGATGGCTAGGGTCGGCTCTCCCCGTTGAAGCACCTCGGCTTGTGCTTTCTTGTAACCGAACCGGGAATGAGCCACGTCTCCGATGATCACCGGGCTCCCGTCTTCATACTTCACCACGACGCGGTCGGCGTCTTCCGGTCGAAGGAATTCCCCTTCGGTTCTGGCTATGTATTTCCGCTTTCCCTCATCAAAATCACCCGCTGAGATGTTCTGGTTGGAAGCCTCCAGAGCTGACGCCATCTCTTCGATGGTCAGTCTGCGAGCCGCCACCGCTTTCTCGTCGAACACGACCTGCATTTCCCGTTCACGCCCGCCGTACACGTTGACCTTGGCCATGCCGGGCACCCGCTCGAGTCGCGCCTGGATCACGTCCTCCGCGAAATCCCTGAGGGTGTAGATGGGAGGAGCGTCCTCGCGGATGCGCTTGAGCACGATCCAGGCAATGGGAGGAGCGTTCTCCGCGGCGGAAACAATCACGGGTTTGTCCGCATCCCGGGGGTAGGACGGCACCTGGTCCAGCTTATTCGAAACCTTGATCAGGGCGGAATCGATATCCGTGCCCACGGAGAATTCGAGTGTCACCGTACCCGAAGAGTCCATGGATTCGCTGGTCATGCGAAGCAGACCTTCCACGTTTTTCAGGTACTCCTCCT
This sequence comes from Thermodesulfobacteriota bacterium, assembly GCA_963675595.2. Taxonomy (GTDB): domain Bacteria; phylum Desulfobacterota; class Desulfarculia; order JACQYL01; family JACQYL01. The sequence continues at coordinate 2,514,099 of CAXXLZ010000002.1, forward strand.
GCTCATCCACGATCTCTCGCTCAATTTCTTGAGGAGAAGCACCTCTCCAGGTGGTGGTCACCGTGATCATGGGACGGGTGACGTCGGGAGTCAGCTGGACCGGGATTTGAACCAGGGAAATGATTCCGAAGAGGACCAGAAAGAACACCCCGACAATGACGGTAACGGGGTATTTAATGGCGGAGTCAACGAGTTTCATGGGAGAGGAGTCTCAGGAGCCATCGGATGCCTGAACGGGTTGACCGGGAAAGAGTCGTTCATTGCCCCGAACCACGACTTTGTCGCCGGGTTTCAGGTCTCCTTCCACTTCCACCTTGCCCCGATGTTCGAGCCCCATAAGCACGGTTACGGGAACGGCTTTGCCGTCCACCACCTTGATCACCGATCGCTTGGCTCCGCTCAACACCACGGCGTCTTTGGGAACGAGGAGAACCTTCTTCGGGGTGCCCAGTTCGAAACGGGCACGGGCCAGCATTCCGGGTTGAACTTGCGCCTGGTGATTATCCAGGCGTATGTGAACGGGAAAGGTTCGGGCCGCTTCGTCGCCTTTGGGTATGACCGCATGGATTTTGCCTTGGAACAACTCCTCGCCCAAGGCGTCGAAAGTCATACGAACGGCATCGCCTACGGAAAGGCCGTGGACCACCTTCTCCGGAACCGGCACCACCACTTTGACGGGATCGATCAGATAGAGCTCGACCACGACGCTTCCGGGAGACAGCCATTCACCGACTTCTGTAAGCCGTTCGACCACCACGCCAGAGAAGGGCGCCTTGACGGCTTTCTTTTGCAGTCGCTCTCTGAGCACTCCCAAGGAGGCCCGTAATCTTTCGACTTCCTGGATTCCCGCCAGATACGCGTAGAGCGCTTCGTCCCGAGCCCTTTCGGACACGCTCGCCTTGTCGACGAGGGCGGAGACTCTCTTGTTTTCCTTTTCCGCTCTTTCCAGGCGGGCCTGCGCTTCCTTGATCGCGGCCTCGGCCTCACGGATCTGATGAACGAGTTCGTCGCTGTCGAGCCGGCAGAGGAGTTCCCCCCGTTTCACCCGGTCTCCCTCGTCCACCTTCAATTCGATGACCTTGCCGGAAACCTCGGCGGCCACCCGGCTGTCTTTCCAGGCTCGGGCGCTTCCCATCAGTCCCACGGTGGAGCCCACCATCTCTTCGGTCACCTGGTCCACCACAACGGGAGCGGGCGGCGGTCCGCCCGGGCCTCCAGTCTGTGATACCGCGGTCCCGGAGGCACCCATCGCCAAGAAGAGGAGAAACAACGCAAGAAAAACGGTTCTGGCAGGTCCGGCGGTCATTTCCGGCACCTCTCGAAATCATCTTAAATCGGACAAAGCATAATGACGTGATAATCGACATAGTCTACTAGTTTCCGCCGATGCCTTCAACGTTATTTCATCCCTACCGCGGGACTTGGCCCGATTCCTCCCTTCCTCCTCACAGCCCTGGATTTTTTCCATTCGAACCAGTATGCTCTAATCAGTTATGGAAACACCTTTTCGGGGCCGGCGGACAATTATGGATTCGGCGGTAAGGAATCAAGAGCGTCGGGCCGCGATCGCCCGGAATGGAGAAATAGATCCATGAATGACTTTGAGCTGATGTTCAGCGGACTGCCGGTGGCCATGGTGGTCACCGATCCCGACATGAAGATTACGTACGCCAACCCCAAGGGTTTGGAGAACTTCAGCAAGTGGATCGATCTGTGGGGATCGCTCATCGGCCGTCATCTGGGCGACTGCCACAAGCCTGAATCCATGGAAAAGATCCGGACCATGTACGACGCGTTCCGAAACGGAGACCGGACTCCCCGACACTATGTGCGAAAACGGGAAGGCGGGACCCGCACCATCCTGCATGTCCCCATTTTTGAGGGAAACGATTTCCGGGGGGTGATCGAAATGATTTTCGAGAGCGCCCTGGATTGACCGAAGTCCAAGGAGTCCGTTTGTGCCGCCCGCAACAAACGACGCTTCAGGCGATGGAAGCTTCTCGGTCAGGCTGGAGCCCTTCGAAGGGCCCCTGGACCTGCTGCTCTTTCTCGTTCGAAAGAACGAACTCGACATTTATGATATTCCCATCGCCCGGGTCACCAAACAATACCTGGAGTATATCGATTTAATTCGGACTTTGAACCTGGACCAGGCGGGCGACTTCCTGGCCATGGCGGCCACGCTGGTTCACATCAAATCCAGAATGTTGCTGCCCGAACCTGCGGGTCCGGAAGAAGAAGCGGAAGACCCTCGGCAGGAAATCATTCAGCCTCTCCTGGAATACGCTCGGCTCAAGGAAGCGGCGGCCTTGCTCGAAAAGCGGCATCTTCTGGACCGGGACGTTTTCACGAGAGACTTCGTGTCGGACGAGCTTTTTGACCCCGAAGAGGAAGAACTGGTGCGGGTATCTCTTTTTGACCTGCTGTCGGCCTTCAAGGAAGTGATCGCGCACTCCACCGGGAAGGTGCTTCTTGCGCTGGATCGTTTCGAATGCACGCTCGAAGAAAAGGTTTCGGACATTCTCGAACGCCTGGGCCGTTCAAGAAACCTGCTCTTCACCGAGCTCTTCACCGACCTCCACCGAAGGGAGTTGGTCGTCACCTTTCTAGCGATCCTCGAACTTCTGAAACTCAACCTCATCCAGGTCGTTCAGCCCGCACAAGGCGGGATCATGCGGGTCTATCTCGTGACGCAACCTTCACCGGCATACGGGAGCGATGACAACACAACTTAAAGCGATTATTGAATGTCTGCTCTATCTCGCCGAAGAGCCGCTCCCGGTGAAACGCCTTCGGGAAACGATTCCCGGCGCGGAAACACGGGAAATCGTTTCCGCCGTCGAGGAGCTGCAGCAGGACTATGAATCGGAAAGCCGCGGAATGGAACTCCGCGAAGTGGCGGGCGGATATCAACTCAGAAGCCGACCCGAGTTCAAAGATTACATCAAGAGGTTCCGGCGCGTGGAGCCTTCCCGTTTGAGCCGCGCCGCCATGGAAACATTGGCCATCATCGCCTACAAGCAACCCATCCTCAAATCGGAAGTGGAAAGGCTCCGCGGCGTGGAAGTAGGCGGCATTCTCAGGACCCTGATGGAAAAGGGATTGATTCGTGTCGTGGGCAGGAAGAACCTGCCGGGTCGGCCGATCATTTACGGCACCACCAAAAAATTTCTGGGTGTTTTCGAACTCAAAGACCTGTCGGAACTCCCCACTCTTGAAGAATTCACCCAAATCACCGGGGAGACCCTACATGCCTACAGAGAGGATTCATAAGATTATCGCGTGCTTCGGATACGCTTCGAGGCGCAAGGCCGAGGATTTCATACGCGATGGCCGAGTTACGGTGAACGGAAAAATCGTCACCCAATTGGGCACTGCGGCGGACCCGCAGCAGGACGTCATTTGTCTGGACGGTGCCCGCATCCAACCTCCCGCAGGAAAGATGACCGTCCTGTTGAACAAACCGAGGGGCGTGGTTTCCACCATGCAGGACCCACAGGGCCGAAAAACCGTCCGCGATCTGGTGTCCGACATCCCTCGCCGCCTCTTCCCTGTCGGACGCCTCGACGCGGACAGCGAGGGACTGATTCTCATGACCGACGACGGTGACTTGGCCCTGAAAGTGATGCATCCCCGCTATGAAGTCCACAAGACTTACGAAGCCCTGGTCGAGGGATATGAAAAGGCCGGCCAACTGCTGAAACTGGAGAAGGGAGTGAAGCTCAGCGACGGCCCCACGGGTCCCGCGGAAGTGAAACTGCTGAGCAAGTCCGGAAGACTCACCTGGATTCGCATCCGGATTTCGGAGGGGAAAAATCGACAGGTCCGCCGAATGTGCGGCAAGGTCGGGCTCAACGTACTCCGCCTCAAACGGGTCGCTTTGGGGGGGCTATGGCTGGGAGACCTGCCCGACGGCACCCACCGGGAGCTCAAGCCCTGGGAATTGAAAAAGCTCTTCGCGAAATCGAACCGGTCGTCGGGTCGTTCCGCGGGAAAGCCGAAACCGCCCCCAGCGAGAAATGAACTATAGCAGACCATCGAGGAAGGCCGGTTACTACAGGCCGGCGAAAAACCATGACCTACAAGGCGCAAGAATCCCGAGGGATGAGGTGCACATAGAGTACGCCGTGGATCGCGTTTTTCAACATTCAGATAGTGCATGAACCGAATACACCCTTTCCGGACGTTCTCCGAACGCCTCCGTCGTGATTTCGTTGAAAGCCGGCCGTTGAACACCTCGACTCAAACCACTGAATTGTACCGAGTCATCGGAGGTCTCCCATGAAGATTCATCCCACCGCCGTCGTTCATCCAGATGCCGACCTGGCTTCGGACATTGAGGTCGGCCCGTACGCCGTTATCGAGGACCACGTGTCCATCGGGCAAGGTTGCCGCATTATGGCGGGAGCCCATATCAAATCCTTCACCACCATGGGCGAAGGGAACATGGTGCACACCGGAGCGGTGATCGGGGACCTGCCCCAGGACTTGGCTTTCGAAAACCGGGAAAGCTATCTTCAAATCGGCGACAACAACCGGTTTCGGGAGCACTTCACCGCCCACCGGGGCACCAAGCCCGGCAGCACCACCGTGATCGGCAACGACTGTTTTTTCATGGTCGGCTCCCATGTGGCCCATAATTGCAGCATAGGCGACCATGTGGTTCTGGTGAACAACGCCCTACTGGCCGGATATGTCGAAGTGGAAGACCATGTCACCATGAGCGGCGGCTGCCTTGTGCACCAGTTCTGCCGTATCGGCAGATTCGCGTTCATGCGAGGCGGCTCGTCCACCTCCCGCGACGTGCCTCCTTTTTGCATGGTGGACGGAATCCATACGGTTCGAGGCATAAACCTGGTGGGATTGCAGAGGGCGGGATTCTCCAAAGACAGGATACGCGCCCTGAAAAATGCGTTTGCGATGCTCTTCAGCTCGGCCTGCAACCTTTCCAAGGCCGTGGAACGGGTCCAAGCGGAAGTGCCGCAAACCGAGGACGTGGTTTACCTGCTGGAGTTCATCCGAGCCTCCAAACGCGGCGTGGCCGCCGGAAAAAAGGAGTCCCGGTCGGCGCATGGCTGACCCGAGGATCGGGCAGGCTGAGCCGGCTCCCCGACAAACGGAAGTCAGCGGTTCCCTGAAGGAATCCGGCTGCCGAGGGCCGGTATAAAACGACTACATGCGAAAAGCTCGGATACCGAGGATTGCGGTTTTCAGGCTTTTTCTATAGTTCCGGGTCACGAAACTGCACGATTCGGCAACATTGGGTTTCACGGCTCGTCCAGCGCCAAGCGAAATCCCAGATCATTGGACGCCTCGTCGGGAAGAGCGTATTCCCGGTAGGCGGAACGGCAGTACCGGGCGCCCCTGTTCCAGCTCCCTCCGCGCACGGTTTTTCCCGCGCCTGAAGCGGGGCCGACGGGGTCCATGACCGGAGTCGGATCGTATGCGCCATAGTAGTCGGCGGTCCACTCGAACACGTTTCCGTTCATGTCGCGGAGCCCCCAAGAATTCGCGTTCTTCAGTCCTACCGGCCGAGTCCCGCTGGAGGCGTTCCCGCAATACCATCCCAGCACGTCCAGAGCCGCATCGTAGGCGCAGTCCAAAGCCGTGACCTGTCCGTTGGGCAGACCGGTATCCGTACCGGCTCGGGACGAGTATTCCCATTCCGCCTCCGTGGGCGGTCGATAAGCTTTGCCTTCCTTGTTGCTCAGCCATTGAGCAAAGGCCTGCACATCGTTAAAGGAAACACAAGTGACCGGATGGGAATCCTCCTGGGCGAAACCGGGATTGTCCCAAGCGGCGCCGGATTTCTTGGTCCACGTATCTCCTTCCAGGATCCAGGCCCATCCCTTCCTTTCGGCGTCCGTCACGTAGGAGCTCGCCTGAATGAACGAACGAAATTGTCCCACCGTGACTTCCGTGGTCTGAAGATGAAAAGCCCGGGTCAGGGTTACTTGCCGGCGGGGGTTTTCATTGAGGTATCTGCCGGGTTCCCCTTCCGGGCTCCCCATGGTGAACGTTCCGGCCGGCACGGGGGCAAAGCTCATACCCAGTGAGTTGGTCAGAGTGCCCTGCCCCCCGGAGGGCGCGGCCAATCCGGCGTACAAAATCTCTTTGGGCGAAGGCGCTATGGGGGCCGCGAAGCAACGATCCAAAGGCGTGAGCTGATCGCCCTCTTCCCCGAAAAACATGGTCAGGGTCAAATTGCCTCCTCCATATTGGGAGGCGAAGATTCCGTCTTCCACCTCGGAGTCCAGGAACACGTAGAAATCCCGGTTGTCCGGCGTGGCGATGATCAGAGCCGACCCGGTAGAATAGGACTGTATGTAATAATTCATATTGGCGGAAACGCACGAATCCTTCCAAATTCCCTGATTCAGCGGCTCCACGGGAACTCCGAACTGCTTGGTCAAAGAAAAGGTCTCGGGAGCCGATCGCGGTTTCTCCAATGTGGCGAGGGCTTCGCGGTCGCTGATGAACTCAATCGACAAACGCTTGCCTTCTCCCTGCATGTCATCCCCGCCGATCCCGTCGGAGAAATCCGAATCCAGGAACGAGTTGAACGACGAAAGATCGGCCGTGGAGATGACCACGGCGGAACCCGTATCATAGGTCTGCACGTAGAAATTCATGGAGGGAGCCGCGTCCTTCCAGACTCCGTCGTAGGGCTGCTCCGGCCGGATCATCTGGAAAGTGGTGTTGAAAAGCTCTTTTCTATGCTGTGGGCAGTCGATGTCGTTGTTCATGTAGTAGATGAACTTCCACTCGCCCGGCGTCAGGTTCTTGCCGGCCACGTCGAGTTTGGCCAGGTGCCAGTATTCACCGTAACCGTTGGACCAGTAAGTTTGGACGGTTTCAATGTATTCGCCCCCAGGCCCCTCGAACACGTAGGAACCCCAAGACGCGGAATTCACGTGCTGTAATCGAATGATCATCCACACTTCCCGGTCTTCCGTGGTCACCACTCCGTCATCAAAGGTGAACAGGCACTCGATTTCGCTGGGCATGGGGATCCTGCCCCGAGGGTTCTTGCACATCTGTACGCCCACGAATTCGGCGGGCTGGAAATCCGCCGCAATGTAAGCCATCAAATCGATTTCCAGCTCGCTTTCGTCCGCATCGTCGCTGAGAAGCACCAACGTGGCCAGGGCCGAACTGCTGGAAATCAGGTCCGGATCAAAGCGCAGAGTCAAAGTCATGGAACCGCCGGGCTGAACCCGCTCCGGCCTTCCCGGCGCATCCAGCACGGTGAAGGCTTCGGCGTCCCAGCCTTCCAAGGCCACGCCCGTGAGAGTGAGGGCCCCCGTGCCAAGATTCGAAACCACGAGGGGCAGATCACGACGTATGCCTTGGGAGGTGTCGAATACCAAAAAGGATTCCGAAACCGAAATTTCAGGTTCTTGGGCCCGGGCGGCGCTCGCGAACCCCAATGAGATCAGAAGAACCAAGACCAATGCGGGAACCATTGGTCGGAAGACTGCGATCCGGTAAGACATGGCGAAACCTCCCATGCGTGGTGGGAAACATCCGGTGCACTTCTTCACGCGAACGAGCGACCTCGTCCGGCAATGACTTGTCGAAAGGAAATTCACTACTGATCGGCCGATATCACCTGAGCTGAAGCGCAACACCTCAGATCGCGTTCTTCGTCGGCCGGTTAAAGGCCGCCTCCGCCGCCCGCACTAAGTCCGCTCTGCTCCAACAGCACCAGGTGCTCCGTGGTTTTCCCCGCTTTGACGACGGCCGCCTGAATGTCCTCATCCATGGTTCCTTTCAGAAACCGCAGCCGGACCCAATATTTGCCGGCAGGCAGTTCCACGGGCGCCAAAGGAGTGACCCCCAGGGGCCGCCAGTCCGCGTCCTCGCTCGTGGGCGCGAACCAGTGTCCGGCGGCCGAAACCACATAGGCTTCCGCCTGATCTTTCATGGTGTTGATGAAGAGCAGCCCCTTATTCGAAGATTCCACGCCCGTGGATACAGCCGGGGGCGACGGTTTCGTCGTAGCGGGGGACGGAGTGCGGGAGGCCGTCTTCACCGATTCTCGAGGAGTGTCGGCCTTCTTCGCCGGGGACGGCTCCACTTTCCCGACGGCCCTCTGTTCCGGCGGAACCAACCGCGGTGAAGACTTCATGGGCTGGATGCGCGTCGCAGCCTCATCCCGGTCCCCCAACAGGAGATCGTCCGCAGAGGTCCGAGCCGTGTTGATCAGCTCGTCTTCTGGACACCTGCAGTTTCGGCTGACCCGCCGTTTGACGCCCGGAGCGTCCCCGCCGGTGTCCAGAAGTCTCAAATGGATGGAATAGGTGTCCCCCAGTTTGGAAAGGGTGCCCACCACCATATATCGGGTTCCCAATTCGCGGGCCGCGTCGATGACGCAACGGGTGTCCGTTTCCGCGCCGATCTCCTGAATGCACTGCATTCGATCCAGAATGGCGTACACATCCTCCTTGCTCATGACTTCATACACGCCCTGGGCGAAAATCTGATCGCGGATGTGCTCGGAGAGAATCTTGGAGACCACCTTGTCCACGTTGAGCGCTTTCAGGTCCAGGACCGATATCTTTTCGCGGGCTTGTACCGTTCCCGAGCTCGCCCACACCAAGATTAGACAGCCGACCAGAAACATAGTCCGTTTCAACATGGATTCCCCGCTCCCGCTTTCGTTCTTGAGTTACGGTCCGGATTCGACTCGGCGCGAATCGCGTTCTCCAACAGCTTTTTAAGGTGACGACCTCACCAGGCGGAGGCCAAGTCACGTGTAACGGGTCTCTTGGGTGATGTTCCAGCGACGCGCGGAACGGCCGCACGAAGCACTGTGAAACCAGCAACCTCCTCGAAAGACCCGGTACTCGCCCGCGGCGGGACCCGTGGGATCGGTCACCGGCGCGGCGGGATATTCGCCGTAGTGGTCCTGACAGGCTTCCCACACGTTGCCGCTCATGTCGTACAGCCCCCAGGGATTGGGCGTCTTCTGCGCCACGGGATGGGTGGTATCGCCCGAGTTGTAACAATACCAACCGATGGCGGCCGCATTGGGATCGTAACCACATTCCGGCTCGGTATTCGCGCCGTTGAAAAACGCGGTGGTAGTGCCGGCCCGAGCCGCGTATTCCCATTCGGCCTCCGTGGGCAGCCGGTAAGTCCCTTCACCTCGCTGATTCATTTTCGCAACGAACGTTTGAATTTCGTCCCAGGATACCATTTCCACCGGGCAGTTGTCTCCGCAGGCGGTGAAATAGGAGGGGTTGCTCCCCCCCATCACCGCTTTCCACTGGCCCTGCGTCACTTCGGTGGTCTGTATGTAGAAGCCCCGGGTCAACGTCACCTGGTGCTGCCGCTCGTCGCCTTGCCGGTAGGTCTCGCTGGTGGGACTCCCCATGGCGAAGGACCCGGGAGTGATGTATTTGAACTTCATGCCCAAGGAATTGGTGAAGGTCTCCCCAGCGACCCAGCATGCCGGAGCGCTTCCCCCGATATACTGATAGGTTTCCCCCAATTCATAGAGAAAGCCGGCACGGGTCAGATATCCGATGGGAATGGGATTCGGCGCTTTGGACCAGGTTTGGCCCTGCTTCCAGGCGGACTGGTAGGCCTGAACTTCGGACCATTCCAGCCGAAAATCCGCGTTCAGGTCCGCAGGATGCGCATTGGCCGGATCGGCAAAGGGACCTATGTCGAACTCATCCGCGTCCGACAAAGTGGATACCGCAGTCGTCGCTCCGGCGGGAGAAGCGAACGCTTTGTTCATCGAAAACGCGTTGAAGGCTCCGCTCGGGAACGTAAGCCCGCCGTTGGCTCGGCTTGTGGAAACGAAGTTCATGAAAAACTGCCGCCCCAGCCCGGCCAGGTCATTGGCCGCATTGATTCCGTCGGAGTAGTCCGGATCCAGGAACGCGGTCCACGTTTTCAAGTCCGGGGTGAGGATCACCAGGGCGGACCCGGCGTCATACGTCTGAACATACGCGTTCATGGAACCGTCCTCAGCCTTGAAGATGCCGTCATACCCGCCGACGGGATCGGGGATTCCGAAGTTTTTCTCCAAAGTCCAGGATGCGGTCCGTCCATCGGCATAAGACAGGGAGGCTGAAATCCGGCCGTCTTCCTGAAGGTTCATGGTCAATCGATGTCCCATGCCGGCATAGTCCTGCAAGTCCGTGATGCCGTCGGCCCAGGAGCCTTCCACGAATACGAACCATTCTTGAAGATCGGGCGTCAAAATCACCACGGCCGAGCCCGTGTCATAGGTCTGGACATAGGCGTTCATGTCGTTGCCGGCGGATTTGTAGATTCCGTCGGCAAACTTGTCGGGAACGGACTTGGTGAATAAGGCGGTCTTGGGGGAAGACACGGTTCCTTCATCGTCGGCCGCGAAAAAGGTCACTTGGTACTCCCCTGTCCGATTGAAGCCGTGATAATCGGCCTCCCAGCGGTTGCCTTTGTACTCCAAATAGACCAAATCCAAGTCCGAATCCGTAACCGGTTGGGAGGCGGAGTCGTGTTCGAATCCGGGGGGAATGATCACAGCCCAGGCCTGGTCGATGATTCCCGTGCCCGAATACTCGATTTTCGCCCACAACACCGCTCCCGATTCCCCTCCGACATCGGCGTCCGGGCAAACTTCGGCGATCGTGGGAACGGAGGCCGCGGACCCTTGTGATTCCCCGATAACATGGCTGGAAGCGACGGTCCTGTCCGAATCCTGCTGATCGAAGCCGGTGCTGGCGATGCCGTCGCCGTCGGCGTCGAAAAGCGGTATCTGCTGTCTTGTCTTGCCGTCGGCATCCCTTCCCAGGTTGGACCACCTGAGGTCTTCCGCGGTGTTCACAAAAGCGGCGAACAGGTCGTAATCATTTTGAACTTCCTGCCAGAATTTCTGAGAAAAGGAATTGTGCCCTTCCCGCAACAAGATGGCTTCATCTTCCGGTTGGGTGCTTGCGATCACGATTCGAGGCTTGCCCGTCTTCGGGGCCAATCCCTCGATGAAGCTGCCCGAATGACACGCCTCGACGATCACCACGATGGTGCCGGAAATGGTTTCATCGAGCTCGTCCAGCCACGGTTTCAGTTGATAGGTGTAAAGCGCTTCGGTGGGGCTGAGAAACACCTTCCCTTCCGTACCGTGATCCACCAGATAGAGGATCACGTCCCGAGCCCCTTTCGCCCATTCCGTTAACGCGTACTTGACCTGGGCCGTGGTGGAATCGCCGTCCCGATATTCTCTGGGTGTTTCCCCTTCCGACGAGGGCGGGTCCAAATAGTAGATGGTCCCCGAGGTGAAGCCCCGCCGGGCCAGCGCGGTATACGCGAAGTCGCCGCAATTCCTGAAGGACGCCAGAAGCGAGTCGTTTTGCGCCTGCTTTCCGATGACGATGACGGCCTTGTCCGCGGCGGTCGCTCCCACGCGGATGGTGGTCACTTTGATGTCCGGGCCGCAGGCGTTGCCGGCCGTGAGCGTGTAGGTGGTGGTTTCCCTCGGAGAGACGGTCGCGGTGCCCTGCCCCGGGTCGATATCCCCGACGCCGTTGTCGATTCGCGCGGAACTCGCGTTGGATATGCTCCACGAGAGGGTCGCCGACCCGCCCAAATCGATCTGATTGGGCTCGGCCCGGAAAAACTCAATACTCGGAAATTGGCAACCCACGGATATCACGGACTCTCCGGCGACCCCGGAATCGGAGCCGTCGAAACTGCCCGTTCCCACAACCGCATGATTCCCGTCGGGAGCGGTCACGGTATAGGAAAGGTTTCTGGGAGCGGCATCCAGGAAAAGTCCCCATTTCACTTTGCCGTTCACCGCGTCGTACGTGCCGTTTTCACTGATGTCCGACGGAGAAACGGCCGAGGGCACGCCTTCCTCCACGGCCCAGGCCGATGCCGTGCCTTGGGGGTCCGCGTGAATGGTCACCGTGGGAGAGGTCGAAGTGCCGCCAACGGATCGAGTGGTCTCTCCCGCTTGGATGGGAAAGGCGAAGGCACATAGGAAGAAGACGGTGAAAAACCAACAGGCGTGCAGTGTGGAGGAGGTCGTTCCCATGCGGTGAGACTGCGGTCTGATTCCGGACACGGTCATGCCTCATTCTCCCCTGGAAATAATTCCGTGAAACGGTGAAGAATTGGAAAAGGAAACTCTTTGTGATGAATTTGGATTAAAGATGAAGATACTTGAAGCGCGTCGGATGGGTCAAGACTCGAAGTCCGAAGTTACGCCTTAGGCGAGCACCGTCGCCCGAGATTCCGAAAGAATACTTCGATCGCCGTGTCCCCGAGAAGGAGCTCTTACGAAGCGGGTTCCCACTTTCGCCGCGTGAATCCCGTTACACTCAGCGGAACAATGTTCCGCGGTCCCAAAAACACACGCTTGCCTCTCCTTCATCGTTATTGTAGAGGTCAGTCGGTGCCCGCATTTCATCGACCCGATGGGTCGTGATGCTTCATCATGGGCCTCAAGACCGTGTTTACGACCGGTACGGAAGGGGAATTCGCCAAGATCATCCGCATACGGGTCACCGGCCGCACGTCGATACATGGGAAGGACCCCGATATTTTCCAATCCCGGGCTGTTGTCGGCACCCGGCACGTACCGTAGACGTGCCATGCTCGACTCAGCATGTGTCTCTAACAAACGTTTCATCTCCGTGTTGACGCTGCTGTTCAGGATGAATTACTGTGGATCGCGAAGGGGACTCGAAGTTCCGCATTTCTGTGACCGCCAATGATTAATAGGGCCGTGTTGAGTCGAAAACGCGGCGGACGGTGTATAATCCGGGCACATTGCCTTGGAGGAGAGAAGACGTGTCTAAATGCGCATTGTTTCTTGCCTGTATAATTATGTGCTCGGCTGGATGGAGCATGGCCTCGGCCGACAACGGCGATTTTGTGGGCAGTGTGAAAACCGCCGAGGGGGAGGCCCGAGTCGAGCGGGCCGGCAAACTGCTTTCAGCCCGGGCCAAAATGAAGCTCAATATCGGCGACAAATTGGTCACCGGCCCCGACGGCAGTATGGGAATTCTGTTGCGCGACAACACTTCGCTGTCCTTGGGGCCCAAAAGCGAGTTGGCTATTGACGAATTCCTTTTCACACCGGCCCAGTCCAAACTGAGTCTGGTCGCCAGGATAACCAGGGGCACCGCGAGTTATATTTCGGGAAAGATCGGCCGGCTGTCCCCCAAGTCGGTGCGTCTGGAAACCCCCGACGCCACTATCGGCATCCGCGGCACCAAGCTGCTTATCAAAGTTGATTAGAATTTCACGGTCTACGGATCAGAGGTAACTTATCCGGGGGTAATTTGGTGTTAAGATGGGTGCCTATCATATTTCCCGCAGTCCTGCTGTTGGCCGCCTTCGCCGGTTGCGGGAGCAGTACCGTGGTGCTGATGCCCGACCGCGATGGGCATGTGGGCGAGGCCGTTGTGACGAACCAGGGCGGCTCTCAAATACTAGACAAACCTTATCAAGCAACTTCAATTTCCGGAATTGGTTCGGCTCCGACCCAACCCGCGCTGATGGAGCAAAGCGAGATCGAGCGGGATTTCGCGCGTGCCCTTGCCGCCGAACCCGACCCGCCGGTTGTCTTCATATTCTATTTCAACGTCGATTTCAGCGAATTGACCCCCGAATACCTTTCTCTTTTGCCCAACGTGTTGGCGGCAATCAAGAAACGTGACTCAGTGGACATCAGCATCGTGGGTCATTGTGACACCGCTGGAGCCAATTCCTACAACTTCCTCCTGTCCAAGCGCCGTGCCGAAAACTTGGCTCACATCTTGACTGAACGAGGGGTGGACGAATCCACTCTGTCGATTTCCTGGCACGGTGAGAACGATCCTCTGATAAAGACAGGTGACAATATCTTTGAGCCCCGCAACCGCCGAGTAGAAATAACCGTGCGATAGTCGGCGTGCGCCACTCCCGGGTACACGATGGGAATTAAGAAAAGTCATGCCTTTACCCTCGCCTTGGGAACCGGTTTGACCCTGTTGATGGCGGCCATGTACCTGTTCCCCCCCCACTTTGTAATTTTTTTGGAGAACAAAACCTACGACTCCATGCTCAGGTCACTGCACCATACTCGCACGAGCGGGCACGTGGTCATCGTGGACATTGACGATGCCAGCCTCGCCAAGTACGGACAGTGGCCATGGCCACGCTACAAGGTGGCCTCCCTGTTGGAGAGAATTAAACAGGGGGGCGCCATAAGCGTTGCCTTGGACATGATTTTCGCGGAACCGGACCGGACCTCCCTGAGCAGCATGCGGGAACGGTTCAAGCGCGACCTGGGATTCGACCTGCGAATCGAAGGCGCGCCGGATGAATTCAAGAACAGTGACCATCACCTCGCTCGAACTTTAAGTAGCGGCCCTTTTGTCCTGGCCTTTTATTTTTCACATCAGGACGGCCTGCCAAGCCCAGCCGATTGTCTGCTTCACCCGCTCAACACCTTGATCAAAGAATCCCCAGACGCCGCAACCCCGGCGCGATCGCTCTACACTCCCCGCGGAGTGGTGTGCAGCCTCAAGCCGCTGGTCGAGGCGGTTTCCCGATCGGGGTACATTGACGCTTTGCCCGACCCCGACGGCATATATCGCCGAATACCACTGATGATGGAGTTTCAAGGTCAAACCTACCCGAGCTTGGCCCTGGCGGCGCTTTTGGAAGCCATGGGAAGCCATCAGGTGCTCATGGAACTTACGGCTGACGGCATTGATTCGCTTAGGGTGGGCGACACCCGGATCCCCCTGGGCCCCTTGGGCACCATGCTCATCCACTACCGGGGCGGCAACCGCACCTTCAAACACGTTTCCGCCGCAGATATACTCGACGGCGGGGCCTCTCCGGAGGTACTAAAAGATAAGATCGTGTTCGTCGGCACCTCGGCGTCGGGCTTGCACGACATCAAAGCGACCCCCCTGAACCCGGCGTTCAGCGGTGTGGAAATCAATGCCACCATTGTAGACAACATTCTGGAGAGGGACTTCCTGAGCTCCCCGACGTGGGTCGGGGGCCTGGAAGTGTTGATGATATTGCTGCTGGGGCTGTTGTCCACCGTACTATTGACCTGGGCGCGGACGACATGGGGTCTGCTGAGCGTCTTGGCCGCGGGGACGGCTCTATGGGGAGCAAGCTGTTGGCTCATGGAAAATGAGAGCCTTGTGCTTTCACCGCTGATACCCCTGATGACACTGGGCGTCAATTTGACCTGCCTAGTCAGTTGCCGCAGCCTATTCGAGGAATTGCGGGGCCGAAAGCGCGCCGCCGATTTGATTCGAACGCAAAGCCTGACCATTATAAAAATCGCCGCCTTGGCCGAATACCGCGATCCCGAAACCGGCGGGCATATCCTGCGCACCCAGCACTACGTCAAACGTTTGGCCCAGCAGCTTAGCGCCAACCCACGCTTCAAGTCCCGGTTGTCCGATGAAGTCATCGAAGACATGTTCAAACTGATCTTTGACAGTTCAAAAAAACTAATGCAGTAATTTCAGCTGCTTATACGAAAAAGAAAGGTTTATGGCACTACGTTTTGGTGCTCCTGGAGAGTCTGCAAAGTGGGCGGCGGTTTGAGGCCGACGGCTTGGAAGATGTGGTAGGCGCGGCCCTGGAATTCCGTTCTGAGGAGGTAGGACTTCTCCGTGACCTGTAGATGGATGGCTTTGAAGGCTTCGAGGTCCAGGAGAACTTGGTCCCAGGGGATGTCGATTTCTTTGGTCTTGAGCTGTTTCTGCAGCGCGATCTTCAGGTATAGGGCCAGGAAATTGCAGAAGATGTGACCTTGAACGCGTTGACACCGTTGGTGGAACACGGGCCTGACTTCCAGGGCCGATTTGAGGTCCCGGAAGGCTCTTTCCACCTGCCACAGGCGTTTGTAGGTGACCGCGACTTCATCGGCGGGAATGTCGGTACTGGTGAGGAGAACATACTTGCCGTCGAAGCGGGCGTCGTCCTTGACCTTGGCGGGATCGATGCGCACGGTTTCCCGGTCGAGCTTGATGAATTTCCTGAAGCCCTTGTTTCCCACCAGAGACTGGGGCCCCTGTTTTTTCAGGGTGGTTTTCAGTTTTTCCACAAGGGCCGATCGGGTGGCCTCGTCTTTGGCCGCTTGGTCTTGGTTGTAACAGAGGACGTAACGGCATCCGTTCAGATGAATCTCCTTGAACCACAAGGTGGGAGTGAGCGCTTGGTAGTAGCCCGGAGTGTCCACCACTTGGCCTCGGACATCCTGGTAACGGCGCATGGGGATGCCCACGATGTAGTCGATACCGGCACGCTCCAGTTCCACCAGATTGTCGACGCCGACCATGCCGCGGTCCGAGACCAGGACCACGTTGTTCAGGGAGAACCGACGCTTGACCAGGGCGATGATGCGTTTGATGGTGGTGACGTCCGCCGTGTTCCCTTCCCAGAACTGACAGGAAAGGGGATATCCTTTTCGGGACATGACCACACCCACCAACACCTGTTTGCGGTCTGGACGATGGTCCTTGGAGAACCCGTACCGAGCCAACTCGGCAGGCCCCCGGCCCTCGAAGTAGACCGAGGTGGTGTCGAAGAAAACGAGATCCACCCCGTAATCGAAGAGGTCGCGCCCCCGACGGAAAAGTTCCTTCTCGATTTCGGGCTGATATTCGGCCAGGAAATCCATGGATCGATAGAGGTGCTGAAGTTCCAGGTCGTCGAAGCCTTCACCGTGGACGTTCTGAATCCAACGGCTCGCGGCGAGATCGGATCCCGGACGGACCAAGCGTTGGCAGACACAGGCAAAGACCGCGCGCTCCAGATCGAAGCGATAATCGGAGCGAGAAGCGAGAGATCGGAGTACCACATCGAGCCCCAAGGTCTTCCAGAGTTTCTCGATCACCAGAACGGTTCCCCAGGACTTGGCCCAGTCTGCCTTGACACTACCTTCCTTATAAAGATTGATGACTTGATTCCGGGTGGAGAACTTGGCGAGACTGGTAAGAACCCCGTCCAAGGCACCCGATTCACGGAGCTTGTCGAGACGACCCAGTGTACATATAACTTTCTGTTTTACCTTCTTATCCTGGCGATAGTTCTCCACGATCTGAAGATATTCATGCTCGGATCCGCCGCTTTTGACCTTTTTGACGCGTGCAAACATGAAACAAATTGTACGGAATACAGGTCGGCGGAGTCAAGGAAAAAATCGGACATATTGGCACTACGTTTGGAGCCTCGGAAAAAGGCCAGCCTAATCATTTCGGTAAGTTAGGCGGGAGAGGCCCACTTTTTCACCCTCCAACTGTCAAAGATGAGTCAAAATGGCTCCCTTGCACGACATCGGCAAGGTTGGAATCCCCGATGCCATTCTGCTCAAACCCGACCGATTGACCGATGATGAATATGAGATAATGAAGGAGCACACCAAACTTGGGGCGGAAATCCTCGCGGTGGACGGTCAAGGGTCCAATGTCGGCGGCTTTCTAAAAATCGCCGAAGAAATTGCCTTATGTCACCATGAGAAGTGGGACGGGACCGGCTACCCCAGAGGTTTGAAAGGCGAGGACATCCCTTTGCCCGGGTGCATCATGGCTTTGGCCGACGTTTATGATGCTTTGATCAGCAAACGTTATTACAAACCACCTTTCAGCCATGAAAAGGCAATGGGAATCATCAAAGACGGCAAGGGGACCCACTTCCACCCCGACGTGGTGGATGCGTTTTTAGAGATAAACGAAGAATTCAGAGCAATATCCCTTAATTTTACCGATACCGAAGAATAATATGTCGAAACCTGTCTATTTCTGGGATCCGTTCACAGTCTCTGGAACGAGAAAGCCTTGCGGCAAAGTGACCACGCAAGCCGGCGATATTCAGCAACAATAGTCGAGTCCTTCACGCTCGTTACGCTGCAGGATTGCCCAACGTCCGTACCTATTTTCTTTATCCCGATGTTTAAAAGGTCCTTCTCTCGCCGTCGGCCCGACTTCAACCCGACATGACCCCAAAAAAGGTTTCCGATACGAACCGAAGCCGAGGGCAATCTGGACGGTCCCTTCAGCCACGCTGTTTGAGGGAACGGTAATCGATGGTCTTGCAAATCTTGTTGCCGATTCTTTTTTCCGGCATCTCCTGTATTTCGGCTTCGGTGGCAATTTGACCGATGGTATTCGCCTGTTGGAACAACTTCAAAAAGGCGGGCTCTCCCACCAGACTTAACAAGCAGCATCGGCGCCCGCCCCTTTTTTGGTCCCAAACGACCGTACCTGAAAATGAAATCATGTGTCGCCCGCTCCCCAAGACCGGTATGCAGCGCGGTGCCGTCGGTGGGCCCGAGGGTCCGCAAGGGCACTCCGGATCATCGACCTATTCTGACGTTGCTCGGGCCCCGATGTGGATCTGATCTTTGCCTGAATCTCTTGTCGAATAAGAGCTGAAACGCTCGCCGTGAACTGTCACACACACACCCGGCATAGTCTCCCAAATAGTACACCGGATTGCTCTTCAGCGTTCAAATCGGCATTCAGCCCCTGCCGGAATCCCGTTCCCACCGGGACGGCTTATCCCGCCGGAATGCCGAACAGGGTGACGGCAAGGCAGACCAGGGCAAGAAAGCCGTATGCCGGCGTCCTGCTTTTTGGGGAATCAACGGAAGGAACGCGTTTCACAACCAACACGGCGACGACGCACTGTAAGGCATAGTAAAGGGCGAAGGCCCTGGAGGCGTAGCTGATGATCTCATACACATTCGTGACCCACGTGATTGCGATGGCGGCCGCGGAAACGATCATATAATTGAATCCGGAGTGAATCCTGCTTCTGAAGATCGATTCCAGCAGGCCGGAACACCCGGCGTCATCGGCCGTGGCCGCCGAGAACTGGCTTCCGAGAGCGGTGAGTGTGATCAAGAGCGGCAAGATGGGTGCAACGGCTCCGGAAAGGCCGACGATGGCTGTGATGCCCGTGTCCCCTCCCGCACCGGTCTTGTTCATGACCACCGTCATAAGCGCGACAAACACGATGTAGATCGCCGATGAAATGAGTTGCGCCCATCGCATGGTCCGGATGCGCTCCTCCCTCGGATGCTCGGACCCCAGAAAACGGGAGGTCTCGAAACCCTGCACCACGATGAGCATACCCATGAGAAGGCGGATGATATGGGACTTGTCCGACGGAAGCGCGACGGTGTGGAGTTGCCAAGCGCCGTCGCTCAGGGAAACAATGTTGTGATAGATGAGCCCGGCCAACAGCGAAGCGATCATGCCTAAATTGATGCCGACCACCGTGCGTTCCACACGTTCGATCCCTTTCAAGCCGCGGATCGCGCCTGTGGCGCCGATTCCCACGAGTATCAGGGTGACGATGGCTTTGCCGAACCAAGGCTTGTCGGGTGAGACGTTGTGCAGAGCGAAGCTCGCGAGCAGTTGCAGGTAGTAGGACACGGAAACGCAGTAGGCTCCCGCAAGTGCGAAGTGAGACGTCTTTTCCAGAAACCTCGCCGCCTCCCCGATTTCAACCCGGTGCGCCATGTTGTGGTGAGCGATGTGCAGCCTGTGCTCATCCCGCTTCAACTTTCCCGGGGCACCCTTCGTTTCCAGTATCTGTTCACCATAACGAATATTGAACCGGATCACCGAGCCCACGGCATAGGCGAGGCAGAGCAAACCCGCCATGGCGAACACGGCATAGTTGCCCACGTTGGTGAAAAGCAACGGCGCGCAGACCAGAAAGCCGCTGCCCATGATGGAAGCCAGGGGAGTAATGGTGGCTCGCCACGCCGTGGAAGCAACCAGGGGACGAAAAGACAGGAGCATGCCGCCGACCCCTACGGCGGTCACGACGACGATGATACTCGAAATCGGGATAGGCCACAAAACGATGCATTCCTCCGAGGGTGTTTCAGGATCGCTGCAAGGCGACGCGAAATCAACGGATTTCATCGCCGGAACTGCCGATTTCGGATGGCCCGGCGGTGGACGAATGCCTCTCGATCAAGAGCGGCGGGAACCGCATCGGCGGCCGGGGATACCCAAGGGAGCCAAAGAAAAACCCGTTGAAATGTTGCCGGCAAATTTCAACGGGTTCTGGAAATGCTTTTTGGTGGCGATGCAGGGAGTCAACCGGAAACGCGTAACCTATTGAACTTATTAGTTTGGCCGCACTGAAAAGTGCGGCCAAACCGTCATTCTCTGCACCCTATATACACCCCTCCGCCGCAACTTGCCAACCGCCTTGAGCGATGATGTTTTCTGGTGAGCATTCAGAGGGGTATCCGAGGGAGTCATTGGTCCCCCCGCAGTACGCCGTGCGAACAAGTACCTCTGTTCACCATCCGCCCGGGCTGAAGAAAACCAAAAAACATAAGGACCCGACCTCAAGAACTTCCCAATGTCTTGCGAAGACATCGCCTAAATCAATGACACCGAGCATAATATATTCGATGAACCGGAACCTCATGGTTCATTGGGCCATAGAGGACCTTCTTCCTGAGCCTGTTTCATAAGATCCAGAAACTGTGAAGGCTTCACCACCATTATCTTGGACTTATCAAGCGCCTCATAAAACGCATTAAAAAGCCCCATAAGGTTATTATTATCAAAATCAGTGCCGCTTAGGTTTCTCACCCCATAAACAGCATAGAAATGATGATTGAGATCATACGTATCCGTCAATAATTGACTAGCCAAAAACTGAAGCGTTTTTTCAAGGTCTGAGTAATTCTTCAATGTCGGATTGATAGTAATCAAAAATTGAGAAGCAGGCTTATCGTATATAAACTTACCAAAAATAGGTGGTATATTTTCATTGCTGCTGGGATGGTAAAAGATACCGTCAAGTTTGTCAATAATATTGCCCAAATAGGTATAATTCGACCAGTCGTCCCGTTGAACATCATTACCAAATATCAATGCGGACTTGATTCCCGTACTCACAATAACGTCTGTCATCGCATCGAGTTGATAAGCAAACTTCCAAGAGTTTTTATCGATTTCTCCCAGCGTATAACCGATGGTGGACGGTCCCAGCAAAAATTCATCGTTTTCCGTTGCATTAAGAATGTAGAAATTCCAGACATCCGGTTCCAGATAGTACATTGCCGGCGACATGGTCCATCCGACAGGAAATTTGCCCCTATAAGGACTTCCATACCAGACCTTGCTATTCATGTTATTGGTCATAAGTTGAAGGTTATCTCCGTCTGACATAATGAACGTCATATAGGCTTTGGTTTTATCGTAAACAATAGACGGATCGGTGTTTTTTGGTACTGGCAACGGTTTGCTGTTTGAGGAACTTAAAAGAGACAGATTCACGGACTGATCGGATGCAACAACAAAATTACCAGTTAAAGAGGCATGATACACGTAGTCATGCTCAGGCCAATACGAAGGCTTTACACCCCAACCATAAATAGGCAAGGAATAATCACCATTCAATATTGGCGTAAATCCAAAATAGTATGGAGCTTCATAAAATATCATTCCATTTAGCATGGTTGCATAGTCTCTTGGGCCACCGGCAAGAGTAGGAGTCAAGTTAACAATAAAGGTTTTGTTCAATTCACTATCATATTTGGTAATAAAATCATCGTACGAAGATATTGATAACACATCGCCTATCTCATTTAGGCCAAGCTCCTCTGCAATAGTTATATCATTCTTCGGTAGAGGAATCGCTTTCTTTATTCCACAAAGGGTCACCGACATATTCAAGGTGATATCGAAGTCGTCATAAACAATATATCCTGATATATAATTCTCGAAATCCTTGACGATATCTTCAACCTGAGTCTTAGGATTAGACACAATTGAAAGAGGGGGGTCCTTCACTTCTGTTAAATAATTCTTTATTAATAAACTGGAAGTTCTTAACTCGTCGGTATTCTCCTCATCAGGAGGGTAATAATCATTAACTTGTGTTTTATAAAGATAAATTTGTGTACTGCTTTCTTTCGCTACGATTCCCTGGAGCGTCGTAAGAAGTACAAGGTCGGTATCGCTCATATTCTGAATATTCACAGGATACAACGTATCGACCGTAACAGGGCCGTTGATGAACGGGTCAAATCCCGCCGTCGGACCCTCTTGCACCGAAACCTGAACGAAATCCGATCCCAAATATGGCCATTCAAGGGTGCCGTCAGGCTTCTCTAAGGAAAAATAGAAGGTGTAGTCCCCTACCGGCAATGTCCCATCAAAGACCTGATAGTCTACGAGCTTGAACAATGGCGTCCTGGCACTCGGTTTGATTCCCCGCTCCCATCCATCCGGGTATACATAACTGAACCAGTCTCTCAAGGGTGAAAAGACAGCGTCGGCCGCAATCCACCAATCAGCATCTTGGTCCACTTCTTCTCCGGGGTATACACTGACCGTGACGGAAACAGGAGTATCGGAAGATACAACAGCAGCGTCTTTGTCATTTGCCCTAATATCAACGAAAGGACGTTCAACAGCGCATACCCGGAGCGAGGGATAAACTTGAAAGCAAAGCAGAAAACAGCAAACGGCAACCAAATATCTTTTCATCTCTTACCAACCTCCCTAAGATCATTTGAATTGAATGCCGACACGGGCAGGCTTCTGCAATGGCTTCATTTCAGAATACCCCTATTCCAATGACTCATAGATGTAACAAAAGTATGACATGTGAGTCAATGAAATTGAGCCTCAAGCTCAATAGTGGATTTTGCTTAAATACCGAAAAGCGAATGATCCCGGACGATTAACTTTATCGAACCTAAACATAGATATTCGTGATGTGAACTTTACCCAACTCACGGCTTACCCTCTGCTCTCCAGCGTATCAGGAACACTACGAGCTCTAATAAATTGTGGTCAAGCTGGATCAATACGGCTACGTTAGGACGGCACATCGGTCGTACGGCAAGGGGATCAGGGAGATCGCTCGAGAGACGGGGCACTCCGGGAACACGATTAAGAGAGCATTGCGGGAGGAATACGGCGGTTACGGCGAGAGGGGACATCAGCCTTATCCTTCTTTGGGGCCGTTTCTCAAAACGATTGACGCTTGGCCGACGGAAGACCGGGAGCGGCCTCGGAAGCAATGACATACGGCGAGACGAATTTACCGCCGGCTTAAGAAAGAAGATGGGTTCGAGGGCGGGGAGAGCACGGTAAGGCGTTACGTGCGTGAAGCGCGAAGGCGGCTGGGCGTTGGTGAACCCCGGGTCTTTATTCCCCTTGAGCCCGATCTCGGTATGGAGGCCGAGGTGGATTGGGGCGGCTGCCACGCCGTCGTGGCCGGGGGGTGCGTGAAGCTCAAGCTGTTTTGCATGCGTTCCAAGGGCGGCGGCAAACCGTTTGTACGCTGTTTTCCGTGCGAACGGCAACAGGCGCTGTTTGAAGGACACATGGAAGCCTTCGCCTTCCACGGAGGAGTCTTCCGACGGTTGATCTACGACAACCTGACCACCGCGGTGGAGAAGGTGTTCAAAGGCAAGAAACGCAAGATTCAGGAAAGCTTCGAGCGATTTCGGGCGTACTACGGCTTTGTGCCCCGATTCTGCAATCGCAGCCGGGCGCATGAGAAGGGATAAGCATGCTCTCGTGGGAGAAGCGTACGGAGTCATGAAGGGGCAAGCCAACTAGACTGAAACGTCAACTTGCGCCCTCGTTCCAACCGGCCAACACCTTCAAGCGAACCGGTGGTCGGAAAAACACCCCAAAATCCAAAAGGGAGCACTCATGTCCGACAACACACCTCACCCATTTGTCCTGGAGTTGGCCGACGAAACCCGCAAAGGCAAGGTCAGCCGACGTGATTTCTTGAAATATGCCACGCTAATGGGCGTTTCATTAGGAGCGGCGGGGAGCCTGATCGGCGTCACTCCGGCCCAGGCGGCCGAGGCGGCGAACATGGACTGGGCCTCCCTGCGGAGGCAGAGCCCCTTCGAGATCAAAAACCTGCTCATTGCGGAGGCAAAAAAGACTGCGGAGAGCAAACCCGGCGGCGAATGGATCAATGCGGGGCGCGGCAATCCGAATTTTCTGAATACCACGGCCCGCAAAGCCCTTTCCCTGCTTACCCTCTTCGCCGTAGAACAGGCCGAAACCGGTTCACATTTCAATGACGGCGGGTACCGGGTTTCTCAGGCAGGCATTGCGAAGAGATTCGACGCGTTCATGGCCCGGCATGTTGAAGATCCCGGGGGCAAATGTTTGCATGACGCCATTCAGTATGCATGCACCGGTCTGGGCATGAATCCGGACGACGTGGTCTTTCAGCTCACAGACGGTATCCAGGGCGACTTCTATCCGGATCCTCCGCGAATTTTTCCGGTAACAGAGGCGATCTTGAACAGATATCTGGATCGAGTGGTCTTCTCGGGACATCCGCCCGAGGGCAAGTTTCACCTGTTCGCCACGGAAGGCGCTACGGCGGCAATGATCTATATTTTCAACTCGTTGCGTGAGAATATGGTGCTCAACCCCGGTGACAAGGTGGCCATCGTAACTCCCATTTTCTCGCCCTATCTGGAGCTGCCCGTGCTCGCCGACTACGGCCTCGAGACCGTATACATCAAAGGCGACGAGTCCATGGGCTGGCAGATTCCGGACGAAGAGACGGCCAAACTCAAAGACCCAAAAATCAAAGCGCTTTACATGGTGAATCCCACCAACCCCACTTCCGTGTCCCTCAACTCGGACACCACACACAGCATGGCCTCCACTATCCGCCGGTATAATCCGGACATGGTCATCATCTCCGATACGGTCTACGCGAGCTTTGTGGACAAATTCAATACCTTCGGTCGGGAGCTGCCCAGGAACATCCTCGGTGTCTATTCGTTTTCCAAGTACTTCGGAGTAACCGGCTGGCGGCTCGGAGTGGTGATGGTCCACGAGGATTGCGTCATAGACAAGATCATTGCCAGGCTGCCCAAGCGTGATCAGGCGAAGCTCGACCTGCGCTATCGGCTGACCTCCACGCATCCCGAAACCATCAGATTCTATCAACGTCTGGAAATGGATTCGCGCCAGGTTGCTCTGGCTCATACCGGAGGGCTTTCCGGTCCGCAGCAGACGGCCATGAGCCTGTTCGCCCTTTTCGAATTGCTGGACGAGACTTTTGCCTACAAGGCGTCCATCATGGGCATCCTGAAAAGGCGCTGGACCGCCCTGTTCAAGGCTTTGGACATACCTGAGCCCACGGGAGACAACCTGACACGCTATTATGCGCTCATCGACCTGGGACGCCTGGCCGAAGCAAAGCACGGCAAGGCATTTGCGGCAAAGATGATGAAGAGCGAGCCCCTGGATTTTGTATTCCGGCTGGCCCAAAAAGAGGCCACGGTGTGTCTGCCCGGTAAGGGCTTTGCGGGCCCGGACTGGTCGCTACGCGTGGCCCTCGCCAATATATCCGAGGAGGATTGCACCGCCATTGGCAACAATATCCTGAAGGTGCTGGAAAGCTACAAGTGATCCCTTCCCAAATCATGAGGGGAGCAAGGTTTCTTTCGGGGGGGTCAGGATTACTCTTGACTCCCGCCTGCCGGCAAATCGAAGCTCGTCTTCGACAGTAAGAAAAATCCGGAGGCCGGGAACCTACAAACGATACTCGGGTCTTTTGGTGAACTACCTCATCCCCGGTGCGAACCGGGAGATTGTCAACCGTCCGGATTCTCACCCCTCCGCACCCGGCTCAAACAGCAAAGGCGTAACCCGTTAAGATTACGCCTCAAATTGCTTTTTGGTGGCGATGCAGGGACTTGAACCCCGGACACTGCGGATATGAGCCGCATGCTCTAACCGGCTGAGCTACATCGCCTGAAAGAATGTATCCTAGGAATCCGACCCCCTGTTGTCAACTACTTTCTCTTCACCCCGAAAAAAGAAATGCCTCATACGCCGGCGGTCCATCCTGAGCTCGGCTTCCACCGACGAGCTTTACCGCAGCGGCCGGGCGTTTCGCCTCAGCGGCATCATCGGAATCCGAGAGGAGTCCCGTCCTCAGCCGTCTAAGAATCCCAAAAAACCCTGAACGCTGTTCCGAAGAAAAAACAGCTCCCGTTCCCTCTTGGCCGGGTTCATATGTGCCAGAGCCGCGAGCCCCGGATCCTCCTCCCGGACGCGGGCGAGACAGGCTTCGGCCCGATCCTCGAAACGGGGATTCTTTCGCTCCTCCTCAATCAACCGTTTCCAAAGGAGCAACTGGTCCTTATGTCGCGCAAGCATTTTCCGGGACGACTCGGCCATGCCGAAGTGCGCATAACACATGGGCGAATCTTCCCCACGTACCAGAAACTCGATGCTCTCAACCGCCGAGCCCAAAAAAAACCTCGGAGGCGTAGACGGTCTCATGTAGTCCGGACTCTCCTCGGGCAGATGCACCCCCCCCGCCTCACCGGCGAACAGCAGGCCGCCGCACCGAAAACACAAATGATGGGCCGCGTGGCCGGGCGCGTCGATCACTTTGATGCCCGGCAGGTCCGCTCGAGTATGGGGAATGAGCTTTTCCGCGGGAACCGGGGACGGCTCTCCGTACAAGAGGGCCACTTCTCCCAAGGCTTTCTTGCTCCCTTCCCACAAGGGACCGGGAGCCGTAAGGTGCCGGACGGCTCTTTCATGGCAGACCACCACCGCCTCGGGAAACGCGTCCAGTAAAATTCCCAGTCCCCCCGCATGATCGATGTGCAGATGGGTCAACAGCACGGCGTCCGGCTTCATGCCCACACCGCGCAAATAGTCCACCAGTTGGCTTGCGGAGGAAGCCGGCCCCACGTCCACCACGAACGATAGACTTCCCCGATAGATCCAACTGGACAAAAAACCGTCGAATCCGGCGTTTTCCTGCTTCAATTCCAATAGCGTCAGGCGATCACTCAAAATCCTAGCCGCGGTCATTCAGTCCCTCCGGTCACAGGTTCATGAGAAACTTCCTCAGGAAGTCCAGCCCGATGATGGTGCACCGTTCGTAGAGGGTGTTCTCCACTCCACCCAAGGAATAGTGCGCGGCCCGACAGGTTCCTTCCGATCCCACGCCGATGGACAGCTCCACCCGTAATCCGTCCTCCTCACGCTCTGGAAAGCCGAGCAATACGAGCCCCAGGTCGGCGCCGGCCTCCCGGGCGATTTTTCGTACCAAGGGAGGGATCACTTCCTGAACCGTGCTTGCCGAAGGCGGTTCCCAGAGCGAATCCCCCAAACGGCTTCTCAGCGATTCCAAATTGGAGAGCACGAGACCTTGCTTCGTCGAATTCCCGGGCTCCCGCGACAAACGCAGGGCCACTCCGCCCCCGGAAACGGTATCCAGCACTGCCAAGCTCTTTCCGGAATCGGCCAACTTCCCGGCCACCACTCCTTCCAGCGTATCGTCTCCCGAGCCGTAAACCAGCTTTCCAAGCCGGCCGCGTATTTCCTCCTCCACACCCTGGATCAGGGTCAGAGCTTCCACTTCATTTTTCGCTTCGGCCGCGATCCGTACTTTGATGTCGCCGGGAGAGGCCAGAAGCCCGACCACGGGGTTCGTTCCCGAACGAATCAGGTCTCCGATTTCCCGATCCACGGAACTCTCCCCGAGACCGGTCACTTTGAGGACCCTGTAACAGATGGTCTTCCCTCCCAAGGCGAAATGCTCCTTGATCAGCGGAAGCAGCGTCTCCCGTGTGAGGTACTTGAGCTCAACGGGTACTCCGGGCAGCGTGGCAATCAGCTTTCCCTCCCGTTGAACGTGAAACCCGGGTGCCGTGCCCCTGGGATTCAGTATGGGTTCCGCCCCTTCGGGAATGTAGGCCTGGAGACGATTATTGTCCGCCATGTGATAGCCGGCCCGTAGAAAAAACGCCTCGATACGATCCATGAGATCCTGACGAAACGTCAAGGGTACTCCAAAAAAGTCGGCAATCGCCTGCCGGGTGAGATCGTCCTTGGTGGGACCCAAGCCGCCGGAACACACCACCAGGTCGGCCCGCGACCAGGCATTCCTCAGGACCGAGATCATCCGTTCCAGGTCGTCTCCCACCGTGCTGTGATAACATACGTCGACTCCCGCCCGGTTCAGCGTCTCAGCCAACCAGGCGGCGTTGGTGTCCACGATTTGGCCTAAAAGCAATTCGCTTCCAATCGTTACGATTTCACATACAGGCGCCATTTTCGGACCCCGATTTTGCGGTGTGTGAGCGTGGTGAGCACAGTGCATTTCAATAAATACCGTCCGCACTATACGGGAACTTGTGTCCGAGCCTCAAGGTGAATATAGTCCCTGGATCGAGGGCTTGCCGGCCCATGGGCCTGTTGCGCCCATCTTTTTACCGTACCGGAATCCGGCCGCCGTGGTCCGGAGGCCGTGCAGGCAGCCCGCTGAAAAAGTCCGATTGTCGCAGACTGTTGAAAAACGATGACATGCAAGGCGCGCAATTCCGGAGAAACGAGGCGTACATAGAAGTACGTCGCAGTGACGAGGGATGAAGCGCAACGCCTCGGATCGCGTTTTTCAACGGTCTGGGAGGAGTTCCGTGACACACGCCGAGGCCGAAGCGGTGCTGCACAGATTCGGAGTCCATTCCCTAGTCCGCCTGGAACCGGCGGTTGGCGGGAAAATCCACGAAACGGTCTTTGTGGACGCTCCCAACGGCCGTCTCGTGCTCCAACGCGTGAGTCCTCCTTTTGATGAACGAAGCGCGAGAGATGTGGCTGCGGTCACCTCTTTCCTCGCGAAAGAAGATTTCCCTTCCCCAAGAATTCTTCGCGCCGATTCCGGAGAACCTTTCGTGAGGGTTTCCGGAAGTCTTTTCCGCCTGATGGAGAGAATGCCGGGCGGTTTGCGCCCCATGTTCGGACCGTCGGAAGCCTATGAAGCAGGACGCCTCACGGGCCGACTCCACGTATTGCTGGAGAAGCTGAGCCATCGGCCCGAGTTTTCCCTGGAAGGCGTCCACGACCCACCGACCGCTCTACGGAAACTCTTCCGCGCCGCTGAGAGGAACGCGGGTAAAAAGGCCCAGGTTTCCGATCTGCTTGAAGTTTTCGCCCGGGAGATCACATCCCGCCCCCTACCGAAGGACCTCCCGCTTAGAAGTATCCACGGCGACCTCAAGACCACGAATTTCCTGTGGGGAGAGACCGGCGCCCCCACCGCCCTCCTCGATTACGACACATTCAAACAGGGAAATTACCCCATGGAAATGGCGGATGCGTTTCGTTCGTGGTGTGGAACTAATAACGCTCCGGACGGACCTGGTTTTAGTCTCGGTAAGTTACGGGCCGGGTGGAGAGGCTATCTCGAAACGGCCCCCCCCTGGAGTAGAGTGGAGGTTACCTCTCTGGCTGCCGCGATTCCCCTGATTTTCTTAGAGTTGGGCGCCAGGTACCTCGCCGATTTTTTCGAAGAATGTTATTTTGCGTGGGATCCTTCGAAATTCGAAAGCCGGGCGGCACACAACCTGCACCGAGCTCACCTCCAGTGGAACCTATTTCTCCAAACAACAAACCAAGACGACGAAATTCGCGAGATTCTCCACGTTTGACACCGGGCGAGAATCTTTCGGCGCTGATTCGCGTTTCCCTTGTCTTAGCCCGGGTCGCCTTGTATGATAGAGAATCGTGAGGGTTTGATTTTATCGCGGTTTCCGAGCATGGGTACGGCTCGAATTTCACCCTGCATGATACCTTCGGGCCGGGCTTCCGCGCCCTTTGGGTCCGCAGATCAAGGGAGGCTGGGGCCAAGTGACCAAAGTCGTCGACCTCGGTCAATACAGGCGAAAAATCGCGGCGGACAGAGCTTTCCACCACTGGAAGAAACGCTTCCAGGAAAAGCTGGATGAAGACTCCCGCCTGATCGAACTCACTGATTCGGCATTGGCCAAACTGCTGGAGCCCGGACAGGAGAGCCAGGACTTGGTCTACGTCATGATTATGGGAGCGCTGAACGTAAACCGACGAGTCTCCTTTACGGAATTGAACAGCGATACCAAGATGAAACTCCTGGACATCTCGCTCTTCTTTCTCGATCAAGTTCGTTTCGAATGCATGCGCAGATTGGGTTGGGTGGCCGGGTTTCCGGGAGAGTCGTATCCCATGATCGCCCTGGTGCTGGATTATCCCGAAGTCAAACAGAATTCTCGCCCCGCTTATCCGGAAATCACCAAAGAAAACCCGGACTACGAAGAATTCATGCAGGTATATCCGGGCGATCGTGAAATGTTCATTCGGCAGCAGATTCCCAAGGCGATCAAGACATTTACCCGACGCCTTCAAAACAAATCCTGACTTTTTGAGCCAATGAATCAAGGCAGCCCGCCTCTTCCGTCCGAAGCCGTCGTCCTCGCCGCCGGCTATGGAAACCGCCTTAGGCCGCTGACCCTGGTGCGTCCCAAACCGCTCAGCCCCGTGCTCAATCGCCCGGTGCTTTCCTGGGTGTTGAAGCATCTTGAACGGTTCGGCATCAGCCGGGTATCCGCCAACGCTCACCATCTACACGAGTGCCTGGAGCGTTTTGCGGCGAGCGGCGAATGGAGCATGGAATTGTCCATTGTGGTGGAATCCGCCATTTTGGGAACCGGCGGTGGAATCCGGAACTGCGCTTCCCAACTTTCCCGACGAAACCCCATACTGGTCATGAATGGAGACCTCCTCGCGGACATCGACCTGCACGCGCTTGTCGAAAACCATATCCGCGGCGGCGCCCTCGCCACTATGGCGCTTCACGATTACCCTCGTTTCAACATCGTTGCCGTTGAGGGGGATCGGGTTGCGGGATTCCAAAGAAAAGCGGACGACAATTTCGGGAACCTCCCCAGAATGGCCTTCACGGGAGTTCACGTGATCGAGCCGGAGCTCCTTTCCCGGATACCCGAAGGGCCTTCCAGTATCATCGATGTTTATGAAGAACTGATCCACCGGGGCGGTGCCGTTCAGGCTCATTTCTGTAAAGGACACTACTGGAAGGACGTGGGAAGCCTCAAGGATTACGCCGACGTCCATGCCGAGCTGTTGGCACGGGCTCCCGACCCCTTCCTGGTGCATGAATCCGCTGCCGTGAGCCCCGATGTACGGCTGGAGAATTGGGCCTGCGTGGGTCCTGACGTACGCTTGGGTGCAGGCTGTCGCGTGGCCCGTTCGATTCTTTGGGACGGGGTTCGGGTGGAAGAAGGTGTACACATCGAAGACGCAGTGGTGACGGACGGCGTCGTCGTGTCTCGAAACTTGCTCGGTGAGATTCTCACCGATGGAAGTTGCGTGGAAATGTTCCGATCTCCATGATCCGCATGGTTTCCCGGAGCCTGAAACGCAAAGGGTTACCGTCTGTTGTCTTTTCCGCCGATCCGGTCGTTCCCTTTTCTTCCACGAACTCGGATCGAAAAAGGGGCTCGGATTCAAGACCTTCCGGACCTCCCGCAGACGGCTGGATCGCTCCACACTCGCACATCACACTTTTCCCGGATTCCCGCCATGAACGATGACACGAGCAACGTAATCCTCCAAGAGCGTGTGTCCCGACTCGAGGAGCAGGTTCGAAAAGTGGAGGACCTAAAACGAGCCGTGGAGGAACGTGAACTCCGCTTTCTCACCCTGTTCCACAACGCCGGAGACGCCATCTTCATTCATGAGCCGGAAGGAAGGTTCATCGAAGTCAACGAGGCCGCCTGCAGACGTCTAGGGTATTCCAGAGAAGAACTCCTGACAAAGAGTCCAAAGGACATCGACACTCCGGAATATGCAGACCAACTATCGGAAAGAGTGCGGTCGATGCTCCTTACAGGGCGCGCCTCTTTTGAAACCGCCCACGTCACCAGGAACGGAAAGATCATCCCGGTGGAACTGAGCGCCACGGTCATCGACTATGAAGGCCGACCCGCAGTCTTGAGCATCGCCCGGGACATTTCCCGAAGGAAGCGCGCGGAAGCGAAAATGCAGGAGACCAAAACCCGGCTCGCCAAGCTGGCGAAGGAGAAGACCGCCGAACTCCAGAAGGCGAACGATCGGCTGAAAACGGAACTCGGAGAACGCAAAAAACGCGAGGAAGAGCTGGAGATCAGCGAGAGGAAATATCGGCTCCTGGCCGAGAACATCAGCGACGTTATTTGGACCGCCGACCTCAACCTCCGGTTCACCTATGTGACCCCCTCCATTCTGCAGAGGTTGGGCTACACTCCCGAGGAATTCCTGAAACTCCGTGTGGAGGACATTGTCCACCCCTCCTTTCACAAAGCGTTGCTGGATGCGTTCGAGCAACGCAAGGAGCTGGAACGCCTTGGAAAAGGAGACGACCATGCCAGGAGCTGGGAAATCCAATGCATGGCCAAAGACGGCTCCACGGTCTGGGTGGAATCGGCCACCAAAGCCTTGCGCGATTCCAGCGGCAGGTTTCAGGGCGTCCTGGGTATCAATCGAGACATCGGAGAGCGAAAACGGACCGAGGAGCAGGTCAAGTCTTCCTTGAAGGAGAAAGAGGTCCTTTTGAAGGAAGTGCACCATCGGATCAAGAACAACCTGCAGGTCATTTCCAGCCTGTTGAATCTTCAGGCGAGCAAGATTCACGACGACCAGACCGTCCACGCATTGAGAGACTGCCAGGGAAGAATCAAAGCCATGGCGTTGGCCCATCAGAGTCTTTACGGCAGTGATGATTTGCAGTCCGTTGACTTTGTCTCCTACCTCTCCGATCTCGCCCGTACGGTTTTTCACTCCTATGAAACTAGAGGAGGAGCGGCCAAGTTGCACATCAACGCACCGAAGAAGTTCAAACTTCCCATGGATCGGGCGGTGCCCGTAGGGATCGTGGTGAACGAACTCCTTTCCAACGCTCTCAAATACGCTTTTCCGGATCAGAGAGAAGGAGTGGTCCGCCTGGAGATATTACCCCAGGTCGATGATGAGCTTCTTGTGGTTTGCTCGGACAACGGTGTCGGACTGCCTGAAGGTTACGATTGGCGCAAAACGGGGACACTGGGATTCCAGTTGGTGGTGGGACTCATTGAAGGTCAACTCGACGGTTCCGTGAAACTGCTGCAGCAAGGGGAGACGCGTTTCGAACTTCGCATCAAAACCGAAGCTCGGCCTTCCTGAGCACGGCACTCCGAGGAACCGTCACGACGCGTCCGCCGGACGGGCGGCACCGCTGAAGGGTTCCAGGTAGGGGCCGGCCAACGGAGCCAATTCGTCCTCATCCACACGAACGTTGTCTCCGTCGGTTTCCATACGTAACGAACCGCTTCGGTCGTAGGCCCTGCCCTGCAACCGAGTCAGGTATCCATTGGTAAATTGCTGAGTTCGGACGGCAACCAACACTTCGCCGGCACCCGACACCACCTGAAATCCCCCCCGAACGGGTCGGTAAACACAATTGCCGGGATTCTCTCCGAGACGGTTCCAATTGATTTCCACCAACAATTCGCCCTGCTCATCGAACAGGCGGCCGGAACAGCGAGGCGTAGTTTCACCGGGAAGGACGAAATCCGCCAGAAAATAGAAGTCGCCTTTGGACCCCGGATCGCCCATCACAAAACCGGGAATCACCCGGTTGTTGACCAGGTAATTGTGATGAGCGCTGACCAGGCTTTGCTTCACCTTCAATGCATTCCCTCCGGTTCAGAATCTTTTTCGAAGCTCTTCCAGGAGCAGGCCCACAATGGTTCTGCCGTCGCCCACGATACCCAGGTCGGCCATTCTGAAAATCGACGCCTTGGGATCCCGATTAATCGCAATGATGGTTTCGGCGCCGCGGATACCGGCGGTATACTGGAGCGCCCCGGACGTACCGATGGAGATAAGCAGCTTGGGCTTGACGATGCGGCCCGTCTGGCCGATCAGCCGATCGGGAGCAGCCCACCCCGCCTGGATCGCGGGCAACGTGGCCCCCACTTCCGCTCCCAGCAAGTCCGCCAGTTCGAAAAGAGTCTCGAATTGATCCTTGGAGCCCATGCCACGGCCGCCCACGATCACCAGAGGGGCGTCCTCAAGGCGGGTTTCCCGATCTCTTTCCGGACGACTTCGGATCTTTTCCACCCGTTCGTCGGGTATGATCTCCAACTCCGGATAGAGGATACACCCCACGGCGGAGGCGTCGTGAGGCAGTTCCTTGAACGTGCCGGGATGCACCGTGGCCATTTGGGGACGTCGATTGGGGCATACGATTTCAGCCAGCAATTCCCCGCCGAACGCCGGGGTAATCTGCACAAGGCCCCGATCCGACGGGTCGATTTCCAGGTCTACGCAATCCGAACTCAAACCCGTGTCCAGCCGCTTGGCCAACCGTGGAAACAACTCTCTGCCGAACCGGGTGGCGCCCCCCAGGATGATTTCGGGACGATACAACTCCACCAACTGAGACATGATGCCGGAGTATGTTTCGGCTCGGTAGTCTTTCAGGGCCGGAAGATCCACCACCACCACCGTGTCGGCACCGTGGGCCACGTACTCCATCGCCCACTGGTGCACCCGTTCCCCCAACAGCAGAACGGTCACCCCTGTATCC
Organism: Thermodesulfobacteriota bacterium; assembly: GCA_963675595.2. Taxonomy (GTDB): domain Bacteria; phylum Desulfobacterota; class Desulfarculia; order JACQYL01; family JACQYL01. The sequence goes on from CAXXLZ010000002.1 coordinate 2,548,491, forward strand.
AGTTTTCCGGCCAAGTCCTTGGCTCTGGCGATCAGCTGCAGCGTCACCCGGTTCTTGAAGTAATTCCGGTAATCTCCAAAAACCCAGACCCGCCCGCAGGCGTCGCTACTCTGCACTCTCCTCATCCAGTATCCCCAACGATTCCAATTTGCGGATCAGGGTCTCGCAAAGCACGGCCGACGTACCCTGGACAATTTCACCTTTGGACCTGGGAGGAGGAGAACTCAACTTCACCACCCAAGTGGCGGAGCCTTCAAACCCCACCTCACCCGGTTCCAACCCTAGATCCCGATGATCCCAACAGGTCACTTCGCCGAAAGAAAACGCCCGGCTCAACCCTCCCAAAGAAAGGCTTCCGGGCGCGCACAATTCTTTGGACACGGTGAGAAGCGCGGGCAAACGCACGCGGAGGGTTTCGAGCACACCATCCTCCACGCGCTTCACCACCAGCCCGTCCTCCTCCGGAAAAATCTCATTGACCGCGCACACCTGAGGAAGATCGAGTTCTTCGGCCACCTGTGGTCCCACGTGCGCCGTGTCGCTGTCTATGGTGTGGGTCCCGCACAGCACAAGGTCGGGAAACACGTCCAATCTCGATATGGCCGCGGCGAGCACGTGGGAGGTCGCCAAAGTATCGGCACCGGCGAAAACGGGGTCTGAAAGCAGTATGGCCCGATCCGCTCCGTAGGCCAGAGCTTCGCGCAATGCCCCCGCGGTTTGAGGGGGTCCCATACTCAGAACGGTGATCTCCCCCCCGAGCTGATTTCTGAGTTCCACGCCGGCCACAAGGGCGACGCAATCCAGGGGATTGATGACGCTGTCCGCCCCCTCCCGAATCACGGTCATGCGGTCCCGGTCCATTTTGAGCTTCGGGGATTCCGGAACCTGCTTGATGCACACCACGATATTCATTGCTTTTGTTCCAGCCCCGGTGCGAAGGCCTTGGGATTCCTCCGGCCGCACCGAAAATCGGTGATCATCAAAATTGAAGTTCATTCCGGGAAGGCGATGGACGAACGGGCAATCGAGCCTTTCCCAAACCTGATCGAATCGGGAACGCCGGCCTCAAGAATCCAAGAGGCTTCTGGCGATGACCATGCGCTGAATCTCCGAAGTTCCCTCGTAAATTTCGCAAATTTTGGCGTCTCGGTAATAGCGCTCTATGGGATAGGCTTTGGTGTAGCCGTATCCTCCGTGGATCTGAAGCCCGAGTCTGGTGGCGTCCACGGCGGCCTCGGATGCAAACATCTTAGCCATCGCCGATTCCCGATTGAAGGGAACGCCTCGGTCCTTCAGGTTCGCCGCGCGGTGAAGCAACAGACGCGCCGCGTCGATGCGAGTGGCCATATCGGCCAGAAAACCCTGAATGGCCCCGAATTCGGAAATCGGCTTTCCAAACTGGAACCGTTCACCCGCGTATTTCAGAGACGCATCCAGAGCCGCCTGGGCTATGCCCAAAGCTTGCGCACCGATTCCAACCCGTCCGCCGGCCAGGGTCGACAAAGCGACTTTCATGCCCGAGCCCTCGGTTCCGACGAGGTTCTCCTCCGGCACCCGGCAGTCGTTGAAGGAAATGGAACACACGGGATTGCCCCTCATGCCCATAAGGTCTTCCACCGGCCCCTTGGCCAACCCCTTACGCTCGCTTTCCACGATGAAAACGGAATACCTGCGTTTCTTATCATCTTGAGTGGACAAAGCAAAAACAAGGTTGATGCCCGAAACCCCGCCGTTGGTCACGAAAATCTTGTTGCCGTTGATCACGTATTCATCGCCGTGCCGCACCGCCACCGTTTCCAGGGATGCCGCGTCCGAACCCGCATTGGGCTCAGTGAGACAAAAGGTCCCGATGTGCTCCCCTTTGGCCAAAGGTACGAGTACGCGCCTTTTCTGCTCCTCGCTCCCGAAATGGTAGACAGGGGAGGCGGATACCCCGTTGTGCACGGTCACGCACAACGCCACGGCACCCGATACTCTGGAAAGCTCCTCCACGGTGATGGCGGCGCTGACGGCGTCCAACCCCGCCCCGCCGTATTCCTGAGGAATTTCCAGACCGAAATAGTTCAGGGTCCCCATCTCGGCGATCAGGTCCGGAGGAAGCACCCTGGTCTGTTCCATCTCCTCGATGTAGGGAGCAATCCTCTCTTCGGCGAATTTGCGGACCGTTCTTCGAATGACCGTCTGCTTGATGTCGGGTTCGAGCCTCATGAAAAAAGAGATCCTCGATGATTGTCCGGCCGTCCTTCAGATGCCGGACTTGGTGATCTTCTGATAATACGTTCCGGAGAGATACACCGCTGCAAGGGGGTTGTGTCCCGTTACCCGGTCCTTGACGGCAAGCACCGTCGTTGGAGCTTCGGCGTATTTGAAAAACAGGGAATCGTGTCCCACACAAAGCCCCAACAAAACATTGAACTCCGTCTTTTCGTGGTTGAGCAGCATGGCTTGATAAACAGGGTTGCACATGGCTTCGTCGGTACCCTGATATATTTTTTCCTCGTCCGTCAAGCCGATACGCTCTTTTGGAGTTCTGCCGGCTTTGCAGGCCACGGAAATCGTTTCGAAGCCCCCGGCCTTAAATATGTCCTCCACAAGGGCGGCTTCCGGAGCCAAACCGACGCAAAAAGCCAGCCCGAGGCGACGATACCCCATTTTCTGCGCAAACTCGCAGATCTCCACGATCCTGGTCTTGGAGGGTTGCATCACATAAGGGCCGGGAGCCCGGTTCGCGTAGCATTCGGCTTCCTGGATGGATGCGTTCCTGGCGAATTCCCTCACGGACGGAAGGTCGTATTGAGCATCGGCCTCTTTTAAAACCTCCGACCGCGTCAGAGTGGGACAACCTTGTGAAGGTTTGCCCTCCTCATTCATACAGAGCTTTTCCCGCATGTGCGGCTTACAGGAAGCACACGCGGGCGTCGTTTTGGAGTCTTCTTCAGCCAATGCCCACCTTCCTCATCTTCAGGAACCAAAATTCTCGGGATTTTTCAGCGAAGTCAAGACAGCATAGAGCCTGCCCTCACCGGTGTCAACGGAGAGATAACTCTATCGCTGCATTCGATCGATCGTCAAACGCTACGTAGGATTTCCAGACGCCGTGTCATCTCGGTGAAGGATCATGCAGCGCCTCGCCCCTCCGTATTTCACCCGGTGCCGGAGGGTGAAAGAGCGAGGAGAGGCCGAGGCGCGACCAGGCATCCGGAGAGTCCCTCTACCCTGGTCGTAAACGCAGGGTGTTCGAGATCGGCGGGAAGCCGGACAGGAGGAATCACATCGGGGGAACCCGGACGAAAAGGAGTATCGCCGCGTCCTTATCAGTTGCGGAGTAGTTTGGGTAACAAGCACTCAAGTGGGACCCGCCCATGGACCGCATGGATTCGGTGCCGCGCGGTGTCCGCAGCCCGGTTTCCATTGCGTTCGATGGTGTCAAACGCCTCCCGCAACTCACGGTAGCGGATCCACATCCGATTCCTTCGGGCTTGATCCCCGGCGAGATAGCGATCCAGGACTTCCAGGTCTTGGCTCATGACGGACCTCCTCGACTTGTACGTTCTTGGTGATGGGTGACGCACCGTTCTTGTACGGACCGGTTGGTATATTTTTGTGCCCGCCTTATACTCCTCCAGGTTCCTACAACCTCAGCCTTCAGTTACTTACGCAGTTGGGAGATGTAGTACCGGAGCTGATTGCAGGTTTGCTTCCAGATGGATTCGTTGCGAATGGCCGCATAGAGCGCCGAAGCTCCGCTCAGAGTAATGACGATGAAGTTGCTGATTTCTTCGAAGTTCAATCCGTCCTTGAGGAGCCCCGCTTCTTCCGCCTCTTCCAGCCACGAGCGGATCAGGCGCGCGAAACGGACAAATCCCCGAAGAACATGTTTGCTCATGGAGGTGGATTGTCCCGAGAGTTCCACAAGCATATTCAGAAAAAAACATCCGCCGTCGAAGACCTCATCCCCGATGTAGTATCGCATGTCGTTTTCAAGCGCCAGCTCTATGCGTTCCACGGGATCCTCGACCTCACGAACCCGCTTGAACACCATGGAGCGCCAAATTCGCACCGCTTCGTCGTAGACGGCGTACCAGATATCTTCCTTGCTTCGAAAATGCCCGTAGAGACCGCCCTTGGTCAGTCCCGTAGCTGCGAGAATGTCGGCCACCGACGTATTGTAATAGCCTTTGACGGAGAAGAGCTGCAAAGAACGATCAATGATCTTCTTTCTCGTTTGGGCGCCTTTGGCCGCCATGAATTGTCCTCCGCAGGCTCTGCTTGGTCGGCCGGAACCGGCTCCAATCGCCTCCCGGACCGAGCTGATGGAGCCGCCGAAAAATCCGACCGGTCGGTTTATTATAACATACGGATACCCGTCTTTGACGTCAAGTCATATTCTCACTTTCCATCACAACCCGCCGCTCAAAGCCGGACGATCCTGAGAATGCCGGAGAACCACTTCCGCTCTTCCATTTCCCGAGACCTCTCGGAGCGTACCGGCCCAACCGGCACCCCTTCGAAATTCAGCGTTTGTGTATGATCGGTCATCTCAACGAACATCCCCGAAATCGAAGAGAGTCCGGCGGCCGTCTCCATGCGCGCCTTTCTCCAATTCGCTGTTCAACTCCCGGAGATTTTCGTGTATACGAAGGAGCTAGAGTCCGGCGGCCGCTCCGAGACTCCAGGGTCCTCCTCGACCGGTCCGCCGGGTTTTCATTTGTTCGAAAAGGAGGACACCCATGCCGAGACTCTCAGTGAACATAGACCACGTCGCCACGGTTCGTGAGGCCCGGAAGACCTTCGAGCCCGAGCCCGTAGCCGCCGCCGTGATGGCCCAGTTGGGCGGCGCCGACGGAATTATCGTACATCTTCGCGAAGACCGAAGGCACATCCAGGATCGGGACGTCTACCTACTTAAGGAGGTCGTCTCAACCAAGCTCAACCTGGAAATGGCCGCCACGGATGAAATCGTCCGCATCGCGCTCAACGTCAAACCGGACATGGCCACTCTGGTCCCCGAGCGGAGAGAAGAGCTGACCACCGAAGGAGGGCTCGATGTTGCGGGGAATCTTTCCCGAATCGCCGAAACGGTGTCCACGCTGAAAAGAGGGGGAATCCGAGTCAGCCTTTTTGTGGACCCCTCATTGGATCAAGTGGCCGCGGCAAAAAGAGCCGGGGCGGACATCATCGAAATCCATACGGGAGCGTATGCCGAAGCCGACTCCGAGGCCGAAGCGGAACAGCGTTTCCGGGACGCGGCCGTGGCGGCTCGAAAAGCCTACACCCTCGGACTTCGCGTCGCCGTGGGGCACGGCCTCACCTATCACAACGTAAAACGCTTCACGCGGATTCCTGAAATCGAAGAGTTCAGTATCGGACACTCCATCATTTCCAGGGCCGTTCTGGTAGGGCTGGAGCGCGCCGTTCGAGACATGGCGGCGTTGCTGAAAGACTAGGCTTCGGTTATTGATTTCGCTCTCTCCAGAAGTAAATGAAGCGCTTCGTCGAAAAACCCGTTTTTCACCCGTCCGCCGATGCCCTCCCACAACGGGGAGCGCATCGCCGCCAAAGCGGCATTGGAGGACCGTCATGCGACTTGTGACCGCCGAGCAAATGCGCACACTGGACCGCCGCACCATCGAGGAAACCGGCATACCCGGGGTCGTCCTCATGGAGAACGCCGGACGTACCGCCTTCCAAATCATCCATGAAATATTTTCACCTTTTTGCGGGAAGAAAGTGCTCATTTTCGCCGGAAGGGGGAACAACGGCGGAGACGGATTCGTTCTGGCGAGGTATTTTCTGGAGGCGGGCGCTTTCGTGGAAGTGCTTCTGTTGTCCACCATGGACAAGGTCGGGGGCGACGCCCGCATCAATCTGGAAATCTGTCGGAACATGGGGATTCCCATCCAGGAAGTCACGTCGGAAGAAGACCTGTCTCCCGCTCAGGAACGCTGGTCTCAGGCGTATTTGCTGGTGGACGCCCTGTTGGGCACGGGTCTGAACTCCGAAGTTCGAGGACTTTTCGCCACCGCCATCGAGCTGATGAACCATCTTCCCACGCCCGTGGTTTCCGTAGACATTCCCTCGGGACTGGACTCGGACCGAGGCGTGATGTTGGGAACCGCGGTACAGGCCGACCTTACGGTCACCTTCGGCTTTCCCAAGATTGGACACGCGGTCTATCCGGGCCGGGGCCTGACGGGCACGCTGGCCTGCGTCGACATCTCGATCCCCGGCTCCCTGCTGAAAACCGAACGGATTCGAAGCCGTCTCCTTACACGCGAAGAATTGACCTTCCCGGCGGAACGGTCTCCGGATGCGCACAAAGGACATTTCGGTCATCTTCTGGCTCTGGCGGGAAGTCCCGGCAAAACCGGCGCAGGAGCGCTCCTGGCCGGCGCGGCCGCCCGCGCCGGGACCGGTCTGGTCACTCTGGGCGTTCCCAAGAGTCTCAACCCCATTTTAGAGGCCAAACTCACCGAAGCCATGACCCTGCCGTTGCCTGAAACGGAAGACGGCGTGCTGTGCAAGGAGTCTTTGGAAGCGATGGAGGCATCTTTGCCCGGCAAAACCGCATTGGCTGTCGGACCCGGAGTTTCCACCCGGCCCGAAACCGCGGAGTGCGTTTGTGAACTCATACGCCGTTCCTCCATTCCCATGGTGCTCGACGCCGACGCCCTGACCGCAATAGCCGACCGTCCGGACGTGCTCCTGGAATCCAAGGTTCCCCTCATTCTCACGCCGCATCCGGGAGAGATGTCGCGATTGACGGGAAAGTCCACTCGTGAGATACAGACCGACCGAACGGCCGTTGCCGCTTCTTTCGCCGAAAAGTTCGGCGTCCACCTGGTGCTGAAAGGAGCACGAACCGTAATCGCCCTCCCCGATGGAGAAATCTTCGTAAACGTCACGGGCAATCCCGGACTTGCTTCGGGCGGTACCGGAGACGTGCTCACGGGTCTTATCGGTGGATTTCTCGCCCAAGGCATGGCGCCCGAGGAAGCGGCCAAACTCGGAGTGTATCTCCACGGTCTGGCTGCCGACATGTGCGCGGAGGAAATCGGCTCCATCGGATTTCTCGCCGGCGATCTCTGTAACCGCATACCCGATGCTCTTGCCCGGCTTATGGGCGACGAGGAGGAAGCGGAATTCCCCATACCCCTGGCCGTTCTCGTGCCTTGAGCGTGGAAGGGAACATCGAACGGAATCGTGTGCACCTCGATCTCCGGACCGGGACTTTCGGATGAACGGACAAACACAACTGACCTGGGAGAGTTCGTCTCCCGACGAAACGGAGCGGTTTGGAGAAGCCCTCGGACGGCTTCTCGAGGCCGGCGACGTCGTCGCTCTCTGCGGCGATCTGGGCGGGGGGAAGACCACCATGACCCACGGCATCGCCCGCGGCCTGGAAGTCCCTTCCCGCTTCACCATACAAAGCCCCACTTTTTCCCTCGTGCATGAGTACCCCGGCCGGGTCCCCCTGATTCACATGGACTTGTATCGCATAGAAGGGGGGCCGGAAGGCGACGAACTCGGACTGGAAGAACTCCTTGAGTCGGACGGCGCGGCCGTGATTGAATGGGCCGATCGGCTTGGAGACGACCTGCCGGAAGACGCCCTCGTTGTGGAACTCATTAATGAAGGGGAATGTCAACGAAAGATATCGGTTACAGGGAGGACCGACCGGGCCCTGGGCATGATTCGGGCTCTGGCGGCGGAATTAACAAGAAGGAATCAAAGAAACGGGAGGTAGGGACGGTTGGCGCTAATTGTCCAAAAATACGGGGGAACTTCGGTCGGGAGCATCGAGAAGATCCGAAATATCGCCGTAAAGCTTAAGACTATCAAGGAACAGGGGCACGATCTCGTCGTGGTGCTCTCCGCCATGTCGGGCGAGACGGACCGGCTGATCCGGTTGGCCCAGGAAATCACCCCTACGCCGGACACACGTGAACTGGACTGTCTCTTAAGTATCGGGGAACAGACCACGGTTTCGCTCATGGCCGTTACTCTGATCGACATGGGGATAGACGCCGTCTCACTGCTGGGCTTTCAGGCGAAAATCATTTCCGACGACGTCCACGGGAAGGCTCGAATCGAGGATGTGGACCCGGCGAGGATTCAAGAGGAACTCGCGCAAGGTCGGATCGTCGTGGTGGCCGGTTTCCAAGGCATCGATCCGAACGGAGATATCACCACGCTCGGCAGGGGCGGGTCGGATACCACCGCGGTGGCTCTGGCGGCGGCCTTGAAGGCGGATGTGTGCGAAATTTACACCGACGTTACGGGAGTCTTCACCACCGATCCCAACGTGGAAAAGCGGGCGCGAAAGCTGGATCGGATTTCCTATGAAGAAATGCTGGAAATGGCCAGCCTGGGGGCGAAAGTTCTGGAAATTCGTTCCGTCGAGCTTGCCGTAAACCATCAAGTCGTGCTGCATGTGCGGTCCACGTTTTCAGATGAAACGGGAACATTGGTGATGAAGGAGGAAGACATCATGGAGAAACGCGTGGTTTCCGGTGTGGCCTACCGAAAGGACGAGGCCAGGGTGACCTTGACCAAGGTTCCGGACAAGCCGGGCATAGCGCAAACCATATTCAAACCCATTTCCGACGCCAACATCGTGGTCGATATGATTATTCAGAACACGAGCGCCGACTGTCTGACGGATCTGACGTTTACGGTTCCCAAGAAGGACTTCGCGCGGACCATGGCGATGCTGACCCCTACCGCAAAGGAAATCGGAGCGCAACAACTGTTGGGGGACGAGAACATCGCCAAGGTCTCCATCGTGGGTGCGGGCATGCAGAATCATCCCGGAGTCGCGGCCAAAATGTTTGCCGCTCTCGCGACCGCAGGCGTCAACATTCTGATGATAAGCACCAGCGAGATCAAGATATCATGTGTGATCGACGAGAATTACACTGAATTGGCCGTCAGAGCCCTGCACAAGGAATTCGGACTGGACAAGGTCGCGTGAATCGCATCCTTCATACGGGTTCACCGGCCGGGCGGTCGGAACGAAACCGTCGGCGGTCGACGTGATCGCTCCCCAATGAACAGCGGGGGCTTCCGACGAAGTCCCCGACTCCCCGCCGACTCCGCAAACGTGGTTCCACCCCGGCACCCTGTTGGGACGGTTCGACGAACCGCAAAGACCCGCCGCTTCGGCGGAAACCCTTAGGCCGAGATCCTGCGGATTCGCAGTGAATGCGATCTTACGACATCCCGGACCGGCTCAACCGACTCCCTGAAGCGATTTGATCAGCACGCTGATATTTCGAACGAGATCACTCAGCCGGAACACCGCGTCGTTGATGGTCTTCAAAGTGGGGAAGATGGGGTCGGACTCGTTCATGTCCAACATGACAAGCTGTAGTTTTCCTGAAATGATGGTCAAAGGTTGATTGAGATCATGGCCCGCCTTGCGGATGTGGTTCAATGTCTCATCGATCCGCGCCGCGAATTGCTGCTTCGTCGAGTCCGTGGAACCCTCCGAAGCACGGGAATCCAGGAAATGCGCCTTCATGGGCTTGCCGCCCACGGACACTTCCCTGGAAGTAACGGACACCGGGACCTGTCTTGCATCCAATGCTTGAACTTTTGCGCTCCAAACTCCGGATCGATCGGAAATCGAAGCGGGGTCGGGCGGATAAGCGGTAAGTAGTTCCGTAACCGGAACCCCGGTTAGGTCTTCGGACTCGGTGGCTCCAAACAGCTCCTGCGCCGGCTGATTGGCGAGCACAACATTGCCTTTTTCCTCAATCAGTACCGATAGGGGACAAGCATTCGCCAACATGGCTATTTCATTCATCGCTCCGCTCCTCCGGCTTCACAGCCCCCATGAAGGCCGATCCACCGGCGATAATAAACAACCGTCAAGAAAGACTCGACCACCAAAGCAAATCGCTTTTCCGCCCGACCTTAAGCGCCGCCGACCGGTTGTCGTCAAGGTTTCACTTTCCGGTTTACCACCTTATCCCTGATCTCCGCAACATCCTTATCATAACAGGAAGTTAGAGTATGGAGAAACGAGAAAACCCACATTGTGATTTCTCAGCCGCCGGGAAGAAAGCCGAAATACGTTCAAGTCGGCCGAGTCCGGTTCGCCAAAGATCCGTCCAACGTCGATTTGATCCGCCGAAAAGCCATCCATTCCCGTCGTCTTCTTGGCAGATCGGTCAAGATATGGAATCTCTTGAAGAAAAATGATTGTATTGTATAACCATGCGGCATCCGATACAAGACGATTCACGCGCACGGGCCGGCAATCAGAAGTGAATTCGGGGTATTCAGGGTAGGAGGCGGGTTTCGCGATTCCGAAATGGAGCGCCTTGCCTCCGAAGGTTACCGCCATTCCGTCTGCCGAGGTGAGTCGGCGAAGCCTTCACCATTGGCCGATATGTCGAGAGTCAATGCATAATCCTCTGTTTCAGTTCGAAAATATTGCTTTGGGTTTCCGCGAGGACCGTCCTCTGTTCCGCGAAGTGAATCTGACTGTTGAACGCGGCGACCTGATCATTGTCCGAGGGGCTTCCGGTTCCGGCAAATCTTCCTTCCTCCGACTTCTCAACAGAATCCAGGAGCCCTCCGCAGGCCGCATTCTCTTCGAGGGGCGGTCCATCGAGGCTCCATCCGTGGCTTCCCTACGCCGCCGTGTAGCCTACATCCACCAAACCCCCGCACTGATTGAAGACACCATAGCGGCGAATCTACTTCTCCCTTTTCGTTTCAAAGCATGCCGTGAAATACCGATACCCTCGAAGGATGACCTCCGAAGCCTGCTCGCGAGGTTCCTGTCGGCGGATCTGGCGTTGGACGAACCTGCCGGTACCCTATCTGTGGGACAAAAGCAACGCCTGTGCTTGATTCGTTCCCTGCTCCTCCGCCCGGAGGTTTTGCTGCCGGACGAACCCACCTCCGCGCTGGACCCGGAGTCCGCCGCAATTGTCGAGCGGGAAATCCTTCGTGCCAACGTCGAGGACGGAGTAACCGTCGTTATGGCGACCCATCGTCCGTCGGCCGTCTATAGCTCGGATCGTATCCGCCACTGGCGCCTGCACAACCGTCGCATCGAGGAATGTTAGCCGTGGGAACCCTGGAGATCGGGACTTTTCAGCTTGTGTTGTGCCTCATTTTCGTGCTCATGTCCGGGTTGTGCTCGTTGCTCCTCAGTCTCAAACTCGAGCGGGATATTCTGGTGGGTACGGTGCGTACCTTTGCCCAGCTTTTCCTCATGGGCTACACCCTCCGCTACGTTTTCGAGTTCAGCCGGGTTTGGGTCGTGCTCCTTCTGTTTTCGGGCATGATCGGTTTTGCCGCCTGGACCATCCGGGGCCGTGTAAAGGAACGCACCGTACCATTTTTTCGTCCCACGTTGATATCCATGCTCATCACCTACACGGCCGTGACGGCGGTGGTCACCGGAGTCATCGTCCAGGCTCGCCCCTGGTATCTTCCTCAATATTTCATTCCTCTGGGCGGCATGGTGGTGGGCAACTCCATGACCGCCATCGCCGTTTCCCTGGATCGGCTCTTCGGAGACCTCAGGTCGAAGCGACAACTCATCGAGACAATGCTTTGCCTCGGAGCGGATTATCGCGAGGCGACCCATGAAATTCTGAGAGAGGCGGTGCGGGCGGGCATGATCCCCACCATCAATTCAATGATGGCCGTGGGGATCGTCTTCCTTCCGGGTATGATGACCGGTCAGATTCTCGGCGGCACGGACCCGGTCTTGGCCATCAAATATCAAATCGTAGTCATGTTGATGCTCACCGCATCCACCGCGGCCGGCAGCATTTTGGTGACGTTTTTGGTTCGACGTCGTTGCTTCACGGCGGCTCAGCAACTGATCATCGGTGCTGCAAGAAAGGAGGGAAGTCGGCCGACTCCTTAATCCCGAGGATGTCGCGTGTCTCGCTCTTCCGCCGACGCCCCGCGGATTGAAAAGGACCTGAAAACAGGGTAGGATTATTTATTGTCCAACGCGTTCAGCTTGGAACGATCTCCCAGCAAAAGACGGACCACATAATGATTGACGTGCCGGTACCCCGAGAACGACTGCAGTTCTTTCTTTCCAAGCTGGACCTAAGTCGCGGCGACATGGCGCATCTTGAGCCTTACCGATTGCGCTTCGCGGCCAAGAGCGACGACTTCGCTTCCTTCTTCACGGAATACTTTCTTCAAATCCCCCAAACCCGAATCGTCCTGGAACACGAGCGGCAACCCAATCGTTTCGAAAAAGCCCTGGCGATCTGGTTCCAAAGATTTTTCGAAGACGAATTTGCCGCCGGTTTTCTGGAATATCTCTGGAAAAGCGGTCTCAAACACGTTGAGATCAATCTGGATCAGCGATACGTGAATCTCGGTTATGCGATCGCTCGTCAGTTCTGCCATGGAATGGTCCGAGAGCTGGTTCCCGCAGAACATCGGGAACAAGTGTCCAAAGTTATCGACAAGATGCTCGATTTCTGCGTTCTTGTCGCCACGGATTCATTGATATCGGCAACGGCGCAGTGCGATGTCGAGGTGATCCGGGGCATTTCTCATCAGGTGAGAAACCCGGTGACGGTGATCGGCGGGAATATTCGGAGGCTGCAAAAAAACCTGGATGCGGGCAATCCTGTGTACCAGACGTACGAAGCCATTATGCAGGAAAATAGACGTTTGGAGAGAATGGTATCCGACGTGGGTGTCTATACCGATATTTTCCGCAGAGAACCGGTATTTAAAGAAGAATCCCTCTTAAAGATACTCCTGAAAGCGGTCAAGGAACTCGAACACAAATTCGCCGCCGCCGTGATCCCGATTTCCTTGGACCTGAACCCCCAACTGACCCAAGTGTACGGGGACGCCCGAGACCTGGAGTCCATGTTTTATTATCTGCTGGAAAACTCTTTTGAGGCAGTGAGCGGCCGGGGAGGAGAAATTCGGGTCCAATCCATGAAGAGCCCCCTGCAGAACTTCCTGCGGATACGCATATCAAATCCCGGCACCTTGCCCAAAGACGAAACCATGGACAACCTGTTCGCTCCGTTTTATTCCTCCAAACCCACAGGTACCGGATTCGGTCTGCCCATCGCCTCCCTTGCCGCCCGCAAGAACCTGGGAACCCTGAAGCTGGAATCCGCGTCCGAAGGCGTGCTCTGCACGATTGAATTGCCTTCGGCCCGCTGACGCGCGCCCGTGTTCGTTTGGGGACCGGAGGCATGAACGCCCCCAAAGGACCCTCGGCGTCGGTCCGAAAGCTCCCGCAGGTCATTGCGTGATCCAATTATTCGAGGTCTTGGGGGTGTTCCGCATCGAGGCGCTCCAAGGCCGCGCGAGCCGCTCTCACGAACCTGAGATCATCCAGGGAATAGGCCAAATTCTCATCTTCGACGATTTGTCGCAGCGGTTCCCGCGCCTCGGGTGTCCCGAGACTTCCCAACGCCTCGGCCGCCTTCTCCCGGACGTACATGTCGGGATGCGAGAACAGGCCGACCAGGGAGCCGAGGGCCTCCCGGCGCTTCGCCCTGCCCAAAGCCTCCGCGGCTTTCCATACCAGTTCCGCATCCGGATCGGCCAGGAAACGAATCAGCTCGGCCGCAGCCCGCTCATCTGCAAGACTTCCCAGCGCCTCCAGGGATCTCATGCGAACGTAGCGTATCGGATCCGTATGGAGGACGCGAATCAACGGCTCCACCGATTCGGGAGAGGCGAAAGACATCAGAGCATCCACCGCCTCGCTTCGCAAATAGGGAACGGGATCGTGAAGCGCTACTTCGAAAAGGGCTTGCAGGGCCTCCGCAGCCGGCGACTCTTTCAGCCTCCTCACGGCTCCGAGCCGGGCGCCCTCATCCTCGGAACGCAACTCCCGCAGGGCGCTTTCCACCGCGCACTGGTCTTCCCCTCTTCCCAAGGCAAGGTTCCTTTCAGGATTTCCGAATTTCGTTGCCATCCGATGGGTTCGCGCCCAAAACAAATGCCTTGGCCTCTCGATAGGTTTTCGCAAGCAGGTCCAGGGTACCCGGACGGGCCTCGGTTCTCAGGCCGAACAGTTCATTGAATTCCTGAATATTCTCTCTCATTTTTCCTTCATCGAGCAGGGGCGTGGTCACCAGGAGAGACCGTTCGTAATGGGCGAACATGCGCCGCGCCAAATCCACTCCCATCCCTCCGCGTTCGACATCCATTACGCGTCGCCAGTGATGGGTCCATCCCGGTATCATGAAAAAAGTGCCCGCAATCCTACACTGCTCACCGTAGTAGTTCTCCCGGCCGCCGATGAGCAGCCCGACGCAGTCGTCCACTGGATGGTCCTCATCCATGGGAAGAAACACCGGCGCTCCGGCATCGGATAGAAGTTCGGAAGGATTCTCCAACGCATTTCCGCACAACCCGTAGCCCAGCAGCAGCGCATCCACTCGGCTTCCCATGTCTTCTGCCGCGTCCGCCAGTCCCCGTTGAAGTCGTTTCTTGCGGTCGTGGAGCGCCAGTTCCAGCACTTGAACCAGGATATGGATGCCATCGTCCGGCATTTGAAACACGGATGCTTCTCTTAGGCACCGCACCTCCCTCGAATCCCGTTCCTCCAACAAGCGGATGAAGCGTTGGGAATGCCCGTCCTCCACCACTGAAATGTTTACGATGTCGGGATCGGAGGCGAGCAGGTGGGCGAATTCGAGTTCGAGCACTTCGCACATCAAAATTCCCAAAGCGGGCATGGCGGGCTCCTTGACGGCGGATGGGTTCCGCCTCGGCGTGTTTATTTGTCGGGTCTTCACCAACTTGGTGAACAGGTTATCACAAAGAGCACCTACGCCGGCGCGGCGACATGCGAGCAAACGCTAGCATCGATCCAGCATCCCCGGCAGGGAATCCGCCACCGCGAACCCCTTTTCCGTGGGCCGAAATCCGCTCTCGTCAAGAACGACCAATTGTTGCAGCTCCAAAAACGTCAGGACGCTCCGATAATGTTCGTGATTGTCGGTTCCGGGTTCCAGCGCGGGATGGCCCCAGGGCATTCCGGCAGCGGTTCGAAAAGCGAAGAACAGGGCTTCCAGCCTGAATTTTTCCCAATCAATGCTTTCCCCGTCCTCCACGGGAGGTTCGCCCCGGTCCGAAGCCTTTAGGTACGACTCCAAATTCTTGTGATTCCAACGACGCCGCCCACCATCAAAGGAATGGGCCGCAGGTCCCAAACCGAGATAAGGTACGTGGGACCAGTACTTAAGGTTGTGCCGCGACCGACAATGCGGAGCGGCCGCGAAGTTGGATATCTCATAATGCTCGTATCCCTCTTTGGAGAGGAATTCGGCGGTTTCCGAGAAAAAGGCGCACGTCTCCTCATCGTTCAAGGGGACGACTTTGCCTTTCCTTCGCTGAAGATCAAGGGGGGTTCCCGATTCAAAGGTCAACTGGTAGCAGGACAGGTGTTCCGGCCGAAAATCAACTATGGAACGCAGATCGTCTCGCCAGTCCGTAAGGCTTTGCCCCGGGATTCCGTAGATCAGATCCGCCCCTATGGCCTCGAACCCCACCTCGCGCGCCCATTTCAGGGTTCGCGCCGCTGCTTCTCCCGTGTGACGTCTCCCCAGAAATCGGAGAAGCGGATCGCGAAAGGATTGAACTCCGATGCTGATCCGGTTGACACCCAAAGAGTTCAAGGTGCCGAGGCGATCCGGATTGACGTCTCCGGGATTCACTTCCATGGTGATTTCCGAAGAGTCTTTGAAGGAAAAGACGCGGCGCAGGCCGGAAAAAAGTTCTCTCAGGTCGGAACCGGTCAGAAGGCTGGGTGTGCCTCCCCCCAGGTACAGGGTGTCGAATTCCCCCCACGATTCTTCGTACAAAGAAGCTTCTTTGACGACGGCCTTCACCGTGCGGGGAATCAGATCGGTCCGGGTGTAGGACACGAAATCGCAATACCGACACTTCCGGGAGCAGAAAGGAATATGAACATACAATCCCGCCGGTTCGGCGGACGGGGGGGGCCCGCCTTCCAAGCTCACTCCTGCTCGGACTTGAGAACGGCGATGAACGCGCTCTGGGGAACCGTCACCTGCCCGATCATCTTCATGCGTTTTTTCCCGGCTTTCTGTTTCTCCAGCAGCTTCCGTTTTCGCGTGATATCACCGCCGTAACACTTGGCTGTCACATCCTTCCTGAAAGCGCTGATCGTGGACCGGGCGATGATCTGACCGCCGATGGCTCCCTGGATGGCGATCTTGAACATGTGACGGGGAATTTCCTCTTTCAAGCGATCGCAAGCCTGTTTGGCCCGCAGTCGGGCCCGATCCCGGTGTGCGATCTGAGACAGTGCGTCCACCTTTTCGCCGTTGACCAAAATATCCACTTTGACCAGATCGCTGCTGCGGTACTCACCGAGTTCGTAGTCGAAAGACCCGTATCCCTGCGTGACGGTTTTGAGCTTGTCATAAAAATCATAAACCACTTCGGCCAGTGGGAGGTCCACGGTGAGCTCGATCCGCCCGGGCGTGGGGTAATTGTATCGGGGGTTTTCCCCCCTGCGTTCGAGCACCAGCGTCATCACGGTCCCCATATACCGATCCGGCATGATGATGGACGCCTTGATATACGGTTCGAAAGCCTCTTCGATCTCCACCGGGTCCGGATAATACGCCGGGTTGTCGATGACCACCAGGTTCTGATTCTTGAGCTTGAATCGAAAACGCACACTGGGCACGGTCATGATAATGGACTGATCATACTCCCTTTCGAGGCGTTCCTGAACCACTTCAAGATGAAGCAATCCCAGGAATCCACATCGAAAGCCTTGGCCCAGGGCCACGGACGAATCCTTTTCGTAGCTGAATGCCGCATCGTTCAAATGGTATTTGTCCAGAGCATCCGCCAGATCCTGATAATCGTCCGACGCAATAGGATAAATGGAGGAGAAGACCACAGGTTTGGCTTCTCGAAAGCCGGGCAGGGGTTTCGGCCGGGGGTTGGATTCCAGGGTGATGGTATCGCCGGTTCGGGTTTCCCGAACACTCTTGATTCCCGCGATAATATAACCGACGTCTCCGGCGGTGAGCATCTTCTTGGGCTCACGGTTCACTCGAAACACACCCACTTCCTCGACCCGGTGCGTGGTCCCGCAACCCATCTGACGAATCCAATCCCCTTGTTTAAGCCTGCCGTCTATGACCCGACAATGGATGATCGCACCCCGAAAAGCGTCGTACTGAGCATCAAAAATCAGAGCGGCCAACGGTGCATCGAGATCCCCCTCCGGAGGGGGTATCCGTTGGACAATGGCTTCCAGAACTTCCTCGATGCCGATGCCTTCCTTGGCGGAACACAAAAGCGCGCTTTCGGAATCCAGGCCCAACTCCACCTCGATCTCCTCCCGGACCCTTTCGGGTTCCGCGGAAGGCAGATCAATCTTGTTGATCACCGGAATGATGGCCAGGTCTTGTTCCATGGCCAGGTACAGGTTGGCCAGGGTCTGGGCTTCCACGCCCTGGGAGGCGTCCACCAGCAACAAAACTCCCTCACACGAAGCCAGGGCTCTGGAGACCTCGTAGGTGAAATCCACGTGGCCGGGCGTATCGATGAGGTTGAGCTCGTAGTGTTTGCCGTCCCGAGCCTTGTAGGGAAGACTGATGGCTTGGCTTTTGATCGTGATGCCCCGCTCCCGCTCGATATCCATGCTGTCCAGAAGCTGGTCCCGGAAAGCCCGCTCGTCCACCACCCCCGTGCTCTGAATGAGACGGTCCGCGAGTGTGGACTTGCCGTGATCGATGTGCGCCACGATACTGAAGTTTCTGATGTGCTGCATCTTTGAAGTCATTCCTCAACCTTCCGTGGTCTTCCGCTTCGTCCGGTCCGGGAACCCCCGAAACCGCTCCGCGACCATCAGGGATGGATCCCGGAAAACCGTTGACAAGTGCGGCCCGATGGCATATCAGTCCTTGGGTTTGCGGAAAACGCACCAACCAATAGTAGATAATCAAACGGGAATCAAGGCATGCCAAACGTCGTTGTTGTAGGAACCCAGTGGGGGGACGAGGGCAAGGGAAAGGTCGTGGACCTGCTCACCGAACACGCGGACCTCATCGTTCGTTTCCAGGGCGGGAATAACGCCGGCCACACCCTCCGGGTGGGCGAAGAGCAGTATATCCTCCACATCGTTCCCTCCGGAATCCTCTATGAAGACAAAAGTTGCCTCGTGGGAAACGGAGTCGTTATCGACCCTCTGGTCCTGCTGCAGGAAATACGAGGGCTGAAAGAACGAGGCATCGACATCCACACCCGACGCCTCGGGATAAGCGCGCGGGCTCATATGATCATGCCCTACCACCGGGCCCTCGATGCGGCTCGAGAACAGGCCAAAGGCGATACCAAGATCGGAACCACCGGCAGAGGCATCGGACCTTGCTACGAGGACAAAGCCGGGCGAAGGGGAATCCGTTTCATCGATTTCGTTGACGAACAACGCTTTCTTTCCGTGTACCGAAGCAATCTTGAAGAAAAACGAAAGATTCTCACTCAGGTACTGGGCTCGGACCTTCCCGTTGAGGAACCGGGAGAGTTGGACGCCCTTTTGGCTTCGGCACGAGAACTGGCTCCGTACCTTGCCGACGTTTCGGTCGAAATCAAGGAAGCCCTCGGGATGAAGAAGAACGTCCTTTTCGAGGGGGCCCAAGGAACCCAGTTGGACATCGACCACGGCACCTATCCCTATGTCACTTCTTCCAATCCGGTGGCCGGCTCGGTCTGCACGGGAGCGGGCATCGGACCGAAACACATCCATTTCGTTCTGGGAATCGTCAAAGCCTACGCCACAAGGGTGGGCGGCGGCGCATTCCCCACGGAACTCACGGACGCGGTGGGAGACCATCTACAGTCGCAAGGGGCCGAGTTTGGTGCGACCACCGGAAGAAAGCGTCGATGCGGCTGGCAGGACCTGGTGGTTCTGCGGGACGCGGTACGCCTTAACGGTCTTCAGGGTCTCGCGGTGACCAAACTCGACGTACTCAGCGGATTGGACACCATTCGCGTCTGCACCTCGTACGAGTGCAAAGGGAAGAAGCTGGACTCCATGCCTCCGAGTCTCGAAATGGTCGAACAATGCCGCCCCGTGTACGAGGATCATGCCGGTTGGAAGGAGGATATCGGCGAAGTGCGCGAATTCTCGGACCTGCCGGACGCGGCGAAAAAATATCTGCGACGCATCGAGGAGCTTGCCGGCACACCCATCAGCCTGATCTCCGTGGGGGCTTCACGAGACCAGACCATCACGCTTCAAAACCCGTTTTCCATTTGACGACGGTTCGGTTCAGGGCGCCCGTACATACCGGCGCCCTTCTATCCCTTGAAGTGTTCATAGCCCTTAAGGCCGAGCCGTTCTTCCCGGCCGCCTTTCGTCAGCACAATGTCCCGTCCGTCCACGATCTCTCCCACGCAGGATACGGCGCATTGGAGTTCCTCCTTCGCCCTCCGAATGATTTTCTCCCCCGTACTTTCCGGCGCACAGAACAACAGTTCGAAATCTTCACCTCCCGACAAAGCCCATTCCAGGGGATCCACTCCCCGGACCCGACCCCATGACGCCGCGGAAGGGGAAACGGGCAGGAGCTCGGCGGTAATACGGGCTCCGACTCCGCTTTTGCGGCAAATATGGCCCAAGTCGGAAGCGATTCCGTCGCTCAGGTCGATGCAGGCGTTCACTTTGCTTTCCCCCAGCAGCCTCCCCAAGGCCACTCGGGGTTCCGGAGTCAGGTGACGTAACCTGAGCGATTCCCCTCTCCCAAATTCCGCCGCCTCCAGGGGGTGGCGAAGCAGGTCCAGACCCGCTCCGGAATCCCCCAGGTAACCGGAGACATATATATAATCTCCGCATATGGCCCCGTTTCGATACAGAATCTTTTCTCGTTCCCCGAAGCCCATAACCACAACATTGATCACCACGCACGGAGACGCAACCGTGTCTCCCCCCAGGAGCCGGCAATCGTGCTTCAGACTGATTTCCCGGTACCCGCGGATGAACTCCTCCATAAAGGAGGTTTTGACCGACGCGGGAGCGCCGATCGACAAAAAGGAGTGAGCCGGAACGCCCCCCATGGCGGCGATATCGCTCAGGTTCGCCGCAACGGACCGCACTCCCAGCTCCAAGGGCGTGATGGTATTCAGATCGAAATGAACTCCTTCCACCAGCATGTCCGTGGTCACCAGAACACATCGGTCGCCGCCCGTGTCGATTACGGCGCAATCGTCTCCGATGCCGCGTACCACATCAGTTCCCAACTCCGGCCAGTCTTTGGCGAACAGATCGATCAGCCCGAATTCACCCAACTCGTTCACAAACACTGTATCACCCTTTATGACCCTGAAAAAACGACCAGCCTCATCGCATGTCCGTGCCTATCGCCGGTAATACCATGTCCACGTTGAAGAAAACCAGGAATCGATCCTCGGAAGACGTACCCGGGTGAGACGATTCCGATCTCCGGGACAGAGAGTGCAGCAATTCCGAGTTGCGTTCTTCGCGAATCTTGGTCAGGAACAGCCGAATCCCCCGCCAACCCGGCGCTTCCTCGACAAACATATAGGCCGCGTGGGGGTTTTGCTCCAGATTGTGGTGGGTCAACTTGTCCCTCATAATGAAAGCCGCGGTGCCGTCATCCATGACGTGAGGACGGGCGAACACGGCCACATCCACTTTGCCTTCACGATTCGAGGTGGCCAGGATTCCCACACCTTGAGTCTTTTCAAAATAGTCTCTTAGGTCCAAAATATCCTCCTTCTCGGTTTCCGTTTCCGGCCGGAAGGTCTGAAAAGCGCTATGAAAGCACACCCGCCTCAGACCTACAAACCCTATTTCGTCCCCCTGCAAAGCCTGCACGGGTTGAAGGAACTTGTCGAGACATCCTCAATACCCTATTTCATCGCCCGCATATTTGATCCCCTTGGAAAACGTCGAAAGGCGCCGAAGGCCGGTCGCTTTTTCGAAAGAAGAAAAATTAATCGGAAGATAACGGCGCACTTCTGTTGCGGCGGACTCCGGAAGCCCGGCCCGAACGTCCCTCGGCGCACCTCACCTACAAACTTCCGTTCGCCTTCAGGCGGCCGGCTTGACGGGCCCCAAGGGTCCTAAACGGCGGGCATATGGCTCCCCCCGCACTGTCGTAAACCTCCAAACCCGGCGGAAATCGCAGTTCGGACGCGGTCGCAAATCGACACACCGGAGGAAGGCCGCGCCCGGGGCGCTTGACAGAACTGCAACTTACTTGCATACTCTTTCCGTCGGCTGTGACCCATGCCGCTAAGCTCCCCAACTCTCCCCGAAGTTTCCGCAGCCGCTTGGCACAGCTTAAAGCAATAAGTGTCTCTATTGAAAACCTTCGAGGTCGATTCAGTCAATCAGATGGGCAATACAGTCGTCGAAGTCAAAGAAGTCTCTTTTTCGTACAACAGCCATCCCGTGCTGAAAGACGTCACCTTCGATATCGAACGCGGCGACTTCCTTGCGATTATTGGTCCCAACGGCGGCGGCAAGACTACACTGGTCAAGCTCATTTTAGGACTTCTGCGGCCCGACTGCGGAGTCATCCACGTTCTGGGAGAAACCCCGGGGAAAGCCTCCCACCACATCGGCTACGTTCCGCAGAGCAGTCACACCAATCCCGGCTTCCCCATCTCCGTTTTGGACGTCACGCTCATGGGCAGGCTGGGAATCTCTTCCCGCAGATGGGGGTACACTCCCAAAGATCGGGAAGCGGCCAAAGAGGCACTGCAACAAGTGGGCATGTGGAATCATCGTAATCGCAGAATCGATGAGTTGTCCGGAGGAGAACGCCAAAGAGTATTCATCGCCCGGGCCCTCTCCTCAAAACCGGAAATTCTTTTCCTGGACGAACCCACCACGGGCGTGGACGCCAAAGGCCAGTCGGACATTTTTCATTTCCTGCATGAACTGAACCGAAACGCCACGATTGCCGTGGTAAGCCATGATGTGAATGTCCTGTCGAGTTATGTGAAGTCCGTGGCTTGTGTAAACCAGAAGGTCTTCTTCCACCACGAATCCGAAATCACACCCGAAATGATGAGAACCATTTACCACTGCCCGGTGGAACTCATTGCTCACGGTATTCCCCACCGGGTCTTGGGTGTCCACGAGGACCACGAGTCATGATGGAGGTCCTTCAATACGAATTCATGCGCAACGCTTTGCTGGCCGGACTTCTGGCGAGCATCGCCTGCGGCGTCATCGGTACCCTGGTGGTGGTCAACCGCATCGTCTTCCTCGCCGGCGGCATTGCCCATGCGGCTTATGGGGGCGTAGGACTGGCCTTGTTTATGGGCTGGCCTCTCACCCTGGGAGCCGCTTTGTTCTCCGTTGCGGCCTCGACGGCCATGGGAGCCGCAAGCACCGGCAGGAAACATCGAGCCGATACGCTCATCGGAGTCATGTGGGCCGTCGGCTTCGCCGTGGGCATCGTGTTTACGGACCTTACTCCGGGCTATAACGTAGACCTCATGAGTTACCTTTTCGGTAGTATCCTGGCGGTGCCTTCTTCCGACTTGTGGCTCATGTGCGCGCTGAACGCCATCATTCTCGCAGTGGTCTGTTGGTACTACAAGGAGCTGTCGGCGGTTTCCTACGATGAAGAATTCGCCACGGTTCGAGGAGTCCCTTCCAGAGCCTTGCACTATCTTCTCATGGTCATGGTGGCCCTGTGTATCATCATGATCATCCGCCTCGTAGGGCTGGTTCTGGTCATCGCCCTGCTCACCATTTCCCCCTATATGGCGGAAGGCCTCAGCAAGTCACTCAAATCCATGATGGCTTGGTCCGTGGTATTCAGCGCCGGATTCATTCTCCTCGGGCTCTGGTTGTCCTTCACCCTCAATCTGACGTCGGGAGCTACCATCATCCTTGTGGCGGCTGCGTTCTTTTTCCTGAACCTCACCACCGGCAATCTGATTGCACGCCGAAGGAAGACGGTCGGAAACACGTTGCGAATCTTTTGACCCCACATCCAGTCATGGAAACATCGTTTATAGTAAATATGCCTGCCGGAGACTGAAAATCATGTGCGTGAACTGCGATTATGAAGGTCTTCTCAAATCAAACGGTCTCAGATGTACTCCCAACCGGCTCCACGTGCTGCGAATCATCGGCAACAGCCCCTCGCCTTTGAGCGCAATAGAATTACTGGCCACCGTGGAACGGTCCAGGCCCATGAATCGAGTTACCCTGTATCGGATTCTGGATTCTCTCGTCGGATGCAGGATCGTGGATAGGATCAGTGCGGGCGACCGCTCCTTCAGGTACGGCCTCGCCCAGAACCCCAACCACCCGGCACACCCTCATTTTTTCTGTACCACCTGCGGCAACATGGTCTGCCTAGATCCCGGAAGCCTGGAACGGGTGGCATCGGAACTCCGAAAATTCAGGGAAACCTTCCCCGCTCTTGTGGAACGGGTGGAAATCCGCTTGGATGGTACCTGCAAGAACTGCTTGAGAAAAAGGAAGACCGACCCGGAGTCCGGCCGTACGCCGCGTGCAGCCGAGTAAGGTCCACCCTGTGCGGATATTTCAGGAGACGCTTTCTCCATGAACGACGACCATCCCTCCACTCTGCGGCAACGGATTCTGGAACTGCTCCTGGAGGAAACCCTCACCGTGCGAGACCTGTCCAAAGCCCTGGGCGCTTCCGAACGCGAGGTTTTGCACCATCTGCCCTATGTTGCGCGAAGCGCGGCCCACAGCCGTCGATTTTTGATCATCCCGGCCCTTTGCCTCAACTGTGGTTTTGAGTTCAAGAAGAGGGACCGACTCACCACCCCCGGCAAATGCCCCCTCTGCAGAAGCCCAAGGATCAGCCCCCCCGCCTTCCACGTGTCCTCGTCCTCCTGACGACCCGAGTATGTTGTCGCAAAAGCGCCCCGGCGGTTAAACCGTGGATGGGTCGCCCGGGGGTCGGAATTCCCTCCCGTAGATCGTATGGAAACGGTTTTCCGATGTTCAACGACGATTGCGCAAGCCCGCGACCCGTAGATGACGGATCGCGGAAGCGGGGAAGAAGAGCCGCCGTCCTTGGAACGGTTACTTGAGGGAATCGAGGTATTCTTTCCATTCCGTGGGAAGCAGGTACTTCTTCTTGATGTTGCATGTCTTACAGGCCGGTACGAGGTTACTCTTTACGCTTTTTCCGCCACGAATGATGGGAATGACATGGTCCATGGTGAGCTCGCGAGGAGGTACCTTAGCTCCGCAGAAATAGCAGACGCCTTTGCTGCGTTTGCGCTTCCACCACTCGGTATTGCGCAAGGTGCGTGCTTTGTTCCGTTCGCGACGGACGTCTTCCTCTTTGACGCTGGTGAAAAACGGCTGTTCCCTATCCATGATGGAGCTCAAAGGTGCTCTTGGGCCGTGCTCAGCCGGGTAATTTCAACGACGATGCGCGAAGCGGGCCGATTTGGGTCCGGCGTGAACACGATGGGTTGAATTTCATATTCTCCTTTTTTCGCAAAATCCAAGACAAATCTGGTCAATCCCCGGTCGGGATGGCGTCCCACGCGTACGATCTTAAGAAATCCCGGGTACTTGGGCTTAATGACGTCCGGCAACGAGTGTTCGTTTCCGCTCGGCACATCGATCACCAGACGTGGTGGGTCTTTGAGCGAAAAGATGTCGGGCTCCACCTTCCGTGACAGAGCAATGACGAAGAACACCTTAGGGTTGCCCGCTTCTTCCCGGATGAACGCATCTTGGATTTCGGGCGGTCTTTCTCCGGTCGGCTTCTCGGAGTCTCCGGAAACCGCGCGTACCGACGAAAAATGCACCAAGAGGGGAAGCGCACAGAGCAAAAGAACGATGAACCGCGGCACGGATGTCCGAATCCGCGCACGGTCTTTTGGAGTCGGAGCTTCATTTCCCCCGAGTTTCGATCGAATCTTTACGTGATTCAATGTGCCTCCCGCTCTCACTCTCCTTGGACTTTTCCCGCTTATGCCGGCCGCCGGAGTCCTTCGGCACCCGGCTGGGCCGTACACGGGAAGCCTTCAAACCACAAAAAAACGTTCAATTCCGGTTCACCGGTCATTTCCCGTTCCGCCGGTCTTGCATAAAGGGGTCGGAAAGAGGTACATCGATACTCCTCACATCCGTATTAAGGATACAATGCGGGACAGGGTGGCTGCAAACCATCGCCCCCGATTCGGATGAGATGCCTCGGCCCATTTTTCGTCCACGACAAAGACGTCTTGGACCCCGACTTAGGGAGAAACGGTCGCGTGTTTGTGTCGCCTCTGCAAACCTGAATCCTGATGGAACCTATGCATGGGACGGTAAGACATGGCAAATCCTTCGCAGAAAACATTGAACCGCGGCATACAGGGGGCCTTGGATCAGCTCGAGGAGATGCGAACAAGAGTTTCCCGAGGTGAACAGCTGGAAAGCGCGGAAGTTCATTGGCTGGTAGAGACTCTGTACAAAGCCCTCAGCGGCCTCGCTTCCACATCCCCCCCAAACCGGAAAGAAGCGAAAGCGGACGAAGGACAAGCCGATGGGAATAAGTCCCCTTCTTTCGAGGAGGCTGAATCTCCGGACGCTGTTGAGATATTTTCCGACGGGGCCTGCAGCGGCAATCCCGGAGGCGGAGGATGGGCCGCCATTTTGAGGTGGGGGGACCGTGAAAAGGAGCTGGCCGGAAGCGCTCCGCACACCACCAACAACCGCATGGAGCTTACCGCGGTCATACAGGCCTTCAAGGAATTGCACAGGCCCGCGCGTGTGACGGTATACACGGATTCACAATACCTGCAAAAAGGAATGACAAGCTGGATTCATTCATGGAAGCGCAAAGGTTGGATCACGAGCAATCGTCAACCCGTTAAGAACGCCGATCTCTGGAGATCTCTCGACGAACTGACTACAAAGCATCAGGTAAAATGGGAATGGGTGGCCGGCCATTCCGGGCATCCGGAAAACGAGCGGTGCGACGCACTGGCAAAAGAAGCGATGATGAAAGGTTCGTGATTACTCGACGGGCTTTCCGCTTCTCCTGTGCAAAAAGCAAGGCCCGAGGCGACCGGTGCGTAGAGAATCTGATTGACAATGGGTTTGGCCATAAGCTAATCAGATAGCTAATTTGTAATCACTTTATGGCTACCCAGGGGACTCAGGCCCTTCTACCGCCCTCGCGACGCTTCGGCTCTCTTATTCCGGGCCGAGGCAATACTTCCCACACCATGCCCCTTGAGGCCGGTCTCATCCTGAATGCTTTGAACACCCTACTCGAAGGAGGAGCATGATGTCCAAGTTCTGGGATGAAAAATTCGAAACCATGCCTTATGATGAGATGGCCAAGTTTCAACTGGGTAAACTGAAGGAAACACTTTCCTGGATATACGAACGAGTTCCCTTCTATACAAAGTCTTTCGATAAATTGGGGCTCAAGCCCGACGACCTGTCCAAATTAGAAGACCTGTCCAAGTTCCCACTCACAATCAAGAACGACCTGAGGGATGAGTACCCCTTCGGACTCTGCGCCGTGGACATGAAGGAAGTGGTTCGAATTCACGCTTCCTCCGGAACCACCGGAAAGCCTATTACCGGTCCCTACACGGCGCAGGACAGACAAGATTGGGCCGATTGCATGGCCCGGATGCTCTGGGCTCAGGGAGTGCGCCCCGACGATATCTGCCAGAACGCGTATGGTTACGGACTGTTTACCGGCGGCCTGGGTTTTCATCAAGGCGCCGAAGCCGTGGGAGCCACGACTATTCCCATTTCAAGCGGCCTTACCGAACGGCAGATTACCCTGATGAAGGATTTCGGGACCACGGTGCTTTTCTGTACCCCGACTTACGCCTTGACCATCGCCGAGCGCGCCGAAATCATGGGTGTCGACGTTCACAAGCTGCCTCTCCGCGTGGGCTCGTTCGGCGCGGAACCATGGACGCCCAAAATGCGGGACGAAATCGAACGTCGAATGGGCATCACGGCCCACGAAGCATACGGGCTGACGGAGATGATGGGGCCCGGAGTGGCCTTTTCCTGCGAAGCCAGGAACCTGCACATCAACGAAGACCACTGCCTCCCGGAAATTATCGACCCGGAAACGTTGCAGCCCCTACCTTACGGTGAAGTGGGAGAATTGGTCTTCACGGCGCTTCAACGGCGTGCCATGCCCCTGATTCGCTACCGCACCAAAGACATCACCCGCTTGGAGAGAATCCAATGTCCTTGCGGCCGTACGCTGGTTACCATGAACAAGGTCACGGGCCGGGACGACGACATGCTCATTATCTCCGGAGTCAACGTGTTTCCGTCCCAAGTGGAAAGCGTGGTCATGGAATTCAGGGAAATGGAGCCTCACTACTTGATTCGGGTTCGCAAGAAAGGTTATCTGGACGTGATGTCCCTGGAACTCGAAGCCAAGAAGTCCGTTTACGGCGACGGCCAAGAAGCTCTCACCGCCTTGGCTCAGAGGGTCAGCGAGCGTATCCTGATGGTCATCGGCATCAACGTGCCCGTCACGATTGTTCCCATGAATTCCATCCCCAGAAGCGAGGGCAAGGCCAAGCGCGTGATCGATGAAAGAAACCAGGGCTAGCGGGCGTCGCACGAAGCCGGCCCTTCGTTGAAATACAGCCGACGGACTGAAAAGAGAGGTACCCGATGCACAAACTATTGACAGGTTCTCCTGGTGAGAAAGTACTGCTGCTGGGGAACGAGGCTATCGCCAGAGGAGCCCTGGAGGCCGGGTTGGCTTTCGGAGCCACTTATCCGGGCACACCGTCTTCCGAGATCAGCGAGAACCTCTGGCGCATTTCCCACGAGACGGACCTATACTTCGAATATTCGACCAACGAAAAGGTGGCTCTTGAGATGACCGCAGCAGCCGCGGCATCCGGCCTCAGGTCCATGGCGGTAATGAAGCACGTCGGCATGAATGTGGCGGCGGATGCCTTGATGACACTGGCCTACGTGGGAGTCCGCGGTCCCATGGTCATTGTCTGCGCCGACGATCCCTACATGTTCTCGAGTCAAAACGAGCAGGACAACCGATATTACGGCAAGCTCTCCGGCCTGCCTATTCTGGAGCCTTCCTCGGGCGCCGAGGCCAAAGAGATGATCAAGTACGCCTTTGATCTCTCCGAGGAGTTGCACGAGCCCGTGATCTTCAGGACCACGACCAGGATCAACCATTCCTCCGACGTGGTGGAATTAGGCTCTTTTCGCGAAAGAGTCACCTCCGGCGCTTTCGAGAAAAACCCTTTTCGTTACGTCACCGTGCCGGCGGTTTCTCGGAACCTGCACAAGATACTGCTGGAGAACTACGACAAAGCGCTCTCCCTGTCCGAGAGCTCTCCCTGGAATCTTTTTCTGGGCGACGGCCCCTGGGGGATCGTCTGCAACAGCGTGAGCTTCAATTACGTTCAGGATGCCGTGAAGGACTTGAATATCGAGGACAAGGTTCGAATCCTGCGTATCGGCTTCTCCCATCCGTTCCCTTCCGGTTTGATCCATCGGTTCGTCCAGGGGTGTGAAAAGGTCCTGATTGTTGAAGAAGGCGAGGCTTACATGGAGGAAGCCGTCAAATCGGCGGCTCAGGAAGTCGGATGTGCGATACCCATCCGCGGAAAGAGCCCCGATCTCTTTTCCAGGCTTTTCGAGTTCGATCCCAAGCTCGTGAGGGAAAAGGTCGCCGGCTACTTCGGCGTCGAGTTGATCCTCACACCTCCCGTCGAAACCACCGGGCTGCCGGAAATTCCCCAAAGGCCGCCCAATCTCTGCGCCGGATGTCCTCACCGAGCCACCTTCTACTCGATCCGGAAGGTTCTCGGTAACGACGCCGTGTACCCCACGGACATCGGATGCTACACCCTGGGCCTGCTGCCTCCTTTGTCCATGGCGGACTACCTCATCTGTATGGGCTCCAGCGTCGGAACCGCCGGCGGTTTCAGCAGGGCCACCGGTAAGAAGGTCGTAGCCTTCATCGGCGACTCCACCTTTTTCCATTCCGGCATTCCAGGATTGGTCAACGCCGTCCATCACAACCATGACTTCACCTTGGTCATTCTGGAAAACGGAACCACGGCCATGACCGGGCATCAACCTCATCCCGGCGTGGATATGGATCGCATCGGCTTCGACGGATTTTCCCGAGTGGACATCGAAGCGGTGGTGCGCGGTTTGGGAGTCAAGAACGTCGTCACGGTGGAACCGCTCAAACTCAAGAAGACCCAGGAGGCGGTCAAAGCGGCGGTGGAAACACCCGGTGTCTCCGTCATCATATCGAGAGAGCTCTGTCCGCTTTTCGCGCGAGCATTGCCCGACGCCCGCAAGGAGAGAGCCTTTCACGTACTGGAATCCAAATGCAAAAACCACCGCGACTGCATCAACGACTTGGCCTGTCCCGCCTTTTATCTCGAAGAAAACCGGGTACGCATTGACGAAAACGTGTGCATCGGCTGCGCGGTCTGTGCCCAGATATGCCCGGAAAACGCCATCGTTCCGGTTAAGGCCGGTTAGGAGCAATCATGAAACCGATCAGACTCATCATCGTGGCCGTGGGCGGGCAGGGCAACCTGCTGGCCTCCAGGGTTCTGGGAGAAGCCGCCTTGGCCGGCGGGATACCGGTGCGCATGAGCGAAATCCACGGCATGGCTCAGCGGGGCGGCGTGGTTGAATCCGCCGTTTTGTTCGGGGACGTTCACAGCACGATCATAGCGGACGGTGAAGCGGATGTGCTCGTAGGATTCGAGCCTTCGGAGACTTTGCGCGCGGCCAATAAATGTAATGAACACAGCTTGGTGATCACCAACTTGGGCCAGTTGCCTCCTTTCACGGTAGCCATCGGCAAAGGGGTCTATCCGGAGGTGAACGAAGCCCTGAAAACTCTCGGGGAAAGAGTCGGAAGAATTGTCGCCCTGGATGGTACCGGATTGGCCCTTGAGGCGGGAAGCACCATGTCCCTGAACATGGTCATGCTTGGAGCCTTGGCCAAGACCGGTGTCGTACCCGTATCGGCCGACCTGATCCGAAAAACCATCGAGGAAAAGACCAAGGCCGCGTTCCGAGACATGAACATGAAGGCATTCAACTCGGGTTTTGAGGCGGTGGAATCGGCCTGAACAGAATACTCCGGATCGTTCTCCCAAGGCCGGTGGGCGCGCCCACCGGCCTTGGGACCCCAGGAAGGTGCGGCGTGAGCTTGTTCGACAAAATCCTTCAGCGAAAGCCAAAGAAGGGCATCGAGCCCAATCTCCTGTCCTTCTCCCATTTTCTCCAACTTTCCGAGCAGGAAATCGACGAGTTGATCCGAGAGAATCCCAAGTGGTTTCAGGAGCTACCCTATGTCGGTGCCATGAGCAAGGAAGCGGCCCGCAAACTCGAAATTGAAAAACGGGCCATGTGGCGGCGCATTATCTATGACGCCAAGCGTTCCAACCTCCCGGCCCTCAGATGGGAATGTTCCAAAGACGAGAGAGTGTGCCTACAATGTGCCGAGTTGTGCGGTCAGGTCTTCCAATTCGAGGACTACGAGAGGCTCGACGCGATTCGTATGCATGTGGGTTGCAGATGCAACCTGACGCCGGTGAGATAAATCGGTTTTCGTTTTTTCCGCAGCCGCCTGTGCTGGATTTCCGACGCAGGCGGAGTGCGTTCCATTGCTCCCATCCATTTGCCCGCCCGTTATGAGATATCGCGGCTCTTCTCAAACTAATAGACACTCCAAACCCCATCGGGATAGGTCCAACCCTTTACTTGGATGCAGAATCGTAATAAACTGTTTCCCGTGCTGTCATTTCCCCGACTTTTTCACGCCATCCCGCAGACGGGAGAGAGATTGTTTCCGGCACGCCACGCACTTGCCCACACGATGGAGAGGTTGCCAAGAGCATGAACGGCAAAGTCCTGATTGTCGACGATGAGGCTGGAATTCGCAAAATTCTGAAGATGCGTCTTGGAAATCAGGGCTACGAGATCCAAGAGGCGGAGAACGGACTCAGAGCCCTTCAGATTCTAAGAGACCACTCATTCGATGCCGTGCTGTGCGACATCAAGATGCCCGAAATGGACGGTCTTGAGATGATCAGTGAGCTGCGTACAACCGATACTCTTACTCCGGTGATTATGCTCACAGGTTTCATCGACCTGGAAACCGCCGTGGAGGTCATGAAGAAAGGCGCATTCGACTACCTCACCAAACCCATTCACAACGAGGCTCTGCTCCTGGCCGTGGAAAAGGCCGTCGATTTCAAGCGGGTCCTGTTCCGCAACAAACTCCTCGAAGAAGAAAAACAGCGCTACCACGAAGAGCTGAAAAGACGGGTGAACGAACAAACCCGAATCATCCGCGCTATGTTCGATCTGGCAAACCAATTGAACAGCCTCGATTCCCTCGACCTGGTATTGGAGAGCGTAATTGATGCGCTGCTCGAATTTATCCCTTGCAGGCGTGTATGCATCATGCTCCTCGATACCGACGAAAGCATCTTGCGAATGGCTCGGTCGCGGGGCATCCCGGAAAAGTACAACACCGTACGGGATTCAATCCACGAGCCATTATGGTCCACTCTGTTTGAAAGAGGCGGCGTGCGGCTTGTGAATGCCGGGAGCGACTGGGGCGAAAGGCCGATGTCTCAGTGGATACAGCAGTTTCTGCCACACCCGTTCCTTCAGGCAGCACTGATGGGGCCCAAAAACAGGCTCGGAGTGATCAATCTGGCGGAAAAATCGAATTTATCACCGTTTTCAGATGAAGATGCCGAGATTCTTTCTTATATCACCGCCTCCGCAGCAGTCGCCATCAACAACCAGTTCACGGAACAGAGGCTGGAAAACAGTTATTTGGCCACCATCAAAGCATTGGCGATGGCCATAGAAGCCAAAGACCCCTATACTCGCGGCCATTCAGAGAGAGTGGCGGACCTTTCCGTCCGAGTCGCTCGCCGATTGGGACTGAACGAAAAGCAGGTACGGGTGATGCGTTTCGCGGGGATCCTACATGATGTGGGCAAGATCGGTGTTCCCGGCAACATATTGACCAAACCGGCCAGGCTCACGGTCGAGGAATTCGATCAAATTCGTCTTCACCCGGAAATCGGCGAACGAATGATTTTGGAAGCGGACTTCTTAAAGGAAGCCCGTCCGATCATCCGGCAGCACCATGAGAGAATCGATGGAACGGGCTATCCCGACGGTCTTGAAGGCGACGAAATCTGTACCGGAGCGAAAATCATGGCGGTGGCCGACGCCTATGACGCCATGACCACGGATCGGACCTACCGCACAGCCATGACCGCTCACCAAGCCGTGAAGGAACTGGTCCGGGTTTCCGGCACACAATTGGACCCGGAGTGCGTACAAGCCCTCATCCTGGAGCTCCAAATACTCGAAGCGGGCTCCCTTCAGCACTCCTGAGAGCTCCGATTCCCACCATTAGGCTAATACCCGCCACACCCGAGTGCTCGTACGGTCTTGATCGCCACTGCTCCGTCAGGCTCAATGTTTTCCGTTCTTGAAAATAGTCGGCGAGAATCGCCTTCGGTTTCAGGCGCAACAACACGCAACCCGGCCTCAGACGAATACGGTTCCGAGGTCGCTCCCGGCTTCCGATCAGCCTTTTCCAGGATCAGTGGAGGCGTTCTTTCCCGGCGAATCCGGGCATTTCGATGCGATGGAGCGAGAGCTTTCGCCCCCCACGAAGGAGAGAATTGAGCAAGGTTTCGGCCTCTTCAAATGCATCATGGACCAGTTTCTGTTTGAGCTCTATGGCGGATTTGAGCAGCTTGATTGAATTCTCCATCTCTTCGAGTTCCGCATACACGATGGCCAGGTTGTAGTAAAGATGGGGATCGAACGGATTAACTTCGAGCGCACGATGGTAGGACTCGATGGCCTTTTCATACATGTTTAGTCTTCTAAGATTGATTCCGTATTCATTGAACAAATGTTTGTGCTCTTCGATGTAAAGCTCAGGGTTATTGGAAAGCTCATCGAAGATCATTCGCGCCTCTTCAAAACGCTCCAACTTGAATAAGGTCTTTCCCTTACCCAGATTTGCCTCAACATTCTTGTCGTCAATCCTGAGAGCGCTGTCATATTCATATTCCGCGCTGTAATACTCTTCTTCTTGGTAATGTCTGTTACCCGCGCGAATATGTGCATTGAGCATGCTCAACTTCATAATCAGTTTGGGATATTCATCAATATCCTCACAGATCAATTTGCATTGGGCCGCCTGCTCGACGTTGATCCGGTCGTGAAGTTCCAGGAGCCTGCCGGCGTAATCAATGACCTGAGCGCGGATCAGTCCTTCCTCATCGCGACGAAAGTCCCGAATATAGTAGTCGATCACGTGAGTACTCTTCTTGGTGGTCTCCGCAGTCCCAATGGTGGAGGTTATGGTCAATCTGTACACACCGGCCGGTCTTCCGTTTAGAGCCGATATCAGAGTATCTTGATCCACCGTGCCGCACCTCGCGGCCCCGGATTTCGTCTTTCTTTTCTTTTCCATCTCGGCCATACATCCTTCTCGATAAAGGTGTAGCCAACACAGATTGCTCGGAAGGCATCACGAACCGCGAAGAAGTCTTTAAAATCCCGAGTTCGCCTGGGACTGCACTGCATATATCCGGCCTTCCGGTGCCGCACCTGAGTGCGGGATATTCTCCGCCATGCTGAACCTTCAACCACTCATTGCCGAGTACGCGGGCCTCGCCCCATCCGCCATGCAGGACTTGATGCGATCAAGAAGTTGGGCCGCTTCGGAAAAACCCGGGTTGAGCTCCACCGCTTGTGAGAGCGCCCGAATGGAGGCGTCGGCCTCTCTGGCTTCCAGATGAGCCACCCCCATATTGTAGTACAGATTCGCGTCATCCGGGGAAACTCGAAGGGCTTTCCTGTAATTGTCTATGGCCGCTTTGTACTTCCCCTGTTTCCTGTAGGCGATACCCAATTGATTGTACACGTGAGACACTTCGGGATTGAGGTTGGTCGAGGCCTCGAAGGCGGTTTCCGCTTCTTGGTTCAGGCCCGCCCGCAGGTAGGCTTCGCCGATTCGGGTTTCAAGTTCGGCATTGGCGGGAAAATGTTTGCGAGCGGCCCGAAACACATCATGGGCCTTTTCCAGTTCCCCCGCCTCCAACAAAGCCGATCCGTAAGCAACCTGACGATCCGGGTTCAGAGGACTCTTGCTCACCGCTTGGGCCAGCAGATTCAGCGCTTCTCCCTCGTTTCCGTTTTTCTTGAGAAGCTCGGCCATGGAGTCATAGGCCTTGACGTAATTCGGGGCCAACTCCAGCGCTCGCTTGAGGCGATTCACCGCCTCCGTATTCTCCCCTTTCGCCGCAAGTGCCTCGCCCATAAAGAAATGGACACGAGGACTGTCTTCATCCTCATTCAAGGCCCGCTCGAAATCCACCAGGGCGCCCTCGACATCACCGGATTCGAGTTTCCGGCTCCCGGACTTGATCAATACGTCGATGGTTGTTGGATTTTTGCGCCTGTCCAAAATGGACTCAAGCTTGCCGATCAGTGTTGATGCCTTAAACGGCTTGATGATGTATCCGTCGACGTCCGTCTCCAATGCCTGCATCACGGTGTGCTCGTTGACTTCGGCCGTCACCATGAGAAAAGGCATTTCCTTGAAATCGTCCTTTTCTCGAATGGCCTGCAAGACCTCAACGCCCTTCATTCTCGGCATGTTCCAGTCGCAGATCACCATATCGATACCGCCCGTTTCGATCTTCCGGAGAGCTTCGTCCCCGTCGCCCGCACCAACCACGTCATCATAACCTGCGGTTTTCAGCATATGGCTGATGGTCAATCGCATTTTGAGGTGGTCGTCCACTACCAGAATCTTCATTTGCTTCCTGCTCACAACAATTCTCCTCGCAAACTTCGTGGAGCAGAATGGGACTTCGCCCGCCCCACCGGAGTGCTTCTCCCGTCACGCTGCGGGAGTTTCATATCGATTCGTTGGGGAAGATGCGGGACAGTCGGTATAATTCAGCAACGCACTCACCGCATCTTCAATTTCTTCAGCACGAAAGGGTTTTCTCACGAAATCGTGAACCCCCACTTCCATGGCCGCATAGGCCACATCGTCGTTGATATAGGCCGTGATGAGAATCTTCACCGCCTCCGGCTGCAAGCGGCGGATCAGGTTAAAAAACATCAGACCGTCCATATCGGGCAACCAGTAGTCGCAAATAATGACGTCAAAGTATTCGTTTCTTAACGCGTTCATCGCCTCTTCCGCGGAATCGAACGACGTGAGTGAGTACCCCTGGAGACTGAAAAACAGGTCCAGTGATTCGCGAACGCCCTTGTCGTCGTCGACAAGCAGAGTCTTCCTTGTGCATAGTGGTCTCATCCAAGCTCTCCGAGCCGTCCCGCTTTCGGGGTTACCGTGTTCTCACTTCTCTCCGCCATAGAGCACGAAGCATGCCACAAAGCTCATCTCCATAACCTACCGAAACCCATCCAATTATTCGTCCAAGACTTCGATAGGAACTGGATGATCTGCAAGTTTTCCCACACTCGGAACTGCAAGAATTTGCAGATCGCCCCCCGACCATTCCAACACCCTGTATTTTGGGAAGTTTTTCGGAGAGTTGATGCGCCGGCCTACCGTTGCAAAACGATGAGGCGCCGATTTGGCGAAATCCGAGACGTCAGGCTTCACTAAGTATGAGGAATGGACGAGACACTCGTCTTCGAAGAGCTGTTCCGTTGCGATCCCTCAGCGGGATTTTCCGGAAGTATGAGAAAATATCAACATGATCGCGGGAGGGCGTCCGGTCCTCGGCTCTCTATGGATATTCACGCGAGAGAAGCGAGGGATCACGGTAAGGGGAAAGGTGGAGACTCGCAAACAAGGACCAAGAAAGCCGACGCCTTCGGCGTTTGACGGCCGGCTTGCGGATTCTCCGACTCAGCTGTTGAGAAGCTTTTTTCTTCGATACCGAAAGGTGGAGTAGTTCATGCCCAGCAGCCGGGCTGCTCTGCTTTCATTATTTCCTGCCAATGTAAGCGCGTCCAGGATGTAGGTTTTTTCCACCCTGGTGAGGGTCGAGGCCATATCCAAGCCTTCTTCCGTGAGGGGCGGTGCAACTCCTCCGTCCGTGCCCGGCTTCCTTTCTTCACTCTTCGCCGCCTGATCCAGTCCCAGGTCTTGAGGGGAAATCAGCGGGCCCGGCGCAATCAACGCCGTCTTTTCGACGGTGTTTCGTAGTTCTCTGACATTCCCTCGCCAGTGTACACGTTCCAACAACTTCTCCGCCTCGGGATCAAATCCGGAGAATGACTTTCCGAATTTCTTGCCGAATTCCAGCAGAAAATATCTAGCAATGGGGACAATATCCTCTTTTCTCCTGTCCAACGAAGGAATCTCCACGGTAACCACTCCAAGCCTGAAGTAGAGATCCTCACGAAAAAGCCCGTTTTCGATCATAGCTTGCAGATTCTTATTTGTCGCTGAAACCAGCCTGGTGCGAACCTGAAGTTTGCGGGATCCACCCAGACGATAGAACTCACCGGTCTCCAGAAATCGAAGTAACTTGGCTTGAGCCTCGAAATTCAAATCACCGATTTCGTCCAGAAAGAGCGTTCCACCGGCAGCCTCCTCCACGAGTCCTTTTTTGCCGGATGTCTTGGCACCGCTGAAAGCGCCCTTTTCATATCCGAAGAGCTCGCTTTCCATGAGTTCTTTAGGAATACCGGCACAGTTGACCGGCACAAGGTGGCCCTTGAAATTGGGGCTTCGAAAATGAATGGCTCCGGCGATAAGCTCTTTACCCGTCCCGGATTCGCCTAAGATGAGCACCGGGGTATCCGGGCTCTTCGCCACGGTTTCGACAAACTGCATCACGTCCTGAATCGCTTTGCTCTCTCCAATGAAGCACGGTACGTTTTCGCGGAGGAATTTCTCCTGCAGGGTCTGAACTTCTTTCTTGAGACGGATGCTTTCGAGGGCCCGGTCGATGCCGGCCTCCAAGGTATCCATATGGATGGGTTTGACTACGTAGTCGTAGGCCCCTTGCTTCATTGCCGAGACCACGGTCGAGACGTCTTCGTAGGCCGTAATCATGACAACCAGGATCTCCGGCCATTTTTTTCGAATGCGTTCCAGCGCTTCAATTCCACTCATGCCGGGCAGTCCGATGTCCAGGAGTACCAGATCGGGGCGTTCCTCTTCCATGGCCTTCAAAGCGGGCTCGGCGGAAGTGAAGGTTTTGACCCGATGCCTCCCTTCAAGGAGCATCCGAATACCCTCGGCCAGCGCGGCTTCATCGTCGACGACATACACCGTATATTGCATCATCGCGCCGTTCGTCTCTTCTCAATTGGGAGTTCTATCAGGAATTGGGCTCCGCCCAACGGACCGCGTGAAACTTTCAGGTACCCCCCATGATCGGTTACGATGCGGTGGCTGATCGTAAGCCCGATGCCCGATCCGAAGCTCTTTGTGGTGAAGAACGGATCGAAGATTTTCTTCATCATGCCTTTGGGCACACCCGGTCCGGAATCGGAAACGCCGATCCGAACCCAGTTGTCTTCCATCGACGACGAAACCGCTATTCGTCTCTCGCTTCCACTCACTTTGAGAGCCTCGGCCGCGTTGTTGATGAGATTCAACAATACCTGCATGAGAAGTTTCGGGTCGGCGAAACATTCAGGTAGATCGGCGGCCAGGGAAGTCTCCAAGCGAATTCCCATCTTTCGGAGCGCCGATTCGGAAAGTTGAATCGTTTCTTGGACCGTGCCGTTGATATCGGTGGGGACCAGTTGAGGTGATCCCGGCTTGGAGAAATCCATGACCTTCTTAATGACCGATTCGATACGGTCCGAAGCACTCCCGATTTCGCCGATAACCCGTCTGCAATCTCCCAACCGTTCGTGCTCGCCGACTTCCACTTGCTCGAGTATTCTCCGAAGGGTGCTCAAATAGACGTTGATGGTGGACAGGGGGTTCCGGATTTCATGGGCGATGCCCGCGGCCACACGACCGAGCGCGCTCATCTTGTCCCGAATTCTCACCAAGTATTCGAGCTCTTTGGTCCGGGTGACATCCACCAGGTTGAGCAACAACGCCGGCCGGCCTTGATACTCGATCCGGCTTCCACGGCACTGAACCCATCGCACCTCGGAATCCTCTTCGGGTCCCGACATCATCCGGCATTCAACGCCTTCCGACGACCCCTCACCGGCTTCAAGGCTCGCCATAAAAGCTCTGACCGCTTCCAGGTCCTTCGGATGAACGACTCGAAACAACTCGGGCAGGTCCCCCCCGTTTTCAACGGCATCTTTCAGAACGGGAAGCTTGAGATTTCTGTAGGCGATTCGATGATCCCGAACAATCAAAATGTCTACCGGGGAGTCCTCCACCAAGTTCCTGAAACGACTTTCGCTCTCTCGAAGCGCATGTTCCACCTGCACCCGTTCCTCGATTTCCCTTTCCAGGTCTCGGATGGCGCGTGTAAGATCGACCGTGCGTTCTTCCACCAGTTCTTCGAGCAAGTCACGGTACTTCCGAAGTTCATTTTGGGCTCTGATAAGTTCGGTGATGTCATGCAGGGAGCCCAGCAACGCCGGTGTGCCTTCCCACAGCACATTGGACAAGGAACACCGCACCCAATTGAGATCGCCGTTTTTGTGCAGCAAACGAAACTCTCTTGCCGACTCGCGAGAGTCGGCATAAGAAATCGAAGGATGCGAAGAGGAATATCTCAGCCGATCCGCAGGGTGCACCAATTCAGAAAATGGGAGAGATTTCAGCTCCTCCTCCCCATAACCTAAACACTCAAGGGCATAGGGATTGGCATAAAGAATCGCGTCGGCCTGGACAAGCAGAATACCCTGCCTGGAGGACTCAGCGGCAAGCCGATACAGTTCCCCCCGCAGCTCTTCCGAAACGTAACCCGGATGGTCCGATTGAGGCATTTCGGAACCAATGTCCTTATCCGTTGCGTTCTTTGCTTCCACTTCGTCGGGCTTCTGCTCGGATCGATGCATGACCCCTGTTCCCCTCGACCGGCAAACCGGCGATCTGACGGAGCTTCCCGACAGGAAGCTCAACCCGCTCAGGCGCGTGGTTCTCAAAATAGAACGAGGCGACACGGTTTTCAAGGCATGCTCGATTCTACGGCCGGGAATCCACCCGAATCTCGACCGGTCCCCACCGTAAGCAATTGGAGCGGCAGCTCTTCACCTTACGGATTGAAGCGCCTTGAAGGGGTTTTTGTAAAACTCCGACGCTTCTGTTATAAGACATGAAACCGGGCTGCGGGCCGGGGACGTAGAATCGTGAACGCATTGACCGGATGGACTCCCCGGAAACGCCTTTCATATCCTTTGTCCGACTTCCCAAAGCTCGATCCGCACCCGAGGTGCGACCGACGACGTATCTTGATACTCCTCACGGCACTCGATGATATGCTCAACTCCGAACGACCAGCCGATCTCAGCCCTCGGTCCATTCCCCTGGCCCAGCGCATGCGTCCTCGGACGATGGAGGAATTCGTGGGCCAACGGCAGCTGCTCGGCCCCGGGAAAGCGCTTCGAAACCTGTTGGAACATCCTCGCAGGGCGTCTTTGATCCTGTGGGGCCCGCCCGGTTCGGGAAAGACCACCCTGTGTCGTCTGCTCGGAAATCGTATGGGCGGAAAAATCTTCATGCTGTCCGCGGTCATGGCGGGTATCAAAGAATTCCGAAACGTGGTGGAAGAAGCCCAAGGAGACCGCGATAAGGCCTCCCTCCTGTTCGTAGATGAGATTCATCGGTGGAACAAAGCACAGCAGGATGCACTCCTACCCCACCTGGAGAGCGGTTTGCTGACCCTTTTAGGGGCCACCACTCAGAATCCTTCCTTCGAAGTGATTCCACCCCTCCTTTCGAGGTGCCGTGTGTACACCCTGGAGCCTCTTACTTTGGAAGAGATCTCCGAGATTGTACGCAGAGCCTTCAACGACAAGGAGCGCGGGTTGGGAACCGAGGGCATCGAAATGGACGAGGAGGTTCCAAGCGCCATTGCGGGAATGAGTGGAGGCGATGCGCGTGTGGCGCTGAACCAGCTCGAACTGGCCGCCGGGGCGGCGACCTCGGGTGTGGACTCTCACCAACGCTTAAACCTGGACACTTTGGCCGCAGTCATTCAAGAAAGACCTCCGGGATACGACAAAGGAGGAGAAGATCACTACAACCTGATTTCCGCGTTCATCAAGAGCATGCGGGGAAGTGATCCCGATGCGGCCGTCTACTGGCTCGCGCGCATGCTCAAGGCCGGCGCCGACCCACGATTCATCGCGCGTCGGATGATGATCCTGGCATCCGAGGATGTGGGAAATGCCGACCCTCGGGGCCTCCAGGTCGCCGTGGCCGCTTTCCAGGCCTTTGAGATCGTGGGCTTGCCCGAGGGTTTTCTTCCTCTGGCCCACGCGGCCGTTTACCTAGCCGGCGCCCCGAAAAGTAATGCAGTATACAAGGCTTACCGGGAAGCGGAAAAAGCCGTGGACACTCACGGTTCTCTCCCGGTCCCCCTTCATCTCCGAAACGCGCCCACCGGCCTCCTCAAACGGCTGGGATACGGACGAGACTACAGATATGATCACGATTACGAGCACGCCTATTCCGGTCAGACTCACCTGCCCTCTGAAATTGAGTCCTCCGTGTTTTATCGCCCTTCGGTGCGAGGCTATGAAAAGAAGATTGGTGAATGGCTCAAATGGCTGAAACAGAGAGTGTCTTCGCGGACCAACACATAAAGGAGAAATCTCACGGAGATGCAGGAACATCATAAGGTGGTCGGAACCCACCCCAAGACCGTTCATTGGCCGGGTCGGTTGCATAATCCACTGTCGATACAAGAGAACTCGGTCAAGCCTTTCCGGCTCGTCAAGTACATCTCCGTAGGCAGCTTCCTGGTCATCATGGCCGCTACTCTGCTGCTGTCCCTCTTCTTTTTCGAACGGGACCGGACTCTGCTCCTTAGGCGCAGCGAGGAGTTCGCCGTTCTTCTCGCTGAAAACCTGAACAATCAGGTTTTCCAGAAATTCGTAATGCCGACCGCATTGCTTTACGGAAAGATGTCGCTCAGAGACCCCAAGCAGTACAACCAATTGGATACCGTAGTCAGGACCACGATTTTCGGTTTCAATGTCGAAGAAGTCGATATCTACAGCCTGGACGACCTGATGGTCTACTCCACCGAATACACCATCGAGGAAATGCTGGAGAAAAGCCGTTGGGAGACTCCGCTGGGACTGTCCGTCACCCCCACGGAAGAGCACAACAAGGCGTTGGCCGGCGCTCCCGCTTCGCGACTCATCTCGACCGGTTCCATCGCCCGACTGTTTTACCCCGGCGACCACAAGTCCGTACGGGTGCTCAGCACTTATTCTCCCTTCCGAGTGGATCTCAATCCGGAAACCAAGACCGAAGAAGTCATCGGCGTACTTAAGATCTCGCAGGACATCACCCAAAGCTACAAGGCCATTATCAAGAATCAAGCCCTGAGCATAACCATTTTCGCAAGCGTGATGACCTTTCTCTTTGTCAGCCTTCTAGTCATCGCCCGCAGAGCGGAGACAATCATCCATCGGCGCGCGGAGGAAAAAAAGCGACTCGAGGAAAAGTTGAATCACGCGGAGCGACTCGCCGGTTTGGGTCAAATGGTAGCCGGTGTGAGCCACGAGATCCGCAGCCCTTTAGGAGTCATTCGAAGCACGGCCGAACTTCTTGTGCAACGTATTGAGAAGTACGAGCCGGGAAACCGCTTGGGACAGGTCATC
Source organism: Thermodesulfobacteriota bacterium (assembly GCA_963675595.2). Classification (GTDB taxonomy): domain Bacteria; phylum Desulfobacterota; class Desulfarculia; order JACQYL01; family JACQYL01. Next base: position 2,590,249 of record CAXXLZ010000002.1, read on the forward strand.
ATTGAAGAATCCAATCGTCTGGATCGAATCGTGACCGAGTTTCTGGACTTCGCCCGGCCCCAAGTACCGAATCCCGTTCCGTCCCGGCTGAACGAAATCATCCTTAGGAACCTGGAAGCGTTGACTCCGGAACTGGAACGGCTCCACATTGAAGTAGATCGAAGCGGTCTGTCCGCTTTGGATCCCGTCTACGTGGACGCGGATCTAATCTACCGAAGTCTGCTGAACGTGTTCAATAACGCCGTCCAGGCAATGCCCGACGGGGGAACGCTCCGGGTGTCCTTGAGCAACGGCCTGCGGAACAACGCCCCGGTTCAGGTCATCCGGGTCGAGGACACGGGGGACGGAATTTCACCCGAAGTGCTGAACAGCATCTTCCAGCCTTTTTTCACCACACGAGAAACAGGCACCGGATTAGGACTCCCCATTGTGAAGAACATTCTGGAATCTCATGGAGGGTGGATAGGAATCGAGAGTCCGGCGGAAAGTGATCTGAATCCAACGCATGACCGGGGCACCCGGGTTTCCCTATACCTGCGCGTGCGGCCGGACCATCTCGTGTAAGTCGAGGCTCCGATGGAAATCATTCTCATTGTTGATGACGAAAAGAATTATTTGATCGTTCTCGAGACGCTCCTGGGCGAGGCGGGCTACGAGGTTTTGTCGTCGGACACCGTGGTGCAGGCCATGCGCCTTTTACGGAACAACGATGTGGACTTGATCATCACGGATATGAAGATGCCCAAAATCAGCGGCATGGAACTCCTGGAAATGGTCAAGAACAAGGACTCCGACCTGCCGGTGATCATGATGACGGCCTACGGCACGGTGGAAAAAGCCGTGGAGGCCATGAAGAAAGGCGCCTTCGACTATATCACCAAGCCGTTCCAGAACCAGGAGCTGAAACTCACCGTGGCCAAAGCGCTGGAAATGCGCAGGCTGGTCAAACAGAACCGATTGCTGCGTGAAGAGCTCAGCAACCGTTACCATTTCGATAACATTGTCGGCAAGTCCAAGGCCATGCACCGGGTCTACGAGGTTATCAAAAAGGTGGCGGACACCAAGGCCACAGTACTGATTACCGGGGAAAGCGGCACCGGAAAGGAACTGATTGCCCGGTCCATCCATTTCAACAGCGTGCGGAAGGAGGCGCCCTTCGTCTCGGTCAACTGCACGGCTCTAACGGAGACCCTGTTGGAAAGCGAACTTTTCGGTCACGAAAAGGGGTCCTTTACGGGCGCTGTATCCATGCGCAAGGGTCGCTTCGAAATGGCGGACAAAGGTACGCTTTTCTTGGACGAAGTCGGTGAAATGTCTCCCAATCTTCAGGTGAAGCTTCTGCGCGTGCTCCAGGAAAGAGAATTTGAACGCGTCGGTGGAAACAAATCCATTGCGGTGGATACGAGAATCATAGCGGCGACCAACAAGGACCTTTGGGCGGAGGTGCAGGAGGGGAGGTTCCGGGAAGACCTGTTTTTCCGCCTCAACGTGGTCCATATTCTGGTTCCGCCGCTCCGGGAACGAGCCGACGACATACCGTTGCTCGTCTCCCACTTCCTTCGCAAGTATGCCGAGGAAAACGATCGCAAGGCGATGGAATTTGCACCGGAAGCCTGGCGGGCTCTGCTGACCTACAAATGGCCGGGCAACGTCAGGGAATTGGAGAACGCCGTGGAGCGGGCGGTCATTCTGAACAACGGAGGAATGATCACGCCTGATGACCTCCCGGGCGAGCTCCATGTTCAGGAACCTGAAGAGTTCGATGTGGACCGTTTTCTGCCTCCCGGGAAGAAACTTCCCGAAGCCCTTGCGGAGATCGAGGAGAAGATGTTGCGCCGCGCGTTGCTCCAGTGCGGAAATGTACAAACCCGTGCCGCGGAGTTGCTGGGTATCGAGAAGAATCTACTGCGCTACAAAATGAAAAAATACAACATCGTGATTTGAACCGGAGCTGATCGCTCCGGGAAAGACGGCTGATACGAAAATTCTTTTACTCGTAATTGATCAAAGATTGCGGTTGGTTGCAGCAAGCCTGCACTGAAAAACGACTGTTTTGTAAAATCTTTTTTACTTAATAGGGGACTTTGTAAGGCGGCGGCGGAAAGGACGATAAAAAGGCGGGAAAATCCGCAAGGTTATTCCGGCTGGAAAGAGGCTCCATAGCCGGCCCGAATATTGCATCACGAATAGGCGTAACCTCCCAAAACGGTAGGCGACTTTTTCATAACTCTTTTCTCCTTTCTTGTTGGATCCAACCGGGCCGAAGCGGTTCGGTTGGGTCTTTCTTTTTCTTGCGGTCGAAACCGCTCTCCTCTTCCCCCCAAAAATAAAGAACCCTCCCGGAGGCCGGTTCTCGGCCGCCGGGAGGGGTTGAAGGGACCGTACTTTATCCGAGGAGGGACAGAATAGTCTGAGGCATGGCGTTCGCCTGGGCCAGCATGGCGGTGCCCACTTGCTGGAGAATCTGATATCGCGTCATTTCGGAAATGGCCGACGCCATATCCAGGTCGCGGATCGTAGATTCCGCCGCGAGCTGATTCTCCTCCTGGATCGACAGGCTGGTCAGCGTGTGATCCAAGCGGTTAATGTATGCTCCGAGTCTGGCTCGTTCCGAAGAGACCAGCTGGATGGCCGCATCAATTCGTTCCATGGCCTGGTAGGCGGAAGCTTGATTCACCACCAGGACTCCGTTCACTCCCAGGGCCATGGTATCCATTTGGGCGATATAGGCGTCCATGGTCTGGCCCTGGTTGGCGCCGATCTGGAAATCCGTGGTGGTGCTCACCACATGCAGGTATTCCGTCACTTCGCCGGGCGCGCTGTAGAAGTCGATCTCCTTGGTCGCCGAATTCCAGGAGAAATCGATGTCCACATTGGAATCCACGATAAGGTCCACGCCCTGAATGACGCCGTGCAGGATGTTGTCGCTTACGGTGTCCACGCCGATGAGCTCTCCGGTGTGGGCATTGAAGACCTGAACCGTCAACGGATCCACCGAGTCGTTCGGGTCTTGTATGGTGGCGAGACTCAAGGCGGTCAGCACATCCTCTTCGGCGCTGAAGTACAGGTAGCCGCCGGCGCCCATCTTGGGGGAACGGATGACGATGGTTCCCGGGACCGCTTCCTGAGTATCTTCGGTGGGGTTGACCACCAAGTCGGTCACGTGATTGATCCCGTTGGAGTCTTTGGCCTCTCCGAGATTCAGGCCCGCCCAGCCCTGCGCGGTTTTCTCGAGGCTGATGATCTGCTCGATCTTGTCCGCCAGTTCCTGAAGCGTATCTCCACCGTCGATATAGAAGGAAGCCTGATCTCCGTTCGCCGTGTAGATGTCGATCCATTTGCCGTTTTCACCCAACACGAAGTTCCCGTCGGAGTCATAGAACCGATCGATTTTGGAGAGCAGCGTGTCCGGACCCGCCGCGTCTCCCGAGCCCAGGACCGAGACGTTGGTGCTCTGGCTCTGGAAGACGGAACCGATAGTCACATCCATGGAGCCGAACTCGATTCGTCCTTCCGAGTCCATGGAGGCATAGGTCAGCGTGGTCGTCTCGCCTTCCGGAATTGCCCCCAAGTCTTCCCACAACCCGTGGTTGAAGGTCGGGTAATCCGCTCCTGCATATCCTTCCCGGCTATCCCAGTCGCCGTCGGAATTCTGCACGCGACTCCATTCACTGGCGGGACCGGTCAGACGCACCATATTGCCGGTGGCCGCTGGAATCTGATCCTGAAGTCCGAGCAGGAACTTGTCTCCCACCTTGAACGTGCCGTTGAAATTCAGGCCGAATCGGTTCGCCGTGGAGCCCTGATCCATCAAGATGGTGCTTCCTTCGGCATAGTCCACGTAGGTGGTCCAGGTGGCGCCTTCGTCCCAGGAAACTCTGAAGTCCACAGAGCCGCTGGCACCCTCACCCGTGACTTCAATGATCACGTAGCGGTTTTCCGTCACGGCCACGCTGCTGCCGGCTATGTCGATAGCGGTGATTTCGGCCGTTGATTCGTTGTTCCGGTAAGCGCCCAGCAGGAAGCCCATGTCCGATGTGGTCAAAGCCGCCAGACCGCTGCCGATGTCCGAATTGGCCACGGTGACGATGTCGTAGTCACCCGCCGCCAGACTGGAGGCATTGGATACGGACTCAAGCAACAGATTATCCGCCGGATTGGAATTGTCCGTTCCGAAGGTGCCTGCCACACCGGAGTTCACGCTGCCCGCGGCAACGGTAAGCAGATCGAAATCGCTGAATTTCACCGCATTGTTGAAAATGCTGGAAGAGGATGAGCTGAGTTCCCCGCCGGCCCAGTTGTGAATCTCATTCTGCCATTCGGCCGTTCCCGAACCCACTCCGCCCCCGACGGACGTAACCAGGTTCAAAGTGTAGTTGTCGCTGCCGTCCGTGGTATCCTTCGAGCGGATGATGATATCCCCCGACGAGAGGAGCTCCGCCTCCACATAAAGACTGATGGTGGCATGCTCGTTGATGCTCCGGACCAGTACTTCGGCATCGGTGAATCCATTGACGCTGCTTCCGGGAACACCCGAAAGGGAGGTGACTGCAATATCGTAATTATTGGACGGGTTTCCGTCGAAATTGAACCGGAAGGTCAACGTTCCCCTGGCGGTCACTTCGCCGTCGGTACCCAGGTTGAAGCGGAACTGATTCGGGCTGCCGTCTTCCCTCTGTGAAATGGCCCCTTCCTTGATCTTGAAGATGTCCGTCTTGAGGACATGATTGGGAAGAGGTTCGGCGCTCTTGACCAGTTTATAGTTGCCCTCGCTGACCTGTCCCCGAATGACGGCGGTAATGTCGTTGCCGTCCGTGCTCCAGAGGGCCGAGGCGGAACCGTCCAACAACTTCTTTGTATTGAATTCCGTCGAATAAGCGATACGGTCGATTTCCTCTTTGAGCTGATCGACCTCCGCTTGAAGTTCCTGTCGATCGTTGCTCGTGAGGACGCCGTTGGCCGCCTGCACGGCCAGTTCCCGCATCCTTTGTAGAATCGAGTGAGTTTCGCCGAGTGAGCCTTCCGCCACCTGAAGCATGGACTGAGCATCCATGGCGTTCCGGCTGGCTGTGGCAAGACCGCGAATCTGCGTTCTTAATCTCTCGGAGATGGCGAGACCGGAAGGATCGTCGGCTGCTGAGTTGATTCTGAGCCCAGTGGAGAGGTGGGCCAAGGCGTTCTGCAGATGTTTGGTGCTACCGACCAAAGCCTGCTGGGCCGTGAAGGCGGCCAAATTGTTAACAACTGAAAGTCCCATGGTTAATCCTCCTTGATAAAGTACACGGGGGAGTCCCTTCCCCAGCGCCGACGAACGGCTGCCCGACCGACGGATAGGCGTCCCTTTGCCCACCCGTCTTTAGTCAGGCGGCGGCATCGGCAGCAACAGGCCGCATCTTCGCTCCGAAATCCGAAACCGTCCGCCTGGTTTTACTTCACTATTCATTCTGTTCCCTCGTTGGCACCGTCCGGCTGTTTTGATTCCATTTCATTTCAGTAAGAACGGTGCTGTTTGCTTTTTGTATCGTCAAAGTGATGTAAAACTTTACTTACGTGTCTAAATTTTTTCCTTTCTCACAAAAATCGGCTGTGCAACCGCCATCTCATTTCCATCTTCGGCCCTCCCGGTTCCATCCGGAAGCACCGGAAGACGTTGCGCCAAGGCTCGCTCCAACAGGGAGAATTATCAATCACGCCATTTAAAAGCAGCCTCGGACGCTTTACTTGAAGCCACTAAAACAAACGTCCCGGTTACCTTTCTTATCGTCTTACCGGCTGTATCACTTTAGCTTTCGTAATAAAAAGGAACCTTTTTTGCGCGAATACGCTTGTCGGAATCGACTGTCCCAAGTCTATCTAATTGTTATTCCATTCTATTTTTGGTATCTCGGGAATTCTACGGGGCCATTCGGGAGAAGCAGAGGAAGAATAATCGGCCACAGAAGCGCCGATAAGAGGCTTAAGATAAGACTAAATCGCCTATTTCTTGTACCAATATGGCGAAACTACTTCTTCTTTGTTTCGACCAAACCGGTGCGATCATACCAATTTTACCTGCTGTTACAGTAAGTTAAACAACAGCAATGGGCTTGGATTACGGCGAACAAAATGGCGGGAAAACTTGAATTTTGATTCGGTACCGGCGAGTCGACTTTTCAACTTCTCAATTCAGCAAAACTCGCTCATCGCCGTCCGTGGAACGAAACACCCCCGACCCTTTGGACAGACGGGCCTGGAGCAGGGCGGAGTGGTCCGCGTTACGGACCGTCAGCAGGAACATGTCCCGGTATCTCAGCAAGGGCTTTTCAAAGTAGCCGAAAATATTCGGGTCGTTCAGTTCATTGAAGGTGCCGGACTCCTCCATCTCATATAGCAGGATCACGCGAAAAAAGGGATTGGCCGCACGTAACTCTCGAAGAACGGATTCCGAATAGCGACGATAGGTGCCGTGCGACAAAACGACCACACGAAATCCCGAGATGTTTACCCACTCTCCACGATTTTGCGGATCGGCCCGTTGCACCCGAAACCCTTTACGAAGCAGGTAGAAGGTCAGAAGCTCGCTGAACTCCTCCTCGCGCTCCAGAAGCAACACCCCTCCGGGGCTGGTTTCCGTCGCCGTCATTACATTCCTCCCGCAAGTCATGGGCAAAATGGTGACCGTTCATTGAACCGAATAACCGCCGTGGCGAACAGGCCCGTAGACCGCTCCACCCGGAAGATGTAACTCTCGCTTCCGCCTCCATTCCGAAACGCGCCTACGGACCGGGACCGCCGTCGAGAGATCGCGATCACAAGAAGATTGCCGACCCCCTGACCATATTCCGCGCAATCGGTGCGTTTCAACCAACATAATAGCAAATAGCGAGCCGGCAAGCCATAAAATAGGCATTGATACTTCAAAATCCTGAACCATGCTACTTTTCAAGAGATTTTCTTCGGTCTACAGGGAGAGGGCCCCGCATATCCGCGGCACAAGCGAATAACTGCTCAAAGATTGGGCAACTAGTGGGGATTTGGCCAACATTTATTGATCGGAAACTGCGCAGATCAATCTTCTTCCGAGAGCCCGTAGAGCTTGATCTTCGCAATCAGGGTGTTCCGGCTCACTCCGAGAAGCTTTGCGGCCTTGCTCTGATTATACCCGGTCTTCACAAGAGCCAGATGGATCACATGGCGTTCCATTTCTTTTAGATTCAAAGACCCGAGCCGGGGCTCCTTTTCCGTCTCCGTCGGCAGGTGACGCGATACATCCTCACTCCGAATCATTTCGTGTCTGCATGACACGCTCGCCCGAACCACCACGTTGCGCAGTTCCCGCACATTGCCCGGCCAGTCATGGGAACACAGCTGGTCCAGGGCGTGACTCGTCAGGCCTTTGATCTTGAGTCCCGATTCTTCGTTGAACACCTCCACAAAACGTCGAGCCAGCACGACAATATCTTCTTTTCGTTCTCTCAGGGGTTGAAGCTGAATTCGATACATATTGATTCGATAGTAGAGATCCTGCCGAAAGGAACCTTTTTCAATGGCCTTTTCGAGATCCTGATTTGTCGCGGTGATCAAACGAAAGTCGCTGTAGTGTCGTCGGCTGCTGCCCACAGGGTGAAAGGTCTTCTCTTCGAGGACCCGCAGAAGCTTGGTTTGAAGCGACGACGAGGCGTCACCCATTTCATCCAGAAACAAGGTCCCGCCGTGAGCCATTTCGAAGAATCCCACCCCCTTCTCCACAGCACCGGTATACGCTCCCCGAGTATGCCCGAAAAGCGTGCTTTCCAGAAGATTCTCCGGCAATTCGGTGCAGTTCACCGCCAGGAATCCCCGGCTCGATCGAGCGCTTAAATCATGAACCGCCCGAGCCACGAGGCCCTTCCCCGTGCCGGTTTCACCCGTAATCAACAGAGGGATGTCGAAGGGAGCCACTTCCATGACCACGTTACGCACGTTGCGGATGTTGTCGGAGACTCCCAGGATTCTTTGGTGGATTTTCGGGACGTGCGTGCTTTCCTGACGAAGACGGCTCAGCTCTCTCTCCTGTCTCGCCTTGAGAACCGCCTCTTTCAAAGTCCTCCAGAAAAGCTCCTGGTCCCGCTTGATGGGCTTTTCAAAAAAATGATAAGCACCCTCCTTCACCACCTCCACGGCCAGTTCGGAACTCCCGTACTGGGTGATCAGTATTACCGGAATTTGAGGATCGCGGTCCCGAATTACGCGGAAAAAGTCGAGTCCGTCCAGGTCCGGCATGGAGACGTCGGTAACCACCACGTCCCATTCCCCGACGGAAAGCTGATTGATGGCCGCCAAAGGAGAGGAACAGGTGATGAAGTTCAGCCCGTTCCCCTTTCCCATTCGCTTCATCAGCTCCAAGAACTCGGGATTGTCATCCACCAGTAGTATGGCGGCGTCGGAGAAATCATAGTTCATCTTCTCAACTCACATCCGGAATCTTAGGCAAATCGCCGCCGGCTTGTGGTGCCGCATTTGCTCCGAGCCCGCTTCTGCTCGAAACCGGCAGTCTGATATGGAACGCTGCGCCCGACCCATAGTCGGCGTACTCGATATCTCCATCATGGGCCTTAAGCACGGATCGCGCGATGGTAAGCCCCAAACCGGTTCCGCTATCGCCTTTTGTGGAAAAAAAAGGATCGAACACCTTCACCCGTAACTCCTCGGAAACTCCCGGCCCCGAGTCCCGAATCTCCACCGCAACCCAAGCCTGCTCGGCTCGAGCCGAAATCCGCACTATTCCTCCTTCCGGCATGGCATCCACGGCATTGGTCACCAAGTTGTCAAAAACGTGCTCCAGAAGCCCCGGGTCCCCCTCCACCAATGGGAGCCCCGGTTCCACGGTCAAATCGGCCTTAACGCCGTTCTTCGCCAGGAGGGGGGCATTCTGGTCCAGAACCGAGTTCAGAAAAGGTCCCAAGGGCAGGGGCTCGGGGCGTATCCGCCGCGCCCTGGAAAACCGCGAAAGGTCTCGGCAAAGCCGATCGATCTTTTCAACATTCCTCTCCACCGCCTCGAAAAATTTGCGGTCCGACTCGGAAACCGTCTGCTCCCGGTGCAGGTCCAACCACATGGCTATATTGGTAAGGCGGTTTCCTATTTCATGGTTCACTTTGCTCGCAGCTTCCCCAAGAGCCGCAAGACCCTCCAGCCGCGCCTTGTCCTCGACGGCTTTTCGCTCCCGTTCCATATGTTCCACCAAGCTCCGTCTCATACGGTCGAATTCACGCGCCAATTGAGCAATTTCTCCTTTGCCGCGCGCAGGCACCTCCGCACTGAAATCGCCTGAAGAAATGGCCATGGTGGAGCGATGCAACTCTTTTAGGGGACGAAGGAATCTTCGCGAAAATGCCACGCTGAGGAGAGCGGAAACCCAAATCATAAGACCCGCGATGAGTCCTCCTTCGATATACAGATCCATTTCATGAAAAAAGAGACTCGCTTCGGGGGTACTCAACAACAGAACCCAGTCCATGCCTGGAAGCAGTTTAGCGGTGAGATAGGTTTTCCGGTCTCCCGTACCATCGGTCCAATGAGCTTCCCGTTTGTCCCCCAAACGTTTCCTGAGGTATCCGTAGGATCTTTCGGAGCGCCGGAAGGTATCTTGAAGATGGTTGGAGCAAAGCACCTTCCCCGAAGAATCAATGATCTCGGCCCGCAGCCCGGGAATACCCGAAGCATCGGAAAAGACCTGGAGAAAATGGACGGCGTCAACCTCCATGAAAAGCACTCCCTTTTCCGATGTGGGGGAGCCAACCGGAGCTGCAGCATAGATAACGGGCAAGCCAAGCTCGGACTTCACCATCCCCCATACACGCGTTGCTGCCGGAAAAGGCCCGTTTCCTTTTTGAGCCGCGTAGATTCTCTCGATTTCCCGGAATTTGGGCACACTGGCGTTTTCAACGACGCCGTCCGATCGAAGCAAAGCGATGAAGTTGACGCCGTCAAGACGGTCCCGCACCGAATGCATCAAGATCATTTGTTCCCAGGAATCCAGGTTTCCCAGTTCCACCACGGTGCTTAACACCTCGGCCCGCGTGCGGACCTCATCCACGAAACCCGAAACCTGGTTTCCTATGGCTCTGCACAGGTCCCGCTGATATTCCCGGCCCTGAACCAAGCTCGATTTTCGGCTGATGGCCGTGAACAAACCGGCAGTCAAGCCCACGCTGAAAACGATCAGGGGGACTATGATGCCTAACAGTTTAAAATGGAGACTGTGTCGTAGACCGTTCATGCGAGCAAACAAGCCGTTCGGGTATTGGTGAACCCGCTTGACAGTAGTATTTCAGGATAGGTAAGGTGAATTAATGGTTGAGTCTTTTGGAAATGCTCTCGGAAGTCAAGCCGTTTCATCCAACGCGCCTCCGGTTCCTGAACTCCCGGAACGAAGGCCCGGACGCGACCGTAACGCCTCGACGCATTAGAGAACGATTTGAGGCCACGCTTTTTCAGTTTCCATGCATCGTCTCCCTCTGCAATCGGAAGTCATGCCCGTTTAAGATTCCTTCCCGCTCTTATAGGATTGCCTGCATTCCCCTGGATGCGGGGCTTGGTTTTCGCCGTTTCCATTTTGGCCCTTTTCTTTGCAGCACGTCGAACTTCGGCCCAGGCGGGTCCTTCCAGCGGCTTCACTCTGGGCCCTTTGGTGGTCACCGCTACACGCAGCCTTACCGAAAAGGAATATTTAGCCGCAAATCTAATCACCGTGGACAGGGAAGAAGCGAGCCGTTTTCCCGTTGAAAACGTGGCCGAGGCACTTCGCTATCAACCCGGCCTCCATATGCACTTTAACGGTGGTCTGGGGAGCTTGGCCACGCTCGCAATCAACGGTTCGGAAACCCGGCAGGTAGCCGTGTACATGGACGGAGTCAGGCTGAACCAGTTGGCCAACCCCATCGCGGACCTGTCCCAGATCCCATGGAACCAAGTGGAACGCATCGAGGTGCTCAAAGGAGCCGGCTCCTCCGCGTGGGGTTCCGCCTTGGGAGGCGTGGTCAACATTATAACCCGTGAGCCCGACCCCGAAGAGGGCCCTGTTCCCGAACTGCACATCGCTTTGGGTGAGCACGATACCCGCATTGGTCAGGCCACCGTCAGCGGGTCTCCCTCTCCCTGGGGCTACCTGTTTTCCGCGGACCGTTTGCGGACGGACGGCTTCGTGGATCACGGGGCTTCGGAACACGGCGACATCTACTTCAAGCTCCGAAGGCAACTGCTCGAAACCATGGAAGTCACTCTCACGGCGAACTACTTGGACGGCTCGTTTGAGAACCCCTTGGCAACGTTGCCGTTATATTGGGAGAAGAACGTGTCCCGCCGGTTCTATCAAACCTTGCAGGCGGCGGGAACCCCCATGGAAGGATTGGGATTATACGTGTCTGCCTGGAACCAACGTTTTACCAATTATTCGGATACGCACTATACCGATGGGTCCCCCACGATTAAGCGATACCACTACGTCGAAAAGAGCCGAGGTACAAATTTCCGAACCACCTACGAACTGGGGCGACTCAGCACGACCACTCTGGGTCTGGATGCCGAATGGAACTGCTACAGCTACAGCAACAATCCCGGAGATCAAGACGGGAGTAACCTGGCGGTCTACCTCAATGAAGTGTACAACCTGGGACCTCTCAGCCTCAACGCGGGAGTTCGTTACGACAACAATTCGGACTTCGGCAATTATTGGAGCCCTTCGGGCGGGGCGGTCCTCCGGGTGGGCCCCTGGAATACCAGAATTCGTTTCCAGGCGGCGGCAGGTTTCAACGCCCCACCCGTGCTTTGGCTGCACGATCCCAAATATGGGAATCCGGATCTCCAAGCAGAGCGTGGAATCGACCTCGAACTCGCTTTAGAGACTTCCCCCTGGTCACGTTTCTCTTTCTCCATCAGTGGGTTCTGGGCGGATCTCGACGATCTCATCCTGTTCAATCGCATGCACGAGCGATACGAAAATATCCGGGAAGTCCGAAGGCGAGGCGTAGCCGGTCTTGTTCGCGGAAAGCTTGCGCTGGGCTTCGAGGCGTCCTTCGGCTTCACACTCGTGGACGCGGAAAACGCGGAAACGGGAGAGACGCTGAAAGATATTCCAAGAACCATCTGGGACCTGCAGCTGAGTCACGTCTGGAAAGGTTTGTTCCAGTCACTCACGGGCCGCTGGGCCGACACCAACTCCTCGAGCCCGGAGAGTCGTGACAAGAGGTTCGTGTTCGACTACCACATCCGATACCAAATTCCTCCAAGCGATACACTGGGCGAATTTCAGCTGTTCGCATCGGTGATCAACCTCTTCAACACGACTTATTATTATTCCCCTGCTTTTCCACAGCCCGACCGCACCGTTCGAGGCGGATTGTCGTGGAAGTTCTGACTTGCCGCAACGGGGATCGACCTTGATCGTTTTCGGGCGGCACTTGCGTATTCCCACCGGTTTCCCACTCAAGAACGCGATCCTGCTTCTGGTTCTTTCAATCGTGCTGTCGCCGGCAGGCAGGCTTTCTTGGTCGAAACCACCGGTGGGTGTCGCTCTCTTCGAGCAAGACGACGCATCCGATTTACGATTGCGATTTCAAGCCGTTCGTGCGGTGGACGAGATCCGGAAATTGGGACTTTCCGCACAACTCCGCATGTTAAGCCGAGTCTCTCAGGGAGACGATCTCTCCGTCGTCCCTACTCTCCTGGCTTTGATCGTTGAAGAGAAGGCCGCGGAGGCTTGTCCCGAAATCTTGTCTTTGCTCGGTTCCGACTCCCTGGAAGTTTTCACACCCTCCGCCTACGCCTCGGCTATGCTGGGTTGCGATTCCGCAGTCTCCAAGTTGATAGAAAAGGCGCGAAATCGAGACACTTCCGAGGAATTCGCCGTTGTAGCGGCACACGCCCTCGCTCGTTTGGGCGGGAAGCTCATAGAAGCTCAAGGCGAAGAGGAGAACCCGGATGACGCGAAGGCGCGTGTTGAGGCCGTAAAGAGCGCACTCACGGAAATGCTTCTACGACCTTCCACCCGACTCCGCGCGGAAGCGGCGGGCGCTCTGAGTTATTTGGGCGTAACCACGGGGGACGGCGGCATTCCATCCGATCTTTGGCAGGACCCCGAATTCGGCGTCCTCGCGGGAAGGCTGTTGCTTCCGCCCGCGACGGCCGACCTCGCCAACGCCCAGGACTCGTGGATCGCCCCGCGCCGTGATCCCACACGTTTCTCCGCGGTCCTCGATTCCGAGCTCCTTTCTCGTGAGGCGGCGGAAGCCGACAACCGGCCGGGGAGCCTAAAAAATTCGGAGAAGGCATGGCAACGAGACACAGAAGCCTTGTCCGCCGTCAGGCGCTCAATTCCGGGGGGCACCGCACCGTTGCGACTTCCCGGCTACATTCTGGTCGCCCCGGACCGTGATCGGCTACCATGGGTCGAAGACCTGATGAACGGCCCCATGAACGCACCCATCGCCCTCATGGAATGGGCGGAGGATGCTTTGAACCGGAGTTCCGAAACCGAAATGTCGGCGGTGGATTCGCTGAATCGGATTGTGAAGCACGCTTGGTCGTTGATCTACCCCATCGGAAACCGGAACGAAAGGAGTGTGTCGGCGATTGAAGCGCCTCCCCCTGTTCATTCATCGGGAATCAACCATGAGGAGCCCTTTGACGGCGAACCGGGGTCTTTGGACCGGCAACGGTGGAAACGGCTGCACGATATAACGGCCCGATTGATCGATGCGGTGTCGGACTTGGAAATACAATGGCGCAACGCGGTCTCCTCCGTGTCGGAAGAGGGTCGCCGACGGATGGAAGAACTCGGAAACCTGGACCCTTCCCTCGTGGTGCTCAATTCCGAGACGATCGAAACCGCCTCGAAACTCTTCAACGAATTGGACCCGACACCCGTCCTGACGGCGCAAGTCCGGCTTTTTCGGGTATTGGACGAAGAAATCCCCAATCTCAGAGCCTTTGTCGGGTGGAGTCCGGGCGGGAACGGCGACTGGGTTGAAGAGATCGAAACCGCTTTGGGCACGGTACGCCTGTATGGTCCCGCCGCCCATGAAATTCGCACCCCCGCTCTATTGATCATCGACTTCGGTGGTTCGGACTCCTGGACGCGTGACAATGGATCCGGGGATTCCACGTTCGTTCATTTGTACCTTGATTTGGAGGGGAACGACACCTTCTACAGTGCGGACTATCCGGGACTTTCCGGAGCCGTCTTGGGGACTTCCATCCTGATGGATTTCCAGGGCGACGACATCTATTCCGGGAGTGTGGGGGCACAAGGAGCGGCCGTTTTGGGATCGGGAATCCACCTGGATATGGAAGGGAACGACCGATATTACTGTGAAAGATTCTGCCAGGGAGCCGCGCTTTTCGGCGTGGGAATACTCCATGATCGTTCGGGAAACGATCTGTATGAGGCGGGAGGCTCGGCTCAGGGATTCGGAAGCACGAGGGGAACGGGCATTCTCCTCGAAGGCGAAGGCAACGATTCGTTCCATGCGGGCGGCCTCGACCCCGACGAAATTCGTGATCCTTCCCATTTCATCTCCCTGGCCCAGGGATTCGGTATCGGTCTCCGGCCGGAAGAGGAACACGGTGCCTTCTCCGGGGGTATCGGCCTGCTCATCGAACTAAACGGAAATGACCGGTACGAGGGTGACGTTCTCGCTCAAGGGTTGGGCGTCTGGTTCGGGATGGGCGCCATCCTCGACTTTGGCGGAGAGGATTCATACTCTTTGTTCAACTACGGCCAAGGAATGGGCATGCACGCAGGGGTCGGCCTGCTGCTGGATCTCGACGGCGGGGACCGATACAAGGGCCGCCACCACGCCATGGGATCCGGACTGGACCGGGGCATGGGGATTCTTTTCGACGCGGCGGGTGACGATCATTACACGAGCATTTCCGATTCTCTGGGGTCCGGAGTGAAACCCCTCGGGCTGGGAATCCTGGTAGACCACATGGGAAACGACGATTACACCGCAGAGGTGGGGTTGGGCTACAGCCGCCGGCCCGCCTACTCGCCGAGCCTTTGGCCCACGGGACTCTTCTTCGATCGTGAGGGTGACGATCGCTACATGGGAAGAGCCGGAAAAGGCCGTGACGGTTTCTATTGGATTCAGAATCGTGGCGGCTTGGGAGTGGATGGAGGATAACAAGCCGGGAATGGCGAGGCGGACGCACGGCATCCGCCTCCCGTCGGGTATATTACTTGAATTTCCTTTTCAAAGCCTGATAACGATCCAACAATTGGCTTTGCTGTTTCCAGTCGGGATATTTGGCCAGTTCGGCCATGGTCTTTTCGATCCGCTTATCGAGAGGCGGGTGCGTGGAAAACCATGAGCCGCTTTTCTCCGATTTGTCTTCCCTGGCCTTCAGACTCCGCAACACCTCGATCATGCCGTTGGGGCCGTACCCGGTCCTGTAGGCGGTTTCCATAGCCGACGCGTCCGCTTCGAATTCCATCCTCTGGTCCAGCCCTTTGTCGAACAAAACCGTCTGAAGATCTCCGATCATATTCTCGAACTGCTGTCCCTTTTCCCCTTCCATGGCGGCTGCGGTGACCTTGCCTACTCCTTGAAGGAACCGCGCACGCCTGATGGACTGGAGAGCGTGCTTATGGCTCACATGGGCCACTTCGTGGGCCAGCACATTGGCGACCTGTGCTTCGGTCTGCATCATTTTCATCAGCCCATAGCTGATGAAGATGATGCCGCCGGGGCAACTGAACGCATTCAACAAATCGCTGTCCACCACCACGAACCGATAGGGAATGCCGGGTCGGATGGAATTATCGGCCAACGCCGTGCCCAACACGTTGACATACTCCTGAAGGTCGGGGTTGTCCACGGGCATGCCGTATCTCGCGAATCCCTCCAAAGCCAGGCTCTCCCCGATGGTACGCTCCGTGTCGTAGTCGATTTCCATGCTCCCCTCCACCAAGGAGCCGATTCCCTCGAAAAGCTTCCGCTCTTTGGAGCCTTCTTTGGTCAACGCATCCAGCAACCCGGCCACACGCAGTTCCGAGGAAGCCGCCGATTTCTCGACCGACGCCTCTTGTGTTCCGGTCCGATCCACCGGCGCCGCGGGACAACGCCCCCCAGCCGAAAGGGCAATGAAAGCCACGATGAGCAGGCATCCATATTTCATGGTTGTTCCTTTCCAAATCTCATTCAGCGTATTCACCCACTTTGCCGTCACGCAAGAAGCTCGTCACCTCTTGCTGAGTCACTTTCACGGCCAGGACTTGATCCAGAGCTTTTCTGTACTTCTCGGGTGTTTCCTTCATGGACGCGTATTTCTCGGTTTCCTTGGAGAGACCGCGCATACTTCGAGCCGTATCCGCCTCATCCGCCTTGATGCCGCTCCCTCCCAAAGCTGCGAATAGATCCGCCCCTTCCCTTTTTACTTCCGCGGAAGGCGGCGTATCGGAGACCCGGCCTCTGTACACCCAACCCTTTTGGCCTTCCGAGGTCTTGACACGGTACCACTTATCGTCCTTTTCCATCACCGAAAGTTCGGCTCCCAAGGGCAGCCCCACCACCGTTTTCGAAGAGGCTTTCTTATCTTCCTTGAGTTTGGTTCCCTCGGAGGTCACGTACATCGTTTCCTGAGCCACAGCGGATGACAACCAGCAGACCAGAAATAAAGGGATCATCCATGCGAGATTCCTTGGTTTCATGTAACTTCTCCTCCTCTTTGTCCTTCGGCGATAACCGAGCCGCGGTCCATCGCCCACTGCATGATTTGCTCACCTATTGATAATCGCCGACCAAAACGAAGGCCCCCCAGTAGCCTGGATGGGGAAAACGATTCTTCACGTGAAGCATCGCCTTGCGAAGACTTTCCGACTTCTCTTCTCGAGTGTACTGCCGGTAGAACTGTTTGATCAACATGCCCGTGGAGATGTCGCTGACCCTCCAGAGAGTGGAAATCAGGGCGTGGGTTCCCGCATATAAAAAGGAACGGTTCATACCGATGACATCATCGCCTTTGGTCACTCGACCGAGGCCGGTCCGACAGGCACTCAGAACCACAAGATCCGCATTGATGTCGAGCCCGAACACCTCACCGGCTTCAAGATTCCCGTCCTCTTTCAGGTCCTTGACGAGCTTTACCGAAGAGAACAGCGGATTCACCGGATCGAATTCACCGTGAGAAGCGAAGTGAATGATGCCGAATTTCCCGATATTCGCGACGATCCAGCTTTCCGTGGCCTTTTCACCGGTGAGTACCGTCACGTCCGGAAAATTCCAGTGAATGGTCTCCACCTCACGCTCCGCAAAGGGCAGTTCGAGCGCCGGGTTGTCAAGAGCCGGGTTGCCCACGGCGAGTACCCGCGTATTCTTCGCAGCTCCCCTTCTCTCCAATGTATATTTGAGCACGCCGGCGCTGGGGAGGTAAAAAAGCGGATACCGATCCACGAGATAGGACTTCCCGTTGAATAGGACGGCAAAGGAAAGGTAGTGCAGAGGTCCGTGGGGTACGATGCCCAAGACCCGCACTCCTTCCAGAGAAGGAAGTTTGCCCAACAACAAGTCGTAAATCTCTCGAGACCTGTCTTCCAGAGGCTCAAGATTCTGAATCATGCGCCGGTAACCGAGTATGGTTTCGCCGAGGCTCTCCCGCCCCAAGGGGGTTTGCACCAACTCGAAAGAACCGGAACGAACCACCCAGCACAACACACGATCCGCTGTAACATAATAAGATAACAGCGCCGTGTCCGCGGCGATGAGTCCCCGAACCTCATCCAGGGTCATGGGGGCCACGCTCACCAGGGAGGCCAGTTCGGGATTCCGGGCTTGAATCTCCAGGAGGAGGTCCCGATAATCATCGTTCAGCCCTTGAAGCGCCTTGTCGAACACTTCCTTTTCCGCTGGAGAATTTGCCTGCGCCGACAATGTTTCCTGCTCCCGTATGCGGGAACGCAGAGCATTCAAACGGTCGTAGTGTTCGCGGTCGGCTCCCCTCAGGGAAAGCTTTTGGTTCCCCAGCAAATCGATGAGGTTTCGAGCCCGGGACCGTTCCGCCGCGTTGAAGGCGTCCTGAGGCAATCCCATATCCACGAGCACTTCCACCAAGGCCTCATAGACCGCCGTCTTGTTCGAAATGAAGCCGTCCTTGAGACGGTCCAGTTTGATTTCCGCCCGCATCCCCTCGATGACGTCCACCGCCTGAGCCAGCAGGTCTCTAGCCTCCGCCCGTCGTCCCGCTCCAAGTTCGATCCGGGCCAAGCCGTATAGCGCGCGCCATATGCTCTCTCGGAGCGCCATGGAACGGGCGGCGTCCAATGCCCGGCCGTAAACCTCGCGGGCTTCGGACTCCCTGCCCAAGTCAACCAAAGCCTCCGCCAGAACCAGCAAGGTTTTCGATTCGTTGATCCGGTTTCCTATAGCCGAGGCTTCACCAAGGGCTTCCTCGAGCAACGGAACCGCCTCGTCGGTCCGACCGATACGCATGAGGGTCTGGGCTTTGTTCCTCAAATCGTAGGCCACGGCCCAGCGGGACTTGAGTTTTCGATCGATGGCGAGGGCCCGCTCCAAAGAGTCCAAAGCCTCGTCGTAGCGCCCCATCTCCCTGTATACCAGTCCCATATTGTTCAGCGTGGTGGCGACTTCATCCTTCCTCACCCTTAGCTTTTCGGCTCGTTCCAGACCATCTTCGAGGTCCCGCAACGCGCGTTCGTTGTCCCCCAGCGTCCACCAAGTCAGGCCGGAAGTATTGAGCGCGATGACCTGCTCCAAGGCCCAGTTGTGCTCACGCGCCAGGTTATGGGCGGTACGCTGCAGTTCGAAGGCCTCCTGGTAGCGGCCTTGAAACCAAGCGTTGTCGGCCTGTTCGATGATGATCCGCGCCCTCAGCCTTTCTTCCTCCGGATCATCCCGTATCAAATTCAGAGCTCGGGCGTATCTTTCGTCCGCACCGGGAAAGTCCCCCAGCAGACGACAACAACGTCCCATATCCAGGAGCATGCCGGCCATGTCCGCCGTGGCGCCCATCCCGCTGTAGATTTCATAAGCCTTCTCGTAGTTCAGCTTGGCCCGTGCGTAGTTGCTCAGCCGCAGGTCCAAAATCCGGCCGATCCCGACATATTGTCGGGCCAGGAGTTCCGATTTTCCCAGCTCCGCACTCAGACTCGCGGCGTCCTGAAAACGTTTCAGCGCTCGGTCGTATTCCGCGGCGTTTTCCAGCACCACTCCCAAGTCGGCCAATGCCTCGGCGTACAGTTCTCCAAGGTCCAGGTTCTCCATCATTTCGGCCGCTTGCTCCAAGGTGGAAATCGCCTCCTCGTACCGCTCGGCGCGCGCAAGCACCAGCCCCAGCCTCAGAAGCGCTTCCGCGTGTTGTTCCGAGTCCGGACGCACCCCTTCCCAAAATGTGGCCAGGGTCCGGGCGTATTTTTCGGCCTTGTCGAGACGGTCGATGCGAAAAGCGCTTTCCCTGGAATATTTGTATAAGTCGGGCAGATAGTTCTTCAGCGCATCCACTTCCAGCGCCACATCGAGAGCGCTCTCGAAATCCGCCAAGGCGTCGCCGAATTGATTTTTCCGGTAGGCCCCCACTCCTCCTCGCACATAATCGTTGAATCGATTCTTCCCGAATTCGACGGCGGCTTCCGGCTCCATGCCCCAATAGCCCGAGTAGAACCAATTTGAGACGGTTTCGCCTTCCGCAAGAGCGGCTCGATAGCCTTCCAACGCGGATCGATCTTCATAGCTTTTCAGGAACGTCGCCACAAATGATTTGATCTCTCCTTGAGACGGCGACCACAGAACCGTGGGACAGCCCATCAGCGAAAGGAGGTGCGCCGGGGCATAGGCCGACCCTTTAGGCGGTAGAGACAGCATCATCAGAGAAACATTGGACAACCGCCCGGCCAACCTTTCGAGAGGAAACCGCACGCCTCCGGACAACTCGAAGGCGGGAAAGGTTTCTCCTCGAACGCCCGGACGCGTCGGCACCGTGACGGCCAAATAGGTTTTCGGGTTGAGGATCACGGTATGGGATTCTCGCAAGCGGTCCAACATTTCGGGGAAGTCGGAACCCGCGCCCATGGTTGTGACCTCGTATCCGGCTTCCCGAAGCGACCGGCTGAGTTCGTCCGTGGCGGACGATTCCGGTAGTCCGATCATGAGCAGATTACGTTTGAAGGGCTTGCGGGAACGAAATGAACGCACCAAGTGAGTCGCGTTCAAAGCCGTCGGCGTTCCCGACGACAAACCGAGAGCCCTCGGCTGTTCATAGGCCCAAATCTCCAAGGTCCCTTCCCGCGAAACGGGCCTCCCACCCGTCTTCCATTGAGTGACCTGGAAATCGTCCGGACTGAGGGAGAACGCCAACCAAGGCTCCGGATCGCCTGGAAGAGCGTACCAGCGGACGCAGACCCCGTTGTCGGGGAGGCTCTCCATGACTTCCACCGCCTCCACCGGCATGGGAACAAAAGCGGCAAGGAGGCCTTTGGAACCCGGCTCGTTCAAGAACCGAGCGGCTCCCTCAATCTCCCGTTGATATGTTTCCACCAAAGCCTTGAGATCAGGATCCTCGCTCGACTCCCTTCCTTCGCTCACCGCCCGTTCCGCAACCTGGTCCAAATGGGCCGACAATCCCATTACAATCAGAATGCGGTTCCGTTCCTCCTCGGTGGCGCCCAAGGCTGCGGGGCGGGGCAGGCGTTCCCGGTCCTTCCCGAGCTTGAGGTCCAGAAGTTCCCGCTCCTGATCCGCCCGAGTAGAAAGGTATTCCCGATCTTCTTCCGGTGCCTGTTGGAGAGCGCTTTCCAAGTCTCGAAGCGTGAGAAGTCCTTTGTAGGATTTCGCCGCGAGCTTTCGGTCCTCCTCCCCGACACCCGCGAGGAGTAAGGGAGTCAGTCGTTGGACTCTTTCGATCTCCGAGAGCCGTTCAATCAGATTAAAGGCATCCTCCGACAGTTCTTGATCCAACATTTCTTTGATCAGCGGCGCGAATCCCGAAGTGACTTCAAGGGGTCCGCAGTCCGCCTCGAAAAGAGGAACCTTGCCCAGCACTTCGAGCGCTTCACGATATCGTCCCAGGACGAGCAGGGCCCGCCATTCCAGAGCGGGAAGCAATCCTTTGCGTGCGGATTCCAGGGCCTTCTCTGCGAAGCTTCGAGCTTTTTCCCGGTCCCCGAATTCCTCAACGCCCCGGCAAAGATTCAGCAGCACGACGCTTCGCAGAGCCAAGGCCTTCCGATTCCGGGCAACGGAAGGGGAATCGAGCAGTGTCTCCGCTCTGAAGAAGTGCCCCACGGCCGATTCCAGGAGAGCGGCCTCTTCCGCCCGGCCTTCAACATCCGTATCCTTCGCCCCGAGCGCGGCGTTCAACAGGAAAACCCCCATGGCGTTATGGTAGGAGGCCGGAATCAGATTCTCGAGGACGGTGGGGAATCGAGCCATCAACATTGTAACGCGCCGGTCCAGGGCCATGAGCCGCGAACGTCGGCCTTCTCCTTTTGAGGATTCGGAGAAATCCCGTGAGAGGCACAAAGCCATGTTGGACACGTTGACGGCCGAACTGACGGGGTTGCCCAGACGGAGCGCGATTTCCGCCGACCGCTCGAAATCATCAAAGGCGTCCAGAGGTCGCCTGCGAGCGAAAGCGAGAAGCCCCGCCCGGTGGGCCAGCAAAGAGACACCGTAAAGGTCCTCTTCTCGAATCGGTTTGCCTTGGGGATACCGGGCCCATTCCCGTCTTACCGCATCTTCCGCGAGTTCCAGCGCCCCGAGTTCCGTCTGAATGCGTGCCTCGAAGGTCTCCGCCAGTCTCTTTTCCTGTTCCTCGCTGAAGCCGTACAAAGCCTGTGTGGCTCCGGTCTTGTCCAAAGCCACATCCAAGGTAAGGCTTACAAGGGCGCTCTGTTCTCTGGTGTCCTTTTTTGGGGGAGCGGTCCCATGAGCGGAAAGCAGGTCCAACACCTCACGGAAACCTTCAAGAGACTGTTTCAGCAGTTCCTCCCGAGCGGCTCCGGACATGCCCCCGGCTTCCATGTAAGCGCAATAGGCGGCGGAACGACGATTCTTGGCAAGGTTTTCCTCTCGCCCCATCTTCCGATTCAAATGGAACGCCTTCAGGAAGGAGTCACGGGCCGCCGCCCACTCTCCGGCTTCCTGGTACGCCAAGCCCAACCGATCCAACATCTCCGCCTTTAACTCGAGAAGACGTTTCGGAAGTTCCAGCGCCTCCCGAACCCGCTTCGCCATATGGGAAAGGGTTTGAATCGTTTCCTCAGGCTTGTCGAGGATCAAGGGCGGCAGTTGTTCGATAATCCGTTCCTGCTCTTCAAGCAGACCTTCCACCGCCCGACGATACTCTTCCCAGGACGGGTCGGGAGGCGGAGGCACCGTCCGCCGACTCACCTGAAAAAGCCGGTCGTTCAGCGCCGACTGTTTAACCGCCATGCCGTCGGCCCGGTCTTTCAGTCCCGGCTCTTCTCGGGCCGGTATGAGCACCCGGTCGGAAATATACCGCTCGATGCGCCCGAAAAGCTCCGAGGCTCGACGAGGCTCGATGCGTTCATCGATGAGGTCCAGCGCTTTTCCATAGGCCTCCACGGGCTTCAGCCGGTCCCCCGACTGAAAGGCCGAAGCGCCGAATCTCCGATAAAACAGGACCTCGGTGTCGGCATTGTCGAAGGGAACTTCTGTTTGCGATCGACGGGAATAAAGGTCGAAAGCTCGTGCGTACCGACCCAGCAGGAAATGGATGTTTCCCATGTTCAAGAGCAGATGGGCCCGGTTCTCCGGATTAAACCGAGGGTTGTTCAGAAAGTAGGCTTTTTGGTAGGATTCCAGAGCCTTTTCCAAAAAGTCGGGTCGATGATAGACGGTTTCGAGCACCTCGTATACATATCCAAGGGTCTGGTGGAAAAATTCGATTTGACCCTGTTGCCGGATGCAGGATTCAAGCAGGCTTTGTGCTTCCTCCAACGCGGGCTCGGTATCGAGATAGGTGAGGCACAACCCTGCGGCGTATCTCGCCGTCACGTCGTTGGGTCGTTCCTTCACGCGTTTCCGGTATTCTTCGAGTACCGAAGTGATTTCTCCCTGAGCGGCCGCGCACTTGACATACCCTCGGTGCGCCTCCACCAAGTCCCATTCCTCCCGAATGAGATTCCGAAACATGGATCGGGCGGAGGGAACCTCTCCCAGGCGATACAGAAATTCCGCCGCGGCAACGGACTTCCGGATGTAGCCCTCGCGAGCCAATCGATAGACATAATCTTCATAGGGCCTGATCGATATTTCTTTTTCATAAAGGTCCAATGCCCGGCGAAAGCGCTCTTCGCGGTATAAAATCTCGGCCAGGGCCAGTCTCGCGGCCGCAGTCTGATTGCCGTACGGGAGAAAATAATCCAGTACGTTGCGATAGGCTTCCTTGGCTTTCGACCATTCGTCGGCGGCGTAATACAGGTCGCCGATCCGATTCCAGGCCCCCATGGCCAGACCAGGAAGGGAACCCCTGTATTGGTCGGCAATCCCGGAGAGTTGGGATACACGATCTTCCAGTGAAGCCTCGGGCCGTTCCGATATCGCCATGTCCAGAATCCTCTCGATGGCGGCATCGGACCACTTCCACACGGCCGAATATTTCTCCACGACCTCCACATAGGCCGGGAGCACCAAATCCATGTTCCCCAAAGTGCGATACGCGTCCGCTCGCAACACCCGAGCTTCGGCCGAGAGGTCACGTTCTCCGTTTCCTTGCCGGATCACCCAATCCAGCAACCCGACGGCCTCCGATAGACTCTCGGAGCCCGTCCCGTGTTCCATGAGCAGTACGGCCCGGTCCAAACGACTCCTGAGTGTGACCCGAAGCTCACCGGGAGTCTCCTCGGCTATGCGCGACAGGCGATCAAGCGCCGAGTTCAAACGGTTGCGCCGCTTCCCATCGGAAGAAGCGCCGGCCAAGGCTTTCCGCCCCTCGATGAGAGCGCGACCGAGGCGGCTGAGGGCCGCTTCGGGGAGGATTTCCGGGTAGGACGAAACTCCTCGGGAGAAAGCCGCGGCGGCGGCCTCCGGTTTGCCGAGGTTGAGGTAAAGATCGCCGATGAGGTAAAGAGCCCGGGCACAAAGTGCGCGAGCCTCCGGGAACGCTTCCACCACCCGGTAATACGCCAAAACCGCGAGCAGATCGTCGGGAGGATACTTGTCCGCGATGCGGGCGGCGAGTTCCATCTGCCCGTCCGCTTCCCGCTCGGTGGGGATTTCCCCAAGTGCGGGGAGAGTCCACACGTTGCCGACGCCGCTGCGGGAAGACAGGAAATACAGTCGCCCACCCCCCACCATGGGTTGAAGCGCTTCATAAGAAGCCGAAGTAACGGGGAACACGCCGGATTCCGGCGAATGCGCCTGCGTCCTAAAAACTACCGGCGGGACTTCCCGCCCGCGTTGCGACTCGTCTAAGTCGTGCGATTCAATACGAGTGAAGTAAACGCTTTCCCCGTCCGGCGACCATTGGGGATACAAGTCTCGAGCCGGACCTTGGGTCAAAGCCTTCGAAACCCCGGTGGCAATATCCAGCAGATAGATGTCTCCGCCCGGATCTTCCCGGAAGGAGACATAAGCCACTTGATCCCCTCGGGGTGAAAAGGCGGGAAAGGAGCCGTCGCCTCCGGTTTCAAGGACTTCCGTCACCGGCCCGGGGCCTGTGAGATTCATCAGGGCCAGCTTCCGGAAACGCTCTCCGGGTCTGAGCTGATGAAACACGAGCCGTTTCCCGTCCGGAGAAAAGCTCGGCCATCCGTCTTCCGTCTCTCTTCCCGTCAGGCGACGAGGCTCGGGCGTTTGCTCGCGGGTGTCCACCAGATAGAGATCGCCCTTGACGTCATGGGCGGTGCCTGCATAAGCCACGAGAGCGCCGTCACGAGAGACGGCCGGAGCGTACCGATCCCCGATTCCTTCATCCAGCTTGCGGGGAACCACCACCACGTCGGGATCCCCGGACCTCAACCATAGAGAGGAAAAGTCCCGGTCGCGCTCCGTGTAAGCCATCCAACGACCGTCGGGCGTGACACAGGCGTAAGTCACCGGGTCGGGCTCGAAAGAAAGCTGCACCGGCTCGTTCACCGGGAGCCGCGGCGGCCGCACTTTCGCTTCTTTCTCGAACGGACTTCCCTCGAAATCGCTTGAAACTTCCGCAGTTGGCCGAGACCACACTTTGGATTTCAAGGACTCCCATGTGGCGCATCCCGAAAAGCACAGAAGAAGGGCGCAACAACACAGCATGGGCCAATAACCGAAGTACCGTTTGTTCTTCGGTCCCCACCCGACTGGGTCGGCGGACGGACGAAAAAGCCTCATGGTTTGGCCGACCACGTTCCGTCCTCCAGTTGGATCCGCTCTCCGGGGAGAGCCGTATCTCTGTGGATTTTGGCGAAGACCTTTCTGATTTTGGGATAGTCCTCGGCCGTAAAATTCTCATTCACCTCGATGACTCGTCCCATCACCGTCTCGCGGGCCGCGTTCACTTGAGTCAGGACGGTCTCGAACTCTCCCGATTGGTAACGTGCGGCGAAGTCCTTCAAGTCTTCAGGAACATTTTCTTTTTGCAGCGGAAAAGCCGTCAGCAGGCCGTCGAGATTCTCGCCCACCCAACCCAGACGCTTGAAACGATCCACGTCGTCCGCGTGAAACGCCAGGGTCTGCATGGCTTCCTCGGCGTGTTTGTATTCCCCACTGTGCCTGGGCGGCGTCTCCACACGTCCCATGGGATCCACGCCTCGAACCGAAGAAACCAGCAAGAGATCTTTGTTCAGGGAATTGTAGGAACCCAGTACCTGGTTCTCCAGTGCGGTGCGTTCACTCACCACGTTCACATCCACCTTGGCCAACGTACAGCCGGCGGCAAAGAGCAAAAGGAGGCAAACGAATCGAAATTTCGCCATGTGGGCCTCTTCTTTCGGTTATCTGAAATGGAACGTTATTCGGCCGGCATTTCGGGTTCGCCGAAAGCTCTCAGGACCTCGATTGCACAAACCGAAGTCCTTCTTTCGGATCAACCCGAATCCCATCGGCTGAAAGAATGCGAAGAGCCTCATTCAAGGTTCCAAAGGCCGCCGCCTGTGTCGCGAATTTGTCCATTCCGGGCAGAGCGGCCAAGTTCAAGCGGTCGATCTTGGGAAGTTCCACCAAAGCGCCCTTCACTTCCACCTCACCCCTGAGGGACAGGGCGCCGTGTGCGACTTCCATCCGAATCCATCGAGGAGAACCCAGCCGGAGCAGGGCGCGCTGTTTGACCATGGTTTCATTGCTCTCATAAGGGTCCAGGCCGTAGAGAAACCGCTCAAGGGTGCGGGAACCGATATGAGAAAGGTGTATCGTGATCTGAAGATTTTCGATCAACCGTTCCGTTTCCTGGAGCAAAGGGGCCTCCAGAAACAACTCACCGGACATTTCGGCTTCTTCGTCCGGAATATCCAAAGCCTCTCCGGCCACAAGTTTCTTGGCGTTAATGCCGGAAAAAGCCGCCCGAGCATCGAACACGAAGACTTCGTTTCGTTTGGATACCCCCAAAGACCCCGCCAGAGTCCCTCCAAGGAGTTCCAGCTGAAAAAACTCCACCTCGGGCAGACCGTTATTCAAAGAGAGGTCCATCTCGTGATGGGCGAGGGAAAGGTCCAATCCTCCGGCGGACAGGTTCAGCATCTCGAAAGCCAGAGACCGGTCGGATCGGAATCGGCCCCGGAGGTCCGCAGCGGGACGTGTCGACAGAACGTCCTCCCGCGCGTCCCCCTTCGAGTCCGCCGGTGGTTGGAGTACTTCACTCGAAAGCGACGCCTGAAAATTGTTCTCGGAGGTTCCCTCAGGAGGCTTCCGAACTCCCAACAGCTTGTATCTTTTTTCGAGCGATACGTGACTCTCCAAACCGACGACCCGCAAAGAAGGGTCGACCTCGAGGTTCAGGTCGGGACCGGTTAGATGGATACGAGCCACGGCTTCTTCCCGCTCGGGATGTGAGGAAAGGTCCAGCCCCCCCTCCACCGTGCCGCTCATGCGGATATTCTTCAACGGCGCCATAGGACCCGGCCCTCCCGCCAATCGAAGAGAAGCGCCCAAATCCAAAGCCGGGAAACGCAAGGCGGAAGCGACAAGCCCCTCCTCGCGGTGATGGATCCAATCCAGGATATTGTCTAAAAAGACCTTGAATTCCTGGGTCAGGTTAAACTGATCCAGTCTCAAGGACTCTTCAAAGCGAAGAGTATTCAGTCCGTCCAAAGCGGCGTCGAGAGAAAGAAGGGCTTCAAGAGGCGGTTCGAGCTTCCCGATGGAAGGAACCTCCAGCAGACGTCCCATGCGTACTTTTCCTCGTAGTCGCACCTGTTCGGGCTTTCCCGCCACGAACAGAACAATGGGCGCCGCCGTTTCCATCCCTTCCAGTCGAAACCGACCTTGCGAGGAAGACAGGTCGAAACCGACGTCCGACACATTGACGGAAGCGTCCAATCTCTCCAAAAACTCCCCCGCGTGCACCGACTTTCCCTGCGCCGTGAGTCGCGTTTTCAATGCCTGCACTTCGTTCGTTCCGGGCACTCGACCTTTAAAATCCCAGTCTATCCCCACCTTGCCGGCGGCCGTGATTCGCCGTTCGGAAGCCGGTTGCACGAGAGAAAGGACGCGCCCCACGTCGAGATTCAGGCCGCCGCGAAGGTTGAGACCTCCCAGGCCCAGGTCGGACGCCGCTGCGTCGAGGGAAAGGTCTGCGCCGGGGTCCACTTTGAGCCGTACCTTCAATCGCGGCACGTCGATGCGAAAGGGAGGCGGTCCCGTCACTTTAAACTCCGCCTCAGGCAGTTCCAGGTTCAAGCCCGCTTGCACGGAACTTTCCACTTCACTTGTCACGGACCGGGCGTCCGTCTTGAACCGGTCCAACACGACGGACAGCACAGGCCCTTCTTCCAGGACACACCGCCCTTTCAGGGAATGGGCCAAGCCGGCGACTTGAACCTGTGAAGGAGTGAACAGATTCTTCACGGATAGGGATTCCTCAAAATCAACGGTACCGGAAATCCCGAAAAGCGATGCGGGGGTTCGGTTCAGTTCTGCGACTGTAACCCGCAAGGGGTCCAGATGAGAGTCATTCAAGCGCACCGGGCGATCGCCCGCCATCCCCAGGCTTTCTGCGTCGAACCCCGCTTCGACGAAGACTTTTTGGGGAAACTGGGAATTGAGAACCGTTTCGGCACGAATCACCCGAAGGACCGCCTCTCGAACCTGAATGGACCCCGCCGGCATGCGGAAATCCAGAAAAGGCAGGGTCATCACAACGCCTTCAACTCCGAGGCGTCCCGCCCCATCGGGGACTTCTCCGACAAAGTCCATTTTTTCGATCCAAAGGGTGGTAGAGGCGGAATCGGTCACTCCTTTGGGGGAGAGCGACAAGGCATCCGGGGCAAAGTCTTTTGCCAAGACTAGAAGTTCTCCCAAATCCAGTTCAGCGGGTCCCACGTGGAGGTTGAGGACATTTTTCCCCTGTTCGGTCTTTCGGAAATCGCCCTGCCATTTGATCCGATTTCCTTGCATGAGATGCGCCTCCCCCACTTTCATTTCAACGAGGGAGTCATCCAGCCCGACCGAACCCGCTTGCGTCACCGTAAGATCGAGCGGTCCCAAACGCCCGTCTCCCAGCGGCCCCCCTTCAGCGGAAAGTCTCCGCACGTCCAGGTTCGCCGAAAAATCAACGCCTCGCTCCTTCTCCCTGAAAACTCCTTGGACTCGTAAGGCAATCGTGCCGGAGGTTTCAGGAAAGACAGCGGGAAAGAATGGTCGGACGGTTTCCGTCAGGGGAGTCAAATCCAGGTGCATGTCGGCTTCCATTCTGGAAGCCTCCAACGCGCCGTCCACCTTGACCGTGATCCCGGGCAACGTTGCGTCCAGGCGTACACTCGCCCGGGACGGAACAATGCGTCCCCGGCCATCGATCAGGTCCCCCAACACCGCTTCCATTCGGACAGGGGGCAAATCACGGCCGTCCATGGAATGATCGGCCTCGAAGCGGAATGTAACGGGCTTCGTCCGGAGTGAAGGGATGTCCAGTAACATGGACGCCGGGGACATGGAGTAGGCATGTCCCGAGGCACGGTCCTCGGCCTTCAGTGAGAGGTCCTCCATGTTGACATGCGCCTCCAGGTCCTCCACGGGGAGAGAGAAGGCCGCCCCGTCCCGCCCTTTCGTGGGGGCCGAGGATTCCGATTCCTCCTCGGACGCGAACCGAGCCAACAGGGCATCCAGGTTGGACCTGCCGGTCTTGTCTCGTACCCAATTCGCGTTCAGCCCGCTCGCGCTCATGTTCAGGAACACAACCGGATGCAGAAAGGAGTCGACGGAAGGATCCAGGCGAAGGCTCCGAAGTTGCAGCAGCGGTTCGTCTCCGAAACTCGGATCTTCCGCGATGGAAATCCCCTGAAGAAGAATCCCTTGGGACCAGCTCCAATGAAGCCCTTCCACGCCAACCCCGCGCCCCATCGTATCCGTCAAATACTCCGTGAGTCGCGTCCGGAACCAATCCGTTGAAACGGCGGAAGGAAGAAAGGCGACGCAGATCGCGGCCAAGACCAACAGGACGAACAAGGCCACGACCGCCCTGAGCGGCCATTTCCAAGGAAAGCGGAATTTGGTTGATGCCGAACCCGTTTCGCTCATACGCCCCCTCGATTGTTGAATTTTTATTTTCTCATAACGCCCCGAATTCCGCAACAGAGGGGCCGGAAGCGACAAACCGGAATCAGCTATTCCGCTTTTCGCCAGAGGAGAACCGAGGGATCCGATTCGTTCCACTCCGCCCACGAGTACGCCGAACTCATGCTTTTTACGCCGGCCGGCGCATTGCTCATCGGGAACATCCGGGCCGGGATCGGAACCATGAATTCCGAAAACCACTCCCCACATCTCGAAAACCAATGAATTTTCAACAAATTATCTCTAAGGCGCATTTTTTGAAAGGAGCCAATCCTCGAACGACACCTTCCTCACCACGGGAGACCCATCATGAACTGGAAGTTTTGGCAAAAACGGATGACGGACGCGACGCCGCATGAAAAACCACGCAAGCTGCCCAAGCCCAAGGAGCTCCATTCATCCGTGGGGCGGTATTTGGTGGTGGAACTGGGTAAGGATCCGGACTGGGTTTGGTCGTTGAAATCAGTGACCCGGCCAAAGGAAGGGGAGAAGGGCGCCCTTGAGCTGAGAATCTTCGACGAAGCCCATGCCCGGCTTCGGGGAGTGAGCGTTCAGAATTACGAATCTCTGAATGCCCATTCCGATCTGATTCTGTTCACGGGATGGTACAACAAGATTTCCTTTGAAGTCTCGATTGAGGAGAAGAAGCCGGAACCGACCCCCAGGGCCGCCTGAATCTCAAGCGCGCGCGTCTCGTTTTGGCTCTTTTGAGACCCGCCCCAATAATGAAATTCCGCCCCCCAACAGAGAACGATTCCATTCGGCTCTCATCGCGATTTCATGCTCTCCGCCCGTTGCGAAACTCCGCAAATTTCAGTACCCTTCAGAATTTAATTCGTATATAAGTCCAGCCCAAAAAAACTTAGGGAAAGCTCTTTGCCGAAGGAGTCTTCCGACGCCCCCGACTCCTGTGTCTATAATGGAGCCTTTGTCTAAAACCGGGACACAAAACCGCCGAGCCTGCCATGAAGCATGTTCTAGTCATCACGCAAGACGCAAAGACCTCCCAGCAGTTCAAGGCTTTTCTGGGGAATGAGTACAAAGTGGAATCTGCGGCGGACCCGATCTCTTCTCTGCGCGTGTTCGCGTCCAAACGTTGCGAGTTCGTTTTCATCGATATTTCCTTTCTCTCGGACAAGGGAGAGAACGGCCAACCCAACTACAAGACGCAACTGCAACCCTTCTGGAACCTCAATCCCGCCTCTCATCTCGTGGTACTGGCTCGCCCCGACCAGATTCGTCAAGCGGTCAATGCCGTAAAGGCGGGAGCGAGCAACTACTTGACGTATCCCATGGACCCGGAAGAAGTGCGGTTTCTCATCGAGAGTCTCACCGAATCCACCCGCTTCCAAGAGGAATTGGACTATCTGCGGGACAGTTTCTGGGCTTCCGACGTCCGTGAGCTGGTGCGGACGGACAGTGCGGCCATGAAACAAGTGTACGCCAAAGTGAGAGCCGTTGCCCCCACCAAGGCCACCGTCTTCCTGAGTGGTGAAACCGGTACCGGAAAGTCGCTCCTGGCCAAACTGATCCACCAGCACAGTCATCGTCGCTCCAAACCGTTCCTCGCGGTGCACTGCGGAGCCATTCCCGAATCACTGGTGGAAAGCGAGCTTTTCGGTCACGAACGGGGAGCGTTTACCGGTGCCATCCGGAGAAAACTGGGAAAATTCGAAATCGCCCATGAAGGGACGATCTTTCTTGATGAAATCGGAACCATCTCCCCGTCCACTCAGGTGAAGATGCTCCAGGTCCTGCAGGACGGCACTTTCCAGCGGGTGGGGGGTGAAATCACAGTGACCGTGGATGTACGCGTCATCGCCGCGACCAATGCCGATCTGAAACGACTGTGTGACGAGGGCGGATACCGAACGGACCTTTTCTACCGACTGAACGTGTTCCCCATAGAAGTCCCTCCGCTTCGCGCGAGGACCGAGGATATCGCCCTGCTGG
This sequence comes from Thermodesulfobacteriota bacterium, assembly GCA_963675595.2. Classification (GTDB taxonomy): domain Bacteria; phylum Desulfobacterota; class Desulfarculia; order JACQYL01; family JACQYL01. The sequence goes on from CAXXLZ010000002.1 coordinate 2,621,880, forward strand.
TCGAAGCGTTCATCAGAAATCTCAATCGATATCACCAGAAGGATATCGTCGGGGTCCACTCGGAAGTGCTGGAAGCTCTGCAAACCTACTCGTGGCCGGGAAACATTCGGGAGCTGGAAAACATCGTTGAACGCGCATATATACTGGAGCGAAGCTCCATTTTGATGCCTGAAAGCTTCCCCGAAGATATCACGGGAGGCATGCGTCCTCTTCCGGGACATCCGGCCGTCGACGTATCCCTTTCCCTTGCGCAGAACCGCAAACGAAACCTCGAAAGTACCGAAAGATTCTATTTGATCAAACTTCTGGAAAAACACAAAGGTCGGATCAATTCGGCGGCGGAGGCTGCGGGCATCACCACCCGCCAGCTCCATAAACTCATGACCAAATACAATCTCAGGAAGGAAGCGTTCAAGTAAGAGGGGCTTACCGGCCCGTTCAAAGGGCCCGATGAGTGCAACCTGTTACGGGAAAAGTCCCCTCGGGCCCCAAGATGTACGGAGTCACCCGGTCGCGGGAACCGAGAGGGATTTGCGGAATCGAAGGATGAATCTGGCTCCCTTGTCGGAAATCACTTCCATCGTCCCCCCGAGTTGACTTTCCACCAGCCCTTTGACGATGTTCAGCCCTCTACCGGGACCGACTTCGAATCGGTAATCCGGTGGGAGTCCGTGCCCGTCGTCCCGAACCTCAATCTCCACAATGTTTTCAGGGTACTCTCGAGCATAGACGCCCAACGCCCCTTCCGTCCGCCCTTCAAAAGCATGTTTCAGGGCGTTGGTCAGAAGTTCGTTCAAAGCCAGCGCGATGGGCACCGCATGATCCACATGAATCGTAACGTCATCCGCTTCGACGTTGAACAGGACCCTCCCGATCGCGCTGCGGAACGACTGCAACAGGTTCCTGCCCAGAGTCTCAGCGTACTTTTGCAGAGAAATCTCCGCCAAGTTTGAAGATCGATAGATCATCTCATGAATTTGGGCCATGGCAAGGACTTGATCCCTGCACTCCTGAAAGACCGCCAACGATTCTTCGTCTCGAATCCGGTGCCCTCTGATGCTGAGCAAGCTCGATATGACCTGCATGTTGTTTTTTACGCGGTGATGAATCTCCTGAAGCAGTACATCCTTTTCTCTGAGAGAGGCGTTCATCTTCTCTTGAGCCGAGCGTCGCTCCTCTTCCAAGGACAGTGCCTTGGCCAGGGTTGATATGATCTGAAGATCGGCGGTGGTGAATTTTCTTCTCTTCACGTCCAGAATGCACAGCACGCCGGCCTTTTTTTCTCCCACGATCACGGATTGTCCGAGGTAGGAACGGATATTTCCAAATGATTCTCCGAACGAATCCCGGATAGAGGGGCGTGCCGCGATGTCTTCCACGGCCAACGGCCGACCGGCTTCTTTGACGATCACGTCATGACAAAGGGACCCCTCCGTTTTTCGCTCGGAGGGAAAGTCGGAAGGCATGTTGTGGGAGGCCTCGGTCTTCCATACGGTGCCTTCGTTTTCCAGGCGACCGTACAAACAACAGGCTCCGTCCAGAATTTCACAACTTCGTCTCACGATGCTCCGTATATTTTCCGTCGGATCCACCCCCAGATGGTCGAATATCTCGTTGAGCCGGGACAGTCTGGTTTCCGCTACTTTCCTTTCATTGATGTCGCGGATGAGTTTGACAGAGCGGGAGATAGTACCGTTTTTTTCGGAAATGGGGCAAATCTTGATCGAGCAATAACGTTCGAAGACCGGCTCGAATCGTTCCTCGTAGTGAGGGATGCCCGTGCGGCGAATCTCCGCCGCCGGGCATCCCGGGCATACGGTGCTCGATCCTTTGAATACCTCATGGCACGTCCGGCCCACCACCAAGTGGGATTGGGTGTTCATCCAGCCCAGAGCCGCTTTGTTGATCTTTTCAACGCGAAAGTCACTACCCAGCACAATGACCGCATCGTCGATGGCGTTGAAGAGATCCAGCCAGTCTTTTTGGCTCCTTATCAACGAGTGTTCAGTCCGCTTCCGGTCGCTGATATCGTGATGGGCGATGACGCTTCGGCCTCGATGATCGGCCATGGGGGTCACGCGCATGAGGAACCATCGCTCCTTATCCGGAGAATGGCAGGGGTATTCGAGAAGAAATGTCTCTTTCTTCCCCTGGACAACGGCTTGAATTCCTTCCAGGGCCTCCTGTGCGCCTTCAGCCCCCATATCGGAAGCGCGACGACAGACGTCATAGTAATTGACGCCCTCTGAAACCCCGGACGGGTGCCCTCCGTTTTCGGAAGCAAATCGAGTCCAGGCCGAATTGACCGCCAGAACGGTCCCTCCTTCATCCACCACAGCTACGTGCGCCGGCAGAGAATCCAAAATGGCGGCGTTGAACCGTTCGCTCTCCCGGAGTGCGGATTCGGCTTCGCTTCTCCGTGCATCCGCCGTTGCCGCGTACAAGGCCATTTCGATGGCGATTCGAATGTCGCGATTCTGGTAGGGTTTGATGAGGTATCCGAAGGGAAAGGTGGGCTTGGCTTTTTCGAGCCGGTCTTCATCCGCGTAAGCGGTCGTAAAGATGACGGGAATCCGGTAGCGGTTTCGAAGGATGTCCGCAGTGTCGATACCGTCCGCGCCGCCTTTGAGCATGATGTCCATCAACACGACGTCGGGACGGTCCCTTTGGACCACCTCCAAAGCCTCTTCGCTTGAAGAGACGGAGGCGATCACCCGGTACCCCATGCTCAGCAGTCGCGCTTCGAGGTCCATGGCGATGATGTACTCGTCTTCGACGATGAGCACTTTGTCTCCGGCCATGACCGTCTCCCACGAGCCCGGATAAAACGAATTCGATATAGGACGTCTTGTTGTCTACAAGAAAAGAATTAAACCTCATCGGAAGGAACAAGACAAGGAAGAATCGGCTCCAGGCGTCATTCCCTCATCAACAAAGAGGAAGCCGATCACCATATTCGAACGCGGCCCAACAACCGCGACCTTTGGGAGTGCCGCGTGCCGTGAGGAATTGCCCAAAGACGACGGGCGGGGACGACCCGTGGTCACGCATACGGTTTAACGGAAGCCCCTAAAAACCATGGGCGTCCGGGACTTTGCCGGCAGATTCCCGGACGCCGACTTTCTACTCCCACCGAGTCCTCGGCGTATAAGTCAGTTCTGGATGGCTTGGATCATCTTCCCCACGATTTCCTTGGCTACGGTCTGCTGATCATATGGAGAAATCCCGTTCAGGTCCGCCTCAATGATCGCCGTGTCGTAGGGAATGAATCCCATGAACTCAAAACCCGGCATGTTCTCTTCGAGAAATCGCCGGTCCTCGGGGCCTCGTATCTTGTTCCCCACCAGTGCAATCCTGCTCAGTCCGATTTCTCCCGCGAGTTTCTGAATATGATGTGCGGTTTCCACACTTCGCCTGCCGGGCTCCACCACCACAAGGAGCTTGTTCACGGCGCTCGCGGTCCCTCGACCGAGGTGTTCAATTCCCGCCTCCATGTCCATGACCACAACGTCGTCCCGTGCCAACACGACATGGTTGACCAGAGCCTTCAGCAGCGTGCTTTCCGGGCAAATGCACCCTCCGCCGCCTTTCTTGACGCCTCCCAACCGCATGAGCATGATGCCGTCCTTTTTCGCGGACAGCTTCTCGGGCAGATCATCCACTTTGGGATTCAGTTTGAACATGCCTCCCACGGAACCCGGTTTCGCCTCCGTGCGCTCTTCCACCAGTTCCTTCATCTCGGAGATAGGTACGATCTTGTCCGCATCCGGAATGCCCAGTGCGCTTGCCAAATTCGCATCGGGGTCCGCATCTATGGCCAGAACTCGTTTCCCCGCATCGGCGAGGGCACGGATAATCAAAGACGCAACGGTCGTCTTGCCCACCCCACCTTTACCACTAATCGCTATTTTCATGAAATTACCTCCCTCTAGTCCTCGGAATCACAAGAATGTGAGTCAGCCGTCCGCACGGCTTATCATTTCGACCGACTTCGGTAGATGCCCACCAAAGGATACACCACCGTGCCCGCGAGCCATGCGATATCTTCGAGGGACAAACAACGAGCCACCGTCTCGTCGAAAAGCACATTCCCGTCCGCCGGAAATTCGTCGTCGCCTTCGTGAAGTTGAAGAACCATCGGCACCAGAGGAAAAGGATGGAATTGAAACGCGGTGCCGGCCACGCCGGGCTCCTCCACCCCGCCCATCTTTCGAGCGATTTCTTTCAAAGACTCCGCGTCGTTACCGAAAGTATTCACCAAAGGATCGATGGCTCGCTTTCTAAAGGCCGGATAATAGAATTCGCCGGATGGAATCTCCCGGTAGGTGATCCACTTGCCCGTGGGCTTGAATCCCCTGGCCCCAAGAAGATAATGAAGAACAAGCACCTTTTCCTGCACCGTGATTTCCCGACCGGTATCCCCTTCCAGAGGCTCGACATCCATGTAATCGAACCTGATCTTCACCGTCCGTCCGTTGAACGGCAATAGTACCGCCGGAGCGGGATCCGCAACATATTCGGATCCACTGCGATTCGCCACCCAACCAGGATCCTGATTCGACAACTCCTCCCGAGCCAAATTGAACGCATTCACATAATCATCCACACGAGCCATCGGAACCTCCCTTGATTTCGATCTTCTTTAAACTATATATCCTGCATTGGACCGCTTCAAGGGCGAGAAGCGGTTTCCCGCACCGCCTACAAACCAGTTGACTATGTTACCCCTTTTCCTTATGCTTCCGGCGAAACCTTCTGATGATAGAGAGGAGTGCCGGTGTGAAAAGACTGCTTGTCGGAATCATTTCCATTACCGTCCTTTTAGGCCTATTCGCCTGCTCGGCGCCCGATACCATTACCAGAAGCGCAGTGGATCGTTTCAAGCTCGGAGAAACGACCCAAGATGAAATCAGAAGCGAATACGGCAATCAGGATTTGATCGCGGAACAGAGCACGCCCGGAGGCGGTCTGGTGAAGCTGAGCTATGCGTACCGCGACCCCAACGATGAAGCTTCGTGCGACCCCTCGGTCTACGCCATCAAACAGGTGGACTTCTTTTTCAAAGAAGACAAACTCTATGGGGTTCAGTACATAAGCTCCATGGCGGGCGATTGCACGAAGTTCGACGACGCCAAAGTTACCGAAATCAAAGTGGGTGAGACCGGAATGGACCAGGTAAAGGAATGGCTCGGCCCCCCCAACGGAAAGTTCCTCGCCGACGGTCCGGGCATCATATGGCGTTACGTGTACGTCCAGAAGAATATGCACTCCAGAGAATACGACCGACAGAGTTTGGATATTCTGTTCGACGAAGAAGGAATCGTACAGGATTTCAAACTGGATTCCTTTATGGGCTCCTGATCGAAGAGCCGACATTTTCACGGAGTTGAAAAAAAGGGACGCCGGACAAAACGGCGTCCCTTTTTTCATGATGATCGATCACTTCATTCGGATCGAAAAACAACTTCTCCCGAATCCTCCACGTCCATCATAACTCGATCCCCTTCTTTGAACTTGCCCTCCAGAAGTCTCAGCGCCAGCTCATTGAGGATGTATTGCTGCAAAGCCCGCTTGAGAGGACGGGCGCCGTATACGGGATCGTACCCCTTATCCGCCAGGAATTCCTTTGCCCGTTCCGTGAGTTCCAGGCTCAACGCCTGCTCCTGCAGGCGCTTCCGGAGCAAACCGAGCTGTATCTCGATGATCTGTTTCATCGTTTCTTTTCCGAGTTTCTGAAATATGACGATATCATCCACCCGGTTGAGAAACTCAGGTTTGAAGTGTCCCTTCAGAGCATCCATGACCCTGCGTCTGATTTCTTCCACATCCTGTTCGCCCGATTCCGAAATCCATTGGCTCCCGATGTTGGAGGTCATAATGATGACCGTGTTCTTGAAGTCCACGGTCCGACCTTTGCCGTCGGTCATTCTGCCGTCGTCGAGAATCTGGAGCAGGGCGTTGAACACATCCGGATGAGCCTTTTCGATTTCGTCGAAAAGCACCACGCTGTAGGGTCGCCTTCGAACCGCCTCCGTCAGGTACCCCCCTTCCTCGTACCCCACGTATCCCGGAGGGGCGCCGATCAGTCGCGCCACCGAATGTTTTTCCATGAATTCGCTCATGTCCAGCCGGATCATTGCCTGTTCGTCGTCGAACATGAACTCCGCGAGAGCGCGGGCCAATTCGGTCTTTCCCACACCCGTGGGACCCATGAAGATGAATGAGCCAATGGGCCGGTTGGGATCCTGAATGCCCGCTCTCGCTCTTCGTACCGCGTTGGCTACCGCAACGATGGCCTCATCTTGGGCGACCACCCGCTTCCGCAGATTTTCTTCCATTCGAATCAACTTTTCCCGTTCACCCTCCAGCATCCGCGATACGGGGATCCCCGTCCATTTGGAGACGAGTTCGGCAATGTCCTCATCGTCCACTTCCTCTTTGAGGAACGAGCCCTCTTTCTGGATATCTATCAGGTGGTCGCTTTCCTCGGAAACCCGCCTTTCCAGATCCAGAAGAGTTCCGTACCGAATCTCGGCGGCTTTGGCCAAATCTCCGGATCGTTCCGCTTCGGCGGCTTCGGTTCGGAGTCGATCCATTTCCTCTTTGAGCGACTGAATCTTCTGCAGGGCCTCTTTTTCGTTCTGCCATTTGAGTTTCAGGCTCCGGCTTTTCTCCCCCAGGTCGGCAAGTTCCCGTTCGAGCTGTTCAAGACGCTCCACCGAACGTTCGTCCTTTTCCTTTTTCAGGGCTTCCCGCTCGATTTCCATCTGAACGGTTCTTCGCTCGATCTGGTCCAGTTCTTCCGGCATGGAGTCGATTTCTATCCTCAATCGGCTGGCGGCCTCGTCGATGAGGTCCACGGCTTTGTCGGGGAGAAACCGATCCGTGATGTAACGGTTGGACAGCGTCGCCGCAGCCACGATGGCCGAGTTGGTGATACGCACGCCGTGGTGAAGTTCGTACCGTTCCTTCAGCCCTCTCAGAATGGCGATCGTGTCCTCGACGGAAGGCTCGAGAACCACTATGGGTTGGAACCGCCTTTCCAAAGCGGGATCCTTCTCGATCCGTTTCCGATACTCGTCAATGGTGGTGGCCCCCACACAACGCAGCTCTCCACGTGCCAAGGCCGGCTTGAGCATGTTGGAAGCGTCCATGGCGCCTTCCGCAGCACCCGCACCCACCATGGTATGAATCTCGTCGATGAACAGGATGACGCCGCCTTCGGATTCGGCAATCTCCTTGAGCACGGCTTTGAGTCGGTCCTCGAACTCACCGCGATACTTGGCGCCGGCCACGAGTGCTCCCATGTCCAAGGCCAGGACGCTCTTGTCGTTCAGACTTTCCGGAACGTCTCCACTGATGATGCGCTGCGCCAAGCCTTCGACAATGGCGGTTTTTCCCACGCCGGGTTCGCCGATCAGGACCGGGTTGTTCTTCGTTCTTCGAGTAAGGACCTGCATGATCCGCCGGATTTCGTCGTCACGACCGATGACCGGATCGAGTTTTCCTCTTCGAGCAAGATCGGTTAGATCTCGGCAATAGCGTTCCAGGGCCTGATACTTGTCTTCCGGGTTCTGGTCCGTTACTCGGTGGCTGCCTCGTACTTCCTGGAAGGCGGCCAGTAGGTTCTCGCGGGTGACACCCAGTTTTCTCAGCAACTTGGCAATGGAATCGCCCGCTGAAAGTGAGGCCAGAAGTATATGTTCCGCGCTGATATATTCATCGTGAAGCTGAACGGCCTCATTCCACGCCTCATCCAGCACCCGCTTCAATTGCGGAGAAATATAGCTTTGCGAGACTCCGGCCCCGGTGATCTTGGGCAACCGAGCGATGTTGTCCTCCAAAGCCTCCGCCACCTGTTGGGGTCGTACGCCCAACTTCTGAAAGATGGGGTTCAACACGGCGCCGGACTGCGTCATAAGGCTCTTCATCACGTGCTCGGGCTCGATCTGCTGATGTCCCGACTCCTCGGCGAGGTGTTGAGCCTCACGAATGCTCTCCTGCACCTTCAAAGTCATCTTTTCAAATCGCATAGGGTTTCTCCTTCCCCCTTTTCTATTCGATTGTGCTCCCTAAAAATAATCACGGAGCTTAAGGTGTCAACAATCGTAGTTGTGACGCGTAGTTAAGAGGGATAAACACAAATTCGGGCAGATGAGGACGGCTTAATGAGAAGCGAAGCACGGCTCGAGGATCGCCTCCCCTGCTCGGAATCAGCGACGGCCGACTCGCTCCAAGCGGTGAAGAGCCCACAGCCTCCGTATTGTGAGGATGGATAAGGCGAAACCGGTGGCGGAACTCCCGGCTCAATGAGTCGATAGATTCTCTGCGTGGGGAAAAGGTGAACGAGCCCTATTCGGAAGCAACTGTGTTCTTTGTCAACTGAGTTGTTTGTCACTGATTCCTATGAAGCTGTAACACGGCGCTTGCTAGGCGCGGCACGCGTGGGGCTGCCGCGCGCAAGCACCGCGCCACAGCAGACCACGGCAGCATCGGTTAACCGATGTGATACATAAACCGGTCAACTTAATGTGTCTTTGACACCGATTTCAGGCTGTTGGACGCGCCAATGAGTATTGGTTTTGACCATGCTGTTCAGTATGGTCAGAAGCTTACGCATACAGGCAGTCATAGCCACTTTGTGCGCTTTTCCAGCTTTAGTAAGCCGTTGGTAGAAGGCTTTGATTACCGGGTTTGAACGGGTGGCGGACAAGGCGGCCATGTGCAATACGGCCCGAATCTGGGCGCGGCCTCCCCAAATAGAGCGTTTCCCTCGCATCTTCCCGCTGTCACGATTCAGGGGAGCGACTCCCACCAGGGCGGCGATCTGCTTACGGTTCAATGCCCCGAGTTCGGGTAAGCGGGTCAGCAGAGTCGAGGAGAGAACGTGTCCCACTCCGGGCACACTTTGAAACAGAGCGTCTTTTTCCCGCCAAATGGGAGATGCCCGAATCGCCTTGCGGAGTTCCCGGTCCAAGTCCTCAAGGCGCTTCTGGAGCCACGAGATATGGGCCTGGATATCCTTGTGCAGAGAGGAGTGAGCGCTTCGAAGACGGTTCTTCTCGGCGGTCAACATGGTTATGATTTGTCCACGCCGATCGGCCAGAGCAGTCAGCGCTCGCAGCTGGTCGTCCTTCAAAGGCCGAATTTGCGGCCGGACAGCCTGGGCGAAATGGGCCAGGACTGTGGCGTCTATGCGATCGGTTTTTGCCAGTATTCCTTTGGCCTTGGCAAAATTACGAACATGTCGTGCATTGACCACGGTCACATTCAACCCGGCTCCGGCCAAGGCGCTCGCCACCGGAGTCTCAAGCCCACCGGTAGCCTCCAAGACGATCATGGAGGGAGGAAGATTTTTGAGATGGTTGATTAAAGCATCAAAATCGGTTTCATGGTTGGTCATCGACCAGGCTTCCTCGCCGGGAACGACGGCGATTTCAAGCCGGTCCTTGGAGACATCGATTCCCACGAAACAGGTGATCTCGCCCATGATAACTCCTCTCGTACCCAACCTTGCAGATGCGGCCTTAAAAGGCCGGGCAACTGTACGGGTTATCTCGAGGAAGGACATGACGGCCCAAGCTTCCAAACGGAGTCCATTTCTCCTGGGGGTCCGGCGGCCTGTCATGTCCGTGACCAACTTTGCGGGTCATGCCGTCTTCCATTAAGTATGAAAGATGGCATGCTAAATATACAAGGGGGTCCGGATTGGATCAGTCCGGCAGCTCTCCACCCAGGGCGAGATCCACGAGGGTGTCCAACAAACGTGAAAATTCCAGTCCCGAAGCCTTGGCGGCTTGTGGGAAAAGGCTGGTTTGGGTCATGCCGGGAATGGTGTTCACCTCGAGAACCTTGATGCGGTCCCCCACCACGAACATGTCCACCCGGCTGTAGCCGCGACAGTCCAGAGCCCGATGAGCCGCCAGTGCGATTTCCCGAGCGCGTGCCGAGAGCTCTTCATTCAAACGCGCCGGGCAGATTTCCTCCGTGGCTCCCGGAGTGTATTTGGCGTGCAGATCGAAAAATTCGTGATCCGTTCCGGGAATGATTTCGACCAAGGGCAGCGCCTTCAATCGATTGTTCCCCAGGACCGCGCCGGTGATCTCGACCCCCTGCAAGTATTCTTCTACGAGTACTTCGTCGTCGTATTCAAACGCCGTCTCTAAAGCCCCCGGCAGTGCCGATGGAAACCTGACCAGGCTCATCCCGATGCTGGAACCTTCGCGCACCGGTTTGACCATCAGCGGAAATCCGATACGACTCTCCACTAGAGCAATGTCCACAGGGAGTCGTCGGTTGATCACCATGTCCTCGGGCACGTCCAATCCGGCTTGTCGGAAAAGAGCTTTGGATATCTTCTTGTTCATGGCCAGGGCCCCGGCCAGCACCCCGGATCCCTGGTAGGGAAGACCGAGTTGTTCCAGAAATCCCTGAAGCGTGCCGTCCTCTCCTCCTCTGCCGTGCACGCAAATGAAGGCTGCGTCCAGTTCGGAAGCTTTGGACGCCAGGGAAGTCAAGTCCGTTTTGAGGTCGAAATCAAAGAGAAGGTACCGGTCGGGATCGAAGTGTGCTCTCACCACCTTCCAGCCGGAAATCGAAACTTCCCTTTCGCTGGAAGAGCCTCCATAAAGAAGGGCGAGCTTAAGGCGTTTCAAGGATACAGGCCTCCAAGTCCTCCGGATTGAAATCAAGGGCCGAAAAAAGCTTCTGCTCCATCAGTCTGATCGACTCGAAGTTGGCGCGAATCAGCCGTTTATGCTCCTCCGTTCGCCCGTACCGTTCCTCCAGATCGCGAAAACGCTCCTCCAAATCGACCAACTGGTCATGTTTCACCCGCTTATCCGCATAACAAACGATCTCCCCCTCGGTGATCCATCGCGAATCCGCAGGGTCGGGTCGGTAATGAACGTGTTGGCCGACGATTTTCCCCACTTCGGGATAGCCCAACTCCACTAGAAACTCTTCTCCGCTTTCGTCGTGGCGTTCTCGGGTGACAATGGATCGGGTCTTGGTGATGTCGTGCAGCAAGGCTCCCGCTTCGACCAAGGAAAGATTCAGCGGTAAGCCCACGGACAGATGCCCTCGGGCGAGAACCATGGCGGCTGCGGCCACCAGCAGGCTGTGATCCAGGATATTCGGCAGCATGTTCGATTCCGCGATGATCGCAAGACACCCGGCTCGATCGGGAATGACGGCCGGCGCGTGACCGATGTTCGAAATCTGGAAAGAAAATTGATCCATCTTGTTCCAAGCGGAATGGACGCGTCTTTCGACTGAGCACGTACCAGGTGATGATGATACGCCGGTTAGCGGAGGATAAGGCGCGCCTTACCGGCAAAAAAACAGAACCCGTTGACCGGAGGTAAGATTCTGTCACTATAGGACATACAATGAGAGAGTGTCAAGATGATACCATATATAACAGATGGAAATTGATTGACTATTACCTATAATTGTAATATAAACCATATAATTTTATATGTCTTGGCTCGATCCGACCCCAATTACTAAGAAACGTCAAGAGTCCAAGCATATCCCAAGGAGATCGGCATGCCTCTGTTCACCGGCCTCATTCCGTCGGCCATCGGAAGCTTCCCCCACCAGGACCCTGAGCAGGCCGTGGACCTGATCTTCGAATATTTTCCCGAGATTCCCCTATGGCCTCAATTGCCCAATACCCGTTTCCTTGAAAACATGTACGCCCAGTATGCCGCTCCGATTCCGGGAGCTCGATTCGACGAGGACAAGGAACGCGTCTTCATCGATTCCTCCCTTATCGATCCGGAAACTCTCGAAAGCTTCTACAGCCGAGTATTGGAAGAGGATACGGAATACTTCCGCCTTCCGGAAAGCCACGCCGCCGGGTTCTATTGCTTTCTTCAACGGCTGGAGCGTAAGGCTTCGACACCGTTCCCTCTCCTCAAAGGCCATGTCACCGGACCTTTCAGCTTCGGTCTGAGTGTTCCGGACGCGAATTTGCGTGCGATCATTTATGATGAGGAACTTTTTGAAGCCGCGGTTTCAGCTCTGGCTCTGAACGCCAAATGGCAGGTGCACACTCTCGCACGGTACGCGGACAAGGTGATCGTCTTCATCGACGAGCCGTACTTGGTATCTTACGGTTCCGCCTACGTAAGCCTGGACAGAGAAAGAGTAACCGGCGCCCTGGCTCGTGTCGTGGACGCAATCAAGAATGCCGGGGGCCTCGCGGGTATTCACTGTTGCGGAAACACCGACTGGTCTCTGGTGTTGGATACGGGTCTCGACATTCTTAGTTTCGACGCATACCAGTTCTTCCCCAACCTTCTTCTTTATCGGGACGCCCTGCAGGCATTCTTGGACCGAGGAGGCATCCCGGCTTGGGGAATCGTCCCATCCAGCGGTGAAGCCCTCGACTGTCAAACCGAGGAGCTCGTTACGCTGCTCCTCTCCCACCTGAACGACCTGAAGGACCGGTTGGGGGAGGCGTACACCACGATTCCTTCGGGGCTCATCACTCCGGCGTGCGGCCTGGGCTCCCTGTCAAGCAAGATCGCGGAGAACGCCGTACGCAAAACCCGAGCGGTATCGTTGGAAATCCAATCCAGATTACGCAACCCATGAGCCGAGAATGGAGAAATTCGACGTGCCAGGTGAAAAATCCCCACGCTGGATGCCTCTGATAGTCGTAGCGTTCTTTTGCTTCTCATTACTGCTCCTTCCCGGACAGACCGAGCGTTCTGAAGCGGCGTCGCGGTCTACCGGACATTCAAGGAGATACAAGCCCAAGATCGTTGATTACCAAGAACACCTCAGTCGCAATTTTAAACAACAATTACGCAAGAGCACGAAGTACATCATCGTGCACACATCCGAGGCGGGCCTGGAAAGCACCCTGCGAACGCTGACCTGCGGGAAGGTGTATAAGGGTTGTTACGTTTCCACGGGCGGACACGCAAATTACGCGGTCGCCCGAAACGGCGTTATTTACCGGACATTGGACCACAGATATCGAGCCAATCATGCGGGTCTAAGCATGTGGAACGGGAGAACGGACATCAGCTCCGTGTCCGTGGGCATCGAACTTGTCGCCTATCACTACGGAACCATCACCGACGCCCAGTATCGTTCGATGGCTTGGCTCTTGGATGTGCTTCAAGGAATCTACAAGGTCCCCGACCGAAACGTGTTGACTCATTCCCAGGTCGCCTATGGTCATCCGAACCGGTGGCACGCCCGTGAGCATCGGGGCCGCAAACGCTGCGCCAAGAACTTCGACCGTGCCAAAGCGGGTCTCGGGAACGGCTGGGAATACGATCCGGACGTCAAGAGCGGCCGGCTTGTGAAAGATCTGCATCTGGCGAAAATATTTTACTCTCCCGGCTCCGGCGGGGCCGCCTCAGAGGAGGCGATCGCTTCCAACGTAATCTCGGGGTCCAACACCGCCTGGAATATCGCCGGAGAAGATTATAGCTCGGAAGACACCTCCTACGTGCTCCCCAACGGCAAGACGATTCGGGGAGACGAAATCGAAAAACGGTTGGGGTGGAACAGGATCCCCGTGGGAACTCGAGTGCTCCTCAACGTACCCGCCTACGAACAGGTGGAAACCGGACCGGTCAAGATATTGGAGGAAGGGAAGACGGCCTGGAGCCTCGTGGGTCCGGACTACAGAAAACCCAGCACGTTCTATTTCCTGCCCAACGGCAAAGTGCTTCCCGGAAACCGGGTATCGGACTGGGACAGCCTTCCCTCCCAAACCCGGATGATCAGCGGATATAGAGGGCCCTATCGGCTGGCCAGGGGTAAACATCCGGTCAAAGTGGTGGGGGACAGCTACAAAAACCAGGAAACGGTGTACCTATTTCCCAACAACAGACTTTACGCGGCCAACGAAATTCCCAATTGGACGAAAGTGCCCGTGGGGACTCGCGTTTTCGTCAGATCTAATTGAGTTCATCGACACGGTCCGGCACTGCCCCCCGGATCGGTTTCCCTGTGCCGGAAAATCACCCGCCCGTCTCTCTCGAACTAGAGTTTAGAGCCATGCGGGGCAGCCAAGTTTGTATAGAAGAGCATAGTTCTCCAAGACGGGTTGAATACCGTTGACGTAAGGCTTTGAGATGATTGACTGAACACGGATATCAGGCAGCGCGCCCCAAGTCTTCCGGAGAATCGGTGAATTCCGGTTGGAATTTTTTGGATTTCCGGTTCCACATGGCTCGCACGTTTAAGTTGCCGAAAAGACGACCGATGGCTGCGGCCATCCAGCCGGCGGTGGCGGGCCTGTTCTTTCTCCAAGGGATTGGAAACATCGTATAGGCCGCGTTGGGACCCAGGCAGAGCGCCAAGAGCCGTGGCAAGCCGTAGGCCAGGCACAAGATCATGCTCCATCGAGCCAATGTCTGCCGTGTCTGCTGCCAAGCATTTTTCAGTCCGAACAGGTGCTTGATCTCGTTGAACATGGGCTCGGTCCACCATCGTCGTGCATAGCGTGTAATCACTTCCGCGCCGTCCATGTCGGGATCGGTACTGATCAGAAGATGCCAATCGGACCAAGAGGGGTTGTCGGACATAAACCGGCACCACACGATCTTGCACAACCGGCCGTCCAGGAAGCGGACTTTGGCTTTGGTTTGGTAGAACTGGAAAACTCGTTCCGAGCCGTAGGCAAAGAGGGTTTTCTCCACCGGACGACAGAATCGTCCGATGTTTTCCAACGTGAGTTTTTCCCCATACTTTCTGGGTCTGCCCCGTTTCTTCCGAGGCGGATTGTCCGGAGGCAAAAACAGGGCGGTATCTTTGCGGACTTGGCCGATGACCGTCACACCATCGCGAATCAGGGGAACCACCAGGGAGCTTTTCATATACCAGGCATCGAGCAGCAGAATAATGAGAAAGCGATCCGGCAGCCAAGTCATGAGAACGGACATCAAGAGCCGCGCCGCGTCCAGTTTGGTGGTGTTCCCTTTTTTGCGGATGAGCCGAAACAAGAGGGGAAACGCGGCTACCCGGCCCTTGTGGCGGCAGATGACAGCCAGAGAAACCCGAAGCTGTCCCCACAGGAATTTGGGGCGGTTGGGCCGGTGCGCGTGATCGTAATGCCAACCGGCGCAGGGAGCTTTCTTGGACGATCTGGGCAAAGGGAAGTCGTCTATGGCGAACTCGATGGATCGGTTTGGAATCCGTTTCAGGATCAGGCGCATCCATTGCCGGGCTAGCGCAAGCCATTGGAATCGGCCCTTTTCGATGGCCTTGTAATAGGCGGTCCAGGACAACTGGGGCCGAACGGCCAGAAGCGCGGAAGAAATATGGCCGCCGCGGCAGACCATACATCCCATCAGGAGTTCCAGAAGAGTCGGAGCTATTCTGCACGGAACGGCCTGAAATAGAAAGGAAATCCACTGCGATAGGAGCATAAGTGCTTGAGCCGTCGAATCCATTGGTTGACCCCCAAGGAAAGGTTTCTTTCCTTAAAGGGCCGCCAAAGGCGGCCGCGCATCCGCGCGGCAATGTCAAGTACTTTGTTGTCTTTATTCGCATTTTTCCTATACCAAGGGTCGCCAGACTCTAAACTCTAGTCTCTCGAATACGAGAAGAAATTCCAAGTGCACCCCGGCCGTCTTTTTTTGTATCCCCCGCGGATTCCCCGGCTCAATACTCCTTAAACCCTTTACATAATTCAGGAGGCGTATACGCATGAGCGAGGAAAAGAAAGACAAACTTATGTTCATCGTCACGGCGGCGGAAGAGAAACCGGACCATTGCACCATTCCCTTCGTGCTGGCCAACGCCGCTTTCGCCATGGACGCCGAGGCGCACATTGTCCTCCAGGCTACCGCGGTCTATCTGGCCATGAAGGGGTACGCCCGACACGTTCACGCCGGCGGACTGCCGCCGTTGTCGGAACTCCTCGACGCCTACATTGAGGCCGGGGGAAAACTCCTCGTGTGCAGTCCCTGCATTCAGGCGCGTATGATTGCTCCGGAGGACCTCATCGAAGGAGCGGAAGTTGTGGCGGCCGCCACGTTGATCGATTTGATGCTGGAAGTGAAGAACGTCATTACCTATTAAGGTCGTCGGCTGCTTTCCGGTCGTTCATCGAAGCCCCTGCGGCCGTCAGGGCCGAAGGGGTCGATTCCTTTCGCGTTGGGCGTAATATTCGCACTCAGGCGAAGTTTCGCCCGGCGCCGACAGGGGGGAGAGCGGATTCTCCTTCCGCCCGGGCTTACTGCATTTCCTGCTTGCGTCTTTCCAGCACGTCCGACTGAACAGCCAAAGTCCGTTCCCCGAACAAGGCGAACCGCAGCCAGCGAAACGCGAATTCCAGCAACGCCTCTTCGTTGTTTCTTAAGTTCTCCACGTCGCCGGGATCCAACACGAAAGTCCGCAGAAAGGAGCTCTCGAAGACAAATTTACGGAAAGCGTCCAGGTTGTATGAAGCCATATAGAACATCTGTCTTTTTCGCGTATCCGTTTCGCCGGAGCTCCGCTTCAACTCCCGAGTGACGATGTCCATCCACTGGTCGTTAAGTCGATGGTAAGGCTCCAGTCCCTGATCCGAAGTCCAGGACTCCACGGACCATTCTTTGGATTCATCGAACCCCCGACAGTGTTTTTCCCTGACCACGAAAAACCGCTCAATCACATGTCCCGGACCCGCGCCTCGAGCCGTAGCCCGACCCAAGGGATAGATTCGACATGCGGAAGGTCGATCCTCATAGAGTCTACAGCCTTCCTCGGTGACGAACGGGCAGGGCCTTCCCTCGCCTTCGGTCATACGAAGGCGCAATCGGGGGTATCCGTGGGCACTTTCCCGATCCTCGACCGGCTCCGTAAACCGGTCCAGGAATTCCTCGCACGTCAGATCCAAGCGGTTTTTCAGTCGTAAGATATCATATGGCGTCAGCACCAGATTGAGGTCGGCGCAACATTCCGTGAAGCATGGTACCCCGGGGTGGCATTGGAAACGAAAACGCCGGTTCTCCAAAGGTTCGAAACGGGCCTCCTGCGTTTCCTTCATGATATCTCCTCGCCCTCAACCAACGCCCCCTCAGGGGGAGCCACGCCCGGGCGAAGCTTGAAGTACGGATCTCCGAACAATCCGAACCGAATCCAGCGTACTCCGAACTTCAACAACTCGATATCATTGTCCCGAATAAGCTCCTGCGTCGCCTCATCCACATCAAACCGCTCAAAAAACGAAGTTGCGAAGAGAAAGTCCCGAAATGTGTCCAAATCGTACAACGCCATATAAATCATACGGCTGATTTTCTCGTTGTCTACGTCCAGTTCCTTCAGTCCGGGATGTCCCGTGATCTCCTCGAAAAACCGTTCCATCTCCTTGTATACCAGCACCCCCTGGTCTACCAAGTAGTCCGAAACCTGGTATTTGTGCTGCTGCTCAAACCCCTTGCACAGGCTATGCTCGGCAATGACCCGGTAGGACACGGGACCGCATTGATCCAAAGGAAACATCCTGCAAGACCAAGGCCGGTCTTCGTAGACCAAGCATCCCGTTTCTTCCGAAACGAGAGGGCAGAGCTTCTTCTCATCCTCTCCCATACGCAGCACGACAAGCGGCACGACACCCATGCCCGCCTTCAGGGTTCTCACATGCTTCTCCAAGAAATCCCCGGAACGAAGATTCAGTCGATTCTTCATGCGGATAACGTCATAAGGGGTGAGGAAAATTGTCACGTCGCGACAGCATTTGGTGAAGCACGACACCTCTGGTCCGCATTTGAACTGAAATTGATCGTTTACGTGAAGCACGTTTTCGGTTTTTTTTCCATCCGTCATGTTCTTGTCCTTGGTCGGAAATCCGGCCGTTGCCGAAGGTTCCGAAGTTCGGTCCGTGTTATCGAAAGAAAGGAACTGTTGCAGAGCGCCGGTTCCGGCGGCGGGACCCATTTGGGTTCCGAATCCCTATTGGGCAAAATGTGTGATAATAAGCAAGCGGGGAGCCTTCAGTCAACCTCTGCTCATCCGGTCGTGCCCTTTGCCAATTGACCGCATCAAGCTTCCGTGCTATGAATCCGCAATCCTTAACAGCCGTTAAGACAGGCTTGTGTAGAGCCTGTATAGGATTACGTCTCTTCCGGAGGAATCCAGATGCTCAGCTTGATGCGAAAACACGCAACGTCGTGGCTTATCAAAACCTTTATGGCCATCATCGCAGTCGTCTTTGTCTTTTGGGGAGTCGGCAGCTTCCGAGATCAGAAGGCCAACAAGTACGCCGAAGTCAACGGTGAGGTGATCACGGCCACCGAAGTTTCCCAAGTGTACCAGAACCTTCTTCAGAACATTCGGCGACAATATGGGGAAAAGCTTACGCCCGAGCTGATCGCACAGCTGAAGCTTGAAGATCAGGCCCTCGATCGGATCATTGAAGGCCGCCTGATCATTGAAGAAGCCGATCGGCTTCACTTGAAAGTCACGGATGCCGAGGTCCAAGAAAAAATCCAGGAGTATCCCCTTTTCCAGGAAAACGGCCATTTCGACCAGGATCGATACTTCCGGCTTCTCTCCGCCAACAGAATCACTCCGGCCGAATTCGAGATGGATCAACGGCGGTCCATCCTGACCGAAAGGCTTAGGCAAGTAGTTTCCTCGACCGTGGTCGTCGGCGAAAGCGAGGCGCTGGAGCGGTTCCGATTCGAAAAGGAAGAAGCCGTGGTCGACGTTGTAAATTTCGATTCCGAACGATACCTCACCAACGTCAACCCCACCACAGAGGAAGTATCCGCTTATTTCGAAAAGAACAAACAACGGTACGCTCTTCCTGAGAAGTCCCGCATCGGGTACGTGCTCTATCGGCCTGAAGCATTCACGGACCTCATCCGATTAAGCCCCCAAGAAATCGAAGACTACTATAACGGCCATTTGGACGACTTCCAGCGAGAGAAGGAAGTGCGGGCCCGCCATATTCTTTTCAAGGTACCCAAGGGAGCCTCCCCCGCAGAGGACGAGGCGGTCCGCAACAAGGCATTGGAAGTGCTCAAGAAGATACGGGACGGAGGCGCCGATTTCGCTGAAACGGCCCGAGCCGTTTCCGAAGGCCCTTCGGCGCCCAAAGGCGGCGATCTCGGATTCTTTCGCAAGGGAGACATGGTAAAGCCCTTCGAAGATGCCGCCTTCAGCATGAAACCCGGAGAAATCAGGGGACCGGTGAAAACCGAGTTCGGCTACCATTTGATCAAGGTCGAAGAGGTAAAGGATGCGAGGGCCGAGCCTTTGGACGAGGTCAAAGGGCGCATCGAAGAAATCGTCAAGACGGAACAAGCCAGGGATCTCGCTTTTGAGGCGGCGGAAGACGATGTGGATCAGGCGATTCAGGGCACAAGTCTCAAGAAACTGGCCGAGGCGAGAGGGCTTGAATACAAGGAATCCGAACCTTTCACTGCGGACGGCACCCTCCCCGGACTCCAGGATTTCAAAGACATCACTTCCACGGCCTTCTCGCTTAGCCCCGGCGAGATCGGCCCCCTCATGACCACGAGCAACGCCGCTCTGGTTTTCACTCTCATCGAAAAGCAGCCTTCGGAAGTACCGCCTTTGGATGAGATACGAAAACAAGTTTCGGAGGATCTCGCCAAGAGCTTGGCTCGGGAACAAGCGGAAGCGGCCGCCGTCAAATTCCTCAAGGAAGTGGAAGAAGGAAAAGATTACACGGTTGCGGCGTATGCCGGAGGGCTCGAAATCAAACAATACGGCCCATTTCAAAGACGGGGCGCCATCGAAGACCTCGGATACGTTCCCGATCTCAATCGGGCGGTTTTCGCCTTAGGTCGGGAGAGGGGCGTTGTACCCGAACCCGTCAAATACCAGGGAAGATTCCTCGCAGTCCGTCTTGTCTCCATCAAATATCCGGAGAAGAGCGCGTTTGAAACCGAGAAGAAGGAGTACATGGACCGCTTATTGGCGATGAAACAGGCCCAGCGATTCCAGGGATGGATTGAAGCCCTCAAAAAACGTGCGCAGATAGAAGTTTTCAAAGGCAGGAGTTGAGGGGACCGTTTCTTGACAGGTTCGAGCCTAGTGATTACGGTGAGTCAGCGCTCAAATGTACTCACGGACCACCACGCGACCTTGCTCAGAGAAACCGATCATGCCGAAGGACTACTACCAGACACTGGGGGTGTCTCGTAACGCATCCCCGGAAGAAATAAAAAAGGCCTACCGCAAGCTTGCCCTGAAGTATCACCCGGACAGGAACCGCGAGGACCCCAAAGCCGAAGAAATGTTCAAAGAGGCGAACGAAGCCTACGCGGTTTTGGGTGACGCTGAGAAGAGGAAACAATACGATACGTTCGGAGCGGCCGGCTTCCAGCAGCGCTACTCGCAAGAAGACATTTTTCGCGGATTCGACGTCGGCGATCTTTTTAAAGAGTTCGGCTTTGGAACGGGGGACATTTTCGGCCGCATTTTCAGCGGAGCCAGGTCTCCCGGAGGTTTCCGAACTTACCGCACCGGTCCTGGACCCGAAAGGCAGGGATTCGACTTCGAGGGTGTTTTCGGACATGGAGCGGGAGGGCAGGGATTTCAACAACGATCCCTCAGAGGACAGGACCTTACCTATGAACTGCCTCTGACCCTGGAAGAGATCGCGGAAGGCGGCTCCAAAGTCATTGGGTTTCATCTCAAGGACGGTTCTTCCGAAAGGGTATCGGTCAAGATCCCCGTAGGAATCGAGGACGGGAAAAGACTCCGCGTGACGGGCAAAGGAGAGCCCGGACCCCACGGGGGCGTCCGAGGCGACCTGTATATCAAAATCAAATCTTCTCCCCATTCGGTCTTCGAGCGGTCCGGCAAGGATATTCTGGTACGACAGGAAATTCCCTTCAGCCTCGCAGCCTTGGGAGGCTCCACCAGCGTGCCCACGCTGTCGGGCAAGACCGTGAATCTCAAGATTCCGGCCGGAACGATTTCACACACCAAACTGCGGTTGAAAGGGCACGGATTGCCTTCTATGAACGGCGGCGGGCGGGGAGACCAGTACGTGCAGGTAATTATCTCCGTTCCAAAAAAGCTTTCGAGGAGCCAGAAACGACTGCTCCAGGAACTCGCCGAAGAGCATTTGTGAGGCTTTGAGGGCCGACATCTGGAATCGCTTCCCGACCATGGACACACGTCCGACCCGCTGACCGGCCCGAAGCCGGACGCGGTTCTTCGAATTGCGGCCGAAGAGTACAGATTCCTGCTGAGCCGAGGTTATCCCCGGGATGCTTCCCTTACTCTGGTAGGCAATCGGCATGCGCTCTCTCTTGAGCGACGGCAACTGCTCAGACGTGCGGTGGTTTCCAGTGAAGCCGCTGCAAGCCGCAAAAGCAAACTCCGCTTTCTGAATGAGCTTGCAGGCGGGACCCTTGCGATCGACGGCTTCAACGTGCTGATTACTCTGGAGGAAATTCTGAGGGGAAGCCCCCTTGTTCTCGCTGATGACGGTGTGGTTCGGGATATCTCAGGCCTTTCCTCCGCTTATCGTCCCGATCCGGAAGGTCGCACGGGCGAAGCCTTTGATCTGATCTTTTCCGCACTTGATGAAGCGGGTCCTCAAAAGGTGTTCTTCGGATTTGAAAAAAACATGAGCGGGAGTGGAATACTCACCACCCATGTCCGTGAGCGTTTGAATGCCAGCGCCATCCGGGGGGACGCATCCACTCTTCAATCCGTCATCAAGACTCTTCCGTTTTTCGGCGACGTTATCGTCTCCGGAAACTCCGCACTGCTGGATCGCGCCGATCATGTATTCGATCTCGCGGGATTCTTGGCTCGCCGCAAGGGAGTCCTTCCCCAACCATTTTGAATGAATTCAGCAGCCCCGATTTTTCCCGGAGGTACTGAATGAAATATTTCAACCTATTCGATCCACCGTCTTCCACGCTCGATGAAGAGCGGTTTGAGACCCTCGTGCGCGGCGAGGGCATCTTGATTGAGAGAATCCTGTCCAAGGGCCGGGCAACCCCCGAAAATCAATGGTACGACCAGGAACGCGACGAATGGGTCGCCGTGTTGCAGGGAGAAGCGATCCTCACCTATGACGACGGGCGTTCGCTGCACCTCGGCCCGGGCGATCACGTGTTGATCCCCGCCCATACCCGACATCGCGTGGAGTGGACAAGCACGGAGCCCGTCTGCATCTGGATCGCCGTTCATACTCATCTATGATGTGAGCCAAGCGCCCACGTTCATGCCTCTCTCTCCCCCACCGAACGCAGGCTCGTGCCGGAAAGGATCTCCATGAAACTGCTCATAGGCTGCCTCATCGTCTTCTTCCTTCTGTGGGATTTGTTCTGGATGTTTTTGGGGATCAATCCAATGCCCCCCTGGCAGCTTGCCGGCCGCTTGAAGAGCTCGGCCGATCCCCCCGTGCTGTTGGACGTCAGGACCGCAACGGAATACAAGTGGTTCCATATTAAAGGCGCCCGAAATACTCCCGAACTGTTTTTCAACATTGACGCTCTTCGAGGCGTGCCCAAGGACTCCCCCATCGTGGTGATCTGCATGTCCGGACACCGATCCGAGATTGTGGCGTACCTCCTCAAACGTGAGGGTTACGGCAATGTGAGCAACCTCACCTGGGGGATGCTCGGTTGGAAGCTTCTAGGTAAAAAGACCGTTTCAGGGGAAACCCCCGAACCGGACACCATGCTCCGGGAGGCGTTTCGCGGCGTCCGTTCCCCTGCCCGAATTGTTCGGGCTGGAACCGCAACGAGGGAACAATCTTGCAGAGCCGAATCGGAAGCCTGCGGGACTCCGAAACTTTGGAGGGCGACATGGATTTAAGGGTTTTCGAAAACATGGACGAAGCCGCTCTTCGGCGGTACCTGGAGTTTCTTCTCTGGCATTACCGTGTGGTCGATGCCTTTTGGTTTCTCTTGGTGGAGGAGGCCTATGGCCGCCCCACCGCTGAGAAGCTCAACGAACAGGTGTGGGACAAGGCGGCCGAATTGGGCGGAAGACGGATGGCCCGGGAATTCGAGCTGCCCGGGGAGGGATTGGCCCGCTTCGCTCACGCGCTTGAACTCTGGCCCTGGGCTGTTTTGGCGGGGTATGAAATCGAACAGACTCCACAAGGGCTCTTCGTATCCGTCCCGCATTGTCCGCCGCAGGAAGCCCGCACCAAAAGAGGAATGGGAGAATACGATTGCAGAGAAATGCATCGTCTGGAATTCGAGCGATTTGCCCGTGAAATCGACCCGGCGATTCAAGTGGAATGTCTTTTCGCCCCGCCGGACCCGCATCCGGAGGGACTTTTCTGCCGGTGGCGCTTCACCCTTGAGGTCTGACAAATCAGCTCTTCTTGTTTCGCCTTGAAAAAGCCGAAGGCCATCTGTTATCTATCGCCCAAATGGAACAACTGGGCGCCGTCGATATTGGAACCAATTCGATCCGTCTCCTCATCGCCCCTCGCGGCGTGCCGGGACGGCCGTCTTTGACCTTGAGGCGCATCACGCGGCTCGGCGCGTCCTTGGAATCTCAGGGGATCATCGGCCCCACGGAATGGCGGACCGGCCTCGCGGTGCTTCGAGAATATCGGGACGAGCTTGATCGATACGGTGTAGTATCCTATCGTGCCGGTGGTACTGCGGTGTTTCGTAGAGCGGGGAACGCCGAAGAGATTGTTCGGGATGCTCTAGAGCGCGCAGGTTTGGCCCTCGAGATATTAAGCGAGGAGGAAGAAGCCCGGTTATCAATGGCCGGCGTGCTGGATGCCTTGTCTCCAACCGTGGATTCCACGGTCGTTTTCGACGTCGGCGGCGGCAGCACCGAGTTTATCTGCCTGAAAGAAGGCACTCCACCTGCGATCAAAAGCGTTGGGATAGGGGCTGTAACCCTGACCCATCGTTTTCTCGACAGTGAGGACCCGCCGTCTCGGAAATCAATTCAGGACCTGGAATCGTTTCTCGACGGATGCTTATTCTCGGTGGCGTCCTGGATTCGAGAAATCTTCCCCGTTATGGATTTCAGCCGAAACGGCTTGGTGGGTACGGCGGGCACAATTGCATCTTTGGCCGCCATGCTCCAAGAACTTGAGAACTATGATCCCGCACGGATCAACGGCTACCGTATGGAGAGGCGCCGAATTGAAGGCCTGACCCGAACGATGTGCAGTCTGACCTCCGACCGTAGGGCCCTCCTCCCGGGAATGGAGCCGGGAAGGGTTGACATCATGGTGGCCGGGGCCCTCATCGTCATCGCCGTTATGAAGGCTCTTCAGGCGGAGGAAGTCGTTGCGGCGGACGCGGGACTGCTTGAAGGGCTTCTCCTGAGCATCTCCTGAACCACGTTGCGGTTGCTTCCTCGAAAGCCTTTTCAACAAAGCCGTTTCCAGCAGGATCCGACCCTCCGTATCGTTGCCGCCGCACGCCGTCCCCGGCATCGATGAGAGTGAGGTTTTTCCGTTTTCCGGCGGCTGAACCGAAAACAGACTATTTTTCCCTTGATCCCCGGGAATCGGACTGCCGTTCCCGGAACCGGTTCTCTTTATGTAAGGTCCGGTCATCAACATTTGGAGGCCCCATGCAGCACGAACCCATTCCGGAAGCTCTCACCTTCGACGACGTCCTGCTGCTCCCTTCGTATTCGGAAGTCCTTCCTAAGGACGTGGACGTCCGAACGCGTTTGAGCCGCAGAATTCAACTGAACATCCCTCTGACCAGCGCTGCGATGGACACGGTTACGGAATCGCGTACCGCCATCAGCCTTGCGCGCCAGGGCGGCATCGGATTTATCCACAAGAACATGCCCATCGAAACGCAGACCATGGAAGTGATCAAGGTGAAGAAGTCAGAGAGCGGCATGATTGTGGACCCTGTAACGGTAGGTCCGGAAAGAAAACTGTCCGACGTATTGGACATCATGTCCAGATACCGCATTTCAGGAGTGCCGGTGGTCAATCAGGATCGGATCGCCGTTGGAATCATCACCAATCGGGACCTTCGTTTCGAAACCAATCTCGACCAACCCGTCAGCGCGGTCATGACCAAAGAGAATCTGGTCACAGCCAGGCCGGGGATCACTCTTGAAGAGTCCAAGGCCCTTCTACACAAGAACCGCATCGAGAAGCTCTTGGTGGTGGACGAAAAAGGCAGGCTTCAGGGTCTGATCACCATCAAGGACATCATGAAAGTCCGGAAATACCCCGAAAGCTGCAAGGACCAAATGGGGAGACTTCGCGTGGGCGCCGCGGTCGGGGTGGGGCCCGACCGGGAGGCACGGCTGGATGCCTTGCTCAAGGCCGAGGTGGACGTCATTCTCTTCGACTCGGCTCACGGTCATTCCAAAGGGGTGATCGAGGCCGTCCGGGACAGCAAACGGAACTTCCCCGACTTTGAATGCGTCGCCGGCAACGTGGCCACGCCCGAAGGATTCAAGAAGCTGGTCGAGGCGGGTGTCGACGCGGTCAAAGTGGGTGTGGGACCGGGTTCCATCTGCACCACTCGCGTGGTGGCCGGAGTGGGGGTTCCTCAGATTTCCGCCGTCATGAATTGCGCCCCCGTGGCCAAGTCCACCGATACGCCCCTCATCGCCGACGGGGGCATCAAATTTTCGGGCGACATCACCAAAGCCATCGCCGCCGGTGCCGATTCGGTCATGGTGGGCAGCCTCTTTGCCGGAACGGAAGAAAGCCCCGGTGAAACCATTCTTTTTCAGGGTCGATCCTACAAGGTATACCGAGGCATGGGCTCCATCGAGGCCATGAGAGCGGGAAGCGGCGACCGCTATTCTCAGAATGAGATTCTGCAGGAGTCCAAATTGGTTCCCGAAGGCATCGTGGGCAGAGTTCCTTATCGTGGGCGTCTCGACGCCACCATTTATCAGTTGGTGGGGGGGCTTCGCTCCGGTATGGGATATGTGGGATGCCGCAACATCCAAGAACTTCAGACGCTCAGCCGATTCATTAAGATCACCGCCGCCGGACTCAGAGAAAGCCACGTCCACGATGTCATCATCACCAAGGAAGCGCCCAACTATCGGGTGGAACAATGATCCTGAGCCACCGTTAGGCTGGTTCGGGGTTTGAGAGGCGATTGCTCGTATGTCCGCCGTACACGACCAGAACATATTGATCCTGGATTTCGGGTCACAAACCACGCAGCTCATCGCCCGCAGGGTGCGAGAGCTGAAGGTTTATTGTGAAATTCATCCTTTCAGCATGACTCCCGAGGAAATCAGGGACTTCAATCCCCTCGGAATCATTCTTTCCGGTGGTCCGGCTTCCGTTTACCAGGAAGGCGCACCACGGGTCGGCGCCGAGCTCTTCGAGCTGGGCCTGCCGATTCTAGGCATCTGTTACGGAATGCAGATCATGACCTTTGCCCTCGGCGGCGTGGTGGCCGGCGCCCCCCACCGGGAGTACGGCTATGCTTCCATGACCGTGGACGACTTATCGGATCTATTTCGCGGTCTGGATTCTTCAGCGTCCCACGTTGTCTGGATGAGTCATGGAGACCGCATATCCGCTATGCCCGAAGGGTTTACGAGCCTGGCCCACACGGGAAATTCTCCCGTGGCGGCCATGGGACACAAGGGGAAGAAGCTCTATGGCGTCCAGTTTCATCCGGAGGTGATTCACACTCGCATTGGAACCGAGGTGCTCGAGAATTTCCTTTTTGGAATCTGCGGTGCCCAGCCCTTGTGGAACATGCGATCCTTTATCGAAGAGTCCGTGGAAGCCCTCGGTGAGCGCATCGGTGATGATCGGATCATTTGCGCCTTGAGCGGAGGGGTGGATTCCTCGGTTACGGCCGCTCTCCTCCATCAGGCTGTGGGAGATCAGCTCACGTGTGTCTTTGTGGACAACGGTCTCTTGAGGGCCGGTGAAGCTGAACGAGTGGTCAAGGTATTTCGCAACCACCTGGGCTTGGACCTTAGATTCATTCCGGCTGCCGAGGACTTTCTGAAACTGCTTAAAGGGGTGGAGGATCCGGAAAAGAAGCGAAAGATCATCGGTCACGAGTTTATCCGAATCTTTGAAGAAACGGCAAACGGCATCGGCGGGGTGAAATACCTGGCGCAAGGCACGCTGTATCCGGACGTCATCGAATCCGTTTCGTTCAAGGGCCCTTCGGCCACCATCAAGACTCACCACAACGTTGGCGGTCTGCCCGAGCGCATGAACCTCGAACTGGTCGAACCTCTTCGCGAACTTTTCAAAGACGAAGTGCGATTGGTGGGTGAAGAACTGGGTCTTCCGCACGAAATGGTCCACCGACATCCTTTTCCCGGGCCGGGACTGGCCATCAGAATCTTGGGGGAAGTGACCCGGGAGCGGCTGGAAATTCTGCGAAACGCCGACCTCATCGTGCTCGAGGAAATGCGACGCTCAGGCTATTACTCCAAGGTGTGGCAGTCGTTTGCGGTATTGCTTCCCGTTCGCACCGTTGGGGTGATGGGAGACGAGCGCACTTATGAGCATGTGGCCGCGCTGCGCGTCGTGGACAGCCAAGATGCCATGACCGCCGATTGGAGCCGGCTCCCTTATGACGTCCTGGGAAACATCTCCAACCGAATCATCAACGAGGTCAAAGGCATCAATCGCGTGGTCTACGACATCTCCTCCAAACCCCCCAGCACCATCGAGTGGGAGTGATATGAGCTCAGCCCCGTTCGTCCACCTGCACGTTCACACCCAATACAGCCTCCTCGACGGGGCCATCCGTTTCGACGACCTGTTTCAGCGCGCCCTCGACTTCAACATGCCTGCCGTGAGCATCACCGATCACGGCAATATGTTCGGTGCCGTGAACTTCTACAAGAAGGCCAAAGCCAAAGGTCTCAAGCCGATTATCGGATGCGAGGTCTATGTGGCTCCGGGCAGTCACCTGGACAAGGATTCCGAAAAAGGCAAGGGCGGAAACTTTCATCTGGTCCTGCTGATTAAGAATTTGGAGGGTTATCGGAACCTCTGCAGGCTTCTGACGGCCGCGCATTTTGAAGGATTCTACTATAAGCCTCGCGTGGATAAGGAGCTCCTCCGGAACCACCACGAGGGCCTGATCGCCCTCAGCGCCTGCCTTCACGGGGAAGTGGCCACCTTTGTCAACGCAGGCGATATGAAAAGAGCGGAACAGGCCGCGGCCGAATACGCCCAAATCTTCGACGAGGGCCGTTTCTACCTTGAACTCCAGGACAGCGGCATCCCTGAGCAGAAGACGGTGAACCGCGGACTGATCGAGCTTTCCCGTAATTTAGGCCTACCCATGGTGGCCACCAACGACTGCCATTATCTTGATCGGGAAGACGCAAGGGCTCATGAGATTCTCCTCTGCATACAAACGGGAAAAACCATTGAAGACGAGAATCGCATGCGTTTCGCCACGGACGAACTGTACTTCAAGTCTCCGAAAGAAATGGCCGCTACTTTCGGGCAAGTACCCGACGCTCTTGAAAACTCGCTTCGCATTGCCGACCAGTGCAACCTGGAGCTTGAACTGGGCGAACACCATTTTCCCCTCTTCGAAGTGGCCCCCGGACAAAACGTGGAGGACCTTTTTGAAAAGGAGTGCCGCACCGGCCTTGAAAAGCGTCTGGCTGAGCTGAAAAACATCCGTCCCGATTTCGGGGAGCAAGACGTCCAAAAATACTGGAACCGGCTCGAAATCGAACTGGACGTCATCAAGAAGATGGGCTTTCCCGGGTATTTTCTCATCGTTTCGGACTTCATCAGTCATGGGAGGGGAAACGGATGCCCCGTGGGTCCCGGCCGCGGTTCCGCCGCCGGAAGTCTGGCGGCCTATGCCATGGGTATTACAAACATCGACCCTCTGCCCTACAACCTGTTGTTCGAGCGTTTCCTGAATCTGGAACGCAAAGCCATGCCCGACATCGACGTGGATTTCTGCATGACCAACCGGGACAGGGTTATCCATTACGTGTCCGACAAGTACGGCGGTCAGGAGCGGGTCGCCCAAATCATTACCTTCGGTTCCATTAAAGCGCGGGCCGTGATCAGGGACGTGGCCAGGGCCCTGAACATGCCATACGGCGACGCGGATCGGATCGCGAAGCTCATCCCCAACAAACTGAACATCACGTTGGCCGAAGCCATCAAGCAGGAGCCTCGGCTCAAAGAACTGGTGGACAAGGACCCCAAGGTTAAGGAACTCATTGAGATCGCCATGCGTCTTGAGGGTTTGCCCAGACACGCATCCACCCACGCCGCCGGCGTTGTTATTTCCGATAGACCGCTCACCGAGTACATGCCTCTGTACCGCGGGGCCAACGGCGAAGTCGTGACCCAATACGACATGAGCTGCGTTGAAGAAGTGGGGCTGATCAAGTTCGACTTCTTGGGGCTCAAAACGCTGACCGTGCTTGAATTGGCTTTGGACCTGATTCGCAACAGAACCGGGGAACGGCTCGATCTGAGCCGAATTCCTTTGGATGACGAACCCACCTATCGTCTTCTTTGTTCGGGAGACACCACCGGCGTGTTCCAGCTTGAAAGCTCGGGCATGAAGGAGCTCCTGGTACGGCTGAAACCCATCTGTTTTGAAGACGTTGTCGCTCTTGTGGCTTTGTATCGGCCGGGTCCCATGGAAAGCGGAATGATCGACGACTACATCCGCAGAAAGCATGGACAGACCGAGGTCAAGTATCTGCTTCCTCAGCTCGAAGCCATCCTGAAAGACACCTATGGCGTAATCGTCTATCAGGAGCAGGTCATGCAGATCGCCAGCGCGTTGGCCAGTTACAGCCTTGGAGAGGCCGACATCCTGCGGCGCGCCATGGGGAAGAAGAAGCCGGAGTACATGGCGAGAGAACGTGAGCGCTTCATGGACGGAGCCTCCAAAAACAACATCGATCCGAACAAGGCCGCCACCGTGTTCGACCTCATGGCCAAATTCGCCGGGTACGGGTTCAACAAATCTCACAGCGCCGCCTATGGCCTCATCGCCTACCAGACGGCCTACCTGAAGACGCATTACCCCGTCGAATTCATGACCGCTCTCTTAACCTGCGACATGAACAATACGGACAATGTGGTCAAATTCATCTCGGAATGCAAAGACCACGGCATCCCCGTGCTCCCTCCCGACATCAATGAAAGCCGACGAGAGTTCACTGTGGTGGACCAGAGAATCCGTTTCGGTCTGGCCGCGGTCAAAAACGTAGGCGGGGGTGCCATAGATGCCGTACTGGAATGTCGGGAAGAAGGAGGCCCCTTTTCCTCCATCTACGATTTCTGTGAACGGGTGGATCTGAGACGTGTCAACCGACGGGTCATAGAGAGCCTGATCAAGGCCGGCGCTTTGGACTCCTTGAACGCCAAGCGTTCTCAACTTACCGCGGCCCTGGATGAAGCCATGGACCGAGCTCAGCTCCTTCGGAAGGACAAGGACAACGGACAGCTGAACCTGTTCGACATGGTGAAGGATCAGTCCGACGCGAGTCCTGTTATGCCCGATCTTCCCGATATCGAGGAGTGGAGCGAGAAGAGAAAGTTAGCGTTTGAAAAAGAGGCGTTGGGATTTTATATTACGGGGCACCCTTTGGACAGGTTTGGGCAGGAGATTCAACTGTTCACCACCACGGATTCTCAAAGAGTCCAAGAACGAGCCGAGAATGAGCAGGTCCGCATAGCGGGAGTGCGCACGACGACCAAATTCACCACTACCAAGAAAGGCGATCGGATGGCCTTCCTCACTCTCGAGGACAAGCTGGGAGGAGTGGAGGTAATCGTTTTCTCCGACACTTTCGATAGATGCGTGGAGCTGCTTGAGAGAGACGAGCCTCTTCTGGCAACCGGTACCGTGCGGCGCGACGAAAAGGGAGCCAAGTTGATCGCTTCCGACTTAATCTCTTTATCAGAGGCGCTTT
The DNA here is from genome assembly GCA_963675595.2 of Thermodesulfobacteriota bacterium. Lineage (GTDB taxonomy): Bacteria > Desulfobacterota > Desulfarculia > JACQYL01 > JACQYL01. Next base: position 2,652,687 of record CAXXLZ010000002.1, read on the forward strand.
CTCGGTTCGCGACCCGTGTGGAAATTCGACTCGTTGCGGAAAGTATTACGTCCGAACAATTATGGGCGCTTAAAGATATCATGACCTCTCATCGGGGAGAGTGCGAAACCGTGCTCAAACTCGGGAGCCCGGAAACCGGAGACCTCCTGTTCTCTATTCCTCGACACTATTGGGTCAGTCCCGACCGGGAGCTTGTTCGTGAAGTCAACGGGTTTCTCGGATATGAAGCGGTTTGGGCACACGCCGAATCGAATGCATAGCCGTTCTTTGGAATACCCCGTACCGCATACCGGGTTTCTCAACAACCCGACGAAAGCGTGGGTTGCAGACTGAACCTATAGAGGGTCCCTACTTTAGCCTATCTCGAGACCACCTGATTTGGGTGCTCCCGAGACGAGCAACGTTGGGACTTTTCCTTCGGGATGAAGGAAACCCTTGTGCCTGTGATCTCGAAGGGCCCGAGAAATGATCGTCCATATGATGGATTCGTTTAGCGCCCCTTGACCTATCGCCGAGGTTGCCGACATCGGAAAGGCAAATAGATCGTCAACTCCGGATCGCTCAAAAGCGGCCGAAAAATATATCGCGCGGAAGTACCGGGTTTTATCCCGAAAACGATCCTTGATATCTTACGAGGTTCGAGTCAGGGAGACGGACCTGCTGATTCGTTCCCGTAAACCCTTGAGAGACTTGGCTGAACGAACCGTATACGACCTGCGGTTGCAGCTGGAGGAGTACATCAGACAACGGCCCGAATTTCTCGAGAGTCTTTATCCCATCGAAGAAGACCTCTTCGCTCCTCCCGTGGCTCTCGATATGATGCGGGCGTCGGCTTTGGCCGGTGTGGGACCCATGGCGGCCGTCGCCGGTGCCATCGCGCAACAAGTGGGACGGGCCTTGCTTTCCGAGGATCCCGATGTGATCGTGGAAAACGGGGGCGACATTTTTATCACAGGAACGGAACCCGTGACCATCGGTGTTTTTGCGGGGGAATCACCACTGAATCTGAGGTTGGGCTTGAAGATCATGCCGGAAAAGATGCCCCTCGGCGTGTGTACTTCCTCCGGAACCGTCGGGCATTCACTAAGTTTGGGAGCTGCGGACGCCGCGGTTGTGGTTTCCGCCCAGACGGCTCTTGCCGACGCTGCGGCTACCGCTTTGGGAAACCGCATTGCCGGAATCGGCGACTTGGCAGAAGGTGTACGATGGGCCTGCGGTATTACCGGGGTTTCCGGCGCCTTGGTGGTTTTGGCAAGCAAACTCGCCGCCGCTGGTGACTTGGAATTGGTTTATTTGGAGCCGTCCTCTAATCCATCGGGCTTTGTCGGAGTTTAGCAATGGAAGTCATTTGGGCTCCCTGGCGTATGGACTATATTCTTCAAACCAACAAGCCCCAAGGCTGTATTTTCTGTGTTGAACGTGATGAAGCTCCCGAAGTGCTGCGGGACCGTCTCATCCTTTACGTCGGTGATCATTCATTGATTATCATGAACAGATACCCTTACAGCAATGGGCATCTCCTGGTGGCGCCCCTTAGGCATGCAGGGGCTCTGGAAGACCTTACCGAAGCCGAGTCTGCCGACCTGATGCGTCTGACTCGGTCCTGCGTATGCGTGTTGAAGGAAGTCATGAATCCCGGGGGATTCAATGTGGGAATTAATCTTGGCGGCACCGCCGGAGCCGGAGTGGAGGAACACCTTCATGTCCACATCGTGCCGCGTTGGGAAGGAGACAATAACTTTATGGCCGTGGTGGCCGATACCCGGGTCATTCCCGAACATCTCAAGATTACTTACGATAAACTTCTACCTCGTTTCCATGCCCTGAATGCGGGAGGAAAGAAATGAAATACGTGCGGATCACCATTTACGCGCTGGTATTCGTCCTTGCGGTCGTTTTTATTCAACAGAACCTGGAATATTTTGCGCAGGATATAACGATTCGTCTCAACCTGCACTACTTCCGGTTCTCGAGTATGCCGATTCCGATCTACGTGCTGCTCCTTCTGTCCTTTCTCGCCGGAGTCATCATCGCATCTCTTTACGGCGTCATGGACCGAATTCGAACGAAAAGTCGTCTCCGCTCCGAGTGTCGTGAGCGCGCGCGACTCCAGAAAGAGCTTGAATCTCTCAAGCCTTCGGAGACCGCCGTCATCAAATCCGTAGACACTCCCTCCGTCCCTTCCGAATCCGGTTCTTCGCCGCAGGCTCTTGAGCTTCGAACCGAAACGGAAACCGACAAAAAGGATCAGGTCGACTGAGCAACCCTTTAGGGCCCGTTGGAATGTGCGACTTCTTCCGGGCCCCTTCGACTTCATTCCGGAGTCCTTCTCACGCAAGTCTATTCTCTTTTCGGCCCACCACCTTTTTCGGTAACTTGGGCATCGGCCTTTCCTTTGATAAGCGTTTTGCTCGACGGTCCCTTGAATTCCTCTCGCTGAACGGTTTGCCCATATGGTCCGCATGACCCCCATGCTTCAGCAGTATCTCGTGATCAAAGCTCAAAATCCTGATGCGGTGCTCTTCTATCGCATGGGCGACTTTTACGAAATGTTCCTCGAGGACGCGGAACTAGCGGCACCCATTCTCCAGATTGCTCTGACATCACGCAACAAGAATGATGAGGCGCCTATTCCCATGTGCGGCGTCCCTCATCATTCCGCTGCTGTTTACATCCGCAAGTTGGTCGAAAAAGGATACAAGGTCGCCGTTTGCGAACAGGTTGAGGACCCTTCGACGGCCAAAGGCGTGGTCAAACGAGAGGTCGTGCGTGTGGTGACTCCGGGAGTACAGACCGAGCCGGAAGCCCTGCGTGACGATCAAAGCAACTTCGTTTCCTGCATCTCATTGGTTGGCGATCGCTATGGCCTTGCCTATTTAGATGTTTCCACGGGTGATTTCCGGTCGACTTCCGTGGGTTCACTGCTCTCCACCTTGGACGAATTCGGCCGGGTCTCCCCTGCCGAGCTGCTGTTGGACGTGGAGTTTGACCCCGGATCCGAAGATCAAGCTTTTGCCGTCGCTACGTCGAGCGTGGTAGTTACCCGCGTGGGCTTGTCTTCCTTCGACCTCGCCCAAAACGCCGCCCTGCTCCGTAAGAAACTTGCCGTCGAGAATCTTGAAGGACTCGGCATAGCGGACAGTCCTGAACAGATTTCAGCAGCCGCCTCCGTTCTCCGCTACGTGATGGAGACTCAAAAGAACGATATCGGTCACGTCACCGAACTTCGCACCTATCGGCTGTCCGATGCCATGATTCTGGATGAATCAGCGAAAAGAAATCTCGAACTACTCGAATCCCTCTCTCGCAAGAGCCGTCGGGGCTCTTTGATCGACGTCCTTGATCACACGGCAACCGCTATGGGCGCTCGGCTGCTGCGTGAGTGGATTTGCCGTCCCTTATTAAAGGCGCGTCCTATTCTTGAGCGTCTGGATGCCGTCGAGGAACTGGCCGAAGGGATCGCTCTTCGCGAAACCGTTATCGACCTTCTCAAGAAAGTCTATGATCTCGAAAGGCTCAACGCCAGGGTCGCTTTGGCCCGTGCGCACCCCAGAGACCTACTTGCACTCAGAGACTCGTTTCAGTCACTCCCCGCTCTCCAAGAGTACCTGCTTGAGTTTCATTCGAGCCTTCTGAAGCGTATTTCTACTTCTTTGGACACTTTGGACGATCTGGGGGAAATGATCGCAAAGACCATTCGGGACGACGCGCCCATTTCTCTCGCCGAGGGGGGGGTTATACGAAAAGGGGTTGATCCTGAGTTGGACCGCTATCTGGACGCCACCAGAAACAACAAGGAATGGATCGCCGCCTTGGAGGCCAGGGAAAAAGCGGCTACCGGAATCCCGAGCTTGAAGGTGGGTTACAATAAGGTCTTCGGTTACTACATCGAGATCACCCGCGCCCACTTCGACAAAGTTCCCCCTGAATACATTCGTAAACAAACCTTGGTCAACGCCGAACGTTTCATTACGGAGGAGTTGAAGGATCGTGAAACCATCATCTTAGAAGCGCGTGAAAAACAGACCCGTTTGGAGCACGATCTTTTCGTCTCCCTTCGCGAAAGTTTAGCCGTCCATAGCAGCCGCATCCGGTCTACCGCAGAGCTGCTGGCCCGGCTGGACGTGCTTGCTTCCCTGGCTCACGCCGCCCAACTCAACGGATACGTGAAACCTCGAATTTTGGACACCGGAGAAATTTCCATACGCGAGGGACGCCACCCCGTAGTGGAGAAGTCCTTGCCGCCCGGGGAATTCGTCCCCAACGACATGCGTCTTGATATGGACGGCGATCAGATTCTGGTGGTCACCGGTCCCAATATGGCAGGCAAATCCACGATCCTCAGGCAGACCGCTCTCATCACTTTGATGGCCCAAATCGGGTCTTTCGTTCCCGCGTTGGAAGCCGAGATCGGGCTGGTCGATCGGATATTTACCAGAATCGGCGCCTCCGACGATCTGTTCCGCGGTTACAGCACCTTTATGATCGAGATGGTGGAGACGGCTACCATTGTCCACCAGTCTACTCCTCGAAGCCTGGTTATTCTCGACGAAATCGGTCGCGGCACGAGCACCGTAGACGGGTTGAGCATCGCTTGGGCGGTGGTGGAATATCTCCATAACCGTCGAGGCCGTGGCGTAAAGACCCTGTTCGCAACCCACTACCACGAGCTTACCGGTCTTTCCCGGCTTCTTCCACGCGTGAAGAATTTCAACATCGCTGTCAAGGAATGGCAGGGAAACGTTCTCTTTCTGAGAAAGCTGGTGCGCGGAGGCGCAAGCCACAGCTACGGAATCGAGGTGGCTCGCCTTGCGGGCCTTCCCCGTTCCATAATAGATCGGTCGAGGGAGATTCTGGGGGAGTTGGAATCGTGTGGGCTACCCGAGTTGAGCGGGCTTCTTCCGGGCAAGACTCGAAGGTCCGCAGGCTCACGCTCCCGGCAGGTTCCCTTTGAGTTCCTGGAGAAGGAACCCGGCCCGCTGGAAAAGCGGCTGGACGAGTTGAACCCGGATATGCTCAGCCCGAGGGAAGCCATGCACGTTCTTTATGAGTTGAAGCAGTTGTTGGGGAAAACGCCCTGAGACGCCGCCTTTGTCCTTTGTAGACCCGAATGCCCCTTTCTTCAACAGGAGTTTAAGAGATAGCCAGCCATAATTGCGAATTTGATTGTAAATTCAGTGCATTATAGCAGTTCCACTGTAAGACCCCTCTACTATTCGTCTCCGACCATTATCGTCTATAAAATTCCAGTAGTTACATTGTTTGATTGACAGTGTACGACCCTACTGCTATTATTCGGGCATGGCTCATTTGCATAAGAAGATGAAAAAGGGACGACCCTACTACTACATTCGAGAGATGGCTCGGGTCGAAGGCAAACCCAAGGTCGTCAACCAAGTCTATTTGGGTAGCCCTGAGCGGATTCTGGAAATGGCGGCGGGAGGCGGGGCCGGGTTAAGCAAAATTCAAGCACAGGAATTCGGGGCGTTATGGCTGGCCGAACTCATCGACCGGGAAGCCTGCTTCGCGGATATCGTGGACTCGGTGGTTCCCGAAGGAAAAAGAGAGGACGGACCTTCCGTCGGCGAGTATTTCTTGTATGCGGTTTTCAATCGAATGATCGATTCCCGCTCCAAGCGGGCTTTGGAATCGTGGTTTAAAGACACGGCCATCCAGGCGATCCGACCTGTGGACGTGGGGGAACTCACCTCCCAGCGATTTTGGGAAAAGTGGGATCGGGTAACACCGGAGCACATCGAGGAGATCGCGGCCCGGTTCTTCCGGAAGGTTCAGGAGATCGAGCCCGCGGATTCGGATTGCTTTCTGTTCGATACCACCAACTACTACACCTTCATGAGCAGCGATACCCCATCCGAACTGGCCCGGCGAGGAAAAAACAAGGACGGCCGCGACTGGCTACGTCAAGTCGGCATCGCCCTTCTGGTGTCAAGAGATACCCAGATGCCGCTTTTCTACAAAGCCTACGAAGGCAACCGTCACGACTCCAAAGTGTTTCACCGGACCCTGGAGGAAATCCGGGCTTGCATGCAAAGTACAAAAGGGACCGGTGCTCACCTGACCCTCGTTTTCGACAAGGGAATGAACTCCGAAGCCAATATCGCCCGCATCGACGCCCATGAGAACCTCCATTTCATTACCACCTATTCCACCTACTTCGCAGAGGACCTTGCCCAGGTTGATCGATCCCGGTTTGAACCGGTGGAGACCGCTAAGAATCAAGAGCTGAAGAAACTGGGCCGGGAGGAAGATATTCTGACGGCCTGGCGAACTACGGGAGAACTTTGGGGACGACTGCGAACCGTCGTGGTGACTCATAATCCGAGAACCGCCGCCAAGCAGAGGTACTCCTTCGAAAGAAAGATGCTCCAGATCCAAGAGGAACTCTATCTCATGCGGGTTAAGGTCAGGGAGCAGGCGCCCCACTGGAAAAATCCCAAGCAAGTCCGGGAACGCTACATGGATCGCTGCAAGGAATTGCATCTCCCCGACGACCTCTACGATTTGACTTTTGAAATGGATCAAGGACGGACCCGCATGGGTTTCCGCAAGAACTTCTATCGGATCGGAAGATACATTAACCGATTCGGAAAGAACATCATCGTAACGGATAACGGGGATTGGAGTACGGATGAGATTGTACGGGCCTGCCTGGATCGATACAAAGTGGAAAAAGCATTTCGGCAAACCAAGGACCACGACCTGGTTTCCCTCTTTCCGATCCGTCATTGGACGGATGGAAAAATCCGGTGCCATATCCTGACCTGCGTTGTCGCGCTCACCTACCTTCGAATTATTGAACTCCGAGTGCGACGCGCCGGACTGAATCTCACAGCCTCAACCGTCATGCAGCAGATGCAAAGACTCCACTCCTGCCTCTGCTTCAGTCCGGCAAAACGAAAACCCCTCCGCATGATCGAACAACCGAACGACATCCAGGCCCAAATCCTGCACGCCTTCGGTTTCCAGATGAACGACGGTGGGGTCTTACAAACTTTCAGAACGTAACTTACTGCTTTTACAGCCCTTATAGACTATTCTGCCCAGGTAACTCTTAAACTCCTGTTCAATAACGGTACCCCCGCGCTTTGCATTCATGTGCGGCAAGTATCGATAAGACCGGCGCACAAAATGAATGGGGAGACCGTATTCACGGTCTCCCCAAGCTTGAGCAATTCTCGGAAGGTGATTTGATCCACCTGCTCTTGGGCAGGTAATTAGGCGGCGGATTTCAACACGGCGTCCGTAGAGATCAAATTCCGGTCGAGGGCGGCGTCCTTGTTGGGATCCAAACCAAACGCCACCGCCAGGAGCTGGGTAATGAAGGTCACCGGGATATTGTAGTTCCGGCCCAAAGCCTTGTTCGCACGAGGCTGGTAGGCTTCCAGGTTCAGCTGGCACAAGGGGCATGCCGTGGTCATCACTTGAGCGCCTTTTTTAGTGGCGCTTTCAAGGATGGCACCGATGAGTTCGTAACCGTACTCCAACTCCGTAAGAAAGATCCCCGAGCCGCAGCACTTGATCTTATGCGAGAAGTCTACCGGAGTGGCGCCGATCGCCTCGAGTATTCGATCCATAACCACGGGACGTTCCACGCTGTCGTATTCGCCGTAGGGGCGCACGGTCTGACATCCCACGTATCCGCCCACCTTTATGCCTTTCAGCGGCTTCTTGACCTTCTTCTTGATCTCTTCCACACCGATATCGTAGTAGAGCACGTCCAAAATATGGCGAACACGGACCGTGCCCTTGTAGGAGAGATTTCCTTCCTTCAGAATCTCGTTGACCTGCTCCATCAAGTCCGGGTCTTCTTTCAGTTCACGGTTCACCTGATTCTGAACAATGTAGCATGAGGAACAGGGGGCCACGATGTCGTATCCGCCTTGTGCCTCGGCGAGCGCCAAGTTGCGGGCGTTGAGCACCACCTGAGCCAGATGATTCGAACCGATGTACGCGATGCTCGCGCCGCAGCAGTTCCAGTCTTCGATTTCCTTGAACTCCATGCCCAATGCCTTGGCCGTGGACTCGACGGAGATCATATAATTAGACGCGCTGCTCTCCAGGCTGCACCCCGAATACAGAAAATACTTCATTTCGTTTGCCCTCCCTTCTCCATGGCCTCGGCCTTCTTGAGCATCTTCTGGAGGGAAGCGATATCCTTGATCTTCTTACCCTGCATGCCCGGGATCACGCCCATTACGTTCATGCGTTTGTGCTTCAGCATTCCGAGGGCGATATCTTTCATCTCTATGCCCTTTTTCGCCCCCGCGACGAAGCCCGAGGAGAGATAGTAGTTCCTCGCGGCCACGCCTTCGTCCACTCGGCCCGTGTTGAAGATGCAATCCCAGAAGGCCTTGCCGAACTTGGCCGTGTCCTCTCTCGGAACGAATCCATTGCGCAGGGCGTAGTGAGCCAGACCGTGCATCACTTCCATCACCGGGACTTTGCGCGGGCATCTCACGATGCACGTATAGCAGGACGTGCAGAGCATGATATCCTTGCTGCTCAGCACCTTGTCCCGTTCACCTGCCCGGATCATGGTGAAAATCTTGCGGGGTGAAAACTCCATTTTGTCCGCCAGGGGACAGGAAGCGGCGCACACACCGCACTGCATGCATTTCTTGATTTCCTCTCCCGCGTCCACCTTGGCGAAGACTTCCCTGGCAAAGGAGGGATCGTATTTAGACTTTGACGTTGCTGCCATATTGGAACCTTCCGTATGGTTTTGCCGGAACATGCCTTCCGGTTGGTGTGACAGCCGCTGAAGCCGGCGTCCACGGTTTCCATAGGAGCGGCTTCAAGGGATCGCCCGGTGAATCCGGGTAGCCGAGCTTCGGCTTCGGTGACTGCGAACAACGGGAGGGTGTCTCCCACCCTCCCGTTGATTTCTTACCAGCCTTTGTATGGGTTGGGACCGATTTCTTCAATGGTCTCCATGAATTCCCCGATGATTTCCGGCACTTTATGGTAGTCCGTAATCGAAACCTCCGTTACCCTCACCCGATCCGATTCCAGGGAGAGGCGGTCCAGGGTCTCCGATACCTTGGAAAGTCGAGTTGTCGCCAACTCGCTTCCTTTGACGAAGTGACACTGGTAATCGTCGCCGTGTCGACAACCGAGAAGAATGATACCGTCGATGCCTCGCGACAAGGCGTCGGCGATCCACACCAGGTTGAGCCCGCCCAGGCACCGCATGGGCAGCACTCGAACGTAGGGGCTGTATTGTAGACGGTTGATGCCCGCCATGTCCAGCGCAGGGTACGCATCGTTCTCGCACACAAGCATCAGCACTCTGGGCTTTTCCTCATCTTCCTCCGGAATGTGGAGTGCCTTGATCATGTTCCCGATCATGCCCACCGAGTAATTCTTGAAGGAGATGATTCGTTCGGGGCACGCTCCCATGCACACACCGCAACGTCGGCAGCGCGTGGGATTGGGCAGCGGGTTGCCCTTCTCGTCTTCGTTGATGGCGCCGAAAGGACACTCTTCCGTACATCGCTTGCACTGAGTACAGCGCTGCATGAAGAACTCGGGGAAGGTCATATCCCCGACCCTCGGATGAACCGCGGAACCGGTGGCCGTGGATTCCACACACTGAATGGCCTTCAACATGGCTCCGGCGGCGTCGTCTTTCGATTGAGCGGTATCCATGGGGCGTCGGACGGGTCCGGCCGCGTAAATACCGGTCCGTCGGGTTTCATAAGGAAAACACACAAAGTGCGAATCCGGGAAGCCGTATTTCAAAGTGGGCATTTCCGGACCCTGGCGATAATTGAGTTTCAATGCCGGCAAGGCGTAGTGCCCCGAATCCGGCTGCACTTCCTTCACCGTAACCGTGCCGTCGTCGGCCTTGGTCTCGATGGTGGGAGCCACATCGGGCTGAGAACTGGGAACCATACCGGTGGCCAGAACCACAAGGTCGAGCTCGTCGAGCTTCACCTTATCATTGAGCAGCACGTCCATGGCCTCGATGGCAAGGGCGCTGCCCTCTTCAGCCACGTTCTCCACTTCGCCTCGGATGAACACGGCGCCGTCGCGTTGCACCTTGCGGTACAAGTCTTCGGCCTGCATGGGCGTACGGATGTCTTTGTAAACAACGTAGACCTGCGATTCCGGGTCCTGTTCCTTGACGTAGCAAGCCTGTTTCATCGTGGCCAGACAGCACACGGCGGAGCAGTAGGGCAGTCTTTCGGGGTCCCTTGATCCGGCGCACTGAATGAAGCCGACCTTTTTCACCGGACCGCCGTCCGAGGGACGTACGATCTTGCCGGCTTTGGCCATCTCTTCCATCTGGATGTTCGTGACCACGTTCTTGAACTTGCCATAACCGAGATGTTCCAGATTGGCCGGATCGTAGGGCCGCCATCCGGTGGCCATCACCACCGCGCCCACTTTTTCCTGTGCGGAATTCCCATTGGCCGCTATGTCCACCGTGAACAGGCCGGGAGCTCCGGCGGTCTTGCCGACGGTGGCGGAAGTGTAAACCTTGATCTTGTCGTTTCCGTTCACTTCGTCGATCAGGGGAGCGACCGAAGGTTCATGAATCTCGTTGAACGGAGGAAAGAACTGTTTGTGGAACTTGGCGGCCCAACCGCCCAACTCGGCTTCCTTTTCCACCAACACGACTTCATAGCCGGCTTTGGCTCCTTCCAGGGCCGCAGTCAAACCGGCGACACCGCCGCCCACCACCATGATGCGCTTGCTGATTTCCTCTTCCGGCTTGTAGGGAGTCGGCAGTTCGGCAATCGAAGCCTTGACGATCCCCATCCGCATATAGTCTTCAGCCATCATCTGGGTGTCTTCTTCCCCGGCGGGCTGAACCCATGCAACGCCTTCCCGCAGATTCACCCGTTCCACCAGTGTTCCGGGAAAGTCGAACACATCGTAAAGCACTCGGGGCGAACAAGCGCATAACACCGCGGCGTTGATTCCTTCGCCCTTGATGTCGGCCTTGATCTGTTCCACGCCCTCCTTGCTGCAAAGAACGGGAATATCCTTAAAAAGGTCCGGGGGACTATCGAGCTCGTCCGCAGCTTCGGAAAGCTTGTCGATATCCAGCGCGTCTCCTATCCCACAGCCCTTGCACACATATACGCCGATTTTCTTGCTCATCGACTTACCTCCTCCCTACGGATTGAATCGCCTTGAGAGCCGCCGCCGTGCCGTCCTGAACCGTTCCGGAAACGTCGAAGGGTTTCCGAACGCAACCGGCCCCGTACACGCCGATTACACTCTGCTCGGGGGCGATGAATCCATAATCGTCATACTTCAGTTCATCGACGGGCACTTTGGTTTCCAGAGTATTGGGCTGCATACCCGTGGCCAGGACAACCAAATCGGCATCCGCCTTGATCTTCTTGCCGCTCATGGTGTCTTCACCAATGAGAACCAGGTTGCCGGTGGCCTCGTCTTCCGTAATCTGGGCGATCTTGGACTTCACGAACTGTACTTTTTCATCCTCTTTGATCTTCGTATAGAAGTCCTCATACCTGTGAGGCGTGCGGATGTCGATAAAGTAGATGGTAATGGTCGCGTCGGGATATTGCTCACGAACGTAGGTGACCTGTTTGAGAGAGGCCATGCAGCAGATACCCGAACAGAAGGCGAGGTGGTTTTCATCCCTGGAACCGGCGCACTGGATGAACGCTACATTGCTCACTTCCTTCCCGTCGGAGGGTCGGACGATCTTGCCGCAGGTGGGGCCGCTTTGGTTGGCCAGCCGTTCCATCATCACGTTGGAAATGACATTCTTATAGACGCCGAAGCCGTAGTATTCCACCTTGGCGGCATCATAAGGGGTCCATCCGGTCGCCCACACGATGGATGCGGCTTTCAGATCGAAAGTCTTGGCTTCCATCGAGAGATCCACCGCGCCGTATTGGCAGGCGGCCTCGGCCTTTTTTCCATCAGGGCCCTGCGCGACTTCCGGCGCGATGACGTAGCGCATGGGGTATGCCAGGTCGTGAGGAAGATAAGCACCCTTGATGTTGTTCATGTTGTAGTTGAACGGATTGGGAATCTCCGTCTCAACAGCTTCCGCGCAGGCGCCGCAGGCGGTGCAATTCTCGTTGACGTAGCGCGGATTCAACTGAATGGTCACGTCGTAGTTTCCCGGGCCTCCGGAAACACTCTGCACTTCCGCCATGGTGAAAAACCGAATTCTCGGATTGGTCTTCATTCGTCTGAAGTTGATTTCCAACCCGCAATAAGGCGGACAAAGTTTCGGGAAGTAGTTGGTGAGCTGAGCGACGCGGCCGCCCAAGTAGGGGTTCTTCTCCACCAGGACGACATCATGGCCCGTCTCCGCGGCTTCGAGTGCCGCGGACATCCCGCTCATGCCACCGCCCACCACCAGGATGGTCTGGGTTACAGCCTTTTCATCAGACATACGAATCCTCCACCGTTTATGTTCTCGATTTCGGGGAACGTCCTGTATCTTCGAGATCGCTGCCGACTAAATGGAAGCAGGAGCGTAATCCGTGAATGACCGCCCCGCGAAGGCATTCGCCGGCGGCGGACGCGGAGTGGAAATTCACCGACCACGCTTCGACTTTCAGGCAGGAACCCCGCAATGGATCGGAGGGTTCCAACACAACAGAAACGGCGGGCGGGACGTCGTGGCTCAATGGCGGAAACGATAAAACTCCAGACGCCGCCAAGGGCGTCTGGAGTGATTTGAATCAGCTCGGAATTAGTCGATCAACGGAATAATGTCTTTCTTCATGGTCGACCATTCAGCGCTCTTGGGATCGTATTTAATGTTGGCGAAGCACTTCCAGTTGGTTTCGTCCATCTTCGGACAATCCGCGCGGAAGTAGTAACCGGGCCAACGGGTCTCTTCGCGGAAGAGGATGGTCCGTACGTGCGCTTCGGCCTGCCACATACGATGGATATTTTCCCAGCAGCGTTCCAGTTCGTAGCGGCTGGAGGCGCCCAGCTTCTCGGCGTCTTCTTTGAGGAAGGCCAGCAATTCGAGGCCGCGTTCACACAGTTTGGCGCTGGTCTTGAACTGGCTGGTCACGCCGCCCGCGTATTCGTCCATGATCTTCTGCAGACGATACATGAACTGCATGGGCTTGCCGAAGTTGGGGTTGATGTTGGGATCGCTGGACATGGCCTGATGTTTCTCGAACAGGTCCAGAGGATTGAGGATCTTGGCCTTGAGGGCGTCGATGGTCGCCGCGTCCACTTTGGGCATATCCGCGTTGTCCTTCGCGAATTTCACCATGGCCTTGCCGGCGATGCGGCCTTCGGCATGGGAACCCGAGGAGAACTTATGGCTGGAGGCGCCGGAGGCGTCGCCGGCCGCGAACAGACCCTTGACCGTCGTCATGTTGGGGTAGCCCCACTTGTACTCGGCGGGAGCGATGTCTTCGGGACCGCTCACCCAGGCGCCGGAAGCACCGGAGTGGGAACCGATGAAGTAGGGTTCACAGGCCGCGATTTCGGAGCGGCTCTCTTCGGGGGCGATGTTCTGGGAAGCCCAGAGCAGGGCCTGGGAGATGGTCATATCCAGGAAGTCTTCCCAAGCCTCGGACTCGAGGTGTTTCATCTTCTTCTTGAAAGCCTTCTCGTCGGGCTCGTTGTCCGCGATCTTCTTGATGGCTTCGGCGGTTTCCATGTATAGCGGCCCAAGGCCCGCATCCACGTCCAACATGCCGAGGTAGTTCCTCAGGTTGGCCGGAATCGGCTTGGCCAATCCGTAGGGGGCCCAATTCTGCAGCTCGTCCTTGCGCACGGCCATGTACTCGCCGCCGCTGGCGCTCGTCGCACGGGACTTGAACAGCAGGAACCACGCACCGACCGGACCGTAAGCGTCTTTGAAGCGGACCGGAATGAAGCGGACTTCCTGACAGGTCATTTCCGCGCCGGCGCGGATGGTGAAGTAGGCGCTGGAGCCGGTGTTGAAGGGCGGATACCAGGAACGGCCGAGACCTTCACCCACGGACCGCGGACGGAACACGTGCACGGCGCCGCCCATGGAGGCCAGAACGACTTTCGCCTTGAAGACGTAGAACTTATTCTCGCGCGTGCTGAAGCCCACGGCGCCGGCGATGCGATCGCCGTCCATGAGGGGTTCCACGATGAACACGCGTTCATAGATGTTGTCGGTGCCCAAGGCGTTCTTGGCGGCTTCAGCGACGATCACTTTGTAGGATTCGCCGTTGATCATGATCTGCCACCGGCCTTCATGCACGTACTTGCCGTTTTCATCCTTCCAAATGGGGAGGCCCCATTTTTCGAACAGATGCACCGTACCGTCCACGTGACGGGCGATGTTGTAAACCAAGTCTTCACGGGAGACGCCCATGAGGTCCTGACGGACGTAATGGACATAGTCTTCCACCGTATTGGCGCCTTCGTTGATGCCGACGTACTGGTTGATGGCGGAGAGGCCCATGGCCACAGCGCCGGAGCGGTCAAAAGCGGCCTTGTCCACCAACGTGACCTTCAGGCCTTCCTTCTTCGCCCAATAAGCGGCCTCGACAGCAGCGCCGGCCGCGGCCATACCACCGCCACAAATCAGGATATCAGTGGTGACCTCTATAGTTTCCCAATTCGCCATTACTTTACCTCCTCAATTATATGCAGTTGCTTGGGTATGCCCGATATGGCTCACAGGGCGGGCAGCTTGTCGAGCTTGAGGGAAGCCGGCTCGGTCATCAACAGTTCGTCGCCCAGAGCGCCGGCGCCGTCACCGAATCCGCCTAGCGGTTCAGCGGTACCTTCAGCGGTGGTCCGGATGGGGAACTTGAACCTTTTCACCGTACCGTTGCGGAACTTGACCGTCCACATGATGGAGTCGCTGCCGCGCAGAGGCACCACGCTCGCGCCCATGGGCATGAAATCTGCGTAGCCGCGGACGTCGATGGCTTGCTGGGGGCAAATCTTAACGCAGTTGTAGCATTCCCAGCACAGGGAAGGATCCTGGTTGTAGGCCTTCATTTTGTCCTTATCCAAAACCATCAGGTCTTGCGGGCAGATGTACATGCAAGCGGTCTTGTCCTGACCCTTGCAACCATCGCACTTCTCCAAAATGACATAACTCGGCATCGTTTGTCCTCCTGAACATTACAGTTTCATATCAGTTGGGTTGAGTGTTTCCGTAATGGGCAAAATACAGAAGTTTGCCGCACCTCCTTTCCTCAGGTTGGGTCGCCGACGGACCGGCTTACATAAAATCACAAAAAGACGGGAAAACCGGTTGGTACCATGAAAACAGGGATCCACTCGGTGATGCTTCCGATTGTTCACTCCCGTCCCGAACTTGCATCACGACAGCATTTCCCGGACGCCCTTCGCCGGACTCCGTCTCGCGGAGCCCCGGGCCGTTTCCCGTTTCACTTGCCTGAACGCGTGCCGTCAAGAGCATCAAGAAGATTCTGTTTGCGCGAGGCCCCACAGGAAGCCCTTCCGGCCCCCCGAGACCGTTTCGCATGAAAAAGAGCGGACCCCTGATTAGGGCATCTCACTTTGTGCATTTTTGTACAAATACCCAAAGAGCCATGGGATGTCAAGTAAAAAAGGCGCCTTCCACTCCCATTCAACTAGGCTTCCCGGCACCCTTACTCCACCCCACAACCCTCTTGAAGTACAAGATATGGTAGCCCCCAAGCGGTTGCCACCAAATGAGGGATGTATCGAATATGACCGAACATTCGGCAAAAACCTACCTCCCTCGCTGCGTCAAGTCAAGAAAAAGAATAAATAAATCACAATCTCTCCAACAACGTCGGCTTTCCCGAAAACGCGCCGGCGTTTTTTCGGGTCCGCGCTTTCTCCTGAACGGACGCCTCACCGGCCGTCGACGACCCTTGAGCTCCACTTGATTTACTTAGACATCCCGGTCGTCGAAAAGTGAAATTCAGCGCAATACCTTCTTGACAAACCCCTTTCCTTTCCCTATGCTCCCAACGTCTAAAAGGGACTCGAAGAGGCCGAAGTTTGGAGAGCTCCTTTTCCAGACGGATGCCCGGAGCGACCTTTCCGGATCGACCGGGGCGAAATGCCGCCAAGAATCGTCACCAACGGGTTGGCGCACCGACCAGGCAATATGGTCTTCGGATCCGCCTTTTCAGGAGGCTCGGGCCAAGGATAGGTCATTATTTTTTTGCTGAAGACGTGAAAAATTTTACAAGCTAATGGGAGGATCGACACATGATTAAACCGCACGGGTCCGATACCCTGCATCCGCTGTATGTTATGGACGACAAAATGAGAGAAGATCTGGCCAACGAGGCCAAAGGTCTTCCCTCCATCGTCGTTTCCTCGGCCGCGGCGGCCAATGCCGTTATGCTCGGCGGCGGCTACTTCAACCCCCTCACCGGCTACATGAATCTAGCGGACTCCATCTCCGTGTGCGAAAAAATGCGCACCGGCAGCGGCCTGTTCTGGCCCGTCCCCGTCGTTAACGTGGTCCCCGACGCTTCCTCCCTCAAGGTCGGACAGCGCATTGCCCTTCGCGACCCCAACGTGGCCGGCAATCCCGTTCTCGCCGTCATGGAAATTCAGGGAATCGAAGAAGCCAACGACGACCAGATGAAACTCATGACCGAAAAAATCTTCCGCACCCTGGATAATGAACACCCCGGGGTCAAGGCCTACAATTCCGTGGGCCGCTTCTTCCTGTCCGGTCCCATCAAGGTCCTCAACTTCTCCTACTTCGAAAAGGACTTCCCGGGAACCTTCAAGACCGCCTATCAGATTCGCGAGGAAATGGGCAAACTGGGTTGGGAAAAGATCGTGGCCTTCCAGACCCGCAATCCCATGCACCGTGCCCATGAAGAGCTGTGCCGCATGGCCGCCAAGGCCGTGAGCGCCGACGGTATCCTGATTCACATGCTCCTCGGCAAGCTCAAAGCCGGCGACATCCCCGCCGACGTCCGCGACGCCTGCATCCGCAAGATGGTGGAACTCTACTTTGAGCCCAACACCGTCATGGTCACGGGCTACGGCTTCGACATGCTGTACGCCGGTCCCCGCGAAGGCGTGCTCCACGCCGTGTTCCGCCAGAACACCGGCTGCACCCATTTCATCGTCGGCCGCGACCACGCCGGAGTGGGCGATTACTACGGCCCCTTCGACGCTCAGACGATCTTCGACGACGAAGTACCCGCCGGCGCCATGGAAATCGAAATCTTCAAGGCCGACCATACCGCATGGTCCAAGAAGCTCGGCCGCGTGGTCATGATGCGGGACGTTCCCGATCATACCAAGGACGATTTCATCCTTCTGTCCGGTACCAAGGTCCGCGCCATGCTGGGTGAAGGCCAGGCTCCGCCCCCGGAATTCTCCCGTCCCGAAGTGGCGAAGATTCTCATGGACTACTACCAGTCCATCGACAAGAAGTAATCTCGACTTCGAAAAGCCGGCCTTCGGGCCGGCTTTCCTCTTTCTCCACCTCTCCCTTATCCTGAAGTGCCTCCAGCGGCTCTCGCCCCCCGGCAACGCACCTAATATTCCGTTGACATACTCCTCGCAATCCTTTTACATTGCGGGGTGCACATTCATGCTGTCCCTCATCGCGGACCCGTTTTCCACCGGTCCGAACGACTGTCATTTCCGTTTTAATCCATCCGGAGGAGCTTCCTATGAGCTACGAAAATATTTTGTTCGAAAAAGAGGAAAACATCGCGATCATCACGTTCAACCGTCCCGAAGCCATGAACTCCATCAACCCCGACGTGGTGAGGGAGCTGGAATCCGCCCTGGACGCCGTGGCCGCCGATGAGGAAATCAAAGTGGTGATTCTCACGGGCGCCGGGGACAAGGCTTTCGTGGCCGGTGCGGACATCAAGCACATGAGCGAACTCACGGCCCTTCAGGCCAAGGTCTTCGCCGCCGCGGGCCAGGAAGTCCTGTTCAAACTCCAGTATCTTCACACCCCCACCATTGCCGCGGTCAACGGCTTCGCTCTGGGCGGCGGCCTCGAAATCGCCATGTCCTGCGACTTCATCTACGCTGCGGACAGAGCCAAATTCGGGCAGCCGGAAATCAACCTGGGCGTCATCCCCGGATGGGGCGGAACCCAGCGCCTGACCCGCCTCGTGGGAAAGGCCGTGGCCAAGGAACTCTGCTTGACCGGCGCCATCATCAAGGCGGATGAAGCCCTCTCCATCGGCCTCATTAATAAGGTGTTCCCCAAGGACGACCTCATGGCCGAAACCAAAAAGGTCGCCAAGCTCATGGCGTCCAAAAGCCGCATCGCTTTGCGCGCCATCAAACACTCCGTCGATCGGGGTTTCGATATGGACCTCAGAAACGCCATGGCCTACGAAGTGGAATCCTTTGCCATGTGTTTCTCCGGTGAAGACCGCGCGGAAGGAATGAAGGCCTTCATCGAGAAGCGGACCCCCGAATTCAAAGGGACGCTCAAGTAAGTCAGTGGGAGAAGCTCCATGAACTTTGAACTTACCGAAGAGCAACGCATGGTCCAGGAAACGGCCCGACGCTTCGCCGAGGCTGAAATCCGTCCAGTGGCCGCCGAGCTCGACCGAACACATAAACACCCCGAGGAAATCTGCCGCAAATTGGGCGAGCTCAATTTCATGGGCATCGCCGTGCCCGAGGAATACGGCGGCGCCGGCATGGACAACGTGAGCTACGCCTTGGCTCTCATCGAGATATCCAAAGCCTGTGCGTCCACCGGGGTGATCATGAGTGTGAACAACTCCCTGTACTGCTTCCCGGTGAGTTTCTACGGCACTCATGAACAGAAGATGAAGTATCTGGTCCCCGTGGCTTCCGGAGAAAGAATCGGTTGTTACGGTCTTACGGAACCCAATGCGGGATCCGATCCCGCCAGCATGCGAACCACGGCCGAAGAGGTCTCCAACGGTTGGCTCGTCAACGGAACCAAACGATTCATCACCAGCGGCAATGTGGCATCTCACTGCGTCCTCGCCGCCGTGACCGACAAAGAAAAAGGATATCGGGGAATCAGCAGTTTCATCGTCAACCTCAAGGAAACCGAGGGATTCTCCGTGGGAAAGATCGAGGAGAAGCTCGGCATCCGCGCCTCAGGCACCTCCGAGCTCATCTTCGAAAACGCCCTTCTCCCCAAAGACGCGCTGCTGGGCAAACCGGGCGAGGGATTCAAACAGATGCTCACCACCCTGGACGGCGGCCGCATCGGCATTGCCGCCCAAGCCGTGGGCATCGGCCGTGCCGTGCTCGAAGAAGCCCTCGAGTACTCCAAGACGAGGGAACAATTCGGCAAGCCCATTGCCGGCTTCCAGGCCATCCAATGGAAGCTCGCCGACATGGCGACCCAATTGGACGCCGCCGAACTCCTGACCCTTCGAGCCGCCTATTTGGAGGACAACCACAAACCCTATGAACGTGCCGCCGCCATGGCCAAAATGTTCGCTTCCGACACCGCGATGCACGCGGCCATCGAAGGCGTCCAGATATTGGGCGGGTATGGCTATTGCCAGGAATACCCCATGGAAAGGCACATGCGCGATGCCAAGATCTGTCAGATCTACGAAGGCACCAACGAGATCATGCGACTGGTCATCGCCAACAATCTAATCAAAGGCAAGTAACCGCACACGGCATCACAGCGGGGGGACTTCGGTCCCCCTTTTTCGTGGCGGCTTTCCCAAAAGCCTTTCACCGGAAGGGAACTCGTCGGCGACCTCTTTGGTCTTGAACTCCCGTTTCGGAACCCATGGGCCCGGCGCCGGCCGGAAGGATCCTCATCCCGGTTCGAGCCCGGTTCTTCCGTCCAACCCATAGGAGCACCTCATCCATGGCCAAGCGCAAATACCTCCCACTTGGGCGCCGGCTGCGCCGGCTTCGAGAGGAAAAGGGGCTTTCCCTCCAAAACCTCGCCAACGAGACGGGATTCAACACAACCTTTCTCGAAGACATCGAAGAGGAAAAGCGAATTCCCCCCGTAGGGGCTCTGCTCAAGGTGGCGCGGGCACTGGGGGTGGAAAGCGGGTTCTTTCTCAAAGAAGAAAAAGACGAATTGGACGCCGCCGCCGAACGGAGACAGGAAGAAACTCGAAAGCGTACGGAGAGCTACTCCTACCGCATGCTCACCCAGGACGCGGCGAACAAGCACCTCAAAGGGTTCCACATCACCATCGACCCCCGATCTCATCATGCCGGTCCCTCCTACCAGCATGAAGGAGAGGAATTCGTTTATGTGCTCAAGGGCGAAGTGGAGGTGACCGTGGGGGAAAACCTCAATCATCTTCGGCTGGGGGACAGCCTTCATTTCAACTCCTCCATCATACACAAGCTCCGCAATCCGGGAGATGAGGCCACGGAGCTGTTGGTGGTCCTCTACACTCCGTAGCAGGCCGCCGGAAAACGCGATCTGCGGCAGCACCGCCCGGGAGTTTTGTTCAATGAGCCGCATTTCAGGTTTTCCAGGCCGGAGGGTGCCGGCCGAAGCCGACCCGAATCTTATCTGATCTCGGAGGACGTATGTCCGTGACACTGACGGAAGAGCATCGAATGATTCAAAGCATGGCCCGGGACTTCGCTCGAAACGAACTCCTGCCCACGGCCGCCGAGCGCGACCGCACCAAGGAATTCCCCCGGGAAAATCTGCGTAAGATGGCGGAACTGGGGTTCCTGGGCATGACCGTGCCCGAGGAATACGGCGGCGCAGGTCTGGATACGGTGAGCTACGCGCTGGCACTCACCGAAATCGCGTATGCCTGCGCGTCCACCGCGGTGGTCATGAGCGTGCATAACTCCATTGTGTGCGAATCCATGAACCGCTACGGCTCCGACGAACTCAAGGCCAAGTACCTCGGCGCCCTCACTTCCGGCGAAATCATCGGCTCCTTCGCCCTTACGGAAGCGGGGGCCGGTTCGGACCCCTCCAGTCAGCGTACCACCGCCTCTCAGGACGGAGACCAGTGGGTCCTCAACGGCTCCAAGCAGTTCATCACCACCGGTCTGAATTCGGGCATCACCGTGGTCACGGCCTATACGGACAAGACCCGAAAACATCGCGGCATCAGCGCCTTTGTGGTGGAAAAGGGCTCTCCGGGGTTCTCCGTGGGCAGGATGGAGGAAAAGCTGGGACTTCGCGCCTCGGACACCACGGAACTCATCTTCGAAAACTGCCTCGTACCTCAAGGAAACCTCCTGGGCAAAGAGGGAGAAGGCTTCCGCATCGCCATGACCAGTCTGGACTGCGGGCGCATCGGCATTGCCTGTCAATCCGTGGGGGTGGCCCAGGCCGCCCTGGACGCCTCCGTGCACTACGCCAAGGAGAGGGAGCAGTTCGGCAAGCCCATTGCCGAGTTTCAGGGGCTTCGCTGGATGATGGCGGACATGGCCGTGGAAATCGAAGCGGCCCGGCTCATGGCTTTAAACGCGGCCCAACTCAAGGACCAGGGCGAACGCTTCACCCAGGAAGCCTCCATGGCCAAGCTCTTCGCATCGGAAATGGTCAACCGAGTGACGTACAAGGCCATCCAGATTCACGGCGGATACGGTTACATTCAGGAATTCCCGGTGGAGCGTTTCTACAGGGACGCCCGGGTGTTCACCATCTATGAAGGCACGTCGGAAATCCAGCGCGTGGTGATTTCCAACAACCTGCTGCGCTAGGGCACAACCACATCGATCCGCAGTACCGGGGGGCGCTTTTGAAAAAGCGCCCTCGGCCCCCCCGGGAAAACTCGAAGCTTGGGCGCACCGCCGTCCGCGGGAGCGCCGTGCCCGGCTCGGCAAGAAGAAAATAATGTCGTTCCGTTCCGGCCGAGGATTCTCACAGTAGCGGGAAACGCCTCCCCACCCCGCCCTTCCGTTTGAAATCACCTACCTTGGACAGTCGTCCAACAGGGAATTTCCCCAACCCGAAGAGCAACCGTCATCTTCTTCTGTTAATTCCCGTTGACAAAATCGCCATGTTTGGACTACTTTCACTCCCCGTGCCGGAGTGGTGAAACTGGTAGACGCGCTGGACTCAAAATCCAGTGGCCCTTGCGGCCGTGCCGGTTCGATTCCGGCCTCCGGCACCAGAAGATCAGCGCGCTACACAAGGGGGCAAATTCCCGATACCCCAGAAAACCCCCGATGGTCGTCATTGGGTCGTCGTTTTCCAAGAGAAGAAGAACTCACCGCATTTTCTCCTTACCTAAGCACGACAAAGCCCCCTGCAAAGGGGGCTTTTTTTTGCGGGTTTGTGCGCCGCTTCTATCCCGGCTCCTCCTATCCATTTCGATCCCGTTCGGCTTCCCTCAAAGCCTCAAGCAAGACGTCCGGTTCCTTCACCTGGATTCGATTCATTAAGATTTCGGCCAAGTCTTGCTTTTTGAACCCATATTTTTCCAGGGGTTCAAACGCACGTCGTAGATCACCGAGAATATCGTCCGCCATAGTCTCGGCGGCCTGCCACGCCCCGGAGTCCTTTAACGTCGCAACATCATGAGCAAAAATATGGTGAATCATCGTCATCCGGTCCGCATTGAACGGAATATCGAATACCGACTTCCTGGCCTTGACCAAACGGACTTTCGGGTTGATCACCCGGGTGCTTCCCAGAATGAGCATTCCGTCCTTCGCCTCAATGGGAACCTTCTCATTGGGGGCGAGCAACTTGATGTTCTCCATCAAGCGGGACCCTCGGGACCATCCTCCGCTCCTACAGCTGAATCTCTTCTCATTACGGGATATTATGTCTCTCTTTGAACCTCCAAACATCTTAACATTTTGATATTGAACAACTATCTCTCTGGTAATCTATGCGGGACGGCAATGGACGCCCAGAAAGTCATAGGCCTCTGGATGGGAGGAAGAGGGCTGAAAATCCTGGAAAATGCTCGATACTAGTATCGACTAGCAGACTCTTTGATCGTTAGGCTTGTTCTTGTAGTATTCATGCGGGATGTTTAGATTCACCTGCTCCGGTAGTCCCGGCGCTCGAAATCCGTGGTCGCCTTATCAAACAACCGCACCTTGCAAGTCCCCTGCCGAGTGTGAAAGAATCGGGACGGCAGCGGCTGATTCTCCCCATCCGGATGCCATTCTTTCTCGCAGAGCAAGACAACCACAGGATCGATCCGCATCCAAACAATTGGTGATGAGACGGAGCCGCACTATTGTGTTTGACGGGCTAAAACATTGGGCCGCGACCATGAAACGGGACGTTTTGGCCCTCTACCTGGCCGGCCGCGATCCCAGAGTTCCTTGCTACGCAAAAGTGTTGGCCGCTGCAACCGCGGCATATGCGCTCAGCCCGATCGACCTGATTCCAGATTTCATTCCTATAATCGGCTACTTGGACGACTTGATCCTTATTCCTGCCGCTATCTGGCTGACTATAAAGTTGATCCCGAATGGTCTGATGGCGGAACTGCGGAATGAGGCGGCTCTCAGATTGGCGTCAAAACGCCCGCCCCATCTTTTGGCAGCAAGGGTAATCTTGGCGATGTGGTTCGGAATACTGCTTCTTGCCGTCTGGCTGCTATTGAGCGGGTGACACCACATCAGCCGGCCCCCTAAGAGACACGGGCTTCGATTCGGGAAGCGGATTCTTGTTCGGCCGAACATGGCCTTTGAGCACGGAGGCCACTCCTCGAGCGACGCTAAGACGAGGGAGCCAGGGAGGGTCAAGAGCCGAGAGTGCGTGACGACCTCAACAAGCGGCTTCTTGCCCGGCTTGTCGTCTCTTGGTCCATGAAATCCACCTAGCCGCTCTCATGCCTGGTCCAGCACTTCCCGGACGGCTTCCGCGACCTCACGAGCGGCGAAAGGCTTCATGAGCACGCGCCTGACCCCCAAGTCTTCGGTGCCGAAGGAGGAGATCTGATCACTGAACCCCGTACAGATGATGATGGGAAGATCCGGACGAATGTTGAGAATCTCTCCGGTCAATTCAATGCCCGTCATTCCGGGCATGGTCTGGTCGGTGATGACGAGTTGAAATCGATCCGGGTCGGACTTGAAAACTTCCAAGGCCTCCAGGCTTGAGGTACGGCAGGTCACCTTATAGCCGAGGCGTTCCAGCAGCCGCTTCCCGATGTCGGCAACGGCCCTCTCGTCGTCCACGTAGAGAATATGCTCCGTGCCATGGGGAAGTGGCTGTTTCTCCACGAAATCCGGTACTTCCACCTTGGTTTCCAATAACGGAAGATAGACCTGGAACGTCGAGCCTCGGCCAAGCTCACTTTGGGCGGCTACGGTTCCACCGTGCGCTTTCACAATGCCGTGCACCACCGCCAGCCCCATGCCCGTGCCTTCACCCGTCTTTTTGGTGGTGTAAAAAGGTTCGAACACCCGATCCAAAGTATCGCGGGTCATGCCTTCCCCGGTATCCACCACGCTGATGCGAATATAGTCGCCGGGGATTAATTCGGCGTAGTCGGCTATGGATTCCTCGCTCAAGTCGACGCGGTCGAGAATCAGCTTCAGTTTCCCTCCCCGGTTCCGCATGGCATGGGCGGCATTGGTACAGAGGTTCATCAACAACTGCTGAAGTTGCGTTGCGTCGGCCAAAACCACGCCGTCCTTCCCGTCCACGTCGCACTGGATATCGATGGTGGAAGGCAGAGTCGCCCGTAACAGATTCAAAGTCTCCATAAGAATGGGAACGACCTGAAGGGGTTCTCTTTCCGGATCGGACTTTCGACTGAAACTAAGGATTTGCTGCACCAGGTGTTTTGCTCGAAACCCCGATTTCAGAACCTCCTCCATTTGCGGTCTCGCTGGAAAGCCTTCGGGAAGGTCCAGAAGGGCAAGCTCGGTGTAGCCCAAAATGGCCGCCAGAATGTTATTGAAATCATGCGCGATTCCCCCGGCCAGCGTTCCAAGTGCTTCCATTTTTTGGGCGTGGCGGAGCTGATTCTCCAGTTTCACCCTCGCTTCCTCGGCCCTTTTCCGTTCGGTGATGTCCTCATAGATGATGAACTGGTCAAGGTTCTGCATGGCGACCGGTCTGAAATGGATCTCCTTGCGTGAGCCGTCCTTGCATGCCACGGTATAGACACGGGGCCTTGCCTGCCCGATTCCCGCTTGCTTCAAATCCTCCATCCATGTCCTGAGCACTTTGTTTCGGTAATCCTCATCCGGATATGCCTTTTCAAACCATGCCTTCCCCGTGGGGACATCTTCGATGGAATAACCGAACATCTTTTCGAACTGTGGATTAATGTATTTGTAACGGCCGTCCTTCCCGATGAGGGATATGGCCAAGGGGGACTCCTCGACGAGCGTTCGGTATCTTTCCTCGCTCTCCCGCAGAGCGGTTTCGGCCTTCACACGGTCGGTTATGTCGTGAAAGATCACGATACCGGCCTGAATTTCCCCTTCATCATCGGTGATGGGAGCCGCGTTGGCCGATACCCAGTGTTCTTCTCCGGAATCGTTTCGAATGATCACTTCAACGTCTCTCGAGGTCTCACCTTTGAGCACGGCCCTGGTGAGCGGCAACTCCTCCGGTTCGTAAGGTGTACCGTCCGGATGAAGCGTCCGCCACAGGGCGAAACGCTTCATCATGTCGGTATTTGTCAGATTCTCTCGTCTTCCCCCGCGTATGTCGTAGACCGCCGGGTTGGCGAGACGTATACGGACACCGGGAGCGTCGGCGATGAGAATGGCCGCAGGGGACTGGTTGATGGCGGCCTCCAACATGGCGCGAGTCCGTCGAAGCTCGTTTTCATAGGCCTCTCGCTCGCCGAGATCGCGCATAACGGCGGTGTAACCGAATGTTCGGCCGTCGGGCGATTTTTGAGCCGACATCACGATCTCCATCAAATGCGAAGCCCCGTTTGCGTCAACGCACTTCAATTCCCCACGCCAAACGCCGTGCTTTTCGATGACGGGATAGACTTCCCGCCCAAACCTTTCAAAGGCCTCTTCGCTCGGGTGAAGCATACGAACCGAACGGCCGAGCACCTCTCGATCTTCGTAACCGAAGACCCCGAAAAAAGCCGGGTTCACCGAACGGATGATGCGATCGCGATCCACTGTAAGAATGATGTCGGGAGCACTTTGAACCGGCACCCGATAACGGTCTTCATCGGAGCAGTCCTTGGAGTTGATTGCCCGGCCCTCGGACGGAAGGAGGTGTTGTTGCTTCTTTGGGTCCATCGCTCGACTACTCCCGGTTGCTTTTACATCCGTTTCAACGGCCCTAACCGTCGATCCCCTCCGCCGCGAAGCGGAAGAACCCGGGGCGAGACTTATTCTCTTCGCGCGGAGGGAGGCCTCGTCAGGCCGGAGGAGCAATCTTAAGTATTCTACAGCCTTCGCCGGGGCTCCGCAAGGAGCAGGGAACCACACGAAAAAGGCGAAACGCCTTTCAAGATCGAAGTATCTTCACCGTGGTATTTCGAACCGGATCCGGTCTGTTTGAAAAGGTTTGCGGAACATCGTAAGCAGCCCGGCCTCATTCTTCTTCGGGCGCTTTCGGGCCGTCCTCAATCGACGGTCTCAAGTGCGCATGCCGTCCAAGAAAGATTGAGATGAGCGAGAGGGAAAGGTATGATTGGGGCAACGGGAAGAAGCTCCCGAACAGGCCTGGATACGGAGTCGGCGGGACTCCGGGCGGCAGCGTCTCCGTTTGGGATCATCGCCGCGGAATTCGGGATCAATAAGAGAGGGGCGAGATATTCCGCCCGCTCCAACCCCCAACGGCACCCGTCCAAACAAGAAGAAAGGAGTCTCGCTCCATGAGAAAAGTCCTCCCATTGCTTCCAGCCGTATTCATCCTGCTCATGTTCGCCGTCTCGGCCCAGGCCGACGACGACTGCGTTGCCTGTCACACCAAGCATAACCCTCAAATCGTTCAGGACTGGAAGAATTCCAAACATGCGGGGGAGGACGTGGCATGTGCCGCCTGCCACGGCGACGAACACAAGTCCGACCTGGATTTCGGCAAGGCCCGGTTCGCCTCGCCCGACACGTGCGCCGAGTGTCATGCCGAGACCGTGGCCCAGTACAGGCGCGGAAAACATTCCAAAGCATGGGCCGCCATGAACGCCATGCCCACCACCCACTTTCAGCCCATGGTCCTGCTCCAGGGCATGGAGGGCTGCTCCGGCTGCCACTCCATCGGCATTCAGGACGAAAACACAGCCGAAGCCCTCAAGGCGCAGGGGATTCGCTACGGCGTGTCGGCCTGCGACGCCTGCCATACGCGGCACTTGTTCTCAGCGGAGGAAGCCTCGCAACCCCAGGCCTGCCAAAGCTGTCATATGGGAATGGACCACCCTCAGTGGGAAATGTATTCCTCCTCCAAGCACGGCACCCGTTTTCTCATGAAACAGAACGGCCTGCTTCCACAAACGGCGGCGGCTCCCACCTGTCAGACCTGTCACATGCCCGGCGGAGACCATGAAAACATCACCGGATGGGGCTTCCTGGCCGTGCGCCTGCCCATGCCCGAGGACAATGATTGGGCTGAAGACCGCACCACCGTGCTCAAAGGTTTGGGCGTGCTGTCGCCTACGGGTGAACCCACCGGACGCCTGGAAGCGGTCAAAGCCGCCGATGTGGCACGGCTTTCCGAGGAAGCCTTCCGGAAGCAGCGGGACAAGATGATCGCCGTCTGCTCCAATTGCCACAGCGAAGCTTTCGCCAAGGAGGAATTGCGGAAAGGCGATCGCATGGTTCGTGAAGCGGACAAACTCATGGCACACTCCATCAAGACCGTGGCCGCCCTCTACCAAGACGGCCTGCTGAGAAAGCCCGAGAGCTATGCCTTTGCCTACCCGGACCTGCTCACTTTTCAGGACGCGCCCACCGAACTTGAAATCAAGCTCTTTCTCATGTTTCTCAAACACCGCATGAGAACGTTCCAGGGTTCCTTCCACCAGAACCCGGATTATACCTTCTGGTACGGCTGGAGTGAGATGGTACGCGACGTCACCGGCATCGATGAGGCGGCAGCCGAGCTTCGGTCCAAAGCCAAGCCCGAAGAATAGTCGTTCACCCGCGCAGGAAAGTCTTCTCGAAGACTTTCCTGCGCGCTTCTTGTTCAAGATACCGAACCCCGCGTCGCCGCCGAAGGCGATGCGTAACACGTGGGCCGCTTCAAAAAGGGGGACAGGGAGAAGATTCTCAAGAGGGTGTCCCTGCGAGGGACAACCTCGCGGCCCAACAGGATCACTCGAAAACGACCCGGTTCCGTCCATCCCGTTTGGCCCGATACATGGCTTGGTCAGCCGCTTTGACCACGTCCTCCACGCTATCCGACTCCGACGAGAAAATCGCGCCGCCGACGCTCACCGTGATCTTCACAGCCTCCAAGCTACACGGCAGCTCGATCCGCTCCGATTCGACGCCTCGGCGAATCCGTTCCGCCAGGACCTCGGCCTCTTCTTTCGTCGTCTCGGGCAACAGCACCAGGAATTCCTCCCCACCGTAACGGCCGAAGACATCGTCGGAGCGGATCATCTTTTTGGTGAGGTCCGCGAATGCCTTCAGAACCGCATCTCCGGCATCGTGGCCATACCGGTCGTTGATCTGTTTGAATTCACTACTGTCCGGTTATAACTAGTTGAAATTAAGGATTAATTGTTGCTGATGTGAAGATGTTTGTTTTAGCGTTCCTGGATCAAATAAGCACCATATGTCTCGCCGGTTGAAGAGGTTCAATTGGAGTAGACGGAGTATTTGAGAGAGACTGTTCCCCAAGCGAGCCAGGAACTTGTAGTAGGCCAGCAGAAGCATGGTGATCAGGGCGATCCAGAGCTGAGTGAGTACGGCGTTTTTAGTAGTCCCGAAGAAGGTTTTGACCTTAAGGTTCTGTTTGATCCACTTGAAAAACAGTTCGATCTGCCAGCGCTCCCGGTAGATATCTGCGATGGTTTTGGATGAAAGCCGAAAGATATTGGTTAGATAGACATAATGTTTTTTCGTTTCAAGATCCCGATATCCCACCCGTCGTAGTGGGATGGGGCACTCTTTAGCCTTCGTGCCGGTAAGGATGATAGTCTGATCCGAGGTTACTCCTTTGGATTTGAGGACCCTATGACGTTTTACGACCTGGTACTTGATGTTCTTTTTCATCCGAGTCACGAAGGAGATGTTGTTCTCGTTGAGATCCCGAAACCAAGCGAAATCAACGTATGCGCGATCCATGGCCACGATGGAGCCCGAAGGCAGCCGAAGCAACTTGGCTACGGTGAGGTCCGCTTTCTTGGCCTCGGAGACTTGTACGAAAGCGGGAATGTACCCATCGTGGTCCAAGAGCGTATGTAGTTTGATGCCGCCCTTGGTGGTCCGAAACTTGGCCCAATCAAACAGCGACAGGCATAAATCCACCACCGATGCGTCCAGGGAGTACAGCTTGTTCTTGAAGCGAAATCGCTTCCTCGGGGCTACGGACGCGCACTTTTTGTACTGATGATGGAAAACGGCTTCGAAAAATCCGGCGTCACGGCTGCTGTTCGCGTCCGCGAGAGTGGAACGCTTCACCGTACGCGCACCCAAATGATAAAGCCTTCTCGACTGAAACCTGAATTGATTCACGATATCCCGA
Source organism: Thermodesulfobacteriota bacterium (assembly GCA_963675595.2). GTDB lineage: Bacteria > Desulfobacterota > Desulfarculia > JACQYL01 > JACQYL01. The sequence continues at coordinate 2,682,160 of CAXXLZ010000002.1, forward strand.
AGGCCACATCTTGTGGTGATTTGAGCAAACATCATCACAACAAACTGTTCCCAGCGGTCAAGCGTTCGATACTTTCGTATAGGCCGATAACCTTGGTTCTCAATGCGTCGAAAATCATGTCTATCAACCAGTTGAAGCAGCTGACCGAATATAGTATTAACATGTGCCATGGCCTGATTCTCCTTTCGCTTCAATTAGTTACAGGCAAAACTAATATAGCACGAAAGGGCTGTTTCAGGCCTATTTTTGTTCGCTTAACCGGACAGTTGTGGTTTGAATTTGTCCAAATCAATCATCAACACGGCGAAACAAGGCGGCTGATATTCCGGTTGCAGCTTTCGCATTTTGTCGATGCGGCGATCGAGGGCGCGCCGGTTATAGATTCCGGTAAGTTCGTCGAACAGCGACTGGCCGACGATTCGTTTTCGTTCTTTCGTCATCCAGAGGCTTCCGCCGATGCCCAACAACAGACCTAACAAAATGGAGCCTGACGTCAAGGCAAGACCGCGGAATTTAAGCACTTCAATTCGGTGGTATTCTGCCTGTATTTCCTGCTCCAGGCCGTTCACCAGTCGGCCCAATTGCCCCATAATGAGAGCCACATTGTAATCGAAGTCTTCCATGGTATGCGCCGAGTCCTTATTGACGACGCCGGGTTTCCCGTGGACAAAAAGCTGATCCCCTCGGATACGAGAGCCGTCCCACTGTTCTTTGATGGCGACCAGCTCTCGGCGCTTCGACTCCAAACGCACTTGTTGAAAAGCCGAATCAAGCGCCCTATCTACTCTGGCTTTCATCGTCTTCCAGTTTTCAGCTTCTTGTTCGGAACCGTGAATCAGATAGTCATGCGGGGCCATCACCGCGTCCCAAATCGAGCTTTGCAGGAGCCGAACCGGTTTAATCTCATCGATGGACTTCTCCACGATGTTCTCCAGGCTGCTCACTACCGGACGATAGGACGTAAGGTAAACGAACAGCATGAAGGAGATGATTGGAGAGAGGGTGGCTGCAATGATGAAAAGATATTTCTTTCTCTGCAGATGCTTCAGACTACCCTTGGAGTCCATACAACGCTCCGTTTCGGCCGGCGGTTGCCTATATTGGTTTTTTCGAATGCTTTTCCGGATATTGCACCGCTGTTTTCAAAAAAATTAACCACAAGAACGTTCCTTGTCATCAATCCGGAGGCACGCCCACCAGACGATGGTGGAGGATGGTGGAGGATGGTGAAGATCGATTTCGGAACGGCGGGGTCGCCGGCCCTGTCCAAGAGATCCGAACGGCCCCGCTTCAAATTCGGAAGGCGCCCGATGGTCGTTTGCGTTCCGGCCCTATCGCTTTCAAATGACGGGGAACCTACCCCGTCGCACGATAGTGACGCCTGCAAGGTTCTGATGCACTCTGAGGAAAACACCGGAAAGACTTATCGATCCTGTGCGAGCCTTCTGATCGGCTCAAGGTGTCTTTGAATTCAAAACGGCGACACTATCGATATGAAGAGTGTTTCTTGCTTTCATGCGGAGTTGCCGGTTGCATTGCGATAAACGTTTTGGTATGAGTTTTTTGATATGTTCGCAATCCGAACGGCCGAGACGACCCTTGGAGGTGTCATTGTTTTGCTCTGGGCCCGGTTGACTTTCGGATTGTTGATGCCGGCCTTCCTTCCGAAAAAGTCTATTGACCGAGATAAGGTCGGAAACGCCGGCGGACATATTGTCGAAATCCGATAAAATAAATACAATACCGCTCTTGTGAATCAACTATCAGGCCCTAACGGCAGGAATTGGGCGACCACCGCAAGAGCCGCATCACTGTCGCAGGACAAGATCGTTCCGGAGAATCCGGCGGGCTGTGGGCGGACCGAACATCCGTCAAGATACAGACCGAATACATATACGACGAAGCCCCTTACCCGGGAGGCTTATTGTTCTGCCCGCATCCTTTCTTTCCGCTGAACCGATTCGCGTCTTTTCTTCTTTCTCGCTCGGCGCACATCCGGGGAGGGAGTGCTTTGCTTATGCCCGCCCCTCCCGCACCGACGTCCGCCGAGGCCGTTACCCGTACCTGCAACCGACACCTGCTGAATGATCCGTGTGGATCGTACGATAAACGGGGTGATGCACCCCGACAGCCGTCGATAGCCGAATGTTTCGTACGTCGTCTCGACACGCAGGAATGAAGTTCAAGCAGCGTACCCCCTCCCGGACTTCAACCCGGGGGCACGGCAGCAAAGGTCGGATAACCACTTATCACACAAAGAAAGGAGAAAAGACCCCAAATGAAACTGATCGTGATACTCTGGATCGTGTGTGGAATTGTGGGGGCGATCGCGGCAAGGGCGAATGGCAAAAAGGGATTCGGCTGGTTTCTTCTGGGAGTCATCCTCGGGCCCTTGAGTTTTATTGTTGCCGCATCGGCTTCCAAGGGGGCGCCTGAACCGGAAACGGCGGCAGGCGAGTCCGAGGCGCCGGCCGTACCGGAAGAACCTCCCGTCCGGGCTGAAGCCCTTGAATTTCAAGAGGAGTCCGCCCCGCAGGCCGAGCCCGTTGCAGTTCAGGAAGAAACCGAGGTCCCGGTCGAAGCCCCCGCCGTGCAAGAGGCTTCTTCCGCGGCGGCCGAAACCGTGGCCAAGTGTCCACGATGCGCCCAGCCCCTCGCTCCGGACACGGACAACTGCCGATACTGCGGGTCGGAACTAGGTAACATTGCCCGGTCGGCGGAGTCCCTCACTTCACAGGTGGAGGGCGTCGCGGTTCAAGTCGACACCGTCGTCGTTCAGGAGGAAGTATCCACTCCCGCCCAAGCCATGACCAAGTGTCCTCGATGCGCCCAACTGGTCCCTGCGGACGCAGGCGACTGCCGATACTGCGGGTCGGAAGTGGGCATGGTCGCCCGAGAAAAGGAGACCGCCGACGAGAACCCTGCCAAGACCAAGTGTCCTCGATGCGCCGAGTGGGCTGAAGCGGCGGCGGCCACATGCCGTTATTGCGGAGTGGCGCTGGGCAATCCGGCCTAGTCCGGAGCGAATCAGTAGATAGAGGGCACCCGTGCGGCCTCGAAATACGAGGCCGCGCAGCCCTTCAACCCGTTAAACCGAGAAGCTTGTGCCACTCCCCCAAACGGCTTCCTTCGCGAAGCTCCTTGCCGCCTTCGAGTCCCTGAGGCTTCCAGCGTCAGACACCCCGGAATGCGCCGGACTCATTGAGAAGGGGTCACACCCCTCCGAAGGAAAGGGAAACCGGAACACTGACCTCGCCTTGGCCGTGCAAAGTCGCCGTCAGTGTTCCCGAGTTGGTACCGTCCAGTGCCAATGAAAGCCGATACCCGCGTCCATCCACATCATCCTTCGCACTGATGCCGTCTTCATAGTCCGTGTCAAGAAACGCCGTGTATGCCGTGTCTCCCATGGTGACCACGATCACGACGGACCCTGTGTCATACTTCTGCACGTACATGGACAAGAGCCCATCGTCGGATTTCCAGATCCCGCTGTCCGGAATGAGAGTCGAGGGGGCGAGCGGTGTGATGTCCTCTGAATAGGTATCAAGGTAGGTCGCGGTAAACGGTATCGAATAGTCGACCCAGTCCTCGGAAGCCTCGGGCTGAGGCACTCTGAACGTCTGGGCCGAATAGAGGGTTTCATTGTCGAACGTCGTCCCGTCGGAAGCCTCGAACACGGCATGGGAATAATCCGTTCCGCCCTGAGAGAAATCCCATGCGGAACTTGAGAGGACAAAATAGGAGTCCAGCGGGGTTATGTGAATATAGAATTCTTCGTTCTGCGCCCATAAAGAGAAGCTCACCGACCCTCCTTCGAACTTCGAGAAGACCGTCAAACTCGCGGCCCCCTCCGGCACTGGAGGAAAGGCGGCGACAGGCGGGACGGCAAAAAACAGAACGACCAGTACGGGCAAAAGCTTCTTCATGGCTTCCTCCGTGCGGTATCGGCGGATCGGGCGCTCAAGCGCCGTCGCCGAATTGGAATGTGTCCGTTGATCCTGCGCGTTTGAAGAAGGGATTGGGCGGCTTCACATTTCATCGGCTCGATAGTGCGGCACGGCGAACATAGCCGCATTGCCTCACAAGAATATTGTAGTCAAAATGACCTATTGAAACAACGAGGGGATTTCCGCTCATCCCTGACGGATTTCATGAACGAAAGGCAATCCGCTCTCCGTCCCGCAAGGAAGTCCGATGCCGGGCGCAGCATACGGCACGTTTCCTTCGATCGAACCGTTGAAACACCGCAGAACCCGGGTTTCGGCCGGGGCGAAGCCTTCCAGCCGGCACATTCTCAGGTTGGGGGTGGACAATGGGCCAATGGCATTGTAATAGGGAGGTCCCTGGTGTATTAGGAAGCCCGGTGTTCTGAACGCGATCCGGTGTAAGCGAGCCTGCGCCCCCGCAAATACCGGTTTGACCCGTCATTGGGCCCACTCACCGCTTACGGTGCATAGACCTGTTTCGGAAGATGCAACAATCACCGGCTTGCAGCCTCACGCTTACCCGACCATTTCCGCCTTTGAGCAAGGGATACGACTTCCCTTTCGGCGCAGGCTCCCACACACACGGGAGAGCCCATCCACCTGACCCTGCGCCGGATCGACCCGGACGTCCGGCCGGCTCACGGGAAATGCCGAAAGGGTTCGGGGTAATGCTTCCGACCACCTTGGTCGATGCGACCTTAAACGGGACGCACGAACGAGTCTTCTAACAGGAGTTTCAGAGTTGGCGAAGAAGACAGTACTCAATTAGCTGAAATCAAGACATAAATCAGCTTTGAAGTTGTAGAACCGAACCGTCGTTTATTGTGTATCCAAGGGCGTTCAGCACCTTGGTTTGGATGTCGTTGGGCTCCTCGATTTGGACGGACGGTTGTGTGGCGCCCTTCTGCCAGCTCAAGATGGAGTTGAGACTTGCCATTTCTTCGATGAGCGTTTTTGCGGTTTCGGACCCACCGACCTTGAGTTCGAGGAGTCTCAGACATGAGAGGGCGATGATACACGTCAAAAGATGACAGCGGATTTTGCTGTCGGTCCAATGAAACATCGGGTTGATCCTGACGTGGCATGGAGCCTTGCTCACCCGAAACTGCTGCTCGATGCGGTATCTGTCAAGGGAAGCCTGGACGATGGCCTCGGTATCCCAATCATGATGGTCGGTGACGATGAGATTCTTCCCCATGACGGCCTTCGCCGCCTCGATCTCCGCATAGTCCCTTCGGAAGCTCATGATCTCTTCCGTGAAAGCCAAGCGATAGAATTTGTGACTGATATGAAGCTGTTCACAGACCTTGTGATAACGGGTGGTGATGGCTTTAGGGTTTCGCCATTGAGGTTCCCGGTCGCGGAACTTTTGCCGGAATTGGACGAGTTCCGTTTTCAGTTGATCCAGTTTCCGGCTCATATCGTGAAGTTTTTTGCGTTTGGTAACCGGGTTGAAGGTGACCACCACGGTGCGCTCCCGACCCCATAGGGTCAGCTTGGTCCGGTAGGCGGTGAGTCTGTCCTCGGGGCGTTCTTCGGCTTCGAGCCGATGGTTTTTGGGGATATCGAGAACCAGGAAGTGCTCGGGATTCAGGGCGGCCAGATGGTCGGCGAAATAGGTGGAATAGGTCGTAATGAAATAGATTCGGCTTTGGGCATCGATGCGGGCCATGTTTTCTTTTGAATTCATGCCCTTGTCAAAGACGACGGTAAGGGTTTTGTTTCCGTCCGCAAAGCCGAGGATCACGCCGAACAGCTCGTCGAGAATCCGCTCGAACAGCTTGGAATCATGGAGGTTGCCGGGATAGACCTTGTAATGGATCGGCAATGAGGTAGTGCGATCCGTCAATAATCCGAGGCCGACTTGCCGCAGGTGGTGTTTTCCGCTCTTGTTGTAACCCCTTGCCGCCAAATCGGAACCGGTCTTGGTGGCCATGTAGGTGAAATAGTTGGTGGTGTCGAACAGCACGGTGTCGGGGTTCTGCCGGCGACCCGTCCAGAGCCTTTGGAGGAAAAGCCGACCGGCCTTCTCAACCTGTTCCCTGGAAACGCGATCCCACTTCTCCCAGTAGCGCTCGGAGGTCAGTTGAGTCAAATCCACTGGACGAATCTGTTGGACGGCGGTCTTTCGGTACCATTCCTCAAGGGAGCGCTTGCTCTTGGGAGCGATCATTCGGTTGGCCCAGGCGTAGTAGAAATACTCGCCCACCGTGGGGCCGGTTTCGTTACGCCCTCTTGGGACAACACTGTCGATGATGCCGATCGTATCCAGTTCTTGTTCCAGGGCATGAGCCACGAAGAGGGCCCCAAAGGACTCTGTTTTAAGTCTGGACGGCTTGCCCGAAGTCTCGGCTTCTTGGAGTTTGGCGAGGATGGTTTCCGGGGTTCCGAGATACTTTTGCCACTTCACTTGGACCTTCCCGCCGACGCGGTGGACCTCACGAAGATACCAGTAGGTTCTACCCTTGAAGGTCTTCTTACTAGAGTTTAGAGTCTGGCGACCCTTGGTATAGGAAAAATGCGAATAAAGACAACAAAGTACTTGACATTGCCGCGCGGATGCGCGGCCGCCTTTGGCGGCCCTTTAAGGAAAGAAACCTTTCCTTGGGGGTCAACCAATGGATTCGACGGCTCAAGCACTTATGCTCCTATCGCAGTGGATTTCCTTTCTATTTCAGGCCGTTCCGTGCAGAATAGCTCCGACTCTTCTGGAACTCCTGATGGGATGTATGGTCTGCCGCGGCGGCCATATTTCTTCCGCGCTTCTGGCCGTTCGGCCCCAGTTGTCCTGGACCGCCTATTACAAGGCCATCGAAAAGGGCCGATTCCAATGGCTTGCGCTAGCCCGGCAATGGATGCGCCTGATCCTGAAACGGATTCCAAACCGATCCATCGAGTTCGCCATAGACGACTTCCCTTTGCCCAGATCGTCCAAGAAAGCTCCCTGCGCCGGTTGGCATTACGATCACGCGCACCGGCCCAACCGCCCCAAATTCCTGTGGGGACAGCTTCGGGTTTCTCTGGCTGTCATCTGCCGCCACAAGGGCCGGGTAGCCGCGTTTCCCCTCTTGTTTCGGCTCATCCGCAAAAAAGGGAACACCACCAAACTGGACGCGGCGCGGCTCTTGATGTCCGTTCTCATGACTTGGCTGCCGGATCGCTTTCTCATTATTCTGCTGCTCGATGCCTGGTATATGAAAAGCTCCCTGGTGGTTCCCCTGATTCGCGATGGTGTGACGGTCATCGGCCAAGTCCGCAAAGATACCGCCCTGTTTTTGCCTCCGGACAATCCGCCTCGGAAGAAACGGGGCAGACCCAGAAAGTATGGGGAAAAACTCACGTTGGAAAACATCGGACGATTCTGTCGTCCGGTGGAGAAAACCCTCTTTGCCTACGGCTCGGAACGAGTTTTCCAGTTCTACCAAACCAAAGCCAAAGTCCGCTTCCTGGACGGCCGGTTGTGCAAGATCGTGTGGTGCCGGTTTATGTCCGACAACCCCTCTTGGTCCGATTGGCATCTTCTGATCAGTACCGATCCCGACATGGACGGCGCGGAAGTGATTACACGCTATGCACGACGATGGTGGACCGAGCCCATGTTCAACGAGATCAAGCACCTGTTCGGACTGAAAAATGCTTGGCAGCAGACACGGCAGACATTGGCTCGATGGAGCATGATCTTGTGCCTGGCCTACGGCTTGCCACGGCTCTTGGCGCTCTGCCTGGGTCCCAACGCGGCCTATACGATGTTTCCAATCCCTTGGAGAAAGAACAGGCCCGCCACCGCCGGCTGGATGGCCGCAGCCATCGGTCGTCTTTTCGGCAACTTAAACGTGCGAGCCATGTGGAACCGGAAATCCAAAAAATTCCAACCGGAATTCACCGATTCTCCGGAAGACTTGGGGCGCGCTGCCTGATATCCGTGTTCAGTCAATCATCTCAAAGCCTTACGTCAACGGTATTCAACCCGTCTTGGAGAACTATGCTCTTCTATACAAACTTGGCTGCCCCGCATGGCTCTAAACTCTAGTCTTCTTATACAAATGCGGCATAATCGAATTATGCCTAATAGGTTCTACATGTCAAGAGGAAAATCGATTGTCGTTGAAAAATAAGGCGCTTAGATCAGGATATCCGGGGCGGGAAGGTAGGTTCTACGTATCATCGAGAGGTAACTACCCGAAACTATTATTGAATTTGCCGTTACAAAAGATTATCCCTGAAACTCCTGTCTAACGGTTTCGCAGGAGTTGATATGCGAACAAATGTCGAAATAGACCCCCTAACTCGCATCGAGGGGCATCTGGCGATACGGCTGGACGTACAGTCGGGAAAGGTTGTTCAGGCTTACAGCTCCGGAGAGATGTTTCGCGGTTTTGAAGCGATTCTCAAAGGACGTCACCCCATGGATGCCCAGCAGATCACGCAGCGAATCTGCGGAGTCTGCCCCATATCGCACGGGCTGGCCTCCATTGGAGCGCAGGAGGAAGCTTACGGCGTCAGACCGCCGGAAAACGGACGTCTGGCCCGCAACCTTATCCTCGGAACCAATTACATCCAATCTCACATCGTTCACTTCTACCAGTTATCGGCCCTGGATTTCATCGATATCACCGCCATATTAAAATACTCGGGAGTCGATCCCCTGCTGAACGGGCTCAAATCCTGGGTCAAATCCCAACTGGATTCGAACGGCATTTTTCCCGCGGCGCCCTTTTTGCCGAGATATGAAGGCCGGTATGTGGAGGACCCCGAGATCAACATCGGCGCCGTCCGCCACTATCTCGATGCGCTGGAATTTCGGGCTCTGGCCCAGGAAGCCCTGGCCGTGTACGGCGGCAAGGCCCCTCATGCCACCGCCCTGATCCCGGGCGGTATTACCGAAAGGATCACCGCCGCCAATATCTCCAAGGTCGCCTCCATCGTAAACAGCCTCCAGGCGTTCGTGGAAACCGTCTATCTGCCCGATGTGGTGACCGTGGCCAAGTCCTTCCCGGATTACTTCGAGATCGGACGTGGTTGCGGCAATTTTCTCGCCTTTGGAGTTTTTCCCGGGTCGGACGGGTCCAAATTGCTTCCCGGCGGTCGACTGGCTCAGGGGAAGAAGGCGGATTTCGACCCCGGAAAAATCACCGAGGACACGGCCAGATCCAAGTTTTCGTCGCCCTCCGGTCTGCACCCCTATGAAGGACGGACCGAACCCGCCCCGGACAAAGCCGAAGCCTACTCATGGCTCAAAGCTCCCCGTTACGACGGCAAGCCTCACGAGGTCGGCCCTCTGGCCCGGATCCTGGTCGCCTACACCAACGGAGACACCCGGATCAAGAAACTGGTCGATGGTGTTTTACAGAACCTTTCCCTACCTGTTTCGGCCCTGGATTCGGTCATGGGACGACACGCGGCCCGTGCCTTGGAATGCAAAATCGTGGCCGATCAATGCGGGCATTGGGTTCAGGAGCTCAAAGCCGGCGAACCCGCCTTTACCGACTTCGAAATCCCCGCCTCGGGCAGAGGCGCCGGACTGACCGAAGCGCCTCGCGGAGCCTTAGGCCACTGGCTGGAAATCAGGAACCACAGGATATCCAATTATCAATGCGTGGTGCCTTCCACCTGGAATTGTTCCCCCAGAGACGCGGCCGGGGTACCCGGGCCTGTGGAGACGGCTCTGGAAGGCACTCCGGTGGCCGATCCGAAAAACCCGATCGAGGCGGCCCGCGTCGTCCGATCTTTCGATCCCTGCTTGGCTTGCGCCGTCCATTGATTAAGGAGACGCGGATGTCGGATATCAGCCGTCGTGATTTCATAAGGATGGGGGTCACTCTGACCGCGGCATTGGGTCTGAGTACCACCCTGGTGCCCCGTGTGGCCGAAGCTCTGGAGGAGTTGGCTTCCGGGCAGGCCCCCGTGCTTTGGCTCCAGGGACAAAGCTGCTCCGGATGTTCGGTCTCGTTCCTCAATTCCGAGCACCCCTCCCCGGCCGAGGTCTTGACCGGATACATTTCCCTCCTGTTCCATCAGACCATCTCCGCAGCCACCGGCCATACGGCCGTAGACATCGTCAATCGCTCCATTGAAAAAGGCGGGTACTACCTCGTCGTCGAAGGGGCCATGCCTTTGGGCATGCCTCAAGCCTGTCTCATGGGCCACGAACCCGTGATCGACCAGGTCGCTCGCGCCGCGGCCAAGTCCGCGGCCGTGATCGCAGTCGGTTCGTGCGCCGCCACGGGAGGCATTCCGGCGGCCGAGAACAATCCCACCGGAGCGGTTAGCGTGCCTGAATTCCTGAAGAAGAAGGGAATCAGCAAACCGGTGATCACCCTTCCGGGGTGTCCCGCTCACCCTGACTGGCTGATCGGAACCATTGTCCACGTACTCAAATTCGGCCTGCCGGCCTTGGACGCCCTCGGGCGCCCCAAGGTCTTCTACGGCCGCCTGATCCATGAGCAATGTCCCCGATTCGCCGACTACGAGCGTGAGAATTTCGCAAGAAGTTTCTCCGATGAGGGCTGTCTCTTCAAACTCGGGTGCCTGGGTCCCATCACCCATGCCGATTGCACCGTCCGTCACTGGAATCGGGGAGCCAACACGTGCATCAAAGCCGGCGCTCCCTGCATCGGGTGCGCAGCCCCGGACTTCGCCCGCTCGGCCGCACTGCCGTTCTACCGCAAGGGTGAACCTTCACGTGAGAAGGAGGCCTAAGTTGAAGCTGAACGCCAAGCTGATCCTCTCCCTGGTCGTGGTGCTCATGGTAACCGTGGTCGGCGCCCAAGCCGTTCAATACTTTTGGACCGTAAGCCTGGTCTCCAAAATCAACGAACACAATCTCAACCTGATCAGGGACGGCCAAGAACAGCAGGCCGCCAATCTATCCGTTTCCGTGATGCGCGGCATCGAAGGTTCCCTGGTCAGGGGAGAAATGGAGAAATTCACCCGTCTGCTGCAATCCCTCAACGGCGTGGAAGGCCTTCAAGAAGTCTCCCTCTTCGACGCCGGAGGCAAGGTCACCCACTCCTCCAAACCCGAATTCATCGACCGACAAATTCCGGGCGACATCCAGGCCGACGTGTTCGGCCATGCCGAAGAATACAAACGCGAGACGGCGGAATCCCTCGAGATATACCACCCTCATCTGGTGATCCCCGATTGCATCCGGTGCCACACTTCCTGGAAAAACAACAAAATTCGCGGAGCCACCATGCTCCGCTTTTCCAAGGAAGCCCTGGTCAAGGCGCAAGGCGAAGCCGAACACGCGCTGGCCGTCGCCAAGTCGAATTCCATGTGGTCCGCCGTCATGGCGGTGGCCGCGGTGGTGATCATTTTCGTTGTGGGAATGCTGATCACGGTCAGTAAATTCGTCGGCCGACCCATGGGCAAATTGGTGGAGATGTTGGAGCAATACGATGTGGATCTAACCCTTGAGATGCCCATCCAGTCCAAAGACGAGATCGGAACGGCTGCCCGACTGTTGAATCGATTCGTCAACAAACTCAATCAGGTCATCGGCCAAGCCCAGAAAGCGGCCACGGCGGTGGGCGAACACGTGGGCGGCCAAGCCGCGGCCATTGAACAACTGGCCTCTTCCTCCGCCATTATCGCCCGAACCACCAAAGTCAACTCCGACAACTCCCGTCAGGCTGCCGATCTGATGAACCAGGTCAGCGATAAGGTCGGACGGGCCAACACCACTATCGCTTCCCTGAGCGAGGCCATGATCGGATTGTCCGATGCCGGTAAGCGCGTCGCCGAAATCATGAGAGTCATAGACGACATCGCCTTCCAAACGAACCTGTTGGCTTTGAACGCGGCTGTGGAAGCGGCGAGAGCGGGAGAGGCCGGGGCCGGTTTCGCGGTCGTTGCCGACGAGGTACGCGCCCTCGCCCAGAGATCCGCCGAGGCCGCGGGAAACACCTCCGAACTCATGGAAGCGACTCTTGAACGAATCGAACACAGCAACGGCATGGTCGCCTCCACCAATGAGATGTTCGATGAAATCACTCGGCAGATCGACGCGGCAAACAAGCTCATGGCCGATATTGCCGAAGGTTCCACCGAGCAGGCCGAGGGCGTGGATCAGATCAACAGCACGCTCAATGAGGTGGACCGGACCACTCAGATCAATTCCGCCCAGGCGGCGGGTCTATCGGAGACCATGTCTACGTTTCAGACTTCTTACTCCAAGACGGCATTTCCCGGGGGCCGCACCGGCGGCGGGCGCAAGGCCATCGAGTACAAGCCGAACGCGCCGGCATCCAAAGAATCCATGCTCCTTGATTCCAATACGGAATTCTAAAAGGTTTATGAAAAACGCGATCTGCGGCGCGCGTTGCGCTTCACCCCTCGTCACCAGGGCGTACCCTATGTACGCCTCCTTCCTCGGGACTTTCGCGCCGTACATCTCATCGTTTTTCATAAGCCTGCGCGAAGGGAACATCTTCAACGGGGGGTTGGGGCGCCGTTGAGGGAATTCTCTAGTTCCGAGGCCAAGCAATGGACCGGCAAACGACTCCGAGCCCTCTCCCGATTCACCCCGACGGCTTTCAGACCACCGACCAAGGAAAGGAAGTGCCCACGGCATGCTCGCCCCGGGCGGACTCCCGTGGGATGATTACGCATCATAGATTTCAGACAAGGAAAGGAGAACTCGTGCAATCCAAAACCATCTCTCAAGGAAGTCCCGGCGAAAAATTCATCACCGAATCCAAGACCATCACCGAAGCGGAGGAAGCCGACTTCTGCCGGATCACGGCCAATACGCTTCCGATTTTCCTCTCAGACGAAGCCGCGCAAGCCAAAGGCTGGCCGCGTCGGCTGGTCCCCGGCGTAATGACCATGTCATGCAGTATCGGGCTGCTCGAACAGGCGGGATTTCTCGACGACGTCGTCGCTTTCATGGGTGCGGATAAGCTGCGGTATCTGGCGCCGGTATACATCGGCGACACCCTGCACGTGGAAGTGGAATTTATAGAGAAACGCCCCATCAAAGACGGCAGCCGCCATGTGATCATCTATGATTTCAAGACGTACAATCAAGACGGGGTCGCGGTGCTCGCAGCTCAGAACAGGTGAATGTGCTGATCTCCTGTTTCCGGTCGGAAACAATTGGATTACAGCCGATGGGTCCTTCCCAAGTTGAAAGAGTTGGGGGAACCCTCCCCAAGACTTTTGGTATTTAACTACGTTGCACGGTGGCATGCCGCTCATTTTGCGAATCGCGTGCGCGATTCGCAAAAGCGCAATCGGGTTCTTGGGGGCCATCGCTCCCCCGGCGGAAAGGCCGGCCCACAATTTTTATCGCTCTTTCAGCCTCCGCTCTCCCCTGCGGGATCGAAATACCACGACGCTTCCATAGGCAAAATACAGTCCGGCCAGGCCCCTAAAAACACGAGTCGGCCATGCGGCGGGAATGAGGGTCGAAATCAGTACATTGCCGATCCCTGAAAGAAGCATGAGCCCCGAAAGAATCACCAAAGCGGCTTTGGACCCGCGAAAAGCAAACACCGCAAGCGCGGCGTAGATCACCACGGACGACCAGAGCAGGATCTGGAGATGCGGCGGTTCCATGGGGTGGGTAATCGAATGGATGCATTTCATCACCGGAATCAGGGTATAGAGTACAATCACGGTCTTGCGGTGAAAAAGCGCATTCATGGACCTCTTGATCCGGATCGGCATGACCATGGCAAGATTACTCCACATCTCTTATACTCACGGTTCTTTGTTTCGATTCCAATCCCCAAGCATATCCCCCTCGTTCCCCCGTACATGAGGCCTCCTCCTTTTTTCAAGCATTTCAGAGGTGACACGGCGACTCGGGAGCCAATACGACCAAACCGCATCGTCGATCTTCCCCACTGATTCCGATACCCGCGGTCCGACACGGCAAATCAACCTTTCCCTTGCGGATCATTGGCTTTGACATGGTCCCCGACCCTTTGATAGATTTAGTATGACTTTTTTCGTTCCGATGCGGTGTTCGGAGTGATCCGATGGTCGAGCATGAACGCTCGGGGAGACGCGGAGCTCCCGTATGGGGAAGAATCCGGTGGTGAGTGTGATGGGTGGGTGCAACGGTCATGGACCTCTTTGAAGCACTTCCGGAAGAGCTTATTTTGCTCGATGTCGACTCCGAGGATAAGGAAAGCCTGTTCGTCAAGGTTGCGGTTCAACTGAAGAGTCTCGGATATATTCAAGACGAATACGAACTGGTTGAAAGTCTGAAGTACCGGGAAGAAATCATGTCCACGGGCATCGGCGACGGGGTGGCTTTCCCGCACGCCGAACTCAGCGACCTCAAAGAACGCATCGTGGTCGTGGCCAGGCTGAAGAAGGCGGTTAAGTTCGAGGCGTTGGACCGGAAGCCCGTGGATCTCGCTTTCGTGCTCATTACCCCCAAGGGAAGGCACGACCACGTTTTGGACATCCTGGAGACTTTGGCCAGAATGATCCGAGACACGGATCTCCTCGCAAGGATTCGTCGGGCCGCGGACGAAAAAGAAGTGCAGTTCGCTTTGAAGATGAGTAAGGATTGCGTCTTCGGCTGATATCAATCAGAGATTTTTTGTACTGAAACCGAAGGGAGCCCTTCAAGGAGGCGTCTGAAGATGTTTAGAATGCCCTCGAAAAAGTTCATGGACCCTATTTCCATTTCCAACGAGATTGAAGAAATGTTCGACGGGTTCGTGAAAAAATACTGTGCCCCTGGAACATCTTTTCGTCCTGAATGGTCCCCCCCGGTGGATGTATCGCAGAAAGGGGACGTGGCCGTGGTCAGAATCGAGCTACCCGGCGTGGATCCTCAGGAGTTGAATATTTCCCTGCGGGGAGACGTCCTCGATATCGCCGGTCTGAAACCAAAAGCCGGTACCGAGTGTGACGAGAATTTCCATCAGACGGAATGCGGGTGCGGCGGGTTTCATCGCTCCATCCGGTTGCCCTTCGCAGTCCAAGGCGACCAGGCTGAGGCCGTGTATGATCGCGGCATTTTGACCATCACCCTGCCTCGCTACCGAAATCCCGAGGGCAAGGTGGTCGTAAACGTGCAGTAAGCGCCCGCTCCCGCCGACTTACGGGCGGTGGAATGCCATGGCTGCATAAGATACAAAGGAACCCCGCCCGTCCACAATGGAGTGATCCAAAGTCAGCAGCTCCCCTCTCGCCTCGGGAAGCGCTCCCATGAGTGTATAGATGGGGGAGAAACCACAAATTCTCTTCCTGTGGTTGTCCCTGTGAACCCCATGAAGGAATGCCGCCCGGTTTCCATCCGAAACCATCTTCAATAAGACGCGGTCCTCTTCCAAAGAATCTTCCACCAGCTTTTCATCCGGTTGAAAATCATCTCCGTACCGGGGCCCGATATGGTCCAGGTCCACGCTGGCCACCATGCAGATCCTGCCGTTCCTCGCCCCCACGAGTTCCCGCAAACGATTCGTGAAACGTTCGATCAGGTCCGCGTACACTTCCAGCTCTTGTGCAACCAGGAAATGGGGATCGAAAGAACACAAAACGGGTACGATTTTGAAGTCGTGGTTGCCGCCGAACAGGTGTTGCAGGAAAATGACCTGGAATTCGATGACGTGTTCGGTCCGGTGCGCCTGCTCTTCTTCCAAGAGATCCACAGGCACCCCGTCGTTTAAGGCGTCCACGAAAGCCCCGTCGGTTTCCACGGACCCGAAAGGAGTCGTAAATGTTTTCCGCGTACAGGAGAACAAATTCGCCAGTCCCTGGTGGCCGGTACCCAGTATGACGAAAAGGTCGGGAAGCGGGTCCGTGTTCGCGAGCGCCTGGTAGGCCTTCGCGAACGCGGGGCCGCCGGAACGTACGTCGATGTGAGGAGCCACAAGCGCCACCGGCGCCGGGCCTTTCGGCAAACCGGAAGAGCCCGATTTCAAAGAAGAATCGTAGAATCCATCCAACAGGTGCGCCAGCTCCCCGGGATCGTCGGGATACCCCGCTCCGCAATGAAACGCAGGACGAATGAGGCTTTCCCTGAATTCAGCGACCATGGCATCCCAAGCCCGACGAAAGGTCGGGTTGTCGAGAAGCAGATTGCCGTCCAATGTCTGAACGAGGCGCTCCAAGTCTTCCAGAGGAACAATGAGGCCTCCGGAAAGTCGCACGATTTCCGCTTTGATGTCCGGCAGAGAACGTTTCCCGTCAAACAACCCCAGTACGGGAGCCGCTTCCAGCGGAAGGCACAAATCGCCCGAGCAGAGATGCAGAGGATCTCGGATCAGGAGCATACGTCTGCCGTCATTGAGGGTTATGGGGACGAATTCCAGGGGACGCAGCTTGGGGCATTCCTGTTCCATGATTCACTTCCTTTGCGTTTGCCGCGAATCGTCCGAATTGATCCAAAGAGCCGTCCATGGGGTTTCATCAGCATTGTCCACCTTGGTTTCCCACGGCGAATGATTACTTTGAATATTCTACGTGAATTCTTCATCCGTATGCAAACAGCGGGCCGGTACACGGCGATTCGATGAAGGGCCGCCCTGAACCGCGAAGCAACGGGAGGTCCATACTTCATGATCCTGGGAGCCCACGTTTCCATCGCCGGGGGCTTGGATAAGGCGCCGGCACACGGCGCATCCATCAAAGCCGAAACGGTGCAGGTGTTCACGCGAAGCCAATTGCAGTGGGGCTCCGGCCCCCTGGAAAGCGAACAAGTACGGACATTCCGGAAAGGCATTTCGGCTCACAACCTGGAACCCGTCACCGTTCACGCTTCCTATCTAATCAATCCGGCCACCGGAGACGAAGAGCTCCTTCACAAGTCCGCGGACTGTCTTGTGGATGATTTGGGCAGAGCCCACGCCTTGGGCGCCGAGTACTTGGTGCTTCACCCCGGGTCCCACGGAGGTGACGGAGAAAAGATCGGATTGACTCGTGCGGGCAATGCCTTGCGCGGGGTCCTGGAACAAGCCGGCGACGACCGTCCGATGCTGCTCCTGGAAAACACCGCGGGCCAGGGAAACGGGATCGGGCACCGATGGGAGCACCTGCGGGACTTGCTCGAAACCCTTCAAGATTTCGGCGGAGTCGGAATCTGCGTGGACACCTGCCACGCCTATGCATCGGGCTACGACCTTTCCGAAGCAACCTACGACGATTTTGTCCGCGAACTGGATCGGATCGTGGGCCTCGAAGCCGTGCGCGCATTCCACCTGAACGATTCCAAGAGACTTCGGGGAAGCAGAGTTGATCGGCATGAGCGCATCGGTGCGGGGAGCCTGGGTCTGGAGGCGTTCCGACGACTAACCACGGACCCAAGATTCGCCGGTCTGCCCGGATACCTGGAAGTGCCGGGAGGGAATCCGGCCTACCGGGAGGACCTAAGACTTCTCCGTGGGCTCCGCGCCCCTTCCCGAAACACCAACATTTCGAACCGTTCCCCCCGCGGATGACGACCCCCATTCCGTGAACCGCCGACCCCGGCGCGATTCGTGTGCCTGGATGGTTCCGAAAGATTGTGCTAAGGTCTTGCGAATCGCGAGAGCACACCGGGAGGGAGCATCCGTGGACCCACGGAACAACCGCAAAGCAGGCATCGAGGAGTCGAGCCGCACGAAGCCGGGTTCGCGGGAACCCGAAAGTTGCCGCATTCTCTCTTTCGAAATCCTTTCCCGCTTTCCGGGCCTCGTGCAGGGAGTATTCTCCAGACGAGGAGGAGTCAGTCCCGAACCTTATGCGGGCTTGAATCTCGGTTACGGCACCGGCGACGCTCCGGACAACGTAACGAAAAACCTGGCGATCGCGAGACGGACCGCGGGCGTGGACCGCTGGTTTCTACTCGAACAGGTTCACGGCGATGATGTGGTCGTCGTCGAAGAAGAAAAGGACATTCCGCAAGCCGATGGAGCCGTCACGGGTCTGCGGGGAACGGGCCTGTTGATCCGTCAAGCGGACTGTGCTTCGGTGATTTTATACGACCCGGTTAAGAACGTGATCGGCGCGGTGCATTCGGGCTGGAGGGGATCCGTCGAGAACATCGTTGGAAAAACCGTGGACAAGATGAGGACGGTATTCGGATGCCTTCCCCGGGATTTGTGGGCGGGCCAAGGTCCCTCCCTCGGCCCGTGCTGCGCCGAGTATCGGGATCACAGGACAATGTTCCCTTCTTTCTGGGATCGCTATCACGTAGGCGACCGCCGATTCGATTTCTGGAGCCTCGTGGAGGACCAGCTTTCACAGGCGGGCGTACCCCTTGCCCGGATCGAGTCTTGCCGAATCTGCACGCGATGCCGAACCGGAGATTTTTATTCCTATCGTGGTGAAGGGGTGACCGGGCGTTTCGGCACCTTCATCGGAATGACGGACGGAAACCCGTCCCCTTAGAAAGACTGAACAGGAGGCGCAAGGGCCGACCGGCCGGATTCGGCTTGTCTTCCCCACGCATTTTCGTAATGTTTCAAACCCAAGCTCAAATCGTAGATCGTGTGGAATTGGAGGCGGAGTCCTATTTCCTGGACTGCCGGGCCCCGGAGATCGCCTCCACGGCCGAGCCCGGCCAGTTCGTCATGGTGCGGGTTTCCGACGGACTTGATCCGCTCCTGAGACGCCCCTTATCCATTCACCAAGTAAGCGAGGAGCGTTTCGGGCTGCTCTTTCGAACGGCCGGTAAGGGCACGGCCTTGCTGAGTCGAAAAAGGATCGGCGCTTGGATCGACGTCGTGGGTCCCCTGGGACGCGGCTTCCGATGGTCGCCGGGTGTGGAAGAGGTTCTACTGGTGGCCGGGGGCCGAGGGGTGGCCCCGCTCCTGTTCCTGGCTCAGCGATTGGCGAAGGAGACTCCTCCTCCCAAAATGCGGCTGCTCTACGGAACACGGACCAAATCCGAAATCGTGAGAACCGAACCTTTCAAGGCCCTGGGAGTCGAGGTGCTCACCGCAACGGAAGACGGAACCGAAGGATATCACGGCATGGTCACCGATCTGCCGCCTTCTCTGATCTCGCAAGGGCGCACTGCGGTTTTTGCCTGCGGCCCCACGGCCATGTTCCGGGCACTGTCCTCCGCGATCTCCGATCCCCTGATTCCCGTTCAGGTCTCCATGGAAGCGCACATGAGTTGCGGATTGGGCGCCTGTCGAGGATGTGTGGTGAAATCCGGACACGGTTATGCGCACGTCTGCCAAGACGGCCCCGTGTTTGCCATCGAAGACCTGAACTGGGAGGAGGACGTCCATTGAGCGAAACATCTCCTTCCCTCAGGATGGAGTTCGGCGGTCTGGTTCTGAAGAACCCCGTGATGACGGCGTCGGGGACTTTCGGCTACGGCACGGAATTCGTTCCCTTTTTGGACCTGAGTCAACTGGGAGCCTTGGTGGTCAAAGGCATATCCCTCGAACCGAGGCAGGGGAACAAACCTCCGAGAACCGCGGAGACGCCCTGTGGGATGATCAACGCCATCGGGCTGGAAAACGTGGGCCTCGACCGATTTCTGTCGGAAAAACTTCCCGCCCTGCAATCCTTCGACGTTCCCGTGGTGGTAAACATCCTGGGTGAAGAAAAGGACGAATACGTTCGGTTGGCCGAGCGTCTCGGCGAAGCGTCCGGCGTGTCCGCCATCGAATTGAATGTTTCCTGTCCCAATGTGCGCGCCGGGGGAAGGCTTTTCGGCCTGGACCCGCAGGCTCTCGAGAATCTGGTGTCGGCCGTTCGCAAGACCACTCGACTGCCCCTCTGGGTCAAACTGACCCCGCTGGTTACGGACATAACCGCCATGGGTAAGGCCGCGCGACAGGGAGGCGCCGACGCCCTTTGTATCGGGAACACGTTCCCGGCCATGGTGGTGGACGTCAAAACCCGCAGACCCAAGTTGGGAAACGTGATCGGAGGACTTTCGGGTCCTGCGATCCGCCCCATCATGGTGCGTCTGTGCCGGCTGCTTGCCGAATCTTCGGAACTCCCCATCATAGGAATCGGCGGAATCACCCGCGCCGAAGACGCCCTCGAGTATATCCTCGCCGGCGCGTCCGCGGTTCAGGTGGGCACCGCGAATTTCACCAACCCTCGGGCCACCATGGACATTTTGACAGGCCTCCGTACCTATTTGGAAGAGAATCGGATTCCTGGTCTTTCGAATCTGGTGGGCGGCCTGATCACGGATTAAGGCACCGCTCGGGTGTTCGTAACATACCCTCACAAGGAGGCTCTTCGCTCCTGAAGCGAAGGAACCGTTGAAGGCGTTGAAACGAGGATGGGGTCGCTATGCGGACCCAACACGGCCTCATCCCCGAGCGATTGGGACTCATGGAACTCCATACCTCAGTGGATCAATTTCTGGCGTTCATCCGAGTTGAGCGGGGTCTCTCGGACAACACGGTGGACGCCTACAGCAGGGATCTGGCGCGTTTGGTCGATTCCCTGGTCTCCATGGGAATCGGCTCCGCCGATGAGGTGGAACCCCTGCACATCCACCGATTCCTTGTGGATTTAGAAGACCGGAAACTCGCAAAACGGACTAAGGCGCGCATTCTCTCGGCCGTGAGAACCTACTTCAAATTCCTGTTGCGGGAACGGATCGTTCCCTCAAATCCCACTGAAAACATTGAATCTCCCAAACTGGGGAGAGCGCTCCCGCATTTTCTCACTCTCGAAGAAGTGGAGCGTCTCCTGGAGCAACCCGATACGCTGACCCCCAGGGGCGTGCGAGATCGGGCCATGCTGGAGACTCTATATGCCGCAGGGCTGAGAGTTTCCGAGTTGATCGGGCTGAAGCTGGACGATGTCAACTTCGTAGTGGGATTTGTCAAAGCGCTGGGAAAAGGAAAGAAAGAAAGAATCGTGCCTCTGGGAGAAACCGCGATCAAGTGGTTGCGACGATACCGGGAAGAGGAACGTCAACTGGTTTCGTCCCGGGCCGACACGGATCACCTCTTCATCAATCGAAGGGGAAAGCCCCTCACGCGTCAGTGGTTCTGGAAGAGAATCAAATCATACGCCCTGGCGGCGGGTATCCACAAGGAAATCAGTCCTCATGTGTTGAGACACTCTTTCGCCACACACCTGCTGAACAACGGAGCGGACCTCCGTTCCCTGCAACTTCTTTTGGGGCACGCCGACATTTCCACCACTCAGATTTACACGCACATCACCTTGGAACGTCTCAAAGAGGTACATCGAAAGTATCACCCGAGGGAGTACGCACCGGTGAGCGCTCACGAAATCACAAAGACCGCATTTCCCGACGGCCGGAAGCCGGAAGAAACCTGAGGACATCACCGTTTTGAAAAGAAGCAGCCGGCGGCCCGACAGGTACGGCGAATAGGTCCCACTCAATCACTAGTAGAAAGAATGCGGAAAGACGGATGGAAGTCATCACCACGCACTTGAACGCGGATTTCGACGCCATGGCCTCCATGGTGGCCGCGAAGAAACTCTACCCCAACGCGATCGCCGTCTTTCCCGGGTCCCAGGAAAGGAACCTGAGGAATTTCTTCGTGGAATCCATGGTGTACGATCTGGGCCTGTCCAAGCTGAAATCGGTGCCGATGGAACAAGTTACCAGGCTGATCCTGGTGGATACTCGTCAGCGAACGCGAATCGGTCCTTTCGAGGAAATCGTGGATCGTGAAGGCCTGAGTATACACATCTACGACCACCATCCGCCCACCAAATGGGACGTTCACGGAGAAGTCGAAGTCATCAAGGAGGTGGGTTCCACCACCACGATCCTCACCCGGATGATCATCGAGCGAGGGCTGGAACTCACATCGGACGAGGCGACCATACTCGCTTTGGGGATTTACGAGGACACGGGATCCTTCACCTTCACTTCCACGACGGAAGAAGACTATTACGCAGCCGGGTTCCTTCGGAAAAAGGGGGCAAACCTGGGCCTGGTTCAGGACATGCTCACCCATGAACTGACGGTCGAGCAGGTGACCCTCCTCAATGACATGGTCCAGTCCGCCGAGACGCACGTGATCAACGGGGTTGAAGTGATGGTGACCAAAGTGGCGTCGGAGGAGTATGTGGGTGACTTCGCCGTCCTGGTTCACAAGCTCGTGGATATGGAAAACGTGCCCGCGGTTTTCGCTTTGGCTCAAATGGAGGACCGAGTCTACATCGTTGGAAGGAGTCGAATTCCCGAGGTAAACGCAGCCGACGTGCTGATCCCCCTGGGAGGAGGTGGACACTCCACCGCGGCTTCCGCTTCGGTCAAGGAACTGCCCCTGAATCAGGCGGAGCAAAAACTGCTGCGGAACCTTAAAAGCAAGGTCAATGCCAGCAGGACCGCGAGAGACATCATGAGTTATCCGGTGGTGAGCGCACGCCCCGACCAAACCCTGGCTTCCGCCGCCGAAACCTTGGTTCGGTACAGCATCAACGTGCTTCCCATCATGGAGAACGGTGCGGTTCTGGGGCTCGTCACCAGGCAGGTGGTTGAAAAGGCCGCATACCACGGCCTGAAAGACCTGCCGGTGAGTGAATACATGACTTCCGATTTCTCCACCGTGTTTCCAGATGCGGGCATCTCGGAGATTCAGGAAAAGATCGTGGCCGAGAATCAACGCATGCTTCCCGTGGTGGAAGAAGGAAAGCTGGTGGGTGTCATCACTCGCACCGATCTTCTCAACACCCTCATGGATACGCCCCTCACCGGCCAACAGCTTTATGACGGCCGGCAAGGAAAGGAGTTCACCAGAAAGAAGAACCTCACCAGCCTCATGAAGGAACGCCTCAACCGGGAAATCGTCGAACTCCTGAAGTCCCTGGGCAGAATCGCCGACGGAGCGGGCGTAAGCGTTTACGCGGTGGGTGGATTCGTGCGAGACCTGCTTCTCAGACGTCAAAACCTGGACATCGACGTGGTTGTGGAAGGGGACGGCATCGCATTCGCACAGAAATTCGCGCAAGAGCGTGGGAACGTCCGGGTCCGGACTCACAAGAAATTCGGAACGGCCGTTATCTTATTTCCGGACGGATTTTCCGTGGACGTGGCCACCGCCAGGCGAGAGGTCTACATCAGTCCCGCCGCCCTTCCCATCGTGGAGTCCAGTTCCATCAAGCTGGACCTGTACCGCAGGGATTTCACGATCAACACCCTGGCCCTGCAGCTCAACAATCGGTATTTCGGGACCCTCATCGACTTTTTCGGAGCTCAGAAAGATATTCGGGAACGCACGATTCGCGTTCTGCACAACTTAAGCTTCGTCGAAGACCCCACCCGCGTGTTCCGCGCCATTCGTTTCGAAAAAAGGTTCGGTTTCAGAATCGGCAAGCTCACTCGCCAACTGATCGACAACGCTCGGCGGATCGACGTGTTTAAAGGACTGAGCGGCCGCAGGCTTTTCCACGAGCTCGAACTGATGTTGAGCGAGGAGCATCCGGTGCTGAGTATCGCCCGAATGAACGACTTCAAACTTCTGTCCGTGCTTCATCCCGCCCTTAAGTTCGATGGAAAGCTGGAGGACCTTTTTTTCCGCGTCGACGTGGTGCTGAACTGGTTCGAACTGCTTTACCTGGACGAACGGTATTCTAAATGGAAGACCTACTTGCCGGCTTTGGGAGATCAACTGACGGGTGCGGAATTCGAGACGCTTCTGAAGCGCTTTGAGATTTCCAAGGCCATTGTCGGAGAATTGGTCAAGGCCAAGCAGGACGTCGAGCTCCTATCCAAGCGGGTTCCCCCGAGAAAGGAGCTCTTACCGGGCGAAATCCACGAACTGCTGCATGGAGTGTCCGTTGAGTGTTTGTTGTTTCTGATGGCGAAAACCGCCAAAGAGAATTTAAGAAAGGCAATCTCCACGTATTTCACAACGGTTCGGAGAGTGCATACCATCCTCCGCGGGCGAGACCTTCGGGAAATGGGCTATCCGCCGGGCCGTCATTACGGAAAAATTCTGAATACGTTGTTTATGGCCAAATTGAACGAAGAAGTGGGAACCCGGGAAGAAGAAATGACCTTTGTCCGGGAGCGGTTCCCTTTGTGCGATTTTACTCAGGGCCGTCTCGGCGTGGCGCGTCCACCGCACCGTTGAAACATTCCGGAACGGCCTTACATCCGGTTTTGCGGTTCAATGCGCAACGGCTGAATTCGCCGTGCCTTGCCGGCAAAGCTCACTGCGATCTGTGGTCGATATAGTAACAACTGCCTTGGAGACTCTTGGCCTTCTTTTTCACTTCGGAGGCCACGGAAACCAGGTGGCCGTAGGAAGAAAATTTTCGGGCGCTCGTTGAAACCACCCCGATGGACACGGACAACAAGGGGAAAGTCTGTAGGCAACCCTTGCGATCGTAACTTCGGTAGTACCCCAGCCTGGCCGCATCCTCTCCGTGAAACCTTTTGATGTCGTGATCGAACCTTTCTATGACCATTTCACAGAGGGACTCGATGCCCGACGTGCGACAAACCGCGACGAAATCGTCCCCGCCCACATGCCCGACGAAACCACGAGGGTCCCACTGAGAGAGACTCTCTTTGAGCAGGGTTCCAAAGAACCGGATCACCCGGTCCCCCTCCTCGAAGCCGAAACTGTCGTTGAACGGCTTGAAGTTGTCCAAATCAAAATACACGACCGCGAAAACCTGATTGGTGTTCAACCGGTTAAGAATCTCCTCCTTGATCAGGTTGTTACCGGGGAGTGCGGTGAGAGGGTTGGCTTCCATGGCGAGGTTGATCTTCTGTTCCGTGATTCTCTCCAGAATATGATAAATCTTGACGACTCCGAGATAAGCTCCGTTCCGAACCACGATAACATCATCGTATACCGAGTTTTCATCCCGGGCCAATACGCGCCTGGAGACGTCCTCAAGAGGTGTGCTGAACTCGAAAATCAAGGCGTTTTCCATGATGGACCGAGTGGGTTTTCTGAAAAACAGATCGTACCCGAATCGCTGACCGAGCTGATAGAAAAGTTTGGCTTTGTGGATCACTCCCACAGGAGCGCGTTGGTTGAGCACGGGCAGCGCCGAAAGATCCGGGTCCGTTTTAAAACGCTCCGCCACCTCCGCCACGTTGGTATCAGCCTCCACCGGGTCTATAAACTGGACCAGAGAACCCACCAGGTTGCCGCTGTTCCCACTCGAATCCTTGTACCGCTGGGAGAGCGCGGCCGGGAATGAATTCTTTTCCTCTCGGGTGTAGAGCTTTTCGGACGGACGAGCCAGATAGTAACCTTGCCCCAAATCCACCTTCATAGAGGATACGATTTCGAGTTCTTCCTTGGTTTCTATGCCCTCGGCCACCACCAGGGCATTGATCTTATGGCAGAAGCAAACCATGGCCTCGAGAAGCATCATCTTTTTGGTGGATTGGTGAATGTTCGAAATGAGAAAACGATCAATCTTCACCATGGAGGGCTCGATCTGAGCCAGCATTTTGAGCCCCGCATAGCCTGATCCCAAATCGTCGATGGCGATTTTGAATCCTTGACGCCGATAGTAGTCCACCGTCTTGGTGAACAGCTCATTGTTCCGAATGTAGAACCGCTCGGTCAGCTCCAGCACGACGCGGTCACGCACCTCGTAGAGCTCCCTCATGGGAAACACGATTTCTCCGGCGTCGTCGTCGGGGAAGCGAAGGATCGAAGGACAAATGTTGAGGGACAAGATGGTATCCATCCCGAGCTCCGCAGCTCGGGTCAGCGCCTTGGAACTGCAAAGCAGTTCGAGCTCCGGAGTCAGCTTGAAACGCAGGGCGGCCTGAAAAAGCCCGTCGGGACCCGAGAAGGGGGATGGCCCTTTGATCCTGCTGAGAGCTTCATAACCATAGACCTCACCTGTTTGAAGGTGGAAAATGGGTTGGAATACGGTATTTATTCGGCCATTCCCGATGATGTCCCGAAGAGCCTCATATTCCTCCTGATCCGAATCGGAAAGCGGAATTGCGGACAAACCGGGTTGACCATAATAGGCGGCAGGAATCATGCGAATGGAGGAGGTCATGTAACAACGCCTTTTCCTGAGATTATCCAACTTCGAATAAAAAGACCTCAGATCAGTATTATCCGAAGCCGAACAAACTCAGTAACAGAAGGATATCAATGTTGTGTTACGACCCTGTGAATTCTTTGAACCGCGTATGCCGATCGAATCGCGTATGCCGATTGAATCGCGTTCCTTCTTGAAGCAAATCCCGCAGCCCTGTATCATTAGTCGAGCAGTATCCGTGGAGAACCACCAGCAGAAAAGCGTGACACCTTCGCGGATGTAAGACGGCTCGGGCGGGTCAACGGCAAACATCGTTGACCGACCGACCGGTTCCTTTCGCAACGGGGAGAAGCTTCAGTGACGAAAAAACGTTGGACGGCGAATGCACGGCTCTTTTTGGGCGCGATCACCCTGGCTCTCATGATTTCCACCACGCCTCTTTTCGCTCAATCGGGCGCTTCCGATCAGGCTCCGATGAAACCGGAACATCCGGTTCACATTTCCAGCGTCTCCCTCCAAGAAGGATACGGCAGCGATACCGTACTTCTGGTCATTTTGATGGATTCGGTCATCGAACCCAAAATCTTCTACCTCGAAGACCCTCCCAGAGTAGTCGTGGACGTGGCCTCCGCGTATTCGCCCGATCTGCCGAGGCAAATCGTTCCCGAAAACCAAGACGTAATCCGCGCGGTCAGAATCGGCGTGCACAAAGACAAACTTCTGACCAGATTCGTACTTGACCTGGAAACGACCCGCACCTACGAAGCTTCTTCTTTTGTATATAGTCCCGATAGAAACGGAAGCACCGCAAAGCTGGTGGTCAAGGTAACGAGACTACCCGATTGAGGCCCGTCAATTTCCGCGGATATGAGGGTGGAAAAAAACGGCCCGAGCTTCCCGCCGAAAAAGGCGGGGCAAGCCGGGCCGAATGAGGACTTTCCGGTAGGGCGAATCACCCGTTGGTTCGGGCGAACTCCTTCATGAACTGCACCAGAGACTCCACCGCGTCCATACGGGTGGCATTATAGATGGAGGCTCGGCATCCGCCCACGCTCCGATGGCCCTTGAGACCGCCAAGGCCGTTCTCCAGGGCGTCGGCCACGAATTTCTTCTCCAAGTCTTCGGAAGGCAGTCTGAAGGTCACGTTCATGAGAGAACGAGAGCCTTTGTCCGCCGTACCCCGATAATAGTCGGATTCATCGATTGTGGCGTAAAGCAGTTCGGCTTTCCTCCGGTTCAATGCATCGACACCCTCAAGTCCGCCGACGGTTTCTTCGAGCCATTTGGCTACGAGCTGGACGGCGTAGATGGCGAAACAAGGGGGTGTATTGTACATGGAATCCTTTTCCACGTAAGTCGAGTACTTGAGCATGGAAGGAAGAGACTCCGGCGTACGGGCCGTCATATCGTCGCGAATGATCACCAGCGTCACTCCGGCGGGGCCGAGGTTCTTCTGGGCACCGGCGTAAATCAAACCAAAGGGGGTCGGGTCGAAAGGACGGCTGAGAATGTCGGAAGACATGTCGGCCACCAGAGGCACACTCCCCGTATCCGGGAATCGATGCCACTGCGTGCCCTTGATCGTGTTGTTGCTGGTGATGTGGCAATAGGCCGCTTGGGGATCCAATTTCAGTTCCTCGGGAATGTACGCGTAGTCCCGATCACCGCTGCCTGCCGCGACATTGACGTTCTTGCCGAGGTTCTTGGCTTCCTTCAGCGCCTTGGTGGACCACGTGCCCGTGTCGACATAGTCCACTGCGGTATTCTCGGCGGCGAGATTCATGGGTACCATGCAGAACTGCATACTGGCGCCGCCCTGGACGAAAATGATTTTGAAGTTGTCCGGTAATTTCAGGAGACGGGTGATCCTGGCTTTCGCATCCTGAACCACATCATCGAAAACCTTGGATCGATGGCTGATTTCGACGATGGACATACCCGTGCCTTTGAAGTCCAAGAATTCGGAACGGATTTCCTCCAAGACGGGCAAAGGCAATGCCGCGGGGCCGGCGTTGAAATTAGAAATTCGGTGAACCATGGGAAACCTCCAAACCAATTCGGTATAATGAAAATAGAAACGCCGTGCCGTGCGCGCGTTTGGGAACCTTCAACGAAATGTTCCTTCCGCGTACGGCAAGGCAGGAAAAAGCTGAGCCCGGGTTTCTCCCGGGAAAGATTCATTGGAGAGCCCGGCCGGGGCCTGAAGTGTCCGGCACGCTTCACCCCGACGAAATCATGAAAATTTAAAATGAGGGATGAATGTAGGGGGAACGGATTGGGTTGTCAACTCCAAAAAGGCTGAGAGAGGCTGCTCCACCGTAAACGGACTCAAAGACTATTGGACTTGACACCCAAACGCACGGCTGGTTTTATTACTAGACATAACTCTTTTCATATAGGTGCCCGTCCCTAAAGGAGCGAACACCTCCCACTATACGTGGAAGAGAAGCCCCCGGAGTCGGGCCCGGTCCGTTTGTCGTTTTCAAAACGGCAACGACGCCGCCGTTCACCAAGCCTTTGAAGTGGTAAGCCACATGAGAAAATCAGTCAGCATCCTTTCTATTCTTCTGATTGCGGCTCTTCTATCGACCGTCGGCGCCGCGGCGTCCTCAGACGACCCGGCCGACGCGGGGCGCGCCTTTCCCAAGATGGTTTTCCAGACACCGCAAGCCCCCGAAGACCGGGCGTACTTGGGACTCCCCGATCGTGATCGGTTCAGCATAGGTGAAGTGAAAGCGGGCTTGGTGGTGATCGAGATACTGAACGTATACTGCATCAGTTGCCAAAAGCAGGTGCCTTTGTACAACAAGCTCTTCGAGTTCATCCAAGATAATGCGGACATGAAGGACAGCATCAAAATCATGGCCGTGGCTGCGGGAAACGACGCCTCGGAAATTCAAGAGTTCCGGCAATCCCTCGGGGTAAAATTCCCGGTGATCCCCGACCCGGATTTCACGACCTATGAGCTGCTGAATGTGGGCGAAACGCCCTATTCCCTTTTCGTCCATCCGGACCCTTTCACCGGAATGGGCACCATTGCCGGCACACATAAAGGCGCCATCTTCGGGCTGAAGAGCTTTGTGGTTAATCTCAAGAAAATGGCCGAGGCCGAAGGCCCCGTTGAAAAGAGTTCCACCGAGTCCCAAAAGGGCTCCTTCCTCACTTTCGAATCCGTGATCTCGAAGACGGAGCTCGAAAAAAAGCTCCGAACGATCTTCGAGAAGTTGGGAGACGTGACGGCGATCCGGGAGTATAAGAAGGAAACCCGGTTTCCCGTGTACTCCGCGGAGCTGAGCACGGGAGGGAAGACGCATGAATATTACGCAGTGGTGGTTTCCAGGCCCGTGCCGTGCGACTTGTGCCACGACGTGCATTTCGTCTACGTGTTTGATGCGGACGGTATCGTCGTTGCGTTGGAACCGCTACAGCTGCGCAAGTACGGCAATGAACCGTTTTCCGAAGAGGACACGGCCAAACTGCGTTCCAGGATCGTGGGCCGACCCCTGGCGGACCTGACCAAATTCCATCCCGAGGTCGACGCCGTATCTTCAGCCACGATCACTTGTTCCGTGCTCTTCAACAGTCTGGCCAAAGGCGACGCGCTGTTTCACGCCATCAAGGACAGCGGCGGGTTCCAAGCCCCCTGAAGCACCCTTTTTCTTAAAAAACCACATAGACATCCCCACCAACCGTCGCGGGAAAACCTTTCCGTCCGTCATTTTTTTGTCACATTTGTGTGATAAGTTTGTAACCCTATGAGCATATCTTCGCCTTGTTCTCAGCGCTCCCAAATTAGAAGTTCAATTCAATGGAAAAACGACAAGGAGGAAAGAGTTATGAGAAGTAAATGGTTGGCGGCGTTGATCTGCTTGGCGGGTTTGCTTGCCTTTACCGGCCTGGCGATCGCGGGGGAGAATTTGGTGGTGAAGGGTTCCACCACGGTTCTGCCCATCGGCCAGAAAGCCGCTGAAGTGTTCATGAAAGCCCATCCGGACGTTAACATCAGTGTATCCGGCGGCGGCAGCGGAAACGGCATCAAGGCCATCCTCGACGGCAGCTGCGACATCGCCATGGCGTCCCGATTCGTAAAGGCTAAAGAAGTGGCGCTGGCCGCGGAAAAGAAGATTCATCTGGTCCCCCATCGCGTGGCCGTGGACTGCATCGTTCCCGTGGTTCATCCCGGCAACCCCCTCAAAGACATCACTCTTGAGATGCTCAAGAACATCTACACCGGCAAAGTAACCAATTGGAAGTCCGTCGGCGGCAATGACAAGCCCATCGTGGTGATCAGCCGCGACACGAGCTCCGGTACCTATGAAGTGTGGCACGAGAAGGTTCTCGAAAAAGAACGCGTCATGCCGGGTGCTCTGCTTCAGGCTTCCAACGGCGCCGTTGCCCAGGCCGTGGCCAAGAATCCCTACGCCATCGGCTACGTGGGTATCGGCTATGTCAACAAAGACCTCAAGGGCCTCGAAGTGAACGGCATCACGGCGTCCGCGGCTTCCGCCATGAACGGCTCCTACCCGATCTCTCGAGCTCTCTTCATGTTCACCAACGGCTGGCCCGAAGGCGTGACCATGTCCTACCTCAACTTCATTCTGAGCCCCGACGGCCAGAAAATGGTTGAAGAAGAGGGATTTGTTCCTCTGTACTAATCTGCGCGCATAAAAGGAGCGAGGCCGCTCAAGGCGGCCTCCCCCCCCTTTTCACGCTTCATGGAAGTGGAATGAAAAACGGCATATCGGCCCAAAAGACCACCGCGAAACCGATGGAGTTCTCTCCAGGCACGGCTGAAACCCGAAGTTCAAAGAAGGATTCGGCTGCACGCCGTTCCGATACCTCCCTGGACCAGGGCGGGAGTAGACGGCGGAAAGAGAAAATCATCCGGAGCGTTTTTTTCATCACCGCCCTGGCGTCCATCACCACCCTGGGCCTTATCATGCTGTTTCTCTTCAAGGAAGGGATTCCCATCTTCAAGGTGGTCGGCGTCGGAGATTTCCTCTTCGGCCGCGAATGGTATCCCACCGACGATCCCGCCGCCTTCGGAATCTATCCCTTGATCATCGCATCACTGGCCGTCATCGGGGTAGCGTGTATCGGAGCCATCCCGTTGGGCGTTATGACCGCCATTTTCATCGCGGAGATTGCCGGCAGGCGCACCAAAGAAATTTTGAAACCGGTCGTCGAGCTTCTGGCTTCCCTGCCCTCGGTGGTCATCGGTTTCATCGGCATGGTCATTGTGGCGCCCGCACTCCAACAACTCTTCGACATCCCCACGGGCCTCAACTTGTTCAACGCTGCATTGATGCTGTGCACCATGAGTGTTCCCACCATATGCAGTATATCGGAAGACGCCATCTATTCCGTACCCAGAGAATTGAGGGAGGCGTCTCTTGCCTTGGGCGCCACCCAGTGGGAAACTATTTATCGGGTCGTTATTCCCGCGTCTTTGTCCGGTATCGCCACCTCCATCATCCTCGGAATCTCAAGAGCCGTCGGTGAAACCATGGTGGTGCTCATGGTGGCCGGGGGGGCGGCCATGATCCCCACGAGCATTTTCGACCCCGTACGCCCCATGCCGGCGAGTATTGCTGCGGAAATGGGAGAAGCTCCGTTTCAGAGCGAACACTATCACGCGCTTTTCGCCACTGGGATCATCCTTTTCCTAATGACTTTTGCGTTCAACATCATCGCCGACCAGATTTCCCACCGATATAAACAAGTCGGGTCCGCTACATTGTGAGTTGTAAGCCATGTCCGAGCTGCGAGCGAGATATATAAAACAGAAGATCGCCTTCGGCGTGATCAAGAGCGCGGCGACTCTGATCTGTCTGGCCTTGTTTTCCATGATAGGGTTCATCATTTATGAAGGGTGGACCGCCATCAGTTGGACATTTCTCACGGAAGTCCCGCTGGACGCCATGACCCGGGGAGGAATCTATCCCGCCATCATAGGGACCCTATACCTGACCGTGGGCGCCGTCCTCATCGCACTCCCCGTTGGAGTGGCCTCGGCCGTCTATCTGAACGAATATTCCGGCGGAGGTAAAGTGG
Source organism: Thermodesulfobacteriota bacterium (assembly GCA_963675595.2). Lineage (GTDB taxonomy): Bacteria > Desulfobacterota > Desulfarculia > JACQYL01 > JACQYL01. The sequence goes on from CAXXLZ010000002.1 coordinate 2,714,073, forward strand.
TTCGGATCATCCGTTTGGGAATCAACAATCTGGCCGGTGTCCCTTCCGTGGTTTTCGGCTTGTTCGGACTGGGCCTTTTCGTGGTCTTCCTCGGTTTCGGATCGTGCATTCTTGCCGGCTCCCTAACCTTGGGATTTCTGATTCTGCCCGTGATCATCGGCACCTCCGAAGAAGCGTTAAAAAGCGTCCCCGAAACCTACCGTGAGGCTTCCCTGGCTCTCGGTGCCACCAAGTGGCAAACCATACGCAAGGTGGTCCTTCCCGCCGCATTCCCCGGCATTCTCACCGGCTCCATCCTCGGCATCGGCAGAGCCGCCGGAGAGACGGCTCCCATCATGTTCACCGCCGCCACCTTCTACACGGCACGTCTTCCCGAATCCATTTTCGATGAGGTCATGGCGTTGCCTTACCACATTTACGTATTGGCCACCGCGGGCACTCACATCGAAAAGACCCGGCCGCTCCAGTACGGTACGGCGCTGGTTCTCATCGCACTGGTGTTGGGCGTGAGTTTCATCGCGATTCTGCTTCGCTCTCGACTGCGCAGACAAAGAAACCTGTAGGTGGTCGTAACTCCTTTGAAGCTCTAATCGATGTTGCAGGAAGGAAGTCGAAATGTCTTTCGCGGATTTCGGGGAGGAACTTCATCTCCGACCAACACTTGAGGGTAGACCTTTGGAACCAAGGCGAATATTGATAGTTGAGGACGAAGAAGACATCGCATCGTTGCTTGAATACCATTTCCAGAAGGCCGGATTTCGAACGGAAAAATCGGGAGACGGTGAATCGGCCATCAACGCCGTGACGAAACGACGGCCGGACCTTTTGGTGCTGGACCTCATGCTGCCCGGGATGGATGGACTCGAAGTCTGCAAAATGATACGAAAAGAAAAGGACACTCAGAATCTTCCCATCATCATGTTGACGGCCAAGGGAGATGAAGTCGACCGAATTGTCGGGCTCGAACTGGGTGCGGACGATTATGTGGTGAAGCCCTTCAGCCCCAGAGAGTTGATTCTGCGTGCCCGTGCGGTTCTCAAGCGTTCATCGGGCAAAGAAGACGAAACGGACCAAATCGACCTGGGCGCCGTCAAGATAGATATCGGATCTCACAAAGTGTGGGTCAACTCAACCGACGTGTCTTTGACTTCCACTGAGTTCAACCTCTTGCTGACCCTTGTGAAACACCGGGGCAAGGTTCTCACCAGGGATCGGCTCCTGGATCTCGTTTGGGACTACCATTACGACGGATACGCCAGAACCGTGGATACCCATATCCGCAGGCTCCGTCAGAAAATGGGAGACGAGGGCTCCGCCATTGAAACGGTTTGGGGCGTCGGGTATCGTTACAAGGAATAACGGGGTCCCCCGTGAGTCTCCGGACCAAGATCGTCCTCTCTTATCTGATCCTATTCGGCACGATTCTACTGATAGCTACCTTTTATACCACCCGGTTGCTCAGGCAGAATCTCGTTGACCGACTGCAGGCCCGTATTGCCGAAGACGCCGATCTACTTGGAAACGTCCTTGACTCCAAGCTGCTTCACGGCTCCCGGATCGACGAGACCATCAAGGAATTGGGCCGAGACCTCAGCGTCAAACTCACGGTTTTTGATCCCCAGGGAACGGCGGTCGCAGACTCCGAAACTCCGGCTGAAAATATACCGTATCGGGTCACACCGGAGGAGTATCCCGAAGTATTCCAAGCCGCCGAATCCGGATTCGCCGGCAGCCGCCGGAGGTCCGCCGGCACGGGAATTGAGTGGCTGTCCGTAGCGAAGCGAATTGAAGTCCCATGGGAAACGCAAGGCTGGATGATTCTTCGCATTTCGTCATCTTTGGACGAAGTCAACGACGAAATCACCGAAATGCTCTGGATTCTATACGGCTCCGACCTCGTTACCTTCCTCCTCCTCGTGTTCAGCAGTCTTTGGTTGGGAGGTCGAATTACCGGTCCGTTGACCAACATGACTCGTATGGCCCAACGCATGGCCGAGGGCGATTTCAGATTCCGAATCCACCATTACCCCCACGATGAAATCGGGGCTCTGGGCCGGTCCATGGATCGGATGGCCATGCAGTTGGAAAGCACCATCCAGCAGCTTAATGAGGAAACGAGCCAGCTTAGCTCCGTTTTCCGGGGAATGATCGAAGGCGTCATGGTGGTCAGCAAGGACGGCGAGATTATCATGGTCAACGAAACCCTCAAACGTTTTTTCCCTCAGGCACACGATTTCACCGGCATGATGCCCCTCGCCGCGATCCGTAACACACAGATCACTGAAGGGATCCGTGAAGCGCTCAACGGCAAGGAAGTATTCGACCGGGAAATTACCAGGGGAAGTCCGCGAAACGAGTGTTTCCGAGCCAACATCGTTCCTTTGAGGGTCGACGGGGAAGTCAACGGGTGCATTGTGGTGTTCCATGACGTCACCAGACTGAAAAGACTCGAGGAAGTCAGAAAAGACTTCGTGGCGAACGTTTCTCATGAAATCCGCACCCCCCTCACCACCATCAAGGGCTACGCTGAAACACTTCTTGAAGACCCGCCCGAAGACGTCAATGATCAGCGCAGGTTTCTGTCCCTGATCCTGAAGCATTCGAACCGGCTCTCCAGCCTTACCGAGGACCTCCTCAAGCTGTCCGCCATCGACGCCGAACGATGGGAAGTCCACCGTGCCTATATTGAAGTGAATTCTCTGTTCCGCGGTCTCCAACAAAGCTTTTTCCGACAAGCCGAGGCCAAGTCCCTTTCTCTGACTTTCGACACCGAACCAAAGCCGCTCCGGCTCTATGTGGATTCCAGGTCTCTTAACCAAATCCTTTCAAACCTGGTGGAGAATGCGGTGAAGTACACGCAGGAGGGGGGAGAGATCACGGTAAGAGCAAAAGAAGAGCCCGATTCCATCCATTTCTTCGTCCGAGATACCGGAATTGGGATTCCTCAACGAGATTTGGAGCGAATTTTTGAACGATTCTACCGAGTGGACAAGGAGCGGTCCCGGGATATCGGAGGCACTGGATTAGGCCTGGCGATCGTAAAAAATTTGGTGCAGGCCGAAGGAGGAAAGGTCTGGGCCGAAAGCAGGCTCGGTAAGGGCACCACATTTCATGTGTCCTTCCCCAAGCGAAAAGACGCCGGGCAAGAGGCCCCCTTTGAGGGCGCCCAACCAAGCTGACTTCCATTCCATTTTGGCTGAAATAACGGACCCCAAAAACCCCGGTATCAGACCGACGAGAGATCAAATGAAACCCCCGCGCATAAAAATGGTCGCCAGAAACGTGAATTTTTACTATGCCGATTTTCCGGCATTGAAGAACATTCAGCTCGAAATGAGAGATCGGCGGGTAACCGCCCTCATCGGCCCCTCGGGTTGCGGAAAAAGCACGTTCCTTAGATGCTTGAACCGAATGAACGAGACCATTCCCGGTGCGCGCATCGAAGGGGAAGTTCTTCTGGACCAGACCCCCATATACGATCCCCGAGTGGATGTTGTAGAAATCCGGCGAAGGGTGGGGATGGTCTTTCAGAAACCCAACCCGTTTCCCAAGAGCATCTTCGAGAACGTCGCGTACGGTCTACGGGTGAACGGCGTCAAGGACAAGCGCACTCTCGCGGAACGAGTCGAGGCAAGCCTAAGGGACGCGGCCATCTTCGAAGAGGTCAAGGACCGCCTGCACCAATCGGCCATGGGCTTGTCCGGCGGGCAGCAACAACGATTGTGTATCGCTCGGGCGTTGGCCATCAAACCGGAAGTTCTGCTCATGGACGAACCCGCCTCCGCCCTGGACCCCATCGCAACCCAGAAGATTGAAGAGCTCATCGAACGGTTGAAAGAGAAATATTGCATCGTCATTGTAACCCATAACATGCAGCAGGCCGCCAGGGTTTCCGACTATACCGCCTTCTTCTACATGGGAGAACTCGTTGAAGTGGACGATACGAACGTGCTTTTCACCAGGCCTAAGAAGGAACAGACGGAGAATTACATCACGGGCAGATTCGGTTAAGGAGACGACATGACGGGCGAGTCTCAGTTTCACAAGAAGCTCAAAGACCTTCAAATGAACCTTTTAGAGATGGCCACTCTTGCGGAGGAAGCCCTCAAAAACGCGGTGGATGCGCTGGTCCTCAGACGGTCCGACCTTGCGGCCGCGGTCATCGACGGCGACGATGCAATCAATGATCTCGAGATCTACATAGACGAACAATGTCTGAACCTTCTGGCCCTTCGCCAGCCCATGGCCATCGACCTCAGACTGGTCACCTCGGTGATGCGGATCAATGCCGATCTCGAGAGGGTCGGTGATCTGGCCGTGAATATCGCCGAGAACGCCGTGGATCTCAACGAGCGAGCGCTGCTCCCTTTTAAGGTCGACATCGAACCCTTGGGACGCGTTGCCTTGTCCATGCTCCAAGACAGCATCACCTCTTTTGTCAACAAGGACGTCGAACTCGCCAAGAACGTCTGCGGCAGAGACGACGAAGCGGATGACCTGGCCAAAGGAATCGTTCAGGAACTCCTCGAACACATGGTCAAAGACGCCCCGGCCATTCGCAGGGCGGTGAGCTACATCGTAGTGGATCGCTGTCTCGAACGGGTTGCCGACCTTGCCACCAACATCAGTGAAGCCGCCATCATGTACGTGGAAGGGAAGAACATCAAACACCACCAGTACGAGGGATCACAGCTCGGTTGAGGCTTCCCCGACGAATCTTCGATTTCCTCGCCTTTTGACGCTCCGAGCAGGACGGACCATGTCGACTGTCACGCAACGCCCCCTCACTTTCATTCCCTGGGTCGACGCCTTCGATCCGTCGCTTCCGGCCGGCCGAACGCCCTCATCCACCGCCCAAAGGAATGCGGGCCGAACCGGCCCATTCCGGGCCTGCGCCCGCAGTCCTCGTTCCCGTCACTTAACTGGCCATTTTTTGTCACGTTTTCGTAAAACTCTAATCGATATTTAACTTGAGATGTAACCCCGCTTACGATATATGTCGCGCCGTGGAGCGCTGGGATGGAGTTTTTGGCTTACTCAGCACGCAACAAAGGAGAAGAGAACACTATGAAGAAATTGACATTTGGTTTGGCCATACTGCTGACCGTCGCCTTCATGGGCTGGTCCCATGCGAATGCGGCGGAGCGGTCTCTGGCGGACATCTTGAAGGAAAAGGGTGTCATCACCGCAGACGAGGCATCGGAGGCCAAAGTGGCCGCTCCCGAGGCCAAGCTGCCCAAGTGGGTGGAAAGCTGGGCCTTCAAAGGCGATCTGCGACTCCGTTACCAGGGTCAGGATCGGGAAGGCTCCACCTCCCGTCACCGTTACCGCATGCGCTTCCGCGTGGGTGCCACCGCGGACATCACGGATACCTTCTCGGTGGGCTTCCGCCTGGCCAGTGGTTCCGACGATCCTCGATCCACCAACCAGACCTTTACGGACACCTTCAGCACCAAGCAGTTCAACCTCGATAAGGCTTATGTGACCTGGAAGCCGGTAAAGCAATTCAGCCTCACCGGCGGTAAAATGGGCAACCCCATCTGGAAAACCGCCGACCTGCTCTGGGACGGCGACATCACTCCCGAAGGCGTGGCAGCCAAGGTTTGTTTCGGACCCGTGTTCATCAACGCCGGTTGGTTCTTCCTCGAAGAACTCAGCAAAGACAGCAACGATCCCATGATGGGCTTCGCCCAAGTGGGAGCCCAGATGGATTCCGGCCCCATGGACTTCGCCGCGGCCGCTACCGGATACGTATTCAAGGACATCAAGGAAGCCCCCTTGGATCATTCCGCGGGCACCAACACCACCAACGACGAAGGTGCCCGGATCTACGAGTACAATTCCGTGGCCGGCGATGCGGAAATCGGCTTCTCCCTGAGCAACGGCCTCCGCTTGGCCGCCCTCGGCCAAGTGATCTACAACTTCGATCCCGACAACGACGAGTTTGGTTGGCTCGCCGGCGCCAAGTTCGGATCCAAGAAGATCAAGAAGTTGGGTAACTGGCAGGTGGTCTATATGTATCGCTACCTGGAAAAGGACGCTTGGCTGGATACCTTCCCGGATTCGGATGCCTTCGGCGGCTACACCGGAGTCAAGGGGCACGAGGTCATCCTCACGACGGGGCTTGCCCGCAATGTGACGGTGGCCGTTGACTACTACTACATGAAAGAAATCAACAACACGGACATCGACGAACACACGGTCTTCGTCGACTTCGTCTTCAAATTCTAAGGGTTCGATCCACAGGCGGGGCCGGCGACATCCCCGCCTGATTTTGTGGCTCGTTTATCAAGGAATTCCAACCCGGTGGGCCTACGCCACCGGATTGAAGGATGCTGCGCCAATCCCCACGGCCCAAGCCGGCGGAACACTTCTTCCGGTGAGGTCGCGGCTCCACTCAAAAAACGAGGTCCGCTCTCTTATTCGAGAGTCGGACCTCGTTTTTCCGTCATTGCCGCGCCGCCTCAATCAAGGAACAGTTCCCGAACCTGCGCCTTTTCAGTCTCCCAAGGGCGATCATCCGGCGAGCCGGCCCGGATCACTTACCAGAGAATCGCTTCCGGAGCGGCGTCACCTTCGTAGTAAGCCCCTTCCCGGCAAGCCACGCATCGATCCCCGTCATGTTCAGGATAGCACTCCCCGCACATGGGACAAACCGCAACTACTCCCTTCTTTCCCGGGCCGAGATTGTCCGCAACTTTGACCCTCAAGGCCGAAAGCATGCCTCGCCCCGCCCGCAGCATGGCTGGAAGCAGGACCTCCAGAGGGAGTTCCTTCTTGGGAACCCGTTTCAGAAACCAGTTCCAGATCTCCGGATATCGCTCCAGCTTGCCCATGTCCACCCATACCCGGACGCCTACACGGTCTTCGATGTTGTACAACGTAACGGCATATCGCCCGTAGTCCGTCACCGCGAGCCAGTTATTCCCCACGGTACACGGCGTAAATATCTGCACGGCGTCGGGAAGGCAGTAGCGTGATTCCGCCACGACATTGTAGAGAACTCCCTCCCCGATCAGCTCTTGAGCGAGATCAATCATCAAGCCGCCCAACACGATGCCCGGAGCGATACCTCCGTGAAACTCCTCGATTTTCCGGAGCGCCTCTTTTATGGGTATCCGGCTGATCTTCACATTTTCAAATTCGTCGATCACGTCGTTCCGCATGAATCCTCTCTCCAAAATAAACCTTAAGTCATTCCGCGGCGGCTCTTCATTCCAAGGATGCAGAAAAATGCACGAGCCGGCATCCGGGGCCGAGTCTAAAACGGCGTAGTAAGCTTTTCAACTTTTTTGGATGATCGGGTTGCGCAATATACTCCGGGCACCAAGCGCCTCCAATCACCAAAGGATTGGATTCTGCATCCCATTTATCCAACCTGCAATGCGGAATGCAACAGCAATGCTCCGCCTTCCGGTCCCCATCAAGCTCATACGGTGACCATTAAGGCAGGGAAGAACGATTCTTCAAGTTCGGCGGCCGGCATGGAAGATGCTACTGGGACGGACGGAGGATCTTTCGATGCTTGCCGTGCCGGAACACCAGGGCCGCGTCTCACCGGTCTTCGATACTTGCAGGACGATTTGGGTTTTCGATCTCCGAGACGGCGGAACCCTTCCTCAGCGGAAAAAATCTTGTGAAAGCCTAAACGAAGAGGGCCGCCCTAAGCTGCTCAAGGAACTCGGCGTAAGCCTTCTCATATGCGGAGCCATCAGTGGATGGATGATTGTCCAGCTCGAAGGACTCGGAATCCGAGTGATCCCATGGCGTTCAGGCGAAGTGCGGGAAGTGGTGAAGGCTTTTCTCTCCGGTTGCCTGGAAGAGGACCGATTCGCCATGCCCGGTTGCCATCGAAGGCGGCAGTGCAAACAACGAGTACAAGGGACAAAGAATATTCAGGGTTCGGACCAGGAAGACCCGTTCGAGAACTGAACGGGATGTCGCCTTCCCCGCCGCACGGATCATTTCCGCACATCCAAGATTCTTTTCTGATACGTTCGACGCCTGGAGGTTGAAACGGTCCCGTCCGACACGGTCTTCGCCCATCTCGAATGAGATGCAGGATGCGTTGACCGCCTTTCGTAAATCTTCCATCCACTGTTCTCTTCCGCGGCGCGTCTTCCCTGAATGTTTTGCCTCTTCCAGGTAAGCGGACCACGGCTCCCCCGGGACACGGGTTGCCAGACGCCGAACGGATGATTAAAGAAGGACCCATGTTTCTTGTTTCCCCAATTGCTCGATTCCAACTGAACATATAGGAGGATAAATCAGTGACGGCTCAAGCGGAAGGGTGTTCACACGCCGGTGCGACCACAACGAACGACGATGATGAGTTGAAAGCGCAGCTTGATCGTATCCGATACAAGCTGCTGGTAATGAGCGGCAAGGGCGGCGTTGGAAAAAGCAGCGTCGCGGCCTACCTCGCCGTGTCCCTGGCTCGCAAGGGATACCGGGTCGGCTTGATGGACGTGGATCTGCACGGGCCCAGCATACCGAGAATCCTGGGATTGACCGAACAACTGCAGGTGGGCGATTCGAAAAAAGGCATACCCGTCGAATTCAGCCAAAACCTTCACGTGGTTTCCATCGACAGCCTCATAGCGGATCGGGATTCCGCGATCATTTGGAGAGGCCCTCTCAAAATCGGTGTGATCAAACAATTCATCACGGACATTGAATGGGAGCCTTTGGATTTCCTAGTGGTCGATTCTCCTCCCGGGACCGGAGATGAACCTCTGACCGTCGCTCAAACCATACCCGACGCTCAGGCGATCATTGTAACCACTCCTCAGGAAGTCTCACTTGCGGATGTACGTAAGTCCATTAATTTCTGCAAGCAGGTCAACATGAAAATCCTTGGCGTGGTGGAAAACATGAGCGGACTCATCTGTCCCCATTGTTCCAAGGAAATCCAGCTGTTCAGTAAAGGCGGCGGCGAACGCACCGCCTTGGCATCCGGCCTTCCGTTCCTGGGTCGCCTGCCTCTGGAACCCAGCCTCGTGGTTGCGGGAGACACCGGATTGAGCATGTTCTTGTCCGACATGAATCTGCCTTACTCCCGAGAATTTTCTCTCTTTGTGGACAAGGTGGAGGAAGGAAGTAAGACGGCCTCTTCCCCGCAGGCGGGAGAGGCTTCGCAAGACTGAACAAAGCCTCGCACGGCCCGTTCTTTCGGGCGGATGAATCTTCTTCGACATACTGCGCGGGAACGGCATTCGCCTGTTCCCGCGATGTGTTTTTCCCGCTTTCCCCTGCACAGTCCGCAAGGCCGGTTGCGAGTTTCCGCTACATGCCGCGATGCCGCCATTCTCGGCTCCGTACCGGCCTTCTTGCGCATCCTCTGGAAGAGCTTACCAGGGTATGATAGACTTTCTCCGAAGTTGATCACCCCTTCAAGGCGAGTGCATGGCGGAAACAATCCTCCGACTGGAAAATATTGTAACGATCTTCGACACGGACCACGGACCACTGCGTGCCGTTGACGGAGTCTCTTTCGAAATAGAGACCGGAAGTACCGTTTGTGTGGTGGGAGAAAGCGGTTGCGGCAAGAGCGCCACCGCCTTGTCCGTGCTGCGTCTGGTCCCTCCCAATATCGGACGCATTGCGCAAGGGAGCATCTTTTTCCGCGAACGAAATTTGCTGGACCTTTCGGAAGCCGAAATGCGCGCCGTTCGTGGAAACCACATCTCCATGATCTTCCAGGAGCCCATGACCTCGTTGAACCCCGTATTCACCGTGGGAGACCAGATCGGGGAGATGTACCGTACACACCTAGGCATGACGACTTCAGAGGCCTTGGCCAAGGCCTCTGAAGTTATGAATCTAGTGGGAATTCCCGATCCACATGTAAGAATTCGAGAGTATCCTCATCAAATGAGCGGGGGCATGCGACAAAGGGTCATCATCGCCATGGCCGTTGCGTGCGAACCCGATCTAATGATAGCGGATGAGCCCACTACCGCACTGGACGCCACCATTCAGGCCCAGATACTTGCATTGATGAACGACCTGAAGGCCAAGAAGCGGACCTCGATGCTGTTCATCACTCACAACCTCGCCGTGGTGCGGGAAATGGCCGATAGGGTAATCGTCATGTACGCCGGCCGGGTTTTCGAGACCGCCGACGCAGATGACTTCTTCGCCGGTCCGCTTCATCCCTACACCGAGGGCTTGTTCCGCTCTGTTCCCGTGCTCGGCCGCAATAAACCGCTTGAGCCCATTCCCGGGATTGTGCCGGACTATTTCCACCTACCCCGCGGGTGCACTTTTTCAGATCGATGCCCCTACGCGTTTGAGCCTTGTTCCACCGAAGAGCCTCCGCTTTTCGCTGAAGATCACGGGACACACCAAGTGAGGTGCTACAGATATGACCCCCGTTGGCGATGAAGCCGGGAGGATCGGTCACAATGGGTCCGACTCGAAGTCTCCTCTCGCAGCCGTCAAAAACCTCCGCAAAGTCTATTCGGTGCAAAGAGGCTTCTTCGGTCGAAAGAGTCGATACCTGAGAGCGGTGGACGGTATCAGCCTGTCCGTCTTTCCCGGAGAAACCTTCGGTCTGGTCGGAGAAAGCGGGTGCGGGAAAAGCACCCTGGCACGCCTGATTCTGCGTTTGGAAGAACCCACCGGAGGCCAGGTACTGTTCCGCGGTCAAGACCTGGAAACTCTTTCGTCTCGGGAGCTCAGAGGTCTGCGTAAGCACATGCAAATGGTTTTCCAGGACCCCTACTCTTCTCTCAATCCCGCTAAACGCGTCGGATGGCTCATTGCCGAGCCCTTGGTGATTCACGGTGTTGGAAACGGCTCCGAAATCCACGATCGCGTGGGGTCCTTAATGGAAGAAGTGGGTCTTAATCCCAAGGATCGAAACCGCTTTCCCCACCAGTTCAGCGGGGGGCAAAGACAGCGGATCGGAATCGCGAGAGCACTGGCCCTGAACCCCGATCTCATCGTAGCGGACGAACCCGTATCCGCTCTGGATGTTTCCGTTCAGGCGCAAGTCTTGCGGCTTCTCGAGAATCTTCAGAAAAAGCACAATCTCACCTACCTGATTATCGCCCACGACTTGGGAGTTGTTCATTACATCAGCGACCGAATCGGAGTCATGTACTTGGGAACCCTCATGGATATCGCCTCAAAAGAGCAGTTTCTGAATCCTCCCTTTCACCCTTACACGGAAGCGCTCCTCAAAGCCGCTCCCCGGATCGAACGCACCGGGACGGAAAGCAAATACGCGCCGCTCCAAGGGGACGTCCCCAGTCCTCTTTCTCCACCTCCAGGCTGTCGTTTCCACACACGATGTCCCTATGCGGACATGGTTTGCCGAAAAGAACCTCCTTTGCTTGAAGATAAGGGAAACGGTCATTTCATGGCTTGTCATTTTCGATAGCCGAAGCTTCGGCGGAAGACTCCCGTTGCTCTTCCCCACCCATCTTTCTCAGGATAGAAAGGGCCGATATGAAAAAGTTCCTCAAAACGTTTTTCGGAATCACAGCTTGCTTGTCGCTGTTGGTGATCGCAGTGCCCGCCCCGGCCTCAGGTCCGGAAGACGCGCTGAAACTTTTTCTGGACGCCTCTCTTGCGGGAAAACCGCTTGATGCCTATCAGCATATCTCGTCCACGGATCGAAAAGTATACGGTTTCGACGAATACTTGGGGAATCGAAGCGGCGATATAGGCATCTTCCTCGAAATCGTGGGAAGTATGACCTCATATAACATCGAGGAATTGGAGGTGGACGGCGACATCGCCAAAGCGAACGTCAAGGTCGGCGTACCCGATCTCCCGGCCATGCTCACCGACTTGGCGGGAAAAACCTTGGCCGCGGCTCTCTTTTCCGAGGACGTGGACCGGATGGCAAGAAAGTGGCTCATCGAAAAGATTCGTGGAGAAGACGTACCTCGAATCACCGTGATGCGCCCCATGACGCTCATCAGAGAACAAGGAGAGTGGCGGGTCTACCTGGGGTGGTCAAAAGACAAGGCGACCACCGACCAGACCGAACTCCTGCAAGACTTGCTCAAGACAATTCGCGAAATAGGCACGACTGCCCCTTGACGCCGCGCGACTGAGCCGATAAGGTGCTTCGGCCCGCCCAGGGAGATTGGTATTGATGGAAGGAGTGAGACTTGAAGGTTATCGAGACATCGATCGAAGGCGTCCTAATTCTTGAACCTCGTGTGTTTTCCGACGATAGAGGTTTTTTCATGGAGACATACCACGAGAAGCGATACCGTGACTCCGGAATCAGTTGCACCTTCGTTCAGGACAACCTCTCCTTCTCAAAGAAGGGAATATTAAGGGGCATGCACTACCAGTTGCACCAGCCGCAAACCAAACTCGTCCAAGTACCGGACGGAGCGATTCTGGACGTGGCGGTGGATATCAGAAGAGGTTCCCCGACGTTCGGAAACTGGGTGGGCGTTGAACTCACCTCCGGGAACCACCGACAATTGCTGATTCCCCAAGGCTTTGCTCATGGTTTTCGCGTGCTCTCGGAAACCGCCGTGGTCATCTATAAGTGTTCCGACTTCTACGCGCCGGAAGACGAAGGCGGATTCCTGTGGTCGGATCCCGATGTCGGAATTTCCTGGCCGGCCGGCCTCCCGGAACTCTCGGACAAAGACGCCGCCTACCCCCGACTCGGAGACATTCCGGACCATCGCCTCCCATCCGTCGGTAAATGAATCGGCGCCCGTCCGCGGGTCCATCAGGGGATGTGCAAAATACCCGTGGGTCCCCGGTCCGGACAAGCACCGTGAGTCAACCTTCTCGAAGGCTTTTCCGGACGCCCCAAGTCACTTGTATTCCTGTTTGTAGTCGGGGAACAGCAGCTTGCTTGTCTCATTGGGGGCCAGCAGGCACTCATTTAATAGTTCCTTGCCGCGCTCTTCGGAAACTTCCGGTAGAAAGAGATAGCTTCCCATCCAGACGTAGTTGACATACACATAGTGAACTTTGTCCGCCTTTAAATTGAACTCGCCGGTTTGGTCCACCCCGCATTCTTCGCCGCCGACCCTCAAACGACGTTCCCCGGGATCTGAAAGAATGATTGAATACGAGCCGGGCGGCAGCATCCCCGCGGGGATATCGTCCAGCCGAATTTCCATGTTGCAGTCCGGATAGCCGATACTCGGCCTGATAACATAGATCAACGAAGTGCCTCTCGGCGGTTTCACATCTTCCGCGAGCAGTTCGAGCCGGGAAGAAACGTCCGGTCGCGGTCCCATTGCGCATGAGACAAGACCCAACAAAAGACTGATCCCGACTAGCCCTTTCAGCAAAGCTGTTTTCATGCATCTGCCCATTTGAATTCTCCTTGACGATTCGACTCGGACGGAACGTCGCTCCGCTTGCCGACCGGACCTCACCCGAAATCCGAGGCAATGCCTCGACGACCGGCGTTGTACATAGGAGCCGCCGCTCTAAAAATCCTTGGTCCGAATAAAGGTACCCGCAGGTTTGGTCGGACTCATCGTCCTGGCAGGCCGTTGAAAAACGCGATCTGCGGCGTTGCGCTTCATCCCTCGTCACTGCGACGTACTCTATGGACGTCTCATTCCTCGGGATTTGCGCGCCTTGCATGTCATCGTTTTTCATCAACCTGTGGCAACCGGCTTTTTTCAACGGGCTGCCAGAGTAATCATTACGGGGGGAACTTCCTGAGAAGTGTTCTCCCGTTGACCCTGCGGACAAGATCGGCTTACGGGCATTATAACCGATGCGCCGTTCGCGCGGAACTATGCTGGAAAGACGCCTTAGGATCAACCGCTTTTGCGTCGGCCTCGTGACAACTTGATTGCATTTGTGTTTCCTCGGGACGGAGCACTCCCTCCATGGATTCAAGCCCTATGGGAGGAGGCATGAGAGGCGAAGCACCATTTACCCGCGCAAAAACAAGAGGCTAAGGCACCCCACTGCTCCAGGGGATGACCCGAGCATCGAATTCGGTAGTAACGGTTGGGATAAAATTGAATGCGGAAAGGCGAATGAACGCTTGTGATTGGAGTTCATGGATTCGGCCCCGGCAAGGCGCAACAATGTCTTGTCACTCACCGCGGCGAATTATAGACTAACCCTCACTCATTACGGAGTTGGATGGTTCCGTTATTGAAGAATCCGACTCATGCAGAGCCCGGGATCTTCTCCTGCGAACGTTGGGAGGTTTCCCAATAGGCCCGGAACAGGTCGTCTTGCCCGGTAGTCCGTGTCATCCGTCCTCCGCACGAGGTACAACTGACGGTATGATCGTCAACCCCGGCGATCCGACTTTCAGTAAGGCTACATTTTTCACAATGGTACTGGTAGAATGGCATATCGCTCTCCCTGAAAAAAGGAAAAGTTTCTTTGATTTAAGAATAAAACAACTCACATGGAATGTCAACAATCATATCCACATCCGTTTTTCCGAGATACAACAAACCAATCCCGATCAATAAAAATAGCTCAAAGGCTCATTCGGATGACCTCCAGGAGGCACCGAGAGCGCTCGCGGCCCATGGCCGAGAGGGGGACCTATTGACGAGCGAGCAACCGTGATATATAAGACCTTATATATCCTCTTGACGTGACGCAAGTGCGGCGGCCCGGCCCGTCGCCCATCCAAGGACCCGGAAGACGACTCCGAACCGAGAGTCAAGGACTTAAACGCTTATGAGACTCACGCGCGCTGGAGAATACGCCGTCCGTTGCGTACTTTATCTTTGCGGAAAGCCCCCCGGAGAGCTCGTCAAACGCAGAGCCGTGTCGGAGGAGATGGACGTACCCTTTGAATTCATGGGAAAGATCGCCCAAGATCTGGCAAAGAGAGGCATTCTCGAAATCGTCCAGGGATCCAGGGGTGGATTTCGACTTCTTCGATCCCCGGAGGAGATTTCCCTGCTCGACGTTGTCGAGGCCGTTATGGGTGATATTCCTCTGAACGATTGCGTTGTGCGCCCGGATTCGTGCCGACGCAGCACCACGTGCACCGTTCACCAGGTCTGGAAAGACGCGCGGACACAGCTGCGCCGGACCCTTAAGGAAGCGACCTTTGCCAAGATGATTCGAGAAGGGACCTGTCTGAACGACGCCCACTGACCTTACTTCGCCCCCCCCTCTCCGTTCCCCAAAAATGGAGCGTTCACCTGATGGACGAAATTTGCACGACCATGTTACGCATTTAGGCTAGGCTCAAGATTGTCTTTGGCGAACGGTCATGAAGATCGGTTCGGTGCACCGGGCGAGCCGCCTGCGAGGATTCATAAACGTCCAAACAACGCTGTTCGCCCGCTTGACAGCGGTCTGAACCGGCCCTAGGGTTAAGGGTATCGGACTGCACGCAACATGGGCAAGAGCTTCCGATCCGAATACTACACATCGCGTTAACGGTTCACGCACATTCGCGGCCGATGATCGGTTACGCACATTTATTTCATCAAGAATCTCAATATGAATCGACCAGCATGAAGGAGGAACTCAATGGCTACACTTAAGGGGAGTCTCACGGAAAAGAACCTTCTCACCGCTTTTGCCGGTGAGTCTCAGGCACGAAACCGCTACACCTACTTTTCGAGCCAAGCGAGAAAGGAAGGCCTTGTCCAAATCGCCATGATTTTTGAAGAAACGGCCAACCAGGAGAAAGAACACGCCAAGAGGTTTTTCAGTCACCTTCAGGGGGGTGAGGTCGAGGTACAGGCCGGTTTTCCCGCCGGTGTAGTCGGTTCCACAGGGAACAATCTAAGAGCCGCGGCGGAAGGCGAACATTACGAATGGACCGAAATGTACCCCAACTTCGCCAAGATCGCTCATGAAGAGGGTTTCGAGCCCGTGGCCAAGATGTTCGAGTATATTTCCGTAGCCGAAAAACAGCATGAGAAGAGATATCTCGACTTATTGTCCAACGTGGAAAGCGGAAGAGTCTTCAAACGAAGTGAACCCGTTGTCTGGCGGTGCATCAATTGCGGCTATCTCCATGAAGGCCCGGAAGCACCCGCTACGTGTCCCGCTTGCGCCCATCCCCAAGCGTATTACGAGCTACTGGGAGAAAACTGGTAGAGTTCGATCAAGCGCGCAACGGCACCAAACCTAACAACGAATTGCATCGGGAGGCCATATGAAAGAGAGAACGGGTATCATTACCATGAAGGGAAATCCTCTGACCCTGTTGGGGGACGAAATCAAGGTCGGCGAAGCTGCGCCGGATTTCGAATCCTTGAATACCGATTTGGCTCCGGTAAAGCTGTCGGACTTCCGAGGCAAGATCGTCGTGCTCTCGTCCGTTCCTTCCCTGGACACCCCGGTGTGCGATCTGGAAACCCGACGCTTCAACCAGGAAGCCGCCGACCTGAGTTCCGACGTTACGATAATCACCATCAGCATGGATCTTCCGTTCGCGCAGAAGCGCTGGTGCGGCGCTTCGGGCGTGGACAAGGTGCTTACGCTTTCGGACCACAGGGACGCCCAATTCGGCACCCGATACGGGCTGCTGATTAAGGAGTTGAGACTGCTGGCCAGGAACGTTCTCGTCATTGATCGTGAGGGAGTGGTGCGTTATGCGCAACTAGTAAACGAGGTCACCCAAGAACCCGATTACGGCGCCGTCATCGGCGCGGTCAAAGCCCTCGGATAGGTTTCCGAGGCGGAGGGCTCCCTTCAGACGAAGCGGTTCGGCGTGTCTTTGAGCCCGGATTGAGCTCGCCGTTCCCTTTGAGGAGCCGACACGCGAACCGGCCCGAGGAATACCGGTTCTCCGGCGGTCCCGCGAAGAGTGCGCTGAAGTGAGACTCTGCGATTTCGAAAAAAGGAGCCTTTGACCGGCCAAACCATATTTCGATCAGAATTCAGAGTCTCAGATCGCGTTTAGACAAGGACTACCGGGTAACAGCGCCCATTCTATTAAGGAGGTATTCAATGCCCGAAAAACTGGAAATCTACAAGTGTGAAGTCTGTGGGAACATCGTCGAGGTCATCCATGCCGGAGGCGGCGAATTGGTCTGCTGCGAAAAGCCCATGAAGCTTTTCAAAGAAAACACCGTGGACGCCGCCAAGGAAAAACACGTCCCCGTGATCGAAAAGGTCGAGGGCGGGATCAAAGTCAAGGTGGGCAGCGTGGCACACCCCATGGAAGAAAAACATTACATCGAGTGGATCGAGGTGGTCGACAACAAGAACAACGCGTACCGCCATTTTCTGAATCCCGGGGACGCTCCCGAGGCATTCTTCTGCATCGACCCCGAGGGCGTTGTCGCGCGGGAATACTGTAACATGCACGGCCTTTGGAAAGGATAAAACGCATGATCAGCGACAAGATGCAGGGGGCGATCAACGAACAGATCAAGTGGGAGTTTTATTCCGCCTACCTCTATCTTTCCATGGCGGCCTATTTCAAAGACAAGAATCTGCCGGGTTTCGCCAACTGGATGATGGTGCAGGCACAGGAGGAAACTACTCACGCCATGAAGTTCTACAACTTCCTTTGTGACCGAGGAGGCAAAGTGCAGCTTCAGGCGGTGGACGGCCCTCCGGTGGAATGGTCGAGCATTCCGGCCGTGTTCGAGGAAACACTGAATCACGAACGTCACGTAACCCAAAGAATCAACGGATTGATGGATCAGGCCATTTCCGAGAACGATCACGCCACGCGTATCTTTCTCCAGTGGTTTGTGACGGAACAGGTAGAAGAAGAGGCCTCCGTTGATGAGCTTCTAAAGAAATTGAAGCTCATGGGGGACGGGGGAAATGGTTTGTTCATGCTGGATCGGGAACTGGCGGGGCGAGTATTCAATCCTCCCGCCCCCGCCGCCCAATGACCTCGGGGGGAAGGGCCGCCGCGGCCTTTCCCCTTCATTTCAAGCGACTCGATGCTTGGGATATGGAGAATGCAATGGCCGAGCCGGAAGAGATGTATCAATGTCAGACGGTGAATTGCGGGTTCATCTACGACCCCGACAAAGGGGTTCGAAAGACCAAGATTCCCAAGGGGACTCGTTTCCAGGACCTGCCCGATGATGAAAAGATCTGCCCTGTCTGTGGCGCGAGCAAGAAGGCGTTCCGTCCGTTGGCCGGACCAGGTTCCGTAAAGGAACAAGATCGATAGACTGAAAAGAGCTCTGCGAAATGTTCAAATCCGTTCTTGTCTGTTTCCTGGTTTTGGTCGGCTCGGCTATTGCCTCCGCCACGGAGCCCGTGGTCGGCGCGGACACGGACCAATGCCTCTCCTGCCATCTATCGGCCACGCCCGGAATCGTTTCGGACTGGAAAAAGAGCCGACATGCGCGGGTTTCTCCTTCCGAAGTCCGGAGACGGTCCAGGATCGAGAAAAGGGTCTCCGCCGTCACCTTTCCGGAGGAGGTGCTGGACACGGTTGTCGGGTGCGCCGAATGCCATACGCTCAACCGTGAGTCGCACCCCGACACGTTCGACCATAACGGTTTTCTCATTCATACCGTGGTATCACCCAAAGATTGCGCCGTATGCCACCCCGTTGAGGAGTATCAATACGGATTCAATCTCATGGCGCACGCCTACGGAAACCTGATGAACAATCCTGTCTATCGGCATCTCGCCCACTCCATCAACGCCGAGGTGGAGCCGGCGCCCGATGAAGGCAAGACCCTGCTCAAACCCGAAGACCCTTTGACCAACGAGGACTCTTGTCTCGTATGCCACGGCACCGTGGTCAAAATGACCGGTCTGAGGACCGTGAACACGATACAGGGCGAGATGGACTTGCCGGTGTTGGAGGGATGGCCCAACCTGGGAACGGGAAGGATCAATCCCGACGGAAGCAAAGGAGCCTGTACCCCCTGCCATTCGAGACACCAGTTTTCCATCGAGCTCGCGAGAAAGCCTTACGCCTGCGCCAAATGTCACATCGGTCCCGATGTTCCCGTCTACAAAGTCTATTTCGCAAGCAAACACGGCAACGTGTTCGACGCTTTGGAACATAAATGGGATTTCGATGCGGTGCCCTGGACCGTGGGTCGCGATTTCAACGCCCCCACCTGCTCGGTTTGCCACGTGAGTCTGCTGGTGAACGACGACGGAGAAGTACTGGCCGAGCGGACTCATCAGATGAACGACCGCAAAGCCTGGCGGCTTTTCGGCCTGATTTACGCTCATCCCGAGCCCAAGTCTCCGGATACCACGGTGATCAGAAACTCGGCGGACCTGCCTTTGCCCACGGACTTTTCAGGAGAACCCGCCTCGACTTATCTGATCTCCAAGGAGGAACAGGAAGCGCGCCGGGACCGAATGCAGCGGGTGTGCTTGGGCTGCCACGGCACCACATGGGTTTCAGGCCATTTCAAAAGACTGGACCACACCCTGGATACTACGAATGCCATGACCCTCGCGTCGACCAAAATCATGGAAAAGGCCTGGGCCGAAGGCCTTGTTTCCGGACCTGCTCGTGGGGACGGTCTTTTCAACGAGGGAATGGAGAAAAAGTGGATGGAGCAATGGCTCTTCTACGCCAACTCCACGCGTTTCGCCTCGGCGATGATGGGAGCTGATTACGGGGTGTTCGCCGATGGCCGCTGGTCCATGAGTAAAAATGTACAGGAACTTGTCGACCAATTACGACTGAAGTCGGCTTTAGCGGCCTCTGCTCGAAAAGACGCAAAACGGGCCGCCGAACAGAGTGTGGAGGCGGCCGTTTCCCGGGATACCGAGGAAACGACGGCATCCGAATCCGGCAACAAGAAAGCCTCGGAAACGGAAGATGCCGCGGCCACGGAGAACAACACTCAGAGGAGGAAGAAGTAGTGGAAGAAAACAGCTGGAAGTGCACGAAATGCGGGTACACCTTGAAGGCCCTTCAGCCGCCTGAGGAATGCCCGGACTGCAAGGAAAAATGCGAGTTTGTGAACATCACCTGCTACGTCCCCGACTGTGGACAAACCGGCAGCGATCCGCGCCTCGGAAACAGCTGATCCTTGTCGACTCTTTTCTCAACCGGAGATACCGACGCGGATTCGGAATCCGAACGTCGGGTTGGAGGACCCGGAGTGCCCGTACATTTGGGTAGGCCGGCAGACGTTGAACCGACCATGCCGTTAACCGGGAGACCGTAGATGGACAAAATCAAATACCGAGTCAGGGCGGAATGTCCCGCATGTGCTTGCGGGGATGTCAGTTTTCTGGGTCCGGAGAAGCTCCGGGAGAAATTCATAGGCAAAGAAGAAGAAATCGAAGTTCTTTGTCCCATGTGCGGACACAAACACAAAGCCAAGGTGGAGGAGGACCGCTCCTCCTGACGAAATTCGTTCCGACGGGTCCGACAAGCCTCGGCGGTCCGTCCGCCGGAGCCGGTGGGTCCGAAATTCAACCTTATCATGGAGACTCTCCCCATGTCTAAAGGGCTTATCGTCTATGTCGGCAGGACCGGGGAAACCGAAGCCATCGCCAATCTCATTGCCGAGGGCATGCGCATTTCCGGAGTGGAAACCGAAGTGCTCGACGGTACAAAGATCAAGAACGAATCGACATTTCAGGGTTATGACGCCGTCGTTTTGGGCTCACCGACCTACCATGGAGAAATGTTGCAGCCGATGAAAACGCTTCTCTTTCTCGCGGAAAAAGCGGCACTCGAAGGCAAGGTGGGTGGAGCCTTCGGAGCGTTCGGTTGGAGTGGCGAAGCATCGCAGCGTATCTACGACACAATGAATCACATTCTGAAGATGGAGATGGTTGGAAGCCCCTTGATGCTGAAATCCGCGGCACTCCAGGGCGGCATCCAAATGGCGCAGGACTACGGTCGACAAATCGCCAAGGTGCTTTCGGCGAAGGCGTCGGCATAAACACGATGGTTGCGTGAACACTTCACAGAGGAGGTAGTGCTATGACTACGCCCCAACATTGTCCGGGTTTCGAACAGGTCAAGCAATTGAAATCATTCATCTGCAAATGCCCCAGTTGCGGACAGGAAAAGGAAATCTTCTCCGACGAGTTCGACAAGAGTCACACCTGTAAGAAGTGCGGGAAGCCCATCGATTTCACCCAATGCACTCTGGATGCGCAGGCGGGCTGAGCCGCTCCTCACTAAGCGACGAGTGACCAAGGATAAAAAAGGAGACTTAGATGGAAAAGTGGGTATGCGGGATCTGCGGGTATGTCTACGATCCGGAAGCCGGTGACCCCGCCAACGGAGCACCTCCCGGGACCAAGTTCGAGGACCTGCCCGACGACTGGACCTGTCCCGTTTGCGGAGCAACGAAAGACCAGTTCGAGAAGCAATAGAATACATTGCTCGGGTCGCGGTTTTCACCTTCCTCTGCAAACCCGGTGAAAGCCGCACCATTCGCGTTCTCCCCCTCTTTGGAGGGGGAGACACCCTCCGTACCGACCCTCGGAATCCGTTCGTGCGCCGTGAGCTGCGCGTCCGATGAATTCTCTTAGGGGGGGCGGCATGTTCGGTGAGACTCAAGCCCGTCGGCCTTTGGAACGAAGGTAGGCTCGAGACGGCTGATTCTCCCTTGATGTACGTGCCCCGAGTGCGGACCGCTTTCTCGACTCGATTCAGGCGCACACCACTCCAACGGCCCCGGGTTGCCCATCCTCACAGGAGCGCTCATGTCATTCAACTCGGTCCAACATAAACCGAACCGACTTGCCGGTGAAAAAAGTCCGTACCTGCTTCAGCACGCCGACAATCCCGTAGATTGGTATCCATGGGGTCAAGAAGCATTCGACAAAGCCGCTTCGGAAAACAAGCCCGTCTTTCTATCCATCGGATACGCCACTTGCCACTGGTGCCACGTCATGGCTCACGAATCTTTCGAAGACTCTCAAGTGGCCGGGCTGCTCAACGAGTTTTTCGTTTCCGTGAAGGTGGACCGGGAGGAGCGTCCCGACGTCGATCAGTTATACATGA
This sequence comes from Thermodesulfobacteriota bacterium, assembly GCA_963675595.2. Classification (GTDB taxonomy): domain Bacteria; phylum Desulfobacterota; class Desulfarculia; order JACQYL01; family JACQYL01. The sequence continues at coordinate 2,735,923 of CAXXLZ010000002.1, forward strand.
CCGTGTGTCAGGCCCTGACCCAGAGAGGGGGTTGGCCCCTTTCCATTTTCCTCTCTCCGGACGGAAAGCCTTTTTTTGCCGGCACCTATTTCCCCAAGACGGCTCGCATGGGCATGCCGGGATTTGTGGACGTCCTCAACCAACTTGCTCGGCTGTGGAAGGAGGACCGGGGACGCATCGAGGGAATTGGAGAGGACATCACCAAAGCCGTCCGCGCCCACGCCCTGAGGCGTTCGGAAGAGAGAACTCTTGGAGAGGAGACGCTGCAGAAAGCCTATTCCTCTCTCGCTCGAGCCTTTGATCCAAAATTCGGGGGCTTCGGCTCCGCACCCAAGTTTCCCTCGCCGCATCAATTGACCTTCCTCATGCGTCGACACGCTCGAACGCGTGAGGATCTTGCCGCGAAGATGGTCATTGAAACGCTCGATTCCATGCGTGCCGGCGGGATATTCGACCACTTGGGTTTCGGTTTCCATCGCTACTCCGTGGATGAGCGGTGGCTGGTGCCCCATTTCGAGAAGATGCTCTACGACCAAGCGATGTTGGCCCTGGCCTATACCGAGTCTTTTCTCCTGTTCGGTAAGGAACGACATCGTAAGACCGCCGAAGAGATATTCGAATACGTACTTCGGGACATGACTTCCCCCGAAGGGGGCTTCTATTCCGCCGAAGACGCGGATAGTGAAGGCAAAGAAGGGGTATTTTACGTCTGGAAACCGGATCAGGTGCTCGAGTCTCTCGGCGAGGAAGACGGTGAACTTTTCTGCCGTTTTTACGACATCGGGGCCCAGGGCAACTTCGAAGAAGGTTTCAGCATACCCCATATTTCCCGTGATCTCGAAACGTTTGCTCACGTCGAAAACAGGGCCCTCTCAGAACTCGAGGAGATTCTGGAACGCTGTCGAGGCAAGTTGTTCCGTACCCGGGAAAAGCGTGAGCACCCCCTGAAGGACGACAAGATCATCTCTTCCTGGAACGGTTTGATGGTGGCGGCTCTCGCTTGTGGAGCCCGGGCGTTCGACAATCCTCATTACGCGAAGGCGGCTTGCAGAGCGGCGGACTTCATTCTTGACCGTCTGTCGACTCCCGAGGGGAGGCTGTTTCGAAGATTCCGCGACGGGGAGCCGGCCCATGCCGGCTTTGTCGACGATTATGCGTTCATGGTTTGGGGACTTATCGAGCTTTATGAAGCAGGCTTCGACATTCGATACCTCGAAGAAGCGGTCAGGCTGAACGACCTGATGCTTGGTTTGTTTCGGGACGATTCCTCGGGAGGGCTCTTCTACTCAGGCAAGGACAACGAGGTACTGGTAGCACAGACCAAGGAACTGCATGACGGAGCGATTCCATCGGCTAATTCGGTGGCCGTTTTGAACTTGATGCGACTCGGTCGGCTTACCGGCAACGCGGAATGGGAAGCGGAAGCCGAACGGATGTTCCAAGCCTTCTCCGGAGAATTGGCGGAAGCACCCATGGCCTACACCTTTTTTATGTGTGCGCTGGACTTCAGAATAGGGCCGGTTCGTGAAATCGTCATTGCAGGCGATCCCGATACGGAAGGCGTGCGGGAATTGGCCCGAGCCGTTCGGCGTCGCTTCATGCCCAACAAGGCGCTCCTCCTCCGGCCGGATGGTCCCGCGGCGGAGAAAGTCACGGCTCTGGCCCCTTATGCGGAAAACATGACGTCTTTGGATGGCCGTCCCACGGCCTATGTATGTGAACAATATGCCTGTCGCGCCCCGGTTCGAAACGTCGACGACCTGGAAGCGCTGCTCTGAAGACCCTGTGGAGAATCCGGAGCCCCCTCCCCCCACGGACCGCGGCCGCCGGCATCATTCCCAAAGACGGAAAAATGGTTACTCTCTACCTAGGGAGGTAAAAGCCATGTATAGTGAAAAGGTGATGGATCATTTCCGTACACCCCGTAACGTGGGCGAAATGAAGGATGCCGACGCCAAGGGAGAAGTGGGAAATCCCATATGTGGGGATATGATGACCATTTATCTGAAGATTGAAGAGGACGTCATCAAGGATATCAGCTTTCTCACTTTCGGGTGCGGAGCTGCCATCGCGGTTTCAAGCATGATTACCGAGATGGCGAAGGGAAAGACCCTCGAAGAAGCGAAAAAGATTACCAACCGGTCCGTGGCCGAGGCATTGGAAGGCTTGCCGAAAAATAAGCTACATTGCTCGAATTTGGGCGCCGATGCGCTGCATATGGCCATTAAGGCTTATGAAGACAAGAAAGCCGGCAGGGAACCCATGGTGCCGTTGCGGATGGAAAAACATGTCCACCAGGACAAGGAAGCGGAAAAGTGCCAATGCCCTTATTGTGACGCGGATCTGAGCAAAGGACTGGTGGTCTGCACGAACTGCGGCCGAGAGGTCGATCATCACGAATGACCCGGGGGGGTGGTAAATATGGAATTTCTGAACTTGGACCAGATATCCGCGAATCCGCTCCTGCCCGAAGTGCAAGACGCCATGATCGAGGCCGTCCGTCGCAACTACGGTAACCCTTCAAGCCCCCACAGATTGGGGGACGAAGCGAATGACGCCTTGAGCCTGGCTAGAAGTCGGGTGGCGTGCTTGGTCAACAGCGCTCTTCCCAAGGAAGTGGTTTTCACGTCGGGAGGCACGGAGTCGGTCAACCATGCCATCAAAGGTGTGGCCGCCGCCAACTGGGAGAAGGGCAGGCACATCGTCACTTCCAACATCGAGCACAATGCCGTCCTGAGAAGCCTCAGGACCTTGAAAATGTTCGACTACAAAGTGACGTCGGTACCTGTGGACGAATATGGACGAGTGAACCCGGATGACGTCGCCAAAGCCGTCAGGGATGACACGATCCTGGTCACCATCATGCACAGTAACAATGAGATCGGCACGATCCAGCCGATCAAAGAGATCGCCGCCGTCACCAAAAAAAAGAAGGTTATTTTTCACTCCGATGCCGTCACTTCCGTGGGGGTGGTTCCCGTGGACGTGCAGGAGTTGGGAGTGGACCTTCTCAGTTTTTCCGCCAATCAGTTTTACGGCCCGGGGGGCGTGGGCGGACTTTACATTAAGAGAGGCACGAGGATCTGGCCTCTGCTGGATGGAGGCGTTCAGGAGAACAACAAGCGGGCCGGTACGGAAAACCTCATCGGCATCGTCGGCATGGGTGTCGCGGCCGACGCGGCCGTCGGAGACATGAAGTCCAGGATGGAGCATTCATTGAAGTTGAAGAAGAGGCTTCTCAATGCCTTGAATGATCATCTTACGGATTTCATTATCAACGGTCATCCCGAGCAGGCGCTGCCCAACCTGGTGTCCGTATCCGTCAAGTATATCGAAGGAGAGAGTATCTGCCTGATGCTGGATGAGGAAGGCATTGGGGTGTCCACTCGTTCCGCATGCGCGGCCGGAGCTTTGCAGGCTTCCCACGTATTGCTTTCCATCGGCAGAGACTTTGCCGATGCTCAGGGAACCCTGGTGATCACCTTCGGAGTCCACACCAAGGAACAAGACATCGATCGTCTGGCATCCACTTTGAAAACCGTGGTGGAGAATCTTCGGGCCATGTCGCCGCTTTATGCGAAAGCACAGTAGGCCCGACGATCGGGTTCCAAACGGTTCACGCCCATCCGAGGCTTCCGTCGACGAAAACCGCGGATGGCACATTTTGAGGCTTCTTGGGGAGCACGCTCCACGCAAAGCCGAGGGGCATTCCGAAGGATATGTCCGAACGGAGGAAAGAACGCCATGGCATCGAAAGAACAATTGATCAAAGTCTACGAGTACGCACTGAACCAGGAGCAAACGGGCATGAGCTTCTTCAAGGCCTCACTTGCGCGCATGGGGATAGGCGCGGCGGTGGAGGCTTTTCATAAGCTCATCAAAGAGGAGGAGCGGCACATCGCTTTCATTGAAGGCATTCTGAAAAACCTCCGCGAAGAAGGGGAAGTGGCTGTACCGGTTATCGAGAATTCCTTGAAGCTTGAGGAAACCGACTTCTTTGATCAAAGAGCGGAGGCGGAATTCCTGCAACAATGCGTGGAAGGCTCAATGATTCCCGATGTCACCGTGTTTAATACCGCATGGTTGATAGAAAAGGATTTGAGCGAGTTTTATGCTTCCATGGCCGCCGCGACCCAAGGAACCGTGAGAGAATCCTTCGAAATGCTCTCACGGTGGGAGCATGCCCACGAGGTTTTTTTTAAGAAGTTTCGAGACAAGCTGAGTGAGGAATATGCGCACATGCCATGGGGAGGATGAGAGTAAACGTGAATCAAGAGGAGACGAGGCTATAGAGCCGAGAGCTCCGATGCTGATAAAGGTAAGGAGAGTATGTAATGAAAACGATTAAAATCAAAGGAATGTCCTGCAATCACTGCGTGGCCGCAGTGACCAAGGCCCTGGGAGAAATCGACGGGATTTCCAACGTCAAGGTGAGCTTGGAGCAAGGCGAGGCCGCCTTCGAAGAAGGGAAACCCGTTGATGACGGAACCATCAAGAACGCCGTCAAGAAGGCGGGATTCGAAGTAATCTAAAACACATGCGGGGTTCGCCGGGGCGATCCCCTGAAAACTAGTGTAACGGCGAGCCGATAGGAAACGAAAAAATACGAGCCTCATGGTTTGCCTGAGTGAAGCCGGCAAGCGCAACGTCAAGACAAAGTAGTGACTCGAAGTTCTCCGTTTTCATCGTCTCGCCAAGAAATCGGGGCGATTTCTCTACCCCTGGGAGGAAGAGAACAAATGATCTACGAATTCAGTGCGGATGAAGTACTTCAGATGGCGGTGGATGTTGAAGTAGACGGGATTGAATTTTACGGCAAGGCCGAGGAAATGGTGGACGATGTCGAACTGAAGAAGACACTCAAATTCCTCGGGGATCAGGAAGTCGCTCACAAAGAGAAGTTCCTGGAGTTGAAGAGAGCACTGTCTGCGTCCGCCAAAGAGCAGACGGTATGGGATCCGGAATCCGAACTGTGTTCCTACTTGGGAATGATGGCGGAACTTCATGTCTTCAAGTCCAAAGGGGGACCTCGGAACCTTCTGGCCAAGGTCGAAGGCGAAGAGGACGTTCTGGACATGGCAATTCGATTCGAGAAAGATTCCATCCTGTTTTTCTACTCTCTGTCGGAGATGGTGGAGGACGAGGAAGCTCGCAAGACCATCGGCGCTCTGATCAAGGAAGAACAGAACCACCTGAAGACGCTTGCGGTAAAGCTCCTTGCATTAAGGAAATGATGCCGCGCCTTCCGGAAGTCTTCAAAGAGAGCAGAGGAACAAGAATCAGCCCGGGGGAATACGCATGGCGGAAACCGTCTCCGACCGCCTCGACAGACAGCACTTGGCCATACTGAAAGAGGCTGTGGACAATACGAACGAGGCTTTTGTCACCATCGATCTGAACCACCGGGTCATGTTTTTCAACAGGGCGGCGGAGCGTTTTTTCGGGTACGGCCGAGAAGAAATTCTGGGACGGGATTTGAACTTGATTCTTTCACCCATGTGTTCCCGGGATCACAAAGCGGCTGTCGATCGTTACATTCAAACCAGAGAAAAAAAGATGCTCGGCAAAGAAACCGAGTTTATGGTCACCAGGAAGAACGGGGAAACCTTTCCCGCCTCCATTTCATTTTCGGTATCCGAAATCGATCAAGAACTCTACTTTACCGGCATCGTTCGGGATTTGACCGTAACCAAGACATTGCAGGAGCAGGTATCCAAGGCGGAACGCCTGGCCGCTCTGGGTCAGGTCGTGGCGGAAATCACCCATGAAATCAAGAATCCACTCATGCTGATCGGTGGATTCGCAAGGCAGGTGGCAAGAAGCGTCAAAGAACAAGAGAACGCAGATAAGCTGGATATCATCAGCAGAGAGATTTCCCGCCTGGAGAACCTTTTGGCGGAGCTCCGAGAACTGTATCGTTTCGGCAAACCCTCTTTCTCGGACTTGGACGTTTCATCAGTTGTTCACGAGGTGCTGGATCTCGTCTCGGACGAGGCTCGAGATCGGCATATCGAAATCTCCTCCCAAGGAGTTGCCTATCCGGTGCTGATCCGGGGAGATCGAGACAAGCTCAAGCAAGTCTTGATCAATCTGGTCAAGAATTCCATGGAGGCAATGGAAGAGGAGGGGAAAATCCGGGTCGAACTAGACATGAATCGCAGCATGGCGCATCTGTTGGTGGCGGACAATGGACCCGGGATTCCGGAAAAGGACCGCCAAGCCGTCTTCGATCCGTTCTTCACCACCAAGCCCCGCGGTACGGGTCTGGGTTTGGCCGTTTCCAAGAGAATCGTAGAGGACCACAACGGAACCTTCAGCCTGGAATCGGAAGAGGGAAAAGGAACCAGCATCAGAATCGACATTCCCATTTCCCAAACGGAAGAACGCGTTGATGGAGACAACATCCCGTCGGACGGGCGGCGCGCCGCATTCTGAAAGCATTGCACATGAGGGGAGAACAATGAAACCGATCAAAATCACCGAAAACATCTATTGGGTTGGAGCCATCGACTGGAACGTCCGCGACTTCCACGGCTACCTCACGAAAGAGGGCACCACCTACAACTCCTTCTTGATCATGGACGACAAGATCACGTTGATCGATACTGTCAAGAAACCTTTTGCCAGAGAAATGCTGGCTCGCATCAGCGAAATCGTGGACCCGTCCAAAGTCGATCTTATGATCAGCAACCACACGGAACCGGACCACTCCGGGGCGCTCCCTGAAATCATGGACGCCATCGGTCGAGAAAAGCCTTTGATTTGCTCCAAGATGGGACGGAAAAACCTGTCCGCCCATTTCCCCAACGAATGGAACTACCAGACCGTGGAGGACGGGGAACAACTCAAGCTGGGAAAACGTTCCCTCACCTTTCTCGAAACCCGCATGCTCCACTGGCCGGACAGCATGTTCAGTTATGTCAACGAAGACAAGATTCTGTTTTCCAGCGACGCTTTCGGCCAACATTACGCAGGTCCCGAGCTCTTCGACGACGAAGTCGGGGACGCCATCATGCCCCATGCGCTCAAATACTTCGCCAACATCCTGAATCTTTTCTCTCCCTTGATTCTGAAACTGGCGGAACGCGTCACCGGGATGGGACTCGAATTCAACATTATTTGTCCGGACCACGGGATCATTTGGAGAAAAGACCCTGGAAAGATCATTCAGGCCTATGTGGATTGGAGCCTTCAGAAACCCACCAAGAAGGCCGTCATCGTTTACGATACCATGTGGCACAGTACCCAGTACATGGCCGAAGCCATTGCCGAAGCTCTGCAAGAGGAAGGCATACCGACCCTGCCCATGCATCTCCGGACCTCCCACCGCAGCGACGTAATAACCCAGATCCACGAGGCCGGACTCGTCCTCGTGGGCTCTCCCACTTTGAACAACGGGATTTTTCCCACGGTCGCCGATTTCCTCACCTACATGAAGGGTCTTCGGCCACAGAACAAGATTGGAGCGGCTTTCGGTTCCTACGGCTGGAGCGGAGAAGCGGTCAAGATCATCAGCGCGGAACTCGAAGCGAGCAAGATCGAATTGGCGGATCCCGGCCTCAGGCTGTCATTCGTGCCGAATAAAGAAGGGATTGAGGCCTGCCGCGCCTTCGGCAAGAAGATGGCCAAGGCCCTTCTGGATCGTCTGTAGGCCCGATCGAATTCTCGTTGAGCCTGCAAGTCGTCCCACGGAATTTCCTGAACGAAGATGCAGGCTTTCTTCGGCATGAACGAGGTCTTTTCCGTTTGAAGGTTCCCTTTTGAGTGGTAATAGAGAAAGAAAGGACCGCCTCCGGCAGTCGGCCGGAAGGCGGACTGATCAACAAACCGACTTTCTTCTCTATCCATAATGAGGTGACGTTCAATGGTTAAGACGAAATACAGAGTGGTTTCCGTGTGTCCAAACTGTGAGTTGGGAGATTTGTCCTTTTCGATCACCGGAAAGATTCGGGACAAAATGATCGGAATGATCGACGAGGTTTCCGAGGAAATGGAAGTAAACTGTCCCATCTGCGGAAAGAGGCACAAAACCAAGGTGATTGAAGTAACCGAGGAGAACTAGACGCTATGATGGTTGTCGGCGTTTACGGAAGTCCCAGAAAGCACGGGAATACGGATAAGCTTCTGGACCGCGCTCTGGATGGAGTGCGAGACGCGGGAGCCGAGATCGAAATGATCGTGGCTCGCGACTTGTCTCCCAGCGGCGGCTGTTTGGAATGCGGAGGTTGCGAGAAAACCGGAAAGTGCGTGGTTCGCGACGACATGGATAAGGTCTATCCCTTATTCGAGAAGGCGGATGCCGTCATTCTCTCCGCTCCCGTATTCTTCTACGGAGTTCCCGCCCAGGTCAAAGCGGTGATCGACCGTTCCCAGGCCATGTGGTCCCAACGACTTCTGAGAAAAACGACCTCCGAAGATCGAAAGGTGTTCGATTCCGGGAAGGGGTATCTCATCGCTGTAGGGGCCACCCGCGGAAAACAGCTCTTCGACGGAGTCATTCTCACGGCCAAGTACTTCTACGATGCTTTGGACATGGAGTACGGCGGCGAGCTGCTTTTCCGAGGCCTTGACGGCAGAAAGGATGTCGACGAACACCCTGAGATGCTCTCCGAGGCCTACGAACTGGGAAAAAGAGTTGTCTTGGAGGGAACGGGCGGCCCTGCCTGATCCTCCGTATCGAACGAACAAGCGGTCCCCAACGCTTCGGCGTAAAGGGACCGCCTCACCCGCCCTTTTGCGTCGGGGCCGTGGGAGAGCATGTTATGCCGGCTCCATCAGGAAGGGTGTTGAAGACGCATGTGAGACTGCTGCTGCGGGAGGTCTCCCTGGAGGATATTCCTTCCCGACTGCTGGAATTCCCACCGGCCAAGCTCGTCGGTCCCCTTGCTGCGGAGCTCTGCAACCCCGATCCTCGGGTTCGCTGGAAGGCCGTCATAGTCCTGGGGAAAGTGACCGCGCGTTGGGCCGACGAAGACCCCGATGCCGCACGAGAAGTCATACGACGGTTTATGTGGAACTTGAACGACGAATCCGGCGGCATCGGATGGGGCGCCGCGGAAGCCATGGGCGCCGCTCTGGCGGAACATCCCGTGCTTGCGCGTGAGTACGCCCCGATCCTTCTTTCCTATATCAACGAAAAGGGAAATTTCCTGGACCACCCGGTGTTGCTCCGCGGCGCGGTTTGGGCGGTCGGCTTTCTCGCCCGGTCACGGCCCGAACTGCTCCAAGACGCTCCGGCCCTTCTGATCCCCCTGCTCGATTCCGAGGATATGGAAACCAAAGGGTCGGCCGCCTGGGCGCTGCAACCTTTTTCTTCCCCGGAGGCCGATTCTCGACTCCGCTCTCTAGTTGATATCGACGAAGAGATCCCGCTCTTCAACGGCAGGGAAATCCGCCAAACCTCCGTCGGCCTGCTTGCTCAACAGGGATTACACCGAAACTCGGTCGAAGGAGTACCGGACGGGGAACGCACCGGACTTCCCGGCGGCGACTCATCGGCTGATGACGACTCCCATTCATGCCGCACCGTCGCACCTATCAGATGAAGGAGCGGTCTAGATGGAACCTTTGAATCCCGAAAAAGGCTCCAAAACCCGGCCGGCCTTCGATGTTGTATTTCCCACGGTGAGTCGGCCTCCGCCCTCGAAAACAGACCGGCTCGGGCCGCCGGAAGACGCCGTCCCCCCGAGTCCCGGCCAACAATTCGTATCCGGCATATTGGACACGCCCGCGGGCCCCGTGCCTATCGTCGTTCCCCAAAAGGAGGCGGCGGATTTCCGGGGAACCTTCAGGGCACGATGGGGCGTGGGCCGCATGCGCTATGCGGTGGATCCCGGACTCTATGCCCTGAGAAAGCCCACCGAAGACTCGCCCGTGCTGGTTACGGCCAATTACAAGATGAGCTTCGACCGCCTCCGCTTCTCCCTTCAAGGCCGCAGTGCATGGATTCTCGTCTTGGACACCAAAGGAATCAACGTATGGTGCGCCGCCGGCAAAGGGACGTTCAGTACCGAGGAACTGGTGAGACGCGTTGATTTCTGCGCTGTGGACAAGGTGGTGACCCATCGGAGGTTGATTCTTCCCCAGTTGGCCGGGCCCGGGGTGGCCGCCTACCGGGTCAAGAAACTCTGCGGGTTCGAAGTCGTCTATGGGCCCATCCGCGCCGAGGACCTGCCGGAATTTCTCGACGCCGGCATGAAGGTCGTTCCGCGCATGAGGCATAAAACGTTTCCCATCGCCGAACGCGTGGTGCTGATTCCCGTGGAGTTGGTTGAGGCCTTCAAATGGGCCGTCTTTATTCTTCCCGCTCTTTTTTTGTTGGGCGGGCTGGGCGGTCCCGGCTCATTCCCGGAGAACGCTCTGATCCACGGGAGCTTCGCCGTTGCCGCCGCTTCACTGGGCATTTTGGCCGGAGCGGTGTTGACGCCGACGCTGCTTCCTTGGCTGCCCGGGCGGGCATTTTCCATGAAAGGGGCGGTGGCAGGCTGTCTGACCTCCATCCCATTGTTCGCCTATTACGCTTTACAGGGCCTGTCCGGCGCTCGATCGTTGGAAATTCTCTCGTGGCTGGTTCTGATTCCGGCCATCGCATCCTTCCTCGGGATGAACTTTACCGGAGCCTCTACCTACACTTCGCTTTCCGGAGTGAAGAAAGAAATGAGAATAGCGGTGCCCATCCAGATCGTTTCGGCGGCCTTGGGACTGGCCGGATGGTTGATTTCCCGATTCCTTGCATAACGACGCATCGACTGCGCCTTTGCGCCGGAAGTTAAGGAAGGAGACGAATGTGGAATCCCTGGTCTATTTGAAGGACGTAACGACCCTCCACCTGACGCCGGAGAAGTGCGTGGGGTGCGGTTCGTGCATTGAGGTCTGCCCTCATGAAGTGCTTCTTCTGAACAACGGGAAGGTACGGATTCTGCAGAAAGACGCGTGCATGGAATGCGGCGCCTGTGCTCGAAACTGCCCCACGGCAGCGTTGACCGTGCAGGCCGGCGTGGGATGCGCCATGGCGGTGATCAATTCGGCCTTGGGACGCTCCGGTTCGAGTTGCTGCACGTTGCCGGGCCAAGGCGGTTGCGGTTGTTCGCTGTGAGGATTGAACTTGGATCGCGGACTCAGGACGAAAAGAGCTCCGTGCTCAAGTAACGTTCCCCTGTGCTGGGCAGGACCGTCGCCAGAGTTTTCCCCTCGTTTTCAGGCCGAGCGGCCACGCGTAACAGAGCCGCCACGGCGGCGCCGGATGAAATCCCACAGAGCAGCCCTTCTTCCCGGGCCAGTCTGCGTGCCGTTTCGAAGGCCTCCTCATTGCCCACGGTAACGACTTCGTCGATGATGCTCCTATTCAGAACGGCCGGCACGAAACCCGCCCCGATCCCCTGAATCTTATGCGGACCGGGCTTGCCCCCGGACAGTATCGGAGAATCTTCCGGCTCCACGGCAACGGCCCGGAATCCGGGTTTGCGCTCCTTCAGCACTTCGGCCACTCCGGTGATCGTACCCCCGGTGCCCACTCCGGCCACAAAGACGTCCAACTCGCCGCCCGTGTCCGCCCACAGTTCCTCCGCGGTAGTACGCCGGTGCGCCTCCGCGTTGGCGGGATTGGAAAACTGGTCCGGCATGTAGGCGTCAGGGTTCGACTCGAGAATCTCGCGAGCTTTGGCCACCGCGCCCTTCATTCCCTCGGACGCCGGGGTCAGCACGAGGTCGGCTCCCAGGTGTTTCAGGAGCTTTCGCCGTTCGACACTCATGGAATCCGGCATGGTGAGCACCAACCGAATCTTCTTGACGGCGCAGACAAAGGCGAGAGCGATTCCCGTGTTGCCGCTGGTGGGTTCCACGATCAGCGTATCCGATCGGATCAGGCCTTGCTCCAGGCCATGTTCGATCATGGACACACCGATCCTGTCCTTCACGCTGCCCAAAGGATTCTTGAATTCGATCTTGGCCAGCAGCACCGCCCGAATGCCTCGACTCATTGAGTGCAGACGAACCAGAGGCGTCCTCCCCACGGCAAAGGAAACGTCTTTCAGAATCCTACCCATTTCACGACCTCGTTTGGACCTTGACCGAAGATGAAACCGACGGACCTTTAAAAACCAGCTCAGGCTTGGCCACCGTGACTTTGGTATCCGGTGGAACGGATTCCGTAAGCCACACATTACCGCCCACCACCGATCGAGCGCCGATTCGCGTGTCGCCCCCTAGGATGGTGGCTCCCGCGTAGATGATGACGTCGTCTTCAATGGTGGGGTGCCTTTTCTTATCCCGGTACAGGTCTCCCGCGTTCTTGGGCAAAGACAGCGCCCCCAGCGTCACTCCCTGGTACAGCCGCACACGGTCCCCGATTTCCGTGGTTTCCCCCACAACGACCCCGGTACCGTGGTCGATGAAGAAACTCTGTCCGATGTGCGCCGCCGGATGGATGTCGATGCCTGTGAGGCTGTGCGCGTGTTCCGTCATAATCCGCGGAAGCAGAGGCACATCCAAATGGTACAACTCGTGAGCCGTCCGGTAGGCCGCAATGGCATACAACCCGGGATAACTGAAAATGATCTCGTCGACGCTCTTGGCCGCCGGGTCTCCTTCGTACCCAGCCCGCACATCGGTTCCCAGCACTCTGCGCAGCTCCGGAAGCTTGCGCAGAAACAGGATGGAACACTCCTTGGCTTTTTCCGAGCAATGAGTGCAAGCCAGATCATATCTCAGGCACTCGTGCCGGATGGCCAAAGCGGTCTGTTCGCAAAGTCGCTGGAACAACGCCGTGATTTTCTGGCCCAGATAGTACTCCAGGTTGATGGGGTCGATCCTGGCGGAGGTGAAATATCCCGGAAACAGCACCCTGAGAGTGGTCTCAAGAATTTCTATGATCGCGGCCTTGGTGGGAATGGGTTCCGGCCCCACATGATCATAGCAGTCGTCCAGACCGCACGAGTGCACCAGTTCCCGGACAATACCCGGGATTTCGGCGCGGACGTCGTCCGTGGCCGTCTGTTCCACCTTGCATGCGTCGGTCGAGGTTTCCCTCTTCATATGAAATCCCGATTTCGTGGTTTGGTGAACGATCACCCCTCGGCATTCATTTGCGAAAGCCTTTCCGCATGAAACGTCGGGGATTCCTTGCGGAATTCTTTTTCATCTCCAGGCGTCGGAGCCCCGTCCCATCGCACTCGCGTCACCCATTCCCGTGATTGAGGAACGGGCGGCCGGCTTCGAGAGTCACCCTCGGCTCATCACGACGGAACAACTTCGCCGATACCGTCCGAGTCTTCTCGCGATTGATGCCCCTCGCTCCGCGGGACGCGCTATCACCACGTGCGGGAATTTTTCGGACCAAAGTGACGAGGGATGAAGCGCAACACCGCGGATCGCGTTTTTCAACAGTCCGAGTATCGTGGGCTCATGGGGTAGTGGTCTAGTGCAGCGTTCGTCCCTTGGAATCCGATGCTCGGTCGCGGCTTCGAGGACGTCGCGAGGAGATGTTGACGACCCGGGAGCCCTGTCCTCCCTGCACCCGGTGCGCCCGCCGGTAGGTGAACCAAGTGAGGAGTCCGGCGGCGGCGACTTGGAGGTAGCCGTAGTAGGAATGGAAAATCAGCTCGGGGGTGAAGAACACGGTCAGCGCCACGAGAGCGCCCAAATAGCCGAAAAACAAGGACACGGTGCGTTGGGTGCCCCAATAGCCGTAGGTCACGCTGGTGCGCAACGGTCGTCTTTTCGCCTTCATGCTTCCGCCCCATCGGAAGGTTTCACGCAGTCAAAGAAGAACTGTCGCAAGGGATAATAGGGATCGGGAAAGTCGTCCATCTCCTCCCGAGAATAGAAGTTCTGTTTGTCCATCACTTCAGCCACGGACAGAAGCGCCTTGGTATCCCGGCCTCCGGTGTCGTCACGAGCGTCACAGCGCTCCACCAGATCGGCCAGCTCTCTTCCACATTCCTGCGCCAGACATCGTCTGTCACCCCTGCGATGGAAATCGAAAATGCCCTGGAGAAAAGGCGAGGTCTGCAGAATCCGGCGCAAGGGCGCATCTTTGATGTTTTCACTGCTGAAATGGACCTGGGCGCAGGGTTCGACCCACCCCGAAGGTGTGATGTTCAGGGAAACCCCTGAAGAGGCCAGGCACCCCACCACTGCGTAATCATTGAACATGTCCGCGGATAAGACCGGATATTGCTCACGAATTTCGTTCACGCGACGCCACAGGCGATACCTTTGATCTCCCGACAGGATGAGATCCGTTCTGGAGTAATCACCGTAGGGCTGAAACCAGAAATACCACATGTACAGAACACCCTGATCAATCAATTCACGCACGAAGGCGTCGGAACAAACCGTGTCGATGTTCTTCGGAGTCACGGTGATGCCCACTCCGAAAGGAACCCCGTAGCGTCTGAGATTGCTCATGGCTCTCATGGCGTTCCGGTACGCGCCTTTTCCCCTGCGCCAGTCGGTTTCTTCCTCGAATCCTTCCAGGCTGATCATGGCCTGCACGTTGCCGGCGCGCTCCATATGTCGGGCCGTTTCCAGGCTGATGAGGCTTCCGTTGGTGTAAACCTGAAAATAGAAATCCGGGTAGTCGTAGAACATTCGGACGATGTCCGGGTAGATGAAGGGCTCTCCGCCGAGGAGCGTGTAATAGGTGCAGCCATATTCCCGGCCCTCGTCCAACAGCCGCTTCACCACGGCGTAGTCCAGCTCCTCATTCTTGGTCCAACCATCGGCGTAACAGCCTTTGCATCGATAATTACACCGGGTGGTCAGGCTGAGTTGAATCAACGCGGGATAGCTCACGTTCCTCCGCAACCATTTCCGACGCGTGTTCCGCCCTCGCACAAGCCATAGGACCACCACATTCCAGAGGAATGTTCCAAACGGATTCGGCCTCACCCGGCGAACCAATCTGCGAAGAAAGGTCAAGACCGGGGGGACGCCGGGACCGCGAACGGTGTCCGCCCAAAGGGCCATTCCTTTGCCCAGCCCGCCCGGCAGGATTTTGGAAAGGCTTCCGGCGCAAACAGCCTGGAGTCGTTGCGGCATGGCCAGAAAACCGCGTTCAACGGCATACAAAAGGTAGCTCCTCATTCGTCTGAAGAGCACGATGATTTCGTGGGTACGCATATTCTTGTAGGATATCCATTGCTCCGGCCGGAAAAAGCGTCGGGGCGTGAAAGAGTCTACTGAAGCCAGTGGCCCAGGGTCAGGGCATTCATGCCCAGATGCTTTTCGGGGACGTTGTCCCTGATCCAATTCAACGTCCGCTTCTTGGCGAACATCCGAATCAGTGTTTCCTCTCCGATGTTCCCCATGCAATATTGCTTCTGATTGGCGATCAGGTGGACGTCGCCCAAGGGGTCCACTTCCATGCAGTGTTGCCTGAGATCGTAGAAGTTGCCCAGATTGGTGCTGTTGAATCCCCGCATGTAGTCCAGACAAACGGACCGGGCGCCGTGCACGGAGCCCTGGAAACGATATATCTGCCGCGTTACCTGGAGTTCCTGCTCCGGCGTGAGGGAGTACCGGTCGTCGAAACCCACATAGGGAGAATAGCAGTAGAAAGTTGCTCCCCGGTCGTACACTTCGCGTTTGACGAAGTCGAGGTTCACCACTTCGTCGAAGTTGGCTCCGCTCACCGGGACGATCACGCCGAAAGGCTTCTTGTGGTCCTTCAGCAGGCGAACGGCCCTGACGGCGTTCTCGTAGGCGTCGGCCCGCCGCATGCGGGCCATGGTTTCCGGTCCCCCTTCGATGGTGACGAAAAGCAAGAGATTTCTGAGGCGTGCGATCTCGTCGATGTGCTCCGGGACGAATTCGCCGTTGGTTCCGCTGATGAAGAAAAGCCGGGGGTGCTTTCGAGCCATGTCGAAAAAGTAAGGCCACATGAGGGGTTCTCCCACGTACGATCCGATGAGGGGATACCCCAGGTGGGCGATCTCGTTCATATAACGGTCCGCATACTCGAAAGGCAGTATGTCCTCCACGTTTTTCTTGAAATGAGACTTCTGCGGACAGATCCGGCAACGGTAGCTGCAACTGACCTGTATGGTCCAGCCCACGTGCAGGAAATAATCCAGGCCCAACAAGTTGGACACCTCGATCCGTTTCTTGAGGCCCACCACCTGCCACACAAAGGCGTTCCAGGATTCGCTGGGGAACCGGGGTATATTCAGCAGGGAACTCACGGCGAGATTGATCAGCCCCCTGTACTTATAATACAGAATCCGGTCCGGGGTAACCAGGGAGTGAAGCACCCTTTTCACAAAAAACACCGACCCCTGTTTGAGGTCTTCGCTAAAGGGCCTTTCGACGATCTCGGAAAGTTTCCGGAAAATCTCCTCGTCGACGGCCTCCTCATCTTCCCGGACTTCAATCGATTCCCGAACCGGACGATCATTCGGACGAAGAGTTGTTTCGGGAAGGGACCCGGCGGTCGCGGACGAAGCGCCGCCAAGAATTTCTACTGCATGTTCAGTCACTTGTATTTCCAATATTCGATTTGAAGCGGGACGGATCCGTCCTTTCGGTACGTCCGAACCGCTGTAATGATTGACTGGCAAAATTCACGATGCTTTACTTGAAAGCTTATGGATTCACCGCTTATTTTTATTGAGAATGTAACTAAAATATATCGGAACGGTCAAGTGGAACAGGCGGCGCTCCGGGATGTGACTCTTTGCCTTTCCAAAGGGGATTTCGTGAGTGTCATGGGGCCGAGCGGATGCGGTAAATCCACCTTGTTGAACCTGGTCGGCGGCCTGGACAAACCCACGCGAGGCCGGATCCTGTTCGACGGCCGGAACATGGCCTCCATGAGCGACGACGAGCTCACGATGCTCCGTAGGGATCGCATCGGATTGGTGTTCCAATTCTTCAACCTGCTTCCACATCTGACCGCTCTCGAGAATACGGCCCTGCCCTTGTACATGTTGGGCGTCTCCACACGAGAGGCGAACCGCAGAGCACGGGAAATCCTCGATTACGTGGGATTGAGCAGATGGGAATCACACGTCCCCAGCCGACTGTCCGGCGGACAACAACAGCGGGTGGCCATCGCCCGCGGCTTGGTAAGAGAACCGGAAGTGCTGCTCGCCGACGAACCGACCGGCAATCTCGATTCCCATAACACCTCGGAAGTCATGTCTTTGTTCGAGCGTCTGAGTTCCGATATTCGACTGACCATCATCCTGGTCACCCATCAGGCGGACGTGGCCGCCGGTGCCGACAAGATCATACATATGAACGACGGCTCCATTCCGGAATCTTCAACCCCATGCCCATCAAACGACGCATAACGGCTTTCCTTCACATGCTCCGATACGTGGTGTTGGGCGATTTATCGGCCAACCGGGTCAAGTATGTGCTGACGATCTTGGGGATCGCTCTGGGCATCGCCATCTTCGTCGCCGTGGAAACCGCCAACCTGACCATCAACGAGAGCCTGGGACGCATGAAGGGTTACCGGGCGAGCTCCGCCGACCTGTTCATTTCCGCGAGAGACTTTGGATTCGACGAGAAACTGCTTACCATAGTGGATCGGCATCCCGAGGTGAAATCCGCCTTGCCGCTGGTCGTCGTCCCGGCTTCCATAGAAACGGCATCAGGAGAAATTCCCATTCAAGTGTACGGGACCGACCTCATCGCCGGGTTGAGCCGGTATGAGACAAGACGGATGCTCAAACGCTTCCAGGGAAGCTTCATAGATATCGTAACGGACCCTGAAAGCATCATTCTCAGCGCCTCTTTTGCTGAAGAGTACGGGATTTCGACGGGACAACGCGTGATCATTCGGTCTTCCGACCGGACGCAGTCCTTCGTGGTCAAAGCCTTGGCCGAAGTCGACCGTCGACAGGCCTCCGGAGAAAACTATGCCTTGCTGGACATCGCGTTGGTTCAATGGAAGTTTGAGCGTCTGGGCCTCCTGGACCGTATCGATATTACCCTGAAACCCGGAGCGGATCCCTACCGAGTGGAGGCCCAACTGAGGGCATCCATGCCCCCCTATGTGGACGTCTTCTCGAAGGAAGCCGGAGGGGCCGAGATGACCGGACTGGTGTCGTCCTTCCAGATGAACGTCACCATTTTAAGTCTCATTTCTTTGCTCGTAGGCATGTTTCTCGTCTATAACACGGTATTCATATCCTACATTCGAAAACGCAGGCAGATCGGGATCCTTCGGGCTTTAGGGGTAACCCGGGGGGGAATCTTCTGGATATTCTCCGCCGAGAGTCTGTTCTATGGAACCTTGGGCGGTTTCGTGGGAATCTGGCTGGGTTATCTTCTCTCCTATTTCACGGTGGACTCCATGTCCACCACGGTGAACATGCTCTACGCCAAAATCGAACCGGCCCGAATCCATTTCTCCACGTCCGTCATGTCTTTCGGAATGTTCATGGGGATCGCGGCGTCCTTCGTCTCCTCCCTGATTCCGGCCATGGAGGCGGCGCGAGTGAGTCAGGCCGAAAGCCTGGCCCGCGGATCCTTCGAGGTGCGCTTCTCTTTCGTCCACCGCAAACTTCTGTATCCCGGTATCGGTCTCCTCGCCCTGGCTTATCTCCTCTCCCTCAGAGGGCCGGTGGTGGGTATTCCCGTGTTCGGCTACCTGGCCACCATGTGCGTCATGTTCGGCATGGCCTTGTTGACCGCGCCCGTGGCCGCCAAAGCCAACCAGCTGATCCGGGGCTTGGTGAGGGGCTGGTTCGGGGCCGAAGGCTTCCTGGCTCATAGGAACCTGGGACGCAATCTCGGACGCTCCTCGGTGATCCTTTGCGCGATCATGGTCAGCTTGGGGATGTCCGTGAGCTTCATGTTTATGATCCACAGCTTCCGATCGTCCCTGGAAAACCTGATCAACCAGGTAATCAAGTTCGATTTCGTGGTGGCGGACCGGCACAGTCTGGAGCGCGGGCTCCTCGCCCACCTGCCCAAGAGAATCACTCATGAAATCGAGGGCATTCCCGATGTGGGCGTGGTGGAGGGCTACTCCATGATCGATCAGCCCTTTCGCAAGACCGGCATCGTCCTCATGAGCGTGGGATTGGACACCTATCAACGATACGATCAGATCCGATTCCTGTCGGGCGACAAGGCGCAAATCTATGATAAAGCCCGTTCCGGCGAAATTCTCATTTCGGAGGCCCTTTCCACCAAACACGATCTGGAAGTCGGAGACTCCATGGAACTGCGCACTCCGGCTGGAACGGTAAGATTCCCCGTGGCGGGCATCTTCTATAACTACCAGTTCGAGCGGGGAATGGCCTACCTGGACAGATCGGTTTACGAAAGATACTATCCGCCCGATCGTCTTACAGGCGTGCACGTTTACGTGAAGGACCATGGAAATCCGGACCAGGTGTTCTCGGCCCTGGAAGATCGCATCGCCGGTCCCTTCGGCGCCGTGATCGTACCTCGGGACGAGTTGAAGCGTTACATCATGGAAGCTTTCGACCAAACCTTCGCCATCACCTACGCTCTGCAGCTCATCGCCATTGTCGTGGCGGTACTGGCCGTTGTGAACACCTTCTCCGCGGCCATCATGGAAAGACGGCGAGAAATCGGCATCTTAAGGTGCATCGGTCTCTTTCGCTCACAGGTGCGCAAAATGATCCTGGTGGAAGCGGGCATCGTCGGCGGGGTCGGTTGCCTTCTCGGAGTCATCACCGGCACCCTTCTGGCGTTGATTCTGATCTTCGTCATCAACAAGCAATCTTTCGGCTGGAGCATTCATTTCCATGTGCCCCTGGTTTCCATCCTCTTGGGAACCTTGGCGGTGTTCATCACAACGCTCCTGGCAGGAGTCATACCCGCCGCGCGAGCCGCGTCGACCGATCTGGGCGAGGCGTTTCGCCATGAATAGAAGGCGCCGCACGGAACCGGTGTTCTTCCCTTCGGCCGGGCGCCGGCTGATCTGCGCAAGTCTGTGGCTTGTGCTGCTCCTCTTCATAAGCGCGTCGGCTGCTGCTTCCGACAAAGGCCAAACATCGAAAAACCATGGTTCAGGACGCTTCATCCCCGTGGTTCCCGGAAAGGTTTGGCATTTTCCGGAAGACCATTACGCGCACCTCAATCATCGCATCGAGTGGTGGTACTTCACGGGAAACCTTCGCTCCGGGAATCGCCTTTTCGGGTACGAACTCACATTTTTTCGTTATGGTTTCGACAACCCCTTGATCCTGGAAAACCCCTCCGTCTGGGCGCTCAGAGACCTTTACTTCGCGCACTTCGCAGTTTCCGATATGACCTCCAAGCATTTTCTATATAGCGAAAAGGTGGAACGGGGTGTCTTGGACAAAGCGGGAGCCGATGCTCAAGAAAAGCGGGTATGGGCTGGAGATTGGTTTTTGGATCTGGGAGACCCTTGGGAGCTTCACGCCCAAGATGAAGCAAAGTCCGTTTCATTAAAGCTCCGTCCCGTTAAATCTCCCGTGTTCCACGGCAGGCAAGGGTACGCCCCCAAAGGGGAACGCCCGAATCAGGCATTTTATTATTACTCGCTGACACGCCTCGCCACAGAGGGAACTTTGCGCATCGACGGCGAGACCTTTCCCGTCCAAGGGCTGAGCTGGATGGATCATGAGTTCGGTTCCCATCCCCTGGACACCGAAGATCGGGAAGGTTGGGATTGGTTCGGACTGCAGCTGGACGACGGGTCGGAGCTCATGCTTTATTGTCTTCGGCCTTCCGAGTCTTCCGGGACCGGATTCGGCCTTGGAACCCTCGTTTACCCGGATGGAACCAGCACTCACCTCACGATGAACGAATTTCGTATAGAGCCCTTGAGTTTCTGGAAGAGCCCCCAGAGCGGAGGGAGATATCCTGTGAAGTGGAAGTTGCGAATTCCCTCAAAATCATTATACTTGGAAGTCACGGCTGCGTTTAACTCCCAGGAACTCATCACCAACCGCAGCACCGGGGTCACCTACTGGGAGGGCGCAGTGGAAATTACGGGCAGACGCGGGGATGTTCCTCTGAATGGGAGGGGCTACGTGGAGATGACGGGATACGCCGCGCCTTTCAAGATGCAGGGAGCGCGGTAGGCCCTTCCGGCCGAACATCCTCAGAACGTCCAAACAACCCTAATTTCACCCGATCCGGCAGCGATAAATCACTTCTTCATATTGAAAGGAAGCAACCTTGAGAAGGACTTGTGCCATTCTGTTGCTGGTACTGACTCTCACATGCGGAGCCGCCTGGGCCGTTCCCGACGGAATCTGGAAAGACTCGGAGATTTCTCCCACCTACAACTTTTATGTTCAAACCTATGACGAAGCCTCCATGGTCGTCATCGTATCCAGGGGCGCAGACGAATTTTGGGTCTTCATGGATACGAACTTCTCCGACGGTTTCAGCGCGAATGAGGACATCTCCGGGGCGAACCATCGTTTGACGATCGTGTTCTCCGACGACGATTCCGCTGTTGCCAAGCTCACCTTCGACGGCGCCGCCGCGGAAACCTACGCCATTACGCGCACCGGCACCGCACCCTACCCGACCACCGAAGTAGAGGGGACGCCCCCTTCAGGAAGCGTAACACCGCCGGGATCGCCCGTGAAAGGGGTCATTACCTTGGAGGGCGCCGCGGAGGACGACGTGGGAATCGACCATGTGGGCATCAAATGCGGAGACGCTCAGGAAGTCGAAGCCTCGTTCAACAAATACGCCGGAACGTTCAGTTACGTATGGGATACCACCTTCGAAGCCAACGGCGGCCTCACGCTGAAAATCAACGCTTACGACGTCGAAGGGCTGAGTTCGACCATCGCCTGCCTGACGGTGGAGGTGGACAACACTTCCAAGCAGGTAAGTCTTCTGCTTCCCGCCGACGGCGACGTGGTTTATCCGCCCTTCAACCTCGACTGGCTCACCATCAGCGACGCCGTCCGGTATGTGGTTCAGGTGGCGGAAGACGAAGCCTTTGCCAACCTGATCGTCAATCGTGAATGGAGCATTCCTCCGTATACGTTCGCCGACTCCTCCCTTTTCGAGGGGACCGGCCCTTATTACTGGAGGGTGCGCGCCGTGTTGGATTCCGACGAAATCACTCCCTGGTCCGAAGCGAGGAAATTCTGCGCATCCGGTTCGTGTGGGTCCGGCGGAGGCGACGAGTTAGCCCAAGTTACGCTGATCACGCCGGACGACGGCGCCTCGGTGAGCGTTCCCGTGAAGATGATCTGGTCACAGGTTGAAAACGCTTCCGCCTACGAAATCAAAGTCTGTCTCGACGCCCAATGCGGCTTCGTCACTTTGGATCAGGACGACTGGCTCCATCCTTCCATGACCTTTTATGCAACCTCCGGAGTCGAGTATTACTGGAAAGCGAGGGCGAAGTACGCCGACGGACAGGCGGGCCCGTGGTCCGAGGTCCGGACATATACCACCCAGTAACGGAGGGCGGGGTCCGTGACGATTCGGACAGCCCACACGGAAAAGAGGGAGGACGCCATGAAGAAAGCCGGGATATTTGTTCTGTGTTCCCTTTTTCTCTTCCTCGGTACGGCGTGGGCCACGCCGGACGGTGTTTGGAAAGACAACCCATCGAACCCCACCTACAATTTTTATGTTCAAACCTACCAGGGCGACTCCATGATCGTGATCGTGGCCGCCGGGGTAGCGGATTTCTGGGTGTTTCTCGATTCGAATTACAAAGACGGGTTCACCGCTTCTCAAGACTTGAACGGCGACCCTCACCAAATCGTGATCAACTTCGCCAGTGATGATGCGGCGGTGGCGACCATCACGTTCCAGGGCTCTTCCGCGGCAAGTTACGCCATATCGAGGACGGTGCAGGCGCCCGCTTCCAGCTCTGGGGGAAGCGGCACGGGCAATCCGCCCTCCGGAGTTTTGACCGCCCCGTCCGGCGGAGCGAACTTGAGCGGCACCTACCTCATCCAGGGCACGGCCACCGACGATGTGGGCGTTCAGAAGGTGGGGATCAAGATCGGAAGCGCCGCCGAGGTCAACGCAGCGTACAATTCGGCCACCAACCAGTTCACCTACAGTTGGGACACCACCTCGGTGGCCGACGGCACGACCACGATCCAGGTGACGGTTTACGACACCGAAGGCCTGAACACCGTCATCGCCGCCATCACCGTTACGGTGAGCAACGGCGGGGGAAGTGGCGGAACCACCGTAAACCTGGTGTATCCGCCCGACGGAAGCACGGGGCTGGTCGCGCCCTTCGACCTGGAGTGGGACCCCGTGTCCGGAGCGTCCTCCTACCGAATTCAGATTTCCAACGATGCTTTGTTTACCAGCCTGGTGGACGATCGTTTCTGGGCCTCCACATTTTTCACCGTAACCGGGCTCACGGGCGGGCCTTTCTACTGGCGCGTGTCGGCAATCATCGGCGGCGTCCAGCAATCCTGGTCCAGTGAATGGGACTTTTCGGGCACCGGAGGAGGAGGCGGGCCCGTTGTACCACCTCCCTCGGGAACGACCGTCACCCTCCTGACTCCGGCGAACGGAGCCAATGTGTTCTCACCGGTGAGCATGACGTGGACGGCCGTCAGCGGCGCCATCGGGTATCATTTACAGATTTGTTATGATTCTTCCTGTTCCATCACCACCTATGACGATACCGCTTGGCCATACAGCGGCGCTGCGCTGCCGGCATCCCCGGGCACACGCTGGTGGCGAGTGCGCGCCAACCTGGGCGGCGGTGTTTACGGAGCCTGGACTTCCATCTGGTCTTTTGTGGTCAATTAAGACAACGAAGGCGCGGCCGAAACCGGCCGCGCCTCCCAGTCCTCCGCATCTTTAATCCATCAACTCCCTATTTCAATCCCATCCCCTCGAGAATTTTTTCCACGTCGCAATGCGCCTCAAAATGTTCGGCCAACTTGTCGTATTGATGAAATCTGCTGAGACGTCCTTTTCCGGGCCTTTGCTCTTTGAGTCCCTTCTTCTTTCTCAGCTCGTTGAAAATGCGAGCCCGAATCCCCGGTTTGTCGAAAAGCCCGTGCACATAACATCCGAATACCCGACCGTCGGGTGAGATGAAGCCGTCGTTCCACGTTTCCGACCCTCCGGGTTCCCGGATGGTCAATAAAGGCAAAGCGCCCTCCCCTTCGGAACGCGTGCGGCCCATATGGATTTCGTATCCGGCCACCTCTTCACCAGAGGGAAGATGGTTTCCGAGGACCCGCCGTACGATCTTGGTTCCCTCCAGAGTCGTGGTCAAAGGAAGCAAGCCCAAGCCCGGCACTCGCTTGCGGGGGGATTCCACACCCAGAGGGTCGAGGATGGTGGTTCCCAGGAGCTGATAGCCTCCGCAAAGGCCGACGATGGGTCCGGGATAGCCCCGAATCTCCCGGCCGAAACCCTCGTTTTCCATCCACACGGCATCTTCCACCACGTTCTTGGTTCCCGGAAGCACCACCAGATCAAAGGGGGCCAGGTCACGACACCGATGAAGGTAGTGCAGGACCACGTCGGGTTCCTGCTCCAGGCATTCGAGGTCGGTAAAATTGGAGATTCCCGGAAGGCGGACCACGGCCACGTTGATCTTGTTTTCTTCGATGGGCTGAGTTCGCCTCTTGTCCATTTGAACCGCCACCGAATCTTCCGAATCCACATGGATGTCCGTGTAGTAGGGCACCAGTCCGAGAACGGGTTTTCGCGTTCGACGTTCGATGAAGTCGATGCCCGAGTCGAAAAGCCGCGGATCACCCCGAAATTTATTAATGAGAAATCCCAGCGTCGCTGCTTTCTCTCCGGGAGACATGAGGACGGCGCTTCCCACGACTTGTGCAAAAACGCCGCCGCGGTCGATATCCGCCACCAGCACCACGGGTGCTTCGACTTTGCGGGCCATGGCATAGTTCACCAAGTCGTTCTTCTTCAGGTTCATCTCGCAGCAACTTCCCGCCCCCTCCATGACGATGACGTCGTGCTGGGCCGCGAGTACCTCGTAGGATTCCAGGACTTTTTGCCGGAGCTTCTTCTTGTAGGTATGATAATCGGCGGCCTCCATCTGCCCGAACACCTTCCCCTGCAGGATGATCTGAGCACCCAACCCGGAAGAGGGTTTCAGTAGAATGGGATTCATGTGGATGGAAGGCAACACGCCGGCGGCCTCGGCCTGAACGATCTGGGCGCGGCCGATTTCGCCGCCTTCCACGGTTACGAATGAGTTGTTGGACATGTTTTGCGCCTTAAAAGGCGCCACACTGAATCCTCGGTTCTTGAGTATTCGACAGAATGCGGCGGTGACCACCGATTTGCCCACGTCGGAACCGGTTCCAAGGAACATGATGTTTCGAGTCTGTCGATTCACGTCATCCTCACGGCTTAAGCAACTTTTCTATATCCAGTCGATCTTGAAAGCGTTTGATGCGCACTTCCGTCGTATCGATAACGGCCACTGCAGGTTTCTCCCGCTCCAAGTGTACGCGCCACGAATCATGGCCGGAAGGCGGCAGCCCCACCAGAGCCCAATCCTCTCCCGCCGCAGCCACGTGGGAGAAATCGAAAGCCCGCGTACTGAGTACCTGCAAATCACTCTCCTCCAATCGGTTGCCGCAGGCAAGCAAAAGATCCGATCCGAGCTTGGAAAAGACGCAGGAGACTTCCGGCTGAAGAGCCTCATCCACGGAGGCAATTCCCACCCGGGCCGTACCGATGTCCACCAGGGATGTGAGGTCGTCTTCCTCGTGACGACTCGCATCCCAAGGGCAGTGGGTGTCTCGACGCTTCCGAGCCGAGCCGCCCGGGCGAACCACGAACAGAAGCCTGGTCGCGTGTTCGTTGCTCCCGATGTCGGCGCCCCACGCCAACGCCAGATTGAACCGGTACGCCAGTCCCTCCATGTGCTCCATCCAGAAGTCGGCATCGGATTCCGCCTCTACGCAAAACAGAGGGCAAGGCAACACGGCTGTTCCCACTTCGGACGGCAAAGAGGAGAGCCTCTTTTCCACCAGTTCGACGGCCTCCCCGGGCGTTCCGCATGTCGGCACGGGAATCGCCGCGACCGTTAAGGGACCCGGTTGAGGAAGCTCATAGAAGGAAGTCAGGTCCCTCACCGACCTTAGGTCCAGATATATGGAGTGATAAAGGTCCGGACGGCGCATCTTCTTGAGCGGAGCCGCTCCGCGAGGCCGGATATTCCCTTTGTGCAGAGGCAGAGAGGCCATGAAGATTCGAGTCTCCGGGTCCGTTTCCTCGACCATTACCTCTCCCCACGGCGCATAGATGCCGGAATGGGACAGTCGAGCATCGAGTTGGTCTTCGAAGCCGCCCCGATTGCAGATGGCCAAGTACACTCGGTTTTCCCTGGCCCGTGCGCGCCAGATTCGACGCGGATCCAAGCCTGTTGTGGGCCAGTTGGCCGGAACCAACACCAGATCCGCACCGCGCACGGCCGTCACTCTGGGAATCAGGCTGTGATAGGCATCCGAACAGATCAGCAAACCGATGCGCCCCCACGGAGTGGACAATATGTTTTTCTGCTTCACCGCTCCAGGACAGGCCCAACGAATTTCCGTGTTGATCTTCCGATACCGGAGAGCCGTTTTACCCTCCGGGTCCAACAAGACCGCCGAATTGTAGTAGATTCCGTTACGGGAGGTGACTTCAGGAAGCCCGACGGCGATATAAACACCTAGCCTCCGGGCCGTTTCGGCAAAAGCTCCCGTGGTGGGGCCGGGGACTTCTTCCACGAACGGTGCGACTTCTTTCCGGCTCTTAAAAGTATACCCGGTGGTAGCCAATTCCGTGTTCACGATGATATTCGCACCCGCCGAAGCCGCCTCTTCGTTCAATCGCAAAAGGGTCCGAATGTTTTCTTCGGGCTTTCGATGTTCGGGAGCAAAATGGACGAGCGCAATCTTCAGAAAATCAGCCATGGCAATCGAGGTGGAAAGCGAAACATTCGACGGCACCAAACAGTGTCGCCAAAGCGCGTGAAGGTTGGGTTTTGATTACGACCGACAGCGGACGCGAGTCGCAATGGTCACACGATTTCACGAATCACCGAGCGAAAAAAACAAGGCGTCTTCCAGGCGGGAATCCTCGATCGACCCGTCGCGAATTTATCCCGGACTCGGCGGACGTCACGACGCACCGGAAAGTCCGAAAAACCCGGCGGCGTTCTCGTACCCGAGGCGGGTCTTCCATTCTGCCGGAGTCTCGGGG
The DNA here is from genome assembly GCA_963675595.2 of Thermodesulfobacteriota bacterium. GTDB lineage: Bacteria > Desulfobacterota > Desulfarculia > JACQYL01 > JACQYL01. The sequence goes on from CAXXLZ010000002.1 coordinate 2,763,052, forward strand.
TCTCTGAGAAACCGGACCTCGTCCTCGTGGAATTTCCCATTGGAATCCGTGTTGAGCATAAGCCGGTGCAAGGCTTGGGGATGCGCCCGCAGCATCTCGTGGACATCAGAAGGACGACATTTGATGCCCGATAGGGTGACCCCGGCCCAGTAGCCTCGTTCAAGAACCGATCCCAGGGTCTCGGGGACCAAATGGTCCACCACGATGCGCTCCGGATCCAAACCGGAACGATCCAGGATACCCAGAATCTCACCGGTAATCCGAGGCTTTTCTTTTCGAGGGGTATGCACACAGATACTAAGTCGGTCCCGTGGTGCGGCCGCATCCAAATGAGTCTGAAAAACAAGACGCTCCAATTCGTCGCCCGTTTCCAGACCGATTTCTCCAACACCCAGGAAAAAGGGATCCTCAGCGGATTTCGTGAACAATTCCTCCAGAAAACGACGCAAGTTCTCCTCGCCGAAAGGCTCCGATGGAATGCAACGAGGGTGGATTCCCTCCACGTGATAGGCATGGAGGCCCTGAGCCCTCAGGTCCCTTACCAGGGCCGCATGCGCGTCGACGTAAGAGCCCGCTTCTTCCAGGGTGGTCGCCCCCTCACAGAACGCCCAGGAAACCACCGATACACCGTGTGATTTCAGCCATTGCGCCCGTTCGGGCCGACTCTCTACAATAAAATCAAGGTGAGCGTGGGAGTCGATAATGGGAGGCTCAGCGATCACTTGCGGCCCCCAAAGATTTCTCCGCCCTTAGGGCCTCAAGCGAAGCCTTTCCGTGAGCTCCGATGCTTTTAAGTGGGACTCCGCCCATGGAGGCGTCGGAATCATCGGACGAACCCGAGGCCAGGTCGATCAGTTCATCCACAGGGAAGTCGGCCAAGGTGCTCTCGCCATTGCCGATCACCACACGTTCGGGAAGGGAGGAGATGGGATAGAAGCCGAAAGCTTCTCCCTCATCGTCTATGTATCCGTTTCCGTTTCGATCCGTGCCCGCGGCCACGATGTAATTGCCCGCGGCGAGATGGGTCATGGCATAAGCGTAGTCCCCCGCCTTAAATACGAGGGCGACCTTCTGAGTGCTCAGGGTCAGAGGATCCACCGCCAGCACGTAAACCGGGCCCACATCGCCTCGACTCTCAGAGACCACGTCCTGCTTCTCCATGAGCACGGGGGCCTCCACGCTGCCGGAGGCCGGGGACTGCGCGGTGACGACGATCTTACCGCTGTAGGAACCGTCTTCAACAAGGGATCTGTCCACCATGACCACGATTTCGGCGTCTTCGGCATCGGAAGTACCCACGCGCCCCTGGGTCTTGTCCACGGAAAGCCACGCATCCCCGTCCACGGTCACCGTGAAATCGAACTCCCCGGAGGGATCGGTTCCTCCCACGTTGAGGACGGTGAGCACCAGCGCGGTTTTTTCCGTGCCGAAATTCAGGCTGGCGGGGTTCAAATCGGGAACGGGCACGCCCGACGAACCTGAGCCCGAGGCAAACTGCACGGCTGAAGACGCATCGATCAGGCCGTAGCCGAAGGTGGTGTCGTGCCCGGTCGAACCAAGGTCTTGGGTCAAGTATCCTTGGGCCAACCAGGTGTCGAATTGCTGAGGTGTAAATTTGTTCCCGGCGTGATCGGACATATAGGCCGCCTGCATGAGCGCGACCACGCCCGCGACGTGAGGGGTTGCCATGGAGGTACCTTGATACCGGCCGTAGGTGTAACCGATGGTCCCCTGGGAATCGTCTCCCAGGGTGGACAATACACCGTCGCTGAAACCGTCTCCGTTAAGGTCCGCGGAAGTATCGCCTCCCGGAGCGGCCACGTCCACCACCTGCCCATAATTGCTGTAATATGCCTTCTTTTTGTCCAGATCCACCGCGGACACGGCGACGACTCCATCAACATTTGCGGGGACATATCCGCCGGCGTCGGCATTGTTGTTTCCAGCCGCGGCCACGACGACCACGCCGGCGCCACGTAGATCGTCGACCCCGCTCTGAAGCAGGTTGGAAGTCCCCGCACCGCCCAGGCTCATGTTGACCACGTCGGCCCGACGAGACGGAAGGGTTCCTGAATCGTTGGAAAGCCTCGCCGCGTAACGCATGGCCTGATAGATATCGTAGATGGTGCCTCCCTCGATACCCAGAACCCGAAGGTTCATGATCATACAGGAGTGGTCCACGCCGGCGACTCCGACTCCGTTGTCCGACGCGGCGCCCACGGTACCCGCCACATGGGTTCCATGGAACGAGGAAACACCGCTCGCGGCGTCTCCCGGGTCCGTGGGATCCGGGTCGATCCCGTCCCCGTCCCCTGCCGATCCGACGTTGCTGATGAAATCATACCCGGGCATGAACCGGGAAGAATCGAAGTCGGGGTGTTCCATCAGGATGCCCGTGTCCAGAACGGCCACCACGACTTCCCCGCTGCCGCGCGTCACGTTCCATGCCAGGGGAAGATTGACCAGGGGGTAATGCCATTGGTAGGTGTAATAGGGATCGTCGGGAAGGAATGACGGTCTGAGGATGTAGTTCGGTTCGGCCCACAGCACATCGGATCGCGCTTTGAGCGCCTCGATTCTCTCGATGGTTTTCTCCCGGGACCGCTTCTTTCCCTCTTCCGCCAATGCGCTCACTCCCTCGGTTTCCATGCCCGAAAACCGCACTAACGAGGGGCGTTGATCGACGTTCCCATGCGGGAGCAGGATGTCGGAAGTCGACTCCAAATTCAATGTCGTGGCGCCCTGCCGGAATCGCACAACCGCTTCGCCGGGCACGAATTCGGCTTCATCCGGAATGCTCTCGGAGCCTCCCACCGTTGCGGTCTGCCCCACGATGAGTGTGTAATTGGAGGACGCCCCGAAAAACCCCTGAATCGGTTCCACCCAGATGTAGGCCTCTCCGGTTTGGGTAGTGGTGGAAACTTGTTTGACTTTGTCGGATCCCGTGCTCGGAGAAACGATTTCGGATCCGCTCTCGTCCAACAAATGCAGATCCAACCTAAGATTGTCCGGGTCGGCGGTCACCAAAGCAACATACACCGGCCGGCCGGTGAGCTGAATTCGATAATAATCCTCATCGTAATTGAAGGGGCCGTACCGATTGGACCATCCGCCCACCGTGGCGGGCACGGAGATTTCCTGCGCCGTGGAGAGAGAATCGTTATCCCCTTGTTGATAGGGATCATTGGTATCCCAATCCGTATAAGCATCGGAGGCCATCGTCAGTTCACCCACCAAGTCCCCGTCGGCGGGCTCGACGGTGCTTCCGGGCGCCGTGAAAACGCGGTGCAGCTCCCCTTCACCCGAGGCGGAGCTTCCGGTTACCGGAAGGTCCCATGCGGCGGAGATTCCCAAAGGGTCAAGAGAATACTCCATCGACAGAATCCCGCCTTCTCCTGTGAGATCCTCTGCGTAAAACCCGTCCGAAACGGATGAATCCAAGAAAGCGAAAGTGGTATTGCACGAAGTCTCCCGCAGGACCACCAGACCCGAACCCGTATCGTAGTGTTGTACGTACAGGTTGACGTGGATGTCGTCGCCCGACTGCCCGTCTTTCCAGAGACCGCCGAATCCGGGAGCTTCGGGAACATCGAACCATTTGTAGATGGAGGAGTCCTCCACCGGGTTTCCCTGCACTGAAAGGGACGCGGCAGCCTCCTCCTGATCGAAGAACACCACGGTAAGATGATGACCGTTTCCGTCCACATCCTCCACATCGATGCCGTCGGAGTAGTCCTCGTCCAGAAAAACGTAGAATTCTTCAAGGTTGGTGGTGGCTACGACAATGGCCGAGCCTTCTTCATAGGTCTGAATGAAGTAGTTTATGGATGGGGAGGCAGAGCCGGGTCGGACGTCTTTCCAAATTCCATCGAAAGCGGCCTGCACGGGCCCAATGAAAAACAGGAATAGAAAAAGAATGACGGATGAAGTAAACCAGCGAATCCGCGTTCCGTGTTCCATGGCCTGTGTCCTCCCAACCGCCTGCAAACCCATGCCTTAGAAGCTGACGGTAATACCCGCGAACGGGCCCGCCAAGTCGTAGTCCTGATCGAGTCCGTCGGATTCCAGATCAACACTCAAGAAGCGATATCCGAGCCCCAAATCCATAAAGGCAAAAGGAGTTAGAGAGACTTCCGCTATGGCGTCCACCAAGTGTTCATCCGAAGCCCAGTATCCCCCTCCTTTCAGGCGAACCTCAAGAACATCCGCTAGAAATCCGAGGTGAAGCTGCAATCCTCCGAGGGGACGAATCCAGGAGAAGTCGATGTCTCCTTTTTGGCTCCCGCTCTCTATGCTCATGTTTCCCGTTTGGTATCTTCCGGCCAGAAAGACGTCCAGAGAAAATCCCGCGAGTATGTTTTCGAGGTCGAGTAGGGTAAAGGAGTATTCCATCTCCAACATGGTCCACTGGAGATTGGAATCCAATTGAGCATCCGAGGCAAAAGACTCCCCCGCGAACTGCAGGGATTTACCGGGCCTGTGCGTTTCCGATTGATCGAAGTAAGTGATGCCGAAGGAAAAATGATGCCGACCGATTCCAACGAAGGCCTCACCGAAAGGGACCCAGGAATATCCGAAATCCAGGTCGTCCTGAAGGTTGAGCACGGAACCCGTATCGCCGTTATTGCCTTGAATTTGCCCGTCGACATTGGCGAGCCACAAATGGCCTCTGACTCCCACGTCGAAAGCGTGACTTGTGGATGTCAAAACGAAGAGACACATCCCGATAGTACAAACCCAACGCAACATTTCCACTCTTCTCATAGAACCCCCTTATCGACGGTTGGTGCCGAGTTCCTCCTCCTATTGCTTCTATACCACATCCTGCGAACGTTTTCATAGGGGGATCCCGGACGACGGACAGTCGGAAGGGCTGTTGCCTGATGACAATTATCCCCAATCTATGTTACCGGAGAAAGAGGATAATAATTAAGAATGATTAAAGCGGTCATCGTTCCGGAAAGGCGATCTCCGGCTCCGGAGCCTAACGACCTTCAACTCAATAAATCTTTATCCGGCCGCAGCATTCTTCAGTTGCGAAACGTATGTGCAAACCCAAGGAGCCCCCGCACAGCCAATGCGTCATCCAATCCTTGGAACGGCCTTCGTTTGCCTTTGCCTCTCCCTGATTTTTTCCTGGCTACTCGGGTACCTGCTCGTTGTAGAAAGCGACCGATCGCTTCTGTTCAAGAAAGAGCTCCTATCGGAAAGCCGTTATCCTTTTGTCCCCGGACCCGAGATGGAAATGGAATTCAGATCCGGAAAGGCCGCTCTCGCCGCCGCTCTGCCGTATGCGGCGACTTTGGGGGTGGGCCTGCCGGCCCTGTTGCTCCCTTTGACCCTGCTGATTCGGCGTCGCAACTTCGGAGGCAAATATGTCCCCGCTCTTTCGGTGTCCGCCCTCATGCTGCTCGGCTTCAATCTTGAGGGCTTCCGACCATGGGAGAGCTTATACGCCTTGGGCACGGGAGGCTGGCTCGCGCTTTGGATTTCCGGAAGATGCAATCCGCAAAGCGACTTCGGGCCGGACCGCACGGCGATTTTCGGAATTACCGGAGCGGCCCTTCTCATCGTCTTCGTATGCTGCGGCACCGGAATCCGTGACTTCAAAGCGCTGAGGGATGCCGTGTTGTTGAGCAACGCACCGGGTACCACCCTGTGCGACCTGTATTATCATTACACCTTGGCGGCGGCCGAACCGTTGAAACCTCCTTGGGAGAAGACTCAGCCCATCGCTCTCTTGCAGACCAAGGGATTCACCGGCCCAATGATGGATATTGTTCTACGACAGGCGGAGGCGGAAGGCGTGATTCCGCTGAAGACGTCCGAGTCGGAGGTCCCGCCCGGAGTCGACTGGGTCGTTTCCACGCAAGGCGGAGAGCTCATGATCCGACGCGCACACGGCTGGAGCGGCCGTCACTTCCTTTTCCCCGCTCCGAGCATCAAGGATCGTCGCCTGTTCAGCGATGAAAAGTCGCTCACCTCCTGGTTGGGCTTGAGGTCATGGCTCAAATTGAGCGTGACCGTAGGACTGCCGACGGCGATTCTCTGGTTGCTTTCCTTCATGCTCCGTAGATTCGTGGGTCGGACTACCCGATGGGCGGGGGCGAAGAGCCCCACCCCGGGAGATTTCCTGCTCATCATTTCAGGCCTCGGAGCCGCGGTCCTGTTCTATTTGAACCCGTTTCCGACCGACCCGGCGGAGCTGCTGCGCCGCGCGGAAAGTCAAGAAGGCTGGGCCCGAGTGCGCGCCTTGCGCGCCCTCGCCGAGCAAAATTCAGAGCCCCTCTCCGGAGACTTTCTCATCAGGTTTCTCACGAGTCACGACCCGCGACTTCGATATTGGGCTGCGATCGCCGTCATCGGAGGCGGGGGACCCGACCTGCGAAAGGCCTTGATTGAAAACCTCGACTCTCCCCAAGTTCATGTGGCCGCAGCCTCCGCATCCGCGCTTGCACGTTTCAAAGAACCTCCCTTCGTCGCCCTCGCATCGGCCTTTCATTCCCAGGCTCGTTGGTACCTCCGTGAAACGATTTATCGGATATTCCGGAAACACGACGGGAAACCTCCGCTTCTCTTCCTTTCTCCGTCTCAGGACGATTCCACATGACAAACGAAGCGCCAAAACGGCAGAGGGGGGGCGGTTCGCTTGGATTGCCCGTCGCCCTGGGACTGCTTTCCGCTGCAGCGCTGATCGAGTGGTGTTGGTCTCGATGGGCCCCGACACTCCTTCCCACGATTTCGGCGAACGCGATCCTCTCCACCGCCCTGGTACGGATCACGGATATTCTGCTGGTTGTGCTCTTCTTGAAAAGATCCGGCGGATCCTGGGAAACGGTGGGACTCGGACGTAAGCCGGCCGCCGAAGGTTTGCGAACCGGGTTGATCTGGTGTGTGATCTTGGGGTTGGGCGCCCTTGGAATCGGCGCGGTATATGGGCTGGTATACGGAGCCCCTCCCCGCCTGTTTTCTCCGCTGCACCGACCCTGGTTCGTCCCCTCCCCGCTGGGATGGTGTTATCTTGCGACCACCGCCCTGCTGAGCCCCGCGGCGGAAGAACTGATCTTTCGCGGTGTTTTTTACAACGCGTTACGATCCAGGATGTCCGTCCCCTCGGCAATTCTCCTATCCGTTTCGATTTTCGCGGCGGCGCACGGTTCGGACTGGACGCGCATCCTTCCGGCCGCCGTTGGAGGTCTGATATTCAGCTTGGCCTTCGAGAAAACCCGAAGCCTGTGGACGCCGCTGCTCATCCACTCGGTGGGAAACACCGCCCTCTGGCTCTATGGGTGGATTACTTTAATGGAATGAGGCGCCGCAGGGTTCGCGTGAAATTCGAGTCTTAAGAGGAGGCCCCTCGGTGGGGTTTGAACCGCGGGGAGCGGAACGGTCCGGCGGCCCCGTCCCGGTTCGGCGTTGAAGGGGCGTCGCGGGCGGGAGTTCCCTTTCCCTGCGACGCCTCCGGCAGCATCAGATGACCTTTCGGTCTTTCCCTTCCCAGTATTTGGATCGCAATTCCCTCTTGAGAATTTTGCCATAGTTGTTCTTGGGAAGATCGTCCACGATGTCCACGGACTTGGGTTTCTTGTAGCCGGCGATGTTGTTTTTGCAGAACTCGATGAGCTCGGCCTCGTCCAACGTGGCGTCTTTGTTCAAGGAAACCACCGCCTTGATGGCCTCACCCCATTTGTCGTCCGGGACGCCGATGACAGCCACCTCCCGCACCGCCGGATGACGAATGATCACCTCCTCGATCTCTCGTGGGTAAACGTTTTCCCCTCCGGTGATGATCATATCCTTCGATCGGTCCATGATGAAAAGGTACCCCTTCTCATCCATGTAGCCCATGTCTCCGGTGTGGAGCCATCCACTTCGAAGCGCGGATGCGGTTGCTTCCGGATTCCGCCAGTAGCCTTTCATCACCAGGTCCGAGCGGGTGACGATTTCACCCGTCTCCCCCCTGGGTAACTCTCGATCCTCGTCGTCGAAAATGGCCACTTCCACGTCGGTACGTTGAATCCCCGCGGAAGAGAGGCGAGCCGTCCGTTCCGGACCGCCGTCGATCACGTGAGCCCATTGCGGAAGGTAGGTGATGGTCATGGGAGACTCGGCCTGTCCGAAGAGCTGAACAAGACAAGGCCCCAACTTGTTCACCGCTTCCGTCAGGTCCTTGACCAACATGGGCGCTCCCCCATAGTTCAACGCCTTGAGTGAGCTCAGGTCATGCTTTTCCAGCGCCGGATGGTCCAGGAGCAGACGAATCATGGTCGGAGCGGCGAACATGTTCGTAATCCGATGTTTTTCGATGGTCTCAAAAACAAGCTCGGGCTTAAAGGATTTGGACTCCAAAATGACGTTCACGGCCCCTTTGCCGAAATTGGGGAGCGCATACAACCCGCTCCCGTGGGAAAGTGGTGCCGCATGCAGCACGGCATCCTGCGGGCCCATACCCGGTCGGATATCCGCGTAGAAGTTCATGGTCATGGCCAGGAGGTTCCGGTGCGTAAGCATGGCTCCCTTGGGAAGCCCGGTCGTTCCCGAAGTGTAGAAAAGCCAGGCCACGTCGTCGGGCTCCACGTCTCGTTCGCGAAACCGATCCGAGTTCCCTTGAATCAGCGTTTCGTAATCCAGAAACCCGTCCGCGGCCCCCTCCATGCTGATCACATGATCGACACGGGGAATTCGATCCCGAATCTCGACTACGGCTTCATTGAACTCGGGAGAAATTACCGCCGCTTTTGCCTCCGAGTGATCCATAATAAACGCGAATTCCTTGGGATGAAGACGGAAATTGATGGGTACGGAACCGCATCCCAGCTTGAAGCAAGCGAAGATCGCCTCAAGCATCTGTGGGTAGTTGTACATGAGGACCGCCACGTGATCCCCTTGACGGATACCCAGCTCGATCAGAGCATTGGCCAAGCGGTTCACACGGGCGTTGAACTCCGTGTAGGAAAGCTGTCTGTCGCCATGAACCACCGCCAAGTTTTCAGGCATGGCCTCGGCGGATTTCGTCACCAGTTTGCCGACGTTCATCTTGAAACCCCTACTCTTGATTCACGGAAGGATATATCACCCAGAAGTATTCGCGGAGGCTGCCCCCGCTTCCGTCGGAAGAGCCTCCAAAACGCCATGCACCGGCACCCATGCCGGAATGGATCCGGCTCGGTTTTAGGCCATGACCCAACCTCCGTCCACGTTCAATACCTGGCCGGTAATATAGTCGGAAGCGCAGGAAGCCAAAAACACGATCGCTTCGGCCATATCCTCGGGCGCCCCCATTCTCGCGATGGGCAGACTCGAGACTCCGTAGTCGTACCCCCGGGTCATTTCGGTTTCGCAGGCGCCCGGCGCAATGGCATTGACATAAATACCGTCTTTGGCCACGTCCTTGGCCACCCATCGGGTCAGCGCCAGCACGCCGCCTTTTGCCGAGGCATAAGCCGGACCCGAACGCCCCCGAATCTTCTCCGGTGAATCGTCCTGTTTGGATACCGCACCGCCGATGATACCCGAGATGGAACTGACGTTGACGATTTTTCCGTAACCTTGTTCCCGCATATACGGATAAGCGGCCTGGATGCAGAGAAAGGTCCCTTTCAGAATCACGCTCACAACCCGGTCCCAAGCCTCTTCCGGAGTGTCCGCCAGGGTATCCCGATGGACGATTCCCGCATTGTTCACCAGTATGTCCAGACGCCCGAGCGCTTCCACGGCCTTCCGGATCATCTCCTTTACGTCCGCTCCCCGGGAAACGTCGGCCTGTATGGAATAGGCCTTGCGCCCCATTCCGCGGATTCGTTCCACGACCTCGTCCGATGGGAGCAAATCGGACACGGCCACGTCCGCTCCTTCGCGGGCCAGAGCAAGGGCCGCGGCGGCGCCGATCCCACGGGACCCGCCGGTGACCAAGGCGCAACGTCCTTCAAGATTAATGGGACGACTGACGTTTGATTGCGGCATGACTCAACCTCCGGTGATCTGCATCCAATGGATCCCCGCAGCAAAATACTCGGATTGCGAATTCCTTCCCGTTGCTTCCCACCCAACCCCGAACCTTCCGCGTTCTTCCTTTCGCGCAGCTTACCTGCCCATGGTTTCGGGCAACCAGTAACTCAGGATCGGCAGGGCGAAAAGCACGGTGGTGGTGATCAGCTCCAGGATGACGAACCAGAAACATCCTTTGAAAATGTCCGTCAGCGATACGTCCCGGATAACCCCGGCGAGCACATAAACGTTCAGCCCAACCGGCGGCGTGATGAGGCCCACTTCGCACAACTTGGTGGAAAGGATTCCGAACCACATGGGATTGTACCCCAACTGGGTGACCACTACGGGATACATGATGGGAAGAGTGACCAGCAACAGCGAAAAGGAGTCCAACAACATCCCGAGAGGGATATACACAATCAGAAACGCACCCACGATCAGCATGGGGTGCACCGGCAGGGTGGCCACCCATTCGGAGATCATCTGGGGGACCTGGGCCAATGTCAGAAAAAAACTGTAGAGACCCGCTCCCACGATCACGATGAACACCATGCAGGTGGTACGAAGGGTCCCTACAAAACACTCGAGAATATCGCTTCTCAGGTTGGCGTCCCCCCGGCGGCGGAACAGCAGCCCGACGAAGGCAAAGAAGGATCCTACCGCAGCCGCCTCGGTGGGTGTGAACCAGCCGATGTAGATTCCACCGACCACAACCAAGAAGAGCGCCAGTACGCCCCAGGCATCTCTGAGGGAACGAAATCGTTCGATCCAGGTATAGCTTTCGGGATCGGGAGCCAATGTGGGTTCCCACCGGCTGAGCGCCGTAAGGCCGAGTACGTACACCAGAACCGAAATCAACCCGGGAATGACTCCTGCAACCAGCATGGACCCTACCGAGGTATCCGTAATGACTCCATAGAATACCAAAATCACGCTGGGCGGGATCAAAATCCCCAACACGCCGCCTGCCGCCACGATGCCGCAGGCCAGCTTGGGATCGTATCCATGCTTGCGCATCTCAGGTACGGCCACCGCACCCATGGTGGCGGCCGTGGCCACACTGGACCCGGAGCAGGCGGCGAATCCGGCGCTGCCGATGATGGCCGCCACGCCCAAACCCGCGGGGAACCGGGAGAACCACTTACGGCCCATGGAAAAGATGTCCTGTCCCAACCCCGCCTTGAAGGCGAAGTTCCCCATGATGACAAACAGAGGGACCACGACCAGCAAATAGCTGGCGGTCTGGACATAAGGGAAGACCTTGAGCTGCGTCAGAGCCATGTCCCAACTGGAAATGGCGGCGCATCCCAGAAAACCGCTGAGACCGAGGGACACGTACACGGGAATGCCCAGGGCGAGCATTACCAATACCAAGGGTATGCTGAGTATAACGGCGAGCGAAGGATCTAACATGGAACTGCTTTCAATGATCAATGGGGGTCAGCGGGTTTGTTCCTGCAGAGGAATTCGGCCTCGAAGATGCTCGATCTCTTTCCACATATCCAGAATCAACTGGATGTTGAGCATCCAACACCCGATGGGCACAAGACATTTCACCCACCAGATGGGCATCTGGACGGTTCCCCAGCGAAACTCCCGGATACGGATCGACTCGATGGCTCCGACCGCGGTTTGCCATCCCAAAATAAAGACAAAGATGAAACAAATGAGCCAGGCTAAAAAGCTCAAACGACAAGCGGTGCGTAGAGACACACGCTCCAACAGAGCGGTCACCCGTATGTGGCCTCTTTCGATCTGAGTCCAGGCGAGGCCCAGGAACACGCAAATCACCAAAATGACTTCGTTCAGTTCGAAAATTCCGGCGATGGGTGAATTGAGGAAGTAACGAGCGGTGGCGTCTATGGTTGTACTGAACATCATAACGGCAATGGTGGCCCCGGCGATCGACGCCATGACCACACAGAATTTTCGATAGGCTTCCGAGATTCGTTGAACCAGAAGTCTTTGCGGTTGCGGAGAATTTTCAGTCACTGCTTATCCCGCCGTATTTCGATGGATCCATGAAACCCGGAGGCGAGGAACCCGCAGGTCCCCACCGCCGGGAAATGACCTTAGGATTTCTTTCCGTATTTCGCCGAGTAGACTTCCCATGGATTCTTCAGCTTGCCCGGTTCATACTTCTTGATCAGGGCGTCCACTTTGTCCTGGAAGCCCTGCCCGTCGAATTTCATGGGTTTTGCGATATTCTCGATCCACATTTCGTATTGGGCCGGCTGTACGAGGTGAGTCGCCTTCTGGATTTCCTCTTTGCTCAAGGTCGAGAATTTGGCCCCGGCCTGGACCATCTTATCCACGCTTTCTTCCGTAAGCTGCGTGTAGAGCTCGAGATACCTCCAATTGTAGAGGTCATCAACGGTCTTCTGGATGATTTCCTTGAGATCGTCGGGAAGGGATTGATAGAGCTTGCGGTTCATAACCACGGTGGTGGGAGCATGGGCGCCGGCGCCGCCTTCCACGATGTAGGGCGCTTGTTCGTGCAGCTTCATTTTCTCCGCGGTGATAAAGGCGAAAGCGAACACCCCGTCCAGGATACCGCGTTCCAATGAAGTGTACACCTCACCCGCCACGATAGGCATCCCGCGTCCGCCCAGGCGATCGATGGTGTCCGCACCGATACCATAGCCGCGCACCTTCTTCCCCTTAAGCCCCTCCACGGCGGTCAGAGGCTCCTTCATCATAAAGGGGCAGTAGCTCCAGTTGGTGAAATAAAGCACCTGCGCGTTGTTCTTGTCTTCCCATTCCTTGCGCAGTTCGGGAGTCTCGGCATACATGTCCCGGCACACGTACAGCAGGGAGTCGGCATGGTCGCAGCCTCGATAGTACCATTCCAGCCCCCGGCTCAACGGAACGTCGGAGGGATAGTATCCGTAGCTGATCAGTGAGATTTCCGACAGTCCGTCGCGAATGGCCGGGAGATGCTGTCCCACCTTATGTAGAGAGCCGGACCAGAACTTCTTGATCTCAATCCGCCCATCCGTCCGCTTGACCAATTCATCCAGGAACCAATTGTCCAGCTGGGCCGTCTCCGCCGTTTGACCGATGTAACAATCGTACTTCATGACCCACTTGCCTTCTTTGGCCGCTCTGGCGGGATTAAACCCCGGAACCACGGTCAGGCATGCGCCCAACGCCGCACCGCTCAGGACCGTCGTTCGAAGGAACTCACGTCGAGATAGGCCTTTCTTGTCTTGATCACCTACCATCACAACTCCTCCTTTGGTGTATATAGGGTGCATGGGCTTCGGCCGCAGAGACGAACCAAACTCAAAACGCGGCAACCCTTTAAAACCTGGGCTGGGGGTTCCAAAAATCGTTTTCGATGCTTTTCGGGATTCCGGCAAACAACCTAATACGGCCCCTTGCAGGGCGTCAAGATAAAAGCTCTTCCGGAATCCCGCCTTCGGAGAAGCTTCAGGTTCGATTCGTCAAAAGGCGCGACTGCAAAGTCCGATTGTGGCAACCGCCCGGAATTGGTACTATCCGGTCGCTTGCCCGGCCGAATTCGGACGCGGCAAGGCTCCGGTTCTTTCAAACAGGCGCATGTCGGCAATCTCCCGACCCCAAACATCGAGGAGGACGGATATGGACAACGCGGGTATGGTCAAGGCGGCGGATTACATTTATGAAGTTCTTCGACTTCGGACGCTCCCCATCGGGGTCCGGTTTCAGGAAACGGCTTCCGGCTTCCCTGAGAAGACTCAGAGGCCCTCCAAACACATGAACAAGCGAATCACGGTTTGTCAGGCGGTCACCCTCGCCAGAACCTACGGGTGGACCGTGGGGCTCACCCGAGACGACCTGAAATGCGTTCCCGCCATGATGGCTTTGGGTATGAGTCGGTCGGCGGACCCCAAGGAGGACCTCGGAAAACTCTGGTGCGAAGTCGGACTGGCCTCCGACGGCGACAAGGCGGGCTCCGAGCTCTCCGCCATGACCTTTTTCTCCGAAGGCGAAGTCGAGGGCCTTCTCATGGCTCCCCTCAGAAAAGGAGTCTTCCAGCCCGATTTGGTGCTCCTTTACGGTAATCCCGCGCAGATCATGCGATTGGTTCAGGCCTGGACATTCATGGAGGGAGGAAAGGTGATCGGCCAAATCGGCGGGAAAGTCGAATGTTCGGAGTACCTCATGGCTCCCCATAAAGAGCAGAGCCCTCGTGTGGCGATTCCCGGCTTGGGAGACCGCATCTTTTCCATGACGCAGGACGATGAGCTCGTCTTCTCCCTTCCGTTCAAGGATTTGGAGGAGCTCACCGAAGGTTTGTCCCGGGCCGGAGCCAAGATCGGCGCTAAGTACCCCGTAACTTTCTATATGAACTACGAGCCTGAGTTGCCGTCAAACTACGGTGAGATGGGGCGCAAGGTAGGTCTCTTTGAGGATTGATGCCGGAATGGCTCGGACGGAAGAAGGGGGTTTCGTGTTTCCTCGGAGTCCTTGGCCGATTGGGTTTTGAAGATTCCGATCTTCCGGCGACACCTTAAATGAGGCTGTGAGCGAAGTCGCCCCGCCCGGTCGAACGCTTCCGCGCAGGGCCGTCGTCCGACTCCATCGGCTTGACGGTGACCGGTGGGAATGATAAGCAGACTCAAATTCCACTCGGGATGGAGGATACCTTGTTCAATCAGATGAAAACCTTGTGCGCCGCCGTGTTGGTGATTGTCTTCGCTACCGCAGTTCATGCCGCCGAACCCAAAAGCGTCATGGTTCTGCCTTTCACCGTCAACGCCCAAAAGGACCTCTCCTTCCTCCAGTCCGGGATTCAGGATATGCTTTCTTCCCGTCTGAGCTGGAAGGATCACGTGAACATACTGGATAAATCGCAAGCCCAGGGTGTTTATCGAAAACTCGAGGGGAGGTTCTCCACCGAAAACATTCAAAAGGAGGCGCTGGCGGCCGATGCCGACTACGTGGTTTACGGCAGCCTGACGGTCCTTGGTGAAGCGGTGAGCCTGGACGCCAAAGTGCTCGACGTCAAGCTCGGCGTCGACGTCCAAACGGTTTCCAAAGGCTTGGGGAGTATGGATCAGCTGATTCCCGCGGTGGGCGATTTCGCCGACTCCGTGAACCAAAAGGTTTTCAAGAAGGGAACCGCTGTTGCCACAGTCCCCGAGCCCCCTGCGGCATCGGATGAACCCTCGGCCGATCAGGAGGTTAAATCCCGCTTATCACCCGACTATTTCATGAGTCCGCAGGATCGAATCGATGTCTCCGCTTTGGGACCCGGCATCGTAAGGCAAGGAGGCGCCGGCAAGCCGGTACTTTGGAGGAGCCACGTTCTGCCCATGAACATAAAAGGCTTCGACATCGGTGATATGGACGGGGACGGCAAAAACGACCTGGTCGCCGTGACCGAGCAGGATGTCATTGTATTCAAACGAACGGAAGCCGGTATCGGAGAAATCGCCAAGTTCACCATCGGGAGCTTCAACACGCTGGTTTGCGTGGATATCGCCGACCTCGACCACAACGGCGTGGGCGAAGCCTACGTGGTAAACGAAACCGGAAGCATGGGAGAGACGAATTCCCTGGTGCTGGAAATGCAGGGCGGCCGCCTCGTTCCCGTCATACGTAACATACCCTGGAGTTTTCGCGTCGTTCAGGATCCCGATACCGGGGAATCCATTCTCATCGGGCAGCGCAAGAAATTCGACGGGTTTGCCAAGGGCGTGTACAAATTGAGACGTAAAGGAAATGAAATCGTGGCGGAAAAGGAGCTGAGACTGCCGTCCCGAGCCAACGCGTTCAATTTCAACCTCGCCGACCTGAACAACGACGGAAAGACCCGCGCCGTGCTCATCAACGACAACAGCTACCTGGAAGTCTATTCACTCGCCGGCGACTCCTTGTGGGAGAGCGATTATTATTTCGGCGGCACTTTGAACTACGTCATTCTCAAGTATGAAAATCCGTTCACATCGGAGGTGTCGGACCGGATGTACGTACCGGCAAGAATCGTTATCACGGACCTTGATGAGGACGGCATCCCCGAAGTGATCGTCAATCGGAACCGCTCTTCCACGTTCCGTCTGACCAGTCGCTACAAATTCTTCTCGGGAAGCCAAATCGTATCGCTGTCCTGGCGGGGCCTGGGGCTCTTGGAAAACTGGTCCACAACCAAAATCCCGGGCTATGTTCCCGATTACCAGGTCAAGGATCTGGACAACGACGGCATCAGCGACTTGGTGGTGGTTATGGTCAAGCTCGATCCCACGGGACTGGCCCAGCCGAAAAGCACCTTCATCGCTTTCCAGGTCACGCCCGAAAGCAGGGAAAAGGAGAGCGGGGGAGGCGCAAAATAGGGGTTCGAAGTCAGCCTGTAATCCCGGGCCCTTCCCCATGGGGAGGGCCCTTTCTTATGGTCCGACGACGCCGTCAACGCTCTGCGGGAAGGACGGGCGCGGCTCACCCCCGATCATATTTCATGGGCCTTGTCGGCTCGGCCCTTCACCGGCCAAAGAGCGAGTAGGCCGCCGAGCAGACAAATCACCCCGGTCGCTTTGACGAAGACCTCCGTCCCCGGATAACCGGAATGGTAGAAAAATATCTGGAACAGGGCCGCGCCGGTTAGAGCCCCACCCCACACTCGGACGAAGGCTTTCGAGGCTCCCCACGTCGCGCGGTGCGCGATCCGGACACCGATCCAACCGCAGGTCCATCCCAGCATAATCCCTCCGAGAACATCGGCCGGCCAATGAACTCCCACTACGCAGCGTGAAAGCCCCGCCAGGCACGCCATAATCGTCAGGCCGGCTCTGCCGGCCGGGTTTCGCACCCAGGAACCGCAAAGCACCGCGGCAAGTGCGAAGGCGGTCGATGTATGCCCCGATGGAAAAGAGCCGTGCAGCAGGGCGGGACCGATGACGTGCAGGGTGTCGGCGGGGAGGAGAGCGGGTGGGCGAGGAGACGGAATCAGGGCGTGAAGCGTATGTAGAAAAGCCGTAACAAGCAAAGTGGCGATCACCATGCCCCAAACGGCCTCCGAACGCCGACGAAGCAAGGGAAAGACCAGGACCACGGCCATCAGCCCGTCCCCCAGGAGGGTCACATGGGCCCATAAGCCGTCCCCGGTATACTTGGATAGACCGTTCAACACCAAGAAGAGATCGCGATTCCACCCTTTCCACAGCAACGCGGCGAGCAGGATGCCGGCGATCAGGGGGGGAAGCCATACCCAAGGGGAAGGTAGGTGCGTATCCGGAGCGTTGTCACTCATTGGATTCCGTGATCCTTGCCAGAGCCACGTTACCCTTCCGGTACAGAAGTTCATGGGGGGGCAACTCTTCGAGTTTGTCGACTCGGGTGAACGCGACTTCCCCCGCGGCCGGATCTCGGCGGGGGGTCGGAGAGCCACGGTATACGCTGAAGCTGGGCATGTCTACGCGCCACATGACCACATCCCAGCCTTTTTCTTTGGCAAGTTGTCCCACCTCTTTTACGGGCCCCTGAATGATGTTTCCAGCCGTTGGAATGATGGTGTGGGCGGCGAGAAAAGCAATGAGCAACCCGGAAAAAATGAGCCCCTGCCAGGGGGGAAGTTTTCGAGAAAAGGCCAAGGCGGCCACGACCGTCAATACGGCCAGGGTCCAGAAACGGTAGGACGCTCCCAGATGTTCCGCGGCATAATCCAGAACGGCCAAGGCCTCCACTTCGTGGACATGCGGGCGAACAAGGGCCGGCACCTGGGGCAGCAACGCCACCGCGATCAGGAGAAGCAAAGGAGGCGTGAAAGCGGCGAGGCGGCCCTTCAGTCGATCTCGGTGTACGGCCATAAGAATGAACAAAGGGGTTATGCCGTGCATGAGATAATGGGGGAGCTTGGTCCCTGAAAAAGAAAAGAAAATCAGGACGAAGCCGAACCAGATCCAAAGGAAACGTTCGAGGGGGTTCTTCAGCGAGGAGCGGAACCTTGGGATCATTTTCAGGAGAAGGCCTGTAAACGGCAGCACGATGACCAGCGTTACGAGGGGATAATAATAAAGTCCTCCACTATGGCCTTCCATGGGCGAAAGATACCGACTCACGTTGTGTCTCAGGAAAAAGCCGTCGATAAAAGGCTGACCTTCCTTGACATACTGGGCCACGTACCAGGGAAACGTCGTGAGGGCGAAAATCGCCGGACCTGCGGGACGCGTCACGGCTCGCAACCAGTCCCGCCAACGTCCCTCGAATAGAAAGAAGAGGAAACCCACGGCCAAAGGGACGAGCACCGCAATCGGTCCTTTGGTGAGAAACCCCAGAGCGGACCATAGGAACACTCGATTTCTACGGGCGGGAGAGCCGTCCAGGGCGTAGAGGTAGGTCTCGAAAAGGCTGAGGGCGATGAACAGATTAACCACCGCATCCGCTGTGGCCGCCCGTCCCAGCACCAACATCCATAAGCTGCCCGCTCCCATGAGAGCGGCGGTGAAAGCGCTTTCCCGATCCAACACTTTTTCGGTGAAGCGAAATATGGACAGAACCCAAAGGGCGGACGCAAGGGCCGAAGGGAGTCTGAAGGCGGTTTCGTTCACGCCCAACAAAAGAACGCTCAGGGCCTGCAGCCAATAGATCAGGATCGGCTTGTCGTATCTTGGAACGCCGTTGAGATAGGTGGAAATAAAATCTCCCCGCTCGAACATCTCCCTTGTGGCTTCACTGAAGGCTCCTTCATCCACGTCAAAGAGCGGCGCGGCGCCCAAGTTATAGAAGAAGGAAATCGCCAATGCCGCGAAGAGAAACCAGATGGAATACTTACTGAAATCCAACCCGCTATTCGGCGCGTGCTGTGTCATGTTCGGTATACCAAGACTCTCCCGGAGCCGATCCCGGACTCGGTTCGGTGGGACGAACCACGTAGGATTTCACTTCGGAGGATTCAAAATAGGTTCGTGCAATGAATTCGGCAATGATGCCGGTGGTCAGGAACTGAAGGCAGGCGATCACCGAAACCACCCCCACGAGCAGCAGAGGGCGTGTGCCGATGTTTTCACCGAGAATGATTTTGACAAAGCCCAAATACCCGAGAATCGCCCCCCCGGCAAGGCCGAAGGCGATTCCGATGCTTCCGAAAAAGTGTCCGGGCCGAGCGCGATATTTCATGAAGAAGTAGACGACCAGCAGGTCCAGAATGGTACGAAACGTTCTTGAGAGGCCGTACTTCGACTGTCCGTATTTCCTGGGATGATGCGTGACCTCTTCCTCGGCGATGCGTGAAACCGAGGTGAAGGCGGCCATCCACGCCGGAATGAAGCGGTGCATTTCACCGTACAGTCGTACGTTCTTGATCACCGAAGCCCGGTAGATCTTGAGGCTGCAGCCATAGTCGTGCAATCGGATCCCCGTGACCCAGCCGATCAGTCGATTGGCGATCCAGGAAGGAACCTTGCGGACGATCAGGCTGTCTCTTCGATTCTTCCTCCATCCCACCAGCAAGTCCAGATCTTCGTTGAACAGTCGTTCCACAAGACGGGGTATGTCTTTAGGATCGTTTTGAAGATCCCCGTCCAGTGTTGCGATGAAAGCGCCCCGCGCCGCGTCGATGCCGGCCTGCATGGCGGCCGTCTGGCCGAAATTGCGCTGCAGGGTTACGACGCGCACATGGGGACCGTAAGACTCTCGCAGTTCCTTAAGGCGTGCCGGGGTGCGGTCCTTGCTTCCGTCGTCCACGAAAATGCATTCCCAGGGATGAGCATAGGCCTTCATGGCCTGATGGATCCATTCGGCCAAAATGACGACGTTCTCCGCTTCGTTATAAACGGGAACAACCACGGAAACGGATTTTGAATCTGGTGGGTCCGATTGTTGAGTCATGGGCTTGCTTTTCGGTTCCAGGCTTCAGACAGCGGAAGATACGGAGCTTCCGGGGAATTCCCGGGCCTCGAAGGAGACGGAGGGCTCCTCGGATTTAAGCTACCCGGTTGCCTGCTCGACTAATGGATCCCCGCTTCGGAGTCAAGTCCCAACCATCCCGGAAAAGAGTGAGGTGGGATCCGCGGACAAAAAACCCGCGCCCCGAAGGGCGCGGGTTTCCGTTCGGCCGATTTCAGACCGATTTAGAACACGAACTGGAACTGGACACCGACCAGCAGGTCGCTTCCGAGATCCTTCTGGCCGCCTTCGGTGACGTTGACGTCGTCGCCAAAGTTGTACCAGCCGATTTCAGGGCTGAGGGTGAAGTTACCCGAAATGGAGTAAGGAACGCGAGCGACCAGCATGTAGCGGGTGTTCTCGTCGTCGTTTTCCCACAGGTCGTTTTCCACATGCTGAATACCACCGATGAGGTGAACGGCCAGAGGCTTGCCGCCGAAGGACACGTCAAAGTAACCGCCCCAGCAGAAGGTGCTCTCGGTGCCGCCGTCCTCGTCGATCTGTACGTTCGGGCTGGCGTTATGTCCGCTGTAACCCGCGTTGTAGTAAGTCCTGTACAGGTTGCCCACGTTGTCGCCGAAGTGAGCGGAAACCTTGGCGCCGATCATACCGGCTTTGATGGAGACGGGAACTTCCACCACCCACCCAAAGACGGAGCTGTCTTTGTTGGGGGTGTCTTCCGCGTCGGCATGCAGGAAGGTCACGTTGGGCAGGACGGAGAAGTTGGCGCTGTTGAAACCACCCACCAAATGGACTCTCGGGATGACGTTGTATTCTTCGCCGGTGCCGAAAATTCCGAAGGGATAGGTGTTGGAAACGCCGACCGCAAAGTAGAGCGGGCCGCCCTGATAAATCAGGTTGACCTGAGCGGCACGGTCATAGATGTTACCAAAGCCGATGCCGATGATCTTGCCGGCGCGGCCGAGGCCGAAGAGCTGCGTGGGGTTCTGACGGCAGGCGCCGATGGGTTCGGTGTGCCCGGCCTCAATGGTCATGGGACCGAAGTTGTACCATCCGTAAAGTTTACGGAAGTTGACGTTGGCGAAGCCCACGCCGGCGCTGTCGTTATCACTGCCCACTCCGAGTTCGAAGTAGCCGCCGCATTCCTCGGTGGTGCACTTGGAATACAGTCTGGAGTGATGAGGCATGCTCACGAACACATCGCCCACCGAGCTGTCAACGGTGGGATTCTGGCTAAGCACACGGTCTTCGTTGCGATAGTAGTAACCCACGTCGGTGTAAGCCATCATACCAACCACAAAGTCCGCCTTCGCGGGTACCGCAAAGCTCACCGCGATGACCAAAGCCGCGGCCACCAAAAACAACCTTCTCATGTTCTCTCCTCCTAATGATTCGTCAATTGCTGACCGGACCCTCTAAATCCGGCCAATTGTACAACTCACCAACTCCCTCTAACAAAGACTCTCCGTGTCACCTCCTCACCTGTTGGATTTGAGGGGAAAAATCCCCTCCCATTGAGCGTATCCGGCTCAATAATCGCCGAATAACATTACCCATAGATTGTGTCAAGATTTTTTTGCAGAAATGTGTGGTCTTTTCAATACCCTACTACGCCTCTACACGCCGGTCCTTCTTGCGCCTCGCGCCCGGCAAAGGACGCATCTCCGCTCCCTTGCCCAATTCCTTCAAGTGGACATGGATCCCTCTGAAAAAAGGCAGCCGCCATCGCACCTGTTTGAACAAAATCCGCATGAGAATATAAAAAAGCAGGAACGGAAACGCGTACCCCACCCGGTTTCCCGCGAAAGGCAGAGGAAAGGGCAATTCGAACGGAACCCCGGAAAAACGTTTGCCCATCCAGTCGAGCGCCAAAGGAATCGGCCAAAGCATTCCCGCTCCCAGGGCGATCTGGTAGAAGAAGGACCGGCCGAAAGCATCGTTGGCTTGCTTGTTGCACGCCGTGTACCCCGCCTTGTCCCCCAACTCCAGCGCCTCCATGGACAGATTGTGCATTTTGACCATTTCCTCGTTGTGATCCCGGATGAATTTCCGATTGATCAACAGGGCCGACGCCATGGTCAGTTCGCCGCACAGCACCGCCAGCAAAGCCAGCACCGCCGTCCCCAGGTAGAAGCCCAGCCACGGGTTCTCCGGAACGCGGTACCCGTAAATCAAAAGGGCGTCCATCCATTCAGGCCACATATTCCCCTGTTCCCATTCCCACAGGCCGTCGGCCCGCACCGAAACATCAGAAAGGCGGCAGCCAACTCGTTCCTAAGAAGCCCTTGGTGGTGTAACGAATACCCACGTAAAGCGCCAATACCACGAACAACCTCTTGAGCCAGATGTCCGGTATATACTTGGAGGTTCTGGGACCGATCATGGATCCCACGAAGATTCCGATTAATTCCACGCCGATGAGCCCCCAATGGACCGGAACGTCCTTGCTGACCATGTAGGTCGTAACGGAAATCACCATGCCCACGAGCACCGTCAATGCGGAAGTACCGGCCACCAGGAACATGGGCAGACCGGCTATGGAGGTCAGAAAAGGAACGAACAGGAATCCGCCGCCCACGCCGATGAAAGAAGCCATCGCGGCAATGAGCAGACCGCCGATAACCGGCACGATGGGGGTAAAGCTGAATTCGGCTCCGAAGAAGGTAAAGTGCACTTTCGCGGGGCTCCAACTCAAGACTTTGACCCCTTGCTCCAGTGCGGCGCTCGAATCCTTTTGTTTGACGGATTTCTCGAAAGCCGCGGCCGCCGCTTTGGCCGCTTTCTTTCGGGCCTGACCCCTCGGAGTGGTTTCATAGAAAAGGAATCCGCCGATAATCAAGACCACCAGTCCGAAGTACCCCAAGTACTCTCGGAGATTGATCTTGCCCGCGGTGAATACGGGTATCAGGTAGGACCCCAGGATCGAGCCCAATGCAAGACAGATCCCCAGAGGAAGCACCAGTCTCCGCATGCGATAGTAGTTGAGAGAACTGATGAAGGCGCTCAAGCCCACCAGCCACTGGTTCGAAACCCGAATCGAGTCCGTGATCGTCTTGTTCAGCGGATGTCCTTTGCCGAAAGACTTGGCATAGTCCCCCAGTCCGAAAACCGTGATGTGGCCCACTCCGGCCATGATGCCCCCGAAGGCGCCCACACTGGAGAAAATCCACCCCACCCAGATCGCCCAGAAAAAGCCCACCACATAGCTCACCTGAGGCCCGCCGGGGATCCCCAGAAATCCGGGAGCGGCGTTGGGGTCCAACCGCCCGCTTTCGATGCCCGCTTGAATGGCGTCGGAAAGGGTATCCGCGAAAGCGGGCGCCGCAATCAATAAACCAACGGATAGAAGAAGCCAAACCGCCAACCCGACCGAACACATCCTCACACCAAGCTTCATTCGTCACCTCCAGACCGTTTCAACCGCAGGGGCCTTTTCACCCCGCCGTCACGGGTTGTTATGAAATTCTTCCATATCTCCCGGCTTCAGCCGGGAAGTTACCTGCATGAGCCGAGCCCTCTCCAACCTTCGCACCCGAGATCATTCCACTCCGAGCTCTTCTTTGATGCGTCGGATGATGTTCAGAAACGCCCGCGCCACATCCGAATCCGGACGCGCTTCGAACACGGGTGTGCCGTTGTCGCTTAGGGAAACCAATTCAGGATCCAAAGGAATCCCGCCCAGAAACGGCAGCCCGGCTTCCGATGCCAGCCTTTTCCCGCCTCCGGTCTTGAACGGATCGATGACCCCGCCGCAGTGAGGACACACGAGCCCGCTCATGTTCTCCACAATCCCCATTCGCAGGTTCAGTCGGCGACAAAATTGTACGGACTTGCGCACGTCGGCCAGCGAAAGCTCTTGGGAAGTGGTCACGATCACCGCGAAGGCGTCCGGAATCATACGAGCCGCGGTCATGGGCTCGTCGCCGGTACCGGGCGGCGCGTCCACCACGAGATAATCCAGGTCTCCCCAAGGAACATCCGCGACGAATTGACGGATCATGTTGGTTTTGAGGGGGCCTTTCCAGATAACCGACGCGTCCTTGTCGCGAAGGAGCGATTCCACGGACATGACCTCAAAGCCTTCGCGATAGACGACGGGGTCCATGGTCCGGTCCTCCCGGACCCGAGTCATCCGGTCCTTGATTCCGAGGAGTCCGGGTACGCTGGGACCATGTAGATCCACGTCCAGCAGGCCCACTTTGGAGCCTTCGGCATACAACCCGCAGGCCAGGTTCACGGCAACGGTGCTCTTACCCACCCCACCCTTGCCGCTCATGACCAACAGCTTGTGCCTGATATGGTCGAGAGACCGCCGGATCATTTCATCCTGGAGGGCTTTCACGGCACCCCGACAAGATTTCCCTTTTTCAGCGGTCATCGGTCCGCCTCTGAAATCTCCGAATCCATAAATACCTCATAGAATCTCTTCACGAAACCCCACCCGCTCGAACGATACGAGCGCGGAAGTCATGGCGCCTCATCAGCCGCGACCGGCCCCGGCCGTCTTCATGGTCTCGATCTCCTCGGCGGGGCGGCCGCCTCCCATTGTGCGTCCCATTCGGTCCCGCAAAGCGGACCTCACCGCTTCCATCTCTTCGTCGTCCGGAATGTAAGGGTAGTTCCACTGGCGCACGCCGGGCAGACAGTTCCCGAAGGGACGATTGCACGCCACTTCCCCGTCCCTGCCGGGACAACCCGAGGTCATAAAAGGAGTCCGCCGCTCCACGGTTTCCAGAAAAACCTTCTCCGGAACCCCGAAGTCCCGGATGCGGCCGGCGTCGTCGAAACGCATGCTCTCGGCCCGGACTTGGTTTTCCTCGATGAGAAAACGGGCGACCTGCAACATGAGGTACTCATCCCAAGGAGGCTGGGGTAGATGTGCAAGCCGAGAATTCGATTCCGCGAAGAAACTGAACAGGTGGATCAGAGCCCCCGCATCGTGAACGCGCTGGAAGACTTCCACAAGCCGGCGTTGAGTTTCCCCCAGCCCCACGATCAGATGCACGCTCACTCGGAACTCCCCGAAAATGCTTACCGAATCGTGAACCGTTCGCCAA
Organism: Thermodesulfobacteriota bacterium; assembly: GCA_963675595.2. GTDB lineage: Bacteria > Desulfobacterota > Desulfarculia > JACQYL01 > JACQYL01. The sequence goes on from CAXXLZ010000002.1 coordinate 2,787,924, forward strand.
TATCGGTCCCAACGATGAGGCCCCCGTACGCCCGCTCCACGAAACTCCTTGAAAAGGTCTTCGTCGGCGGCATCCAGAGCCACCCCGATCATGTCGGCGCCGGCATCGCGGTAAGCTTCCAGGTCCTTTGAGGACAACACGGTGGGAGCGCAAAGAACGGAAAGAGGGAGATCGCAGGCCGAAGTGATGGTACGAGTGAGATTCAAGGTATCCCGTACCGCCCGCGGATGAGTGACCATTGAGATGCAAACCCGTCGCAATCTTTGCGATTGCGTCCTCATGCGCTCAATGATTTCCGAGACCGGCAGCGTGGGCCACCCCACTTTGATGAAGCTCTTTTCCTCATACTCTCCGGGACGATGGCGCGCCAAACCGCAATAGGCGCAATTGGCGCGACAGCCTTCCGCGTAGGTCAGAAGAAGATTCACACAAGGATTTTTCGCACCTCGGTAAAAACGGCCCGGCAAGAACCCGAGCTCCATGGCGGTGGCCGTGCTCAGTTTCAGCACATCCGGGCTCTCCAGACGGACTTCCGGTTCACCGCAGGCGCCCTGAGGTTGAAAAACTTCCGTATCAGCCATGGGCTTCCTTTGCTGATTCCAATAGTCCGGAAGACGAAGGAGTGGGCCGTTTCGCGGCTACAACGGCTTCCGCCAGAGCTTCGGGATCCACTCCGTGAATCATGTCCGGCACCCAGACCTTCCGGATGGCTTCCAGAACCGATTCCTTTCCCACATAGGTCCATTTCAGCGCCGACTCGATCCGATTTACCGATTCCACGGATGAAAAGAAATCCCCGGTAATCACCACCTGATCGATGACGTTGCCGGCAGTGGAAAGGTACACTTGGAGCAGCCCGCCCGGTGTCTTTCGGAGCGCTTCCCCCATGCGGGACCGTGGATGCTTGTGGGAAAAGACCCAGGACGGATCGCGGTAACGGTTCATTTCCAACTCCCGCGCCGTCCGTTCTTCCCATTCCGTGGGGCTCGAGTTTTCGAAACGGACCTGCAACTCCTCCTCGAAGGATCGGATCACGGCCCTTATCACTTCGTCCATCCCCGGGTTCCGTCCCGCCTCCCGGGAAATGGTGGTCAATCTTTCGCTGAAACAGCTGTATCCTTTGTCGTAGATCTTCTCCGTGGGCGTGTTCATGATGTCCAGCATGAGGTCCACGTCGAATTCCACCAGAAGACTCGCATGAAACAGCACCGCATTGCCGATTTCATTGGAAGCGGACAAACCCGCCAGCTTTTTGCCGCTCACCTCGATATCGTTCTTGGGACGAAATCCGGCTTCGATTCCCAGAGCTTCCAAAGCACGCATCACCGCCCGACTCATGGCCTGGAAAAGGCTCCGGATCCCTTTTCCGGTTCTTGAGTTTCCAAGAGAGACTCCGAGCCCGAGAGCCACCACCTCCGGCCCCATGATCACCGTTCCGCCGCCGGTGCTCCTGCGATTATAGGCAACGCCTCGATCTTTGCACCGATCGAGCTTCAGAGCGGCCCGTATGTCCTGGTATCGCCCCACGATGGCGGCGGGTTCAAAAGTATATAGATGAAGAATGGGAGGGGAATTCCGCTGAAAAACGGCATGGGGCAACATATCGTCCACGGACAGGCCTTCCGTGACGGGCACACGACGTTTCCAGTCTTCGAAGAGTCTCCACGTTTCCGTCATGAAATCACGATGTCTTGGCGCGTTCTTCTTCCGCGTGGGAGATTTCCCGATCGATCCATTCCTTCACCGCGTCTCCATGGAACAGCTTGGAGAGCTCCTCATCCAGATCCGAGGGCTTCATCCGAAACACCCAACCGCCCCCATAAGGGTCCGTGTTGACCAAAGTGACTTCGTCTTCCAGGTCCTCGTTCACCTCGATGATCGTGCCGGAGAGGGGAGAGCACAGTTTGCCGATCCACTTACGGCTCTGAATCTTTCCGCAGACTTCCCCCTGCTCCACTTCGTCGTCTTCCTCGGGCATGTCCACAAACACGATCTCTCCGGCCTCTTTCTGAAAGAAATCGTTCATCCCCACCGTTACGCTCCCGTCCTCTTCAAGGCGGGCCCAACTATGTTCCTCGTGATAGTAAAGATCATCAGGCAGCGAAAAATCCTGGAATTCCATGGCCCTTCTCTCCTTTCTCAGCAACGCGCCAACCGATCCCGCCGGGTGAAGTCCACCGTCTTCCCGGCCCGATTCGTCTCAAACGGACCCCGCCATTTTCCGGTTCACCTTGGTACGGATTTCAAAAAGATTCTCCGAACCGTGTAATTCTCCCGCAAGGAAACGCTCACGCGTCCGCACCGGTTCCGGATTCAAATATCGGAGACCCCCGACGCAGACGGCACCACCACAATTGTTGCACACTCTGCGGCCCGGGTAAAGAGACTCGTCCGAATCAACATGGTCCCGACAGGCTCTCAACCGCCAGTCTTTTGATTCCACATCCATATTCACCATCCGCTTTCCAGAAATTTCGGCCTTGCCCGCTTATGGGGACGGGGTTACGTCAAGCAACGCGGCGATCCTTGCAGACATCGCCGAGTCGGGCGGATCGCTCAGCGTGATGGCTCCCGCGGGACATTCGGCAACGCAGACACCGCAAGCACGACACAAGAAAGGGTCGATTCGGCTCACGTTCCCATCTCTGACGGCGGGTGCGCCGTAGGGACAGACTCGGACACAGGCCAGGCACGCTTGACAACGCCCCGCATCCACTACCGCGGAAACTCTCTCACGGCCCAGATCCTTGAGGAACAGAGCCGCACGCAAGGCCGCGGACTTGGCCTGCCGCACCGTTTCCTCCAAAGACTTGGGCGATTGGACCAGTCCGGCCGCAAAAACCCCGAAAACCGCCGTTTCTTCACTCAATAAGGGCATACGGGCGTCGGAGATGAAACCTGAATCGTCCCGGGCGACCCCGAGTTCCTTCAGCCATTCCCCGGAGTCTCCCGGAACCATGGCCGATGCCAGCACCAGTCGGTCGGCGGGTGTCTCGATGTCCGCGTTAAGCAACTCATCGAAAAAGACAACGTAGACGCGTCCACCCCGGATTTCAACTCGAGGCTTCCGCTCGGGCGAAAACCGCGAGAACAGGATACCCGCCTCCCTCGCCTCCCGATAAAGCTCCTCCCGAAAACCATAGGTCCGAATGTCGCGGTGCAAAATAAATATCGAGGCCTGGGGGCGAAGCTTTTTCAAAAAAAGAGCGCTTTGAATGGAATGAGTGCAACAAACCCGGCTGCAGTAAGGCCTGTCCGAATCCCGAGACCCCACGCATTGGATGAAGACCGCACGGGACACATCGTTCAGGGCCTCCGCCCCCAATCGCAGCTGTTCGTCCATCTCTCCGTGAGTCAGCACGCCAGGATGGCTTCCATACCCGTATAACGAAGGGCGGATTTCCTCCGCCCCGGTGGCTACGACCACCGCCCCGTGCTCCAAAACACTGCGGGCTCCTTCGGGACCCTCGAGCTCCGTGATGAACGCGCCTCCTCGACCTCGCGTGCGCAGAGGCCGCGTCCGGTTCATCATGGTGAGCAAGGGTTCGGTCCGGGCCTCGGCCAACAGTCCCTCCATAAAAGGAGGTACGGGCGTACCATTCCACAGGGCGGCCATGCGACGTGCGTTCCCGCCGAAAGTCTCGGTACGCTCGACCAACACCACCGGCACCCGCATTCGGCACAGTTCCAGAGAAACGCACAATCCCGCCGCACCGCCTCCCACCACCAGCACTTCCTTACGGAAAGGAATCGACTTGATTTCCGGCGGAGCGCCGGCCGTCACTGAGGCCAGGGCCTCATTCACGAGGGATCGGGCCTTTCCCAATGCCGCATGAGGAGCGTCCCGGTGAACCCAAGCGCATTGCTCCCTCAGGTTGGCCATGGCCATAAAGCGAGGAGGGAAGCCTGCGGCTTCCAATCGGTTCTTGAACAGAGGCCCCAAGATCCTTTCGGAGCAGGAGGCGATCACCAGCCGGTTCAGATCGTGCGTCCGGACCGCGGACATCATGGAAGCCAATGCCGCATCGCTGCACGCATAAGAAGTCCGTTCCGTGTGCGCCACCAAAGGAAGGGAAGCGCATCGGGTTTCCAGGCTTGAAAGGTCGATCACGTTGCCCACGTTCCCGCCGCACCCGCACAAAAAAACGCCGACGCGGGGAGGTCCGTCGTTCACCGTGGTATTCGGAAGTCGTTTGGGAGCCGTCGCGTCCTCGAGGAGAGTCCGGGCGCAGCAGGCCGCGGCGGCCGAAGCCTGGGATAGAGACTCCGCCACGTCTTTTGGACTCTCAAAAGCCCCCGCAACATAAATTCCCGGGCGGGAAGTCCACACCGAGTCCAAAGGATCGGTCGAAGCGAATCCGTAAGGGTTCAGGTCGACGCCCAACACTTCCGCCGTTCGGCGTGCCTCCACCGACGGCTGCAATCCGACGCTCAACACTGCCAGGTCCACCTCTCGTTCTTGTCTCGCTCCGTCTTCCGATTCAAAGCAGAATCGCAGGCTTCCCGTTTCCGGAGCTTCTTCGATGGCGGGAATTCGCCCGTAAGCGAATTCGACGCCGTGGTCTCGCCGAGCCTTTTCGAAGTAGGGATCCAAGTCTTTTTCATGCGCGCGAACATCCATGAAATAGATGCGGACCTCGGCGTCCGGAAGCAGTTCCTTAACGGCCACGGCCTCCTTTACGGCATAGGCGCAGCACACGGAGGAGCAGTAGGGATTACCGCATCGGGTGTCCCTGGAGCCCACGCACTGAAGGAACGCGATCCGCTGAGGAGTCGCCCCGTCGGACGGACGAAGCAGTCCCCTGCCGGAAGATTCGCCGGGACGAATCCATTCCTCCAAGTCCACCGAAGTCACCACATTGGGCATTCGGCCGTATCCGTATTCCGGTTTCAGGGCGGCATCGAAGGGAACACAACCCGGCGCCAGAATCACGGCCTGAACATCCAACGTTTCTTTGGACCGGAGGCCTTCTTCCGGGCCGTGGATTACGGAAACGGAGAAGCTGCCGGATGTGCCCGAAAAGGCGTCGATCTCCGCATTCGTCCATATTCGGATACCCGGGCGGGTCGCAGCTTCGTTCACACGACTCGACAATACGCAGTCCGCACAGTCGTTGGTGGGAAACAGTTTGTCCAGCCGGGCGAGGAGGCCCCCGGGAGAGGAAGCGGAATCCAAGACAACGCATCCGAGTCCCAGGTCGTCCAGGTCCAAAGCCGCCTGCAATCCCGCGATTCCTCCACCTACGACCAGGACTGTGGAAAGATTGTTCGGTGCTGGTTGAATATCACTGGCTTTCATGGCATTGGCGTCGGTTTCTTTCAGGTTGTGCTTTCCCAATGTGAGATCACTCGATACCGAGTCTCTTCAGGAGCTTTTTCGGCTTGACGATGTTCTGCTTAAATCCGAGTTCCTTGGAAGAAAACCCCATACCCAAGCCCAAGATTTGGGTAATGAAAAGGACGGGCAGCTCGAAAGGCTCTCCGGACGCCGTGTCGATGCTCTTCTGGTTCGATTCGTACATAACCGAACAGAAAGGACAGGCCACAGTCAGGACCTCGGCTGTGGAATCCCGCAAGGCGTTGAGTTTGGACCGGGCCGCGGCCACGGCGGTTTCCGGGTCGTAAGCCATCACCGGCCCCCCGCAACATTTTGTTTTCCCAGGGTAATCCGTAGTGCGAGCCCCTGTGAGCCGTGCGAGTCGATCCAGAGAAGAGGGCGCTTCCACACTGTCGAAGCCATGAAGCTCCGAGGGCTTGATGAAATGACAGCCGTGGTGCGCGGCCACCGTAACGGCGGAGAGGTCTATCTTCATTGCATCGCCCACGGCCTTCAGTCCCACCTCGTCGTGGAGAAAGGGCACAATATGCGAAACCTTCACGCCGCCTTCATACCGCAAGCCCACGCGTTCCAACTTCCGGTCGACTTCGCGCCTCAATTCCGGGCGGTGATCCAGCTCCACCGCGGCCTCCTTTAAAGAGGAGGTGCAGGAACTGCACAAGGTAAGGATATCCAGACCTTCCCGACGGGCCAGGGTCAAATTCGCGGCCGCCAGCGTGATCGCGGCCGTTTCGTCCATGGCTTTCAAGGGAAAGCCGCAGCAGGCGAAGGTGAACACGTCGACCAAGTCGACGCCCAGGGCGAGACAAACGCGCCGTGCCGAGGCCTCGTAGTGCCTCGTGCGGGCCGGAATGGTGCATCCCAAGAAAAGTGCTTTGCGCATGTTATCCATAAATTGAGTTACTCCGGCGATTCAGTGCCCAACCCTCTCCAAGCGTCTCCCCAGCGGACGGCCGGGGGACGAGCACTTGCCCGCATCTCTCGGCGGTTTTGGGCTCGGGACGAAAGCCGTTGTGTCCCCGTGCGGCGAACACGGATGGAGAGACGCATTTCCGGAAACAATCACGGTTTCACCGGCGCAAGGTCGTCCGCCAACAATGCGCCCGCATCTTCCAACACGGTGGGCAACTCCGGCAGATCGAGTTTGACCCGTTTCTTATTGTCGAAGTCACTGATCTCGTAGATTCTGCCCATCCGGGAAAGGCTCTCCAACTGGATATTGGTTCCCGCCGGCGCATAACCGGAGCGATACGCCATGTTCTTGAGAACGGTCATGAGCTCCGCGATATGCACGCCTTGAGGGCACCGTTCCCGACAGGCGTAACAGGAAGCGCAAAGCCACACGAAACCACCGGACAACACCTCCTTTTTCATGCCGAAAAGGCACATGCGGATAAGGCGGCGAGGGTTGAAGCGCTCATCGACTTCGCGGATGGGACAGCTCATGGTGCAGGTTCCACAAGCGAAACAGGCGGCGAGGCTCTCCCCGCCGGGCCGGCTCCGAATTTCCATTGCGAACGAAGGGTCCAATTCTTCTACGGCAATACGATTCAAAGCGAACTCCAAGATATTGAGAACAGCCGAAGCGGCTAGACGCGACGGCGGTTATCCATAACCGTCGTCCTCACAGGCTGTCAAGCCGGCGGGAGACATTTCTTACCCGTCGGCGGACACTGCGAAGGTCAGGAAGTCGGTGCGAGGTCTTCGAGGGCTCGTGCGTAAGCGTTGAATGCTTCGTCGCCGAAAAGCACGAAACGCACTTTTTCAATCTCCGGATGATCCTTCAGGTACGCCCGAACAGCGGACAGAGCAACGGAAGCGGCCCGGTCCAAAGGATAACCGTACGCACCCGTACTGATCGAGGGGAAGGCCACGCTCTTTAAACCGTTTTCCGACGCCAATTCCAGGCTCTTGCGGTAGGCGCCCGCAAGCGCCTGCGGCTCACCGGACCCTCCTCCGGACCAAATGGGACCCACCGCATGGATTACCCGTCGCGCCTTCAAGTTTCCCGCGGTGGTGATCACGGCACTCCCCGTGGGACATCCGCCGAGCCGACGACATTCCTCCATGATCTTGGGGCCGCCCGCCCTGTGTATGGCTCCGTCCACTCCACCCCCTCCCGCAAGCCGGGCATTGGCCGCATTGACGATCGCGTCGGTGCCTTCGTGAGTGATGTCGCCTTTCACCAGCTCGATCCACGACCCGTTAACACGTACTTCCATGAAGAACCCTCCATACACCATACGTTCAGGCGTTCCGCCGGGCCTGATTCCAACGTGATTCGGTGCCGTTCATCAACCGGGTGATGTTGCCGTGATGCTTCGCCACCACCAACCCTCCCATAGCCAGGCCGAGCCAGAAAAGCGGTCCGGATCCCTGCAACCAGAAGCAGGCGGCCGGCATGACGAGAGCCGCCGCGATGGAACCGACGGAAACGTACTTCGTAATCAAGACACCCAGGAGAAAGGCGGCCACACAAACCACAAGCACCTGAGGCGCGGCCGCCACAAGCACTCCCAAGCCCGTGGCCACGCCCTTTCCGCCTCGGAATCCAAGATACAGCGGAAACAGATGTCCGGCAAAGGCCGCCAAGCCGCAGGCCGCCGCGGTCCAGGAAAGGTCCGCGTTCCCGCTCCCCTCGGCGGCCAGAGCCGCCCAAACGGGCAGTGCCCCTTTGAGAGCGTCCGCCAACAGGGTCAGGACTCCGGCCTTCTTTCCCACCACCCTGGCGACGTTGGTGGCGCCGATGTTCCCACTTCCTTGTGACCGAATGTCCACCCGGGCATATTTCCTGGCCAGAATCAGGCCTGTGGGAACGGAGCCCAGGAGATACGCAAACACAACCAGAGCCGCTTTGATTTCCATGTCCTATTTCCTCACTGAGGCCGGCCCCTCGACGGATTATTTTACGTACGATCGACGAGTTCACATCGGACGTGAAAACGGAACCACAACCTCCAAATATTTTAAATTAGTGTAACACACCCGGACCCTGGGAAAAAAGGGATGCCGCGGCGTGCTCCTTCCGGGGGCCTGACTTGAAGATCTCTCAAGCCACCATTTTTTGCTTGCCTTATTGATTGTCTTAAACTATGAAGAGGCCACCCGTGTCGATTGGTCGTTGGGCCTTCGGACCGTTTTCGTACAGCCCGGAGGCAGCTCGAAGAGCGGAAAAGCAAGGGGGAATTATGGGGAATGGAACCCTTTCGAGGCGCAACGCGCACCACTCGGGACTGGAAGGCGGAGCCGAATTTATGGCCCGCATGTACAAAGTCCTGACCGTCGGTTTCGCATTGATAGCCTTGACCGGCATTGCCAATGCCATTCTGGGGTGAAACCGGGAGAAATTAGACTTTTTTTCTCAGGTAAAGGGGGACCTTCGGGTCCCCCTTCCCATTTGCGGCCTTCGTCATGAACGCGCCCCTTGATCCCTCCCTTTCGGATTGTTAATTTCTAAGAAAGTGAAGGAATAGTCCGAAACGCGCAAAACGCGAGAGGAGATCATCATGGACGAAGAGAAATTCAAATGTGAAGCCTGCGGTAAGGAATTCGACCGTGAAGGCGCGGTGCATGAATGTCGGGTATGCCACCGAACGCACTGCGATGAATGCATCAACCACGAAGGACTTTGCGAGCCCTGTGCCGAGAAAAAATAGGCTGAGGGCCGTTTTGGCTCCGGCAGGGGGTGGAGAAGGCCGAGGGAAGCGTCTTCCGCCCTTGCCGGGCAATGTCTATTGTGAGAGAGTGGAAACCCTTCCTCGTTCTTTTCGATTGCGAACGCCTTCCATCTTTGGGAGGTAATTCGATCACCAAAACACAAGCCATCGCCGCCGGAGTTCATTATGGATTTACAGGACGTCTTTCTCAAGCTGGACCGCACGGCGCTCGAACGTTACGCGCTCAGCGCGTTGCATCGACTCGTGGTTCACTACGGTCTCTGGTTTCGTGAAACCATCCACCAGATGGGTGAAACCGAGGCTTTTCGAATGCAGGAACAGGTCTGGGACGCGCTGTGGGGAAACCACATTAAACGGCTGGGTAAGACCCTTGATTTCGAGGTCAAGGACGATTTGCCGACGTGGCTCGGCACCCTGGACGATGACCGGCTTCGCTCCCTGATTACCGCTCTCAGCGTCAACTGGCTGGCCAACGACGGCATCTGGTTTCAGGCCGTCGAAAATAAATCGAGCATGGTGGAGGCGAAACTGGCCAATGATACCTGTTGGGGCCGTTTCTCTCCCATCGAGGCTCGTGAGATCGCCCGAATGCTCGAACTCCCGGCCGACGGCGGCCTGGAGGCCTTGAAGACCGCTCTGGCCCATCGGCTGTACGCCCGCTTAAATCGCATGACCGTGGAAGACGAGTCCGACAATTCGATCATCCTCTATGTGAACGATTGCCGGGTGCAAGACGCCAGAAAGAAGAAGGGACTGGCCGACTACCCCTGCAAGTCCGGAGGCTCCATCGAATACACCTATTTCGCCCGGACCGTCGACGCCCGAATTCAAACGGAATGCATAGCCTGCCCGCCGGACGCGCACCCCGGAGAATGGTACTGCGCTTGGCGTTTTCGGATCGAATAACGTCCATTGTAGGCAATCGTCTTTGGGGAACTTTCCGGAAATCGTCGCCTGCCCCCCCTCGAAAGTCCGGAACGAGGGGGAGTCTCTCGTGCTTTCGACGATCCGGAGGATGCGAAGGCCAAGTACCGTCTTCACCCTGTGATTCGGCGACGCCTCCGATGGAACGCTTCCCAACGATAGGATTCCAGTGGAACGCATTGATCTGCACACGCACAGCAAAGCGTCGGACGGAACCCTGAGCCCGACGGAACTCGTCGTCCGAGCTCGGGATCTGGGCCTGAAGGCCCTGGGACTCACCGACCACGATACGGTGGAAGGGCTTGATGAGGCGCTCGGCGCCGGAAAGTCACTGGGATTTCAGGTGGTTCCGGGCGTTGAAATCAGCGTGCGAGTGCCCACTTCAGGTTCCATGCATTTGCTGGGTTATTTCATCGACCATCAGAACTCCGCTCTGCTTGATCGGCTGTTGAGGCTGCAGCAGTCTCGGAAAGACAGAAATCCCCAAATCATTGAGAAGCTCAACAGGCTGGGCTTGCAGATCACCCTCCGGGAGGTGGAGGATGTTTCCGGAGGAGGCCAGACCGGAAGGCCCCACATCGCATCCGTGCTGCAAGCCAAGGGCTACGTATCGGGGATCCAGGACGCCTTCGATCGCTATTTGAAAAAAGGAGCTCCCGCCCATGTTCCCAAATATCGTTTCGAACCTGAAATCGCGTTCCGTATGATCCATGAAGCGGGGGGCGTCTCCAGTCTGGCCCACCCTTATACGTTGGCTGAGGACTTCGGCGAGCTGGAGCGTTGGATCAAGAAGTTCAAGGAATTGGGATTAGGGGGGATCGAGGTCTACTACTCGGAGCATTCTCCCGGACAGACTCGTTTCTACAAAGACCTGGCCCGGCGTTACGGTCTGGCCCAAACCGGAGGCAGCGACTTTCACGGGGCCAACAAGCCCGAAATCGAGTTGGGCATCGGGAAAGGAGGACTTGAGATTCCTTACGAGCTGCTCCGCGATCTCGAGGCTTTAAAGATGAAAGGGCTCTCTCACGTCTCGGACTCGGAAAAGGAGCCGACTTGACAGACAGTCCCCCCGTGGTTCCAACAAATGAAGAACGGAAGCGGGCCCCCGGACTGAGCATATCCAGGGAAAAGCTGGAGAGACAGGCCCGAACGTTCAAAGAGTCGGCCGGAAACTACCTCTTGGGGGTCACGGGCGGCATCGCGTCCGGGAAAAGCACGGTTTGCTCCATGTTGGAGGCTCTCGGCTATCCCCTGGTGGATCTGGACGTTCTCGCCCGCAAGGTGGTCGAGCCGGGTAGATCGGCTTGGCGACAAATAGTCGAACGATTCGGCAAAGAAGTCTTGTTTCCCGATGAAACCCTCGACCGGAAGAAGCTGGCGGGGATCGTTTTCCGGAATCCCGCACTGAGAGACGTGCTTGAGGGATTCACCCATCCACCCATCTTTGATGAGCTGTTCGACCAAATGCGACTCATTGCGGACCGCGATCCCGGGGCCGTGATCCAGGTAGCGGTTCCCCTCCTCGTGGAACTCGACTTGAAATTCCTGTTCCACGGCGTGCTGCTGGTTTACGTGCCGCGTGGAGTGCAGCTTAGTCGTCTCATGACCCGAGACGGCATCGACCGCGAAGCCGCGGAAGATCGTCTCCGCGCCCAACTCCCTCTCGACTCCAAAGTATCCTATGCGGATTTCGTCATCGACAACCAGGGCACCATGGAGGAAACCCGAAGACAGGTGGAGGCTCTGAGGCTTCGCCTGGACGGTATTCGAAGCGAGGGGACCCCGCAACCGCGGCCGTAAAGGTTTAAACACGGAAGGGACGGACCATGCGGGTCACCATTCTGGGGTCGGGAACGGGACTGCCTTCGGCAAGAAGAGCGTCCCCCGGCATCTGGGTGCGGGCGGGGAGCCGAAACCTTCTGTTCGACTCAGGCCCGGGAGCCCTCACCCAACTCGCTCGAGCGGGTTTGTCCATTCATGAGCTCGATTTTCTCTGCTACACGCATTTTCATCCCGATCACACGCTCGACCTTCTGGCTTTTCTCTTCGCCTCCAGGAACCCGATGCAGCCGCCGAGGACACGACCCTTCACCATACTGGCCCCTTCGGGATTCTCCGTCTGGTACCGGAAGGCCGTGGACCTCTACGGGAACTGGGTGGAACCCCCGGAAGGAAGTATGAACGTCGTGGAACTCGCTCCGGAGCCCGGCAGATACCCCCTCACAGAGCGACTGCTGATCGAGGCCCGGCCGGTGGAGCATACTCCCCACAGCCTGGGATTTCGTCTGGAGGAACGACCCGGAGGGATCATGGCCTACGGCGGCGACTCGGACGTATGCCCGGAGCTGGTGGAATTGGGACGAAACGCGGACATCTTCGTGCTGGAGTGCTCCATGCCCAACGAATGCAAAATCGCGGGCCATTTGACTCCGGAGCAGGCCGCCGTCACGGCGGCTCGTTCGGCTGCGCGGCGGCTCGTTCTCACGCACTTGTACCCGCCGTGCGACGAAGTCGACTTGAAGGCCCAGTGCGGAAACGGCTTCCCGGGGGAAATCATCGTGGGTGAGGACCTCATGAGCTTCGAAGTTCCGTGATTTCTCAAGATTGGAAACTACTCCGGATTTTAGTTCGCAGACAGGATTTCCACGGAAGAAGTATGTTATGAAACCGGAGTTACGTTATCGAGACCTCAACGGCTATCTCAGGGAACGTTTCGGATGCCGAGTACAAAAAGTGTCCTTGGATGCCGGATTCTCCTGTCCCAACCGGGACGGCGCCAAGGGGCGAGGGGGCTGCAGCTACTGCAATTCCAGGGGCTCGGGCACGGGAGCCTTCGCTCTGGAACCCGACGTTCGAACGCAATTAAAGAAAGGAATTGAATTCTACCGCCGAAGATACAAGGCGAAAAAGTTTCTTGCCTATTTTCAATCGTTTTCCAACACTTACGCGGCGTTGGATCGGCTGGAACGGCTTTACACTTCGGTGCTCGAAGAACCCGACGTGGTGGGTCTGAGCGTTGGAACCCGACCGGACTGTGTCGAAGAGGAAAAATTGGACCTGCTGGCACGGATTGCGGAAACCAAAACGGTCTGGCTCGAACTGGGCCTACAAAGTGCTTCCGACGAAACTTTGCTGTGCATAAACCGTGGACACACGGTGGCGGATTTCGCCGATGCCGTGCGGAACGCCCATGCACGGGGTCTGCCCGTATGCACGCACGTGATACTCGGTTTGCCCGGCGAGGAGCGGGAGCATGTATTGCGCACGGCCGAGTTCTGCGCGGACCTGAAAATCGAGGGGCTCAAGCTGCATCAATTATACGTGCTCCGGGGCACCGCCCTGGAACGGGATTATCTCGAAGGCCGGTACGAACCTTTGTCTCTGGAACAATACGCGGAATGGGCCGTGGAATTTCTGGAGTTCATTCCTCCTTGGACCGTGGTGCAAAGGCTCACCGGAGACCCCGACCGGAAGGAACTCGCCGCTCCGGCATGGGCGGTGGAGAAGAATCGTATCCGGAATGCGGTGTTCGAAGTTTTCGAAAAAAGAAATACTCGCCAAGGGGCGAAGTACGCATGCGCAAACAAATGAACGACGTCACGTCATATCGACGGTCCGGCAAGGGCCGTGAGAAGGCTTGATAGGTGAGGCGCACGGATCGGAGTTCGGATATGATACTGGATCGAGAGGGCGCGTTGAAACGCCTCGGCGATATGGAGCGGGTTCTGGAGAAATTGACCTTGATCTTCATCGAGGAAGCGCCGAACCGAAAAGCAAACCTGGAAAACGCCATGGACACGGAGGATTGGGAAATCATGGCCCGCGAAGCGCATTCGCTGAAAAGCGGGGGGGCCACCATCGGCGCCGTATCCTTCGCGTCTTGGGCCAATACTTTGGAGAAGGCGGCACGGGCCCGAGACAGCCGTGCTTCGGGCGCCGCTTTGCCCCATGTCCTGGCGGAACTGGAATCTTTGGTGAGCATACTCTCTCCATAGACGATGGAGAAGGGCCGGAGCCGGGCCGTAGAAGGACCCGGGACGCCACAAGTGCCTACAGTGAAATCGGGATCGAAATGCAGTATACGATCCATAGACTCCGAAGTGATGCGGACATAAGATGGAATTCAGGTAAGAGAAAATCTCCGCCTTATCCTCTTCCACTCACTCGCTTGAGGGGCGGGACTCGCGTGAAGTCCCGCCCCTCGTCTTTTCGGAAGCCCCTTCGCCCCATCCCGAAACAAGAAAGATGATGCGACACCTTCCCTCAGCAAGGGGAGATACTCAAAAGGTCGACAACGAATGCAAGCCTAAGAAACCATTCGCCGATCGTGATGGCGGGACAAGAAGAACGCCTTCATTTCCTGAAGAATGCTTTCCTCCTCTTGGGGATGAAGCCATTTGGCCTCCGCGACTCCCCCGAACCAGGTCAGCTGGCGTTTGGCGAAACGTCTGGTGTCCCTCTTCAGGAGCCTTGAAGTCTCCTCAAGGGAAAGCTCACCTCGAATGTAGCATGCCGCATGCCGGTATCCGATGGCCTGCATGGGGCCGGGATCAGCGGAGTAGCCCATGTCCAGAAGACGCTTCACTTCCTGAATGAGGCCCGCCGCCAGCATCTCGTCCGTACGTCGGTCGATGCGATGAAAGAGCTCTTCTCTGGGACGATTCAGCACCAGATACAGTACGTCCCATTCCCGGTTTCGAAACCCGTGTTCTTTGTGCGCTCGAGTGATGGAACTCCCCGTGAGTTCGAAAACCTCGACGGCGCGCACAATGCGAACCAAGTCGTTGGGATGGATTCGGGCCGCCGCCTCCGGATCCATGCGATTGAGTGCGGAGTGGAGAGCGGGGGAGCCCTCCTCCAGGGCTTGGGCCTTCAGACGGGCTCTCAGTTCGGGCGAGGACGGAGGCGACGGGAACAGGCCATGAAGCAGGGCCTTGATATAAAGCCCCGTTCCGCCCACCACCAGGACGCGTTTCCCTCTCTGGAAGATACCGCTTACGGCCTCCGAGGCTTCTCTGCGGAACCGGGCCGCATCGTAGGGCTCGTCGGGGAAGACGACGTCGATGAGATGGTGGGGAACCCGACCTCTCTCTTCAGGCGTGGCCTTCGCGGTTCCGATGTCCATGAAACGATACACCTGCATCGAGTCCGCGTTAACAATCTCGGCGCCCAGTGTTTCAGCGGCCTTCAGGGATAGTCGGGTCTTACCGACGCCCGTGGGTCCCGTCATTACGACGATCCGAGGTCGAGAGCGAGGTTCCACAATCGTGCTTTCAGTAATCAGGTTCGCTTGAGGTCGCGTAGGATTTCCGGATAGTCCACCCGTTTCCACACCGGACGGCCGTGTGGACAATGGTGCGGGCCTTTGAGAGCCATGAGGTCTTCCACCAACGCCTCCATCTCGAGTTGATTCAGTGCCCTACCCGACCGGACGGAACCGTGACAAGCCATGGAGGCCAACACGTGTTCCATGGCGGAGCCCCCTTCCCTCCTTTGAGAGGGTCCTTCGATGCGCGCCAGAACGTCCCTCACCACCACGGTCGCTTCAAGCCCCGCACAAACGGCGGGAATCGTGCGGACTAGATAGGTGGTTTCTCCGAAAGGCTCCAACTCGATGCCCGCCGCACCGAGCTCTTCCCGCAGGTCTTTCAAAACGAGTGATTCCCGAGGAGTCAGATCGAGAATCGCGGGAGAGACGAGGGCTTGTCGCGGCACGGGGCCTTGGGCGAGAGAATTTTTTAGCCGATGGTATACGATCCGTTCATGAGCGGCATGCTGGTCCACGATGAGAAGCCCTTCGTCCGTCTCCAAGAGGATGTAACTCTTGCCGAGCTGTCCGATGACTTTGAGCAAAGGCGCGGGCTCCATGGACGGAAGCCGCAGCTGTTCGACCGACTCCTCCGGCTGTGCCGGTACAGGGCTCGCCGCCGGTTCCCGAACCTCGTGTCGCCTTCCCTCAATTGGCCTTGCCGGGACCGCGGCGAAGCGCGGCATTCCGTCGCCGGGCCTCCGCCCCCAATCCGGAGCGCGCCCGGTGGAGGAACGGCTTCGGGTCGCGGCGATTCCGTCCGGAGTTTCCGATGCAAGCCCCCCTTCCACCGCTCGAACCACCAGGTCGTAAAGCTTCGACGGGGACCTGAACCGCACTTCGGCCTTGGCGGGGTGCACGTTCACATCCACTTCGGCGGGATCCGTTTCCAGAAGAAGCACGGCCAGGGGATAAGCGCCTTTGGAGAGAAACGGCCGGTAGGCGTCAAGCACGGCTTTGTGAATCAAGCGATCCTTGACGGGCCTGCCGTTGACATAGACATAAAGATGCCGTGGAGCGGTTCGGGATATTTCGGGCGGAGCCAGAAGCCCCGAGACTCTGGGAAGGCCGGCTCCGGACGAGAAGTCGAGCGTCCGGCCCGCTATGGCCCGCCCCCACAAAAACACCAACCGGTCGCGAAGAGTCGTCCCTTTGGGAAACTCCATCGCTTTCTTGCCGTCCACTCGAAGTTCGAAACGGATGTCGGGGCAAGCCAGGGCGGTGCGGATGAAACCGTCCGCCACGTGCTGCATCTCCGTGGAAACGCTTTTTAGAAACTTGAGCCTGACCGGGGTATTATAAAAGAGTCGGGAGGCGGATATGCGTGTCCCCACGGGCATGGCGATCTCTTCCACGTTGCGGACCGTTCCGCCCTCCACCAGAATGCGCTGGCCCGTTTCCCGGTCCGCGACGCGGCTCTCCAATGTCAAACGGCTCACCGAGGCAATGCTGGGCAAAGCCTCGCCTCTGAACCCCAACGACCGAACGGCGAACAGGTCTTCCTCGCGGATCAGCTTGCTCGTGGCATGCCGTTCTATGGCCAGAAGCATGTCGTCGGGCTCCATGCCGCAGCCGTTGTCCACCAGAGTAATGTTCTTACGCCCGCCCCCTTCCACCGCCGCGAAGATCCGGTCGGCGCCGGCGTCCACCGCGTTTTCCAGGAGTTCCTTCAGCACGGAAGCGGGCCGTTCCACCACTTCCCCGGCGGCGATCTTGTTGGCCAGAATGTCGGGCAAGAGCTTGATTTTGGGCATGAGCGACTCCGGCTGTCGACGGGTCAAGGATTGTCAAAGAGTCGGCGGATATGATAGGGTTGCAATCTAGGGAGGGCCTTAGCAGGGTTCTTCTTAACATCGAGGACCCCCGCCGAACCGCCGATCGCCTTCTTCCAAACCTCGGCGGGGGTCTTTGTCGAACGTCGGGGGTCAACTATGGATCGTAGCATGGACCAGCGCGAAGAGTCCGTTCTGAAAGCCACAAAGGAAATCGTCGTCAAGTTCATCGAAACCGGACGACTCAGCCTCAGTTCCTTCGAGGAAGCCTATGTGTTGGTGAGCCGGGTCGTTCGGGAAAACATTCGGACCCCGGAAGAGCCTTCCGAAGAATAGTCCCCCCGGCCGCTTCCTCGCCGCCTACATCCTCCCCCGATCGTTCACGCCCATTGGTCGGCTCCTCAGCACTTGTTGGCGCCGGTCTGAGCCACCAGACTGCTCGCCCGGAGCAGGGAGTCAAACGTACCCGCGTCGGTCCACCACCCTTCGAGCATGCTCCAGGTCATGGTCCCCTGCTCAATATACGCGTTGTTTACGTCGGTGATCTCCAATTCCCCTCTGGCGGAAGGTTTGAGAGTCTGGATAATCTCGAACACAGAGGGGTCGTACATATAGATTCCCACCACGGCGTAGGAGGAAGGCGGGTTGACGGGCTTCTCGATGATCTTCACGACCCGGTTCCCATCCACGATGGGAACGCCGAACCGGTGAGGATCGGGCACTTCTTTGAGCAGAATCTTGGCGCCGGTCTTCTGCCTCTTGAATTCCTCCACCGCCCCAATGATGTTATTCTCGATGATGTTGTCGCCCAAGACCACACAGATTTGTTGGTTGTCCGCGAAGTATTCGGCCACTCGTAATGCGTCGGCGATACCGCCTTCTCCCTCCTGGTAAGCGTAATTCAGGTGTTTCAGGCCGAAATCCCGGCCGTTGGCCAGCAACTTGAGGAAATCACCGGCATTGTTCCCGCCCGTGACGATGGTAATGTCGTCGATCCCCGCATTCACCAAGGTCTGAAGCGGGTAAAAAATCATGGGCTTGTCGTACACGGGAAGCAGATGCTTGTTGGTGATACGGGTGAGCGGATACAACCGGGTCCCCAATCCGCCTGCCAGAATAATGCCTTTCATGCATGCTCCTTTTTCATTGTGTCCGGTCCGGGGTAACGGACCTCCACCAGATAAAGACCATGGGCCGGCGCTTTGGGGCCGGCGAGACGGCGGTCTTTCGATTCCAGAATGCTCCGAACGGCGTTGGAGTCCATCTTATTCCTACCCACCTCCACCAAGGTGCCCACCAGGTTTCGGACCATGTGCCTCAGGAACCCGTTCGCGGAAACGGCGATCCGGATCATCCCGGGTTCCGTTTCCAGGATCGAAAATTGTGTGATGGTACGCACCGGGTTCAAATCGTCCCCCCCCGAAGACCGGAAAGAGGAAAAATCCAACGTGCCGGTAAGCAGGGGAAGACACCGCCGCATGCCCTCCGTGTCAAGGGGACGGCCTACGTGCCAAGCCCGCCGCAGCAAAAGCGCCGAACGGTAAGGCTTGTTCCATATCAGGTAGTGATACGTCTTGGAGACACTCGAAAAGCGGGCATGAAACTCCGCGGGCGCGTCCTCCGCGCCTACCACGGCAATATCCCGCGGCAGCAGGGCGTTGAGCGCGTTTTGAAACACACCCGCCGGATACTCGGCATCGGTGTGGAAATGGGCCACCTGCCCCCAGGCATGGACACCGGCATCGGTTCTCCCCGACGCGTAAACCGTGACCGCCGCCCCGAGCATCCGGCCTAGAGCATCCTCCAAGACCCCCTGGATGGTCAAAGCGTCGGCCTGTCTCTGCCATCCCGCGTACGCGCCCCCGTCGTATTCGAGCACCAGCTTGATGGTTCTTTGCGCGCGTACCACGAAAGGAAACCTTCCGTCAAGGGAACACGGGCACCAGTCTCAGCCCTGCGGTTTCTTCCAAGCCGAGCATAAGATTCATATTTTGGACGGCCTGCCCGGAAGCGCCTTTGACCAGATTGTCGATGGCGGAAACCACGACGACACGACCGGTCCGTCCATCCACTCTGAGCCCCAAGTCGCAGAAATTGGACCCCGTCACATTCGAGGTGGCGGGAAAGGACTCGGGAGGCAGCACCCGAATGAAAGGTTCGTCGCGATAAAACGCTTCCATTTCCTCCAACAGACCTTCCGTGGTCGGGTCACCCAAAATGCGGGCATAGACCGTTGTCAGGATTCCCCGATTCATGGGCGTCAAGTGGGGAGTGAAGGTTATGGTCACCGGTGCGCCCGCGACAAAAGAAAGCTCCTGTTCGATCTCGGGAGTGTGCCGGTGTTGGCCCACTTTGTAGGCCTTGAAGGACTCGTTCACTTCGCAGAAAACGGTGCCCTGGGCGGGAGCCCGGCCTGCGCCGCTGGCGCCGCTCTTCGAATCCACGATGATCGTGGATACATCCACTCGGCGGTTCTTGAGCAAAGGGGCCAGGGCCAGTATGGCGCTGGTGGGATAGCAACCGGGATTTCCCACCAACTGAGCCGAACGCACGTCTTCCTTATGAAGTTCCGGTAGTCCGTAAACGGCCTGCGCCAGGAGTTCGGGTGAACTGTGGGTATGATACCATTCCGCGTAGACACCGGCGTTGCGGAAGCGAAAATCCGCGCTCAAGTCCACGACCTTAAGCCCCTCCGCCAGCAGCTTGGGAACGAATTCCATGGCGGTTTCGTGCGGAAGGGCCGTGAACGCCGTGCTCGCCTTGGCAGCCACGGACTTGGGGTCGGGCGCCTCGAAGGTAAGATCGGTGAATCCTCCCAAAGACGGGAAGACTCGGGAAACCTTTTTCCCCGCATACTGGCGACTGGTCACACAAGCGACATGCAACTCGGGATGGTGGGCGAGCAGTCGGATGAGCTCGATTCCGGTGTACCCCGAAGCGCCGATGATTGCGGTCTCGGTCATGGCAAGGACCTCCGGTGCAAGGGTTCATGAAAAAAGGGAGGGGCTGCGCACCCTCCCTTTTCCAATCGATTACCGAAAATGGTATGGATCAGCGTTTGGAATACTGGTACCTGGCTCGCGCACCCCTGAGTCCGTATTTCTTTCTTTCCTTCACGCGGTCGTCGCGCGTGAGAAAACCGGCGCGCTTCAGCACCGTGCGGAACTCGGGATTGACCTGGAGCAGGGCCTTGCTGATTCCATGTTTCACGGCGCCCGCCTGACCGGAGATGCCCCCTCCCCTCGCAGTGACCACCACGTCGTATTTGTTCAGGGTACTGGTGATCTGGAAGGGTTGACGAACCACCATGCAGGCGGTTTCCCGGCCGAAATACTCTTCCATGGAGCGATTATTGATGAGTATTCTCCCGGTGCCGGGTTTCAGCCAAGTTCTGGCGATGGCTGATTTCCTTTTCCCAGTGGCGTAGATGGTCTGCTGTGCGGCCAAGAGCCTCTCCTCAGTGTAATTGCAACGTTTTGGGTTGCTGGGCTTGGTGGGGGTGTTCGGGGCCCGCGTACACCTTGAGCTTCTTCAGCATGCTGCGCCCCAAAGGATTCTTGGGAAGCATGCCTCGAACGGCAAACACAACGATGCGCTCGGGATGCTTCTTGAGCATATCTTTGGCTCCGGTGGCCTTGATGCCCCCCAAGTAGCCGGAATGGCGGTAATAGGTCTTCTGATCCCACTTGCGGCCGGTCAGGCGGATCTTTTCAGCGTTGACCACCACAATGAAGTCACCCGTATCCATGTGCGGCGTGTAGGTGGGCTTGTTCTTCCCTCGAAGGCAAAGGGCGATGCGGCTGGCCATACGGCCCAAGGTCTGTCCCTCGGCGTCCACAACATACCAGTCACGCTTTATGTCATCCCGTTTTGCGGAGTAGGTCTTCATAAATAAGGCACTCCCAGTGAAAAAATGAAGTTTTCTTTATAGGGAGTTCTCCGAGACGTGTCAAGGAAAAATATCCAAAAAGTGGATCGCGTTTCAAATGATGAAGGGAGCAAACTCCGCTTTGGGGCGGCTCCGGCCTCTTTGAGGCGGGAAGGGGCCGCCGATGGGTCGAAGCACGACCACCCGAGCTTCCTCCCCTTCCCCTACGTCGCCGTAACTCGCGGCCAAATCCGCCGCGTCCTGCAACTCCCCGGGGGCGGCTCCTTCCGGCACGAGCACCACGGGACCGGGAATGTCCGCGCATTGGAGCGCCGGAATAGGCTCCGGGGTCAACGACAAAAGGGCGTCGTTTTCCTCTTTGTCCCTTCCCACCACCAGTTTGAGGCCGGATTTCATGCGAAAGTGTCTTCCCGTTTTAAGGATTTCCATTTCCCAAACCTCGGGTCGGGGACCCCGGTGAGTGAAAAGATCCCTCAGTCGGCGGGAAAAAACCTCTTCGGTCAGGCGGCATCCCCCAGCGGGCGCCGGATAGGACTCCAATCCCAGTTCCTCGGCGAGAGCTATTTGGGGTTTACGGGACCTGCCCTTGAAATCCGGGAGCAGTGAACGATCCACCCACCCCTGTTCCTCGGGAAAGGTTTCGGCAAGGCAACGAGCGCTCAAGGGACGCAGCAGTCGCGCCCCGATCCCCGATTCCCGAGCCACCTGCGCCAGGGAACGGAGCGTTTGCGACATGGGCCGCTGGCCCAGCACCTCCCCCGTAAATACGAAATGCGCCTCCTGCGGCCCCATCAACTCTCCCGCAATGCGCACCATGAGCGTATGGCAGTCGATGCAGGGATTCATGTTTCTGCCGAAGCCGTGTTTCGGGGCGGCCAGCATGTCCAGATATCGGTCCGTGATGTCCGTTACGATGAGGGGAATGCCCGTTCTCTCAGAGGCATCGCGTGCGTTGCGGTCTCCGAAGAAAGGTGTGCGGAAACACACCTGAACCACTTCGATTCCTTGATGTTTCAACACAAGGGCGGCCAGAGTGCTGTCCAATCCTCCCGACGTGAGGCCGATGGCTTTGATTCTCTGCATGGATAGGATATTATTCCGGAAACGGAACCCGAATCAACCGGTGAGTCCGCAAAGAGAGCGACATGAAAATACTGTGAGAGGATACCCGGCGTGATTGAGGCCGTGCTGTTCGACTTTGATGGAACGCTTACCCGGCCCGGAGCCATCGATTTTCGAGCCATTAAACAACGACTGGGCTGCCCGGAAACCGAAGCGCTCCTTGAATTCATCGACCGCCTCGACCCTTCTTTCGGGCTTGAGGCTATGAGGATTCTCGAAGAAATGGAGCTTGAGGCCGCCCACCGCGCCCAACCCAACGAGGGGGCTCTGGAGCTGCTCTCGGCCATGAAACGGGAGGACATGCCTTTCGGCCTTCTGAGCCGCAACAGGGCGGCCGCCATCGAGGTTTCTCTCCGAGCCTTTCCAGGGATGTCGCTTTCGGATTTCGCCGCCGTCATCACCCGCGAACAGGCCCCGCCCAAGCCGGACCCGGCGGGGGTGCTCCTGGCCTCGTCCCGAATGGGCGTCACCCCCGGCAACCTATTGTTGGTGGGGGATTATCGTTTCGACATCATCGCGGGCCAACGAGCGGGCACCCGCACCGCGTTTCTCACCAACGGCCGGGCTTCGCAGCCGGTTCCGGGCGACCCCGTTCCCGACTTCCGGATCGAGCGTCTGCGACAGATCCACACGCTCCTGAATCTCGATTGAGTCCGGCAACGCACCGGGCGGCCGCTCTACGCCGACCTCCCCGCTCCTCGCTCCGTTTTTCCAAGAAAGACGCCGGGCGTTTCCGCTTACTTCACCCCGTCCATATGCCCGAGAAGAACTTTGTATTCCAACGGGCACAATGCGAGGATACCAAGCACCGAAAGGGGGCCGCCGACCGGGCCGCCGCAGGCGACGGCGTTCAAAAGTTGTAGGTTTTGTAAATTTTTCTAAAGTTATACGTACGTTTTCCGATGGTCTAATTGCAGCAGAGATGAAACTTACAGGCTGAACAAGGAGGTTCTTATGCCGTAGAGCATCAAGGCTTGGGCCGCCGGAATGGACCCTAGGGATTAGTGGTCTGACTGCACAGGGAGGTGTGGAATGTTCACTTCCGGTCTTCATCTGCTGATTAACGTTCCACCAGAGAAGAAGTACACTTCCACGCAGGTCAGCTCCCAACTTAACGTCCCCCGGAGTACCCTCAGGTATTGGGAAAAGGAATTCGCCGAATTCATCTCGACCCAGGAAACCAGTGGGAAACACCGCAGGTATGGTCCCCGTGAAATCGAGGTACTCAAGGAGATCCAGGATCTCCTCGAAAACAAGCAGTATACCATTGCGGGCGCCAAACGCAGGATGCGGATCAATCGGGACAACGGCAGCTTCGAGCGAGTACTGAATCGAGCCGTTCAGGAAGTCGAAGGAGGCAAGACCCTATCGGAAGTCGCCTCCAGGATGAAAAGAAGACTCGATCTGTAAGCTCGACGCCGAACCCCTTCCGGAAACTGTTTCCCCGGATCACCGGCATGCATTGCCGGCCGCGGGAAGGTAGAGCCGGAAGAACCGTGGGGAATAGGGAGCGCACCGGCAACAGGTGCTAGGAAATCACGCGGAAACGCATGACCCCGGGACCCTCAAAAAGGGACCGGGCAGGATGAGCGGGTGCGGTTTCGAATCACGAGACCGCTTCGGGAAGAAACTTGAACCGGTGGAACGGTCGGCAGGCGAAAGCAACGACTCGCATGGTCCCAAGGGCCATGCGAGCTCTTTCCTTCCGCGCCGAGACGACTCCCGCTTCGCGGCAATTCCTCATGGACTCCCACGTGGAGCATCCTCACCGAAAGACCAAGCTATCCCGTCGCCTTCAGGATTCCCGTTCGCGAACGTGGACGAGCCCTTGGTCGATCAGACCCCGGATGTGGTCGTCATCAAGGGAATAATAGACCATCTTGCCCTGTTTTCGATATTTTACCAGGCGCAAATTACGCAGCAGACGCAGCTGATGGCTGGTGGCCGATTCGGACAGATCGAGCAGTGCGGAAAGATCGCACACGCAGAGCTCTTCCGCCGCCAGGGCCATAAGAATTCTCAGGCGGGACGGTTCCCCCATGATTTTAAAGGTTTCGGCCAAGCGCCGAGTGTCGTTCTCCTCCGCGAGCCCGTCTCTCGCCTTTTCCACCCGTTCGTGGTGGACCATGCGGACTTCACAAATATCTTCCCGCACCCTAGCGGCTTCCTTTCCGGACTTTGAAGACCGGACGCTCGGAGCTACAGCGCACCGATGAGTCGGGCGATGACCAAACGCTGAACCTCGGACGTTCCTTCACCGATTTCGAGCAATTTTTGATCCCGATAAAAACGTTCAACATCGTATTCCTGCATGAGGCCGTACCCGCCGTGGAGTTGTACCGCGTGGTTTACGCATTCCCGCATGACTTCCGAGCAATATAGTTTGGCCATGGCGGAAACCTTGGTGAAATTCTGTCCTGTTTGACAAAGCCAGCACGCCTTGTACAACAGGAGCCTGGCGGTTTCGATGGACGTGGCCATGTCCGCCAGCTTGAAGGCGTTCACCTGAAATCGTCCGATGGGCTGCCCAAACTGGATCCTCTCGCCGGCATATTTCAAGGCCAGATCCAAAGCCCCTTGAGCTCCGCCCAAACCCATGGCTCCGATACTCAACCGACCTCGATCCAGAGTCCCGAGCATCTGCTGGAAACCTCTGCCTCTCGCACCCAGCAGGTTTTCTTCCGGAACCCGACAATCGTCGAAGTACAATTCACTGGTGTTGCTCGCCCTCCACATCATCTTGTTGTGCATCGGTCTGGCTGTAAATCCGGGGGTCCCATTCTCCACCAGGACGCAACTCAATTCTTTCTTGCCGTTCTCCCCGGCCCCGGTCTTGCACAGAATGGTGGAACCCCGGGTAATGTCCGTGGAAGCGTTGGTGATGAAAATCTTGCTCCCGTTGATCACCCATCCTTTACCGTCGGGCTTGGCCGTGGTCTGGGTATTGCCCGCGTCGGACCCGGCATTGGGCTCCGTGAGTCCGAATCCCCAGAGCGCCTTGCCGGAGCACAAGTCGGGCAGGTACTTCCGTTTCTGCTCTTCGTTTCCATAATAATACAGGGGGCCGATGCCCAAAGAATTGGCCGCGGCCACCGTGGCCCCGTGAGAACCGTCCACACGAGCCACCTCCTCAACGGCGATGATATAGGAAAGATAGTCCATTTCCTGGCCGCCGTATTCTTCGGACACGAACATGCCGAAAAGGCCCAACTCCCCCATGGCTTTCATGGTTTCGTAAGAGAATTCCTCCTTCCGATCCAGCTCTTGGACTACGGGCTTGATCACTTTCAAGGCGAATTCACGAACCGATTTCCTCAAGATTTCCTGTTCCGTGGAAAGCGAGAAATCCATGTCGGCTCCTCTGTGCAATGGGTGGCGGCACCATGGGGGAAAACGAAACGACTATAGGCAGCGGCCCGATGCCCTGTCAATCAAAAAGCCGGTGCCCGTGAACCGCCCATTGCCTTCTTTTGCTTGTTATTTCCACAAGTAAGAGGGCGAAGGCTTCCATGCGGACGGACACGTCGCGCGCAGCGAAGAACCACTGGAATCGCCTGCCGGAGTTCAGGCCCTCGGCTTGATCTTTGGCCGATCACGAGGTAATGAAAAGAGCCGGGTAAGCGTCTTAGGGGCGTTTTTCCCCGGTAAGGACGGGTTGGAGCAATCATCCGACCCGGCTCTCAAGCCGCCCGTTCCGGGCTCCATTATCCATCCACGAGGAAACCACATGTCTTTTCAACGCATATCCGCCCGGCTCGACCAAATGGTCCCGGAAATGATTGAATGGCAAAGACGACTGACCGCCATCCCGGCTCTCGGCCCGGACAACGGCGGGGACGGAGAAGAAGAGAAGGCTCGATTCCTGCGGGAGGCGATGAAGGCTCTCCGGCCTGATGAGACCCACGAGATCAATGCACCCGACAAGCGCGTTTCATGCGGTTTTCGCCCCAATCTCGCCTATATTTGGAAAGGCTCCGATTCAAGCCGCAAAATCTGGGTGCTCACCCACATGGACATTGTGCCTCCGGGCGAACTCCGGCTGTGGGACGGCGATCCCTATGTGCTGCGCGTGGCCGGGGACCGAATTCACGGCAGGGGAGTGGAGGACAACCAGCACGATCTGGTTTCTTCGGTCATGGGCGTCAAGGCGCTTCTCGACGAAGGTCTGCGCCCCAAGTACGACGTGGGCCTGATGTTCGTCTCGGACGAGGAAACCGGAAGTCGGTACGGGCTGAAATATGTCCTTGAAGAACGGCCCGGCTTCTTCAAGGATCATGACCTCATCGTGGTGCCCGACATGGGCAATGAAGAGGGAACGCTCGTCGAAGTGGCGGAAAAGAGCATGCTCTGGATGCGCTTTCGAGTTCTCGGAAAGCAATGCCACGCCAGCACGCCTGCAAACGGGGTCAACTCCCTGAAAGCCGCAGCCGGCCTTATTCTGGCTCTGGACCGACTGCACTCGATTTTCAGCGATCGAGACCCGGTGTTCGATCCTCCTGAAAGTACTTTCGAGTGCACGAAGAAAGAGGCCAACGTCCCCAATGTGAACACCATTCCGGGAGAGGACGTATTTTATATGGACAGCCGGATCCTTCCCGGATACGACCTCAAAGACATCCTTGAGGAAGTGGATCGGATCCGCCTGGAAACGGAAGCGAAATACGGGGTGACCATTGAAGCCGGTCCGGTGATGAACGACCAGGCCGCACCGCCGACGGATCCCGCTTCACCCGTGGTTTTGAGTCTGGTGGAAGCCGTCAAGGCGGTTACGGGAACCAACGCTGCGCCCGGGGGAGTGGGCGGAGGCACCGTGGCGGCCTTTTTCCGTCGAGCGGGACTTCCCGCGGCAGTGTGGTGCACATCCAACGATACCGCCCATCAGCCCAACGAATATTGCACCCTGAACTCCATGCTCACGGACGCCAAGGTGTTCGCCCACCTCTTTCTCAACCCCTGAGGCCTGCCGAGAATATTTCCCTGAAAGGAGGCGCTATGCATATTCAATCGCCCGGACGAATCAACGACCGGCTGTTGTTCCTCGGAGACTCCAAAATCTGCATGTATCTGCTTATGGGGGAAAACTACCTGCTGATCGGTGGAGGCATGTCTTTTTCACCTCCGGCGGTGGAAAAGCAACTGGACGAACACGGCATCGACAGAGAGCGCCTGAACGGCCTTCTCATCCTGCATTCCCATTTCGATCACTGCACCGCGGCGCCCTATTTCCGGAAGGCCTATCCCGGATTGCGCATCTACGCCTCCGGAGAGGCTCGTCGAATTTTCGAGAAACCCAAGGCTGTCGGGCTCATCGCACAATTCGAGGGCCGGGCGCGAGAAAACAGAGGCGTGCCGCCCGAGTTCAACGGAATTCCCTTGTCGTTCGACGGGCTCCAGGTGGATCAAACCGTGTCGGACGGAGACGTCATCTCCCTGGGAGTTGACCTGTCCGTTCGAATATTCGAGACGCCCGGACACAGCAAATGCAGTCTGACGGCCTATTCTCCGGAACTCAAGCTCCTCTTTCCGTCCGACGGTGCGCCGCTTCCCCTGAGGGAAGGAGAGCCGCCCGTGATCATGGCCAACGACGACTTCCCGGCATACATCCGTTCTTTGGAGCGGTTACAGGACCTGGAAACCGAGTACTGCGCGTTCGAGCACGGCGGAGTGCTGGCAGGAGAGGAAGCTCGAAATTTTGTCAAAGAAGGGCTCGAACAGGCCCGTTACCTTAGGACCAACCTCCAAACGCGGCTGGCCCACGGCGATTCGGAGACCGACATCGCCGGCGAGATCGCGGCGGACGCCGGACGTGAAGGCAGCCTCGACTTCATCCCCGACGACGTTCTGCATCATGTGATTCAACACATGGTGAAAACCGCGAAATAGGTCGGTCGAAGATTCCTCTCCGGTCTCCGCGACGGCTCTGACCATGTTGAAAACCGCGGAGACCGAACCATTTCGCATGCGTTACCAGAGCACCACGAACTTCCTGCCTTCCCTAAGTTCTCCCCTGAGTTTTTCCATATGTCTCAGGGAGGCAATTTCCCGTTCCAGATCCGACGGCTTCAACTGGAGCCGTTCGGCCAAGTCTCGGGGTTCCACACCGCCGGTTTCTTCGAGAATCCGGAGTATGTCGGACTGTAAAGTGCTCAGATCCGTCGCACCTCCGGACGCGTCTTCCAGGCGTTTGGCGCTGTGGATGGCCCAAGGATCGCAAGTTCGGGACGGAGACAACACGTCCATATAGCAATCCTCACAAAGCACTCTTCCGAGATGTTCCCTTTTTTCTTCCGCAGAGACGGCGTCCCCGCAACGATCACATTCCATCGTTTCTTCTCCTATCGCCTATCGTGCCTGAAGTTCCGGATGGGATTCCAAATTCAGCACCACCACATGGACTTTGCCCGTGTCCTCTTCCACGAGCTGGAGCCTGAGCAGTCGAGCCGTGGGAGTCTCCCCGGGGAAGAACAGAAAGCCGTGCGCCAGCGTCTTGGGCTCCACCGGCACGTTCTGAAGGCTCTTGTCTCTCAAGTCTGAAATGATTTCCCTCCGAGCGTCCCCGGAGCCATAGCCTTGCGCCCCTCCAATGACCGCTCCGGCGGCGGCTCCGACCGCAGCGCCCTTGCCCAATGCGGCGGCGACATTACTCCCGCCCACGATGCCGATGGCGGCTCCCA
Organism: Thermodesulfobacteriota bacterium; assembly: GCA_963675595.2. Classification (GTDB taxonomy): domain Bacteria; phylum Desulfobacterota; class Desulfarculia; order JACQYL01; family JACQYL01. The sequence continues at coordinate 2,816,628 of CAXXLZ010000002.1, forward strand.
CTATGGCACCGGCGGCCGCTCCAAGAAGGCCGCGATAAGCTCCTTCCTTGACCACGTCCTCGGCACTCGCATGCTTGGTCGCCCGATCATAGGCCATGTCCCTGGACAAGACGGCCCATAGGTTCCCCTGCTCGTCTTCCAAAAAAGTCTGGGCTCCGTTAATCTTGAGGGGATGACTCCCCCGGTTGTTGAAAACCACCTGCACGGGAAGCATGCCCGCGCCGCGGATATCGAAACCGAAGGCATCTTGGGCTTCCTTGGGATCCGCATACGCTTGGGCCGCCACCATGGCGCCGCCCACCTCCACAACGTTGGCATAGGACTCCGGACTCCTGAAAGGCAACGGTTTGGCTTTGTAGGCCGTGGAGCAACCGACCAACAACAACACGGCCAGGATCAGGAGCGGCACTCGCATAATCCGGTTCATGAAGCAATCCTCCCCTTGGGTTCCTCGGCTCGAATTTTCAGTGGTCGAGCCGGAGTTGTCGACCGGAATACAACAGCAGGGCAACGAACCGCACCGTTGCATCCTATTTTGAACAGACCGCCTCCCGGCCAAAGCCGTTTAGACGGGATTCCGATCTGCTCATTCAAACGTACTCCGGACGGGAATTCAAGGCCTTGCCGTACCGGACCGGGAGCGTCGTTTCCTTGATTTTGTTTGACATGCCGGGGCTGTTTTGTTACCCACTAGAGATCGAATTAACCCATGGACGAAGGCGGTATGGAATCGAGTTTGGCTCAGGACCCATTCCCTGATCATAGTCGTCGAAACGGCTCGCGCACCAACTCCTTCATGCTTGACGGGCAGGGCAGAGGCAATGAACGAGAGAGGCTATCAATTGCTCCAAGACACTGTGGAGCGACTTCTGCGCCGTCATGCCACGAAGAACCTGACCAAGATACTTAATAAGACCCATCCCGCCGATATCGCACATCTTTTTAGACTCCTCAACGACAGATCCGCCCGCCAACTTTTCGAAATCCTCCCGGAAGTCGAAAGCGCACCCTTGATTCTCTCCGAAATGGAGCCTAGAGTTCGCATCGATTTCTTTCATTTCGTGGATCTGAAACGCGCCGCGGAGATCCTCTCCGACATGGCTTACGACGATGCGGCCGACCTTCTCGGTGATCTGCCTCAGGAACTCCGCGATCAGATTCTCGCTCTGATGCCGGACAAGGACACCGAGGAAGTAGCCGAACTCCTCAGCTATCCCGAGGACACGGCCGGCCGGATCATGACCACGGACTTCCTCAACGTCCCCGAAACCATGGTGGCGCACGAAGCGGTCCACGAAGTGCGTAAGGCGGCGGAACGAGAGAACGTGTTCTATTTGTACGTCACGGACGGCCAAAAAAGACTGGTGGGCGTCCTTTCCTTGCGGCAGTTGGTCACCGCACCCGACGACACGCCCATGTCCGGCCTCATGACCAGAGACGTGGTCAAGGTGCGGGTGGACACGGACCAGGAAGAGGTTGCGCGGATGGTTTCCCGCTACGATCTGCTGGCCGTGCCCGTGGTGGATCACGCGGACGTCCTGGTGGGAATCGTTACGGTGGACGACGTCATCGACGTTCTCAAAGAAGAAGCCACCGAAGACATGCTGAAACTCGCCGGTACGTCCGAAGAGGAAATCAGTTCATTCTCCGCGGCGCGAAGCGCAAAGGTTCGTTCGCCTTGGTTGCTCATCGCATGGATCGAGGGCGTCATCGCGGTCAACATCATCGGGGCCTTCGAGGTTCAATTCAATGCCCATCTACAGTTGTTCGCGGCTTTGGCCGCCTTTATTCCCATCATCAATGGAATGGGTGGAAACATCGGCACGCAAAGCCTGTCCATCACGCTCCGAGGGCTGGCCACGCACCGCATAGACCCGAAACATCTTTGGAGGGTGTTAAGCAAAGAAGTGAGGGTGGGGTTGATGCTGGGGATCGCTTACGGGTGCCTGCTGGGAGTGGTGGGATATTTTCTCAAGCAGGACGTCATGCTGGGCGTCGTCGTGGGCATCGCCATGTGTACCAACATGACCATTGCGGCATTGGTCGGCACGTTTCTTCCGATTTTGGCGGTCAAGCTGAAAATCGATCCCGCTGTTGCGTCGGGGCCGTTTATCACGACCAGTATGGATATCCTGGGCGTATCTCTGTATTTTTTTACCGCTTATTTCCTGATTGTCCGTCTAGCCCAATGAAAGCGTCGGGCCGTGCTGCGGACGGCCTTATTCCTCCGGCGGTTTTTCATAGGGAAAGGGCTCGTCGTAACTCCCCGCCGCATTTAGGTCGTCTTCATCCATTGAATCCGTGAGCATGTGGCAAAACCCGTCCAGCAGTCCCCCCAAAGCGATGGAGACGCTCCGCGCTTCCACGTTTCCTCGAATCCTGCCCGTTGCCCCGACGTTCAGTTGTTCGTAGGCGACGATGTTTCCCTTTACGGATCCGTTGACCATCACCTGGTTCGACACGATGTCCGCTTCGACCCGGCTTTCCTTGCCCAGGATCACCTGGCCCTTGCTTTCCACTTTGCCCTTGATGTTTCCCTGCACAAGCATACTGTTGTTCAGGAGGATGATCCCCTCGAACACACAATCCGATCCAATGACCGTTTCTATCTTTTCGTTGTCGACGGACCGCTTTTCCTGTTTCTTCATGCCTTAAGCCCGCAGAGACCTGTGAAGGGTCAGACGCTGAAAGGCCCGAACGCGTTTTCCTCGGACATGGCGGCGATGAGGGCGCCCTTCACGGTACTCGTCAATGGGTCGTCGGCCTTCCGTACTTCCGAAATCCGTATGGGCAAACTGTATTCACTGAGTACTTTTTCGAAGGCGTCTCGAAAGCCGTTGGGACACACCGTTCCTCCCGCCAATACCATGGGCAAGGCGCTCAGGGAAGGAGGCATTTTCTTCTCTTCCTTGAGATGGGCTTCAATGTTGCTCGCCAAATGATGCATCACTTCATTGTAGAAAATGTGGAGCGCGTTTTCGATGCGGCTGCGCGGACTCCTGCCCAAATCGCACTCGTTTTCCTTGGCCAGACGAACGTCCGTGGGGTTCATATTGAGCACCGTGGCCGCCGAATGATCGATATAATCCCCCGCCTTGGGAACCGAAAAAGAGAAAATGGGAAGAGACATGTAGGACAGGCAGACGTTGCACATACCCCCGCCGATGCTGACTCCGATCCCCGTAAAATTGTTGTCCGAAAGCTCGGAAAGAATCACGGCGTGGCCCTCATTGATCACCTTGACTTGGTACCCCATGGACATCAGGAAATTCCTGAAGATCGCCTCATGATATACCAGCCGCTCGGCTCCGTTTCTTGGAGCGGCGGGGATGCTCAGACACAGGGATTCACCCAAAGTGGCGGGGCGCTGTATCAGGGTTTGAATGATCCGCTCGATCACTTTCTGCCCCAAGTCTTCGGCCGCGTTCAACAAACCGTGTCGCATGGGTCTGCGGGTTTCGGCCATGAACATGACGGAGAACTTTTCGGCCGCGTTGCCCATGATATACATCTGGTTCCCGTCGGCGAAATAGTCCACGCGGTTCTTGTCCAGAATATCCAGGGCGAATTGGACGTAAGGAACCGTGAAGAAAGCATTGAGCTGCCGTTTGGTCTCGATAACTTCGCCCTTCTTCTGACACATGACGATATAGCACGTGCCGATATCCAGACCCACGGGGCCCGTGGGACCCTCAGGCTTCTCATCAACGGCCTTCTCGGTGCTGACGATTGTCGCTTCAGACACGTTCATCGCTGTTTCTCTAAGGTCTTCGGTCATCGGACCCTCCCCTTCCCCTCATCGAGTCTCATGATTCGGTCGCCGCCTGGTCGGACCATTAGCTTTGCCTCTCCGATATAACCGACTGGTAACCATCGATCCGTTATCTGCACGCGGCCAGTTCTTCTTCCTTTTCCCGAAGGCTCTTGGACAGCGAGCCGTACTGCAAATTCCACCGCGCCAGTTCTTCACTCTGTCTTTGCTTCTCGAGTTCGAGCCTTTCCGCCAGTTTTTCCTTCGCTTCCACCGCCCGAATGATTTCTTCTTCCACGTTTCGAAGCCTGATCTCGAGCGCGCGGTTCACCCTCACCAACTTTGCGGCCCGGTTTCGCCACTCGGCCGCCTTGGCGTAGATCTCCACCTCGGTCAACTCCCGGGTCAAATCATCGGCCGAGATTTCCGGCATCTCCTCCAATCCCTTGACCCCCTTAAACTCTTCCACCTGTTCCGCAAGGGATCGGTTCTCCTCGATCAAACGCTCCTGTTCCGTCCGCGCTGCATCGAAACGAGACCGGAGGCTTTCACATTCCGCCTCGACGCTCAGTAACCTTGCCAGACATTGGTCCTTGATCGAAGTCTCCTGCGACAGCCGTAAGCGCAGGGAGCTCACATCTTCAAGGCTCTCGGCATGCTCCTGTTCCAGCGTCTGCAATCGTGCGCCGAGATCAATACTTTCCGATTGGAATCGTTCGAGATCGGCCGACATCCGAGACACTCGTTGCTCCGCCTCGGCGGATTCATTTTGAGCCCGAGAAAGTTCTTGAGCAAGCCGGTCCCGTTCCTCGGACAGCTCGGAAACTTGGGAATTGAGAACGTCGTTTTCTTCCCGATACAAGAGGCAATCCTCGGCGGCCCGTTTGCCGGCTTCCGCCTCCTCCGCCACCTTCTCATTCAAATATTGGATTTGCTGCTCGGCCTCGGCAAGGTGTTTCAGAGCCCGAACAAGTCGTTCCTCTTCGGATTCGGAAACCTCCGCCGGATTCTCCTGCTGCGAGGTCAGTCGTTGGTACTGATCTTTGGCTCTTTCGATCTTTTCGGCGTCGGTCAATCGCTCCTTGGCCGGTTCGTGGGCAAGACCGGCGATGCCCTCCTTGTGCTTTTCCTTGAGCTGGCCAAACAGCTTGACGCCGCCCTTCACCACCTCGATAAAAGTCGAATTGGTCAACGGTTCCGTGAGGTAACGATGGATATGGCCTTCGTTCATCGCTTCGGAAACTCGGAGGTTGAGAGAGGGCGTGATCAGGATACGGACCACCCAGGGGCGGAGGTCTTTGAGCGATGCAAATAGTTCGGACCAGGGAAGCCCGGGGAGATCGGCGTCGGCAATCACCACCTGAACATCGGATTTTTCTATCAGCTCGATGACTTTTGAGGCATCCTTGGCCGTGAAAACATCGAAAACTGCTGGAAGGGCGTTGGCCAAAGTTTTCGCCATTCCCGGATTCCTGTGCGCTATGACGACGCGTGGTCTTCGGATGTCCATGGGTTGTCCTCTATCATCGGTCTTTCCGCCGGGCGTTTCCGTTCAGGGCGGGCTCGGCGAACACCCCGGGAGCCGGGACTTGTTGGAACAACTTGGCGGCCTTCGCCGGTGAAGCGGTAATCGGGGCCACCGGTCCGGGCCCCGGATGCCGTCCTTACGACCCCTGCTCTTCACTTGAGCCAGCCGGTCTTGAAGCGGTCGTGACCCCGAATTGTGAATCGTCAGGGCAAGAACGGTCGGGTTTTCAGCACCGATGTGCATATCACGACGGTCTATTCAAGTCAACTCCCTATTCTCACTGAATTTATCAGCGGAACTCATCCCCCTTCCACCATCAGGACGATCTTGTCCACCACCTCTTCGGGATTTTCCCCGCAAACGATCATTTGAGGCTCCAGCGCGAATCCCCCCTCGTGCCGGAGAATGTCCGGCGGGATGTCGCTCACGGCGGGCGAAAACTTGATCTCCAAAGCCCCACCCGAGCCCCGAGCCTCCGTCCATTGGATCCCGTGGACGGACAGCCCCTCCTTCTCCGCCCTCTCCACGAACCCGTCAACGAGCTTGAGGTTGATCGCGGCTCGAATGGTGGGGAACAAAGCGGTCATTGCCGGGAGCAGATTCCCCATAAAAGGCGAAACTCCGAAGTCCGGTGGGCTGAACGCGCTGATTCCGTCATAGTACCGGACGATCCCTCCGGGAAAAGACGCCGTCTCCCCGACACTTGCAGCGCGAGGCAATGCATAGACCAGATCGGCGGGAACATTTGGAAGGAGATAAGTGGGTTTCAAATCCTCCAGGGTCCCAAGGGCTTCCTCCAGCTTCTCCACCATGATCCGTCTTTCGCGTTCCAGAGCGAGCTGAGCGAAATGATTGGTGGGGCCGTGGCCATGACCCAGGGGTAAAGCGTGCCGGATCGCCAAATCAATAAAGGATCTGGCTTGCCGCACGGCCTCGGGTACCGAATGCCCGCAACCCAGTCCTGCCGCTATGGCTGCTGAAAACGTACACCCGGTGCCGTGGGTGTGAGGGGTATCGTACCGGACCGCCTCGAAATCAAGGAAATCCCGTCCGTCGTAAAGCATATCCACCGGAGAGCGAGGCATGTGCCCTCCCTTGACCACCACGTTTTCAGCCCCGAGCCCATGAATGATTCGGGCCGCTTCCTGCATGTCCCCTCGATCGGAAATCTCAAGCCCCGCAAGGATTTCCGCTTCCGGCACGTTGGGAGTCACCACGCGGGACAAAGGAATCAGCGCCTTCCTTACAGCCTCACGCGCCTCGGCAAGCAATAGAGCGTCTCCGCTTTTCGCGACCATTACCGGGTCCACAACCAGGTTACGGATCCCGTGTTCCTTCACCTTGTCCGCAACCAGTTCGACAATGTCGGCACTGAGCAGCATCCCCGTTTTAGCTGCATCGACACCAATGTCTTCGGCTACCGCGTCGATCTGCAACGCAATGAAATCCAGCGGGACCTCGTGGATACCCTTCACCGCCGTGGTGTTTTGGGCGGTCAACGCGGTCAGTACGCTCATGCCGAAACCACCCAGCACGGTGATGGTCTTCAAGTCGGCTTGAATTCCCGCGCCTCCACCCGAATCGGACCCGGCGATTGTCAAGATTCTTGGAATGGTCCGGTCTTCTCCGATCATGTCGGCCGCTCCTTCGTACGCAGGGGTGCACAGTCCAGGGAGGATCCGCGTCGGTCGCGACGTGGATACCGGCCCGTGCGCGCTCCCTGTGCTTCACTGGATAATTTTTTTGGACCCGACTTCTTTCGCACCGGCAAATAGGTCTGCCTCCCAAGGGAGAATCAGCCGGCCGCGTCCTCAAGGTCCAACTGGCAGAGATCGGCCTTTTCATCGAACCGAAACGCGATGCGAAACACGCCGTCCTCGGCCATGGTACGCACTCGGTAACCGGTTCGGTAGAACACATTCAGCATCTTCCGATTGGTGCTCAATACGTAAGCGGTAAAGCCGGCAATACCGTTTGCTTTGGCGATCTCCGTCAGGAAATGCAACAGAAACGACCCGACGCCTTTGCGCTGCAACTCATGGCTCACGGTGAAGTCCACTTCGGCCATGTCCGAATTGGGTTCCATGAGATAGCGCCCCATGGCTACGATACGTTCCGCTCCGATGTCTCCCATGACTCCCACAATGGCCACGCCGTCCTCATAATCGATGTTGCACATGGCCTGCGTGTCGTAATGGGAGAAGACCTTCATGTTGGAAAGAAATCGGTAATAGATGTCTTCTTTGGGCAGGGAATAAAAAAATTCCTGTAAAGGACGTTCATCCGTCGGCCGAATGGACCGGAAGAAGACCCGAACATCGTCTTTGAAAGTCTGCCATGTTTCCAGGTTCGGGTAGGCCAGTTCCATGCCGGTTTCGAGAATCTGGTCCTCGTAGAGAAATTTCAGTTGTTTGGCTTCGGCCAGAAGCTTGTCCCGGAACTTGGGATGAGCGATGCTGATCAGGGCCAAGGCCCGCTCTCGAATCGTCAGACCGTGCAGGTTTGCAATACCGAACTCGGTGATCACATACTGAACGGAACCGCGCGTAATGACCACCCCGCTTCCTTCATCGAGATGTGTCACGATGCGGGACCGTTTCCCATCCCTGCTGATGGAAGGCATGGCCACGATGTGCCTTCCGTTTTCGGACATGCGCGTACCCACCATGAAATCCACGTAACCGCCGATACCGCTCAATATCTGGTAGCCTCTCGAATCCGCGCATACCTGCCCCGTGATATCCACTTGAACGGCGGAGTTGATGGACACCATGTGATCATTGGCCGCTATGACCGTAGGATTGTTTACGTGCTCCGTCGGATAAAACTGCACTTGCGGATTGTCCCTTACGAGATCGTAAAGCCGCTTTGTCCCGATGCAAAAGCTGGCGATGATCCTTCCGGCATGCTTGGTCTTCATTCGGGAAGTCACCGCCCCGGATTCGATCAATTCCAGAAAGGCGTCGTGAAGCACGTCGGTATGGATGCCCAGGTCCTTCTTCCCTTTAAGCGCCCTGAGCGCCTCGACACAAACCGCGTTCATGCCCGCATGTATTGTCGACCCGTCCTCCACGAGCTTGGCGACCTGTTCTCCGATGCGCTCATGGATGGAACTGGGAGTGCTTGCCGCCCACTCCAAGAGCGGCTCCTCGTGCTCGACAATGATGTCCAAGTCGTTGACGTGAATGAAGCTGTCGCCCCAGACTCTGGGCATGGCCGGATTCACCTGTGCCACCACGGTCCTGGCGCTTTCCGCGGCGGCTTTGGTAATGTCCACACTAATGCCGTAAGAGCAAAAACCGTGTTTGTCGGGGGGCGAAACCTGAATCAGGGCCACATGGATGGGAACCCGACCCGAGGTGAAAAGAGCGGGAACGTCCCTCAAATAGATCGGCGTGTAGTCGGCGCGACCTTCGGATACGGCCTCTCGCGAACCCGATGCGATGTAGAAGGACTTGAGCCGGAAATGGCCGGCGAATTCCGCATTGGTATAAGCCCGTTTGCCCATGGAAAGGGCGTGCAGTATTTCAATATCGGAAATGTACCAGCGCAGGGAAGCCAAAGAGTTGACCAGATGCTGAGGCTCTCCGCAGCCGGACCCGATGAAGACGCGCTCTCCGGGTTTGATTACCTTCAACGCCGTCTCGGCATCTCTCTTCTTTGCCTGATAATCCTTTTCCCAATCATGCATGGGGATATCTTTCCTTATGAATGACCTCAATTCCATGTGAGGGGAACGTTCCAAATTCGATTTCCGCCCCTTTGGAGGAATTCCCGCCTAAGCTTGGGGCGAGTGAGGAAACGGACTATGGAGGTGTCGCGGTGCTTCTCTTAAGATACGACGCCCCTAACAGATTAACAGAACAGACCCCAAGTTCAAGTCATTTCCCCTCGGAACGCTTTTGAAAAACCCATTGATTCATGTTAGGCTTCGGCTCGTTGCGGATCGAAGAGCGACGAGGCTTAAGAGCGGTTCGCCGAGCTTTCCACAAAGCCCTCCGGCCCGGTTTTATCCGAAAAAACGAGCGGTCTTCCGTCAATCGGGGGCTTCTCCATCTCTTCCGCCGGGAGCTCATAAATTCATACCCGCTTCCGAGTCGTCGGGTTCTGAACGGAATCAGCCCGAGCCCGTCGCGACGAATCCTCACCTCCTGCCGAGGGGACCTCCTCATGGAGATCAAACCGACTTCCTATATTGAACGCCAGATGGGCGGCATGGACTATTTTCTTCTCTGGTTCGGCGCTTCCATTTCCATAGCCGAAATCTATGCCGGCAGTATTCTCGCCTCTCTGGGTTGGGTCATGGGGATGGCAGCGGTTCTCCTGGGACACCTCATCGGCAACCTTCCCCTCGCCTTGGGCGCCCTGGTCGGCAGTGAGCGCGGGTTGCCCACCATGTATCTATTGAGGCCCACTTTCGGAAGGCACGGCTCATATCTGGCGTCCGTGTTGAACATCCTGCAATTGGTCGGCTGGACGGCGATCATGCTGCTGATCTGTGAAAAAGCCGTTCGGGCCCTGCTGCCCGACCTCACCCTGGGGTACGCCAAATTGTTCATCGTGGTTCCCGGAATCGTTTGTACGATTTGGGCGCTATTGGGAAAGTCGTCTTTCAAATGGCTTCAGCGTCTCTCCATCATCACCCTGAGCACCCTGTGTCTCGGGATGACTCTCATGCTCTTTCTCAAACACGGAGAATTGGGCATTCAGAAGATGGGTGCCGACGGCGGGTTGTCTTTTGGAGTGGGTCTTGATCTCTGCATCGCCATGCCCATATCCTGGCTGCCGCTGGTGGCCGACTATTCCCGTTTCGCACGATCGGCCAAGGGAGGCTTCTTCGGCACCTACCTCGGTTATTTCATCGGAAGTTCCTGGATGTTCGCGCTCGGCCTGTCCAGCGGATTGATCCTGGGCAAACCGGACCCCATCATGGCGTTCGCCTCGCTCTGGTTCGGCCTTCCCGCTTTGGTCATCGTGTTGTTCAGTACTTTCACCACGACATTCATGGATATCTACTCCTCGGCCGTATCGGCTTTGAACCTGAACCCAAAGGTTCGGATCGAAGTCTGTACGGTGCTCTCCGGCGCCCTGGGCATCCTGGTGGCCCTGGTCTTCCCCATCGAACGCTATGAGTCGTTTCTGCTTCTGATCGGGTCCTTCTTTATTCCGCTTTTCGGCATTGCCTTGACCCATTATTTTTTCCTTGACTACGAAGCGGTTCCCAAACGAAAGGCGGATTGGGGCGCTTTGGCGGTTTGGCTTGCGGGCGTCGGTCTCTACCAGGGTTGCCTGCGCGCCGACCTTGTGGTTGGAGCCTCCCTGCCCGCGCTTTTGGGCTCAGGACTACTTTTTTTTATCATGAAAAGATTTTTTGGAAGATAATAAGAATATGACCAGCGAGCGAAAGAAATGGTTGCAGCCTATTGGTTGGATCAAGCAAGGAATCCATTACCTTTCAGGTGTGCGAAGCAAATTCTTCGGAATCAAGACGATCGCGCTCGTGGGCGAAAGCGGCACGGGTAAGAGCTTTCACGCCCAGTCCATCGCCTCCTTGCTTAATTGTTCCTACATCATAGACGACGGATTGCTGATTCACGGACAGCAGATTCTCGCCGGCAAGACGTCGAAGAACGAAGTTTCGCCGCTCAAGGCCATCCGACGCGCCATTTTCACCGACGACAAGCACATGCAGGCGGTTCGAGATACGATCCGCAGCCGCCACGCCGATCGGATCATGATTATCGGTACGTCGGAAAAGATGGTTCGCCTGATCTGCGAACGTTTGGGGCTACCTCAACCCTCACGCACGGTTTACATACACGAATTCGCCCAACCGGAAGACCTGATGGCGGCCCGTCGAAGCCGGGACATGGAAGGCAAACACGTGATCCCCGCACCTCAGGTCGAAGTGAAGAAGGTGTTCTCTCACGCCATCGTGGCCTCCGTGTCCCAGCTGATCGCCTCGTACCGACTCCACCGGCACCCTCCTCAAACCATCGAAAAATCGGTGGTTCGCCCGGGGTACCAGATGGGCAGGCTGACCATTTCCGAATCCGCCCTCGCCTCTCTCGTCAAAGTCGTCATCGAACGACACGACCCCGGAGTGGAGGTTCATCAGGTCCGAGTTCAGCTCAGCGACGGGCACATGCATGTTTACGGCGAGGTCGCCGTGGCGCTGGGCGACAATCTGCCCCAATCTTTGGGGCAGGCCCAGCAGGAAGTCTACAGCCAAGTGCGACAGTTCACCGGAATGCATGTGGAACGCGTGGATTTGAACGTGGTGGATATCCACCCGCCGATGGAGCTCGAAGCCGGCACGTCCGGCTGGAAGGCCCGACTGAAGAAAAAGAAGAAGGATAAGAAAAAAGAGCCGGAAGAGGAAGAAGGCTGACAACGCCCGCAGGCGCAGGTCCACTTGGTGGGAAGTCGCTTTGAGCCTTATTGTTTGTAGGTTTCTTTCGACAACCTGTAGAGCTTCATCTTGTTGTAAAGGGTCTTCTCGTCGATCCCCGCTCTTTCCGAGGTCCGGCGTATGTTGCCCGAGAACTCCTTGAGCAACGCCGCGAGGTACGCGGTTTCCAATTCCTGAACAAGCCGGTCCCTCAGCTCCCTCAAGGGGGCCTTGGTGTCCAACTGCCAATCCCCCGCCATGCCGCTCTGATACGAAGGCAGCTCCACGTCCGTGATTTCAGACCCTCTGGTCATGATCACGGCCCGTTCTACGATGTTTTCCAGTTCCCGAACGTTTCCCGGCCAGAAATATCCCTCAAGTTTGTGCAGAACCTCGTCGCTGATGGCATCCACCGGGCGTTTGAATCTCTCGGCATACTTCGCCAGAAAGTGATTCGCCAGCAGTGGAATGTCTTCTTTCCGCTCTCTCAAGGGCGGCAGAATGATGGGGATGACGTTGAGTCGATAGTACAGGTCCTGACGGAAACGCCCTTCCTGCATTTCCTTTTCCATATCGCGATTGGTGGCGGAGATGATCCGGACATCCACTTCGGTTAGTCTCTCACCGCCGACCCGCTCGAACGCCTTCTCCTGGATAACCCGAAGGAGCTTCTGCTGTACGGCGTGACTGGTGTTCCCGATCTCGTCCAGAAAGAGGGTCCCGCCGTGAGCCCGCTCGAACCGGCCGTGCTTCCTCGAAACCGCCCCGGTGAAGGCTCCCTTTTCGTGACCGAACAGCTCGCTCTCCAGCAGTGTTTCCGGCACGGCGGCGCAGTCCAGAGCGACGAAAGGCCCTTCTTTTCTCACGCTGTTGAAATGAATGGTTCTGGCCAGTTGCTCCTTGCCGGTACCCGTCTCTCCGGTAATGAGCACGGAAGAGTCCACATCCTGGATGGTACGAACCAACTGGAAGATCTTCTGCATGGCGGGACTCCGCCCGATCATGCCGGAAAAAGACACGTAACGGTCTTCCAACAGGCCCTGCAATTCCTGATAACGAGCCGCGAGAGAAGCGTTTTCCGAACGAAGGGCGAGAGTCTCCTCTATTTTTTTCAACGTAATCTTGATATGCGGGAAATTGAGGGGCTTGAGAAAGAAGTCATAAGCGCCGGCCTTCATCACTTCGACGGCGGATTCAACCGTACCGTAAGCCGTGATGACCAGCACTTCGGTTTCCGGATGCCCCGCTTTGACCTGTTTCACGACCTCCGCTCCGGACAGGCCCGGCATCATCAGGTCGGTTACGACGATCTCGAAAGGACGCTCTTTGAGAAGATCGAGACCCTCCTGTCCGCTTGAGGCTGTTTCCACCGTATAGCCCCATTTTGAGAGCCTCATGCGCATCAATTCCAGGATGAAGTGCTCATCGTCGATGACAAGAATGCTTAGAGACACCCTAATCCTCCTCCACCGTTTCCAGCAGCGAACGGACCAGTTCTTTCAGAGCCCCCACGGTGAACGGCTTCACCAGTTGCCGCCAATGAACCGCTTCCGGAGGTGCCGGGAGTCCGGGTTCACTGGAATCCACCATCAAAACCGTATGCTTTTTGAGATCGGGCCATGAGGCTAGAATCCGTTCACAAACGTCCGATCCGGGCGTCCCGTCCACCTCCGAATCCACCAGAACCATGGGGATCGAACCCTGTCGAATTCGTTCAAGAGCTTTGTGCAATGAATCCGTTTGCTCCAAATCGATCGCTTCGTCTCTCAAGACACTGTCCAGCCATTCGCCCAACGAGAGATCATCGGTGACGAGAAGACATTTGACGCGACGCAACGGTTCCGTAGGCTCTCGGGGGACCGCTGCGGAATACGGCAGTTCGACCACGAAACGGCCCCCTTCGGTTGGAGGGCTGGCCAGATAGATGTGGCCCCCGTGTTCCTTCACGATACCATAGGCGATGGACAACCCCAAACCGGTTCCTTTACCCGGCGGTTTGGTCGTGAAGAAGGGATCGAAAATCTTCCTGCGATACTCTTTTTTGATCCCGGGTCCGTTGTCTTCCACTTCCATGACCGCGCATCCTTCTATGCTCTGGGTCCGCAGCCGAACCAATCCGGGACGTTCCTGCTTGTTTTCCTCCACCGCATCGAAAGCGTTGGAAAACAGGTTCAACAGCACCTGTTGCAGTTGACTGGGATCACCGTGAATCGCCGGTAAAGTCCGATCCAAATCCGTTTCCACGCGAATGCCGCTATTCTCGATGCGCCGATCCTGAATTCCCAGGATGGTTTCAATGAGCTCGTTAAGACTGCACTCTTCCTTTTCCGGCTTCCTTTGCCGCGAAAACGTCAACAGACTTCGGACCAGATGAGCCGATCTCTTGGCTTCGTGACAGATGGCCTCAAGAGCGGAGGCCGCATCTCCGGGCAGTCCGTGTGCTTCCCGTAGAAACTCGGCGAAGCCGAGAATCGTGGTGAGAGGATTGTTCAGTTCGTGAGCCACCCCGGCCACCAGCTTTCCAATGGAAGAAAGCTTCTCGGCCTGGAAAAGTTGTTCTTCCAGAAGCTTCTGTTCCGTCACGTCCAAGCCGATGCAAAGCACACCCCAAGGCTTGCCCTCGAGATCCTCGAGTGTGCCGGTCCTCCAGTTCACGTCCCGCTCCTGGCCCTCTTTGGAAATAAGCGTGCATTGGAACGATTGGTCCCGACGATCCCGCTTTTGGGTGGACAACCTCTCCAAGACCATGCCCCACTGACCTTCCGGAACGAACATCTCCATCCACTCCTTGCCGATCACCTCCACCCGATTGTAGCCGGACATGACCTCGGCCGCCCGGTTGAAGAAGATGATCCGCCCCGCCAAGTCCAAGGCTACGATGGATACTCCGGCGGTTTCGGTGATGGAGCTGGAGGCCTCCACCTGCCGACGTAACTCATCCTGGGCATTCTTGAACTCGCTCACATCGTGAGCCACGGCCAAGAGAAGAGAAGGTTTTTCGGCCATGCTCCGGCATCTGAGAAGCGTGGGCAACACTACGCCGTTCTTGGCCAGGAGCATCACCTCCAGACCCAAAACGGACTTCCGATGAAGGGAGGAAAGGTCCTTGAAGGCCCCGGCACCATCAACAATCAACGTTTCAAACGCGATTCCGATCAATTCGTCCGGAGAACGTTCCAGCAATCCACAAGCGGCTTTATTCGCCCTCCTGACGAAGCCGTCCTCCGCCAAGATGAACGAGGGATCCGGGTAGTCGTCGAAGAGGACCTCCCAGGACACGCCGTCCCACTCTTCCGCGATCATATTTAGGCTCCGGGCAAAATGAAGAGGTCCACGATTGGATCTTCGGTAAGCCCAGGTCAGGTTTCCAGAGAATACTTGGGGGGTTTCTTCCTTACGGTAAAACCGATGATCCAGCCCGCCAGAAATACGGCACTGCCAATGAGAAACCAGCGCACCCTTGAGGACAGCTTCAAACGTTTGTACTGCTCCCTAAGCTCATCCATCTGCTCTTTCTGCTTGTTCAGTTTGGCTTCGAGCAGCTTGTACTTTTCCGATAACCGCCCCCCTGATTCGCTCCATTCGCCGGAACTTCCCGCCCAGGACGGTTCCACCGCTCCGGCCGGCACGCTTCCCTCCGAGGACTGCTGAACCGAAGTCCCCTCCCCTTGTTGGGCCCATGTCTGAAGGACCGATGCGGCTCCCGAGACAGCAAAAAAGACGACCAGGATAACGACCCCACGTGCCCGGCTTAACTTCATGAATACACGCTCCCTTGCGGTTCTTCGGAGGCGGTTGCGGCGCCCCGGGCGTTCCGGTTTTCAACGGTCCGCCGAATGGCCGGCCTCTTTAGTTCAAGGAGAAAGACCATAAATAATGTTACAATGACTGCGGTCCGACCCGAACGATTTCAAGTACACTCTATTTGTTACCATTTCTATAGAGCAATCTCCCTCGGCTTTCAAGGATTCCGACCGTCGGTTCGGGAATTCGGAACCTTAGGGGGAAGACCGGTTCACAAGGTTCTTCTTCGCCTCCCATACTCATCCCCGCCGGGAAAGGAAAGCTTATGAAACTCTATCTTGCAGGTCCCATTTTCTCAGAGGCGGACCAGAATTGGCTGAGGGCCCTAAAAGAAAAGATCGAGCTTTATTGTCGGGAAAAGCGACTCGGCCTCCAGGTGGTCTGGCCCTATGAGCTCATGGATTCGGAGACCGCCCAACGCCTCGGACCCATGGCCAAGGGTGAAATATTTCGGCTGTGCAAAGGACATCTCGAGGACACCGACGTTCTCATCGCCTGCCTGGACGGTTCGCAAGTAGACGACGGAACCGCCTGGGAAATCGGCTATTACTTCGCCCGCAAACCGGGAAACCGACATCGGATATTGGGGATCCGGACGGACTTTCGCAGAGCCGGAGAAACGGCATTTTCCACCGTGAACCTGATGATCGAGGAATCCTGCGACGTGCTGGTCCGCACTCCCGATGAACTCTTGACATCCCTCGAAAAATTGCTGTCTCCGTCCGATACCGTTTAAGGACATCGGAAGGTCTTTTCCCGTTCAACAAGTCGACCGCACGTCGTAACCCGCCGGCCCTTGGTTCATCCCTACCATATATCAGGCTCGACGTATATCCGTCTTGACATAGCTTAAGCCTTGCCCTATTTCTCACAAAGATATCGAAATTCATTCTTCTTAACCATGCAGTCCGGAAAGGAGCCGGGGCCCAATGGAGTTTCACAAATCGGTCCGCGTTTTCTTCCTTTTCATCTCCCTGATCTTTCTGATTCCATCGGTTGCCCTGAGCCAGACCGAGGCACTAGAGCAACTCCTTCGGATTCTCGAGGACAAGAACTTGGTCGGACCCGCGGAAGCACAAGGAATCCGCGAAACCATGTCCGAGGACCGTCGCAAACTCCTCGAACGGGAAAAGGAATTGGACGCGCGAGAACGCGCTCTGGAGGAACGGGAACACCGCCTTAAGGCTATGGAAACCTCCACGGTTTCACCGAAGGTCGAAGAAAGCGAGCGTCCCGAAGCGCTTTCCTCCGACGGGCGCTCCTCGGAGGAGACGACGTCCGCCCTGCCTTTGGAGGCAGTCTACGATAAGGGATTCATTCTCCGGACCGAGGACCCCGACCTCTTTTCCCTCAGAATCGGAGGCCTGCTCCAGACCGACTACCGATTCTACAACTATCAAGGCGACGTCGACCCTGACGGAAACAAATTCGATATCCGGCGGGCGCGACTCATCCTGGAAAGCCGTATCTTCCAATATTTCGACTGCAAATTCGAATATGAGTTCCAGGGAGCCGCCAGCAGGAACCTGCTCGACGCCTATGTGGACGTACACCTCGCTCCCTGGCTGTCCGTCAGGGCCGGGCAATTCAAAGAACCCTTCAGTTTGGAGCAGGTAACCAAAGACGGTTTCATTCCCTTTGCCGAGCGCTCCATGGGGTATTACCTCACGCCGCGGAGGGACGTTGGGGTCATGGCCCACGCCTCCCTTTGGAGGGACCGCATCGGGTACGGGGTCGGTTTGTTCAACGGCGACGGACAGGATGATGTGTCGGGTGGAGACGTGGACGAACCTCAGGTTGCCGGTCGATTGGTGTTGCGGCCCTTGGCCGGTTTCGGCTTGCCCCTCCTGGAACAGCTCCAGATGGGAGGTTCCTTTACCTACGCGCGCATCGACCGAAACAACGTAAGGGTGGACGTGCAGACCACCGGGCTCAACTCCATTTTCACCGTCACTTCCTCGGCCAAATTCAACGTGATCCTCAACGCTGGGGCCGCAACACGATACGGAGCGGAATTGGGCTGGGCCTACGGACCCTTCGCACTTATGGGAGAATATATCCACCTCGGCTTCACCGACCTGGAAACCAGTTCCGAAACCTTTGATGCTTCCATGGAAGACTACTATCTGGCCCTGCTTTGGATGATCACGGGTGAGAAACCCGAATTCCACGGCGGCGTGCTCGCCAACATCGAACCTGAACATCCTTTGTTCCAGGGCGGCTGGGGAGCCTTGGGGCTGGCTTTCCGATTCGATCGATTCGAGGCGGAGGAATCCGTTTACGACGATCTGGTCAACCCGGGGGATTCCATCCGCCGGGCCACGGGATTCACGCTGGCCTTGAACTGGTATCTCAACGCGTCCACCAAGCTCGTGCTGGACGCAACGCGAACCACTTTCGACCGTCCTTTGCTGGTGGGTCGAGACCCCGTTACCGGCCAATCCCTTTTCAGCGATCGAGAGGACGTGATCACCGCTCGGTTCCAGATCGGATTCTGATGTTGAAAGGGAGACGAGAGGCGGAGATCGCCTGGAGTCCGTATTTTCACAACCAGGGAAGTCTCCCGACAAGGGGCGGACTTCTTCGGAAACCAACCCTTAATCTTACCGGAAGGAGTACATAATGAAGAGAGGGGTAATCGTTGTCCTGTGTTTGCTTTCGGTCTGTTGGCTCACCGACGCGTTTTCGGCCTACCATCATGAGGGGGAAATCGATTCCCCCCAGCTTCTTGCCGCGTATGAAGCCCTGGCCGGGACCAAGCTGGACCATTGTGCCACGTGTCACACGGGGGGAGAGTACGTCAACAGTAAGGACCGCCTCGTGAGCCTCGGAAGCTGCCAGTGGTGTCATTACAGCTACGGGTACGAAGGCACCGGGAACATCATCGACACTTTGAACGATTACGGCAAAGACTATCTGGTGAACGGTCGGGATGTGGATGCGGTGTCCGCCATAGCGGCCAACGATTCCGACGGAGACGGTTACTCGAACCAGGACGAGATCGCCGCGTTGACCTACCCCGGCAATGCGCAGGATTATCCCGGGCTTGTCACCGCTCCCTACAGGGTATATACCAAAGCCCAACTTGAGGCCATGCCCACGCACACCCAGTTCCTCCTCATGAACGCCAATCGCCAAACCGACGAATACACCGAATACGCCGGCCCCACCATGCAGTTCTTGTTGGGGGACGCAGGCGCTTATCCGGAAACCACGGGCATCACCGTTTTCGCGCCGGACGGCTTCTCCAATTACTACCCCCTTGTGGAAGACGCCGATCCCGGTCTTTATCACGTGTTGGGAGAATACCCCCAGTCCATCTGGTATTACTCCGAAGAAGCGGACATCTCCTTGAACCCCGAAGACGGATGGTGCGATTACAGCGCTCCTGCGAATGCCGGACGTAACGACCTGGACCCCATTGTGGTCCCCGACGGACTTCGCATGATCCTGGCTCACACGAGAGACGGAGTCAACATGGATCCGGGTGTGTTGACCGAAGACAACAAACTGGACGGCGAAGGACCCTTCCGCGTGGTACCTCCCCAGAAAAACCCGGGACCGCCGGATCAAAGATTTACCGCGGAGAACCAGGAAGTCGGCTGGCCCTACGATGATAACGCCGATCACAACGCGGGTTCCTCCATCCGTTCCGCTACGATCATTCGCGTGGAGCCGCTTCCCGAAGGGACCACCGATATCGATGTCCTCGAAGCGGGATGGAATTACGTGGACGAAGGCAAGATCATCGTCTACGGCGGCATCGCCGGAGGGGACCAGTGTCCGATAGCCATGCAAAAGGCGGACGGCACCCTGGCCATGCCCTGCGTCGATCACCTGGGAACCCGCTACCAGGCTTATTTCGAACCCTACGAGAACCCCCAGGACACCGAAGGCCGGTACTGGAGAATGAGTTCGGTATACTATGCGGCGGCCGGGGCCCGGAACGAGATCTGCGCATCCACCGACGCTCAGGCCAATCTGCACATTCCCTGCATGCTACTCGACGGGACGCAACAGGAAGTCACCCTTATGTTCTATGTGAATCCCGAAGATCCGGATTCCTTGTACTGGAACATGTCGAGCGGTTCTTAGCATCGATCGAACGATCCCGCTGATCGCACGGGGAAAGCCTCATTGATTGGGGTTTTCCCCTTTATTTTCGGGCCCCCGGCATTCCGCCCGAGCCCCTGAATCGCCTTCTTCTCACGAGCTTTTCTTTCCCCTGTTTCTTTTTCCGCGTTCCTTGCCTTCCTTCACCGCTTCCAATCCGCCGCCTGCACAATGTTTCTTCCACCTGTGCGGCATTGCCCCCGACGGGGTTCCCGGTCTATAATAAGTATCGCAGTCGGACTGAAAGAACCGTCTCGCATCAATTGTCCCATATTCTTCCCCGGATCGCACAATCGGCGAAAGTCAAGGACATGTCCAAAGCCGATACAAAATCCGAACTTTCCCACATCGCCCCTCCGACGATCCTCATTGTGGAAGATGAAGTGATTGTGGCCATGCTCCTTAAGGAGCAACTCGAACAGCTCGGGTACCGGGTAAGCGGATACGTCATGAAGGCCGAAGAGGCCCTCCGTCGCATTGAGGAAGACAAGCCCGACTTGGTGTTGATGGACATTACCTTGCCGGGATCCATGGACGGCATCGAGGCGGCTGAGCTGGTCCAGAGCCGCTTCCATATCCCGGTGGTCTTTTCCACAGGACACTCCGACGAAGAAACGATCAGGAGAGCCAAGGCGGTGCTCCCTTTCGGCTTCCTGGTGAAGCCGTACCGCAATTCGGAACTGAAGGTGGCCGTCGATCTGGCCCTTTACGCTAATCGTGCGGACGCCCTGCGGCGGGCGGAAGAGGAAAGACTTCGAGCCAACGGGCGGACCCTCAGTGCGCTCCTCAACGTACCTTACGCTCAGTTCATGCTTCTCGACCGGCAAGGAAGGATTCTCTCCATGAATCGTCCGGCCATGGACCAGCTGGGAAAGGACGTGAGCGAGGTTCGGGGAAAGCCGGCTGCGGACTTCCTGTCCCCGGAGCCGTCGGAACTCCGACGCGCCAAGGCTCGGGAAGTGCTGGCCACGGGCAGGCCGGTTCATTTCGAGGACCATGTCTTTCAACGAATCCTCGAAACCGACATTTTTCCCGTGTTCTCCCAAGGAGATACGGTTTCTCAACTTGCGGTGTTCTGGCGGGACGTCACCAAGGAAAAAGAAGCGACCCGAGCCCTCCGGGATGCGGAGCGGAAGTACCGGGCTTTGGTGGAAAACGTGTTCGAGGGCATCCTGGTACTGCTGGACGGCCGGATCGTCTTCCACAATCCCAAAGCCGTCGAAATCCTCGAGTACCCCTCCGACGGTCTGCACGGGACCCCTCTGTTGGAACTCGTTCATCCCGAGGACAGAAACCGGATGAATTCGACTCTCTTTCCGGAAGACGACACGGCAACCGTGGAAGAAGAAATGCAGTTTCGTTTTCTGGATCGGCACGGATCCGAACAACGGATGGAGACCCGAAGGGTGTGGATTCCCTGGGAGGCCGAAAAGGCCCTGATGGTGATCCTCCGTCCTTTGAAGAACGGGAAGACCTCGAACTCGCAGGTTGTCTAACGGCACAGCCGGTGTTGATCGATGCTCTTGATTTTCTTCAAAGAGGGTCGGGTGGAGAACTCCGAAGTTTCGCCGGAAAAACTCCCGAGCCGGGATTTAATCGCCGGGACTTCCTTCTTTTCGGGGAAGCTTGATCACCCGAATGGGCCGCTTGTTGAACTTCTGGCCCACCTTGCTCATGAGAAGGCTCTTGAGACTGTCTTTGGCCTTCTTGGCATCATCCTGGGAAATAAAATACGCCCGCAGTCCCTCAATGGTCGGATAGGCCTGATCGATAGGATCCCAGCGGTTTCTGTCCACTTTGGCCTCGACCGCGTAGAAAGCCTCGGCTCTCCGCACCGCCAAGAGACAAACGTCGCCCAACTCGCGCTCCAGGATGCGAATCTTAGCCAGCTGCTCTTCGGTCAATTCCAGGAAATGCGCCATATCGAACCCTTGCGGAACCCTATGAAGCGGCGGTCCTGGAACTTTCTTCCGCCCTGAAATGATCGAAAGGGATTCCGTATTTCTTGACTTTGTATTGGATGATTCGTTTGGTTGTGCCGAGCCGCCGGGCGGCTTTTGTCTGGTTGCCCCGGCATTCTTTCAGCGCTTCCGTGATGAGTTCCGTCTCATACGCGGCCAGCAGCTGCTTCAATTCTCCCTTCGGAGGGCCTTTCACGGACCGGAACGAACTCTGAACGGCCGGCGGCAGATGCTTCGGCTCGATGGCGTCCCCAGGAGCCAGCAGCACGGCCCTCTCGATGTAATTCTCGAGTTCGCGGACATTCCCCGGCCATCGATAGGCCGTCAAAAGATCAAGAGCCGCGGCGGAAAAACCGGTTACGTGCTTTTGCATTTGTGCCGCGTACTTCGCCAGGAAATGCTCCGCAAGAACCAACACATCTCCCCCCCGCTCCCTCAAAGGAGGGGCCGGAATGGGAAAGACATTGAGGCGATAATACAAGTCCGATCGGAATTTGCCTTTTTCCATGAGCCGGGTCAAGTCCTGATTCGTGGCAGCCACCACGCGAACGTCCACCTTGATGGTCTTGGACGATCCGATGCGCTGAATTTCCCCCTCCTGCAAAACCCGAAGCAGTTTGGCCTGGGCCAAGGGTGAAAGTTCTCCCACTTCATCAAGAAAAATGGTACCCCCGTTGGCCGCCTCGAACCGACCGGGATTCGAACTCACCGCTCCGGTAAACGCGCCTCTGATATGTCCAAAAAGCTCGCTCTCTATGAGAGTTTCAGGTAAAGCGGCGCAGTTGACTTTGATCAACGGTTTTTCGGCACGGGAACTAAGCTGATGAATATTTTCCGCGATCAGCTCCTTGCCTGTGCCGGTTTCCCCCGAGATCAGCACGGTAGTTCGGCTGTCCGCCACCTGTGCCGTCAATCCCTTGATCTCTTTCATGCGCTTTGAATTGCCGATCATCGAGCCGATATTGGGCCGCGTCTCAGAAAGCATTCTCTTCAGCTGCGCGTTTTCCTCCACCACCGATCGAGTATATACCTTCCTGGCGATGAGTTCCGCCACGGCCGACAGGAATTTCACTTCCAGCCGAAGGTCCGAAATCAGCCTGGACACCTTGTCCGTGGAGATCACCCCTACAACGTCTCCTTCATAGATAATCGGCACGCACATAAAGGCCAGTTCGGTTCGATCCACGGTGCGGCGCGCACCCGTTCTATCCAGGAATAGGGGTTCTTTGTCCAAATTGAAGAAGGCCATGGGCCTGCCGGTCTTGGCCACCTGGCCCGTCACGCCTTCTCCCAGCAGGTATCGACCACGCAATTTCTCATCCGGCCCTAAGCCGAGCCCCACCACCAGATGGACCTCGTCCAGGTCGCGACGGAGTACGGAGATCATGCCTCGCTCAAGGCCCACACCGTCACGCAACAGCTCAAGCACCCGACGAAAGGACGACTCGAGGTCCTCCGACGTACTGATGGCCCGCGCGATTCCGTAGAGCGTGGCCAATTCCTCGAAACTGAAAGGTTCCATGAAGATTTCTTTTTCCACGGGACGTCAACTTAATACAATATGGTATCACTGTAAAGAGGGAGCACATAAATGTATCAACAAGAGTGCCACGCCTCATGCCAGATCCCACCCAAGCCATTGATAATATGATACTTATTACATTCCCCGCTCATGGCACACCATTTGCTTCTTCACTTAAGGCTCAAATGGATGGAGGTGGTGTTCGAGCTTTGTCCGCTTGATTCGAATCACTTCTCCGTTCAATGCACCGCTTTCCGGAACGGCCGCCTCGGGCCTTTTGGGAAGCCGGGAAGCCGGGTTTCCCGTGGCACCCGTTTGCATTGCGTCCGATTTTGGAATATAGGGTCATGCGTTCGTAGCCCGGATGACGGGTTCTATACCCACATTCCTACGGAATGGTAGGAAACCTACCTACTCCGCCGTAGGCAAAGGGGCGAAGCCCCTGATCAGGTAACATCCGACGAAGGTGAGAAATCAATGTGCCGCCTTTTTGCTTTTACTTCATACGAGCCCTTGTCTCCCATGCGAGCCATCGATGCGCTCAACGTGATGAAGGAAGGTCACGACGGCTCCGGGGTGGGGCTGTACATGGCCGACTTGGGAGGTGAGTTCGAAGGGTACAAGGGACTTCCCATCCTGTCCGGCATCGTCACTCTCGAGGGATTAGGCAAGCTGGATCAGTACATGTTCGAAAAAGGCTTCATGCCCATGCACCAGTTGTCTTTCGAGCCCGGCAGGACCCCTCCTCCCCTGACGCCCAAGCGTTACACCTACCTCGTGCGGGTCTACGATATTCCCCGGGAGTGGAAGTCCCTTTCGGAACAGGAACGGAGCGACCGATTGCTCCAAACCCGGCTCCACTTGCGAAAGATGGGCCTGGAAGACGATTCCATCATCGTGTACTCGTTCTGGCCGGACAGCATCATGATCAAGGAAATCGGGGATCCCGTGGAAGTAGCCCGATACCTGGGACTTGACCGGGAAGGCCTGACCGCGCGTACGGTTATGGCTCAGGGACGCCAGAACACCAACTACGACATCACCCTGTACGCATGCCACCCCTTTTTCCTTCAGGGGTACGCCACGATGACCAATGGAGAGAACACGGCATTCGTACCCATTCGGGAGTACCTGACGTCGAGGGGATTTCCCGGATACGTGGGGTACTCTTCGGACTCCGAGGTATTCTGTCATATTCTGCATTATGTGCACAAGCGTCTCGGCATGAGCCTCGAAGCCTACAAACATACGATTACTCCTTTGAAGGATGAAACGTTGCGTCGCCACCCCGACGGTGACACGCTGCGCATGATGAAACACACTCTTCGTCCGTTGATCATCGACGGTCCCAACATGGTGATCGGCTGCCTGCCGGACCACACCATGTTTATGGTGCAGGACAGCAAGAAGCTGAGGCCCGGCGTGTGCGGCGGAAGGCCGGGGCTGTTCGCCTTCTCCTCGGAAATGTGCGGCCTCGAGTATATGATTCCCAATCGGGACCGGGAGCGGGACGTCCAGCCCATGGGGGCGGACATGGTGGTGGTGGATAGGGCAAGGAAGGAGATGCGGATTTGGAGTCAATGGGATCGTTACGCATTACGCCGAGCAGCCTGAGCGTCAAGGACCTGCCTTGGCAGGTTCACTGGGACCAGGACAAGTGCACCCTGTGCGGACGATGCACCTCGGTGTGCCCGGTCCGCGCCATAGAACTTGGGGTATTCCGCAAACGCATCGTCCAGGTGGACGTGAACGACCGGAGCGCGGCGTCGAACGTTTACAAAGTCTTCTACGGCGTGAAACAGCAGACGGATCCGGCTCATGCCTGTATCGGTTGCGCCATGTGCGATCTGGTGTGTCCCAACCGGGCCATCCGCCCCATGCGTGCCGACGATGCGGACAAGTTGAGGTTCCACATCAATCAGGGAGGGGAGCCCAGAAAACGCGGCGGTCGAAGGAACGTCGCGGGCACCCTGCTGGATCATATCAAATTCACGAGAATTTCGATGCTTACGGACCCCGCTTTGGACGCGGGGAGGCATGAATTCGAATTGCGGACGCTCTTGGGCCGCGTTCTTTCACCCGAAAGCATGATGGCCCACTTGGACGAAGAAGGCTACGCTCTTCCGGTGCGGGAAATCTATCCGTTGATCATCGGAAGCATGTCTTTCGGAGCCCTCTCTCCCACCATGTGGGAGGGACTTCAGATGGGCATCGCCTATTTGAACGAAGAACTGGGGATGCCGGTGCGCATGGTAAGCGGAGAAGGCGGAGTGCCTCGACGCTTTCTCAAGTCCCGGTTCCTCAAATACATGATTCTGCAAATCGCCAGCGGTTATTTCGGCTGGGACGAAATCCTTCACGCCATTCCGCATATGAAGGAAGACCCCTGCGCCATAGAAATCAAATATGGGCAGGGGGCCAAACCCGGCGATGGCGGTCTTTTGATGTGGTACAAAGTCAACAAGCTGATCTCCGCCATTCGCGGCGTTCCCATGGCCATCAGCTTGCCGAGTCCGCCCACGCACCAGACCAAGTACTCCATCGAAGAAGCCGTGGCCAAGATGATCCAGTCCATGTACATGACCTGGGGCTTCCGCGTGCCGGTGTATCCCAAGATCTCCGCCACGAAAACCTCTCTGGCCGTGCTCAACAATCTCGCCCGGAACTCTTTCGCCGGCGGATTGGCCATCGACGGCGAGGACGGCGGCACCGGCGCGGCTTACGACGTCTCCTTGAACGCCATGGGCTATCCCATCGCGAGCAACATCCGCGATGCCTACCTGAACCTTGTCGCCATCGGCAAACAGAACGAATTGCCCCTTTTTGCCGCGGGCGGCGTGGGAAAGAGCGGCAACTTGGCCGCCAATGCCGCCGCTTTGATCATGTTGGGCGCGAGCGGGGTCCAGATCGGCAAGTACGTCATGCAGGCGGCCGCCGGTTGCCTGGGCGCCGAATCGGACCGATGCAACATCTGCAACATCGGTCTTTGCCCCAAGGGGATCACATCTCAGGATGCGCGCATCTACCGAAGGCTCGACCCCGAGCAGGTGGCGGAACGCTTGGTGGATATGTTCGAGTCGTTCGATACGGAACTACGAAAAATCGTAGCCCCTCTGGGTCGCTCCACATCGCTTCCCATAGGCATGTCGGACGCTTTGGGCATTGGAGACGCCCATGCGGCGGAACGATTGAAGATTTCGTATGTTTGCTAGGGAATGGTCGGACGCCGTCCTGAATCGTCATGGCGTATAGTCCCACCCCGATAAGCGATTGCGGAAAGGAGAACGGCCTGAAGCGGGAATCCGGCGGCCTGTCCGGCGTCGAAGGAGAGGCCCCTTGATCCGGGACTCCGCTGGGCTCGAATGATATGCAGTCCTTTTATAAAATATCCGGTTTCAAAGAGGGAAGCCGCGTCAGTTCCAGAGACCTTGAAGAAGGAATCCAGGAAGCCATCCGTGAAGGACGCCTCAACCTGGAAATCGACGCGCACGGCCAGCACGGCATCGGAGGTCGTCTCTGGAAAGCGGGCAACCGCAAAGTCCACGTCCGCGTCACTGGATTTCCCGGCCAACGTTTGGGCGCCATGGGCTTTCCCAACACCACCATCGAATGCATGGGGCCGGCTTCGGACGATACCGGCTGGCTTAACGTGGGGGCGGAGATCATCATTCACGGGGATGCCACCAACGGTACCGCCAACGCCATGGCCCAAGGCAAGATCTATGTGGGGGGCCGAATCGGCGCGCGCGGCATGACCATGACCAAGTTCAACCCCAGGTTCGATCCCCCGGAACTGTGGGTTTTGGGGTCCGCCGGCGATTCCTTCGCGGAATTCATGGCCGGGGGAATCGCCGTTGTTTGCGGCGTCAATCCCCATGATCGAAGAAAGGTACTTGGTTACCGACCCTGCGTCGGCATGGTGAGCGGCAAGATTTTTTTCAGGGGTCCCCAGGAAGCCGTGAGCCAGCACGATGTGAAGCAGGTGGATCTGGACGACGAGAACTGGCATTGGCTGGAGGAAAGGATTCCGATCTTTCTGAAGAAGATCCGTCGGGAAGACCTGCTCAACACCCTGCTGAATCGGTCCGAATGGCAATACATCACCGACAAGACGGCTTTTGAGAAGAAGAAGAAAGCTCGTCGCGCCATGGCCGACTTCCGACACAAGGTGTGGGAATCGGAGTTGGGATCCGGAGGAATGATTGGAGACATTGTGGATCAGGCTGATCCCATTCCCCTCATCGTCACGGGAGATCTCCGCCGATTCGCCCCCGTTTGGGAGCACGCCAAAGCCATGCCTCCCTGTCAGTTCCATTGCCCTTCCGGTATCCCGGTTCACCGACGCTGGTCGCTGGTTCGCAATGGTCAACTTCAGGAGGCCTTGGATTTGTCCTTGCAGTACAGCCCTCTGCCTGCAACGGTATGCGGTTACCTGTGTCCGAATCTGTGCATGCAGAACTGCACGAGGAAACAAAGTCTCATGGACCCGGTGGACGTTTCCGCCCTGGGCCAGGCAAGCATCAAAGCGATCCCGCCGGAACCGGCTCCCCCGACCAACCATTCCGTGGCGGTAATCGGAAGCGGCCCCGCGGGGCTTTCCGTAGCGTGGCAACTCGCCCTCAAAGGACATCGCGTGACCGTGGTGGATCGGGAACCCAATCTTGGCGGTAAACTCAAGGCCGTCATCCCGGTGGAGCGCATACCGGAGGAAGTTCTCGACGCCGAATTGGCGCGACTGGGCGAACTGATCGCCGAGTTTCAGTCCGGAGTCGAGGTGAATGCCGAGGTTTTCGATAATCTCAAGCGCACACACGAATATATCGTCATCGCCGTAGGAGCCAACGCACCCAAGACCCTGCCCATTCAGGGCGGAGAGCGAGCCGTGACCTCCCTCGAGTTCCTTCGCAAAGCGAGAAGCGGAGGCGTGATGAACGTGGGAAACGACGTGGTCATCATCGGTGCGGGGAATGTGGGGTGTGACGTTGCCACCCAGGCCGCCCGCTACGGCGCCAAGAACGTGGTCCTTGTCGACGTTCAGGAACCGGCTTCTTTCGGAAAGGAGCGCATGGCGGCTCAGAGTATCGGAGCCAAGTTCCTGTGGCCGAAGTTCGTTGAAAGAATTACGCCGGATGCCGTGCAGTTCAAAGATGGTGATCGTCTTCTCGCCGATACCGTGGTGGTTTCCATTGGCGACGTTCCGGTGTTGGACTTCATTCCCGAGACGGTGGTTACGGAAAGAGGACACATCAAGGTGGACGAAACGGCTCAAACCAGCGATCCGCAGGTGTTCGCCATCGGAGACGTGGTCAAGCCCGGCCTGATTACGGACGCCATCGGTATGGGCCGAATCGCGGCGGAAAAGATCGATGCTCTGCTCAAAGGCGAAGCTTACAGCGTCCCCACCAAGACGAAGGCGGACACTTCTCTGGTGCAGCCCTCTTATTTTGAACCCAGGCCGACCGCCTGTGACCTGGTGAGCCAAGCCAACTCGTGCGCCTCCTGCGGCACGTGCAGAGACTGCGGAATCTGCCAAACCATCTGTCCCACTTCCGCCATTGATCGGCGAGAAGAGGACGGCGATCCCATCCTGTCCTGTAACCCGGACCGGTGCATTGGTTGTGGATTCTGCGTGGCCGCCTGCCCGTGCGGCATCTGGAGGCTGGAAGAGAACACGGCCATCGGCTGAACGGCGGCGGAGGCTTTCGGTTGCAGGCCGTGCCGAAACCGTACCCGACCGGAACGAACGACTTGAGATCAGGACAAAGTACTGCTTATGCGCATCGGTTTGGCACAGCTCAACCCGGTGGTGGGTGATCTCGAAACCAATTCGAGACTTATCCTCGAAGGGATCGACAGAGCTAAGAAGGAGGATTGCCGCATGGTGATCTTCCCCGAGCAATGCCTCGTGGGATACCCCCTGCGCGACCTCCTGGAACGATCCGCTTTTGTGGATGCCAATCTCGAGGCGTTGGCGGCACTGGTTCCCCACACTCGTGGGATCGCGGCTCTAGTGGGCTATGTGGCGCGAAATCCGGAGCCGTCGGGAAAGGCCGTCGTCAATGCGGTAGCCCTTATTGACGACGGCGTATTTGTGGCGCAAGGCGGAAAGAACCTGTTGCCCTCTTATGACGTTTTCGACGAAACGCGCTACTTCGATCCCTTCGGCTCCCCTCTGATTCACACCATCGAAGGGGTACGCATGGGTTTCACGGTATGCGAAGACGTCTGGAACGACAAAGACCAGTGGAGTCGCCCTCTTTATAAAATGGACCCGGTCCAAGACCTGTGCGGCCGTGGAATCGACTTGTTGATCAACGTCTCCGCTTCTCCCTATCATAAGGGAAAGATATCGTTCCGCGAGACCATGCTGGGCAAGCTCGCCCGAAAATACCGAATGCCGATGATCTATTTGAACCAAGTGGGCGGCATGGACGAGCTTATTTTCGACGGCGCCAGCATGGTCTTCGACCAAACCGGGACCACGGTGGCCAGGGCGGCCGAATTCGAATCGGATTTCATTGTATGGGACACGGATACCGGTGACGGAGAAATCCGGCCTTCTTCAGAAACTCAGGAAGTCTCCGTGCTGAAAGCACTTACGCTGGGACTGCGGGATTACCTCGGCAAATGCGGCTTCCGACAGGCGGTGATCGGCCTCAGCGGCGGCATCGATTCCTCCCTCGTGGCGTGCATCGCGGCCCGAGCTTTGGGTCCTTCCAATGTGATGGGCGTAAGTATGCCGTCGCCGTACACTTCGGACATGAGCCGTGAAGACGCCCGCCGGCTGGCGGAAAACCTGGGCATATCCTTCATGGAGATCCCCATCGAGCCGCTTATGGCCTCCTTCAAGAAATCTCTCTCCCCGCTGTTCAAAGACAGGCCGGAGGATCACACGGAGGAGAACATCCAGGCCCGAATTCGAGGCAATCTCCTCATGGCCGTTTCCAACAAGTTCGGATCGCTGCTGCTGAGCACGGGCAACAAATCGGAAATGTCCGTGGGGTACTGCACGCTGTACGGGGATATGTGCGGCGCGGTGTCCGTCATCGGAGACGTTCCAAAGACGCTCTGCTATGCGCTGGCGCGTTTGATCAACGCCGATTCGGAGATCATCCCGGAACGAGTCATCCATCGCCCTCCCAGCGCGGAGCTTAAACCCGACCAGACCGATCAGGACGTGCTGCCCCCGTACGACGCGTTGGACGATATTCTTTACGCAGCCGTGGAACTGAATCAGAGTATTCAAGAGATCACGGACCGAGGCCACGATGAAGCCGTGGTTCGGGAAGTTCTTTTGCGGATGGACCGAAACGAATACAAGAGAGCTCAGGCCGCGCCGGTGCTGAAAGTCACGACTCGGGCCTTTGGGTTCGGACGCCGCTACCCCATCGCCCATACGGGAACGGTCTATTGAAGTCTATTGAAACGGGAGTGTGTGTAACCGCGGACGTTCATCCGTTCGAAAAAGCATGAAACAAGCGCGGGTCCATCGGACCCGGCACAATCCAACAGCCCGTTGAAAAAGTCGGATTATTGCGGATTGTTGAAAATCGATGGTATGCAAGGCGCGCAAATCCCTGAGAACGAGACGGACATAAAGGTGCGTCCCGGCAAAGAGGGATGAAGCACAACGCCGCGGATCGCGTTCTTCAACGGTCCGCCGAGGTCGGGCGGCCCGCCGCCCTTGACGAAAACCAAGCTAACGAAGGTGGAAGAGAAGTGCCGGCACAGCGCTACACAACACCTTAAGTCGGCAAGGTGCAACGCCTTTCCGACGACGCGCATCAACCTTTCTGCCGGGCCGGGTAATCATGGGGGCCCGTCCGCCGGTGATTCATGAGATTGTATGCGCGATTCCCCGAAAAACACGTTTAGGAGGCAAGACATGGATTCCCCGAAGACCCCGAAAGACGTACTCCAGATGATCGAAGAAAACGATGTCAAGATGGTCGACCTTCGATTCATGGACTTCCCCGGCCTGTGGCAACACTTCTCCGTTCCGGCTCGAGAAATCGAAGAAGATACCTTCGAGTCCGGTCTGGGTTTTGACGGATCGAGCATCCGCGGTTGGCAGGCCATCAACGAATCGGACATGCTCGTGAAGCCCGTCCCCGAGTCCGCGTTCATCGATCCTTTTTTCGAACACAACACATTGGTCATGATCTGCAACATCTGTGACCCGGTCACCGGGGAAGACTACACCCGCGATCCCAGAAACATCGCCCGAAAGGCCGAAAACTACCTCCTCAGCTCGGGAATCGCCGACACGGCCTACTTCGGTCCCGAAGCCGAGTTCTTCATTTTCGAAGACATCCGCTTCGACCAGAACGCCCACGAAGGTTACTATCACATCGATTCCGTTGAAGGCGTCTGGAACTCGGGCAAGGTCGAAAGCCCCAACCTGGGATACAAGCCCCGATACAAAGAAGGCTACTTCCCCGTACCGCCCACGGACAGCCTGCAGGACATCCGGACGGAGATGGTGCTCACCCTCGAAGATATCGGTGTGGCCATTGAAGCCCAGCACCACGAAGTCGCCACCGGCGGACAGTCCGAAATCGATATGAAATTTTCCTCCCTGGTCGCCATGGGAGACAAACTCCTGAAGTATAAATACGTCATCAAGAACGTGGCTCGAAAGCACGGCAAGACCGTTACCTTCATGCCCAAACCCCTCTTCGGCGACAACGGCACCGGTATGCACGTGCACGTATCCCTCTGGAAGGGCGACCAAAACCTGTTCGCCGGAGACGGCTACGCAGGCATGTCTCAAATGGCCATGTACGCCATCGGCGGCATTCTGAAACATACTCCGGCTCTTCTGGCTTTCACCAGCCCCACGACCAACAGCTACAAACGTTTGGTCCCCGGCTTCGAGGCTCCGGTGAACCTGGCCTACTCGAGTCGGAACCGCAGTGCGGCCATCCGGATTCCCATGTACTCCAACAGCGCCAAGGCCAAACGCATCGAATTCCGTTGCCCCGACCCGAGCTGCAACGGATATTTGGCTTTTTCCGCCATCCTCATGGCGGTGCTGGACGGCATCCAGAACAAGATCGATCCGGGTTCGGCCCTGGACAAAGACATCTATGATCTTCCGCCGGAAGAATTGGCCAAAGTACCTCAGACCCCGGGCAGCCTCAGAGAGTCCCTGAAGGCTTTGGAGGACGACCACGCCTTCCTGCTCAAGGGAGACGTGTTCACCAAAGACGTGATCGAAACCTGGATCAATTACAAACTGACTCACGAAGTCCAGGCCATCGAGCTGCGTCCCCATCCCTGGGAGTTCGCTCTGTACTACGACATCTAATAAACTCTCGGAGTCGGGACGTCTCGACTTCGAAGATTCCCGCAGATTTTATCAGGGCCGCCCGGAAATTCCGGGCGGCCCTTTTTTCGTCGAGTGAGGGGAGTTCGGAAACTTATCTTGCCCATCGCCTCGCCGGGACGCGCAATCAAGCGAAGATGAGAAAAGCCTGGACCTCATGCCGATTGTTTTCATAGACTTAGAGGACTTGTCCGCCCTCGAATTGGGCTGAACGCCTACGAATGTGGCCGTCGTTCCCGGTCTCGCGCGCGCGAACAACTCCGCTTCGTGGTGCGACAGCCGAAATTCATGCTGCTTCGAGGCTTCCACACAAACGAGGGGACGCCCCAAGAACCCTCTTACTATCTCCCCGATCCGCCACAGGGCGGACGGAAGGGGCGATAGGATCATGATCGGGAGTTTTCCCGGAAGTCCGGGCGCTCTTATGGCTGCGAGCGCTCCCGGTTACGCCGGGTCCGTGCCGGCGGATTTTAGTGGGAGGAGAACCGCACTCTCCTCAGGCTCGCCAATCACGTTCTCCGGCCGAAGCGCTTTCGAAAGCCGGGGCAAGGAGTACCGTCATGAATTTTCCCAAGCTTTTCGAACCCCTCGCGGTCCACGGCATGGAAATGAAAAACCGCATCGTGATGCCCGCAATGCACCTGAACTACACCATGGACGGCACCGTAACCGACCAACTCGCCGCCTTCTACGAAGCCCGCGCTAAAGGCGGAGCCGGCCTCATCATCGTGGGAGGATGCCTGGTCAACGAGTTCTCCGGCGGAATGAGCATGATCGGGCTGCAAAGTGATGAATACATCCCGGGTCTGAAACGGCTCGTTCAGGTTTGCCGCGCACACGATGCCCGTGTCGGCGCTCAGCTTTACAACGCCGGGGCCTATGCCCACCGGGTTTTCATTCGGAAACAGGCCTTGAGCTCCTCCACGCATGTTTCCAGGTTCACCAATGAGGAAGCCCGGGAAATGAACAAGGAAGACATCGCCCGGACCATCGGAGACTTTGCATCAGCCGCCGCTCGCGCACGCGAGGCCGGTTTCGACATGGTGGAAATCCTCACTGGCGGGGGATACCTCATTTCCCAGTTCCTTTCTCCCTTGATCAACAAAAGAACGGACGAATACGGCGGGGCCATAGAAAACCGCATGCGTTTCGGACGCGAGGTGGTTCACGCCGTGAGAGCGGCCGTGGGGAAAGATTTCTGCGTGGGCGTTCGCCTGGCCGGTAATGACTTTGTTCCCGGAAGCCATACCAACACCGAATCCCGAATGTTCGCCCAGGTGTGCGAAGAGGCCGGCGCCGACATGTTCAACGTCACCGGAGGCTGGCATGAAACGCGCATACCTCAAATCACCACGGACCTTCCCCCTGCCGGCTATGCGTACTTGGCCAGGGGAATCCGGGAAGCGGTTTCCATACCCGTGGCCGCGAGCAACCGCATCAATCGGGCCGAACTCGCCGAAGAGCTGATCCATGAAGGATTCGCAGATTTGGTTTGTATCGCGCGGGGCCTCATCGCCGATTCCGAGTTTCCCAACAAGGCGAGAGAGGGGCGCTCCCGTGAAATTCGTCCCTGCGTGGCCTGCAACCAGAAATGCTTTGATCACGTCTTTCTGTTGAAGCCCGTGGGCTGTCTCACCAACGCTCTCGCCGGAGAAGAGGCCTTGCGTACCATCGGCACGGCCAAGAGCCCTCGTCGCGTGCTCGTGATCGGAGGGGGGCCCGCCGGGTGCGAGGCGGCTTTGCGCTCCGCAGGGCGCGGCCATCAGGTGGAGCTCTGGGAGAGGGAACCTGTGTTGGGAGGACAGGTGGCCTGGTGGAGCCATCCTACAGGAAAGAAAGACTTCGCGCGACTCTTCGAGTATTATGACGCCGCTCTTTCTCGAGCGGGAGTACGGGTCCGGTTGGGGGAAAAGTTCACTCCGGACCTGCTTGAAAAGGACGCATTCGATTGCGTTCTTGTGCCTGCCGGAGCTAAGCCCACCCTTCCCAGAGTGCCCGGCATCGAGGGGTTCCAGGTGGTGCAGGCTTGGGATGTTCTCAAAGGTCGGGCGACCACGGGTCGGAACGTCGTGGTCGTCGGCGGTGGTGCGGTAGGCCTCGAAACGGCCATTCACTTGGCTTCTCAAGGAACTTTGACGCCGGAGCAGCTCCATTTCCTCATGCTGCACGAAGCCGAGAGCCCGGAGACGCTGCGGGAGCTTATGACGCGTGGAAGCAAATGCGTCACCGTCGTCGAGATGCTACCCGATGCGGGCAAAGACATTGGTCGCTCGACCCGTTGGACGGTGCTCAAGAAAACCCGACTGTACGGAATCAAGATTCTGACCGGAACCCGGTTGACGGAGGTCACTCCCACTACGGTGATCTGCGAGAACGCCCAGGGGAAGGTGATCGAGTTGCCAGCCGATTCGGTGGTGTCGGCGGTGGGCGCGGAGCCCGACAAGGGTCCGGCCGAAGAACTTGAAGCTCTTATGCCGGGCAAAGTGCGCGTTATCGGCGACGCCCGGAGTGTGGGCAACGTCGCCCAGGCCATAGAGGAGGGCTTGGCCGCCGCCCTGGAAATATAACAGACCGTTGGAGGACGCGATCCGTGTCGGGGCCTTGGATTGGATGCGGTCCGTGGCCCTCTTCGACGTGAATGAGGAAGAAGGAACATGCGATACTTAACGGTCCTTACGGCTTTGTTCGTATGCCTGGTTTCCACGGCCTCCCTCTCGCGAGCCCAGGTTTCCGCGCCGGAGGTACAAACCGTCGTTGCATGGGGCGAAACCGCCGCCACCGACGACCAGGCTTCGGATAAACGCACCGCACTGGCCCATGCCCGCCGCGCCGCGGTGGAGAGAGTGGTGGGGTCCTATGTGACTTCCCAAACCTTGGTGAAGAATTACCAAGTGGTGGAAGACCGCATCTATTCCCAAGCCGCCGGTCTGGTAAACACGTACAGAGTACTGCGGGAAGAGCGAGACGCTCTCCAGCGTGTGGAAATCGAGGCCGTGGTCGGACTCATTCCGGTAACGGACCTTCTGCGATCTTCCGGTTTATTGCGCCGTTGGCGCGTGGGCGTCCTGCTGGACCCCGACGGGCAATCGACCGCGCACATCTCGGGCTACTATTCTTCCGCCCGAATCCAAGACCTGGTAAGGGGCATCGAAGCACATATCGGCGGAGATCTTGTGAAGGCGGGATTCAAAGTGATGGAACCTCGGCTGGTGGAGAAGCTGCGCAAGGAATTCGACAAGGAACACAATATCTCCCGGGGATCGGCTCAGGGATTGGACATATTGATCACGGGTGAAGTCTCCTTTGCCGCGCGGAAAACCATGGGAAACGTTTTCCAGGCGACCTGCGGCATTCACGCCGAAGCGCTGAAAGTGGAGACCGGGGAAATCGTTTACACGGGAACCATCGGAAACACCTTCGACGGCGTGACCCTGCTCGTGGACCGCAGCCTGGCCATGAAACACGCTTCGAGTCTCGGCAACGGACTCCTTTCCGACGGCACCCCGGACCTAAGATCTTTCGGCGGCGGGGTCGCCGGAGCTTTGGACAAGGCGGTTCGTCTTGCCTCAACCTTGGCGGGCGAAGTCCTGGTTTCCCAGATTTCGCGGCTGCCGGCGGCAGTGAGTTCAAAGATCGCGCTCGAGATCACAGGTCTTGATTTTTCCTCATTCATGAGTCTTGAAGAAGGCCTTCGTGGATTGGAGGGAGTGGCCGCGGTCCATGCCGAAGAGTTCACCGGAGGCGTCCAACTCATGGAGGTGGAATTCGACGGAGACGCCATGGATCTCGCCCGAACCCTCTCCAGGGCTCCTTTTCCATCCGAAGGCAAACTGAAAATCAAGAAAGTCGGCAAAAGCCGGATTATAATGGAAGTCCAATAATCGGAAGGCGCCGGGCGCCTTTCGGCGGGAAATAACCATGATGCACAAGCCCGGATCCCGTGGCTCTTTCCAGGGCGATTCGGGGAAGGAGGATGTGAGTGATGGGTCGATGGGCAACGATTCTGATGATGGCGGCGGTCCTCGCAATCCAGAGTGTTTCCGCGGTGGAAGCCAAAGACCGGGTGGCCGTCATGGACTTTGAGAACAAATCACAGCACGGAGGATGGGCACTGGGACGAGGAGCCTCGGATATGCTCGCCACGGAACTGGTGAAGACCGGGAAGTTCAGCGTCATGGAACGCGATCATCTGTCTTCCGTGCTCAAGGAGCAAAACCTGGGAGCTTCCGGGACCGTGGACCCGACCACCGCGGCCCGTATCGGCAAGGTGATCGGCGTCGAATACATCATCACCGGCGCGGTGACCGAATACGGCCAAAGCGAATACGGTGGGGGCGGTGGAGGATTCGGCCTCAAGAAGAAAGGGTACCATGCCACGGTGGACATCCGGATGGTGGATACCACCACGTCGGAAATCGTGTTTGCCGACAGCGCTTCCCACAGCGAGGCCTCGTACGACGTGAAGGTATTCGGTTACGGAGGCGGGGAATCCTTCGACGAAAAGAAGGCCACGGAAGTCATGCGGGCGGCCATCGCCGCTCTCGCGGGAAAAATCGACTCCGCTCCGCTGCCCTCCGCCTCCCAGGCCTCCGGATCGGGGTCCGCCGCCGGACCCGTAGGTACCGTCATGATCGCGGATGTGGACGGCACCAATCTGATGTTGAACAAAGGTCTCAACGGTGGATTGAGCGTGGGCGCGGAACTGACCTTCTTCCGGCCGGGTCGCGAAATCAAGGATCCCGCCACCGGGAAGGTCCTTACCCAAAAATTCGACAAAGTGGGAACCGCCAAAGTGATCCGAGTCGAAGATGGTTATTCCATGGCGCAAGTGGTCGGCGGCTCCGGATTTCAGGTGGGGGATCGGACCAAATAATTCACGTTTACCCACCATTCCATGGAGGGACTCTTTCAAGTCCCTCCATGGGTCCCGCACGGCCCGACTCCCCTTTCCGACCCCCCGACGCTGCGTCTACCTTCTTCGCCTGAGTCGCTTCTCGATATTCTTGTAATCACCCTCAGGAGAAGCTCACCGAACAACGGGTTATACCGTTTGCGATCGACTCAAGCTATTTTGGCTGTCGATCAAGGTCGGACGGCGTCCGGGAAATCCGGATTTGCCGGCGGGCTTGAACCGATCTCCTTTAGGAAGGACCAAGGATTGCGGAAAGGGATGTTTTGGTATGACTGAAGGACAACGCCGACAACGGATTATTGCGCCCGGTGAATACGCGTACGGCCCCATATTCACTCATGCAATAGGAAGAGACGGGGTTGCGTCGACCAACCGTCGCGCCTCAAGCATCCCGAGTTCGTTCCCGGCAGGAAGAAGGCGCATTTCAGCACGAGCACGAGCTGAATTGTTTACGATCCATATCGATGGAGGCTCGGATTTCGGCATGAGCCGATCCGTGCGGAGTCTCCCCGGCGCGGTGCCCGGTACGGACACTTGGCCGGTATACTTGAAATCATGTCGGATTCGTGAGTTCTTTGCGTTTGAATACGGTGATATCCATGATATCCCCGTAAAATCAACGCTTCCGTCAGGAACCGTTCTCACTCCAATCATAACCCGCTCTCAGAGCTTCCACGTTCTTGCCCCTGAAGGCTTCCTTGCTGAGTCGTTCCACCGTTTCTTTCACCGACTCGAAAGGCATCGGGAAAGACAGACGGCTCAAAGCAAATCCCAACAAGATCACATTCGCCGTCAAAGGCGAACCCATTTGTGCGGCGGCGCCATAGGCGTCCATATAGTGCGGTGTAACGCCGCGGGCCTTGAGATACGTTTGGAGTTCGGAGGGTGCATCTTCCTCGCTCGGCCGATTCACCACGGCGGCCCCTCCTCGTTTCAGCATTCCCACCGTGTTGGATAACTCGCCGTACTCGAACACCAGCAGAACGTCCGCGGTCCCGGACCGGACCAGAGGGGAGCCCATATCCCCGATGCGCAGGTGACTGACCACGGATCCGCCTCGTTGCGCCATGCCGTGAGTTTCACTCACCATCACCCGAAAACCCTGTGTGAGGGCCGCGTCGTGCAAAATCTTGGTAATAAACAGAATCCCCTGCCCTCCGACTCCCGCGAGCACGCAGTTGGTTCTCATAGTTTCCTCTCGCTGCGCGGCCTACGCGCATTCAATGGCTTGTTGACGGCATACGTGAACGCACACGCCGCATCCGGAACATAAGCGCTCGTTGATCCGGACCTTCTTCTCCTCGCCGGGAACCAGTTCGAAGGCGGGGCATTCGAACCGTTGCATGCAAAGCAAGCAACCATTGCAGGCGTCCGTCACGGTGACGGTCTTCTTTTCCAGACCGTCGCGGTAGGCAATGACGCAGGGATGCTCCGCGATCAGGACGGACACGCCTCCCTCGACGGCGATCTCACCGGCACGATCCAGCGCCTTCATGAACCCGGGGAGGTCATAGGGATCATGGGTAATCACCGAATCCACCCCGCAACCTCGCACCAAACGCTCCAACGGAATCACCCCCCCGGGACTTCCGTCGGCCCGAATTCCCAAGCCGGGCGTCGGCTGCATCCCGGTCATGGCGGTGGTCTTGTTGTCCAGTATGACCAGCAGCAAATGAGCCTGATTGTATACCGCGTTGATCAAAGCGGTAACGCCGGAATGATAGAACGTGGAATCTCCCATGGTGGCCACGATCATCTTTTCCCGCCCGTCCTGGTGGTATGCCTGGTAGAACCCGCTCCCCAGGGTCAGCCCGGCGCCCATGTCCAACACCGTGTCCACGGCTCCGAGGTTCAACCCCAGCGTGTAGCAGCCGATGTCCGAGGTGTAGATCGCTTTGGGGAACCGTTTCCGTATGGAGTAGAACGCCGCCCGATGGGGGCAGCCGGGGCACAGGGTCGGCCTGCGCGGCACTGGGCCCACCTGTTTGAGCAACGCCGCTTCCTTTTCATCCATGACCGGAGCCAGAGAAGGCCCGCCCACGTCGGAGAAAAATCTCGACATACAATCGTAGATCACCTCGGGAACGAGTTCCCCTTCCTTGGGCACGTGGCCGGTGTTGCGACCCCGTACGTGTGGAAAAGCCTCAAGAATCAACTCGAGCATGGCCCCGGTTTCTTCAACCACCAGGACATGATCGCAGCGTGTGCAGAAATCGTTCAGCAACTCCCTCGGATAGGGATGCGGCATTCCCACTTTCAGCACCGGTACGCTCTCGTTGCCCGTGTCCGACAGAATATCCAGAACGGAAACATAGGGCACTCCCCCGGCAATGATGCCCACGGGACTTCGTCCGGCGGCCTCCATGGGATTCTTGTTGAATCCCTGGGACCACTTGGGCTCGTGGACGATGCCGTCCAGCTTACCGTTCAGTTCTTTGTGCAACAGGTATCGAAACTTTGGTGTGGCGGCCCATCGCATGGGGTCTTTGCGAAAATCGGCAACAGCGGCGCCCGATGCAATGGGCCGCTGGAGAATATCCTGTTTGGCGTGACATACCCGGATGGCCGGTCTCAATATCACCGGAATCTTCTCGGCCTCGGAAAGCTCAAAGGCCGCGGCGATCATGTCTACGGCCTCTTCCGGTGTGGACGGATCGTACACCGGGACCTTGGCGAAAAGCCCCATGAGTCGCGTGTCCTGCTCCGTTTGCGATGAATGGGGTCCCGGGTCGTCACAGGAAACCACCACAAAACCTCCCACCGTACCCAAATACGCCGCGCTCATCAGAGAGTCGCAGGCAACGTTGAGGCCCACCTGCTTCATCACGCACGCGGCCCTCTTACCGGACAAAGCCGCCGCATAGGCGTTGTCGAAGGCCACTTTCTCGTTGACGGACCATTCCAGGTAGGTGTCCAGCCCGTATTCTCTTTTCAGTTCCAGAGCGGCGGGCAGAATCTCCGAGCTCGGAGTTCCGGGATAGGAACAGATCACCCGGCATCCGGCTTCCAACAATCCTCTCGCCACGGCCTCGTTTCCCAACATGACACGCCGCTGCACCGGCGGACTTTCCACCATGGGTTGTTCTCCTTAAAGTAGTATTCGATCCAAAACGTTATAATTAACTCGACTCGAACCATGGTTGCAACCGCGGAATGGGCAAATCAGCGTGTCGCTCTCCGCCTCCGGCGTCCTTGCCCGAACCTGATCATTACCTCGAAAGAGATGATACACACGGCGGAAACAGGCCGGGCACTAGCTGATCGATATTTGGAATTTGACAAATCATGCCGGCCAATTCATGATGTTCCACAAAGCGTGGAAGTATATGGCGACCTACCTCTCCAAATATCTCTGATCGGGTTCACCCATCCGCCGTGTCGGAAGATCCGTCCCTGTTTCTCCTCTTTGTTCGAGGTTCCGGGTATGCGATAATCCGGCGGTCGGAGTCGAAAAGACGCCGTGGGCGAGATCGGCTTGAGGACCATCGGCACCTTGCCCCTTGGGCCTTCCAAGCTTCAGGGATGAACCGAGGGTTCATTAGGGCGATGCCGTCTTACCGCAAACGCCGAGGAGAAAGGGACGAATACCCCGAGGTTTGAGGCGCGCCGGCGAATCCGCGTTGTCCGGCGCCGGCTTT
This sequence comes from Thermodesulfobacteriota bacterium, assembly GCA_963675595.2. GTDB lineage: Bacteria > Desulfobacterota > Desulfarculia > JACQYL01 > JACQYL01. The sequence continues at coordinate 2,857,576 of CAXXLZ010000002.1, forward strand.
GTTGAAGGGAGACAAGAGATGGCGAAGCAGCTGTTGATCGATGCGTACAGGGGTAAACGAACTCGAAAAGCACCATGGGTACCCTATTCCGGCGTGCACGGCGCTTTCCTCATCGGGGAACCCGCAGACAAGTACCTGCGCGACCCGGGTCTGCTGGCCAAAGGCGTGGTTGAAGCGGCTTCGCGGTACAAGGCGGATGGGATACCCCTAAGCTTCGATCTATCCGTTGAAGCCGATTCCATGGGGTGCGGCATCAAATGGTGGCCGGACAACGTCCCCAATGTTACGACCCATCCCTGCGCCCAATGCACCGTGGAAGAAGCCGGTTTGGAGATTCCCGGCCCGGAGGACGGCAGATGGCCGGTGATCGTCGAGGCCGCCAAGCTGGCCAAACCGCAACTTGAAGAGATGGACTGCGCCATGCTGGGTCTGCTGTGCGGCCCCTTGACTCTCGCCGCTCATCTGAAGGGAGTCAAGATTCTCAACGACGTTTACAAGGATAAGGCCTCGGCCCATGACGTGTGCCGATTCGCCGGCCTGGTCGGAGCGAGGAGCGCGGAAATCTACCGGGATATCGGCTGCGACGTCATCTGCATCGTGGATCCGGTGGCCTCACAGATCAACGAACAAGCATTCAAAGACTACGTAGCCGTCAATGTGCAGCCGGCCGTCAAGGTCATACACGACGCCGGGCTGACCTCCTGTTTCTTCGTGTGCGGCGATTGCACCAAGATCCTGCATTCCGTCGCCCAAATCGGTACCCATGCTTTTGCCGTGGACGAGCAGTTGAACCTGACCTACGTGCGGGATGTGGCTTTGAAACACGGTGTCGGTTTCGGGGGAAATCTCAAGTTGACCCTCGCCCTGTCGCTCGGTCTCGTTTCTCCCCGAGAAGACACGCTGATCAACCTCGCCGCGGGCGGGGCCACCGGATTCGTCTTGGCGCCGGGTTGCGACATGCCTTTCGATGTTCCCATGGAACACATGAACCAGGTTCTGAGCGCCAGGGACTGGTTCGAAGAGTACTACGCACCCTACCCGAAAGGGGCGCGAGTCTGACCACCGCATGAGTCGAATTCGGATTCAAGCTGATGTAAGCCAAGTCTGAAGCCGGGTTCGGCCGGATGGATCTTCGGCACGGGCGGCGGGTAATTTCGGACTCTCCAGCGATGGGCTTGGTTTCGTTCCGGCGGGAAAAATCCCTCCGCTCCGGATGCCGGAGACTGCGATTCTTCCATTTCAGCGCATTCCGATTCCATTCCGATTTCATTTCCCGCCTGTGATTGCGCTTTTTTATTTTGAAGATTGTTCTTTTTTATTGTAGAGAAATAAATCACATGGTCCAAAGGATTCGGCAAGGCCCTTCATGCGCCTCCTCCCTCCTTTCACGTGACGACTCATCGAGAGCCCGCCCGGGATCGGTGGAATGCGCGTCCGTAAAGCAGTCTGAATCGAGGATATCTCCATTCTCCCCTGTTTCCGGACGATTGCGGCGGTCTTACAGGCCAACGGCTCGATGGGTCCGTATTCGGGGGCTGAAGAGGGAGTTACCATGCATGACGGGTTTGAGCCATCCATTCTGGCCTTTTGCTGCCGGCAGTGTTCGTATGCCGCCGCCGACTTGGCCGGAGCCATGCGTTTGCAGTACCCGCCCCAGGTTAAGATACTCCAGGTTCCCTGCACGGGTCGGGTGGAGATCGTGCACGTTTTGGAGGCCTTGCATCAAGGCGCGGACGGAGTCTTCCTGTCCGGATGTTTGCTCGGCGACTGTCACTACCAACAAGGCAACCACCGGGCGGCCAAGCGGGTATCCCGCATCAAAGAGATTCTCGGGCAAATCGGAGTCGAGCCCGAGCGCGTCGAAATTTTTTTTAACTCAGCCGGTATGGGAGCCGGATTCGCCGAAACCTGCCGGGAATTCGCGGAGCGAATCAGCCGACTCGGCCCGCTCAAGCATGGTGAATCCCGGGAACCGGCCTCCTAGAGTCTACGTGGACAATTTCGCTTCCGCGGATTGAAAACCAGGCCCCTCACTCGGGGTAAAAAAGGAGAATGACCATGGCAGATTCCATCGCCATCAAAGCGCTGCCTGATGAGGTGAAAGACAAACTGGCCTCTTTGAACCTCAACCTCTGCTACACCTGCGGAACCTGTTCCAGCGGTTGTCCCATCACGGGCAATCCGGGCATGGAAGGATGGGACACGCGAAAAGTGATTCGCATGCTGGTATTCGGCATGCTGGACGAGGTTGTGGAGTCTAAGTTCCCGTGGCTCTGTACCGGATGCGGCCGATGTTCCCTCTCATGTCCCATGGATTTGGACATGCCGGCCATCATGGGCTACTTGAAACATCTCCGACCGCGGGACAAGGTGCCGGGAATTCTCCATAAGGGCGTCGAGCAGGTTCTCAAGTCCGGTAACAACATGGGCATCCCCAAGGACGACTATCTCATGAGCATGGCCGACATGGGCGTCGAGATGGCGGATGAGGGTTTTCCCGGATTCTACGTGCCGGTGGACAAGGAAGGCGCGGAGGTCATGTTCCTTCCCAATTCCAAAGAAGTGTTCGCGGATTATGAAGACCAGAAATGGTGGTGGAAGATATTCTACGCCGCCAAGGAAAACTGGACCATTCCATCGGAAAACTGGGAAGCCGTGGATTGGGGGCTGTTCACCGGAAATTACGAAGCCACTCAGATTCTCGCCCAGCGCAAGATGGATCATATGCGCAAATTCAACATCAAACGGATGATCATGCCCGACTGTGGTGGAGGTTCCTACGGCTGTCGCATGGGCATGAAGATGTGCGCAATGGATGATCCCACCAATACGGTCAACTATGTCTACCTGTACGAATACCTTGTCGACCTTCTCAAGTCCGGCCGAATCAAGGTGGACAAGAGCGTGAACGAGGGCAAGATCTTCACCTTCCATGATTCCTGCAAGCACGGTCGGGAGGTCGAGAGGCATTACGGCCACGGATTCTTCGAAGAACCCCGTTGGATCGTACAGCAGTGCGTGGACCAGTACGTGGAAATGGAGCCCAACCGCATGCTTTCCTATTGCTGCGGCGCGGGCGGCGGTAACTGGCCCGGTCCCTATGTCGACGACGCTGCGTGGCACGGTCGGAAGAAGTACGAATCCATCAAGAATTCCGGCGCCAACGTCGTGGTGCTCGGCTGCTCCAATTGCCACGACCAGCTCATGAAACGCATTCCCAAGTTCTACGAGGACTACGAGTACGAAGTGAAATACATCTGGGAACTCGTTGCGGACAGCCTGGTGGTGGAGCCTTGGACCGACGAGGAAATCGCCCGCGGAGAAGAAGAAGCCAAGGTTCAGTGGGAAGGCTTTGGGATTGATCTTGACGATATGGAGTATTGATAGTATTGATCCGGGATAGACCACGGCGGAAATCTCCCTCGCCGTCCACCCACGGCACGCCCTTTCGGTTCGGGGGTCCAACGTCCGTGCGGCGCGGCGCGGGAAGTTTTTCCGCGGAACCATCCCGGAGGACACATTATGATCGTCGCCATTCTCAGAACCCCGACGTTCGAGAAGAGCATCGACTCTCTCAGGAAAGCGGGCGGACTGGGACCTGAAGTGGCGGACCACGCCGAAGGCATCATCGGGCGGCTGGTGGAAGAAGGAAGGACCCAACTCGCGGAAGCCGGCCGCCTGACCCGCTACGGAGAAAACCGAGTCAAGAACTGCCTCAAGTTCGACCTCAAGTACGGCTACCGACTGGTGTGCATGAAGGAGGATGACCGGCTGATCCTGCTGTTCATCGGAGATCACGAGGAAGTGGACCGATGGGCCAGGAACTCTCGAGGCAAAGTTCTCTTTCGTGAAGAAAAGGTCGTCGAGGTGCCCCTCGCCCTGGAAGCCGACCAGGAGGACGAGGGAGAACCCGACGGGGATCCGGAAGAGGACGCCGACATGCTCCAGACCGCTCACATCGACGACGCGGTTCTCAGAGAAGTCTTCAAAGGCCTGTGCGGAGGCGCGGGCGGATAAGCCGGGTTGACTTGACGACTGCTCCGGGTGGAAACTATCCGGATGTCCACACATCGACGCATTCTGTTTATCCTGTTCTGCGCGGTATTCTGCGTGACTCTGGGGGTGGGGCTCATCGCCCCCCTCCTTCCCCTTTACGCCCAAAGTCTCGGCGCGAGCGGCTTCTTCATCGGGCTCATTTTCGGCGCCTTTTCCATCACTCGAAGCATTTTTCTCCCCGTGTTCGGCGGTCTTTCCGACCACCACGGCAGAAAACCGTTCCTGCTGGGCGGTCTGGGGGGCTACTGTATCGTGGCGGCCCTCTTCGCCCATGCGGACAACGTTCTCACCCTGGTACTTCTCAGGCTTCTACAGGGATTCGGGTCCGCCATGATCCTTCCCGTGGCTCAGGCCTACATTGCGGACATCACTCCGGAAGCTCGGGAAGGCAAAATGATGGGCTTCCTCAACATGGCCCTTTTCGGCGGACTGGCCGCCGGTCCTCTGGTGGGAGGCGTGATCAGCGACGCGGCCGGCATCCAGGCGTCCTTCTACACCATGTGCGGCCTGAGTTGCGTCGGTTTCACCCTCTGCGCCCTGGGCCTACCCCGGGAAGACCGGGACCCGCTGCGCGCGAGCAGGGAACGCAAATCCACCTCCTTTGAACTGCTCAAGAATCCCGTGGTCCTCTGTCTGTGCGTCTACCGGTTCACCTTCACCGTCTGCCTGGGCATCATCTGGGCGTTCCTGCCCCTTTGGGCCAGCCTGCGGGCGGACCTGAGCAGCTCCGCCATCGGACTCCTCGTGTCCCTCAACGTGGGCCTCCCCGTGATCCTGTCCACACCCATGGGAGCCCTGGCGGACCGTCGATCCAAAAAGCTCATGATGGTGGGCAGCGGCATTCTGTCCGTGGCCGCTCTGCTGTGTTTCGCCGGAGCCCGGACGTTCGCCGGCTTCCTGGCGGCCAACGCGCTGTTCGGCCTGGCGGCGGGGATTTCCTCTCCGGCCTTCTTGGCCGCGGCCGTTATCGCCGGACGAGGCACGGGTTCCATGGGAACCCTCATGGGCCTCCTGGCCATGGCCCACAGCACCGGCATGTTCTGCGGCCCCATTATCTCCGGCTTTTTCATGGACCGGATATCCTCGGAACGCGTGTTCGAAGCCGCCGCCGTGGTGGCCGCCCTGGGCACCCTGATCCTGTTTCGCTACGGCCGATGGCAGGAAGCCAAGGTCAAGTCGGCGGGGGCGTGAGAAGCGGGCTTGGGAGACGCTGGAAGCGAAAGACTCCGGGGCGCTTCGACTGGAGAATGGACGGAATCGTCAGCCTACTCGTCCAGGAAATAGTCCGAATCCACCTTCTTGACTTCGTATGCGGCGACCAATCCCACACCGAGATTGAAGTCGATCATGTATTGAGCGAGTTGCTTCCCGTCAATCAGGATGATCCTGCTTTCGATGTGGGAGACAAAATCTAGCGCCTCTCCTGAAAAGGAGGACGTGGTGATCATGACCCCTTTTCGCGCCCGTTGGCCTTGGAGAGCCCCTGCGAATTTCTGTACTTCGGGACGGCCGACGTTATTCTCCCAACGTTTGGCTTGGATGTAGATGTTGTCCAGACCCAAATGATCTTCTTTGATAATGCCGTCGATCCCTTCGTCCCCGGTCCCTCCAACAGCTTTGCCGGCATCCCGGCGCGATCCCCCGTATCCCATCTTTACCAACAGCTCCACCACCAGTTTTTCAAATAATCGGGCAGACGCGGTCTTGACCTGCTGGAGAATCTCGGCGGCCAAATCCTCCCGCAGACGTTGATAGGCATCTTCCAGAGCCTCTTGGGGGGTGGTGTCTTCACAAACGGGTGTCTCAGGAACCTCCTGGGTTTCCTTCTTGACTTTTCGTGATCGGAACTCCCTGAATTCGGAGAACCGTTCAAGATATCGGGCGTCCAGGGTCGTGGGACTTTCGCCCAACACGGAAACTCCTCTTGCCGTGATCCTGAAATATCCCCGGCGGGTGCTCTCCAGCAAAACGGCTTTCCTCAAGTAGGTGGAGGCCCAGGCCACACGGTTGTTGAAGACCTCTTGTTGCCCGCTTGGTAGGAGTTCCCGTCTCTCGTCCGGAGTAAGATCGAACCGCTGAGCGAGGAGGTCGACGGCCTCGCGCAAGGAGTGCTCCTTCCCATCAGCCGCGAATCCGAGCAAAGGCAGCAGCAAACTTTGGTAATCGGGAATCGACATAAGAAGTGGCTCCTTTTGCCGGTTGCTTTTTCTCGGCTCTTGAATGGCCCTGATCAGAATTTCGAGCCGTCACATCCGCAGAGGAGGGTAAACGACAGCCGATATATGTGGGCGTAGTCAGGGTTGAACGGCCCCGGTGTCTCCTCCCCCCACCCCCAAACCCAACCTCCGCCGCCCCTCCAAAAAATCCGGGAATGGCCGACGGATTGCCGATGGAGCACCTGCTCCCTGCAACGTGTAAGGATCCACAATGGTGGGGCCGGCGCCGTCAAAGGCCGTCTGCAGGTAGGTCATGACCTGTGCCTGAATGATTTCCGTGGGTCCGTCGGTCACGTCCAATAAGGCCCGGTGCCCGCCGTCGTCGTACTGGTACAGACCGGTCCCGGTGAAGGGGGACGAGGTCGCGTCGAGTCCTTCCACCGGGTCCACAAGGTCCACCTGCATGATGCTCAGAGCGCGGGCCAAGTCCACCGTAGCGGAATTGGGCACCACCAGGTCGCCGATCATCTCCTGCAACAGAATTCCGCCCGTGGGGTCCGTACTGTCTCCGGCCGCGAACCGAGCTCCATAGACGAAGGCGTCCGCGTCGTCGCAGATGATTTGACCCGCCGCGAGAAGCCATCGGTATTCCGGAGTTCCCGGTTCGATTCCCAGGTAGGCGACGGACTGCCTGAGTTGCGGCCCCACGGAATCGGAATCATCCAGCAGATAGAGGAGTCTGCCCCCCGCCGCGTTGATCACCGCGGAGTCCAGTCCCCGTTCCATCGCCACATAGGGAACCCCCACGATGCCGCCCAGGGACATGCCCACAAAGGCCACACGATCCGATGAAAGTTCGGGAAAACCGTCCGCGTCGAAATCCGAAGCGCCGTTCCGGATCATGTGGGTGAGGGCAAACAGGTCCGCCACGGACTGGCGCACGTTGTCCCGGGAGACGAGGAGGTTTTCCATGTTGATGAAATTGGCTCCGGATGGGTCCGCAATGCCGTCCGGCACGGGCTCGCCGGTTTCATTGTTGACCCGATCCAGGTCCTTCGTCCGGCTCCCGTGCAGCACCAGATCAATGCCGATGACGGCCGTGCCCCGGCTGCAGGCGGCATCCGCAATGGCCAGCAGGTCTTCCTTGGAACGGGTAATCCCATGAGCGAAAATCATCACGGGAAAGGGTCCGTCTCCTTCGGGCAAGGCCGCGATGAATTCGAGGTCTTCCCGGAAGGCCTCGACCACGGCTCCGTCTTGGGAAAACACGAAAGGCCCGGTCAGGGGATCCTGGATGTATTGAGGCGCTTCGAACCGCCCGAGGTACACCGCGTGAATGTGGTCATGAGGTACGAAATCCGCCCCGAAGAGCTGAAACAGCAGGTCGATGGACGAAGCCCCCGCGACTCCGAAGTAGATTTCCGGTTCGGGATGCTCTTCTTGGGCCTGTTCCCAAAGCCTGTCCAACATGTCGAAGAGGGGCTGCGTGGTGAAGGTAAAGGCAAAAGGAATCCGGTCCCGGCTCTCGCCGGTGAACGCCTCGGCGGCTTCCCACGCAGGTTGGAGGGAACGCCGCACCGGCTCCAACAAACGCGCCGACTCGTCGCTCAATCCCTTATGCAGGGACCTTCCGCCCGCATCGATCAACGAAGTCTCTTCTCTCAGATAAGGTCCGTGGGGTCCGGCCTCCACCGGGTCGCCGGAAGCGTCGTGCACGTTCCGGGTCACCACGACCACATAGGTGCGTCCCGGTACCAGCGGGCGCAGAGGCAACGCCGTGATCCAGGAGGGATTGCCGGAGGAATCAGGCTCCACGGAGAACTTCATGGCGGGTGTCGCGGACGGGTCCTCCATTTCCAGCACGATCACGGATTCCGCATCCACCGATGTCTCGTCCAAAGGACCTGAAAACGGGATCCGGAGGGGAGCGGACACGGAAAAGCCGTCCAGCTCGTTGACCTGCTCAATCAGTGGGTCCAAAGACGAAGAATCGGTGAGTGAAAGGGCGTTTTCCCCGGTTTCCGGGTCTCGGAAGAGATCGTTGGGGAAGGGAGACTGCAATGGATCCGGAGGAAGCTGAAGCAGCACGTGCGTGCCTTCGTTCTCGTTTCCGTCCGTGCGGGAACCGCCCGAGCAGGAAACGAACACAACCAAGGGAAGACAGATCAGTACAAACAGGCGAAGGGCGGCCCCCCCGACTCTTGTGCGGGTTGCCATGGCGTTACCTCGTTCTACGCGAAAACCGTTTTGGCTCCGTTTCACCCGAGGGACCTCCGCGGCACGCGCATTGCACGCCGGGAAGACCCCTCGAGCGCCTTCCTCAAGGCCGGATGCGGTCGGTTTGAAAGCGCTCTCGGGAATAAAGGCGCTTCGACCGGAAAAATCATCTCAAACATGCCTCCGGACGAAGAATAAGGGTCTCACGATTGGTCCAGGACCATGCGGATCATCTTGAGCATTTCTCTGATTTCGTAAGGCTTGTTGAGGAAAGCCTTGGCCCCCTCTTTGAAGCCCCCGGCCACGGCTCCGTTGGCGGAATACCCACTGGTCAGAATCACTTTCTGCTCCGGATGAATCTTTCGAATCTCCTGCAGGCACTTCATGCCGCCCATGCCGGGCATGATCAGATCCAGAATCACCAAAGCGTAGCCGGTGGGATTCTCCTTGTACAGCGCCAGTGCCGTTTCTCCGTCGGGTGCCGAGGTCACCGTGTATCCCTGGCGGAGAAGCACCTGTTCCGCGAAATCCCTGACCGCTTCTTCGTCGTCCGCGAGCAAAACGCTCTCCGAGCCCCGGGGCAATTCCTTCATCCCGGGCACTTCCTCCTCGCCTCTACGTATTTGGAGCACCGTGGGCCAATACACTTTGAAGGTGGTGCCCGTACCGGGCTCACTGTAGCAGTTGATCAGACCGCCATGGTTTTTCACGATGCCGTAGACCATGGACAGACCCAACCCGCTGCCTTTGCCCACCGCTTTGGTGGTGAAAAACGGCTCGAAAATGCGCTCCCGCACCCTCTTGTCCATGCCGTGTCCCGTATCGGACATCGCGAGCACCACGAAATCTCCGGGCAGGGCATCCACATGAGTCCTGCAGTACTCGTCGTCCAGAGAGACGTTCCAGGTTTCAATAATCAGGTCTCCGCCTTCGGGCATGGCGTCGCGCGCATTGAGGGCGAGGTTCATGACCACCTGTTCCACCTGGTTGGGGTCCGCATAGATGATGCGCAAATCCATACCCGGATGAAAATGCACGCTGATGGATTTCGTCAAAGCTCTTTCCAGTAACGAACGGATGTGTTGAATCTCCTGATTGAGGTCCACGGGCCGCAATCTGCTTTCGAGCTTGCGGCTGAAGGTCAGGAGTTGGCGGGTGAGGTCCGAGCCTTTTCGAGCCGTTTTGGCGATTTCCCTGAGGTGCCGACCGTCGGGATCGTTTTCCGACCGCCCCATGAGCATCAGCTCGGCATATCCGTGAATCCCTTGAAGGAGGTTATTGAAATCGTGGGCGATTCCCCCGGCCAAGGCTCCGATGGCCTCCATCTTCTGGGCGTGGCGCAACTGACTTTCGAGTTGGTTTCGCTCCGTGACGTCGCTGAGAACGACGAAGCTCCCTTTGCTGAAACCGGAATCATCCCGATGGAGTTTGGCCGAACAGAGAACCCGCGCTCTGCCGCCGTCTTTACGGACCAATTCCATTTCTTCTTGACGAGACCCGGGACCGCCCGCCCATATTCTTTTCGCCACTTCCTCCCGTCGCTCTTCCGGCACGAGACGAGAATAGTGCATGCCCAACAGCTCTTCAGGATCGTACCCGGTGATCTCACTGAGGCGAGGGTTGGCGTAACCGATTCGTCCCTCTTGATCCAACAGAAACAATCCATCATGCATGGTTTCCACTAGTCGGCGGTATCGGGTTTCGGACCGCATCCTCTGGTCCTGAACCCTCCAAAGCAAGAATCCACCCGCCAGACAAGCGGCCAACACGTAGGACCTCACCCAAAGCTCGTGAGGCGGCACATGTAATACCAGGAGGTCCCAAAACCCGCCTCTTCCCTGGTAAAACACGAGATAGTCCAAAACCGCGTCGATGACCCAAAACGACAATCCGAAAAGCAGAGCTGCTTTCAGCACATGAGCCCGAACCGGAAATAAGGATTTCATGCATGTCCTCCGAGAAGCGAAACGGAGAATGCGGCGTTAAGGACCTGGGGAGTCCGAAGACGGCGTAATCGCCGCCCGCGGCAAATGAAGAAAAGAAGGTGCGAGGCGCGCTTCCCCTCTAAACTTTCCCACCAAAATTATGTGGAGAAACAGGTTGTCTTTACCGGAAGGCTTCGTTACGATTGTTGCACCCCGCTCTGAAAGCAGCCTTCATCTTACCAATAAAAAGGAGTTCTGTCATGAAGGTACTGGGCATTTCCGGCAGTCCACGAAAGGAGACCACCTCCGGCGTCTACAAACTCGTGCGAACCGTCTTGGAAAACACGGGACTGGAATATGAACTGGTTTCCCTCCGATCGAAAACCATCGGCGGCTGCATCGCCTGTTTGGGCTGCGTCAAGGACAACGTGTGCAAAGTGGAGGACGACCTGGCCCCCCTGAGAGACAAGATCGTGGAAGCCGACGCTTACGTGATCGGCGCGCCCAATTACTATTCGACCATGAACGCGACGTCGCACGCTTTCCTCGAACGGTGGTTCCAATTCCGACACCAGGAGGGGAATACGCTCTGGGGCAAACTAGGCGTTGCGGTGGGCGTGGGGGGAACCGGAGGAAGATTTCCCGCTGATACCATCGAAACCTTCTTTGCCTACAACTTCATTGAGCCCGTGGCCAAAGTCACGGGACAAGGCGCGGCCTCTTGTTTCTCCTGCGGCTATGGAGAAACCTGCAAGGTGGGCGTACCCACCATGCTGTTCGGGGAAGGAGTCAAGATCACCGAGGACATGGTTCCCGACGTGGCCAAACAGCCCGAAGTCATGAAAACGGCGGCGGATGCCGGCAAACTCCTGGGGGCGCGCCTCACGCAGGGTCACGACCGCATGGCGGTCACTCAGAAAATGCAGAAGATGCTGATGGAGAAATTCAAAGGCTCCGCCTGATCCGGCTCGAGCCCGCGGGGAGGCGCGACGTCTCCCCGCGATCCTCGTACGACAACCATGGGTCCGAACGGGTTCCGGCCCCATGAACCCTCTGAAATCCCTCCTCATTCCGCCCGGACATATTGCTGTTGCGCACCTGTCCCGTCCGTTCTATAAAGCCTCTTGGAAATGACGCGCAACACCGTGGATCGCGTTTTTCAATGACCCGATGGGCGGCTCCTGAAAAAAATGGAGCCGGTTGTTTTCAGATCGTAATCCGGAGGGAGATCCCGAACCATGGCCGGTTGGAAACTGAAAAGCGTCGGTTCCGTTCTCAAGGAAAGCCGTTCCAGTCTCCTGGAAGGGGCCGCGGTTTGGCGGGTTTGGGACGAGGCGGTGGGACCTCAGATTTCCGCCCGGGCGCAGCCGCTTTCTTTTCAAGCCGGCCTACTGTGGGTGGTTGTTCAAAACGCTGCGTGGATGCAGGAGCTTCAGTTCCAGGCCGAGACTTTGATCGCGACCTTGAATCGGTCCGTGGGCAGGGAAATGGTCCGAGAAATCCGTTTTCGACAGGGCCGCTTTGCTCCCAAGAAAAAGAAACCGGAAGAGACTGAACGCGATCTCGCCGAATCGACTCCTCCCCCCCCGGAAACAATGCATTCCATCCAAGATCACACACGCAAACTAAAAGACCCCGAACTCAGGGAAATCGCGAAGCGCATCGGGTTCCACGCGGCATCCCGAAACCCCCGAGGATGGGACGCCGAAAAACCGTAGCCGTCTCCCCGGTCGAATCACTTCGCGTACAGTCTCTGCAACTCCGTGGTATATGATCCGTCCTCCCGATACAAGATCAAGGGAGGCTCAACGATAAGTTCTTCACCGCCCCCCTTTACGGAGTGAATCAGGGCCAATTTGCCCGGACTCGCCTTTCGACCGTGAACGAAGCGCATCCGCTTGGGCGTGAAACCGGCCGCTTCCAGGCCGCGCAAGAGCCTGGGCAATCCCGCGGCCCTGTAAATCACGGCCAAACGTCCCCCGTAACGCACCAGAAAGGCGGCGGCTCGCAGGAAGTCCTCGAGAGTGGAATGGAGTTCGTGGCGCGCCGATGCCCTGTCTTCCATGGGGCTGATCCTCCCCGTGCCCGGAGAGCCGTACGGCGGGTTGGCCACGGCGAGGTCGAAACTCTCGGGCGGAAAAAGGTCGGCCGGTCGGGTCAGATCGCCCGTCACCATGCGCACCTTGGATTCCATGGCGTTCAGTTGGACGTTTTCGGAGGCGAGGGAAGCCATCCCGGAATCGAGCTCGATCCCGGTGACGCTCGACGGCGCGGGGTTCAGAGCAAGGATCAAGGAAATCACGCCGCAACCGGCGCCCAGGTCCGCCACCCGATCCCCGATTTTCGGTCGGGCAAAATCGGCCAGCAGGACCACGTCCATGGAAAACCGGTAACCCCGTTCGGGCTGCCGCAGTTTGAGGCGGCCGCCGAACAGAGCATCCAGGGTTTCTCCCGGTCGCGGCCGGGGCTCCGAATCGCGAATCTCCGTCCCCACGTCAGAAGGCGTTGATCACCATTCCCGTGATCACCTTGGGATAAAAGTAAGTGGATTTCCGGGGCATGATCAATCCTTCACCCGCCACGGCCGTCACCTGCTCGATGCGGGTCGGATTCAGCAGGAAACCCGCTTCGCAGCGCCCGGTTTCCACCTTGTCCAACGCGTCGTGATAACGGCTGCTGTAGTGAAGGTTCTTCTCGTTGTCCAGGTCCTCGTCGGTCATGCCCAGAAGCCCTTTGAAAATCACCTCCGTAAAGGCGGCCACGTCCAGGTCTCGCTGCGCCGGCTTCAAGTCCCTGCCGAAATCGCCTTCCATGACTCCCGGCTTCATTGTGAACAGAAAGTATCGATCCATTCCCTTCTTGGTAAAGCCGAAGGCATGAGCCGATTCTCCCGCCTCTTTCAACACGTCGAAAAAGCGGGCGCGCACGTCGTCTCGATCGGATGCCGCGTATTCAAATGATTTGATCTCGAAGAATTTTTCGCAGGATTCCAGAAAATCGTCGACGTCCAAAGCCGAAGGCCATTGCGCCAGGAGTCGATGGGCGGGAAGGATGGTGACGTTTTCTTCGGTGTTACACAGGTACATCATCACGTACTGTGCCGGGTGCCCTTCCTTTGCGCCTTCGGTCTCTTTCAGGAAATTCCAGTAATTCACCGCCGTCTCATATCGGTGATGCCCGTCCGCAATGAACAGATCGCGGTCGTCAAACCACTGGGAAACGCCTTGGAGGGCGGCTGCTTCCGTTACCGGCCACAACATATGTCGGATGCCGTCTTTGTCCCTGAAATCATTGACCGGGGTCTTGGCCGCGGCCGACTGCAACAGATTGGAAACCGAACGCTCCGGGTCCGAGTACAAAGAGAAGATCGGACTGAAATTGGCCCGACAGGCCTTGATCAGTTTCAGCCGATCCGATTTGGTTTCGGAGAAGGTCCGCTCATGACGTCGAATCTTTCCATCCTGGATATCCTCAACCTTCACCCGCGCGATGAGTCCGGTCCTCTGCTCTTTCGTACCGTCCTCAACGGTATATTCGATCCTGTACAGATACAGTGCGGGACCGGGATCATGAATCAACACGCCGTTCTCCCGCCATGCCTGGAAGTCCGCTGCGGCGCGGGTGTAGCGATTGTCCGCCTCGGTGTCCGAAGCATACTGCCGGCCCAAGATCAAGCGAATGATATTGCGGGGATGAGTTCGATAAAACGATTCCTGCTCCTCCGGTGAAATCACGTCGTAAGGCGGCGTAACCACCAGGGAAAGGTCTTGAATGATTTGCGAATTGTAACGGAGTCCTTTGAACGCTTCCACATGTGCCACGAGAATACCTCTGTCGTTTTCTAGTTTGCGCCTTCCGCAGGAACGAACTTGTTACGGCCGGCGGGGTTCCGTGCTGTGCCGTGATCTCGGGACGTATCTAAACGCCGATGAGTGCGCGGATTTCTTTTTCGATTTCGCGGACGCGAGCAAAAACCTCGTGCTCGTCAATGCTTGAAAACCGGCCGTTCAGCATGACCGGCCTGCCGTTGATGATACTAGTGACGACTTCGCTGCCGTTGGCGGAATATACTAAATGCGAATACGGATTGTACATGGGAATCAGGTGAGGCCGATCAAAATCCAGAATAATCAGGTCCGCCTTTTTTCCATTTTCGATACCGCCCAAGTCTCCGTCCATGCCCAACGCCCTCGCCCCGCCCAAGGTCGCCGTCTCCACCACGGTTTCGGCATCCATGGCCGTGAGGTCGCCGCCGGCCACTTTGTGCAGTTTCGCCGCCGTATCCATCTCTCCGAACATGTTCAAATTGTTGTTGCTCGCGCAACCGTCCGTACCCAACCCGACGCGGATTCCCCGTTTGAGAAGGCCTGGAACGGGAGCAATGCCCGAGGCCAGTTTCATGTTGCTTTCCGGGTTATGGCTCACCGCTACGTTTCGGGCCGCCAGCAGGTCCATCTCCTCTTCCGACAGGAACACGCAATGGTCCGCGATGAGACGTTCGTTCAAGACACCCAGTCCGTCCAAGTAAGCCACCGGGCGTTTTCCGTGTTTGGCCAGCACCTGGTTGATCTCATCCCGCGACTCACTGAGGTGGGTGATCATGGGAATGTCGAGTTCGAGACTCAGCTCCGCGGCTTTTTCGAACAACTCGGGAGCGCAAGTGTAAGGGCTGTGCGGCTCGACCGCAACGGAAATGAGCGGATCGTCCTTCCATTTCAGCGCCAATTCACGAGTCGCCTCATATCCATTCTCCAGGGGACCGTAGCTCGGAGAGGGAAAATCGTAGAGCACCTCACCCACCATCGCTCGAATTCCACAGGATTTCGCGGCCTCCGCAGTCTGATCCTCGAAAAGATACATATCGCAGAATGTGGTGGTTCCCGACCGGATCATTTCCAGGGCCGCAAGACGGGCGCCCCAATAAACCCATTCCGGTTTCAGGTTTCTTTCTATGGGAAAGATGTACCGAGTCAGCCATTCCATGAGGGGCAAATCATCGGCCAAACCGCGGAACAGGGTCATGGCCGCGTGAGTATGGGCATTGATCAATCCGGGAAGCACCACCATGTTCGAGGCGTCGATTACGAGGTCGGCACTGATGTCGGCCGGTGCGGGTTCCGGACCCATGATCGCGATACGGTCACCCCGAATCGCGATGAATCCGGGGTTGACAACGCTCCCCGGAGGATTCATGGTTAGCAGCATTCCACGCCTGATCAAAATATCATAAGGTAATTGAGCCATGATTTTGGGTGCTTACCCTTCGAAGACAAAAATATTGACATCCTCGTAACACCCTCCTAAACTTTGATGTCATACAACTTCGCCACGGAGAAGGAATTGCGGCTATGTCTGACAAAGCGGGGCGTTACGCGCCCTTTATTTCTTTCATGTTAATCTTGTTTGCGTGCGGTGTATTGTTTCCTCCTCACACGAGCCGAGTTTTGTGCTCGCAGAGCATTGGTGCCTTCGGCGTCACCGGCGAGCTCGATCCTCCGCCGGACGCCTTGATTCACGAAGAAGTCGTCGCTTCCAATCGGTCCAACGAAACAGTCCCGCAGCGCAACTATCCCGTCACTCACGACGCCCTTGCCCCCCACGAACGCTACGACCGGATTATTCGGGTCGCGGCGGAACGGTACGGCATTGATTTCTACCTGATCAAAGGGGTCATCCAGGCCGAGTCGAGCTTCAATCCCCGCGCCGTATCGCCCGTGGGAGCCTCCGGCCTCATGCAGATCATGCCGACAACGGCGGAGATGCTGGGCGTGAACAACCGATTCGATCCGGAAGAAAACATTCTCGCGGGCGTGCGTTATCTCAAGGATTTGGTCGAGGCTTTGGACGGAGACGTGGAGCTGGCGCTGGCGGCCTACAACGCCGGGATCACTCGGATACGCAGAACCAACGGGGTTCCTTATCGGGTCACCAGGACCTACGTACAGCGGGTCAAGCGTTTCGCGGAAGAATTCCGTTCCCTCTGATCCGCCGTGGACGGTTCGGCCTAAGAACGCCCGTTCCACCGAGAAAACCGATCAAGGATGCCCAATCCCACCGGTCCGCTTTTTTCGGGGTGGAATTGTACGGCTACCAAGTTTTTCCGCGCCAGAACCGAGGTGAACCCGATTCCATAATCGGTGACACCGAGGCGAACCTCGTCCTCCGAGGGATCTGGATAGTAGGAGTGGACGAAATAGAAGTCCGCTTCAGCGGGGATGTCTGAAAACACGGGATGGTCCCGGAGCAGACGAACCTGATTCCAGCCCATGTGGGGAATTTTCAGGGAAGGATCCCCGAGGCTCTTCAATGCACCGGCGAATCCCTTGGTCCCGCCTTTCACCAGTCCCAGGCATTCGGTGTCGTTCTCTTCGCTGTATTCAAGAATCACCTGCGTGCCCAGGCAGATGCCGAGAAGCGGCTTTCCGCTTTCATAGACCTCACGAATTACCGCGTCGAGACCGGTATCTTTCAAAGTGCGCATGGCCTGTCCCGCGGCGCCGACTCCGGGAAAAATCACTCGATCGGCTTCCAGAATCCGGTGGGGCTCCGCGGTGACCTCACAAAGGATATCCAGGCTGCGCAGGGCCCGGGCTACACTGGTCAGATTGCCCGCACCGTAGTCAACGATGGCGATCATGCGGAAGCCCCTTTCCTGAAGAGAATGATAGCGCCCTTGATGGGTACGCTTGTCCGGCAAGAATCGTCCGCCGGAGAAAGTGGTTTCTTTACCATCCAAATCCCAGCCAAGTCAATTCAGGAATGGCCGAACCCCCGGACACCATGGCGGAATTGGCGGAAAGCCTGTCTCGGATCGCTCGCGAAACCGGAATCCCGGAACCTCTCCTCGCCGCGTCCCTGGCCTTCCGTTTGCCTGTGCGCCGACGATCCCAACGCCGCCGGCTGTTCCTCCTGACGATTCGTTTCCTCAATTCTTCGACGGAACAAGGCTCCCAAGCCGGATACGGCATTCCCGTGCAACAGGAGCCCGTGGAGATTAACCCGGATTGGTTCCGCATGATCGACAAAGCCGTGGAGCAGGCGCATGCCTGGCATTCCTTGGGGATCCAAGTCCTAACGACGTTTTCGCACGGCGCCTTGAGAACCGGTCATCCGGAGCAGGCCGGGATTCTTTTCGCCTTCGGTCCCCTTCCCTCGTTGCCCACCCGAAAAATCGCACTGCTGCATTCGAGAAAGCCGCGGCGCATCACCCCTGAAACCTCATGGCCGAGTGATACTCGGAAGGCCCTCGGACAAGCCGGCACCGCACCTTTTCAACTCGTCACGAGTTACGGCACTCCCGGATACGATTTGGCAACCTTCGCCGCCTCCAAGGAGGCGGAACACTTCTGGACGATCTGTCCCGACGACTCTCCCTTCCGTCTCGCCACAGCAGAGGAGCCCGCTCCCCTACTCAGACCCCGCCTCGATCTGTTCGCCCCTGAAAAGACCACCTGGTTGTGTTCTTTTCCTCCCGGGTGCGGTTCCGCGAAAGACCGAGAGATTCGGGATTGGACCGTGGCCGCAGTCGCCGACGAGCTTTGGGCCGTGGACGTGCGAGCCCGAGGGATCATGGCGGCCGTCCTGGCCCACGCGCAAACTCGAGGAAAACCGGTTCGGAGGGTTTCCTCCTCTTCTGCCGCGTCCGGCTCGCCTAAGCCGTCGGGAACAAAGCCCGATCCCGCACCACTCCCGCGGATTCATGGAGCCTTTCATCCCTGCCGGCGGAGTCGGGCCGAAGCGATGCTTTTCCATTACACCCGTGCAAACCCGGGGCCCTGGCCGGGACAGACCATCAAAGAGCGGCTCGGGGAGATCCTTTCCGGTCGTCCGGAAATGGAACACACGGCCTTCCATGCATTGAAAAGAATCCTTGCAGAAGGACGGATCCGCGCGTCTTCAAGGCTGACACGGGGACGGCAGGCCGTGGTATGCTTCTCGGAATGCCCTCCCGCAGAGCTCGTGTTTCCCGCCTCCTGGAATCGAGCCCTGATTCGATGGAACTTCGAGCCTTACGGCCTCGTCTTTCCCTTGCACGCCCTCCGAAGGCTCGGCGTCATGCCCGTGATCTACGCGGGAGAAGAAACGTATGGGTCTCTGGGGGAAGCGGACGGATACCGGTTTCAACTCCATAATCCCCCCAAGACGGACTGGTCCCGGGAAAAGGAATGGAGATTGCCCGGTGATCTAACGCTTGACCGGGTTCCCCCGGAACATCTGCGGGTTCTGGTAACCACGCGCCGCGAGGCGGAAGAAATACTGGATGCCTTTGGAATTCGGGTTTGGGAAGGATTCGAACCCGGTTGATCCCGACCTACCGGAGAGGAAGCGTATGAAGCTGACTGCATTGGATCATCTCGTTCTCACCGTCAACGATGTGGACGTTACCCGCAGTTTTTATGCAAGGGTATTGGGTATGGAGGAAATCGTCTTTTCCGGCAATCGGAAAGCTCTGGCTTTCGGCGGACAAAAAATCAACCTGCATCGGCGAGGATCCGAATTCGATCCCAAAGCGGAGCATCCCACACCGGGTTCGGCGGACCTCTGTTTTCTGACCGAGATTCCTCTCTTCGAGGCCATGGAACACGTCCGTTCCCAAGGTGTCGCAATCCTCGAAGGCCCCGTCGAACGAGTCGGGGCTTGCGGCCCCATTGTGTCCTTCTATTTCAGGGACCCCGATGGAAATCTCATTGAAGTGGCCAACAGCGTCACCTCCTAGCCGGACCACGCGGATTTCAGGTCTGGGCCGTTTCGGAGGGAGGGGAAAGAGTCCCTTGTAGCCTCCGTCCACGGCCGGGTTCCACCATCATCCGAGGGTCCGGTTCTCAAGCGCGTCCGAAGGTTTCCGGCGAGCATTCACGGGGAGGACTTTCACGAAAGTCCTCTCAAGATCTGAGAAGTAAGCCTCTCCCTTCACATCCACGGCTAAAGCTTGCTGACCGGACACTACCCGAGGCACACCCGACCCACTAAGCTCATACGAGCTGAAATGATGCTACCGGA
This sequence comes from Thermodesulfobacteriota bacterium, assembly GCA_963675595.2. Classification (GTDB taxonomy): domain Bacteria; phylum Desulfobacterota; class Desulfarculia; order JACQYL01; family JACQYL01. The sequence continues at coordinate 2,876,930 of CAXXLZ010000002.1, forward strand.
AACGTGAGAATATCTCGAAAGCGTGTCCTAGGCCTGACGCGTGATGGGAGTGTCCCGTCCGTATCGTCCCGATTTCAGGAACCTCGCCGGATACCGTGCCTTGTTCATCCCTGAGAGCGTTGATAATAGCCCTTAGTGAACCCCTTCACAAAAAACAAATCCGGTTTACAAATCTTCTCCGACCATCTCTTAAAAAGCTGATAGGATCCCTTCATCGAACGGTGGATCGCTTCCCCGGAATTGGGATTCGATCTCGACCACTGTTCCGGAAGATTTCAGCAAAAGGAGATGGAATGATGAAGAAGACTTTTGTCGTTCTGTGTGTGGCGGCGTTGGGCATGGCAACGGCGGCGGGCTCGTCGGTCCATGCAATGCCTTTGAGGAATTCAGGCGGAGGGATGATCGAACGTCATGACCTGGACGGCGACGGAAAGATCTCACGTGACGAGTTTCCGGGTCCCGACGAACACTTCGATCTTTTGGATGTGAACGGCGACGGATTTCTCGATGAAGAAGAGTCCTCGGTGGATCTTCGGCCGGAGAGCATGGAATGGCCCGTGCCCCAGCCATTCTATGAAGACGACGTGGACGGCGATGGAAAAGTCTCGCGCAGCGAGTTTACCGGACCTGCGGATCACTTCGATAGGTTCGACTTGAACGGGGATGGCTACATCGACCAAGACGAGGCTCGCAGGCATCCGCCCGGACCGCCGCCGGCCAGGTAACGGCGCTCAAGACATGCAGCGGTTTCGGCGCAACCATGGCGCACGCCGAAGCTTCGGCAAGGGAATCCCGGACGGCCGTCGGTCGAACGATTCAGGGATGGAGGTCCGGGAACCCTGAAACCCGAAAAAGCGACCACGCGGACGAAACAATTCGTTTAATCCGCAAGACCACCCGACGGCGGCTCCTTGCCGAGAGCCCGACTCCATCCCGCGCCGCGGCTATGAGCAAGCCGACCTTCCTTGAGAAACTCCCCCTCTTTTTCCCGACCATGACGTTTCAGCGTCGTCCTTGCTCTCCGGGGCCGTTTGGTGCATAATGCCGTTGGACTCCGCTTTGGAATCCTTTTTTTTTCGACGCCCCGATCATCGGGCTCTGCCCGACTCTTTCAAGCCCCGAAAGCCACTCAGCCGGAAATGGACAAAGAAACTCCCGAAATTCCCTTAAACGAGCGAAAAGCCCGCCTTGATCAGGCTGACGTGAACGTTGAAAAAGTACTCTGGGGGGAGGCGGACCCAGAGCCGACGTCCGAAACGACGGCTCCGACACCGAAAACGGAGAAAGCTCGAAAGGCCAAAGCGAAGCTCCGTTTTTCCATGCCGTCCAAGCGAGTCCTCGTTATCACCGCCATCTGTCTCTTGATCGTCGCATCCATGGGCGCGCTCTTTCTCAGAAGCAAACCTCGGCGAATGCCGGACGTCCCGCCCGCTCCTCCGACCGAAAAGCCCGGCCCCGTTGTGACCGGGAAGGTTTACAGCCACGATTATTACCTTAGGCTGGTCAACCGAGTGGACCGAAGCCGAGAGAAGCTGACGCGCTTGCGATACGATCTCGATATCCTGAAGCAGAGATCCGAAATATTGAAGGATTTTCTAAAGATCATCCGAACGAGTCGATCCAACAACGAATTGATCCAATATTACCTTTCGGAGCTGAGTAAGGATTACTTCTCTTATCACGGATTACCCACGGACAGCCTTCTATCCAAGGAAGAAAAACGCAGAATCATGAACACGCTTTACGGCCGCCTGGGTGACGGCCGCATGCCCGGAGTGGCCGGACCTTCCGGCACCCTGGAGCGGCTCGATGCTTCCTCCGCCGAAACCCTGGTCAAGGCCACGGAGGCAAAGTTCAAGGCGTTGCAGGCCCAGGTACTGCGTATGGAAAAGTCCATCGACTGGAAAGAACGCCTGGTATTGTTCATGTATCAGAAGGGCTATGATCTGGACGGCTGAAACAGCTTTGGACGAGTCCGTCACCCCTCCGTGAACCGTCCCCCGCGGTTCTTGGATCCACTGAAGGTCCCGTTGCGCCGTTCGCCGGCCCTTTCTCACGCTCACTTGAATCCGCCCATCATGGAACCTATATTTTAATTCGGCGAACCAAAACGGCAAAGCGAGCGGTAAAAAGAGCGCATTTCCGGCGTTCCGGTCGGACAAGTCTCGTGCCGTGGAGCGGCGATCCCACATTTGACGAAGATTCTGAAAGGATACGGAAAAAGGAATGTCGAAACCCGTGATCGGGGTCACTATGGGAGATGTGGCGGGAGTCGGCCCCGAAATTATCGTGAAAATGCTCATCGAGGGGTCCGTTTTTGATTTCTGTCGGCTGCTTCTCATCGGAGATCGCCGGGCCTTGGAACTGGCCGCAGAGCGACTTGACTATGGAGAGGCTGTTTGCGAAATCGTGCGCGGAGAGGATGCCCGATCTCTATCTCGCGGGGTGTTCCTTTTGCCTGTGACCGATGACGCGGCGGATAGAGTTCCCCTGGGGAAGGTGAATGCGGAGGCGGGAAAAGCCGCGGGACTGGCCATCCAAACCGCAGCCGAGCTGGCGCTTTCGGGTTCCATCGACGGAATGGCCACCTGTCCCATCAACAAGGAAGGGCTCCGTTCCGCGGGTTATCCTCACCCGGGCCACACCGAGTTTCTGGCCGAGCTCACCGGTGCTCGAAATCCGATTATGATGCTGGCGGGGGATCGCCTCCGCGTAACCCTGGTTACGATCCATTGCCCTTTGAGCGAAGTGCCCGGTCGACTCACCACGGAAAAGATACTCGAAACCATTCTTGGTACGGATCGGGGTTTGCGTCTGGACTTCGGCATTCAGCGACCTAGGCTGGCCGTGGCCGCGCTGAATCCCCATGCCGGGGAAGCCGGACTGTTCGGTGACGAGGAATCCCGTTTGATCCAACCGGCCGTGCTGCAATCACGGGAACAAGGCGTGGATGCCTACGGTCCTTTGCCTCCGGACACGGTTTTCGTACATGCTTCGCAAGGCGCATACGACGCCGTGGTCTGCATGTACCACGACCAGGGGCTTATCCCCCTCAAGCTGCTTCATTTCTCCGATGGGGTCAACGTTACCCTGGGATTACCCATTGTGCGAACTTCCGTGGATCACGGCACGGCATACGACATCGCCGGAACAGGAAAAGCCGACCCCGCCAGCCTGATCCAGGCGGTGAAGACCGCGGCTTTTATGGTGGGCAACCGACAGGCCCACGCAAAATAGGACTCCGTTAAACTGTGTGACTTTGGTGGGGAAGATTGTCGTCCCTTGGGACCCGCCGGCATTCCAAGGTCGGACGGACCTTCCCCGTCGTAGCCTCTTCGGGGAAAGACCGGAGGGTTTTCAGCCGAGCCCCATCAAGCGACTCCGGTGCCGGGGAGGCCGGTTCACGGACATCGAATTTTGAGAGCATTCAACCGGACAGGTGATTCGTTTCATGGCAGTGGATGAAATCCTCATACGAGGCGCGCGACAACACAACCTGAAGAACGTGGACCTCGTGATTCCCCGCAACCGTTTGGTGGTCATCACCGGAGTCAGCGGATCGGGCAAGTCCTCGCTGGCCTTCGACACCATATTCGCGGAAGGGCAACGCCGCTACGTCGAATCCCTCTCCGCGTACGCACGCCAGTTCCTGGAACAGATGGAAAAGCCCGACGTGGACCTCATCGACGGCCTTTCTCCCGCGGTGTCCATCGAACAGAAGACGGTCAGCCGCAACCCGCGCTCCACCGTGGGTACGGTGACGGAAATCTACGACTACCTGCGGGTGCTCTTCGCCGGCATCGGAAAACCGCATTGCCATCAATGCGGCCGGCCCATCAAAAGCCAGACCGTGCAGGAGATCGCCGACCGCATCTCCTCCCTTCCCGAGCGAACCAAAGTGGTCATCTTGGCGCCGTTGGTGACCAACCGCAAAGGTGAACATCAGAAACTCCTGGATCACCTAAGGAGGGAAGGCTTTATCAGGGCTCGGATCAACGGCGAAATCAAAGACCTGGACGGTTCCATTCATCTGGACAAGAAGAAAAAGCATTCCATCGAGGCCGTGGTGGATCGGCTGGTGGTATCCGACAAAATTCAGAATCGCTTGGCGGATTCCCTGGAACTGGCCCTCGGCCTTTCCGGTGGGACGGTCATCGCCTTGATCCTGGAAGAAAACCGGGACCTTTTTTTCAGCGAACGAGCGGTTTGCCACCAGTGCGGCATCAGCTATCCGGACCCCACTCCGGCCATGTTCTCCTTCAACAGCCCCATGGGCGCGTGCCCGGAGTGCGAAGGCCTGGGAGTGAAGGCCGAGGTGGATCCCGAACTGGTGGTGCCCGACCCCTCCCTTTCCATCAGGGAAGGCGCCATGGAACCATGGGCCAATAAGAACTCCATCTTCCACAGGCAACGACTTGCCGCCATTGCCCGTCACTTCGATTTCGATTTGGATACGCCGTTTCAGAAACTGCCTTCCGAGGTGAGACAAGCCCTCCTTTTCGGCACCGGTGACCGGAAAATCGATTTTGAACTGGAAGCCGGCGGTCAGAAATACGCCTATCGGAGTCCCGTTGAAGGGGCGGTGAATCGCCTGAAGCGAAAGTACCTGGAGAGCGACTCTTCGTCGGTGCGCATGGAAATTGAGCGTTTCATGAACAAGAGAGCCTGCGAAGCGTGCGGAGGGGCCAGGCTGAAAAAGGAAAGTCTCGGATTCCTGGTGGGCGGCATGAACATCCATCAGGTGACTCGACTCACCATCCAGGGCTGCCTGGACACTTTGGATTCCTGGGATCTGGATGCCGTGGACCGCAAGATCGCCCGAAGGGTGCTCAAGGAAATCAAGGATCGGCTCAGCTTCCTCATGGATGTGGGGCTGGAATACCTGACTCTGGACCGGTCCTCGGAAACCCTTTCCGGCGGCGAATCACAGCGCATCCGTCTAGCCACCCAGATCGGATCCCGCCTGGCCGGTGTGCTCTACGTTTTGGACGAACCCAGCATCGGACTGCACCAACGGGACAACCGCCGTCTGCTCAATTCCCTGATTCAGATGCGGGATCTGGGCAACACGATTCTCGTTGTCGAGCACGATCAGGAAACCATCCTCACTGCGGACCATGTGGTGGACATGGGTCCCGGCGCGGGTTTGAACGGCGGGGAGGTAGTGTTCAACGGACCTCCGGAAGGGTTGTTGCAGTGCGAGAACTCCCTCACCGGCAAATACCTATCGGGCAAGCTCGAGATTCCTCTGCCGGACGCGAGACGGGAGCCCAAGGGCGCTTTGCTCATTCGAGGCGCGGAGCATCACAACCTGAAAAGCATCGACGTCGATATTCCTTTGGGCGTGTTCACCTGCGTCACGGGCGTGAGCGGTTCGGGCAAGAGCAGCCTGGTCGTGGAGACCTTGTATCCTCACTTGGCACGGCAACTCTACAAGTCCAGGGAAACCACCGGCAAGGTCCGGGAAATCCGAGGAATCCAGCGGGTGGACAAAGTGGTGGACATCGACCAGAGCCCCATCGGTCGCACGCCCAGGTCCAACCCCGCCACCTATACCGGGTTGTTCACCTTCATCCGGGATCTCTTTGCCCAGGTGCCCGAATCCAGGGCTCGAGGGTACAAGCCGGGACGTTTCAGTTTCAACGTCAAAGGCGGCCGGTGCGAAGCCTGCCAAGGCGACGGCGTGATCAAGATCGAAATGCATTTTCTTCCCGACGTGTACGTCACCTGCGACGTGTGCAAAGGCAAGCGATACAACCGGGAGACCCTGCAAATCACCTATAAAGGCAGAAACATCGCCCAAGTGCTGGACATGACGGTCAACCAGGCGGCTCGCTTTTTCGAAGCCGTACCCAACATCCGGCGTAAGCTCCAAACCCTCCAGGACGTGGGAATGGGATATGTAAAACTGGGACAGCCGGCCACCACCCTGTCGGGCGGTGAGGCCCAACGAATCAAGCTTTCCAAGGAACTCAGCAAGCGAGACACGGGGAATACCTTCTATATCCTGGATGAACCCACCACCGGACTGCATTTCGATGATATCCGCAAGCTGCTGGAAATGCTCAATCGCTTGGTGGACAAAGGAAACACCGTATTGGTGATTGAGCACAACCTCGACGTGATCAAATCGGCGGATTACGTCATCGACCTGGGGCCCGAGGGAGGAGACCGGGGCGGGTACGTGGTGGCCTGCGGCACACCGGAAGAGATTTGTCGCACGCCCGAGTCCTACACGGGCCTCTTCCTCAAGAGCGTCCTCTCCCCCCATCGCAAGGCGGCCAACCTTTGATTCTCGCCGCGGACAATATCCACGCATTGAACCCCCAGGTGGCCGATGCCCTGGCAAGGGGAGACCGTGAACCTCTCGCCCGACTCGCACGGCGTTGCGAAGAGGCCGGAGCCCTCCTTCTGGACCTCAACCCGGGCTACCTGTCACAGAGGAATGAGCATCGCTTCCCTTTTCTGGTGGAAGCGGTACGGGAAGTCACGGACCGGAAACTGATCCTGGACAGCCCCAGCCCCAGGCTGCTCAAGGCGGCCCTGGCGGCCTGCGGCGACGTTAAGCCCGTGCTCAACGCTCTCTCACTGGAAAAGGAAAAATTGGACGGCATTCTGCCTCTGGCGGCGGAGCACGGTCTGCCCTTGACTTTGCTCCTGATGGACGAGCGCTCCTTCACGCCTCCCTCCATGGAGGAAAAGCTCGGCATCGCCCTCGAACTTTGGGAGGCCTGCGTTTCCGCCGGAATCCCGTCTTCGGATCTTTACTTCGACCCGGTACTGCCCAACCTTTCCTGGCCCGATGCCGCTCCTCGCATCGCCGAAGCGGTGAAGACCGTTCGTATGCTGGCTTCGGGCGCCGTACTGGGCGAAACAGTGAAAACCATAGTGGGTCTGTCCAATCTGAGAAGCGGCCTACGCAACGTTCGACCGGTTCAGATGGACACGGACTGTTTGACCCTGCTCGCCGGAGCGGGTCTTGATGTCGTACTCATGGACGTGCTGAACCCGCCCCTCCTGGAAGCCTTCAGCCGAATCAACGGTCTCCTGGGCCAAAGCTGAAAAGCCCTCCCCTTCCCACCTCCCTGCGTGAAAGACCACGGCCGGTCTTCGCCCATGGAACAGCGACGGCAATTCCGCGCAGCCATTCACACGGGGGAATCTTTGTATTGGGTCACACCGTCTCCGGGGAAACACCATCACCCCGGCCCCCCTTGCTGTTGTGTGCTCCCCTCCAGCGAAACGAAGCCGATGAGGGCGTTCTTAAGGTGCAACGCTTTCCTCGAAAAGTCGGATGATTGCGGGCCTGGAAACTCGTTCAGTGAGAATCCTCCGGGAAACCCTCGGACCCCGCATATTCGGGTTTTTTGGCGATTTCACGATTTTCTACCCATTCTTTAGTTTGGAGAATACAATTCAGCCTTCCCGGCTGAATGAAATGCATCTAGTCGTCGCTCGTCTCAATCTTTTCATGTTGTGTATCCGATAGCACACAGCCGGACATAGCCGACTCCACGTGCCACACGTGCATGGCATTCTCGCAGGATGGGAGAGTCGCTATGACACTTTTCTGGAGCATAATCCCAATTATTTTTATACAGATTGACAATATTATTGGTCTATTTGATACTTACGGTTATTTAATCATTCCGTAATTAAGCATATGGAACTCTCTGAAGCCCATGCCCCAACGTAAGATGATGATTCAAGGATCATAGCAAAAGTTGATCAACCCTCGGCTGGGCTAAGGATTGAAACATATGTAGGGAACATGCACCATTGAACCATGCTCCATCACCCAGGCTGTAACAGGGATTTTTCCGCTTAATGGAACTGTAATGCAATTACCTGAATCTCATCGTGCGAAATCCCGGTCCCACCATGGGAGGCCGCCATGTTTCAGATGCTGAGCGGGCTGATGCAAGCATCCTCCGTTTTCATTACCATTATTTTGTCTATATGTTTACCCTTCGCTTCTACAAGCTTCTCCGCAGACCGGTGGGGCATCACGCATGCCGACATCAATACCGGCGAAAGCGGAGATGAGGATTGCGGTATTTTGGAAGGTACGGCAAAGAAAAAAAGAGGCGGCACCGACGACGGACACCGATCGCACGTCGTGTCCCTGAAGACTTTCGACGACGTTCACGGTGTGACCGTGGACTGCTCTCCAACACCCGGGGCCGGTCTGCGAAACGTTACCGCATCCTCCCCGTCCGAAGCCGGTGCTCCGGCTCACATCAACTTGCCTTACGGCGTGTTCTCCTTCGAAATCGAAGGAGTCGAGGCCGGCCGGCCGGTGACCCTGCATATTCTGATTCCAAAGAACACCGAGGTGACGGGCTATTACCGGAAGAACCCCATCAGAGGTACTTGGGAAGACGTATCCATCACCGTGGATCACCATTCGGTGCCGGGGAGGAGCAGACTCACCATCCAATTCACCAACGACGCTCTTTGTGAAAGCGGCCCAACAGGTTTGCGTCGCGCGGACTTCGGCGGGCCGGGGATGCCCATCACGTCCGTCGTCAAAGACATCTCTCGGGTTTCCACCCTCTCCCTCCGGGGTGCGCTCTTCATGTGTTTTCTCTTGGGAATCTGCGCGTTGGTCCATCTCCGTCGAAGACGAACTTTTCGAGGAACAGGCTCCGGCGATACATCATGGGCGGGTAAACGATCCGATCATGGGGAAACGAAATCCTAACGTCGACGGAGGAAGCGGCAAGCGCCGATCCGCCCCGACGGACGTTTGCGGAACCTGCGGGGAGTCACACTTACTTGGCTTTGGGACGTTTTCTCAGGCGAGACATTTCTTTGCGGATTGATCTCAGAGACTTCTGGAGATTCCGGTATTCGGGAGTATTGAGGTTCTGATTCCGTTTGCGGTAATCCCTCATCTGCTGAAGAACGTTTCGATATTGGTCCTGCAGGGCCCCCATGTTGCTCCTGTCCGGAGCTGCAGGCGCGGAGGCGGCCTTGACTCTTTGGGGGCGCGGTCCCGAGTGGGTTCCCGGCGTCCTGGAAGCCGCAGAGGGCCGTTTCACCGTTTCAATCAGGCGGTAGGCGTTTTCGTCTTCAAGAATCTCCCGAGGGACGTATTCCTTGTCGTTGGCATAATGGGTCCGCCCTTGCGAATCCTCCCACACATACACGTCCCCGCGCACGGCCGAAGCCGCCAAACACAGAATCAGCGCCACGAACAGGGCAACCGGTCTCTGAGGAAGTCTCATGTCACCCCGCGAAGGCCGGTATCCGGCGCTCCGCCGAACAGCGCAGCCTCCCGCTTCCACGGTTGTGAAGCGCGCCGTTCACTTAAGGTTTCCGCTCCTCCCGACTCATTGGGTTCTTACGTCATGATGGGAGAAGCGCATGGAAAACGTGGCCCGCCCCTGGCTGGCGGATCGGAGATCCGTAGAATACCCGAACATTCTGGAAAGGGGAGCCTCCGCCAGAATGATGCTCGCCCCGGCTTTGGCCGTGATCTGAAGAATACGGCCTTTCCGTGAGTTGAGGTTGCCGATGACGTCTCCCACGAACTCCTCGGGAACAAGAGCCTCCACCTCCATGATGGGCTCGAGGAGCACCGGATCCGCCGCCTTGCACGCTTCCCGCACGGCCATGGCCGCCGCCACGTGAACAGCCATGGCGGAAGTCTGTCCCTCTTTAAAATTCCCCGAAAGAACGACGACGTTTAAATCCGTCACGGGATAACCCATCACCGGACCGCTGTAGAACGCTTCTTTCGCCCCGGATAAAGCCGCTTCGATCCATTCGGCGGGCACGGTTTCCGCATCGAGCAGCGATTCGGCCCGGTTGCCTTCTCCTCGGGGCGCGGGCCGGACCTCGACGCGAATTCCCGCGAAATGATGTTGCCCGCTCAGTTCCCGATCGAAGACCTCTTCCCCTTGTGCCTCCCGAGTAACCGTTTCCCGGTAGACAACCTGAGGCTTGCCCACGTTGGCGTCCACTTTGAATTCCCGCTGGAGACGATGCACGAGAATTTCCAGGTGAAGCTCGCCCATACCCGAAATCAGCGTTTGGCCCGTGTCTTCATCCGTTTTCACACGGAAAGTGGGGTCTTCTTCAGCCAGCTTGTTCAAGCAGAGCTGGAGACGCTCCTGATCACCGGCGGTCTTGGGCTCAACGGCCACGCTGATCACCGGCTCATAGGAGCTGATGGGTTCGAGATTCAGCGGATGGTCGAAATCCGTGAGGGTGTCGCCGGTGGCCGTGTTCTTGAGGCCGATAACACCGATAATGTCCCCGGCCAGAGCCTCCTGAATCCGTTCGCGCTTGTTGGAGTGCATTCTCAACAGGCGGGCGATCTTTTCTTTGTTCTCTTTGGACGCATTGAACACCTCGCCCCCCGCCTCCATGCGCCCCGAATAAATGCGCACGTAGCACAGCTTTCTTCCTTCTTCGTTCATAACCTTGAAACAAAGTGCGCAGAGCGGATCGTGGGGGTTGGCCCTTCGTTTCTCGGTCTCTCCCGTGTTGGGATTGACTCCCGCCACCGGCCAGGACTCCATCGGACTCGGCAAGAACTGGTTCACCGCATCCAGAAGAGGTTGCACCCCTTTGTTTTTCAGGGCTGATCCGCACAACACCGGAACGAGCTTGAGCTCCACCGTGGCACGCCGTATGGACTGAAGCAGGTCCCGTGTGGGAATCTCCTCCTCAGCCAAGTATCGCTCCATGAGATCATCGTCCACTTCGGCCACGCTCTCCAGGAGTCTCTCCCGCTCCTCCAAAGCCTCTTCCGCCAGTTCCGACGGAATTTCGGAGACTTCGAACTCGGCTCCCAGGGTGGAATCCAACCATTGCACGGCCTTCATTTCCACCAGGTCGATCACGCCTTTGAAATCGGATTCCATACCCCAGGGAAGTTGCAGAAGCACCGGGCGGGCCTTGAGCTTTTCCTTCATCTGCCGGACCGTCCCCCTGAAGTCCGCTCCCACCCGATCCATTTTGTTGATGAAGGCCAGCTTGGGCACCTTGTATTTGTCGGACTGCCGCCAGACGGTTTCGGACTGGGGTTCAACGCCGCCCACGGCGCAGAACACCGCAATCGCCCCGTCCAGAACCCGCAGGGAACGTTCCACCTCGATGGTGAAGTCCACGTGACCCGGCGTGTCGATGATGTTGATGACTCCGTTCTTCCAGGCGCAGGTGGTTACCGCGGAAGTGATGGTGATGCCGCGTTCTTGTTCCTCGGGCATCCAATCCATAATGGCCGTGCCCTCATGTACTTCCCCCATTTTGTAGGTCTTCCCCGTATAATAGAGGATGCGTTCGGTGAGGGTGGTTTTTCCGGCGTCGATATGAGCCATGATGCCGATATTTCGCAGTTTTTCCAGTCCGCCTTTTTGCGCCATAGTTCTGATCCAATCCCCCGCTTTCGGCTTTCCTTTCGCAGGCTCGACGACCGTGATGCAAGAATGGACGATGCGCCCGGCCGGCACGGCCCCACAGCGGTTTTCAACCTTTGGGGCAAGGGAGAGTCGTGCAATTCACGAAGTATACTCGGAAAAAAATAAAGGGATAGTGTATCGGTCGTGCGAAGAGCTGTCAAGCGAGGCACGGACAGCGAGGCACGGCCCGGTCCGACCGCGGAGCGCCGCCCCGTCGAGGCCGACACCGTGGTTTAGACCTTGTCCAGCAGTCCCTCTTCCCGAAAGCTGAACACTCGACCGCCGGCCACGATCATGTGGTCGTGCAGCACGATCCCCAGTTCTCCGGCAGTCTTGGCCACGGAATCGGTGAGCATCATGTCGTGGGGGGAAGGCTTGGGCGAACCGGAAGGGTGATTGTGGACGAAAATCAGGGCGGACGCCTTGTACTTCAACGCCTTTTCCATAATTTTGCGTGGATACACTTCGGCGCGATCCACGGTGCCTTCGTGGAGCACTTCGTCTCGGATGATCCGATTCCGGGTGTTGAGGAAAATGACGCGGAACTGCTCGTCGGTCAGGTGGGACATGGTCAGCTGGAAATAACGGATCAAGTCCGTGGTTCCCTGGATTTGAGTCTGCTTTTTCGCCTCCATCAGATGATACCGTGCCATGAGGTCGCGCACGAGTCTGAAAAGAAGAGCCGTATGCCCACCGATGCCCGGAATCTCCATCAGACGCTCGGGGTCTGCGCCCAGGACCGCCTCATAGCTTCCGAAAACCTCCAGAAGCTTTTTCGCGATCGGTTTGACGTCCTTTCTCGGGATGGCGTAGGTAAGCAGAAGCTCGATGGCCTCGTAATCGGCCAAGCCCTCCATGCCGACCCTCCAATAGCGCTCCTTGAGGCGGCTTCGATGGTCTACATGGGAGGACTTTTTCCCGGCATCCTCTCGGGGTTCCGTATTCCTCTGCATTTTTCCGTCTGTTGGTTGGCGCGGGTTTCAGAAGACCGAACAAACACTCCGTCGGAAATCGGGAGTCTTCAACGCATCCCGGAGGTATCGCCGCTGTTGTCGCTCAGAATGTGTAATCCCACGAAAACATAGTGCAAACCGGAAGCCGTGGTCAGGGCCGTAACCCCCCAGAAGGTGGCCTCCAAGGCCCCGGCGGGGATGGGCACGGATTTGTCCAGCAGAACGGCGAATACCGTCAAGATTTGAAGTACGGTGGTCAGCTTGCTGACGATGGTCGGCCGAGCCATAAAAGTGCCCTTGAACAGCGTGACGATGGCGGCGCCGATGATGATGAGCACGTCTCGACTGATCACCACCACGGTCACCCATGCAGGTATTTCCTCCATGGCGGCCAAAACGATATAGGCCGAGCACAGCATGGCCTTATCGGCCAGGGGATCCAGGTAGCTGCCCAAGGCCGTTTGCTGTTTCAACGCGCGGGCCAAAAGACCATCCAACCCATCAGTGGCCGCGGCAAACACAAATACCAATAGTGCTGAAAGGAACGCCCGGTCCAACAGAAGCAACACCATGACGGGCGTCATGACCAGACGTACGGCCGTGATGGTATTGGGAATGTTCAAGGAGAAAGGTAAGAATCTCAACGTGCCCCGCCCGACGAGAGGATGGATACCGTGACATCATTGTCGCCTTTGGCCGCAGCGGATATGGAGACGCCTTCGATGTAAAGGTTCGACAGGCGGCGGGCCAATACTTCGGCGGAACCGGGATAAGTCACGATGAGTTGAAATTGCCCCGGCACAATAGAGTAGAGCTGGACGGACGTCACGCCGGGAATGCGATTCCTGAGGGCGTCACGAACCTTTTCGAACTGGGCGTAGGTGGTGACCTTGTCGATACGTACCTTGATCTGAACCATGGCCTGCCCCACGAAGGACTTCGCCTTGTTTTCCTGAGCCAGGAAAAGCTGGTCCAGTTCGGAAACCAGGTCTGTAAGGTTCTTTTCCCCGGCCACCGCAGGGTCGGGATTCTCCGTCTTCACCTCAACGCCGGAACGGTCCAGCAAAGCGCCGAGAGCCACGTCCACCAACCGTGTCTCGGCATCCGCGTAGCAGCGAGTCGCCGGAATGCCGCTTTCGGAGGGTTTACACTCCGACTTCCATGCGCAATAGAGCACCAAATCGGCGTCCTTTTGCCTGCCCAAATCCGCCCATGTCGCGACGGAAAGCTTGCTCACGTCGAAGCCCGCCGACCCCGCGTCGATCATGCGGGAACGAGACCTGGAAAGACTCCGCGCCACCACCTCTCGTATCGCCTTTTCTTCTCGAGGATCCCCTTGGAGAAAAACCAGAACGGAACGGCTTCCTTCAGGGGGGCCTATCTGAACTCCCGCCGCGGTAAGGGCATTTTCCAGGTCTCTTCGAACCATGGAAACCTTAAGAAGCAGAATGTACCGATCTTTGGTCTGAGCCTGAGCCAACAGACGATATTCCTTCACCAGTCCCTGACCGTAACCTAACACCGCTTCGCCCACGCCCTGAAGTCCTTGAGCCAGCGCTTCGACGGGCACCATGTCTTCCACGGCACGCAGCACCGCCCTGTTCAGGCCTTTCTCCAGGGCCGCGTTGCGCGTGGCCGCCAAGTCTTCCGCCTTCAGGGGAACACTGCTGAGCACGTTGAATTCAATCACATTCGACTCGGAACACATACCGGCCGCACATGTGAAGAGCCAGAGCGCCGCGGCGGCAAGAAACGCAACCGACCGACGAGACAACACCGATGTTCCGAGACCGGGCCTGGAGGTTCCCTTCGACCGCATCCGGCCGCTCTCCGACACGAAGAAAAAGAAATGAAGAAAATTCGACACGATGACCCCTCTGAGTTCCGGGCGCGAAGCATGGAGAGTGGGTCCGCCCCAAAACGGCTCTGACCGCGCGCCTTTCGCATGAATAAAATGATCTCAGTAAATTTATCAGAAGCTTCAGGGCAATACAAGACCGCCGGGGGAATCGGGTTCCCCCTATCCGGATGGGGAAGGAATGAGCCCAAAGCACCGCTCCGGCGGCCGCTGCTCCGGCGTTCTGATCTCGGCTCCTAAGTACGCGGAAAATCTACTCTTCCTCCCCTTGACAGTGAGGCGGACCGCATTAAATTAAGACAGTTTGGATAACAAAGGGTCCGGTAAGACCTAATTTGTGGGATGGAAGCAATCCGGAGAAGTGACTTTGCTTCAGAGGAGGTACGAATATGGTACGTTTGAAATGGAGGGAGCCCGCTTTCGGCAACACCTTCGAAGAACTTAACCGCCTGCGCAGGGAAATGAACCGGGTCTTTGACGCTTATCACCCCGCCGAACGCGCACCTTTCGGCTCCGGGGTATTCCCACCGGTCAATATTTACGAAGACAAGAACAATGTTTACGTGACCGCTGAATTGCCGGGGATGGACCCGAATTCCATCGACATTTCCATTCAAGGGGACAATATGGTCCTCAAGGGAGAACGCGTCATCGAACCCGCCGGTCAAGACGTGAGCTATCACCGGAAGGAGCGGCGGTCCGGTGTGTTCAACCGCGTATTGACGCTCCCGGAACGGGTGGACGCAACCAAGGTAAGCGCCGAATACAACAACGGAATGCTCAAAGTCGTTCTTCCCAAACTCGAGGAAGCGAAAGCCAGAAAAATCGAGGTATCCGTAAAATAGGAGAAAGGGGCTATGGAGGAAAAAGACTTGCGGCTTGAAGAAAAACAACAGGCGGAGAGCGGAGTCGAGTCCACGGAGGGTCGGCCCCTTTTCGTACCCAGGGTGGACATTTACGAGGACAAAGACGCATTAACTTTGCTGATGGATATGCCCGGTGTGGACAAAGGGGGCGTGAGCATCCAATTGGAGAACAACCAGCTCATGGTGTACGGTAAAGTGAACCTGGATGAAGCTCCGGGTGAACGCATGTACTCCGAATATCGATTGGGTGATTATACCCGGACTTTCGCCCTGTCCGGAGAAATCGATCAGGCAAAGATTGAAGCCGGCATGAAGCACGGAGTTTTGAGGCTTCATCTGCCCAAAGCGGAGGCGCTGAAACCCAGAAAGATCGATGTGAAGGTCGCCTGAGCCTTTCCGGCTCGGCCGTTCCACGGTTCTCGTTGCTTTTTCGATTACGCGTACGGTGTGCGGATTCCCGAGACGGAATCCGCACGCATTTACCTGGGTTGTGGACAAACCCTCGGCTGTTCACTCTCGAAATCTCCCTATTCTCTCGATGCGGCGCTAAGCGCCCCCACCTTCCCCTGAACCTTTTCGCCCTGCATTTTGGTTGCCGCAAAGCAGCGGAAGCACTCCCAAAGTCCACCTCGCCACGTAAAGCGGGCGCAAGCGCCCCCGGCATTGGCCGTCAGCGGACCAAATAAGGAAAGGAATGCACTGAAATGACTGCGAAAAACCTAATTTTGGGGGCCTGCCTCGTCGTGCTGTCGGGTGCGGCCGATGCTTCGGCTGTTATCAGTATTCCCGTACCCTCTCACGCGGTGGAACACGCCGTGTTCCATTTCAACCGGGAAGCCTCCTTGTTTGTCTGGTCTGATACCCGAGATATCCACGTTTACCTGCGTTTGCGTGCCGACGACTACTTCATCTGCGGCAAAGGGTTTGCCGTGGAACAAGACGGCGTCGAAGTCGCCGATGGTTTGAAATTACTCCGAATCTCCGACGACGCGGAGGTGTGTACCCCCGTCACGGGACACACGCAGATGATCCTGCGCGACCCCTCGGAACACATTGATCCCGCATCGCCCCTGGAAGTGGTGTTCTCGGACAACCGAGTCTACCGGTTTTCCATCATTCCCCGAGCCGAGGCCCCGGACCCGGAGCTCGTGGACGCCTTCCGTCCCGTGTATCGCTTCTTCAATCTGGAAACCGGCGGCCATTTCTTCACCATTTCGGAAGGGGAAAAGGACGCCGTTCAAGAGAATTACCCCGATCTGTTTCGCTACGAAGGCATCGGATTTTACGCCATTCCCAAGGACTATTTTGAGAAAGGCGCACCGTCGGAGTGAGTTCCCGTGATTCTCGACCTCCGTTGAGACCATAACCAATGAAGGTCGGCCTCCGGGCGTTGTTCGGACCGCCGCCCTTGAAGCACGGAAAACTGAAAATTATTGACACGGAACCGTCATGGTGATAAAGGGTGTTTTTCGCTTGCGGGAATCCGTTCCCCGGCGGACGATCGGGACGTAGCGCAGTCTGGCAGCGCACCTGAATGGGGTTCAGGGGGTCGGGAGTTCAAATCTCCCCGTCCCGACCATAAAAAGATACAATAAATTAGCGGGTCGGCTTCATGAGGCGGCCCGCTTTTTTTATGCACTCCGGATCGAGGGGCCATGATATCCTCCTTTTCCCCGGTCATCGCTTCGATTTCATTGCTCCCGCCGTTGTTCCGCACCCAATTTGAGTACTTATAACGGACAATTTGAGAAGCTCCGGCCCGCTCTGCTCGCCGCTTTCTTCACCTCTCCTCCCTTCCATCTCTTCCCCCAATTCCCAATTCATTCTTTCCTTTTCCGCCGAATCACGTTGAGAATGAACTCAATCACCATCCTTTTCCAACGAAAGGAGCACAAGGTGGGTGCCATGGTTCGAGAAGAGACTCGGCCGAGGCTGGTTGAGCTGGGCGCCGTTCGGGGCCCAATGCAGGAAGGGATGTGGCACCTCCGCGAGACGCACCTCAGGGAATCAAGCCTCTGGAGGGGCTGCTGTCCCAGTCGGTCAATTCTCCGAGGGGCGAATCGCAGCGGGCAGGACCAAAGCCGTCGGGCATGCGATACGCGAGCGCATCCTCCCGACGGCCGGGTCCGGATTCTTCGGCTTAAGCGGACTTCGTTGTTCGCAAGAGAAACATCCCGAAAAATGCCGTCAGGATCGACAAGAAGAACATGCCGACGGGAGAGAGGGTGGATACTTGGGCCACGGCCGGTTTGGGCTCGGCGTAGCGCCCCGGCCCTCCCGGATCCGTGATGGTGGAGGGGTCTCCGTCCGTGTCATAAGGTCCACCTTCCTTGAGTACGAAGACGATCCTGGTCTTGCCGGGCACTGAGGTATGATCCACTTCCACGGCCAAGTTCACCCAGGATTGGGTAGAACGATTCCATTTGAAATAGCCTGTAATGGAAGGATCATAGGAAACCAAGACTTCCATGGTCACTTCCTCCCCCGCCGCAACTCCGTGGACCTCGTAATGGAACACGCCGAAGGGCATGTAGATGTAGTCCGGTACGCCGGCTTCGGCCGGGGACTGCGCCGTCACGTTTTTGAGGCTGGTTCCGCCGTTTGTTCCGGCGTCCAGAGTAGCGTAATCCCGGTGGTCATAGGTTTCGAGCGAAGCGACATCGGGCTGGTCCTTGTCCGGGATGCCGTCTCCGTTGCCGTCTCCCGTGCCGCCTCCGGGAGTGGGCACCCCGTTTTCCTCCCGGGAATCCACCCCGTCCCCGTCATCCCCCGTGGTGAAATCGACCTCGCTGCCGTAGGAAGTCCCTGCGGCATTGATTGCATAGGCCCGGACATAATATTGGGTCTCCGTAGACAGCCCGATGAGGGAACTGATGAAGGAGCCCGTGCCGGCGCCGTCCGTGGTTTTATGGTCGCTGGTATCGGGGTTGCCGGTAGTGTTCCAGCACACGCCCCTGGCGGTGACTTCCGCACCGCCGTCATCAGTGACGTTGCCGCCGGAAGCAGCCGAGGTGCTTGTGATGGATGAGGCTTCGGTGGTGGTCACCGTGGGCGGCGCCGGATCAGACAATTTAAGGACAAATATGTCGAAGTCCCCACTCTGCGCATGGCTGGGTTCCGTCCCGTCGAAATCCCAGGATGAGTGGCTGTCGCCTGCCACGTATACCCCATCCCCTGAAACCACAATGCCCCGTGAACCGTCAACGTCCGCCGACCCGTAAAAACCATGCCACCGGTAGTTCCCACCGGCGTCCAGCTTGAGGACAAATAAGTCGAAGTCCCCACTGTGGGCATGTGTGGGTTCCGTCCCGCCTACATTCCAGGATGTGCCGCTGTATCCTGTTATATAGGCCCCATCGCTTCTAACCGCTATTCCACGGCCTTCGTCAAAATAGCTTTCCGACCCGTAAAAAGTATGCCACTGGTAGTTCCCGTCCGTGTCCAGCTTGAGAACCACTATGTCGTCATACCCGCCGTAGGCATGGATCGGCTCCGTCCCATCTACGGTCCAGGATGCGTAGCTTTGGCCGGTTACGTAGACCTCATCAATTGTGGTCGCTATGCCGGAGCCGAAGTCAAAAGTGCTTCCCGATCCGTAAAAAGTATGCCATTGGTAATTCCCGTTGGTGTCCAGTTTGAGGACCACGATGTCGCTAGGCCCGCTGTAGGGGTGCTTGGGTTGCGTCCCGTCTGCATTCCAGGTTGCGTAGCTGTTTCCGGTTACGTAGACCCCGTTGCCTGTGGCCGTGATGCCGTTGCCTTCGTCAAAATTACCCTCTGATCCGTAAAAGGTATGCCACTGATAGTTGCCGTCCGCGTCCAGCTTGAGAACCACGATGTCACGTTCCCCGCCGAAGGCATGCTTGGGTTCCGTCCCGCTTGCGGTCCAGGTTGCGTCACTGTATCCGGTTACATAAATCCCGTCGCTTGTGGCCGAGATGCCGAGCCCTTCATTGCTTTCCCACTCGGAACTCCCTGCTCCGTAAAAAGTATGCCACTGGTAGTTCCCGTCGGCGTCCAGCTTGAGAACCACGATATCCTGAAACCCACTGTAGGCGTGTTTAGGCTCCGTCCCGTTTACGGTCCAGGTTGCCTTGCTGTATCCCGTTACATAAACCCCATCGCTTGTGGCCGCGATACCTCTGCCGGAGTCCTCATATGCCGATCCGTAAAAGGTATGCCACTGGTAGTTCCCGTCGGCGTCCAGTTTGATGATCACGATGTCGTCATTCCCGCCGGGATGGATGGGCGCTCTCCCATCCATGTCCCAGGGTCTAAGGCTGAGCCCCGCTACATAGACCCCATCCCCTGAAACCGCGATGCCAAAGCCGAAGTCTAATCTGGATGCACCAAAAAAAGTATGCCACTGGTAGGTGGGGTCAATCATGAGGGGGTAGTTCGAATCCCAAGATCCCAGGACAAATCCCACGGTCCGATCCTCATACTTCTTGAATGCGACGTCCACGGAAACCTTCCTCCCGTCGACCTCCTGCCACGCCCTCGGCCTGCTCAGAGTGAAATACCCCCTGTTGGTCGCCCGCAGCAATCGAAGCTCACCGTCCTCCCGGATTTTCAAATCCATGTTGTAGCGAATCCGGATCTTTTCCGGATCGGCTCCGGGATCGACCAGTTAGACGCTTTCCGCAAGTCCCCCTGAAACCCGATCATAGCGCACCGTTATTCCTTTCCAAAGCCCCGCATAGGTCACCCCATGGAAGCCGGGAGCACCCTTCTCCCTTTTTTCGGATTCGGGGCCCTGTTCTTTCTCTGTTGCCGGGGCCGCCGACGGCGGAACACCCGATGTACCCACAAACTCTTCGATCAGGGCGTAGCCGAGCCCGACCATATAGACCTTCTGAGGAGTGAAGCCCAGGACATGCCCGCCCGACTGGAACTGGAGGATATCACCCTGATCGGCGGGAAGAGAAACGGCCTTATTGGGAACCACCGCCCGGGCAATGCCGGAACCGCTTAGGATAACAACCAAAATAAGGGAAAAGACCCATGCCGTGCGCACCCCCAAATGCCTCATGCCTCGCCCTTTCATCCTATTCAAGATACTTCCGTATCCGGACCTCGGAGGTGAATCGTATGAGCCGTCCGCTTTCCAGGATGCAGCGTTTGCGTAAAATCGTTGCGTATCCATGGCGGCTTGTTTTGCTTTCCACCCCTGTTTGTCCGGCCGGGTAAAATCGCCCCATCGTGCAGGCGCACGGGTTCCTCTTGCGGGCGCGGGAACCGAAGGGGATTTGCTCCGCTCCCGGCTCAGTCAACGGGACGAGAGATGTTGACTCTGCGATTTGAAAGGTAACAAGGAGCAGCGATCTTGTATGCAATGGGAACCACTTACATGTTTGCACGGGAACACCCCTACACGCTTGCAAGGGAATTCCCTTTCACGTCTGTGAGGGTAATCCCTTACGGGCGTGTAAGTAGATCCCGTTGCATACAAATCTGAGGGTCCCTGCTAGGGTACATACTCTAGGATATCCGTCCTGAGGTTACTTCGAAGGGGTAGCAAGCACTGACGCAGGATTTAGGTGGGCTTGGAAACAATGAGGAGGAGCTTGTGCTATGAATCCAAAAGGGTGGAGGCTCGCAGGCGCGGTTGCGGTATCAGTCGTTTCGGTCTTCTTGGTGACTTCGGTTTGGGCCGGCACGGTAACGAGCCTAAATGACGGTGGCCCTGGGTCACTGCGACAAGCTATTGCCGACGCCGTTTCCGGAGAGACCATCGATTTTGCCGTCACGGGCACCATCACCCTGACGAGCGGAGAACTCTCCATCGACAAAGACCTCACCATCACCGGACCCGGCGAGAGTCAACTTACCATAAACGGCAACAATAACAGCCGCGTATTCTATGTTGGCACCTTCACAGTGACCATCTCCGGCTTGACCATTACGGAAGGCTACACGAACGGCAATGCCGGCGGCATCTTCAACCTTGCAGGAACCCTGACCCTGACCAATTGCACCGTGAGCGGCAATAATGCCGACGCCGCCGCCGGCGGCATCTACAACCTTTTTGGAACCCTGAGCCTAACGAATTGCACCGTGAGCGGCAATAATGCCCACGGCTCCTATGGCGGCGGCATCTACAACCTTGGAGGAACTCTGACCCTGACCAATTGTACCGTGAGCGGCAATACGGCGGGAAATGACGGAGGCGGCATAGACAACTATGACGGAGATGCGACCCTTGCCGACTGCACCATCAGCGGTAATTCGGCAGCCGGCCACCGCGGCGGCGGCATCGAGCACTATGAAGGGACTATGACGCTCACAAACTGCACCGTCAGCGGCAATACGGCCGCCATAGGCGGCGGCATCCACGACTTCTATCAAAACACGACGCTCACAAACTGCACCGTCAGCGGCAATACGGCCGTCGTAGGCGGCGGCATCGCAGCCCAACAAGAAGGAGTCGTCAGTTTCAAGAACACCATCATCGCCGACAACAGCGACACAAACGGTGCACCCGACTGCTGGGTCGATCCCATAGGCACATATACACTAAAATCCTACGGCTTCAGCCTGGTTGAAGACACCAGCGGCTGCAGAATCTCTGAAGAAGCCAACCCCGGCACCGACATCACCGGACAGGACCCCAACCTCGGACCCCTTCAGAACAACGGCGGCTCCACGGAAACCCAGGCACTTCTCGAGGGAAGCCCCGCCATTGAGGCCGCCCTCGACTGCACCCTCATTGACGGCACATCGCCCGTGACGGAAGACCAGCGCGGAGTATCCCGGCCTCAGGGAGACTACTGCGACATTGGAGCATATGAAAGCCCTGCAGGCGCCTGCTGCTTCGATGATGAATCGTGCCAAGAACTTTTTGAGACGGAATGCATTTCCGCGGGCGGCACCTATCAAGGAGACGTCACGGACTGTGGCGGCGGAACGTGCAGCCAGGCGGTGCCGCCGCCTCTCGAACGGCCTCTGACCACGACCGTCCCGACACTTTCCCCATTTGGAGATTTTCTTTTTGTCCTGGTTCTGGGCGTTCTCGGAACGAGCATGGTTCTCCTTCGCAAGCGCAAGGGTTGAATCCTAGCTTTGACTATGGATGATGCATAAGCTGAACGGCCGCTGCGTTCCATTCTGAGCGGAAATTGCAGAACAAAATTGGAGAAAGCGGCCGAATAGAAGCCATGAGGCAAACATGGTCGTCCTGCGAAGCTGAATGAATCTGAAAAACGGAACTCTTTTCGGTAAGGGCGCCGATCAGGGGGAGCCGAGTTCCTGCGGCACAGCCTTTGCAAAAGTAAGCCCCACAAAGTATAGAAAAGAAGTAGACACAATCTCTCAAATTCAATAGGGACGCAACAGAGTTTTCCCCCATATCGCTCGACTTCTGCATGGGACTCACCGAAACAGGATGAGGAAATGAAACTCATCGGACGGCTCCCATTCAAAGTTACCTGCCTCTTTGTTCTCCTCGGCCTGCTTTCGGGTGCCTGCAGCCCGCCCGAGCCGATAATCCTGGGCTTCTTGGGCGGCCTCACAGGCCGAGTGGCCGATTTGGGTATCGCAGCGCGCGACGGCGTGCAGATTGCCGTAGACCGGTGCAACCAAGCCGGCGGCGTGAACGGGCGCAAAGTGATCCTGCTGGTCATGGACGACAAGCACGACGCCCCGACCGCCCGGCAAGCCGCCAAAAACCTAATCGACCAGGGAGCGAGCGCGATCATCGGCCCCACGACCAGTGCCATGGCCGTAGCCGTGACTCCGGTCGTGAACGACGCCAAGGTTGTTTGTCTGAGCCCGACCGCCACCACCGAAGACCTCTCCGGCAAGGACGACTACTTCCTGCGGGTGACAAGCACCACCAAGCTTTTTGCCGCCACCAACGCGAACTACCAGCTGAAGACCAAAAGGATGCGACGCGTGGCGGCGGCTTATGACCTGGGCAACCGGAGCTTCAGCGAAAACTGGATCAACAATTTCGCCGCCGCCTTGGAGAAAGGCGGCGGCGCGCTGGTAGCCAAGAAGGGCTTCACATCGGGCGAGATGACCAGCTACGCCAAGTTCGCGGCAGAGTTGCTGGCCGCCAAGCCGGACGGAGTGGTAATAGCGGCGAACGCCATGGACTCCTCGTTGCTTTGCCAGCAAATCCGAAAGCTGGACTCCCACCTACCCATAACCCTGGCGGACTGGGCGGCCCAGGAGCGCCTCATCGAGCTGGGAGGCAAAGCGGTGGAAGGCGTCACCGTGATCCAGACCTTTGACCGGGACAACAAGTCTCCCCGCTACCAGGAGTTTCGCAACGTCTACAAGGGGCGTTTCGGCCGGGAACCCGGCTTCGCCGGCGTATATGCTTACGATGCCGCCAAGCTGGTGCTTGACGCGTTGTCCCGCAGGACCGGGAACGAGACTTTGAAGCAGGCTATTTTGTCTTCGCCGCGATATGAAGGGTTGCAGGGCGAACGCACAATGACCCCATTCGGCGATGTAGACAATTTGAAGTGCTCCATCAGCATGGTCAAGGACGGCCGTTTCGTGGTGTTGGAATAGCCGATGCGGACGAAGACCCTGGCTCATAGGCTGCAGATGCTGGTGGCCCTGGTGGCGTTGTTCCCCCTGATCATCGTGGCCGCTCCGGCCCTTTTCCATCTGCTTCCACAAACCCAGGAAGATATCAGCCGCCACCACGAGGAAATGGCCCTCTCCGTGGCATTCCAGATCGTAGACCATCTGCAGGGAGCCGAAAGAGAGCTTCTATCCCTGGCCGACATGCTGCGGCGGCAAGCAGGGACGCCCACCCGCCTGCTGGACGGCATCCTGGACAGCCATGTGGGCGGCGGCGAGTTCTTCACCGCCATGTACCTATCCTCGCACGCGGACATGGTTATCGGCGTGGGCCTGCCCGTCGGGCAAAGAGACCGGCGCCCCGACCTGCTGGGCATAGACCTGTCCCGCCGCTGGTTCATCCAAAAGGTCCGCAGCACCGGTAAGTCCGTTTGGTCGGACTCTTTCCTTTCAACCGTCAGCGGAAAGCTGGCCGTGGACTATGCCGTACCCATGAACGAACAGATACTGGTGGGAGAGATCTCAGCCGGGCGGCTGACGAAGTATGTCAGCGGCATCCCGGCCCAGTCCCGGCAGGCCATCGTCGTACTGGACGGTCAGGGGCAGGCCATTGCCTATACCCAAGAGGCGTTCGCCGGACATCACCTCGACTTGGTGCAATCGGACACGGACACCTTCTGGGCGGAGCTCTTTTCCGGCCGGGACGTGAAAGTCTTCGAGCTTTCGGGCAGGAGGTACATCTTCACCGAGGTGCCGATAAAAAGGCTGGGCTGGAACATCGTTGTGGCCCAGCTTCTTGAGGAAGCACTGAAACCGCTGGTGTCCACGCTGTGGGTGCTGGGCATCGGAATGCTCACCGCGTTGGCGACCTCGATTTTGGCGGGATGGCTGTTGGCGCGCAAGCCGGCGAGAGACTTCTCCTTACTGGCCGACCAAGCCCGTGCCATCGCTCAAGGCGATTACAGCCGCGCTTGGCCCGACTCGTCGATCCGCGAGTTCAGAGACTTGAAGGGCGACCTGCAAAAGATGTCATCAGCCATCAGACAACGCGAAGAGGATCTGGCTGAGAGCGAAGCCAGGCTGCTCAAGGCCCAGAGCGTAGGCCACGTGGGAAGCTGGGAATTGAACCCGGCCGACGGGGCGATTTGGAGCTCGGCGGAGGCCTTCCGTATCTATGGCCTACCTCAAAACGAGACCCGGACCATGAGTATGGAAGAAGTAATGAGCATCCCGCTGCCCGAGGAGCGAGAGCCATTTAAGAAGGCGCTCGACGATCTTCTTTCCAATGGAAAGCCGCTCGATCTCGAATACGCAATAAGGCGAGTGTCCGACAATGAGGTGCGTTACGTGCACACCAAGGCGGAGCCGACCTTTTCGGCCGACGACCGGCCGGAGAAGGCAATCGGCACGGTCCAGGACGTCACCGAGCGCAAAGAGCTGGAGCAACAGCTCCTGCACTCGCAAAAGATGGAGGCCGTCGGCATGTTGGCCGGCGGAGTGGCCCACGACTTCAACAACATGCTGGCTGTGATTTTGGGTTACACCGAATTAATGCGCCTGCGGATGCCGCCGGATGCCCCCTACTACGAAAAGCTGACGGAGATAGAAAAGGCGGCCGTGCGCTCCAGGGATATCACCCGTCAGCTCCTGGCATTTTCACGCAAGCAGATCATAGCCCCCAGCCCCCAAAACCTCACCGCCATTGTTAAGGACACCTTGAAGACCCTGACACGACTCATCGGCGAGGACGTCAGGTTGACCTTTAAGCCGGTGGAGGACACCTGGCTTGTCAAAGTGGATCCCTCGCAGGTCGACCAGATATTGGTGAACCTGGCCGTCAACGCCCGCGACGCCATGACGGCGGGGGGAGACCTGATGATCGAGCTGTCCAACGTCATCCTGGACGAAGGATTCTGTCGGCATCACTCCGAGGCCAAACCGGGCCATTACGTCATGCTGGCAATGAGCGACACCGGCCACGGCATGGACCGCGTCACCATGAGACGCATATTCGAGCCGTTCTTCACCACCAAAGAGGTCGGCAAGGGAACCGGCCTCGGGTTGGCCACCGTCTATGGAATCGTCAAGCAAAATGGTGGATTCCTTACCGTGTACAGCGAGGTGGGCCAGGGAACGACTTTCCGTATCTACCTTCCGCGTTTCCAGGGCCAAAAGCAGGCCGAAGCGACCGCGGGCACGCTTATTCCTGAACCCGGCGCCGGCGACATATTGTTGGTGGAGGATGAAGACCTGATGCGGCAGGTTGTGGCCTCGCAACTGGAAGTATTGGGCTACACGGTCACCTCCTTCAAGAGGCCGGAGGAGGCCGTCAAGCTGTGCCAAGAGAGTGGGTGCCGCTTTGACCTCTTGATCACCGATGTAATCATGCCGGGCATGAACGGCAAAGAGTTGCGCGACGCGATCAGGGCCGTCTATCCGGACATGGGAGTGCTTTTCATGTCCGGCTGCACCAGTGACGTCATCGTGCAGCGTGGTGTACTGGAACAGGGCGTACACTTTTTGGCCAAGCCCTTCAATCTTGGGGATCTGGCCCACAAAGTGCGGCAGGCCATGATTTGATCAAAGCGCCGAGGACTTCTCGTAATGACGGCCCCAAATTGCCCCACTCCTGGTTCTGCTTACAGGTTTCCTAACCCGTCCTCACCGGGTGACGGGAGGAACATCGATATTTTCCTCGGAACAGTCGCTGTACAAATGAGAGATGCATTATTACGGGAGAAGCGAACTGCTCCTGTTTCATGTAAAAGGCATATTCGCTGCGTATCCTTTGTGATCCAATTAGAGGAACTCTATCCGCTTTTTCAGCCGAATCGAAATTGTCGCTACCCGCTGAGGGATCGAACATAAGCGTATTATCCCTTATTTCTTCCTTCTGAATGGAACTGCATGCCGACTGGTTGAAATTACATACCCGATTCAAACTGTCCCATAATTCACCGTCTTCCGAGATTAGTCCTGAAGTATTCGGTGCTCTCGGACAAGACCGCCACCAGATCGTCACCTCCATAATGATGATCGGAATTGGGGAGTGGTACGAAGTCAAACGGCTTGTCGACAGCCATCAGGGCATCGATCACATTCAGAGTATTCTGCAGATGAACGTTGGTATCCACAAGACCGTGGATCAGGAGCGGCGCAGCCTCAATCCGATCCACCTTGTCTACGACGCGGGAGGATGCATAGCCCGCCGGATTCCAATCGGGAGTGCCCATGTACCGCTCCGTGTAGATGGAGTCGTAGTCTCGCCAGTCGGTGGGACCGGAGCCGGCCACACCGCAACGAAATGTTTCGGGGGCATGGATCAGGGCATAAAGAGTCAGGAATCCTCCGAAGGACTTGCCGTCGGTGCCGATCCGGTGGGCATCAACGTAAGGAAGGGACTTCAGATATTCAACCCCCGCCAGTTGGTCATCCAGCGCCGACGGGCCGAGCTCGCCTGCGATAGGGGTCTCGAAGGCATGACCCCGTCCCGAACTTCCACGGTTGTCCAGCCTCCATACAATGAAACCCGCCTGCGTATACAGCACGTCGCGTTCGATGTGATTGAAGATGTTCGTTGTGCCGTAACGGTTGGACACGAGCTGAAGGGTCGGCCCCCCATACCAGTGAATCACCACTCCGTACTTCTTTTTCGGATCGAAATCTTCAGGCTTCACTATTTGTGCGTACAAGTCCTCGCCGTCATGAGCTTTCACCGTGAGAAACTCGCGTGTAACTTTGGGTAACGACACTGCCGGACCCGAGCATCGGCCCAATACGTCGACGAGAGTTCCGTCCGCCGTCAGGATACGGGTGACGGGCGGTGTATCAACATCGGAGAACTGCTCCACCAGGTACTCGCCGTCTCCCGAAAGCAGCCCGAAGTGGAATCCGGAAGCACTCGAAAGTGCGGTCGGTTCTCCCGTTTCAATGTCCAGGCGGGTCAACAGTCGGTCAAGTGGTCCACTTGAGGTAGTGGAAAAGTACGCCCATTGCCCGGAAGGGTCCACCTGGATGGGTCGATCCGGGGCAAGCACATCCCAGGCGGTTGTGTCCACGAGCCGGCCCCCCCGGGTCAACTGCCTCACCACCCGTCCGTCCATTGAGCAGAGATAAAGCTGCATGAAACCGCTTCGCTCTGAGGCCCAGATGAACCCACTGCCATGCTTCAGGAAGATTGGGACCGGATAAAGAGACCCATTGATCCAGTTGGAGTCCGTTTCCCTGATAACGGTGCGTCCCGTTCCGGACGTCGGATTCCAGGCCTTAAGTTCGAGAACCTTCTGAGCCCTGTCGAGGGCAACATAAAACACTTCGTTCGAATCGGGGGTCCATTTGAACTTGGGGAGAATGTAGTCCGCCTCTTCGGGCAGCTCAATTTTTGAAAACGCCTTTCCCTCCTGCACCGATATCAGCAGAAGGGAGACTTCCGGATTCGCACTCCCGGGTGTGGGGTACCGGGTAAGAATAGTCGTCGGCGGGTCGGTTTCAAAGCTCGTGATCGGGTAAGTCGCCACAGGTCCATCGTCGGTGCGCAGCACCAATAACCACCGCCCGTCGGGAGACCATGCGTAGGCCGGTTGTGCGACTCGATCGGCAAACTCCTCATTGTAGACCCAGTCAAGCGTGCCGTTATATACGGTCTCGCTGCCGTCGACAGTGAACCGCTCGACCCAGCCGTCGCTGATCCGTTCCGTGTAGAGATCGTTGCCGCGGACAAAAGAAACGGCTTCGCCCGACGGCAGGAATACCGACGCAGTGGGGACGCCGCCGTCGGCGAGCCGAACGAGCGCCGAACTAGCCACATCAAACAGCCAAAGGCAGGTCGGGCCGGAGAGCAGTATGGATTCACCCTGGGGAGACCACTGCGCCGAGGCCAAATCAATCTCCTCGGTTAGGCTGGAGGGGTCCAGAATGACTCGTTTGACACCAGAAGCGGGTTCATAGAGCCAAAGGGCGTCAGGACCGCCGTTTTCCTTGGGAGCCGTGTAGACCAGCCTCGCACCCACAGGGCTCCACGTAAAGGCCGATGGCCCCGAACCGACGAGCGCACCCGGCTCAACCAGCATGCGAGCAGTGATCGGCTCTGTGTATTCCGGCGAGTCGGAAGCGGAGTCCGAGCAGCCCGAGATACCGGTCCAGAGAAAGACCGCCATCAGAAGCAAGACTATGCCTCCGACCGAAGTCCGAGGCGACACCATCACCGGCTGATCGGACCTGAACGGGCTGCTCTTTCGGCAACAACCTTGAAGGTATTGACCGGAACGCACTGCTTTGCTCCTCGCTGCATAGTGTCAATGGGGCCGTTCACCTGCGAAGGGAACATTATGTTGGAGATTACTCCGGGCTCATTGATTCTCCTTATTTTGCGGGCCGGCAATGGGCATTGCGCATGCCTCTATGGGGTGACGGTTACATCGGCGCTGACGGTCACACCTTCCAGAGTCGCCTTGATGGTTGCCGCCGAGTTGCCCGTAACCGCATAAGTCGTAATGGGGAATGTGGCCGATGCCACCCCCTCGGGCACAACCACGGTGTCCGGCACCGACGCCCAGTTGGAATTTGAAGAGGTCAGAGTGACCGTCGCTCCCCCGGTGGGAGCCGCCTGGTCAATGGTGACGGTTCCGGTGGTGGAGGTTCCCCCCTGGACTTGCTCCGGAGAGATGGAGAGCTTTTCCGCAATGGCGTAAAGCACCTTATTGAGGTCAATCGTTATGATCGTCAAGTCGGTTAATTTTCCCAGGTCCCAACGATCAAAAGAGGAGAGGCTCACCTTATATTGTCCGCACCACGAAATCTGGCTGATGCCGTTTTCCATCCAGAACTGTAGCTTGTCGGTGGAAAGCGATCTGGTCTGCATCACAACGGAGGCATTGGGCTGGAAGAGGTTGATGTTGAGGGTGTTCAGTTTGTCGAAGTCGCTGGTATAGCTCGGGTTTGCCGAATGCCACTTCCACAGAAAATTCAGGCCGGCATTGTTCGTCTTGTTTTCCACGGCCCAGTCGGGAATTTCCGTATTGGTGGACCGCGTAATGCTGCAGGTGGTGTTGGCACCTGCCGCTGAAACGCCCACATCAAACTTGTATCCCGCTGAGTAGGTGGTTACGTTGTTTTCATTGGGAGGCTCGGCGTCGTAGAAACGCAGAATGGTTGTGGGATCCGGGCTGGTAGTGTATGGGTACAGGTTGAACAGGCACTCCATCTGGGCGTAACCCCACGCCTTAATGTATTCGTTGCCGTCATAAACTTGGTAGTCTTCCCCATTAATGGGCATGTCGATGCTGGTGCTCTTGACATAGGTGGAATGGTCGGTGGCCGGATTCGATGCGCCTATGTAATCGATGGTCAACCACTGATAGTCACCATTGGCGTTGGCCGAATCGTTGTCAAGATAGAGGGAAACATTGGTCGTGGGAGTCAGCGTTAAAGTCTGATAGCCGACCATGGGCGCGTACGCCGGCATTACCCATGACAGATAACTTCCGCTGTATTTGAGCCATGCGTTGTCGATCGTCCAACTCGTATCTCGCGTATAACGCCAAGTTCTATACTTCAATTCCGACGGATAGCTATCGCTCTCGGTGGCCCTCAGTCCTGCGTTGATCTCCCGGTTTTCCTCTAGAAGAGTATAGATTTTTTCCGCAAACATTTTGGGACCCGTATGATCTTCAAATTCTTTCCGACGTTCCTCCAGGCTGGAATAGTACCCATCCTCGTCAAACTCAACATTCAGGCCCGTAGTATTGAGGCTTTCAATCAACTCCGACGGATCGACCTCTCTAAGTACCGGATGTTCAACAATTGCCATCATTCTGTTCAGGGTTCCGGAAATGGGTATAATACAATATGCGGTGGTATCGTCGTCGCCGAAAAGAATACCCGTGTATTTCATGAGGGCTTCTTTGTGGGCGGCGGTGCAGTTCATGATCAGCAGGGCTTTCCCTTCGGCCATATTCTTCTTGATATCGTCATCGGTCATGATCTCATCCGGGGAAATCCCGTCGCCGTCCAAAGCGATACCGTAGTGCTCGTCATCGCCGCTTTCCACAAAGACGATGCCTTCTTCCTCAAGGTAGCCGATCACCGGCCGGCTTCCTTCACCAAGAGAACCCAGAATCTTGAAAGAATACTGCGTCGGTTCGGGTGACGGCGCGGTATCCGAATCCGAATCGGAACACCCCGGCCAGAAAAACAAGGAGACGGCAAACAGAAGAACCAACATCGGGAACACTGCTCTCAAGTTCCTACTCATAAAAGGCCCCCCAACAACGGTTATTTGTTCTGATTCACAGGAAGCTTCTTTGCGGATTCAGGAGAGGTAACCTCACGTCAAGTTTGAGGAATCAGTCCGTCATCCATGATCTGCCTGATCCGCTTTCCCCAGTATTCGAACGCGTCTTCCGCCGACCCCCACTTGGTAAATCTCTCCGTAAATCCCGCTTGATACTCATCTTCCGCAACGGCAAGCACTTCGTCGGTGACGGAGTCCAGGACCATGACCTGGCAGGTCGTCGCCCCCGATCCGGTCCACGATCCGGTCGTTCCCTTCCTCAGGAGGCTGACCCCCACCCCGACCGGGATTACGGAGGTAACCGTGCTCAAGACCGGACGGCTTTGCTTGAGGTCCACGATGGCGAAGCGGAACCGCAACACATCCGGACCGGGGTCGGATACAATGGAGTACTTGTCCTTCAAGGCATCGATGATGGCCAACGTAGAGGCATCCCCCAACTTCTTCATCTCATCTCCGTCGATGATCTTGGAATCCGAATCGTCCGCCAACGCGAAGACCACATAATCCACCATGAATCTCTTATAATGCTTGAAATCGGATCCAGGTTTGATCCAGCGGAGTTTCGCTCCGCCCTCGGGTCCCGGCTCCAGGTTCTTATAGTATTCTCCCAAAAATTCCGATTTGGGCGGAGAAGCCGCGCAACCCACCATCAGCAGGGCGCAGATAAACATCACAGCCGTCTTT
The DNA here is from genome assembly GCA_963675595.2 of Thermodesulfobacteriota bacterium. GTDB lineage: Bacteria > Desulfobacterota > Desulfarculia > JACQYL01 > JACQYL01. The sequence continues at coordinate 2,908,531 of CAXXLZ010000002.1, forward strand.
TTCATCTTTGGTCTCCCACTCAAGAGAAGATTAAACAAAGCGCTCCTACCCCCTCCAAACAGCCTCACAAAGTCTCTTGGATATCGAATTACGAAACGCCGGCCGGCCGTTCCGTCGAACGGATCAAGCAAGGCTCACCCTCTTCAGTGGAGAGGCTGAGGGTGGAATGGATTTTCCGACTCATTGCCAACGTTCCCTACGTTTCCCTAATTGAAAAAGGAGCTCTATGGTCCGGCTTGACCACGCGCCGGCTGGACGGTGCGGGCGCAAGGGGGGCGAGGGAGCGAGGTTCCCCGGCGATCCCTGAACGAGCACATTGATTTTTCTCCCCTGTTCACCGCTCGGCGGCCTTCGTCCGCGTTTCCGCGTTGGTCACCCATCCTCCTCCCATCGATTTATAGATATTGACATGCGCGACCAGAAGCGAGGTCCTCGTCCGGGCGTAGTTGAGCTCGGCGGAAAACAACTGAGACTCGGCGTCGAGTACGGTGAGATAGGGCGTGTAGCCGCCGTTGAACTGCATTCGCGCCAGGCGAGTGTATTCTCGGAGAGCATCGACCAGTTTCCCTTCGGCTTCGAGCCGACGACAAAGCTTTTGGCGGGACACCAGCGCGTTTTCCACGTCGCTGAAGGCGTTTAGAACGGCATTCTGATAGTTCAGAAGGGCCGCCTGTTGTGCCGCTTCCGTTTGCTTCACCTGCCCGGAAATGGCGCCGGCGGTGAAGATCGGCCCCAGGAAGGAGCCGGTGTAATTCCAGGTTCCTGCAGAACCCGTAAACAGGTTGGACAATTCGGTGCTTTGGATTCCAAGAGCCGCGGTGAGCGAAATGGTGGGAAAATACAGCGCCTTCACCGCCCCGATCCGGGCATTGGCCGCAATGAGATTCTGCTCGGCCTGAGCCAGGTCCGGACGCCGCTCGATAATCTGCGAAGGCAGCCCGGCCGGAACGTGGGGCAACGCCATATCCAGGATGGATTTGCCGCGCCCGATGGGACCCGGATTGCGGCCGAGCAGAATACTCAGGGCGTTCTCCGTCTGGGATATCTCCGACTCGATGTCCGGTATGGCCGCCGCCGCGGTTTGGAACTGCGACCGAGCCTGCTCGACCGTCATACGGGAGACTTGTCCGTGCTTGAACTGCAGTTCGAACAGATTGACCGTCTCCCCGTACGCAGAAAGTGTGCGTTCCGCGATCTCGAGCTGCGCGTCGAGACCCCGCAAATTGATATAAGTGTCGGCCACCAAGGCGACCAGGGAAAGGATCACGCCGCGGCGGGCCTCCCGACCGGCCAGGAGTTCCGCACGCGCGGCTTCGGATAGTCTCCGAATGCGCCCCCACAGATCGATTTCCCAACCCGCGCCGGCAAGCAGTTGAAATGAGTTCCGAGGGTTCTCAACATGGGACAATACGGAGGACGCACCGGCTTCACTCGCCCTCTCTCGGAGCGAGGTCCCACTGTAGTTGATCTGCGGAAAGAGCGGAGCTCGGACCTGGGTGAGGACTCCGGCGGCCTGCTCGATGTTGGCCGCGGCCATCTTGATCGACAGGTTGTTTGTCAATGCCTCATCGATCAGGGTTTCAAGCACGGGATCCCCCATGGCCTTCCACCAGTCGGTATCGGCGGTGTCTTGGGAGTCGATTTCTACATTACGGAAAGAATCCGGTATGCTCACATCGGGGCGCCGGTAATCGGGCCCAACCGTGCATCCGAACAGGATCACAAGGCATGCCGGAAGAATGAATAATCTCATATCACTTCAACTCCCGGGGGTCTTGGGGCGGGGCTTCAGGCACATGCGCGAGAGACTTTGGGGGAAGCCCACTCTTTTCCTCCGTGCCTTGACTCAGCCTATCGAAGAGATAGAAGAACAGGGGCACATAGAGCATGGCCAAAGTGGCCTCGCCGATCATGCCGCCGATGATGCCGGTGCCGATGGAATGCCGGGCGTTGGCCCCCGCACCCGTGGCCACGGCCAACGGCAGTACGCCAAGAATAAATGCCAGAGAGGTCATGATGATGGGACGAAGTCGCTGCTCGCCGGCCTGAATCGTGGCATCCATGACGGAAAGCCCCTGTTTGCGCAGTTGCACCGCAAATGTGACCCGTAGGACCGCGTTCTTCGCTCCCAGACCGATGAGCACCAGGAGTCCGATTTGGAAATAGACATCGTTCTCAAGACCCCGCAACCAGTTGAAAGTCAAAGCTCCCAGGATACCAAAGGGCACGGCCGTGAGGATCGAGCCTGGAAGAGTCCATGACTCAAACTGAGCGGCGAGAACGAGGAACACGATGACGATACCAAAAGCGAAGGCCGCGGCCGAAGTTCCCCCCGACTTCTTTTCCTCGTAGGCCATCCCCGACCATGCATACCCGTATCCGTCCGGAAGCGTGTCATCCGCTGTTTCCTCCATTGCCAGAATCGCATCTCCGGAGCTGTAGCCCGGGGCGGGCGAACCGGTCACCTGAGCTGAAGGGAACCCGTTGAAGTGCGACACCACATCCGGACCGGACACGTACCGGGTAGTCACCACGGCCGAGAGCGGAATCATCCGCCCCTTGTTGGACCGTGTGTAGAGCCGTGTGATGTCGGAGGGGTCCCGCCTGAAGCCGGCATCGGACTGCAGGACCACATTCCAGATGCGGCTGTACTGATTGAATTGACTGACCGTGATCGATCCGAACTGAGCCTGAAGGGCGCTGTACACATCCTCCACCGGAAGATCGAGGAGCATTGATCTCGATCGGTCGACCTCCGCCTGCAGCTGCTGCGAAGCCCCCCGAAACGTGCTGTTCAGATTATTGATTTCAGGTCGCGTGCGGGCCTTGGCGAGAAATTCCCCGGTGATCTCGTAAAGCCGATCCGGATTGCCGCCTCCCTGATCCTGCACCCAGAATTCAAAGCCGCCTGTTGTGCCGATACCGGGAATCGCCGGCGGGGGTATCGGGATGACCAGGCCGGCGCCTATTTCACGCGCTTCGGCGGCCACGGACAGCAACACACTTCGGGCATTCTCCTTGATCGCGCGTTCGATGGAAGCATAGCGCTCCTTGAAGTCCGTAAGCGTTACGAAAAGGGTGGCGGCGTTGGGCTTGAACTGGCCGTCGATCAAACTGAAGCCGTTGATGGTTGTCCGGTCGGCCACCGCCTTGTTCTTTGCGAAGATTTCGTCCACAAGGGATGAGGTCTCGACGGTTCGGTTCAGACTTGCCGCATCGGGCATCATTACCAGAGCCATCAAATAGCCCTGGTCTTCGTTGGGCACGAAGCTTGTCGGCATCGTCATGAATAAATGCACGAGTCCCCAGACCAGTATCGCCAAGACCATAAAGGCAACGGTCATTCGTTTGATCATGAGCACCACCGCTGAGCCGAAGGCCTGTGTGAAGCGGTCGAACATGCGGTTGAACCAGGCAAAGGGTCCGCGCCGGGCGGGCGCCGAGTGTCGGAGCATGACACCGCACATGGCCGGCGTCAGCGTGAGAGCCACGAATCCCGAAAGCGCCACGGAGATTACAATGGTAATGGCGAATTGTTTGTACAGTTGCCCCGTGGTTCCCGGAAGAAAAGCCGCAGGGATGAACACCGACGCCATCACCAGGACTACAGCGATGAGAGAAGCGCCGATCTCCTCCATGGCCTTGATGGTCGCCTCCCTTGGAGGGAGGTGGTGCATCGTCATGTTCCGCTCCACGTTTTCCACCACAACGATGGCGTCGTCCACCACCATGCCGATGGCCAGCACAATTCCAAAGAGCGTGAGCAGATTGATGGAAAAACCCAGAGCCAGCATCCCGGGAAACGTGCCGATGAGGGCCACGAAAATGGCCGCGGCGCAGATGATGGTGGCGCGAAAACTCTGGAGAAAGAGATAGACGACCAGCACCACCAGCAGAATCGCTTCAAAGAGCGTGTGGATCACCTCTTCGATGGAAAGTCGTACGAAATCCGTGGTGTCCAGGGCGATCACGCAGTCGATGCCCGACGGCATCGTGCGCTTCAGGTCGTCCAGGGTCTTGCGGACGGCCTTGGAGACGTCGAGCCCATTGGCGCCCGGCTGCTGATAGATGGCTATGAATGCCGCAGGCTTGCCGTTCAGCCGGTTGTCGTCGATATAGAGCCGCCTACCGACTTCCGCCCGCGCTACGTCTCCGACTCGGACGATGGCACCGCCATCCGGATTTGCACGCAGAATGATGTTCTCGTATTCGGAAGGAGTCACAAACGGGGCCTGAGTCACAATCGGGAACGTCAACTGCACTCGGTCGTCGTTCGGTTGTTGCCCGATTTGACCGGCTCCGAAAAGGGCGTTTTGTTTGGCGACGGCATTCTTGATGTCGGTCGTCGTAATTCCGAGAGAAGCCATGCGATCGGGATTCATCCAAATACGCATCGCTTGATCCGGCATGCCGAAAATCTGAGCCTGGCCTGCGCCGTTCACCCGTTTGACGGCGTCCAGAAGGTAAACGTTGGCATAATTGGCGACATACTCCGGGCTGTAACGTTCCTGCGTGTCGGTTACCGCAATGATCATCAGCATGCTGGACGACTTCTTCTGCACCGAGACACCGTAATTCGCCACCATGTCGGGAAGCTGGGGCATGGCCAGGTTCACCCGGTTCTGAACCTGGACCTGCGCGACGTCGGGGTCCGTATCCAGGGCAAAGTACACGGTGATGGTCATCTGGCCGGTGTTCGAGCTTGTCGAGGTCATGTAGAGCATGTTCTCGACCCCATTGATCTGGGCCTCGATGGGCGCCGCCACCGAGTCGCCCACCGTCTTCGAGTCGGCGCCGGGATACGTGGTCGTCACCTGGATTTGAACAGGCGTAATGGTCGGGTACTGGGAGACGGGCAATGCGTTCATGGCCACGAGGCCGGCGATCACGACAATGAGCGAAGCCACCGTGGAAAAAATGGGCCGTTCAATGAAAAATCTGGAAAACATGCCGCTGTCTCCCGCGGTTATCGGCCGCTTGTCTCCGGAGCGGGTCCCTGGGGAGAGGTCCCGGCCGCCCCGTTCTTTCCGGCCATAGGGTGAACCTTTACCGGCATGCCTGGATGAAGACCGAGGACGCCTTCAACCGCAACCCGATCACCTGCTCGGAGCCCCTCGTAAATGAACCAGTCGGTGTCTTGCCATTCGCCCACAACCACGGGGCGCATTTCCGCTTTGTCTTCCTTGTCCACCACCCAGACGAAATGTCCCTTGGACGACTGCATGACCGCTCGTTGAGGAACCAGGATCGCATGGGGCCGAACCGCACCCTTGATACGGACATGCGCGTATTGGTTCGGGCGAAGCAAACCGTCGGGATTCTCAACGGTAGCACGGACAAGGAACGTACCCGTATCGGGATCGAAGGAGGGGTCGGCGAAAGTGACCTTGCCGGTGTGCGGGTAGATCGATCCATCCGCAAGAACAACCTCGACGACATAGTTTCCGTCATCGGGTTCGATGAGCAGGTTGTCGGCAATCTGTTTACGAAATCGCAGCCGGTCGTTTTCGGAAATACTGAAATTGACGTAAACCGGCGAGATAACCGCCACTGTGGTCAGTTCACTGTTGGCGGGATTCAAGTAGGTCCCGTCCGCCTGCTCCGCGGCGCCGGCAATGCCGGTCACCGGTGTCGTGATGACGGTATAGGACAGGTTGAGTTGTGCCTGTTCGACCGCCGCCTTGGCCTGCTCAACCGCGGCCGCCGTAGATTGGAACCGGCCTACGGCATCGTCCAGGTCTTTCGCGGAAAGCGCGTTTGCCGCCGCGAGCGGCTTCACACGCTCCAAATTTTGACGAGCCACATCGAAAGCCGCCCGCTCACGGGCCAGGGCCGCCGATGCGCGATCCAATTGCGCTCTCAGGGGCTTCTGATCCATTAGAAAGAGCGTTTCGCCCTCCTTGACCAAGGAGCCCTCGGTATAAACCCGTTTTTCCAAAAACCCGCTGACCCGCGAATGGATGTTCACCTGCCTCGAACTCCGGACCTGAGCAACAAATTCGAAAGTGACCGGCACCTCTTTGGGTTCCACGAAAATGACGGCAAGGTCCGGCTGTCGCTGTCCCGATTGGAGGTCGGAGCCGTCGTGCCGGTTGCACCCAAAGAGTCCCAAGAGGAGAACCAATGCAGAGAATACGTGAACAACCATCTTCGGGATAAGGCCCCCGGGCCGTGACCATTTATTGGGAGAATCTTTGTCGCATGCCAAAATCACGCCTCCTGAATGCTTAACGCCGAACGGCCGCGGGTTTCTTCTCCTTGGATGAGGAGTCCGAAAGGATCGGGCTCCCCGGCAAAACCGGGGATAGGCACCGGCGCCCTTCTATGAACCCCGAGACCCGTCCGTCGCCGTCATGATTTTGCTCACGGGAATTCCTTGGCGGATCAAGCCCACCATGCGTCTCATGTAAGGATCAACGTGTCGATGGAATCTCTTGAAACCGGGGCAGAGATAGTTTAGTCCCGGTTCCCCGTGGGGAGATTTGACAAATCGCTGTTTCGGGCACCCTCCTCGGCACGCGAAGAGGTACTCGCACCCGCGGCAATATGCGGGAAGAGCGGTTTTTTTTGATGCGCCGAAGTCCCTCTGACTTTTCGACTCGACCATGCCTGCCAACCCGCCATCGAGGATGTTGCCGAGACGGTATGCAGGGTACATGTAGTGGTCGCAGGAAAAGACATCACCGTTGTATTCCAGGATGAGGTTCCTCCCGCAGCGGGGGGAGAGCCGGCACACCCCCGGTCCCACACCGGCCCAGGTCCCCACGCTCCATTCAAAATTCATCACGAAGATCTTGCCGACATCGTTCTTGATCCACTCATCGAAGACCTGATTGAGAAACTCACCGTACGGCTCCGGTTCCACGCTCCAGGGCGTGACCGAAGTCGATTGCGCTTCACTTGTGAGCGAAGGCGGGACCGAAAGCCGGAGTCCCAGCTCTCCCGCTTCGGCATCGGCCTCTCTTTCAACGATGGGAATAAACTGGATGAACCGAACGCCCTGTTCCTTGAAAAAGCGATACACCTCAATGGGGTGCTTCGAACCCTCGCGGCCTACAGAGGCAAGAATGTTTACCTCAACTCCGTAATCCTGCATCAACCGCAGCGAATGAAGGACCCGGTCGAAGCTTGGCTCTCCATTCACATCCACACGGCACGCGTTGTGAACCGCCTTGGGCCCGTCAAGGCTCAGGCCGACCAGAAAATTTTCCTTTGCGAGGAAATCGCACCAAGCTTGGTCCAACATCGTGCCATTGGTCTGGAACGAATTGGTAATCCGTTTTCCCGCACCGTATTTTCTCTGAAAGTCCAGGGCTCGCCGAAAAAACTCCATCCCCGCCAGAGAAGGCTCTCCTCCCTGCCACTCGAATACGACGGATATTCCGGGTTGCGATTCGATGTATTCCCGCGTGTAGGCTTCGAGAACCTCGTCGGACATGCGCATTGTCCCGTTTTCAGGGAAGAAGACTCCTTTCTCCCGGTAGAAACAATATTCGCAGCGGAGATTACAGCTCGGCCCCGCAGGTTTGGCCATGAGGTGAAAGCCCTGCCGAATAGGACGATGCGCCACGGAGAATTCCCGGGTTGCTTTTCTATGATGAGGCATACTGCGAAAAATGATCCCTCTCCGGAGACAATCGGCCCGACTAGCCGAGAGCGGCGGCCTCCTGTCGAGCCAGCTCCGTTTTCAACTCCGTATGTTTCAGCCTCAGTTCATCCATGGTCATGCCGGGCACGGCCACATCGCTGCGGACTTCTCCCGTCATGAAGTCAACCAGGTTGATCCGTTCAATGGGGTCCGCCGTCAAACAGTAGAGTTCCCATTGATCGTGTACCTCTCCATTGGGGTCCACATATCGAACGATCTTCCACTCCCCGGTGCAGAGAGCCCTCACGTTGTTGGGCTGTGTAATCGTACCCGATTCCACGGAATGCCCGTTGTTCTTCACTTCTTCCACGTAACTCAGAAACAGGTTGTGTAGAGCACGTTCGTCGTCGGTCGGATCGGAACCAAGTTCGCTGATCATGTCGTTGCTCATGAACAGAACGCCGGAACGCGGATTTCCGTCCGGCCCAAGGATATCTCCCGAACGTTCACCTTTCACATAGGGAGAGAGGTTTGCGCCGGCGAACGCACCTACCACGGGTGCACCGTGAGCGGATTCCATTTTGGGTCGCAACTCCGCCTCATCAATCCCGGCAAGGGCCAAGAGAGTGGGTGCAAGATCGATCGAACTGGTCGGCTCAAGGATTTCCCTCATTTCCTGGTTGTTCGTGTTAACGAGGGGAGAAGAGATGATCATGGGAACTCGAGTTGCCTCTTCATACGCGTTGTGCCACTTCTGAATCATCCCCCCATGCGACCCCGCCATCTCACCGTGATCCGACAGGAAGACGACAATGGTGTTCTCGGTCAGACCGTTATCGTCCAGGGCCTGCAACATCCTGCGGAGTTGAAGATCGGCGAGGTACCAACAATACGCATAGAACCGGTTGTAGGCCAACGACCAGGTCGATGCGTCCTCTCCCTGAAGTTGAAACGGGTAGGGAGACGGAAGTCCCTTGGATTCCAACGACGCCTTCATGATCAAGCCGTACTTGAGAGCGTAATCCTGCTGACAACGCGGCTTGTCGTCGAGGGACTCCCCGAAGGTCGGCGGCAGGGAGCCGTTGTCTTGCGGGAACCCGTCCGGATTCAGCTCCACCTCCAGCCCCTGGGGATTCGGAAGGCTCATTTCGCCCATATAGGGATTGGGCGGCGGCGGCGGATAATTGATCCATGGAACCACGCCCTGGTCATCGGGAAGCTGCCAATTCGCCGGCCAAGCGCTGCAGTCGTGAGGATTGACCAGTGAGCCGACCGCCAGCCATGGCCCGTTGGAGCGCTCCTTTCCTTTGTCCGAGAGAAATTGCTCGACATTGTCCACAAAACCGACGTCTCGATACGCTCCCAGGTTATAGGCATTCCCCGTATGAGCCTCGGGGTATGATTTCTCCCAATCCGAAAAACCCCAGGGTTCGAGGTAATCAGGCTCCTTGGGGTCCGATACGTGCCATTTTCCGAAATAATGGGTGCCGTACCCCGCGGCCCGAAACCAATCGCCGATGGTCGGGGTACCTTCCGGGTCGAGCCACGGCACTTCTTCGGCGGATTTGAAAAACCCGTCCGTTTGGGTGACCCCGGTGGCATAGGAACCGGTCATGATGCACGTCCTGCTGGGCACGCAGGCCGAGGAGGCGGTATAGTGGGTTCTCATGACAACGGCGTTTTGCCGCAACCGCAAGAAGCCGGGGAAGAAGGAAGTGAAGGGATTGTCGGGAGACAACGGCCGAAAACCGAGTATCTCTTTCAATCCTTGCTCCATTCCTTCATCGGATGCATACCCCTCCGGAGGAAAACGCAACTGGTCCATCATCAACAACAGGATGTTCGGATTGGCGGTGCCGGCGGTACCGCCTCCGGAGCAACCGGAGCCGCCGCCCGATCCTAAAGCGCTGCAGAGCAGGGCGCCCGCCACACACTTAGGCGGAAGCGTGAGGAATTTCCTTCGCGTCATGGTCATTCAAGAGACCCCTTCCGTGGTTGCCGGTCAGTCGTTGTAAGAAACGCGCAACGGCCCGACGATGGAATTGAAGACCAAGTCTCCGTCCTCCAGATATTGCAGAATGGCATAGGCGCCGTTTCCAAGATTCAGACGCCCGAACATTGTCTGGTGCACGGTGGAGCCGTTGTCCCAATCAAGACCGGTGACCTCCCAGCCTCTCTCTTCCGTATAGCCGTTCACCAGCGCCATGTTTTCGGGCTCGCTGTGAATCGGCACCATGCTGGTGGAAGAAACATCGGATCGCGCCCATACGGAAGACCATTCGTGCGTTGACGGATTCCACTGAAAACGCTCAACGCCGTAAGAAGTGGGATAGGCCGGACCCATGAGCGAAACCTGGAGAATCTTGTTCGCGCTTTGAACTTCGCTGTTGACGGTTTCCGGAATGTTGTTCACCACAAAGGCCCCGTAGCCGTGCACGACCACCGACTGTTCGGACTGAATCCACTCGGGCGTGGCTGCAAAGCCGCAGGTCACCTTAATCTGCCCCGCGATGCGCGGCGAGGCCGTATCCGGCTTCTGCACGAATCCGTCGGGGATATCGTCCCGCCAAAACGCCACGAGTTTCATCTGCTCGGCGCCGTCGGTAATGACCACCAGCTTGTCCGCGTCCCCGGCAAAACCCATGAGCGTCGGAGTGGACCCCGTGCCGTTGCCGACCTTGATAATGGGAGGCAACACCTTTGAAGTGTCATAGGGGCTGGACCAAGCACCATCGGCTTCGCTCCCGGACAGCTCGGCGCCGGTCCAGACCAGTTTGTGCATGAGTTTGTTGCTCGCCACATAGATGCCGTTGTGTTCATCCACGGAAAGCGAGTTACTGACGTATTCATCGTCGGCAAAGCGGTAAAACGAATTGGAGGCCGGGTTGAGGTCCCGGTCGATAACCGCCACTCCATTACTGAAGGTGATGATCAGCCGGCCGTCATAGGTCATGGACAGACCGAAAAGCCTGGTTCCGGCAGGCGGAGCGGGGTCGTCGCCTTGAATGGCGGAAACTACGTTCTCCAGTTTATAGCGGATGGCAATTCCCTCGGAGGGCCGGCCGGGATCGCTCCATGCGAAGCCGTATAGATTGTTGCCATAGTTGGTGTAGAGCACGTTATCCTTATCCACCACCGAGTAAATCCCATTCCCGAAACGACTGCCGTAATTCTCACCGAAAAGACTCTTCAGTTGAGCATCCATGGACGCGGCGTCCATTCCCACAGCGGAGGATTCACCAAAGGCACGAAGATTCTCATCCGGAATCGCCCCGAACGTGCCGCCCGAGGCATCGGCCAGAGCGTCAAATTCGGCTGCCGTGGACCACTCTCCCTCACCCCCGTGCACCACACTCACCCGGTCCGAGCCCACTTCCCACATGTAGTCCGTATTGGTGGAGGCAAGAGTAATGATGTTGATCGGACCTCCGTAACAGATGGGTTTCGCATCGGGGTCCACTGCATAAACATTCCGACCAGGTCCGTAAGGTGTAGAGTCGCTTTGAGCCGAATCGAAATGAGTTATGGCATAGAGCGATGAAGCCAGGTATGGGTTTGGGGTCGCTTTGTTGACCCTGGTCTCCGAGTCATTAGAACCGCAAGCAACTAATGTTGATAATACGATCATGCATAATGACAGTCGGAAACCCAAAAATGGTATTCGTTCGTGTTCCAATGAGGCTTTCATTTCATCATCCTTCTTGTTGCATTATTGTCGTCCCTTATAACTATTGGTGCATTGGATTTCCCGTTTAAGACCGGACACTACTGTCCGGTTATAACTAGTTGAAATTAAGGATTAATTGTTGCTGATGTGAAGATGTTTGTTTTAGCGTTCCTGGATCAAATAAGCACCATATGTCTCGCCGGTTGAAGAGGTTCAATTGGAGTAGACGGAGTATTTGAGAGAGACTGTTCCCCAAGCGAGCCAGGAACTTGTAGTAGGCCAGCAGAAGCATGGTGATCAGGGCGATCCAGAGCTGAGTGAGTACGGCGTTTTTAGTAGTCCCGAAGAAGGTTTTGACCTTAAGGTTCTGTTTGATCCACTTGAAAAACAGTTCGATCTGCCAGCGCTCCCGGTAGATATCTGCGATGGTTTTGGATGAAAGCCGAAAGATATTGGTTAGATAGACATAATGTTTTTTCGTTTCAAGATCCCGATATCCCACCCGTCGTAGTGGGATGGGGCACTCTTTAGCCTTCGTGCCGGTAAGGATGATAGTCTGATCCGAGGTTACTCCTTTGGATTTGAGGACCCTATGACGTTTTACGACCTGGTACTTGATGTTCTTTTTCATCCGAGTCACGAAGGAGATGTTGTTCTCGTTGAGATCCCGAAACCAAGCGAAATCAACGTATGCGCGATCCATGGCCACGATGGAGCCCGAAGGCAGCCGAAGCAACTTGGCTACGGTGAGGTCCGCTTTCTTGGCCTCGGAGACTTGTACGAAAGCGGGAATGTACCCATCGTGGTCCAAGAGCGTATGTAGTTTGATGCCGCCCTTGGTGGTCCGAAACTTGGCCCAATCAAACAGCGACAGGCATAAATCCACCACCGATGCGTCCAGGGAGTACAGCTTGTTCTTGAAGCGAAATCGCTTCCTCGGGGCTACGGACGCGCACTTTTTGTACTGATGATGGAAAACGGCTTCGAAAAATCCGGCGTCACGGCTGCTGTTCGCGTCCGCGAGAGTGGAACGCTTCACCGTACGCGCACCCAAATGATAAAGCCTTCTCGACTGAAACCTGAATTGATTCACGATATCCCGAAGGCCACATCTTGTGGTGATTTGAGCAAACATCATCACAACAAACTGTTCCCAGCGGTCAAGCGTTCGATACTTTCGTATAGGCCGATAACCTTGGTTCTCAATGCGTCGAAAATCATGTCTATCAACCAGTTGAAGCAGCTGACCGAATATAGTATTAACATGTGCCATGGCCTGATTCTCCTTTCGCTTCAATTAGTTACAGGCAAAACTAATATAGCACGAAAGGGCTGTTTCAGGCCTATTTTTGTTCGCTTAACCGGACAGTTGTGAAGACCGGATCCCCTTTTCAAGGCGTGACCACCGAATCAAGAAGCTATGACAAGGGATGAAACAAAATTCGCCTCAGACGGACTGGACGCATATTTTCACAGGCCGGTTAAGCACCGCCGGCCTCAATCACCTGAATCAAGTCATCTTCCGTCAGGAGTCGAGAATGCTCACCGGAAAGGACCAGCATCTTATGGCTCGCCAAGTCGACTCCAATCAGCAGCATCGTGGGATGCTTTCGCAGCAGCGGCACGGCGAACGAGGGCTCGGCTCCGGCAAGGTCAAACAGGATCGCATCGGGAGGAAGGGCGTCCAGCGCCTCAATGAGCTCCGAAAGTGATCCCCCTATCTCCAGCACCTGAAACTCCGGCTTCCGCTTCAGGCTTGCGCCTATGGCGGACATGACCACATTGTGCCCATAGAGCGCCACCCGCCGCGTCCTCATTTGCTCTCACCTCCGAGATTCTCGAGCGCAAGATACCGAGTTCATTATCAGCTTACGATGGAACGCTCGTGAACGGAATATCTCCAAGGGAGTGTTTTGGTTTAGTCGGCGGGAGAAAAAAGTAGAGTCGCCTTGCCGTCCCGCGACTCTTCTTTTGGCTATACTTTTATTGGGGATTGGCGCCTAAGGACGAAAAAGGATGGACGACACGGAATGCAGGGTTCTTTCTTCCTGATGGATTTCACGCTTGGACCGCGCTACCGTCATTTCACGAGCCCGGAGCGTCGGGCATACTCGATCACCTGTCGGCGATTTTCCAGATGAAGCCGCTCAATGATTTCCCCCATGTGATATTTGATCGTATGTTCGGACAAAAACAATTTCGCCCCAACTTCCTTATAGGTCAACCCTTGAGCAACAAGTTCAACAACCTCGAGTTGGCGCGGAGTCAGCGCCTCGCCCGGCTCCTTGAACTCCTCAACGGACCCCGTCGCCTCCGCTTGCCGAGCGAATTCTCTCAGCACGCGGCCGGCCAGGCCCGGAGAGAGAGGCACTTCCCCTCTCATGAGTCCCGAAAGCAGTTCAAAGAATCTGTCGGTATCTTCTAGCTTGAGCAAATAGCCGCAGGCCCCGCTTTTGATCGCCTCGAACAGATCCTCATCATTCTCCGATATAGTGAGCATCACGATTTTCACATCGGGTTGTTCCGCCTTGATCAAACGGGTTGCGGCCAAGCCGTCCAATCGGGGCATCTGAATATCCATGAGAATGACTTCGGGGTTCAAAGTGCGCGCCATCTCCAGCGCCTCGCGGCCGTCGCGTGCCGTGCCGAGCACTTCAACGCCCCTAAGGATCATCAGGTTTTTGAGCCCGTCCAGGAACAGCGGGTGGTCATCCGCCAAGAGAACTCTCATGCCTCATCCTTTCGCCGTGGAACAGAGATGACAACGGAAGTCCCCTTCCCCGCTCCGGAAACGACCTGCAAGTCGGCTCCAACGGCTTCCGCACGTCCTCGCATCGACCTTAACCCAAACCCTTCGCTTCCGTCGATTTGATGGAGGTCAAAGCCTCCGCCGTTGTCTTCAACCGTGATTCGAACCCGGTTGTGATGGAGGCTGAAGATCACCCGGACCGATGAAGCCCCTGAATGTCTCTTCACGTTAACGAGGGCTTCCTGGATAATCGGCTGCAACTGTGCTTCAACAGCCGAATCGATTCGTCTCTCCTCCAACTCGGGAAGAGCGACCAGCTCGCATTGAATTCCGTAGCTGCGGCCGTAATGATCAAGGTATCCGCGGAGCCACTCGAGCAGACTCCGATCTCCCGAAGAGTGGGACTTGACGCCGAGCAGATATTCCCGGATCAGCTGCTTGGCCGCCTGAGTCACATCGGCGACGTGGTTCAGGCAGGAGCCGGCCGACGTCGTGTCCCCTCCGGCGAGCAATTCGCTTGCCGTTCTTACCTGCAGATGCGCAGCCGCCAGCATTTGACCGACCCCGTCGTGCAGCTCGCGGGCCAGCAATTCCCGTTCCTGCATCATGGCCAGGGTTCGTTGTTGGTCCAGGAGCTGTTCGCGGGCGTTTTTTTGTTCGGTAATGTCATCGAGCCAAACCAACCGTCCGAGCTGGAAGCCGCGTCGATCCGCCAGGAGAGAAACGGAGGCCTGATACCAATGGACAACACTGTTTCCAAACCGCACTTCCGCCTGGATTGCGCCGGGGTTGCGAAGCAGAGCAAGCAGGTCCGGATAACCGTGCAGGACCTCTGCCGCCGTGCGACCGAGGACCTTATGCCTGACGATTCCAAGGAGCCTTTGCGCACTTTCGTTCACGTCAACGAGGCATTTATCGTTATCAAACACCACCATCGCCACGGCCATTCGTTCGATGACCGTATCCCTCGCCAACGGAACCACATCGAACATGCGAAAACGAAAAACGGCAAAGGCATAGGGCAGCAGAGCGACATTCGCAATAACGACCATGGGGTCCAGCGGAGCGATCGGGTTCCAATTTGTGGAATGGGAAAAATAGGCCAACCGTATGATCAAGGGCGCGCAGATCAGACCGACGGCCACTCCTCGGTGTCGGGGCGAGCGCACAAAGAGCCGGAGTAAGGCCATGAGATGCAACAGACTCAGGAGGCACGCATAAATGAGGCCTCCCCAATACACTGGTCCGAATTGTGCTCTGATGTATCCTTCAAACGAAATTTGCTTCCAAATGAGATGGTGGAAATTATTCGTCGCGACCAACAGCCCCATGGCCAACGGGGCGATGACCAGAGCCGAGAGCGTCCGTCGAGTCACCCAATCGCCCAATCCGGCATACACTAGGGCAAAACAAAGCTCGGCGGTGACGATGGGAAGTAGGAGAACGGCCTTGAGCTTAAACCAGAAAAATCTGGTCGCGTCATCCGTGGCGGCCAACAGCAGGGTGTTGCAGAGGACCCAGAGCATGAGCCCGACCAGAAGAACGATAAAAGGCACGACCCCGGGAGCGGAGAGATTTCGCAGAGCGTAAAGCCCCATGGCGGCCAAGAACAGAACCGACAGCAATGAGGACCAGATGTAGGGAGTGTACTCATACGGCCACGTCATCTTTCACGACCTCTCTATCCATCAACAGAAACGGCTTCCCATTCGGAGACGGGGCAGCCGTACCGCTCTCCGGAGGACGACGGATCCCCGTCGGGGCCGTTCTCTTGTCTCAACCGCAATAGAGTCTCGAGTCGAGTCACCCTTGAACTAGCGGAACCGTCTATAAGTTCAAGAAAGCGCATGACATTATCCCGCGGACGCGTGGACGCCTCCGACGGCCCTTTAGGGAAAGAAAACCTTAACTGATGGGAGACGATGGACTTGACGGCTCAAGTACTTACGCTCCTTTCGCATTGTATTTCAAGCAAACGCAGGCGTGAAGGATCTAATGAATCACATGGGAAGAGAATGGCGGAAGCACGAGCCGTTGCCGGAAGAAATCCTTTTGGAAGTCTTTCGCAAGCTGAACCGAAGCAAGGAAATACCTCGGGTACGGGAAAATCGAAGGTACCTGTTCACAGGGAATTCCTTTGCCGATTCAGGAGACGGGGGGATCCTTGGAGATACGCGAGGAGACAAGCCTCTCCGCCGAAGGCGGTGAGGCCTGTTTGAGGAGCTTTGGAAGAGGTTACGGGGGAAGACTTTCTCGAAAGTCTTCCCCCGTGAATGCATGCAATCGAAGCGGGTTTTCCAATCCAACCTCCGTCTTCCTGCGCACCCATGCCATGGGCGCCTTTGGAGGGCGAGGTTGGGACCCGGGAGTTGGACACTGCTGTGAATTGATGCCTCTGTTTTCTTATCGGCGCGGCCACCGGTTTCTGGTTCACCTCGAGCCTCCGGTCGGTTGAGGGGCCGACCGGAGTGCCTTTCACGTCGGAGGACTATCCTATCACTCTTCTAAAAAAGCGCGGTTTGACGCAGATTGATGAAAAACGATGAGATGCTGGGCGCTCCAATCGAGAGCAACTTCACATGCGGGAGGGGAGAGTGTGCGATACGCCCCATGGATCGGACTTCCAAAGACGCTCCGCTATGGTGGGTACGGCCATTTGAGTTTACTGCGGTCCTGCTGTGGGTGCTTCTTAAAAAGCATTCCTCATTATGGTGGATTCATGCGGCCAAAACTTTGATCCGGCAGCTCGTTGAAGAAGTCGAATTATCGCGGATTGTTGAAAGACGATGACACGTAAGGCGCGAAAATCCCGAGAAAGGCGTACATAGATGCACGCCGCAGTGACGAGGGATAAAGCGCAACGCCGCAGATCGTGTTTTTCAACGGTCTATAGGAGGTTGAAAGGAATAGCCCACGGCATACACCGTACGGATCAGCTCCCGGCCCGGCAGATGCTCGGCCAGTTTTTTGCGCAGGTTCTTCACGTGGGAATCCATGGTTCGATCGTACCCCTCAAAGGCGTAACCCCGCACGCAGTTGATGAGCTCGTTGCGGGTGAACACCCGTTTGGGATCGGCCATGAGGGTGCTCAGCAATCGAAATTCACTTGGTGTAAGAGTGAGTTCCCGGCCATGGACGGTGACGGCTCGGCTGCGTTCGTCCAGGACGATGGGGCCGAACTCTATCTTCTTTCCCGCGGGTTCCGGATGGGTCCTCCGCAACACCGCTCTGACGCGGGCCACCACTTCGCGCGGGCTGAACGGCTTGCACACATAGTCGTCCGCTCCCAGTTCCAACCCCAAAAGCCGGTCCACTTCGTCCACTTTGGCGGTGATCATGATGATGGGCACCGTGGAGAATTTCCGCAATTCACGGCAAACGCTCACCCCGTCCATGCCCGGCAACATGAGGTCCAGCAGGATCAGATCGGGCTCGGATTGGCGCACCTGGGGGATCACCCGGTCGCCCCGTTCCAGCACTATCACCGAAAAGCCGCCCTGCTCCAAATAGTCCTTCAACAGCTCGGCGAGCTTGGCTTCATCCTCGACAACGAGTACTTTGCTTATCGGAGTCATTGGATTCCTTTCCACACCTGATCAATCGGTTTCCAGTGGGAGGCGGATTTCAATCCCGAGACCGCCCATTGCGGCCTTTCGCGCCGCAATGGTTCCGCCGTGAGCCTCCACGATCCGTTGAGATATGGCCAGACCCAACCCGCTGCCCCCGGTCTTCCGACTGCGTGCAGGATCCACACGATAGAGTCGATCGAAGATGCGGTTCAGGGACGCGTCGGGCACCCCCGGCCCCGAATCCTGAAACTCGATGAAAAGCGTGTCTTCCCGCCGCTCGTAGGAGATCCACAAGGTGCCGGGGCTCTCGGTATATCGTTCGGAATTGTGTAGAATATTGGAAAACACCTGTGCCATGCGGTTTTCGTCTCCCTGAAACCGAAACGGCTCCTCCCCCCGGGCTTCAAGAACGACGCCGATGTTCCTTGCGGCCAGCCGCTCACGAAACGAGTCCACCGTGCGCTCCAGAACCGGAAGAAGGTCCATGGGGCGCTTCTCGTAGTGCAGGGCCCCGCTTTCCGTGATGGAAAGCAAGTGAAGGTCCTCCACCAATCGATGAATGTACAGCACCTCCGCGTGCAGCGATTCCAGGGTCTTTTCGTTCAACGTACGCACACCGTCCTGCACCGCTTCGATCTCTCCACGTAAGATGGACAGGGGCGTTCGAAGTTCGTGAGAAATGTCGGAAAGCCATTGACGACGTAACTCCTCATACCGTCTCAGGTTTTGAGCCATCTCATCAAACTCCTTGGCCAGTTGTCCCAGCTCGTCGCTTCTGCGGATCGGAATTCGCGCATCGAACTTCAGAGAACGCAACGCCCGCGTGCCCGCCAGAAGCTGTTTGATGGGCGAGGCCAAATGCCTGGCGATGAGAATCGACCCGACGAACGCGAGCAGCAGGATGACGCAGCCGATAACATAGAAGGCCCGCGTTTGCCGCTTGAGAAACGCGACGTCCAATGGATGCGTCAAATTCCGTTGTTTCCTTAGAGAAACCCAACCCACCGCGGCCTCATTCACGACAATGGGACGGATCGCCCCTGAACCGGACTGATAAGGAGGCCCGGCCAGCAGGTTCTTGTTCGCGTCGAGCAGAGACAGACGGCTCATCAGTCGGTCCAGGTCCACTTCCCGCGGCGGCGGGGGAGGAGGAGGCGGGGGCGGCCGAAGAACACCCCTTTGGTCCCCGAGAGCGCCGTTACGCGGTGGTGTGAGCGGCAAAGGCTGCGGCAACGGTGCACGCGGACGGGGCGTGGTTTCGGGTTCACCTCCGTTGACCGAGCGGCGAATGAGCCGATGCCACAGGATCTCGTTTTGCCGGAATGCCCTCCAATTCCCTTCACGAGTATACCAGGACGCCAGTTCCGTAATGAGCGTGCGCAGGTTCTCCAATTCCGCGTTGGTCACATATTCGGAAACTAGAGTTTAGAGTCTGGCGACCCTTGGTATAGGAAAAATGCGAATAAAGACAACAAAGTACTTGACATTGCCGCGCGGATGCGCGGCCGCCTTTGGCGGCCCTTTAAGGAAAGAAACCTTTCCTTGGGGGTCAACCAATGGATTCGACGGCTCAAGCACTTATGCTCCTATCGCAGTGGATTTCCTTTCTATTTCAGGCCGTTCCGTGCAGAATAGCTCCGACTCTTCTGGAACTCCTGATGGGATGTATGGTCTGCCGCGGCGGCCATATTTCTTCCGCGCTTCTGGCCGTTCGGCCCCAGTTGTCCTGGACCGCCTATTACAAGGCCATCGAAAAGGGCCGATTCCAATGGCTTGCGCTAGCCCGGCAATGGATGCGCCTGATCCTGAAACGGATTCCAAACCGATCCATCGAGTTCGCCATAGACGACTTCCCTTTGCCCAGATCGTCCAAGAAAGCTCCCTGCGCCGGTTGGCATTACGATCACGCGCACCGGCCCAACCGCCCCAAATTCCTGTGGGGACAGCTTCGGGTTTCTCTGGCTGTCATCTGCCGCCACAAGGGCCGGGTAGCCGCGTTTCCCCTCTTGTTTCGGCTCATCCGCAAAAAAGGGAACACCACCAAACTGGACGCGGCGCGGCTCTTGATGTCCGTTCTCATGACTTGGCTGCCGGATCGCTTTCTCATTATTCTGCTGCTCGATGCCTGGTATATGAAAAGCTCCCTGGTGGTTCCCCTGATTCGCGATGGTGTGACGGTCATCGGCCAAGTCCGCAAAGATACCGCCCTGTTTTTGCCTCCGGACAATCCGCCTCGGAAGAAACGGGGCAGACCCAGAAAGTATGGGGAAAAACTCACGTTGGAAAACATCGGACGATTCTGTCGTCCGGTGGAGAAAACCCTCTTTGCCTACGGCTCGGAACGAGTTTTCCAGTTCTACCAAACCAAAGCCAAAGTCCGCTTCCTGGACGGCCGGTTGTGCAAGATCGTGTGGTGCCGGTTTATGTCCGACAACCCCTCTTGGTCCGATTGGCATCTTCTGATCAGTACCGATCCCGACATGGACGGCGCGGAAGTGATTACACGCTATGCACGACGATGGTGGACCGAGCCCATGTTCAACGAGATCAAGCACCTGTTCGGACTGAAAAATGCTTGGCAGCAGACACGGCAGACATTGGCTCGATGGAGCATGATCTTGTGCCTGGCCTACGGCTTGCCACGGCTCTTGGCGCTCTGCCTGGGTCCCAACGCGGCCTATACGATGTTTCCAATCCCTTGGAGAAAGAACAGGCCCGCCACCGCCGGCTGGATGGCCGCAGCCATCGGTCGTCTTTTCGGCAACTTAAACGTGCGAGCCATGTGGAACCGGAAATCCAAAAAATTCCAACCGGAATTCACCGATTCTCCGGAAGACTTGGGGCGCGCTGCCTGATATCCGTGTTCAGTCAATCATCTCAAAGCCTTACGTCAACGGTATTCAACCCGTCTTGGAGAACTATGCTCTTCTATACAAACTTGGCTGCCCCGCATGGCTCTAAACTCTAGTTCGGAAAAACTCCGATGGGAGAACACCCGCATGGTCACCACGGAGGCGATGACAATGAGCGCGGACAAGATGAGGAAAGCCGCGAGGAGTTTGTGGATCAGTCGAATACGCACGGTCGACCTCTTTGAACAAGGATGGATTCCCGTCGTCTGAACGATTTCACCATAAAACATCCGAGCTTAGGATGCACCCCCCCTTTAGTCGATCCCATATTCATCCCATGACTCCTCCATATTTTCTCCAGAATCGTCTCATAAAATCATAGACCGAAATTCAACAACTCCTAACCTCAGGCACCGAGGCATACCAAGACGGCAGGATTTGCATTCCACATTGCGGAGCTCAATAGTTCGAACGTGTCTTTCTTGAAACGAAGACCAAGACAGACTGGTACTGAAATAAAGTCAAGCCAATACTCTTATAACGACAATGCTTATTCTAAGGTTTCAAGCATTTACTATCATATCAAGAAATATTAACCGAAATTATAAAAGGAACAAAACCACTAACTTACATCATCTTACTGCGGAGAATGGAGGTGATCCTATATCGTTATTAATGATTTTATAGGTAGGTGATGTATAGCCGGTAGATAATATGGATGACTACAATGTTCGGAGCCATAATGATCGGCTACCGGGAAATAATTCTTAATAAACTGGAGAAAGGCGACATCTATGAAACAGCGAATGAACACCTTTTTGGGCATAGCACTGGTCGCAGCGGTCCTTATCTGCGGGTCCGCTTGGGCGCAAACCGAAACCGGTCCCACGCCTCCGCCCCCCGACATGAAATCGGCACTTTGTACGGACGGGACCTATCTTTACGTGGGAATGGGTCGCTTTGTGTTCCAGTACGACATGACGGACAGTTCTTTGATCAACACGTTGGAATTGGAGGAACTTGAACCCGTGGAAACAAGGGATGATGCGACAGGTGAATCGGAACCGCCCCTCCGCGCTCCCATGGTGTCCGGCATCAGTACCGACGGCGCGCGGCTGTACGTGCTCGTGGGTCCGTTGGTACACCAATACTCCCTGCCGGACCTTGAATTCTTGGAGTACTTCCAAATACCGAAACCCGAGGCCGGAGATTCGGCACAAAGCACGGGAACGCACTTTTTCTCCATGAGATAGATCGAAACCGGGGGCGAGTCGCGTCCTCTATCGACCGCCCCTTCCTGAAATCAAATTGGTCTTGTTGAAAGGCGGAGAATACACAAGAATGAAGAACTCCGCCGCAAGTCGACCGCATTTTAAGGATGTCATTATGCGAATCACCGCCAAGTATGCAAAAATGAGTATGTTCTTCTTGTTCGCCTTTGCGATGTTCTTCGCAAAGAGCGCTTTTTGTTCGGCGCCCCCCGATTCTCCCGTATTGGACGTCCACGTCAACGGATTTACGGTCACTCTCAAGTGGACGCCCCCGGAGGACGCGGACGGATATATACTTTCCTACGCCCCTTTTCCTTACGCCGAGCCCATTGAGGATTTGAATCTAGGCAACATCACGGAAGCGTCTTTCGGTTTGTGGGCCGGGGCGGCTTTTTATGTGGCCGTTCAAGCGTACAACGAATCGGGAATCAGCGATTTTTCGAACGTAGTGGATTTCGTGATCGAAAGCACAAATTACCCGATAGTGGATACGGGTCAGGACACGTATTACGGGACCGAATCCGAAATTCCCGAACCCGGCCCGGGGGATGCATTCTATGGCCAGGATGCGAACCACGACGGCAACCGGCCGGCTTACACAATGAGCTCCGACATGTTGACGGTCTACGACAACGTCACCGGCTTGACTTGGCAACAGGGCTTCTCCGAGACCAAGCTGACCTACTCGGAGGCCCTGGACTACGTGGATACCGTGAACGCTCAAAACTACGGGGGTTACAGCGATTGGCGGTTACCCACGATCAAGCAGCTTTACTCCCTCATCGACTTCCGAGGCACGGATCCGTCGACCGACGGAACCGACACCACCGGTCTGATACCCTTTATCGATATGGATTACTTCGACTTCGAATGGGGAAATCCCGAATCGGGTGAGCGAATCATCGATTCTCAGTGGGCGTCGAACACGCTTTACACGGCGGACAACAATATGATGTTCGGGGTGAATTTCGCCGACGGGCGGATCAAAGGATACGGCATGATCCCCGGCGACCCGCTGCGAAGCGAGAAAACCTTCTATGTCCGGCTTTGTCGTGGAAATGCCGAGTATGGAACCAACCGGCTCACAGACAACGGGGACGGCACGGTAACGGACCAGGCTACGGGATTGATGTGGGCCCAATCGGACAGCGGGACGGGCATGACCTGGGAAAACGCCTTGGCCTGGGTTCAAAGCAGGAACGCGGAGAGCCATCTGGGTCACAATGATTGGCGGCTGCCCAACGCCAAGGAGCTCCAAAGCATCGTGGACTACACACGATCACCGGATACGACCGATTCGCCGGCCGGCGACCCGGTGTTCGACGTCACTCAAATCATCAATTTGGCCGGACAAATCGATTATCCGTTTTTCTGGACCGGCACCACTCACATCCGCAGCCGGCATTTCGACGAAGGCGCAGCAGCCGTGTACATCGCCTTCGGGCGGGGTCTCGGTGAAATGAACGGCGAGATTATCGATGTTCACGGGGCGGGTTGTCAGAGGAGCGACCCCAAAACGGGGGATCCGAACGAATTCCCCCGTAGCGGCTACGGCCCTCAGGGCGATGTTCAGCGGCTCTTCAACTACGTTCGGTTGGTGCGTGACGCCGACCTGTGACGCTCAGCAGGCCAAAACAAACGGAAGTGAACCGAGTTATTCACCCCGTGCTCAAGATCAAATCATTCTACGCCTATGGGCTTGAAGGAGTTGATGATGGAACCCTCTCATTACCATGGACGAAGAGTCGTATCCTTACTGCTTGTCTTGATATTCATAGGTTCGTTCGTGTCGGTCGGATCAGCCGCTGCGAATGGAGCTTTTCCCATTGTGGATACGGGTCAGAACACTTTTTACGGAACCGGGCCTCAGATTCCCGAGCCCGATCCCGGGGATGCATTTTACGGTCAGGATGCGCAGTTTGACGGCAACCAACCCGCGTATACGCTCAGTTCGGACGGTTTGACCGTGTACGACAACGTCACCGGCCTGACCTGGACGCAAACCCCCGATTTAGACCGCGACGGCGACATCGACGCCTCGGACAAACTGAGCTTTGCCGAAGCGCAAACCTATGCCGATACACTCAATGCCCAAAGCTTTGGAGGCTACAACGACTGGCGACTGCCGTCCATGAAGGAGCTCTACTCCCTCATGGATTTTCGCGGAACCGACCCGAATACCACGGGAACCGATACCACCGGCCTGGTCCCCTTTATCGACACCGACTATTTCGCCTTTGCCTACGGCGACACCGCGGCCGGGGAGCGCATTATCGACGCCCAGTTCTGGTCGTCCAACGCCTACGTGGGCACCGTTTTCGGCAACCGTTCGGCCGCCTTCGGCCTCAACCTGGCCGACGGACGCATCAAAGGATATCCGACCTCCGGATTTGTGGTAAAACAGAACTACGTCTATTTTGTTCGCGGCAACACGGAATATGGAATCAACCACTTCACGGACAACGGAGACGGCACGGTGACGGACGACGCCACCGGATTGATGTGGTCGCAGGACGACAGCGGCGAAGGGAAGACCTGGGAAGACGCCCTGGCTTGGGTACAAAGCAGGAACGCCGAGAGCCATCTGGGTCACAACGACTGGCGGCTGCCCAACGCCAAGGAGATGCAGAGCATTGTGGACTATTCTCGTGCGCCGGACGCCACAAGTTCGGCGGCCGGCGACCCGGTCTTCAACATCACTCAAATCACCAATGAAGACGGCGACGCTGATTATCCGTGGTTCTGGACCGGCACCACGCATGTGCGCGCCGACGGCAACGGCTCAAGCGGCGTCTACATCTGCTTCGGACGCGCCATGGGCTACATGAACGGATCCTGGCTGGACGTGCACGGAGCCGGAGCCCAGCGAAGCGACCGAAAGGACGCCGACTTCAGCAGCTACACCTACGTGCCCTACGGCTGGTATTTCGCCATGAGCCCACAGGGAGACGCCGTTCGCGTCTACAACTACGTTCGGCTGGTACGGGACGCGGATACGGTCCAGGGCAACGTCTCCCCCACCGCCGAAGCGGGCGGCCCGTACCGGGGCGAACCGGGAGAACCCATCGTGCTGGACGGTTCCGCCTCAACGGATACGGACGGTTCCATCGCACTCTACGAATGGGACCTGGACAACGACGGCCTGTACGACGAGGCAACCGGGGTGACCACCGCTTTCTCCGCTTCAACCGCCGGTACGATCACCGTGGGTCTTCGGGTCACGGACGACGACGGAGCCACGGACACGGATACGGCCGCCGTTTACGTGGCGGAGCAAGGCACGGCTTTCGAAGGCTACAATCTGTTCGCCTCCCTTAATGCCACCACCACCTACTTGATGGACAACGACGGAAACTTCGTCCACTCCTGGGAAACGGACTACCGGCCGGGCATCTCGGTCTATCTGTTGGATAACGGAGAACTGCTGCACACGGGCAACGCCGGTAACACGAACTTTGGAACCGGCGGCGCCGGCGGCGTCATACAGACCATCGATTGGGACGGAAACGTCACCTGGGAATACCGATATTCCGATACGTCGCACCTGCAGCACCACGACGTGGAGATTCTGCCCGACGGCAACGTGCTCATGATCGCCTGGCAACATAAATCTTATGCCGAGGCCGTGGCCGCCGGCCGAAATCCCTCATTGTTGACCGACGGCGAACTTTGGCCGGACAGTGTCGTGGAAGTGCGCCCCACCGGCTCCGCCACCGGGGAGATCGTCTGGGAGTGGCACGTATGGGACCATCTGATCCAGGATTTCGATTCCTCCAAGCCCGATTACGGACCGCCTTCGGACCATCCGGAGCTCATCGACCTCAACTACGTCATGAACGGCGGGGCCGATTGGACGCACATCAACGCCGTCGACTACAACGCCGACCTGGATCAGATTCTGTTGAGCGTGCACAACTTCAGTGAAATCTGGGTCATCGATCACGGCACCACCACGGCCCAAGCCGCCGGCCACTCGGGAGGAACAAGAGGCAAAGGCGGAGACCTCCTCTACCGTTGGGGCAATCCTTATGCCTACGGCGCCGGAACCACCTCCGACCAGCAACTGTTTGTTCAACACGACGCCGAATGGATCGAATCCGGCAATCCGGGGGAGGGAAACATGCTTGTCTTCAACAACGGAGCGGGGCGACCGGAAGCGAACTACTCGTCGGTGGATGAAATCGTCCCTCCCCTTAATGCGGATGGGACCTATGCCCTGATTTCGGGCTCTTCCTACGGTCCGGATCAGCCGCTTTGGACGTACACGGCGGATCATCCCACCGATTTCTTCGCCCGAAACATCTCGGGACAGCAACGCATGCCCAACGGCAACACCTTGATCTGCAACGGGCCGGATTCGTACTTCTTTGAGGTGACCGAATCGGGAGAAACGGTCTGGGAATACGATTTCACGGGAGAGGTCTTCAAGGTGGAGCGATACGCTCCGGAATATCCGGGGTTCGACGGCACCCCCCTGGATGACGTCTCCAAGAAGTCGAAGGTTCACGCGTTGCCGGCGGTAATTCTCACGCTGCTGAGCGATTAGCCCTCGACTTGGGCCTGCTTCGCCGGTACGTAGCCCGTCGTCCTCAACAACATCACACAAAGAATGTGCTCCCAAAGACGATCCTTCGCCGGCCGGATCGTCTTCCTCCTTCCTCCTCTTCAGAGTATTTCCCCGAAATCCGGTTTCGCTTTTAATTCTCAGCCGATATGCATTGGATCATTGGCAAGTTCAGTAAAAAACTAGTATCATTCAAATTTAATGGACAACATGATCTCGCACCGATTCACAGAGTCATTTGCCGGCTAATCTCGGTATATTCCAGGCTTGGCCTTCCCCGGACTCGATGATTTTCACCGGGCGCCTCTCCACCGAAGACGGACAAGAAACAGGTTCCCCGTCGGCGATTTTCAGGTCTCAAGACAAAACGCGACGGTGCGTAACGAACCCCGTATTCGGTCACCCCGGAAAGGAATATCGGATGGCTTCCATGAATGATGAGAAGTCGCCCCGAGAACCGCGCGAACCCGACACTCCCGCAGCCAAGGAAGGCCTGTTCAAGCGTTGTCTTCGAAAGATTCTCAAGTGGGTCTTGAATCTCATCGATTTCATTACGTACATCCTGCCGTTCTGAATCGACGTCGCAGTCCGCCGCCATACCGGGAACCGACCGGATTCCGTCCATAAAGGGACGAAGCCGAACCCATGAGACTTTGAGCCGATTCGGACCAGTCAAGCCTGGATGCCTTGGTCGGAAGTTCCGGTCATTACCGACCCGGTAACCTGCCCGGATGGACCCCCGAATTTCAGGTCAGCGGTAACCGAATGATCACTTCGAGCCCGCCCTCTTCCGCGTTTTGAGCGGTCACGGTCCCGTCGTGGAGTTTCACCGATCGTTCCGTGATGGCCAAGCCGAGCCCCACCCCGCCCGTGTCCCGTTCTCGGGCGTGCGACGCACGATAAAACGGCTGGAAGAGATGGGAGATGTGGTCTTCCGGCACGCCGGCCCCGTGATCTCGAACACGGATCTGCGCATAAGCGGCGTCCTCCTCCGTCGTTCTTTCGACGCGCACCTCCACCGTGGTGTTTTCCGCCGTGTGGTGCAGCGCGTTACGGACCACGTTTTCCACCGCCCGGTGCAGCAACTCCTCATTACCGGTCACCCGACACTCGTCCGCTTTCCGGAGCACCACCTTCCGGTTCTTTCCGGCGGCTTCGAACGCGGCATCCGATACCACTCGACGTACCATGGCCCCCACATCCAGAGATTTCTTCTCGATGGCGTCAATGCCGCTCTCCATCCAGCGCATGGTCAGAATTTGGCCCACCAATTGGTTCATCTGGTCGGCCTCATGCTCGATGCGGCTCAATTCTTTTTCGGCGTCGGGTCCCGTTTTTCGTCTGGCAAGCTCCAAGGCCACGTTGAGGCGGGCGAGAGGAGAGCGAAGCTCGTGGGAGATGTCGGCCAGCAACTGCTTCTGCAGCACCACGAAGGCTCCGATTCGCTTCGCCATGTGGTTGAAGTCGTCGGCGAGCTCGGAGAACTCGTCCTTTCGGTTGCCGATCTTTTTGCCGATACGCACGTCCAGGTCGCCGGCGGCGAAACGCCGTGTGGCCTTCCTCAGGGCGATGATGGGCGTGGACAGATAGCGGGCGAGGCCATAGCAAACCAGACCCGAAATTGACAGCACCAGGAGAATTCGAGCCGGCGCGAAGGGCGAATGCATGAACGGGGGAAGCGGCGGACGGTGAAAAGCTCGCTCCCCCACGACCACAAGCGGGCCTCGATCCCCATCGCCCAGGGGAATCGCCACAAGACCAACGTCGTCCCCCGCGGAAGTCACCACCCGGCCCCGCGTGGCGGCTTTGGTTCCTAGCTCCAAGACCTCCTCCGGCGCTTCCCGGCCGTTGAGCTCCAGCCGGCCGTCGAGCAGATAGGCGTCGATGCCCGTGGACTCCCTGAAGGTCTCCGTCATACGCGAGACCGAGGAAGGATCCCCATTGAAGTAAAGGTCCCGGGCGACCCGACCGAAGAACGCGAGAGGACGGGCCACATCGTGCCGCATTCCATCAAAGGGGGGGCCCGATTCCGTAATTCGATCCAGCGTGATCTGAGAAGCCACCACCACGGCGGTAGCCAGCCAAAACCACAGATAGATCTTGATGAAGATGCGTTGCTTTCGCATGCGATAAATCCGACGACTCAGTCATCCGAGCCGTTTGTTTCAGGGGTGAGGGCATACAAGTAACCTGCGCTGCGGATGGCCTTGATGCGCTCCGTTCCGGCCACCAGGCGGCCGAGCTTCTTTCGAAGCCTGCTCACATGCACGTCGATGCTGCGGTCGTAAGGGGAGTGCGAACGCCCAAGTACCTTATTGATGAGCAGCTCCCTGGACACGATACGCCCGGCGTTGCGCAGCAGCAGTTCCAGCAGGTCGAATTCAACGGCCGTGAGGTCGATGGTCTTCCCCGCGCACGAGACGCGACGAGCCGGGAGGTCCATGTCCACATCGCCCACCTTAAGGCTGCCCGGAGGCAACGTGGGGTCCGAGCTGTTCTGATCTCCCTTGGTGCGCCTAAGCACCGCTTTGGCCCTGGCGATCAGTTCTCTTGGATTGAACGGTTTGGGCAGATAATCGTCGGCCCCCATTTCCAAACCCAAAATGCGATCCACTTCGCTTCCGCGTGCGGTGAGCATAACCACGGGAGTGGAATTGGATTGTCGGATTTGTCGTAGGGCCTCGAAGCCCGTGCAGCCCGGCAGCATGACATCCAGAACGACCAGGTCGTAGTCGCCCGCGCAGGCCCTGCCGGCTCCCTCGGGACCGTCATAAGAGACCTCCACGAGAAAGCCCTCCGGAGACAGATATTCCACCAGCAGTTCACATAACTTTACATCGTCATCGATAATTAAGACGCGATCCATTATTGTAACTTCCTTTGCCTTTCGCAAAATATATCTGTTCAGATAACAGTCAAGTCGTTTTGTTATGTGAAGAAATGTAAAGTCTGCGCTGAATTGTAATTACATATCTTTACATAAATTCATTTTATTTCACACGATTTTTCCGTTATCAGGTCGATCTATATAGCATGTTGACGACAATAAATACGCGGAAAGTCTTTCAGTGGAAAATATTGCCGGGAAAAACCTTCCTTATCAAATCATGGGGAAGTCCGTACATCGATTCAATAGTACGGCGCTCCTCTTGATCAACCATAAACCTTTAACTTACAGGTACTTTGATAACACTTGCCTTGTAGATCGGCAAGACAAAATCAACCACCGGTATGAAACCAAGAAGGGTCTAAGGTGATTCTTTCGAGCTCCGATCCACGGAAAGCAGATCAGCCGCAAAGTGCTTACCCAATAATCCGCCGGGCTCTTGGCGAGGCGCTCCATGCGAACGGACCATCGAACCATCCGGTTTCGCGGACCGCCCGAATCGCCGAATTGCCGCGGACATCAATGTTTTGGGATGATCCCCCTCCCTCACCCTAAGCCGGCCGTCGGCCCCGCACCGTGAAGGGCCTCGAAAACGGAATTGGCACATCCGTTGCCTGTAGAAGCGATGCGGTAAACCTGTTTTCTTCAGCCAACAATCAAGGAGGTAGCGATGATCAGTGGAATGAGCGGAGCAGGCGCCATGTGGAGCCAAATGTCCGTTCCACCCACACAGCCGAGCAAGGAGGAAATGTTCGGCAAGATGGATGAGAATTCGGACGGAGGCATCGATCAAAGCGAACTGGAATCCGTACTGGGGAAAATCGGAGGCAATTCCGACGACTCCACGGATGTGGTTGAGCTCTTCTCCCAGTATGACACCGACGAGGACGGAGTGCTCAGTCAAAATGAAACCGATGAAGTGATGAAGTCCCTGCGGAAAGGGGCGCAGCAGTATGGTAATGGTTCCACCGGGCCGGATTTCAGTCAAATATTCGGAGAGGTGGATGAGGACTCGGACGGAGGCGTCAGCGAAACGGAAATGCAAAGCCTCTTGGATAAGATCGCTGAGAAATCAGGCGAAACCACCGACGTGGAAAGCCTCTTCTCGGAGTATGACGCCGACGGCGACGGCGTGCTCGACGAAGACGAAGCCTTCAGCGCTTTCGAAGGCCTGCGGGAAGAGACTCAGGCGGCCGAGGGGGGAATGATGAGCGCCATGGGCGGACCCGGAATGCCGCCCCCACCTCCGCCGGACGCCTCTCAAGCAGCCGAGGATGCGGATTCCGACTCCGATGGCAGCATCGATGAGACGGAACTGCAGGCCTTCTTGGATCAACTCGCCGAAAACGCCGAAGTGACCACGGACGCATCGGAACTGATAGCCGAGTACGATTCCGACGGCGATGGAAAATTCAATGAAACCGAGGCCCGGAACGCTCTATCTTCGTTGTTCGGTGACATGCAGGCCTCAGCGAACACACCGAAAATGCCCATGTACTGGAAGGAAGGTTACAGACCTCTGGATGTGGTGGCGTAGAAACGGACAGGCTGAAGACCGACCGGTTTCCGGCCTGTACCTCCTCTACCCTCCCCAGACCGTCCCTCTCCCACCTTCCCGCTCGGGAAGCGTTTCGGTATTTCTCCGGCGGTCGGTCGATCAAAGGTGTGCGTTCGGGGGTATCTTGGGGAATCCTCGCCAAACGGGATTCCCCTAATTTCTCCAACGGATTCATGAAAATCGTGTCACTTTGGTTGCGGCGACACCATGCTGTTGCCGTTTCGTCCGCATTGGTGCATCATTTGGAAAGAGACTCGGCAAGCCGCCTTCGGGTGGGAAGCCGAACCGATCCCTACACCGTCCATCATAGGAGTCTTTTTCCATGAACAAAAGCACCGTGCTGAAATTCATCAACCCGGCACTCGCCCTTCTGCTGATCAACCAGGTCCTTTCCGGACCGCTGTACGCCGCCACCAACTCGGAGTTTCTGGAAGGCCTGCACACGGCGGGCGGCGTGACTCTGGCAGCCGTATCCGCACTCCACCTGTGGCTCAATTGGGGCTGGGTCCGCGCCACTCTGCTCAAGAAGCCGACCCACTAGGGTCTGATTCTTCGCGAACAAAAGCCCGTCGCGGGATTGATGGATCTGCGCCGGGCATTCTTTGAAAAACGCAATCCACGCCCTTTCATTGCATCCCTCGCCGCTGCGCCGTGCTGCTATGTACCTCTCGCTCCTCGAGATCTGCGAGCCTTGCACCCCATCGTTTTTCGCCGGCCTGTAATAACTCGACCTTTTCGACAGGCCGTTGATTTGCTTTCCTTGCGGCTGCTGATATATTATCAGCCTATCAAGAATCCGGGCACGGAAATTGTCGCGTTCAACCGGCTGCATTGAATTCTGACAGGCCGTCAAAACCGCTATCTGCGCCGTTGCTCTGCATCCCTCTTCACTACGTAGTACTTCTATGGGCGCCTTGTATATTATTGTTTTTCAACAGTCCGCAATAATCCGACTTTTTCACCGGAATGTTGAAAATGCCGTCATCACCCCCTTGCCCGCTTTTCTTCATTGTGGCCCGCAGAATCCTCCCCGTTCATTTGCTTCGTCTTTCCCGGAAAAGCGCAGGGATGATGGAACCGCTTCCCGTACCGAAAACCGTTCTTGTCATTCTCCGAGCAACCCTTGGAACAGGAGGCAGCTAGAATGCATTGGAAAGGAGTAGCTCCCCCCACTCACCGTGCTCCTCGCGAGGGGACAACGGCCACGAATCGAAGCCATTGGTTGAACGTTATTACTCAGTCATCCCCGTTTACAATAAAATTCGGCTTTCTCTGCTTTGTTCTGGTGCTTGTCTTATCGTCGGGTCTCGCCTTTGGTCGGCATATTATTGATCAGGGAATTTGGAAAAGCGCAGACGGAACCATCAACTTATTTCTTCAAAAATACGACACCGGCTCTTGTGTGGTCGTAATGACCCGTGGAGACGCAAGCTATTATTGTTTTCTGGATTCCGACTGGTGGGAAGACGGAATCGCCGCCTATCAGGATATCGACGGGAATGCATACAAGCTCATTATCGAGACTTTGGTTCCCTATGGGGCCGAGATACGAAACATCTACCCTTACATTCCGGGATATCCGTATTCAGTGGCCATGGATCGGGTTTTTGCCAACGCTTTCTCAGATACGGCACCCGTCAGCGGTATTTGGAAGAGCGATGACAATGCCGTGAGCATTTATCTCCAGAAGTATTCCACCGGATCTTGCGTTGTGGTCTTCACGTCGGGAAGCGGCGCTTACACGGCATTTCTCGACCCGGACTTCTCCGACGGGATCAGTATGGAAAACGACCTGGCAAATGAAGGGTACCGTCTCGAAATAACCCCTGAAGAAAACAATCGGATTTTCGTTTCCATTCGCTTCCCTGATGGAACGGACCTATCCAAGTCACTCTACGCCGCCTTCCAGGAAGTTACTGACGATAATTTGGACTCGGACGGGGATGGTTATTCTAATGCGGATGGCGATTGCGACGATGTAAGCGACGATGTATATCCGGGGGCCGAGGAAATCTGCGGCGACGGCGTAGATCAAGATTGCGACGGCTCCGACCTTCAGTGCGAAAGCAACGAACCGCCCGCATTCGCGCCTATGCACTCACACGAAATCGACTATGAATACGACAAGTTCGGTATTCTGATCAACGGGATACTTACGGTGACTCAAACCGCCTCAGATCCCGACGGGGATGCACTTTCCTACCAATGGAAAGTCGGCTCCGGATGCGGCGAAATTCTCGAAGGTGAAAATTCTTCAATGGTGGAAGTGGATCTTTGCGTTGTTCTCGGTGAGTTCGCGCCAGTGACGCTGGAGTTGGTCGTATCGGACGGACACGGGCATATAGTAAGCAAGTCCTTTAATTTTCAATAACCAAACTCGCCTGATATCCCATTAGAGACGGATTCGATCCGAGACCGCTCTTGCGGCTTCGGTTCGAACCCGTCAAAGGAAACCTGGAAAGATCCGTGGATGGCGGCCCCCTATCGGCAGCGGATCGCTTCCGTGTCCGATGCTTTTCATAACAGCCACCGGAAGACTTGGAAATCTTTACTTCTCCCGGATCTCGAGAGTTACGCGCAAAGTGCCGTATTCGGCTTCCGAAGCGTGCGTTTCCGTTTGAATCCCGGTCAGCGAATCGAGAATGCACAAGTCCTGCTTCTCCGATCCCGGACTCTCCACAATGGTCAACGCGGTCACCGTTCCGAAACGATTCACCAGCACCTTGAATTTAAAAGTGCCCGCACGACTCACGCACCGCTTTGCCACGGAAACCACTTTTTCGCGAACGGCTTCCTCAAGAGCTTTGGTATCCGTCAAATCCTCGGCCTCGAATCCGAACTTGAAATCAAAGGCTTTCTTTTCCGGCTCCACCGGCTTCGCTTCTTCCACCTCCGCGCGAGGTGCTTCTTCGGCCAGGGCCGTCCGGTAACGGGCTCCCGTGGGCATGGGAGCCGCGGCGGCATAAGACGAACCCGGTAGGGCGGTGTCGGGCACGCCCTCGGGCAAAGGCAAGGGTTGCCGCACCGTGACTACTTCTCCGGTTTCATTCGCCACGTGGGTATCCACCGCCACGAAAGAAGTGAAATCCGTGAGAAAATGATAGCAGAGCCCCAGGTTGGTAATGGCTGCCTCGAGGGACGCATCCTCGGGCAGCATGGTCCGTTGGTCCCCCAGTAACTCGACCCACTTCCTGGCCCAAAGCACGGCCAAAGGCGCATTCGAGGTTTCGGAGGATGCCGGTTGAATCGGCAGGGTTTCCACGTAGGGTTTTTTCCCTGTGGAGCCTGTGATGCGGATTCGGCCCGCCTGGTTTCCCTTCATGCGACCGAGCAGCAGCAAAGGACGGGCGGCCAACAAGTCCGGAAGGACTTGAGGCACCACATCGTAGGCTTCCATCCCCTCGAAGGACGCCTTGATATCGGTGAGCACCGGAGTATCGATGTACCTGCGAAAGCGGTCCGCCTCCTTGCCGGCCAGATCGGATCTCAGCACCACGAAAGGCTCTCCCTGCCCCGCCCGGGCCATGCCCTCGATGAGGGCCCGGTTTACGCTGACTCCGATGCCGAAGGCGAAAAGGTTGGACTCGTTGAGCCGCTCTCGGATGAATTGAAACGAGCGATTCTCGACCCCCACGAACCCATCCGTGATCACTACCACGGTCCGAGTCGCGGCATTCTCTCCTTCCGGCTTTGGGATGCCGTAAGCCTGCTCGAGACCCGTCATGAGCTCCGTGCCGCCGCCCCCCGCCTGCTTTCCTATGAGGTTCACCGCCTCTCGAATATTCTCCTCGGTAGCCGGAACGGAACCCGCGGGATGCATCACCTGCGAAGCACCCGCGAACAACACCACATTGAGCAGATCGGACCGCTTCAGGTCGGAAAGAAGTCGTTCCATCAAGCTTTTTGCCGTGTCCAAGGGAAAGCCCCTCATGGAACCTGAGACATCCACCAAAAAAATGAACTCCCGGTCTGGAATCGGCAAGGTGGTAGCCCGCAACGGAGGTTCGATCATTACCATGAACCAGCCTCCATCGGGACCTTGGACGGTCGAAACCCCGGTTTCGATGCGGTCCCCGGCGAGACGGTATCGAAGAATGAAGTCTTTGTTCCCGCCGTGCTTCTGATCCAGACGGATGACCGCGCTTTGCCTGGATTCGAAAAAAGCGGACACTTTGTGGGACGGAGAACCGATTTCTTTGATGGGAATCGAGGTTGCCAGCCGCACGCGAATGTCGAACTGATAGGGCTCCGGTTCCCCGGATTTGAGGTAGGGATTGGAGATCCAACGGTCTTTCAACGGATCCGCCCCACCACCGTAGCGTGGTCCCACCACCGCGGGAAACACGAATTCATATTGGGCGTTTTCCGGCACCAGAATCTCCGAATACTCCAGTTGCACCTCGATGCGGTCCCCGGGCATGATGTTCGCCACATTCATGGTAAAGACGTTGCTGCGTTCCTGTTCCAGCAACGAAGCCCGTTTCCCGGCCTCCTTGGCCTCCTCGTATTGTTTGCGAGCCTGAGCCCGTTTATCGATCACCGCCTCTATCGTTCGTTCCCCGATCCTCATTCTCATGCCGTGGACCGCGGCCCGCGTCGAGGCGGGAAACACATATACGGCTTCGATGGGTTTTTTCCCCGTGTTCTCGAACACCTGGAAGATTCGCACCCCGGCAATGACTCCCAGGATATCCGCCTCCACGCGGGTTTCCTTCATGGGAAGACGTTCGGTATCCGAATCTTCGCCGGGGACGAAGAAGTAGGGAGCAACGCTCTTTTCGCTTCGCTCTTCGCCGCGGGACATGGGAGAGGGAAATCGAACCGCTCTTCCGGTCAATCGGGCATTGGTTTCCTCAAGTACTCCCGATAACGAGGGAACCTCCTCACACGCTCGGGGCCTGGCGGCGTCCAAAGCGGTGCTTGGGCTCTCTCCCCAGGTGTAAATGGATTGCCCCAGTTGCGCCTCGATGTTCCCGCCGTGGGCGGGTGCTCCCGACAGTACCAGAGCCAGGATAAGAATGGACCCGAGCAAAGAGGAGCCGGTCCATCCCATTCCATTGCCGAAGGCGGCCCGTCGATGCATGGC
This sequence comes from Thermodesulfobacteriota bacterium, assembly GCA_963675595.2. GTDB lineage: Bacteria > Desulfobacterota > Desulfarculia > JACQYL01 > JACQYL01. The sequence goes on from CAXXLZ010000002.1 coordinate 2,944,322, forward strand.
CGATCCCTGACCCTCATGGTTTTTCATGCCGTCGTCTCCCTTTCCCGGCCCCCCGTTTTCCCGGGCCGTCTTGCGGAACCGTTTGAGTCGTTCTCCCATTCCCTTCTATGGAATCCTTTGTTTCTTCACGGTTTCCCGGGAACTGCAACAAAGTCGTCAAACAAACGTCAAGCCGATGTCCTCACCGAACGCCCCCCGTTGTGCTAATAGACCGGGCCTGAAACGTCCGGTTGTTCCTAAGACCCTTCGGGAGGTCGGGAGGTTAAAAGACCGAACTTCACAGAAAACCACTAGAAACAACGGAAACCTGTTCGCGGACGTTTCTCAAGGATCCGTTCACAAGTCCGGCTCCCTTTGCGCGTATTTCCTCTCTTCGAACGCGCGACGCGGTTCCGCCACATTGAGGTGAATCTTGATCGAGCTCATTCGCAGCGCACGCAGGCTTTGGAAGAATCGAATTCCTTCACAGGCGGTCATTCAGGTTACGGATCGCTGTAATGCCCGGTGCCCCCAATGCGGCATGCGGGTAACCGAAACCTTCCCCAGATCGACGCTGCCCATGGACGATCTCCGACGCATCATCGACCATGCGGCGGAAAAGGGTGTTCAGGTCATTTCCTTTACCGGAGGCGAACCTCTCCTGCTTCTGGAAGACGTGGCCGCCCTCATCCGCCATGCGGGTCGAGCAGGCATCCGGTTTATTCGAACGGGTACAAACGGCTTTCTGTTCGCCCGACCCGACAGTCCGGGATTTGAAGCCCGTGTTCGCCGAACGGTGGAAGCATTGGCGTCGACTCCTCTACGGAACTTCTGGATCAGTGTGGATTCCGCAGTGCCGGAAGTTCACGAGCGGATGAGAGGTTTTCCCGACGTAATTCGAGGCGTGGAAAAGGCGCTTCCCTATTTCCACGAAGCGGGACTCTACCCTTCCGCCAATCTGGGCATCAACCGTAACATGGCGGGTGATCCCGCCCTCTCGGGCCTGGACGGCTCCGGGCATTCGCCGGAAACATTCTATCACGCCTGCCGATCCGCGTTCCGTAGATTCTTCGACTTCGTCATCGATCTGGGATTTACCGCGGTGAACGTCTGCTACCCGATGAGCGTCGAGGAACCCGAGCGTGAAGCGGGGCTGAATGCCGTATACGGCGCCGCGGCCGCCGATCGGATCGTGCGTTTCTCTCGACGGGAAAAATCCGTTCTGTTCAAAGCCCTCGGCGACATGCTGCCCGAAGTTCGCCCTCGTATTCGGGCTTTCTCGCCGCTCTGTTCACTGCTGGCGCTGCACCGTCAATATGCGGACAACGGCGGTCCCGCGCCCAACCCGTGTCGAGGCGGGATCGATTTCTTTTTCATCGAAGCGGGAAGCGGTCATACCTACCCCTGCGGATATCGGGGTCGAGAAAACCTGGGAAGATTCTGGGAACTGGATCCGGACCGCCTGGATCCGGACCGCCTGGATCCGGACGCGGCATCCTGCCTTTTGTGTGATTGGGAGTGCTTCAGGGATCCTTCGGAGCTGTTCAGCCCGTTACTACAGGTGATTGATTCTCCTTTTCGGACCGCCGCTCGGTGGAAAAACGATCCGGAATACCTGGCCGCATGGATTCACGATATGCGGTACTACTTCGCCTGCAACCTGTTCGACGGTCGAGTTCCCCCGGATTTCAAGCGCCTGAAGCGTTTCTCGCCTCAAAGTCGGGCGGAGAACCCAAGGTTCGTTGCTCAAAGCCTTTGAGGGAAACCGAGAGACCCCTTCGAAGTCCCTTCCCCTGCGCCGGAAGTCGGAGAACGGAAAGGGAAAGAGGCCGACACGTCGAAGGGGAGTATTTCTCAAAGAATAACACCCGACGAATCCTTCACTCCGAAAGGTGGGGCCGTCTGTGAGAAGCCGCCCAACCGTTCCCATCGGATTCGTCGGGTGTCGATTCCGCCGCCGTTTTTTGGGCCGCCGGCTTCGGCCGGCGGCTCCGGCGATATGGCGGCCCGGCACTCCGATTTCAGAGCAGTTTCGCTCCCAGCTCCGCCACTTGGGAACGTTCCCCCTTCAACAGGGTGACATGCCCGGCCACTTCCTCGTCCTTGAGCTTTTCCACCAAGTAGGAAAGCCCGTTGCTGCTGGCATCCAAATAAGGATGATCGATCTGCTCGGGGTCCCCTGTAAATACGATCTTGCTGCCTTCCCCCACCCTGGTGATCAGCGTTTTCACCATGTTGGGGGTCAGGTTCTGGGCTTCGTCGCACAGGATGAACTGGCCTGGAATGCTTCTACCCCGAATGTAGGTGAGCGCCTCCATCTCGAGAACGCCCCTGGCCGACAGATCCTCTAGGATCCCGTAGGGTTCCGAAGCGCTGTGAAACAAATATTCAAGATTATCGTAGATCGGCTGCATCCAGGGGCGCAGCTTCTCTTCTTTGGAACCCGGCAGATATCCCAGGTCGTTTCCTATGGGAATGACGGGACGAGTAATCAGGAAACGGCTGTACTCGCCGTGCTCCACGACCTTTTCCATTCCCACGGCCAGGGCCAGGAGTGTTTTTCCCGTTCCTGCCGCTCCCACAAGAGTCACGACTTTCACCGAGTCGTCCATGAGCAGGTCCAAGGCGAACTTCTGTTCCTTGTTCCGGGCTTTGATTCCCCAGGCACGGACGTTCTCGTTTTTCAGAGGGTACAGCATCTCCCGCAAATACCGACACAACGCGGACTGGGAGGGGTTCTCACCGTTCTTCAGCACGAAGAAGCGGTGAGGGGCCGGGACCATTTCTTCAGGCCAGGGCAGTTGCTCTTCTTTGAAAAACCGGTCCAGCTGCTCGGAAGTGACGTAGAGGTCCCCCGTCCCGGTGTAAAGTTGCGTGTAATCCACTTTGTCCGTAGTGAAATCTTCGGCCTGAATTCCCAGCACGTCCGCTTTGATGCGCAGGTTCAGGTCTTTGGTCACGAGTATGACGGGTTCGTCCTTCACCAGGGCAAGATTGTAGGCCACGGACAAAATGCGATTGTCGTATTTCTCCGGGTCCAGCCCTTTGGGGAAACTCATGATTTCCTGATGGTTCAGCTCGATCTTGAGCCGTCCCTGGACGGGCAAGGCCACTCCCTTGGAAAGATTGCCCAAACTGCGCATGGAGTCCAGATATTGGGAAACCATGCGGGCGTGACGTCCGATCTCGTCTTGGTCTTTCTTTCGGTTGTCGATTTCCTCGATTACGGCAAGGGGGATGACCACGTTGTTGTCTTTGAAGGAGAAAACGGATTGGGGATTATGAAGGAGTATATTTGTGTCCAATACATAAGTCTTGATCATTTATCTTTTCCGTTCCGTGAAAGATTGGAAGTGAACAGATAAAGTATGAAATCGTTTAGGCGGGCCGCCGAGTGAAGTTCAGCAGAAGACCGGGATGGATCGAAAACATGAGCTACCCTTGCATGGGTGGGAAGGTAAACCGAAAGGAAGAAGACCGCCCCGAAGGAACGACCGACTCGATTTCGCCGACGCTCCTCGGCTTGAGGTGGAAAACAAGGGGCGGTTCCGTCCGCTCGGGATTGGGACGATGCGGCCGTTGAATATTGTGCCGACCCTCCCAATAGGCGTTTCGGCACATCAACCCTGGAAGAGACCCCGCGTCCATGGGACTGCGGCCTTTCACGGGTCCGCCGAGTTTTCTCCGGCGTGGGGCTTGGGAATAATTCGCGGGAACGGGTAAGAAGCGGAAAAGCAGAGGCTGGAAGCGGGTTCACGAAAAGCCGCCCACCCGGCACTTCGGGCCGACCTTCTAAGACCATCAAATTATTACCGCAGCCGGCAAGCGAAAGCAAAAGGAATTCGCTTTCAACAGAGAAGATATCATACCGCTCCCGCGTTTGGGACTGGCTAAACGGATATGGGACGACGTTCTTCACGCCTCGTCGGGGAATTCAGACGGCCTCTGCAAAAACGGGCGGTTCATCCGCCTGAACCTCGGGAAATCGTCCTTGATACATCTCCCAAGTCTCGTCGAACGCCTGCTCGAAGGACCTATCTTCCATGTATTTCCTCGCGGCTTTGCCCATTTCCCTCAGGCGAAGGGGGTTTCGGATTAGACCGTTCAAGCCCTCCAGGAGAGCGGTGCCGTCGTCGCCCCGAACCACGATGCCCGTTTTGCCCTGGATGACGTTTTCCTGAGGCCCCCCCAGATCCGTGACCACCACGGGAATGCCCGAAGCCTGGGCTTCCAGCACGACGTTCCCGAACGTATCGGTCGTACTGGGAAACACGAACAGATCACACGAAGCGTAGAGCCTAGCCAGGGGCTCGCCTTTCAAGTACCCGGTGAAGATGCAGGGCAATCCTTTCAGTTCCTTCTTCATACCTTCCATGTACGGTCCGTCCCCCGCGAGGATGAGGGAAAGATTGTCCATCCGGGTCGCCAGAGTTCTGAAGACCTCGGCCAGAAGATGCAGGTTCTTCTCCTTGGAAATCCGGCCCACATAAAGCAGCTTGATCCGGTCCGGCTCCACGTATTTCCGAATGAATTCCGGGTCCTTACGAGAGGGATGGAAGCGCTCGATGTCGATTCCCCGGGGAATGACTCGTATCTTTTGGGGAGAAATACCTTTGGAGATGAGCTCGTCCCCCGTACTTTTCGATGGAACGTACACGACCTTCAACTGGTCGTAGTACCAGACGACATACTTCCACATCAGGTCTTCAATGAGGTAGTCCTTGGTTAGATAACGCGCGTATTGGGGAAGCGAGGTGTGGTAGGTCCCGCTGATGGGCAATTTGAGGATTTTCGCGGCTCCCAACGCCGCCAAACCTATGGGACCGGGTGTGGCCGTGTTGATGTGAGTGAACTGATTTTCGAAACAGTAGTTGAGTATTTCCAGAAAAGGAGGTGAGAAGAGCTTTTGCTCCGGGTATTCGGGAAGCTCATACGTGGCGATGGGCGTGAAATTGCACACACCGGCCTGCTCGTCGTGCTCCTTCACGTCGCATGTGATCACCGAGTATTCCTTCCCGGTCTTCCTGGCCAATTGAAGTTGCTGCTGAAGGGTCAATGCGACGCCGTTCACCTCATAGAACGTATCGGTGAAATGGGCGATCCTGGCCTGGGAGACGTCGGTACGAACACCGCCGACTCTCCCGAAACGAGCGGCGATGCGCTTGGTTAGCTGCCGATCTTTGGCAAACAGGGAGAAGGATACAAAATAAGGGGCGAGCATGGAATAGAGAGTCCCCGCCGATCCTATCGTGCTGAATATGTTGAAAATATTTCCACCCGAGAGGTGTCCCATGAGATGATCGCCGAAGTGGAGAAGCACCCGGTTGGAAATCTGATTCACGAACTCAAACCATTTCTGTTCCAGTTCCACGCCGCTTCCGTTGCGGCCGCCGACCAGCTTCATCAGTTTGGGGTCGTCCGCGAGGAGCTTGTGGCCTTCCCGTCGAAGCACCTGTTGAATGCTTCCGGCCTTACCGCCCGTCTTGGGCTTTTTCCGGTAGTTCCAGTAATAGTAGAGCTTTGACAGCATACCGGGCTCCTGGTCCACCTTTCCGTGCAGAATCCGGTCCAGAAAGCGGAGGAGACGATCCCACTGGAGATGGCGATCCAGATCAAACCGGTGTTTGTAGAACTGGTAGGCGATCCCATAAAGGTTGTGGGAGAGGGTCAAAGGCGTCGAGGCCTTGCCGTGTGTACGGGATCCGCCGTTGAGGACTCCCGCGAAAAATTCATCGAGGCCGCCCGCACCCGCCACTTGGGTGAAGTTGCGGGCCACGTTCAGGGAACTGTGGTCGTCGGAGCCGGCAACGAGGTTTTTCTTCCAGGGTTCGGGGAAACGGGGTTCGATCCCGTGCCGATCCGCCAGTTCCGCGATGATTTCCGGGGCCAGTCCATCCAGAATCGTGCGAAGAATCTGATTCTGCCACTCGTCCCGTGCTCCGTTCAGCTCGAAATTCTTGAACAGCAGAAGCATCTTTTCGAAATGCTGCACGGTGAGCCTGTCGTTTACCGAATACAGCGGATGGGCGAGGACATGGACAATGCCCTCTTTTTGCAGGTACTCCACCAAGTCGAAAACATTGGGCCGCGCCTTCTGGATATCCTCATACCGTCTCTCGTCGATGTTATATACCAGGACGTGGACCTTGCAGTTGTCTTCCGGGAAATAACTGGTGGCTTCCATGCCGACGAACGTACCGGGCAAGTGGGCGATTTCAAGAGCGCCGGAAATGGAATTGTGGTCGGTGATGGTCACCAACGACATGCCTCTTTCCTTGGCGATTTTGTACACCTGTGCGGGGTCCGTGAAACTCTCCGGACATCCCAGCTTCTGCAGGACCCATTGGGAAGGCCTGGTGGAATACTTGGAGTGAACGTGCAGGTCGATCTTCATGACAGCCCTTTCAGCATGTGGAGTTCCATGCACGCCCCGGCGCTTGAATCTTTGACGCGGAAGACGCACGAGGCATCAGGATCCTCGTCTTCGGCTCGGGGCGGAACTCCTTCTTCTGTGTAAACGGATTCCGGTTGCGCTTCGATCGGTTCACAAATCCCTGGGAAGGATACGGATCAGCCTGCCGGCCTCAGGAGCCCAAGAGCCTCGAAAGTTCGGGGCGTGCGCCCGTCTACGATCCCGTGGTCAAACGCGTGAACGTTTGTTGAACTCTATTTTGGCTGCGACATGTAATGGAGCGATTTGACGATGGTGTTTCGATTGTCGGAATATTCGAAGGAGGGCTGTTTTTTTCAGTGCGTGAGAGAAGACAAAACTCTGTTGTGCCTTCAAGACGCTATGGTTGGATTGGAGTGAAGAAAAGGAGCGAATTACCGCGGAGACGCCAAAGTTTAGGGTCTAAGTCTTGAACCCACGGTTTTGAAATCAAAAAGAGGAAAGATCGGATTCGAGAACATGCGAACACATGGTGAAACCATGCTTCGACACGAGTTGAAGTCGATGGCTTCACAGTATGGTTATTGCGCTCAGGACCGAGCTTTCAGGGCTTTCCGTCCGGGAACGTCTTGCAGCTCTCATACCATAGACACTGCGTCTCTCCGCAAAGCTGAACCCTTTCGGTGAAAAAGCAGGGCACGTTCCCTTCCCGTTCTTGTATGGTTCTGATCAAATCCACCTTTTTCATGCCCCAGCAGTTGATCCCCAAGCCTTTGGCCATCCGCTGCACTTCTTTCATTTTCACGGCGGCAACCTCTCTCATCCGTTTCTTCCTATAAATGGCATAATTCGAAGAATTCGCGGAGACATTGATCCAAGACTACATGATCGGTATTCAGTTCACCGTAGCGTCTACGGAACACTGCAAGTTGAACTTCACCAACTAGTTTCACTGAATCATGAGGACAAGTCAAGCGGAGAACGGCCGGGCGGCCGCCCCATGAACGATGGGGCCTTGCCGGATGTAGGGTTTCCGAAGCACCGGAATTCTTCGTGGATACCGGAAGACGGCGTCGCCGGGGACGACCATCGGAGATTTGAGTCTTCCGAAGGGCATCCCGGCCGGGCGCCTTACCCCGCCGCACGGGAATTCTCTTCGACGGAAGCGCCGTCGAAGAGAATTGACGGCGGTTCAGGTCAATGCCGCAAGAGCTTCGGTTTCCGCTGCGCCCATCACGCGATCGATGTCCAGCAGGATAATGACCATTTTGTCCATCTTGGCCATGCTCATGATGAAATCGGTTTCCAGCCTGCTTCCAAAGGTCGGAGGGGGCTCCATCTGGTCGGCCTTGAGATTGACCACCTCCCGAACCGAATCCACCACGATCCCCATCTGGAGAGAGCCCTCTTTGCCGCCCGACACTTCCACCACGATGATACATGTGCGGGCGTCATACTCTTTGGCGGGCATGCCGAACTTAAGGCGGAGGTCCACTACGGGAATCACCTTACCCCGCAGGTTGATCACACCTTTCACATAATCCGGCGTTTGGGGAATGGACGTGATGTCCATCATCCCTATAATTTCTTTGATCTTCAGGATATCAATCCCATAGACCTCATCCGAGAGCGTAAAAGTAAGGTACTTTCCCTCTTTCGACGAGACTTTCGCGGGCGTCTTTTCGGCGAGGGCCGCCTCGTTCGCCATTCCCATCCTCCTTTGCCCGGCCGCCGGACCGATATGATTGAGGCTTCGTCCCGGGGCGCGCTCCTGATGGTTAATCTATCGAGTGTACCTGGAGAATTTCCAAAAAGGATGACTCCCGACGAACCTTCCGATGGCTGCACGGTTCCGATTCGCCCGGATGACCGGAAAAACACCGGCACGTCCGCCAACCGTCCAAGAAACATGCGCCGCTTTTCGGAGACTTGAATATGGCCTCCATCTTACGACATAGCCTTGTTCGAGGTCTCATATCAAGCGCATTTTGGCACTTATGAGCATTCCAGCGTACCTGCGCGACGCAGGATGGAACGCCCGTAACGATCCCGAATCCGATCCACCGCCTTTTCCAGCTCCGGCCCGCCCTGGTCCGCTCCCTCCCAGAAGTATCGGTCCGACGGTTCCTGAAAGCCGGAAACGCCGACCCCCGTTAGACGAAGTGGGACCTCCGGCGGCCGTTCCTCCAGCAAGGTCAGTGCGGTCCTGAAAATCACGGCCGTCTCGTCCGTGTATCCGGCCAGAGTGCGACTTCGGGTCTGCAAGGTGAAATCGGCTCGTTTGAGCTTAAGCGTGACGGTTCTGCCTTTGAGTTCCTTGCGCCTCAGCCTCTCCGCCACCCGTTCCGACTGATGCAAAATCCATTTCCGGAGATCGCCGGGATCCAGCACATCCCGTCCGAAGGTGTTCTCGGCGCTCACGGATTTGCTGCGATGGACGGGCTCCAGTTCCTCTTCCTCCTCACCCCTGGCCATGCGGAGTAGTCTTTCACCCCATTTCCCGAAACGGGAACGAATCACGGCTTCGGACAGGGCCGGCAAGTCGCCCGCCGTTACCACACCCAGCAGCTCCAATTGCGCCAACGCCCGTTTCCCCACCCCGGGCAACAACCGGACCGGCAGCGAGGCGATGAAATCGTGGGTTTCCTCCGGGGGAACACAGGTGAGTCCGTCGGGTTTGCAGAGACCGCAGGCGATCTTGGAAAGAAATTTCAGAGAAGCAATGCCGACCGAGCAGGTGACCCCCCCGACTTCCCGAATCCGTCTTTTTGCCTCCTCGGCGGCATTCACAGGATCTCCCCAGACATGATGCATGCCGCTCAGGTCCAGGTAGGCCTCGTCGATGGAAACCTGTTCGACCACGGGAGAAATGCCGTCGAGGACCTCCATAATCCGTTCGGAAACCCGAACATAGCGGTCCATTCGAACGGGAAGCACCACGGCGTCGGGACAGCGCCGCACGGCGAGAAACATGGGCATGGCGGAATGCACACCGAACTTGCGTGCTTCATAAGAAGCCGCGGAAACCACGCCCCTTTCCCGCCCCCCCACGATAACGGGCCGCCCGCGGAGTTCGGGGTGATCGGCCTGTTCTACGGAGGCGTAGAACGCGTCCATGTCCACGTGCATGATGATGGGCGATTTCAATGAAACCATCCCGAACCGCGTGGGTGAATAAGCGATGTTTCCCGCCGTGGCAACGGCGGAACCGAGGATACCTGCATGCTAAACGAGAGGCGCATGCCTAGTCAAGAAAGGGAGTTTCATATTTGCACATTAACAGGGAACGAATTCCCGTTTATACGCTATATCGGCTTGCCTGCCCCCACCCTCGGCGATCCTGAAGCCAACACCGTATTCATCCCACGCAGGCGGGCCGGTAAGAACTCAAGGGCCGTGAGCATAATACCCGTCGGAAACAACTTGACACCTGAACGGAATTCCGCATAAAGTTTGGCGTGCCGAATAGAGTTATGGAGTCCAAAACTTCGGCACGGGGGTTTCGCCCCCAACCACATCTTTTCCCATCAGGAGGTTTTCCATCATGGCCCAAATTCCCATGAGGCGGCTCAAACAGGGGCAATCCGCCGTCATTGCCTCAATTTCGGCACAGGGCGAACTCGGCCGACGCATCCGAGACATGGGTCTCAATCCCGGCACCTCGGTCAAGATACAAGGGAGGGCTCCCCTCAACGACCCCGTGGCACTCCGCGTGCGGGGTTTTACTTTGACGCTCAGAAACAGCGAAGCGGATTTCATCCTGGTGGAGGTGGAATAGACCATGGCGGCGACCCTCGCCCTGGCGGGCAATCCGAACTCCGGCAAGACCTCTCTCTTCAATGCCCTCACCGGGGCCCGGCAACACGTGGGCAACTACCCCGGCGTTACCGTGGAGAAGAAGGAAGGTTTTTATAAAGACAACGGTTTTGAGTTTCATGTGGTGGACCTTCCCGGGACGTACTCCCTGACCGCTTTCTCTCTGGAAGAGCTCGTCGCACGCAATTACCTGGTGACGGAAAGACCCAAAGTGGTCGTCGACATCGTCGACGCCTCCAATCTTGAACGAAACCTTTATCTCACGGTTCAGTTTCTGGAATTGGGACTGCCCGTATGCATCGCCTTGAACATGGTGGACGTGGCTCGGCGGGACGGCGTTGAAATCGATGAGAAGCGGTTGTCGTCCCTTTTAGGCGTGCCCGTCGTATCCACCGTAGCAAGAAGCGGCCAAGGCAAAAGAGAGCTTATGGCCGCCGCCGCGGCTCGTGCTCATGAAATCTCCGAACCGACTTCCTTCAGTATTTCCTATGGGGACGACATCGACCGGGCTCTTCTTGAAATGGGCCGATGGATCGAGGAGGGTTCTTTCCTGTCCGGCCGGTATCCTTCCAGGTGGGTGGCGCTCAAATATCTCGAATCCGATGAAGAGGTGATCTCCGAAGGACGATCCGCCGACGCGGAGCTTTCGGCAAAACTGGAGACGAAGGTGCGGGCCGTGGCTTCCCACGTATCGAGCACCTTGAACATCCAACCCGAAGGCCTGATCGCCGACCATCGTTACGGATTCATCAACGCCCTTCTCAAGCGGGGCGTTATCGTCCGACGATACGACGAGAATCGCATTCGTCTTTCGGACAAAATCGATCGCGTGCTCACCAACCGCTTCCTGGGCCCCCTCATCATGGCTGCGGTGGTCTTCACCTTGTATCAGGTCACCTTCTCCTCCAGTGAAACCCCCATCGGTTGGGTGGAATCGTTTTTCGGCTTCGTTTCCGGGCTGGCGGATACCTACCTGCCCAACGGCCTGCTCAAGTCTTTGCTCATTTCCGGAATCATCGACGGTGTCGGAGGGGTATTGGGGTTCGTTCCTCTCATCATGTTCATGTTTCTGGGCATTGCGATTCTTGAAGACACCGGCTACCTGGCGCGAATCGCTTTCATGCTGGACCGGGTCTTCGCAGCCTTCGGCCTGCACGGCAGTTCGGTGATCCCTTTCATCGTCGGAGGCGGGATCGCCGGAGGTTGCGCCGTTCCGGGAATTATGGCCGCCCGAACCCTCAGATCCCCCAAGGAACGTCTCGCCACCCTTTTAACAGTGCCGTTCATGAACTGCGGAGCAAAGCTGCCGTTAATGGCGTTGCTCATAGGCACATTCTTTTCCAAGCATGAAGGACTTCTCATGTTCCTCTTCACCGTTCTCGCGTGGCTCGGCGCCCTCGCAGTAGCCAAACTCCTGAGAATGACGGTCGTGCGGGGAGCTCCAACCCCTTTCGTGATGGAACTTCCGCCTTATCGTCTCCCAACGCTCAAGGGGCTGCTGATTCACACGTGGGAACGGACTTGGCAATATATCAAAAAGGCGGGCACGGTGATCCTGGGCATTTCCATCCTGCTGTGGGCCATGATGACCTTCCCCGGACTGCCGCAGAACACTCGCCTGGCATTCGAGACAGCCGAGCGGAACCTCCTGGCCGCCGCCCCCGCTCACGTAAAGGATCAAATGGGCCTTGAAAACGCATCCCCTGAAGCGGCGGCACTGAAACAAGAACTGGAGCGATTGCGGGCCGAGGAGGCGGAGGTCGCTCTCCGGAACTCCTTCGCCGGGCGTATCGGGTCCTTCCTGGAACCCGTCAGCCGGTGGGCCGGTTTTGATTGGAAAATCAACATCGCCCTTGTGGGAGGCATCGCGGCCAAGGAAGTGGTCGTGTCCACTCTGGGAACCGCCTATTCTTTAGGGGACGTGGACCCCGAGGAGTCCGCTTCTCTTTCGGAAACCTTGGCCGCTTCTCCCGATTGGAGCGGTCTTCTGGCGTTGTCGGTCATCTTGTTCAGCATGTTTTACGCCCCCTGCTTTGTGAGCGTGGTCTGCATGGTGCGAGAGTCCGGCAGCTGGAAATGGGGAGCCTTTTCGATCATCTTCAATACGACCCTGGCTTTTTCCCTGGCCGTCTTGGTGTATCAGGGAGGGAGATTCTTCGGATTGCTTGGAGGCTGATGCCGGGCCAACGCATCATAGGGTTGACAGATGTGGGGAGGGGCCGTAACCCTGTCGGAGAATCATAAATTCTCCACCGAGGTGAGCATCATGGCCCCAAGAATCAAGTTGAGCGAAAGCCTGGAAGACTACCTCGAGGCTATTCTGGAAATCATCAGAGAGAAACAGGCGGTTCGAGCCAAGGACATTGCCGGCCGCCTCAACGTGAACCGATCGTCGGTCACCGGAGCGCTGAAGGCGCTGGCGGACAAAGAACTGATCAATTACGCACCCTATGACGTAATAACGCTCACACCCAAAGGAGCCAAAGCGGCGGAAGACATATCGAGGCGCCATGCCGTGCTGCTGAAATTCTTGGTGGAGGTGCTCCTGGTTCCTCCCGCGGAAGCCGACGAAGCCGCCTGTAAAATGGAACATGCGGTTTCGAAGGAGATTTTCGAGCGACTGATCCGATATCTTGAATTCACCGAACGGTGCCCTCTCAGCCTGGCACTAAAGTCTTCAGGAGGATTCGAAGCGTTCTGCAGGCAGGAACCCTATCCCGCCAAGTGTGATGAATGCCTTTCTTCCTGCGTTCGGTCCGTGCGTGATTTTCTGGAACGAGGGAACCCCATGGACCCATCAGCCTTGGGAAAGGATGCTTGAAGGCACGCGGCTCTTGTGGGGGCCGGGCGACATGATGGAATGTACGGAGCGGTCCGGCAGGCCGGCGGCGGGGCCGAAACAAATCCGGGGGGAATACGGATGCTCGAAAACATCCTTGTAATCGTCATCGTGGGGGGGGCTTTCGCCCTGTGCGTTCGGGCCCTGGTCAGGTTCTTTCGAGGGGGTAGGCACGCCTGTTCCTGCGACAATCCCTGCTGTCCCGGCGCCGGGTCCGCCGGGCAAGGTTCCGACGCCTCGCTACAAACCGAACTCCACGATCTCACAAAAGACGCAAGCGGTCCGCCGGACCGGAAACCGGCGGAGAACTGAAAGCACGAAAAAACGCCTCCCTCACGCCCAAGGCCGAAGCCGTCGGGGCAATTCCATTCGAAGGCGAGATGGCGCGGAGCGCTAAGGTCCGGGCTTCGGCTCGGGATCGGAAAAAAGCGTCCCCAAAAAAGGAGCCTTGGTATTCGTTTCGTAGACCACTCGTGTGAGCAGCCGATTCCCATCGAAGAAAAGAACCAAGAAATCCGCTTTGTCCAGGCTTCCGGAACCGGAAAACCGAAACAGCGAGGCGTAAAAGGCCTGCAGAGGGACACCGAGGGTGAACTCTCTCTGGTCGGAAAAACGCTGCACATAAACCAGGACGTCTTGGCCCCGCATTTCCAGGACCCGGTCGGGAGCTCCGAGCAGATCGAGGGCCTCGGTCAGGTTGGTCCGTCCCGTCTCAAATTCCGCCGGAACCTCCGGCACCGGACCGCCCTCCTCATGACGAAGCACTCTCACGGAACACGCCGTGATGAAGACCAGCGCAAGAATCGCTGCGACTTCAAGGAAGGCCGTAAGCCGCATTGTCCGCGTCCATGGTGACCCCATAATGGGTCAGCACGTCGTCGTCGTTGAAGAAGCAAACCAAACGATCATGGTGAGTGTTGGTGTAACCCATGTTCAAGATGAAAAGGATCAACCCCGTGCCCTTGCTCTGGGTCCTTTGAAACACGTACGCGTTGCCGTTGCTGAGCTTCACCACCTCGGAAGGAGCGCCGAACAGGCGTAAGACGTCCGACGCCGTGCTCTCACCGGTCTTGAGTTCTTCCAGCTTGGCCGTTTCGAACGGCTTATATTCCTTGCTCTTTCCCAAAATGACGCATCCGGGAAGAAACAGGAACGCCGAAAGCACCATGCAGCAGAAGGTACGGCCGATGGGTTTCATTTTGGCCTCCTTGCGGACGTAAACGTCATCACCGAAAGCAATCGCAGGCCCGACGGCTCGCTGCGTGGGCCGCCAAGCGGATTCTTCCGGTGCCCTTTTTCATGATTTCCGGTTTTCCACGACGAACTCGGCCATGGTCCGAACACAGGACAACACTCGCTTTCCCTCTTCCGGATCCTCGATGAGAACTCCGTAGTGCTTGTCCATGATCATGACCAACTCCAGGGCGTCAACGGAATCCAATCCCAATCCCGTGTCCCCGAAAAGCGGCTTTTCCGGGTCGATGTCCTCGGGCACAAGGTCTTCGAAGCCCAGCGCTTCGATCATGAGCTTCTTCAACTCTTCCTCAATTTTCCGTATTTCATCCATCGCTCAACTCTGAAATCAGCGTCAACCCGGCGGTAAATCCCTCATCGGTGACGGCGTTCACTTCAAGGCGGCCTTGAAAACCGCTTTCCAGACTTCGCCACAATTCATCGATCCCCGATCCGGCACCACCCTGCCGAAGTCTTGCCTGTTTGCGGCTCTGAAACCCGGCAGCTGCGGACGCGATCCGGATTCCCGGATCGGTGCTCCCGCCTCCTTCGAGAACCAGGAAAAAGGCTCCGGACTCCACGTCGGAATCCATTGGGAGCCTCAGATACTTTCGCACCTTCCCGTCCACGGCTTCCGCACCGCCGGCCAGGAGACATTCGGCGCGTCCCGACCGGATCCAGTGGAACGCCGTGACCAGAGCGGCCACGGCCGACGCCCGGCCCATGGAAACCACCGTATTCGGTCCCGTCAGCCCCAGTTCCTTACACACCTCCCCCAACGCCACGTTGGGAAGCGTGTACGAGAACAGGCTCGGACCGGCCTCGGATATCCCTTTGTCACATACGGGAAGGTAATAATTCAAGTCGGTCATGAGGCAGCCCGCCCAGCTCCCCAAAATAATCCCCTCCACCGGAGGGGGCGACGCCGGGTCACCGGCGTCGGAAAGGGCGTGAAACGCGCATCCGAGGGTCAGTTTGGACAGCAGGTCCATTCGTCCGAATCTCGCGGGAGGCTCATCGAACAGATCTTTCCCTCGAATCCCTTCGAGTCGATGGTCGGATGCTTCCGGAATCGGGTCTTCCCAAGGACGAAATGCGCCGTGCAGGCGTTTAACGCCCCGTCCATCCACTTTCGCCCCGCCGCGAATGAAGACTTCAAGCGCCATGAGACTCCAGAAACGCGGCGGCGTTCACGCCTCCAAAACCCGAATTGCACAACAGAACGGAAGGACGCGGCAGAGGACCTCCAAGCAAATTGAAGCCCGGGCGGGCGCAACGGAAGTGTCCCACCGTGCGGGGTACGATGCCGTGGTCGAGCATGAGCGTTGCCGCCACGGTTTCAATCACCCCGGCCGCCCCGAACGTGTGTCCGATACTTCCCTTGATTCCGCAGAGCATGGGGATCTGTCTCCCAAAAGTGCGTTCCAACGCGGACATCTCCATGTCGTCGTTCTGCACGGTGGCCGTACCGTGGGCCAGGACGGCCCCCACACGGTCCGGGGTGGTCTCCGCCTGAATGAGGGCCTCCCGAACCGCCCGGCACAATCCCTTGCCCGTGGGGTCCGGCCCGGTAATGTGGTGGGCGTCGTTGGATAGTCCCCAACCGGATATCCTGACTCTGTAAAGGTCTTGAGTCGGTTCCAGGATCACCGCCGCCGAGGCTTCAGCCGGATTGAGGCCCTGCCTGTCGCTGTCGAAGGGCCTGGCGGGACTCAAGCTCAGGCCTTTCAAAGCCAGAAATCCCGACAGAACGAATTCACTGAGAATCTCAACCCCCAGAACCACGGCCAAGCCGCTCCTTCCCGACCGTACTTCCTCCGACGCCGATCCCACGGCCAGAGTGCCGGAAGCGCAGGCCGCGGACACCACTTGAACGGTTCCCCGAATGTCGAGGGCTTCGGCCACAACCGCGGCCAGTTCCGAGGCCGTCGAGGGTTGTTCCTCCACAACCGGGACGCCCGAATTCACGCAGTACCGTTGAAATACATCGATAGGCCCTTTGGCCGTGGCCAGAAACAGGCAGGCATTTTGTTCACGCAGATCCCGTATGGACAACCTTGCGGATTCCAGGGCTTCACGGAGGCTCAAGCCCGCGAGAAAGCAGGCGCGCCCCCGCTCAAGACTCAGACCGGCAAACGGGGGAAGACTCAGGACCGATTCGGGTACGCTGCCTACGGGCACATGGGCAAGATCGGCAAACCGGGACTGCCGGGACTCCCTCACCGCCGTTTTTCCCGATGAAATGCCTTGCCACAACGCGCCGACTCCGACCCCATGGGGGGTCACCGCGCCCACACCCAGTACGGCAACGAGCGAAAGGCCCCCGCTGCCATGGTTCCCGGAAGCCTTTGAGGCTGTTTGCATGATCAGGACCTTGGACCGGGCATGGTTTGCTCCCGGTGGTCCCGAGAGTGATCAAAGGATCGGTAGGGGGCGAATTCCCACAAAGGACCCGTTTTTCCCTTCCGACGCAGGGAATCCAGATTCGCGCAAAGGTCACCGATTTCTTCAGGAAAGATCCAGTTTCGCAAACCCAAGGCCTTTTGACGCGCCGTTTCCATGACGCGCTTCTGATCGAGCTCCGGCGCAAAATAGAACACCGGTTGAAGCAGAGACCCGTCATTGGAAATCAGGCCTTCCTTCTCGGCGATCTTTTCAAGGATGGTGCCCGGATAGATCCGCATTCCAAAAAACGGCATGACCAGAGAATTCTTCAATCGCACGGCCGTGTCCATGGTCCGCCGCACGGTGTCCATGGTTTCTCCGGCTCCCCCCAGCAACAGGTAGTGGCACACGTGAATTCCGTGCTCTCGGGCGGCGGAATCCGATGCAAGCACGTCGTCCGGGGTAAATCCCTTTTGGTAGGTCCGGCACGTGTCTTCGCACAGCGTGTCCGTACCGAACTCCACGTGGCGAAGCCCGGCCCGCTTAAGCAGTCGGTAATCTTCCGAAATCAACCCTTGCGGGCGGAAAAAGGCGCCCCACTTGAGTCGAATACCTGATCGAATCAAGGCTTCGGCCAATTCCAGGCAATGATCCCGATTCACGTTGAACACGGAATCCACCAGAAAGACATAACGAGCCCCGGCGCGCTCGACAGCTCTCATGTCCTCCAATACCGCTTCCAGCGGAATCCGGAGCGTCCCCCCTCCTTCCACCGTTCCATAGGTGCAGTACACGCAGTGAAAGGGGCACCCCCTCCTCGTCTGAGCATTGGCCACGCCCGAACGGTCCAAATACCATTGGAGGAGTTGATGCTCCCGTTGGGGAGCCACATAGCCGCCGGCCGATGGGGGCTCCTCCAACGAAGCCGCACCCAGCTTTCTCCCCCGTCCGGCCACGACGCCGTGACGGCGAGGCAGGGGCCTGCCGGCGATCAGGGCGTCCACCACCGGACCGATGAGCGGTTCGCCCGCCCCGCACACTCCGGCGTCGGCATGGGTCAGAGACATCAACTCCTCGGGAAAGAGAGAAAATCCGCTTCCCCCTAAAACCATGGGCGTCGCCGAATCTTCCCGGAGCCTACGAACGAGTTCGACCGCAGCCGGGGTGTAGGCACGCGGATTGGTCCCGTCCACATTGTCGATGTTGCGGATGGAGATTCCCAAGACATCGGGCCGGAAAACCTTCACCGCTTCCATCAGCCGGTCGGGAGGCATGACGTGGGCGTCGAGCCGACTCGTCACGCACCCCCGCCGCCGCAGGGCCCCTTCCATGTAGGCCATGCCCAACGGATATACGAGGTAGGGCGCCGATTCCGTGTTCAGGGAAAGCAGCAAAATTTTGGGCTTGGCGGCTTGGGCGCGACTCACTTTCGCTCGGTGAGCTTTCAAAGGGGTATCCGAGGGAATCCTTTTTGAAAAAAGGGCGCCCTCGGGCTCCCTTCCAAAAACTTAAAAAATGTTAGTATGTTGTACGGTCACATGCCACTCGCTTTGTGAATCGCATACGCGATTCGCAAAAACGCGACGGGGGTCCGGGGGGTCATTGCTCCCCCGGCGGGGGGTGCGGGGGGACGGCGTCCCCCTGCGGCACACCCCGTGAATAGGTACCTCGCTCGTATCCTCACTCACCAGATGGGAGGACCGAACACCGAGCTGGTGAGGGCTTCTTCCTTGAGCACTTCCATGGCCCGGTCCACCGTATACGCGTGATGCACAATGCTGCTGATGGCCTTGACCATGTTGCCCGGTTTCTCGTGTTGGAACACGTTTCTGCCGACGCTGACGCCATGCGCTCCCGCATGGATGGCGGAATAGACCAATTGCAGGATTTCCCGAGGGCGATCGACTTTTTCGCCGCCCTTGATGATCACCGGAGCCGGGGTGGATTCCAGGATGGTCCTGAGGGCTTCCTCGCTTCCCGGATGCGGGATGCTGATAATATCGGCGCCCAATTCCGCGGCCGTTCGCGCCCCGCGGGCCAAGGCCTCCTCGAACCCCTCGTCTTCACTCAGGAGTTGCACCGTGACCAGAAGAGGCATTCCCCAGTCCATGGCGGCCTTGGAAATGCTTCCCAGAGTCTCCAGCATCAGACTCTCGTATTCACCCCCAACGATCAGCCTGGCTCGAACCGCGTCGGCGCCCACACGCACGGCCTCCTCCACGGAACACACCACCACTTTGTGGGAATCCCTGCCGCCGCCCGTGAGATGGATGACCAAGCCGATATCTCTGCCCCTCCCACGGTGCGCTCGATGGATGATCCCCTTGTTCAACACGATGGCGTTGGCTCCGGCCAACGACACCACGTCGATCACGTTTTGAACGTCCCGGATGCCCTCAATGGGGCCCATACGGGCGCCGTGGGTCAAAGGAACGATGATCGTTTTCTTGGTGTTCCTGTCGCTCACTCGTTCCAGACGGACTCTTTTGCCGATCAACATAACGGGGCTTCCTTCCTTGTTGGGTTGTCGTGGCGGAGTTCCCCCCCCGAGCCGTCCGTCTCCGGAGAGGAATCCTCCGGGGACACGCATCCATTCACCGTTTGGATATGTTAGAAGAAGGTTCCGGGTTTCGTCAACGCGAAAGGTTCAGGCACGCCGCGAGGGAGCGGAGGAAGGCCGGCCGTGCACAACTAGGGATCGGGAGCCCGCAGTCTCCCCTGTCCGAGGAATTTCCACACACCCCATGCGGCCCATCAGGCTGCGGACCATACGCACATCCTCCGTAGGACCTCTCCTACCCAGCCCCGATCCTCATGAAATCCATAAGGGAATCTCATGAATTTCATGAGAAAAAACCATGGATCCGTTTATTGTGGGTGCGGAAAAGTCAGCGTATGATGATTTGTTCTCCAAAATCGACTCGGGCGTCAAAATGCCGGAAGGTTTTGTGCTGTTCCGAAGCGGGAGTCGGGTGGGGGGCATCGAGTTTGGAAGCCGGCGGGCATGATGAGCTCTCCAGACAATCCGGACCCCGAATAGATGTTGTCTTTGAGTCTTTTTTTTCGATTTGCCGATGAATCACCTTAACCGTTTCTGATTAATAATTTCGACTTCGGATCAGCTCAATGTTGCGAGCCGGGACTATGATTGTGTTCATCAATTGCTGAAATATTTATGGAGTGATTCTTATCAACATGTATTTCAACGATGATGCTGGAACTCTTGACTCATAGCTTTTCTGCATAATCATTTAGTCTGAAGTTGCCAATTTAGCAAGACATACCCGGCAGATTATTCATGGCTTGGCGTAAGATCGTATTTCACTTTTGCGACGCTTCCAAACAAATATTGGTTTTTATCAGTTGAAAATAGTCTCCGTCTGTCTCACAAAAAGGAGAGTATCTTATGACTCATTTTAAAGAAAGTATAGATCAGGTATATGATAATAGAGAAAAGTTTATATTGATCGGGTTGACAGGGCGAACAGGATCAGGTTGTAGTACAACAGCATTCATTCTTAGTTCTGAAATAGCTGCAGTGAAACTACCCAAGCCAAATCAATGCTTAGATGACCCTAATGAAGACAGAAAGTATGGAATTATATACAAATATGCAATGAACAACTGGAAACAGTTTAACTGGATCAAAATCAAGGACATAATTACTTCCTATATCTTGGAGGTAAATATTGAGGAATTTGCAGACTATATTTTTCGCGAAGTAATAAAGAAGGCAAGCACGACTTCTGATGCTAAAAAGACTTTGCTGAGTTCATGTGAAGCAGAATACAATAGGTTAAGAAACGAAATGTCCACTTTAACAGTCAATGGCTGGGATGAGATAAAGATAGAAAAATATGAAGAAGCGTATAAATTGATATTCGAAGATTTGAGGAGATTCTCTGACAAATTAAAAAGAACATTGAATGAAATATCAGAGGATAATTATACCCATGTTTATCAAGTAATAGGAAACAATATAAGATCATCAGGATCTGCAATTTCAACAGAATACAAACCTAATAATATATTCTCTATCTCAACAAGGGTAAATCATCTAATTAAACTTTTCAGGAAAAAGTCTAAAAAAGATAGAGAATCGGTCTTTGTTGTTATAGACACACTCCGGAATCCATTTGAGGCACTCTATTTCAGAGAACGTTATTCTGCCTTTTATTTAATGGCAATTAATACTCCTGACGAAACTAGGCGTATTCGCTTGCAGAAACAACATAATTTAAACGAATCACAGATCACCGATATTGATAACAGGGAATATAATAACAAGAAAAAGAAAAAGGACATTTTTACTTCCCAAGACATTCAGAAATGTTACGACTTGGCTGATATACATATTCACAACCCCCAAATCGGCGTAGACGACTTAACCATTCTTAAAAAACAGATCGCTAAATTCGTCACTCTAATTATGCATCCAGGTTTGGTCGTGCCTACAAGAGTAGAAAGATGCATGCAAATTGCTCATACTGCAAAACTGAATTCCGGTTGCATGAGTAGACAGGTTGGAGCTGTGGTTACTGACAAATTCTATTCTATAAAAGCAATTGGCTGGAATACGTCAGCTGAGGGGCAAACACCTTGTATGCTAAGGAATGTTATCGATTTAATAAACTGTGAAGACGGCTCAGCATATAGTGCATATGAGAAAAACGATAATATATTTAGATCTAAGATACTCGAAGTATATAGCACAATTGACTCAAAACCTTTATGCAATCGACTTAAAGGGCGTAATGTGCCATATTGTTTCAAGGATATTAAAAATAGCATAGATGGTCATAAGAATCAAGTGCACACAAGATCTCTTCATGCAGAGGAAAATGCTTTCTGCAGCTTACAAAATATGGCGGAGAAGGCATCATGGGAGGAATTTTATTCACTACATCTAGCCCATGCGAATTATGTTCAAAGAAAGCTTATCAACTTGGAATTAAAACAATATACTATATTGATCCTTATCCAGGCATATCTAATCAGCATATTATTTCCATAGGAGATAAACGGCCTTGCCTAACTCTTTTTAGTGGAGCAATCGGTAGAGCTTATCATCAATTATATGAACCTATTATGCCTTACAAAGATGAATTGGAATTAATCATTGATTTCAAAATAGCAGACCCTTACACATTATTAACTGAGAGGATCAAAACGCTCGAAAACGATAATGCCGACAAAGACCGCAAAATCACTGAGTTAAAAGGCATTATTGATTCTCAGAGGTGACAGCCTCATTAATCGATTCCCAAAATAGGCTATCTTATTGATATTGCGATATTAACATGGCTAATTATGTGACTATAGGCGCCTTGTTGAATAACGTGACAAAACACGCTTGACGCTTCAGCAGAAAAGAGGCACGGCGCTGCGTTCACCCGTTGCATCGTCCATGATCCTAAACCTCATGCCGCGAAAAGCACGCATGGATGCGCCGGGAGCTTTGCACCACCTCATCCGCTTAGGATCGAACGGCATAAGATCTTCCGACACCGACTGAATTCGGTTGGTCGATCTGTTGGGGAAACTGCTGAGTGAATCCGGAGCGCCCTGTCATGCGTGGGCTTCGAGCCCCTACTGAGCCGGTAAAGACAGTTGCGGCAAGCGCATCGGCTGTCGGACGGATTGCTTCGGATCATGGATTGTCCGTTGAAGAATAGAGGTGCCCCAAATCAACCCCGCCCCCATTTTTCGGACTGTTGGAAAAAGGTTGCGTGTTTCGTCGACGCGAAAAGTTCGTAGACGCGACGAGGGATTCGAGTGAAGCCGTCCCGTTCACCGCACAAGGCTCTTTTTGTCCCCTCCCACATGAGGAACGGCGTCCCAAATTCGCCCGTTAAGCAGGCGACCATTCCGTTTCTTACCTTGTTTCTTTCCGTCGGTACTCCAAGCGCCCCACTGTTTGAAGAAGAAAGGCACTCCGTACTCATCGCACCGGTTCTTGATGCGTAACACCCATTCGGGTCGCATGGGCCTAGCTTTGGGTCCCGATTCGCCCCCGACAATGACCCAATGTATGCCGGTAAGGTCGATATGGCCGAGATCTTCCAGTAGGGGTTCCAGAGAAACAAAACGGATGGAAGCCGGAATTCGTCTAAGAACATCGAGACGAGGCAGACCGAATGCCCGATCTTCCACCGTTACTCCCAACCAAACATTGGGCGGTGACTCATTCTTGCTGAAGAATTCCGCCATTCTTTCGGCACGTTTGGTCAGAACTTGAAAGGTGTGCCATGACGCCTCCCGCATAACCGCCAGCACTTTTAGTAGATAACTCTCCGGAATATCATCATGAAACAGATCGCTCATGGAATTGACGAAATAAACGGTGGGGCGTTTTCGTTTTATGGGTGCCGACAATCGCTCGGGAAGGAGGGTCAGCCGAAACCCATGTTCGTAACCGGTGACGCCCATGGCCTGCAAACGTCTTGCCATTGCCTCGGCATAGCAATGGGCGCAACCGGGTGATATTTTATCGCACCCGACAGTGGGGTTCCATGTCTCTTCCGTCCATTCGATGGATGTCTTTGTGCTCATGGCCGGACCTTTTTAAGAAATTCGCCTTTGTTGTCGTTGTTGGAGAAGTGAACAAATTTTTTGCGTCGTCGCCCGGTTGCGTCCAGGTTTTTCACCTCTCCCTCTTTTTCTAGTCTGCCGAATGCAGCCTGCAAATCACTTTCAAACCACCCGGTCTCCTCGATCATGTCCGCCAACTCTTCGATACCAAACCGTTTCGGGTCGGTCGTAAGCTTGCTGAGCCAGTAAGACCCGACTTCGGCTTGATCAGCGAAAGCTTCTTTGGAAATACCATCTGCCGATCGAAATAACTCGAGCTGACGACTTCTGGATTCTCTTTTTTCCTGTTTCGCCTGAGCCCTGGTACGTCGTTGCACAAAATCCGAGCGCTCTGAAGCCTCCATAAATACTGTGACGCCTTTCGGGTGTCGAGTCAGGTAGATCAGATGGTACAAGGTGCGGTCGACGGTGCCCTTGAGTATGGGCACAGGTACGGCACGTGGCTTTCCTCCCCGGGCGGGCATGATCTCTCTCAGGCGTTTCAGATATAGGCCGACCAGACATTTCTCTTTCTCCAAGGGCGTGAGCCCTGCGGTGTCCGGGATCTCACCGAAAATCGCGCGGATGTCATCGGCGAATGAATCCTGCGTGTGTGTGCGAAGTACGAAGTCATACATGAAGTTGATCAGAAATTCGGAGTTGGCGCGCCTGAGAAGCGGCGCAAGAGTCCCAATTTCAATGACGTTCTTCCAGCCTTTGGGGTCGATAAAGAAGAAGGTGAAATCAGCAGGTCCACACCATTGTAGTATCGATCCACGGAGTTCAAAAAAATCACCCTGAAATGCCGTGGTTGAAATGTCATGCTCCTGGATCCCGGCCAGATGATGCTGCAACTCCTGGAAAGCGGTTTTCTCTTTCTCAATGAATAATGTGTGGAAGGACACCCTTTTCCCCATGCCTTCGAGGCCGGCTTTGCATTTTCGGATGATATTTAGAGAAATGCCGATGGAGGTGTGGTTTCGCTAACCTAAAACTGACCCACCTGTGGAGGGAACGCTAACGGAAAATTGACCCACCTGTGATCAGGTCCTGATAAGTGGGATGAAGGAAGCAAAGACCGCTTGTCGGGGGTGAGGAGATGCTGACGGTGGATCAATACGGCTACGTTAGGACGGCACATCGGGTGTACGGCAAGGGGATCAGGGAGATCGCCCGAGAGACGGGGCACTCCAGGAACACGATCAAGAGAGCATTGCGGGAGGAGTACGGCGGTTACGGCGAGAGGCGACATCAGCCCTATCCTTCTTTGGGGCGGTTTCTCAAAACGATCGACGGTTGGCTGACGGAAGACCGGGAGCGGCCTCGGAAGCAGCGACATACGGCGGCGCGGATTTACCATCGATTGAGGAAGGAGCATGGATTCGAGGGCGGGGAGAGCACGGTGAGACGTTACGTGCGTGAAGCGCGAAGGCGGTTGGGCGTGGGTGAACCCCGGGTCTTTATTCCCCTTGAGCCCGATCTCGGTATGGAGGCCGAGGTGGATTGGGGCGGCTGCCACGCCGTTGTGGCCGGAGAGTGCGTGAAGCTCAAGCTGTTTTGCATGCGTTCCAAGGGCAGCGGCAAACCGTTTGTACGCTGTTTTCCATGCGAACGGCAACAGGCGCTGTTTGAAGGACACATGGAAGCCTTCGCCTTCTACGGAGGAGTCTTCCGGCGGTTGATCTACGACAACCTGACCACCGCGGTGCAGAAGGTGTTCAAAGGCAAGCAACGCAAGCTTCAGGAAAGTTTCGAGCGATTTCGGGCGTACTACGGCTTTGTGCCCCGATTCTGCAATCGCGGCCAGGCGCATGAGAAGGGTGGAGTGGAAGGGCTCGTAGGCTATGCTCGACGGAATTTTCTGGTGCCCGTGCCGGAAGTGGGGAGCCTGGAGGAACTCAACGCGCAGCTCTTGGCGGAATGCGCCTCCTACGGAGACCACCGCATCACGGGTCGGGAAAAGACCGTCGAGGAGCTTTTCCAGGAGGAGAAAGGGCTTCTGATACCGCTTCCGGAGATTCCCTTCGCCAACGTGGAAGTCGTTTCCGGCAAGGTGGACAAGTACTCCACGGTCATCGTCGAGAAGAACCGTTATTCGGCGCCGCCTCGCTTCGTGGGTCTCATGACTCGCGTGATGTTGTACGTGGACCGGGTGGAGGTTTTCTACGGAGGCCGAAGGATCGCCGTGCATCCTCGGCATTACGGCAACAACAAATGGCGGCTCGATCCCATGCACTACCTGGAGTTGCTGCATCGTCGTCCCCAAGCCTTCGCCGACGCCCGGCCGATCCGCCAATGGAGAGCCGTCTGGCCGCCCTCCCTGGAAAGACTCCTGGAACGATTTTGTGAAGCTCAGGGCGAAAATCGCGGGATCAAAGACTTCATCGGGGTGTTGAGGCTCTTCCGGGAACATGAGGAAAGGGACGTGTTTGATGCCGTGGAAGCGGCCGTGGGAGCCGGAGTGAGTTCACGGGAGGCGGTGGAACACCTTCTGATCATGTCCGAAGGCAAAGATCACGCCTCCCGGCCCGCCTCCCTTGACGCGTGGCCGACGTTTTCACCGCCGGATGTTTCCGTGTACTCGCGGATCGGAGCGCTGTCATGAAACCGGCCGTTCAAGCCCAGTTAACGGCCAATCTGAAAATCCTGAAGCTCTCCGCCGTCCTGAGCCATCTGGAAACGCAGTTGCGCCAAGCGCGGGAAAACAAGGAGGATTATGCGGAGTTCCTCCTTGGACTGAGTGAACTGGAAGTGGCGGCTCGAATGGAGAACGGCTGCAAACGCCGGATCCACGACGCCCGTTTCCCGCTGCTCAAGCCCATGGAGAGCTTCCGGTTCGAGGCGGCACCGGAACTCGATGTGAGGAAAATCCGGGAACTTCTTGAAGGGCAATACATCCGGGAGGCCCGCAACGTCATCTTTCTGGGCCGGAGCGGCACGGGAAAGACCCACCTGGCCACGGCCCTCGGAATGGCCGCCTGCCGACAAGGAGTACGAACCCGATTCCTGACCGGCTGTTCCTTGGCCAATGAACTGATTGAAGCCCGGGACGAAAAGGTCCTGGGCCGGGTCATGAAACGATATGCTTCCTACGGTCTGTTGATCGTAGATGAACTGGGGTATGTGCCCCTGTCCAGGGAAGGGGCGGAGCTGCTTTTTCAAGTTCTGGCCGAGCGGCATGAAAAGAAGCCCGTAATCATCACGACGAACCTCGGGTTCGGCGACTGGACACAGATCTTCGGAGACCCAACCCTGACTGCGGCGCTACTGGACCGGGTGACGCACAAGGCCCACGTCATTTCCTGTTCCTGGGAGAGCTATCGTTTGAAGGACACGCTCAAGAAAAAGCAGCCGCCTCAAGACCGGGTTCTCGGCTGACAACTCCGGTCGCCTACGGCTTCCTACGTTGTCAGCCGATCCAAGCCCCGACCAGGGAGGACGGCTGAGGAAACCCATAACCAAACCCAAGGGTGGGTCAATTTTCCGTGATCAAGGTGGGTCAATTTTGGGTTGTCATTACGAGAGGTGTCGTGAAGGTCCTTACTCCCTTGCTGCCAAGGACCTGAGAAGCAGTCCACATAGCGAATATTCTTCTGGTGTAACCCAATAATCATGAACAGGCGCTGCAGATAAGTCTCAAGGAGCCTGTGCTTAACAAGAGCTTGCTCTCGGCCTTTATAGGTTTTACTGATCTTTGACAGTTCAAAACAACTAATGCAGTAATTTCAGCTGCTTATACGAAAAAGAAAGGTTTATGGCACTACGTTTTGGTGCTCCTGGAGAGTCTGTAAAGTGGGCGGCGGTTTGAGGCCAACGGCTTGGAAGATGCGGTAGGCGTCGCCTTGGAATTCCGTTCTGAGGAGGTAGGATTTCTCTGCGACCTGTAGATGGATGGCTTTGAAGGCGTCGAGGTCGAGCAGAACCTGGTCCCAAGGGATGTCGATTTCTTTGGTTTTGAGCTGTTTCTGCAGCGCGATCTTCAGGTATAGGGCCAGGAAGTTGCAGAAAATGTGACCTTGAACGCGTTGACACCGTTGATGGAACACGGGCCTGACTTCCAGGGCGGATTTGAGGTCCCGGAAGGCTCTTTCCACCTGCCACAGTCGCTTGTAGGTGACCGCGACTTCATCGGCGGGAATGTCGGTACTGGTGAGGAGAACATACTTGCCGTCGAAGCGGGCGTCGTCCTTGACCTTGGCGGGATCGATGCGCACGGTTTCCCGGTCGAGTTTGATGAATTTCCTGAAGCCCTTGTTTCCCACCAGAGACTGGGGCCCCTGTTTTTTCAGGGTGGTTTTCAACTTTTCCACAAGGGCCGATCGGGTGGCCTCGTCTTTGGCTGCTTGGTCTTGGTTGTAGCAGAGGACGTAACGGCATCCGTTCAGATGAATCTCCTTGAACCACAAGGTGGGAGTGAGCGCTTGGTAGTAGCCCGGAGTGTCCACCACTTGGCCTCGGACATCCTGGTAACGGCGCATGGGGATGCCCACGATGTAGTCGATACCGGCACGCTCCAGTTCCACCAGATTGTCGACGCGGACCATACCGCGGTCGGAGACCAGTAACTTAGGGGACGTTGTTGATTAACGTGACAAAATACCATAGACGCTCCGGTAGAACAGAGGCACGGTGTTGAATTCCCTCGCTTCATCGTCCATGATAGAAGAATCTCATGCTGCGAGAAGCAGGCATTGATGCACCTGGAGCGTTGCATCACCTCATCCGGCCAGGGATCGAACGGAATGAGTTCTTCCGTGACCATCCCGATGGAAACCGGTTGGTCGATCACCGGGTGAAACCGCCGGTCGAGACTGCAACACCCTGTTCCGCCACTGGTTTGATCCCCACCTGAGGTTGCAGAGAAACGCTGGACGAAGCGCCGGGCAGTCGGCCGGGCCGCCAGCAGAGGCGAACGGACTCCATCGGATAAGGGATGATCCATTGAAAAATTGAAACGCACCAAATCAACCCCGTTTCCTACGATTCCGAAGCCTATCCCAACGAAAATGCTTTGACGTAAGTAAGTGCCTTGAAGAAACGCTGCAACCAGCTTTTTTCAGCGATCCGTTACGGATCCGGGGAACCCGGGGTCCGGTTCAGCGCATGCCGACAACACACGAGGCTCGGTCCGTCCATACGGATCCGGCCGCACTTTCAATGGGGTATCATCCAATGAAAAATGGTTTCAAATCGCTGTGGATTCTTTCTCTTTTCTTTTTGTTGCTCTGCTCGCCCGCCAATGCGGATAGCTCACAGGCGCAAAATGCCTTATTACCCAAAGTTGTTGTGGTCACTACCGGTGGAACGGTGGCCATGAAATACGACTCCGCCTCCGGAGGGGCTGTTCCCGCCGTATCCGGCAAAGATCTAATCGAGGCGGTACCTGGGTTGGATCACATCGCTGCTATCGAAACGGTTGAGCTCTGCAATATCGACAGTTCACAGATGACACCGGAACTATGGAGGAAGTTAAGTGCCAAGGTACAGGAAATTCTTGAACGACCCGATGTGCAAGGGGTGGTCGTAACACACGGCACGGATACGATGGCTGAAGGTGCCTTTTTTCTTGAAACGACCCTGCAAAGTGAAAAGCCCGTTGTTTTTGTCGGTGCGATGCGAAGTGCCTCTGATCTAAGCCCCGATGGACCGGCCAATATTTACAATGCAGTATTGCAGGTCTGCTCCCCTCAAGCCAAAGAATGGGGCGTCACGGTTACCATGAATCAGTTTATCAATAGCGCACGACATGTTCAAAAGGATGAAACAACCAACGTGCAAACATTTAATTCTGGTGAATATGGGTATCTTGGATACATAGTGGGCGATCGTGTGATTCCATTTAACCATGTCCTGATCAAAAACAAGTGGCCTTTACCCGAACTTTTGCAGGATGTTCCATTACTTTCAACCTATGCGGGAGATGACGGGAAATTTATCCGTTATGCCGTGGATCATGGCGCCAAGGGACTAGTGATTCAAGGGGTTGGCGCCGGTAATGTGAATAAGGATGTCTTTCAGGCCATTCAGTATGCGTTGGGTAAGGAACTTCCGGTCGTTGTCGCGACCAGGGTTCGTCACGGCGGTGCGTACGCACTTTACGGAGACGATGGTGGAGGTGGTTCATTATTAAGCATCGGGGCCCATTTGGCCGGTGATTTGAGCGCATACAAGGCCAGATTATTATTAATGATCACACTATCCCAACCCGATATGACGCCGGAAAAACTGAAAAGGGTCTTTTCTCCTCAGTAATTCAAGGCATCCGTTCACGGGGTATTCGGGAAACGCTTTTGGAAAAGGGTTTCCCACAACCCTTCCCAAAACCTGTTGAGCGGGTTGCCCGCTTTCGCGTCGCAACCAAGGTGAGGGGCCGTTAGGAGAACGATTGCCGGACGCATCAGGGACGAAGCCCTCGCCAAGGGCGCCCCAGTCCGCAGATCTGCTCACGCCGTGAAGCCTCTCCGCCGGAGGCGGTGAGGCCTGCTTGAAGCTTTTTACAAGGGGGGGAACGGGGGGAGAACTTTTTAAAAAGTTCCCCCCCCGTGAATGAATACAACGCATCGGCGGTCGGACGGCGAAGCAACTCCCACGCACTTTACAGGCTCTCCAGGAGCACCAAAACATAGCGCCATACCCCCCCTTTTTCCATAACCCGCCGAAAATACGTTAACATTTATCCTGAATCGTCAAGAATAGGTATGAATTTCATAAAAAAACCATGCTTCCACTTGTTGCCGGAGGCAGGAAGTCCGTGTATGATGGTATGTAATTCAAAATCGACTCGAACATCAGAATACCGAAAGAGGTTCCCCCTTTCCGAAGTCGGCATCGTATCCACTCAGGGGTCGCCGTGGGGCTGAATGGTGGAATTGGGCAAGGCATGATGCTGCTCAGGCTGTCGAGCGTCGGGTTTGAGACGTGGATCGCCTGGTGAACTCTCCCGACGATCCTGAGCCATGTCAAAGGTTATGTTTGGGTCCTCGAACCGTAACGACTACGATCATTCACGGAGCCGGCTGATGACTGACATTTTGGTGAAAAAGGACAAGATAGTCTCCGGGTTTAGCTTGGTTATGGTTTTTGTCTGTTTGGTTATCGTGTTTTCCATGCCCAACATCATTTATGCTTCAGCGTGTTGCATAGATGACGAGGTTCACGGCGAATGCGCTTTTCGGGATGCTGCTCCCGACCATCGGCCGGAATCGGCATCCTATAGGACTTTTCAAGAGGGTGATTTTATAGGGGTTGCGCCAAGTACTGATACAAGAGATCCTGAAATTGAAACGAGCCGTTCACTGACTATGATTTCAGGCCGGAACCATCCCAGCCATTCAGCTTCGGGAACCGAAAGCATTTTTCAAGCAGGAAGATCGGGCACTGCGAACCCGGGTGTCTTAGACGTCACTTCCATCGGTAAAACCGCGAACACCCGCAACATGACCATCAACAGCGCCCCTAAAGTCCTTCTTGTTTCATCAAGGCTCGATGACGCGCATGATCTCGTGAATGCCGCAAACTCCAACGTGCTGGTGATTCAATATAACCCTGAAACCACGGTTCTGAATGAACTGAACGCGATGGTGACTGACGCGCTCAAGGGCGGGAAGGCTTCATCCATTGCGTTTGCCGCACATAATTGTGGAAGAAACAAATTTCATATCGCCGACTCTGAAGTGATCAGTCTCCGTTCAACGGTTTCCAACAGCAAACAGGGGGAGTTCTGGCGCAAACTTGCCTCCAATCTTGAAAAAGGCGGCAGAATCGATCTATTGGCCTGCGACCTTGCTGAAGGAGACGAAGGAGGGTTGCTGATAGGCGCGCTGGAACATGTCACGGGAGTCGACTTCGCGGCTTCGACGGATGCAACGGGTAATGCCGAGCATGGAGGAAACTGGATACTTGAAACGGATCGCATCAACGCTGAGGAATATTTCAACGCCCCTGAAATCAAAAACTATACGGAATTAATGGCTGCAAACTGGGAACAGACCCAAAAACTTACCGTATCACCATTCAGCAGCGAATTCGGATTCAGCGTAGCCGTTTCCGGAGATGGGAATACCGCGCTTATCGGGGGTCCCACCGCTGGTTCGGAAGAAGACGGTGAAGTTTTTGTATTCAGATATTCAGAAGGTTCCTGGGTATATGACGAAACCATAGAAGCTCCCGAAGGCGGTGGTTTTGGAGTTGCCGTCGCACTTTCCCATGATGGAAATACGGCATTGATCGGTGCCGATCGCGGGGAGAAGGCGTATATTTACTCGTATGACGAGTCCTGGTCTTTGGAGACTACATTTGACCCTTCAGGGTCAAATGAAAGCTTTGGATCCAGTGTATGTCTTTCAGCGGACGGATCAACGGCTGTTGTTGGTGCACCTCTTTTTGATGATCCGTCACAAAATGCAGGAGTCGTCTATGTATATACGGGAAGCGGTTGGTCGGATGAGACCAAGCTGAGTCCTACGCTTTACGGCTCCTCTATTGGCGACTCTCAATTTGGTTATAGTGTATCTATTTCATCGGATGGGACAACTCTTCTTGTAGGAGCTCCCTATTTTGGTCTCTCGCCTCATGGTGTCGTTCTTGTCTTTACGGGCTCAGGCACCTCGTGGACTCAACGGACAGACTTCGAGGGGGATGGTTCAACTGAGTATTTCGGCTCCGGCGTCTCTCTCGCATCAGATGGGACCACGGCTGTTATCGGAGCGCCGCGTAATAATTCAAGTACCGGAGCGGCCTATATATATACGGGCTCAGGCAGTTCCTGGACCCAACAGGCAAAGCTTTCAGCAACCGGCGGAGCAACCGGTGACGATTTTGGTACTCGCGTATCTATTTCACCGGATGCCACAACCGTCTTAATCGGAGCGCCCGGAGATAACTCTGATCTTGGGGCGGCATATATTTTTACCGGTTCCGGCAGCTCCTGGGAACAGCAAGCCAAACTGATCGGCGATAATTCCGTTGATGAAGACTTTGCGCAATGGAGTATGGCGATCTCCCCGGATGGAAAAACGGCTTTTATTGGAGCGAGATCGTATAACGGCTGGCAAGGAACCACTTATGTTTTCGAGGCGGCAGGCGGCCCCACTTGGGACGGAAGCGAAAGTTCCGACTGGACGGATGGAGACAACTGGAGCACCGGAACCCAGCCGGGCGCCGATGATGATGTCGTAATCCCCGATGCCTCCACAACCGATCATGATCCAAACGTTGCCGGCGGGTATACGGTGAATTCCTTCACCGTGGAGAACGGCGGTGTGGTGAACTTCACGAGCGCTGCCGCCAAGATCACCGCCGACGAAGGCGTCATCAGTATCACCGGCACCGGTGAAGGAGGGAACGGCGCTCTCAAGGCCGGCAGTTCGTCCACCCAAATTCAATTGGAGGCCCAGACCGGTAATCTAACCCTTGCGGGCGCCAAGATCGTCTCCAACGGCGGTCTCATCGATATCAAGAGCACCGCCGGCGCCGTCGTGATCACCGGGGACACGACCCTTTCCGTCGACAATTCAAACGTGAACCTGACTTCAAGCGGAGGGGATATCGCCGGCGGCGGTTCCCTGACCATCACGGTGAACGGGGTGGCGGGCGAAAGCGTTACCATCGCCGACGACATCAACGGCCTTGCGGCCCTTACTATATCCAACGCTCCGCAAGTCGATCTTCAAAACGTCTCGGTCACTACCGGAAACATCGCCGTCACCGGCTCGAACATCGACCTCAACGGCGCCACCTACACCAGTGCCGGCGGTTCCGTCACCTTCACCGGGGCGGTGGATCTCGATTCCCCCGGCGGGGCGGCCGTTTCGTCCGGGGGCGAGGCCGGCGACGACATCTCCTTTACCGGCACCATCGACGGAAAGGACGACGACACCCAGAGTCTCACCCTTGACGCCGGCTCAGCGGGAACCGTTTCGGTTTCCGGCGCCATAGGCGGGACGGCCTCAAAACAAATTAAGACACTGACGATCACCAACAGCAACGGCGCCACGTTTTCAGGTGCGGTTACAGCCGACACCGGCGTGGTTCTCACGGACTCCGAGGACGGTTCCGACATCGTCTTCGACGGCGCCCTCGTGACGCCGACCCTGACGACCGCCGATCAGGGCTATAATGTGCAGCTGAACGGCGACGGAACCACCATTGCCGATCTTGTGGAATTCCTGAACACGGGTACGGTTTCGCTCGGCGATGCCGCCGGAGATACGCTCACCTTCAACGGCGGGATTGAAACAACCGGCAACGGCAGTAATCCATCTTCCGTCAGCCTCAACGGCGCCCTGGTGACCTCGAACGACGTGGTTACCCTGGGTGCAACCACCATCAGCGGTACCGCGGCGATCAATTCCGGAGGCGGCGCCATCGCCTTTTCAGGAACAACAGGGGGCGGCGGCACACTCACGGCCTCCGGCGGGACGGTAACCTATGGCCTGGCCGGTGCTCAGAGCATTTATACAGGTACCTACGCGGGGGTTTCCTTTGCAGGAAGCGGCACCAAGACCCTCGCCGGGGCCATCGACGTGAACGGCAACCTTTCCATCGCTCCGGGCGTTACCCTCGATGTCGCAAACGGCGGTGACTTCGGCATCAACGTAGCCGGAAACTGGAGCAACAACGGGGTATTCGACGGCCGGTCCGGCACCGTGACCTTTGACGGATCCCTAGCCCAGGGCATTTCCGACAACTCCACCTTCCACAATCTGACCATCAACGCTTCGGCACTGGTGACGCTTGCCGGAGACGTCACTGTCGACGGCACCCTGATCCTCACCGACGGCGGCGGATTGATCGACACCGACGGGCATACACTGACTGCCAACGGCACGATTCTGGATGATTCAGCCGGTACTGATTTTGACGGCGACCATATGATTATTTCGAATGGTACGGGAAGCCTCCGGCGAACGGCTCCCAATGCCGGGACCTACCTGTTTCCCGTGGGGACCCTGAATGGAACCGCCTACTATTCACCGGCGACCCTCATTTTTACCGACGGGTCTTATGACGGCGGCGCCTATGCGGAGATTTCCGTCAATAACAGCAAACAGCCGAACAACACCAGCACCACCAATTATCTGAACCGGTACTGGACCGTGGCCCAGAGCGGCATATCGGGTTTTTCCTGTAATGCCTCTTTCAATTACCAGCCGGATGACGTTGCGGGCACGGAAGCCGATATTTCCGGCGCCGCCTACAGCGGCGGGGCCTGGACGGCACTTAGCCCTGTGGATACGGTCAACCACAAGTTTTCCGGCACGGTTGCGAGTTTTTCCGATTTTACGGGTGTCGGGTCCTACGGGGTGACCTACAACGCCAACAGCGCCACATCCGGCACGGCGCCCGCCGCTCAAGCCAAGATTAAAGGCCTGGACCTGACGCTTCAGACGAACTCGGGCAGCCTGGCCAGAACCGGATATACCTTCTCCGGATGGAACACGTCCGCCACCGGACTAGGTACTCACTACGACGCCGGAGGCACCTACTCCGCCAATGCAGCCGTGACCCTCTATGCCGAATGGACGGCCGATACCTACACGGTGACCCTTGACGATCAGGGGGGCGCCGGCGGAAGCGGCAGTGTGACCGCGACCTACGACTCGGCCATGCCTTCGGCCACGGCGCCGACGCGTGACGGGTTCACTTTCGTCGGCTACTACACGGAAACCGGAGGTTCCGGAACTCAGTACTATACGGCGGCCATGGCGAGTGCGCGCAACTGGGACCGGACTTCGGACACCACCCTGTACGCGCATTGGACCACCATAGTCGCTCCCACGGCTACCGACGCGACGAACGTTTCGGGAACCGGGTTTACGGCCAACTGGCTCAGTGTCGCCGGTGCGACCGGCTACCGGCTGGATGTGTCGGAACAAGACGATTTCAGCACCTTCGTCACCGGGTACCAGGACAAGGACGTGGGAAATGTCACCTCTTCAGCGATAACCGACCTCAACGAGGTAACGGAATATTATTACCGTTTGCGGGCCGAGAAAGACGGATCGACAAGCGACCATTCCAATACCATCAGCGTGACCACTTCCGACGGCACCGGGGTTTCGGCGGGTGTTCAGGATGCCGTCCCCAACGGCGGCGACGGAAACGGCGACGGCATTCAGGACAGCCTGCAGACCAGTGGGGCGTCCCTTCCTTCAGCCTCATCCGACCAGAGCTATCTCACCCTGGAAGTCCGGGACGGTTGCGATCGGCTGCACAATGTGGCCACCGGCACCTATGCTTCCGTGGGGACTCCTGATCCGGGCTACGAGCATCCCTTTGAGCTGATGTCTTTTAACCTTCCTTGTGCGACGGCCACGGTTCGCGTCTACTATCACGGCGCCGATTCTCTGGCGCATTTTGTCTACCGGAAATTCGGCCCGACGCCCGACGACTGGAACTCTTCGGTGTGGTACAGCATGCCTGATGTGACTTTCGGAACGGAAGAGATCGATGGAAAGACCGTTCACTATGTCGAATTTGTGCTGGAAGAGTCCAAACTGGGCGACGATACCAAAGGTTTCCTATGTGGCCTCAAGTCAAGCCGGAATTGGATAACCGTTTCCTATTCGCGCCCGAAGCGCCAAGTACACATGCGATGTAGAAGCGAAGATGCCGCCATTTCCCCAGCGCTACCGATGCAGCCAAACTTTATCGCGGCCGTCTCCGCTGTTGTCTCCCCGGCTTGAGGCTCGGGACCCACCTCAAGTATGGGTCCCGAGCCGGTTGGGTTCTCCTAAACAAGTCCTAACCGGCTCATGCTTGGTCCGCTTGGAGACGAAATTCATAGGTCCGTTTTTCCATGGTCAATCGCCATAGAACAACGGCCAGTTTCCGTGCCAACGCACAAATGGCCTTTTGTGGAAGGCCCGTTCGCGACAGGAGTTTTCGATAATGCGAATCAATGGCCGGATCCCTGGACTTCCACGTCCAGGCCGCCTCCACCAACAGACTCCGCAGTCGCGTCTGACCCACGGGAGGAAGCGCCACTCGAGATTTCCTCTCTCCGCTCTGTCGCACCAGGGGGGCGAGTCCCAGATAGCTGGTCACTTCCTCCACTCGATGGAACCGACTCGGGCGAAACAATTCCAGGAGGAAGGTAGCCGCTGTGATGGGACCCACCCCGGGGACGCTTCGAAGGCATCGCATTTCCTCAAAGTGTTCAGGTTTCTCGCACACACTGGAAGTCCTTTCCTCCATGAAGGCTTTTTCCTTTGTGAGGAAATTCAACTCACGGAGCAAGCTGAGCAGCGTCGCTTTGGCCTCCTTCGGCAGACGAAGCTTTCGAAGTTGCGCCACAGCGCTTCGGCCCCAATGATTGAGCCCGGGAGGCGCCTCCACACCGTGAAACAGCAGAAGGGATTGAATTCTCTGCTTAACGCGTCGAGTGCCGTCGGCCAGATCGTGCCGACGGCGAATTACGCTGCGTTCGGCCTCCTCTTCCTCCGTGGGAACGGCGATGGACTTCAATATCCCTCGGGCGGCATGGTCCGCCAACCGCATGCAATCCAGGCGGTCGGTCTTGGCCCCCGCAGTCACCGGCCTAGGGACCCGACTCGGCGCCACCACGATCACGCTGAACCCGGCTTTGGCCAAAGTGCGCGCAAGGCCGAAGCCGGTGGGCCCCGCTTCGTAGGCTACGGCTCGGATGCGCCTCAAGTGGGGGAGCAACATGGCCACGATGGCCTCCGGAGAGGCCGAGGACACAAAAGTCTTCACCTCGCCGTCGCTGCGAAGCACGGCCACGTGGTAGCTCTTTTTGTGTACGTCGATCCCGACGTGGAAATCACGGTCGATATCCAGCTCCAAAAACTTGGCCAATTCTGTTACTTTCGTTGCTACCATGTTGGTCTCCTTTCTGTTTGGGTGATGCTCCATCATAACGATCGAGCACCTGAGGCCAACATGGTATTTCCCCATCATAGATCAAGGCGGCGTCGCTCGAGCGGACGACGCCACCGGTCGAACAAGCACCGCCGTTCCTACACTCAAAGAGTGTGGACTGATCATTCTGGCGCTTCTATTGGGCTGCGGGGCCCTATGGAGCATCAGACGACGGGAGGAATGCTGACCATTCAAGGGAGGACTCTTGAAGAAAGTCCCTTCCGAGCCCTCAAGACCTCACAAACAGGCCTTACCGCCTTCGGCGGAGAGCCTGAGGGGGAATACGGTTGCTCGTTAACTTCCAGGGCTCCTTTTTTGAAGCGGGCTTTGAGGTCGTCGCCGCTTACAAGAATCTAAAACATCCCGCCGGCAATGGTCACGTCATCTCCACCGGCCGCTTCGCCTTAGGCGTGTTTCGGCTGGGATGGACCACGATGCGTCCGTCCACCAACACGAGGGAGACCGCCGGTACGTCTCCTTGCTCCAACGCCTGCAGGGCATCCTCCCCTACGCCTCCCGCCGGAGCGTCCAGAATGACCAGGTCCGCCGGCCTACCTTCCTTGATCAATCCGGAGCGGAGACCATAAACCCCGGCCGTATTTCCCGTGGCCATGCACAAGGCCTGTTCAGGCTCCACCTCGGCCAGGGAAGCGGCCATGCCCACCACCCGTAGTACGCCGAGAGGCGTCACGCCGCTGCCCGACGGAGAATCGCTGCCCACGATGATTCGGTCCAGAGCGTTGACCTTTTTCGCATACTGGAGGAGAGTCACCAACGCCTTGGGGTTGCCGCAGTAGACCAACTCAAGGGCGCAGGAGCTCTCCAGCAAAATTCTCTGCATGTCTCCCCTGCTTATTGCGGTGGGTCCCCCGTTGATATGAGAGGCCACCCGAGGTCGGACTTTGAGAACATGTTGCGCCGTCACGGCTTCGGTTTGGTGCGAAGAGGGTCCGCCCACGTGCATGGTTACGATCATCCCCGACGCTTGTGCCCACTCGGCCATGACCGCGGCATCGTCGGGCATCGAAACGGAGCCCAGACCGATCTCCCCCACAAGGCGAACACCGTGCGCCGCCATCTCCCTGAAGTCGTCACGGGTCAGGCCTTCTTCCAGGATCACCGCACCTCCCAGGACCTTTATGCCCCCGGGACGATAATCACGATAGATTTTCGCGGCGAGGATCGCGAGGGCCTTCGCACCCGCGGGATCTGTCGGACGACCGGGAATATGGACCTCACCCGCGGAGATCAGGGTCGTTACGCCTCCATGGAGAGCGTTTTCCATGAACCCGATCTGTTGCTGCCTGGGAGTGTAGTCCGTGAGCCCCACGTGGCAGTGGGAGTCAAGAAGCCCGGGCGCCGCCACGGCACCCTTTGCGTCGATGACGGTATCTACTTTCATGGTGGAAGCTTCTTCACTCGATCCGATCCACTTGAAGACTCCGTCTCTGATGAGAAGAGCGTCTCCGGTGATGAAGGGAGAATGAATGTTGCCTGAAATGAGCTTTCCGATGTTTCGGATTAGAATAGAGGACATTCCGAACCGCCTTTGACCGTAAAAGACAGGCCCGGCACTGGATCCTGGGACCCGGCCGGGCCTGATATTCTTCTGCCGCCGTGTGTGTTAAGAACTGCGATTCATGCCTTGATGGGCTATTTTCCCGGGCATTGATTACGCACGGTTTCATCTATGTTCTTGTTACCGTAGGCCTTATCGAAGCCGGCGCTGAATTCCCCGGCCAACTTCTTCGCTCGGGCCCGGTAGGCTTCCTTATCGCTCCAGGTGTTTTCCGGATTCAGGATTTCCGACGGGACCCCTGGACACGATTTGGGCACGCTGAAATGGAAAAGGGAATCATCGGTATACTCGACTTGACTCAGGCTGCCGTCCAGGGCCCCGTTGAGCATGGTGCGGGTCATCATGATGTCCATTCTCTTGCCGACACCGTAGGGTCCGCCGCTCCACCCGGTATTCACCAGATACACCTGGGTCTGGTGTTCTTTCATCTTCTTCCCGAGCAAGTCCGAATACATGTTGGGCAGGCAGGGCATGAAGGGCTGCCCGAAGAACCGCGAAAAAGTGCTCACCGGGTCCACGACGCCGGTTTCCGTGCCGGCCAGCTTGCTCGTGTATCCCATGAGGAACCACAACATGGCTTGTTCGGCGTTGAGCTTGGCAATGGGAGGGATCACTCCGTTGGCGTCCGCGGTGAGAAAGATAATGGTCTTGGGATGCGGGCCCGTGGAGGACGGTTTGATGTTGGTCAGGGCCGTCAGCAGGTACGAAGCTCGGCTGTTGGGCGTAAGACGGTCGTCATAGAGATCGAATTTGCCGTTGGGATACATCATGGCGTTCTCCACAATGGCCCCGTGCTCCAGGTAAGGGGCGTCATGAAAGACCGCCTTGTGGATTTCCGGTTCTTTCTCGGGATCAAGGTCGATGAGCTTGGCATAACAGCCGTTTTCAAAGTTCGCAATCCCGTTTTCGCTCCAGCCGTGCTCGTCGTCACCGAGGAGAGCCCGACTCGCATCGGCGGAAAGAGTGGTCTTGCCCGTGCCTGAAAGACCAAGGAACAAGGAAAGCTCGCCTGCTGCGTTTTCGTTGGCGGAGCAGTGAATCGGAAGAATTCCCTCGAAGGGGAGGTAGTAATTCATCACGGTAAACATCAGTTTCTTGACGCTGCCGCAGTAGGCGGAACCGTAAACCAGGCCCAGACGGTTCTCGAAATCCATTGCGATGACCATGTCGGAGGTCTTGCCGTCCGGCCTCTTCCGAAGTTTTCCCCCATAGGGACCCACATCGATCTTGTCGTAAGGAAGCACCAGCAGGGTGAACTCCTTGTCCGCGAATACGGATGAGCCGATATCGGAAGGCACCGGTCTGAACATGTTCATGGCGAACAAAGTGGTGAGGGCTTTGTCCGAGACCGTTTTCACCGGCAACGCATAAGAACTTTCGGCCCCGATAACACGGTCCGAGACGTAGATATTCTCTTTTCCACCCAGGACCTTCACCGCATCCGCCCACAGACTTTCGAAGGTTTCCGGTTCCAGGGGCAGGTTGTTGGGGGAATCCCAGTCCACATTCTTCTCGATGGAAGGGCGCTTGACGAAAAGGGTATCCAATGGCGCACGTCCGGTGGACTCGGGGGGAGTCCAGGTTGCCAGGCATCCGTTGGCGGAAATAAATGCTTCCCCGTTGTCCACGCAATGCTGAATGACGTCGGTTCTTTCTGCGTTTTCAAAGACTTTTCGGTGGGAAGCAACGAGAGTCAAAAGGTTTTGTTTTAGCTGCATGGTCTCCCTCGGTCTGGTTTGAGTTCTAGTAGGCGATTCGGGCAAGAATCATACGGGATATCCGAACTCCCGTTTGTAAGCTAGTTTGGTGATTGCCCCATTGGAAGCATCAAATCAAGTTTTTTTCGTTGCTGAAGTCGCGTGGGGCGAAATCGTTCCTCTTGCCCGGACCGGTCGGCGGCGACTTTTTAGCCTTTTGAATCGGAATCTCCGCCGACGAGTTAGACGGATAGGTACGCTTTCCGCACATGTTCACTGTCCAGGAGAGAGGACGGGGCTCCGTGCAGCGTGATTCTCCCTCGTTCGAGCACATAGGCTCGATGGGCTATGCGCAATGACATCCGAACGTTCTGCTCCACCAATAGTACGGTCAGACCATCCGCGGCAATGCCGGCGATGGTTTCAAAGACTCGCTTCACCATCAACGGTTGGAGACCCAGAGAGGGTTCGTCGAGAAGAAGCAACGTCGGTTCCGACATTAACGCCCTGCCGACAGCCAACATCTGACGCTCACCCCCGCTCAAGGTTCCCGCCTTCTGGCGCAGTCTTTCCGCCAAGCGAGGAAACACGGCGAACACCCTATCGAGATTACGATTTCTGTTGGCCCTCGCACGGGAACAATAGGATCCCATCTTGAGATTATCCAAAACGGACATCTCCTGGAACACTCTTGCTCCCTCGGGCACTAGTGAGATTCCTTGGGCCACCAAATCCTCCGGCGACCTACCTTGTATGGGACGTCCCTTGTAGTTTACCGTTCCCTTGGATGGGCGGATCAGTCCCATGACCGTTTTCAGCAGGGAGGTCTTTCCCGCCGCGTTGGGTCCGATAAGGGCCACGATCTCTCCCTCATTGACACTCAAAGAGACCGCCTCCAGCACCCGAACATCGCCGTAGGACAGTTCGAGATCCAGAATTTCCAGAAGCATCCGATCATCAGTCACGATATGCCTCCCGATGGGGCATCCGGGTCTTTGCCGTCCGTCAAATCGGCATCGCCCAAATAAGCCTCAAGAACCTTTGGATGCGCCATGACGTCCTGGGGAACGCCGTCGGTGATTTTCTTTCCCAGATCCAGCACCACAAGTCTTTGGCAGACCCCGGTTACGGCCTGCATCACATGTTCCACCAGGATGAAGGAAACACCGGATGCATTCAGTGTCCTGAGCAGGTCCAGGGTCTCCGCGACTTCGGAAGCCGATAATCCGGCCATGTTTTCGTCGAGGAGCAGCAGTCGGGCTCCGGTGGCGAGTGCGCGGGCGAGTTCCAGTCTCCTCCGGTGGAGCACGGAGAGCGATGAGGGCGGAAGGAATGCTGCTGAAGTGAGGTGGACCCTCTCCAGTACGGTCCATGCCCGGTCTCTGCCCTTTTTCAACCCCAGTCCGCCGCCGTGAGTCGCCGCGACGAGAACGTTTTCCAACACGGTCAGGCTCTTTAGAGGTTCGAGGATTTGCGATGTTTTGGCTATGCCCGCGCGCACAATGCGGAAAGGAGGGAGGGCCGTGAGGTCCCTGTCACGGTAGAGAACCCGCCCTTTGTCGGGTTTCAGCTCTCCGGTAATGAGGTTGAACAGCGTGGTTTTCCCCGCTCCATTGGGACCGATAATCCCTAGGATTTCGCCTTTCCAAAGAGCAAAGGAAACGTCGTCCACTGCCCGAAGGGCACCGAAGGTTTTGGTGAGATTCCTGCATTCGAGCAGTTTGTCCTCATCCCATCCCGGAATTCTCATGGCTTTCGGCCGCCTCTTCGTTTCGGGCCCGCCCCCGTCCTTCTCCTGATGTCACGGTAGGCTCCCATTAAGCCCTCCGGCAGGAGCATCACCACCAACACCACGATGGCGCCCACGAGAATCAGGTAGTACTCGACGAAGGTTTCGCCTAGAATCTCAGAAATAATGGTCAGAAAGGAGGCCCCCACCGCAGGTCCGGCGAGGGTACCCATTCCTCCCAGCAGGGTCATGATGACCATTTGGACGGTCTTATGGACGTGGAATACGTCCGCCGGGGTGATGTAACTGATCCAGTACGCTTCAATTCCTCCGAAAATGCTCAAAAATCCCGCGCTCGTCAAATAGGCTCCCAATTTGACTGCGAAGGTGTTCACCCCCAGGGATTGCGCCCCTTTTTCCGAATCCTTCACCGCCTTCAGACCATAGCCGAATCTGGAGCCTTCGATGTAAAGATGGGCCACGGTCACCAGTGTCGTGACGGCCATGATCCAGTAGTAGAAGAAGGTATTATCGTGAGCCGTGAGCGGAAGGGTAATGCCGTGGCTGCCCTGGAAAAAGGACACGCCGAAGGTTCTGTCGAATTCGAGGATGATTTGTTTCAGTGTTTCCGCAAAAGCGAAGGTCGCAATGGCAAAATAGGCTCCTTTGAGACGCAGTGTGACAGCGCCCATGGGCAGTGCCACGAGAACGCCCACAAAGGCGGAAAGGGCCAGGGCGGCGGGAAAGGCCCAGCCGTATTGAGACATGGAGATACCCGTTATGTAGGCTCCTATGCCGAAATAGACCACGGGTCCGAAATCGATATAACCTGTGTAGCCGCTCATGAGATTCCAGCAGCCCGCCATACCGATCCATAAAAGGATGGCGGCGGAGAAACGCACCAAATAATCGGAATCGATGATGCATGGGAGAAGCGCGACAACGAGGAAGAATGCAAGCACCGGCCGGAGGACTTTCCGGGAAATTTCCATGGTCGCCTCTCTGGAATCAGGCCGCCAAGCCCCTGCCCAAGACGCCTTTCGGCCTGACAAGGAGCATTACGAATAGAATGAAGAAACTCATGGCCATGGAAATGCCTGCGGTGGCATAGGTGGTGGCCAGCGATTGTGTGACGCCCAAGATCAGCCCGCCACACAGCACGCCGGGCATATATCCCATCCCTCCAAGAACCACCACACAGAAAGCGGTTATGGTGTACTCCAAACCCATCTCGGGATAGATGACGGTGATCGGACTGAGAGAGGCGCCCGCTAGACCCGTGGCGGCCGCGCCGATCCCGAAGGTAAGAGCATAGATGTGGTGTATGGGAACTCCCATGAGACGGGCCGTCTCTTTGTCCATGGCGGTGGCTTTGATGGCCCTTCCGTTCTCCGTATGATTCAAATAGAACCAGAGCGCGGCCACCACGGCCAGAGCCAATCCAAAGGTCACCAAGCGTGCCGAGGGCAATGTCAGACCCATCAGGGAGATGTTGGATCCGGAATAGGCGGTGGTTACGGTGCGGAAATCATGTGTCCAGAGTTTGACCGCGGTGTTGGCCACAATGAGGTGAATTCCAAAGGTGAGAAGATAGCTCATGATATGGGGACGTCCCATCATTCGGTTGATGAGTAGACGCTGAACGAGGTAACCGAACGCGAAAAGAAGCGTCGCGGAGAGAGGCAGGCAGAGATAAGGGTCCAATCCGTAAAGTTCGAACATCCAATAGGAAGCAAAAGCGCCCAACATGACCATCTCACCATGGGCGAGGTTTACGACGCCCATGACGCCGAATACCAAAGAAAACCCTGCGGAATAAGCCGCGTAGAGTCCTCCAAGGAGCACCCCGTTTATTATGGCCTGAAGGAGTACGATGTCCATGGTGCGAGATTCTCCGCGAA
The DNA here is from genome assembly GCA_963675595.2 of Thermodesulfobacteriota bacterium. GTDB lineage: Bacteria > Desulfobacterota > Desulfarculia > JACQYL01 > JACQYL01. The sequence goes on from CAXXLZ010000002.1 coordinate 2,988,322, forward strand.
TGGAGCGAACGGCTCAGGCCCCGGCCGTGAGCGGTTCTTAGGAGCCCGCCCTATTCCGGACTGGGACCCTCCGGAATAGGGTGTCGGCGGACAAGGAAAGCTCAGCGCTCCTTCCAGGGCTTGAAAGGATAGCGCAATGGCGCCTCGGCGTATTCGAGGGGGAACACATTCCGCAGCTTGCCGTCCTGAATCTGAACCGCGACGGGTGGGTGGTCGACGTTGGCTCCATCCTTGCCGAAATGAACGGGGCCGTAGGCAGTGTCGAATGGGCGCGAGTGCAGCAGTTCCATCAATTTCCCGCGATCCTCTGAAGTCAAAGGCGGTTTCAGCCCCAGCTCCTGCAAGGCCTTTTGCTGGGCCACGGCCCCTCCGGCGGAGGCGGCTTCCACGTAGTCCGGAAACCTGTCGAATCGATCGTGGTAGGCCCGATTGAAGTCGGCTGCGCTTCCGAAAACCGATCCTTCATAGGGCATGTTCGGCGTCCACTCGGATGCGGCGACCACATATTCCGCGTCCCCTTTCAACTCCTGGGCAAACTGGGGCACGGTAGGGCCGTAACTGAAGGCGAGGGCCTTGGGACTGAAGTCGATCTCCTTCAAGGACTTTACCGTAGTCATGGCCACCAGGAGATGGGAGCCCACCAACAGGATGTCGGGATTCTTGGCTTTCACTTTGAGAAACAGCGAATTGTAGTCCCTGAGCTTCATGGGGAACAGCTCATAGTGGACCACCTCAATGCCGTTCTTCTCGCAATAGGCTTTAAAGCCTTCGCAGGCCAGCGAGGTGAACAGGATATCGGCCCCCACGATGGCGGCCGTTTTGGGTTTTGGATCCAGGGAGGCCATGAGCTCTACACACCCGCGTACTTCTTCGGTTGCGCGTCCAAGTGTCGAAAAGTAGTACTTGAACCCCCTTTCGAACAGTTTGTTGGAGCTTGCGGCACCACTGATCAGGGGGTATCCGTGTTTTTCCGCAACGGCGCTCGCCGCGAACACCAGGCTACTACCGAAACCGCCAAGCAAGAGATCAACGCGGTCGCTGAGTATCAATTTCTCCACCATTTTGGCGCTGACGGCCGGATCGCTCTTGTCATCGTAAAAAACGAGCTCGACGGAATGCCCATTGATGCCGCCTTTCCCGTTCACGGTCTCCATCCACAGGACATAGGCATCTCTTACAAGATGACCATCCTTGCCGAAGGTGCCGGTAAGAGGCAGCGCAACGCCGATCTTGAATGGAGTATCGGCGAATGCGCAGGGAATAAAAGTTAAGAGACAGAAGATGGCCAGAACGCCCATCAGGATCGATTTCGCTTTCATGTCGCGATCTCCTATGGTCTCCGCGTTCCACTGTTTCCAGGGATCGGTGGAGGTGTTGGATACCGGCTCGAACTGCTTGTTGTCGGGAGGATTTGAAGAATAGTCAATGCGCTCCACGGGTGTCAACGAGGTTCGCTTTGATCATCAGCCGAGGGAGCGCTCTTTCGTAATGGTCACTCGGGTGCGTTGAAGGCCGCAAGCGAGAAGGCAAATGGAAGGGCGGGCGACGGGTAGGCGTGTGCGCCTGTTTAACCTTGACGGGCTGCGGGATTCAGGGACTTGGCCCGTGCGGGCGAGGCCGGCATTCAAATGTCCTTATTGCCGACTCAAAAGCATCGCACAGCCGTAGAAAAATCTCTTGCATCCCGTCAAGTCTGTTCTCGCGAGCGCACTTCTCGATCTGTTGGGCGGGCAGTCTGATCTCTTCGAAATCTAAATTCGCAGCCGCTCCCTTTAAGGAATGGGCGGCTTCGGCCGCAGCCTCGGAATCCCCCCCCGCAATCGCCTTGTCCAGTTGGTTCAGGTCCGTCCGCCCGGCCTGGACGAATAGATCGAACAGCTCCCGGAATTCATTTTCTTCGAGTCCCAGGCTTTCCGCCCACCGACCTGCATCCAAGGCTCATACTCCGAACGTTCTATGTAGTGGATCCGTCACCGGCACGGCTCGAGGATCCGTTCACCCAATTCGTAAAGAGCGTTTTCCGCCCAAAGAAACGGCATTTCGCTCATGGTGCATCGAACAAGGTAGGCCTTTTTTTCCCTGATCTGCACAATGACTCCGGTCATTTTCTCGCGCTCTTTGTAGACGCTCCCGTACCATTGCACACAATCACCCTCGGCAAAGCGCCTGGGAGCCTCTTCCGGAATGGGCGGCCTTCGAGAAAGCTCCTCCTCCAGCTCCCGTATCTTCTTCTCCCCTTTTTTCACCGCGGTCTGCAATTCCCCGACTCTCGTTTCCAGAACCTCTTTGGTGGCCGCAATGGTCTGGTATCGCTGGAGGTTTCTTTCCATTTCCTGCACATAAAGAGCTCTTCGGGTAATTTGGTCCTTCAACTCGGCATTTTCGGTTTCAAGAGGGATCAATCGGGTCTTCAAGCTCGAAATTTGCGTTTCGAGTTCCTGTATCTTGGCTTTGAGCTGCTCATTCTCTGCTTTGAGGTCTCTAGCCTCTTTGATGAGCGGAATTTTTTCCAGGAACTCCTGGGCGGTGACGGACACGGGGACTAGGGCGCACACCGCGAGGACAATTATGAACAGGGCGGCCGCCGGAAGGGATTTTCCCGAATTGCCCGTTGGGGCGGGCGTGTATTGATGTACTAATCGCATCTGGAAAATCCACAGGAACGGCAAACCAGGCAGCCGCCTTCATGCTCGACGACGCCCCCGCAGTCGGGACAGGCACCCATGGTTTGTTCTTTGGTCACAATGGGTTCGCCGATGGCTTCATTGATCACCTGGGCGACGGCATCGGAGCACGACAAGACCATGCGGCCGTTGTGCCATGCGGGGCTGGGACATCGAATGCCTCGCAACTGGCGGACCACTGAACGCACGTCCACCCCCGAGCGCAGGGCGAGGCTGATGAGCCGACCGGCCATCTCGATCTGGGACGCGGCGCACCCTCCGGTCTTTCCCATCTGGGCGAAGACTTCGCAGAACCCCCCCTCGTCCGAGTTGATGGTGACATAGAGTTTCCCACAACCGGTACCGATCCTTTCGGTGAATCCCGTTGTCCTGGCGGGCCGAGGCCTGGGAGCGATGACCGGGTGCATGTCGCCCGCGGCACTCTTGGATGCGGGAGGCTGCTCTGATTTTGCGGAAAGGTTCAACACCTGTTCGGTACGACTCCCGTAACGATAAATGGTGATCCCCTTGCAGCCGGAATGGAACGCATGGAGATAGGCGGCTTTGACGTCCTCCACCGTAGCTTCGCCATGAAAATTAATCGTCTTGGATACGGCGTTATCGGTATGCTCCTGAAAAGCACCCTGAATCTTGACGTGTGTATCGTAGGGCACATCATGCGCCGTGAGAAAGATTCCTTTCACCTCATCAGGAATTCCATCGATCTGTTGAATTCCTCCGTGGAGCGTCACGAGCTCCATGAGGGAATCGGAAAAAAAATCCTGCTTTTTCGCCGCCTCAAGAAATTGTGGGTGCACCTCTCTGAGTTCATTTCCATCGAGCACTTTCCTGCTGAACGAGACGGCGAACAGCGGTTCGATACCACTTGAGGTGCCGGCGATGATGCTGAGGGTGCCTGTGGGAGCAATGGTGGTGGTGGTGGCGTTTCGCATGTGGGGAGTACGATCGGAGTCGTATACGGATCCCGCGTAGGCCGGAAAATTTCCCCTCTTTTTCGCAAGTTCCGCGGAAGCGGATTTGGACTCCGCCTGAATAAAGCGCATCAGAGTCCTTCCGGTATCCACGGCTGTGTCGGAATCATACGGATACCCAGCTTGATCAGGAGATCGGCGAATCCCATGACACCCAGACCGATCTTTCGATTTCGGAGTGTCAGGTCCCGGATTTGCGGCAGAGGATACTTGTTGATGTCGATCACATTGTCGAGAAAGTGTACCGCCTTGTGGACGCATGCCTTGAGCTTTGGATAGTCGATTTCGGCGGCTTGGTCGGTACCGCTCACCATTACCGAAAGATTGATGGAGCCCAGATTGCAGCTCTCGTAAGGCAGAAGAGGCTGTTCACCGCAGGGATTGGTGGACTCGAAAGATCCCTGGTTGGGCGTCGGGTTCGAGCGGTTCATGGCGTCGAGAAAAATCAAACCCGGATCGCCGTTGTTCCAGGCGGAGCTCACGATTCGATCAAACAACTTACCTGCGGATAGGGTGCGTGTGACCTCTCCGGTCCTCGGGTTGATGAGAGGGAAGTCTTCATTGGCTTCAGCCGCAGCCATGAAGTGATCGGTGGCGGCAACGGACAGGTTGAAGTTGGTGAGCTTCTTGCCGTTTTGCTTGCAGGTGATGAATTCTTCAATGTCCGGGTGATCCACCCTGAGTATGCCCATGTTGGCGCCTCGCCGCGTTCCTCCCTGCTTAATGGCCTCGGTGGCGGCGTCGAACACGTTCATGAAGGAAATAGGACCGCTGGAAACCCCGTGTGTCGAGCGCACGACGTCGTTCCGCGGCCTCAATCGTGAGAAGGAAAATCCTGTTCCTCCGCCGGTTTTGTGAATGATCGCGGTGTACTTGATGGCGTCGAAGATGCTCTCCATGGAATCTTCCACCGGAAGCACGAAGCAGGCGGAAAGTTGCCCGAGTTCCCGACCGGCGTTCATCAACGTGGGGGAGTTGGGTAGAAACTCCAACCGCATCATCATTTCCTGGAATGCGGCGGCTACGGCCTCGACGGGTTTGCCGGGCTCATACAGGCGATCGGCTTGAGCTACGGCCTCGGCCACCCGCTGGAACATGATCTCCGGCGTTTCGAGCGGTTTACCGGCGTCGTCCTTCCGTAGATAGCGCTTTTCAAGAACCGTCCTGGCATTGTCCGTAAGCATAAGTTTGCACTCACACATCAGGTGCACTCTGCGCGACCGCCTCGCGCTCCAATGAAAGTAAACGGGCCTTCACGTCCAGCCCTGAGCCGAAACCGACCAGTCGCCCATCCTTGCCGATGATGCGGTGACAGGGGACCACGATGGGAACAGGGTTCACGTGAAGGGCTCCCCCAATGGCGCGGGCCGCCCGCGGTCGTCCCAACTCCGCCGCGAGATCGGCGTAGGAACAGGTCCGACCGTAAGGGATATTGCGTGCAGCCTCCCACACCGCTAATTGAAACGCTGTGCCGGTGATGTCCAGTGGGAGGTCGAACTCGCGCAGTTCGCCTTGGGCGTAGCCGAAGATTTGCTCCTGCGCACGCTCCAGCAAACGGAGCACCTGCGGAGACGCCTCGGTTTCTTCATCACAAGGCTGTGCGTCGATTTGCCTTGCACCGAGCAGAACCTTTGCGATTCCCCTGTCCGTGGCGATGATCTTGATCCGAGCAAGGGGCGATTCAAACGAAATCGAGTGCAGAGACACTTGCAGTTCCTTTCGCCGGCGTGGTCCGGTCAATATGGGTTCCCGAAGGTCCTGGAACGTTGCACACACCCGGGAAGTTTGAATGTTAGTTTGTTCGGACGGTCCTTTCAAGTACCGAGCAACGGAAGCTGAAATAGACCGAGTGCTCACACTTCCAGGTCATTTTCGAGTTCCGTGATGGCCTGTTGGATTTCCCGGCGCTCCTCCGGGTTCAGATCGGTTCCCGCCAGTCTCTTCCTTAACTGCATGAGGCGCATGGCTTTCCCATATTCCGCACATCCGCCTCTTCGTCGTCTTTCGACGTCCCCGGGTGGGGTTCTCGTTGATTTCACGGTAAATACTCCGGATCCACATGTTGCAGGGCATGAAAGACGTTTCCGCGGATTTTCTTGTTTTCGGCATAGAGAGATCGAAGCAAATTTCTGACGAGAAGGCGTTTTGAGTTTTTCGCCGACGGGCACTGATTGGCGATCAAGGGCAATTTCCGGTGGGTTGCGAACCGGACCACCAAGTCGGACGAGGTGAACGCGAGGGGTCTGATGATGGTCAGAAGCCCCTGGAACATGGGTTGAAAGGGCACCATGGTGCTCATGACCGCGCCGAAGAAGGTATTGAGGAAGAAGGTTTCGATGATGTCGTCCTGGTTGTGACCCAGCACCAGTTTGTTGCAGCGGTATTGTTCCGCGAGCTGGAAGAGTCGCTTTCTTCGAAGCCTCGAGCAGAAAAAGCAAGGATTCTTGTAGTTCTCTTCGGAATGAGCTCGAACCGCGTAATCGGTGGATTCAACCACATAGGAGTCAAAACCGTTCTCCTCGAAATAGGCCTTCATGTGGGTTTGCGAGGGGGGATCGTATCCCATTTCCAGATAGACCGGGATAAGATCATAGGTGATGGGGATCCTGTGAAGCCTCTCTTGGAGGTACCACAGGGCGGTCATGCTGTCCTTTCCTCCGGACACGGCTACCAGAAGTCGGTCCCCTGAACTGATCATCGCGTAATGATGGATGGCCCTCCCCGCGCTGTTCTTGAGTCGGTTTTCTATGCTGCCCCGATTGGCGGCCATGAGTGCATTCCACTTGAGGTTGGTTGACGGGCGGGCATGTGACATGGGGGTTCCGCTCACGCTATATGAGTTGCGAGGTTGCACTGTTCCACGTGGAACAGTGCAACCTCGCACCGGGAACCAGCTCTTCCTCCGTGCGCGCCGCTCGCGGCATCTTAGGAAATCTTCATGGCCTCCACAATCGCCTCCGCCATTCTTTTTGTGCCTACAGCCGTGGGATCGTCCCGGTTTTGCTTGAAATCGTAGGTCACAAATTTCCCTTCACGGATGACGTCCGCCAAGCCATTCTCCAGCTTGCGCGCGGCCTCCTTCTCATTGAGAAAATCCAGCATCAACACACTGCTCAAAATCAGACCGCAAGGATTGGCTCGGTCCAGCCCGGCATACTTCGGAGCACTTCCGTGCGTCGCCTCAAAGATGGCCGTATCCTCACCGATGTTGGCGCCGGGTGCCAAACCGAGCCCTCCAACCAGACCAGCGCACAGGTCCGAAACAATATCACCGTACAAGTTGGGAAGTACGAGGACGTCAAACTCTTCGGGCCTCATCACAAGCTGCATGCAGAGGTTGTCCACGAGAATCTGATTGAATTCGATCTCCGGATACGCCCGTGCCGTGTCTTCTGCGGTAGCGGAAAAGAGACCATCCGTGAATTTCATGATATTCGCTTTGTGCACCGCGGTGACCTTTTTTCTGCCGTTGCGGCGCGCATACTCGAAGGCGAACTTCACAATGCGCTCACTGCCCTCCCGGCTGATGACTTTTAAGCCGACGGCGGAGTCATCGGACACGTTCACCCCGGCTTCATCTTTCAGGCGTGCGCGCAGCCCTGCGGTGAAGGCGTCGTTTTGGTCGAATTCGATGCCTCGGTAGAGGTCCTCCATATTTTCTCGAACCACCACGATATCCACATTGTCATATCGGGTACGGGCGCCCTTAAATATTTTGCAGGGACGAAGGCATGCATACAGTTTAAACATCTGCCTAAGGGTCACGTTCAGGCTTCGGAATCCCCGTCCGATGGGCGTGGTGATGGGGCCTTTGATCGCCACCCGGTTCTTCTCGATACTTTCGATGAGGTTTCCCGGAATGCCGGCGACATTACCCTCAGCGTCGCCCCATTCCACATTTACCTCGTCCCACTGAATATCGACCCCTGTCGCGTCTACGCAAAGCTTCATCGCCTCCGTCAGCTCCGGACCGATCCCGTCGCCCGGAATACACGTTACCGTATGCCTCAAAGTAAACTCCTTCCCGGTCCCAGCAGCTCTGACAACCAAGCCATGGATCGGGACCTCTTTGAATCTTTTGGGTTTAGCTCTAATGAATGCTATATTGGTCGGACCATGACCGCCCGGAGGTCAACCACCAGGGGGTGTGCCATGCCCAAGCACCGCCGAACACAAAGGGGCCTCGTCTACCTCCCCTTCCGGCGATTCGAAGATCAAATCCGGAAAATGACGAGCAATTCCAAGGAGGCCCGTTCTCCTCAACCACCGGTGTGCGCGGAAGATCTTTCCGACGAAGAGCTCTTCGCCGTGGAAATGGCCGACGTTCGGCCCCTTCCCCACGCGGCCCGGGCCAGGCTTTGGGGTCCGCGGACGACAAGCAGGCAGACCTGCCCCGTTCCCGAGAGTATCGATGTCATGGATGCCCTGTCTCAGCTCGTCGCCGGGGACGCACCCTTAGATCCCACCCACTCGGACGAATACATCTCATGGTGCGCTCCCGGTACCTATCATTCTTCTTTTCGCGCCCTCAAACAAGGACTCTTTCCGGTCCAGGCCCACCTGGACCTTCATGGAATGACCGTGGGCGAAGCCCAACCCGCGGTCTCGGCCTTTCTCCGTGCAGCCGCCTTCCGCAGGCTCCGGTGCGTACTAATCGTCCACGGCCGGGGCCACAATTCCAAGGACAACGAGCCCGTGCTGAAAAAGGTGCTCGAAAAATGGCTCCGGGGAGGCGGACAGGGAAGGATGGTCAAAGCATACGCTTCCGCCCTAAATTACGACGGCGGGTTGGGAGCGGTATATGTCCTTCTTCGTGCCTGAAACAGGTTGGGTATCCTCTCCTCGGCAGCCTTAACACCAACCCGCAGGTAGCGCTTGGGTCCACCTGCAATTCGCCCGGCGCCCTCACAGCTTCCGGAATTTCGCCCGTTCTTTTCTGAGTTTCCGAGCGGGCCGTTTTGACGGTCCTTTTTTCTTCCCGCTCCCTCCCCGGTCTGCCCAGTCCTCACCGGTCAGGACCTCCTGATCCGCCCCGGCGAGAATCATGTCGAAATCCTGAGAGGACACCGGCAGCGACCCTCTGGCTTGAGCGTAGGAGAACACTTCACGATCCGACGAAACCACTACCGCTTTTTCACCGAGCTGCGCTGCAAGCCTTTTGATCACCGCGTCAGCCTGTTCCCCTTGCCTGGAGAACACAATTCGCACGCCGCCTTCGTAGCGGGTCTCCCCTCGTAGGCTCCCCTCCAGCCAGCCATCAAAGACCACGGTGACCGAATGGCCCTTTTCCTGTTTATATCGCACCAGTTCTTGGATCAACAGCCTGCGGCCGGATTCCAGGTCTTCACGGGCCGCGCTCTCGAAAAGCATGGAGGCGTGAATCAAATTGTAGCCGTCAACAATCACATGCAAGGGCATGTTTCACTGAGCCTTGATGAGGTCCAAAAGGCGAGATAATTCTTCATGTGATCCATAATCGATCTTGATGGATCCCGATGTCCCACGATTCCGGATATTCACTTTCATACCGAGGACACCCGACATCTCTCGTTCCAAATCGGCGAAGTAGGCCTGCTCGTCTTCCGGCACCTGCCGCCTAGGCCGCTCGACTCGCGGTTTCGCCGCCACTGCTTTCTCGGTCTCTCTCACGGAAAGCCGCTCTGCAACCACTCGCTCGGCCAGCTCAACAATCCGTTCCGCCTCGTCCAGCCCGAGCAGGGCCCGTGCATGCCCCATGCTCAAGCGCCCTTCGAACAGGTGTTCCTTCACCTCGTCGGGAAGCTGGTTGAGCCTCAGCATATTGGCAACGGTTGAGCGATTCTTTCCCAGCCGATCCGCAAGCTCTTGCTGCGTTAGGCCGTGATCATCCATGAGCGTTTGATAGGCCCGCGCCTCCTCCACCGGATTCAAGTCTTCACGTTGAATGTTTTCAATGAGGGCGATTTCCAAGACTTCGGCGTCGGGCAACTCGCGAACAATGGCGGGAATTCGCGCAAGACCGGCTCGACCGGCGGCTCTCCAGCGACGCTCACCGGCGATCAACTCGAAGTGATCCGACTTCTTCCGGACAAGCACAGGCTGAATGATCCCCTTGTGCCGGATGGACTCAGCCAATTCCAACAGGCTTTCCTCACTGACCCGGGTGCGGGGTTGAACCGCGCAGGGTTTGATCTCGTCGACCCCGACCATGGTCACTTCCGCGGCCAGTTCCTCAGTGGGAGAACCCCATTCGGATAATAGGGCGTCAAGGCCCCTGCCAAGTCCCTTTTTCTTGCTGCTCATGTCTTAACCTTTGAACGCTGCCTTAGGATTGCCGGAAGCATCCGAACTTTGGGCGAGGATTCCCTACTTCGTGGGCAGCTTCTGCGCAAGGGCGACGCCCGGCACACGCCTTTCTCCGTGAACCGCTCAAACGGCGTGATTCAAGGCACGGCGACCCGGGCTCGCTCAGCATCCCCGGCACGCCTCTCCATGATTTCCCGTGCAAGAGCCAGGTAACTGGTAGCACCCTTGGAATTCACGTCGTAAAGCAACACGGGTAATCCGTGGCTGGGGCTTTCGCTCAGACGGACATTTCGCGGAATGATGGTTTGGAATCGCTCTTTCGAAAAATGTGCATCCACCTGACCCACGATCTGGGAGGAGAGGTTGTTCCTCGCATCAAACATGGTCATGAGGATCCCTTCGACGGTCAGGAACGAATTGAAGCGCTGTTTTACCGTACGAATGGTTTTCAGCAGGCTGGACAGACCTTCCAGCGCATAATACTCACATTGGATGGGAATCAAAACGCTGTCCGCGGCCGTGAGGGCGTTTACCGTGAGCAGTCCGAGAGATGGAGGGCAGTCCAAAAGGATATAATCATATTCACCGCTCACCTCTCCGATCTTCTTCTTCAAAACGGATTCCCGCCCAGGGACGGATACCAGTTCCACCTCCGCACCAATGAGGTCCTGCTGTGCGGGGATGACATGCAGGAAAGGGAGCCGGCTCTCGAGGACGACTTCCGGAGCCTCCGCGGCTCCGATAAGGAGATGATACAGATGCCGTCCGGCCTTCTCCTTTGCGATGCCGATGCCGCTGCTCGCGTTGCCCTGCGGATCGCAATCCACCAGAAGCACGCGTTTCTCGGCGACGGCAAGAGAAGAGGCCAGGTTCACGGAAGTGGTGGTCTTTCCCACTCCTCCCTTCTGATTCGCGATACAGATGACTCTAGCCATATAGCGGAAACGACTTTCCAAGTCTGTGATCGGTTACGGACTATACGGCCCTGCAGAGAAGAGGAGCGGCCGGCCTTCCGGTGGGTTTGGCCCAGTCACGTCCGGATCGTTGTTCCACGTGAAACAATCCACTCCCTCTTCGCGTCCCCTCCCACAAAGCCCTCACCAACGATTCCACGCGGTGACGAATGATGAAACCCGTTTACACCTGCACTTCCCCTTCCACAGCCCCTTCCACTTCAAAACAACCATCACGTCGTTCGGCCCAGTCCTTGCACCACGCCACCAATTCATCCATGCCTTCGTCGGACCTCGTGGGCTCATGGTGATACAGAACGAGTCGTTTTACCTCGGCCTCCCGCGCCATCCTCAGAACGCTCTCACAAGACGAATGTCCCCAGTTCTTGCGGCCGATAATCTCCTCTTCCGTATACTGGCAGTCGTGTACCAGGACATCGGCACCGGAGCAGAATTTCACAAAATCAGCGGGCCGGCTCCCTTCCCAAGAATCCTCACGCAACTCATTATCCGTAATGAACACGAAGGTCTTGCCGCCTTCACGAAAACGGAACCCCAACCCTCCGCCGGGATGTTGAAGCCGAATCGAGTCGATCCGCGCATCCCCAATAATCCGGTATCCATCCTTCTCCATCCGGTCGGAAAAACTGATGCGGCTCTTCAGCTCCTCGAAACGAACCGGAAAAAATCCGTCTACCATCCGGTTCTCAAAGAGCGTCATCAAGCCCTTATAAGCGCGACTACTTCCGTCTACTTCGATCTCGGTGGATTCGTCGTAAATAGGATAGAAGAACGGAAAACCTAGAATATGATCCCAATGGATGTGAGTGATCAACAAGTGCATCCCGACCGGTTCACCACGACTACGCAGTACTCGCCCCAACTCCTGGATTCCTGTTCCAGCGTCGATCACCACTCTACGACCACCGGAAAGGTTCACTTCTACGCAAGCCGTGTTACCGCCATAACGAAGCGTTCTTTTACCCGGAACGGCGATGGAACCTCGGGTGCCCCACAAGAAAACATTCATGATTCCCGCACCGACGCTTCCCTCCCGCGGACAGGACTTGAATACACCGCACACACTCTCGTTCACTTCCGACCTAGCCCAACATTCCCTTACTCTTTAGAAGAACAAAGCCTGAACTGTCAACCCGCATCACCTTCGATCAACGAACCGTCGCCTTCCCATCGTCCGTTGCCCGTTGCTTTGGCGTATGTCCCAAAAATTCGAACACGTTTTGAAAAAAATCTCAGCTCCCGCAGTGCGTTCTGAACCGCACGTTCTTCAGGAGCCCCTTCGAAATCAAGATGAAAAGCGTAATGAAGCGGCCGCTTCTTTGAGGGACGCGATTCTATCTTGGTCAAGTTCACCCCGTTGGTGGCAAATCCCCCGAGAGCCTTGAACAAAGCAGACGGTATGTGCCGCGTTTCGAACACCAACGACGTCTTCACCAAGCCCGACGCCTGTACGGGTTTCGTCCCAAGAATCAGGAACCGGGTCGCGTTGTTCTTCCAGGTTTGAATCGACCGCCGCAGAACCCGAAGTCCATAAATCTTGGCACACGATACGTGTGCCACAGCCGCCTCCTCACGAATCCCCCGCTCACTCACTTCTCTCGCGGCTCCGGCCGTGTCCAATGCCGGCACCGATTCGAAACCGCTTTCCCTCAGGAACCCTTCGCACTGCTCCAACGCCTGGGGGTGTGAGTAAACCCTTCGAACATCCTCAGCTTTCGTTCCCGGGACCCCCAACAAAGCATGCCGGATTTTTGTACTCGTCTCGCCGATGATGAACAGATCGTACCGCTCCAATAAGTCCATGGTCGCCACAATCGTTCCCGCGTAAGAGTTCTCAATGGGAACGATTCCATATTCAGCCTCTCCCTGCTCCACCGCATTGAAGACCTTATCCAGATTGGAACACGGAACGGTCACCACCTCCTCACCGAAATACGAAAGCGCCGCTCTCTGGCTGTGCGCGCCCCTTTCCCCCTGAAATGCCACTCTCATTCGACCGCCCTCCCACCATCCTCCACAAGCTTGGCGTCTATCTCCTCAAGTGAATGAATCAGCGCCTTCCGCATCACGCCGGCATAAGGATTCAAGGTCTGCAAATCCCGAAATAATTCCTCCGTATCGTTACGTACGAACTGCAAAATTTCCATCAGCTGTTCGAAACCTTGCGTCGTGATTTCTTCCCGCCGAATGCCCAATTTCATCACCGCACGTCCCAGGAAATGGGCCAACACCTGACTCCGCGCCATCATCCGGTCGTGTTCATCGGGCGACGAACGAATCACGGTCAAACCCAGCCTCGACAAGAATCCCGCAACCCGGTCTCCTTCGCATCCCCGCCCGGGACACAACACCACCTTGTTCCCGGTGAAACCGGGACGTATGCTGTCCGGTCCGAAACACGGATGAGTCCCGAGAATCTTTACATAATCAGGCAGAATCGATTGCATCCATTCAATAGGAAGCATTTTGACGGAACACGTGTCGCACACAAGGGCACCCTTGCGCACCATGCTGCTAATCTCCCTCAGCACATTCCGCATCGCGGAAATCGGAACTGCCAGGACTACGGTTCCTCTAGACGCCGCCTCTTCCAGAGAACCAGACCGGATTCCTTCCGTCCCCTCGATCCCCAAACCTACCCGATCATACGCCACGATGGAGAAATAGGGAGACAACGCACATCCCACGAGCCTTCCGAACCGTCCAAATCCAATCATTCCCAATTCAGGTCGCTTCACCGCTGCACCGATCGGCTATGTCCGATGATTTCCTCGAACAATTTTTCTACATATCCACCGTCCAGACCAAGCTCCGACACCAGCTCCTCGCGCCGCACCTTCATTGCCTGCTCCCGCGCAGTATCGAGAACCTCGGTCCGCGTTTCCGCCTTAACCGCACCAATGCACCTCACCGCTTCCTCACGCTCCCTCAGAAGTTCCAGGATCTCCTCATCAATGCGATCAACGCGCCTGCGAAGATTTCCCAATGCGGAGCCGTTTCCTCGAAGCTCCTCCTGAGCAAGCCAAGCATCATAAATCACCAGGGCGCACATGGCCTCCACCACGGGAACAATTCTAGGGCAAATGCATGGGTCATGCCTCCCCCGGATGCTGATGCTTTGTTCCCTACCCTCACGGTCCACCGTCGATTGCGGCAGCGCAATGGAAGGAGTCGGTTTCACCCCTACCCGAACCACGATGGGAGCGCCTGTGGAAATTCCTCCGAGAATCCCCCCGCATCGGTTACTTCGGAACCCTTCACCATCCATACCATCGTTGTTTTCAGACCCCAACAACTCAGCGGCCCGAAAACCTTCCCCAATTTCAACGCCCTTAACCGCTCCAACCGACATCAACGCGCCGGCCAGCAGAGCGTCCAGCTTGCCGAACACAGGATCCCCCAAGCCGGCGGGAACCCCCTCAACCGCGATCTCCACCACGCCGCCAACCGAATCACCCGCCTTTTTCGCCTCCAGAATGACCCGTTCCATTTTTTCCGCCGTATCCGCGTCGGGACACCGAACAGGATTCTTCTCCACTTGGCCCCAGTCACGAAAACAGGTTTTGACGCTGCCCACCTGCACCGTTCCCCCAACAACAGTGACCCCCAACGCCGCAAGTTCCTTCTTCGCCAAAGCCCCTGCAGCCACGCGTCCAACGGTTTCGCGGGCGGAAGCCCGACCACCTCCCCGATGGTCCCGGATTCCATATTTCGCTTCATACGTGAAATCCGCATGCCCCGGGCGAAAAAGGGTCTTCAATGCGTCGTAATCCCCGCTTCGCTGTCCCGAATTCCAGACCACCATACAAATCGGCGTGCCCAACGTCCGCCCCTCGAAAACTCCGGAAAGAATCTCAACCCGATCCTCTTCCCGCCGGGCGGTGGAAACGGAACTCTGCCCGGGCTTCCTCCGGTCGAGTTCTCTCTGAATATCCTCAGCGGTCAGCGACAGCCCGGGTTTGACACGATCAATGACCACCCCGACAGCCCGACCATGACTCTCACCAAACGTTACGATCCGAAAATGATTACCAAAGAAATTGCTCAAGGAAGTCCTCCAGTGCATCCCACCATCCTCCGGTCCGAACGACGATTCCCCGTGCCGGCGTCTCACCGCAGCACCTTGAGGAGCGTCTCATTGCATTCCCTCGAAAACTTCCCAGAACCCGGGAAACGATTTATTCACACAGCCGGGATTTCGAATCGTCACACCCGGCACCCGCAGGCCCAACACGGCGAACGCCATGGCGATTCTGTGGTCATTGTAGGTGTCGATGGCCGCCCCGTGAAGCTCGCCACCGCGAATCACCAGCCCGTCCCCTGCCTCCTCCACGAGCCCGCCCATCTTTCTCAGTTCCTGCGTCACCGAGCTGAGCCGATCCGACTCCTTGACGCGCAGGTGTTCCACATTCCGGATGCGCGTTACCCCCTCGGTCGCCGCGGCCACCACGGACAGGGTGGGAACCAGGTCCGGCATGGAGTTCATGTCCACGTCCACTCCACTCATCGCGGGTCCACGAAGCTCCACGCCCCCGTCACGATAAGCGATCGAACACCCCATCTTTTCCAGCACCCCTACGAATCGGGCATCCCCCTGGATGGACTCCGAACCCAAACCCTCCACAAAAACCTCGCCTCCCAAAAGCGCCGCAGCCGCCAGCGCGTAGGAAGCGCTGGAAGCATCCGGTTCCACCCGATATGCTCCATTCCGATATTTCCCTTTGGGCACCCGAAAAACTCCGTTCTCTTCCTCCACACGCACCCCGAAGCTTTCCATCACTCTGAGGGTGATGTCCACGTACGGTCGGGAACTCAACGGCGGAATCACCTCCACGGTCACGGGCTGCGCAGCGTACGGAGCAGACAGAAGAATTCCCGAAAGATACTGACTACTCACCCAACCCTTGACACGGGTGAAGCCTCCCTTCAGGCCTCCAGGAGGAACTCGGATGGGAGGACAACCATTACCCCCAAGCGATTCCGCCATCACCCCGATGCCGGTTAGCGCTTCGAGTAAGTCTTCCATCGGCCGCTCCCTGAGACGGGAGTCCCCGTCCAGGAGACTACCACCCGGAGCCAGAGAAGCGTACGGCGTCAACAACCTCATGGCCGTTCCGGAGCCCCCCAGAAAGATTGGATTCACCGGTGCCTCGAGCTTGCCTCCAGTCCCGGAAACCTCGATCACATCGTCTTCTACGCGGAAGCCCGAGCCGAAAGCTCTCAACCCGTCCATCATTCGCCGAATATCGTCGCTGTCCAGCGGATTCTCCACTCGCACGGGCTCCTCGCAAAGGGAAGCAATCAGAAGCGCCCGGGCCGTTATGCTCTTGGAACCGGGAAGCTTTACGGCACTCTTCAGAGGCCCTCTTGTCTTCACTGGTCTTTCCGAGTTCTCTCCCGACTTCATGACCTCATGCCCTCCAAAGTCTCCCTCACCAGCGGAACGGGCACCTCCCATGTCACCATGGGCCTTCCCAATCCCTTTAACAGCACCCATCGCAGTCTCCCCTGTAACGCCTTCTTGTCACGAAAAAGAGCTGAAAGAACCTCCTCAACCTCGACATTACCGGGCATGGCCACAGGCAAGCCCAATCCTCTCAAAACGTCCTCAATGCGAAGTGCGTCACTCTTTTCAAGCAGGCCCAGAGCCGAGCTCAAACGACTCGCAGCCACCATTCCCACAGCCACCGCCGCGCCGTGAGGCAGCTCATAATCGGCGCTCACTTCCACACCATGCCCGACGGTGTGCCCAAAATTCAGAATCATGCGCTCCCCGCTCTCCAGAGGATCCCGCTCAATGACTCCAGCCTTGATTTTCAGGCACCGTTTTACCAGATCCAACCACGCACCGTCTCTCAGAGAAGCGTCCGCCAAGTCCATTTTCTCCAACTCCGCAAGAATTCCCTCGTCCGCAATCAAGCCGTACTTTACCACTTCCGAAGCACCGTTCCGGATCTCCTCCACAGGGAGACTCGACAAGAACTCAGTATCCACAAAGATATGTTCAGGCTGATGAAACGTACCCACCATGTTCTTGCCGGTCGGCAGGTCCACCCCGGTCTTCCCCCCAAGACAGCTGTCCACCTGAGCGAGAAGGGTGGTCGGAATCTGAACAAGAGAGATTCCCCTCATGTAGACCGAGGATGCAAAGCCTCCCAGGTCTCCGACCACTCCCCCACCCAACGAGACCAAGACGGACCGCCTGTCCATCTTCTCTTCCACCATCCGTTCGAGCACCAGCCCGGCAGTCGCCCAAGTCTTGCTCTTCTCCCCGGCTTCGATGGCCATGCATCGCGGCTTAACACCCATGCCTTCCAAAACTGCCACGACCTGCTCACCCCAACATCTTTGCACGATATGATCAGTGAGCAGGAAAACCGTCCTGCCTTCCAGGACCTCGCCCACGGCCTCAGCCATCCGACCCTTAATCCCATAACCGATGGTTACGCGAAAACAACTTTCGGGTCTTCCCGGTACCGTTACGCCAAATGAGGAGGCTTCCGTCATGCCAACGTCCGATTCACGAAAGCGCTCAACTTCTTCAATTCGTCCATCAGTTCCTTAAAGGCCTCCGGCCTGAGAGATTGTTCCCCGTCGCTCATCGCCTTTTCAGGGTGTGGGTGCATCTCCACCATGATCCCATCGGCTCCGGCAATCAACGCCGCTTTGGCCATACTCGGCACATATCTCCGGTTGCCCGTGGCATGGCTCGGATCCACGATCACCGGGAGATGAGACTTTTCCTTCAAAACCGGCACGGCACTGATATCCAGAGTATTTCGGGTGGCTTTTTCGAAAGTCCGGATACCTCGCTCGCATAGAATCACATCCTCGTTTCCCTCGGACAGAATGTACTCGGCGGACATGAGCAGCTCCTCCAAAGTACAGCTCATGCCTCGCTTGAGGAACACGGGCTTTTTCGCCTGGCCTAGTTCCTTCAGAAGAGCGAAGTTCTGCGTGTTGCGCGCCCCCACCTGAAGAATATCCGCATACCGCACTACGAGCTCCGCGTCACGAGGATTCACCACTTCCGTCACCACGGGAAGACCGTACGCCTTCCCCGCTGCCGCCAAGATCTTCAATCCCTCTTCCTCAAGACCCTGGAAACTGTACGGAGATGTTCTCGGCTTGAAAGCACCGCCTCTCAGAATCGTGCCCCCGCACTCCTTAACCACTTTGGCCGATTCCATCATCTGATCGTAGTCCTCCACCGAACACGGCCCGGCAATCACGGTAAATCCATCACCGCCGATTTCCGTACCGTTCACTTTCACCACCGTCTCTCGGTCATGAGTTGTTCGTCCGGCCAGCTTGTAAGGCTCCAATACGGGCATCACCTTATCCACGCCGGGCAGCACTTCCAGTTGACGCAGCATGAACTTCCCCCTCTCGTCACCCATCGCGGCCACAACCTTGCGGGAATCCCCCTGAATCAGGCTCGTGCGGTAACCCAATGCGTGAACTTCTCTAATTACGGTCTGTACCTGTTCTTCAGGCGCGTTTTCACTCATTACGATGATCATCTGTCTCTCCTTTTTAGGTTCGTTCCCAATTGCTCGGCCCCTCCGGGCGGGGACCGAAAAAAAGGGCCGTGGAGACTCCCACGACCCTTTCTCAACAAAAAAGGCCGTGGGCTTTTCCTCGCCCACGGCCTTTTTTCTTATTTATATCAAGAGGTTATGGCTGTGGGCAGCGGCTGAAAAAATAAAAATAAAAGAAGAAGCCAAACCCCTGACCGCCATTCATTACTCGTTCCTTTGCCATTACGACTTACGACTCGCTTTCCCGGATATTTTGGACAGAGCTTAGACGCTCTAAAACGGACAAGTCAAGAACATTTTTCCAGGGGAGAATCAATCCTCACCCAAGACACGCTCTACATCCAACAACAGCCGCACTCGATCTTCGGTTCGAGCGATTCCCATAATATAGTCCGTTTCAGACCCTGAGTCCAGTGGAGGCCTTTCCTGTATCTGATCACTTTCCACTTGAACAACCTCGGAAACCGAATCCACGACCACCCCGACCATATCTCTCTCACCGTCTTGCATCAACACCTCGACCACGATGATGCAGGTGCGTTCGTGGTATTCCTCCTCAGGTAAACCGAAGCGGGAACGCAGGTCCATCACCGGAACCACCTTGCCCCGCAAATTCACAACGCCCTTAATATAAGACTCGGTCTGAGGAACGAACGTAATGTCGTGCAGGCCGATGATCTCTCTAACTTTGGTAATCTCAAGTCCGTACTCTTCATTTGCCAAACGGAAGGTCAGATATTTGCCTTCCAAGTCCTTTACGGCCTTTTCCATGTTCCCACCGTTACCACCCATTATGCACCTCCCGGGTGCCGACGACCGACCGGATCAGCGCACACCTTCCTAAGCCTGACCGAATCGTCGACTTACGGAGCGCGTCACCTCCCGACCCCGTCACCATTTCATCCCACACCGGACAAGATCTTCCGAACAGTGGAAACCATGTTTCGGTAATGGGTTCCAGGCCAGTAGACTCGCCCGCACGACGGACAACGCCGAAATTCAAGATGTGTGTGGTAGACGTATTCAGGCACCGATTCCCGCACTTCAGAAGGCGTCGCCTTGTCCAATCGCACATTGCACGTACTGCAGAGACCAAACCCCTCCGACCCGTCCACCCGGATCAAACCCTTCCGGATCAATTCCTCGATTTGATCCGCCGCCAAGTCACTCTTAAGAAAGATGACCTTCCCACATCCCAGTCCGGAAAATCGCTTTCCTTTGGTCAGAACCGTCCGACCTTCCTTCAAGTAACCCCGCACAGCCGACTCGTCCATCCCTGGGTCGAACACCGTATCATAACCCAAGATTCTCAACCACTTCGCCGTACGACCCAGCATCCTGTCCGCGGCGAACCGAGTTACGCTCATTTCTCTATGAATAGGTCCGGTATTTCAAGTGCGAATTGCTCAGCCCCAATCTTCGGATTCACCATCACCTTCCTAAGTCGGATGTCCAAAGCCGCCAAATGCACGGGCAATTCAACCAAAATCTCTTCGGGCAAAAGCTCTCCGTCCATCTCCATCGACCCTTCGTACGTTACTTCAAAGCGCGGCGTACCCCCCTCACGAAGTTCAAAGCCTTCCACGGGACCCTCCATCGAGCGCAACCGAATTTCCTGCTCCAATTCCTCAACCCCGGTACCCCACAAAACCACGCGGACATGCCCGTCCTTCATGTTTTCCAGGCAGCTCATTCCGTCGAACTCAATCGGCCTCACGCCTCCGTAGAAAGTCGAAGAAAGCTGATCCAAAGGAATCTCCAAATCGCCGCCCAAGTTGACCCATCCGCCTCCGGCGTCCTTCCTCGAAAAGGTCCCTTCCGTGAAATCCAAAATCGTAACCTTCCCGGGAACCGAGGAAACAAACACAACCGGATCACCGGTAGGCAGAAACAGCTTGACCAAGCCGTAGTCGGGCCCCAGAAAAGCGCCCACCATGCGTAATCGGTGCTCATTGGTCATGGACCGCACCACCATCTCCCCCATGACCACCAGGGAATGAAATCTCCCGTTTCTCGCTTCCACGACTTCAAGCGCCCGCGGGCCGTCACATCCAACTCTCCGAGAGACGCCCAGCCAACCGCAACCGGGCAAAAGCAGCAGGATCAGGAACCAATGCCACTTCGCCGGAGTCATCAGTTAGAGCCTCCCTCCTTTTCCTGCTCCATTCTCATTTCCAACTCTCGAATCTTCGACTCGACGCGTTCCCGATCTCCCTTTGAGAATTCCAACGCCTTCCGATACATTTCCAAAGCTCGATCCAGTTTCCCCAATCCAACCAGGGCATCTCCAAGATGTTCCGTGATTATCGGATCCTCCGGTACCATCGCCGAGGCCCTTTCCAGCTCCCCTACCGCCTCTCGGTACTTCCCCTTCCGATAGAGCACCCATCCTAAGCTGTCTACGATGTATCCGCTGTCCGGACTTTGCTTCAGGGCCTTTCGGATCATTTGTTCAGCTTCATCTAGTTTGATTCCCTGATCGGCATACGTATAACCTATGAAGTTCAACGCATTGGCGTTTTCCTCATCGATCTCGAGAATCCTCCACATAGGCTTAAGGCTCTCTTCAACGCGTTTAAGCTTCTCGTAGATCACGCCTTCCTGGAAAAGAAGGTCGATATCGTCCGGGTTCGCCTCCAAGCCCCTCTGCAGCACCTCAAGAGCCGCCTCGTGCCTTCCCAACTCACCCAGTAAATAGGAAAGGCCCATGATCAATCTCGGTTGATCGGGATGATCTTCCACGGACTTCTCAAGAACTTCCACGGCGCCGGATACGTTACCCTTCTTCCTTAAAAGGTTCGCCAGTTGAAGTCTCGCATTCACATATTCCGGCACGTAGGAAGGAATCTTCCGGTAAACCGCCTCCGCCTCGACCAAGTCCCCTTTCTCTTCGTAGGCCACGCCTAAAAAGAGCAGCGCCTCGTAATCCTCCTCATCGGCTTCCACCAGATCCTGAAATTCCTTCACCGCAAGATCGTATTTCTTGGCCTCCAGCAAGGTAACGGCGATCTTTCTCCTCATCGTGGGATCTTCCTTGGATATTTCCCTGAGCTCCCTGTACACCTCCCGGGCCTTCGCTTCCTCCTTACGGCTCAGAAAAAGTTCTCCAAGGGCCAAGTAAGCTTGGTAATTCATAGGCGAGGAGTCGATAATCTCACGATAAATCCGTTCCGCATCCTCTTCTCTTTTCAGCGCAATATAGATTCCTGCGAGATCCATCATCGCAGGGACAAAACCGGGGCGCAACTCCAACACCCGCTTCATGCTTTCCGCTGCTGAATCAAACTGCTTTGTCCGCATGTAGATACGCCCCAAAGCATACGGCCCCGCCGCGTCCCGAGGATGCGTTTCAGCCAACCGCTGGAAAGTCTTGATCGCCATATCCGCGTCGTTCCGTTCCAGGTACGAATTCCCAACATACAGAAGCGCCTCCCTCTGGTTGGGGTCGATCTGCAATACCCGTTCATAATACCGGAGCGCTTCATCATGTCTGCCCTGGCTGGAATGGATCCCCGCAAGAAACAAGAGGGCGCGAGTGTCTTTAGGATTCTTCTCCACAGCCCGTTCCGCATGTGCCAGCGCGGCCTCAGGATCGCCCATACGCCAAGCGCGTTGCGCATACTCGATCTCCAGGAAAGCCGAACCGGGATCCATTGAGATCGCCTGGTCCAATTCTTTCCCGGCAAGCTCCACCTCTCCTCGATTCAAGGCCAGCTCGGAACGTAGGTAGTGATAATAGGCCCCCTTTATCGGAGACGATTCCTCGCTCTCGATCACCCTGACATCAAGCCCTTTGGGTGGGAGAGGTTTCACTCCACCACAGGAGGAAAATCCCATCACCACGATCACGAGGATCAGCCACGCCGATGCGATCGATTTCAAAGCGCTCCCTTTCATACTCCAAATTCTACTTTCGGCGTCTCGCCGTTCCGGCATCATTCCCAACCGCCTGTCCTATCCTACGCCTCGATCCAGGCAACTCGCTTTTCACGCCCCTCAACCGGCGTTTCCCAAAAAGCCCATCCGGTCCCAACAATGAAAGCAGGGTCACAAAACCCACCACTCACTGAGCGGCGGTTACTTGCCCTCCCCTTGACCTCCATATTCCTGACCGAGTTCAGGAGCATGTTCATCAAGATACGCCCGAATCTTCTTGATCAGCCTGGATTGTATCTGCCTCACTCTCTCTCTCGAGATGTCGTACTTTTCGCCTATGGCCTGCAGGGTGCTCGGTTCTTCGGCAAGCAGACGCTCATCCATGATGACTAATTCCTTGTCTTTGAGCGTGCTTCTGAATTCCTGTAGGCGATCACGGAAAATCTGCATCGTCTCGAGCTCGGAGAGTTCTTCGTCCACCGCAGTCTGCTCGGCCGGCAGGAAGTCCTTGTGTTCATCGTCGGAGTCCGCCTTAACGGGAGATTCCAAAGATACGTCCCAGGAACTCAGCCGCTGGTCCATCTCAATAATCTGATCGGGGCGAACATCCAGCGTCTCTGCCAGCAACTTGGGAGTCGGTTCGAACCCCAAATACGCCAACCGATCTTTCTCTTTGTTCAAATTGAAAAACAACTTCCGCTGGACCTGTGTGGTGCCGATCTTGACCAGCTTCCAATTGTCCATGATAAAACGAAGGATGTAGGCCTTGATCCAATAAGACGCGTAGTAAGAGAACTTGATCTCCCGGTATGGATCGAACTTCTTCACCGCCTGAATCAGCCCGATGTTACCCTCTTGAATCAAGTCAAGGAGATTCTGCATCCAATATCTTTGAAAATCCAATGCAATCTTTACAACGAGCCGCAGATTGGCCGTGGTCAGTCGATAAGCCGCCTCCATGTCCTGATTCTCATAGTACCGTACGGCGAGGCTTTTTTCTTCTTCCGGGGTAAGCAGCTTGTATTGGTTGATTTCCCAGAGGTAACGTCGCAAAGGATCAAATGGGGCCGGCGGAGAATGAGCATGCCCCGAGTTCGAAGCAGCCTTTTGTTCCTTCGGCTTCCGGGCCTTCCCCTCTGAATTCTTAGGATTCTTTTTCTTTTGGGCCTTTTTCTCCATGTCGAATTCACATGCTCCGCTTCAAAAAGGGGTCAATAAAATAATTCCCCGCTGGTAACCCACCTTCTTTCGAATACGCTTCGTTTTCCACCCGCAACCGCACGAGGACATCACGGACGATAAACACAAAAAGTCTATCCGCATTTGCAGCATAGTCAAGCACAACGCCCGCTCATTCGAAATCTCGACCTGCGGATCGGCAGAAAGCAAAAGCCGACTCCGCGGCCCTCGGCCCCGATCGTCGGCTTTTTGCAGACTGCCGAATGAGGCACCTAATCGGCGCTCCCACACGGTTTCAACATGCCGTTACTGAGGGAAGACCCCACTGAAGGCGGAAACGGCGCTGATGCCGTCCGCCGAGAAACCGGCAGTTCCTTCCTTCACATAGATTGGAAAGGAAAAGGAAGCAATCCCGGTCCACCAAGCCTCAAGCTGTTCCATGAGACCGATGTTCTTCTCTTTCAGCTTGAATCCTCCGGTAACCCCGAGACTCAGCAGACTCGTCCGGGCGTCGAAGACCGCAATCACTCGATACTGGCTGGTCTTCCCTGCGGGAACCCACATCGTCTCATAGGTGTTCACCGTGTTCAATTCAAATTCCTCAAAGGCCACGGTGAACTTGAAGGTTTCCATTTCCACCGGATACTCGTTGGGATTGGTCACATCGAAGACAAACGCCAGAACCAGAGGCGCACCACGATCCGCAGCAGGGCCCTTGGTGGGTTCGATCTTCTTGCTGTAATAATACCATCCCCAGTAGTTCGCCACTTCCACGTGATCCAACGTCACTACCGGAGTCTTGAAGTTGCTTTCAGAAGGTTTGACCGGAACACATCCCGTTACAGCCACCAAGACAAACATCAGGGCGACCGAGAGTACAGCGCCCATCACGGGTAGTCTATTTCTTCCCATTTGAGCCTCCTCTTTACAGTTCCTACGTCAACCAGCGCTTTCGTCGTTTGTAATGCTTCACGTCGCGAAAGCTCTTTCTGCCTCCCACGTCCGTGAGCCCAAGATAGAAATCCTTAATGTCCGGGTTCTCTCGCAGCTTTTCAGCGTTGTCGTCCATCACCACACGCCCGTTCTCCATAACATAAGCGTAAGGTGCCACGCTGAGAGCCAACTTCGCATTCTGCTCCACCAAGAGGAGAGTGATTGCCTGCTCGTGGTTCAGCCTTGTAATGATGTTGAAGATTTCATGGATCAACATCGGCGCAAGCCCCATCGAGGGTTCATCCAGCAAGATCAATTTGGGTTCCGTCATCAGCGCACGGCCCACCACCGTCATCTGCTGCTCACCCCCACTGATGAACCCCGCGGTTTCATTCCGTTTTTCCCTGAGCCGAGGGAAGTACCGGTAGACCATTTCGAGCCCTTCGCGCATGCTCGCTCGATTGGACTTCCTCAAGTGAGCTCCCACCTTGAGGTTCTGCTCCACCGTAAGGTGCTCGAACACCCTCCGTCCCTCGATCACCTGAACGATCCCGCGTTGTGCGATCCGCTCCGCCGGCAGTCGATCGACCCGCTCGCCCTCGAACTCGATATTTCCATCGCTCACGGTGCCGTCTTCATGTTTCAGCAACCCCGAAATTGCTTTCAGGGTCGTGCTCTTTCCGGCACCGTTGGCCCCCAGCAAGGCCACGATCCCCCCTCGGGGCACCTCGATGGATACTCCTTTGAGAACAAGGATAACCTCGTGGTATTTAACCTCGATGTTGTTGATTTTCAGGATCGCATCCGAAGTCGACGACAACAGTTTCCCCTCCTTGGTGATTCGCCCGGACGAGACCGGTAAGAAGCCTTTTCCGCCTTCCGATTACCAGCCGAGCCACTCCTTCTCCCATTTTTCGGGCCAACGCCCCTTCACATCCACCTTTTCCAGGAGCTCGAAGGTCTTTCCTTTGTACTGATAGATATTCACCTGCCCGGCGGGCCTGTGGTCCGTTGCGGTGAAGGTCACGGGAGAAGCACCCAACCCGATCTCGAAATCCTTCAAGGTTTCAAAACCATCCTTCAGGATGTCCGGCCCGGCCAAGGAGCCGGCCTTGTCGGCCCTTCTCATGGCTTCCGTCGCGATGATCACGTTACACCACCCCTGAACGGTCCGAATCAGACGCTTTTCCATGGGGATCCCGGGATTGTACTTCTTCGCGTATTCAACCACCTTGTCCATCAAAGGCACATTTTCACCGAAAAACGCACACGGAGCCACACCAATGGCGCCTTCGGCCGCCTCACCGGCCAGCCGCGGCAGGTTCTCGTCAAAGCCCCAGTTGTCGATGATGCTGTCGGCTTTCAGTCCGAGGGCATACATGTCCCTCAGAGTCGCCGCCACGCTCATAGTGGTATTACCGTGCCATACCACATCCGGCTTGAAGTCCTTCATGGCCAAAACCTGGCTCTTGGTGTCCAGCGCCAACAAAGATACGTCCTGATCTTCACCAATATCAAAACCCAACAGTTCCGCATGGTTCTTAACCGCTTTAATGGGAGCGCTGCAGTAAGGAGATGCAAACATATAGCAGCACTGAAAGCGCGGTTTCCGTTTTCCATAATCCGGGTTCTTGGGCCAAATCTTGTCGAACCATGCCGTCAAAGCCGCACGAGCGTTGGTCGAGTAGTCGGTTGAGAAAAAGAGGTTATAGGGTGTTTTCGCCGGATCGGTCAGGTGAGCCGAGTAGGACGCGGACACGTACGGCATCTGATCCTTGGTAACGGTAGGCGACAAGGCTTCGGTATCTCCTGTTCCCCATCCCTGAATGAGCTTGCATTTCAGCCGCTTAAACAAATTGTATTTGGTCAGAGCCTCTGGAATCCGGTAACCATAGTCAAACTGATATACCTTGATTTGTTTCCCGTTGATCCCTCCGGTGTCGTTCATGTAACGGTACGCTTCCGCCACCCCCAACGCGTAATCTTTGCCCACGTCGGACGTTGCTCCGGTCATGTCGTTCAGAGCACCGATGATCACCTTGCTCGCCGCTGCCGGCCCTGAAAAACCCAGCACCAGTGCCAGAACCAAAACCGTGCTAACTAACCCCCTTAATCGCAATTCGGACTTCATATACCCCCCTCTGTCCCGGATGGTTTGCTGCGTCCTGGTCAATCCCTTCACCTTCTTCAATCTCCCTGTTGTTTCACCTCCTTTCTCGGTTCTTCTCCGATGAGCTCCATCAGTAAGAAAACGGCCACAGATTGAAGTAGTTCTTCACCTGCCACCATCGATAGGCCAACCCGTTGGGCTCGTAAATCAGGAAACCGCAAATGGCCAGCCCGAAAATTCCGTCTCGAATGTACATCGCCTTTACGAACAACGTGGGGAATGAGTCCCCCGTTACCAGGATGAAGCCGTCCAACACCTCAAGGAGCAAACCCATGAACACGGCGCCGAAAATAGCCCCATGCACGGATCCGGCGCCTCCGATAAGGATGATTCCCACCAGCCACAGAGACAGGAACCACGGAAACGATTCCGGACTCAGAGCGGCAAGGTTGCTCACGTTGAACGCGCCGGCCACGCCTCCGAAGAACCCTGCAACGAAGAAGGCGAGCAGCTTGTATCCGACGATGTTGATCCCCATGGTTTCCGCAGCGATGTCGTTATCACGTATCGCCACCCACGCACGACCGACTCTCGACCTCAAAAGGTTGATGAGTATTACGCAACAGAGCACCACCAACACCAGCATCAGGTAGTAGACTCTTATGTTGGTATCCATCACCCAGGGGCCTATTTTTATGGTTCCGGGAGGCAGTGAGAAAGCCTGGCCGCGGCCCCCGATCTGACTCACGTACTGTGTCAGGATGAAATCGACCGTGATGAATTGCGCCGCCATGGTAGTGAGGATTAAATAAAACCCTTTCACTTTGGCGGAGGGCAGACCGAAAAGCACGCTCCACAGACCGGCGGTTACAGCCGCCAAGAAAACGCTCAGGGGATAGGCCAACCCATAGTCCACCATGAATTGAGGCCAAGGCACCTGAAGCACCAGCAGTGTGCTCGTGTACGCCCCCACGGCGATGAACGCGGCATGGCCCAGAGTAACCTGTCCGCAAAACCCGATAAGGAGCTGAACGCCCAAGGCCCCGAGTACGTAGTAGCCGATCTTATTGAACACTGCAAAAGAGAACACCCCGCCCCAGAACTCGTACTCGGCCAAGCGTCCCTCCAGCAGGGGGAAGATCACGAACAGAAAAAGAAACAGCAGGATCATTTTCACCCGGATGACCGGGGTCTGCCACCACGCTTGGTCCTGAGCGTAACTCTCGTGGTAAAGTCCGCAGGGTAGGAAAGTACTCGACATGGAGAATAGTCCTCCTCATTTTCCGCGGAGATCGCTCTCCACGACTCCACCACGGGGATTCACCCCGTCTTGATGCCCATTGCACCGGCGACGCAAGAACTCAAATTCTCACCGCAGGCTCACACCCGTTCTATGCGCTCCCAACCCCATAAGCCATAGGGCTTGAACAGCAAAAATACGGCCATAAAAGCGAAGGGGGCGATCTCCTTCACGCCGCCCGGGAAAAATCGGTCCAGATAAGCGCCGCAGAGGTTCTGCAGCACGCCGATGATAATCCCCCCGACTATGGCCCCCGGCACCGAGTTCAGCCCTCCGAGCACCACCGCCGGCAGCACGAGAAGTCCCAGGTAGCCGACGGAAATGTTCAATCCGTTGATGTTACCCAGCAGGCTTCCGCCCACGCCCGCGGCCATGAAGGCGATGGACCAAGCCGCGGCGTAGACGAACCGAGCACTGACTCCCAGGGAAAGCGCCGCCATCTCGTCGTCCGCCGTTGCCTGCATCGCCAAGCCCCACTTCGTGTATTGAAAGAACGCGACGAAGACCACCAAAAGCAATAATGCGATGACAAAGCTCCAGAGGTATACCCTCCCGACTATCAGGAAGCCTAAGTGTAGCGGTTCGATGGAAAACACGGGAGGGTCGAAAACACGGGTGTCGGTTTCCCAGATGATCTGCACCACGGATTTGAAGAAGAACGACAGGCCCACCGTGACCATGATGACCGTCAGCACGGGTTCGCCGATCAGTCGATCCAGAAATATCCGTTCCGTGAGAATCCCGAGAATCAGGCCGATAATCAAGGAGAAGATTACGGCAAGGACAAAAGGAACCCCCGCCTGGTAGAACGACAGGGTGACATACGCCCCTATCAGGGTCAGTTCTCCCATGGCAAGGTTCAGGACGCCGGAACACTTGTAAATGAGTACCCATCCCAAGGCGATCAGCGCATAGATGCCTCCCACCATAAGCCCCGTCGTCAGGGTCATCAAAAACAACTCCATCGGAGCCCTCCCCTTATTCCGGCTCGGTCACCCGCAGATCGACTTTGATGTGCGATTCCCGACCGTCTTCATACTTGATCGTGGTGTCCATCCGGATCAGGTCCGAATTGCCGAAAAGCCCATCGACGATAACTTTGTACCGTTCTTCCACAAAAGCTCTTCTGAGCTTCCGAGTCCGGGTGAGTTCATCGTCGTCCGGATCAAATTCCTTGTAGAGATTCACGAACCTACGCACTCGCGCCGGTTCGGGAAGGTCCTTGTTGGCCTCCTGAATCTGCTTGGCCACCAAGCCACAGACTTCCGCCTTTTGAGAAAGCTCCTGATAGGACGTGTAGTTGAGTTTCTTCTCGTCGGCCCATTTGCCCACCACGTCGTAATCGATGCAGACCACCGCGGCGATGAAGTCCCTCTGGTGTCCCACCACCCACGCATCCTTGACATACGGGCTGAATTTGAGACGGGTCTCGAGGTATTGCGGAGAAAACAATCGCCCGTCGCTCAGCGTCATGACGTCCTTGCTTCGATCAAAGACCACCAGATGCCCGTCTTCGTCGATAAAGCCCTTATCCCCGGAATGCAGCCACCCGTTGACCAAGGTTTCGGCGGTGGCCTTATCGTTCTTGTAGTATCCGAGAAAAACCGATGGACTCTTGGACAGGATCTCGCCTTCCTCGTTAATATCGACTTCGGTTCCGGGCAAAGGCTTGCCCACCGTGTCGAACTTGATGTCGCCGCTCCTGTGAACCACGCTGATCCCCGCGATCTCCGTCTGCCCGTAAATCTGTTTCAGATTTACCCCAAGGGCGTGGAAAAAGCGGAAATGGTCCGGGCCCATGGCGGCCCCTCCGGTATAAGCGTTTCGAATCCTCGACAACCCGAGGTGATCCCGAAGCTTTTTGAAGACCGTCCAGTAGGCCGCCCAATTAAGAATCTTCCAGTAGAACGGAATGCCTTTCTTCTCGAAACCCAGGTTGGCCATGCGATATCCGATCTTCATGGCCGTCGCGTAAAACTTGCGTTTGATCCAGGTCGCATCGAGATGCTTCACCTGAACGGTTCGCGTCATCTGCTCGTACATTCGGGGAGGCGCAAACATCACGTGCGGCCCGATTTCCCGGATGTTCTCCAGGGCGGTGTCCGGTTCCTCCGGAAAATTGATGGTATAACCCACCTGAAGCCCGCATGAGATGGACATCATCTGTTCACCAATCCACGCAAAAGGAAGATAGGAAACAAAATCATCCGTGGGCCGGCAAGGGTCCGTCGTCATGAGGGCCTTTCCCATGCTGAGCATGTTGTAATGACTCAGCAGCGCTCCTTTAGGCAGGGCCGTGGTTCCCGAAGTATAGAAAAGAAGAGCCACGTCGTCGCCGTGTCCCTCGGCGATGCGTTTCTCAAACAAGCCGGGTTCCTCTTTCTCCAATTCGCGCCCCAGTTCCCTGACCCGATCCAGACCGATAAGCACCTGTCCGCGGTAGTTCCTCAAACCTTTGGGATCATCCCAGATGATCTTTTCCAGTTTGGGGCAATCGTCCAGGATGGACAACCCCTTGTCCACTTCCTCCTGTCCCTCGCCCACAAAAAATTTGGTGTCCGAATGGTCGATGATGTACTTCACTTCCTCCATGAGGGAGTCCTGGAAAAGCCAGACCGCGATTCCTCCGGCACAAAGGGCTCCCATCTCCGTCCAGAGACCTTCGGGACGGTTGTCCCCAATCATGGCCACCTTGTCTCCGGGCTGCAGGCCCAGACTGATCAGGCCCAGGCTGATCTCTTTGACGCTGTCGTGGTACTCCTTCCAAGTAATCGGTCGCCAGATTCCATACTCCTTCTCCCTCATGGCGACACGATCTTCCCCGAAACGTTCGCACTGTTTCAGGAACAGCTGGGGTATGGTCAGGTCGTGTGTGATTTCGACGGGCGTGACGCTCATGTTATCTCCTCGTGGCGTAGAGGTCTTCCTCACCCAGATATGCTTTGATCACTTCGGGATTCGAGGTCACCTCCGCGGGTGTTCCGTCCACAATCACATTTCCGAAATTCAGCACCAACACCCGCTCGGATATGTCCATGACCACCCCCATGTCATGCTCCACCAAAACACACGTCACCTGCCATCGATCCTCCTCGTTGACGTCCAGTATAAATCGCGCCATGTCCTCCACTTCTTCCAGATTCAATCCCGCCAGTGGTTCATCGAGAATCAGCAGTTCGGGCTCGAGAGCCAGAGCCCGGCCCAACTCGACCCGTTTCTGAAGACCATACGGCAGCATTCCAACCGTCTTGTGCCGAATGCTCTCGATCTCGAGCAGGTCGATGATCTCCTCTTCGATGAAGCGCCGGTGACGAATCTCTTCGCGCCTCGTCTTGCCCCAGAAAAAGCTTCCGCTGACGACCCCGGACTTCATGTGGATATGACGCCCGAGACGGATGTTGTCCAGCACGGTCATGCCGCTGAACAGCTCGATCTTCTGAAAAGTCCTGGAGATTCCCATGCGGGCTCTGCGATGAGGACTGACATCGTTTATCCGTGTGCCGGCATAGAAGACATTTCCCCTTTGCGGCTTGTACAGTCCGTTGATGCAATTCATCATCACCGTTTTTCCGGCGCCGTTGGGACCGATGATCGAGTGGATCTCTCCCTTCCGGACCTTCAAGGAAACCCCGACGAGAGCGGCCACTTTGCCGAAGTACATGTGAACGTCTTCAAGTTCGAGAAGTACGTCTCCCGGCTTCAGTCCACTTCGATGGACCATCGAGTCAACCTCCCACTACACTGTCCATTCCAAATTCCGGCCGCCGCCGCATCCCCGCGGTTCACCCGCCCGAGCGCCGTCCATTTGCCCGTCCGTTTCGGCTCCAAGCACGGCTCAATCACTCCCGCGCCGCCCATGTGCCGAATCCGGTCAGAGGACGACGCGGAAAGCCCCGACGACTGAGCGCTCCAAACCCACTACGCCGACGGCATGTTCGATTTTCCGATCGTCTTCTATGTTGAATTTACCGCTATTTATAATTGGAACGACACTCCGACCGATGCCCGCGGCGCAAGAACAATCTTCAGCGCCGAAGCCGCCCGAGTGTCGATAGATGCGAGGATATCGAATTGGCATGTATACTGGAACCTTACGGGGAATCGTCATGGCAGGTTTTTTGGACGCATGCGGGACCCGCCGGCTCCTTTATGTTTCGACAAAAAATACAGCACGTTAAGCCACTTACCTCACTTCAAGTCATCATTTATTGTCACGTTCCCCACCCTTTGTCAAGGCAAAACAAAGTTAGGAACCGCCTCCGCCCATGGACACTCCGGTGCCCCAAATCTCTCCCCGCTCTCCACGGCCGCTGAAATCGCTCCCCCGTTCCCCCTCCCTAAAACCTTGGCGGGAGTTCCTCGGGCATGAGCAACTTCGTCGCACACTTCACGAAATAATCATCCGTCATCCCGGCCATGAAATCACATACCATTTGCCCCTCGGTCGTCGTCTCCCGGTACTCGGGCATCATTTCATCCAGGAAATCCCTGAATATCTCACTCTCCTCCCGTTCCATCGCGATATCACTCAGATAAGCGTCGAACAAATGCCGATACAGCACACGAATCTTTTCTTTCTGCGTCTTGATCAGCGGATTCCCGTATATCGCCTTTCGGTTGAAATCCAAGAGCGCTTCCAGGGCCTCACCCACTTCTTCGCCGAACATCAACCCGGTCCCGCCCAGACTATTCTCCACCAGGTCCTCCACCAGGCGATAGACAATGGTTCCGTTGGTCGTGCCCAACCGCTCGGATACAATTCCGGGAACTTCTTCCCGATCCACCAGGTTGATCCGAACCCCGTCGGCCAAATCGCGCCCAACATAAGAAATCACGTCCGCGAGACGCACCACCGTCCCTTCCATGGTACCCGGCACAAGGTCCTCCGCTCCCCCGCTTTCCAGCATCCTCCTGAGATCGACATCGAACTCTTCGAAGGTTCCTCGCGTCTTCGGCTCCAAGGTTCGATGAAGAATCTCCCCATTGTGGCACAGGATTCCATCCAGCACCTGAAGAGACAGATTGAGCCCTCCGCCTTTCCGCTCCAGCACTTCCAGACAACGGACGCTCTGAACGTTGTGCAGAAACGGCGGGAGGCCGTGTTCCCGGCACAGGGCATCCAGCATGGCCTCCCCGTCATGACCGAAAGGCGGGTGTCCCAGATCATGTCCCAATGCCACCGCCTCGATCAAGTCTTCATTGAGTCTCAGCAGCCGCCCTATATTTCGTGCAATCCGCGATAGAAGCTGCACATGAAGCACTCGATGGGTAATCAAGTCGTTGCGTATCAAGTAAAAAACCTGGGTCTTATCAATATAGCGCGTGTAGGCCATGGAATGCAGAATCCGATCCGCGTCCACGGCGAATTCCATTCGGTGCCCCGAGTCCGCAACCGGGTCCGCACTTCTTCGTAACGCCTCCCGACTGGATACGGCTGCGGGACTCAACCATTGAGCCTCCCTCTCCTCCAAACGCAGGCGGATTTCCCGTTGGCTCACTCCTCTCAAGACCATCTCCTCGCTCTGTAAGAATTCAACGGAACCCATCATACCGTCCGGCCGTCCCATTTCAAGAACGAATCCGGGCATCGCCCCATCCAACGTCGCAAAGCGAAACCGGGAATCCTCACCCGATGAGTATGGATTTCAATCCCGATAGCAGCTCTCCCTTTTCAATATCCGAACGTAACCCCTTGAGGTTCCAATAAATACAGATCAATATCTCCTGGTACGAGACTTGCATAAAGATATTAACAATTTGATGATCGTGCGCGAACCTAAATCCCCCTTCCAGGTCCGCGACCAAAGGTCATCACCTGAAAAAGCCAAACCCGCCGCGAGGCGGGGACGGAAAGCCACGGGTCTCCAGCAGACAGCCGGGTTGCCTGGATCAGGTAACCCGGCTATTTTTTTGGAGGAGGGGATCATGAACCGTACAATGAAATTTCTCGTGCGGGCAGTGGTGTTGTTTGCGGCGGTTCTGGCCGTAGGGGCGCCGGCCTCCGATGCCCACGCAAGCACGATCAAGTTGGGTTTTACCAAGGGTCTGGACATGGATCTCCGCCTGGACGGAGAAGACTACTCGATTTTGACCGGAGAATTCAGTGTTCAGGGCGACCTGGGGCTCGGTGCGGCCTACTGCCTCGAGCTCGATGTCCTTGCCATGTTGTACCAGGATTATGAGGTCGACCCGCAAGCCGTCGGTGAAAACCTTTCCGCGGCCGCCTGGCTTATGTGGCAGTTCGCTCCGGGATTGGGCCGGGAACAACCTTCAGGCTATTCCGGAGCCTATTCGGAAGAAATCGCCGTTTCGGCCGTTCAAATCGCGGTGTGGGAGATCGTGTACGACGGTTCGCGAAGCTCCGCCGGACTCCTCCAATCGCAACTCGCAAGGGGCCGATTCTTCCTTACGGACCTTTCGGACGATCAGGCTTCCGTGGCCGACTTAGCCGCCTACTTCTTGGATCAACTCACCGACTTCGATCCCAATGATTTTCCCGAAGGGGCGGAGTTCTTGGTGGCCGCAAATCCGGATCACCAGGACGTCCTCATTCGCACCGAGGTCCCCATTCCGGCGCCCTTCTGGTTGTTGGGATGCGGACTCCTGGTCCTGGTCTCCCGAAGAAAAGGACTCCTACGGTCCACCTGATGGACCGTCTCAAGCCCGGGATTCTCCCGGGCTTTTTTCATCCCGCCCGCCGCCTTCCCTTGGTTATTGGACTTGAAAAACCTTTCAGAGCCGTTCATAGGGAGGCATGGACCATTCAAACTTGATTCTCTTCGCATTCCTGGCCGTGTACCTGGCCGATACCTGTTTGACCCTGTGGCTCGATTCTCTGAACGCCCGCCGTCTGAAGCAGTCCGGAAACGGCGTGCCCCAGGGGTTTGAAGACTTCGTCGACGCAGGCACGCTAGCTGAAATGCGGCATTATTCCTTGGAAAATCTTCGCTTCGGCACGGTGCGCACGGTCGTCTTCGACGCAGCCTTGCTCGTTCTCTTGCTCTCGGGAGTGCTCCCCCCGATTACCCGGCTACTTTCGGGGACCTTCGGACTCGGCCCATTGCCTTCGGGGCTGATTTTCTTTTCCCTCCTCGGCGTCGGGGCGTTTCTTCTTGCTTTGCCGTTCGACTACCATGACGTGTTCACCATCGAACAGAAGCACGGCTTCAATCGCTCCACGTTGCGTACCTGGATCCAGGACCAGCTGAAGTCCGCGGTGCTTGGAGCCATCCTCGGACTGCTCCTCATCTTCCTGATCCTTTGGACAATCGAGCGTTTCCCCGTATGGTGGTGGTTATGGGGCTTCATCCTGGTTTCGGCCGTTCAAATCCTGCTCGTGGTGATTTACCCGGTCCTGATCGCTCCCCTCTTCAACCGGTTCGAACCCTTGAAGGACCGGGAGCTGGAACAACGAATCCGCAGGCTCATGGAAGATCGAGGCATTCGGGTCCGGAGTATTCTTCAAATGGACGCGGGCATGCGGAGCGGTCACACCAACGCCTATTTCACCGGCTTAGGTCGAACCAAGAGAGTCGTGCTTTTCGACACGCTTCTGGAATCCCACACTTCCGATGAAATCCTCGCGGTCCTGGCACATGAGCTGGGACACTATACCCGCCGTCATCTGCTTTGGCGGATCCTGCTGTTTCAAGCCGGATTACTGGCGGGAATCTATCTGACCTATGTTGCCGTTTCGTCTCCGGCCCTCTACCGCGCTTTCGGTTTCGACCCGACGCAGACCTACACAGGTCTTTTCCTCATGTGGATCTTCTGGACCAAAGCCGCTTTTTTTCTCACACCCTTTCACTCGGCACTCTCGAGACGCTTCGAAACCGAAGCCGATGCCTACGCGGCAAGAATACTGGACTCTCCCGACGCCATGATCCGAGCGCTCAAGCGACTTGCCAAAGACAACCTGTCCAATCTGAATCCGCATCCTCTTTATGTGTTGTTCCATTACTCACATCCCCCACTGGTGGAGAGAGTGCGCACTTTGGAACATCCGTCTTCCTCGAGCACAACGACGACGGGCGTCTCGGCATGAGACGCCCGCACCTCGTTGCAAACACCCCGAAACCGCGATGCGGTGTGATTTGTCCAAGCGAAAAAGCACGAGGCCCAGGAAACGAGTCTCAAAGCTTCGAGAGGAAGTGCGGGGGCGCTTTCACGCAAGGATCCCCCGGTATCCCGAAATTGCCCGGCTAGCCGATAGGTCGGCCGTCGCGTGCGTCCAGCACTCGCTGGGCTTTGCCCTCGGAAGCGGGAATCGATCCTTCCGACAGCAGCTCCACCAGAGGGGTCACCAGAATCTCGTCGCGCAACGATTCCACCAGCTTCCCTCTCAACCCTTCCTTTTCCTCGGAAGCCAGGGCGTTCGCCTTTTCGGACAGTTCGAGTTGCACATGGATCTGATCCTCCGGCCCCTTCTTCTCAAGTATGATCCGATAGTTGTTGCCCGACTCCTCGAAGCCCATCAGAACCCGTTCAATCTGCATAGGATAGATGTTCACCCCTTTCACAATGAACATATCGTCGGTTCTGCCCAATATGCGCGAAAGCATTCGGTGGCCCCGGCCGCACGGACAAGGCTCCGGAATCAGGGAAGCCAAGTCTCTAGTCCGATACCTCAGCAGAGGCATGGCCTCCCTATTCAGAGTGGTCATGACGATCTCTCCCACCTCGCCTTCCGCACAGGGTTCCAGAGACACCGGATCCACGATCTCCAGGAGATATCGATCCTCCCATAGGTGAAGACCGGTCTTATGAGGACATTCGAAGGCCACCCCCGGTCCGTTCATCTCCGAAAGCCCGTAGGAGTTCACCGCGAACACCCCGTAGACCTCCTCGATGCGTCGACGCGTCTCTTCCGAATGGGGCTCCGCCCCGATGACGGCGATACGCAAAGATGTATCCTCGCGGGGGTCCACCCCCATCTCCTCGAAAGTCTGAATAAGCTTGAGGGCATAGCTCGGAATGATATGAATCACCGTTGTTCCGAAATCCCGCATGAGCGTGATCTGGCGTTTGCTGTTCCCGGTTCCCGCCGGAATTACCAACGCTCCCAGTTTTTCCGCACCGTAATGCAACCCCAGACCACCCGTGAATAAACCGTATCCGGTCATGTTCTGAAAAACATCGGACTTACGCATACCGGCCATGTAAAGACATCGCGCCATGGAATCCGCCCAAACCTGCACGTCGTTCCATGTATGGTATACCGCGGTCGCCGTTCCCGTGGTGCCGGACGATACATGGACCCGAACCAGTTCCTCGTGCGGAACCGCAATCATTCCGTACGGAAAACCCGCACGGAGATCCTCTTTCGTGGTGAAGGGAAATTTTCGGATGTCGTCAATGGACCGTATATCCTCTTGATCCAGACCTGCCTCTCGAAGCAGTTTCCCGTAAAAGGCGGACTTTTGCGCCCGCGCGATTTGATCCTTCAAACCGGTTAGCTGCAGGCTCTCAAGGTCGCCTCGTGAAATACATTCCAATTCCTGGTTCCAAAACATAAGATTGCACCCTATGATGATTATATTTTATGATCGTTAAAAGAAGCCCCGGACCAAACTCTAAGGAAGCGAACGTCCCTCTTGTGGCCGAAAGCCGCCCACAAGGCGGACGAAATCGCACGGGGCGCGATCCGACCCATTTCACCGACTTGTTCCCGCTGTATGTGACTCTCCAGGGAAGACCATCGACGGAGTCCTGCCGGGGGGGTTACGGACGGAAGGGTCTTTAACAAAACGGCTGTATCCGATCAACCAGAATCGAGACTCCTTCCCAATGAACTACGCCGATCCATCGAGCACCGGTTCGCCGATCCGGTTTTCGCACTCCGGGTGATTCAGCTTGAGCGAACCCACGGAAGCCTTTATCAAGGGCCTTTTCAACGCCCCGATTTCTTTTTCCTCCCTGTTGGATGAAATCCCTCACGGCATCCTTCTTCTGGACCCGGACAGAAACGCATTGGTCATGAATCGAGCCCTCCAAGGGCTCACCGGTTTCTTCCACACGCCCGTGCGTCGGCTCCCCTGCGCCCACATCCTCAGGAGCGACATCTGCATCCTGCGTTGTCCCGCTCTGGGCATGGGTCCCGCTTCTTCGGGGGTCTGTCGGGAAGGAAATCTGATCAACCGAAACCGACGAAAGATTCCGGTTCGGATCACCCTTTCTCCTCTCAAGACCGAAGACGGCCACACGGCGGGCTTCATGGAAACCGTCGAAGACCTGAGCCTGTTGAGAGAAATGGGTGATCAACACGCCGAGGAGGGGCGCATCCAAGGACTCATCGGCCAGAGTCCGGAGATGAAGCGCATCTTGAACATGGTGCCGGCGGTGGCCCAGACCGACTCCTCGGTATTGATCACCGGCGAAACGGGCACCGGCAAAGATCTGGTGGCGGAAGCCCTGCATCGGTCGTCGTCGAGGGCCAAAGGCCCGTTCATCAAGGTGAACTGCGGCGCGCTGCCGGAGACATTGCTGGAGTCCGAGCTCTTCGGTCACAAAAAGGGGGCCTTCACCGGCGCTGTGGACAACAAACCGGGCCGGTTCAAGCTCGCTCATAACGGAACCCTGTTTCTCACCGAGATCGGGGACCTGCCCCTGAATCTTCAGGTCAAGCTCTTGACCTTTCTTGACGACCGGATGATTCATCCATTGGGAAGCTCATCCGGATTTCAGGCGGACGTTCGTGTGATCGCCGCCACCCATAGAAATCTGGAGGCCATGGTCCGTGAAGACCGCTTCCGCAGGGACCTGTTGTATCGTCTCAATGTGGTCCGCATCGAGCTCCCGCCCCTACGCCGCCGAGGAGAGGATCTTCGGGTTCTCCTGGATCACTTCCTGGTGACGTTCTCCCGGAAATTCAACAAACGGATTCGGACCTACTCGGGCGAGTCCCTGGAAGTACTGACCCGCTTTCCCTATCCGGGCAATGTCCGGGAACTCCGTAACATGGTGGAATACGCAGTGAACGTCTGCGACACCGAGCAAATCGACGTGCGACATCTTCCTTCTTACATCCTGGAAGAGCAGACGGAGACGCGCCTTCAGAATCGGGAGGACAAAACTGCCTCCCCCACCCTTCTGGTCGGCCCTTCCCAGTCGATGGATCAAGTGAGCTGGGCGGGAATGGAAAGACGAATGATCCTCGAAGCCCTCGTACGCGCCAAGGGGCGAAAGGGAAGAGCGGCCGACCTATTGGGGTGGGGGCGCAGCACGCTCTGGCGCAAAATGAAGGAGCACGGCATTGAGTCTTGACAAAAGGGTATACTTACAGGAGCTGATTTGGTAGATGGATGGGTTGAGAGAAAAGGTTCACAAAGTTCTGATTCCTCTATTCGGCGACGACGTCGCCCCAAGATTCGATCTGGTTAATGAGGCCCTCATCGTAATTCTTGGACCCGACGGCGAAGTTCGCGACCATAGAACCGTTCTCCTGGCAAGGGCGTCCGCGGAAGACCTATGCCACCTCATCCTCACGGACGGAGTGGAGGTGGTCATTTGCGGCGGCATCGAAGAGGAATACGCTCAATATCTTTCTTGGAAGAAGGCCCGGGTGGTGGATTCCGTCATGGGGCCATGGAACAGGGTGTTGGATCGATACCGCCAAGGGCGACTCAAATCCGGGGACGTTCTTTTTGAACCCTAAGCGGGCGACGTGATATGGGACTGGCGAACTGGTTTAGACAAAGGGCCGGCTCATTGCTCCGATTCCCTTCGGAAGGTTCTTCTCCGGAGCGTTACAGCATTCTCCGACGCAACATGATGATCATGATGCTCGTGGTCACCATCGTCCCTTTGTGCCTCATGGCCGCCGTGAACTATGTGGAATATCAGAAGGCTCTGAAAGCGGAAATCCTCTCTCCCCTGAAAGCCCTGCTCAACAAAACCAAGCACTCCTTCGAACTGTTTCTCACGGAACGCACTTCAGCAGTCAGTTTCATCGCCTCCGCCTATCCGTATAGCGAACTGGAACGTGAAGCGAACCTGGCCCGAATCTTCACGGTGATGCGCGAAGAATTCGGCGGATTCGTGGATCTGGGCCTCATCGATGACAACGGAATCCAGGTCAGTTATTCCGGACCGTATCAACTTCGCGGAAAAGATTACTCCGAGCAGACTTGGTTCCAGGAAGTCCAGCTTCGCGGCGTGTACACCAGCGAAGTCTTCCTGGGATATCGACATTTCCCTCACATCGTCATCGCCGTCCATCACCCTTGCGATTCCAGTCGCTGCTGGACGGTTCGAGCCACGATCAACACGGAAAAGTTCGACACGCTCATCGCTTCCATGGGCCTGGAGCCCGAAAGCGACGCGTTTCTGGTGAATCGTGACGGAATCCTTCAGACCCCCTCCAAGTATTACGGAAAGGTCCTCGATACCATTCCCATGCCCATGCCGCCCGTGTCCTTTACTCCCAACGTGGTGGAACTGACGGATCCGGCCGGCAGGGACCTGATGCAGGGATACGTTCACTTCATTTCTCCGGCTTATGTGCTGATGGTACTCAAGCCCAAAACCGAAGTGCTCAAGAACTGGTACGCGCTCAAGAGCGAGATTCTCTTCCTTTTCGTCACCGGCGTGGTGTCCGTGTTCTTCCTCGTATTCACTCTCACCAACCTGTTGGTGAAACGAGTCCAGGAATCGGACGAAAAGCGGGAGGCGGCCTTCCGAGAGATGGAGCACACGCACAAACTCTCTTCCATCGGACGTCTGGCGGCGGGGGTCGCTCATGAAATCAACAACCCATTGGCCATCATCAACGAGAAGACCGGACTCATGAAGGACCTCTTGCAGTTCACGGAAGACTTCCCCCAGCGGGAGAAATTTCTGGGATTGGTGGAAGCGATCCTCAAGTCCGTGAATCGATGCCGGGGTGTCACCCACCGTCTACTGGGTTTTGCAAAGCGCATGGAGGTCAGTGTCGAGATTCTGGACATCAACGACGTGGTGCGCGAGGTCTTGGGCTTCCTCGAAAAGGAAGCGCTCTATCGCAACATTGAAGTGATTCTTGAGCTCAAGGAAGACGTTCCCCGCATTTCTTCCGACCGAGGTCAACTGCAGCAGGTGTTTTTGAACATTCTCAACAACAGCTTCGCCGCGGTTGAAGACGGCGGGAAAGTAACGGTGAGAACCTGGGACGACCGGACCTATCTGAACGTTGCCTTCGAGGACAACGGTTGCGGAATGTCCGAGGAAACCCAGAAACATATTTTCGAACCCTTTTTCACCACCAAGAAGACCCACGGCACGGGGCTCGGTCTTTCCATCACCTACGGGATCGTGCGCAAGTTAGGGGGCCAGCTGGAAGTGAAAAGTCAGGAAGGAATCGGAACCACGTTCACGATACATTTTTCGAAAACGCCTGTATCCGGCCAGGGAGATTGACATGGGAGAGATCAACCTGCTGCTCGTTGATGATGAGGCGGAATTTGTTTCCACCTTGGCGGAACGATTATCTTTTCGGGGAATCGATGTGCGCACGGCGCAAGATGGTGAAGAGGCCCTCAGACTCACGGCGGAAGAAGTCCCCCAAGTGGTGGTGCTCGACGTGATGATGCCCGGACTGGGAGGGCTGGAAGTCCTCAAACGCATGAAGTCCCAATATCCCGAGTTGCCCGTGATTCTGCTCACCGGTCACGCCTCCGCCGGCGACGGAGAGGCCGGGTTGCGCTACGGCGCTTTCGACTATCTGATTAAGCCTTTGGATATCGACGTTCTCCTCACCAAGATCCGGGAAGCGGTGAAAAAACCGTCCCAAACTTGATTGGACAAAAAGGAAGCAGCATTGAAAGAATCCGAAGCTCGCGAAGTCGCTTTTTACGGAAGAATCACCGCAGGGGTGACTCATGAATTCCGAAACGTTCTCGCCATCATCCGGGAGTCGGCGGGGCTCCTGCAGGACCTGTTGTGTCTATGTGATGCCGACTCCTTGAAGCATCGGGATAAATGGGAAACCTCTCTAACCAGAATATCTCAGCAAGTGGACCGAGGCACGACCTTGGCGGACCGGCTCAACCGGTTTGCGCATTCTCCCGATTTGCCTGTGGCTCAGCTCGATTTGGTCGACGTCCTGGATGAAATTCTATTCCTCAGCCGGCGTTTCGCTCGCGGCCACCTCGTGGACCTGACCTATCACCCCAACGGTACGGGGGCTCCCCTCAATCTGACGGGGGAAGCGCCTCGCGTGTTCATGGCCTTGTTCGGGTGCATCGAATACGCGGTTCGACACATTTCCGGAGGAGGGACCGTGTCCGTGGAGACGGCAACGGACGGCAAACGCCATTCCATTCGATTTCACTGTGTGCCCGCCGAATCTCAGGGGGAAACCAGTGGCGCCGCGCCGTTCGATGAAGAGGAATGGCGGGTGCTGCAAGGCTTGTTCGAGGGATTGGGAGGAGAAGTGGAATCCGGGAACGGGGGGTCCGAACTGGTCTGCCGGATACCGGCGCGTGCCGGGAGCTGAAACCACGCTGTTTCGAATTGTCTCATTTTGATACGCCATAATTGTTTCATTATGTTTTGATCCGCCCACGGCTTCTTCCTGCCCGACCTAACTGATTGATATCATTTCCATGCTCCTTTGGCACCGTCCTTGCTCTACTACCGGAAAACTCTTCCCCAAGGAGCACTCCAGAAGATGCTCGGAAACCATCTTCCTTCGGGTTTCGTCTCGGCCGAGGTATTCGCGGCCTGTTTTTCAGCGGGCTTTGGCCGGCGCCTTCTTCCCGGGGCCGGACCCAAGGCCGGCCTCATGGATTGCCACGTTCCGGCTCGTCATGCACGGGTCCGCTTCACCGGCGACCCGACGTCACCGAGCGGGGGGAGTTGACGGCCATGTCCCACACGGTGTTGATCGTCGAACCGGCGGATCTGCTCCGCACAAGACTTACCGAGTTGCTGCGCCCGGAGGGATACCGACTCCTCGAAGCGTGCGGCGTGGCCGAAAGCGAAGGATTCTTCGAGCGAGAAACCGTGCGGGTGGCGATCCTGGATTTGGTGGAACTCAAACACGACGGAGTAACCTTGCTCAAATGGATCAAACGATGCTATCCCGACACCCGGGTAGTCCTGTTGAACAGCATTCAGTCCCTCGCCCTTTCCATGGAGGCCATGAACTCGGGGGCTTTTGACGAAGTCATGATGCCCTTCGACCGGGAGTTGCTCCTGGATCGCGTGAGGGAGGCCGCCTCGGTTTGATGGGCCTCCAAGACCTGAACGGGTGAAGGGACGGACCGCACAGGCAGGGCAAGAAACAGCCACGGCAATAGAGAGAACACTCGAAAACGAGAACAGGATTAGACATAAGGAGAGGGAACCATGGCCATTCGCGTTCTGCTGGTGGATGACGAAGAGGAATTCGTGAAGTCGCTCGCTCAGCGACTTGAAGTCAGAGACTTTGAGGTCCAGGCCCTGCTCAACGGCGACGACGCCGTCTCCTGGCTCCATGAGCACGACGCCGACGTCGTGATCCTCGATGTTCTGATGCCGGGCAAAGACGGCATCGACACGCTGCGCGACATCAAACAGCTCAAGCCTCTCGTGGAAGTCATCATGCTGACCGGTCACGGCACCGTTCAGACGGGCATCCAGGGGATGAAGCTGGGAGCGTACGATTACCTCATGAAGCCCACGGACATGCAGGAACTGGTGGACAAGATCAACGCGGCCAATGCGCGAAAGTCCGATCAGGAGAAAAGAATCCAGGAAGCCGAAATTCAACACATCATGAAAACCAAGGGCTGGTAGTAGGCCGGGGCGCTTTCCGGTTCCGCAGTCGACCTCCGGACCGTTGACCGACATCGGTTTGCGTCCCGTTATGGCCCATGGGTCCGAACAAAGGTTGAAAAGGTTCTTTCAGCCGCTTTGTAGGATCCAACGCACGGGGAGTTCACAGGGGCCGTCGCACGCACCGACCCGAATGTCGGGAACGGGCGGAGGCCGTCCGGCTTCGACCTATTCCATCAGGGAGAATCAAAGTGATTGATATCCGGATTAAAGAACTCATGGTTCCAGTGGCTCAGTAT
This sequence comes from Thermodesulfobacteriota bacterium, assembly GCA_963675595.2. Taxonomy (GTDB): domain Bacteria; phylum Desulfobacterota; class Desulfarculia; order JACQYL01; family JACQYL01. The sequence goes on from CAXXLZ010000002.1 coordinate 3,032,206, forward strand.
GCCACCATCGACGAAGACGCCACTCTCTACGACGCGGTCGTCGCTCTCGAAGAAGCCCAAAATCGCTACGATCAGTCCAAGTACGTGCACAGGGCGCTCTTGGTCTTCGGCAAAAACAAACGAATCGTAGGGAAACTCAGTCAGTTGGACATGATTCGAGGCCTCGAGCCGAAATACGATCAGATCGTGGATTCCAGCCAGCTTTCAAGGTTCGGAATGACCAAATCCTATCTCGAATCCATCCTCAAAGGACACGAGCTTTGGCAGAAGCCCTTGAGCGATCTTTGTCGCAAGGCCGGCAACATCAAAGTCAAGGACATCATGCACAAACCCACGGAGTCCGAACACATCGACGAAGACGCCACTCTGGACCGGGCCACGCATGTCTTTATCGCAGGGTGTCACCAGTCGCTCCTGGTGACCCGCAACGGTGAGATCGTCGGGATTCTCCGACTCACCGACCTCTTCGATAAGGTCAGCGCCATGGTCAAGGCTTGCGCATTATGATTTAAACCCGCTCCGAAAGCGAATCCCGGACGGCGAAAAGGAGTAGATCCATGAGCGCTGATGCGGCATCCTTAGAACGTAAAACCATCGATCTGAAACGCATACTCTTTCTCCTGTTGGGTGTGGCCCTTTTCACGGGCTTCTACCTGGCTCCACCCTTCCCGGACGCCGTGGACCCCATGGGAGAGCATTTTGCTCTCAGCAGGGAAGCCAAAGGGGCTTTGGCGGTATTTCTCCTTGCCGGCACTTGGTGGGTCTTCGAAGTGGTCCCCATTGGAGTCACGAGTCTGGCCATCGGCGTACTCCAGGCTCTCTTTCTGATCCGCCCGGCGAAAGAAGCCTTCAAAGACTTCATGGATCCTTCGGTCCTGTTCATCTTCGCCTCCGTCGTGGTGGGCACCGTCTTCACCAAGACGGGACTCACCAAGCGCTTGGCCTACAAGATGCTGGCCATCGTCGGAGAGAAGACGAGCATGATCTATCTCGGCTGCTTTCTGGTGACCGCCCTGCTGACCCACATCATGGCCCACACCGCCGTGGCCGCCACCATGTATCCCCTCCTCCTCACCGTCTATTCCCTTTACGGAGCGGACAACAAACCGACCAAGTTCGGTAAGGGCCTGTTCATCGGTATGGCCTATGTGGCGGGAGCGGGTAGTATCGTCACTCTTCTCGGGGCGGCCCGAGGCGCGGTGGCCATCGGTTTCTTCAAGGATATCATGGCAAGAGAAATCAGCTTCTTCGAGCTCACCTATTACATGTTTCCCGTGGGCTGGATCATGGTGTTCGTGCTCTGGGGATTCTTCATGGTCTTCTTCAAGCCGGAGAAAGCGGTCATTCCCGGCCTTCGAGAGCGAGCCAAAGCGCTCAATAAGGACCTGGGTCCCATCACCCGTCAGGAAATTCTCGCCGCAGTCATCGTGGGCCTCATGATTCTGACCATGTCCCTGCGATCATTCATCCCGGCGCTGAAGCCGATAGACAAGACGGCGATCATCCTGATCTCCACGATTCTATTCTACATCTTCCGCATCCTGGATCTGAATGATCTGGAGGAGATTCCCTGGAACATCATCCTGCTCTTTTCCGGCGCCATGAGCATCGGGTTCTGCCTCTGGGAAACCGGCGCCGCCAAGTGGCTCGCGGTGAACTGGCTCGTCATGTTCCAGAAAGCCAACTGGTTCGTCTTCGTCATGAGCATCGCGTTCTTCGTCATGATCATGACCAACTTCATCATGAACGTGGCCGCCATTGCCATATCCATTCCGGTGGCGCTGGTCATCGCCCCCTACCTGGGGGTTGCGGCGGAGGTCATCCTTTTCGCCGCACTGGTAACCGCGGGGATGCCCTTCCTTCTCCTGGTGGGTGCCGCCCCCAATGCCATCGCGTACAATTCGGGCCAATTCACCAGCGGCGAGTTCTTCAAGTACGGTGTTCCGGCCAGTATCCTGCTCATGATTCTCGTGGGCGTGGCCGCCTTGATTATTTGGCCTCTCATGGGCATGCCGGTGACCATACCCAAACCCTGATTCACCCATGAAACGGGAGGGCGGTTTCTTTCCATCCGCCCCTCCACACATCCGACGAGGCTTTCCCCAAAAAAACGGCGGACTTCGGGAATTCCCGAAGTCCGCTCCATTTTCAGCCGTCGCCTCCCCCCGACTCAAGGGCCGGGGCGTGCATCGGAAGGGGAAGCGGCCGGCCTTTGAATCAAACCTTTCTCACCTCTTTCGCCACCGGCCCCTTTTCCGTTTCACCCATGACAAAGGACACTCGATCACCCTCCGCAAGCGTCCTATAGCCCTGCATGTCGATCGAAGTGTGATGCACGAACAGGTCGGGACCCCCGTCCTGGCTGATGAAGCCATAGCCTTTGTCATTCCGAAACCATTTTACGATACCTTCCGGCAAGACTCTTACCTCCCATCCAAGTGTTCCGCTCTTCATCTGTCGAATCCGGTGGAGCAATGAGTAAGAGGCTCCTCCTCCCAGGAGCCGACCTTCACTTACCCCTTTTCTCCCACGGCATTCGACACCTTCAACAACCCCGGCGCGCGACGCAAGGGATGAGCCCGAACCGATGAATGCCGGGCGCAGGCTCATATTCCATTTAAAGCATGAAAGCGGAAAGCTTGTCTACTATCCTATTCATGATTTTGAGTCATAAAAATCATGATTCCATTGTCAAACAAGCTGTAGGAGGGAGTATTTCATTAAACATAATTTTGGATAGAAAGTTACAGGCCTCACAGACAAGCCGATCAAAATACTCTTTCACTAAACGCTGCATGTTTCTTCATGACGTATCGTGCAACAAAACCTAAGAAAACGTTCCAAATCTCCTTATTCAATATCCCAGCACCCTTAATTCCTCCCCAACGGATATTGTTTGATCGTTGAACTATTTGACGAGCATTCAATCATTATATTTATTGTGGTACAAAATCCATTCCGTTTCCATAAGAAACTTTAAGAAAAAAATTGCTCTCTTCGTAACAATCCTTGTCCCGATGTCTTCCTCTTTTGTATTATTGGGCGTTTCCATTAAACACTACAATTTCGATCGGTTTTGTCTTTGGATCGTGATCCATGGTTCGACACACCCCGGCCCGCGCTCGTCGTCGAGATCCGTCGGTATTCCTCTTATGTTGGGTGAAGTGGAAACGTAAGGAAGCCGGACCTCAGGCAGGTTTGCCACGAGGCGCTTTGCCGGCCGGGGCGCCGCCCCTCATGCGTCGCCGGTGCAAAGCGAAATTCGTAATACAAAACAGACACTTTAGAACTCTCACATATTGGAGATTCGCTCATCGCCTTTCCGCAAATCACCAAACCGACGTAAGCACCAACCCCGATCTCCTCTCCCCGCGTCCCCGTTCAAAGTCAAACGGAAAGCAGATCCGGATACAATTTCTTCGCGCAATCCGCACAGATCCCGTGCCTGAATCTGGCCTGCGAGTGATCTTGAATGTATTCTTCCATTGGATGCCATTGGCCCTGATCGTCCCTGATTTTCCTGCGGGACGCACAGATGGGCAAGAGGCCTTCCGGTTGCCGGACCCACTTCCCCCCTTTGCCGCCCTATCCGGAATCAGCAGACTCACGCCCATGCAGAAGAACACGGGGGCGAAACCGAGAGAAGCCACGTACATTGGAAACAAGGGTTCCATGTCTTTTGCCCAAAAGGCTCGCCTGTAAGAATGTTTCGGTGTCTACGAGAAAGAAGAGATCAGGGGGAACGGGTGCTCAGAAGCCTGCATGCAAGGCTCAAATTGTCTGGTCAAGACCACATTTCCGGCGGTACCGGGAATGATTGATGAATCTTCGGTCGAACGGATACTCGAAAGAGCAATCAAGACCGTTATTGTTAAGAACCCCCGGGACACCGCCGTTTTTGTGTCGAAACTCAGGACGTCAGTCAATAATCTCCTCGAAATGGCGTCGCGAAAGCTCGACTTTTTCCGTAGGCCCTTCCGGTCCGGCGTCCAGGTATTCCCGGAGCCGATTCATGGTTGCGCGCCGGCAAGCCGCCTGAATTCGAGCCCCGCTCCATCCGACGCTCTTTTTCGCCAGCCATTTCAAATCCACGTCCTCGGCCGTGGAAAACCGCTTCAAATGGATTCGAAAAATCTCTTCCCGTTCGGCCTCGTCCGGGAGCGTCAACGTTACTTGAAGCTCGAACCTGCCGGGGCGCATAAGAGAGAGGTCCAGGGTTTCCGGTTGTGACGTGGCTCCAAGAATGATCACGCCACGCAGTTTCTCGATGCCGTCCATTTCGGTGAGAAACTGGCTGACCATGCGACCGACCACCCTTCCACCTCCGGTGTCCAAACCGCGAAATCCCGCAAAAGAATCGATCTCATCGAAAAACAACACGCAAGGGGCGGCCAGTCGGGCCTTACGAAAAACCTCCCGAACCCGTTCCTCACTTTCCCCCACGTACTTGCTCAATAGCTCGGGACCCTTGACGGAGATGAAATTCAACCCGCTTTCCCTACCCACCGCCTGGGCAATCAAGGTCTTACCTGTTCCGGAAGGACCCGTAATCAGGATCCCTTGCGGCGGATCGACACCCAATTCCTCAAAGCGCTCCGGAAATCTCATGGGCCATTCAATGGCCTCTCTGAGCACCTGCTTGGCATGGGCGCATCCACCCACCTGATCCCAACCCACATCCGGAAGCTCCACACGGACCTCTCGGATGGCCGAGGGTTCGACTTCTTTGAACGCATGGTCAAAGTCGTCAATCTCCACAAACATGCTCTCAAGGAATTCCGGTGACACCTCGCGCCCCGAGTTCAGCTCAGGCAGCACGCGACGCAGCGCGTGGATGGCGGCTTCCTGGCAGAAAGCCTTGAGGTCCGCACCCACAAACCCGTGGGTCCGGGAAGCCCAGGATTCGAGGTCCACTTCCGGCTTCAAGGGCATCTTACGGCTGTGAATCTTAAGAATTTCCAGTCTTCCTCTCTCATCCGGCACGCCCACGGAAATTTCACGATCGAATCTGCCGGGGCGGCGCAACGCGGGGTCCAGCGCATTCGGAATATTCGTGGCTCCGATGACAACCACCTGACCCCTGGATTCCAGACCATCCATCAGAGCCAACAATTGAGCCACAACCCGCTTCTCGACTTCACCTTCCGTCTTTTCACGTTTGGGCGCTATGGCATCGATTTCATCCAAAAAGATGATTGCGGGCGCATTCTCTTGCGCCTTTTCAAAAATTCCACGAATCTTCTCTTCGCTCTCGCCATAATGGCGTTGCATAATTTCCGGGCCGTTCACATGGTAGAAGTCGGCATGGGTTTCCTGAGCAACGGCCCTGGCGATGAGTGTCTTTCCCGATCCCGGCGGTCCGTGGAGCAGAATACCTTTGGGCGCATCCACACCCAACCGTTCAAAAAGCTGGGGAAACCTCAACGGAAGTTCCACCACCTCTTTGATTCGCTCGATCTCCCGGTCCAGTCCGCCGATATCTCCATAACCCAAAACACCGGTTTTGCCTTCGTCCGCGTCTCCGGTTTCGAGATCGATCACAGTTTCTTCGTTGATGTGCACGGCGCCGCCGGGGACCGTGGAAGCCACCAAAAAGGCCTCTCTGCGTGTACTCGAGACCTCCAAAGGAATGGTGTTTCCTTCTAAAACGACAAACCCTTTGAGACGGTCGAGCAAAGCCCGCTTGCGATCCGGTTTCAACAGGATCGCTTTGGGGGGACGCAAAGTCACTGATTGAGCGGCCTCCGGCTCCACGGGCCACAAGGTGACCTTCTGAAATATGGCCGTTCCCGCGTTTTTCAGGGACAAAGCGTCCAGATGCACCACGGCCTCCGCCCCTCGCACCGGAAGGACCGGTCCGACCGGCACCAGGGCCTTTCCCTCTCCCCCGACCATGACGAAATCCCCTTCCTTTACACGAAGAAATTCCAGGTTGCAGGGAGCCATCCGCGCCATGAAGCGGTCTCCGTCTTCCACAAGGGAACGGGCCACGTGAAGGGATAAATGATGCTCTCCACAGGACTGTTCGCGGCAGTCCTTACATGCGTGATGGTAGGGGTCATGGGCGTGACCGTGATGTGGGCAATCGTGTTCCATGGGTGTCCTCTTTCCGAAATTACCTGCAGGGACGAAAATCGCCCCATTTTTTTCCCGCATCGGTAATACGCATTGGAGGCGGACGGTTCCGACGGCTCAACCCGGATGGAAACCAACCAGGGGCCGAGGTCCGAATTCGAACTCCGTCCCTCCTTTACGAAGAAAAAAACCCGGAGAATCTTTTATTCTCCAAGAGTCTTTTCCAAAGATGAAGCATCCTATCCACCCAGTCGAACCGGGTCTCGCGAGCCGTCTGGAGAAATAAGTACACTCCGAGGGTGCCGAAAAGCACGTTGGGAGCCCAAGCCCCCGGGGCCACCGGGACCAGGCCGCTTTCGCCCAGACTTTTTGTGGCACTATACAAAATAAAGTAAACAAAGAAGATCACCAGCGCAATGACCATACCCCATGATTTTCTGCCACCGGAGAATTGCACACCCAGGCTGACCCCCAAAATGGACATGACCAGGCAAGCCACGGGAAGGGCGAAACGGTGATGATACTCGAGCAGGGCCATCTGATGTCTTTCCGTCCCGGGTTCCCCATTGCGGATGACTTCGTTGAGTTGGCCCATGGTCATCTCAAACGGGTCGAGCGCCTCGGTGTCGCGTCTTCCAACCTTTGAGAGGTCCCAGAAATCCTCCAACGGAAGGTTCAGATCATAGCGGCGAAAGGAAACCGTCTGGGCGGAATCGAACCCCCCTTCCACCCGGCTGATAACGCCGTCCATAAGGCGAAAGGAAATCGATTTCCCGTCCGAGCTCGGAACGATATGCCCTTTCTCGGCCACGATGGTGTTTCGTACGCGAGGGTCCCGCTCGTCCGAGATTACGATTTCTTCCATGTACTTATTTTTCGGGGTGTATTTCCCCATATAGACCACGGCCTTACCGGCAACGTCGTTGAAGATTCCTTCTTTGAGCACCACGTCGGCGTGGGCCTTCACAATCTTCTGAATCGTCTGCTTGGTGGACCAGATTCCCCACGGCAGCGCGTGAATACAGAGAAACATGGTGATCGCGTAGCTTAACACCGCCAGCAGCGCCACCGGGCGCATCATATGATAAAGGCTCACTCCGGCGGTCTTCATCGCAGTGATTTCATTATCCGCAGAAAGGCGATGAAAAGCGAGGAGCACCGCCATGAGCGTCGCCATGGGAACGATGAACACCAGAAAGCTCGGCAGGATCGCGGCCACAAGCCACAGAATGTCCATGACGGACACGCCTCTGCTCACGATGAGTTTGGTAAGCAGGGTCATTTTCCCCAAAATGAGCACCGTGCTGAACACGAGGATGCTCACCAGAAAGGGAGGAACCATTTCCATGAAGATGTATTTATCGAGTCGTTTCATTATCTCAGCAGATTCTGGGCCACGCTTCACCCGTCGGCATATCCAACAGGCGCGTTCCTCCGATGGCGGTTCGCATCACCACCCGGCCCGAGTGTGACGGCACCGCTCGCCCGATGCAACGAGCCTCGGCCCCGTCGGGGTGTCTCTTCATTGTTTCGAGAACGGCGTCGGCGTCCTCTCGTTTAACCATTACCAGCATCTTGCCTTCGTTGGCCAAGACCAAAGGGTCCAAACCCAACAGGTCACACGCGGTCCGCACTTCGGTCCTGCAAGGCACGCTGCTCTCGTCGATCTCAATCCCCACCTCGGATTGAAATGCGATCTCATTCAGCGCGGCCGCCAGTCCTCCACGGGTGGGATCCCTCAGAGCGTGAATTTCCGCTCCGCTTTGCAGCATGGCCTTGGTCAATCCCCATAGAGGACGAGCGTCGCTTCGAACGGGAGTATGCAAAGACAGCGCGGCTCGCGCAGCCAGAATCGCCACTCCGTGGTCTCCCACGGTTCCCGAGATCAAAACCCGGTCTCCCGGCAGGACGTGTCGACCACCGATGGGGTTGCGGGAGATCACCGCACCCACACCGGTGGTATTGATGAACACCCCGTCGGCCTTTCCTCGGGGGACGACCTTGGTGTCTCCCGCCACGATACGGACGCCCGCTTCACGCGCCGTTTCGACCATTGAGGAAACAATGTCTTCCAAGTCCCGGAGGGAAAAGCCCTCTTCCAGAATAAAGGCGGCGGTCAGACACAAAGGTTCGGCTCCGCTGGCGGCGAGATCGTTGACCGTACCGCACACGGCCAGGTGGCCGATATCCCCGCCGGGGAAAAACAGAGGATCCACCACAAAGGAGTCCGTGGTCGTCACTAGATTCGTCCCCGGGGCCTGGAACGGAGCTCCGTCGTCCAGGTCCCTCAGACTTTTTCCTTCAAGGAGCCTGAGAAAAACTTTTCGCACCAGATCCTGACTAAGCTTTCCTCCGCTTCCATGATCGAGAAGCACTACGTCATTATCCAACAGGCTCTCCGCTTATCCGACGGTTTCTTCCGTGCCGTCCCCATGATATCGGAAATACGCGGCACAGGTCCCTTCTCCGGACACCATGCACGGTCCCACGGGATTCACGGGGGTGCAACTTTTTCGGAACAAAGGACATTCCGGCGGGGTCTTCATACCCCGAATCACCTCACCACAGGCGCATCCTTTGGGTTCGACGGCCTCTTCGACTTGAATCTTCAGCACCTCCAACGCGTTCCGGTCACGGAAAGGCTCACAAAACCCGAGCCCGCCGGACGTTATGGTGCCCAATCCTCTCCAACAAGCGTCTTCCGGGCGAAACACGGATCGCATCATTTCCAGGGCGCCGGGATTCCCGTGAGGCGCAACGCCCCTTGAGTAGCAGTTCTCAACCCCCCCGGTCTCGCCGTCGATTCGGAGGAGCAAGCGGTATACGGCGTGAAGCAGGTCCACGGGTTCGAAACCGGCTATGACGCACGGGACCCCGTATTGCCGTGAAATGCTTCGGTAAGGCGCTTCCCCGATGATCGTGCTCACGTGACCGGGGCACAAGAACCCGTCAATCCCCAATTCTCCTTGGGACAAGAGCGCATCCATCGCGGGTGGAAGCAGCTTGTGCATGGACAAAACCATGAAGTTGTCCAGACCCTCTCTTCGCGCCGTGAGCAGAGCCGCCGCCACCGTGGGCGCAGTGGTTTCGAAGCCGACCCCTAAAAATACCACCTTTCGCGACGGATGGCTCCGCGCGTGCTCCACGGCTTCCAGCGGACCGTAAACCACCCTGACGTCCGCACCCCGGGCCTTTTCTCCTGAAAGGGTGGATCGAGTGCCCGGCACGCGCATGAGGTCGCCGAAAGTCGCCGTGATGATTCCTGGAATCCCGGCCACCTCCACACAGCGGTCGATGTCTTGTTGCGACGTCACGCATACGGGGCATCCGGGGCCGGAAATCAGGGAAATCCGATCGGGCAGCAGACTTCGAATCCCGTGACGAAAGACGGCCATGGTATGGGTGCCGCAGATTTCCATGATCCGCACCGGGCGTCCACGCAAGGCGCGTATTTTCTCTACCAGGCGCCGAGCCGCAGCCGGGTCGCGATACTCATCCACGTGTTTCACGGCGCTTCGTCCTCCTCCGGATACCCGGCCGAGGAACGAGCGTGCGCCACCACCGCTTGTCCCAGGGCGATACAGGCATCGTTGGTGGGAAGCTTTTCATGGGCAAGGGCCTGAAAACCCTCTTCCTTCAAAAGGGAAAGAGCGTGTTCCAACAAAATCCGATTCTGGAAAACACCGCCGCTCAACGCCACCCGTCCCACGCCGGTCTCCTCCCGAACCCAAAGACAGACTCGCACCCAGGACCTGACCAGCACCTCATGAAATCTCCCCGCAATAACGGAAAGATCCTCGCCGGAAATCAAATCCCGCACCATGCATCTGAACCACGGCTCCGGCCGGATCAACAACATCTCTCCTTCTCGCTCCAGAGTCACGGGATATCGACCGGACACGGGAAAAGCGGCAACATATTCAAGGTCCATGGCGGCCTGCCCCTCGAAGGAGACGGTGTCCCTGACGCCCAACAGGGCCGAGGCCGCGTCGAACAATCGCCCGCAACTCGAGGTGAGAGGAGAGTTGACGTCCTTTTCCATCATCTCAGTGAGAATCCTCCTTCGGTCTTCTCCCACTCGGGACCAAAGGTCGAGCTTGAGTCCCTCCATGCCCGCACCGAAGGCGCGATAAAGAAGACTCACGGCCATGCGCCACGGTTCCCGGACGGCGGCCTCCCCGCCCGGCATGGGAACGTATGCGAAGTGTCCCATCCTGCGATAGGAGGACGTATCCGCCAACAGAATCTCCCCGCCCCACACGCAACCGTCTTCGCCGTATCCGGTTCCGTCCATGGCCAGCCCGATTACCGGACCCGCCACACCGTGTTCGGCCATGCAGGAAACCACATGGGCATGATGGTGTTGAACGGCCGTGCATTTTTCGTACAGAGCCTTCAATTCTCCGGCCAAACCCGTGGTGAGGTATCCGGGGTGCAGGTCATGGGCGAGTACCGTAGGATTCAAGTCAAGGACGCCACAGAGATTGTCCACTGTGGCCTTGAGGAAATCCAGGGCTTCAACGTTGGCCGCATCTCCTACATGGCCGCTGATGAATGCTTGACGTCCCCGAGTGATGCACACGGTGTTCTTCAGATCGGCGCCCAACGCCAGCACTTCCCCGGCATCCCAAGCCAGCGGCAGGGGTAACGGAACGTAACCCCGGGATCTCCTCAGGAAACGAGGCGCCCCGGCCGCTACCTGAAGCACGGAATCATCGCAGGCCGTGTGAATGTCCCGATCATGCATTACGAAAGCGTCGGTGATGGGGCCGAGTTTGACAAGGGCCCGCCGATTGTCCGTTACGATGGGCTCCTCGCTCAAATTTCCGCTGGTCATGACCAGGGGCCCGCCGAACGCCTTCAGAAGGAGGTGGTGCAAGGGAGTGTAGGGCAGCAGAACACCGATGCGGGAATTTCGAGGAGCAATATTCTCCGGCAGAGGACCATCCGGTTTTCTTTTCAGCGTCACAATGGGGCGGGCGGGCGACTGGAGAAGCTCGGCCTCCTCATGGGAAATCTCGGCCAGGTGCACGGCCCGCTCCAGGTTTTCCACCATCACCGCCACGGGCTTCTCGTATCTGTGCTTTCGACGCCGGAGTCGCTCCACAGCGGCAGGGTCCGACGCGTCAACAGCCAGATGAAAACCGCCCAGGCCCTTGACGGCCACAATCATCCCTTTTTTCAGCAACTCCGACGCATCCCGAATCGGGTCCTCCGCCGGCACACACTCCCCGTTCGAATCGTATAACGTCACCTTGGGACCGCATCGCCGACAAGCGTTGGGCTGCGCGTGAAACCTCCGGTCCGCCGGGTCGGAATACTCCCTTTCGCATTCCGGACACATGGGAAAGGACGCCATGGTCGTATTGGGGCGATCGTAGGGGATCGCCCGGGTTATGGTGAACCTCGGTCCACAATTGGTGCAATTAATGAAGGGATACTCATACCGTCGATCCCGAGGGTCCTCGAGTTCGTCCAGACAATCCGCACAGATGCAGACATCCGGCGAAACGAGCGTTCCGGCGGAAGGTGCCGGCCTGCTCTCCAAAATGGAAAAAGGTTCTAAGACCTTGAACGGAACCTCTTCCACATGAAAAGCGGTAATGCGGGAAAGGCTCGGAGGCGTGTCCCGGATTTCCGACACAAAAAGGGTCAAGGCGTCTCCGTCCCCGGCGGCTTCCACTTCCACGCCTTCCGCCGTATTGAGGACGGATCCGCGTAGGTTCAGACGGCCGGCGGACCGGTAGACAAAAGGCCTGAATCCCACTCCCTGAACAACGCCGGAGATACGAATCCTCACCCTTTTGGGCGTGCTCAATCACCCCTCCGGAGCCGGGAAAGGCGCTCCTCAAGCCACTCGATCCACGTCTCGAGTCCTTCACCCGTGGAGGCGGAAACCTCCAGAATGCGAAGATCGGGATTCACCTGTCGAGACGTTTCTCGAATGACCTCGACGTCGCATTTTATGTAGGGCAGCAAATCAATCTTGTTCACAAGCAAGACATCGGCGATCCGGAACACGGTGGGATATTTCGCCGGCTTGTCGTCACCCTCCGTCACACTCAGAATGACGACTTTCGCATGCTCGCCGAGCTCGAATTCCGCCGGGCACACCAAGTTACCCACGTTTTCGATCACCAGGAGGTCCAGACCTTCCAGGTCCATCTTGTCGAGAGCCGCCCGGACCATGTTGCCGTCCAGGTGACATCCTCCCTCCGTATTGATCTGTACCGCCTGAACTCCATGACGGGCGATGCGTTCGGCGTCGGCGGTGGTCTGAAGGTCCCCTTCGACGACCCCCACCCTCCAACGATCCTTGAGTCGGTCAATGGTTTTCTCGAGAAGCGTGGTCTTCCCCGCACCCGGAGAACTCATCATATTCAACACCAATATTCGCTTCTCGTCGAACAGCCGGCGATTCTCTTCGGCGATCCTTTCATTTACTTCCAGCACTTTTCTGACGATGGGAATATTCAGGGGTTTCTCCTTTCCTTTCAAGGAATGGCGGCCCACTTGACCCGCACACCGATTCTCGGCAGGAAACCCATCGCACGCCCGACCCGTTTCACGCGGCGGGCGCCTCTCACACGGTGCGGGGTTTAGGGGACGAGCCCTTTCCGGGCGTTCATGGTTGTTCGTAACTGCGACCGGGTTCTTCGGCCGCTGTGAGTTCGTGAATGTAAAATTCTCTGCCTGAAAGCAGCTCCAGGTTCGCGCCTCCACAGGCCGTACACACGTAGCGATGTTCGTGCACTTCGAAAAGTTCTCCGCAATCTTCGCACCGGGCCCGGACCTGAATGGTTTCCATCTCGAGAACCGAACCCTCGGCGGGAGTTCCTTCGGTAACCATCTTCCAACAGAAACTGAGAGCTTCCGGCACCACGGCGGTCAGCACTCCGACTTTTAGGGCCACGGCCTCGATTCGACGCACCTCGTGAGCGGCCATTTCCTCCAAAACAATGTCCAGAATGCTTTGAGCCAATGATAATTCATGCATGAGTGCCGGCCTTTCGAGGAATTTCGCTATCGCGAGCGCTTCAAAAAAGAATGTTCCCACAAGAATTCTAGACAAAACAAATCCCACCTCTTTTTGCAACTCGTTTACGAGGTGCGTTGAGGCTTTTTCCTCACGCCGTTTTAGGCAACCGTGCGGGGGACCGATCGGAAGCTCGCAGCAGGACACACCGGAGACGGGTCCGACCCTAACGTAGGTGAACGGAACGGCTCCGACCCTTTTCTTCGAAGGTTCCCCGAACGGGCTTGAAACAAGTCCCACCAAGATTCCAAAAACAAGTATTCCCCAATTTCGATGGTCGCCTTCTTGTTGGTTTCGAGGGGATACGGAGCTGAAAATGAATGGGTGTTGCATCTTCTTGTTTATCCCTGTTATCCTTTTTCTTTGAGGACTCGTTCATCAGGCGCATCTTGGACTCGACAAACCTTAACAATAAGGCGGGGGCTTGTTGAAAACCACATCCGTTGACGTGCCCTTTGGGTATGAAGTCGATCCAAGACAACCGGTTTTCCATCCGGATTCCGCTTCGTTTCCATGGCGCTTACAGGTTCATGGATCAAGAAACCGATCGGATTATCCGGGCCGTTACCCGACGGAAAAGGATTGAAGGAGGCTGAGCCAATGGGGGGGGTATTTAGAAACAAGCAAGGAAAGTATTTCATCGCCGGGGTTCTGGCAGGCCTACTTATTATCGCGGCGATATCCACCGAGTGCCAAGCGGCTCTAAAAGCCAAAAACCTGGATGCATTGATCGAGTCGCACGAATACATCCCGGGGATCGATGCGCTTGCGATTCTCATGGATACCTCCATGTCCATGGAAGAGCCCTACCAGGGAGAAAAGAAGATCGCCTACGCCAGGGACTTGGTCAACCGCCTGAATTACACCGTTCCAACCATGAAGCTTGCCGTGGCCTTGAGGAAATTCGGGTCCGACACCCGCTCGGCGGGCACCGGGAATGCGGCCATATACTCGTCGTCCGGTTTGTCCAAAGAGGAACTGGAACGCGTTTTGATGACTCCTAAATGGCCCGGAGGAGACGGGAATCTCTCTTCCTCCATGGCGGTGGCCGCCGAGAAATTCGCTTCGTACAAAAGAACGGCTCTGATCATCGTGAGTGACGGTCGTCTCAGGGATCCGTCCGCGGTCACGGCCGCAGCGGACCTTAAGACCAAATACGGTGATCGGTTGTGCGTACACGCTCTTGCCGTGGGAGATGATGTCGCCGGAAAAATGCTGCTTCGAAGCATTGTGGAAAACTTTCCCTGCGGGGTTATGACCAGCGCCGATGAAGCGGCCACTCGGGACGGCATGGCGGATTTCGTTACGCGTGTGATGTTGACCGAGCCGGTGGACACGGACGGCGACGGCATCACTGATGATCTCGATGATTGTCCCGGCACACCCGCGGACTGGCACGTCGACGACAAGGGCTGTCCTCTGGACGGAGACCGGGACGGCGTGTATGACGGCATCGACCGTTGTCCGGGAACTCCTTTGGGCGCGAAGGTCGACGCCCATGGTTGCCCCACGGACGCCGACGGGGACGGGGTCTTCGATTTCTTCGACATTTGTCCCAATACGCCGGAGGGAGCGCCCGTTGATGAAAAAGGCTGTCCCACCGATACCGACAAAGACGGCGTGCCCGATTACCTGGATGATTGTTCCGGCACACCCGCCGGAGTACAGGTGAATGAAAAAGGCTGCCCGTTTGATAAGGACGGGGACGGCGTTTTCGATTATTTGGACGACTGCCCCTACACGGCGATAGGGATAAAGGTCAACGAACAAGGTTGTCCTCCCGACCAGGACAAAGACGGCGTGCCTGATTTCCGTGACGGATGCGCGGATACGCCGTTCGGAATCGCTGTGGACGATAACGGCTGCCCCTTCGATACCGACAAAGACGGCGTGCCCGATTACCTGGACAAATCCGTCGACACTCCCATCGGTGTTGCGGTGGACGCCTCGGGTTCTCCGCTCGATTCGGATGCCGACGGCGTGCCGGATCACCTGGACGAATGTGCGGGTACTCCGCCCGGCTTACAGGTGAATTCCAAAGGCTGCCCGCCCGATAAGGACGGAGACGCGGTACCCGATGTTCAGGACGAGTGTCCCAACACCCCGGAACACGTCCAGGTGGATGCCCGGGGTTGTCCTCTTGACTCCGACAAGGACGGGGTGGCCGATTACCTGGACCGCTGCCCCAACACACCGACGGAAATTCCGGCCGACGACAAAGGCTGTCCCGCCGATGCGGACGGCGATGGTGTTCCGGACTACCTGGATCAGTGTCCCAACACACCCACCGGGCTCCAGGTCGAAGCCTCGGGATGCCCGCTGGATTCCGACCAGGACGGCGTTTATAACTACGTGGACGATTGTCCCGAAACACCTAAAGGAGTGCCCGTCAACGCCTTCGGGTGTCCCACGGACTCCGACCGGGACGGAGTCCCCGACTACCTGGATCGTTGCCCGGGAACGCCTTCGGGTTTCGTGGTTGATTCCCGGGGTTGCGCCAGGGATTCCGATTCGGACGGCGTTTATGATCCCTTGGACGCCTGCCCGGAAACCCCCCGCGGAATTAAAGTGGATGCCACCGGATGTCCTTCCGATTCGGATAAGGACGGAGTCTATGACTATTTGGACAAGTGCCCGGAGACGCCCAAAGGAGTTCGGATCGATGAGATGGGATGCCCCAAGGACTCCGACGGCGACCAGGTTCCGGACTATCTGGACAACTGCCCCGAAACCAAAGCCGGTATGACCGTGGACCAGCATGGATGCCCCCCCGATGCCGATGGTGACGGTGTGCCGGATTCCCTGGACAAATGTCCCGACAGCCCCAAAGGCGCACGTGTGGACGCCCGAGGATGCGCCTACGATTCGGACGGGGATGGTGTGGCGGACTACAAGGACGATTGCCCGAACACGCCCGAGGGTGAGAACGTGGACAACCGGGGCTGCCCGTATGACGGAGACGGAGACGGGGTGGCCGACTATCTTGACCGGTGTCCCGGAACCGCCGCCAACGTCCGTGTGGACGATCACGGCTGCCCCAAGGACTCGGATGGAGACGGGGTCACGGACGATCGAGACCGGTGTCTCGGAACACCCAAGGGCGCCCAGGTCAACGACAAGGGTTGTTGGGCCCTGAGCGGAGTCCACTTCGGCTCCGGACGTTGGATGGTCAAAGGAGGAGCGGAAGGCTTCCTTGATCACGTGGCCGAGGTCCTCGAGAAGAATCCGTCCCTGAAAGTGGAAATTCAAGGACACACGGACAATCGAGGGTCCGGCAGCTTCAACCGGGAGCTTTCCTGGAAGCGGGCTTTGGCGGTGCAGGAATATCTTGCGGAAAAGGGAATCGACAAGGACAGGATTCCCGCCGTGGGATTGGGATCGGAACAGCCCATCGACTCCAATGACTCGGAGGAAGGCAGGGCCAATAATCGACGGGTTGAATTTCAGCCGATCAACTAGACCGGGATACCGGCCTGATGGCCGGTCCGGAGTTCCGTCGCCGGGGGAACGAGGATCAGGTTCCCCCGGCGATTCGAAGAAGCGGTTTCATTCGTCTTGGGGACCCCACGGCGGGTATAGCGACGCGCAGAGCCTCCCGTAGACGAGATCCATGATGGGTTGGAGATTCACCGTGTCTTCCCGATTGTAGCGAACCAGGAGTTCCAGGGCCCGGGTTTCTCCATCCAGGTATGCCGCCCACAAGCGCACGGCGTCGAAACCGTTCATTTCTCGCACGGAACTCGGTCGTTCCATGCCGAGGTGCTTTTCTACGCGCTTGAGCCCTCCTTTGAGTCCGGCTTTTCGGCAGGCGTGCATGAGGTCGATGTGGGCGGCCTCCACCCGAAAGCCGGGGAAACAACGTTCAAGCACCGGAACATCGAAAGACATTCCGTTGAACGTGATCAGGAGGTCGAACCGCTTCATCACGTCCTGAAACTTTTCGAGATTCCTCCCCTGAATAAACGGCCTGTAACAAGAGCCGTCGTAGGTCCCCACCACCGTGACCTCTTCCTGAAATTCCCCCATGGAATAAGTCTCGATGTCCAGGAAGCACCTCTCTCGAAAGGCGCCGTATAAACGCCAAAGGCCCTTCTTGCGAAGAAGACCGGCAAAATAGGACGGATTATCCCTTTGCGCGAGACACTCCTCCAGGTATGGCGCGTATCTCCTGTGAATGGACGGAGAGAGCAGCCGACCCCCCTTGCCCAGAAAATCCCGCCAAGTTCGGATGCCCAGATTCCAGTACTGTCGTTCCTTGAATTCTCCAATGCCCGGAAGCATAACGAAGGTTCTTTCCAGAAGGGGCGTTTCTTCACGGAAATTCATAGACGCAACCTGACCGAGCCTGCAGACGGAACGAA
Source organism: Thermodesulfobacteriota bacterium (assembly GCA_963675595.2). Classification (GTDB taxonomy): domain Bacteria; phylum Desulfobacterota; class Desulfarculia; order JACQYL01; family JACQYL01. The sequence goes on from CAXXLZ010000002.1 coordinate 3,049,678, forward strand.
AAAAAGGTGAGGCCGGAGCCTCACCTCGTGATTCTTGGCAACCCGACCGTGGATTTAGATATCCAGGTACGAGTCGGAGTACAAGGAATGCCCCATGATGACGCGAGCCGTCTTGTAGAATTCAAGCTGCTCTTTGTCCAACTTCGCGGGATCCATATCTTCCCCGTCCATGACCTTGTGGACGACTTCCACCAACTCCGGACGCTTACCCCAAGCGATCTGGTGCAGTCTTTCGTCGAAGGAATCCACGATGCAGGAGTACATGCCTTTTCTCTCCAGCATGATCATATAGGTCTGATTCAGGATCGGGCGAAGGTGTTCCGGAGGACCGTTGGACACATTGGAGAGTCCACAGGTCGACCTCGCACCGGGAGCGATGTCGTCCAGCATTTCCTGGAAGGCCAACAGGCTCATGCACTGCTGCTGCTGGATGTTGACGGGAGTGACGATTCCGTCCACGTAGATCTTCTCATTGGGGATGCCGGCCTCGTTCATGGCGTACACAAGCTCCACCACCAAAGCGGCCCGTTCGTTCTCGTCCCTCGGCAGGCCTTCGGGTCCCCACATGAGGGCGACCACGTCGGCGTTGTACTTGGCCGCTATGGGGATCATGGCTTCGTAGCGTTCCGGACGGCACATGATGGAATTCACCAGAGCCGTGCCTTTGTGAACTTGAAGACCCGCTTCCATGGCGGCGATGTTGGACGTGTCCAGTGCGAGAGGCACATCCGAGACCACTTCCTGGATCGTTTCCACCACCCAGGCCATCAGCTCATCGCCTTGTTTTCTGGCGGGGCCGAGGTTCACGTCGATCCAATCGTCCCCGGCCTTTTTCTGGGCCAGAGCCATCTCCTGGATCGGCTTCGGGTCGCGCTCTTTGAAGGCCTTCCCGATAACCTTGCTGATTACATTAAGGTTTTCGCCGATGAGTTTCATTCTCCCCTCCTCTGTCTCTATTCAGGCTTCCATTCCTTGAGAAATTTGGGCAGGTGAGCTGCTTCCCTGGGTCCGATGAGCACCTTCCAATCGGGGAGCTCTTCTTCCATGTCGCCGCTGATGGCCGCGGCATACCCGGGAATAATGATGTTTCTGTGGGAAATCTTGTCGGTGATCCCGCACTTCTTGATATACGCCCCCACCATATCGCCCGAGAACTTGCCGGCGGCCCAGGCGGTCATGACGGAGAGACCTTCCGCATCCACGATGATTACCCAAGAGGGGACGCGGCTGGCTTCGATTTCTCCGGTCACGATGAAGTACGTGAGTGAGAAGTTGGTGGTAACCATCACCGGCGAATTCTGATCCGGGTTGTTGATTTCGTAGATTCCCGGTACCACGGTCATGGGCCGCTGCGGGTCGGTGTAAATGTTGAGCCGTTCCAGAAGCAGAGGGAATACGGTTTCGCCTTCGAAATCGGACATCACGATGATGCCGCCGTATTTGGCCACCAACATGCCCGCAATGAGCGTTTCCATCTGAAGGTCCGCCGCCATTTCGCAGGGGAAGCAAATGGTTGGAAAACCCACTTCGCGATTCTGCTTCAACAGAGCGGCCCGACGGAGACCCATCTGATCTTCAAACAATTGCTTGACCGAACGGGCTCCCGAATCCATGACGATTTCCTTCAACCCCGCTTCGACGGCTTTGGCGGTCAGGGCTGTAAGGCCCTCGGCGGTATCGGCCTTGACGGCCAACGGAAATCCGCTTTCTTTCGCCAACGCTACAACATCGTCCACGTTGTCTTTGGTCGCCGCATAGATCAGGGGATTCTTGCCTTCGGACACACCCACTCCGGCCTTCAGCACGTCTACGCTGTCACTCATGAGCACGAGGCCGAAATCGGACACATCATAGATGCTCTTGGCCACTGCGGCAAAACGTTCCGCGTTTCCGTCCATGTCCTTCAAAGCGATCAGTTCGGGACGGAGCATTACGCCCACGCGTTCATAATTGAAAGTATTCCATTTTCTCAACTTGGCGTCGATCACGTCGTCCGCCATATCCGTGGTGATCACTCCGGCGAATCCGGGAGGTCCGTAAAAGGTCTTTTCATGCCTGAAAAGAACCGTTTCTCCGCCGATACTGACCTTTCTCGCCCCATATCCGATCTTCACCGGACGAATGGGAGGGGCGGAGGCCTCGGCCAGCTTTTCTCTGGCCTCGTCGGACACGTAGGGACAAGCGTCCAAGTCGGCCTTTCCCGAGGCAAGATTCATTGCAAAAGCCAGGCAGGTGGGGACCCCGCACTCCTTGCAATTCGTCTTGGGAAGCAATTTAAAAATCTGAATTCCTGTCAATGCCATGTTCGTCTCCTTAGCTCTTTCCGGATCCTCCCCCGATCAGGGGGAGGATATATCAACCAGCGATCATGAGAAGCGGGTCTAGCCGACAATGGGGTCCATCTTCAGCGCGGGATGTCCCACCTTCTCGAGCCACGGATAGATTTCTTCTTCCGTCACACCCACAGTCTCATCGGCGATCAAGTCGATGAGGTTGGGAACTCCGAGTTCTTCTCCACGCCTCAGGAGACGATCCCGAATCTCTTCCTTCAAAGACTTGGGCATCCAGACCATCCGTAGGAGTCCGCCGTCACCCGCGATGAATTTTCTCTGGGTGATGTTGAACTTGCTGTGACCCACGAATCCGGGGCTGGAAGCGCCGCCGCCCATGACGCCGGCCAACGTGGTGAACTTCATTCCGCTGGGAGTCATGCCGGTGTAATCCCTGTGTACGGTCATAATGCCGTTGCACATGGGCAGAACGGCCGCGATGGCCTCGCAGCAGCCGCAGGTGGTCATGGGTTCGTATACCAGGCTGTAGAAGTTGTAGCTCTGCACGGCACCGCGGCTCGCCTTCTGCACGAACTCGTTGACGCCCTTCCACTGGCCCAGGACCGTATCCAAACATTCGCCCTTTTCGATGGGCTGGTTCGGACCGGTGGGATTGATTTCATAAGAAGCCTTGCAGTCCATCCAATTGTACGCTCCGCAAAGACCCGTTCGTTCCGGGCTCACGGTGCACACATGGTTGGGAGCAAATGACTGGCAAAGAGTGCAGGAGTAGAAGATTTCGACGCTCTCGTCGGTCATCTTCTCGACGCGTTCGTCGCGATGTTTGTATTCGCCCCTGGCCCTTACCGTCAGTTTATCCACGTCTTCCTTCTTGGTGTACAGGGTCACTTCCACCTTATCCAAAATGGAGCCGAAGTCCTGATGCAGTTTGGCATGCAGGATGATTCCCAAATGCTCCAGGGTAAAGCCCTTTTCTATGGCCCCTTCACCGACTCGAATCCATGCAATGTCGCGCTGTCCGATATGCATCAAGCCTTGCGCATAGTTGATCAGGTGGTGAATCTGACGTTCGAGAATCGGCTCGAAGTCTTCCTGCATTTCACGCCCGGCCACCTGCACATAAATGCCCAGGGGAAGCCTGTCGCCTTTCTTGATGTCCTTGACGTTGGGACCGACCACCGTGACTTTGCCGTCCTCGATTTGGCCCATGTCCGCCATTTTCACCAACTCGGTCGCCTGAGTCTTGCCGCCGCCCATTTCCATGTACAGGTCGTCCTTGCGAACGCGCTCACCTTCGAAGGCCGGACCGTAAGCCAACGGGATGTCCACTTTGGCCACGGTAACCTTCAGACCGCGAACCTCGATGGACCGCTGCGGCATATCCTTGTGATCCACATTGGCCACCACGTGTTCGTAAGTACAAACACCGGTGGGCAGAATTTCGGGAACGTCCGTGTCCGCCAGGGTCGGGAAACCCCAGTTGACACATCCGGCCGCGTTGGCGGCCCATTCGGCGTTCACCTCGCCCAGCGCGTTGACGAAAGCGAAGATGCGGTCTTTATTGTAATGCAACATGCGCTTATAATCGCCGGGTTTGATACCACCGAACGCCATGGCGGCGCGGTTGGCGAATCCGAGAGCGAACACCGCCGCGGAGATGTCGGGCCCAAAAGGCACCAAACGAGTACCCCAGCCGATCTGAACTCCGGCCTCCATGAGCTGTTGCGCGAACGTGGTTCCATTCTGGTTCGCGCACATGAACACGTACAACATCTTTTTCTGGTATTCTTCAGCGATCCACTTGGCCGTCTCCGCATCGGGAGCCGCGCCTACGATGGCCGCAAAACCGGGCGCCGTGCCGTCCACGAACTCCACGCCGCGTTTGCGGAAGATGGTGTCTTCAGCCGCGCCCAGCCAGATCTTCCCGTTTTCTTCGTCAATATCCTCTCCCACCACGTAGAAATCGGGATCGTCCACGTAACGGATGGCTTCCACGATTTCTTCGGCGAACAGAGCGGCCATACCGGCATCCAGCAACGGCCCAAGGTAAGGCAGATGATTCACACCCTTCATGTGGGCAGGCAGAAGCTTCTTGGCCACTCCCAGGGGCTGAGCGGCTTCTCCCAGGGTTTTCACCGGGATGCCGAGCAGGGAATAGATGATGGGCAGATAGTAAGCGGTATTAGGGAATTCCAGTTTCTGATCCGGTCCGTACTGCTCAATGGCCCGCTTCAGCGTGCCTTCAGCCTTCGAGACGATATTGTAGGCCCCTTGAATCGCGGCAAACGCTACCAATCTGGACATAAAGGTTCTCCTTTTTTATTGAAGTTTTCGTAACCCGATTGGGATTAAGCGGCGTCGAGCTTCTGACGGTCGGCCATATCCATGAGCACGCGTTCCTTCTTCTTATCGATGCCCAGAGCCTTACGCTTCATGTTGATGTGGTCGATCATCTTCTGAGCGTGCTCGTAAGGATCTTCCACCAGATCCCACATACCTCCGTAGATGTCCGCCAGTTCCTGGAACAGGTGTTTCTGCAGCCTCGGCGCTCCGCCTACCGGCAGGCCCACGCCGAACACCGTGTACACACCGGAGACCACGAAGTAGTGGCCGATGCTGATGGCTTTCTCGCTCATCCATTCCGGAGCGGAACCCGCGGCCGGCAGATCGCTGATGTCGTTGCCCAGTCCGCCCGTCTTCACCACTTCCGCCGCGGCCATCAGAATCCGGCTGTTGTCCACGCACGATCCCATGTGCAGCACCGGCGGAATTCCCACCGTCTCGCACACTTCCGCCAGACCGTCTCCACAGTAGACTTTCGCCGCTTCCGGCGTCAGCAAGCCCGCCTTGCCGCACGCCATGGCGTTGCAGCCCGTGGTCAACACGATGATGTCGTTCTTCAGCAGTTCCTTCACAATGGTCAGGTGCGCGCTGTCGTGACACGTACGCGCGTTGTTGCAGCCCACCACACCGCCGATTCCTCGAATGCGGCCGTTGATGATGTTGTCATTGAGCGGCTTGTAGGAGCCACGGAACGTTCCACCCAGATGATAGTTGATCGCCTCGTAGGAGAAGCCCGCCACCATCTTTTCCTTCTCCGGCGGAATCATCACGTCCGCGTGACGGTTCGGGAAATTGTCCACCGCCGTCTTCACGATCTCTTTGGCGTCCTCGTACGCGTGGTGCTCGTCGAACTCGATGTGTACCGTGTCTCCGCTCTCGATGCGCGCCCTGGGGTTCGTGGTGATCAGCTTGGTGTGGAAGCAAGTGGCGACGTTGGCCACGTTCTCCATGATGCACTGCACGTCCACCACCATGGCGTCCACCGCGCCCGTGATGATGGCCAGCTCCTGGGACAGGTAGTTCCCCGCGATGGGCATGCCGTGACGAACCAGAATCTCGTTGGCCGTACAGCACATCCCCGCCAAAACGATCCCCTTGGCACCCTTGCTTCGGGCGTAATCCTGCATTTCGGCGCTCTGCGCCGCCACTACGATCATCTCGGAAAGCAGCGGCTCATGACCGTGCACGATGATGTTCACGTGGTCCTGCTTCAAAACGCCCAGATTGATCTCACCGTGCACCGGGTAGGGCGTACCGAACATCACGTCCTGCAGGTCCGTGGCGATCATGGAACCCGCCCAGCCGTCCGCGATCGCCGCGCGGCTGCACTGCTTGATGATGTTCTTGTAGTCCTGATCCACACCCATGTGCGTGCGGTGCATGATCTCCACGATCTCCCGGTCGATGCCCCGGGGAATCACGTTGAGCTTCTTCCACAAATCATATCGGGCCTGGGGCGCACGCTTGGCGTAGTAAATTTCACCCTCCTGCTTGCCCCACTCGCCCAGAGCCTTGACTCCCACTTCCTCGGCGATCTCGAAAATGTCCCGATCCTTCATCTCGCCGTCCACTTCCACCTGAGTATCCACCTCAAAGTCGCCGGCGATTTCCAGCAGCTTCACCGTATCCTTGATGGTGTAATCGTGGGTCTCCTTGCGGGCCGCCGCCAGGAAGGTTTCCGCCACGCCTCGGCCGTGGTCCGAGTGAGCCGCCGCGCCACCCGCCACCATGCGGGCGAAATTCCTGGCCGCGATGGTCTCGGGCGTGGCTCCACACAAGCCTTTCCTCGTATCCTCTCCCTGAATTCCTCCCTTGGCAGAGGCAAACGGCACGGACCCTGGGAACAAATCTTACAACAAATTCCCTGCACACCGATGTTGCACGGCTTCATGGACTCCGCACGATCGAAAATCGTCTCGATGCCCATCTTCCGCGATTGCACGATCATTTTGGCCGACGCGCTGTCCACCGTCAGCTCTTGTACCTTTTTTCCTTCCTTGGCCTTCGGGGCAACGCTTTTCACCTTGGCTTCTTCAGTCGCCATTATGAACTCCTTAATTATCCGGTTTGAGTATGGTCTTTAGAGTTCCGAAAAACATCACACTACGCGGGTTCCCTCCGGTTTCACTAGACCCTTTCATATAGAGCCGTTCCGGAAAGAAACATACGCCCTAAAGGGCTAATAGAGACGTTTGTTAAACCGATCGACCTGTTTCATCAGTTTTTCGACAGGTCCTGTCTGCTCGGCCGCAGCGGTTTTCGGTATATCGACCGCGGCGCACACTTCATGTTCATGGCCGGCCTTTTCAGCACGGCGAGCGTCGATTCTGGCCTGTTCCGCCGCTTTGGCTTTGGCTTTGGTTTCCGCTTTTTCTTTGGCTTCCGCCTCCGCTTTCGCCTTGGCTTCCGCTTCCGCCTTTACCTTTGCATCGGCTTCCGCCTTGGCTTTGGCTTCCGCTTCCGCCTTGGCTTTGATTTCGGCATCGGCTTTGGCCTTAGCTTCCGCCTCCGCCTTGGCTTTGGCTTCCGCTTCTTCCTTCGCCTTCACGTCCACTTGGGGCTCCGCAGCGGCGGGCTTGGCTTCCGGCGCGGGAGCGGCGGGCTTGGCCTCGGGTGCCGCAGCAGCGGGCTTGGGCGCGGGAGCGGCTTCTTTCTTAGCCTCTTCCTTCTTGGGCGGCGCCGCTTTCTTGGCTTCTTCTTCAAAGGCTTCCTTGACGATGGCCGGAAAGTCGCCTTCGGGTTTCTGCTTCATCTGCGCCAACTTGGCGGCGAGTTCATCGGGGCTGACGGCCAAGTCACCAGTGACCATCAATTCCAGGAACTTCTTCGCCAGCTTCACGGCTTCGGGATGACGCATGAAAAGAATGTCGGATCCTGCCAGAGCGTACGCCACGGCGGCCACGGATTCCATCATGACGCCTCTCTTCATGGGGTCGCCCAGGTCCGGAGCTTCTTCTTTGGTCAGTTTGGCTTCTTTGGATTTCCAGATTTCATTGCCCAGGTTGTTCACCATGGGGAACTGGAGCTTCTCGTCTTCCTGCGCCAGCGCGGCCATTCTCAAGCGTTCCATAACGGAATAGCTGTATTCCATGCCGTAGCCCAGGCCGCCTGTCGTGGGATCGATAAGAAGATCTTCCTTGACGCCCAGGTTTTCGAGAAGAATGTTCACCTGTTTGGCCAAGTTGACGTCGATGGGGCTGGAGGAAATGATGGTGTGTTTGTACCCAAGGGCCGCGGCGCCGATTGCCTTGTGATTCTTTTCTTCGACGGGACCAATGGCGAGATGTTTGCCTTCGAAGTCTTCGGCGATCTTCTTGAGAACTTCGGCGTCCTTCTCGGGATTGGCGCATCCCCAGATGATGATGGGAACGTCGACGGCGTCGACGACTTTCTTGACCTGGGCCGAGGCTTCTTCCGCGCCCGCGTTGCGACCGTTGGGATCGATGCTTTTCAATTGGACGACGATCATGTCGGCACCGTAGGTTTCGACGCACTTCTTGGCCCACGCACCGGGATCTTTCACGACGTCTTTAAAGGGTTCCAAGGCGGCTTGCGGCCAGTCTTCAGGCTCCATGTCCCACACTTCCATGGCAATACGAGTAGGATAGGGCATTTTACCTTCGAATAGATGGAAATTATATGCATTCTCTCCGCCCAGCTTGAGAGTGCTTCCAGGCCGACCGATCTCCACTTCTCGAATGGCGCCGGCGTACTGAATTTTTGGAAGTTCGTAGGCCAATTTCATACCTCCTTGGTGTATTTGTGAATTTTTTAACAAGGCACGGGTCAACACATAACTTTAGTGAAATAATTCCCATGCTGTCAAGGAAAATTCCGCTCTCCCCGACGGCACGCCCATCGCTTCCCTTCTCGTTTTCCCTTGGCTCAAACCTCTTTCGTTCGCCTCCCCCTTCAGTCCCCCAATATCTTCTCGAAAACCGAAAAGGAGGAAACTACCGAAACAGAATTGTCAGGCAGATTATAGGTTGGTTTTCCCTCTCCATCATAGTCGGATACCAGGGAATCCTCCGGAATCGTGCCCAAGAGGGGAAGATTCTCCTCATCCGCCAACTTCTCGACAATTTCCGGATTGTCCGACTTCATCCGGTTGACGATCAAACCTCTTTTTCCAATCACCAACTTGAGGTCGTCCGCCAGTCGACTGATTCGCCCCGCCGCCTGAATTCCTCGACGGCTTGGGTCGGAAACCAACAAAAACACGTCGATGACTTTGGCGTTCATACGACTGATGTGTTCCATGCCGGCTTCATTGTCCAACACGATGTAAGGATAGTTTTCACTGAGACGGCTGATGTATTCGGCCAGCAGGGTGTTGGCGGCGCAGTAGCACCCCTCACCCTCCGGACGACCCATCACCAAAAGATCGAAACCTTCCGCCTCCGCAAGGGCCTCCCCGATCTTCATTTCCATGAAGACATCTTTGGTCATGCCTTCCGGTACGCCTCGCTTCATTTCTTCCCGGGCGTTTCCCACCGTGTCGGGCACTTTCAGGCCCAGCACTTCGTTCAGATTTGAATTGGCATCCGCGTCAACGGCCAAGACCGGCTTCTTGTTCCGGCTCAACAGATATCGGACCAGCAGTGCGGCCAAGGTGGTCTTTCCAACCCCGCCTTTGCCGGCTAAGGCGATCGTCATTGCCACGACTTACGTCTCCTTCCTTCAGGACCAAGAGATCGTTCTATTGAGAAACCGATCCCCTCCGTGGGGTCGGTTTGTTTCATTCCAACCCTTCTCTCTTATAACAAAACATTTTCGCGATCAACCTTCCTTGGATGTAGAGCCCCAACACCGCAAAAAGATTCAATTTCGATCTGAGGCTTGTCAACGGCCTTTCATTCCCGTATAAGGTAGGCTGGATTGGAGTATTTTAATCGTTTAATCAGGTTCTTATCTTATGCTGGACTGGCAGACTCTCTGCACTGAAATCAGCCGAATCCTACCTGCGGAAGAATCTCCGGCGGCTCTTCATTCTCTTACTCCCATCCGGATCGAGCACGATCTGATCCTGCTCGAGTCTCCCACCGATTCCCAAAAAACGATTTTTCTCGGCCGATACGGTCCCGCTTTGGAAAAAGCTCTCAAAAACCTGGGAATGGATCACATTCAAATTCGCTTCCAAGTCCGCTTTCCGGACAAGCCCGTCATTGATGACCGAACAGCTTCCATTCATGCCCGGTCTTCCTCTTTTTCCGCTCCACTGAACCCGGCCTTCACGTTTTCTTCTTTCATCGAGGACTCATGCAACTCTCTCTGCCTGCAGGTTGGAAAACAAACGGCCGCGTTCAAAGATACTCCGTATAATCCTTTTCTCGTCATCGGCGGCGGCGGTTGTGGAAAAACGCATCTCCTTCAGGCCATTGCGAACGAAGTCATGATCTCCTCTCCTCAACGTCGAGCCTGCTACCTTTCCGCATCCGAATTCTCGACTTCTTTGGAAATGTGCATTAAGTCCGGTATGCCTGAAAGCCTCAGATCGTCCATTCTTAAGAGCGACCTATTTCTTCTCGACGACATCGAGAAACTCGCCCATCATCGAAAGGCTCAAGACGAGTTTATTGTCATTTTCAACGAGTTATATGATTATGGAAAACACATCGTGCTTTCCTCCGGCTCCTTGCCTAAAGAGATATCGGGATTGGACGAGCGCCTCAGGTCTCGACTCGGCTGGGGACTCGTAGCTGAAATTTGCACCCCGAGTTCCGCCCTGAAAAAACAAATTCTCCTCAACGCATGCGAAGCGGAGGGCATCCGGCTTTCCGAGGAGATCATCTCATATTTGCTGGACCACCCCGATTCAAGCATCCTATTCCTGGAACGAATCGTGGTCCGCCTTGCCGCCCGCCTTTCTCTTTCTCAAGAAGCGCCGGATCTGAATCTGGTGGTCAAATTGCTCAACGAGGAGGAGACGTCCGGAAGGAAGGATATCGGTGAAACCGTTCGGAGCGCGGTAATGAAATATTTCGGTGTCTCCGAGGAAGACCTCGATTCAAGCCGTAAGAACCGAGACGTCGTTTTCGCGCGCCAAACGGCCATGTATCTCATTAGGCGTCTGTCCGACGCCTCCTTTGCCGCCATTGCCCACCGTTTCGGGGGGAAAGATCATTCCACGGTTGTGAGGGCCTGCAAAAGGATCGCTGATCTCCAGGATCGAGATATTCAAGTTAAAGAAATTATTGATAAACTTATGAAGATGACTCAGATCTGACAGAGAGGTCGGTTTGATTTCCGCATGGATTCTCACTATTGTGGCTCACCTGTGATTTTCTTTTTCGGAAATGATTTTTCTGAGAATTCGGTGATCGAACGATAAGGAACCGATGAATTTCCAAGAACGTGAAGAGTTCATAACCGGCTTATAAAATTAGAGAAAATTAGTTACTGAATATCACACATCCCTTATATATATTATTAACTTCCTTACTTCTATTTTAGGAGAGCATACATGGAGTTCCTGATCAATCGAAGTCGGTTCGTCAGAACATTGAGCATGGTTCAATCCATCGCAGAACGAAAATCCAGCATGCCCATCCTTTCCCATGTTTGCTTGTCTGCTCGAAATAATGAGGTAATGGCGGAAGCCACGGATCTCGAAGTGGGATTTCAAGGGACTTGCGAAGCCGAAGTAAAGGCCGAAGGCACCCTGGCGGTGCCTGCGAGAAAGCTTTTTGAAATCGTTCGTGAAATCGCTTCGGAGACCATTCGCTTTGAAGGCGCGGAAAGCAAATGGGTGACTATTTCCGGGGCATCGGCTAGTTTCAAACTGTTCGGACTTCCCGCCGAAGATTTTCCGGGGGTACCCAAGTTCGAACAACTCAATACCGTCGAGGTGGAAGCGGCTGAGCTGCATCGCATGATCGAGTTCACACTGTTCGCAGCCGCCGTGGATGATACTCCGCCTTATTACACTAGCGGAATCTATGCTGAGAAGATTCCGGAAGAGGAAGGTTCCGGGCTTCGGATGGTAGCCACCGACGGCCATCGACTCAGTATGGTGGATCGATCCCTTTCGGGCGTGAACGATCTGGATTTCGATGCGGGAGTGGTGATATCAAGGAAGGGAATTACGGAGGTTCGGCATCTTCTGGAAGAGTCCGAGAAAGTCAAGCTCGGCCTCAGCAAGGAAGCGGGGGTTGTGATGTCGGATCATTCCATTGTGTCGCTCAGGCTCCTGGCCGGCAAATATCCCAATTATCGCGTTGCCGTACATTCGGATGAGCCTATCAAAGTGGAGGCCGAGCGACGACCTTTGCTGGAGATGCTTCGAAGAGTGCAGATCATGACCACCGAGAGGTATCGGGGGGTGCGCATGGAACTGCTTCCCGATAGTCTCGAACTCTTTCTGAACAATCCCGAAGTGGGAGACGCTCATGAAGCGATGAAGATTACGTATCGCCATGAACCCATGAAGATAGGGTTTAATCCTAAATACTTCATCGATGTGCTGAGCATCATGGAGAGCGAGAAAGTCACTCTGGGATTTCTCGATATGGAACACGGCTGTTCCATTCGAGGAGAAGCCGATGCCGGTTTTGTGGGGCTGGTCATGCCCATGCAACTCGCCTGACATGAAGAAATCCCGTTATAATTTATCAAGGAGGCGCGACCTGAAAGGTTATGGAGCCGAATAGTCTATATGATGCGGACAAAATCAAGGTGCTCGAAGGACTGGAAGCCGTCCGTAGAAGACCTGCCATGTATATTGGGAGCACCGACCAAGACGGGCTGCATCACCTCGTTTACGAGGTGGTGGACAACTCGGTGGATGAAGCACTGGCCGGATATTGCACCCAGATTCGAGTGGTGATTCACACCAATAACAGCGTGACCGTGGAGGACGACGGTCGAGGAATCCCGGTAGACCTTCATAAGACGGAAGGGGTCCCCGCCCTGGAAGTCGTGATGACGAAGCTGCACTCGGGAGGCAAGTTCGACAACGAATCCTACAAGGTCTCCGGGGGACTGCACGGTGTCGGTATCAGTGTGGTCAATGCCTTGTCGGAGATTCTGGAAGTCGAGGTCTGGCGTAATGGAATGGTATACCATCAAAGATTCGAGCGTGGAAAGAAAATAACCGAGCTGCAGGTTCTGGGGAAGACCAAGAAGTCCGGGACGAAAGTGACCTTCAAGCCGGACCCTTTGATCTTCGAAACCCTGGACATCAGTTTCAATCGTCTGTCCAAGCGCTTAAGAGAGCTCGCCTTCCTGAATAAGGGGCTTTCCATCATCATTGAAACGGAAAAGGACGATCGAAAGAATGAGTTCAAGTATGATGGGGGCATTAAGTCTTTTGTCGAGTATTTAAATAGAAAAAAGAACGTAATCCACAAAGATCCCATCTACCTGCAAGGGTTTAGGGAGAGTGTGGCCATTGAAATTGCGGTTCAGTACAATGACACGTACAACGAAGAGATTTTCACTTTCGCCAACAACATCAACACCAAGGAGGGAGGGACCCATCTGAGCGGGTTCCGGGCGGCGCTGACCCGTTCAATCAACGCCTACGCCGCTTCCGCAAACCTTCCGAAAAATCTCAAAGAGAAGATCACGGGAGACGATCTTCGCGAGGGATTGACCGCGGTCATCAGCGTCAAACTTCACAATCCTCAATTTGAAGGCCAAACCAAGACCAAGCTTGGAAACAGTGAAATCAAGGGCTTGGTGGAGAATCTTGCCAACGAAGGCCTGGCGCGGTTTCTCGAAGAAAACCCTCAGATAGCGAAGAGAGTCATCGAAAAAGTCGTGGAAGCCGCAAGAGCTCGTGAGGCGGCTCGAAAAGCGAAGGAGCTGGCCAGAAGAAAAGGCGTGTTATCCGAACATTCGCTACCCGGAAAATTGGCGGATTGTCAGGAAAGGGACCCGCGCGAAAGCGAAATATTCATCGTGGAGGGGGACTCGGCCGGCGGCTCCGCAAAACAAGGAAGAGACAGGAGATTTCAGGCTATTCTTCCCATCAAGGGAAAGATTCTTAACGTCGAAAAGGCCAGATTCGACAAGATGCTTGAGAATCAGGAAATCCGAACCATGATCAGCGCCTTGGGCACGGGTATCGGGGAAGACGACTATAACATCGAAAAACTTCGTTACCACAAGGTCATCATCATGACCGACGCCGATGTGGACGGCTCTCATATTCGAACTTTGTTATTGACCTTTTTTTACCGCCAGTTTCCGGAAATCATTGAACGCGGCCATCTGTTTATCGCCCAGCCGCCTTTGTATAGAGTGGCCGAGAAGGGACGGAATCCGCAATTCAAGAAGAACGAAGAAGAATTTCAGGAATACCTGCTCAGTCGAAGTACGAATAACCGTGCTCTCATTCTAAAAAACGAAGGGACCGGAGAGAACGTGGTGAACGGGGGTCGTCTTATCGGCTTGATCGAGCAGCTGATTGAATATAGGAAGAATTTGGATACCCTGGTTCAGAGGGGATATGATCAGGATCTTATTGAAATTCTGATTCAAATGGACGTGGACCGCGAGTTTCTCAGGGATCGCTCCAAAGTATCTGAGCTTGAGTCCGTTCTGACCGAGAAGGAGTTTGTTCCCGAGATTCCGGAGCATGACGATGAACATAACCTGTGGCGCATCAACGTGGCCTCTCCCGGAGTGCAGAAGAAACACTGTTTGGTGGGCTGGAACCTGGTGACTTCCTACAATTTCCTGAAGGCCGGAATGATTTGGGCCGATCTCAAGGTTATCGAGCCGGCTCCCTACCGGATTCGCGACAATTCAAAGGTCGTTGAGCTGTCCACCAAGGAAGCCCTGCTGGAATACTTTTTTGAACAAGGGAAGAAAGGTCTCGGTCTGCAACGCTACAAAGGTTTGGGGGAAATGAATCCCGACCAGTTGTGGGAAACGACCATGGATCCGAAAAGAAGAACGCTTCTTCTGGTTCGGGTCGAGGACGTGGTCGAAGCGGACGAAATCTTCAGTGTGTTGATGGGTGATAATGTGGATCCCAGGAGAGAGTTCATTTTCAGTAACGCTCTTGAGGTGAGGGAGCTGGATATCTGATGTTTCGTTTTAGAATGGGAGCACTGTGGATCAGGCGCGTAGTCGTGATCTGTTGTTGGTTGTATGGCGCTCTCTCCCTGGCGGGGAGCTTTGGATGCGCCGCCGTGGTGATGGGGGGAGCCGCAGCGGCCGGAGCTTATGTGGTGGCCAACGACGAGCGTTCCGTGGAAGCGCAAATCGATGATTCCGCCGTGGTTCTCGAAATCACCGAACGATTCGTTCGGGACCCCGATGTGAGTACGTTGCATATCGACGTCACCGCCGTTCAAGGATTGGTGACTCTAAAGGGTGATATCCCCGATGAGGGGCGAATGGAAAAAGTCCTTCAGATTACCGGCAGCGTACCGGGCGTGCATATCGTCAAGAACGAAATGCAGATTAAGAACTAATCGCCGAAACTCCTTTCTCGTTTCGAGATTCGGCCGTCCCACGCCGTGGGACGGGTTCTCTCCATCCCGGCTTTCTTCCGAACATCGACACAAATCTTACTGAAGCAAACAAAGGAATATCGTCCCATGGACGGCATCGAACAACAACTCGTAAAAGTCAGTATAGAAGACGAAATCAAACGTTCCTACATGGACTATGCCATGAGCGTCATCATCGGTCGCGCTCTTCCCGACGTGAGGGACGGCTTAAAGCCGGTGCATCGTCGAGTGCTCTTCAGCATGATGGAACTGGGGAACGATTGGAACAAGCCCTATAAGAAATCCGCCAGGGTGGTCGGCGACGTAATCGGTAAGTATCACCCCCACGGCGACTCGGCCGTTTACGACACGCTCGTACGTCTCGCTCAGACCTTTTCCATGCGGTATCCCCTGGTGGACGGTCAGGGCAACTTCGGCTCCATTGACGGAGACAGCGCGGCGGCCATGCGTTACACCGAGGTCCGCATGGCTAAACTCGCGAATGAGTTCTTGGCGGACATCGAAAAAGACACGGTGGATTTCGATCCCAATTATGACAGCACCCTCGTGGAGCCCGTGGTCTTTCCCACCAAGGTACCCAATCTTCTGGTGAACGGAAGTTCCGGGATCGCCGTGGGAATGGCCACCAACATTCCTCCTCATAACCTGGGAGAAGTGGTTGATGCGCTGCTCGCCTATATCGAACGACCCGACATTACGGTGGATGAACTGCTCCGGGTGTTGCCCGGGCCGGACTTCCCCACCCACGGCTTCTTATACGGTTCCAGCGGTATCAGGGAAGCTTACGAAACGGGCCGGGGTTCCATACAAATCCGAGCCCGGGCCCGCATCGAAAGCGTAGCGAAGAAGGGTCGAGAGCAGATCGTGGTGACGGAGATTCCCTACCAGGTGAATAAGACGCGTCTCCTCGAGAAGATTGTGGAACTCATCAAGAGTAAGAAAGTCACCGGAATTCAGGACATCAGAGACGAATCCGACCGGGAAGGCATGCGCATCGTTTTGGAGCTCAAACGGGATGAACTCCCTGAAATCGTTCTCAATCAGCTCTACAAGTTCACTCAGATGCAAGTTTCTTTCGGGATCATCATGCTGGCCATTGTGGACCGCCGGCCGGAGGTCCTGAGTCTCAAATCCATTCTTCGGCATTTCGTTTCTCACCGAAAAGAAGTCGTCATTCGCAGGACCATTTACGATCTGAACCAGGCGGAAGAGCGGGCCCACATCCTCGAAGGTCTCAAGAAGGCGCTGGACCATCTGGATGAAGTGATCGCCTTGATACGAGCCTCTTCCAGCGTGGCCGAAGCACGCACGGGCCTCATGAACACGTTTGGGTTCAGCGAAAGGCAAGCCACGGCCATTCTGGAAATGCGTCTCCAACGACTTACCGGAATGGAGCGCGACAAGATCGACCGCGAGTACGAAGAGCTGCTCGAAAAAATCGCGTATTTCAAAAGAATCCTTGGGGATGAGCAACTTGTGCTGGATATTATCTCCGAAGAACTTCGGGAATTGAAAAAGAGCTATTCCGAACCTCGTCGAACCGAAATCATCCCCGAAACCAAAGACCTGGATCCCAGGGACCTGATTGCCGACGAAGAAATGGTCGTGACCATCAGCCATCGGGGATACATCAAAAGGAACGCCATCAGTATCTATCACAGCCAGCGTCGAGGAGGACGGGGAAAGACGGGCATGGAGACCGTCTCCGAAGACTTTGTCGAACATCTTTTCATTGGTTCCACTCACGATACGTTCATGTTTTTCACGAACCTCGGCAAAGTATACTGGCTTACGGTTCATGAGATCCCCGAAGCGGGGCGTGTGGCCAAGGGCAAAGCTTTGGTGAACCTCCTGCCTTTGCAGCAGGGAGAGCATCTCGCCACCATCCTTAACGTCACTTCCTTCGAGGACGACCGATACGTTCTCCTCGCCACTCGCAAGGGCCTCGTTAAAAAAACGTCTTTATCCGCTTTTGCCAACCGCCGGACCAATGGAATCATCGCCATTCAGATCGACGAAGCCGATGAGGTAATCGCGGCCCGCATTACGGACGGCAAAGAGGATGTTCTCCTTGGTTCGGCCAAAGGAAAAGCCATTCGGTTCCAGGAATCGGAAGTACGGGGCATGGGAAGAACTGCGCGGGGTGTTATCGGAATGAGGATCGACGACCAAGATCGCGTTGTTTCCCTACAAATCCTTGATCCGGATAAGGAACAGACCATTCTTACCGTCACTGAGAACGGGTTCGGAAAGAGAACTCGACAAGAGGACTACCGGCGCCAGGGACGCGGAGGGCAGGGTGTCATCGATATCCGCACTTCACCCAGAAACGGGGATGTGATCGGAATGGTGACCGTGACGGACGAGGACGATATCATGTTGATCACGAATCGTGGTATTACCATTCGATTGAGAGTCCGAGAAATCAGTGTCATAGGACGTGCCACCCAGGGAGTTAGATTGAAGACAGTGGAAGACGGTGAGTGGGTGGTCAGCGTTGCTCACCTGGCGGAAAATGGAGAAGACTGAGATCATGAAACCTGCAATCGGAGTCATCGGTGCCGGAAGCTGGGGAACCGCCCTTGCCAATCTTCTCGCCCTGAACGGCCATGACGTCCACTTGTGGGTGTTCGAGGAGCCGGTTTTGAAGGAAATTCGAGACCATGGGGAGAACAAGACATTCTTGCCCGGAATCCGGCTCGAACCCAACATTCGTCCAACGGGAGACCTGGCGGAAGCCGCTTCCCGGAAGGATATCCTGCTCTTGGTAGTCCCTTCCCACGTCTATCGGGGGGTCGTGAGACAAGCAGCCTCCTCAGTGGACCAACATTGTGTGGTTGCCAGCGCGGCCAAGGGCATCGAGAATGACTCCCTCGATCTGATGTCCGAAGTGTTGGATCAGGAACTCAGCCATCGTGTCGCGTCCAGGCATTGCTTTCTTTCCGGACCCAGTTTCGCTCGAGAGGTGGCCGCCAAGCTGCCGACCGCCGTCACGGCGGCTTCCCACTCTCATGAAGCTGCGAGCCTTATTCAAAAGGTTTTCTCCAACGAATTCTTTCGAGTGTACACTTCCCAGGACGTGGTCGGCGTGGAACTCGGCGGAGCGGTGAAGAACGTCGTCGCCATCGCCGCCGGAGCCTGCCAGGGTCTGGAACTCGGGCAAAATACCCTTGCCGCTCTGATCACCAGGGGGTTGGCCGAAATGACGCGTCTCGGGATAGCCATGGGAGCCAATCCACTATCGTTTGCGGGTCTGGCGGGTATCGGCGATTTGGTTCTGACCTGCACCAGCGGCATGAGTAGAAATCAGTCCGTTGGATTCAAACTCGGCCGGGGTATGACCCTCGCGGAAATTCTAAAGGATATGGTCATGGTGGCGGAGGGAGTGAGAACTTCCATATCCATCCATGATCTGTCCCATAAACACGGCATCGAAATGCCCATTTGTGAACAGGTCTACCGTATCCTGTACAAAGACAAATCCCCCATGGAAGCGGTCAAGGAGCTCATGACACGTGAGCTCAAGTCCGAATTTTCCGGAATTGAGGCCCTATAAGGGAGTTTCCCGGTCAACCATCCGCAGTTCAGTCCTCTCGGAACCCATCCATTGAAAATACAAGGGAGAAAGCCCCATGACTCTCGCTCTGAAGCCCCGGCCGAAGAAGCGCGCGCGGAAGATAGTTTTTGTGTCTTTCGAGACGGAATTTTCGCCTTTCGGCGGTCTCACGGCGGTTATGAAGATCCTTCCCAAAATGATGACCCGTTTTGAAACAAACGGATGTTTCACCATCGCACCCTATTTCCGGAATATAACCCGGTGCCGCGAACATCTCTTTCTTGAGGTTCGAGACACCGGTCTTCGTCTTCAGATACCTTTCGACGGGGTTGGACACGAAGCGAGCCTTTATGTGCACACGGACTCGAAAGGATTCGAAACATTTCTGGTCTATTCCCCTTCTTTTTTTCAGTCGCCTTGTGATTGCGGCAATCCTCCGGCTCCCGAGGCTCCCTGCAATCCCTATTGGGACCCCTCGAAACCCGAACAACTCCTTCAGGATGCTTTGTTCTTCTGTGCGGCCGTTCCCAAGGTTCTCGTGGCGCTGAAGCGGACTCAGAACCTGGTGGTTCATCTTCAGGATTGGCAGAGTTCTTTGGCTGTTTTCACGTTGAGGCAGGAGCCGGCCATAGGTTCGTGTTCGTGCCTGCTGACGCTTCACAATCCCTACGATACGGTTATAGACGACTACCAGTTTCGAAAGATCTGCGATGAGCCGGTGTTTCACGGAACCGCTCTCACCCGGGCCATACCTTTCATGGACGGCCCGTTGTCCACAGTGTCCGAAAACTTCGGCCAAGAGCTCACCGGAGAGGTTCTGCACACCGAAGTCTATGCTCCCCACCTTCAGGAATTCTTCCGTTCGAAAGGGTTGATCGGCGTCAACAACGGTTCGTTTCTGGAGCACGATTTCCCGCAAGAGCTTCTAAATGCTGCGGATCAGGGAGATCTGGAGCCACTGCACGAAGAAAAGCGGAAGCGAAGGAAGCGGCTGGACAAGAGCCTTCTAAATAGTCCGCTCTCGGGTGCATGGGGACGCCTTGATCTGGAAGGATATGAAGGTCCCATCTTTTTCATGTTTGGACGCGATGATCCCAGGCAAAAGGGATACGATCTCGCCGCCGCAGCAGTCTATCGAATGGAACCGCGAAGTGCCCGATTCATTTTCGCTCCCATTCCGGGGGAGGAGCAGTTGGAGGGACTCAACTTTTTGAACAAGCTGGCTACCGAACATCGGGTTGGGGAGGTCCTTGTGTTTCCATATCGCGTGGAGCCCGAGTTGTATGGAAATCTTCTGCAGGGCGCTTCTTTTCTCTTTATGCCCTCCCTTTACGAACCGTTCGGCGGGTCCACGGAAGGGTACGCCTCCGGAACTCCGGTGGTAGCCAGGGCCACCGGAGGACTGGTGCAGCAAGTGGTTCCAAGAAGAGGAAAATCGTTCAGCCATGCGGTTTCCTGGAGGGCTTCAAGATTCCACGGACCATCCGCTCCCTCCACTGGATTCCTTTTTCGTGAACCGGATATGGAACCGTGGGAGACGACCGCCGGCTGGAGGGGAATCGTGGAATGTTCCTACCAACGTCAGACGCCTAGAGGAAGCAGAGTCCAGGACCGCCTAAGGTTCAGGCTGTTCGACGGCATGGTTCAGGAGGCCGCCTGGACTTTGCAGGAAGCCATAGAAATCTATGAACGGTATCCAATGACCTATGTTCGAATGATTCGTAACGGTATCGCCATGTTGGAGAACTTCCCCTGGGAACGCTCGGTCAGGGATTACCAGAGGTTATACGACATGGTCACCGATATTTAGGACTGGTTCTTCAGTAACAACCCCAATGAGCGGAAAGGAAGGAATAATGAGAAAGTATTTGCCGTTAGGGGCCGTGGCGCTCCTGTTGCTGTTCACCTTGGGCTGCGGAGGAATGCTTGCTCGCGACGCTTTTCAGCCTGTGGACTTGAACCCCGAATGGGGAACGGGCCGATGGGTCAAGAAGGTCGACCAGTTTGCGGTGATCCTGGATTCCTCCATGTCCATGGCGGGCGACTGCCGCGCGCAGGGTAAGTTTGACCGTGCACACGCATTGGTCGGCCGTTTGAACCAAACCATTCCCGAGATGGAACTGACGAGTGAGTTGCGAACCTTCGGTGCGGGCACCAGGAGATTCGGCACTCGGAATCTGCTGGTGTACGGTCCCAAACCCTACTCTTCCGACGAGTTCGCGGCCGCGCTGGACACCATAAGATGGGCCGGAGGCGAGAGTCCCCTTGACAAAGCCATAGAGGACGCGTGCGCGGACTTCGCTTCCAGCGAGGGTCGAACCGCCGTCATCATCTTCAGCGATGGGGAACTCATGGACGACGCTCCCAAGAACGCCGCGCGAAAGATGGCGGCCCAATTTGGTGATCGCCTCTGCTTTCACACCGTTTTCGTGGGTAACAGCTATAACGGCAAGATTCTGATGGACGAAATCGCCGCTGAAGGAAACTGCGGGTCCTCAGTGAACGCGGCGGACATCGCCTCCCCGGAGGGCATGGCGGACTTCGTCAGGAGTGTCTTCTTTGATGACTCCGGAATCATGGACAGTGACGGAGACGGTGTCCCGGACCATTTGGATCAGTGTCCCGGTACGCCCAAGGGAGTCCGGGTCGATTCCAAAGGATGCCCCATCGAACCCCGGGACAGTGACGGGGACGGCGTTATCGACGACAAGGACGAGTGTCCGGGAACACCCAAAGGTGCACGAGTCGACGAAAGAGGATGCTGGGTGGTGGAGAACGTCTTCTTCGACACGGACAAATCCAAAATCAAGCCGCAAGGGTTCAAAGTACTTGACGAAGTGGTTCCGGTCCTGGAACAGAATCCGGATCTGAAGGTGGAAGTTCAGGGTCATGCCGATATTCGGGGAACCGAGGAGTACAATCGGAAGCTGTCTCTCAGGCGGGCAAACGCCGTAAGGGCCTATCTGGTCAAGAAAGGCGTCGATGCGGAACGCCTGACGGTGGTGGGTTATGGTTTTTCAAAACCCGCGGCGCCCAACGATACCAAAGAAGGCATGGCGAAAAACCGCCGAGTTGAATTCATGCCTTTGCCCTAGCTCCGACTTAGGCGGCAACGGACAATAAAGGGGAAGCCGATCGCTCAGAGGTTTCCCCTTTTTTTGTCGTCCCGTTTCGTCTAACGCAGAATAACAACCGAACAGGGGCTGTTTCGAACCATCTCTCCCGACCATCCTTTCGGTGTGAAACGGTTCAGTAAGGATTTCTTACCCATCCACAAAGCCGCAAGGTCGGGAGCATCGTCGCTCACAAGGAGCCTGTCGAGCTCCGAGACTTCCTTTAATTGCACAAAGGTTTCTATTCCGCGGGAGGAGAAATACTCCTGAGTTCGCCACAGTTGTTGATCCACATCATAACGAATTCCCAAGTCCCTTGTGAGGCCCACCAAGCTTAGTCCGGCGGCATGCATCGTCGCCAACTGATTGACCATTTCCAGGGATTCCTGGCTCACGTTGTCTTCATCCAAGTAACAAGAAATATTCTTGATTTCACGGTCCTCCTTCACCACCATCACCGAGCAGCCGGACTCGTCCACCACGCGCTGTGGAACATTCCCCGGATTCTTCCAGGTGCAACCTTCCCCTTTGCCGCATCCGATGATGATCAAGTCGTGACCATCCTCTTTGGCTTCCTTGATCAAATTGTCGGCAGGGGGTCCCTGTCTGAGTCTGAGTTTCAGATCCTTGCGTCGCGAACGAATGATTTTCACCTCTTCAAAAGTCCTATCTTTCACCTCCGCCAGATAGAACTCCACCGATTCCTCGAAATATGGAGCATCTGCCGGACAATGGTCCATGAATATCTTCCAATATCGACGCAACATGTCCGCTTCCGCGGGAAAACTTGCCGCCGGGTACAAACGATGGCTGGATATTTCTCCGAGTTGCAGCGCTCCTTCCGGTCGTGACGGGACCGAGGCCAACATGGTGACGTCCGCCCACACGTTGGAGGCCAATTTGGCGGTTTGCTTGACCGCGAACTCGCTGTAAGTTTGGTCGTCCAAGCCTAGCAGAATTCTCATGTCTACCTCCTACACACCAGATCCAATCCAATTTGTCGTTGTTAATACATGACTATGAGCAACGACACATCCAGAGACGCCGGCAGGCTCAGTCGGCCCGCTTTACCGAGGTGTTTCGGAACGGCCGCAGCTACAAGATCGAACTCGCCGAGAAATCTCTCGCGCATATCGGAATTCTCCTCCGGAATCTCCACGATTGTGACATCGCAGCGAGATTCCGTCAGCAGATTCCCGGCCCGTTCCAAGTCTTGAACGGCCACCTTTTCAAACCCGTCCGAATCTTGGTCCGTAACGGGAATCGCCAAATGAAGCGGTGTGGCGCAGTCCGCCCAAAGTCTTTGAAAACAAGCAGCGAGGACGTCAATGCTCGCGGAATCGTGACAAAGAATCAGGACTTTTCGGATTTCGCTTACACCCCGAGCCAAAATCACAGGGCAACGCAAGCGCTGATACAGCCTGGATTGCAGCTTCTTATGAAGCGAAGACGCGTTCCAAGTGAAGTCGACTCCTTCGATGAAGAGATCGTAGGGGGTTTCATCCATGACTCTCAAAAGCTCGGCCTCACGGTCGCCCAGAAGCACTTCGGGAGGTCGAACCATGGGGCAGAATCCCTCTTCGGAACTCATCAACTCCGCCATTTCCTGTTCGCCTTGGTGCAGAATTTCGCGTTCCCAGGTGTGACGAGCCCACCCGGAACCCGTGGCCGGCTCGAGAGACAGCGATTCCTTGACGTAAACCGGCTGTATTTCGATATCGATGAGGCTTCCCAATCGGCAAGCGAACCGGATCGCCCTGCTGGAAGATAGATCCACATAGGTGGCCACAAGCGTCTTAATCACGATTTCCCCTCCTCTTGCTCGCATCTTGCCGCAAGGCCCGGTGACATACCTCCGAATCAGCCCACGGATGACTGCTGTTTCGCAACGACCTTCATTACCGATTGTTGAATTTCGCCTATCTTGAACGGCTTGGCGATGAAGTCGAATACCCCTTTGCGAAACGCTTCCTTCGCGGTTTCCATAGTGGCAAATCCGGTGATTACGATCACCTCCGTCCTCGACGAACGTTTCTTAACCTCCTCAAGAAACTGCATGCCGTCGATTCCCTCCATCTTCAGATCTGTAATGATCAAATCATAGGTCTTCTCTTTGATTCGATTGACCGCTTCCTCACTTTGGGTGAACGTGTCGACCTGAAAACCCAGTTTTTCGAGAGCCGGTTTGAGTCTTTTGCAGACGATGGGTTCATCGTCTAGTACCAGGATACTGAGCATGTCCTTATCCATGTATTCCTCCCTCCTGTGGCAGGACGTCCCCGGAGAGGCCTTGGTGGAAGAAGGCCTCGACAAACTTCGGAACATCACCGTCGGTTCTTAACCGGATGTCCAATTGCCTTGTGAAGCCGATCAACCGGCCGATGATTTCCAGAGTTCGTTCCGCTTCCTGCTGGGAAATTCCTGACATACGCCCTATGACGAGATCATCTTTGGTGTTCACTTTGAAGTTGCACCGCGACAGGATTTCGGAGAGCAGTTGGGCTCTTCGAGACCTCCTGACCAGATCGGTTACTCCCCCGATAAATCGAAAATAGACGTGATTCCGCTCCGGCTGAGGATCGATCCTGGCATCGATGAGGGTGAAGTGGTAACCGAGAGCAAGATGAACATTCATATAGCCGGCGCCGATAACGGCGAGATTCACCCCTGTAAGGGAGGTGGAGGAGGGTGATAGGGCGAAGGTTTTCGTCATACTCGACATCATTCCGCCGAAGTCAACGGGCACCGGGTCCGTGTTCCATACACCGGGACCGGACAGCCCTTTCCACATGGCTTTGAACGGAAGCGACAAAATTCGGTCCTCCGAGACTTCTTTTTGATCCCCTTCGGAATCGATGCCTCCGCCGATATCCAGAATCTTCAAGTTCAACGGTACGTTGGATTTCAGATTCCACACCCGGACGCCCTTACCCTTTTTGGTGAATCTGGGAATATCCATCAATTCATGAACCGCCTTCTCGTGGATGAAACGGATCATGTCGTGTACCGATTTGCATCCTTGTGATGTGAATTGCGGCGATTCCGGATCCAAAAGGGATAAACGGGAAACTCGTTTGAGAATTCTGCGAAGAAGGCGGAACTCGGGGGTTTCTTCAAAAACCGAAGACTCCATGAGCTCAAAGTCGAGCAATTCCTGAGCCCTGCCTTCATAGATGACTCGTTGATGCGTGTCCAACGTAATCTCTTTCCCAACGGGAAGAATCGAAGCGGCATTCTCTACGTCGAAAAGAGCCGGAACCCTGAATTCCCGCGCTATCGTCGCCAAATGTGAGGCGGCCGACCCCATCTCCGTCACTATGGCCGAGGCTTTGGGAAGAAGTCCGGCGAGGGACGGAGAGGCGAACCTGCTCACGATAATCGCTCCTTCGGGAAAGTCGCCGTGGTCTTCGTCATGCTGAACCACAAACACGGGCCCGGAACCCACCCCCGCATGGATGACCACTCCTCGGTCCTTGAGCAGGATGGGATTGCAGGAACAGACTCTTCCGAGCTCCAATTTGGGAGAAGGCCTGTTCCAGGGGATCGTAAGTCGGCGGCTCTGCAAAATCCATAGTCGCCCATCCTTGCCCGCAGTCCATTCGATTTCCTGAGGGCATTTAAAATAACGCTCCAGCGCCAGAGCCCACTGGGACAGGGTCTTGATATCGGATTCGGAAAGGTAGGACTGAGGGTCTCCGTCGGCCATCCGAGACCCTGATTCGCCGTCGCCGGCTTTGCCTGCCTTTGCTTGTGACAATCGAGTCGCAAAATCCACCGTTATGACTTGATACGGCGCGGCTCGATCGATCACGTATCGGACATGCGGGGAGTCTCCTTCCACCAGGCTGCGACCAAAGCCTCGGCAGGCGTAGACGGTCATGTGGTCGCTTCCTTCTTCGACGAAGTCCAACGTATGAGTCACTCCGCTGACACGACTGTCGATCATTTCCTGGCACAACACCGCCATGGCGGGTTCTTCTCCCAGCAGTCCCATCTTCTTTCGATAAACCAATGCTTCCGGGGAAAACAGGCTGGCGATTACCCTCTTATACGCCTTTTTCAGTTCATCCTTTGTCACCTGAAGGAAGCTTTCATGCAAACCGGTGAAAGACAGTTCACCGTCCTCTCCGTAAGCACTGCTTCTAAAGGACCAAGATGCGGATTTCTCCGCTTTGGCCAGAATTTCCCGACCGACGTTCTGGGGCACCAGACCGGCTAGAACAGCGAACTTGATTTGTCTGGATGTGATGGTCTCGTCCGTGTCTCCGGCAAGCCAGGATTCCAGCAAACCCAGAATTCGATCTTCCAGCTGATTGAGTTCCAGAAAACGATGATAGGCCTTTGTGGTCACGACAAATCCGTTGGGTACCGGAATCTGAAGCTGCTGAGTGATTTCGGCCAGCGTGTTCGCCTTACCCCCGGTGAGTTCGGGAGTATCCAACGGTGCCTCGCTCAGGGAAGTCACAAAAGGCATTTTGTCCGAAAGAGTCAATCGCCCTCGAAGCTCCGCCAGAAGGGGAAGGAAGACACGGTCCAAGGTTTCGTATAATTCCTTGTATTTATTGGATGAAATCAGGTTCAAATCCTTCACCATCTGTAGCAACAGACTTTGAAGCTCCGTGACCGAATCGTTCAAGTACTTTCGATCGAAAATGTACTCTCCCCCCGACATTTCTCCCAGAGCCGTGACCAACTCCATGGCACGTTGGTGTTGAGCGAGCAGTCTTTGGAAGTGCTCGAAGATTTCGGGAAAGGAAACCTCCTCGGATTGCGGCCGCTGCCTTCCGGTCCAAAGGGATCGCCATTTGTCGATCAAATGTTTCATGTGGAACAACCCCGAAGGTTCGGGCAAGAAGGCGATTTTTTTCGGTCCTTAAAAGAACTCCGCCGTATACAATTATGAAATCCTCTTCGCCGCATACGGAATTCCCGTAACTCAAAACCGGCCTTCGACCTGTTAATGTGCTCCCCCTTTGCCTTTGAACAAGAATCCCATGGCAAACCCAACAAAGATGGCGATCAATACGGCCACAATTCCGTATACCGCCTCGTGGTGAAACGCCATGGAATTCATGAGCGCCGGAAAGCCGACCATATCAACCTGTAGAGGAGTGCATTCCTTGTTCAGCAAACGACCGTTTCCCACCACCGACATACAGACCGTATAGGCTCCGGGCCGTACCGATCCGGGTAGACGAAAGGAGCATTCAACCGCGGATCCGTCCTCTCCTCCGGGGGAAACCAGAACTTTTTGCGCGGCTTTAGAATAGAGCTTCTCGCTTTGTTTCAGGTCGATAAACTGTTGGAACAGCTCGGAGGAGTTATCCAAGCCTTGGCCTGTGAAGGAGATGAGGCTCTGAAGATAACCGTAACCCCAATCTTCGTTTGAGCCCGAAAGTAGTTGATCGTCATCGCTTGCGACAAGGAACAGATCCGGAGCGCCTTCGACTTCCATTTCCCCTACGTTCATCCAGAGTCCGCCTCGGCGACCCTTGCGCATCAGGCGAATGTCGTGAGTCGGACCGATCACCTCTATGACCGCGTGGGTTTCATTCGGAATCTTTCCCGTGACCTTGACGTTTGCCCCATCAAAGGTTGTACCGATATGGACAAGGTTGGGAAGCACATGAAGGCCGCCCACGTTCGCCGCCTCCGCACTCTTCAACGTGCAGGCGAGAATCAGGCAGCAAAGGATCAAGAACAGCGTTGAGTTCGCCGATCGGTCGCAACTTTCCCTCAACATCTCAATGTCCCCCTTTATAGGCTATCATGTGATGAGGGGTCAGCATAAGGCCGAAAAGCATCTTAAACATTACGATCAGCACAATGGAAGCCAGGAGAATTTTCAACTGATCGGCTTTGAGTCTACGACTCATCTTGGCGCCGAATTGGGCTCCCAGAGTCGAACCGAGCAACAAAAGCATAGCAAGAATTAAATCCACGGTGTGATTGGTAATTGCCTGCATAAAGGTTACATTGATGCAGGTAAACAGTATCTGAAAAAGGCTCGTTCCGACCACCACATGCATGGGCATCCTCAGCATATAAACCATGACGGGAACCATTATGAACCCGCCGCCGACACCCATTATTGCCGATAATACACCTACCAATACGCCAAGTACCAGAGGAACCAGCGGTGAAAGTGTGATACCCGATTTTTCAAAATGGGTTTGATAAGGAAGCGATTGTATAATCCGGATATATATTGAGCTCTTTGGAGAACTCTCTTTCTTTTTCTGTGTGTATTTATGCTTCTTCAGTGCCTGGAGGCTTTCTATGAACATGAATGCACCAACCAAGCCAAGCATGACAACATAGGTGATCTTAATGACGAAGTCGGCGCTTCCAAGGCTGTTCAATATTTTGATCAGCCGGACCCCGGCGGTTCCACCGATCACACCACCGATGAGCAAATATAAACCCATTTTAAAGTCGACATTTCCCAGGCGGTAATGGGCGAATGTCCCCGACGTGGATGCGGCGACAATCTGGTTGGAGTCGGAGGCGGCCGCCACCATGGGGGGAATGCCTACCATGATGAGAAGAGGGGTCATCAAAAACCCGCCCCCGACACCGAACAGACCTGAAAGGAATCCAACGCCACCCCCAAGTCCGAACAACAGAAGAATATTGGTCGAATGACCTGCGAGTGGGAGATAAAGATTAAGGAACATCGTGATTCTCCTTCGGCGGCTATTGGATAGTGGATTCCGAGTAACGACGGACGTTGCCTTTTTCTTGAACGATCAGAATTTCCCCTTCGAACGCGCCCCTGAGATTTTCCAGATTTGAAGAAAACCCGGCATAGCCTGTCTTGCCGGCCACATGCGTTACTCCCAACACAATGAATTGAATCCATGGCTGAGAGGTTACGAGACGGATGATCTCATCAAAGAACAGCCCCCTGGACAGGTAGGTTGAAGTGGTCACCCCTGCCGATCGGGAAAGTTCGATCATTCCGTCTAATCGAGAACGTTGTTCTTCACTGAGGCCCTCCAGGATGAGTTCTCCCTCCTTGGGACCTCCCCCACCAACCCCGGGGACAACGGCCATCAAGAGCAGCGCGGACTTGGTACGAGCGGCGAGCTGCAATCCGTACCGAGCGGCCGCGAGGCCGGTCTCCCCTAAATCCAGACTGACAAGAACGGTCTTCTGCACATGACAACCTCCTGCTCTGCCCTTTAGCAAGAGCCGTTCCATTTGGTTTATTTATTAATTTCAATAGGTTAAATTGGGTGGGTCCCAAAAGGGGGAAGGGAATTGTTTCAAAATGAAAAAACGTCGAGAGAATCGCGGAAAACACTGAAATGGCAGGCTTGAACGTGTTCCATATTGGAACGCTTGGGGAAGTCAAAGTGGAATGGACCGGCCGGAACCGGAAGTATGTGGCCGCTGTTTGCCGCCGATTCGCGCCGGTTCAAGGGGAAGGAAAGGGGCTCTCTTCGCAGGGCACCGGATTAACAAGCTCCGTAAGTAAACTTTCGGCGTTTTCCGGAAAAAGGATTGTTCAAAGTTTTCCGGGGGAGGTCCGGAGCCGCTGCGAAGCCCACTGCCGATCTCCGAATATCCTCCACAAGCATGCCTGGCCGAACAGAAGTCCGCTCATTGAATCGGCGTTCCGGTTTCGTCGGGGCGGGCCGTGGGGGCTGTGGACTTTACTCAAGGAAGAGCGGGGCACGGAATCCGGGCAACTGAAGATAAATAGGATTGGCCTCGGCCCGTGATTTTCCGGTGAAGACCGTTTCCGCGGCATTACCCGCCCATCCTGTGAACGTGCACGGATCTTCGGCCCTTGCGATCGGACTTCCGAACAGGTCGGCAAGAGAGGAGGATGGGAAGCGAGAAGGGCTGTACCAAAGGTGAGTCATTCCACCGTTCGACGGGGCGGGAGGCCTGTTAGTCTTCAGCGAGGGCCACGCGCTTTTTCGAAAAACCGTACTTCTTCATCTTCCGCCACAAGGTCGTCCGAGGAAGGCAGAGAATTTCCGAAGCCTTGCCCATGTTGTAGTCCGTTGCGGCCAATACCTTACCGATATATTCGCGCTCGTGATCTTCGAGTGTGATCCATTCACTAAGGGGAGTTACGGAGTAGGTCCACAGGTCTTCGGGCAGGTCGTCGGTCATGACCATGTCCCTTTCCGCCAAGGCGACGGCTCGCTCGATGATGTTTTCGAGCTCCCGCACATTTCCGGGATAGGTGTAGTTCAGGAGAATTTCCCGGGCTTGCGGATGAATTCCCGCCAAATTCTTGCGAAATTTCCCGTTATAACGTGAGAAAAAATAGTTGATGAGGAGAGGAATGTCCTCTTTTCTGTCTCTAAGCCTGGGGAGCTCTATCT
Organism: Thermodesulfobacteriota bacterium; assembly: GCA_963675595.2. Taxonomy (GTDB): domain Bacteria; phylum Desulfobacterota; class Desulfarculia; order JACQYL01; family JACQYL01. The sequence goes on from CAXXLZ010000002.1 coordinate 3,079,786, forward strand.
TAACCACGTTGAGTCGGAAATATAAATCCTCCCGGAATCTTCCATCGCCTACCGCCCGTTTCAGGTCTTTGTTGGATGCGGCCAAAAACCTCAGGTCGAGACTGATCGGCCGGCTCCCACCTACTCGTAGGATTTGTTTTTCCTGAATGACTCGCAGCAGTTTTGCCTGCATGGTCAGCGGCATATCGGCGATTTCATCCATCAACACGGTCCCGCGATGGGCCGTTTCGAGAATCCCGATCTTCGTCATGGTCGCCCCTGTAAAGGCTCCCCGCTCATACCCGAAAAGCTCGCTGGCAATAAGCTCCTCGGTAAATCCGGCACAGTTGAATGCAACAAAAGGACGATCCTTTCGGGCGCTTTGCCTATGGATGGCACGAGCAACCAATTCCTTGCCCGTACCGCTTTCGCCTTGGATAATAATGCTGCAGTCCAGCGGAGCGACTTTTCGAATCGCCAGGAAGATATCCTTCATCGAATTGCCGCCGCCGACCATTTCCCCCCATCCCTCGATGGGGTCTAGTTGCGCCTTGAGTTGAGAGTTCTCGCGCAGAACACGCCTGTATTCCAGAGCCTGTCGTGCTAAATGCCGCACGTCCGCAAGCCTGAGAGGTTTGGACAAATAATAGAAGGCGCCGGCTTTGACGGCCTCGATGGCGGAGTCGATGGACGCGTACCCCGTGATTAGAATAATCTCCGTGTCGGGCGATGATTCCTTGATCTTGCGAAGCACCTCGGTACCGTTCATACCGGGGAGAACCACATCCAAAACGACCAAATCGAAAAGCTTAGACTCCAGGTCTTCCAGCAAGGCTTCACCCGTGCCGTAGGTGTCTACGCTTGAACCGTCCTTGGAGAGTTCGGCACTGAGACGTTTTCGAACGATGGGCTCATCGTCGACAACTGCTATACGCATTCTCTCCTCACGATGATGCGGATTTGATCCGGCACACATTGGTGGGAAGAATCACGGTGAAAGTGGATCCTTCGCCTTTTTTGCTCTTCACCTCGAGCCTGCCGCCGTGTTTCCGCACGATGTTGTAGCTTACCGACAAACCCAATCCCGTGCCTTTGCCCACTTCCTTCGTCGTGTAAAACGGATCGAAAATATTGGGGAGGTCCCGTGCGTCTATTCCCGCACCGGTATCGGATACGTCCACCATCACCGATTCGCCGTCGGGCGACGACGCGGCGTGGACCGTCAGATCTCCTCCTTCCGGCATCGCCTGGAAGGCGTTAATGATAAGATTGAGGAAAACCTGCTGCAGGCTCTTGGCTTCACCATAAGTGGGGGGCAGGTCTTCAGGGATTTCGGTGATGAATCGGACGCGGGAGAAAGCCAGTTGGTTGCGGACCAGTCGGGCCGTGTCTTTGATCAGTGAGTTGATCTCGATGGACTCCAATTCCGGTTTTTCCGCGCGGGCGAAGTCGAGCAGGTTTTTCACGATCTCCGACGCCCTCTCGGACTGGATGAGGATGTCCTGAAGCATTTCGTGGATGTCTTCTTCTTTCATTTCATGGAAGTCTTCTTTGATTGCTTCGGTGGTGAGCACGATGTTGTTGATGGGATTATTGAGCTCGTGAGCGACGCCGGAGGTGAGCGTGCCGATGGCGGCGATCTTTCTGGACTGAACCAACTGCTCCTGCCGATCCTCCAGTTCGCGAATCATTCTGTTGAACGTGGTGAAGACGGCCCTGAATTCCTCGGATCGAAGGTCGTCTTCCGGTATGAAGGAAAAGTCGCCTTGAGCAATCCTTGTCATGGCGGCTTCGAGCTTGATCAACGGATAGACCAATATTTGTGAAAGATGAAATGCGACGGCCACGCCAAGGATCAGAAACACTCCCATGGAAGCGGCAAAAAGTTGAATGGTTTTTTTAAATAGTCGACCTATTTGTTCTCTTTCCTCTTTTCTCCATTGATGCGCAATATCGAGCATAACCTGTCCAAAGCTGCGTAACCGTCCCTCCAAGCTGGAAATTCCCAAGGGAGTACTTTCCTGTGCGGCTCCGAAGCTCAAGGACTTTATTTTTTCCAGGGTGACTTTGTAATTCTCCAGTGCATCCCGGAACGATTCCCCGCTATGCGACTCATCTCTGTCTGAAATGGCATCACCATACGCTGAGTATAATCCTTCAACGCTGCTGATATAGTATTCGGCTTCATGGATACTGGTCGGCTCGTGGTACAGAAAGTAGTTCTTTTCGAAACGACGCGTCTCCAGAATATTGTCCATCAGGTCATCCGCCACTTCCACGAGACGCAGCTTGGTTCCAATCTCTTGGTGAACTTGAAGGCTGATGATTCCGAAGACGGCTACGGAAAAAACGCAGAAAAGAAAAGCAAGCAGGATTCTTTTGCGGATTTTAATTGTGGATTTTTCCATCCGAAAGGAGGCCTTTAATTCGTCGTGTATCGGTCCAGAGATTTGGAACTTAGGATATTCGGAATGATATCAGCAGTCATCGACCAAATCAAATTTAGGGAAATTTTTCCTCATTAGGATGGAGCCGGCGAAAACATTCGCACCCGTTTCGCAGCCTACCGAGCGTGTCCCGAGACGTGCGACCGGATCGGCGGTATCGGAATTACACGGAAACCTCCGGCAACAGGATCGTGTGAGGTGCCGGTGGACGAGGATGAATGGGGGTGTCGGCTTGCGTGCTTGCCGATGAAATGCACCGACGGGAAGCGTCGAGGCCTTCTAAACTGAATCGAGGAAAGCCCGTTCACAAGCTTTCCCCGTAGTTCCGTTCGCGTTGATATCCCGCGCGCCGGGCCGGAACCGGTAGACGCGGAGCATTGGGATATTTCAAGTGGAAGCCGGCCGATTCTCTCCTCTCGCCTTTGTCATTCTCACAACATGAACAAGTAGATCACCCAGAGAATGACGATCAGGCTCATGAGCATATTACCCCACGCAGATTTGCGGTTCATGATACATCCTCCTTTCGCCTCGGAGAACCGGCGACTTCGATATGGACCGTCGCCGGATCTTCCGGCCGGGCTCATTCCTTGCCCACCTGCTTATATAGACCGTTCAAAGGAGGATGCGGTTAAAGGATTCGCATTCCAGAAAGGAAGCGACACCGAATGCTTCGTAGGCCGTCGTCAGGATTCGGTTTTCAGGTAGGCAATCTCAAGCGGAACGACGTGGAGGCTGTTGGAGAGGATCCGAGTGGGACCCAGTTTCCAGTCCTTGAGCTGCATTTGACCGTTCAGCAATTCCTGAACCTCCGACACAAAGCCTTTCACATTGATCACGGGGTGGCGGGTAAATACTTGCGTTAGTCCGAAAGTCAAACTGCAGGCAAGGCACTTGCCCGGTCTTTGATGAAGTTCGAAGGCGAAGTTCAGCGTCTTCCTGTCAGGGTCCTCACCCAGGAAAGACACCGAAATATCGTAGGCGCCTTCGGTTGCATCCCCATAAAGCGCTTCGAAAAATTGGTCGGCTTTCCCGGCGGGGAACAGGCTTTCCAGTGTATTCCGGTTCAGAAGTCCTTCCAATTCGGTCATATTGACGGTCATGCGTTCACCTGTTTAATCGTTTGAGATTATTTTTCACAGCGGTTGGTTCCCTCGCGCTCGATCGCGGTTCGCCCATTGAGCCGTCGGGCTTCGATCGTTTGGGTTCCGGCAGTTTACCGATTCACCTTATTTCGGTTCAACTTCTTTTCTTCACCATTCTTCGTCCAGGTTTATGATCGCTTGCGCGTAATGCGAGACCGTGCATAATGGTCGGTTCACCCGGGGGCCGAAAATCCCCCTCCAACGAATTCCGCCGGGAGAAGATCGGATGCTCGGAAAAAGAGACTTGATCCTGCTGACCACCGTGTACGCGACCATGGCTGTCGGTATCGCCTTTCCCGGGTCGGGACGCCTTTTCCAGCCCTATCTCACCCTGATGATCATGATCTTCCTGTTCCTCAGTTTTCTAAACATACGCATTACCGCGGTGTGGAAGGCCATTCGCTCTTCCTGGTCCTTCGTTCTCTACCTTACCTTTCTCAAAATGGTCGTGCTGCCCATTTCCGTCTGGTGGGTCTTCTCCTTATTGCTTCCTGAATACGCATTGTCCGCCCTTTTGCTGGCCGGGGTGTCCACCGGTGTGGTGGCACCGTTCATTTCCGGCCTGGTTCGCGCCAACAGCCCCCTGGTACTAGTCCTTGTAGTGATTACGTCCCTCATGGCCCCCTTTTCGCTTCCGTTTCTCGTAAACCTGCTTTCAGGCCAATCTCTGAACATTTCCGTGGGATCCATGATCCGAATGCTGGCCACCGTGGTGCTGGTGCCGTTGGTCATGGTGGAACTCCTGGACTGGAAATTCTCACGAATGCTCGATCGAATCCGCAACCGTCGGTTTCCACTCACGGTCGGTTTTCTGGCCGTGGTGAACCTTGCGGTATTTTCCAAGTATTCTCAGTTTTTCAGAAACCAGCCCGCCACCATCCTTACGGCCACGTTGGTGGCATTTCTGCTGGCGGCGCTCTTTCTGGTCTTGGGCTTGGTTACGCTTTGGAAGGCGGATTTGGAGGATCAGTTGGCGTCCGCCATCGGCATGGCCAACATGAACAACGTGCTGGTGCTGGTCTTCGCGTCCCGGTTTTTCGGGCCGTTGGAGCCCACGGTTGCCGCGATGTACCTCATACCTTTCTATTTCGTCATTGTTCCGCTGCGGGCGTTCCGAGTCCGGCGGGAGAGAAGCCGATAAATTCCTTTCGGCGGAAGGAATCTTCGGGTGCGGACCCGGGGAGCAAGGCTCGAGCCGCTCGTGGCCGCGGTACCAATCGCTTTGAAGGTGAGAAAAAAACCGAGGGAAACGGACAAGCGTTTCCCTCGAGAGTCAACGAAGGTATCGGCAAGCGAGGATCAGGCGCAGTGGGCCAACCGATCCGTGTTGTGGTGCCTCAAAAAGGCCTCTAAGCCCTCCTTACCCATATATCTCCCCAATATTCTGCGATCCGATTCCCGAAGATCCACGAGAATCAGCGCGTCGAGCACGTCGCTGAAATCCGGATCCACATTGTAGCCGACAAACTTGCCGCCCAAGTTCACGTAATGTTTAAACAGAATGGGGATTCCCTTGTGGTCTCTTTCAATGTCGGAAACCAATTCGGAAAGATCCCGAATGTCTTTGAGCAAGCTCACGGCCGTTTTGAGTTCATCTTTCCGAATGATTTTCTTTTTCAAAGGATTACGCGGCTTGACAAGCCTGGCAAGGTCGGTTCGGTGATTATTCTGTCTGAAGAACGCCACGATGATTTGGCGGGAAAGAGAGTGATACTTGTTGTTCAGACTTACCGGCCCGAACAACATTCGGTATCTGGGGTTCGATGCGACAAAAGAAGCGATGCCTTTCCACAAAAGCATGAAAGGCTCGACATTCCCCTGATATTCCGGTCTCACGAAAAATCGTCCGAGCTCGATGGCCGGGTCGATTTCCTCTATGAATTTCCACTTATACTGAAACAAGGTGTGGGTGTAGAGACCGGAGAGCCCGTGGGCCCGCTGAATCTCGTCGGTGAGTCCCAGACGATAGGCTCCGCAAACCTCATGGGCGGCTTTGTTCCAGACGAAAAGATGAAGATAGTGATCGTCGAAACGGTCGAGGTCCGTGGATCGACCGGTGCCTTCACCCACTTGGCGGAAGGAGATTTCTCTCAAGCGTCCGATTTCTCTTAATACGCCGGGGATTTGCTGTTTCTTGGCGTAAAATACGGCGCACCTTCGGCTTTCGGCGAGAAGCTGGCGGCCGGGCAAGGACCGTACCTCCCGGGCCAAGGCGTCCGAGTTGCCCTGCGGAGCGATCGGTTGCGGTTCTTTGGACGCCGGCGGCTTGGGAATCAGGGTGGGCCGTTTGAAGCCGGTCGGCTCATGCTTACCCATCACGTAAGTGCGTAACCGGAGGTAGTCCACCATCTCCTCACTGGAAGAAAAGCGACTCAGGCGCTCATGGGGGATCAGGTCTCCAATATCTACCTTTACCTTTTTGTTGATCTTTTTGAGTACTTCTCTGGGCAGCATGCCGGTTCTAAGCCGAGGGTGCACCAATCCCGAAAGATGAAACAGCAGACTGTTGCAGCCGGAAAAGAACATGGGAAGAACCGAAGCCTTGGTCTTCTTAACGAGTCTCGCTACGGTAGTGTCCCATTGCGGATCGGAAATCCTCCGGCTGCGCAATTGGAGATGGGAAACCTCTCCCGCGGGAAAGACGCCGAGCATTCCGCCTCGGCGGACCCATTGGATGGTTTCTCTCAAAGGGCCGATGTTGGACCGGATGGAATCCGTCCCGCCGAATGGGTCCACCAGCATGAATCGATCTCGAAGCGCCGGGAATATTCCTAATAGGTAGTTGGCCATGACCTTTACGTCGGGGCGAACCGAAAGCAGGATGGAATTCATAATGATGCCGTCGATGGCCCCGAAAGGATGGTTCGACACAACGATCACCGGACCTTGCACGGGAATCTTCTCACGGTCGGAGTTGGAGAGTTCGTAGCTGATGTTCAGGACATCCAGCACTTTGTCGACGAATGAGGCGTCGCCCTCTTTGGTGGATGCCGCGGCGTAAATCTCGTTAAGCTCCCTGAAATGCAGGAAGCGCTCCAAAGCCCCTCTCGTCAGCATGAACAATCCGTTGAGCAGGGGATTGCCCACGGTGATATCAAGCTTAAGGGGGTTGGAGTCCGAAGGAGCAAAATCGTTCATCCTTCCCTCCATTAGTCTTTCGGATTAAATAAATGCCCCTTATTTAATTCCGGTCTCGTTTCTATGAATACAATGTGAATCTTCTGTGAAGTCGGTGGGGTGACTGATTTCCGATACAAAATGTACGTCGCCGGGAGGTCCTGCGGAGCTTGAGATGAACTTCTTTTCGAAGGGGACGGCAGTAGGTTCGGGGGCCTGATAACGGGAAAAGTCCGGGCGGGTACGATCGCTCGTCCGCCGTTTCTCCCCTTATTCTTGACAGGAAAATCCATTCCGTCACAAGTCCATGCGAACGGATTCGCCCTTTATGGTGCTATGATGATTGCCAAACGATTTCAGTAGGATACCGGGTCAGGGGGAACAGAGAATCGAGGGATGTCGGAGCGGTCTGCAACGGGAACCACGAAGAACCATGGTCCGCAGTCGGAAGAAGAAGGAGGGAAGGACTTTTCCTTCCCTCCGGGAGACGGCTAGCGAATAACGAATTCGTCTCTTCGGTTCTTGGCCCAAGCTTCTTCGTCGTGACCAGGATCCACGGGGCGTTCTTTTCCGTAAGAAACAGTGTCGATTCTCGCAGCATCGACGCCGATGTTTGCGAGGTAGTTCCTCGCCGCTTCGGCCCTACGTTGCCCAAGGGCCAAGTTGTATTCAACGCTTCCTCGTTCGTCGCAGTGGCCTTCGATGAGGAGTTTCATATCTTTGTTCACGGAAGTCATATAATAGGCCTTCTGCAAAAGAGTCGCTTTGGAGGCGCCGGTAAGAACCGCGGAATCGAAAGCGAAGTAGACCTTATCCTGCTCGAAGCGCTCCTTTTGTTCCCGGGCGGTCATCGTCGCCATTTCCTGGGCGGTTTGAGCTCTCAAGGCCGCCATTTCCTTTTCCCGTTCGGCCGCCCAATCCTTTTCCCTTTCGACTTCGGTGGAGATAATTCGGTCTTCCTTGGACAGGTCGGCGTTTTCAGGATAAACCGGGCCCTTCATGCCGGGTTGCTCGGGGGATTCCCGCAACCCTTCCTTGGTACATGAAACCAACAAAGCCGTGCTACAAACGAATACCAAAAAAATAAAGCAGACCGTGCGACACCTCTCCCACATGCTCGTCTCCTCCTTGTTCAGGGTACAGGGTACAGGGTACTGGAACCACGGTTTGGATGGCGGATATGATTCGAAGGCCTATATTTCGGCTCGTTCAAGAGTGATGGGTTGTGAGCGCGACCATGAATCGGTAGTCTCGCACAACAAACCGACCCAATAATAGGGTTCATCCCTAATATCAAGCGCTTTCCGTTTACAGGGAATCCGGGTGCGTGTCAATGTGTTTTGAAGATTCGGGATACGGACGAAGATTATGGGAATCCGGTTTTCCAGGGTCATCATAGGGAGTCCCGGTAAATCGGTCGCCTGCGGGGAGAGGTTCGGGAATCCACCCTCAAGTACGAACCGGTCGTCTTCAAGGGCGGATTCAAAAACGCGTCCGGGACGGGATGTCCCGGGGCTAAAGCTGGTACAGCTCTTCCCCACATAGGTGGAACCAGTTTTCTCCGAGAAGCTCCACGGATTTTTTCACGTCCGGTACTCCAAGAACCGCTATCCGGCTTCCCGTAGCGGACCATAAGCCATAAACATGAGCCACGTTGACTCCGGCATCGGCCAAGGGCTTGAGCACAGCGTACAGACTCCCCGGGTGGTCGGGGAGGCGGACGGCGATCACTTGCTTTTCTTCGACGGTAAATCCTAAGCCTTCCAGAATATTGCGGCTCTTCTCGGGATCGTTGGTCATCAAACGCACCGTGCCTGTTTGGGCGGTTGTTTCCGCCGACAACCCCAGAACGAAAACCCCATTGTCATGCAGCAAACCGATGATTTCCGCGGCTTTGCCCGGGGCGTTTTCGGTCGTCACCGTTATTTCTTTCACCGACGCCATGATTTCCTCACTTTCCTTCGACGTATTCCATTCCCCGGATCAGAGCCTTCACGTTGCTGTCGAGCACCTTCTCTCCCTTGGCCGCAAAAATTTCGGCCAATGCCTCTTTGGCGGAGTCGAGGGAGACGGCACCGGTCTTTTTGATCACGGCTCCGAGCATGATCATGTTGAGAGCACGATCGTTGCCTGTTTCGTGGGCCAGCGTATTGCAGGGCACCTGGATCAACTCGAAGTCTTTTCTTCCGGGCAGTTCCGAAATCAAGTCGGAGTTGAGAAACATCATTCCGCCGGATCGCACGGAGCTCTGGAACTTCAGCAAGGAAGGATAATTCATGACGACCGCCGCATCCGGCGACGATGCGACCGGTGAGGCGATTTCGTCGGAAGACACCACCACGGTGCAGTTGGCGGTACCGCCTCGGACCTCGGCGCCATAAGCCGGCATATAAGTCACGTGGCGGCCTTCCCGCATGGCCGACATGGCGAAGACGTAACCCATCATCAGTACGCCTTGGCCGCCGAATCCCGCAAAAACCGATCTAACTAACATCGCGGATCACCTTAAGAGGAAAAGTCTGGGTCATCACCTCATCCACCCATTTCACGGCTTGGACAGGGGACATTTTCCAGTTCGTGGGGCAGGGACTCAAGATTTCGACCATGGAAAAACCAAGGTCGTCCATTTGCGTCTGGAAGGCCTTCTTAATCGCCTTTTTTGCCCGGTTGATATTCTTGGGAGTAGTCACCGCGCATCGCTCGATGTAGGCCGCTCCCTGAGCGACGGCCAGCATCTCGCTCAGGTTTACCGGATTCCCGTCCCTGAGAGGAGTTCGCCCGCCGGGGGAAGTGGTGGTGGCCTGCCCGACAACCGTGGTGGGCGCCATCTGACCGCCGGTCATTCCGTAGACGGCGTTGTTCACGAAGATCGCAGTGATTCGTTCGCCTCGATTGGCCACGTGAATCGATTCCGCCGTACCGATGGCGGCGATGTCGCCGTCGCCCTGATACGTGAATACGACCCGATCGGGAAGAACCCGCTTGATCCCGGTGGCAACCGCGGTGGCCCTCCCGTGCGGGGCCTCTCCCATGTCCACGTCGAAATAATTGTAGGCCAGCACGGCACAACCCGCGGGCGGAACACCGATGCAGCGTTCACGGATCCCCAATTCGTCGATCACCTCCGCCACCAACCGGTGGATGATACTGTGACCGCAGCCGGGGCAGTAGTGAAACACCGCGGGTTTGAGCGATTCAGGCCTCTGGAATATCTTCTTCAAAGCGGCCTCTCCTTCGTGGTTCGTTGGGCTGGAGCCGTGATCGAAACCGACCCTTCAAACGGGTCCGGCATCGCGTTCGCCCTGGCAATCAGGCTCCCCAAGGCCGGAGGCGTCTTTCGTCCGGCCCGACAGACAAATTTCAGGCCCCGCATGCCTTCGAGGACCCGGCCGCGTGCAAATGGCTCGACAGCACGTGCGCGATTTCTTCCGGAGTGGACACGATTCCACCTGGGCGGCCGTAGAATTTCACCTGGGCGGCGTCTCCAAGGCAGAGACGAACGTCTTCCACCATTTGCCCCGTCGACATCTCGAAAACGGTGAACACACTCACTCGTCGAGAGAGTTCCTTCAGAGCAACGCAAGGAAACGGCCAAAGGGTGATCGGCCTGAAAAGACCCGCCTTGATTCCCTGCTTTCTCAACCGGTTCACGGCACCTTTGGCAATGCGCGCGGCCGTACCATAAGCCGCGACCACGATGTCGGCGTCCTCGGTCAGGTAGGATTCGGAAGCCTGTTCCTTTTCCGTGATGACCTCGTACTTACGGTACAGCTTCCAGTTATGTTCTTCTTCCCTGCGAGGATCCAAAAGGAGGGAAAGAATGAACCGGCTGGGACGTCCGGCGGCGCCGGTGAGCGTCCATTGCTTCGGAGGCAGGGATTTCGGATCGATGGGTTCGGGAAAGATCACCGGTTCCATCATTTGTCCCATGAGCCCGTCTCCGAGGATCATTACGGGGGTTCGATAACAGTCCGCCAAGTCGAAGGCCTTGCGAGTCAAGTCCGCGATTTCCTGGCCCGAGGCGGGTGCCAAAACGATGGTTCGGTAATCTCCGTGACCGCCGCCGCGGGTGGCCTGGAAATAGTCCGATTGACTGGGCGCGATGTTCCCCAATCCGGGTCCGCCCCGCATCATGTTGACGATGACCGCCGGCAGCTCCATGGCTGCCAGGTAGGAAATGCCTTCCTGTTTGAGACTGATGCCCGGGCTCGAGGAGGAAGTCATGACCCGCCCTCCGGCCATGCTGGCACCCATGACCAGATTAATGGAAGCCAGTTCGCTTTCCGCCTGCACAAAAACGCCGTCGGGCATGGCTGCGAACTGCGTGGCCATGTATTCGGGCAACTCGTTCTGCGGGGTGATGGGGTAACCGAAATAGTAGCGGCAGCCGGCGCGAATGGCGGCCTCCCCCACTACATGGCTTCCCCTCATGAGTCTTTTGTCAGTCACGGTACACCTCGATGGCGATGTCCGGGCAGGTTGTTGCGCACAAGGTACAGGCCGTGCACTGTCTTTGCGATGGATCGGCGATGTCTTCCTCAACATAACAGGCCGGAAAATATCCCATGCGATTGAGCTGCCCCGAAACCTGGATGACCTGCTTGGGGCATACCTCTACGCAAAGCAGGCACCCCTTGCACAGTTCCCGGTTGATGACGATGTGTCCTTTCAAAACATGTTCCTCACAATTGGGTTGGGATCAGGCGCACATGAATCCCGGAAAGGAGCCGACCTTTAGTCGGTCCTTACCTTCCAGAGAATTCAGTCTCGCTATCAGACTGCGGACGCTTGTGTCAACGGATTTTTTTCCAACAGGCCCAAACCCGCCGTCCCGTCAGTCTTCATCGGACAGCAGCAGGAAGACGGGAGTAAACTTCGCGGCATCGTTCGGGGAGGGAGCGGACATCGGCTCAAGACAGGAGGCGAACGTCCCCGCAGTCAAGTTTCCAATGTAATCGCGTACCCGCTGGTGAAACTCCATGTCCACGTTTGCGTAACCGCCGCAAAGGTGACAGTAACTCATGATGGTTCCCCTGGAACACTCCTCGGGTCCGTCGTAACAGGATTCTTCGTTGTAGCAGGTATCGATGGGCGGCGTATAGCAATGGGTGTGCGCGGAGCCGAAGTTGTGGCCGATTTCGTGGGAAACGGCGAGCAGGTCCCAGACGGTTGCCGGATTGGAGAAGTCGGCATCGCCGTCGATGTTTCCCACGACGCCGTAACACCAGTAAGTAGAGCAGACGGCGCCGATATAGGCGATGCCTCCTCCCAGTTTGCGTCCGGACAGCATGTGGGCGATGTCTCTTTCCACGCCGGTCATGGAGCCGTTCCAATAGTTCTGGAATTCCGTCAAAGCGCCGTAACCGCTCGTGGCGCCGTAGGGATCCGTATTTGTCGTCCAAATCCGGAGGTAGGCGAGGCGGAGTCGAACCCCCAGATCCCGCTCATAAATCGCACTTGCAGCGGCCGTCAAATCGCTCGCATACTCCATCGCTTCGTTTTGGGACGCGAACAAAGAGAAGTACTCATAGTCCGTCTCGACGGCCAGATCCGCCACAACGCCCGAAGCCGCGGCTCGGATTCCGCCGGTGATGGACTTCGAATCCGACGGAGTGCGTTCTTCAGGGTCGGTCCCAACCTGCAGCGTGGAAGGATACTCGTGAGCAAGGCAGAGCGGGCGGGAGGGAAAATAGACCGAAGGGTCCACGTCTTCGAGAGCGAACACCCGGTGTGAGGACGCCTTATGGGATGACGAATTCCGGCCTATCACGAAAGTCCTTCCGTCCATTCCGACAATGCCGGTGAAGGACTCGGGGCCCACGGCGAAAAACGCGAAACTGTCGGGTTTGCCCGTCGCATGCCCGGTAAAATAACTACGTGAAGGCGGCGTCAAGGCCTTGGTTCCTTCCGGAGTCACGACAACCAACTGAGCACCGGGTTTCAGCACGCTGAACCGAGTCAACTCGAAATCCGCTTCTAAATCTTCGGCCAAAGGGACGTTCTTCAAAGTCAGACGCGCCGTTCGACCGGATGCCTTCCGATGTAACAACGACAGGTTCGGGGAGAACTCGACCTGGCTTCGGATGCCGTGCACGTGGGTCGTTTTCACCGAACCTTCCCGAATCCAGGTTTGAGCGGCGGCGTTCTCGACCGTGTCTCCCAACGATGCGACAAGGAGCGACAACGAAACGACGATCATCATCAAGCCTTGAAAACGAGGGGGGATCTTGCGATTCATCCAAAATTGCGGAGGCTTGCACTGAGGAGCCACAAAGCAGCCTTCATAGAGTAAGATTGGGGAAAATGATCAAGGGAGCCGACAAGGACGGTATCATTTCGGTGAGAACGGGATACCCCGTTCCTCACCCGATGCCGGCCGGCATGTAAGTGCAAAGGGGTTCTTCTGCCAGGACGTCGCCGGTGGCCTCATACGCTCTGGCTCGGCAACCGCCGCAGACTTTTCTGTATTCGCAGACGCCGCATTTCCCTTTGTAATCATCGAAGTTCCTGAGCTTGAGGAACAGTTCGGATCGTTCCCAGATTTCCCGAAAAGGAGTTTGTCTCAAATTGCCGGCGGATAGTTCCAGGTATCCGCAGGGTTGGACCTGTCCCACGTGAGATATGAAACAAAAGGAAATTCCCCCCAGGCATCCTCGAGTGACCGCGTCCAGCCCGTGGGACTCGTAGGAAATCTTCTTCCCCTCTTGCCGCGCTCTCTGACGCATGATCCGGTAGTAGTGGGGCGCGCAGGTGGCCTTGATGTGAATCGGGGCCTTTTCCCTCTGGTCATACAGCCAATTGAGCACTTTCTCGTACTCCACGGCGTCGATGGATTGGTCTACCAGGTCTTTGCCCCGACCTGTGGGCACCAAGAGGAAGAAGTGGTGTGCCGCCGCTCCCAGGTGCACCGAAAAGTCCAGCAACGCCGGAATCTCACTCAAATTCTTACGAGTGATGGTGGTGTTCACCTGGAATTCGACTCCGGCGCGACGGAGTTCCTCAATGCCTCGCAGGGCGCCCTGGAAGGCACCGTCCACCTGACGAAATTGATCATGGGTTTCACGGGCGGCGCCGTCCAGACTGATACTGACCCGCTTGATTCCCGAATCCTTCATTCGTTTCGCCGCCTCGGCCGTGACAAGGGTGCCGTTGGGCGCCATGACCATGCGAAGCCCCAACGCCGTTCCTTGAGCGGCAAGTTCGAAAACGTCTTCCCGAAGCAGAGGTTCGCCCCCGGTGAGAATGATTACCGGTTTGGCCCAGCCGGCGAGGTGATCAAGAAAATCAAGTGCTTCGCGAGTGGACAGTTCTCCCTCGGGAATCTTGTTGTCCGCGGAGGCCCTGCAATGGATGCAGTTCAGATTGCATCGTCGCGTCACTTCCCAAGCGATCATGCGGGGTGTGTTCGGTTCAAAGACCGTGGTGCCGGATGAATGCATAAAAGCGGGTTACCCAGAGGTTGTATTCCGGCATGATGGACCGTGAGCCGTGGAAAGCATTCCATTGTGTCGGTGTGCCGGTTCGCGACCAAGGAGCTTTCCGCCGGCGGACAACAGCCGGAAGAGAGTGAATGGCGTCCGCCCGGTCGAATACGGCCGGGAGCGGAGGTATCCGGAGGATCGGGACTTATGACCCGTTCAACACGCCTGCGGCGTCTTTGGCGAAGTAGGTGATGATCAGATCGGCTCCCGCACGCTTAATGGACAGCAGAGTCTCCATCATCACCCGGTCCTTGTCCAACCAACCTCGCTCCGCCGCGGCCAGAATCATGCTGTACTCACCGCTCACATTGTAGGCGGCGATGGGCAGGTCGAACTCTTCCCTGGCGCGACAAATCACATCCAGATAGGCCAGGGCGGGTTTCACCATTACGATGTCGGCTCCTTCTTCCACGTCCTGAGCGATCTCTCGAAGGGCTTCCAGCGCGTTTCCGGGGTCCATCTGGTACGTTCGACGGTCTCCGAATTGAGGCGCCGAGTCGGCGGCTTCCCTGAAGGGTCCATAATAGGCGGAGGCATATTTCGCCGAATAGCTCATCAAGGCCGTCATCTCGAAGCCGTTTTCATCCAGAACATCCCTGATTTCCGCCACACGGCCGTCCATCATGTCCGAAGGCGCCACCATATCGGCCCCGGCCTGAGCATGGGAGAGCGCCGTCTTGGCCAACAACTCGAGGCTCGGGTCGTTCCGGATTTCTCCATTCTCCACAAATCCGCAATGGCCGTGATCCGTATACGCGCACAAACAGACGTCGGTGACCACGCACAGGTCGGGGACACGGGATTTGATTTCCCGTATCGCTTTCTGAACAACTCCGTCCTTGTGATAAGCCCTGCTTGCCACCGGGTCTTTGGATTCGGGCAGACCGAAGAGCAACACCGCGGGAATGCCCAATTTGAATGCCGCCTCCGCTTCCTCGGCCACTTTGTCCACGGACCAGTGATACATGCCGGGCATGGCCGCAATGGGCTCTTTGAGCTTCTTGCCCGGCGCCACGAAAAGAGGATAAATGAAATCATCCACCGAGAGGGCGGTCTCGCGAACCATTCTTCTCAAAGCCGGGCTTCTGCGCAATCGGCGGAGCCGGGATTCAGGAAACATCATGATTGTGAATCTCCTCTTCGGTCAGGTAGCAAGCGGGATCGGGAGCCCAAACGTCTCCATGTACCGCCTCCGCGCGAACTCTGAAATTCCCTGCGCACACGTCCAGCCAGCGGCATTGGGCGCATCTTCCCTTCATATACTCCTTCTTGTTCTTGAGTCGAGCCATCAAAGGATGGGACAAATCGGTCCAGATTTCGCTGAAAGGCCGCTCGCGCACGTTGCCGAAAGACACATGTCGCCAGAATTGGTCCGCGTGAACGGTCCCGTCCCAGCTCACGCAACCGATGCCTCGTCCGGAGCTGTTGCCCTCGTTCATCTTGAGCAGTTCCAAGACCTCGGGAGCCCTGGGATCTCCTTCCCGGAGCATGCGCAGATAGACGTAGGGGCCGTCGGCGTGGTTGTCCACCGTTAAGACTTCTTTGGGTTTGCCCCGATCATGCAGGTCCTTGGTCCGATCCATGATCAGGTCCACTACTTGCCGGGTCTGTTCGAGAGAAAGGTCGTCTTGTACCATGGATGACCCCCTGCCCGCATAGACCAGATGATAGAAGCAGATTCGCGGGATGTCCAGCTCCTCCAACAGGTCGAAGAGAGGGCCCACTTCCTCATAATTCATGCGGTTGATGGTGAACCGAAGGCCTACTTTAATGCCTGCGTCACGAGCGTTGCGGATGCCGTCCATGGCGTCGTCGAAGGCCCCGGCCTTGCCCCTGAAAAGGTCGTTCACGTCCCGCCTGCCGTCCAGGCTGATGCCCACGTAGGACAATCCCACCCGTTTCAGCTCACGGGCCTTTTCCCGCGTAATCAACGTGCCGTTGGTGGAAATGACGGCCCGCATGCCTTTCCGAACAGCGTAGTCCGCCAACTCCACCAGGTCCTTGCGAAGTAGGGGTTCGCCTCCGGAGAACAAAACCACCGGGGATCCAAAAGCGGCCAGATCGTCCAGAAGCGCCTTGCCTTCTTCGGTGGAGAGTTCGCCGCGAAGTTCCTCCTCCGTAGCCTGGGCGTAACAATGAACACATTTGAGATTACACGCCCGGGTCATGTTCCAGACCACCACGGGCTTCTTGTCCTCGGAGAACTGGAGCAGATGGGAAGGGAGCTTTCCCGAGTGCCGACCGTAACGCAACACGTCCGACGGCTCAACAGTGCCGCAATAGAGCTTGGAAATTCCGATCATGATTCGGTCCTGCAGGTTTGGTCGATGCCTTCCCGGATTTCTTCCTGGGAAAAATACTGCTTTATGAGGTTGCTCAAAAAGGATTCCGGATCGCGCAGCGCCTCGTCGGTAAGATTGAATTCCCTGCAACCGGTGCGTTCTTTGATGAGCCGGAGTCCGTATTCGAAATCCTTGGCCAGACCGGCGCAGATGTCCGATGCTTCGGTGTCCGACTCCAAGGCGCGGAGCAGAATCAGGTTCACCGCGTCCTGGGTGAAATGAACCGCGAAGCCGTACCGTTCCTCCAAGGTGGATTCGTATTCCTTCACCTGAGAGTACAAAGAGAAAACTTCCTCCAGTGCGTGATTGGTGTCAATACCCATTTGCACATGGAATTCGTTGATGAGGTCGATGGTCGCATCATTGAGATCCAGGCCGAATTCATCGATCTGCTTGCTTTTCTTACGAATAAGTATCTCTTCGATGGCTTTGCGGTCGTCCTGGACGGCTTTTTCGAACCGTTCGTCTCCCGGGAGCATACCGCCTCGTTCAAGCAGCGCGGCGAGCTCTTCTCCGGGTTTTTCCACCAGTTCAGGTGTGACGAGCAACGTCTTGATCTGCGTGGACGGCAGTTTCTTTTCGAAGGGGATCAACGCCTTTTCCACTACGCTGACCAATCCGCGGGCTCCCGTTTTCTCCAGGGACGCCATTTCCGCCAATCGGTGCAACGCACCGTCCTCGAAGCGAATATCGATCCCATAAGATCGGAAGTCCCTCTTTTTGCTGATGATAATGGGATTATTGGGGTTCCGCAGAATCTGATACAGGTCTTCAACTCCGAGCTCTTCAAAAACCGCCGCCACCGGAAGCCGACCAATGAACTCGGACTCAAAGCCGTATTTAAGAAAATCCTCGGTCTTGATATCTTTTAGAATGGAACCGGGGACTTCTTTGGTCTCCACTTCTCCTCCGAATCCGATGCGGGCCTTGCTCAACCTTTCGTGAATCATCTTATCAATGCCGGTAAACGCTCCGCTGACGATGAACAGAATGTCTTTGGTGTTGACGGTCTTTTTCTCGCGCTTACCCGTCTTTCGATAGTTTTCGATGGCCTGGATCTGCGAAATGGGATCATGGGGAACCTTCAGGTCCACTTCGGTTTCTTCCATGAGTTTCAGCAGAGCCCGCTGGACTCCGCTGCGGGAGACGTCCGGGCCGATCATGCTGTGGCTGGAAGCGATCTTGTCGATTTCGTCGATGTAAACGATGCCGTATTGTGCGAGCTCGATATCCTCGTCCGCCTCGTAAACCAGGTCGCGGATCAAGTCCTCCACATCGCCCCCCACATACCCCGTTTCACTGAACTTGGTTGCGTCGCCTTTGACAAAGGGAACGCCGATATGGCGGGCGATCAGCTTGATAATATAGGTCTTGCCTACCCCGGTGGGACCCACAAGAATAATGTTGTTTTTAATGGAACCCACCAGTTCGCGTCTTTTCCTTCGTGCCGAACTTCCCGCGAACTTGATCCGATTGAAATGGGTGCAAATCTTGGTCGCCAGAATGGACTTGGCCATATCCTGCCGAATGACGTATTCATCCAGATAGGATTCCATTTCCTCCGGTTTCATGTCGAAATGAATATCTTCCACGGACCGTTTCCCTGATTCGGAAGCGGATTCATCGGAAGCGGAAGGTTTGGGTATCATAAAAGGAGATACGATCTTAACTCGGTCTCCGTATTTTTTGGACAGGTAGTCACTCAACTCTTTTTCGAGTTCCTTCTGATCGGGAATCTTGGAATCCTTCACCGCAGAGGACTCGGGCTTGTCTAACGTCATAAATGTTTCCTTCTCTTACGAAATTTTGTTTGATTATAGTCATCGACTTGGTGGGGCGCAACCTGGCCGGGGGAAGGGGCGCCGGCGGAGATCAATGTGCCTCCGGAAAGGACCCGGATCCGTGCGGCATTCAACGAGGCGCCGTTGTGCATCGTTGCCGGGCACATTGAGAAAGCAGAGCCGGCTCGAAATTTGCTTAAATGTGAAAGCTAGAAACGAGTGAAAATCGACTCGCGAGGTCGCCGGCGGTCCTACTAGAAATGGGCAGGGTAGCGTAAGGCCGCTCTCTTATAAATAATTGTTGAATATTTAAGTTTAATTATGCATAATTATAATAATTGTGAATGCCGGGAACATGCATACCGGACTCCGACGCCGGAGCCTGCGAGGCCTACCGGAATGTGGCCGCGGGTTACCCCTGCGTCGGAGATTTGACAGGAACCATAATATGACTATTATGAAGCGCATGACGGAGGGACGATCCCACGAGATTGTAGACACGAGCCGCCGCGGAGCAAAGTCCGAAAGGCAACGGATCTGCTACGGGAGCAGTAACATGGGGCCGGTTACCGGTTTAGATGGAAGCCGTGGAGGCGCCTCACGCCTCATCGTTTGTACGCTGATCGGAGTGCTGGTCCTCACTTTGGGGATGAGCGCGGCCTTTGCCGATCCGGAAAAAAGCGTATCGGCACCTTCCGCCCTGGAAAACGATCTTACCTACCTTTTCTCTTTTTCAGACTCTAAATCCAACGATTTTGATCCGTCACGAGTTCGAACGCTCATCGATTTCGTCTCTGAAGAAAAACGCGAAGATGTCCTGTACCGTCCCGCGGACCGCGACGGGATGGAAGGGGCCTACTTCGAAAACGACGTACACGCCGAGCTAGACAAAGTACTGGCCTACAATTATCATCCCGACGTTCCCGGTTTCCTAATGCGCCCCATGAGCATTCGCTACAGCGGATGGCGTGAAGCTTCCTCGACTCGGGAAGATCTGCTTCGTATTTGTCGGGCCGGGACGGAAAAGACTCCCCTTGTCGTACGGGGCGTCGAATACCAGGAAAACACTCCGGACAGCTACTCGGGCGGATATTATAACTACGATTCCCATCGCACGCTCATCAAGTTTGAACTGGACGGTCGGGAGGTGCTGCTGTCCATCTCCAAACAGGTCGCACCCTCGGCGCCGGGAAAGAAAGGCGTGATCATCGGACGGGACGAAGACTGGAATTATTTCTATTCCGGCGAAAAAGGCCTTACCAAAGAAGGGTTGGGCTGGGCCTCGACCTACGTTTATGATTCCATGAGCGTGTTTATCTACTGCGAGAACGACCACAAGAGCGGTGTCACCCGTGCCGGAGGATTCAGTTGGCTCAAAGCCGGCTGGATGTCCATCAACGTGGTGAGCTCCTCTCACATCCGTTCGGGGCTCGAGCGTTCACTGGAGGGACTGAGACAAGTGGTGGAAGCCGCCTCCCTGCCGGAACCCAAAGAGTTCGCCGAGATCTACGAAGAGGTGCAATCCCTGTCCGAGCGCGATCTGCGGGAGCGGATGCGCCCTTATGGCCGCGCCCTCAAGCGTGTGGCGCAAGACGATCCCGTTCTCTCCAGAGACGAATTCGCCTGCATCATCTCCAAGGACAACTACCTGGAGATGTTGTCCAAGAAAGAACTGGAAAGCCTTTTCCTGGTGGAATACCTTAAACGGCGTCTCGGCAAGACTTCCCTCATGAGAGACACGGCCATCACCTGGAGAAAGGACAAGGAGCCGGCCGTCAAATCGCGTTAGCGAACCGACTCCCTCGAACTTCACGGTTAACGGCGTCTCGTTCCGGGACATCGAACCAATCTCCGTCTCCCACGCCTAACGCCGCAGACCGCGTTTTTCCCCGACCTGCTAGCCGTTGAATTCCTGGTAGAGCAACTCTTCGAGCTCCGTTCCCTTGACGGCCCAAGGGAGAAGTTCCTCATCCGCCGTACCGGCGTTCCAGCAGAACACGAACAGTCCCTTCATATGGAACCAGCGGGCGATGGCTTCGCGAATGGCCCGAATGGCGTTGAGCTTGCCTTCGGCTTCTCTCGTGGGATCGATGTGATTGCATTCCGTCAGGATGACGTCGCGGTCGATGAGCATGTCCATTTCAATCAGTTTGGCTTCCGTGGACGCGTCCACGCCGCCGTCCGAGTAGTAGTGGAAGTTGAACTGGTCCGTGTAGTCCTCCAACCCGGCGTCCAAAAGGTCCTTGGTAATGGAGTTGTAATAGGATTCCACAATGCTCGTCATGCCTGAATTCAACACCAGGGCATCGGGGTCTTCGGCTTTGAGAATGGAGCGGACTCGCGCGAGAAACGTCACGTACTCGTCGGCGGTGATCTTCGCCCCCGTGGGTCCCAACATGTACCGATCCGGGTGCCACGCCTCGTTCCAGACCTGATACGCGTAGGCTCTGCCTTTCGCGTATTGCGCCACGGAACGGATGTAGGGCTCGAACTCATTGACGAACCAGGTTTCGTCCGTGGCCGCGGCATAGGCGTAATTGGAATTGCGCGTCTGATCCTCCAATCGGATGGTGAGGTAGAGCCCGTTTCCGGCGCAGCGCTCGATGACGTTGCGCATTTCCCGGGCGTCCTGCGCGTCCTCCCAATATCCCTTCCAGATGTTGCTGATGACGAAGTCCCCGATGCGCTTCATCCGCTGATAATCGTCTTCCGTAGGATAGGCTTTGGTCAACCCGTCGGCCAAAGGAAGCTGAACGTGCCGGACCCCGAGGCCCGTGGAATAGCTGAAGAAAGGCGCGTCGGGATCCGTGGGCGCGAGGGCCTTCAGGCTCTTGCCGAGGGCGGATGAACCTGTACTGTTGAGCAGAACCGGGTTCAGGTGAAAACCAAAGGCTTCTCGACCCACGTCGCTTCCACCGGAAGAACAGGACGGCAGCATCGTTCCGGCCAGGGCGAGGGAGACCAGTTTGAGAAATTCTCTTCTGGAAGGCGTCATCTTGGGACTCCTTGCGTTAAGCGGGCTAAAGGTTCTTTTGCGGGAAAGCCGACCGAGTCCGCCGGATTCGAGAAAAAGAGCACGGTGAAGAAGAAACGGAGAATCCCTTTGGAGCGGTTCCCACAAGTCGGCGAACCGCAAACGGGTCGGCTGTCGCACCCGGACACGGCATATTCAAAGACTTCCGACGGATCGCACCCTTGTCGCGAAAGAAATAGGCTTCAATGGGTCCTTCGCCCTCTTCCAAGGTCGATGGGAAAACTCCGGGCCGGGACTATATCAAAGGGAATCAATGAAGAGTACCACGACGACCGCGAAAGCTCAAAGCCGCGAGACGCTTGAGTCACGAGCGGTTCATAGGAAAGACGATCCCCGGACAGGGGAAGATCGACGAAAAAGGATCAAAATTGAAGAAAAATCCCACCCGATTCCCCTTGATCCCACCTCGGTCAATGGGTTATAAAAACGTTTCATCTTCATTGGGGGATCGTCTAGCGGCAGGACGGCAGACTCTGGATCTGTCTACCGAGGTTCGAATCCTCGTCCCCCAGCCAGTAAATTCAAGGGGTCAGCGGCTGTCGCTGACCCCTTTTCCTTTTCGTCCCGGCCAAGGTGTGCGGTTTCTTGAGTCGAGTCCGACGAGAACAGCTCGAATACCTCCATCGCTACCCTTTCGGCACGACCGATGCTGTGGAGATAAATCTCGGTTGTCGAACGATTCTCATGGCCCAAAATGCGCTGGATGCTTCCGAGACCCACATTGGCGTAATCCAGGACCGAAGACTCAAAATGTCCGAGTGCATAGAATCCGAAGGGCTTCACTCCGGCCTTCTTGCAGAGGCTCGACATCGTCTTGTTACGATGCAGAAAAGGACCTTCATTTCTTCTTCCGGATCTAGAGTTTAGAGTCCGGCGACCCTTTGGTATGGGAAAACTGCGAATAAATTCAACAAAGTACTCGACATTGCCGCGCGGATGCGCGGCCGCCTTTGGCGGCCCTTTAAGGAAAGAAACCTTTCCTTGGGAGTCAACCAATGGATTCGACGGCTCAAGTACTTTCGCTCCTATTGCATTGGATTTCCTTTCTATTTCAGGCCGTTCCGCGCAGAATCGCTCCGACTCTTCCGGCACTCCTGATGGGATGTATGGTCTGCCGCGGCGGCCATATTTCTTCCGCCCTTCCGGCGGTCCGACCCCGGTTGTCATGGACCGCCTATTACAAGGCCGCCGAAAAGGCCGATTCCAATGGCTTGTACTGGCCCGCCAATGGATGCCCCTGATTCTGAAGCGGATTCCAGACCGATCCATCGAGTTCACTATAGACGACTTCCCTTTGCCCCGATCGCCCAAGAAAGCTCCCTGCGCCGCTTGGCATTACGATCACGCGCACCGACCCAACCGCCCCAAATTCCTGTGGGGACAGCTTCGAGTTTCTCTGGCGGTCATCTGCCGCCACAAGGGCCGGGTAGCCGCATTTCCCCTCTTGTTTCGGCTCATCCGCAAGAAAGGGAACACCAGCAAACTGGACGCAGCACGGCTTTTGATGTCCGTTCTCTTGAGTTGGCTGCCGGATCGCTTCCTCCTTATTCTGCTGCTCGATGCCTGGTATATGAAAAGCTCCCTGGTGGTTCCCCTGATTCGCCAAGGTGTGACGGTCATCGGCCAAGTCCGCAAAGATACCGCCCTGTTTTTGCCTCCGGACAATCCGCCTCGGAAGAAACGGGGCAGACCCGGAAAGTATGGGCAAAAAATCACCTTGGAAAACATCGAACGATTCTGTCGTCCGGTGGAGAAAACCCTCTTTGCCTGCGGCTCGGAACAGGTTTTCCAGTTCTACCAAACCAAAGCCAAAGCCAAAGTCCGCTTCCTGGACGGCCGGTTGTGCAAGATCGTGTGGTGCCGGTTTATGTCCGACAACCCCTCTTGGTCGGATTGGCATCTTCTGATCAGTACCGATCTCGCCATGGACGACGCGAAAGTCATTACACGCCATGCACGGCGGTGGTGGACCGAGCCCATGTTCAACGAGATCAAGCACCTGTTCGGACTGAAAAATGCTTGGCAGCAGACGCGGCAGACATTGGCTCGATGCAGCATGATCTTGTGCCTGGTCTACGGCTTGCCACGGCTCTTGGCACTCTGCCCGGGTCCCAACGCGGCCTATACCATGTTTCCTATCCCTTGGAGAAAGAACAGACCCGCCACCGCCGGCTGGATGGCCGCGGCCATCGGTCGTCTTTTCGGCAACTTAAACGTTCGAGCCATGTGGAACCGGAAATCCAAAAAATTCCAACCGGATTTGACCGATTCTCCAAGAAACTTCGGGCGCTCCGCCTGATATCCGTGTTCAGTCAATCATCTCAAAGCCTTACGTCAACGGCATTCAACCCGTCTTGGAGAACTATGCTCTTGTGAACAAAATTGGCTGGCTCGCACGGCTCTAAACTCTTGTAATATTAAAATGTTGCCTCATTTCATGAAAGTACGGCCGTCGAATGTAGGCTTACGACCATCACCCTTTTGCTCGTATTGGCATTGCGTGAACCGGCCTCCCTCTCAGGATGTCAACGAGTTGAGTTTGGTCGAAGTTACATCCATGATGGTTCCGATGACTTTGAGCACTCGTTCGTCCTCCAACACGGCTTCGGCTCGTGTGCGAACACGTTTGGTCCGGCCCGAGAAATCCACGAAATCGCATTCAAGGTCATAAGGCTCGCCGACTTCGCAGCAGGCCTCAAACGCCTTTTGGACCCGTTCACGATCCCCGGGAACGTAACAATCCAGGCTGTGATCGATATGCTTCTTGGAACCCGGTTGAATCGCCAGGGGGTCCAGCCCGTGAATGCGATAGACTTCGTCGGACCAGTACATGGTGCTCGTTCCAATGGTCCATTCCCAGCCTCCGATGCGGGCCAGTCGCTGCGCGGTATTGAGAAGTTCGGTGATTCGGCGAAGGCTGGTTTCCGTTTGCTTACGTTGAGTGACGTCGATCGCCAATTCGAAACGGACAAGCCGGCCATCGGGCCATTGAATAGCGCGATCCGTGATATCGTAATCAGCACGGGTGACCGGATTGTGAAACTCCCACCGGTGAGGCCGTGGGGAATCCTTTCGAATAATCTCGTTTGTACAGAACTCACAGGGCGAAAGTCTTTTCTGCAACGCCTTGAAACAAACTGCGCCGACGATATCCTTACCGAAAGCATTCTTGGCCGCCTTATTGGCGAAAAGTACCTCATAATTGTTCATGTCGGAGACGTAAATGATTTCGTCGATGCTGTCGAAAATCGACAGGAGTTGAGCACGCTCCAATCTCAGGCTTTCTTCGAATCGCTTGAGAGGTCCGACATCCGTAAAGGCGATGACCACGCCGGAAGATTCGCTCTCGCCGATTCGATAAGGCAGTACCCGCATCAGAAGCCAGTGGCCCGAATCCGTCCGGCATTCCGTTTCAAGGGCCTTACCCGTATCGATGACCTGGCGCGCGGCGGCCACCGGGTCGATGTCGATCAATGTGTGAGACAGATGAGACAAGGGGCGATTGAGATCACTTTCCTTGATGCGGTAGACGTTGCGCAACTCCGGAGTGAACCGGCGTATATCGAGGTTTTCGTCCAAGAATAAGGTCGCGATGCGTGTAGTGGACATCAAGTTGTCCAAATCATTGGTGGTTTCCGTAAGTTCAATGATTTTGGATTGATACTCCGCGTTGACCGTGTGCAATTCTTCATTGACGGACTGTAATTCTTCGTTGGTGCTTTGAAGCTCTTCATTGCCGGCGAGCAGTTCTTCGTTGGTGGCCTGCAGCTCCTCATTGGAGGTTTCCAGTTCCTCGATCGTGGCCTGCAAATTCTCTTTGGTGAATTGCAGATCTTGCTCCAGGTCGTAGATGCGCTGCTCGGCTTCCTTGCTGAGATCGAATTCGTTCACCGACGCGGACGGGGTCACCTTTTGGTGGGGCGTCCCATCCTGAAGAAGGATCATCGCATTGCGTTCTTGTCCCTTTCTGTGAGGAAGCAGGCGAATACGTATTTCCACAATTCGGCCGCCCTCGGAGCTTTCCAGGCGGACGTTCTTGTATCGAACCTCGCCGCCTCCGTGGAAGGCCTTTTGAAGCCCCGTGGACAGAGGAATGGCCAATTCCTTGGACACAACGCGCGTGATCTCGTTCTGCACGCGACCCGGCGGGAAACGGAGCAAACCGTCGGTGTTTCCCACAACATGCAACAATTCCAGCCGCTCGTTCACCACCGCCGCAAATATGTTGAAATCGTCGGCCAGCATCTGCAGCAAATTCTCTTGGAGACGTTCCTCCTCACGTTCGCCGAGAATGCGAGCTCCGGGCTGTAATCGAGAATACGCGGCAGGAGCCACCGACGTTCTGAACGCCGGAAGCCGGACCGCGTCGGTCAAAGGGCGCTTACGCCCCCTTGCTCTGTATATCTTGAACTTGTGATGCAGGGGCTCGAACAATTCGCCCTGATCGCCGGGGGTTTCGCTTGTTCCCAACAAGAGCAGGCCGCCTGGGTGCAGGGAAAAGTTTAGGTAATCGATGATTTTTTTCTGAAGTACGGGCTGAAGGTAGATGAGGAGATTGCGGCAGCTTATCAGGTCGATGCTGGTGAACGGGGGATCTTTGATGAGATTGTGCTGGGCGAACACCACGATTTCTCTTATGGAACGATGAATTTGATAGCCGTCGTCCCGGTGAACGAAATATTTGGTCAACAGGCCGCCGGGGAGGTCTGCCGTTATGCTCTCAGGATAGATCCCGTTTCCCGCGTACATTACGGCGTTTCGATCCAAATCCGTGGCGAATATTTTGATATTCGGAGGATTCTCCATTCGGCTCTGACATTCTCGGGCCAGGATGGCAAATGTGTATGCCTCTTCTCCCGTTGAACAACCGGGCACCCAAAAACGGGCTTCGGCGTGGTTCAGCTTATTCAGAAGAGCAGGCAGATAAGTCTTTCCCAGAACCTCGAAAACCTCGCGATCTCTGAAAAAGCTGGTGACGCCGATTAGGAGCTCTCGATAGAGGGTTGTCAATTCCTCCGGCCGTGCTTCCAACATGCGTACGTATTCGCGAAGGTCCTTGGCCTGGTTCACCGTGATCCTTCGTTCGATGCGGCGTAATACGGTGCTCGATTTATAAAAGGTGAAATCGACCTTTGTCTGTTCCCTCAAGAGGGCGAATATCCTTGTCAAGCCGTCTTCGTCGGAAAGAAGCGCCTTGGGCCGATCGGCCGGTGCGCCGGTTCTGCGGACTGCAAAAGATACCAGTCGGCCGGGCATTTCTTCGGGAGGCAACACGATATCGGCAAGCCCTGTAGATATGGCGGCCCTCGGCATGCCGTCGAACTTGGCGGAGGCCTCGCTTTGCACCATCACCATGCCGCCTGCTTCCTTTACGGCGCGCACTCCGCGCACGCCGTCGCTTCCGGTGCCCGATAGAATGACCGCGATGGCCTTGTCCCCCTGGTCCTCGGCCAAGGACATGAGAAATACGTCGATGGGCAGGTTGATTCCTTGATTGGGATCGAAATCCCTCAAGAGCAGCTTGCCGTGGAAGACGCTGAGTTGCTTGCGGGGGGGGATGAGATAAACGCTGTTAGGCTCGACGCGGAGGCCTTCCTCGGCCCGCAGTACGGGCATGGTCGTACGTTTGGAAAGCAGCTCCACCATCAGACTTTTGTAATCCGGAGATAGATGTTGGATGACTACGAAAGCCATTCCGGAGTCCGGAGGCATATGCGAGAAGAAAACGTCCAACGCTTCGAGACCTCCGGCTGATGCGCCGATGCCCACATAATAGAGGGGCTCGGGAAGCGATGCCGTGGTTTCAGTCTGCGGGCCTTCCGATTCAAGGCCTTCCGATTCAAGGACTTCCGTTTCGCGCATGGGTCGGCGCCTTTCGCGTAGAGGCGGAAAAAGGGCGGTAAACCGGCTCCCGGAAGGGACCGGTTGAGGATATCAAAGGACGATCTTGACCTATCCATTATTTATCACGGGCTTATGGTCAGGGTCTACCTGTCTCGATGGACGAAGCGGTATCTGCAATCCGGCCCCTCCGATCGGCCGACCGGGACAACGAATCCACGGTGGGCTCCAGAGAGTCTTTCACCCTCCCGGAGATTTCACCCTCCCGGAGAGTCCTGCGGACGTTCGCTCATCGCATGGCCCTCCTTCAATATCCCTCCAGTCTTGGTTCCAATTCTTTGGAGGTCGTCTGTTGGGTATTCCGTTTTGCCTTTTTGGTCCCATCCGATGGGCACTTGGGAAAAAGCAGGGTGGACGACTTCCGGATCACTCCACAGGAGCCCACACTCAATTCCATTCCTGAGAGTCCCATCCCCGCATTCTCGATGTCTCATGGACGGCGCACCTGGGGTCCGAAAGCGTGGCGAAGGAACCACCACGGTCGCGCCGTGCGAAAAAGGGACACAAGGCGATGTGGAAGCAACGCGGAAGGTCGTTCCCGCGAGGATTCTCGGGCCTCCGCCTCTTCCATGGCTTTGGGGAAGAGGTACGGGTAAGGACCCTGAAGGCTTCTGGTGCGAAGACCGACACCCCGGCCGGGCGTCCAACAGAAAAGACATGTCCAGATTTCCGGACAGCCCATTTTAACGGTTCAGAGCACAAGTAAAATCAGCATGTTGGTCCTAGGTAGAGTCCCGACGTATGGAAAACCGTACACTTTTCGATCCATTGACCGCAAATGGATCGGCGTCGTCGCTGTCATAAACTTCGTCCATGACAGCGATTTGTATGGACATAGGTAGGTACATAATAAGTATTTCCAGAAGACGGGTTATTGCTCAATCTGGTCGTAGCAGACTGTGGGCAAGCGATTCTTGACTGCTACCCGGTCTCATCTCGTATCATTCAATAGAAGCTGTCTTCCAGGGCCATAAAACAACTCTTATCCATATCCAATCGGGGAACCAGACCCGGCTTTTGCCCGTCGGCGAACCTCCAACAAGGTCATGTGAGAAAGTCCCGGACCTCGGTTAGCTGCTTCTCCACTTCTTGGTTCAATTATTGCATTACACTGGATAATGGGAAACCCGATTCCATAATCTTTCAAAGACGATTTATTGGGTAAGCACCCCTGGTGGACCGTTACTCAAAAAATGATCTTTATATTAAGGTAACTAATAAAAGACTTAGGCGGTAGTATTAATACTTAACAAGAGTCATGGGGAGAACAACGCGATGAAGAACATGAAACTGGCAATGAAGATCGTAGTAGGTTTCGGGTTTCTGATTTTGATCGCCTGTGTTTTGGGCGGCTTGGCCGTTTACAACATGAAGCGTGTAGAGAGTGATTCGGTTCGACTGGCCAAAGAGTACGTTCCGGAAGTGGCCATCGCCAATGAGGTGGAGCGGGCTTCTCTGTTGACCATGTTCGAAATGCGCGGTTACGGGCTGACGGGTGAACAGAAATACCTGGATCGAGGTCGGGAGCACCTAGCAAACGTCAATACCCACATCAAGGCCGCCATGGATCACGCCGCAAAATATCAAGGACTGGTTAAGCTGAAGGAGAACGCCGGCAATGCCGAGGCGGAGGTTCGCGCCTATACCGAGCTACTCGAACAGACGGTAAATACCTATTTGGTATTGGACGAAGCCCGGCATGCCATGGATCGTTCCGCCGGCGCCTACATGGAAAACTGCTCCAGCTTCCTCGAAGCGCAGAACAAATCGCTTGAAGAGGAATTGGCGTCCGGGGCCGACGAAGGAAAAATCAAGGAACGTGTGGCCAAGATCAATTTGATGAACGACATAATCGACCTGGGCAATGCGGTGCGGGTGGACAACTGGAAAGCCCAGGCAACCCGCGACCCGAAGGTCATGCAGGGCGCCTTGGCCAATTTTCCTCTCATGGAACGCAAGATGGGGGAAATCAAGGCCATCACACGCCGAGATGCGAATCTGCAGCAGATATCACAAATCGAGACGGCGGCGGGGGAATACAAAAGAGCCATGAGTCAGTTTTTGGAAAACTGGCTTTCCTTGCAGGACCTCAACGACAAACGCGGAAGGACGGCCGAGGAAGTGCTGGCCGCGGCCCAGACCACGGCCAAGGCCGGAATGGAACACACCGGCATTATAGCCGAGGAGGCGGCAAACGGCCTTTCCCGATCATCCGCCACCATGGTCGTGGGACTGCTGATTGCCGTAATCATTGGTGTCCTTGCCGCGATCTTCATTACGCGCAGCATCACCAAGCCCATCAACAGAATCATTGAAGGACTCACCGAGGCCTCGGATCAGGTGGCCTCCGCTTCGGGACAGGTGTCTTCCGCCAGTCAATCCCTGGCCGAAGGCGCGTCCGAGCAGGCGGCATCCATCGAGGAAACCTCGTCTTCCTTGGAAGAGATGTCTTCCATGACCAAGCGAAACGCGGACAACGCGGATCAGGCGAAAAGCAGGATGGCGGAAGCCGGTGCCATCGTGGGCAAGGTCGGCAAACACATGGATGATATGGCCAAAGCCATTCAGGAGATCACCAAATCCAGTGAAGAAACGGGCAAGATCATTAAGACCATCGACGAAATTGCATTTCAGACCAACTTGCTGGCCTTGAATGCGGCGGTGGAGGCTGCGAGAGCGGGTGAGGCGGGGGCCGGTTTCGCCGTGGTGGCGGACGAAGTCCGGAATCTCGCCATGCGTGCGGCGGACGCCGCCAAGAATACCTCGGATCTTATCGAAAACACCATCAAATCGGTGAAGATGGGCGCCGAGATCACCACCGCGACACAGGAAGCGTTCAAAGAGAATATGCAGATCGCCCAGAAGGTGGGTGAAGTGGTGGACGAAATTGCCGCGGCCTCCAGAGAGCAGGCCCAAGGGATCGAGCAGGTGAACATGGCGGTCACGGACATGGACAAGGTGACTCAGCAAAACGCCGCCAATGCGGAAGAATCCGCGAGCGCAGCCGAAGAGATGAACGCCCAGGCCGAACAAATGAATGCTTTCGTCGCCGATCTCGTGCGTCTGGTGGGGGGCGCCGGCACAAACGGACGGCATCAGGGTTCCGCCATCAAGAAATTGACCCAAAGGAAATCGACGACGAACAGAGCCCTCACCGTTCGTTCCGCTCGGACGGGAGAGCCTAAGGCGCCGGCTTACCGGAAAGCCGGGGAAGTAAGGCCGGAAGACGTGATCCCTCTGGATGACGAAAAGAGCTTTGATTCTTTCTAGCGGGACGGAATTCCACGGGCGGTTTTGCCGTGAATGAAACGCACATGGGGCGTTCGGGATAAGACCCGATAAGGCGGTTATGCAGGGCGCCCCATTCCCATCGGGGGTCCCGAAAAACCGAATCGTTGTTCGTCACGGGATGCCGGAAACGCTATGGACCAGATGGGTTGCTTGTCGGCGGAACAGGAAATTAAGGGACCGGCGGCCTATCCCGGCGACAATCCAATCCGAGGGCGCCGGTTGATTCCAGGCGGATCCATTAGCAGCAAGAATCCGGTCAAGGGCTCGGCAAAACCGCAGGCACCGGCACCGGCGCACGGCGCCGTCAAACGGAAGAATCGCCGAGTCCAACGAACCAAAGAAGGACTTTCATGAGTGATCCGCTTATGGAAAGCCGGGACGCGAAACACGAGTACCCACAGGGAATACAGGCTCCGATTTCAGGCGGCAATCAGACCGTCCTCGTCGTGGAAGACGAAGCCCCGCTGCTTATTGTGACCCGGAAGATACTTGAAAGGCTGGGTTATCGGGTCCTGCCGTGCGGGAGCCCCACTGAGGCCATAAGAGTGGCAGTAGGGCACGCCGGGGAAATCGATCTGCTGATGACCGATGTGGTCATGCCGGAAATGAACGGCCGGGAACTGGCCGATCGGATCCTCTCCATTCGGCCCGGGATCAGGACGTTGTTCGTCTCGGGCTACACCGCCGATGTCCTAAATGAACAGGGCGTATCGCATGAAGGGTTTAATTTTATGGAGAAACCCTTTTCTCTCAAAAGATTGGCGGCAACGCTGCGGGAAATCCTGCCACATTCCCAAGACGTCGGTGTTTAGAAGAATATACGAAAATCATCGTTCAACCTCGCTTCTCGCTTCCGAAATCCGCAGCCAAATCAGGGAGACGGACTTGAGCAGGAATAAAACCAAGGTCCTCGTGGTGGACGATCACCTCAAAATGCGTCTGACCATCAGTCATATGCTGAAAACGGCCGGTTATGACGATGTGGTGGGCGCGGGCGACGGAGACGAGGCTCTCAGAAAAATCGAGGCGGGGGGTGTCGATTTTGTCATCTGTGACTGGAACATGCCCGGAATGAAAGGGGTTGAGCTGCTTCAGGCCTTGAGGGAGAGAGACGAATTCAAGGCATTGCCTTTCCTCATGGTGACCGCCGAAGTGAACGGGCCCACCGTAATGCAGGCTCTGGAAACCGAAGTGGACGGCTACATCGTCAAGCCTTTCAGAGGTTCCACCCTTCTCGACAAGATGGCTTCCATCCTGAAAAGACGAAGCAATCCGTCGCCCATCGACCTGCTATTGAAATCCGCAAAGAGAAAACTCTCGCGCGGTGATGTGGAAGGCGCTGCGGAAGACTACCGTCGTGCGTTTAAGGAAGACCAAAACAGCCCCCGTGTTCATTTCGGCCTTTCGGAAGTGTTCTCGGCTCAGGGACAAAAAGAGGAGGCGTTGAAAGAGCTCAAACGATCCTTGGAATTGGCTCCCGAATATGTAAAGGCCTGCGACGCCATAGCGGCTCTTCTCATCGAAAGGGGAGAAAAGATTGATGCGGCCAAAATGCTCGAGCAAGCAGTGAGGAAAAGTCCTCTGAACGTCAAGCGACAGGCTGCCTATGGCTCGACGCTGATTGAAATCGGAGAAACGGAAAAGGCGCGGGAGGTTTTCCAAGAGGCCCGTAAATACTTTCCCGACAATGCCGAGTTTGAAAGCCTTGTCGGCGAGGCCTACTTGAGAGCGGGGCTGCACCGGGAAGCTGAAATCGCCTTGGAAGCCGCTTCGGCGTTAAATCCGGATTTGTCGAATGTCTACAATCAGCTGGGAATTGCGTATAGAAAACAGGGGAAGTATGAAGCTGCGATAGCGAATTACCGAAAAGCCCTCATATCCGCACCAAATGATGCAAATCTCTATTACAATATGGCCATAGCCCAACTGGAAGCCAAGGAAGCGGACGCTTCCATAAAGAGCTTGAAAAAGGCGTTGGAGATCGATCCGGACTTCAGAGAAGCCGATGATCTATTGCATAAAGTAGAATCATTGATGAGGCGGTGATACCGAACAGGAATAAACGGCATACATGAATAATAGAAACGACAAAAACTCCATAAAAGTTTTTCTTACCATATTATTATGAGATAATTCATGAAGCAGAAAAACTTCGTATCAAACTTTACCAAGATACATGACTATAATAACTCTACCACATGTGTATCAAGCAAAAAACCTGGGATATATCGATTCACCATACCCTCTTTCATTGGCACGGGAGATACCAAAAAGAAAAGCCTCCATGTTATAGATTACTATATAAAGAACTTTGATCCGGACGAAAATGGAGAAATCAATGGGCAAGTCATTGATTATGCCGGCCGGCTTTTGAATTTAAGAGATCGTTTAGAAGTGAGTCGATTGAGCAAGAGCAAGCTGATTTGCGAGACGCCGGCCGAATATGCCGGCCTGGTGTCGAAGCTCAACATACTCAGCGTACATATAAAAGCGGGTAATACTCATTTTGAAAAGGAAGAGTATTACAGCGCGGAATACGAATATGACGGCGCATTGAAAATCGAACCAACGAACGTGGAAGCGAATCTTGGAAAAGGAAAAACCCTTTCCAAACTGAATCGATACGAAGAGGCTCGAGTCATATTCGATGAACTATCGAACAATCCGGAACTATACATAGAAGAACACAAACATTTGTTCAACGATTTCGGAATCAACCTCAGAAAAATGCAAATGTATGCGAAGGCTATTGAATCCTACCAAAGGGCTATTCGAGTTAATGCCTTCGACCCCCATCTTTATTACAATCTCGCGGTGGTTTATACGGAACTGAAAGAGATTGAAAATGCCGTCAGGCTGCTCAACTCGGCCATACAACTCAAGAGGAAGCTGGTCAAGGCGAGCTTTCAGGAAGCCGAATGCCTGCTAAGGTCGTTGAAGGAGAAATTACAACTTTGAGCCACAGCACAAGGGTGATGCAATGAGTAATGGTGATATCCTTTTGGATTCCGGCACGAACGAAATGGAAATGCTGACCGTAGTTGTGGGAGATCAGCAATTTGGAGTCAATGTAGCCAAGGTTGTATCCATTGAACAGTATGATACTGATTTGGTTACCGGCTTGCCCGTCAATCAGCCGGGACTCGAAGGAATGTTTTTCCATAGAGGCAAAACCATTCCATTACTGAATTTATCAGATATTTTAGATATCGAGATCAGGAGTCAAGTTGATCGGGAGATCGTTATCGTAACGGAATTCAATAATTCAAAAAACAGCTTTAGAGTTCAAGGAGTCACAAGGATTTATAGATTGTCATGGAATGACTTTGTCCCGTTGGACGGTGTTGTTGGAAATAGTCCTTGTTTTACCGGATCAATTAATATCGAGGGATCACAAATATTGGTGCTTGATCTTGAACATATATTGGGACGTATTTTTCCAGATCAAATTATTCAATCTATCGATCAAACAAACATATCAAATAATGAAAAGTATGACAGAAAAAATATAGATATTCTATTCGCCGAAGACTCAAAAACAATGCGAAAGGCTGTGGTATCCGCTTTAAATAAATCAGGATTCACAAATATCATTGAATTCAGCAATGGAAAGTCGGCACTTGAATATATAGAGAGGGATTATTCCGGTCAAAATACACAAGCGAACAGAACCCCTGTTTTAATATCCGACATTGAAATGCCTAAAATGGACGGGTTGACTCTATGTCGTGAGATAAAACGAAATCCAAAGCTAAATAATACCTATGTCATCATGTTTTCAAGCCTGATTAACGAACAGATGGTATCTAAATGTAAGAGTGTAAAAGCTGATAACTATGTGAATAAGCCTGATACGAACCGGCTCATTTCCATTTTAGACAAGCAGTGCGGCAAACAAGGTTTTTTAACCTCTTGATTGGCTCCTCAGAGCCATCCACCCATCGGCTGGAGCTTTTTGCTGTTTGATTTCGCATTTCATTTTCACCGGGTGCACTGGAATTGAAAGCCTGCCGAAGTCAACGGAGCTTTCCGGGAATTATAGGGCCATCTGTCTGAAAAAGCGACAGATGGCTCACGCGAAGTGAAGCTTACTGCTATTTTGTCATAGAGAGATGAATATGCATGATGAGACAGAGTCTTCTTCCGGAATTCGTCGTCCTGCGGAACAGGAACGTTCGGACGACGCCGCCGGTTGCAGATCGGAAGCCGAGGAGCAGGATTCCAATAAGTTGATGGAAGAGCTTCGGGTTCACCAGGCTGAACTGGAAATGCAAAACGAAGAACTGCGCTGCGCCCAGGAAGCGTTGGCGAGATCGCGAGACCGGTTCTACTCGCTTTTCCACCAAGCTCCCGTGGGTTATGTGGCGCTCGATGCTTCGGGCATGATCCAGGAAGCCAACGAGGCTTTCCTTCGAATGGCTGGAGCACCGCGGGAAGCGGTAATGGGGGCTTATTTCCATTCACTTCTGGAACAATCCCATGCCTCGGTGTTCAGAGGCCGGTTCAAGGCCCTCTTGAAGAAGCCTTTAGGCAAGGAGATGGAAGTCCGCCTTTTACGGCAAGGCAAACCTCTGTGGATCAGGATCGAAGCCTCCGACGGCCAAGCCGTGGATCATCCGGCCGGTGGTGAGCCGCCGGCGTTGCTCCTGATACTCAGCGATATTACCGAGGAGAAGCTTGCGGAAGAAGCGCGTCGAGAGGAACAACGCAGGCTTAATTTCGTCATAGAAGGTTCGGGACTAGGGACATGGGAATGGAATCTCCAAACCAATGAAACCGTATTCAATGAAACCTGGGCGGAGATCATAGGATACGCCCTGGACGAGCTGACCCCCTACAATCTTGAGACCTGGGAACGACTGACGCACCCCGAGGACCTGGCACGCGCCCGGAAAGCGCTCGCAAGCTGCATTGCGGAGGAAACGTCGGACTACGAATGCGAACTGCGCATGAGGCACAAAGCCGGTCACTGGGTATGGATCCTGGACCGCGGTCGGGTCATGACATGGGACGACCACGGCAGGCCTCTCCTCATGTTCGGCACTCACAGCGACATCACTCCGCGCAAGCTCATGGAAGAGGGGCGCGAGCGACTGTTGGAGCGTGTGACGCAGGAAAAGAGGGCGCAGGAAACTCTTTTCGAAGCCGCCAAGACCGTGCTGGAAGGCGGCGATTTCGCCTCCACCGCGCGACGTATCTTCGATGCCGCACGGACCCTTACCGGAGCCCAATCGGGTTACGTGGCCCTGCTCAGCGACGACGGCGAGGAAAATGAACTATTGTTCCTCGAAGCGGGAGGTTTGCCCTGCTTGGTGAACCCGGATTTGCCCATGCCTATCCGGGGTCTTCGCGCCGAAGCCTACAAAACGGGAAGAGTCGTGTCGGACAACGACTTCATGCACTCCCGGTGGGCTTCCTTTATGCCTCCCGGGCACGTCGACCTTTGGAATGTGATGTTCGCCCCCTTGAACATCGAGGGGAAGACCGTCGGCATTATGGGTCTGGCGAACAAGCCGGAGGATTTCAACGAGGACGACGTGGTTGCGGCCCGGGCATTCGGGCAATTGGCCGCCATCGCGCTGCAGAAGAACCGAAATCTGGAGGCCTTGCGGGTCAGTGAACAGCGATTCCGCTCCTTTGTGGAAAACGCCAATGATATCGAGTACGCCCTTTCTCCGGAAGGTCTGTTCACCTACCTGTCCCCCAACTGGATCCACTTCGTGGGGGAACCGGCGGAAGCGGCTCTCGGCAGGTCCTTCGAGCCCTACGTGCATCCGGAAGACGTTCATCTGTGCAGGGAGTTTCTGCAGGAGGTTCTTTGCTCCGGAGAAAAGCAAAGCGGCGTCGTTTATCGCGTGCAACGAAGGGACGGCACTTGGCGGTGGCACTTTTCCAACGGTTCGCCCTTATTCGATTCCCAAGGAACATTAACCGGTTATCTGGGGATCGCCCGCGACATCACGGAGATCAGACAGGCGGAGGAAACCCTCAAGGAGCGGGAAAGATTCCTGCGGGCCGTGTTGGAGACCACGGCCGACGGTTTCTTCGTCCTGGACAACCAAGGGCGGATCACGGAAGCCAACAGCGCCTACTGCTCCATGACGGGATACCGGCACGATGAAATCGTCGGCGGACGCCTGAGGGATATCGACGCGGATGAGTCCCCCGAAGAAACGGCGGATCGAATCAAGCGTGTTGCGTCAAGGGGCTCGGAAATCTTCGAGACCCGTCATCGACGCAAAGACGGAACGGTTTTTCCCGTGGAGATTTCCACCTCTTTTGTCCCGACTCATGGGGGAAGATTCGTATGTTTCTGTCGGGACCTGACCGAGCGCAAGGAAAACGAGCGCATCCTGAGACGACACAGCCACCTGCTGGAGAATTCCCCCAACGCGGTCTACGTCTCGGACGAGCAAGGCCGACTCGTTTACGCCAATACGTCGGCGGCCCGCCAAACCGGCTTTGCTTTTTCGGAGATCGTGGGTAAACATGTCTGGGACATCGATGCCTCGTTTACCGAATCCGAATATGTCCGGTTCCTCTCGCGAATGTCCTCCATGAACCCCGTGCGATTGAAAACCAAGCATCGTCGTCGGGATGGAAGCTCGTTTCCCGTGGAAATCTCCATTTCCAAGCTGGTGCAGGAAGGATCGAACCTGCTTTGCGGAATCGCCGTGGACATCACGGAACGGGAGGCGCGCGAGGCGTCGCTGAGGCGCACCCAGTTCACGGTGGACCACGCGCCCATCGGCGTCTTCTGGGTCTCGCCGGAGGGAGAAATCATCTACGCCAACAACAAGGCGGCCGATAGTCTCGGGTATGCGAAAAAAGAGCTGAGGGGGATGGAGTTTGAATGCATAGACCCGAACTTTCCCCTTCCCGAGAGCGAATCTCCCTGGAAGCTTCGCGAAAGGGAGGCTCTAATGGAATTCGAATCCATTCACCGCCGGAAGGACGGCACCGTTTTCCCGGTTTACGTGCACAGCCACCGCATCAGCTTCATGGGCGAGGAAATGCATGTCGTGGAAGTGCAGGACATCACGGAACGGAAAGAGCGAGAGGAACGCATCGCCGTGCAAGGCCGAATGCTCGACGAAGCACCCGCGTCCATCACCATTCACGGCGTTGACGGTCGATTTTTTTATGCCAACCAGGCGAGCTGTACGCTCCACGGTTACGAGAGTGAGCAGGAATTCCTGGCCGTCAATTTGCACAAGTTGGACGTGCCCGAGAGCGAGGCTTTGCTGGCTGAGCGCTTTCGTCTCATCATGGAAGAAGGGGAGGCGCGTTTCGAAGTCTGCCATTATCGCAAAGACGGATCGAGTTTTCCTTTGGAGGTATTGGCCAGAGCGATCCAATGGGAGGGCAAGCCGGCCGTACTCAGCATCGCCTCGGACATTTCGGACCGCAAAGCAGCCGAAGACGAGAGGGACAGGTTGCAGACCCAACTGATCCAGGCGCAGAAAATGGAATCCGTAGGCCGCTTGGCCGGCGGAGTGGCCCACGATTTCAACAACATGCTCGGCGTCATCCTGGGCCATACGGAAATGGCGTTGGATGAGACGGGGCCTGAGGAACCGATCTTTTCCGACCTGCAGGAAATCCACAAGGCCGCTCGGCGTTCCTCGGATCTGACGCGGCAGCTCCTGGCCTTTGCACGCAAACAGGTCATCAGTCCCAGAGTCCTCGACTTGAACGAGACCGTGGAAGGCATGCTCAAGATGCTCAGGCGGCTCATCGGCGAGGACATCGAATTGGCCTGGCTGCCGGGAGGTCGCTTATGGAAAGTCAAGATGGATCCTTCCCAGGTGGATCAAATACTGGCCAATCTGTGCGTCAATGCCAGGGACGCCATTGCGGGGCACGGCCGGGTCACCATCGAAACCATGAATATTACGTTGGACGAGGCGCAATATGAGGGACGGGAGGGCCTTTTGCCCGGCGAATACGTTCTTCTGAGTGTGAGCGACAACGGATGCGGCATGGATCGGAATACCCTGTCCCATCTATTTGAACCCTTTTTCACCACCAAAGGGGTCGGTCAGGGCACAGGGCTGGGACTGGCCACGATCTACGGCATCGTCAAACAGAACGGAGGATACATCGACGTCGAAAGCGAGCAGGGCAAAGGAACAAGATTCTCCATCCATCTGCCGAGACACCTATCTCAGGCGGAAGCCGACTCCCATGGAAAGATCAAGACTGCGGTGGAGCGCGGCAGTGAAACCATTCTATTGGTGGAGGACGAGGACGCCATGCTGAAGATGGCGGAGACCATGCTGAAAAGGCTAGGATACCGCGTTTTGGCCTGCAGGGCGGCGATCGAAGCCGAGCGACTGGCGCTGGAACACATCGGCGCAATCCATCTGCTCATGACCGACGTGATCATGCCGGAAATGAACGGCAGGGAACTGGCCGAACGGCTGACGTCTCGGTATCCGAACCTCCGATGCCTGTTTACGTCCGGGTACACGGCGGATGTCATCGGCCACCATGGAGTGCTTAACGAAGGCGTGCACTTCATACAGAAGCCGTTCTCCAGAAAGGACCTGGCGGCCAAGGTGCGGGAAGTCTTGGACCAAAAGTGATGAAATCGTTTGTAAGTGTGTGCGCCGATAACCAGCCGCCTTCAAAGACACCTCGCAATCCCCGATCATGTTCGGCTTTTGCTCGTAGTTGACAACAGGAGAAACAACAAGATGCGTGTGCCTGCAACCCAATTTCTCGATGCTCTGCTGTCCGTTGACCGTGTGAGGGCAAGACAAGTTTTGTCGGATTTGGAAAGCCACATTACACCATTGGAACAAATAGATGGAATTATCGTGCCTTCACTGGATCGCTTGGGGCTGATGTGGGAAAAGGGCACGGCGGCGCTATCTCAAGTATATATGGCGGGACGGATTTGCGAGGAACTGGTGGAGGAAATGCTGCCCCCCATGAGCCCGGACCGAAAAAGCCGGCCCAGAATGGCTGTCTCGGTATTGCACGACCATCATGGTTTGGGAAAACGGATCGTCTATTCCCTTGTCCGCGCCGGTGGATATGAGATTCTGGACTATGGACGAAGAACCGTGGATGAGCTTATTGAAATGATTGAAAGAGATCACATCGAAATTCTTCTTGTGTCGGTCCTGATGCTCCCGTCCGCCTTGAAGATCAGGGAGTTGAAACAACGCCTTGCCCGGAACCTGTCTTCACAAACGCTCATTGTGGTTGGGGGTGCGCCTTTCAGGCTCGATCCCGATTTGGCTGCGGAGGTGGGTGCGGATGCAGTGGGTCGAGACGCATCCGACATCATGGAGATCGCCCGGAAATTGGCCGACTAATCAGCGAGGACCGTATTGAGATGACGTCATTGCAGCGCTTATTGACTGCTTTGCAGCATAGAGAGCCGGATCGTGCGCCCTATATGATGCTTGTAACCATGCACGGCGCCAAGGCGTTGGGTATGCCTATCAGAGAATATTTTTCCAAGGCGGAGCATGTGGTTGAAGGACAACTCCTGTTACGCCGGAAGTTCCGACACGATGCGATTTACGCCTTCTTCTATGCTGCATTGGAAATCGAGCCATGGGGCGGGGAGGTGGTATTTACGGATGACGGTCCTCCAAACTCCGGAAGGCCCTTCCTGGAGAGTCCCGGGGAGATTAGAGGACTCAAACCTCCGCGCGTGAGCGACTCCGAAAGTTTGAACAAGGTCTTGAGGGCGATTACACTGCTCAAGCAATCGGTGGGGGAGGACGCACCCATTTTCGGCGTGGTGATGAGCCCGTTTTCCCTCCCCGTGATGCAGATGGGCTTCGAGAACTACCTGAACCTGATGTATGAGGACCGGTCGTCCTTTCATCATCTTATGGAAGCCAATCAGGAATTTTGCGCATCCTGGGCAAATGCGCAATTGGAGGCCGGAGCTGCGGGAATCGTCTATTTCGACCCTGTCTCGTCCCCTCAAATGATTCCCCGAAGCCTGTACCCGGAACTTGCTCATCCCATCGCCAAAAGAATGATCGCCGAGATCAAAGGACCCGTGGCCACGCACTTCGCTTCGGGAAGTTGTCTACCCATTCTGGAAGACGTTATCACCACAGGGACCATTGGTGTGGGGGTCAGTGCGGAAGAAGACCTGGGTTCTTTGAAATCCGTGTCTCGAGGAAAAATCACTCTCATCGGCAATCTGAACGGATTGGAAATGCGTCGTTGGACTCCTCAGGAAGCGGAGATCAAAGTGAAGAACGCTATCGCCAAGGCGGCGCGCGGCGGCGGTTTCATTCTGGCCGACAATCATGGCGAGATTCCCTATCAAGTTCCGGACGAGACACTGTCCGCCATAGCCGATGCGGTTGATAAATGGGGTCACTACCCTTTGGAGTGGGTCGCAGTTGAAAAATAGTCGGTGCGGTATCCTCATTTGCAGGAGTTTACGCCGAGAGATTGAGGCGGTCCTTGCTGCGACTGGCTTGGACGGCGTCGAAGTGCTCACCTGTCCGTGCGATTGCAGTCGTCCCAACCGGGAGAAGGGACTTTTCGACGAAATACTGCAAACCATTCCGATTCGTTTCGATCATGTGCTCACTTTGTCGACTCCTTGTGAAAAATGTACGCGGGAAGAATCAAACACTCTCGTCCGAAATCATGTGGTCGGCATGCCCTGTTTTTTCGAGTTATTTCTTCCAGGCGGACTGGTGAGCAAGTACTTGTCGGAAGGAGCCTTGTTGCTCATTCCGGGTCTGGTTGAGAATTGGACCGACAACGGCGGATGCTCGGGACTTGAGCATGCTCGCGGCCGGAAGTTCTTCGCAGGGACGATTACACGCCTGGTGCTTCTGGACACCGGTACGGAGGAACAAAGCCAAAGGCGGCTGATCGAGCTTGCCGCCGCCATGGGTCTTCCGTGGGAAATTGTGCCGGTGGGTTTGGATATGCTCCGCTTGAGAATTGAACGGCAGATTGAAGCATGGCGCCTGCAAGACCTTGAGTCGGCGGCGCGGGCGACGGCATCCAGGGAGCAGCGCCACGACTATGCCATGATCTTTGACATGATGAGTCGTTTTGCCGGTCTCACCAGCGAGGAACAATTGATACGGTCCGTTCTTGACCTGCTTGAAGCTCTTTTCGCACCCGGACTGTTGGCCTACATGCCGTTTCATGACGGAAGGCCGGGATCGGCGCTCACGCATCCTCTCGATGCCCATTGTTCGCCCGCTTGGATCGAGCAGGCGGCGAAGCTGCATGGAAGTTACTCCTGGTCCGATTCCGGGGCCGGATTCATTGTGCGCTTGGGCAGGGAGAACGAGACCTTGGGCATCCTGCTGGTGGAGCAGCTCGCTCTGCCCGACTACCGGGAAGATTATCTTAACTTGACCTTGACGATTCTCCCCGCGCTTGTCCTGGGCGTGCTGAACTCACGGCATATCGAGCAGCTGAGGCGTTCTCAGACCATGCTTCAGGAGTCGGAACGTC
Source organism: Thermodesulfobacteriota bacterium (assembly GCA_963675595.2). GTDB lineage: Bacteria > Desulfobacterota > Desulfarculia > JACQYL01 > JACQYL01. Next base: position 3,121,764 of record CAXXLZ010000002.1, read on the forward strand.
TGGCATATGCTACGCTGCACTCCATCGGCGAGGGTGTGATCAGCACGGACAGTTTAGGGCGCCTGACAAATCTGAACCCTTCGGCTGTAAAACTCACGGGATGGAGCGCCGGCGAGGCGCTGGGAAGACCTGTCAACGAAATCCTGCATATCGTCAACGCTGAAACACGAGCCGGAACGGAAGACCCGGTGGAGAGAGCGTTGAACCTGGGTCTCACCCTTGGTCCGGCCGAACACACGTTGCTCATCACGCGGGACGGAACGGAGCGACGGATATCATACAGTTGTGCACCCATCGAAGACCTGGACGGCAATATTGTCGGGTCCGTGCTTGTCTTCCGGGATATGACTTCGGAGATTGAGACGAAGAATGCCCTCAAAGCGAGCGAGGCTCAATTTCGCCTTCTGGCTGAGAACATGGTTGATGTCATTTGGACCCTGGATACATCCGGGCGATTCACCTACGTCAGTCCCTCCGTGGAGAAGCTGCGCGGCTACACGCCTCGGGAGGTGTTGTCCCAATCCATCGCAGAGGCGCTGACCCCCGCTTCGTTCAAAAAAGTGGAGGAAGCCTTGGCCGCAGTCATGTCGCAGTTGTCGAACGGGTCAAATCCCTCCGTACTCGACTTCGGCGCCTACCAATTGGAACAGCCCCGCAAGGATGGATCCACTGTTTGGACTGAAGCGCTGGTGCGGCCGCTTTTTGATAAGCACGGCGACTTCAGCGGTTTCTTGGGCGTCAGCCGTGATATCACCGAACGCAAACGAGTTGAAGAGGAGCGTAACAAACTCCAGGCCGACCTCGAGCAAGCTCGGAAGCTCGAAGCAGTGGGTCGTCTGGCGGGCGGTATTGCACATGATTTCAATAACATGCTCGGAGTGATACTGGGAAATACGGAGCTGGCCTTCGACCAGGCGGAACCCGGAGAACCGCTGTTTTCCGATTTGCGCGAAATTCAAAAGGCTGCCCAGCGCTCCGCGGATCTCACACGGCAACTCCTGGCCTTCGCCCGAAAGCAGACCGTTACTCCCAAGGCGCTGGATTTGAATGAAGCCTTGGAAGGCATGCTCAAGATGCTCAGGCGACTCATCGGCGAGGACATCGACTTGGCTTGGCTGCCGGGGAATCGTTTGTGGAAAGTTAAAATGGATCCGGCTCAACTGGATCAAGTCCTGGCCAATCTGTGCGTCAATGCCAGGGACGCCATTTCCGGGCCCGGCCGGATCACCATCGAAACCATGAATATTACGTTGGACGAGGCCCGATATGAAGGACGGGCGGGCGTTTTGCCCGGCGAATACGTTCTCTTGAGTGTGAGCGACAACGGATGCGGCATGGATCGGCAGACCCTGGCCCATTTGTTTGAACCGTTTTTCACCACCAAAGGGGTCGGCCGGGGTACTGGTCTTGGATTGGCCACGATCTACGGCATCGTCAGACAGAACGGCGGATTCATCGACGTCGAGAGCAAGCCTGGCGGAGGAGCAACGTTTTCCATTTATTTTCCGAGACACGAACCTCGGGCGGAAGAATCCTCCCATGCCGAAACCGGGAGTCCGACGGAGCGCGGCAACGAGACCATTCTGCTGGTGGAGGACGAAGAAGCCATGCGGAACATGGCCAAGACCATGCTGGAAAGGCTGGGATACCGCGTCTTGCCCTGCAGAACGTCCGTGGAAGCGGAGCGATCGGCGCTGGAACACGCCGACGAAATCCATCTGCTCATGACCGACGTGGTCATGCCGGACATGAGCGGCAGGGAACTGGCCGAACGGCTGACGTCTCGCCATCCGAACATGAGAAGCCTTTTCACATCCGGGTACACGGCGGATGTCATCGGTCGCCATGGGGTGCTTAACGAAGGCGTGCACTTCATACAGAAACCGTTCTCCAAAAGGGACCTGGCGGCCAAGGTGCGGGAAGCCCTTTCGGCAAGAGCCGGTACGGGCCGACGAGACGATTAAAGGTCTTGAGCAGAGTTTGAATTCCCAACAAGTGCCGTGTTGAGCGCACCAATCTTAAAAATTGCCGATGCCGAAGGCGCATGAAGCAACGAAAAACCGTGATTGCAAGCCAAGTTAGATCGCAGGTGTCACGTTGAGGATTCGATCATGAAGGAAACCAAGCCCGGAGAAGAGAAACCCGTTAACGCCGGGCAGACGGGGATCAGTGAAACGTCGACCTCGGGAACCGGCCGGCGTCTTTCGGATGACTCGGATGAACGCCTCCACGAACTTCGCGTTTACCAGGCTGAACTGGAAATGCAAAACGAAGAGCTGCGCGCCGCGCAGGAAGCTCTTGCCGAGTCCCGAGACCGGTTCTCCACCCTGTTTCACCGAGCCCCGGTAGGATACGTGGTGCTCGATGAGGTCGGTCTGATTCTGGAGGCCAACGAGACTTTCGCCCGGATGGTCCATTGTCCCATGGATCGCATAAGAGGGCGAGCCTTCGCCGCATTCCTGGAGGAAGAGCACTCCAGGACCTTTCAGTCCCGCTTCAGGGCGTTGTTCCGAAACCCCAAGGGCAAACGCATGGAGGTGGAACTCCGTTCAGTAGAACGGTCACTTTCCGTGCAACTGGACGCCTCTTATGCTGATTCGATCAAGGCGCCTAGTTCGAGCAAGGCTTCCGCCCTGCTCCTCACCGTCAGCGACATATCGGATCGTAAACGGGCCGAAGAGGATCGGCGGCATTCCCTTTCCTTGCTGGAGGCCGCGTTGGAGTCCACCGCCGACGGCATCCTTATCGTGGCCTCCGACGGAACATGGTCCGGTTTCAATCAAAAGTTCATCGACATGTGGCGGATTCCGGAGCCGGTCCTCAAGTCCGGGGATGATCGCAGGGCCTTGGAACATGTGCTCGACGTTGTGGCGGATCCCGACGGATTCCTGGACACGGTGAAGGAAATCCATGGGGACTCCCATCGGGTATCGTTGGACACGGTCACCATGAAAGACGGCCGCATTCTTGAGCGATACTCCCAACCACATCGCGTGGGTGATGAAACCGTTGGTCGGGTCTGGAGTTTCAGGGACACCACAGACCACAAAAGAGACCGAAAGCGGCTGGAAGAAGCCTTGAGAGAGGCCAGACGGCATCAGCGGGAAACACAAGGCCTCCTGGACGCCTCGCACGCCGTCCTGGAATGTCGCAGTTTCGAGGAATCCGCCCGCCGGATCTTTGATGCCTGCCGCGAAGCCACGGGAGCCCCTTCCGGGTACATAGCGTTATTGAGTGAAGACGGGGAGGAAAACGAACTGGTGTTCCTGGAATCCGGAGGCCTGCCCTGCGCCGTGGATCCGGCGCTTCCCATGCCGGTGCGAGGCCTTCGGGCCGAGGCGTATAACCGCGCTGAAGTCGTGTACGACAACGACTTCATGAACAGCAAATGGGTTCGCTACATGCCCCCCGGCCATATGAACATGCGGAACGTACTCTTCGCGCCCATCGTCGGCGACGGAAAAGCCGTGGGAGTCATCGGGCTGGCCAACAAGCCCGATGACTTCACCCCGGAAGACGTACGCATCGCGCGGGCTTTGGGCGACATGGCGGCCATAGCGCTGCGCCGAAGCGAACAGTTGATGGAGACGATCCTCGACACCATTCCGGCACCGGTATTCTACAAAGACCTTCAAGGCGTCTATCTGGGGTGTAATCGGGCTTTCCAGAAGCTGTTCGGCCTGAGCAAGGATGACATCGTGGGTCGCACCGCCTTGGATATTGCTCCCCCCGAACTCGCTCGGCGCTACCACCAAGCAGATCTGGCATTGATGGAACACGGTGAAATCCAGGTTTACGAAACGGAAGCCGAGAATGCCCTTGGAGAGAGGCGACAGGTGGTCTTCCACAAGGCCCCCTTTCGTGGACCGGGCGGCGCCGTCATGGGCATCGTCGGCGCCATGCTGGACATAACCGAGCGACAACAGGCCGAGCGCCGGCTCAAGAACGCCCATGAACAAACCACGGCCCTCATGGATTCGGTGCAGGCCGGAATCGTTCTGGTTCAGTCTGAAGACCGGGTCATCGTGGAAGCCAATCCCGCCGCCGCCCGACTGATGAACGTCCCGATGGAAGAGCTGATCGGAAATAACGCCAAGAAGTACTTATGCCCGAGAGAAGTGGACGAATGCCCGGTTTTGGATTTAGGACAGGAACTGGAGGACTCGGAACGAACCCTCTACACACCCGACGGCCGGACCATACCCATTCTCAAGACCGTGACCCGTATTAAGCTCAACGGCCAAGAACATCTGCTCGAATCCTTCGTGGATATTTCGAGCCTGAAACAAGCGGAGGAAGAACTGCGGGCGGGCGAAGCACGAATGCGAGCCATCACGGAATCGGCCCAGGACGGGATCGTGATGATGAATCCCGACGGGAATATCTCTTTCTGGAACACCGCGGCGGAGCGAATATTTGGCTATGGCCGAGATGAAGTGGTGGGAGTCGACCTGCATAGTCTTCTGGCGCCGAGGCGTTACCTTTCCAAACATCGGAAGGGCTTCTCTCGTTTTCGGGCGACCGGCCTCGGCTCCGCCGTGGGAAAGACCCTGGAATTGCAGGCCCGGCACAAACACGGGCAGGAAGTGTCCGTGGAACTGTCCCTCTCGGCGATCCGGCAGACCGACGGCTGGCATGCGGTGGGCGTCATAAGGGATATCACCGAGCGTAAACGGGCCGAAGAGGAACTCTTGGAAATCAACCGGCAACTCGAAGACGCCACCGCACGCGCCAACGCAATGGCCCTCCAGGCCGAAATGGCCAATATCGCCAAGAGCGAATTTTTGGCCAACATGAGTCACGAAATTCGCACCCCCATGAACGGGGTGATCGGCATGACGGGTTTGTTGCTGGATACCGGGCTGACGGAGGAACAGCGCAGATATGCCGAAATCGTGAAATCCAGCGGGGAGTCCCTGCTGTCCATCATCAACGACATCCTGGATTTTTCGAAAATCGAAGCCGGCAAGCTGGACCTGGAAGTGTTGGATTTTGATCTAAGGGAACTCTTGGACGATTTCTCCGCGACCATGGCTTTGCGTGCCCATGAGAAGGGGTTGGAATGGCTTTGTAGCGCCGATCCGGAGGTTCCTTCGGCACTGCGGGGCGACCCCGGGCGTCTCAGACAGATTCTGACCAACTTGGCGGGCAACGCGGTCAAGTTCACCCAAACCGGCGAGGTGGCCGTACGGGTGTCGTTGGAATCGGAAACAGCGGACGATACGGTACTCAAGATTTCGGTACGCGATACGGGTATCGGCATACCTGAAAAGAAGCTGACGCGGCTGTTCGGCAAGTTTTTCCAAGTGGACGCCTCCACGACCCGGCGATTCGGCGGCACGGGTCTGGGCCTGGCCATCTCGAAACAACTGGCCGAAATGATGGGCGGGGAGGTCGGAGTCGACAGTCGAGAGGGACAAGGGTCCGAGTTCAGGTTCACCGTTCGTCTGGGCAAACAGCCTCCGAGGGAATGCCCGGAGTCGGGCTCGACGCAACATTTTGAAGACGTGCGCGTGCTGGTTGTGGACGACAACGCGACCAACAGGGAGGTGTTGTCCAAGCGTCTTTCCTTCTGGGGAATGCGCCCGCAGGAGGCCCAAGACGGTCCGTCGGCCCTCGAGGCCCTGTCGCGAGGGACGGATGAGGACGACCCCTTTCGGGTGGCGGTGATCGACATGCAGATGCCGGGCATGGACGGCGAGGATTTGGCCCGAGCAGTCAAAGGCGACCCGCGAATTTCCGCAACCCCCATGGTGATGTTGACGTCCTTGGGCGTTCGTTCGGACGGCTTCCGTCCGGCCGAAACGGGCATCGTGGCGTGCCTGAACAAACCCACGCGAGATCGGGAGCTTTTCGGCGTGCTCTCCAAAATTCTTGCAGGTCGGGATCCGGATGGCGCTCTGGAGGACGAAGCCGCGGGGACCACTTCAAAAAGGGAAGCGAGTATCCCATTTTCCTTTTCAAATAAGCGCGTTCTGCTCGCCGAGGACAACCTCACCAATCAGCAGGTGGCTCTCGCGGTACTCAAAAAGTTCGGAATTCAAGCCGACGTCGTGTCGAACGGCGCAGAGGCTGTTCGAGCACTGGGAAAAACCGCCTACGACCTGGTCCTCATGGACGTGCAGATGCCTGTGATGGACGGGTTGGAAGCCGCTCGCAGGATCCGAAAACCGCGCTCCGCGGTTCTCAATCATGAGATTCCCATTATCGCAATGACGGCTCGCGCCTTGAAAGGCGATCGTGAGAAATGCCTGGAATCCGGCATGAACGACTACCTCCCCAAACCGATCGAGATCGAGGGCCTGGCCGAAGTACTTCACAGGTGGCTGGGCATGGAAGAGGAAGCTCGGGAGAAGCGGGAACCGGAAGAAGACAAGGCGCTTGAACAGGATCACGAAGTGTTCGATCGAAAGGCTTTGTTGCAGCGACTGATGAATGATGAAGAGCTGATGAAGACGATAGTGGGTGTATTTCTATCGGATATGCCTGTTCAGATGGCATTGTTGAAGGCTTCTTTGGACCGAGGCGATCCTTCAGAGTGTGAACGCTTGGCCCACAGCATCAAGGGGGCATCCGCCGGCGTCGGAGGGGAGGGATTTCGAGCAGCGGCTCTTCAAATGGAGCAAGCCTCCAGATCGGGAAATCTAAACGAGGTAAAGGCGCTTTATCCCGAGCTGGAGATGCGGTTCGAGCAGCTGAAGGCGGCAATGGAACATGCGGAATAACGCAGTGAAAACCTCACGAGGATTATCGTGAAAATACTGATTGCCGAAGACGACGCCACCACTCGTTTGATGTTGGCCGCCCTGTTGCGCAAGGGGGGATACGACGTGGTGGAAACGACCAACGGTGCGGAAGCCTGGGACGTCCTACAGAAACCGGATGCGCCCAAGATGGCCGTTCTGGATTGGATGATGCCGGTGATGGACGGCGTGGACGTTTGCCGTCGCCTTCGAGCGATGCCTACCACGGACCCGCCGTACCTGATCCTGCTGACTTCGCGGGATGATGAAAACAGCATTGTGGAGGGGCTTGACGCAGGCGCAAATGATTATCTGACCAAACCGTTCCGGAGCGAGGAACTGCGAGCCCGTCTCGGGGTAGGCGGGCGGATGCTGCAACTGCAGGCCGACCTGAACGGAGCGAAAGCCGCGCTAGCCCACGAGGCCATGCACGATGCGTTGACCGGTGTCTTCAACCGCCGAGCGATTCTCGAAGGGCTTTCCAGAGAACACTCGCGCGCGGAGAGACGGGGTTCAACCTTGAGCATCGGCCTTTGCGATATCGATCATTTCAAGCAGGTCAACGACTGCTACGGACACCTGGTGGGGGACGAAGTGCTGAAGATTGTGGCGGGGGTTATTCGGTCCAACCTCCGAAGGTACGATCTGCTCGGCAGGTACGGCGGGGAGGAATTCCTGGTTGTGGTGCCCTATTCCAGTGGTACGGCCGACGAATCAATCTATGAACGGTTGAGAAAGGCGGTGGCTCAGACGCAGATCGCCGTGGGAGAGGACGGTTTGCGTGTTGCCGTCAGCGTGGGCGTAGCTGGAGGTACTGGCGGAACCTCGCCCGATCAGCTGCTGGCGGAAGCGGATTCAGCACTGTATCGAGCCAAAAACGCGGGACGGAACCGCGTCGTTTACGCGGACCCGAAGAACCGTCCACCGAATTCGTGACGGGCGATGGGTTGGGGCGTCCGTTTTCCTTCCGGGTACGGAGTTGGGGCCCTCTGGAAATGAGGCGCCGAACAGGCGATCGGTGGGACCTGACCCGATTATATACGGGGGCTCGGCAAATTCTCGGGTATTCGTATTAAAAATTTCCACTTGAGCCGCAAAAACATGAAAGAAGGACTCGTGAATCAAGAAGAGAGCGCGCCCCGAGGGGCATTTGCGGTCGTGGTCAATGACGACGCCACGCAGCTGAACCTGCTTTCTCTGTTGCTGCGCAAAGCCGGTCTGGAGACCCGCATGTTCTCCGATGGGGAGGCCGCCCTGGCCGCCGTGTCCGCCTGGGAGCGGGCATCCGGTGATGATTCGGACGCAGTGCCGGCTCTCATCGTGACCGATCTCCATATGCCGGGCATTGATGGATGGCGTCTTTGCCGCCTGCTGCGTTCTCCCGACTATGCCGCGTTCAACCGGGTCCCCATCCTGGTGGTATCCGCGACCTATGGCGGTGAGGAAGCTTCCCTGATCGCAGCCGATCTGGGCGCCGACGGCTTCATGTCTTCTCAGGTGGACGGCGCACGGTTCATTGAGAAGGTTCAATCGCTCCTTCGCGGCGAACACGTCCGGGAACGCCTCCGCGTTCTCATTGTGGAGGACGGCAAAGCCTTGTCCGATGTGCTCAAAGAAACGTTTGAAAAGGGCGGGTATCATCCTGAAACGGCAGCGACGGTGGAAGAGGCGATAACCAAGTTTGGTCGATCGAGTTACGACTTGGCCGTGATCGACTACCGTCTGCCCGACGGGAACGGAGGGCGGTTGCTGGATTTGTTTCGAAGAGAGCGGCCGGGCTGCACGTGCCTCATGATGACCGCGGACCCGGATCCTAGATTGGCCCTGGATTGGATGAAACGCGGCGCCGCCGCTTTTCTGAGGAAGCCTTTCGATCCGGAGTATCTCATCGAGGTTTGCGAAAAAGCTCGGAGGGAGAGAACCCTTTTGGGAGTTCAGGATCGGCTCGAGGAACGGACCCGGGAACTTCGGCGGAGCGAGGAACGTTTGCGGCTGGCCCTTGCGGGAGCGAATCTCGGCACATGGGACCGGCACGTTCCTAGCGGGGCGGTGATCGTCAACGAACGATGGGCGGAAATGTTGGGCTGTTCCTTGGACGAAATCGAGCCCCACGTCCGGGCCTGGGAGTCCCTGCTCCATCCGGAAGACAGGCCTCGAGTGATGAAGATCCTGCAGTCTCACTTGGACGGCCTTTCGTACGCCTATGAGTCGGAACACCGCCTGCGCCACAAGTCCGGCGACTGGGTTTGGGTGCTGGACAAAGGCCGAGTGATCGAACGGGATGCGCAAGAGAATCCCGTGCGCATGTGCGGGACGCACATGGACATCACCGAACTCAAGCGCACGGACGAAGCCCGACGAAACAGTGAACGGCAGTTCGAATCTCTCTTCCTGGAATCGCCGGTTTCCATCATCATTCACGATAAGGATACCGGGGAAATCCTCGATGCGAATCCTTCGGCCGTCGCAGCCTACGGGTTTTCGTCCATTGAGGAGCTCAAAGCGAATGATTTTTGGGCGGATCCTCCCTACTCCGCCGAAGAGGCTTTGGGTTGGATTCGCAAGACGGCCCTGGAAGGGCCGCAGCGATTCGAATGGCTCAACCGAAAAAGGACCGGTGAGCTCCTCTCGGAGCAGGTTCGGCTGGTTCCGGTGAGCATCGGAGGCGTGGATCGAATTCTGGCCACGGGTATCGACATTACCGCAAGGCGACGGGCCGAGGAGGCGCTAAGAGCGAGTGAAGCCCGATATGAGGAGGTCATCTCCAACATCTCCGACATTGTTTGGCGCTATGAGGTGGATGATCACGGCAAGTGTGTGGACAGTTACATTTCCACGGTTGCGGACCGGATTCTGGGTTTGTCCGAGGGAACCGTGGGAGACAGCTTCGAAGCATTCCTCTCTCACGTGCATCCGGAGGATGTACCGGCGGTTTGGAAGGCGATGAAAGAGGGTTTGGCGTCGCGCACGCGGGATGCGAGTATCGAGTATCGGCTGTGCAGAGGCGACGGCGCCGTGGTGTGGGTGCGCTCCCACGGATCCGCGTACCTGCAACCGAACGGCCATGTGGTCGCTTTCGGCACCACGGCGGATATCACCGAGCTTAAGCGGGCCGGAAGCAGATTGAAGGAAAGCGAGACCAACTTCCGCAACTTTTTCGAGACCATGACCGACATGATCATGGTGGCGACTCCGGAAGGTCGGATTCTCCACTGCAACGCCGCAACCGAAAGAAGACTGGGATATAGTGCGGAAGAATTGACCGCCATGCACGTGGCCGACGTTCATCCTAAAGAGGAGAGACCGGAGGCCGAGAGGGTGTTCGCGGCCGTACTTCGAGGGGAACGGGACGCTTGTCCATTGCCCCTGGTCGCCAGAGGAGGCGAGATCATTCCGGTGGAGACCCGTCTGTGGTCCGGCAAGTGGAACGAGCGGGACTGCATCTTCTGCATGAGCAAGGACCTGACCGCGGAACGGGAAGCGCAACAGCGGTTCGAAAGTCTATTTCGGAACAATCCCACTCCCATGGCGCTGTCCGACCTGCCGGACCGTTGTTTTGTGGATGTCAACGACGCTTTTCTGGAGACCCTGGGCTATGATGTTTCGGAGGTCATCGGAAAAAGCACCGAGGAACTCGGGCTGTTCCCGGACCCGAAGCAACAGGCGTTGACAGCGGACAAACTGGAACATGAAGGACGAGTCAACGGCATCGAACTCCAGGTGCGGCGCAAAGACGGAAAGATATTGGACGGTCTGTTTTCGGGAGAGGTCCTCAGCGCTCAAGGTCGGCAATACCTACTGACGGTCATGGTCGATGTGACGGAGCGCAAACAGATGGAGAAGGCGCTCCGGGCGGCGGAAGAAACCTACAGAAACATCTTTCTCAATTCTCAGATCGGACTTTTCAGGACCCATATGGACTCCGGGATGCTCCTGGAGGCGAACAACGCGCACGCCGTGTTTCTGGGGTATCCGGACAGGGCTTCGTTGTTCGCCGAACCTTTCAGTATTGCCGAACAATATGTGAATCCCGCGGATCGGATGGAGATGATTCGGGTCTTGAAGGCCCGCGGGGAACTCCGAAATTATGAAGCACGCTTCAAGAGAAGAGACGGTTCCACCTTTTGGATGCGCTATTCCGCCAGACTCGTACCGGACAAGGGCTGGATCGAAGGAGTCTCGGAAGACGTTACCGATTTCAAACGTTCAGAGGAGATGCTGAGAGAAAGCGAGAATCGTTTCCAGGCGATCTTCGATCATGCGGCGATAGGAATCGCCCAAGTGGATTCCGGCTCCGGGCGGTTCACCAAGGTCAATAGAAGATTCTGCGAAATTACCGGCTTTAGTGCTGAGGAACTTTCGGGGATGGGATTTGCGGACATCACGCATCCTGATGACTTGAGCGCCGACCTCGGCAATCTTTCTCGTCTGGCTTCCGGAGACCTTCACAGCTACGTGCTGGATAAGAGATACATCCGAAAGGACGGCTCCGTCTTATGGGTGAGAGTAACAGTATCCCATCTGAGAGGGGACCGAGGGCGGTCCGGTTTTCATATCACGGTAGTTGAAGATATCGATGAGCTCAAACAGGTCGGAGAAGCCCTCGAAAAAGCAAAAGTATTCCTGGATAACATGTCGGATATCGCCTACCGGACAGACGACCGGGGAAATCTGGTCTGGGTCAATTCATCCGTGGAGCGGGTAACAGGCTTATTGCCTGAGGAAGTCATCGGGAAATCATTCACGCCTTTATTCATCGAGAGTGACCATGCGTCCATTAGAGACGTATATAAAAGAACATTAATGGGGGAATCGCTGGAAAACACGCTCACCTTCAAATCAGGGCTTACTTGTCATTTTACCAGCTTGCCCATGCGTAACGACAAGGGAGAGATAATCGGAACATTTGGCGTCGGCCGGGATATTACCGATCGTATCATCGCGGAAAATGCACTCAAAGAAAGCGAAAAACGCTTAGAAAAGGCCCAGGTGGTGGCCAAGATAGGTAGTTGGGAATATGACCTTTCTACCGGTAAAGTATGGGGGTCTGAAGAAGCTTTTAGAATCTATGATATAAAAAGAGAATCCGAGTTTCTTCCCCTTGATGAAGTTGAAAGCCACATTATGGATGCAAAAAGGGTCAATCAGGCTTTGGTTGATCTGATAACCAAGGGCGATGATTATGACATTGAATTTCAGATCATCAAGCACGGTAGTCAAAGCCTGGCAACCATTCATTCAATAGCAGAGTTGGTTAAGGATGATCAGGGAAATCCGGTAAAGGTAGTAGGCGTCATCCAAGACATCACGGACAAGAAAGCTAGGGAGGAAGAGAACAGCAAACTACTTGCCCAGTTGCAGCAGGCTCAGAAAATGGAGTCGGTAGGTCGCCTCGCCGGCGGTGTGGCCCACGACTTCAACAACATGTTGGGGGTGATTCTGGGGCACATCGAAATGGCGATGGACGAGGTAATTCCGTCTCAAGCGATCTATTCCGACCTCCTGGAAATCCAAAAAGCGGCCAAGCGCTCAGCGGATCTGACCCAGCAGCTTCTGACCTTTGCCCGCAAGCAGACCGTGAGTCCTGAAGTGTTGAACCTGAATGATGTCGTGGAGGATATGCTCAGAATGCTGAAGCGTCTGATCGGTGAAGATATCGAAATGGGCTGGAATCCGGGTGGTGGACTGTGGCCCGTCAAAATGGACCGTTCCCAGATCCATCAGATGCTCGCCAATTTGTGTGTCAACGGGCGGGATGCCATCTCGGGAACGGGCAAGATCGTCATGGCGACCCAAAATGCCGTCTTTGACGAGGGGTCCGTTCCCTGCCGGGAAGGATCGAGGCACGACGAATTCGTGATGATCTCCGTGAGCGATGATGGATGCGGCATGGATGAGGAGACGGTTCGCAAGCTTTTCGAGCCGTTCTTCACCACCAAAGGGATAGGAAAAGGAACGGGTTTAGGGTTGTCCACTGTGGACGGGATCGTCAAACAGAACGAAGGCTTCATTGATGTATTCAGCAAACCGGGGCATGGAACCAGATTTGAGATCTATCTACCAAGGTACGTTGGAGAATCAGCATCGGTACAGAGCGGAGCAGAGAAGGAATCCGTGCCCCGGGGCGGGGAGAACGTCCTATTGGTGGAAGACGAGGAAGCCATGCGCGAAACGGCAAAGCGGGTTCTCGAAAGGTTGGGATATCGGGTGATTGAAGCGGACACCCCGGGTAAGGCTCTAAAATTGGCGGAAGAACATGCGGGTGAAATAGATTTGCTGTTAACCGACCTGGTCATGCCGGAAATGAACGGGAAACAACTCTCGGAACGTCTTCTTTCACATTACCCGCAGCTGAAAGTCTTGTTTACTTCGGGTTACACGGCCGATGTTATCGGTCACCACGTGGGTCTCGACCGAGGAGTGCCTTTTCTAAGGAAGCCGTTTTCCATACAGGAGTTGGCGGGCAAGGTGCGCGAAGTCTTGGACCAAGGGGAATGAAATCGTTTGAAATCGCGACGGGCCGAGTCCCCGGGAAGGGTGAGGAGGTTTCATGAATGCAGAGATTGGAAACGACGGATGCCCCGGATTTCTCCTCAGGACGGCGCCAAGCGAATCCAAAGAGGCACGATGGGGAGTGCCGTTGTTTCGCGACGTATCCAAAACGAAGTATGGCCTAACGGGATTTCGACGATCCCCACACTGATCGTTTCCCATGGACTTGATACATACATCGACGCGAATTTCCCTTCGACTGGAATCAAGAGATGAGCGACGGAAGAGAACGAGATGGTGAGTTCCTGAAGAACCTGGGTGATGGAGATGTCCCGGCGACGGCCTCCCGCGACGAAAGAACGGCCGCAACAGGTCCGGATAGGCTTCTGGAGGAACTTCGCGTCCATCAAGCGGAGCTGGAAATGCAGAATGAAGAGCTTCGGGCCGCCCGGGAGTCCATGGAGGTATCATGGGACCGGTTTTCAGCTCTTTTTCATCGCACTCCCGTGGGGTATGTGCTTCTCGACGAGAGGGGCATGATCCTGGAAGTGAACGAAACTTTTCTCCGGATGGTCGGGCGTACGAAGGATCGTGTAAGAAACGGGGCCTTTTTCGCATTCATCGGGGAAGGAGACAGATCGGTATTTCAAGGGCATTACGAGGCGCTTTTTAACAACCCGGCGGGTAAGTCGGCGGAATTCGAGCTTCTCACGGAAGGCGAATCCGTTTGGGTTCGGATGGACGCCTCCAGGATCGGTGGCTTCGAGGATTCCCCGATGGAAGAAAAGTCCTTGCTGTTCCTGACCCTGGGCGATATTTCGGAACGCAAACGGGCGGAAGAACGCGAGAGCCACATCAAGCGGGTGCTGATGGCGGTGCGCAACGTGAACCAATTGATCGTCCAGGAAACCGATCCTCTGAGACTGATTGACACGGCCTGCAAGAATCTTACGGAAACGTTGGGCTACTTTCAGGCCTGGATCGCCCTGTTGGATGAGACGGGCCGAGTGCAGGCCACGGCTTCTTCCGGTTTCGCAGGTGGATTCGACGCCATGCGCACAGGCCTCAAGAGTGGAGCATACCCCGCTTACGTCCGCCGAACTCTGAATCAGGACCGCATCACCGTGGTGGAGGACCCGGTTTCGGAGTGCCCGGACTGTCCTCTATCCGAGCTGTATGCGACACGGGCCGGTTTTGCGCGGCGTTTGGAGCACGGCGGAAAGGTCTTCGGCCTCCTGGCTGTCTCCGTTCCCTCCCGTTACGCACCGGACCGGGAAGAACAGGACCTTTTCGAGGAACTGGCGGGCGATTTGGCGTTCGGCCTGCACAAGATTCAATCGGCCGAGGCGCTCCGTCTGAGTGAAGAGAAGTTTTCCACCGCATTTCAGACTTCCCCTTACATCATTACCATCACCAGGGCTGAAGACGGCCGGTTTGTCGACGTAAACGACGCATTCACCCGAATCTCCGGCTACACGCGTGAGGAGGCCCTGGCCGACTCGTCCATCGGACTTCGTCTTTGGGTCGACGAGAATGATCGAAATCGTGCGGTGTCCGCTCTTTCCCGAGGGGAAAAGGTGGTGGGGGAGGAATTCCTCTTTCGAATAAAAAATGGTGAAATCATCACGGGATTGTTTTCGGCCCAAGTCGTCCGAATCCATGATGAAGTCTGCATCTTGTCCAGCATCAACGACATCACCGACCGCAAACGGGTGGAGCAGAGCCTCCTGAACTCTCACCTGAGGCTGGAGACCGCGGTGCGGGCGGGGCATGTGGGCTTGTGGGATTGGGACGTCCGTTCCGATAGAGTCCGCTACTCGCCTGAATGGAAACGGCAGATCGGTTATGAGGAAGACGAGATCGGGGAGGATTTTCAAGAATGGGAAAGCCGGGTTCATCCCGAGGATCTGGGACCGGCTCTCGACAAGGTGGCCTCGTTTGTGCATTCGGATGCAACCAATTACTGGACCGAGTTTCGTTTTCGGCACAAGGACGGTTCATATCGGTGGATTCTGGCCCAGGCCACCGTTCAGCGCGACGAAGCCGGCGGACCCGTCCGAGTGCTCGGCTCCCACGTGGACATCACCGAACGGAAGCGAGAGGAGCAACTCACCAAGTTGCGTCTGATGCTCATTGAATTCGCCGCGGAGCACACGCTGGATCAACTTCTCACGAAGGCGCTCGACGAAATCGGGGCGTTGGTGGAGAGTCCCATCGGGTTCTACCATTTCGTGGAAGAGGATCAGGAGACGCTCTGCCTGCAACAATGGTCCACCTCGACCCTCGAACGGTTTTGCAAGGCCCAAGGACAGGGAATGCACTATCCCGTCCATCAAGCCGGCGTTTGGGTGGAATGTGTGCACACTCGTAAGCCGGTGATACATAACGACTATGCCTCCCTGCCGAACAAGAAGGGGCTCCCGGCCGGGCACGCGGAAGTGATCCGTGAGTTGTTGGTTCCGGTGATGCGTGAAGACCGGGTAGTGGCCATTCTGGGCGTGGGGAACAAACCGGGCGATTATTCGCAACGGGACGCGGAGATGGTTTCCTATCTGGCCGACGTCACCTGGGAAATCGTCAAACGGAAGCGGACCGAAGAGGCGCTGCGTGAAAGTGAAGCGCGGCACCGGATGATCCTGCAGACGGCCATGGACGGATTCTGGATGGCGGATGAGCGGGGCCGTCCCTTAACGGTAAATGACGCTTATTGCCGAATGTCCGGGTACAGCCGAGAAGAACTCCTCGCCATGCGGATTTCAGATTTGGAGGTGATTCAAGAGGGCGAAGACCTTGCGGCGCACCTGCGGAAAGTCGTTGAGCAGGGACAGGATCGCTTCGAAACCCGCCACCGCGGAAAGGACGGCACTGTTTTTGATGTTGAAATCAGCGTCCAGTACCTTCCCGCCGAAGAAAGCCGCTTTATGGCTTTTATTCGCGACATCACACGACGAAATCTGGCCGAGGCTGAAAAGGAGAGACTGCGAGGCCAGTTGATTCAGGCTCAGAAAATGGAATCGGTGGGTCGTTTGGCGGGCGGCGTGGCCCACGACTTCAACAACATGCTGGGGGTCATCTTGGGTCATGCGGAGCTCGCCATCGAACAGACGAAACCCGGTGAACCACTCTTTTCCGATCTACGGGAGATTCAGAAGGCGGCCCAGCGATCGGC
The DNA here is from genome assembly GCA_963675595.2 of Thermodesulfobacteriota bacterium. Classification (GTDB taxonomy): domain Bacteria; phylum Desulfobacterota; class Desulfarculia; order JACQYL01; family JACQYL01. The sequence continues at coordinate 3,138,168 of CAXXLZ010000002.1, forward strand.
CGATCTTACTCGCCAACTCCTGGCCTTCGCACGAAAACAGACCATCTCGCCCCAAGTGCTTGATCTGAACCAAGCCGTGGAAGGCATGCTCAAGATGCTCCGTCGTCTGATCGGGGAGGACATCGACCTATCCTGGCTGCCGGGAGGCCACTTGTGGAAGGTCTACATGGACCCGTCCCAAGTCGACCAGGTGGTGGCCAACCTGTGTGTCAATGCCCGGGACGCCGTCGGAAAATTCGGCAAGATCACGATCGAAACGGAAAACATGGACGTGGATGAAGGCTACTGCGCTCATCGGCCGGGATTGGCCCCCGGCGAGTATGTGGTGTTGAGTGTGAGCGACAATGGGTGCGGCATGGATCGAGAGACCCTGTCGCAGCTGTTCGAACCGTTCTTTACCACCAAAAGGCTGGGAAAAGGGACGGGTTTGGGGCTTGCGACGGTCTACGGCATCGTTAAACAGAATGAAGGTCATATCAATGTCTACAGCGAGCCCGGCAAGGGAACGAGTTTCAGGGTCTATTTCCCCAGGTATTCGGCCGAGGGTGGGAGTGCCATTCAAGAGAGAGCGGCCCAGCGGGTCCCGGGTGGTGATGAAACCATCCTGATGGTGGAAGACGAGGAAGCGATGCTCAAAATGGCCAAAACCATGCTTGAACGGCTTGGATATCGGGTTTTGGCTGCGGGCGCCCCGGATCTCGCTTTGGCATTGGCCGATGAGCATGCCGGCGAAATAGACCTGCTCATAACCGATGTGGTCATGCCGGGAATGAACGGAAAGGAATTGGCGCAACGGCTCCTCGAGCTGTACCCGAGGATCGGAACACTCTTTGCCTCAGGCTACACGGCCAATGTCATTGCCGATCACGGTGTATTGGATGAAGGCGTGCATTTCATACAGAAGCCGTTTTCCGCCAAGGAATTGGCGAGCAAGGTGCGGGAAGCCTTATCGACGAAATCAACCGGACGATGACGACAAAGCGAATAGCGGTTTCCTGTTGATACGCCAAAAATGAGGCGGCGAGGAGATATTCGAGAATGAGGAACGTGCCCAATCCGGAGGCGCACGAGGCGTCCTACAAGGAAACACCATGTAGATGTTATTATTGGAAGCATAAAATAGATTAGTTTGGATACTATCAGCGAAAATAATCATCGATTAATAAATATGACAATATTTGATTTAGTTCTGCAAGGTTCATTCCAAATGGACATTCTGCCGGAGTTGAATGATGAAATTTAGGCTGCAAGACTTGATCGGCATCGATCATTTTCAGAACCTGCAGGACAGGTTGAACAAAATCTATTCCTTTCCATCATCTATTATCGATAATGAAGGCAATATTTTAACAGCCACGGCCTGGCAGGATATTTGCCAAAAGTTTCACAGGAAAAACAAGGAATGTGAGCGAGAATGCATCAAGAGCGACCAGTATATTCTTGATCATCTTCATGAGGCGAGCCCCGCCGTGAGTTACCGATGTCCACATGGCTTGGTGGATAACGCTTCGCCCATCATTATAGATGGAGTTCATTACGGGAATTTCTTCACTGGACAATTCTTTCTTGAAGAACCGGATCTGAGCTTTTTCAGAACTCAAGCCAAGAAGTATGGGTTCCCGGAAGAAGCCTATCTTGAGGCTGTTAAAAAGGTGCCCATTTGGACCCGGGAACAATTGAATAACTATCTATTTTTCATCAAAGGGCTGATTTCGGTCATTATTGAAAGTGCTTTAAAGACACTCAAGGAGAAGGAAAGTCTTAAGCAGATTCAGAAACGGGAGCATCGCTACCGATCAATATTAAAGGCCGCCATGGATGGTTATTGGCGAACTGATGTTAATGGTCGAATTTTGGAAGTCAACGAAGCTTACTGCAAAATGAGCGGATATTGCGAAGACGAACTGTTGACTATGAGTATTGCTGATTTTGAGTATTTTGAGACTCCGAAACTTGTGACCGAGCATATGCAGAAAGTCGTGTCGACAAGTTACGATCGATTTGAATCCAAGCATCGCCGTAAAGATGGAACAACATTCGATGTCGAGGTCAGCATTCAATACCGTCCGGAAGAAGACGGACAATGCGTTTGTTTTCTTCGGGACATAACAGATCGAAAGCAAGCCCAGGAGGCGGTGCGCAAGCAAAGAGATCACGCCCAAAGAATACTGAATACGGTTCAAGCCATCATCGTCGCATTAAATAGAGAAGGCCGTGTAACTTTGATCAATCCGAAGGGCTGCCGATTGCTCGGTTATAGTGAAGACGAAATCTTGGGCCGACATTGGTTTTCTGAATTTCTCCCACAGCCGGACGGAATGGAGGATGTGTATCCTTTCTTTTTGAGACTTGTTGCCGATGAAATTGAAGCGGCGGAGTATTTCGAAAACCCTATTGTCACTCGAAAAGGCGAGTTTCGGCAGATTGCATGGCACAATGCATTGATGTATGACGAAAACGGGACGCTTATCGGGGTCCTGAGCGCCGGGGAAGACATCACTGAGCGCAAGCGTGCCGAGAAGAAACAGAAAAAGCTGGAGGCTCAGCTGTCGGACGCCATGAACATAGCCGATCTTGGACATTGGGACTACAATGTCGAGAACGATTTATTCAAATTTAATGACCAATTCTACAGACTATTTCGTACCACGGCCGAACAGGCCGGGGGATATCTTATGTCATCGGCGGAATATGCCAAAAGATTTGTCCACCCGGAAGACAGGGATCTGGTTGGAGAAGAAATCCGTAAATCCGTGGAGACATCCGATCCCAACTTCAACAGCCGGCTTGAACACAGGATCATTTATACCGATGGCGAAGTCGGTTACATCTCCGTCAGATATTTCATCGTTAAGGACGACCATGGGAAGACGGTTAAGACCTACGGGGTGAATCAGGACATCACTGAGCGAAAGCGGGCCTTCGATGAAATCAAGAAAGCAAATGAAAGAATGCAATTAGCGGCTGATGCCGCGCATTTTGGCATCTGGGATTTTGACATCAAAGAAAATCGACTCGAATGGGACGATTGGATGTTTCGGCTCTACGGTATGAGCCGTGATGACTTCAGTGGTGCTTACGAAGCTTGGCAGGCGGGCGTTCATCCGGATGATCTGGAACGGAGCTCCAAAGAGGTGGAACAGGCTTTGCGTGGGGAAAAGGAATTCGACACGGAGTTTCGCATCGTCCGGCCGGACGGCACAATCCGCCATTTGATTGCGCATGCCGTCGTCTCCAGGGATCTCGACGGAACTCCCCTCCATATGACGGGCGTCAACTATGACATCACCCAGCGCGTGGAAGCGGAAGCGGCTTTGCGGGAGAGCGAGAATCGTTTCCGCACCATCTTCGACCACGCCGCCGTGGGTGTGGTGCAGGTGGATTCCAGAAGCGGCCGATTCGTCAAATTCAACCAGAAGTTCCGTGACATCACGGGCTTTTCGGATGAAGAGCTTTCTGCTTTAAGATTTCAAGACATTACCCATCCCGAAGACGTGGCGTCCGATACGGCGAATCTGACTCGACTGGTGGCGGGGGATATCCGGACCTACGCACTGGAAAAGCGTTACATCCGAAAGGACCATTCCGTCGTTTGGGTCAGAGTCACCGTATCGCCCACGTGGGCCGCCGGCGAGGAACCCGGATCTCACATCACGATTGTTGAAGATATCACCGAACGAAAATCCGTGGAGGAGGTGCGAGACCGATTGCAGGCGCAGCTCGTTCAGGCGCAGAAAATGGAATCGGTGGGTCGTTTGGCCGGGGGGGTGGCCCACGACTTCAACAATATGCTAGGCGTAATCCTGGGCTCCGCGGAAATGGCGTTGGACGAGACGAGCCCTGCTGATCCGCAGTATGCCGACCTGAAGGAAATCCACAAGGCGGCTAAACGTTCTTCCGATCTTACAAGACAGCTCCTGGCCTTCGCGCGAAAGCAGACGATTTCTCCCAAAGTCCTCGACCTGAACGGTACCGTGGAAGGCATGCTCAAGATGCTCAGACGCCTCATCGGCGAGGACATCGTCTTGTCCTGGTTGCCGGGAAGCCGCTTGTGGAGGATCAAAATGGATCCTTCCCAAGTGGATCAAATACTGGCCAATCTGTGCGTGAATGCGAGGGATGCTGTTTCGGGGACGGGTAGGGTCGTCATCGAAACCAAGAATATTGCCTTGGAGGAGGCCCAATGCCCCGAACGGAACGGCTTCCTGCCCGGCGAATATGTCCTGTTGAGTGTGAGCGACAACGGCTGCGGCATGGACCGGCAGACCCTGGCCCATTTGTTCGAACCGTTTTTCACCACCAAAGGGATCGGCCAAGGCACGGGCCTGGGATTGGCTACGATTTACGGTATCGTCAAACAGAACGGAGGATACATCGACGTAGAAAGCGAGCCGGGCAGAGGAACAACATTTTCCATTTACTTTCCGAGAAACATATCTCAGGCGGATACCCCCGCCGATGTAAAAACCGGAAGTCCGGCCGAGCGCGGCCACGAAACCATTCTGCTGGTGGAGGACGAAGCAGCCATGCTGAACATGGCGAAAACCATGCTGGAAAGGCTGGGATATCGTGTTTTGCCCTGCAGAACGGCCGTCGAAGCGGAGCGATTGGCGATGGAACACGCCGGCGAAATCGATTTGCTCATAACCGATGTGATCATGCCGGATATGAACGGCAAGGAACTCGCCGAACGGCTCACGTCTCGTTACCCGAACATGAGCAGCCTTTTTACATCCGGCTACACGGCGGATGTCATCGGTCATCATGGAGTGCTTAAGGAAGGCGTACACTTCATACCGAAGCCGTTCTCGAGAAAGGACTTGGCATGCAAGATACGTGACGCTCTTTCGACGCTCCCCTCTTCTTCTCGTCGACAAAACGATTGACGGTTGTCCTTCGATTAGAAAGACCGGAGATGCGATGGGGGGAGATCAGCCCAAATGCCGACCGTTTCGGCGCTGAAGGCGCACGAAGCGTCCGACAAGGAAAGGACGTGAAAATATTGATTGTTGAAGACGACTTCACCATTGTCGATACGATTGATAGGAATGCAACCTCCTGGACATTATGCCTGCCGACAAGATACTTCTTTTTCTGGGCTGTCTTCTTGTACAAATTCTATTTGATCATCAGATCATCCCCGATAGATTCAAAGTCTAAAATAAAAGAAAACGATATGACATACAAACCAGAATCTTCGTGTGTCGCTATCGATGACTTTAGGTTATATATGGTTAACAAATAGACTGAATAAATGGTGAATATCTATAGACTGAGATTACTAAACATTGTTTTTAAGTCTTAAATCCTTCCATCGACACTAAAATAGGAACAATCCTTATTGTTAAGGATTTAAATTCTTTCTTGGGAATCAAGTTTATGAAGCCAAAGATTACGGCATCGATAAACCAATTGCTTTTCCTGAGCATGGCCATGATCTCGATTATTTCCGTGGTCAGTGTCGGCGCCTTGCTTCTTGTGCGCGATTATATTGATATGCAAAATGAAAGCCGCTTGATTCACGATTCGTACATAGAGGAGCAAAAGAAAAAGATTAGATCTGAGGTTGAAAATGCAATTGAACTGATTCAATATCAACACTCGTTGGCTGAAGACCGTCTGAAGGAAAATATAAAATCTCGTACCTACGAAGCCGTTTCCATAGCGAAGAACCTATACGAACAGCATTATCAAATTTCCCAACTTGAACATATACGAAAGTTGATTTTTGATGCTTTGCGACCGATCCGATTTAATCATGGACGAGGCTACTACTTTGCCACGCGTATGGACGGTGTGGAACTACTGTTTGCCGACCGTCCGGAAATGGAAGGGAAGAATATCCTTTCGATGCGCGACAGCAACGGTCAATACGTGATCCAAGACATGATCCAAATGGCCCGGACGGAAGGAGAAGGCTACTATCGGTACTTGTGGACCAAACCCAACCAAACCGGAAAGAGCTTTCCCAAGATTGCCTTTATCAAGTACTTCGATCCGATTCAGGGATTTATCGGGACAGGGGAATATCTGGACAACATGGAGCAGGACATACAGGGGGAGGTGTTAAAACAGATCGGCAACATTCGCTACGGCGACGACGGCTACATTTTTGTCGTCGGTTTCCGTGGGGTCACGCTGATGAACGGCGTCCAAACCGAGCTGATAGGCAGGGACATGTGGGAGATGACCGATCCTTACGGCGTCAAGGTCATTCAGGAAGAACGTCGGGCCGTCGAAAACCCGAACGGGGATTTCATCCATTACCACTGGCGAAAACCCAGCACCGGCGAAATAGCACCCAAGATCTCCTTTGTGAAAGCCTATCGTCCTTGGGAGTGGATCATCGGCGCCGGTGTTTACGTGGATGAGGTCGAAAAGCAGACCGCCGAACTCGAAAGGAAAAACAGAGACGATGCATTCGGCAAAATGGTGATGATGGCCCTGATCCTGACCTCCATCTTCCTATTTGTCCTGCTGATTTCAAGTTTCATGTCTCGCAGATTCAGCGACGAATTTGGGCTTCTGGTGGATTTTTTCAAGCGCATGGAAGACGAAGGCCGACCGATCAATACCGATGAACTGTCTTTGAAGGAAATGAAGAAGCTAGGGGATTCAGCCAACAGCATGCTTGCCACTCGCGAAAAGGCGGGAGAGGCGCTCCGGGAAAGTGAGCGGAAATGGCGGAATATCCTTATTGAAACGCCACAGATCGGCGTTTCCCTGAACTCGCAGGCGGCCGTCGTCTTCTGCAACAAGCGGTTTTTGGAGCTCACGGGGTGGCGGAATGAGGAGGTCTTAGGCCGTAATTGGTTCGACCTCTTTGTTCCCCGGGAGGTGCGGGCAGAGGTGCGCGGCGTGTTCGATAGTGTAATGCGTTCACGAGACACTCTCGGTCTTTCGAACTACGAGAACGAAATCCTGACGAAATCCGGGGAGCGCCTGAGTATCGCATGGTCCAATGTACTCACAAAAGACTCGGACGGCACGGTGATCGATGTGACCTGCCTGGGCATCGACTTGACGGAACGCAAACGAGCGGAGGACGCATTGCGTGAGTCCGAAAGCAAATTCAAAAACTTTTCGGAACAATCCTTGGTCGGAATCTATTTGATTCAGGACGGAGTGTTTCAATATGTGAATCCCAGGTTTGCGGAGATTTTTGGCTACAGTGTCGAGGAATGTCGGAACATGTCTTTCCGACAGCTTGTGTATCCGGAAGACCTGGACCAAGTAGTGGAAAAGGTCGGAAAGCGAATTGCCGGTGAAATCGAGTCCATGCGATATGGGTTCAGGGGCGTAAAGAAGAGCGGCGAGGTCATTCATGTCGAGATTTTCGGCTCCTCGATGGAATACAGGGGAAGAACCGCGGCGACGGGAACGATGCTCGATACAACCGCCCGTATGCAGGCGGAGGCCGAAAGGGAGAAGTTGCAGGCACAGTTGATTCAGGCACAAAAGATGCAATCGATCGGCCGTCTGGCCGGCGGTGTCGCGCATGATTTCAACAACATGCTGGGTGTTATTTTGGGGCACACCGAACTGGCGATCGAACAGGTGAAACCGGATGAGCCGCTTTTCTCCGATTTGCGTGAAATCCAGTCGGCAGCGCAACGATCCGCCGATCTAACCCGTAAGCTCCTGGCCTTCGCGCGAAAGCAGACCATCTCTCCCAAGGTCCTCGACCTGAACGAGACCGTGGAAGGCATGCTCAAGATGCTCCGACGCCTCATCGGGGAGGACGTCGAGCTGTCATGGCTGCCGGAGGGCCGCTTGTGGACTGTGAATATGGACCCCTCCCAGGTTGATCAGATACTGGCCAACCTGTGCGTCAATGCCAGGGATGCCGTAGGCAAATTCGGCAAAATCACCATCGGAACGGCGAACACCCGCTTGGACGAAACCAACTGTGCCGACTGTCCGGGGTTGATGCCGGGTGAATATGTGCAGCTGAGCATAAGCGACAACGGTTGCGGCATGGACCGGAAGGCCCTGTCACAATTGTTTGAGCCCTTCTTCACCACCAAGAAACTGGGTGAAGGCACCGGACTCGGCCTAGCCACGGTCTACGGTATCGTCCGGCAAAACAACGGCCACATTGACGTCCATAGCGAACCGGGTGAGGGGACGACCTTCAAGATTTTCCTGCCCAGGTATGTAGATCAGGGTGAGAAAATGGCTCGAAAGGAAGAAAGCCGCTCTGTTCGAGGCGGTCATGAAACCATACTGATCGTTGAGGACGAGGAAGCAATGCTCAATATGGCCAAAACCATGCTCGAGCGATTGGGGTATCGAGCGCTGGCCGCCGGCACCCCCGGCGAAGCTCTGAAGTTGGCAAATGAACATGCAAGTGAGATCGATTTGGTCATAACCGATGTGGTCATGCCGGAAATGAATGGAAAAGAATTGGTGGAACGGCTGTCGTCTCTTTATCCGAACATGAGAAGCCTGTTTACATCCGGCTACACGGCGGATGTCATCGGTCACCATGGAGTGCTTAACGAAGGCGTGCACTTCATACAGAAGCCGTTCTCCAGAAAGGACTTGGCGAGCAAGGTACGGGAAGTCCTTTCGGCGAACCACCCCTCTCCCCGTCGACAAGAAGAATGACGGTTGTCTTCCGACGAAAACGCCCCGAAATTCGATGGGGGCACATCGGCCATAACCCTGAACTTCTCGGTGCCGAAGGCGCACAAACCTCTCTTTCTCGCATAACCATCAAAATTTACTATATTAGCCCTTTTGAACTGTCAGAGCTGAGTTTGACCCCCTATCTTAATTTCGCGACCGTAAAAATCCGATGGCCGCTCCGGCTTATTTTTCGCCGTTTTCCAGAGAGTTACCCCCACTATCCCCCCTATCTCCTTTCTCCCCACAAAACGAACGGTCCACCTCCCTCACGCCAATATTCCCAGGCAAGGTTCATGAAGAACTTCCTTTTTTCGGCATTACGGGATGCCATGGCCGCCTCACGCCGATGGAGCGCCCTTGCGAGGTTGAAATACCCCATGGAATCGATGCTATGACCGTTGGTGACGATAAGGAGATAGTCCTCTTCCTCAGGAGCAAGTCCGTCCGGCAAAAGTCCCCTTCCTTCGGCCGGGTCGGTCATGAGCTTCCTTTCCTTGAGGAAGGCCGCATTTCATTCGGCCTCCACCCGGTGGTGGGAACGTGTGCAACGTTCCTCACCACCCTATAGGGTGTACACTGCTTCACGCAGCCTGGCACTGAAATCCTTGGCAACGTAAATGAATATTATGTCAAAGGTTCCAAAACCTTTTAAAAAGAAGTAATTGCCGATTCCCAGCTTAATACAAGCGTCTTCCAAGGGTGATCTAACATTTAATTCTTGCCCCTGTAGGGAGCGGCTATGGAGGCGAAGGTCTTAACTGCGCTTTGTGAATAAATTCTCATTGACCTCGTCTTGTATAGACGTTAAGCTGCTCGACAAATGTTGAAGGAGCCCTAACGGGCTGGACGGGGAAGACGGTGTGAATCCGTCACGGTCCCGCCGCTGTAAACGGGGACGAAAGCCGCAAGGAAGCCACCGATGATCGGGAAGGCGCGGCGAGTAGGCCGATCCGGAAGTCAGAAACCCGCCTTCAACCGAGAGATCCGTTTTGGCCTGCGCGTACTACAGGCTCAGCGGTGCCACTCCTTTGACAGGCTGTTGAAAAGCGCGATCCGAGGCATTGTGCCCCATCGTTTTTCCGGCCTGTATCTGTGTCGGTCCTTTTTGTAACCGGGCCGTCAAGGATCATTGCGGCGGATCTGTCAGGGGTGGCCAAGTAAAATGGGTGCAGTCCCCCCGGCACGTATGTGCCGGTTTTTTTTTGCTTGAACAACGGGCACATACGAATCGCGGTGGCGGAAGACCGGGACGTCGCGTACGGCGAACCGGTGTTCCGCATCGATTCACTTCAAGTCGCCCGTGACGTTCATGTCGAAGCCGGAGGCGCAGCCCGGCGCTCCCCATGGTCCGGGCGAATCCTCTGTTGTCGCTGTGTTGTGGTTGAGGACGTTTGTCTTGAGTTGAACCGCCCATGAAGGGGGCACCCATGAAGGAGGAAAGCGCCGTGAGAAAGGGAATGCAGGGATTCATCAACCGGACGATGCTGCTCGCATCCATGCTGTTCATGTTGTTTGGACTTTCGCTCGCATCCGCCGTGTACGCGGAAGAAACCCGGGAGGAAGGCGTTTCGAAACACGTAACCTTGGCCCCGGTGGTGGTCTCGGCCACCAAGACCGAAGAAAACACCATGGAGGTGCCATTTTTCGCGACGGTGATCACCCGGGATGATTTTGAAAAGATGGGGGCCCAGACCATCGAGGAAGCGCTGCGCAGCGTGCCGGGCCTTCAAATCGGCACCCAGGGCAACGCCTATCCGCACATCGAGGTACGAGGTTTCCGAGACACCAAGGACCTGGCCGTGCTCATCGACGGCATCCCGTTCCGGCAGGTCAACGGGTCGGCGGACTTCACCATGCTGCCTTTGGGCATCGTGGAAAGGATCGAATTCATCAAAGGGCCCTCTTCGTCCATTTGGGGCCGAGGCGCCGTTGCCGGAGTGCTGAACATCGTCACGAAACCGGACGACGTGTCCAAACTGCAGGCCAAAGTGCAGGCCGGCGGCGGCAGTTTCGGTACGTTTCGCGGAGACGGACGCGGGATTCTGCCGTACGAAGACGGCTACCTCATGTTGAACGTGGGCGGGTCCATCAGCGACGGTTTCCAGGACGGCACGGACCGGGACGCCGGCAATGTGCTGCTGCAACTGTCCCACAACTTCACCCGCAAGTTCGGTGTGGAGGCTCAATATCTCTTTTCCAGCGTGAATGCGAATCGTGGTTCCATTATTCCTCTGATTGACGGGGAACCCGCATACGGAGTGGAGGTGGACGACAATTTCGGTATCGACGACGCGAAATATGACGGTCAATATCATTCCCTCACCGTATCACCCAGGCTGGAACTGCTCCCCGGTCTGGTGCTGAAAGACAGCGCCTCCGTGACGCATTTCGACCGTTTCGCCACCGGAGGCATCACCATTACCCCCACGACCAGGACCAAAGGGTGGTGGGAAACGGACTCTGCGCAGACAAGCGTACACAACGACCTGAATCTGACCTGGAATCAGGCCTTCGGAGGATTCGACAACACGCTGCTCGTCGGCAACTATCTCGAATTCGGGGATGAGGAGCAGAAGAGTCCCAGCTATTCCGGCGCGCCCACCTACGGTCCTCCGGACTGGCAAACCCCGCTCAGCAACGTGGACAATCCCGCCAAAGGAAACAAGGGCGCCACAACCCGGAGCGACTTCGACCAAACCATTGTGAGCTTCTATATCCAGGACCGCATCGAATACGGTCCCCTGTCGTTGTTGGCCGGTGTGCGATATGATCATTTCGACGAAGAGCTGCGCCGGTCCAACCAGGACGTTGTTGCGGAACAGTCCGACAGCGCCTGGAGCCCCCGCTTCGCGGCGGACTGGAACTTCTATCGCGGGGAAAAGACCCAACTGGCCCTCTTTGCCAACTATGCCGAAGGCTTTCGGACCCAGTTCCCTTCTTTGAGCACGAAAAACGGCGTGACGTTACCGAACCTGCTGGATCCCGAAGAAACCGAAAGCTATGAAGGTGGCTTGAAGGTAACGGCCCTGGACGGAAACCTCTTCGGCCAGATCGGGGTCTTCAGAACCGAAAAGAAAGGACCGCGCTCCTTCCGCACCAGTGAGGACGATTTTCTCTTCACCAACGCCCGCACTCGGGTGGACGGCGTGGAAACCGAAGTTCGTTATCGCTTCAATGAGATGTTCAATCTTTGGGCGCATTACGCCTATCACGACGCGCACTATCTCGAATTCAAGGATTCCAGCGGAAACTCCTTCGAGGGTTACCGGGTCCGTATGTCGCCTCGGCATATCGCCGGCGCGGGTGCGAATTTCTTCTACCAGGGGTTCAACTGGAACGTGTCCTGGAACTACACGGGAAACCGGAACCTGCGTGACAATACGGTGGACGAGCCTCAAAACCTGCCGTCGTACAACGTGGTCAATACGGCCATCGGGTATACGTTCCTCAAGTACGAGATTCAGTTCGTGGTCAACAACCTCTTCGACGAGTACTACATTTCCGACGATTTCTCGTCCCAGGAGGCGGGCTGCGCCGGAGCTCCCCTGAACTTCTTCGTTTGGCTGAAAGCCGAATTCTAGACTGGTGAAAAACGCGATCTGCGGCGTTGCGCTTCATCCCTCGTCACTGCGGCGTACTTCTATGTACGCCTTCCTCGGGATTCGCGTGCCTTGCATGTCATCGTTTTTCACCAGTCTATGGCAGCCGGCCTTTTTCAACGGTCTGTAAGCGTATCGTTTCAGAACTTCATTTCAATCCAAGGCCGCTCCGCCTGTGGCGGTGCGGCCCTGCTCAAAAGTTTGCGGGGGGTTCGGGGGGCGCTTTTTCCAAAAGCGCCCCCCGGTGATCCGATGCGGGGGTTTTGTCGTTGGGATTGTGTGGATTCAATGCTTGTAGGGGAACGACAACGCTTCCCGAGCGGGGGCGTGAGGGCGCGCTTGGAGCAGAAAATCCGTATCCGATCCATCAGTAAAGCAGGATAATCTTTTGTGTAAGGTCTTTTCAGAGACGTTCCGCACCGGACCGGCCGCTCCGCCCGCGGCGGTGCGGCCCTGCCAAAAAGTCTTACGGGGGGTTCGGGGGGCGCTTTTTCCAAAAGCGCCCCCCGGTGATCCGATGCGGGGGTTTTGTCGTTGGGATTGTGCGGATTCAATGCTTGTAGGGGAACGACAACGCTTCCCGAGCGGGGGCGTGAGGGCGCGCTTGGAGCAGAAAATCCGTACCCGATCCATCAGTAAAGCAGGACAATCTTTTGTGTAAGGTCTTTTCAGAGACGTTCCGCACCGGACCGGCCGCTCCGCCCGCGGCGGTGCGGCCCTGCTCAAGAGTTTTACGGGGGGTTCGGGGGGCGCTTTTTCCAAAAGCGCCCCCCGGTGATCCCACGGAAGGATATTGTCGTTGGGATTGCACGCGTGCACCGAAACAACGCGGCTTTCCGGGCGCGCTCCTTCTTTGGATGGTCGTGCTGTGCGCCTTGGCTGCGACGTGGGGATGCCGACCGGCGCCCAAGGATGATGTGGAACTGACCTGGGCCGTGAATCAGCACGAAACCCGTTCGGACGCCGTGACTCAGTTTGAACGGGAGAACCCGGGCATCCACGTCCGTATCCGACCCATCAGCGATCCCAGGCAGCTCTTTTTGCAGAGCCTTTTCGGCGACGCTCCGGACGTGATCACTTTTTTTCAGGCGGATTTCTTTCAGAACTTCGCCGTGAACGGACTGCTGCGGCCCTTGGACTCGAAGGATTACGAGCCCTGGCCGTTCTATGCCGGGTTGAAGGACTACTGCTTCCGGCGGAAGGATGGAGCCCTCATGGCGCTGCCCCAGGTGGCCTATCCGTATGTGCTTTATTTCAATCCGGATTGGGTTTCTCGAGAAAAGGCCGCGACGGTCCACACCTGGGAGGACCTCGGACTCTTGGCAGGCTCCGTAGATCCAGGGCGAAACAGCGCGGGAAAGAAGGTCTTCGGCCTGGACATCCAGAGCGACGCCATCTGGTTCCTCACCTGGTATCTTCAGAGAGGAGGCCGGTTGTTTCGGGAGGACGGGGAAAAACCGGCTTTGGACCGACGCAAGGCGGTGGCGACCCTGGAGGCCATGCAACAATGGCGGTCCGTTCCGGGGTTGGTTCCCGAGCCCGGCGATCGGCTGAATCTGCCCTCCAAGGGGTCGAGTCAAGGCGTTTTGGGCAGCCTGTTCTTGCAGGGGCGAGCGGTTTTCTACTGGTCGGGCAGCTGGAAAATCTACGACTTCGTCCATCAGAACCGGGTGCGTTGGGGTGTTCTTCCTCTGCCCGCCGGTCCGGCCAACGATTTGACCATCCTGGGGTGCAACTCCTTTGGAGTGTGCTCCCGATCCGCCCATCCCAAGGAGGCGGAACGGTTCGTTCGTTATCTGTCCGGCCTGAAGGGACAGGAGCGCCACGCGCGGCATTCGATTTTCATGCCCGCCAATCCCGCGTGCCCCGTTCCCGGTGAATACTCGGTATTGAAGGATCAGATCGGCCGAGCCCGGACGTTGGAATACGGCTCCGGGTTCAACGAAGCTCGGATGAAACACGCCGTGGAACAGATGCTGGAAGCCCACCGGCTGGGGTTCGTGGGGGCCGAAGCGTCCATTGATCGACTGATGCGGGTTCTTTCGCAGGAATCTACAGGTCCGCGGCCATGAAGGCATTTCACGATCAACGAGGAATGCTGTACGTACTCCCTCTGTTGACGGGAGTGGTTCTGTTTACCGTGGTTCCGGGCGTCATGGCCGTTTACCTGTCCTTTTGCCGGTGGAGCTTCACCACGTCCCCCGAATTCATCGGCTTGTGGAATTATCGAAAGCTGCTGGGTTTGGGCGGTACCGCCCCGGACCCGCTCTTTGTGCAGGCCCTCGTCAACACGCTGATCATTGCGTCCATGGTTCCTTTGCAGGTGGCGGGAAGCTTTCTGCTGGCCGTTTTTCTGCAGCATCGGAATCCGTGGGGGCAATTCCTACGCCTCATCGTGTTCCTTCCCACCCTGGTGAGCCCCGTGGCGCTGTTCATTCTTTGGCGATGGATTTTCAATGCGGATTTCGGGTTGATTTCCCTGGCCCTCGGCAAGGCGGGGCTCGCGGGACCGGCCTGGTTGGAGGACCCGACTTGGTCCAAGCCGGCCGTGATGCTGGTCCTGCTCTGGGAATCGGTGGGGAGTTTTCAAATGCTGTTCTTCCTGGCGGCCCTGCGGCAGATTCCCGGACAATTGCACGAAATGGCTCGATTGGACGGTCTGGGTTTTTTTCATAAGGCCCGGGCCGTGTACTTTCCCTGGCTCAAGAAAGCGGCCCTGTTCAACGGATGCCTCGGGTTGCTGGGGGCCCTGCAGGGCGGTTTCGAAATCACCTATATCATGACCGGCGGAGGACCCGTGGGCTCCACCACCACCCTGTCCTTGTACCTGTTTCAGAATGCCTTTGAATGGGAACGGGTGGGATATGCGTCGGCCGTGGGCGTCGCCATGTTGGCGCTCGTCTCGCCTCTGCTCCTGGCGGCCGGGCTGCTGCGCGGAAAGCGTCCGCAGTGACCCTGGAAATCGGAAATCGCATGGATCGAAACCCCATCCAAGAGGTCGTAAACGGAAAGACATTCCGTTCAGGCCCCATGGCACGGCGAGTCCTCGTCGCGAGCGTGGGTCTGCTCATCGTGATAGTCTATGTGGCTCCCTTTCTGTGGATGCTGTCCACCTCTCTCAAGACCAATGAGGCCCTGTTCGACGATTCGGGATTCCTGAGCCGTTTTCTGCCGCAACCGTTCCAATGGAACAACTACGGCGAACTCTTTTCGCAGATTCCCTTCGCCCGATACCTGGTCAACAGCCTGGTCGTGGCGGCGTGCGGCGCAATGCTGGAAACCGCCGTGTCCACACTGGCCGCTTTCGGGCTGAGCAGGGTGCGATGGAAGGGCGGCGGGCCGGTGTACGGCATGATCTACCTTTCCTGGTTGATTCCCTTCTCCGTCATCATGATTCCCAGGTTCCTGATGTTCGCCTATCTCCCTCAATGGCTGTGGCCGTCGGAATTCTGGAACGCCTCACGGGTGATTCCCCTGGCCGGGGTGGAAATCGAAATCGGCCGCCTCGCCGGCCTGGACTCCTTCGCAACTCTCATCCTGCCGGCAAGCGTGTCCGTGGGAGCCGCTTTTCTGCTCATGACCGCCATGAGCCGTGTGCCCGTACCCTTGCTCGAATCCGCCTACCTCGAATCCGGTTCCGTGTGGCGGGTCTTCCGGGATATCGTGGTTCCCTTGGTGAAACCCACCATCATCACCGTGGCCTTTATCGCCTTTTTGTCCTCCTGGCAGAGCTTCACCTGGCCTCTCCTGGTCACTTCGAGCCTGGAAATGCAGACCGCTCCCATCGGCTTGAGAGCCTTTCAGGCCCTGCATTCCACCCAATGGTCCCTATTGATGGCGGGAAGCGTGATCCTGACCCTGCCGTCCATCTTCCTGCTGTTTACGGCTCAACGCTACGTCATCGATCGATATGAACTGACGGACCTGGATGATTGAGTGGGGGGCGCTTTTGGAAAAGCGCCCCCCACGCCCCCCGTAAAACGTTCAAGAGTGGACGCACCGCCTGGGGCGGAGCGTCTCGTACCCCCACAATGGTGCTTCTTCGCCCGTTTGGGAGAAGTAAGAGCCGTTGGAAGTTAGCAAGGCAGCCGATTCCTCCCTCAGGCTCTCCGCCGAAGGCGGCGAAGCGGCGCTCAAGGGTTTTGCAGGGGGTCCGGGGGATGCTTTTCCAAAAGCATCCCCTGGAATGATGAATGGTCGGTTTATGATGGTGGGGGGCGCTTTTGGAAAAGCACCCCCCACGCCCCCCGTAAAACGTTCAAGAGTGGACGCAGCGCCTGGGGCGGAGCGTCTCGTACTCCCAGAATTAAACGTCTTAGCCCATTTGGGAGATGTATGGAACGTTGGAAATTAGCAAGGCAGCCTATTTCTCCCTCAGGCTCTCCGCCGGAGGCGGTGAGGCGGCGTTCAAAGGTTTTGCAGGGGGTCCGGGGGATGCTTTTCCAAAAGCATCCCCCGGAAATGAAATGAATAAAAAATTCTTCTCTATGCTTTCTTCAAGCCCGGCAACGGTTGTTGCGGCGGGAAATTTGGATGATGGTATGAACGGTCTCAGACTGGCGGATGTTTCGAAGATATATGGAAGCGGGAAAGAGGGAGGTGTGGTTGCGGTCCGGGGATTGAGCCTGGACGTGAACCGGGGGGAGTCCCTGGTGATTTTGGGGCCGTCGGGTTGCGGCAAGACCACCATGTTGCGCTTGATTGCGGGGTTGGAGCAGTTGACCGGAGGAGATATTTTGCTGCACGGTCGTTCCCTGACGAATGTGCCTCCCCATCGGCGTCCCCTGGCTTTGGTGTTCCAGAACCATGCGGTGTACCCTCACATGACGGCGGAGCGGAACCTGACCTATGCCCTGCGGGTGCGTAGATTCGACGCGGGAACCATCCGTAGACGACTGGAAGAGACGGCCGGCCTGCTGCGGATCAGTGGTGAGGAACTCCGGCGCAGACCGTCGGAACTGTCCGGAGGCCAGAAGCAGCGGGTGGCTTTGGGGCGGGCTCTCATGCTTCGCCCCGAACTGCTGCTGCTGGACGAGCCCTTTTCCCAGTTGGACCAGCAACTGCGGGTGGAACTCCGGTCTGAACTGCGCTCCATACGCAAAGCCGTGGATTCCACCCTGGTGGTGGTGACTCACGATCAGGCGGACGCCGCGGCTTTAGGGGATCGCATCGCGTTGATGAATCATGGGCGGATCGAACAGGTCGGCACGGCGCGGGATTTGTACCGCCGTCCGGACAACCTGTTTGTGGCCAAGTTCATGTCTCCGCCTCCCATGAACCTGATTCGGGGGGTGATCGAGCAACGGGAAGACCATTTGTTTTTTCGAGAGGAGGTCTCGGGGGTCGTGTCTTTCCAGCTTACGCCTGAGCAGCAAAGGAGCCTGGAAGCGCACGGCGGCCGACACGTCATTGCGGGGGTCAGGCCCGACGGGATTTCTTTGAAAGCGTACTCGGATTCGGAGGGAACGACTTTGCGGGGTTGCGCAAAGATCACGGCGGTGGAAGATACCGGCGCGGCCGTTTGGGTGACGCTGAACACCGGGACTCACCCCATGCGTTGCGAGGCGTCTCCGGAAGATTGCGTCGCCGTGGGAGATCGCGCGGCGCTCATGATCGACGCGTCGGAAGCGGTGTTCTTCGATCCGGTGAGTGAACAAAGGATGTAAGCATTCACGGGGTGGACTCGTCTATTGTAGGGGCAGGCCATAGTGCCTGCCCAAAAGTCGGCCGAAGGCCCACCATCTCTCCTGTGCCCCCGTGCCGGCGTCCCTCTGCGGCATACCCCGTGAATAGGTGCCAAAGAATTTCGGTGTGAACAGGTTCCTTCCCGGAATGCCCGTATTGCCCATGGTCGGGCGGGACCTGCGATCGGCCCGTTAGACGCGTCCGCGGTCCGTCCCGAGTCCCCCTCCCATTCTTTCAACGCTTGGTTTCTTTCCGGAGTGCGCCAACCTTACAGTACACGGAAATTCCATATGCGCCGAAAGCGCCCACTTCTCCAAATGCGACTCACGGGCTTTATGTAAGGGGCGGGAGTGACGATACACTTATGGTGTCGTCCTTTTTATTGAGTGAAGACCTTTCCGCTTCGAGGCAGTTACCTCTTAATATGAGAGGGAAGGTACGTGGGGAGTGATGGAAATGAAGCATGGAGTCGATAACTTGGCTTGCGGTGAAGAACTTGGAACAAACGAGTCGTGTTCGGGGAGGAGGGCCGTGGTCGCGAGAGGTGCAAAAGGGAATCGATGGTTCGTGTGGGCGGCTCTTTCCCTAATGTGCGCATGGTCGGTGCTCCTACCCTTGCAACCCTCCGCTTCGCATGCCGGGAATTCGGCCGGAACGGCTCATCTCTATCAGTTTGACGGTTTCATGGCGCGCGAAGCGCCCGAGAATGATCTTTCCCGCGCGGTAATCTTCTACAGTCCGTCCGAAAGCGGCCGTTTGAACGAACCTGTTCGGCTCAGCGGCGACATTGGAGCGAAATTCAATGGACATTCCATGTTTCTACGGAGGGAGGAGAGCCGGCCGGAGGCCTTGTCCGCTTCGGCGTCCCCGGTAGGCGGGTACTCTGCCCATACGCCGGGCGAATCCTCGCCCCCGGGCTTTGAGCGGGAAGAAACCATCAAATGGGAGTGGCCTTCCGTTTTCGCGAATTTCGACGAAGTGCCTCCCACGGCCGCCGAAGCGGACCCCGCGGACGGCGGCGGCCTGCTCTACACCACCGCTTCGTCCCACCCGGACGGCGCGTATCCCATGACAACCAACGACTGGGCCGGGTGGCGCGACACGGCGTCCTACCCCGCTCCCGATGAAGACGTTCGCAATTATTTTTACCTGTATCTCAATTCCTACAATTCATCTCACATGGGATTCTCAACCTACGGGTACCTGGAAATCGACGGCGAGACCGCCGTTCGTGGTAACAGCCTGAGATACCGCGTCACCGGGGGTATCAACAGTGGCGGGAACTGCGGTACGCCCATCACCACCAAACGGCAATATCTCGACCTCCTGCAAGCGGGTGAGCATCCGGTATGTGAAGGAGCCGTTATCGGACATCCTTGTCTGTATTTCGCCAACACCGGCCCTAGCTGGAGCCCGGTGCCTTTTCCACAGGCCCAAGGGGCCAATCGACTGAGCATGTACTATCGCGCCCCGGCCGAATTGACCAACGGCGAGGGGGGATGGGGAAATCGGCCGGAAATCACCATGAATGTCGGACCCTATAATGGTGTGGGGGGCCACTGGTACCACGAAGTGTGCAACCAGGGCGGCGGTTGGACGCATGTTCTGATCGACGCCCATCCGCAGCACAACAACTCCTGGTCCAGTGCCGCGGACTACCCCTTTCCGAGTTCCAGCCTGCGGGATATGGGAGTCGATTACTTCAATGGTTGGTATCGATGGTATGTGACTTTCAAACCCTATGAAGGAATCGCCGCCGCACCCTATGATGTGTGGTTCGACGAAGTGGAGTTCCTTACCGATCCGGAACCTCAAAATAATGAAACCGTTTGTTCGCCGGCGGTCACCTGGTTTCCGGAGACGCGGTCCTTCGAGATCGGGTTCATGGACAAATACAAGAACAACGCCTACGCCTACGCCACCTACGAACTGCGCTACTCGTTCGAACCCATCACCAACGACGATTGGGACCAGGCCACACCGGCCCGCATTCTAGCCGACGAACGATTTTCCATCGGAGCCCGAGACGACGGCAAGTTCGCCAAGTACTGGCCGTATTACGCGTCGGTCTGGGCGCCCTTTACCCTGGCCTGTGAAGAGGACCTGGATCGGTTGACCCCGGACACGTTGATCTTCTTCGCCGTCAAAGACATTTCACAGGTGGGAGAAAACGGGATGCAACCCGTTCAGGACACGGGTATCGGTCGGTGGGTCGTGGGCGGACGCGATTATTCGGCTTACGGCGACACCTTCGACTATGAGGGAGATCAACCGGCACTGCCTTTGATCAAGCGCATCGATTTCCGCGTTCCAAAAGAACCCGGCCGCGGCTCGATACGAGTCACCATCCTTCCTTCGGAGGCGGCACAGGCCGGCGCCGGATGGCGCTTGGTCGGGGAGAGCGTTTGGCGCGCCGGCGGCGACATGGAAACCGACCTGCAGGCCGGTGCTTATACGGTGGAATTCAAGGACGTGGGCGGCTGGAGAAGCCCGGCGAATCTGACGGTGACCGTAACGGCCGATCAAACCTCACAGCCGTCGGTAACGTATCTACGGGACGCAACCACGGGACTGCTCCTGCTTCTGTTGCCGGATTGATCAGGGCCGACGGCGCGGAGATCATCTTCGATTTTGCCCATTGAGCATAAAAAGAGGCTCTTCTACCATTGTCTCGAACCGGTACCGAAGTCGTCTCTTGCCCGAGAAATCCCTTCCCAATCGCCCCTTTCCGTGGACCTCCATCAGAGTCGGACTGCCTGCTTGACCCAAGGTCATCGGGGTGCGCAGAAAGGAATTTAGGTGCCGTGCGGCTGCCCCGCCGGTTTCCGGTGATGAAAGAGAGGGGCGGTTCGTTGGACGGACCGCCCCTCGCCGTCCCACGCCCGTGGTCGGACGCGGGAAAGTCTCTCGTTCTCAGGGCGCAACCCTCAGGCTCAGGTCTCCGTTCGGCCAGTAGAAGATCGAAGGAGACGCCTTCACCGCAAAAACCCTGAAGGACAGGTCGTCATCCTGGTGGCTGATCTTGGGACGCAGCGTCAGCTTGAGGGGTTTGGTTTTCGGGACCTGTACGATGAAGCCGGGCGCGACTTGATACGAATTTCTCGCCACGTCCGCGGGTTCGCTGTAGAAGGGCCACCACAAGTAATTCGGTTCTTTGAACGAAATATTCCATTCCGCCCGGTTGGAGGCGTAGCTGCTGTTGTCCCGAATGACCACGTCGGGCGTGGAGTAGCTCTCCGAATAGCCGGCGTTGCCCCCCACGGCGTTCGTGCCGAGGGACGCGCCGATGCTGAATCCCTTGGTGGTGTTTCCCACGGTGCCGGTGGGCATATATTCGTAGAGCGCGGCGCCGTCGGTGGTGTCCACCGTGGCTTTGAGGTTCATGGCGTACGTATACCAGCCGCATCGCCCACTGGTGGACTTGTAGTCGTTGATCTCCGATTGGTAGCTGGTGGTCGCCAGAAACCAGTTCTTGGTCGCATTCGTGGTGTTCAGTTTGAACACGTTGATCAGAAACCGGTAGGAGCCGCCGTGCATGGTTCCTCTCCAGTCCTGGGTATAGGTGGCGTCCCAGGCGCCCGAGTCGGCCTGCGAGGCGAGGGCGTGTTTTTCCAGGACTTCGGCGATCCAGTCGGTGAGCAGATCCAGCAGCGTCCCCACCGTGGGGTTTTCATCGAGGCCCAGGTAAAGGTCCTCCCGGTCGCCGTCCGGAACCCCGTACATGAAGTAGGCGTAATTTTCCGGATCGCTCGTCTCACCATGATCACCGGGATCGAAGGCATTTAGCGCTTCACGGAGTGCGGCGTCCCCTCCGATCAGTCCGAAGAACTCCCCCGCCCGGGCTCGGGAAGTGAACAGGGCCAGGGTTTCCGAGTCGAAGGAGTTGAGAACCTCGGCGCTCTTGAACAGAAAGACGTTGATGAAGGCGGACGAGTCCGGTCCTTGGGCGTCGGTATAAACCTCGGTGGGGTCCGTCTGCTCGTCGCTGAGGGCGGCGGCGAGCTGCTCTCCCGAATAGGCTTCGAGCCGGTCGTGACTTTGTACGATGATGAGTTGGACCTGAAGCGGCTCGATTTCGGATGCCTCCGGCGTTTCATGGCCGGTGCCGCACCAGGCGCCTTGGGCGAATCCGACAATCAAGACACAACACATCAAGGCTGTGATTTTTCTCCCGAAAAATAGGTTCAAGGTTCCTCTCCTTTGCCGGCGGTTGTTGTAGATAGAAACCTTCAGAAAAAACCCTTGTCTCCGCTTGCGGGAACGGGCGATCCTTCCCGCGTCTCCGTGCACTCAGCGGTGATGCGACCGGCGAAAGCCGGGATGTTCGTGGTGCTGCAAATGAAACCCATTTGTTCCCATCGGTGTCGGACTCAGGGCGCAACCCTCAGGCTCAGGTCTCCGTTGGGCCAGTAAGTGGTCCAAGGAGACACCTTCAACACAACAACCCTGAAGGACAGGTCGTCGTCCCGGTGACTGATCTTGGGGCGCAGCTTCAGCTTGAGCGGTTTGGTCTTCGGGACCTGTACGATGAAACTGGGCGCGACTTGATACGAATTTCTCGCCACGTCCGCGGGTTCGCCGTAGAAGGGCCACCACAAGTAATTCGGTTCCTTGAACGAAATATTCCATTCCGCCCGGTTGGAGGCGTAGCTGCTGTTGTCCCGAATGACCGCGTCGGGCGTGGTGTAGCTTTCCGAATACTCGGCGCTGCCTCCCACGGAATCGGTGCCCAGGGAACCCCCGATACTGAATCCTTTGGTGGTGTCTCCCACGGTGCCGGTGGGCATGTAGTCATAGAGCAAGGCGCCGTCGGTGGTGTCCACCGTGGCTTTGAGGTTCATGGCGTTCGTATACCAGCCGCATCGCCCGCTGTTGGACCTGTAGTCGTCGATCTCCGATTGGTAGCTGGTGGTCACCAGAAACCAGTTCTTGGTCGGATTCGTGGTGTTCAGTTTGAACACGTTGACCAGAAACCGGTAGGAGCCGCCGTCCATGGTTCCTCTCCAGTCCTGGGTATAGGTGGCGTCCCAGGCGCCCGAGTCGGCTTGTGAGGCAAAGGCGTGTTTTTCCAGGACCTCGGCGATCCAGTCGGTGAGCAGATCCAGGAGCGACCCCACTGTGGGGTTTTCATCCAGGCCCAGGTAAAGGTCCTCCCGGTCGCCGTCCGGAACTCCGTACATGAAGTAGGCGTAATTCTCCGGATCGCTCGTCTCACCTTTATCACCCGGATCGAAGGCGTCCAGCGCCTGCCTCAGCGCCGCGTCCCCGCCGATGAGTCCGAAAAACTCCCCCGCCTGCGCCCGGGAAGCGAACAAAGCCAGGGTTTCCGAGTCGAAAGAATTGAGAACGTCTACGCTCTTGAACAGAAAGACGTTGATGAAAGCGGACGAGTCCGGTCCTTGGGCGTCGGAATAGATCTCGGTGGGGTCCGTCTGCTCGTTGTTGAGGGCGGCGGCGAGCTGCTCTCCCGAATAGGCTTCGAACCGATCCTGACTTTGTACGATGATGAGTTGGACGTGAAGCGGCTCGATTTCGGTCGCCTCCGGCGTTTCATGGCCGATGCCGCCCCAGGCGCCTTGGGCGAATCCGACAAACAATACACAGCACATCAAGGCTGTGATTTTTCTCAGAAAGAATGAGTACACCGTTCCTCTCCTTTGTTTGAGCCGGATTGTGAACCGAGACTTGTATCGAAAGGCCGCATATTCGCTTGCATGATCGGGCGACCTACCGGAAGCACGGCTTTAGCCGGCGATCACTACCCGACTGAAGTCGAGCTCCATAGCCGATAATGCAGGCGAATACAAATTTCAAGGCAATGTTCCCTGATTTCGGGAAACGAATGCCGAAATTCCTCTTGATCATTCACGCCATGAGGATGATGTTTCTTGAAGTCAGTCTTTCAGCGGCGTCTCGGCGTAGAAGTCACCGCGCGACCCCAGCCCGTGCGTGTCGTAGGCTTCGATCCAGGACGCCACCTTTTCCGGACCGTAGGCTTCCCGCCAGGCGGACACGATGGCATCCACGGGGACGTCGTCGAAGATTCCGTGATACGACACGTATTCCATGTATCGCTGTCGCTCCCGGTTGTAAGGCTGAAACAGGGAATCCGTTTTGCCGTCGAATTCCAAAGGTTCCACGTCGTGGCGCTGACAAAGCTCCCGGTTGAACGCGGGTGTGGACCTCACCCATCGTCCTTCGAGATAAAACTCCGTGAATCCGTGAAACACGAACACATTGGAGCCCAGGTAGGAGATCAGGCGTTGTGTGGCCAGATGATTCTTCACCGTGGCGAAGCCCAACCGGGCGGGAATGCCGCACAGGCGTCCAAGAGCGCAAAGCAGGGCGGCCTTGGGAATGCAGAAACCGCGACCCACCTCCAGTATCCAGCTCGCCCGGTAATGCTCCGGTTTGTGAAAAGGAAAGTAGGGATCGTAGCGGATACCGTCGCGCACGGCATAATAAAGGCGCACCGCCTTTTCGACGGGTTCCGTGGAGGAGCCTACGGCGTTTGCGGCATAATCCTTCACTCGAGGGTGCTCGTAGTCGAGAATCTCGGTGGGCTTGAGATATTTCGGGTCGATGGAATCGGACAAGGGGACCTCCGGAGTGGTTCACCGACGAATCATGGAAGAAAGCGCCGCGATTCGTCGGGTTGTCTCGGTACCCCGCTTCACCGCGGAAAACCGGTTGAGGGATCAATCACGGTCATCTAGAATGGTTTCGGGAAGAAAAGCAAGAACCAAGTCCGAAAGGGCCGTGTCCGGATGCGATTCGCATGGGTCGGAAGATTGAGCCCCTGGGGAGCAACCCCCGCGCGTGGGGGTTGTTGTCTTGGACGCGCCCGAGGCGAGATTGTCCGGGCGGGAAAGGAACTCGTTTGATCGAGATTTTCATAGACGCCGACGGCTGCCCGGTGAAGGAGGAGATCTATCGGGTCGCCGCGCGGCATGGAGCGCGAGTCAAAGTGGTATCCAACTCGTGGATGCGCGTGCCGGACCACGAGAGTGTGGAGCTGGTGGTGGTGAGCGAAGGACTCGACGAAGCGGACGATTGGATCGTGGACCATGTGTCCCGCAACGGCATCGTGGTGACCGCCGATATTCCTTTGGCTTCGCGGAGCCTGGAAAAGGGTGCCAAAGCGTTGAGCCCCAAGGGTCGCATATTCTCGGAAGACACCATAGGGACGGCTTTGGCCGACCGGGACCTCCTGGCGCAACTTCGCAGTTCGGGCATGATGACGGGCGGACCCGCTCCCATGGCGAAAAAGGACCGATCTCGGTTCCTGGAGCGTTTGGAAGAAGTCGTCCGCTCCGTGGAGCGGGAGCTGGGTTCCGGCGTCCCATGAACCCAACCCCTTCCTTCCATGTGAAGCCCTCCGCCGGATCTTGCCCACGTGCGTGAGACCTGGATCACGCGGCCTTTGCATTGAAAATGTACTTCGGTCGTAATCATTCCGGCCGTAGAATCCGGGCCCAGCGGGGATGCACTTCCGGAATCCGCAGGACGTTTCCCCGCGCCCGGAACCGATCCTCAGGGTTCAGCAGGTCTCTGAGACGGATGCCCTCGGTGAACGGCGAAGGAACATCCACGTGCACCGGCTTATCCGAGGCGTTGAGAATCACGACCACGGTTTCGTCCGGCGTGGCCCGTTGGTAGGCCAACTGTTCGTGGGCCACGAGCAATTGCCCGTAGTCTCCATATTTGAGTGCCGGGCTGTCTTTCCGAATCCGGGCCAACTGTGCGATGGTGCGGGCCAGGTCGGGGTGTGGGCATTGGTGCGGCGTCTTCAGGAATTCGAGGGCCGGTCTCAAAGCTCCGTCGCCGTTGCGGGTCCTCTTTCCCTCCATCCCCCATTCACTTCCATAATAGATGGAAGGTACGCCCGGCATGGTGAAGAGCAGGCAGTAGAGCGGATATAGATGGGCGGGTTCGGTGAGGTTGCTCGCCACGCGGTTCACGTCGTGGTTGTCCGCGAAGTTGTACAAAGGCAAGCCCGCATAGAGGCCCTCCTTTCCGAACTGCCGATTGAGGGCATAGGCGATTTCGAAGTAGTTCCGATCCACGTGGCTTGAATAGAGCCCTTTGTAGCATTCGTAATTGGTTACGGAATCCAGCAGTTGCGGATTGGCCAATCGGCGGTAGTCTCCGCGTACGACTTCTCCCATGAGCCAGAAATCCGGTTTCATCTTTCTGCAGAAGGCGGCCAAGTCCCGGAGGAAGGCCGGGTCCACACAGTCCGCGGCGTCCAGGCGCAGTCCGTCGATTTCGTATTCCCGAATCCATGCCCCCACCGCCTCGAACAGATGATTTCTGAGCTCGGGGTCGGAGAGGTTCAGTTTGACCAAGTCGAAATGCCCGTTCCAGCCTTCATAAGAAAAGGGGTCTCCATAGGGGCTTGTGCCTTTAAAGGACAGCCCGGAAAACCAATTTCGATAATCGGATCGATCCAACCGTTGTCGGACGTCCCGGAAGGCCTGGAAATCGCGACCCACGTGGTGGAAAACACCGTCGAGGATCACTCGGAACCCCCTCTGCTTGAGTTTTCGCATCAAGCGAGAGAGGGTTTGGTTGGTGCCCAGGCGGCGATCGACCAGATGAAAGTCGGCGGTATCGTACCCATGGGCGGTGGATTCGAACACGGGACCGAGGTAAAGGGCGTTGACGCCCAGCTCTTCCCAGTGGTCGACCCACTCAAAAAGTCGTTCCAGTCGGGGAACGGGAGGAGAAACGAAATCGTTTCGGGGGGGCGTTCCGCAGAATCCCAAAGGATAGATATGGTAAAAGATGGAATTCCGTGCCCAGTGCGTCATGTCGAACCTCCATTTAAGCTATACCGATCGGTATAGTATAGGGAAAAAAAAGAAGCCCCGTTTTTCAGCGGCCTGTCATGAAAAAATCCCGTGCATGAACTGGTGAACCGCCCGATGCGTCAACGCCTCGTCCAACACCACATACCCGTTGAGCGCCAAGGCGATATATGTGTTGATCATACCCAAAAACGTGGCCGCGTAAGCTTTGTGTCTTCCCTTCATGTTGCCGTGGTCCTTGGCCGCGCAGATGAAGAGATGTTCCAACAGCTCCTGCTGCTTTTCGTTCAAGCGGGTCACCGATTTGAGGGACTCGCTTTGCGGGGGCGCGAACCACATGGAAAGCTGCATCCGGTAATAAGTCGGATTTCGCTCCGCAAAACGAAAGTACACCGCCGCCACCCGGTGGAGGGTCAGGGGTACGTCCCCTCGGTAGTCCGCCTCGGATCGGAGCTTCGTATAGAGCTCGCCGAACCTTTCGGACAGGAGGGTTTCCAGCAAACCCACTTTGCTTCCGAAATAATGGTAGAGGGTGGGCTTGGTCAGGCCCGCCGAATCCACGATCTCCTGCACGCCCACCGCATCGTAACCGCGGGCGGAAAACAAGTCCAAAGCGCAGTTCAGAAGTCTCATTCGGTTGTTCATAGTAACCTGCTCCTGGAGTCGGAATATACCGAACGGTATAATACGTCAAGAAAAAAAGAAACTGCGGGCCTCTCAAGGCTCTTGCCAAGAAACCGCGCATGGGTAAACTGGTAGTAACTGTGAATCGTTGTGACGCCGCCCCGGGGTGGGGCGGGCCAAGACAGCGCCCTGAACCGGGGACCCAAGGCCCGGAGATTTCCGCAGGCGGAACCAAGGGTTCGAGCTCGACACGTCTAAGGAAAGGAATTTTCTCGGTTTCGTCTTTTTCGGCACGGTATGGGAAGCATTTCAAAATCATGACCAATTCAGCGAGGCGCGACGCGTGAGAACATTCCAGGAAGGCGAATTGGTGATGTTGCTCATCGGCATGGGAGTGCTGACGTTTCTCCTTAGATTCCGAAAAGGATTCAAAGAGACATCCGAACTGCATCTGCTGTTCCTTTCCTTCTATTCCTTTCTTCTGAGCTGGTTGTTCACCGTGCTGGAGTCATTCGTTCTTTATTCCCTGATGAACATTCTCGAGCATGTGTTTTACGTCGTCAGTGGTGTTCTCATGGCAATTTGGTGTTTCCGGATATCGAAAACCCGAGGAGCGGTTGATTGATGTCTCCGATTGCTTTCCTGGACATCCTCTTCTGTGATTCGGTGGCCGCCGCGCTGTTGATCGTTGTGGTGCGTCGACGACGCATTCCGGGTTCGGACTCCAAGGTTCTGCTTGCCGCTCTGCTGGTTTTCTCTCTGCTTTACGGCTTCTTCCTGGTGGCCGAATGGACCGGGCTGGCTACGACCTGGGAATCCGTGGAAGACGTGGTCGGTTCTCTCGTGGCCATGACGTGGGGATTCTTTTTCTATTCCCTGGCCCAGGAGGCTTCAAATCGAAAACTGGCGGCGAGGGAGCAGGAGGTACGGGACAGCAGGAGACGTCTGGCCACCCTCATGGACAACCTGCCGGGCATGGCCTACCGATGCCGCAACGACCCGGACTGGACCATGGAATTCGTGAGCGTGGGCTCCGTGGCGCTTACCGGATACGATCCGGAAGAGCTTGTCGAGAATCGGAGGGTTTCCTACGGAGAGCTCATCCATTCTGAGGATCGGGAGGCGGTTTGGGACGCGGTACAGCGATCCCTGGAAGCGGGCGGGCCTTTTCATTTGATCTATCGGATTACCGCGAAGGATTCCTCCGATAAATGGGTTTGGGAGCAAGGCGTGGGGGTGTTTTCGAGCGAAGGCGAACTCTCGGCTCTGGAAGGGTTCGTGACGGACATCACCCATATCAAAGAAACCGAGTTGGCACTGAACGAAGCGAGACGCAAGTTAGCGGATATACTAAACTTTCTTCCGGATCCCACCTTTTCCATCAACAATGCCGGTGAAGTGATCATCTGGAACCAAGCCATGGAGGAGCTGACCGGAGTGCCTGCCCACCGGATGCTTGGACGAGGCGGGTGCGAATATTCCGTTCCTTTCTGGGGAGAAAGGAGACCTTCTCCGGCCGATTTCGTGCTCAAGTGGGATGAATCTTCGGCAATACGGGAATATCCGGCCTTGATCCGGGAAAAGGACACCGTCATCACGGAGGTGTTCGCACCCGCGCTTGGTGAGAATGGGAGGTATCTGTGGATCAAGGCAAAGGTGCTGTTGGATGAGAGCGGAAAACCCACGGCGGCTATCGAAACGTTGAGGGACGTTTCCTCTCGAAAGGAATTGGAGAAGAAGCTCAAGAAAGCGGCGGACGAATACCAGATGCTTTTCAGTAACCTGCCCGTGGGGGTCATTACGGTGGATGCGGACTTGCGCATCACCCGAATCAATCGGGAAGGAGAAAAGATCACCGGCTTTCAAAGCGACGAAGTGGTGGGCAGGCCCTGCAGAGAGGTCATGGCGGGGGCCATGTGCGACAACTCCTGTCCCATCAGGAACGCGCTGGCGAAACGCAGCCCCGTGGGCTTTGTCGAAGGGGATATCTCGCACCGAAATGGTACTCGAATCCCGGTGCGAGTCAACGCGGGGTGCCTTTTCGGCGGAGACGGCGGGCTCATGGGCGGAATCGAGGTTTTTCAAGACATCACGGAGATCAAACAACTTGAAGAAGAGAAAGCCAAGATCATTTCCATGTTCGCCCACGACATGAAATCGCCTTTGATCGGCATTCACGGCTTTGCCGCGCACCTGCTGTCCCATACGGAAACACTCCCGGCGGACAAAAAGACCCAATTTCTTGAAATCATCGGCAGAGAATCGGGGAAGCTCGAATCTTTGATTAATGATTTTCTCGACTTCTCCCGACTTAATTTAGGAAAATTGAAGCTGAATTTCGACTTGATGGATTTGTCGAAGGAACTTCGTGAACTGATCGAGACCTTCGAACCCCGATTCCAGGATGCGGGAATCCGGCTTCGGGCGAAAAACATCGAGGAACTACCGGAAATCGAGGGAGACGCTCCCAGATTGAGGCGTGTTTTCACCAACCTTCTGGAGAACGCCCTGAAATACTCGGAATCCGGCACGCGCGTCACCGTGGAGGCCGGGGAAACGGCGCGGGAAGTCCTCATCCGTTTCGAGGATCAGGGGATCGGCATCAACTCCGAGGAGTTACCCTACGTGTTCAACATGTTTTACCGAGGTCGGAAACTGGGGCATCGGGAAGGTCACGGTTTGGGTTTGGCCGGGGTGGAGTCCATCGTGAACGGTCACGGGGGGCGCGTGATGGTTTGCAGCGTACCGGGACAGGGTTCGGTCTTCGTAGTGGCGTTGCCCAAGAGCCGAGAGGCCGGCGAAGTCTAAGACGGCTTCAAGTGGTCGGATACTCGCACATTTGTAACAGCCTAAGAAAGTTGAAAAACAGCGATTAAACGATTAAATGCGTATTTGAAGGCCTGAACACGATTTGTATTACGTTGAGCTCTTCAGGCTACCTTTTCGTTCGTTACTGCGAATCCCGGCCAAAAAGTTGGCTTGCCAACGGGAAAAATATTCGGGAGAATAGCATCATCGAAAAGAGGCGTTGTTTTCAGCCGAACATCGTGAAAATCGTCCCATCGGACAAATGAAACCCGGAGATCCCGATAAAGGGGATGGTTGCAACCCAAGCATTCTTCGGATTGAGGAGACAATATGAAAACCGTTCGTCTGATATTGCCCATATTTTTGTTGGCCTTTTGGGCGTTCGTAATCCCCGCCCAGGCCTTGGTGTTGGGTACGGACATCACCATCTATGACGGCACGGGACAGGGCACCACGGGCTGGTACCGGGGTCCGGCGTCTTCGCAGGACGTTGCCGAAGACCAGGAAGTGGAACCCGGTACGCTTGGCGAGCAGGCTTGGGACCTGGAAGGATTTCGTGTCAACGGCACCACGCTGGGTATCGT
Organism: Thermodesulfobacteriota bacterium; assembly: GCA_963675595.2. Classification (GTDB taxonomy): domain Bacteria; phylum Desulfobacterota; class Desulfarculia; order JACQYL01; family JACQYL01. The sequence continues at coordinate 3,168,909 of CAXXLZ010000002.1, forward strand.
GGGCGGATGGAACTTCATCCACGGCGACGGTACCGACCCCGGTGGTGGAAAAATTCTATCCGGCGATATCTTCATCGGCACCGGCGCACTCTCCAATGTGACCTACGGAAGCGGCGCCGCGGGTACCGGCAGCCAGGATAACCTGGGGGTGGACGGAACCATCACGAATTCCTTCGGGTACAACTATGTTATCGATATCTACTGGGAATACGGGTATTATTCGGTGTATCAAATCACTCCGGACACCTACCTGAACCCCGTGTATTATTCTCAGTTCGATCATTCCAATCCGTGGCAGTTCGACGAATTCTACAATTCGGGTGAGGGAATCGACCCCACGAAGACCTATTACATACCGGTGGAGGGATACCAAGGGCTCCAGTTCAGCTACTTCGAAGGCCTCTCCGATGCGGAAGCAGGCGATTACGAGGGGGATACCCACAATGTGGCTCTCTTTGACCTCAGTTTCCTGGATGAGGGAACTGAATTCACAGCCCATTTCACCCAGGAATGCGGCAACGACAATCTCATGGGCCATGGGACTACCGTGCCGCTTCCCCCGGCGGTGCTTCTCCTGGGGTCGGGCTTGCTGGGAATATTGGGCTTTTCGGTAAGGAGCCGACGTCGCGTGAAATAGTCGAAATCGCTTTCGACAACCATCCGCGTTTTTAGGCCGTTGACGCCCACCGGATTCACCGGGCGGGCTTCAACGGCCGTCTCGTTTCCGACCCCTGTGCTGAATTTCCCGCCCGATTTCCATTCCGGATGGATTCACACAAAGCCTCCGGGCCTAAAACGAATGTTTTCCCGAGGATGCCTCCTGGAGACGGGATGAGGGGAAGCCCCAATTCGCCCACTTCCGGGCTTCCCCGGCGGATGATCCGCCTCTTCGGATTTGTCGCCGCATTACCGCTTCTCGATGGAATCATGGGTGCTTCCCATCAAACGGCGGATGGGCGTTTTAACCTACCGGCTACGGGTTCAGCTTCTTGAATTCGGCCACGTATTCTTCCATGGGAACGGCCGGGACGGTCATGGTGTCCAGGAGTCCTCCCGATTCCAGTTCCATGGCCGCTCGCAGCATTACCTTGTTGTCCTTGGCCTGGAGGATCGTGAGGAAATCATACGGTCCGAGCAAGGCGAACTGCGTGATGATCTTCACGTCTCCGCCTCCGGAGGCTTCCACCGCTTTGTTGATTTGTTCAAAGGTTTCCGGCAGGTCCTTCACGGCCCGCCTGCCGTCCTGTGTCATTTTGCTGAGCACGGCATAGTAGCGCATGTCACTCCCCTCTTTTTAGTCGGCTCCGTCGATGATCTTGAGCGCTTCGTCGCGATAGGCTTCCATGATATATGGAATTCCGGTTACTTTGGCCGCTTCTTCGGTCAGGCAGGCCAGATCGCTTCGTTTGATCAGGTCCGTACGCCACTTGCGGGCTCCAGCCATGAGTTGTTGGAGCCCTATGCGGATTTTTTCCCCCGCGCTGTAGATTCCAACGGCTCCCAAGGGCAATTCGTCCGCTTCCTTTCCGTACTTCGCTTTCAACTCCTCGTAACACACGAAAATCTTCTCTTTGGTGGAACCATACTTGAGCACGGTGGAAGGCAGGCCACCGTCCTCTCCTTGCATCCATCGACCGATGTTTTTCCCCACCATTCCGGGGATCATCAATGCACGGCCCATGCACACGGCTTTGCAGTATGGCGAACCCAAAGCCAGGGCCTTGAAGATGTGGTCTTCACTGGAAAAGCCCCCGGCAAAAGCGATGTCCGGAACCGGATCCCCGCGCGATGCCAGGCGGGAGCAGAGATCGTAGGCCATGGAGTGCAGATAGAGCGCCGGAACGCCCCACTCGGACATCATACGCCACGGGCTCATGCCCGTACCGCCGGGAGCGCCGTCAATGGTCAGAAGATCGATTCCGGCATCGGAGGACCACCGGATGGCCATGGCGAGTTCCCTCATGGGGTAGGCTCCGGTTTTCAGCGTAACCCTTTTGGCTCCCAGGTCCCGAAATCTTTTTACCGCGGCCATAAAGGCTTCCCGGTCGATGAATCCCAGGCGTGAATGCCGTTCGAATTCCTTGATGGCCCCTTCTTTGAATCCCTCACGTACGGGTGGGCTGTCGGGGTCAGGGGTGACGATATACCCCCTTTTCTTCAATTCCTGAGCCCTCTCCAAAGAATTGACTTTGATTTCCCCTCCTATGCTTTTGGCTCCTTGCCCCCACTTCAGCTCAATGGTTTCGCAACCCAGTTTGTCGATCACATATTCGGCCACACCCAAACGGGTGTCTTCCACGTTGAGCTGTACCAGAATGTCTCCGTAGCCTTCGTGGTATCTTCGATACAAGTCCAGGCGTCGGATCATCTCCGGTGATTTGGCGACCTTGCCGTCGGGGCTCCTTTCCAGACCGGGATCAATGCCGCACACGTTTTCTCCGCATACCAAGCTGATTCCGGTGATGGCGGCTCCGACGGCGAAATGTTCCCAGTTCTTCCGGGCGATTTCCGTGCTTCCCAAGGCGCCGGTGAACATGGGGATCTTCATCTTGACTTTGTGTGCACGTCCGAAGGCGGTTTCCGTGCCGACGGTGGGAAAGGTGGCTTGGTCGGGGTCCGGGTCAATACCCTCGGCACCCATGGCATAGCCCATAATATTCAGGTGAGAGTAATCTACGGGGTAGTCTTTGTCCGCTCCGGCGGTAATTTCGCCGAAGGGGACCGGATACAGCAATTCCCTGCTTCGGAAAGTGGCGTTGAACATGTCGCAATTCCCCTTGCACCCGTCTACACAACGGCTGCAGATGCCCGATTGGGGAGCGACGTCCCTGGAACGGTTCTTCGTCTGTAGTGCTTCGTTGGCGTTTGGTCTTTGACGGTTCATCGCAGCGGATCTCCTCTTTTCGAAATGGATTCGTAACGCGGAGGTCTCGCAGCAGCCCGCGGGTTTCACAAACGGGAATCCGGTTGGAATGCCGATAGCGATGGAAGCTCAGATTGTTCAAACAGAACGAGAAGGAACGGTCGGAATTCCGAGCGCGATGGAGACGGAGGCCCGATCCCTCGAAGCGACTGCGTCGATGGTGAATGGAAGCCGTCAACTCGAACCCGCCTTATTCCCACCTCCCTTCTACGATCCAGAAGTGATGAAACAAAGCAAGGTCAAGTACCGAAACACTTGTTTCCGCCTTCTCAGCGACTTCGGTCCCGACCTTGGTGAGAGCGTCGTTAAAAGGGGACGGTCAAGGCGCCGATCGCGCCTCGGACATAAGACTTGCCATGCATCCGGCAAGCGATTCTATGATTTCCACGATCACCTCGATCGCTTCGGCCGTGTTGCGGCCGGCGCGAGGATCCGGGTCGTGTATGGAGATCAGGGAGTAGAGAGTGGAGGCGATTAAATGGAGATCCAGTCTGGAGGGTTCAATGGATTGGAGCAGGGAAAGAAACTCCTGAAGGTGGCCTTCACGTTGGGAAGAGGGCGACATGCTTAAGCGGAACTCGGAAAACGCGCGTTTTGAAATACGATCGGCGCGATCGGGTTCCAGAAAAAGGCGGAGGCCATTCATGTCCCAGGCAAGGACGGCCGCGGTGATCATGGTTTCTCGGAGGTCGTTTTCCTGATCTTCGGAACCAACGCAATTCAGACGGGAGAGACGCCGGTCGGTGTCGGGCCATTCCCGATGTACCAGGAAGCGTAGGCTTTCCAGGTAAAGGTCGACGGCTTCTTCTTCCGACATCGCGCCGATTCGGTCGGTTCCGTGCATTGCGTTTTCCGTGGCCGCTCTCCTCGGTTTCGCCCTGCCTCCTAAATCGATTCCGCGGGTTTGCCTCACCATGCCGTGAATCGGTCTGTTCGTATCGGGAGGCGTTTTCTTTTTTGAAACGGTCGCCCGGTAACCACCGAGCCTCCTGCGCCACATACCGCGGAAAAGAATGGGCGAGAGATCTTAGTTACGCTAAAAAAGTTTCCTGTACGGAAATTTAGTTTAATATAACACAACATCAGTTTCCGATGAAACCCTTTTCCTTTTTTGAACCGCTGATTCCGACCGGGCTCTCCCGGTTCGAAATCACCGAAGCGGGCGATTCGCGTCAACGAGGTAATTCAAGAACCTCTGTGAAAAAAAGCGCTTTGGGCTTGCATGGGAAACCTGGGATATGTGATAAAAAAGGTTCGTTATTATCCACGGGGTACGTTTCGGAGAGGAAGTTCCCCGTGTGAGCGGGACCAAAGACGGAACATTTCTTTGCTGGGGAAGTGCCCCAAAGGCTGTGAATCCGGGGAAATCAACCCCGCCCGGAGTCGGACTTTCATGGTTCGGGCGGAAGGCATAGTGAAAGGAGCACCCAATGTCACAAGACAAGACCGGGGCCGTTATGGTGGTCGGTGGAGGGATCACCGGCATGCAAACGGCGTTGGACCTGGCCGATTCCGGCTTTTTCGTCTACCTGGTGGAGCGATCCACGTCCATTGGCGGGGTTATGTCCCAATTGGACAAAACCTTCCCCACGGACGACTGCGCGATGTGAATTATCTCTCCCAAACTGGTCGAGGTCGGCCGGCATATCAATATCGAGTTGTTAACGCTGTCGGAAGTGGTTTCCGTTTCCGGTGAGCAGGGGAATTTCGACGTCCAAATTCTTCAGCATCCCCGTTACATCGACGTGGACAAATGCATCGCCTGCGGCGCGTGCGCCGAGAAGTGCCCGAAGAAGGTCGAGGATGAGTACAACTTCGGCTTGAACAAACGCAAAGCCGCTTATGTGAAGTATTCGCAGGCCGTGCCCTTGAAATACGCCATTGACCCGGAGAACTGCATCTACCTGACGAAAGGCAAATGCAGGGCGTGCGAGAAAATCTGCCCCGCGGGAGCGGTCAATTTCGAGGACCGTGAGAAAGAAGTGTCCTTACACGTCGGGTCCATCGTTCTTTCCACCGGATTCGAGCCTTACGATCCCAAGGCTTTCAACGGTTACGGCTACGGTCGTTTCCCCAATGTTTTGACCAGCCTTGAATTCGAGCGGATGCTCAGCGCATCCGGCCCCTTTGGGGGGCATGTGGCTCGGCTTTCGGATCACAAGGACGCCAAGAAGATTGCTTGGATCCAGTGCGTGGGGTCAAGGGATACGCACGAAGGAGCCCAAAGCTACTGCTCGTCCGTGTGCTGCACCTACGCCATCAAAGAAGCCATGGTGGCCAAAGACCACGTCAAAGGCCTGGACGCCGCCGTTTTCTATATCGACATCCGGACTCACGGGAAGGATTTCGAGCGGTACTACAACCGGGCGCGAGAGCGATCCGGCGTGCGCTTCATCAAGTCCCGGATTTCCTCCATCCGAGAGGTGGGTGACTCCGGGGACCTCCTGATTTGGTACACGGATGAACAGGGAAAGCGGGTCGAGGAGACCTTCGACTTGGTGGTTCTGTCCGTCGGGTTGTGCGCAAACCAAGACTCGATGGCGCTTGCCGGCAACCTGGGCGTCGATTTGGATCATTACGGTTATCCCGTTTCCAGCAGTTTCGAGCCGGTGAAGACTTCCCAGCCCGGAATTTATGTTTGCGGGGCCTATCAGGGACCCAAGGACATCCCCTCCTCCGTCATGGATGCGAGTGCGACGGCGGGGGTGGCGGGAAGCCTCTTGGCTCCGGCTCGGGGGAAACTCACCAGAACCAAGGACGTTCCCCTGGAAACGAACGTCAAAGGCACTGCGCCCAAGATCGGCGTGTTTGTGTGCAACTGTGGAACCAACATCGCGGGCACCGTCAACGTGCCTGAAGTGGCCGAATATGCCCGACATCTGCCCTACGTGGCCTATGTCGAGGAGAACCTGTTCAGCTGTTCTCAGGATACCCAGGACAAGATGGCCAAGATCATCCAGGAACAGGGCCTGACTCGGGTGGTCGTGGCCGCCTGCACGCCCCGAACCCATGAACCTTTGTTCCAGGAAACTCTGACCAATGCCGGGTTGAACAAGTACCTGTTCGAAATGGCCAATATTCGCAACCAATGCTCCTGGGTGCACGCCACGGAGCCCGAACGGGCGACGGAAAAGGCCAAGGACTTGGTGCGCATGGCGGTGGTCAAAGCGGCCCAGTTGGAACCTCTTTATCAACAGGATTTGGGGGTGAACAAGGCCGCTCTGGTCATCGGGGGCGGGGTCGCAGGCTTGACCGCGGCCAAGAATCTCTCCGACCAGGGGTATACGGCGTACCTCGTGGAGCGGGAAAACGTTCTGGGCGGTGGCGCGCGAAACCTTTTCCGAACTTGGAAAGGGGAAAACGTCAGGGATCATCTGGACCGTTTGGTCCGCGAAGTGGAGAAGGCCGAACGCGTGGAGCTTTTCCTCAACGCGGAGATCAAGCAGGTAGACGGGTTCGTGGGTAATTTCAAGACCACGGTGAACGTGGCCGGAGAAGAGCGAATCATCGAGCACGGAGTGGCCATCCTGGCCACCGGGGCCGAGGAATACCGGCCCACGGAACACCTGTATGGAAAAGACGACCGGGTCGTTACCGGGCTCGAGCTGGATCGTCTGCTGCTGGAAGAACATCCGCGACTGAAGGCCGTGAAAAGCGCCGCCTTCCTCCAGTGCGTGGGATGCAGAAACGAGGAGCGTCCCTATTGTTCGAAGGTTTGCTGCACGCATTCCATCGTCAATGCGCTAGAGCTCAAGAAAACCCGGCCCGAGATGGACGTGTACGTGATCTACAGGGATCTTCGAACCTATGGATTGCGTGAAGATCTTTATCGACAGGCCCGGGAGGCGGGGATTCTTTTCCTTCGCTACAATTATGAGAAGGGCCTGGACGTGGATGCGGGAGACGCGGGTCTTCGACTCCATTTCACGGACACGGTGTTAAACCGAAAGGTGGAAGTTTCCGCGGACCTGCTGGTATTGGCTGCTGCCATTGTTCCCCCTGAAGAGAACACTTTGGCCCAATTGTTCAAGGTGCCCATCAATGACGATCGCTTCTACGTGGAAGCTCACGTAAAGCTGAAACCCGTTGACTTCGCTACGGACGGAGTGTTCGTGTGTGGTCTGGCGCATGCTCCCAAGTCCCTGGACGAATCCGTGGCCCAGGCCCAGGCGGCCGCCGCACGTGCGGTGACCGTATTGAGCAAAGCGCAATTGCGTGTCGGCGGCGTCGTATCGCACATCAACCCGCTGCTTTGTACGGGATGCAAGGTGTGCGTCACCGTTTGCCCCTACAAGGCGATTCAACTCAACGATAAAGGCAAGGCCGAAGTCAATGAGGCTTTGTGTAAAGGCTGCGGTTTGTGCGTTTCTTCATGTCGTTCCGGCGCGCCAGAGCTCAAAGGATTCACGGACGGGGAAGTCTTCGGTCAAATCGAGGCCGCCTTATAAAAAAGTCCTTCCACGGGGAAGAAGCCGCTCCGTGCGGTTTTTTCCCCATTCCTCGCTTTGAATTTTCAGCACCCACGAGCCCCTTCGGAACACGTGGGCGGGGCGGTTGACGGCCCCCATGCACGCTCCTTCCTCATCGTTTCCCACGAAAAAATCCGCTGAAAATCCCATGAACGGAGTCTTTTGGGTCATGACCGGGGCGGCCCTGATCAGTTTTTCGGGGGTCTTCGTGAAACTGGCTCACGTGGGACCTAGTGAGTCGGCCTTTTACCGCGTTCTTTTCGGCGGAGCGGCGCTTCTGGCCGCCTGCTTCTTGCGTGGAGAGCGGATTCTCCCCGAGCCGCGAATTCTCGTCGCCTCCGTGGCTTGCGGTCTCTTCTTCAGCGTGGATCTTTGGAGTTGGCACCGCAGCATCCATTACGTCGGGCCGGGTTTGGCCACCCTCTTGGCCAACTTCCAGGTGTTTTTTCTGACCGCTTTCGGGATCCTGGTCTACCGTGAACGGCCCAATTGGAGATATGCCGCCGGAGTGCCCCTGGCCATGCTGGGTCTTTTTCTGGTGGTGGGCATCGAGTGGGGAGCGTTCGAACCCCGGGCGAAGTGGGGAGTGATGTTGGGTCTCATGGCGGCCGTGGCTTATGCGACCTACCTTCTTTCTCTACAGAAAACGCAATCCTTTCCGAGTCGAATCACGCCCATGGCGCTGTTGGGATACGTTTCGCTGTTTACCGCCTTGTTCTTGGGGTCGGAGTCTTTTGTCCGAGGGAATTCTCTTTCGATTCCGGACGCTCAAACCTGGGTGGTGCTGGTCGCATACGGGCTGTTCTGTCAGATGGGGGGATGGCTCTGCATCTCCCGGGGCCTGGGGCGTACTCGAGCCTCCCGGGCGGGGCTGGCGCTTCTGCTCCAGCCGACTCTGGCCTTTGTGTGGGACGTCTGGTTCTTCCATTGCACTGTGAACATGGTCCAGGCATTGGGTGTGGCCATGGCGTTGGCGGCGGTGTATTTGGGGACTTCCGGACCGACGACCAAGCGTTCTCGATCGTCTATCCATCGCCGAAGCTGATTCCTGCCATTGATTTTCAATCCTGGAACCTTCGTTTTGCTCTTGCAAGAGAATCTATCAATATGTGATATAAGGGTTTTCAATGCCCCTCTTGGGGAGAGCCCCAAAGCTGTGATACCGGGGAAATCAAGCCCGCCCGCAGATGAACGTCCGTGATTCGGGCGGAAAGCACAGGGAAAGGACCACTCATGTCGAAAGATAAAACGGGATCCGTGATGGTGGTCGGGGGCGGCATCGCCGGTATGCAAACGGCGCTGGACCTGGCCGACTCCGGATTCTTCGTGTACCTGGTGGAGCGTTCGTCGTCCATCGGCGGGGTCATGTCCCAACTGGACAAGACGTTCCCCACTGAAGACTGCTCGTTATGCATATTGTCCCCCAAACTGGTCGAGGTCGGCCGTCACATCAATATTGAGCTGTTGACGTTGTCGGAAGTGGTTTCCGTTTCCGGGGAAGAGGGGAATTTCGCGGTGAAGATTCTCCAGCACCCCAGATACATCGATATGAACAAATGCATCGCTTGTGGGGCTTGTGCCGAAAAATGCCCGAAGAAGGTGGACGATGCGTACAACTGCGACCTGATCAAGCGTAAGGCGATCTATTCAAAATATTCCCAGGCCGTGCCCTTGAAATACGCCATTGATCCCGAACACTGCATCTACCTGACCAAGGGTAAATGCCGAGCCTGCGAGAAGATCTGTCCGGCGGGAGCGGTCAATTTCGAGGATTGTGAGAAGGAACTGTCTCTGGAGGTGGGGTCCATCGTCCTTTCTCCCGGGTTCGAGCCCTACAACCCCATGAACTTCGACGGCTACGGCTATGGTCGTTACCCCAACGTGGTCACCAGTCTCGAATTCGAACGGATCCTCAGTGCGTCGGGGCCCTTCGGCGGTCACGTGACGCGGCTTTCGGACCACAAAGACGCGAAGAAGATTGCGTGGATCCAGTGTGTAGGCTCCAGAGACACCCATGAAGGAGCCCTGCCCTATTGTTCCTCCGTGTGCTGCACCTATGCCATCAAGGAAGCCGTGGTGGCCAAAGAGCATGTGAAGGATTTGGACGCGGCCGTGTTCTACATCGATATCCGGACCCATGGTAAGGACTTCGAGCGTTCCTATATCAAAGCGCGGGATCGGGCGGGCGTCCGGTTCATCAAATCCAGAATCTCCTCCATTCGAGAAGTGGGTGACTCCGGAGACCTTCTTATTTGGTATACGGATGAACAGGGAAGACGGGTGGAGGAAACCTTCGATTTGGCGGTGCTGTCCATCGGTTTGTGTCCAAACCCGGGTGCGGTGCAGTTGGCCCAAAAACTCGGGATCGAATTGGACCATTACGGATATCCCGTTTCGAGCAGTTTCGAGCCCGTGAGGACTTCCAGGCCCGGCATCTTCGTGTGCGGGGCTTATCAAGGACCCAAGGACATTCCGTCCTCGGTCATGGACGCGGGAGCGTCGGCTGGGGCTGCGGGCGGTATCCTGGCTCCGGCTCGAGGGAAACTCACGCGAACCAAAGACGTCCCCGAAGAAAGAGACGTGAAGGGCACCGCACCCCGCATCGGAGTCTTTGTGTGCCGATGCGGGACGAACATCGGAGGGGTCGTCGATGTGGACGCCGTGACGGAATACGCCCAACACTTGCCTTATGTGGCGCATGCGGAAGGGAACATGTTCACGTGTTCACAGGACACGCAGGACAATATGGACCGGATCATCCGCGAAAAGGGGCTCAATCGAGTGGTCGTGGCCGCGTGCAGTCCCCGGACGCACGAGCCGCTGTTCCAGGAAACCATGGTCGCCGCCGGGCTGAACAAGTATCTTTTCGAAATGGCCAATATCCGCAACCATTGTTCCTGGGTGCACGGTTCGGAACCCGACAAGGCAACGCAGAAAGCCAAGGACCTGGTGCGGATGGCCGTGATCAAGGCCGCGCAACTGGAACCACTTTACGAACAGAATCTCGGGGTAAACCGGGCCGCGCTCGTGATCGGAGGCGGAGTGGCCGGGTTGACGGCTTCCAAGACCCTCTCGGCTCAAGGATATCAGGTGTATCTGGTGGAGCGGGAGAACGTCCTGGGCGGCGGAGCCCGAACCCTTTTCCGGACCTGGAAGAGAGAGAACGTAGCGGAGCATCTCGATCGGCTGGTCCGGGAAGTGGAAAAAGACCCGGGGATCGAGATATTCCTGAATGCGGAGATCAAGCAGGTAGACGGTTTTGTAGGGAATTTCAAGACCACCGTGGACGTTGGAGGAGAGGATCGACACATCGAGCACGGAGTGGCCATCCTGGCCACGGGGGCCGTGGAATACCGACCCACCGAGTACCTTTACGGCCGGGATGAGCGGGTTGTTACCGGGCTCGAGCTGGATCGTCTGCTCAAAGAGGAACATCCGCGATTGAAGGATGTCAAGAGCGCCGCCTTCATCCAATGCGTGGGCTGCAGGAATTCAGAGCGTCCCTACTGCTCGAAGGTGTGCTGCACCCATTCCATTGTCAATGCCCTCGAACTCAAGAAGGTCCGTCCCGAGATGGACGTCTACGTGGTCTACAGGGATCTTCGTACCTACGCACTGCGTGAGGACGTGTATCGGGAAGCCCGGGAAAAGGGCGTCCTCTTTCTACGCTACGATTATGAAAAAGGCCTGGATGTCACCGCGGGAGATCAGGGACTTCAACTTCACTTCACGGATACGCTGTTGAATCGGAAGGTGGAGGTGCCGGCGGATTTGGTGATTCTGGCCGCAGCCGTCGTCGCGCCGGAAATGGGTTTCCTGGCCCAGCACTTCAAGGTCCCCGTGAACGACGACGGCTTTTTCGTGGAAGCCCACGTAAAGCTGAGACCCGTGGATTTCGCCACGGACGGGGTCTTCGTCTGCGGTCTGGCTCACGCCCCCAAGTCCCTGGATGAATCCGTGGCCCAGGCACAAGCGGCGGCCGCTCGAGCGGTGACGGTGCTGAGCAGGACGGGGCTCCGAGTCGGAGGCGTCGTCTCGAGCATCAACCAGCAGTTTTGCACCGGATGTAAGGTTTGCGTCACCGTTTGTCCTTTCAAGGCGATTCAACTGAACGATAAAGGCAAGGCGGAAGTCAACGAGGCACTTTGCAAAGGATGCGGCCTGTGCGTTTCGTCGTGTCGCTCCGGTGCGCCTGAGCTCAAAGGATTTACCGATGGGGAAATCTTCGGCCAGATAGAAGCATTCGCCCTCTAACAAGGCGGGTGGAGTGCATGGAGTTCGAATCCGGGGGAGTTTTTGAATCAAAAAGCTCCCCCGGAATTTTTCCCGTCGAACCGTGCCGCGGCGTTCCCGAGTTTTTGGTTTGAAAGGCTTCCTTCGCGCCCGTATCATGATTGTTCACAGGTGGATGAAAGGACGGTCATGGAGATCCTTCGGAAGGTCTATTTCGGCGCCGGCACGTGGATCAGTATCGGCATTTTCTGGGTTCTTTCTCTGGCCTTCAGGCTGGACCCCGGCATTTCCGCTTTGTTGGCGACGGCCTATGCTCTGCTCTACACGCTTGTCGCATTGGCCGCTCGACGGGTGACCAAGCTGGACTACGGCGTCATCCTTTTCTTCGCCGTGGGCGCGGCTCTGACTTTGTCCGGTTCCCGACTGGGTATGCTGTACCTGTTCAATTACTTCTCCGCCTTCCTGTTCCTGTTCCTTTTCTTGATGGCCTACCTTCCGATCGTTTTCGGCAAGGAACCGTTCACCACGGCTTTTGCCAAGCGTACGACTCCACAGGCCTTCTGGGGCAGCGACCTTTTTCTTGAAATCAATCGTCGGATGACCCTGGTTTGGGCCGGTTTGTTTGCGGCGTCGGGGCTCATGAGCCTGATTCCGGGTTTCTGGACCCAGGCCGTGGCGCCCGCCGTTCTGTTGATCGGAGTGGGCGTGCCCCTGAACCTGCGATTTCCGGACTACTATTTGCGGAAGAAGGGCTTGGGGGGCTTTCTTAAAGACTCCGAAACCGCGCCGGCTTCCATGCCGGCAGGCGATTCCGCCGGGATGGAGCCCGGGGCCGTGAGCGAACGGACCTGGGAGGGACCGGATCTGTTTCCGGAAAACGAAGACTCCGAAGTGGACGAAAGGAGAGCCCGGCAAGCCGAAACGCTGGGTCCGGTCAAGAACATGGTGGTGGTCTTGGGAAGCCCGCGGGGAGCCAAGGGATTTACCTATCATTGCCTGGCGCCTTTCCTGGAAGGAGTCCGTGAATCCGGCATCGAGCCGGAAATTGTTCATCTTCATGAGCATAAGGTTCGGGGCTGCTCCGGGTGCTTTTCCTGCTGGACGGGAACGCCGGGAGAGTGCATCCACAAAGACGATGCGGCGGAGCTGAGAAGGAAAATCGCTTCGGCGGATTTGGTGGTCTATGCTCAGCCTTTGTATGTGTTCTCGGTTCCAGGGATCGTCAAGAATCTCCTGGACCGGATGATCCCCGGGTTCCAGCCGTTTTTGATCGAAACGCCGCAAGGCGTCACAGGGCATCCCGAGCGGGACGGACACGGTTTTGGTCGCCGAATCGTGGTGTTATCGGTGTGCGGCTTCCCGGAGGTCGTCCATTTTCGACCGTTGGTCTTCATGTTTCGGGCCATGGCCGGGGCGAGCGGCAAAGTCCTTTGCGGGGAGTTGCTCAGGCCGGCTTCCGAATCCCTCCGGGCGGGGGAGCAGCTGGGACCGATTTACGGTGAGGTGATGGAGTCGTTTCGCCGTGCCGGAAGGGAAGCCGCTTCCCGGGGATGGGTATCGCGGGCCTCTGAACGGGCCGTATCACGGCCCATTACTACCAATGTGGATGGGTTCCGGGTCGCCGCCAACGAGTTTTGGAAGGCCTGGGCGGAGTATGAAAGGCTGAAACAATGCGGAACTCCGGTTCCGAATTTGGACACTTTTCTCGCGCAATCTCCCGGCATGATGTTGGCGGGTATGGCTTCCGCCTTCGATCCGGAAAAGGCTCGGGGGTTTGAGGGGATCTTCCAGTTTGACGTGACCGGGGAGCGCGGCGGCGCATATTTTATCGAAATCGTCAACGGCAAGTGTGACTTTCACGAAGGAGAAGCTGCGAATCCCACCGTAGTGATTCATACCCCCATGGACGTATGGCTTGCCGTGGCGTCCAAAGAGGTTTCCGGTCAGGAAGCCCTGCTCAAAGGCATGTACACGGTGGAAGGGGACGTGGGCGCATTGGTCAAGTTGGGGGAAATCTTTTCATGATCCGATAAAGTGAACCAAGGGCCTGCATCGCAAAAACGGCCTAATGTTCCGTCGGGACAGGGTGTTCTCCCTCCGCGCTTCAAGATTCTTGGACAGGCTCTTTCCACACCCGGTCAAGAAACAAGTAAAGGCTGGGGTGGGGGCTGAGGCCGCAAACGCCTTTCCCGGCGACCATCCAAGCGTTCCTCCAGTAGCTGATCCCCACCGATCCTCGATCTTTTTGGATCTTTTCCAGTTTGCAGAACATCTTCTTTCTCTCCGCCGGATCGATGGTTGTATTTGCCGCAGCCAGAAGGCGGGAGAACTCGGGGTCCGTCCAGCGGGTTTCATTCCAGGGAACCGGTTTTCCATCTTTGTCCGAACTGTAGGCCAGGTTCAATACCATGGTGCCGAGAGGACGATGAACCCAGGGGGTGATGCCGAAGTCGATGTCCATCCATTGCTTCCGGTATTCCCGGTTGGTGATGGGATGGAGTCGAATGCGGAATCCCGCGGGTGCGGCGTCCCGTTTAAGAATTTCGGCGTACGTAAGGACGTCCTTCCATCCCTCTCCGAAAATCAGCTCGACGTCCAAGCCCTGAGGGTATCCCGCCTGCCCGAGCAACTGCCTCGCTTTCTCGGGATCATACCCGGGGGGAATCTGTTCGCAGTATTCCGGGTGATGAGGATGGACGTGGAAGTCTTGTCCAATGAATCCTTGTCCAAAGTATGCTTGATCCAGAATGTTTTGTCGATGCTGACAAAGCTTCATTGCGGATCGAACCCGATTGTCGGACCACGGAGCGCGATCGACTCTCATGCGAAGGACGCGTGCGTGTGCCGCGGCCACGGAGGCGAGGGTCACGTCCGAAAGGTCGCGAGTTGCCTCGTAAACCTCCGACCCGCCGCTGTCACCCAAATCCACGATGTCCACGAGTCCTTTTCCCAGTGCTTCGATCTGAGGAATGATGTCGGATCCCATGTCGATGAAGCGAATTTCATCCAGATAGGGAAGAGGCTTTCCGTCCGGTCCCTTGATCCTGTAATCGGGCCTTCGCTTGAGGACGCATCGTTCTCCGGGCGAAAGCTCGGCCAGGACATAGGGCCCGGTCCCGTGGGGTCTCTTCAGGAAATCTCCCTCGAAGGTTCTGTGGTTCAGGATCACGGCGGGGTAGTGGAACAGGTGTTCGGGCAGAGCGATTTCCGGTCGGTCGAGATGCAGGGTCACCTGGTATCGGCCGGTCTTTTCAATGCCCGAGGGAGACAGGTAGTCTCCTAGAATCCCTCGCATGGAGGAATCGATTTCCGGATCCAGCCACTGTCTCATGGAGAAAATAACGTCGTCGGCGGTACACTCGTCTCCGTTGTTGAAACGAAGATCGTTTCTGAGCGTGAGGCGCCACGTGGTGAGGTCGAAGCTTACCTCCCAGTGATCGAGGAGATAGGGATGTGTGATGTTTCTTTGGTCCGTAAAGGTCAGGTACTCGGCCACCTGACGAATCTGGTTCGACGGGGAAACCCAGGCCAATCGAGCCGGATGATCCACTTTCTGCACAGGGGCCGCCACTCGCAGCAAGCCGCCTCTGCCGGCGGACGCGTAGGCTGTTGAAGCTCGAGTCGTACCGAAAAACGCGGAAGATAGGCCGAGCAGCGCGGTATATCTAAGGAACTCGCGGCGTGTGATCCCTCCCGTCGCAAGTCCGTGGGCCAATTCCTCCATCAAGGGATGCGACTTGCCGGGCCTGTCGGATTTGGCCGCGAAAAAAGCCGACCGATTGCTGAAGTCTTTCATGACACCCCCTTCAGAGCTTCCTCCGCAGACTTTCGGGAGGGGATCAGCGTTGCAGGCGGATCGTGCCGGGCGACATCGCCTGATCACGGACTTGTCGGAGCACGCATTCAACGCGCTCTTGGATTCGCCACACCCATGGTTCCTGCAGCCCCCTCCCGCGTCATGCGCGCCCAAGGAGCCCATCGTTTAGGGAAACCAATGGAGCCGGACAATAGACTCATACGACCGTCTCGCCGTCTTCTTCATACAGGAAAGGCGCTATTTCCCCTTTTCGGGCCTCCATCAAGGAACCCAGACGCATCAGGGCCGCCAGAATCATCAGCTGTTCCCACTCTTCAAGTTTCTGGAATCGGACCTGAAAGGACTCCTGAAGGAATGGCGGCGCGGCCGCGAGAAGCTGCTCACAGGAAGGCGTGGTCCGTACCAGAACCTTTCTGCGATCTTCGGTGCTTCGATTGCGCGTCACCAGACTGCGCGCTTCCAAGCGGTCGATGATGCCGGTCACCGTGGCTTGCCCCAGACTCACCGCCTTGGCGAGGTCTCCGATGGGGACTTCCCCCATTTTGGATAACTCTTGGAGGATGACGAGTTGCGGACCTGTGAGGCCGTATCGGTGAACGAGATACCTGGAATGACGGTCGATCGTTTGAATGATGCGACGTAACGCGATCATCACCTCATGGGTCACGGATTTACCGTCAAGAAGCTCATTTGCACGTAAATTTGGGGTCATTTTTTCACGAAATTATGGCACGGAAAACCGAAGGAGCCGATCCTGTTTCCGAAAGCCGGTTGTCGACACGCTCCCGCACACCGTTTGGCCACCCTCCGGCGTTGGCGAAAACATGTCGTGTTTTATCAGTTATTCAGAACAGTTATAGAATAGGTACTTCTATGTTCTCTGTCAACGTTCGTATGCCGGAGACTCTAGCCGCCGGCCGATCTGGGGGGAGCTGGAGACCTCTTTGGAAACCGGATCTCTGTGAGGGAGGATGTCGTGACAATAGCGGTACCAGATGCTTTGACGCCAGGCGGCGTCCAGGTTTTGGCCGGAAGCTTTCAAGTCGCCCCGGAGCAGGGCGCGAACGCTGGACCCTAAGGGCCGCATGCCGACGACCGGTTTGGCGGAGTTGCACAGGCAGGCATAGAACAGGAGTAGAAAACACAGCACCTTGAACAAAGCCCGTCGCCTTTCGGTCAGCCTCCAAGGGGGCAGCAGAAAGGCCGTGCTGAAGGCTCCGCAGGCGAAAAACACGCTGAAATAGGATACGTTTTCAGGGTGCCATTCTCCAACCAGGGCGATGAGGAGAAAGTACGCGGAAAGGCCCAGCATGGTGGTCTTCAGCCGCCTCGGTCCCCTGAACAGGCCGTAAACGACCGAAGGAAGCACAAGAAGGAATCCAAGGGGCCCGAACCAGGAGAGCCTCTCGTCCGGAAACCACGTCAAATGGAACGGAATGCAGGCCTCGGGGTCCGACGGAACCCAGGACACCACCAAATGGTAAATATGCTCCATCCAGACCAAAGGGCTCCATCCGGTGAATTCCCGGAACAAGATTTCGATCGGACGGGGAAGCTCGGCGCTCTCGATCAGGTATCGGAAAAGGTTGTCTACAGCCCCGATCAGCCCTCCGGTACTCGGCGGCATGTGGAACGGAGGTGTGGAGCCCACCCAGGGCGCCCCATTGAGTACGTTGATCAGAAAGACCCAGCCTTGGGAAAACAGGAGAATCGCCGGCATGGGCAGAATCCAGTTTCGTTTTCGGCTTGATATGAGGTGAACCCAATACGCGGCTCCATGTCTCGGAAAGAGCACCATGCACGAAAGTACGGCGGCCACCGCGGGAAAGGCGAAACAGAGCCGCCCGTCCCATAGACAGAAAAAGATGCCCAGGATCAAGAGAGTGAGATCATGCGCCGAGGGCTGTTCCGCGAGGCGGTACAGCACCAGAAGACAAAAGACCCCGCCGGCGGCGGGAATGATTTCCGCTCCCGGTGTGGTGGCGTGAAGAACGAGTCTGGGGAAACCGACGGCCACCAGGGTGACGGTGAAGGCGAGAGGAACCCAAGCGTAACGGCGAGCCAGAGCGTAAGTGCAGAAAGCGATGGATAAGTACCCGGTGAAGCCGAGGAGGCCGATCCCCAGGCGGGTTGGGTTTCGAAGAAACAGACGGCACAGAATGAGCGAGTTCAAAGGGGGGAGGGCTGCGACGGTCGTTTTGGTTGTGACGGGCTCTCCACCGTTTCCAACGGCGGCAAGCAGATCCAGGTAAGGCCAAGGTTCGAGGTTCGGAGGCAGAAGATAGGCTTGAACGGCGAGATAACTCCAGGCAATGACCAACAAGGCGCTGGAAATGGGCCGTTCCTTGATGAAAACCGACATTCTCCCACGGGCCTCGGAACAGAGATTTCGTTTGCGGTAGAGCATGAACAAAGCCGCCGCCGCGGAACAGAATTCAAGGACGGGGGCGATGACGGGCAGATTTGAAAGAAACGCCGATTGGTAGATGAAGGAAAGCAACATGAAGGAGCAAATCACAGCGTAGCCCCCGGCTTCGGCCAGGGTGTTGCCGCGTGAACGAAAAAAGCAGAAACCGCCCAGAATAAACAGAAGCAGCTCTGCGATGGACATCATCGCCCATAGATGGGCTTCCATTGAGATCATTATTCCACCGAGGACGAAAATTCATTTTCACGCACGATTGATTCTCGTCGCGTAATGCCGGAGTGAATAAGTGTGCAACGACCTATCGTCGGCTCTTTCGATCAATTGCCCGGTATCCCTCGGCATGCCTAATCCGTAGAGCCCGCCCCGGACCTTTCCGCGTCCTTGAGGGACTCTTTGGACTTCAGGTCTTCCACGATTTCCACCATGAAGCGGTGCATATCACGAGCCAGCCGTAAGCATTCAGGGCAGTAGACCTTCTTGCGCAGTTTTCCGTGAACTTCGGTCTGGTGTCGGTACCAGGCCCCATAGGGGGAACCCTTGCAGAACTTCTGGCCCGTGTATTCGGCGATGGGGCACCCGAAGCAGACCAATACGTAATGAATCCGGCAGGGCGGGCAGTCCAGGACGCCTCCGTCCGACCCGCTTCCTCCGATAATCCGTTCCCACTTCCGAACGGAAGCCTCCATGATACGGGTCTTGATCATTGTCTCATCCCTTCTACCGCTTACGTTTTCGTTGTTCCTTCCTTGTTTCGCCGGTGAAGCGGGCGTTAGGGCCTTCGCAGGCTCTTCCAGAAATGGCGATGCACGAGGGTGCATCGTTCGATCACGTGTCGGGTCTTTTTGCGATGCGCCTTTTCCGCCGTTTCTTCGACCGATGTGGACGTCATGCCGGACAGTTCGCGCAACACGCCGTCAACGGACTCGGAAAGGGCCTTCAGGTCGTATCCGCCTTCGAGCACGAGCACGAGGCGACCTCCGCACGTGAGCTCGGCCAGGTCCATCAGGCAACGGGTGAGAGCGGCGAAACCTTTGGAAGTTACGTTCATTCCTCCCAAGGGGTCCTTTCGGTGAATATCGAAACCTGCGGATACCAGGATAAGCTCCGGCTCGAATTCGAGGGCGGCGGGTTTGAGGAGACGCTCGTACACGGCTGCGAACTCTGCGTCTCCATAGCCTCTCCTCATGGGGACGTTGATGGTGAAGCCCTCCCCTGAGCCCATTCCCGTTTCGGTAAAATGACCGGTCCCAGGAAAGTGAGGGCGCTGGTGTGTGGAAAAGAACAGGATGGATGGGTCCCTTTCGAAGGCATGCTGCGTACCGTTTCCGTGATGCACGTCCCAATCGACAATGAGCACGCGTTTGAGGGCATGGGCCGCACGAGCGTAGGCGGCGCCCAAGGCCACTGAGTTCAGGAGACAGAAGCCCATGGCCCGGCTTCTTTCCGCGTGGTGCCCGGGCGGCCTTGCCGACACGAAGACGTTCCTCAAAGCACCCGAGAGTACGGCGTCCACGGCTTCGAAAACACCGCCCGCGGCCAACAGAGCAGCCCGGTAGGATCCTCTCGATGCCGGTGTATCGGGAGAGAGGGAGCTGAAGTCCCTTTCCCCGCTCGCCGCCAGACGATTCAGGTAATCCGGGGAATGCACCAACAGGATTTCTTCCTTGACGGCTTCCCTCGGAGGGAGATCCAGCAGGCGATCGTTGAAGACGGGATCCGCAAGTACGGAGTAGATGGACTCTAAACGGCCGGGCTGTTCCGGATGGCCCTTGTCGGTGAGGTGCTCCAGAAATCTGACATCGCGTACGATGCCGGTTTTCAATTTCGATTCAGGGTCCGCCATGTGCACTCGGGTTTCCATCGGGTGCGGGCACCACGAGGACGGAGCAAGGGGCCTTCCTCAGCACCGCTTCCGTTGTTGAGCCCAGAATTCGTTTTTCAAGAGGCCCTCTTCTGCGCACCCCCACCACGAGAATATCTGTATCGGAGGTGGAAGCGTAGAGCGGTAGTTGCTCGCCGGCAGGTCCGGGCAGCAGAACCAGTTTGATGCGTTCCTCGGCGAGAGATTCCACGTGAAAAGCATGGATCAAGCGCTCCCGCAGTCGCTCCTGAAACAGCTGCTGCACTTCCGGATACGGTCCATCGGTGGGATTGACGATACGCTCATCCATGGGTCTTTCCATGGCATGGAGAAGATGCACCTTCGATCGAAACGCGTCCGCCAGCTGAAGTGCGGAGTCCAGACTTCCGGTGCAATCCGCTGAAAGATCACATCCCACAAGAATCCTTCCCAGTCTCAGCGGGTGAAGATCGCCGGCCCGGGACGGCTCCGTACGTGAGCGAACCACCAACAAGGGAGAGGCAACGGTGCGGGCCAGTCGTTCCACCACCGTTCCCAGAAAAAGACGCTTAAATCCGGAAAGGCCGTGACTTGCGGCTATGATCAGGTCGGCTTGCCTTTCTTCCGAGATTCGCCGGATTTGTTCCACCGGTTCGCCGATGCCGATGACGGCTTCCCAAGAGGTGAAGGAGTCCGGAAAAGACTCGCGTATTCTCCGGTCGATTTGTTTCGAAGAGCGTTCCTTCTCGGTAAGAGGATACGGGTCGGATTTGCCGAAAGGAGAATCTGTGGGCTTAGGAAGAACGTGAGCAATAAGTAGGTGTGCACCGAAGCGTTGGGCAAACTCTCGGCCATACTTGAGCACGGTTCCGGAAAATGGGGAGAAATCAACCGCGCAGAGGACGTTCTGCAGCTTGTTTCGCATAATCCTCACCGAAAAAGGAAAGAGGGGAGTCTAGCGTCCAAGCCTTCTCTCACGCTAGAACCAAGAAAAGATCTTGTCAAGCGATTTCGGTGCGAGCGGTGCCGGCTCCGGAACAAGATCAAAGATCAAGACCAAAAGGTTGGACTCATGATTTCGTTGTTCTATATTGGAAACGCTTGCCGGGTTCGTTGAAAAGAACCGACTCTTTCAGGCCGTTGGAAGACGACATGCGGGGCGTACGCAGGCACGAGCCTGCGGGAGGAATGAGACCCAATTCTCCTCCAGCCTACGGACCGAATCTTTCGACGCTCGATTCGGGAAGAATTTCAACCGGATTGGTAGGCACGACCTCGCGAAATCTATCGTCGTCGGAGAAGAAATGCGTCTCGTTTCCTTTGTTGTGGTGCTGTGTTGCCTCGCCGTCGTGTTGCTCCATCCAAGGCCTGTATTCCCTCAACAACCGGTTGATCTTGAGACTTCGAGTCCGGCCCCTGAAGTCTCGCCGAGAGATACTCCGGCCTCCGTTCCCGAAACGTGGACCGAACCCGTGACAGGCATGGAGTTCGTCCGAATTCCCACAGGGTGCTTTCTCATGGGCACTCCGCAGACGGAGAGCGGGCGAGATTTGGACGAGGGGCCCATGCGGCGGGTGTGCTTCGAGAGTTTCTGGATGGGGACGTACGAGGTCACCGTTAAACAGTTTCAATTGTTCGTGTCGGAAACGGGCTACAAAACCGGAGCGGAATACGGCAAGGGATGCGAAGTCTACAAAGGTGAATTTCAATGGGACAAAGTCACTTATTGGCGGCGGCCCGGATTCTCCCAATCCGAGAGCGATCCCGTCGTCTGTGTGACCTGGAACGACTCCCGAGCGTTTGCTTACTGGTTGTCCAAAAAGACGGGTTTGTGGTTCCGACTACCCACGGAGGCCGAGTGGGAGTATGCCTGCCGTGCGCGGACAACGACCGCCCGCTGGTGGGGGAATAAGTCCGAGGACTCTTGCGAGTTCGCCAATGTACACGACAAGGTATCAAAAGAGATCAATGGGTTTCCCTGGGATGCGTCCGCTTGCAGCGACGGATTCGCACGAACCGCTCCGGTCGGGAGTTTTCCTCCGAACTCGTGGGGAGTTCATGACATCTTGGGAAATGTCTGGGAGTGGTGTGAGGATTCCTATGGCTTGTACAGGGAACCCGTCGAGGGGCACCGCCCCGTGGATGAAGGAGTCATTCGGGTGCTCAGGGGAGGGAGTTGGAAGTGTGGACCGGAAATGATCCGATGTGGTTATAGGAATGCGGCCGACTCGGACATTCGAAGCGACGGCATCGGTTTCCGACTGGTGAGAGTGCGGTAGTCCGCAACCTCTATCTGAGCGAGAGCCGGTTGTCCGACACCGAAAGGAGGATTTGAACATGTCGGTGGAACCCGGAGGCTCGCGGTTGTTTGGAGCCCTAAGCCGCCTTGCCTGTGTGCTGCTGTTGGCGCCCTCTCTACTTTTTCTCGCCTGCACGACTTATCAAAAGGCCTTCTACGGTGTCCAGGGGTATACGCTCAGGCTGGACGGGAAGGCTTCCGTTTACATTGCACTTCCCGAGGACGCGAAGCGATCGGTGGAGTCTTTAGGCTCGACTAAGAGTGATGAGGAGAGCGAATTCGTCGGTTCGGGACGCCGGGCTGCGGATCTAATCGCGGAAGCCTTCAGGCGGCACTCCGTTGTCGTGGAAACGGCTTCAGAACGGCAATCATTGAAGGAGGCGCTGAAACGAGCGCGTGAGAACGGATTCGACTATCTGGTGCCGGCGGATTTGATTCAATGGACGGTCCGTAGTGAACATCGACGGGATCGGGTAAGCATGAAAGTCTCCGTGGTGGATGTGGCAAGCCGGAAGTCTTTGGAATCGGTAACCCTTCGGGGACTGAGCGCGGCGGCCACGGGGGTGAGCGCCGAGGAACTCCTGAAAGGCCCGGTAACGGGTTTCGTCGATTCCCTTTATTTCAAGGAATAGGCTGTTGAGACCGGCGGATGTCGTAATTGAAGTCCCATGAATTTACAGCGCCGGCCTGCGGCGACCGGCCCCATCCAAGGGGTCGTTAAAGGAAAGGGCGCACTACGGACGCCCTTTCCTTTTGCCTGTTTGTTCAGGATCCTATCAGTTTGATCCTATTGGATACCGTGGCAACTGCAGCAATCAAGCCGCGGTGAATGACCCGCGGGTTGCGCGCTGATGGGTCCCGGTCCGCAGAGCTCTTCCTGAGAGCCCTCTCCGGTCGAACTCCCCGGTGCGAACCGGACGAACTCGAAGCTCCCCCCTTCCTCCGTCATATGGGTTTTGGCTTCAATGTCGTCGTGACAGGACGAACAGGTTGAGGCGATGGGAGTGATGTTCGTGTCGTCGTCGGGGTCCGCCGGATCGCTTCCGGTGTTGATGGACGTGGGCAGCACGTTGTCCCCGAAGCTCGGCAGTTCAAACGTTCCGGAGCTGTGACACGCCGCGCAATCGCTAAGGGGGCGTGGAAAAATGACCTCGCCGAAGTCGTTGACGCTTCCTCCGAACCCGTAAACGATGATGCCTTCCTCTCGGAAGCCGCCCATGTCGGAAGCACCCGCGTGAATGGCGTGGATCATGTATTTGAAGTCAATGGTTTCTTCGGATTTCCCGTCCGGCGTTCCTGCGGCGTCGGCCGGCCTTCGGTTGATATCGGTGGCGTCGGCATTATGGCAGATGACGCAAAGTTGGATCTCATTGTTCCGGTTTCCGCCGTGCAGGCTGAGCTGTCCATGACAGTCGTTGCAGTTGTCGATGTCCACTACGCTCCTGCGGCTTACGGGGGTGACGTCGGTAACGGCGAAAGGCTGAACCACGCCTTTGACCGGGACCCGCACGTCGTAGACTCCCGGTTCGGATTCCACCGCCGGATGCCCTTCGATGGCCGCCACGCCGGAGCCCTCAACCGTGGCGGGTATGGCGACGGGCGAGGTGACGGAGAACGTTCCGTCGTTGTTGTCCACGGCTTCGGCGACGGGATTGATGGAGATGGGCATGGCCGGAGTCGAACCGCTGCCCTGGTTCGTGTAGTCGGACGTATCCCATCCGATGAGGATCGCAACGCGACTGGCGCCGCCCGGTGCGTTGAATTCCGGATCGTGGAGGATGTCGTAAGGTGCCCCACCGTTGCTCGGATCGGTAACCGAGAAGGTGATTACCGGAAACTGCCCGGGTTCCGTGTTGGTGATTCCGACGATGTTGTACTGGAAACGTGCCGCGGCTTCCAGTTCCGGGATGACGTGGGAATCCGTCACTCCCGCGGCGCCGCCGGAAGCGGGATGGCAAACCACGCATTTGCTGTTGTCGGTTTGGGCGCCGCCGCCATGGTTTTCGCCTGTGGAGAAGTCCACATTATCGTGACAGGAACCGCACGCCGCCATCGTGGGAACGTTCTTCCAGTAATCACCCTCCGGTGTGCTCGCGTCCGTGCCGTCATGGCACTTGTAGCATCGGCGGATATCCTGGGGATACACCACGTGGGAATAGTCGTGTTTGGCGTCCCGGTAACCGTAAATGGCGTATTCCCCGCCCGCCTCCACGCTCGGAAGGTTCGCCCCGTAGTGAATCTTATGAATCATCACCTTGAGGTCCACCGTATTACCGCTGTTGGCGTCCGTGCTTCCCGGGTTGTGGCACGACTCGCAGTATTCCACTGCCGTCCGGTCGCCACCGTGAAGACCGAGCCTTCCATGGCATTCATTGCAGGAGGCGTTGTCCACGATACTTCGGCTCAAGGGGGTGGTTGCCCCATCGGGCACGAAATCCAATATTGCGTTGTTGTTGTTTCCTGAAACCTGCATGGCCAGGCGATGCGTGGCCGAGGCGTCGTAGGGAACGGAAACGGGAGAATTCACATTCTGAATGTCGAAGGAGAAGGTATAGCTATAGGTTCCATCTTGATTGTCGACGAACACTCCTCCTTGGGCATTAGCTGTTTCGGCCGTCGCCTGCACTCGGCTCACGGTGCCCGGGCCGACGCCCGGTTCTTCAATGGTGTTGATGTAGCTCTGCCAGGAATCGGCGTCTCCGTCCACTCCGGGAATCAATCGAACCAGTGTGAAACGAATACTCGAGGGAGCAACCAGGGCCAGAGGTTGCCCGTTGTCGAACAAGCGGAAATCAACCGTAACCGTGCCGTCGACAATGGTCACCGAATCGATGGCCGCGGTGACGGTCTTCTCTTCCGCTGCGTGTTGGGCCGCCACGTCCACGATTCTTCCGGGCTCGTGGCACAATCTGCATTCTTCATTATAAAATTGCTCGACGAGTCCGGACGTCGAGTCACCGGACCCCCCGCTTTCGCTGCTGCAACCGACGAAAACCATGGCGCAGCCGAACAAAAGGCTGAATATGAGACCACAGATAGACCGACCGTCCATGAAACCCTCCCCTTCTTTGGCGAAACCGCCCGCCAACTTAGGTTACCGGTTCAGATAGACCTCTTCGAATATCGCGATGGCTTTCTTTACGGTGAAGGTTGCGGATCTCGAGGAGATGGTGGCTCCGCTGATTCCGGTGATGTCCCTGCCCACCTGCAACATGGACTTGCTCGACTTCCCCACGTATTGATCCAAATAGCTCCGTCGGGCGATGGGCCTGCCTCGTTTTTCCTGGTAACTCATTACCCGGACTCCGGTGACCACGCCCGTGAGGTCCATGGCGACGATGAATTCCACCGGTCCCCATTTCCCCGGTTCTACATCGATCATGGCCACCCCGACTTTTTCCCCGTCCTTCTCGGCGAAATAGAAGGTGACTTTTTTCTTTGCCGTCACCACTTCGGACTCCGAGCCTTCCTGGTAGTAGACCAGATTTCCTCCAAGGCGTTCTTGAATCCGATCCAGTGTGTCTCCTTTCAGCCTCACGGTCTGTTTGATGATCTTGACGTCCGGGCCGAAGACTTCGACCAGGGCTTCTGTCTCCGTCAATAGAGTGAAGGCGTGCCCGGATGCGGTCCATGCCAGGAAAACGGCAAAGAAACCCAATGCGATAGAAGCGATCCTTTTCATCATGTGGTCTTCTCCTATGGTTCTTTCGGTAATGAGTGAAGCCCCTCCTTCAAACCCGGAGAGAGCAATACCTTTCCTTCGGAGGTGATCATGACGACTTCCATGCCGGGAATTCGCTCGACGGCCTTGAACCCCGCCTCCGGCCCCATAACGAACACCGCCGTGTTCCAGGCATCCGCGAGGGTCGGATCGGAGTAGAGGGTCGTGGTGCCTCTCAGACCTTCGGCGGGATATCCGGTCCTCGGGTCGAAAATATGGTGATAGCGTTTTCCATCCTTCATGAAGAACCGCTCATAATCCCCGGACCCGACGACAGCCATATCCTCCACCTCGACATAACCCAGAAGATCATCGCCTCGGGGGTCCACGATCCCTACCTTCCACGGGTTCGGTCCCTTCTTTCCCAGAGCGTACACGTCTCCTCCGGCATCGATGAGAGCCGAATTCAGCCCTTCGGATTTCAAGACTTCCAATCCTTGACCCACCGCGTATCCCTTGGCAATTCCGCCCAGGTCAATTTCGACGTCCGGTCTGGTCTTCTCGAGACGGCCTTCGTTTATGATGAGATAACGGAATCCGACTCGCTTCAGGCATTCCTCGATCGCTTTCGGGTCCGGGAGGCTCGGATGGTCGCCGTAGAATCCCCAGAGTTCGATGAGGGGAGCCACGGTGATGTCGAAGGCGCCTTCGGTATCGCGACTGATTTCCAAAGCCTGCCGTACCAACCTCACGACTTCAGGGTCCGAAATGGGAGTTCCCTTGCGGTTGAAATCGTACAAGGGGCTCTGAGGTTTTAGGTTGTTGAATTTAAGATTAATTTCCTCCATGCGATCAAAAGCGTGATCCACGATTTCGGAAACCCGGTTCTTGGGGCCGACGGCATATATGGTCACAAAAGTGTCCATCATAATGCGCGTCTTCTTCTCCACGTGGTACCTGTACGAGTTGTACGTGCGCAACAGGAGCAACGCGGCGATGATCAGGAACAGGATCAGCACGGGAATCTTGAACTTCAGAGAAGAGTAGAATCGCTTCAACCGGTCTTCCTCCAAAGAGCGGAATCCTCCCGGACTCCGGAAATCGGGTTAATTCGAATTGATCAGAGCATACCGTCGGCATACCTGTCTCCGATCAGAAGGTGGTTCTCCACCCCAGAGTGAACCGAAGATATTCGAGACTTTCCGAGCCGTCGGACCTGTCCGCATCCACCAATTCCACCTGGGGAATAATGGTCGAACTTCCCGTGATCCAGTAGTTCACGGCAAAGCACAACGTTTTGTAGTTGTCGGTTAAGGCGGTCGTGGACGGGAAGAACAGGTCGACGTCGCTGAACTTCACCAGAACCCTCCACTCGGGATTAAAGGTGTACATGGCTCTCACGTAATACCCGTCGTTTACCGCATCCGCGAAGCCTCCATTGAGCAACGGATAGTCCTTTTGTTCTCTTCTCAGATATTCACCGGAAAGACTGAAAGGACCATACCCGATCTCGGCTCCCCCGAGCCATTGCCAGGCGTTGTTGTCGTTGTCTCCGTCCCATTTTCCCCAACCGAGAGAGCCCAGGACTCGTACCCGGGCTCCCGCCAGCGTGAATTCGGGAGCCACATGCAGCAGGAGACTCTTCACGCCGTTGTTGTCCACATACCGGCTGTCCTGGTTGTCGCCGTTCAGATAGGGATAGAAGTACACAGGAAGGGAGAAATGTTCAAAGTCGAAATTCCGGTACAATTCGAGACCGATGGTTCGCCAGGATTGCAGGTTCAACAGTCCGTTGTTGCCGTGGTATTGCTCATGCCACCAAGATTGCCGGGCATATTCCTCACTGAAGTAGGGATAGAACGCCCCGACCTTCGCTTCGATTTGGTACGGAAGATAGAGGGTCATGTAGGCTTCATCAAGGCCGATCTCCACGGAAGCCGAATCGGAACGGGTGATATCTCCGCCCAGCGCCGGGGTCGCACTGGCCAAGACCTCTATTTTGGGGGCCAAATCGATACTTATCCAGTCGGCAAGAGTTTTTCTGAAGTAGAGATAGAGATCGCTGATGCCCGCAGACAGGTTGTTGTTCTGGTCTACGTCGTTCCTCCTGCCGTCCGTCCTATCGAGCATATAGAATTTGAAATGTCCTCCCACGTTGACGCCTTTTCGGACTTCCTCCATGATTCTGGAGGGCATGTTCGATAGGTCGTCCACGCTGTCTTCCAGATCTGCAATGACCTCCATTTCTTCCGCCTGTGCCTCCTGCTTCTCCTCGATCGATTGTAGTTTGCCTTTAAGCGCCTCCACGGTCTGTTCCAGTGCTTCGATCTGCTTTTTCAAATCGCTGATCTCATCCGAAACGGATGTTCCCGGAAACAGCAGAAGACAAGCAAAGACAATCACCCATGTTGCTCGTAGTCTCATACCCTTTCCTCCCTCTCTTCGGTAAATGGTCGGAGACTCTTCGTGCCGGGGGTGTCCATTCCGAAGGTTGAGGACTCCTCGCCTTCACTGTCCTCAGACCCGGGGAAAAGGCCGACCCCTCGGTCCGGTCGACGAAATTGAATCGGTCTTGCGCCGAGGTACGTTTTCGGGGGCTTAGTCGAGAGGCCCCCTACCAGGTGATTCTTCCGCTGTTGAGCAAACCCCCCACGAGGAGGTAAACCCCGCACATAATCGCCGCGCACCCGAACGTGTAATATAGGACACGGGCGAACAATCCGGACTCGCTCACCAGGAGGGAATCCAAAACGCCCTCCTGTTTGAGCCGATTCACCCACCCGGCTTTTTCATGACGCAGAGACTCCAGACTCGTACTTCCTTCGAACATGGTTCGGTCCATGGGGAAATTATGCCGACGAAGATGGGCCACGGCGAAGTGAATGATGAACACATGGGTCATTGCCAAGAGGGCCTCGATCCGATGTACCCACAAAGCGACATTCAAACCCCAACCGGGGATGAACTTGGTCGAAGTCATGGGATAGGCCAAAACGAGCCCGGAAGCTCCCATGACGAGCATGCCCCAGAAGGCGGCTCCAAGGTAGTCCATTTTTTCCCAATACCCCCATCGATCAAACTTCGGGTGCGGACTTTTTCCGAAGAACCAACCAATGTGCTGAAAGAACTCCCTGATGTCGGCGAACCTGGGGAGCATGGAATCGGGACCAGACAGAGACCGGGCCGGGTGACGACCGATTCGGAGGACGAGATGGCCCACATGGGCCAGAAAACCGATGATCATCACCAAGCCGACGTATTTGTGAAGGGTCAAGGCGGAATTGTAGC
This sequence comes from Thermodesulfobacteriota bacterium, assembly GCA_963675595.2. Classification (GTDB taxonomy): domain Bacteria; phylum Desulfobacterota; class Desulfarculia; order JACQYL01; family JACQYL01. Next base: position 3,197,867 of record CAXXLZ010000002.1, read on the forward strand.
CGCCGAACAGTCCGGCCAGACCTTTGCCCCAAGAGGTTTCGATAAACATCCGGGAAAGACCGGTGGCGCTTTGCGTAAGAAAAGTGACAATGAGGAGCGCGTGAAAAGCCCGATCCACCGGGCCGAATCGCTTAACCCTGGTCTTCATGATCGGTTCCATCCTTCCTTTTCTGGAACAACTCCCGCAGATTCCAGGCGAGCGTGTGTGGCAGGAACACCACAAAAATCCCGACCGAAAGGGTAATCATGATCCAGAAGACGTAAAATAAGACGGGGAATTCCCGTTTCGTTTGAATCAGGGCCGGATTGGGGGCGTGAACAATGTAGGCGGCAAAGGAGGCATTCGCTCCTTCGTGGCATTTGGAGCATACGTACGCATGCCTTCGCACGGGATTCATCGGGGAATAATAGTAGTTGATACTAGCGATGGGCTCTACGCCGTGGCATTGTCGGCAGGTAAGCCCGTTCCTGAGCGTATGAATATTCTTGGTCTCTTGAACGTGGCAATCCTCGCATCGCCTGCGCTCGTAGAACTTGAGCCCCCGATGGGAGTCGGCGAGGCGGGTACGGATTTGAACGGCCGCCGCGGCGGAGGGGCTGTAAGGCAGGAAACCGCCCCGTACTCCGGGAATCTCCACAAGGGCACGCTGACGGCGAGGCTTGACTTCATACTCTTCGTAATATCCGGTGCTGAGCTCCCGTTGCCTGTACCTGCGGATGGAAGACGCCACTTCCTCCTGAGTCCAAGCCGTTGGGCACCAGAGCAACGACTCCGATCCAAAGAGGAGCGTCAACACGACCATGAATGCTGCAACACTCGGTTGCCTCTTCCGGATGGGCATGTCGTTGGTCCCGCGGCGAAGGGTTGGGTGATTTCCTCTTCGCTCCCGTTCAATCGGTTCGCCGGACCGGCGATTCCGGAGAACCGCCGGAAGGATTTGGACCCACGCCTTCTCTCTCAAAAGCGCCGAGCCCTGTTATTTCTTCTTAGGTTTGCTCAGATCGAAGAGTTCTTCACCCGCCTCTTCGATCTCGATATCGGGCTCCTTCTTTTCCTCGGTCGCCGACGATTGCTCCAGAAAATCCAGGGACTCTCCGAATCCCTGGAACGCGTCTCGATGGAGCTGTCTCAGGTCTGCATCCTTGTGCGCATGGCAGGTTTGACAGGAGTTGGGAACTGCGGGATTCCTGAGCGTGTCGATGGGCAGCAAGGTGACGAAGACGTGACTGTGCAGATCGCCGGACTCGGCGTTCTTCGCGATTCTGGGCATATGGCAGCCCACGCAGTTCGCAAAGGAATGAATGGCGTGGGACTTGGCCTTGTTCACCATTTCATGACATTGGAAGCACTGCTGCGAACCCGCCGCCGAGGTCTGGGAGCGGGTGGGAGGGAGGCCGATCTGGTGAACAAAGTGGCAGGAGGTACAACTCACTCCTTCCGTGTAGTGTTTGGACTTGACCCAATCATTGTATTGCTGGTGGTGACCCTTGGAGAATTCGTTGACATAGAAGTTTTCCGTATCCCCCGAAGCATAGGAAGTGGCCTCATAGTAGGCGAGAAGTGATTTACCGGGTTCATAGCCCACGGGCCAATGGGCGCCTTCGACCTTGGTGGACATCCCCCTTCCGTGACAGGAACCACAGATCTGAACCGCGGCTCCGGTTGACAGTTTGGCGGGATTCACAATGGTTTGTCGCTTTTCGAACACGGCCACCTTGGGTAATGCGGCATGCCAGGAACCTTTGCCGTGGCACGATTCGCAGCCGACGCTCAATTCGCTGAAATTCTTCCGGTCCAGATCCACACCGGTGGCGTGGCATCCGCCGCAGTACTGCAACCACGGTCTCTGGTTCCAGTCTTCTTCGTGATAATTCACCCAGCGATGGCTGTCGATGTTGTATTGGATTGGTGCGATGTACAGAACCCCGTCCCGTTCCACGATGAAGCGCTGCTGCCACTGGCCTCCAATGGCGTACTTGATTTCCTCGCGTTTGGGGATGAAGATTTCGGAGGCGGGTACCTTTATGGAGGGTTCCAGTTCGGCGAGATCGTCGCGAATGGCGTTCTCATCGTACGGGACTACGATGACGTCCACGGACTGCTGGGCGTCGAGCGTGCTTCTACTGTGGGAAGTCATCTTCCAGGAATCGAAGTGTTCCAGATGACACATCTTGCATTGATCCGATCCCACGTACTTCTTGGGAGCGGCGGTGATCTTGTCTATGTCCACCGGGGTTTCCGAACCACATGCGGAGAGGAAAACCATGACCATACAAAATGAAAGGAGCTTGGAAACGCCATTGACCATTATCCGCCTCCTCGGTCTTGCGATTCCCAACACCTTGAAACAAAATGGGGAATCGCCCTGTCAGGAACAGTTCTCCTCGCCCGACGCACGCGCCTGCGAGGTTCCGGCGCGGCCCTCTTCCGGATTGTCGGGCTTCGGACCCAAATGAGACACGGGAGAGGACGCCTCATCCTCCGCGCTCATATTTTCCGCCATGACGTAAAGCCCGGCGATCCAGCTACCGACGGACCCGATCAAGGGGCCGATTCCCTTGATCTTGCTCAAATTCTCTTTCCGGACACCGGCTCGGGCCGCTTCCCAAAGGTAAGGCACCGCGTTCCACGCCATGGACAGGGTCAATGCGGTCTTCATGGGGGAGATTCTGAAGAACTTCAAGAAACCCAACAAGATGGTCAAACTTCCGGTGAGCTCTTTAGGCGAAGTGGTGGCTGTCAACAGCAGACTTAGAATGATCAGATAATAAAGCCGAAAAGCAAAACGAAATCCTTGGATTACTCCTTCGCGGGTGATGGTGATGAAAGCTGTTTCAAAAAGCGCTTCTCCCGAGCCGTGCATAAATACGGGGATGAGGAAAGCCGTAAGGATGAGAAAGAAACATCTCCGAGATCTTCGGATCAAGGAAGAGAACGGTACATTGGACGAGAGGACGGCAATAATGAGGAAGGTCGTCAGAAACATCAGCACGGGCGCGTCGGTGGTGATTACGAGAAGGATCGAGATGAACACGGTCAACAAGATCTTGAGTTCCCCGGAAAGTCGGTGAACCAAAGAGCTTCCTTCCACGTAAAATCCTGAAAAGGTCCGGCCGGGTGCTTTCAAAGGGAAGGATGATGGTTTGAAGTCTTCAGGCTTCTCGAGACGAAGGCAAACGGCGCGGGCTATGGCGCCCGTGATCCATCCCGTGGCGACCGCTCCCAGGACCAGATAGGGTAAGAAAACGAACACGCCTTTGTGCCTTACGAGCAACAGGTAGGCCAGGAGGAGCTGTACGGTATTATGACAGAGTGCGCCGAACACGCTGATTCCGATGAGACTGAAACGGTATCGCCGCGCGGAGCCGGAAGCCCGGTACAACAGCCCCATTACACACGTGGCGGCCACCCCCGCGGAAAAGCTCAACACAAACGTGGGCGACATGAACGTGCCCATGAGGAACGAACTGAGAACCGTCCTGAGGATGGAAACCTGGAGAGCGGCCCGGAAACCGAGCGTCACCAGGGCCACAAGGCTGAGCATATTGGCCAACCCCAGCCGCAGGCCCGGTATGGGGTGAGGTACTGCGGATTCCATGATCTGGAGCACGCAGGAAAGAGAGACGAGCAGTGCGATCTGTTTGGTCCGATCGCTGATTACCCCTTGTTCCATAGGAAAAGCCTCATGTGCTATCGAACAACCGCATCTAGAAACGACGTTTCATTTCCGGGTATCTCAAGCAGGGTCTTATTGGGCACGCAGACGATGACTTCCCCGGGCAGGCTTATCCACCCGGTATGAACACAGATTTGCTTGGCGCAGTCCGAACGAACCACCCTGACCCTGCCGTGGTCCACTTCAATTTCCATGTGGTTGCCGGGCAACGACTCACGGGCGTATCCGGTTATGTCGAGCTTTTTCACAAGGCGTCCTTCCTGATAAACCAACACCGACCTCGCAATACCGCTTCGACCGTTCGACCCCGGCTCGAGCCATAATATGGCGGCTATGCAGACGACGACCACCAGCGCAATCAGCCACATTTCAAAAGACGTGGTTTTTCTTGACCGCGTTCCGATTTCAGGATTCTGATTCATGGGAAAGTCGTTCCACGCAAAAACGGCCCCCATGTAGATTCGGCCACGGTTACGGGACCACAGGCAAAGCCGTTCGGCAACCGTAACCCCAATTCGAGAAAACCATCTTGAGTGCGCCCCGGACCGGAAAGACGTTCCTTCAACGACTTCAACGGAAGAGGAGCGTGAACCACGGCAGGATACGAGCACGCGCTAGCATGAGAGTACAACTCGAAGTCTCCGGAAAGGGCGGGCCCTGTCCGAAACCGCCGGCCCCAGAGGCCGGGGAAGAATGAATGTGAATCGGGGCTCGATCACGATCAATGGCTTCTCGGATCCGGTTCACTCGCCGCGGCGAATTGCGGGGCCTTCCCGAGAACCATTAGAACAGGCCCTGATTCGTTTCCATGTATTTGGTGGGAGGTTCAATGGAATTCCGCCGTACGGCTGGAAGCGGAGTTTTCAGATCTTTCGAAAACCCTTCTCGCCGAAACGAATCCAATGAATCTATAAGTCATTTTGTTACACAAAATTTACGACATATCCTGGATGCAGTCAAGAGATTAATGGGGAACGCCTGCTGCTTCGGGTTTTTTCCTTCTTCCCCTGCATAGACCGAGGTTCGACGCAAGCACCGCGTCATTTTCGACGAAAGGCCAGATAATAGGGCTCCCGCAGCCTATGAAAGACTTCCCGCTTCTTAGCGTGTAAGATCATTTCGAAGATGTCGTCGGGCTCGGGATCCTGGAGAGACCATCCGCAGGGAACCACATCGTATTCTTCGATGGCCAGCTTCTTTTTCGGAAGATCGGAAAGCACGAGTATGCCGTGCTCTTGGATACCCGGCGGTATGGGACCGAAGGGCCTGGATTCCAAGTCTATTTTTCCGCCGGACAGGACGCGAATCTGGCCGGCGTAGTCGTCTTTGACGAAGAGGGCCATGGCGTTCGATACGCCTTCGGGCCGCCGTTCCAAGATGCATTCCGCCATGCGAGGCGCGGGAGACACGTGAAACACGGGGCGCACCAGAAACTCGAATCCGGCTATGGCTAAAAGAATGAACAAACCGATTCCGATGTGGGGAGCCGGTTTCCCTTTTTTCAACCCGAAGTGGAACAGACCGTAGGCTCCGGCGGCCATCACGACGCCGAGTACGGCGAACCGGGTATCGATCAGGATACCCATGGGGATGCTCAATAACGCACCGACACCGGTCAACACGCAGCAGAAAAGCACGACGTACCGAATGACGGCGGAGGATAGCCGTTCGCTCGCAAGCCTCACGGTTAAAGCGCCGAGAAAAGAGGCCATGAAAGGATACGCGGGGAGCATGTAGCGTGTTCGATTGATGTTTCCGGCAAGGAACATGGTGAGGAGGAAGGCATACCACCCCATGATGAAGAGAACGGGCTTTCTGTTACGACGGACAAATTCGACCACGGTCTTCCGGTTCAGCAGAAGCCCGGCCGGGACGAATAGAGACCAGGGGAAGAAGTGTCGCATCCAGCCCCAGGCGTAGGTCTGCAGGTTGGATAGCACAGTGGAAAAACGAGAGCCGATGAAACGCGTTCCCACCTGATCGGACGTGAATCCCAGAAGAGCCCCTTCCCCGTGTTCCAAAGCCATGGCAACGAACCAGGAACCCGCCACCAGCGCGGCCAATACCATCACCTTCACGTGAATCAGTCGTGGGAAGGCCCCGCTCCGCCTCAAAAAGAGCAAGGCGACGAAAAATGCGTACGCCACTGCGGCCAAGCCCAAGAATCCCTTGGCCTCCACCGCGAGAGCAGCTCCCAGATAGGCGGCTAGGTAGTGGAGGGTGGATCGATCCGGGTCCATGAGTATCCGGCTGAATCCGTACAAGCTGGTGCAAAGAAATAGGCAGAGCAGTACATCGGGAGTGGACCTGATGGAAGATGAGATAAGCGTGACATTGCCGCACATGACTGCGGCGGCCGCGAACGCCTCGTTTCCGCCGCGGAAGAAAAACCATGTCAAGCGATAGGTCAACCAGACAATCAAGGCCCCCGCCACTAGAAAAGGAAGACGGGAAGCCGTGTAATTCACCCCGAACAATTTGTAGGAGGCCACGATCAACCAATAGGTCAAAATCGGCTTCTCCGTGCGTAGAGCTCCGTCGGAGAACCTGGGGCTCAGATAGTCTCCCGTTCGGACCATGTGTACGGCGGCATCCGTATAGAATCGCTCGTCGTCATGGTAGGTGGTCACCCGAGACAGGATGGGCAGAAGAAAAGCGAAAAATAATACCGCCAATATTATGGACGCAACCCGACGGGTGACCTGTTCCCCTTGACCGTTGGAAAAGCTCTTCATGCTGATGCCGTTTCTTCGTTAATTCGAGCTCAATGTATCGTCGTTGGAGAAGGAATCCTCTCTGGAAATCCGAGCCCAAGCCCTTGCCGGAAGAGCGCTTCGGCTTGTGCCGTTCGAATGCCGAATGCTCTTAGGCACTGTGGGCGGGCCTTTCATGGAATATCCTCGTAGATATCCCGATATCGGTTTGCAGCGGTCGCGATTCTCCTCTGCTGAAAAGCGACCGGAACCCGGCCGTTGATCGGAGCGGTCGGGGAAGGCCGTCACTTTTCAGTGGGCATCAGGGTTCTCAGTACGTCTTCCTTGCCGACGACGCCCACCAACTTCCCTCCCTGCACCACGGGAATGGTGTGGAACTTTCTTTCGACCATCAACGTGGCCACTTCTTCCACCGTGGTTTCAGGGCCGACGGTAAAAGGGTTGGGGGTCATGGCGTCCCCCACGGTCGACGCGGCGATCTTGCGGACTTCCCGATCCATATCCTTCCATGAGGTCAAGGGGATGAACGAGTCAAGAATTGTAAATACCGAGGGCAACGGAATGCGTTTCTGTTGACTGATCAAGTCACTTTGACAAAGGATGCCCACGAGTTTGCCGCGGTCGTCAACCACGGGCAGTCCGTTGATGTGCTTTTCGAGTAGGATTCCGGCGGCCCGGGCGACTTCGGTGTCCGGAGTGACCGTAACGGGGTCCTTGGTCATGATATCTTCTACCTTGAGCATGTCGTCACCTCAATTGGGTCCCCGTGATCTCGGGGACGCAAAACGATTGTTCTCCGCATGCGGTCGGCGCCCGCGATACGGGAATAACGCTCCCTGAGCCCCGCCCGGAGGGGGTGGGACTTGAATCGAGCGTCGGTCATAGTTTCCTTCCGGGGTCGGCACATGGTAGCCTGATTCGGAAATCGCTTCAAGGTTTGGGATTGGGACGGGACCGGTTCGCTCGCGACGTCGGGGTACCCGGACCAAATACTCCTTGCATCGAAATCGGCATGGAAGTCATAATTCGGATAATCACAGACAAATGATGCAAAGGACGGAGGCAAAGATGGGAAACCGGAGAACAGCGTTGGTGCTTGCGACGGTCTTTTGTTTGGCGAGTCTTGCGGCTTGCGGATTGGTTCCGAAAAAGAAGCCGACACCCGTCATAGGCGAGGCGCCTCCGGGGCGTGAGAGGGGATACGCGGTCGAAGGCAAGGTCTATTATCCCTTGAAGCACGCCGAAGGTTTTGAGGAGACGGGGACTGCATCCTGGTACGGCCGGGATTTCCACGGGAGAAAGACCTCCAACGGCGAGACGTACAACATGTACGCCCTGAGTGCCGCCCATCAAATCCTGCCTTTCGACACGGTCGTGTTGGTGCGCAACCTTCAAAACGGCCGGCAAGTCAAGGCCCGAATCAATGATCGCGGTCCTTTCGTGGCCGGCCGCATCATCGATTTATCCTATGCCGCCGCCAAAGAGCTCGGAATGCTTGAGTCCGGCACGGCGCGGGTCCAAGTGACGGCGTTGGGAAAAGAAAGAATTGCGCTCCAAGAAGGGAGCACCGAAGTGGTTTACGTGCCCGAGCCCGACTATTCGGTGGGGCATTTTTCCGTGCAGATTGGATCCTTCGCTTCGAAAGACAACGCACAACGTTTGGTGGAGAAGGTAAAGACCACTTTCGAGGACGCCTACATCAACGAATTCGACCGTGGGGATCTGATTTTCTACCAGGTTCGTGTCGCCAGGACTACAACACTGGATGCCGCGAGAGAAAAGGTCAATGAGGTAAGAGCCATGGGGTTCGCCGATTCCTTCGCAGTCGCGGACCAATAGACCGGCAAAGCATGTACCGCATACCGAAGGGGATCGCACCAACGGAAGGCCATGGACGATTTCTCCGCGCCCGGAGCGTCGGCAACCTATGTGACCGGATTTCCGTGGTGATAGGGCAGATTTGAGGATGCGGGCGAACTCTCCGCTCCAGGGCCGAAGACTTTCGGCGGGCCGGCGACGCCGCGATCCTTCCGGGGAACGCCGCGCTATTCCTCCAAGCCCGGATTCATCTTCTTCCGGAGTACCCCGGAAGTCTTGAACACAACCACTTTTCTAGCCCTGAGCTGCAGGTCCTCCTTGGTCTGGGGGTTCCGGCCTCGGCGAGCTTTCTTGTCTTTAACCATGAACTTGCCGAATCCGCTGATCAGAAGATCGTCGCCCTCTTCCAGGGTCGATTTGATCAATTCGAGCAGTCTCTCAACAACGCGCCGGGCCTGGCTCTTGCTGAGGCCGACCTGTTCGTAGACATTGTTGATGATCTTGTCTTTGGTCAAAGCCATCGGCCCTTTCTCCTTTCCTGACCTGAAGGAACCTCATCCCGTCCGATCTCCTATGCCTCACAAGTCATGGAAGTGTCAAGCTTTTTTTGGTTGCTGAACGGAATCGAGGGAAAAAGGCCTGCCGTTGTCCGTTATAATCGCCCAAATCTCTCTTTCAGCTTGTCATGTATGTATGGAGGAACGAAGCTGGAAACCTCCGCGCCGAGCTTTGCAGCGTCTTTGATAATGGTCGAGCTGATGTAGAACCATTTGTAATCCGTCATGAGAAATATGGATTGCACTCTCGGATTCAATTTTCGGTTCATCAGGGCCAATTGGAATTCGTATTCGAAGTCCGAGGATCCGCGAATTCCTCGAAGAATGGCGTTGGAATTCTTCCGGACTACGTACTCCACGGTCAGGCCGCTGAAACTGTCCACCTCGACTCGGTCGTTGCCTTCCATAACCTTCCTGATCATGGACAGGCGTTCCGCCACGGAAAACAATGGCTTCTTGCCGGGATTCTCGGCAATGGCGATTATCACCGTGTCAAACAGAGTCAACGCGCGATTTACGAGGGAGAGGTGGCCGTTGGTGAAAGGATCGAAGGTACCTGGGTACACGATGATTCGTCCGTTAGCCATGGGACTCCTTTCCAGGTCTATTCATATTCCAATGAATAGGGAAACGCAGCTTTGTCCATAGTTGCGGGTTTCGGAATGCCGCAGCCGGATCGTTGGTTCTCCGAGGCTTTCCCTCGGGGAATGCTCGACGACCACGAGCGCGTCATTTGCGAGGATACCCGCCGAATCCAACCCTGCCAACGTGGGAGCAACCAAGCCTTGATCGTAAGGCGGGTCGGCGAATGCCAAATCGAATGCGATGTTCAATTTTGCCGCCGAGCCCAATCCGTTGGGGAGGTCGGAACGGAGAAGACGCACTTGGTCCCTTACTCCGCAAAGGGAAATGTTCTTTCGGATGACTTCCAGCGAGCGCGGACTCCGATCCACCAGGACGGACAAAGAAGCTCCTCGGCTGATTGCTTCCAGCGACAGCACGCCGGTGCCGGCGAAGAGATCAAGTACGGCGTAATCCGTCAGATCTTGTCCAATGATGCTGAAAATCGCTTCGCGAACATGATCCGGAGTCGGTCTGATAATCAGACCCTTGATCGGAGAAAGCCTCCTCCCTTTGAATCTCCCTCCGGTAATTCTCAAGAATTCCCTCTGCGTCTCCGAAATTCAAAGCTCTCTTATTCGAAGCGTCGACGGTTGTCAACGGGGTATTGTGGAAATTTCCGACGGTTGGCCGGCGGCGGCCGGAAAAAGTGCCGGAAGTTGCGTTTGAGGGCGGGACTGATTCAGGAGGAAATGCGGGTCAGCGCTTTTCGGACTAGATTTCTGGAGTTTTCGAGCATGACCGTGAAATGATTTTCCGTCAGGCCGGCGCCGAGAACCACGGATCGAGCGAACGTCTCACTAATGAGGTCCCCGGGACTGTGGGCGTCGGTGTTCAACACCATCTTGGCGCCCGTTCTTTCCGCCAGACGAGCGACCCTGCCGTTACCCAGGGAATGTCCTTTTCTTGCCGTGATTTCAAGATGAACGCCCATGCGGACAGCCAACAGAGCCTCCTCTTCCGTCAAGAGGCCGGGATGCGCCAGTATATCCACTCCCGCCTCGATGGCGGCGAGGTTGGTTCCCGCAGGAACGGGTTCCACGATCGTTTCGCCGTGAGCCAGCACAAGACATGCTCCCATCCCGTAGGCCTCGCGAGTGAGCTCAGGGATCAGCTGGGGCGGGACGTGGGTCAACTCGATCCCGGCCAACGCCTGCACTTGGGAGAAACGGTTCACCCGTTCCGTCACGTGCAGAATTCGGGGAATCACCCAGTCGAGATTGGAATCGTCGGCATGGTCGGTGATGGCAATGTATTCATAGCCCAGCGCGTTGAAACGACTGATGAGCTCTGAGGGCAACAACTCGCCGTCGCTGAAAAGGGAGTGCGTATGCAGGTCAATCATTTCTCACGTCGATTCTGAAAGGTGATCAAGGTTCACGACCGGGGAAAAGGAGAGCCGCAGTATCGGGCCAACGGGGAAAAGCTCGGATTACATTTTGTACTTTCCAAAGTCTTCCGGATCCATCTTCTCGAGGATCTCCGTCCACTTCTTGCCTTCTTCACCCTGGACGGACTCCTTGTATTGCGGTTCGAGATTCTTGGATTTCTGAAACACGACCTCGTTGACGAGAATGGGACATCGGGCGCGGAGAGCTATGGCGATGGCATCCGAGGGCCTGGCGTCAATGGTGACCTCTTTCCCTTGAACGTCAAAGAAGATGATGGCGAAATAGGTATTGTCCTTTAAATCACATATTTCGATCCGGACGACTTTGACTCCAAGGATGTCCATGGTGTTCTTGTACAAATCGTGAGTCATGGGCCTGGAGAACTGGACCTTCTCCAGTTCGCTGGCGATGGCCGTGGCTTCGAGCAATCCGATCCAGATAGGGATGACCTGTTCCCCATCTTTTTCCTTCAGGATCAGGATGGGACTGTTGGTCATAGGGTCCACGGTCAGCCCAGTTACGGTCATTTCTAATGCCATGGCGCATTTCCTCCTGATGCTGGGGTGGCCGGTCTTCCTCGGAGTGAGTGCAGCAGACCCTCTTCGATGAGTATGGGAACCATTGTTCCGATTAGGGAATCGCTTCCCTGGAAGTTAACCACCTGGTTTCCCCCGGTCCTTCCGGACATCTGGAATCGGTGCTTTTTGCTCCGGCTTTCCACGAGAATTTGTTCCATCCGGCCCTCGAACCTGCGGTTTCTCTCCAGCGTGATCTCGTTCTGCAATGCCTGCAGGGCGGTCAGGCGTCGAGCTTTTTCCGATTCGGCAATCTTTCCGGAAAAGCCGGAGGCCTTGGCGGGGTAACGATCGGAATATTTAAAAGAAAAGGCCCCGTCGTACCGGATTTGTCGCATGGCTTCCAACGTTTGCTGGAAATCCTCCTCCGTTTCCCCGGGAAAGCCCACAATCAAATCGGTGGTGATGCTGATGTCCGGAAGGATTCTCCTGAGGTCCTGAACTTTGGCCAGATATTGCGCGAAGGTGTATTTGCGGTTCATCCTCTTGAGCACGGAATCCGACCCGCTCTGCAAAGGGAGATGGATGTGGGGGCAGAGCTTTTCCAGACGACCGAAGCATTCGATGAGTTCGGGCGACAAGTCTTTAGGATGGCTGGTCGTGAACCGAATTCGGTCGAGACCCTCCAACCGGTTCAAGGCTCCGAGCAGCGTAACGAATCCCTCATCGCCGTCCGGTGATTGATAGGAATTGACATTCTGTCCCAGAAGGGTCACTTCGCGGGTACCGGTCTGAATCGCAGATTCGATCTCTCCCAGAATGGCCGCCAAGGTACGGCTCATCTCGCGGCCTCGCACGTGGGGAACTACGCAGAAGGTGCAGAAATTATTGCAGCCCCGCATGATGGTCACAAGGGCGGTGATTTTCTTGTTGGGCGGTTTGACCTTTTCCCATTCGGGTCGGTCGAAGCGGTAAGTGAAGTCGGTGAAACATCTGGAACCGGACCCGCTTGAAAGGTCTCCGATAATCTCCGGTAAATCGAACAAAGCGTGAGTTCCGAAAACGAAGTCCAGGAACTCGGCCCGTTCAAGAAGTCGGGAACCCTCCTGCTGGGCGACGCAACCTCCGACACCGATCAAGAGGGAGGGATTGCGTTCTTTTAGAGGTTTGAGCCTCCCCAACAGACTGTAAACCTTTTGCTCGGCTTTCTCCCGAATGCTGCACGTGTTGATGAGAATAAGGTCGGCCTCACGGATTTCCTCCGTCTTACTGTAGCCGACGGGTGCCAGAATCTGTTCGACTTTGCCTGAGTCGTACTCGTTCATCTGGCATCCAAAAGTGGTGATGTGAAATCTCTTAGCCATCGTTCGAAGATGATCCTTAAGAATCGAGGGACTTTACTCCGTCGGGCGGTAAGCCGTGTTTTTCGGACGGCCCCGAGGCAGGCGATGCGAAACGGCGACGTACGGAGCGGTTGCGACCGGCAATCCGATTTAATCCTATCAGGATGCACCATGGATTTCAAATCATTCACTCGTTCTGGAGGGGCGTCTATGGTAGAATGGAATTCCGTTCCGAGCATTGCCGATGTGTTTCCGGCGGGTTTCGAAACGTTCCGCAAGAACCCCGTTGATCAGCCGGTTCGACCCGCCGGCCCGGTACCCTGATGATACCGCTCAAAGACGACAATCCTACGCGCGCCGTTCCAGTGATCACATTCGGCATTATCGCCTTGAATGTTCTCGCTTTTTTGTATCAAACGACCCTGGGTTCCAGGGAGGCCCAGGTGTTTCTTTACCAGTTCGGTGCCATTCCTTACGAGCTGACCCATTTCACTTTCGTCGGTCCTTTGACCATGGAAAGTCCCGTCCCCAGATACCTTACCCCCGTGACCGCGATGTTCGTTCACGGCGGACTCATGCATTTGGGCGGGAACATGCTCTACCTCTGGATCTTCGGGAATAATGTTGAAGACATATTAGGTCCCGGAAAGTTTCTGGTGTTTTACCTGCTCAGCGGTCTGGTGGCCGCACTGGCCCAGGTTATGGTGCAGCCGGCTTCGATGGTTCCCATGGTAGGGGCGAGCGGTGCCATTGCCGGCGTGTTGGGGGCCTATTTTCTCGTGTTTCCATCGGCTCGGATCACTACGTTGATATTTTTTGTGATCTTTATTCGCGTCGTCAAAATTCCGGCGGGCCTCGTCCTTGGTATTTGGTTGATCCTGCAGATGCTGAGCGCCGCGTCCAACAAACCGGGCGTGGCTTGGTTCGCCCATATAGGGGGATTCGTGGCGGGTATGGTGCTGCTGTTTATCCTGTCCGCAAGAAGCCCTTCCATACGACGGAGAAGACCCGAGAGGTTCTGAACACCGGTCGGCCGAAAGCCTCCCGGTTAACTCCACGCCGGACCCGATTCAGGCGTCTAAGCGTTTAGGAGTTGCACCACGGTGGGGAGGTTGAGCTCATCCTGAAGCCGAGGATGAGGATTTCAAGCTAAGGGACGTCCTGAAGTGACCGAATTCGGGGCGTCTATGTAGATCGGAGGCTGATTTCCGTTGCCAACACCCGCAACAGAGCGTCGAGTTCCACTTCACGCCCGGGAGCCGGTCGAATCTCCACCTTGCCGCACTCCGGATCCAGAGTTGTCATGGAGGCCAAGCCTTCGTGACCTTCCAGGATGAACTTCAGATAGGCCATGTCCTTCCGTTGAAGATAATAGACTCGACGGTCGCTCGCCATTCCGTTGGGCGTTTTTCCGTGGTTTCCTGCGCGGGATTTCATCTAAATACCTTGATTCCATGAATGGAAGAACTTAATTTACGGTTTCATACATCGAGTGTTCGTGGTACGAAGCTCGTTTGAGAGAGAGTCAAAGCACGATCATGTTGCAGATCGAGTCCCAAAGATGGATCGAGTCCATGGCGGAACCGCAAGATACAGGCCGGAACCGGATCCTCATTGTTGATGACGAGGAGGAAATCCGGACGTTGCTGAAGGCCCTCGTGGAGCGGTTCGGCTATGAAGCGCACACGGCGGCCAACGGTGAGGAGGCCTTTGCCCTCGTGGGGCGTGCGTTTTTCGACCTGATCATTACCGATATCCAGATGCCGGGGATCAGCGGCTTGGAGCTTATCAACAAGATCAGCCGAAATTACCCGGAAACCGACCTCATCGCAGTAACCGGATACAATATCGACTACCGCTATACCGACGTGATCAATGTCGGAGCCAGCGACTTCATTACCAAGCCCATCGACGCCAATGAGCTTCAGGCCAAAATCGTGCGCGTCTTTCGCGAACGTACGCTTCGGGAGCAACTCCGACGCCTGACGACCCGGGACGGCCTCACGGACCTTTACAACCGGAGGTTTTTCGACGGACGAGGTCCGGAGGAAGTGGCTAGAGCCTTGCGCCAAAGGGATCCTCTATTCCTCATGCTCATGGACATCGATCGCTTCAAGCGTTACAATGATACATTGGGACACCAAGCCGGCGACGGACTGCTCCGAAAACTGGCGGAGGTGATCAATTCCTCCATCCGAAGCGGGGTGGACATCGGGTTTCGCTATGGAGGCGACGAATTCGGAGTCCTCGTGCCTCAGGTCAGCACGGAGCAAGCCCTGAAAATCGCCGAGCGCATTCGCGTAAAGTACGGCAAGATCGCCAACTCGCACACTTCGCTTAGTATCGGCCTCGCGGAACTCGAAGACTTGGGGCGGGGGACCCAGAAAAGCTTTTACGCCCTGGTCAAGAGTGCGGACGATGCGCTGTACTCCTGCAAAAAACAGGGTGGAAATTGTGTAACCCTGTACTCCGCCGAAACGGACGCCAAGAGTTCCGACCCCGACACTCTTTCATGATGCCTTAAGCGAACCCTAAGTCACAAGGAGAAAGTCCATGTGGAATCCGTCCCGTCTTGTTTTCAGGGCGGCCGTCGCCTTGCTTGTTTGCGCCGTCGGTTTTCCGGCCTGGGCCTCGGCTCCTGTTCGGTGCTCCGAGGACACGCAGCAGCGCGTCGCCCTTACCATTTACAATGAAGACCTTGGGCTGGTGAAGGACGTGCGCAGGGTGGAGTTGAAAAAGGGTCCGTTTCTCATGGAGTTCATGGACGTGGCGGAGAAGATCGACCCTACGTCGGTGTTCCTGAAATCTCTGACTCATCCCGGCAAGTTGACCATTTTCGAACAGAACTACGAATTCGATCTCATCACTCCCCGACGACTTATGGAAAAGGCCCAGGGGGAAAAGGTCACTCTGTTGGAAAGAATCGACAACGGCACGAAAGAAAGGCGAACGGAGGCGATCCTTCTCTCCACGAACTCGGGGAACGTCTACCGCATCGGAGAAGAGATTCATCTGGGTCACCCGGGCGAAGTGGTGCTCCCCGCCATGCCGGAAGGCTTGTACGCCAAACCCACGCTGCTGTGGCTTCTCCATAATGAAGGCGATACTTCGCAGACTGTGGAAGTGTCTTATTTGACTCGCGGAATCTCGTGGCGTTCGGACTATGTGGCCGTGGTGGACAAAGAAGACCGTGTGATGGACATGACCTGTTGGGTCACCATCCGCAACGAGTCCGGCACATCGTATAACGACGCCGATATCAAACTGATCGCCGGAGATGTGAAGCAGGTACCGGAAGCGCAACCGCGTCAGGCTATGCTGAAAATGGTCCAGGATGTCGCCGCCGGTCCTTCCTTCGACGAGAGAAGCTTTTTTGAATATCATCTCTATTCCCTGAATCGAACCACCACCATCAAGAACAATCAGATCAAACAAATGGCTTTGCTCACCGCCACCGGCACACCGGTTAAGAAGGAATACATTTTCAAGACGCCGGGTGGCTTTCGCGGGCGGCAAATCGACGACGTTTACAAGGACCGGGCAGGGGTCGAGTTGGTCTTCAAAAACGACGCTTCGTCCAATCTGGGCATGCCCCTTCCCAAAGGCAAGGTTCGCATCTACAAAGCGGATGTGGACGGCACGGTGCAGTTCATCGGTGAGGACAGCCTGGATCACACTCCCAAGGACGAAGAAATTCGGCTTCAGGTGGGCAAGGCTTTCGACGTTGTGGTGGAGCGCAAACAGACCAATTATAACCGGCTGAGCCCCACGGTGCTGGAAGAATCCTATGAAATCCAGATCCGAAACCACAAGCAGGATGCGGTAAAAGTCACCGTGGAAGAGCCTATGCAGGGGGACTGGCAGATTACCCGAAGCAATCGTGAATGGAACAAGAAAGATGCCTTCACCGCGGTTTTCGACGTGGAGGCGCAGCCCGGTCAGGTCGAAGCCATAAAATACACCAGCGTGATCAAGAGGTAGGCGATTTTCGGGAATACGTCCGGGGTACTACCGTGGGGGAGATTTCAGAAAAAAATTTCCCCCTTTTCTTTGTCTCCGGGGGAAAGCGAGGGCGGGCTACTTCTTTTGATCCAGAATCTTCTTGATTTCCAGCAATTCTTCTCGAACCTCTTGAAGAAGTCTTTCACTCACGTCTTCCATGAAAGGCATGGTAAGCTGGCCGGATCGTTCTTCCTTGATTTTCTGTTTGGCGCCGGAAATGGTAAACTTCTCATCGTAGAGAAGCTGCTTAATCCGTAGGATCAGCTCTACGTCTTTTTTTCGGTAAAGACGCTGCTTATTGGACCTAGGGGGCCGAATTTCGTCGAATTCGGTTTCCCAGTAGCGGAGGATGTAGGGTTCCACTCCCGCAATTCTGCTCACTTCGCCGATTCGAAAGTAGCGCTTGTCCGGGATGG
This sequence comes from Thermodesulfobacteriota bacterium, assembly GCA_963675595.2. GTDB lineage: Bacteria > Desulfobacterota > Desulfarculia > JACQYL01 > JACQYL01. The sequence continues at coordinate 3,214,921 of CAXXLZ010000002.1, forward strand.
GCTCCATGAGGCACGATCCGAGGCTAGGTCCCGTTGATTTTGTCTTTCAGGACTTTGCTCGATCTGAAGGTGAGGGCCTTATGGGCCGGAATGGTCATCGCTTCGCCCGTATGAGGGTTTCTCCCCAAACGGGCCTTCTTCTCTTTTACCACAAATTGTCCGAACCCGGAAATTTTCACGGGTTCGCCTTGGGCGACGGCTTCCTTGGTCAGGTCGACTATGGAATCCACGACCTGCGCAATGTGAGAGGCGGGCAGGCCCATTCTTCGATGAAGCTCCAGAATCAGGTCTTTCTTGGTCATGATCAGACTCTCAAGCTGCCGCCGGTGGATTGGATCACCTTCTGAATCAGTTTTTCGTGAATCCGATTGACGAACTCATCGCTCAGGGTCTTGTCCGGGGCGCGATAAATGATCCTGTAGGCCAAGCTCACTTCGTTCTCCCCGATCCTTTCACCCTCGTAAACGTCGAAAAGTTGGACCTCTTCGGTATAGTCGCCGTGGACGTGATCCTTGATGGAGCGCTGGACGGTCGCCGCCGAAGTCCCCTTTGGCAATACGAGAGCCAAATCCCGCACCACTGCGGGGAATCTGGGCAGCGGGCGCACACGCGGCCGTTCTTCCGCAGCGGAAGTCAAGAGATCGAAGTTCAGGTCGAAGGCGTATACCGGCGACTGGATGTCGAATTGAACGAGGACGTTGCGGGCGATCCTGCCCAGGACTCCTGCTTGAGAGTCCCCGACCATGAGGCGGGCGGACTCGCGAGGAGAAAAAGCCGGGTCATGGCCGCCGAATTCGAAAGATGCGTCAACAATGTGCAGGGCTTCGAGAAGCACTTCCACCACGCCTTTGATGTCCGGGAAATCCACTTGATCCGTAGATCGGCACCACAGCTCGGGTTCTCTGAGTCCGGTGAGAACGCCGCAAACCACATGGGTTTCACGTGCGGGCCTGTCGCCCGAGTCGGGCAGATAAGACCGACCCAGCTCGAACAATCTCAGGTTCGTGTTCCTGAAAGCAAGGTTTCCGGCCACATTCGTTAAAAGCCCGGGTAGGAGCGTCGTCCGCATGACGGATTGATCTTCGCTCAAGGGATTGAGAATGGGGATGCCGTTACGCTTGGGGTCCTCATCCGGGTACCCGCATTTCCCTGCCCACTCAGGGGAGATGAAACTGTAATTCAGGGCTTCGGTGAAACCCGCCGATCTCAGAACCTCCAAGGCCCGAGCTCGGAGTCTTCGGCTCTTGTCCGGTGGAGCGGCCGGGTTTCCGGCTGCTGGAAAAGTGGCCTGGATCCGGTCGTATCCGTAAAGTCTGGCCGCTTCCTCACAGAGGTCCACTTCTCGTTCCAGGTCGGGCCGGAAGCCGGGGCACGTGACTCGGAATCGGTCCGCACCGTCGTCTTCCACCTGAAGTCCGATGGCGGACAAATTTTCACGGACTTCATCGGCGGACAGGTTCGTTCCCAAGAACCGGTTCATCCTATGCAACCGTAAAGGTAGGACCTTTCTTTGAACGGGATTGGGATAGGCGTCGATGGTTCCCTGGGCGATCTCGCCCCCGGCGAGTTCCACAATGAGCTGCGCGGCACGGTCCACGGCTCGCAGAACGCCTTCGGGATCAGTGCCTCGCTCAAACCGGTAAGACGCCTCGGTGGATAGATTCAATCGTTTGGAAGTACGGCGGATGGACGTGGGACTGAAATAGGCGCTTTCCAGGAGAACGTTGGTTGTCTCGACTCCGATTTCGGAGTTTTCTCCTCCCATGATGCCAGCCAAAGCCACGGGGCGCTTTCCGTCGCAGATCATGAGCGCGTCCTCGGGGAGAACTCGCTCCACTCCGTCCAGCGTGGTGAAGCGGTCGCCTTCCTTGGCCTTACGAACCACGATCCGTCTTTCTTCAAGCAGATCGAAATCGAAGGCGTGGAGAGGCTGCCCCAATTCCATGAGAACGTAATTGGTCACGTCGACCACGTTGTTGATGGAACGAATACCTGCTGAGAGCAGCTTTTCGCGAACATGGAACGGGGAAGGCCCCAATGTAACACCCCTGATGAGGCGGGCTGCGTATCTCGGGCAGCCCTCGGGGTCGTCGATGGTCACGGAGGTGAGAGTATCGATGGGAGGTCCCTGTTCTTCAAGTCGCGGAGCCGGAAGAGACAGCGGTTTCTTGAAGTGTGCGGCCGCCTCCCTGGCCAATCCCACGGCGCAGGCACAGTCGGGACGATTGGGAGTCAGACCCACCTCGAGAAGATAATCGTCGAGATGCAACGCTTGCTTCAGCGGCGTCCCGGGGATCGTACCGTCTCCGAGCACCATGATGCCGGTCACATCCTCGCCGATGCCCAGTTCTTTTTCAGAGCAGATCATGCCGGTGCTCACCACTCCTCGGATCTTGGCCTTTTTCACCTTGATTCCGGTGGGCAGTTCCGCCCCTTCGAGGGCCAAGGGGACGTTTTGGCCGGCGGCTACGTTGGGCGCGCCGCACACGACATCCAAAATACCGTTCCCGGTATCCACCCGACAGATCTTCAGCTTGTCGGCATTGGGATGGGGGAGGATTTCCAGGACCCGGGCCGTGACCACATGTTCAAAGTCGGGATGCCGGGGAGTCGCGGATTCAATTTCGATACCGGCTTGGGTCAGCGCATCGGCGATTTCCTGTGCGGATGCGTCGAGTTCGGTATACTGCCGGATCCAATTCAGGCTGATCTGCATGATTCCTTCGTTCTCTTATTTGCGCCGAGTGCGGAATAGTTCCGGCGCGACGCCGATTGTATGCGCTGAACCCATCCGTGGACGCGGGGTTCCGGATGCCGATTCAGATATTGGAGCGGGCAAGGGGCCGTTCAGAACTGAACCAAAAAGCGGACATCGTTTTCGAAAAAGAGTCGGATGTCGTCGATTCCATACTTCAACATGGCGATTCGCTCCACACCCACACCGAAGGCGAATCCGGAGTATATTTCCTCGTCGTAGTCCACGAATCGATACACGTTGGGATCCACCATACCGGATCCCAGGATCTCCAACCAACCGCTGTGGGAACACACCCGACATCCGACACCGCGGCAGATGACGCAACGGATGTCCACTTCGGCGCTCGGTTCGGTAAAAGGAAAAAAGCTGGGCCGGAACCTGACCGCCACGTCGGAGCCGAAGATCTCGTGAAGGAAAGCGGTCAGCACCCCTTTGAGGTCGCCGAAAGTCACGCCCTCGTCTACGAGCAAACCTTCCACTTGGTGGAACATGGGCGTATGCCGAACGTCCGAATCCCGCCGGTATACCTTCCCCGGCGCGATAATACGGACCGGTGGACGTCGGCTTTCCATGACGCGAATCTGCATGGGGGACGTGTGGGTTCGGAGGACTACGTTTTCCGAAACGTAGAGCGTATCCTGCATGTCCCTTGCGGGATGGTCTTTGGGAATGTTTAGAGCTTCAAAATTGTAGTAGTCCAGCTCGATTTCCGGGCCCTCGGCCACGGAAAACCCCATGCGCTCGAAAACTCCGCAAATTTCCCACATGGTCCGGGTGATGGGATGCGCCTGTCCGAGGTGGGGTTTTCGGCCGGGCAGGGTGACGTCCACTTCGGGACCCGCTCCGGACTCCTCCTTGGAAAGGCGGTCTTTGGTTTCGGAAAAGGCCGACTCCAACTCGTTCTTGACATCGTTGGCGAACTTGCCCGTGGCGGGACGGTCTTCGGGCGCCACGCTCCCCAACTGCTTCATCAGGGAAGTCAGGGCGCCTTTGCGCCCGAACAGCTCTACGCGAAGGGCTTCAAGTTGATCCAAGTCACCGGCCTGACTCAGTTTGTTCAGATATTCCGTGCGGAGGTCTTCAAGTCGTTCTTTCAATGCATACACCCGGATGATTTTCTCGTCCTTGCTTTCCGCCGGATCAGGCGGAGAAGCAGCCGGACGGTGTTCAGGCTGCCGCTTTGGCCTGCTCGACAATCCTCGCAAAAGCGGCGGGATCGGTGATGGCGAGATCACTCAAGACCTTCCGATCGAGCTGAATATCGGCTTTCTTCAAGCCCCCCATGAACTTGCTGTACGTGATTCCCAAAGGCCGGACGCCGGCGTTGATGCGGGCGATCCAAAGGCTTCGAAATTCGCGTTTTCGCACGCGGCGATCTCGATAAGCGAACTTGAGGGCGCGGTCGAGAGACTCCGTGGCGGTCCGGAACAGCTTGCTGCGGCCTCCTCGAAAACCCCTGGCCTGCTTCAGTACTTTGTTTCTTCTCCGTCGGGCTTTAAAGCCCCGTTTTACTCTGGGCATGGTAATAGCTCCCCGATCCGATGTTTATTACGGTTATTCTTTCGGACGCGGCGTCAAGCGTAGGGAATCAGCTTTCGCACATTCCTGGCGTCCGTGGCGCACAGCAGGCATGACTTGCGCAGGTTGCGCTTCCGCTTGCGCTCCTTCTTGGTCAGTATGTGGCTTGCATAGGCTTTGTTTCGCTTCACCTTGCCGCTTCCGGTCAGCGTGAAGCGTTTCGCCGCCCCGCGATGGGTTTTGATCTTGGGCATATCTTCCTCCAACGGTCCGCCGGTTCGTGGCGAAAACCGGGCAAAAACAAAGAACGCCGCATTGCGGCGGAATTGAGTATGGACGTACCTATCCCAGCGCAACCCACCTTTCTCCGAATGAATCGGAGCCGTTGGGAATGCCGGGTGCCGCAGGACGATGCGCTCACCCCAAACAACGGGCGGGCATGTGATACGGTCGAGGAACCCGGGTGGCTTCAGGTCTTCGGAGCCAGAAGCATCACCATGGTCCTGCCTTCCATCCTGGGTGGTTGCTCCACGACGATCTCATTATCGAAATCGGCAATGATCCGCTCCATCAGGCGCCTTCCCTGGTCGGGAAAGGCGATTTCCCGGCCTCGAAACATAATGGAGACTTTGACCCGGTTCTTTTGTTCGAGGAACTTTCGCACATTGCGCATTTTGAACTGGAGGTCGTGTTCCTCGATTTTGGGGCGCACCTTCACTTCCTTGACCTGGATCACCGTAGACTTTTTCTTGGCGACCTGAGTCCGCTTGGACTGCTCGTACTTATACTTGCCGTAGTCCATGATCTTGCAGACCGGCGGATTTGCGTCGGGAGCCACCTCGACCAGATCGAGAGTTCGTTCCTTGGCCGTGGATAGAGCATTGTCAATGGGGACGATTCCGAGCTGAGTCCCTTGCTCGTCGATCAGACGCACCTCTTTGACGCGTATTTCCTGGTTTACGCGCACCTTCTGTTTGGCTATTCTCTTCACCTCCCGCAAGTTAGTTTCCGGGCCGAGATCGGACCGGCTTCGGAATCATCAATCCTGGAAACGATTCCGGTTGTTCCATTCATAACGGCGAAAAGTCGCCGGGTTTTCAATGCAACGGCGTCGTCTTTTCCGCCATGATCGGGGGTTCGTTTTCCTCCAAAACCATGGCGATGAAGGCGTCGACGGACATGGCGGGCATTTGTTCACCGTCCCGTCGCCGGGGTGCGACCGTGCCCGTCTCGCACTCCTTGTCTCCCACGACCAGCATGTAGGGAGTTTTCTGCAACTGAGCTTCCCGGATCTTGAATCCGAGCTTCTCATTTCGAACATCTTTCTCCACTCGAAGTCCGGCGGCGATCATCCGATGATGAGTTTGCTCGAGAAAAGGGATGCTGCGGTCGGTCACATTGAGAAGAACGGCCTGCACGGGGGCCAGCCAGACCGGGAAGGCTCCCGCGTAGTGCTCGATCAAGACTCCCAGAAACCGCTCGATGGACCCTAAAATCACGCGGTGAATCATAATGGGGCGGTGACGCTCGTTATCCGATCCCACATAGGTGAGGTCGAATCGGTCCGGCAGGGTGAAGTCGCACTGAATGGTTGCGCATTGCCAGCTTCGGTCCAGGGCATCTCGAATCTTGATATCGATTTTAGGCCCGTAAAATGCGCCGTCCCCCTCGTTCACCTGGAAGGGCAGGTTTCTTCCCTCAAGCGCATTGCGAAGAGCGGAAGTGGCCCGTTCCCAGTCCTCGTCCGAACCGATGGACTTCTCGGGACGAGTGGAAAGCTCCAGTTCGAAGGTGAAACCGAACATGGCCATGATGTCGGCAACGAAATCCAACACCCCTTTGATTTCGGAGTCCAGCTGCTCCGGGGTGCAAAGGATGTGCGCATCGTCTTGGGTGAATTGACGCACCCGGGTCAATCCGTGCAGCACGCCGGAGCGTTCGTGGCGGTGCACCGTGCCCAGTTCGAAATACCGTACGGGCAAGTCGCGGAAACTTCGGATCTTGGACTTGTAGATGATCATGTGGGCGAGGCAGTTCATGGGCTTGATGCCGTAAGCGATCTCGTCGATTTCCGTGAAGTACATGTTTTCACGGTAATTTTCGTAGTGCCCGGACTGCTTCCAAAGGTCCTGCTTAAGAATCTGAGGTCCCGAGACCTCCTGATAGCCCCGCTTGTAGTGCTCCCTGCGTTCCATTTCCATGAGCCGTGAACGGAGGAAGGCTCCTTTGGGATGAAAGATGGGCAGTCCCGCACCCGCCTCGTCGCTGAAAGAAAAAAGGTCGAGCTCTTTGCCCAACTTGCGGTGATCCCGACGCAACGCCTCTTCCATACGATGCAGATATTGATCCAGATCCTCCTGCTTGAAAAAGGCGGTACCGTAAATTCTCTGGAGCTGTTGACGTTTCTCGTCTCCTCTCCAGTAAGAGCCGGCCACACTGGTGAGTTTCACCGCCCGGATCACGCCGGTGCCCGGCACGTGAGGCCCTCGGCAGAGGTCTGTGAAATTCCCCTGCTCGTAAATGGACACCATTTCATGATCCAGTTCCCGGAGTAACTCGACTTTGTATGGCTCCTCCAGTTTTTCGAAGAGCTCGACAGCCTTGTCCCGGCTCATTTCCGTCCGTTTGAAGGGCAGATTCCGCTTGATGATCTTCTTCATCCGCGCTTCGATCTTCGGAAGATCCTCAGTGGTAAAAGGCCGTGTATAATCGAAATCGTAGTAGAATCCTCCTTCGATGGAGGGTCCGATGGTGACCTTCACACCGGGAAACAGCTCCCTCACCGCCTCGGCCATGACATGGGCCGCGCTGTGGCGGAGGATGTCGAGCCCTTCCTCGGATTCGGCGGACACGGGCGCCAAAACGGCGTCATGAGAAAGAGGACTGGAGAGGTCCAGTAAATCGCCGTTCTCTCGAACCGCCACGACGTCTGGGGGAACCTTTCCGAAATGCCCGCGGAGCGCTTCCTTCACGGTGACTCCGCAATCCACTTCCCTGACCGCATCCTCGATTTGAATTTTAATCTTTTCCAAACCTACCGCCTCTCGGCTGTTTGTGACCCAGGTCGCCAGGAGGAGAAAGCCGCACTCTATGGAACAAAAAAGGCATCCTTCCTTTCGCCTGTCGCTTGTTGGGGGGAATGCCCTTCAAGACGGACGACAACCGGACGCCTTGGACCATCAAGATGTGAATCTCGAGCTTATTCGGCCGACAAGAGACCGTTGGGCGATTTCAAGCTCGACAGCGGACCTGATGGAGTATTTCGTACTCATGCTCATGGTTTCACGCCGTACGAAAGCGGGAGATTCTGCGCCCATGATTCTTTCCCCGCGCTTATCGAGGTCCTTTCCCTTTCGATGCCTGGGTTAACGAGGTCGTTCCTTCAGCATATTTTCGGATAACAGTAACATATAAAAAAACAAAGGGATAAAGGCAAGAAAAAAAAGGGCCTCACCCCTGTCTTCGTGGATTCTTCAGGCGGATACCTCGACTCCGTAACACGGGGAGAAGCTCTCCGCCGCAGATCGCGTTATTCAACGGCCTGTTGGAGGCATGCTTCGCCGGCGCCTCGGCCTATTCCAGGTAGAGCTCGTCAAGGGCATTGAAAAACCTGTCTTTGGCACGTTCGAATCGGTTGAGGACCTCCAGAATTTGGGCTTCCTTCCCGGAGCGCGCCAACGTCACCAACTCTTTCGCCAATGTGTGTACCTGTTCGTGATGCTTGCCCACTTCCGAAAACGCGGCCGCGCCGGCCAACTTTTCGCCCTCCGACCCGTGATACCATTTCCCGAAATCACACTCCATGTGCGACTTCAGGGTTTCGGCGGTGATCGTAGTGTCTCCGTCCAGAGCGGCTTCCACCCTCTCTCGAAAAGCGAGATGGGCTTTCTTGACCGCTGAAATATCGAAGCGCTGCTCCCCGATACGAAATTGTTCGACCAGTCCGCGAAGGCGATGAGAAAGCTCCGACAGTTGCTGGGACTTCAGTTCCAACTGGCCGGCCCCCGCCTTGGTGTGCAGGGCTTCCTCTTGCACGGATACCATGTTCGATGAAACCTCGCCGGCCACCGAAGAAACGACGCTCAGCGTATCGGTGAGCTCCGAGATGATCTGAGAGGTCCGGGCGATATTTTCGGCGATATCTTTCGTTGTTACGGATTGTTCTTCCACCGCGGTCGCTATGGTGGAGATGATTTCGTTCACCCCTGCGATGACCTGGGCGACCTCTTGCACATCCTTCACCGAAGTGGAGGTGGATTGCTTAATTTTTTGAACCTTTTCCTTGATGTCTTCGGTGGAACGGGCTGTTTGGCGGGACAGGGCTTTGATTTCATCCGCGACCACGGCGAATCCCTTGCCCGACTCCCCCGCCCTGGATGCCTCAATGGTTGCGTTGAGCGCCAGCAGGTTGGTCTGCTCCGAAATGTCCGCGATGGTCGCCGTCATCACATCGATCTCGTTGACGGCCTCATCCAAGAGACGCATCTCTTCCGTCGCTTGCCCGATTCTTGACACGGCGTCATTGGAAATGAGCATGGCTCGTTCCGAGCTTTGGGCGATTTCAGCAATGGTCGAAGCCATTTCCTCCGAGGACGCGGCCATTTGGGAAGCCATGCCGGAGGCGTCTTCGGCCGCGGAGGCCACATGATCCGCTCTTTCGTTCATTTCGCGGGCGGCCGCCGCAACGGACTCGGACTTCTCGGCGGTCTTTCCGCTGGCCCGGGAGAGCCGGTTCTGTACGCTGCCCAGTTCCACCGAGGTGGAAACCAACGTTTCCACGGACCCCAGAATGCGCTTCAGCATAATGCTCAAACTCGACACGGTCCGATTCAGAGCGTCGGCAAGATGGCCGATTTCACCGGCCTGCCGGACTTCCAGATGGTGCGCCAAGTTGCCTTTGGAAACCTGTTCCGCGAATTCTAAGCTTCTTATCAAAGGAGACGTCAGCGTCCGTCCGGCAATGAAGTGAACCAAGAGAGCAATGAGGAGTACGAGAATCAGGGTTGATCCGGTGATAAACAGGACGGTCTTTCGGATGTCGGCCGCGATTCCGTCCCGAGTGACTTCCATCCTTTTCTTGAGTTTGAGCCTTTTTTCCGCAAGAGCGGCTTTTAGAAGTTCCGTTCGCTCCGTTACGCGTTTCTCGATGTCATCCACGTAAAGACCGGTGCCGATGACCCAGTTCCACGGTTTGAACAATCGGACGAATGCGAGTTTGGGCTGAGGCGTCTGATATCCGTATTTGGGCCACATGTACTCCACGAAGCCCTCCCCGGAGGAGCGACATGTTTTCACGAATTCGAGGAAGAGCTTCTTTCCGTTGGGGTCCGTCATGGAAGACAAATCTTTTCCATTGAGTTCCGGTTTGTACGGATGCATGACCATGCGGGCTTCCATGTCGTTGATCCAGAAATAATCCTCATTGTTGGGTCCGTACCGGAGAGAACCCAGGGAATCGGCGGCGTCCGCCATAAGTGTTTTTTCGGCCGCATCAAGGTAGATTCCGGACCCGATGATCCAATCCCACGGCTTGAAGTATTTCACATAGGACAATTTGGGCGTGGGCACTTGGCCCCCGTACTTGGGCCACATATATTCCACGAACCCGCCGCCGGCCTCGCGGCCTACTTTGGCGAACTCCACGAAGATCTTTTTTCCGTTGGGATCCTGAACTCGAGAAACGTCCCGGCCGTTGAGTTCCGGTTTGTACGGATGCAGGATCATTTCGGGGAGGCTGTTGTTGATCCAGAAGTAATCCGCGTGGTCGGCGCCGTATCTCAATTGCTCAATAACGTTCATAGCCGATTTTCGTCTGTTTTCCGGATTCAGGTAAGGATCTTCCGCCACCGCTCGGGCCACGCCGTAGGCGAGCTCGACCGCGTCCTTCAGTCGTCTTCCATAATAATGCTCCAGTTTCTCGGGTGATCCCGCCATCTCCCAGCGCGTCCTCACAAATGAAACCGCAGTGTTCACCAGATCTTTCAGAGCGGATTTTCGGGACTCATAGATCTCGTTTCGAAACGCTTCAATGCGAGCCGCCTCCTCTTTTTCGAGTTGTTCCAAAGATGATTTCTCGTTGCTTTGGATCTCGGCCATGACGGCGTACGATGAGGAGTAGATGCGCTGGATCGAAATACCGCAGCATACCAGCGCGGTAATCAGCATGGGTACGACGGTCAACAACATCAGTTTGGCGTTGAGTTTCACGACGGCTCCCTAGTTGCGAATGTCATGCGGAGGACGAAACCGGACGGTACGATGGTACCCTAAAAAAGTGATTTGGAGAACCTTCTTTATAGTCGTTTTTTGGATCATATGGAACCACACGCGAAGGGCGCCCTTTCCTTCCGTGATTCGCACAGGGATCGTCCGCGGCATCTCGTTGCCGCCGGCAACCGAGAAAGGCCGTTCCGGAACCAGCCGGCCATCCTCTCGGAAATTCGACCAGGAGGACTATTTCCTAATTGATTCCTCCCTCGGTTCCCGAGCCCCCGGCGTTGTTTCGGCATACTGCCTGACGATTTCTCTGGCATCGCGGACGATTCGGTATCGAAGATCAACCCAGCTCTTGTCCCGTCGAAGTTCTTGGAAAGTGTTTCAAAATCCATGCGGGCGTCAAACCGGCTCAGAAACTTCTCGAGAAATTCCGGGTAGTCCTTCTCTATATGTCGCGCCAGGATTTGGTAGACCTCCATTCGCCTTGTGGGGATCCGCCTGTCTACGAGGCCTCCAAAAGTGTTTCAAAATCCATGCGGGCGTCAAACCGGCTCAGAAACTTCTCGAGAAATTCCGGGTAGTCCTTCTCTATATGTCGCGCCAGGATTTGGTAGACCTCCATTCGCCTTGTGGGGATCCGCCTGTCTACGATCTTTTTCACACCCCGGATTACCGTAAAGAAGAGATACATGCAGCAAACCAGTTTTTGGAGGGAATCAAGCTCCTCGCGGGAAAAGTCTCGATTTTCCACCACGGCATGGGGTGGGGCCTTTTGGTGGATGATGCCGTAGTCCGCGGTATGTTCCCAGAAGTAGGAACCGGGAAGGACGAGGAAGCGGTAACATACGAATTGAGACACGTCCATTTCGGAAACCAGGAACTCCATGGTTTCAGTGACGCCCTCGTAGCTGTCACCCGGTAAGCCGTAGATCATCTCGACGCCGATCCGATCGCCGCAACGCTTTCGAAGGGATTTCAATCGCTCCGCGTAGGCGTCTCGGTGGAAGGTTCTGTTCAGATGATTCCTGTGCACTTCTTCCCGGATGGTCTGTAGACCGCACGCAATGGTGTTGGGTGCGGCGGGCAGGCGGGCGATTTCTTCAATGGTTTCATCGTCCAGAAATTCCGGATTGATCTCGAAGGAAACGGCGATTTCCTTCCAACGCGCGGCTCTTCTTTGGGCGTTCAGGCGGTGCACCTGTCGCAGGACCCAAAGGCCGTGGTCTCGTTTCAGGAAAAGGTCGGAATCGCAGAAATACAGCACCGTAATGTCACGGTGGCCGAAAATCGCCTTCAGGTCCCGTTCGATTTTGGAGCCGGGGTAGAATCGGCATTTCCGTTGGGCGTCGGAATTCCAGGAACAATACCTGCAACGAAAGGGACAACCTCGGGAAGTCTCATAGTAAAGGTGCTCTGATTCCCGAGGTTCCAAATGAAGATCGTAATGGAAATCGCTCACGTCCACGTCGGGGATCCGTTGATTCTCAACGACCTTGCCGTTTTGAAGGAAGAGCAGATTGGGAATATCTTCCCAAGTGGGGCTCCCTTTCCGAACTCGACGGAGAATCTCATTAAAAACGGGCTCCCCCGGGCCTCTAACCACCACATCCACCCCGGCGCGCAGAAGGTACCGATCCGCGAAGAATGCGGCGTAAGCGCCTCCCAAAACGATCAATACTTCGGGAGCAACCCGCTTGATGCAAGCGCACATACATTCCACCAGCAAAGCATTCCAGATGTACACGGAAAAAGCGACGAGGTTGGGGGCTTCCGCCAAGAGTCGGTCGACGGCGGAGTCCGGATCCTCGTCGGTTCCCAGAAGGTGAAAGCGCACCTCGAAGAAAGCGCTCAGACCGGCGTCATCCATAAGGCCCTTCAGCTGGCGGAGCGCCAGCAGATGAGAAGCCGTGCGCGGAGGGAGAATGGACACCAAGGCAATGCGGTGCATGCGTTTGCTTTCGGCACTGGATTAGACGGAAATCGAGGATACCCGCCCTGACTGCAGGATCATTTGCGTAATTTCTCGACCCAGCCGTAATTCTAATCGGTACAAAGGAGTCGGGTCAACGCCCGGCCTTCACGCTGTCCCGGAAACGGTAGTTTTCACGGTAGGTTGCGAGTCCGGTAGGGGCGCGGAACAGGAGCGGACGGAAAGAATTCCTTGACCTTATGTCTGGATTGACATAAGTAATGTAACGCATTTGTTCGGAAGGCCGGGAACTCTTACCGTGTTGTTTTTCCGGCGGGTTACCGCAAAAGGGCCGACCGTGCAGGTGGAAGACGGAAGAGAGCTCCCGGAGGCGGTCCGGTGATCTCGATCCGGGACGACTACGGGTATTGAGAGTTCTTCCTTCAGGGGACGAGGCGGATGGAAACGTCCGACCTCGTTCGTGAAATCTTTCTCCCGAAGAGAAGCTCTCACATCCGGCCAAGGGACGCGGAGCGCCTCAAATCCGCACGCCCTCAGGGGTGAGGCGCTTCCGTGAATCATCATTACGGACGAATCGAGCGGAGACATCGGTCATGCCCCAGCTCACAGTGAATGGAAAAACTTGCGATTTCGAAGTGGGACAAACCATTCTGGATGTGGCCCGCGCACACGGCGTGCGCATTCCCACCTTGTGTTACCTTAAAGGCACCCAACCCACCGGGGCCTGCCGGATCTGTGTGGTGGAGGTGAAAGGTCAAGACAGGCTCTTGCCGTCCTGCGACACGCCCGCGGATGAAGGCATGGAAGTGTGGACGGATACGGAACGCGTTCGGACGGCTCGGCGCACGGTCCTTGAGATGCTGGTGGCATCGGGACTACACGATTGCTTTGTGGCCGACGGCGCTGAGGAAAATTGGACGGCCCTTCAGTTGGAGACGCAGAAGAATCCCTGGCACGGACAGATCTGTCCGGCCCACGGGGATTGCCGACTGCAGGACCTGGTGGTTGAGTACGGCGTTAAAGTGAAGTTTCCCGTTCCCGCGGATCGGGAATACCCTCTGGACGACGAGCACCCCATGATCGTCCGGGACTTCAGTCGATGCATCCTCTGCGGCAGGTGCGTGCAGGCTTGTAACGAGGTGCAGGTCAACGAAGCGATCCCCGTTCCCTTCGGCAGAAGAGAAGAGCACCAGGATGCGCGGGGGTGGTTCCCGTTGGCGGACTACGACCGATGCACTCATTGCGGGGAATGCGTTCAGGCTTGTCCCGTGGGCGCGCTTTTCGAAAAGAAGGCCTTCGGTCTGGCCCATGCCGGCGAAGTCGAAAAGATCAGGACCACCTGCCCTTACTGCGGCGTGGGATGCCAGCTCTGGCTGCACGTGAAGGAAGGCAAGATCGTCAAAGTCACCGGAGTGGCCGACGCACAGCCGAACCAGGGGCGGCTTTGCGTCAAAGGCAGATTCGGTTACGATTTCATCTATTCTTCCGAACGACTCAAAACGCCGCTGATCCGGGAAGGAGACGGTTTCCGGGAGGCCTCCTGGGATGAGGCTCTGGACTTTACGGCAAAGAAGTTTACGGAAATACGGGAGAAACACGGTCCGGATGCGCTGGCGGGCGTGAGCTGCGCCAGGAGCATCAACGAAGACTCCTATAACATGCAAAAGCTGTTCCGCGCGGTGATCGGCACCAATAACGTCGATCACTGCGCACGTACTTGACACGCTCCCACCGTCGCCGGGCTGGCGACAGCATTTGGTTCGGGAGCCATGACCAACTCCTTCGAGGATTTTCTCGTAGCGAAGATGTTTTTCGTCATAGGGTCCAACACCACGGAAGCCCATCCCGTGGCCGCCACTTTCATCAAACGGGCGGTGCGGAACGGGGCGCGCATGATCGTGGTGGACCCCAGGTACACGGGCATCGCCGAACACGCCACCTCGTATGTCCGAATCAAGGTGGGATCGGACATCGCCTTTATCAACGGTCTGATGCACGTGTTGATTACGGAGAACCTGTACGACCGTAACTACGTGCAGTCCTGCACCACGGGATTCGAGGAACTCGAAGCCAAGGTGCTCGAATATCCGCCTCGACGGGCGGCTGAAATCTCCGGGGTTCCGGCCGACGAAATCCGACGGATCGCCCGGGAACTGGCGTCGGTCAAACCCGCCATGCTGATCTATACGCTGGGCATCACGGAGCACACCTGCGGCGTGCACAACGTGTTGTCCTGCGCCAACCTCCAGATGCTTCTAGGGAACGTGGGCTTCCGTTGCGGCGGGGTGAATCCGCTCCGCGGCCAGAACAACGTGCAGGGAGCCTGCGATATGGGCGCGTTGCCCAATGTGTTCCCCGGCTACCAGAAGGTGATCGATGAAGCCGCCAGGGCCAAGTTCGAGAAATTCTGGGGCGTGGAGAAGCTTCCGGACAAAAACGGCTTGATGATGCCCGACATGATGGACGGATTGGTGAACGGCAACGTCAAAGCGTTTTATGTGTTCGGAGAAAATCTGGCCAATACGGAGCCCGACATCCGACACGTGGAGCACTGCCTGAGTTCGGCGGAATTCCTGGTGTGCAACGACATCTTCCCCACGGAGACCACCCGTTTCGCTCATGTGATCTTTCCGGCGGCGGCGTGGAGTGAGAACGACGGCACCTTCACCAACTCGGAACGGCGGGTGAACCGGGTACGCACGGCTTCGCAGCCGCCCGGCGAGTCTCGTCCCAACTGGTGGGTGTTCAAGGAAATCGCCGCCAGGATGGGGCATCAATGGGAGTCCAATAGCGCTCAGGAAATCTGGGACAACGAGATCGCGGTGATCGCACCGCAAATGGCGGGGATCAAATATTCGCGCATCGAGCGCGATGGGCTGCAGTGGCCCGTTCCGGACCTCGAACATCCCGGCACCTCGTTCCTGCACAAGGACGGTTGTTTCACCTGCGGCCTGGGGAATTTTACGCCCGTGGACTGGACGCCTCCGGCGGAGGTTCCGGACGCGGAGTATCCTTTGGTCCTGAGCACGGGGCGTCGTTTGTATCACTATCATACACGCACCCAGACCGGCCGTTGCGAGGGGCTCAACGTACTCCTGCCCTATGAGACGGCGGATATTTCCGCGGCGGACGCCATTACCCTTGGTATCGGCGACGGAGAACGGATTCGGGTGAAATCCCGAAGAGGGGAAGTGGAGGTGGTGGCCAAAGTGACGCCTCAAGTTCCCCAGGGGTTGGTTTGGATGGCCTTTCACTTCCGGGAAGGCTGCGCCAACTGGCTCACCAACCCGGTGTATGATCCCATTTCCCTTACCGCCGAATACAAGGCGTGCGCCGTGCGGTTGGAGAAGATTCAGTAGGAGTTCCATCTCCCGTTCCTCATATCGGGGCCGGTGATCCCGTACCCGATTCAACGGGGGCCTATCAGGCCCCCGTTTTTTTATCTTAGCCCCATCCCATGTCCATCGAGTCGTTCTTCCCGTTCATGACCGTTCCTTGATCCCGATTTCCCGCGCTAGGAAGATATTTTGGAGAGATGCCGTACTTCCATAAACTCTTGACGCGGGACGAATCTTGACATAAGTGATAGGCAATAGAAATGAAGCATATTGAGTTTTCCGATAGTTGTTCCCGGCTCCGCCGGTACGGGGTGGAATATCCCTCGTCTTCAGGAGGGGCATCCCGTGCAATCGTGGGGTTCCGCCTTTGCCGGGGGTTTTGGTGATGCGGAGGCCGGTTCCGTTTTCAGTTCCAGGGGACGGGTCGGGGATATGCGGGAAACTCGATCGTAGGCAATACTCCCGAATAGGCCGTGAAGGGAGCCGGAGGGCCTTCGACGCCGGAGACGCTCTCGGAAACCATCATTCATCGCGAATACAACGGAGACATCGGTCATGCCCCAACTCACAATGAACGGAAAAATTTGCGATTTCGAAATGGGACAAACCATTTTGGATGTGGCCCGCGCACACGGCGTGCGTATCCCCACCCTATGTTACCTCAAGGGAACCCGACCCACCGGAGCCTGTCGTATCTGTGTGGTGGAAGTGAAAGGACGGGACAGGCTTCTGCCGTCCTGTGACACGCCCGCGGATGGAGGCATGGAGGTGTGGACGGATACCGAATGGGTCCGGACGAGTCGTCGGACGGTCCTCGAGATGCTGGCCGCGTCCGGCCTGCACGATTGCTTTGTGGCCGACGCCCAAGAGGAAGGCTGGACGACGCTGCAGTTGGAGACGCAGAAGAATCCCTGGCACGGGCAACTCTGCCCGGTACATGGAGATTGCAGGTTGCAGGACTTGGTCGTCGAATACGGGGTGAAAGTAAGGTTTCCCGTTCCGGCGGACCGGGAATACCCTCTGGACGACGAGCACCCCATGATCGTCCGGGACTTCAGTCGCTGCATCCTTTGCGGCAGATGCGTGCAGGCCTGTAACGAGGTGCAGGTTAACGAAGCGATCCCCGTTCCCTTCGGTAGAAGAGAAGAGCATCAGGATGCGCGGGGATGGTTCCCATTGGCGGATTACGACCGCTGCACCCACTGCGGGGAATGCGTTCAGGCTTGTCCCGTGGGAGCGCTTTTCGAAAAGAAGGCCTTCGGCTTGGCCCATCAGGGGGAGATGGAGAAGATCAGGACCACCTGTCCTTACTGCGGCGTCGGATGTCAGCTTTGGCTCCACGTCAAGGAGGGGCGTATCGTCAAGGTCACCGGAGTGGCCGACGGGAAGCCGAACATGGGGAGCCTATGTGTCAAAGGCAGATTCGGTTACGATTTCATCTATTCTTCCGAACGTCTCAAAACGCCGCTGATCCGGGAAGGAGACGTTTTCCGGGAGGCCTCCTGGGACGAGGCCCTGGACTATACGGCAAAGAAATTTATGGAAATCCGGGAAAAACATGGCCCGGATGCGTTGGCCGGCGTGAGTTGCGCCAGGAGCATCAACGAAGACTCCTATAATATGCAGAAGCTGTTCCGCGCGGTGATCGGCACCAACAACATCGATCACTGCGCGCGGACGTGTCACGCGCCCACCGTGGCCGGCTTGGCCATTTCCTTCGGTTCCGGGGCCATGACCAACTCCTTCGAGGACTTCCTTGAGGCGAAAATGTTTTTCGTCATCGGCTCCAACACCACGGAAGCCCATCCCGTGGCTTCCACTTTCCTGAAACGGGCGGTGCGTAACGGGGCGCGCATGATCGTGGTGGACCCGAGATACTCCGGCATCGCCGAGCATGCCACACGATACGTCCAAATCAAAGTGGGATCGGACATCGCTTTGATCAACGGCTTGATGCACGTGTTGATTACGGAGGGCCTTTACGACCGGGAGTATGTGCGGTCGTGCACCACCGGATTCGAGGAACTGGAAGCCAAGGTGCTTGAGTACCCGCCCCGGCGAGCGGCTGAAATCACCGGGGTTCCCGCCGACGAGATTCGACGAATCGCACGGGAACTGGCGTCGGTGAAACCTCTCATGTTGGTTTACACCTTAGGCATCACGGAACACACTTGTGGTGTGCACAACGTGGTGTCCTGCGCCAACCTCCAAATGTTGTTGGGAAACGTGGGATTCCGCTGCGGCGGAGTGAATCCGCTCCGGGGACAAAACAATGTGCAGGGAGCCTGCGACATGGGGGCTTTGCCCAATGTTTTCCCTGGATATCACAAGGTTGTGGATCCTGCGGCAAGAGCCAAATTCGAGCAGTTCTGGGGCGTGGAAAATCTTCCCGAGGAAAACGGACTCATGATGCCCGACATGCTGGAAGGACTGGTAAAAGGCAACATCAAAGGGTTCTATGTATTCGGAGAGAACTTGGCCAACACGGAGCCGGACATCCGGCATGTCGAGCATTGCCTGAGTTCGGCTGAATTCCTGGTCTGCAACGACATCTTTCCCACGGAGACCACGCGCTTTGCGCATGTGATCTTTCCGGCGGCGGCATGGAGTGAAAACGACGGCACCTTTACCAACTCGGAACGACGAGTAAACCGGGTGCGCACCGCTTCCGAAGCGCCCGGAGTCGCCAAGCCCAACTGGTGGGTGTTCAAGGAAATCGCCGCCAGGATGGGACATCAATGGAAGTCCGACAGTGCTCAGGAGATCTGGGACAACGAGGTGTCCGTGATGGCTCCCCAATTGGCCGGAATCAAATACGCCCGCATTGAACGCGACGGTCTTCAATGGCCCGTGCCGGACCTTGAACATCCGGGAACGTCGTACCTGCACAAAGACGGCTGTTTCACCTGCGGCCTGGGGAACTTCACGGCGGTGGACTGGACGCCTCCTGCGGAGGTTCCCGATGAGGAATATCCTTTCACTTTGAGCACGGGCCGTCGATTGTATCATTACCACACGCGCACCCAGACCGGTCGTTGTGTGGGGCTGAACGACCTGCTGCCCCATGAGACGGCGGACATCTCCGCGGCGGATGCGGAAAGCCTGGGAATCCGCGACGGAGAACTGATCCGGGTCAAATCCCGTAGAGGGGAAGTGGAGGTGGTGGCCAAAGTGACCCCCCAGGTTCCCCCCGGGTTGGTTTGGATGGCGTTTCACTTTCGGGAAGGTTGCGCCAACTGGATCACCAATCCGGCCTATGATCCCATATCCTTAACGGCCGAGTCCAAGGCCTGCGCCGTGCAGTTGGAGCGGATTTCCTAGTTCCTCGTCTTCATGGAAGGGTGTCGGGGAATCCGCCTTCGGCGGATTCCCTCCTCTCTCGTTTTTCGATTCCTGCAATCCCACTTCCCCGCTCGTTTCCCGCACAAGAGGGCTTGCCCGAAACATCGGTGATTTTCCACGGTTCCGGGAAATGAAGGATATTTTCCAATGGTTCTCGGTTGTGAGAACGTCCCGGATGCAAAATCCTTGACTGCCGTCCCTTTATCTGGTGTAAAAACCATATAGATGATTTGCTGGCGTGAAGAAAATCGTCCTACGAACGCGCCCACACTCGTTACAGGGATCGGAAGGTTCTATTAAGCAGCACGACGGCGCGTGAAAAAAGGGATTCGCTTTGAGGTCGAGCGGATTCCTTTCGCTCGGTGTCTTTGCATCCGCTGCGGTCCGGATGAGGCGGGAACGCGAGGAAGTTCATTCAGTTGCCGGCAGGGTTATTGAGCGGAACCCAAACCGAATGGAGGCGATGATGAACGGAAGGCATGGAGGCGGGTGTTTCGGAAGTGTTTACACAGGCCGGACGAAATGGGTAAGGAGCGGAGCTTTCTCCCGCGCAGGTGTGATCATCGTTTTTCTGGTTTTCGCGTTGGGAGGATCACACGCCTTCGCCGTGAACCAAGATCCGACCATTGACTTGCCCGCCGGGCCGTTGACCTACACGGACGTGCAATGTGCTGAATTCCAACCCGTCGGCGCGGGCGTTGTATTCAACGATCCCGACGGTTCCGTGGAACCGGACGGGAGTGGAGATCCCGGGCAGAACGCCGAGTTGATCATCCAAGTGATTGATAACGCGCACGATCTCGACGAGTTGACCATCAATATGGATGGGACCGGGTTCGCGGTGGACCTGTTCGAGCTGACCCTCAACGGCGAGGTCCCGCCGCCTTGGATCATTGGGGGAGGCAAAGCCGAATTGCGCGCCAAGTTTAAAGACGGAGCCACGGTGGCCGAGGTGCAGAAAATAGCGGAAAATATTCTCTGGCGTAACACGGCGGTCGCACCCGAAGCGCAACGCACCGTCAAGTTCAGCATCTATGACGGAGCCGGAGGGTACGCGGAGGATACCATCGTGGTGCGGGTCACCCCCACGGACAAGCCGCCGCGCAACAGAACCGATATCGTTATGACCCAGCTCGATCTTGCGGAGGTACGTCACCAGTACTTGGTCGGGCCCGGATGGCGTATCGATCGGCGGCCCACACAGACCTTCGACAACGCGGTTTTCGACGGAGATACGCGCATTCGTCTCGTTTCGGACGGCACTCAGAACGACTACGAGGGATGGAGCTACGACATCGGTGACGCCACCCGGGTTTCAGTGGAAATGTATGTGCCTTCCACCTGGGGAATCACCGGCAAGGAAGTGCGCGCCGGTCTATGGGTGCACGGCTATACCGACCAGGGAGAGCGTATCGAATTCCCGGTGGTTTTCGTGGCGCAGCCGGACGGAGCGCCCGCTCCCAATACGGTGAAGTTCTATCTTGATCCTTATGTGGACAAGCCTCTGCCGGCGGACGTCAAATTGGACGCCTGGATGACTTTGACCGTGATTCTGGACAACGGCGACCTCCAGTATTTCCTCACCGGAACGAGAACCAACGGCGAATCCTTCACCCTGAGCACTGTAAAGGCCGGCACAGGGGTCACCAGCCTGCATCAGGCCCTACTGTCGACGAGTTTCGCTCCTGCGGGTCAAAGTTTTACCGCGTATTTCGACAACCTGACCTGGAATTCGGGAACCGGGGACAACCAAGAATGGACGCCTCAGGAAACCACGGCGGGAAAAGCCGTGGTGATCGAAGGATTGATGGTGGCCCCGGGGACGCCGGGCGAGATTCTGACCACGGTGCTCACCACGGGCGGCGGTAATTTGGTGCCGAAAAGCGGTTCCGGCGCATCCGTCAGCGGTAGCGGCACCGGCAGACTCACCATTCAAGGCACCGCGGATCAGATCAATGAGGCCCTGTCCGAGCTCACG
The DNA here is from genome assembly GCA_963675595.2 of Thermodesulfobacteriota bacterium. Taxonomy (GTDB): domain Bacteria; phylum Desulfobacterota; class Desulfarculia; order JACQYL01; family JACQYL01. The sequence continues at coordinate 3,236,001 of CAXXLZ010000002.1, forward strand.
TTCTATCCGGGAGGCGACACGGAGGGCCGAACCGAGATTCTCGCCGTGACCAGCAATTCCCAAGGGGAGAGCGACACCGATACCATCCTGGTGAACGTAAAAGCCGTTCCCGTCCCGACCATGGTATCGGCGCTTAATGAAATGGGACTGGCCGTGCTCATCCTGCTGTTGGGGTTCGTGGGATTCCGTATGGTCCGAAGACGCGCGTAACTCAGGGCGGGGCAAGGGGGACCAAGTCCTCGCTTCCGTGAAAACCCTTCCGAGACGAATCAGCCGAGCGCCTGTACAGGCGCTCGGCTTTTTTGGATTCATTGTTGCATTCTTTCGGTCGGGGTGACCGAAGCTGCATTCCGACCGATTTGCGGCTGTCCAAGAAAGCGGTCGGTCAAAGTGGCTTCGTCGAAACTGCAGGTCGGCCGAACCTCTCGTCGCGCATCAAGACGGCGTGTCCGAGTCGGCCTCGAAAGCGAGGTCCAGGGTTCGAACCCCTTGAAAGCCTGGAAGGACAAAGGTTCCCATGCCTTGCGTCTGAGCCGAAAGGCCGAAATTTACCGAGTAGGCCCGTTCGAAAATATCCTGATCCGCTCCGATACCGTCGCCCACCACGGGGTCCAAAAAAGCGGACAAAGTGTCGCCGACAAGAGTCACCAGGACTGCCGAGCCGGCTTCGTACCGCTGCAGATAGAGGTTCACGTCCTGCTCGGGCGAGCGCCAGATTCCGTTGGGTGGGAGGTAGGGCCCCGTTTCGGAGGTTTCCGCGAAAAGAAGGGTGACCTCGTAGGTTTCAAATCCCTTTTCCGTTTGTAGATGCACTTTTCCGGCTTCAGTGGAATCCCCGAATTCGAACACCAACGTTGTCGGAGGGCCGGCGTAACTCCGGAACACATAGGATGCGTCGGTCACGTCCTGGTCCAGCAACGCCGTTAGACTCCCCTCGTGCAGGAGAACGAGGAAGCTCGAATCGGTTTCATACGTCTGCAGAAAGAACTTCACGGATTGGTCTCGGCTGCTCCATATGCCGCTGCGGGGAAATTCGTGGGCACCCGCCGCCTGAACCACTTCCGTCGTTTGGGGCAGCGACAGGAAGCCCTGCTCGTCCTCCGCGTAAAAGGCGATATGGTAGGTACCCGGTTCCGCGAAACCGTCATACACGCCCTCGTATCGGTCGCCGTTCTCGATCAAAGGGAGGATGGGCAGGGAGGCCACCGGAAAATCCGAGTCCCGAAGAGGCACATCCGGGGGGATGATCATGGCAAAAACGTCGTTTCTCGCGGTGGAGGCGATAACGCCCTCCGCCCAAAGCTTGAGCGTCTTTTCGCCGGCCAGTTGGGTGGTGGGAATGACGTTTTCAATCTCGGGCAGAGTGGAAGCGGTTGCGATGCCTCGTCCGATTCTCAGTTGTTCGACGATCGCCAGGTCTTCGTCCTCATTGGCAATTGCGTTCCCATTGGCTTCGATTTGAGGCGTCTGATTTCGGCCGGAAAAGGTGTGACGCAAACCCCGTTCCGCGATTCGGAAAGCGTTTTTCACGGTTTGGCCCTGAAATATCTGGGTCCAGAAAAATCCGGAAAAGGAAATGGTTCCTTCCACCATGTAGGCCGGTTCATCGCCCGCCGCACTGGTAACCAGGTATCGGTTCGGGTAATCGGAGTTGATCAACTCCGGAAGGAAGCTGCCGGAATGGCAGGCGTCGATCACCAGAAGCAGATAACCCGGCAGGGTGCTTTGCGCTTGGTCGATCCAATTCCGCAGGTCGCTGGTGGGCAGGCTCACATTCTTGTTGATGTCGAACGATCCGACCCGTCCGTGATCAATCAGAAAGACCAGGAGGTTTTCGGCGTCCCCGGCCCACTGAGTCAGGGTTGTTTCCAGGCCCGCCAACGTGGGCTCGGCGTAGATATCGTTGAATCGGCCGTCGTTATCCAAATCCTGATGGGTGACGGGGCTGAAGTAGCGGATGTTCTCTTTCTTGAAGCCTTGGAACAGAAGGGTCCTGTAAAACAAGCCGGCCGTACCGGATGTTGCCTCCCAGATGCTGTTTTCGTCACCGGCCCCGCCCCCCGCGATGATGACGGCCTTGTCCTGCAGGGCATTCGCAGCGGGATGAAACACCTGAATTCGGTTGTTGCCGAGATCGGTTACGAATATGTCCCCATCTCCGTTCACCGCCGCATCGTACGGCCGGTTCAGATAACCGGTCCCGCTGCCGAAGCCGCCCATTTCTCCCTCGAACTCCCATGAACCGGAAAATACCTGCACGCGATGATTCTCATTGTCCGCCACGAAAACACGGCCGGCTTGATCCGTGGTCACACCGTAAGGCCGATTGAATTCTCCGGGACCGTCGCCTTTGGTTCCGGTCCCCAAAATGCCCACGAAGGTGTGATCCGCTTCAAAGACCTGAATTCTGTGGTTCGCGGTGTCGGCAACGTAGATCCTGCCGTCCGAACCCACGTCAATGCCTCTGGGAGCGTCGAACTCTTCGATGTCCGGACCTTCCTCGCCCCATTGGAACAGAAATTCGCCTTCGCCGGAGAATTCCTGTACGCGATGATTCAGCATATCGGTCACATAGACGTTTCCCGTCTCGGAAACGGCGCAGTCGTAAGGAGTCTTGAACTCCTTTTCCCCTGAACCAAAGGATCCCCAGGACTTTTTGAACTCTCCGGAGGATGAGAATTTTTGGACTCGGTGGTTCTCCGAATCCACCACGAAAATCTCCCCGGCGCCGGAAACACAGACCCCCACAGGTCCGTTGAATTGCCCCTCGCCCGAGCCCTTTTCTCCTCCCAATGTGAATTCATGGACGCCCTCGGGGGAAAAGACCTGAACCCGGTCATTGAGGTAATCGCTGCAGTAGATGTTTCCGTCCGGCCCGATGGCGGTCTGCATGGGCCACCTGAAAAACCCGTCGGAGGTGCCGTTGACCGCCCATTTGTTCGCCGCTTTGGCGTCGGGCGGGAACCTCAGGATTCGATGGTTGGAGCGATCCGACACGTATACGGTGTCATCCGCGCCGACGGCGACTCCCATGGGATCGGAAAGAGACCCATTAACGAATCCGTCGTTTTTCCATTGGGAAATGAATCCGCCGTCCGCTCCCAGTTGCTGAATGCGATTGTTTCGACGATCGACCACGTAGAGACTTCCGGTGGAATCAAAAGCCAGGCCCGCGGGATAGTCGAATTCCAGGGGTCCGGAACCCGGACTTCCCCAGGCATCCAGCAAGACCCCTTGCTGATCGTACTTTCGAATTTGGGAAGACTCCCGTTCGCTCAAGTAGATGTTTCCTTGAGAATCAACCGCGATGCCCGTGCCGATCCCTTCGTAAGGGAAGGTGTCTTGCGGAATCGGTTGCCCGTCCTTGGTAAATCTTTGAACTTCGTCGGCGAAATAGTCCACAAGCAATAGAAAGCCGTCCTGATGCCAGGCGATGGGCACCGGGTCCATGGGCCAAGGGGGAATCCCTTGGTAGATGGGCCATTGAGTCAGGAATTCGCCCGTGGATGTGAACTTCTGGATGCGTTTGTTTCCATTGTCCGCAACGTAGACGTTATCTTCGTCGTCTATGGCGATTCCCGACGGATCGTTGAATTCCCGCTCCCCCGTCCCGAATCCTCCCCATGCGTTGCACAACCTGCCCAACGGAAAATATTTCTTGACTCGATGGTTCCCGGTGTCCACCACGTAGACGTAACCTTCCGAATCCGTTGCCACGCCTTCTGGGTACAGGAAAGACCACTCCTCCGGGGAGGAAGGCCAAACCTGGGCAACCTCGTATGTTTCCGCACGAGCGGCGCAAGGAACGAGGAACATCAGAACAAAGAAACAGGCTGAAAGGCGTTTCAACATGGAGTGCTCCCAAACGGCATACGTGCCGACCTGCTAGTAGAGCGTATCTTTGGACAATTTTTTCAGACCGTCTTCAGCATACCCGCTAAGGTTGTCCACGTAGAAATAATCCACGGTGGGGTTGCGATTGCCGGCGCATTCGTCGATGGGTATGGCGGGAATCTTGAGCTCCATGTTGACCTGCTTTCGTGTTCCATCGGGATACCTGATGTCCAAATAGCCGGTGTAGTTCCGTTCAGACGCGGCTTTGGTCTGCAAATAGGTTTCGAATGAGTAGATGTAGGCCTTTTTCTGTCTTCCACCCAACTCCTCGAGATTTTCGGTTCCATTTTCATAGTTGTCGTCAATAAAGGCGAAAATACCTGGTGTATCCTGTACAAGGTGAAGAGCGGAGTGCGTGCTCTGGTAGGTCTGATAGTACATCTTCGGGAAGGAGCCTCCGGAGACCGGGCCCCATATGCCGTCCTTTGTGGGGACTCCGACGACTTCATCCGGAGCTCCGAATGCTTTCGATATGTTTCCCGAAAATTCCGTGGAGCCGTTTAATCGAAGCTGTAATGTAATGTTTTTGTCGCTTGTTCTGGAAAAGGTCGCGGTCCTTTTGGAATTCAACGCGTCCGTAACGCTTGCGCTGCTCGGCCAGGAGCCTAGCACGAATACTTTGTAGTTGAAGAGATCGGAAGTCAGAATCGCCACCATGCTTCCGTCTTCGTCATAGGTTTGAATATAGGCGTTTTGGAGGCCTGTGGAATTCTTGTAGATGCCGTCCTGTCGAGCATGAGCCGCACCGGCGAGCATCAGGCAAAATGAAACGACCAGGAGAGGCACGTACTTCAGGCATGGTAGACTGTTTCGCATGTCAACGCTCCGAGCAAATTCGAGTTTTCGGTTTAATGAGGCATGGCCGACGGCGGTCCCGACGAACCGGATGTGAAGCAATCCACCAGGGTATCGCTTGATGCGCCGCACTGGTCTTCCACCCAGGCGTAAAGACAATACAGACCTTCGTACCCCACCGTGCCCAGTTGTATGGTACCGGTCCCACTGGGCAGGGGAGCGTCGATGGGAAGTTGGAATACCTGTCCCAAGGGGTTTTCTATGGTAATGTTCAAGGTTACCACGTCGCTCAGGCCGTCGGGATCGTCATACGACACCGCGATGACGAGGAGGTCCCCCACGTCGGGTGTGGCGGGTATGAGGCTTCCCGCTCGGCTCGTGGAGCTTAGGGTCAGCAGGGCGGCGCAAAGCAGCATCACCAGACCGAAACGCATGTCGCATCTCCTCTTTCAACATGTGTGATGTAATGCCTCTTTTCTTGGAGCAAATTTTGTTCCACATCCGGAAATAGGCGGACAATCCACCGAACCGGATGGGGATCACCATGTCGGTGAGCCGACCGGGCAAAGAGTATCCGGATGACCATACAGCCCACGCCGGCGTCTTCGAAATCCCGAGTTCCGGGCCTCGGAGCATCGATTTTTCCCAACGTCATCGGTGTTTCAGCATTTCATGGGAATTTGGATGATCCTTATATGTGAAGGAATCCACCCGTTTCGTCAATAGGGAATTCCCGCCATATTTTGGCCATGGCACGGATTCCGGAAAATTTCCGCGAAGCCGGAAACCCCGGGGTTCGAAGTAGTGCCGGCGATTGTTCGACCTTGGAAATCCCGTCGGCTTTGATGAGGATCGGGGCATCGTGTCGACCAAATATGGTTGCGATACCCGAAGGGTGCGGTAAAATAATCAAATATGGTCGATCAGAGCTTCGAGGCCTGGAGCCGGCATGGACGACGAAGCGAAGTTTTGCATATGGAATCGGATGGTTGCATCGGATTCGGTGCGTTTGGTATGCAAGTTGTACTCATGATCGCCCATAAGCGGGCTGTTGAAAACGCGATCTGCGGCGTTGCGTTTCACCCCTCGTCACTGCGACGTACTCTATGTACTTCTCATTCCTCAGGATTTGCGCGCCTTGCATCTCATCGTTTTTCAGCAGCCTGCCGCAACCGGCTTTTTTCCACGGGCTGAGAAGCGGGATTCGAGCGGCCGGCGACGGGAGTGATGCCGTGCAACTGCGCGGCGCTTCTCTAAAGGAACCACCGGCTGAACCGAAGCGGAAAAGATGTTGCTGACCGGGGAATCGACGCACAGCCGGACAACACGTCGGCAAGAGCGTCGTGAGCCATGAAAACAACCTTCACGTGGAGATCTCCATCGGGTTCGAGAGGGAACGGCCAAATGAAAGAAATGGACGGTGTGCATTTGCTGAAAGACCTGTTGAGCGAACTGGACCCGAAGCAACTGCAGCGAAAATTTCTCGGCAAGGTGCTGCAGCTGGAAAACGTCCGGAGAGGCTCCATCTGGGTGCGAGAGGGTTCGATGTTCCGGTGCGTGGAAGCAGGCGGACCGCACAGCGAAATCGAAGCGGGCTTTGAAATTTCGGCCGAGGAAAAGAGCATCGTGCGGGCTACGTATGAACGTCGGGAGCGGGTCGTGGCCAACCTGCAACGAGACGATCGCCACTACAAAGCCGTGGAGTGTGGATTCGACGTCAAGAGCTCACGCATTCTGGCATTTCCGCTGAACCGCAAGGACGGTTCCATTTACGGCGTGCTGGAACTGATCGATACCAGTCCTTCCGGCGCTCATATGCGGACCAATGAAGAATATATCGAGCTCATACAGGAAGTTGTGGATGTTTTCGCGGCCCTGCTTTCCAATACCATCTTTTTCACGGAAGAAATGGAAAAGACCCGAGGACTCCTGGGAAGCAAAGGGGTCAACCTCTATGCCTATCCGAGCAAGCGATTCCAGGAATTGGTGCGATTGGCGGCACGTTTTGCCAAGTCGGATTACCCGGTGCTTCTGACGGGTGAGAGCGGCACGGGCAAGGAGGTCTTCGCGGAGTTCATCCACGCCGGCAGTCCCAGGGCGCACAAGCCGTTTGTCGCGGTGAACTGCAGCGCCATCACGGACAACCTGTTGGAAAGCGAGCTATTTGGGCACAAGAAGGGTTCGTTTACCGGAGCCGTCCGGGACAAGGAAGGGCTGTTCGAAGAAGCCGACGGAGGAACCCTGTTCCTGGATGAGATCGGCGACATGCAACCGGGACTGCAGGCCAGGATCCTTCGGGTACTGGAAGACTGCACCGTTCGACCCGTGGGCGGCGAACGAAAGGACATGAAAACCGTGAACGTGCGAATCGTGGCGGCCACCAACAAGAACCTGGAAAATTCCATCAATGCCGACGAGTTCCGGCGGGACCTGTTCTACCGATTGAACGTGCACCCTCTGCACCTGCCTTCCCTGCGGGAACGGAAGGAAGACATCCCGGAACTGGTGCGTTGTTTCCTGGAAAAGGAGAGCCGCCGGCTCCAAATGCCCATGAAAAGGGTCGCCAAGGAGACCCTGGAAGTGCTCATGGATCGGCCGTGGGAAGGAAATATCCGGGAACTGGAGAACCTGGTCAAGAATCTGCTCATCACCACGGAAGGCAACGTGATCCGGCCGGATGATCTTCCCGACTCCGTGCTGCGTCGTCAAGAAGCCCGCGGAGAGCCCGACGGGAACGCGCCGGTTTTCCAAGGCTACACCTGGGAAGCGCTGGAGAGGGACTACGCGAAGTATCTGCTGGAGAACAACGGCGGCGTTGTCAGCCGCGCCGCTCGCCAGGCCGACGTGCACCTCAGCACGTTCCGCGCCCGCATCAAGAAGTTGCTGGGAGATACAAAGCCGGTGTGATTTTCGTAGACAGCCCGTTGAAAAAGTCGGGTTACGGCAGGTTGTCGAAAAATGATGAGATGCAAGGCGTGCAAATCCTGAGGAATGAAACGTACATAGCGTACGTCGCAGTAACGAGGGATGAAGCGCAACGCCGCAGATCGCGTTTTTCGACGCCTGGTAAGGAGAGCGACGACGTTGGACCAGAGCGAGAGAAGGCGAAAGTGGCATCCTCGATGAATTACGAATCGTTGGTTCAGTCCTTGGAGACGCCTGAGAGGTCATTCAACCATCGGAAACGTCGACAGCGGAAATCGAATCGATTCTATGTGCTTGGACAGGGGGTATCCGGGACAACCTTTTGAAAAGGTTTCCTATGTGGCCTCAAGTCAAGCCGGAATTGGATAACCGTTTCCTATTCGCGCCCGAAGCGCCAAGTACACATGCGATGTAGAAGCGAAGATGCCGCCATTTCCCCAGCGCTACCGATGCAGCCAAACTTTATCGCGGCCGTCTCCGCTTTTTTCTCCCGGCTTGAGGCTCGGGACCCACCTCAAGTATGGGTCCCGAGCCGGTTGGGTTCTCCTAAACAAGTCCTAACCGGCTCATGCTTGGTCCGCTTGGAGACGAAATTCATAGGTCCGTTTTTCCATGGTCAATCGCCATAGAACAACGGCCAGTTTCCGTGCCAACGCACAAATGGCCTTTTGTGGAAGGCCCGTTCGCGACAGGAGTTTTCGATAATGCGAATCAATGGCCGGATCCCTGGACTTCCACGTCCAGGCCGCCTCCACCAACAGACTCCGCAGTCGCGTCTGACCCACGGGAGGAAGCGCCACTCGAGATTTCCGCTCTCCGCTTTGTCTTACCAACGGTGCGAGTCCCAGATAGCTGGTCACTTCCTCCACCCGATGGAACCGACTCGGGCGAAACAATTCCAGGAGGAAGGTAGCCGCTGTGATGGGACCCACCCCGGGGACGCTTCGAAGGCATCGCATTTCCTCAAAGTGTTCAGGTTTCTCGCACACACTGGAAGTCCTTTCCTCCATGAAGGCTTTTTCCTTTGTGAGGAAATTCAACTCACGGAGCAAGCTGAGCAGCGTCGCTTTGGCCTCCTTCGGCAGACGAAGCTTTCGAAGTTGCGCCACAGCGCTTCGGCCCCAATGATTGAGCCCGGGAGGCGCCTCCACACCGTGAAACAGCAGAAGGGATTGAATTCTCTGCTTAACGCGTCGAGTGCCGTCGGCCAGATCGTGCCGACGGCGAATTACGCTGCGTTCGGCCTCCTCTTCCTCCGTGGGAACGGCGATGGACTTCAATATCCCTCGGGCGGCATGGTCCGCCAACCGCATGCAATCCAGGCGGTCGGTCTTGGCCCCCGCAGTCACCGGCCTAGGGACCCGACTCGGCGCCACCACGATCACGCTGAACCCGGCTTTGGCCAAAGTGCGCGCAAGGCCGAAGCCGGTGGGCCCCGCTTCGTAGGCTACGGCTCGGATGCGCCTCAAGTGGGGGAGCAACATGGCCACGATGGCCTCCGGAGAGGCCGAGGACACAAAAGTCTTCACCTCGCCGTCGCTGCGAAGCACGGCCACGTGGTAGCTCTTTTTGTGTACGTCGATCCCGACGTGGAAATCACGGTCGATATCCAGCTCCAAAAACTTGGCCAATTCTGTTACTTTCGTTGCTACCATGTTGGTCTCCTTTCTGTTTGGGTGATGCTCCATCATAACGATCGAGCACCTGAGGCCAACATGGTATTTTCCCGGCCCCTTTCCCAAACAATTTGAGCGGGTTGCTCGCCGGCGCATCGCAACCGAGGTCGGGCGGTCTCACTGAATAGGTTACCGGGTCCGTAACAAAAGGAGCCTCTCCGCCGAAGGCGGTGAGGCCTGCTTGAAATGTTTAAAGGGGGGCGCACGGGGGTAGCTTTTTTAAAAGCTCCCCCCGTGAATGCCTGTGCGCCGGGCAAAGCTCCGGCGATCCTGGCGGATGAAAGTTCCGCCCGCGGTAATTGCCTGTTCACCGCGAAGTCGCCGGCCCGGCGCGCAGGGGTAACCCGAGGCGTCAAGCGGGCCGGAAAAGGCCGTAAGGTCAGATAGAGTGCAGGCCGTAACGCAAGTGAACTCGCTTCGGCCTCGTTACACGGATGGCGGCGGTGACCTTCCAAGCATATGGGGAAACCTGCCAATGGTGCGATGGGAAAACAGGAACGTCGCACCGTGCCGCCCGGGGTGTTTGGAGACGGCATGTACTCGAAGGAGCGCCGGGGAACCCGGGAGACCCGGCGGGACGGGCAGGGCGGCAGGTAGCCCGAGTCCAAACGGCAGCGGGGAATACATAACCCGCTGCACGGTCCCGGCCGGGAGTCGGACTTGCCCATAGTAGCGAAGAAGTCCTGGAAACAGGATGGAGCCAAGGGGCAGGACTTTGATCGCGTTTCGGACGAATGGAGGAAGGACCGCTTGGACGGAAAACGTCCCACTACGGATCGGGTCAAGCCGGAAAATGGAGTGGCCGCCAAAGTCTCCCTTCTTCGGATGAAACTGGGCCTCAAGGCCAAGCAAGAGCCGGAGTTTCGATTCTATGCGTTGTACGATCGCGTATATCGTCGGGATGTTCTGGAGAGTGCGTGGAGACGGGTACGCGCCAATCGAGGTGCGGCCGGTGTGGATGGAGTGAGCATCCGGGCCATCGAGGCAAAGGAAGATGGGGTGAAGGTCCTTCTGGAATTCATCCAGCGGGAACTGAAGGGGAAGACCTATCGACCCTTGCCGGTGAAACGGGTGTACATCCCCAAAGCCAACGGCAAGCAGCGGCCTCTGGGCATACCGACCATCAGGGATCGGATCGTCCAGATGGCGGTGCTGCTCCTGATTGAACCGATCTTCGAGGCGGACTTCGAGGACTGCTCGCACGGATTTCGTCCGGGCCGGAACGCCCACGGGGCGTTGACGGAGATCCGGCAGGCCCTGAAAGACGGGTATCGGGAGGTACTGGACGCGGACCTGACGAGCTACTTCGACACCATACCCCATGAACCGCTCATGCGGTGCGTGGAGCGGCGGATAGCGGACCGATCGGTGCTGAAACTGATCCGTATGTGGCTGCAAAGTCCGGTGGTGGAAGAAGTAAATGGAGTCCGGAAAGTGACCCGACCGAAGAAAGGGACACCTCAAGGAGGGGTGATTTCTCCTCTGTTGGCCAACATCTATCTCCACGAGTTCGACAAGAAGTTCCATGGTCCGGGTGGACCAGGGCGGACCATGAAAGCCCACCTTGTCAGGTACGCCGACGATTGGGTGATCCTGGTCCGGCGCATGAACCCTCGGATCATGGATTTTGCCGAAGAGACTCTCGGGTCCCTCGGGCTGACGCTGAATCGAGACAAGACCAGCATCGTGAATCTGAACCAACCGAGAGGAAGCCTGGACTTTCTGGGCTTTACCTTCCGCTACGACCGCAGCGTGCTCGGCCCCGGTGTCTACTTGAACGTGGTTCCCTCGTCCAAGGCCCTGCACCGGGCGCGTGAGCGGCTGCGAGCATTGACGTTGAGGAAGGTGCAAGCGCCGCTGGAGGAGGTCATCCAACGGGTGAACCGATTCCTGACGGGCTGGGGCCAATACTTCAAGTTTGGGTACCCGCGGGTTGCGTTCAAGAAAATCGACTGGTTTGTCCACAACCGGTTTCGTCGATTCATGAAGACGAGGAGCCACCGGCGCTGTCAACACCTGGACGGGCCGTCGCTGTATGCGGCGCTGCGCGCGAAAGGGTTGGTCTACCTGCATGAGAAAGCCGTCAACTTCTTGCGAATGCCTTGTCGCTGAAAGATCATCGGAGAGCCGGATGCGGGAAATCCGCACGTCCGGTTCGACGAGGGGGCGCTGCCGGTAAGTAAGTTTAGACGACACGTAGTAGCTGCGTGCAGCGAGGCGTCACTAAAAGTCGGCCTTAACTCCTTTGCCGTCAGCGCTCTACTCTACACGACAGGAGAATGGCTGAAAGGCTTCAGTCGTGATCACGCGCCGTCAATATCTCATCGGATCGGCCCTGGCCCTCTGCGGTGTCGGGTGCGGATGGGCGATGTTCGGCCCGCTTTATCGGCGCATGCGGTGGAAGCACATTGTGATCCACCACAGTGCGTCGGATGCGGGCAACGCGGAGGTGTTTGATGCGTGGCATCGACAGCGGGGCCTGCGCTTCGGCTTGGCGTACCATTTCGTCATCGGCAATGGAAAGGGCTCGGGAGACGGCGCGGTGGAGATCGGGAACCGATGGGAAAAGCAACTGTGGGGCGCCCACGTCAAGAACCGCACATGGAATCTGCATTCCATCGGAATCTGCCTGGTGGGCAATTTTGAACATGACTCACCCACGCCTCGGCAGATCAGCCGCCTGGAAAAGCTCATCCTCGAGCTGTCGGAAACCTACGGAATCGAGGTTTCCGAAATGAAAGGCCATAAAGAAGTGCCCGGGGAACACACCCTTTGTCCCGGGTCAAGGTTTGATTTGGATGCGTTTCGGTCGGGTCTGGGGGTTGGCCCTGGACCTTTTGCATAGTCCGAGGAGAAGCGCCGCCGCCGCTTTCGAATCCGAAGACCTACTTGCCGCGGCGGGCTTGGGGGTTATTCGTCCGGCCTCGGGCCGGCGCGGGTGAGAGGGTCTGGTCAACACCTGTGCACGGGAGCGCAATCCTTGAACGGCGCTCTTCGGGCGAAGGGTGGTGAACTCAGCAGACGCGCGCCGAGGTTCTTGTTGCGGTTGTCCGGCGTGTTGTTGTTCCGATTCGCCGAACGGCAGTTCTTCGCGTTGTTGTTCCAGCTGCCGCCGCGTTTCACCCGGTTGGAGCCTGATCGTCCCTCACACCAAATTCTTGCCGTAAAAGAAATCCCGTCTCATCCTCCAGGTATCAGCATGCAATACGTGGCCGAGCAGGCTTGCCGCCGACCTTGCGAACCGTTCATCATCCATTTCCCCGGATAGATAAGCCTTCTCATTTTCGCGAAACTTTCGACGAAACCGTACCAGATTGGCACGCTTCAGCCGAATCAGGTTGGGAAACACCCTGAACCCCAAAAACGGAACCCCTTGCGAGACCGGCGCCAGGAAGGTTCCACTTTCCTTGAGGCGGAGATTGAGCCGCTGGGAAAGAAACATGCCGATCCGTGCCCTCAACCGGTGTAGCTCTTCCTTGCCGGTGCTCAGGACGACCATGTCATCCATATACCGGATGTACCGTTTCACTCCCAACTCGTCCTTCACGAAATGGTCCAGTTGATTCAGATAGTGGTTCGCCCACCATTGGCTCGTGAGATTACCTATGGGCAGGCCTTTGCCGGGTATTTGATCCGGCATGGGATGATCTATGATGAGAAAAAGCAAGGCGAGCAGGTCCGCATCCTTGATCTTGCGCTCGATCATCCGCTTCAGAATCGCATGGTCGACGGAATCGAAAAACTTCTCCACGTCCATTTTCAGAAAGAAATTCGAATCCCGGCAGAAGGATTGGAGCCTTGCAATCGCCCGGTGAGTGCCCTTGTCTTTCCGGCAGGCGTAGGAATCGTGAATGAACGACCGCTCGAAAAGAGGCTCCAGCACATTGCATACCGCATGATGGACGACGCGGTCACGAAAGTCGGCGGCGCAGATCCGCCGTTGTTTGGGTTCATGGATGGTGAAGCTTCGGTACGGTTCGGGACGGTAGGTCTTGGAAAGCAATTCTCGCTGCAAAGCGACCAGCTCGAACTCGAAATTCAGATGGAAATCGGCGACCCTGGGTTTGTTCAGCTTTCCTCTAAAGGCCTTGCGGGCCGCTGAGCACAGATTGTGGAAGGAGCAAACATCCTCGAACAGATTTCCGTATCTCTTCATGGTCCTTCCTGTTGCTTGATCCAGGCCCCCACCATCCTGCCGATCTCGTAGAGTTCTTTGACCGCGTGTTCATAACCTCGGTCGCCCAGGTACCTTTGTTCATGGGAAATACGGAGGAGCACTCGCATCTTTTCGATATCCAGATTGACGCGTCTCAACAGCGTGGTCTTGTTCGACGTATACGCCGCTTCAACGAGGCGTTCCAGGATGTCCAGAGCGAGGTTGCCCAGCCTGGAAGAAAACGTGAAGCGCACCCGCTTGGGAAACTTTTCCGTGGCCGAAAGCAGCCAAGCGAGAAAGCGCCGCCAACGAACGAAAACTTTCAGGTCGTCGTGCCCCAAGACTATGGCTCCTCCACGGTGGCTTTGGCGGAAGCGACCACCGCAAGGATGTCCTTGCCGTATTTTGTCAGCTTGGCGGTTCCAATCCCTTCCACGGCCGCAAGTTCGTTGAGGCTCTTGGGTGCCTTTGAGGCGATTTCGGCAAGGCGTCTGTTGTCGCAGATCACGTAGGGGGGCACGGCGTCCGTCTTGGCCCGTTCGTTCCGCCATTCCCGCAAGAGGTTGAAGAGCGGCATGCTTTCGTCCGAGAGCAGCGAGCGGTAGTCCTGCTTTTCCTTTTCCTGGAAATCCGTGGCTACGTCTGGGGTTTCCACCTTCGGGCGAGGAAGTTTGTACAGCACCATGAACGTCCAGTACGCGTCGCCGTTTGCCGTGAAGAAATGCTCCCGCACCGAAAGGACCTCTTTGTCCGTCATGAAGGATCGGAGGGGTCCGTCGTCGAAACCCTCGATGACAGGTGAGAAACGGAGCGTGAAAATTCGTATGTGCATGGATTCACGAATCCGATGGTAAATTCAGCCTCGCTTCGCTCGGCTTTCTCTTCCCCCTATCCTCACGCCGGGGACGGCTGCCCGTTCCGGGCCGGGTTCTCCGCTCATGGGCTTCGCCGCATGCGCAGGCTCCGCCCTCTTCGCTTGGAACCCAGGCCCTCCCCGACAAGGAAAACCACAAAGGGTAAAGGGGTAAAAGGGATCAGGGGTAAGACCTCAGCAGACGCGCGCCGAGGCTCCGGCTGCGGTTGCCCGGCGTGAGGATGTAGCGACTCGCCGAACGGCAGAACCCCGCGCTGAAGAGCCAGCTGCCGCCGCGTATCACCCGGCCGGAGCCCGACGACGGACCCGTGGGATCCGTCACGGATCCACCGGGATAGTCGCCGTACCAATCCTGCACCCACTCCCACACGTTTCCGTGCATATCATACAATCCCCAGGCATTGGGATCATAACTCCCCGCAGGCACCGTGGAATCAACCGGCAAACCTCTCGATTTTGCGTAGGAGACACATCTTGTTTCCGAACTTCCGGGATCGTTTTCATAGTTCATCTTGTCACACCTCGGCTCGTCTCCCCAAGGGTATCGGCCCGTGCTGCCGGCCCGCGCCGCATACTCCCACTCCGCTTCCGTGGGCAGCCGATACCGATGCCCTCCCGCCAACCGATTGAGCTTCCCGATGAACTCTTGACAGTCGTTCCAGGAAATATTCTCCACGGGGCAGTCGTCTCCACAATTCTTGAATTCGGAGGGATTGCTCCCCATAACGGCCTTCCACTGCCCTTGGGTGATCTCCGTGGTCTGCAGGTAAAACCCTTTGCTAAGCGTCACTTGGTGCTGCGTCTCATTGCTGACTCGGCCCGGCTCGTTGCTCGGGCTTCCCATCATGAACGTGCCCGGCGGAATGTACGCGAAGGTGAATTCCACGCCGGCAATGCGATCCACAAGGGTTTTCCCCGTTCTTTCCGAAGACTGCGACGGCTTGGGGGGAACCGCCGTCAGCCGGATTTCCACGTCCCGGTCTTCCCCGGCGTCCAGATCGATCCATTCCTCGTGCGCTTCGTATCCTTCCGCCGAGACCTCCAGATGATACCGCCCGGCGGCCAGTTCCATCCCTTGGCTGAACCGAGGCGCGATGTTCAAAATCCGCACCGCGGCGTCGGAAGGAACCGTACGCACGTACAGCCGTGCCGGCTTGGGCCTTACCGCCGTCAAGGACGCCCGCACGATGCGTTTGCGCCCGGATTGAATCTCCATTTCGTCTTCCCAGGGCTCGTACCCCTCTTTGATGATTCGCACCCGAACACGACCGGCGGGCACATCCGGCACGAAGGCCGGAGCTTCCCCCATGTCCTTCCCGTCCATGTACACTCGCGCGCCGTCCACCCGTGTCCCGTTTACACTTGCCCGGATCTCCAGGTGCCCGGTCTTCTTATCCGGCTTGGGACCGGGCGGTTCCGGCTCGCTCCATTGAGCTCCCTGTTGTGCGATAAAAACAAAGTCGCCCCTCGAAAGTTCATAATCGCGAATGTTCCCGAATTGAGGGGTCTGGTCTTCGTGTTTGGGCACCTCCTTGCGCAGATATAACCCCAGTTCCGTGCCGGAGATGTACCCGTCCTTGTCCATATCTCCCAATCCGTATTTCAAGGCATCCACAAAGGCCGGCGTAAAGGTGCTCTTAGCCGGCACCGATTCCCCCGCATCTCCGGCCGTCAGATACTGTCGCACGGGGAGGGCGGTCATTTTGCTGATGTCCGGCGGCACGTTCGGCAGGTCCTTGGCCTTGAAAATGGTGCCCGAAAAACAGCTGTCGAAAAGAAACAAGGCGTGCTTGGCGTTCATGTCGCGGGACCAGGCCAGAATCTGATCCATGGAAAGGGACTTCCGAAGGAATTCCTTTTCATTTTCACGAGGGTCCGGAGCGTCCTTGGGCAACAGGTAGCCTTTGGAACCGTCCCGCATGGTATGCCCATGACCCGAAAAGAAGAACAGCAACCGGTTCCGCCTGTCGTACCCGTATTTGTCGATGAAGGCCTTGAAAGTTTCATCCAGTTCCCTGCCGGTAAGATTGTCCTTCCTCACCACCTCGAACCCTTGGTCCTTGAGCACCTCTCCTACCGCGTCCAATTCCTTCGGTACGTTGGGGAGTCTGGGCCAGCCGGCGGTGTAGTCGCTCATGCCGATAAGGAGGGCATAACTGCCGTCGTAGAGCGGCAGCACTTCCCCCGACTTGGTCTTGACCTGGATCCCCTTGCTCGTTCCCGAGGAGGTCAGGGGGAGGAACAGCGCCGAAATCAATACCAGAACGGGAAGGAGTCTTCTCATATGCACCTCCCAGGATTGAAGTTTGCCGAAGGACGGGAAAAGCGACCCCAATGTTTCAAAACCGAATCCCGGCTTCCGGCGCGGGAACCGGAGCAATAAAGACCAAATGAGCCCCGGGTTCCAACTCTGGAACCATACTTCGATAATTCCCGGGTTGGAAATCAAGGATTATTTCATCAACGCCGAGACTCCGGCGGACATCCCGGAGCACGGAATATCGGAAGCTATCGAAATGGAGTACCAAAAACAGGCCCTTCGAGCAATCCGAAACCGCAACACGGGAGCCCGACGGAATTTCCTCGGTGATTCCGCCGGTTGCGGAGCCGGTCGGGTCGATCGACAAGAAACCGCCCTGAAAGCCTAGTTCGTCGCTCGCTCCCGCTCTCGCATGCATTCATGGTGGAAGACTTTGTCGAAAGCCTTCCACCGTACTCCCATCCAAGGCTCCTCAGACAGGCCTCTCCGCCGAAGGCGGCAAGGTCCGCGCTGGCGCTACAGCTTCAGCAGGTTCTTGAGACGTCGAATGGCCAGTAACGCGTCCGCGCCGTCCACCGGTCCGTGAGGGTTGAACTCCCCCGTGGCCAAACTTTCGGATTCCATGACTCCCCGGCTGGTGACCACCATGACCGCGTTGAAATAGGGCAGATCGCTCCTCAGATCCGGAAACGGCGAGGCGCTCCCGATGAATTCCGTGGACAGCTTGTCGTCGCCGGTGAGCTTGACGAGGATGTCCTCCACCATGACGGCGTACTCGGCCCGGTTGATGGGTTCATCCGGATGAAAGGTGTGGTCCGGGTACGGTTCCAGGCCTCGCACGCCCAGCTTGATGACTTCGTCGATGTCGGCCTTTAAAGGATGGTCTTGGATATCCACGGCCGGTGCCGTCTTCACCAGGGTTTCCGTTTCAAAGTCCTTCTCGGGGGAATGGAAGGCCGTATCGAATTCCTTTCGGCCCATTTTGCGGTAGAGCTCGTTCAGCTTCAACTCCTGGATGAACAAAGCGGCTGCGTCGGCTCGACCGATCTTGTCGATCAAGGCGATTTTCTTTCCAATCAGGGTGCCGGGCGCGGCGCGGCGCGGCGCGGCGGATTTTTTGCACCAGTTTCCACTCCGTGTCTGCCTGATTCACGTAATCCTTGTCGATCTCGATGACCTTGGCGAACAGGTCCGCCGCCTTGCCGAATTCATAGGCCGTTCGGTAGGCCGTGCCCATGAAGTAATACGTCGGCGCGTACCGGTCGTTGATCTTTTCGGCCTTCTTGAAGTGCTTCTCGGCCTTTTCCACCCAATCTTCCGCTCGTTAAGCCGAATAGACGCGCACCATGCCCACATGGTAGTCCAGTTTGTCCTGTTCGGACTTCATGGTGTCTTCGGCCGCTTCCATGTGTCGGAATGCGGAATCGAAGTCGCCTTTGAGCGCCGTTGTAATGCCGAGCCCGGAAAAGGCTCGGGAATACTTGGGGTCCAGCTCGACGGCGAGGTTGAATTCCCGTTCCGCGTCGTCCGGGCGTTCTTCCTCCAAAAGCCTCAATCCGGTGAGCACGTGGTGTTCCGGGGTATCCATGGCCCCGGTGGGCTTGCGGATCCGGGGTTCCTTGGCGCAGGAGGCCGCCAGCAGCAGAACGGATACGGCGGCCAGGGCCGCGAATACTCGCAATTTGGCGTTCATGGATCAATCCTCCGATGGGGTTATGGGCTTGGCGTTAGTCCAGGACGAACATGGTCCGGCATTGACGGAGAAAGGACAGGGTCTCCGAGGTCCGGCGCAGGGATTCCGCCGCTTCGTTGCCGATGACCACGTTGGTTCCGGCGGTTCCGGTGACCTGCAGCGCCTTGATGGTCAACGGATTGTTGGTGACCCGTTGATTGCTCTGGGCCGCGTTGATGTCCTTGGAATACCCCGCCATGCCGTATTGGACGGCCCACTCGCGATCCGCGAAGGCGGAACCGTAGACTTCTCTTCCGTCTTCGTCCAATACGCGGGGGCTCATGCAGGGCTTGAGGTTCAGCCCACGGGAGTCGATGACCAGGCCCGTGTAGACCACGCCGGGCTGAGCCGCGGGCTCGACGACGGTTTGCGGCGCGGCCTCGGGTGCGGCCACCGGCTGTTGGGCCTGTTGCGGCTGAATCGGCCGATTCTCTTGCGGTGCGGACGCCGTCCGGTGTTGAGGCTGCGAGGGTGCGGCTTGCCGCAACTTGGGTCCCAGAATTTCGTCCGTGAATCGACCGTAAAGATTCAGAACCATGGTGACCTCCACGGTACCGTCTTCGATGTATCGGGTATCCTCGACTCTGGCCCCCTTGATCACGCCCTCGACCTTGGCATGGATGACGTCGCTTTCCGTCATGAAATCAGCGACCTTGGTTTCCGCGTCCACCTGAACCCCTTTGATGATTTCCAGGAGGTTACGATAAGCCACGGTCCGGGCGGCGCGGAGGGCCATGGGGCGTTCATTGGCTTTGCCCTCATATTTGAGGGGAGGGGCCCCGATGCCCACCACGGTGACGTTGCCGTCCTGCCAGTTGATTGTTCCGTTGACCGTTTGTTCCACATACCCCCACCGCCCTTGGGCCAAAGCGGGGACGGCGGCAGTGAACCAACAACCCGCCGTCAGCAGGGTCAAAAACACGATCCGCAAAACCCGGTTCATCATGTTCCACTCCTTTCGTGCGCAAGGGAATGTGCCCATCAGGGCTGAGAATGGTTTGCGCCGCTTCTTTCAATCGCTTGTTTGAAATTGCTCTTTCCCAACGATCCGCCGAACTTCAGGTCTTCCCTTTTTTTCCACTATCCGTTCACTGGTTTCTTGCGGGATATCCGGGAAGTCGAAAACGGACCCGCCGCCCTCGCAAGTAACCTAAGCAAAACAGGTGCCGGAGGGTTTCTCTGAGTGCCCTGCGTGAGGAAGGGCCTTGAACGGTGCCGAACAACGGAGGATTTGAATCGCGGGTTGGAGTTCCTATGGCCGGGTCATCCAGGAAAAGGGTAGCCACATTTGGTATTGGAACGAAATATGGCGGTCAATGTTGGTCGTCATGGACGCTCGGCCGATTCGGAGCATGTGATTCCGACACTGAAATGATTGGAATCGGAGGGACTCCGAATGGGATTACGCGCACTCTGCCGGTTTCCCGGTTGTTTTCCGCATTCGGTTGCTTGTCAATGTGGGCCTCTTGGAATGAGTCAACGGCCGAAGTCCGCGGACCTAAGACACAAGACACACTCTCCAGGAAATACCACTCGTTTTGGCGCTCTTTGGCTTTTTCTTAGGGATTCGTTTGCCTGCATTTGGTTGCTCAATGGCTCGTTTCGATGTTTCGGAGTTGGTGACGGCAAGCGGGTCTTGTTCGTGCAGGAAGACAGGAGAGGGTTCGGCCCGAGGCATGTTCATCCGGTCGGCAAAACAAGAAGCCAAGCGCATGTGCAGGCGCTCGGCCGATTTTCCGATGGATTCCGGCCTCTATTCCACTGCGGCCTTCATGTCCTTGATGAGCAGAAAGAGATGGAAGGGATCGGTGGGGCTGATTTCGAAACCCCATGAGAGATACCACTGTTTCGCGTCTTGTCCTTTGGCGTGCACCGGGAGCGCTCGAATTCCGGCGATGTCGGCGGCCTGTACGGTGCGGAGCAGAGCGTCTTTGAGCAATGCGCGGCCCAGGCCCCGCCCCTGATGTGTTCGATCCACGGCCAAGCGAGCCAACAGCATCACCGGCACGGGATGTCTTGCAAGCCCCTTGACGACCCGAGCGGGCGCATCCTCGGGAACAACACTTCCCACACAAAGGCTGTAATATCCGGCAACCGTTTTACCCGCACAAGAAACATACGTTTGTGCGCTGTCGGCCTTTTGATTGAGCAAAGCATAGCGCTGGAGGAAGACGTTCAGTTCCGGCTCTTCGCAGTCGAAGGAATCCACTTATTCGTCGTCGGTGAGTTTGCGGACCGGGCTGAGAGGCTCCTTCATCCGTCGAGGATTCCGGGCTCGTTGAGCAATTGCCTGAGGCGCGGTTTGATCGTCACAGGCCGATCCAGAGCGGCCTGGAACTCCTGCCATCGGGCTTCATCCAGAAGGAATACACGCCTGTCGGCCAGGATCTGATTGGCGGCGACGATTCCGGCTTCCAGAATGAATTCGCTTACACTCTTGTGGGACGCTTTGGCGGCTTCATGGAGCAAGGCCTTGGCGGCGCTGCCGACACGGATGTCGATGCGTTCGGTTTTTGCTTCTCTTGTGGCGGGCATCTCAGGCCTCCGTGTTTGACAATCGGGAATGTATTGTACGGTGATTGTCCCGACAAGTTAATTCGTTGCCTAAGGTTGGCGAGCCGTGGTGCAGGCGATGATGCCCGTTCCCCGAGCGTTGCGGGCTGTGGGCATCACGTTCCAGCCATGCGGGATAGACGGCGGCATTGCTTTGAGCCGCAGTACCGGCCGCCGCCGTGTGACACCCGGTACGAGCCCGCCGACGGACCGGGGGCAGATCCATCGGGATGGTCGCCGTACCAGTCTCGGCACCCGGGGATTGCGGTCACAGTCACAAGGGGAGCGAGCCGTCGGGGGCGCTCAGGTATCGGAAGGACGTGTGGGGCCGTTGGGTTCAACGGCTTCGGCGTGCAGTCTCAGCCCCAGTGCGCCGATCACCTTGAGGATCGTGTCGAACCCTGGGCTTCGCTCGCCGGAGAGCGCCTTGTAAAGGCTTTCCCTGGAAAGCCCGGCATCGCGCGCCACTTGTGTCATGCCTTTGGCCCGGGTCCGTTTGTCGCCGCCGGCCAACAACACGACCACCTGCCGATCCTGCTCCCTGTAATACACCCGATAGCCGGGTCCGTAGTCAATCCGCAATTCAGAAACACCCTCACCCACGGCCTTCACATCTCCGGGATTGCCGGCCGCCAATCGCTCTATACGGTCACATGCTGCTCGTTTTGCGAATCGCGTACGCGATTCGTAAAAGCGCAACGGGGGGCCGGGGGGCCATTGGTCCCCCGGCAGGGGGTGCAGGGGGACGGCGTCCCTCTGCGGCAAATCTGCTCGGCGTTCTCTTCCCAAGCGTGTCGCAACGGCTTCCGGAATGTGAATCTCAGGATACGGCCCACACGACGTTCAAGAAGGTAAGAAGATCACCTCGGCGGTAGACTGGACTTCCGACGAACGGTCGGGCTAAAATATGAACGATTTCTCCTATCGTCGCAGTGGGCTTTTGTTTTGGCGAATCAGTGCTTCCTGCTCCGGCCGGCGCCTTCCTTTGCTGATTTGTGACCTGCTCAGTTGCCTGGCCGGACGAACCGAATGCACTTGGACGAGAGCATGCCGCCGGTTCGGCTCGCATAGGAGTCCGGCATTTCGCTGAATTTGTCACCCAACCGTTCATCATCTATCGAAAGCAGGCAGACGTCGAATGGCTCTTGGTTGTTCGCCGAGGTCTCTTGTCGGCGTAGCGAACCAGGCAACCGGTATCTTTCTTTCAAGCAGCTTTGAGCCGTCGTTTTGCGCCGTCGGAGCGGCGCGACAAAGTCGGATTGAGCAACCTAGGTGCCCGTTCTACAAAAGGAGTCGATCATGGAAGATTGGACGCAGCAAGTGATCAATTTTGTAACCGGCTATGGTTTGAATATCCTCGGCGCCGTAGTCATTCTGATCTTGGGTAAGATAGCGGCGTCCGTAGGACGGTCGGCTTTGCACAGGGTGCTCACCAAGGCCGGAACGGATGAGGCTCTGGTCGCCTTTTTCGGGCATTTGGCCTATTACCTCGTCTTGGTGTTCGCGGTCATCGCCGCCTTGTCGAAATTCGGCGTACAAACGGCCTCTTTCATCGCCGTACTCGGAGCCGCGGGTTTTGCCGTGGGGTTCGCCTTGCAGGGGTCGTTGGCCAACTTTGCGGCCGGCGTGCTCATCCTCGTGCTCCGCCCTTTCCGGCTGGGCGATTACATCGAGGGTGCCGGCGTTTCGGGAACCGTCAAGGAAATCCAGCTGTTCAACACCATTCTCGCCACTCCCGATAATATCAAGATTATTGTGCCCAACGGCAAAATGTTCGGTGATGTGATCAAGAACATAACGGCCTACGATACCAGACGCGTCGATCTTGTGGTGGGCATCGGCTACGATTCCGACATTGCGTTGGCCTTCCAAACCATTGCGAAAATTCTCGCTGAGGACGATAGGATCTTTCCGGATCCCGCTCCCCAGATCGCTGTTTCCGATTTGGCGGATTCCAGCGTCAACTTGATTATTCGCCCATGGGTCAAGAAAGAACATTACTGGCCGGTGCGCCTGGATTTGACTCGAAGAATCAAGGAGGAGTTCGACGAAAACGGTATCGAGATTCCGTTCCCGCAAAGGACGGTGCATATGGTTTCAAACCATTGACGGCCTCGGGGCTCCGTGAGTAAGCTGGACACCATACCCGTCCTTCCATGATGCAGGAGCGATCGACGGAGGTGACGGTACCTTCCGTATCGCTGCGAGGTGATTCCTTTTACTCACCGCGGCCTTCATGAGCGGAAGGAGATGTAAGGGATCGGTGGGGCCGGCCCCGAAACCCCGGCCGGGTCGTTTCTCCGGCAGTTGTTTTTTCAGCGGATCTTTCGTCGGCTTTTTGGGCTGCATGCTCAAGCGATGTCCCTTTTCCGGTAATCCGACAACTGGAACCCGAAATCGGACTATGTAGCAAAGACGGCGGAAAAAGCCTTTCCAAAAACAAAAAGCCGAGCGCTTGTGCAAGCGCTCGGCCGATTTGCCGATGGATTCTGGTCGGGGTGACTGGACTTGAACCAGCGACCCCCGCCTCCCGAAGACGGTGCTCTACCAGGCTGAGCTACACCCCGAAACCATGAAGACCGCTCTCCTACGGGACATTCGCGCCTCGAACCCCTTGGCGGGGCGTCCGAAGAGTCGATTCATCCCTCGAAGACCGGAAGCCCCGTATGTTAATGAATACCATATGGATTGTCACGCTTTTTTTAAGGTGGCGGATGTGGTAAGGAAACAAGTGTCGCATGGGGCGTGCAAAGAGCCGCAGAAGCGGGTCGGCGCATGCTCCGTTGCGGCCGAGACCCGGCCGGTTGATCCGCAGCATTCCGAGACGGCACAGTCTCGTTTATGAGAATCGATCCCCTTGCCGATATGCCGGGGAGGCGCCTACGGCAAGCCGCCGAGGGCGGGCGTGATCTCGTCGCGGAGATCCGGGTCGCCGAGATTCGTCGAGGCCGGCTTCCTCCGCACACGGGGTCCGGGGGAAATATGGGTCCCCTGGGGCGACCGTGAGAACCATATCATCAGGTTGCGCCGTGTGGGTTGTTCGGGTCCGGACCGCTCTCCTCCGCGCGCCCGTCCGCCGAAGACGTTGAGACGTGTTCGGGGGGCCTTGATTTGAAAAGAGGTCCGAGACACAGTACGTTCGAGAGTTCTCTTTCGGAGCATACCTAAAACCTTCCACCCGTTCATCATGACAAAAAAAGCAGGTCCCGCATGAAAAAAATCGACACTCGAGACGCCGTAGGCAAGGTCTTGGGACACGACGTCACGAAGATCATTCCCGGTTCCTTCAAAGGTGTGGCATTCAGCAAAGGGCACGTAATCACGGAAAAAGACGTGGATGAGCTGATGGACATCGGGAAGTACTCGATCTACGTGATGGAAATGCCTCCCGGACACATTCACGAAGACGAGGCCGGCATTCGGCTGGCCCGGGCTTTCGCCGAAGAAGACCTCCGATTCACGGGCCCCAAGGAAGGCAAGGTGGCCATTGCGGCTCCCCACCAGGGCCTGCTCCAGGTGCGGCCCGAATTGGTGACGCGGGTGAACCTGGTGGAAGGCGTCATGCTGTCCACCCTGCATACTCTTACCCCGGTGGAGGCGGATGAAACCGTGGCCGCGGCCCGAATCCATCCTTTGACCATCGACGAAAAAGTCATTTTGGACATGGAGGAACTCAGTGTCCGTGAAGGGAAGATCATCCGGGTCCTGCCTTATCTGACCAAACGCATCGGAGCCTTGGTCACGGGCACGGAAATCGTGGAAGGTCGAATCCGGGACGGTTTTGACGAGGCCGTGGGTAGAAGGATCGAACGCTTCGGTCAGACGGTGCGCATGAAACTCACGGCCCGGGACGATCGGGATGAGATCGCGTCCAAAATCACCGCCTTGAAACAGGCCGGCATGGAGATCATTACCATCACGGCGGGGCTGTCCGTGGACCCCGACGACGCCACCGTGGCGGGAGTGAAGCAGGCCGGAGCGAAAATCGTGTTCTACGGGTCTCCTCTCCTCCCCGGCGCCATGTTCCTGTACGCGAAACTGGACGGTACGGACGTGCTCGGCTTGCCCGCATGCGTGTTTTATCACGCCACTACGGCTTTTGACGTGTTTTTCCCGAGGATTCTGGCCGGGCTGGAAATCACGCCGCAGCAGGTGGCCGAGATGGGTCACGGAGGGTTCTGTCGCAACTGCCCCGAATGCCGGTATCCCAACTGCGCCTTCGCCAAGGTTTGAGGAATCAATAATCATGATGCCGGGGGGCGCTTTTGGAAAAAGCGCCCCCCGGACCCCCCGCAAAACGGTTGCGTATGGCCGCACCGCCTCCGGCGGAGCGGCGGGGTATGAGCAAATGGTCATCATTTACGGGGGGAACTTGTCTATTGTAGGGGCGGGTCCCCAAATCTCCTTTGGAGTCTGTTATGACCATGGATAAACGGAATTCCTCCCCTTCTCTGAAGGACCTGCGCGTTCTGATCATCGGGGCCGGCGACCTGGCTACGGGTACGGGCCACCGGCTTTTTCAAAGCCGTTTCAGAGTCATGATGACCGAAATCCTCCAACCGCTGGCCGTTCGCAGGACCGTAAGCTTCAG
Source organism: Thermodesulfobacteriota bacterium (assembly GCA_963675595.2). Classification (GTDB taxonomy): domain Bacteria; phylum Desulfobacterota; class Desulfarculia; order JACQYL01; family JACQYL01. The sequence goes on from CAXXLZ010000002.1 coordinate 3,261,457, forward strand.
CGAAGCGGCCTACGAAGGCGTTCATGTGGTGGAAGGGGTGCGAGCGGAACGCATCGATGATTCCGGCGAAGCGGATCGCGTGTGGGCCGCCGGCGGGGTTCCGATTTTGATTTCGGAGAATCCGGACCTACGCAACCTGGCTTTCGACGTGGTGGTGGAAGCCACGCTGCGCAAGCGCAACGTGGGCCTGACACGGGAAGTCGCTCCCCTGGTGATCGGCCTTGGGCCGGGTTTCACCGCAGGGCGGGACGTCCACGTGGTGGTCGAAACCAATCGGGGTCACAATCTGGGCAGGTTGATCTATGAGGGAGCCGCCGAGCCGGATACGGGAATTCCGGGGAACATCGCGGGGTTTACCTGGGAACGGGTCCTGCGGTCTCCCGCGGAAGGCGTGCTGGAAGCCGGCATAAGGCTTGGAGACAAGGTGGAAAAGGACCAGGTGGTGGCTCATGTGGCGGGTTTGCCCGTTGTGGCCGGGGTGTCGGGGGTGGTCCGGGGGCTCATTCGACCGGGCATTCGGGTGAGTGACAAAGCCAAAGTGGGCGACATTGACCCACGGGGTGAAATCGGATATCTATATTCCATTTCAGACAAATCCAGGGCCATAGCCGGATCGGTGCTGGAAGCCGTTCTCCATCATTTCAATTGTTGAGTTCCCATCTCTCGCCTCGGTGAAACGCTATGAACGAGCAATCCGCAGGACCCGTTTGGATCACGGGCGCCGCCGGCTTCATCGGCTACCATCTCTCGGAGAGGCTGCTCCGAGAAGGCTTTGAAGTCATCGGAATCGACAATCTGGACGACTACTACGATGTCAACCTGAAAAAGGCCCGGTTGAGCCGTCTGACGGACTTGTCCGGGTTCACCTTCGTAAAAGCGGACATTGCCGACAGGGGGCTGATGCCGGACTTGTTCCGCAAACACGCTCCATGGCGCGTGGTCAATCTGGCCGCTCAGGCCGGCGTTCGCCACTCCCTGAAGAATCCTTACGTGTACATCGACTCCAACATCCAGGGCTTTCTGAACATTCTGGAAGGTTGCCGATGGGCCAACGTGGATCACCTCGTGTTCGCTTCGTCGAGTTCGGTCTACGGGGCCAATACCCGCATGCCGTTCTCCGTGTCGGACAACGTGGACCACCCGGTGTCCCTTTACGCGGCCACCAAGAAGTCCAATGAACTGATGGCGCATACCTACAGCCATCTCTACGGCGTTCCCTGTTCCGGGCTTCGGTTCTTCACCGTGTACGGTCCCTGGGGCAGACCCGATATGGCGCTGTTTTTGTTTACCAAAGCCATCCTGGAAGACCGTCCCATCGACGTGTTCAATTTCGGCAAGATGCTCCGGGATTTCACCTATGTGGACGATATTGTCGAGGGGGTCGTGCGGGTGATGGGTCATCTTCCCGAGCCGGACCCGGAGTGGAGCGGCGACCGACCGGACCCGTCCCGCAGCAACGCACCGTACCGAATCTACAACATCGGGAACAACGAGCCTGTGGAGCTAATGCGTTTCATTGAGGTCCTCGAGAACGCTTTGGGCAAAGAGGCCAAAAAGAACCTGCTTCCCATACAGCCGGGAGACGTGCCCGCCACGTACGCGGACATCGTAGATCTTGAGCAGACGGTGGGGTTTCGGCCGGCGACTCCCCTGGAAACGGGGATTCAGCGGTTCGTGGACTGGTATCGCAGCTACTACGGGGTTTGAGCCGTCGAAATTCCTTACCTATTCACCTAATTCCATTTGTGCCGACGAATCGTCGCCGCACGCCGAAGGAAAGGCGGGAATCATGGGAGCTTATGATTTCACCATTTACGACGTGATCCGGAAAAACGCGCAACTTCGTCCCAACGAAGACGCGGTGGTGTTCAAAGGCCGTCGTTTTACCCATGCCGAGTTCAAGGATCGGTGCGACCGGCTTGCCGCCGGACTGGTGGAATCGGGCGTCGCGCCGGGAGAACGTGTGGGAGTGGTGGCGCAGAACAGCGACGAGTTCCTGATGATCTATGGAGCCGCCGCCAAAGTGGGGGCCGTAGTCCTTCCCGTGAACTGGCGTCTGCAGCCCGACGAAATCGCTTATATCCTGAAGGACGGTGCACCCAAAGTTGTGATCGCCGGGTCCGAGTTTCAGCAGGTGACTCGGGACGCCCTACAAGGCGTGTCTTCCGTCGAGGCCTGTTTCGTAATGGACGGCGGGGAGACCGCCGAGGGTTTCAACAAGCTGGAGACGGCCTACATCGAGCAGGGAAAGGACCGGGAATTCGAGGTATCCGCAGAGGACGGTTTTGTGATCATCCATACGGCCGCTGTGGAGGGACGTCCCCGGGGTGCGCTGCTCAGCCATCGGGCTTTCGTGGCCGGCAACCTGATGCAGATGGAGATGTTCGGTCTCAAGGCCGACGACGCGCATCTCTGCTTCATTCCTCTTTTTCATATCGCCGGGTTGGGACTCGCCATGGCCGTCATGCATGCCGGCGGAAAGAACGTGGTCCAGGAGAAGCTGGAAGCGGAAACGACTCTCGAACTGATACAAAGGGAACGCGGCAGCATCTTTTTCGATTTCGCACCCATACTGAAAACCTTGTTGGACCGCCACGACCAGGGAGGGTACGATCTGTCCCCGTTGAGAACCGTTGTGGGTCTCGACTCCCCGGAGACCATCCAGCGATTCCAGGCTGCGGCGCCCCACGCCCGTTTCTGGCCTCTCTTCGCTCAAACCGAAGCCCTTTGCGTGACCGCGGGTCCCTTTGACGAGCGCCCGGGCTCCGCGGGTCGTCCCTATCCCACGGCGCGGGTGGCGTTGTTCGACGATTACGACAACGAGGTTCCCACCGGGTCGCCGGGAGAAATCTGCGTGCGGTCGGCCAACGTCTTTTCCGGATACTGGGGATTGGAGGAAGAGAGCCGCCACACGTTTCGCAACGGTTGGCATCATACGGGAGATGTGGGCCGATTCGACGAGGACGGATATCTCTTCTATGTAAAGCGCAAGGCTCAAAAGGAACTGATCAAACCCGGCGGCGAGAACGTCTATCCTTCCGAGGTGGAAAAAGTCCTTTTGACCCATGAGTCCATTGCCGAGGCAAGCGTCATCGGGGTACCGGACAAAGACTGGGGTGAGGCCATCAAGGCGGTGTGCGTGCTCGAGCCCGGAGCGAAACTCGACGCCGCCGAGGTGGCGGAGTACGTGGCTGCTCGAATCGCCAGGTACAAGAAGCCCAAGCATGTGGTGTTTGTGGACCGCCTTCCCAAGACAGCGGATGGGGAAGTGGACCGGGAACAGGTGAAGAAGGATCACGGCGGGCTCTATTAATCTTCACCGGTGGTTCGGTTGAAGTGGGATTCTATGACGCTCGTCCGAGTACGTGGGGTGAGGTGAGCGGGACACCCCGCTGGGAGCCTTTTCGATAAACAGGCGTAAGAACGATGTGGTTTCCTTCCATTGCGGAATCACCGATCAGAGCGTGATGTCGGCCCGTTGCATGGACCGATCTCCTTTTCGTACCGGTTGACTCTTCCTTGAGATTGAGGGAGCCTTTACTTGGTTCGGGCTTCCGAAACCCTCCGACCGCTTTCCAGCCCGAAGATGCCGTGAGTGAGCCCGCACCCCGCATGGGCTCCGACAGGCGGCCCAAAAGCATGATTCCTCTCCAACGAATCGCTCCGGTTTTTCCATGCCCGAGCCGTTCACCGGATCGACGACAAACATGAAAGCTTTGGAAATTCTTCGCCTCCGTTGGGGCGAAACCAATGGTTATCGGGACGTCCTTTCCATCAGTCTGCCTCTGGTGGCCAGCATGGCGTCCAGTACGGTCATGCATTTCACGGATCGGGTCTTCCTGTCCCACTATTCGGTGGAGGCCATTGCCGCGGCCATGCCGGCGGGCATTGCGTCTTTCACCCTTTGTTCCTTCTTCTTGGGGGTGGCCGGATATTCCAACACGTTCATCGCCCAGTACACAGGCTCGGGGGAGAATCAGCGCGTAGGCGATTCCCTGTGGCAGGCTCTATACTTTTCCCTGTTTGCGGGTGTCTTTCTGGCCCTCACGGCATTGCCGGCAGAGACGTTGTTTCGTGTCATGGGGCATGAGGACGCCGTCCGGGATTTGGAGACGATCTATTTCCGGATTCTGATGCTGGGGGGCTGTTTCAACGTCATGGGATGGAGCCTGGCCTGTTTCTATTCCGGTCGCGGCCTCACTCGGGTGGTGATGGTGGTAAACGTTCTGGGAGCGGCCTTCAACATCCCTTTGGACTACGTTTTGATCAATGGGACGTGGTTTTTCCCCGAATGGGGCATCGCCGGGGCCGCCGTCGCAACCGTCTGTTCCTTTGCGTTCATGTGCGGTTTGTATGCTTTGTTGATTTTCACCAAGGAAAACGACCGGGTTTTCGGGGTGATCTCGCGGCGCGCCTTAGACCGGGAATTGTTCGCGAGGATGATGAAGTACGGCGTTCCCAAAGGGGTGCAGTTTTTCATGGACATCTTCGCCTTCACTTTTTTTGTTTCCATGGTGGGGCGCATCGGCACCATCGAACTCGCCGCCACCAACATCGTGTTCACGATCAACATGCTGGGATTTCTGCCCATGATCGGCTTTTCCATTGGAACGAGCGCTCTCGTGGGTCAGGCCATAGGACGGGGAAAGCCGGAGGGGGCTGCACGGGCGGTATCGAATTCGTTGCAGCTCACCATGGCCTACATCTTGATGGTGGCTCTTTGTCTTGTCCTTCTCCCGGAATGGTTGGTGGGAATTTTCACGTCCGGCGGCGGGGCGGGGGCCGAGGCGGCCCGGATTCGGGACCTGGGCGTGGTGCTGCTTCGGTTCGTGGCCCTGTATTGCCTGTTCGATACGGTGAATCTGATCTATTCCGCGGCTCTCGAAGGAGCGGGAGATACCCGGTTCGTCATGGCCGTGGTGGGGTCGCTGTCCCTGGGCCTTATGGTGATACCCACCTATGTGGGGATTCGATTCTTGGGTTTGGGGCTGTTCGAAGTGTGGGCCTTGATCGTTTTGTACCTTTTCACCATGGCGGCCGTCTTCCTTTTCCGCTATCGAGGCGGAAAATGGAAAGGCATGAGTGTGATCGAAACCCATGAAGGAAGTGTCGATCACGGCAGAGAAGCGGCCCGAGCATGAATCACATGACTCGATCAAGGCCGGTTTTCGTTCACCGGGCCGAACGGAGTCAGGAGCCCGGGAATGACTTGTGTGCTTGCCGGGGTGGACGGCTACAATCCTTTTGACATGGATGGGGAATGCTTATATGCTCATCCGTTCATCATTCTTATTTGAGGAGTGGACCCATGGAAGAATTCAGGCGGATGAAACGGCTGCCGCCGTATGTGTTTGCCACGGTTAACGAGCTGAAAATGCAGCTCCGATGGGCCGGGGAGGACGTGATCGACCTCGGAATGGGTAACCCTGATCTCGCCACTCCGGACCACATCGTGCAGAAGCTTGTCGAGGCGGCACAGAAACCTCACAATCACCGGTATTCCGCTTCCAAGGGCATCGCCCGTCTGCGCAAGGCCATTTGTGACTGGTACAAACGCCGCTACGACGTGGATCTGGACCCGGACACGGAAGCCATCGTGACCCTGGGGGCCAAAGAAGGGCTTTCGCACCTGGTCTTGGCCATCGTCACGCCGGGAGACGTGGTGTTTTCCCCCAATCCCACGTATCCGATTCACCCCTACTCGGTGATTATCGCCGGGGGGGACCTTCGGAGCATCCCTATCGGGGACGGTCGGGACTTTTTCGAAGACCTGCTTACCGCGACCAAGCAGACGTGGCCGGCTCCCAAGATGCTCATCATCTCTTTTCCGCACAACCCCACCACGGAAGTGGTGGATATCGAGTTCTTCGAGAAGATCGTCGCTTTCGCCAAAGAACACGATATCATGGTGATTCACGACTTCGCCTATGCGGACCTGGTTTTCGGGGACTACAAAGCCCCGAGTTTCCTCCAGGTACCGGGTGCCAAGGACCTGGGCGTTGAATTATTCTCCCTGTCCAAAAGCTACAGCATGCCCGGCTGGCGGGTGGGTTTCGCCGTGGGCAACAAGCGGATGATCCAAGCGCTGACGCGGTTGAAGAGCTATCTCGACTACGGGGCGTTCCAGCCCATCCAGATCGCCTCCATCATCGCCTTGGACGGCCCGGACGACTGCGTTAAGGATATGGTGGAGACGTATCGGGACCGTATGGAAACTTTGGTCAACGGGCTCAATCGGGTGGGGTGGGAAGTACAGATGCCCAAAGCCACCATGTTTCTCTGGGCCAAGATTCCGGAACGGTTCGCGAATATGGGTTCCGTCGAGTTTTCCAAAATGCTGATGAGGGAGGCCAAGGTGGCCGTTTCCCCCGGCCTGGGTTTTGGAGAATACGGCGACGACCATGTGCGTTTCGCGTTGGTGGAAAACAACCATCGGATCAATCAAGCCATCCGGGGGTTGAGAAAAGTCTTTCAGAAGTGAGGCCTCAAGTGCGCGATATCCAGGTGGGGCTCATCGGGTTGGGTACGGTGGGCTCGGGCGTGGCCCGGATTCTCCTTGATCGCGGAGAACTGATTCGGAAAAAGATCGGCGTCCGTTTGAACCTCAAGCGGGCGGTGGATCTGGACCTCTCTCGCGGCGGGGATTTGAACCTGCCCGACGGGGTTTTGTCCAACGACGCCCACGCGATTCTGGACGATCCGGAAATCGACGTGGTGGTGGAGCTTATCGGGGGTCAGGAACCGGCCGGCGGTTTTATTCTCAAGGCCTTGGAATCCGGAAAAGACGTGGTGACCGCCAACAAGGCTCTTCTGGCCGAACGGGGCGGGCCGCTGTTCGAGGCTGCGGCCCGAACGGGGAAGAATCTTCTGTTCGAAGCCGCCGTGGCCGGCGGCATCCCCATCATTCGAACGCTGAAAGAAGGGTTGGCGGCCAACCGAATCGAGCGAATCCAGGGCATTCTCAACGGCACCTGCAACTATATCCTGACCAAAATGACCTCCGAAGGGACCGGTTTCGAGGAAGTGTTGAAGGAGGCCCAGGCGTTGGGTTACGCGGAGGCCGATCCGACTTTCGATGTCGACGGGCACGATTCGGCCCACAAGGTGGCCATTCTGGCCGCTCTGTCCTTCGGTGTGCAGGTGGATTTCGGCAAGGTTTATGTGGAAGGTATCCGCCGGATCACGCCGTTGGACATTCAATTCGCACGGGAGTTCGGATACCGGATCAAGCTGTTGGGCCTGTGCACCAGCCATAACGGAGAGATCGAGGCACGGGTGCACCCCGCCATGATTCCCGAGGGGCACATGCTGGCCAACGTGGGCCGGAACAACAATGCCCTGCTCATCACCGGGGATGCCGTGGGCGACGTGCTCCTTTACGGGGCCGGCGCCGGATCCTTGCCCACGGCCGGCGCCGTGGTGGGAGACTTGATCGAGCTGGCCAGGGATATTCTTCGGGGGGCCGGCGGACGGGTTCCGTGCATGGGATTTCTCGATGAGAATATCGTGCCGGCGCGAATCAAACCCATGGAAGAGATTTTGAGCCGATATTACTTTCGAATCTTCGCCTTGGATCGTCCCGGGGTTCTGTCGGAGGTGTCGGGAATTCTGGCCCGGTACGGTATCAGCATCGCCTCCGTAATCCAGAAGGAGCGCAGGAACAAGGGGTGGGTGCCGGTGGTCATGATGACCCATCTGGCCCTTGAACGTGACGTGAAAGCCGCCCTGTCCGAGATCGATCGATTGGAGCAGATCGGGGAGGCCACCATGATGATTCGTGTGGAGGACGAGAACGAACGGGAGTCGGACGCATGACCGGTCGAAAATACATCATACTTGTCGGAGACGGCATGGGGGATTATCCCCTGGAAGAGCTGTCCGGCCGTACTCCTTTGCAGGCCGCTCGGACTCCGAACATGGACGCCGTGGCGCGAAGAGGCCGTTTGGGCCTGGTGCAAACCATTCCCGAAGGGTTGGAGCCCGGCAGCGACATCGCCAATCTGAATCTCATGGGCTACGATCCCAAACGTTACCACACGGGCCGGGCGCCCTTGGAAGCCGCATCCATGGGGGTGGATCTGGGCCGGGACAAGACGGCCTTCCGGTGCAATCTGGTGACCTTAGGCTTTCGGGACGACGGCATCTACATGGAGGATTACAGCGCGGGTCACATTGCTTCGGACAAGGCGCGTTTGGTCGTGGACGCACTGAACGAGGAGTTGGCCGACGATGTGATTTCCTTCCATCCCGGAGTGAGCTATCGACACCTGATGGTCTGGGACAACGGACCTGAAAAGGCTCCAAGTTTTCCTCCCCATGATCTCACCGGACGGGAAGTGGGATACCTGCTCAACGATTTCGACCTTCCCGGGCTGAACAAGATTATTCGCGACTCCTGGAATACCCTGGAACGCCTTAAAGAGACTCGCGGGGATATTTCGGCCAATTCCGTTTGGCTTTGGGGATCGGGCAAGGCCCCCGCCATGCCTTCCTTCAAGGAGCGGTACGGCGTGACCGGAGGCGTGATTTCCGCCGTGGACCTGCTCAAAGGCATTGGAGTCTATGCGGGCCTGGAAGTCATCAACGTGCCCGGCGCCACCGGCTATCTGGATACGAACTACGAGGGCAAGGCACGCTGCGCCCTGGATCGACTCAAAGAGCTGGATTTCGTGTATGTGCACGTGGAAGCGCCGGACGAAGCCTCTCACGGGGGATCGCTGGAAAACAAGATCCGGGCTATTGAGGATTTCGACGAGAGAGTGGTGGGACCGGTGCTGGCGGGAATGGAGACTTTCGGCAAATTCCGGCTCCTGGTGGTGACGGACCACAACACGCCCATTTCAGTCAAGACGCACACCTCCGAGCCGGTACCTTTCGCCATGCTGGACGAAGCCGACCCGCCCGAGGGAGCTCCGGGGCGGGGGTACAACGAAATCGACGCGGCCCTCATGGACGATTTCGTGGAAGAGGCGCACCTTTTGGTGGAACTGCTGGTGAGGCCCTAACCGGCCGTTTTTTAAAACGGGTTCTCCATGACCGAAGCGCACCGCACACAAATTCGGGTTCTGTACGGCGACGTGGATTCCATGAAGGTCGCGTATTACGGCAACTACATGCGCTGGTTCGAGTTGGGTCGGGCCGAGTACATGAGGAACCGCGGTTTTCCATACTCCGAAGCGGAGAAGCGAGGCGTGTTTCTGCCCGTGATCGAAGCGTTCTGCAAGTATCGGAAATCGGTGCGATACGACGATCTGATCTGGATCGAAGCCCGGCCCGAGGATGTGAGAAGGGTGAAGGTCCGATTCGCCTACCGCATTCTGAACGAAGCGGAAGAATGCATGGCCGAGGGATACACGGTGCACGCGGCGGTGGATGAAACCGGGCGGGTGGTTCGGCTCCCGGATTTCCTGCTGGAGGCTCTTTCCGATGACGCATCGGAGGGAGTGACGACCGCTGATGCGTGATTGTGCGCCCAAGGATGGTTAATATAAGGGATAAGAGATTCCTGGAAAACTTCTTGACAAAAAAGAGGCGTCTCGGCTATAAAGAGAAATTCCTGACGCGGGGTGGAGCAGTCCGGTAGCTCGTCGGGCTCATAACCCGAAGGTCGCAGGTTCGAATCCTGCCCCCGCTACCAAAAAGCAAGACAAGGGGTTAGTCGAAAGTCGACTAACCCCTTTTTGTTTGGTGCGCCCGGCAGGGCGCACTTACTTGGAGGAGAAAGTCCTCTACGGACCCGGCAGGGGGAACCGTTAGCCGGACGGCAAGGGTGTCCATCGCGAGGTGGAATCTGAAGGAAGCCGCAGGCAAAACCCTGGCCCGACGAACAGGAATCGCATATGAGGCGTTCGCGTCGGATGAGAAGGCCAATATCTTCGAAGTCCGATACCTGCACGGAAGGCGCGGCCGTAGATGCGGCGGGCATAAGGGGGAAGGTGAGTGCGCATTACCCGGGGAGGTCTGTGCGCCTGCCATGTGCTACCGGCGTCGCGAGGCGTCGGGATGGGCGTGCAGAAGTCAGCAGAGGGCATAGTAGGTCCACCGACCGGACTGAAGGCCCGAACAGGTAACACGGGATATGAGTCTGGAGTTTCGATGGCGGTTGGAGACGCAGAAGGGCGGGCTGGGATGCCTGCGGCCACTTCCGAGAGTAGGGGGCGGAACCCCCGAGAGCAGGGAGATGGTGCGTCAAACGTCACGGCAACAAAGGGGAACTCCCATCCGGAGCATGAGAGGTTGATGGAAGCGGTGGTCGGACGCGAGAACATGCTCGCGGCCTATAAGCGAGTAGTCGCCAATCAAGGTGCGCCCGGCGTGGACGGGATGCACGTGGAAGATGTTTGGGAATACTGCAAGGTTAACTGGCCGCGGATCAAGGTCGAACTGCTGGAAGGGCGATATGAGCCGCAACCGGTCTTGGGTGTGGAAATCCCAAAGCCTGGGGGCGGGGCGCGTCAATTGGGCATCCCGACGGCCGTGGATCGGCTTATTCAGCAGGCACTGCATCAGGTGTTGGTCCCCATATTCGATCCGGGCTTCTCGGATTCCAGCTACGGGTTTCGCCCCGGCCGAAGTGCACATCAGGCCGTGCTCAAGGCACGGGAGCATGTGGCCGCCGGTAAGCGTTGGGTCGTGGACATGGATCTGGAGAAGTTCTTTGACCGTGTAAATCACGACGTGCTCATGGCGCGCGTGGCGCGGAAGGTCACGGATAAGCGGGTGCTCGGTTTGATCCGGCGTTATCTGCGAGCGGGACTGATGCGCGGAGGTGTGGCGTCGGTGCGGACGGAAGGCACGCCGCAAGGTGGGCCGATTTCGCCGTTGTTGTCCAACATCCTGCTGGACGATCTGGATAAGGAGCTTGAAGCCAGGGGCCACTCGTTCTGCCGTTACGCGGACGACTGCAACATGTACGTGCGGACGCAGCGTTCCGGGGAACGGGTTATGGCCTCGGTTTCCCGGTTTCTGAGAGATCGGTTGAGGTTGCGGGTCAATGAGACGAAAAGCGCGGTGGACCGGCCCTGGAAACGGAAGTTTCTTGGTTACAGCATGACCAGCCACAGGGTGCCTCGACTAAAAGTGGCGCCAACTGTTGTCAAACGACTGAAGGTCATGGCGCGTCAAGAATTCCGCAAAGGGCGCGGCCGTTCACTGCAGGCCGTCATCGACACCCTCGCTCCGAAGCTGCGGGGCTGGGTGAACTACTTCAAGCTAGCAGAGGTGAAAAACGTTTTCGAGGAACTGGATGAGTGGATACGCCACAGACTGCGTAACCTTATCTGGAGGCAATGGAAACGGGCTTTCACCAGAGCAAGGAACCTGGTGCGACGGGGCTTGGCGGAACAGCGAGCCTGGCAATCCGCTACCAACGGACGCGGTCCCTGGTGGAACTCCAGGGCTTCGCATATGAACCAAGCCTTCCCCAAGAAATACTTTGATCAACTTGGACACGTGTCACTGCTTGATCAACATCGCAGACTTCAACGTAGTGCCTGAACCGCCGTGGTACGGAACCGTATGCCCGGTGGTGTGGGAGGACGGGGGTCGCAAGGCCTCCTCCTACCCGATTCCTGATTCCGTTCCGGTTCTGTCCCCGATTTTCACGAAAACCAAGTGGTTCAACAACCATCTCTCCAGAGCCGCCGAAAGGCTCGATCAGGCTATTCTCGATGTCATCAGTCATCCCGATCAGGTCAAACAAACCGCCGCAATCGGAACGTTATTTTGAAAACCACTCTAGAATGCAAGTGCAAAAGATATTAGAGCGTTTGTCAGAACTACGTTCCTTATTAGGCGGACGTTGTGCATAAGTGAATCTAGACTTTTGTGATAATGTGTGCCACTAGATTATGGCATGGCGCGACGACTGCTGGAACCCGATGCGGAGAACGGGACTCGCTCTGAACTCAAGGAGGCGGGACGCGTGGGCTCCAATGAGACGGCCTTGAGGTGCACGGCCATCCAGATGCTTCTATCGGGCATATCCCGCGACCAGGTAGTCGAAGCCTTGTTGGTGACGGAGCGAGCCCTCCCAAAATGGGTAAAACTTTTCAATGAATGCGGCGTAGACGGGCTCATCGTCAAGAAACGCCCCGGACGGACCGCCATTCTTAGGGGGCAACAGGCCGAGGAGTTGGTTGAGCTTCTCGAAAAGCCGGAAAAAGCCGAGCGCACGTTTTGGACCGCCAAAGCGTTTCACGGGCATATCAGCGACAGCCACCAGATCCAATGCAGTTATGAGACCGTCGTTCGGTTCTTCCATAAAAGCGGATTCGCCCTGAAAACGCCTCAACCTTGGCCGGACCGTCAGGATGATGCGCAACGGGAAGCTTTTCGAAAACAAGTATCCGAACTCCTTGAGAATCCGGACGTGGACATCTGGTTTGCCGATGAATCCGGATTTGAAGGAGACCCCAGACCCAGACGCCGCTGGGATCGAAAAGGCAACAAAACCCGCATCACCAAAAACGGAGACCACCTCCGAATGAACGTGATGGGCATGGTCTGCCCTCGATCCGGCGAATTCTTCGCCATCGAGACCTCCCATTCCGATTCGGAGACGTTCCAGGCTTTCCTGGATGAGGCCGAGCGGTTTGTCCCCTTACAGCGCCGCCGTAACGTCATGGTCCTGGACAATGCATCCTGGCATCGAAAACAGTCGATCAAATGGCATGGATGGGAGCCCCTATTCCTGCCTCCTTACTCACCGGACCTCAATACCATCGAACGAATATGGCTCGCCATGAAAGCCAAGTGGTTCAACAACCATGTTTCCAAGACCGTCGAAAAGCTCCTCGAAAGGCTGGATCAAGCCATTCTCGATGTCATAAACCACCCTCACCGAGTCAAGCAGACCGCCGCAATCGGAACGTTATTTTGAAAACCACTCTAGGGATGGTTTCCCTCCAAGCTGGGGGGCGAGGCGCTTCTGAAAACGGCATCAAACAAGACGAGAACACCCTGCGCAGGGACCAAGCGAGCGGTCATCGGTTTGCATCCAATGAAGCCCGACTGAAAATGGGTTTTCTTGCGCACAACCTGATTCGTCTGATATCCTGTTTCTAGTTGTGGGGCGAAAACCGGTACCGGTCCATCGCGCAGTTCAGCCTTAGTATCCGCCTCGTGTGCACCAAAGAGCCCTATCCGAAGATGTACAAGAACGACTAACCGCTCAGATATGGAGCGGCAGGAACCCATGTAACCCATAGAGGCGATGAAAAGCGAGCGCCGTCCATCCGAGGGCTCGATCGCCCTAAATTTGCCGCGCCCGGAGCGCCGGCAACCCAGAAGCACGGAAGGGCCCGGATTTTGGAACCGCGATTGTCGCAAAAGCGGTGTATTTGGAGGAAAAGGAACCGATCCTCAAGAACGTGTGGGTTGCCCGTCCTTGCGGCGATCATCGCTGCGTTGCTTTGCCTGAGTAGAGTGAGCCGGGTGCAAGCGGCGGAGTTCGACGTCTCCGATGTGGAGCAGCTTGAAGTCGCTTTGAGCGAAGCCGTAGGCAACGGGCAAGACGACATCATCCGCCTGGCGGTCGGAACCTATGCCATTACCAGCACTCTGACTTACGAGTCCGATGAAGACTTTTCCCTCACTCTTGTCGGCGTTCTCGGTGAGACCCTATTGGACGGGGGATCGGGGGAACGCATTTTCTACATTTGGACACACGGCGACGGCGCGTCGGTGACCATGAACGGCCTCACCCTTCAAAACGGCTTCCACGGCGCCACCACTGGGGACGATACCGGAGGCGGCCTTTTCCTCCGCACTCAGCAGTCGGACATTACCATTGAAAAGTGCCGTTTTCTGAACAACCGTTGTTCGCGCATGTATTTTTCCGCGGACGCGGGAGGCGCCTTCATTCGGATTGAAGGCACCGGGACGATTACAGTCAAGGATTGTGTCTTTCTGGACAACTCGGCCGTTAGTAACGGGGGCGGACTGCTGCTGCACGGCGGCTCGGGAAGCGACTTGGTGCTCGTGAACAATGTTTTTCAGGGGAATACGGCCAGCACCAGCGGTGGGGGGCTGCTTGTCCGCAGTTTCGGTAATGCGGTCACCTTGACCAACAACACGGTGACCGCCAACGAAGCAATGAGCAGCGCCGGCCTGGGCGGAGGCGGAATTTACATGAACGTGTGGTTCGAAAGCACGACGGTCGGTCTCTACAACAACATTGTCCGGGGGAATACAAGCGGTGTCGTGCTTGCACAGGATCTGTACATTGAGGATGATGGAAATGCGAACGGCACCGGAGCGATGCTGAACGTATGCTTCAACGATCTCGGCGTAGCGGCTTATCAGATAGGGAACCGGCTTGAACAGAACCATAACATAAACGAAGATCCTCTCCTGGATTCGGACGGCATCCCCCAAAAAGGATCTCCATGTGTGAACGCAGGAGACAACTTGGCGCCCTTCCTCCCGTCCCAAGACTTGTCGGGTAATCCACGTATTTTACAGGGGACGGTGGATATGGGAGCCTACGAGGTCTGGACCGCCGTTGTCCCATCCTGGAATGAACTGCTGCTGATGGAATAGCACTCCGTTCCTTCATCCGTCCCGACCAAGACTCGATTCGACGGTTTCCCCTTGGGTTCTATCTTTGTTTCAGGCGGCCGACGCAGTTCCCTCCGCCTCCGGTTGCATGGTTCCATATCCGTTGGAACTTTCAGGTGCTTGTCCGCCTTTGCGCTCAGGCAACAGCCCGCTCGTGCCAGGCACGCATGTTGTTCAATCGTCGGCCGACCATGAGAATTCAAGGTGTTTACCATGACCGGTGTTGTCCGGCCGGTGGAAGGGCCTCTTTCGGGAAGAGGCTTCATATCCATCCAGTGATCGGATGCTCCGCGCCCATGGTCGGCGATGGGCCCGACCCCCGATCGACCTTGGTGTCGCTTGCCTTCATGTTCGAGCTTCAACCGGCATTTTGCCCGGTCGGGAGGAAAACAACCAAGGAATGGCACCGTTCCGACGTCTTTTCGAGTAAGAACCTTGCGGGAAGAAAGCCTCGATGCGTTTCGTCGCTCCCAGGAGATGTTTGGTAGGTACTCTCAGGCCGAGACTCGTTTCATCACACACGAAAATATCTTCGCGGCGCTTCATTAATTCTCTCAGGTACTTGCCGACCTCGCGCTCCCGGGATTGACCCTGGGTGTAATCGTGCCACACAACAACGGCGTCCTTGGTCAGTTTAGGCCACAACTTTTCCGTGTCGTTTTTCACCGCTTCATAGGAGTGGGCCGCATCGATGAAAGCAAAGTCGACTTGACGGGGAATGCCCGTCCAGGTTTTCTCCTGAAAGGAGTCGCCGAATATTTGAGTCACATTTCGAGCCAGGGGATGAGATTTGTAATCACAACCGATCACGCCGCATCCGGCTGATGGGACTTTGGTGTGACCATGCGCGGATGGTGATTTCTCTAAGGGAAGGTCAATCGTGAATATCTTGGCGGATGAATCCATATTATCCAAGAATAATCTTGTGGTTGCGCCCCGTTGCGTGCCGACTTCAACAATGATCGCCGGTTTGAAATATTTGATCAATTGAGCCATCACCACGCGTTCCGTCGCACTGGTGGTGCCTTCCATCCATTGATATGCATTCAGCTTCAGATCATCTTCCACGGAAAACGCACGAATCACGTCCGATAGTCGCATCCTGCGCGTGTGGACCTGATCATAGGCGAACAACGTGGTCACCAGCACATGACCGGCTTTCAAAGGTCCATGTCTCAGTCCGGTTAAAACGGCGGCCGGACTCAAGCCGAATATACCTCTGAACACCTTCCTCAACAGGCTCATTTCCTGCAAGCTCCTCCACCGATTCGTAGAAGGTCCGGAAGTCTTGAGTAATCTAAGCAGCAGTCGTGGAAGGTGTCCAGGCTTTTCCAGTCATGGGGTGACGACGGTCGCGACTTTCAAACCCCTGAGCTGCGGGAGTGCATCGTGAACTCCACGGCTCCGCGAGGGGGTCCACTTATGCCGATAGGCAATTGAAAAATGCGATCTGCGGTGTTGCGCTTCATCCCTCGTTGCTGCGACGACGTACTTCCAGATGCGCCTTGTATCTTGCTTAAGACGCATTTTGATGTAAGTTCTTTGATTCTGTGTGTACCGATTTAGGCGCCTTGCATCTCATCGTTTTTCAATAGCCCACAATAATCCGACTTTTGCAACCGGCAGTTTAAGGAGTGGGCGACATTTCGGAATTTCCGCGTTGACACCTCAAAACGCAAGCGGTTACGGTGCAAAGGGATGGTTGGGGAATGCCGGGTTCCTCCGCAAGCGGGAAAATCGGCGTCAAAGCAATGCGTTGATGAATTCAAATTCGGAAGGAGGTTCGGACATGCGGAAATGCGGTGAGTTCTTGTTCTTGTCGGGCTTTTTCATCTTCTTGGCTCTTGCCGTTCCGGCAGCACAGGCTGCGGACTGTGAGCTCTTCTACGAGGATTTTTCCGGGGACTCCATCCACACGTGGGATTTCTTTGGAGATCCCTACTGGTCCATTGAAAACGGTATGGTGGTTCTCACCGATCCCGAGGAATATACCGTTGCCGAAACCTCGTTCGTTCCCGGTGAACCTTTTGTGATGGATGTGGACGTGGTGGACTACACGTTTTCGGAAGAAGATAAGGACTGTTATTTCGGGCTGTACGCGTTTACTAAAGGGCATGGTCGGTTCACCGTCGAAGGAGAGGAAGTCGACGGAGTGACGGCGGTGGTGTGGCCCATCGATTACGAGGATGCCTGTCTTGGTGTATGGGACACACCCAATCAGGAGTGGATCACCGCGGATTGCCACGTGTTTCCCGTGCCCCTGACTTCCTTCGGGATTTCGATATCGGAGACCGAACTGGTTCTTCGTCTCAACAAGGAGAACACCCCGGTGAAGTTTAGTGGAGACTTCTCCGCCGCGGCACCGCTCATCGACACGGTATGGCTCAGGGCCAATTGTCCGGGGATGACCTTGCGCCTGGACAATCTATGCGCCCAACCTTTATCCGAAGGCGGTTACGACGGGATCTGGAAGGATGCAGGCCCAACCATGAATTTCTACGTGCAAACCTACGCTCCGGGATCCGTCATCGTAATCGCCACGCCCAACTTGTCGGATTTCTATGTATTTCTCGATTCGGACGTTTCGGACGGGGTGGATGTCGACGACCTTGCCGGCGCGGGGCATCATTTGAGCCTTACCTTTTCTTCTCCGACCGAGGCTTCCGCGACCATGACTTTGGCCGGTTCCGCCGCAAAAAATTACGCCATCGCCAGGGAGTTCCGCATACCGGCCAATCCCGATGCCGACGGAATTTGGAAGTCCCCCTCATGCGATGCTCCGACACGGAATCTCTACGTACAGACCTACGCGGCCGGTTCCGGCATCGCCATCGTCACGTCGGACTTGCAGGAATTCATGGTTTTCCTGGATTCGGATACGGCTTCCGGGTTCGAAGCTGAGGAACTATCCGGTAAGCCGTTCCACCTCTCTTTGGGGTTCAGTGGTTCACCTCCGGAAGGCGCCACCACCATGTCCCGGTGCGTGGCGGCACCTCAGGGCGTGACTTCCGCGGAAATGAACGGGTATGTTTCCCTATACTCCATTATAACGACGGACAAGTAGAACGAGGCGGGCCGGACGGTCCGTGAAGGATGAACCCACCTTGGCAGGCCGCTTCCAAGGGCTGAAAGGTCCAGGGGGTGCGCCGGAGACCGCCGGCAAGGCGTATGCATTCACGGGGGGGAACTTTGAAAAGTTCCCCCCCGATGCCCCCCCTCAGATACCATATTGGCCTCGTCGCCTCGGGCGGAGAGGCTTCATATTTGATCACCGCGAAGTTGGAACTCCGGTCTCAAGATCGAAACCCGCCTCTGCAAACCGAAAACCCTCCGTGTCGAAAAAACCGTACGTACCCAAAGACTGCCGACCCGGAACCGGCCCGGCGAAGGTTATTGACTCCCACTCGCATGGTCTCGGAAAAAAGGGCCATCATAAAATGATCGGAAAACGATAAATAATCATTGCAATACGATAAATAGCGTGGTACTTTGATTTTTAAATACAGCGGGCCTCGTCGGACGGTGGCCGAATTCGGATGCCGGCACGCTTGGGGGAGAAGGGAGCCGCCAAAAGTGCTGAACGCAATATGAGACGCGGGAAGAGTGGGCGCGGGAGGGGAGCGAAACGCGAAATAGGCCCCGCCGACGGCCAAGGCGGGAAGGGTGGTAACCCCTCACGGGGGGAACCTCTTCCATTGTAGGGGCAGGCCGCAGTGCCTGCCCGAAAGACGGCCGAAGACCCACCTTCTCCGCGGTGCATCCGTGCCGGCGATCCCTCGGTGACCCTGTCAATAGGAATGAAGAGTGGTCCGACCGCATCGGACGTAGTCCGTTCATGCCGGACCGTTACCGATCCGTAACCCGGGAGATATCCTCATGGACAATGCTTCAAGAATACGAAATCTCAGCAGGTCCTTTTATCTGTTGTTTTCTTTTTTGTCGGCGGCAATACCTTTGTATTATGCATGTTACTGGTTCTTTCTTAATGATCTTCCCGACAGGCTCATCACGGTCAATATGGCCCCCACACCCCTGGTTCCGAACCATCTGGCCGCAATACAACGCCTGATCGGATTCCTTGCGAGTTTGTTCCCTATGTCGGTCTTGATCTACGGCATGCTTAACGTCAGAAAACTATTCTTATTCTATAGCCGAGGAATCATATTTTCCTTCGAGCACGTCGTGCTCTTCAAAAAAACCGCCAAGGCTTTTCTAATATGGGTCTTCTTGTCGATCCTGTATGAGTCCGCGAAAAGCGTGTTGTTTACCATTGGAAACCCTCCGGGCAAGAGACTACTTCAAGTCGGGTTCGGTTCGGAACAGGCGACGATGCTTTTGGCGGCGGGAATCCTGTTCGTCATCGCCTGGATAATGGACGAAGGAAGAATCTTGAGAGAAGAGAACGAACTGACCGTCTGATCGGGGTTTTCATGTCGATTATGATCAATCTGGATGTGATGCTGGCCAAGCGTAAGATGAAATCGAACGAGTTGGCCAAGCTCATCGGCATCACCGAACAGAATCTATCCATTCTGAAGACGGGAAAAGCCAAGGCGATTCGTCTTTCCACCTTGGATGCCCTATGCAGGCACCTTGAGTGCCAACCCGGAGACCTTCTTGAATACAAAGAATAATCGACTGACGGCTGCGGCGATACATATCAGATCGTTGCCGTTCTTCTTGACGCTGATTTTCGTGTTTCTGTCGTCGCCGGGGTATTCGAAAGAATCCGGGTCGCTGCTTGAGGTTACACCTTACGTGGCGGCGTACGCATCGGAACAGGTAAAACCCGTCCCGGGCTCCCATGGGGACGAAGGTCGTTTGGCCCGGCTCCTGAAGGTTTCCAAGATTCTGATCGATCCCGAACGGGGCGTTCACACCAACGGCATCAAACCGTCCACCTTTATTTTATACGACAAGCTGGACTTCGTGGGGCTCGGCTTCCTAATAACTTGGGGACTTACCACCGACCAAAGACGGATCCTGAAGGAATGGCACAGGAAGTACATGGGTGACAACCCAGCGAATGTGTTTTTCGCGCCCACCGCCGACGACATTGTACGAACCCGGGCCGCGTTCGGGTGCTCCCACTACGCCAGAGCGTTCATAGCGGTGGTGAAGTCACTGAGGCTGGTGGATCGACCGGAAAGCCTCCGGTATGTCGTTTCCTGTAAAGCGGACGACTACAACAACGCGTTGGAAGCAGGGAACCGGGAGAAGACCATCAACGGTCACCAGTTCGTCCTGGCCGAAATCGACGGCAGGTGGGCGGCAATCAACACCTCCAAGGGTGAATGGATCGAAATGCCGGACGGGTTTTCGCCCGACCGGATCGGGCCTCCCGACAATGTCACCGTCCGCTTCCAATCGTACCCCGATGTCGTGTTCGCGCTCCGGAAAATCGGGAAAGATTACAATGACGGATGCAACGATGATTCCTTGTTCGCCCTGATGAATCTTTATCGTTCTGGGGATGAGGAGGATTCGGATTTCAGATGGAAGAAGGTCCCACTCGGAGACGATCCGACGGGGCGGCCACAACGGTGAGAAGAGTGAAAACAGGCGGTATCGCCCGCCGGCGGCCTTTTTTCTACTTCCACTTGTTCGAAAAACCCAGGGCAAAGGCACGGAACACGAGCCGCAGGAAGCCGGGATTGTCCAATATGATTTTCTCCGAACCCAGGGTTCCGCGGAAGGATGCCGCGTCTTCCGGTTTGCCGGAAACCGTCGCAGCAATTTGTCCCGCATAGGTGATCATGATTTCTTGGGCGCAGCCTTGAGGCAGAACGCCCCAGGTCAGTTTGTCCTTCAAATGCACCAGGGCCGCCACCGCCGCCACGGTTACGGCGTCGCGTTCGATCTCGGAAAAGTTCTCCTTCAACAGCCGGGCCGACTCCGCATCGAGGAACCCTTGAATCCCCTCGATCATGCGCGTTTCGTCCGTCCCGAATCTTTCCACATGGACCAGCGAGGAGCACCGGCTTAGAGGCGTCATCTCGTTCTGCAGTTCCAGGGCTTTCTTGACCGCCGTTTTAACGACCCGGCCGATGAGCTCCCCCAGTTTGACGTGCTTGCCCGCTCCCGCGAGCGGCACGCCCGTACCCAGCATGCACGCCACGGCGATTTGATCCGTTCCGGTGCCCGTGGCCAGGCCGTCGGAATAGCGGGAATTGACGGCCAATTCCTGTAGCGCGGCCGTCTTGGCTTCCGCGGCGGTCATTACGGTTCGCACCAGGGCTCCCGACGTAAGTTCCTTGTTGATGCACACTATGGTGTTGATGGTTCCTTCTTGGGGAAGCGCCTCCTGATTAAGGCTCTCGTAAACTCCGTCATGCTCGTAGCAGGAAGCCGGGTCTCCCGCCCGGCCGGCGTTGGTTTCCACACCGCCCGTGACCACGGCGGCGACCTCCAATTCGCGGAAGCGTTCGGACACGACGGCCGCGTTGTTCATGTTGGCGGCCGTTCCCAGGGTGGCGCATTCCTCGGGCGGCAATCCGTGCCGTTCGCACACGAATCGACGAAATTCGCTCGGCTCCAACGGGTTGGTGCCGGGAAAGCTTTTCATATGCCGGCCGTGGGGTTCGCATCCCTGGTGGTTGTAGATGTACGTTTTTTCTTCGCTGATGCCTCCGTCGCAGCGGCAGGTGGAGATGATGCGGTGAGGGGAGAGGAACCTTACAATGATGATCTTTTCTCTTCGCTCCACTTCCACATGACCGTACAGGGTTTCCAACAGCATCATCCTCTCCTTGTATTTGCTCACACCGTGTGCGGGGGAACATTCGCTTCACCGGCCCCCCTTGTATATCGGGCATGTCGTCGTTTTTCACCCGCCTGCGGCAACCGGCCTTTTCAACAGGCTCTTGAGCGATTTTGAGGGAATTCGACCCGCTTTCACTTCACGGGCGTACTTCGGAACTCGTATTCATTCACGGGGGAGGACTTTCGGGAAAGTCCTCCCCCGGACCCTCTCCCAAAGCTTTCTGAGGAAGTAATCCGGTTTCCTTACTCATTCCCAACGCTTGTTACATCTGCTGAATCGGCAAAGAGGTTCCCAAGCTCGGCTTCGTCCCGGAAGCAACGGACCCCCGTTTCGATCTTGCGAATCGTCTAGGGAATTCGCAAAACGGGTAGTGTGTACCGCCTAACATGCTAAAATACCTAAAGTTGCTAGGAAGGAGCCCGAGGGAACCCTCCGGATGCTCACCGGAACTCAACCGCCATGCCCTAATTTGCCATTGGGGGTTTTGCATCGCCGGCCTCGGAGGTCACTTTCTTGAGGGTTTGTTCCAGACCCATGAGAAAGACCTGGGGCTCCTTCAGCTCCGATGTGAGTTGCATGTAACGATGCGCATGGTAGTGGATCGGCGAAGCGGTACTTCCATGAGTGGAGGCATGGGTTTGGGCGTTCTCTCGGCCGTGATGCGCTGTGCCGTGCCCGTGCGCCGACCCGCTCGTGTTGTGATCCGGTTGCTCATGGACATCGGAAAGGTAGTTCGTAGACCTCATCAGTTCAACTTCTTCCAGAACTCGGGGAATCATTTCTTCCAGGGCCGCGCGGTGGACCTCCAACCGATGCGCCAGGCTTCGAATATCCGGATGGAGAGACTCTTCCGTTGCGGGGGATGACCCGACCGTCGTGCCGACCTCCTTAAGGTAAGATCGGATGCCGTTCAATCTGTTCTCCATGTCGAGCCACAAGAGGAAAACGGATTGTCCGAGCACCTTGTGCTCCCGTTCGCGCTCCGTGCGGGCTGCTTGGAGTTGAGGGGCGATACGATCCACGGTTCGGGTCATGGATTCAATGGAGACGGACAACGCGGTCCATTGGGCTTTGGGAATGAGCTGGGCCGCTTCCGGCATTCCGGGTGCGGTCGCCCCCATAGGCCGTTTCCGGGAACTGCTTCCACCGCCCAGATAGTAGACCCAATCAACGAACACCCGAGGCTCTCCAATTTCCGGGTGAGGTCCGCACAGAATGACTCGGCCCTTGCCGTAGGAGCCGGTGATCACGGCAGGTCGCGATACCAGTTTGTTCGGGGCGTTGTGATCATAAGGTTCGCCTTGGTAGGAAAAACAATCGCCGAAATCCCGATAGGCGGCGAGGAGTTCGACGCCCTCACCCACCGAGGAAAACGTCTGTCCGGAGTAATAGAGCGGTTTGAATGGCTTCGAAGCGCCGAGCATGGCGGGGTGCGTCGGTGCGAGGGTGTCCAATCGGGCGAACCCATGAAGGTTGAGGCCGTAGGTGTAGCCGCGGTCGGATTGGAGGAGCGAGGCCTCCAGGAGCCCCAAACGAACGCCGAAGACGTTGCCGCCGCAGGTTCCCAGAAATCCCAATCCTCGATCATGAACGGATTGCTTGAGGATC
Organism: Thermodesulfobacteriota bacterium; assembly: GCA_963675595.2. GTDB lineage: Bacteria > Desulfobacterota > Desulfarculia > JACQYL01 > JACQYL01. Next base: position 3,284,387 of record CAXXLZ010000002.1, read on the forward strand.
CGTTGATCCTCGGAACTTATGTAGGCTTCATAGCCGCCGCCGGAGGGGAAGCTGACCACGTCCACGCCTTCCGTCAAATGCATGCTGGTTTCGTCGAAAAGAACGAAAGGGATTCCGCTTTCTTCCAGGGGTTTGGCGTGCCACAAATGCCCGGCCGTAACCCCTTTGCCGCAGTAAATGCCCACGGTCACCGGTTTCAGGCGTGGGGCGCCCGGGTCGTCGGGACACGGCACTCGGAACGTCCCTTCAGGCAGGTCTTCGGCGAGCAAATCGGACTTCCCGTCAAGTCGGACGATGAACGTCCCTCTTTGGATACCCTCCTGGGGTATATCGTTGGTCGCTCGACTCACCTTAAACCCTTTGTCCACAAGTCGGCCTACCAAGGCATATTGCCGGTAATCCGGAGGAATAACGAGACAATTGGGTGCCGACGGTGATCCGTAACATATACTCAAACATAGTATATCTATAGATAGAAGCACTAGCAACGCAGTGAGAATCGTTCCATACTTGATCACATGCTGTAAATAGTCCACTCCATCCCCCGAAGTCATCTATTGTCCATAGGTTATAGACCCTGTGCGCCCAAGTACACATTAGGCCTGTAGCATGAGAAGAAGTGGTTGTCGAATCAAAAGCTCGAACAGGCGGAGGGTGCTATGGAAGTATTGTGATCCGACGTAATTTCACCTTGACTTATCCCGCTATGCCGTGCGAAGGAATATGAACATTATTTGCAGGTGCGAAAGCTTAATAGGGAACCCCGTGAGAGTCGGGGGCGGTCCCGCCGCTGTGACCGGGAACGAACTCCTCGGAAGCCACTGCGAGTCTGAAGACTGGTGGGAAGGCGAGGAGTGTAGATGGATCCGGGAGCCAGAAGACCTGCCTGCAAGGACGGAATGGATTGGGCGCTGCGGTGAATTGTGCCCGATTCGGTAATGCAAGGGATCAAGAAAACTGGGTGCAGTCCCTGAGTCCTCATGGCTCGGGGATTTTCTTTTTTCCGGGCCGTGGGTTCCAAAGACCGTTGGAAACCAACAAGGCGTGAGGAGGTAGGTTATGAAGTCCCTGAAGGCGGGCGTTCTGGCCATGGTCTTTTTGCTTGCGGCAACGGCGGCTTATGCGGAGTACGGGGGCATCTGGAAGAACGCCGATCAGACCATCAATATCTGGCTTTCCGAACACGATACCCGGGCCATGACCGCGGTCCGCACACCGGACCTGACGGCGTTCGAGTCTTTTCTGGATTCCGATTTCACGAACGGATTCGACGCCATGGAACTGAGCGGTCTGGGCAGCCGCCTGCAAATCACCTTTACCGGCGATACCACGGCAACGTGTACTTACACACCGTCCGGCGGTTCCCCCGTGGTCGACGAGCTCACCAAGAGCTTCGGGGGGGCTTACTGCGGATTCGTGTTTGCCACGGGCGGCTTGTTCAGCGATCCCGAAGGGCTGACCTATCGCCTCACCGCCTCGTCCCCCTTCAACATCGGGGAGTTCAAGGTGGCCAACGGCGACGACTTGATCGTGTACGAGGACTCCTTCGTCCGCGTGTACGGAGACAATGCGTATTTTATCGGCCGATACGGCAGCGACACGGTAACCGTCATGAAAGCGACCGAATTGCAGGCCGACCCCGTGGTTCAATACAGCGTGGGGCCTGAAGACACCATGGGCGATCTGGACCTGCCGACGCCCCAGGCCTCCACCAACCCGCACGACATGGTGTTTTTGAGCGAGTCGACGGCTTATATGAGTTTCGCCGGCGCGAGCGCGATTCTGAAGCTCAACCCGCTGACGGGCGAACGCTTGGCGTTGATCGATGTGTCCGCCTACTGCGAAGGCGACGACGAGTTGCCCGAGGCGAGCCCCATGGCCAAGGTGGGACAATATATCTATGTGGCGCTCAAACGGCAGGATCGAAACAACAGTTGGAAACCGGATATTCCCGTGATCATCAAGATTGATACGGAGACGGACACCATCGTGGACCTGGACCCGGTCGCCGAAGGGGTGCAGGGGATCACCCTGTCGCTACGCAATCCTTCCGCCATGGAATACGTGGAGGCTCGAAACGAGCTGTATTTGTCGTGCACCGGTGACTCCAACGATGCCGAAGTACCTTCGGGCGTGCAGATCATCGATGTGCTCACCGACACGGTGAAGGGGGCGATTCTTACCCCGGCGGAAACCGGATATCGAGTGTCCATTCTTCGGGCCTCCAGTGCATCCAAGGCGTACATCATCGGGTACGATGATTCGGCCGACTGGCCGTGGCCCTATTTCCTCAGCGAGGTGGACCTGAACAGCGGGCAGGTGGTGGACGACAAGTTTCACTCGGTTGATTACTATATTCCGGACATGGCCCTGGGATGCAAAGACTGCGGTTGCCGGCTGTTCGTCCTGGATCGATCGGACGAAGACCCGGGCATCTGGATATTCGAGACTCAGGGGAATACATTGCTCGGTAAGGCGCAAACCATGCTGCCTTTGGCGGGTATGGCGGTGATGGAGCGCTAGGCTGTCATCCGGGCCTCGATTCGCCGGACCGAAGCGGATCGCGGTCCTTCGGAATTCAACAACCGACTTCACGAAATCGGCCGCCGTTGCGAGACGCGCGGCCGATTTCTTTTCAGCCCAGAAAGAAATATCCGGCCCCCACGAGGAACAGCACGGCCATGCGGGCGGCATTGTTGCAGACGATGAGGAGCATGGCCTGCCTGGGCTTGAAGATGCTCGTGTAATAGGGCAGTTGGGATCGGATCGCCAAGATCGGCGCTGATACGAAACTGCCGATGATCATGAGCAACACCACCTGTTTCGCGGTTAATTCTCCGTTTTCCAGAAGTGCTCCCGCAGCCGCCAACCCCGCGGTGTACTCGCCCGTGAAACGGATCACCAGAACGCTCACCGCCTGTGGAGGAAGCCATTCCAACCAGCTTACGCGCTTCAGAAGAACCTGTTCCAGCCATTCGAAAAAACCCAACCGGATCAGTGCGAAGACGGCGACATACACGGGCGTTGTGGCGAGGAGAATTCTCTTGATCCTTACCACAAAACGGCTCTTGAAGTTTTCAAACACCTCGCGGCGGGTCGGCCGGGCGGTCTGTTCGGAGGAGGGGACTTCAACAGGAATCGGGCGGGAGGATCGATTCACGATCCTGCTGATGAGCAGGACCACGGTAAAACGAAGCACGGACCCCAAGTAGGTGAGGCCCACGTATACGAACGCCGCGGATCCAAGAAAGGAGGCCGTCAGCATGAGCAACATGGGCAGTTCCTGCAACATCAAGGGCAAGGTGTTCAGCATGTTGGCGAGGACAAGGTCGCGGGTCGTTAATTTCCCTTGTTCGTGGGCTTCAGCGAGCAAGGTATTGGCGGCGATTCCTGAAAAAAAGGCGAAGCACAGACTTGCGCCGGCCGTCTGAGTGAGTCTGCCGGCTCGTATCAGGGGACTCGCCAGTTTGGAAATTCGCTGAATCCAGTTCATCGCCTCCATGAAATTGGCCACAGCCAGGCTCACGGAGATGAAAAGAACGATCTGGAGGAGGGGCTGGATCAACCCTTCCCGGATTTCATGAAATGTCATGGTGATGGACCGATTGTCGAGGCGCCTCCGCGTCCCTCTTTGCGGTCGAATTCGCGATGCATGCCGGGCTCGAATCCTTGAACAGGAAATCGGTTCGACCGGGAAATTGAACGGACGGATGGACCAGTCTATGATTTCTTCGGATTCATCCGCCATTTGGTGTTCCATTTTTCCACGTCGCCCCGAGTCAGAATATTCACTTTGCCCCCTTGGAATTCCTCCCGCACCTCCCCCATCGTTTCTTCCATATCGCCTTCAATCTCCAAGGCCGTGATTTTCACGGCTTCAAGCAGGTCCCGGTCCGCATCCCACATCCCTCTCGCCTGCGCCTCCAACAGACGTCGGGTGATCTCCTCAAGGGCGTAAGGATTGTGAGACCGCAACCAGGTCAGGTTTTCCTTATTCAGGATGTATTTCTCCACCACGCCGTCGAAGAGCCGCTTGTCCACCTGTTCCGTAACGGCGCTCCATTTGAAGAGATTTCGGACGCCGGAAGAAACGAGTTCGGCTCCTTGGCCGCCGTGCTCTTTCAGGCCCTCGATCCAGCGGTCGTTCATGAGCTTGGCGCGAAACGCGGCTTCGACGGCGCTTTTCGTATCGTGGATTTTGTTCTTTCCTTGGGGGGAGGCATCCGCCCAATACAGCTTGGCGGCTTTGCCTCCCAGCGACTTGGCCGCCATGGATACGGCGCCTTGGCAGGTGGCATAGCATCCTTCATCCAAAAGGTCGTATTCCGGAGAATATTGCTTCATGTAGGAGACGGATACGTTCTTGAGGTGCCCGGCGTAAAGATCATAAGCTTCTACCCCGAAAGCGTCCGGTTGGCCGGAAGCGCCGTAGGCATGGCCTCCCCAGTTCACGTAGATTTCGGTCAGGTCCTTATGGTCGTTCCAGGCCGAGGCGTCGATGGCCAAATCCACCCCGATGCCGTAGGAGCCCGGAGGTGAGGAGAATACGCGAAAACCGGCCAGGCGACGAATTCGATCCATGGAATGGGAGGCCCCCATGGTTTCCCGGAGTTCCCTCATCCGTTCATCGGTATGTTTGCGGACGAAGTTCCACTCGTGGGGCTCGTCGAGGTCCCCGACGAACAGGACCGCGTGATCGAGGATATCGATGAACGTGGGCAGCATGTCTCGCACGATTCCGCTTGTCTGGATCAGCACGTCGATTCTGGGACGGGAGATTGCGCTTCCCGTGTGCAGCAGGACCTTGAGCTCGTCCAGAGGGATGGGCTCCGTCTTCTTGAATCGGCCGTCGGAAGCCCACACGGGTTTCACGCCCATAAGGTACAGAATCTGGCACAGCACCTCGCCGTCGGATTTGAAGCCGTCAATGCTCCAGAGGTTGACGGCCACGCTTTCAGGAAAGGTTTTCTCTTCTGTCAGATACTTCGTCAGAAGCGCATCCGCCCTCTGCTTGCCGATTTCCCAGGCAGCGGGGGTGGGCAGGGCACCGATATCCACGGCGAAGAAGTTACGGTCCGTGGGCAATGCACGGGTCTTTCCCATGAGCAAGGAGCCGGCCGGTCCCGGTTCGACGTATTTCCCGTCGAGGGCTCGGAGCAGCTGTGGAATCTCGTTCGAACACTCGACAATCCTCTTGTACAGCTCTCTTCCCCAGGCCTGTATTATGAGAATCTCGGAATCTCTTCCAAGTTGGGACGGCACGTCGCCCGAAAGGATTCGTCCGATTACCCGGCTTTGCACCGCAAAATCATCGGACCTCGCGTCCTCGAGTTTGCTCACCACACGGCTCAGCTCCGGCAGACCCTCGGGACTCATTCTCAGCATGCCGGTCAGCATCTGAGCAATCTGTGTTGCGTTCGGTGAGCGACCGAAGACGTGCAATCCCTCGGGAGCGAAGGAATTTCTTGTCAACTCGATCTGTCGAATCCAAAGATCGGCTTTTTCCGGGAGATCGTCCATGGGGTCGATTTCATCCGTGAACTTCAGCTTTTTCAGAAGGGGTGCCAGGCGTTCCTTGAGGACCTCGGCTCTATCCTCTTCACGGAAGCGGGCGGCTTTTTGATATTGTTCGAGCAGGTCCGCGAGTTCCTCCGTTTCCCGGTCCGTTTCCGCAGGTCGATAGACGGGGGTCAGATGGTCCACGATCACCGCCCGGCCCCGTCGCTTGGCCATCAGCCCTTCACCCGGGACATCCATGCAATAGGGATAGATATTGGGCAGGTCCCCAATGGAGATTTCGGGAAAACAGGCGTCCGACAGGCCGGCGCTCTTGCCCGGCAGGAATTCGAGCGCGCCGTGCGCGCCGAAATGCACCACGGCGTCCGAGTTTTCCTGAATGTACTTATACGCGGCGATCCAGTGATGGGGAGGAGCCAGTTGGGGGTCATGAAGGATACGGCAGACCTCGCCGGTGCATTTGGGACCGTAGCAACCGCGCTTGGGTTGTACCATGATACGGATGTTGCCGTACTTCAACCCGGTGACCAGGACGTATTCCTTTCCACCTTCGTTCCACGCCATGCCTTGGCCGGGAAAGGCTCCCCAATCTTGAAGCAGTCGGTCCCGAGCCGAGTCCGGGAGTTCGTCCAGGTAGGACTCATACTCTTCCGCGGAAGTCTTGTGCAGCACTCCGCCTTTGGCGACGATCTCGTCCACCGTGGTCCATCGGAATTCCGATATGGCCTTGCGAGTCATGATGGTTCTCTTGAGGCCCTCGCCGGTCAAAGGAACGTCCTCCAGGAAGTAGCCTCGGTCCTTCATGGCTTTGAGAACCGAAGCGAGGCTTTCGAAGGTGTCCAGACCCACGGCGGAACCGATGGTGGCTTCCACGCTTCTGCATGGAGCGTTGTGCAGGACGAAGGTGATGCGTTTTTCTTCATTGGGGAGCTTTCGCAATCGAATCCACTTCTCAAGGCGTCGGCAAAGCGATTCCATTCGTTCCTTCACCGCGACATATTCTCCTTGGGGGGTGGGCAATCCGGCGGGCGCCTCCGGTTGGACGGCCGTCAAGGTCGGTTCGATGGCTCCGGCTAATTCAGGTTGAACCAGGGAGTACACCATGCTGCTCGGCGGCAGGCCGGCCGGGTCCTCGCGCCATGCCCGTTCGCTTCTGTTGTACAGTCGTATGAGCTGAAACAACGGGACATCCAGCTCTCTCAGGAGGGACACGTCCTCGGTTTTCGACAGGAGCCGGCCCGCCGTCAAATTCAGTATCGCCTCAGCGGATCCGCTTCGTTGGAAATATTTGAGCCAGGGATAACGCCTTTCTTTGGGGAGGGCGCCGTCGTACATGCCTTCACAGAACACGCAGATGGGAAGGAATCCGTGGTTTTCAAGGGTCCGGATCAGGGCGTCGATTTCTCGAGTCTGCCGTTCCACGAGTTGGCCGTAGTAGAAAAGGATTCCCACGACGGATCTACGGCCACGCGGAGGGTGCTCTTGGTCATACCAATCGAAATAGTCCGAAGTGGATTCAAAGAATTGGGGGGCGTCGGTATGGTAGATTCCGTCCGTGCGCACGCTTTGGACCGCACCCACGGCCCCTTGGAAGCCTGCGTGCGAGGCGAGGAAGCGAATGCCGTGTCCGAAATTGTCCGCCGAAAGCCTACTCAGATACGCGCGCATTCTTTCCGCATCGTCGCGGGACAGCGTTGTAAAATCTTTCGGCATTTCGATGCCGTAACCGAAACGAACGGGCACCGCCGTCATCAGTTCGAGGAGTACGTCGAATCCGGGAATTTCTCGGGACAGATCGGCCGCAACACAATCGACCCCGCCTTCCAACAGGGCCCGGCGAACCGCTTCCCACCCATACTGGCTGAAGGCTCGAAGTTCGATGCCCTCCGAAGAGAGCGATTCCGACACCGGTTCCCATAAGCGTCGATTGAACATATGGCCTTGAATCAGCAGGATTCTCATGTTCGTCTCCCCGATTGCGGCATAGGACGACCGGAGTCGTCTCGTCGGCGAATCAATAAAAAAACCCCCTGTCTCGAAAAGACAGGGGGATTGCACCCGGTTTCCTTCATCCCCTAAATAGATGAGGGATCTCTCGGATCCTCAAGAGGCAACGGGAGCCTCACGCTCCCTCACTCTCATCTTATGAAACCGGCAGGTCTTCTGGCTCTCGGATCACCCTAATCCCCGCGCCTTCCCAACGGATTTTCTCCGACAGTGGCCTCGTGCGGGTTTCGTTCCCGATCACAGCGGCGGGACCGCGACGAATTCACATCGTCTTCCCTATTGTTCCTTCTTAGAAGGACCGATTCCGTTGAAAGCTCTATCCAAGAGCGCCGGCGGAGTCAAGTACAATCGCACGAACCGTTTGAAGACCCCGCTTCCCCGGACTATGTTTCACACGGGAGTCAGGATTAACTATGAATATCGAACTGTTATGGCCTCTTTCGGGAGCGGGGGATTTGTTGGTTGACAGCTTTCCCTTTTTCGATATGATTGTCTTTACGTTAACAGGTGCTCATCCGAGCTGAAAAGGGAATCCCGTGAAAATCGGGAGCGGTCCCGCCGCTGTGATCGGGGATGCGTCCGCTAATGCCACTGTCCGGAAAGGACGGGAAGGCGCGGTCGCCGAACAGACCCGAGAGCCAGAAGACCTGCCTGTTGGACCTTCTATAGCAACCCCGCGGTAAGGGTTTCGTAGTATGACGACGGTTTTTCGGGCAGCTTGAAAAACTTGTCGCCTGATCCTTGATCCAGGCGACCGGTTTTTTTTTATGCTTGAAAGCCCCCGTCGGCGAGCCTCGGGTCCGGAAGTCGGATATCGCGGGATATGAAGTGCGGGAGCGTGCGGATGTCCGGCATCCCTCCGGGGGAGGCGACATTTCAAGGGGCGGTGCTCCTTTATCTTTTCGGGTTCTTCGCGTCGCTTTTCAGAGCTCGGCGCTTGAGCCGGATATCGATCGGTCTGGGATTGTGCTCGAACCTGCTCTCCGCTGGGGCGAGATATTACAATGCCTGGCCCCTCCTTCCTCTCTTTCAGGGACCTTTTTTCCTTCCGCTGTTTTTCGGTGTATGCTGCACATCCCGCTTCCGGGACGACCACCCGAAGGTCCCGCTCTTCAGCGGGGCGTTGGCCTTGATGGGCTTGACGGCCCTCTTCTTTCCCAATGATTTCTATGTTCCGTTCCTTAAATCGAAGACGATCTTTTCCCACCTGTATTTCGTCTTCGGCGTGGTGGGCCGAGCCTGCTTTTTCATGAGCGCCCTCTGGGCCGTTCTGTTCCTCATCGACAACAAGAATCAAAACAAAGGCGGAATGGGTCCCGTTTACACTTGGGTTGTCCGGGGATTTGTTTTCTGGACCCTTTCCATGTTTTCAGCGGAAGCCTGGTCGTACTTGAGTACCGGATACCCGGTGGTCTGGGAAGATGCTTCCATGACCACGACCATTGCGGCCTGGTTCTATTATGCCTGCTTTCTTCACCTGCATCTTTACGGGGTCTGGAGCCTGAAGTTCAGGTCCATCTTCGCGGCAATAGGCGCCGTTGTCGTGTTCACGTTTACCAGTTATCCGGAGCTTGGGGCGTTCCGGATTCCCGAATTCAGATGGGCTCGGTTTTGACTCGTATTTGGGACTTCTGGTGCAGCGTCCGACTGACGGTGCTGTTGCTTTTTTTGATTATGATCGATCTTTGGATCGGTTATTTCGTGCTCGAATCTCACAAGAGTTATTTTGTTCCGCTTAATCAACTCGGATTGACGGAGTGGGCCGGTACGTATGGTATTACGCATCCCTTGATCACGAGTTGGTTTTTTGTTCTTGTTTTTCTACTGGCCTCTTTGGGGTTAAATACGTTTGTTTGCACCACCGACAAGCTGATTTCATTACTTCGTGCATATTCATCGTTTCCAAGCTTGATGCCGTCGTAAGAACCCCCCTTTACGAACAGGGCTGTTTTTTGGAGCATTGGAAGTTCAAGCGGCCATTGCAACACTGCCAAGGTTACTGTCATCGTGACATAGGCTACAAAGACGACGGAAATTATCGTTGCTGCCTCCCTCTATCGAGTTGGAAAGGGCCTTCTTGGCCTTATCAAGGCGGCTCTGGACGAACCTCTTGATGTTGATGGCCAGGGCCTTCATGAAAACAGATAAGGTGACCCGTTTTTTGCCTCGGGTCCACGATCGTTTCAATCCCGTGACCCGATCCGCTTCGGAGATGGTGGCCTCGATGCCGGACCGGATTTTGTAGCGTTCTTTGAAATCATGGCTTTCCTGCTGTAGTCTGCGCTTGGAGGTCGCCATGTCCTTGCGCTTGTACTTCAGTCGATAATTTCCGCCCTTGATCCGTTTTACCGGACAGATGGGGAGAAATTCGCATAGGAGACAGTGCTCGCGGGAAAACACGGCTTCCACCGCTTTGCCGCGGTCAACGATCTTGCATTCAAGTGGCGCGTGCCCCCGGATACAGTAAACGACCTGGGTGCAGTCCTCGTTCGTTTCAAAGTCACTCAACTGCATCTTATTGAGATCCGGCGCTTTTCCGCAAGTCACCGGAGCGGTAAGCTCGACTCCGTGCTCGTGAGCTTGAAGGATGTTCTCGCCGCTGCCGTAGCCTGCGTCGGCGAACAACTCTTCGGGTTTGCGGCCCGTTTCCTCCAGGCGTTCGATAACGGGCATCACGTCTTTCTGGTCGCTGTCATAGGAAGGGGCCACGTCCACATCGGTGATCACCTGGAAGGGATTTTCCTTCACGCAGGTCTCCGTGAGGGAAGCCTTATATCCTTTGCCCTTGCGCCCATAGGTGGCGTCGGGATCCGAAGGATTCTGCAGGGAGTCCGCAGGGATTTCCTTGGGCTTCTCGAGTTCTGTTTTGTCGGGATCTCCCTCGGTGAAACGGCATTGCTCCGACAGTAGTCGGGCCATCAGCCGGTATTCTTTCATTCGGCTGATTTCCGGATGACCTCGGAAGCGGTCCACCAGGTCGGCGAGATGGCGGGCGGACTTGTCCAGACGACGCTTGGCCCGCGATGATTTTGCATCGGCAAAATAGCCTGCGCGCTTCAAGTAGGCCTTGTCGTAAAGTCGGGGCAGTTTCTCATACAACTTGGGATGTTTCTTATGGAGCCGTTTCAAGAACGCCTCGATGGTGCGCGTAAAGAGCCCCAGACGGCTCAGATGAGCCATGTTGGAAGTGATCTGTGTGGAGTCCAACCGCTGTTTGTCCGTGCTAAGGGCCGCCGTCTCGATGATGGCGTCCGTGATTCCGGTAAAGAGGCTCCGCGCTTGCTTGTTGTCGGTAATCAAGGTCCGGAAATTGTGCAGGGTCTTCTGGCAGACGTGAGATTCAAAGGCGTTGATGTTGAAGGCATATTGCCAACGCAGATCGAAGTCCAGAGCGCCCAAGACTTCCGCATCGGTCAGGCTGTTCATTTCCTTCAAAACACACGCTCCGACAAGGATGGCCACGGGTCTGTTGGGCCTGCCGTTGTCCTCACAGTAGAAAGGCCGGAAAGACTCCTCATCGATCATGGGAAGCACCAGGCGCCGGAACGGACCGGCCCACGTCTTCTCCAACGCCTCGATCCTGTCTGCGGGAAGGCAAATATCGTGGTCGAAAATGGTCTTTTGCGTTCTCTTAGGCCGAAACAAAACAACCCCCCTAAGGACCATATTATTAATCAAGTCAGATACTTATCATACAGGACCCAAAAGAAAGGTCAACCCATAAATGCCATTTTTATTCATATTTTCAACTAGATACCTTTACGGAGAGGTTTTTACGAACTCATCAAGCTTGTATAGGTTTGTGTTCAAGTTGTCTCCACACTTAATGCATTATGCCGTATTGGTAATTTTATTGGGTTTTCTCGTGAGCTACCTGACGTCGTCCGTTTATCCGGGAAAGATATTGCTTCCGAATACACCAATCAATCTGCCCGGATCGTCCTTTTCCATGGTCATGAAAGCAATGGACGTCGAGTTCTACAACGGGTCTCGGTTGGGGTTTTTAGAGGATCAAGCCATGGAAGTGACCGCGCGGGTCGACTTTCGGGATCAGGAAGGTCGGCCGTTAAAGGAAGCCGTTCTGGCCGTCAATCGACCGGTGTGGTTTCAAGGTATGAGCATTCACATCAAAGACTTCGCTCCGCGATCCAAAAGAGGAATGCCCCAGCGGGACCACGTCGCGGTGATTATCAAACGGGATCGGGGTATTTGGCTCTACATCGCCGGCACGGTGCTGTTTACCTTGGGATTGCTCATGTATTTCCATGAATGGGTTCGAAAAAGGCAAGGGAAGTGGTGATGAAGAGACTCAACAGAATGATCGGATGGTGCTTGCCCGTCGTCTGCCTGACGTTGCTGACGCTGTGCGGTTGCCTGCAAGGTCGGCAGGAAGGCGAAGGCTTCATCAACGTGGGGGAATTTACAGTCAAATCCCTCGACAACGGCTTGAAAGAACTGAGGGACGGACAGGGGCGCCGACTGGTTCTCGTACCCAGGGGTCAACAGGCCCCCCAAGGCTTTCGCAAGGAGGAGATCGTTCCCATACCCGTTCGTCGCGTGGTTGCCTATTCCACTCAGGAAGTGGCCATGTTTCGAGCTTTGGGAGTGTTGGATACGCTCGTGGGCGTCACCACCAGGAAATGCGATTGGACGATGCGAGAAGTGGCTCGCGGGATGGAGGAAGGGAGAATCTCCTACCTCGGCGATTCCACTTCGGTGGACCTGGAGCGTTTGAAAGCCGCTCGTCCCGAAGTCGTTTTCACTTGGGACCAGAGTGTTGTCCCCATGCTCGAAACCATGAACATTCCAGCGGTGATCACCTACACCGGCAGGGCCATGGACCTCGAGACGCGAGTTCGATTCATCCAATTCCTCGCGCCGTTTTTCGGAAAAGAACGGGAAGCCGATCGTTTCGTAAAAACCGTTTTGGAGACCATTGCTGAGATTCGCCGAAAAACGGCCGACGTCAAACACAGGCCCAAAGTGATTTGGGGGGATATCTACGAAAAACGGGTGATGGTGGAGCCGGGGAATTCATGGGTGGCGGAAATGATCAAGCTCGCCGGAGGAGACTATTTGTTCGAGGACATCGGCGGCAGCCATTGACTGGAAATCACACTGGAAAGGTTTCTTTCCAGCGGAACCCGGGCGGATGTCTTCTTCACCTATCGAACGCCCCAATTCGGAGTGTCGTCCAAGGACGCCATCATGAGCATCAATCCCTTGATCAGAAATATCGCGCCCCTCAACCCCGCGGGTGAAACCTTTTCACCCTATCCGCTGTACGCGCAGTCCGGAGACGAACTGGCCGACGTCATCCGGGAAGTGGCTTCGATCCTTCATCCGGAGCTTTTCCGGCGGGAAAGAATCAAGTACTTCAGACGGCTTCCGCAGGAAGACCCCATGGATCGGACGGCGAGGAGATAATGTCTGTAGGGAAAATCGACACAAACCACGGGATCGTGTTTTCAGCCTCTCTCGTCCTGCTGGTATCCGCGTTTGTCGTCAACGTGCTCATGGGGTCCGTGGAAATCTCTTTGGGACGGCTGGTGGAAATCGTGACTTCTTTTTCCACCGACGGCACCGAAGGATTCATTGTTTGGAATATCCGAATGCCCCGGGCCGTGGCCGCGGCGCTGGGCGGTGCGTATCTCTCCGTGGCGGGTCTGCTGCTTCAGGTGTACTTCCGCAATCCCGTGGTGGGTCCGTTCATTTTGGGCATCAGTCACGGAGCGACTCTCACCGTATCGGTGGTCATGCTCACGAGTTACGGTTTGGGGCTGCCCCGTGTCAGTCCGTTCATGAGCACGATCGCGGCCTTCATCGGGGCCTACGGGACCATGGCGGTGGTGATCGGTATCGCGAGCAGACTCAGAAGCGGCATTACGTTGCTCATCACGGGACTGATGATCGGCTATTTGTGCATGGCCGTCACGAACGTGCTCATCGCTTTCGCCGAGCAGGAGAAGATCAAAGGATTCGTGCTCTGGCAATTGGGAAGTTTCGCGGGTTTCAAATGGATTGAAATCGAAGTCCTGGTCTACGTGGGGTGCTCGATCCTCACCGGCGTCTATCTTCTGAGCAAGCCCCTGAACGCTTTCTTGCTGGGAGAGGAATACGCGTCCACCATGGGGGTCAATATTCGTTTATTCCGGATTCTGATTCTTCTTTGCGCCTGCGCCCTGGCCGGCATGGTGACCTCCGTGGCGGGACCGGTGGCCTTCGTGGGACTTGCGGTGCCTCATCTGACGCGACTTTGCTTCGGCACGTCGGACAACCGCATTCTGATCCCCGGGGCCGTTCTCATGGGCGGCGCCGTGACCTGTCTTTGCGACCTCATCGCCAGACTGGTCTTCGCTCCCGTGGAACTACCCATCAGCGCCATTACGGCTCTGTTCGGGGCTCCCATCGTCATCAGCCTGCTCCTCAAGAAAGGAGCCTACATATGACCCGTCCCGTTCCAAGAACTCGGGTCATTGAAACGCGCAACCTGGCCGTGGGTTACGGACCAAAGGTCGTTCTCGACCATTTGAACGTTCATGTGGACGAAGGCAGTTTCGTAAGTCTCCTGGGACCCAACGGAGCGGGGAAGACCACGTTTCTCCGGACTCTGGCGCGCCTACTCCCGGTAATCAAAGGCAGCGTGTTCATTCGGGGAAAGGAGTTGGAGCTCTACTCGGCATCCGAACTGGCCAGGCGCCTTTCCGTTGTGCTCACGAACCGGGTGTCCCCCGGACTGTTCACCGCCTTTGAATTCGCGGCGCTCGGCCGCTATCCGCACACGGGGTTTTTGGGAAAGTTGAGCGACGCGGACCGAGACGTCACCCGGCATTGCCTGAAACTCGTTCATGCGGAAGACTTGGCGGAGCGGCGTCTGGATACCCTCAGCGACGGTGAGCGGCAGAAAATCCTGGTGGCCCGCGCACTGGCCCAGGAGCCCAAGATCATCCTGCTGGACGAACCCACCCTGCATCTGGACCTGAAACACCGGATCGAATTGATGGCCATCCTGCAGCGCCTTTGCCGGGATGAGGGTATCTCGGTGGTGGCCTCGCTTCACGACGTTGATATCGCCGCGAAAGTTTCCGACCAAGTGGGATTGATCAAAGGAGGAACCTTGATCCGGTGGGGTGCTCCGGAAGATGTTCTTCAGGAAGACGCGGTAGCGTCTTTGTACGACTTCAACGGCGCAAGTTTCAATCGCCGGCTGGGGAGCATCGAACTAAAGGGCGGCGGGGGGCGACAACGGGTTTGCGTGATCGCGGGAATGGGCAGCGGCGCGGTCTTGTATCGTCTCTTGGCCAAACGGGGATACGTCTTGTCCACGGGAGTGCTCCCCTCCAACGACGTGGATGCCTACGTGGCCGCTTCCCTTAGCGCGGAGTGCGTGACCAACTCGCCCATGGAAGCGATTTCCGATGAAGCGTTCCGGAAAACGAAGGAGCATATTCTGGAAGCCGATTTCGTTATCGACGCCGGCTTCGAGGTGGGCTCTTTGAACGAAAGAAACGTGGAACTGCTTCGGTTCGCCATGGAACAGAACAAGCCGGTTTACGGGCGATTGCCCGAGGGCGGCGTCGTTCCGCATCGGAACGGGGTGAGCTCCCGCATACCGTTCTATGCTTCGGAGCATGAGTTGATTGAAGAGGTGGAGGCGGCTCTTGCCCGAAGAAGGCCGGAGGCATGATGCGGTTTGCCTTTTTCTGGACGTCTCCCGATGCCGGCTGTTCGGTGCTCGGTGGAGGCTTTCGACATTGCAGGGAAGAGTGATGAACGGAAATCAGGGTTTTCCCTTTTCGGCCATTGTCGGCCAGGAGAATTATAAGCTCGCCCTGATCCTCAATGCGGTCAACCCTCGGGTGGGGGGCGTGCTCATCCGAGGGGAAAAGGGCACCGCCAAGTCAACGGCGGTCAGGGCTCTGGCGGACCTGCTTCCGCGGGTCGAGGTGGTGGAAGGGTGCGCTTATGCGTGCGATCCCGGACGGCCCGAGGAACTCTGCGAATCCTGCGAAAGGCTGGGAGGGTCGATGCCGACGAGGCTGAAACGAAGGCCGGTGGTGACGCTGCCTCTGAATGCCACGGAGGATCGCGTCGCCGGGGGTATCGACTTCGATTCGGCCGTCAGGCAGGGCGTGCGGGTGCTTCAGCCCGGGCTGCTGGCCAGGGCGCACCGGGGGATTCTTTACGTGGATGAAGTGAACCTGCTGGACGATCATCTGGTGGACATCATCCTGGATGCGGCGGCTTCCGGAGAAAACAGGATCGAAAGGGAGGGCGTCTCCCATCGCCATCCGTCCCGTTTCATTCTGGTGGGAACCATGAATCCCGAGGAAGGCGAACTGCGTCCTCAACTGCTCGACCGTTTCGGCCTCTGCGTGGAAGTGACCGGGGAGCAAGACATCGAGAAACGTATGGAACTCATGAAACTCCGGGAGGAATTCGATTCCGATCCGAAGGGGTTCGTCCAGCGTTTCGCCGAGGAAAACAGGGAGATCGCCGCCCGCATTGATCGGGCCTGTGCCGCGCTGGAAACCGTAAGAATGGCCAAGCACCTCCGTTCCTTCATCGGTGAGCTCTGTGGGGAAAACCATGTGGCCGGGCATCGCGCGGATTTGGTCGTCGAACAGGCGGCCAGGGCTTTGGCTGCTTATATGGGGCGCGGCGAAGTCACCGTGGAGGACATTCAGGAAGTGGCGCCCATGGCCCTGATGCATCGAAAGCGGGATGTCGCCCCAC
This sequence comes from Thermodesulfobacteriota bacterium, assembly GCA_963675595.2. GTDB lineage: Bacteria > Desulfobacterota > Desulfarculia > JACQYL01 > JACQYL01. Next base: position 3,300,647 of record CAXXLZ010000002.1, read on the forward strand.
CACCTCCGCCTCCTCCGCCCGAGCCCGAAGACCGGCCTCCGGACCAAGGGGAAGCCGAGTCCGGGAAGGAACAGCAAGAGGAGCCGTCTGAAAAGACACCGTCGGAGGAGGAGAATGAAGCGCTTCCGCCCCAAGACTTGCCTCCGCCTGATCCGGGCGAGAAAGAGCGGGACCGAGAGGGGGAACAAGACGTTTTGGAGCGGATTTTTGAGGTGGGGGCCACCTTCAAGGTGAGAAGCTTCCAGGCGCGAAAGGATCGCCTCCTGCGGCGAGGTTCCGGCAGACGTTCCCGTTCCCGGGTATCGCAGAAACAGGGTCGCTACGTAAGAAGCACGAACCGGGAAATCAACGGAGACATCGCATTGGACGCCACGCTTCGGGCGGCGGCGCCCCACCAGCTCAGGCGCAGAGGAGAAAGCGATCTGGCGGTATGCCTGCGCCCGGATGACATACGGGAAAAGATTCGGGAAAAACGTATCGGCAATTTCCTGCTCTTTCTGGTGGACGCCAGCGGTTCCATGGGGGCCAGAGGCCGGATGGCCGCATCCAAGGGAGCCATCATGTCCTTGCTGCTGGATGCTTATCAGAAGCGGGACCAGGTGGCCATGGTTTCATTCAGAAAGCGGGAAGCGGTGCTGAACCTACCTCCCACCTCCTCCGTTGAAATGGCCGGAAAGCTCCTGGAAGAAATGCCCGTGGGGGGGCGGACTCCTTTGGCTGCGGGCCTGGTAAAGGCATACGAAGTCCTGAGAAGCCGGCTTCTGAAAGACCCGTCGTCCAGACCTTTTGTAATCGTCATCACCGACGGAAAAGCCAATGCGGGGCTCGGTGAAGGGAGCCCGTTGGATGAAGCCTTCGCTTTGGCGAGCCGATTGGCGCTGGATGAAAGGCTCCATTTCATCGTGGTCGATACGGAAGAGGAAAACGTGGTTTCCTTCGGCCTTGCCCGCAAACTGGCCATGATTCTGAGAGGGAGCTATTTCAGGATCGAAGACCTCAAAGCGGAGAACCTGGTGGAAATCATCAAAGGAAAGGCTGCATGAAGAAGGGACCCATTTACCCGTTTACCGCCATTGTAGGCCAGGAAAAGATGAAGCTGGCCCTTATTCTCAATGTGATCAATCCGACCCTGTCGGGAGTGCTGATTCGCGGCGAAAAGGGCACGGCCAAGTCCACCGCGGTGCGCGCACTGGCCGAGATTCTGCCGGAAATCCAGGTGGTCGAGAACAATCCGTTTCAATTGTCTCCCGAAGAGGTTCGCGAACAGGAAGGGGACCTGTTCCAAGTGGCCGGGCGCGAGCAACCGGCGTCCGACGGAAGACCCGCAACGATCCGACGGAAGGTCAGGGTGGTGGAACTACCCGTGGGCGCCACGGAAGACCGCGTTGTCGGCACCCTGGACCTGGAACACGCCCTCAAGAAGGGAGAGAAGCGGATCGAACCGGGTATCCTGGCCTCCGCTCACCGTGGGATTCTTTATGTGGACGAAGTGAACCTGTTGGACGATCACGTGGTGGACGTCTTGCTGGATTCGGCGGCCATGGGAGTCAACACCATCGAGCGCGAGGGCGTTTCTTTTTCGCATCCGGCTCGATTCACATTGGTCGGCACCATGAATCCCGAAGAAGGCGAACTGCGGCCCCAGCTTCTGGACCGTTTCGGCTTGTGCGTCCATATCGAGGGCATCCACGAGCTGGAAAGTCGCGTGGAAATCATGGAACGTCGCGCCGCATTCGAGGAAGACCCGGAACGATTCGTGGAAAGATGGGCTCCGGCCTCACGGGAACTCACCGAAAGAATTCAACGGGCCGGCGAACTTTATCCTCAGGTGGAAATGGATCGGTCTCATTTGAGTGAAATCGCCCGCTACTGCTTGGACGTGGGCGTGGACGGTCATCGGGGCGATATCGTCATTCTCAAGACGTCCAAGACCCTGGCTGCTTATCACGGAAGGACCCGGGTGGAAGAGGAGGACATCGGGCAGGCCGCGGAACTCGCCTTGCCCCATCGGATTCGCCGTCAACCGCTCCAGGACGTCGTGTTCGACGTGCGCGGCATGCAGCCCGCTGGGGGAGGCGTCGTGTGACAGGGCGTTGAAAGACACGACCTGCGGCGTTGCGTTGCATGTCGTCGTTCTTACGTAGGCTGCAGCACCTGCGTTTTTGCGGCCCGGCGGGCATGTATTGGGAACGGCAGGCCTAAAGCGAACCTTCGACCGTGGTAATCGTTGAAGATGAAGGGCGACACGCGCAAAGAGGAATTCGCACCCCGGTATCTGGTGTTGTTCGTAACCACGGCGTGTAATCTGCAATGTCCCTATTGCTACGCAGACGACCTACGGGCAAAGAAGCCGATGCCGTGGGAGGTGGCGGAGGCCGCTCTCAACCGGGTTGCGCACGGCGGCTTTCCGTTTCATGTGCAGTTGACCGGCGGTGAACCCACGTTGGAACCGGTTCTGGTCGAGAAGATCGCGTCTTGGTTGCGTTCCCGGCGACTACCGGCAAAAGTGGCTCTTCAAACGAACGGCACATGCTTGGACGAAGGGCTGGTCCGGATTCTTCAAGAAAGAGAAGTCCAAATCGGTGTAAGTATCGACGGGTCTCCCTCGGTCCACGATCGCATTAGAGGCGGCGTTGTCGGGACGCTGAAAGGACTGGACCTGCTGAGTCGCATGGGGGTCCCTTTCCGCACGACAACGGTGGTCACCCAAAGGAATGCGGCCGTCCTGGACCAGCCGGCGCTGATGCTCGCACGATATCCGAATTTGCAGGGTATGGCTCTGGACTTGCCGGTACGTAAAGGGCGCATGATTTCAAGGGGCGAAGCGCTCTGTTGCGATCCGGAGTCTCTGGCTGCCGGCGTTGCCAAGCTGGTGAAGACCATCGACAGACTGAACGGGACCCGCCGACACCCTATTTCGCTGAGAGAATGGGAGAGGCTGCGTTCGTCGAGAAGAGAGGCGGCCCCAACGGACTATTGCCATGCATGCCGGGGCGAAAGCATGGCGGTTTTGCCGGACGGGTCCGTTTATCCCTGTTCCCAGACAGCCGGGGATCCGGCGCTGCAATCGGGCCGGATCGACCGATGGGAATCGGTCCGACCGCGGATGCTCGGGAGGCGCAGTCTCCGTGAGGTTGCCGGGGAGGATTGCAGGACCTGTATTGCGGAGCCTTTCTGTCCCGATGATTGTCCAAGCCGATTGCGCTACAACGACCCGCCGACCATCAAATCGGCGTGCGTTCTCTATCGCACGATTGTCTCGTTGAGGGCCGGCGGAAGAGACGACGGCGAAGCGTGGACTTCGAAGGACGGTTCGTTCCGACGGGCGGCCCTGGATAAGGGCGACGGGTGATGAGTCGGGAGAGTCCGCAACCGTTCGTCGAACGTTCGTTCTTCCTCGACTTCACAGCGAAGAAGGCGCCGTCGCGGTGAGTCGACTCCTCAAACCAATGTGAGGTGTCTCCTATGAATCCTTACAGATTGTGCTACTTTTCGGCGACCGCTCTCGAGATTCCGTCCCTGAGAAGAGGACTGGACCTGTATCTGACGGATGGAGGGCGGGTCCGGGTCACCGCTCGCACCAACAACCAGCTTTTCGATGAAGCGCGGATCAAGGCTTTTGTCAAAGACGCCATGAAATCGGATGCGGTGATCGTCGTGCTGCACGGCGGCAAGGCGTCATGCGCGGCTTTCGACGCGCTGATAGCGGAATTTTCGGACCCCAAACGCAACGGAAGCAAAGCGCCTTACCTGCACATTAAAGCGGATGTCGGCGATGAGGAAGGATTGTTCCTGGCCGGGGAGTATTCCGCGGAATTCGGTACCGAGAACTGGGACATCATATCCAGCTACGTTTCTTACGGCGGCCCGGTGAACTTTCGCCAGCTTTTCAGGTTCCTCGGCAACATCGTCGCGGACGACGACGTCGGTTGCGTGCCTCCCGAGCCGACGCCGGGAGAAGGGATTTATCATCCCGATGTCGCGGGCGTTCCTTCTTTGGACGAGTACCTGAAAGCCAAAGTGGATCCCTCGAAAATCACCGTGGGACTCTGGTTCTATCACTCCTATTGGATCAACAACAACCTCGAGCATATCAATGCCTTGATCAAGGAAGTCGAGAGCCGGGGGGCCAATGTCATCGCCGTTTTTCACCGAAGGTTCAAGGATGAGTCCTTGGGCACTCGAGGGGCCGATTACGTGGTGGATCATTTTTTTATGGAAAACGGGACGCCCCGAATCGATGCACTCATCAATCCCATGAATTTTTCCCTTTCTCTTTTCTCACCGGAGTATGAAGGGTTGCTGGAGCGCCTGGATGTGCCCGTGATCCAGGCCCTGACCACGAGTCAACCCTACGAGGTCTGGAAGGCCGGCGTCCAGGGCATGTCGAGCATGGAAGTCTCTTACGCGGCGGCTCAGCCCGAATTCGACGGAGCGTTGATCTCCGTGCCGGTGAGCACGCGGGAAGAAAATGAGACGGACCCGTTCACCGGCGCCCTGTTGTCCCGTATGGTTCCCATTCCCGATAGGGTTCGAAAGGTGGTTTCTCTGGCGCTCAACTGGGCCAAACTGAGAAAGAAAAGTCCGGACGGAAAGAAGATCGCCGTTATTTTTCACAACTATCCCCCCAGGAACGACCGCATCGGGTGCGCCGCAGGCCTGGACAGCTTCGAGAGCGTCAAACTGCTCCTGGATCGTATGAAGGAACAGGGGTACGTGGTTGAACAAACCTACGAGAACGGCGATGAATTGGCGCAAGAGATGGTCGAACGAATGACCTGCGACCAAAGATGGCTCACACCGGAACGGATGTCGGAAAAGGCGGAGGCGCGTGCCGGTCGAGAAGGTTATCTTCCTTGGCATGCGGCTCTTCCCGACGGAGTCCGATCGAAAATGCGGGAGGATTGGGGGGAGGTCCCCGGGGATCTCTTCGTCTACCGGGATGAAATGATGTTTCCGGGCATGATCAACGGGAACATTTTTCTTACCATTCAGCCTCCCAGGGGATACCTGGAAAACGTGGATAAGATTTATCATGACCTCTACCTCTCCCCGCCTCACCACTACCTGGCTCAGTATCGTTGGATCAGGGACGTATTCCGGGCGGACGCCGTGATGCATGTGGGCAAGCACGGGTCTCTGGAATGGCTTCCGGGCAAAGCGTTGGGCTTGAGCGAGGAGTGCTTTCCCGATCTCTCCATCATGGATTTGCCCAACGTTTATCCCTACATCATCAACGATCCGAGCGAAGGAACTCAGGCCAAGCGCCGTTCCTATTGCTGTATCATCGACCACCTGACCCCGGTCTTTTCCAATGCCGATCTCTACGAGGACCTGACTCAGGTGGAATCCGCGTTGAAGGATTATGAAGACGCCGTTCGGGAGAACCCCGGCAAGCTCGACGTTTTGCGTCCCATGCTCTGGGAAGCCGTGGTCAAAGCGGATCTGGACAAGGATTTGGAAATGAACGAGGAATCCGCTTTCGCGGATTTCGAGAAGTTCCGGGAACAACTGCACGGTTACCTATCCGAACTGCGCGATACCATGATCAACGACGGACTTCACATCATGGGAACGGCCCCTCGAGATGACCGCCTGGTGGAATTCCTCACGCAACTCACCCGACTCCCCAATGGAGCCGTCCCTTCCTTGAGGGAGGCTCTTGTCGCATATAAAGGATATGACTACGACGAGTTGCTCGAGAACCGGGGAAGCCGGTTCGCCGGTTCCGGCGATAAGACCGGAGGCATGTTGATCGGTGAGGTCCATGAGCTGGCTCTGGAGCTGGTGGGCGGGCTGTCTTCCGAAGATTACGATCCGGAGCGGGCTTCCGCGGCGGTGGAGTCGGTATTGGGGAGGAGCGTTCCGGAAGTCCTGGAAATCGCGGACTACATTTGCCGGAATCTCGTTCCCGACATTCGTCGCGTGTCGGATGAGATCGATGCGAGTCTGCGGGCTTTCCAGGGTCGGTTCGTGCCGCCGGGACCTTCGGGCGCTCCCACCAGGGGGCAGGCGGACATTCTTCCCACGGGCCGCAATTTCTTTTCGGTGGACCCCTCCAAGATTCCGACTCCCGGGGCCTGGGAGGTGGGCATAAGGCTCGGCGACGCTTTGATCGATCGATGCTTGCAGGAAAACGGAGAATATCCCGAAGGGATCGGCATTGTTTTGTGGGGCGGGGCCACCATGCGCTCCAAGGGAGACGATCTTGCCGAAATTCTCTACCTCATGGGGGTGAAGCCCGTATGGCAAAAGGGGAGCGGTCGGGTGACCGGGGTTGAGGTGATTCCCGTGTCGGAACTCAAACGCCCCAGATTGGATGTGACGCCTCGCATTTCGGGTTTTTTTCGAGACGCGTTTCCCAACCTGGTGGAATTGATGGACGATGCGGTGCGCATGGTCGCCGCTCTCAAAGAACCTTTCGAATGCAACATGCTTCGGAGGAACGTGCTTCGGGATGTGGAATCTTACAGAAGCCAAGGCTTGAACGGGGAGGACGCATTCCGGGAAGCTACTTTTCGGATTTTCGGGTGTCCGCCGGGAACCTACGGCGCCGGAGTGGAGGAGCTGATTGAATCCAAGAACTGGAAGACTCAGGACGATCTGGCGGACAATTACATCCGGTATTCGGCCCATGCCTACGGTCGGAATTCCTATGGGAAGCACAATCCCGAAACGTTCAGGCGAGTTCTGTCCCGCATGGAGGTGACGGTGAAGAACGAGGATTCCAGGGAATACGATATGCTTTCGTGCACCGACTTCTACAACTATTACGGTGGATTGATCGCTGCCGCCAAGTCGGTTCGGGGTGAGTTGCCGTTTGCCCTGGCCGGAGACGCGTCGGACCCCGGGCGGATTCTGATGCGCACTACCATGGAAGAGACCAAGCACGTGTTGAGGGCGCGGCTGGTCAATCCCAAATGGCTGGAGGGGATGAAGCGGCATGGTTTTAAAGGGGCGGGCGATATATCCAAAATGATGGACGTGGTTCTGGGATGGGACGCCACCGCCGAAGTCATGGAAGACTGGATGTACGAGCGGATGGCGCAACAATACGCTTTGGACCCGGACATGCGGCAATGGATGAAGGAAGTGAATCCCTATGCTCTTCAAAACATTCTGGATAAACTGCTGGAAGCCATCAGTCGGGGGATGTGGAATGCCGGTGATGAGATGGAAGCGGAACTTCGAAACGCGTATCTTGAAATCGAAGGCCAAATTGAAGAGATCACCGAATAGTTCGGAAGTGAACTCCACCAACGGTGGAAGCGGCTGCAAACCGGTCCGTATCCCGGTGTTGTTGTGGGCGGTGATTTTCCTTTTCGTCGCCGGAGCTCACGCGCAGCAAGGCGGCGGGTCTTCTTCGGACCGTGAGTATCAACTGGAGTCCATCAAGGTGGTTGCGGATGCCATCGAGGAATTCGTCCAAGCCCACCCGGAGTCCGTAACGGTCCTCGACCGTGCGGAGATTGAACTGCGTAATTTCGGGGACCTTGGAGAAGCCGTTGCGAGCGTGCCGGGAGTCGAAGTGCGCAAAAGAGCGGGCAATTTAGGTACCCGAGTCATCATTCGAGGGGGGAGCGCCAACGGCGTGCTGGTGCTCATCGACGGCAAACCGGTTAACTCGACTCAGTTCGGAGCCGTGGACCTCGAAAGCCTGCCTCTGGAAATGGTCGAGAAAATCATGGTGTTCAAACCTCCGGTCCCCGTTGATCTCGGCCCCGGGGCATCGGGGGGCGCGGTGAACATCATTACTCGGGTCAAAAAGAAGAGGCCGGTTGCCCGGACCAAGGCTCGGGTGGAGGGCGGGTCCTTCGGTACGGTTTCCGGAAGCGCCACGAGAATTCAGCCGCTGGGCGAGGATCAGTTTTTTGTGACGGCCGGGGGCGGCCATACCGACGGGAAGAGAACCAACAGCGACAACACCAAAGGGAATTTCAGCGCTCAGTGGCGGCGTGAGCTGGAAGGGTCCGACTCCCTGGACATCACCGGCCGCTATTACGGGGTCGAACGGGGCGCTTCGGGACCTCTGGACAACCCGACCCCGGACGCGAGGCAGAGCTATCATCACGCCTCTCTGGGATTGGATTACGATGGTATGTGGGAGGGGGCCGGCCCCTTTACCATCAAGGGCTACGGAGATTTTGAGCATCTAAACGATAAGACCCAGTTCGGTGACGACAGCGTTCTGAAGGTCTACAAGATCGGCACCAAGAACGAATTTACGTGGCCTCCCGATCAGGACTATTTCTTCAAGTTCGGCGCCTCCGCCGAGGGCAATTTCGTGGATCACACGGAGACCGGGTACCATGACCGGGGGAGGACGTCGCTTTACACCGAGTACCGCCGTGAATGGAAACCCTGGACCTTCATGCTGGGAGTGAGAGGCGATTACACGAGCGATTTCGCCTTTCACCCCGGAGCTCAGGGAGGGGTGAGTCTGGCTCTCGGTCCCCGCACCGTGTTGCGGGGAAACGCGGGTTATGCCGTAGAAATACCCACCTTCGCACAACTCTACCAGCCCACCCACGGCAGCGCCGACCAGGTCCGTGGAAACCCGGACCTCAATGAGGAACGCTCCGTTTCCGTGGATATCGGGATCGAGCACGTGTGGTCGGAAATGCTCAGCATGGCATTGAGCGTTTTCCGCACGGACACTTTCGATTACATTACCTCGGTGAGGGGCGACGATAAGATTTACCGCGGCGTCAATCTGGACCATGCCTCGCGACAGGGGGTCGAGGTGTCGGCCAAATCCAGAATCAACGAATCCGTCACCCTTCGGTTCGACTATGTGTTTCTGGACACCAGAAATCACGATACGGATAAGGAATTGATTTACGCCGCCAAGCACACGATCAAAGGGTCCGGTACGTTCATCCTTCCCTTGGGCGTTCGTCTGGAACCGGAAGTCGCCTACGTGAGCGCGCGATTCGCGGACCTGGAGAATTCCGACGGGCAGCGCCTCGGTGGATACACCAAGGTGAACTGCAAGGCCACCCTGCCTTTCGAAATGGGTCGATACAAAGCGGAAGCCTTTGTTTCGGTCTATAATCTCCTCGACCATGACTTTTCCGTCCACTTCGGATATCCTGACGACGGCTTTCGAGTCATGGGAGGGCTGCAACTCGAGTTCGGCCCCTAACAGGCTGCGCAAAAACGCGATCTGCTGCGTTGCGCTTCGTCCCTCGTCACTGCGACGTACTTTATGTACGTCTCATTCCTCGGGATTTGCGCGCCTTGCATCACATCGTTTTTTCGCAGCCTGCGGCAACCGGCCCTTTTCAGCGGGATGCCGGTGTTTGACCGGTCCGGACGCATTCCGGGAAGGGCGAGCCCCGGCTCGGCTCATCGACGAAAGAAGCTGATGCGCGTTGGTGATGTTTGGAAGTTCGCCATGGGCGCTTCGTTCCAATATGGCGGTATCGGACCGACGGGAGGCCGTGCCGAGCGCCATGGGCGGTTTCCACGCGGTTGTGTGATCAACCTTGAAGCGGAAGAATAGGAAGAGCGCTTGATACGAATTGAAGGGCTGACGAAACGCTACGGGAACATCACGGCGCTGAACGGCTTGGACCTCCATGTGCGGCAGGGGGAGTTCTTCGGGTTTCTGGGGCCCAACGGGGCGGGCAAGACCACCACCATCAGGATACTGACCACTCTGACCCTGCCCGATGGCGGTAAGGCCTGGATCGCCGGTCATGAAATATCGGCGCAACCCCTGGCGGCCAAATCCCGGACGGGGGTGGTGCCCCAAAGCATCAACCTGGATCAGGAGCTCACCGCCGGAGAAAACCTGGAAGTACACGGCCTCTTGTATAATATGTCCGCCTCGGATCGAAAGAAGAAGATTGGACAAGTCCTGGCTGAAACCGGTCTCACCGACCGGATCGAGAGTCAGGTACGAACTTTCTCGGGAGGGATGAAACGTCGCTTGATGATCGCCCGAGCACTGATGCACGAACCTTCGGTTCTCTTTTTGGACGAGCCCACCGTGGGCCTGGACCCTTCGGTGAAAAGAAGGCTTTGGGCACTGCTCAAGCAGATCAATCGAGGGGGAGCGACCATTTTTCTGACCACCCATTACATCGACGAGGCCGAGGCTCTTTGCGACCGTGTCGGCATCATCCATCACGGGAAACTCATCGCTCTGGATACGCCCGCGAACCTGATCCGCAGCGCCGGAACTCACGTGGCCGACGTGTTCGAAGACGATACCATGACCACGCATTTCTTCGATTCGAGGGAAAGCGCGAGCTCCTTCGCTTCCACCCAGTCCCTGCCGGTGATGATCCGCAACTGCAACCTGGAAGACGTATTCGTGAAACTCACCGGTGAACAGATTCAGCCCGAACGCCAGGTCCGGACTTCCCGGGAACACGGGGCTTCAGGCCACGGGAGCGCCCACGGCGGTTCCGGCACCGGGCACTCGAGCCATGGACAACACGGGCATGCATCGGGCCGTTCATCCCATTGAAGCCCCGGACGAGATTAGGGTGAAGGGTTTTCAAGAACGTTTTTCCCCGTGATCCTTTTCATAGTCGATGCACCCTGCCTCGCCGGCGGAGGCGGTGTTGAAAGTGTTCCTTTGTCGCCGGCCTGAGACGGATGGGAGTGTTGTATGCGAGGCTACTTGGCCGTGCTCAAGCGGGACCTGTTCATTCTCAAGCACCGGTTCTTCAAAGTCGTTCTTTCCCTGGCCGTTTCTCCGGTTCTGTTCCTCATCGCCTTTGGATGGGGAATCGGGAGGAGCCTGGATGTGGAGGGAGTTTCCTACATTCTGTTCATGGTTCCCGGATTGATCGCCATGAGCAGCATGTCCCAATCCTTCGGAATCGCCGTGGACATCAATGTGGCGCGGTTTTATTGGCACATCTTCGAAGAATTCCAGGCCGCGCCGGTGAGTGATTTCGCCATCGCGGCGGCGGAAGTGACCTACGGCATTCTCAAAGGTTTTCTGTCCGCCGCGGTCATCCTGATTCTGGCCTCCTTGGTGGGAACCCGCGTGTCCGTCAACCCGGGTTTCGTTTCGGCCGTGTTCGCCAACTGTTTCTGCTTCGCATCCCTGGCATTCATTGCCGCCATGGTGGTCAAGTCGCACGCGGACCAATCCGTGATCGCCAACTTCATTATCACCCCCATGGCCTTTCTGTGCGGAACGTTCTTTTCCTTGAAGGCGCTTCCGGCCTGGGCCTTCCACATCATCAACGTGTTGCCTCTCACCCAATCCACCAAAGCCATCCGCGCGTCCGCTCTGGGACGGGAATTCCCCTTTGCCGCCTTCTCCTATACGCTGGCCCTCGGCGCGATCTTCTTCACCATCGCCGTATTCATGGTGAGGCGGTCGAGGCAATAACTCGGAACTCCTGCATTGCCGGTCAAGAGCGATTTTTCAAAGCGGAGATCACTCGTCCGACGGTCGGAACGACTCCCACCCTTTCCGCTGGTTTCGCCTCTACTCCCTAGTTTTTCCAGGACCTTTTCAAGCCGGCAAGAGGGTGAACCATACCGGAGAAGTCCGCCTTCGGCGGACAACCCCGGATATTCATGAGTTATGCGGCTGCGCTCCGAGGCTTTGCCGTTACGGTTTCCACACTTCCCAGACCTTGCCCACCAAATCGGGGCCCGGGGTCAGGGTGACCTGGCCGGGCTGCCATCCGGAAGGCGTCACCTCTCCCGTCTCCACCACGTGACGGAAGGCCTTGAGCTGTCGGAGCAATTCCGCGGGGCTCCGACCGACCTCGGGAGTCAGCACTTCCATGGCGCGGATCACGAAATCGGGATCGATGATGAAACGGCCTCGGATATCCACGCCGGCCGCTTCGTCGTATACGCCGTAGATGGTGCCGATGGCCCCGCCGGCATCCGACAGCATGGGGAAGGGGACCCCTCCGGGCACCATTTTCGAGAGTTCCTCCTGCTGCCAGATCTTGTGCACGAAACGGCTGTCCGTGCTCATGGCCAGCACCTGGGCGTCCAACGCCTCGAACTCTTTGTACAGGGCGGCGACCGCCGCCAGCTCGGTGGGTCAGACAAAGGTAAAATCACCGGGATAGAAACACAATACGATCCATTTGCCTTTGTGGTCCGACAGCTTGATCTGGTCGAACCCGACGCCTTCGATGTATCCGTTGGCCTCAAAATCAATCGCTTCCCGGCCTACGCGTGCCTGCATCTTCTGTTCCTCCTGTACCGCGGCCGTCCCGCCGGCCGGGGCGTCCGATTGGGGTTTGGGGGCCAGCACCCCGCGAGCGGGTTTGACGCAACCGTCCTTCTGTTTCGCCATTCGCTTCTCCTTTTGGGGTTGGTGGTTGAGTGGAGTGTGAAAAAAGACCGAGCCCATGCGATCCATGGGCGAACTTTCCTTCACGCGGAACAGTCCGGGCCGTTCCGAATATCGGATTCAGTATAGAACATTTTTGCGATGGGAAGGTTACAGAAGTATCGGAAAAATCACTGTGAACGCCGGGCGAGTTGTCGTCTTTCGGTGTTGCGGGGTATTTTTTGTATGGTTTCCCGCCGGAGTTGCGTCCGCAGGTTCATCATCACCCGTCGGCAACCAACGGACTTTTGGGGAAACGACGGATAAGAAGAGGAACGCCGGGCATGTTATCGGCGAGTGAATTCGCAAGGGGGGGACAGGTCGTGGAGGGACAAACGTGTGGGTTAGATTTCTTCACACATGTTACCGGACGGGCGGCCCTGTGTGAATGAAACGACCCTGTCCCGTCCTTCTTCTTTGGCCGTGTATAAGGCGTTGTCGGCCTTTCTGAGGAGGTCTTCGTATCCATCCGCATGTTCATTACAGCCGGCCACACCAAAACTCGAGGTCAAACTGATGGTCCGGCCTTGAAAAACCAAGGGCGTGGCCTTGCAGGCCGATCTCAAACGTTCCGCAACGGAGAGGGCCATGGAAACATCGGCTCCGTGCAGAACAGCCACAAATTCCTCTCCGCCGTACCTTGCCAACACATCTCCGGCGCGTAAGGCTTTGTTGAATACGTTTGCCGTGTGAACCAAAACGGCGTCGCCGGCCTGGTGACCGTAAGTGTCGTTGATTTTCTTGAAATGATCCAGGTCGGCCATGATCAGGCTTATGGGTTCACCATGCCGTTTGGCCCCGGCGTATTCTCTTTCCAAGGCATTCTCCAAGGCCCTTCGGTTAAAGACTCCGGTCAAAGGATCGGTCAATGCCATGTTTCTTATCTGATCCTGGAGTCTCGTGGCGACGATGAAGACCACCGACAAACTGGTCCACACCGCTATGCCGGCGTAGAAGATGACTGAGAGAGCGAATGTAGGAGATGAGAAGGATGGTGCTTTGTAGCCCGGCCCGAACAGATAGAGAACGATTCTGATTACACTGAATAGAAGCATCAGTGCAAAGGGGATGGCGGCGAAAACGTAGAACACGCGTTGTTCTTTGTGCGGATTTGAACAGAGTAATTTAAGGATCAAGGCGCTCAAAGGCCCCATAATGAAATTCCTGACAATCATTCTGGCCTCGAAGCTCGGATGATAATAGGTGTACCGAATAAGGAGAATAAAGTATATCATCGCCAACAGGGGAATGATGATTCTCTCGCGAGGACGCACCGATAGGAGACGAACGAATAGTTCATAATAAGCTACAAGATATAGAAGACTTACCATATTGGCCACGATGATACTGAAAAAATCAGGAATGATTCCTCTACAGGCTACAAGAAAAAAGGTGACGGTCAAGGCGCCTACGGACATGGCGGCCCAGAGGAACAGCCGGTTCTCCTTTCTTGCCAGGCTGTAAAAGAGAATAGCCAGAGTGAGAGAGGCCGTGAGAGCTCCGACCAGAATAGACGTGTTGTGAACATCGAATTGCATGAGAAGTTCCGGTTGAGCTTGGGTGAGCCGGCATCAAATTCGATGAGACTTTCCTTTGTTTGCTCAGCGGATGAAACCGGGTTTCTTTCAGGCGGGGTCAATGGGTCATAATAATTTTATAATATCATTATGTTGATAGGCTGTCCGGCTCGGCGTCGACCCTTTTGTGTTTGGTTCGGATCGGAAAACGGAGTCTCCCGGACTCATAAATCCGTATTTTTCCACTCTTACCGCCTGCAAATAAGGTTCGGTCATTCTACATTGCACCGGCATGTATTCGTGATACCCGGTCGGCGCTTACTTATCAATAGAGAAAGAACATGTCCACGGAGATTTAAGATTGGAACGATTATCGATATGTACGATAGTGAATGCGTCTTTGTATCGGGAAAAGCGCCGCAGGCGGGCAATGCGGGATGGAAGACCGGTTTCAGTCGGGGGCGAGGTTCTTTTCGTCGGGCGAATCGGATTCACACGGTAGGTCTTCTCCGTATAGCGGCCGCCTCCGATGAGCCGCCGAAATAGGATGCCGCGGCAAGTCGCGTCGGATCTCCTCCCGCGTGAACATTTAGAGGGGTATTCGAGGGAACCCTTTTTTGATAAAAGGGTTCCCTCGGGCTCCTTCCAGAAAACTTTAGGCGTTTCCCTATGTTGTACGGAAGATGCTGCTCATTTTGCGGATCGCGCACGCGATGCGCAAAGGCGCGATGGGGGTCCGGGGGGCCATTGGTCCCCCGGCAGGGGGTGCAGGGAGACGGTGTCCCCTTGCGGCACACTCCGTGAATGGGTACCCCCCGCCTATCCCATGAATGGATACACTTGGATATTCATCAGGGCCTCCACGGCTCATCCGCCAAGGGCGCGCGGTTCAGTTCCGCCTTGTGCAACCGCCAGGAGGGCAGGAACTGGTCCATGAGGGCCTTGAAGTTCTGCAAACCCCAAAAACGCCCCTTCCCGGTCGTTGTGATGACGTTCGAGCAGGTGGACCATTTCATGCACCAGGACGTATTCCAGGCAAACCACGGGTCTCTCGGCCAAATGGAGATTCACCCAGATGCGCCGAGCCCGGATGTTGCACGTGCCCCATCGGGTCTTCATCCTTTTGATGCGCACCTCGGCCACCGTCACGCCCACCTTGGGCGCCCACCGGGCGAGCAACGCCGGTAGCTGTTGCCGGAGCCGTTCACGATACCATCCATACAACAGGGCCTGGCGCTCCTCGTGATCGGTTCCGGGCCGGACATGCAGGGTCAGGACGGCATTGTCCGTGAGGTGAACGGTCGGCGGTCCGTTGTGCTCGATCACGTCGAGCCGACAGCACCGCCCTTGGAAGTAATGGCTTTCACCGGTGACCAGTTCACGCCGCGGGGGACGGACCTGTTTTCGGAAGGCCTCCTGTTGCCGGCGAATCCAGGTCAAGCGAGACTCCACGAAGCGGCGGACGGCCTCCTCGTCCAACCACAACGGCGCGGATACCTTCACCCGGCCGTCCGGCGGGTACACGCGCAAGTGCAGGTTCTTGATCTTCTTGCGCCGGACTTCGACGGTGACGCCGTTGACTTGGATGTGATGGGGTTTGATGTTCACGGTGCTTTTCCAGCGTCTTGAATGTGGCGACCATGAAATCCTTCATGGTCGTCGAGCGCGGACTTGATCGCTTTCCTGACCGGGTCGGCGCGTCGGTAGGGCTTCTTCTTTCGGCTATGCTTCCTACTTCCCAATACAAAACCGGCTGAAGATCCGATGAAGCACCTCATCCGCCGTGGTTTCTCCGGTGAGGGCGGTGAGGGATTCCAGGGCCCAGTGCAGGTCCGCGGCCAGGGTGTCGATGCCGCCAACCGTGCGCAGGGTTTCCGCGGCTCGGGTGAGGTGGTCCACGCAGCGTTCCACCGCTTCCTTGTGGCGCACGCGGGTCAGCAGCACCCGGGAGCCGGGTTCCACCGCGTCTTGAAGCAGCAACCGGGCGGCGGCGGATTTGAGGTCCCCGAGGCCCTCCCCAGTTAAGGCGGAAATCGGCACGACCTTGGGACTGCCCAATTGTTCCTTCAGGGCCGACACGGCCTTTCCTTTCCACAGGTCCAGCTTGTTGGCCGCCACCAGGTGGGGTTTGGTGCGAATGCGCTCATGCACCGCGAGGTCCTCTTCCGTGAGGTCCGACGCATAATCCACCATGAAGATCACCAGGTCGGCGGCGTCGATCTTTTTGCGGGTGGTTTCCAGGCTGAGAAGTTCGATTTCGTCACCGGTTTCTCTCAGTCCGGCGGTGTCGATGAGGCGCACCGGGATGCCTTCCAGGTGGATGCTTTCCTCGATGGCGTCTCGGGTGGTGCCGGGAATGGGGGTGACCAGGGCCCGGTCTTCCATGAGCAGGGCGTTGAGCAGGCTGGATTTGCCCACGTTGGGCTTGCCGGCGATGACCACGCGAATGCCCTCGGTCATCAAGCGCCCGGTGTCGAAGGTGCGCAGCAGTTGCCGGAGCACGGGGAGGACTTTGGTTTCCAGGTCGGACAGGGCTTCCCGCGTGTCGATGATTTCCACGTCCTCTTCCGGGAAATCGATGGCCACTTCCACCCGGGCTTTGAGCTCCGCCAAGAGGGCGCGGATTTCCTCCACATGCCGCGCGAGTTTTCCCTGGAGTTGCGAGGAGGACACAGCCAAGGCTTCCCGGCTCCCCGCGTTCACCACGTCGATGACCGCCTCGGCTCGGGTGAGATCGATGCGGCCGTGGAGAAAGGCCCGCTGGGTGAATTCACCGGGCTCGGCCGGACGCGCGCCGTGGAGGAGAACCAGGCGCAGGACGCTTTCGAGCACCGCTCGTCCGCTGTGGCACTGGATTTCCAGCATGTCCTCCCGAGTGTAGGTTCGGGGGGCCCGCATAAAGGCGAGCAATACTTCGTCCACGGGTTCGAGGGTGTCCGGGTCCACGATGTGACCGTAATGGAGCACGTGGGAGCGCAGGTCGGAAGCGCCGTCCGGTCGCCGGAACAGCTTTCGAGCCAGGGCAAGGGACCCGGAGCCGCTGACGCGGATGATGCCGATGGCCCCCACGCCGGGAGGCGTGGCCAAGGCCGCTATGGTGTCCGTGGAAAGTCGCATGAGGGAGATTCCGGATGATATTGAGTGATTATTCAGGGATTATCAGGTAAAAACGTTTAAAAAAGGGTTTCCCTGGCCCTTTCCAAAATTTATTGAGCGGGTTGCTCGCTTCCGCGTCGCAACCGAGGTCGGGCGTTTTCCGTATGTCGGTTACCGGGTCCGTGATAACCGTAATCTTTGACGAGAACGTCGCAATTGGAACGCGGTGAATCGGGCGGACAAACGGGCTCTCAGTCCTGTCGTCGTTTTTCGAGGAGACGTTCCGCCGAAGGCGATGCGGCTGAGGGGGAAATAGGGTTGCACATCAATTTCCAGCGTTCCTCACATCTCCTATGTTGACGAAAAGCCTTCCAAGTTCGGCTTCGTCCCGCCGGGGACGGGCACCCTGTGAAGAAGAATCCAGGCTTTGTAGAGCAGGCACTAGTGCCGTAATCGTTCACGGGAGGAAGTCGTCCATTGTAGGGGCAGGCCACAGTGCCTGCCCGAAAGGCGGCCGAAGGCCACCTTCTCCGTCGTACCCCCCGTGCCGGTGGTTCCCCGGTCACCCTATGAATACGAACGGTTTTTCAAAAGGTTCCCCCAAATCCGAATTCACAAAAAATCCCCCTCCTTGGTCTTTAAGGGAGGGGGACAAATTCGCCTTCACCCGCGGTGGGTATGAACAAACCGCTTTGGCGACGCGGATCAGGATTTCTTCGGGGGCTTCCCTCTCTGCGGTCGCTGGGGGAAGATCACGATCCGTTTGAGCAGTCCCTCTCCCTTGCTCTTGGTTCGAAGCTGTTTGTCGTTCTGAAGCGCCAGATGAACGACCCGCCGGTCGTGGGAGTTCATGGGGCTGATGGTGATGGGTTTGCCGGCTTTCTTGGCCTTTTCTCCCAGTCGGAGCGCCATGTCCGCCAGGGATTTCTCCCGCCGATCCCGATAATTTTCGGAATCCACCACCACGTAGGCCCGTTTGCTCATCTCCTTGCTCACCATCTTGGTGAGCAGGTACTGGAGCGCATCGAGGGTCTTCCCTTTCTTGCCGATAAGCAAACTGGAAGATTCCCCGGTAAGATCCATGACGATGCGCCCGTTGGTGACCTCTCCTTTGACCGAAGCGGTCATGCCGGAAAGAGTGATGAGACGGTCGAGTTTGCTGTGGGCGATTTCCAGGGCCTTCTGAACGTCCTCTGAAGATTCGACGGCGGCTACCTGCTCCTCTTCGTCTTCCGGTTCGAGGTCGAATTCTTCCTGGTCGTCCGCGGTCGCGTCTTCAGTGGGGTCGGCGGGCGCCGCATCGAGGGGTTCCAGGTCCGAAACGATTTCCACCTCTTCGTCCGACTCCGGCTCCTCGGTGTCTTCCGGCTCCGCTTGAACGGCGACTTCAGGCCGCTTGGGCGGTTGCGGAGGGGGAGCGGGAGCGGGCTCGGGTTGGGCAGGCGGCTCTTCGGGAACTTCTTCGGCCGCTTTTTCGGGTGCTATGGTCTCGGGTTCGGCTCTCTTGCCTCGGATTTCCATTTCGAGGTCCGAAAGGTCGACCAGCGGCTCCTGGGGCGGCTGCTCTTTGAGAAAAGCTTTAATCCTGGCCTTCTTGCCGCCCACCAGCCCGAAAATGCCCGTGGTGCCGGTGGAAAGAATCTGGATGTCCAGCTTCTCGGGCGTGGTATCGAAGTGCTTGCATGCGTTGTAAATGGCCTCCTCTGTGTTTTTTCCCACAAATTCGATGGCGTCCATGTTGGTTGTTCCTCCGAGTGAGGTTAGGCCTTTTTGTTGATCAGGTATTGTTGGCCTATGGATAGGATGTTGTTGACAAGCCAGTATAGAACCAGACCGGAAGGGAAGTTGATGAACAGGAACGTGAAGACGATGGGAAGCATCATCATCATTTTGGCCTGGGTCGGATCTCCCGGAGTGGGAGTCATTTTCTGCTGAATGAACATGGAAAGACCCATGAGAAGGGTCAGGACCGGAAGGCCGCCCACATAAGGAAGATCGAATCCGATGGGCAGGCGGTCCGGGGCGGAAAGGTCGTTGACCCACAACATGAAGGGAGCGTGCCTCATTTCGATGGACTGAACCAGAATCCTGTAAAGGGCGAAGAACACGGGAATCTGGATCACCATGGGCAGGCAGCCTCCCAGGGGATTCACCTTGTGAGTCTTGTAGAGCCCCATCATCTCGGCGTTTATGCGCTGCTTGTCGTCTTTGTACTGTTCTCGAATCTTCGTCATCTGAGGCTGCAGGTCCTTCATGGCCTTCATGGAGGTATAGCTCTTTTGAGTTAAGGGCCAGAAGAGAATCTTGATGATGACGGTGACAAGGATGATGGCCAGACCGTAGTTGTGCAGTCCTTTGTAGAACCATTTCAGAAGGTACAGGACGGGCTTGGCGATGATGTCGAAGAAACCGTAATCTACGACGCGTTCGAGACCGAGATGCAGGCTCTTGAGAACTTCGAGCTGCCTGGGGCCGAAGTAGAGGTGGTAGCCGTACCGGGTTTCCATGGCTTTGGGCAGGTTGGCCGGAGGATTCACCAAGTCGATGCGCACCGTGGAATCGCCCCGGGGGCTGATGCGAACACTGCCGGTAAAAGCCTGGTCGGGAACCATGGCGGTCATGAAATAGTTGTCCACATAGGCGGCCCAATGGATTTCTCCGGCCACGATATCCTGTTCCTCAAGCTTCTTAAGGGCTTCGGTCTTGAGACTGTTTCCGATCAATGCGGTCATGTGGACTTCGTTGTACGAAGAGTTGGCGTGATCAAAAGGAGAACCGATCAGGCTCAGTTCCAGGTTGTCGTCGAAGACTCCGGCCCCGAAGTTGCTGACCGTGACGTCCAGGTCGATGAGATAAGAGTCCGGATGAAACGTGTACTTCTTGATGAATCGGAGCCCTTGAGGTGAGGTCCACTGAAAGGTAAGCGCTTCGGGCGCGCTCTTGCCCGTCAGATCGATCCGGGAACGATCCGAAGTGAAAAGGGCCCGGGGCAGCTCTGGAACGGAATTGTTGTACAGCCCCAAAACGAGGCACGGTTGATGCGCCTTGAACAGCTCGAGGGGCGGGGAGTCCTTGGCTACGGTCTCACGGTATTTCTTGAGACGGAAACTCAGGAATCCGGCTTGATTTTCCGTGAGTTCGGCGCGGTAGAGGGGATGTTCGACCACGATCGTCCGAGCCTGGGTGGTGGGAACCACTTCGGGTACGGCGACCGACGGCTCGACCGGAGTGGAGGCCGTCACGGATTCGTTCGTCGGAACCGGTTTCGCGGCTTCCTGTTCAGCTGCCTGTTCCACTGCGGGAGGCTGCGGCAAGGGTTTTTCGGATTGACTTCCGAAAAAGGACCACAGCAGCAGCACCACCATGGACAGGACAACGGCGATCAAAGCGTTCTTTTCCATTCAAATGAACTCCTGGGGGATGTGCTCAATCCACGGGATCAACCGGATCAACGGGATCGTAGCCGCCGGGGTGAAACGGGTGGCATTTCAAGAGACGTCGCACCGCGAGATACGAACCTCGCACGGCGCCGTATCTTCGCACGGCTTCCAGCGCATAAGCGGAGCACGTAGGGGTGAACCGGCAGGAGGGCGGAAAAATGGGGGATACCAACCAGCGATATGCTTGGATCAAGACGACTAACAAACCTCTGGCCATGTAACGGCACTCATGCCCAAACCTTAACGACTTCCTCGACAAGGCCGGAATAACTCAGCGTATGAGCCCCGGGTTTGGCTATCATGACGACGTCCATGGATCCGGGAACTTCAAATTTATTCAATCTGAAGAACTCTCTCGCCAAACGTTTGACGCGATTTCTTCTTACCGCGTTCCCGATTCTCTTGCTGACGATCAGGCCCAATCGAGAATGGTCCAATTCATTAGGGCAAAGGACAATAGTAAAATGCGGCGTATGATGCCTGCGTCCTCTTCGAAGCGCGTGGTCGAACTCCGACCTGCGTAGGAGCCTCTCTTCCTTTGCAAGGCCGAACCGCTTGCGATCATTTCGCTCACCGGCTACCGGAGACGAGGTTGATGGCAAAGTCAATCCTCGAACGATCCGAGCCGGCGCATGGTTCGACGCTGGTACCATCGGCCTGACCCAGGCTGAAACTCAGTTTGATTCGGAAGAGAATGCACCTTTCTCCAGGTGAATTCACGCGGACAAAACTTTTCTGCCCTTCGCCCTCCTCCTCCTGAGGACGTTCTTCCCCCCTTTGGTACTCATCCTAACCAGAAAACCGTGCGTTCGTTTTCTCTTTATATTACTCGGCTGAAAAGTCCGTTTCATAGCATCCTCAAAGTTGGCAAATTTCGCGCCTATCTTACATGGGCGCCCAGGTTTGTCAAGCCGGATTTTGTCTTGCGACGGCGGAATCGCGCGAAAACCCCCGCCGTCCTCTCCGAGCTTCGTTGTTTCGAATTGTTCTATCCGACGCCGATTTCGGTCGTCAGAAAATCTTGAGCTGTTGGCCGGGATGAATCACGTCGTGCGTCAGGCCGTTCCAGACCTTGATGTCCCGTACGGTGACTCCCAGCCGTTTGGCGATCAGTCCCAGACTCTCACCGGCCCGAACCACGTGGATCTTGAAACTCGGTTTGACATAGCTTGCCTTGTAGTCGTCATAGAACTTGGCGAACCGATTTTCGGAACCTTTGGGCAGCTTGATTTCGTACTTCCCCGGTGGAAAGTAATCGCCTTTAATGTCCGGGTTGAGGGCTTTCATTTCCTTATAATAGGTGCCGCAGGCCCGGGCCACGGTACGGAAGTGAATTCCCTCTTCAAAATCCACCACGAAAGTATCGAATTCCACTGGCCGATACCTGGTCGGGTGGCTGTAAGGCTCGTACCCGTAATCCCGCGGATTGCTCAAAATGACCTTGGCCGCCAGAATCCGGAAAATATACCGTTCCGTTTCGGTGGGCAGATCCATCCGATAATAATTCGTCTCTCCCTGCTCCTTGATAACGCTTTCGACTCTTTTTTCACCGCAGTTATAGGCGGCCGCCGCCAGAGTCCACGACTTGAACTCCTCGTAAAGGTCGCTCAGGTAATTCAGCGCCGCGTCCGTGGCTTTTTCGGCATGAAGCCGATCTTCGAACCACGAGTTGCTTCGGAGATCGTATCTTCTTCCGGTCTCCCTGATGAACTGCCACATGCCCAGGGCTCCGCGGTAGGAGCGAACATCCGTAATCAAGGAACTCTCGGCCACGGCCAGATATTTCAAATCGTCCGGCATGGTTCGGCTGCGCAGCTCTTTTTCGACGGCTGGGAAGAATCGCTGCTTCCTACGCAACCACAAGTAGACTTGCGCGTGATCGTAGACCGAAATCAGGAATTCCCTTTCCATCCGTTCCCATACTTCGGGAATGAACAGCGGCACGGGCTCTCCGCAAAGTTCAAGGGTGGAAGGCAATTCGTATGCGGGCACCTGGAGTACGGACGGTTTCGCATCTCCTCCGAAGGCGGTCCCCGCAACGGTCAAACATAGGACAAAAAACAGTATTTGAATGGAATGACCGACGTTGACGGATGTCCTCATGTCAATACTCGGCTTTGGCTCCCTTTCAAACGGGACGGCAAGGAATCTCCAGTTCGTTGAAAAAATATCCGATTTCCGTGGCGGCCGTCTCCGGTGCATCCGAACCGTGAACGGCGTTTCGTTCCACATCGGTACCGTGCGCCTTACGAATCGTCCCTTCCGCCGCATCGGCGGGGTTTGTAGCGCCCATGATCCTGCGATTGGCGGCAATGGCGTCCGGGCCTTCCAGGATCATCACCACAATGGGACCTTCCGACATGAACCCGGTGAGGCTTTCGAAGAAAGGCCTTTCGCGGTGCACGGCATAAAATCCCATGGCTTCTTCCTTGGTGAGGTGAAGCATTTTCATGGCGGCGATCCGCAAACCTTCCCGTTCGAACCGGTTGATGATATCTCCGACGACATTCTTGGAAACGGCGTCGGGCTTAATGATGGACAGTGTTCTTTCCATGGAATCTTTCCTCCGCGTGAATCTCAGAACTTCGAACTCGCTATCGGGACTTCGGGCGAAGCGCATCCGACCGGGACCAGACCATACGTTAAACCCGGGTGGATTGCAAGGACATGGGAACTCCCTGCAAAGGAACGAATCCACTTGACTGAACCGGGCTGCTGCCGGATGATCTAATGTTGGATGATTTTCCTTTAGGCTCTTTAGACTGGGACGAATGTAGCTGCCATGAAGACGTCTTCAAAAATAAATCAAGGCATTCCGACCCTCAAGCCGGGCCGCGACATTACGGCGTCCGTGGCTCAAGACTTTAACCAGGCCCTTGTGGCCATGGTGAAACGGAAGCCTCAAGCGCTCGTTGTGGACTTCGACGGAGTGGAAATGATCGATTCCGTCGGTTTAGGCGTTCTTGTGGGCGCCATCAACTCCCTGAGCAAGCACGGGGGGGAGTTGCGGCTGATCCATGTTTCGGAACAGATTCACGAGTTGCTGATTCTCATGCGCCTCGACCGAAGACTCGTGGTTGAAGGCCCTTCCGAACCCACGTCTGAGTAATCTCATACCCCACGGGGCGCCCGCGTTGAATGCATCGCTGATGCGGAACGGCCTCGAAAATACGGAAGACGGTTTCGGGTTCCCGTCCGTTTTCGGCTTCAGGATGAGGGATGGAACTTGAACACATCAAGGACTTCCTGCGGGAGCATGAGCCCTTGTGGGAAGCCTGGCAAATTCAGGTGGAAGTGAACGATCGGGCGGCGGCGCCTCTTTTCGTACTTTTCAATCCCGAGCAACCGGAAGTGCGTTCCCTGCTTCGCGTGGTCGGCGCCGCGAAAGCACCGCCTCCACCCGGCGAAGAGGGAGCCGAAGCCGAAGAAGCCGCCTCCCGGGCGTGCGAGGACAGCCTGCGAAACGAAGCCGCCGTGGTGCTCGAACCGGCGAGCCTGCCTCCGCATCCGGCCGTTGCCGCCGCTAGAGATATGGATATCCTTGCGGAACGAGTGGGCAAGGGGGCCGCATGCTATATCCTGGTGCGAATGGACTACTACCCCGCCACCCTCGAAGAAGTTCTGGAAGAGTCTCTCCTGTCGGAAGAAGAGGCGGCGGAATTCGGGTTGTCCTTGCTTTCCGGGCTTGAACATCTGGTGGAATACGAGATCGGCGGGGTGTGCTTCCGCGCCGACGCCGTCTTCGTCTCGGATGACGGCCCGGTGATGGACCCCGTCTGGGGGGTCTTTCCCTCGGAAGCGCAATCGTGGCGGCAGTCCTTTGGGGAACACTCGCGGTTCATGGCGCCCGAACCCGTTGGAGACTCGGGGTTCGACGCCACGGCGGAGCTGAAGACCGGCATGTATTCCCTGGGAGCGCTGCTCTATTTGACCGTCGAGGGGAAATTGCCTTTCTCGGAGGAAGATTCCGAGGAGCCGCCAAGCGGCGAGGAACGGGACTCTCCGGTGTCCTTCGGTCGGAGCGTATCCAGGAAGTTTCAGGAGGTGGTGTTCCGATGCCTGGACCCGGACCCGGATCGGCGATTCGAAACCGTCGGCCAAATGCGCTCCGGGCTCGAGGAGACTCTGGCGAGCATACGTCGATCCGTGAAAGAACAGAAACGGACTCTGCGTTCCGCCCTGGAAAAGGGCGATGTGCGGAAAGCGGCGCTGGCTCGGATCAAGCTTGGTCTTCTACTGGGGCGCAGAACCGGGCAGGACTCTGAATTCACGGCACTCAGCCGGAACCTGGACAAAGTCCTGGAGAAAGAGGACGCCGCTGAGACGTCGGGGACGGCTGAGCCGGAACCGCTTCAGCCTCGGGCGAAGAAAGGGGCTCGTTCGAAGACGGTGAAAGGTTCGGCCGAAGTCTGGACCAACTCATTGGGAATGACCTTTGTGCCGATCTTGCCGGGAAAGTTTCTTATGGGTAGCCCCGACGATGAACCGGGACGTTTCGGCAACGAGTCGCTGCATCCGGTGGAGCTTACGGGCCGGTTTGATCTCCAGAAGACTTTGGTGACCCAGGGGCAGTGGACCGCGGTCATGGGCGCCAATCCTTCTCATTTTCAGGGAGAGGAAGAACGACCGGTGGAAAAAGTCTCCTGGATGGATTGCCAGGAATTCATCCGTCGTCTGAACGAGCGGGACTCTTCGGGGGCTTATCGGCTTCCTACGGAAGCCGAATGGGAATACGCTTGCCGAGCGGGTGGTTCGACCTTATTTTGTTACGGAGACAACGAGGAACTTCTCGGCGAATACGCTTGGTATGAAGCCAATGCCGAGGGGAGCACCCATGCGGTGGCGCTGAAAAAACCCAATGCCTGGGGTCTGTTCGATATGCACGGAAACGTGATGGAATGGGTCCTGGACGGTCGATCGGAGTATCCCAAAGGATCGGTGAAGGATCCCGTTGCCCCTCTTAAAGGGCCTTTGCGCATGGCCCGCGGAGGCAGCTGGAGCAACGGCCGGCGTTTTCTGCGTTGCGCCTTCCGTTTCCCTTGTCTGGCCGACTTCCGCAATGTGGACCTGGGATTTCGACTGGTTCGGATATCGAACTGAACGGGCCTCAGGCAAGGCGCTATCCTATGAGATGAGAGATGGAAAAAAACGCGAACGAAATGCTTCGGACTATCTCCGCTATGCGTCGGGAACTTAGTGAGAAGTTCACCGTAATACGGATCGGAGTCTTTGGCTCCTTCGCCAGGGGAGATGCGGGTCCTGATAGCGACGTGGACATTCTTGTGGAGCTGGCTGAGCCGACCTTCGATCACTATATGGATCTCAAATTCAGGTTGGAAGAGGTACTCCGGCGTCGTGTGGATCTTGTACTCGCCGACGCCTTGAAACCTCGATTGAAGCCGATCATCGAGAATGAGCTTATGTATGTATAGAGATTTTCGACTTTTCCTCGATGACATCCTGGATGCCGTAACCCAAGTGCGGGAATATACTTTTGGATTCGGCTATGAGGAGTTCTCCGGAGAAGGAGGACGCAGGATGCCGTGATGCGCAATCTCGAGATCATAGGAGAGACGGTAGGCCGTTTGCCGGAATCGATAAAGGCTGCTCCCGAAATAAAATGGAAAAAGATTGTCGGGTTTCGGAATATCGTGGCGCAAGAGTATTTCGGCGTAAGCCTCCCGCTGGTGTGGGATATAATGAGTTGGGCTCCCTTGAAATGGCCTGCAGAGACTCTTGGCGGGCGATTCTTCGGAGCCGGGAGTCGGTAGTTGACCTTACTCTTTGTATGGAATTCGATCGATACCATAGGCAGCGGAAAGAGGCCGTCCCGGGGTTTTTGCACGGCTTCTCCCTTTTCGTCGGCCTGCCTTTTCAAGCCGATGGTTGACGGGCGGAAGGTGTCCGGTGTATGTGCGATGAACCATCGGGGCGAGCCCCGGAAAATATGACGGTGAGAGCGGATGAATCGCGGTATCATAGTCGGGCGGGCATGCTCGGGGGAAAATAATAAAGGCGCAACCTTTGAAAGGTTACGCCCTTATTTTCAAGATGGTGCCGAAGGCGAGACTCGAACTCGCACAGGCGTACGCCTACTAGACCCTGAACCTAGCGCGTCTACCACTTCCGCCACTTCGGCACGCGAGATTGATATCAATAAAGGGTTTCCCCGCTTTTGTCAAGTCGGATAAAATCCTTTTCAAATAGAATGCGAAACGGGGATCGAAATGGGCCTCTTTCATGGTCTCGAAGAACTGCGCCGGCCTTTTAAAGGTGCGGCGGTCACCATAGGAAATTTCGACGGCGTCCACATGGGGCACAGGGCGCTTTTCAATCAGGTAAAGGGCCTTGCCGCTAAGCTGGACGGGGAGTCCGTGGTGGTCACTTTCGATCCGCACCCCCTCACCGTGTTGAAGAACCCGGCGAACCCGGCCCCGGAAATGATTCACCCCCTGGATGAAAAGGTACGGCTCATTCGTGCGTGCACGGTGAACCACGTGGTGGTGCTTCCTTTCAACGAGGAATTTTCCCGAATCAGGGCCGCGGATTTTGTCCGGCGGATTCTTTGCGAACGGATCGGCATGAAGGCCATCGTCATCGGCCACGATTACGCTTTCGGGTATCGCAGGGAAGGAAACATCGACCTGCTGCGCGACCTGAGCGGCGAGCTGGGATTTCAGGTCGTTCTACTCGAGCCGGTGGAGGTAAACGGCGAAAGGGTCAGCAGCACCACGGTCCGGCGCCTCATCAAGGAAGGAGAAATGGACAGGGTCCGGGACTTCCTGGGACGGCCTTTCAGAATGGAGGGCGAGGTGGTTCCGGGACGCAAAGTAGGGGGGGCGCAGCTCGGATTCCCCACCCTGAACCTCGAGCCGGGAAAGGGCATCGTTCCCGGTAAGGGCGTTTACGTGGTGGAAGTGATTCTGGACGATATCGCTTATCCGGCCGTCTGCAACGTGGGCGTCAATCCCACCTTCGGCCTGGATCGACTCAGCGTGGAGGCGCACATTCTCGACTTCAACCGGATGATTTACGGGGAGCGGGTCAAGATGGATTTTCTCAAGAAACTTCGAGACGAGAGGAAGTTTCCCGATTTTGAGGCATTATCCAGGCAGATCGCTTCGGATGTGGCCGAGGCTGCGTCTTATTTCCAAGGGAGTCGTGTACCGGCCTGAGCCTTTCACACCCCCCGTGTCTCAGGGGCCCAAACGTACTTGTGAATCTGGAGGTTCAATCTTACCGAAAGACGGTCCCGCAGTATCCATTCCGAAAGCACCCGTGGTTCCATCCGTCCGAACACCGG
This sequence comes from Thermodesulfobacteriota bacterium, assembly GCA_963675595.2. GTDB lineage: Bacteria > Desulfobacterota > Desulfarculia > JACQYL01 > JACQYL01. The sequence continues at coordinate 3,328,325 of CAXXLZ010000002.1, forward strand.
AGAGAAATTCACCGTGAAGCCCGGCGACCCTCCCCGGACCCGTCGTTTCAGAACGTCCACTGCGTAGTCGTAGTCTTCCTCCGTGCCGATGACGAATTTCGCCTCGTCACTGGGGCTCATTCGAGCCCAGTTGTCCCAATCGGTTTGCCCGCACTCGCCGCTCGACGGACATTTGAAATCCACGATCCTCACGCAACCGGGGTCCAGGACCCCAATGTTCAGAGAGCCGTTGGTTTCCACCAGCACGCGGCGGCCTTGCCGAATGAGCTCACGAGCCAGGGACGGGGTTTCCTCTTGATACAACGGCTCTCCTCCGGTGATCTCCACGAGACCGCACTCGAATCGGCCGACTTGTTGGAGAATCGCGGAAACCGACATGGAGTCGCCTTCGTCGTAGGCGTACCGGGTATCGCAAAACGTGCAACGAAGGTTGCACCCCGTCAGGCGAACAAAGACGCAGGGCAGACCCGAATAAGTCGACTCTCCCTGAATGGAATGGAAGATTTCAGTAACCCGCATGGAGAAGATGTTTCTTTCGGCCCGTACTCGTCGAGTCCGAAGACTCCGGCGACCGGAGCCGGACTAATTGGAATCCACCCAGAAAAGGTCCACGAAACGCGGGTCCATGTCTTTTCGGCCCACGGTTGAAAACAGGCTCCAGGCATGATCCAGCAGCTCTCGGTAAACCTGCTTGAGAATCGGGAGCTCGGGATCTTCCGAGTCCAAGGAACACGGCAGCCGCTCGAAGAAAGCCTCGATGACTTCGTCTCCGGACCACAGGTCCCGATGGGGTCCCGCTTCGCCCATGCGATCCAGGAACTCCTCGAGTTGCTTGTGGGAAAGGGGAGCGAACACCGGTTTGACCTCAAGGGATGCGCGGGCCCAAATGGTGTAAAGACAATTTCGGAACGTGAACCATCGGTCCTTGCAGAGGTCTTCGGGCAGTTCGATTTCGCAAAGGTCTTCGAGAAAACGGTCCACGGCTCGGACCTTGCCGAGCGCATCGCGGCAATCTTCCACTTGAGCCACGGTGGAAAACGACCGATAGGAGTCCTCCGCACGGGACGGATCGTATCGCACCGGTCGTCTCAGGCCCAGGCATCTCAGCGTCTCACCCCACGGTTCGTCCCAAAAACCCCAGGACAATCCCACGGCGCGAAACCAGCTTTTCTTCCGCCACCCTGCCAGTTGCCTGCGGACGTCGAGGACTGCGCTGAACCCGAGGCGAAACAGATCGAACAGGTTATGAACACGGATCGTTTCCGACCAACCTGAAGCATCGTTTCCGGCGAGCCGTTCCATGCCGATGCTGATCATTCCGGAAGCCTTTTGATAAAGACGCTGAAGCGTCTCCGGTTCTTCGGGCACAATGGAATCCGCGCTCATGAGGTGATTGCACACGCCGGCGAATTCCATCATGAGCCGATCCAATAACAGCGTGTCGTCCACTCGGGAGAGTGCCTGGAAGAAAGCGGTGTCCTCGCCGGCAAGTCGCACAGGCGTCACCGGAAGGTGCACGGGGGGCGTATCGGTCTCTCCTTCGAGGTTTCCGGACAGACGACCGCCGACGAACTCGGAAGGCTTAACGTAAGTATAGAGATACATGGCCTCGTCGTACGGGACAAACCCCTTTTCCGCCAACCGTGCGTCCCGAAATCGCCGAGCCGTTTCTTCCTCTTCTGCGGGCAGAAAGCCGCCGAGAGCAAGCAGCAGGTTGTGCAGCGCTTCGTAGTCCGAATCCGCCAGGCGTTTCACGGCATCGCGAACCAGTGGCGCGTATTTTGTATCCCGGCAACGGATATAGGCCACGTCGTCCAGGGTGAACCATTCTTCAAGATTTACTTCCGGCGGCTCGTCGTAGTCCCGGAACCACACTTCGATGGTGCGCGCGAGAAACAGAAGCAGAAGCGTCGGTGAGCGATGCATCGCCCAACGACAGAACCTCGGAGCGTCGGCCAACAACAGTCGCGCGAACCACACCGCCAGGGAGTCGGTGTGCAGGCCTTCCGCATCCCAGGTCATGAGGTCCAGAAAGTATTGCCACTGTTCCTCCGAGGCAAGCCGCAGCAACCGCAGGGAGGTCTCAGGCTCCGCATTGAGCAGGAGCCAATGGAGGTCTTCGACCGCCAGGGCGCGAACCAGGCGTGCGGGATGCCCGGAGTCGAAGATGGTTTCGAGCGTTTGCTCCACCGATACCGGGCGATCCAAGTGGATGGGGACTATGGGCCCCGCGGGGGGCGGCTCCGGTCCGCGAAGTCCGGCATTGATCGACTGGTCCTTGGAATTCTTCAATACGTGTTCCTCGAAATCGTGTCGTTGTTTATACCGCCGCGAGACGAGGCGATTCGTCGGCCGGCGTCCGTTCGGCATGATACATGTATAACGCAAAAAGGCCGTAACGCAAAGCACGGCTTGGACATCGGGAAACGGACTGAAGCACGGTCCGTGGGTACGAGAAAGGCTCGACGCTTTCGTGCCGAAGAAAATCGGGCGGAAGGTCGGAGAAAAGAAACCCCGGGGTCCCTTCCATAAGGGAAGGGAAAGCCCCGGGGATGCAGGCAGGCTTAGTACATATCACCCATGTCGGGAGGCATTCCGGCGCCGCCGTCTTCCTTCTTTTTGGGCTTCTCGGCGACCATGGCTTCGGTCGTGAGGAGCAGAGCCGCCACCGAGGACGCGTTCTGCACCGCAAAACGGGTCACCTTGGTGGGATCGATGATCCCGGCGGCGATGAGGTCTTCGTAATCTCCGGTTTCCGCGTTGAAACCGAAAGGACCCGTGCCTTCCTTTACTTTCTGAATCACCACGGAACCTTCATATCCCGCGTTTTCGGCCAACTGGCGAGCGGGTTCCTCGAGAGCTCTCAGCAGAATCTTGAGGCCCAGGTTCTCTTCACCTTCCAGCGATTCTTTGTCAAGACCCGCGGCGGCACGCAGCAGGGCCACTCCGCCTCCGGGGACGATGCCTTCTTCCACCGCAGCACGCGTGGCGTTGAGAGCGTCCTCTACGCGGGCTTTCTTTTCCTTCATTTCCATTTCGGTTGCGGCGCCCACATTGATCACGGCCACGCCGCCCACGAGCTTGGCCAGTCGCTCCTGGAGCTTTTCCCGGTCATAGTCGCTGGTGGTTTCGTCGATCTGAGCGCGAATCTGACGCACACGGCCTTCCAACTCCGCCTTGCTGCCGGCGCCGTCCACGATGGTGGTATTGTCTTTGTCGATGCTTACGCGCTTGCACGTTCCCAGGTCTTTGAGGGCGATGTTCTCGAGCTTGATGCCCAAGTCTTCGGAAATCACCTGACCGCCGGTGAGGATGGCGATATCCTGCAGCATGGCCTTGCGACGGTCGCCGAAACCGGGGGCCTTCACCGCGGCGCAGCGCAGGGTGCCCCGCAGTTTGTTCACCACCAGCGTGGCAAGAGCTTCGCCTTCCACGTCTTCCGCGATGATGAGAAGGGGGCGGTTCATCTTGGCGATCTGCTCGAGAATGGGCAGCAGGTCCTTGAGGTTGCTGATCTTCTTTTCATAAAGCAGGATGTAGGGTTCCTCGATGGATGCTTCCATCTTCTCGGGATCCGTAACGAAATAGGGGCTCAGGTAGCCGCGGTCGAACTGCATGCCTTCCACGATTTCCAACGTGGTTTCCATGCCTTTGGCTTCTTCCACCGTGATCACGCCTTCTTTGCCCACTTTTTCCATGGCTTCGGCGATGATGTTCCCGATGGCCGCATCGTTGTTGGCCGAGATGGTTCCGACCTGGGCGATTTCTTTCTTATCGCGAGTCGGATTGGACTGGGTCTTCAGATTTTCGACGACGAGACCTACCGCTTTTTCGATGCCTCGTTTGAGGGCCATGGGGTTGTGTCCCGCGGCCACCATTTTGGAGCCTTCCCGGAAAATGCATTGTGCAAGCACCGTGGCGGTGGTGGTGCCGTCACCGGCCACATCGGAGGTCTTGGAAGCCACTTCTTTGACCATCTGGGCGCCCATGTTCTCGAACTTGTCCTCGAGTTCCACTTCCTTGGCGACGGTAACGCCGTCCTTGGTAATGGTGGGAGCACCCCAGGACTTTTCGATGAGCACGTTGCGGCCCTTGGGACCAAGGGTGACCTTGACCGCGTTGGCCAGGGCGTCTACGCCGCGAAGCATGCTTTCCCTGGATTTCTGACTGTATTTAATCTCTTTTGCCGGCATGCGATTTTCCTCCCGTTATTCCACGATGGCCAGGATGTCGTCTTCTCTCATGATCAGATGATCCACCCCGTCGAAACTGATTTCGGTCCCGGCGTACTTCCCGAACAGCACCTTGTCGCCCTCTTTTACCTGCATGGGAATGATCTTCCCATCCTCTCCGACCCGTCCGGGTCCCGCTGCCGCCACCTTGCCCTGCTGAGGCTTCTCTTTGGCGGTGTCCGGGATGATGATTCCACCGGCGGTCTTTGCTTCCTCTTCCGTTCGAACGATCAGTACTCGGTCATTTAACGGTTTTACCTTCATTGAACCAAACCTCCTGACTAGGTAGTCGTATGATATATCCCAATAAATTGGGCAACTCGTAACCGGAATCAATGGATAATCAAGCAGAGAAAAATATATCTGAAAATAAGACGGGGACAAGGGTTGTCAAGAGGACGGGACAAAAATTTCGGGAAAAAGGCGGCCGTTTGGGGGGTTGTATAATTTCTTGAATATACAAGAAAAATCAGGTTGGTTGCGCGTCCTCGGGCTCTTGGGAGTCCCCTTGGGCGGCCGCGTGAGCAACCAACACTTCTTTGATGGAAGTGTGCTCCAACTCTTCGTCCGACAGACAGCGGACCCGGCGTACAATCCGGTCCACGTGGTCCGCGAACTCGTTTTTCAAGGTCGCGGATTCCGATCCGCTCCACATCCCGCGCATCACCTCGCCCACCGTGATCGCTTCCAGGTCCCGTGCGGGTTGGAGCTTGGGAGGGGAGTCCTTGGTTTGGGCCACCAGGCTTTTTCGGATGAGGTGGTCCAGCACCTCGTTGATAAGGGCCGGATCGATGCCGAGACGGAGGGAAATTTCCCGGGAGGTCAAAGGCCGGCGGCCCTTGCGGAATCGTTCGGCCAACACCAGGAATATCTTGAGGGCCAGGGGCTCGAAACAGGATTGATCCAGCGTTCTCAGGCTTCGGGGGTGCACCTTGCCGAATCCGTAGAACGCATAGGACATTTCCGCGCCGAAAAGGAGGATGAGCCAGCTTAAATTGAGCCAGATGAGGAACAGGGGGAGGCTGGCGAAGGAACCATAGATGGCGTTATATTTGGCCACCCCGATCTGGAAGGTGATGTAAAGGCTCTGTACCACCTGCCAGAGCGTGCCGGCGATGATGGCGCCGGGCAGAGCGCAGGCTACGGGCACCCGCGTGTTCGGAAGCAACTGGTAGAGCACCGCGATGGCGATCCAGATAAGCAGGTAGGGCACCAGCGACAAGGCCAAGGCCACCAGGGAACGCAGGAACTGGACACCTAAAAGGAATTCCACGTAGGCGTTGCTCTTGAGAGAAGCCGTGATGGTGGTGGCCGCAATGAAAAGGAGGGGGCAGACCATCACGATGCTGATGTAGTCCGAAAACTTCCGATACAGGGGCCGCTGTTCGGGGACGTTCCAGATGCGGTTGAAGGCGTCCTCCATGCTGCTCAGCATGCGGGTCACCGTATAGAAGAGAAACAGGACGCCGATAATGCCCAGGGTGGAGGCATTGGTGTTCTCCACGTACTGGAACAGGTATTCGAGGACTTCCGGTTGGATCCCCGAGACCTGGGTCTCGATGGTCTTTCTTAGGATATCCGCCACGCCCAGTCCTTTGGCCACGGAAAAGGATACGGCCAGCACCGGAACGATGGAGAGCGTGGTGATGAAAGTGAGGGAAGCGGCGAGAAAGCTGATCCGGTCCGATTGGGTGCGGTAACCGGCGATGTAGATCACCCGAAGCAGGTTCATGCCCCACTCCCGAAATCGATCACCGTGATTGGTCGGGGCCTCGCCGGTTCCTCGGAACAACCATGCCTCGACACGCTGGAGCAGGGATGCCTGGTTCATGATGGGGATCCCCTTTCAAGATGGTTCGAGATTCGCAAAGCAGGGGTTGAACGGGTCGCCGGTGAGGTCCGGAGTTTCGCGGCCGGTTCCGGCTTCGGTGAATTCTCAAGCAACCTTCTTCCGGATTGTACCAGAAGAGAATCCGGTTGAAAGCCCAAAAGAGGTCCGGTACGGTTCGTATTTCGGCTGCGCCGGGTGACGAGTCTCGGGGAGCACCATGGATTGAGAAAGTAAATAGGCCCATCTTTTCTATATTGATATTTCCTATTTTACCTTCGCCTCCCCGAAATGACTAGATAATAAAAAATACATCACCCGGGAGCGGCTATGGAAATGCTGGATTGTATGGGACTGGCCTGCCCCAGCCCCGTCATCAAAACCAAGGACTTACTGGAATCGAAAAATCCCGACACCCTCGAAGTGCTGGTGGACAACGAGGCGGCGAGTCAGAACGTTTCGAGGTTTCTTAAAACCAAGGGATTCGAAGTTCGGGTGCGCACCCAAAACGGCGGGTTTGCGGTGGAAGGGTCCCGACAGCAGGGGGAAGAGACCGCGGCCTGCGAGATCATGGACTTCGAAGCTCCGATGCTTCAGGATGCCCGAACCCTGGTCATGGTGGCCACGGACCACATCGGTTCCGGAGACGACGTCCTGGGCGGCAAACTGATGCTCTCCTTCATTTCCACGCTCAAGGAGATGGAGGGGCTTTGGCGCTTGGTGCTCGTGAACAACGGCGTCAAATTGTCCATCGAGGGAGCGGAAACCCTCGGCGCCATCCAAGAGCTGGAGGCCTCCGGCGTGAGCGTCCTGGTGTGCGGCACCTGCCTCACGTTCTTCGATCTGCTGGATAGGAAACGAGTGGGAGAAACCACCAACATGCTGGATATCGTGACTTCCATGCAGGTAGCCGGCAAGGTGATTACCTTCGGCTAGCGGCCGGCCGTTGTGTCCGGGATCGCGATTGCGTGATCGTGTCGAGCCGGGTTTCGGTTTTTCCGCGCGCCGACCGTGGGGCGAGTAAGCCGGGAAGAAATCCCGTACTCGATATCCGATTTTAAGGGGGCGCAAGCGGACGGCGGAGTTCTTCCCGCGCGTCTCGGTCGCCCCTTTCATTTCATCCAAAACTGCGGAGTGATGGATTGAGCGACAAACCCGACAAACTCACCTCACGAGTCAAAGCCGCCGGTTGAGCTTCGAAGATTCCTCCAGGTGATCTGGAGGCCATACTTTCGGAACTGGTGGTGGAACCCCATCCGAATCTCCTGGTGGGTCAGGGGACGTCGGACGACGCCGGGGTGTACAAACTTTCCGATGACCTGGCGTTGATTCAGACGTTGGACTTCTTCACTCCCATCGTGGACGATCCCTTTCAATTCGGACGCATCGCCGCGGTGAATGCGTTGAGCGACGTGTACGCCATGGGCGGACGCCCTCTAACCGCCATGAACATCGTGTGCTTTCCTTCCAAAGAAATGGACCTGGACGTTCTAAAACGGATTCTGCAGGGAGGGCTGGACGCGGTGCGCGAGTCCGGGGCGGTGCTGGTGGGGGGGCACAGCGTACAGGATCCGGAAATCAAGTATGGTCTTTCGATCACCGGAACCGTGCATCCCGATCGAGTGCTCACCAACGCGGGGGCCCGGCCGGGAGACCTGATCGTCCTCACCAAACCCTTGGGCACGGGCATCGTGACCACGGTCATCAAAGCCGGTATGGCGTCCGAGGAAACGGAACAAAAGGCCGTTCGCATCATGGGGACCTTGAACCGGAAAGCGGCCGAGGTCATGGAAGGCTTTCGGGTCAATGCCTGCACCGACGTCACGGGATTCGGTCTGCTGGGGCATACGCTTGAGGTGGCTCTTGCAAGTCGGGTGACCATCGAATTGGATGCTTCCGAGGTCCCGGTTCTGCCCGAAGCCCTTGAGTTCGGCGCCATGGGCCTGGTGCCGGAAGGCTCTCACGCCAACCGGAATTATTGCTCCAAGTCGCTCGAAGTCTCCTCGTCCGTGGATGAAGTCCTGCTGGACGTGCTCGCCGACGCCCAAACCTCGGGCGGGCTGCTCATCTTCACACCGGAAGGGGAAGCGCTCCTGCAGGCGTTGTGGGATGCCGGCATTCCCGAGTCCCGAATCGTGGGGCGGGTGGTGGGGGCGCATGCTTTGGGCCGACTTCAGGTGCTTTAGGCTCGCTCCGCCGACCTTCCCTCGCCTCGAATGATATCCCGCCCATGCGCCGCCCGTTCAAGGATTGGACTTTGAACCCGGGCTCAGGATCGACCGGGCTTCTCGTTCGAAGGCTCCGGAGTAAACGAGAAGCGGAAGTGAGTTCCCCCTTCGGTGGCGACCTCGAAGGTTCCCCTCAGTTGTTTGGTGACCAAAGTACGCGCCAACATGAGCCCGAAGGAATCCGTGTTTTGCACATCAACGGATTGCGGCAACCCAACGCCGTTGTCCCGAACATGGATATCCAAATCCCGCGACTCCATGAGCCGCGCCGTGAGGCTTATCTCCCCATGGGACCCATGGGATCCATGGGATCCATGGGGGAATGCGTGCTTATAAGCGTTGCTCAGCAGTTCCGTGATCACCAGTCCACAGTGTATCGCCTGACTTACGGGTCCACAGTGTATCGCCTGACTTACGGGCAGCTGAACCGGCTCCAAGTCCAAAGTCAAAGAAATCCGATCCCGAGCCGAGTACATGGACGAGATGAGCATGTTGCTCAACCGCGTAAGATAATTGCGTAAATTCACAGCCGCAAGGGTGGATGATTGAAAGAGGACTTCATGGATCAGGCTGATGGACTGGATTTGGCGGTCGCATTGCTCCAAGGTGACGATCACCTCGGGTTCGGTGTGTTGCATGCTCTGCAATCGCAGCAGGCTGGATACCAGTTGCAGGTCGTTCTTGACGCGATGGTGGATTTCCCGCATGAGAAGCTGTTTTTCTTCCAACAGTGCCTTCAGGGTCTCATTTTCCTTGAGATCGGAAATGTCCAGTATGGCTAGGAGGAAGCGGGATCCCGGCTTAGAGTCGGACGAAATTCGGACTCGAGCCCAAAAAGGGACTTCCCCTTTTCGCAGGAGCCTGAGTTCAATGGTTTGCACCGCTTGGTTCACTAGGGAGGCCCGGACTCCTTGGAGGAAGGTCTCCTCGTCCCCGTTGACGACCAATCGATGGAAGGGCCTGCCCAGCAGGTCACCGCGCGCCTCTTCAAACAAGGTCACAACCGCGAGATTGGCCTTGGACACGTGCCTCCTTTCATCCAGAACCATATAGGCCGCGGGAGCGGATTCGAACAGGTTCTCGAATCGATCCTTCTCCCACTGAAGGGCCGTTCGGGAATTTCTCAATTCCTCGTTCTGGATTTCAAGCTCAGTCTGGTACACTTGCACTTCGTGCAGCAGTTCCGACAGATCCACGGAGGCGAAAGATGCTGCCTCGGTTCCGCTCACCGACATCCCCTGTTCCGCCACTATCCGCAGCTTTTCCCACCATTCGGAACTCTTGGAGCCCTCTCTCATGGGCGTCTCCTTTGTTTTCGGTTCACGAAACCCGGTCTTTTTGGTCCGATCCGGTATGGATCGGATCCCGGATGGACACGACAAGATATTCCGTCTGTGGACGACGTTCCTCACCGTCCAATTCGATTTTTCTGAGTAAAATGTCTCGGTCGCCGAATCCCGGCAAATTCACCTTGAAGTGCGTTTGCAGGGGGCCGTTGGAAGATCGAAGTACCATATCCACGTTTTTCTTCAGCGGCTCGAAATTCCAAATCCCGGGACAGGCTTCATATAATCCCGACTTTTCAACGTTTCCGGAATCGCAGCCGAAAATCCTGCAATAAGTCTGGTTCACGTTGACCACGTTGAGCGCGGAATCCACGATCATTATGGGTTCCGGAAGGGTGTCCAGAATGCCGGCGAAAAATTTCCGAGCGTGAGCCAGTTCGGAGTTGGTCGCTAACCCCAGCCCCTCACTCTTCTTCAGCTTGTCGATGTCCACAAAGGTGAGCACCACGCCGTCGATTTGATTGTCCATCTTCCGGTAAGGTTTGATCCGCATGAGGTACCAGTCACCGTCTTTGGTTAGGACTTCATCTTCTTTGGGGATCAATGTGTCGAGCACTTGCCGAAGGTCTTCCATGAGTCCCTCGTATTTCAGTTTGGTGACCATGTGTTCCAGCGGACGACCGATGTCCGTTTGAATGAGGTTGACGATGCGGGTCGCCTGTTCGGTGAACCGTTTGACCCGAAGGTCCGGGTCCAGAAAGACGGTGGCGATGTCCGTGCTGTTGAGCAGGTTTCGCATATCGTCCTGAGAGGAATCCAACTCATCGATTTTGCCATGTAATTCGGTGTTGACCGTTTGCAGTTCCTCATTGAGGGACTGCAATTCCTCCTTGGACGATTCCAATTCCTCATTGGTGCTTTGGAGTTCTTCATTGGACGACTGGAGTTCCTCGTTGATGGACTTGAGTTCCTCGTTGGAGGTTTCCAGCTCCTCGATGGTGGTCTGATGGCTTTCTCTTGTGGCTTGCAGCTCTCGCTGCAGTTCCCGAACGCGTTCATCATCCGGGTCCCCGTTCCCCTCACTTTCGCCGGAGCCGAGTGCCGTCAAGGGGGAGTTTTCCGTTTCCGCTTCCTTGAACACCACGGCCAGGCAGGAGGCGGGTTCCTCGGGAAATCTCACTGGTTTGACCAACAGGTTGAGCAAAGAAGTTCCACTGTTGGATTGGACGCGCACATGCCGTCTTTCCACGGTTTCGTTGGTTACGGCCGCCTTGCGCAGGGCCGCGGCCAATTCGACGCGCAGACCTTCCCTGGCCAAATCCAGGATGTTCTGGGTGGGGGGACCCGACGGATACTCCAGATACTTGCCCGTCCGTCCTTGAATATGTTGTATGAGTCCGTTGGGCGTTACGATAATGCAGGGAGGAGCGAATTCATCGAGGATGAGTTTTCTGCTCAGGGACGCCAAGTCCTTGTCTCCAATCTCCGATTCCACCGACATCGGAAGTCCGATTTCGCGTTCTTCATGGTAACCTGCTCCTGTGGGGAATTTCACTTCGGGCCGCTCGCTGGTGGGTAAATCGCGCCGGCGGAAAACCTTCCATTTGTTGTCCAAGGGAAGGAACAAGTTGCCGAAGGTCCCGATGGTCTCTGAGGACCCCAGCAGCAGAACTCCTCCCGGCTTCAGAGTGTAGTGGAACAAGGGCAACAAGGTCTTCTGGGCTTCGGAGTCCAAATAGATGAGCAGGTTCCGACAACTGAGCAGGTCCAGTTTGGAAAAGGGGGGATCCTTGAGCACGTCCTGAACGGAAAATACAATGTGGTCCCGAAGTTCTCGCTTGACTCGATAGGTTTCCCCCTCTCCGCTGAAAAAGTGTTTCAAGCGCTCCTGGTTGACCTCAGCGGCAATGTTTCTTGGATAGGAGCCCTCTCGGGCTTTTTCTACTGCGGTTTCGTCGATATCCGTCCCAAAAACCTGCAATCGGATTTGACGTCCCTGTTCCTGGATGGCTTCCAGAACCACCATGGCAATGGAATAGGCTTCCTCGCCGGTGGAACAGCCGGGAACCCATACCCGAAACGTCCCATCTTCGTCCAACTCTCTGAGCAATCCGGGTAATACGTCGTGTTTCAGCGTTGCGAAAGCCTCATGATCGCGAAAAAAGGAAGTGACGCCGATGAGAAGTTCCCGAAACAGCGCGGTCACCTCAGCGCCGCTTTCACGTAATAGTTGGATATACTGATCGTATTCACCGATTTGTTGAATGCCCATCCTCCTGGCGACACGCCGCACCATGGTATTCTTCTTGTATTTGGAGAAGTCGTGGCCGGTGCGATTACTGAGGATGATGAAAATCTTTTTGAGCCAATCCTCCGAAAGAGGTTGGATAACTATTTCTTTTCGGCCCAGGAGGTGATCCGTCTGTCTGAAATACCGGAGAATTTTTTCCGGCATGGCTTCCGGTGGAAGCGTCATATCCACCAGCCCGGTTTGGATCGCGTGATGGGGCATGCCGTTGTACTTGGCTGTTTGCGGATCCTGGGCCACGGCCAGACCCTCGTTGGCTTTGATCTGCTCCAGCCCCAGGGTTCCGTCCGTCCCAGTGCCGGAAAGAATCACGGCCGCGGCTTTTTCTTTTTTGGCGCAAGCCAGGGATTGCAGAAAAAAGTCAATGGGAAGCGAGGAGGTGTCGGTCTTTATGAGGTCGAAAACCTGGATGGTTTCACCCGTAATACCCAGCTCCTTGTTGGGTGAGGTGATGTAGACTCTATCGGGTTGGATCTTGTCGCCGTCGGTCGCGGCTTTGACCTCGAGTTTCGTGACCTTCTGCAGCAGTTCGGGCAACAGACTCCCCTGTTTCGGCGCCAGATGCACCACCACCACGAAGGCCATGCCGCATGGCACGGGCACGGCGGAGAAAAAGGACTTGAGGGCTTCCAGACCTCCGGCGGACGCGCCTATTCCCACCACGGGAATCTCCCTTTTCATCGAGCAGGGAGGTGGTTCGCCTACCGGCTTAGCGGTGGAGCTTCCTTTTCCTTGGGACACGGCGCCTTCCTGTTCGGCGTTCTTTTTATCCGGAGCTTCTTCTTTTGGAGGCTTAGGCTTGGCCATGTCTTTTCCTGGCTTTCATTTCGAGGGGGCACTCGCTCGAGACACGGAGGCGGTGATAATAGGCCGATTCCGCGAATTGTGGGGAAAATGCATTGCTTTCACACAAAAAGACCGTCTTGTTTCGGACGCTGAGACGCTTTTGAAGCATTGCGGAATCATCCGTAAAAGCAACAAATTCTCATTACCGCGCCAAATCGGTTTGAGGAAGTCTGATTCTCTCCGTGCCACGGAGAACAATAAGAGCGGGAGTTGAGAGGATTCCATCAAGAAGTGTTGAATACCACACCTTGGCAACAAATTGTATCATATCGATTTGATTCTTGACAACGGTAAGGGCTCCGAAAGTGGGATTCTTTCCTTGCTCTACCGACCGAGACCCGTCTATATTAAGAAGCACTAAGAATTGTGGCACATTGCGCAAAGTGAGTGGGCGGCCGGTCGGGGTTTGTTTGGTATGCGATTCACTATAACACGAATTGTCTATACTCTAAATTACGTATAATCGTCTCCGGCAGACGGGACGCCGGCGGCCGTCGCGGCTTTTCGCTCGCGGTGGGTTCTTCGTTCGGTCTTTCGCTTCATTTTTTTTCGACCCGCTCTCCGCGTTCAGGCCCCGTTTCCATCGAAATTCCAATTATCCCTACAAACCAGTCCGTCCATGCCTACCGGCGATCGGAGCGCTCCGCTCCTTTGCGGGGGGAGTCTCGCCGATGCGACGCTCTATCGCGGCGGATTGCCGGTGGGTCCGTCCCTCAAGCGTTCGCACGGCATGGGGGCGCTCGCAGGCTTCGAACCCTGTTTTCCATTTGGGTCCATGAGGAAAAACCGCAGGAGGAACTCTATGGGAATTGCGCGCAGTTTACGATTGCCGGCCTGCCTGGCGATCGCCGTTCTGCTGTTTTGTCCCGACTTCGCTGGAGCCAAAAGCCCGAGGCAAGCGGGACAGATACGGATCATCCCCGCTTCACCGGAAGCGAACGCTCTCCTTCAACCGGCGATTTTGTCGGGACTTCAAAACGGGGTGCCCTGGTCCATGACGTTGGAATCGATGAACTACGGAAACGTTTACATCGAGGTGCCCGAGGGGGCCACAAAGCTCACGGTGGTCACATCCGGCGGCGTGGGGGACCTGGACTTGTATCTCAAATACGGGAGCACGGTTTCCGGTGGAACCGTGCCCGAGTTGGATGAGGATGCCGACATCCGCTCCGACGGACCCACCGCCGTCGAGCAAATCGAGATTACGCCCGAAACGAATCCCCCCCTGGTGAAAGGAAACTGGTATATCGCCGTGCTCAATCTGAACGATTATACGACGCAGTTCAGCGTCACGGCGACCTATGAAACCCCGGAACCCGAGGAAGCGGAGGCATTGCCGCAGCTTTCTTTTCGCATCAACGACGCCCACGCAACACCCTGGTCCTCGGTTCGCATCGCGGCGGACGCCTCGGGCGCCGAAGCCGAAGATCGATTCGACCTATACGTGGCCTTGCGGGATGCGGGTACCGGCGCCCTGACGTTTCTTTCGGAAAGCCCCCCGGCGGACGGATGGATTTTTCCTTTCCGATCGAATTTCGCGTTCACCGACGAAGTGGTCCTTCTGGAAGGAATCCTCGGCGCGGAACTTCCGCAGATGACTTTTTACCTGTTCGGGGTGTTGGTGAAACCCGGTGCGTCGCCGTTGGACCCGAGTAATTGGGCGAGCGACCTGGCGGCCCTGGTGATCATTCTGGGGAATCTGTCCCAAGTCCAGTGGGACGTGCTTTCCGACTATGGAACGCCCCATGCGTTTCATATCCTTTTCGACCGTGAAACCCATCGACGCATCGAAACCTGGAGTTACGGGAGCAATCGAATGTTTCAGTTCATTAACGGTCAAGGCCTGGTCGCTCCGGAACCGGGTGCGCGAGGCGGCGTATCGGGAGGAAGGGGCGTTCCCGTGTCCTATGGTCCGGGGTTCTTCCATCCGTCCACAACCACGGAGGACCTGCGTGCTTTGCTGGGTGAGCCGGACCGTATTCTGGACGGGGAAACCCCGGGGGAACGAACGTGGTATTTCTGCGGGGCGGGAATTTTCGCCACTTTCGTCAATGATGTGGTTACGGAAATAGGGGGCGAGTGATGCGTCGATTGGGAATGGTCCTGTTGGCCGCCGTCTTGACCCTAAGTGCGGTCCGTCCCGTCGTCGCGGTCATGACCGGCGACGACGCCTGCAAGGAATGCGGAATCAGCACATCATACGATTCGGTGTCATATTATCTCAGCAAGCCATGGACTTACTATAACAACTGCATCTTTTCCGTGGACGCCCTCAGTCGTGACACGCGCGTGAGATGCTACTGCATCGCCTATCTTCTGAATAGATGGGGAGACCCGGACTATGCCGCGGGTGAAACCAAGTTCAGGGATTCCCTGGTGGAGAAAGGACCGTGCTCCCTAACGGGGCCCAATGATGTGGATTTGCCCGCCACGGGCCGGGAGATCGGCGTCACCTTGTCGGGGAAGGTGCCCAATGCCCGGGACAGCGTCACGGTGCGTTCCGATTGGGACTCTTCCGCCGCAACGACCGAGTCGGATTTGGAGGGGAATTTTTCCGTCAACTTCAATCCGGTGTTGATGCCCGACGAATCCGAACATGCGGCCCTTACCTTCCATATCGAGCAGGCCCAGGGATGCACCAACATGGATTTGGCCTCCCATACGGTGATGCTGAAACGACCGCAGCCCAAGGCGGAACTGAAACTCCAGGACGGAGGCAAGTCGGACGTTCAACCCGGAGAACCGGTGTGGTTCGTTGCCGAAGTGAAGGCCGTGGGACCCGTCTCGTGCGAGCTGCTGGCCGACGACGAGAAGCATACCCCTGTGCCCATGATTCCTTCGGGCGGCACGGGGAAGATGGTCTCGTCCTTCAGCACCACGTTTACCGACAATGCTAAGGTGCGGCTCCAGGCAACGGACAATTCCGGCCAGAACACCTTCAGCAATTCCATTGAAATCAAAGCCCGCCGACTTCCGAGCGTCACCCGGGTGCAGAAGCAGGGCTGTTACGAAGCGGGAGGGCAGGTGGGAGGCATCCTCCTGATTCACTACCAAAATCCCAGTAAGGCCTATCTGTCGGTGACCGTTGAAGCCCATTTCAAAGGGGCCAAGTCTTCGACTTTCGTGAGCATCGGTGATCAGACCCAAGGGCAATGCGAGGCGCGGGTTCTTTTTCCCTATTGGCCCGGTCCCGGAGACCCTCAAAAGGTTACCATCAACGTCCTGGTGAAACCCAATTACACCTTTCTGCCCGATGGCTCCAAAGACTTACCCGCCAAATCGGGGTCCTTCAAAGTGGACTACGGGAAGCACGGATTCAGCTCGGATACCAAGGCGATCGGTTCGTATTCCGACGAAGGGTGCGAGTTCTGCACGGACTGCTGGGACTCCCTTGCCGACATGGACGAAGACGGAATAAGCGATGAGAAGGACAATTGCCTGAGCACGCCCAACGCCGACCAAAAGGATGAGGATAACGATCAAGTCGGCGATGCGTGCGACAACTGCCCCACGCATCCCAATCGAAGCCAGCGGGATCAGGACGAGGACGGCATTGGAGACGAGTGCGACTCCTGCCCGGAATTGGCCGGGGCCGGCGGAGCCGATGCGGACAACGACGGATGGGGGGATGAATGCGATAATTGTCCGCAGGTCTTCAATCCCACCCAGTCGGACCAAGACGGCGACGAAAAGGGTGATGAATGCGACAACTGCCCCGACGTCGCCAACTCCGACCAGGCGGACGACAACGGCGACGGTGTGGGCGACGCATGTCCGGAGTTCATCTGCGTTCCGCCGGATTGTTGTGAGGAGTTTCCGGAACCCTGCGACGGGGATTGTTACGAACCCTGCCGGGACGGATGGGAACCCGACCCGTCGGATTGTTCCGTGTGCGTATCCACCGTGGATGAGCACCCTCCCATGGTGAGCATCACATCACCCGCCTCCGGTACCCTGGTTACCGCCGGGTCCACCGTTACCGTGTCCGCCCTCTTCTGGGATGCCGGCGAAAAGGACGGAGGGGTGGTTTCGGGGGTCTTCTCGGCGGCGGGGGAAGCCCTGGGCGGCGGGCCCGGTCCCGCGAGCTTTACCTCTTCCCCGGTGGGCGAAGTCACCAAGAACTGCACCATTACCGTGAAATCGGATATCGACGGCATTGCGGACCCCAACATCGTGGTCACGGCCCAGGGGACCGACGCACGGGGAAACCGTTCCGCCGCGGCCTCCATTACCCTGAAGGCCGTAGCCCCGACCGAATGCGAGCCGCCGGGATGTTGCGCTGAAAAGCCGTTGCCGTGCGACCCGTGGTGCCTTCCCGCCGATTATGTTTGTTGCGATGCGGGAGGCGGCGGGTATTGTAATCCGGGGGAAATCTGTTGTGGGACCGACTACTGCTGCCAACCCGGAGCCGAGTGTTGCGGGGACAGCTGCTGTCCCTTGGGAGCCGAGTGCTGTTCCGGACTCGGCTGCTGTGCGCCGGGTACGTGCTGCGGTCAGGGCTGCTGTCCCGACACGAGCTATTACTGTTGCTATCATGGAAGAGCTTGCTGCCCGTATGGAACCGAATGTACGGAAGACGGGAGGTGTGTGAGTTCGACCAATTCCGTTCCCATGCGGATGAATGGCTTCCTGATACAGGACGGGATTTGACGAAAAGCCGCACCGGGGTTTCCCTATTCGGGGATGGTGTGTTTTTCGTACGGATCGGATTACGGAGGGTTGAGACTGCATCAAATCGGATCATGGGACCCGAGGGAGGAGCCGTCGGAAAGGCTCCCTCCCCTCATCATGCCCCGTTAAAGGGAAAACGTCATATGCCCTGAAAAACGGCTCCCGATCCGCGGAGTTGTACTTCATTCCTCGTCACTGCGACGCACTTCCATGTAGGCCTCGCTTCCTAACATTTGCGTGCGTTTCACCTCGCCGTCTTTCAACAGCCTGAAATCATCGGACTTTTTACCGAGCCGTCAAGCCAAGGCCCTCCCGCTTCCGCTTCGTTCCGAAAGCGGGCAAGTTCCATGAAAGAAGACTTGAGGCTTCGTCGTTTCTCCCGATGTACCATATGGTAACCCCAAGCGGGATTCCCGTACTTCTCCCGGCGTCGGACGCCCAAGTCCAATGGGTCCCCATCCCGGTTCAGGTCCGGGCCGTGGCCGTTTTCGGGCGACATTGGCTTGGACCTTGCTTAAAATCGGCTAAGAATGTTTGTCCCGGAGGCAAGGCGGTATTAGAATTACATATCAAAGCCCTCCAACACGATTCGATTTCGAAAAATCGGGCGCGGACCTGAAACCGAAATCCGGCGCCTTTCGATGTAAACGGCAGGTGGTAATCATGCGAACCGCTCGAATCATTCTTTTTTTATTGGCCTTAGCGGCCTGCACGGTGATGGCCGGGCCCTCGGGAGCGGTGGAAATAGACCCGAGCTCAAAGTCCATTCATCAGGACAGCTTTGAGGATATCCTCGAAAGAGAGGGCACGGTACGGGTCATCGCCGAACTCAGGGTGGACGGGCTTCCCGCTCTGCTCAGCGCCTCCCGGGCCTACAAATCCGCCCACAGGGGTCTCGCTTTTCCCGCCGAAGGGATCGAGGCGGACGCGGCTTTGGCTCGGGGCATCGATCATGCCGCCGATCTGGCGCTCAAATCCATGGAAGGCGCGGCCTATCGGGTCGTCCACACCTATCGGAGCGTGCCCGCCATCGCTTTGGAAGTCGGACGAAAAGGCCTGGAGGCTTTGAGGGCGTCTCCCTACGTGGTCGGAGTAGCGGAGGACCGGCCCATGCCCCTTCCTCCCATGCCGGAGGAGGACCTCGACGGAGTTTCGGGCTCGACCCTGTCCCCGTCTCTCAGTGATTCCACGGACCTCATCGGAGCGGACCAAGCCTGGAGCCGGGGTTACACCGGAGACGGGTGGTATGTGGCCGTGTTGGATACCGGAATTCGGCGGACTCACCAGATGTTCGCCGGAAAAGACATTGTGGAAGCCTGCTTTTCCACCGCCGGGGATTGCCCCAACAACACTACCGTCAAGTACGGAACGGGTTCGGCCGTGCACCTCTCGAGCAGCTACGCCGGCTGGGACCACGGAACCCATGTGGCCGGCATCGCCACGGGCAACAGCGCAAGCCTGAAGGGCGTGGCCAAGGACGCGGAGATCATCGCGGTCCAGGTGTTTTCCTACTGTTACGATTACTATAGCGGGCAATGGTATCTCGGAAGCTACCCGTCGGATCAGATCGCCGGGATGGACTACGTATACAGCCTGCGGACCACCAAGCAGATCGCGTCCGTGAACATGAGCCTGGGAGGAAGCGCCTATTCCAGCGAGTCTTCGTGCGATTCGGCGTCTTCATCCACCAAGACGGCGATCGATAACCTCCGGGCCGTGGGCATTGCCACGGCCATCGCCTCGGGCAACTCATACCAGTGCAACGGCGTATCCACTCCGGGCTGCATCTCCACCGCGGTGGCGGTGGGCGCCACGTCCAAATCGGATGCGGAGGCGAACTTCAGCAACTGGCAGTCCGATATTCTGGATGTGTTCGCTCCGGGGGTGTCCATCCTTTCATCCACCGCGGACAGCGACTACAGCACCGAAGCCTGGAACGGAACCTCCATGGCCACGCCTCACGTGGCCGGCGCCTGGGCCGTGCTCAAACAACGTTCTCCCGACGCTTCGGTGAGTGAGGTCCTGAACGCTCTGCAGAGCACCGGCGTCACCGTGAGCAGTCGGTGCGGCACCGGAAGCAAGCCCAGAATCAACGTGAACTCCGCTTTGGACGCTCTGTCGTCTCAGACCGACCCGCCCATCGCCGATTTTACGTCGGACGTAAGGTCGGGAGCTCTTCCCCTGACGGTGAGCTTCACGAATCTCGGGAGCGGACAGATTTCCTCTTATCGTTGGTCCTTCGGCGACGGCGCAACGAGCACGCTTGCCAATCCTTCTCATACCTATTCCACAAAAGGTCGATATACGGTGGCGCTCACCGTGACCGGCTCCGGGGGCTCGGACACGGAAACCAAGGAGCGTTATGTGCGGGCGGGATACGCATTGAACGGCCTACTGATACAAGCGACGATCGGGCAGTTGCTGGAAGACGACGACTAGACCATTTTTCGAGGAATTCAACCTGATTCAGGGCGGGCCTTGGTGTCCGCCCTGATTTTTGGGGTCCCGCCTTAAGACGTCCCTTTTCTTGTTCTTCATCACTGAAACCCGGTGTTCCTCCGGGAATTCTCTACGACAGCCTCCTCCCTCGTCGCGGAATCGCCGGGCGGCGGACCGAGACTGGTGCGAAGGACGACGAATGCTCCTCCCCTTGCGACCGTCGGGTCGGCAAGGTCTGGAACATTTCCGACCTTTTATTTATGCTGATCCCATATCCGTTGTTCCCCTTTTCCCAATTCACCCGGAGGTATTGGAATGAGAGCTTTCCCCTTCGCTTTCTTGGACGAAACGTTTTTTGGAACACGCCGCCGCAGCGGTGCGAGAGCCCGTTGGGAGTCCCGCGTTCTTCCTTGCTGGATTCTCCTTGTGTGCATCCTGTCGCTTACATGGCCGGCTGTCGCGTCGGCGGAATCTCCCTCGGGCAAGGACCAAGGGCCGCTTCCCAGCATCAGCGAAGACCGGGAGGAGCGGGCCGGGGTCCATCTGGAACGAGCGAAAGTACTCGAATCCTGGGAGATGTGGGAGAAAGCCCTAAGCCAATATCGAGTTGTACTGGAATTGTCCGGCGATGGGGCTCGGCGTGCGGACGCTCATTACGGAGAAGCTTTCTGCTTGTTCAGGTTGGGGCGGTATGAGGAGGCTTTGAAGTCTTTGGATGAAATCAGTCCCGAAGACGTGTCCGATCCTGCCATGATGGATGTGGTGGAGGATGCCCGAAAGACCATCCTACGAGCCCGGGAACAGGCCGGGCAAACTGAAAAGCCCGAAAAATGAGCGAGCCCGAGTAAGGTGTGCAATTCGCTGCTTATCCAGGATAAAGACGGTTATTTCAGCTAGTTGACAACCAAGGGGGTGTGGTTATTTTATAGTCGTAAGGGGCCTCATGCGAGGCCGAAAAATGATAACGTTGCCTCTGAAAGGAGGGAGTGTGTATGTTCAGCCTGATTCCCATTAGGAGGAAATCCATGCTTCCCGGAGTTTGGGGGCCTGGAGAAGGTCTATGGAATCGCTTCGAATCCTTGTTCGACGACCTGCCCATGATGGGGCCCGGCGAAAAGGGCTTTATGCCCAAACTGGACGTGAGTGAGACGGAAGGGGAGGTCGTGGTAAGACTCGAAGCACCCGGTATGGAAGCCAAGGATTTCGAGGTTTCGTTGGAAAAGGGGAAGCTGTACCTCAGCGGGGAAAAGAAAGAAGTGCGTGAGGATGAGAAAGAAGATTACCACGTGAGGGAAACGCATTACGGCAGCTTCTGCAGAACGGTGGACATGCCGGCTGAAGTGGATACGGACAATGTGAATGCCGAGTACGTGGGCGGTGTGCTCAAAGTGACCATGAAGAAGACGGAAGAAGCCAAGCGAATGCGGAAACGGATCGAGATTCACTGACCCGCGGCAAAACTGGAAACCGAATAAACTCAAGAAAGGGGGGTGCCCACCGCAGGAGGGCGCCCCCCGAACTTTTCGGCAAGAGGACGGACGGGGGTGGGGGCGAGTGTTGTGCCGAGCTTTGTTGTCGGAGAGGGTCAAAACGACACGAAGGCACTCTTGGGGTTACATCCGGGGGAGAATGGAGCGTTCTCCCGGACATTTCCGCTTTTTTGCCGAGCTGGGGCTCGGCGTTCCCAGGGGGGCGAACCGTGAGGGTTTCCAACGCAAGTCGGTGAAGTTGGCCGATTCTATTGAGAGTCGGACTCTTTAGGACGATCCCGCCTGATTGGATCCCATTCGGCGCCCCGTACCTAGTCGCTTATCGTTTCGCCGGACTTCCGGTTTGACGACTTTCAACACCCTCTTCTGGTCTTTGGGGAAGTCGTATTCCCGATCATGTCCCGGGAGCGCCGAGCCCCAGCTCGGCCCATTTGTCGAACCCAGCACTGGACCATGGCCACTGCTCCGGAAACCGGCAGAGTCCGGCGTTCACAGGGTTATTCATGGATATACGCCGCTACGGCATCCAGGTGCTGTTGATCTCGGATATAGCGATCCCAGTAGTCCCGCATCCAAAGGTTCTTCCCTGGAATGCCGAGCCCCAACCGGGAATTGTGTGCCAAAGCCCAACGACCGGTAAACGACTTCCAAGATTGCACAATTTTGGACAAGGACGCGGAAGGCTCGATGAGCACATGCATGTGATTGGGCATGACACACCATGCCACAAGCCGGTAACGATTTTCGTGGAATCTGAGCAGGGTTTCCTGCATCAATGCGGCCAAGCGCCCATGTCTTAGGGCGCAGCACCCCATCCCCGCGTCCAACCAGGCCTCGATGGTGCGTCGCTTCTCACCCTCTCGTCGGGTCCTCGGCACGGAGGCAAGCTCTTGTTCCAAGCAGTGCAGCTTTTCTTGAGGCACTGAGTCGGCCAAACGGAACGTAATCGATTGAAGGATCCCGAAGGAATCAAAGTGCGGCAAATATCCACGATGATACCAGCCCACGGATGAGGGGCCGGGAGAATCGAGGGTTTCGTCGGGTTTCTCCGCTGCGTTGCCGAGCTGGGGCTCGGCGTTCCGAGGGGGGCACTTCATTATGGCTGGATTCTCCGGCCCGCAAGTTTGCGGCCCCCTCTGTGTTCAGGCATGCGTGAAGCATCTCCCTTCGTGCAAGCGTAAGGAAGTCCGCCGTGTCGGCTCGTCAAACCACCGGCCGTTGTTCCCCAAGTCGTTTGCCTGCAGGTGCCTGTTGTCGGCGAGGTCATGCTCGCGATGAGTTCCTGAGAGCGCCGAGCCCCGGCTCGGCCTCACGGTGTGCCCATGTTGTCAAAGCTCGGCTTTGATCTTCTCCGCGTTCTTGCGGATTTCCTCCATATCTCCCTCAACGGGCGTCCATTTGGACACGGTGAGCCCGTCTTCCTCCCAACGCGGAACCAGATGCATGTGCAGATGGAACACCGCCTGATTGGCGGCTGCGCCGTTCAATTGGAGCACGTTCATGCCGTCCGGGTTGAAGCTTTTCCGTACGGCCCCGGCCAACCGATGGATGGCCGAAGCCACGGCCGCATAGGTTTCAGCGTCGATATCCAGGATGCTTTCGAAATGCTTTTTGGGCACCACGAGGAGGTGCCCGGGATTCATGGGTTGAATGTCCAGGAATCCGAGGACCTGTTCATTTTCATACACCTTGAAACAGGGTATTTCTCCGGCCACGATTTTGCAGAAGATGCAGTCCATGGGTCTTCCTTTCCTTGAAGGTTCACGGGACGTTGAGTCCGGGCGCCCGCCTTACGGCCCGATCAAGAGCGGAACCGCCGGCAGGGAATTATCATCGGGGCGCGGACGCTTCGGGCGTGCGGAGAAGAGCGGCATCTCGTGCTGCGCCTTTGGCCGCCCAAGACTCCGGAATGAATTTCCAGTGCCCGATGGGCGCGGTGGTCACTTGTTTCCGTTCCCGAAGGTATTCTTCCATCAGCCGCCTCAGATTTTTCCGAGACACGGCCAAACGTCGCTCCCGCAAGGCGGCGGGGGACAGGCGGATGCCGTAGGTGAGATGCCCTCCTCCGCCTTCCCCCCGATAGGAATTGACCGCCGCCAGGTAGTCGTGCCTGAAGTGAAAGGGCTCGCCCGCATCCACATGGCCGTCCAGGTTGCGATCCATTCCGAGTATGTTCACGCGTTTCCCCGGAGGGCGGCTTACGTCCACCGTATACACGATGCCGGCGGCGGAGCTGTAATGGTAGTATCTGGTTGCCGGGATGGGGTGTTCCGAGGTTTCCGAATCCGGTTTGAACAGAAGCAGGTGATCTTGTTCGTCCCGCATTCGGCCGGCCCAGCCTTTGTAGGAGTACTCCAGATAATCGCGGATTTCTTTTCCGGAGAGCCTGACCAGATATAGGTAATTCTCGAAACGAAAAAGACTGAACAGGTCGCGGATACGGATGGGACCGGCTTCAATGGAACGATTATGGTACTGAGGAGCGGCGAAGGACACATCCGCGGGTCCACCGGGCAGTCCACCGGAGGCGTGGAGCTGGAATCGGTGAATCAGGTCCGTATAGGCCGAGTCTCCGAACAAGGCGTCTCGGGTTTCAATGGTTCGGGACAAAGTGCCCACGGGTTGGGAGAGGTATTCTTTGGTTTCCCGGTAAGGTCGGCTGAAACGTGCCATGAATTCGGGGTCCGGTCGGAAAAGGAAGGTCGGAACCGGTTCGCCTCTGGTTTCGATTTCCCAAGCGTTTTGGGTCCCGGACCTTCGAGCCGTGATGTGGGCCACGGCCAGAGCCTCGGCTTGTTTGCCGCCTCCGAGAATCAACACGTCGTTGACTCGTGTGTTGCGCCGCCGATGATCGTGGCCTGTGAAGATGACGTTAAACCCCGGCACTTTTTCGGCCACCAACTGAGCCGCGTCGGGGTTGTCGCGCGTGTTTGCGTCGGC
This sequence comes from Thermodesulfobacteriota bacterium, assembly GCA_963675595.2. Classification (GTDB taxonomy): domain Bacteria; phylum Desulfobacterota; class Desulfarculia; order JACQYL01; family JACQYL01. The sequence goes on from CAXXLZ010000002.1 coordinate 3,352,593, forward strand.
GCCGCCGTGGGTGTAATCCGTGCCCGAGTGGAAAAGGCCCACCAATACCGCGGGGTGTTCCTTTTTTTGAATGTGTGAAACCCATTTTTCAGCGGATTGGACCATGTCGGCGAAGACAAGCCCTTGTTGAGCTTCTTCCGGAACCCAACGGGGCATGCCGGGGGTGCCCATTCCCAGTACCGCAATCTTGACTCCCTGTTTGTCGAACACCTGATAAGGTTGGAAATAGGGAGCTCCCGTATCGGCATCCAGGATGTTGCAGGCCAGCCAGGGAAACCGGAACTGCCGGGCTGTGGGGCGATACACCTCGGGTCCCGCTTCAATGTCGCGATCGCCGGGAACCCCGGCGTCGTATCCCAAATGGTTCATGACTTGGGCCGCCACATGAGTATAACGGTCGGGAGTCTTCACCGTATTGTAGTAGGCTACGATGGGACTGCCGCGCAGGATGTCTCCTCCGTCGAGCAGAAGGAAATTTTGAGTTTCGGCTCTTTGCTTCTTGATGTAGGCGGCCGCGTGCGCCAATGAATGATTGGTTTCCCTGTCCCCGGCAAAATCATAGGGAAAGATTTGTCCGAGAACGTCGGTGGTCGCCGCGATGGTGATTTCGACCGTTGCGCCTTCGGAGGAGCCGGCGGAATGGGATGGTGAGAGAAGAAAACAGAGTAAGAGAACGGACAGGAAGGCGATCAGGCGCGGTGAAACCCCTCCACGAGGGAAGCGCGCCCCGGCTTCGCCTTGTGGAGGGAGTTCGCGCACATGGACGATTCTTTGCATGCGCGGACCTTCGATGAAAGCAGGCAGACGGACGTCAGGTCATGGCCGGGAACTGGAACAAGAGTTCCACGTTGCGATCCTCGGGGGAACCTTCGCCGTCCATACTTTCGTCCGCGGCGGAATCGTAGGAAGCCGAGGCGTTCTCTCCCAGTTGTCCGGTCCCCTGCTGGTTAAAGACATAAGTGAAAATCGACCCTGTTCCGTCTCCGTTATTGCGGATTTCGAAAATACGAGCTTCCTGTGGAAAATCGATGAGCGAGGCGGTCTGTATGTTCCAGAATCCCTTATCCGGCGTACCGGATACGGCAAAGGATCGGATTCGATTGAAATGGTCGTGGCCGCTGACCACGGCAATCACCTGGGGATGGTCGTAGAGGATTGCCACAAAGTCGTCGCGGCCGTGTTCAATATCGTTTACCCGATGGTGAGAGACGACAATGGCCAGGGAGTCGGGATGCTCGCCCAAATCGGCTGCCAGCCAAGACCGCTGGTCTTCGTCCAGGTAACCGAGAGCGCTGCCGTCCGGATGTGTGCTGTCGAGAACGTAAAAACGGATTCCGGGCTGGACCAGTTCCTCGGATGCGTTTCTTAAGGGTGCTAAAGGACTGAAGGCGTAGAAGCCGCGGACACTGCCGGGGTCACCGTTGTATTCGGGACCGAAATCGAAACCCATGGCGGCCGAGCCGAATGCGAGCAACGTGGGCGCGTGGGTGCGAGTGAAATGCTCAGTGATGAATTGGCCCTTGTCCACGAAGTCCAGGTCCGAGACTTTTTCCGCCGTATCCGGAGGGATGTTGCCCAGAGCGAGAACGTCATGGTTTCCAATGGCCTGAACCCAAGGCAGGGGGGATTGGTTGATTTCCGTGAGAAAGGAGACCAATTCTTGGAAGGTCCCCGCGTCCAGGGCGTCTCCGTTGTGAACGATCAGGTCGAGGGGCGGGTCCACGGCGGCCATGGTTTTGACGATGGCCTGGAGCACGTCCACGTCGTACCGCTCCTGCGGGTCGGGACGGTCCAGTCCGCCGAATCCGATGTTGTTCCCGAAGGAGTCCAGCAAACCTTCGAGAAAGACGTTGCCCGTCACACTGAAATCGTCCTGACTGATGTGGGTGTCCGTGATCTGGCCGAAGGAAATGAGTTGGGTCGCCGGGCCGATGGGACCCTCGGCGCTTGGGGCCGCTCCCAAATCATTGCGCAGCAGGAATTCGGCGGGACGCGGCGGAGGACCGGCCGAGCCCTCCGCGGAAACCGGGAATTCACCGACGTTCCCCGCGCTGCTCTCACTTCCGCAACCGGTCAGGGCGAGACTGCGTCCGGCGAGAACCGCCGCGCCGCACATCTTGAGAAAGTTGCGCCTGTTCAGCGTCATGACGCGTTCCTCCATTCAAGTAAGGGGACAGGAAGTGAAGCCACGGCGGAAGCCCGTTCGTTCCGACGTTACCGCGTCGGAATGGTGGCAGATTCCCTGGTTCGTGTCAACAGTGGAATGGCCGGGGATCCTGTCCCGGAGCGGATTCGCCGGGGATTTCCCTTGCCCGTGAGAATCGCTTCGTCCATAATGGCCTGTAATGTTACGGACGGCTCTTTGCGCCGTTCCTTTCCCATTCCCAATGCTTTGCCGGAGGCTCGGTGAATGAAAAAAACTTGGTTGATGCTTTTTTGTTGTATGGTTCTGGCGACGAGTTCCGCGCACGCCACTTTGGATGGAATTTGGAAAGATGCACCCCAACAGGCTGAGGAAACTCAGATTTCCTTGTATATCCAGACCACTACGGAAGGTTCCATGCTGGTGGTTCTGCTGGATATGTCGGAACTTCTCGGCCCGCCGCGATTTCTGATTTTTCTGGACCCGGATTATTCCGACGGAGTGGAAGCCGCCGAAATGGGAGGGTCGGGCCTAACATTGACCATGACGAACTTTGTGGGTGAGGAGTCCGCGGATGCGACTCTGTCATTGGACGTGATGGAACTCAGCTTCCCGGTGTTTAAATGGTTTCAGGCACCGGATCCGGCAACCGAGTATATGAACGGAATTTTCAAGGACCAACCTTTGGGAGAGGCGTCCGATTTCTCGGTTTTCGTTCAAACCTATTACGGAGTGGAGCCGAGATCGGCGCTGGCGGTGCTGACCGCCGACGGCGGCGGGTCCTACTATGCCTTCTTGGATCCGGATATTGACGACGGCGGATTTGAAGCGGATGATCTGTTCGAGTCCGGCGCTCATCTTTCCCTGGAGGTCTACGAGGTGACGATTCAAGGGGAGATGACGGCTCAGGCCGTGGGCGTGACCGACGGCGAATACTCGTTCACCGCGCCCGAAGGTGATCCCGTTTCCGGAGATCTGTACCAATGGTTTTCCGCCCCCAATGAATTCAGCTTATCAAGCCCGGCCTTCAGCAACGGAAACCTGATTCCCGTCAAGTACACCGCCGATGGAGACGGAGTGTCTCCTCCCTTGACCTGGGCGGACGCGCCTCCGGGCACGGAAAGTTACGTGGTGCTTATCGAGGACCTTACGGCGAGTGATTTCCTGCATTGGCTGGTGTACGATCTTTCGGCGGACACGCTGAGCCTTGAAGAGGGCGCGGACCAGGACCCTCCGGGTCCCGCCAAACAGGGAGTGAACTCGGCGTCCGCTCAGGGTTATGCTCCCATGGATCCACCCGTCCAGAGTGGAGTGCATCAGTACTTCTTCCGAGTTTACGCGCTGGACGAGACCGCGCTGGACATTACCGGAACCCCCACGAGGTCCGTGGTGGAAAACGCCATGCAGGGCCACATCCTGGGCGAAGCCTCCTTTTTCGGTACCTACGTGAGGAACTGAAACGAGTCGGCGGCTTGGCTCCGAAAAAGTGAAGGATCACCATGAAACGAAAATTTGTTTCCCCCATCGCCAGCGCCATCCTGCTCCCCGGTACGGGGCAGCTATTGAACCGTCAGCCGCTGAAAGCGCTGGCGCTGATCGGTTGCGTCACCGTGCTTTTTCTGGCTATTTTGTTCAAGTTTCTTTCCGACTTGAACAAGGCCCTTCAAACACTCACCGCGGAAGGCCTGGACGGCCCCACATATAAGGATCTCACCCGCATTATGGGAGAGGGGGATCACACGTTGCTTGCCGTTCTGATTCTTGTTTTCGTGGGAGTCTGGGCATTTTCGGTTGTGGATGCGTATATTTACGGTAAGAGATTGGACGTGAAGGAAAATGAGACAACTGCTGTATGATGAGATATCCGTTTCGGACATGGAAAAAGTCCGCGCTCACTTGGCGGAGCACGCCATGCCGGGACCTATTAACGACATCTATTTTGTTGAGTTCCCCGAAGATTTGCTTGAGGGGGATCAACGGACTCATGAGGCTTGTGCGCCTTTCGTTTTTGCCATCGAAACGGGACAGAATTGGTTCAAGACCGAGTTATTGGTGCGCAGCAGGAACACCCTGCGCTGTTCGTGCGTTCAATATGCCGGTAAGGAACAGACGGATTTCATCTTTCGGTTCAACGAAAGGCTGATCGAGCAGTGCGGGATCATGACCTGACGTCCCGTCTCGGTTTGGAGCATGGATTGAATTGGAGTTCTCTCTACGACGGCGATCCCCGGCGGATCAACTATCTCCGGGTTTCGGTGACGGACCGCTGTAACCTGCGCTGCCGTTACTGTATGGGGGAGGAAGGCATTCGGCTGATTCCCCATGGTGAGGTTTTGACCTACGAGGAGCTGCTTCGGGTCATTCGGCTCGCCTCGGAGCGAGGCATCCGCAAAGTCCGCATCACGGGCGGAGAACCTCTGGTGCGCAAGGGGCTATGTGAGTTCATCCGCACGGTCAACGGGCTTCCCGGAATCCGTGAGACGGCCCTCACCACCAACGGAGTCCTTCTGGGGGAGTTCGCGGAAGAGCTTTTTTCGAGCGGGGTCCGGCACATCAATGTCAGCATGGACAGTTTGAAGCCGGAATGCTTTGAATCGATTACCGGCAGGCCTCATTTTGAGAAGGTCTGGAATGGAATCCGGGAAGCGGAACGGCTGGGGTTTGATCCCATCAAATTGAATATGGTGGTGATTCGGGGCTGGAACGACGACGAGGTCGTGGAGTTCGCCCGTTTGACCTACTCGAAACCCTACCATGTGCGTTTTATCGAATTCATGCCCTTGGGGGACCCCGCCAAATGGAAAGAGGAATTGGTGGTTGGAACGGATGATATCCGGGGGCGGATTCAAGAGCTGGGACCCTTGGAGCCGATACACCGGAGCGTCACCAGCGGCCCGGCTTCCACTTTCCGGCTGAAAGGAGCGCGAGGTCGTATCGGGTTCATTTCAGCGGTCAGTCACCAGTTCTGTTCCACCTGCAACCGGCTGCGCCTCACGGCTGAGGGAAGACTTCGAACCTGCCTGTTTTCCGACATGGAAACCGATTTGAAATCCCCCATGAGAAACGGCATATCCGATGAAGGCCTTCTGGGTATCATGGATCAGGCGGTTCGGGACAAGCCTCGCGGCCATCTTCTCGAAGCGGATCGCAGACCGGATCTGAATCGCCGCATGTGGGGCATCGGGGGATAAACAGCGGCGAGCAAAGGCATCCGCCCGGAGGAGCCCGCCCGGCCTTTTTCAGCGGATCTCTCCGTTCATGCACCTGTCGGCCGGATTCTCCCGGGAACTCTCCGGCGTCCCAGGGACAGGCCGAAGCGGTACGCTGTTGAGGGATCATCAGAGTGATATTCCCTTGAGGCGATTCCATACGGATACGTACGGTTCCTTGGATACTTCGTCTCCTTCCGCTCATCATCCTTTGGAGACTCGTCCGCAACCCGTTTTTTTCATCGGACGGTCGACTCGAATTATCAGGGCTCTCGATCATGCAACCTGAAGCCATTCTGGCCATTGATGTGGGAGGGGGCACCCAGGATATTTTGTTCTGGAGCCCGGAAAACTGCATTGAGAATTGCGTCAAGCTGGTTCTTCCCTCTCCGACGAGAATCCAGGCGGGACACATTCGCAGGGTTACCGGTGCCGGACGATCTCTCTTTCTCGATGGAATGACCATGGGAGGGGGGGCTGTGACCAAAGCCCTGAAAGAGCATCTCGCCGCCGGGCTTGAAGTTTTCGCCACCCCGCCCGCCGCGACCACGTTTCACGACAACTTGGACTACGTGGTAGACATGGGCGTACAAATAACCGAGACGGCGCCCGAACACGCGGTACGTCTTCGGCTGGGAGACCTGGACCTTCAGGCCTTGGCCCGCGCCGTGGAACATTTCGATATCGTCCTGCCGCCGAGGTTGGCCGTGGCGGTCCAGGATCACGGCCATGTGCGGGGGCGGAGCAACCGTATCACCCGATTCGAACTTTGGAGGCGCTTCCTAAATCGTGAAGGCAACCTTTCGGACCTGGCCTATTGCGAACCTCCCAGGCAAAACTCCCGAATGAGGGCCATCCACGAGCTTCGCCCCGACGCTCTCATCATGGACACCGGTCCCGCCGCGATTTTGGGTGCCTTGCTCGACGGATGGGCCGCGGAAAAGGCGTCGTCGGGTCTATTGGTGGTGAATGTGGGAAACGAGCACACCTTGGGAGCTCTGGTGCGCGGAAAGCGGGTTTTTGGAATCTACGAGCACCACACGTCCTGCCTGGACAGGAATAAGCTTCTGAACCACCTCGAAAGGTTTCGGCGCGGAGAGTTATGTTTCGAGGAAGTCTTCCAAGACATGGGGCACGGAACGGCTATGGCCGCAAGGCTCGACGGGGATTTTCGGCAAGCCCCGCTGCTGGTGACGGGACCTCAAAGGCGTTTGCTGCGAAACGACGACGGGCGCATGGCGGCTCCTTTGGGCGATATGATGCTCAGCGGCTGCTTTGGACTGGTGAGCGGGGCCTTGGATAAGTGGTATCCCGGGTATTCTTTTTCCTGCAACCCGGCGGACCATTAGAAAACGCGACGCGCGATGCCTGCGTTCAGCTCTCGTCATTGCGACGTCCTTCTGTGTACGCGGCGTTCCGGGGGATTTCCTCGCCGCGTTCAGCATGTTTTTTCGCCGGGCCGCCGTTCGACCTAAATTTGCTGTAATCGAGCGACGATCCAAGGGAGAAATCACGGTCGACAACGATGGTTTGCACCGGCCTTGACGCCGGATGGACGGGGGGAAGCGTATGGGCCTGGATGCCATGCATGAAAAGATCCGCAAACACCCGGATTACGGCAAGGTGGGCATGGTGGCGTTTCATCGGGGTGTGGTCCGTGCAACTTCGCGCAACGGCCGGCCCGTGGAAGCCTTCCAGGTGTCCATGGACGACGAGGTATTGGAGCGACTCAAGAACGAGTCGCGGGCCGAGCCGGGCATTGTGGAAGTGCTCGTGGAACATCGGGAAGGGACCTTCGCGCCCGGAGAAGACATTCTGCTCGTGGCCGTGGCCGGGGACATTCGGGACCATGTGTTTCCCTCCCTTGTCCGTCTCGTGGATCGCATTAAGACCGAAGCCACGCGGAGCTCTGAAATTTTTTCAACCTGAACGCGGCGGCTGCAGTCGTAAAGATAAAGGGGTATAATAATAGCCGGTAGTGGATATTGAGACTGTTTGAGTATCGAGAAAGAGGAAAACCGACCTCCATTTCCCGCGGTATTTGAAAAAGATGGTTGCCCCACCCTTCCGGCGGTCTTCCTGAAGAGGGCCCCGGTGTTGAAGGGCTTTAATCGTCACCTTCGGAAAAGGAGGAAGCGTAATGGAAAATCGAGCGGGCATCATTTTTACGGGTTCCGGTCCAATTCTTATCCTAACCACTTACGACAGCTTCACCGATGCGAAATTCGTAGAGAAACTGCAGCAGAAGGGAATCAAGAAGTTTATCGCTTACGAGGTCCCTGTGGAGCTGTGCAAGAAAAAATACGGCATGCACTACGACGTGATCCTCAAAGATCTGAACCAGACCGACGACCTGCGGGTACTGGATTACGACGGGCACAACGTATTCTATAGCTTCACCTTCGACGAGATGGGCGAGCCGGTACAGTACGAAGGCGCCAAATAACGCCGGCGCCCGAGAAATCGGGTGAACGTCTTTTCTCCGGGGAAAGGGGCTCCTATGCAGGGAGCCCCTTCCTGCTTAACGGACCACCGGGCATTCGAGGAGGAACGGCAGAGGCGCCGGTCTTCAACCGATCCGTCATACGGGCATTGAAAAGGGGAGATTCCACTTGGATCCAAAACAGGACAAAGAAACGGCGCGCAAAGGAAAGGAACTCGCCGCCAAAGCGGCGGCGCAACTCGTTGAGAGCGATCGGGTGGTGGGCTTGGGAACGGGCTCCACGGCCGAGTTTCTCATTCGGGAGCTGGGCAGGCGAGTGCGGGAGGAGGGATTGCGTATCGAAGGTGTTCCCACTTCGTTCGAGGCACTTCGGTTGGCCCGTGAGGTGGGGATTTCCGTTCGTTCGGTGGATGCGGTGGATACGGTGCACATTGCCGTGGACGGAGCCGACCGGGTGGACCCCGGAAAGAACCTGATCAAAGGGGGCGGGGGCTGCCACACCATGGAGAAAATCGTGGAGGCCTATGCCGAGCGGTTGGTTATCATCGCGGATGCGTCCAAACTGGTGGAGAGTCTCGGGGGCACGTTTCCGGTTCCCATCGAGGTGGTCCCCGCGGCCTTGCGCGGGGTGATGAGCGCGGTGGAGCGGCTGGGCGGCACTCCGAAACTTCGCATGGCGGAAAAGAAAGTGGGACCCGTGGTCACCGATTTGGGCAACATGCTCGTGGACGCTTTTTTCGAATCCATACCGGATCCCGGGGAGTTGGAGAAGAAGCTGAACAATCTTGCAGGCGTGGTGGACAATGGGCTGTTCGTGGGATTGGCCCATGAGGTGATCATCGGTGACGGGGCCACGGGAACCATCCGGCATCTGAAATAGCGTTGACGGAGTTGTCATACCGGGGGGGCGTACGGGAAGAGCGCCGCCGACCGAACCTTCCGACCTCGGCCGCGGCGCATGCCGGGATAATGAATCCGCGAAGGCATGCGTCAGGCAAGCAAATCCGACGATTCCAGGCGGTCTATACAACCGCCTTCCGAGAAACGGAACTCTTCCCGGAAGAAGCTGCACGCAAGGATGGAGAGGCGAAGCCGAAGGGGACTCGGGAGGAAAGCTCCCGACCCGCCGGATCGGCTTGAAAGAACCGGAGCGGGACCCGTCCCTCGACTACGCCTTTGGAAGACAGCCGGCGGTAAAAGGCCGTCAGGCCTTCCAGCAAATCGGGCCCAAGATCGAAACGCAACTGGTGGAAGTATTCGATGACGATCTTCCGATCCAGGTTGCTGCGTAACGCGGCTTCACGCGCCGCCGCATCCATCGCGAGCCGGGTCAGGCGCTTGGATTCAAGCAAGGCTTTGTGTACCTGATCCACATCCCGAGGCCGGGCTTGCGCAAAGGAACGCCGGACCACCCATACCGCGAACACGAATCCCAGGCGGGTCCGTTCCCGCCACCATTCGGCCAGGTCCAGCCGATGAGCAAATTCGTCGCTTTCCGCCATGCGCAGCGCCGTATCCCCGATGATCAAAGCGGCGAGAGGTTTTTCTCGACGGATGCGCTCCCGGGTCACGGCCGTGGGAACGTAGACGGGGGGATGGGATACCGTGTCTCCTACAAGCAGGCGGAGCAGTTCTCGGGCGGTTTCCGATTCATGGGTCACCCACACCGGGCGACCCGCCAATTCCGACACAGGCACCCGGCTCATGAAAAAAACGCTTCCCACCGGTCCGAAGGCGGAGATGGAAAGGTCGGGAAGCAGCAGGTATTCGTGGTGACGGCGGGCATATTCAACGGACGATACCGGACCGATGTCCAGTTCGCCCTCTCGAATCTTTCGGTTCAGCTCCGCCGGTGCTCCGTACTCCAGATTGAAGGTTCCGACTTGGCCGGTTTCCAAGGCGTAATATACGGGATCGGAGTTGATGTACCGAATGCGGCCCACTCGGGGCGGGCGTAATGAAAGAGGGCTGAGCTTTTCCATTTATTGACCGTCTGGTCACCGGTAACAGGTTAAATTTAAAATTGCATTTCGGTGACCACCTGGTCAATAATAACTCTGAAAATTCTCCAATGCAAGGGGAAGGCGGAAGGTACTTTCGTGGCGGAAGCGAGTGGAGCAAAGCCGGAAGGCCGTCGAATCGTCCCTTCGAGAATCGCTTTGATCGGTTACCGTTGCACCGGAAAGACTTCGGTGGCCCGATTGCTCGGGGAACTCCTGAGCATGCCCTGGATCGATCTGGACCGGGAAATCCAGACCGCATCGGGAGTCACCATTGCTGAGACGGTGGCGCGCGAAGGCTGGCCCGGCTTTCGGCAAAGAGAATTGCGGGCACTGGAAGCCTGTTCTTCGCGGGAGCGGGTGGTGGCGGCCATGGGCGGGGGTGTGGTGGTGACCCCTCATTGCAGGGAGCTTCTCAGCAACCGATTTTACACCGTTTGGCTGACCGCTCGGGTGGAAACCATATTCAAACGAATGCGAACCGATCCCGTGACGGGCGAGCAAAGACCCGCCCTTACCGAACTGGATCCGGAACGGGAGATACGAGCCCTGTTGGACGAGCGCGCTCCCTGGTACCGGGCTTGTGCGCGAATGGTCGTTGCCACGGATGAGAAAAGCCCCCGGGAGTTGGCGGCCGAGATTCGATCCCGTTTAACCGGAAAAGAGTAAAGCAATTTCGGATTCCCCGTACGGGTAATGGGACGTCGTTTTCGGGAGAGCGCGGGGGCCTTCCAGGAACAGGAATCTACCGGGGTTTTGACGCCGAAAGGCAGGATGGAGATTTTTCCCCGAAAAATGCTCAAAGGGTCGGAGCACAAACGCCGGCCCCGGAGTACGCCATGAGATTTCAACCCACGGACCCGCGTCTCATCGAAGTTCAGGAAAAGCTGGAAGCGGGGGAGCGTCTTGACGCTTCCGACGGCGTCGCTTTGTTCCGCACAAAGGACCTGTTGGGTTTGGGCGTGTCGGCCCACCGGGTCCGGCTTTCCAAGAACGAAAGGCGAGCCTATTTCATCTATAATCAGCACCTCAATTACACCAATGTGTGCAAGAATCTGTGCCGCTTCTGCGCTTTCGGCCGCAGGCAGGATGCGGCCGGAGCCTACACCCTGAGCCTCGACCAGGTGGAAGAGGCTCTCAGGAGCCGCCAAGAAGAACCCATTCGCGAAATCCACATCGTGGGCGGCGTGAACCCGGACATTCCTCCGGAATACTATTTCGATCTGGTGAAGAAAGTGAAGGAAGTCCGCCCGGAAGCGACGGTCAAGGCCTATTCCGCCGTGGAGGTGCATCATATCGCCCAAATTTCCGGTATGAGTCTTGCGGACACGTTGAAACGCCTCAAAGCGAACGGGTTGGAAATGATGCCCGGTGGGGGCGCCGAAGTGTTCGCCCCCCGCATTCGTCGGGAGCTGTATCCTTCCAAGATCGGAGCGGAAGACTGGCTGGAGGTCATGCGGCAGGCGCATCTGGCGGGAATCCGAACCAACGCCACCATGCTATACGGCCATATCGAAACCGTGGAGGAGCGAGTGGACCACTTGCTGCGGCTCCGGCGACTTCAGGACGAAGTCCCGGGGTTTCTGGCCTTGGTGCCCCTCGCCTTTCATTCGGCCAACACCGGCTTGGCGCACCTGCCGCCCACCTCGGGTTACGACGATCTGAAAACCGTGGCGGCGAGCCGCCTGCTGCTGGATAATTTCCCGCACATCAAGGCCTACTGGGTCATGTTGGGCCTCAAGCAGGCCCAGGTGGCCCTCTCCTTCGGCGCGGACGATCTGGACGGCACCATCGTTGAGGAAAGAATCACCCATACGGCGGGTGCGGAAAGCCCCAAGGGAGTGAGTCGGTCGCTGTTGCGGGGACTCATCGAGGAAGCCGGATTCGAGCCGGTGGAACGGGACGCTTTCTATGAGCCCGTGGAATTAAGGGACGGAGCGCATGCCGTTGGATGAGGTGGTCCGGAAGGTGATGACGGGTGGGCGATTGAACCGGGAAGAGGCCGTCCTGTTGTACCGGGACGCGGAGCTCCTGGAACTGGGTTGCCTCGCCCATGCCCGTCGCCTGGTCCTTCATCCGGAATCCCTGGTGACCTATGTGGTGGACCGCAACATCAACTACACCAATGTGTGCACCGCAGGGTGCCGGTTTTGCGCCTTTCACCGCGCGCCCGGATCGTCGGAAGCCTACGTGCTGTCCCACAAGGAATTGGCCGGCAAGATTCAGGAAACGCTGGACTTGGGGGGCACCCAGATACTGCTCCAGGGGGGGCTGAATCCGGACTTGGGGCTTTCCGACTACCGGGAAATGCTGCGCTTCATCAAGGAGCGTTTTCCCATTCACGTCCATGGGTTCTCCCCGCCTGAGATCGTGTTTTTGGCGAAAAAGGAAGACTCATCCGTTGAGGAAGTGCTTCGAGCTTTGATGGAGGCCGGCTTGGGCTCCATCCCCGGAGGCGGCGCGGAAATCCTGGTGGATGAAGTGCGCCGCCGGGTATCGCCGGGAAAATGCTCGGCGGAGGAGTGGCTCGAGGTCATGGAAACGGCCCACGGCCTGGGCCTCCGGACCACGGCCACCATGATGTTCGGCCATGTGGAAACGCCCGAGCAACGCATCGAACATCTTTTCAGGATTCGAGACCTCCAGGACCGGACGGGGGGGTTCACCGCATTCATTCCCTGGACCTTCCAGCCGGCGCACACCAGGATACCGTTGGCGCCGCTGGGCGGAGTCGCGTATCTTCGGATGCTCGCCTTGAGCCGGATCGCGTTGGACAATGTGTCCAATGTGCAGGCTTCCTGGGTCACGCAAGGGGCCAAGATCGGTCAGGTGGCGTTGACCTTCGGGGCCAACGACTTGGGCAGCACCATGATCGAGGAAAACGTGGTGGCCGCCGCCGGGGTTTCCTTCCGCCTTTCGGAAGACGACATGATCCGCATGATCCGGGACGCGGGCTTCATGCCCGCTCGGCGGGACACCTTTTACCGGATCCTGAGCACACCAGTCTGAAACGGGGTGCCACGTTACCCCGTCCGCCTTTCGGCTTTCGCACTTCTCCGGACCCCCAACATCCCGAGCCGGCCGTTCTCTTTGGCGATTATGGATCCATGTCGTTCCGCGAGGTTTATCGGGAGGACTCAAGGTGCTAAAATAATAGAAAAGTAGTTGCTCCCGTACTCGAATCGGACGACCGGATTGCCGGCCGGAGAGGAGGGTTCCGCCATGAAGAAGTCGTCACTTGAACGGGTTTCTTTGTTCGTCGTCATTGCGGTGGCGCTTTTTTTCGCCTTCCCGGCGCTCGTCCACGCGGCGACTCGCGAAAGGGCCATACAGGTGGTGATCAAAGACCGGGAAGGTCGGGACGTGGGGGGATACGGCGACAGCTACGCTCTCCTGGTGGGGATATCGGATTACACCGCCGGATGGCCCGATCTGGAAAGTGTTCCCGGCGAAATGGACCGTGTGTCCGCCTTTCTCGAGGAACAAGGTTTCAAGACGGAGAAACTTCGCAATCCTACGAGCAGAGAGTTGCGCCGTGGGGTGGACGAGTTCATCAATCGTTATGGATTCGATCCGAACAATCGGCTGCTCCTCTTCTTTTCAGGACACGGGCACAGCCGATTGGAGGGAAGGAAGGGGTACATCGTACCCGCGGACGCCCCGGATCCCACGGTGGATGAAATCGGCTTCGTGCAAAAGGCCGTGGAAATGGCTCAGGTGCTCACTTGGGCCAAACGCATTGAAGCGAGGCACGCCCTTTTTCTGTTCGACAGCTGTTTTTCGGGTACCGTATTTAAGACTCGGGCCATTTCAGGCAGTCCTCCCCACATTTCAGACCTCACGTCTCACCCGGTGCGCCAGTTCATCACCGCCGGCAGTGCGGGGGAAGCCGTACCGGCGCGGAGCGTTTTCGTTCCTCTGTTGATTCGGGCCCTATCCGGAGCGGCGGACTATGATCGGGACGGTTACGTCACGGGAACGGAACTCGGAACTTTTCTCCATCACGAGGTGTTGGCTTACGGCATCGGCCAGACGCCCCAATACGGAAAGATCAGGGACCCGGAACTGGACGAGGGAGATTTTGTCTTCCACATGTCGCGGCTCCCCCAGTCGGAGGAGCGGGCCACGCTGTCGGTCCTCTCCAACGTTTCGGGCGCGAGGGTCCTGGTGGACGGGATCGAACTCGGCATAACGCCCCTTTCCGAGGCCCCGGTTCCGTCCGGGCAAAGGCGGGTGTCCGTGGAAAAGAGCGGCTACAAGGTCTACGCTCGCAGCATGACTTTTGAACCCGGTCGTTCCGCTTCTCTGTCCGTGGACCTGCAACCCGTCCCGCCGCGCACGGCCCGTCTTTATGTGGATACCGAGCCCCGAGGGGCACGGGTCCGGGTCCTCAATGTCAAACCCGCATTTGAGCAGGGAATGGAGCTGCAACCGGGGTCTTATCATCTCGAAATCTCCTCCGAAGGTTGGGAAACGGAAACCCGATGGGTCAGTCTGGACCCGGGTGAAGACAAGAATGTGGTGGTTCGTCTGACCGTCATGACTCCAAAGGTGAAGGAGCCCGTCTTCACCGCGGGAAACATCGCCCGGGCCGTGGCAAACAATCGGTGGGACTGGACCGTGTTCATCCGCGGTTCCGAAGAGGATTTGGCCCGGGTCCAATGTGTCGAATACACCCTGCATCCCACTTTTCCCGATCCGGTGCGCACCGTGTGCCGACGGGGAGAGGGGTCTCAAGCGTTCCCTCTTTCCACCAACGGCTGGGGTACCTTTGTCGTGCGTATCCGAGTGCTGCTGAAAGACGGCAAAGACATGAAACTCAGCCATCAGCTAAGGTTCCGGTGAGTTATCTTGTTTCCCTGCGGAGAGCGCTGTCGGCTCGGGAAAATTCGGGCTTGACATGTGAAGGACTATTGCTGTAGAGGCGGAACTCTACGGCGACGAAAGAAAGCGGAGGCTCGAAGTTCTCCTGAGGGTGTGGTAGCGGTCCTCGTACGCCGGAGAATCGAAAACAAAGAAGAAATCCTAAGCCATGAAGGCTTTCCTCTCCTTTGGAGGGGGGCTGTTCATGGCTTTTTTGTTTTTTGTGCCCCTGATCGTGCCGATAGAGCGAACAAGCCGAAGAAGGGAGGTGAGATCGGCCGACGGTATTTCCGACGGCGTATGAACATTACGAAGCGTGCACAAGAAAGCCAATGGGGCGAGGAATGCGGGTAGGAAGGCGGCACACCGCGCCAACGGAGACGGCCGCCTCCCAACGCAGGCGGGGATTGATCCCTGAAGGGATTTCCCTGTCCGTTCCTCTCTTAACAAGGCCGGACGCACACGTCAACAGAAGCTCCATAGGGTTTCCGGTCTTCCGGCCGAGCCTGTGGGGCCGGTAAGCACAGCGAGTCCGGCGACTTCGACAAGCCCCCAACCAGTACATTCCGAATCACCAAACCACTAGCCGACTCGGCAAGCGCCGAAGGCCGGGCTCAGCAGGGCGTCCTTTTTCCGGTGACTGCTCCGGGACGCCCCTTGCGCTGCGGCGTCGGCGCCGTTGCGGCATGGCGCGCCGCGTGCCCGAGCCCAAGTCATGGAGAAGAAGAGATGAAACTGCTGAAAATCTGCTGTGTCTGCCTGGTCCTGATTCCATTCGCGGCCATGACCAGCGCTCGAGATGCGGTCTGGACCAGCCCGGACGCGATTTCGACGGATGCGCGGCACACGGACTCCCGCAACGCGGGCGACGAGCCGGGGGAATCTCCGGATATCCTCCAACCCAAGTCTGAAGCCGTTCCGGCCGCGCGAGCCAACCTGAAACAAGCCAAGGCGAAAGGGGCGAAAGAGGCTTCCACCACACAAGAGGAGCCCGCTCGTTCCGGAAACGACGTGGCGAAAAGTTCCGAATCCGGAGCTTCGTCGAAGAATTGGGTTTCCACGGCCTGGTGGGCCATGGAAAAGTCCGCTGCAGAACGGGACTCCTTTGTGCTCGCCCAGTCGGAAGGCGACAAAACCTCCACCCGAAAGAAAGCGGAGCCCGATTCGGGCAAGGTGTACAAGCTCGGTGAAGTGACCGTTACCGGAAAGATTCTGGACGAAACCACGGAAAATGTTCCTGCCGTGGTGGAATCTTTGACCGCGGAAGGTATCGAGCGCATCAATGCGATTGATACGGCGGACGTGTTCAAATACATGCCCGGTTCCTATTTACGAAAACTCTATCCCGGCTCCACGAACCGACCCCTGGTCATTCGGGGCAACAGCTCCTTTCTCACCGCGAGAACGCTGGTCCTGGCGGACGGAGTCCGCATCAGCGACTTCAGAAGTGCCGGACACAGCAACTCCCCACGGTGGTTCATGGTGGCGCCGCAGGAAATCGAGCGAGTGGATGTAATTTACGGTCCCTATTCCGCGGCCTACAGCGGCAACTCCCTTTCGGGAACCGCCCTGATCACCACGCATTTCCCTGAAAAAAGGGAATTCCATGCGGATTCGCAGTACTTCTATCAAAATTACCACGAATACGAAACGGATGAAGACATTCACGGCTATACGGCCTACGGCTCCTATGGAGACAAGTTGGGCGATCTCTCCTTGCTGGTTTGGTACGACCGACTCCAGACCGGGGTTCAGCCCATCAGTTTCACCACGAAATCGGCCGCTTCCGGCGGGGACCCCACGGGGAACCCCGTTTCGGGATGGGTCTCGGACCGGGACCCGGATGGAGAAAAGAGGTATGTGCTGGGGTCTGTGGGAAAACAGGAACTCATCAACAACACGTTCAAGGTGAAGCTTGCTTATGATCTGACTCGCGATTCCCAGCTTCGGTTCATCTGGTCTTTCTGGGACAGTGAGCAGGACTATGATTCCCCGGAGACCTATCTGCGGGACGCCGACGGAAATCCCGTTTACTCCGGAAAGGTGGATATCGACGGGCGAGGCTACTCTCTAGGTTCATCCACCTTCTATTACCGACTGATAGAAAAACAGGATTTCGTGTATTCCCTCAGCTATTCCCTGGAGCCCGCGCACGGCCTGAAGGTGTGGGCCACGGGCAGCCTGTACGATGCTTCCAAGGACCTGACCCGGTCCTCCAAAGCGTCGCCTCCGGAGTCGGAAAACGGAGGAGCCGGACAGACCACGGATACGGACAGCGGCTGGTACACGGGCGACCTCAAGGCCGCCTACGACGTGTCCTTGCTGGGGCTGCACACGGTGAGCGCCGGCTATCATTTCGACCGCTATTACACGGACAGCGAAACCTGGAACACCTCAAACTGGAAGAGCGATACACGGACCGATCTGAGCGCGGGGTCCGAGGGGAAAACCCAGACGCATGCCCTGTTCATCGAGGACAACTGGGACATCACGGATCAGTGGTCCGTGTACCTGGGCGGCCGATATGAATGGTGGCGGGGCTTCGACGGCTCGAAATCCACCGACGGCGATTCGGGCCGGGTGAGCGCAGGCCTGGCCGACAAGAGTGAAGACGACTTCTCACCCAAGTTTTCCACCACCTACCGACCATCGGAGAATTGGAGGCTGCGTTTCTCCGTGGCTCTGGCCAACCGGTATCCCACCATTGGGGAGCTTTATTACGGGGGTATCAATTCCGCCGGCGTGATCAACAACGCCAACCCGGACCTGAAACGGGAGCATTCTTTCTCCAAGGACTTCACCATCACCCGGGCCATCGGGGCCGACGGTGAAGCCCGTCTGACGTTCTTCCAGGACGACGTGGAAGACGCCATCGCCAGTCAGACCAACTCCTACACCCTGATCAAAAATTACCAGAACGTGGACGAAGTCCGCACACGCGGCATCGAATTCGCGTTCAACAAGCGCAGGGTGTTCCTGGATGGCCTAGGGCTCTTCTTCAACGTGGCCTGGAACGAATCGGAAATCCTGAGAAACGACAACGTGCCGGAGAGCGTGGGAAAGGATTTCCCTAGGGTTCCCAAGTGGCGGGTGAAATGCGTCCTGGACTATGCCCCCACGCAAGACTGGTTCGCCACCGTGGCGTGCCGTTACGCGAGCAAACCCTATAACACCCTTGAGAACACGGATGAATATGGAGGCTACGGCGGCGTGGACGATTACCTGGTGTTCGATACCAAATTTTCCTATCGATTCCAGGAAAATCTGAGCGCCCATGTGGGTGTGGACAACATTACGGACGAGAGTTACCACATCTCCCATCCCTATCCTCGAAGGACCTTTTTCGTGGGGCTGAAATTCGACTTCTAACAACAGCGCATCAGGGGAGCCGCGAAGACGTTTCGTCGGCTCTCCCTTGAAAATCGGCCGGTATTTCATGACGGAACAACAAAACGGAGGAAACATGAGAACGAGACAGAGAAAGCTGGGACGGTTGTTGTTGGGCATAGTGCTCATTTCCTGTATGGCGGCTACGGCCTTCGCCCACGACATGTGGGTCGAGATGGAGAACTTCCGGCCGGAAAAGGGCTCGCAGGCCAAGCTCGGCTTGGCGTACGGTCATCTTTTCGTTCTGCCGAGCAAGGATTTCATCGAGAAGGAGCGGGTTGAACAGGTCTATTTTCTAACCCCTTGTGGTAAGAATAAGATATCCGCCGTCGAAGGGGAAACGTCCTACGCGTCAGAAGCCGCGTTGCAGGGCAGCGGGACCTACATGGCCGTGGCCGAACAAAAAGGCGGCTTCGCCACCAAGACGGTGGAAGGTTACCAGCGAGGAAAATGCAGGAAAGACATCAAGGACCCGAAAGACATTATTTACTGCAAGTATTCCGAGAAGTTCAGTAAGGCCTTGTTTACCGTGGGCGCCCCCTCCGGCGACGTCTACTCGAAGGTGCTCGGGTTCGCCATGGAAATCGTTCCGTTGGACGATCCGGCCAAGTTGAAAAAGGGAGACATTCTGAGAGTAAAGGTGCTTTCCAAAGGGAACCCCGTAAGGGGCTTCGTCTATGGAACTTTTAACGGTTTTTCCGATCAATCCAACACGTTTGCGTACACCACCTACACGGATAAAGAAGGCATCGCCAAGATCAAGATCATCGAGGAAGGCCCCTGGCTGCTCGTGGCCAAACAGGAAGTGGCTTACCCCGACGCCACGGAGTGCGACAAAATGTCCACTGCGGCTACGTTGACCTTTGCCGTGAAGTAATCGCGCTTCTTTGCCGACGGAAAATGAACGAGGGAACTCATAAGGTTCGGCCGTTGGGAAAGGGGAGGACCTGAGTCCGTTCCCGATCGAATGTCTCCAATGGTCGGCTTTTCAAGTCAGCGACACCCCACCCCGGGCGGGTTCCCTGTTGAGTCGACCGCCCGGAATTCACCGCGTACCTCCCTCCAACCTGCATGGGATCGGGACTATGACCCGATTCCATGCAGCCTTTCGTTTCAGGAGTAATGCATGATTCTTTCCAAACCGGAGCCGGCGACACATGTGGCCGTTTTGCTGTTGATGTTGACTGTTGCGTCGGGAACCGCCTTGGGCCACGGGGTGGAAATCGGAGTGGCTTACGACCCGAGCCGGGTATTCGAAGCGGTTTATACGGACGGTGAAGTTATGAGTTACGCGGAGGTGAAAATTTTTCCACCCGAAGGCGAAACGCGTCCTTTTCAGATCGGGCGAACGGATCGGAACGGGAAATTCGCCTTCGTGCCGGATGGGCCTGGGGAGTGGCGGTTCCGGGTGGACGACGGGATGGGCCACGTGGCCGTGTCTTCGGTGAACGTCGCCGAAAAAACCGCCGGGGAGGAATCGACTCCGCAGGCCGGAGAAACGATAACTCCCGCGCGTCTGCCCAGGGTCTTGGCGGCTACGGCCGGTTTGGGCTATCTAATGGGCATCTTTGGCGCCGTTAGCCTGATCCGAGGAGTTTTGCGGTCGCGCAGGACCCGATAAAGCCGTTTTACCCGCCGAACGCTCCTGATCCCATCGGCCCGTTGAAAAGAACCGATCGGCGCAGGCCGCCAAGGAAGCATGAGATGCAAGGCGTGAATCACGAGGATACGAGGCGGCGTACCTGGAGTGCGCCTCAGATCGTGTTTTTCAGCGGCCTGCCGGGTTACCACCAAAACTCGGGATATCGCCGTGCCCTGGGCACGTTGTTCACCAGAAGGGCCACCGCGAGCATGACCAGCGCTCCCGTGGCCGCGGGGATCAAAGCATAGAAATAGCCCAGCGCGTGAATCTTCTCGCCGCCGATGACGGCGATGAGGGCGGTGGCGCCTCCCGGCGGGTGGAGCGTCTTGGTCAGGTGCATAAGCGCGATGGCCGTTGCCACCGCTATCGAGGCGGCGGCCCATGTGTGCGACTGAAGCAGTTGATAGGCGGCCACGCCGATGACGGCGGACAAGACATGCCCGCCCAAGAGGTTGCGCGGCTGAGCCAGGGGACTCTTGACGGCTCCGTAAATCAACACCGCCGAGGCGCCGAAGGAACCGATGATCATCACCAAGCCGGTTCGGTCCAAGATATGATAGTGTATCGAAGCCACCGCTGAAATCCCCAGGAAAGCGCCCACCCATGACCACAAGACTTCCGAGATTCGGACGCGGGGAGGACTTTGCGTAGTTCCCCTCATCTTGCTGAAATATTCCATTTCTTGCTCCCTACAAAGAGATCGCGGTCAAGTCGCCCCGGGTCAGAATACCGACGAGCAATCCGTGGGATTCAGTCACCGGTACTCGATTGATGCGCCGTTTCGTCAGGAGATCGGCGACCTCGGATAAAGGGGCGTCCTCGGAA
This sequence comes from Thermodesulfobacteriota bacterium, assembly GCA_963675595.2. Taxonomy (GTDB): domain Bacteria; phylum Desulfobacterota; class Desulfarculia; order JACQYL01; family JACQYL01. The sequence goes on from CAXXLZ010000002.1 coordinate 3,373,105, forward strand.
ACCGTGTGGGCCGGGGAAGTCATCAGATCGGAAACCTTGCCTCCTCGGATGGGGAGCACTGCGCAGCTCTTGGCCCCAATGCACTCGGCGATGATTTCCATGAAGCTCCCGCTTCGCCCTTTGCCCATGTGTCTCATGAAGTCCCTCTCAGAAATTACGCCCAGAACTCTTTTTGAGTCATCGAGTACGGGCACGCCGGAGATGCCGGATCTTCCCATGAGTCGCGCCGCATCCTCCAAGGAGGTATCGGGGCTTACGAAACGAACTTCGCGGGTCATGGCATCTCTCGCTTTGCGGTCCCCCCAGAGGCGCTTTGCAGCGAGCCTGTAGGCCGATAGATAGACTTCTCGAAGATCGCCCGGCGTGATGTCCAAATAACCCGAGACTTCTTTCATTGCTTCGAGAATATCTTGATCGGTGAGCTCCGGGGTGGCACACGGCCTCGCATTCATGAGCTTCTTTTCGGGGACGGGCCCGTCGGAATTCCTCATGCCAACTCCTTCCCGTCGTTTGGTTTGCAGACGCTTCCGTCATCCATGGTCTCGGATTATAAACGGGATACAGAGCCGGCCGGTTTGACTTAGGTCAACGCCTCTCTTTTTTTCAGAGTCTGCAAAAAGAGTGAAAGAGGGAAAACGGAAGGAACTGGACGAAAGACCGTCGGAAAAAAAGATCCATCGTCCGGAGCGGTTCCGGCTTGGGCCTATAGCTTGCTTGATAAGTGGAAAAGGCGGAGGAGGATTGACAAGAAGAATGCCGGTATGATCACCCCGACCGGAAATATGATTCAAACAAAAGGACCCGCCGAGGGCTTTGAGGTTCCCGCGGGTCTTCCTGATTTGCCGTCAAAAATTAGGCCGTTCAACGTGTCGACCTGAAGTGAAACGATCAGCCTTGACGCAAATGATCCAGGATGAACGCCGCGGCCCTGTCCAAGGCGCCCGGTTCTCCCAAGCCGGCGGCTACATTGCGAAGGTCTCTCCTCATCTGCATCCGTCTTTCAGGGTTTTCCAGAATCGAAAGCGCTAATGTGGAGAGTTTGTCCGGACGGGCGGCGTATTGAATGAGTTCCGGCACGATGTGTCTGCCGGCAAGCAAATTGGGCAACCCCGAAGTGGTGGAATGCATGCGGCCGGTCTGAACCAGGAGATTGACCACACGCCAAGTGACTTGAGAAACGGCGGTGAGGACGATCATGGGGATTCCCAGGAGCGTCGCTTCCAGGGTTGCCGTGCCCGAACAGAGAATCGTCAGATCGCTCGCGGCCATGGCCTGCATGCTGTTGGTCGTCAATATGGGCGGCGGGTCCAAATCCCGCTCTCCGGCCATCCTCTCGATGGTCGCCTGGAGAAAGCGGTCGCTCACCGGCAACACGAATCGGATCGACGGATTCGCGGCGACCATGAGCTGAGCGGCATCCAGCAGGACGGGACCCAGGGATCCGACTTCCTGGGTTCGGCTGCCGGGCAGCAATGCAACCACCGTCGCGTCGTCTCCTATCCCCAATGCTTTCCGGGCATCGCGCCTCCCGGGGTCATCGACCTCTTGTATCATGTCCCGGAGGTAGTGGCCTACGTAGGTGGCTCTGCCCATCGCCCTATGGTAAACTTGGTGTTCCTCGGGAAAAGAGGTTAGAATCCGGTCGTAGCTTCGGGCGATGGGAACCGCCACGCAACGCCATACCCATACCTGGGGAGGGAAATAGGAAAAAGTGAGGATTCCTCGCGACTTCAACAAGCGGGCGAGAACGAGATTGAAAAAATCGTGCCCGATGAGCACGACAGCCGAGGGAGTGTATTCCCGGACACGGGAAAAGATTGCCTTGAACGCCCTCAACAGACCGGGAATGGTGGCCAGGGGCTCCGTAATGCCGGCGGAACCAAGATGGGCGGTTCCGTAAAGGATTTCCACGCCCGCGGTTCTCATGTGAAAACCGCCCGTTCCCGAGATGGAAACATCCGGGCACCGGGCATACAGCGCTCGTGCGAGGTGACCCCCAATGATGTCTCCCGATACTTCCCCTGTACTTATCAGTAGTTCCATCCGTCCGTGTTGATCCGATGCAGGGTGGTGGTTGGCGATTGGAGCGATGGAGCTTCCGAAATCGTTTTGGACGGAATGCCCCGGAAAGCTTTCAAACGGCGCGTACGCTGGAACCCGTGACGCCCTCTCACATGATGTTGCAGCCTCGGACGAGGCCAAGCGCTCGATAATGTAGGCAAAACGCTACGGCCTGTCAATGATGGAGCCTGTGGAACAGCGATTCTCGGTGTTGAGAATTTGGGTGTGTTTAGGGAGATTTTCCCTTTGTAGAGATGCGAGGATAGGTGGAATGAGGGTCCGATTTTGCGCATGAGAGGGGAAAAAGCGTGGTGAGGCAGAGGAAAGACCGGAGTTTTTTGGACCGAAGGCGCACCGGTCCCGTCAAAGTTCGGACCTTTGTTTGTGACCGATGGGTTATAGGAGGCCTTTTCGCCTCAGGGGGGGCGGGCGCTTTCGGGGTCCAGGACCAAAGCCAACAGGTCTTCCCACGACTCGAATACCAGAATCCGGATCGTGCAACGCAGCTGATTCCAGTACTCGGTTCGAGCACTGAATCCCGCCCGGCATTTTTGGTACAAGGGGTCCGTCAACTCGAAAATCTGATGGAAGAAAAAAGCCACCAAGTTCAGAAGGAAAAAGACGTAAGAGAGTTGATTCTTGCCGTGACCGAAATTGTGCTCGATATGATACCCTTGGTTCTTCAGTGTATTGAATCCTTCGTTTTCGATTTTCCATCGGGCTCTGCCGATCCTGACCAGTTCCGCCACGTTTTCCGCGTCAACCGGCATGTCCGTGACCCAGCTGTTCCGGTAGGTGATCTTTCCTCCATTCTCCAGACGGTAGGCAAAAAAATGGAGGTCGGGGGCATCTTCGTTTCCGTTGAGAGGCACGCCATGGACCCATTCGTAGCTATGCACCCGTTTCTTGTCGTCGGTGATCTCCAGGCCCGCGATTTCTTGCATCCCCCGGAGTTCTTCGATCCACTCGAAGAGCACTTTGTGGTCCGCGGGTTTGGCGACCAGCACAAAGGACATGCTCGCCCGCTTCAGCTCGGCGATGAAAGGCTGTTTGGAATACAGTCCGTCACCGCCGATAATGATGTTGAGTTTGGGATGGTCCCGGCGGATGGCTTTCAATATCCGCTTCCCCGCGTTGATCTCACAATCCTGTTTTTGGACTCCATCCTTGTTCTGGATCGATTCCGGAGCCAAAGGCACGACTTGACGGCGATCCGGGTGGACCAGAGCCGCTTGCAGGATTTGATGGTGGTAGCGAATCCGTCCTTTGGAGGATTTTTGAACTAGACATCCGGGACAATGGATGGTTTCCGAGGAGAAATATTCCGACCCGTCGATCACAATGAGGTATCGGCCATCGAGAACCTGAAACGATTCCAGATGCTTGCCTCGCTGCAAGCGTCGGAAGAAATCGGAGAAGACGGCCTTGATCTCTCCCGGATCACTCGCGTCGATCACGTCCCGCAGTTGCGTGTCCCCGGGCATCTCCGTCACGGAGAACAAGGTCTTGAGGTTGTCGCGGTGGGTCCGTTCCTTCAGTCTGCGTTGAAACTGCAGGAGCGAGGGGTCCTGAAAGTACATCATGGCAAAGGCGCTCATCAGACAATCGTGCAAAGAATAAACCGTCCGTCCCCCTCGCGGGTCCCCGACCTGCTCGAACCGACGGGACAGCGCCTTTCTCAAAGACACGAAGCTGAGGTGCTTCTTCATGTGCACCCTGGTAACCTCTACATATAGTATTCAATCTAATAAAGGCTACCATATATACACCAAAAGATCTACTTTAATTTCATACCTAATTCCAATAGGTTATGATCCTTCCGAAAGAAGGCTGTACTCGAACCGGCATCGCCGCTTTACGAAAAAATATTCTCGAATCAGCCTTATGTCCCTCGGCTTCGCCGACTATCTTTTTCACCGGGAATTGCTGCCTGTGGAAGGGGGATATTCTGAGAGAAGCGTCGTCGTCGAAAGAACACGGTCGCGCGGCAGGGAGCGTGTCGCGGATCAAGGCCGTTCACCTGCTTGAGGCTTGTTTGGTGATTCCTGTTGCCGGCATGGTGTCATGGTGCCCTCCATGGATCATCCGAGCCATGGCGAGGGGGATCGCCATGGTGATCGTTCAGTTTCCTTGGAGAGCCAAAGATCACGCCTTTCACAACCTGGATCATATATACGGCGGCGAGGCGCCGAATATGAGAGAAAAGAAACGGATCGTCCGGAAATTGGTGGAGAACCTGATCGTCCAATTCTTCGAATTCGTAGGGATTCACAAGATAAAGAAAAAGAACGTTTTTCGGCAATTCGAGGTGCGCAATCGGGCGGCTTTGGACCAAGCCCTCACGGAAGGCAAGGGGGCCCTCGCGGTAACGGCTCACCTCGGAAACTGGGAGGGCGTGGCCCGGGTGGGCAAAGTCCTTGGATACGACGTGGGAGTGATCATCGGTCGTCAATGGAACCCCATTACGGATCGATGGCTGAGATGGATCCGGGAAAGCAGGGGGCAGGTCGCCTGCTACTACAAAGACACGGACCTCTTGACGCATGCGATATCCCATCTCAAGCGCAATGGGATTCTGGCCGTCATGGCGGATGAGATGGAATATCGTAAACCCTTTTATACGCCGTTTTTCGGATGTGATTTTCCCGCGCCGACGGGTATAGCCTTACTCCATTTGCGTTACGGCGCACCCATTTTGTTCTTTTTTTGCTTCAAGGACGGCAATAAGAAGTACGGAATCGAAATCGACGGGCCCTATCATTTCGGTGGAAGCGGGCATTATGAGGAAGACCGGAGGGTCGTGATTCGTTTTGTGTATGATCGGCTGGAAAAGGAGATTAAAAAGCATCCCGATCAATGGTTCAATCTGTTCCGATCTCTCCCGGAAGGTCCTGTAAACTGAGGGCTCAGACGTGTAAGGGTTTGGAGTCCGAAGAGGAAAGTGCGCAGTATCTCCGGTAGAGCCCGTCACGCTCAAGTAGTTCCGCATGACGGCCTTGTTCGACAATGCGTCCCTCTTCCAAGACGAGGATCCTGTCCGCCTCCCTTGTGGTGGACATACGATGCGCAATGATGAAGACGGTTCGGCGTTTCCGAAGGGCCGACAAGGAACGCCGGATGAGCTGGTCCGACTCGGGGTCCAAGGCGGAAGTGGGTTCGTCCAGAATCAGAATGGGACATTGCGTGAGAAAAGCCCGGGCAAGTGCGATTCTCTGCCGTTGACCGCTGGAGAGCAGAATGCCGAAGGGACCCACCGAGGAATCGTAGCCTTGCGGCAGCTTACGGGCGAATTCGTCCACGTGGGCCGCACGGGCTGCGGCGAGAACCTCTTCATGGTCGGCTCCGGGTTTGGAAAAGGCGATATTCTCCGCCAGAGACGCGTCAAACAGCACCGGTTCCTGGGGCACATAGCCTATTTGGCTGCGCAGGCCGGCGATCTGGAATTGCGAAATATCCCGGCCGTCCACGAGAATCGATCCGGAATCGGGTTCGAGAAAACGCAGAAGCAAACCCACCAAGGTGGACTTGCCGGCTCCGCTGGGTCCGACGATGGCCAGTATCTCTCCGGGGGACGCCTCAAAGACTAGATTGGACAGCCGGAACGCGGTACCGTAAGCAAAGTTTACTTGATTGAAACGGATGTGGCCCTCCACCGGGGGGAACGGAGGAAGCGAAACGTCGTTCACCGCTTCGGACTGCGTTTCGAGAAGTTCATCAATCCGGTCCATGGCTCCGTATGCTTTCCCCAAGTATCCGAATGCGCGGGAAATTTCGTCCACGGGGTGAATGATGAGCAGCAGTGCGGCGAAGACCACGCTCAAATTCTCAATGGCCAGTTTATGGGAGAAGACCATGGCCCCGGACCCAAGGGCGAGAATGCCGATGGATGCGAAAGTCACGCAGGAAACCACCGCGGGATTTAAAGCCCTCCATTTGTCGCGGCTGTTGAAAGCGTCCACGGTCTGCCGGTTCAGATTCCCGAATCGTTCCTCCACCATTGCCTCGCGCCCGTAGGATTTAATCTCTTTGACGCCTCGGAGCATTTCTTCAAGAGCGCCGTTCAGCCGGCTCGTTCGGGCCTGGGCCGTCTTGGTTCTTTCACGAATTCGATTTCCCGTGAAATGCAGGACCAGGCCCATGGGCGACAGGATCAACAACGTCCCCACGGTGAGCAGCCACGAATGCACGAGCATCACCATCATCAGTGCGAAGACCACGAGGAGATTGGGAACCAGGACCAGCAGTCCGGAATGCAGCCCTTCACAAAGGATATCCGTATCGGAGGAAAGTCGGGTGATCATATCGCCCAACCGATGATGCTGGTAACTCCGATAAGGAAGGAAGAGACATTTGTTGAAAAGTTCGGACCGGATTTCGCCGCCGGCTTCGTTGCTGAGTTTGAAGGAGGCGTAGTCTCTCTTGAACGTGGTGTACAGGATCAGGACCAGCAGAACGGCTCCCAGAGCCACATGGTGCGTCAGGCGTTCGGGGTCCGGATTCTCGAGAATGAGTCCGGTCAGAGCTCTTCCCCAGAAGGGCGCGAGTACAAGGCAGGAGGTGGAAACCGTGGTGAAGAGCAAGAAACGAAGGAGTTCCCATCGCCGACCCCACAGGAGGTTCGCAAGGGTCTTCATATGGTGGGGCGTCTGCATGACGGTGTGTTGATCCATAGCGTCGGCTCGTATGACGCTCGGTGAAATTGATGTTTCTATGGGTCGGCCTTAAAGGCTTTCAAGGACCGCGCAGCACGATTGTCCCGCCATGCCGTAGTCGTAGGAAGCCACGGCGAAGCGCTTTCGCGTGCATGGGCGGTGTTCCGCACTGATGTTCATTCGGGCGAATGCCGGATCCGGACTCCTGAAGTTGAGCGTTCCGGGGATCAGGCCGTTGGATGCCGCCATGATGCCTATAATTACTTCAGACAGATCGCCGGCCGCCGCCATGTGCCCGAAATGAGGCTTGAGCCCGCACAACGGCACGCTTCTTCCCCCCTTCTCGGAAATTGCCTGCACGGACGCCAGCTCCGATGCATCCCCGTCTTTTGTTCCATTGCCGTGCAGTACCAAGAATCCCAGATCGTCGAGGGCGGTGCCGGAAAGTTCCAAGGTCTTCGCCAAGGTTTTTTCCAGCACTCGGGGAGGAGTCGAACCGTCCACTCCATCGACGGGATATTCGAATCCGCCCGTCGTGCCGAGCACACGGGCGAGGGGTTTCGTTCCCCGCTTGAGTGCACGTTCCGCATTTCCGATGACCAGGGCGGCGCCCCCTTCTCCCGGAATAGTCCCATCCCGTTCGGCGTCGAAAGGGCTGAAGGAATGTATTCCGCGGCGGCATTGGGAGATCGAGCCGTTTCCGTACATTTCGAAATGACCCACGGGCGCAAGCAGGCTCGCAGCCGCCACAACCAACGCGATATCCACCAGATCGAGCTCAATGCTCCTGACGGCGAGTTCCAACGCCTGAAGTCCGAAAGGCGGAACCGCAATGAGACTCGTGTTGGCCCCCTTGCATTCGAAGGCGTGGGACAAGAAACTGAAGGCGTTGTTCGGCAGGGTGTTCAGCAGTATGAAAGGCCATACGTCATGCAATACGGAGCTGTTGAACGTACGGTAGTCGAAATCCGCGGTGTGCTCCTTGGTGGCCTTGCGAAGTACCGAACTGTAGGCCCCACCACCCACCTGTGCATTATCACCGCAACTGATGAATAATCCTCTTCTTTCGGGAGGGGTTGCTTGAAACGCGTCACCCGACCGACGGACCGCCTGGTCTGCGGCCAGGTAGCCGAAAATGGAGGATCGGTTCAGGTATTTGACTTGACGCGCAAGTTGGGGCGGTATGGATTTCACCACGTCGGCCATCGGGATTCTGCCGGCGTATTGCAGTTCCGGAGGAGCGTTCTCCATGGGCTGATGGCCAATGCCGGAGTCATGACGCAGGACTTTCTCCCAGCTTTCCATGAGGTCGGAAGCCGGCGGGGTGATCAGTCCCATTCCGATAACCGCATTGGAGTCGAGCATCTCAGGAAAGACCGGCGAGGCGGGCGAGAATGTTGTAGGTGCGCCTGCACTCGTCCGGGTCAAAGAGCTGAGCAAGGGAAATCAACCCGCCGCTGAATTCAGCATAGGCATTCTTCTTACCATCGATTTTCCCAACGGCGCGGAAAGCCGGTTCTTGCTTCTCGCTCCCCGGGAGTGAGGAAACCTCGATTTCAATCCGATCGCCGGGAAGGGCAACATCGTAAAACTTGCACCTGGCGACTCCCGTCAAGACGAACCAGTTCTCGAAATCGGAAGACTTGGCCTCGAACCAGCCGGCGCACTGGACGAAAGCCTCCAGCACCAAGGAACCGGGAACCACTGGATATCGGGGAAAATGGAACTGGAGGTAATCTTCACTCATGGTGACGTTTTTTGTTCCTTTGATAAGGATTCCCGGTTGAAAGTCGGTGATGCGGTCCAACAGAAAATATCTCATAAATGCAATTCCTGTCCGAGCGGGGTCACAGGCTCAAACCGCCATCTATGGCGATGGCCTGCCCGGTGATATAGTCGGCGAAGTCGGAAGCCAGGAACAGCACGAGAGGAGCCACGTCGGCGGGCATTCCCAATCGACCCGCGGGTATTCTGGACAGTATCTCGGATTCCGCCGATCCGAGTATCCTACGGGTCATATCCGAACGGACGAACCCCGGCAGCACCGCGTTGACCTGGATATTCTTTCCGGCAAGCTCCGAAGCGCAGGCGATGGTAAAGGAAATCAAGCCGCCTTTGGATGAGGCGTAAGCGCAGTTTCCGCGAGTTCCTCGGATTGCCGCAACGGAAGAGATGTTGATGATCTTTCCATAATGACGAACCACCATAAGCTCGGTCGCATGCCGGGAACAGAGGAAAGCTCCTCGAAGATTCACGTCGTGTACTTCATCCCAATCCTTGGTCTTCGTGGTCATCAGAAGTCGATCCCTGGTGATGCCGGCATTGTTCACGAGGATGTCGAGTTTTCCATATCGGGCACGAATAAGCTCGAACAGAGATGCCACCTTTTCCGGATCGCCCACATCGGCTTGAAGCGTTTCCGCTGCGAAGCCTTCACGCAGAAGTGACTGTTTCAACTCTTCCGCCGCTTCCGAAGACCTTCCGTAATTGATCAGGGTCACGGCACCGGCGTGAGACAGGGCAACCGATATCTGTCCGCCGATTCCTCTGGAACCACCTGTAATAAGCGCTATTTTGCCCGATAGATCTATTTTCACAATACGTCCGCTCTCGTCTCGCCGCACGCGGGCATGTCCAAAGTCGTGAGTTCAAAGGCTCCGAAATAGGCGTTCATGGTAGGGTCGATTCCGAATACGGGAGATGGTTGTAAATGATGCGCTCAATCCCGGCGGTGCGTTCTCCCTCCACGAAAAGCACCGCCTTGCCCAATGTGTCCCGCTTGCAGGAGGAGATGATCTCCGCATGAATCCGGGCTTGGAAACCGTTTCGGAGCAGAGGGGATAGGGTCACGTTTTCTATGAGGCAGGGAACGGGCAGCCATTCATAATCCGACGAATAACAGATGAGCCAGCCGAGGGCCTGGATCATGGTTTCCACCAGCACGGTTGGGGGAACTACGGGCGAGGGCAGGAAAGCGGTGATACCGACCCCCATGGAGGAGGTGAAATACTTTTCACATTCGATGAATTCGCCTTTTTCCAGTCGGAGAATTCTGTCGTAACAGGAAAGCATCGCAGTTGGTCATGTGCCGGAGGATTGGTGAGTACCGATCATGGGCCGATTCGCGTTCTTCCCAGAAGGGTGTGGTTCCCTCAAGCCCTCGTAAAGCCTACAGGTTTCAGTCGTTGCCGGTGCCCAAACACAAGCACGCGTTCTGGCCGCCGAATCCAAAGGAGTTGGATAGGGCCACTCGGTGCTTCCTTTTAATACGGCGTTCCGGAACATACCATAAATCGCACTTGGGATCAGGAAATTCGTAATTGATGGTGGGCAGGATGGTGTCTCGCTCCATGCCCATCAGAGTCAGTATGCATTCGATGACGCCGGCGGCGCCCAAAGCGTGCCCCAGCATGGACTTGTTGGAGCTTATCGGTAGGGCGGCCGCTCGGGGGCCGAAAAGCTCTTTGACGGCCTGTGTTTCCGCAACATCGTTCTTGATGGTGGCGGTGCCGTGCGCATTGATATATTCCACGTCGCTGGGGCGAAGTCCGGCGTCTGCGAGGGCCAGCTTCATGACCTGAACGGCTCCTTCCGACCTGGGATGGATGTCCGTGATGCGGAAGGCGTCCGCGGTGGAACCGTATCCCAGAATTTCGCCTAAAATGGGAACTCCACGCGTGCGCGCATGATCCAGGTCTTCGAGAACCACCACTGCGGCCCCTTCGGACAGGACGAAACCGTTCCGCTTTCGGTCGAAAGGTCTCGACGCTTGCCCGGGTGACGCGTAGCTTTCGGAGAGCGTTCTGAGAAGCAGAAAACCCGTGAAATTGAAAGGATCGACCGGAGCGTCTCCTCCTCCGGCGAGCATCACATCCGCCGCACCGCATTGGATCAGGTGATAGGCTTCTCCGACGGCTTGAGCGCCGGCGGCGCAAGCGGAACCGATACAGAAGTTCGGCCCTTTGCATTGAAATCGTTGCGCGATCAAAGAGGCGGCTACGTCGGGTCTCCTGGTTGTGAAATCCTGAAATGGATACCCGCCGTCCTTTTCGAGGCGAACCAGATCCCAATGCCCCGAAGTATCACGGAAGCGATGCAGATAGGCAATTTCGGCAAGGGACGTCATTTCTCCGTGGCTTGCCAAACAAACACCGATCCTCTCCCTGGTCTCGATTTGGAGCAATTGCGCCTGATTTGCGGCCTCATCGACCGCCGTGTTGAGAAGTCCGGCAATGCGGGAAAAGATATCGATTCTGAAAGGAGGCAGTCCTTCGGGGCGTAGTATCCAATCATCGAGAACCTCTCCCGCTATGGTACAGGGAAGACCTTGCGTGTCGAAAGAGCGAATATGGTCGATTCCCGACGAGCTCGCCGAGCATTTGGCGAAGGTTTCCTCGGCGTTTCTTCCCAGGCAGGTGAGCATTCCATAGCCGGTAACCACGACTCTTCGTTTGGAGGCGATCAGGATATCCCTTTCTGTTGATGTTCCAGAAGCCAGGTCTGGACGAGGTCATCTTCGCTTCGGAAGATGGGGGGCTCATTGCAGGAACCGCAAACGATGCGGGTTCCATCCTGCAATATCCAGGAATCGCGGGCGCAGTGGACGCATCTGTCCGGTAAGGTATCCAGAAGCCAAAGGACCCGGTCGACAATGGAGTCCACCGTGATCAGCGCAAGAAGGTCTTCCATGCGCATTCCCGGGCGAAGTGCGTCGACGTCGGGGAATCTCAGCTTTAACAAGGACAGGGCGGCCGGAGTGAGTCCGCCGTCTTCGTCCAAAGCGAACCCTTCCCCGAAAATCTCCTCCATGTGGTCCAGGGCGGAGTAACGGGCCATTCTCAATCCGAAGGCCTGTTCCACATGGTAGCTGATATCCAGGAAATCGAGGGATTCGGCGTCCAGCTCCGTGGTCAGAACGGTTTCGGGTCGTATCAGGTCTTTTTCCACGGTCAAAGCATGAGCAATGGCATCGGACACGACCCGGAAAACCTGTTCTCTTTCGATCAGCGTCTGCGGCATGAATTCTCCCGGAAGAAGATGGAACAGGATCAAGAAGCGGATCGAAAGGGGGGAAGCCGGTCCGCCGCCTGTGTTTCGAAGGAAGATGCGCCGACACCGCCTTGTGCATACAAATCAACGTGGGCGCTTCGTTCGAGCTCCAGTCCTTACTTCCCGTTTTCGCCATTGGTTTCCGACCATGAACCTGCGGGCAAGGTCGAGAACGTCGGCAATACGTTTACTCAAAATGAGTTTGTGTGGAGTGTCTATTCCATGCATGCCGTGTGGACGGCGGGGTACGGCGGATCCGGCCGCAGCCCCAGCGACGGTCCGTTGAGGCAGACTCGTTACTACGGGTTAGGCCAACGGCCTGTACAGGGTATTCCCGAGCCCCCGATCGGCCACGATGGTCTGGCCGCTGATTCCACGGCTCGTATGATCACACAAAAAGGCCACCACGTCGGCGAGTTCCTCTGGATCCATAAAGAGTTCTTCGGGTATTCGAGTCATGTCCTTCAAGTAATATCGCAGCACGCGCAGAGAATCCGTTCTCACAAGACCGCCGCAAACCGCATTGACGGATATGTTCCTATGCCTTAAGCTCTCCGCGCAGTCTCTGACAACCGCTTCCATGGCCGCTTTCATACTCCCCAACGGATATTGCGGGTTGTAGAAGCGACTCCCCAGGCTTGAAATGAAAACGATCTTACCTTGAGTCCGTTCAAGCAGGGGAACGCCCAGTTGTATGCAGAAGATGTTTCCCAGGAAGTTGGTATCGACCAGTTGCCTCAGGTCTCGCTCGAAAAGCTTCTCGATGGGTTTGAAAGGGGCTCTCGCCGCGTTGAGGATCAGGAAGTCCAACCGTCCGAATTCGGTTTCGGCCGCCTCCATCATCAGCCGAACCGATGCCTTGGACGAAATGTCCGCTTGAACCAGAATCGCGCGTCCCCCCAGCCCGTGAACGTAAGAGACGAGTTCCTCGGCCTGGACAAGGGACGAGCCCGCCGCCTTCCTGGAGGTGACCACCAAGTCGGCTCCCAAGGAGGCGAGCTTGGCGGCGACGGCGCGGCCGATGCCTCGGGAGCTTCCGGTGACCAGAGCGACTTTGCCTTTAAAACAGAGGCGATTCATGCGGCCGATCTTGGAGATTCGAAAAGAAAACAGGCATATCCGGTTCCAGGACTCGAACAGAAGGAATAATCCTAACACAATTTTTCAATGCAGTTGACCCTTTTTTGAGGCGGTTAAGCGTGCGCGGAAAACTTCTGAGTTTCAGGACCATTGCCTACCTGTTCGAAGCGGCGGGAGCCGTGGCGGCGGGCACCCTGATATCCTTGCTGCCGAGGCGATTCCGGCGGATATTTTCAATTGTTGCCGGTACCGTCGGCTTCCATCTGGATCGACGGGACAGGAAATGGGCTTACCGGAATCTCGATATCATTTACGCGGACAATCCCCTGGACAAGAAGGAAAAAGACCGAATCGTCAAAGAACTTTTTATCAACATAGCGACGGGAGCGTTCGACTTTTCAAAACTGAATGAAGTGACCCCCAATAATTTCGATCAATTTTTTTATTATGGGAATTTTCAAGTGATAGGGCAGGCCTTGTCTCAAGGCAAGGGAGCCATCGCGGTGAGCGCCCATTTCGGCAATTGGGAGTACTATGGAAGCATCGCCGCCAAGTACATGAACAACATCACCGCCGTGATACAACGGCAATTCAATCCGTTCACGGATTCTTATCTCACATGGATTCGTGAGAAGAGGGGCAACATCAGGTGCCTGTATCAGGATCGACCCTCGATGTACCAGGAAATAGGCAGAGAATTACGAGAAAACAGAATTCTTGTTTTCCTCGCAGATCAAAGACAATATCGTAAGCCGATTTTGGTACCGTTTTTCGGCAGACCGGCGGAGACTTCGGACGGAGTCGCCATACTACATCTTTGGTACGGCGCTCCCATTGTCTTGGCGTTTTCCGAGATTCAACCGGACGGCAAACAAATCCTGAGGTTGGATGGTCCCTATAATTTCAAGCCCGGCGGAAGCCCACAAGAGGATTGTCAAGAAATCATGAGCTTCATTCATGGGAAATTCGAGAAAGTGATCTCGCGGCATCCGGAGCAATGGTTTTCCTTGTTGACTCCGAGATGGGAGCTGAGCCAAGAAACCCTCAGAAGTCACCCCTCATTGGGAGACGATTGAAAGGCGTTGGGAGTTGCTTACTGATCATCCCTCGCCAACCCCCCAGTGGCTTCCGGTGCGAAAATGGGTAATGTCCCCATTTAGTTGACACGTCAAAGCGTCTTGATTATAATTGCCCCGGAGTGACTTCATGTTTCAAGGGGGCAATCGGTGACCGAACTTGAGAGATGCTTCTGTCCGAACGAAAAGTGCAAGAATTACGGGTTGAGTAATCAAGGCAACATCGCGGTTCGCGGCAAGTACGGCAAGGACAAAAGTCGCGATCTCCTTTACTGTCGCACCTGCGGGAAGCGTTTCGCCGCCACTCAATCCAGCGCCCTGTTTGGCCTGCATCTGCCGGCGGAAACGATTCGAGAGATCATCCATCATGCAGCCGAGGGCGTAGGAGTCCGGGCCACGGCGCGTCTGCTGGCATTGGACAAGGATACGGTAAATCGGGTGATCCTGCGTGCCGGCGAGCATTGCGCGTCCGTGCTATCCAGTCTGTTGACCTCGCTGGAGCTGACGGAGGCACAACTGGATGAGCTGTGGACCTTTGTAAAAAAAAGGAACATTCTGGCGCCGCCCAAGACCTCGAGGAGCGATACGGGCGGACATGGATCTGGACGGCCATCGATGTCCCCACACGATTGCTGATCACGTTCTGGATTGGCGGACGAGAATTGGACGACGCCCGAAGAATGCTTCAGGATTTGACCGCTCGCTGCCGGAGTAAGCCATTGTTCGTATCGGACGAGCTGCCTCATTATGTCACGATGTTGGCGGAGTTCTTCCACAAGCAGGTCCCAGTGATGCCGACGGGGAAACCGGGCCGGCCCAGGAACCCCGAACGAGTGGTCGATGCTGATTTGGATTACGCCACAGTGCACAAAACCCGCGAGGGCGGCAGGGTGGTTAAGGTGGAGCGCCGAGTGGTTTTCGGCAGTGAGCAGAGCGTACACGAGCGGTTGGAGGGTTCGCCCAGCCACACAATCAATACCGCCTTTGTCGAGCGCTCCAATCTGCACTGGCGTCTGTGGGATGCTCATTTGGTTCGCAAATCCCTTACATTCGCACGCTCGTGGCGCTGGCTTCGGGCCAAGTTCGCCATCTGTGTGGCCTGTTATAATTTTGTTCGACCCCATGGAACGCTCAGCCGTAGGGCAAACCGGACATTTCAGCCCAAGACCCCAGCGATGGCCGCGAACGTGACCGACCATCCCTGGTCGTTCTTAGAATTGTTGGCGTATCCGGTATCATGTCAATAATATGGGGACAGTACCCGAAAATGGAGGTTTGAGCATATGAGCAGAATTCGGTCCGCCATATTCGACTTCGTCAAGCTGTGGGTGGTCCTGTTCATGACCTTCCTGATCGTCAGAACGATCGCAACCCTCTACATCTACGGACGAATCGATTTGCGACAGGTCTCCCTGCTGGAATTGCTCTTCGTCCCCTTGGGGCAGGTTGTCGCCCTATGGGTTATCGTACGGAAAAAACCGTCGGCGTCTGCGGAATCGAGCCCTGAAGAGCATACCCGTTAAACGGGAGTGCCATGCATGGATAGACAAAACGAAAGGCGGAATGCTGAGCATTCCGCCTTCCCTGTTTGCAGGAATCAGCGCAATACGGCTTTGTGAAACGATTTGCGCCGTTGTTCAAGCAGGCCGGTCAGTTCTTATGGAGCCCCCGACCCATTCCGGTCTTTCGGGCAATCCAGGTGCCGGCCAGCAGGATCACCAGAAGGAACGAGATCGTTCCCCAGGGGGTCAGAGACGAGACGCTGGTCGGGGTCGTGTCCGCGTCCCCGCCGCCGCTTCCCCAGGTACCCCCGGAGCACTGCTCGATCATTTGAGTCCCGCCGCACGTGACGTCGATGCAGTTGTTGTCCCCTATCGGTACGAAGACGTCAAAAGGCCCTTGTCGCGTAAACCCCCCCGAGTACATCCACACCTTAACCATGCCGGGTATGATCCAATAGTTTTTCCCGCCGGATTGATGCAGTTCGAGGGGGTGGTCCACCACCACATTGGGGCAGTCCGCGCCCGTTTGGATGTTCACGGTACCCTCCACCCGATCCGGCGTGCCGTCGTTGTCGGTGTCCAGCAGGTCCACCGTGGTGAATGCGGGGTTCTGGGCGCAGGGGCTCTCTTCTTGGTATAAGTATTCAAAGCTGATCATGCTGTAGTTGTCGGCGCCGTCCTGTTTGGTTCCGGTGATCTTGAGCATGTAGTCCGGGTGGTACTCATTCATGCTGTGCCAGCCTCCCGTATGGGAGTGTATCTCTTGGATGGAAGCGGAATTGCCGTTTTCGGAGTACTCAAACAGGAGGCCCTCCAAATAGGTCGGTTGCTCGGCGGGATCCGGCCACACTCCTCCGTGGGCGGTCACGATTCCGACATTGGCCGCCTTGTCCACCTGAAGCGTCCAGTACGCGTCTCCCGCATCGGGCTGGTGGTTGTTGTTGGTGTCGATGTAAACACGATCGACGCCTGAGACCTCACAGTCCTCCAGTGCGGCTGAAGCACCGGAAGCGATGCAGAGAAATAGTACCGATAGGGTGATCAGCGCCCCCAACCATGGTTTCCGAAACTGAACGACGCCTCGCATGGTGCCTCCCTCCTCTTGGCAACACTGATAAAGGGGCTCCTCATCCGCCGCATGGATTGGAAGTGGGTCTCGCGGCATGGAATAAGGACGATGATAATTCTTCGGAACGACCGCCCCTGCCGAGGGTGCTTCGAATACAATACCAAAGGGTTGATCATAGAGGAACAATAGCCGTCTATTTAGCATTTTCCAGGAAGTAAGGCCACCAAAAAACGGATCAATTAACGAGAATCTTTCTCATGGAAATATGATTACGGAATTATGTCCAAACGGACTGTAACCTCCCTCCGATTTGTCGGGAACTTCCGTTAAGTCATTACTCATTCATAGGACCGGCTGTTGACGAAAGTGCAACTGTTATTACGCTATCATCGTGGGGCTACAGGGCCTTTCGAGGGAGAGGCGGAATCCGGTACCGCAATGGTCTTCAGTATCTCTTCGGCTATGGCGCGGCTCGCTCCGGGTGGGCCCATGCATTGCGGTCCGGCCGGGGACATGCGATTTCGCAATAAGGGGTTTTCCAAGAGCCGTATGACGGACGAAGCGGCCGATTCAGGATCGTAGGAGCAAGTGATCAGCCCCTTTCGGCAAGCCTGGGCCTCCCGGTCGAGATAATTGCGCGTTTTCGCGTCCCGAGGAGGCGTCACGACCACGGGCAGACCCAGTCCCATAGCCTGCTGATTCGCGGTTCCGGCCATGCCCACGGCCAGGATGGAGGAACGAAGCACGTCCGCAAAATGCCCTTTCACAAAGCGTACGGAGCCTCCGCAGGCATGCCGCAGGGAAAGCACCAAACCGTTTTCGCGTGATAACGAAGGACTTTCATCCACGGAATACTCGTTCGCCAACGGGCCGGTCATGAGTTGCCTCCGGATTTTGAGCACATTCAATCCGTCGTGGGCGGCGAAAAGAAACTCCGGCGGCGGTTTCATCCCGCCACGCGCGTACACTCGAGATACGATGTCCAGCAGAACCAGAGCATTATCTTCCGCATCCTCCCGGCTTCCGGCAAGCAGGGCCGCGACAGGGGATTCGGGGGAAGTTCCAAAACGCTCGCCCGTTCCTTCCAGACCGTCCATCATGGGATTCCCGACGTATTTGTTCACGACCCCGGTCCGAGTGAGCTCCTCCGATGTTTCGGCGTCGCGGGGAAAGGTCATCGCGCAATATTGGGCAAGAAGCCGCTTTTCAAGGAAGTTGTAGCGATACGCGGGCATGAATCGGGATGATTTCGCGCACCCTACGAACAAGAACGGAGTCCCTGTGAGCAATGCGGTAAGAATGACCACGATGTCGCCCACGGCGATCACGAGATCAAAGCATCCTCGAAAGTTCAGAGCGGAACGAATCTGGCGAAGGACCACGAGCAGGGCGCCGTGCTCAATGTCCTTCAAAACGGACCTTACGCCCTGAATGCCCGCGAGGCCTTCGCTGGGCAGGAGATTCTTCGCTCCGACAATGGACACTCCGGTCTTCGTATAACTCCGACCTTCGCCCACCATGGGCCAGGCGGAGACTTCCGTTCCGGAAGGCGCGGATTTCAACAGCTCACGGATCAGGTTCCGGGTGATCCGATCTTCGCCGTGTCCGTTACTGATGAAAAGAATGCGGGTCATGGCGGACTGCGGTTCCTGGATGATTTCGGATATGGGAGGACGTGGGGCGGTTCCAGGTCGAAAGCCGACCGAAGACCAAATTCATCTGTTCGGCTCCAACTAAGGGCAAGGCGAACGCAATATCAAGAAAAAAGAGCGACCGGAGCGTCGTCGGCGCTCATGTCCGATAAATCTTCACGTCTCCTTTCTTGCTTCCGGGCCGCGAACCTTTGTTCAAATCCTCGGGTCGTCTTTTTTTCATTCCATCACGTGACCTTCCTCCGACACACCGGTATACCCCTGCAAACAATCCAACGGAAACTCCGACGAGGGGACTCTTTGCGGCGGGAGAGGCCTTAAAGGCCTGCAGAACGGGATCCCGCGTTACGGACGATACGCACGGGATTGGTTTTGAACGAAAGCGGTCTCGTGCTTGTTGAAACTCACCGGCATCAAATAACAAGGAGGATGATTATGAAATCGGCGACGTTGAAAAAGATGATTCGTGTGGGCGCTATCGGAGTCTTCGCTCTGACTCTCGCCTCGGGTCCGGCTTTTGCCGGGGGCATGAATCGAGAAACCACGCGGACGGGTCCGGGAGGTCATTCCGCGACCACCAGCCATTCCCAGAGCTGGGGCGTCCAGAACGGTCAAATGCAGCGGACTTCCGAACACACCGGTCCCGGCGGACAATCCGTGTCCTCGACCAAAACCGTGACTCCCACGGAAAGCGGGATGCAGAGAAGCCGGACCATGACGGGCCCCGGCGGTTACTCCTCCAGCAAGACCACCACGGTGAATCGAAGCCAATAAGCGACCCTTCCCCAAATGAAGAAGGGCGGGATTTCGGTCGAATCCCGCCCCTCGCTTTTCTTGATGTCCACAGGAAGAAACCGCATTCGAACCATCGTGAGGTCGGTCTTGTTGTGGCCATGGGGATTCGTTCGTTGTTCTAATCCGACAACGCGGACTTGGTTTCCGCTAGAAGGCGCACCATCTCCTCCTTGACGTAAGCGATTCGTTCGGCATCCATGTGAAGCATAATGGCGGAAACACTCAAAGCCGGGTCGTCTTCCGAAGGTTGCTCCGAGTCGACGCGAAGTTGCTTTGCAATCAGATTGGCCAGATGAACCACGATGAGTTCCTTGGAAGGGCTTTCCGCGTCTTCAATGCTGTCGTGATGTCGGGCGGCAAGGAGAAATTCCTCATTGAACTGCCATTGCTTGAGCACGGCCTCGCCAAAGGGTTCGTGAAACGCCTCCAAGGTGTCCAACACATCGGTTCGATTCACCTCGAATCCGAGTTCTCCGCGGGCCTCCAACTCGCTGATGACCTGGATCAGGACCATCTTGCCCACATCATGCAACAATCCAAGAGTGAAGGGGTCGCTTGTGAGCGTCAGCCGGCAGGTCTTGGCCATGATTTCAGCGGCATACGCACAAGCGAGGGAATGCTCCCACAGTTCCTCCATCAACGGTTGATAGGCTTTGCCGGTAGTGGCGAAGACCGCACGATTGCACAACACGTTGACGTACTTTCGCGTCTGATCCAGGCCGAGACGTTCAAGAGCGTCCCGTAGGTTCTTGTTCTCCCGAACACCGCGGTAAAAGGGGGAATTGGACACACTGATCAGATGGAACGAGATTCCCATGTCCTCTTTAAGCAGTTCAGCGACTTCCCTGAGATCGGCGCCCTCGGCAACCATTTGAGAGAACTTGCGATAAATCCCCGATGGGGAAGGCAAACTGATTTCCCCGTCTTTGAAGCGGCGCATCACTTCTTTTCCGATGGCCAGCTTGCCCGCTTTGGCGGGTCCCGGGGCATGGGCGGGCTCGGAGTCCGAAGCGGGAGCTTCGTCACACGGCGGGGCCAACTTGAGTCGCTTGAGTCGTTCCCGTATTCGAACCGGATCGAAAGGTTTGACGATATAATCGTCGCATCCGGCCTGCACGCAGGTAATCAGGCAATCACGGTCCGACTGTCCGGTGACCATGATGATCTTTGCGCCGGCCATTCCGACCCGCTTGATGGGTTCTTCGAGGTTCCGAATCTCGAAAAGCACTTCCGTGCCGTCCATGTCCGGCATACCCACGTCCAAGGTAATCAGATCAAAGGGAGTTCCCGCCTCGATAGCCTGCCGCACCTCGGCAACGGCCTCCAGGCCGCTTTCCACGGAACGGCATTCACCCAGCGGTTCCAGAATGGCCGTGAGTTTCATCCGGCTTACTCGCTCATCGTCCACAATCAGTATTCTCACTGCAGACCTCGACTACTTTCAGCGTCATGCAAAACCGGCCCGGAAGCTCCGTCGCCTGAAGAAATGAATCGTCTCAGTTGTTCAAAGGCCTCAACCAAATCATCCAGAAACCGATGGAGGTTTTCGCACTCGCCCTCTTTCGCCTTCAACTCCAGTGAGTGCGCGGCTTCGGCGAGCCTGCCGGCGGTCAGGTTCGCAGCTCCTCCTTTGATGGAATGAGCTTCCTTTGCCACAACGGCCGAGTTTCCCAGGTCCAAGGCCTCGCGCATTCGGTTGATCTGATTTTTCACATCCTGCATGAATTCTTTGATCACTTCCAACAACAAATCTTCCTTTCCCATGAATTCCTCACAGGCCCGCTTCCAATCGAGAGGCGGTTCCTCATCGGCGGGATCTCTTTTTGATGGCGACACGACGAATTCATCCACCTGTTGGGACCGAGGTTCTTCTTCCGCCACGAGGGACGGGACTTCGATCCGGAAAGGACTCCCCGAGGTGGAAGTCCACTTGTCTACCATTTCAAGCAACTCCGTCCTGCGAATGGGTTTGGTGATGTAATCGTCCATTCCCGCTCGCAGGCATTTTTCTCGGTAGCCTTTGAACGCATGGGCGGTCATGGCCACGATGGGCGTGCGTTTTTGGGGTGCATTTCTAGAAAGTGCAGGGCCGCCTTGTTCTTCGTTTTCGATGCCTCGAATCAAAGCAACGGCTTCATATCCGTCCATGACCGGCATTTGGATGTCCATCAACACGAGGTCGAAACGATGTTCCCGAAACGCGTCCACGGCCCGACGTCCGTTTTCGACCAAATCCACTCGGTAACCCACGCTCGCAAGATGTTCCCGGACGATTGTCTGATTAGTCGGATAGTCTTCCACCACAAGGACTCTGATTTGCGAACGATCCACTTCGGACTCGGGGTGGGTTGGGGCTTCCGGAAGGGCATCCGGGCTCGTGCATTCCGGCGCCATGCCCAGCACTTCGCAAAGGGCCCTATATAACTGATCTCTGCGTACCGGTTTGGTGAGCGTTGCGTTGATCAGTTCTTGTCGGTTTTCGAGACCGTGATCCGGATACCCCACGTGGGTCAACGCGATCATGGGAACGTTTTTGAGTTCCGGTCGAGATTTAAGCTCCATGGGGAGGTCGCGCCCGCTCCGCAGGCAGGTGGCCAGGTCCGCCAGAATCGCGGAGACCCCTCCGTCGGAGTCGACTTGATTCCTGAGTGCGTCGTCGGCTCCGGCGGCCTCCATAGGTTCACATTCCCAGGAGCGAAGGGTTTCCGCAAGGACCCCGCGGCAAGAAGAATTGTCGTCCAACACCAGAATCTTCAAGCCCTTGAACTCACGGCAGGGTTTCAGCAAGACCTCGGGGGCCTTTTCTTGTCGAGGGAGGCGCAGATTGAACCAAAAAGTGCTGCCTTCCCCGGGCCGGCTCTCCGCGCCGATTTTTCCGCCCATCAGTTCCACGAGCTTTTTCGAAATCGTGGTTCCGAGGCCGGTCCCTCCATAATGCCTCGTGGTGGAACCATCGGCTTGAGTGAAAGCGTCGAAAATAGTCGCCAGCTTCTCTTTCGCAATCCCGATACCGGTGTCTTTGACTTTGAACACCAGGTCCGCTTGATTGGATCGCCGGGAGAATACGCGGACTTCAAGGAGTACCTCTCCTTGATGCGTAAACTTGATCGCGTTTCCCAGAAGGTTGGTGAGAACCTGGCGGAGACGGTTCGGATCGCCGATGAGGGGGAGGGAAAGCTGGGAGGGGGGAGACAAAATCAGCTCCAAGCCTTTCTTGTTCGCCTCAGGGGTCATGCTCTCCGCGATACTCTCAACGAGAGGAATCAGGTCGAAAGGAATCGCTTCAATCTCCAATTTCCTCGCTTCGATTTTGGAGAAATCCAGGATTCCGTTGACCAGATGCATCAAGGCTTCCGCTTCCGAGTTGATGGTCGAGAAGATTCTTCCCTGTCTGGAGCTCAGTTCCTCCTGCATGGCCAGCTCCGTCATGCCGATCACCGCGTTGAGAGGGGTACGGATTTCGTGGCTCATCCTGGCCAGGAATTCGGTTTTTGCTTCACTAGCCGCTTCGGCCGCCGCCCTCCTCCGCTCCATTTCCTGGACTTGTTTGCGTTGGGTGACGTCTCGAGCGATGCCGCGGAACCCCACGGGTCGGTTGGAAAAACTTCGGATCAGGGACAGGGAAGTCTCCACCTGACGAACCTCACCGCTCTTGGTCATCAGACTCCAGTCCACGGCCTCGGACGGACGACCGGTTTCGTAAACCTCGTTGAAAGCCCGGTTGGCCTCCAGGGCGGTATCATCGCCCATGATTCGCCGATAATGCATTCCGCCCAGTTCGTCCTCGGAGTATCCTAGAAGAGAGCGGAACCCCTTATTGAAAAAGGTAAAAGTTCCTCCGGTGTCGACTTCGAAATAGCCCTCCTGGATGCTGTCCAAAATGGTGCGATACCGCTCTTCGCTGGCTTCCAACGACAAACGGGCATGCCTGAAGTCCGTGATGTTCATCAGCGAAGCCCTGGCGCCGACGATTTCGCCTTGAGAAATCATGGGGCGGGTCTGGGAGAAGCAATAGATCTCGTGCCCGTCCTTGGTGGAAAACCGATATTCTCCTCCCATGGTCGGGGTACCGTTCTTGATCACGGTTTGGAATACTTCCATGATCTTCGGCAGGTCCGCGGGAACCACGACATCCGTGATATGCAGTCCGTTCTTGAGGTCCTCGGGCGTGTATCCGAAGGTTCGGAAACCGGCTTGGTTGGAGTAGGTCAAATTGCCTTGCAGATCGATTTCCACAATGATGGTCGGCAGGAGATCGGCCATTTCCTTGAAGCGGTTTTCGCTTTCCCTCAGCAGATTTTCCGCTTCTTTCCGCTCGGTGATTTCATTCATGAAGGTGAGCGTGGCCGGTTGATTTTCCCAGGTGATGACGGTTGAAGAGATTTCGACCCAAATGACCTTACCGGCCTGATTGATGATTCTGAAAGAAAATACATTGTGCGCCTCTCCATCTCGGGAGCGATCATGCCGATGAGCGATGATCTCACGGTCTTCCGGGTGCACCCAATCCATGAAACCGGTCTTGGCCAAGGGACCCAGATTATTCACGTCCCATCCCACCAGTTCGGCCGCCTTTCGATTGGCGAAGCGGAACAGACCGTTCTGGATTACCAGAATCCCTTCGGTGGCGTTGTCGAAAATGATTTGGTACTTGGCCCGGCTTGCCTGCAATTCATTCTCCGCCCTTTTTCGTTCCGTGACGTCCACACCGGCGGCCCAGGTCTGCAGGCCGGGTATGGGCACCACTTCACCAAGTCGGGTCCAAGCAACGGTCCTTTTTTCACCTCGTTTGGATCGGCACGGCGATTCCCCGTCGGTAATTTCGCCAACGTCCATCAACGATGCGCACCGGTGGGGAAGATCGGCTTCGCCCGGGTGGAGCATCTCTTCCGCCGTGTAGCCGGTCGCTCGTTCGCAGGCCTTGTTCCAGAGCACCAACCTGCCTTCCGGGTCCTGTCCGACGATGAGAATGGGCAGGTTATCCACGATGAGTCGAAAACGATTCTCAGTCCGGCGGAGGTTTCGCGCGATCTCCTGTTCCTTGCTCAAAGCTCTTTCCAGGCCGCGCAGCATGAGCGCGATGGTTACCGTGACCAAAGCGTTGATGACCGTGAAGTTGGCCGTCATCACCAGCCATTTTTCCACGGGGTTCTCCACGAGGCGCGACCAATCCGGGTGGAAGCGGGCGATGAACCATCCCACCGCCAGCAACGATAGGAAATTCAAGAGGAGAGACCGCAGGCCGGCGCGAAGTCCCATGAGCAGGCCGGCCATGACCGAGGCGCCGAACAACCAGATGTACCCCGCGCCCTGGTGGCCCAGCAGGAGCAGCAGCCCGATTCCCAGACAGTAGAAAATGGAGCAGGTGACCCAGGCTCTCACGGTGAGGGGCATTCGCCGCCCGAAAAGAATCGTCAAGGCCCCACCATACACGGCGAAATCCAGAAAAAGGATGTCCCAGCGCCTTTCCATGACGCTCAAAACGGCCGACGGGATGAGGGCGAACAAACCCACCACCGTGGCGGTGAAAACGATGACGAAGAGAATCCGCTCTCTCCAGAAAGTGAGCAGGTCGGCCTCCCATACATGCTCGGGAAGGAAACGCCTTTCCAGGGCGGCCCACCAGCGGTTGTCGTCGGCAAACATGGATATTCCCGGTGAATCCCCGAAACTTGTTCGCCCGTCGGCGATCCGGGGTCTAAGGGTATGGATGGATACTTCCCGCTCCCCGAGTTGGGACGATCTGGGGCATCGCCGGTGGATCGACCGCCGGCACGGTCGGGAAACTAGAAAGCGTCCCGGCATCGCCCCGACAGACTACGGAAATCTTCTTGGGAATGGCGGGAAGTCTTGAAAAACAATCGGCGCTTCAAGATAGGAAAAATTGTATTACGGGATAGGAAATCTACAGCGCAAGATCGTATCTTTTCTTTGTTTACAAGATCCATTTCGGATAAACAAGAAAATTGCTTGAGGCGATGGAAGGAGCGTGAGGGAGGGCGCGGCGGGGAGATTGCCCACTTCAGTGGAATACAAGCCGGATGGAACTGCGAGAGCACCTTTGTTCAGACAGCGTGGGATAAAGCTTCCATGTCCGTCGCAAATCGACGGCAAAGGACCTATAGACATCAATGCGAGTACACCAATGGAAGCTGCCGAAAAATCACTCTGGTCGGCAGGTACAGATTCTGCTTGGATCTCATACCGGAATGATCGTACAAGGAAATCGTGAAATTCGTTATTGAACATCATGGAATGATGAATTGCGGCGAATCACCAGCCATTGTAGAATAAGATCACGCAATAGGCTTGGAAATCTCTCTGTGCAAGCGCCGATGCGGCCTCCAAGAAAGAGGCGGGCGGCGCGGGGCCACGTTCGGATGTGTCGACTAAGTCGATCATTTGGATGAGTGCCGGAACCTCCGGTTCGCGGTTAGGAGTCGTCCCGAGTCGGTCTAAGCAAATCCGCACAGCATGGGCCGTGCAGTTGTTGCGAAGCAGAAGTGAAACGAGAACAAAGATACTCTCCGATTTTGCAGGGCTGAGCAGGATGGTACGGACAGCGACGTGGCTATCGCCAGGCGATAGAAGTTATTACAAACTTCCTCAACAGCTGGTATATAGATATAGGTAGTAGGTTCTTTATAAATAGCGTGGTGTGACATGGAGCATACGGTAGCGGATATCCTTGAGGAAGATGGACCGATGCTGTCTTCTGATGTGATTCAGAAGCTCGTCGAATCGGGGCTGTCAAGCGATGCCGCGAGGCAACGGGTGGTTCGATCCAAGCCCGAAGTGCTTCGCCTGGAGAGCCTTGATTTTGCCAATCGTTCAAAATATCTTTTTCTGTCGCGCCATCGTGGCGAGCCCATCTACTGGGAAACACTGGTCAAAGCAATTGAAGAAACCCCACTATATTCTTGTTCGTTTAATGCCCTTAAGGCAAGGGGTGGCACGATTCCAAAATGGCTCTTTGAGGTTATTAGTGGTAGCCCTAGTCGTCCCTTGAAAGGTCATAAGCTGAGCCAGAGCGTTCTGAAGCTGCTTCTTCAAGCTGGCGTAATGATCGAGTATCTCGATCCCGCAATCGAGGAAGCAATCTCACTTAGTAAAGATGTTCAGTTCACCCACGTCAGCCCGGCTGAAATCAGAGCCGATCTGCTAGCTGAATCAGTCCTCATCCACGGAGTCAAAGAGTGGATTAGGAAAGTTGGAATTGTGAGTTACGAAAAAGTGGATATTCGAGATGCTCATGATCGGCCCAATTTCGGCCAATTTTCATGGGATATAGTCGCACCCTGCTACGTGTATCCTTTCCAGACCAAGAAACCCGGTGAGTCTGAGGCTAGACCTGGATTCTTCGTTTGTGACGTCATCTTACAGAAGCAATTAACTCGCTCAGCTATCGAATTCTTTGCAAAGAAATGTGCAGTACTTCGTGCAACAAGTTACACCGTGCCATTTATGTCAATGCTCCTGGCCGAAGGGTACAATAAAGAGGCGCTTCAACATGGAAAGAGCAAAGGTATAGTCATTACAACACCTAGGAACCTGCTTGGTAATGATGTAGCAGATGCTCTTGCTTCACTAATTAATATTCTAACCAGGCATGCAAATAATTCATCTTCTGATTCGATTTATGAGCTATTTTCCAAGCTTAGTAAGATAGAGGGAGCGGCAAGGAATCTTATAGGGCCATTTTTTGAATTAATAGTAGCGAGAATCATTTCGGTTGAGCATGGTGGCAACACTATAATTGGAAAGAGAGTAGTTGATCCTGCTAATGGTAAGCTTGTTGATATAGATGTATTGTCGGAATCAAAGGGAAGGGAAGTTAGAGCATATGAGTGCAAAGCGAAGGAACCTGGTGGTAATGTGTCTATTTGTGAGGTAAGTGATTGGCTTAATAGACAGGTTCCAAGAATTGTATCCTGGATAAACAGTGAAAAAAGATTTTCTGGTTATGAAAAGTATTTTGAATTATGGACAAGTGGCACATTTAGTTATGATGCTATTGAGTTATTGAGGGAAACAAGGAATAACACAAAAAGATATAATATAGATTGGAAAAGTGGAATTGACGTATTGGAATATGCTGATAGGCAACATGAAAGCAGGTTATCGGACGTGTTAAAGGAGCAGTTCATTAAGCATCCGTTGGTGCCAAAACACTAATAATCCTTGTGGTAAAACTATTGATGGTATTGGGATGCGAAGCGAATGCTTAAAGCCATAGAGACAGGGCCGCATCAGAACCGCATCTTTCGCTATATTTCTATGCGCCTCCCGCAGGCCGGCGCCCGCCCAACCGTTTTGAAAAGGGGTGCGGGGAAAAACTTTTTCAACAGTTTTTCCCCGCAAATCATTTCCCCGTCTTCTATTTCTTCACTAATTCATCGTACAGATGCCGCTGGTCCACGATGCGGCGGGCTTTGAACTGGGTGCGTTCCAGGGTTCCGGGTTCGGTGAGTTGTACCGAGGCGCGAACGCCCAGGACTTTCTTGAGTTCCGTTTCCAGGGCGTCCTTGTAGGGTGCTTGGGAAGCCGCATCCAGGTCTTTTCGCGTTTCCACCTGCACGATGAGTTCGTCCATGGTTTTTTCGCGGGTGATGATGATGCGGAATTCTTCTCCACTGTCCGGGTGAGCTCGAATGATGTCTTCGATGGCGTTGGGGTACACGTTTTCACCGCGGATGGTGAACATGTCGTCTGCGCGTCCGTAGATGCCCTTGGGCAGGCGGGGAAGGGTGCGTCCGCAGGGGCAGGGCTCGTCGGTCCAGGTGGTGATGTCCCCCGCCCAGAAGCGGATCATGGGTTGAGAAGTGCGCTCCAGGTGCGTGTATACCGTGACGCCCTCGCCGCCGTAGGGCAAGCGCCGTTTGGTTTCACGGTCCACCACTTCCGTGTACACGATGTCCTGGTGCAGATGCATGCCCCGACGCTCGACGCATTCGCAATTGGTCATCCAGGGGGTCATCTCGGCGGTGGAGCCCGTATCGATGCACATGGCCCCATAGGCGTCCTCGATGAGTTTCTTGGTGGACGGAATACCGGCTCCGGGCTCTCCGGAAAAGAACAGCACGCGGAAGTTGAAGTCCTTGGCCGGGTCCACGCCCATGTTCCGGGCGACTTCGGCGATATACAGGGCATAAGACGGCGTGCCGTAAAAGGCCGTGGGGCGCATTTGCTGAATCCATTCAATGCCCCGTTCCGTCATGCCGGGTACGCCCGCGCCGAAGGGAAAGGCCGTGGCTCCCACCCGCTCGGTGCCCAAAAGCGCGCCCCAACTGCCCCAGTACAGGCTGAAAAAGGAGCCGATGAACACCATGTCGTCGGGACGCAGACCGAAGCTCCAGCAGCCGCGAGCCTGGGCCCAGGCCACCCGCTCGAGATCGTCGCGGCTGATGCCGAAAGCCGTGGGGCGGCCCGTGGTTCCGGACGTGCCGTGCACTCGAGCGGCTTCATTGGGCTTTTTGCATGCATAAGAGCCGAAAGGAGGATGCTCGATCTGATCCGCGCGGATTTCATCCTTGGTCACGAAAGGCACCTGTTCGAAATCCGCCAAAGAGCGGATGTCTTCCGGACGGACACCCGCCGCGTCCCATTTCTTCCGATAGAACGGCGACTGAGCGTAGGCGTAGGCCATCTGAGCCCGTATCTTGGGCAGAATCAAGGTCTGTTCCCGCTCTTCGGGGTCCATGGTTTCCGCTCGCCGATCCCAGTACGGATCATCCACGGCGGGCAAATAGTTGCGGTCATATTGCGTAGGCCATGAAACGGACATGCTGCACTCCTGATATTGCAAAAAATGTGTGTTGTTCAACTTGGGAAACCCTTTTGGAAAAGGAATCCCCAAACCTACCTAAAACTTCTATGAATGAGTCACCGGCCTCCGGCCGACGACCTGAGGGGTATTGCGGGATTTACTGGAAAGTATTCCGTGACGTCCTCTTTTCCAAGTCCAAGATCTTCAGGAAGGTGAAAAACGATGAGATGCAAGGCGCGCGAATCCCGAGAAGTGAGGCGTACCTGCAGTACGCCGCAGTGACGAGGGATGCGGCGCAACGCAGCAGATCATGTTTTTTCACCTTCCTGAGACGATGGTGAAGCCTTCGTCCGCCTTGGTGATCTTCTCCGCTCGGTCCTCCCCGACCAGAAAGGTGTTTTCAAAGGCGATCACCGCGTCGTCCAGCACCATCTTCAATTCGAGGGCCGCGGTCATGCCGGCCTTCAGCTCCGTTTTGACTCCCGCGGCCAGAAAGGGCGGTTCGTTGGATTCCAGGCCCACGCCGTGCCCCACGTATTTGAGTTTGCGGTCCCGG
This sequence comes from Thermodesulfobacteriota bacterium, assembly GCA_963675595.2. Taxonomy (GTDB): domain Bacteria; phylum Desulfobacterota; class Desulfarculia; order JACQYL01; family JACQYL01. The sequence goes on from CAXXLZ010000002.1 coordinate 3,402,363, forward strand.
GGACCCAGGAGGTAATTCCCATACCCTCCCTTTTCCGCTTCTTCCAGGGCCAGGAAGTAGATTTCCTCACAGGGCGCGCCGGCCCGCATACGGGAGGCCAGGGTTTCCTCGATCTGCCGGAGCCATTCGTGGGCGCGGAGGTATCGGGATTCCGGCTCTCCAATGGAAAACATGCGCGACTCGTCCGCCTGATAGCCTTTGCTGTTGGTACTGAAGTCGATCATAATCGGCTCGCCGACTCCGATGGGCTTCATGCTCGAGTCGGCCGGCCAGGCCGGGCTCAGGCCCAACCCGGAAGTGACGTTGTCGTGATGGCCCTGCATGGTGCCGTTGATTCCGCTGATCACCTGCCAGGTGAATTCGACGTTCATGCCTTTGGCCCGAGTGAAAACCTGGCTCCCGGAGGCCAAAGCGGTTGCGGTCACGTGCCCCATGACCCGGGTTTCCGTAACGCCCGGGCGGAGAACTTCGGGTATGCCTGCGAATACTTGAACGCCCATGTCCGCCGCTTCCCGCATGGCCTGGAGTTCCCATTCCGACTTGACCACGCGCAGGTCCCGAAGGATGGGCGTTAAGTCCGCCGCCTTGTTCAATTTCCACTGCGACATGAGGAAAAGGTAGGTGGAGGCGGGCAGTGCGTCCATCTCCAGTCCGATGCCGTCGGAAATGGAATGACCTTCGGAACGGACGAGGTCGGGCAACTCTTTCAAAGAACGGATAGGTCGCACGTTGGACAGGGGAGACTCGAAACGGGCGCGACCCAGGTCCTGCTTGACCCAAAGGACGGGCTCCCCGTCTTGAGGCACGAACAGAAAACCGGTCTGCATGGTGCCGGTGAGGTAGCAAAGTCCCAGATTATGCATGACGAGGGCGGACGGTATCCCGGCGGCCTTTAGCCCTTCCTTGAAGGAATTCAGCCTGCTGCGGATTTCTTCCTCGGGGGTGAGGGTCTCGATGTAGAACGCGGGCGGATCAAAAGGAAAACTCCGGGGGAAATCGGCTGAGTTGGAAGGGCGGGCCGGCATGGTGTCTCCTTATCTTTTCGAGGGGCGTATGGGGAGCTGCGGAATACGGGTCGTGGAAGCTTCGCGCCCCGCCGCCATGGTCAAAGCCTCCCTTCGCCCGTCCGGTTGCGAAATTCCTCCACCTGGTCCGGTTTCACATAAAAACTGTAGAAGTCGGAATCGCACATGAGAGGGTCCGAGAGGGTCGGAAGAAGCAGAAATCGGGTTTCGAAGACTTTCCTGGGAATGACGGGGCCGTCGAGTTTGCGCAACCGCCGGAACTGGGTGTAGGTCAGGTCGTACACGTTGCGGTCGTCGTACAACACCACGTGCACCTGTTCGCCGTCAGGCCCGTATTCCACGGGCGTGACTCCGGTGCGGCGGACACGGTGTCCCAATTCCCGCAGAACTCCCTGGAGCACGGCCGACGAGCCGGCGCAGGTCCAGGGCAGGAAATCGTCCGGCAATACCACGCGATGATAAACCGCCAGGGCGATTCGGGCGCGTTCCTCGTAAACGGAGTCGGGGTACGGGTCCTTGGCGGCTGTAAAGGGCGTTCTTTGGGCGGTGCGTGGTTTCATGCGTGAGACACCCTGCGATTTCCGGGGGACCTCCGAGTCGTGGATATACTTTCACGAAAGGCGGCGTATCCCCAATTCAAGTTTCCGCATTATACCGAAAATGGAGAAGGAGACAAGATTCGAAGACATTGGCCCTCGAGCCGTCTCAGCGGGCGCGTCGGGAGCGAATCGGCCCTTGACGGGAGCGGAGCCTCCGGGTAGGTGAAACCTTTTTCTTGACAAAGGACCCTCCCGTGAATTGAATGGAGGTTCACTCATTTTTCCGTCCTCTTTCTCGACGAGGAGTCTCATGGATCGGATATTCTACCCCAAGAGCATTGTGGTTGTCGGCGTCTCCGAATCCCCGAAGAATTTGGGTCGAAATATCGTGGAGAATCTTCTGCGGTTCGGTTTTCAAGGGGAACTGAACCTGGTGGGTAAAGATGGAAGCGAACTTCACGGCAAACCCATTTACCGAAGCATCGACGACGTGCCCGGAGTGCCCGATTTGGCGGTTCTCCTCATCCCTGCGAAAGCCATCTTGAGCTGTCTGGAGGATTGTGGAAGGAAGGGCATCCAGAGGGCGGTGGTTGAATCCGGAGGCTTCAGCGAGTATTCGGACGACGCGGAGAATTTGGAACGAGACATCCGACAAGTCGCCGCCAAGTACGGACTGCGGTTCGTGGGTCCCAATTGCATCAGCGTCATGAATCTGGACAACGGGTTGGTGCTGCCTTTCGTACTTATGGAACCTGAAATCACCCGAAAGGGAGGGGTATCGCTCATTTCCCAGAGCGGCGGCGTCTTGGTGAACTCCGTAAACCTTTTTTCCTGCGAAAATCTGGGGTTCAGCAAATTCGTGAGTATCGGAAACAAGCTCAACCTGGACGAGAATGATTTTTTAGAGTACCTGGATGGGGACGAAAACACCCGGATCATCGGCATGTACCTGGAAAGCATTTCCAACGGAAGACGTTTGGTCTCCTTGGCGCAAAAGATTCGGAAGCCCGTTGTCGTTCTCAAGTCCAACCGGTTTCCGGCAAGCAACGAGGTCGCCAAGTTCCATACGGCCGCACTGGCTCAGGACGACCGCGTCTGTAATGCGGCGTTCAAGCAGGCGGGCATTCATCGGGTCGACACTCTCGCCGATATGATCACGTATACCAAGGTCTTTCGCATGCCGTTGCCTCAAGGGCCGAATCTTGGAGTCATCGGCCGTTCCGGAGGACAGAACGTGATCTCGGCGGACGCGGTGACTTCCCGGGGATTTCAAATGCTCCCCTTTTCCGACGCCACGTTGGAATCGGCGCGCAAACGGTCTCGGGCCGGCGTGATCCGCATGACGAACCCTTTGGATTTGGGCGACATCTTCGACCTGGACTTTTATGTGGACGTGCTGGAGTCCGTGCTCAGAGATTCTCGGATGCACGGGGTGTTGCTGCAACACGGGTACGGAGGTCCCGAGGAACGGGAAACCACCTACAAAATGATCGAGTCCGTCAAAGAATTGTCTTTTCGTTACCAAAAGCCCGTGATTCTTACCATTATTACGAGCCGTGAAGACTGGTTCGAACTGAGAAACGCTTCGGATTTTCCCGTATTTCCCGAGGCGGGCCCCGCACTGGAAGCTCTCGCCGCCGCTCTTCGACACTACCGACGGATCGAGGGTATGGCGCGCGACAACTGAAAAAACACCCGGATACGCAGAACCAATTCCGCTTCACGGGCCGAGGAACGGCCCGGAGCACAGAGGAGCCCATGAAACATGAGTAAGGCAAAGGACATTATCGAGTTCGCGTTGAAAGAGGGAAGAAAGGTGCTTTCCGAGTGGGAAGCCAAACAGGTGCTCGCCGACTACGGAATTCCGGTAACGCGTGAGTTTCTGGTGAAAGACGAGAAGGAACTTTCAAGCGCCGCGGAAGGAATCGGCTATCCTCTGGTGCTCAAAGGATGTTCTCCCGAAGTGGCCCACAAGACGGAACAGCAATTGGTTTGGGTGGACGTGCGCAACGAGGGCGAGGCGGTAGACGCCTTTCAAAACATTATGAATAAGATGAATGGAACCGCTTCCGGAGTGTTGGTACAGGAACTGATCAAAGGGCGCAGGGAATTGGTGGCCGGCTTAACTCGCGACGCTCAATTCGGTCCTTGCGTCATGTTCGGTTTGGGCGGCATTTTCACCGAAATCTTGGATGACGTGTCTTTTCGCCTCGCTCCTTTGAATCAGGGAGACGCGCTTGAGATGATGCGGGAAATTCGAGGCCGGAAAATTCTGGATTCCGTCCGAGGGATGGAAGCGGCGGACCGGGAAGCCCTGGCGCAACTCCTGATCAACTTGGGAAGGATTGGCTTGGAGGAGCCGAGCGTCAATGAGATCGATATCAATCCCCTCATCCTGTCCGGTGCGAAGCCGGTGGCTGTGGACGCGTTGATTTCTCTGGCGGACTGAAGACCTGTTTTTTCGACATTCGGGTGATCCACGGCGGCGGGCCACCCGAAACCTTTTTCCGGCCCTGTGACCGGGTGGCGAGCCCATCCGCCGGGCCGGGCCGTTCGTTTGTTACCCTCCACAGACCGTGTTGTCCCGGCATGTTTTTTCTCTTAGGTCGCACCGTAGCCCGTGGCGACCGGCCTTTTCCAAAGGGCCGGTGCACCCGCCGTTTCAAAGGATCACCGATCCGTTCGCCACAATCGGGCGCTTGCAATTACGGTTGAATTCGGATTTAAGTCGGATGACGGAAGGGGAGGATTTCTCGACGACCTCGGTGATTCCCCTTTCGGACTCGGCAATTCAGTGAAAGAGACCGGTTGCCGAGGTCCGGCAACGATGGAGACCGTGTTTGGCGTGCGAATCCCGGGAGTGGGCCGTACGCGGACCGGGTCATGACAACGGGAGGGGAAACGCAATCCGTCTCCGGGGGACGGGTCGCTTCTCTGCCTGACTGATGGAGGCGCCGGCGAAATGAGAGCGGACTATCTCTACATCATCATGATGGGCTTGCCCGCCCGAGGCAAATCCACCCTTTCGGGCAAGCTCAAGGAGTGCCTGCGTCGGGACGGCATTCGTGCAAGCATTTTCAACAACGGGGAACTTCGTCGCAAGCTGTCCAAGGAAAATACGAGTTATCCGGAATTTTTCGATCCTAAGAACACCGTAGGTGCGGCGTTGAGGGAACGTTACTCCCTCATTAATCTGAACCACGCCAAAGCGTTTATCGAACGAAACCGGGGACGGCGCTGCACGGCCATTATCGACGCCGCCAATGTCAGCACGGCGAGAAGAAAAACCCTGTTGGCGGAACTTCCCGAGGATCGGGTTCTGTTCATTGAATGCATCAACAACGACCAGGACATCCTGGAAGCCAACATCCAGCACAAGGTGGGCAATCCCGAATTCGCCAACCTGAGCACGGAGGAGGCGGTCGAGAGCTTTAAGAAGAGAATCGCATATTATGCGGGGATTTATGCTCCTCTGAAAGAGGAAAGAAATTTCGTCAAAGTGAACACGTTCCACTACCGTTTGCTTGAAGAAAATCTCACGGACACGTTGCCGTTTTTCGATCGAATCAGGGATTTTCTCGTGACCCCGTTTATCCGGAATCTATATCTCATTCGTCATGGGGAGACTTACTACAATCTCGAAGACCGTATCGGCGGAGACTCCGAGCTCACACCGGCGGGAAGGAATCAGGCGGAACTGCTGGCGGCCCATTTTTCACGCAAGCGGATTCCGTTGATTTTCACTTCCTCCCTGATTCGAACGCTCCAGACGGCGCTGCCCATCCAAAAAATGCAGAAAGACTGCAAGATCATTGAACTGCTCGAGTTCAACGAGATCGACAGCGGCGTTTGTGAATCCATGACTTATGCCGAGATCCGAAAGCGTATGCCGGATGTTCATCGGGCAAGGAAAAGGGATAAGTATCATTATGTGTATCCCAACGGGGAGGGATACGTCACCATGGAGGCGCGGATCAAGAGGGGCATCAAAAAAGTGCTCTATCTGAGCCGTCATTCCGAAGATATTATGATCGTGGGACACCGCGCGGTAAACCGAATGATCCTTTCGCATTTCGTATTTAAGCGACATGAGGATGTGCCTTATATTTACGTGCCGCAGGATAAGTATTATCATATTGTGATTAACCAGAATAAGAAGCTGTTCCAATTAAGGAAATACTGAAACCGCTTCGGAAGGCGAAACCGAAGCCGCAAAATGTACGGAAGGGTGAGGCCGACGACATGGCGACGCAAGCGAGCCGGTATGTGCCCGAGGATGGAGCCCCTTTGATCATCCGGAAAGCGAAGGTTTCGGATACGAAGGCGATCCACAAACTGCTGGCGGGATTTGCCGGAGAGGGATTGCTTCTTCCCCGATCTCTGAGTGAACTGTATGATCACGTTCGGGATTTTTTCGTAATCACTTCCGAGGAAGACGACAGGGTGGTGGGGGCGAGTTCAACGCACATCGTTTGGGAAGACCTTGCCGAAATTCGTTCCCTCGCGGTAGAGAAAGCGCACCACGGGAAAGGGATCGGGGCCCGGCTGGTGGAAGCATGTCTTTCCGACGCCGTGACCATGGGCATCTATAAAGTCTTCACTTTGACATATGTGCCGGATTTTTTTAGGCATTTCGGATTCGAAGAAGTGGACAAAGCGGTTCTGCCGCATAAGGTTTGGTCGGATTGCATCAAGTGTGCGAAATTCCCCGAATGCGACGAAATCGCAATGCTGCTGACCCTGTAGCGGCGTTGCCGGCCGACTTCTTCAGGATTTGTTCGCCTTGACCCATGGTGGTTCCTTTCCAGGATCGGGAATTCTCATTCCGGGACGGCCGGCGCATATCACTTCAGTTCAACGGAGACCAATGAACTCATGCTGAAATTGATCACCAAGATCGTGGGCAGCAAGAACGAACGCGATCTGAAGAGAATGGCCCCGGTGGTGGACGAAGTCAACCTGCTGGAACCCGTGATGAGGGCCAAGAGCGACGTCGAGTTACGTGGTGTGACTGCGGAGTTGAAGCACCGGATTCAGGAAGGGGCCTCAACGGATGAGCTTCTGCCTCAGGCATTTGCCGCCGTTCGAGAGGCCGCTGTTCGAACCCTCGGGCAGCGGCCCTTTGATGTGCAGATACTCGGTGGGATGGTGCTTCACCAGGGCAAGATCGCGGAAATGAAGACCGGGGAGGGAAAAACCCTGGCCGCCACCTTGCCCGTGTACCTGAATGCACTGACGGGAAAAGGCGTCCATGTGGTCACGGTCAACGATTATTTGGCCAAGCGCGACTCGACCTGGATGGGCACGATCTATCGTTTCTTGGGGCTGTCCGTGGGGGTTATCGTTCATGGGATGAACGACGAAGAACGAAAGGCGGCTTACGGCGCGGACATCACCTACGGCACGAACAACGAATTCGGATTCGATTATCTTCGAGATAATATGAAATACCGGCTGGACGATCTCGTTCAACGCGAATACCACTTCGCCATTGTGGACGAGGTGGACAGCATCCTGATCGATGAAGCTCGGACGCCTTTGATCATTTCGGGTCCGTCGGACGAATCCACGGAACTCTACTACAGACTGAACCGGGTCATACCGAGGTTGCATCAGGATACCGACTATACTTCCGAAGAGAAATCACGGACGGTATCTTTTACTGAAGACGGTGTGGCGCATCTCGAAAACATTCTCAAAATCGATAACCTTTACGATCCCAAATACATCGAGATTCTTCACCACCTGACCCAGGCGTTGAAGGCCCATGTGATGTTCAAGAAAGACGTGGATTATATCGTCAAGAACGGTGAAGTCGTCATCGTAGATGAGTTTACGGGCCGTCTCATGCCTGGAAGACGATACAGCGAAGGTCTGCATCAGGCCCTTGAAGCCAAGGAAGGGGTCAAAATCGAGCGGGAGAACCAGACCTTGGCCTCCATCACGTTTCAGAACTACTTTCGCATGTATGAGAAGCTGGCGGGCATGACCGGAACCGCGGAAACCGAAGCGGAGGAGTTCAAAAAGATTTATGATCTCGACGTCATCGTTGTTCCGACCAATAAGGAAATGATTCGCATCGACCATCCCGATGTGATTTATCGGTCCGAACAGGAGAAGTACGACGCCGTGGTGGAGGAAATCGAGGAGCTTCACGAAGAACAGAGGCCGGTGCTTGTGGGAACCATTTCCATCGAGAAGTCGGAAAGGGTGAGCAACCTGCTCAAGAAGAGAGGCATCCGGCACTCGGTGCTGAACGCCAAACAGCATGAAAAGGAAGCGGAAATCGTGTCCATGGCCGGGCAGCCCGGTGCGGTGACCATTTCCACCAATATGGCCGGGCGCGGTACGGACATCGTCCTTGGGTCCGGTGTGGCCGAGAAAGGGGGGCTGCACATTCTCGGGACGGAACGGCACGAAAGCCGCCGCATCGACAATCAGCTCCGCGGGCGCGCCGGCAGGCAGGGAGACAATGGCTCGTCCCGTTTCTTCCTCTCCCTCGAAGACGACTTGATGCGGATTTTTGGTTCGGACCGGATTTCCGGAATCATGGACCGTCTTGGAATGGACGGGGAGCCCATCGAGCACGGACTCGTCAGCAGGGGCATCGAGGGTGCTCAGAAGCGGGTGGAAGCTCACAACTTCGACATCCGCAAACATCTCCTCGAGTACGACGACGTGATGAACAAGCAGCGAGAAGTCGTCTACGCCCAACGGAAGCAGGTTCTTGAAGGAAACCTCCGGGATGATGTTCTGGGAATGATCGCGGAACAAGCCACGGCTTTGGTGTCGCAATTTACCTTGGAGGATGCCGGCTATCAGGACTGGGAGGTCGATAAACTCTCGGAGGCGCTGTACAATCACTTCGGCATTCGGTTTCGATGGAACGAAGAATACCTGGACGGGCTTTCCCGGTCGGGGCTTACCGAAGACGTGGTGAAAAACCTCCAGGATGCCTATGAACGCAAGGAGGCGGAGATCGGGGCCGAGGACATGCGCTACCTCGAATCCATGATCATGCTTTCGACCCTGGACGGCCTGTGGAAAGACCACCTATTGGCCATGGACCACCTCAAGGAAGGCATCGGTCTCCGAGGCTACGCTCAGCAGGACCCCCTTCGTGTGTATCAAAAGGAGGGGTATGAGATGTTTTTCAACCTTCTGGAGCGCATCAAAGAAGGCACGGTCAGACATCTCTTCCACGTGCGGGTGGAACGAAGCACCGCCGACTCTCCCCCCGCCGAAATGTATCAGCCCAAAGAGCAGGAGATGGTGCTGAGTCACAGCGGAGGAGGTGATGCCGCTCCTGTGGAGAGAAAATCGGAAAAAGTCGGCCGGAATGCCCCATGTCCCTGCGGAAGCGGGAAGAAATATAAAAAATGTTGCGGGAGATAGCCTAATGAACGTGAAAGGGTTCAGATTCGCCGCGATTCCGAGCCGGCAGAAAAAGTGGGACCGGGATGACCTTGCGCTGATATTCTCGGAAAGAGAGGCCGTGGTGGCCGGTCTGTTCACCAAGAACCGGTTCAAAGCCGCGCCTGTCGAGCTTTCCGAAGAGCGCGTGAAAACGGGAAAGGCCCGGGCCGTGCTGGTGAACGCCGGAGTGGCCAATGCCTGCACGGGTCCGGAAGGATTGGAGGACGCTCGAAAGGCCACGGAGGCGGCGGCTTCCGCCCTCGGAATCCCGGCCGACGAGGTGCTCACGGCCTCGACGGGGGTCATTGGGGCTCGGCTCAACATGGACGGCCTGCTGGGGGCGCTTCCCCAACTGGTGAGCAGTCTCGATCCCGGGAGCTTTTCCAAGGTGGCACGCGCCATTATGACCACGGACACGGTGTCCAAATCATCCCACGCGAAAGGCGAAATTCAGGGGATTCCGTACTCCATCGCGGGTGTTGCCAAGGGGGCCGGCATGATCCGTCCCGATATGGCGACCATGCTTTGTTTCGTGCTTACGGACTTGAATCTTTCTCGGGGTCTTCTGGAAAAGATCGCCAAGCCGGCGGCTGATCGTTCTTTTCATAGAATCAACGTGGATGGGGACACCTCCACCAACGATACCGTGTTGTTTCTAGCCAATGGAGCCGGCGGCGGCCCTTTGCTGCAAGAGGATTCAGACTGCGTGGACGAAGTGGCGGAGGCGTTTACCGGCGTTTGCCTGGATCTGGCTAAACAGATCGTTATGGACGCTGAAGGGGCCACGAAATTCATTGATATTCGCATCCTTGGGGCGGCCGACGAATCGGATGCCGCCCGGGCGGCTCACCTGATCTCCGAGTCCAAACTGGTGAAGACGGCCTTTTTTGGCGAGGATGCCAACTGGGGAAGGATTCTCGCGGCCTTGGGGCGTTCCGGAGCCTCCTTTTCTCCGGAACGGGTCGATCTTTATTTCGGGGAGACCTGCCTGGTGAAGAACGGCCGGTACATGGGTAAAGAAGCCGAAGCCCAGGCGTCCGAGGCGCTGAAGCATCGGAATATCGTCGTCAAATTGGACTTGAAACAAGGCTCCGCAGAGTACAATGTGTACACTTCGGATCTGTCTTTGGACTACGTCAAGATCAACGCCGATTATCGAAGCTGAGTCTCCGGAAAAGTTCCCTCGGGTCCTGACCGTAACGGGGGAGCGGGGAGGAAGGCTGCTCAAAGGTCTAACGGGATCGGATCATGCGCCTGGTCAAGAGTATGCTCATTGTGATTCTTGCAATTCCCTTCACGGCGTTGCTGATCGCCGACATCCTGGCCGTTTGCAGCGTCGGCCCCAACGAAATGTTCGGCTACCGAGTGGGTCGGCTATGGGCTCGTGGAATTCTATTTCTGTGCGGGTTGAAGGTTCGTCTTTCCGGAGAGGAACTCCTCCGCCGCGATAAAACCTATGTCTTCGTGGCCAACCATTCGAGTATGTTGGACATCGTCATTCTTTTCGGGTACCTGCCGGTGCCTTTCCGATGGCTGGCCAAGCGGGAGCTTTTCAATATCCCTTGGTTCGGCGCGGGCCTGAAAAACATCGGCACGATTCCGGTGGAACGGAAAGATCCCCGGGTGGCGGCGAAGAGTCTCAGGAGCGCCGCAAGGCGGATTCGGGAGGGAGTGTCCGTGGTGATTTTCCCCGAGGGTACCCGAAGCCGTTCGGGGCTGGTTCAGGATTTCAAACCCGGGGCCTTTCATTTGGCCGTCCAGTCCGGTCAACCGGTGGTTCCCCTGGCCGTGGTGGGTGCACACAAAGCCCTTCCGGCCGGGTCTCTCGAGGTGCGGAAGTCGGACATACGTCTGATCATCACTCCGCCCATTCCAACCTCGGGCACCCACCGAAACAAGAGCGTCCTCGCCCGTGAGGCCCATCAACGGATTGAGGCTCTTCAGGAAACCCATGAGTTCGGGAAGCGCACCTGAGACCACGATAAGCATCATCCCTCTGGGGGGGCTCGGCGAAATCGGTCTCAACATGATGGTCATCGAAACGGAAACGGCCTCCTTGATCGTGGACGCGGGCCTCATGTTTCCCGAAGACCACATGCTGGGGGTGGATACCGTCATCCCGGACATGTCCTATCTGGAAAAACGCAGGGATCAACTCCTGGGTGTCGTCATCACTCACGGACACGAGGACCACATCGGCGCGTTGCCGTATTTGCTCAGGAGCTTTCGGCTGCCCGTGTACGCAACCCGGTTCTCGCTCGAGCTCATTCGGGAAAAGCTTAGAGAACACAAGGACTTGACGGGTATCGACTTTCGTCTGATGGAACCTGGAGCGATCTTCACCTTGGGGCCTTTTGAAATCGATCCCATCCCCGTGCCCCATTCCATCCCCGACGGCATGGGTTTGGCCATTCAAACCCCTGTGGGGAGGGTCGTGCACTCCGGGGATTTCAAGATGGACGAATACGACGCGTTGGGGATTGAATCCGACTGGGACCGATTCGCCGATTACGGGGATCGGGGAGTGTTGGTGTTGCTTTCCGATTCCACCAACGTAGAACGGCGTGGCCACACGGTTTCCGAGGGAAAAGTGACGGACACGTTCCGAGAAATTTTTTCTCGATGCCCCGGAAGGATCATCTTGGCCGTGTTCGCCTCCAACCTGATCCGTATCAGGCAGGCCGTCGAGCTGTCGTTGAGCATGGGGCGCAAGGTGGCATTCGCGGGTAAGAGCATGCTTTCCAATGTGGCCATCGCCAAGGATTTGGGATACCTGGAAATTCCCTCCGATATGGAGATTTCCTGCTCGGACGCCTCCCGGGTTCAGGACAAGGAGGTCACGCTGATCACCACGGGGAGCCAGGGTGAGCCCATGTCCGCTCTTTCCCTGATGGCATTGAAGAAACATCGACGGCTTTCGATTCGGCCCACGGACACCGTGATTCTCTCTTCGCGCTTCATTCCGGGACACGAAAAAGCCATCACGGAGATCATCAACCTGATTTACCGACAGGGCGCCGAGGTCATCTATGAGGACGTATCCGAAATTCACGCTTCGGGCCACGCCTATCGAGACGAGCAGCGAGACCTGATCCGCATGACCCGCCCTCAATACTTCGTGCCCATCCACGGCGAATACCGGCACTTGGTGAAGCACGCGCGGTTGGCCCGGGAGTGCGGACTTCCGGAGCCGAATGTAATCCTTGCGGAAAACGGGGACCGGATCCGGTTCGACGGAGTGAGAGGCTTTATCTCCGAGCCCGTTGATACGGGAAGGGTCTTTGTGGACGGCAAGGGGGTCGGAGACGTGGGTCATCCGGTTTTGAGGGATCGCAGGCACTTATCCACGGAAGGCATGGTCATGGTGGTCGCCGCGGTGGACCAGAAGACCGGCGGCCTGCTGTCCGACCCGGAGGTGGCCACCCGAGGGCTCATACTCGAGGAACACGAAGAAGACTTCCTGGAAAACGCGCGACGCATTGTCAGGGAAGTGGTCGAGGAATATCAACGGAATCACGTGGTGGACTGGACGGAGTTCAAGCAGGATGTGTCACGCGGCATCCGGAGGTATGCCAACCGGATGCTCGATCGCAGGCCCTTGGTGCTGTGCGCGGTAACGGTCATGTGATCCCTCGGGACGACCGCATGACCGAGCGATAGGAAACACCCATGACGGAACAGGCAAATACCAGAAACCTTCGGAAGGAGATACTGGGACTCCTGTTTCTTGCCGTGGCCATATTCGCGGCGCTGAGTCTGGTTTCTTTCTCCCCCGACGACCCCTCTTTCAATAACCCGGATCCTTTTGGCAATACGCGGAATCTTCTCGGCAGCGCGGGCAGCCATCTGGCGGGCTTTCTATTTTCCTTGATCGGTTTGTCGGCCTTCTGGGTGCCGGTGTTCCTCATCGTGGTTTCCCTACGATCCTTTGCAGGCCTATCCCTGCCTTCGAGCACGAGTTGTCTGGGCATGTTGTTGCTCGCCTTGACTTGTTCCGGGCTCCTGGCCATGGGACCCAAGGAGATGGGATTCGCCGGAGTTTCTTTCCCCACAGGCAGTATCGTGGGAACGGTGCTGAGCCGCGGCATGGCTTCCCAACTCGGGGAAGTGGGAACCTATCTGGTTCTCATCACCCTTGCCTTGGTGGGGGTGCTCTTGAGCACCCGGATTTCTCTGGTGGACCTTTCGGTCCGATTTCTGGCCTTCCTGTCTTGGATGCGAAATCTGATCACGACTTTTGCCGTCAAACATCGGGAACGAGTCAAGAAAAAGAAGCAGCTGAAGGAACAGGCGGAGCAGCTTCCCAAGCGGAAACCCCGGGTTCGGGAAGTGGAACCGGAGCCTGTGGTTCAGGAAGAAGAGGCCGCACCCAAACAGAAAGCGTTCGATTTTATGGCCAAAGCGGGCTCGGCGCGTATTCCCTCCATCGACCTACTCGAAGACCCGCCGACCAGGGAAACGCGAGTGCATCGCGAGAGCCTGGAAATGAACTCAAAGATACTCGAAAAGAAGCTGCTCGACTTCGGAGTGCAGGGGCACGTGTCCGAGGTGGTTCCGGGTCCGGTGATCACGATGTATGAATTCGAACCCGCCCCCGGTGTCAAGATCAGCAAGGTTTCCGGCTTGTCCAACGATCTGGCCATGGCGTTGAGAGCGTCGTCCATACGTATCGTCGCACCCATTCCGGGCAAGGCGGCCATCGGCATTGAGATTCCCAATACCAAGAGAGAAATGGTCTGTCTCAAAGAAATCCTCAAATCCGAAGCCTTTGCCGACGCGTCGGCCAAAGGGCTGTCCATCGCACTGGGCAAGGACATTGTGGGATTTTCCATGGTGGCGGATCTGACCCGGATGCCGCACCTTCTTATTGCGGGGGCCACGGGCACGGGAAAAAGCGTTTTTCTGAACGCCACCATTCTCTCCCTGCTTTATCAGTATCCGCCGGACAGGCTTCGTTTTCTCATGGTGGACCCCAAGCGCATCGAGCTGTCGGCGTACAAAGATATTCCCCATTTGCTCCATCCCGTGGTCACGGATGCCAAGAAAGCCACGTTGGCCCTTAAATGGGCGGTCCGGGAAATGGAGCGACGGTACCGGTTGCTTTCCGAATTGAACACTCGCAACCTCGAAGGCTACAACAGGAAGCTGGCCAAAGAAGGCCCGCCCAAGGAAACCGAGGAAGAACACGCTCCGTTGCCTTTCGCCGTCATTGTGATCGACGAGCTTGCGGATCTCATGATGGTGGCCTCGAAAGATGTTGAAGAGTCCATCACAAGGCTGGCTCAGATGGCCCGTGCCGCCGGTATTCACTTGATTTTGGCCACTCAGCGGCCTTCCGTGGACGTACTGACGGGCGTCATCAAAGCCAATTTTCCCGCGCGCATCTCGTTTCAAGTATCCTCCCGTACCGACTCGAGAACCATTCTCGACGCCAACGGGGCGGAAGACCTTCTGGGCGCCGGAGACCTGCTTTACATGGCCCCGGGTTCCTCGAAGCTCCAAAGGGTTCACGGAGCCTACGTTTCCGAGGCCGAAGTGGGGCGAGTGACCGATTTTCTCAGGGGCCTGTCGGAACCGGAATACGTGGCCGATATTCAGCAGGTCACGGAAGGCTCGGACGAGGAGGAGAGTGAGGAAGCGGAAGACGACCGGTATGAGGATGCGATCCGCATCGTGTTGGAGACGCGTCAGGCGTCCATTTCCATGTTGCAGCGCAGATTGCGGGTGGGGTACAATCGAGCGGCGCGCATGATCGAATTAATGGAGAAACAGGGTATTGTGGGGCCGTCGGACGGGGTCAAACCTAGACAGGTCATCGGCATGCCTTGATAGTGCGGGCGCATCCGTCATTTTCGGCGTCGGTTTCATGCCTGCCGGGTTGTGGACGGGGCGGGCGTTCCCTGAATAGCGGATGTAGGACACCCCGGGAGCAGGCCGTACACATGAGGCACCGCGGATTGTATTTTCGGTGGGCTCATTGCGGGTTAAACTTTTTTGCGCAATCTCGGTTCGGATAGGTCATGAATGCCAGAACTGCCGTGATATTGTGGATATGTGCCTTTGTTTTGTTCCCCACCATGGCTCCGGCTCAGGAGTCCATGGATTCGGCACTGCTTGATCGACTGAACAAACACTACGGGTCCATCGACACGTTTGTCGCGGACTACGTCCAGGAGTCGAAAACGCAGGCCTTGGGCGGACCGCAACCCATTACCATGAAGGAAATCAACCGCGGCGTGATCTATTTCAGGAAGCCGGGACTTTTTCTTGTAGATCAGAAAGAACCTCGTTCGGAAACGGTCATTGCCAACGCGGAATACACTTGGTGGGTAATTCCGGAAGAAAACAAAGTTTATCGATACCCGCCCCAATCGAGATCCGGTGTAATCAAGGCGTTGTCGGGGCTGCTGTCGGGCAGGGAAAAGCTGGAGGACTTCTTTCGTCTGTCTTTGGTGGAAACCGACGATTCCGAACTGGTAATCGGCATGTCGCCGCTTGAGCCCGCCGAAGATTTCCAGCGTCTTGACGCGACACTGGACAAGCGGAGTCTGAAACTGCTGGCCATGCGGGTCATCTATCCCTTGGGGCAGGAAGTTCTTTTCGAGTTCAATTCGGTTCAGGAAGACACGGCTCTACCGAAGGATTTCTTCGAATATTCCCCCCCCGCCGACGCACGGGTCATCATCAACGAATAACCTGTTCCGACCCGTTGTCCGGCTCGCCCGGTCAGATCGGTCTACTCTCCTTAATATGAATGCGTTCGCGCTTCAGGTGGATTTGTTTTGCCGGAGGTGGAAGCTCCTAACGCCCGGCAACCACGTGGTGGCGGCTTTTTCCGGCGGCCCCGATTCCACTGCGTTGCTGCATGCACTGCTGGAATTGAGCGGACCGTGGAACCTCATGGTGACGGTGGCTCATTTCAATCATGGACTCCGGAATGAAGCGGATGCGGAGGCGTCCTCCATCGGAGAATACGTACGCGGATTGGGCTTGGACTTTGTTACGGCCAAAGGAGATACGGCCGCCGCGAGCCGAAAAGGGAAATGTTCCATCCAGGAGGCGGCCAGGGAACTGAGGTATGACTTTCTTGGGTCCGTGTGTCGGCGTTTGGGCGCGCAGCGGGTCGCCGTGGGGCATACGCGGGACGACCAGGTTGAAGAAATCTTGTTGCGACTTTGTCGGGGGACCGGTCCCGATGGACTGTCGGGCATGCCCGTAATGCGTGCCCCCTTCATTCGCCCCCTGCTCGGGTCGTCCAGGCCACAGATTTTCGAGTACCTGAATACCGAGGGGGTTCCGTTCATCGAAGACCCTTCCAATCGGAATCCGCGTTTTCTCAGAAACCGGATTCGTTGGGAGTTGCTTCCGGTCCTGGAAGCGCTTTCTCCCGGGATTCGGGACCATTTGACGAGAGTCGCCGAACTGTCTCGAAAAGACTCGGAATATCTGGAAGATCAAGTCGGACGGGAATGGAGAAAAATACTCCTGTGTACCGCAGAGGGTTTGATCGTACTGGACCGGGAATCTTTCGTGCGTTCGCCTTCGTCGTTGGCGAGTCGGACCGTGCGTAAGGCTTTCGGAGAACTCACGGGTGAAGTGCGCGGTCTGGAATCGACGCATGTGGAATCGTTGATCGGGTTGGCCGAGTCGCCAACGGCCAACGCTCATTTGGACTTTCCGAAGGGCGTTTTCGTCGAGGTCTCCTATGATTCCATAACACTCGGCACGGAGAAACCGTTTTCCAGTCCCTTTCAAACTGTGATAAAAGAATATGGACGGCATTTCGTCCCGGAAATCCAATCCGATCTCGTGGTGGAAGACCACGCCCTCTCTTTGGCCGAGGCGGAATTCCCAACGTCGACGGTGAGTGCCGAGGCGTTGAGGTTCCCCCTGGTCCTTCGGTCGTTTCGTCCGGGTGACCGCCTGAAACCGCCGGGCATGACGGGGACCAAAAAGGTGAAAAACCTTTTTATGGACCGGAAGATTCCTCGTTGGCTGCGGCCGGCGATTCCCTTGGTGACTTGTGGGGATCGCATCGTGTGTATTCCGGGAATCGCCGTGGACCGAGATTTCGCACGGCCCGGCGAGGAAGCGCCCGGCGTTCGGTTCAGCCTGAGCGGCCGGCTGTCTCAATTCTTCAAATGTGCAAAAGTGTATTGATACCCTTCCATTCGGTACTCTAATATAAAAAATGTCCTTTACTGAAATTGAATCCTGGAGGTTCCATTTGAATCCGTTTTTCAAGAATCTTGCCTTGTGGTTGGTCATCAGTCTGTTGATGATCTTCCTTTTCAACGTGCTGAACCGACCTCATGAAAGCAAGGAACAGATCAGCTACAGTCAATTCCTGGCCGCCATCGACAAAGGCATGGTGGCCTCCGCCACGATCCAAGGGGAGACTCTTTACGGCAATTACGTGGACGGCAGAGGATACAAAACCTATGTACCCAACGATCCCGATTTGATTCGTACGCTCCGTGACAGCGGGATCAAAATCGAAGCCAAGCCTGCGGATGATTCTCCTTGGTATATGACCATATTGATCTCTTGGTTTCCCATGATCCTGCTCATTGCCGTGTGGATATTCTTCATGCGTCAGATGCAGGCCGGCGGCGGAAAGGCCATGGCCTTCGGCAAGAGCAGGGCCAAGCTGCTGTCGGAAGACAGCAGGAAGGTCACCTTTGACGACGTGGCCGGTGTGGAGGAGGCCAAGGAAGAATTGTCCGAGATTGTGGAATTTCTGAAAGACCCGAAGAAATTCACCCGGCTGGGCGGACGAATTCCCAAGGGCGTACTCCTCGTGGGCTCTCCCGGAACCGGAAAAACGTTGATGGCCAGGGCCATCGCGGGGGAGGCCGGTGTGCCTTTTTTCAGCATCAGCGGCTCCGAATTCGTCGAAATGTTCGTCGGCGTGGGCGCTTCCAGGGTCCGCGACCTGTTTGTCCAGGGCAAGAAACAGGCACCCTGCATTATTTTTATCGATGAAATCGATGCCGTGGGTCGGCATCGTGGTGCGGGTTTGGGAGGAGGACACGACGAACGAGAGCAGACTTTGAACCAACTGCTGGTGGAAATGGACGGTTTCGAGTCCAACGAAGGGGTGATTCTTATCTCCGCCACGAACCGGCCCGACGTGTTGGACCCCGCTCTGCTGCGTCCCGGTAGATTCGATCGGCAGGTGGTGGTGCCCGTGCCCGACATCCGTGGAAGGGAACTCATTCTCAAAGTGCACACCCGAAAGACTCCCACGGAAGACAATGTGGACATGAGCGTCATCGCCCGAGGAACTCCCGGTTTTTCAGGGGCCGATCTCGAGAACCTGGTGAACGAGGCCGCGCTGATCGCCGCCAGGCAGAACAAGGACCGGGTGGGCATGCACGAGTTCGAAGCGGCTAAAGACAAAGTCATGATGGGCGCCGAGCGACGCAGCATGATCATCAGCGACGAAGAAAGGCGGATCACCGCGATTCACGAGGCGGGACATACGCTGGTGGCGAAAATGATTCCCGGGACCGATCCCCTACACAAAGTCACCATCATTCCACGGGGTCGAGCCCTGGGATTGACTCAACAGCTTCCGGTGGACGAACGTCATACGTTGCCCAAGGACCATCTGATTTCCATGATTTGCGTACTCATGGGCGGGCGCGCGGCCGAGGAATTGCTCGCTGAGAGGGTTACCACCGGTGCGGGCAACGACATCGAGCGAGCCACGGACCTCGCCCATCGCATGGTTTGCGATTGGGGAATGAGTGAGAAGATGGGACCCCTGACCTTCGGTAAGAAGGAAGAACAGATATTCCTCGGCCGGGAAATCGCTCAGCATAGGGATTACAGCGAACACACGGCTCAGATGATCGACGATGAGATCAAGGAAATCGTGGAGGGCTGTTATTCCAATTCGAAGCGGATTCTCGCGGATCATATGGAGATTCTCAAAGACCTGAGCGATACGCTGCTTGAGCGGGAAACCCTGACGGGAGAGGAAGTGGATTTGCTCGTTAAGGGCGAAGAACTTCCGCCCCGGGTCGTGCCGTCCAAACCCATGGGGTATCCACCCAAACCGGAAACCCCACCGGCCGATTCCACTCCACCGGAAACTCAAGAGTCTTGAGTCTGAAGAGAGTGGGCATGGACCTTCATTTGAACGGCAAACCCCTGATCATGGGTATCCTCAACATTACGCCGGACTCGTTCTCCGATGGAGGACATTTCCTTTCTTCGGAGTCCGCCCTGGAACAGGCTCGGCGCATGGTTTCGGAGGGGGCCGATATTCTCGATATCGGAGGAGAGTCCACGCGGCCCTTTTCGGAGCCCGTGTCGCTGGAAGAGGAGATGGAGCGGATCTTACCGGTGATCCGGGTCCTGGCCGGAGAAATCAGCGTACCGATTTCCGTGGATACCTATAAGAGCGAGATCGCCCGTGCCGCGTTGGACGCCGGGGCCTCCATCGTGAACGATATCAGCGCCTTGAGTTTCGACCCGAACATGGGTCGTTTGGCGGCGGAACGAGACGTGCCCGTCATTCTCATGCATATGAAAGGTCGTCCCAAAGATATGCAGGTCGATCCGCATTACGACGACGTGATTGCCGAGATCAAGGATTTCTTCCGGGAGCGAATGAGTTTCGCGGAACAGCAGGGAGTGAAGAGAGAACGCATCATCCTGGATCCGGGCATCGGCTTCGGGAAAACGGTGAACCACAACCTGGAAATCATCAGGAGACTGGGTGAGTTTCTCTCCCTGGGTCGCCCCATTTTGGTCGGCTCATCAAGGAAGGCCTTCATAGGAAAAATACTGGGCAAGGAGCCTTTGGAACGGGAGGTCGGAACCAACGCAACCGTGGCCCTCTCCGTGTATAACGGTGCTCGAATCGTTCGTGTTCACGACGTGGCGTCGGCCAAGGAGACCGCCCTGGTGGCCGGGGCCGTCAGGGCCGGGTTTGATGGATGATGGATGAGCTGATCAACGTCCTTCGTTGGCAAGATATTGTCGATATTCTGGCGGTTGCTTATCTTATCTACCGGGTTCTGCTTTTCATCAGAAAGACCAGGGCCCTCCAGATGCTTATCGGTCTCTGCCTTTTGGTAGGCGCCTTTTTCCTTTCCGAGCAGCTTCAGTTCTTCACCCTTCGTTGGATTCTCAACAATTTCCTGAGTTCCATCATCCTTGTGGTCTTTATCCTGTTTCAGTCTGAATTCAGGAGAGGACTGACCCAGGTGGGCAAGGGGACCTTTTTCTGGGACGTGCAGGAACAGCTTCAAATGGTGGAAGAAACCAGCAAAGCGGCGCTTCACATGGCGAGCAGGCGTATCGGCGGGCTTATTGTGATCGAGCGCTCCACGGGTCTCAAGGAGTATGCGGATACCGGGGTCCCTCTGGACTCGGTTGTGAATCGGGACCTGCTCGTGGCGATCTTCAATCCGGAGTCCAAACTGCACGATGGTGCGGTCATTATACAAAGAGGCCGGATCAGCGCGGCCGGATGTTTTCTCCCGTTGACCACGGCGCCCAATGTGAGCAGGTACTATGGTTCGCGGCACCGGGCCGCCATGGGTGTTACGGAGGAAACGGACGCCGTGGTGGTACTGATTTCCGAAGAAGAGGGACAAGTTTCCTTGGTGGTGGACGGCAAGGTCAGCCCCAGAATGGATCGCGCCGTGCTCCAGGGAAGTCTGAGAGACCTTCTCACGGGTCACGACAGGAAACGAAGGAAATCGCAGACAAAGGAGTCCGGTCGCACCACGGGTTAAACGGCGAAGATGAAATTGGCTTGGAGAAAATTCCTGGGTGGGCATCTGCTGCTCAAAGCGGTGTCCCTGGTGCTGGCCGTGGCCCTCTGGCTTTTCGTGGTCGGAGAAGAGCGGGCCGAAGTGGGACTTTCCATCCCGCTGGAGCTGATCAACCTACCCTCCCATCTGGTGATCACCAGTGATGTGCCCAGAGACATCAGCGTCCGCGTCAATGGTCCTAGACGATTGCTGAGGTCTTTGCAGGCCGAAGGGATGCACCATACCATTGATTTGAGCGGAGTCCGGGCCGACACGGTATACTTCGAAATCTCTCCTGAATCCCTCCTGCTTCCTCATGGGGTCCACGTGGTGAGTATCAGCCCTGAGACGCTGAGCCTGACTCTCGACAAGATCGTGGAGAAAGACCTTCAGGTGTTCCCCACATTGGCGGGAAAGCCGGCCGAAGGCTATGCCGTGACGTCGGTGAGCTTCGTTCCCGAGGCGGTAAGCGTTCGGGGGCCCGAGGAGGTTCTGAGTTCCATACATGCGGTCTGGACCAAACCCATCAATGTGGATATGAAGAAGGAGACGTTCCAGGTTGAAGCGGTTATGGACATCAAGAATCCTCAGCTTTCCGTAGCGGCCAAGAAACCCGTAATGGCCGAAATCAAGCTCGAAGAAAAGCCCATCACGAGGAATTTCCAGGATTTCCCCCTTGAAGCCCTCAATGCTCCACAGCAATTTCTGCTCAAGCCTGATCGCGTGGACATATCGGTTTCCGCCACGGTATCCGTCCTGCAGCCCGAATCCGCCGAGGGGAACCTTGTGGCCGTGGTGGATCTTGAGGGCCTCGAGCCGGGACGGCACCTCAAACAGGTGTCGGTCCGGGTGCCCCCGGGAGCGATCCTTGTGGACGTTTTCCCCTCGGTTGTCGAAGTGATCATAATGGACCCGAACGAAGGGCAACAGCCCCAATAAGGAGAGAACACTTGCGTCGTCTTTTTGGAACGGACGGAATTCGCGGTGTGGCCAACGTCTATCCCATGACCGGGGAGGTCGCCATGCAGGTGGGCCGCGGCGTGGCTCACCTGTTTAAAGATAAGAACCGACGGAACAAGATACTTATCGGCAAGGACACTCGGCTGTCCGGGTACATGCTTGAAAACGCCATTACGAGCGGAATCTGCTCCATGGGCGTGGACGTCCTGCTCTTGGGGCCCATCCCGACTCCGGGCGTGGCGTTTCTCAGCACCAACATGCGGGCCGATGCGGGAATTATGATCAGCGCCTCTCATAATCCGTTTCAGGATAACGGGATCAAAATATTCTCAAGGGACGGTTTCAAGCTGCCCGATGCCCAAGAACTGCAGATCGAAGACCTGATATTCTCAAATGAAATCGACTCATTACGTCCAACTGCGGAGGAAGTCGGCAAGGCGTTCCGCGTGGAGGACGCCCTGGGCAGATACATCGTGTATCTGAAGAACGGCTTTCCTCTCGAGATGACTCTGGACGGCATTAAGATCGTCATCGATTGTTCCCACGGAGCCACTTACCGCGTGGCTCCTTCGGTATTCGAAGAGTTGGGAGCTGAAATCCATGTGATCGGTGCGTCGCCCAACGGAGAAAACATCAACAAAGACTGCGGCAGTCAGTCCCCGGAATATCTGGCGCGGCAGGTGCTGGAGAAGAAAGCGGACCTCGGAGCCGCGTTCGACGGCGATGGAGACCGGGTGATCCTTGTGGACGAAAACGGGTCGATTGTAGACGGAGACCACGTGTTGTCCATTCTCGCGAAAGAGATGCACGAAGAGGAGCGGCTGAATAAGAACACCGTGGTGGGCACCTTGATGAGCAACCTGGGTCTGGAGACGGCTCTGACTTCCATCGGCGTCAAACTGACTCGCACGGACGTGGGCGATCGCTATGTGGTGGAAGAGATGCGGAGATCCGGCTACAATCTCGGCGGAGAACAATCGGGCCATGTGGTCTTGTTGGACCACAGCACGACCGGAGACGGCATCCTGACCGCCCTTCGAGTATTGGCCGTTATGCAGCGGAAGGGAAAAAGCTTGGCCGACTTGGATTGCGTGATGGAAACCTATCCTCAGGTGTTGGTGAATGTAGAGGTCAAAGAGAAGCCGGACTTGTTGGCCGTTCCGGAGATCAAGAAAGCTCACGACTTGCTGGTAAAGACCCTAGGCAACGATGGGCGGTTGTTGTTGCGCTATTCGGGAACGTCTTCCAAAGCCCGAGTCATGATCGAGGGGGAAGACCTCGCAAAGATCAGCGCCATGGCGGAAGAAATGGCGGAAGTCATTCGCAAACGCATCGGTTGTTGATTTTTTGGAACCTTCGGTAATTTAAACTATTATTTGGGCGGAGTGCTATGGAGAAGGGTCTGTTGCTCGTGCTGGACGCCGGGAACACGAATACGGTTATCGGTGTGTTCAAAGACAAGAAACTTATTGCCGATTGGCGCATCAGAACGGAACGCAATCGAACCGTGGACGAGTACGAAGTGCTCATGGACGGCCTGCTTCGCCTGAAAGGCGTGGATCGAAAGTCGATCCAGGGAGTGGCTCTGGCCTGTGTGGTGCCCCCCATGTTGTCCAATCTTGAAGAGCTTTCAGTCTCTTTTATCGGCCGGAAACCGTTGGTGGTGGAACCCGGCATCAAAACCGGCATGCCCCTTCTGGTGGATAATCCCAGGGAAGTAGGCGCCGACCGGGTGGTGAACTCCGTTGCGGCTTATGAAAGATTCCGCACCAGTTTGATCGTGATTGATCTGGGCACGGCCACGACCTTCGACGCGGTGTCGGTGCGGGGAGAGTACCTGGGCGGAGCCATCGCTCCGGGCATCATGATTTCGTGTGAAGCGCTGTTTTTCAAGGCCTCCAAGCTTCCGCGCGTGGAAATCTTCGGGCATCCCAGGGCGGCCATCGGCAAGGATACGGTGAGCGCCATGAATTCCGGCATTGTTTATGGCTTCGCCGGGATGATCGAGGGCATGGTGCGACGCATGAGCAAGGAATTGACTCCTCCGCCCAAAGTGATCGCCACCGGCGGTTTGGCCGGAATGCTCGAGAAAGTCTGCGATTGTATTGAGGAAGTGGACGAAAACCTCACCCTGGAAGGCTTGCGAATCATTTATGACCGAAACCGATAGGGTGTTGATTGTCCCGCCGGCTTCAGGGACGCAATCCTCATTGGGCATCGCCGCGCCCGCGTCTCCTTTCGATTCGGAGAGCTTCCAAAAGGGCGTTGAAATTCTGAAAACCGCCGGTTTCCAAGTTAGCTGCTCCTCCGGAATCTACGAGCGCGAGGCCTACTTGGCGGGTTCGGACCAAAACCGAGCCCGGTCGTTGAACGATCTCTGGGCCGACTCCGGAGTAGCGGCGATTCTCTGCGCGCGCGGCGGGTACGGATCCCTGAGGCTCCTGGAACTCCTGGACTTTCAGGTTCCGGCGCAACATCCTAAACGATTTGTGGGATTCAGCGACGTAACCGCGTTGCTGAACGCCCTCTCCATGAAAAGCGGGATCGTCGCCTTTCACGGCCCCATGGTTACCTCGCTCTCCGATCTGAATGAAGCCTCCAAGGAACGTCTTTTCGAAGTCTTGATTCAGGACGACCTGTCACCCCGGATCTGGCCCGATGTTTCCGTGCTGGTACGTGGAACATCCACGGGCCGGTTGGTGGGAGGAAACCTGACGGTGCTTTGCCACACGTTGGGTACGCCGTTTGAACCCGACTTCCGGTCGGCGGTACTGTTGATGGAGGACGTGGGGGAGCCGATGTACCGGATTGACCGGTGCCTTACCCATCTCCATCTCACCGGGAGATTGGAACGACTCGCCGGTATCCTGATCGGAGATTTCAAAGGGGGACCACCCAAAGAAGAGATTTGGAACCGGGTCCTGGACCTTTGGGGCACGGGGGAGTTTCCCATTTGGGGAGACGTCCCGGTGGGCCACGGTCCGAGGAACGAGATTCTCCCCATCGGAATGACCGTGCAACTGGATTCCTACGAACGGCGTATTGTTTTCGTTCGTCCTTGAGTCCGTGGGGGATTGCCGTCTCTCTGGGAGTTTCATGCAAGTTCAGTTCTCCGGAACGGGAATTGTTCCTTCGGCCGTCGGCCGAGCCATGCGGCATGCTTTAGAGCAAAAGGTATTCGCCGGGGCGGTGCTCCTGGCCGGAGATTCGCAGTCGATTTATTTCACCGGGGCGTTCGGGCGCTCTCAGGTGCTTCCCAACCCCTTGCCCATGGCCGAAGGCACCGTCTTCGACGTTGCGTCTTTGACCAAGCCCTTGGCTGCGGCTACGGCTGTGGCCTTCTTGGTGGATGAAGGTCGTCTGACCTGGACTTCCGAATTGGGGGAAGTACTTCCCGGGGAGATACCCGAGGACAAAGCGGGCATAAGCCTGGAGCAGCTTCTTTGCCACACCTCGGGTCTGCCCGCCTTCCGTCCTTACTATCGAATGGTCCAATCGCCGGACAGGCTGCCGCCTAAAAATCCGGTAGCGGGGCTTGCGGCGTCTGAAGCACTTGCGCACCCTCCCGGAAGCCGGGTCGTCTACAGTGATGTGGGCTATCTATTGCTGGGCCGAGTGGTGGAGAAGACCGCGGGAGAGCCCCTGGATTCATGGATCGCTCGAAAGCTGTACGGCCCCTTGGGGCTCAGAGACACCGGATTTCGCCCCTGTGATCTTCCGGGCTTCGAAGCAAGCCGCTACTGCTGTTCCGCTTATTGTGCCTGGCGAAAACGTTTCCTGCGCGGAGAGGTCCATGATCGAAACGCTTTTGCGGCCCACGGCGTGGCGGGACACGCAGGTTTGTTTTCCACTGCGGCCGATTTGTATGTTCTGCTGAGGGAACTGTTCTTAGGATTCCATTCCGAATCCGACCGAATCGGTCTTTCCGCACCGCTGATTCGAGACCTGTTTCTCCGACGCGGGCCGGTTGCGGGGAACTCTTTTCGGATGGGCTTCGATACGCCGTCGCCGACCGGATCCCAGGCGGGGGATTTGTTCCCTCGGAACAGCGTGGGGCATCTCGGCTTTACGGGGGCGTCCTTTTGGATGGACCTGGAGTCCGGGTTCCAAATCATTTTGTTGACCAACCGGCTTTTGGGCAGGCCGAGAACGGCGATTCGCTCTTTTCGTCCAAGGCTCCACGAGCTTGTCCAACGGGAAATGGGTATGGCCCGATAGGGCATCACTCATTTTTCGAACCGGTGATTCACAGGAGGTAAGGATGTCTCTGCAGGAAGATTCGATAACGCCGGAATTTCTTCTTCAAATATCCGGAGCCTATTGGCGGACGTGCACATTACACGCCGGCGTGGCTCTCGACGTATTCACCGTGATGGAACAGGGTCCTCTCACGGCGGAACGTACGGCGGAACTCTTGAACGCGGATTTGCGGGCCACCCGGATGCTCCTGAACGCTTTGGCCGCCATGAATCTGTTGCTTAAAAAGGGGGAGGCCTACTCCAACAGCGCGGCCGCTTCAAGATGGCTGGTGAAGACCTCACCGGATTACTTAGGGTACATGATCCGACATCATCACCATTTGGTGGAGGCTTGGGGAAGACTGCCCATATCCGTCAAAGAGGGGAAACCCGTGAAACGGGAATCCCACGGTGAGGAAGAAGAACGGGAAAGCTTCCTCATGGGGATGTTCAATCTGGCCATGGCCATTGCGCCCCGCGTGGCTTCAACGATCGACCTGTCGGGCAAGGCGAGACTGCTCGATTTGGGCGGCGGCCCGGGTACTTACGCCATCCATTTTTGCCTTCACAATCCGGAGCTGAGAGCCGTGGTCTTCGACCTGCCTACCACGGAGGTTTTCGCCCGCAAGACCTTCGAACGGTTCGGCGTGTCGGACCGGGTGGATTTCATAGCCGGCAACTTCAGTCGAGACCCCATCCCGGAGAAGTTCGACGTGGTCTGGCTGTCTCAGGTTCTTCATGGAGAAAGCCCTGAAGAGGCCGCTCGTCTCGTTCACAAGGCGGTCCGATCTCTGGAACCGGGGGGGATGATTCTCATACATGAATTCATTCTGAACGACACCATGGACGGCCCTCTATTTCCTGCGCTGTTTTCACTGAACATGCTGGTGAATACGCCTCACGGGCAGGCCTATTCCCAAGGCCAACTAACGCAAATGCTCGAGGACGCGGGGGCGCGAAACGTTCGGAGGCTGGACTTTAGAGGCCCTACGGATTCCGGCATCGTGGCGGCCGACGCATAGCAGTCCAGTGAAAACGAGATCTACGGCGTTGCGCCTCTTCCCTCGTCATCGCGACGACCTTTTTGGGTACGCCTGCTTCATTCCTCGGGATCTGGGCGCTTTGCATGTCATCGCTTCTCAATAATCCGCAGATCGACCTTTTTACCGGGCTGATGTAACCTTTTGGGGCCGTCGACAAGAAAACCGGTCGATACCTTCTCAGCAATGAAAACTCGCTCGGGGGAGTGAAACAGTTGAATCTAGATGATCTGAGCATGAATCATGTGCCGGACAAGATACGCAAAGTCCATCTCATGGGAGTCTGCGGTACGGGAATGGCGGCCTTGGCGGGCATGCTCAAATCCCGAGGTTTGGACGTCGGCGGATCCGACCAGGCCGTATATCCGCCCATGAGCGAATTCCTGGAGAAACAGGGGATTCCGGTGGAAGAAGGTTACCGGCCTGAAAATCTGAACGGTGATCCCGATCTGGTCATCGTGGGAAACGTGATTCGAAGGGACAATCCCGAGGCCGAGGAGATGAGGAAGAGGCGTTTGCCTTTTCTTTCCATGGCCCAGGCCGTTTCTCATTTCTTCATACGCGGCAGACGATCCATTGTGGCGGCCGGGACTCACGGCAAGACCACGACTTGCTCCATGATCGCCTGGGTGCTCGAAAGCGCGGGCCTGGACCCTGGATTCATGATCGGAGGAATCCTATCCAATTTCGGCAGGAACTATCAGGTGGGCGATGGTCCGTTCTTTGTGACCGAAGGGGACGAATACGATACGGCCTATTTCGATAAGGGGCCCAAGTTTCTGCATTATCGTCCGGAGATGCTGATTCTTACCAGTATCGAATTCGATCACGCGGATATTTATCGTGATCTCGAACACGTCAAAGAGAGCTTTCGGAAATTGCTGAGAATATTGCCGGAGCGCGGGGTGCTGATCGCCAACAAAGAGGACGAAAGAGTCATGGAGCTGGCTCGAACGTGCCCCGCCCGGATCCGCACCTATGGTTTGGACTCCGGAGCGGACTGGTCGGCCGTGTTCGTCGGCAGGGAGGGAACCGATCAGCTTTTCGAGGTGTTACATCAAGGAGAGCCGTATGGACGATTCCGACTTCCCATGATCGGTGAACACAACTTGAAAAACGCGCTGGCGGTGGTGGCGTTGGCCCACGAATCCGGGCTGGACCGCATCCGTGTAGCCGAGGCGCTCGCTTCCTTCCGGGGGGTTCGGCGGAGGCAGGAGGTGAGGGGCGAGAAACGGGGCATTCTGATTATGGATGATTTCGCCCACCATCCCACGGAAGTGAAGGAAACCGTGGCCGCGGTCCGACATGCCTATCCGGATCGACGCTTGGTTGCTGTTTTTGAACCCCGAACCAACACGAGTCGGAGAAACGTGTTTCAAGAGCTCTATCCCGACTCTTTCAAAGGGGCGGACCAAGTGTTCGTACGCCAACCGCCCGACCTGCACAAGGTCTCGGAGGACCAACGTTTTTCATCGCAGCGGCTGGCGGCCGATCTGGCGGGGCGAGGATTGGATGCTCGGTACTTCGAGGATACGGACGCCCTTCTAAAGGGCCTCCTGGCGGAGTGCCGAGCCGGAGACCTGGTGCTGATCATGTCCAACGGCGGTTTCGACGGACTCCATGGAAGGTTGCTGAACTCACTTTGACACCGGGAGATGAGGGAAATTCCGGCTCGGCTTCTCCCTCGGCCCCTGGTCGTGCTTCTAAGCAAGGGTCGACTTGGTCCGGACACCCCCTCAGGCGAGGACCTTTCAAATCTTGAGGCGCGCACACGCCGGGTGAATCGGGTGAGGGACCGCAACGGGTCACGGATTTCTACACTTCGACAAAGGTTTCCTGCCAAGTGAACCCGCAATTCGGGCAATCGAAATAAATCTCATAGCTGTCTCTGCCCTTGGGCTCCAGGGCGCATTCCACGGGGTATCCACACTCGGGGCACGCCTTGTCCGTGGCTTGTTCAAGAGTCCGCCTCTCTGTTTCCATAACCGCCTTGTTCTCCTTATCAGGCGCCGGCACCGTTCATGCCCACGCGTATCTGCCGATAAAAAGAGACAGTATAGTGAAATTGATGCAAACTTCCAGGCATGATGAACCGAAGAACCCTCATTCCGATGCGATTTTGGCTTGGGAAGCCGGGCATGCTTGGTTGATACCGTCGATCGGTATGTGGTAAGCCCGGGCCGGCCCGGCAAAGTATGTATATCCGGAAAATGGAAGTCGTCGCGTAGGGGCGTTGTTGTTGTGCCGAGCAAATTCAAAAGCCGACGGAAAGGGTAATTGAATGGATTTCTACGACATCTTCTTCTACTTGTCCATGCTGGGTGGTTTTCTCATGGCCTTTTCTCTGGGTGCCAACGATGCGGCCAACGCCATGGCCTCGGCTGTGGGCGCTCGAGCCGTGACCGTGCGCCAGGCCGTCTTCATTGCGTCGATCATGAATTTCATCGGAGCTTCTTTTCTCGGAGGGCAGGTGGTGGCGACCATCAGCAAAGGAATCGTCGACACCCAAGCCCTCAACGATCCCATGCTGGTGACTTTGGGCATGTTCGCAACGTTGCTTACCGCCGGCTTCTTCGTACTGGTTTCAACCATTACCGGCTACCCGGTGTCGTCCACACACGCGGTGATCGGCGGTTTGATGGGATTCGGCTGCGCTTCCGGGGGATTCCAGGTGGTGTATTGGGGAAAACTCGTCGAGATCGTTTTGTCATGGATCATCAGTCCCGTACTGGGTGGGGTGACGGCCTTCGCCATGTACCGGTTGCTCCGCTGGGCCATGTTGGACCGCGAGGATCAGAGAGCCAATGCCCGCCGGTGGTGTCCCGTGTGGATGGGATTCACCGCCGGAATCGTCACCCTGGACCTGGTGATCGATATCCCGGCTCTGGGATATCTGGAAAAGGATTGGTTCCTGTTGACGTTGGCCGGGGTGTTCATGACCCTTTATGTCTGGGAGATGGGCAAAAACCTGATTCGGGAATTCCTGGAACAACTGAAGGAGAGTGACGCCGTACAGGCGATTTTCAAACGGCTGCAAGTGTTCACCTCGGCGTACGTGGCCTTGTCCCAAGGGTCCAACGATGTGGCCAATGCCTTCGGGCCGGTGGTGGCCATTTACGCGATTGCGAAAACTCACCGACTGCCCGAGGGCGACGGATCGGTGCCCTCTTTCCTCCTCGTGATGGGGGGGATCGGCATTGCCGTCGGAATCTCCGTC
This sequence comes from Thermodesulfobacteriota bacterium, assembly GCA_963675595.2. Taxonomy (GTDB): domain Bacteria; phylum Desulfobacterota; class Desulfarculia; order JACQYL01; family JACQYL01. The sequence continues at coordinate 3,432,569 of CAXXLZ010000002.1, forward strand.
TTGGGAAAGAAAGTCATCAAGACCGTGGGCCGGGACATCACCAAGCTGGACAATACGCGTGGGTATTCGGTGGATTTCTCGGTGGCGACCACGGTGCTTCTGGCTTCGCGCATGGGACTGCCGGTGTCTTCCACCACGGTGGCGGTGGGCGCCGTGACCGGAGTCGGCCTGGCTCGCGGTAGTTCGGGTGTGAATGTGGGCAAGTTGCTCCGGATTTTTTCGGTCTGGATTCTCACCCTCCCCATTACGGCGTTGACTTGCGCCGGCTTCTTTTTGCTGCTAAAGGCGATTTTTTCGTAGCGGTCCGATTAGCATAAAATATTGGAGATTTCGTCCGCCTCGGAAGCGGTCTTTGGATAAGGCGCGCGAAATGAAGATTCACAGCGTCGGAAGAGGAAGGAACTTTTCATGAGCCATGGAACCTGTTCGGCTCTGGACGAACTGGCGGACCTCTGCGGTATCGAACCGCGTTATGAAGACACCTGGGGAAGAGTCCACATCATTTCCGCAGAGATCAAGTCACTCCTTTTGAACGCCATGGGCTTTGATACGGGAACGGAAGAAAGCCTTAAGGAAGGCCTGAGGGCGTTGCGCGCGGAACAAGAGGGCGAACCGGCTCCTTCCTTGTTGGTGGTGACTTCGAATTGCCCGCCCGAACGGCTGGAATTCCGAATACCTTACGGCCTTTCTCGGGAAAACGAGCCGGAACTGATCATCACCATGAGCGGAGAGGGCGGTTTTAGCAGGGAATCGTTCTATGGGAAGGACGAGGTGGCCCGTGCGGAGCCTTCTCAAGCGTCCGGAGAGTCCTTTGTCTTCTATGGAGTCCCCTTTCCGGAAGAGCTTCCGGAAGGGAAATATCTCCTGGATATGGAAATTCGTCTGGGGGAGCACCGTCTGTTTCACCGGGCGCACCTGGTCGTTTGTCCGGAGCGCGCCTACCTGCCCCCGTGTTTTGACAATGGAGGCAGGAAAGCCGGACTGGGCATCGCCCTTTACGGCTTGCGATCGGAAAGGAACTGGGGGGTAGGGGACCTGACGGACCTGAAGATGCTCATCGACTGGTGCGTCGATGTGTTGGGGGTTTCCACCATCGGTGTGAATCCCATTCATGCCATCCATAATCGCAGACCCTACAACATCAGTCCCTACCTACCTCTCAGTCCCGAATATTACAATCTGATCTATCTGGATGTAGAGGCCGTCCCCGATCTGAAAGAGAACCCCATGGCCGTATCTTTGCTCGAGTCCCCCCAAGTGCAATATCGGCTTAAAGAGCTGAGAGATTCGGAATTCGTGCGCTACGAAGAAGTGGTGAAATTGAAGGCCGAGTTTCTGGGGTTGGCCTTCGACGCCTTCGAGGCTTTGCCTGCGGAACATCCCCGCAAACGGGCTTTTCAAGAATTCCTGGAACGGGAAGGGGAACGCCTGGAGGAATTCGCCCTGTTTTTGGCCTTGAATCTGGAATTTCAAGAACTTAAACCTCCGTTGTGGATCTGGCAGGACTGGCCGGAGGAGTTTCAACGCCCCGACGCGCCGGGCTCGCGTGAATTCCTTGAAAACCACGGGGTGAAGGTCCGATTTCAAGAATACATTCAATGGGAACTGTCCCGACAGATTCAGGCGGTGGAAGATTATGCGCATAACAAGGGCCTCTCCCTCGGCCTTTATCACGACTTTCCCTTGGCCATGGATCGTTGCGGCTTCGAAACCTGGGCGTTTTCCCGGGCTTATCGCACAGGCGTGCGTGTGGGGGCGCCTCCGGACGGGTTTTCTCCCATGGGGCAGGATTGGGGTTTTCTGCCCATGAATCGGGACTACCTCAGGCGGGAAGCATACGCCCATTTACTGGGACACTTCCGGAAGAACTGCCGGGCCGATTCCGCTTTGCGCATCGACCACGTAATGCGTTTTTTTCATCTTTACTGGATTCCCGACGGCAGAACTCCGGCGGACGGTGCTTACGTCACCGAGCACTTCGAGGAGATCCTTCCCCTGTTGGCTTTGGAAAGCGTACGGAGGCGCACCCTGATCATCGGTGAAGACCTGGGCACCGTACCGGACTGGATTCGGGAACGACTCCAGGCGTCCAACATCTTCTCCTATCGCCTGATGATGTTCGAGAAGAACTGGAACGGAGACTTTCTTCCTCCGGAATACTATCCGGAGTCGGCGCTGGTTTCATTTTCCACGCATGATTTGCCCACGTTGGCGGGCTATTTCAAGGCGGCCGATATCGAGTTAAGGAAGCGACTGAACTTGTTCGTCGAGGAATCGGATTATTTCGAAGCGTTGGAGGAGCGAAAGAGAGACATTGCACGCCTCTTGGACCGGTTCGGCATGCCGGAACCTCCGGAGAGCGCACCTTTCACGCCCGGCGAGGCGGGCGCGGATTGGCCGACGGAAGAGGTTCAAATGGCGGTAATCGAGTTTCTCGCCGCGACTCGTTCCCGTCTCGTCCTGCTGAACCAGGAAGACCTTTTCCTGGACGAGCGGCAGCAGAACGTTCCTTCCACCACCCACGAACATATGAACTGGTCCACCAAAATGAAATATCGCCTCGAAGAACTCTGGTCTCCGAATCTATTGGCGTTGGGGCGAAAGGTCAGGGAGATTCTTGAGCGGACGGGTCGGACGGTCTGATAGGCCGATGAAAGACGGGATCTCTTGCATGCCCTCGTCTTTCACCGGCCGGCAAACATCCGGCTCTTTCAACGCTTGCAGGAGGCGAGGTGAGCGTTTTGCATCATGCGGACTCGGGGAGAATGTGGGAAGTCGCCGCAGGGAATTCTCAATAGGAAAATGAGAGATTCCCCTTCACGCTTCGGGTTTTTCGTTGAGAGTGTGCATGCGAGCCGCCTGGACTTCCTTTTTGATCCGATTGACATGTCCCCGCCCCATGCCCTTGAACTCGCATCCCAGCTCGAAGAACCGACGAATCTTGTCGTCGGGAAAGATCCCGAAGCAGTCGATGACGGCCAAAGGCCTGCCCGCCATCTCCACCACTTGGTCCGGAGTGAGTTCCAGGTAGGGTTTGTGCCTGAGCGCGAAGACCACGGCGTCGGCTCCTTCCAGGGTGGGGGCCATTTCTTCCTGCACTTTGAGATTGGCCAAGTCCGCCTGGTTGCGGAAAAAACGAGCGCGGCTTTGTCCGGTCGCGGGATAGGAGTCCTGCCTCTCGAATTCCCACCAGTGGCTGACATAGGGATCGTGGACTGTGACTTCCCCTCCCATTTCCGCCAATTTGCGCACGATGATTTCGCTGCCGCTGTAACGGGTGTCTCCCACGTCTTCGCGATAGGACGCACCCAGGATGGCGATCCTGGCGGCCGCGACGATTCTTCCCATGTTTCGAAGGGCGTCTCTCACGAGCTGTGCGGCATGGATGGAGCGAGTGTCGTTTATATTGATGACCAGCGGGGTCACTTTGAAAATGTCGTCCTGGAATCCCATGAGATGCTTATAGGACCACATGCCCAAGCCCCCGTCTTTGGGAAGGCAATAGCCTCCGATGCCGGGGCCGGGAAAAATGATGTTGGAATGCGTGGGCCGGATGCGGATCGCTTCGAGGACCTTGATAAGGTCCACTCCGTTGCGTTCGGCAAACACGGACCATTCGTGCACGAATCCGAGGATGGCGGCCCGATAGGAATTTTCCACAACTTTGCAGGTTTCGCTTTCAATGGGACGGCTGAGAACCGTGAGGGGAAACCGTTCGACGTTGAGCACTTCGGAAAGGAACCGTTTGACCTTTTCCGTGCTCTCTTCGTTGATCCCGCTGCAGACGCGCCAGAAATCTCTGACGGAGCGCACGTATTCCCGCCCGGGCATGACGCGCTCAAAGCTGTGGGCGAGGCAGGGCTCCTCGTTGATTCCCCTTCGTTCGAACTCCTTCTTGACCAGGGGATAAGCGATATATTCCGTTGTACCGGGAGCCACGGTGGTTTCGATGAGCACCATACACTTCGGTGGGATGTGTCGGCCTATGATCCGGAAGGCGTCTTCGAGATCGGACATTTCCACCCTGCCTGAAGCCACGTTCCCCAGTTCCTCTTTGAGATAGTCGCATTGGATGTCCACCACCACCACGTCGGCGAGTTTCAAGGCGTCGTAGGTGAAAGTGGCGATGAGCGTCCGCCTTTTCAGTACGGTTCGCTGAATGATTTCGTTCACCTCCGGGTCTTCCGCGGACACGGGCGGCAATCCCCGGTTCAGGTAATGAATTTTCCAGAAACTGCGGGTGCTTGGACGCTGCATGCCGATAACGAATTTGGTCGGTGCTCCCGTATCCGGATTCGTGGTGTCCGCCACGACTGCGGCCATGACCACTCCCACGAAACCGATGCCCATCACCACGACGATTTCGCGGCCCGCTTCCCGTTCCTTCCGCACCCGTTCTTCCAGGACATGGAACTCTTTGTCGTAGTCTCCCTCGGCGGGCAAGACAAACCGTTCTCCGTCGGGACTAATGGAATATTCCATAATCTTCTCCAATTGCATGAGTTGAAGGCTTCAACGGATGATCCCCGCCGTACCCTGCCCTTGTCCTGGGAAAAGGAAAGGACTTCGAAGAATTGGGCTTTTACATAGCCGGTTCGGTTCCGGATTGCAACAGGGTTCCGGGCTGCGGGCAACGCCGCGGGGGGTTACAATTATGGAAAACGTGTCCTAATCTTCTGAGAACGAAAGCGTAATTCTAAACACATTGAGGACTCCCTGCTTATTTTGCGGGCGACCTGCCTATGTCTTCAGTCGATATAAACCGCTCTGAAATCAACTTGTTATAATTATGCGGGGTGCGGCGGGCGAACCGTGCTGTCTATTGGCCCGCAGTTTGCATTACAGTAAGGGCGGTTGCTTTGATACGGATGCCGCCTTATCCCATCGAAGAACCGCAGAACGTATACGGCAAGGATATGCGGTTCACATGCTTACCGGACCCTGAAACGGCGGCGTTCCCACAGATCGGATCATTACCCCAAACCCCTCCCCATAGAGCTCGGGCTACGGCCCGAGCTCATTATTTTTTCACGGACCTCCACCGACGGTTTTCTTGAGGCGGTTTGCTTCGCATCTCGAGTCCGAATATGATAGCCTACTCCCCGACAAGGGAACAAGGAGGGCTTTGCGGGATGGCCGTTGGGAAAAGACCGCCGGAATTCGCTTCTTATCTGGACCTTCGGTCGGAGGTGGACCGACTGTTCGATGAGGTACAAACCCGGCATCCAGATCTAGTTCAATGCCGTGCGGGTTGTGACGACTGCTGTTATGCGCTGTTTCAGCTCACCTACGTGGAAGCGGCCTACATTCATGAGGCTTTTCAGCGGACGCTGCAAAGAAGGGAGCGTCGCCCGCTGTTGCGCAAAGCCGAGAAAGCCGAGGAGCAGTGGACAAAGCTGGTATCGGAATCCGCCGCTTCTCGAGAAGCGGGAGGCGCGGTGCTGAATCCGGGTCGAATCCGCATCGAATGTCCTCTTCATGTGGAAGGTCGCTGCATTCTGTACGCGGAGCGTCCGGTGACCTGCCGATTGTATGGGATTCCTACCGTGGTGGGAGGCAAAGGCGTGACGTGCGGCAAGTCCGGTTTCCTTCCCGGTGCTTCCTACCCCACGGTGAATCTGGACCGAATCCAGCAGAAACTATTTGTTTTCTCCCGGGAAATGGTCTTGAATATAGGAAACCCGGCTTGGGGCGGCCGGACGGTCACCATGGCCCGGACGCTCCTGGGAAAGTTCGGAGCCGGATTTTCCGAAACACCGATCGATTAGCGGCACACAGGAGGTCAACATGGAGATGGATCGCAAACAGCTCATGGAAATGTTCAACAAACAACCCAGAATCGGAACCTTGAGCACGGCGGACTCCGAGGGCAACGTGAATGTGGCGGTCTTTGGAAGCCCCCATATGATCGACGAAAACACGGTGGCCATGGGCATCGGCGATAACCGCTCGCTGAAATACCTCAAAGAAAATCCCAAGGCGGTGTTCATCGTTATGGAACCGGGAAAGACCTTGCCGGAATGGAAAGGCGTCAGGGTCTATCTCGAGATGTCGGAATTGGAAACGATGGGCCCCTTTTTCGAACAAATCGTCATGGCGATTAAGCATGCCGTGGGAGAAGGCGCTTCCAAGATGATCAAAGCGGCCGTCAGGTTCAAGATCACCTCCGTTCGACCTCTCGTGGATATGGGCGGAAAGTAGCCCTTTTTCGGGAGAGGCCCATTCTTTGCCTCTCCCATCCCTCATTTTGTGGGAGGATCGGTCGAATTCGACTCCCCGATATGTTGATTTTCCTCTCCTTTTTTTCTTTCCGCCCCGGACTCCGGAGACAGACTTCCTGAACGAATGTGCAGATCTCGCTGAGGAAAGGGAATGCTGATGTCTCTTTCCGCGAAAAGGCGGTTGATTTCGAATCGAATATCCGTCTCCGTGGAGAGACTGTATTCAACCGTGGTCCAGAAACGAAGCCGAAAGTTCAATGCACTGTCCCCGAAATCGGTGAACAGCACATCCGGTTGAGGTGACGCCAGGACGCGCGAGTGGTTTTCCGCGGCTTCGATAAGCGTTTTTCGCACCAGTTCCACGTCGGAGCCGTAAGCCACTCCCACGTTGATATGACGACGGAGACGCATATCCCGATAACTCCAGTTCACTACTTGGTTGGTGATGAACTCGGAGTTGGGAATAATGAGAGAAGCATTGTCCCAGGTTTGAACCAGGGTGGACCGTACATTGATCTTCTTGACGACTCCCCAGGTTCCGTTGAGTTCCACCGCATCTCCCACCTGGATGGGGCGTTCCAACAGCAGGATCAGGCCGCTCACGAAGTTGTTGAATATGGTCTGCAGGCCGAAGCCCAGCCCGATCCCCAAGGCTCCGAACCCGACGAACAGGGACGTGGAGCTGAATCCAACCACGTTTAGAGCGAACAGAATCCCGAATACCCAGAACGCGTACACGGTCACCGTGGCGATGGACTCCCGAATGCCCAGTTTCAGGCCGCTGTCCGCCAGCAGGCGGTCTTGGAGTATCTGACGCCACAGACGGGTGGCGGTATGCGTGATCAGAAGCACGACCAAGGCGAAGCCGATACTGAGGAGAGTGAAATGAAGCTTCCCGATGGAAACAGGATAGGTCAGAGCGGACAGGAGACCGAAAAATACGGCTCTTCGGGCACCCCAAGCGAAGAGCAGTCCCACCACCAGAGCCGCGAACCAGCCGGCCCAGGATATACGAATGACGAGCCAGCCTAAGGGACGAGCCTGGGAGGTATCCTCGCTCACCTCGGACATCTTTTGGTGGAAGGCGACGTCCGCTTCTCTCAGCATGACCACGGCGAGACAAGCCCAGAACACCACCACAAAGGAGCGACCCCAGGAGACAAGCCAGAATGTGGCCAGAGTGCCGTACCCCCCCAGATCGAGCAGAATCGCTATCGAGACGGCGAAATATCCAAGCAAGGCACACAGCTTCGCCGTCCTGAGGAAAAAAGTCGGTATTTCCTTAACGAAGTCCGGCGGTTTCCTCCAAATTCCCATGAACCTGTAGATGCCCGTCAACAACATGGCGTCGAAGGCCAGGCGAATCCAGGGAAGCAGTATGCCGGACCCGCCGATACCGGCTTTGGCCGCCATATAGGCAATGGCGAAGACGCGTACCACGTAGGCAAGGGGACGGATGGAAGCTTTTCGGGCTGCGGGCGATTCGGGTTCGGATTGTCGTCGGAGTCTTTTCGAAAATGCGATAAGCCATCCGGTGGCCAGCCAAGCACCGCCACCCTGTATGAGAGAGTAGATGAATGGAACGCTTTCGTAGAGTTCTTGCCATTGAGCGTATGCATAAAGGAGGAGGAGCGCAGCCAAAAGCCAGAAGGACCTGCAGAGAATCTCCAAAGCCATCCGGGTCCAGGGAAGCGCATCGAACTTCGGATCTTCCAGTCCGTCGTGAATTCGTTTCTGCAAGCGGATTACAAGAATCAGTGAAACACAGAAGACCAGGAGAAAGACGGTGTGCAGGGTGGTTTCAGTGCGCCAAAGGATCGAAATCTGACGAAACCGAAAGAAATCTTCGGGGGACTTGAGGAGCTGGGCTCCGAGCCCTTCAAGTTCCTCCATCAGCATTGACCGTCCAGCCTTTTGCAGGGGGCCGTTGGAACGATGGAAAAGTCCCTCCTGCTTCTCTTCGTTGATCCGTTCCTCGTATTTCGTCTGAAGCTTTTCGAAGCCGGCCCGCAGGTCTTTGAGTCGCTTCTCCCGATGAGCGTAGATGTCGCTCAGTTTCTTGAGAACGGCGAGTTTTTTTTCGACCAGCCCACGAAGTTGGTTCAGGGACTTCAGGAGGTCGTTTTTCACGTCCTTTCCGAGGCTTTTGGAGCGCAGGTCGGCCTCCTGATTTCGGATCAGGCCCAGCTGTTCCTCGGTGGAATTCACCTGTTCCGCCACCGTTGTCAGCTTGTCTTCCATATCCTGATAACGGTCGGAAACCAGCGCGAGGGTTGCGGTGTGTATACCGAGAATCCGGCGCAGGTCCTCCGGCCGGCCGGCCGGGAGATGCAGCATGTTCTCGTGCACGGAGAGCTGAGTCCTCCAATCGGCAAGCTCTTCCTGAAATTCTTCTCCGGAAGCCTCAGCCTTGTCCAATTGAGTGTGAAGCGGCTTGAGCGTGCCGCTTTCCGACCGAATGGAATCCTGTACCGACTGGGCCAGCTCGGTGTAAACCGTATGGTCGGCGGGAGACGAGGATGCCTTGTCTTCGGCCGCGGCCGATGGGTGGAAAAACGGCAAAGAAAACCATAGGAGCAGCAAAAACAGGACGGTAAGTCTTCCGCCCATCGTTCCCCCTCTGTGGAAACGGCAACGATGCATTACGGGAATCAGAACCATCTCCTTTTCTTGAAAAAGTACAGCATAGTACCGCTGATGGCGACGATCAGCGTCCAGACTCCGAAATATCCCCACTTCCAGTCGAGTTCGGGCATGTATTTGAAATTCATTCCGTAAATGCCGGCAATAAAGCTGAGGGGAATGAAAATCGTGGCGATAATGGTCAGTACCTTCATGACTTCGTTGAGCCGGTTGCTCGCTGCTGAGAGATAGACGGAAAGGAGTTCGGAAATCAGCTCCCTGGAAACCTCGATGGTTTCCAAAGTATGAACGGCATGGTCGTAAAGGTCCCTGAGATACACACGAGTGGAGTCCTGGAAAAGTTCGTTCTCCATTCTTTGGACTTCACTCACCATGTCTCGAACAGGCCAAATGAGCTTATGAAGGATCAGGCTTTTTCGCTTCAGACCGTAAATCTTCGACAGAGTGTCCTGGGCGATTTCCGACATGACTTCCTCTTCAAGTTCCTCGATCTGACGGCCGAACACTCCCATTAAATGGAAATACTGGTCTACCAGGAGGTCCATTAAGGCATAAGCCAAGTAGTCGGTACCCAGGCGACGGAATCTGCCCTTGGGATTCCCGAGTCTCCGGCGAACGCCCCTGAAGAGGTCTTCACCACTTTCCTGAAATGAAATCAAATAGTTGGATCCAAAAACAATGCTCACCTGCTCGATAACGAGCTTGTCGCCGTCGGGCTCCATACCCAAAGATTTGAGGACGATGAACACGCAATCCTCATAGTCCTCGATTTTTGGCCGCTGCTCCGTATTCAGGATATCTTCCAGAATCAGGGGATGAACACCGTAATGGCGCCCCAGCGCCTCCACGACGGCCATGTCGTGTACACCCTGGACTCTCACCCAGGTTACGGCTGCCTCGCCCGGAAGTTCACAGCAACTCTCGACGCCGATGTCCTCCCGCTCTTCCATGATGTCGCCGTTGTATCTCGTAACGGAAATGATGGGCCGTTCCGTTTTCGGCGCACCCACATAAAGGAGAGTGCCGGGCGGCAAGCCGACTTTATTTGCCTGTTTCGTGGAAAATGTTCTCATCCGGTAATAATCTCCACAGGGCCCGATAGATTCGTCGAATCACCAATATGGAATCGTGATCGTGTTTCGTTCGACGGCGATTGAATCTCTCCAAAATACAAAAAGGATCGTCTCCTGGCAAGAAACGATCCTCATTCCTCGGAAGAAGCGCCTCCGGCGCCGAAGTGGTCGGACGTCGGGTAGACGTTTGTCGCCTACGCCCGGTTCTCGAGTCGCGATGAGGGAGCGAGTTGCGGTTCGGGCGTCTCGAGGCCGTCGAGCCCCGACCTCAACTCTCGAACAAATTCACGGACCCGGTCCTTCATCTCCTCTTTTCCATGGAAGGATTCCATGACGCGGACCAGGGCGCTGCCCACGACGACGGCGTCCGCCATCCGACCCGCCTCCCGTGCATCCTCAGGTCCGCTGATCCCGAAACCCACAGCCACAGGCGTATTGGTCCGGGATTTGAGGAGAGCCACGTTTTCGTGGATCTCTTTGAGGTCCAGAGGCGTCGAACTGCCCGTGACGCCGGTCAGAGACACGTAGTACAGGAAACCGCCGGCCCGCTCGGCGATGCGTTGCATCCTTTCCTTCCCGCTGGTGGGCGCGGCGAGCAGAATGGGATGCAGACCGAAGTTTTCGTAAGGCTGTTTCAACTCTTCCATCTGTTCCAGAGGGAGGTCCACCACCAGCAGACCGTCCGCGCCCGACTCCGCCGCCTCGCGGCAGAAGGACTCAACCCCGAAAGACAGGATTGGATTGAAATATCCCATAAGCACGATGGGCACGTCCGTTCGTTCCCTGAGTCTTTTCAGAAGCCGGAAGAGCCCCTTGGTGGTATAGCCCGCGCCCAGGGCCCTTCCCGCCGCCCGTTGGATCGCCGGACCGTCCGCGATGGGGTCCGAGAAGGGCATGCCCAACTCCACCAGGTCCGCTCCGGAAGCCTCGAGATCAAGGACCGTTGAAACGGTGGTTTCCATTCCTCCGTCGCCGGCCACGATAAAAGGGATCAGCGCCTTGCGCCCCTCCTGTTTGAGCCGTTGGAATTTGGCGTCGATTCGGTTCATGTGATCCCCCTATAATTTCAGCTCGCGTATGTAGGTGTTCATATCCTTATCGCCCCTGCCCGACAGGCAAATCACGATGATTTGGTCGCGTTCAAAGGTGTCCACGTGCTTTTTTACCCAAGCCAGGGCATGGGAGCTCTCGAGGGCCGGTATGATCCCCTCGGCTCGGGCCAGCCAGAGAGCGCCTTCCAGTGCCTCGTCGTCTCGGATGGTATCATATCTCACCCTTCCCGATTCAAACAGGAATCCATGCTCCGGTCCCACTCCGGGATAGTCCAGGCCCGCTGAAATGCTGTGAGCGTTGAGCACCTGCCCGTCATCATCCTGCAATAGATAGCTCATGCATCCGTGCAGTACCCCGAGTCTTCCGCCATTGAGGGAAGCCGCGTGCAATTTGGTTTCCATGCCGAGTCCACCGGCTTCCACGCCCACCATGCGAACCTGCGGAGCATCCAAAAAGGGGTGAAACATGCCGATGGCATTGCTTCCTCCTCCAACGCAAGCCACAAGCAGGTCCGGAAGACGTCCCGCGGCCGCTTCCACCTGGTCCCTCGTCTCCCGACCGATTACCTCCTGGAACCACCTCACCAAGTAGGGATAAGGATGGGGCCCTGCAGCGGTTCCCACCACGTAGTGGGTGTCCCGAACACAGGAGGACCAATAGCGCATGGCTTCGTTCATGGCTTCCTTGAGGGTGCAGGTACCCGACCGAACCGGAACCACTTCGGCTCCCAGCATCTTCATGCGGGCTACGTTCAGTGCCTGGCGCTCCATGTCTTCCGTGCCCATGAAGACTTTGCATTCCATGCCGAAAAGGGCGGCCACCGTGGCGGTGGCCACTCCGTGCTGTCCCGCGCCCGTTTCCGCGATGAGCCTTTTTCGCCCCAGGTATCGCGCCAGTAAGGCTTGGCCGATGGTGTTGTTGATTTTGTGGGCCCCGGTGTGCAGAAGGTCCTCACGTTTCAGATAGATTACGGCTCCTCGCGTTTCTTCCGAAAGAGCGGGGGCGCGGGTCAACGGAGTACGGCGTCCCGCATAGGTTTCCAGGTAGTGGTGGAACTCGTCCCGGAAAACGGCGCTCTCCTTCGCTTCCAGGAATGCGGATTCCAATTCCAGTAAGGCGGGCATAAGCGTCTCGGGAGCGTACATTCCCCCGAACGTTCCATAACGCCCAAGCTGTGTATTTTGTGTCTGCATAAATGAATCCTCGTCTTTCAGGTTCCGGAACCGGCCACCGGTTCGGAACGGATCGTGAACGGCCTATTCCGGCTATGCGGACGAGCCTTGTTTATCCCGGGGGACGTTCCCCGGGCGGCCCCGGCGGTCGAACTCGCGAACCTCGGCCACGAATTCCCTGATCTTCTCCGGGTTTTTGATGCCCGGCGATACCTCCACGCCGCTGGAAACGTCCACCCCGAAGGGGTTCACCACGGACAGGGCCTGGGCGACGTTCGTAGAGTCCAGTCCACCGGCGAGAATCAGTCTGAACCTGGACGCCGTGTCGCGGAGCAGTTCCCAGGGAGCGCGTACGCCTGTTCCTCCCTTGAAATCCGGGTGCCGGCCGTCCACCAGCACGGCCTCCACGTTCGAATAATCCTCCATGTTGCGGATATCCTGTTCGCTTTTCATGCGAAAAGCTTTCACCACCGCCGTGTTTCCAAAGGACTCGCAGTACGCGGGAGACTCGTTCCCGTGCATTTGAAGCACATCCAGGGAACAGGTCTCCCGGATTTCCCGCACCGTCTCAAGGGCCTCATCCACAAACACGCCCACTTTGCGGATCGAAGAAGGCAGGCGAAGGGCGATCTCCGATGCCCGTTCCGGAGCGATGTACCTTGGACTTCGAGGATAGAACACGAAACCGATCATGTCCGCGCCGGCTTCCACCACGGTTCGGGCGTCCTCCCATCTCGTGATTCCGCAGATTTTCACCAGGGTCATGATTCCGTACCTCCAGCCAACAGGTCCGCAAGCGCGGCTCCGGGGCTCGGGCGGCGCATAAGCGCGGTCCCCACCAGAAAGGCGTTCACCCCCGCCTCCCGGCAACGATCCATATCGTCCCGTGAGCGGATTCCGCTTTCACTTACGATGATTTTTCCGGGAGGCACTTTGGAAGCCAGGCGCAACGTGGTTTCGATATCCACCCGGAAAGTCTTCAAACACCGGTTGTTGATCCCGATAATCTCGGCGTCCGCCTCCACGGCGCGCTCCAAATCCTCTTCGTCGTGAACTTCCACCAAAGCGTCCATGCCCAGTCGCTTCCCGGCTTCGATAAGCTCCCTCATCAGACCGTCTTCGGACGCGGCGGCAATAACGAGGAAGGCATCCGCTCCGGCCGCCTTGCCCTCCGCCACCTGGATGGGATCCACAAAAAAATCCTTCCTCAGAAGCGGAACCTGCACGGTGTCGCGGGCTTCGCGGAGGAATTCCAGCCGCCCCTGAAAGTAGTGCGGTTCGGTAAGGATCGAAAGCGCCGCCGCCCCGTGTCTTTCGTAATCGGAAGCCACGGTCGCGCAACTCAGATCGTCGCGAATCACTCCCGCGGAAGGGGAAGCGATTTTATACTCGGCAATGACGGCCGGGACCTTTGAAGTCAACGCCTTGGCGAGACTTCTGCGGGGCGCCTCGCCTGCGGCTTTCTCCAGTTCTCCAATGGTCGATCTTTGTTTGAGCGCCGCCACGTCCCGCTTACGCCGCTCCACGATCTCTGAAAGGATGGAGTTCACTTGCCCTCTTGATGTTGGGTCTTTCATTTCGACACTCCGTGCGATTCAACCGTGGGTGCGTTCCACAAGGGCCTCTAATTTTTCCATCGCTTTTCCGCCGTCAACGGCATGGTTGGCTTTGGCGACACCGTCGGCCAGATCCGAAGCCAGGCCCGCCACCATCAACGCGGCGCCTGCGTTGAGCACCGTCACGTCTCTCGCGGCTCCGGATTCCCCCTTGAGGACTTTCCGAATAATGGAAGCGTTCTCCGGAGCGTCGCCGCCCAGCAGATCGTCCGGATCATAGAGACGATCAATGTACGGGTCGGGTTCCAGGTTGTAGGTGCGGATCGTTCCATCCTTCAGTTCACACACGCGAGTGGGCCCCGTGACCGTGATTTCGTCCAGGCCGTCCATTCCGTGGACCACCATGGCGCGTTCACTGCCGAGTTCCGCGAGCACCTGTGCGAACATCTCGGTAAGCGTGGGATGAAACACGCCCAGCAACTGGGCCGACGCTCCCGCGGGGTTGGACAGAGGACCCAACAAATTGAACAAGGTTCGAATCCCCAATTCCTTGCGGGGCCCCACCGCGTGTTTCATCGCAGGGTGGAGTTTGGGGGCGAAGAGAAACCCGATGCCGATTTCCGTCACGCATTCCTCGACCAAATCGGGTTCCGCATCGAGATTCACCCCGAGTTCGGCGAGCACGTCGGCGCTTCCGCAACGGCTGGATACGGAGCGATTTCCGTGTTTGGCCACCACCGCCCCGGCTCCGGCGGCTACGAGAGCCGCGGCCGTGGAAATGTTGAACGTGTTCTTACCGTCCCCTCCCGTGCCGCAGGTGTCCACAATGGTAGCGCCCCTGCAGTCCAATCTCACCGCCTTCTGCCGCATGATCCGCGCGGCGGCGGCCACTTCCGAGCTGCGCTCCCCTTTGATGCGCATGCCCATAAGGAATCCGCCGATTTGGGCCTGTGTGGCTTCTCCATCCATGATGCTTTCCATGGTGGATTCCATAAGACCGGGGGAGAGGTCCTTTCCTTCGGCAAGCAGACTTACGGCTTCCTGAATGGGTTTCATGCGTGGCCTCCTTGTACTTTCAGTGGTGGGGTCCTTTGCTCTTCGGCCAAATCGAGGAAATTGCGAAGGAGCCGTTTTCCGCTTTGGGTCAACACGGACTCGGGATGAAATTGGACTCCCTCGATGGGGAGCTCCACATGGCGGACTCCCATGATCTCCCCATGCTCCGAACGGCACGTGACTTCAAGACAGCTCGGCAGCGAGTTCTCCTCGATGAGCAGGGAGTGATATCTACCCGCCACGAAAGGATTTCTCAGTCCCCGGAACACCCCTTTACCGTCATGGGTCATTTGGGAGGTCTTTCCGTGCATGATCCGCTCCCCTCGGATGATTTTGGCCCCGAATGCCTGACCGATGGCCTGATGACCCAAACAGACTCCGAGAATGGGAACTTGTCCGGAGGCGAGTCGCAACAATTCCAGGGTGATGCCGGCACTGTCCGGATTTCCGGGTCCGGGGGAGATGAGGATCGCTTCAGGCTCCATCTCCAGCACTTCGGCCGGTGTGATCCGGTCGTTGCGTATGACTCGAACTTCCCGTCCCAGGGTGCCCAAATACTGGTACAGGTTGAAGGTGAACGAATCGTAGTTGTCCAGAAGAAAGATCATGACCTCCTCCAATGTAAATTAGGTGACGCCTCTCCGTATTTGTTTCAGGGATGTTTGGAGAACTCGAACTCGCAGCTTTTACCGGGCTCTTTCCATTGCGGAACATCCCCGTTTTTCATTCGCCCAGTCTGAGACCCGCGGAAGTGAGCGCAACCGCACGCCCCATAGCTCCGCCCTTGGCCTTGGTTTCTTGGCTTTCGCTTTCCGGAACCGAATCGAAAACGATTCCCGCACCCGCTCTCCACGACAGCCGGTCCCCCTTCTGAACAAGGGTGCGGATGGTGATGCACAAGTCCATCTCTCCGTTGAATCCGATGTAGCCCACGGCCCCCCCGTAAGGTCCTCTGGGTTCGGTCTCCAGTTCGTGAATGATTTCCATGGCGCGCACTTTGGGCGCTCCGGAGAGGGTGCCCGCGGGGAACGTGGCCGCGATGACGTCGAAACAGTCCTTGTCCCGCTCCAGTTCACCCGTGACGTTGGACACCAGGTGCATCACGTGGGAATAGCGTTCCACGGTCATGTATTGGTTCACCTGCACGGTCCCGATCTGGGCGATTCTTCCCACGTCGTTTCTCGCCAAATCCACGAGCATTACGTGTTCCGCCCGCTCTTTGGGATCGTTGAGCAGGTCGTCGGCCAATGCCCGGTCCTCGGTTTCCCCTTCACCTCGAGGCCGCGTGCCGGCGATGGGCCGCACCGTCACCCGGTTTCCCTCCTTACGCACCATGACCTCCGGGGACGAGCCGATCAGATTCAGGTCCGGGGTCTTGAGCAGGAAAAGATACGGGGAGGGATTCACGTAGCGCAGGGCCCGGTAGAGGTCTTCGCACGGCACGTCGAGGTTCGCGAAAAACTCTCTGGAGATGACCACCTGAATGGCTTCCCCGGACCGGATGTATTCCTTGACGGTATCAACCTGTTTCTTGAAGACTTCGTCTTTCGGATGTACGTCCACCGCCGGAGGGTCCGCACGAAACGGTTTGGAGGACCCGTCCGCTCTTTCGATGCGGTCCGTGAGGGCGTCGATACGTTTCACGGCGTCGTCGTAGGCTTCTTCCGGCGAGCCTCCGTCGACGTAGGCGTTCACCACGAGCTTCATGGTATGGCGTACATTGTCGAAAACGATGAGGTCCTTCACCAGCATCAAATAGGCCAAGGGCAGAGGTTCGGCCTCTTTCTTCAAAGGCGGCATGCGTTCCATGAAATGAACGATTTCGTAGGCCAGATAGCCTACCAGGCCGCTGTGGAACCTGGGCAGCCCTTCCACCTCGGCCGGCTGGAACCTCGCGACCTGATTTCGTATGAAATCCATGGGGTTGCCCTCCACCGGGAACTCTTCCATTGCGCCCTCGTACGCCACTCGAGCCGATCCCGGATACAGGGTGATGTGACCGGCGGGTTCCAATCCCAGGATACTGTACCGCCCCCACCGCTCTCCGCCTTCCACGCTTTCCAGAAGAAACCGCACTTCGTCCCGAAGTTTGTAAACGAGCCCGACCGGAGTGTCCCGGTCCGCCAGCACCTCGCGATATACCGGCACCACGTTCGCCCGTTGCGCCAGCTTGATGAATCTTTCCTTGTCCACACCCGCCTCCCGGATGATAAAGCGATGATGATTCATGTGGAAAACTCGCTCCAGGCGGTTTCCCTCAACAACCCAAATGAACGGTCACAAAAAAACGCGGACGGCTTTCCGGCCACCCGCGTTTCCTGGAAACAAAAAGGGCGGCCCCCGAGGGGACCGCCCGGAACTTCGATGTCATCTATCGGTTAAAGGCAGACCCCTCCTATGTGACTGAGCCACCACCAGTTGTTCAACTTTTTGAAACCGAAAGAGTTCATGGTCTTCCTTCACCGAATAATTGAAGCCGTAGTATATCGCATGGGGTCGGTTTGTCAAGGGGATTTGTTGACAGGGAATTTGTTGAGGGAATTTCGACTGGAGTTCTGCAGATTCCGGAAAAGAAAAGAAGGGGGCAACGATTTGTCGCCCTCGATATCCCGCCTTCGTTGAAAAATAACTACATTAGTATATTAATATACTCGAAATTATCATATCCCCCCGAAGTCTTATTCCAGATATGTTAAAAAATTTCCATCCCTTATTCTTATAAAAGGTGTCTATAATGGAATTAGGTACATCTATAGTATATATGTCAAATCCTGCCTCGTTTGAAAATGAAGTAGGCGGGATCATATATTCGATCTGGCCATATTTCCTTACACTCGAATGCTCTTGGCCTATATTTAACCATACGTCTTTGTATTTATCTTCTTCTAAAATTACAGTAGTTCTAACATAAATTGCTGTATTTAATAATGGCAGTAGCCTGAAGGTTACATTTTGAAATGAGTTTTGCGGATTCTGTAGCGAGTAATCAATATGGTAGTCTTCTGATGCTTTGATATATAAAGCTGAGCCCCAAGAAAAATTACTTACCAGGTTAAATGAAACCGCTCGTTTTTGTCCGATAGTCCAGCCGTTTTTCATGGGCGATTCTGGCAGATAGGAAAAATTGATATCAATACAACTATCTGTTGTTGCATTAATTGGTTATCCTGATATGATATTTAATTGTGTGTCGGTGTTATTGTGTGTCGGTGTTATTGTGTGTCGGTGTTATTGTGTGTCGGTGTTATTGTGTGTCGGTGTTATTGTGTGTCGGTGTTATTGTGTGTCGGTGTTATTGTGTGTCGGTGTTATTGTGTGTCGGTGTTATTGTGTGTCGGTGTTATTGTGTGTCGGTGTTATTGTGTATCGGCTTGCTATGCTGCTTTAATTTTGCTAAATAGATCAATGCTACTATTGCAGATATTATGGATATTAAGGTAATAGCAATTATGATGATCGGTTTGGCAAACTGGCCGTTGCTTCCGCTACGTGAGTACTTGTTGTTTAGGTGTAGGTCTAATGATTTGCCTATAAGCTTCCATTGGCCAATCTCTTCTTCTGAAGAAAGTGTGGATGTTGTGTTTATGATTAATAACGATATAACCACAAATTCTGATGGATTGAATACTCCAATGTCCGATAGCAGTACTTCTTTTCTATTTGGGTGTAATTCAATGCCCCTTACAGCGAAATTGGGGGATTTGTATTCAATTGATGCATCGATAACCTCAAATTCAGAAGGATATGTAATTCCAGGCGGGAGTTCGAACCTGTCGATCCCCTTTCTTCCAGTGTTCTCTATTCTCCATAGTACTTTTGTTATGCTCCTTATGTTTTTTTCTCTGAAAACCATGCTAATATTTAATGTGTTATTATCTTTAACTAGAGTTTAGAGCCATGCGGGGCAGCCAAGTTTGTATAGAAGAGCATAGTTCTCCAAGACGGGTTGAATACCGTTGACGTAAGGCTTTGAGATGATTGACTGAACACGGATATCAGGCAGCGCGCCCCAAGTCTTCCGGAGAATCGGTGAATTCCGGTTGGAATTTTTTGGATTTCCGGTTCCACATGGCTCGCACGTTTAAGTTGCCGAAAAGACGACCGATGGCTGCGGCCATCCAGCCGGCGGTGGCGGGCCTGTTCTTTCTCCAAGGGATTGGAAACATCGTATAGGCCGCGTTGGGACCCAGGCAGAGCGCCAAGAGCCGTGGCAAGCCGTAGGCCAGGCACAAGATCATGCTCCATCGAGCCAATGTCTGCCGTGTCTGCTGCCAAGCATTTTTCAGTCCGAACAGGTGCTTGATCTCGTTGAACATGGGCTCGGTCCACCATCGTCGTGCATAGCGTGTAATCACTTCCGCGCCGTCCATGTCGGGATCGGTACTGATCAGAAGATGCCAATCGGACCAAGAGGGGTTGTCGGACATAAACCGGCACCACACGATCTTGCACAACCGGCCGTCCAGGAAGCGGACTTTGGCTTTGGTTTGGTAGAACTGGAAAACTCGTTCCGAGCCGTAGGCAAAGAGGGTTTTCTCCACCGGACGACAGAATCGTCCGATGTTTTCCAACGTGAGTTTTTCCCCATACTTTCTGGGTCTGCCCCGTTTCTTCCGAGGCGGATTGTCCGGAGGCAAAAACAGGGCGGTATCTTTGCGGACTTGGCCGATGACCGTCACACCATCGCGAATCAGGGGAACCACCAGGGAGCTTTTCATATACCAGGCATCGAGCAGCAGAATAATGAGAAAGCGATCCGGCAGCCAAGTCATGAGAACGGACATCAAGAGCCGCGCCGCGTCCAGTTTGGTGGTGTTCCCTTTTTTGCGGATGAGCCGAAACAAGAGGGGAAACGCGGCTACCCGGCCCTTGTGGCGGCAGATGACAGCCAGAGAAACCCGAAGCTGTCCCCACAGGAATTTGGGGCGGTTGGGCCGGTGCGCGTGATCGTAATGCCAACCGGCGCAGGGAGCTTTCTTGGACGATCTGGGCAAAGGGAAGTCGTCTATGGCGAACTCGATGGATCGGTTTGGAATCCGTTTCAGGATCAGGCGCATCCATTGCCGGGCTAGCGCAAGCCATTGGAATCGGCCCTTTTCGATGGCCTTGTAATAGGCGGTCCAGGACAACTGGGGCCGAACGGCCAGAAGCGCGGAAGAAATATGGCCGCCGCGGCAGACCATACATCCCATCAGGAGTTCCAGAAGAGTCGGAGCTATTCTGCACGGAACGGCCTGAAATAGAAAGGAAATCCACTGCGATAGGAGCATAAGTGCTTGAGCCGTCGAATCCATTGGTTGACCCCCAAGGAAAGGTTTCTTTCCTTAAAGGGCCGCCAAAGGCGGCCGCGCATCCGCGCGGCAATGTCAAGTACTTTGTTGTCTTTATTCGCATTTTTCCTATACCAAGGGTCGCCAGACTCTAAACTCTAGTATCTTTAATTTCCCCTAGTCTTATCATGTTTTCATAATATAGGGTTATCTGAAAATCATGAAGAATTAACGGCCTGACTGATCTTTGACAGTTCAAAAAAACTAATGCAGTAATTTCAGCTGCTTATACGAAAAAGAAAGGTTTATGGCACTACGTTTTGGTGCTCCTGGAGAGTCTGCAAAGTGGGCGGCGGTTTGAGGCCGACGGCTTGGAAGATGTGGTAGGCGCGGCCCTGGAATTCCGTTCTGAGGAGGTAGGACTTCTCCGTGACCTGTAGATGGATGGCTTTGAAGGCTTCGAGGTCCAGGAGAACTTGGTCCCAGGGGATGTCGATTTCTTTGGTCTTGAGCTGTTTCTGCAGCGCGATCTTCAGGTATAGGGCCAGGAAATTGCAGAAGATGTGACCTTGAACGCGTTGACACCGTTGGTGGAACACGGGCCTGACTTCCAGGGCCGATTTGAGGTCCCGGAAGGCTCTTTCCACCTGCCACAGGCGTTTGTAGGTGACCGCGACTTCATCGGCGGGAATGTCGGTACTGGTGAGGAGAACATACTTGCCGTCGAAGCGGGCGTCGTCCTTGACCTTGGCGGGATCGATGCGCACGGTTTCCCGGTCGAGCTTGATGAATTTCCTGAAGCCCTTGTTTCCCACCAGAGACTGGGGCCCCTGTTTTTTCAGGGTGGTTTTCAGTTTTTCCACAAGGGCCGATCGGGTGGCCTCGTCTTTGGCCGCTTGGTCTTGGTTGTAACAGAGGACGTAACGGCATCCGTTCAGATGAATCTCCTTGAACCACAAGGTGGGAGTGAGCGCTTGGTAGTAGCCCGGAGTGTCCACCACTTGGCCTCGGACATCCTGGTAACGGCGCATGGGGATGCCCACGATGTAGTCGATACCGGCACGCTCCAGTTCCACCAGATTGTCGACGCCGACCATGCCGCGGTCCGAGACCAGGACCACGTTGTTCAGGGAGAACCGACGCTTGACCAGGGCGATGATGCGTTTGATGGTGGTGACGTCCGCCGTGTTCCCTTCCCAGAACTGACAGGAAAGGGGATATCCTTTTCGGGACATGACCACACCCACCAACACCTGTTTGCGGTCTGGACGATGGTCCTTGGAGAACCCGTACCGAGCCAACTCGGCAGGCCCCCGGCCCTCGAAGTAGACCGAGGTGGTGTCGAAGAAAACGAGATCCACCCCGTAATCGAAGAGGTCGCGCCCCCGACGGAAAAGTTCCTTCTCGATTTCGGGCTGATATTCGGCCAGGAAATCCATGGATCGATAGAGGTGCTGAAGTTCCAGGTCGTCGAAGCCTTCACCGTGGACGTTCTGAATCCAACGGCTCGCGGCGAGATCGGATCCCGGACGGACCAAGCGTTGGCAGACACAGGCAAAGACCGCGCGCTCCAGATCGAAGCGATAATCGGAGCGAGAAGCGAGAGATCGGAGTACCACATCGAGCCCCAAGGTCTTCCAGAGTTTCTCGATCACCAGAACGGTTCCCCAGGACTTGGCCCAGTCTGCCTTGACACTACCTTCCTTATAAAGATTGATGACTTGATTCCGGGTGGAGAACTTGGCGAGACTGGTAAGAACCCCGTCCAAGGCACCCGATTCACGGAGCTTGTCGAGACGACCCAGTGTACATATAACTTTCTGTTTTACCTTCTTATCCTGGCGATAGTTCTCCACGATCTGAAGATATTCATGCTCGGATCCGCCGCTTTTGACCTTTTTGACGCGTGCAAACATGAAACAAATTGTACGGAATACAGGTCGGCGGAGTCAAGGAAAAAATCGGACATATTGGCACTACGTTTGGAGCCTCGGAAAAAGGCCAGCCTAATCATTTCGGTAAGTTAGGCGGGAGAGGCCCACTTTTTCACCCTCCAACTGTCAAAGATGAGCCTGACAAAGTCATAGAAAAAAGATGCTATAATTGGTACGCAAATGCCAATTGCAGCAATTTTTACAATGCCTCTTAGCATAGAATTCTTGGTATCAGACATATAAGTGTATAAAGTCCAGAAAGTCGGCCACGTCAAGGGTTGTGTTTCGCCAGTGGATTCGCTGAGTTATCTTCGATGAGGGCCGGATAATAGATGCTTTTCAGCGCCCTATCAGGAATTTCAGGTATTGTAAAGCATCAAAACGTATTCAGGCAATCCTTACCTATCGTAGCACCTGTTATTTGGGGGAAAGAAGGTCTTTTTGAAAGATAGGTCGTTAGCTCTACATATGAGTGTGTTTAGACGGGATGCTGGGCATCAAAAGGCAAGGAAACGCTTGGGCAGGGTGATCAAGTGATTCCATGCAGTTGCGGGGAATCGTTTTCGGAGCAGTGATAACGAACTATGACGCGGTGGGTCATAATGTTGCTATCGCTGAGGCTATTGGGATGTTGGACCGCGGGCTGCAAGAAGGCTATGATCGTTATGCAAGAGCTTGGCGGTTGGTCTAATAAGGCCCCCTACTCCGTCAACAAAAGGCCCTGTTGAGCCAGGGCTGTCTGCGCCGCCCGCAGATCCGAGGCCTTGTCGTAATCCAGGGTGTGGAGGTGCAGCCCGTGGGTGAGAGAGGAGAGCAATGAGGTTTTCTGCGCCCTTAATCGGGCCATGAAGCGTTGCACATCCTCGGCGGTGCGCATCATCAGGTTTCCCCGCAGCTCCCCGTAGAGCGGGTGATCCACGATTACGTCCACCACCGTAATGCCCAGATTGACCAACAGGAGGAGCTCGTCTTCGGTTTCGTGCGGGGCGTGGCGGACGGCGATCACCGTGCGGAGGCTTGAGGAGCGATGGGCTCCTTGAAGCAGGTAGCCCTGGGGCGTGGCGAGAATTTGGTTGCCTTCGGCCCGGAGGAGGGCGATGTCCTGAACGATCACCTGACGACTCACCCCGGTTCGACGCGCCAATTCTCCACCCGTAAGCCCGTGGGGGCTTTGGCGGAGTAAATCCAAAATATGGTCCCGACGCTCCATGAGTCCTGGGTCTCTTCCCGCGAGTTGAATGGTCTTTCCGGCGGCCCTTGAAAAGGAGACGTCAAGTATCGTCAAGACGACCGGCAAGGCTGGCGGAGCGCCTTGCGGACTTTCCGCGGACGAGTTTGACTCCTTCTATTTAATGATAACCCAATTCCCGCGCGGCAGTCACGGCCGGCATGCGTTCCAAAGCCCGTCGGGCCCCGACGGCGATTTCCGGTTCCACTTGCACCAGACCTTCAGTTCCGCCTTCCACCACGACCTCCAGAGTCCGGAGGAGGTTGGCGGGGTCGATAAGGCCCATGTCGAAGCAAGGGGGCACGATGGGGTTCAAAGAGAGGATGGTCTTGTCCGGGTGCAGGGCGGCCAAGCGTTTCACCAAATGAATCTCCGTTCCGACGGCCCATGCGGAACCCGGCGTGGCGTTTGAAATGCACTCGATGATCTTCTCCGTGGAGCCGTAATCATCCGCAGCCTGCACCACCTCCCGTGTACATTCCGGGTGCACGACCACTTTGATCCCGGGAATTTCACGCCTGAGACGCTCGATGTCCGATGGGGAAAAGGCGTTATGGACGAAGCAGAAACCGTTCCACAAAATCACCTTTGTTGCTTGTCCGCCCCCCAAGAGGACGCCTGATTCTCGGTTCCAGGTGCAAATTTCCTCGGCGCCCAACCCCAGGCCGTGAGCGGTGTTCAGACCCAAACAACGGTCCGGAAAGAACAGGACTCGTTTGCCTCGGTCCAAAGCCCATGTCATGACTTCCTCGGCGTTGGATGAGGTGCACACCGCTCCTCCGGCCCGACCGCAGAAGTCTTTGAGTTCGGCCGAAGAATTTACATAGGTGATGGGGATGATATCCGAACCCCACAAGCGCGCTAATTCGGACCAGCAATGGCGGACTTCCTCCGGTCGGGCCATATCCGCCATGGGGCAGCCTGCTCGGGAATTCGGCAGGAAGACCCGTTGATCGGGTCCGGACAGGATATCCGCCGTCTCGGCCATGAAGCGGACGCCGCAGAACACGATGGCTTCGGCCTTCTTTCGGCTCGCGGCCACACGGGAAAGCTTCAGCGAGTCGCCCACGAAGTCGGCATGGCGAATCACTTCGTCGGACTGGTAGTGATGGCCCAAAATGACCAGCCGTTCACCAAGGTGGGTCCGCAGCCGCTCAATGCGGGTCGCCGTCTCTTCCATCACTACGGGTCCTGTGGCACGAGCAGGCGCGTTCACGAGAAATCCTCCCCAAGAAACCCCGTTGGGCCAAAGCGTCTTTCAGTACTCATTCCGGTAAAGGTTCCCTTCACAGCCGGGCATTGTGGGCTCATGCGACCAGCAGCTGAGTCAAATCCAACGGGGGAGCGGAGTGGGTGAGCCAACCCAGGGAGATGAAGTCCACTCCTGCGGCCGCCGCTTCGACCACGTTGGCCGGGGTAATGTTGCCCGAGGCTTCGACAAGAGCGCGACGGCCGACGAGGCTCACGGCTTCTTTCATGGTTTCCGGGTCCATATTGTCCAGCATGATGATGTCCGCCCCGGCGGACAAAGCCTGCGAGACTTCGTCCAGGTTCTCCGTTTCGACCTCGATCTTGACCAGGGGACCCACCCTGCGTCGAACCGTTTCCACCGCCTTGAGCACTCCTCCGGCCGCACGGAGGTGGTTTTCTTTGATCAGCACCGCGTCGTCGAGCCCGAAACGGTGATTGAATCCTCCTCCCACGGAAACGGCGTACTTCTCCAGCATTCGCAGTCCCGGGGTCGTTTTTCGAGTATCCACAATTTTCACCGGCAGGTCTTTTACGGCGTCCACCACTTTTGCCGTCACGGACGCAATCCCGGAAAGGCGTTGCAGAAAATTCAGCGCCACTCGTTCAGCGGTCAACACGGCACGGGTATCACCCGTGATCAGCGCCAACCGATCGCCCGGTTTCAGTCGACCTCCTTCCGGAACAAGGGGCTCCACCACAACATCCGGGTCGAGCATCTTGTAGGCGTTCGAAGCGGCCTCCATGCCGGCGAGGACTCCATGCGATCGGCTGATGATTTCGGCTCGGGTTACGACTCCGGCGGGAATCAGCGCTTCGGTGGTTATATCTCCTCGTCCCAGGTCTTCATCCAGAGCACGCCTGACCGTGTCCCGCATCCGCATGGTGTTCATTTTGGGTGTCGCTCCTTCTGAACGTGAATATCCGTCTGGCCAACCGCGCGGAAGCCTGGGGAAAATCGCTTCGGTAGTGGCTGCCTCGGCTTTCGGTACGCGCCGACGCGGCGGACAGGATCATACGGGCTACGCATGCCATATCGACCAAATCCACGGCCCCCGGAGGAGCCTGTGATTCGACCTCCGCCGTCTCGTGCAACGCCTGGATGAGTCCCTCGGCGCTGCGGACGAGCCCGGCATACCGCCACATGGTCTCGCGAAGAACCGTGATCAACTTCTGTTCCGCAGCGCTCGGCAAGGGAAGACACTCCGCGGGATTCCTGCCCGGGGGCAGCAAAGGTGTGAGGTCCGATTCGGAGATTTCCTTCAGCCGTCCGAGACAGGCGGGCAACGACGGATTCGATGCGATATGTCGGGCCGTTCTGTGGCTGAAGACCAGACCCTCCAAGAGGGAATTGCTCGCCAGTCTGTTGGCTCCGTGTACTCCGGTGCGGGCTGCTTCTCCGCAGGCATGGAATCCCGGCACATGGGTGGCTCCGTTCAGGTCGGTGCGTACGCCGCCCATCAGAAAATGTGCGGCCGGCTTGACGGGCAGTTGTTGGCGGCCCGGATCCAGACCTCGTTTGCGGCACGCCTCGAATATGGAAGGGAAGCGGGACTGAAAGCCTTCTCCCATGGCCGTGGCGTCCAAAAAGACTTCTCTGCCGCGTCCCCTTTCCTGGAAGATGGCGCGGGCCACCACATCCCTCGGGGCGAGCTCCGCCCAAGGATGATATTCGGGCATGAATCTCCGCCCGGTTTCGTCCACCAGGAGTGCGCCGTGTCCGCGTACCGCCTCGGAAATCAGGGGCAAAGGGTCTTCACCCGCGTCCAGAGCTGTGGGATGAAACTGAATGTATTCCATATCCGCGAGCTCGGCTCCCGCCCGCCAAGCCATGGCAATCCCGGAGCCGGTGCAGAAACGGCTGTTGGTCGTTCGGTGGTAGAGCCGGCCGCAGCCCCCGGTGGCCAGAACCACCGCACGGCCCAGGTATACCCTCGGGTTTTTGTCCGGACCCAGGGCAAAGACGCCTACGCACCGCCCCGCATGGGAGAGTATCTCAAGGGCTTGAACGTTTGTGTGGACTCGGGCGTTCTCCGCCCGCGAAATCATGTCGGCCAAAGCGAGGGCGATGGCCTTGCCGGTGGCGTCCCCACAGGCGGGAATGACTCGGGCCAGCCTGTGGGCGGCTTCCCTGGCGACGAAAAACCGTCCGTCGGCGCTGCGATCGAAAGGAACGCCTTTACGTGCCAATTCCCGAACGCGGGATACTCCTTCTTCCACCAGGACTCTCACGGATGCGGGATCGCACCCTCCGGCTCCGGCTCTCACCGTATCCTCGAAATGCCACTGGGGCGAATCGTCGGGGGCGACCGCGGCGGCTACGCCTCCCTGGGCCAAGGCCGTGTTGGAGTCCGTAATTTCCCCGCGGGTGAGTACGATGACCTCCCCGTGGGCACAGGCGTCCAGGGCGCAGGCCAAACCGGCCACTCCGGACCCCAAGATTAAATAGTCCGTTGTAATGACTTCCACTTGACCCTCTCGAAAAGCATGTTGTTCAAGGCGGAGGCGGGGCGATCTCGTTGCATGCGAGAACCGTAGGGAAGAGTTTCGAAGAGGAGTTGTCATACCCCGCCACAATCGAGCAGTTACTTCTTTACACCTGTCTTGTCAAGTGACTTGTCGGGCCAAGGCATGGAGAATTGAGCGATCGGCAGGGCGGGATTTGCCGTGCGTTCCTTCTTTCGTTTTTAGGGTTGCGCGGGTTTTGGGGAAGTCTTCCGGAAGGATCGGAGAAAGGTTGCTCGGGAGCAATCGGCAAAACCTTTATCCGATTGTATACGACTTCGGTGGTATTGATCAGTCGGATTCGGTGTACAGTACGGCGAGAATTCGGGTGACTTGGTCGCCGCGACTCTTGACCAGATGAGGAACGGTGCTGTCGTAATAAATCGACTCGCCGGGATGAAGGACGAATTCTTCTTCGCCCAAAGTCACGTGCATTTCTCCGTCCAGAACGAAGATGAACTCCTGACCGTCGTGGGTCGACGGAACTTCCTTTTCTTCGTCGGCAGGCTCAAGGGTGACCAGGAAGGGTTCCATGTGCCGGTCCTTCTTACCCGGCGCCAAGGACTCGTAGGAGTATCCGTATCGCTTGCCGTCCTTGGACGCGAAACGGCTCAGCGGTTGGCGATCCTCTTTTCGGACAACGCAAAACGGAAGGACGGGACCGCCGGTGAGCAGATGGCCCATCTTCATGTCCAGGGCCTTGCTCAGCTTGACGAGAACTCCGAGGGGCGGAGAAACCATCTCGTCTTCGATTTCTCGGAGCAGATCAACCGGATAACCGGTTCGGGAGGCCAAATCGTCAAGGGACAGCCCTTTTTCCTTACGAATCATCTTGACCCGTTCGCCGACCCGCTCCGCCGAGTCGTTTTCGGGTCCTTCCGCGGAATGGGCGCTCACGTTATCCAGGAAATCCCGAAGTCCCTCGGATTGGTCAACCTCTTCGCGGCGGTCCAACAGTTCTTCGTAGGCGGTTTCTTTTCCGGGTTTCACTCATCCACTCCGATGCGGGCCGGGTCATCCGGTTTGCAGCCGTTCTTTGGCGAAAAACGAGAACGCGATTTCCATATCCATTAGTTCCGCCACCATGAGGCGGCTGACGGTTTCCTTTTCCGTGCTGACGTACATCTTGTTCTTCTTGGTATTGTGGCTTACGAATTGGAAAAGCAGTGTCTCCTCCAGGACTCCGATGAAGCGCTTTCCGTCGTCGGCGGGCATGGCCACGGTGTAGGTCTTGTCACCTTCCTCGCGACTGATTTCTTTCAGCTCTTCCGACCACTCCTCTTCCAATTGCTCGAGAAATTCATCGCACTCGTTGATTCGTTTACAGGTCAGGCAGAACCCACTGCATGGTCCTTCATTTAGTTTCTTTTCCCGATGTTCGGCGAGAGAAATGACTTTTGCGTGGCTTTTCTCCGTAAGCACTTGTCTCTTGTTTTCCATCTTAAAGCGTTGCCCTCGTGTTCAAGCTGTGTTACAGGTTCGCAGAATCACATTCTATCCGGTTTAGATCGGCCATGAAAGAAAAAATTAAATCCATTCTCCGCAATCGCCCATGGGAGCGCATTGAATCCGAAGAATACCTGACGCCGGCGGCGGTCCTGATTCCCCTGTTTTGCAAGCAGGGAGACATGCATCTTCTCTTCACGGAGCGTACCAAGCGTGTGCGTCACCATAAGGGGCAAATCTCTTTTCCCGGGGGTGCGCGCCACGACGAAGATACGGACCTGCTGGACACCGCGTTGCGGGAAACCTACGAGGAAGTGGGCGTGGCACCGGACGACGTGGAGGTCCTTGGACGGCTCGACCAGAGCCGGACCATCACCAACTACGTGATTACGCCCTATCTCGGAATGATCCCCTATCCCTATCCTTTCGTGACAAACCCTGCCGAGGTGGAGCAACTCATCGAGGTTCCTTTGTCCTTCATTCTGGAGGATGCGAACCTGATCAACGATGAGGTGGACTTCGACGGAACGCGGCTTGTGGCGGAGCAGTATCGCTACAACGGTGTGGTCATATGGGGAGCCACTCTTCGGATTCTGCATCAACTCCGCAACACGCTGGGGCACGAACTCCAGGAAGAAACCGTTTGCGCCGACTCTCCTGAGAATTGACGTGAGTGCGGCGTCTGCGGCCGTTTGCGGAACATCCGTACATTTGTCGAAGCGGCGGCCCGTCGTTTAGGCGGCCGCCCGCCCGCTCTCCCTTGATGCCGGTCCGTTCGCGCGCTTATAGCCGACGGCCTTTGGCGATCGGTTCGCCGTCCAGGTGGATGACCCCCTTCTCGTCCAAAGAGAAACGCCCCTGCGCAATCCACTGGATGGTCCTGGGAAAGATCTCCCAGTCTCCAACCTCTTTGAGGCGATCCTGGTGTTCGTCCGCCGTGCGTTCCAACAGCTCCGGGTCTCGGCGAAGCGTATCGATATCCGTGGGCAGGCGCACTTCCAAAGGTTTGGAAATCAGAAGCAAGGGGCCCGAATCCACTCCCAAGTCCGTCCATAAGGTGGAAGCCCGAAGTTCCCGCGAGCCCGCCGACAGAGCGTCTCTTACGGCGTGGTCCCCGACGAACCGCCTGGAGCCGTCCGGGTTTTCCACGGTGAGGTCCGCCGGGTGGACGTTTACGCAACGGGGAAGCGTGATGAAACTCATGTAGCCGCCTAAAGCGATAACGTCCACTTCAAAGGCTTCCACCAGCTTTCGAGCCACCTCATCGTATTCCCGACGAATCGCCATGCCTTCTTCGGTTGAAACCGACCGACGAACTCCTCGTATCTGATGGAAACGGCGCACGTCGTAGCTGAAATAGGGAATGCCGGCTTCGAGGGCGATGGCTTCACCCCGGGACCCTCCGTCGCTGCGGTCGCTGAAAATGAAGGCCAAGCGAAAGGGAGACCCCTCTTTCGACGATTCCAATCGACGCTGCAATTCCAGAAGCTTACGGATGTTGGTTCCCGAGCCGGACATGAAGCCGGCGACATGCATGGGGCGCTTTTTCTTCGCGGGATCGAAAAGCGGGGTCATGGCCATGAGGGGCGTCCTCCTGATGAGAAATTCCATAAGCGAAGGTCGCGACCGACGATTCTCTTCGCAGAGTGTTGCAGCCGTCCGACGGAAACGGGAAAGGAGCCGGCGGACTCGATGGCGCGATCTTGGTTCAATTGGCCCTCACTATAAATAAAAAGAAGGAAGGGGTTCAACCCGAGCCCTCCGTATTTCCGAAACTCGCCGCCTGAAACTCCGGGCGGGCTTGCGGCTCAGCATTCGCTCGGTTCGCGATGAGTGGCACGCTCCCTTATTCGGCGGAGGATTCGTCGAATCTTGGGCCCATTCCATGTACTCTCCACGGAAAGCGCAATGGGGTTGCGTCCTTACATGTGCTCATTTATGATCTTGGATATTCCATAGGCCGTTTCGAAGACGGCGTTTGAGCCCACTTCACCATTCAAACCGCGGTACATCATGTCCGAGCCCGGAAAACAGCCCTCCAACGATTCGTCTTCTACCAGGGCGGAAGCCGTCCAAGGGGAACTCACCGCCGATTTCGACCGGTTCCGGGTGTTCATTCAGGACATCGGGGAGGGAATCTACGAAACCGATTTGAGAGGCACTTTCACCTTCTATAACAAGGCGCTGTGCCGCCTTTTCGGGTGCTCCCCCGCCGAAATGCGGGAGAGGCACTTCCGGGAATTCATGGACGAAGAGCATTCCCGGAAGGTTACCGAGCACATCAACCAAATTTACCGCACCGGCCGGGAAATCAACGATCTGGTGTGGCGGATCACTCGGAAAGACGGGGAAGAACGAATCATCGAGCTCTCCGCGAGTCTGATTTATAACGAGCGCGGCGTCAAGCAGGGGTTTCGAGGCATTGCCCGCGACATAACGGAGAAGCACTACGCCCGTTTGGCGCTCAAGCAGTCCGAGGAGCGCTACCACACCCAATATGAAGCGAGCCGTAGAGCGGAAATGCGATACCGTGCCCTGTTGGATTTCCTGCCGGACCCCATTGTAGTGTTGAGCATGGCCGGGAAAGTGGTCTATGTGAATCCCGCCTTCGTGAAAGTGTTCGGTTGGACTCTTGAAGAGCTCGAGGGAAAGCGGATTCCCTTTGTGCCGGAAGACCTGCGGCAAAAAAGCAGATTGGATTTGAAACGACTGCTTCGGGAAAAATTCGTTCATGGATATGAGACTCGCCGCCTGACCAAGGACGGCCGGGTGATGGACGTGATCATCGGCGCTGCGTTGTTCTATGAAGAGGGCGACAAGCCGGCGGGGCAGGTGGCTATTCTGAACGATGTGACTCAGGAACGACGAACCGCACGGACCAACGAGGCCTTGTTGCGCGTAAGCACGGCATTGCACGAGTTTCGGACGTTGGAGGAGGTCCTTGAGGTCATCGTTAAGCAGGTCCAGGGATTGGTGGATGTGGAAGGCGCTTCCGTAATTCTGTTGGACGAGGAGCATGGCGAGTTTTTCTTTCCCGTGGCCGCTTACGATGATCCGATAACCGGGAAGAAGATGCGGGAAATCAGGTTCCCGGCGGGCAAGGGTGTGGCCGGGGAAGTCTTGCGCACGGGCAGGCCTTTGATCGTGCATGATACCTCCAAAAGTCCGCACTTCTATCAGCTGGTGGACGTGCAATCGGAATATGTAACCCACAGTATGCTCGACGTTCCCATAGCCACTCAGGAACGGATCATCGGAGTGCTGTGCGCTGTCAACAAACGCGAAGGGGACTTCGACAAGACCGATGCGGACACATTGAGCGCCATCGCGAGCACTGTGGCATTGCCTATCGAAAACGCACGAATGAACGAGGAGCTGGCCAGGTCCTACCGTGAAGTACAGAGTTTGAACCGGGCCAAAGATCGGGTCATTCACCATCTGTCGCATGAGTTGAAGACGCCTTTGTCCGTGTTGGCCGGCACTTTCAGGATCCTGTCTAAAAAGATGGAGAGGAATAAGGATTCCGATCCCGGTTTGTCCCGCACGTTCCTGCGGGCCGAACGTAACCTCGAAAGGCTGCTTCGGATGCAATACGGCATTGAAGACATCTTGAAGGATCGCAGCTACGAGGTTCACTACCTGCTCTCCAGTCTTTTGGATGCCTGTTCGGACGAATTGGAGACTCTGGTGGAGGAGGAGAGTGGAGAAGAGAACGCGCTCGAGCGCATTCGAAGCAAAGTGGACCGACTTTTCGGGCCCCGGAACCATGAAGTCGAGAAGATCGAGCTTGGGACTTTTGTTCGGGAGAGGATAGCCGACCTTGCTCCTCGGTTTGCTCACAGGAAGATTCAGTCGGCGGAAAACCTGGAACCGAACCGAGTCATCACCATTCCCAGGGAGCCGTTGCGTGTGATCGTGGACGGGCTGGTGCGCAACGCCGTTGAGAACACGCCGGACGAAGGCTTGGTGCGGATCGGAGTGTGGGGGGAAGACGGGAAAGTGATTTTGGAAGTCGAGGACTACGGGGTGGGCATAACGGAGGAGAGTCGGGAAAGCTTGTTCAAAGGGGTTTTCACGACCAGAGATATTGAAGGATACTCTTCGAGGTCCCCTTTCGATTTCAATGCCGGAGGGAAGGGGGTCGACCTGCTTCGAATGAAGATATTCTCGGAGCTGTACGACTTCACCATTCGTATGGATTCCGAACGATGCCGTTTTCTACCCGAGGACCGGGACGTTTGTCCCGGAAGCATTTCCGGCTGCCCGCACTGTGAGAAGGAGTCCGATTGCAAACGGTCCGGCCGGACGTCCGTTCGCGTGGAGTTCTCTCATTGACGACCAACTCTTACCCGTTTTGGCTTTTATGGAAAAGGATATTCGTAAATTGGACATTTCCCGGCAGGCCTCGGCTACGCCGGACCATTTTTTCCGCGAGCTCCAGATCGAGTTTCTCCTGCATGAGTTGAAAGACCCCTTCTCAGTCATTGAAGCCGGGGTCAGAGCTTTGTTGGAGCAGAGGGAAAAGTTCGGACCTTTGTCCCCGAGACAGGAAAGGACCCTTCAGCGAATTCTGCGGAGCGCGCTGAAGACCAAGGGGATGTTGCACAACTTGCTGGAAGTGGGTCGGTCCGAAGCGGGTTGTTTCGACTGTCGGAAATTTCGCGTGATTCATGCCGTATTGTCGACGCTTCTGGATGCAGTCGAAGCCATGGAACGGCTTTCCTACGAGGAGTTCAGGAAGCAGCGGATCCAAGACAACATGCTGGAATTTCTTGACTCTTGCGGCTTGTTTCTCAGGGTCGCTCCACAACTGGAAAGCCTGGAGTTGGAGCAAGACGAAGCCAAGTTCTGCCAGATCCTGGGCAACTTGGTGAAAAATGCTCTCCATCATCGCAAGAGCTCGGTGGAGATCAGTCTGGATCAAGAAGGCGACATCGTGGTTATCGAGGTCCGTGACGACGGACCGGGAATCAAGCCGGAACATCGAGAAATTATTTTCGCGCGATACGCGCAAGTGCCCGGCAGGGGAGGCTCCGAGGGAATGCGGAAAGGGCATGGGCTGGGTTTGGCGGGGGCACGGATTCTTGCGCGACGTCTTGGCGGAGAGATTGAAGTGATTGCCGGAAAGACAAGGGGCGCCGCCTTTCGGTTCACGCTTCCCGTAAAGCCGGACGCGGTGGGGGGGGAGGAGCCCGGGGAGTCGCCTTTTACACCGGACCGCGAGAATTCGGAGAGCGCTTGCTAGGGAATCAACCGGCGGGTGCTCAGCATGGTAATGCGGGGATGTCGCCGCACGGCAGTCCGAAGCGCGGATATCCCGTTATTCCTGATTGGGAGACAGCGGAATGAAAGAAGAGAAGGATTTTCTTGAGGGAAAGCGAATTTTGGCCGTGGACGACGAGGAAGATGTTCTGGAAACCATAGAAGACCTGATCATGCAGGCTAAGGTGGACACGGCTCGAGACTACGAGACGGCCTCGCTGAAGATCAAGGAAACCAAATACGACCTTGCCATCCTGGACATTATGGGGGTTGACGGCTTGACGCTGCTGGAGGAGGCGGTGGAGCGAGGGATTCCAGCGGTGATGCTCACGGCCCATGCAGTGAATCCGGAATCCCTGATCGCATCGATCCGAAAGGGCGCCATCAGCTACCTTCCGAAAGAAAAGCTGGCCGAGTTGGACCGGTTTCTCAATGAGTTGCTGGCTCATTGCGAAAAGGGAGAACCTCCATGGAAACTGCTTTTCGAGCGGTTGGGGGAGTACTTCGACGAGCGATTCGGGCCCGACTGGAAGGCGCGTCACAAAGAGTTCTGGTCGGAATTCGATCGTGCCTACGTGGTGGGAAAGGGCGCTCAAGCCCGGCTGATGAAGGATGAACGGTTTCGTTCGCGAGGAATCTGAGGGCGGGAAGAGTGAAGAAATTCACTTAGTGGTTTGGACAACTTTGACCTTCCATCATAATGATTCTCGGAGCTGCAATACGAGGTAAAAGTATCTTCCTAAGAAGTTGTTTATAATAGGTTGAACTCACCGTCCTCCTTTTTGGACATTAGAAAGCCTTTTGCCTTTGCCGCCTATTCGTGCCCACATGACGAAAGGAACTACTACTTCGCTTCGCGTACATATTGTCTGATCCGGTCTTAACGGGCCCATCCGAATGGGTATTCATTTTGTAATACCTTTGGTGGGGAACGCGACCTCTGTAGAAGGACCTTTGTGAAGCGCATGAGAACGGCCCTATGGTTGACCAATGTCACACGTTCCGGTCGTTTACGTGGTTTGCGTTCCTTGTGGTTTCTTGCTTTTAAAACGGTCTGAGATTTCAGTTGGTTGGAGATAGGTAAGGGAATGCCGGGCGACGAACCCCGAGAAAATAGCCGGGGTTTGGAGGGCTCGATGGGCCGGAACCGCAGTATCCATCGTATTTTCTGCTTTACAACGGAAAATCGGCTATGGCATACTTGGCTAACTTTTCAGGGGTGCCAAACCTATAAGTATGGAGAAACGGGGGGATAAACGCATTATGAACAAAGCGGACATTATCAATGAGATGGCCGAAGCCGCCGGTATCTCGAAGGCTGTAGCCGGAAAGGCTTTGGACGGCATGCTTGGTGCGATCGAGCAGGCTCTGAAGGGCGGAGACAAGGTGACCTTGGTGGGTTTCGGGACCTTTATGGTCGCAAAGAGGGCTGCCCGAACCGGTCGGAATCCCCAGACAAAACAGGAAATCAAGATACCGGAAGCCAACGTTCCGAAGTTCAAACCGGGCAACAAGCTGAAAGACGCGGTCAAGTAAACGCCCTCGCCTGAGCCGCTCCCGGTTTTCCAAAGGAGGAGCGCGAAGAGGTCGCCCCGAGGTCCTCGGTTGCCTCTTGGTGATCCGAAGTCGTCTAAGTGCTCCGGTTTTCATCGATTGGGGCCGCTTCATTGGATATTTGTTCGAGTGTCTATCAGAGTCCTTCCGTGGGGCATAGACCCGGTATGTCGAAACGTTTAACGGAAGAGGCTTCGCGTAAGATCGCTTCTTTTTTCCGAATGGACGAATAAGGGCTCCTGAAGGAACATCGTTTCCTTCAGGAGCCCTCGTATTTTCATCCGTTCGGCCTTCGCCGGAAAGGACCCCGGATCAATCGGAGGTCAGGGCCCTTTCCATCCTGTCGAGACCCTCCCGAATTTGTTCCATGGACGTGGCGAAAGAAAGCCGGATGTAGGGGTCGGCCCCGAATCCGATGCCGGGAACCACCGCCACCTTGGCCACGTCCAGCAGAAAATCCGCCATGGAGTTGGAGTCTTCGATCTTCTTCCCCGAGATCGTACGTCCATAATACTCGGAAACGTTGGGGAAAGCGTAGAATGCGCCTTTCGGATCGAAACACCGGATCCCGGGCATTTGGTTGAGACGCCGGATGATGTAATCCTTGCGTTCCTGAAAGGCCTCCCTCAGCATGTCGATGAAATCCTGCGGACCGGTAAGGGCTTCGACAGCCGCTTTCTGGGCAATGGAATTGGGATTGGAAGTGCTCTGGCTCTGAATCTTGGTAACGGCTCCGATAATCTCCTTGGGACCCGCCATGTACCCAATGCGCCATCCGGTCATGGAATAGGATTTGGACACGCCGTTAAGCACCAGGGATCTCTCTTTGACCTCTTTTCCGATGGAAGCCATGGTATGGAAGGTGGCTCCGTCGAATAGAATCTTTTCGTAAATGTCGTCGGAAATGAGGAAAAAATCGTTTTCCACGGCGACCTGGGCGATGGCTTCCAGCTCGGCACGTGTATACACGGAACCCGTGGGATTGGAGGGGCTGTTAATCACCAGGGCTTTGGTGGCCGGTGTTACGTTCTCCCGCAATTGCTCGGGAGTGATTTTGAAATTCTGCTCCTGGGTGGTTTCCACGATGACGGGTTTGGCGCCGGCCAAGATCGTCATGGGCGGATACGACACCCAAAACGGAGCCGGTATGATCACTTCGTCGCCTTGATCGAAGAGCACTTGAGCCAAATTGTAGAACGAGTGCTTGCCTCCGCAGTTCACCACGACTTCGCCTCGGGTGTACTCGAGTCCGTTGTCTTTCCGGAATTTGTCAATAACGGCGTCCTTGAGTTCGTCGGTTCCGCCAGCCGCGGTATAGCGGGTAAACCCGTCACGGATGGCTTTGATCGCCGCTTCCTTGATGTTCTCCGGCGTATCGAAGTCGGGTTCACCGGCTCCGAAACTGACCAGATCCACGCCCTGGGCTTTCATGGCTTTGGCTTTGGCGTCTACGGCCAAAGTGGGGGAAGGTTTGATCTGAGAAATTCTGTTGGAAAGGTTCATGACTCATGTGCTCCTGAAAGTTGAAATGCGATGAGAAACTCCTTGTTCCCTTTTGGGCCCAAAATCGGTGAGTCTATCACACCCAGAATATGACATTCAAGGCCTACAAGGAACTCCTCAATCTTCGTTACGACCTCGACGTGACGATGAACATCTCGGACGACCCCGCCCTTTCCCACTTCTCCTTTGCCCACTTCGAATTGAGGCTTGATAAGGGCAATGCACCAAGCTTCCGATGATAGTATCTTCAGCAAAGGCGGTATCAGCAACGTAAGGGAAATAAAGGAGGCATCGATCACGGCGCCTTGGAGGGGCTCGTCGAAGAGAGCGGAGGTCAGATATCGCGCATTTGTCTTTTCAAAAACGACGACCCGAGGATCGTTTCTTAAGGACCAATCCAGCTGCCCGTAGCCTACGTCCACGGCATAGACTTTTCGCGCACCGAATTCGAGGAGACAATGAGTGAAGCCGCCGGTGGAGGCCCCGATGTCCGCCACCACGGTCCCCTCCACGGGAACCTGGAAATGAAGGAGAGCCGCTTCCAGTTTAAGGCCGCCACGGCTCACAAAGCGACAACCGCTTCCCCGAACCTCCATCTCAGCGGATTCAGGCAGCGGCGCTCCCGCTTTCTCCACCCGCTTTCCACGGCTGTAGACGATTCCTCCAAGAATCATGGCTTGGGCTTTGCTTCGGTTGGGAGCAAGGCCCAGTTGAACCATTCGTTCGTCAGCTCTGATTTTGGCCATGGTCCTTGCCGGCCATTTCCAGAACGGCCTTCAAGATACCGTCTTCGTCCAGGCCGAGGTTTCGACGGAGGGTGGCCGGGGGTCCATGTTCCACGAAATGATCGGGAACTCCGAGCCGGAAAACCGGTTTCAGGATACGGGCGTCGCTGAGGAGCTCCACCACCGCGCTGCCGAATCCGCCGTTCAGGGCGTTTTCTTCTACGGTTACGATGCCTTCCACAGAGGATGCGGCCTGAAGGATCGTCTCCCGGTCCAGTGGTTTGACGAACCGGGCGTTGATCAGACCCGCCTTGACTCCTTCCTGTTTCGCCCTCTCCAGCGCCCTGGCGGCGGGATACACCAGATTGCCGACGGCAACAACCAGAATCCGTCCGGGTGGTTTGAGTATTTCCGCCTTTCCGATGGGAATAGGTTCGGGGATTTCGTCGCAGGCGACTCCTTCTCCCGTTCCCCTCGGGTATCGAACGCAAATGGGACCGTCGTGAGCCACTGCCGTAGCCAGCATGCGCCTGAATTCGTTTTCATCCGCCGGCGCCATGACGACCATGTTGGGCACCGCCCTCATAAAGCTCAGGTCGAAAAGTCCCTGGTGGGTGGCTCCGTCTTCACCCACGATGCCTCCTCGATCCATGGCGAAAACCACATGAAGGTTGGAGAGACAAACGTCGTGAATGACTTGATCGTAGGCCCGCTGCATAAAAGTGGAATAGATGGCCACCACGGGGATGATTCCCTCCGTGGCCAGTCCGGCGGCAAAGGTGACCGCGTGCTGCTCGGCAATGCCCACGTCATGGAACCGGTCGGGGAAACGCTCCGCGAAAGGCCCCAAGCCGGTACCCGGCAGCATGGCCGCTGTGATGGCGAATATCTTGTCGTTCTGCTCCGCGAGTTGAACAATGGTCTGTCCGAATACCGTGGTATAATCGACCTTTTTGTCCGAGCTCGGGAGCTTGCAGCCAGTCTTCACGTCGAATTTGCCGATTCCGTGGAACTGAGTCGGATTTTCTTCCGCAGGTGCGTAGCCCTTCCCTTTGGTGGTGAGAACGTGCATGAGAATGGGCCCTTCCAGGTCTCGCACGTTCTTGAGGGCCGGAATCAATTTGTCCAACCGATGCCCTTGGATCGGTCCCACGTAGTCGAACTTCAAAGCTTCAAACAGCATACCCGGCGTGAAAAAACTCTTGAAAGACTCTTCGGTTTTTTCCACCAGGTTGATGATGTTCTCTCCAATGCCCAAGGCCGACGGAAGCAGGTTGCCCATTTCCTTCTTGAGCCGGACGTACCTTTTGCTGGTGAGTTTCTGGCTGAGAAAAGCGGAAAGAGCGCCCACGTTGCGTGAAATGGACATCTCGTTGTCGTTCAGTATGACAATGAGGTCTTTGTCCAAATGCCCGGCATTGTTCAGGGCTTCGAAGGCCTGCCCGGCGGTCATGGAGCCGTCGCCGATGAAGGCCACGGTTTTGCCGGGTCGCTGTAGAAAATCTCTGGCCACCGTGATTCCCAGGGCTGCGGAAATCGAGGTGCTGCTGTGGCCGGTGTTGAAGGCGTCGTACTCGCTTTCCTCTCGTCTCGGGAAACCACTGATACCCTGGTAACGACGAAGCGTGTGAAAAAGGTCTCTCCGGCCGGTGAGTATCTTGTGGGCGTAGGCCTGATGCCCCACGTCCCAAACGATTTTGTCCTTGGGCGCGGCGAAAACGTAATGAATGGCTACCGTGAGTTCGATGACACCGAGATTAGGTGCCAAATGGCCGCCGTTTTTGGCCACGGTGGATACGATAAATTCCCTGAGTTCGTCGCAGAGCTGTTGCAGCTCAAGAAGATTCAAGTCTCCGAGATCTTCCGGGTATTGCACCCGATCCAATATCCGCATGAATTATCAGTCCTTGTCCTCGCCTTTGGTTGACTGTGCCGTCCGCCACTTGGTTCCGTCCGCCGGTGACTTCCGACCGGAAACCGCGGGTCGATCGCCCGAACAAGCTATTGAAAGGCACCCCTTCCGCTCAAGAGCATACAGCGCGAGGGGCCGATCGGTGACTTCGGAGAAGGGAATCCGGGAGAACCGGATTTGAGCCGCTTGTGAAAAGGAACCCCGTTCTTTGTATATGCAGTATCCCTTCGAGCGTCAAGGCCAACGCGCCCTCGGGAGAGGAAAGCGATATAAGGTGGACTTACTTCTTTCGATTGAGTAAGTGCAACGCCAAGTCCTTTAGCGGTTCCGCGCGATCATCAAAGGAAGATAGGGCGGCCAGGGCCTGTTCCACCATTTGCTTTTCCCGGGCCTCCGATTCCGCGATGCCGAGAACTGCGGGGTACGTGGCCTTGTTCTTTTCGAGGTCGCTGCCGGCGGGCTTACCGATCTCCTCGCTGGTGCCGACTACGTCCAGCAAATCGTCGCGGATCTGGAAAGCAAGTCCAAGGAAATCGCCGTATCTGGACAAATTGGATACGGATTCCTCGGTTCCCCCCGCGAGGATGGCGCCCGAAGATACGGACGCTCGGATCAAAGCGGCGGTCTTGGTCGAATGGATGAATTGCACCACATCGATTGTGGGACGAACTCCCTCCGATTCGATGTCCACCATCTGTCCGCCGACCATGCCTCGGAATCCGGCCAGATCGGCAACCACTCGTGTCGCTTCCAACAGCTGTTCCGACGATATCTCGGGGTGCAACGCCCGTCGTGTCATGACGGAAAACGCTTCGGTAAGAAGTCCGTCCCCGGCAAGAATGGCTGCGGCGTCGCCGAATCGTTTATGGTTGGTCGGAATGCCACGGCGAAAATCATCGTTATCCATGGCGGGCAGGTCGTCATGGATCAAAGAATAAGCGTGGATCATTTCCAGCGCGCAGGCGAAATTCACGACGGTGTCCGGGTTGCCTCCAACGGCCTCGGCTCCGGCCATGCACAGAATGGGGCGGATTCTCTTGCCGCCTGCTAGAAGGCTATATCTCATGGCCTCCACCACCGTCCGCTGGTGACTATCAATAGGAGGAAGCAACCGGTTCAATGCTTGGTCGATACGATCGCGTCGGTCGTGCAGGTATTCTGAGAGATTCATGTGGGCTCTATTCGGATTCCGGTGGTTTGGATTCGAAAGGTTCCGTTGTGAGCTTTCCCGATTCGTCTCGAAGCAGGATTTCGACTTTACGCTCCGCTTCTTCCAGTTTCTTGCGGCATTGGCGAGCCAACTCAACGCCCCTCTCAAACGCTTGCAAGGAGTCGTCCAGAGAAAGCTCTCCACTTTCCATCTTCTTGATGACGGCTTCGAGTTCGGAGAGGGCTTCTTCAAACTTCAAAGGATCTGACACGCTGCGTTCTCCAGTGCCTTTTTGTTGGGAAATCATGCCTACAATCACATGCGCCGGCTGAGAAACGTACCTGGCGTGCGGCATTTCGGGAGGGCGGTCCTCCGATTAGTGCGTCACCATCGCCTCTTCGGTAACTCGAATCAGCTCCAGAGGGTCCACTCGGGCTCCATTGAGACGGACGCCCCAATGAAGGTGCACTCCAGTCGATCTGCCCGTACTTCCGGCCAAGCCCACAGGTTGACCCCTCCGGACCGTTGCTCCTTCACGAACCAAGGGACGATCCAGATGGAAATACATCGTGTAAAGGCCCTGACCGTGATCTACGAACACGCTGTTTCCCGCGTAGTACAAGTCTTTTACGAGGACCGCCGTGCCGTCGTTCGAGCAGAGGATATTCTCATTTCTGTCGGCCCTGAAGTCAACCCCGGAGTGAGGGCTTCGCGGCTTCCCGTTGATGAAGCTGGCCTTGCCGAAAGTCCCGGTAATTTTGCCGGACACCGGCCTGATGAAGGGAGCCTTCCAGAGCCGCCGAGGGGAACGGCGTTTCCAGAGTTCTTCGAGGAGGTTCGTTTCACGATCAATGCGCTGAAGCAGTTCGGGAGTCAGTTTGCTTTCCTTGACCGTAAATCGCCTGACACCGAAGTCGCGATCCTCGACGGGGACCTTGAAGGCGGACACTCCCTTGGAGGTGCGCAAGGTCAGAAGATGGTCCCCGGGCTTCGCACCCAGGTCGATTCCCACCAAACCCTGGAAGGTCCCATCGTCTGCCGGCTCAAAAGGAATCTCCGTTCCCATGAAACTCCCGGAAACGTGGTCACCGGGCGTGGAGACGGTGACGGTAAGGAGATGTACGCCACCACGGGCCGCGGGTTCAGGGGCCAGTCGCCAAGTGGAAATTGCCCCGTTCCCCGTTTCGGCAAAGCCGGCGGCGCCGAATACGCAAAGAAGAACGACCATGGCAAACAAGACGATCCCCGCACGTTTCCCGCCAAGAGTGGACTCCGCCGGGTTCATTCGACTTCTTCCACCTTGCAAACCAGACCTCCTTTTCGCAATCGTACATGGACTTGTTCCCCGGATGCGATTTCCGAGGAGTCCCGCAGCACTCGGCCGTCAGGAATCCTGGTGGCGATGCTGTAACCGCGGTCCAG
Organism: Thermodesulfobacteriota bacterium; assembly: GCA_963675595.2. Classification (GTDB taxonomy): domain Bacteria; phylum Desulfobacterota; class Desulfarculia; order JACQYL01; family JACQYL01. The sequence continues at coordinate 3,474,502 of CAXXLZ010000002.1, forward strand.
TACATTTAACGGGTTGACGGCGTTCATTCGTTGAACCGCGGTCTGAAGCCTTTCAGAGGATCGTTCCAGGGAACGCGTCTGCAACCGGATCAGATCGGTCCGGAGGTGATCCAGGCGTTGGCCGAGCAAGGCAAAACGCTCCCTCGGCCTGAAGGTGAGAAGGCGGTTCTCGAGGGAATCCAGTGTCCGCTTGGCTCCGTTGTCGGTCATGAGCCAATGAAACTGAAGACGGTCCCTAAAATCGTCCACTTTCAAGAGCCCATCGGCGATTCTTCGTCTGGGATCGGAAAGTCTTGCTTCCAGATTACCCAGGCGCTCCTTTCCCAAAGCCAGCTTGGAAGTCAGCGCACCGACGCATTGCTTCAGATGAGACTGAACCGTGTTGAGCAAGTCCGCTTTGGAAGGAAACAGGATTTCGGCGGCCACGGAAGGGGTGGGAGCCCTCCGATCGGCGGCGAAGTCGGAGATCGTAAAATCCACCTCATGACCGACCGCGGAAACCACGGGTATTCGGCTGCGGTGGACGGCACGGGCCACCTGCTCTTCATTGAAGGGCCAAAGGTCTTCAATGGAGCCGCCTCCTCGGGTAAGCACGATGACGTCCGCATCGATCTCGGCGTTGATGCGATCCAACGCCGCGGCGATTTCTCCCGCGGCTTCCCGGCCTTGGACACGTACGGGGAAAACGAGGATGTGAACGGAGCCGAAGCGGCGGTCCATAACGTGGATGAAATCCCGGACGGCCGCGCCGGTGGGCGAGGTTACCACGACCACTCGATCCGGAAGAAATGGAATGGGTTTCTTTTCCGATTGTTCAAACAGCCCTTCTTTGCCCAGTTTCTCGAGCAGTTGTTCGAAGGCGAGTTGGAGCGCGCCCCTTCCTTTGGGCTCCAAACGTTCGATAATAACCTGATATTCCCCTCTGGGCTCGTAAACGGTGATCCGACCCAGAGCCAAAACAGCCATGCCGTCTTCCGGGTTAAACCTAAGCAGCTGGTTCTGGTGTCTGAACATTACGGCTCGAATCTGTGCTTTGGCGTCTTTGAGGACGAAATAGAGGTGTCCGGATGAGGGTGTGCGCAGGTTGGAGATTTCACCCTCGATCCAAACGAGAGGATACTCCGATTCAAGTAAGCCTTTAATGCGAAGATTGATTTCGGATACGGTATAGATTTTTTGTTCGGACATGATGGCGCTATCCCGGATCAGGGCCGTTTCGGATACCGGCCCGATGAATGTTGGGATGCCGATATGGACGGCATCGTGGTTCAGTCTACATACAACGGGGAGTGCGTCAACCGGAATGCAGGAAGAAAGATGGTTATCGCATCTCCGTGTCTTTGGGGAGATGCTACATCAAGCTTGAGCTTTCGGAAGGAATGGTGTAGTCGGCCATATCGCGGAACCTCCAATGGAGGGCGTTCCGTTTGACGAGGTGGATTCGACTTCCCTTGTATTCCAATTCTTCTTCTCCTATGATGCTGAAAACGGAAAAAAGGAGCGGCTTATGAACTGTAGGCGTTGGCTGACGCTCGCCCTCGTATTGACTCTTTCCTTCTTCACGGTGCAAGCCTGTGACAAACAAGATGATTCCGAATCCCACCCCGCGACGGAAACCGCTTCAATGGAACCCGCCTACGGCGGAGCTCTCGTGGAAGGCACGATAGGAGACGCTTCGAACCTGATTCCCATGTTGGCTTCGGACACATCATCGAGGGACATCATCAACCTTGTCTACAACGGATTGGTGAAATACGACAAAGACATGTCCTTGGTCGGCGACCTTGCGGAAAGCTGGGAGGTGTCCGAGGACGGCAAGATAATCACCTTCCATCTTCATAAGAAAGTCAATTGGCACGACGGCAGTCCGTTCACGGCCCAAGACGTGCTCTTCACATACCAGGTGATGGTGGACGAGAAGACGCCCACGGCATACGGGAACGATTTTCTCCAGGTGGAGAAGGCCGAAGCGGTTGATGATTCTACGTTTCAAGTCACTTATAGCCGTCCGTTCGCGCCCGCACTGGCGAGCTGGGGCATGGGGATCGTGCCGAAACACCTGCTCGAGGGGCGGGACATCACGCAAAGCCCTCTGGCGCGGAATCCCGTTGGGACCGGCCCCTACACATTCCATCGTTGGGTTCCCGGCCAGGATATCGTGCTTCGAGCCAATCCGGATTATTTCGAGGGGAAGCCCTATATCGCGGAGAACAGAACGCGGGTGATTCCGGACATGGCCACCATGTTTCTGGAGCTGAAGGCCGGAGGCGTGGACCTCATGTCATTGACGCCCCTGCAGTTCACCCGGCAGACCGAGGACCCGGCTTTCGCTTCCCATTTCAACAAGTACAGTTACTTGTCCAATGCGTACGTCTACTTGGGATATAATCTGCTCAACCCCAAGTTCAGCGACAAAACGGTGCGACAGGCCATTTCGTACGCGGTCAACAAACAGCAGATTCTGGACGGCGTGCTTCTGGGTCTCGGCGAACCTTCCACCGGCCCCTACAAGCCCGGCAGCTGGTCTTACAATCCCAATGTGAAGAAATATCCCCATGACCCCGCCAAGGCTAAAGAGCTTCTGGCGGAAGCCGGTTGGACGGACACGGACGAAGACGGAATTCTTGACAAAGACGGCGAACCCTTCGAGTTCACCATCCTTACCAATGAAGGGAATGAGAACCGCAAGAAGGCGGCCATCATCATTCAGCAGAATCTCTCGGACGTCGGTATCAAAGTGGGCATCCGAACCGTGGAATGGTCTACTTTCCTGAAAGAGTTCATCGACAAGAAAGACTTTGAGGCCTTGGTAATGGGATGGACCATTCCGGCGGACCCGGACCTGTTCGATGTGTGGCATTCGACCAAGACCCGTCAGGGAGAGCTGAACTTCATTTCTTATAAGAACGAGGAAGTGGATAGGTTGATCGAGGAAGGGCGATATACGTTCGATCAGGAAAAGAGAAAGGCCGCCTATTACCGAATTCAGGAAATACTGGCCGAAGAGCAGCCGTACACTTTCCTCTATGTGCCCCGGGCGTTGGTGGCGGTGAGCAGTCGGGTCCAAGGTATAGAACCGTCCGCCAACGGCATCGCCTACAATAGGGTAAAGTGGTACGTGCCGGCGGGGCTGCAGAAGTACTCGGTGGATCAGTAGTCCTTCTCGAGAGAGGATTTCAATGATGGGCCGCCCGCTCTGGATTGTGGTCCGTCGCATAACCTACGGCGGCTTTTCGCCTGCGACGCGTTATAGGGTGCGATGCCGCCCGGTTCCGAATCCGGGTTCTCTCACGCTCGATGTGTGGGCGGTGAAAGCCCTTCTGAGGGTATTTCAGATTTAAATCGGCAAGGAGTCGTTTTTCAGGAAGATGTGGTTTTATGTTTTCAGGCGCTTGGTCGGGATGATCCCGTTATTGATCGGGATCACGATGATTTCCTTTGCCGTGATTCACCTGGCGCCCGGCTCGCCCGTCGACATGCAGACCGATCTCAACCCCAAAGCCTCTCCGGAAGCCCGGCTCCGACTTGAGAGGCTCTACGGTCTGGACAAGCCTTTGCACGTGCAATACATGCAATGGATCGGCAGACTTGTCCGACTGGATTTCGGCAGATCATTCTCCGCGGACAATCGTCCCGTCCTGGACAAAATTACCGAGAGACTTCCCATCACCATTCTAATCAACGCGCTGAGCCTTGCCTTGATTCTGTCCGTGGCGATCCCCATCGGCGTCTATGCGGCCTTAAGGCCGGATGGTATGTTCGACAAGAGCACAACCGTGTTCGTATTCGTGGGCTTTGCCATGCCCACGTTTTGGCTGGCGCTGTTATGCATGATCCTTTTCGGGGTTCATCTGGGCTGGCTCCCCATCAGCGGTCTTTCCTCTCCCAATGCGGAATCCCTGAGCACCTGGCCGTGGCTTGTGGACCGAGCGCGCCATTTGGTAATGCCCGTTCTGATCAGCGGGTTCACGGGACTTGCCGGTTTTTCGCGCTACATGCGTTCCAACATGCTTGAGGTCTTTCAACAGGACTACATCACCACGGCTCGCGCCAAAGGGCTTAGTGAAAGCAAAGTCATCTTCAAGCATGCTCTTAGAAACGCGCTCATGCCCGTAATCACCATCCTGGGGCTCTCCCTGCCGACGTTGATCGGGGGAAGCGTGATCTTTGAATCCATTTTCGCCATTCCCGGCATGGGTCAGTTGTTTTATCAGAGCGTCATGGCCAGAGACTATCCCACCATCATGGGAGCCTTGGTCATCGGGGCGAGCCTGACGCTTCTGGGCAACATGTTGGCGGACATCTCCTATGCGCTGATCGATCCGAGGATCAGGAAGTCATGAAAATACGAGAGGGTTTGGGCGGCGAATTCCTGCGGAGATTTCAGAAGAACAAGTTGGCGGTCTCCGGAGGTCTGCTGGTGCTCGTGCTTTTCTTGGTGTCCTTCGCGGCCCCTCTCCTGGCCCCCTACGACCCCCATCGCATCGACGTCTCCCAAGTCCTGGCCGAGCCGACGAGGGATCATCCTTTCGGAACGGACCAATTGGGGAGGGACGTTTTGAGCAGGATGATCTTCGGTGCGAGAATTTCTCTCAAGGTCGGATTCGTCGCTGTGGGAATCGCCGTAACCATCGGGGTGCTTCTCGGTTCTCTGGCGGGCTACTACCGTGGATGGACGGATAGCGTCATCATGCGATTTGTGGATATCATGCTCTGCTTTCCTTCATTTTTTCTGATCCTGGCCGTGATCACGTTTCTCGAACCAAGCATTTATAACATCATGGCGGTCATCGGACTCACCGGGTGGATGGGTGTGGCAAGGCTCGTGCGCGCGGAGTTTCTGAGCCTGAGAGAACGCGAGTTCGTCTTGGCCGCCCGTGCGGCGGGAGCGGGCGATCTTCGCATCATCTTCCTTCATATTTTGCGTAATGCCTGGCCGCCCGTATTGGTGAGCGCCACCTTAGGGGTGGCGGGCGCCATCCTCACGGAAAGCGCTCTGAGTTTCCTGGGTATCGGGGTACAGCCCCCCACTCCCAGTTGGGGGAACATTTTGACCGAAGGGAAAGACAATCTGCAGATCGCATGGTGGCTTTCCGTCTATCCCGGGTTGGCCATTCTGCTGAGCGTCCTGGGTTTCAACCTTCTCGGCGAAGGAATTCAGTCCGCTCTGAACCCCAAACTGCGGAAATGAAGTGTTCCCGGTCGCGGGCCTTCGGAAGCGTGCACAGCACGCCGTCGGGGGTTCGAGGCTAGAAGGGGCGAAGGCAAGCGGGGAAGGCCGAGCAGGCCGGCCTTTCATCTCGCGAATCAATGGTAGTGTGGTCATCGCAAGCGAGGCGCGCCATGAAACTTGGTTTGGAAGTCCTCCTGGAAGAGCATCCCGCTTATCTCAGCAAAGCCCGTTTCGGCTTGCTCTCCAACCAAGCATCCGTGGATTCGCGGTTGCGGTCGGCCCATGTGCTGTTGCATGAGCAATATCCCGACACGCTTCAATGCCTGTTTTCCCCCCAGCATGGATTTCGAGGGGAAAAACAGGATAACATGATCGAATCTCCCACCTACCATGATCTTCGTACAGGTTTGAAGGTCCACTCTCTTTACGGAGAAGAGCGTTCTCCTTCACGTTCGATGCTCAATGAAATCGATTTCGTGGTCATCGACCTTCAAGATGTCGGAACGCGGGTGTACACCTTCATCTACACCATGGCCCTCTGTCTGGAGGCCTGCAAGGCCTTGGGGAAGCGGGTCGTGGTCCTTGATCGCCCCAATCCCATCGGCGGGCGGTGGGTACAGGGGAACGTCCTGGAGGCGGACTGGACCTCCTTTGTCGGTATGTTTCCCATCCCCATGAGGCACGGGATGACCATCGGGGAGCTTGCCTTGTTGTTCAATTCGCGGTTCGGTATCGGAGCGGATCTGACCGTGGTGCCTCTCCGAGGGTGGCTTCGGCACTGGAATCATCCCCAGACGGGGCGCGTATTCGTGCCGCCCTCACCCAACATGCCGTGCTATGAAACCGCCTTGGTATACCCGGGTCAGGTGATTTGGGAAGGCACCAACATATCGGAAGGGCGAGGCACCACTCGGCCCTTCGAGGTCTTCGGGGCTCCTTTCCTGCGCACCGTGGAATTGGAGAAACAATTCCGCGGAAGGGAGATTCCGGGGGTGTTTTTGAGGGAAATCTCCTTTGAGCCCACGTTCCACAAGTGGGCCGGGCGTCTCTGCCACGGGTTCCATCTGCATATCACGGAGCCGGAAGCGGCGGACCCGTTTTTCGTTTCTCTGTGCCTGCTCCAGGATGTTATCGAACTGCATCCCGAAGACTTCCAGTGGAAATCCCCTCCTTATGAGTACGAAACAGAGCGCATGCCCATCCACCTTATCCTGGGAAGCCGTTCGCTGAGAGAGAAAGCGGAATCCGGCGGAGACCTGGAAGAAGAAAAGCGTCGGTGGGAAGAAGCTGCCGAACGGTTCAACGCGGACCGTCGTGTCGCTCTTCTTTATCCGTAAGAATCTACGTCCACGCAGAACAGTCTCATACCGTTGTTCGTATCGCAGCCTTTTGCTTGTGCTTCCCCGCAGAAAGCATGCCCTCGGAAAACGCGGGAGGGTGCGTGTGCACGTTCCCGGTGGGCGTGAGTCTCGAATACTCCCTGAGCCGTCAAGTCGATCAAGCCTCTGCAAAGGTCCAAGGTCCGCACCGGGATCCCATCTTCGGCGACAGGACGAGTTTTCCGGCTGTCGGACAAGAGGACCATGTCTTTTCCATGTCGTTCGTTCCGATGGGATGCGGCGGAGCCGTTAAAGGGCGTGCCGCACCCGCTTTCCCTCGTGTTTGCCGAAAAACAAGCGTCTTCTCGTTCTTAAAGCCTGATGCAGGATACTTTATATGGTGGTTTATTTGTCATTGCCTACAATATAAAGGGTACTATGGTTTGTTGAATGAGAATGGAAGAGCCTACTTGGTTGACTCGGCCAAGAGTCACGGCATGAGTATGCTTCGGTGTTGGGTAGTTTAGATGTTACGATCCATGTTGTGGCGATGGACAAGGGTAATCTTAGGTGGATGAAAAGAACTCAAGTCAAGAATGTGTTGATCCGATGTTAGCATTGACTATGGGATATATCGTTATTTTCTTTCTTGACACGGGGTCCAATGGATTTATAATAGGATGCAACTAATCAAAATAGGAGGTGAGGGATGACGAAATCGTTGACGGAAATGGCCGTTGAAATAGTACAGGCTCAGGCGGGTCAGGGCAAGATGAGTCCCGAGGAAATCGAGTCCGCCCTTCAGAAGACCTACGCAACACTTAGGGACATCCAGGGAGTGGAGGAAGGCAACAAGGCGGTGGAAGAGTCCGAAGAATCGACGGAACTGGAATTGTTGAGAAAGGATCCCCTGAAGTCTATTCAGCGTAACCGCATTATCAGCCTGGAAAACGGGCAGGAATTCAAGGTAATCACCAATCGGCACCTGCAGCAATTCGGCCTCACCACCAAAGAGTACAAGAAGAAGTGGGGAATCCCCACGAACCAGCCGTTGGCGGCCAAATCCCTCACGGCCAAAAGGAAGAAATGGGCTAAAGAGCGAGGTCTGGGAGAGATGCTCAAGCAGGCCCGTGCGAGCAAAGCTAGAGCGTAAGCGGGTCCGGTGGGCTTGGATTTCGTTTTCGGCCGTTGGAAAAGCGACGGAGATGAGGAACTCATCCGGGAGTCTGCAAGGCCGGCTCCGTTTGGGATGGTCGCGTTCCGGGAGGGTGCCGCCTAAGCTCGAAAACGGCCGATCAAGGCAACGACCTTGCTCGTGCTATCCCCGGACTATCTCGATAAAAAGACGGGAAGAGAAGATCAGGAAATAAGTCTTGTCTCGAAGGAGTGTTCCGCTAGTGCGAGCCTGAGGGCGGTTCGGGGGCAATTGTCCGGATTGCCTCCGTGTTCTTGATTCCTTCACTATGTAGGTTCTCCGCCTTACCCGGTGAGACTCCGGCCCTTCACCAGCATTGTCTTTTTGAATAACCGCACTTCCTTTACCGTTCGGACACCTAGAAGCTCGTTGAGCCGAACCAGAATGGTGTGCGACAGGATTTCGCGGTTGTATGTTTGGCTTTCCAGCAAAGGCGGTGTCTTAAGGATGATGAAGATTGTTCCTCGGACCGACCCGAGGTGATCTTCAATCAGATATTCGTCGCCGGGCCGAATAACCAGCGTAGCGGTCACTCTCCAGAACCCGTTCATCCCCTCCTCGGTAATGGGCACGAGAAATGGTTCCAGGTGGACATAGGGTGTTTCCGTGTTACGGGTCCCCTTGGTCACCACATTGCGCGGAGGGCTCTGGGGCAGCTCCTGTTCCTCCGGCGGAATCAGTATATACATGACCACAATGATCAAGCACAGAGCCAGAACGCCGCCTGTAAGCCAAAGGTGATCGGAGATCAACGACAGAAGTGAGCGTTTGGGGGAGGCATCTGGAGGCGGCTCTTCTTGCTCGTCTTCTTCACGAGGTCTGGTGGGGAGGGCGGAAGGGGTTTCTTCAGGTATCTCGGCTTTCCCGATCTCCAGCAGGTCCAGTTCGGCCAGTTTCTCTTCGGGCCGGGCCGTGGCGTCGATCTCGCCTTCAAGAGCGGACCAGTCGAAGCTGTCGTCGAAAAGAATTCTTTCGGTGATTCCTTCACCTTTTTTGAAAATTCTCTCCGACTTGATCGCGGTCTTCTTGGCCGCTTTCTTTAGTTTGTCTTGGGACCAGAGCATCTCATCGTCTTCTTCGATGAGATCCTCGAGATCCAAATCCTCGGGTGAAATTTTGTCTTCCGGCATAGCCTCAGCTCCAAGGCAAGTTGCATGGACACGTTACGAACCCGGCCGTGGAACGGCTCATGGGTCGGAAGGAAGAGGGAAAAGAGGACGATCTCAGCCCTATCGTGTTCACTGAGAGAAACATCGGCACGAATCCGGAAAAACTCAACTTGAGCCTGTGGGGTCGGTATCGTCCTGTAGACTATCTCTTCATTCCATTCGTCTTCAAGCGTATAAGAAAAATGGGAACCCTGTAGAACGGCAATCTTGGAGCTGCAAAGTCAAAGCGCCGGGAAGCCGAGCTCCTTTGTGTGAATAATGAGTCCGCCTCCGGATACTTTTGACGTGGAATATCCAACGGAATCGGTAGACCTTGCTGAATTCGTTCGCAGGGCGGTCGGCGGCGAGCGTGACGCTTTTGATGAGCTTGTGAGGAATTTTCACGAGAGGCTCTACCGGTTCGTCTATTTCAGAGCGGGTTCGGAATCGGACGCTTGGGATCTGACCCGGGACATATGGATGCGGGCGTTCGAGAAATTGCACGGATTGAGGGATCCGGCGTTGTTTAAACCCTGGCTTTTCCGTATGGCGGCAAATCGAGTGAAAGACTTTCTGCGCAGAAAACGTATTCGAAAGTTGGTCGGATTCGGGGATTTGGGGAACGAAACGGACCGACCCGAGGAGCGAATCCGAGACTTGGCGCCCGACGGCTTTGACAGACTGGTGCGCAAGGAATTCAGACAAACGACGGAGGTTATGTTTGCTTTCTTCTCCAAGAAGGAAAAAGAGGTCTTTCGAATGAGGCACTTCGATCAGCTCTCCATTCGTGAAATCTCCGAGATTCTTCGTTCAAGTGAGTCCAGCGTGAAGACACACTTGTACCGGGCGTTGGATAAGGCCAGGAAATCCGGCTTGCTGGAAGAATTCAGGGAAGGAGGGATTCCTTGATGAGTCTGCTGAACAGCCGACATCTCAGTGAGGATGCGGTCATAAGGGGAGTGGTGGATTCGCGGGATTTGAGCGCCGCCGAACTCGAGCACCTGCGTGATTGTCCTGTTTGCCGGAGTCGGCTGGATGAGTTGTCCTGCTCCCTGGAGGGGCTTGGTCGGGCGGCCCAGGCTGCCGTTCCCCCAGCTCCGCCTTTGCCGACCATCGGAGGATCGTCCCCCCAGAGGGTGGAGGCGGGCCGCCCATGGATGGTTTGGTGTTCTTTCAAGCCTGTGGCCGCCGCCGCAGCCCTGCTGGTTGTGGTCTTGTGGATCGGGGTTTTCAGGGATCGGACTCCGCCGGGGAAGACCTTGTGGAAAATGACCGAGAACAGCGAATTGTTCGGCTTGGATGAAAGGGAAGCAGAGGATTTGCTGCCTGAAAAACTCGTCCAACTCACCGAGGTCGAGCCGCTGGTCGCAAGCGATGAATTCCTGGAATTTATCGTACCCTCGTTTGAAGAAGCGGACCTTCAACCGGAAACTGAGGAGGGAGTTTCATGAGCCCGAGATCCGGGTTTTGTTTTATGTCGATTGTGATCGGCGTCTTGGCCTTCAGCGCGTCGATCTCCCACGGCACTGATTTGCCCGCGGGACGATGGTGGAAACGCCCCATGGTGATTCAGCGATTGGGACTTAACGAGGAGCAGAGGCGGAAACTGGACGAAGCGCTGCTTGTACACAAGAAGGAGATCATTGAACTGCGTGCGATGGTCGATAAAGAAAAGCTGGAATTGGAGGTCGGCTTCGGTCGAAAAGACCTTAACGATGCCCAAGTGATGGAGGTTTTCAGAAGACTCGAGCAAGCGAGATCACGTCTGGCCGAAGCACGTTTCAAGTTTGTGCTCTCCGTCAGAAAGATATTGAGTTATGATCAGTTTCAAACACTCGTGGAGCTTTTCGATGAACTCAAGAAAAGGAAAGGGCCGGGCGGTCCCCGTCGAGGAATGCAAGGCGGGGACCCCTATCCGGCCTACCCCGAGCCCCAACCACGGTAGTTGGCCGCTCGGATCCGTTTGGGGCGGGCGTCCAAAGGGGAAGCCCTCGAGAAGCCGCGGGATTTTCAGCGAGGGCCGTTTCCCCGTGCCTATTATGAACCTACTCAACCGAAAGCCACGGAGATCATGGACGGTGATCGGGTTCGCCCGTTACCCGCTCGTAGGACGTAATTGAGCGGGGGAGGGCGTTTCGATGTGGTTTTTCAACGTGGGACATGGGAGAGAAGTCGGATCGGTTGGAGCGAGTCACCCACCTGTCAGTGGATGGTTTCTACCCATTGCTTCGCCAGTATCCTGAAATAGGCCATTTCATCGGACGAATACGGCTTGATTTCACGAAAATCAAGATTGAGGGCGTCTTCCGGCTGAAAATGCTGCAATCGCCAGGAAGAGGCCCCTTGAAGCGCCAGCGCCATCTCAATTATTTCGCGCTCTCCGTGAAGGCCCGGGACCACGGTAGTGCGGAACTCGTTGGGAATGCCGGACGTTTTCAAGACCGCTATGGATCGTGAGATGGCGTCGGTGTCCACCGTGGTACCCGCGCACCCGGAATAAGCCTCGGGCTCAAGGGGACCCTTCAAGTCCATGGAAACGGAATCCAGCAGCCCGGCATTCAGCAAACTCTCGATGACTGAAGGGTTGCTGCCGTTGGTGTCCAATTTCACGGCGAATCCACGGCCTCTCAGCTCACGCATCAAAGTTTCCAGGCCCTGTTGAAGCGTGGGCTCTCCCCCGGTGACCGTAACACCGTCTATCCAGCTCCCGAAGGATTCCAGTCGTTCCAAAACGTCCTCCAAAGGGTGGGAGAACAGGCTTTCAGGCGACAGGACCAAAGGATGATTATGGCAAAAGGGACATCGGAAGTTGCAGCCTCCCGTGAACAGCACGGCGGAAACACGACCGGGCCAATCCACAAAGGAGGTTTCGATGATTCCCTTAATTTCAACACCCTTCGGGAGCATGTTTGGTTCTAGTCCGTAAAAACTCGGAGTCCGACGAGTTGTTTGGGCTTGGCTCCGGATTCATGGAGATGCCGGCAAATCGGTTGGACGCCGGCAATTGAAGAACAATCGTCCAGGACCAGGATGGGGAGTTCTTTTCGAGCGGTTTCCACGAGTTCGTGCCATGCGAGGTGGGCTAGTGCGGAAGAATTCTCCGGGCCCAGTTCCTCGATGTTGATGCCCAGGTCGGCCAAGTCGAACTGGTCCTTCACATAGTCGCAGTTCGTACAACTGCTCTTGGTGAACAACGTCATGAACCTCTCCTTTGATTCTATGAGTTGAATCCTACCTTGCCGGTCCAGGGCAGAGAGCCGCTGCCGCTTTTCGCCGCGTCCTTCGTGGAAAAACGATTCCGATACCTGTCTCTTAGTTCACCCAATTTCCCTTTGTTCCAGCTGGAAACCCGAGTGAAGTACCCCGTGATCCTGGTGATGCATTCAATGCTTTCAGAGCCGCAATGGGGACATGATTTCAGCAGACCCCGGGACGTCCTGCCGCACGAATTGCACGTGGTAAACTCGGGAGAGAAGGCGATCTGATCGTTCTTGCTTTGCTTGAAGGTCTTGATGATGAAATTGGCAAGAGATTCGGCAGAGGGCTGCGACTCGCCCAACCAGATATGCGTCAGAGCCCCCGCTTCGATCAGCGGATGAAACAGGCCTTCGAATTTCACGCGTTCGATGGGGTTCATGGGAGCGCCCACGTTGAAGAGCGTGGAATTGGTATAATAGATTTCACCGGTCTCGAGATTTCCTCGCAGAACTTTTTCCGCTTCATCGGGAAAATGCTTGTTATCCAGTTTGGCGAAACGGTAGGCGGTGCTTTCGGCGGGAGTTTGCTCCAGGACGAACCGCATGCCGTACTTTTCTGAAAATCGCTGAGCCGCAAGATTCATGTGCGCGATGACTCGGAGACCGAATTTCATGGCCTCTTCGGATTCGTGCAGCTCTTGGCCCAGGTGGTACTGGATCAACTCATTAAGGCCCACCATGCCCACCAAGAAGGTGCAACGGTGCATCCTCAAATAAGGAGTGCCGTCGGGGTCCATGTTCAGCAAGGCAAGAGGCCCTGTTTTCCCATGGGCCAGCAGCTTCTCAATGAATTCCTTTTTCTCTTTATGGGCCTGCGCCGCGGCTTGAACTCTGCGGGTCAGTAGCTGGAAGAGACGTGTTTCATCGCCCTTGGCTTCATAAGCGATGCGGGGGAGATTGAGCGTGACGTTCTGGAGAGCCGAGTAACGCATCTTCCAAGGTTCTTTGGCATCTTCCAGGTCCGACTGCTCCAGCTTGAACGACAACCGGCAACATTCCGAGATTTTCGCTGTTTCCCCTCGATCGAAGACAAAATACGTGTTCCCTTTTTCCCCGGCGACCCGGCAGATGTGGTTCAGGAACTCCGCATGTCCGGGCGTCCTGAAGAATTTCTCCGTGATGTGCACCAAAGGTTTGGGAAAGAAAAAAGGTCTGCCCGATCCGTCTCCTTCCAGGAAGACGTCGAACAACATCCAAGCAAATTTTTGGGAAAGCTCAATATAATCGGAATAGGTCTTTCCGGTATATACCCCGCCCGGGCCGATGGCGGGCACGTCTTCAAAGTGTTTGGGGATCTCCCAATAGAGATTGATGTCCGTGAAGATGGCTTGGCCTCCCCGAGCCACCGCCTGTTGAGAAAATTCAAAAACCATCATTTGCGCGAGTTGCTTGATCTGTTGATCGGAAAGCTCTTCGAGGTACGGTGCGAAGAAAATATTCACCGCGTCCCAGCCGATGGCGCCGGCGAAGTTGCTTTGCAGCGCCGCGGCGAACTTGACCATGTGGGCAAGCAAAACCTCGGCGTGTTTGGCGGGTTTGGCCATGGCAAGAGAATTCGGAAGGTTGAGACCGAACTTCTTGAGGTATTCCAGTGATTGGCCGGAGCAGTAAGGACGATCTATGAATCCCAGATCGTGGAGATGGAGGTCTCCGCGCATGTGGGCGTCGGCGATATCCTGTGAGAAGACGTTTAAAAGCGCGTATTCTTTCTTGATTCCTTCGGCCAGTGTCAGATTGGTGGCTTCCGGACCATGGGGAACGTTGGCGTTTTCCTTGTTGGGCCTCAGGATCAGTTGTTCCACGTCATAAAGGGGCACGCCCAAGCGGGTATGCATGCTTCGGGCATCCTCGAGTCCGAGTTCGATAAGTTGGGCGTTGACCAGCTCTCGAACGAGTGGGGCCGTAATGATTCGAATTCCCGACCGATGTATCTGTTCCTCCACGGCCAAGGCAATCCGACTTGCCGTTTCCGACTCTACAATGGTTTCACGGACCAAGGCTTCGGCGATTTTCCCTCGATCCCATCCCTCGATGTCGTCACTTGAAGTTCTGACGAAAAGGGCCATATCCGTCGTTTCGGATTCGAGCATTCGATCCGACTTCGGAGCGAATTCCAACACTTTTGTCATACTCTCCCCCCTACTTGTTGTGTAGGGGCAGATGATAGACCACTACATCTAGTGAGTCAACAGAAAAGCATTCTCCGTAAAGGATCTGGAACCGAAATACTAGAAATGGAAAGATCTCGAATTTCCGGGACCCGGAAACACGTCCATGGGCGGAGAGTCCGGTCGCTGAGAATCGAGGGGAATCTTATATGAAGTAGGTAATCATGCGATGAATTCGGCGTTGACCACGGTTCCGAGAGATGTCCAACGGGTGAGGGAGTGCCTGTGCGGGGTGACGAGTGAAGCGGACGGGCCTTTGATCCGTTGACGCGGAGGGAGTTATTCGAAAATCGGAGGCCGCTTGAGTCGAAGCAGAAGAAAATAGGAGAGCAGTCCGGGAATCAGCATGGCCGAGTCTCTAAGCAGGGTCAGCCAATTCATTTTTTCCGCGTTGGGGTCCAAGGTGAAACAACCGCAGGAGATATCCAGGCCGCGGGCGAGACTGATGGTGATGGCTCCCATGAAGGCGACGAGCATACAGTTGATCAAAGTAAGGGAAGCCCACTCGAACCATCCGAAGATCAGGAAAGTGCCGGCCAGAGCCTCAACCCACGGCAACACGATGGCGAGAAGATTGACGGCTTCCGAGGGTAGAAGCCGATAATTGAACAAAGCCCGAGCGAAAAGTTCCGGATGTCGGATCTTGTCAAAGCAGGCGTAAAGGAACAGGCCTCCAAGGAGAATCCGCAGGAAAAGCCACGTCCATCTCATCCAACTCGGGTGATCCTCGCCCCTCGGGTTCTTCTTCCGGTTCACACGCGTCCTTTCGCTACGAATCCAAGCCGGTCCGATCCTCCGGCGGGGGGCCTTTTTCCGTGGGCCGCTTCGATTCCTTCCAACCCCGCAGGCCGTCAATGTACACGCCCAGGTTTATGAAACCTTGAAGCACGAGTTTGTCGGCCAGGTCGTCACTCATGTGGCAGCTCGCCTCGCTGCAGTATAAGACGATGAGTCCGGCTCCAAGTAGGCGATCTTCAAGTATCGGAAAGAACTCATCGTAGCGGTATACGGGCAGGTTCAACGCGCCGGGGATTCTTTCTTCACGGTAGTCGGCGGGATCTCGCGCATCGACGAACAGAGCGGCGCCGTTATTAAGCAGAAATGCGGCGTCCTCATTTCCGATATGCAGCACTCCTTGAGGCAATCGGCGTCCGGCGTATTTTGCTTCCCAGTCCCGGACCAGAGGAAGGCCGTCCGGACGCATGGCGTTGAATCCAAGCGCCAACACGGAGCTCAGAACCAAAATGAGCAACAGCCCTTGCGCTTGTCCGTACAACCATCGTCTTGCTTCTTCAGTCATGATTCGTCCGAAACGGGAGAAGTTACAGGATTCCTCTGGGCACAGACACTGATCGGCCCGAATGGTAAAACTGAGGTTGCATCCTGAAGAAACCCGTCCGCGAGCTTCAATCCTCTCAACCGAAAAGGGAACACTCCATCAATACTTATAATCGTCCCTGCAAGTGGAGCCGAACCCAGTGATGCTCAAGCAAGCGGAGCACCTGTCTAGGCGAACGCATCCCGGCGCGTCGGATCTCTTCTCTCTCCCTTAGAATACGCCTCAGCGAAGCCAGGGCATCTTTTTTCGCCCGGAGAAACACACGTCCCTTTCCTTGTGCCGTCCAGTAAACGAGTGCCATAAATCGCAAGGCGAGCGCAGGGAGCAGGAATCCAATCATTAAGGGGCCGGGCATGTTCTTGAGAAAAGTCCATTCCATGTTTCGACTGTTATGGTACGTGACGAAATCGGATTTTTCTCCCCAAGTGGCGCTGACACGATGATGAACCACGGCGTCGGGAACATAGAGGCAGCTCAAACCCTTGAGCACCGCTCTGAAGGACAAGTCCACGTCCTCGAAATAGCAGAAGAAGTGCTCGTCGAAGAGGCCGGTCACCTCGAAGAACCTCCTTCGATAGAAACCGGCGCAAGCCCCGGCACCGAACACGGGTCCCGGTTCCTTGGGAAGGTCGCTGCGGGGACGTCCTTCGCCGCGCTTCTTGGCCGACCCGGCAATGGAATAAAGGTCGCCTGCGCTGTCCACGATTTCTCCGTTGTCCAGTCGAAGGACCGTGGAAGCAAAGGAGTCGGCCTCCGGATGCGCCTGAGCGGCGGCAACCAGCCGGGCCAACCAATCCTGCTCTGCGGACGCGTCACTGTTCAGCAGGGCGATGAACTCCCCTCGTGCTTCGCGGATTCCCGCGTTGCAGCCGGCCGCAAAGCCCAGATTCCGTCCCATGGCCAGGGTCCGGACGTTGCTCAGCTTTTTGAGGAAATCGAGGCTTCCATCGGAGGACCCATTGTCCACCACGATCACTTCGAAAGATCGGAAGGTCTGACGATCCAGGCTTGACAAGGAGTCCGGCAGAAGATGCACGCCGTTGTAGTTGGGGATGATCACACTGATCAATGGATGTTCAGGCAAGGTTTCACCGTTGTCCAAAAGGAACTCTGATCCAGGCTTCATTGCCTGAGGGTGGCGTCCGGACGAGACAGTGTCAAGTTCGGGTTATAGAAAGGGTCATTGGCGATCTTGTCGCCCCACCGCTCCAGCATGAAGTGAACCTCCTCCTTCCGGTCCGAAGTGTGGCCCCGGGAAATGGACTCGTAATGGACCATGCACGAATAAGGAGTATACACGACCCGATATCCCGCCTGCTGTAAACGGAGGCAGTAGTCTACGTCCTGGAAAGCGACACCCAGTTTCAGCTCGAATCCGCCCAGATCAAGGAACAGTTTTCGACGAGTCATCATGCATGCGGCGGTTACGGCGCTTACGTTCCGAACCGTGTTCAGCCACCCTTGATACCCGGGATTTCCGCTGGGAAATCCATGAAAGATGTGCCCGGCCACTTCGTTGTGACTCAGCCCAAGAACCACTCCCGCATGCTGAACCGTGGCGTTATCGTAAATAAGCTTTCCTCCCGCCGCACCCACGTCTTCCATTTGGGCCTGCTCCAGCAGGGATTCCATCCACTGGGGTTCGACAACCTTCGTATCGTTGTTGAGGAAAAGCAGGTAATCGCCCCGGGCCGCTTGAGCCGCGTGATTCATCATCCGGGAAAAGCTGAACGGATACGGCGCTCTTAACAGCCTCACATGAGAGTACTTCAGGTAAGAACGGGTCGGACAGGCACTCTGGTTGTCCACTACGATGATTTCATAGTTTGCCCATCCGGTTTTTTCAACCAGTGAGGAAAGACAAGTTTCCAGCATCAGCAGGCGGTCACGAGTGGGAATAATGACCGAGACCATGGGGTAGCCTTTGATGCCGTATCTCACTCTAAAAAAATTGAAGAATGCGCCGTTCTCGACACGACCCGGCACATTGCGCCGCTCAAGAGCGTCGCTCAGCGCTTTGGTGCTCAGGCGGACCGTGTCCTCCATCGCACGGTTTTGACTGGATCGGGAGTCTTCATGTTTTCGCCAATGATAAAGCACCCGAGGTATATGATACACCTTATCGGTCTTTTCCGTGGCTCTCAGGATCAGGTCGTAATCTTGGCTGATGGTGAACCCTTCTCGAAAGCCGTTGATTTGCTTGAGAAGCGAACGCCTCAAGACATTGAAATGCACCATATACATCGTGGACAGCAGGAACTCGGGGGACCAATCCGGGCGAAAAAACACCTCGACCGGATTCCCCGCCTCGTCGATCTTGTCTTCGTCGGTATAAATAACGTCCGCGTTGGGCTCTTCCTGCAGAAGACGAACGATTTCCCAGAGCGCATCCTCTTCGAGGACGTCGTCATGATCGAGAAATCCCACGAATTCTCCCCGACACATTTCCAAAGCTGAATTGGAGGCCCCGACAATGCCTTGGTTCTCCCGGTGAAACCTGCATCGGATTCGGGCGTCCCGCGATACGGCTTCTTTCAGTATCCGGCGAACTTCTTCCCTAGTGGAGCCGTCGTCCACGATGCAAAGTTCCCAGTGGGGGTACGCTTGTCTGATCACCGATTCTATGGCTTGGGACAGATGTTTGGAATTGGTGTTGTAGACGGGGGTGACAACGCTGATCAGAGGGAGGTGAGACCATGCCTCGACCGCTCTAGCCATCTCGAGAGCATTGCGGCGTCCGCGATTCTTGAGAAGGGACCGGTACTGCTCGATGAGCGCGGGCGCATCCACGGTGAGTGGGCCGCGCACAGCCCGGCGAACCGCTTCGCGCATTCCATGATTGCTTAGATAGCGCACGCCGGCTCTCACTTTGCGGGACGGAGCCAGAAGTCGATCCCGGAGTCGATAGTACCCCTTTAGAAATTTCCATCCCCGGCCGGAGTAGATATAGGAGAGGAGCGCTTCGGCTTGTTCCGCGCGGTCTCGTTGAGTTTCGACCTCAAGTGCCAACCTGCGGATGGTCTCGGATGCCAGTTCAAGGCGGCCGGCGGATCGAATCAGCGAACGCCGGTCGTGGGTCAGGTCTTTCTCCGTTTCCTCCAACCGGTTCTGGACTTGTCCCAGTTCGGATTGCGTTGCGTTCAGTTCGGTCTCGGCGTCGGCGACCCGGGCTTCGAGATATTCCTTGTCGTCCAGGAGTTTTTGTTGGCGCTTCATGTCGAAGACCAACGCGGGCCGTCTTCCGGCCGCCGGCGGCCTCTTGCCTTGTCCTTTCGCTTCGGTCAATCCCTTGAGGAAGTGATGCAGCGGCTCCACACATTTTTCCCAACTGAATCGCTCTCGCGCCAAAGCGGACGCTTTTTGGGACGCGGCTTCGCGAGCCTTGCCGTCGAGGAGCAACCGGCTGATCGCCTCGGTAAGGGCATCGGGGTCTTTCGCGGGAACCGTGGCCCCGGCCTCTGCCGCCTGAACGATCTCCCCCAGGGAGTCGCCGGCGGTGCACACTACGGGCAGCCCTCCCCAGAGGCAATCAATCATTCGGTTCCGGGCCGAGTAGGTGGTTTCTGCGAAGGGCTTGGATGTGATCACAGCCAGATCGGCGTCGAGGTAGATGACGGCCCGGTCTTCATAAGCAACCCAAGAATGGAAAAACACTCTGCGGTTGAGCAAACCTTTTTCAGAGGCAAGCTCTTTGGCCTTGGCCGCTCCGATCACGGAGAAACCGGGAGTGATGGGATTTTCCGCTCCAACAAAAACCAAGGCCGCTTGGATTCCCCGGCTCAAGAGTTTCTCCAAGGCCAGGATCGGCGGCTCGGGGTCGAACCAAGGATACAGTCCGCCGGGACACAGGATGATGTACCAATCGTCCGGAATGACTCCTCCACCCCGGAAGAGAACCAGTCCCTCTTTGCGTTGAGGCGGCAGAGAGGGCACACCGGTCGGAACCAGCGCCAAAAGCTCTTCGGGTGGAAATTCGGGAGTGATGCGGCCGGACAAGGTGAGCATACCTGAGTAATAGTCTCGTTGGCGATCCGTCGCGCAGATGAACAAATCACCATTGAGCAGCGCGGAATCAAGATTGAGGCGGACTTGGTTCAGATCTTTGAAGTGGTCTTCCGGATTATGAAACAACTCGTCGGACTGCAGAATTGCCATGAATTCCGGATCGAACAAGTCCACGATCACCGGGACGTTTACCAAGCGCCGGAAAAGCGTTTCGGCTATGTAGTGGGGAATAAGGCAGGCGTCGGTTGCATGGCAAAGATCGTAAACGTTCGACTCATCCCATTTCGCGACTTGGAAAGGGTCGTCATATTCTTGGTGGTCCGGCAGTCGATGGGGCTGGGCCAGGACGATGTCGTGTCCCAAACGGTGAAGGGCACGGGCGATCTCAAGCGTCCGGATGGCCGGGCCGGACAAGAGCCCTCCCAGCGGATAGACTTCGAAGGTGCTGATAATCAAAAACCGAGCCATCTGGAATCTTTTCGTCGCCGGAACTTGGCTCTCCCGCCTCAAGCCGAGTTCCCTTCTACCATTCTTTGTACGAAAAACAAGCCCTAATCCGAGGGGAAACGAGTTTGAACTCCGCGAGAGAGGTTGCGGAACCATACCATGAAAGCTTCCATGAATGAATTACCGGAACTCTCGGACAACTTGATTCTTCTCCTAAGGCATAGAATGGAGTTGACAAAAAGCCCTGTCGCCCCTAAACCGTTGCTCACGGTTCAGGCTCACCCCGTCCCATAAGGTCAGGGGAGGCGTCGCCGAAGACCAATTCGCTTGCCTTGACGGATGCCATGGCGGGAAAGAGCATTTCTTGGTATAATACCATTCGTTTTATTAGGTCGGTCACCACCTGAATAGGGCTTCGATTTGAAGGCCTTGAAGGTTCTTTCTTTTTGACGACGTTTTTTCCCTTTTCCCGGACTCCCGGTTTTGAATGTGAACTCGGTACCAAACCAAAACCCGATGGTTTCCATTGTCGTCCGCACCAAGAACAGGCCTCATCTCCTGTTGCGAGCGATAGGAAGCATTGCCCGCCAGGATTATCGTCCCCTCGAAATCGTACTGGTCAACGACGGAGGAGCTGAGCCGGATCTGGAACAACTGATCCGGGAATTGGGCGACGTTCGGCTTGAGTATGTGCGCCACGAGCAATCTCAAGGCCGGGCTCGGTCCGCTAATGCGGGCATGCAACGGGCCTCGGGTCGATTTATCGGTTTTTTGGACGATGACGACGAATTTATCCCGGAGCACGTATCTCTTCTCGCCGGAGTGCTGAAAGATTCCGATTTCCGGGTGGCCTATTCGGATTGTCGCCCGGTCTATTCGGTATATGATCCTGAACGGAAGGGATTCCAGCACCACCTGCTGGACCCGATGGAATCTTTGGACCCGGACCCCAAACTACTTCTCCAGGAAAACCACATTCCCTTCATTTGTCTGATGGTTCACCGAGAGGTCCTGGAAAGCGTGGGATATCTCGATGAAGATTTCGAGCTGTACGAAGACTGGGATTTTATCATCAGGCTGTCCAAACGCTATTCATTTTACCACGTAAAACGCGTCACTTGTATGTATCGTCAATGGGACTCCCGCACCCAGATGGCTTTTATCGGGGGTCGACAAGCGGAAGACGCCTATCTCAAGGTGATGCGGAAATATCGACCCGACTTCACGCCTGAAATTCTGCTGCGCCTCTATCATGAGAAGAAGCACGTCGACAATGTGCTGCAGGACAAGAAGCACCGCGAAAGGGAACAACGGCGGGAAGTCGAGACTTTAACTCGGACCTTCAATGAGAAGCTGGCTCTGAAGGACAGCGAGCTTCTAAGGAAAGACCGTCTTTTCGAGCAAGAACGGCAAAAAGCCGCGGAGGAGCGGGAAAAGCTCGCCCAGGAACTGCATGCGGTAATTGACCTGAGAAATCGAACCATTCAGGAGTTCGGCCGCGACAAGGAGCGACTTAAGGGCGAGATCGAAGGGTTGATGCAGACGCTGGATCAACACCGGTTGGATATGCTGCAGCAGCGGGCCGAAGTGAACCGTTTCAAAGCCGAACTCGACGCCATTCGTTCGACGATGGGATGGCAAGTGGTGAGGCGGTTTCAATCTCTGATGAACCGTCTCTTTCCACCGGGCTCCATACGAGGATGGCCCTATCATAACGCCAAAAAGGTCGCGCGTACCCTCGCTACGGGAGGCGTCACCCTGCTTGCGAAGAGAGTCAGGTCCAAAGTCAGGGGAGCTTCCGCGCGATTCAAGGGAGCCGAACGGTATACTTTTTCCGTACCGGACCTTCTGGGGAGCTTTCACGAGCCGTTGCCCGCGACTTTATCGGTGGTGATTCCCACTTGGAACGGAGGCGCCGCTTTCGAGCACGTGCTGGAAAAAATCCTCTCTCAAAAAGGGATTCGGAACCTTGAGGTCATTGTGGTGGACTCCGGCTCGACGGACGACACCATGAACATCGCTTCCGACGCCGGCGCCGTTGTATTGCGTGAAGCCCCCGGGAATTTTACCCATGGCGGCACCCGAAATCTAGGCGCCGAGCCGGCCAAAGGTGATTTTATCCTGTTTATGACCCAGGATGCGGTGCCGGCGGGCGAATACGCGGTCTACCAAATGGTGAAGACCCTCATGGAAAATCCGGACGTGGCCGCTGCGAGTTGCCGGGAGGTTCCTCGTACGGATGCGGACTTGTTTGCCTGCTGGCAGATCGCCAACCATCATGAGGTCCTTGAGCTTCATACGGATACCATCGTCGGTGTGGACAAAGCACAATTCAAGAGGATGTCTCCAGGGGAAAGAAGACGGCTTTCACAGCTCAACAATATTTTTTGTTGCGTAAGAAAAGAGGTGTTTGACCGGTATAAGTTTCGCAGGATCGAGTATTCCGAGGACCTTGATCTAGGACTTCGCTTTCTGGAAGGAGGTCACAAGATCGCCTACCTCCATTCCGTGGGCGTGATCCATTCCCATAATCGTCCTCCCTCCTACTTCTTCAAGCGGAGCTTCGTGGATACCCACTGGCTTTCTCAATTGCTGGGTTACGACTCAGTCAACTGGAGACAACAGGGATTCGAGAGTTTAGCCGATTTCTATTCGCGTAACGTGGGGCTGCTGGAAGCAACGTGCCTGCTGGCGCGAGAGCTGACCGATCAATCGAGTTTTTCCCCGAACTCCGCGGCGGGTCGTTTGAGGGAGATTTCTTTGAACGGGGGCCCGTCCAAGCGTGCGGAACTGGGGCAGTGGGACTCGAACCTTTCTTCCATACTGGAAGGCTTGGAGCCCCTCATTTTCAGGGATGCCGATCCCTTTTCTTCGGGAAACGGCGTTCCGTACATACTGGATCCATTCAAAGATCCTCTGGAACGTTATCTGGCATTCGCAACCCGAGTCACCTCCGGCGAGTATCGGATGTCCGAGATTCGGCAGGGGCTGGTAAAGCTCGCCGCTACCTTTACGGGTGCCCTATTAGGTGCCGCCGCTCACTTCTACAGGGAGCACCCGGGCCGGAACGCGGCGCCGGCGGAGTATTTCGACCGGATCACCAGCTATCTCAGGGCCGATATATGAATATCTGCTGTGTTGTGCACAATTTTTTCCCTTATTTCTATACCGGCACGGAACGCTACATCCTCAACGTGTCCAAACAGCTGCAGAAGATGGGCCATCGAGTTGAGGTGCTGACGTACGGACTCAAAGACCAGGAGGGAAGCGACTGCTTTCAATCCATGGTCAGGCACGATTATACCTACGAAGGCGTTCCGGTGGTATCCTTTCGGCACAAGACGACCCCGTCGGAAATACACTATCGGATTTTTTTCCCGGATCTCGAACTTTGCCTTACGGACTATTTCACCAAAGGCAATTTCGATCTGGTGCAGGTGGCTCACCCCATGCGTGTGGGCAGCTCGGCTCTTAAGGTTGCCAAGTCCTTGGGGATTCCAACGGTACTAACGCTGACCGACTTCTGGTTTCCCTGTCCCCGAGGACGGATGTACCAGCCGGATTTCACGATCTGCAGTCATCCGGAGGACGGGGACCGGTGTATCTCGGTTTGCGGCGCTCCGTTGAACGTAGTGAAGCGATACCAGGAGGCACGCCAAGTCTTCTTCCACCTCGCCGATGCTCTACTGGCGCCGTCTCGACTGCTCATCGAAATCTTTCATCGCCTTGGCTGGGGAAGGGAAATCACCCTGGTCAAACATGGTTATCTGTACGAGGGTGTTCCACCGTCGAGAAATCGGAAAAAGGTTTCGGGATCGTTGAGGGTCGGGTACTTCGGGGCCGTGTCCCATGTCAAAGGAGTGGATTACCTGATCGACTGCTTCAAGAAAGTCCCCGGAAACAACATCAGTCTGGACATTCACGGCGGGTATATCGACGAGAAGGAATTTTTCGATTCGTTGATCAAACGGGCCGGCAACGACCCCCGCATTCGGTTCAAAGGCAAGTACGAGATCGAAGAGCTGCCCCGGATCATGGAGGATATCGACCTGGTGGTGGTGCCGTCGAATACGCTAGAAAGTTACGGCTTGGTGGTCATCGAGAGTATGGCTCACTACACGCCGGTCATCGCGTCGGACGTTGTGGGAAGCGCCTACGAATATATCGAGCACGGAGTCAATGGGTATATCTTCAACCTCAAAGAGCCCGAAACGCTGACGCGAATTCTGGAGTCCGTCGCCAACGATCCGGAGATCGTCGAAAATTGGCGACACAATGTGAAACCTCCTCCACGAATTGAGGAAGAAGTGTTTCTGTTGGAAAATATCTATTCGGGATTGGTTTCCCCGGACAATACTCCGGCCGCAAGCGCCTTTCAGCATCGCCCCGTGTCGGGAGGGGCCTGACACATGCCCGAAACCGCCCCACGAGAACAAGAGGGATCGAAACGCAACCAACGGTCCAAGTGGTTGAACGCCCTTGTGGCGGTGCTGCTGCTACTCGGCGGGTTCCTGTTGGCGGCAAACCTGATGGGACTAGTTCAGCGCAAGATGGCCTCGGAATCTTTCGGCGATCGACTTCCCATCCTGCTGGCTTTGATCGGGATCGCAATCATCGTCTTTACCCTTCGCCGCCGCCGGAACCGTCCCTCTCATAGCGAGGACGAATAGCACGACCGGGAGACCGTCAAGGCGAAACCCGATTTTCGAAAAGATAGTCGAGGAGAAAAAAGATTTCCCGAGACTTCCTTTCCCGATTTTTCGCCAAATGTATCTGCCAGTCTCCTCCCTCCTCCAGCCCGACGATGATCCCATCCTTCTTTTTGTCCAAGAACGGCTTGTTGTAAGAAAAGAACTCGAGTTTTTCATTGTCGCCCAGAAGCACTTCCCGTTCTTCGGCAAATAGGCTTGAATTGCCCTCTTGAAGGCGTTCACGGTGGTCTTTGAGGGGCTCGTACTGGTAGGTTACTCGAACGATTCCCGCCTCCCCGCATTCACAGTGGGCATAGTAGTAGATACCGTCCCGGACGTAGTCGCAGTCCCTCAGGAAGTCCGAAAGCCGGTCGATGGCCACTTCTCTGGATAAGACCGTTTTGAAATACTCGTTCTTGTCTTTCGCGAGTTGCTCTCTTGCGGCGCTTCCCGAGCATCCCGCTAATAGAACCGCCAGCAGGGCGAAGCTGACCGCCATCCTTGCCGTTGCGCTTACTGTTCGCCGAAAGGCCCCTAAATGCATTTGTCATCCAATTCCGGGATTTACCGTGACGACCGGGCGGGGTGAGTGGAGAATGATGTATTGGGCGGTGCTCCCGAACAAGGCTTTTCCCGTTGGGCTTCGTTTCTGGATGCCCACCACGATACAATCGATCTTATCCCCTTCCTCCTGAAGAAACTTGATGATGTCGGGTCCGACGCCATTGCCCATATTCAACACCCGGGCTTCGCATTCCAACCCAGCCGCTCGAATTTCCTTCTCCGCGTCTTCGAGCATTTCGTGTATCGACTCGGTGATGGCCTGCCTGTAATGCTCGGCGACTTCGGAAAAACTCAGACTTCGAATGATGGGATTCTTGTCCGTAAGTGTTTTTTCAGGCGGCAAAGCGTAAACCAACAACAAGGAAGCGTTCTTATCAAGGGCTTCTCCGATGGCGTATTTCAACGCTCTTACAGCGGAATCCGTTCCGTCGTAGGCAACCGCGATAGCCATGATCCATCCCTCCCCAGGGGGTAATGAACAGCCGCCGGCCAATCCGTCCCGAGTCGTCCGCATCGGCCTGATACCGGCTCGCCTTCTTGTGTTCTTCCAAGAATGGGAAAATTCATCATATCATAGCTTGAAGTGGTGAGTGATCTTTTTATCCACGGTCGTGCAAAAGGGCGATTCACAGGGGGCCGTCCCTTCAGCTCAGTCTACCGAGGCTCACACGTTGATACCTATCCCACGTTCATGCAACCGCACCGACGTTTTGTTTATTTCCGCCCCACTCCGAAGCGATTCGGAGAGGGGCTTTTCGAAGCATCAGTGAACACCGTAGGCGCAAAACGCACTACTCCTCAGGCCTGATCGGCAGAAATACTCGTCGGACCGATCGGCTCGATGAGAGGATACCCACTCGGCCCATTCGTCCGGTTGAAACTCCATCACCGGGCGGCCGTCGTGGTCTTCATATCGTAAATGAGCGAGGTGTTCTCGCAAGCTTTCTTTTTTTGATGTATGATTCATGGAATCGTCATCTCCTTTCAACTCCCCTTCCTGTTATGGAAGGTATGATCGTTTTGCGGTGGGTCAAGAGGAAGGAAGAGCGGCTTTCGGCGGTGGGGCGGGAACGGACGCAACCCGGGCCGGACGGCCACTGTCTGAGGCTTGAAAACCGGGAGGTCGACGAACCCAAGATCGGATTTGCGCGGGTCGTTGCTTTCCGTAATTTCTTGTTTGTCGGCTCAGAGAACGCAGACCGAAAGTTTGATGCGGTTACACGTCGTTGGTCGCTGCGGTGCAGAAGGCAAACTTCTTAGAGGCTTGTCCGCACGATTTGCTGAAAGGACCGACCGAGGGGTCGCTTCATTTCGAAAGCCGTCAATTCACAAGAGAGGAAGAAAACCAAATGAAAAACGCGGCTTGGTACGTTGTGGCCACGTTGGGCCTTATGGTGCTGATGCTGTACGGTCAGACTTACTCGCAGGAGAACCCTTCCCTGCGGCCCGGAGACAGATTTCCTCTTACCTCTCTTCCCACGCCCCCTTCAGAAAAGGATCGAGCCTATCTGGGGACCGAGACGGCGGAAGCCCTTGATATGGCGGCCATCCCGGCTGATGTTCTGGTAGTGGAACTTTTGAATGTCTACTGTCTGAGTTGCCGTCGACAGGCGCCGGTGTTTGGTGAGCTGGTTAAGGCGATCGAGCCCCTTGACGGCGGGGACAGGGTCAAGTTCCTGGGGATCGCGGCGGGAAACGATCAAGAAGAATCCGACGACTTCAGGAGAGAATTCGATCTTCCTTTTCCGGTCATTCCGGATCCACATTTTGAGCTTTACGAGGCCCTTGGAGGGACTCGCACCCCATTGACCATTATGCTTCGCAGAAACCCGGAAACCGGGGAACTCATCGTGATGAGGGTTCATCTGGGTTTCAAAGGAGATGTGGGGGAGTTGGCGGACGAAGTGGCGGCCGTGGCCGGCATGGACATGAGTCAAGTTCGGGTTGCCGGGCCGAAACCGGAAATCGGGGGAGTTCCGATCAGGCCTGCGTTGAAAGTCGGAACTCTGGAGGAACGAGTTCGTGAAGCACTTTCCGAGGCGGCGGGAGAACCAATGAACGCGGTGAAGGCCGGTTCGAAGAGCTATCGAACCATCTACGCGGGTTGCCGCCTCGACGGATCGAAATCCGCGGCCGCCTTGTTTGCGGTGGTGGTGGCCAGGGAGGTCCCCTGCGACCTCTGCCACGACGTGCATTTTATCTACGTATTAAACGAGTCCGGCGAGTTGGCGCACTTCGTTCCCATCGAGCTGAGCAAATATGGGAATGAGCCTTTTACCGAAGAAGACTACGACAAGCTCAGGGCGAATCTTGTGGGCAAGGACGTTCGCCGTCGCGTGGAATTTCGTCCTCAAGTGGATTCGGTTGCCGGCGCCACGATTTCCAGTTCCGTGGTTTTCGATAGTGTATCCAATGGAACGGCGTTGCTCGAAGAATTTAAGAACACGCCCTGTAATTGACGCGCGGCGGGATGTCGAGAAAACCGATTTGAGGCGTTGCGCTTCCTCCCACGGTGGCCGGACTTTTTAGCTTGGCTGTCGCACGGTTGAGTTCGCCGAGGATTAGATGCAAAAGGCCGACCCTCCCAACCGACTGAGGGGGTCGGCCTTCTATTCTCCACAGATGGCCGGAAACGGAATGTTCCGGGACACGCCTCAGCGTATCAGCAAGAACAGGAACTACCGCAGGATTTTGGGGTGAATTTCTCAGCGGTCACCGAAAATCCCGACTGCCATCCTCTTTCCACGAAGTCTACCGTGATGCTGCCCATACGATCCATCAGACCTTCGTCCACGAGATACTTGAGTCCGTCGAGATCGAAAACCTTATCGCTGTTTTTTGGCTCATCCAGAGCCAATTGCAGAGACGGGCCACCTCACCCGCCTTCCGCCCAATAAACGCGAACCGGTTTGGGATTCTGTCCTTGGAAGTACTCCAGGAACTTATCATGCGCTTCGTTGGTAACCGTCAGCATATTACCTTCCTTTCAACCAATTTTTGGCCATCCAAAAGATGATTCAAGTTCTGCCATTTCTTTTATTCACTAACTCCGCCGAAGTCAAGAGCA
Organism: Thermodesulfobacteriota bacterium; assembly: GCA_963675595.2. Taxonomy (GTDB): domain Bacteria; phylum Desulfobacterota; class Desulfarculia; order JACQYL01; family JACQYL01. Next base: position 3,502,875 of record CAXXLZ010000002.1, read on the forward strand.
CGACTCAATCCGGAATAATCACAACGCATTGTGCAAGCTATATCCGCCTCTCGTTTCGCCCTGTTCAAACGAACCCCGCTTTTTCCCAACGCCGATGAGATGGGCCGATACCAAGCCGCTCGTCGCCGCTGCGATTCGGAAAAGAGAATATTTATGCCGAATTCAACCCTCCCCTCTCTTCCCTGTCTCACCGACCCGCGAGGCCTTCCGTGATCTTGCGGCCGGCGTAGACACTTGCGTTTAAACACAAACGAATTAAAATGTTTCTATATGGATAGACGTTAAGAGATCGTAAACGGGTTTTCGTTACACGACGGCTCGAAAAAGGGGAGGTTGAAATGAATGAGAAAAAACGTGAATTACTTGCGATCTTCCCACTTCCCAATTTTGTTTTGTTTCCGGGCATTGTTGTTCCCCTGAACATATTCGAACCCAGATATGTGACTATGATCAAGGATGTAATTGAAGGGGAGGGCGAATTCGGCATTGTGGCCCTGAAGTCCGGTTGGGAGTCGGACTATCTCGGCAATCCTCCCGCCTACAGCGTGGGATGTAAGGTGTCCCTGGTTCAGGAAGAGGAGCTGCCGGACGGCCGTTTCAACGTTCTGGTCCGGGCTTACGAAAAGTTTCGCATCGAAAAGGAGATTCCGGGTAAACCCTACCGCCGCGCTTTTGTGGTACCTTTGGAGGAACGGGAAGTCGCGGGCGAAGAAAAGGGAATCGAACTTTGCGAGACACTGCTTTCTCGGGTGGCGGATTGCGGCGACCGTTTCATCGACGGCGAGCAAATCAAGGAGTTGACCGTACTTGACCCATCGGTCTTCATTAACGCGGTTTCCTACTTGAGCCTTTTAGACACTTGTTCGAAGCAATTCCTCCTGGAGGCCGACGGGGTAACCGATCGGTACGAGAAGTACATGCAACTCGCCGAATTTGATCGCGCCGGATATCCCTCTAGGAGTGGCCCCATGGAGACGGGTCGGGACGAGCGGGTGCACTGAGGAGAAGATTTCCGCGGGGGGAAAGAGCGGGCTCAGAATGCCTTTCCCCATAATTCGGCCCAGCCTCTTGAGCAACATAACATCACGAGGGAAATGGTGTCGTACTCGGAACATAATACCGAGGACTGGAACGGGGATGAGAATCGAAACGCGGCGGAGCGACTCCGCCGTTGGCATTTTTCGAAGTCGGACAAGCCCTGTCGATGTCCCGTTGCATGGGCGTCCGAGGTGGAGAGCCTGCTGCTCGACCTGCATCGTCGGTTCCCTCAAGCTCGACTCGTTCAATTCGGGCAACTGGTCGGCCGGATGTTTCTGGTCGTTCGTGGGCTGAATGACGAAGAGTCGGCGCAGCTCAAGGAGATGATTATGAGGTGCGAGTTGCGACTCTCCAAACGAGGGGCGTATCAAGATTTGAGCCAGTTGTTGGGCATTCTCGAAAAAGCCCCGGAACCGACCGGCGGCCGCGTCCCGAGACGACCCTACGCCGAATTGTTGGCCCGGCTGGAAAAAGAGAGCCGGGAGGGAACCCCGTGCCCCGGCGAGGAGTAGTCTTTAGGATGCCGCCTTCCGGCCGGAACAATCTGCTTGCAAGGCCTCAGGGCCTATGTTAAAGCAAGGCCGATCGGTCCTTCTATGGCGTTGCGGTTAATACATCGTACTCTGACTTTTCAGGGGACCTCGGACACGGATGTTATCGACATCACGGATCGCGTTCGGGATATCTTGGAAGAGTCGGGAGTGGAGGAAGCTCGGGTCACCCTGTTCGTGCCCGGCTCTACAGCCGCGTTGACCACCATCGAGTACGAAAGCGGGGTGGTAAACGACTTGGTGGCGGCGATTAATCGTCTTGCGCCCAAGGAGATCGACTATGCTCATGATCGGCGCTGGGGAGACGGGAACGGGTACTCCCACGTGAGGGCGGCGTTGTTGGGACCGTCCTTAACCATTCCCGTGCATTCCGGTAGACTCACCTTGGGAACCTGGCAGCAAGTTGTTCTTCTCGATTTCGATAATCGTCCCCGCCAGAGAAAAGTCATCCTTCAAATAATGGGAGAAGCTGCGGACCTATCCGACGGTTAAGGTCGGGTGGACGATTTCGCCGTTTTTCTGAATTTTCGTTCTGCCCAAGGAGAGATTGACGGTTCCCCCGGAGATCCCGAAGGCACGAGAGGACATAGAGGTATCGGTTGACATCGGGCAAGGAAACAAATCAAAAATCGCAAACGACACGGCTGATGCTGGAAAGCAATGCCGGAGCTCGAACTCTGTATGGAGAATACAACGGCAATCTCAAATTGATTCAACGCAGACTCGGAGTGGACATCCGGGCTAGAGGGAACGAGTTGGTGGTTTCCGGAGAGCCCGCGCAGGTTTCCATGGCGAGGAAGGTATTGCTTGAATTATACCAATTGGTTGAAGATGGTTATTCTTTGTATCCAAAAGACGTGGAAATGGCCGTGAGGGCGGTTGACGGCGAAGGCGGCGCTCCCCTGAAGGAGATTTTCGAGGAGCGGATTTCGGTTCCTTCCAAGAAATGCGTGGTGGTGCCGAAAAGCCTGAATCAGAAAAGATATGTTGAAGCCATCAGGAAGCACGACCTGGTTTTCGGCATCGGTCCGGCGGGAACGGGTAAGACGTACCTGGCCATGGCCATGGCCGTGTCCGCACTCGCCAAAAGCGAAGTCAGCCGAATTGTGCTGGCCAGGCCGGCGGTGGAGGCCGGCGAGAAACTGGGCTTTCTTCCGGGGGATCTTTATGAGAAAGTGGATCCCTATCTTCGACCTTTGTATGATGCGCTTCACGATATGATGGACTACGAATACGCTTCAAGGTCCATCCACAAAGGGACCATCGAAGTGGCGCCTCTGGCGTATATGAGAGGACGCACGCTGAACGATTCTTTCATCGTCCTGGACGAGGCTCAGAACAGTACCACGGAGCAGATGAAAATGTTTTTGACCCGGCTGGGATTCGGTTCCAAGGCCGTGGTGACCGGAGACATCACTCAGATCGACCTTCCATCGGGAACAACTTCCGGTTTGGTGGAGGCGAAGAACATTCTAGGAGGCATTCGAGGCATTCAGTTCGTCTTTTTCAGTCGGGAAGATGTGGTCCGGCATCGGATCGTCCAAGACATAATCGACGCCTACGAGAAGATGAATCAAGGGCGCGCGCAAGCGAGAAGACATGGAGAAGCTGAAGAAGCCCCCGAAACCGAAAATTAGGAACAAACGCCTCCTATCCCTTCAGGATTTGCTGGTGCGCTCCTCGGTCCCCAAGTGGGTCCTTCTCGCGCTGCTCGCCCCGGTAATCGCCTTTCTCTTGTCCAGCAAGTCATTGACGGGACTGAAAGCTTACCAAGTGGGCGATGTTGCCGAGAGCAGCGTGAAAGCCGACCTCACCTATCTGGTCAAAGATTCGGAATCCACGGACGAAAGGCGACGCCAAGCGGAAGAGTCCGTTCCCGCGGTATATGACTACGATCCCACGATGGACAAGAAGATCAGCGCCAGACTTCACAGCGCTTTCGCGGATATGCGTAAGCTGTTTTTCGAGAGTTCGGCCTCGGACCCCGAAGAGGGGCAAACCAACACCGAAGAAATCATGCGAACGGGTTTGGATAACTGGAATCAGGCTTTTCGCATGGACCTGGATGGGGAGTCGTTCCGGATCTTGGTTCGAGCCAATTTTTCCGAAGATGTGGAGAACCTGATCCTGTTCCTTATACAGCCGGTGCTCCGGCAAGGCGTTTTGGCGACCAAGGAAGTACGATACGCGGATCCTGAACGGGGTATTTTGGTAAGGAATATCGAAACGCTGGAAGAAGAACTGGTTACGGATATCGATCGCTTCTTGTCCCTGCGTGAAGCGAGGCAGGCCATCGAACGTCGCGCCTCCGATTTCCTCCGTCAGTACAAATACCCGTCCCTGATGCTGTCCGTAAGAATCGCCCAGGAGCTGGCGGTTCCAAATCTTACGCTGAACAAGGTGGAGTGGGAGCGGCGAAGGAAGGCGGCGGGACAAGTCATCAAGCCGGTGTATTATCAGGTAAAAAAAGGAGAGATGATCGTCAGGGAGGGGGACAAAATCACCCAGCAAAAACTGGATGAACTGGCGACCCTTTCCGAGTTGCGGAACGAGAGCAGGATCTGGATTCGTTTCGTGGGCCTGGCGCTGCTGCTGGGAGTGCTGTTCTACGTTGCGGTGGAGAGCATGGGTCAGATGAAGCCCAAGATACGCTTCAACAACAGGGACCTTCTGTTCCTGGCTCTGATTCTACTCCTCGGCTTTGTGATCGCGTTACCGGCGGGACAATTGGGAAATTTCGATTTCAACGTGGAGTTCTTCATGTTTCCGCTTTCTTCCACGTTGTACGGAACTCCCCTTTCCATGGGCGCGATGATGGTCAGCATCTTTTTCGGGGTGTCCGCGGCGCTCGTTTTTGCTCTGGTCATGGCTTGTGTGGGCGCCCTGGTGATCCAGAACAGCATCTTCTTCTTCATCTATTTCCTGGTGGGTGGGTTCGTGGCCGCCATATCCGTCCAGGACTGCCGTGAACGCGGGGTCTTGCTCAAAGCGGGGCTCCTGGTCGGACTGTGCAACATCTTCGTTGTCGTGGCCATCAACATGAGTCTGGACCGACTGCTCACCGAAGCCGCGTTGTACGATGCCATGTTTGCTTTGCTCGGCGGCGTGATCGCGGGGATCTTCGTCACCGGGTTGATTCCTCTGGGCGAAATGGCGTTCGGCTACACCACCAACATCAAGCTGCTGGAATTGGCAAATCTGGATTCCCCCTTGCTCAAGCAGCTCATGATCGTGGCTCCCGGTACCTACCACCACAGCCTTATCGCAGGAACCATGGTCGAAGCCGCGGCCAAAGCCATAGGCGCCAACTCACTTCTGTGCAAAGTGGCTGCTTATTATCATGATCTGGGAAAGATCAAGAAGCCCGATTATTTCATTGAAAACCAAACGGGACGGAACCGGCACGAAAAATTGGCCCCCTCCATGAGCAGCCTGATTTTGATTTCGCACGTGAAGGAAGGGGTGGAATTGGCGCGAACTCATCGGCTGGGCGGAGCCATCATCGACATTATCCAGCAGCACCACGGTACGTCTCTGATCTCCTACTTCTATAACAAAGCCAAGGAGATGAGAGGTCAGGATGCGGCCGCTCTGGAAGAGGACGACTTCCGATATCCCGGACCCAGGCCTCAGACCAAGGAGGCCGGCCTGGTATTGCTCGCGGACATGGTGGAAGCCGCCTCTCACACTTTGCAGAACCCCACGCCCGCCAGGGTGCAGGGCATGGTTCAGAAGATCATCAACAAAGCCTTTTCCGACGGTCAACTCGACCAATGCGAGTTGACCCTCAAAGATTTGCACGAGGTGGCCAAGAGCTTCAAACAGATACTCAACGGCATTTTTCATCAGAGAATCGAATACCCGGAATCGGCGGAAAAGGGAGCTCCCCCTGCGAGAAGCAAAGAAAACGGTGCGCTTAGACAACCGGCAGCGGCGACAAAAAGTCAACGTATCGAGCCTCAAGAGCAGGATCAGGACAATCTTAAGCGCCTTGGCATCTGAGCCGTTGGAGCTCAGCGTGGTTCTGCTGGATGATCCGGCCATTGCCGAGTTGAATGAGACCTACCTTGGGCGTAAGGGCCCTACGAACGTGCTCGCATTCTCCATGCGGGAGGGTCCCTATAGCGATGTTCAGCCCGGCCTTTTGGGAGATGTGGTGATTTCCGTGGATACCGCCCGGCGAGAGGCGGAAGAAGCCGGCGTTTCTTTTGAAGAAAGGCTTGATTTCCTGTTGATTCACGGAATCCTTCATTTGTTCGGGTATGATCATGAAGGTGATGATGATCAGGCTCGACGAATGGAAGACAAGTCGGAAGAATTGGCGGCCGTCCTTCGCTCCCTCGGCTAGTTGTTCGTAGCCCGGAAAGGAGCTATGGTGCCCCGAATTTCCAAGAAAAGGAGACCGAACAGGTGAGAATCGAGCGGGCGTTGATCAGCGTAACTGACAAGACGGGTGTGGTTGAATTCGGCAGGGAACTGGCGAACATGGACGTTGAGGTCCTGTCCACCGGGGGTACGGCCAAAGCCTTGAGAGACGGCGGTGTGAAGGTGAAAGAGGTGTCGGAGTTCACCGGTTTTCCCGAGATCCTCGGCGGCAGGGTGAAGACGCTGCATCCCAAAGTGCATGGAGGGATTCTCGCCGTTCGCGAAGACCCCGACCACCAACGGGAAGTGCGCAAAACCGGTATTGTTCCCATAGACTTGGTGGCGGTAAATCTTTACGCATTTGAAAAAACCGTGGCCGCTCCGAATTGTACTCTCGAGGAGGCGGTGGAAAACATCGACATCGGTGGGCCTACGCTGTTGCGCTCTTCCGCGAAAAATTTCCGATACGTTACCGTTGTGGTGGAACCTGAGGACTATGCTTCGGTGATCGAGGAGATGAAAGGTTCGGGAGGGGAAACCACGTTGGACACTCGGTTTCGCTTGGCTCGCAAGGTATTTGATTTGACGCAGCGATACGATGCTGCCATTGCTCGCTATTTGGCGAGCGTAAAAGGGGTCTAGTGCGCGACCGCATGAGGCCACGACACGGGGATGTCGGAGCCGCGCGCCCGGCTCCCCGGAATGTTCGGAAATGATTGCTCCAACGTCGGCGAAACGGCCGGGGTAATCGAAACAAAGCTTCAGGGACGTCGGCATTCGTGTTAAGTCGTCCCGACGTGAAACGGAATTCCGCAACCAGACACTAAGCGTTGCGGCGGGACGATTCCGTCCGGCTGTGCGGAGAGGGGAAGAAAGATGAGAATACTGGTGGTCGGCGGTGGTGGTCGTGAACACGCTCTAGTGTGGAAGCTCGGTCAGCATCCGGATATTGAAGTACTGGCATGCGCGCCGGGCAATGCCGGAATCAGCGGACTGGCTTGGTGTCTGGACATCGGAGCCTCCGAAATCGAGACGCTGGCTCAATACGCGGAAAAAACCAGCGTGGACCTCACGGTGGTGGGACCTGAAGAACCTCTCACCATGGGGATCGTTGATTTGTTTCGTGAGAGGGGTTTGACTGTTTTCGGAGCGACGAAAGCCGCGGCGGAACTTGAGGGCAGCAAGGTCTTCGCAAAAAATCTGATGAAGAAATATGGGATTCCCACGGCGGATTTCGAGGTTTTCGATGACCGGAAGGCGGCGGAAAGCTTTGTGAAGAAGAAGGGAGCGCCCCTCGTTGTCAAAGCGGACGGCCTTGCGGCGGGCAAAGGGGTCATCGTCTGCGATACCGAAGCGGAAGCCCTTGAAGCCCTGGACAAGATCATGACTCGGAAAGCCTTTGGTGATGCCGGAAAACGGGTTGTGATCGAAGACAAGCTGGTGGGTGAGGAGGCCAGTTTCCTGGCGTTCACCGATGGGGAGACCGTGGTGCCCATGCCTTCCTCACAGGATCACAAGCCGATCTTCGAAGGAGATCGGGGGCCCAACACGGGAGGAATGGGAGCGTACTCACCGGCGCCCGTGGTTTCACCGGAATTGGAGGCCCGGATCATGGAAGAAGTCATGATTCCCACAGTGCGGGCCATGGCGCAGGAAGGCCGTCCTTATGAGGGCGTCCTGTATGCGGGATTGATGATCCGGGACGGACGGTTTCAGGTGCTCGAATTCAACGCTAGATTCGGTGATCCCGAAGCCCAGCCCCTGCTGATGCGGTTGGAAACCGATTTGGTGGACATTATGACGGCGGTGAACGATCATCGCTTGAAGGATTTGGATATTCAGTGGAATCCGTCCCCTTCGGTGTGCGTGGTCATGGCTTCCGGAGGATATCCTGGAAAATACGATAAAGGAAAGGTGATTTCCGGCCTGGAAGGCGTGTCCCGCATGAAAGACGTCATGGTCTTTCACGCCGGCACGGAGTTCGACGAGTTCGGGCGGTATATGACCTCCGGCGGCAGAGTCCTTGGAGTGACCAGCCGTGGCGAAAGCGTTTCCGCGGCCCTTGATACTTGTTACCGTGCGGTGAATCAAATTTCCTGGGATGAATGTTACTTTCGGCGAGATATCGCCCAAAAGGCTCTAACCGACCGCTGAGATGCGCGATGAGCTGCGTTGCGCTCCGTCCCTTGTCATGATGACGTACTTCATGTACGCTGTGTTCCTCGGGAATTCGCGCTTTGCACGTCGTCGTTTTTCATCGGTTGCTCCGGAGAGTCGTTAGACAGGTAGGGCAGGCTTCAATCTCCGGTTTTTATCCGTGTCGACGGTCGATCGCTCGAATCGTCTTCCCGTGGGTCCGGCAAGACGGGTGTGCAGACACCTTTGCATCGGAACTCCAGGCGGCCGGCTCCTTTGTCCGGGGACGGCGGCCGTGCCGGAATGTTGGCTGAGATGCCGGGGGGAGCTTTTTTGGGGCTCCCCCCGAAAAGTTACTGAAGACTCCGCAATTCGGGACCCGGCGTTCAGGGTAATAAGAGAGATATTTTCATGGAATCAAAAGAATCCCCGCGTGTGGGTATCATCATGGGGAGCGCCTCGGATCGGCAAGTCATGGCGAAAGCCGAGGCTTTTCTGAATGAGTTGGGCATCGCCAATGAGTTTTTGACGGCATCCGCCCATCGGACACCGGAGCGTGTCAAAGATTATGCACAAACCGCAAGGCACCGAGGCATTCAGGTAATCATCGCGGGAGCGGGTTGGGCGGCGCATTTGGCGGGAGTCATCGCCGCTTGGACCGATTTGCCCGTAGTCGCCGTGCCCATCGGCAGTTCGGTCTTCAACGGATTGGACTCGCTTCTGTCGTCGGTCATGATGCCTTCAGGTATTCCCGTGGCGGTCATGGCCGTGGACGGTGCGAAAAACGCGGCGATCTTCGCCGCTCAAATACTGAGTCTCCACGATCCGATAATCCTGGAAAGACTGGTGGAATTCCGCAGACGTCAGTCTCAGGAGGCTTCGGTGCAGGTTCCAAGTTGATACGTTTCCGGGTAGATCCGCAACAACCGGATCCCGAAGCGCTTTCCACCGCCGTGGAGGTGCTCGGGCAAGGCGGGATTGTGGCCTATCCCACGGAAAGCGTTTACGGTCTCGGCGCATGCGGCACCAATGAGTCGGCCTGCCGACGGATTTTCGAGGCCAAGGGCCGGGACTCCGGGAAACCTCTTCCTCTTCTCATTCCCGATCCGACTTGGCTTTCCGCATGGTGTGAGACGAATCCCACGGCTCTGAAGATCGCCCGGGTTTATTGGCCCGGTGGACTCACCATGGTGTTGAAGGCTAAGGCTCACGTTCCGAGGCATGTGCTTTCCGACCAGGGGAAGGTCGGTCTTCGAGTTCCGAGTCATCCCACGGCCGCAGCCTTGGTCCGCCTTCTGAACGCTCCGCTCACCGCAACAAGCGCCAATCGTTCCGGGCAACCAGGGATTGAAGATGGAGAACAAGTGTTTCGGGAATTGGGGGAAAGGGTGGATTTGTTGTTGGACGGCGGGGTGACGTCCGGCCGGACTCCCTCCACCGTATTGGACGTGTCCGAGAACCTCCCTCGAGTGTTGCGCGCGGGTCCGCTTGCTTTGGAAGACTTGATGTCCGTGCTCGAACACGAGGATGCCCGTCGCGAGGAAGCGCCATGTCTTCCTTGAAGCCCAATTCTCGAGGTGTTGTTCCCGGCGGCGACAAAAAGAACTTCGTCCATTCCAAATTTCAGGGAATTTCGGGAAACTATGATCTCACCAATACGGTCTTGAGCGGGGGAGTGGACCGATGGTGGCGCCTTAAAACGGTTCGGAAGTTTCGGTGGGATCAACCGGGGTTGATTCTGGACCTGTGCGCCGGAACGCTCCCCTTGAGCTTCGCTCTAACAAGGCGTTCGAGACATCGGGTGGTGGCTCTTGATCTGTCCATGAACATGCTCAGGCAAGGTCGGCGAGGAATTGGAGATTCGGAAGGGACCGGGATTCGGGGATTGGTTTGTGGGGAAGGGGAGCGGCTGCCCTTTGCCGACCAATGCTTCGACGGGGTCATGGTGGGGTTCGGAGTTCGCAATCTGGCCGACCTTGAGTCGGGGCTCGCCGAGGTTTTCCGGGTGCTCAAACCGGGCGGAAGGTTCGTGATCCTCGAATTCTCCAGGCCCGGGGTTCCGATCTTCGGCCGAATCTATCTTTCCTATCTGCGCCGCTTGCTGCCCCGCATCGCGGACCGGATTACCGGCGATCGGGAGGCCTATGAGTATCTCGCCAGGTCCATCGAGGAGTTTCACGATCGCGAGCAGGTGGTCGAGCTGTTGCGGAAAGAGGGGTTTGGGCGAGTTCGTTTCGAGGCGGTGACACTGGGTGTGGTGACTTTGTACGTTGCGGAAAAATCCCGCGTTGTCGGGAACTAGCAAAACACGGCTCTTTCGAAGCCGGTGACGGAAAACGGGTGGTGGGGTCATGCCGTACAGGGATTTGAGAGAGTTTGTGTCGGCTTTGGAAGAGGAAGGAGAGCTCCTTCGCATTCGGGAGCCGGTCAGCCCGGTACTCGAAATCGCCGAGATCACGGACCGAGTCTCCAAACAAGGCGGACCCGCCCTGCTGTTCGAGAATGTGGTGGGCTCCGAATTTCCCGTACTGATCAACGCCTTGGGGTCGTTCAAACGAATGTGCCTGGCCCTGGAGCGGGACAGCCTGGACGAACTGGCCGCGGAACTCGAAACCTTCATGGACATGCAGAAGCCCGAGTCCCTGCTGGACAAACTCAAGATGCTTCCCAAACTCAAGAGGGTCGGAGACGCGTTCCCCAAAACCGTTCAGAAGGCGCCCTGCCAGGAAGTGGTGCGCATGGATCCGGACCTGACCGAGTTGCCGGTGCTCAAGTGCTGGCCCAAGGACGGCGGACCATTCATTACTCTGCCCTTGGTATTCACCCGGCATCCCCAAACGCGCCAACCCAATATGGGTATGTATCGTCTGCAGGTCTACGACGGGAATACGACGGGCATGCACTGGCATACCCACAAGGGAGGCGCCCAGCATTACCGAACGGCGGAAGCCATGGGACGGCCTCTGCCCGTGGCCGTGGCCGTGGGTACCGAACCGGTGACCACTTATGTGGCCACTGCGCCTTTACCCGACGATATGGACGAGTTGCTTCTCGCCGGAGTGATCCGAAGAAAATTCGTGGAAACGGTTCGCTGCAAAACGGTGGATCTGACCGTGCCGGCTCATGCCGAGTTCGTGCTGGAAGGCTACGTGGAACCCGGAGAACGCAGGCTGGAAGGACCCTTCGGAGATCACACCGGGTTCTACTCCCTGGCGGATATGTATCCCGTTTTTCATGTTACCTGTATGACGCGCAAGAAGAATCCCATTTATTCGACCACCATTGTGGGGCGGCCTCCCATGGAAGACTGTTACATGGCCAAGACCACCGAAAGGATCTTCCTGCCGATCTTGAAGAAGACCCTTCCGGAAGTCGTGGACATCAATCTCCCCATGGAAGGCGTTTTTCACAACTTGGTGTTCGTGGCCATCGACAAGCGATATCCCGGTCACGCTCAGAAGATCATGCACGCTTTTTGGGGATTGGGGCAGATGATGTTCGCCAAGATCATCGTGGTGTTCGACCGATGGGTGGACGTACAGAATCTTTCGCAAGCCCTGTGGGTCATGTGCAACAATGTGGATCCCGGAAGCGATGTGTGCTTTGTCAAGGGACCTTTGGACGCGCTGGATCATTCGTCCCCTTTGCCTCACCTGGGCGGCAAAATGGGCTTGGACGCAACGCGCAAGTGGCCTGAAGAGGGGCACTCCAGGGCTTGGCCCGACGCCATCGAAATGGATGAAGCCACCAAGACCAGGGTGGATGAAATATGGGAACGACTGGGAATTGCGGGCGGAAACTCATCCTGATGCGGACGACATCCATTGAGGGAGTGAGGGTCGGTTCATGAAGCGAAGGATCGCCGTGATCCTTGAGATGATCAAGTTTGAACACACCCTGTTCGCCCTTCCCCTGGCTTTTGCCGGCGCACTGGCGGCTCGTGAAACGTTCCCCGATCTGAAAACCTGGTTCCTGGTGCTTTTGGCCATGGTGGGGGCCCGCAGCGCGGCCATGGCCTTCAATCGATTGGTGGACGCAAGGTTCGACGCTCGCAATCCCAGGACAAAAGACAGGGCCATTCCCCTCGGACTCGTTTCCTCTCGAAGCGTTCTCGTGTTCATCGCGGTTTCCTGCGTGCTTTTCTTCTCAGCGGCGGCGCTGCTCAATCCGTTGTGCCTCTTGCTCTCCCCTTTGGCTTTGTGCCTGATCCTTGCCTATTCGTTCACCAAACGATTTACCGCGTTGTGCCACCTTTTCTTGGGGCTCTGCCTGAGCGTTGCTCCGGTGGGGGGCTGGTTGGCGGTTACGGGCGAATGGACTCCCGCGGCCCTCAGCTTGGCGCCGGGCGTGATGTTGTGGGTGGCGGGCTTCGATGTGCTTTATGCCTGTTTGGACATGGAGTTTGACCGGGCCGCGGGATTGCATTCCATTCCCGCATTTCTCGGAAGAGAGAAAGGACTCTTCCTGGCGAGGCTGCTGCATGGGTCGGCGTGGGCATGTTTTGTGGCGGCCGGTCGATTTCTGAATATGGGCCTGCCCTACTACTTAGGAGTGGCGGCGGTGGGTGGGCTGCTCATCTATGAACACTCCCTGGTTCGCCCCAAGGATCTCCGCAGGCTGGACAAAGCATTCTTCACGGTGAACAGCTGGGTGAGCGTGACCCTGTTTCTTGGAGTGCTGGCCGATCGTTTGTTCTAACGTGAACAGGACGTTGTTATCCGCCTGGCCATTGGAAAAGGCCGTTTGCCATCGGCCCGGGAAAGGGGTGACACGCGAGGCGCTCGAATCCCGACGGATGAGATGCACCTTAGGAGATCGGGTTTTTCACCGGTTAAGGACGAGTTCCGAAGAGGGGTTCGGGTCACAGTTTTTCCAGGGCTTCCAAAGCCGCCTCGCGAATTTCAGCGTTTGTCTCTCCTTGCAGAATTCCCCGGATTCGAGGGGCGAGGTCTTGGGCGTGAAGTTCTCCGAGAAGATAGAGGATGTCGCCTTTAACCGTTTCCGACGCATTTTCATAGCGGTCCCATAAAGGTTCGGCGACTTCGCTCGCAAGCGCCGGATTCTTTTCCACCAGTTCCTCAAGAACCGACATGGCGCCGAGTCGTACCGTGAAGGTCTCGTGGACCAGCACTTCCGGAAAAGCCTGAAGAATCCGATTCCTCTCCAACATGCCCGAGGATAGGGAGGCCGCGTCTCCACGAACGATCATATCTTCCAGCGAAGAGGCGGGTAGATGGGACCAGTCCCGCGTGACGATCATTTCCACCAGTTGGTCCGGTTCCACGGCTCCCGTCCATCGCATGGACGAGTTCATCAACAAAGTGGGCACGGACCGAATGTTCGAAGATTCCGCCGCTTCGGGAAAAAGCGATGCATCGGTGATGGTTAGTCGTAGGAATTCGCACCCGTGCACCAAGGGAAGAATGCCCCGGACCATGGTCGGGCAGTAGCGGCACCCCGGCGCGATGAACAGGCTCAGTTCAACAGGCAGGGCAATGGAATCGAGTTTGTCCTTGAGGCGTGCGGGCGGCTTGGGCGCGGTATCCGGCAACAACGAGTCGAGAAAGATTTCGAGTCCCGGCCCCACGGGCACGGCGTGGTACCGTATCCGTGAACCGACTTCCAGGAACGGCAGGGCGGAATGCGGATCGGTTTCCGTTCGGATCCGCACTCTTTCGGCCAATTCACCGAGTCGGCGGGCAAAGGAGAGCAGTTGATCACTCCTGCCATCCTCGGTGATCCCGACCGCCAAGGGGATCGTAGTCGAGGAGGCCTCCCCGAATTTTCGAATTCGCTCTTCGTCGGACGGCGCCATACGGTTTGATTCCACTGGTCAATGGTTCGAGGCAGGGCGTCTCGTCCGGCATCACGGATGGAGACAATTCCGGATAATGCAGAAGCGGGTAGTGTAATTCAAGGGAAATTCTTCTTGAACCGGAAAGGACGGGAGAATTGCCTGCGAATCCTGGGCCGACCGACTGTTTCCCCGGTCCTTCAGGCGGTTCCGGAGTCCACCCCAAGGACCGACGGGGAAGCTGTTCGGAAAGCAATACAACTCAGGTGAGAAATATTTTGCCCGTGTTCTTGAGGGTATGATCGTCGCGCATGTATCCGGCGCGACTTCCGTTGCGTTTGATGGCTTCGAAGCCTTCGGCATCGAATGGATCCACTTCGACGGGAGCCGCTTGATCCGGGCTCGTTTCCCTGCACAGTTCGATGTGGCGCTCAAGCTTGGCAATGGAAAAGGAAATGAGTTCCTTCAGGAACCCGAAAGCATGGCGCATCTGATGAAAACCGTACTTCTTGAGCAAAGCAAAGCCCGCCACGCCGTCCGCTTCCGCTTTGGGACCGGGATGTTCTTCGCTGGTGGTGCAGGCTGTCTGGATCGAAGGAATGTCCAAGCGGGCATTCACCTTCTCCATCAGAAGGTTGGCCACCTGGTGGGAGAAAAGGCCCAAGTCCACGGCGTAATTTTTCTGGATGTTGGCAATGGAGGGGAGGCCGGCGTGCACGACCGTAATCCCGGGACGAATGAGTTGGGCGAGAGTGATGCCGAACAGACCCTCGGCGTGGGTCAGAGTGAGAAGGCCCGACATGCTGTAGGGGGCCGATAATCCGGCCATGGGCATGGTGGATACATAAATGGGGATGCCGCTCGACACGCAGGTGAAGAAAGGATCCACCATGCTTTCGATCAGATTCAGCGGGCTGTTGATGATGGAAAATTGAACCGTAAGATTTCCACGGGAATTACAGATTTCCCGAGCCCGAGCGATTCCTTCGTCCGTCAACGCGGCCACGTAGATGGGCTTACTGCAGTGCTCGGTGATCACGTCCATCACTTTGACTTCCTGCTTCTTGATCAGCACCCCGCGAGCCATGAAGGCCGTCTCGTCCGATTCCTGGACTACCCTCGCTATGTGCTTAAGGTGATCCAACGTGGGTTCCACGAGGTCGCCGGTGTCATCGTCGTGCACAAAGGGCGCGGTGCCTCCCACGCCGAAGGAATTTTCGGGGATCCAGTACTGATCCCTTTTGGGCGCCGTACCCAGGGCCTGTTCAACGAGGGGAGACAAGATGTGGAGATGTTGGGTGGTCTCGTCGTAGGCGGCAAGGCCGGTCTCCTCGAACAAGGTGCGGACTTTGGGGGAAGTGCACTTCACGCCCACTTCCTCGAGGACCTGGAGAGCCTCGGCGTGAATTCTCTCGAGGTACGCCTCGTCCACCAGTTCGGGTGAACTTTCCATTTTTCGTGCGGTGTTGGGCGCGTTCATCGGTCTCTCCTTATGCTGCAAAGGGTTGCTTCCGGGTGGATTAAAGAAGAGTCACACAGTGATTCGCATCCCGTCGTAAGCGAAGCGGATCCCCTCCATGGAGCTTTCCAGTGCCGTGTAATCCGTGTGGCTCCGATTCCAGTACTCTTCCAGGTGAACGAACAGGACGTGCTTTGCTTCGATTCTTTTCGCCAGCCCTACGGTTTCTTCGAAAGTGTAAAGAGTGGTCCTGGAAATATGACTTTCCGGATAGACGAAACCGTGTTTCAAGCCTGTTTCGAAGATTCCCGGTTGAATGATCAGCAGGGAGGGGTTTCGGACTTCCTCCCTTTCCTCCGGAAACGGCCGGATGTCACAGGGGGCGTAAACGACCTTCCGGCCCTGTTTCATGAAAACATAGACGAATGAGGTTTGGTCTCCCCGGTCAACGGGCAAGGCGATCACGTCGGTATTGCCGATTCGGGTCCGTTGTCGGAACACGCGGATTTCCACGAAGCCTTGGCCCTCGTAGAAGTCCATCAGGGGACCGTAAACCGATCGGATTTCGCGAATCCTCCGGTAGAGGACTTCCGGAATCACCAATTGAATCCTGAGCTCCGGATAGGCCCGCCAGGTACGGAAATCCAAAGCCACCTGTTCCACCACACGCAGTCCTTCCACATGGTCGGGGTCCAAGTGAGTCAGGATCAGGTGATCCAATCGCTCTATTCCGTTTCGGTTCAACTGATCGGCCACTTCGGCCGGAGTGTCGATGAGCAGGTTTTCGTCGTGAAGAAAGCCGGCGGGTCCGGTTCGCTCGAAGGGGATCCCCTTTTCCCTGGCTTCATTGCACACCGGGCAACGGCACAGGGGGCGGGGGATGCGGGTGCATCCCCCGGATCCTAGAATCGTCCATTGCATCTTACGGCGAGAAATCCGCGGTTACGCGGCTTTGGTTTCTTTCTCGTCTTTGGAGTCCTTTTCTTCCCTTTGATGCTTACGGTCTCCGTCCACGGTCCCCCTGACTCGTTCACGCTCTTCGGCGAAATCGAATCCGGTCCAGATGCCGATGGAACCCAAGATGGAATCCTGCGGATGGAACTCGCGGAAGATCTTGAAATAATAAGCCGCTTCCTTGCTGTTGATCACGGCGGAGGGATTCTCTTCTTTGATTTGTTGGTACTCGTCCTCGGTCATGTTCTTTTCGGCAAGAAGCTCTCCCAAGTTCTCGCAGCCGGCTCCCTGCGTGTATTGGACTTTGTAGCGCCAGAGAATGTCTTCCGGGAGATAATCCGTATCTTCAAAGGCCTTGCGGAGAATCCATTTTTCGATTTTGGCTCCGTTGCGTTCGTTGATCTTCAGTTCCGGGGGAATCTTCATGGAAAGATCCACCAGTTCCGTATCCAAGAAGGGAACGCGCAGTTCGAGGCTGAAGTACATTCCCATGCGGTCGGCGCGCTGCAGGTTGATGTTGTGCAGGTTGCCGATGCACCGACGGGCTTCCAGGTTCAGCTTGTCCACGGGGAAGTGCTTCATGTAGTGGTAGCCGGTAAACAGCTCGTCGGCTCCTTCGCCGGTGAGTACCACGGTGACGTAGTCCGCGGCGAGTTTGCAGGTGAAATAGCAGGGCACCGCACAGCGTACCAGCGAGGGATCGTAACTTTCGAGCTTGCGGATGACCTCGGGCAGCGCTTCGTTATATTCGTCCACCGTGAAGAGCAGTTCGTGGTGCGTGGACCCGATGTGCTCCGCCGCAATCCTGGAGGCCTTGATATCGTCGCTCACGTCTCCAAATTCGTCCTGCATGCCCACCACAAAGGTGTGCAGGTTGGGAATGTCCTCCGCGGCGATGGCCGCCACCAAACTGCTGTCCAATCCACCGCTGCAGAAGGATCCGACCGGAACCTGAGGGTCCGCCAGCAGCCTTTTCTTCACCGCCCGGATGAAGGTCTTGCGGATTCGTTCGCGCGCTTCCTCGATGTCGGTGAGCAGATGGTCTTCCACCGGAGGCACCGAGTAATATTTCACGAATCCTTCTTTGGGGGTGTAGTAGTGGCCGGCGGGAAATTCGTGAACCTGATCGAGCCCCGCCAAGGTCATGGCCCCCAGTTCCGAGCTGAAATAGATTTGGTCGTTGTGGTGTCCGTAATAGAGCGGCTTGATGCCGATGGGATCGCGGGCCAGGAGATAGTTTTCACCGTCGAACAGAGCAAAGGCGAACATGCCGTCGAGCTCTTTTACGGCGGCGGCTCCTTTTTCCCGATACAGATGGAGAATGACCTCCGAATCGGAAGAGGTCTTGAAGCGATACTGTGAAGTGAGCTTGGAGCGCAGCTTCTTGAAGTTATAAATTTCTCCGTTGCAAATGATCCCTTTGGATCCGCCCTCGGCCAGAATGGGCTGATGGCCTCGGGCCACGTCCACAATGGAAAGGCGGGTGTGGCCCACCACACCGTTGGAATGGGAGTGGATGCCCCTGTCATTGGGTCCTCGGTGGCCCATGGCGTCCAGCATCCGATTGATGGTCTGTTCGTCCTTGACTCCGAAGCATCCGGCTATGCCGCACATGTGTAACTCCTAACGTTGGGGTTCTTTCCGGTTTCGAGGGGAGTATGCGCCACCCGATTCTCCAACCGGAAAACAAATATCTTCGTTCCTGTAACTTCTCGGAGAGAGGGAATACTCAGGAAAGTTTCGTCTGAAATGATCTCAATGCGAATTATTTGAATTCAAAATACATCGTGACGGATGTGTTGTCAAGCAACAAACTCTTTTTTTGTCGTTGCCGATTTTCAGGGCAATCAGGGCGGATTGAAAACGGTTTGGATGCAATGGAAAAAAACGGGGTCAAAGATTATTTTGTATACAAATTATTCCGGAAGTGCGGGAAAAGTTTTACAAGGGGCTGTCGGGAGCACTTGGGAGAGGAAACAGGGTAACGGATTCCGGTGGGAAACCCTTCTTGTACAAGGAAGTGCGGTCTTCGGTAAAGCCCTCAGGCCGATCCTTCCGTTTCCATGAGGCCGGTCAAAAGCTTCAGGCCTTCCGATATTTTGATCAATTCTGCTTCGGGAAGTTCCGAAAGGCCGTTCATGACTTGAGTCTGAATGGGGGGAGGTGCGTCGCGAGCGAGCGTTTCTCCCGCTTCCGTGAGTTCCACCACCACGATCCTGCGGTCCGGCGACGTCCTGGTGCGTCTCACCAAATCTTTTTGTTCGAGTCGATCGATAATGCCCGTTACGGTGCTTGATTTTACCAGAACCTGACGCGCGATCCCGGACAGGGACAGGGGCCCGTTTTCGTATAGAGCCACTAGGCAGTTGAGCTGCGGTACGCTGATCTGGTATTTCTTGATGAGTTCTTTGGTGTAGTGGCCCCTGGCCTGAAGAAGCCGCCGAATATGGTAAATGATTTCGCGGATGAGGTCCGGTTTCACCGTGGACGACGTCTTCTGCGCGAAAGTCGATCTCTGATCGTACATATTTCTTCTTACCCGAATTCAATGAGATGCCCGAAGAAACGGGATCAGACCCTTTACCAGATTCCGGCGGATTGATCAATGATGGAAAAGCGGCATTTCGGTATCGGGTTCCCGTTTATTGAACGGTAGGCCGACCATACCGGCGAGTTTTCTTAGAAGGGAACGGGCATTATCCCGAGACGCTTCCGGAAAGGAAAAGGGCATCCAACGACCGGGTCTCGGATATTCCGGGGAGGGGGAGTTTCGCATGAATCATCGGATCGCGGTCATCGATGAGGAAGAGGTCATCGGTCAATGCCGTCGTGAACTGCCCGATCCCCCTTATCGTTTGGAAGGGTTCGACTCCATGGGACGGGCCGCCGCAGCCATCGAGGCCGATCCCCCCGACGTGGTTTTACTCGATACGGCACTGCTGCGAGGAGCGCGGTCGGCCGATGTGGAACGTATTCAATCTTCCGCTCCCATGGCGGACCTCATTCTTACGGGGACGCGGGAGAGCATGGCAATTTCAGGGCGGGCCGAGAGCGGCTTGGCCTGTGACTCTCTGCTGAAACCTTTTCATTCCGAAGAGCTGAGAATGCGGATTCGGAGCTCGTGCGAGTCGATCCGTCTGCGCACGGAACTGCGGGACCTTCGGGAACGGATGCTGAAAGACCTGCTTCCGTGTATCGAAACGGACCGTGGGACTCTTCTGGACACCGGCCATGCGGTGAAAGCTCTGGCGGGAGACTCGGGACGATCCGTATTGATTCTCGGCGCGGCCAAATCGGTTTCCGAATTAATGGCCGCCGGCATTCATTCTCGAAGCCCCGTTCATCGATCCCCGCTGGTTTCCCTGGACTGTTCGGCGTCTCCTCGTCAAGACCTGGAAAGTGCCTTGTTCGGAGAGCACGGGACTAGTGTGTCGGGACGAAAATCCACCGGCCAACGAGGCTTAATCGCGGAGGCTTCGGGAGGCACGCTTTTTCTTGATGAGATCGGCGAGCTGCCTGAGAGGACTCAGACACGGCTTCTTAAGTACTTGGATTCGGAAGATTCTTCTTCGAAACGACCTCGGTTCATCTCGGCGATCCGGGGGAATGTGCGTGAACTTCTGGAAGGCGAGCTGCTCCACGGAGATCTCTATCGGCGGTTGGCGGAGAGTACGGTTCGAGTGCCGTCGCTCACCAAACGAGGTGAGGTGATATCGCGGATCGCGACGATGCTGTTGACTCACTTTTCGGAGAAGCACGGCAGGGCGGTGCGGGGCTTCAGTTCGGAAGCCGCCCTGTATCTCGCCGGCCGAAGCTGGAAAGGGGGGATCGAAGAATTACGAAACTCCGTGGAGCGCGGTGTGCTGTTGAGTTCGGGTCCCCTGGTGGATAGGAACGACCTGTTTCAGGACGACGTCAAAGCTCTTTGCGCCAAAGGAGGATTGGTGGACCCCAGGGGGGGCTTTCCGCCGCTTCCCAGGGAGGGAATCGACTTGGAGGCGCTGGAAACCCACCTCATTCGCGAAGCGTTCCACCAAGCGGGAGGAAACGAACGCAAGGCCGCCCGCCTTTTGGGGATGGGATATTATGCTTTCAGATACCGCCGGAGGCGGTTGGAGCGTCGCTGACGCGCCGCGAATATAATATATTCGGCAGGTATCGTAATGCAGGGGGAAAACGGCCGAGGTGGCCCTCCTCCGCTGAGAAGGCCCCCCGGCCTTGTGATCCCCGCGCATTTCGTACGCCGTTTCTATCCGCATCGCCGTCGTCCTTCAGGAAGGATCAAGTCCGCGGGACGGCGACGCCGGTCAGTCGTCGAAACACGACTCCTCCGCTTTGGCGGTTAATCCTTCGCTCTCCGTCAATAGCCGCACCAGCCCGTCGGCCTTGGGAAGCTCATACCGATAGAAGTAGTCCATGGTGCGCAGCTTGCCCTGATAGAAACGGGTTTCCGCTTCGGACAGGCCTTCCGATTGCACCCGGAAGGCGGCCGAGCCCTGGAGGAGCCATTGCCACGCCACGGTGACGATGCCGAACAATTCCAAATAAGGGACGGCGTCCGCAAGAAAACGTTCCGTTTCTCCGGAATCCGCGATCCGGAGGAGGTGGGCGGTCACATCTCGGAGCCGCTCAAGAGACTCTCGGAGCCGATGAGCATGAAACTCGAGTCCTGGGAAGGTTTCCGCCTTCCGCACGGCTTTTTCGACTTCATCGATGTACAACGAAAAGGCGCGGCCGTTGTTCATGGTGACTTTTCGACCCAAGAGGTCCAGCCCCTGAATGCCGGTAGTTCCCTCGTGGATGGGATGAATGCGGACGTCTCTGTAATACTGTTCCAGCGGGAATTCGTCGCAATACCCGTAACCTCCCAGGCATTGGAGTCCCTGGCTTACGGAGAGTACGCCCATTTCCGAAGGGTAGGTCTTGGCCGCGGGCGTGAGGATATCCAGCAGCATTGAGTAGCGCTCCTTTTCTTCGCCCTCCGAAACCTTGATCATATCCACATACTTGGAGCACTGGAGCAGTAGGGCGACGGACCCGTCCACCACGGCGCGCTGGAAGAACAGCATGCGTTTTACGTCGGGATGATTGATGATGGGCACGGGCGGGGACGTGGGGTCTTTCGCCGAAAGCTTTCTTCCCTGCGGCCGGGTCTTTGCGTATTCCAGGGAGGCATAGTAGGCGGCGGACGCGATGCCCGCGGCTCCGATCGCCACGTCGATTCGGCCCTCGTTCATCATCTGGAACATGTACGAAAGGCCCTTGTTGGGTTCGCCTACCAAGTAGCCGCGGCAATCATCCCTTTCGCCCAAACTTAGCTGCACGATGGGAGAACCGCGGTAGCCCAGCTTATGATAAATGCCCGCCGTGTTGACGTCGTTGCTCACCAAGCTTCCGTCCTTTTCGATTCTCTTCTTGGGCACCACGAACAGGGAGATGCCCTTCACTCCCGGAGGCGCTCCCTTGATCTTGGCCAACATCAGGTGCACCACGTTTTCAGTCCCCGTGTGGTCCGCGGCGGAGATGAATATCTTTTGCCCGCTGATCCTGTAGTAATCCTGATCCGTAGGAACGGCCCGGGTCGATATGTCCGTGAGGGAGCTTCCGGCCTGCGGCTCGGTCAGAGCCATGGTCCCCTGCCATTCTCCCTCGAATATCTTGGGAATGTAGGTATCGATAAGTTCCTGTGAACCGAAGGACTCGATCAGATGAGCCGCTCCGGTGTTCAGAAACGCGTACACGGAGGCCGAATAATTGGCCGCGCTGAAGATGAATCGGCATGCGGCCGTGAGCAGATGAGGAAGCTGCTGGCCGCCTAACTCGAAGGGCGCGTTGGCGGAAATCCATCCCCCTTCTCCCAGCTGCTTCAGAATCGTGGAAACCATGGGATGGACCTTTACCTCATTGTCGGAGAACTCGGGAGGATTCCGGTCCATCTCGGCAAAACAGGGGAGAAAGAGGTCGTAAGCCATCTTCACGGCGGTTTCAAATACGATCTCGAAGATTTCTTTGTTGTGCTCTTCGTACATCGGACAATGGGTGAGTGATTCCAGATCGAACACCTCATACAATAAAAACCGCAGATTCCTTTCGCTTACCAGCTTATCTCCCATGGGAAGCACCTCCGATGCCGTTGAAAGAGGGACTCGGGCTGATGGATCAGCCTGACCGGCGCCCCGGTGAAACAGACAATGATGTTTCTTTATGTAGGGTGGTAACGAGCGCGTCAAGTCGCTTGTACACAAGATTGCTTCAATGGTGAAGCCGTGAGCATGAAGTAGGATTCCTTGTGGGCTGTTTCTCGGCTGTGATATCTTCAAACGAATGAAAGGGGGGGCCGCCTGAAGGACGCGGCGGCGTTCTTCCGATGTGCGTTTCGAAAGGGAAAGGAGGATGTCATGATCAGGAATCCCGCGGTTGCCGACCAATTTTACCCCGGCGAACCCTCGGTGCTGTCACGAGAAGTGAAGGGTTATCTGGACCGGGAGGCGGAAAAGAGGGAGGCCCTGGCTGTGATCGCTCCTCACGCGGGGTACATGTTTTCCGGGAAGGTCGCGGGAATGGCCTTTGCTCGCGTGAAGATTCCAGGTCGAATCATTCTGCTTGGGGTGAATCATCGGGGCATCGGAGCTCCGGTTGCCGTCATGGCGGATGGAGCCTGGGAAATGCCCAACGGCCGAGTCGGGATGGACGGGGAAACGGCACGAGCCGTTATGAAGCATTCTCGATTGGTGAAAGACGACGCGGCCGCTCATCGTTACGAGCATTCCCTGGAGGTGCAGGTCCCGTTTCTCCAGGCACTCCGGAGCGACTTCCTGTTGACTCCCATTGCGTTGTCCTTTCTTTCGTATGACGATTGCGAGGAATTGGGCTCGGCCGTTGCGGCGGCGATCCGAGAAGTGGGGGAACCGACTCTCATTGTGGCGAGCACGGACATGTCGCACTACGAGTCTCAGATGTCGGCGAAGCGCAAGGACGAAATGGCCATTCAACGGATTGAGGCGCTGGACCCCGCCGGTTTGCATCAAACCGTGGTGCAAAATCGCATTTCCATGTGCGGAGTGATTCCCGTGGCGGTGACGTTGGTGGCGTGCAAGGCTCTGGGCGCGTCCCGGTGCGAACTGATCGCCTATGCCACCAGCGGAGATGTGACCCGTGACTACGACCAGGTGGTCGGGTACGCGGGGTTCGTGGTTTCCTGAAGGACGGTTTGGAAACGCGATCCGCGGCGTTGCGCTTCATCCTTCGTCACTGCGACGCGCTTCGCAGGCATTGTTCCTCGGGTTTTGCTCGCCTTGCATGCCCTCGCTTTTCAGCCGTCTGCAATAATCCGGCTTTGTCCACGGGCTGTTGAGGAGCCTTTCAAGAGCAAACGGGAAGGGAAATCCGCCGCCGGCGGACTTCCCCCCGTGGGTCGATTCTTGCTTCCTAATCGTGCGTGGAAGTGATCAAAGCCGCATCATAGGTGGGATTCCCCACGTAGTTGTCCACACCGTAGGAAGCGCCCATGAGCAAGGAGCCGTAACCTCCGTTTACCTTGCTGTAATCGATGGGAAATAAGAGGAAGAATCCCGCCTTTACGGCTTGAGTTGACCCGTCCTTCACTTTGACGATCTGTCCGATGGTCTTGCCGGTATCGTACTGATCCACCAGTGCGCTGTAGATATCCGTAAACGCGTAGCCTTTGTAGTAGAAACTATCGCGCCCGTCCGGCAACGTGGGTCGGAACTGATCCGAGGTGACGCATGTCGTCGTTTTGTCGGAAGAAACGGACACCCTCATGATCCTATTCGCTTCCCAAAGATCCTTGGTTTGGGTCTTGTCCGGAAAGTACAACGCGTGGGTTCGGTCGAGGGAATCCACGTCAAACCCCTCACAATATTCCATCAACAGATCAAAAGTTGTGGGATGTATGTCCGCCGCCATATTGGTGTAGATGGTTTCTTTGATATTTTGTTCTTTGACCTGGAAGGCGATGGCGCTGTTCCTGAGGTCGATGGGATCCACTCGTAGGTCCGGGTAGTACGGCGTCCGATAGTAAGGGGCGATCATTCCGTTGCTGCCGAAGATCAGTTGGAACCGACCGGCAAGCTGCAGGAATAATAACTTGGGGTCATGTTTCAGTTCGTAACGGAAGATCGGGAAAAGAGGAGATTCGCTGCGTCCGTCATATAAATCGACCGGATTCGGTGTGTCTTTGATCCGCATACCGCGATTGCTTACAATCTTGTACAAATGCTGGTTGCAGTGAACATCCTGCGTATAGCCATCATAATTGACCATATCCGCCAATTGATCCAAGGCGGCGAACACCAGATTCTGATTCTTGAAAACAAAGGGAGCGTACCCTCCGGGAGCGTCCCGCCACACGTGCATGACTTTGGGATTACATAGATATTTCACGTAATTGAACTTATCTCTATCGGATCCCAGGGACTTGTATAATTGGGAATTCTCCACGTCCCCATTCTCGGCGTCTCCGTACATGTCTACGGCGAAGTGATGCAACAGATCGACTTCGATATCCTGACCGGACGTCATATGCGTGGTAGCCAAATCGTAGGCTTTGTCCGAGAATGCTTCATAGAAGTCCTGAATCTGAGCATTGAATGATTTCGATACGTTACTTATCACAAAATTGCTCATGAATTGCGTGTAGTCGGCCAATTGCCTGAATAGATCCACAACCATCAACAGCTTGGTTGCATTGGCATAAGAATCGGCCCGGTCGGCCCGGT
The DNA here is from genome assembly GCA_963675595.2 of Thermodesulfobacteriota bacterium. GTDB lineage: Bacteria > Desulfobacterota > Desulfarculia > JACQYL01 > JACQYL01. Next base: position 3,527,910 of record CAXXLZ010000002.1, read on the forward strand.
CGGGCAGGACGATCTTGCTGGTTCGGAGTGCGGAGATGACGTCTTCATAAGGAGTCGTCTCAAAGCCGCTGACGATCATGTCGTCGATTCGTAGAATATTGGAGCCTTGCTCGACAATATCGCCGTCGTCCCGGTCGCTTTCCTGTAGCAGCAGCTCCAATTCTTCGGAAAAGCGGTGATATAGCGTAGTGCCGTTATTGTCCGGCTCCGTTGGGTCCTCATCCAGGAGAGAATCCAGTCCTTCAACGTCAAGCTCGTCACTGATGTCCTTGATCTCGGTATCCACTTCGCTTCCGGCTTTCAGGTCTTTCTGGTACTGCTTCCATTCTTTGTAACTGGCGAATACGGAGTCCGGAGGCGCGCTGACTTCCTTTTTCAGTGCGGGCGTATCGAGCACTTCCACCGTGGGGGAAGTGGGTACTTTCAGAGTGGGCACGTAGAGGGGCGTGCCTTCGTCACTGAGAATCGACTTGATTTGCGAGGCGAAGGAGCCCAGGTCCATGCCGCCCGGGCGCGAATGGGCTTCTATGTGAAGATTCTTCATGGCGCCCGCCCACCCGGATTGTTGGGCGAAGGTGGCGGATGACGCGCTTTCCGCGGAGAATTTGGAGGGAACGCCGCCTCCCAGCGAAAGGGCCACGCCCACCCGCGCCTCTTCATTACCGCTGTTTTCGTCGAATTGAAGGGTGCCGTAGCCGTAGGCATAATTGGCGAAATAGAGTTTGCTCACGAAATGAGTGCCCACATGGGAATAGAAGTCCTGCACGGCATGGCCGATCTTTTGTTTCAAGGTCATCATGTTGGTGTACACAATGTTACGGACGGTCTCATTGTCCGCGAAGGTGTCGTATTGCGCTCTCAATATCCCGAAAATTTCTTCCATTTCCGATAGGAGCTGAACGTTGCCGTAGACGTTCCGTTGACTCCAGTCGACCTGTCCATGTCCTTGGTTTTTTTGGAAAATCAGCTCGTGGATATAGGTACCTTTGGACACACCGGCGCTTTCCTCGGTGTAGTCCACATATTGCTTGATTTCACTTTCCGAAAGCGGCGTACCGATGAGATAAGGGGTCAGGTCGAATCCGGAGGCGAGATCAGAGGTGTTGAATTCATAATACGAGCCGTGCTTGCCTCGATTCATGGAAACATAGATGCTTCCGTCCGAGTTCGCCAAGGCCATGGAATGATCGGCGTGAATAGCGGCCCCCAGGCTGAACAACCCCCCGAAATTGGCGGAGGTCTTCGAGTCCGCGGATACCGCGTAGGAGAAAGACGTGGCGTTCTTATTGCTGGTCATGATGATGGCGATGTCATCTTGTGAAGCGCTCTGAGCGTTGAGATCGAGCAGAGATTCGTCGTCGATGAGTTTCAGGTTGAAAATAGGGGTGTTGTTGTATGTGGAGTCGATTACGTTGATCACCGTACCCACCACGAAATTGGATATGGAGTCGCTGTCGATCTGTTTACGCGTATTCGGGGCGGACAAACGAGCGATATCTCTTTCGTGGAATCCCAGTTCATTGATCATGGTGTCGTACTGCTCAACGCTTTCGGTTGAGCCTCCGCACCCGGCCAGCAGAAACGCTGAAAACAAGAGTCCGATGCCCAATAAAATATTCCGCCGCACAATTTCTCCTTTGTTCACCAGGGATTATGATTTCAAGCCAAGTCGGGCCATGGTTGCATGGCTGAAGGTCAAATGACTGTGCCGACACCTCAGGTGAACCGAGGTGTGCCTTCGTCGCGAGCATTCGGGGGGGACTCCCGATTCTAAGAGTCCGCCTCGGCTCCGCCGGCAGGCCGAGTCCATGTTGGGTCGACATAGGTGAGGAATTCGCTGGAAGCTTACACGGGTTTGCAGCGGAAACACCGATGGACGAAGCGACGCTCAAGCAGTTTTCGACACGGTCGAAAGGGAGAGCACTCTTCTTCAATTCGCTTGTCGGAGTCTCCGGAACGGAAACGGCTTGCCGCGAAATGATCCGTGCTTCAAGAAATCGATGGCCACCGGTCGGTTAGGAGCGGCCGAACAGCCTCATTCCCCCTCTGCGGATCCCCAACACGGCCACGTTGCCGCTCAATACAAGTTTTCGTCCCTAACAGATGGGAGGGAGATGCTCAAGTGTTTTATGTAATCTTGTTATGGATTTTGTTTTGGGGATTGGCGGGCGGGAAGTCACTTTTCCGTACACCCGGAGTTCGTTTCGGCCGGCCCTTCAAAACCGAGGGAGGGACTTTTTCTTTCCATCCACGACGAAATCGGGGTATAAGTTCCAACCGTTTCAGGCCGTTTGCTTTGAGAAGAAGCGGACGGCAAAATCAATAAAGAGGATGGCAACGTGGAAAATGTAATCACTCGGTTTCCCCCGAGTCCTACGGGATATCTGCACATCGGCGGCGCACGCACCGCTTTGTTCAATTGGCTTTACGCACGCCGCAACGGCGGCAAGTTCATTCTTCGCCTCGAGGATACGGACACGGTCCGGTCTTCTCAGGAGTATGTGGACGCCATTATCGACGGCATGACGTGGCTGGGGCTGGATTGGGATGAAGGCCCCCACTATCAGAGCCGTCGTTTCGATCTTTACAACGGATACATCGATAAGCTGCTGGAAACCGGACGCGCCTACTACTGTAACTGTCCCCCCGAAGAGCTGGAGGCCAAACGCAAAGAGGCCCTGGCCCAAGGCCGTAAGCCCATGTACGACCGGAAGTGCAGGGAGTTGGGATTGGGACCGGGCCCCGGCACCGTGGTGCGCCTCAAATCGCCTCTCGTGGGAGAGACCCGGTTTGAGGATATGATCAAGGGACATATTTCCTTTGAAAACAGTGAATTGGACGATCTGATCCTCAAACGGAGCGACGGGAGCCCCACCTATCACATGGCCGTGGTGTGCGACGACATCGACATGAAGATCACCCACGTGATCCGTGGGGACGACCATGTAAACAATACGCCTCGACAGATACTGATCTATCAGGCTTTGGAGGCCCCCCTGCCCAAGTTTGGACACGTTCCCATGATTCTGGGATCGGACAAGACCCGGTTGAGCAAGCGCCATGGCGCCACCAGCGTGCTTGCCTATCGCGAAATGGGGTATCTCCCTCAGGCGCTTCTCAACTACCTGGTGCGCCTCGGCTGGTCCCACGGGGACGAAGAGGTCTTCTCCAAGGAGGACCTGCTGGAAAAATTCAGCCTGGAAAACGTGGGGAAATCCGCCGGTGTGTTCAACCCGGAAAAGCTGCTCTGGCTGAACAGCCATTATATCAAGGAATCCAAGCCGGAGGACCTGGTGGGTCCGCTGAAGCCTCTGCTGGAGAACCTCGGCATCCAAAATCCGGACCCGAACATCACGGCCGCGGCCGTGCCCACGCTCCAGACCCGTTCCAAGACCCTGGTGGAAATGGCGGAAGGCGCCGCCTTCTATTTCTTGGAAGAAGTGGAATATGACCAGGCTGCCGCGGACAAATTCCTGAAACCGGATTTCGTCGCTCTGTTCGAATCCATGCATCGGGGCCTTTCCGACCTCGCGGAATGGAAAGAAGCGGACATGCAGCCGGTCTTCGAGAAGCTCATGGAGGAACAGGGCCTCAAGTTCGGCAAGATCGCCCAGCCCCTGCGCGTGGCGCTTACCGGAAAGACCGTCAGTCCGGGCATCTTCGAAGTTCTCGAAGTGTTGGGCAAAGAGAAGAGCCTGAACCGGATCCAGCGGGCCCTGGACCGGATGCGCGGCGACTGAATCAAGGAGAGGTAATCATTCACGGGGGGAACTTCTAAAAAAGTCCCCCCCGTACGGCCTCACCGCCTTCGGCGGAGAGGCTGAGAAAGAGGAAGTTCCCATGCCCCGGTGAATCTACGGGAATTTTTCTTGACAACGGAACGCATCACTGGTACCTCTCCAATCTTCATGCACTAGAGGCGCGTAGCTCAGGGGGAGAGCGCTACCCTGACACGGTAGAAGTCAAGGGTTCAAATCCCTTCGCGCCTACCACGGAAAATCAATGCGTTCGCATGAAAAACGGGGCCGCCGGCAGGCCCCGTTTCGTTTTTTTCCGTATTTTTTTCTCAGCCGCGTTGCACTCGGTTTCGTCCAATGACCCTGTCTCAGCCGATTGTGAATCCGTGGCACCGTACGACGCTGCTTCGTAGAAACTCCCGCTCCTCCGTCAGCCGACCGTCAATCGTTTTCAGAAACGGCCGCAGAAAAGCATCAAGCTGATGTCGCCTCTCGCCGTTACCGCCGTACCCTCCCGCAAACTCTTGATCGTGTTCACGAGCGCCCCGTCTCTCGGGCGATCTCCTTGACTTCTTTGCCGTACACCAGATTGTCGTCCGAACGTAACCGTAAACACCCGATATCCCGGCAACGACACTCTTCCATTCGGTGAGGATACGTTCCAGCCGGCGAAGGACGTGCGTGGTGATCTGAAAGGAATCGACAAGGGCGACGAATCCTTCATGTTTTCCGGGCTTAGCCGGATCCGGATTCGGCGGGTATCATCGGTCGGGACCCTGCCGAAATCATCTTCGATCGTGCGATCATGCGATCGCCCTTGCTCCGAGGAACTTGACGCGCCTGGGCGACGAGGTCTGTTCGAGAAGCGTTGCATGGGGCGGGGGAAACTCTTTCGAAGGCTTCCCCCGCGAACCCCCGCGAACGGACGTACGTGTTCTATTTCGTATACCCTGCAATGAAGGCTACGTAGTCCTGATTCCCCGTGTTGGCCGTGACATCCGTGTAGCTTTTGTTCGAAGGCTCGAACACGTAGCCGCTGAGGGAAGGCGTCACGGTGCCGCTCCACCCGGCCGGCACGCCGTAAGCGTAGTCCCCGTTGGCGTCGGTGGTGGTACTACCGGCGCCGTCGCTGAAAGTGACCGTCACGCCCTGCATGGGGCTCCCGCCCAATACAAAGCTGATGTTTCCCGAAATGAAGACCATGATTTGGGCCGCATAGAAGCCCGTATAATCCTGGTTGTTCACACTGGAAGTCAGGTCGGTGTAGCTTCTGGAAGTGGGATCAAAGGTGTATCCGCTCAAGGAAGGCGTTACGGTGCCGTTCCACCCCGCGGGCACACCGTAAGAGTATTCTCCGTTGGCATCGGTGGTGGTACTACCGGCGCCCCCGCTGAAGGTGACCGTTACGCCCTGCAGGGGCGTGCCTCCCAAAGTAAAGGAGATCGTTCCGGAAACGAATACCGTGGCTTGTGCCGCCACGAAGCCGGTAAAATTCTGATTCAGGTAATCGAATACGACGTTGGTGTAGGAGCGCGACGTGGGGTCGAACGTATAACCGCTCAGCGAAGGAGTCACCGTTCCGGACCAGCCGTCGGGTACCTGCATGCCGTAATCCCCGTTGGCGTCGGTGGTAACGGAGCCTAGTCCACCGCTGAACGTCACAGTTACGTTTTGCATGGGGGAGCCGCCCAGCACGAAGATCACCCTGCCGGAAACGATGTGGCCCGAACCGCCCGTGGACGTGCCTTCAAAATTCTGGTCGATGAGGTTCGTGTTCACCGCGCCGTAGCTAAGGGACGGGGGGACGAAGGTCCAGCCGCTCTTGGAGGGGGTGGCCGTTCCGGTGTAGGGTGCGGTGAGCTGCTTGCTGTAGTGGCCCGAGGCGTCGGTGGTGGTGGTGCCTCCGCCGTTGGTATAGCTGATTGTCACGTCGGGGATGGGGTTATAAGGCGGGGAATCTTCCACCACGATTCCGGAGAGCGTTACGGTCTGTGGGGAAGTCGCTGTAGCTTCGTAGTCTTCTCCGGTCACGTCGGCCGTGACGTTGGTATAGCCCTTGGAAGACGGCGCGAACGTGTACCCGCCCAGTGAAGGCGTGATGGTGCCGCTCCAGCCGTCGGGAACCGGGAGACTGTAATTGCCCGACGCGTCGGTGTTGGTCGAGCCCGCGCCGTTGTCGCCGGAAATCGTTACGCCCGAAAGCGGAGTCCCTCCCGGTGCGACCGTCACGGCGCCCGATATCGCGTGCGTCCCGGACGAAGAAACCGAAATGTATTCCGTGCGCAGGGAAATGAATGCCACGCCGTTATATACTACGGTACGCCAGACGTCATAAGCGCCCGGAGATGCGTAGGTGTGTTGCGGGTTCTGGTCCGTGCTCATGCCGCCGTCGCCGAAATCCCAGTCGTATGCCGAAAGCATGACATTGGACGTATCGGTGAACTGCACGGACAGAGGCGCCGCACCGGACGTCGGACTTGCCGTGTAGTCAATGTCCAACGGTGCGGGCGGGTACAGCTTGAACACCTGATAGCCGAAGTTGTTGGCCTGCGGATGGAGCGGGTCTGCCGAGACGGAATGCACGGTGATCACGCCCTGGCCCGCGCCGCTGAATTCCATTTCGATTTCTTCCGAACCGTCGCCCAGACTGGGGGCGACCAAGGTGATGTCCGTGGGATCGCCCACAAAGGCCTGAAAAGTCTCCGCATCGAAGGTGTAAACCACCACCATGCCTCCGGCGGCGTATTCCTGAACGTACAGGTTCACCGAACTTGATGCGTCTTTCCAGATGCCCGAGTGGTCCGTGCGGATGGCGTCGAAGATCTTCTCGATTTCCTCTTCGAAAAGGATCTCGGGCGATCCGGTCGTCAGGTCCCACAGTGTGGCCACGGCTTCGGCGTCGCTCGAGAATTCAATGCGCAAACGACGATCGGAATCCGGGTCCAGTGAGTCCGCCTGGAAATTGTTCAGCACGATATCGGCTTGAAATGCGTAAAACGTAAGGCCGTCCGGAGTATAGATGACGATGGTGGATCCGGTTTCGTAATTCTGGATATAGAAGTTGTGCGTTGTGCCGGTGGGCGTATCCTTCCAAATACCCTGGGTTTGAGCCCATCCCGGGGCCGTATGGAGCCAAAGGATCAGTAAACCCGTCAATAGAATCCAAAGCTTGTAACGTGCCGAACGCATGGAGGACTCCTTTCACCGCTTGTCGCCACCGCGCCGCAACTACCGGCGACGCCGACCGTTGTTTGGGTATATGGGCCACTCTACGGGTCGGGAACGCAACCGATCCGTAGTTCGTCGGCTGATGGGATTCACATCGGGGTTTCCAATCCAATATACACTTTCGCCTTTACGATTCGCAATATCAGGCTCCGCGATCATTATCATCAACTTTTTCCGATCATTGAGTGAGCCATTGGCTCTTTTGGCCTTGGGAACTTCTGCAAAATTTTTCTCAGGATTCCGAAAATCCGAAGGGTTTTCGAGAGGGGCTCGTGAGGGCTCTTGATGTTTTTATGGACCGTAACGTATTGAGATTCAACGGGTTGTGGTTGCCTGATCAGCTTGACACGGTAGATGTCGCGGGTTCAAATCCCTTCGCGCCCACCACGGAAAATCAATCCGTTCCCATGAAGAACGGGTCCGCCGGCAGGCCCCGTTTCGTTTTTTCCCACCGTCGTTTTTCTGCTCAACCACGCCGCATTCAGGCTCGACGCCTAATCATTGCAGCCCCTTTTTTTAAAAAAACCGTTCGATTTCGAGTCTCCCGAACCCTTACAATGAGGCGGCGCGCCGGACGCGCGTCCGGTCAATTCCAGGCGAGGATTGGAAAGCGGAGGTTCCCGGGTGATTCGATATGAAAACGTAACCAAGATTTTCGGAAGCGGCGCCAAGGCGGTCACGGCGGTCAACAACGTGACCATGCAAGTGGAAGCCGGGGACTTGGTTACACTGCTGGGGCCTTCAGGCTGCGGAAAAACCACCCTGCTCAGGCTGACCAATCGTTTGATCCCCTTGACAAGCGGCAGGATCACGGTGGACGGCCGTGACATTCTGTCCGAAGACCCGGTGAAGCTGCGCCAATCCATGGGTTACGCCATCCAGGCGGTGGGACTTTTCCCCAACAAGACCATCTATGAGAACATCGCCACGGTGCCTCGTCTGCTCAAATGGAAAGAGGACCGGATTCGGAGCCGGGTGGACGAGCTGCTCACCATGCTGCGTCTGGACCCGGAAGCGGTCGGACGACGCTATCCCGTGGAACTTTCCGGGGGACAGCAACAGCGCGTCGGGGTGGCGCGTTGCCTGGCGGCGGATCCCAAGCTGCTGCTCATGGATGAACCCTTCGGAGCCATCGATCCCATCAATCGCGAGGTGATTCAAAACGAATTTCTGCGCATCCAGGCGAGGCTCAGGAAGACCATTATCTTCGTGACCCACGACATCCACGAAGCCGTCAAGATGGGGGATAAGATCGCCATCTTTCAGGCCGGGCGTCTGGTTCAGTACGACACGCCGGAAGCCGTGCTTACACGGCCCAAGAACGATTATATCGCCGATTTCGTGGGCGCGGACCGGGCACTCAAAGTGTTGGGGCTGCTCAGGGTGAGGGATGCGCTGGGCAAAGCGGGACACTCCTCGGTTCACTCCCACCGGGAAACACCAAAAGCCGGTTCCGGTCCGGAGGTGGAAGGCGGTGGACCCGACGCGGCGAGGAAAGAGGCGAAGAGCCGCGTCGAAACCGCCGAGATGGGCGATACTTTGAAAGACGTGCTTTCATCCATGCTCATGTCGGACGTGCGTGAACTCAGCGTGGTGAACGATCGCGGAGAACCTGTGGGATCCATCACCATGGACGACGTGCGGCGGGCCATACGTGAGATGTACGCCGAAGCGGAGCCGGATTGAAATGGGCGTTTACCGTTTTATTGCGGATCATTTCGACCAATGCCTTTACCTGGCCTGGGAGCATGTGACCATTGTGGGGTTGGCTCTGTTCTTGGCGATACTCATCGGGGTCCCCACGGGAATTGCGATCACCCGAAACGAGGCAACGGCCCGCAAGGTCATCGGTGCGGCCAATGTGCTCATGACCGTGCCGTCCATCGCTCTGTTCGGAATCATGCTCCCGGTATTGTCCTTGATCGATCAGGGATTGGGTAAGGTGCCGGCCGTGGTCGCCCTGGTGCTTTACAGCCAGCTTCCCATTATTCGAAACACCTATACGGCCGTGAAGAACGTGCCTCCGGAGCTGGTTGAAGCGGGAAGAGGCCTCGGCATGTCCCCATGGCGGCGTTTGTGGGAAATTGAAATTCCCCTGGCCGTTCCGGTCATTTTGGCGGGTCTGCGCACCGCCGCGGTCATGAACATCGGGATCGCCGCCATTGCCGCGTACGTCGGGGCCGGCGGCCTCGGGGTGCTGATCCAGCAGGGGATCGGGCGAGTCTATGAGGAGATGATCGTGGCCGGAGCCTTGCTGGTTTCTTTGCTGGCGATCTTTGTGGACGGGGCCATGGCGCTGCTGGAACGCCTGGTCACGCCCAAAGGCATCAAAGTGGCGCGAGGAACGGGCAGGCAGGGATGATCATTGGTTTTGGTACCCGCGGACGGAAGGCTGTTTCGCGAGTGATGGAGAATGCACTCCCGTCTCGGAGCGTTTCGCGAAAAGCGGCATTGTGTGCCGCCGAAGATAGCGACGGATGACGAGAATCTTGAAAAGAATTCCCCGACTACTCCTAGTACTCCTGCTTCCGGCAGTGGGCGTTGGGATCGATCGCTCCGGCCTCATCGACTATCTGTCCGATCCTTATGAGCTGCAATATACATGGGAGCTCATCGTCCAACACTTGATTCTGGTCGGGGTGAGTATGCTCGGCGCCGGGGCGGTGGGTTTGAGTATAGGCATTCTGCTTACACGGCCTCGCTTTCGAAGGCTCACGCCATTTATCATGTATGTGGTCGGTCTGGGACAGACCGTCCCCTCCCTGGCCGTCATCGCGCTGGCCATGAGTTTTATGGGAATCGGATTCAAACCGGCGGTTTTCGCCTTGTTCGTTTATTCGATTCTGCCCATTGCCCGCAATACACTGGCGGGAATTACCGCCGTTCCGGCCTGGATGGTGGACGCGGCCAAAGGAATGGGCATGAGCGACCTCCGGATATTGTGGCATGTGGAGCTTCCCAATGCCATGAAGGTCATTCTCACGGGTTTTCGCATCGCATTGGTGATGAACATCGGTACGGCGGCCCTGGCCTTTCTGATCGGCGCAGGAGGTCTGGGAGAACACATCTTCACGGGGATCGACCTCGTGAGGGCGGACAAGTTGCTCGCGGGCGCCATTCCCACGACCTTGCTTGCCCTGGGGGCGGATTACCTGGTGGGATTGGCGGGCCTGCTGCTGATTCCCAAGGGGCTCAGGCTACAGGACGGAGGATCGTAACTCGGGCCCTGATCGCATGCGCTCGTTGATCGGGAACGACTTTGAAGAAGCGGAGGCCGGTGCGGGGGCTAAATTTAGACCGGGAGGGCTGTATGAACATGAAGAACCTGATTTTGTCGATTTTCATTCCGGTGTTGCTCATTGCCGGGTTTTCAGTCGCTTCGGAAGCTCGCGACGCCGTCGTTGTGGGTGGAAAGAACTTCACTGAGCAATACGTGCTCTCGGAATCGGCCAAGATTCTGTTGGAGAAAGGGGGGCTGGAGGTCCGTCTGAAAACCGGAGTCGGCTCAGCCGTGATCCGTCGCGCTCTGATGAACGGCCAGATCGACCTTTACTATGAGTACACCGGCACCGCTTATAATGTGTTCTATAAGGAGTCGAATCGCGAGATTATGACCGATCCTTTGAAGGTATACCAATGGGTCGCGAAAAGGGACGCCGCGGAAGGCCTGGTCTGGCTTGAGCCCGTGCGGTTCAACAACACCTACACGCTGATGATGCGAAAAGACGATGCCGTCCGGCTGGACATCCAAACCATCGGCGACTTGAGTGCCTATGTGAACGAAAATCCGGATGACCTGGTTTTCGGAGTGAACGCCGAGTTCTGGGAGCGTCCGGACGGGTTCAAACCTCTGATGAAGACCTATGGATTCCGGGTACCCTACGGCAATATCCGCAAGATGGAATCCGGGCTCGTGTACAAAGCACTCAAAGAGAAAAGCGTGGATGTTTCCATGGGCTTTGCCACCGACGGTAGAATTTCGGCTTTCGGTTTCATGATTCTGGAAGACAACAAGCACTATTTTCCGGTGTACAATCCGGCTCCGGTGGTCCGAAAAGAAGTGCTCGACGCCCATCCGGAGATTCGCGAGATTCTTCAACCCCTGGCGGACAATCTGGATACGGAGGCCATGCGAAAGCTGAACTCCCGGGTGGACGTGGAACACGAGGACGCGGCTTCGGCCGCTCGGAGCTGGCTAGTGGAGAACGGCTTGCTCTAATTCCATCCGCTGCCGCAATCGAATGTTTCCTGCTAAGGGTCTGAGAGACTCACGTGCCGGGAATGCGGAAAGGCAGGGAACGCAACGGTTTGCCCGTGGCGGACAGGACGGCGTTGGCCACGGCCGGCGCCACGGGCGGCACCCCGAGTTCACCCACGCCGCAAGGTTGGTTTCCGCTCGGCAGGATGTGGACTTCCACCCTGGGAACCCGGTTCATGCGCAACAAGGGATAGTCGTCGAAATTGCCTTGTCGGACGCGACCGTGTTTGATGGTGACTTGTTCGTTCAAGGCGGCCGACAGCCCGAACAGAATGCCGCCCGTGATTTGAGATTCCACGATACCGGGGTGGATGGTTCTGCCGCAGTATACCGCGCAGACGATACGGTGGATCCTCAATTCGCGTCCTTGCTCAATGGAAAGCTCGGCCACTTGGGCGACGATGGCTCCGTTTCCATTGGCCTGCAGTGCGATCCCCCGATGCGTACCCAAAGACGGCGTTTTCCCCCATCCCGATCGGTGTGCCGCCAATTCGAGTACTTCCCGATAGATACGAGAGCGTGACAGAAGTCTGAGGCGCAACGTCAAGGGGTCCAACCCACCGGCCAATGCGATCTCGTCCAGGAAACATTCGATGGCGAAGGCCGTGGGGACGTACCCTACGCCTCGATGGGGACCCAAACGAAGGAAGGGGAAAAACGATTTCTGAAATAATCGGACCGACTTGATGGGGATGTCGTAGGGCACATCGTCCACACCCAACGCCAGCGTGGTGTAGGTGCCACAGCCCGCCAGACGATGGTCCCAGGATATGGGCAGCCCATCGACTCCGATCTCTGCGGACATGCGATGACAAGACATGGGGCGGAAGCAATCCTCTTGCAGGTCGTCTTCGCGCAGGCGGCATAGTTTGACGGGACGACCGATGGATCGCGAAATCTGTGCGGCCTCGATGAGACAGTCGGGGGATAGACGGCGTCCGAATCCCCCTCCCATGGCCACGGTTTGAAGACGAACGGATTCCTCCGGCAGGCCGGTCCATGCAGAAGCGGCCTTCCGGAAACCCGCCGGGTCTTGGGCGGCGACCTGGAATTCCGCTTGGTCCTTCCGAACATCGGCGATGCAGCTCAGAGGCTCCGGCGTGACATGGGCGAGAAACGGGAGATGGTATACGGCACGAACGGTCTTCACCACTTCGGGCTTAGTGGTCCCCACATCGTTCTTGTCCACCAGAATCTCTCCGTTCTCTTGCAGAGTCCATTCTGCGAAGACGTCTGCGAGGGCACGGCTGTCCAAACCGGCGTTGGGGCCCGGTTCCCATTCCGCGACCAGCGCCTCCCTGCCTTGGACCGCGGACCAGGTATCCACCGCCACAACGGCCAGGCCGTTGATTCCGGGTGGAACCTCCCGAGGAACCGATAGGGCGTCGGATGAGCGTTTTTGGGGAGAAGTTGACGCCGTGTCGGGCGCCGCGTTCGGGGATTCCCGCAGATAACCCCACGGTCGTCGGTGGGCTTCGGACAGGGAAAACGTCAGGGGCACCACGTACCGGACTCCGGGAACGGACAGAGCCGAATCGGCGTCGAAGGACTTGAGCGCGCCTCCGATGACCGGGGCATAGGCGGCGACCGCGACCAAGTCGCCCGGGGGACGGGCATCCCAGCCGTATTCCGCCCTGCCTGTGGCTTTTTCCCGAACCCCGGTGCGCTCAACGGGCTTTCCCACCAGGATAAATTCGGACGGGTTCTTGAGTCGAACACGTCTGGGAATCGGCAGGCAGGCGGCTAGAGGTGCGAGACTTCCGTAATCGGCTTCCCTGCCGCTGTGTTGGTGAATGACCCGTCCCTTGCCGGTTCGGCATTGGTCCGGTTCCACTTCCCACAGTCGGGCCGCGGCTTGAACGAGCATGTGTCTCGCGGTGGCTCCGACGATGCGCAGTCGGGTCCACATCAGATTCACGGATTGGCTGCCGTAGGTGATTCGGGGGGCGTAGACGGGATCCAGCGGTGCCCATTGGGTTCGGACCCGTGACCATTCCACGTCTAGTTCCTCCGCCACCAGCATGGGGAGGGCCGTATCGACTCCCTGCCCCATCTCGGCCCTGGAAACACAAATCGTGGTTTCGCCGTTGGAAGCGATACGTAGCCAGGCTCCCAAGGGAACATCGCCGTCCCCCTTTGCCGGAGAGGGAGTCGGTAAGGAGATGCCCAAGGCGAGACCGGCGCCGCTCAGCGTGGTGAGTTTGAGAAAGGTGCGACGAGAGACGGAAGTGAGGTCGGAATCCATGCACACTACGTTTCGGTGATTTAAAGAAAAGAGCCGACCTGAAAAAACGGGGAATCTTGGAGAGATTCCTTGGTGCGCTCAGGTGATCAGGCCCATGGGGCGGTTCTCAGGAACCTGTTCCGTATTCCTGGATTGCGGCCGATCGTGCGGCACGCCGGACGGCTCGTCGGATCCGATGATACGTCCCGCAACGACAAAGATTCGAGCTCATGGCGTCGTCGATGTCGTGGTCCGTCGGGTCGGGCGTGTTCAGGGTGAGTGCGGTGGCTGAAATGATCCGACCGGGTCGGCAATAACCGCATTCAGGTACGTCTTCCTCGACCCAGCCTGAATCACGGGTTGGCTCTTCTCCCGGACCAAACCCTCAATGGTGACCCCGGACCCTCCTTGCACCCGCTCTATCGGAACGGAGCAGGACGGCACCCCCCCGGCGGTTGAGGAGTACGTTGCAGGCGCCGCACAGGCCGATTCCGCATCCGTACTTGACGCCTTTGAGGCCGAGGTGGTCCCTCAACAATCACAACAGGGGCGAGTCGGGCGGGACGTCGGTCTTGACCCGTCTTCCGTTAAGAAGAAGTTCAACCATGAGCGGTGACGTTTCGGTCTACGATCGCTTTTTTGGGGGCGGACACAGCCCCATGCAAGGGAATTCCTCCCCGGGTTTTCGGAACGGCCCGGCGGGCGCTTCCTCCATGTCCCATGGAAGCGCTATTGGAACTCGGTAAGCACTTTCATCGTAGCCTGCTCCACCGGAGCGCGAAGCAACTCGGGGCGCAGGGGAGAATCGACGGCTTCCGCCTTGGCCGTCCGTCCCGTCTTGACATTTACCAGGAACACACGGATGGTAATCCACTCGCTTGCGCCTCTATCGAAGGAGTACATCAAAACCGCGTCCACTCCCAGTTTGCGGCCCGCTTCCATGACCAGGGCCGTGCCGGGTTCGTACCATCCCGCCATGTCCTTGCGGACCCAGTAACGATTCACGCTGTTTTTGTCCGCCACCTCCATCGGAAGGGGCCGGCCGCGGTTCTCCAAATCGTAGTAGGAAACCGTGGGCTCGAAACCTTCCACCGATCGGATGCCCGAGGCCATGCCTTTCTTGATGGCCGCGGCATAGTCGGAACCGATCCCCACAAGCCGCCAGGGGAAGACTGCGAGAGAGAGAGGCGCCTCATGTGTTTCGTCCGGCTGCGCCGTCGCTTCGGTATTTGAAGAATTCCCCGTGCGCGCCACGGCGGCGGAGGCTTCCAAGGAGAAGCCCGTTTGGGGGAACCCCCACGCAAACAGGCATGCCAATGCGATGAAAACCATGAAACGGAGTGTGTGCGGATTTTGGGAGGAGATCATGTTGGAGACTCCTTCGAGTCTAGATTTTTAAGGAATCGATATCCCTGAAATATTCCAATGACTCGGGATTTCCCAGCGCGTCCTTGTTGAGTACCGGTTGGTCGTGAATCATGTTCCGAACAGCCATTTCCACCTTCTTTCCGCTGATCGTGTATGGGATATCCGGGACCGCGACGATTTTGGACGGAACGTGGCGAGGCGAGGTGTTTTCTCGGATGGCCTTCTTGATCTTCGCGGCCAGCTCATCCGAGAATTGGACACCCTCCCGCAGCTTGACGAACAGAACGATGCGTGTGTCTCCTTCCCAATCCTGACCGACCACAATGCTGTCCAATATCTCGTCGACGGTTTCGACCTGCCGATAGATTTCCGCGGTACCGATGCGTACGCCAGCCGGATTCAAGGTCGCGTCCGAACGTCCGTGGATGATCACGCCCCCGGTGGAGGTGATCTCGATGTAGTCCCCGTGATGCCAAACACCCGGAAACGCATCGAAATATGCGGCCCGGTATTTTTCGTTCTTCGGATCGTTCCAGAAATAGATGGGCATGGATGGGAAAGGCTTGACGCACACCAATTCGCCTTTTTCGTTCATCACCTCTTTGCCTTCGGCGTTATATGCTTTGACGGCCATGCCCAGACCCCGGCATTGCAGCTCACCGGCATAAACCGCGCCGATGGGGTTGCCCAAGGCGAAACACCCGATAATGTCCGTACCTCCGGAAATGGAGGACAGGCAGAGGTCCTGTTTCACTTCCCGGTACACGTACTCGAAGCTTTCCACGGATAAGGGGGAACCCGTGGACAGGACGGCGTGGAGGAATTCCAGATCGAATTCTTTTTTCGGTTTCACGACGGCTTTTTCCACAGCGGCGAGATACCGGGCGCTGGTGCCGAAAACGGTGATGCCCATATCCTGAGCCATGCGCCACATGGCTTTAGGGTCCGGGTAGAAAGGGGACCCGTCGTACAGGACCATCGTGGCCCCGGAAGCCAACCCGCTGACCAACCAGTTCCACATCATCCATCCACAAGTGGTGAAATAGAACAGCACGTCGTTGCGCGTGATGTTGGTATGCAGCACGTGTTCCTTGAGATGCTGAAGCAGGGTCCCCCCCGCGCCGTGAACGATGCATTTGGGGACTCCGGTGGTTCCGGACGAGTACATGATGTACAGAGGATGGTCAAAGGGGAGTTGGGCGAACTCGATGGGCTTCGCCGGTGTTTTGGACAAGAATTCGTTGTAGCCGACCCCATTGGACAGGAGGGAAAGATCCGGATGCTCTTCCGTAAGGGGAATGATCACCACCTTTTCAATGGAAGGAATCTCAGTCGTGATTTGTCGTACTCGTTCCAGGGAGTCGTGGGCTTTCCCGTTGTAATAGTATCCATTGGCCGCAAAGAGAATCTTGGGTTCGATCTGACCGAAACGGTCCAGAACCCCCTTGATTCCAAAATCGGGTGAACAGGAACTCCAGATGGCCCCGATACTCGAAGCGGCCAGCATGGCCACCACGGTTTCGAGCATGTTGGGGGTGTATCCGGCCACCCGATCGCCCGCCTTGACACCGGCCTCCCGCAGGGATGTCGCCAAGCGCGCCGTCTCGTCGTAGAGTTGGGCATAGCTCATGGTTCTGGGTTCCAGGTCTTCGCCCTGGAAGATGAGTGCCGTATGGCCATCGCGATGGCGAAGTAGATTCTCGGCGAAATTCAGCTCGGCGCCCTGAAACCATTTCGCTCCCGGCATCTTGGTGGGATCGTCGACCACTTGAGAGTAAGGCGAAGAGGCGACCACCTCGCAGAAATCCCATACGGCGGCCCAGAATCGGTCGATTTCGGTGGTACTCCATTGGTACAGCTCATCATACCCGGCAAAAGTCTTGCCCTCCTTTTCCGTGACGAATCGCATGAACCGTGTGAGATTGGCTCGCTCGATCCTTTCTTTGGACGGCTGCCACAAGAGTTTTGCCATGGTTTCCTCCTTCGGTCGAAATCGACCCGCGTCCTTGGAAGAGGAGTCCTCCCCCAGGCGATAGAGCAGTGATGGAACAGCCTTGTTCTCTTCCTTTTATGTCTGTGGGCTTCTCCGGTCAATCGCGAGAAAGGATCGGATTACGCCTGCAAGAGGAATGGATGTCATTTGAGCGGCGGGAGAGGCACCAGCTCGTACGTGCGACTTCCCAATCCCAGGGATTCGGCGTAAGTCAACTGAATTTCCCAGTCCACCTTGGGGTACAAGCCCCGAAACTTGTCCTGGGCGCATTCCGTCTTTCCTTCGAGACACGAACCCGCGAGGATGCTTCTTTGGTTTACGAGGTCCGCGGAAGCCTGATCAATGGCTACCGGATCGGTGGAGGCGAGAATGCCGATATCCGGAACGATGGGCGCGTCACAATGGCCGTAACAATCGCATGCAGGCGAAATCTGGGTAAGAAAGTTCAGAAAGACGCTCTTCTCCTTTTTTCCGGCCAGCACCGCTTGCGTGTATTCCACCATCTTTTCCAGAAAGATCGGGATATCCTGGCTCCACTGGATTTGAATCGCTTGTTGCGGACAGATCAAAATACATTCGCCACAGCCGACGCATTTCTCCGGATCGATGTAGGACTTCTTATCCTCATCGAGAGAGATGGCCTGCTGTGCGCAGTGCTCCACGCAATCGCCGCAGCCGATGCACCTTTTTCGAGAAACCTTGGGCCCCAGGTTGGAATGTTGCTCCAGTTTTCCTTTACGTGACGCGCAACCCATTCCGAGGTTCTTAATGGTGCCTCCGAATCCGGAGAGTTCGTGCCCCTTGAAATGGGCCAGACTCACCAGTGCGTCGGCATGAACCACTTCGGAACCGATGGACGCGCTGGTGAAATGTTTTCCCCGGACGGGAACATCGACATACGAGCCTCCGTACAAGCCGTCGGCGATGATCAACGGTGCGCCCACCACGGAGAACGCGAATCCGTGTTCGACCGCCGTGGTCAGGTGAGATACCGCGTCGCTGCGGGTTCCCACATAGAGGGTGTTGGCGTCGGTGATGAAAGGGCGGGTCTCCAGGGCCTTCAATCGATCCACCACCTGCCGAACGAAAATGGGACGGATGAAAGCGGTATTGCCTTTTTCCCCAAAGTGCAGTTTGACCGCCACGGCATCGCGCGGGGATACTTTCTTCTCGAGTTCAACCATATCGAGAAGGCGGAGAATCTTGGCATAGAGATTCTCCTTGGGGTCCGCTCTCATGTCTGAAAAAAACACGCTGCTGCTCATGAACACTCCTCCTGATGCAGATGGAAAAGGGCTTGCGCCTTAGGACGAGGGTCCCGTGGGAATGAAATAGCACGGGAGCTTGACGATAAAGGAGGCCCCTTTGCCCGGCAGGTTTTCCACAATGATGTCTCCCTGGTGACGGGTAACGATCTTGTGGACGATGGCCAATCCCAGCCCCGACCCTTGGGCTTTGGTGGTGAAAAAGGGATTGAAAATATTGTGAAGGATCTCGGCGGGTATTCCTCCGCCCGTGTCTTGAACCACGCAGGTGATGAAATCCTTACCCTGCTCGCTTGTGGTCAGGGTCCTTATGTGGAGCACGGAGCCGGGCTCCATGGCCTGCACGGCGTTGAGGCACAGATTGAAAAACACATGACGAATTTGCCTACGGTCACCGAATGCCCGAGGCAGGTCCCCGAAATCCTTGACAGCCACAATGCGTCTTTCTTCCATGTCCAGTCGCAGATGCAGCAGCGCCTCCACAATGGTGGAATTCAGGTCGAAATACTGAAAGGATCCGGTGGAGTCGTAAGAGAAATCAAGCACGTCCTTGAGCGTGTTTTCCAGACGGCTCACCTCGTTGACGATGAGATCCGCATAATTTTTGGAATCGGTGCCGGCATCCATTTGTCTTGCCAGCCTTCGGGCAAATCCTCCTATGGAAACCAGAGGATTTCGGATTTCATGGGCGATTCCACCGGCGATTTCTCCCAGGGCGGCCATTTTCTCCGTCTCGATGAGCCGCTCCCGAGCGTCTTTCAGCTCACGGTTTACGTTTTCAATGAAGGCGTAAAGACGGCTGTTTTCAAGGGCCAGACCCGCCTGACGGGTGAGCATGCATAGATTCTGTAATTCGTCCTCGGTCACTCGGCGGCCTGTCGGAAAATGGTCGGCCAACACGGTGCCGATCCTCTTTCCCTTCGCCCGAAGCGGCACGGCCACATAGGGTTGGCTGAGCATATCCGCCAAGGGAGCCGGCGGGGACGATACCTTTTTTGGGTCTTTTACGTTGCGGGGTTCCGGGGTGATGAGACAGGTGGCGGGTGGACCCGACTCGACGGCGTACGGGATGGTGATTTCGCCTTCCCCGCATGGAGGAAAACCCTCGGCTGATGAAGCCTCGTCTGAAGCGTTCGTTCGAACTCGGCACTGATGGAGTTTCAGCCTTTTTTCTTCGGTGTCCAGAAGGAGGATGATGGCCCGGCTAAAGCCCAGTGCTTCCGAGTGGATAATGGCGTTCAGAACGATGTCCAGAATTTCTTCGAAGTCGACCGTGGTCATCATGGCGCTCGAGATATCGTAGAGCGAACTGAGGGTCTTGACCATGACTTCGTTTCGATGGGCCAGTGTCTCCATCTCGGTGAACATGATGGATTTGTCCAGCGCACTCGATATGAAAGAGCTTACCGTCTTAAGCAGGCTCTCGTCTTCGGCGTCGAACGGTCGGGTCTCGCCGGCCTGCCAGGCGACCTTGTCCATGACGCAGAGGTCGCCCGAACAACCTTTCCGCAGATCTAAACTTACGCAAAGAGGCGGAAGAGGGGACTGAGGTTTGCTGCCGAACGTGGCCTGCGCAATGACCTGTTGATGCTTGTCCAAGACCGTAAAGGCCGCCCAGCGGGCGCTCACGAGATGCGCACAGATGGTCACAAGGCTCCGAACCATGGGGCCCGGCGCCGTGGCGGCCGAGATGGCTTTGCTGACTTCGAACAGCGCGTTGAGCTCCATGACGCGCCGTTTGGCTTCCATGGATACACGAAAATTTTGCAGGGCCCCGCCTACCTCGACGCCGATCACATGCAGAAGTTCCGTTGTTTCGGGGGTGAGGTAGTATTCATTCGTATGGAGGAAGGTCATGACACCGTAGAGAAAGGTGTCGTCGGAAACGGGCAGGGCCAGAATTGAACGGGTGTCCTTGACGGCGCTCGACTTCTCGGAAACGGGAGGCCCCTGCACGACCTTTCGCTCCAGCCCGGCCGTGCCCAGCAAGTCCTCCCCGAGTTTGTAGGATTTCCGGAAGGGCCAATCCTCGATTTCGTCGCCGGCAAACTGCAGGACGAGGGTATCTTGTTCCATGTTGAGTAAAAACAGAAACCCGCTTTCAAAACCCAATTCCGCAGCGGTGGTTTTGAGGATGTTCTGCAATTTCTTTTCGAAGCGAACTCTGGAGTTGGCAATACGAATCACCTTCTCCAGGAGCCCCGAACCGCGTCTATTCAGGTCTTCCATCATGGCTTTTCTACACCCCTTTCAGGGTGCTTTCGTAAATGCGCTCATATTCCCGCGCCGAGCTTTCCCAGGAGAATTCTTTCTCCATGGCGTTCTTCATGAGCCGTTCCCAATGCTCCTGCTCGCCATAAAATCCTACCGCCTTTTCGAGGCACGCGGCGAGTGCGCCCCCGGAGTATTCCCGGAATTTGAATCCGGTACCCATGCCGGTGTCCGGGTCGTATTCCTCGATGGTCTCGTCCAGGCCGCCGGTGGCCCTCACCACGGGGATGGTTCCGTAACGGAGTCCGTAGAGCTGATCCAGTCCGCAAGGCTCGTATTTGGCCGGGTTCAGGAATATGTCCGCCCCGGCTTGGATGCGATGGGCTTCTTCGTCGTCAAAAGGCATGGAAACGGCCAACCGGCCCGGATATTTTTCCGACATCTTTTCCAGAAAACCGTGGTATCGGTCTTCCCCTTTTCCCATGATGATGAATCGGAGGCCCATTGCGATGAGTCGATCGAAGACTTCGGCCAACAGATCAAAACCTTTGCGGTTTACCAGACGTGAGATCATGGCCACCACGGGTCCGGAGTCTCCGGAATCCAAGCGGTGCCTTTTCACGAGAGCCTCTTTGCAGAGAGCTTTGGGTTTCGAATCGACAACACCGTAGTTGGCCGGGATACAAGGATCGTTTGAAGGATCCCAGCGTTCGTAATCAACACCATGGAGTACGGCGGACAGGTGGCGTCGTCTGCTCGTGACGACACCGTCCAGGCCGAATCCCAATTCAGGGGTAAGAATCTCGTCCGCGTACTTGTGACTGACGGTGGTGATTCGGTCGGCGAATATGATTCCGGCCTTCATGAGGTTGATATGGCCGTGAAATTCGATGCCGTCGATGGTGAAATATTCCCATCCCAGGCCGGTAAGATGCATGTCCAGGCTCCAGAAGATTCCCTGATTTCCCAGGTTGTGGATGGTGAACACGCTCCGTGCTTCTTTGAACCGGGGTACATCGCGGTACAAGCTCTTCAGGTAAAGCGGCGTCAGACCCGTCTGCCAGTCGTTACAGTGGATGATTTGGGGATTGATATCCAACTCGAGGCAAAGCTCCGGTACGGCTCTCGAGAAAAAGATGAACCGCTCCGCGTTGTCTTCATAATCCCCGTATTCGTTTCCGTAGAGACCGCTCCGGTTGTAGAGCTCGTCCTTTCGAATCAGATGGACGGTGACCGAGTCTCCGATTCGGGAGCGGTACAGTCTCGCCTCCTCCGTGCGATGAGAGATGGGTACTCGGACGGTTCTGCCCGTGAACTCGGAAAGTATCCCGCACTTTTCCGCTTGGCGGTACATGGGTGTGACCACGTGCACCTCGTGACCCAAAGCGGCCAAGGCCTTGGGGAGGCAATGTGAGACGTCGGCCAGCCCACCTGCTTTGGCGAAAGGGGCCACCTCGGATGAAACGAAAAGAATGCGCATAATCCGGGCTCTGCTAAGCGTTTATTGTCGTTACTTTTTACAAAGTAAGAAATTCTATCTCAGTGGTCGGGAAAAAACAAGGAGGCGGTCTTCCACAGGAGGCGGTCTTCCACGGAGTCACGACGTTCGGCGCATCCATGACCGACCGCATGGCCCGAAATACTCCTCACTTTGCGGGTTGGATGAGAATTCTTTGAAGAAGGGCCCCTCGGGCAAGAGACTCCGGAGGCTGCGGGCGGTGCGGTGATGGATTTTGAAGGCAGTGGAGACTGAACGGGATGGTCGCGTCCCCGTTGGTGCTCGGTCTTCTCGGTGGGACCGGCCGTCTAGAACATCGGGGTGCCGTCGGGAGCGAATTCTTCGGGAAAGCGTTTGGTCACCACATGGGTCAGGTAGGATTTCACCGCATTGGCCGTGCTCAGGTTGAAGGTGTGGGCCAGGTAGCCCCGACACTCCTCAAGGGTGGACATGCGGATGAGACGCTTAATGGATGGAATGGAATGAGGGTTCATGCTGAGTTCGTCCAAACCCATGGCGAGAATCAGCGGAACGCAAAGAGGATCGCCCGCCATCTCTCCGCACATGGCCACGCGGATGCCTTCTCTCTTGGCGTTGGTGAGCACCTGCCGAATCATCCTGAGCAGCGCCGGGTGGTAGGGCATGTACATGTGAGCCACGGATTCATTTCCTCGATCCACGGCCAAAGAGTATTGGATCAGGTCGTTGGTGCCGATGCTGAAAAAATCCACTTCCCTGGCCAGTAGATCGGAGACGCTCACCGCGGAGGGTACCTCCACCATGATACCGACCTCGAGGTCTTCATCGTAGGGAATGCGCTCCAGGGAAAGCTCTCCCATGACCTTCCGCAGAATATTCTTCGCTTCGACGATCTCGCTCACTCCGGAAATCAACGGGAACATGATCTTCACGTTGCCGTAGTGACTCGCCCGACAGATGGCTCTGAGTTGCGTCTCGAAAATATGCCGCATTTTCAGGCAGAAACGGATGGCACGGAGCCCAAGGGCGGGGTTGATCTCTTCACTCATCTCGATGCTCGACGCAAATTTGTCTCCCCCGATGTCGAGCGTGCGGATCGTCACGGGTTGCGGAGCCAGAATCTCCACCACCTCCCGGTAGTTTTCGAAAAGCTGTTCCTCGTCGGGCACTTCCTTTCTGCTCAGATAAAGAAATTCCGTTCGGTAAAGTCCCACTCCTTCGGCGCCGTAATCCAGGACCGCGGTGACTTCTTCAAGAAGCTCGATGTTTCCTTTAATGGCGATACGGAAGCCGTCGATGGTTTCAGCCGGCATGTGGGCACAGCGGACGATTTCCGCCTGGTGTTTCTCGTATCGGACCTTCTTCTGGCTGTAGGCCTGGATGGTGGCTTCCGTGGGATTGAGGATGACCTCACCCTTGGTGCCGTCCAGAATGATCAACCGGTTGTCGCCGACCTTGTCCGTGGCTTTTTCAAGGCCCACCACGGCGGGGATTTGCAGGGATTGGGCGATGATGCTGGTGTGGGAAGTCTTGCTTCCCATATTGGTGATGAAGCCCATGACCCGTTCGATGTTCATCTGGGAAGTATCCGCGGGAGAAAGGTCGTGGGCCACGATGATGACGCGGTCGTGAATGGTGGTGATGTCCTCGAGACCCTTTCCCGCCAGATTCCGCAGGATCATGCGGGCCACGTCTTCAATGTCTTTGATTCGGGCTCGGATGTACCCGTCTCGAATCCTGTTGAAAGCGGTTCTGGCCTTGTCCAGGGACCTCTTGAGCGCCCATTCGACGTTGATTCGATCTTCCTCGATGGCGCGGCGAGTTTCATCGTAAATCAGACGGTCTTTGAGAATCAGAAGGTGCGCATCGAGGATGTAGAACTGCTCCTTGAGTTCCTCGGGAATTTCTTCCTTGACCTGCAGAATCTGAGCCCGTGTCTTGCCGATGGCTTCTTCAAACCGCGTGAGCTCCCGCTGAACCTGATCTTCGCTGAGTCGGTCCTCATAGATGATCTTCACCTCTCCCCGGTCCACATGATAAGATCTGCCGATCACGATTCCGGGAGAAGCGGCGATGCCGCGGAGTACGATATCCTGGTTCGCTTCGTCCGCCACCTTCAGTCCTCTCCGAATCCAGACTGGATCAAGTCACCAATCTCTTTGAGCGCTATGGAAGCATCCGGACCGGACACTTCGACGCGGATCCTGGACCCTCTTGGACAAGCCAGGGTGAGAATATCCAGAATGCTCTTGCCGTCCGCCTCGTCGCGGTCGCGGAAGAGACGGATCGTGGCGTCGAATTGCTCCGAAAGCTGCACGAGCTTGGCCGCGGAACGGGCGTGCAGGCCCAGCTTGTTGACGATGCTGAAATCTTTGGTAAGGGTTTCCATATATCGAATCTACTCCGAAGGAAGTACCATAAACATGAGTATGAAAAGGGACAGTGCAACCCCGAGAATCATCGGAACGGGAATTCGCTTTGACAGAAAGAAATGAAAAACGAGTACGATCGGGAGGCAGAACCACTCTCCGAATCCCTCCAAATGGGCGTCGATTCCGAAGTTCAGTGCACATTTTGCGCCGACAAGTCCCAAAACTATGGGCAGGATTCCTTTAAGGAGGACGACTCGGGAGGGAATGTCCCAAGTCCTCAGACTCTCCAGTATCCCGATCCCTTTGAAGTAAGCCACATGAAGGCCGTATGCGCGAATAAACAAATGTACTGTATTGTAGAAAAACAGGAAAATCAACGGAGCCCAAAGGGATTCTCTAAAGACGAAAAATAAAGCCGAGGCCGCGCAAAGCGGTCTAAGCGTGTTCCAGAAGAGGGCGTCTCCCATCGCGGCGAAAGCCGTCATCGCTCCGGTCCTGAAATCGTCTATGAGAGATACGGGAATGTTCTTCCGTTCCCGATCTTCCTCCAGGCGAGCCACGGTGCCGATGATCAACGCCGCCATATAGGGCTGAGAATTGAAGGCTTCCATGTGTCTTCCACAGGCGTCCCGCAATTTGTCCGGGTGTTTTCCATAAACACGTTTGAGGGCAGGCAGAATGCTGAAAACAAAACCCAGATTCTGCATTCGCTCCAGATTCCAGGCTGCCTGCAGAAAGAAGGAGCGAAAAAAAAGACGAAGCGGCACCAGGTCACGGCTTGGGATCATGTTCACCTCGGCGCAAATCTTCCGGAGCCGGAGAGTCGTCCTCCAACTCTCGTTTGAGTCTGAGACCTTCCTCGTAAACGATTCGTTTGGGGATTCCTCTGCTCGCAGCGACCTGCTTCACAAGTTCTCCCATGGGCTTCCCCGTTTCCTCCAGAAGAAGTTTCAGCTCCTCACCGATGGAAAGGGACGGCGTCGGTTCTCCTTCGAAGCCCCTGATGATCAGGGTGATTTCTCCACGGATTGCTTCTTGATCCAGACGCTGCAGAATGTCTTGTGCCGACCCCCTGAGGAACGTCTCGTGGATTTTGGTCATTTCCCGGGCAAGAACCATCGGGCGGTCGCCGAAAAGGTCGGCGATGTCCGAGAGGGTGTCCACCAACCGATGCGGGGCCTCGAACAGCACCAGAGTATAAGGGGTCCAGGAAAGCTCTTCGAGACGTTTGCGCCGTTGTCCGGCTTTGGAGGGGAGGAAGCCCTCAAACAAAAACGGAACCGAAGGAAAACCCGCGATGGAAAGGGCTGCCGTGGGCGCGGAAGCGCCGGGTATGGGGATGACTTGAACACCGGCCTCGAGCGCTTCAGTTACGAGTTCCATTCCGGGATCGGATACCACGGGGGTGCCGCCGTCGGTAATCAGTGCGACGGAGGCCCCGTCCCTGAGAAGTTCCAGGAGCTTGGCTCCCGCCTTGGACCGGTTGTGCCTGTGGTAGGCAACCAGTTTGGCTTTGATGCCGTAGTGCGAAAGCAGAATGCGACTTCTTCGGGTATCCTCAACGGCTAGGTAGTCCGCCTGTCTGAGTACGTCCAAGGCCCTCAACGTGACGTCCGCCAGATTTCCTATGGGGGTCGCCACAAGGTACAGCCGGCCGGTTACGGTTTCAGCAAGCTTCGAAGGCATTTTGGAAGTGTGTGACTTTGGGATCACAACCGGACTGCAGTTCCACGGTGACTACGTCGAATCGGGACGGCCTATCGAGCATATCCTTCTCTTTGAGATAGGAGACGGCGGCCATGGAAAGCGTCCGGCGTTTTTTCAGTGTAATGGATTCCGCGGGATGCTCGCAGAAACCGGCGGATGCCGACCTTACTTCGACAAAAACCGTAGTACGTCCGTCCTTGACCACCAGATCGATTTCGCCCAGCCTGCATCTGTAATTTTTATCAACGATTCGATATCCCAGCTTTTTAAGAAAAGACGCCGCGAGTTGTTCCGCTTGCGCTCCGGTCGCGTTGCGGTTCATGGGGCCTCAATGTTCGCGAGGCGCATGAGGGGCGGGGCGGGCGAGTCGAAGAATTCCCGGACTCCTTTGAAGGCTCTTCTATGGATGGGGCAAGGGCCTAACCGGGTCAGAGCGCTGCGGTGTTCTTTCGTGCCGTATCCTTTATTGGAGGCGAAATTGTAGCCCGGATAATTCACGTCGTACCATGCCATCATACGGTCACGCACCACTTTGGCGACAATGGAGGCGGCGCCGATGGAAGCGCTCAGTTGATCGCCTTTGACCACGGCCCGCTGGGACGTAAAGCCGGGAATGGGGAAATTGCCGTCTACGAGCACAAAATCCGCAGGCCGACGAAGTCCCTCGATCGCCCAGCGCATCGCCTGGATCGATGCGCCAAGGATGTTCAGCTTTTCAATGTCGTCGGTATGGCAGACGCCGACACCGACGGCCAAAGCTCTCGTTAGAATTTCGTCGAACAGGGTTTCGCGAAGATCCGGGGAAAGAGACTTGGAATCCCCCACCCCGGGAATCAAGTCTTCTCTGCTCAGGATTACGGCGGCGCCCACCACGGGACCGGCCAGTGGGCCGCGGCCCGCTTCGTCCGCTCCGGCAACCATCTGGAAGCCCTGGTCCCAGGCCATTCGCTCAAATTCCGTTAAGTCCGGGGAACACGAGCGAGGAATCCGCCCTCCGGATCCCTTTCCCGGTTTCCCCGCCATATCAGGAGCGTCTCGCTTCCTTGATGCGGGCGGCTTTTCCCTGAAGCTTTCTCATGTAGTAGAGTCGTGAGCGGCGTACACGGCCTTTGGTGACCACGTCTATCTTGTCGATGATCGGGGAATGAAACGGAAAAATTCGCTCAACGCCCACGCCGTAGGAAATCTTCCTGACCGTGAATGTGGCTCCCATGCGCCCTTTTCGCTTGCGTAAAACGAATCCTTCGAAAACCTGGATGCGCTTCTTTTCTCCTTCTTTGATGACCACATGCACGCGCACGGTGTCCCCCGTGGAGAAATCCGGGTGGTCCATACGCATCTGTTCCATTTCCAGTTGGTTGATAACCGGGTGCATCTCGCGTTCCTCCTGATTGATTCGGACCGGCCGGTGGTTTGCTCTCACCGACGGAGCCGGACCCGCTTTGTTTCGCTTCCTTATCTTATCATCTCACCGGTCGACGCCCAAGAGCCGGTCCGTGATGATCGCGGCCGCCGAGCGCACTGAAAGGTGATTGTAGCCGTTTAAGCCGGGTATGGGTTCAAGGGTCACACACTCGTCCGGGAGACCTTCCCGGGCCAAACCCCATGCAGTTCCGAAAAGCAGCAACCAAGGGCCCCTCGCTCGCACCATCTCCCTCATCGCCGCGTAACTTACGTGCGGTGAGCGGCTCGTTGCGCCGGTGAGAATCAGGTGGGGCCGTTTTCCTTCTCTATCCTCGATATCCTCGCAAGCCGTTTCCAGGGAATCCACCACGCGTGCGTGCTCAAGCGCCTTTTTGCGGTCGGGGTTCACCTGGGCCCCATAGCCTTGTGTCCAGTGACGTATGAGTCGTTTCGCGAGTTCGCTTTGATCCTCGACCGGTGTAATTACGTAAAAACCGGGGACACTATATGTGGCGGCCAGCCGGCTTAAGTCATGAATATCCAAATTCGTCACGGCGGAGGCGACGAGCTCTTTGTTGCGATTGTAGACCGGGTAGTGTACCAGTCCCAAATACAGGCGATTATTACCCACGTGCGTTTGCGTGTGATCTCGTTCGGCTTGGACGTCGCCGTGACCGGGCCTTCGGAAGCGGAAGACGTTCGTTATGCCGTGTCCCTCATTCTTCGGGAAAGGGCTCTCCGGAATTTCCCTCCAGCCGTTCCGCCAGATCGGGCCGTCGCGTTCGGGTGAGCCTCAAGGATTGATCAAGGCGCCACCGTTTGATTTCTCCGTGATTCCCGGACAGCAGGATCTCGGGAACCACATGCCCTTCGAAGTCGGGAGGACGCGTGTATTGAGGATACTCGATCAAGCCTCGATCGAAACTCTCCTCCTCGATGGATTCGGCGTTTCCCAACACTCCGGGGACCAAACGAAACACCGTGTCCAAAATCACCAATGCCGCAATCTCTCCACCCGTCAATACATAGTCGCCGATGGAGAGCTCTTCGTCGACATAATGGATCACCCGCTCGTCCACGCCCTCGTAATGGCCGCACACCAGAGCGATTCGATCCAAACCGGACAGTTCTCGGGCCTTTGATTGAGTGAGAACTTTCCCCCTCGGAGATAGGAGCACCACATGAGGTGCCCCTGCGGAAGGATCGGACGTCAAAGAACGAATGGCTCCGACGATCGGTTCCACCTTGAGCACCATGCCGGAACCGCCACCATACGGACGATCATCGGCTTGGGCATGCTTCCCCGCGGCAAAATCACGGATGTTCACCACATTGACCCCGACGCACCCGGACTCGATGGCTCTCTTGAGCATGCTCTCCTTGAGAGGAGAATCGAAAAAGCCCGGAAACAGGGTCAAGATATCAAAATTCATGTCCTTCTTCGGGGGAATCTAAAATTCTTCAGGAAATTCAAGGCGGATCGTGCCGTTGGGCAAGTCCACCTCCCGGACGAATTCTTCTACCGCCGGGATCAGCCGTTCACCGGCCGTACTTCTCACCACCAACACGTCATGGGCTTCAGTGCGGAAAAGGGACTTCACTTCCCCCCGGAAAGCGCCCTCCGCATCCAAAACCTTTAAACCGATGAGCTCAAACCAATAGAATTGGTCTTCTCCGGCGTCCCCCAAGCTGGACCTGGGCACCAGGAGTGAAGACCCGCTCAATCGGTCGGCACGCCCCACCTCCTCGAAGCCTTCGAAACGTACAAGGAGGAAGCGACCCCGCGGTATTGCCGAAACAATGTTTAGGCGTCGGGGCACTCCTCCTTTGGGCTCGAGAAACACCGAATTTCCCGGTTGGAAGAAGTCATGGGAGTCGGCATAAGACTCGATCTTCACAAAGCCTTCGATCCCGTAGGGCCCTAATACCCTGCCCATGGGCACGAGATCGTCGGCCTCATTCAATGATTTCAAGCACCGACCTTTTGCGTATCTTGGTGGAGGCGGCGCTCAAAATAGTTCGCATGGCCCTCGCCGTCCTACCTTGCTTACCGATAACTTTGCCCAGGTCTTCTTTGGCCACTTTCAGTTCGATCACCGAGGTTTGTTCGCCTTCGATCTCATTTACCTCAACGTCATCCGGACGATCCACCAAACTTTTAGCGATAAACTCTATCAGCTCTTTCATCGAGAACTCCTCCCCGGTTGAAGTGTCATCGGTCATGTCTGCATGCTTGATCTCCCCCACTCCCCATCGCATCTTGTCGCTGTACTTCAAGAGGAAGTTCCATGGTCCAGACAGACGAAGATTTTTTTCAATCGAACCGATCAGGAAAGGGTTCGCCCGGTCTGTAAATCGAAGGACTGGATCAGAAGTATCCCCCCGATTTGCAGAGGTGCCCCACTGTGTCGGTGGGTACCGCGCCCTTCTTCAGCCAATCGTCCAGTCGATCTTTATCGACTCTGAACTCGGAGGGTTGTTTTCGCGGGTCATAGGTCCCCAGGACCTCAATGAATCTTCCGTCCCTGGGCGCCTGAGAATCCGCTACAACCACTCGATAAAAGGGTCGTTTTTTAGCTCCCATTCGAGCCAACCTGATTTTCACCGGCATTTCGACAATTACCCCTTTCTTTACGTTGCTGAAAAACTCAGCAGTTTGGTTCATCCCATCGGCGCGGTTTCTTCAATCTGCTTTTCCGAGCAACCAAGGATCCGACATGGCCAAAAAAGTCCCAATGTGAATCATTTTATTTACAAACGAATGATTTAGCAATGGCTTCGGTTCATTCTAAAAAGGAAAACCGCCTTTAAGCAAACCTCGCTTCTTGCCGCCTTTTCCCCCGAACTGGCGGAGCATCTTTTTCATCTGTGCGAAATTTTTCAACAGCGAGTTCACGTCCTGGACGGTGGTGCCGCTCCCACGCGCGATTCGTTTGCGTCGGCCGGCATTGATGATCTGGTGGTTGGCCCGTTCCTCGAGAGTCATGGAACTGATGATGGCTTCCACCCTTACGAGTTCGTTTTCGTTAAGATCCAGTCCCTTATTCTTGAGCTTGCCGAAACCGGGGATCATTCCGAGAATCTGTTCCAGAGATCCCATCTTCTTGATCTGCTTCAATTGGTCGCGAAAATCTTCCAACGTGAACGCGTCTTTGCGTATTTTCTGTTCGAGCTCCTGAGCCTGCGTTTGGTCGATGGCGGCCTGCGCCTTTTCCACGAGGGTCAGGACGTCTCCCATCCCAAGAATCCTGGACGCCATTCTTTCGGGGTGGAACACCTCGATGGCTTCCAGCTTCTCACCCATACCGACCATCTTGATGGGTTTCTGAGTGACGGCTTTGATGGAAAGAGCCGCACCGCCTCGGGCATCGCCGTCCATCTTGGTCAGGACGACGCCTCCGATGTCGAGCATCTCGTCGAATTTAGCGGCTACGTTCACAGCGTCCTGGCCCGTCATGGCGTCCGCGACGAAAAGTATTTCCGAAGGGTGCACCGCCTTTTTGATTTCCTGGAGCTCGTTCATCAGCTCCTCATCAATGTGCAGTCGACCGGCGGTGTCCACGATGAGGACGTCTTTGTTCTTTTCGACGGCCGCCTTCACGGCCTGCTGAGCGATCTGAACCGGAGACTCCCGTGCGTCCGAGGGAAAAGTATCGACGCCGATCTGGCTGCCCAGCCTCTCCAACTGGTCAATAGCCGCGGGTCGATACACGTCGGCGGAAACCAAGGCGCAGGAACGACCGTGGGCTTGCAGGTGCAAGGCCAGCTTACCCGCGGTGGTGGTCTTGCCCGAGCCCTGAAGTCCGACGAGCATGAGCACGTGGGGCCGGCTTCCGGTGAGGTTGAGCTCCTGGCTCTTGCCCCCCATCAGTTCGACGAGTTCCTCGTTGACGATCTTAATGACCTGCTGGGCCGGGGTCAGGCTTTTCATTACCTCCGCGCCGACGGCCCGTTGGCGCACGGTCTCAATGAAATTCTTGGTGACCCGATAGTGGACGTCGGCTTCGAGCAGAGCCATTCGCACTTCCCGCAGTCCGGCCTTGATGTTCTCTTCGGTGAGTTTTCCCCGAGATTTTAGGGCCTTGAATGCGGAGTCCAGTTTGGCGGTCAGGCTGTCGAACATAATAAGACCGTTTCCTTAATGAACCGGGACGTAAAGCGACATCGATTACGGGAACGACATCTGAAGTCGGAAATTGTCAAATATATTTAGGAGGCATCGAGATGTCAAGAGAATAAGGGAAGAGGCGGAAATGAAGCGCTGTACGGGTTGGACGCCCCTAACCGCGAAGGAAGGCTTTCGGAAAGGGGTGCGATGAGACTTAAGAGAATGCCTTGACCGGAAGTCGTTCCACACAAACCTCCATGAGGACCGTGCCGCCCCTTGGACCCCTGCACGGGTCGGGGCACTGGATCAAAGCCACCTCAGGCGCGTGCTCCTCGGCAAGTCCCAGATGTTCCGCGAGAACACTCTTGCTTAATGCGGCGTAGAAAGGAAGAAGGGAAGCCAGCGAATGCATGCAGACGGCCCGTCCATTGCTCGGCCGCAGCATGAATCCTCGTTCGATCCGGAAAGTATCCCCGATTTCATAAACCGGACAGTGACCTCGGATCTCTCTGATTGTGACCCGAAGTGTGTTCAAACCATCCTCGCACGGTCTTACGGATCTCGGTTTCCCTGCCGATATAGAAATGATCCCCCTGCAGAATTTCCGATGCGGCCAAGTTGGTCAGGGATTCCAAGAACGGCTCGAGTTGGGAAAGGGGGCAAACATCGTCCCTGTTGGTGGCGACGATATAAACCGGGGTCCGCGATTCTTCGACTTCATGGAAATCCCAAATGGACAGTGGAGGTGAGATGAGAATCACGGCGGAAGGTTTGAGTTCGGCAGCCGTTTTTGCTGCAATCCATGCGCCGAAAGAGTACCCGGCGATCATCCGGTCGGTACAACCGACGGTCGCCAGATGTTGGTAGGCCGCAGCCAAATCTTCTTCTTCTCCCTTTCCGCGGTCGTAATTTCCGGAGCTGCCGCCCACGCCCCGGAAATTGAAGGCCAGTGCGCCCACATCGGCGTCAAGCAAGCCTTCAGCCGCGGCCCGAACCACGTTGTTGTGCATATTTCCCCCGTAAAGAGGGTGCGGATGGGCCACGACGGCTCCCCGGTTTCCCGGGCCCGGGCTCCATAGACCTTCCAGGGTCAATGTGCCCGAAAGAATACGAATTTCTTCGGTTGACTTCATTGGGCGCAACTTCCGACGTAGGCGGCTCCCGACTCCAATGCCTCGCAATTGAGGCGGAAAAGGTCGGGATTCTTGCCTCCCATGCCGGTTTCCAGGGCCTCTTGAATGCTCTTCAGAGAAACTACACCGCATGTTTCCACAAAAGCCCCGAGGATGACCATGTTGGCAAGTTGTTCCCTGCCGACTTTGGACGCCAGTTCCAGCGAGGGCACGGCCAGACTGCGGATACCGTCGAACACGACCTCTTTCATGTCGATCAAGGAACTGTTCACAATGAGTAATCCGTCTTTTCGAACCCTGGGACCGAATTTCAACAAGGACGGGAGGTTCAGGACGATGCTGGAACGAGGGCTCTGAATGATGGGTGAACCGATCTCACGGTCCGAGATAACCACCGTGCAGTTGGCCGTTCCCCCCCGCATCTCGACCCCGTAAACGGGCATGTAGGTGGTGTTCTTGTCTTCCAGCATTGCGGCCGTGGCCAACAGGTTCCCTATGAACATGACCCCTTGTCCGCCGAATCCCGCTATGATCGTGTCGTAATACATATCAACTCTCCAGGCCGGCGGTGGCGTCCTTGAAGACTCCCAACGGAAAAATCGGGATCATAACGTCCTGGACGTGTTTCTTCGCCTTCAATGGGGGCATTTTCCAGTTGGTGGGGCATGCGCTGAGGAATTCGACGAAGCCGAACCCCACGTTCTTTATCTGGACCTCAAAGGCCTTGTCCAATGCTTTCTTCGCCTTCATCAAGTGCTTGGGATCGTGTACCGATACCCGCGCGGAATAGGCAACGCCGCCGAGTTGGGACATAATCTCGCTCATGAGGATGGGGTGCCCCGCTTCTTCCGCCGACCGTCCGTAAGGAGACGTGGTGGTGGTCTGGCCTATGAGCGTGGTGGGCGCCATCTGCCCCCCGGTCATTCCGTAGGTCGTGTTGTTCACGAAAACTACGGTGAGTCGCTCTCCTCGGTTCGCGGCATGAATGACTTCCGCGGTACCGATGGCCGCAAGGTCGCCGTCGCCCTGGTATGTGAAAACGAAGTTGGAGGGACGTGCGCGTTTCACCCCCGTGGCCACGGCGGCGGCCCTTCCGTGAGGTGCCTCCAGGACGTCCACGTCGAAATAATCGTACATGAAAACGGAACAACCCACCGAGGCCACACCGATGGTGTCCTCTCGCAGATCAAACCGGTCCAAGGCCTCGGCCACGAGCCGGTGAATGATACCGTGATGACACCCCGGACAGAAGTGCATGGGCACGTCTATGAGGGACCGGGGCCGCTTGAATACCTGCTTCATACTTTCCTCTCGAGGGATTGCTTGATCTCCTTGAAAAGTTCGTCCGGCGTGGGGATGGACCCCGGCGGCTTACCATAAAAATCCACGTCCGCCTCTCCCAGAAGGCTCAGGCGTACGTCTTCCACCATCTGACCGGTGTTGAGTTCGATGGTGAGGAACCGGCGGGTGTTTCTCGCCGCGTCCCGCAAAGCTTTGGCCGGAAAAGGGAACAGTGTGATGGGCCGGATGAGACCCACCCGGAGTCCGGCCTCCCGAGCCATCTCGATGGATGTTTTGACGATGCGGGCTACGGAGCCGAAGGCCACGACGATCAACTCGGCGTGGTCGATGCCGGCGATCTCACACATCACATCATCTTTCATCCGCTCGTATTTGGCGAAGAGCCGCCAGTTATGGTCCGTGAGCTCTCCGTCGGAAAGGTAGAGGGACTTCAGTAAGCGGGCTTTTCGGTCCCGACATCCGGTCAACGCCCATTCCTTCTCCGACGTTTTGACGGTTCCCGGCGGGTTCAGCGCCACGGGTTCCTTGATCTGACCCAAGATGGCGTCCCCCAAAACAACCACGGGGTTACGATACTTATCCGCCAAGTCAAAAGCGTGGATCGTCAGGTCGTAATTTTCCTGCACGGAATGCGGGGCGAGGACCAGAGTACGGTAGTCGCCGTGGCCCCCTCCGCGAGTGGCCTGAAAATAATCCCCCTGGGACGGAGCGATGCCGCCCAAGCCGGGACCGCTTCGGCTCATGTTGACGATGACGCCGGGGATTTCACTCCCCGCCATGTAGGAAATCCCTTCCTGTTTGAGGCTGATGCCGGGGCTCGACGAAGACGTCATCACGCGGACTCCGGTGGCGGCGGCCCCCATGAGCATGTTGATCGACGCGATTTCGCTTTCGGCTTGAAGGAATACGCCGCCGACCTTGGGCAACTGGGCGGCCATGAACTCCGGAATCTGGTTCTGGGGAGTGATGGGATAGCCGAAGTAGAACCTGCACCCCGCGTCGAGAGCTCCCATTCCGATGGCTTCATTGCCGTTCACGAGTTTTCTCTTAGACAAACTGCTTCCCCCTATTTCCAAACTTCGATGACGACGTCAGGGCACATTTCAGCGCAAAGGGCGCAGCCGGTGCAGTCTTCAACCCGCACACATTCGGCAACGGGGTAGCCCTGACGGTTGAATCTCTGGGACAAGACCAAACAATTCTTGGGACAGGTCTCGACGCAGATGCCGCAGCCTTTGCACCTTTCTTCAAAAAACTCCACTTTTGCCATGATTTTCACTTTCTTCTTTGCCGGCCGGATCCTGGACGGAGGCATGAGCCATCGCCCGGAACCTATGGAAATGCGCCGGTTTCCAGCATCAGGCGAACCGGGACGCCAGTTCTTCCACTCCGGCCGGGTCTTCAACCTGGTATGCTTCGTAGTGCGTGTCACTCTTTACGGTGCGCTTGAGCAGGTTCGTGAGCACCTTCTTGGGTCCCACTTCCACGAATCGTTCGGCTCCCGAGCGGAGCATGGTTTCCACACACGAGGACCAAAGTACGGGCTCGGTGATCTGGCGGACCATCAAATCTCGGATAATTTCCGGGTCCGTTTCAAAGGAAGCGGTGACATTGAAAGGAACGGTCAGGCCGGGTGCGCGAAACTTAGTGGCGGCCACCCGCTCGGCGAAACGTTGCCCGGCTTCCTTCATCAAGGCGCAATGCCAAGCCCCGCTCACCTTCAGGGGCACGGTTTTCCACCCCTTTTCCTTGAAGGCGGAGGAGGCTTTTTCGACGAGTTCTTTCTCTCCTGAAATCACCACCTGCTCCGGCGAATTGAAATTGGCCACACTGATGACGCCCGAGGAACGAAAAGGTTCGATGCCTGTTCGAACTTCGTCCAGGCCCACTCCCAAAACGGCGGACATACCGCCGGCGCAGTTGTGGGAGGCGGCATCCATGTATTCTCCGCGCAGGTTCACCAGGTTGAGGGTGTCTTCAAGGGAAAGCACTCCCGCCGTGTGCAAAGCGCAATACTCTCCCAGGCTGTGACCCGCGGCGAAGTCGGGTCGTACACTCCTTTCCAAGAGGCTTCTCAGCAGCGCCAGGTTCACCGCGGTCAATGCGGGCTGAAGGTTCACCGTCAGGGTCAACTCTTCCAGTGGGCCTTCGAAACAAAGCCGTTTGATGGGCTTCTGCGTGATCTGTTCCGCCAGGTCGAACACTTCCTTGGCCGAGGCGTTTGCATCGTAGAGAGTCTTGCCCATTCCCACGAACTGTGAGCCCTGACCGGGAAAAACAAAGGCGACTTTTCCCATGTGCGCCTCCTTTTCACTATTCGGAGGGTAGTATATAGTCAGTAGATTCCCATGATTGCAAGTAGAAACTGGCCGGGCCATTCCCTGCAGAAAGCGGTGAGCGGCGGGGCGGCTTTTTTATTGCCGCGTGGCGGACAAGTCACTATGATGCCTCACACGGTTCGGGCAATGCTCGTTTACCGGTTTCCATCACGGGGAGGTTTTAGGCATGAAGGAAGAGACCCAAGAGAAAGACGAACGGGAAGTCGATGCGTTATGCCCCGAATGTGGGCACGGCTTCAAAGCGTTCGTTGATCGGCTTCTGCCCCGCGCCGGAGATGCGCCGGAAGAAGTCGCCGTACATTGTCCGGTCTGCGGATGCAACGACTGCAAGATCGGCAAATGACGAACGGATCGGCTGGGGGACGACGTCTCGTTACGTGGGAGAAAACACGGCGATGACCGCAAGGCCCGCAGGCTTCCCAGCAGACTTATGATTGCAGAAGGTACCGGCGAGGCGGGATCATGGATGTGGATAGGTCGATTATTTCGATGAAGTGGGAGCTTCGTTGATGGAAAAGAAGAATATTCTGGTCACGGGCGGCTCGGGATTTATCGGCACCAATTTCATCCGTTTCGTACTCGAGGCGAGGCCGGGCTGGCGCGTGGTCAATTTGGATGCACTGACTTATGCGGGAAACGCGGCGAATTTGGACGATCTTCCACCGGGTTTGGCGGAGAGGCTCTCTTTCGTGCACGGGGATATACGTGACGGGGCTTTGTTGGAGCGTCTGTTTTCCCAAGAGGAATTCGACGGGGTCATTCACTTGGCTGCGGAAAGCCATGTGGACCGTTCCATATTGGGCCCGGAGGCGTTTCTCGAAACCAACGTGCTGGGAACCTTCCGTCTGCTGGATGCGAGCAAGGTCCACTGGGAATCCAAAGGTCGCCCCGACGGCTTCAAATTCCTCCACATCTCCACGGACGAAGTATACGGCAGTCTTGGGCCGGAAGGGCTGTTCACCGAGCATTCCCGCTACGATCCATCGAGCCCTTATTCCGCCTCCAAGGCGTCATCGGATCATTTCGTCCGGGCGTTCTTCAGGACCTACGGTCTTCCGGTCAATATCACCAACTGCTCCAACAACTTCGGACCCTATCAGTTTCCGGAGAAACTGATTCCTCTGTTCCTGCTGAACATACTGGACGAGAAACCCCTTCCTGTTTACGGCGACGGAAAGAACGTCCGTGACTGGCTGTATGTCTCGGACCATTGCGAAGCCCTGCTGACGGTGTTCGAGAACGGCGGGGCCGGCGAGACGTACAACGTGGGCGGGAACGCGGAAACTACGAATCTCGCTTTGGTGGAGACTCTTTGCAGAGCCATGGATCGGAAGCTGGAGCTTCCCGAAGATCGATCAAGCGAACGCCTGATCCGGTTCGTGAAGGATCGACCGGGCCACGATCGGCGCTACGCCATCGACGCCTCCAAGATTCGAAACGAGTTGGGATGGATTCCCAAACATGATTTCGGGTCGGCCCTCGAAGAAACCGTGGACTGGTACCTCGGACACATGGAATGGGTCCGTTCCATCCAAACCGGTGAATACCGCAAATGGATCGAACTGAACTACGATGATCGAGCCTGACCGGACGAGTGGTGAAGTACAACGCCGCAGACCGGGTTCTTCGCCGGCCTGCTAAACGTTGAATCGAAAATGGATGATGTCCCCGTCTTTTACGGGGTAGGTCTTGCCCTCGAGACGCACCGTGCCTTGTTTCTTGGCCGCCGCGTAGTTTCCCGCCTCCATGAGGTCTTCATAAGCCACCACTTCGGCCCGGATGAAGCCTTTCTTGATGTCCGAGTGGATTTCCCCTGCGGCCTCCAAAGCGGGGGAGCTTTCCCCGGTGGTCCAGGCCTTGACCTCGTCTTCTCCCACCGTGAGAAAGGTGATCAGCCTGAGCAGGGCAAAGGATCGCTCAATGACGCGATTGACCGCGGATTCCTGAATTCCGAAATCCTCCTGAAAGCTTCGCGCTTCCTCCTCGGAAAGCTGGGCCATCTCCATTTCCAGCCGACCCCGCACCACCATGGCCTCGGTTCCGGCCAAGTCCCCTTCCGGCAGGTCCGGATCCTCGTCGTCGTTGTTGAAGACCACCAACAGAGGTTTTGCCGAAAGAAAGGTGAATCCGCGGAGTTCGGGAGCCTGGGAGACTTCGGGGTGAGCCCTTAAAGGCACGCCTTCGTTGAGCAGTGTCAGGCATTGTTCAAGGAGTTGCTGTTCCGTGGCGGAGACGTCCTTTCCTCTTTTCCGATCCACGGCCAGGCGTTCCAGGCGCTTCTCCACGGTAGCCAGATCGGAAATGAGAAACTCGTCCTCCAATTCCGATACGTCCTGCAAGGGATGGGGGTCTCCCAGGACGGGATGCGGAAAATTCCGCGCCGTCATGAGGAAGGCATCCATGGGGCGCATGTGGTTCAGAAGCAGCGCCATATACTCCTGTTTATTGTCCGTGCTCCCGGGGTTGCCCTGCAAATCGAGATAGGTCACCTGGGCGAAGGTGGTCTTCTTGGGATTGTACATCGCCGAGAGGCGAACCACTCTATCGTCCGGCACGGGAACCGCGCCCAGGACGGGGACCGGCTGGCCGCCCGCGGGGACCGATTCTCCCTCTCTCCGGGTCAAGGCGTTGAAAATGGTGGTCTTGCCGGCTTGAGACAGACCGACGATGCCGAGTTTCATGATGCTCTCCAGCGATCAATGATTGGTTGGATGGATTCGTCCTGCCGGAACCTTGCTCTTCCCATCGGCATGCGTCGGACGAGGAGAATGGGGAGGGCGCTCCGTTCGATGTCCCTTAGGTTCGGCGTGCTTCTCCGTTATCGCTCGGGCGGGCGACCCTTGCGAATGTGCGCCCGGAGAGTTTCGACGCCGGAGCTTTGAGGCGTGTTCCGCCGACAAGCCGGTCCAGCGAAAGCCGTACCCGGTCATCGTCGGGTCTACAAGTCGTTTTCAGTTTCAGCCAGGGAGGCTTTGGGGATGGTGACGCTGAATATCCCCCGCAGATCCCCCGGTCTGTAACCTACGGCCTCGTCGGCGGGATAGTACGTCTCCAAAGTCCCGGCGACACTTCGCGCGATTCGGTCGACGTCTCCGTGGCACAACACACAGAGGCTGCCTACACGGATCGGTGAAAAATATCGCCAAACCAATCCGGCGTCCACGATCCGGGGCTCCAATGCCAAACCCTGTGAGTCGGACTGGGCGTATTCCCGAAGAATGTCCTTTTCCAAACCGTCCGGGCGATTTCTGGCGTTCCTGATTCGCAGGCTGGTGCGCTTGATCTGCAGTCCTGAAACCCCGAGTTCGTCGGCGACTTGAGAGGTAATGTCAAGAGCCTTGCGAGAGCAGATTTCAACGGCGCCCGCGGGTCCACCGGCTTTCATGGCCGTATGGAGTTCCGCCTTCAGGGACGCCGTCACGGTTTGCGCCGCCAGAGCTCCGATTTCCCAGACTCGTTTCGGAGGGTCCTCGGCCCGGAGGTTGGAAGCATGGGCAAGGCAAACGACCAGCGCCAAAAGCAACGCTTTGATCATAGAAGCGGCCATCAAAGAGCCCCCAAACAGCGTAAAGGGTCAATAACTCAGAAGATAGGCCTGGATGAAGTCGTCCAGATCGCCGTCCAACACCGCGTCGACGTTTCCTTTTTCCGTGTCGGTGCGATGGTCCTTCACCAGCCGATATGGCTGCAGTACGTAGGACCGGATCTGGCTGCCCCAGCTGATTTCTTTCTTGTCTTTATGAATCTTCTCCATTTCCTCGGCCTTTTTCTTCTCTTCCATTTCGTAGAGTCTGGCCTTGAGGACCTTCATGGCGGATTCCTTGTTCCTGTGCTGGGACTTCTCATTCTGGCACGTAACCACAATGCCCGTAGGGTAATGGGTGATCCTGATGGCGGAGGAGGTCTTGTTCACGTGTTGACCGCCGTGGCCGCTCGCTCGGAACGTGTCGATGCGGATGTCCTCGTCCCGAACTTCTATAACGATCTCGTCGTCGATTTCAGGGTACACGGAAACCGATGCAAAGGACGTATGGCGCCGTCCGCCGGCATCAAAGGGAGATATCCTGACCAGACGATGAATTCCCGCCTCGGCTTTGAGGAAGCCGTAGGCGTTCAATCCTTTGACGATAAACGTGGTGCTTTTCAAGCCGGCTTCGTCGCCGTCGAGCATGTCCAGGATTTCCGTGGCGTATCCGCGTCTTTCCGCCCAGCGGAGATACATACGAAGGATCATGGAGGCCCAGTCCTGGGCTTCCGTACCCCCGGCTCCGGCGTTGATCGAAACGATGGCGTTGCGGAAGTCGTCTTGCCCCCGCAGCATGCGCTGCATCTCAAGCTCTTCCAGCTTCCCGTCGAGCTTCTTGGCTTGGCCGGCGACTTCGGAAAGGGCGTTGAGATCGTTTTCTTCCTCGGCGAGTTCGAACAGGACCTTGGCATCGTCGAACAGTCGGGCGGCTTCGTCGTATCCTTCAACGCAGGGCAGCAATTGAGCGCGGATTTTCAGTATCTTTTTGGCTCGATCCTGATTGCCCCAGAACCGCTCTCTGGCCATGATCGAGTCGATGCGTTTGAGCTTCTTCTTCAGGTCATCGACTTCAAAGACGACCTCGTAAGGAATCAAGACGTTCTTCGATGTTGGTCAATTCGGCTTTCGTTTCAAGAAACATGGCTTTCCCCTCCTTGAATGATTCTCATGTGCCCCGACGGGCGAAACCGCCGGCGAAGGTCGATGGATCACGATCGGGACTTCAACCCGATGATCGGCGGTGCCTCGAACTTTCGCGGGACCGCGATTCCACGAAATGGAACGGAGTCCCGAAGACCGCAACGCGCGTCCTGCAATACGAAACGCAGCGGCCGGAGACGGTTCCGGCCGAAGTGCGGTCAGGGTTCAAACTGTAAGGCGGAAGATTCATCTCACCCCTCCGACGGGAGTCAGGTCGTATCGGCTCTTCCTTTCCGGATCGCCTCACGGACGATCAAAATTACTATAACAAAAATGCAGGAAAAAGCAAAAACATCACCGAATCGGGAATAGAAGGTGCGGGATTCCAGAAGGGGCACGGACGCGCACATGTGCGCGGGAACGAAAATGGGACCCGCTTGAAGCACGCGACCGGAAGCGTGAATGACTCCGGATATCCCCGTGTTGGCCGCCCGAACGGAAAAACGGCGGTTTTCGATGGACCGAAAGGTGAGCATGGAGAAGTGTTGATAGGGTGCGCTGGAACGCTCGAACCAGGCGTCGTTGGTCATGTTCGCCAGGAGGTTTGCCCCTTTTTGAGTGGCCGTTCTGGCCAGATAAGGGAAAATGGACTCGAAACAGATCAATGGGCCGACGCGCACGTTGTCGTACTGGAGGACGCCCCCTTTCTCACCGGAAGCGAAGTCCCCCACTTCCGCAACGATCTTTCCCAGGAAAGAAAACCATTCCTTAAAAGGCACGTATTCGCCGTAAGGCACCAGGTGGCTCTTGTCGTAGTATCCGAGAATCCGGGATTCCGGACTCATAAGATAAGCTCGATTATATAATCGGATGTGCCCCTCGAGGTCTACGGCCATGGCCGGACTGCCGAAGAGGAGGTAAACGCCGGTGCTCGCGGCTATCCTGTTGAGACGAAGGCTCAGGCCCTTGTCACGTCCATAATAGAAGGGCGCCGCGGTTTCCGGCCAAACCACGAGTTCCGCTCCGAGCTCCGCCGTCTCACGGGTAAGCTTTTCATAGATATCCAGTGTCGAATTCTGGAATTCGCGGGCCCACTTCCGGTCCTGCTCGATGTTGCCCTGTGCGATGCCCACCGAAACACGGGGGGCGGAGAGAGAGGACTTCTCGATCGAGGCGAGTCTGAAGTGGCCGTAAATTGAAAAAGCGAGAAGCACCAGGCAGGCCGTGATGATTTCTTTGGCGAAGAAACGTTGCCTCAAGGACTCTTTTGAAAAGATAAGATGGTATACGGCGAGATTCACCGAGACAATCATGAAAGACACCCCGTAGACACCGAAAATGTCGGCAACCTGGATCAGGGTGAGGCGTGTATAGAGCGAATAACCCAGCAGCTCCCAGGGGAATCCGGTAAGGAAGTGGGTGCGAAGCCATTCCAGGGACACCCAAGCGGAGGGCGCCGCCAAAACCAGTCCGATTCCGTGAGACGAGGCCCATCGCGACGCGAGGCAGAACAAGGCGATGAAGAGGGCAAGGACGGACACCAAAAGCATGAGAATCACGATGCTGAGCAACCATCCCAGGCCGCCGAAATGGCTCACCACATGGTAGATCCAATAGAGCAGCGAGGTGAAGTGCACCAGACCCGCCATCCATCCCACCAAAAAGGCCCTGCGGAGAGAAAGCCCTTCCAGAGACTTGAACAGCGGGACCAAGGCGACAAAAACAAGAGGATACCATTCGACCTTTGGAAAGGAGAGGGTAAGAAGGACCCCGGACACGGCCGCCAAGAATAGGGAGTGCATGAGTATCAAGGGTTCGGGGAGCGCGGGGAGAGGGGGCGTTCGATACGTACCTCTTCGATACGACGCGGGTCCGCGGATTGGATGATGAAAGTCAGGTCCTCGTAGATAATCTCCTCATTGGAAGCGGGAACGCGCCCGAAAAGGTGGATCAGAAATCCCCCGACGGATTCGTATTCTCCCTCGGGAAATTTAACCCCCAAGGAGTCTTCCAGGTCTTCGATGTCCGTTCTGGCATCTACGAGATAAGTGTGTTCGTCGATGGAGGAAATCATCTGGATGCTGGGATCGTGTTCATCGTGGATTTCGCCGACAATTTCCTCGATGATATCCTCGATGGTCGCCAGCCCGTCGGTGCCCCCATACTCATCGCTGATCACGGCCATGTGAGAACGGGAGTCCATGAGTTCCTTGAGTAATTCGTTGATTTTCTTGCTTCCGGGAACAAAAAACGGCGGCCGCTGAACTTCGGAAACGATTTGTTCGTCCGCGTTCCTTCCCCAGCAGCTCAGAAGGTCCTTCACATGGAGTATGCCTTGGATATTATCGAGGTTTTCTCGATAAACGGGATAGCGGGAATGGCCGTACTGATTGGCCAGGTCGATGATATCCTGGATGGTGGCGTTTTCAGGTATGCCGATGATATCGGTCCGCGGAACCATGATCTCGCGGGCATCCGTTTCCGCAAGTTCAAGGACTCCATGGATCATATCTCCCTCTTGGAGGGAGATGAGGCCGCGTTCTTCCCCAGCGTCGATCAGTTCCTGTATTTCCTGCTCAATATCGGTGGATCGGTTGAACCGTCGCCGACCCAGGTAACCAATCAAACGCTGAAATATCGAAGGGTGTCCGTCGTCGTCCAACTGTGGGTCTCTCAGTATAAATTTGGGCCGATGATAGGAACAAACTATTGAGCTGTCAAATAATTTTGGTCGGCACGACCGATTCGAATCGTTCCAGTCCCTGGCGGATGATCTTCCGGGTGTATTCGGGCAGGGAATATCGTTCCATGTCTTCGGGATGTGCCCACTCCGCACGATCCACGTCGTCGGCGGGGCTGGGGTCTCCGGATTCCCAGCGGGCGACGAATTCGGCGATGACGTAGTGAAACTGAATCCTCCCGACGGGGTCCCGGAGAATTCTCTCCACGAAGGTGAGGAGTTCCAAAGGACGAGCGATCACCGAGGTTTCCTCCAGAACTTCCCGCGCCAACGCTTCCGAGAGGGTTTCCCCCAGCTCGACGGCTCCCCCGGGGATGGACCAAACGCCCATGGAAGGCTGCTTGCCTCTGCGAACCAGGAGCACTCTGCCGGCAGGCTCCACAACGACGCCCGCCACGGATACAACGGGTTGATCGGGATATTCTCTCTTCACTCCTTCACCTCTTCTTTCGAGCTAGGCTTGGACCGCTCTGCGCACATCCTCCACGTCCCCCATAACAATCAGTACATTGCCCGCCTCAAGCGGAGTGGAACCCGGCGGGTTGAAATCCATGCTTCCTCCCCGATTTTTCTGGAAAGCCAATACCATGAGCCGATAATTCTCGGAGAAGGCACACTCGGAAATGCGCTTGCCCTCGAAGGACGAGCCCTCCTTGATGGGGACTTCCTCGATCCGAACGGTCCCCTGGGCGCTTCGGATCATCTTGTCGATGAAATCCACGGCGGAAGGGCGGATCATTTCCGAGGCGATGCGTAATCCTCCAATGGTATTGGGAGAGACCACGGCATCCGCTCCGGCTCTCCTCAGTTTGGGCTCGATACCCCGTTCGGAGAATTTTGTCACGATGCGCAACTGTGAATTGAGCATGCGAGCGCTCATGGTGACGAAAAGATTGTCCTTATCCGAGGGCAGGACGGAGATCAAGCCGGAAGCCCGCTGAACCCCGGCCTGGGTGAGAACGTGATCGTCCGTGGCGTCTCCCCGAACGTACCGAAAAACCGCCTTGCCCGCGCTTGTGTCTCCGTGCTCTTCTCGATAAATTTCTTCCACGTTGCGTAATCGCTCTTCGTCCAGGTCCACGGCCACCACCTCGTTCCGGTTCTTCAACAATTCCTCCAAGGCCCTGACGCCCGTGT
Source organism: Thermodesulfobacteriota bacterium (assembly GCA_963675595.2). Taxonomy (GTDB): domain Bacteria; phylum Desulfobacterota; class Desulfarculia; order JACQYL01; family JACQYL01. The sequence continues at coordinate 3,572,579 of CAXXLZ010000002.1, forward strand.
CCCCCAGTCCGCAAACAATGAAATGGCGGTTCATCTTGTCGATTTGCTGTTGCATGCGCTTTCTCCGAATGAATCCCGAGAAGTGGCCTTCCACGATGAATGCCGTGAAAGTGCCGGCGGCATAGACCAGGATCCCCATGCCGAAAACGATGAGCACCATGGTGTAGATTACGGCCGGTACGCTGCCGGTTACCGGAACCACCTCTCCATAACCCACGGTGGTCAGTGATATCACCGTCATGTACAGACAGGCCAGGAAGGACTGCTCCCCCCGGAAGAGGGCGAAGTACCCCGCGGAGCCCAGCAGTACCACAAGGGCCGGCCACATGAGTACGCGGAAAAGCTGCTTTCGATGGAACATCAGGGACCGTCCCCGGGCAAGCCGAAGGTTCCGAATCGTTCCGAATTCGTCCGACAGGGAATCCAACGAATGCGGGTGGTTGAATTCTCCCTTTTGCAGAGCAAAGGGAGGAACGGCATGTTAACGGGGATCCTTTCGGTAAACACCCATGATCTCATTCAAAGCTCTGCCCGGAGTCAAAGGAGTGAGCCCAGGGTAGTCCGGGACAATACGATCCAAGCCGTATACGAGGAATACAGCGTCCTCTTTGGCCGATTTCGCGATTTTCTCGGCGAAAACGTCGTGGAGAGTGAAATGCGTGTAAAAGAGGTCCACGTCTTCGAAGGCATACCCTGTTTGAGCCTTCATCCGCCGGTAAGTGTCGTCCGCGAGTGAGTCTCCGGCCAGCAAACGGATTCTTGCCGGTGGGAGAGGGAGTCCCTTGGCCTTCAGCGTTCGGGAGACCTCTTCGAGCAGGTGTTGATTCGTCGAGAGCAGATCTTCGTCGATCTCAACGCCCAGAGACGCTCGGGTCCAGTAACTCATGAGCACATTCACCCTACCGTCGGCGCAACCGAGGTCGCAGAAGACGGTGCGCGACGGTGTCAGAACGTCCATCTCCACCAATGCGGGCAAACACTCCGAAAGTCTGGCGAGGTCGGTGGATTTGTAATTGCCCAAGTTTCCGCTGGTTCCGACCTTTTTCCCATCGTAGAAATTCCGGACGGCTTCCAGCGCCTGGGGAAGCAGCCTTTCTTCCAGGAGCTTGAGCCGTCGAACGAGTTCTTCGTGAATCACAAACTGGAGGTCGAGCTCGCGTGACGTGGTTTCCTGCAAGTGAACGAGGTCATGGTGGCTGAGGGCTTGCTTGATTCTCTCACAGAGATAGTTAACGCAGAGCACCGCTCGAGCCGGCAAAGTGCAGCCGGAAGCACCCAAGAAACGACAGGACCTGGAGTCGGGGGGGGCCGGCGTGGGAGTCGTTCCCATGAGGAGGTTGAGCAAAAGCAGGATCGAATCGTACTTGTTCTCAATACCGTCTCCGCAACAACTGCCGCCCAATTCGGCATCGCATTCGGCGCAGATCCGCGACACGCCGAGTTCACGCATGGTGTCGGAGGAGACTTGAACGGCGGAGCGATAGGTGTCGATCAGTGCGGACAATTTCGGGTCCGACAAGAAAAAATCGCCGTATCGTTCCCAAAGGTCCAAGGCCAGGGAGGTCTTGGATTCGATGGAGCCGCTGAATTGATTTCGATGAAGGACCATTTGGAATTTGCTCGTTTATTCGGATTCCATCGGAAGAGGAAAAGGAGTGATGGAGATCGAGAGATTTCGTCGGAATAACAGTCCTGAGCTTCTCCGTCGGGCTCGAACGCCCGGTTTCATTTGGCGCCGGATTTCTTCTTCAGGTCCGATTTCAAGAGGTGGACACCCGCCTTATTCCAGAAATCGTACACACAGTGGCGCAGTACGGTGACCGGTGCTCCGTTCTTCAGCTTGACGACTATTTCATATCTGCTGAATTCGTCCACCAACCCACGTATCAGTTCCCCTTCCAGTGTTTGCAGGAAGACCACTTCACGGTTTTTCATGAGTGGAAACAGCGTCTTGTTCTTAATGTGGCGGCGGCGCGCCTTTTCCTCGATGGGGGGATGCAATATCTTCTCATCTCTTTTGATGAGTTTGGTCACCAAAGACTCTTTGGATTCGGGGTACAAGTATTTGATTTCGACTTTTCGGATCCCTTGTTCGCCCAGAGAAACGTCCTCGACGGTCACATCGTACTTCTCATTTTTTTTGATGATCCCGCGAAACGTTTTGAGTCCGTGGCAATACAGAATCCAAACCTCGCCCGAGGACAACGCCTGATCGAACGCGGAAGCCTCGTAGTGAGATTCCAGGTATGTTCTCAGTTCTCCGACATCCATTCTCGGTTTTCCCCGCTTGTTTGTGTATTCTATGCATAGAGAATTCTTCGCCGCATTTCAAGCGCCGTGGGATTCTATGGTCGAGGCGTTGCCTTAGGGGTTTATCCTCCTTGGAATTCCTGCTAAGAGATTCCCGGTCCGGATGAGGTCGGAGACACGATGTCCGCTTGCTCGGCGGATCGCCTCCCGGTGAGATCGTTACTTGGGTGGAGACGTTTGGGAGATGCCGGAGGGCGGAACCCCGGACGTGAAATTTCGAGAAAGGAATCGGCCATGGACGACTTGAAAAAGGCTTACCACACTATTGTTAAGGATCATTTCCCCGACCGTATCACCATGGAGTTCGGAGGTAAGACCCTGGTTTATGAGAAGCACGTGTGGAAGATCAAGGATGAGTCCACCGGGGAACTGGTGCAAAGAGGATTACGCTACGGGGAGAACCCGGGGCAGGAAGCGGCCTTGTATCGTCTTGTCAACGGCAATCTGGTCTTGGGGGACTGCGGTTTCATCGGGCCGGGGAGGGGACTGGTCAGCGACATCTCCGAAGAAGACATGCTCCAATTCGGCAAGCATCCGGGCAAGACAAACCTGACGGATATAGACAACTCGTTGAATATCCTGAAGTTCTTGATGGATCGTCCCTGCACGGTCATCGTCAAGCACAACAACCCGTGTGGAGTGGCCTGGGGCGCCGATTTGGCCGAATCCTACGAAAAGGCCAACATGGCCGACAGGATCGCGGCATTCGGTGGGTGCGCGGCGTTCAATCGTGAGGTGGACCGGGAAACCGCCCGTCTGGTGGCGGAAAACTACCTTGAAGTGGTGGCTGCGCCCGAGTTCAGTGGAGACGCCTTGGACCTTCTCAAGAAACGTCCCAATCTGCGCATCGTCCGAATCGGAAGGATCAATGATTTGAAGGACTACGTGACAACGCGTTTCCTGGATTTCAAGAGCCTGATGGACGGGGGCGTCATTATTCAGCAATCGGCTGTGAATACGGTCCTTTCGGCTTCGGATTTCAAGCCGGCCCGGGCCGCTCATGAAGGGAAGGAATACGGTATCGCGCGTCAACCCACCGAAGAGGAGCTCTCGGACCTGCTCTTCGGTTGGGCCGTCGAGCAGGGAGTGACCTCCAATTCGGTGCTCTATGTGAAGAACGGAGTCACCGTGGGCATCGGAACCGGGGAGCAGGATCGCGTGGGAGTGGCGGAAATCGGGGTGTTCAAGGCCTACACCAAGTATGCAGACGCCCTATGTTTCCGGACGTTCGGCATTCCCTACAAGGACCTCGAGCTGGAGGTCGCTCGAGGAACCCGAGCCAAGACGGATCAGGAACGAATCGATGCCGAGACGCGTGAACATCGGGGAGGCTTGATCGGTTCTTCGATGGTGTCGGACGCGTTTTTTCCTTTTCGGGACGGTGTGGACGTGGGCCTAAAGGAAGGAGTGCGCGCCGTGGTACAGCCGGGTGGATCGCTGAGGGACTACGAGGTGATCGAAGCGTGCAACGAGGTCGGTGCGACCATGGTGTTTACCGGTCAACGGGCCTTCAAACACTAACGGCCGATACGCGGTCGCCCGTTTTTTGGGTCGGAGGGAACCCTGTAAGGGTTCCCTCCGTTGTTTTTTGGATTGCGATCCTTCCGATTACTCGTGAGGTCTGTTCTCCAGCTTGCTGAAGATATTCCACGCTCTGAGCAGTTCCACGGCCCTAGAAAGCTGGTTGTCCTCCGCTTCCTCGGCTTCCGGTTGAGGAGACGCTTCCTCATCCGATAGGTTGGAGTCTTCTTCTTGGACGTCCTGCTTCTCCGGCTGCTCGGATTCCGTGGAATTCTCCAGGTGCCTGAGCAAGTCCTTTTCCCGAATGAATTTCCGTTTCTTCTCGGCTTCCTGGTCCGGAGCTTTTCGGATCATTTCCACAAACACATCGGGCGTAATTCCTTTCGCCTGGATGGAACGATCGCCCGGGGTATAGTACAGAGCGGTGGTGAGGCGTAATCCGGAGTCGTCGTCCAATGGAATGATGGTCTGCACGGAGCCTTTTCCGAAGGTCGAAGTCCCCATGATAATGGCGCGCTTATGATCCTGCAGGGCGCCGGCGACGATTTCGGAAGCGCTGGCGCTGCCTTGATTGACCAGAACCACTACTGGAAGGTGCTTGGGAACCAGGATTTCTTCATCGGCGTAGAAGTGAACATTCTGATTCTGAACGCGGCCTTTCGTGTAGACGATGACCCCGTCCGAAAGAAACGCGTCGCTGACCTTCACCGCCTGATCCAACAGTCCACCGGGGTTGTTTCTCAGGTCCAGGACCAAGCCGTTGTAGAGCTTTTCATCCAGCTTGAGTTCCTTGACGGCCTCCGCCAACTTGTCGTAGGTGCGGTCTTGAAACGCCAAAATCCGGATGTAGGCGATGTCGTCGCCGACGGTTTTCCACTTGACGCTTTGCACACGGATGATGTCCCGTACTATGGGAATCGTCAGCAGTCGGGTTTCCCCTTCGCGGAGAATGGTCAGGACCACCTCTTGCCCGCGCGGACCTCGAATGAGTTTCACCGCATCGGTAAGGCTCATATCTTTGGTGATCTTTCCGTCGATTTTGATGATCTTGTCTCCGGCTTTCATTCCGGCTCGGAAAGCGGGAGTGTCTTCGATGGGGGAAACCACGGTGAGCACCCCGTCACGGACGGTGATTTCGATCCCGATGCCCCCGAACTCCCCTTTGGTTTCGATGCGGAGTTCCTTATATTCGTCGGGAGGAAGAAACGCGGAGTGGGGATCGAGTATTCGCACCATACCCTGGATCGCCCCATATATGAGATCCTCGGGCTTCTCCTCGTCCACGTACTTCTGCTCGATCTCGTTGAGCACCGACGTGAATATCTTGAGCTTTTCGTAGGTATCGTCGGACCCGGAGCCGGCTCCGGACACCCCTCCTTCGGGTATGGTGAGGAAAAAGGCCAGAGCAATGACCGTGGCGATCACCGGCGTTACGATTTGCCAGAGTTTTTCAAACTTCATGTCTTCCTCTCGGCATGCGGTTGAGATGGTAGCGGTTGAAGATCGACAGAGAAAAGCTCATTGCCCGCGGGTCCGGGACAACGGTTCGTCCTCGACCTGCTTTCACCGTCCGGCGGGCCGACGAAGGCGGTGCGCCCCGGCACCTCATCTACTCCCGACGTCCCACCGTCGGCGCCGCTCCCGCCAGGGCGGTCATTCGAGCAGGCCCATGGCGGCCTTCAACTGAGCGAGTGAGATGTTGTAGTCGTACAGCGCATTATAATAATTGTCCTGAGCCTGGGACAACAGCGTCTGAGCATCCAGAACCTCGGTGTTCGTGGTCACCTGCTCCTTATATCGTTCCGAAGCCATACGCAGGTTTTCCTCGGCCTGATCAATCGTGGTCTGGGTGACGGGAATGTTTTTTTCAGCCACCCTTAGATCCAGGAACGCATTATTGATCTCGAGGGCCACGGCTTCCCGTACCTGTTTTTCGATCTCCTTGCTCTGTTTGACCCGGACCTTCTTTTCGGATGTGTCGTAGAAGGTCCGCCCCCACTCCCAGAATGTCCATTCCAGCCCCGCGATGAACGACCAGTCTTCCGCGTCTTCGTAGTCCGACCCGTCCACGGTCCACTCGTCGCCCTTCCTTACATAATCGAACATCACGGAAAGGTTGGGATAGTAATCGGCTTCAGCTAATTTTACGTTCTTCTCGGCCACATCGATTCCCAACTCCGCGCGACGGATATCGGGGCGAAGGTCGAAAGCCTGGTCGAGGCACTCCCGGAAAGACTTGTCGAACGGGTTGTATCTCAGCAAATCCAAAACTTGGGTCTTCGCCTCCACGGGAAAGCGAAGCAGGTTGTTCAGCTGGGCCCTGCGAACCTCGATAAGGTTCTCCGCTCTGGTCAAGTTGTGACGCGCGTTGGCGGCTTCGACCTCGGCCTTCAAATAGTCGTTCTTGGGCGTCATGCCCACTTCATAGAAGTCTTTGGCCATCTTGGCTTGGGCTTCGAAGCCCTTGACGGCGGTTTGTGCGACGATGAGTCCCTTTTCGGCCCGAAGGAGATTGTAATAGACCTGTTTCGCACTGAAGATAAGTTCGAGCTTCTTAATTTCCAAAGATGCCTTGGCTACGTCGATACCGAGTTTGGCCAGATCGAAGGAGGTCAGTATGCGAAACCCGGTGAACAGGGGTTGCGTCAGGGTGGTTTCCCAATTCCAATTATTAATGGTTCCGGTTTGGATTTCGCCCGGCATCGAAGGCAGGGAGAAGCTTTCAAGCACCGGAGTCTCATTGAGACGCGTGTAGCTGTATTGGGTTTTCGCTTTGAAAAAGAATTCGGACCGGGCGACCTTTTTCTGAGCGTGAGCGGCCTCGATTTCGTCGCGAGCCACCAGAATGTCCGGATTACGATCAAGTACGATGCGAATGCAGTCTTGCAGAGACAGGGGCCCCGACGTTGAAGCGGCGTCGGCCCCTGAAATACCCGGGTCCTGCTGCCGAACATCGCCGGAAGTATCCCCCGCGGGTGGTTCGATGGAAAAAACCGGTAACGGTATCAGGCAGACAAGCAGAAAAATAATCATGGGAATTCGCACGAAAGTCACTCCATTGAACTCGCTGATCGCCGTAGAGACGGTGGTCCGGTCAAGCTAAATGAGAAATCGGTGCCGACTCGAAAGTAAGAAGGAAAAAAAAGGGGCCTCACGTTCCCTGATCATTTTTCTCAATTTCGCAGTGTAAGGCCGTTCGGTCGAATTATGTCCGAGGGGATTTTCCCGGTCAAGTCCCTTTCCCATATCCCCGAAAGTGCCGCTGCCGAGCGCAAGGAATGTCCGGTCTTTTGGGAATTCCGTTCTTTGGGAATAGAAGTCGGTTCCGCGTCTTTGACGGATGCACGAGGTATCGCAGGCCGTGCTCGACTCCAGTTAAGACCGGCATAAGCCGTCATGCGGTGCGCCGGCGGGGAAGCGCGGGCCTTAATTTGGTGTCGAGTAGGCTCCGGGTATTGGATTTGCTTTGACGACGGCTTGGGGTGAGTGTAATTTTGAGAAATGTAAAGTTCCCGCTCTTTTTCGGATACCTCTAAAAAAATAAGAAGCCTGAACACATACTTGAGCCGGCTCCGAATCGATTCGGCTTTCAGCTGGGTTTCGTTCGAATCGACGGAGTCGTCTTGGATTGAGAGGGAAAATAATTCCTTCATACTTCACAAATTCATGAATTTTGGTGGGCCGGCATGTAAGGACCGAAAATCATAATAGGGTGAGTGATGCCAACGCAAGAGGGCAAGGGGGACGCCATGAGAACAAAGACGATCGTCAGGTGCGTGTGTTTGCCGGTAATCGTGATCTCTGCCCTTTTGTGCGGCAACGCGTATGCTCAGTACCAAGGTATCTGGAAGGACACCGGAGAGTCCCCGGCCCACAACTTCTACATACAACACTATTCGACGGGCTCCACCATCGTTATCTACACGGCGGATGCAGTCACTTTTCACGCCTTCCTCGCAGACATTTCCGAAAGTCGTTTTGAAGCGGACTCTCTCGACCCCGACAAGGCCATGCATCTGCTCGTTACGTTCGTCTCCGGAAGCACCGGGAACGCCGAATTGACCGACAATGATACGGGCGTATCGACGGAAGCTGAAATAGAGAAGAAGTTCGCGGCGATTCGAACCATGCATTCGGGTGTCTGGAAAGACGAAGATTCCTTGTTCAACATGTATGTTCAGGACTACGAGGCGGGGTCGACCATCATTGTGTATACGTTGGACGCCGTTAATTTCCAGGCGTTTCAAGGAGGCCCGAACGGTTTGGTTTTCACGGCGAAAAATATGGCCGATCAGAGCCTGGAGTTGGAGATGGCGTTCTCGGCCTTCGACGAAGGAACGGTCACCGTGGAACCTGCCGTGGAACCTGCTGTCGCGCCCGTGTTCCTGCCCCAGGCCGACGACTTCACCTACGATGTCGCCAAATTGTACCAACCGGCGCAGTTGGATATCGACATCCTGTTCACTCCCAAATCCGGGCCTTCTCCACTAGAAGTGCAGTTCACCGCCGCCTCCACCATGACGTTCCTAAGTTGGAGCTGGGACTTCGACGACGGTGGAACGAGCGCCCAACAGAACCCGAAGCACACTTACACCGCCGCCGGCTCCTATGAGGCCGCGCTCACCATGAGCAATCCTTTGCTCTCCATTACCTGCATCGCATCCGAGCCGGTTGACGTTCAACAGGCGGAAACGAACCCTGTGATCAGCGGCACCGTCACGCTTTCATCGGGCGGCACGGGGCCGGCGGGTGTAACGTTGACGGCGAGCAACGGGGGCGGCTCCACAACCACGAACGGTCAGGGGACGTACTCCCTTTCAGTGACGAGCGGTTGGAGCGGTACGATCACGCCTTCTTTAAGCGGGTATACGTTTGCTCCCGCCTCGAAGGCTTTCACGAACGTTACAACCGACCAAACTCAAGACTTTACGGCAACTTCGACCTCGCCTTCGACCGTGAATGTCTCGGGGACCGTCTCGGTGTCGGGAGGGGGCGTCTTGAGCGGCGTGCTGGTATCCTTCGACGGCGTGGGGGGCATTAAGACGGACGGACTCGGAAATTACGATATGGACGTTCCCTACGGCTGGGGAGGGGCCGTCACTCCTTCCAAGTCCGGCTACACCTTTACGCCACAGCAAACGATCATCAACAGCGCCACTTTCGATTATTCGAATGTGGATTTCACAGCCACTCCTCTGCAACAGACCGTGACGGTCTCGGGCACGATCACGGAATTCGGAGGTGGAGGCTTACTCAACGTGGCGGTGGAGTTCCAGAACCTGGAGATCGCATTCACGGACGCGTCCGGGTTCTACAGCCTGGACGTTCCGTACGGATGGGCGGGAACCGTTACTCCCTATAAGGACAATTACACGTTCCAGCCGGAGCAGGTCTACATGAACGGCGTCACGGCGGATACGGGCCAAGACTTCCTGGGCCGGACCATTGTGTCCTATGTGTCTCTTTCCGGCACCGTAACCTCCGGCGGTTCCGGACTCGAATGGGTGATGATCACCCTGCTGGACTATGGAACCACCTGGACGGACGCTCAGGGAGCGTGGAGCACCCAGGTTCCCTACGGCTGGGGCGGAAGCATCACACCTTCGAAAGCCGACTACACCTTCACTCCGGCGCAAGCCTACATCAACGGCGCCACCTTTGACTATACGGGCATCGACTTTTCGGGCACGCCCTCGCAGGTCACCATCTCCGGTACGGTAATCGCTCAGCCGGCGGACGGCGGGCAGCCCATAGCCGACGTCACCATTACTTACTCGGGGGACAGTGCGAGCGGATCCACCACAACGAATGCGTCGGGGCAGTATTCCTTCACGGTTCCGGGCGGTTGGACCGGTTATGCCGCGCCGTCCAAGACCGGATGGACGTTTGCACCCCCGTCGATTGCCTATAACGACATGATGACGGATTCCGTAATGCAGTACACCGGATTTTGGAGTCCGTAAGCCGGAGCCTTTTCCATGGGGCAATATTCGGTGAGCGATATGCCGAATCCTGGTGAAGTGGTGTGAGACACAATCTCAATCGGAAGGAGCCGTGAAGCAGATGAGGAAAGAAAAGCTTGCCGCCCGGGCGGCCCTGGTTGGAATCGTCTTTCTCTTCCTTTCGCTCATCGGATTGAAGGTTGAATCTTTCGCTCAGCCTCTCGATTCCGCCGGGAGTAAGCAGGCTGCAAAGATTGTCGACTACGAATCGGGGAATGGAGACTGGTACGGGGGCATATGGAAGAACACGGCATCGTCTCCGGAGTTGTCCGTGAACCTGTACATTCAGACCTATTACACCGACTCCACGGTTGTGGTGTACACTCCCGACGCGAGAGTCTTCCACGCTTTCCTGTCCGAGACCTCCGACTCCGTCATTGAAGCCGATTCCATGGACCCCGGCAACTCCATGAGCATGCGCATCGATTTTCTCACCGAGGACGCGGGAACCCTCCTGTTGACGGACAACGCTCAGAATCCTCCCTCCTCCATACAGGTGGATATCGAACGGGTTTTTCAGGCCGTTCGGACGGCCCACTCCGGAATATGGAAAGACGCGACCAATACGTTCAACATGTACGTTCAGGACTACGAAACCGGGTCCACCGTTGTTGTGTACACTTTTGACGGTTCGGTTTTTCGGGCTTTCCTCTCCGACACGGATGCAGACGTGTTCTCCTGCTTCGATTTGGGGGACGGGACCGAAGAGATGACCATGACGTTCACGGGATGGGACGAAGGAACCGTTATGGTGCAGCCTTCTCCGGACCTGTCGCATCCCGCGGCAACCGACGGTTTCACGTACGACGTGGGCAAACGCTTTCCTCCCGCCCATATGGACGTGGACTTCGAGGGCGCTCCCAGGGCGGGTACGGCGCCTCTCCAAGTCGTGTTTTCCGATACTTCAACACTGGACAACAACCAATGGTCGTGGGATTTCGGAGACGATGATTCGAGCGGCGAGCAAGGCCCGACGCATGTATACACCGAACCCGGCAAGTACACCGTTCGTCTGACCACAAGCGACGGCTCCGCTGAAACGACGACCACAAGAACGGATTACATCGAGGTCTTTTCCTCCACGGACCCGGTGGTTTCCGGAACCGTCCGTGAATCGTATGCAAACACGGGCCTGAAGAACGTTGCGGTGACTCTGGGCGGTTCGGGCGTCGCTACAACGGATGCCACAGGCTATTACGCCGCGCAGGTGCCCACCGGCTGGAGCGGCATCTTGGGGCCTTCGTTGAGCGGTTGGGTATTCACGCCCCGGAACATGACCCTGGGCAATGTGACCTCGGACCAGTCGAGCCAGGATTTCCTCGGTTCCTACATGCCGCCTTACATGGTGAACATTTCCGGAAAGGTCGATTTCGGCGGAGTCGGTCTCGGTCTCGTGCAGCTTGATTTCAGCGGCGTGGGGACGTGTTTCACGGATTCGTCGGGCAATTACTCCTATGATGTTCCCGATCAGTGGAGCGGAACGGTCACGCCTTCCATGAGCGGCTATTTCTTCAGCCCGGCCTCGAGGAGCTACGTCAATTTGGCCGCGGATCAGACAAATCAGGACTTCGGCTCCTTTGTATCTCCGCCCCCCATGATCACGGTGGAAGGTACCATCAAGACGGACGGAGGTACGCCCTTACTCGGGGTGGTCGTCAACTATGCCGGAACGGGCGGAGCCGGGTCCGCCGGCGTCGATATCCAAGGCAAATACTCCTTTCAGGTGCTTTCCGGCTGGAGTGGAACCGCCACGCCGTCTCTCAGCGGCTATACCTTCAGTCCCGCATCCAGGACATACACCGGTCAGACCACCGATGTGACCAACCACGACTACACGGCATACGTGCAAACCGTGACCATTTCAGGCTCCGTTACTTTCGGGGGCGCGGGGCTGGGCTCGGTGACAATGACCGTAAGCGACGTGGGAACCGTTTCGACCGACGCATCCGGTTCCTATAATGCGGATGTTCCCATCGGGTGGACCGGAACGGTCACTCCTTCTCTGGTCGGTTATTTCTTTATGCCGGCATCGAAAAGCTACACTTCCGTGGCTTCCTCCCAAACAAACCAGGATTTCAGCGCGTTTGCGGCCCCGCCTCCCATGATTACCGTGTCCGGAACGATCCTTGAAACGGGAACGGGAAACCCGGTGAACGGAGTCGACATCGACTACAGCGGAGTAGGGGGCGCGGGAACGGCCGTAACGGATCCTCAAGGGGAATACTCATTCCAGGTTCTATCCGGATGGAGCGGAACCGCCACGCCTTCCCATTCGAGATATTCCTTCTATCCGCCGACAAGGATGTACAACAAGGAAACCACCGATCAATCGAACCATGATTACTTGGCGACGCCCACCATCGTGAGCATCGTGGGGGAGATCACCACAAGCACGGGGACGCCCATTCCCGGAGTGAACGTGAACTACGGCGGCGACGGCATCACCGGCGTCGTGGCCACCGGGGGCGTGGGGCAATACTCCTTCGACGTTCCTTACGGCTGGAGCGGTACGGCCACACCCTCGTACGGCAGCTACTCCTTTTCCCCGACTTCCAGGTCCTATACGTCCGTGCCGTCCGATCAATTCAATCAGAACTACACGGGAACCCAGTCGCTTCCCCAGACCGTGTCCGTATCGGGTACCATTACTTATTTCGGAGACTACCTCGGCGGCGTCGCGGTAGCCTTCAGCGGCGTCGGACAGACTACGACGGATGCGTTCGGGCATTTCGTCATGGAAGTTCCCTACCTGTGGAGCGGCACGGCGACACCGTCCCTCGAAGGCTACACTTTTTCGCCGGAGTACATGGACTTTGCCAATGTGTCGGCGGACCTCCAGGGGCAAAACTTCACGGCGTCTCAAGCCGAGCCTCAGAGCGTAGTCCTTTCCGGAATCATAACAGGTCCGGAAGTGGGCGCACCCGCTCCGAACATAACCGTATCCTTTTCGGGGCAGGGGTCCGTAATAACGGATGAGGATGGGTACTACCAAAAAGAAGTGCCCGCGTCTTGGAGCGGTTCCGTCACTCCTTCCTATTCGGGATATGGATTCGATCCTCCTTCGTATGAATTCGACGTCGTATCTTCGGACCAATGGGGCCTTGACTTTTCGGCCTATCTGGATTGGTTCTGATCGCGTTTTTCCTTCCTGAGGCGCAGCCCGGGTGAGACCCGCACCCGGGCCGCGTGCGGGATTGATTCATTCGCGACCTGAGATCATTCCGCATCGGCTTCGGACGAATCCGGTCGTAACTCCTTCTTCTGGGGACGTCTCTCCCGCAACATAGTTCTTGACAATTCCGAAGGCAGGAATATACTCAAACTTTTTATCCTCATCGATGTTTCCTGTTGAGGACGGAATGATCATACAGACCGCCAACTTCCCGGATGAAGGGCTTGAATTCGACATTGACGAGCCGTCCGATTGGGGAGGTCGAGGTTTTGCCCACGGCCCCGTGAGGGGGCGCGTCCGCGTAGATCGTTCCGGAGATTACTTCATGATCCGCGGGGAGGTCCGGACCTCGGTACCCGTTTGTTGCGTGCGGTGCCTTGCGGATTGCCTTGCCGAAGTCAACGCCGACATTTACGCCGTGCTTGTTTCCGCCGCCCTGATGAAGGCGGCGACACACGATAACTTGGAGTTGACCGCCGAAGATCTGGATGTTGTTACTTACGAAGACGATGAATTTGATACCGATCCGATCATTGAAGACCAGATATTGCTCTCAATTCCCGAGAATCCTCTTTGCTCGGATGAATGTGCCGGTCTTTGCCCGAAATGCGGCGTCAACCGGAACTTGACGCAATGCGAATGCGGACCCGATGAAACAAGCGGCTCTTTCGGCGTGCTGGCCGGTTTTCGGCCGATGAAGTCCTGAGAGTATCGGGATCAAACAGATTTGGAGATTCCCCATGGCCGTACCCAAACGAAGAAAATCGAAATCGAAGAAGAACATGCGGCGTTCGCATGATCACTTGAGCGCACCCGGAATTTCCTTGTGCGCCCAATGTGCCGAACCGAAGCTCCCCCACCGCGCGTGTCCCAGTTGTGGGAACTACCGCGGAAGGACTTTCATCGAGACGGAGTAGAATTGCAGACGGTTTCCCGCCCGTTTTTCCGCCCGTTCGATGAAAACCGGTGAGTCTCACCATGAATCGGGCTGAGTTCCGCATCGCCGTCGACGCGATGGGAGGCGATTTCGCCCCCGCGGCCCCGGTTGAGGGAGCTGTGTGGGCTGCTCGGGATTTTGGTCAGCCCGTCATCCTCGTCGGCCGACAAAAAGTGGTGGAAGCCGAGCTGAAGGCCCTCCAAGGGGTTCCCTCTTCCCTGATCGAGATTCACGACGCTCCCGAAGTGGTTGAAATGGACGAGCCTGCCGCCGCGGCGTTCAAGAAGAAGAAAGGCGCCTCGATCCGGGTGGCCTTCGACTTGGTGAAGCAGGGAAAGGCGCAAGGGGTTGTCAGCGCGGGTAACTCCGGCGCCATCATGGCGGCGGCCGCATTGGTGTTGGGGCGCACCAAGGGAGTCGACCGCCCGGCCATCGCAGGCATCCTACCGACACTCGAGGGACCCACCGTGCTCATAGACGTGGGTGCCAACGTGAACTGCAAACCCCACAACCTCTTTCAATTCGGAATGATGGGTGATATCTACGCCCGGAGTATTCTCCAGTTGAAAGACCCCGCGGTCGCCCTGTTGAGTGTGGGGGAAGAAAGCATCAAAGGCAACGATCTCGTCAAGCGGGTTCACGAGTTACTGCGGAACGCGGACATCAATTTTGTAGGTAATGTGGAAGGCAGGGACATTTTCACGGGCAAAACCCAAGTAATTATCTGTGACGGCTTCGTCGGCAATGTCTGCCTCAAATTGGCCGAAGGCATCGGCCAAGCCTTCGGGCGGATGGTCAAAAAAGAAGTGCGGAAAGGCATCCTGAGCAGTATGGGATTCCTCTTCGCCCGAGGAGCGTTCAATAGAATCGGTTCGAGAATGGATTATGCGGAACACGGCGGTGCTCCGCTATTGGGTGTGAACGGCGCCTGCGTGGTATGCCACGGAGCCTCCTCCTCCAAGGCCGTCAAGAACGCCGTCCGGGTCGCTTCGGAACTGATTCGGAATCGAGTCAACGAGCATTTGACCCGAGGTTTGCAACTCTTCGCTGAAAAGCACCCCGAGGGGACGGCTGAACGGAGCCGGTAATTAGGAGCGCCTCATGGACTATTTCCTGACGGAAGAACAGTTGACCATACGGGACTTGGCGAGGCAGATCGCCGAGTCTAGAATCGTGCCTTCCCGCGCCGAACTGGACGAGAAGAGCGAATTTCCTCATGAGATCATGAAGGACTTGGCGCAATCGGATCTTTTCGGAATCACCATTCCTGAGGAGTTCGGCGGTCTGGGGCTGGGATGCATGGAGAACTGCGTGGCCGTTGAGGAAATCAGCCGCGGCTGCTGCGGAGTGGCCACCACTTTCGCCGCGAGCGGACTTGGGGCCTACCCGATTATTCTGCACGGAAGCGAGGAGCAGAAGAAGAAATACCTGCCGCGTATCGCCTCAGGCGAGTCGTTGGCCGCTTTCGCTCTGACTGAATCCACCGCCGGCAGCGACGCGGGCGGTATTATGACGACCGCCGTTCTCGATGGCGATGAATACGTGCTCAACGGTTCGAAGCAGTGGATTACCAACGGAGGCGAGGCCGACATCTATTCCGTTTTCGTGGTGACGGACAAAGCCAAAGGAGCCCGCGGGGCCACCGCCCTGATCGTGGAAAAGAGCGATCCCGGATTCAGTTTCGGCAAGAAGGAAGACAAAATGGGAATCCGGGCTTCCGTGACCCGGGAACTCATTTTTGATAACTGTCGTATCCCCAAAGACCGTATTATCCGCAAGCAGGGAGCCGGTTTCCTCGTTGCCATGAAGACCTTCGATCATTCGCGGCCGGGCGTGGGAGCCCAAGCGGTGGGCGTGGCTCAGGCGGCCCTCGACGAAGCCGTGAAGTACGCCAAGACTCGAGTTCAGTTCGAGGTTCCCATCATCAGTTTTCAGGCGGTACAACATATGCTGGCGGATATGGCCACGTCCGTTGAAGCCGCGCGTGCTCTGGTATACTGTGTGGCCAGAAGCATGGATGCCGGTGCGGGCGACACTTCGAAGGTCAGCGCCATGGCCAAGCTGTTTCCCACGGAAATGGCGATGAAGGTGACCACGGATGCGGTTCAGATACTGGGCGGTTGCGGCTACATGAGAGAGTATCCCGTGGAAAAAATGATGCGGGATGCCAAGATTCTCCAGATTTACGAAGGAACCAATCAGATTCAGCGGAACGTCATTGGACAAGCACTGAACAAGGAATACACCCGCAAGGGTTAGGTCGCTTCTCATGAATCTAGTCGTCTGCGTCAAACAGGTTCCCGACGCCAAAAATATTCGCATCGACCCGGTGACGAACACTCTTCAGCGGCAAGGAGTGGAAAGCATCGTCAATCCGTTTGATTTGTACGCCCTTGAGGCGGGACTTCGTCTGCGGGATGAATTCGGGGGCAAACTGACCGTGATCTCCATGGGGCCGCCTCAAGCCGAGAGCGTCCTCAGGGAAGCCCTCTCCTACGGGGCCGATGAGGCGGTACTGCTCAGCGACCGTGCTTTCGCCGGAGCCGATACATTGGCGACCGCCAAGACCCTGGCCGCGTGTGTGCGTCGATTAAGCCCCTTCGATTTAGTGATCTGCGGAAAGCAGGCCGTCGACGGGGACACGGCCCAGGTCGGTCCCGCCCTGGCTCAATCCCTCGATATCCCTCATGTGGCCTTTGTCGGAACCATGGAAGGCGTTGAAGCGGGTTGCCTCACGGTGCAACGTATGATGGACGACGGTTATGACACGGTCGCCGTGGAACTGCCCGCTCTGATCACCGTGGTCAAAGAAATCGGAGAGCCCAGGGTTCCTTCCTTCAAAGGGAAGATGCGGGCCAAGAAGCAGCCGGTGCCCGTTTGGGGCCTCAAAGAACTGGACCTTGCGGAAGACCAAGTGGGGCTCAAAGGCTCAGCCACGTGGGTTGAACGCATCTTTGCTCCCGAGCCGCGAGGAAGACGGGAAATCCTTGACGGCGACCCGGATACACAGGCGGCGAATCTCCTGAAGCGCCTGAAAGAGGACCAGGTCGTCAAACTCGCCTGACCGGACTTTTCGCCCGTCTTGACCCCGGAATCGCTTGTTTGGAAGGAGCGCGGGATGCTTGACACCGGATTTTCGGGCATGTAATAGAGCGACCTTGACTTTTCCGCTCGGAGCGAGAACACCAAGAAACCAAGCGCTGAAACGATGAGTATCGGCATAGATCGTGACAAATGCACGGCGTGTGGCGCCTGTGTGGATGCCTGCCCCTTCGGGGTCATGGAAATCGTCGGTGAGACGGCCGTCGTAGGGGACGGCTGTACGCTGTGCGGGGCCTGTGAAGAGGCCTGTGCCTTCGAGGCGATCACCATTGTCCGCAAGACGGGCTCGAGTGAGGCTGCGGCGGCTTATCAAGGCGTGTGGGTGTTCGCCGAGTACAGAGGCGGCAATATCGCGGGGGTCGCCTTCGAGCTTTTGGGCGAAGGGCGGAAGCTTGCCGAAAAACTGGGGCAGGAACTGAGCGCCGTGATTCTGGGCGGCTGCCTTGACGGTGCGGCGGAGGAACTTGTCGCCCACGGCGCCGACCGGGTTTTCGTATTCGACCATCCCGACCTTCTTCATTTCCAGGAAGCTACCTACAGCCGGACCATCGCCGGACTCGTCCGTGAACGAAAGCCCGCCGTCTTGTTGCTGGGGGCGACGGCCATCGGCCGATCTCTCGCTCCGGGAATCGCGGCTTTGCTGGACACCGGTCTCACCGCGGACTGCACGGAGCTGGACATTCGTCCGGAAGATCAGGCGCTGCTTCAGACCCGCCCCGCTTTCGGCGGGAACATCATGGCGACCATCGTTTGTGCGGACCGGAGACCGCAGATGGCCACGGTGAGGCCCAAGGTGATGAAACGGGCTTCAAGAATCGAAGGTCACCGGGGCGAAATCATTTCCATGGATTTGCCGTCTGAAGCCGTCGACCGGCGCATCCGCGTTCTCGGCACGGTGGCGCAACAAGGCGATCTGGTGAATTTGGCCGAGGCGGACGTGATTGTGGCCGGCGGCAGGGGGATTCAGGAGGAAAAGAATTTCGCCTTGCTCAAGGAGTTGGCGGACCTCCTCAACGGTTGTGTGGCCGCCACGCGAGGTGCGGTGGACGCGGGTTGGATCGATTATGCTCATCAGGTGGGTCAGACCGGCCGAACGGTGAGCCCCAAGTTGTATATTGCCTGCGGCGTTTCAGGCGCGGTCCAACATTTGGTGGGTATGCAGTCTTCCGACGTCATCGTGGCGATCAACAAGGATCCGGAAGCGCCTATATTCAGCGTGGCCGACTACGGCATTGTGGGCGATCTTTTCGAAATCGTGCCCAAACTCATCCAGCAAATAAAGAACTCCTTGGGACAATAAGTCTTCCCGGTTCCCAATTACCCGCACAGGAGAACATGTCTTGGAAGCCACGAATCGAGTTATGCTGATCACGGGGGGCTCTCGAGGGATCGGCCGCGCCGTCGCCCTGAAATTGGCCCGTCCCGGGGACATTTTGTTGCTCAATCATTATGATAAGGACGACGAGGCGGCTCGAGCCACCGCCGCCGAGATCGAACAGCTTGGAGCCTCGGCCCGACTCTATTATTTTAACGTGGGCGACTTCGCGGAAGTCGAACGGTTTGTGGGTGAGATGGTCGCGGAATTCGGCGGCATCCACGTTCTGGTCAACAATGCGGGTATCACCATGGATGCCATGTTCATTCGGATGAAAGAGGAACAATGGGACCGGGTGATCGATGTGAATCTCAAAGGCGTATTCAATTGCACCCAGGCGGTCAGCCGTGCCATGATCAAGCAGAGACACGGGAAGATCGTGAGCATTTCCTCCGTGGTGGGCGCCATTGGAAATGTCGGGCAGGCGAACTACTCGGCCTCCAAAGCCGGGATCATGGGCTTCACGAAATCCGTGGCGAAGGAACTCGCGTCGCGAAATGTCAATGTCAACGCAGTGGCTCCCGGATTCATAGACACCGAGATGACGGCGGTGATCCCTGATAAGATCAAAGAAGGCTTTCTTCGCAACGTTCCGATGAACCGCATGGGAACGCCGGAGGAAGTGGCCGAGGTGGTGGAGTTTCTGTGTTCGGATCGGGCTCGTTACGTTACAGGCCAGATCATTCATGTCAACGGGGGCATGTACTGATCCGTCTCTTGGAGACGAGTCGGACCGCACCTTGAATTAGTTTGAGCCGAATCGGACACCATCTTGTCCGGGAATTGGATAAACAACATCATTGGGGGGGAAAAATAATGGCGTCTTACGCGGAAAAAGTTAAGCAGATCATCAGTGATCAGCTGGGAGTGGACCTTGCGGACGTTGTCGAGGAAGCGTCCTTCGTAGACGACCTGGGTGCCGACTCTCTGGACCTGGTCGAACTGATCATGGCCATGGAAGAGGCTTTCAACGTGGAAATCGCCGATGAGGAGGCTGAGACGATTCGAACGGTGAAAGACGCGGTCAGTTATATAGAAAATCACCATCCATAAGAAAAGGACGAACACTGGTGTCCAGAAGAGTCGTCATCACGGGCTATGGCGTGGTTACCCCTCTAGGAAACAACACCGAGGATACTTGGCGTAATCTGATTGCGGGAAACAGCGGCGTCGGCCAAATCACCCTTTTCGAGACCAAAGGGTTCCGGACCACCATCGGGGCGGAGGTGAAAAACTTCAATCCCGATGATTATCTGGATAAGAAATCCGTCCGCCGTCTTGACCGCTTCATCCATCTCGCCATAGCGGCTTCGGACATGGCCGTAACGGATGCGGGGCTGGACATGTCCGAGGTGAACCCCGAAAGGGTCGGGACGTACGTGGGAACCGGACTGGGAGGGTTGAATTCGATCGAGCATTACCACGCCGTGCTGAAAGAGGCGGGACCGAACAAGATCAATCCTTTCTTCATTCCCATGCTTATCGGTAACATGGCGCCGGGACAGATTTCCATCCGGCACGGAACCAAAGGCCCCAACCTGTGCGTTTCCACGGCATGCGCCGCCGGCTCCCATGCCGTGGGTGAATCCTTGAAGCTCATTCAGGCGGGCATGGCCGACGTGATGATCTGCGGCGGCAGCGAAGCGGTGATTACCCCTTTGGGGCTCGGCGGGTTCTGCGCCATGCGGGCGCTGTCCGAACGGAACGATGCGCCCGAAAAGGCTTCCCGGCCGTTCGAGAAGAACCGCGACGGGTTCATCATGGGGGAAGGCAGCGGAATCGTGGTGATCGAAACCCTGGACCATGCCAAGGCTCGGGGAGCCAAGATTCGGGCCGAGCTCATCGGGTACGGTCTGTCGAGTGATGCCTACCATATGACCGCTCCCGCCCCGGGAGGGACCGGCGCGGCCCGTTGCATGGAAATGGCTTTAAAGACCGCGGGAATCCGACCGGAAGAAGTGGACTACATCAACGCGCACGGCACTTCCACGGACCTCAACGACGTTTCCGAATACCAGGCCATTCGGACGGTTTTCGGTGATCACACGGATCGAATGCCCGTGAGTTCCACCAAATCCATGACCGGCCATCTGTTGGGAGCCGCCGGAGGGGTGGAGTCCGTTGTCTCCGTGCTCGTAATGGAGCGAGAAATCATCCCGCCGACGATCAATTACGAGGAGCCGGATCCGGAGATTTCGCTGGATGTGGTGCCCAATGAAGCCAGGACCGCAACCGTCGACGTAGTCATGAGCAACTCCTTCGGATTTGGAGGCACCAACGCCAGCTTGATCTTTAAGCGTTGGGCCGAATAGTGTCGCAGTCACCGTCTGCGTAGAGTGCCCCTCCTGCGGGAATAGAATCCGCCAAGAGATGGGGGCGAACGGAAAGAAGCTCCAAAGTCATGAAACATCTTAGACAGACCGATCCCGAAGTCGCCGAAGCCATTGAATTGGAAATCCGGCGGCAAAGCGAAAAGCTGGTCCTCATCGCGTCCGAGAACTACGTCAGTCCCGCCGTGGCCGAAGCACTGGGTTCCGTGCTGACCAACAAGTATGCCGAAGGATATCCGGGCCACCGGTACTACGGAGGATGCGAGCACGTCGATCAGGTGGAGACCCTGGCCATCGAAAGGCTCAAGAGCCTTTTCGGCGCGGATCACGCCAATGTCCAGCCTCACGCCGGTTCCCAGGCGAACATGGGGGTTTACTTTTCCGTACTGAAGCAGGGTGACACCATACTGGGGATGGACCTCTCCCACGGAGGGCATTTGACCCACGGGAGTCCCGTCAATTTCTCGGGTCGGCTGTTCAATACGGTGTTTTACGGCGTGGATCGCAACTCGTTCACCATCGACATGGACCAGGTGGAGTCCCAGGCCAAGACGCATCGCCCGGCTTTGATCATTGCCGGAGGTAGTTCCTATCCCAGGCTGATCGATTTCGAGGGCTTTTCCCGAATCGCTCGAGAGGTGGGAGCCGTGTTCATGGTGGACATGGCTCATTTCGCGGGACTCGTAGCCGGAGGAGTCTTTCCGTCTCCCGTGCCCCATGCGGATTTCGTGACCTCGACCACGCATAAAACCCTCAGGGGCCCCCGTGGAGGCTTCATCCTGTCCACCGGAGAATATGCCAAGAAACTGGACCGATACCTCTTTCCGGGCATGCAGGGCGGTCCTCTGATGCATGTCATCGCCGCCAAAGCGGTGGCATTCAAAGAGGCTCTGCAACCGGAATTCAGCGATTATGCGCGGCAGATCGTGACCAATGCCCAAGTGATGGCGGCTCGGCTTTCCGAGCGCGGCATCGATGTCGTGTCCGGGGGCACCGACTGCCACCTGATGTTGGTGGACCTTTCCAACGTGAACTTGACGGGAGCCAAAGCCGAAGAGGTATTGGATGAGGCGGGCATCACTCTGAACAAGAACGTCATTCCGTTTGAAAAGAGGAGTCCCAACGAAACAAGCGGCATACGGATCGGTACGCCGGCGGTCACCACGAGGGGAATGAAGGAAGGCGAAATGCGTTGGATCGCGGACAGAATCGTGGACGTGCTGTCTAATCCCGATGATCAGGCCCTGGTGGATCGGACACGGGAAGAGGTCAGGCACCTGTGCGAGAAATTCCCGGTTTTCGGGACGGGAGATTGATACCGGACGTTATCTGAACGCCCCCTCCTTCAGGCTCGGCAGCTTCCGAAAAGTCCTTCGGCGTTCCCGCCGAAGGCGGACCCCCTCCTCGGAGCCGGTTCTACGTTAGGTCCAAGCAATGAAATCTCTGTCCTTATTGATGGAGAATCCCCGACGTGAAATGTCCATTTTGCGGTTCTCTCGAAAACAAAGTGATCGACTCCAGGCTCAGCAAGGAAGGAGCCGCCATACGTCGTAGGCGTGATTGCACGGAGTGCGGACGCCGGTTCACCACTTATGAGCGGGTGGAAGAAATCCTCCCCATGGTGATCAAGAAAGACAATCGTCGGGAGCCGTACAACAGGGAAAAGGTCCACGAAGGGATCAAGAAGGCATTGCAGAAAAGGCCGGTCAGCGTGGATGCCGTCATGGCCTTTCTGGACGATCTGGAACGGAGCTTTCAGGAAAGTCAGAAAAAGGAAATCCCCAGTAAGGAGATCGGCGAAAGAGTGATCCAGCAGCTCAAGGAATGGGACGAGGTGGCCTATGTACGCTTCGCCTCGGTGTACCGGCAGTTCTCAGACACTGCGGAATTCATGTCCGAGCTGGAGCAACTCATTCTGGATCGTAAGAAGAAAGCCGAGGAGCGTGAGCCGGAAGACGGATGAAGCGTATATGGCGATGGCTCTTCGCCTGGCCATGAAGGGCTGGGGCCGCACTTCGCCCAACCCCTTGGTCGGAGCCGTTGTGGTGCGCGACGATCAGGTGGTGGGGAAAGGGTTTCATCCCAAGGCCGGGGAACCCCACGCCGAGAGGATCGCTCTGGAACGAGCCGGCTCTCAAGCACGGGGAGGGACGCTTTACGTTACGCTTGAGCCGTGTAATCATTACGGTCGGACGCCTCCTTGCACGGAGGCCGTGCTGGCGAGTGGGGTACGCCGGGTAGTCATCGGGCAGACCGACCCCAATCCGGAAGTGGCGGGCGGAGGCGCTCAACGGCTTCGGGAGGCGGGTATCCAGGTGGAGATCGGCGTCCTGGAAGCACGCTGTCGGCGCCTCAACGAAGCCTTCAATTTCTTTGTGACCCGGAAACGACCGTTTATCGCCCTCAAGCTGGCTGCGACACTGGACGGAAAGACCGCCACCAAGACGGGGGACTCCCGTTGGATCACCAACGAACGTTCCCGAAACTTCGTTCATCGTCTTCGGGGCGGCATGGACTCAATCATGGTGGGCATGGGTACGGTTCGCGCCGACGACCCACAGCTGACCTGCCGATGGAAAAATGGCCGCGATCCTTTGCGTGTGGTGGTGGACGGCTCTCTTTCCTTGACCCCGGACCGGAAGATATTCAATCCCGATTCCGAGGCGGGGCTGTTGGTTTTCACGGGAGTTGCGGCGGATCCCGAAAAGGCGGCCGTGCTGGAAGCCTCGGGAGCCGAGGTTGTCCGTGTCGAAATCGAAAACGGATTTGTGGACCTGAAGGCCGTCTTCTCGACGCTGGCCGAGCGTCGCATTCTCTCCGTGCTCATCGAAGGAGGGGGGACGCTGGCGGCGTCGGCGCTTAGGGCCGGGTTGGTGGATCGCCTTTATTTTTTTTACGCGCCGAAAATCATCGGGGGCAACGGAGCTCCGGGAATGATCGGGGATCTGGGGATCGAGACCATGGCCGAGTGCCTTCGAATCAAAGATACGAGACTACGTCGGTTCGGAGAAGACTTCATGGTGGAAGTGTCCATCTCCTAACCGGTTCGCAGAAATCGCAATATCGTTTCCGGACGCATATTGGGATTTACTCTAACGAGAGGTGCCTCGTTCATGTTTACGGGACTGGTGGAAAGACTGGGAAAGACCCACCGGATCGTGCACAAGGGTGGCGAAGCCGTACTCGTCCTGGCGGCGGAGTTTCCCGAATCCGTCATTATCGGGGAAAGTATTGCCGTAAACGGGGTTTGCCTGACGGTGACGGGAAGCAGCTCGGGCGTCCATGAATTCGACGTGTCCGAGGAAACGCTGAAGCGGAGCAATCTGGGCTTCCTGAAGCCGGGAGATCCCGTGAACCTGGAACGGGCCCTCAGGCTGAACGATCGGTTGGGAGGCCACTTGGTGACCGGTCATATTGACGCCGTGGGGCGGATCCTGATAAAAAAGCGAAGCCTGAGTTCGGTGATCATGAGGGTGGGAGTTCCCTCGGAGGTTTCTCGCTATCTGGTGCCCAAAGGTTCCGTGGGCGTGGACGGCATCAGTCTTACCGTGAACCGGACCGGGGAAGATTTTTTTGAAGTTAACCTGATTCCTCACACGGTCGAGGTCACCACCCTCAAGATTCGTGACGAGGGAGATTCGGTAAATATTGAGACGGATCTCATCGGGAAGTATGTAGACCGAATGCTGCAGCCGCATTCCGCAGGCGGAGACGGCGAATCCCGAAAAGGCCTGACCCTTGACGCTTTGTCACGTCACGGGTTTCTATGATCTCTCGTATTCGGTGGGAGCCCGTCGTTTATTTTTAGAGCCTGAAATTCGGTTCGGTAAGCCGTCCCTGCCGCATCCCTGAACATGGGGGCGCGTCTTGCCCGACCAGCAGAGGTTTCGATGCCGTTAAGCACTATTGAGGAAGCCGTTGAGGACATGCGGGAAGGCCGGATGGTCATCCTGGTGGACGACGAGGATCGCGAAAACGAAGGTGACCTGACCATGGCGGCCGACAAGGTCACCCCTGAAGCCATCAATTTCATGGCCAAATACGGACGCGGGCTCATCTGTCTTTCCATGTCTCCGGAAATGTTGGATCGTCTGCACTTGCCCATGATGGTCCAGGACAACACCTCACCTTTTCAAACCGCGTTCACCGTATCCATCGACGCGCGGCAGAATCCCCACAGCCCCGTTTCCGCCGCGGGACGTGCGCACACCATTTTGAAGGCCATAGACGACTCGGCCGGCGAGGCGGACATCGTTGCTCCCGGATATGTATTCCCTTTGAGAGCCAAGCCGGGCGGTGTTCTGGTGCGCACGGGACAGACCGAAGGCTCGGTGGATTTGGCGAGGCTTGCGGGGCTTAGACCCGCGGGGGTCATCTGTGAGGTGATGAACGAAGACGGCTCCATGAGTCGCATGCCCCAGCTCGAGGTGCTGGCGGAGAAGCTGGATCTCAAAATTGTCACCATCGCCGACCTCATCGCATACAGGATGAGAAATGAACGTCTGGTCCATCGGGCCGCGGAGGCCGTTCTGCCGACTCCGGCGGGGCGTTTCACCGCCATCGCTTATGAGAACGACGTGGACGAGCACCAGCATTTGGCCCTCATTAAAGGTGAAATCAGCCCGGACGACGAGGTATTGGTGCGGGTCCATTCGGAATGTCTCACGGGAGACGTGTTCCATTCCCTGCGGTGCGACTGCGGAGATCAGCTGGGGGTGGCGTTGGGCCTGATCGAAAAAGAAGGCAAAGGCGTGCTGCTGTATATGCATCAGGAGGGGCGTGGCATCGGCCTGATCAACAAGCTGAAGGCCTATTCCCTGCAGGACGAAGGCAAGGATACGGTGGAAGCCAATGAGGCGCTGGGATTCAAAGCGGACCTCCGGGACTATGGAATCGGGGCCCAAATTCTTGCCGACCTGGGTATCCGAAAAATGAAACTCATGACCAATAATCCTAGAAAAATCATTGGGTTGGAGGGTTACGGGCTCACTGTGGTGGATCGCGTGCCTCTGGCCGTGCCCGCCAATGAGATCAACTTGAGATACCTGCGCACCAAGTGCGCCAAGCTCGGACACATGTTGGAAGTCTAGCGCGGACCAGGGGGACGGAGCGTTCTCCTTCCGAATGCGCAGGGAACCCTGCTGCATTTAACAGGTCGTTGAGAAGCCGGAATATTGCCGATTGGTGAAAGGCGAAGATAGGCGAGGCGTGCAACATCCCGAGGAATGGGGCGTGATGGAAGTGCGTCGCATGACGTGAGATGAAGCGTAACGCCGCAGATTGCGTTTTTCACCGATCCGTAAAGCGGAGGGTATGCTGTGGTCACTTATTTCGAAGGCCGTCTCAACGCCGAATCGCTGCGATTCGGCATTGTGATCAGCCGATTCAATGATTTCATTACATCTCGTTTGCTCGAAGGGGCATTGGACGCATTGATTCGCCACGGTGCGGATGAGAGTCGGATTCATGTGGTCAAGGTCCCCGGTGCGTTCGAGATTCCCCTGATTAGCCGAAAGATGGCGACAAGCGGCAACTATGATGCGGTGTTGTGCCTGGGCGCGGTGATCCGAGGTTCCACACCTCATTTCGACTATGTGGCCGCAGAGGTTTCCAAAGGGGTGGCCTCCGTTTCTCTGGAAACCGGTGTTCCGGTGATCTTCGGAGTGCTCACCACGGACACCATTGAACAGGCCGTGGAACGAGCCGGTACGAAATCCGGTAACAAGGGTTGGAGTACGGCTATTTCCGCCATTGAGATGGCCAATCTCCTCAAAGAGCTTTAGAATCGTCGCCTTTGCGCCGCGGCAACGGGGCGACGCCCGAAGCCGCGGAGTGCGTTCATCCGCCGCCGGTTAAAAAAGCGGCAACCTCCCCGGGAATACGACCTCCATGAGTTCTCGCCGGATAATTCGTCCAGAAAATCCCGAAGCTTCTCTCGAATCCGATCGAAAAGTTCGGAAGAGGCGAAAGGAGAGTGGAGCGCGGGCCGACGCGGCCCCCTCGTCCACGGTTCCGCCGGAGCCTGATGAAACCCCGCAGATTGAAGACGGGGCATCGGTGAACCGTCGACAGGCCCGGGAACAAATACTCCAGGTTCTCTACATGTTGGACGTCTCCGGATTGCAGGCCGTGGAGGCATTGAGGTTGTTCATCACCTGCCACCTCGGGGGTCGACCCATGGACCCGTTCGTTCGGGAGGTTGTGTGTGGAATCTCGGAAAATGGAACGGTTGTGGACCAGACCATTCGGGAGCACTCCGAGAACTGGCGTCTGAACAGAATGCCCATTGTGGACAGAAACCTGCTGCGACTGGCGGTATTTGAGCTCTTATTTCGGGAGGACATCCCTCCCAAAGTCTCCATCAACGAGGCCATCGAGCTCGGAAAGAAGTACGGAAGCGAAGACTCGGGGGCTTTCATTAACGGCATCCTGGACGGTGTTTACCGCAAGTTGAAACGTGAAGCGACCTACAAGTCGGGAACAGAGAGCGAAGGACCATCCAAGTGAATACGACGGAACTGCAATACGATCCGCAAGACGTGGAACTGAAGGCACAGGAACGTTGGCGGGAAAAGAAATTCGACCAGGTGGGTGAGGATCCGTCCAAACCCAAATTCTATTTGCTCGAAATGTTTCCTTACCCCTCCGGTAAGATTCACATGGGGCATGTGCGGAACTATACGATCGGCGACGTGGTGGCCCGATACAAGCGCATGAGGGGATTCAACGTGCTTCACCCCATGGGGTGGGACGCCTTCGGCATGCCGGCGGAGAACGCGGCCATAGAGAATAAGGTGCACCCCGCGGAATGGACCAGAAACAACATCCGAGCGATGCGGGACCAACTGAAGCGCATGGGCTTCAGTTACGACTGGTCACGGGAGCTTGCCACCTGCGACCCCGAATATTATCGGTGGGAACAACTGCTGTTCGTCAGGATGATGGAAAAGGGCTTGGCCTACAGTAAGCGTTCCCTGGTGAACTGGTGCCCGAAGTGCCAGACCGTATTGGCCAATGAGCAGGTGGAGGACGGCTACTGCTGGCGACACTCCGATCAGGAAGTGGTCAAGAAGGAGATGGACGGGTGGTTTTTCAAGATTACGGACTATGCGGAGGAGTTGCTGGAATGGACCGATAAGCTCCCCGGCTGGCCGGAGCGGGTGTTGACCATGCAGAGAAACTGGATCGGTAAGAGCATCGGGGCTCTCATCCGGTTTCCCATGGAAGACGGCGGCGACCCCATCGAGGTCTTCACCACCAGGCAGGACACGCTGTTCGGGGCCACGTTCATGTGCTTGGCGCCCGAGTTGCCTCGCTCCCGGGAGATTGCGGCGGGCACGGATCAAGAGCCCGAAGTCCGCGCCTTCATCGAGAAGACGCTGCGGGTGGAAAGCTATTTGCGAGCCTCGGATCAAATGGTCAAAGAAGGGGTGTTCACCGGGAAGTACTGCGTCAATCCCGTCACCGGGCGAAAGATGCCCGTGTTCATCGCCAATTTCGTCGTGGCCGAGTATGGGGCGGGTGCCGTCATGGCGGTTCCCGCACACGATCAACGCGACTTCGAGTTTGCCCGGAAATATGAACTCCCGGTGGTGGTCGTGATTCAGCCGACGGATCGGGCTCTGGATCCCGACGCCATGACCGAAGCCTATGTGGATGAAGGGATATTGGTGAATTCCGGGGAGTTCGACGGCCTGCCCAATCGGGAAGCCATGGACCGGATCGTGGATTACCTGGATTCGAAAGGTTTGGGACGGAGGACGGTGAGTTACCGATTGCGCGATTGGGGAATCTCCCGTCAGAGATTTTGGGGAGCCCCCATTCCGGTGATCTATTGCGACAAATGCGGGACGGTGCCCGTGCCCGAAAGCGACCTCCCCGTGATCCTTCCCGAGGAAGCTCAGTTGAGAGAGAACGGGGGGTCCCCCCTTCCTCATCTCGATTCCTTCGTCAACGTTCCTTGCCCACGATGCGGGGGACCGGGCCGCAGGGAAACGGACACCATGGACACTTTTGTAGAATCCTCCTGGTATTTCGCCCGATTCTCCTGCGCCGATTACGACGAGGGACCCCTCGACCCGGAACGGGTCAACTACTGGATGCCGGTGAATCATTACATCGGCGGTATCGAGCACGCCATACTTCACCTGCTCTATTCTCGTTTTTACGTCAAGGTTATGAGGGACTTCGGGTTGCTGAAGGTGGACGAGCCCTTCACCAATCTCTTGACCCAGGGAATGGTTTGCCACGAAACTTATGAGTGCCCGGTTCACGGTTATCTGTTCCCGAGCGAAGTTTCGGAGCTCAAATGTCCCGTGTGCGGCGGTCCGGTGACCGTGGGACCCAAAGTGAAGATGTCCAAATCGAAACGCAACGTTGTGGATCCGGCGGTCCTGATTCGGAATTACGGTGCGGACACGGTACGGCTGTTCTGTCTGTTCGCTTCGCCTCCCGAAAGAGACCTGGAATGGAGCGAGCAGGGCGTCGACGGGGCTTCGCGGTTTCTGGGGAGAGTGTGGCGGCTGGTGACGGAGCGCATGGACGATCTCCGAAACGTAACGCCGTATCGCATGGAAACTCCGTTAAACGGCATTCTCAAGCAATTGCATCGCAAGACCCACCAAACGATCAAAAAGGTGACGGACGACATCGAAGATCGCTTCCATTTCAACACGGCCATCGCGGCGGTTATGGAATTGACGAACTTGGTCTACAAGGTGCTGGACGAATCCGAAGAGTCGGACAAGGCGGCCTTGTCCGTTGCCGCCGAGGCAATCGAGACGCTGTTGACGCTCCTTTTTCCCTTTGTGCCGCATATCGCGGAAGAGCTGTGGATGCACTATACCGGGGGGCGGGAGTTGATCTCCCGGCCTTGGCCTGAATACCACCCCGAATCCATTGTTGAGGATGAAATCGAGATTGCGGTTCAGGTCAACGGAAAGCTCCGAAGCCAGATCGTGGTGGAACGGGACGCCGATCGCGAAACTTTGGAACGGACCGCTTTGAGCGATGAAAGGATTCGGAAGTGGCTGGAAGGCAAAACCATCCGGAAGGTGATCGTGGTTCCCGGAAGACTGGTGAACGTGGTCGTCTCTTAATCATGCTCGAGGTTGGGCCATGAACTCGAAAAGTATGGCGATTTGCGGTGTGTTGTGTGCCCTGGCGGTATTTTCCTGGGGTTGCGGTTACGAGATGACGCGAAGCCGCGGAGGGTTGCCCGACCATGTTCGAACCGTAGCCGTTCCGGTCATGGATATCCGGGCCAACGAACCGGGTTTGGAGCGGGAAGCCACTCGCCTGCTTATCGAGGAATTCAATCGGCGCCCCGAACTGCGCGTGGCGGCTCCCGGGAAGGCCGATGCGGTATTGCACTGCGTCATCGACCAAGTGGATTTGTCTGCGCTGTCCTACGGCTCGGACGAACACGCTACGGAACGTCGGGTCATTCTCTCCATGGGCTATCGACTGACGGACGTAAAAACCGGGAAGGCCATCGCCCAGGCGGATCGACTTTGGTTCCAGGAAGGATACCTGGTAGTCAAAGGAGACCCCGTGGCAACGGATTATAATCGGAAGGAAGCCCTCAGAAAGATTCTGGCCAATCTCGCGGAAAAAATCAACGAGGGAGCGCTGGGCACCTTTTGAACGGCAGTGCCCGGGAATCGGCAAACCGAACGGCCGTGGCTCCGACTGCTTGGTGAAGACGCGTCGCGCCTGCGACCGCTGATCGGCGAGGGGGGGGGCTGTTTGAAACGAAAGAGTCGTTTCGATACGTATCGAAACGACTCCATTTTTCCGGATGCCGATTACGGGTGAACGACCGTGCTATACCGCAGCCTGCCGCAGTTCGTTCACTTTGCGGGTAAGCCGGGAAACGTACCTGCCCGCCGTATTCCTGTGGAGTACTCCTTTGGCTCCCGCTTTCTGAATCTGGGGAATCGCCTCGCTCAGAGCCTGCTGGGCCTTGGAGATATCCTTTTCTTCGATGGATTTCCGGACCTTTTTCATGAGATTGCGTACGCGCGTGCGAACGGATGCATTGCGGGCGCGTCGTTTTTCGTTTTGGCGGGCTCTCTTGAGAGCGGACGGATGATTGGCCAAGGTCTTCCTCCGATTGTTTTTTTATGAAGCGCCAAATTTACGTCACATCTAATGTGTTGTCAATGAAAATCTAACGTCCTTGACGTCCGACTTTCCCACGCATAACATGATTTGGTTCTTAAGTCCCATCGCGAATCCTTGAAGCATAGGCTCTTTGGTATGACGGGCCGGATGGGTTCGCCTCCCTCGGACGGGAGGAAGGGCTTCGGGAGAATGGAATGCTCGGCGTGTAGGCTGAGAGAGTAAGCTCAAAACGGATTCTTCGTAATCCGGTTCGGGGCGTCGTCGGGTCGAAACGTTGCATCGAATCTTCTTAGAAGGAGGGGCGGCCGTGCGCACTTGGTTTTCCGAAAAGGATGGTTATTTGCGTCTTTTCCTCATCCTGATATCGGCCGCGGTTTTCGTTTCGTGCACCTCACCCGGCCAAACACTTCGGGAGGACGTCTCTTCAAATCACAGGGTCGTCTTCATGACCGTTCACAGCCATTACCAGGGTCGTCCTTCGGAGCGGGATCGCGTTTTCATGACCTTCCGCAATACGGTGACGGGGCTGCGCTATTCTTCTATGGCCGTGGATGGATTGCTACTGCTCGATCTTCCCGACGGCCCCTATGAGTTGGTCAAGGTTGAAGTGTGGCATGTGTTGGGCAATGAAATTTTCGGGCAGGCAAGAGACTACCGTATCGAAGACGCCAAATCGTTCAACGTCAAACCCCTGAGCTTTTGGGTCGGAAGCCCGGGTCCCGCCTTGTATCTGGGAAGCTTCGGCTTGAATCTATTCCGTCCCGGGGAACTTCGGGGGACCGTTCCTCCGGAAACGGCCGGTCGTCCCGCCACCTTCCGAATTCAGGTTGAGGATCGTTTTCAGCATGATCGGGAAGCCTTCGCAAAAGCATTTTCCGATATCAGCCGTCGGCATCCCCAACTTAAGTTCGACTACGACTTGAGGAACAGAGCACTTCCTTCGGCTTACTTTCTTTTTGAGTGGTGATTCACGACACGAGTCGATCAATCTCGCGAAATTCCGCGTAAGAATCCAGGACCGGCTTGAGGTCCGCCCACTTCAAGCGCCCAAGGATTTCATAAGTCCGGGCATGGACGATCCCTTCCTCTTTTTCCCTGGATCTGCCGGCACAATCGAAACTTTCCATGAATCGCGAAAAGCGCACCACGTGGACGAGTTCGTGGGTCAGGATGTACACGGCGAGCGCCGCCAGAGACAGGCGTGAATCCCGGCTTAGAGCCTCCAATATCACATGGTCTTGGAGGCAAATCAGATAAAAATCCAATACACGGGAAGGCTGGGGAGGCTTCTCCGGATGTCTGGAATACTTGAATAATTGGGCGAAGGCTTCAAGGGTGATCTCGTCTTCCCTGAGGCTCCGAAGAGTCTTCACGTCATACCGGAGGCGCTTCCAGGAATCGGAGGATATTTTGTAGTAGTCCGCGGTGGCCTCTTCGGCTATGTTGAGTGCTTCGTGGATGATATCGAGCTCATGCTCACTGAACCTCTTGAGTTCCATGAGTCCTACCTCCGAAGAGTCCTTTCCTCTTTCGCGGCCAAATCGTTTTCTCCCGGGCGTGCGTGGGGTGATTCGTCTTCGACGCCTGCTTTCACTTATCTCCCCGTCCTCTTTTCAGGTTTCTGGCCTGCCGGCTGCGTTTCCGATCTTGCGCGGCGTCATTCTTGCGTCCGCCTTTTTCCTTCCCGCCTCGCCTGCTCTTGGAAGGAAAAATGGATTCGAGGTCCGGATGGAAAGAACCGGGCCCCGGCGATTCGGGTGCGGATTTCCGGGGCTTGGCCGCTTTGCTTCGAACCTCCTCCTCGGTCTTGTTGATGGGAGGGCCCATCAGGAATTCGGGAGGCAGGAAGGCTACGAGCACCAATTCCTTTCCGGATCCAAAGAAGCGTACTCCCTTGGCTTGAGCTTTCTCGGCGGACACCTCCAGCAATAAGGGGTCCTGTTCCCGCCTCTTCCCGAGACGTGAGGCCATGGCCTTGTCTCTGGCCAGGACGACCCAAGGGCCTGAAAACGGCTTCAGCCCGTTCTCCGCGACGTGAGGCCAGGCGCGACGGCGTATGCCGATGTGGAGAATTTTGGGCGGATGAATGACGTCGAGACGTCCGATTTCAGTGGAACGTTCCAGGGCGCGGATTCTATCCCCATCCGCCTCGAAATGCGCACCGCGATCGTGGAGGAGCATTTCCCGGAGATGGGACACTTTGACGAAGCGCCAATCTTCCTCCTCGGAAAGCGCCTGTCTCAGGTCCTTAAAGGCTACGAAACCTGATTCGTCGGGCAGCAGACCGAACTCACTCGGAGCTCTGCCCAACACGTATAGAATCATCCGCTCGATTTGTTCCTGCTTATGCCGGGTCTTCTTGTCCATTTTGCTCAAAATAGATGATGGTGTTTCTTGCGCCCTTGTCCGAATACAAAAAGTGAAAAGTCGGACTCCATGAAGCGATTTCAGGGGCCTGCGTCAAATCTCTACATACAGAATATCCCACGATGTGTCGATGCCGCAATAACGTAACATAATGGGAAGAGGTCGCGTCGGTATGTAACGACGACGGGCCGAGGGGTGGATTTTGTGTTTGAATTTCTTTCGGGGAGCCTTTCTACAAGGGCAGGTTCCATGCCGATATGGTTGCCTCATCGAAAATAATGCCTGCGGAAGGTGAAGCGTTGACGTAAACTTATTGCTTGATATGAGTGTAGACGTCAAAAACGGATGGGACCGAAGTTTTCTATTGAAATCCCAGATGGGGATGGGTATAAAACTTGATCCAAAGAGTTGCTTTTCCTCGTATGCCATGTTTCATGGATTCTTGCACGCGTGACGCCGTGTGCCGATTTTTTGTGATATGTCTACTCCTCGTTGATTCTCGGGTTTCAGGACAAGCGGGTGGTAGTATGTCTCAAGCCCCCCCTTTGAAATCCAAGAAATAGTTTCTTTTTCACCAGAGGAATAAGCGACTTCATGTCTCGTTTGCCGATGCTTTTATAAAATACCGATCGGGTTCAGACGTTAATTTAGAGACGGATAGGGGAATCATGATCGAAGCCGATGTAGCTTCCAAGTCCGGAAAAAGGATTTTGGTCGTCCTGGGTATCGCCGCATATACACTACTGGCCTTTTTCTTCTTCAGCACTTCCTGGGATTTCGCCGACGCCAAAAGTGACACATCCCGTGAAGCAACATCCGCAACAACCGGAGTATCCCAATCCAAGAGCGCGAGTGAAAGCTTGGGTGAAGTGCGTGCATCCTCGTCACAGGCTTCGAAATCGACCTCTCGCTCACCCGGTATTATGAGTTTTTGGCAAAACCTTACATCATCCGCCGGCAGCGCAGGCCTTTCTCCGACTTTGCTGTACACTTCCGCTCCTCCCGCCTCGCCGGTTGAAGAGCGACTTACAACATCCGACCCACTAGTTGATTCGTCGGGGGCGGACTCGATGAACGTCGTGGAAGAAACCCTCACGTTCAAGCGAGGGGATTCCTTCTTTGAAAATGCGGTCCGCCTCGGTCTGGACCGTACCGAGGTCGCGGATATCGTCAACAAAGCGCGAGCGAAGTTGGACCCCAGACGTATCGCCATCGGGGACCTGCTCACTTTAAGACGAATGGAGGGGAACTCGTGCTGGTTCCAATTGGTCTATGAGAAGAAGAACGAATATCGAGTGGTTGTTGAACCGGAAGGCGACGGATGCCTGGTCGAGAAAGAGCCCATCGCACTAACCCCAAAATTGAACGTGGTCGAAGGGACCATCGAGAGCTCTCTTTATGAGAGCGCGCTCGAAGCGGGGCTTTCTCCATTCCTGATTCAGGAGCTGGCGGACATCTACAGCTGGGACATCGATTTTCTTGTGGACATCCGCCGCGGGGACCGGTTTCGAGTCGTATACGAAACCTGGTATAGGGACGGCGAGAGAGTCAAAGACGGAGCCATTCTGGCTTGTCGGTTCATTAACGATGGTCAAACCGTCGATGCGTTCCGATATCGCGACGAACAGGGAAGGGAAGGATATTACGATCGTCAAGGCAGGAATCTGCAAAAACGTTTCCTCAAGTCCCCTTTACAATACCGCAGAATCAGTTCCTACTTCTCCAATAGGCGGTTTCATCCCATACTGAAAATCTATCGCCCCCATCATGGTGTTGATTATGCCGCACCGACCGG
Organism: Thermodesulfobacteriota bacterium; assembly: GCA_963675595.2. Taxonomy (GTDB): domain Bacteria; phylum Desulfobacterota; class Desulfarculia; order JACQYL01; family JACQYL01. Next base: position 3,607,615 of record CAXXLZ010000002.1, read on the forward strand.
GACACCGGTACAGTCCATCGGCGACGGAAAGGTAACTTTTGCCGGCTGGAAAAGAGGATATGGGAGATTCATCAAGATCCGGCATCCCAACGGCATGATTTCCTGCTATGGTCACCTCTCCAGCTTTGCCAAGGGACTTCGCTCGGGGAAGCGCGTCCAACAGGGTGAGTTCATCGGGCGCGTGGGGATGACGGGATTGGCCACGGGCCCCCACCTCGACTTCCGCATGTCCGTGAACGGCAGGTTCGTGGATCCGCTGAAGCTTCTTCGCAAATCACCGCCTTTGAAGTCCCTGGACTCCTCACTGAGGCAAGCGTTCAACGAAACGGCGGAGGAATATTCCCCCTATTTGGAGGAGGGCGGGAGCTTTTTGGCACAGGCGCCCACCTCGAGTCGAGGGCCCAGATTCATGCCTTGAGGGAACCCCCGCTTATTTCGATGCCTCGGGATTTTTCCCGAGGATATCGGGCACGGCCGGAATCCCCACAAAATCCGGTATTCAGTAAATATCGGACTCCGCCACGCCGCGACTCAGTGTGTTGAACCATTCCGCCCCGATCCATTGACGCCAGTTCTCATACAAGGGGGCCATTCGAGTCTTGAAGGCCTTCAAGTCCTCTTGATCCATCCATAGGACGGATAGTCCCCGGGACTGGGCTCCGGCCAGAGCATACACTTCCTGCTGCACTTGGTAGCCTCGGTTCACATCCTCGAAATCTTCCGCGGCCTTAAGGAGAATCGCTTTGAATTTTGGAGCGAGTTCGCTCCAGACACGGCCGTTGATGACCAGGATTCCCAGGTCGATGCCCCTGAAGGGAACCGTGATGAATCGGTTCACGGTTTTCAGTTCGGGCGAAAGCACCTGATCAAGGGAAATCTGGACCGCGGTGACTTCCCTGCTTTTCAAGGCTTGGGCGAGCCGTTCCTTTCCAAGGGCCGAAGGGATCGCTTCGAGGGCGGTCATTGTGTCATAGAATAGGGGGTCCTCGGGGCCGTTGACCCTGAGTCCCCGGAAGTCTTGCGGACGTTCCAACGGCTTTTCGCCGTTGACGATCGCCGGCACCCCGTAGTAGACCCAAGCCAAAGCGGCCAGACCTTTGGGGTCGAACAAATCGAAAAGGGCTTTGCGGAATTCTCCATCGAGTATGCGGAACGTCCTGCGCCGATCGGTGAAAAAGAAAGGCATACCCGGAAGACTCGATTGGGGTACGATTTGGAGCGTGTAACGAAGCGGCAAGGCCGCCATTTCAAGATTGCCTGCGAGAACCTGTTCAAGTAGGGATCGGTCCTCGCCCATCCGGCCTTCAGGAATGACTTCCACTCCGATGGTTTTGCTGGTTGCCGTTTCCACACGGTGTTTAAAGGCCAGGGCTCCGATGTTTACGGAGTGAGCCAGCGGCCTGCTGTGAGCAAGTCTGAGTTCGATGGTTGAGGCGAGGCAAAGACTGCTCGAGCCGGCGAACGATAGAACAACCAGGAGAATAACCGGGAAGAACGGAAACATGGTCCCGGCGGGAGATTTCGGCTTAGCTCCCGACTTTCCGCCGTGCCGCGGCCCGTTGAGAACCGAAAGCGCAAGACCCGGAAGACCGCTTTTTCGAAACCGTGCTTTCTTCCGGAAACCCTCAGCAGGCTTATGCCCGAACAGATCGTGAGACGCGATTGCGTTTGTTTTGTGTGGCGCGAGAGTTGTCGGCCGGCACACATTCACGGGACGCTCCATTGGAAAATTCCTTCACGGTCATCCCGGCGACGGCTTTCCGGGAGAATTGCCGGGAGGCGTACCCCCCGATAGAAGCCCATATCCAGCGGTTTCTCCCATAGTCTGCCGTCGGAGAACGCAGGGGGACACTTCCATCTCTCACCTCGGACCGGGACCGAGAGGTCGGGCACCGAAAGTGAGTGTCCATTTCCGGGCGGCCTTCAACGGGGTCGGGAACCTGCCGCGTAATGCGCCGCCGACGGAAATTTGCATCAGCATCCGGAATGCATTCGAATTTGTCAAGAGACTAAGCGGAGACCATGAGCACCGGACATTGGATCATGCAGGCCCACGTAGCGCTGCCGACGGCCGTGGATGAAGCCTACACGTACGAGATTCCTTCTGAATGGGGGAATATTCCGGAACCCGGTCGCAGGGTGTTGGTTCCGTTCGGGTCCAGAACCATGGCCGGATATGTCCTGGAAGTGGAGCATGCCGCGCCTGAGAGACGTCTTAAGCCGATATTGGAGGTGCTAGACGAGACTCCGCTCTTTCCGGAGGAGATGATTCCCTTCTTTCGTTGGATCGCCGCGTACTATCTGCATCCCATTGGTTTGGTGATTCAGACGGCGCTGCCCGCCGGCCTGTCGGTGGAGAGTCACAGGGTGGTCGTCATCACGGACTTGGGCACGACCGCTCTTCGAGAAGGAAGCGCGAGCCGTGAGGAATCCGAAATCTTGGCCGCCCTGGCGCATGGCCGACCCACGAGGCTTTCTCTGTTGAAAAACAAGCTTCCCGGGGCTTCGACGGAAGCCGTTCTTCGACGGATGGCCGGAATGGAATGGGTTCGGCTCGAAAACCATTTGAAGACCGACACGGTTCGGCCTCTGAAGGTGAAGACCTACAAGGCGATGTGTCTTAGTGCCCGGGCCACGCCCAAACAGAAGGCGGTCCTGGAATATCTGTGGGAGCGAGGAGAGACTTCCAGGCCGCGGATTCTTGAGAGCCTGCCCGGGTGCGATTCCACTCTTCGCAGTCTGGAGAAGCGAGGATGGGTGCGTGCGGGAGCTCGGAAGGTCTACCGGAATCCTTTTGGTGAGGAGTACTCGATTTCCGGTTCCCCCCCGCTTCTCACCCCCGAACAGGCGCAAGCGGCCCGTGTGCTGGCGGGTGCGATCCAACGGAAGAAGTACGAAGCATTCATGCTGTTCGGCATCACCGGTAGCGGAAAGACGGAGGTCTATCTTGAAGCCGTGAAAAGCGTCCTCGGTGAAGGCCGTTCGGCGCTGATCCTTTGTCCGGAAATCAGCTTGGCGGCCCAAATGGAGGGAGCCTTCCGTTCCCGGTTCGGAGATTCGTTGGCCGTGCTCCATAGCGGTCTGAACCCGGGACAACGCTACGATCAATGGATGAGGGTGATACACGGCAAAGCGAAAGTGGTTCTGGGGGCTCGTTCCGCGATCTTCGCCCCGTTGGAGGATCCGGGCCTGGTGATCGTGGACGAGGAACATGAACAGGCCTACAAGCAGGAAGACGGGCTGCATTACAACGCCAGAGATCTTGCGGTGGTTCGGGCTCGCATGTCGAACGCCGTGGTGGTGTTGGGCAGTGCCACACCGTCGTTCCAGACATACCACAACTCCGTTCGGGGAAAGCATTCGGCTATTTTCCTGACCGAGCGGGTGGGCGGCGGAGTTCTGCCTGAGATTCAAGTGGTGGACATGGCCCGGGAGAAACCGGGAACGCGATTCTCGAGCGTGCTGTTGAAACAGCTTGCCGAAAACCTGGATAAGGGAGAACAGGCCATCCTGTTCGTCAATCGAAGGGGATACGCATCGCTCCTTTTTTGCATCAAATGCAGGACCACGGTGGAGTGTCCGCATTGTCACGTCTCCTTGACGCTCCATGCTCCCCGATCGGGACACGGGGAATTCCTTCTTTGCCACTATTGCGGCTTCAAGTCATCCGTTCCCAAAACATGCTCGGTTTGCGGGTCCAAGCATTTGGTGACCATGGGTGCGGGCACCGAACGTATGGAGGAAGCGTTGTCGGAGCTGTTCCCTTCCGCCAGGATCGGTCGAGTGGACAGGGATTCCGTGCCCACAAGGTCGAAATTATTTCGTGCGCTGCGGGACTTCCATGACGGCGAGTTGGACATTCTCATCGGGACCCAGATGATCGCCAAAGGTCTTGATTTCCCCGGCGTGACCTTGGTGGGTGTGCCGGGAGCCGACCAGTCCCTCCATTTCCCGGATTATGCGGCCACGGAAAGGACGTTCCAGATTCTCAGCCAAGTGGCCGGTCGCTCCGGCAGGCGGAACAAGCCGGGCAAAGTGATCATCCAATCCTATCTGCCCGACCATTACTGCATTCGTCACGCCAAGGAGCACCGATTTCACGGCTTCTATCTGGAAGAGATCACTCAGCGGGCCGAACTCGACTATCCTCCGTTTTGCAGGTTGGCTCTGGTGCGTGTATCTTCAACGGATCCGATCGTGGTACGAGAGGCCGCCGGCGCGGTGGGGGATATCTTGAAGCATGCCTCACGCGGGTCCCGAGGCGTGAAGGTACTGGGGCCGGCTCCGGCCCCCATCGGCAAGATCCGGAATCGATACCGTTGGCATCTCCTTATCAAGGCGGCCGACGCGGGTATGCTGCATGCATGCCTCGATGAGTGCATGGTCCGATGCAGGCAAGCCGTGCGAAAAATCAAAGCCGACCTTGTTCTTGATGTGGACCCGTCTTCGATGCTTTGATCCGGCCGGATGGTCCGGCGGGCGCGGCCCGGCATGTGAACGGCCGTTGAATCCTCCGAACCTTTCGGCTGGTCATTTTTCAAACATGTTTTTCGGTTCGGACGGCGCATTTCGCCGGATGTGTCTTGTAGTCGGGCTTGCCCTGCACTAACTTAAAAGGTGGAAGTCCGACGTCTCTCCGGAAACGGGCGAGGACCGGGCGAATTACGACACGAAGAAGGTCGGAATCTCAAGATGATTACTGAAATGGAACCGAGCAGGTTGCGATAGGTGGTATATCATGGCGATCAGGGAAATTGTCAAATACCCCGATGAACGTCTGGCGACGGAATGTAGTCCGGTGCAAAAGCTGGACGAGCGGATCCAGACGCTCATCGACGACATGGCGGATACCATGTACGATGCTCCGGGGATCGGCTTGGCCGCTCCCCAGGTGGGTGAGGACTGCAGGGTTATCGTGGTTGACACCAGCCGACGGAGCGAGCCGGACGCGTTCATGGCGTTGATTAATCCGGAAATTGTCGAGCATGAAGGGGAACTGGTGTCCGAGGAAGGCTGTCTGAGCGTGAGGGAGTATAACGCGGACGTTAAACGAAGCTCAAAAGTCCGGGTTCGGGCTCTGGATCGGGAAGGGCGCGAAGTGGACATCGTGGCGGAAGACCTTCAGGCCATCGTTCTTCAACACGAGATCGACCATCTCGACGGCATACTCTTTATCGATCGAATCAGCAGGCTTAAGAGAGCCTTATACGACAAGCGGCTGAAAAAGAACCTCGAAAAAGATGAAGACTAAGGGGGACAAGGTTTGCGCATAGGGTTCATGGGGACTCCCGAGTTCGCGGCGGTTCACCTGGAGGCCCTGATACGGGCCGGACGGGAGGTGATTTTCGCCGTCACGCAGCCCGATCGTCCCAAGGGTCGAGGAAAGAAAGAACAGCCCTCCCCGGTCAAGGTACTGGCGGAAAGTCGAGGGATCGAGGTGCTTCAGCCGGAAGGCATCTGCCAAGGGGAGACGGAAGGAGTGTTCCGGTCAAAGGCACCGGACGTGATCGTCGTCGTAGCTTACGGACTGTTGCTCCCTCGATGGCTGCTTCATTTGCCTCCCTTGGGGTGCGTCAATGTGCATGCTTCCCTGTTGCCCCGCTACCGAGGGGCCGCACCCATCAACCGGGCTCTGATCAACGGCGAATCGGAAACGGGCGTAACCACCATGCTCATGGATGCGGGACTCGACTCGGGGGATATTCTGTTGCAGTCCGTGATCCCCATCGGGGCCGATGACACCGCGGGAACACTGCACGACAAGTTGGCGTCCGAGGGTGCCTCTTTGTTGCTGGAAACCTTGTCCGGGATGGATAGAAGGGAGCTTCGTCCCGAACCTCAGAACCACGCGGAAGCTTCCTACGCTCCCAAGCTGGCCAAAAGCGAAGGCCTGATTTCCTGGAACCAAAAGGCGAATCGCATCTCGTTTCGGATCCGGGGATTGGATCCTCGGCCGGCGGCGTACACTTTTGTTCAGGGGAAGAGGCTCGGGCTATTCGGGGCTTCCTACCGCACCGCTCCAATGGACCGCCCCGCCGGCTCCGTGCTGGGAGTTACGGAGCATGGACTCGAAGTGGCCGCTTCGGACGGCGTCGTTGCCGTGCTTGAGCTTCAGCTTGAAGGAAAGAAGCGCCTTAGGGCCGCCGATTTCATCAGAGGGTTCCCTTTGGATTCCTCCATTATCCTCGGTGAATCGTGAGCTGGGCGCGGGGAGTCGCTTGGCGCATTCTCATGGAGGTGGAGAAGACCGGGCAAAATCCCCGCACGCTTCTCGATGCGCGTATTTCAGGAGCAAAGGACAGGCCCGTTAGGGAGCACGCCCTGGCGGCCCATCTGGTGTTTTCCGTTCTTCGATGGCGGCTTAAACTCGATTGGATGTTGAATCGGTTGAGCCGAACTCCCTTGAAACGATGTTCTCTCCCGGTGCGCACCGCCCTGCGATTGGGCGCCGCTCAGCTTGTTCTTCTGGATCGCATTCCCGATTACGCCGCGGTGAACGATACGGTGGGGCTGCTGAAACACTCCCAACCCCCCTGGGTTACCGGATTCGTGAACGGCGTGCTGCGGAACTTGGCCGCGCAGGGAGCATCGGTGTTGAATGCCCTGGATGAGGAGCCAACCGAGGTTCGGCTCTCGGTGACTTTTTCTCACCCGAGATGGCTGGTGCGTCGTTGGGTGTCTCGCCTGGGGGAGCAAACCGCAATTGAACTCATGAAGGCGAACAACGAGGAGGCTCCCCGGACGATTCGGGTAAACCGTCTTCGAGGATCCAAGGGGCAAGTGCGTGACGCTCTGGAAGCTTTAGGAGCCCGGGTCGTTGACACGCCTTTTTCTCCGGATGGGTTGTTCGTCCGGGATTTGACCGGTCCGTTGGAGAGGACCGCCTTATGGAAAGAGGGATGCTTCGAGATTCAGGATGAGGGAGCCCAATTGGCGACTCATCTCGCGTCTCCCGGGGGAAGGAGACGCGTGTTGGACCTATGCGCGGGAAGAGGAGGGAAGACCGGCTACCTGGCGCAGCTTTCGTCGGGACTTGGAGAAATCCTGGCGGTGGATCAAAGCCTGGAACGTCTGCGGCTTCTCATGGACAACATGAACCGGCAGAGAGTCGGAAATGTGACCGTCGTTCGGGCGGATGCCCTGTCCCTCGCCCCGGAGGAACTGGGAGGGACATTCGATGTGGTTTTCCTGGATGCTCCCTGCTCCGGATTGGGTGCTCTCAGACGTCAACCCGACTTGCGCTGGAACAAGTCCGAAAGCTCCGTAGCACGATCCGCCGAACGGCAGAGGAACCTGCTTCGAGCCGCCTCGAACATGGTGAGCCCGGGTGGAGTGCTGGTTTATTGCACGTGCAGTACCGAACCGGAGGAGAACGAAGACAACGTCTCCTGGTTTCTAAAAACCAGGGCCGGTTTCCGTCTCGATCCAGTTGCCGCATTCCTACCTTCAGAAAATCCCTCTATGGCTGACAAAGACGGCTTTTTCCGGGCGTTTCCTCACCTCCACAACACGGACGGATTTTTCGGCGCCCGTTTTGTCAGGGCCGATGCCTGAGCATCAAGGACTCCGCCCAAGCGATTCCCGCTATTCCCTCCCGATGAGTCTCAGTTCTTGGTTTTCACCGAATTCGTAGACTTCTCCACATGCGGAGCACTTCAAGTCGTCCCCGAGACGCACTCCGCATGTACACATGTAACCAATCCTGCGCCCCGGGTTGCCCACGATCAGCGCGTGGGCGGGCACGTCGCGGGTCACCACCGCTCCCGCTCCGACAAAAGCATACGAGCCTATGGTGACACCGCAAACGATGGTGCAATTGGCTCCAAGGGTGGCTCCCTTGCGCACCAGCGTGGGTCTGATTTCGTCCATGCGCCGCAAGTGGGCTCTGGGATTGTACACGTTCGTGAAGACCATGGATGGCCCGCAGAATACCTCGTCCTCCAGGGTAACTCCTTTGTAGACCGAAACATTGTTCTGGATTTTGCAGGCATTTCCTATGGAGACGTCCGGCCCAACGACCACGTTCTGTCCGATATTGCATCTTTCACCAATGCGGGACCCTTCAATCACATGGCAGAAATGCCATATTTTGGTGCCGCTTCCCACGGTGACTCCTTCGTCCACGATGGAGGAAGGATGAACGAAAAACGAAGCCTCGGAGCCAGTGTGGGTGGTGTGCGTGGTCGGAGGCGCTTTGGGTTCAATGGGGAGTGAGATGCGGCCGGTATGGTCGTCCAATGATCTTTGACTGGCATTCAGGACGCGGAGAACGGCGAGACCTTCGTGGCCGTCCGTGCGCGGTCGTCGTCCCGTGCTGATGGCGTTGAGGAAGTGCTCACATTCCATCTTCAACGGCTCGGCTTCGGCGACTTCCACGAGCTCCGGCTCCGCTTTGGCGGGCACGGGAATCTGATGCTCCCACCGGATCATGTGAGGATACAGAAGCAATTTGCGCTTCCAAGGAAGCGTGTCGTCGAACACGGCCATCTTTTGGTCTCCCACGACCACGAGCTTCTGTTCCTTGTAAGGATGGAGCCAGGAAACGAAAATATGAGCCTTCAGGCCGGACGGGAATTCGAGGTGGGTCGTAGTGACGTCGGCAATGGCCTTGTGGAGATAGTTTGCGCCCATGGCCCGGACCGACTCCGGTTCTTCACCCGCGAGTGTCAGGATCATGGAAATGTCGTGAGGAGCAAAGGACCAGAGAATATTCTCCTCACGACGTATCTTTCCCAGATTCAACCGATGTGAATAGATGTAGTTGATTCTGCCGAGCTCTCCACCTTCCACCAACTCCCGCAGTTTAACGAACACCGGGTGAAATTGCAGGAGATGCCCCACCATCAATATGGTCTTTCTCTTGTCCGCCATTGCGATGAGTTCACGGCCTTCCCGTTCGTCGAGTACCAAGGGCTTTTCGACATACACGTGCTTTCCGGCCATGATGGCCTCTCGAGCAAGCGTGAAATGGGTTTCGGCGGGTGTGGCGATGACCAGCGCATCGATATCCTCTCGCGGGAGGATTTCTCCCAGGGTGAGGCAGGTGTCGACCTGCGGATATTGCCGGCGGAACTGGTCCAGAATGGTTTCGTTCTTGTCGCAGATAAGTCTCAGGGCGCCGAGCTGAGCATAATTTCTCACCAGGTTCTTACCCCAGTATCCGGAACCGATGACGGCGACACGAGGGAGCTGGGCATCGGATATTTGCCGCTGGGAAATATCCGGTTGGGAAGAGGACATAGTGGAACCTCCGTCGGATTTTATGAAATTGAAGGTCCGGGACAAGGCCGCCGGTAGGGTAGAACCCATTACATGCAAATCAGCTTAACATCTCGAAGGAGCATCGTCCACCACCCGGCGGACGTAAGATTCGGCCCTTGCCCGGTTGCTTCATGGCCCGCATGTATGGTACATGAATCCAAGTATTGCAAAATGAATTCAGGATGATACGCACCGAGGGTCCGCTGCGGGGAAAGCACGAAACCACCTAGGTTGGGTGTAGGACGTCTGGTCTTCTGGGAGGTTTCAATCTCCCTCGACAAGACGGAACCGCCGGGATCCGGCCGTGTTCGAATATCCGCGTGTTTCGCCTCTACAGGAGTCCGATTCTCTTTTTCTCGAGGCGGTGCGGAAAGAAATAAAGGGAGTGAGCATGAAAAAAGGAAGAGTTGAGGAATTGGGAAGTAGGAGGGACTTCCTCAAGAAATCCGGGGCATTCGCCGCGGGAGCCGTCGGAGCCTCAATCCTTCCCGCCCCTCGGGAGAGCGCCGCTGCGTCTACCGTGATGTGGAGGGTCCAAACCGTTTGGGATACGGATACGCTGGGCTTCGACCTGTTTGCCGACTTCTGTGCTTCGGTCAATCTGGCATCCGAGGGGAAGTTCAAGCTGGAACCCATGGCGGTCGGCACGGTGGTTCGAGGTTCGGAGATGTTTGACGCCGTGAGGGCGGGAGTCCTGGACGCCATGATGGGCTTCGAGTCTCATTGGGCCGCGAAACAGCCGGTGTCGCCTTTTCTCACGAGCTACCCCATGGGAATGGGAACCCCCGATCTGTGGGAGACCTGGTATGATCGTCTCGGCGGAAGCCAAATTGCCGATGAAGCTTACGGGAAGTATAAGATGGCTTTCTTGGGACCGATTCAGTATGGACATCCGGTGATTTTCTCCAAAGTCCCGCTGCGAAATTTCGATGAGTTCAAAGGCAAAAAGCTTCATGTGGATCCGGGCATGGCGTCGGAATTCTATCGTGCCGCCGGAGCCGAGCCCGTCAACCTGGACGTTACCGAAGCGCACGACGCGTTGGACAAAGGCAAGGTCGACGCTACCGCGGTTTTCGGAGCGGCTCGCGGCTATTACCTGGGGTTGGGGGAAATCACCAAATATGTTGTTCTCGGGCCGCCTTCGACTCCAAGCCTTCACCGGGGAGCGGACCTGATGAGTCTCGTGGTCGGAGCGCGCAAATGGGGGGACCTGTCGGCGTCGCTCAAGCTTCAGCTGCGGGCTCTGCTCAGATTGTTTTCGTGGCGGCAATACGCGGCGTTTCAACAGGCCGACATGGAGGCCTGCCGGAACCTCCGCAAAGAGCAGAAGATGGAGATCATCCGCTTGGCAGAAGAGGATCTGAAACGTTTTCAGCGCGCCGCCCCCGCGATTTGGGTCAAGTCCGCAAAGAAGTCGCCCTTGGCGGCCAAGGCCTTGAAAAGCCAGATCGACTTTCAAATGTCGCCCAATGTCGGACTCCTTTCGGAGTCGGATCTGGTGGACGAGCATGGAAAGAAGCTGTCCTTCTAACCACGGCGGCATATAATCGATCCTTGACATAAGTTTTTATTTAAAAGTCCGATATCGGGATAGAGACTTTTTGGGTTCATTGCGGTATATGTATTCAGGTCGGCACATCGGTAGATTCTCTCTCATGCGGAAAGTACCCGGTAGCCAAAATGGTGCGGAAATATCTCATGAAGCTGAAAAGGCGTCCCAATTTAGGCTTTCTACTCATTTCTCTGAGTGTTCTCATCGTCCTTGCCCTTCTTTATCTCGTGGCCAGGCATGTAGCCGTCAACGAAGCTTTGGGCCATGCGGCCGGTGTCGCCATAGCCACGGCGGCGGGCATCGAGCCCGAGGATGTGGCCTCCATCCGTAAACCCTCGGACGTGGCGCTTCCCGCCTTTCAAAAAGTTCAGAGATTCCTCCACCGTGTGTCCGGCTCGAACCTGGACGTGAAATATGTTTATCTGATTCGGAAAATTACCGACAAACAGGACGGATCGGCCTCTTTTGAATACGTCTTGGATGATTCCGCATTGGACATCAATGGGAACGGAGTTCTGGAGGCCGGAGAAATCAGACGTCTCCCGGGAACGCCTTTCGAACATACGGGCGGTTTGGCTGAGCTGAAACGGGCCTGGTACCACCCGACGTCCCAGTTTGGTGATTCACCGGGCGACGAATTCGCCGGGCACATCTCCGGGTTCGCACCGGTCAAAGAAACCGACGGCGAAACCGTGGCCATACTCGGAGTGGACATCAGTTCCAGTGACGTCCGCACGCGACTGTTCCGCCTGCGGGTTTCCGTAGTGGCGGTTTGGCTTTTTCTGAGTCTTCTGGGTTTCTACTTCTCCGGGATCACAAAAAGGAAATGGCTGGGGTACGTACTTGTATCATTGATCATTCTGGTGCTTTTCGGATTCCTGTATATGATCGCGCGGCGAGTAATCATCAACGAAATCCGTTACCATGCCATGGGCGTGGCCATCGCCACGGCTGCGGGTATTGAGGCTTCGGATATTGAAGGTATCTCGTCCGCCGAGGACATTGCGCGTCCGGGATTTCAGAGGTTGCAGAAATTTCTTGGAAGAATCTCGGATACCAATGTGGATGTGCGTTACATCTACATTATGAGGCGGAGCCTTCAGGGGACCGGCAAGGCGAGCGATTTCGAATACGTGGTGGACGAGGTTTCGATGGATGAGAATGGGAACGGAGTCATCGATCCCCAGGAAGTGGGAAATCCGCCCGGAACCTATTATGATGCTTCGGGATTTCCTCAGATGGTCAAAGCCTGGTATCAGGCCACGGCGGACTACGACGTTTCTCCAGATCCTCCTTATCCGGACCTGATGTCCGGGTATGCTCCCATCAAGAACCAGCAGGGACGGACCGTCGCCATTGTGGGGGTGGACGTAACCGCGGCCGTGGTAAAGCAGAAACTCAAAGCGGTACAGGCGGTGATCGTTATTGTCTGGGCGGCACTGAGTCTCATGACCATAGCGGTTCTGCAATTCTATTTCAGCCAGCGGAAGCTCCTGGAGGAGCGAAACCGATTGGTGGAACAGCTGGCGGAGAGTGAACGTAAGTATCGAGAGCTGAGCGTTACCGATGATCTGACCGGGCTGAACAATACTCGGCTGTTCTACGAGCAGTTGAACAGAGAGATCAGCCGAACCACCCGTTACGGCCACGAAATGAGCCTTCTTCTCCTGGATATCGACGATTTCAAAGCGTTTAACGATACCTTCGGACATCTCAAAGGAAACAAGGCGTTGACCCGGCTCGGGGAGATTATTCGGGCGAACCTGAGGGAATCCGATTCGGGTTATCGATACGGAGGCGAGGAATTCACCGTGATCTTGCCCGAGACGAGCAAAGACCAGGGCATGAACATGGCGGAGCGTATTCGTCGGCTGTTCGAAGAGGAAGGCTTGGGCGGAGAAAACGGGAGATCATGCATCACCGTCAGCATCGGCGTGGCGGAATACAAACCGGGAGAGGACGAAGAATCTCTTGTTCGTCGAGCCGATGAATACATGTACCAAGCCAAACGTGAGGGAAAAAACCGAGTCTGCTGCCTCTGATGCCGAGCCGAGGTAGAAGAGCCGTTTCAAGTCCCTCATCGTCAACACCCGAACGATCGGGTTTGATCAGGATTCACATTCCGCCGCGGTCCCCCATGCCTCCTTGGCCGATGAGGGCGAAGGGCACCATTTTCTTTGTGGTTCGGCCTTGTTTGATGACGGCTTCCAGCACTTCTTCCTTGCTCCCCAACGCGACGCGTATCCAGTATTTCCCCGCGGGCATGGCCCTGTTGATGTAGGGCGTCTTTCCCATAAAGGTCCAGGCCTCGCTCGGGCCATAAGGCGCAAGCCAACTCTTGGACCGGTCCATGTAGAACACGTCCGCCCCGGCAGGGGATGAACGGATTTCCAGCACGGCCGCTCCCTTTTCGGGAGCGGGGGGCGGGGCGGCTTCCCGGGTGAAGATGTCGTCTTCCCCTCTGGAAGAGTCGCTCGGTCTAAACACGTTCCAGAAAGACCAAGCCTCCTCCTTGTTTGAGGCTTCCGGGTCCGACGCCTGATCGGTCGAAGGGGTGGTCTTTTGTTCGGTCGGTGTGACCATGACCGTGTTCTCGGAAGATCCGGAGGAGGACGGTGAAGAAACGTATGAGCCGGAAGAGGCCGGAGCGGGTTGGGGCTCCTTACCGGAGAGACGATCACCCAGCCGGGTCACGGCGCTCTCGAGGTCGCCGATTCCCTGCGCTTTCTCTCTCAAATGATTGGTGATGGAGCCGGTTTTCGTGTCGATCATTCGTACGGAAACGTAAATGGGAAAATCGGGGGCGAGTTGAACCACGGTTCCGGTGAGAATGGCCGAAACACCGAGCAGATGTCCCACCCGTGCAACGGTCTGCGGATCGACCCTGCCGCTTTGACCCAGGTTCTGTTCCTCGATGACCTTCTGGAGAGAGAGCCTTTCCTTCACGTCAAAAACGTCGTTTCCGACGAGCGAGGCGGTCAGCCACTCGGCAACGATGGCCCCGGCGTCCGGTATTCGGATGTCACCTTGGGCATCGAATTCCACCACCGCGATTTTGACTTTTTCCTCGGCGTTTCCGGCGACGGAAAAAGCGAGCAGAATTGTCAGTGCCCACCAGACCATTCCTGAATATCGCGCTTTTTGATTTCCTCCCGCCATGGTTCGTCCTTTCCGGTCCTGTCTAAACTATAGGGTTGGGCGGGATGTTGTGCAACCCGCCGGCCGGGTGACGGGAAGAGGCTCCCGCTTTACGGGGCGGATTCTCGATAGAGCATGTAATAAACCACGGGAACGAGGACCAGGGAGAAGGCGGTGGACACGAACAGCCCGAAAATCAGCGCCCAGGCCAATCCGGAGAAGATGGGGTCCAAGGTGATGGGAAGAGCGCTTAGGGCCGTGGTGGCCGCCGTGAGGAAGATGGGTCTCATGCGGACCGCGCCGCTCTGAAGGATCGCCTCCCGCACGTCCATTCCCTGCAGACGGGAGTCGCGAATAAAGGTGATGAGTACCACGGAATTTCGCACCACGATTCCCGCGAGAGCGATGGTTCCGATCATGGCCGTTGCGGTGAAAAACACGGGATTGGGAAAGCCGTCCACCGGAGGAGCGAAGAGCAGGTTCAGGAAAAAGAACCCCGGCATGATTCCAATGATGGTGAGGGGAACGGCAATGAGCAGGACCAGAGGCAACAGGTAGCTTCGAGTCTCGTAAACCAGGAGTATGTAGATTCCGAGAAAAGCCACGGCGAAGGCGATGCCCAGGTCCCGGAAAACGTCCAGTGTGATCTTCCATTCTCCCTCTCCCGCCAGTTCCACTTCGAAACCCGGCGGCAGGGGTTGTTCCTCCAATCGCTGCTTCAGGCCGAAGATGGCTTCAGCAGGGGATCTTCCGGCCATTTCGCCGTAAAGATAGACCACTTTGCGAAGATTCTTATGATATATGGTTTGTTCCACACGAAATTCCTGGAAGCGACCTAGTTCGGACAGACGGACGGATTTTTTGCCGGCTCCACGAACATGGAGCCTTTCCAGATCGTCGAGGGAGGATCTCATGGCCCTCGGGAGCTGAATTCGAATGAACAGAGGGTTGGCTTCAAGAGGTATGTGAAGGGCTCCGGGGGAGGAGCCCTCAAGGCCCAGTCTGATCGTTTGTGCGATCGCGTCCGTTGATACTCCGTGCAGCGCCGCTTTCTCTTTGTCCACTCGGAATACATAGCGCAATTGGGGTGACTCGATGGAATCGTCGCGATCCACGAGAAGGGGCTCATCGGCCATGTAGGTTTCCACCGTCTTCGCCGCATTCATGATTTCCTGGTAGGTCTGGTCGGGCGCGCCGTAGATCTCGGCGGTGATGGTGGCCAGGACGGGTGGACCCGGTGGAGTCTCCACAATCTTGATGTTCGCGCCGTACCGTTCCGCAATGGCCGTCAAATCGTTCCGGAGTCTGAGGGCGACGGCATGACTTTGCTGTTCCCTTCGGTCTTTGGGAACCAGGTTGATACGCACGTCCGCCACATTGCCTCCCTCGCGGAGGTAGTAGTGTCTGACCATGCCGTTGAAGTCCATGGGACTGGAAAGACCGACGAAAACCGCGAAGTTGGTCACTTCGGGCACGGTCCCCAGGTATTCGGCAAAAGCGTCCGCCGTTCCGGCGGTTTCCTCCAGGGTGGTGCCTTCCGGCATATCGATGACGATCTGCAGCTCGTTCTTGTTGTCGAACGGGAGCATCTTCAACGGTACGAACCCGAAAACGGCGAGGCTCACCGCGCCCAGGAAGAGAAGGATCACGGTGATGATCAGCACGAGACGCCGAGTTCCGGAATCGAGAAAAGGCCCGACCAGCCGGGAGTAGGTTCGCTGCAGCCACTCAGGAACGGTCTGCTGTGGAATACTCGAATCCGGGGCGTTTTCTTCCAACCCCTGCTTTCGAAGGAGTAGAAAACTGAGCCAGGGGACCAAGGTCAAAGCACACACCGTGCTGAAAGTTACGGCCAGTGGGACGTTGACCGCCATGGGTTTCATGTAGGGACCCATCATGCCCGTAATGAAAAACATGGGAGCAAAGCTCACGATAATGGCCAGGCTGGAAAGAATGACCGGGGGAAGGACTTCGGTCACTGCGGCCAGCGTGGCGTCCAGGGGCTTCTTCATGCGCATGCGGATGTGACGTTGGACGTTGTCCACAATGGCGATGGGATCATCCACCACGAGGCCGAGGGAGAGAATCAGCGCGAACAGGGTGACCCGGTTGATGGTGTAGCCGGCGATGAAATTGACGAGCAATGTCAGACTGAAGGTTACCGGAACGGCGGTAATCACAATGAGGGCTTCCCGACCGCCCATGAAGAAGGAGATGAGCACTGCGACCACGATGCCGGCTACGGCCAGGGATTCAACCAGGTCGTTCACCTTATCGTTGGCGGTAAGCCCGTAATCCCTCGTAACGGCTATTTTCATTCCGTCGGGCAGAATCGTTCGCTGAAGTTCCTCCAGGCGTTTCTGGACCGCGTTGGAAACCGTGACCGCATTGGAGCCCTTTTGTTTGGCCACGGCCAAGGTTACCGCCGGATAGAAAACCCCGGATTCGTAGCCGGTGGGGAGAGCTTTCAAGGCCGAGGCTCGACCGAATCCCAATTTGGTATAAGAGGCGATTTCTTCCGGGCCGTCCGTGACGTGTGCGACGTCCCTGAGATAGACGGGTTTTTCTCCTTCGATTCCCACCACGAGATCGCGAACTTCGTCCGGGTCGGAAAGCGTTGTGCCGCCGTCCACTACGATAAGGAGATTGTCTCTCTCAAAGTCTCCGGCGGGCAAAGTGACGTTGGCTCCGGATAGAGCCTGATAAACGTCCAGAGGAGTGAGCTTTCGCGCCGCCAGGGCTTCCGGGTCCAAGTCCACCGTGAGCCGGCGGCTCAGTCCGCCGATGATGCTTGTGATCCCGGTTTTAGGCACCTGCTGTACCAGTATTTCAAGTTCCTCCGCCACCCGGCGAAGCTCGAAAAGCGAGTGTTTCGAGCTGTAAAGCGTGGCGGCCAAGATGGGAACATCGTCGATCTCCACGGGCTTGACCACCCATCCGGTGACACCGGGAGGAATCCGGTCGAGGTTCATTTCGATCTTGTTGTACAGGCGTATGAGACTGTCTTCCCGATTTTCTCCCACGTAGAACCGCACCGTTACTATGGCCATATCTCGTTTGGACATGCTGTAGACGTATTCGACTCCGTCGATTTCCATGAGCATTTTTTCCAAACGGGTTGATGCCAGGCGTTCCACCTCCTCGGCACTGAATCCGGGCATCTGAATGATCACGTCCGCCATCGGCACGACGATCTGGGGATCCTCCTCGCGGGGCGTGGCGACCAGTGCGAGGAATCCCGCCGCCAAGGCAAACAGGATCAGTAACGGGGACAGATTCCGGACGATAAAAGCGCGAACGAACGCGGACAGTATTCCAGTACGTTCCGTAGTCATGTGGAAACCTTATTCGGCATTCAGTGCAATATAACCCTTGGGGGAACGTCCGAGCCCTTCGGAGGATCGACCCCCGAAAGCACCTCGACTCGATCGCCGACGACTTTTCCCGTTTGCACCTGCACACGGGTCACCGTGTCATCGGGAGCGACCACGTCCAGGAGTCTCACTTGGCCCACGTGCCTCACCGATTGAGCCGGAACGAGCAGGCGTTGAATCCGGCCGCATGGGATTTCTATGCGACCGAACATTCCGGGATAGAGGCGGCCTTCATCCGGGAGGGAAACTTTGACGGTGAACGACCGACTGGATTCCGAGGCTTGAGGGACTATTTCTTCCACCTTGCCGATGCCTCGGAAATCCAGCGCGGGAATCACCATGTCGATGTCCTGCGCATGAGTGATGCATGAGAGGACGGATTCCGGGATATCGGCTTCCAGACGGAGATTGGAGGGATCATACATGGAAAGGAGCGCTCGACCCGATACCGCCATGTCCCCGGGTTCGGACAATCTTTCGATCACCTTTCCGTCGGCCGGAGCGTAGATTCGGGTGAAACCGAGGCGGGAATCCACCACTGCGATTTCTTCTTCGGCACCCTTGACCGCCGCTTCCGCGGCTTCCAAAGCCCGTTGAGCCACATCGTATTCATGGCGGCTGACGGCATCGCGCTGAAATAGTTCCCGCCTCCGCACAAAATCTTTTCGATTCAAGTTCCGATCGGCCTCGGCAGCTTCGAGGACCGCGCGAGCCGCCGCTTTTTGGGCGATCAGTTCACCCGGATCCAGTTGGACCAACAAGTCGCCCCGACGTACCACATCCCCGGCGCGTACGAGAATCCGATCTACGCGTGCGAGTATTTTGGAAGAAATCAGAATTTCATGTTTGGCCCTTACCGTGCCGACAGCCTCGATCATTCTGGTGGAAGCGATCCATTCCATGGGAGCCGTTTCAGCTCCCGGGGGGAGCCTATTCACCGATTGCGCCAGGTGTTCGGGAGGAATCTTTTCCTTATACGCCCTGGTGACATAAACTCCCAAACCCGCAAACAGAATGAGGGACAATACCGCCCCGGCCAACCGTCGGAGTTTCGAGCTTCCAGGCGTGAGTTTCATGTGGACTTTTCACCTTTCCTTCGGGTGTTCCGGTGGCCGGGGCCCCGGCGGTCTTCGGCGTTCTCCTCGTTCCCGCCGACGGTTGCGTATGGGATCCCGGTGATCATTCGGCAGTGTTGTTTTCCTTAAGAGCCCGATTCGCTTCCAAGGTTTCCTATCTGCGCTCGGGTGGTCCGCGTTTGGAGGTCGTTCGGCAAAGCGCCCAATGATGCCGTAACGTTGCGCCGCTATTCGTCCGAACGATACCAGCAAACCCCCGGAGTCGTCGAGAATAAACCCCGGTATTGAGTATCCGGCTTGAAACCAGGAAGCCGTTGGAAAGCGGGTTGGAAGAAGCGGGTGCATGGACTGGGGAAACCCCTGAGAAAACTCGATCGCAATATGGTGGGGCGCATGGTTGGATGGTGATGTGCTTCATGAATGGGTTTGCAGAGTTTGGACAAAAAGGGGTAGCTTGAAACCCGGCGGCCGTATTCGTCTATTGCCGGGTCCATGTAAAGAAAGGCTTTTTTCGTCGGCCAAAACATGACATGAAAGCGGGTCACAATTTCCAAGAACAGGCCTGCCGAGCGACTCGAAGCGTCGGATGTCGGAAGAGAAGTGGTCGGCGACATTGCGGTGCTGTGGGTACGCGATGGAGATGTAGATTCCGAGCCGTTACAATCCTGATTTCTCGCGGTGGAGGCATAACAGCGCATGCATTCTCGTGTGTTCGTATCCGTGGTGATCCCCAACTGGAATGGAAAGCGGTTTCTTGCCGAGTGCTTAGGCTCGGTGTTCGAAGAATGCGCCGGCGATTTTGAAGTGATCTTGGTTGACAACGGTTCTCGTGACGGCAGTGTCGACTGGACGGAGAAGCGTTTCCCTCAAGTTCGGCTGATCCGAAACGCGTTCAACAGAGGGTTCGCCGGCGCGGTGAACCAGGGGTTCAGGGCGGCTTCGGGGAACTACTGCGTGGCCCTGAACAACGACACCCGCGTAGGTCCGGGGTGGCTGGAACATTTGGTCGACCCGTTGGTCCGGGACGAGCGCGTAGGCGCGGCCTGTTCACGAGTAGTGTTCTACGATGATCCGGGGCGGGTCTATAACGCCGGCATACGAATCAATTCGTTGGGAGAACCCAGAAACGTTGGGTTCGGGGAGCCTTTCGAACGGCACGGTCGCACTTGCAGGGTGGATGGAGCCTGTGCGTGCAGTGCCGTTTACCGACGCGTCGCTTTGGAGGAAGCGGGCTATTTCGACGAGCGGTTCTTCGCGTACCACGAAGACGTGGATCTATCCTGGCGGCTGCGAAAGGCCGGCTGGGAGATCGTCTACGCGGCGAATTCCATCGTTTATCATCATGGAAGCGGCGCCACGGAGTATCTCAGCTCCTTCGCCCGAACACACAGCGCGAAGAACCTGCTCTTGATGAACCTCAAGAACGGCTCTCCCCTGCACATGTTGTTGCACTTGTTTACTTGTGCGTTTCGTTACGGCGGTGCTCTTCGCGATCCGGTATGTTTCAAAGAAACCCTAAGGCTCGTGCCGGTGATTTTGAAGGAAAGGTTTGGTTCGGGGAGTAAGTCGGGCGGACGGTGACCGAACCGGCGTACCTCATGAAAACCGGCGGGGTCCGCATCAGGAGCCGGTGATCCCCAAAGATCGTGGGGGCTTTAGGACTTCTTGAGAGTCAGGACCATCCGCCCGCGGGTGAACGGCACACGCACCCGCCATTCCCATTCCCGGCGCGGCGGTGGGTAAGCCTCCCGCAGCATCGTATTTTCAATGTGAGCCTCGCGGAGAGACCTCGGCTTGTCCGGCTCGGCGCGGGCCATCCAGAAAGCCTCGGCATATTCGGCCTGACCGATTAGGGAGATGGTACGAAACCGGGCGAGAGCGCGGACCCGATCGCTCCAGTCGTAGTCCAGAAACTGAGAGCGGTGGCAATACAGAGCGGTCATTTTGCGCTCCATCACGGTGGATATGTCCACCAGGATCGTGGGCTTCAGGGGGGTGGAGGTTTCGTAAAAGGCCACCTCCACGGCTCGGGAGAGCCTGTGGACCGCCGACCACGCGGCGAAGGCCGCCTCCCGATGGTCCGGTTGCGCTTCCATGGGAGAAGGGCAGTAGACCAGTTCCGCGCGGTGGTCCTCCATGACGGAAACCAGGTCCCGGATGAGGGGTTCGCGAGCCTGCACCTGCCGATCCAGGTAGGGGAGAAACCGGATGTCTTGAACGCCGGTGGTTCGTGCCGCTTCGAGGGCCTCTTGTTCCCTGATGAGCGGATAGTCCTCACCGAATCGGCCGGTGAAGTCCCCCTGATCCCCTCGAGTCAGGAAAACGACTCTTACCGGGTCGAGGACTCCGAGATGGATCATGGTGCTTCCTCCGCATCCGATGATGTCGTCATCCGGATGTGGTGCAATCACCAGCACACGACGTCCCGCCGGAAACGAGGGCTGGTAGGGGAGAATTCGGTCTTCCTCGATCATGGCTGGATCCCGGACGGCCGCAGCGTTCAAGCCACGTCCGTATCACCCAAAGTGTAATAGAAATGGTCCTTCACCCAGTTCAGGTCCATGTCGGTGCTGAACGAAACCGCTCCCAAATGCAGTTCGTCCCTTTGCGGCACCGCCGACCATCCGGCCTCCAGAAGGACGGCGCATGCCGGGCTTCGGGGGTGGCACCATGTTTCCATGACGGTTTTGCCTTCGCGGCAAAATAGGTTCCCTATTTCCGTCAGCAGGAAACGATTGGCCCAGCGGGCGGAGAGAGAGGGAAAGAAATCCACCAAAATTCCCCGTTCCATGGAAAGGTCCAGCACGGCCCAGCACTCGATACGGCCGCCGAGGCGGTTGGCCACCTGCAGAATTTCATAGGATCTTACCGGATGTTCCGCATATCTCCAGTTCAAATATTGGGAATCTCGGATTACGGCCATCGGATAGGCGGTTTCGCATCGGGTCCAAAGGCCGTCCGCTCGATCGTCCCATCGTTTGACCGCCTCGAGCCGGCCACGGACGCGGTCCCCCAAAGGCGCCGACTTCACTTTGTCCGGAAGGGGGGCCTGAAGGCAATGAACGGCGGCCAGGGTTTGGTATTCCAGGACCTTTTCTCCGAGAAGACGGTGCCTGGTTCCCGGGAAACCGAAAATCATGGGTACTTGGGGGGCGGAGACTCCCCCGAAGGTATTGAAAAATGATTTCACCGTTTTCAGGAAGATTCGGCTTGCACGGTACTTGGGATGACTCATGAAATCCACGCCCTGCAGCACCTTTGCCCTGCCGTTTCCGTGGCGCAGCAGCAGAGGCAGACCCGCGCATTGGGCGGCGAGGTTCCCTTGGTGGAATCCCAACATGATGTGACGTCCCAAAGGCCTGGCCTCGAATTCCCAGTGCCAATGTTCGAGGGTCTTTGTTTGTCCGAAAACCAGACGAAACATATCCAGGGCGGCTTCTCTGTCGGAGAGGTCCAATTGACGGATCTCGTTTTGAGGGGAGGCAGCCGCGGTTGTTGTTACTTGAACCATGTCCACGCTCCAACCTGGACCATGGAGTCCAGGTCCGTGATTGTTGCAAAATAGCGTCCGGGCGCAAGAAAGGTGAAGACTTGTTCCGGAATTTGAAATCGGGATGATTGTACCAAGGCACCGGCGGACGGGAACATCAGAGGGTTGACGCTCATTTGAAATAAGAATCGTTCCGGTGCCGATTGCTCCGAAGCTGGAAACGTAGTTTCCGGAGTTACGTCGGCGAGGGGAGTGAATTCCTTTGGGATCGGGTGAGGAACCAGGGCCTTGAGGGATGAATGCAGAAGCCGGTGACCCAAGGCCGGCATTCGACCATAGTGTTTTGCCATATATTTGCGCCTGGATTCCTGGAAGAGTCTTTCCGACGCCTCGGGATTCTGCCTGCCGCTCTGGTTATAGAGATGAACGATTTCCGCCCGAGGATCCGTAACAATGCGGTAGCCTTGTTTTCGAAGTCTCAAACACCAATCGGCGTCTTCGAAATACATGAAAAAAGTCTGATGGTCGAACGGTCCGATCCGATCCAGAATTCGTTTGTGCGTCAGGATGTTGGCTCCGGCTAATGCGGGAACTTCCAAAGGCGTTTGAGCCGCCCAAAAACTGAGGTTTTCGGCGGTGATCCTTTTCCGAAAGTTTGCTCCCGTCCATGGGGATGACGCGGCGAAAAGCAACCGGTAATCAAGGGAAGGAGCGGGCAGCCTGGTTGGAGGGAGTTGCAGCGTTCGGCTGAGGTCCCACCAGACCCGGGGTCCCACGGCGCCGGCGTCGGGATGGGCGTCGAAGGCGTTCGCAAGAATCTCTACGGCGTGAGGATAGACGAAGGTATCGGGATTGAGGAAAAAGACGTACTCTCCTTCCGCCAAAGGGAGAGCTTCATTGTTGGCCCTTGAGAAGCCGAGGTTCTCGTCCAGAAACAGAAGCCGGACCCCTGGAACGGTCTTGAGGACCTCACGGTCCTCATCCTGCGAGGCATTGTCCACCACGAGCAAATCCAGGGCAAGTTCCGGGCCTTGCTGTGGAAGCAGAGACAAAACGGCCTCTCTTACCATTCCGGCGGTATTGTAATTAACGATGATAATGGAAACGGTTCTCATGCTTCCGCCCGATCTGCCGGCCGATCTATGGGAGGATATATTCGCCGCTGAGGCTTTGCGACACAGCGTATCAAGTGACTCGCCATTCATGCGGCACGAAACAGACACCCCAGGGATGCCCGTCGGAAACGACCGAAAACGCCACGGTCTTTTGGTCCAATACGTGAAGACCGGTTTCGTCCAGCAGGAAGAACTTGAGAAAGTAATTGCCTCGGAGAAAGGGGAGGCTGGGGACGAGGAAATCCGCTTGAAAGAGCGATCGGCCCTCAAGAGGCGGCAGGCCGTCGGTGAGGGTGCTCGACGCGTAGCAGTTCAAATGGTCGTTGCGGTCGATCACAATGCCTGCGTGATACTTCCATTCCGGTTTTGAGGTGCGGAAGACCGCGCTTGCGGTAAAAGGCTCCGAAAACCGACAGACCAAGGGTTCTCGGTCGAACCCGTTAATGGAGCAGGACTCGATCCAGGCGTGGGGCGGAGATTCTTCGACCGCCTCGGCCTTCTCCACGTTCTTTGCCTCAAAGGGCGTAGCCTTTTTTCGAAGCTCTTTTTGTCGCGTGTAGTTTTCATAAGCGGCGACCACGTCCTGTGCGGGGCCTTCGGATCGCACGCGCCCTTCCTTTAGCCAAATGGCGTTCTTACAGAACTGGACAACGGAATACATGGAGTGAGAGCAGAATACGATCGCTCGCCCCGAATTGAGAAACGTTCTCAGATTGTCCAGGCATTTGTGCTGGAAATAGGAATCACCCACGGCGAGGACTTCGTCGATTACCAAAATATCCGGGTTGACGTTGATGGCCACGGAGAAGGCCAAACGGATATGCATACCCGACGAATAAGTTTTGATGGGTTTATCGATAAAATGGTGCAACTCGGAAAAATCCACGATGCGGTCGAGGCTTTGCTCTATCTCTTTGCGGGTCATGCCTCGCATGGCCGCGCTCATCTGAATGTTCTGACGACCGGTGAATTCTCCGTGAAATCCGCCTCCCAGGTCTAGTATGGACGCGATCCTGCCCGTGCTTTTCACCTCTCCCCCGGTGGGGCGGAGCACCCCTGCGAGTATGCTCAGCAAGGTGCTTTTCCCGGCCCCGTTTTCCCCGATGACTCCGATGGCCGTTCCCGGCATGACTTCGAGGCTCACATGGTCCAGAGCCACAAAAGGTTCATGGAAGGGGCGGCGCAAAAGAATCTCTTTGATGCGGTGGGAGGGGTTCTTATAGACCCGGTACACTTTGGTCAATTGTCTTGCGGCGAGAACTGGTTCCATAGGAGTGCAGTGTTTACCCGATCAGGGGAAAAGACGTCAATCCAAAAGGCCGTGTTCCAGGTGGAGCCGGTACCTTGCGGAGTTGCGCTGAAGGAAGGAGGCTGAAGGAACAAAGCTCTTGACATTCCCGAGAGGAGCGTTCAGGTTTTACCCCTTTGAACTACCATGGTCATAGTGGGATTCGCATAATCTTCAGATTGCTTGTTCAATATGAGTTTCGGAAAATTCATGGGCCTTCTCTTTCGAAATCGATTCCTGTTATACCACTTGGTGAGGCGTGATATCGCTACCAGGTTTGTCGGCTCCTACGCCGGGCTTTTTTGGGGATTGGTGCATCCATTGATTCTCCTGGCGGTATACAGCACGTTGTTCGTGTATATTCTGCAGGTGAAGATGGGCTCCGGCGTGCGGCAGAACTTCGCGGAGTTTCTGTTCTGTGCTCTTTGGGCATGGATCGCCTTTTCCGAGGGGACGCTCACGAGTGTGAAGGCCGTGGTGGGAAATCCAAATCTGGTCAAGCGAATGGCGTTCCCCCTCGAAGTGCTGGCGCCGTCATGTATCTTTTCGGCACTGCTGCTGCAGCTACTGGGGTTCGGCCTGTTTATGGTCTACTTGCTGGTTTTCGGCAAGATTCCGGTGTGGGGGATCTGGCGGGTCCTGCTGGTTGTGGTCCCTCTGATTTTCCAATGCATGTTTTCCGTGGGGTTGGGTTGGGTATTGAGCGCGTTGCAGGTTTTCGTGCGTGATACGGCTCAGTTCGTAGCCGCCGCCATGACCGTTTGGTTCTTTCTGACCCCTATTATCTATCCTGCGGACTTGGTACCGGCCGGTTTCCGATTCGTGATCGGGCTCAACCCTTGGACACACCTTGCCGAGGCCTACCGGTGTGCGGTTTTCCAGGGTACTTTGCCGTTGACCTGGGGTGGAGCCTACGTCGTGGTGCTGTCGACCGTGTTGTTTGTTTTTGGGGGCGTGGTCTTCGAGAAGTTGAAGCCGGAATTTGCGGACGCGCTGTGATTTGCTCCGACGTTTGGTTCAGGTTCCCATCGTCGGGTAAACGGGCGCCCATGGCGGATCCACGAGTATCGGCAGGGTGTTTTGCCTTGACTTGAGGGGAACGAGCTGTTACAAAGCGCCGCAATTTTAACCTAAGAGGGAGAGCCCGTTGAGGCAATTGCTGGAAAGAGGTAAATACTTGTTGGTCGGGGCGGTTCTGGTGTGTGCGACGAGCTGTGTCGGCATGTATCCGGTGGCGGAACCCACCGCCGCTAAAACCGGTCGAACGACGGAGGTCGGAGCTCCGGCTCATGAATTGGTGGTGACGGTGGAGTCTCAGGGGCTGCCCACGGAAGGACGGTTTCGCCATAACGCGGTGTTCGCCGATGTAAACGGAGACGGCATAAACGACATTGTTACGCCGCCGCCTCGGAAGGCGAAAGAGGAAGACAGGAAGCCTCACATTTTCCTGGGAAGTCCGGACGGGACATGGAAAAACGTGACTTCGCAAATGGCGTATCCGGAGATGGATTATGCCTATGGAAGCGTGGCGATCAGCGATTTCAACGGCGACGGACTGATGGACATGGCGCTTGCCATGCACGGGATCGGAGTTCGGATTCTCCTTCGAAAGGATGCCTGGTCCTGGGAAAATGTCGTTCTCGGACCGATTGTGGAGAAGAACTATAGTACTCGGGCCTTGACGGTGGGAGACATGAACGGCGACGGTCGTTCCGATGTGGTTTGCGTTGGTGAGTTCTTAGGCCCCACCGGGGGATACCAGGGCGAGGGGATACTGATTCTGGAGGGCGAGGGCGACGGAAATTTCAAGGGGCACTGGATTTCCGATTCGGTCAACGTATTCGCCGACGATGTCTCCGTTGGAGACGTCAACAGCGACGGCCTGCCGGACATTGCAGTGGCGCTTCTGAATGCTGCGAAGAAGGAAATTGTGTGGCTCGGAACCGGAGACTTTCAGTACGAAGCGGACCGTACGGAAGGATTCCCGGAGATGACGGTTTACGAAGCGGTCGATTTGGTCGATTTGGACGGTGACGGCAAGGCTGAACTAGTTACCGCGATGATGAAACTGAATCCCAAGGATCCTGAGCCCAACGGCATTCGCGTGTTTCACCGGGTTGAAGCTCGATGGGAAGAAAGAGGCGACGGTCTTCCGGTGAAGGAGCGGATGGGAGATGTGGCTGTTGCGGATTTCAATGGTGATGGCCGTTTGGATATAGCGGGCATGGAGTTTTTCAGCGGCGATGTGCGGTTTTTCCTCAAAACGGCGGAGGGCGACTGGAAAGAGAGTGCCGCCAAGGGAGAACCGGGTCGTCCGGCGAGAGCGTACGGAATGTGCGCGGCCCCTGGAAGAGGCGGGCAGTTGGTGCTCACCGTCCTGGCGCCGAGAGACGGCGAGGGTGGAGGGGTTGTGGTTTACCACGTGGAGCCGGAGAAATAGAGCTATCTACACTTGGACGGGTAGCGAAAGGAATGACTTTGGTACGAAGAGTTTTGCTGTGGGGACTTTGGGCGGCGCTGTGCGCTGTAATGCTCTGCTCGTGCGCGGGTGTGATGACGCAGCAGCCCGACGCGGACAAATTGCAGACCGCTGCGACGGCGTACTGGCAGGCGAGGACGACTCGTGATTGGGAAAAGGCCTACCCGTATGAATTGCATAAGTCGAAAGAAACGTTTGAGACGTATCGTTCGCGCATGGAGGCCTCCTTTGTAAAGATGCCCATGAACTTGGTCGGCGTGGAAGACGCCGTGCTGAATCCCGATGGAGAGAGTGGGAAGGTGAAGGTCGTGGTTCGAGTCGAGTTCGGATTTCCCGCTCGTGGGAGTTATAAGGTACCGGTTTCCGACCCTTGGGTATTTGTGAAAGGCGAATGGCTGCACGACACGGGGATGAAAATGGAGAAATAGGGGGATCGTACGGAAAGAACGACGTGCCCCGTGTGGACATAAGAAAAGGAGGGCTGATTGATCGTCCGGATAAGTGAGGATTCCTTGCTTTTTTGGGCTTGACATCCGTCCCGTTTCCAATAAAATACTGCCAGTCAAAGTGGTACAATACCCTTAATCGCCTGTATGCGTGGTTTGAGGTATAGTAATAGTCGAAGAAAAGAGCATCATCGCAAAGCGGAGAAAGGGGGTGAGTGGAGGAGGATTAGAGAGTTTAGAGGTAAGGAGAAAAAGAGTCGTTAGAGTTCGTCTACAGTGAATGAAGTTTCACGCTTATTGTCTTTAGGAGGGAAACGATGAAGAGATTGAGCAACACGCTGTTGGCCGTCGCACTGGTAGCGGCCCTGAC
Source organism: Thermodesulfobacteriota bacterium (assembly GCA_963675595.2). Taxonomy (GTDB): domain Bacteria; phylum Desulfobacterota; class Desulfarculia; order JACQYL01; family JACQYL01. The sequence goes on from CAXXLZ010000002.1 coordinate 3,635,204, forward strand.
CATGGGCTTTGCCGGCGTCGCGAAGGCGGGCGCGTTTGGTGTTCCGGATCCTACGCCGGGCGCCGTTGTAACGGGTTGGTTTGACTTGGCGGTTAACGGCACGGACGACGTGCTTCCCGTGATCGTGAACATGGGCGGCAGCGCCGACCAGATCGTTCACTTCATCATTTGGAACCGCGAAAGCGCCCACGTTTGGGATAAGAACATCACCCTGACTCCTTGGGATGCTTCTCCCCAGGAATTCGGCAACATCCGCGGCGTGATCGAAAACGAAATGGCTCAGGGCCAGAGAAACAACCTGAAGGTTACGATCACCTATGCCGACGACACCACCGAAGATCGCTACCAGGGTTACTGGACGGCCGCCACGGTTTACGAGACCGTCACCGTGACCACGCCTGCTGAAATCTCCTACCCCCACGCCTACCTGAACAAGCTGGCCGGCTGGGTGTATCTGGTGGACATCGTCAAGGGGATCACCGACGGTTATCCCATGGTGGCCATCGAAGCCGGAACCCTGTGGGCCGGTGATCAGTTTGTCGCCTTCATGCTGTCCCAGTCCGCGGATTACTTCAACCGCACCTGGTGGTGGAAGAGCAATACCGCCGCCGACAGCAAGGTTGCCGTTGTGGCCGCCGACAACCCCGGCGCCAACAACACGGCTGCTTGGTATTCCCGCCTGTGGGATGAAAGCCGCGACCGTTTCTTCGTGACCAACGACATCGACGGCATCACCGTGAACCTGCCCACCGTGACCGCCAAGGCCAAAGTGGACAAAGTGTTCGAGCGTTTCGACGCGGTTGCCGGCATCAACTGCCAGCTGCTGAGCACGGGTCAGATGATCGCCAGCGGCGACGACGTATGGCTGGCTCGGAACCCCTCCGTGGGCGAGCTGCCCTATGACGGCGGCACGGCGAGCAACGTGCTGGATCGCGGCGGCATGATCCTCCTGGGCCGTTTCTTCGCGGATCAGAGCGGTCTGGTTGCCGACTACGCCAACCGTATGATCATCTGGGCCGACACCAACCAGGCTTCCAGCAGCAAGCCGAGAAGCGTGGTTCTGTTCGTGTGCGACGAAGAAGAAGGCTGCTTCTCCTTCCCGCTGGATCTGCCCTACGAGCTGAACGTGATCGTGCTGGACGACGTGATCGGTACCATCCTGTCCGGTCATATCTACTTCCACACCCGTCAGATCGTGAACCCCAACAGCCAGAACGTGCAGGTTCCCTACTGGCGTGAAGTGACCGCCAACGGCGCGGGCTTCCCGGCCGGCTCCGGCGCCTACGCCACCGCGTGGTATCCGGTATTGGCCACGGGCACGGCTCTGGAACACGGCAACCAGCTGCAGCTGCTGGGTTGGACCCTGAACATCGGTTTCGGCGAAGTCATCGGCGGTTTCGAGACGAGCTGGAGTGCGGCGTTCCCCATGATCCGCCGCTACCAGGTGGGTCCGGCCAGCATCGCCACCATCGGCTTGGTCCAGCTGGACGAGGGACAGAACTAAGGGTCGTCCGATCGAGAACAATCCGAGCGCATTTTTGAGTCGCCCTCGGATTCGCTAGAAAGAAAAAGGGGCTGAGGAGCATTCCTCAGCCCCTTGCCTTTTAGAAAAGGCCCCTGTGTGCTCAGCAAATCGGACGGCTTTTCGCATTTTGGTTAATCGTATGGGGCGACTAGGCAAGAGGAATGAACGGAAATACCCGTGTAAATTTGGTTCGTCGCGAAAGTGACGACCGTCCTTTGGGGTCCGAATTTGAATGGGCTGATCGTCTCAGTTTGAGGCGGCTCAAAAGATTTTCCGGGCTTTGTTCGGAACCACTGAAGCACATTCCATTGTCGATCGACACCCACCTGGAATACAGCTGCCTCATTTTGGATCCGGTCTGTTATGTGGGTCCGGATTGGACCTCCGGTCCTTTGAAGGTATTGGAAAAGCGGAAAGATATCGATCTGGTGGTGCCGGTGAGCAATGAAGCCGCAGTCGTTGAGCAGCGAGCCGCCCCTCCGTTTTGTTACCATACGCCCCATTTGCTGGATCTCGCTTGCGTTGCTTTTCGGAAGACGAACGAGGGCGCCTACCTTGTCCACCAAAGGTTTGATCCCTTTATTGTCGTGTGTAGAACAGCGTGGTTGAAACAGGCCCTCGGCAAGTATGGATTGAAGGGTTTGAAAAAGTCGGTTGCCGAAGGAGCCTTCAAGGGTGCGGTGGCGTTGGATACCTATGTTCATCGATATGGGGCCATGTATGACCAAGCCAGACCCGACCTGTTGTCAAGAGTTCCTCCGGGTATTATTAAAGCCATGGACGTGGGATGCGCCAAAGGGGTCTTCGGAGCGGAGTTGAAAAAGAAAGGGTGTCCCGAGGTTCTTGGAATAGAGAAAGACCCGGTTCTCGCAAAGATTGCGAGAGAACGGCTTGATAGGGTACTTGAAAACGACTTGGAGGAGTTGAGGGAAGATGAAATTCCAGGGGATCTTGATCTCATCGTGTGCGGAGACCTATTGGAGCATCTGGTGGATCCGCACAGACAGGTTCGACGCTTCCTTGGATGGCTGAAACCTGGAGGAACCTTGCTTTTCAGCGTTCCCAACGTCGGTCACTGGTCGGTTGTCATGGACCTGATCGCAGGCCGATGGGACTATTCACCGTTCAGCACGCTCTCCGGCACTCACCTACGTTTCTTCACGCGAACCGGCATTATGGAGATGCTCGTGGAATCCAACTACACGATAAATAGGATGGAGCCCGTGATTCCTGAAACCGGGCCACCAGGGACAGAGTTTATGGAAAGGCTGGGGAAAGCAGGTCTTGAGTTGGATCTGGATTCGCTTAAGGCGGTGGAATACATTGTAAGCGCGAGCAAGCTGAAGTAATTTCGTGAAACAAAATCCGGGTTCCGATAGTGATCCTGGACAGGGATGATGGAATAAGGGCGCGAGCTGCTTTAAGGAGGGAGCCATGATGGCTCCGGATAAGGACATGAACCGTTCATTGTACCTCCTATGTAGTGCGGCGTTCCCCATGATCCGGCGCTACCGGGTGGGTCCCGCAAGCATCTCCACCATTGGTTTGATTCAGTTGGACGGCGGAGCGCTCTAAATATTTTTTTGCTAAAAGAATCCGAGCGCATGTTTTAACCATCCTCGGATTCGATAGGAAGGAAAAGGGGCTGAGGAGTAGCCCTCAGTCCTCTTCCCTAAACCGGGGGCCCCTGGGGTGGAGTTTCTGAAAAGAATTGAGACTACCGGCCTGAAGTTAAGCCGGAATTTTCCAAGACGGTAGAATACCTAGTGATTGCTACAAAAAGATCGTAATTGCGAAGAGAGAAGCTGTGCAGTCGCTTGAATCTCGAATATAGGTAATGTGGCAACGGTGAGTTTCTTCTTGGTCGAAAGGACGTTTACCATTTGGACATGCTAAGAATAGTAATCTGAACACATCACGATTTATGTGGCTACGCGAGTTGCCTATTTTTCCGAATTGGGGTATAGTCCCCAAAATCCATTAAACAATCAGAGAGCGCAAAGCGGAGAAGGGGGGTGAGCCCGAACCGACTGGAGAGTTTAGAGGTATGGAAAATCGCTGTTGTCTGATATCGCGCAGAGTAAATGAGATTGATGCTAATGTTCTTTTAGGAGAGAAATAATGAAGAGATTGAGCAACACGCTGTTGGCCGTCGCACTGGTAGCGGTCCTGACCATGGGCTTTGCCGGCGTCGCGAAGGCGGGCGCGTTTGGTGTTCCGGATCCTACGCCGGGCGCCGTTGTAACGGGTTGGTTTGATTTGGCGGTGGACGGCACGGACGACGTGCTTCCCGTGATCGTGAACATGGGCGGCAGCGCCGACCAGATCGTTCACTTCATCATTTGGAACCGCGAAAGCGCCCACGTTTGGGATAAGAACATCACCCTGACTCCTTGGGATGCTTCTCCTCAGGAGTTCGGCAACATCCGCGGCGTGATCGAAAACGATATGGCCCAGGGCCAGAGAAACAACTTGAAGGTTACGATCACCTACGCCAACGAGACCACCGAAGATCGCTACCAGGGTTACTGGACGGCCGCCACGGTTTACGAGACCGTCACCGTGACCACGCCTGCTGAAATCTCCTACCCCCACGCCTACCTGAACAAGCTGGCCGGCTGGGTGTATCTGGTGGACATCGTCAAGGGTATCACCGACGGTTATCCCATGGTGGCCATCGAAGCCGGAACCCTGTGGGCCGGTGATCAGTTTGTCGCCTTCATGCTGTCCCAGTCCGCGGATTACTTCAACCGCACCTGGTGGTGGAAGAGCAATACCGCCGCCGACAGCAAGGTTGCCGTTGTGGCCGCCGACAACCCCGGCGCCAACAACACGGCTGCTTGGTATTCCCGCCTGTGGGATGAAAGCCGCGATCGTTTCTTCGTGACCAACGACATCGACGGCATTACCGTGAACCTGCCCACCGTGACCGCCAAGGCCAAAGTGGACAAAGTGTTCGAGCGTTTCGACGCGGTTGCCGGCATCAACTGCCAGCTGCTGAGCACGGGTCAGATGATCGCCAGCGGCGACGACGTATGGCTGGCTCGGAACCCCTCCGTGGGCGAGCTGCCCTATGACGGCGGTACGGCGAGCAACGTCCTGGATCGCGGCGGCATGATCCTCCTGGGCCGTTTCTTCGCGGATCAGAGCGGTCTGGTTGCCGACTACGCCAACCGTATGATCATCTGGGCCGACACCAACCAGGCTTCCAGCAGCAAGCCGAGAAGCGTGGTCCTGTTCGTGTGCGACGAAGAAGAAGGCTGCTTCTCCTTCCCGCTGGATCTGCCCTACGAGCTGAACGTGATCGTGCTGGACGACGTGATCGGTACCATCCTGTCCGGTCATATCTACTTCCACACCCGTCAGATCGTGAACCCCAACAGCGAAAACGTCGAGGTTCCCTACTGGCGTGAAGTGACCGCCAACGGCGCGGGCTTCCCGGCCGGCTCCGGCGCCTACGCCACCGCGTGGTATCCGGTATTGGCCACGGGCACGGCTCTGGAACACGGCAACCAGCTGCAGCTGCTGGGTTGGACCCTGAACATCGGTTTCGGCGAAGTCATCGGCGGTTTCGAGACGAGCTGGAGTGCGGCGTTCCCGATGATCCGCCGCTACCAGGTGGGTCCCGCCAGCATCGCCACCATCGGCTTGGTCCAGCTGGACGCCGGACAGAACCAAGGATAGTCCGATCGATAACAATCCGAGCGCATGTTTGAATCGCCCTCGGATTCGCTAGAAAGAAAAAGGGGCTGAGGAGCATTCCTCAGCCCCTTGCCTTTTTGAAAAAAGCATCGATTTGCACCGGGAAGCACGGTAAATTCATATTTTTGAGGCGACTTCCTTTTCTCCTTACCTCTCAGCGCCACTTTCCAAATTGCAGAGCCGAAAACTAGTCCGGGATACGGGAATTCCAAAGCGCCTTTCGGATTCACATGAGTGGAAAGAACGGTGGAAGTCGGAGTTGCGGACGGATAAGCTCTGGGATATAATTCCTAAGACGTGAAAAGAGGAGAGGATGAAGGGGGCCGTCTTAGGGAAGCGCGGAGTTGGGCGGAGAGAAGGAGCCCTAATGTTCGGCGGCGGCGCATTCAATTAATCTAAGTGTTTTGTGTGGAGGGAAGGAATGAAGAGATTGAGCAACACACTGTTGGCCGTCGCGCTGGTCGCGGCTTTAACCATGGGCTCTGCCGGCCTCGCGAAGGCGGGCGCGTATGGTGTTCCGGATCCTACGCCGGGCGCCGTTGTAACGGGTTGGTTTGACTTGGCGGTAAACGGCACGGACGACGTGCTTCCCGTGATCGTGAACATGGGCGGCAGTACCGACCAGATCGTTCACTTCATCATTTGGAACCGCGAAAGCGCCCACGTTTGGGATAAGAACATCACTCTGACTCCTTGGGATGCTTCTCCTCAGGAATTCGGCAACATCCGCGGCGTGATCGAAAACGAAATGGCTCAGGGCCAGAGAAACAACCTGAAGGTTACGATCACCTATGCCGACGACACCACCGAAGATCGCTACCAGGGTTACTGGACGGCCGCCACGGTTTACGAGACCGTCACCGTGACCACGCCTGCTGAAATCTCCTACCCCCACGCCTACCTGAACAAGCTGGCCGGCTGGGTGTATCTGGTGGACATCGTCAAGGGGATCACCGACGGTTATCCCATGGTGGCCATCGAAGCCGGAACCCTGTGGGCCGGCGATCAGTTTGTGGCCTTCATGCTGTCCCAGTCCGCGGACTACTTTAACCGAACCTGGTGGTGGAAGAGCAATACGGACACCGACAACCAGTATGCCTTTGAGGTCGCCGAAAATCCCGGGGCCAATAACACGGCTGCTTGGTATTCGCGCCTGTGGGATGAAACCCGCGACCGTTTCTTCGTGACCGCCGACATCGACGGCATCACCGTGAACCTGCCCACCGTGACCGCCAAGGCCAAAGTGGACAAAGTGTTCGAGCGTTTCGACGCGGTTGCCGGCATCAACTGCCAGCTGCTGAGCATGGGTCAGATGATCGCCAGCGGCGACGACGTATGGCTGGCTCGGAACCCCTCCGTGGGCGAGCTGCCCTATGACGGCGGCACGGCGAGCAACGTGCTGGATCGCGGCGGCATGATCCTCCTGGGTCGTTTCTTCGCGGATCAGAGCGGTCTGGTTGCCGACTACGCCAACCGTATGATCATCTGGGCCGACACCAACCAGGCTTCCAGCAGCAAGCCGAGAAGCGTGGTCCTGTTCGTGTGCGACGAAGAAGAAGGCTGCTTCTCCTTCCCGCTGGATCTGCCCTACGAGCTGAACGTGATCGTGCTGGATGACGTGATCGGTACCATCCTGTCCGGTCATATCTACTTCCACACCCGTCAGATCGTGAACCCCAACAGCGAAAACGTGCAGGTTCCCTACTGGCGTGAAGTGACCGCCAACGGCGCGGGCTTCCCGGCCGGCGACGGCGCCTACGCCGGCGCGTGGTATCCGGTGTTGGCCGCGGGCACGGCTCTGGAGCACGGCAACCAGTTGCAGCTGCTGGGTTGGACCCTGAACATCGGTTTCGGCGAAGTCATCGGCGGTTTCGAGACGAGCTGGAGTGCGGCGTTCCCGATGATCCGCCGCTACCAGGTGGGTCCCGCCAGCATTGCCACCATCGGCTTGGTCCAGCTGGAAGAGGAAGACGACTAGAAGAGCTGAACAAGCAGCATGGCTTGTATGTGCGGATCCTTCCCACATCGGGCTGAGTGAATGAGCCGGGGCTGGGGAGAAATCCTCAGCCCTTTTTTATCAAGGACACACAGGGCGGGTAGGACGGAAATACAGGAGGCTGAGAGCAAGTCCCAACCGGAAAAATGAACGATGAGGGGCCATTACCGAGTGCTGCATGGGACGGAGCGATGAGTTGTTCCACACCTTTCCGTGGCTCCACGGATCGGAAGAAACGAAAACGATGCGGAGCAGGGAGGCAACGGAAGAAGGGTCCAGGAAAAGTACGGTCCTCATGACCGTGGGGAATAGTCGCGTGCGACGTGATAGACAAAGTTGCGTATGGAAAAGCCCTGAGTTATAATACATCTGATGGAAAAGGAATCATTCGCATAGCGGAGAAGGGAGGTGAGCCGAGGGAATCTCCGAGTTCAGAGGAGAGGAGAACAAGGTCGTTTAAGTTCGTCTAAACTGCATTAAGCAGAAAGCTTATTCTTCGCAGGAGGGAATCATGAAGAAATTAAGCAAAGTTTTTTTGGCCCTCGCTTTGGTCGTGGGCATGACCGTGGGGTATACCGGCCTGGCAAAGGCGGGCGCATTCGGGGTCCCGGATCCGACTCCGGGCGCCGTTGTAACGGGTTGGTTTGACTTGGCGGTGGACGGGACGGACGACGTACTCCCGGTTATCGTAAACATGGGCGGCAGCGCCAACCAGATCGTGCATTTCATTATCTGGAACCGTGCAAGCGCCCACGTTTGGGATAAGAACATCACTCTGACTCCCTGGGATGCTTCTCCGCAGGAGTTCGGCAACATCCGCAGCGTGATTGAAAACGAAATGGCCCAGGGCCAGAGGAACAACCTGAAAGTGACGGTGACGTATGCCGACGAGACCACCGAGGAGCGCTACCAGGGCTACTGGACGGCTTCTACGGTATACGAGACGGTGACCGTGACCACGCCGGCTGAAATCTCCTACCCCCACGCCTACCTGAACAAGCTGGCCGGGTGGGTATATCTGGTGGATATCGTCAAAGGGATCACCGACGGTTATCCCATGGTGGCCATCGAGGCCGAAACCCTGTGGGCCGGTGATCAGTTTGTGGCCTTCATGCTGTCCCAGTCCGCAGACTACTTCAACCGCACCTGGTGGTGGAAGAGCAATACCGCCGCCGACAGCAAGGTTGCCGTGGTCGCTGCGGACAATCCGGGCGCCAACAACGTCGCAGCTTGGTATTCCCGCCTGTGGGATGAGAGCCGCGATCGTTTCTTCGTGACCAACGACATCGACGGCATTACCGTGAACCTGCCCACCGTGACCGCCAAGGCCAAAGTGGACAAAGTGTTCGAGCGTTTCGACGCGGTTGCCGGCATCAACTGCCAGCTGCTGAGCACGGGCAAAGCGCTCGTCAGCGGCGACGACGTGTGGCTGGCCAGAAATCCCTCCCTGGGCGAGCTGCCCTATGACGGCGGCACGGCGAGTAACGTGCTGGATCGCGGCGGCATGATCCTTTTGGGCCGGTTCTTCGCAGACCCGAGCGGGTTGGTTGCCGACTATGCCAACCGCATGATCATCTGGGCCGACACCAACCAGGCTTCCAGCACCAAGCCGAGAAGCGTGATTCTGTTTGTGTGCGACGAAGAAGAAGGCTGCTTCTCCTTCCCGCTGGATCTGCCCTACGAGCTGAACGTGATCGTGCTGGACGACGTGATCGGTACCATCCTGTCCGGTCATATCTACTTCCACACCCGTCAGATCGTGAACCCCAACAGCCAAAACGTGCAGGTTCCCTACTGGCGTGAAGTGACCAACAACGGTGCGGGCTTCCCGGCCGGCGACGGCGCCTATGCCACTGCGTGGTATCCGGTTCTCGGAGGCGGCACGGCCCTGGAACACGGCAACCAGTTGCAGCTGCTGGGTTGGACCCTGAACATCGGTTTCGGCGAAGTCATCGGTGGTTACGAGACGAGCTGGAGTGCGGCGTTCCCGATGATCCGCCGCTACCAGGTGGGACCCTCCAACATCGCCACCATCGGGCTGGTCCAGTTGGAGACCATCAACCCTCAGTAAATCAACTATCTAACGAACCGGCGTGTGCCCGGTGCACGCGTCGGTTCGAAAGACTCTCTTCGGGGCTGAGATTCGAATCTCAGCCCCATCATTTTTCGGACCTATATCATCTCGTCAAAAGAACGATACGTTTCAGATAAACAAGGGTTCTGCAGGAATTCACCGCCTATCTGCCCTCATTTCCCGCCTTGCAGGCTTCATGAACAACCCGGTGAGCCTTTCACCGGCAAACCCGTCGGACGGAAAGGGATGCCCACAAAGTTCTACAATGAAAAAGCACGCTGCTAAAGAACAAATACTTGTTACCTATACAGAGAAGCAGCGGAGGCGGAGAGAAACCGTATCGGAGGTCTACATTTGTTTTAGGAACAGATGAACGGGAATGGAGCGGGTTTGTGTTGTCGATACAGAATAAACGGCGCTGATTCTCCTAGTTGCCTATATATGTACTTTCTGTTAATCTTCGTGAAGAGAGGTGCATCGACAACGAAATCGGTGCCGGAGGTTGGTTTCCGAGCAGGAGTTTGGCCTCGGGAGCAGAAAAAGCGGATGTCGTTTTACTTGCAGTTCCATTGTTATCAGGAGGGAGAGGATGAAGGGATCTAGCAGGATGCTGTTGGCGTTGGCACTAGTGGGTGTGCTGACCATGGGAATGGCCGGGTCGGCCGGTGCCGGTGCGTACGGTGTTCCGGACCCCGTGCCGGGCGCTGTGGTAACCGGTTGGTTCGACCTGGAGGTGAGCGGTACGGATGACGTGCTTCCGGTGATCGTGAACATGGGTGGAAGCGCAAACCAGACGGTGCATTTCGTCATATGGAATCGTTTGAGCGCTCATGTGTGGGACAAGAACATCACGTTGACTCCATGGGACGCTTCTCCCCAGGAGTTCGGCAACCTTCGAGGCGTCATCGAAAACGACATGGCCCAGGGCCAGAGAAACAACCTGAAGGTTACGATGACCTATGGGGACGGTACGACTTCCGAGCGCTACCAGGGTTACTGGACGGCCGCCACGGTATACGAGTCGGTCACCGTGACCACTCCCTTGGAAATGTCCTATCCCCACGCCTACCTGAACAAGTTGGCGGGTTGGGTCTATCTGGTAGACATCGTCAAGGGTATCACGGACGGCTATCCCATGGTGTCCATTGAGGCCGCGACTCTGTGGGCCGGTGATCGTTATGCCGCGTTCATGCTGTCCCAGTCGGCGGACTATTTCAATCGCGCATGGTGGTGGAAAAGTAACACCGCACTGGACAAGAAGTACGAAGTGGTGGCCGGCGACAACCCCGGCGCCAACAACACGGCGGCCTGGTACTCCCGACTGTGGGATGAGACCCGCGATCGCTTCTTCGTGACCGCGGATATCGACGGCATTACCGTGAACCTGCCGACCGTTTTGCCCAAAGCCAAAGTGGACAAAGTATTTGAGCGTTTCGACGCAGTGGCGGGCATCAACTGTCAGTTGCTCTCCATGGGGCAGGGAATCGCCGGGGCAATCCTGGCTGGGGATGAGGCCCTCGACAAGACCGGAACTCTCGCACAGGGCGGTGACGATGTGTGGCTGTCGCGAAATCCGTCCGTGGGCCAGCTGCCCTATGACGGCGGCACGGCGAGCAACGTGCTGGATCGGGGCGGCATGATCCTGCTGGGCCGTTTCTTCGCGGACGATAGCGGTCTGGTGGCCGACTATGTAAACCGCATGATCATCTGGGCCGACAGCGACCAGGCCGTGAATAAGGTCAGGAGCGTGGTGCTGTTTGTGTGCGACGAAGAAGAGGGCTGCTTTTCCTTCCCGCTGGATCTACCTTACGAACTGAATGTCATTGTGCTGGACGACGTGGTCGGCAACATTACGTCCGGGCACATCTATTTCCACACCCGTCAGATCGTGAATCCCAACAGCAACAACCGGCAGGTTCCGTACTGGCGTGAAATAACAACCAACGGCGCCGATTTTCCCACCGGCACGGCGGGCTATGCCACCGCTTGGTACCCGGTGCTGGGTGGCGGCGACGCCTTTGAGCACGGGAACCAGTTGCAGCTTCTCGGCTGGACCCTCAACCTCGGTTTCGGGGAAGTCGTGGGCGGTTACGACACGAGCTGGAGTGCGGCGTTCCCCATGATTCGTCGCTACCAAGTGGGACCGGCAGACACGACGGCCCTGCGCCTCATACCATTGGACGGCGAGCTGAACAACGGCCATTAGAAACCGGGACCCGGCTGTTTGACGGCGGACTAAGCAAAGCCTGAACAGGGGGCTGGATGTTTCTCCCAGCCCCCTGTTCGTCGAAGCGTCAGGCCGCCGCCCTATGGATCATTTTCTCCGACTTGTTCGAGGATGATCATCCCACAGAAAACTCCGGACACTGCGTCGCCGGACACCACGATTTGTCAAGAGCCTTACGCAGCAGTTCCCCTGAGGCGAAGCACTCTCCAAAGCACACGGCTCATCCGCACAATCCTGATCGGTTCTCGCCGGCAACCGGAGAAGGCATGCACGACTGATGAGGACGGCTTTGCCAAAGTGAAAGCATTGGTATTTCTTCCATAGGACGGCACACGTTGCAGAATCCAGAGGCTTTCTTAAGTGCGGACACAGAAGATAAAGCATGAATTCGGCGAGTGCTTCCGTTGGATCCGAAGAGCTTCCGAGGTAAATTCCGTTTCCTGGATGGGATGAGGCCAAGGAGCACGGAGTCGGGTATCCGGCGGTATCCTGCGTAAGAGAATGGAATGGGAACATGCACATCGTTTCAGTTCATAGGTGATCAATGAAATCAACATTATTGTAACGGGAGGGAAACGATGAAGGGATTGAGAGGAACGTTGCCGGCTTTGGCCTTGGCGGCGGTTTTGATCTTGGGCTTTACCGGGGCGGCGAAAGCGGGGGCATTCGGCGTTCCGGACCCCACGCCGGGCGCCGTGGTAACGGGATGGTTCGATTTGGCGGTGGACGGCACGGACGATGTCCTTCCGGTTATCGTGAACATGGGAGGCAGCGCCGACCAGATCGTGCATTTCATTATCTGGAACCGTGAAAGCGCTCACGTATGGGACAAAAACATCACGTTGACGCCTTGGGATGCTTCTCCGCAGGAGTTCGGCAACATCCGCGGCGTGATCGAAAACGAAATGGCTCAGGGCCAGAGAAACAACCTGAAGGTCACCATGACCTACGCCGACGATACCACGGAGGAACGTTACCAGGGCTACTGGACGGCCGCCACGGTTTACGAGACGGTCACCGTGACCACGCCTCAGGAACTTTCTTATCCCCACGCCTACCTGAACAAGCTGGCAGGCTGGGTGTACTTGGTGGATATCGTCAAAGGAATTACGGACGGCTATCCCATGGTGGCCATTGAAGCCGCCACCCTGTGGGCCGGTGATCAGTATGTAGCCTTCATGCTGTCCCAGTCCGCGGATTACTTCAACCGCACTTGGTGGTGGAAGAGCAACACCGCAACCGACAGCAAGTACGCGGTGGTTGCCGCGGACAACCCGGGCGCCAACAACACGGCTGCCTGGTATTCCCGCCTGTGGGACGAAAGCCGCGACCGATTCTTCGTGACCGAAGACATCGACGGCGTCACCGTCAACCTGCCCACCGTGACGGCCAAGGCCAAAGTGGACAAAGTGTTCGAGCGTTTCGACGCGGTTGCCGGCATCAACTGCGAACTGCTCGGCACAGGGCGGGGAATCGCCGGCCAGGGAGCGTTTACGGATGAAGGCATTGGACCAGAAAACCATATGGCGCTGGGTGGCGACGACGTATGGTTGGCACGGGAACAGGCCGTCGGAGAGCTGCCCTATGATGGCGGCACGGCAAGCAACGTGCTGGATCGCGGCGGCATGATCCTCCTGGGACGTTTTTTTGCAGACCAGAGCGGACTGGTCGCCGACTACGCCAATCGCATGGTCCTTTGGGCGGACACCAACCAGGCTTCGAGCAGCAAGCCGAGAAGCGTGGTTTTGTTCGTGTGCGACGAAGAGGAGGGCTGCTTCTCCTTCCCTCTGGATTTGCCCTACGAACTGAACGTCATCGTGCTGGACGACGTGATCGGTACGATCCTTTCCGGTCATATTTTCTTCCACACCCGCCAGATCGTGAATCCCAACAGCCAAAACGTACAGGTTCCCTACTGGCGTGAAGTGACCGGAAACGGCGAGGCCTTTCCCGGGGGCACCACCGGCTACACGAACGCATGGTATCCGGTGTCCGCCGACGGCACGGCCCTGGAACACGGCAACCAGTTGCAACTCCTCGGCTGGACGCTGAACATCGGGTTCGGTGAGGTCGTGGGAGGTTACGACACAAGTTGGAGCGCGGCGTTTCCCATGATTCGTCGTTACCAAGTGGGGCCTGCAGACACTACCACCCTGCGCCTTATTCCATTGGACGGCGACGACCAGCCCTTCTAAGGCAATCGACTGCTGCAATCCGAGGCACGTCCATTCGACGGCCCGCAATCAAGCAGACTGATCCGGAGGCTGAGGGATTTTTCCTCAGCCTCTTCTTTTTGAGCACATCGCGGCCAACCCACCCACCGTTTTCGCAAAATGACCTACGGAATCTCCATTGAGATCAAAAGCAGTCCCATCCGACAAAGGCATCCGCTTCCGAATCCCGGCAGCAGAAATTCAAGGTGGGATTTTGAGGGAAATACCAGGGACAAACCAATCGGAAGGTTGGTAAGAAGAAAACAGCTGGATGAAGGCCGGCTGTTGCAACTCCCTTGGTTGCGTTGTAATGCACTTTGGTGTATATAATCACAATCGGAAGACCTATGATCAGAATTCATGGTAGGTAGTGCCATGGGGCAAGTTCGGCATCCGAACCTGGAGTTACGGAAGATAAAGTCGCTTTTTCGGCCACAGTGAAAGGAATTCAACCAACATTGTCAGGGGAGAAAGAGGATGAAGGGATCAAGCAACAAGTTGTTGGTCTTCGCCTTGGTCGCGGTCATGACCATGTCGTTTGCCGGGGTCGCAAAAGCGGGAGCGTACGGCGTTCCGGACCCCACGCCGGGTGCCGTGGTAACGGGATGGTTCGATCTGGCGGTGGACGGCACGGACGATGTGCTTCCGGTTATCGTGAACATGGGCGGCAGCGCCGACCAGATCGTGCATTTCATTATCTGGAACCGTGAAAGCGCTCACGTATGGGACAAGAACATCACGTTGACGCCTTGGGATGCTTCTCCGCAGGAGTTCGGCAACATCCGCGGCGTGATCGAAAACGAAATGGCGCAGGGCCAGAGAAACAACCTCAAAGTGACCATGACCTACGCCGACGAAACCACGGAGGAGCGTTACCAGGGCTACTGGACGGCCGCCACGGTTTACGAGACGGTCACCGTGACCACGCCTCAGGAACTTTCCTATCCCCACGCCTACCTGAACAAACTGGCCGGCTGGGTGTACCTGGTGGATATCGTCAAAGGGATTACGGACGGGTACCCTATGGTGGCCATCGAAGCCGCCACCCTGTGGGCCGGTGATCAGTTTGTGGCCTTCATGCTGTCCCAGTCCGCGGATTACTTCAACCGCACCTGGTGGTGGAAGAGCAACACCGCAACCGACAGCAAGTACGCGGTGGTTGCCGCGGACAACCCGGGCGCCAACAACACGGCTGCCTGGTATTCCCGCCTGTGGGACGAAAGCCGCGACCGCTTCTTCGTAACCGAAGACATCGACGGCATCACCGTCAACCTGCCCACCGTGACGGCCAAGGCCAAAGTGGACAAAGTGTTCGAGCGTTTCGACGCGGTGGCCGGTATCAACTGCGAGCTGCTCGGCACGGGGCAAGGGATCGCCGGCCAGGTAGCCCCTCCGGATGAAGGCATTGGAATCGCCATAAGGATGACCGCGAGTGGCGACGACGTGTGGCTGGCTCGGAGCCCCGCCGTGGGCGAGCTGCCCTACGACGGAGGCACGGCGAGCAATGTGCTGGATCGCGGTGGAATGATTCTCCTGGGACGCTTCTTCGCGGACCAGAGCGGATTGGTCGCCGACTACGCCAATCGCATGGTCCTTTGGGCCGATACCAACCAAGCTTCGAGCAGCAAGCCGAGAAGCGTGGTTTTGTTCGTGTGCGACGAAGAAGAAGGCTGCTTCTCCTTCCCCCTGGATCTACCTTATGAGCTGAACGTGATCGTGCTGGACGACTTGATCGGTACGATCCTTTCCGGTCATATTTTCTTCCACACCCGCCAGATCGTGAATCCCAACAGCCAAAACGTACAGGTTCCCTACTGGCGTGAAGTGACCGGAAACGGCGAGGCCTTTCCCAGGGGCACCACCGGCTACACGAACGCGTGGTATCCGGTGTCCGCCGACGGCACGGCTCTGGAACACGGCAACCAGTTGCAACTTCTCGGCTGGACGCTGAACATCGGGTTCGGGGAGGTCGTGGGAGGCTTTGACACGAGTTGGAGCGCAGCGTTTCCCATGATTCGTCGCTACCAGGTGGGGCCGGCCGAGATTACCACCCTGCGCCTGATACCCTTGGACGGCGGAGAAGTCTCCTAAAGCAATCGACTGCTGCAATCCGAGGCACGTGCGTCCGACGGCCGTCGATCGAGCAGACTGATCGGGAGGCTGATAGATTTTTCCTCAGCCTCTTCTTTCTGTTCCGACTCCCCGGGTTGCGGCGTAAGGTATTTTGGGGTAAATATTCCCATTCGGAAGCGATACGACCATAATGCATGATAGGTAGCGCCATGGGGGAAGCTCGGCATCCGAAACTGGAGTTCTGAAAGACAAAGTCGTTTTTTCGGGTGTAGTGAATGGACTTCAACCGACATCGTCAGGGGAGAAACAGGATGAAGGGATTAAGCAGCAGGTTGTTGGTCGTCGCCTTGGTCGCGGTTTTGACCATGGCGTGTGCCGGTGTCGCAAAGGCGGGAGCGTACGGCGTTCCGGATCCCACACCGGGTGCCGTGGTAACGGGATGGTTCGATCTGGCGGTGGACGGCACGGACGATGTGCTGCCCGTGATCGTGAATATGGGCGGCAGCAGCGATCAGATCGTGCATTTCATCATTTGGAACCGCGAGAGCGCTCACGTGTGGGACAAGAACATCACCCTCACGCCCTGGGACGCTTCTCCGCAGGAGTTCGGCAACATCCGCGGTGTGATCGAGAATGAAATGGCGCAAGGTCAGAGAAACAACCTCAAAGTGACCATGACTTTCGCAGATGAAACCACGGAGGAACGTTACCAGGGATATTGGACGGCGGCCACGGTGTACGAATCGGTGACCGTGACCACGCCTCAGGAACTTTCCTATCCCCACGCCTACCTGAACAAGCTGGCCGGATGGGTGTACCTGGTGGACATCGTCAAAGGAATTACGGACGGCTATCCCATGGTGGCCATTGAAGCCGCCACACTGTGGGCTTCGGACCAGTACGCAGGCTTTACGGTGGGCAACTCCGCGGACTATTTCAACCGATCGTGGTTTTTGAAGAGCAACACGGCCGCCGACAGCAAGTACGCGGTGGTGCCTGCGGACAACCCCGGCTCCAACACCTCGCCCGCCTGGTATTCCCGTTTGTGGGATGAAAGCCGCGATCGCTTCTTTGTGACCGAAGACATCGACGGCATCACCGTGAATCTACCCACCGTCACGGCCAAGGCGCAAGTGAACAAAGTGTTCGAGCGCTTCGACGCGGTGGCGGGTATAGGCAGCCAGCTCCTGAGCATGGGGCAAACCACCATCGGCGATGATGTGTGGCTGGCCCGGAATCCGTCCCAGGGCGAGCTGCCCTTTGACGGCGGCACCGCCAGCAACGTACTGGATCGGGGCGGCATGATCCTCCTGGGACGCTTCTTCGCGGATCAGAGCGGTCTGATTGCCGATTACGCCAATCGCATGATCATCTGGGCGGATACCAACCAGGCTTCCAGCAGCAAGCCGAGAAGCGTGGTATTGTTCGTGTGCGACGAAGAGGAAGGCTGCTTCTCCTTCCCTCTGGACTTGCCTTACGAACTGAACGTCATCGTGCTGGACGACGTAATCGGTACCATCCTGTCGGGCCACATCTATTTTCATACCCGCCAGATCGTGAACCCCAACAGCCAAAACGTGATCGTCCCATATGTACGTGAAGTGACCACCAACGGCGAGGGCTTCATCGGCGGACCTATCGGAGATTATCAGAGCGCCTATTATCCGGTCCTCGGAGGCGGCACGGCTCTGGAACACGGCAACCAGCTGCAACTCCTCGGTTGGACTCTCAACATCGGATTCGGTGAGGTCATCGGGGGATTTGAAACGAGTTGGAGCGCCGCATTTCCCATGATCCGCCGCTACCAAGTGGGCCCGGCAAACATGACCACGATGGGCCTCGTCCAGCTGGACGGCGAACGGCGGTAGTAGCGGGCAAGTTCGTTGACGGTCCGGGCGTGTTTTCCAATGCCCGGCATGAATTGATTCAATGAAGGGGCCGAGGTGAAATTCTCGGCCCCTTGTCGTTTTTGGGTTCCGCTCGACGAGTCGGCACGGATAATCGAAGACCGACATCTCCCACGAAGAGATCCCCCGCCGAGGAGTGAGACTTGTTTCCGGGGAAGGAAACCTCTATAGAGCCCGGCTCCAGCCGTCCTTCCTGATACGCCAGAAATGATAGGTACAGAGGCCCGACAGAAGAAGCGGGAGACCCACGCAGTGCCATGCATACCAGCGCAGCAGGGTCATGGCGGTTTCCGGCTCATTTCCCAGGAAAACACGCGACGCTCCGGACCCTAAAAGCGGGACATTCCGCAGAAGATTCCAGCCCACCAAGCCAGCCAAACGCCCTTGTTCGTCCCATCGGAGCACATACCCGCTGAAATCCAGGAGTGAAACCGTCAGAAGCAGGGTCATGCCTATGACCCAGTTGAGACGCCGGGGAGGCAGGTAGGCCCGGGTCAGGACGACACGGGTCATGTGCAGCAAAACCGCGACGAGCATGAGCTGTGCGGAGACATAGTGCAGGGATCGTAACAACCTGCCGAAAGGAACGGCTGAATCGATATCGGCTATGGAGGAGGGCGCGCTGCCGGGAAGGGGCAAATAAAAAAACATGAGGAGTGCGCCGGTCACCACGAGGACAATAAAGAAGAAGAACGCCGTTCCTCCCAAACAAAAAGTCTCGGAAAAGGAAATTCGGGTTTCCGAAAGCCGGGCCGGGTGCAGATGGCGGAAGAAACCTTGAGTCACCGGTCGTATCTCCTTGAGGGGGCGTTCGGCGCAAGGGAGCGAAATACCGGAGCAACGGTTACCCGTCCCCGACGTTCGGTTTCATCATGAGATAGGAGGCGCATTTCCGGCTTACCTTGCCTGGAAAATATCAATCCGGCAAGCGGTACGGTAACCCGTCACATTCTGAGAAGCCAGAGTTGTCCCCCTTTTTCGTGCAGACACAAGGGCAGATGTTCTTTGAAGAAGCTCAAATGGAAGTGTTGGAGGAAACTGCTGAAAAGCGCCATCTTGAAGGCGGTGTTATATTGCAGAAACGCACGAAGTATGTACATTTCGTTCCATGCGCGGCCTTCGTATACCCACTGCTTGGGGTATTCAAAGGGATGGAAGACATCGTGGAAATGAACGTAGACTCCAGGTTGAAGGAGGGGAAGGATTTCAAAGAAAATAAGATTCACGTCGCTGAAGACTTTGGACACGTGGGATGAATCCACGAAGAGAACGTCGCGATCACCGAGTGAGGAAAAAACCGAGCAGTCGACGTCTTGGAGTTTCAGTGGCAGCAAACGCATCCGTTCTCGATCTCCGGGTTTGAGGAGGCTGAGGAACAACTCGGGATCCGGGTCGATAAACGTGCAGGAAACCGAGTGGTCGAAAAACAATTCATTGGTATCGAGAATCAGCGCCGACGAAAAACCGGCGCCGATCTCCACGATCCTGCGCGGCTGAAGGTGGCGAAGCATGCAAAACAGAAGCACGGCGTCGCCGAACCCATAATTGAAATTCTCGAACCAGAAGCGTAACGAAGGGGATTTGCGGGAACGCACAAACGAGTCGAATACGGCATGCAGGCGTTCGATTTCGGTGGGATCGGTGGTTTGGAAGCGCTTTACGGTCAAGTCCGCCAGGAGCTCACGGGCCCCTTCGATGGGTTCATAGGGTATTTCATGATAGAAACGGGCGATTTGACGAAGCAACTCCACCTGGGAGCGCTCATTCAAGTCGATGCCCGGCAGTTCGGAAGGCATCCCGTCGAATATTCTGTTTTCGTATCGGCGAATTTCTTCGATGGACGGAAGGGGGGAGTAGTAGTGTCCCGGCGGGACGAATCGGTGGGTATCGCTTTTCAGCCGTTCGAATTGCGAAAGCGCTGCGTCCCGTTCCAGCCTTAAAGCTGCAACAGTGGGAATCCTCGAAAGAATCTTCTCGACGACACTGTTTCTCATAATACCATCGATTTTCCCCATATTTTGGCTCATGAGAAGCCTGCTTGTCCAGCCAAATCGAACATAGGGTCGGAGTCGTTTCACCCGATTGTGAAACATTTGGCGGGCGGAAGTCTTGATGGTGAGAAAGCAAAGGCGAACCAACGGCGTACCGTCACGAAGCATCAACAACTAGGGCATACCGGGTCGGGTCAAACGATTCGCCGAACAAACAGAGGGTGACGGAAATCCGGAAGCGGGACGAGAGAACTCTTTGAAATCAGGACACCAGAGGGTATGATTCTTATGAATGAACGTTTCGCTCCATCGGAAGCACTACTGCGAATTGGGGGAGTCTCGTGATGTATGAGCTGATCAGGAAGCGGTCGAAAGAGGCGGTCAAACTGATACCCAAAGGGTATCTTTCGGATACGTCGATCAAAGAGACGATCCGTTGCGTGCTGTTTGGAATCCTCAGAGAGGAAGGCCTGGTGGCGGTACCGGCTTTTCGGAATCCCAGATTTCCCGAAGGGCCCGCCGACATGGTGGGTCTTGATCCCGTCGATGATACCGTCAAATTCGCTTTTTGCTCAAACCCGTTGGTCGAGTTGGCGGACGTGAAAAGTCTTGAGCGGATCGATGCGGAACACAAGTGTGTCATCACTTTCTCGAAGATGGAAAACAAGGTGAAACAGAGCGCCTTTTTCCTCAAGCCGGGAATCGATCACGTTGATCTCCACGGAAGCTGAAGCGTCCACCGATCAGAACCCGTCTCATGCGGGCTCTCGTTCGGAGCACGAAGGAGTACCGGCGCCATGCCGAGTTCGGACATCCGTCCACTGGCCGACATCAAAGAGATTCTAACGCGACTGTCGCTGGAAGCCTTTGGGGACGAAGGCCTGCTGAGTTACGAACATTTCCGAGACCGTGATTTCGGTGAGATTTCCATTTCGGAAAAGGAATATGAAATCACCGAAAACGACAACGAAGTCTTGAGGACGGTGTCGCGGGTTCTTAAAGAGGTGGTGGACCAACTGGCGGTGGCGGAGGATTCCATCGACCGAGTCGGCCCGGAAGAGAGCTTCGAACGAAACAGCGTCGCGGCCAAAATCACCTACAAGCGAGCGCTGTATATGGTCCGCCTGGACAAGTTTTGCGAAGCGGCCAAGGCCGCGGCATTCGCCATGGACTATATTACCGACGCGGCTCCCCAGCTCAAGCTCGAGCCCCAGAAGATCATCGAGCCCGCGGTGGTGATGGCCGTGGGGCTTCTTGAGGAAACCTTCACCGCCTACATGAATCCCAACCGGTACGTGGAAAGCGATTGCCCCTCCAGCTGCGGTTACTGTCAGGACCCTGTTTCCACGGTGGCCCAGTATTGCACTCAGTACCTGGAAAGTCTGGGAGCGGGGGACATTACCATCAAACAAATCTGGGAGACGGCTGCGGCCATGTTGGGGGGGTATCTGAAATCGAAAGGGGGAGATCTCCTCAAGATGAGTTTTCCGGAGCACATCTCCCGAAAAGCCGTAACCGCGTACAAGTTGATCCTCTACCACGGCAAAGCCGATAAGGAGATGGTGCTCGCGGCGGTGGAACATTACGCTCGCAAACTCAGAGCGTGCGAACTGGATTTCTTTATCAGCCAATATTCCGAGGAAACCCCGGTCATACCGCATGATTTTTGAGGTTCCCGCCGGGAAATCGACCTTTTCCTGGATATTCGAGTATTGGGTGACTTTTCGATCCGGCCGGCGCAGCTCTCTCCGCGCATGCACTCTTGACTTCTTTGGGCGGCTTGCCTATGAGTCTGTTCCCAAATGAACATCCACGACCCGAGGAACTACATGAAACGCATCACCTACTACAGCACCAACAACCGAGCGGAGAGCGCCGGTTTCCAGGAAGCCCTCATGCGGGGACTTGCCTCCAATTACGGCCTGTATATGATGGATCGTCGGGACATCCCCAAACTGTCCAAAGAGACGATTCAGTCGATGGCGGGAAAATCGTACGCTGAAACGGCTTGTGAGGTCCTCCATCCCTACCTTGTTTCCGAGATGCCGGAATCCGACGCGCAGACCCTCTTGGAAGACGCGTACGACGAACGTGTGATCCCCACGAAGGTGCAACACGTAACGGGCGAGACTTCCATCATGTGGCTCACCCGGGGGCCCACCTACTCTTTCAAAGATTACGCCGCGAGATTCTTTGGGCGTACGTTGAACTATTTCCTCGGCCGGACCGGCCGGAAGCGCGTGGTGTTGGTGGCCACCAGCGGCGATACCGGCGGCGCGGTGGCTGATGCCCTCCATGGCTTGGACAACGTGGACAACGTGGTCTTCTACCCCAGGACCTCCATCAGCGAGCGCCAGAGGAGGCAAATGACCACCCTGGGCGGCAATGTGTTCGCCGTGGCGGTGAACGGAGACTTCGATGTGTGTCAATCTCTGGTGAAGCGGCTTCTGGGCGATAAGGCGCTGGCGGAAGAGCTTTTTCAGGATGCCGATCGCTTCACCTCGGCCAACAGCATCAGCTTGGGGCGACTGCTGCCTCAGGCGGTCTACCCGTTCTATGCCTATTCCAGAGTGGCGACATTTGACGCACCCATGATCGCCTCCGTACCCTCGGGCAACTTCGGAGATATGATGGGGACCGTCATTGCCCGGGAAATGGGGCTCCCCATCGGCAAGATCGTATGCGGGGTCAATGAGAACACGGAATTCCCCGACTTTCTGGAAACCGGGCGGTACGTTGTCCGCCCGTCCGTCGAATCACCCTCGTCGGCCATGATTGTATCCAACCCCAGCAACTTGGCGCGACTCATCGATCTTTACGGCGGTCACATCCATGATGAACGAGATCCCGATTCGGGGAAGGTCGTCTGCGAAGGGGTGATCGACCGGATGCCCGACCTGGACGCCATGCGCAGGGACCTGTATTCCGTGGGGATTATGAATCCGCAGCATTTCGAGACCATTCGGGAAGTCTACGAAACGTACGGGGTGCTGCTGGATCCGCACGGGGCCGTGGGATGGCGGAGCCTTGATCTGTTTCTCGGCGGACGGCACGATCGACCGGCGGTGATTTATGAGACCGCGGATCCCGGAAAATTTCCCGAAGACATCCTGAAAGCCGTTGGGTTCCTTCCGCCGGTGCCGGCGGGTATGGCGGCCCAAGCGAACCTTGAAGAGCGGATTTACCAAGTGACCCGCGATCCCGGGCGGAAAAACGGGGCGCAGGTCCTCAGCGACGAGCAGTATCAGGAAGCCGGGGACCTGCTGCGGTCCATTTATTCCCGGAACGTTTAGTCCGACGGCGCGACTTCCCGTCAATCCATCGGGCAAAAGGGGTCCCGATCTTGGAAGGGGTCCAGCCCGAGGCTTGAGGTAACGGCAAGGCAGCCCCCACAGACCGGGCGCAATTCGCAGGCGTGACAGGCGCGGCTTCCGGCTCGGTATTTCCGAGCCGCTTGGGATTCGTACACCGAAGTCAGACCTTCCGTGAACACGTTCCCTAATGGAGAGGGAAACTTGCGGCATGCGTGAGCTTCTCCATCGGGCAGCACGCTCATGAAATTGAAGGCCGCGCCGCAGCCGAACCCCGTGCACCCTCCGAACGGATCCAATCCCCTGCGGAGGCGGGTCGTCTCCAGCAGATTGTCCTTGAGTCCCAGAATGGGATTGGAGAGGCTCGCCTCAAGATACTCACTCAAAAAAGCGTGAAAATCTTCCGGGGTCGGAAGGAGAAGATTGGCTCCTTCGCCTACCAGGGACAGCCGGTTAAAGGTGAAGAGATCGACGTGATTTCGAAGCACCTCCGCAAGAGGCAGCACCTGGGGAAGATTTTCGCGCGTAAGGGTGAGCATCACCATGGAGTAGACATTCAGCTCCCGAAGGACCTTCAGGAAGTTCATCACTCGATCGAAATGCCCCGTTCCCCGAATGTAGTCGTTGTGCTCCGGAAGTCCCTCGAGGCTCACCTGAAAAAACAAGAGCGGTTCGATGGCGAGCAGTTCCTTGATGTGATGTTTGGGAGCGGGATTTCCCAGGATCGCAAGGCCGAAGCCCCGTTCCGCGGCCGCACGGTATAATTGGGAAAATTGAGGGTAAAGCAGCGGATTGCCGCCGCTGAAGGACACTTGGCCTCGCACGTTACGAGTTCGACAGAAATCATGGAAATCGTCGAGCAGGACAAGCGCCTTGTTCCAGTCCATGGCTTCGCGTTCGCTTCGGTCGTAACAGTGTCTGCAGTGCAGATCGCATCGTTGAGTCACGTGCCACTGCAGGGTGAACACCTGGGCGGACACAAATTCCTCGTCCCATTCCTTTCCCAAAGGAAAGTCCTCTCGGGTTCTGCGGATGCCCGACGGCGGGGCCTGCAGAATGCCTTTGCGCACGGCCCGGTCCAGGGAGGCGTCCATCACCTTGACGGCGACACGGGCTTCTCGGGCGGCGTCCTGAAGGTTCCTTTCCTCCACCACCAGCTTCAGCGCCAGCAGGTCGTCGTCCGTGGCCGGACGGACAAGAACCCGTTGATCCCACGGCCGTTTCCACACGAGAATCAGCTCTTCGGCGGGGCCCGGGTCGGCGGGATCGCCGTGTCCGTTGAATGCGGGCAAGGAAGCGAGGCCGGTCCATGAAGTCCGGACCAGGGACAAGGAAGGGTTTACCATGATTTCCGATACTTCGGACGCGGCGGGGAGCAATGAGTTTTCAGCGGAACGGACCGCCTGTTCCAAACGGGCCAGATCGGGTGCATAGGGCGGGATGCGTCCGAGGTTCGCACTTTCGGAAAGAAATACCAGGAACTCTTCCTCCGAAAGATCGCAGGAAGCCTCCGCTCTCCAGGAATCCTTCTTGTCGGATTCGAGCAGGGAAAGGGTCCGAGGGAACAGCCGCCGGGTAGGATTTTCGGGAGGAGGTTTCGTGGTCATAAGGACGCCTCCCTTTTCAACAGCCTGCAATGATGCGACGTTCTCGACGGGCTGTTTCGATGAGACCGGCGGGCCCCCTTCGGGGCCTACCGGAATTTCTTGCGGTTCATTATACTCGGGGCGCGAAAAGGCGAGGGCGTCTTAATGAATCGATGGCCCGACCGTCTCAGGCCGGGGAAAACGCAGTCTGTTCGCCAAAGGCGAATTGCGCTTCCTCTTTCGTCACTTCGGTGTACCCTTTCGTACGCCTCGTTTCTCGGGATTGGCGCCATGCATCTTATCAATGATTGCCGGACTGCGGTTCGAGCCTTTCAAACCTAAAAAGGGCGTCTTTACGAAAGGCGCCCACCGGGTGAAGGATCCACCCGAATCCCGCGTTTACTTGGTTTCGGCGGCCGGCGCAACGGCTTCCGCGTTCGCGGGAGCATCACCGGTATTCTCTTCCGCCGCAGTTTCCGCAGGCTGTTGTTCTTCCTGCGCCGCCGCGGTTTCCGCGGGCTGCTGTTGCTCCTGGATTACGGGTTCGGCCGCGGAATCACCGTCCGCGAACGCCGGAACCACACCCGACATAAGAACGGCGATGCAAAACCCAACGAGTATTCTTTTAAGGTTTTTCTTGTCCATGTGTAATCTCCGATGAAATAGGGCTGATAGCGAGCCTCGCACCACTCGATCCCGAGTAGGAAGCGATTCTATCAGCAAACAGGGGACAAGAAAATGGGTACTTGTTCACTTATGGGGTCCGGCGTCAAAGAAAATCACGACCCTGATTTCGCATCAAAACACGCCGTGAAGATCTCCGGAGAGATGTTCACGGCGGACGGCCCGATCGATCCTCATGCATCGGGACAAGGGCTTGGGAGCGATCGTAATGGGAACATGCGGCCCGGTTGGTGCCCGACCTCCCGTTCGGGGAAGTCTCAACGCCCGGACCGCGATTCAGGACTCGGAGACGCAAACGTGATTACTTGCTCTCCGCGGGCATCTGCTGTTGCTCTTCACCCTCGGCGGGTTGAGCCTCTTTGGACTCGGTTTCCGACGGTTGCTGCTGATCCTGCGGGGTGCGGACCGCACCCTTCTTGGCGCCGCCTCACCCGGATTTCCCGGCTTCTTTCTTCACAGGCTCGGTACTCCCGGTACCGGGCTTTCCACCTCACCCACTACCTGCGAAAGCCAATCCCGAACCTGACACCAGAGTTGCGATGCACAACCCCGCCAGGGTCTTTTTCAGTTCCTTTTTGTCCATAAAAACTCCCCTGTTTTCAGCTTGTTGTTCCGAGAATCCTTCGTTCGTACGCGTCCCGATCACCAAATATTGTATCAGGTGGAAGGGCGTATGAGAAAATAAAAGATCGGGGATCGGGATCGTTTACAGAATCTTTAATTAATGAAACCGATATATAGTGTTGGCGGATGTCGGGCAAGCAGGTGAGACGATGGAACGGAGAGGGGGTGAGGGCAACGAATCATTTAGCCACGCATCGATTGAGGAAGGGTCGGAAAGGAGAACGCTGTAACCGCAGGACCCCTTGTACGGGCTCCATCCCGCCTGTACGTTCCGAAGCGGAACCCGGGAGCTTCTTTGCCGATTCAGGAGATGTAAGGAACGCTGTAGATCAGCGAGAAAATCCATCTCTCCCGCAGCATCTCCGCCGAAGGCCGTGAATGATCACACCCCAAGACCGGAGCCGCCGATCACTTGTCCGCCGGCTTCACCACCAGGGTCAATCCATCCACCGCAGCGACGATCACTTTGGAGCCCGGAGAAATCTTGGATCCGCCGCGGGCGTTCCAGAGCTCATTCCCCAGAGTCACCTTCCCTTGGAGCCCGGACCAGTGTTTCACTTCGCCCTCTTTGCCGACCATCGCATCGGGACCGCAGGCGGAAGCGCGATTACGGTTCTTGACGGCCCAATACAGGGGAAACACCACGTGCTCGACGAGCTCATAAGCCACGAAGCAAACCAGCAGAACAACCAACCAGTCACTCATGAATCACCGGCCCTGAACGACGTCGAAGCAATGTTCAATCCGCGGTAAGCAAACTCGAGCGTGAAGGCTTCATTGGTTTTTTGTCGTGTGAAGCGGCAGCGTCGAGTCCTACCCGCCAAACACGGCTGAGACATTATCTTCTTGAGGCGAAGTGCCGGGAGACGGCCTCCCTCACGAGGGAATAGAGCGATTTGATTTGCGACCGGGTCTTTGCCGCCGCCCGCACGAACCAACCTTGAAATCGAGGAAGGACCGATCCGGATAACAGCGTATGGAAATTGGATAATGGGATGCGAGTCCATTTCAGGTTGAAACCTTGGGCCCATGGAAAAAAATCGGTGGGCCGGCGACGCGATAGGGTATTTGTCGGCCTGCTGTTTTGGCTCCGGCGAGGCTCGTAACTCTTGAGCGACGCCGAAGCCTTCGATGGAGGAGAATCCCGACCATTGACGGGCTCTTCGGATGAGCACGGTCTCAAGTCCGACCCATGACACCATAATTCAGTGAACACCCATTTGGGAAGACTTCGGAGATTGTCGAGAAAGGCTTTCTTGCTCAGGTCTGATACTTCGGATTCCCGGAATCCAAGAACAAGCACGCCGGATTCGACAACGGCCGATCCGCCGACGATGGTATCATTTCCGCCGTAGGTTTCCCAGGAGACCGTCGATTGAGGAGCAACCGATATCCGGTAACGTCCGAGCCGATAGATGGATTGATCGATTGTTTTCATCGAATAACGGCTTCGGTTTCGTTTTCGGGCATAGGCTATATTTCGTATTTGTTCATCATCGACGGATAACCCGGTATCGCAGTCGAATATGGATGAGGACACGCAATAGTAAGGTGTCTTGTCCCATAAGGGCTGCTTGCTCAATAAATCGAAAAATTCCAACTTGAGAAAACCATGCCCTTCACTTCGTCGGCAACCCATGACGAGGATGTTTCCAAGAATCGTACAAGCTCCGCTGCGCTCCATGCCCAAGCCCGAAGAAGCCTTCCACCACACGGAACCATCCGCATACTCGATGAGCAAATAGTCGTCCAAACGGTACATGGGTAGGTTGGCCATGAGTACCATGCTTAGCATGTTGAGCGTATAGAGGTCAAAATGATCAGAACAACCGGTGCTCACCGGGTGGATCTTGAGAAACGCAGCGGAAAATTTGTAGTCATTCACGGGGGGGAACTTTCAAGAAGTTCCCCCCCCGTGCCCCCCAAAAAAAGTTTTTGGCGGGCCTCGCCGCCTTCGGCGGAGAGGCTGAGGGAGAGATCCCTTGCCGATATCCAACGCTTCTCACATCTCATGAATTCGCGCAATAGATCTCTATGTCGGCTTCGTCACGCCTGGCGGGACGGAGCCCGCATTGGGGGTCCGGGGGAACGGGTTCCCCCGGTGGCCCTGTGAATAAAAACGAAAATTTAACAGGAAGGCAACCGGACGGAATCGCTGATGGGAAGGTGAAGCAGTCCGGCAAGTGGGTATGGAGAGTTTCATGGTGCGCTTTCGCAACTCGGGGGAATCTTGGAGAATTGCTTGCCGGAATGACTTTCGGGGAGCGGCGTTCACAGAGACGTCTAAAGAGATGGCGTGGAAGGGTTGCGGCAACACCCCTGCCGACGCCCGGAAATCGTCAATCCCCGTGGGGGGTCGCCTCTATATCATGCGTCGATGAGGCGGCCCCGGATTTCAAGCGCCGGGACCGCCGGAGCAAGTGAATCGGAACATCCCGCATGAATACTACAAGAAGAACCCTAACGATCAAAGGGTCTGCAAGTCATACCAGTAACGCGCATTTTCCAGCGTTTTCAGCCCTCTCCCTCCCATCCAGAGGCCTATGACTTTCTGGTCGCGCCAGTGTTTTTCGATGTCGAACTCCCGGGCGTAACCGTAGGATCCCATGAAATCCATGGCTCTGCTGCACGCTCGTTCCACCGCTATGTTGGCATGCAGCGCCAGTCCTCGGGTTTTGAGAACGAAACGCTCATCCCAAGGTTCCCACTCATAGATTTCCGGATGATCCATTTCTCTGGCGTAGGTCCAGACCCATGCCGAGGTGGATTCTATGAGCATGGCGACGTCGCAAAGCATGTCCGCGCACAGGCTGTGCTCTTTGAGCGGCTTCCCGGCGATTATTCTTTCCGTCGTCCATTTCTTGATGATCTCATAGACGTTCTTCATGATGCCGACGCACATGGCGGCGGAGGCAAGATTGCCCAGCGCAATGGTTCGTTTCCAATACTTGAAATCATTCCCGGGTCCGTGAAATCGATACCGTTTGGGAACCCGGACCTGTTCGAACCAGACGTCCGAATTCATATCCGCCGCCATACCGGCCTTCTGGTAGGCGTTTCCCACCGAGACGCCTTCCGTATCCCGCGGAACGAGGATCAGCGCGAAGTCGTTGGTGTCCGTGGAGCCCTTTTTCGTCGTGCATACGACCACGTAGAGATCGCCGACCTTGCCCGAGTTCGTGGGCCAAATCTTGTGTCCATTGATGATCCAATGATCCCCGTCCAGCGTGGCGGTGGTCTTTATGGTTTTTCCGTACATCCGCCCAAAGTTCTCGATATCGGCCCCACTGTTCGGTTCGGTCATCGCATGGCACCCCACATACAGGTCCGAACCGCAGTATTTGGGCCCGAACTCCATGCACAGTTCCATGTTGCGGTGCGGGCTCAGAAGCATGGGTACAAGGCCCCAGATGGAACAGATGCAGGCCGTTGCAAAGCCGGAATCGACCCGCGCCAGTTCTTCGCACACAAGAGCGGTAACGGTGGCCGGCTCAGGCATATCCAAGCCGCCCGCCTCCTTGGGAAAGAACGCCTTGTTGATCCCCAGGTCCACCAGAGCCTCTTTTAAAAGCGGCTCCACAAGACGATGCTCCTTCCAGTCTTCATCCACCTGTTGACGAACGGGGACGTAACGAGCCTCAGCCCATTTCCTCACACCCTTGGCAAGATCATTCAGAAAATCGGGAACCCACTCTTTCGGTCGAATGAAGTCGTCGATGTTCGGCATGCTTCGGTCTCCTTTTCGGCAAAGATTTTTTGTACTCATTCACGGGGGGAATTTTTGAAAAAATTCCCCCCGTGCACCCCCCTTGAAACGTTTCAAGTAGGCCTCACCGCCTTCGGCGGAGAGGCTCCTTTTGTTACGAACCCGGTTACCCATTCAGTGAGAACGACCAACCTCGGTTGCGACGCGCCGGCGAGCAACCCGCTCAAAATGTTTGGGAAAGGGGCCGGGAAAGCCTTTTTCAGTAATCATTCACGGGGGGAACTCGTCTATCGTAGGGGCAGGCCATAGTGCCTGCCCAAGAGACGGCCGAAGGCCGACCTCCTCCTCTGTGCCCCCGGTGCCGGCGTTCCTCCGGCGACCGTGTGAATAAGCACCTTTTTCAAAAGGTTGTCCCGGATACCCCCTGAATGGATACGATTTTTTTGTGACGGCCGACCTTCCGGCCGGGGGAAGCCATAAAAATCTTCTGTTGGCTCGGCACGCCGGCCCCGAAAGCGTTGGCCGAGGGAAATCTTAGGGGATACCGAATCGTCCGCACAATATGATGGATTCCTCCAGCTCCGGTTTACGGCTGTTTTCATCTCCCGGAGATTCGACAAACGGATTAAGGGATAGCTTTTCACTTATTCCCAAAGTATGTCAAGGCGGAAGGTCACAACCGCGGGGTATCGATGTCGTCTGTTGCCCATACCGCTTTCTTTGGAAACCGAGACTCATGAAATCCATGGAATGAAATCATGATTTGGTGAATTGCCATAGACTCGGGAAACTTGTAGGGTATGTCGATCCAAGAAGGAAAAGTGAGTTTGCCGGCGGCGGAAGCATGTTTTCACTATATTCATTCCAAAGGAAGGCTCGGAGCCGGGCTGACGAGAACAAAACAAAGGAATGAGCGGCCGCTAAAGCCGCAAGAACGGAGGATGAGCGAGAAGAAATGAGCATGTTTCTGGACAACAAGTCACACGGCAAGGTCGGCGATGCCCTCGCGGAGGCCATCCGTACCGGTGCGCATCTGTCCGTACTTTCCGGTCTCTTCTCCATCTACGGATACTCCGTCCTAAAGAAACAGCTCTCCCGCGTGGGTGCGTTGCGGCTTCTTATTCCGTCGCACAGCACTCCGGCCGGCGTTGGTGCGGAGCAGCCGTTTCGTTTGGAGGGCCTCACGGGAAGCGACGCGGACAGGCGTTTCCGCAATACCCTGACACTGGCAAGGGTCGCTCGTGAATGCGCTGAGTGGCTTCAAGAGAAGGCCGATATTAGATCGATCTCACTGCCGGTTCCGCAGAATCTTTTTCATGTCGAGAACCCCGACGGAAGCGCCATAGCCGTCAACGGAAGCTCGCCGTTTACGTCCGCCGGGCTGGGGGCCGTGCCTTCGGACGGCTACGAAATGAATACGTGCTTCACGACCCCGGAAGAAACGACAAGTTTGCTGAAATGGTTCGACACGATATGGTCGAATCCGGAAGCGACAAAAGACGTAAAGGACTTCCTGGTCGCCCAACTCGAAGGCATCTTTGCCGACAAGTCCCCCGAACTCGTGTACTTCCTGACGCTCTACAATCTGTTCCGCGAGTACCTCGGTGATCTCGAAGAAGAAAAGATCATCAAGACCAAAACCGGCATCAAAGACACGCTCGTTTGGGGTAAGCTTTAT
Organism: Thermodesulfobacteriota bacterium; assembly: GCA_963675595.2. Classification (GTDB taxonomy): domain Bacteria; phylum Desulfobacterota; class Desulfarculia; order JACQYL01; family JACQYL01. Next base: position 3,666,501 of record CAXXLZ010000002.1, read on the forward strand.
CGCTTTCAGCGAGACGGAGTTCTCGGGGCAATCGATAAGATCGAGAGGTACAACGGCTGTATCATCGCCGATAGCGTGGGGCTCGGTAAGACATTCGAGGCCTTGGCCATCATCAAGTATTACGAACTTCGTAACGATCGCGTACTCGTTCTGTGTCCAAAAAAGCTGCGAGAGAACTGGACCCTCTACACGGTGAATGACCGTCGAAATCTTTTCGCCGCCGACCGCTTCAATTTCGATGTCCTTAACCACACGGATCTGTCCCGATTGAGCGGCATGTCCGGAGAGATCAATTTAGAGACGCTCAACTGGGGAAATTATGACCTTGTCGTGATTGACGAATCTCACAATTTTCGAAACAACCCGCCGCGCAAAGACGGTTTGACGCGATACTCTCGGCTCATGCGGGAAATCATAAAGGCGGGCGTAAGGACAAAGGTGCTTATGCTTTCGGCCACGCCCGTCAACAGTCGGATGAACGATCTCAAAAACCAGGTCGCGTTTATCACGGAAGGCGCAGACGATGCCCTCTACGAAAGCGGGATTGTCAGCATCGAACAAACGCTTCGTAAGGCTCAGATGAGATTCAACCACTGGCTTCGCACGGACGCCGACGAGCGGACGACACAGGGGCTGCTGGATGCGCTGAATTTCGACTACTTCAAGCTCCTCGACTTGCTCACGATTGCCCGCTCGCGCAAACACATCGAGAAATACTACGATCTCGGGGAAGTCGGCGCTTTCGCCGAGCGCGCCAAGCCGCTTAATATCAAAGCGGACATAGACACCAAAGACCTGTTTCCCGACCTCAGGGAGATCAACCGCGATATCCGCCGACTCAACCTTGCGTCCTATGCCCCGCTGAGGTACGTCTTGCCCGGCAAACTCAATGAATACAGTCGCAAATACGACATGGTGTTGGCAGGCGGTTCGGTTTTCAAGCAGATCGACCGAGAGGAGAGCCTGATTCACCTGATGCGGGTGAACCTGCTCAAGCGCATGGAAAGCTCGATCAATTCTTTTGCCCTTACCCTGGGAAGGCTTCTGGCGAATGTGCGTCAAATGATTGGACGTATCGACGCACATGAGGGATCGGAGGTCGAAGAACTCAGCATCGAAGACATCGAGGTCGACGAGGATGAATTCGCTCCGTATCTGATCGGCAGCAAGATCAAAGTCCTGCTGCAGGATGTCGACCGGGTGCGATGGAGACAGGAGCTTGAGGAGGACAAAGAGCTTCTGATTAAGCTGTTGCGGCAAGCCCGTGAGATCGACGCCTCCCGCGATGAAAAACTCCTGCGCCTCAAGGAAGTCATTGCCGCCAAATGCGCCGATCCCATGAATCCGGGGAACAAAAAGGTCCTCGTCTTTACCGCCTTCGCGGATACGGCGGAATACCTATACAAGAATATCGCCTCTTGGGCGAAGAGTGAAGTCGGTGTTCACTCCGCCCTGGTGACCGGAGGAAGCAACGGCAATCAGACCACGATGCCCGGGATTCGGAAGGATATCGCGTCGATTATTACTTCCTTTTCTCCATTATCCAAGGAACGTGCAAAGATTGATGAATCTCTGGAAGATGAGATCAGTATTCTGATCTCCACCGACTGCCTGTCCGAAGGCCAGAACCTCCAGGATTGCGACTATGTGGTGAACTATGACATTCACTGGAACCCCGTCCGCATCATCCAGCGCTTCGGCCGTATCGACCGACTCGGTTCGCGGAACGCGATCATCCAACTCGTCAACTTCTGGCCGAACATGGAACTGGACGAGTACATCAATCTTGAAGCGCGTGTTTCCGGTCGCATGGTGCTCCTCGACATCTCCGCCACCGGTGAAGAAAACATCATCGAGTTTTCCGACGCCGGCAGGATGAACGACCTGGAGTATCGCCGGCGTCAGCTCGAACAGCTTCAGAACGAAGTGATGGACCTTGAAGACCTGGGGGGCGGCATCTCCATCACGGACATGACGCTCAACGACTTCCGCATGGACCTGTCCGAATACCTCAAAGGGCATTCCGACCAACTGGAGCACATGCCTCCAGGGGCCTTCGCCGTAACCCACATCGACGACCTGATGGATGAAGACGAGTCGGTGGGCCCGGGCGTCATCTTCTGTCTCCGCAGTGACACGGCTCGGATCAAGGCGGACGGCACCTACGCGCTGGCTCCCTATTATCTGGTGTGGGTGTCCGAATCCGGTGAAGTGCAACTGACTTTCACCCAGGCTAAGAAGATTCTGGACCTCTTCAAGAAACTGTCTCTCGGCCGTTCCCGGCCCAATGTTCGAGCCGTGACCCGGTTCGAAGCGGGTACAAAGGACGGAGCCGATATGAGCAAATACCAGGCGCTTCTGGCCGGGGCGGTGGTCGCCGTCACGGGCAAGGCCGAAGAGAAGGGCGTGGAGAGCCTTTTCCGGCGCGGAGGCACCGTTTTGACCAAGGATTCATTCAAAGGGATCGATGACTTCGAGGTAATCGCCTACCTCGTCATCTTGGGCGATGTGTCGGAGAGCAACGAATGACCGAGGCTCTCTATGAAAGCATGGGCATTCCCGACGCTTGTCATTTAGGCAAGCGCGTTTTCAAGAGGCTTTTCCGCGAAAACGCCAAGCTCGGTGCGACCGATGAAAAGGCGTTCCGTGAGGATATCGACACCATCACCTGGATGCATACGCTGAAGCCTTCAACCATCCCAATAAAACCTTACGAAGACGAACAACGCGAATATCATGAAGTCGCATTGCTTCACGTGGAGCTCAAAACGCAAAAGCGGACGGCCCGTATTGCGGAGATCATGCATCGCGCCATCCCCTACCCGTTGGTGATCGTCTTCGCCTTTGAAAAGATGTGCGCCCTGAGTACGGCGCACAAGCGGTTCAGCTTGGCGGAGAAGGGAGCCATTATCGCCGAAGAACTGATCCTCACGGATTGGATTGACCTCTCCAATGTTTCATCCGTGCAGAGGGATTTCATGAATAGTCTGGCCGTCGCCGGCCTGCCGCATACGCACTTTCTCGCGTTCTACTCGGCCATCGTGGACCGGCTCGTTGCGCTCGACTGTGCGCACTTGACCGGCGAGTACCGCTTGGAGTCCGCAGTGGAAAAGCGCCGTGATCAGCGTCAACGGCTGTCTGTCTGTCATGACTTGGAGAACCGGATTGAAGAACTCAAGACTGCCATCAAAAAGGAAACTCAGTTCAACCGGCAGGTGGAACTGAACATGAAAATGAAGGCCTTAGAGAATAAGCTCAAAGAGAAAGTTGCTCGGCTTTGAACAGGAGGATAGCGCGCATGGAAAAGCTGGACCCGAAAACGGACGGCGCCACGCCGGATATCGTCCAACAGAATATCGAGAAGATGAAGGAACTCTTCCCCGATGTTTTCACCGAAGGGAAGGTCGATTGCGACGCCCTGCGCGAGATTTTGGGCGATTACGCGGAGGATCAACCGGAGCGTTACAGCTTCACCTGGAACGGCAAGGCCCGCGCTCGCCGAATCGCCCAAACACCGTCCACCGGCACGCTCCGTCCATGCCCCGAGGAATCGGTCAATTGGGACACCACGCAGAATCTGTTCATCGAGGGAGACAATCTTGAGGTGCTCAAACTCCTGCAGAAGAGCTACCACAAGCGGGTCAGAATGATCTACATCGATCCTCCTTACAACACCGGGAATGAATTTATATATCCGGACAAATTTGCAGACAATCTGGAAACCTACCTACGTTATACAGGACAGACTGATTCCGAAGGCCGAAAATTTTCTGCTAATTCAGAGACTGGCGGCAGATACCATACCAACTGGCTGAACATGATGTTGCCGCGCCTAAAGCTTGCTCGCAATCTACTCAGTGATGACGGAGCAATTTTCATCTCAATTGATGACCATGAAGTGGGGAACTTGCGTCATCTATGTGATGAGACCTTCGGGGAGGAGAACTTCATAGCTACCGCAATATGGCAGCGAGTGTATAGCCCGAAAAATAGCGCACGCTACTTCTCCGAAGATCATGACTATGTCGTAATTTACGCTAAACGATTAGAGATGTGGGAGCCCACGCTGCTTCCTCGGAACGCGGAAGCTGATGCCCGTTACCAGAATTACGACGATGACCCCAGAGGGCCATGGAAACCAAGTGACCTCACAGCACGAAATTACTATGGAGATGGACAGTACGAAGTGCAAGGTCCGACGGGTAAGACGTTCAAGCCGGGGCGAGGCAGTTACTGGCGTATCTCGCTGGCCAACTTCAAGAAGTTGGAAGAAGATAACAGAATATGGTGGGGTCCCAAAGGCGGCAGCATGCCGGCTCAGAAGCGTTTCCTAAGCGAAGTCAAGCAGGGAATCGTTCCACAAACACTGTGGAACTACTCACTGGTCGGTCATACGCAGGATGCTAAGAAAGAACTCCTTGAGTTTGTGGACTTTTTGCATACTGAGAATGTTCTTAACTCGGTAAAGCCAACGAAGCTCTTAAGGCACATTCTAAAGATTGGAACCTCACCGACTGAGTCACATATCGTTTTGGATTTCTTTTCCGGCAGCGCCCCTCTTGGGCATGCGGTTTTTGCACAGAATAGGGTTGACGGAGGGAATCGGAAATTCATCCTCGTACAGCTCCCCGAGCCTTTACCCAGACATGAGCCACGGATTCACACTATTTCAGATATGGGCAAGTGCCGTCTCCGGCACGCCGCCGAACATTTTGCCTCTGAGATAGGACAGATCGGGAACGACTATAGAAGGAATCTTCCTGGTACAGAAGAAGACATACCGGCGTTGGATCTCGGTTTTAAGGTTTTAAAGCTCGATGCCAGCAATATCAGACCCTGGGATGCCGACTTCGACAACTTTGAGAAGTCCCTATTCGACGCGGTGGAAAACATCAAACCCGACCGCACCGAGTCGGACGTGCTCTACGAATTGCTGCTCAAGTTCGGGCTGGAACTCACCGTGCCCATCGAGGAACGAGAAATCGCCGGGAGGTCGGTATTCATTGTCGGAGCGGGTGCGCTTATTGTCTGCTTGGACAATCAGATCAACCTGGAGGTCGTGGAAGGGATCGCGGCTCTGAAGGAAGAACTTCGCCCCGAGATCATGCGTGTGGTCTTTAAGGACTCCGGTTTTGCCGACGACGTGGTCAAGACCAATGCCGTGCAGATTCTCCGCCAAGCCGGAATTGAAGACGTGAAGAGCTTGTAGCCCAATTGGCGGTTTACCGGGTTGCCGAAAAACGGTTTTCAGGGGAGTTCGATCTGCCTGGGCCTGTGCGATATCATGATGGATAATCCCCACCCAAGAATCCGAACCGGCCCCGTCTTATCCCCCTGATCGGGCCGGCAAGCGGCCGCCGGTCGGCTGTTCCGGCCTGTCGTGAGCTTCTCAATACGGCTGAGGGACGAGAGGTATTTTGATGCCTGCAGATTCACAACAAAGTACTTTGTTCATAATGAAGGGCTGATTGGTAGCAATAAAAGGTCTTGTTGCTATCCGAATAGCATCGACTTGTCGGACAATTCGGTACCTGCCTGGAATTATTCGAATTTTTAGGGGCATTTCATGAAGCTGCAATTCGACCCGAACCTCGACTTCCAACACGAAGCGATCAATGCCGTGGTGGACGTCTTCAAGGGGCAGGAAACTTGCCGGACCAACTTCACGGTTCTGCCTCTGAAATACGATCCGCAGGCTATCCTGACCGGAATGGCGAACGACCTCGGCGTCGGCAACCGTCTACGCCTTCTGGACGATGACATTCACAAGAACGTTCGGGACGTCCAGCTCCGCAACGGGCTGGCCCCCTCGGAAGGACTCGATTCGAAGGATTTCACCGTTGAGATGGAAACCGGCACCGGTAAGACCTACGTTTATCTGCGGACGATCTTTGAAATGAACCGGCTGTACGGTTTTACGAAATTCATCATCGTCGTGCCTTCGGTGGCCGTTAAAGAGGGCGTTTACAAGTCTCTCCAGATGACTGAGGAGCATTTCAAAGGGCTCTATGAAAACATCCAGTTCGACTATTTCGTCTACGATTCCCAGAAGCTCGGCCAGGTGCGTAACTTCGCCGTCAGCGACTACATCCAGATCATGGTCATCAATATCGACGCCTTCCGCAAGAGCTTTGCCGACCCGGAGAAGGAAGACAAGGCCAATATCATCCACCGACCGCATGACCGTATGACCGGCAGTCGCCCCATCGAATTCATTCAGGCCACGGACCCCATTGTGATTATCGACGAGCCCCAGAGCGTGGACACCACCGAAAAGAGCAAGGAGGCCATCGCGTCGCTGAATCCGCTTTGCACGTTGCGCTATTCGGCCACCCATGTGCGCAAACACCACATGATGTTCAAGCTCGATTCGGTGGAAGCCTACGAGCGGAAGTTGGTCAAACAGATCGAAGTGGCGGGGATCGAAGTCAAAGACAGCCACAACAAGGCCTACGTCAAACTGATGAAAGTGGACAACCGGAAGAGCCCCATCCGCGCGCAGATCGAGTTGGACGTCGCCGGGCGGGACGGCAAGGTGATCCGGAAAAGCAAATGGGTCCGAAGCGGTGACGATCTGCTGGACCTTTCCGGCGGCAGGCACGTTTACGACGGTTATATCATCGAGGACATCTATTGCGAAAAGGGAAACGAATACATCAGCTTCACCAGCAAGCCGGAAATCGTGAGGCTGGACCAAGCCGTCGGCCAAGTCAACGACGATGAATACAAACGTCTACAGATACGAAAGACCATCGAAGAGCATCTGGATAAGGAGATGCAACTTCGGCCTCAAGGAATCAAGGTCCTGAGCCTGTTCTTCATCGACCGGGTGTCAAACTACCGCCGGTATGACGACGACGGTAACCCGCAACCCGGCAAGTACGCCCGGATGTTCGAGGAGGAATACAACCGTGCCGTACGAAAGCCCAAATACCACACGTTGTTTGAAGGCGCGGACCTGGAAACCACCGCTGAGGGGGTGCATGACGGGTATTTCGCCGTGGATAAGAAAAGGGATGCGACCGGGAGCGGTATGCTCAAGGATTCTCGTGGGGGTGGAACCACTCAGGCGGACGAGAGCGCCTATCAACTGATCATGAGGGACAAGGAGAAGCTGCTCAGCTTTGATTCGAACCTGAAGTTTATTTTCTCTCATTCCGCCTTGAAGGAAGGTTGGGACAACCCGAACGTCTTCCAGATCTGCACCCTGAATGAAACGGCGTCCGTTCTGAAAAAGCGGCAGGAGATCGGCCGGGGACTTCGGATTGCCGTGAACCAGCACGGTGAACGGGTCCACGGGTTCGACGTGAACCGCCTGACCGTCATGGCCAACGAATCCTACGAGGACTTCGCCCGCCGGCTCCAGAAAGAGATCGAAGAGGAAGAAGGGATCAGGTTCGGCGTGGTCGAGCGGCATCTCTTCGCCAATATTCCCGTTACGACGGATGATTACAGGACCGAATATCTCGGAGTGGATACCTCTCGGAAGATATGGGAACACCTGAAAGACAAGGGCTACATCGACGCGAACGGCAAGGTCCGGGATGCCCTTCGATCGGACCTGAAAGACGGAAAGGTGGATCTACCGGAAGAGGTGCGGGACCACACGGCGCAGATCATCGCCGTGCTCCGCAAGGTCGCGGGCAACCTCAACATCAAGAACGCGGACGACCGCAAGCGGGTTCAATTGAACAAGGCCGTGTTCCTGGGCGAGGAGTTCAAGGAGTTGTGGGAGCGCATCAAGTATCGAACCACCTTTCGGGTGGAATTCGATTCGGAGGCGCTGATCGAGAAATGCGCCTACGAAATTCAACGGTCCCTGGTGGTCGGCAAAGCGCGTTTCACTACCTACACGGCCATCATCGACATTGATCGCGGTGGGGTCCAGACCAGACCGATTCACGAAACCAAGGCCGTTTACGAGGGGCTTGATTACCAGCTACCGGACGTAATCGGTTACCTCCAGAACGAGACCAATTTGACGCGTCGCACCCTGGTGGAAATCATGGTCGGGAGCAAACGTCTCCAGGACTTCAAGAACAACCCGCAGAAATACATCGAGCAAGTTTCGGGGATCATCAAGCACCAGATGCGTCTCTTTATTGTTGACGGCATCAAGTATCGGAAGCTCGGCGACCGGCACTATTACGCCCAGGAGCTTTTCGAGGAAAACGAGTTGTACGGTTACCTGAACAAAAACATGCTCGAAAGCAAAAAGTCGGTGTTTGATCATGTGGTCTATGATTCGGACGTGGAGAAGGGATTCGCCCGCTCGTTCGAGCTGAACGACGAGGTGAAGGTCTACGCCAAGCTGCCGGGATGGTTCAAGATCGACACGCCCCTGGGCAGCTACAATCCGGACTGGGCCGTGCTGGTGGAAATGGACGGCCGGGAGCGGCTGTATTTCGTGGTGGAGTCCAAGGGCACCCTGTTTACCGATGTGCTCCGACCGACGGAACAGGCAAAGATCGACTGCGGCCGAGAGCATTTCAAAGCCCTCGGAACGGACGTGGGGTTCACCGTGGCCAACAGCTATGAAAACTTTTCGGAAAAGGTCTTGGCGGAATGATCCTACGAGGGAAGGCTTCCATGAAAATGCGGGTTCGCAACGGCAACCGGCCCTCCCCGCCTTCACGGAGTCGCCCGTTCCTTTCAAAAGCGAACCCATCCGCGTCCCACTCCAAACAAAAAGGCGTAACCCTTTTGAGTTACGCCTTTTTTCTCTCTTTGGTGGAGATGATGGGATTCGAACCCACGACCTGTACGTTGCGAACGTACCGCTCTCCCAGCTGAGCTACATCCCCGTCGATGGAAAAACGTACTATAGCCGGAATCCGGATTCATTGCAACGGAATTTTGACACGGCATGTTGAAACGAATCCCGCCGGCCGGTGGGCGCCTAATGCGAGGGGCGTTGCCGGACGGCGTTCCCGCGCGGTTGGGCAAGCGGGTTTTGGGGGGCTCCGCTCCGCATGCGATCAAAGCCCCCGTGTTGCAGGCGTTCACGGGGTAGGCAATCGGCTCGTATTAACAGGGTCACCGGGGGAACGCTCTTACCGCCGGACCCCTTGTATCGGCTCCACCCCGCCTGTGCGTGACAAAGCCGAACCGGGGAGCTTCTTTGCCGATTCAGGAGATGTCAGGAACGCCGGCAATCAGCGAGGAAACCTATTTCTCCCTCAGCCTCTCCGCCGAAGGCGGTGAGGCCTGCTTGAAATGTTTCAAGGGGGGCGCACGGGGGGAACTTTTTTAAAAGTTCCCCCCGTGAATGATCACCCCGCGTTTTCATGGTTTTTATCATTCTCCGTCGTGGGGCGGGCCGTCCTCGGACCGGACGCGAGCCCAGATGCGCCGCAGCCGCAGGGAGTTGCTCACCACGCAAACGGAACTCATGGCCATGGCGCCGGCCGCGAACACCGGGTTGAGCAGGATGCCGAAGGCCGGGTACAGCACGCCGGCGGCCACGGGGATCCCCAGGCTGTTGTAAAAGAAAGCCCAGAACAGGTTCTGTCGGATCACCCGGAGGGTCATTTCGGACAGGCGGATGGCCTTGGGCACCAGGTTCAGGTCGTTGCGCACCAGGGTGATGTCGCTCGCCTCGATGGCCACGTCCGTGCCGGCTCCGATGGCGATGCCGATGTCCGCCTGAGTCAGTGCCGGAGCGTCGTTGATGCCGTCTCCCACCATGGCCGTGATTTCGCCTTTTTCCTGCAGGGACCGGACGGCTCCGGCCTTGTCACCGGGGAGCACTTCCGCCATGACTTCGTCGATTCCCAGGAGGTTGCCCACGGCGCGGGCCGTCTTTTCGTTGTCCCCGGTGATCATGGCGACCTTGAGCCCCATCTGCTTGAGCCGTTCCACCGTGCCGGCGGCGGATTCCTTGGGCGTATCGGACAGGCCTAAGACGCCCGCGGGCTTTCCGTCCAGGGCCAGGAAGACTGTGGTCTTGCCCTGGTCCGCGAGTCGCCTGCCTGCGTTTTCAGCTTCCGGACCGACCGTGCCTTCCTGTTTCATCAGTTTCAGGTTTCCGAGGAGCACGGAGCGCTCCTCGGTTGTGGCGCGCGCTCCCATGCCGGACAGGGCTTCGAAGTCCCGAATGGAGGAGAGACGAAGGTTCCGTTCTTTGGACGCCTCCACAATGGCCTGTCCCAGGGGATGCTCCGAAACGGCCTCCACGGAAGCGGCGATGCGCAGGAGTTCATCCACGCCGAGACTTTCATCCAAGGGCAGGATGTCCGTGACGCGAGGTTCCCCTCGGGTCAGCGTCCCGGTTTTATCGAAAACGATGGTGGTGAGCTTGTAGGCCTTTTCGAGGCTTTCCCCGCCTTTGATCAGAATGCCGTCGTCCGCGCCCAGCCCCGTGCCCACCATGACGGCCGTGGGAGTGGCCAGGCCCATGGCGCACGGGCAGGCAATGATCAGCACGGACACGAAATTCAACAAGGCCCGGCTGAACTGGGGATCCCTGGGCAGGAGCATCCAGAGGGCGAAGGTAACCAAAGCGACGGCGAACACGCAAGGCACGAAAATCGAAGCCACCTTGTCCGCCAGTCGCTGAATGGGAGCCTTGGACCCCTGGGCGTCCTCCACCAGGCGAATGATCTGGGCCAAAGCGGTTTCCGAGCCCACGCGCACGGCCTCGAAGACAAAGGCGCCGCTCTTGTTCAACGTGGCGGCGAACACCGTGTCTCCCTCTTCTTTGGACACGGGCAGGCTTTCACCGGTGAGCATGGACTCATCCACGGAAGAGGCGCCGGACACCACCTTGCCGTCCGTGGGTATCTTTTCTCCCGGCCGGACCGACACCCGATCCCCCACGACCACGGATTCAATGGCGACCTCCATTTCCTCCCCGTTGCGGATGATTCTGGCGGTCTTGGGTTTGAGGCCCATGAGACGCTTGATGGCCTGAGACGTCCTGCCTCGCGCTCGTGCTTCCAGGAATCGTCCCAGGAGAATGAGCGTGACGATCATGGCCGCGCCGTCGAAATACACATGAGGCGCCACTCCGGCTTTCGTGAAGAATCCGGGGAAGAAGGTGGCCGCGGTGGAATACAAATACGCGGACAAGGCCCCCACGGCCACCAGGGTGTTCATGTCCGTGGTTTTCTGTTTGGCCGCCTTCCACGCTCCCTGGAAGAAGCGGGTTCCCACCCAGAACACCGCCGGGGTCGCCAGGAGGAATACCAGGACGAGCATGGTGTTTCGAGGGATGGTGGAGAGAAACGGGAACCAATGCTGCATGGTGCCGACAAAGGTCAACAGGCTCAGCACGATCCCCACGGAGAGTTTCCGCTTCAGATCGGTCAAATCCTTGACTCGGGCCGCCTCCAGAGGATCGGCCACCGCGGCGTCCACGACCCCCAGATATTCGTAACCGGCATCGGTCACCGCTTTTTCGACGTCCGAAAGACCCGTCCAACCGGGGTCGTGGCGCACCGTGGCGCGACCCGTGGCCAGGTTGACGGAAGCGTCCCGCACGCCGGGAATCTCATTCAGGACGTTTTCCACACGGCGAACGCATGCGGCGCAACTCATCCCTCCGACGGAAACGGTGCTCTGCAGCGCCCCGGCCGGATCGGCCGCTCCCACGACTTCATACCCCAGTTCGGAAACCTTCGATTTGAGGGCGTCGGATTTCACCACGTCGGAATCGAATTCCACGGAAGCCTTTTCCGTAGCGAAGTTCACGGCTGCGGATCGGACTCCCTCCATCTCCTGCAGGCCTCGCTCCACGCGTCGCACGCACGCGGCGCAGGACATGCCCTTGATGTTCAGCGTTATTTTGTCAGGCACCGGTCCTCCCGTATTGGTTGAAGGATTTGAGGAACCCCGGGTTCCGTTTCAGGCGGCGCACGAGGGACGCCACGGAACGCGCCGCTTCATGGAGTCAGCCTTGTCTTTTTCGCGTCGCTTTTTCCATCAGTATGGCGAAGGCTTCCAGGTGTTTCTTTTCCTCACCGGCCAAGGTGAGCAACACGGCCTTTACGGTCTCGTCATTGGTTTCTTCCGAGAACCGCATGTACAGGTCCATGGCCTGGGCTTCGAACATCATGCCGGAACCGATGACGTCGAGGGGTGTTCGAATGCTTTCCCGGGCCTGATCCATCATTTCCTGCAGGCTCAGGCCGCCCTCCATGACCTGCGGATCGTTGGCGGACCCGATGTCTTGGGGGTCGAATCCCATGTCTTCGTAGAGTTGCAGCACGAGGGCGATATGACGGTCTTCCACCCCGGCCAGCTTGAGCAATGCATTCTTGAGCTCCGGAGATTCGGCCTTGTCGGCCAGACCGCTGTAGAAGGCGGCCAAACCACGCTCCATGTGGTAGGCGGATTGGACGACGTCTTTAACGGTGAAGGCCCCTCGAAGGAGGTACAGGGCGAGTTCTCTGGGCCCCTTGGCCACGCCTCCTTGCCAGGCCCGGATGCCTCCCTCGATGTTGTAGACTTCACGGAAGCCTCTGCCGATGAGCAGCTTCGCCGCCGCGAGGCTTCTCTTTCCCACGGCGCAATACACCAGGGTCGTCTTGTCCGGATCCAGGAGTTCCAGGGAATCTGCGAGCTCGGGCAGAGGGATCAGTTTGGCGCCCGGAATCCGGTATTCGGCATATTCAGCGGGTTGCCGAACATCCAACAGCGTGTAGGCGCCCTCGTCGTGTTCCCGGATGAACTTGCGAGCCTCTTCCGGTTCCATGCTTCGCGTCTCAACGAAAAAATCCTTCAATCCCATATCCGACCAACCTTTTTAGCGTTCACTTCACCGCCCTGGTAAAGGGCATCAATAGAAGGTCCCTCAAACGCACCTTTTCGAACCGTGGATAAGCGCCCACCCCGATGCGTATTCTTTCCTGCGGAACGTCCTTCAACAGGGTTTCCAGCATGCGGTCCCAAAGCGAGAAGATGGTTCCGTAGTTGGTGTTTCGTTCTTTGATGACGACCGAGTGATGAATTCGGTGCATGGACGGCGGTACGAAGAGAATCCAATAAATGCGCTCGAACCACTCGGGCACTTTGAGGCTGCTGTGGTGAAACTGGGCGCAAAGCACCAGGAGTGTTTCGAACACGATCACCGCCGTGAAGTCGGCTCCGAGAAAGTAGACCAGCCCGATTTTGATCCCGGCGGAAATCGCCAACTCGCCGAGATGAAAACGAGTGGCGGTGGATACGTCCATGTTCAGATCGGTATGATGCACCCGATGGAAACGCCAAAGCATGGGCATTTCATGGTTCAACAGGTGCCATACGTAGAGCATGAAATCCATGAACACCACGGTGACGGTCACCTTGATCCAATAAGGCAGCGGGATCAGGTTGAGCACCCCGATGCGATGCTCGGTGACATGGTAGGCGGTGGCCGCAACCGCGGAGCCGAAGATCAAAAACAGGATCAGGTTATTGAACAAGGTGAGCCCGAGATTATCGAACCAGCGAGCCGTCTTGGATACGGAGGATTCACGATAGGGGACGGTCAATTCGAGCATCAGGAACAGCGCCAATCCTCCGAGGCTGATAAGCGGGCGAAACAGGGCGTCCGGATCGAACATGGTTCGAGGCCTTTCTTATGATCATGGGGCTATGGGGTTTGGGAAGTCCCGCATCTTGTACGCTCGTTGGGGGCCGACGCCCGGTTTTCCCCATCTATATTCATGGGGTATGCATTCACGGGGGAAGACTTTCGAGAAAGTATTCCCCCGTACCCCGATCCAAACTCCTCAATTAGGCCCCACCGCCTTCGGCGGAGAGGCTGAGGCGGAAATAATTCTCCTCACGTATCTCCAACGAACTCCCCATCCCCTGACTCGGCAAAGGAATTCCCACTAAAAACTTCCGAATAAGTCCCGCCTTTTGACCCCATCGTGCTTAAATTGTACGATCATAATCAAAATATAGGTTTGGGATGTTGATTAGTCCAGGGGGGCGGGGCTCGAGGGGCTCGGCGGAACCACACGTATTGGTGCCCATCGGCGAGAATATGCTATACTAGTACTTTAGGCTTGACGTCGGGTGCCGCTCTCGAAAGGGGGCCGTCCCGGCTTTTTCGCATCGTGGAACCTCTCCATTACCGGTAAGCGCCGGCCGGTTGATCGGAGCGTGTCACGGGTATGGCCCCGAGGGGGGCCGAGCTCATTTGAGTGCCCGTTTTGAGGATCGGGACGTGAATGAATTTCCTAATGAGCTGCTAAAGCGTGATCGGATTGAACCATCAAGGCTTCGAATGGACAATCGAGCCTAACCTCCCGTTACAAAAAGCCGGTTGCCGCAGGCTGGTGAAAAACCCTGACATGCAAGGCGCGCAAATGCCGAGGAATGAGCCGTGCATTGAGTACGTCTCAGTGACGGGGGATGCGGCGCAACGCCGCAGATCGCGTTTTTCAACGGCCTGCTGAATTTCGAGGAAGCAATGAAACAAGTACTGATTGCCGTTTTGACCCTGTTGCTCTTGACTTCGGGGGATGACGCGGCCACCGTCGGTCGGATTTGTGATGGTCCCCAGATTTGGTCGGCTTATCGTTTTTTCGATCCGAGCGCCAACCACTATTTCTACACCATTGACGAGGATGAGAAAAAGATCATACAGGAGATGTGGCCGGATATCTGGATTTATGAGAAGGAAGCCTTCTGCGTGTATAACGTTCAGGCGTCCGGCATGGACCTGAAACCGGTGTTCCGATTCTACAGCGACACGCACGGGGTGCACTTTTTCACCATCTCGGAAACGGAAAAGGACATTATTCTAGAGACGTACCCCGAGGAGGTATGGCGATATGAGGGGATCGCCTGGTATGCGTGGGCCGGGAAGCCTTCCGTGGAGACGGCATCCACGGCGATGCCGGTTTATCGGTTCTGGTCGGATCGGTATAACGGGCATTTTTTCACCACGGATGAGGATGAGAAATCGGCTCGTGAGGCCGATCCCAACTGGCGATACGAAGGCATCGCCTATTACGCATTGGCCGGAGAGTCCGAGGTTCCCGAAGGAGTGGAGGTTTCTCCTCTGGGGTGGGATTTCGGCACGATCAATCCGGGAGCCTATTGCGAACGCACGATAACGCTTACCAACAACGGGGAAGACCTGACGACCGTGTTCGAATTGACCGGATTGCCGGCGTCGGGATTCAGCCTGGTGGAATCCCCCTCCCTTCCCTTCCTGATCGAGCCGGGTGGCACGGTTTCGTTGCGGATACGGTTCGCTTCCGAGCAACATGGGAGAAATTCGGCCAATCTCGGCATTGAAACGGATGATCCGTACAATCCCGTGCAGTACGTATCCTGCACGGGGAATGTACGCTCCTTTAATGAGTTCGGTTTTCACCTGAATCCCGTGATGCTCAACGGTTCTTTCGAAGGGGGCGCGTACCGGGAGCCGTCCAAGTCCATAGGTGCGGCTTCGAGGGCTCGGTTCTTCTCTTATGAAACCCCTGTGGGCACCCGTCATGTCAAGCTGCCGCTCGCGGCGAGCCTGAGCAAGGCCTATCCCACGGACGAAGACTACAAACGGATGAAGGCCATAGGGGACATCGTCGTGTCCAACATTTGGCTTTCCTACTGGGACGATGCGGGGGATCGTCCGGAAATGGAGAAGATCATAGACCGTTGCGCCGGGTACGGCCTTCTATTGATCGTCCGCCTTGAGGACCAAAGCCGCATCTCGAACTACCCAACTCCGGGACCTTCCGACGATACGTGGTTCACGGAAGTGTGGGAGCCGTACGTGCGGTCCATTGTGGAATATGGAAAAGGAAAAGTTTTTGCCTATCAAGTGGGTAACGAAGTGTGGGAACCGTCGCGCTACATGCTGGGACCCACGGGCGAGAAGATTTCCAACGGGGAATACATCGATTTTCTCGCACGGACCAGGGAGCTGATCCTGTCCATTGATCCCGGTGTGGACGTGTACAATTCCGCCCTTACCAGTATCGTGGAATCCGGATATAATCCCAGGGTCAAGGACCTGTTGGATATGGACATTGAAGATTACACCAATATCTTCAACTTCCATTATTTTCCCCATGGAGAAGTGGACTTCGATGAATTCCTGAAACTTCTGGAGCTCAGTTTTTACATCGACGACGACGTGATCATCACGGAATGCAACCACATCGATCCCGAGGCGAGTGATCAGGACAAATACGAAGCCATCATGGACGTCATGGATGAAGTGTCCGGACTGTTCAGCCTAAGAGGGACATTGGCCTTTGCGTGGAACGCCGGAACCGCGGATCAAACCCTGCTTCCATGGGTCATCAAGGATACGTCCCTGGAGCAGATGCTTTACGACCATTTCAACTAATGCCGGCGGTAGCCGTTGTCCGGGAATTTCGGGCTCACCGTTTGTGGGACCATCGTCGTTCGAAGGGAAGGGGTTTTCCCCGGAAAATGGGTTGTTGTTTTCGTTCCGTCGAAAAAGAAGCGCCCGGCGGTTGCGGAATCTCTTTGCGGCAGGGAAGGAAGATGTAGAAACATGGATGGCGAATGCGGGAAGATGCCCGAAAAAGCGCGGCTGTTGGCCAAACTGGCGGAAGGGAATTTCAGCGTCCCTCCGTTTGTGTATGTTCCGGCGGAGGATTTCAAAAATAAACGTTTTGATGCTCTCGAAACCTATCTCAAAGATCATTCCGAGCGCTTCAAGGTGATTGCGCGCAGTGCGCATCCGCAGGAGAATTGTTTTAAAGGAGGTACTTTCGACTCCTTGGAAACCTATGCGGATGTGGCGGGAATCACCTATGCCCGCACCAAGATCGTAAATTTGGCGCGCACGGCCAAGCGCCTTTCCATACTCCGACAGCAAAAGTTCAACCACGCCCCCGAGATCGACGTGGAAGACATGGGCATCGTGGTCATGCCTTTTGTCGAAGGACGGAACGTCATGGCCAAGGTGCTCGGAAACAGTTGGGAATTCGGGTACGCGGCGGACCGCTCCCAACGGGTGGGTTCCGAGCCGTATCTCACCAAGACGCCCCATGACATGCGTCTCCTGCAGCTGTCCGAGGAGGTGCAGAATTACCTGGGTTTTCGATGCGAGATCGAGTTCGTGGTTTCGGAGGAGGGGGATATCTACATCGTGCAGGCGAAAGACATCTCCCAGGCGGACTCGGTGGATTTGCAGGATTCGCACAGGAGTCTCCGTTTGGACGGAGTGCGGAGGACGCGAAGGCGAAGGAACTACCGGGAGCGTCCGTTATACGTCATGGACAATCGGGAGATTTACCTCAATATCATCAGCGTTTGCGAAGACATGGTTCTCGATGCTTCGGAATCGCGCACCACCATCGACGACGTTTTGAGCCTGATCAACGCCTTTGAAACCGAACTGGAGGAATTCGCCCTCCGGAATCCCCACTTTGCCGTTTTGGGGATTTCCATAAGAATTCCCCAAAACATCTACCAGATCGCCAACCATTATCTGGACGATACTCCGGAATTGCAGAAGCAGCTATCCGAGGCCCTTCGCGCCAACATGTATCGCATCGATCAGTTCATATCCGAAGCCGATACCTTGATCGCCAAAGCGCGAATCCGGTTTAATCTGTGCAGTCACGACGCCTACGGGGTGGATACGGTGCGCAACCCGCTCTGGTCGGTCTACTGGCACGTGGAGAACCACGACACGGCGATACGGGATATCAGGCGGCTGGGTTTCAAGACGGGGGATGAAATCGGCATCGATATCGACTGTGACGAACGACCCACCATGCAACGGCTTTGAACAAGGCGGCGGGGTCGCCTCCTTATTCGAGGCTCCGGTGTCCGAGGGGAATCTTCAAGAGAAACAAGCCCGCTTCTTCCCGGCATTGTCGGCCGGGATGATTCAAGCGGGCTTTGTTTTGCGCGTCGGCGGTGAGGCCGGCATCACGGGGATCGACGAGAACGCTATTTTTCGGGAATCAGAACGGACACGTCCACTCTCCGATTCTGAGCCATGCTCCATTTGGAGTCGTTGGCTTCCGGGGCCCCGTATTCGCCTTTGCTCGTCGCACTGATGTCGGATTCCGGGACTCCGAAAGAGGCCAGAATTCGAGCCGCGTTCGTGGCCCTGCCCGCGGCCAGTTCCCAGTTGGAGGGATACTTGGACGTCTTTATGGGCCGGCTGTCCGCGGAACCTACCAGTTGAATCCGTCCCGAATAAGCGGACGCGACTTCGGCGACCTTTTTCAGAAACAGATGATCGTTTTGAGGGACTTCCGTCTTGCCGGAATCGAACAGGATCGGGCGGCTGAATTTGACCAAGAGTCCTTGGTCGGTGGATTTCATGGAAGTCCAGGGGTCGAGACTCTTGTCCTCCAGTGTTTTGGACACGCGTTTCATCAGCTCGCTCTGTCCAAATTCCGTTGATCCGGCTTCGCCCATATTCATCATGTCCGCGACCCGCTGCCGAAAGCTCCACCAGTCCAGAGGCTTGCCGGCAAAAGCGTTACGCACTTCGCCATCCAACGCCGTAAGCCGGTCCAAGTGCCCTTTGATCATGGTGACCAAGCGGCTTTTTTCCTGGGCGAGTTGATCCCGTCGTGCCTGCAGGGTTCGTTGCCGCTGCAGCAATTCACTGGGCACGGCGTCGGTCCGGTCCCTTACCCGCTCGATCTGTAGGTCCACCCAATCCAGGTCTTTCTTGACCTCCAGGGCTTCCTTGCCGATCTCCAGAATTCGTGCGTCGTAATCAACAACGGCATCCTCGAGAATCCGCTTTTCGTCCATGGCCACCACGCGAAAAGACTCGAGGGAACCCGCGGGGCTTTGGCTCCAGGCGGAAACCACGGGCAAGCCAAGGATCAAGAAACACAATACGACCACTTTCAACGATTGCTTCCTTGCGTACATGAACACCTCCACTAACGCCCGAGCCTTGCCGATGCCGGCGAAAACCGGCTGACGACGGCTCCGGGTCAGCCTTTGCCGCCTCGTTGAGGCGGAGCCGATCTACCGGCGTCGACGCGATCATAAAGGATATGATCCGGAGACACATGTATCCGGGCTCGCATGGACACCTCGGTGATTCCGTTGGAAAGGCGTTTTGTCTCGAGCACTTGAGCTCCCCGCAACCAGGTTTCCGTTTCCAGCCGAACCCGGTCGTAGTCCACCGCGTTGCTCCCCATGCTCATATAGGCCTGGACGTAGATTCCGTGGATCTCCTCCGCCAGCTTCCGATAAGCGTCGGCAGTGGCGGCGCGTTCGGCCATGAGCATGGCCTGCGCTTTGCTCGACGCCTGGTCGGGCTCGACCCCCTTGCCCACCACCGTTACCGTAAGGAGTCCTTTGGTGTCGGGCTCACCGGGATAATTACCCAGCACGCGGTAAGGGTCACCGGGGCTGAGGGGCCTGATATAGCCGCCCACCGGAACCCCTCTGGAGCAGGCGGAGAGCGCCAACCCCGAAACCAGGATCACACCAAGACAGCCAATCCAAAACTTCCTCATATCTTCCTCCTTTTTCCCACTTGAATGCACTCCGGTCAATCCTTTCGAACCAGGGCCACCTCCACTCGCCGGTTGGTTCGACGGTGAGCCTCGGTATCGTTTTCGACCAATGGCCGATACTCGGAAAAGCCCTCCACCACGATTCTGCGGGGGTCCACCCCCTGGGAAAGCAGCGCCTTGGCCACATTGACGGCCCGCGCCGTGGACAATTCCCAATTGCTGGGAAAACGATCCGTGCATATGGGAGCATCGTCGGTATGCCCGGATATTTTAATGCTGTATTCCTTCATTCTTAGCAGGAATTGGGCCAAACGTTCAAGAACCGGTTGGAAAGGTTCCAGAACTTCCGCCCGACCCGTCTCGAAAAGCACTTGTTCCCCCAACACCAGAACCGGACCCTGCCGATCGGACCTCAGGTAAAAGTCTTCGGACTCCGAAAGGCTCAGCGCGCTCAGGATCTCTTCCTTGATTTCGCTCCAATCTTCCGTAGGCGGCGGGACAACGATGCGATGGGTCACTTCATGGGCGGGCGGATATGACTCGGGACGTTGATCATGTATCGGTCGGATGACGGTAAACGGTTCGATGACCGACGCTCGAGTGACGCCCGACGAAACCATGGGCGCCGACGTTTCCTTCATACGGCTGTCTCCCTTGGAAACGCCCACCTGGGAAAGCAGCACGAAAAACATCAATAGGATGGTCATCAAGTCGCTGAGACTGATCAGCAGCGAATCCCCTTCGGGTTCGCCCTTGAGCAGCCGTTCCCGCCACCGGGACGTCTTCTTGCGTTCGACCTGCTCCAGGCGGCGGGTAAGCTCTCGAACGTGAGTCTCACGCATTCTCTCGCCTCAGGTTCATGAACTTGGCTCGATCCATCACTCCGTGATTGGACCCTTTACGGCTGAAATCGCCTCCCGATTGTTGTTCGAGAAAATACTTCAGCCGATGTTGAATGCCCCTCGAGTTCTCTCCTTCGGCGATGGCCGTTATGCCTTCGATCAGCAGTCCCTTGACGGCCAGTTCCGTGCGAATGTGCTCGGAGAGTTTGCGGGATATGGGAAGAAAGAGGACATTGGCCAGAAGCAGTCCATAGAAGGTGGTGAGGAGAGCCACGCTCATGGCTTTGCCCACTTCCGCGGCGGATGAGAGATTGCCCAAGGCGCCGACCAAACCGATGATGGTGCCCACAAAGCCGAAAGCGGGCGCCAGTTTGCTCATGGTGTTCAGAACCGCCAACTGGGACTCGAGGCGAGAGGCATGGAATTCATGCTCTCTTTCCAGAACGTCCCGAATCTCGTATCTCTCGTAGCGATCCACCACCAGCTCGACGCCGAACTTGAGAAAGGGGTTCCCGATTTTCGCGGCTTCCTGTTCGAGGGCTTTGATGCCTTTCAGCCGACCGACGCGAGCCAGAGACACGATCTGCCTGACGGTGGCGTTCATGCCCACGGGCTTGGCGGTGAACATGTGGCGCACCGTTCCCCCCAATTCCTTCACCGTGGAAACGGGGAAAGCGACCAATACGCCCAACAGGGTTCCTCCCAACACGATCGCCAGACTTTTGACGTTGGAAAAGAGAGAGACTTCTCCGGCGAAGGAGGTGGATACGAAGACGATAAACGCCAGTACGCCCATGATGACCAGTTTCTGAACCACGCGTATCTCCTTTCGACCAAACGAATGTTCACGTTTTGGGATGCATCTATTATGCCAATGATCACCCTTCGCCAGCTTGGGCAGGAAGTCTATTAATATCGATAGGTTATCTTCATCGGATGATTCGGAATGTTGGGATTTGGCTTCTCCCCGGTCATTTTTTGCCTATACAGTGGGAAGCAAGGCTTCCCGGTCCTTCGGCCAACTATTTGAATTTAAAATCTATTTTTGTTGGACGAATGGGCTCTAGTCAGTGGCACGGAATATGCTTGCTCAAAAATCGGGATCGCTTCTATTGCGGCGAGGAAATCCCCCACCCGCCGCGCCGCATGATCGAACGGGGATACAGGAAGGAAATATCGTCTATGCAAGCGTTCAGGTCCGTGATCGACCGTCAAGCTCTTGACTCGAACAAAGCCGTCACCCGGGACATCCTTAATTTCCCCAGGCTGCTGAGGGACGAATACGACGTCATTATGATCGGATTGACCAAAGACGCGGAATGGAACCGGGACGTGGTGGATGCACTGAATAAGGACCACGACGGCAAGCGAATCGTTTTGATGACCGATGACTCGGTGCTGGCCGAAGTGGTGCCTTTGCTCCGCAGAGGAGGCTCCAATCTGGTGGTGTCTCCGTCGTTGTGTGCGGAAGACCCGCTACGGGAATCGAGAACGGGGACGGTGGTCGCCTCTTCTTTGTCCAGCCGTTCCGAAGAGTCGACCGAAGACCGATTCAGAGGGCTTTCAAGGGCGGAACCGCCGGGCGAACTTGCCTTCTTACGAGAGTTTACCCGAAACGTGCATCAATCTCTCGATCCTGTCGAGATTGTGGATAAGACCCTCGAAATGGTGGGCTGTGCCGCCGGCGTCGAGATGATAACGGTTCTCTTATTGGAAGAGGAACGGAATTTTTTCGTCACATGGCTTAAAGGCGATCCTTCCATCGAAGAGAAAACCCGCCTCCAAGGGGAAATCCAGAGGAGCCTCGCATCCTGGGTGAACGGGAAGCCTTCCGCCTTCGATTGGCGCTTGGAACGATACGATGATGGGATAGCTTACGACGGAACGCCGAAACCGGAAGGGATGCAGGCCTTTCCTCTCGAATTCAAGGGAGAGCGAGTGGGGGTCTTGGCGTATAAGTCAGGTTCCTCCGGGGGAAACAAGGAAGAAATCGATTCGCTGTTTCGGAGTGTCGCCGAGCCCCTGGCTTTGGCTTTGTGGAATGCGGAAAAGTACGATCGGATGTTGCGGCTGGCCGAAACGGACGAGCTGACCGGTTTGCCCAACTATAGGGCCACCATAAGGCGGCTTAGGCAGGAAGTGGAACGGGCGGTTCGCCATAATGAACCCCTTTCCATCATTCTCCTGGACCTGGATCACTTCAAGACCATCAACGATACGCTGGGACATGCGACCGGAGATTTGGTGCTCCGGGAGTTCTCACGCATATTGGAGGGCAGCCTGCGCGCCTACGATTTGGCCGGAAGATACGCCGGGGACGAGTTCCTGCTGGTGTTGCCCAAGACCACGAGCGCCCATGCCGCCCGCATCGCGGAACGCATCCATGCCGAGATTCACAAACATGCATGGCCCGATGCATTGAACGGAAACCAGGTGACCGCGAGCATCGGAGTGGCTTCGCGCGAGGACGACGATCCCTGCGCTACCATGGAAGACTTGTTCAGGGACGTGGATGATGCGCTTTATCGAGCCAAACGGGAAGGGCGGGACCGGACCATGTCCGCCTGATCGGACAGCCGTCCATGGCAATTCTTCACGGGGGAAATTCCCGATACGGGGCTTTCCCCCGTTTTGCATTTTCGGGCCCGCTACAACCCTTCAATGGGCCGGAAAGTATCCTTCCGGGAAAGAATCACTGAAGAACCGCATGAGACTTGGGTTCGGCCTCAACGCGGGCCGGGGCGGATTTCCGCACCCACACGGTTCATCCAGCGTGTGATCAGCGTGGACAGACGGCCGGCGGATCGCCCCGCTTCCTCGAAAGCTTCTCCCAATTCTCTGGGCGCGGCGCCGAGCAGCTCGATCCATCCGGCAGCGGGCTTTCGGCCGTCCCAAGGACGCATGGGAACCCTCACCGTGACGGTCATCTCCGCTCCTTCCACCTTTCGCTCCACAACGGAAAGATCGGGTCCTACCAGATAATATTCCCGTATGTGCGTTTCGTCCAAGGCCACGGCCGCGTCCTGAACCAGGACCCGCTGAGCCACGTGGGCAGTTTTTTCCCCTTGGGTGTAGGCGATTCGGCTCAATGCGTCGACAACCGCTCTGCGTTCCACGGCCTCCATGGTTTCTCCGGCCCGGCCAACGGCGCAGCCCTGGATGTAAACCGTGCGGGGGGCCTCACCTTCCAAGCCGTCCGGCGGCCTTTCGAAGAGAACTTCACCCTTGTGGAAGGCCCCGTTCCGGAATCCTTCGGAAACCCGGACGAGCAACACGTCGGCATACTCCGCGGCCTTCACCTCCCGGAGGAGGGGCGTAGCCGCAAGCGAAAGGGCGATAAAGAGGGACATTAGGATCAAGGTGCGCATGGTTTCCCGTTGCAGACTCGGCGCCGTCGTCCGGCCGTGGCCGGCGCCGGATTGCGTCCCGCACGGTCGATACGGCCGACAAGTGATGGAACGATTCCACTTTTGCTCTCATTCGTTAAGCAAGAAAAGTGCCGAAGCCGGCCGTTGAAGCGGTTTGGGAAGAGGAGTCCAAGGAAACACTTGAAGGGAGCGGCTCGCCCGGAAAGCGGGCGGAGGAATCACCGGAACAACTTCATTCCTCCTCTTCTTGAATCCAGCCTCGATCCACCCAGAGTCCATAGTACCTGGGTTCCGGCAGGCAGCAGGCGGGGTCGAAATCGGAAGCTTCCACCGGCCAGATGCCTCCTTGCCGATCGGGAGCGGACCAGCCGAACTCGATTTCCTTCTCGCATTCCCCGCAGAACACGTAGAATTCGTGGTCCAGGTCTTCGGTGAACTCGTCAAGGACTTCCCAGTCCGAATCTTCTTCGGCTCTAGAGGCGCAGCGTTCGCAAAGCACCTGATAGTCCTCGCCCCGGTCCTCGACTTCTTCCAGGTTCTTCGCTTCCCAGGCCCAACCGTGCTCTTCGTCCAGTCGGCCCCATTCCGCGAATTCCTCCACCACGATTCGGGTCTTGTGAGCCGCCACGCCGTCCGGGCCCCTGCCGCACCGACACCGGAGCATTTTCAGGTTGTTGGTGACCATCCGGCACCCGTGCACCACGATGAAGACGTGGCCGGAACAACGTTCACACCTATACAACTCTTGCGCCATTTTAATTCCAAAGTCCGATCGTTTTAGTGGGTGGCCGGAGTTCCCCCGAAGGACTTTTCCGCCACTCCACGATTGTGGTCCGGGATTGCCGTCACCGTCTGAACAGCCAGAAAATCAGGCTCAGCACCACGCTGATGAGGATGCAGGTGCCCAGCGGGAAATAAAACGAGAAATTTTCACGCTTGATCGCGATATCGCCCGGCAACCGACCCAACCAGGGAATCTTGGGGCCGATCATAAGAAACAGGCCGATACCCGCGATGACCAAACCCGCAATAAGCAGCGTCTTTCCCATAAGGTGCCCGTACCCTTTCCCGAAATCCGCCTGTCGAGCCGTGAAGGTTGTCTTACATGACGGATTCAATCGCCGGAAATACAAGGTAAGCGAGGGTACCACTCGTGTCAAGGACGGGAGAGAGCGGTTTACTCCAACCTCGGCCGATGCGTCCAACCGGTCCGTCTCAAAGGCCGGTTCACACCGTCCGGTGAAGCACGATGAGATGCAGGGCCCGTAAGCGCCGAGGGGTCAACAAGCGCATGGGTCCAAAAGGTCCTCGGTAGCGTGTTCACGGCTCCGAAATTCGTCTTTGATGTGAGCCTCTCCGCCTTCGGCGGGGAGGCGTTTGGAATGGGCACGGGAGAAGACTCTTTCGGAAGCTCCCCCCAGTGCATTTTCTCGTACGTGGAGTGTGATTCACTGACGAGGCATGAAGCGCAACACCACGGATTGCGTTGCTCGACAATCCGGTATCAGGCGTCGCAGTCTTCCTCGACAATGCTTTCCTTCAGAGCCTTGAAGCTCGGTACGGCCACCGGAAACAGCCGATCCCGTTCCGGGTAATACATGAGGCGATAGGAAAACCCCATGTTGCCTTGCTCGTTCATCACGTCCCATCCCCTTCGGAAATAGCAGCAGTCGTCGTTAAAGCATACGTACATGAACTCGTTTTCCCACTCCGTGAAGGGATTCTGGGGCACGGCCCATTTCTTCATCCGCTCGCCGCAGTATGGACAGATAAGGGAACTCTTGACCTGCGCACTTCTTGCCTCCACCAGGGCCGGGTCCGTTATCTCCACGGAATCCAACTTGGGCAGCGGTCTTTCGGGGCGATCGGGATTTCCGCCCTTCTTGTCGGCAGACACCGCATAAATCGGATCGCTGGGAATCCCGAGGTAGGCGTATTTGTCGTCCGTCGGTCGCGGCTTTCCCTTGGAAACGAACACGCGAGCCGGCTCGAAGTCATTCGTCACGCGGAAGAAATCCTCCACAAGCATGACTCGTTCCGCTTCGTTGGATTCTTTCCAGATTTTCACCGCTTTTTGCGGAAACATGCGGTTGGAAAAGATCACCAGAAACAGACCCCCCGGTTTCAGTATCCGGGCGATTTCCCGGAAGACCTCCAACGGCCGGGTCATGTAGTCCACGGACACGGTATTGAGCACCACGTCAAAGGTTCCATCCTCGAAAGGCAGGATCGGGTCCTCATTGAGGTCATGCAGCACGTATCGAGTCAGACGCGGGTTCTGCTTCAGTTCGTTGTCGTTGAGCCCCACGCCCACCACTTCGCGAGCGGAAAAATCCTCCGGCAGGTGGGAGTCCCATCCGGCCATGAGGTCCAGAACCACCGGGTCCTTCTCCACCGTCAGATTGCCGATGAGTTTTTCCACCGTGTCCAGGGCCAATCGGTCCAGATGGCTGACAAAACGATCCCTCGCGTAAAACTCGCGGTCGCTGCTCTCGTCCATTCGAGAGAACAACTCGGAGGTATACACGGAAGTCCTCGCTCCGTGAGATTGGGTTTCCATCATTGCGAACTCCTTTCCAACATTTCTTCGGAGAGGAAGCGCGATTGCAGAACGCGGCCTTCCACCCCGTGCAAGCGGGGGGCCTTATGGCTCGTCTTCTTTGAATCCGGTGTGAGGCGCTTTTGAGAAAAACGTCCTACACGCAACCCCGCGGAAGAATTGGACTCAGCCGCGCCGCTCTTCGCGAAGCGGCCGAGGAAGAAATGGGACCCCCGAAGCCGAGTTGGTGGAACCATTGGTCGACTTCGAACGGCCCGGGTAACGCAACCACGCCGGTCCGATGTGGGCGGTTCGGCTTTCACAAGATTCCGAATTCATGGATCGGAAAGCCTGATAAAATGACCTCGCGTGATTGTCCTTTCTTAATACGGTAAGGACGACCGGCACCTTGTCAATGAGACGGCTAGGCGCTCGCCGTATAGCCGACCAAAAGTAAAGGAGGGAAACCGACAAGCCGAACCACACCCCGTTCATATTGACTGGGAGCTTCCTTGCCGATTCGGGAGATGCAGGGAACGTTGAAAATCGGTACGGAAGTCGATTTCCGCCTCAGCCTCTTCGCCGAAGGCGGTAAGGCCTGTTCGGAAAGTTCCCTTCGGTGAATGATTACCGGGCTCCTATATGGTATGGCAGGGATGGTTGGGGCATGCGGGAGCTTGTGAGGCTGTTGAAAAAAAAGCGATCTGCGGCGTTGCGCTTCATCCCTCGGCACTGCGACGTATTCCATGTGCGTCTCATTCTTCAGGATTTGCGCGCCTCGCATCTCATCGTTATTCAGCGGCCTGCCCCAACCGGCTTTTTTCAACGGGATGTTGAGGCCGTGCGCACCTCGGGAGATCAAGCGCTTTGCCCTCAACCGGATTTCCGAATACGGCCGAAAAACGTAGGATCACTTCGACTCTGCGAACTGTGGGGGGGAACCGTGTCCGCTCTGGAAGAAATCAAGGCTGCGATTGTGGACGGCGACATTTACGGCGCCGGGGACAAGACGACTCAAGCCGTGGAGCAAGGCGTCTCCGCGGCGGACGTACTCAACGAAGCCGCATTGCCGGCGATCCGCGAAGTGGGGGACCTCTGGAATCGGGGGCGGTATTTTCTGCCCGAGGTGGTCATGAGTTCCGAGGCTTTCAACGAAGTCACCGCGCGGCTGCGACCCTACCTTACCGGCGATGAACGGCCCTCTTTGGGGCGGGTGATCATGGGTACCGTTTCCGGAGACCTGCACGATCTGGGCAAGAATATCGTCATCGCCCTGCTCGAGGGAGAGGGATTCCAGGTGACGGACCTTGGGGTGGACGTGGCCGTCGAGCGGTTCGTGGAGCAGGTGGAAGAGCTTCGACCGGACATCCTGGGGCTTGGAGCCTACATGTCCACCACCATGCGGGCCATTCCCGAAGTCATCGAGGCGCTGGACAAACAGGGCCTCCGCTCGGGCGTGCGCATCATGGTGGGCGGCATTCCCGTGACGCCCAAATTCGCCGAGGACGCGGGCGCCGACGGCTACGGCGAAGACGCTTTCGAAGCCCTGTCCAAAGCCAAGGCTCTTGTGAAAGGAGGCGTTTGAATGAGCGCGGCTCCCAAGAAGAAACGCATCCGCATCGCGGCCCAGTGTCACGACCATTCCGTTTTGCTGGCCGGGGTTTCCTTCAACGATTTCTACACCGACGCGCGGGTGTTCACCGACACCCAGCTCCTGGTGACGGAATACTACGGCTTCGACGCGCCCAATGATTGTTGGGACATGTACAACATTGAAGCCGAGGCCATGGGGCAGAAGATGATCTACAGCGGCAAGGCCATGCCGGATATCGACCGCCGAGAGCCGCTCATCCGCACACACGCCGACCTGGACCGCATCCAAATCCCGGACCCGCACCGATCCGGACGCATGCCCTACGTTCACCAAATCAACAAGCTGTTCCTCGAACGCACGGGCCGACCGGCGCGCATCTATTTCTGCGCCCCCTTCAGCCTGGCCATGAATATCCGGGGTTACGTGAGCCTCATCAAGGACATGAAAACCGATCCGGCCTTCGCACACCGGCTGATGGAATTCCTGTGCGAACGGATATTGGCACCCTATATCCAAGCCATGCGCGACGAAATCGGCCAACCGGAATACATCGCCTTCGGCGTGGACGCCTGGGCTTCGCCGCCCAATCTAAGTTTGGACATGTTCGACGAGTTCGTGATCCCCTACACGGACCGGCTGCGGGAACTCGCCGGCGGCACGGTGGTCACCCTGGGTCAATGGGGCGACGTGAAAAGCCGTGATCCCGAGCGGTTCCTGCTCCAGAAACTCGCCACCTGCCCCATTTTCGTCAATGTGCTGGACCCGGACCTCAACCAGATGGACGCTCGCTGGGTGAAACGATTCGCCCTGGACCGGAAACTCATGGTGTCCGCCGGGGTCGACGCCGCCCTGATCATGGACGGTCCGGTGGAAGCCATTGTGCAACGCCTCAAACGATACATCGACGAAATGGGACGCGACGGCGGTCTGATCCTCTACCTCAACCAGATTCCCGTGGATACCCCTCCGGAACACGTGCACGCCGCCGTGGCCGTGGTCAAGGCCCTGGGAGAACTCCCCATTCCGGAAAACCTGGACGAGATCGATATTCCGATTCCCAAACGGGAATCCTTCGCCGAGTTCGTTCGACGGAAGAATGTGTGAGTGCTGGTTGGGGCCTATTCATAGACGTTCCGGTTCATCCGACGGCGGCATTTAGCGGGTGCGGATTTCCCCGGCCGCTGACATTCGTTTCCCCTGTGAACCTCTCCGCCGAAGGCGGTGAGGTCCGCCTAAAGGGTTGCCCAAGCCCCTCAGAAAACTCTGGAGTGCGGGTCATGCGCCTGCGGCGTATGATCGAGGCATGGAACTCCGAGGGGGCCTATTCATAGACGTTGCGGTTCATCAGCCGGCGGCATCTAGCGGATACGGATTTCCCCGGCCGGACATTTGTTTCCCCTGTGAACCTCTCCGCCGAAGGCGGTGAGGCCCGTTTATCGGAGCATGGCGGCTGGAAGTTGAACTCCCGAGGGCTCGGGCCGAAAGGCCCGCTGCCCACGCTTAAAAGGTTTGGGGAAGGGTGAGGGAAACCCTTTTTCAAAAGGGTTTCCCTCCTTCAACGATAAAGGAATATTCATGGATTCATTTGAAGCCGAACAGAAAGTCCTGCGTATTGGTGACGTGGTCTTGGGTGGGCGTACGGGGGAGTATCCCACGGTGCTTATCGGGAGCCTGTTTTTCAACGGCCATCGTATAGTAAAGGATGCGGACAAAGGGGAATTCGACGAGGATGCGGCTCAGGCGTTGATCGAGAGGGAGGGGGAACTGTCGAGGAGCACGGGCAACCCGCGCATCATCGACGTTATCGGGGAATCCACGAAAGCGTTGCTTCGATACATTCAATTTACGGCTCGGACGACGGATGCTCCCCTGCTGTTGGATTCGCCCTTTCAGAAGGTTCGGATGGAAGTGGTGCGGGAATTGGCCGGCTCCGAACTCATGAATCGCATCATCTACAATTCCATTGCCGAGGATTATACGGAGGAGGAGGTGGCGTGCCTCAAGGAGTGCGGTGTGAAGCACGCCGTGGTGTTGGCCTTCAGCAAGCGGGCCATGAGGCCCAAAGACATGCTGCGATTGCTGGAAGACCGGCTGCTTCCCGCGGCGGATCGGGCGGGGATTCGGAACCTGCTGGTGGACGTGGGCGTGCTGGACGTGCCCGGAGTGGGTTGGGCTTCGGAAGCCGTCCATGAAGTGAAAGACAAGTTCGGTTTGCCCGCCGGCTGCGCCCCGGCCAACGCCTTGTACCAGTGGCGTGCGAAATCCAAAGGGTGGAAGGAGTTCACCGGAGCCTCCGCCGCGGTGCTCACCGTGCCCCAGTGCTTCGGAGCGGATTTCCTCATGTACGGCTCCTTGGCCAATGCCCCATGGGTGTATCCCGCCTGCGCCGCAACGGACGGCTTGTTGGCCTATCGCGCGCGTTTGCACGGTGTTCGGACTCTCGTGGAAGAGCATCCGCTGTATCGGATCTTTTGAGACTGGGCGGAGTGCCGGCTTGAAGTCCTTCATCAGGGCGGCCGCAGGGGAAAGCCGCGCCCCTGCACCCCTGCCGGGGGACCCATGGCCCCCCGGACCCCCGTTGCGTTTTTGCGAATCGCGTACGCGATTCGTAAAATGAGCAGCATTTGTCGTCCAACATATTGAAATGACTAAATGGTTTTGGGGGTGTGCCTCGGATACCCCTCTGAATGCTCGCGCTTCAAGAATGTGTGCCGGTGCATTATAAGCCTCTGGGCGCTCCGCCGGAGGCGGTGCGGCCGAGCTTGAGAGTTTTGCGGGGGGGCTGGGGGGTGCTTTTTCCCAAAAGCACCCCCCAGTGAAATGATTCAAGCGGCTGTAAGAAGACCTTGGTTGCCGACTTACAAATTGTTGGCTGAACGAAAAGCAGAAGCAGTTCCGTCACAAATTCCCGAGTCTTCCGTGAATCCTTGGGGGATGCCGAATGGTTGATAAGGATGTGTCCGGTGTGATGCCGAGAGCTGAAAACTCTCCGGGTCTTTCAAGCCCCGGGAAAGACGAGACCGCCGGCAGGACGAAATGGATTGTATTTTCACTGGTGGCCGTTGCGGTGTTCATGTCGACGCTCGACACCAGCATTGTCAACATTGCCCTGCCGGTGATCATGAAGGATCTAAAGGCGCCGCTGACCACCATTCAGTGGATTCCCATGATCTATCTCTTGAGCGTGTCGTCTCTTCTGCTCCCTCTAGGGCGGCTCAGCGATATCCAGGGAAGACGCCGGGTTTATTGCGCGGGATTTTTGCTTTTTTCATTGGCATCCCTTTGGTGCGGCGTGGCGCCCAGCGCCGTTTGGCTGATTGCCGCCCGATCGCTGCAGGGCGCTTCGGCCGCCATGCTCATGGCCTGCTCCCCCGCCATTCTCGTGGATACCTTCCCCCCCGCCGAGAGGGGCAAAGCACTGGGGGCGCTGGGAGCGGTCGTCGCCTCAGGCCTCATCGCCGGGCCGGTCATCGGCGGCCTGATTATTCAGTCGCTGCCGTGGCGGGTCATCTTTTTTGTCAACGTGCCCATCGGCATTGTGTCCACCATACTCGCCCTTCGAATTCTTGAGGATGCGGAAGCAACCATTGACGGCAAACAGGGCTTTGACTGGAAGGGAACATTTTTTCTGGTGGTTGGACTCAGTTTGTTTATCTACGTCATTTCCAACGCTTATTCCTGGAATCCGACATCTCCGCGCACCATTGCGGGGTTATCCGTTTCAATCCTGGTCATGGTGTGGTTTCTTCGTGTTGAAAAGCGCACGGATTCTCCCATATTTCAAACGTCACTGCTGAGAATTCGTCTTTTTCTTTTTCCGCTCCTCGCCGCATTCATACTGTACGTCAGCCTGTTCACCATGATTTTTCTCATGCCCTTCTATCTGGTTTATCCCTGCGGTTTATCCATTGAAAAAGCCGGATACACCATGGTGATCCCTTTTGCCTTTCTTTCTCTAACAAGCCCTCTTTCCGGGTACGTCTCGGACCGGACGGGGTCCCGCACGCTTTGCACCCTCGGAATGCTGGTGATGTCGGCGGCGCTGTTCTACCTGTCCCGGATTACGCCCGAACACGGATACCTTTCCGTGGCCTGGCCCCTGGCTTTGGTGGGAATCGGAACCGGTATTTTCGTTTCACCCAACAGCTCAACCCTGATGAGCGCCGTGCCGCAAACCCACAGGGGGGAAGCATCCGGTATGTTCGCGGCCGCGCGAAATCTGGGAATGGCCATCGGCGTGGCTCTGTCGGGTCTCATCTTCAACAGCATCTTTCATTCGCAGAGCGGAGGCCTGGCGTTAAAGGAATACAGACCGGACCTCGAGACGGTTTTCCTGGCCGCTTTTCGGTGGGCTATGCTCGCGGGGGGATTCGTGGCCTGCATCGGTGTCGTCGTATCCTTCCTGCGCGGCGGTGAAGCGGCACGAAATAAGGGGTAAGGTAAGTATTCACGGGGGAGGGGATTTTTTTATTTATTTATCGGGGGAAACTTTCGAGAAAGTTTCCTATGTGGCCTCAAGTCAAGCCGGAATTGGATAACCGTTTCCTATTCGCGCCCGAAGCGCCAAGTACACATGCGATGTAGAAGCGAAGATGCCGCCATTTCCCCAGCGCTACCGATGCAGCCAAACTTTATCGCGGCCGTCTCCGCTTTTTTCTCCCGGCTTGAGGCTCGGGACCCACCTCAAGTATGGGTCCCGAGCCGGTTGGGTTCTCCTAAACAAGTCCTAACCGGCTCATGCTTGGTCCGCTTGGAGACGAAATTCATAGGTCCGTTTTTCCATGGTCAATCGCCATAGAACAACGGCCAGTTTCCGTGCCAACGCACAAATGGCCTTTTGTGGAAGGCCCGTTCGCGACAGGAGTTTTCGATAATGCGAATCAATGGCCGGATCCCTGGACTTCCACGTCCAGGCCGCCTCCACCAACAGACTCCGCAGTCGCGTCTGACCCACGGGAGGAAGCGCCACTCGAGATTTCCGCTCTCCGCTTTGTCTTACCAACGGTGCGAGTCCCAGATAGCTGGTCACTTCCTCCACCCGATGGAACCGACTCGGGCGAAACAATTCCAGGAGGAAGGTAGCCGCTGTGATGGGACCCACCCCGGGGACGCTTCGAAGGCATCGCATTTCCTCAAAGTGTTCAGGTTTCTCGCACACACTGGAAGTCCTTTCCTCCATGAAGGCTTTTTCCTTTGTGAGGAAATTCAACTCACGGAGCAAGCTGAGCAGCGTCGCTTTGGCCTCCTTCGGCAGACGAAGCTTTCGAAGTTGCGCCACAGCGCTTCGGCCCCAATGATTGAGCCCGGGAGGCGCCTCCACACCGTGAAACAGCAGAAGGGATTGAATTCTCTGCTTAACGCGTCGAGTGCCGTCGGCCAGATCGTGCCGACGGCGAATTACGCTGCGTTCGGCCTCCTCTTCCTCCGTGGGAACGGCGATGGACTTCAATATCCCTCGGGCGGCATGGTCCGCCAACCGCATGCAATCCAGGCGGTCGGTCTTGGCCCCCGCAGTCACCGGCCTAGGGACCCGACTCGGCGCCACCACGATCACGCTGAACCCGGCTTTGGCCAAAGTGCGCGCAAGGCCGAAGCCGGTGGGCCCCGCTTCGTAGGCTACGGCTCGGATGCGCCTCAAGTGGGGGAGCAACATGGCCACGATGGCCTCCGGAGAGGCCGAGGACACAAAAGTCTTCACCTCGCCGTCGCTGCGAAGCACGGCCACGTGGTAGCTCTTTTTGTGTACGTCGATCCCGACGTGGAAATCACGGTCGATATCCAGCTCCAAAAACTTGGCCAATTCTGTTACTTTCGTTGCTACCATGTTGGTCTCCTTTCTGTTTGGGTGATGCTCCATCATAACGATCGAGCACCTGAGGCCAACATGGTATTTCCCCCGGTCCCCTTTCAAAGCGTTTTAAGAGTGCCTCACCGCCTTCGGCGGAGAGGCTTCGCTGATTTCCCCCGGTCCCCTTTCAAAGCGTTTTAAGAGTGCCTCACCGCCTTCGGCGGAGAGGCTTCGCTGATTTCCAGCGTCCTTTGATTTGCTGAATCGGCAAAAACGAGCGGCATGTGCCGTCCAACCTATTAAAACACCTGAAGGTTTTCAAAAAGGGCTCCCTCGGATACCTTTCTGAATGGTCACAGGGTAAGCGGTGCCGCTTACGGCGTTTTCAAGCCTTCCTCGATGTTTCGGCAGGCCTGGACGAACAGGTCGTTTTCTTCTTCCGAGCAAATGGTCATACGGAGAAAATGGTGACCCTGCAATCCATTGACCCGATTGAGGTTGGCCGTGAGAAACCCCTGTTCCGTCAGCGCCTGCCAGAGTTCATCCGCTTTCAGGTGCGCGTTTTTCAGCATGAGCGTGTTCGTCCGGGAGGGTAGGAAAGAGAACGTCTTCAAGGTTTCCAACTGCCGGTACAAACGTTTCCGGCGGATCACCAGCTTTTTCCTGGCGCTCTGCACGTGCTCCTCATCAACGGAAGCGATTCCGGCCAGAAAAAGAGAGAACCACGAAAAGGGAAACATGGGCCGGTACAGGGAAACGGCCTGCAAAATAGTTTCGCTTGAGCTGATGAGGTACCCGACGCGCAGGTTCGGCAGGGCATGGATTTTGGAAAAAGTCCGCAAGACCATCAAATTCTTGTATTGTCCCGCAAACCGACTTGCCGACACTATTTCCCGGTCCGTATCCGTGTATTCGCCGTAGGCCTCATCGATCACAACGGCGGTATTCTGCGAAGCGCATAGGGCCGTCAGGTCTTTCATCCACTCAAGGGAAAGATCCTGGCCCGTTGGATTCACCGGGTTGCTGACCCACAGCAGCTTCGGGCGATGGGCTTGGATGAGGTTTCCAAGGCGTTCCACGGTGGCGTCCGTCCACTGAAAGTCGTCCTCAGGCGCAAGGGGTAGATAAACGGGAGTTCCGCCCACGCGAATGGAAAAATCGGCGAACACGCTGAAATTGGGAATGGGAACCAAAAAGGCCTCACCGTTTTGCAGAAATACCCGGCTGATGTGATCGATCATGGACTCCAGGCCCGCGCTCAAGACAAACCGGTCGGGATCCAGTCCGTGCAAATCCGCCAGGCGCCGGCGCAGCAGGCGGTAATGGTTGTCCGGATACTCCACCAGATTCTGCCTGCACAGCCCGGCCAGGTCGGCCTCTTCCAAGACCCCGTCGACGAGGTCCGAATAGCCGTCGGAATTCTTCCCGATATCGAACCGGTAGACCTTCTCCAGGTTATGGTCCCGTTTGAGCCGGTCGATGAGCTCCTGTTCATCCGTATCCTTGCTGATGTAGTCCTCGGTTTCCGCGCTCAGGGCCACGCGGGTGAGGCAGCTGATGATGTCGCGGGTCGTCAAGGGAATCCTCTTCAATAGGAAAATCCGTGGTATGCATTCACGGGGGGGAACTTTTGAAAAAGTTCCCCCCCGGTCCCCCCCCTCAAAGGCTTCAAGCAGGCCTCACCGCCTCCGGCGGAGAGGCTCCAATGCGTCCGGCGGTCGGTCTCGTAAGGGCCCCTGAATCCGGTTGCGACGCGGAAGCGAGCAACCCGCTCAAGAAGTTTTGGATGGGGTCCGGGGAAACCTTTTTCAAAAGGTCTCCCCGCCTGTCCTGTGAATAGAGACGTTGAAAGACGCGATCCGCGGCGTTGCACTTCATCCCTCGTCACTGCGACGTACTTCTAGGTACGCCTTCATTCCTCCGGATTGGTGCGCCTTGCATCTCATCGTTTTTCAGCCGGCCCGCAAGGATCCGACATTTTAAGCTGGCTTCTTACACAACAGATAAAAGCTGCGCCTCTTTTCATTCACGACTTGAGAAAAGAACGCCTCCGCCGCCATTTCTCTTCGGTCCATGTATTCTTCAAAAATCGTTCGAGTGTCCATGCGATACGCCAGGGCCGAGGCTGGGTCTTCCGCCTGGAGACGCCGCAGGTCCGACGGTATTTCCACCAGCACGGCCTCGGCCTCGGGCATGTTTTCCGGGGTGACGATGGGATAGCGGTCCGGAACCCGCTCCGGGGGATGGTCCCCGTCCGGGGTGAGCACCTTGTTCACATCCAGTTCAACCAGCAGCCGGTCCTGGGGCATGCCGTGGTGCAGGCCCGAATCGATGTAATAATGCGCTTTCTTGTAGACGATCCCGCGCCCTCCCATCTTGTTGATGTAGATGTGGGCATTGCGGGATTCCAGGGGCTCAAAGGTCGTGTAGGCCTTCTTGATCCCGTCTCTTTCAAACTGTTCAAAATTGCGCCGGAGTATTTGAAGGCCCACGTTGCTGTCCCGATAATCCGGGTGCACGCCGACCATGTGTCCGAGGGCGGCGTGCGGTTCGGCCATCCCGAGAGCGATGAGAAACGAGATCATTTTCTGATCATGATAGGCCCCCAGCACCCAGCCGACGCGGGGACGATCCATGGCCAGGGCCGTCAGGGTGATCGGCGACATGGTATCCTCGGGCGGCAGGCCTCCGACGATTGCCTGCAGCCGGATCACCTCTTTCAATTCATCCGGATGACGCAGTTCTCTGATTTCAAATTCCACCCTTTGTCTCCTTACGCATCAGAAAATCGGCAATGGTTTCCCTGACCCGGTCCGGTTCAATGACGCCGTTGAGAAAGCCTTGCTCCGCCAGGAACGTAGGCCGGCTTTCCTCTTCCATTTTCCGCAGAATCTTCGCTTTTTCATCCCGAGGCAGGTCCAGTTTGTCCATAAACCGTGTCGCGGCTTCAGGGCCGTAAACCGCAATGGATGCTCCCGGCAGTGCATAAACGGCCGTTGGGGAGAATCCGGATCCGGACATGGCGTACAGCCCGGCCGTGTAGGCCCGGCGCAGTATGATGCAAAGTCGTGGAATCCGGCTTTGCGCAATGGCCCGGAAAAGCTCGGCCCCGGCGGAGACGATCCCCGCTTTTTCCACCTCTTTTCCGATCATGAACCCGGGCGCGTCCGCCAGGAAAACCATGGGCACATTGAAGGCGTTGCACAGGTTTACAAATCGGGTCAGCTTGCGGCAGGTTTCCGGAAAAAGGACCCCGCCGTTTACCATGGGATTGTTGGCCGCGATGCCGACCGCGTGCCCCTCGATGCGCGAAAACCCGGTTACGGCTTCGCCTGCGAAATCGGGGCCCAGCTCCAGGAATTGATCTTCATCCACCAGCGAACCCATGACCCGACGAACATCAAAGGGACGATGGAGTTCGGGGGGTACGATTTCCTCGATACCCGGAGCCCCGGCCTTGGGAGGCGCCGGGATCGTGGGAGGCGGCTGTTCATTCGTGTTGGAGGGGAGATAGCTCAGGAAACGACGGATCCAGGCAAGCGCCTCCTCCTCGGTGGAGACCACCTGGTGGCAGTCGCCGATCACCCGGCCGTGCACGCGGGCGCCGCCCAGTTCCTCGTAAGAGACCTCTTGATTCAACATGGCCTCCACCGCATCCGGGCGGGCCACGCTGACGGATGCGTCTTTCAGCATCACCATTCCGTCGCACATCACCGTTGGAAAAGCCTGAGCCTGCGCCATTCGACCGAAAACAGCGCAAACCAGGGGAACTTTTCCGGAAAGTCGGGCAATCTCATAATATTGCCTTCCCACACTGTTCTCGCCCATCATGAGTTCAACGCCGGTCCCCTGAAAAGCGGTCCGACCGGATTGATAGGGCGCTGGGGAGTCATGGAGGAAAACCACCGGACGGGCCTCGGCCCCCGCCTGCCGAAGGGCCTCAATATAACGGGATGAGGATGAAGCCAGGTTTGCGGATTCCGGCAACGGGTCCGGATCCACGGCAATGACCATCACCTTGCGGCCGTTGATTTCGGCCCAACCGGTCACAAAAACGGATTCAGAGGATTCCAGCGGCGTCTCCGGAGACGTCGAATCGCAAAGTGCGCGGAGCCTTCTTGTCAATACGGGACCCATGACGGTTCCTTTGGCAACCTGTTGAAAAACGCGATCTGCGGCGTTGCGCTTCATCCCTCGTCACTGCGACGTACTCTATGTACGTCTCATTCCTCAGGATTTGCGCGCCTTGCATCTCATCGTTTTTCAGCAGCCTGCCGCACCCGGTTTATTTCAACGGGCTGTTGGGACGATATGTCGGCGAAACGATTGTCTGTTTTGTGTCCGCATCCTAACAGAGGCCGATCATGGTCTTCAATGGAAATGAAAATGTCGCAGGCATTCACGGGGGAGGGGATTTTTTTATTTATTTATCGGGGGAAATAGGGTTGCTCGCTGATTTCCAGCGTCCTTTGATTTGCTGAATCGGCAAAAACGAGCAGCATGTGCCGTCCAACCGATTAAAACACCTGAAGTTTTTAGGAAGGAGCCCGAGGGAACCCTTTTTTCAAAAAGGGTTCCCTCGGATCCCCCTCTGAATGCTCACAAAATGTCTACTGCGCAGAGGGGTATTCATGGGACCATCACGCCCTGTGTTCCAAGCAATGGATCGACGGGTTCCTTGACCGGATTCGAGAACCTTCTTATAAGCTCTCTTTTGAACTCTCTCTTTCCTTCTTGAGTCCGGCTCACCGGGGGTCCGCAGTACCGGGTCGCGGGCCCGGACCGCTCTGAAACAACGCTATATGGAAGGCAACGCATGAATCTCACGGATTTGCTTGTTCGATCTCGGGATCGTTTTCCGGAAAAGCCGGCCCTGATCATAGACTCGGTCTCCCTGACCTTCAACCGGCTGGCCGAAATGACGGAGTCGTACGCAAGCCGCCTCACCGGGCTGGAAGTGACCCGCGGTGATCGTGTCTGCTTTTTCATGGGCAATCGGGTCGAACTGGCGGGCCTGTACCTGGCCTGCTTCCGTCTGGGCGCGGTGGCGGTCCCCATCAGTTGTTATTCCAAGCCCGACGAAGTGAAGTACGCCGTGGAACACTGCGGGGGAAGATTCCTCATCGTCGAGCCGGAACTGGTTTCCGGTGTGGCGGATATGGCCTCCCAAGTGACCTCTCTGTTGCGCGTATATCGGATCGGGGCCGGCGGCCCGAATGAAGTTGCCCGTTTCGAATCCGTCACACCCGCCCCGGGCCCGCTTCCCCCGGCGAAAGTCCTGGAACCCTCTTCACCGGCGGTGATCCTTTACACCTCGGGCAGCACCGGGGCCCCCAAAGGGGTCACTCATACCGTGGGCTCTTTGACCCACAGCACCGATAACCGCTGCGCGGCCCTTGCCCACTACTGCGACGACGTCTATTTCATGACGGCCTATTTGTGCCACGGCGCTTCCCTGACCAGTGTCTTTCTGACCATGTTGGCCGTGGGCGGCACCTCGGTATTCACGCGTGAATTCACTCCCCCGGACTTCCTGGAGACCCTGCGGCACAGGCGGCCCACCGTGGCGGCGACGGCCCCCGCCCAGCTGAAGGCCGTTTTGGAGGAGCCTTCCTTGTCCCGAGAGGATTTCCGCTCCATCCGCTATTTCCACGTGGGGGGCGATGCCGTGCCCCGCGAGCTGTATCAGGCATTCGAGGACAAGACCGGAATGAAGTTGGCGGTGGCCATGGGCATGACGGAATGCGGCGGGTATCTGCTGACGCCTCCCGAGGGACCTTACAAGCCGGGCTCCATGGGCCGGCCCATCCCGGGAACTGAAATATGGCTGCTCGATGAAAACGGAGTGGAGGTCGCCCCCGGCGAGATCGGGGAGCTTGTGGTGCGCACCGGCGCCCTCATGTCGGGCTACTGGAACGATCCCGAGAGTACAGCCCGGGTCATTCAGGACGGCCGGCTGATGACGGGCGATCTGGCCCGATGCGATGAAGACGGGTTCGCCTATTTCGCCGGCCGAAATAAGAACATCATCATACGCGACTGCGGCAACGTGGCCCCGGTGGAAATCGAGGATGTGCTCAACT
Source organism: Thermodesulfobacteriota bacterium (assembly GCA_963675595.2). Taxonomy (GTDB): domain Bacteria; phylum Desulfobacterota; class Desulfarculia; order JACQYL01; family JACQYL01. The sequence goes on from CAXXLZ010000002.1 coordinate 3,706,127, forward strand.
CTCACCCCAAGGTCAAAGCGAGCGGCGCGGCCGGAGTGCCCGACGGCGACCACGGGCAGGCCGTAACGGCGTTCATTGTTCCCGTCGACATGGACGATCCCTCCACTGTCGAAGAGCTGGAAGCCTTCACTCGTAAGCTTCTGGCCGACCGCAAAGTACCAAGTCGGTGGCGGCTGGTTGGATCCATTCCTCTCACCCCCATGGCCAAAATCGACCGCAAGGCCTTGGCACGGATGGCTGAAGGCAAAGCCCCCCTGGAATGAAGCATCCGTATCCGTTCCCATCGTTTCCGTGGGAACGGGTTCCCCCGGTGACCCTGTGAACAAAAACGGTATCCGTTCAGAGGGGTATCCGAGGGAGCCCTTTTTGAAAAAAGGGTTCCCTCGGGCTCCCTCCCAAAAACTTGAAGTATTTTAATACGTTGAACGGCACATGCTGCTCGTTTTGCGAATTCCGTAGGTGATTCGCAAGGGCGAAACGGAGTCCCGTCCCTTCCGGGACGAAGCCGAACTTGGGAGCATCTTTGCCGATTCAGCAGATGTAGGGAACGTTGTGAGTGAGGAACCTGAATTCTTCAGCAGCCTCTCCGCCGAAGGCGGTGAGGCCTGTCCAAGCTGCTTTGTGAGGGGGGTCGGGGGAGGACTTTCTCGAAAGTCCTCCCCCGTGAATACATACCAAAAACGAACCATGGAAGTCGTCCCTGCGCTTTCATGCCCCGATTCCCCCCGGTCGGGGCCGTCAACGCGGTCCCATCAACCCCACGCGCTGACGGCTCACCCGTAGGGACGAGCCACAGTGCCCGCCCCGGGCTCGGCGGAACCGAGAAATCCGCCGGGCTGAACCCACGAGGTAGGGGCCACCGGTCTTCAACACTCATAGAACACGATGGATGTCTCAAAACCGGTTCCCGGCCCTTCCCCTGAAATCGTCCACAAAAATGACGGGAATTACCAATTGACGGTACCCACCTTTTCGAACATAAGATGAAAATGAGGAAATGCGCTCTTTCCCTGAAGAATCATCCGGACACGGTCAACTTGCCGCAAGACGGAGGCTCTGCCCCCGGTGACCGCAAGCCCCGATGACACATGGGCTCAAGCCGCCGATCTGCTTGCCCCTCCTTGCGGAGGATGAAGGAAGGATCGATTTACGCAGACGGTAGGAATCGAAACGAGTCCGACGGGAACGGTTTTCGTGCGCAAGAAAGGCCGGACCGGGAAGGGTGCGGCTAGCACGGGCAAGTTGAGCCCCGCGTGTCGTACGGTACTTTACTGGAAATTGTGTTTTCGGTCGCTTCCGAAATCATGGCCACATAAAGCAACCTGTTGTCGGTTACGAGTCCAACCGTTCCTGTGCAATCAATGCCGCCGATCGTTAGTTATGAATTCATTTCGTATAGTCGACCAAAGTGTGTATCAACCATAATGCAAGAAAGTTTGAATTAAAACTTTCCAATATCACACAGTCACATTTACACCATCAGATAATGGAAGGATTTACAGAGGCGTCTTATACGGACGGAAACAAACAACTCAGAACCTTATGCGGATACATCCAATATTGTAGGCCGGAGGAAGAATATGAAGAAACTGATCGCTCTCGTAATTCTGATGTTAGCAGTTACCGCAGTCTGCCTCGCGCAAACCGGAGGGAAGCTGGTGTCCTTCGAACAGCTTTTCCCGCAGCCGCAACAACGCCTAATGGGACTCCACAAGCTTACAGCGAAAGAGAAGGAAGCCCTACGAGCACGCGTGGAAGCTTTGCTCGTTCAGATTGCGGCAAACTCCACGTCGAAGGCAGCTGCTGGAGGAGAAGCAAGCGGTGGTGTTTATCCCGGAGTCGGTGGAGGCCATTGGGTAAACAAAAATGTCGATAGCGGAACGTACATGATTTTGGAGGACGGATCGCTCTGGCAGATCGATCCTTTTGACAAGATCGATGCCATGTTGTGGTTACCGATCAGCAACATCACCGTCACGCAATCGTCATCTGGCTCGCCGGGATATGATTACCTTCTGATCAACACAGATGATGGCGAAAAGGCCCATGCCAAATACATAGGCAAACAGTGACGGCCAACAAGAGAATCGACTCGTACTTTTCAGACCGTACTGCTTCGCGTCCCGGCATGAAACAATGGTCATGCTGATCGTTCAATAAATCATCCGATGGCCGAATATTCATAGCCTGTTCTTACTAAGGATCGCAGTGTGAAGCAGGGAACGTTGTTGACTAACATGACAAACGCCTGTAGGCCTTTGGAGTTGTTGATACAGACGGGATGTCCCGACTAAAATCCCCTTCAAACGTATTCTAATTTCTTGTCAACACGTCCGTTCCGGATCGAAGACGACACATGACACTCCCGCGCGTATGAGGCGGCCGATGGATCGTCTTGGTCGGCTTCCGTGAGCTCCTAATGTCTTCTGAAAGCCGGCAATAAGGTAACGGCAAGGAGTCTTTTTTGTTTTCGGGCGGTAAAAGAGCTTGGTCTATCGCACAGGGAACCGGCGCGACGTTTGGAGCTGAGTGCTCCCGCGATTGGTTATTCCGTTGAAAGAGGAGAATCCATTGCCGGTGAAAACGGGTATCGTTTAATGGTGGAGTAGCTTTCTTTTTTACCAGCGTCCCCATTGGCATTTATGCGCTCCAGGGATTCAACAACAGCGCCGGATGATCTTCCGTACCCTGGGTACGATCGAGCCAAGGAGGTCGTCCCTGTGCCCTCACGCCCCGATTTCCCCCGGTCGGGGCCGTCGACACGGTCCCATCAACCCCACACGCTGACGGCTCACCCGTGGGGCGGGCCACAGTGCCAGCCCCGGGCTCGGCGGAACCATGGAATCTGCCGGGCTGAACCCACGGGGTAGGGCCCTCCTGGCTTCAACACCCCTAGAACAGGGCGAATGTCTCCAAACCGGTTCCCGGCCCTTCCCTCGAAATCGCCCTCAAAAATGACGGGAATTAGCAATTGACGGTACTTCCTTTTTGAACATAAGATCAAAAAGGAGGAAATGCCCTCTTTCCTTGTAAAATCGTCCGGGCACCATCACATCCCCGGCAAGGAAGATGGCGTCCTCAGGTGACCGGAACCGCCGATGACACATGGACGCAAGCCATCGACCGGCTTTTACCCGCATACGGAGCAGGAAGGGGCATGGATGTCCATAGACCGCTTCGGAGGTATTGACCATATAGAACAAACCATTGTTGATGAGTTCGTAAAAACCTCTCCGTAAAGGTATCTAGTTGAAAATATGAATAAAAATGGCATTTATGGGTTGACCTTTCTTTTGGGTCCTGTATGATAAGTATCTGACTTGATTAATAATATGGTCCTTAGGGGGGTTGTTTTGTTTCGGCCTAAGAGAACGCAAAAGACCATTTTCGACCACGATATTTGCCTTCCCGCAGACAGGATCGAGGCGTTGGAGAAGACGTGGGCCGGTCCGTTCCGGCGCCTGGTGCTTCCCATGATCGATGAGGAGTCTTTCCGGCCTTTCTACTGTGAGGACAACGGCAGGCCCAACAGACCCGTGGCCATCCTTGTCGGAGCGTGTGTTTTGAAGGAAATGAACAGCCTGACCGATGCGGAAGTCTTGGGCGCTCTGGACTTCGATCTGCGTTGGCAATATGCCTTCAACATCAACGCCTTTGAATCTCACGTCTGCCAGAAGACCCTGCACAATTTCCGGACCTTGATTACCGACAACAAGCAAGCGCGGAGCCTCTTTACCGGAATCACGGACGCCATCATCGAGACGGCGGCCCTTAGCACGGACAAACAGCGGTTGGACTCCACACAGATCACTTCCAACATGGCTCATCTGAGCCGTCTGGGGCTCTTTACGCGCACCATCGAGGCGTTCTTGAAACGGCTCCATAAGAAACATCCCAAGTTGTATGAGAAACTGCCCCGACTTTACGACAAGGCCTACTTGAAGCGCGCAGGCTATTTTGCCGATGCAAAATCATCGCGGGCCAAGCGTCGTCTGGACAAGTCCGCCCGCCATCTCGCCGACCTGGTGGACCGCTTCCGAGGTCATCCGGAAATCAGCCGAATGAAAGAATACCGGCTGATGGCCCGACTACTGTCGGAGCAATGCCGTTTCACCGAGGGAGATCCCGACAAAACAGAACTCGAGAAGCCCAAGGAAATCCCTGCGGACTCCCTGCAGAATCCTTCGGATCCCGACGCCACCTATGGGCGCAAGGGCAAAGGATATAAGGCTTCCCTCACGGAGACCTGCGTGAAGGAAAATCCCTTCCAGGTGATCACCGATGTGGACGTGGCCCCTTCCTATGACAGCGACCAGAAAGACGTGATGCCCGTTATCGAACGCCTGGAGGAAACGGGCCGCAAACCCGAAGAGTTGTTCGCCGACGCAGGCTACGGCAGCGGCGAGAACATCCTTCAAGCTCACGAGCACGGAGTCGAGCTTACCGCTCCGGTGACTTGCGGAAAAGCGCCGGATCTCAATAAGATGCAGTTGAGTGACTTTGAAACGAACGAGGACTGCACCCAGGTCGTTTACTGTATCCGGGGGCACGCGCCACTTGAATGCAAGATCGTTGACCGCGGCAAAGCGGTGGAAGCCGTGTTTTCCCGCGAGCACTGTCTCCTATGCGAATTTCTCCCCATCTGTCCGGTAAAACGGATCAAGGGCGGAAATTATCGACTGAAGTACAAGCGCAAGGACATGGCGACCTCCAAGCGCAGACTACAGCAGGAAAGCCATGATTTCAAAGAACGCTACAAAATCCGGTCCGGCATCGAGGCCACCATCTCCGAAGCGGATCGGGTCACGGGATTGAAACGATCGTGGACCCGAGGCAAAAAACGGGTCACCTTATCTGTTTTCATGAAGGCCCTGGCCATCAACATCAAGAGGTTCGTCCAGAGCCGCCTTGATAAGGCCAAGAAGGCCCTTTCCAACTCGATAGAGGGAGGCAGCAACGATAATTTCCGTCGTCTTTGTAGCCTATGTCACGATGACAGTAACCTTGGCAGTGTTGCAATGGCCGCTTGAACTTCCAATGCTCCAAAAAACAGCCCTGTTCGTAAAGGGGGGTTCTTACGACGGCATCATTGTTGGTTTCGAGTTCTACCGATCTTTTTCGTCAGGTTCATGTGCAGTCGATACAGGAAGCTGTTATTCATGAAATCATTTAGGATAGTTGGCAGAAGCGTGCCGCAGATATAATTGAAGTATGCTCAATACAAAGTATTATTCTGAGAACGTAAAAATAACATCATACACCTTTACAGCATCAGTCCTGACGGCAACAGTGCCAGATGATAATGAGCGACGGTACTATTTAATAGAATGGGCTAATTCCCTTTTCGGAAAGCTTCATGCAAGCTCAAAAAACGCATATAGAAATAGACTAAATACTTACAACAGGTTACGAAAATCGCAATAACTGGCAAGCATGACTTATTTCAGTAGGGAAATAAGAAGTTTAATCCACTATGCGACGGGAAAATATGAAAAGTCTGGCAAATCAAAGCTGTTTAGAAAAACCAACATATTAGTTAAGTATCAATCAGTGCAAGCACATATTAATAGGAATACCATAACGCTAACGCTCTATTATTATAGCATATGCGGTGGGCGTCAGTCTTAATGAAAACCTCAATTGAGGGGATTCAGCCATGTGTAAAATTTGTAGACTGGTCTTTTCATTGGTTTGCTGTGTATTACTATTTGCGTGCTGTATGAAGAATAGTATCAAAACTGATAAAATAGCTTTAGTCGAAATAAAACCAATAGAAAATGAAAATTTGTCTGAAAATATATATGAAAACATGGATGCTATCTCCGAGGTGCGGTCATACCCTTTCTCTGTGCCGATCCTTGTATTGGCAGATAACCAAATACATGACATCTTCAATATGTATGCTTTTTTTTATAGGACTAACCTTGCGGATGATATAGCCGGTTGTGCCATAAGACCTCCAATTCTTGATTTTTTTAATTACAATGGAATATTGCTATCTAAGGCATTAGAAAATTATGATAAGCCAAATAGGTTAATTTTGCATCTTGGAGATGCAGCAGATATGTCAACAGCTAACGAGCTATATAATTTTTTCGAGTTAATGAATAAATGCGGTTCTACTTGGTTTATGGCACCAGGCAACCATGATGGATTCTACTATGGAATGAGTAATCCATTCAAATTCGGAAAAGAATGGGAAAAAGCTTCAACAGATATTTTCAGATCACAAGCAGATGCTGATACTAAGAATAATATCGGAGGTCAGCTAACAAAAGATAGATTTGTCGCCAGCTATTTAGCCGCCTTAATCCTTCAACCGAATGCTCCTTGGGCTGAAACATTGAAGTCTGAGCTCGATGTAAATATTAAAGACTTAAGATTTAATAAGGAAACCTATTGTGACGTTGTGAGTCAGATATATAATAATGACATAAAATATAATAATCAAGAGATATATGAAAAGGAAATTGACTTCTCGAAGATCAAAAATTCGAGACTGGATAAGTTAAAGTTTCATATTAATAGAAACGATATCATGCGAGGACAGTCATATATTATGCAATCATTAAAAATAAACGATAATTTAGATAATATAAGTCAAAATGTATATATTATAGTACTTGATACATCAAGTTATAAGTCATGGCGAACAGTTTTTCACCCTTTTATCCCTTGGTCATGGCTTAGTAATGAATACAATGCAGGAGTGTGGGGCGAGATAGGCAAAGATCAAGCCTGTGTCATGAAAAGTTGGACAGACAGCTACTCTAAAGACTCAAAGTGGATTCTTGCTGGACATCATCCGTATAAAAGCATAAAAATGTCAAAAAACGTGAAAGAAGCATTTAATGTGACCCTTAATAAAGGAAAATTACCATATTTCATTTCAGCTCATACCCACTCAGGGAATATTTTTCGGCACGATGATAAGTTTACTGAAATAAATGTCGGTAGTATAGTAGATTATCCTATGGAATATAGAGATTTCCAGTTACGAATCGATTCAATATCCAATGTACATATTCAATCTAACCATTACTCACTTATAAATAGTTTTCTTAGTACATACAAGGATCAACCTAATTACATAATCAACTCGAGTTACTTAGACTACATGAATAGTAATGGCAATTCTCGGGAAATCGAAATTGTTATTAAAACCATGATATTAGATGTCATTACCGATATTCTAAACCAAATGAAAAACGAAGGGTTATGTGGAAGTTGTGAGAAGGAATTCAAGCTAGTCGAGGATTCGAAGAAAGTTATAAATAGGCTAAAAGGCGTACCATCGCATCAAATACGTTTTGATAATGAGCTTGAGGAATTGCAGGCCTATCTGTTAGAGCTAAATGAAATAATACGAGATTCTAAGTTTCTTGAATCTGAAGTTGGCGAATATTATGCGATGAAGCATTCTTGTTTTGCCAGTAAAGCAGAACATGATGTTAATGGACGAATTAGTAAAAGGAGAGTCAATAAACTGCGACTTGGTAAGGCAACGAGGTGAAAAGGTTTTCTCTACGCACTGGGTCACATCCTATGAGATAGGGCACGTTGTTGACCGACATGACAAACGCTGGTATGCCTTTGGAGTTGTTGATACAGATGAGATGTCCCGACTAAGACGCCCTTCAAACGTATTCCACTTTCATGTCAACACGTCCGTCACGGATTGAAGACGACACATGACACTACCGGGCGTATCAGGCGGCCGACGGATCGTATTGGCCGGCTTCCGAGAGGTCCTGATGCCTTCTGAAAGCCGGCAATAAGGTAAAGGCAAGTAGCCTTTTTTGTTTTTGGGCGGTAACAGAGCTTGGTCCATCGCACAGGGAACCGGCGCGACGGTTGGAGCTGAGCGCTCCCGCGGTTGCTTATTCGGTTGAAAGAGGGGAGTCTATTGCCCGTGAAAACGGGTATCGTTTAATGGCGGAGTACTTTACTTTTTTACCATCGTCCCTCTATTCCATTCGATTTGTTATTCGATATGGGTCCAACAACAGGCGGACAACTGGTGATATCCGGCTCGCAACTAGTCGACCGCTGAACCCGAGCGAACTTCTTGGAGGCAAATTCATGCCCGCCTTCATAAAAGACGGTCCCGATATTCCCGAACGACTATTGCAGGCGCAAGAAGATGGGCGCGTGGTCTTCTTCTGCGGTGCGGGTATTTCCTATGCCGCAGGGTTACCCGGATACTCGGATTTGGTGAAGAGGCTCTATAAAGAAGCGGGAGTCATCCCGAATCCGGTGCAGCAAACTGCGATGAAGAAGCACCAGTACGACACAGCCTTTGGTCTGTTGGAAGGTTATGCGCTTGGTAAGCGCAAAAGGGCACGATCATTTCTTTCGCAGATATTGAGCCCGAATTTGGATGGTTCACATGCGAAAACCATGCACGAAGCATTGCTAACCCTGGCGAGATCGAGGGAAGGGAAGCTGCGTCTCGTAACCACTAACTTCGACCGGATTTTTGAGGAGATTCTTGGCGACAGCGAAGAGCGTTTCGTAGCTCCTCTGTTACCCGTCCCAAAAAGTCGATGGTGCGGATTGGTATACCTGCACGGGCTGTTACCTTCAGAGCCGGATCCAGACAAGCTCAACCGGCTCGTGCTGTCCAGCGGCGATTTCGGTCTTGCCTATCTTACGGAGCGTTGGGCCGCTCGTTTCGTAGGCGAGTTGTTCCGCAATTTTTCGGTTTGTTTCGTCGGGTACAGCATCGGCGACCCCGTGTTGCGTTATATGATGGATGCTCTTGCCGCTGATCGGCTGATGGGAGAATCTTCGCCGGAGATGTTCGCTTTCGGTGGCTGTTCCAAAGGAAAGGAAACTGAAACGTACAACGAATGGCAGGCGAAAAACGTCACGCCCATAATGTATTGGAAGCACCGAGAACACGTCCATCTACGTAGGACCTTGCAGGCTTGGGCCGAAGTCTACCGGGACGGCGCAAGCGGCAAACGGATGATCCTTGCCCAGCACGCCGCCAGCCCACCGTTGACCTCGTCTCGGGAAGACTATGCCAACGGCAGGGTCTTATGGGCACTTACCGATGGATCGGCGGCCAAATTTTTCGCCGACCTCGATCCTGTTCCTCCACTTGAATGGATTGATGTCCTATCCGTGAATCAGTTCGGGATAGAGGATCTGCCCCGGTTTGGAATCAATCCTGATGGCAAAGAAGACAAGAATCTGTCTTTCAGCATGATTCGACGGCCCGCGCTACATAGGTTTGCACCGGAAATGTGCTTGGTTGACACGGGTGCTCGATTCAGTAGATGGGACGACGTGATGAGACATCTGGCCCGCTGGCTCACGCGTCATCTCAACGATCCCCGCCTTGTACTGTGGTTGGCCGAACGGGGTGGAAGGTTGCACGATGTATTTGTACAACTTGTCAAAGATCGAATCGACGACGTCGATAGATGGCAGCGGACGGATAACAGGGATGAGATGGAATGCATCCTCAAGGCCGCACCCAACGCCATCCCAATACCTTTCATGCGTACCCTATGGCGGCTTTTTTTAACCGGCCGCGTAAAGACCTCCGGGGACAGAGCAATCAACTTATACGCATTGGAGGAATGGATCAGAAGGGACGGCTTTACACCAAGTTTTCGTCTGAGGTTTCTGGAGTTGATAAGGCCGCAGGTGAAGTTGCGCGGTGAGTTTTTCCCGGGAAACAATCGAGCCAGCGTTTCGTCCCAACCGAATCGTACCGAACCATCGGTTGGGTGCGAAGTGGTCCTGTTCGACGATCATGTTCATGACACATTGCAGGAATTCAGGAGGGGAGCACACTGGCAAGCGGCTTTGCCGGGCATGTTGAATGACTTTACCGCCCTACTACGCGATGCTCTCGATCTGATGGGGGAACTGGGTGGAGCGAACGACCAAGAAGACCGCAGTTATTTCGACCAGCCTTCGATCAGTGAGCATCCGCAGAACAGGGGATTTCACGACTGGACCGCGCTGATTGAGCTGACGCGCGATGCCTGGTTGGCCAAGGCGCAAACGGATCCTTCGCGAGCAAGGCATGTGGCCCAAGAATGGATGAGCGTACCCTATCCCCTCTTCAAACGTTTGGCCTTCTTTGCCGCCGCTAACAGCGAAGCCGTGCCCCCTGCCACCGCTCTTGGCTGGCTGCTTGACGACGATCACTGGTGGTTGTGGTCGGATGAGACCGAGCGAGAGGTCATGCGATTGTTGGTGGCTCTGGCGCCGAAACTGGATTCTGAGAGTCGGGGAAAGTTGGAGGAAGCGATCTTGAAGGGGCCCCCGCGTGAAATGTTTCGGGTTGGACTCGATACTGATAAATTGAACGACATGTTAGACCATGAAGTATGGCTCAGATTGGCCAAAGTGAAGAATACCGGGGCAACATTGGGTCCACAGGCGGAAACAGAATTGGGTCGATTGGCGGCCCGAAATCCTGAATGGGTACTGGCCAGAGACGAACGTGACGAGTTTCCTTTTTGGATAGAGAGCGGGTGGGGCGCCAAAGCGGATGGTTCGGCAGACGAGAAGCCAATTGGTCGAGCTTCACTGGTCGAATGGCTCAGAAAGCATCCTAAATGTGACCGTTTCAGTGGAGATGACCTTTGGGGCAGAATCTGTCGAGATGATCTTTCAACCGCCGTTGCTGCTTTGGACGACCTGATGTGGGAAGACCTAGTTTACGGTGATCGATGGGCTGAGCTGTTACAGGTCGCTACAGAAGAAGACTGTCTTGACCTTTCTTGGCCAAGCGTACCAGCAGTTCTCATGAAAGCGTCAAACGAGCTTCTCATCCAGATCGACCGCTATCTCGGTCGATGGCTGGCATCTCAAGCGGAGGTATTCAAAGAGAAAGAAGAGGTGTTTTTCGGCCTTATTCGTCGTCTTTTCGAGCTGGATTATGGGGACGACCAACAAGAGCCAGACCCCGTGATAAGAGCGATCAACCATCCTGTCGGACTCGCAACGAAAGCCCTATTGAATTGGTGGTATCGCCAGGAACTGAGAGAAGCCAAAAGTCTTGAGGATCAGATTCTCAACCTGTTCACAGAACTATGCGACACCAACGTGAACAAGTTCCACTACGGTCGTGTCGTATTGGCGACCCATGTCATTTCGTTGTTTCGCGTTGATGAGGAGTGGACGCGAAATCATTTGCTACCCTTGTTCGACTGGCGGCAATCCAATACTGAGGCCTATGGTGCTTGGGGAGGTTTTCTGCAATCTCCGAGGCTATACGGACCGCTTCTATCCGAAATCAAGGGACCCTTCTTGGAAACGGCAGCACATTACAGCCAGCTTGGGCATTTCGCTGAGCAATTTGCGGGCCTGCTTGCCTTGACCTCCTTGCTTCTTAGCGAAGTATTCACAGAAAGAGTACTTGCAGAGGCGACAAACAAGTTGCCTGAAAAGGGCCTGGTAAGTGCATTACAAACGGTTACCCGCGCCCTTAAGGGTGCCGGTGACCAGAGCCAAAATTATTGGAGAAATCGAGTTGCGCCTTATTTGAAGCAGATTTGGCCAAAAAGCAGCGGAAAGCTTACTTTCGCAGTGTCGGAAAACTTCGCAAGGCTTTTCATTGCTGCTGGAGAAGCCTTCCCGGAAGCGATGCACGAGTTCCACGATTGGCTGAAGCCAGTGCAGTATCCGGGTTCCATCATTCACGGCTTGCACGCAAATCGTCTATGTACTCGGTTCCCATCGGATGCCCTTGCTTTATTGGCTGCCGTGATCGGCGAAAACCCGGGCAGGATGCCTGGTAGGCTCCGGAATTGTCTTATCGATATCCGTGAGGCGAACCCCGAGTTGGCTGAGGACCCACGCTTTCAAAGGCTCCAACGACTCACCGAATAAACGCCCCTTCTTTCGTTATCCCTCCATAATTGCGCAGGGGGCCGTCCTCCATTTCTCCCCTCGACAAACCACCGGCCTCCGGTCCCTCCACGGCCGGGCGGTTTCCAGTTGTGAAGTAGGGGACGTTGTTGACTAACATGACAAACGCTGGTAGGCCTTTGGAGTTGTTGACACAGATGAGATGTCCTGACTAACACGCCCTTCAAACGTATTTCACTTTCTTGTCAACACGTCCGTTCCGGATCGAAGACGACACATGACACTCCTGCGCGTGCTTGGCGGCCGACGGATCGTCTTGGTCGGCTTCCGTGAGCTCCTAATGTCTTCCGAAAGCCGGCAATAGGGTAAAGGCCAGAAGTCTTTTTTGTTTTTGGGGGGTAAAAGAGCTTGGTCTATCGCACAGGGAGCCGGCGCGACGGTTGGAGCTGAGCGCTCCCGCGGTTGGTTCTTCCGTTGAAAGAGGGGAATCCATTGCCCGTGAAAACGGGTATCGTTTAATGGCGGAGCAGCTTACTTTTTTACCGGCCTCCCCATCGGCACCATAAGGATACCAAAATAACTCAAAAAAGGAAGATTGCTGGTCGTAATCCATACTTTTCGAGAAGAAAGTGAAGTGGCCGTCACTATTAGAAATATTTCAAGCCGAAAAGCAACAATGCAGGAAATCAAAACCTATGGTGAGTGAACATGAGAAAAGAGTATGATTTTTCAAAAGGAGAAAAAGGCAAGTTTTGTCATCCGGATATGAAATTGAACATTCCCATTTATCTTGATGATGAGGTTTCAGCTTTTGTCGACAAAATCGCTTCGAAGAAGGGAATTGACCGATCCTCGGTAGTGAACGAGCTTTTCAAGGGTGATATAAAGCTCGCTGAGGCCATGGAATAAATTTCCTTCGGAGAACAAAGGCATCCACCGGATCGCCGTTAAGCGACCGCTTGATGCCGACTGCCGATGGCTGTTGTTCAATTCAAGTACTATTATCCTATCCTTGAGCCTCGATCGGCGCGTGACACTCAAGAATACCTGATGAATACACAATTCGATCAAAGGGCCAAAGCCTCGGCTCCTCAACGGCCGGGAACAGGAACAACATCCAGCGAGGACACCTACTGATCCCTCAGCCTCTCCGCCGAAGGCGGTGAGGCCCGCTTGAAACGTTTCAAGGGGGGCGCACGGGGGGAACTTTTTGAAAAGTTCCCCCTGTGAACGATTACAGATCGGGAACGGGTTTGAAATCCGCCCCTACGGGTTCACTGCCGCGCAGGCAGCCCCCTCCTCTCAACAAACCACCGGCCTCCGGTCGCGCCACGGCCGGGCGGTTTCCAGTTGCGAAGCCACACGAAACAAGGTTGTTTCGTCGCCGTATCTCCCCATGAATTGGATCCCGATGGGCAAACCTTCGCCGTTCCAGAACAGGGGCACGGTCATGGCGGGTTGTCCGGTTACATTGGCCGCCGCGGTAAAGGGCATGAATTCACCGGACCGGAACAGGCCCTTGAGGGGTTCTTCCGGCGGGGAGTCGAAGGTGCCCAGCGGAACGGGCGGTTCCGCCAGGGTCGGGGTGAGCCACAAATCATAGGTTTCAAAGAATTGCGCGATTTGTCGGGAAATCCCCTGCAGCACCGTGAGGTTGCGGACGTGGTCCGCGGCCGTCTGCTTGAGGCCGATTTGGTACCAGGCCCAGGTGAGGGGTTCGAATTCCTCCGGAGACAGGCTCTTGCCCGAAAGCCGCGCCATGTCCATCATGTCCGCCGTCTTGCCTCCGGCCCACAGCTTGAACAGAGCGCTGCCCATGGCTTTGACGTTCATTTCCGGGGAGGCTTCCTCCACGTGATGGCCCAGTTCGGAACACAAAGCCGCCGCTTTTTGCACCGCGTCCGCGCAATCGGGATGCACAGGATCCCCCTTGGGGGTTCGATCCGTGAAACCGATGCGCAGGCGTCCGGGTTCCACGCCCAGTTCCCGGCTGAAGGGGCGCTGCGGAGCCGGCGCATAGTAGGGATCGCCCGCGCCGGGACCGCTGGTGGCGTCCAGCAGGGCGGCGCTGTCGCGGATGGACCGGGTCACCGCGTGTTCACACACCAATCCGTGCATCACGTCCCCGAAGTCGGGACCCAGCGGATTGCGGCCCCGCGTGGGCTTGAGCCCGAACAGGCCGCAACAGGACGCGGGAATGCGGATGGACCCGCCGCCGTCGTTGGCGTGGGCCATGGGCACGATACCTGCGGCCACGGCGGCCGAGGACCCGCCGCTGGACCCTCCGGTGGTGCGTTCCGGATCCCAGGGATTCCGGCAGGGCCCGAAGAGTCGGGATTCCGCCGTGGGCAGCAGGGCCAGTTCGGACACGTTGGTCTTTCCCAGGAGCACCAAGCCGGCTCGTTTCCAGCGCAGCACGATTTCACTGTCGTGATCCGGAATGAAATCCTTCATGAACCGGCTGCCGGAAGTCATGGGAAGCCCGGCCCAGAACGCCTGAAAGTCCTTGACCAGAAAAGGCACGCCCCGGAAAGGTTCCACGGGAGCCGCGTCTTTGGCCGCTTCCAGAGCCTGGTCGAACGCCTTGGCAATCACTGCGTTCAATTTCGGGTTCAGTGCCTCGATGCGTTCCACGGCCGCTTGAACCAGTTCCAACGGGGTGATTTCTCTCTTCTTGATGAGTTCCGCCTGCGCAACGGCGTCCAGGAAAGCCAAGTCTTGGTGATCGACCATGGAAAATTCCTTTTAGAGGCTTGAGGGTTGGTTTTGGATCAGGGATGGGCGGGGGGGGAACTTCTGAAAAAGTTCCCCCCCGTTGCCCCCCTTCCAAACTTCCAAAGCGCGCCGGCCCGCCTTCGGCGTGACGGCTGACGGGCGAGTCCGGGAGAATCGCCGCTGCGAATGAGCCGAAAAAACAGTATAGCCGAGGGGCGTAGGTTGGATCAATGGATGGAGTTCGCGGAATGAGGGGCCGGAGGGGCGCAGGTGTGGGCTCAATTGGACATGGATGGTGGTTGACGGGCTTGAGTTCGTCGTTTGTGGAAGAGAGCGCGTCGATGTATAATCTGCAGGTAGCTCCCATGGAAGTGCTGCGACGGCGGCGAGGCCAAGGTGGTTCAGGTGCGCCAAGTTCGGGCGGTGATTCTGAAATATAACATGGGAGGTGATCTGTAGATGCTGAGATACGAGATCATCATTTATTGGAGTGAGGAGGACGGCGTGTTTGTGGCGGAAGTTCCCGAATTGCCGGGTTGTGCCGCACATGGCGCAACGGAGGAAGCCGCCCTCAAAAACGTGAAGGATGCCGTTGGGCTGTGGATCGATACGGCTCGGGAATTTGGAGATCCGATTCCGGAGCCCAAAGGGCGTCGTCTCATGTACGCGTAGAACCGTGACGGTAGCGGTACCGATGCGGCCTTGCACGGCCGGACCTCTTCGGGTACGGCTCGATCATCGGTGGGAGAGGATGAACAGAGAATGTCATTGTCGGGAATCAACAACCCAAAGGAGAACCGAATGAAAATCAGAATGACGGCATTGATCGCGGTGGTTTCCGTTTTCGTGCTCATGTTCGCAGGGGTGTCTTTCGCGCAGAAAGGCATGGGACAGGGCATGGGACAGGGCATGGGACAGGGCATGGGACAGGGAGGAGGCGGTTGGGGCAAAGGCGGCGCCTACAGCAGGATGTATGATCCCAACAGTGTGGTGACCATCACGGGTGAAGTGGTGAGCGTGGATAAGATCACGCCCATGAAGGGCATGTCCCACGGAGTTCACATTACGGTGAAGACCGACACGGAAACCGTGTCCGTGCATCTGGGGCCGGCCTGGTATCTGGAAAATCAGGACATCTCCATCCAACCCAAAGACGTGGTCACGGTCACGGGATCGCGCATCGACTTTCATGGTCAACCGGCCATCATTGCGTCTCAAGTGAAAAAAGGTGAAGACATGATCACGCTTCGGGATGAGCAGGGGGTTCCCGTGTGGAGCGGGTGGAAACAGCGGTAATCAGATTCCGCCGCATGTTGAGGTGAGAAAGCCAAGCCGTATTCATTTCGTGGTGTGTCCGGGACAACCTTTTGAAAAGGGTCGTCCCGGCCCCTTTCCAAGACTTTCCGAGAGGGTTGCCCGCTCGCGCGTCGCAACCGGGGTCGGGGAGGCTCTCCGAACAGGTTACCGGATCCAACCCACCGGAATGCTCGACGAGGGCGTGGCGGCTTGAATGCTTTCAATGGATGGAGAACCTCATCGGTTCGGCTCCGTGCCCGGCGAGGCGTTGATTTCGTGATCAATGCAGGGTAGGAGTAAGAGAGCCGGCACGGGTCCTGAAACGGCCCCGAAGGATAGGATTGTCGGCGGGCGGGCAAACGCTCCCATCCAGGCCCATCCCTTGACGCACGTTCGGTCTTTTTCATTGAACCCTCATCGGTATCAGGAGGTTGCGGGATGTCGAAGAAGAGAAAACTCGGAAGAGGCGTTGCGATCGTCGGCGCCGGTATGTCGAAGTTCGGGATGTTCAAGGACAGAGACTCCAAGGACGTATTCGTGGAGGCATATAAGGAAATGATGGCCTCCATAGACAAAGGCTTTGATCCCAACGATATCGACGCCTTGTACCTGGGGAACTTCACCAACGATTTCTTTATGCACCAGGCCCACTGGGGACCCATCGTCACCGATTTGATCGGCATTACCCCCAAACCGGCGACGAGAACGGAAGGCGCGTGCGCATCGAGCGCTCTGGCGTTTCGTGAAGGCGTGTTCGCCATTGCGTCGGGCTTCTACGATCTGGTGCTGGTGGGCGGACTCGAAGAAATGTCCAAGCGCACCACCGAGGAAGTGGCCGAAGGGTTGGCCCTGGCGTCCGTACCTTACGAAATGAAAGTCGGTTTCACCTTTCCCGGCGTGTTCGGAACGCTGGCCACCGCGTATTTCGACAAATACGGCGCGTCCCGGGAAGACCTCATGAACGTCACCATCAAGAGCCACAACAACGCGCCTCTGAATCCCAAGGCGCAGTTTCCCGTGACCATCCGTGACTTGATGGAATCCAGAAAAGCCAAGATGGAGCAGAAAGGCATGCCGGCTCCGGAGTGGCAGGATGAAAAGGATTTCCTCCGGGATCCGGCCATGAATCCCGCGGTGGCGTGGCCCATGCACCTGTTCGACTGCTGCCCCATCAGCGACGGCGCGGCCTGCATGCTGCTGGCCTCCGAAGATATCGCCAAGAACTTCACGGATACGCCCATTTCCATCATCGGGATCGGGCAGGGCAGTGGTCGCGGGCTCCACGCCGCGGCGGAACTCACCTCCTTTGAAGCCACCAAGAACGCGGCGGAAGAAGCCTACGGCATGTCCGGACTGACGCCGGAGGACATTCAGTTCGCCGAAGTGCACGACTGCTTTTCCATGGCGGAACTCATCCACATCGAGGACCTGGGCTTCTTCAAGGCGGGGGAAGGATACAAGGCCGTGGGCGAAGGGTTGACGCGGCTGGACGGCCCCAAGCCCATCAACACCTCCGGCGGTCTCAAGTGCAAGGGACACCCGGTGGGCGCCACGGGCATCGCCCAGTTGTATGAAATCTGGACGCAGCTTCGAGGACAGGCCGGCAAACGCCAGGTGCCCATCAAGGACCTGCGCATCGGCGGAGCCCACAACCTCGGCGGTACGGGCGGAACCTGCACCTTTACCATCCTGGAGAGGAGATAAACCCATGATCGACAAACCGTTGAGCGATGTTTCATATGAGCAGTTCCTGAGGGAAGACAAGCTCATGGGGTCTCGCTGCAAGAAATGCGGAGACGTATTCACCCCTCCCAGGCCCATTTGCCCCAAATGCACCGATTCCGAGCTCGAATGGGTTCAGATGAAGGGAACCGGCAAGCTCGCGGCCTTTACCTGCATTTCCATCGGCCCCGGGTTCATGAACGCGGAAGGATTCAGCCGCAAGAATCCCTATTGCGTCGGCGTGGTGGAACTGGATGAAGGCACCAGAGTGGACGCCCGCATCGAAGGCGTGGACACCCTGAATCCGGAGACCATCAAAGTGGGTACGCCCATGACGGTGAAATTCCTCCATCGGGGCGAAGGGATCGACCAGAAGGTATTTCTCGCTTTTGAACCGGTCTGACGCCCGGTTGCTTGAATTCGTCGGTTGAACGTACCGGGGGACGCTTTCCATAAGCCCCCCGGTTTTTTTTTCGCGGACCTGCTTCTCCGAAAATCGAAGGGTCAAGTCCACAAGATTTTTTGACGAGGCAATCCGCAATTCCCTATGATTGATTGTGGATGACGAAATTCCGTACGCATTCACCGGGGGGGAACTTTTTAAAAAGTTCCCCCCCCGGTACCCGCTCTCAAAAATTTCAACCAGGCCTCACCGCCTCCGGCGGAGAGGCTCCATGCGGCGAGTGGATTTCCGGATTCGGGCGCCTTTGTCGAAGGCTCCGTTCCTAATGCGTCCGGCAATCGGTTTCCCTACCTACCCTGCGGGCGGCTACGAAATTTCGGATGGGTTCCGGCTCCGTAGGAATCGGGGACGACTTCTTGGTTTGACTGCAAGGGAGGAGACGAGGTGTTTTCACCGGCGAAGCTTTGGAAAACCCGTTGGGGAAAGGCGGCCGCGGTTTCCGTCGTGCTGCTTCTGCTCTATACCGTGGTGGGATTTCTCGTGGTCCCGTGGACCGCGAAGTCCATGCTCGCGGAGAAACTCTCCCAAGCCCTCAACCGGCAGGTCTCCGTGCAACGGGTACGAACCAACCCGTACACTTTTTTCGCGCAGGTGGAGGGGCTGGAAGCCAAGGACCCGGATGGGAAGACTTTCTTCTCCTTGAAAAGTTTTTCAGTGAACATGGGGTTCTGGTCCTCTCTTTTTCACCTGGCTCCCGTGGTGAGCGAATGCTTGTTGGAGGACCCGTATGTTCGCGTGGTGCGACACGCGGATGGGCGGTTTAATTTTTCGGACCTTACCGAAGCCGACGACAAAGAGGAGGCTCCGCCGGAACAAAAAGCCCCGGAAGGCGGGGACGTGCCGGCCTTTTCTCTGTCGAAGTTCAAAATTTCCGGAGGGAGCATCGACTATCAGGATGAGAAAAAGCACTTCAGCCACGATTTTAGCCGGTTGGCCCTGGATTTACCCTTTATTTCCACCATGAAGAAGGAGTCCGAAGGCGAATCCGTGTTCTCGTTTTCGGGGGAGACTTCGGCCGAGGAGGTCGTGCTTTCCGACGGGGCTCTGGAACTGCGGCCGTTTCGGGTGTCGGGAACGATCGAACTGAAGGGCATTCCCATCAAAAAGTATACGCCCTATTTCGCGGATCTGATCCGGTTCGAGATTGCGGACGGGTCGTTGTCCGTGAAGTCGAGCTTCCGGTTCGGCGCGATTGCCGAGGATTTGCCGGAAATTCATGACGTGGGATTGAAAATCGATTCTCTCCGCCTGGTTTCAACGGACAAGGTTCCTTTTGTGGTCATCCCTTCCCTGGCCGTGAAGGACGCGGATGTCCATCTCAAGGGCAGACGCGTGTCCGTGGGAGAGATTTCGACGGAACAAGGGGAGGTCCGGGTTCTGAGAGATGAAAACGGCGCGCTGAATCTGCAGAATCTCGTGGCCGGCGGTGGTGCGGACACCAAGGAAGCGCCCGAGGAATCGGAGACGACTTCGGAGGACGCTTGGGTCTTCGAGCTGAAAAACGGGCGTGTGGGTCATTATGCGGTTCACGTGGAGGATCGGGTTCCCGCCGATCCGGCGGTGGTGGACTTGCGGGACCTTGCCGTGGAAGTGACCGATCTCAAGACGGAGGAGAACGCCGAGGCGAAAATCCGCGTTGCCTCCAACATCAACGACAACGGCACGGCGGAAATTCAAGGCCGAATGACCCTGATTCCCTTGAGCCTGGACCTTTCCCTGGACGTCCAAAAAGTGGACCTGCCTCCTTTCCAGCCGTACCTTCCGCCGAACGTCAAGGTGGTGCTCAAGAAAGGTTATGCCCAGACCAAGGGCGAATTCCGGTTGGACGCGAGCGGCTCCTCGGATCCCGAAATCTCCTACGCCGGCGATGTTTCGGTGATGGACCTGGCGACCGTGGATGACGTGTCACAAAGCCGACTCATCGACTGGGACGCCCTGGAATTTTCCAAAATGGACCTGAACGTGCGTCCGTTCCGTTTGTCCGTCAAGGGTGTCGGACTCACGGGAATGCGTTGCCGCCTGATCATCGAGAAGAACGGCGCCATTAATCTGGCCGAGGCTTTCGCCTCCTCACCCGCGAAAGACGGCGGGGAGCCGGAGGAACCTTCACCCGCCGAGAAGGATGCGTCGAATTCAGCGTCCGTCGATGTGGGCGGGGTCACGGTGCAAAACGGGCAAATCGATTTCTCGGATTACAGCATTCAACCGAATTTCAACAGCGCGTTGCAGGAACTCACAGGCACCGTTTCCCGGTTGCATACGGGGCAGAAAGAGCCCAGCGAAATCCTGATCCAGGGGAAAATGGGGGAATACGCGCCTCTTGAAATCAAGGGGAAGGTCAATCTTTTCAGCAAAGGTCTGTATGCGGACGTGGGTCTGAACTTCAAGAACATCAACCTGGATCCCATGGACCCGTACTCGGGAACCTATCTGGGATACGTCATCAAGCGCGGTCGATTGAGCCTGGCGTTGAATTACCAGTTGGTCGAAAATAGACTACAGGCCAAGAACCGCATCCGGTTGGATCAGTTCGAGTTGGGAGACAATGTTGACAGCCCCAAAGCCACCTCCCTGCCGGTTCGATTCGCCATTGCGCTGCTGAAGGACAGGGACGGGAACATCGACTTGAACATTCCGGTTGCGGGAGAAGTGAACGACCCCAAGTTCGACTTGGGCGAGGTCATTGTAAAAGCACTGACCAGCCTGGTGTCCAAACTGGTCAGCGCGCCTTTCGCCGCCCTGGGCGCGGTTTTCGCCGGCGGCGAGGACCTGAGCTTCGTGGTGTTTCCCTACGGCAGCGCGGAACTGACCCTGGACCAGGAAGAGAAGCTCAACAACCTGGAGACGGCGCTTTACGAGCGTCCCGAGCTGACCATCGAGATTCGAGGTCGGGCGGTGGAGAATTTGGACTCCCCGGCCCTGAGGGACAACCAGTTCGAGATGCTGCTCAAAATGGAAAAGAGAAAGGATCTCCAGCAGAAGGGGACTTTCGCGCCGCCCCTGGAAGAGATCAAGGTACTCCCCGGAGAGCGGGAAACCTACATCCGGCAGGCCTACGAGCGGTCCGATTTTCCCAAGCCCAAGGATGCCCGGGGCAAAGTCGTACCCATTTCTTTCGAGGAAATTCGGAAGCTGCTCTTCACTCACGTGGAGGTGCCGCGGATGGAATTGACCGATCTGGCCGATGAACGGGCCGAGAACGCCAAGAAGTATCTGCTCAGGGACGGAAAAGTCTCACCGGATCGAATCCGCGTAGCGGACGGCCAAGTCGTGGCCGAAGCGGAGGGTCGGGACGACGGACTGGTGGGAGTGAATTTCGAACTGAAATAAGTGCGACCGACCCGTTTCGGGCCGGCCGCACTCAAATACTTGACCGGGGGGGCTGGTCGATCGCCCCCGGCCGAGGTGTTTCGGAATAAGCCGGCGGCTATTCCGCCTTGATTTTCTTGATTTCTTCCGTGAGTGCCGGGACGTAGTCGAAAAGGTCTCCCACCACGCCGTAATCCGATTTCTGAAAAATGGGCGCGTCGGGGTCCTTGTTGATGGCCACGATGACTTTCGAGGAGGCCATACCCGCCAAGTGCTGGATGGAACCGGAGATTCCGCAGGCGATGTAAAGGTTGGGGGTGACCACCTTGCCCGTCTGTCCGACCTGATCCCCGTGGTGCCGCCATCCGGCGTCCACTGCGGAACGGGAAGCGCCCACCGTGGCTCCGAGCACGTCGGCCAGCGCTTCGAGAATGGCGAAGTTCTCTCCGCTCTTCATTCCTCGACCGCCGGAAACGATGATTTCCGCTTCGGTAAGGTCCACCTTGCCGGTTTCGTCCGCCAGGACTTCCACCACTTCCGTTTTGAGGGACGCCGCATCCAGGGACACGGGCTTGGTTTCCACCTCGGCCTTCCGGCTTTCGTCCGGGGGCGCCGGGGTCAACACGTTGGGACGGGCCGTGGCCATTTGCAGGCCCTCACCCTGATACCCCACTTCGGCCATCACCTTGCCGGCGAAAATAGGCCGGGTGGCCACCAGGTTGCCGCCGTCGTCCAAGTCGAACCCCACGCAGTCCATGGCCAGGCCGGCGTCCAGTGCGGCGGCCAAACGAGCCGAGAGGTCCTTACCCTGGGCCGACGCTCCCAGAAGCAGAATCGCGGGGGCGCCTTCTTTTGCCACGGGTACGATGGCTCCGCAGTAGGCGTCCGTGGTGTAGGCGGCCAGTTTGTCGTCTTCCAGCACGATGACGCGGTCCGCGCCGTAAGCGCCCAGGCCCGCCGCTTTTTCACCGATGCCGGGGCCTCCGGCCAGCACGGAGGTAACCTGACCTCCGGTTCGGTCCGCCAGCCTTCTCGCCTCACTGATCACCTCGAAGGTGACCTTTCGAATGTCTCCGTTGCGCTGTTCCGCGATCGTCCAAATATCCTTTGCCATATCGGTGATTCTCCCTATGGTCTGGAGGTCGTTTGTCGCTTGATGAAGAACCGGGCGAACCCGTTAGATGACTTTGGCCTCTTCGCGAAGCAGCCTGGCCAATTCGGCGGAGGTTTCCTCCACCGTTTCCCCGGAAACGATCTTGCCCGCTTCTCGCTGGGGAGGAGGCGTCAATTTGAGCACCCGGGATCGGCTTCCAGCGGCGCCCACGGTGGCGGCGTCCAGTCCCAGGTCCGCGGCTTTCTTTTCCTCCATCGGTTTCTTCTTGGCTTTCATGATACCCGGCAGGGAGGCGTAGCGAGGCTCGTTGAGACCTTTCTGGCAGGTAATCAAGGCCGGGAGGGAGGAGCGGATGACCAGGGTCGCGCCTTCCACGGGACGGTTCACCGTAACGGAGGTCGCATCGTCGGCGACTTCCACTTTGGTGATTACGGAAAGGTTGGGGATTCCTAAATATTCCGCCAGGGCGGCGCCCACGGTGGTATTGTCGTTGTCGATGGCCCGCTGTCCGCAGAAAACCAGGTCGTGCGGAATCGTCTTGATGGCCGCGGCCAGGGCTCGCGCCACGGCGAAGGAGTCGCCGCCTTCCAGCGCGTCGTCGTTGAGCAGCATGCCCTTGTCCGCTCCCATGGCCAGGGCCGTGCGTACGGCTTCCGTGGCCCTCTTGGGCCCCAAGCTCACCACGGTCACCGTTCCGCCGAGTTTCTCTCTAAGGCGCAGGGCCTCTTCCACCCCGAATTCGTCATAGGGGCTCATGACCCATTTGATGTCGTCCGTCACGATTCCCGTGCCCTCCGCATTGATCTTGATTTGGGTCTCGGTATCGGGAACCTGCTTGATGCATACCACGATCTCCATTTCCGTCTCCTTTCCCTATGGGGAATTGGGGTTGCGGCCATGATGATTCAATCCCCCGCATGTTCGGGGGGGGATGGCCGCTTGTCAGTCGGTTTCGGAATCCCGGCGCAGACCGGCCACAAAGATATCGCTGATTTGCTTCGCAGCCACCTCGGGGGTGTAGGACCGTTTCGAGGAGAGAACCCAGTAACGGGACATCTCGTCCAGCGCCCCGAAAAAGGCCCTTTGAGCGATACTTGGGACGGCGTCCTTGCGGAAGACCCCTTGTTCCTGCCCTTCCCGGATGATTTCCGAGATGAGATGGAGGTATTCCCGGAACTGCTCGTTTCTATATTCCTTCATGAACTTGCTGCTTTGGCGTATTTCCACTTGAATGACTTCAGCGAGCTCTTTGTCGGATTGCACGAGTTCGAGATGGACTTTTGCGAACCGGCGGATTCTTTCCACAGGATCGTCCAGGGAAGCGAGCTGCTCTTTCATGCGGTGGAGAATCTTCTCCATTTCCACTTCAAAGAGGCTGATGAGGATATCGTCTTTGTTTTGGAAGTAGAGGTAGATGGTGCCGTCGGCGACCTGCGCCTCCTTGGCGATTTCGGACACCTTGGCGTTGTAGAAGCCTTTCTTGGCGAAGACCTTGACAGCGGCATTGATGATGCGGTTATATTTATCCGTATTTCGCTTCATGGCATTTTGCGGCGGGGAGTGTTTATGAATGATTGTTCATTCATGAGGAATGTAGCCCAGCGCCCCAACCCTGTCAAGTTTTTTTTCCCTTTCGGCATGCCCTTAATCCAATGACTCGTCCCCACAAACAGTGGCATGTCTTCACCGTTTCCGCACCCGCGGAACTGGAAGATGCTTTCTCCGTCCTCCTCTTGGAGGAAGGATTCCAAGGCGTTCTGGTGGATTCGGGACCCGACGGGAGCGTCGTTCTTACCGTTTATGCCGAAAAAGACGGTACGGAGGCCCCCCGAAGCAGAGTCCGACGCGTTCTCCAAGCCGTGGCCGATGCCTTTCCCGACTCCCGTCCCGCCGGCCTTTCCGAGTCGAGTCTCGAAGATGAAAACTGGGCCGAGAACTGGAAGCAATATTTTCTCCCCTTCAAGCCGGCTTCCCGTGTGGTCATCCGACCTTCGTGGATTCCCCATGAGGGCGCTCCGGACGAGATCGTGCTCACCATTGATCCCGGGCGAGCCTTCGGTACGGGTCAACACGAGACCACCGCCCTGTGCGTGGAACGACTCGAAATCCTCCAAACCTCCGGCCCGCCTCGTCGCCGAGTGCTGGACGCGGGTACCGGTACGGGTATTCTCGCCATGGCCGCGGCGCGGTTGGGAGCCTCCCGCGTTCTCGCCGTGGACATTGATCCCGAAGCGGTTTCCGCGGCCCGAAAGAACGTGGAGATCAACGGACTGAATGATCGGGTCGAGGTGTCCGATCGTGGGCTCGATACGTTGGATGAATCTTTCGATCTGGTGGTGGCGAACCTCGACAAGCGGACCCTGCTGGAAACGGCGTCCTGCCTGACCCGCTTGATCGCGCCCGGAGGCGTGCTTCTGCTTTCGGGGATTCTGCTGGATCAGGAATCGGATGTGAGAGACGGATTCGGGGGATTCAAGCTGGTGGAAAGGCGGTCCCGGGGAGAATGGGTGTGCCTGGAGCTATCGGCGGTCTGAGACGGTTTTACGCGCCCCCGGAGCAGATTCGGGAGGACCGGGCTCTGCTCCTGGACGAGGAGGCTCGTCACGTCCGAGTGACTCTGCGTATGAATCCGGGCGATGAACTGGCCGTTCTGGACGGTATGGGCCGCGCTTATCGAGGCCGCATCGAGGCCCTGGGCAAAGACCGGGTGGTGGTTCGCATCGAAGATTCGGTACGACGTGAAGAAGCGCCCCGTTTTCGTTTCACTCTTGCCTCGGCGCTTATCCGCAACGAAAAGATGAAATGGGTTCTGCAGAAGGCGACGGAACTGGGCGTCACGTCGATCCGACCCTTTGTCTCCCAGCGATGTGTGGCCCGGAGCGGCGGCCCTTCCTGGATGGAAAGAAACCGAAGAATTTTGGTGGATGCCGTGAAGCAGTGCGGGCGGTTGGTCTTGCCCGAGTTGTTCGAGCCCGTGGCATTCGAAGAACTCATTGCGGCTCGCAGTGATGCGGATTCGCGCATTCTTCTGTGGGAAGGAGTCTGCGAACCGTTGAAAAATATCCTGAGTCGGCTGAACCGTCCCGAACACGTCCTGGCCGTGGTGGGGCCCGAAGGCGGTTTCACTCCGGAGGAGGTTCGGCTGGCGACGTCCGAGGGGTTCGCCGTGGCTAGCCTGGGCGCCGGCGTCCTGCGGGCGGAGACCGCCGCCGTTGCTTTGGCCGGGATACTAGGGTACGAATTCGGGGATCCGGTTCGGCAGGATTCCACCGAAGACACTGGGCTGGAGGAGGAAACATGAAGTGTCCAAAGTGTGGCTATACTTCCTTTGATTACCTGGAGTCCTGCAAGAAATGCCATGCGGACCTTTTTGACGCCCGCGACTCCCTGGGGATGACCGATTTGCCTTCCGAAGTTTCTCCGGATGTGTTGCGGTTTCCCCGTGTGTTTCCCGAGTCTTCGGAAGAACCCGAGCAGGCCGAGGAAATTCGGACGGAGGACCGGGATGAGCCTGGAATTCCCGAAGAGCCCTCATCTTCGGAGACCCTCGAAGAGGACTGGATCGAACTTCCCGAAAGCGACGTGGTGGAAGCGGTGGGATTTCCCACTGAGGAACCCGTTGAGTACGTTGGAAAAAGCCCCGTGGAAAACCTCGAACCTGCCGACGTCTCGGTCTCGGCCGTTGCCGTGGAAGGGCTTGACGTCGGATCGCCCTCCGAGTTTGAGGATGATTTCTTGAACGCATTCCCCGAGGAAGTCCCGGAAGAGGCGGTGGAGGAAGCACCGGAAGAGACGGCCGACAAAGTTCTGGTGGAGGCGCCCGAAGAAGTCGTGGAAGAGATCGAGCAAGTCCCGGATGAGTTCTCTGCCGTGCTCTTGAACGGGATTGCGGAGGAGCCCGGCGGTCGGCTCGCCGAGGCCGAAGAAGTCGAGCCTATCAAAGACGAGTTCTCAACGGAAACCGTCTGCCCCTCTTCCGAACCCTCTTTGGAAGGTCCTTCGGCATTTACCCCCGAGATATTTTCGGAAGCCGCGCCCGAAGAAGTTTTCGAGGAGACTGAATTTGAGGAGCCTCAAGGTTTCGAGGTCGAGGACGAAACCGGAACCGAAACGGAAGAAATCGAGAGGGGGGCCGAGCGCCTACAGGCTTTCGAGGAGATCGATCTGGATTTTGTTTCCGAGGAGGACTTGTTGCTCGAGGATTCCGATGATGATGAGGAGACGGGCCTGGAAGCCGATTCCCGGGAAATCGGGGATTCCCTGGAAACCGACGACTCCGAAGAAGGGTTCGACTTCATCGAGTATGAGGACGAGGATGAAACCTTGGCCGAGCTCAGGGGGTCGGTGATGGACTCGGATGTCTCCCAAGAGATAGCCGGTGCGTCCGAACAAGGTCCCGTATCGGCCGAAGCGTCCGACCCGGACCTGGCTATGCTGGTGAGTGAGGTCACGGGCGCCGCGGATTCGGAAGTCGAAAGGAGACCGTTCGATCCAGGGAGCGGACGAAAGCCGGCCAGGGAATTCGTGCTGGACGATCCTTTCGAGCTGTCCGACGAAGAAATTCTGGCGGTGATTCCCGATCTGGACGACGAGTAATGGGATCACCGAAGCACCGGCTTTCCGGAATTGAACAAAGGCTCGAATCCTTGTTAGGATGACATGTATGAAAATATGTAAGCTGCTTCATCCCGAACAGGTGATCCTGGACGCCCGAGCTCCGGACAAGGAAGCGGCGCTTCGCATGACGGCCGAGATATTGTCCGACAAGGGAGTGGTCGAACACCCCGAGCGGCTCTATGAAGAGCTCAGGGCCAGGGAGGGGGTCATGAGCACCGGCATCGGGGGAGGTTTCGCAGTGCCTCACGCGGCCAGTGATGAAGCCGGTGAAACGGGTCTTCTGCTTCTCCGCTTGGCCGGACCGGTGGACTTTCAGTCCATCGACGAGAAACCTGTGGACGTCATTTTGGCCGTAGTCGTCCCACGGGATTACCGGTCCCTACATCTTCAAATTCTTGCCGCTATTTCGAGGCTTTGCCGCAAGACGGATTTTTTGGAGGCCGTGCGAAAGGCTCGAGATCCTGAGGCCCTTCTTCGGGACATTGAGGTCCTGGAGGAGCGGATCGCGTTTCATTAGAAAATTTTTTTCTTTTTTCTCGGACTGGATCCACCGGATGCATTTACTATTCGTGGTGATGAACAACGAAGAACTCCTGGACGACCTCATAACCGGATGGCTGGACATGGGCATTACCGGGGCCACGGTGGTGGAGTCCACGGATTCGGTCCAACTGATCAGTTCGCATGTGCCCATTTTCGCGGGGTTTCGGGCCCTGACCAGCGGCGGCGTCCCTCATAACAAGACCATCTTCACCGTGGTGGAAACCGACGAGTTGTTGGAGCGGGCCGTCGAATACCTGAATCACATTTGTGACGATGTGTGTGTTCCTCACCAAGGCGTTTATTTCGCGGTTCCCCTGACTCGATTCGGGCGGCTGGGGGAGGAACAGGACCCCGAGGAGAACCGGCGTCACCTTGAGAAGAAATTGGGCAAACCCATCAAGTCGGATTGACGAGTCGCGAAACTTCCGCACTTAGTCGGGGGCGCTTCCCCGAATCTCTCTGTGTACTTTCCAAAGACGATGTCTTACTTTCCCGGGCCGACTCACCGTTTGTTGGTTTCCTTCACCATGTTCAGCACGGCTTTGAACGTGATGGGCCCCGCCATCTGGTTGATGGTGATGGCGGCAAGCACAATGGTGGTGAGGTAAAGCCCCATTTCGGGAAACTGCCGTTCCGTAAGCCGGGCCAGTCCGATGGCGACCCCCGCTTGGGTGAGATAGGCCATCCAGGCAAAACGATTATGCAGGGGGGGATCCTGGGACAGCGTGCCCGCCAGCCACGATCCTCCCAGCAGCCCCACGGTACGAACCGCGGCCAGACCAACGGCCAGCGGCCATGTTTTCAGCAGCGCTCCCAAGTCGAGGGCCGCTCCCGCCAGAGCGAAGAACAGGACGTAGACGGGCAGGGAAAACCGGTCCAGGCTTTCCAGAAAATCGGGTCCCGTCCTGCTGAAGTTCTGCACCGTGAAACCGGCGCTCATGCAGATGAGCAGAGGCTCAAGGGTCATGGAAACATGTAGAAGGTCATGAACCCAGTGCTCGAACCAGATGGAAACGCGGGTTACGCTGAAAGCGAAAAGCAACAGGAACAACGGGATGTCTTTTCCGATGCGGTCGATGTAGAGGGCGATGGCTTTGCCCAGCAGCAGTCCGATGACCAGGGCACCCAGAATTTCCGGGAGAACGGCGACCATGGAGACCCACATTCCCGGACTTTGGGGCAGCAGCATGGTTTTCGCCGCCGACAGCACAACGGTGAACAGGACGATAATGACCACGTCCATGGCCACGGTCACACCCAGTACGGTCTCCGTGAACACGCCCTTGGCTCGGGTTTCGCTGATAACGGCAATGGCGGAGGAAGGGGAACGGGCTACCGCCGCCACACCCAGAAGCATGGCCAGGGCTGCGGTTTGGGACGAGGAAAGCTCGGAAAAGGAGCCGAACAGGGACGCGGTGAGCATGAAGAATCCGCAAGTCAATGCGAAGATAAAGAAGGTCTGGAACGACAAGTTGAGCAATATGGCCTTCATTCGTTCCTTGAGGAAGTCCCAACGAAGCATGCCTCCGGCGGAAAGGGCGATGAAGCTGAGGGCGAGTTCGTCGACGAGCTTGAGGTTCTCCACCAAATCTTTGGTGAGCAACCCGGCAACGTGAGGTCCTGAGACGATTCCGGCGAACAGATAGCCGGTGAGCAAGGGAAGCCCCAACGTCTTGAACATCTGAGCGCAGGCGTATGCGGCCAGGAGCACGAAGCCCAGGGAGAAATCCACCAGGCCGGTGTACTGACGATGGACGGTTATTTCGATACCTCCCGCGATCCACCAAGCCAGAGCGACCAGACCGGTCAAGGCAAGAAAATAGGGAATCAAGGGAGCGGGTTTAGTCTTTGCCGGTGTCTTCATCTTGCTTTCCGAAAAGCAGTTGGTTCAGTCCGTAAGGACTCAGGAAGAACGTGAGAATAATGGCCGGAAGGACGACGCTCACGGCGCGGGTCCCGGCAGGGCCTTGGAATCCCTGAGAGAAGTCGAGGAGTATGGCGAGGGAAAGTCCGCCCATGTCCAGCAGGCCCAATCCCAACTGCGGGGAAATTTCACGAAGTCCCATGAATAGACGGGGAATCAGAACCCCCGCCGCCACTTTGGACATGATGCGAACCAGGCAATAAGCGCCTCCCAGAGCGAGCCATAAACCGGAGCCGCTCTTCCACGAAACGCCCAGGAAGAGCAGAATCAACAGGTAGACGGGTTTTTCCACGGTGGTCAGAATTTGATAAATGCGTTCCTTTTCTCGGGAGAGGTTCACCATGCAGACGCCCACGAAAAAGTTGGCGATCAGTGGGGAAAGGTTCAGCACGGATGCGGCGCCGCTGGTAAGCACCGCCAGGCCCACGGCCGCCAGGATGAGTTCGCTTTGGGTCATTCTCTTTCCCAGGAGAAGCAGAAAGACCGCGGTCAGTCCCAATCCCAAGCTCAGGCTTACAGCCAGGTCCTTGCCGATCTGGAAAAGCCAATCCGAGGAGTCCATGGAGGCGGAGCGAAGGGCGAATGCAAGACCGAAAAACAGGAGCGCGACGAACCCGTCGAGGCCGGCGATGGTTTGCAGCAGACGGACCAGGGAAGTACGGGTCGTTTCTCGGGAGCGGACCATCAGCGAAAGCACCGATTGGCCGGTACATGCGGCCACGGCCGCCAGCGTCAGCGAGACGGACAAACGGGGTCCCTCCGCCATGGAACGGACCAGGGGCAGCACCGTATAGGCTGCGAGAAACACGGACACCAAGGTGAAAAGAACCTGGAAATTGGCGGCGGCCAGATATTCGAAGGGTAAACGACGAAGTTTGGACACTTCGAATTGAAACCCGAACAAGAGTCCCACCCAGCCAAGAAGGAGCGCGGTCAAAGGGGCCAGACCTCGCTGGGTCTCTTCGTCCACCACGTTCAAAAAGGCGGGTCCCAGGAGCAGTCCCAGGAACAGAAACTCGATGCCGGTGAAATGGACACGGACCGCCGCAAAGGGCAGGCGGAAGCCGCGAAAAGACATCCGATACCCGATGAAGGCGAGACTCACCACAAGCAGAAGCACAAACACGGCTTTCATCCTTTCATGGATACCTCAAACAGTGAATGGGAATCCAGAACTAAGATGAAAGACGGCTCCTCCGATTCGGAGTCGAGGCCTTCGAGCCGCTCTCGGACGGCGGAAAATCCGGGAAGCCGAATTCGAGGAACATTTAGGGTGCGTCGGAGGCAAGACGCGACGGAAGGCGGGAGCCGCGCGGAGGTGGGATTTGGCGAATTAAGGTTTGCACGGTCTGCAACGGATCGGGTATTTGTTGAGGCGGAAAGTTGTCCGGCGGGACACGGTCGCGTCTTGGGGGAGGGACCTTGTGGGAATCCCCTCGTGGAGGATCCTGCCGCGCGTGACGAGATCAGGGAAGCGTTCACAAAAAGGTGGGCTCGGTTTCAGGCTGTCCGAGTGCCGGGTTTCTTGTCGTTTTGCAGGAGTATTTGACAGTCAAAAGGCCGTTTGAGAAGAGAGTCCTTTGTTGGGCGCTTAAATTCTCCTAATATCAAGACGATATGGGGTCTTTATGCGCCGGTGGCGGGCACGAAACTTGCTCTTGTTATAAAAGAGCGCTCTGTCGAAGATTGACTTCCCACCACGGAGGACCCGTCATGAATATGGGTGACGCGCTGACCCGGATCAGAAAATTACCCTATCTCACCCTTCCGGGAACCGCGACCATGGAGGAGGCCGTCTGCCGCCTCTCCGAGAATCAGCACCTCCGCGGCATTTATGTCGTGGACGAAGACGGAAGATTAACCGGTAATCTTACCCTGGGTGTGCTGGTGAAAAACTTGATCAGCACTTCCGACGTTGTGCGGCATTCCATTCGATCTCACAACGGTCGGGCCCACCATGACCAACTCTCGGAAATCGTGAGCAAATATGTGATTTACGCCAAGGCCGAAGACGACTCGGCGAAGATTCTCCAGCGGATGGTGGACTACGGTCTCAAGGAAATCCCGGTGTTGGACGATACCGGAAAAATCCTGGCCAATGTCGGCATCCTGGACTTGTGGCAGCTGGTGTCTCACTGATCCGAAGGATTGGTGGGTTCCTAAAACACGAGTCGTCCCGAGGTTACGGAACGAGAATCCGGCTGTGGAGCGTCCCAAAGAGACGTGCGGGAAACCGCAGGTTTCCCGC
Source organism: Thermodesulfobacteriota bacterium (assembly GCA_963675595.2). Classification (GTDB taxonomy): domain Bacteria; phylum Desulfobacterota; class Desulfarculia; order JACQYL01; family JACQYL01. The sequence goes on from CAXXLZ010000002.1 coordinate 3,737,913, forward strand.
ACGAGGAGGATGGAAGAAGGGGAATTTCGGACGTTTGCAGTATTGCGCCCTCAGACCGGCTGAAACGCCCTGGGGATTATCCGGCCTGCAGAATCTCAGAGTACCAATCCGACTCATTCGGTTAAATACAGGGAGTGCCCCATTTGACTCTCCTTTGCACTCTAGTCGAGGGGAGACAAAAGTCCCCGTCTTCAGGAACCCGTCCGATTCAGGAAAGGATTCGACGACTTGCCCGACATTACCGATCCAAACACGTTTTGGCCGCCCGCAGTCCAGGCCGTTTCGACATCGGTTGGAACCGGAGGAATATCATGTATTCGACCTTGGTGAAGGGTGCGGCGGTCCTGGTGCTGGCGTGGCTGGGACTTACGGCCTCCGCTCCGAACGCAACGGCACAGAGCTCATCCCCGGAAACTTCCCATAAGAGCTCCTGGTGGGAGCGCTGGTTCGGCGAAGATCGTTTGGATTGGGGAGGCCACCTGAAGAACCGGGTCACCCTTTCTCTACCGTCCGACGACGGTCTTTTGACGGCCGGAGAAACCGATCCTCTTTGGGACGAGCAGGCCGAGCTCCGACTCAAGGCGGCCTATCATGTTACTCCGGACATCACTCTGGAGGTCCACAACGAGACTTACTATTTGGCGAGCGGGACCAAACGAGCGCTTTCCTTGCTGGGAGGCTCGGCGGGTTTGTATCCCGGTGTCGGCCTGAACGACGACAGACGACTGCTGGACCTCACCTGGAACATCGAGGAAGACCGGGACGAGCTGTGGCTGACCCGCTTCGATCGCCTGTTTTGCACCCTGGATTACTCCGATGGGTATTTGAGGGTGGGACGCCAAGCCATTACGTGGGGTCACGGCCTGCTGTTCAATCCCATGGACGTGTTCAGTCCTTTCGCCCCCACCACCTTGGATCGGGACTATAAGCAGGGCGAGGATGCCGTGCTTTTCGAACATCGTTTGGGAGAGAGCCTGGGGGACGTTACTCTTCTCCAGGTGTTCCGGCGGGACCCCGATTCGGAAGACGCCGAATGGAGCCAATTTTCGCTGGCAGGGAAATACCATACGTTTATTCCCGGCACACAGACCGAGGTGACCTGCATTGCGGGTAAACATTTCGAAGATTTGGTGTTTGGTGCGGGGCTCGTGGGGTATTTGGGGGGGGCGGCATGCAGGTTGGACGCCACGCTGACACGGTTGCAGGGTGGAGATACCTTCTCGAGCATGACGGCCAACCTGGATTATGCTTGGATGTGGTGGGGCAAGAACCTCTATGGCTGGGTGGAAGTTTACTACAACGGACTTGGACAGGGACGAAAGGACTACGAAGACGCCTGGAACCGGGAATCGGTTCGGGAGCGTCTCGATCGAGGAGAACTCTTTGTGCGGGGTCGTTGGTATCTGGACACTCAGGTGCGCATCGAATTGCACCCCCTGGTGAATCTTTACGTGAACACCATCACCAACCTGCTGGATCCGAGCGGAATCGTGCAGCCTTACATCACCTGGGACGTTACCCAGAACGTGGGCCTCCACCTGGCGGGAACATTCTACTGGGGGGCGGAGGAGACGGAATACGGAGGAGTCCCGGTGCCGGGTACCCAATGGACCGACAAGCCACCCACCACGCTATATTCGTGGGTCGCCTGGTACTTCTGAAAGTGCTTAGGAGAAGTCGGGTAGGCCGCGCCGGCGGGCCGTCGCCCATTCAAGGATTGGGGTGCGCGGATTTCTTCGCAATAAGGGCGGCTCCCAGGGCTCCCACGTGATCCACCTTGTCGGGAATCATCAGCCGCAGATTCAGCAACTCCTCGAAGGCGCGCATTACGCCTTGATTCCGGGCCACTCCCCCGCAGAACATCACCCGTTCTTCCACTCCGACGCGGTGAAGCATGTTGGCGACCCTCTCACAGACCGCCAGGTGAGCGGCACGGATGATGTCCTCTTTGGCCGCGCCTTGAGAAAACAATGAAATCATTTCCGATTCGGCGAATACCGCGCAGATGCTGCTGACTCGAAGCTGTTTCTCGGATTTGGCCGAGAGTTCTCCCAGATCATCCAGGCTGATCCCGAAGACGCCTGCGAGCATTTCCAGAAAGCGTCCCGTTCCGGCCGCGCATTTGTCGTTCATGGCGAAATTCAGGACATTCCCCTTCCCATCCACCGAAATGACCTTGGAATCCTGACCGCCGATGTCGATGATCGATCGGACGTCCCTGCTGAGAAAATTAGCTCCCATTCCGTAGCAGGTAATCTCAGTGACCGCCCGTTGAGCAAAACCGATGCTTTTTCTTCCGTAGCCCGTGGCCACGATAAAGGATATGTCCTGCTGCTCGATGCCGAGTTCCTTTAGAGCGTGATCCAGGACCTCACGACTCGAACGAAGGATATCTCCTCCGGTGAGAGTCCTGTGATAGGCAAGAACCTCGTTTTGCTCATTGATGATCACGAATTCAGTGGTGGAAGAACCGGAATCGATGCCGCCGAATATGGCCATGCCGTGCGCCTCCTTTGCCGATGACTCGCGTTCTCCGGTTTCAGAGAACGGCGCTCGTCAGCTAAACCACATTGCCGAAGGAATCTCAAGTGATTGCTCAAACGGATCGCGCGCGTGCGAAGCGTCCCGGGCGCCGGGGCACCGGGCGTCTTGACCTTTTCCGGCGATTGGGTCAGGATGGCCGACGGACTACGGGGACCGGCTTGAACCGGATATCCGAACTTGAAGGAATACGCATGAGTTCATACCAAACCGTGAGCAAAGACATTGAATTGCGCCAACGTGACTTCGACGTCATGAGACATGTGAACAACTCCATATTGTTCACCTACTTCGAAGAGGGAAGGAAGGAATTCTTCTCCCAAGTCTTCGGGATTGTCGATCCGGTTCAGTATGATTTTATTTTGGCGCACATTCGATGTGATTTCGTACTGCCGATCTTGATCGACGACCCCATCCGACTGGAAATCTGGATGGGGAAGATCGGCACCAAGAGTTTCAATTTCAAGTACCGGTTGAGGCATCGGACGGACGCTTCGATCGTCTATGCCGTGGCGGAGTCGGTGCAGGTTGCCTACGACTACGAAAAGAGTCGGACCAAGGAGGTCTCACAGGAATTCCGTGGGAGGGTGGCGGCATATCAAGAACAGGCCTCCTGACGTGCTTCCTCGGAGGGATGCGGGTCCTGTTGGTTGTCTCCCTCCGGGTCACACCGGGGCTGATTCGGCAGTGCACGCGGAACCCGGCCCGGACGTTGTTTGACCGTCCCCCATCGTCCCGTTCTCACTCTGTCGCCTCGTTTTCATACCAATTTCCGGAGTAGGGCATGAACCTGTATGTCGTATCCATCCTGCTCACTATTTTGGCCAACGCTTCCTACCACATCTGCCAGAAATCCATTGCTCCCGGCGCCAATCCCCTTCTATCCATGGCGGCGACCTACACAACCGCCCTAGCGGCCACCCTCATCGCACTTCCGGTGTTTGGAGGGGATTCCGTGTCCGTGGAAGGATTTCGCGCGTTGAATTGGGCCAGTTTCGCCTTGGGGTTGGCGATTTTCCTTTTCGAGATCAGCTTCCTGCTGACCTATCGCTCCGGTTGGAACCTGAGCATCGCGGGCCTCTATTCCAATGTGGCGGCGGGTATCCTGCTGGTCCCCATCGGACTGCTCTGCTTCAAAGAAACCCTTACACCCAGGAATGTGTTGGGTATTGTCCTCGCATTGGCGGGTATTTATCTCATGAGCCGGGACTAGCGTAGAACGGCATGAATTCATCATGCGAGGGATTGCCGTTTGAGACGGTCTCCCAGTCTCCAGGTTACACTGAAGAGCTGCCGAGATGGGGCGCCCGCCCGCCGCTGAGTCTATTCCGTATCTTCTGCGGTCGACGAGACGATTTCGACATGAGACGGCGTCAACACCACCACGGGTTCCATGCTGCGGAGGGAACCGAAAACCGTGCGCCTGAAGCGCCCTCGTTTCAGGATGAGGTGAGCCGTTTCCAAAATGGGGTGGAGTCTTCCCGGGGCGTCGCTTTGATTCAGGAAGGGGATGCGTTCCGCATCCGGAGGGCTGCTTTTGAACAGGCCCTCGGGATGAGCGGCCAAGGCGGCCGTCGCGTCCGGGGTTACCATGGCGCCCATAGGAATTCCGGATAGACGCGCGAATCGCTCCGGAGCGAAAACCGTTTCGGCGTCCAGTGGACGGTAGAGGGCGGAGAGTCCCATCACTCCCACAACCAGGCTGGTTCCTTCGGGAACGACGGGCTCGTGTTCGCGGGGGGCTTTTAGGGACCGCCGCGCCGCGCCGTCGGCCTCGACGATGACATGGGCGTCCTCGGCTTCGCGAAAAAGTCGGCTGAAAGCGGCGGGATTCAACCCCGTGACCTTGCCCACGGGGAGCATTCGGTCGGCCAGTGTTACATGTCCGTATCGATGCAGGAGGTTCGATAGAAGACCCCTGGAGACGGCCTTACCCTCGAGCAGTTCAAGGTGCGGGGACTGTTCCGGTTCGGGGGGATAGATGCGCGTGGACGTGGTGGTAATCACCGGGCGGCCCGAATTCACCAACTCCCGGGCCAATGCGTACATGAGAGCGGTCTTTCCTCCCGCCCCTACCAAGGCGACTCGGCGGTGGTGTTGCAGTCCGAACGCTTCTATCAGGTTATCCTTGGGACCCAAAGGTTCCCATGTAACGGTGCATCCGGCTTGCTCTTCAAGTCTACGAAGGTCTTCCACCGTGTCCAAATCCATTACGGGCGTTTCCGGGAGGAAAACCGGCTCGATCCATTCCGGGTGATTCCGCAGGAGGGAACGCGCTCCTTCGTCGCCTCCGAGTTCGATCAGGCGAGGGATCAGAGTTGCGTCGAAAACCACGGGATGGCTTCTCCGGGTATGCTGATAGGCGGCGCATACGGGCTTCGATGTGGACCGGAAAGAGTCCAAAACCCGGTTTACGGTTCTTGAGTCCAGGAAAGGCTGGTCGCCCAGTATCACCATGATGCCGTCGGGACGTCTTTCTCGGACTGAGCGGGCGCCCAAACCCAGGGAACTCCCCATTCCTTCTTGGGGTGCCGGGTTTTGGATCACGGTGAGTTTGCTCCGGGCAAGGAAGCGAGCGAGGCGACTGCGGATGTCGGCGGCATGGAACCCCAGCACGAGAAGAACGTGGTCCAGGTCCGAGTCGAGAGCCGCCTCCAGGGTTATTTGAAGCAAGGGTTTGCCGTTGATCTTCAGAAGCTGTTTGGGGAGGCTCAACCGGCTTCCGGAGCCGGCTGCGAGAATAATGCCCGCCACTCGAGTTCTTTCGATCATGGGACGCACACCACGAAAGGCTTGATTCGGTCGTATTGGGCGGAAGTGAGAATCTTGTCCTCTTTCAGCTGTTGGAGATTCCGAATCGGACGGTGCGTCCGGAGATATTCCCGTACCCTCCGAAGCCGAGCTTCGGACAAATAGGGGAGAGCCTCCAGCTCTTCATAGGAGCATCGGTTCAGGTCCAGAGGCATGCCGAGCAGTATTCGGTACCGCGTCTCCATCGTTCCCATGTGCAACTTGGAAACGCCTTCTTCGGAAACCGTGAGCTCGACGCGGCTGCCGTGCGGAATCCGGCCGGGAATACCGTCCACGATCACCGGCCGAGTATCGCCGAATCCCGCCGCTTCCAGGAGGGCTTGAGGTGCCGGGGGGGCGTCGAAAAGGTAGACCCGGGGCTCTTGACGGGGCAAAGCCAATTCCACCGCCACCTTCGGGCCGGGTTCGATTCTTCCGCCGTCGTCGGTCGGCTGCGGCTGGAACCAGGGAGAAAAGCGATAGGCCAGGAGGAGGCAGGCCGTGAGGATTACGGGTGCACGGAGAGCGGTGTGCGAGCCGGTACGGGATTCCCGGTCGGTCGGTCTCTTGAAGATGGTGTTCAACATGAACATGTATTATACTAATTTGTTTATATCTTGGGCATAGTATGTTGCCCCGCCTGCGAAAGGGACCCGCCGCCGTTCGTGAAACGGTGCTTGGTGAACCGGGCGCCCTGCCTGAAGCGCAGATCCGCAGGAATTCGAGGCGATATCCACTCTGAAGGGAGTATTGGGCCGATGACGGACAGGGAAGCGATCTTGGGCTTGATGATGGGGGAACGGATTAAGGCCGCCCTGATCATGGGGAATAGTCTTGCACAGGGGGTTGAAGGATTGGCGGAAAGAGACCGGAAAGGCGCGGAAAGCCTTTTCGTCATGTATTTGAGGATGCTGCTGAATGAAGTGACGATTGCGTCCCGGGTTTCTCCGCAAGAGGAATGGGATGGAATGCTGAAGAGTATGGAGAAGGCCTTGGTCATGGCCGAATCCGGGGTCGCCTTCGAAGCCCCGCATCACTTGACGGACGCTCTGACGAAAGCGACCACGGTCGCCGGCCGTACGATGAAATACTTGCAGGACAGGGAGTTGCTCTGATCAGGGGAAAAGCCGACGATGCGCGGGGTCCGACGACGGCCGGGAGGCCGGGATCGATTAGGCTACGGTCTTTGAAACGGTCCTATGACACGAATCGCAGAAAAAGTAATTAGGTCCCTCGATGATCTGACCGCATTTCCTGCAGGTCCGTTTCTTACTGTTTAAATTGGCTTTCATACGGTTCTCTTTCCGTATGGATTTGACCGACTTTCTTCTACTCATGGTGCCGTCTCTCTGTCGCGATTTAGGTCGCCGGGAATGAGTACTTCTGTTTCTGGCATTATATTTGAATCATCTGAAAAGTCAATAAAGTATGGACAGGAATCCTGATTCGGCCATATTTTTCGAGTCCGAGCGGATTCATCGGCTGCAGAAAGGATGTCGGTCCTGACCATGGAAGGCCTGTGGACTCAAATTCGAGCGCTGGTTCCGGATTTGGAGCGTCTACGCATGTTGGTGGAGTCGGTAAACGGTTCCGCATACCTGGTGGGCGGCGCATTGAGGGATTTGTTGGACGGCAGGGAACCAACGGATTTCGACGTGGCCGGCTCCGTGGCGGAGCCCGAACTGGTTCGACGATTCGCGGGTGAACTCCATGCATCGTGGTTTCGGCTGGACAATCGTCAAGCGCTCTATCGGGTGGTTCGGAAAATGCCCGGTGGAGGCGTTATCTCCTTCGATTTTACGGCGCTCAAAGGGCCGACCATCGATCGAGACTTGGCCTTGCGGGATTTTACGGTCAATGCAATGGCTCTGAACCTTCGCCGGCCCGATCAAGGACTTATCGATCCTCTCGGCGGTGCGGAAGATATCAAACACCGAAGGCTTCGGCTTGCGGGACCCGATGCAATCCGAGACGATCCGCTACGGCTGTTGAGGGCCTACCGATTCGCCGCCCAGTTAGGACTCGATATTTCCGCCACCCTCCAGGGTGTGTTGCACAACGTTGCAGGCTTGAAACGGGTTTCCGGGGAACGAATCCGTGACGAACTGTTTGGACTCCTGCAGGTTTCCCGGTCCTCGGCCATGATCAGACGAATGGCTCAAGACGGAGCTTTTTTCGAGGTATTTCCGCCTGCGGCCGACATGGTCGGGGTCACGCAGAATGAATATCACCACCTGGACGTGTGGCATCACTCGCTTCTCACATTGGAGTTGATCGAGGATCGGATAGTGACGTGTCGGGACGTTCCGGATGAGGCCGAATCGTCGGTGAGAGACTCTTTGAACGAAGAGCCGGTGCCGGGAAGACCTCTGAAAGCATGGCTTAAACTGGCCGCTTTGTTCCATGATTTGGGCAAACCTCGGGCCAGGTTCATAGACGAAAACGGGCGGGTGCGATTTTTTCGCCATGAAGCCTACGGGGCGGAGATGGTTCCGGGGGTTCTCGAACGGTTGGCGCCGTCCCGAAAAGAGGTGGATTGGGTTCAGCTTGCGGTGCGAAATCATATGAGGCTGGGGCAGTTGTTCACTGCGCCCCGCGTCACCCCGAGAGCCATGTCGCGTCTAGTGCAAAGGGCCGGCAACCGGTTTCATGCCTGGTTTCTCCTTTTTCTGGCGGACTACGGTGCGACTCTGGGGCCGGCTTCCTCGGGTGGAGACTTGTCTCCGTTCGCTCCTCGCATACGTGAGCTGTTTCGGCTCAACCGAGAGAAGTCCGCGGCCGAGGAGCGACCTCGCCTGATCACCGGTCGGGATATCCTGTCCGTTTTCAACGTTCCGCCCGGGCCTGTTTATGGTAAGATATTAAAAGGAGTGGCGCTGGGGGTTCTCGAGGGGAGAATCACGACCCGGCGGGAGGCATTGGAAGAGGCCGGAGCCTTTCTCGAAAAAACTGAAAAGAGACGTGACCCGGACTGATATCGCCATGGCAGACGTTATTCATATTCGCAGGGGTGTTGCTCCGGAGAGCAATCTCATCGTTCAGAAACCATTGGAAATGCGTTGGATCGACTGGGAGAGCGGTTCTCCGATCCAGGTATCGAGGAGGGAATCCGAACGTTTCGAGCGGGAGCGAGAACGGTCGCTTCGTGAAGATGGTTCGATCCCGCCCGGGATACCCAATCATTACTCACTGAAGAATGGGCCGGAAATTACGTTGTGGGCGTTGTACTGCCGGAGAAACGATCCCGACGCCATGAGAGAAGTGTACTATCTTGCCGGTCTGATGGAGTGCATGACTCACGTTCCGCATCCGGTGTTGCGTACGGTGATGGTTCGAGGGTTCTATCGAACGCTGCAGGAGCTTCAGGAACGGCTGGGAGTCTTCTGGCGAGGGCGGATCCACCACTTCTTGTTCCCCACCGCAGCCGAACACGGCACGTCCGGGGACTTCGTCCGGAGCCTCCAAAGTGCGGAGACACTGCGTGACCTGTTCGTAGCCATTCGAGAGGAAACGGAGGACCAATTCCTTGTTCTGGGCAGTGAGTACGTATTTTATCTGCCACGCATCACCCACTGCTGCGGACCGGGATGCTGCTGAACGGCCGTTCTTTTGGAGAAGTCATGGTACAAAGGCGAAGGGCGGGAATTTTTGAGCAATTCCCGCCCCGTTTCTTGAATACTCTTCGGTCGAGCGACCGTGGGACGCAGCGCGGTTCCTGAAAGGCTCAAGGCCCCCGCTATGCGGGTTCCCCGAAATCGTCGCTTAGGGGCCGTACCTCCTAAATCAGCACTTCGATATCGGCCTGTTGGCGGAGTTTGGAAAAGAACTCCTTCTTTTTTTCCGAGCGCATTTCCTGCTCAATCTTTCGCAGAATGGATTTTTTCACCCACTCGAAGTCGAGTTTTCGAGGATCCCGCTTTTCCGTCACTTTGATCAAGTGATATCCAAACGGGGTTTCCACGATCCCGCTTACCTCGCCTTCAGCCAAGGAGAACGCGACCTTATCGAATGCAGGGTCCATGCTTCCGGGCAGAATCCAGCCCAAGTCCCCGCCCCTCTTGGCTCCGGGACCTTCGGAATATTCGTCGGCCAACTTGGCGAAATCCTCTCCGGACCGAAGTTTCTTCAAGATTTCGGCGGCCTTGTCGTGTGCTTCTTTGCGTTGAGCTTCGTCGGCATCGGCTTTGACGCGGATGAGTATGTGGCTGACCCGCACGGCCTCCTGCTGAACGAATTCCTGGGGATGCTCATTGTAATAGGCCTGAGCTTCTTGCTCGGCCTTGGCTTCATCCACTACCAACTTCCGATCCAGAAGCTTCTGTATTCGTTTCCCTCGACGAATGATGTCTTTCAGCTCTTCCAGCGTCCGCCCACTGGTTTGGAGCGCCTGTATGAACTTGGCATCCCCACCGTAACGCTGTTTGAACTGCTTGATGGTTTCCTCCACCTCTTTGTCGGAAACGGTAATTCCGTCGGCGTCGGCTATTTCCTCCAGGAGCAGTTCGTCGATCATCGTATCCAGGATCTTTTTCTTGAGCGTTTCCTGTTCTTCCGGCAGGACTTCCTGGTCGATGCTGCGGTTGCGCTCAATGGCCAGCTTGAGATTCTTATTCAAATCGTCCATGAGGATGGGTTTCCCATTCACCTTGGCCGCTATGGCGTCGCCGTCGGCGGGAACGGAGTCCGCGCTTCGGCTCACGGAGAAAGACGCGAGGCAGAAGACAAGGCAAAGAGAAATGGTGAAGGTTCTGCTGAGGTTCATAACCACTCCTTTTGACGCGATATTGAGCGTGGATCGGGAAAGGTATTTTGTCGTGAGTACCGAACGTGTTTCCTGGTGTCCGGCGGCACCCCGACGGTGCGCCGCACTTTCTACGATCTCCGATCCGCCCTGAGGGGAACCCTCCGTATTCAAATCTCCATTCTTTCACGCCGGCCCGCTTTTCGGCAAGCACAGTTTTCGTTTTCTTCACACGGAACCGGAGTTTTTGGGGATTCCCATCCCGGACTCTTACCCATTCGTGCATGGAAGCCCGATCAGCCTATCGCCGGCCACACCTGTTCAACGGCCCTGTCCTCCTCTGCCTTGCCCACCTCTTCCTCTGAGGGAAGAATCTGAAGCACCGAAACCGGAACGGGGACCTCCAAATCCCGCCTTCCCGCGTATTTCCGTCAGCAGATCGGAAAGAGGGCGGCCTCGCTTCAACTGACTTTCCATCGCGCCTGTAATTTCCGCCGCCGAGTAACCCAGCTTGTGGGCTCGCGCTGCAATCTCTACGAAGCTCCCGGATTCGGACCGCAAATATCCCGATTGGATCCCGGCCGTAACCAGTTTGACTCCCAGTTCCTGAGGGAAGCCCAACTCCGTCAGGTCGGCGAGGGCTTGGCTCGCATGCACCATGGTTCCGGGGGAACGACTGTCCAGAGAGGCGATCTCTTTCATGATTTCAGGGCGGACCCCACGCTCGAGGGACAGGGCCGTGGCTTCGAGAGTCTTGCGATCTGCGGTCTTCCCGAGGATTTCAGCGGCGGAACCATAGGTGGCAAGCTTGCGATCCAGAACCGATTCGATCAGAGGAGCCGGAGCGCCTTTGGCTATTCCTTCCAACGCCTTGTCCACGAATGATTCGGAAGGAAAATTTTCCTTCTTCGCCCGAATGATCGGATGCAGGAGACGGGCGACGTCGTCCGCGGTGAGCGCGGCGCCCGACGCCCTCGACAACAGGTTCATCACTTGTTCCGGGGGGATTCCCGCGTTCTCCGCGCTGCGCAATTCTTGATGAATCTCCTGGGCGTTGGGACCATAGGCGGATAAGGCCGTTTGTTTCACCGACGCCCAAGGGTCGGACGCCCGAGCATAGGATCCTGCCGGAAAGAGCATCAGGAGCGCTAAGCACAAGCGGAGCAGCAGACTAAGAAAGGGCTTCATGTGAGTTCCCCAATCTCAGGACGGCGTTCTTCCTGCCGAAACCGTCGTCTTTGTAATAGGCCGCTCGGTCGTCGGACTTCCAGTGCCCATCCACATAAAACATGTACTCGTAAACATCGGGTTTCAGCGGAACCGTTGCAGTCCAGACGCCGTTGCCGGAAACGTCCGCCAGGGGAATTTCTTCCGGTTTCCATTGGTTGAATGTCCCGGCGATGTATACGGCTGCCGCACCCGGATCCCTGTAGGTAAATTGGACGAGGTATTCTTTGGCGGGTTTCGATGCCGGAACACCCCCGAAAGGTACCCGTTGCAGGGCCGGACCCGCCACCAGCAGCAGGACCATGGCGATGCACGCGCCGGCGAAAGCCTGAGCCAAATTCACACGGATGGTGCGGGGTCGGGTCAGGGCGATCCATAACCTGACCGGCAAGGAGCGTTGAACCTCCCTGACTCGGGTCATGACGTGGGAGGTGAATTCCTCGGGTGGTTCCAGGTCATCCAAACTTCGGAACATTTCACCCAGAGACGCCAGTGCCGGGTCTTCGTCCACGTCGTGATCCGGCGTCCGCCCTCCATGGGCGGGGACGATCCCGTCGCCGCGGTCCAACGTTTCCTCGGATCGCAACGTTGAAATAGTTCCGGAAGGGTCGCGGTTCGTTTTTTCCGAACTCATGGCTTTCCTCCTAATTCGGCGATGGCCTCTCGGGCTTTCTCCAGGCCGCGATAAACTCTCATCTTTGCCGCGCTGAGGCTGATCCCCAATACCTGCGTGATTTCTTCAAAACTGAGTTCCTGCAGATATCTGAGAATCACCGCTTCCCGCAAATCCAGCGGCAGACGTTGGAGGGCTTTTTCAAGGTTCGCCGTCACCTGCTTTTTCCCCACCAGTTCATCGGCGGGGGGAAACGCTGAACGTACCTGCCGTTCCAGAGTTTCGGTCTGATCCAGCAAGGTTTCTCTCTTCTTTTCAAGATGGTTTCGAGTCAAATTCAGACAGATGGTATAAAGCCAAGTGAAGAAACTCCGTTTGAGATCGAATCGGTGAAGGTTGGCGTACGCTCTAACGAAAGCTTCCTGTGACAAGTCCAGAGCGTCTTCCCGGTTCGATGTCATACGGTAGGCGAGGTTGTACAAAGGTTTCTTGTAACGATGGACGAGACTTCCGAACGCTTCCTTGTCCCCCGCCAGAACGTCCTCAACGATCAGCGCGTCGCGTGTCGGGTTCATCCGAATGTCACCGAAAACGGGTGGCTCGGAACGGGGCCGTTGTCGGCCGTTCCGCGTCCGCCGTTCATCCTTTTGGTTTTCGGGCCTTTCATAAGGTTACTAGAGTTTAGAGCCATGCGGGGCAGCCAAGTTTGTATAGAAGAGCATAGTTCTCCAAGACGGGTTGAATACCGTTGACGTAAGGCTTTGAGATGATTGACTGAACACGGATATCAGGCAGCGCGCCCCAAGTCTTCCGGAGAATCGGTGAATTCCGGTTGGAATTTTTTGGATTTCCGGTTCCACATGGCTCGCACGTTTAAGTTGCCGAAAAGACGACCGATGGCTGCGGCCATCCAGCCGGCGGTGGCGGGCCTGTTCTTTCTCCAAGGGATTGGAAACATCGTATAGGCCGCGTTGGGACCCAGGCAGAGCGCCAAGAGCCGTGGCAAGCCGTAGGCCAGGCACAAGATCATGCTCCATCGAGCCAATGTCTGCCGTGTCTGCTGCCAAGCATTTTTCAGTCCGAACAGGTGCTTGATCTCGTTGAACATGGGCTCGGTCCACCATCGTCGTGCATAGCGTGTAATCACTTCCGCGCCGTCCATGTCGGGATCGGTACTGATCAGAAGATGCCAATCGGACCAAGAGGGGTTGTCGGACATAAACCGGCACCACACGATCTTGCACAACCGGCCGTCCAGGAAGCGGACTTTGGCTTTGGTTTGGTAGAACTGGAAAACTCGTTCCGAGCCGTAGGCAAAGAGGGTTTTCTCCACCGGACGACAGAATCGTCCGATGTTTTCCAACGTGAGTTTTTCCCCATACTTTCTGGGTCTGCCCCGTTTCTTCCGAGGCGGATTGTCCGGAGGCAAAAACAGGGCGGTATCTTTGCGGACTTGGCCGATGACCGTCACACCATCGCGAATCAGGGGAACCACCAGGGAGCTTTTCATATACCAGGCATCGAGCAGCAGAATAATGAGAAAGCGATCCGGCAGCCAAGTCATGAGAACGGACATCAAGAGCCGCGCCGCGTCCAGTTTGGTGGTGTTCCCTTTTTTGCGGATGAGCCGAAACAAGAGGGGAAACGCGGCTACCCGGCCCTTGTGGCGGCAGATGACAGCCAGAGAAACCCGAAGCTGTCCCCACAGGAATTTGGGGCGGTTGGGCCGGTGCGCGTGATCGTAATGCCAACCGGCGCAGGGAGCTTTCTTGGACGATCTGGGCAAAGGGAAGTCGTCTATGGCGAACTCGATGGATCGGTTTGGAATCCGTTTCAGGATCAGGCGCATCCATTGCCGGGCTAGCGCAAGCCATTGGAATCGGCCCTTTTCGATGGCCTTGTAATAGGCGGTCCAGGACAACTGGGGCCGAACGGCCAGAAGCGCGGAAGAAATATGGCCGCCGCGGCAGACCATACATCCCATCAGGAGTTCCAGAAGAGTCGGAGCTATTCTGCACGGAACGGCCTGAAATAGAAAGGAAATCCACTGCGATAGGAGCATAAGTGCTTGAGCCGTCGAATCCATTGGTTGACCCCCAAGGAAAGGTTTCTTTCCTTAAAGGGCCGCCAAAGGCGGCCGCGCATCCGCGCGGCAATGTCAAGTACTTTGTTGTCTTTATTCGCATTTTTCCTATACCAAGGGTCGCCAGACTCTAAACTCTAGTAAGGTTATATACAGCGGTATTCGTGGAAAGCCACATTTACTCAACCAGAACCAGAGAGTTCAGGCGACCGAAACCGTCGGGAACGTTTCTGCGTGCATTGGGATCAGGGACCCATTTTCCGCCGTCAATAACGAACATGTACTTGTACATCCCCGCGGGAAGGAGCACATCGGCTTCCCAGGTGCCCGAATCGTTCTTTTTCAGGGGGGTGATACCCACCTCCCATGAATTGAACGATCCGACCACATATACGGATTCGGCCGAGTTGTACGGCAGCTCAAAAGTGTGCACACGAGATGCCGCGGCGCCTGCGCATGCCGCTCCGAACACGCCGCAACCGACAAACAACAGTAAGGTCGCTAAATTCCGAACCAGGCCCAATGGAATCTAAGCCCCCCCATGACTTCGGTTCGTTCGTAGGTCTTGAAACCGATATTGGAGCTGTTCAACGATTTGTCGAAGGAAAGGAACAGCTCGACTTTTTCCGTAATTGCATATGTGAGAAAAGTCCAGAAACGGTGCCGTTCATCGTTTCTGGTGATCAGCCGCTGTCTCGGTCCCACTCGCCAGTCGGGATAATCCCAGGAACTGAAATGGTATCCCAGCGCTATTTCGAGTTTCGGTGTTACCGTCTTCTTCAAACCCATCAGAAAGTGGTGTACGGTGTGTTCGTCGATGGCGTTGGAGGAACCGGCCCGGGTGAACCTGTAGGCGGCCTCGACCAGGGTATCGAACAAGAGCAGATAGGTGATCCCCAACTCACCCTCGTAAGTGTGATCTATCTGGGCTTCGTCCAATCGGATGGTCCATCGTCCCAGGTCGAAATCTCGGTTTTCGTACTCCCAGATTCCATAAGCACCGGACAGACGGATACTCAGAGCATCCGAGACGTGCCGGGTGAGGGACGGCGCCACGCGGTAGCCCCATCCTGAGTTTTCGGGGTCCCCTTGGTCGTCCAGGGATTCGATGCGCGCCGAGCAGCCCGCAAACCAGCCGGGGAGGATCACGGCGGTGATTTCGCTCCAACCACCGTGAAATGAGCTTCCCGAAGAAAGGGCGGTATAACGGGTGTAGGTGAAATCATAACCAAGGGCCAAGTTCCATCGATCGGAAATGGGTAGGAAAGCGGACAGAGCGGGATTAACCCCAAAAAAGGGAGACGCCGTTTTCCTGTGATCGTTCTTTCGGTCGACGTTGTCGTCGTTCCCTCCGAAAGTGGAAATTTCGGCGGACAGGTCCATGGAAGAGGCCTTGTCCGGGCTGATGATCAAACCCAAGAATAGTATTCCGGCTAGCAACAGAAAAGTAATATTTGGGATGGCGGCCGTCGTTCGGGGCATAGCCCCATACTATAGCCTGAAATGTGGTTCGGCGGGAGTCTTTTGTGGAGAGGAGGCATGATTCGTCCTGAAAGATTCGTCCCCTGCTCGGCCGGAGGAGCCACGAGACTGTCGCTCCTCCGGTCGGACGATCGAGGATTTCCTACGACCGGCCGCCGCCGTTGCGCGCCCCGGAATTCCTCCACAAAGGTCGACCGTCATCTCCCCGCAAGGGAACCAGGATGTCGTCGATGGTTATGGCCGTAAGAAGATTGCGTTCTTCTCCGTTGAGGGTGACGGTGTATCCTTCTACGGTCACCGTCTCGCCTACCGTGGGTTTGTCCACTTCGAGCGTCTCCCAGTACCAGTCCGGCCCGAGGCTGAAAAAGTATTCATTCCCTTCGGGAAGGGCGATTTCCAGCCCTTGTCCCAGGGGACCCACGGTGACCACCTCTCCCGTGTAAACGAAAGGCGTCTTATCCAGGGTGGCACAGGACCCGTCCTGAAGTCTGCTGCGATCACCTGCAGCCCAAGACCCCACGGAAAAGCACAAAGCCAGCGTCAACACCGTGAAATAAATCATTCCTTTTCTGATCATAAAACTTTTCTCCTGTGATGTGATTTGAACTCTATACAGACGGGGTATCTGGAAAGTCACGGGTCGATGAAATTTTTTTGCGGGGCTTCATCTCCGAAAAGGTGAGCGGGGTTATTGCCGCCCCTGATCGTCTGTGGTATTTAGAGCCCTGACGATAACCCTCGAAAATCTGGTCGGCTATGCGTTTATCATCATATGTGGGGTGTTGGTTTCAGGTGCTGGTCCTATTCTTTCTGCTGGTTCCGTTGGAAGGCCTGGTTTTGGCCAACCCGGGCGGAGAGGCGGTTTCCGACGTCAGTTTCGATCTGGGAGAAGGTCCATGGCTGGTTGAAGGGGATCGCGCCGAATTCGACCCGGACGAGGGCGTCATTTCCGTAACGGGCAATGTCCGCATATCGCAGGAGGGAAGATTCCTCACGGCGGACCAGGTGATTTACCATCAGACGCTTCAGGAGGCCGAGGCAATCGGCAACGTTCTCGTCGTGAGTCATCAGGGATCCGCCAGGGGAGAGCGTCTGTGGATCGACATGAAGAACCGGTTGGGCAAAATCCAGGCCGGTGAAATTTTTATTCGCGACGGGAATTACTATCTCCGGGGAGAGAGTATCGAGAAGGTCGGTGAGAATCGTTATCATTTGGTGGACAGCTCCTTTACCTCCTGCGACGGCGATTGTCCCGCCTGGAGTTTTAAAGGAAAAGAAATCAGGGTGACCATAGACGGATATGCCTTCCTGACGTCGGCGGTTTTCGAAGTCAAGGGGATTCCGGTTCTGTACGTGCCTTATTTCGTGGTGCCGGCCAAAGTCACACGCCAAACCGGACTTCTCATTCCGCGACCCGAATATTCGACACGCAGCGGTTTTGGAATCGATGTGCCTTTTTATTGGGCCATATCCGATCAAGCGGACGCCACTCTCTACGAGCACTACATGTGGGATCGCGGACTCAAACAGGGCGCCGAGCTGCGATATCTGACGAGCGATCAATCCGGAGGGACGATTCAGTTCGATTTTCTGAACGACCAACTGGACGACGACGGGTACATCAACGACGGATACTCCCGTACGAATGAGTCTCGTTGGTGGCTGCGGTCCAAGCATGACCAGGAACTGCCCTGGGACGCCTCTCTGAAGTTGGACCTGGACCTGGCGAGCGATCAGGATTTTCTTCGCGAGTTCAGTTCATCCTACAGTGGCTTTCGCAGCTCCAACCAAGCATTTATGAAGGATTACGGCCGTAGCTTAGGGGAAGAAACCTCCCTCTATCGGAAATCCGTGCTCAACGCGACCAAGAATTGGGATCAGGCCGGCGTGACCGGGAGCGCCACCTATTTCCAGAGCTTGGTGAAAGAGCCGGAAAACCGGACGGCCCAACAGCTTCCTTCCCTCGCTTTTTCAGTGCCGTCGCTGCCGTTGGGAAATTCGCCCGTTTTTGCCCAACTGGACGCGGATCACTCCTACTTCTGGAGAGCGGACGGTCCCCGCGGGCACAGGACCCGGTTGAATCCTGAAATCTCTCTTCCTCATCGACTGGACAGCGGGCTGGTGATCAGTCCTTTCGCCCGGGTCGATGAAACCGTCTATTATGTGGAAAACGAGGCCGACGGAGTGGAAAGCGGAACGGACTCTCGTTTCGAAGGGGGCGGCGGAGTCGAGACCAATGCCGTTCTTTCCCGAGTTTTTGATGTGGGAGCCGGGAGTCTGACTCGGATGCGCCACGAGATCAAACCCGTGGTTCGCTATGAATATCGTGCGGTGAACCGGTCGACGGAAGGGCCCATGTTTGATCCCTACGACGGTATCGAGGACGCCAACCGAATCAGCTATGGGGTGCTGAATGTGCTCAAAGGCAGGTTCGACGGTGCGGGGGGAGAGAGGTCGTATCGGGACTTGGCCAGGATGCGGGTTCTGCAATCCTACGACTTCGATGAAAATCCCGTCGACCGAGTGGATCCAGGCGAGGCGGTCGACGAGCCCCACCGCCTTTCCGATCTTTCCTTTGAAATGGAAGTCTATCCCTTCTCCTACCTGCAGATGTTCACGGATGCCATGATCGACACTTATGACGGGCAGGTGGCGGAGTTTAACAGTTATCTGATGGGCCGCGATCCACGGGGTGACTTTTTCAGTCTGGACTACCGGTATACCAGGGACCGAGTTGAACAGTTGAACGCCTTTGTGCGTTTCAAAGTGACGGAAAACTTCTTCCTGCTCGGAAACGTGAAGCGCACATTAAAGGGAGACGCCACCATCGAAACCGGGGCCGGTGCCCAGCTTCAGTTTCAGTGCTGGGGCATGTTGATGAAGTATGAAGAGCTCGAAGACGATGACCGCTTTATGGTGCTTTTCGACCTGGCGGGCGTCGGTTACGCCGGGCCGCTTTCAACCGGGTTTTAAACCTCGGAATAATGAATAGTTTCAATCTGTTTGCTTTTCGACAAATTTCCTTGATCCTTTCTAAAAAGTCCTGTAATAAATTTCTCGACTACGCCGATTTGTTAAGTAGAGCTGAACGGCGTAAATCGATTCGTTTTTCTTCCCACCCAATGGACAATCTTGCGTTTCCGGCGCCGCACAGGCGCTTGCGGGGGGCCTTCGGATGGAAAGACTTTTGGCCGGCGCACTCCGATTCGCAGGCCGACAACTGTCCGAAATGTGCGACAAATGCATCTGGTTTGAGTTCGATGATGAGAGCGAACGATGCATTAACCGATATGAACTCTGCTGTATCCTCCATGTGGAGGAACACTTCTCTTCCGCCGACCGGCGCTGAAGCAACCGCTTTTTCGAGCCTGAACCGTGGAAGAAGGGTTCGGGCGAGCCGTAGAGTCTTTGTGTCCCCCCTACCCATACGACGTAACCTTCCGATTCATGGAAGTCGTTTGTTTCGGGTCTTCCTTGCAATTCGCGCGCGGTGAGATAGAATGCTAAACTCTTCGCGGGTGTGCGCTGGGAGCATCCGATTCAGACGACAGGCGGCTCCGCATGCCGGAGGGGTAGACAGCCGTTGAAGATGGGACGGGATGTGGTGAGGGCGCTTTCCCGGCCGGCCGGCGTCCGACTATGATCGGAAGCCGCGGAAGTCATTAACTCGGAAGCAACGGTAAACCTCCGGGTGTTCCGAGTGTTGTCGAGCCGTAAAGGTGAACATGAAGAATGCAGATAGGGAAAACGTGCTCCTCGATTCATTTCGGGCAAAGGTGCCCGAAGGCCGGAGCGTCATGGCGTCGCTTGCTCGCGCCAAGAAGGTCTGGATGATTCTGATGATATTCGGTTTCATCTGTCGGGATGTTCCCATCAGTGCGAAGACGGTGGTGGATGCCGCCGGACGACAGGTTACCGCCCCCGATGCTCCTCAACGAATCATCTCCATGGCTCCGAGCGTTACGGAAATGCTCTTCGCCTTGGGTTTGGGGCCGCGGGTCGTCGGAGTCAGCCGGTTCAGCGATTATCCTCCGGAAGTCCAAAACCTCCCCAAAGTGGGGCCCTATGTGGACATTCACATTGAAGCCGTTCTGGGGCTGAATCCGGACTTGGTTATCGGTGCTGAAGACGGAAATCCCCACCACGTGACTTCGAAGCTGAGAGAACTCCACATCCCCGTTTACATTACCAATCCCAGAGATTTCCAAGGTGTTTTCCATTCGCTTGAAAGCCTGGGTGAGCTGCTGGGGGCCGAGGAGCGGGCCGCCGCTTTGGTTGGGGATATGAAGAGGCGTTTGGAGTGCATTCGATCTCTGACCTCCGGATTGCCCCGACCCAAAGTGCTTCTGCAGATCGAGCATACTCCGCTGGTTACGGTCAACCGTGACACGCTGCAAAGTAAGCTCATCGAGCTGGCGGGCGGCGACAATCCGGCGCAGGGAGAACCGGTTCACTACCCGCGCTACAGCATGGAAACGGTGCTGCAATCTCAGCCGGATGTCATCATTATCAGTACGATGCTGGACCAGAGCTCTCTGCAATCGGAGATAGACGGATGGAAACGGTATTCCGTTCTTCCGGCGGTAAGAAACGGACGAATCTACGCAATATCCCCCAACATCATCGCAAGGGCGGGCCCACGCATTATCCAAGGTCTGGAGACCATGTTCAAGATGATTCATCCGGAGGTGTCGCTTGATTGCGGCAAAGCCTCGTAACATCTTGTTGGTGTGCGGTATTCTATCGGGGCTTTTCTGTTTGGTAGCGGCTCTGGGACTCGCTTCCGGTGCCGTGCCTCTCGGATTCGGCCGGCTCTGGGAAGTGCTTCGGGGCTCGTCGGGCAGCGCCGTGGAGGAGATGATTGTTCTGGATCTCAGACTGCCGAGAGTGCTGCTGGCCGGAGTGGTCGGTTTCGGCTTGGGGCAGTGCGGCGTCGTTTTCCAGACCTTGCTCAGGAATCCTCTGGCCGAACCGTTCATCCTGGGAATCTCCAGCGGTTCGGCTCTGGGCGCCATCGCGGCCATTGTATTGGGCCTGCAATTCCCCGCAGCCGTTTCCGTGTGCGCCTTCGGGGGAGGATTGGTCACCATCGCCCTGATCCTCGGGATTTCCCAGGGACGCGGTTCGATGAACACCACGACGCTGCTTCTCACCGGCGTGGTCCTCAACGCCTTCTTCTATTCCATCATCATGTTCTTCGTTTCCACCTCCACCGAGGAAAAGCTTCACGCACTCTTGTTCTGGCTGTATGGCGACCTTGGGAGAAGTCAGTATCTGCATGTGGCGGCCGTGGCTCCGGTTGTGATTTTGGGGGCCCTGTTCCTTTACGGGTATGCCAAGAGTCTCAACCTGCTGGCTGCCGGAGACGAGGCGGCCCATCACTTGGGTATCGAAGTGGAAAAGACCAAGATCGTCTTGTTTGTGACGCTTTCCCTCATCACGGGGTTCGTAGTTTCCGTCAGCGGGGTGATCGGTTTCGTCGGCCTCATTGTCCCGCATCTGGTCCGCATGGTTCTGGGATCGGACCATCGTGTTCTGCTTCCCGCCGCAGGTCTTTTCGGGGCGTGTTTTCTGGTGGCGGCGGATACGGCGGCTCGAGTGGTCATCGCTCCCACCGAACTGCCCGTGGGAGTGATCACGGCGTTTCTTGGAGCGCCTTTCTTCATTCTTGTGCTCAACCGGAAGGGAAGCGGATGGAGCCCGTCCTGAGGGCCGAGGACCTTGGTGTAGGTTACGGGGAACAAGACGTCCTCGAAAACATTTCGTTCCAGGTGTACGCGGGAGATTTTCTGTCCGTCATCGGTCCCAACGGGTCCGGCAAGACCACGCTGCTCAGGGCCCTCAGCGGGGCGATTCGCGCCAGAACCGGCAATGTGATGTACAAGGGAATTCCAGTCCGTGACTACTCGCGAAAGCAGCTGGCGAAGAGCATGGCCTTTGTGGCTCAGGAATACGCCTTCACCCATCCCATGACGGTGAAGGAAGTCGTGCTCATGGGCCGCTACCCTCATCTCTCCCGGTTGTCCTTCGAAGGCCCTCACGACCTGGAGGTGGCCCGACAAGCCATGCGGTTCACCGATACGGAGCATTTGGGGGATCGAAGATTTCAGGAACTGAGCGGTGGAGAACGTCAAAGAGTCATCATCGCCCGGGCGCTGGCACAAGAGCCTGAGATCGTTCTCTTCGACGAGCCCACGGCTTTTCTCGACATCGGGCACCAGGTGGATTTCTTTGATCTCATCTGGGATCTCAACCGGAATCGCGGACTGACCATCGTGGCCGTATCCCACGACATCAACCTCGCGGCCCAGTACAGCGGACGCATGCTGTTGATGCAAAAGGGACGCGTTTATCGTCTCGGAACGGTTTCGGAAGTGGTCACGGAGGATGCCATGCGGGCGGTTTACGGAAAGCAGGTCCTGCTGGATCTGAATCCGGTGACCGGCTCACCCAGGATTACCTTGTTGGGGCGAAACCAGGGCGCGGAGTCGGGCGCGGTCGTCGAGCACAGGGTGATGCCCGAGAACACGTAAGCCTGTCATCTCGAAGATTCTTTTTAGGCATTCACGGGGGGCAGGAAATTCGCCGAAAACATAAGCGGGATGCCCTTCGGAGGGTATCCCGCTTTAAATCTGGAAAAACGGAAACAGGCTTGCGGAAGGAGGGCGATTATTCTTTAGCCTTGCCCTTCAACTCCTCGATTTCTTTCTTGAGAACCTGTACCTCGTCTTCGTACTTCTTGGCCTCGGATTTGTATTTTTCAACATCTTCAGGCTGTCCGTAGGTAGTGGTAAATCCTTCTTCTTCTTCCTTCTTGCGCTCTACACGGTCTTTGAATTCCTCAAGTCCCAGGTAGGTGGCCAGCGCGCCTCCGAGGATGAGCACCAGCGGAATTCCCCCGCCCAAAAGCATCAGAAAGCTTTTCCAGAATACAATGATACCCACGATCCCAAGTACGAGTGCAGCGATACCTCCAATCAACGCTGTCATAACCACTACCTCCTTCAATGTATTTATGTTTACGATTGTGATTCGTTGTTCAAAGTAAAGCGTCTATATATCAGGAACCGCCTGCCGGAAACAAGATATTTTTGACGCGCTCATCTCGCAGGAAAGACCGTGAAACCTTAAGATGCCGGGTTCCCTGACGAGTCGCAGGCTTTCGAGGAAAAAGAAACAAAAACTCGATGAATAGTCTTATCCCCTCCCATCTACTCGACTCCGGAGCTTGCTCCGGCCCGCTTCAGTATTTGGTCTCGGAGACCTTTGGGGTTACGGACCCCGTAAAGGACCCGAACTTCTCCTTGAGGAGATTTCAGGTGAACGGCCAAGTTGCCGATGCCGAGGGCGCTTTGGGTGAGTCCGCGCCGCAACTCCACCGAATCGATGTTCGCAAAGGGGATTTCTTCATCCCGACCTCCGGGAATACCGTTATTGACGATCAAGACGCCGTCCGTCCAGGTGTAGGCGGTTGTCGACCTTCTCAATATCACGAAAGCTGCAATCAGGCCGCAGATTACCAGCCCTTCCGTCCTGTAGGGAGCGTATTGCGGGTTCACCTGGGGTCCCAAGAGGAACAGCGCGGCCGCAGTGTAGAACACAAAATAGCTTGACCAAGCGGGACGGATCGTGACGCTCGATTCCGAGGTGACCATGCGTACTCACGTTGATGAACGGTTTTACTTGATTTTGGCTCGCAGCTTGGCCTGATAGCCGTCGTAGACCCGGTCGATCAGGGCCAACAGCGACTTCCTGACCTCTTTGGTATCTGGAAGCTCAAGGGGTTTGGGTAGGTCGAGAGACTCCCATACCACGGGGCGGATGATCATTTTGCTTTCCACCGACATGAGTTCTTCCGGAGTGAAATTCCCCCCCAGAAACTTCTGACGCTCGAGTTGCAGCACGTCCATATTCTTGAGGAAGTGAATGATCGACAACAAATCAAACTCTTTGCGGAACCAGTCAACATTGGCGTTGGCCGCTTTGCAGTCTTCACAGAGTTCGTAATAGAGCTCTTTGTACCTACCCGCCCACATGACGAGTCGATCATAAGACTCCAAGACGATCCGCCTGTACTTGGCTCGAAAGGTGAATCCCCCAGCGGAAATGAGTCGGATCCGCCTCATGTCGAGATCGGATCCGAAGAATTCGAAAGGACGGATCCGCTCTACGCCGATGATGTTGATGAACTCTTTGATGTACGAAGGATCGATCAGGAGCCCGAACATTCTGAGGAACCGCTTTCCCACCAAAGTGCGGTATTTCTTCGCGCGTTCGGTCCTTTCATGAAACTCCTGAAGCACCTCTTCGACGACACGCCGATTCAGCAGGTAGTTTTCAACGACCTCCTGCTTTACGGCTTTAGTGAGGCCTAAAACAAAATCGTCTTCCATGACCGCATTCTTTCAAGCCCGAGGTTATTTATCAAGCACTGATTCCCCGTTTCAGCGGCGATTATCACGCGGAGCGGACTCAGAAATGAAACAGATAAAGCCAAGCGTAATAAGTCGCCATGGAGCACAATGTGGTCAGTGAGACCATGTTTGCCGCCCACTGAGGATCACCGCCCAATTCCGCACCCATGACCACGGTTACGGTGGCCGTGGGCGCCGCCAGAAGCACCGTCGCCGTGGCCTGGGAGAGCGGGGGCGCGTCGCCCATCCAGAACAGAAGGGTGCCGGCCGCGGGGAGTAACACCAGCTTGAACATTAAACAGATCGCGGCCAACGGCGCCGTACCGGAGAGAGCCCCCAAAGACAAGGTCGCTCCGATGATCAGCAGGGCCAAAGGGAGGGCCATGCCGGCGATCATCTCCATGCTTCGCTTCAGGACATCCGGCAAAGGCAAGCTGAATAAGGAGAAAGCAACCCCAAGCACCAGGGCAATGATCACGGGGTTGAGCAGCACGGGTTTGAAAAGCCTCAACAGACCGGGACGGCGGTTCTTGCCGGAGGCGCCGAGTCGGGTCAGGATGAGAATGGAAAACACGTTCTGGATAAGGATCAGAATCGCCATCATGAAAGCGGCGGCGGTAAGTCCGCGGTCCCCATAAACATAGTAGATCACTGCGACACCGACGTAGCCTATGTTGCCGTGCACGCCGGTCTGAATGAAACTCGCCCTGGTTTTCTGCAAATTCGGCCCTTTGAGGAGGAACCCGGAAAGGACGATAACCGAAATCGCCGCGGCGAGGAAGGCTGCGAGTATGCATAACGCGCTCATCAGATGGAACGCTTCACGAAAAGGTGCCTGGGCGACTTTCAAGAAAACGAGAAACGGAATGGCAAAGTAATAGATCAGGCGATTTGCGGGAGCGACGAAGGCGGTGGGAATGAATCCCAGTCGCTTTCCGGCGACGCCCAGGAACATGACCAGAAAAACCGGTGCTATGCGTAGAAAGAGTTCCAACTTCTCGCTCGCGTGAAGTGATCATCGGTAGGAAAGTCCCCGACCTTCTTCCAAAGGAATGCATCGTATATTCCCCGAAGGGGGGCTTGTCAAATGCAAGAGCCGGCTTGATGTGGGGTCGGCTTCTCCGAGCGGAATGATGGGAATGAACCGATGGATCAACGAAAGCCGCGGGAAAGGTCGGTGAAAACCTTGGCAGAGCTCGTGTCCGGATTCCCCGCGCGATCCACGGGCAAATCCCCGCGATGTGGGAATGAGAGATAACTTCGTGAGAAGTCGTGTATGACGGCTTATGAAATCCGTTGTGGCGGGGGCGTTTCACATGAACTAAAGGGATCCATAGTCCCCACGATCCAGCTTCATGCGTTCTCTCGCGGCCGTCACGGTCATTTCCTGCGTCAGAACCTTCAAAGGCGGCGTGAGGGACAAGGATTGTCTGCTGAGGCTCAGGAGTTGATCGTCAAGTTTCCGAAGGGTGCGATCAAGATCGACGGCGGTCTTCGTGGGATTCAACAGCTCTTCGCGGTACTCTTCCATGGTGTGAAGCACAAGCTCCGCCTGCAAAAGCGCGGGCTGTTCCTGTGCGGTCGTCGCGGAAACGGCTTCCGTCCTGCCGGCAGGCGCTGCGGCACGGATGTCCTCTTTCCGGGAACTCTGCAGACCCGTTAAGACGTCCTTAAAGGTCCGGGAATTTTGCTCTTTCACTTTGGACCTCTGGTGTGTGGTTTCTCCGGCAACCAAGTTTGAATTGATGACCACCATGAATCCTCCGCTGGACGGGAAAGGTACGAATGCTTTGAACTTTACATTTAGCAAGATTCGAGCCAGGGAATAGGGAGGCGGAAACCGTTGGGAATCAGTGATGAACTGCGCTGGGAGTGCGTTGGGACCCCTTACAGGTGGGCGAGAAATAACCGGGAGGGAGGCAGTTTTTTCGCTATCGGGCCAATGTCGTGGTCGGTGAGGTGAGTCACCACGGTGACAGCCGTCCGTCTCTCAGCGTCATTCCATCCGTGGCCGTTCGCGACAAGAAATCTCGGTGGTGGGACACGATGATCATGGCGATGGGTAGGTGGATGAGAATATTCGTAAGCCGGTCCAAAGTGTTTTCGTCCAGCCCTGAATCCGGTTCGTCCAGAAGGAGGACGTCCGGCTGCATGGCCATGACCGCGGCAAGAGACACGAGTCGCTTTTCGCCGCCGGACAGCCGATGGGTGATGCGTTCTTCGTAGCCGTGCAGCCCCAGGGCGTCGAGAGCGGTGTGCGCGGCCTCGAGCGCTTCTTCCCTGCTCTTCCCCAGGTTCAAAGGGCCGAAGCTCACGTCTTCGATCACGCTCGGAGAAAATAACTGATCTTCCGCGTCCTGAAACAGTAATTGCACCCGTTTTCTTACCTGGAAGAAATCGGTTTCCGTGCTGCACGGACGATCAAAGACTTCCACCGACCCTGAAACGGGACGGAGCAGCCCAACGATCAAGTGAAGGATGGTCGTCTTGCCTCCCCCCGTGGCGCCCGCCAAGCCCAGGCGTTGTCCCGGAAGCAATTCGAGATCAAGGCGGTCCAGAACCCATTTCCCGGGTTCATAGCCGAAGCGGATTTGGGAGAGTCGTATCAGGGGGTCGTTCAAAACCAGTCCTTCCAGACCAAGGTCGTGAACACTAAAAGGGCGGAAGCGGAGAAGATGAGGTCCGCGCGAGAAAGCGTGAAATTCTCCAGTACGTAGAATTTGCCTTGAAATCCCCTGCACTTCATGGCGGCGAGAATGCGATGAGATCGGTCGAAACTTTTCACCATGAGCATGGCCACCAGATAGGCCAGGCTGCGATATGTATGAAGGTTCATGCGTGGATGGAAACACCTCATTTTCATGGCGGTGAGCAATCTGCGGTACTCGTGTTCAAGCACGTCGATGTAGCGAACGGTGAAAAGGAAAAGGTGCGTCAGTTTATCCGGAACGTGCAAACGGCTCAAGGCATGGCCAAGCTTTACGGCATCCATGGTGGCCATGAAAAACGTCATGAGGAGCACGACGGCATTGCCTTTGACCGCGATGAGCAGGGCCTGAGTCAGTCCTTCCCGAGTATAGGAAAGGAAGCCCCATTGAAAAATAGGGGTCCCCGGAGCAGAGAGCGGAAGGACGAGTACCAACAGAACCATGAACACGTTCACTTCCTTAAGCCTTCGGGCTACCATGGGCAAAGGGAGGCGACACGCGGAGATGAGGAGAAGCGAGAACACCAGGCAGAAAACGGGAACGGCGAAGGAGGGGCTGATGGCCGCAGCAAAGGAAAATATGAACGCGCAGACGATGCGTACCCGTGGGTCGAGCCTGTGTACAAAGGAGTCACCGCGAAGAAAATGATCACAAGCCACGTTATGCTCGTTTTCTGCTGTTGATGTAGAAAACCACTCCCGCCAAACCGAAAAGATATCCGATACCGCCCAGGATATCGTGAAGCCTTACCCGGTTCTCGTAACGTTCGATTTGTTCCCGCAGGGGGACGATCTGTTTGGCAACGATTTTTTCCAGGGCCGAGGCTTGTATGACCCCTCCGGAATTGACCGGTGCCTTGGACTCAACTACGGCGTTTGGGGCTGAGGCCTTTTCCGAGGCTTCAGTGATTTCCGGCGCGGATGAATCGGCCGTTTCCGGGACTCCGAGTTCTTCGGCTGAAAGGGTGTATTCCGCCGCATGGCCGTCCCCGAGATCGGCCACAATGTGATGCGCGACGACGGCGGAAGTTTCGAAGGTGAATTCGCCTTGACCGTTGGTGGTCGTCCGACCGAGAAGGGTTCCATCGGGAGCCTCAAACCGAACGGAAACATTTTGGGCTCGCCCCCCACCGGGAAAATAGACGTATCCGGATATGGTTTTCCCTTCAGCCCAAGCGAAAAGATTGACTTTATGGGCCAGGCCGGTGGTAACGACCAGGCAGAGAGACAGCATCAGCGCTGCGGCAGTGAAATTTCTAAGCATATGCGGGCCCCTTGATGCTTGACGCGATCGGAGCTTCCAGGATTTCAGGCCGAACCTTGCGGAGGAAGACCACCGCGGAACCCGTAATTAGTCCTTCAATTACCATGACGGGGAGATGGGCGACAACGATCAATTTGACCACCGTGACAAAATTTCCGCTGGAAGCCAACAGCGAAAGCCCCACCAGGACTGCGCCCAGGGCGATTCCGGTCACGCCCGCCGCCGCGCCCATCCAGAACGCAATTTTGAGGGGTCGGTTTCGGATCATGCTTCCATAAAGGTAGTAACAGAGTACGCCTGGAGCGGCCATGAGCACGGTGTTCACACCCAACGCGGTCAGGCCGCCGAAGCCGAACAACAAGGCCTGGAGGAACAGGGCCACGAGCAGGGCCGGAAAGGCGGCCCAACCCAGCATTACTCCGCACAGGCCGTTGAGAATGAGGTGAACGCTGGACGGTCCGATGGGAACGTGAACCAGCGAGGCGACAAAAAATGCCGAAGACATGACCGCCACCTGCGGTACCCGGTCATAGTCCATCTTCTTAAGACCCACGGCCACTCCCGCGGCGGCCAGAACCGCTCCTCCCAAAAGAACTTGTGACGCGAGGGCTCCCTCGGCTACATGCATTCGGCGTACCTCCCGAACTTGTTGGAAGTCTCAACAGGCTGGTAGAAAATGCGATCCGCGAAGTTGCGCTTCATCCCCCGTCACTGCGGCGTGCTCTATGCTCGCCTTATCCTTCGGGATCTGTGCGCCCTGCAGGTCATCATTTCTTAGCATCCTGCGGCAACCGGACTCTTTCAACGAACTGCAGCAAAAGACTGCGGGCGTTCCGGTCGGTCGAACATTTTGCCGGGCGAAGCGCGGTGCGCCGTCGCCCGGTGACAAAGCTGTGTTGAAACGAGTGGATCATCAAACCATTCCGGAAGCTCCGGAGCGCTATTTCATATCCACCGTATGGACCCAGATCAGAGCGCCGAGTTCGACGCCCACCGGCTTGCCTTCAGGGTTCTTGATCTCTTTGTCGCCTTCCAGCAGGGCGGCGAAGGACCACCAGCCCGCCCTGGGCATGGCATAGGAAAAGACGCCGTTTATGTCGGCTTTGATTACCTGGGTGACAAAGGGGTCCGCCGGCACGGCGACCTTGCCTCCCGGGTTCAGATATTCCACTTCCACTTCGGCGAAGGGTGCGGGTTTTCCGTTTTGAATGACGACCCCCCGGAAAAGGTTCCCGGTCCACAGGCCGTAAGGACGCACCAGGGGTTGAATCTCCACGGGGAAGCCCACCATGTCGTCCCACCCTGACTCCGCGCCCATGGCGTCCACCACTACCTTGGTGTAGTGAATGATCATGACGCCTTCCGCGGGTTCCCAGTAGGGCGCGGGTTCGATGTAAAACACGTAGTCCGACGGCCTCTTTACCTTGAAAGAGCTCTTGTAGGCCGTCTTACCGTCCACTTTGACGGCCTTCAGGTCATTCTTGAGATCATGCTTCTTGCCGTCGTACAAAACCCCGAACTGGACCGGCGCTCCCATTTCCATTACCGGTCCGTCGTCCATGGGATGGGTGAACACAATATCCAGGTCCACGGTTTTCGGTCCATCGGCGGTGACGATGTCCGTGGAGGGTACCAGAACCTGGAAATGGGCCTGAGCCGTACAAACGGAAAACAGAAACAAGGCGACGGTCGCGAAGATGAATCGGATGGGGTTTCTTGATATCAGAGACATCTGTGTTCTCCTTTTTTCTATTCATTGGGTTCAAGGGGGCGGCGGATTTCGGCCCGGTTTGAATGCCGTTGCCGAAGAGTGCTTAAAATTCAACGGCAAGTTGGCTCGTGAACATGTCCCGACTGTCCAGAGCGTCGTCGTTGTCGTCGAACTCGCCGTGCAGGTATTCAATGGACCAGGTGGTCCCGGGATACAACTCGTAGGCGAACGCCGCACCGTACTGGCTTTCGGGCAGAAGCGCGTAAAGGTCCTTGGTCCCTTCGTACTTGACCGCCACCTGGAATCGTTCCAGGAATTGATAGGCCAACTCGAAGTTCCACGCTGCCGGCCTGGGCTTCTTTTCGGTATCATCCAACACCGCGAACCCGAGCTCTCCGCGTTCAAATTCGGACAGCGCGGTAAGGTACTCTCCCGCGAGGGAGAAATCGCCCACATTGATGGTGGCGAATACCGAGATTCCTCCCACCAAGTCCTTGAGGGTGTCCACGGCGACCTCCTCTTGGAGTGTATCCGTGTCCGCCATGTTGCTGAGGTATCCAACCCCGGCGTTGACCTGGAATGGTCCCAATGAACCTTCCGGATTGAACACCTGGACATTGGCCCAGAAGCTGTTCAGGTGGTCGTTCTCTTCGGTGGAGACTTCGCCGTTGAACACGCCCGCGGCGGCGTAAGCCCAAGGGCCTGAATACCCTATGGCAACGGCGCTTTGCTGGAGTTCACCCAATTCCAATGTCAGGGGGTCCGAAATGAAGTAGCTGTCGAAGTTGCCGAAATGAGGATAGAATCGACCGCCCACGAGGAAGAATGGGAAGTTCGCGGCTCCTCCCAAGGTGATGGTTCCCTCGTCCACGAGCAGGCCTTCACTCTCATCCTCTTCCCAGAGCAGGATCATGTGGGCGTTGACGTATTCATGGATTTGAGCATCGAATTCAAGTTGGGCGGTCGCCAAGGTGATATCGCTGCTCTCCTCATCCTTTTCTCCGCCTTTTTTGTTCAACTTGGTATAGTTGGCCTCCACTTCGAGAATTCCGTTAATGGAAACCCTCTGCATGATTTCGTCCAACACGCTTCCGAACTCTTGATGCTTTTTGCCCAATTCTTTCAAATGTTCGGTAAGTCGCTGATTTTCTTCCCTTATTTGTTTATATCCGCCATCCTGAGTCTGACGACTCTCCTGTGTTCTCTGTTCCAAGATTTGCTCAAGTTGTTTCACGCGCTCCTGCAACGCCCTCAGTTCTCTTAAGACCTCGTCGTCGGACATCTGAGCCTGAGCGTAGGCCGGAATGGACAACGACATCACCAGCAGGATTGAGAGCGCGCCGAACAGACAATTCCGCAATCGCATGATGATTCTACTCCTTTCCTGATACCGGAGAAGCTTTCACCGTCGTCCCATGAAGACGACAAAAAAAAGCCTCGAAGGTTTCCTTCTGGAAAGATGCCTTCGTGGCCTTGGAGCTTCGTTCGTATATTCGGGCAAAACGGGAAAGCCCGCAGGGGCTTAATGAGTCGCACCGCCGAGGCGGCAGCCGGGTTCTCCTGGCAAAGAGCTTTCAAAGCTCAATTAACGCCATATCAAACAGAATCGGAAGAATTTGTCAACCGGGTTTTTTCTGGGAAATCACGACCCTTGTCTCCGGTTCCGGTGTAATCTCAAAGAATCCGTTCCGACTCACCAAGGGGATGTGCTAAACTCCGGCCCGTACGGTCGGCAACGTTTTCTTCACAACATGGATGAGGGATGCGTGTTTGTAACGTTCGAGGGCATTGACGGCGCCGGTAAGACCACGCAGGTTCGGCTGCTGGAAAACGCGTTGAAACGAAAGGGAATCCCCGTGCTTTGCACACGGGAGCCCGGGGGGACGGCTATGGGAGCGGCGATTCGATCGCTGTTGCTGGACTCGGGGCCCGACGAGCCGGTGATCGAGGCCGAGCTGTTTCTGATGCTCGCGGATCGGGCTCAACACGTGCGGAAAGTCGTTCTGCCCGCACTGAAGAACGGTGCTTGGGTGATTTCCGATCGTTTCTCGGACGCCACACCGGCTTACCAGGGGTATGGAAGAGGTTTGGACCTTGCCTTTCTGGTCCGTATGAACTCATTGGCGACCGGAGGCCTGGAGCCCTCGCTGACCTTTCTTTTGGACTGCTCGGAAAAAACCGCCGTGCGGCGGATTCGGCAGAGACTGGGAGCTCTCGTCGGCGAGCGGGAAGGGGGACGCTTTGATCTGGAATCCGCGGCCTTTTTTCGAAGAGTGAGAGAAGGGTACTTGGCCTTATCCGGATCGGACAAAAGAAACCGGTTCCGAGTCATGGATGCGGAACGATCTCCGGAGGAACTTCATCGGCGCATTCTTGAATTCGTCGAAGAGTTGATGGAAGGCGGCGCATGGCCTTCGAGCAGGTGATCGGCCACGGACGCCAACTGGATTTATTGCGTCGTGCCATCCGAAACGACGCCCTGCATCACGGCCTGCTGATTACCGGAATTCCCGGAGTGGGCAAGCGGACGCTGGCGAGGGCCGTGGCTTGCGCTCTGCTTTGTGAAGGCCGAACCGGGGATGCCTGCCTGACGTGCGCCGCTTGTCGCCGCATGGAGCGGGGAGTACATCCCGATGTCGTTGAAGTGGTGCCGGAAGGCAAGTTTATCAAAATCGAACAGATCAGGGAGGTCCGCAAGACCCTGCTGTTCTCTCCGGTGCTTGGACCGCATCGAGTGATTTTGATTCTCGAAGCGCAACGGATGAACCTGGACGCCGGCAACGCTTTGCTCAAGAGTCTCGAAGAACCCCCCGAAGGAAATTTTTTCATTCTCACGGCACCCGACGAAAGGGCTCTTCTACCGACCATTGTCTCCAGATGCCGGCGCATCGAGCTCAATCCGCTTCCCCTGCGGCTGCTGCTGGATGTCCTGATCAACCGGGAAGGTGTGCCGAGAGATTCGGCGTCGGTGATTGCGGCAACATCCGGAGGGAGCCTCGGGAGAGCCTTGGAATCGGTCCCGAACGAAGAAAAAAAGGACGCCGGCATCGTCGCTGTGGGAGAAAGAATTTCGGCTGAGTTGCAGGGATTGAGGGAAAGTGATATTAAAATAATTTTGTCCATTGCAAAGCGTTGGAGCGAGCTTCCTGAAGAAGAGGAGCGGCTTCTGGATTTGGTTCGGTCCCGACTGAGGCAGCGGCTGCTTGACGGGAAAGCCGGGCAGATGGGAACGGGCGGCTCCTCAAGGGAAGAGGCCTGCGAAGACCTCCCCTTGCGGCCTGTGGACGCTCGGGAAGTCTTTATGCAGTTGGAGGCCGTTCAGGAAGCATCAAAGGCATTCAGGAAGAACGCCAACAAACGCTTGGTATGGGAAATCCTGCTGTTGCGTTTGGCGGGACACGGTTAAAGGGATTCCGGCGCATGGCAAAAGTGGTGGGAGTGCGTTTTCGCCCCTATGGAAAGACCTACAATTTCGACAGCGGTCACTTCGTTCTGAACATCAGGGACAGAGTGATGGTGAAAACCGACATGGGCATGAGTCTCGGAATGGTGGTGAGACCGCCGAAGGCCGTGGAAGAGGATCAGCTTCCCAATGAGCTCAAACCGGTTTATCGCCTGGCCACGGAGGAAGACATCCAGCGTCACGAGAGGAATTGCGAAGTCGAGCGGGAGGCTCATGCCTTCTGTCAGGAGTGCATACGCAATCGTAAGCTGGATATGAACCTCGTCATGGTGGAAATGCTGTTCGATAATTCGAAAATGATTTTTTACTTCACTGCGGAAGGGCGCATCGATTTCAGGGAAATCGTCAAAGACCTTGTACAGAGATTTCGCACTCGCATTGAGATGCGGCAGATCGGTGTTCGCAACCAGACGAAGATGGTCGGCGGAATCGGAAGCTGCGGGAGAGAGCTCTGCTGTACCCTGTTCATCGATAAGTTCGAGCCCGTCTCCGTAAAAATGGCTAAAGAACAACAACTCTCTTTGAATCCCTCCAAGATCTCGGGTTTGTGCGGTAGACTCATGTGTTGTTTGTCTTATGAATACAGCCAATATGTGCAACTCCGCGAAGTCATGCCGAAGTGCGGTGAACGGGTCGAAACCAAGTGCTGCAAAGGCAAAGTGATTCGTCAGAACGTGCTGAGATCCACCGTCTCCGTGTTCGGAGACGACGGCAAGGAAGTGGAAGTGCCCCTGGCGGAGTTGCGGGAACCCGTCAAACCCTCGGGAGGGAAGAAGAAGCCTGATAAGGAATCTCGTTCATGACCAATACCTTCTATATTACGACTCCGATTTACTATGTAAATGCGGAACCGCACCTGGGACACGCCTATACTACCATTGTAGCCGACGTCCTGTATCGGTTCCACCAACTCATGGGACGGGATTCCTTTATGCTGACCGGAACGGACGAACATGGAGACAAGATCGTCCGGGCGGCCGAAAAGGCCGGAGTGGATCCAAAGACTTATGTGGATCGCATCAGTGCGGAATTCAGGGACACGTGGCCTCAACTTGGAATTTTTCCTTCGAAATTCATTCGCACCACGGATTCGGAACATATTGCCGTGGTTCAGAGCATTCTCCAAAAGGTTTATGAAAAAGGCGACATTTACTTCGGCGAGTACGGAGGCATGTATTGCTTCGGCTGTGAACGCTTCATCACGGAACACGAGGCGGTAGACGGCAATTGCCCCATCCATCAGGCTCCGCTGGAGTATATCGCGGAGCAGAACTACTTCTTCAGAATGAGTAAGTACCAAGACTGGTTGGTCGAGCATATACGGCAACATCCCGAATTCATTCAGCCGGAACGATACCGGAACGAAGCGTTGTCCATGCTCCGGGAGCCTCTTGAGGATTTGTGTATTTCTCGCCCCAAGTCCCGCCTCGACTGGGGAATTCCTCTGCCTTTCGATGATCGGTATGTGACTTATGTATGGTTCGACGCATTAATCAACTACATCAGTGCGTTGGGATATCCCGACGGAAAGGATTTCAAGAAGTTCTGGCCGTCGAGTCATCACCTGATCGCAAAGGACATCCTCAAACCACACGGCATCTATTGGCCCTGCATGTTGAAGTCGGCTGAAATACCACCGTATAAAAGCCTCAGCGTGCATGGATACTGGAATGTAGACGAAAGCAAAATGAGTAAATCCCTGGGCAACGTGCGGCGTCCCCTCGAACTCAAGGACGTGTACGGACTGGATGCTTTCCGATATTTCCTCATGCGGGAGATGGTCTTCGGCCTCGACGCCAACTTCAACGAGGAAGCCCTGGTGCAGAGGATCAATGCGGATTTGGCAAATGACTTGGGAAACCTGTTCAGCCGAACCGCGGGTATGTTGGACAAATACTTTCAGGGCGTGGTTCCTGAGCCCGGCGAATTCGGTCCCGCAGAGATCGAATTGTCGAGAGAAGCGGAGCGGGTTCATATCGAATATGTTCGCAGCATGGAAGAGTTCGCTTTTCACAAGGCCTTGGGATCGGTCTGGGAACTGATCAATCACGCCAATCGGTACATTGATCGTGAAGCTCCCTGGGTCCTGTTCAAAGAAAATCGCATGGAGCGATTGGCCACGGTAATGGCTTCGGGATTCGGTGTGATCCATGTGGTTGCCGGTCTGTTGGAGCCCTTTGTTCCGGACACCTCTGAAGAAATGCGTCTTCGCATGGGAATCGAAGACAAACCTACGAGGTCCCTGGAAGCCGCGGGACTGGATTTTGCCTCCATGATTCCGGTGGGCAAAGAGGTTCGGAAGTCTCATGCTCTGTTTCCCCGGGTAGAGAAACCCAAGACCGAGGCTCGCGTAGAAAAGGACAAGCCTCAAGTTCCATCCGGTCCCACCGTTTCGCTGAAGGAGTTTCGGAAAGCGGACTTACGAGTGGGCCAAATCCTGAAGGCCGAGCGGATCAAAGGGGCGGACCGATTGCTGAAATTGATCGTGGATGCGGGAGGGGAACGAACCGTGGTTTCAGGAATCGCCGAACACTATGCGCCCGAAGCCCTCGTGGGGAAGCAGGTGATCCTGGTGGTCAACCTGGAACCCGCCACCATTTGCGGCGTTCAATCCCAGGGTATGATTCTTACATGTGAACACGGCAAGACATTGCTCTTGACCACGGTCGATGGGGAAGCTTCACCGGGTGATGCCGTGCTTTGACGATCTCAGGTAGGAGCGACGGTCCGTTACCGAACCGGAGCTTTTTCCCTCTCCGAGGCACATGGGTAAGAGAAACGCGGGATGTCTTCGCCGGTCAGTGGGGTGAGGTTCATCCCGTTTCGTTTTTTCGCGGATTGTGAGGATGCGAAACGGTCGTTGCGAAAACGCCGTCTTAGAGGTTGCGAGGTGGTCTTGTGAGTAATCGGGAAAAGCATAACGAAGAATGTGAGCAAGGGGGAGAACCCTTGAGCGTCCGGTCGGCCGGTTCCGGAGCGGAGGCCGAAGCTGGTGGGAAACGAACATGCGACCCCGAGATCGAGAGCGTGGGCATTGCGGATATACTGCATTCATTGGGCAACATACTCGGAACGGTAATTATGAACGCCGAATTGGGAATACTGGAAACGGCCCAAGAATCCGAGGGGCGGCGTTGCTTTGAGTCGATTCTCCAGGCGGGGCGCAAGGCGAGAGATTTGGTGGATCATTGCGGGACTTCCCGTCGGTGGAAAAGAACGAGAATGGAGCCGAGAGAAATGCAGTCGAAATGTGTTGTCGGCGCTCGGGTCTTGCTGGTGGACGACGAGGAATCTTTGAGGACTTTGTGGGGGAGAATGATCGAGAGTTTGGGGTGTTCCGTTATGCGGGCGGAAAACGCCGAATCGGCGCTGAAATGCTTTCGCTCGGATCCTGCGAGGGTGGACTTGGTGATCACGGACATGAACATGCCCGGGATTTCAGGTCTGGAATTGTCCGAACTCATTCACCGGGAGCGACCGGAGCTTCCAATTATGCTGAGCACGGGCTTTGAGAACGAGTGCGAGCCGGAAGAGCTTCAAGCGGCCGGAGTGAGGGTAATCCTGAAAAAGCCTTTGGAGCGGGGGGAACTGGCCATGGAAATCGAGAAGGTCTTTTCCTCGAGGCGCCTCCGATCCTCATGAATAGGTAGGGTTGGTGGGAGATATCGTGCAATACGTCTCCGAATCAAGGGATGGAAGGGGGTTTTGGAACGATAGCCGGTAGAGGACACCAAAAAAGTCCTTGAATTGCCGGCAAGGGTTCTTCATAATTCAAAAGATTGAGGATGGAGTTTGCATGACATAAGGAGCGGGGGTGTCCAGAATCCTGATCGTGGATGACGATGAATTATTGAACCAGACTCTGTCTCGGGTCGTCAAACGTCTGGGGCACGAATCGGTGTCCGCTTTCAGTCTGGCGGAGGGAATCCGTACCGCCCGCACCGGTGACTTTGATGTAGTGTTTCTAGACGTCAGAATGCCCGACGGCAACGGCGTTGAATCTCTTCCCTCCTTTCGGGATCTACCCTCCAATCCTGAAGTGATTATCGTTACCGCTTATGGAGAACCCGACGGAGCGAGGCTGGCCATTGAAAACGGCGCTTGGGATTATATCAGAAAACCGGGATCCATCGACGGGTTTACCCTCCCTTTGCTCCGGGCACTCCAGTATCGTGCCGAAAAGCAGACGGCACGATGCCCTGTTGTGCTCAAACGGGACGCCATTATAGGAAACAGCCCCAGGTTGAACGAGGCCCTGGAACGGCTGGCTCAGGCGTCCGCCTCCAATTCCAATGTATTGATCATCGGCGAGACGGGTACCGGAAAGGAACTGTTCGCCCGCAGCATTCACCAGAATAGTCGCAGAGCGGTGGGAAACTTTGTGGTTGTGGACTGTGCGGCCCTGCCGGAGAAGCTCGTGGAAGGGATTCTTTTCGGTCACGAAAAGGGCGCGTACACGGGTGCGGATCGGGCCAAGGAAGGCTTGATCCGGCAGGCGGACGGCGGAACGCTTTTTCTTGACGAAGTGGGGGAACTTCCCCTTCATGTGCAGAAGGCGTTTCTTCGGGTCCTGCAGGAGCGGAAGTTTCGGCCTCTGGGGGCGAAAAGAGAGGTTGAAAGCGATTTCCGATTGGTGGCCGCGACTCACCGAAATCTGGACGACATGGTGAAAGGAGGGAGTTTCCGGGAGGACCTGCTTTTCCGTTTGCGCTCTTTTTCCATCGAACTCCCTCCATTGCGCGAACGAAAAGAGGACATCAGGGAATTGACCCTCTCCCAAACGGCTGGTTTGTGCGATTTGCTGGGCCTGGAGATGAAAGGCTTTTCCTCCGATTTTCTGGAGGTGCTCTCCGCCTACGACTGGCCCGGAAATGTGAGGGAGCTGTTCAACGCCCTTGAGGAAAGCGTTGCCACAGCTCACTTTGAACCCACTCTTTTTCCCGCACACCTTCCCACCCGTATTCGAGTCAAAGCGGCCCAAGCTCCCCTCAAAGAGCATCAGGCTTCCTCTTTCTGTGATCGATCCGTGGCGGCCGCCGACCGCGCACCGAGAGAAGAGTTCCCAAAACTCAGGGACTTCAGAGAAGACCTTGAACGCAGATACCTTCGCGATTTGGTGGACCATTGCCGGGGCAACAAAATGGAGGCCTGCCGCGTATCGGGGCTCTCCAGAGCCCGGCTGTACGACTTACTGAAGAAGTACGATATCCAAGACTGAATCGTCCTACCTGTACCGCAATTCAGACATGTCCGGTTTCCAAGACATCAGACGCGCGACTTCGGGCACCACGTAATTCTCCTTGATTTTCAATGACATACCCGGAAATGAAGACGTGAAATCCGGAGTCCGCCGGCTCTTCTTCCGGGGCGGATTGCGCTCTCTCTTCCCTCGTGTATGAGGGATTCATCCTAATAAAACAAATGGTTATGCCGGTCGATTCGCGTGTGAATCGGCCGGCATGCTTCTTGATCTTCTTGCGTACGACGGGCATCGGGAATGAGTGACGCATCGGGCGCCACCGGGTTTATCCCGATCCCCCTTAGGGCTTGTGCGCGGAGAGGGCCGGAAAGGATGTGCGGCTTTGAGACTGCTGATTTATGCGAGAGAGGGCGGCGGAGCGGCCCGGCGGCTGGAGACGGAGGTCCGCGGATTGGACTCATGCGGTCTCGTGGACTGGTCCCATGACCTGGAGCATCTGTGCCGTCTGTTGAGGACCACCCGGCACGCGGATACCATCGGCCTCATTCTTGCCTTCGACTCCTCGGAACTGGCCGCCCTGTTACAAATGAAGGAGCTTTTTCGAGACATACCGTTGGTGGTGATCCTTCCCGATCGGGATGCCGAGACTGTTTCCAAGGGATACGGTCTGGCGCCGCGCTATCTTGATTTTCTGGACGGCGACTTGGGGGACGTGGCTGAGATAGTCCGCAGAATGATGGGGAAGAAAAGCACTTCCAGGTGGAATGTGGACACGAAAGCGCGCATCACTCGGAGCGGTCCTGCATGCAGCTCCGATTCCGGTAGGGAAGCCCCGGTCCGAACGCCGAAGCCCGATTCTTCGGACCTGATCAAAAAGACGGTGAATTGAGCAATCCGTAAATCAATTGAGTGAAGGGGGGATTATGGCACAAGGCAAGGAAGCTCTGGGGAACGGCGGAGGAGTTCGGTGCCGGAAGGAGAGGGCCCGGCCTTCTCGCCGGAATAAGATCGTTGCAGGCGCATTCTCAAGATTAAGGAATTCTTCGGCATGATGCCTACCGTCCGGGTTCGCCAAACCCCCGTCCTTGTAAGAGAGGTCGTCAAACTTCACGGCAAATTGATTCCCGTGCTCGACCCGGAACGGGGTCTTCCTCCAAGGACGGATGAGAACCGCACGCTTGGGGCTTGGTCCCCATCTTATACATTGCGAAAGAATTTATGGATATATTGAAGATTTAAGGAGAAAGCCAGTGAAGAACCTCAGGTTGGGACTAAAGATATCCGGAGGGTTTGCGGTGTTGATCCTCATCGCCATGGCGGTGAGCGGGGTCGGAGTATTCAACATGGCGGGCGTCAAGGGGAAAGCCGTCGAACTCGACGAGGCGTATGTTAATGAAGTGGAACTGGTGAGCCGCCTGCAGCAGAACGTTCAGGCCACCATGTACAATATTCGTGGGTACGCCATGAGTGAGGACCGGAAGTACCTGGAGCCGGGGCTTAAGTTTCTGGACGCTGTGGGCAAGGACCTCCAAGAGTGCCGATCGCTGGCCGAACGGTTCCCTCAGCTTACGGCTTTGCGAGAAAACGTGACCAAGGCCCAAGAAGCCGAGGAACACTACCGGACGTTGTTGAACGCCACCGTGGAACTCAATGATGCCCTCCAAGCCGCCCGAAAAACCATGGACGAGACCGCCGGCCGCTTCATGGAGAACGCGTATGCTTTCCTGCACAGCCAGAAAGAAGCCCTGCGTCGGGAGCTGGCCAATGCCGCCGGTGCGGACACGGTTGAGGAACGGTTCTTCAAGGTCGGCCTCATCAACGATATCATAGATTTGGGAAACAGTCTGCGGGTGGCGAACTTCAAATCGCAAGCTACCTGGAATCCCGCCCTGATCGAGGAGGGGATAAAGGCTTTTCAAGCCGTCTCAGGAAAGTACGAAGAACTCGAGAACATTGTTCGAAAGCAGGAAAACAAGAAGCAACTTGCTGCCATTCAAGAGTCCGGCAACCTGTACATGAAAACGATGAGCAAATTTCTCACAGACTGGAAGGAACTCCGGAAGCGAGGTGAAGAACGAACCCAAGCCGGCGAAACACTCCTCCAACTTGCGGGCGGCACGTCCGATGTGGGGCTCCGGGGCATGAATCGAATCGCCGAGGAAACCGTGTCTTCCTTGAATGCGGCCTCCACGGTTCTGGTGACCGGAGCACTGGTCATGCTCATACTAGGTGTGGGGGTGTCCCTGGTCATCACTCGATCCATTACTCGTCCGGTAAACCGGATTATACAAGGCCTAAACGACGCTTCGGATCAGGTAGCTTCGGCCGCCGGCCAAGTTTCCTCCGCGAGCCAATCTTTGGCGGAGGGATCGTCGGAACAGGCGGCGTCTTTGGAGGAAACCTCCTCTTCTTTGGAAGAGATGGCGTCCATGACCAAACAGAACGCCGAAAACGCCTCGCATGCCGACGGCTTGGTGAGACAGACGAACGATGTGGTTCTACACGCTTCGGATTCCATGAAGGAGCTTACCGCTTCCATGGAAGCCATTTCCGCAGCCAGTACGGAAACGTCCAAAATCATCAAGACCATTGATGAGATCGCTTTTCAAACCAATCTCCTGGCCTTGAATGCCGCCGTGGAGGCGGCTCGAGCCGGCGAAGCCGGTGCGGGTTTCGCCGTGGTGGCCGACGAGGTGAGAAATCTCGCCATGAGAGCGGCGGAGGCGGCCAAGAGCACGGCCGGCCTTATCGAAGAAACCGTTAAAAAGGTCAAAGACGGGTCGGGGCTGGTGGAAAAGACCGGAACCGCTTTCTCGGAAGTGGCGTCGGGATCATCCAAGGTGGCCGATTTGGTGGCGGAGATCGCATCGGCTTCCAAGGAACAGGCCATGGGGATCGAACAGGTCAACACGGCAGTCTCCGAAATGGACCGAGTGACCCAACAGAATGCGGCGAACGCGGAAGAGTCCGCCAGCGCGGCCGAGGAACTCAGCGCCCAGGCGGAACACATGAAATCCTTTGTGGGAGAGCTTGTTGCTTTGGTTACGGGGAAAGGACTGAACGGCGGTGCGGCCCCCATGCTGTCCGGCGGTGGAAGAACGAAAGCCAAGGCCCCTAAACGGTTGCGAAGAACGACTATGAAGCAGGCCAAGTCGCAGAAGCACGGTGCCAGGGAAGTGGATCCGGAAGAAGTGATCCCTTTGGATCGGGATTCTTTGGACGAATTCTAAATCGAAATGTAACAAGGAGCACCGGGGCATAGGCGAGATTGCCGGTGCTTCTTCACGATGAAGGAAAAACTCGGGCTTCGGTGAAGAGCCGGCTACGATGAGGGGACGGTTTTTCCGCGAGGCCCGGCAACCACTCTCTGCGAGGCATGGTTGCAGATGATGCAGGACGGGCATCCCATGCCTGTCCGCATCTTCATGATCACCCGTCTCGACACCCGGTCGGGCGAACCTCATTTCTCCGCCTGCGTTCCGCGAGGCGTCCTTTCCCGAATTCACCTGTTCTTTCCAATGTATGTACCGGTACGCGCGCGTTCACCGGCGCGGTGAAATGTGGTTCCGCCGGGCCTCTTGCCGTAGGGTCGTGCCGTCGGCCCTTTGGACGGCAAGAATGGGTTCCCATATGATGCCCGACGGGTTGAGTTCGCGTGCGAAGTGGAATAGTCTGGCAAGAATTGCCGGGATCGAACGACTCATCTTGTGTATTGGAATATTGAAGTTTGTACCCGTTCGAAACGGTGGAGGTCGTGAGCCTGCGGCGACGGGCGGGAGGGTCGAAGCCTGAATCTCGCTTCGCCCCGGGCCGAACTCAAGGGACGTTGGCCGACGTCATGAGGGAAGGAGCAGTATGGGAAGGACGCCGGCGCGGAAGTCAACCATGTTGATCGCGGTCTTGATTTGGTTGTCCGCCGCGGGAACGTGGGCCGCTTGGCTCGATCGACCGCTGAATCCCACGGGAGAGGAATTCGGGGTACTCATCGGAAGCTGCTCCACCCGAATGGACGGCGATCCTGATCGCACCCACAATATCTCGCTTTGCGCGCGCAAACTGGACCAGCGCGTCATCCCTCCCCATGGTCGGTTTTCCTTTAATAGCTCCGTCGGCAAACGAACCCTGCAACGGGGATTCAGGAAAGCGCCGGTTCTCTTTCTGGACGAGATGACCGAACAAGTGGGCGGAGGTGTCTGCCAGGTTTCTTCCACTCTGTACAATGCGGCTTTGCTCGCCGACCTCGATCCCGTTGAAAGATATAAACATTCCAGCCAAGTATATTACGTCCCCGTGGGTCAGGACGCTACCGTATCCTACGGGCATCGTGATCTTGTCCTGCGGAATCCTTTTGATTTCCCGGTGAAACTGCGTGCGGCTGCGAGCCGGTCCGCTCTCACCATGTCATTTTTCGCCGCGGAGCCCCTGCCGTATGAGGTTCGACTCGAACGGTCGATACGGGATATCGAGGCTCCCTTTGACAGTCCGTCGGCGAGGCCGGGGCAGGAAGTCCGGATCTACCGGATTCATGTTGGTTCGCAAGGTGAGGAAATCCACCGGGAACGGGTTTCGGTGGATCGGTATCCCCCCGTGTACGATTGGAGCGAGGGATACGCACAGTAAACGGCAACCACCCAATGCGTCGGCGCGTATTCGAAACCAATGAGATGCATTCAAGTTGGGCATCGAATTCCACGTGTCCGGCGTTTCGAACACCCGATCTGCGATGACGGATCGTCGCCGGGAAGAGACCATGCTCGATCGACGGGCGAAGTTTTTAATCTTCATTGTGGCGAGTTTATGGCTCCCGGGCATTTTGGGAATTCCATCAACGGCGGACGCCGTCATTCCCCTGGCCGAATACGAAAAGATCCGCGGCACCAACCTGGAACGGCTGATTCTTCAAGAAGCCCGCACGGCTATTGAGGAAGTCTTGTCCAACGGCGAGCGGCAAAAGCACGCTCTGCCCTGGCCCGGACCCCGTGTCGGCCTCTTTCTTACCCTCATGAACGGACGTGGGGTCCGGGCCTGCGCGGGCACTTTTTCTTCCATGGCCGCTTCTCTGGCGGAGGCTTTGCGGGATGCGGCCGTTTCGGCCGTTTCTCTGGATCCACGAGCCGCGCCGGTGGCTGTTTCCGAACTGACGCATTTGCGCGTCGTGGTGTCGTTCGTGGGGGAACCGGTGTTTTGCCCGAATCCGTTTCTCATCGATTTCAGACGAGAGGGCCTGATGACCCGAATCGGCGGCCTGGAACGGCTATTGTTGCCGGGAGAGGCGAAAACGCTCCAATATGGAATCAGTCGATTGCTGGGCATTTCGGAACCCTCCAAACATACCTTCGAGAGGTTTCCGGTGGTGACCTTGGACGAACGTAAATGGGAGGACTTGAGATGATCAGGCGGACTTGGCCGGTGTTGTTTCTTCTGGTGTTCCTGTTGCTGAATTCCCCGGCGTTCGGGGAACACATGGAACTGGGCGGAGTCGTGGTGGACCGGCAAACGGGCTCCGGCATCCCGGACGCGCTGGTGGAAATCGAGAACGCCTCCGGCGGAGCGGGTTATTCCCGTATGGAGACCGATGTCGAAGGAGGATTCCGCTTCGAGAACCTGCCCTCCGGCGTGCGATTTCATGTTTCGGTCACGGCGCAGGGTTACGCCTCGACCCTGATGTCCTACTGGGAGCCGGGTTCCGGGACTGTCGAGTCCCGTTTGCGCATCGAGATGCATCCGGAAGGGAGACTCGGCGGCAAGATCACCACGAGCCAAGGCCTTCCTTTGGAACGAGCGCGCATCGTATTGGACCAGATTTCACCGCAGCCTTTTCTGGTCAATCATTTTGAGCGGGAAACCGACCGCGGGGGGACCTACCGAATCGACGGCATCCCCCAAGGCGGCTACCGGATGGTCATCCAAAAGGAAGGGTTCCTGAACGAAGAGTTCAGGAACGTGTTCATCGCTTCGGGCAAAGACGAGGAGATGAACGTGGTCCTATATGCGCCGGCTTCCATTTCCGGCAGGGTACGGCTGGACGACGGTGAAACCCCGCTGTTCAACATCGCGGTAACCGCCGTGGGCCCTGTTTCTTCCTTGTCCAACACGAACCCGGACGGTGAATATCTTGTTGAAAACCTCAAGCCCGGCCTCTATAGCGTGACCGCCGCGTCGGATGGATTCAGGCCGCAGAAGAAGAGGATCGAAATCCATGTCGGGGAGGGAGAAACGGTGGAGGGCGTCGAGCTTTTGTTGAGCGCCGAGCCGTCTCAAATTCGCATCGCCATCTACCAGGATGTCTACACGTTGAATGAGCCTGTGAAGTTTGTCGTCCGAGCGTTCAACCTACCGGGGACAAAGATTCGTATCTATGAAATTCCCGAACAGGCGTGGGCGACCGATCGCAGTCGCTTCGAACGGCTGCTGGCAGGAAAGGATGACTTGAGCGGGTTAAAACAGGTTCATGAATCCTCAATGACTTTCAGCCGCTTTCGACCGTTTTCATGGGTGAGCCGCGAGGTCACGGTGGAGTCCCCCCTAACTCCCGGGGCTTATCTTCTTCAGGTCGCGACCGACGGAGTCGAGGCCCGACACCCCATATTCATCTCCAACTTGGGCATCGCGGTTTTGCGCGGCAAGGACGATCTGTTGATCTATGCTATGAACCTCGAAACCAACCGAGCGGAACCGGGAGCGAACGTATTCGTGTTGAATCGGGAGAAAACCGAATCCGTGGCCGTTCCGAACATCAGTC
Source organism: Thermodesulfobacteriota bacterium (assembly GCA_963675595.2). Lineage (GTDB taxonomy): Bacteria > Desulfobacterota > Desulfarculia > JACQYL01 > JACQYL01. The sequence goes on from CAXXLZ010000002.1 coordinate 3,782,891, forward strand.
GACGTATTCTCGACACGCTCTTTCCAGCGCGATCTCTTCGGCAGGGCGTGACCGACGACTCGGGCCTGCTCCGTCTGAAGGGAATCCAGGAACCGTCGGTTCATCTCTTGGCGCTGAAGCGGGGGGTGGGATTGGCGGTGACCCACGCGTTCCTGACTCCCTATGCGGCGACCGGCGGACGTAAGGTTCTGATCTACACGGATCGGCCTGTGTATCGACCGGGGCATGAAGCGCATTTTAAGGCCCTGGTCAAGGAGTTCCGAGAAGGTGTGCCCGAACCCGCGCCCCAAGGAAAATCCATTACCGTGACCCTGCGGGATCCCGACGGCAAGGGGGTGTTCACCGGCGAATTCGTCACGGATGATTGGGGTTGCGTTTACGGTTCCATTCCTTTGAGCGCCGATGCGCGCTTGGGAACCTATGAGCTCTTCGTGGACGGCTTCGCTTCGGGCAGGAGTGTCTTTTCCGTTCAGGCCTACCGAAAACCGGATTTTCAGGTTCGAGTGACCACCGATCATGCCGCCTACGTTACGGGGGACCGTGTGCAGGCTCGCGTGGAAGCTCGCTATTTTCTGGGACTTCCTTTGAAAAACGCGCCCATTGAATATCGCGTGTACGAAACCTTACGGAGCCGTCCGGAAACCACCGCTTGGTGGGAGGCGTCCTACTATGATTCAGCGGGTTACCAAACCGTCATAAAACACGGCAGGGGTACGACCGATGCCCAAGGTTTTTTTGCCTTTGATTTTCTTCCGGGTCCCAAATCCTACGACCGAACGCTCACCATCGAGGCGGACGTAACCGCGCCTTCGGGGCGTGTGGAGGACGGTAGGGCGGAGACTGCGTACGAAAGGAGTCGGTACCGAGTCAAACTCGGCCTCGGGGGTTCGGTTTTCCGCACCGGCGAATCTCCTCGATTGACGGTTCGGGTAGCGAATCAGGAAGGCGATCCCGTGGAGCGGGCAAAGGTCCGCGTGTCCCTGGAACAGGAAACATGGGACCCCGTGCGTCGCCGGTATGAACGCGGGGCCACCCCGGTTTGGTCGCGGATCGTGGAGACGGGAGTCGGAGGCAAGGCGGAACTGCAGGTTCCGCTGGAAGGTCTTGAGAGTGGAAAAGCCCAACTCACGGCCGCCACCAAAGACTCCTCAGGCAACCCGGCTGCGTCGCGATGCGATTTCTGGACCTTCACCGGTACGTCGTTTAACGCCTCATATGACTATCCCGCATTGGACCTGTTTCTCGACAAAGATGCCTATCGTCCGGGAGACAAGGCCCGGCTGGTTCTTCATTCCTCCGTTCCTCAAGCGGAGGTGTTGCTGACCTTTGAAGGCGAAACCCTCCTGTCTTATCAACGCCTTGTCATGAAGGAGCCCACCCGGATTCTTGAAATCCCCGTGGAGGAATCCTTTGCACCCAATGTGCACATCTCCGCCTTGCTGCACGACGGCAAGAAACTGCACTACCGGCGAATCTCCTTGAATGTTCCCGTGGAAAGCGGTGACTTCAACTTGTCCGCGGCCTTTGACCGCGAGGAATATGCTCCCGGGGACCCGGCGGAAGTGGTCATCCGATGCACCGGCGACGACGGGAAACCGGTGAATGCCGACATGAGTCTTGCCGTGGTGGATGAAGCCGTCTACCGCATCGCCGAAGATCGGACGCCGGACCCTGCGGACTTTTTCTACGCCTTGCGGCCGCCCTGGTTTTCACTCACGTATTCCTTCCCACTCCGCTTCATCGGGGGAGCCACGAAAGACCGGGGCGATCTGAGGGCGAGAACGAATTTTAAAGACACGGCCCTCTGGATTCCCAACCTTCGAACGGGAACATCGGAAACGGTGAGCGCCGCCTTCACCATGCCCGATAATCTCACCACTTGGCGGGCGACCATTTTGGGGCATACCAAGGAAGGGCGTTTCGCCCTTGAGCGGACCCGCACCTTGAGCAGCAAGCCGCTGGCCGTTTCCCTGAAGCCTCCTCGTTTTCTCGTGGCGGGCGACCGCATGGAGGTCTCCGCCGTCTTGGTGAATCGGACGGAAGAACCCCTGGAAACCGCGTACGCGATGCTCACTCCCGAAGCAGGGGTCGAACTGTTGACCGAGCCCCGGCGATCCGTTTCTCTCCCCGCAGGAGGTACCGCGAGAACCTCCTGGGTGTTGTCCGCCGAAGATGCGGCAAGCGCGCGAATGACCGTTCGGGGGGGAGCCGACGGCATGGAAGATTCGGAACGCCGCGATTTTCCCATCGCCGATCCCGGCATTCCTCTGAGAGTGGGAATTTCCGGGCGAATCGAAGGCGACAGCGGACAAGCGAGCCTTCTGATCCCTGAGGACGCCTCTCTTCGGAGGGCCGCTGCGGAAATATCGGTGACGCCGCATCCCGCTTTGGCCGCGTTCTCCGCTGTTCCTTATCTCACGGCGTTTCCCTATGGTTGTGCCGAACAGACCCTGAATGCCTTCTTGCCCGTGGCGGTCTACCTGAGCACCTTGAACGCGCTCGGTCTGGAAGTTCAGACGGAAGCGGCGCTCATCAAGAACCTCGAAGAAGGACTGGGCCGCCTGCAACGTTTTATCAACTACGACGGAGAGGTCTCCTGGGGTCCCTATTCGGACCCGGACCCCTATCTAACGGCTCTTGCCTATTTTTCCTTACTGAGAGCCGTGGATTTATTGGGTTTGGATGGAACAAAGAAGTCTTTGGACCGTGGGGCCGGGCTTTCGGAGGAAGAGACCCCGCTGCTTTCGGGGCTTCTGCGCGATCACGACGGATTAACCCGAAGAATGGAACATGCCCTGATCCGCTTTCTGGAAGCGGAGCGACGGAGGTCCATGCAGCTTTTCATCCTGCTGGCCCTGACCGAGGGCGAGTACAGAGACCCCAAGACCGCCGGCGACTTGGCTTTGCAACTGGATGCCATGGATCCCATGGAATTGGGCATGGCCATCCCCGTATGGAAGCGGCATGGAATGGAACTCACGGTGCAGTTGGCCCTGAACAAGCTCAAGAGTTTCGCCGTGGAGACTCCTCACGGAGTGCATTTCGCCCTTTCGGATCAACAAACCCAAGACGTCGATCTGGTGGAGCAGAACGCTTTTTGTCTCATGGCCTTGACATCGGCATCTCCGGAGGACCCGCTTGTCGATTCTTTGACGAATTGGATACTGGCTCAGAGAAGAGGTCTGCAATGGCATTCCACCAGGGCGTCGGGATTGTGCTTGTTGGCCTTGTCCCGAGTGTTCGCATCGGACCCGAACCTCAAATCATTTCAAGGCGGCAGCCTGAGGGTCACGGTCAACGGGAAGGAACTCGGCGAGTTCCAACTGAGTCCCGAAACGCTGAAAGCCGGTGTGGACCCCAACATGTCCATCCCCGTCGAGTTGTTCCACGCAGGCAACAACGAAATTCGGTTCCAGGGACAAAAACTCTCTCGGGTCTATTATGCGGTGCAGGTCGATGCACATGATCGGCGCATTTTCGGCGATCCTTTCTCCGAGGGTTGCGCCGTGTACCTGGACAAGGAACTGCATATCGGCAAGAGGGTTCTGGACAGTCAAAATCGACCGCGGATTCTGCCGGCGGACTTGTCCGAGGGGATTCATCCGGGGGACGAAGTACTGGTTCGTGTGTCTTTTACGCCGGATCGGGATTACCGGTATTTCCTTCTGGAGGATTACCTGCCCGCCGGGTTCGAAACCGTGGATTTCGAGTCCTCGCAGGAGGTTTCTTGGTGGCCGGTCTACGCGTGGAAGGAACGGCACGACCGTCGTGTGGCCTTTTTCTTTCCTCGATTGCGCGAAGGGGAGGAGGTTTCTCTGGAATATGTGATTCGGGCGGAATCTCCGGGAATGTTTTTGGTGAAACCGGCCGTGCTCTCCGATTTTTACACTCCGGACATTCGGGCGGTGAGCCGCTCTTCGAAGATCGAGGTGCAACGATAGGAGAAGCACCTCGCCGGTGCCGGTCGAATAGACACCGGCCACCGTGGGGCGCTTCCGGAAAAAGCGCCCCACGGCAAAGCCGGATTACCTATTTGTAGATTTTGCTGGTCTTGGCGCGAAGGCTGTCCTGGGTTTCGCCGTCCATTTCCATCTTCTTGGTGAAGAGCTCGGAAAGGTCCAGGAACCCGATGACCTTTTCCGGACAGACGTCCATGCACCGCAGGCAGAAGACGCACAGGTCCGCTCGGGCCTCACCCGATGTGGCGTCCATGGCCCCGGAAGGGCAAAGCTCCTCGCAGAGCATGCACATCCCGCACTCGGCTCCGTCCCTTCCGGGTCTTCGCGGCAGGAGTTTGGGGACGGACGTCTCCCTCTGGTCCAGTTCCTCCACACTACAGGGCCCCAACGGCAGGGCCGCCCAATCCAGACGTTCCTCACCGGAAAAACGATCATGGATCAAGTCGGCATATTCCCGCGCCACGTCGAAATCCGATGTAGCGGGCCGATCGGCCATGGCCTGCCAACCCACCAGGTTGTAGGTGTGCTTTCCGGGAAATTCAGCCGAGGCGACCAGGCTGAAACCGTTTGGAGCGAGAATCCCGGCGGCGGAAAAATGGGCCGGATGGACCCCGAATCCTCCAAAGGTGAAAAACAGGGCACACGGGGTGTCTTGTCCCTTCAATCGTCCCAGCCAATTGCGAACGATTTTTGGCGCGCGCCTGTAGTAAATGGGGGAACCGATTACCACGGCCTGGTAGTTGTTCATAACCGGAGCCGTTTCACGGGCCTCGGGAGTGGTTATGTCCAGCATGTCGACCTCGGCGCCCAGCTCAATCAACCGATCCCGAATGGTCTCGGCGATTCGCGCGGTATTCTGCGTAGCGCTGAAATAAGCCAATAGAATTTTCATTGTTTCCTGCCTTCCTTTTCGGGTTGTCTTTCAGGTTGAACAACCCCCTCGGGTGTAATTTTATGCGCATTCAGAGGGTCTAGTTTAGCAGATTCATAGGACAATACAATCCAACCGGGAATTTTGTTAAGAACGGATTTCGCGGGTACGTGCCTTGCCATGGACGGGGGAGATCAAGTCCCTTTTTTCTACCGGTCCTTGAGTCAATATGACTTCAATGGTTCAGAGAGGAAACCGGACCGTTTTTCGTCCCGGGAAAGAAGAAACATGGAAGGGGATTCGGTGAACTTGGATGGTCGAGACGTGCTCGGCCGGGGACGTCTTGTAGTCACCCGACGCCGGCGGCCGAGAGAGCCCGAAGAGATGATTCAATCGTGAACCCACGCGCGTCACGTTTGGGAACCGCGAGGAAAGCCCTTTGCGGGTCGTCGTTACGGATGGTCATGCCTGTGATGGATTTCGGATGGGAAAGCGCGTGTTCCGCATCAACCTACGCTCGCGGGGATGAGGCAAGAACTCAACTCTCCGATCAGACCGGCGTTGCGCCGTCGAGGCTTCCCATCCGAGACTAAAAGCCCGCTTTTTGGTCCCGTTCCTCGTTCCAGCGGACCCAGTCGTTGGTATCCTCTTCCTTGGTGAAGTCTGTGGGTTTGGATGCGCGCCCTTGTGCGTCGATTCGCACCTGCTGCATGGCCCGGACGATGTAGACCCATTCCATCATGGAGACTTCCCTGGGGCCCGCCACTTCTTTAGGCCCCGCAGACGTGGCGGAGGGCCCGGACACTTCTCCCGGGCCGGATACTTCCCGAGGCGGTCCGCCCGTTCCGGAGCCCGGGGCGATTCGGGATTCCGTGGGACCGGGGGCGCCCACGGAGGAGGGACCCGCGGAAGCCGCGGCCTTGGGAGGTGACCATACTTTGATTTCTCCCGAGTAAACCCGGACGAGCGTTCCCTCCTCCGGGCTTTCATTGACCCGGTAAGTGGTGCCGCGAATGCCCGCCACCGCGTTCCGCGTATATAAGTCGAAGTTGTTCTTTACCCCGGCCAAGGATTTCACCTTGGCCCAGGTTCTCCCCGCAAACAGGGTGAACCGGATGTCCCGTTCCTTGGTTTGGGCCTGTACGTCGATGCTCGTTACGACGAAGGTGGTGGTTTCGTCGAATCGCATCAGACTGCTGTCCGGAAGCTTGAGCTCCATACGGGCGTGTTCCAGGGTCTTTACCATGTCCCCGGGTACCAGGAAGTCCCCTTCCTTCAGGTCTTCCCAATCCTTCCCATCCTTGCGATGAACCTGAGCGAGGCCCTCGAGCAGGTCCACCCGGGCTTTATCGCCCGCGATGTCCAGCTCGAAGGCCTCGTCTCCCGCCGGCGCGTTGACCGGACAGGTCCAGTCGATAAAGGCACAACAGAGGAAGCAGAGACAAAGCAGGCCGATGACTCGGCTCGGGGTGGTGCGGACGGCTTTTGGGTGCATAACCTGTTCTCCGGGAGTAGGGACGCCCTTCTTGCGGAACGATGGGCGGAACAAGACTTATGGGTACTCCCGGAGGAGCGCCGGGCTCCTCCGGGCAAGGATTACAGTTTCAGGAGGTTCTTGAGTCGGCGGATCACCAACAGGGCGTCCGCCCCGTCCACCGGACCTTGGGCGTTGAATTCGCCCGTGGCCAAGCTCTCCGCTTCCATGACTCCTCGGCTCGTGACCACCATGACCGCGTTGAAGTACGGTAGATCGCTTCTGAGGTCCGGGAAGGGAGAGGTGGTCCCGATGAATTCGGTGGCGAGTTTCTCGTCTCCGGTGAGCTTGATCAGGATGTCTTCAACCATAATGGCATATTCCGCCCGGTTGATGTGTTCGTCGGGATGAAAGGTGTGGTCCGGGTAAGGTTCCAGCCCCCGTACTCCCAGTTTAATGACTTCGTCGATGTCCGTTTTGAGGGGGTGTTCGCCGATGTCCACCGCGGGTTCCATTTTGACCAGGGTTTCCGTGACGAATTGTTTCTCCGGTGACTTAAAGCTCGTGTCGAAATCCTTCCGACCTCGTTTGCGATAGAGTTCGTTGAGCTTGAGTTCCTGAATGAAAAGCGCCGCCACGTCCGCACGACTGATCTTGTCGATCAATGCGATTTTCTTGCCGATGAGCGTTCCCGGCGCGGCACGTTCGATCTTCTGCACCAGTTTCCATTCTGCGTTGGCCTGGTTTACGTAATCACCGTCGATTTCGATCACTTTGGAGAACATATCGGCCGATTTGCCGAACTCGTAAGCCGCACGGTAGGCCATGCCCATGAAATAATAGGCCGGGGCGTAACGGTCGTTGAGCTTCACGGCCTTCTTGAAATGGTCTTCAGCATCTTCGACCCAATCGCCGCCTCTTTGCGCGGCGTAGATTCGGACCATGCCCACATGGTAGTCCAGTTTTTCCTGGGCGGTTTCCATGGTGTCTTCCGCTTTGTCCATGTTCTTGAATGCGGATTCGAAGTCGCCTCGCAAGGCGGCTACAATACCGAGGCCCGAAAAGGCCCGCGAGTACTCGGGCTCCAATTGGACGGCCAGATTGAACTCTCGTTCCGCATCGTCCAAACGCTCTTCTTCCAGGAGCCTGAGGCCGGTGAGAACATGGTGCTCCGGCGTATCCATCGCGCCGGTGGGTTTTCGAATCTCGGGCTTTTCGGCGCAGGAGGCCACGAGCAGCAAAGCACCTATAGCCATGAACACCGTAAGAAACCTTGCTCGTCTTCTCATCATCCCATCCTCCCTTCTCGTAGGGGACACCCGTTTTTTCCGGTTAGTCCAGCACAATCATGGCCCGGCATTGGCGCAGGAAGGACAATGTTTCCGACGCGTCGCGCAGTGAGTTCGCGGCTTCGTTGCTGATCACCACATTGGTCTTGGCGGTGCCGGCCGCGGCTTTGGCATGAATGGTCACGGGATTGTTGGTCACTCGCTGATTGCTTTGAGCGGCGTTGAGGTCCTTGGCATACCCCACCATGCCGTACTGAACGGCCCATTGGCGGTCCACAAAGGCGGAGCCGTAGACTTCCCGTCCGTCTTCGTCCAGCACTCTCGGGCTCATGCAAGGCCTTACACCCATACCGCGGGCGTCGATGACCAGCCCGGTGTAAACCACTCCGGGTTGAGCCACGGGTTCGGCCTTGGCCGGTTCCGAAGGAGCGGGTTGCGCAGGGGCGGCCTGAGGTTGCACGGGTTGGGGCTGAGCGGGCTGGGGGGCGACGGGTTGAGGAGCGACGGGCTGCGGGTGCACGGGCTGGGATGCAGGCTTGGAGGGCTCGGCAGCGCCGAGAATCATGTCCGTGAACCGGCCGTACATGTTCATGATCATCTTGATTTCGACCGTCCCGTCTTCCAGGTAGCGGGTGTTGAGGATCCTGGCGCCTCGAATCATACCGTCCACCTGAGCACGGATCACATCGCTCTGAGTCATGAAGTCCTGCACCGTGGTGTTGGAATTGACCTGGACGCCTTTGGTGATTTCGAGAAGATTGCGGTACGCGTCCAAGGTGGCGGCCCGGAGCGCCATGGGCCTGGCGGCGGGCTTGCCCTGCAGGTGTTCCGGGGGCGCGCCGATACCGGTCACGGTGATGTTCCCGTCACCCCAATTGACGCTGCCACCGGCGGTTTGTTCCACATAGCCCCATTGCCACTGGGCCTCCGCGACCCCCATGAACAGGAAGACGGATAGGAGAATCAACGCCGCGATTCCCATCGGTGATTTCCGTGTCATATCTGCAACTCCTTTTATATTGATAAGTTACGACAATAGTGAGCCGTTCGGAACGTCGAGATGAACCGGTCCGTATCCCCTCCTTTCGCTATGAAGTTCGTTGAAGATAATATTTGGCCGCTTTGTTTCCGGGATGAATGGAAAGCGTCTTCTTCCAATATTTCGCGGCTTCTTCGCGTTTACCGGCCTTGAAGGCTTCGAAGGCCAGAATGTTGTACGTTTTCGCCAGGTTGAGGATGGTTTCCTGGTCTTTGGGGTTGATGGAAAGGGCTTGATTCCAGAGTTCCAGAGCTTTGGGCGTGTCCCCATGATTGTAGTAAATCCACCCCATGGAGTTCAATGCTTTCGTATGCCGGGGGTTCAGTTCCAGCGTCTTTCGGTACTCGAGGAGGGCGTTGTGCACGAGCCCGGCCTGGTCGAAGGCGCGGGCCAGCCGAAAGCGCGTGTCCGCCTCGTCCGCCGCGGCGTCCCTGGCTTTCTTCAAGTAGTCGATGGCCTGAATCGGATTATGCCGGAAAGCGTATACGGTCCCCATGTAATGGTAGGCGTCGGCGCGGTTGGGGTCCAATCGGGCCGCTTCTTCCAGAATCTTGAGGGCGTTTTCCAGATCGAAATCCCAAAGGTCGAGAAGACCCAGCCAAAGTCGGGCTTCGACGTTTTCCGGTTCGGCTTGGACGGCCTTTTTCAGCAAGGTGCGGGCTTCTTGGGTTTTTTCCCGCTTGACGTTGAGAATCCCCAGGAAGGTCAGAGCCGTGGGATTTTCGGGTTCCACCGCGAGCACCTTTTCAAAAGCCCGGGCGGCGGCTTCCACGTCCCCCCGATAGTTCAGGTCCATGGCCTGGAACAGGAGTTCCTCGACCCCTTGGGCCGAAGCGGGACCCATGGAGAATGCAAGCGCCAAGAAGACGATTCCGGCGACGACCCACGGACGCGGGAAGGCCCTATTTGCCGGACATGCGCAGGATGGATTGGAAGGCCACATTGGAAAGCTCCTCCTGGAAGCGCTCCTGAGTCAAGAGTTCTTCTTCCGAGGGATTGGAGATAAACCCCGACTCGACGAGAAGCGAAGGCATTCTCGCCTCCCGGAGCACGTAGAAGTTGGCATATTTGACCCCCCGGTCATGCAGCCCCGTATCCGGCCCGAACTTGCCCTGAAATCGATGGGCGAGATGCTTGCTGTCCTCCCAGTAAAGTTTTCGTTCCACCTGGAAGAGGATGGCCTCGACATCCAGGAAGCCGGGCTTGGTTTCCTTGTCTTGATCGAATCGGATCACGGAGTTTTCGTATTCGGCAAGTTTGGCCGCTTCCTTGTCGCTGGCGGTTTCGGAACAGTAAAAGGTCTCCGACCCTTTGGCCTTGGGGTTCCCGGCGGCGTTCACATGGAAACTGACGAATAGGTCCGCCTTGCGTTGGTTGGCCGTGGCCGTGCGTTCTCCCAGGGAGACGTAATAGTCGTCCTCCCGGGTCGCGAAAACTCGGAATTTTCCGGATCGATCCAGTTTTTCCTTCAGCCGCCGTACCAGACTCAAAGTCACGTCCTTTTCCTTCAACCCGGTTTTGCCCACGGCTCCGGGATCGAAGCCTCCATGACCCGGGTCCAGGACGATGCGTTCCACCTGAAAGTCCAACGTCTTGCCGGCGGATTGAAGCCGTTCCCGGAAAAGCTGCTCCTCTTCAACGGCGCGACGTTCCAGGTCGGGGAACGTCTTGTCGGGCTTCCTGCGTTCCACCGGTTTCACTCGGATCATGTCGATATGCATGCGAGAGAAAGTGTCTTCGGGATTAAGCCGCACGGCTTCTTTGAATTCCTCGAGTGCCTCGGAGTACATGCCGGCACCGAAATAAGCTCTCCCCAGCAGGCCGTGGAGCCAATCGCTTTTGGGATCGAGGGGCACCGCGGAACGCAGGATGGGGATGGCTTCCCGGTACTTCTTCGAATTGATCAGATTCTGAGCCTGGATGCCCATGGAGAAGGGGTCCTCGGCTCGGGCGAACCCCGACATGCCGGGCGGAAGCAAGGCCGCTCCCAGCCCCAAAGAGGTCAGGCGTCCCAAACGGGCGAGGAACTCGCGCCGTCTCATCGTTTTCCCATTCCTATTGAAACGTATAGGAGAATGCATTGGGCTCCGGCTCTTTCAAATAGGGGTCGACCTCAAGATTGCCCAAGAAAAGATTCGGGTTGGGAGGGTCGCTTCCCCACCAGTTGGATCGGATGTCCAAAGTGATTGTGGAAAAACTTTGAATGGCGAAAGGGTTATCCAGAAAGTTGTTGTTCTTGATGCGGGGATTGCACATGCCGAAGCATTCGATGGCCGCGGTGCCGCTGTTTTTCAGAAAAGTGCTGTTGACGATATTGGGTCGGGAATCATTGCGGCAAATGATTCCGCTCTGCTTATTGAAACCGATGAAGCTGTAAGTAATGTCCGGCCTGCCGTAGAATACGTCCAAAGGGGTGTCCGCATGGGCGAACACGCAGTAGGCGAAAAAGCTTTCTTCTCGTTTTCCCAAGAAATCCTTCACTTTTTCGGTGATTTTCTCGGTGAAGCCCATTCCTTTCTTCTTGGACTCCACAAAACGCACGGCGCTGGTGTAATCACCGGGGCCGGGCGAGGAGCTGCCGGATACGAAAAGAATGGGATCGTCGGGAAGCCCCCGAGCGTGAATGCCTCCGTCCTTCACCGTGATGACGGAATTGCGGGTTCGGTATTTTAAGGTCACTCCGGGTTCGACGAACAGGACGGCTCCATCGACAATGGACACTTCTCCCGCGACGGTATAGGGGCTCCTGCTTTTGATCAGGAAAGCATCCTGGTTGATTTCTCTCGGGAGCTTTCCGTCCAGGATGTTCAGCGCCAAGGGTTTTCCTTCGGGATAGGGGGCGTCCAGCACGGGGTTGAAATCGACACGCCCCTGGATTCGATTGGGCAGTTCCTCGACCTTGATCGGGCCCCAATAGTTGTTTGCCGCGGATATCGTTTGTCCGCCTTCCCGGTTCATCAGATCGAACGGGCCGTTGTCGTGGATCTCGTTTTCCACCACCAACGGATCGGAATCGTGAAAGAAGAGCCCTCCCTGTTTGTTGGACACAATGACGTTCCGGGTCAATTTGGGTGACGCGGCATAGGAAGCCACTCCTTTCCCAAGGTTGTTGGATATTTGATTTTCAGAAAGAACCGGTTCGGCTCCGGAAACGATTTCCACGGCGTCTCCGGAGTTGTTGTGGAATTTGCCTCCCTCGACGGCGGGTTGGGAATGGGCTCCTTCCACGCGGAGAGCCACCTGGTTGGACGTAAATTCCACATTTTTCATGGTGACGGATGGGGATCGCACCACCGCGCCGACCCGGGCGTTCTTAACGGTGCAGTATTCCAGGCCGGCCGGTTCTCGATTTTCAAATACGATTCCGTCCCAGGCGGCGGAGGAATCCCCCACAAAAGCGATCACCTTGCCGGCGGTTCCTTTGGCCGTTAGTCCCCCTCGGATCAGCAGGCCCGGACCCTTGCTCAAGACCATGGTGCCGGGTTCGATGGTAAGGGTCATTTCGTCGGGCACGACTACCGGACTCGAAATGACGTAGGGACCGGCCGCGGAGTACCAGGTAACGTTGTCCGACAAGGTCCCGCCGGCCGCCGTCGGCCCGGCGGGCACCCCCATTCCCCGGATCCCCCGGCCCGTGGGAGCCGCGGGACTTTCGTTGCCCGCCTTGTCCAGGGCGCTTACCTTGTAATAGTATGGTTTGTAGTTCTGCAGGCCCTTGTCGGCGGTTTCGGTGGTTTCCGTTTGCAGATGGGAATCGTAACCGGTCAAAGGCGTTTCACTTCGATAAATCCGGTAGCCGGCCAGGTCCTCCTCCTTGTTGGGCGCCCAACTCAGGAGTACCGAGCCGTCCCTGCTGCTTTCCGTGATCCGGGTCGGGGGATCGGGGGGGGTGGTGTCGATGTTCACATATCCCAAGGCGTCGATCCATTCCGCCGTGATCCCGGATTCGCTGGTCAGGTATCCCACCAGAAGAGCGTCTTTGACGTTGTCCCCCGGACGGATTCGATATTCCCCGACATAGCTCCCCGGACTTACTTCCTTCATGCGGAGGCCTTTCTTGAACTCTCCCACGTCGAATGAGGCTCGAAGTCCCTCGTCGCCTTCCATGGCGACCTTGAGGACGTCTCCGGCCTTCTTGGTGGTGAACGCGCCGTCCTGAGCCAATATCCGGATCGTAGGCGGCGTCTCGACTTCGGCCAGGGAGGGACGAGGAATCGCTTTGACCATGTCGCGGAATAGGTCGTCGCTGGTGCGATAGAGGTTGATGGTGCGCAGGTTGTAGGCCGTGGAAATGGCCGTCAGAATCAGCCCGACGGGCGTGGTGGCGAAGCCCGCGGTGGGAGTATGCGCCACATGCTCTCCGGACCAAAGAAGTTCCCCGGTTCGGGAATCCATCATGCGGAGTTTGGCGCCCACCTGGACGTCGGACACCAAGACGGCGTAAATGCGATCGTAGTGGGTAATGGTTCCGTAGATGACCGCATCCGTTCCCAAAATGGCGCCCACCTGTTGGGGACTCATTTTGCCTACCGCCGTGGGGTCCACGACACCTTTGGCTCGGAGTCGAGAGTCGACGATATGCAGCTCCGAATCCGTGTAGGGCAGTGAGCTGAAATGATTATAGAAGCAACGGCGCACCACTTCCGGAGCTTCCTCCTTGCCGCTTTCGTTGAGAAAGGGAAGAATCGCCACGGACCGGGGTTTGGTCTTTTCGTAGGCCTCGGTGGTTTCGTATTGTCCTTTAAAGAGGATGTCGACTTTTTGAGCGACCGAGGTTCCCGTGGGACCCGTGCTCACCGTGGAACATGAAGTCAGGAACAGCAGAAGCGCCGGCCACAGCCCGGCCTTCAAACGAAGTGCGGCGGTTCTCATCTCAGGTCCCCTCCCCTTGCTTGTCCGTTGCAGGTCACCGGGTCACTTGGCGCGGGAAAGTCTCACCCTTCCATAGTAATGGCGAAGAATGGCGTCGTAGGAATGGCCCTCAAGGGCCATTTCGTAGGCTCCCCACTGACTCATGCCTACCCCGTGACCATAACCTTTCCCATTCAGAATGATACGGGACTTGTCCCGCTTCATCTTGAACCAAGTGCTTCTAATCTTGGTGGCGCCGACCTTGATGCGAAACTGGTTGCCGGACAAACGCAGTTCTCCCTTTTCATGAATAATGCGCAATTCCATAACCCTGCCGGATTCGTCGAACTCCGTCGCCTCGATTTTCGAGATGCCGCCCAAGTCGTAGCCTTGACCGTTGAGTCGACTCCGAATCCAGTCGAGCTCCAAACGGTTTTCCCATACGTGATTGGGAGCCTTGACGCTGTATGGATCGTCCACTCCCGTCAGATAGGGCACGTCGGCGAACCAAACGGAGCCTGCATCCGTGGTTCTTCCCCCGCTGTTGGAGTGGAAGTAGGCCATAATCGGTTTTCCGGAGTAAGTGAGCACCTGCCCCGCAGTCTCGTCCACCGCCGCGTTGGATCGGGCGTGTTCCACTCCTGCTCCGCCGTACACTTGGCTCATGGTGGTGCTCACCACGTCATAAGGGCGGTCTTCTCCCTTCATGATCATGAAAAGCGCATAGGTCCGGGCTGCGACCGCTTGTGCCTTTAGAGCCTCCATGGGCCATTCGGGAGCCACTTCCTTGGGCACGACGCCGTAGAGATAGTGTTCGAGAGGAAGCACATTAACCACCTGGAGTTGACCGGAAGCGTTCCGGCTGACGACGAGTTCTCCTCGGAATGCTCTCTTCCCGCAATGAATGACTCCGCCCGCTTCGGTGGTGAGTCGCAGGGAATTTCCCGTGAAACGCGTTCCGCGCACGGACAGAGCCCCGTTTTGAGGTTCGATCACCACTGCTCCGGCCTTCGGTATGGAGTACTTCTTCTTGGGGTTGAATGCGTCCCATACGGTCAGGGCGCCGGAGGCTCCGACTTTGAGCAGCGGACGGTCGTCGTCGACCAGCACTCGAATGATCGGATTCCTGGGAAGTTCCAAGCGCGTTACCATGGGACCTTCAGGCGGCGAGGGTACGGAAGGAGCGACTGTGGGAGTTGAGGGCTTGGGCGTGTCGGGGGGGAGCGCGGCGATTGAGGTGTTCTTGTCCGGCGAGGTCGACGGTTCCGGAGTCATTTCCGAAGGGAGAGGGGCCTGCCGGCACTTCTCCGCCATGAACTGCGCCGTGTCCCTCCGACTGCCCATGGGAAACCGTTTCAAGTATTCTTCAAAGAAACTCGCAGCCCTGCGAGGTTGGTTCTGCTCGAAAAGAATCATGCCCACGTTGAAGTACGCGTTGGCCGTTTCCCTGAGCCCGCCGTATTGGTCTATGGCCTGCCGGTAGACCACGAGAGCGCGTGGATGGTCGTCGAGAAAATAACTATAGATGTCACCCATATGCACCAGAGCTTGGGCCCGGGTTTCGGGTTGGGCGCCTCGATGGGCCAGTTCCCGGAAAGCTCCGATAGCTTCCAGGTACCCGCCGCCTCGAAGAAAACGGATGGCGGATTCAAGTCCTTCACGGTCCGTGTTTGCGGACAAGGTGGGGCCGTCCGCGGACACGAGGAAGAAGATCGCCGCGAGAAGAGAAAGAGTGAGTTTGCGTCGGGTGCGCAAAGTACTAAGGCACGACAAACCGGATGGCTCCCTGTCTCATTTGCTTGTCATGGTGTACACACCATCCCATGATTCACCAGGGGGGTGTTCACGATAGTGGCTGCAACGCGTCAAGTATAACTTCGACGGGCGGTCTTCGGGAAGAATTCGAAGGGTTTCCTCGAATCTTTCCGCCGCTTCGGCGAAACGCCGGGATCGATAGAGTGTCAACCCTTCATGGAAAATCGCCAACCCATGCGGTGGACTTTCGTCCGCGGGCAACCGTCCAATGAGCTCGTAAATGGTGACGGGTTCCGTTCTGCCTTTCACCCGGATGCGATCCAGCTCCCGACATAGAAATTGTTCCCGGACGCACTCATAGGTGGCTTGGCCGATGAGAATGCCCGTTCCGTACTCCTTGTTGGCGCCTTCCAGTCTCGAAGCCAGGTTGACGCTGTCCCCCATGACCGTGTAATCGAAACGTTCATCCGAACCCATGTTGCCCACTACCATCTCACCCGTGTTGACGCCTACGCCGATCCTCAGTTTTTCGAGTCCCAATTCGGTCAAGAAAGGCACCAATTGGTCCAACGCCTGCTGCATTTCCACTGCCGTGGCGCAGGCCCTCACGGCATGGTCCTCCTGGGGCAGGGGCGCTCCCCAGATGCCCATAATAGCGTCACCGATGTATTTGTCCAGGGTTCCCTGGTACTTGAACACGATCCGGGTCATGAGAGTCAAGTAACGATTCAGGAGCAGCACTAATTCTTCCGGGGTGATTCGTTCGCTCAGGGATGTGAACCCCCTGATGTCCGAAAAGAGCACCGTCAGCTTTTTTCTTTCTCCTCCCAGTTTCAACTTGGACGGGTCTTTCAGTATTTCGTTGACCACTGCGGAAGACAGATAGTAGCCGAAGGCGTTTCTCACCTTGCGCCGTTCTTTTTCTTCCTGAAAATAGCGGACCACGGTGAGTGTCGAATAGACCAGACCGAGATTGATGGAGGGATAGACTACACTGAGGATAATACCTCCGGAGGAGAAAGCGTACAGTGCCGACGCGGTGTATCCCCCCAGGAACGCCGCACCGCAGACGGCCCCTCCCACCGCGTTGAGACGGCAAAGGAGGAGAGCGAACCCCGGACCGATGAGGAGAATCAGGAACATATCGAACAAGGAAAGCCACTCCGGTCGAAAGAAAAAATCTTTGCTTAGAATTCCATCGATGACCGAAGCGTGGATTTCGAGCCCGGGTGTTACCGAACTGAAGGGCGTGACGCGAAGATCGTAAAGACCCGCGGCCGTGGCGCCCACCAGGACGATCTTATCCTTAAGAGAAATGTGGGGCGCGCCCTCCAGCACGTCCACCAGTGAAACGCGAGGAAACTCGCCTTGCGGTCCCGGGTAGGGGACGATCATTCGCCCGAGTTCATCCACCGGTATCGCAGTGTCTCCCAGTTCGAGACGTTCCACTCCATAAGATGAGATGGTCACTTTGGATGGGGTCCCTCCGAGATAAGCTTCCACCGTCTTAATGCTTAGAGGAGGAAAAAGCCGATCGGCGCACCTGAGCACCAAAGGCATCCAGCGCACGACGCCGTCGGGATCCGGGAACACGTCGAAATAACCCGCGTATGGAGTTGCCTCGTGCAACACGGGTACGTCGGTCTCGGGCAGGTACATGGTGATCAAGGGGGCTTTTCTCGCCTCGGGTGATCGATATTTGATAAGACGATAGGCGGAACTTCGCACCAATTGCATCCGGTTGTCCCGTTCAGCCTGCTCGAGATGCGATACCCACCGGTCAACGGGATGAAAGAAGTACCCAAGAATCACTTTCACTTGGGCGTTCGCAACGGCGAGTGCGAAATCCCGATCGGGGTCTAGGTTCCGGACGGTTTCGTCGGCCGCCTCCAGAATTTCGGAGTTCAAGAGCCCTTTCTGTTCCAGCGTCTCCAGGAATCCCACAATGGCGGAGGCTCCGGAAGCGGGGTCCGGTTCGAAAAAACCCACGTCGAAAGCGGCCACTTTGACCCCTTCCTGATCCAGGCGTTCTACAAAACGCGCAAATACGCTGCGGGGCCACGGCCATGTTCCAATACGGTCGAGGCTTCGTTCGTCGATGGTGACAAGCACCGTATTGCCGGTGACGGGTTTGGAGCCTCGATAAAGGAATCGGAGGTCCAAGGACTTGGATTCAAGTGTTTCCGTAAAAGCGGGCTTGGTCAGATACAATAAGAGTGTAAGGCAGGTAAGCCCCAGGCTGATCAAAAGGAATTGGAGCCATCTTCTGCGTAACACGAAAGGGTGCATGGAAGTCTCACGAGGTGGGGTCTTTGAATACCGCGTTAACGTCACTCTCTAATTCACATTCACAGGAAAGTCAATGCGGGGAGAGGCGGTTTGGGGCAATTGTCGAAGGAACGGGGGAGGATTTCAGGCCGGGCTTAACGGTCGGGTCCCAGCTACGGTGGAGGCGAGCTTTTGAGAATTACTAATAACTACTGGAGAACGAACGAAAAATACTCCCCCGTTGCTTTGACACCTTCGGAAAACACTGGTAAGGAACCTTTTTGAGGGGCCTAAGAGGAATGCACAAGCCGGTTGCCGGAAGAACTCCGTGTTTTGAAAGCGTCTTGCCTCCCAAGAGGAAGTGCCTATCTTTTCAAAACGGCCGGCCTTGGGCCATACGAACCGGCGCGGATCGGAAAGGTATTCGCAATGTCTTGTTCGGACCACTATTGAGATTCAGGTTCTGCATCGAATCACCATCTTTCACAAGGAGGGACAACCTTGACGGATTTGAAAGAGACCTCCGTTTCGTCGGATGCGAGTAAGGAAGGGGAGTCTTTGACGGATGTGGGAGAGATCGGCCCGGTCCTGAGCGAAGAGGAGACTCTGATGGAATTCGAACGGCTGTGCAGAACCGTGAACACGCGGATGGACAATCCCTCTTTGGTGCGGTTTCGCCGTCAGGTCCAGGTGATGAGATCGAGATTCGAAGGCGACAAACCGATCATGTTGCTGCTTCGGATGATGCTCAGCTTGGCGGAGCATTTAAGAAAACGCCAAGCCGACGCCCATCCTGAAGCGCTTCCACTGTTCCGCTCGGTCCGAGACGATTTTTTCAGTCTGGTGGAGTCACCGGGCCTTTCTCCCAGGACGCGCAATGCGCTGGTGAAAAGTCAGGTGGATCGCTTTCAGGATGTCCAAAAAAGCATTCGATCCCTTCAAGAGCCGGCTCTCTCGGAAGAGTTCGCACCACGGGACCGGCTTGTGGACGACGATGTCGCACCTTTTCCGGTCGGTGAGGAGTCGGGATACGAGGAATCCCCATCCACGGATGAAGTTCCGGTGGGGTTCGAAGCTTTGGATGCCGACGAGGACCTTGAAGAAGCGTTCACGGATGAAGAGGTTGAAAGGCTGCCATCCCCGGAAGAACTCGCTTTGGGATTGAGATCGTCTCCGGAGGAACCCGGGGAAGGATACTCCGACACGGAGAGGGAACAAGCAACGGGTTCTGGGATGGAAGCCGATGAATCGGAGATGGAATCGGCTTCTCCGGAAGAATTGATGCGGGAGCTGGATGCTTTGAGCGTCCATGAGTCGCAGAGCGTGGAGTCGGATTCCGCTTTCTTTTGGGAAGACGAGTCGTCGGACGAGGAGGGCGAGGCGTCCGATGTTGAACCAGACGTGCTTTCCATGGATTCGCCCGGCCGTCCCGACACCGCCGTCCCGTTCGAACTTGCCGATCTGCGCGAAGTGCCGGACGTTTCCGGGGAAGGGGCCGCCGGCCCTTGGTCCAAAGCGGAATCGCTTGAGTTCTCCGAAGAGGGACCTGAACGTCTGCCGGAGAGTGCAGAGGGTCTCGCTCTGTTCAAAGAGATGAGGATTGAAACCGACCGGAAAATCGATGCGGTTCATGCGGAGCTGTCGGCGATGCGGGAGATTCTTGATCGGATTGAGCGGAGACTGGACCGAGCGGAGGATGCCTCCTTGCCCGGCGATCCGAAGGCCGCCCGCTTGGAGCAAGAGAGCGTCTTCGTTGCCGAGCTTTCCGGGGGGACTGCGGTGGGGGGATCACAGGCCGTGATGCCTCTTCGGGAATCGGAGATTGAGGAGGTCTCGCACCCTCTCGAGACCGACCGGGGGGAGCGCGGGTTTGAAGGTGCGCTTGAGGTTGAGGAGGACGCGTCGGGGCGGACCCATGATGAGACTCCTTCAGAGGAAGGACCCGGGGAGCCGGAACAAGAACCGGATTTTGAATTTCAAGACGGCGATGAACTCAGAGACGAGTACGAAGCCGATGAAGAGGGAGCCTTTCGGAGATTTCCCGGCGACGGTTTGCAGGCCCCGCCTTGGGTGAAGGTCGTCCTCGATGGGAAGACTTACGCGCTGCCCGAAGAGAACGTGCTGCGGCTGGGAAGGGTCAACAATAAGACTCGCAAGCGGCTGCTGAAAAAAAGGCCGGTTTCGTTCCATGAAACACTTGGGCTCTTCGAATCCCCCAAAAAGAATCTCATGCCGGCCCACGCCCATCTGTCCAAGAAAGAGCTGGAATCCCTTTCTTTCGGCTCACTGAACGAAAAGCTTGATTCGCAGTCGGTGGAGTCCACGGGAGAGGGAATGCTGTTGTTGATCAACGGACATCTGACGGGAGCACTGATTACGGACAAAGTGCCGGAACGGATTTCTCCGGAAGAGGGATGGAACTTGGAAAGGTTGGACGTAACGGAGCTGCTTTCCGAAGGCTGATCCGGAGTGGAAGCGACGGCGAGGTTTTCCCTGCATAAGTGCTTTACATCTATTTCTTAGTCTGCAAAGATACTCCGTTTTGAAGGAATCCAATCGCCCCCTGGCTCCGATGCCCGCTTCGCGGGAAATCGGTTCGCTTTGTATAAGGAGAAGCATTAATGGCCCGAATTACCGTCGAGGATTGTTTGACGCGCGTCGACAACAGATTCTCCCTTGTTCATCTGGCCGCCCGGCGCGTCCGGCAGTTGAAAAAAGGAGAACACCCCCTCATTAAGTGCAAAAATAGGGAGGTGGTTACCGCCCTGAGGGAAATCGCGGGAGGCGACGTCAACGTGGACACTCTGCGTGAAATCGAGGAAGCCTACAAGAAGAACCAGGATTTCAAGCTGCCTCCCCCGGGAGAAACTCAGGATCAAAACGCCCTTTCGGACCTGTCGGCAGCCATCTCGGAAGAAATGGCCGAACTGATTCCGGACGATTCCCTTACTGAGGAGTCTGAAGAAGCCGAGGAAGGCGACGACGAGGACAACGAAGGCGAGGACGACTACGAAGAGCAGGAATGATGAGGGGACGGCGAATGTCGTCCCGCTCTATTGCCGTACCCGCTCTCGAGCCGCGCTCATTTGATCATGGATCACCGCAGGAACCATCGTCGTGTGCGGGACTGGTTCGCCGGCTGACACTCCCTCGCATTATGACGATCTTCAGTGGAGAGGCGAACGTGAAATCCAAAACCGCACTTCTCACATGCCTGAACAAACGAAGCCTTCTCAACGATCCCGACGCCGGTGAGCGAGAACTCATCACCGCAGGGGATCGATTCATGGCCGAGGGGATGCAGGCCGACGCCCTCCGATTTTTCTCAAAGGCGCACCATACAGAAGGCATGGAAGAGATTCTAAGCCGGGCGTTGCAGGAAGGCGACCTCTTTCTGTACAGGGCCGCGGCGGAGGCTCTCGGCCGAAAACCGGAACCCGGGGACTATCGGGAAGTGGGCCGCACCGCTTTGGAAGCGGGTAAGCTTTTCTTCGCTCGTGCCGCTTATCGAGAAGCTTCGGATGAATCCATGCAGGAGCAGGTCGAACAGCGGATTCGCGAAAACGGGTTTGATATCTAATGGAAAAAAGAGACTACTACGAAGTGCTCGGTGTGCAGCGACAGGCATCCGATGAGGAGATCAAACGGGCATATCGCAAATTGGCGCTTCAGTTCCACCCCGACCGAAATCCGGGAGACCTGGACGCTGAGGAACGTTTCAAGGAGGCGGCCGAAGCCTATGAAGTGCTTCGCGATTCGGACAAACGGAGAATCTACGACCAATACGGCTTTGAGGGTCTAAGGGGTACCGGTTTTCAAGGATTTGGCGGTTTTGAGGATATTTTCTCCGCTTTCGGAGATATTTTCTCGGACGTTTTCGGCTTCGGCAGAGGCGGTTTTGGGCGTCGTTCCCAGAGAGGGGCCGATCTGCGCTACGACCTGGAAATCGGATTCCTGGAATCCGCCTTGGGAACGGAGAAAGAACTCGAAATCGACGTCCACGACATCTGTTCCGCTTGCGAAGGATCGGGGGCGAAACCGGGTTCGGGACCCAGTGCGTGCCCCACCTGCGGGGGTAGCGGCCATGTTACCCGAAGCCAGGGCTTTTTCCGAATCAGTACCACCTGCCCGGCTTGTAAGGGCGCGGGCCAAGTGATTCTCGATCCTTGTGAGGAGTGCCGCGGTACCGGGCGCGTTCCAGTGAAGAAGAAGGTCCACGTCAAGATTCCCGGAGGTGTGGACACCGGTTCCCGACTGCGATTGCGCGAGGAAGGGGAACCGGGAGAGCATGGAGCGCCCCCGGGAGACCTTTATGTCGTCCTTCACGTGCAGCCGCACAACTTCTTTCAAAGGGAGGGGGATGACTTGGTATGTCAGGTTCCCGTGAGCTTTGTTCAGGCTGCGTTGGGTACTCAGGTGGAAGTGCCCACCCTGGACCAGCCCGAGAAGCTGATTATTCCCAAAGGAACTCAGCCATACGAAATATTTCGATTAAAGAGCAAAGGCTTTCCGAGACTGCGTGGATTCGGTCGGGGAGACCAAGTGATCCAGGTCCAGATCAAGACTCCCACGCATTTGAGTAAACAGCAAGAGGAGCTGTTGAGGGAATTCGCCGCCCTCTCCGGAGATGAAGTGGAACCCCATCGGGGTTTTTTCGGGCGGTTCGCGAAAAAGGAAAACAAGTGACACCAATAGGCGCCGTATCTTCCGGAATATCCCATGGCGTTCGTTTTTGGGCTGTCGGTCGCTCTACGGAGGAAGGTCATGACACCGGCCTCCCGCCTGCATGGTGGTCGTATTCAAGGAACCCCAACACCGGAACTCTACCATGGAACCTGAAAAGATCGAGTTTTTCCGAACCCTGCTCAACAGACGCATGGAGGAACTGATCAAGAGCGCGGAAACCACGGTCAACCGAATGACCGGAACCGAAGACAACTTTCCGGACCCCACGGATCGGGCCGCTCTGGAATCCGACCGCAATTTTACTCTGCGTATCCGTGATCGGGAAAGAAAGCTGATCTTGAAAATCAAAGAAGCCCTGCAGAGGATCGAGGACGGTACCTTCGGAATCTGCGAAATGTGCGGTGAGCCCATTTCGGATAAACGGCTCGAAGCCCGCCCGGTTACCACCTCGTGTATCAAATGCAAGGCGAAAGAAGAGGCCAAGGAAAAAGCGAGAGGCCTCTGAGTAGGTTCTCGGAAGCCTCGTTCCTCATCTAAGAAAAGGCCGCCCGACCCCGCGGGCAAAGGGCCTCTTACGCCGTGATTCGCTCCAACATCCCCATGTAGGGCCTGAGTTTTTCCGGGATGACCACGCTGCCGTCTTCTTGCTGGAAGTTCTCGAGAACCGCCACTAATGTTCTGCCCACGGCAAGGCCCGAGCCGTTGAGGGTATGGAGCAGCTCGGTTTTCTTCTTTCCCTCCGGCCGAAAACGAATTCCCGCTCTTCGGGCTTGAAACGACGTGAAATTACTGCAGGAAGAGATTTCCCGGAAAGCCTCCTGGCCGGGCAGCCAGACTTCGATGTCGTAGGTCTTGGCCGCGGAGAATCCCAGGTCGCCCGTGCATAGGCTCACAACGCGGTAGTGAATGCCCAGCTCTTGAAGCACACGTTCCGCATGGGATAAGAGCACTTCCAGGTCTTCGAAGGATCGCTCGGGCAGCGTGAAATGGACCAGTTCCACTTTGTTGAACTGGTGTTGCCGGATCAGCCCCCTGGTGTCCTTTCCATAGGAGCCGGCCTCCGCTCTGAAGCATGCGCTGTAAGCTGCGTAGCGCACGGGAAGCTGCTTTTCCTCCAATACCTCGTCGCGATGGATGTTGGTAACCGGAACCTCCGCCGTGGGAATAAGATAAGAATTCAATCCCTCGAGGCGGAACAGGTCTTCTTCGAATTTGGGAAGCTGGCCCGTACCGTACATGCTTTCCTGATTCACAATATAGGGAGGAAGGAGTTCCGTATATCCGTGTCGGTTCACATGCAGGTCGAGCATGAAGTTGATCAGGGCTCTCTCCAGTCGAGCCCCCAAGCCCCTGTAGAGAGCGAAGCGGGCGCCCGATATCTTGGCGGCGCGAGCGAAGTCCAGAATTCCCAAATCTTCGCCGATATCCCAGTGGGCTTTGGGGGAAAAGGCGAACTCGGGCTTTTCTCCCCATCGGCGAACCTCCGGATTGTCCGCTTCGGATTGTCCGACGGGTACGCTGTCGTCGGTCAGATTAGGGACCATGGAAAGAAATCGGTCGAACTGCTCCTGGACTTTCCCGAGATCCGAGTCCATTGCTTTGATCCGTTGGGAAATCTCCTTCATTTCACCGGTCAGTTCAGATGCGTCCTGTCCGGCCTTTTTCATGGCCGCGATCTCTTCCGTAGCCTGATTCTTACGGTGTTTGAGGGATTCCACTTCCTGGAGGAGAGTCCTGCGGTCCTCGTCCAAACGCGTGAACTCATCAAAGTCCACCTGCGCACCGCGCTGACGGGTTTTCTCAATGACGAGGTCCAGATGATCTCTCACGAACTTGATGTCGAGCATGTTGACTCCGTGCCGGTTTGACGAAATATGGGGTCCTTGGATTTGTCGGCAGGTAGAAACAAGAATTTGTAAAAAGCCGCAGCCTATGATAGAAAGCCAAACTCCATCCATCCGGGAGCGCTTGAATTCATGACGAAATTATCCAATTTTCTGTCTTCGGTCAAGCTGACCGTCGTTCTATTGATTGTGCTTGCCGTGCTTTCCGTAGTGGGCACGGTCATCCCGCAGCAGGAACCCGCCGGCCTGTACGAACGCATGTATGGTGAAGGGACGGCCTCTTTATTCCGAAGTCTGGGCTTCACCAACATGTATGCGTCTCCCCTATTCGTTGCTTTGTTGGGCTTCCTGGGCGCCAATCTGGTCGTTTGTTCCCTCGACCGTCTTCCCAAGACGTGGAAACTCGTCAGGAACCGGCCGTCGTTGAATCCCAGGGAATATAAACAAATGCCCTATCGCAGGGAGCAGTTCGTCAAGTTGCGGAATCCCGAGTGGCGAAAGAGTCTATCGAATGTTCTCGGGCGCCTGGGAAAAGTCCAAGAAAAGGAATTCGACGGAGGGATCGTCTATTTCGCGAATCGTACGCCTTGGGTGCGTTTGGGCGTATACGTGGTGCACAGCTCGATCCTCCTCCTGTTTGTCGGAGGCATCATAGGCGCCGTCTGGGGATTCAAGGGGCACATCAACATCCTGGAAGGGGAGACGGTGGACCACATCGACGTGCGGGGGAGACACGAGCCCAAGCCCTTGGATTTTCAAATACGCTGTGACGACTTCAATGTTGAGTTCTATGATACCGGGGCGCCCAAGGAGTTCCGCTCGGACCTTACCTTCCTGGAGGGCGGCAAAGAGGCGCTCAGCAGTCCGTTGCGCGTAAATCATCCCGTGACCTTCGGGGGCATTACCTTCTATCAGTCGAGTTACGGCTCCACTCTGGGCGGGGAGGTCGTGTTCGAACTGGTGGATAACCAAACCGGTGAAACCTATACGGTCAAAGGACCCGCTTCCGATGATTTTAGCCTGCCGGGGGATCAAGGCGGTTTTCGGATCATCGATTTTCAGAACAATCTGGTTTCCCGGGGAATGTCTTTCGGGCCCGGAGTTTTCGTCCATCTAATGGGGACCGGAGAGCGGACCCCGCCGTTCTGGGTCCTGCAGAAATTTCCACAGTTGGATCAAAGACGGGGCGGCAAGTACACGTTTGCCCTCAAGTCTTTCCAGGAGGTTTATTATACCGGCCTTCAAGCGAACAGGGACCCGGGCGTGGCGCTTGTCTATTTAGGGTTCATCCTGATGCTTATCGGATTTCCCGTCACTTTTTTCATGTCTCACCGCATGATTTGGCTCCAAGTGGGGAGCACGGGCAAGAATCTGAAAGTGATTCTAGCGGGCACGGCCCATCGAAATCGGCTCGCTTTCTCCAAGTCGATGGACGGGCTTTGGGAGGAAATCTCGACCGCCCTTAATGAAGAGGAACGACAGCCATGACGAGTTCTCTTGCTCTGAGCATCGTGACTTTCATCTACCTGGGGTCCTCGGTGCTTTACCTGTTTTACCTGGTGTTCCGCACGCGGGTTGCGGCCACCATGGGTACGTGGGTCGCCCTGGGCGGATTCCTGTTGAACACCTACGGAATCATCATGCGCTGGATCGAATCCTACGATCTGGGCATCGGGCATGCCCCGCTGTCGAATCTGTATGAATCCCTGGTCTTTTTCGCCTGGACGATCATCTTGTGCTATTTGATTCTGGAGCGGAAATACGGTCAGAAGACCGTGGGCGCGTTCGTGGTTCCTTTCGCCTTTTTCTCCATGGCCTACGCTTCTTTTTCGTCTTCCGTGGACAGCCGCATACAGCCTTTGATCCCGGCGCTCAAGAGCAACTGGCTGATTGCCCACGTGGTCACCTGTTTTCTGGGGTACGCCGCCTTTGCGGTGGCTTGTGGGTTGAGCGTCATGTACCTGATCAAGAGCAAAAAGCAGCGTGCCGGTTCGGACGGTCTGAAGTTCCTCCCGGATCCCCCGCTCATTGAGGACGTTTCCTACAAGATGATTCTGATCGGATTCGTGTTGCTTTCGGCGGGCATCATCACCGGGTCGGTCTGGGCGCATTCGGCTTGGGGCACCTACTGGAGCTGGGACCCCAAGGAGACCTGGTCGCTGATTACCTGGATCGTGTATGCGGTTCTTCTTCATGCCCGTTACATGAAGGGCTGGTCCGGGAACCGGATCGCGGTGATCTCCATCGTGGGGTTTTGCTGCGTCCTATTTACCTATTTCGGGGTCAATTTCCTTCTCAGCGGACTGCACAGCTACGCCGCTTCCAGCTGAAATACCGTGAGAGTCGTGAACCGGCGCGGGTATCGGGCCTTGAGCCGCCGCCTCGCCCGTTGCCGGTTCCCCTTCCATGTTGCGACCAGCCGGCAGACACTCCTTCATCCTCCGGCGGCGGACCGCGGTTTCACTCCGAAGGTCTGGAAATCTCCCGCTTTCGAAAATGGCATCTCGCCCGCTGACATACGGGGCAGGTCAAGGCTTCGGGCAGCTCCTCAAACGGGGTGCCCGGCGCGTATCCCCCACGGTCGTCCCCCCTTTCGGGTTCGTACCGATATCCGCATGGGCAGTCGTAGCACGTAACCTTTCGGTAGTCTGTCTCAGTCATGTTCGGTTCTCCCGTTTCCAAACGCGTTCTGTTCGACGGTCAAGAAAGATCGATTCGCGGCATGCTTCAACATCGCGGCATGCTTCAACATCGCGGCATGCCGGCGGCCGAAAACCTTCGACGAGTACGTCTCCCGTCATTTCCCATGCGTCCGACGATCTTCAGCGCTTCTTTAAGGATCAGTGAACCGACACGGCAGGTTCGATTTCGCGTTCCAACCAATTCCTTAGTTCGTCATCAAGGGCGTACACGCCTTTGTTATGTCCCACGGAGCGAAGAAATCGTTCCCTGAGGTGGTAGGGGACCTCGTCGGAGGCCACCTCAACGGCGCCTTCGGATGATCTACGGATGAGATAGATCATGGGCGGATCGCTCCAGGTATTGACGACGAAATAGTAAGAAACGTCGTCCCTGGATCGGACCATGCGTCCATGAGACCAGTTGTTGCCCCATTCGAGGTAGAGGGTGACCGCTTCTTCCGGGGTCATTTCCCAATCGACGTCGTTGACGATCTCGGGTTCCTGTCGTAGTTGGTTTAGGCGAAGCATGGCGACTCCTCTCTTAATTGAATTAAAAGGACCTTTTTTATTCTATTTAACCATCTCTGAAAGCATGTCAATCAAACGGACGGGGGCTGCGTCGGTTTCCGCAGATCGGGCGCAGCGGCTTCAAGGATGATGAATTCAATCGAAAGGATGGGCAAAAATGGGCACGCACAATACGGTCGCAGGGCGGCGTGATCGGCCTCGTCGTAAGTTATATGGTTGGGCTTTGGGGTTGTGGGCGGTGATCTTCGTCGTCTCGGGCTGTGCGTCCGATAACGGGCGAGTAAACGGCTTGAACGCCGATAGCGAAGTATCGCGCGGCGTGATCGTCGGCACGTTCACCCCTCGGCGGGTGGTGGGAATCCTTGGTTCCTTGGATGGATTCGGCGGGCATACACTGGAAATCCGAAGCGTCGCCGGGGGGAAAATCTTCGTCGTTCCAGGCGCGGGCTATTTTCAGCTCTCTTTGGAACCCGGTGCATACGAACTCCTGCGGATTCGTCTGGACGGTAAGGACCTGATTCCTCTTTCGGAACCGTTTCGCTTCCTGGTGACAGGAGGAGAAGTGAGCTACGTCGGCTCCATCGTGACCGAGCGGGATATCTCATCCGGAACAACGGCCGTGGGCAAGACCTACCTGTTGGTTCCCTCCAGAAGGAACGCCGAACTTCGCAGAGACAGGGCACCTCAACGGGTCCGACCCGAGGAAGTGGTATTGTACGTAGTGAACGCTCAATCCGCGGTGGAGGAACTGTTCCGAGAGCGGAACCCGGAACGGGCCGGTGTCCGACTGGTCTTTCGGCCGGCGAAATAGAAGACGGGGAGGCTTGGTGGTGGGGGCTCGAATTTGCCGGACCACACAGGGCTCCGCAGAAAACCGGCTCCCCAAAGCCGAGAAGACCCCTTAAGCCCGCCGTCGGCGAGGCTTAAGGGGTCTTTTGCAGCAGCCGCTGCTTGAAGCGAAAGTGTGAAACTCGCGCCTAGAGCGGCAGGTTGTCGTGCCTCTTTTCGGGCATGCTGTCTTTCTTGGTCTGCAACGCTTGCAGCGCCGCAATCAGCTTCCTTCTGGTATCTTCCGGGAAAATCACCTCGTCCACGTATCCGAAAGACGCCGCTTGGTAAGGGTTGGCGAACTTGGTTCGGTAGGCTTCGACCATTTCGACTTCCTTGGCCGCCGGATCCTCGGCGTCTGCGATCTCTTTACGGAACACGATGTTCACCGCTCCGTCCGGTCCCATGACCGCGATCTCAGCCGTGGGATAGGCGAAATTGACGTCCGCCCAGAGATGCTTGCTGCTCATGACGATGTAGGCGCCGCCGTAGGCCTTTCGGGTGATCACCGTGATCTTGGGCACGGTGGCTTCGCAGAAGGCGTAGATCAGCTTGGCTCCGTGCTTGATAATGCCGCCGTATTCCTGGACGGTTCCGGGAAGGAATCCGGGCACGTCGCAGAACGTGACCAAAGGAATGTTGAAGGCGTCACAGAAACGCACGAACCGGGCGCCCTTGAGGGACGCGTTGATGTCCAAACAACCGGCCTGAGCGAACGGCTGGTTGGCGACGATGCCCACGGGGTGACCGTCCAGTCGAGCGAACCCCACCACGATGTTCGGTGCGTAATCTTTGTGTACTTCGAAGAAGTAGTTATTGTCCGCCACGGACTTGATGATTTTCTTGATGTTGTAGACCTGTTTGGGACTGTCCGGGATCAGGTTGCGAAGGTCCATGTCGACGCGGTTCGGGTCGTCGGTGGGCTCGAGCCGGGGCGGCTTTTCGCGGAAGCTCTGGGGCAGGAAAGTGAGCAGTTCACGAACCTGTTCAATCACTGCCTGGTCGTTCTTGCCCTTGAAGTGAGCCACGCCGCTCTTGCTCGTATGAATCTTGGGACCGCCCAACGTCTCCGTGGAAACTTCCTCGTGGCACACGGTCTTCACCACGTTCGGTCCGGTAATGAACATGTAGGAACTCTGTTCCACCATGAAGATGAAGTCGGTCAGAGCGGGTGAGTAGACGGCTCCTCCGGCGCAGGGTCCCATGATGACGGATATCTGAGGCACGACGCCGGATGCCAGCACGTTGTTCATGAAGATGTTTCCATAGCCGCTCAGGCTCGTAACACCTTCCTGGATTCGCGCGCCGCCGGAATCACACAGGCCGATAACGGGGCAGTTGTTCTTCAGGCCCATTTCCATGACCTTGCAGATCTTTTGGGCGTGGGCGATTCCAAGGCTGCCGCCCAGCACGGTGAAATCCTGGGCGAAGGCGCAAGCCAAACGACCGTTGATTTTGCCGTACCCTACCACAACGCCGTCGCCGGGGAACCGTTTCTTGTCCATTCCGAAGTCCACGGCCGTGTGGTACACGAACTTGTCCATTTCCTGGAACGTGCCTTCATCGAACAGCAGAGCGATCCTTTCGCGGGCAGTGAGCTTTCCCTTCTTGTGCTGGTCGTCGATGCGGCCCTGGCCGCCTCCCATATCCGCTTCCGCAATCTTGTCTTCTAAGAGCTTGAACTTTTCTTCGTTTGCCATTTTATCCTCCCGATCATTGTTGCGATTTCGAACAGATCACTTCAATCTTTTTCATTTTGGAGGCATTTTATCTAAAAACGCCCATTCGGCTTTGGGAAACGCGATTCATGACCCACTTCAAGTGCCTAAAATCATTTGCCCCTCGGGGCTGGTAACCCCGAGTCGTCAGGTCCAAGATTCAAAGCTTCTTCCAGATGCCGACCTTTTCGGGGATCATCCCGAAGTGAAGGATCATATAATGGATAACCCGGGCGTCGGAAAAATGTGAACGGGCGGGGGCGGGCCCCACCCTTCGGCGCTCGGATCCGGCGAAGCGGCGAAACGGCGGCGCTTTGCCGGACGAAACCGTCCCGGCCGTGACTTCCATCTTGAACGACGAGGGGTGAAATGGGAAGATCACAAGGCTCTGGGGAAAGAAGGCTGAAAAGGACCGGGAGCACTTCTGGGAACCGGCTGAGTTTGCGGTCCGCGCAAGGGACGAGCACATGGTCACAAATCATGAGTTTCCTGCATAACTTGAACAGTCAGAGTACATGAGCCTCTTACATGCCGGATTCGAGAAATGTCAAGTCAAAATAGGAAACCGGGAGCCCTCCGGACTCTTCCGCTAAACGGAAGTATCGCGGTAAAACCCGCATGGAAGGCGGAAAAGAGTCAATGAGGAGGGAAGGTCGCCCTCACAATTTCTCTAAAAAGACTTGGAGGGTCATTATTGTGTGCGTTAATAAATCAGAGGCGACGATGAATTTCGTTTAAGAAATCGTATTCCAACTCTTATCGGGAAGCCGTGGACCCTTTCCTGTGATCATGTTGGTCTCCTTGCTGTTTGGGTGATGCTCTATCATAACGATCGAGCACCTGAGGCCAACATGGTATTTCGTGCTGCTCGGTTTCCGGTCGCACCTCGCGGGTTCGCGTTGCGTCGGCTGAGGGTGTGGTTAACATGGACTTTATGGGCCGACGGCCTGATAGCCGGCGGCTCACTTGTTCCGGGCAAGGGTCCATTGGACGTCGCCCGGGAAATCGAACTCTATCGTGGAGGTTTACGTGAAATCATACGTTTTAAGTTTTGGCAGGCGGGGAGCGGAGATATTAAACAGACATCTTAAAGCCGGCGGGGACGTGACCTCGGTCGCTTTTGCGGACACCGATGCGGAGGATCTGGCCCTGCGGCCCGAATCCATGAGACTTCATCTGGGAGCCGGGATTCCTCCGGAAGACGTCGTGCGCAACGACATTTCCTTTGCGGCGAAGGCTGCTCTCGGCGAACGAGAAGAGATCGAAAAGCGGATCGAGAAGGCCGCTGCTGTGATCCTTACGGCTGGATTGGGCGGAGGAACCGGAGCCGGTGCGGCCGAGGCGACCGCATCCATTTGCAGGGAAAAGGGCGTCTTTACCGCGGCCGTGGTAACCCGCCCCTTCGGTTTGGAAGGAGAAAAGCGGGTTCACCGGGCTGCGTCGGGTTTGCGTCGACTCGAAAAAGAAGTCGGATTCATGATTCCGCTTTTTCAGGATAGTCTACTGAGTTCGGCGGAGAAGGTCACCCGCGTGAGGGAACTCATGGGCGTGGCGGACGAATACGCGGCGAACGCGGTGGAAGGCCTTCTCGAGCTTCTGCAGAGTCCGCTCGCCGAGCAGTTCGCAAAAGACTTCGGTGGGTCTTCCGGTCGTGGGGTGTTCGGTTACGGCATGTCGGACCAAGCCGACGGTTTGATGGACGCGATCACAATCGCCTTGGAAAGTCCCTTCATTTCGGGGGTTTCACTAAGTCGTACCGAAAATTTGGCTTTGACCGTTCGGGCGCCGCAGCCCGTGGATGATCGGAGTATTGACGCGGCGGTTTCTCTGCTGCGTGAGAGAACCGGGGCGCAAGTCAACATTCTTGTGGCCCGGACCGTGGCCCAAAACGAATCTTCACTTCGGGTGTGCGTCTTCCCGCAGGGGGAATTCGGAGAACCCTCGGCATCGGGGGGGCATATCTTCACTCCGGTTTATCAGGGATGAAGCGGGAGCGAAATTCGGGAGAGCTGTTTTCATGAAAAAAACACCCCGCGCTTTCATCGTGTGATGGAAGCGCGGGGTGAGGGGTGAGGGAGGAGATGGCGAAATGGAAACGCGGACATCATTTCGCAACATCCAGAGGATGCCTCTCCGGAGGAATGGAGTCCGCGTTCCCGAGTCAGGGGACGGGTCAGTACGGCGGAATCGCCACTATCTTCCGCAGCAATGCTTGGGTTGGCTGCACGGAGTCGCCGAGCCGCAACAGGTGCCGCCGCCGTCTTGGAATCCTCCCGTCATGACGGGTGGTGCGGCGGCGCTCATAACCCGCTCCGCAGATGCTCCGCAATGGGGGCAATCCGTTTGTCGCGGCGAGTCCAACGATTCAAGACGCTCAAAAGTCTTTCCGCATGCAGCGCAAGTATATTCGTAAATAGGCATATTACACTCGTAGCAACAACCATGCCGCAATGCCTTGAAACGAGGACGGGCTTGAAAGAGGCGTGGGAGAAAGGTTCATTTCCAACGGGCGGGCTCCATCATGGCCGGCGGATTGCGATACGCAAATAGAGGCCTCCGAAAAAGATGCAAAAAGCAATCCGATCCGATGACCATTCGGCTTCGAAATTGTCGCGTTGCGTCGTGGATGAGTCGCTTGTCTGCAGGAAAACATTTCAGCGGCCCGTCGAGCAGCTACCGCCGCCGGCCGGTGAGGAATCGCGGATACGGGAGCCGGTCGGGTTTCCGAGAATGGGGCGCACATGGGAAATAGACTGCGGAGCGCGTTGATTACGCACCCGTAAGGGGTGAAAAGCGAAACCCCGATCCCTTTGAGTTGGGGGAGGGTGATGAGACGGGATCGGAGTCTCGCGATTCGACTTTGAAAGGTTGATTCAAGCTCGCCGGTCGCGTGGGAGGATTGCGTCCGACGAGCTCGAAGGAGAGGCGGGGGAGTCCGTTTTTGGTTCTTCCCCTTGGAGGGTTACGATTACTTGAGTTCGAAAGGATACTTTTCGGTTTCGATAATGCGCTGAGCCAGCTCTCGTCTCAGGCTCACCGCGTCCACGGGCTCGTAGCGGCAGAGTTTCTTGATGGCCATGAGCTGAGTGCGGAGGGTCTCCGCTTCTTCCACATGGGCCATGGCCTTCTTTGCCCAGGTTTCGATCTTCAGCACGGCGTCGTCCACGTAGACTTTGACCGCCGCGATGTACGGTGCGGCCTTTTCCAGTCCGAATTTCTCGATGGCCCCGGCGGCGCGCAGCAGCCCGCTTTCCATGGCGAAAATCTCGATGATCATGTCGCTGATCAGGGCGATGACTTCCTGCTCTTCCTCGAGCTTGGCCATGTATTTCTGTGCGGCCACACCGGCGGTCATGAGCGCGGTTTTCTTCAGCATGCGGATCATGTGTTCCTGCATGGCCAGAGGCGTATCGGGCAGTTCCACGGCCAGCGGGTGGTATTCCATGATGTCGCTCGTCAGCTTCTGGAAGGCGGCCATCAGGGGCAATTCGCCTTTCATGGCCCGACGCATGATGGTGCCGGTGACCAGCAGCCGATTGATTTCGTTGGTTCCCTCGTAAATCCGATTGATGCGGGCGTCCCGGTAGGCCCTTTCGGCGGGGTATTCACTAACGTAGCCGTAGCCGCCCAAGGTCTGCACATACTCGTCCACGACGAAGGATAGGACTTCGGAGCAGTACACCTTGTTGATGGAACATTCCACCGCGTACTCACCGATGGCCTTGGCGTTTTCCTCGCCTTTCTTCTTTTTTTCTTCATCCAGGGTACCCAACTGGTCGTCGAACATGCCCGCCGTGCGGTAGATCATGGATTCGGCCATGTAAGTCTTGATGGCCATGTCCGCCAGCTTTCCCCGGATCAGGCCGAAATTGCTGATGGGGGTTTTGAACTGGATGCGACCGTTGGCATACTTGGTGGCTTCAACGATGCACCTCTTGGCTCCTCCCACGGCGGCGGCGCCGAGTTTCCAGCGGCCGATGTTCAGCACGTTGAAGGCTACCTTGTGGCCTTGTCCGACCACGTAAAGCACGTTTTCCACGGGCACCTTCACGTCTTCCAGAATCACGGTACGGGTGGAAGAGCCGTGGATGCCCATCTTCTTTTCTTCGGCGCCGGTGGACACCCCGGGAAATTTACGTTCCACGATGAAGGAGGTGAACTGCTCTCCATCCACCTTGGCGTAAACGATAAAGGTGTCCGCCCATCCGGCGTTGGTGATGAACATCTTTTCGCCGTTCAGGGTGTAGCAGGTGCCGTCGTCCGACAAGACCGCCTTGGTGCGGGCATTGAGCGCATCGGATCCGGCGCCGGCTTCGGTAAGGCAATAGGCGCCGCAAAGTTCGCCGGAGGCCAGGCCGGGAAGGTACTTGCTTTTCTGTTCATCGGTCCCGAAATACACGATGGGCAACGTTCCGATACCGGTCTGAGCGCCGTGGGCCACCGCAAAGGAGCCTCCTCCTCCGATGGCTTCCGTAACCACCGTGGTGCTGACCTTATCGAGCCCCAGACCGCCGTATTCTTCCGGAACGTCGGTTCCGTTGAAGCCGAGTTCCCCGGCCTTGAGGAGAATGCCGCGCATGAATTCCGCATCTTTGGATTCGATTCTTTCCGTGTTGGCAATGAGTTCGTTCTCCACGAAATCCCGAGCGGTGTCCAGGATCATGCGGTGCTCCTCGGAGAAATCCTCGGGAGTGAACACGTCCTCGGCGGACAGATCGGCGATTAGAAACTCAGCGCCCTTGAAAATCTTTCTTTCGGCCATTTCCAGGTCTCCTTTTTGCCTCGGTTCAGAGGAAATAGGTTGTTTCAAAGCTTGATGGTCCGCCCGGGCTATCCTTGACAGCCTCCTGCGACAGGCTCGTTTCAATGGGCCGCCGACGGAGCGGCCGGTGATTGGATTGCCACAAGAAACTTACGGACTTGTTGGAAGCGGCGACAGCCGAAGCGCCGGCCTCCGACACCATTACTGCTCCAGTTCGAAGATGCCGGCGGCCCCCATGCCGAAACCGATGCACATGGAAACGAGTCCGTATCGGGCTTTTCTGGCCTGCATCTCATAGATGAGTTGGGTGGTGAGTTTGGCTCCGGTACAACCCAACGGGTGGCCCAAAGCAATGGCGCCACCGTTGACGTTGGTGATTTCCGGGTTGATGCCCAGTTCCCGCATGCAGTAGAGGGCCTGAGCGGCGAACGCCTCGTTGAGCTCGAAAAGATCGATCTGGTCCAAAGTCAGGCCGGCCAGCTTGAGAGCCTTGGGAATGGCGAACGCAGGTCCCACCCCCATATATTCGGGGGCCACACCCACCGCCGTGTAGGCGCGGAATACGGCCAGAGGCTTGAGGCCCAGCTCTTTGGCCTTTTCCCGGCTCATGAGCATGACCGCGGCCGCACCGTCGCTCATCTGAGAAGAATTCCCCGCGGTGACCGTACCCACGGCCTTGAAGGCCGGTTTGAGTTTGCCCAGAGATTGAGCGGTGGTTCCGGGGCGCATGCCTTCGTCAGTATCGAAAATCATCTCGGAGAACTCGAAATGACCGTTGGGTTTCGGCTTCTGCACGCGCACGGACAACGGTACGATCTGGGACTTGAATCTTCCTTCCTTGATGGCGCGCTCGGCCCTCTGTTGGCTTTCGGCTCCGAAGGCGTCCTGGTCTTCTCTCGAAATATTGAAACGTTCGGCCACGTTCTCCGCGGTAAGTCCCATGGGTTCGTACGAACCGGGCCTAACTTCCACCAAGGCCGGATGAGGCGACATGTTGCAGCCTCCCATGGGGATCAGACTCATGCTCTCCACTCCGCCGGCGATGACCACGTCGGCGAAACCGCACATGATTTTTTCCGCGCCGATGGCAATGGACTGCAGACCGGACGAGCAGAAACGGTTGACCGTCATGCCGGGGACGGAATCCGGAAGTCCCAATGCGTTGACCAGCACTCTGCCCATGTTGAGGCCTTGCTGGGCTTCGGGAAAGCTGCACCCGATGATGACGTCTTCAATGTCTTCGGTGTTGAGCCCGGGGGTCCGTTGAATCAACTCCTTGAGTACGGTGACGCCCATGTGCTCGGGCCGGGTTTTGGACAGGACGCCCCTCGGGGCCTTACCGACCGCGGTTCTGCACGCGGCGACGATGACAGCTTCTTTCATGGCTTGTTTCCTCCCATGGCTGGATCCAGGAGCGACGCCGTGCGCCTGAAGGGTCCGGATCCATGGCGTTGTGATGTTGGCCTTCCGCGACCCTGCGCACCGTTAGTTTCTCAAGGGTTTACCCGTGGACAGCATGTGCTGGATTCTTGCCTGCGTCTTGGGATCGCCGCAAAGACTCACAAAGGCTTCCCGTTCCAGGTCCAGCAGATATTGTTCTCCGACCAGGGTATCCGGGATGACGTTGCCTCCGCAGAGCACCCAGGCGACTTTCTTGGACACGGTGAGATCGTGGTCCGTAATGAATCCCGCTTTGTGCATGGTGTAGAGCGCGTAGTCGAAAACCGCGATGCCGTCGGTTCCCATAACTCGTATGGAATCCTTGCGCCCGGGAGGCGTATACCCCTCCAGGTTCATGGCCAGTACGGTCTGCTTGGCGTCGTAGATCAGATGATCGCGATTGATGGTGACCCGGTCGGTGGGACGCAGGTAGCCGATCTTTTGCGCTTCGGAACCGCTGGTGGCCACCTTGGCCATGGCGATGGTTTCAAAAGCCCGGGCGACAAAGGGAAGCAGATCGATCTGTCGGTTGTAAACGCCTCCTTTGGCCACTTCGAACAGGTTTTCCGTGGCTCGGATGATCATTTCCTTGGAGCCTCCTCCTGCGGGAATGAGGCCGACGCCCACTTCCACCAAGCCCATGTAGGTTTCCGCCGCTGCGCGGACCCGGTCCGACGCCAGGCAGATTTCACATCCTCCGCCGAGAGTCAATCCCGCGGGAGCGGTCACCACGGGCTTATCCAGGTATTTGAGCTTCATGAGGGCGTTCTGCAGATAGGATACGCTCCAATGCAGATCGTCCCACTCTTCCTCCTGGGCGGCGAAGAGCACCATATAAAGGTTGGCTCCCGCCGAGAAATCGGTGCCGTGGTTGGCCACGACCAGACCGTCGAAATCGCGGCTCACAATGTCGGCGGACTTATGGATCATGCCGATGATGTCCACGCCCAAGGCGTTCATTTTGGTGTGGAATTCCAGGCAGGCCACGCCGTCGCCGATGTCCACAAGGGAGGCTCCCTTGTTTCCCGCTACGAGTTTGTTCCGATCCTTGAGGGAGGGAAGCAGGATGATCTGAGGGGACGCTTCCACGGGGTGGTATGTTTTGCCGGCGGGATCGTAAAAAAGCCGGACGCCGTCTTCCTTTTTATAGAAGGAAGTGAATCCGGCTTCCATCATTTCCAGGATCCATAAGGGGAGCCGGTATCCCGCCTCGGACATCTTCTTGCAGGATTTTTCGAGTCCCAGCACGTCCCACGCCTCGAAGGGGCCGAACTCCCGGGCGAAGCCCCATTTCATGGCGTTGTCCACGTTGACGATGTCGTCGGCGATTTCAGGCACGCGATTGGCGGCGTAGATCAAGCCTTCGGACATGGTCTTGAAGGTGAATTGCCCGGCTTTGTCTTTGGCGTAGTAAAGCGCTTTGATCTTTTCCTCGGTGGTGCCGAGATTCTTGGCGGCTTCAAGGGATTCGAAACGGGCCTTTTTCTGCGGGGTGTATTCGAGGGTCTTGGGGTCCAAGGAAAGGACGACCTTCTTGCCTTTGTCGTCCGTGGACTTTTTGTAGAAACCCGCTCCGGATTTTTCCCCCAGGAGATTCTTGTCGATCATGGACTTGAGCAGATCGGGGACCTGAAACTCGTCGCGGCGTTCGTCTTGGGCGGCGTTGTCGTATACGTTGGAAGCCACGTGAGCCATGGTGTCCAGACCCACCAGGTCCGCGGTCCGGAAGGAGGCGCTTTTGGCGTTGCCGATGACGGGACCGGTGATGCCGTCCACGGCTTCGACGGGGAGTTCCATTTCCTGCATGGTCCGGATCACGGAGAGCATGGAGAACATGCCGATGCGGTTGGCCACGAAGTTGGGAGTGTCTTTGGCGAACACGATGCCCTTGCCGAGGTTGCGTTCGGCGAAGGCGGCGATGCGTTGGACGACTTCCGGTTGCGTATCCGGCCCGGAAATGATTTCCAGGAGCTTCATGTATCGGGGCGGATTGAAAAAGTGCGTTCCCAGGAAATGCTTGCGGAAGTCTTCCGAGCGGCCTTCGCACATGGCGGCCACGGAAATGCCGGAAGTGTTGGAACTGATGATGGAGCCGGGCTTGCGGACGGATTCGATTTTTTCGAACACGGCCTGTTTGATGTCCAGGCGCTCCACCACCACCTCGATGATCCAGTCGGCGTCTTTGAGCAGTTCCAGGTCGTCTTCCAGGTTTCCGACGGTCACGAGCTTGGCGTTTTCCGGAACGTAAAAAGCGGCCGGTTTGGCCTTCAAAGCGGTCTGAAGACCGCTCTCGGCGAATTTATTGCGGAATTTTGGGGAATCCGGAGTTAGTCCTTTGGCTTGGTCCTGGTCGGAGAATTTGGGCGGCACGATGTCCAGAAGGGTGGTGGGGACGTTCGCATTGGCGAGATGAGCCGCAATGGCGGCGCCCATCACCCCGGCTCCGATGACCGCGGCTTGGTGGATATTGGGTTTCATGCCGTCCTCCTGAAATTGAATGGTTCTTCATTCAGTATGGGGTTCAAAAAACGAACTCGAAAGCCTGAGGAAAAATAATTATGAATGAACTCTCATTCACTGAGAATTCCTACCATGCCCTTTCCGGCGTTGTCAACCTTTTTCGTAAGGTGAGCGTTCCGCAGGTAAGCCTGTAATTCTTAGCACGTCGGACGGAGAGGCCGTCGGTGGACGACCAGGGCCGCGTTTCTTCCTAAATTCACGCCTTCCTCGGAATGCGTTCCCCTTCGCATCCCTGGACACCGCTGTTTGCTCGTCCTGGTAAGACCGGTGCCCAGGACCCCGGGGAACGCCGAGCCCCGGCTGGCCTCCGGTCCGCGTATCTCCACTTCCTTTACCACCCCAGTTGGGGCTCGAAGCCGAAGCAGGACAGGGCGTTCGGATTCACTCAGCTGTTTCGCCAGGCGTTTGACAAACCCAATTCCGTGGGATTCGCCATGGAATTGGGTATGCTGTCCGATCCTTCGGCAGATGATGTGATGCAACGCTCCCGCGCATCCATGCGCGCTTTGCGCTGCATGACTGCTTGGTATCATGGAAGATGAAACGAAGAAACTCGTGAACTCAACATCGTGCCTCTCTTCTGCTGGAGCGCCTACGACGTTTTGTCACGTTAATCAACAACGTGCCTCTACTCTCCCGCTGTCTGTTATCAATTCACGCAACAGGCGAAGGCCATGCAGAAGATTACCATCGAAAAATCGGAGACCGACGGTCCCGGCTGATTTGCCCGCCACCGCCTTGGCGACCGGCAAATCAGGTTTCGGGAATGATCCTATTTATGACATTGCTCACAGAGGCGGAAACTTCGCTTGTAACACGCTTATCATTTCAGGACTCAACTGTTTAAATAGTTCGGCATTGTAGGATGCATTGTACGGAACGCTGTTTTCCGGCAGGTTGGATAGGTCCACGAACCGGATACTCGGGTCGGTAAACGGGTTGTCGTCGGTCGGAGTGCCTTGGGGTCGGGTCGGATCCATACTCGGCACGGGAATAGCGCCGCCGGCCATGGAAACGTTGGCGTTATTCAGGGTTAATTCGGTTTGGATGATTTGTTGAGTCGCAATCGCATATTTGCGTGATGTGGCCGCAGGCGTACCTTCTGCGACCGCCGTATCTACGTTGGTCGTAACGATTGAAATGGTGTAGTCGTTGTTGAGATATATTTCAAACGTACGAAACTGTTGGGGAAAATCCCTCAACGACGAAGTCTCGACTTGCCAGAATCCTTGTTCGGGATGATTGGAGTCGGGTGAGATAAACGCCTTAACGGTGTTCAGGTGACGATGCCCAGCTATCCACATAAGGAGATTGGGAGTGCTCTGCAGCTTCTGAACCAGTTCAGCCAGGGTTACCGCATTCCTGTTCTCCTGCGAGGTCGTGGACTCTCCCAACCACCATTCCGTTTCAGAGCCGATGGCTGAAACCGCGATCGGAACATGCGCTGCAATGATCATGAGTTGATTGGCGGCCTGTCCGGCGGCGAGTTCGGCTTGAAGCCATTCCCATCGTTCAGCGTCAAGATAG
Organism: Thermodesulfobacteriota bacterium; assembly: GCA_963675595.2. Lineage (GTDB taxonomy): Bacteria > Desulfobacterota > Desulfarculia > JACQYL01 > JACQYL01. The sequence goes on from CAXXLZ010000002.1 coordinate 3,822,931, forward strand.
CCGTGCCCGTGTATATCGTTGGAGCCGTCGTTTTCCGACTGCGTATCGTCGAGTACGATCACTTTGAGAGGTATGTCTGATTTGGGCAAAAAGCTGTAGCAGGCAAATCCGCTGGTTTGGTTTGGGTCAACCAGATTAAGACCATGGCCCACGGGATAGGATGACGTGTTAAAGAATTCCTGTATCCATTCCGTCCTTGAGAGGGAGCGACGGTTTGGGTCCGCTGCAACGGATGGGGCGCCTTCATTGAATTCTTCGTTCGTGACCGCGCCGGCTTTGATAATAGCCCCGTAAGGAGTTGATCCGTCAATGACGCCCATGTAGTACTTCGGCGTATCCGGAATATTTTGCATGTTGAACAAGACAGGGAATGTCGTAAGGTCGGGAACGAGAATATCCGATACGGCCCACACGGTATCGTTGATGTAAGACTCACGGAGACCAAGAGCAGGGTCGGCGTCCACTGGGAATGAGCCTATAAGAAAGTGATCATGGTTGCCGAGTGTTTGATACCATGGGATCGATTTATCGAGCCCGGCAGCCTTGAAGGGCCTCTGATAGTCGATATCGTCGGCTCCGGCATGACTGCCGGAGCTGGGAGTAATGATCCGGCCGTCGATCACATCAATATACCATCTGAGCTCATTGTATGAAGTGCTGTTGCAGGTGTCTCCCAGTGAAATGGCGAAATCAAACGGATTCTGTTTGTTCAAAGCGTTTGCCGTCTGCATGGCGGCATCGAGGACTTGAGTTGTGTACATCATGACGGGGGAGTAGATTGAAGTGTTCACTCCGGCGTTGGGGCCGTCGAATTGCTGAAGATAAATCAGCTGGTTCGGCGCTTCCTCGTCCGTAATATGAATATCGCTTATCGTAAAAAAATTCAGAAACTTGGCGTTTCTGACCGGCGTTGGGTTGGTATAACCGGCCGGCATCACATCCGTCCGTTGTTTTGAGGGAAGCGGTGCGCCAAAAGTCCAACCGCCATAGCCCAGTGCGTCGTATTCCGAAACCCGGCAAAGCTCGGTGGGAGCGAGTCCCGGACCGCCGTTGGGGCTATTGGGGGTAGCTGGGGCCAAACCGGCGGCCTCGGTCGACGTGGGCCATGGAAAAGACAGCATCCGCTCGGCGGTAGTGACAACCGTGGAATCAATCGGGTATCCCCGGACCGAACCGTTATCGTCTCCGCATCCGGATAGGGAGAGGATGACCAAGCCCGTCAAGAACAACAAGGTAAGTTTCCTGTTTTCAAAGCATCGTTTCATGGAGTTCATTCTCCGTATGCAATTAAATATGGGTGTGGGGTTTGGGGTGAGTTTTTACAAGAGGGGAACCCTTGAATCCCACAGAAGCGGGACCCTCTCCCTGCCGATGGGACGCCTCGCAATATTTTCATTCACCTCCATGGGCGAAGATGCCCGTCCGCTTCGCATTGCCGCAAAATGCCGCTTCATGCGTAAGCATTGACGGGGGAGGACTTTCGGGAAAGTCCTCCCCCGCCCCCCTTTTCAAAGCACTTTAAGAGTGCCTCGCCGCCTTCGGCGGAGAGGCTGAGGAAGCCATGGGTTTCCTCGCTGATTTCCAACGTTCCTTACATTTGCTGAATCGGCAAAGACGCCGGCAACTTCTGCTTCGTCCCGAACGGGACGGAGCCCCCCTCCGCTGTACTCCCCGCGCCGATGTCCCGGTCACCCTGTGAATACGAACCTTCATGCATCGGCACGGTCGGCGCCAAAGCTTAATTCCTCTGAGGGTGAGACCGGTAATGGAAAAGTCGTTCCTCTAAGGCCACCGTCTTTGCACACATATAGAATTTTTATTATAGCACCGACTCTGCTGAATAACACGTCATGGATTCCGGCCTATTCGTCCTTTTTCGACTATGTCTTCCGGGTTCAACCACCTTTGGCCGGCATAGCGGCACATTATCTCAACTTCCGGATCAGAAGCTCAATGATTCGTAATGTGGGAACAACGAGAATATCGTATGGTCGTCGGGCCAACTCGTGAGCAGCCTCTGCATCATCATGAAAAAATCAAACAGGAGTTTCAGAGATTGTTCAGGAAACAGTTCTGAATCAGCTGAAATCAAGGGATAAATCAGCTTTGGAGTTGTAGAACCTAACCGTCCTTTATTGTATATCCAAGAGCGGTGAGCACCTTGGTCCGGATATCGTTGGGTTGCTCGATTTGAACGGAAGGTTGTGTGGCGCCCTTTTGCCAACTGAAGACGGAGTTGAGGCTTGCCATTTCTTCCATATGTGTTTTTGCGGTTTCGGGCCCGCCGACCTTAAGTTCCAGGAGCCTCAGGCATGAGAGGGCGATGATACAAGTCAAAAGATGACGGCGGATCTTGCTGTCGGTCCAGTGAAACATCGGGTTGATCCTGACGTGGCGTGGGGCCCTGCTCACCCGAAACTGCTGCTCGATGAGGAATCTGTCAAGGGAAGCCTGGATGATGGCCTCGATAACCCAATCGTGATCGTCGGCGACGATGAGATTCTTCCCCATGACGGCCTTCGCCGCCTCGATCTCCGCATCGTCCCTTCGGAAGCTCATGGCCTCTACCGTGAAAGCCGGGCGATGGAATTTGTGGCTGATTTGAAGCTGTTCACAGACCTTGTGATAACGGGTGGTAATGGTTTTAGGCTTTCGCCATTGAGGTTCCCGGTCGCTGAACTTTTGCCGGAATAGGAGGAGCTCCGTCTTCAGTTGATCCGGTTTCCGGCTTATATCGTGAAGCTTTTTGCGTTTTGTAACCGGGTTGAAGGTGACCACCACGGTGCGCTCCAGACCCAAAAGGGTCAGCTTGGTCCGGTAAGCGGTGAGTCCGTCGTCGGGGCGTTTTTCCGCTTCGAGCCGATGGTTTTTGGGGATATCAAGAATGAGGAAGCGCTCGGGATTCAGGGCGGCCGGATGGTCGGCAAAACAGGTGGGATAGGTCGTAATGAAATAGGTTCGGCTTTGGGCATTGATGCGGGCCATGTTTTCTTTTGAATTCATGCCCTTGTCAGACAGGAGTTTAAGAGTTACCTGGGCAGAATAGTCTATAAGGGCTGTAAAAGCAGTAAGTTACGTTCTGAAAGTTTGTAAGACCCCACCGTCGTTCATCTGGAAACCGAAGGCGTGCAGGATTTGGGCCTGGATGTCGTTCGGTTGTTCGATCATGCGGAGGGGTTTTCGTTTTGCCGGACTGAAGCAGAGGCAGGAGTGGAGTCTTTGCATCTGCTGCATGACGGTTGAGGCTGTGAGATTCAGTCCGGCGCGCCGCACTCGGAGTTCAATAATTCGAAGGTAGGTGAGCGCGACAACGCAGGTCAGGATATGGCACCGGATTTTTCCATCCGTCCAATGACGGATCGGAAAGAGGGAAACCAGGTCGTGGTCCTTGGTTTGCCGAAATGCTTTTTCTACTATGTATCGATCCAGGCAGGCCCGTACAATTTCATCCGTACTCCAATCCCCGTTATCCGTTACGATGATGTTCTTTCCGAATCGGTTAATGTATCTTCCGATCCGATAGAAGTTCTTGCGGAAACCCATGCGGGTCCGCCCTTGATCCATTTCGAAAGTCAAATCGTAGAGGTCGTCGGGGAGATGCAATTCCTTGCAGCGATCCATGTAGCGTTCCCGGACTTGCTTGGGATTTTTCCAGTGGGGCGCCTGCTCCCTGACCTTAACCCGCATGAGATAGAGTTCCTCTTGGATCTGGAGCATCTTTCTTTCGAAGGAGTACCTATGCTTGGCGGCGGTTCTCGGATTATGAGTCACCACGACGGTTCGCAGTCGTCCCCAAAGTTCTCCCGTAGTTCGCCAGGCCGTCAGAATATCTTCCTCCCGGCCCAGTTTCTTCAGCTCTTGATTCTTAGCGGTCTCCACCGGTTCAAACCGGGACCGATCAACCTGGGCAAGGTCCTCTGCGAAGTAGGTGGAATAGGTGGTAATGAAATGGAGGTTCTCATGGGCGTCGATGCGGGCGATATTGGCTTCGGAGTTCATTCCCTTGTCGAAAACGAGGGTCAGGTGAGCACCGGTCCCTTTTGTACTTTGCATGCAAGCCCGGATTTCCTCCAGGGTCCGGTGAAACACTTTGGAGTCGTGACGGTTGCCTTCGTACGCTTTGTAGAAAAGCGGCATCTGGGTATCTCTTGACACCAGAAGGGCGATGCCGACTTGACGTAGCCAGTCGCGGCCGTCCTTGCTTTTTCCTCGCCGGGCCAGTTCGGATGGGGTATCGCTGCTCATGAAGGTGTAGTAGTTGGTGGTATCGAACAGAAAGCAATCCGAATCCGCGGGCTCGATCTCCTGAACCTTCCGGAAGAACCGGGCCGCGATCTCCTCGATGTGCTCCGGTGTTACCCGATCCCACTTTTCCCAAAATCGCTGGGAGGTGAGTTCCCCCACGTCCACAGGTCGGATCGCCTGGATGGCCGTGTCTTTAAACCACGATTCCAAAGCCCGCTTGGAGCGGGAATCGATCATTCGATTGAAAACCGCATACAAGAAATACTCGCCGACGGAAGGTCCGTCCTCTCTTCTTCCTTCGGGAACCACCGAGTCCACGATATCCGCGAAGCAGGCTTCCCGGTCGATGAGTTCGGCCAACCATAACGCCCCGAATTCCTGAGCTTGAATTTTGCTTAATCCGGCCCCGCCTCCCGCCGCCATTTCCAGAATCCGCTCAGGGCTACCCAAATAGACTTGGTTGACGACCTTGGGTTTGCCTTCGACCCGAGCCATCTCTCGAATGTAGTAGTAGGGTCGTCCCTTTTTCATCTTCTTATGCAAATGAGCCATGCACAAATAATAGCAGTAGGGTCGTACGATGTCAAGAAAACAATGTAACTACTGGAATTTTATAGACGATAATGGTCGGAGACGAATAGTAGAGGGGTCTTACAGTGGGACTGCTATAATGCACTGAATTTACAATAAAATTCGCAATTATGGCTGGCTATCTCTTAAACTCCTGTCAGAGAACAAAGTAAGGGTTTTGTTTTTGTCCGCAAAGCCCGGGAGCTTGTCTCTGAAATTCCTGTCAAAGAAATTCTCAGGTTTTGTCGTACTGAAAGTGGCCCCCAAGGTTGGAGGCTCAGCATTGCTAAAACCTGTAAGACAGTTTCAGGATGCCGCCTACGGCATTATCTAAATCGAATTTGTCCTCCTCGTTGCCGTCGTCATTATAAAGTGTCCACTCCCTGCCTAAGGCATATTCTGCTCCCACAGAGACACTGAAATTCGGGACGGGGTTGAATTCTAAGTAAACGCCCGGAATGAACTCTTCCATTTCAACATATCCTTCCGCCTGTACGGGATTGTCGTCCGCCAGCCTGTAGGTTCTATGATCGAAATGAATGCCGATTTTTGCAGCCCAAGCGGATGAGAAACGATAACGAACCGATGTTTCCGGTATTCCGAGAAAAATGCCCAACCCTTTTTGAGGGTCGGGAAGCCAAACCAAACGGACTAAAGGGAATACGTCGGTTCGGGTGTAATCTCCAAAGAAGGCGGCTCCTACACCCATCTTGAATGAAGTCGAAAACACATATTCAAGGCCCCCGTCCACAGCGCCGCCCCAGGACTGATCCAATTGCTCTTCGAATGAGGAAAAAAACCGGGCGCCCAGGAAGAAGCGCCACGGTCCTGAGATACTCCGGTCATATCGGGCGCGCAAACCGATTACGTGAAGATGCTGCCAAGGATCTTCCAAGCCGTTTCCGAACGGCAGCGCGTCGGCCTTTTCCCAAAAAAAGGAACGGTTTTCGTAGAATACGGCGAAGTGGGAGAAGTAAACAGAGGCGCCTGACTTGAGGACCGAGACGCGCCCGGGTCCTCCTTCTACGTCGGCATCAGCTTGGTAGTTTCCCTCGACTTTAATTTTAAATGGATACGCCTCTTCAGGAGGCTGTGCTTGAACTAAATAAGCTTGGCAGAGCAAAATCAGTATGCAAATGAGGGATAAATAAACAGGGTTACGATGCCATGTCATGTCTATGACTCCCTTCCAATAATAATTTGGATCACTATTCTGATGAGACGCAATGCATTTCAAAAATAGTATTATTTATGAAATGCTATACATTGGGGTTCATCCGGCAAAATGCCATAGCATTTTGCCTTAATTGGCGATATATACAAAATATACTTTAATTGTTGGCTTCAAAAGCTTGACTAAGTTATTATTATGCAACTTATAAAACGCTATATTAAAAGTGGCTGGGCAGATTAGCGGTAATCCATTATTGAATACCTATTTATAGAATGAAATCGTATATGACAATTATTCATAAATGTTAGATAGTTATCGGAAATATGTTTCATTCTTCGTCGGTTTACCCCAAAATCGTAGTAACCAGTTCGTGAAGCAGACCTGAAATGAACGACCTCATGTTCATCATCAAGGAAAAAGTCCACATCGTCCACGAATCGTCTCTTCAAAAAACGATTATGAAAATCACCCCGGCCAATCCACCAATATGCTTTTCCCAAACACCACATCTTCTGGGATGCAGTCCTTTTGCGTATACTGAAAAAGATGACGATGTTACTCCTCCAAATACGTATGTCGGTGCTTGCCGGGGACGGTCATGCAGTTGATGTAGCGATCAAGGTAATTGTCAGGGTCACAACGACCGTTTTCATTGAGTAATTCCCTGAATCAGTGAACTAGTGTCTGTCCATAAAGGCCCAATTCCCGACTTATAATGGGGGTCGGGATCGGTGTTTTCCGGCCACATAGAGTATTCCTGAATCAGTGAACTAATTTCGCTGTGAGCTGTTTGCACAGTTCTGAGCGCATTTTTTCGGATGATTGCCCCGGTCTGATGGGCGCTCAAGAACGTATTGATGCCGTCATCATGCCTTCAGCTGCCGATTGTGGCCAAACGAGCAGTTTTTCAGCGGGTCAGGACATGGCTATCCTTTCAAGCCCCAGTTTCGGCCACGGAACGGGTCATCAGGACCCGGATTATCCGGGAGACAGCCGCGAATGCACATCCACAAACGCCTCATAGGCAGGACAATGGCGACCCAGGCGCAGGATCAGCCGACGTCCCGTCCTGATGAATCGACCCGCAATCGTCATGAGCTCCTGAATGACGGTGCGGATGCGGCGGCGTTTGGCCGGATGCCGCACCGGAGAACGGTCGCCGAGCAGTCCAAACTGACCGATAATACGCAGGATATTGTAGACCATGCCTGCGCACGTCAACACCAGGGCGTTGGTGGCGAACTTGCCCGACGGCAGCCGTTCCATATCCAGATCGGTCTTGATTTCGCTGTGAAACTGCTCGCTCGTCCCATGCTTCTCGTACAACCGGATGATCCGTTCCTCGGGCAGAACCAGGTTGGTCCACCATCCTTCCAACGTAACCTCCGGCAGCAACAGCCGTTGCCCGTGCCGATCCACGGTGCGCTCCGTCACCCGCATCACCCGCATGAATCGCATCTTCTTCCCTTGGACCTCATACGTCTCATGCACCGTCATCACGGCCACCTTCTTGCCCGGTCGCGGCACACTCACTTTGCCTTCGGCGAAGATTCGGTCCCGCCAAGCCAGAGGGTCCTCTTTCCGGGGATTCCACTTGACCACGAAGAAGACCTTCCTGTGTTGACGGAGCGCCGCCAAGGTCTCCAACGCGCAGTGGGCGGCATCGAGGCGCACCAAAAGGCTTTTTCCCGTCAACTCCCGCGCCCGTCGAATCACCCGAGCCAAGAAGGGAAGAAATCCTTTCTGACTATGTTGGCTGCCTTCACGAAGCTCAAGACCGATGCACCAACCTTCTTCGCCAAGGTACGCCGCTATGGGCGCATACCCGTCATAGCCCTGGTAGGTTCGGGAAACCCCTTCTTTCTTGGTCTCCGAGTTGTCCATGGGAAACACGTCGATATCGAGAGGAACATGTCCCATAGATCCGGCGGTAACCGGCGCCTTCACCGCTTTGAGCATCTCGATGGAACTCCCGTTGACGAGTTCCTTAAGCACCGCAGCGTTCTTGTCCAAACGCTGCCGCAAGGTCTCTTTGGACGGCACCTTCCGGATATCCAACGCCGTTTTGAACCAATCATTGCTCCGCATCCCGGCCACCGCCTCGAAATCGCTTTTGCCGATGCAAAGCAATCCCAGGTAGCTCTTCAACACATCCGAATGAGACACGCTCGGCATGCCGGGTACGGCCAAATCCGCCTTCCGACACAACTCCGTGTGGTGGTTGATCAAGAGTCCAGCCAGGGACAGTCCGGAATGCGCCGTATAGAACTCGGTCTCCGACCTTTCGATGGTAATCTTCCGCATAGCCTTCACCTGTTGAGTGAATCGATAACAGGCAACACTATTACAGAAATAACTCATTTTATCAAATAGTTATGTGGGCAACCATGTTAACCTCATAGTTTCCCATTCACGGATTCAGGGTATTCTATTGGGTGCGCGGATACTTTCCGGCTTTATTTGTCGATATTTGTGATTATGAAGACACACGCATTCCGGGGACGCTCCTGCATGAGCAATAGCCATGTTTCTCCTGCGGGTTATTCCGCGGTACTTGGCCTGGCAAGCGTGAGCAGGTTGGCCGAAACGATCGACGCCCACACGTAGCTCTGGAAGGAGCGCCACCCTTGCCAATTGCAGCGGTCCAACCCAAAACAGCGTTTGAGGCGGGATATTCCAGACTCGATACCCGCTCGAAAATTCCTGAGACGTTGGTGCACATAGAGACTCCGGCACATGTCCGTCACCTTGATTCCGCGTCTTTTGGCAAAGCAGATGTCCTTGACACCAAGCTCTTTGGCCTTCTTCACATTGTCTTTGGAAGCAAAGCCGCCGTCCAGAGCCGCTTTGAGCGGAGGGCGACCCCAGATGTCTGCCTGGCGTTCAAGCATGGTTTGCGACAACTCGCTGTCCGCCGGATTGCCCTTGAGCACCACGCAATCGAGGATCAGGTTGGAACCCCCGCCGGTGAGGCAGATTTTATGACCGAAATGCGTATCACGCCGATCTTTGATGATGATGTCCGTATGAGGTTCGAAGATGGAAACCAGTTTTTCGGATGCAGGAACGCTTTCCCCGTTGATCACCCGCCTTCTTGCCTGGGAGATCACCTGACAGGACAGAGGCAGATAGTGTTGAATGTCATCAAAAATACGCGCCTGTTCCAGCAGTTCCTCCAAAGAGTCGGGCTTATACGCATCTATACAGGGCAGAGCCCTCTCGGCGTAGCCCGTCACTTTTTCCGCGACTTTGAGCAAATCCGCATAAAGCTTCTTGCGGGCCTTTTCTCTTTTGGCGTTCAGGATGCCCAGCATTCGGCGTTTGGCGCGGAGACTGTGGTCTTGAAAACACAACCCCTTGACTCCCAGTTCCCCGGCGGCGATGAGAAGACGAGTGAGGACGCGGACAACATCCCACAGCAAAGTCGAATCCGTCGGGTGATGGATGTTGCTTTCCACCACGGTACAATCGATCCGGACTTCTCTTCCCGTCTCGACCTTATCGTCCTTGGCATGGCCTATAATGACCCGATTCACCTGCTCCCACGTCTCAGCGGACAGGGACTTGATGTTCTGCTGCAGGGCCGACTTCTTGAACCCTTTGCCGAATCCGATGCGGCAAAAGGCTCGCAAGCAATCGGAGTCTACTATATGAAAGGCCAACCGCCGGTACGAATACCCGAACAGAACCTTGACTATAGCCGCCCTCAAAACCTGCTCCGCGCTCATACCCCCGGCTCCGGTATTTTTCTTGTCAGGGGCACACGGGCAAAGGTCTTGAAAGACCATGTCATAGATGGCAGGATCCCGGTCAAGAATCCCGCTGATTGCCTCCAACTCCTTGGCTTGATCGAAATCTTTATGGAAAGGCGGCGACAGCGGCATCTGTTTTTGTCTTTTATCGCGCATGTTGGGCGTGGCCTCTTTCTTGTTGGTGCAATTATATCAATTGGTTGGCACCTTTTTGATACCATGCGGGGCAAGAATTTTCCACCCTAATCTGCGCGATTTTCTTTTTATTATAATAACTTAGCTGTCCTGGACAGACACGAACTAATTTCGCTGTGAGCTGTTTGCACAGTTCTGAGCGCATTTTTTCGGATGATTGCCCCGGTCTGATGGGCGCTCAAGAACGTATTGATGCCGTCATCATGCCTTCAGCTGCCGATTGTGGCCAAACGAGCAGTTTTTCAGCGGGTCAGGACATGGCTATCCTTTCAAGCCCCAGTTTCGGCCACGGAACGGGTCATCAGGACCCGGATTATCCGGGAGACAGCCGCGAATGCACATCCACAAACGCCTCATAGGCAGGACAATGGCGACCCAGGCGCAGGATCAGCCGACGTCCCGTCCTGATGAATCGACCCGCAATCGTCATGAGCTCCTGAATGACGGTGCGGATGCGGCGGCGTTTGGCCGGATGCCGCACCGGAGAACGGTCGCCGAGCAGTCCAAACTGACCGATAATACGCAGGATATTGTAGACCATGCCTGCGCACGTCAACACCAGGGCGTTGGTGGCGAACTTGCCCGACGGCAGCCGTTCCATATCCAGATCGGTCTTGATTTCGCTGTGAAACTGCTCGCTCGTCCCATGCTTCTCGTACAACCGGATGATCCGTTCCTCGGGCAGAACCAGGTTGGTCCACCATCCTTCCAACGTAACCTCCGGCAGCAACAGCCGTTGCCCGTGCCGATCCACGGTGCGCTCCGTCACCCGCATCACCCGCATGAATCGCATCTTCTTCCCTTGGACCTCATACGTCTCATGCACCGTCATCACGGCCACCTTCTTGCCCGGTCGCGGCACACTCACTTTGCCTTCGGCGAAGATTCGGTCCCGCCAAGCCAGAGGGTCCTCTTTCCGGGGATTCCACTTGACCACGAAGAAGACCTTCCTGTGTTGACGGAGCGCCGCCAAGGTCTCCAACGCGCAGTGGGCGGCATCGAGGCGCACCAAAAGGCTTTTTCCCGTCAACTCCCGCGCCCGTCGAATCACCCGAGCCAAGAAGGGAAGAAATCCTTTCTGACTATGTTGGCTGCCTTCACGAAGCTCAAGACCGATGCACCAACCTTCTTCGCCAAGGTACGCCGCTATGGGCGCATACCCGTCATAGCCCTGGTAGGTTCGGGAAACCCCTTCTTTCTTGGTCTCCGAGTTGTCCATGGGAAACACGTCGATATCGAGAGGAACATGTCCCATAGATCCGGCGGTAACCGGCGCCTTCACCGCTTTGAGCATCTCGATGGAACTCCCGTTGACGAGTTCCTTAAGCACCGCAGCGTTCTTGTCCAAACGCTGCCGCAAGGTCTCTTTGGACGGCACCTTCCGGATATCCAACGCCGTTTTGAACCAATCATTGCTCCGCATCCCGGCCACCGCCTCGAAATCGCTTTTGCCGATGCAAAGCAATCCCAGGTAGCTCTTCAACACATCCGAATGAGACACGCTCGGCATGCCGGGTACGGCCAAATCCGCCTTCCGACACAACTCCGTGTGGTGGTTGATCAAGAGTCCAGCCAGGGACAGTCCGGAATGCGCCGTATAGAACTCGGTCTCCGACCTTTCGATGGTAATCTTCCGCATAGCCTTCACCTGTTGAGTGAATCGATAACAGGCAACACTATTACAGAAATAACTCATTTTATCAAATAGTTATGTGGGCAACCATGTTAACCTCATAGTTTCCCATTCACGGATTCAGGTAATTCTATCAGCAGAGCGCACAGTTTCAAGTTCGGCGTGTTTTCTCCAGTCTCGAAAAACTGATGGCAATGGACGCCGCATTGCCCGCAGTATTGCGCTTGTTCGGGGAGGATATCCCCTTTTTCGTTGATCGCCTTGTACGACGATCGCTGAAGAATCCAGTCCGGATGGGGATTCCTCGTTGGAAGATAGTCACGTACTTGGCCATAATCTCGCCGTAGCGCGAGCCGATCATAATACCGGTGAACCGGCATGGCAAGGGCGTCGGCAATGGAAAGGCCATGGATACAACCGCGTTTCCTACCCTCCACCGATCCTTGGGACATGTTTGTATATGGTTCTATGGGCGCACCCCCCGGTATTCCGCTCCGAGAAGCGCGGGTTGTTGGAACAAGGCCACCTGATTTTGTCAGGTCCAATTTTTCGGTTATCCACATCCAGGCGGAAAGGGGTACCGTGCCCCGGGAGATCAAGCGCTCCTTAAGGGACAGCGGTGCCAGCTCGGCTTCGATGCTCTTGAGGAACCGTCTCGCCTCAGTTCTACTCTCAGGTGTCGCCACCGGAATTAAATGTCATGTAAACGCCGGAATGAAATGTCCTCCCAGATGAGCGAAAGGTATTACCTTCAGCGCAACGAGAAAGAGCTGGAGGTGGCCGATGCTCAAGTACCCCTTGAATCAGGTTTCAAGCACGCGCACGATGGAAGGTCCCAATTATATGATAGGTTCTAAAGGGCGGCCAAAAAAATCGCGGGATACCTGGCAAATCCTGACTTTGCAGTTTAAAATGAATCCAACCCACTCAGAGGAGAGCGACTTGGCGGAGAGACGTGTGAAGGATGAGATTCGGAGGCTCTTCGATTCTCAAAGTTTGGGTGTCTTGGCAACGCATTCCGAGGCAGGCCCCTACACGAGCCTGGTGGCTTTTGCAGCCGACGAAGATCTCAAGAATATCTATTTTGTCACAAGCCGTTTTACCAGGAAGTACGCGAACATCGAAGCCGATCATAAGGTTGCCATACTGATGGACAATCGTTCGGATGACCGGGGTGACTTTCGGACGGCCACGGCAGTGACCGCGGTGGGAGAAGCTTCGGAGATTTCGGACCAAGAGAAGGAGAAGGTGCTGAAGCGCTACCTGATCAGGCACGGACATTTACGTGACTTTGTCGCATCGCCCACTTGCGCTCTGCTTCGCATGCGGGTGCGGACCTACTTCTGTGTCACACGTTTTCAGGAAGTTGTGGAACTGCATATAACGAAATGACCTTTCTACTCGAACTCAAAGATATCGGCAAAGCAGACCGAAGAGTCGTTGGCGGCAAGGCTTTTGCATTATCTCGGATGGTGCAGGCAGGCATGCGGGTGCCCCGCGCCGTATGCATTACCACCAGGGCCTATGACGCTTATATGGCCGCTACCCGCCTGAGCGATCATGTCGCATTTGAACTCTTCCGTAAGTCTCTGGATGAGATGCGCTGGGAAGAAGTATGGGACACCGCCCTAAGGATTCGTAGCCTTTTTCTCAAAGCGCCGATTCCCGCGGATCTTCGAGATATCCTCCTACCCTACCTCTCTAACCGTTTCGGCGAAACAGAGGTGTCGGTGAGATCATCGGCACCCGGTGAGGATTCAGCCCGAAAATCCTTCGCCGGCCTTCATGATTCGTTCCTGAATGTGCGAGGTGCGTCTGCGATCCTGGAGCATGTACATCTTGTGTGGGCCTCCCTCTGGTCGGATCGGTCCATACTCTATCGCAAGGAACTGGAGTTGGATGCCAGGAAGAGCCGCATGGCCGTAGTCATCCAGGAAATGGTTTTCGGTGAGCGAGCCGGAGTGGCTTTCGGTCGAAACCCCATGGATCCGAAAGAGGCAATAGTGGAGGCGGTATATGGCTTGAACCAAGGCCTTGTGGATGGAACCGTGGAGCCGGACCGGTGGGTGATCAAAAGGGACACGGAGGAGATCGTTTCACACGTCGCTGTCTTGAGGAAGGAGTCGGTCAAGCCGTTAAAGGAAGGTGTAAGTCTCGTCCCCCTTGCTTCTGAACTCAGGGAGCAGCCGCCACTTAGCACGGACGAAGTCCTGGAAGTCTATGCTCTGACTAAACAGGCGGAATCTCTTTTCAGAACTTCACAAGATGTTGAGTGGACCTACCGGGGAAATGTTTTGTTTGCACTCCAATCGCGCCCTATCACTACGCTCCGGAATAAGACCGGCGACATACGCCACTGGTACCTGAGTCTTCATCGAAGTCTCGAAAATCTCAAAGCTCTTAGAGGGAAAATCGAAACGGAACTTCTTCCGGACATGGACCGAAACGCGGTCGAAATGGCGGCTAAAGATCTGACGATGCTTTCTGAGTTGGAACTGGCGAAAGAGATTGAGCACAGGAAGGATATCTTCGATCATTGGCAACAGATTTACAGGGAATTCTGCATACCCTTTGCACACGGAATGCGTCTTTTCGGTCAGGTATATAATGATCGAGTCAAACCGGAAGACCCCTACGAATTCATGGCTTTGCTCAAAGGGGCGGACATGGTGAGCGTACATCGCAATAATGCTCTTCGCAACTTGGCGGATTGGATCGAAAGATATCCGGATATTGCGTCCAAATTGAGAGAGGGACGCCTGGATGACTGCGACGAGCATTTTGTTCGAGCCTTCCGCCAAATGATGCTGCGATTTGGGGGTCTGACCTGGGGCGGGCAGCAATTTGGAGCAAATCAGGCGCAAGTAATTGCTTTGTTACTTGAAATGGTGGGAGGCCATCGCAAGACTGTTTTTTCGGAGGCGGAAAAGCGTGCCGAACTGGAGCATGTTTATCTTTCGAAGTTCAGCAAAGCAGAGAAAACTTTCGCCCGTGAATTGCTGGATGTGGCGCGTGCCAGCTATCAACTTCGGGACGATGACAATACCTATATCGGTAAAATCGAGGGAGAATTGCTGGCGGCGGTGCGGGAGGGAGCAAGACGTAAGAAAATGCAATTCGGCGATAAGATGGTGATGGAGGATACGGGGCGAGTTACCGCAGCCCTGAAAGGGGTTGCGATGCCGCCATCAAACAAAACGAATGTGGGAATGCTTGAAGAAGGAGATTTCCTTCTTCGTCCCAGGCAGTTGATCGGCCAGCCGGCCGGTCCCGGCGTGGCATCCGGCATTGCCAGAGTAATCCGGAATCCCTCCGATTTGTTCAATTTCAAATCAGGCGAGATTCTGGTTTGCGATGCCGTGGACCCCAACATGACCTTCGTGATTCCCATGGCTGCGGGAGTTGTGGAAAGAAGGGGAGGAATGTTGATTCACGGCGCCATCATTGCCCGTGAGTACGGTCTCCCTTGTGTCACTGGTGTAAGGAATGCGGCGAGTCAAATCAACACGGGGGACGCCATTACGGTGGACGGATTTCTCGGCATTGTGGTTGTCGGCGAGAGGTAGAAACACTTCCAATGTGTAGAACCGGTCATCTCTATGATAAAACAGCCGAAAGTCTATTCCATGCGTCCTACTTATAATCTTAAATTTTTCGTAGCCCTTGCTATGGCGGTTCAGATCATCCTCACCTTCCACGGCTGCTATCCTAAAAAGGTGGGCCCCGTGACTGCGGAGGGGGATCGCTTAGCGTGGATTGAGATGAGCTTCGAACAAAGAAAGGCACACATGAGGAAGGCGGTTCTTCCGCGTGCGGCCGCCATATTGCAGGCTTGGCGGCCCGAGCGATTCGCTCGGATTAACTGCACCCTCTGTCATGGAGAAGGTTTGAATACAGGAAGCTTTCAAATGCCCACAGCATATCTTCCGAGGCTCAGCGGATATCTGTTGCTGGGACCTGAGTTCAAGAAGCATCCGGAAACCACTCGATTGAAACTGAATCGTCTGGTGCCTGAGATCGCCGACGCCTTAGGACTGAAGACTTTTAGTATCGTGACTCGTAACGGCTTTGGCTGCTACTCCTGCCACCTCGGACCAACCGGTCCCATGTTCGGAAACTAAAAGGACATCCTTCCTCGATGAGTTTATATGCACTTTTTGCCAATCCATGAAAAAGACCAATTTAGAGCAGTTAGATTGAGTGAGGATAGGAAATGAACATCAAAAAACTTATGACTCTGTGCTGCTTATTTGTTGCCGCTGTCTTTCCCGAAATGGCGGCAAAGCCTGCCTTCGCACTGGAGAAAACGCAGTATAACGTGATTGAAAAACAAGAAAACTTCGAATTGCGGGAATATCCTTCTTTTGTTGTTGCAGAAACCTATATGGAAGGCGATTTCGAGACAGTCGGTAATGGCGGGTTTCGACGTCTGGCCGCATACATCGGCGGTGAAAACGTCAAAAATCAATCCATCTCTATGACCTCGCCGGTTACGCAGGAAGCCCAGTCCGAGAAAATTGCCATGACCGCTCCGGTAACGCAAGAGAAGAAGGGCAATTTATGGCGGATCACTTTCATGATGCCTTCCAAATACACCATGGATGGCTTGCCCCGCCCCAATGACGACCGAGTCAATTTGACGTTGGAACCGCCCAAATTGGTTGCGGCCGTTCGTTATTCCGGAACATGGGCGCGGGAGCGATATGAGGAGAACGAGGCAAAACTCTTGAGTTGGATAAATGTCAACGGATGGAAAGTGACAGGCCAAGCAATTTGGGCCCGTTACGATCCACCTTTTATGCCGTGGTTTCTGAGAAGAAACGAGATAATGCTCCCTGTAGAAATAGAATAGTTTCCACTTCCATCGATCCCCAGGGACAGATAGCTGAATAACATGGATCCTGCATCAGGACGTATCAATTCGTCATATGGTTGATATCGGATTATCTGATCCGGCTAACTAATTTGAGGCATCCTAAAATGGGCTTTGGCCGGGGGTGTTTATTTACATCCAGGCATGTACTGCTGGACATCCTGCGGTGGGCTTTTTGTGGGGACCGGACTCGTTTAGACGGTACCGGCGAAGCAATAAAAGCGGGGATTCTACAAAAAAGAGAGGACTTATCCTTTTCCGGCACGGCCTCCATATCGAAGATCACGTTCCTGTTAAGACGGTTATCCCATGTGTGAATCTCCTGTTTCACGTTCCACTCTGTCGAACTCCCCCTCCAGTTCAAGAAAGGCGGATACTACTTTGGGATCGAACTGTGTCCCGCTGCCGCGTTCAATAATCTCCCTGCTTTGTTCACGTGAAAGCGGAGGTTTGTAACAACGTCTGGAACGAAGGGCGTCATACACGTCGGCTACGGCCATAATGCGAGCGGCAAGGGGGATATCCTCTCCTTTCAGCCCATTAGGATAACCCTCACCGTCCCAGCGTTCGTGGTGACTAAGGGCTATGGCTATCCCCACGTTGATGAAATCATTGTTGGGGTATCTTTCCCGAACCGCTTCCAGGGTGGCCGCACCCAAACTACAATGTTTTGTCATGATCTCAAATTCTTCAGGGGCAAGTTTGCCGGGCTTAAGCAGGACACTGTCGGGAATGGCGACCTTACCGATATCATGAAGAGGACTGGCAATAACCATGTTGTTAATGAAAGAGGCGTCAATGTGGCTGTTGCGCAGAGCTTCCTCACCAAGCTTCACCGCCAGCATCTGACAATAGGTCTGCACGCGCTCCAAATGTTTTCCCGTATCCGGGTCCCGTGATTCGGCAAGCTTGGCCAGAGCGAAAATTGTCGAGAATTGTGCGGCGGAGATTTCAGCCACCTGCTCTTTGACAAGTTCCTCGAGATGCTTCTGGTACTTACGTAGCTTGAGATGGGTTTCCACCCTGGCCTTGACTTCCTCGAACTGGAACGGTTTTGTTACGTAATCGACCCCACCGCTACGGAAAGCCTTGACCTTGTCCAGCGTTTCGGACAGGGCGCTGATGAAAATCACGGGAATATCCCGGAACCTCGTGTTTTGCTTTAGTTGTGCGCAAACCTCAAAGCCGTCCATTTCAGGCATGTTGATATCAAGCAGAATCAGGTCGGGAGGATCGCGTTCAACGGCTTTGAGCGCCAGCTTGCCGCTGGGCACCGGTCTCACATGGTAACCATTCTCCTTCAGCATATCGGTGAGTAGGGTCAAGTTGGCCGGCAGGTCGTCTACAACCAGGATACTATCTCGTACCAGCCCTTCAGTGCTTGCATTCATCATGAATCTTTCTCCTGGTTAAAAAGACCGATCAAAGTTTCATATTCATAATTTGCAGCCATTTCCCTGGTCCGTCGGGCCAACGCCGGTTGATCGTCGGCCCATTCACCCACAAGCTCGTTCAGTTGTTCAATGTCGGCACTCTCCACAGCCTCCATCATGTGCTTAACCAGCTCGGGCGGTAAGGTGGCTACCCACTGATACAGCACGGAAAGTTCGGCTGCTTTGTCCGGCTCGCTTTCGTTGACGTCTTCATCTTCATAAAGGTATTGCACTGCGGTCAAGCGACCGACCTTGTCAAAGAGTTCCTCGGCCTTGAACGGTTTCAACAAATAATCGTCGGCCCCGGAGGCAAAGACCCTTTGTTTGTCCTCTGCGAAGGCGCTGGCGGTGACGGCAAGGATTTTGGTGTCCTTCATTTCCGGAGAAGCTTTGATTATACGGATGGCATCATAGCCGTCCATCACGGGCATGGCCATGTCCATAAGAACCAAATGCGGTCGCCATTTCCTAACCACTTGAACGGCTGATTCGCCGTTTACCGCCTCTCTTGTGGCAAAGCCGACCGCACCAAGCAACTGCGACAGCAGTTGGCGATTCGTGTCCCTGTCATCCGCGATGAGGACTCGAATTTCTTCCCGGCCGGGCTTCAGCCGAAGAACATTCTTGCTTTTCCCCACCAGGGGTGCGTCTTCCGCTCTGCCTTTCCGCACGGGAATGCCGAACCGAAACAGCGAACCTTTGCCGATGGCGCTTGTGACCGAGATGGTCCCTCCCATGATCTGGATGAATCCACGGCTCAGCGCAAGTCCCAATCCCGTTCCGCCGCTCTTGATGCCGGCACTGGTCTGCTCGAACACCTGGAAAAGGCGACCCAATTCCTCGTCGGTCATGCCGGGGCCGGTGTCCTCAACCTCGAACTGGAGATCAACAGCGTCCGCACTCTCGTTGGATTGAGTCCGGAGTCGTAGGGCGATGCCTCCCTTCTCCGTAAATTTGACCGCATTACCCAAAAGATTAATTATTACCTGCCGGAGTTTCCCTTCGTCCGTGATCGCCCAACGAGGAACTTGGCCGACAATTTCCGTCAATAAATTAAGGCCTTTTCCTTCCGCTCGGATCCGGAACATCCGTTCGATATCTTCGATAAGGGCATGCAAATCAAAGGTGCTCGGAATCAAGGTAGTCCGACCGGCTTCTATTTTGGACATCTCGAGGATATCGTTGATGAGAGACAGCAAATGTTCTCCGCTTCGATTTATGATTCCGAGGTAATTCCGAGACTGTGACGAGATATCCGTATCCCGCTCCATGAGTTGGGTAAAGCCCAATATGGCGTTCATAGGCGTTCGAATTTCGTGGGACATGTTCGCTAGAAACGCACTCTTGGATCGGTTTGCTTCGTCGGCCGCATCCTTTGCTTTCTTGAGTTGGGCTTCCACATTCCGTATTTCAGTCATGTCCTGGATGGATTCAATCGCCCCGATGACTTTCCCGCTTTCATCGTAAAGAGCGCTTGCGAACCCGACTAGTATTATTCCGTTTTCACCCAGATTAGGAATAAACGCTTCGGCCGACAGAATGTCTCCTTCACGATGAATATTCGAATATTTTCCCGATAGCTCCTTTCCCGAAAGGAGGACGTAGTCGATCAGAATCGGTCTTTTCTCTCCATAAAACGGAAGCGCATACTCATAATTCCCTTTTCCTATGATATCCCGGCTCTTGACTCCGGTTAAATTCTCCATCGCTCGATTCCAGGCCGTAACCGTGCCATTGTGATCGATCACCATGGTGGCGACGGGAAGAAAGTTGATAATGTATGTCAATCGTTGCTCGGATTCTCGAAGCTTCTGCTCGACAAGTTTCCGTTCCGTAATATCCTCAAGTGTGCCGTCCAGAAACAGTGGCCGGCCTGCTTCATCCCGGACGATCCGGGCATGAATCCGAGCGGGAAATGATTGCCCCGAGCTTCTTCGGAACATTAGTTCGTAACCTGTTACCGGCCCTTGGAGCACATCCTGGATCAGCCGAGACCGATCCTCCGGATTGCAGTATAGGTTGAGCAAACCGAATTGGTCGGCCTCCTTCACGGACTCAAACCCGAAGATTTCAAGAATCGCCGGATTGGTTTCTATGATGGCGCCGTCCATGGATACACTGAAGAAGCCGATCGGTACGCCGGTGACAAAGTCCCGAAAACGCTCTTCGGATACGCGCAGTTTTTCGCTTGCCTCTGTAGCTGCTTGCGCGGCTTGAACGATCTGCAAACGGGATAGGTATTCTCGACGTTGAAGTTGATTCCGGTTGCGTACGACGAAGAAACCGAGGAGGTTGAAAAGAATCGCGAAAATAGCCATCCAGATTAGATCAGGTAATGGCCGGCCGACCAGCCAAAGGCCGACCAAGGGGGAAAACATCATAAGGGTGCACACAAGCGCTGTCAGGAGGAGGCGATTCGGCACAAGAAAATAGAAAATCAGGATCATGAAGAGGAAGCCTTCCGGAAGATTCGTCGGCATTAGAATGATCCGAAAGGTTGTGGAAGTAGTGATTACAAGTTCCGTGATTAAGATGCTCGCCGCCAAGGCGGAGGCACGCCGCACGTTGGATGAGAGGAGGAAGACGACCATGGCGCCCAAAAGCTCCAGGGTTCGGAACATCGCCATAATCCAAAACCCTTGGCGCAATCCCAATATCATGTAATCCCCAATGCCCGCCAAGAAGTATGCCGGGCCCAGAATTATCATGGCGGTTCGCAGTTGTCGTCGCCTATCATCCCATCCGGCTTGAAGAAACTTCAATTCGGTCGCCTTGTCGACAAACTCGCCACTGAAGCGAGATAAGGCGGCCTCTTTCCGTGACCATATCAAGTTGTCTTTGTCCACCATCACCCCCGTACAAGCGAAGATCATAGTGCATGGAATTATGCGCCGAATCTCTAATTCAAAAGCTCCATAGGCCTTTATTACCGACCTTCCAGGCACTTATTTGCCTATAGGGCTGAAAGGTCCGTGTATCTGCACAAAAGCGCACCTAAGCCATACTCAAACCGGCTTGGGGCTTTTCCTCAACGATGCTCGAAAATACCTCTCCTGTCTCATTTTCACAACTACCGTTACAAGGCTGCACCCTTATTGCCGCCGACCGAATATCGCCCGATAGCGGCGTCTCAACGGGAAAGCGAAAGCAACGCGCACGTGCCGACTCCCGGCAAGGTGGGTCATCCCCGCTCCCGCTTGAATCAAGCACGGAATCGACCGCGCCATAGGGCGCTTCACTGCCTCTTCCCAAACGCAGACCTGATAGGTCCTCAGGAGGATGTTGTTTCTGCTCGTTGGGAATCTCCGGTCGCTGAAGGCCAGCTTAGAAACGACGACATGCGGTTCGCGCAGATCCCGGAAAGTTCACATGGGGTACGTCGCAGTAATGAACACGTCGCCGAGGGCCCCGGTTTCCATGGATTGTTACATGAAAATCGCCATGGGGAAGAGATGAAGCGTAGACAGAAGAGCGTCGCTGAAGGGAATTAAGAAGGCTGCCGAATTTCGGCATATTATATGTTAATGTCGTCTTATTGTTTTCCGTTTCCTGCAATGATAAATAATATTCCTACGATCATTGGAGCAAACATGGGTCCCGGTAACCCTTCTTTTCGGATTATCAACCCGATTATGGAGGCTGTCAGAATTGGAAATACCACAAGGTATCCTCCCAGCTTCTCATACTTCCATCCAATAGCCAGTCCGATGAACATCAACGGAAAAGTTGTAAGCCAAATATTGTCAAGAAGGCTGTTATCAGGATTGGTAAAGGGAAGGGGATTGCCGTATCCGAAATAGAACGGCAACCCGAGCAATAAGATTGCCGAAGCCATAATTCTTGCAAGCCACCGGATGCCTGTTGTTTGTTTTTTGCTCAGTCTCATAGCAGCCCGTAAAAGCCGGTTGCCACAGGCCGCGTATTATAATGGCCTGATAGGACAACCTGATTTGGCATTGCTTCGCTTGGGGAGACTTTCGAGAAAGTCTCCCCAAGTTCCCCTTCAAGGCAATTCAAGAATGCCTCACCGCCTTCTTCGGAGAGGAGAAAAAGAAATATAGCTTGCTGGGCAAAACATTGAAACCACTTGTTGCAGGCCGGCAAGAACGAGGAAGCGTGTCGCGTCTTTCAGCCGAATCATTCACGGGAGGAACTGGTCTATAAAAGGGGGGGCAGGCCGCGGTGCCCGTCCAAAAGGCGGCCGAAGGCTCACCTTCGGACAAGGCGAGAACATTGCCTGGGCTACCTCTGCTTTCGCATCACGCCGGAAGCGAACAGGGCGATCATGGCAAGCACCAGCAGGGACGCGAACCACTGGACGCCCGAGGAGGTCGGTTTGGAGGTGTCTTCTTCCGAGTTGATCTTTTCCATCTTGAATCCTTCCACCTGCTCCGCCTGGTCCCCTTTGACGGGTTTCGCTTCCGGCCTTTTTTCCACCGGATCGCCGGTTGTCTTCGAATCTTCCGCGCTCGCCTTCTTCCGAAGGCCGGCCAGGAGTTCCTGCTGGACCTTGACCCGCGTTTTCACTTGTTCGGACAGCTCCTTGCCCGCGGCCTTTTCCACGGCGAGTTTGAACTTCTCGAGGAACTCCGGTGATACAAGCCCGGGAACGGACAGAAGGTTGACCACCATTTGATTCATCAGCGGATTGTTACAGGTGTGATCGCAGCACGCGACCCCCTTTTCCACCACGTTTCCGGCATATTCCAGAGCCAGCTTACGTTTGATCTCTTCCTTCGCCTTCCAATACTCGTGGCGTGTGGATTCGAGCATCCGCGCGGTCATGGACTGGTAGGCCCAGGGATTGACTTGATTGAAAAACTCCTTGAGATTCATGTCGTACTTGTCTTCTATGTAAACCTCATAGGTCTGTTGCCAGCGGGCCTCGTCCACGGAGGAAGACACGGTGACCTGCCAGCCCCACATGTTCTCCAGGAACTGAGACATCTCCCTCGCTCCCGCGTAATCTTCCTTTTTCATCCCCTCGATCCACTTGGGGTTGAGATACCGGGCCCGCAGTTCCTCCCCCACGGTGCGGGCGGCGTCCTCCACTACGACCTCGTCGGGGGTCCTCTGGAGGGTGATGAGGGTGTCGGGCGCTTCCCCCCGTTCCTTTTCCACGGCCAGGGAAAGCCCTCCGAGATATTGGAACAGGTCGTCGTTGTCCATGGTGCCGTATATGCCTGAAGAGATGGAATGAACCGCCACGTCCACTCCCTTCAGGTTTCGGCGGAACAGGTCCTCCGCTTTCACTCCCCAGGAACCCGACCCGAAAGCGAAGCCCACCCGGTTTCTGTACACCGCGGCGATTTCATCATTACTCGTCCACGTGCCCGATGCGCCCGACATCTCGGAGACTCCGGTGCCGTAGCCGCCGGGAGCTTCGGAGAATATGCGGATTTGGGAAAGTCGTTGTGCTTCTTCCTCGGTCAGGCCTTGGGCGACGAGTTGTTCTTTTATGGAATCCGAATTTCTGCGCAGCAGGTTTTCGATGTCGGTCTGAACCAGGGCTTTCCGAATGGCTTCGTCGAGGAACAGCACCAATTGGGGGAACAAATCCCGATAGAGTCCCGAAGGATTGACAACCACGTCGATGCGCGGGCGCTTGAGCTCGCGCCCGGGGATGACTTCGATTCCGGTGACCCGGCCCACTCGGCTCCAGATGGGGCGAAGTCCCAGAAGATGCAGGATGGTGCTTTCGTTGATTCCCTCGTTTCGGATGGTCTCCGTGGCGAAAAGTACGACGGCGGCCTTTTCCGGGTAACGCCCCTTTTTGAGGAGACTGCTCGAGATGATGTCTTCAGCCGCTTGACGCCCCAATTCGTAGGCCGCCTGAGAAGGAATTTTCGCCGGATCGAAGCCGAAGAAGTTCTTTCCCGTGGGCACGGCTTCGGGGTTGCGTACCGGGTCGTTGCCCTCGCCGGGGGGGATGTATCCGCCTTCCAGGGCGTGGAGGAGTCTTTGGATTTCAAGGGGACCGGAGTCTTCGAGTCGTTTTCGCACTTCCGCCGACTTGGATTCCGGGTTGCTTTCGATGATGCTTTTCGTGGTTTCTTCGAGAGCCTCCCCTTCGGGAGAGCGGCCGAACGTGTGCAGACCGTAGGGCATGGAGTCCGATTGAAGCTTGCCCAAGTAATGCTCCACCGTTGTGAGAAGCTCTACGGTGTTCTCGTCGGATAGGGAAATCCCCACGTCCCGATCGAGACCGAGTCGTCCGATCAGGCGTTTGATTTCCCGCAGTTCCGCTTCGGAAGTAGACGCTCCTTGCGCCTCAAGCCGATTGAAGCGCCCGATCATCTCATAGAGATTCGCATATTCGCCGTACAGCCCGGCTTTCTTCAACGCCGGCGTAAGATGGTCGATGATTACGCCCCGACCCCTGCGCTTGGCTTGAATGCCTTCCCCCACGTCGTCCACGATGTAGGGGTAGATGTTGGGGATGTCCGTGATCAGCACTTCGGGGGGGCAATCGGTCGTGAGGCCGGCCTGCTTGCCGGGCAACCACTCGTGGGTGGCGTGGGTGCCGAGATGGATCATGGCATCGGCGTGAAATGCATGTTTGAGCCAAAGATAGGCCGCAATGTACTGGTGGTGGGGGTAGAGCGTCGAGGAGTGGTAGAGCTTCATGGGATCGTCTTCCCAGCCTCGGGCGGGTTCCGGAAGAATGACCACGTTGCCCAGGTCCACCATGGGAAGGATCAGGTCGCCGTCCGCCTTCATGATTTCCGACGATTCCGGAGTTCCCCACTGGGCTTCCACGCGAGATCGGAAAGCGGCCGGAAGCGCCGCATACCATTCTCTATAGGTTTTCACCGGCAGACGAACCACCTTGCCGGTCTGCAGCATTTCCTCCAGTTCGCCGGGAGCCCAGCTTCCGATGTTTCTGCCGTATTTAAGCACCAACTCGCGGATCGTTTCGCG
This sequence comes from Thermodesulfobacteriota bacterium, assembly GCA_963675595.2. Lineage (GTDB taxonomy): Bacteria > Desulfobacterota > Desulfarculia > JACQYL01 > JACQYL01. The sequence goes on from CAXXLZ010000002.1 coordinate 3,847,727, forward strand.
GGTCAGGTCTCGTCGTTCCCGGAAACGGTAACTTCGGGCGTTCATGGAAGCCAGAATGACCTCGAGGCTGCCGAAGACATTGAGGTAGCTGGCGCCGATGTTCTGTTTTCCCCGGCTGTGGTTGTAGTAGATGACGGCCACCCGCTTGTCCGTGTTGGGCTTCTTGCGGAGCGCCACCCACTTGTTCAGGCGGGGGAGCAGCAAGGCAAGATTGTCTTCCACCAAGCGATGGACGAAAAAATACCTGCCGGTATCGGGGTCTTTTACCTTGACCTTACCGCCCAGAACCGACGGCTCGATCAGTCCCGATACTTCGGGGTTGGTCATGGTCCAAACCACCTCGGTCGGCTCAATCCCCATAGGGGAGTTTCGCCATTCATCGAGTGTTCCCAGGTATAACTGCACCGCGCTGATCACCGGTACGTCCAGTCCGCGCAGGGCGGTCAACAGCGAAGGCTCGAGGGCCGAGTGGAACTTGAGGCTGAAAGCGAGCAGGATATCCACTCTGGGGCGTTCTTTTGCATCGAGCATGATCTCCTCGATGACCGGAATATCCTTCCCGTAGGCGGCCAGCACGTTCCAACCCCCGGCTTCAAGCTTTTCCACCAGCGACCGGACCCGGTGGGACTGCCCCTCCACCAGGGAGGACGAGTACAACATCACTCCTATCCACGGGCGTGTCGCGGAGTAACCGGGTCGTGTTTCATACCAACGGAGATAGCTCGGGAAGTCTTTGAAAGGTTCCTTTGCGGCGGGATGATACACGCCGGTTTCCGGTAGTTCCTTCACCGGACCGTACTCCATGCTCGGATCGAACTCCGCATGAATTACCCGTCGAATCATGTTTTGGACGTTCTCGAGAGAGAGATGATCGAAATAGGCTTTGACGTTCGTGTCGAACAGAAAGCCCCGGGCTTTTAGACGATCGTCGTCCCCCGAAGTTCGCAGGGCATAGACGCGCTTTTCCGAAATGGGGACGTTTTCGAGAAGATAGTCCGTTAGTTCGGAAATCATTACGTCCACCACCACGACTTTGGATTCCGAGACCTGTTGCGAGGCGGAAGGATCGTTCAGAAGGTCTTCCGGCGAGAGGACACGGACCTCGGGCTTCGTGAGGCTCAGTTCCCGAACCGCCTTGTGGGCGAGAAACAGGTCCGACTCGGACACCAGGAGTGCCAGGTCCGCCGCACAGGAAGAGCGGACGGGCGTCCCGGCCGCGAAACACAGGCACAGGGCTCCGATCATGAGTACAAAGGAGGTGCGTCGCATGGTTTGCTTTCCCGGATCGACTCTTTAGACCGCGTTCAGGGACGATCGGGACCCGAGGCGTCGATTCCGTTGAGCAATCCGTTGATCGCGATGCCCAGCACGGGCGGAATCTTGGTGGAGGTTATGAGTTGATGCCAGTCGTCGATTTTTTCTCCGGAGATTTCTTCCGCCACGCTGTGGCTCCATAGTTCGAAAGCTCCCAAGTCCACGGCAAGTCCCCGCTCGCGGGCGTCGCTGATTGCCAATGCGGACTCCACAAATGCGGCGTACCTGGGATGGAGCAGAATTTCCTGGAGCTTTGCCAGGCGCGGCAGAGGATCGACTTCGGCGGCACAAGTAGTGGGCGAAAGAAGGCCGTAAAGGTCGATGTGCCTTTCCTGAATTCTTTGAAACACGTTTCGTGAGGCGAATAGGCCGTTTTGACGTCCAACGGCCTCGGTGACCGCTTCATAAACGGCTTTGGCGATGAGTTCGCCGAGTTTGCTGTGGCCGCCCGTATTGTCCACCGGAACGCCTCGGCCTTCGACCACCAGGACCTCGTCGGTGCCCGTTCCCGTAGCTTGCCATTGAGCGGGATTGTAGGTGCTGCGAATGTCCATATCCTGGAGTGCCGCGGTCTTGGCCTCCGTGACGGTGATGACGGCTCGCGTCATGGCCCTGGGAGAAAGCTTCAGGTTGGTGAGAACGAGTATGTTGATGGTGCCGGGCTCATAGAAAAGCCCTTCGTCCATGGACGTGCGCACCGCGTTGGATTGAACTCCGGCGGTGGCGAGGACGTAGACGGTCATGTCCTTGTAAGCGGCCTTGCGGACCGAGAGGTTCTTCATGTCCGCCCCGGTGAACAGAAGAGAGGTGTCCTCGGGTGATCTTCCGAGGTTCTTGAAGACTTCATCCTTCCAGGAATCGAAACCGAGACGATGGCTGATGCTCCAGGCGGGAGGGGGGTAGGAATGGTTTCCCGCATACGTGATCCCCTCGCGCGCCCCTTCAAGGGTGGACACCACACGCATGGGTTCGGTGAATTCGATCAACAGGGTCTTGGAAACGAAATCAAACATTCTCGCGTGCTCCACGCGAGCGGAACGAACATAAGGGAGAGGTATGTCCAAAGGCCTTTCTTCCAGCTTTCGCTCTTCCAGTACGAGCTCGGATTTCGATGCGAAATCCTCATCATAAACGACGGAAGCGAGCCACGCGGCGAACTTGCCCACATTTACCGAGGCCCGACAGGTCAGTTCGCAAGGGAAGTAGTACACATTTCCGGTACGCACGGCTTCCACGTCCTTCCACCCGGGGAGCCTGGAGATCATCTCCTCGACCGCTCTATCGCCCCCGCAGCCGTAAACAACCTGAGGGTCGAATTGTTTCCATTCCTCATAGGTCATTTCAGTGATGTTGCCGTTCCTTCCGAGTTGCGGGGGAATTCCTCCGGCGGCGCGAATGAGATCGTTTTGAAAGGAATCGTCACCTGGAGTCATGACGCGTTCCCGGCCCATCAGACGCATGACCCTTTTTCTCCTGTCCTTGGGGATTTTTGCGACTTTCTTCGAGACCAAGTCCAGTTCGCCCCGGATGTTGCCACAGAGCGTTTCCGCCTCCGATTCCTTCGAAAACATTCGGCCCAGAAGCTGCAGTTGGTCGAAGACATTGGAGAGGTCCCGGGGGTCCAGTTGGATCATGACGACGTTTCGGTTTGCGAAGTGCTCCCTCACTCGGGAATGAAGCGAGGACAGGAAGATCACGTCCGGGTCCGCCGCTTCGATGGCGGAAATGGAAGGGCCGAAGAACCCGCCCACGAACCGCACCGGGCAATTCCCCACGAGGCGGGCGTCATGGAAGGTTGCTCCGCAAACGGCATCGGCGGCGCCCAGGGCGAAAATCATTTCGGTGATGGTGGGAACCAGCGAGACCACTCGAGTCGGTGGTGCCGACAGGGAGATTAGATTGCCGCGGGAATCGACGAATTCGATGCTCGATCCCAAAACGGTATGGACGGTTCCGACCTGACAGATCAAAAAGACGATCAGGAATAGACAGGGGACGAGGGTTTTCGAGAGTCTCTTCATAGGGAGGCCTCCTGCACAACGATTGGAAATGATATAGATATTCTTCACGGATTCCGTTCGAACGGTATACCGAGACGGATGTGAAACGCAACGGGGGAACCGCACGCGGGGGGAAGGTGTGCGTCTTTTCTATCTGCTTTCTTCCGGAACGTATACCATACTGCCGTCTTCGAGCCGGTACGCGGTTCCAAGCCTTTCTCCCCGTCCTTCCGCTTGGGTCCGCGTGACCTTTACCGCATCCAGTTTCTTGCCCTTTTTGGTGATGATTTCCAGCTCCCCTTGGGCGTTTTGCTTCATGAGCGTGAATTCGGATTTTTCGGACAACAGGTCGGTCAGGCGGTACGCGCTGAAAAGCATGACCAGAATGCCCACGATGAACACGAGGCCCAGATCGAAAAGGTTCGCCACGCCGCTCATGGGGTCATTGTCTTCTAAATCATACTCGCGCAGGTTTCGTTTCCGGGGCGCCATTGGATGCACTCTCTTCCGCGGTTGTGGCTGATACCATGAACTCCATGGTCCCGATGTCCTTCTGAATCCATCTCTTTTTGAGCGTAAAGAAAAGATACGCGCAGAGCCCCTGGGCCAGTCCCACCACCGTGGTGGTAAACGCGATGACGAGGTCCGAAGAGAGCCGAGTGACGTCTCCCTGGGCCAGAGCCGCCAAACCGGTCCCCATGGGGATCAGGGTTCCCATGAGCCCGAGTCCCGGTCCGATGCGGATCATCATCTTGATTCCGTCCAAGGTCTTCCAAAGTCCGTCGGCGGCTTCCTGAAACGTCAACTCAATGAGTGATTCCCGAAGGGCGCCCGGCTGTTCTCTGAGTGAATTCAGCCTTCGAGCAAAATCGACGACGTAATGGGAGTGACGCTTCTCGGCGTGCCCCGTCTCGGCCATGTGTATCAGGTCTTGCGGAGTGCAGGGTTTGAGCCGGGTCCGCTCGATCCATTCCGAGAATACCGATCCGCCCCGGTAAAGAATCCATAAGGTCAGGAGGGACAGGAGAATCAGGACGGGATAGAGAAGCGACTGGGCGATGAGGTAGATGAACGAGCTCAGCAACGCGCCTATTTGCATGCTTATGATCTCCCCATCCGGAAGCGTTTGATAATCCCTCCTGATACGAAGAATACCGCCGCCAGGGAAGCGGCGAGAGCGGGTTTGGCGACGGATTGCGTTTCCGGGTTCCCATAGCGGACGGCGAGGCGATAGACGCGGTCCAGGTTTTGATAATGGGGCATTACACAGGCCGTGACGAGGAAATAGGCCGAAGCGATCAGCATGGCTGTTCCAAGGACGGATGCCGGTCGAACACCCGTAATTCGGGACCATAGTGTCAAGGTGGCGGAGGAAAGGAGGCTGAGTCCCAGAAAGGCCGCGTATGAGATAGCCAACACTCGGACGGATGCCTCGGGAAAATAGGAAAGCAGAAAAGAAATCGACACAAATAGGACGATGAGGCACATGGGACACGGCAAAGCCAAACCGAGCCATGCATGGCTGTGTTCTCCGGAGCGCGAATCGCCCTTCAACAAGTAGATGCCCCAGACCGTCAGTCCGACGGCGATGATGATGTGGATCAGGTGGCCGGAGCGGAGAAAGAGCGTGAACGTCTCGAAATGCCTCATGAGGTTCCATTCCTTCAGCACGACCCCGGATCCGGCAAAAAGGATCAAGTAGGTCAGCGCATACAAAGAAGTTACCACGGTCTTGCGAGCAAAGCCCGACTCGCGCTGGAGTCTGTAAAAGAGCCCGGCCCCTCCTTTGACGGCGAACACGCCAAAGGAAAACAGTAGACCAAGAAAGATGCTTTCGAGTTCCATGTCTTGTTCTCTTTCCCCTACCAAGAGGAACAATACTTGATGCCGTCGTAAGAACCCCCCTTTACGAACAGGGCTGTTTTTTGGAGCATTGGAAGTTCAAGCGGCCATTGCAACACTGCCAAGGTTACTGTCATCGTGACATAGGCTACAAAGACGACGGAAATTATCGTTGCTGCCTCCCTCTATCGAGTTGGAAAGGGCCTTCTTGGCCTTATCAAGGCGGCTCTGGACGAACCTCTTGATGTTGATGGCCAGGGCCTTCATGAAAACAGATAAGGTGACCCGTTTTTTGCCTCGGGTCCACGATCGTTTCAATCCCGTGACCCGATCCGCTTCGGAGATGGTGGCCTCGATGCCGGACCGGATTTTGTAGCGTTCTTTGAAATCATGGCTTTCCTGCTGTAGTCTGCGCTTGGAGGTCGCCATGTCCTTGCGCTTGTACTTCAGTCGATAATTTCCGCCCTTGATCCGTTTTACCGGACAGATGGGGAGAAATTCGCATAGGAGACAGTGCTCGCGGGAAAACACGGCTTCCACCGCTTTGCCGCGGTCAACGATCTTGCATTCAAGTGGCGCGTGCCCCCGGATACAGTAAACGACCTGGGTGCAGTCCTCGTTCGTTTCAAAGTCACTCAACTGCATCTTATTGAGATCCGGCGCTTTTCCGCAAGTCACCGGAGCGGTAAGCTCGACTCCGTGCTCGTGAGCTTGAAGGATGTTCTCGCCGCTGCCGTAGCCTGCGTCGGCGAACAACTCTTCGGGTTTGCGGCCCGTTTCCTCCAGGCGTTCGATAACGGGCATCACGTCTTTCTGGTCGCTGTCATAGGAAGGGGCCACGTCCACATCGGTGATCACCTGGAAGGGATTTTCCTTCACGCAGGTCTCCGTGAGGGAAGCCTTATATCCTTTGCCCTTGCGCCCATAGGTGGCGTCGGGATCCGAAGGATTCTGCAGGGAGTCCGCAGGGATTTCCTTGGGCTTCTCGAGTTCTGTTTTGTCGGGATCTCCCTCGGTGAAACGGCATTGCTCCGACAGTAGTCGGGCCATCAGCCGGTATTCTTTCATTCGGCTGATTTCCGGATGACCTCGGAAGCGGTCCACCAGGTCGGCGAGATGGCGGGCGGACTTGTCCAGACGACGCTTGGCCCGCGATGATTTTGCATCGGCAAAATAGCCTGCGCGCTTCAAGTAGGCCTTGTCGTAAAGTCGGGGCAGTTTCTCATACAACTTGGGATGTTTCTTATGGAGCCGTTTCAAGAACGCCTCGATGGTGCGCGTAAAGAGCCCCAGACGGCTCAGATGAGCCATGTTGGAAGTGATCTGTGTGGAGTCCAACCGCTGTTTGTCCGTGCTAAGGGCCGCCGTCTCGATGATGGCGTCCGTGATTCCGGTAAAGAGGCTCCGCGCTTGCTTGTTGTCGGTAATCAAGGTCCGGAAATTGTGCAGGGTCTTCTGGCAGACGTGAGATTCAAAGGCGTTGATGTTGAAGGCATATTGCCAACGCAGATCGAAGTCCAGAGCGCCCAAGACTTCCGCATCGGTCAGGCTGTTCATTTCCTTCAAAACACACGCTCCGACAAGGATGGCCACGGGTCTGTTGGGCCTGCCGTTGTCCTCACAGTAGAAAGGCCGGAAAGACTCCTCATCGATCATGGGAAGCACCAGGCGCCGGAACGGACCGGCCCACGTCTTCTCCAACGCCTCGATCCTGTCTGCGGGAAGGCAAATATCGTGGTCGAAAATGGTCTTTTGCGTTCTCTTAGGCCGAAACAAAACAACCCCCCTAAGGACCATATTATTAATCAAGTCAGATACTTATCATACAGGACCCAAAAGAAAGGTCAACCCATAAATGCCATTTTTATTCATATTTTCAACTAGATACCTTTACGGAGAGGTTTTTACGAACTCATCAATACTTGATGCCGTCGTAAGAACCCCCCTTTACGAACAGGGCTGTTTTTTGGAGCATTGGAAGTTCAAGCGGCCATTGCAACACTGCCAAGGTTACTGTCATCGTGACATAGGCTACAAAGACGACGGAAATTATCGTTGCTGCCTCCCTCTATCGAGTTGGAAAGGGCCTTCTTGGCCTTATCAAGGCGGCTCTGGACGAACCTCTTGATGTTGATGGCCAGGGCCTTCATGAAAACAGATAAGGTGACCCGTTTTTTGCCTCGGGTCCACGATCGTTTCAATCCCGTGACCCGATCCGCTTCGGAGATGGTGGCCTCGATGCCGGACCGGATTTTGTAGCGTTCTTTGAAATCATGGCTTTCCTGCTGTAGTCTGCGCTTGGAGGTCGCCATGTCCTTGCGCTTGTACTTCAGTCGATAATTTCCGCCCTTGATCCGTTTTACCGGACAGATGGGGAGAAATTCGCATAGGAGACAGTGCTCGCGGGAAAACACGGCTTCCACCGCTTTGCCGCGGTCAACGATCTTGCATTCAAGTGGCGCGTGCCCCCGGATACAGTAAACGACCTGGGTGCAGTCCTCGTTCGTTTCAAAGTCACTCAACTGCATCTTATTGAGATCCGGCGCTTTTCCGCAAGTCACCGGAGCGGTAAGCTCGACTCCGTGCTCGTGAGCTTGAAGGATGTTCTCGCCGCTGCCGTAGCCTGCGTCGGCGAACAACTCTTCGGGTTTGCGGCCCGTTTCCTCCAGGCGTTCGATAACGGGCATCACGTCTTTCTGGTCGCTGTCATAGGAAGGGGCCACGTCCACATCGGTGATCACCTGGAAGGGATTTTCCTTCACGCAGGTCTCCGTGAGGGAAGCCTTATATCCTTTGCCCTTGCGCCCATAGGTGGCGTCGGGATCCGAAGGATTCTGCAGGGAGTCCGCAGGGATTTCCTTGGGCTTCTCGAGTTCTGTTTTGTCGGGATCTCCCTCGGTGAAACGGCATTGCTCCGACAGTAGTCGGGCCATCAGCCGGTATTCTTTCATTCGGCTGATTTCCGGATGACCTCGGAAGCGGTCCACCAGGTCGGCGAGATGGCGGGCGGACTTGTCCAGACGACGCTTGGCCCGCGATGATTTTGCATCGGCAAAATAGCCTGCGCGCTTCAAGTAGGCCTTGTCGTAAAGTCGGGGCAGTTTCTCATACAACTTGGGATGTTTCTTATGGAGCCGTTTCAAGAACGCCTCGATGGTGCGCGTAAAGAGCCCCAGACGGCTCAGATGAGCCATGTTGGAAGTGATCTGTGTGGAGTCCAACCGCTGTTTGTCCGTGCTAAGGGCCGCCGTCTCGATGATGGCGTCCGTGATTCCGGTAAAGAGGCTCCGCGCTTGCTTGTTGTCGGTAATCAAGGTCCGGAAATTGTGCAGGGTCTTCTGGCAGACGTGAGATTCAAAGGCGTTGATGTTGAAGGCATATTGCCAACGCAGATCGAAGTCCAGAGCGCCCAAGACTTCCGCATCGGTCAGGCTGTTCATTTCCTTCAAAACACACGCTCCGACAAGGATGGCCACGGGTCTGTTGGGCCTGCCGTTGTCCTCACAGTAGAAAGGCCGGAAAGACTCCTCATCGATCATGGGAAGCACCAGGCGCCGGAACGGACCGGCCCACGTCTTCTCCAACGCCTCGATCCTGTCTGCGGGAAGGCAAATATCGTGGTCGAAAATGGTCTTTTGCGTTCTCTTAGGCCGAAACAAAACAACCCCCCTAAGGACCATATTATTAATCAAGTCAGATACTTATCATACAGGACCCAAAAGAAAGGTCAACCCATAAATGCCATTTTTATTCATATTTTCAACTAGATACCTTTACGGAGAGGTTTTTACGAACTCATCAATACTTAATTAAAAAAGAAAACCGCGCCGTATGTTATGTGAGTATATGAAGTGATCAGTTACTTGTATCGGCCATTATACTACCTAATCAAATAGGATTGAGGTAGTTATGGGGCGAAGGCGATATCGTCATCCGGTTTGTTTGTCACGGAACATATCGATGGATAGAATTTGTCCGGATGACGGCCAACGCAACAGCATGTCGTATGGAATTAGATATGTGTTAACTGATAGAATCCACAGCGAAAACCTATTTGTCAATTATTATCATACTCCCTTAAATATTTTGTTTGGACTACCGGTTTGCTTGGGAACTTATGGAAATAAGGCAACAAGATACGAGGTACTAATACATGGGAGGAGTATGGACCATGCAAGGGTAGGGGTATCGCGCCGGTCTTCATCGGCGTGATAAACTCTGATCCGTGTGTTCGGAGCACTGAACGGTTCTTGACGTAGAGGAGGCCGTATGAGGTGGATGCGCCGGGAGGCGCTTAAAGAAGTCTCCTCGTGGCGACGGTTGGGCCCGGGGTGGAATCTCGTATCCGGGTGGCTTCAGTGGCGGGCGGATCCTAATTTATGTGCGAGCTTGAGCAGGTTTTCCTTGAGTCCCATGGCGATGAGGGTGTCCCCTACTTCGATGACGGCATCGAAACGAGGATTATACAACATCTTACCGGTCTTCTTCATGATGGCCACGATAATCAGGTCCAGTTCCTGGCGGATGCCCGAATCCTTGAGCGTGACGTCATGCAATTGGGATTCGGCGCCCACCTGAAGCTCTTCCAGGTTCAGTTCCATGGCCCCTTCCTGGAACACGATCTCGACGAAGTTGGTGATGGCCGGACGGAGCAGTTCCTGGGCCATCTTCCTCGCTCCCATGTAATGAGGACTGACCACGCGACTTGCGCCGGCACGCAGAAGGCGTTTGGATGCGTCCGGTTCACCGGCTCTGGAAAGGATGAATATGTCGGGTCTGATTTCCCTGGCCGTCAGGCAGATGTAGACGTTGTCGGCATCTTTGAGAAGGCAGGACACAAGACCGCGAGCTCGCTCGACGCCGGCTTCGCGCAGTGTCTTCTCTTCGGTGGCGTCCCCGATGATGTAGGGAACTTTCAGCTCTTCGATCTTAGGGAGAAAACTCTCCTCTTTTTCAATGACCACCAAGGGGCGTCCTTCATTCTTGATTTCCCGGCAGATGATTTTTCCGACGCGACCGAAGCCGCACACAATATAGTGATCTTTTAAGTTTCGGATTTCCTTTTCCAATCTTCTCCTCCCCAGGAGGGCCTGAATCCGGCCTTCCAGCGTAATCTGCCAGACGGTGCCGAAAATGGAGAGAATGATCCCCACACCCAGCATGATAAAAATGATATTGAAGATTCGCGCCTCGGGGGACAGGGGACGAACTTCGAAGTAACCCACGGTCGTTACCGTAATCACGGTCATATAGAGGGCGTCGAGAAAGCTCCAACCCTCGAGGGTCATGAATCCTACGATGCCTATGACGAGGACGACCAAGGTGAGCAGTCCGACGAACAGGACTTTCTTCATCGGGTTCATCATGGCTTCGGACTGACTTTCGGGGGTTCGGCGTTCAACGGGGGACCGGCTCTGAAGATACGGCCTTCACCGTATACTCGGAGAGGTTTTCCGGAAAATCGGAGAAAACCAAGCTGAATGGAATGGAATCACCGGAATTGACATATTCGTCCGAGCGCTCCTTGCCGGACCGATTGTTCATCAATGCCTCGATTTGCTGAATGGAGAGGGCTTGGATTTCCTGTTCGCTGATGGGATTTCCGGCAAAAGCGGTAACTTTCCTTACGTTTTGTTCCGTATCGGTGTGCAGACTTCCTTCCAGTCGAATGAATCGCACGGGATTGGGGTAATCGTTTTGTACGATTCCACTGATTACGAAGAGCCTATCAAGACTGTCCGATTCAAAGAAGTCGCCTTCGACCTGATAGAGGGAAAGACGTAGATTACCGGGATCTTGAGGGGCCATCGTTTCCTGCGGCCCGGAGGTGAAGGTGGGAACCATGTAACCTTTCATCCAGGCGAAGATACCGAAGCCCAACACGGAAAGAGAAATCAGGATGGCTAAGAGTCGCTTGTAGGATCCGAGTTTGGAGCTCAAGGACTCCCCGGAATTCTTACCCTTCGCGGATTGTCCGAGGTTGAGTTTGGACATGAACGCCTGCGATCGCGGAGCGCCGGCGCCGCCTGAGGCGGAGGAAGCGCCGGGCTTCTTCACTTCGAAGATGTGCCGACACCTGGAGCAACGGACTTTAGTGGCCGCGCCTTTTATTTTGTCGGTATCGAGTTTGAACTTGGTGGAGCACTTGGGGCATTCGACGACCATGGCGCTCTCCGGTCCTCGGTTCAGACCTCAAGGTGGTATATGTCGTTCAATAACCGGTGGTCTTCATTGTAGTCCAGTCCATAACCCACCAGAAAGCCTTCCTCAACGGTAAATCCCACATAGTCGAGGCGAGTCTCGTGGGTTCTGCGTTCGGTCTTGTCGATGAGTACGCAGGTCTTGACGTCGGCCGCGCCGCGTTCTTCGAGCTTCTTCAAGAACCATTGGAGCGTGTATCCGCTGTCTACAATGTCTTCCACTACCAACACATGACGGCCCTTGATGTCGAATTCCACGTCTTTGACCAGTTGAATGGAACCCGATGAAGTGCTGCCGGAGTAGCTCCGTAATCGTACGAAGTCGACCTGGGCCGGAATGGTGAGATAACGGGTGAGGTCTCCCATGAAACGAAAGACCCCGTTCAGGACTCCGATCAGAAGCGGGTACTTGTCGCTGTAATCGATATCCAGGCGTGCCGCCATTTCACCGACGCGTTCGAGAATGCGGGATTCAGGGAGTACGAGACTTTTGGAATACTCAGGCATGATGATGGCATCCAGTCGGAAGTTTGGTTTCCTTTAAACCAATCCACGGATAAAGTCAATATCGTCGGGGCGTTCTGAAGCTTCGGATGGAAATTATGGGTAAGAGGAATCCGAATGGAGCGCCGGTCGGTCGAGCCTCGACGAGGCGACGTCGGGTTCGGCTCCATGTTGCGTCGAAGGAGTGGGGCGGAGTGCCGGACCGGGGAATTTCCTTGCAGGAAGCGGATCGAAGCTGTTACAAACCTATTTTTTTGTTGAAAAAATAGGGGATTGATCTATATGTTGCAACGGATCCGCGCGTTGCCCCCGGTGGAGAACCTCGACGCGGATTCACAGCAAGCATTTGGAATTTGGTAAGGATGGTCCGAAAGGAGAGTATATGATCGTTGACCCCATTCTCGGCCTGTTCTCGAACGACCTGGCCATAGATTTGGGTACGGCCAACACTTTGGTGTACATGAAGGGCGAAGGGATCGTGTTGAGGGAGCCCTCCGTGGTGGCCGTGCGCAAGGATACCCGGGGATATGGCAAGGTCTTGGCCGTGGGAACCGAGGCGAAAAAGATGTTGGGGAGAACTCCTGGAAACATCGTGGCCATTCGTCCCATGAAGGACGGCGTCATCGCCGATTTCGAAGTTACCGAAGCCATGCTTCGTCATTTCATCCGAAAAGTTCATAATCGACGAACTCTTATACGACCCCGCATTATCATTGCCGTGCCCTCGGGCATTACCCAGGTGGAAAAGAGGGCGGTCCGCGAGTCCGCGGAATCCGCCGGGGCACGTGAGGTCTATTTGATTGAGGAGCCCATGGCGGCGGCCATCGGAGCGGGTTTGCCCGTTACGGAGCCCACGGCGAACATGATCGTGGACATCGGGGGCGGGACCACCGAAGTGGCGGTTATCAGCCTGGCCGGCATCGTCTACTCGAAGTCGGTTCGCGTGGGTGGGGATAAGATGGACGAGGCGATTCTTCAGTACATCAAACGTAACTACAATCTGCTCATAGGGGAACGGTCCGCCGAAGCCATCAAAATCACCATCGGCAATGTCCATCCCGACGACGAAGTGGAAACCATGGAGGTGAAGGGAAGAGATCTGGTTTCCGGCATTCCCAAAATTTTGACGATTGATTCGGAAGAGGTTCGCAAGGCCATTTCGGAACAGGTCGAAACCATAGTGGACACCATCAAGATCGCTTTGGAGCAAACCCCTCCCGAGCTGGCGGCCGATATTGTGGATCGCGGAATCACGCTGACCGGCGGGGGCGCGTTGCTGAGAAACCTTGACGTTTTGCTGCATCAGGAGACGAAGCTTCCCATCGTGGTTACCGAAGACCCTTTGTCCACAGTGGTTCTCGGATCGGGCAAGGCTTTGGACGAAATCAAGCATCTCAAAGAAGTGCTGATCGAGTAGCGGCGACTCGCCTCACCTCTTCACCTCGACTTCGCACGAGCTCACCCGGAGGATCGGCATGCCGGAAACTCAGCGACGGTTCGTTCATGCGTGACCGTCGGCGGTCGCAAGCTCGGTGCGAAATCCCGACGGTCCGGCTCGCGAAGGAGAGACTCTTTGTTCCGTCGGATCCCGCCATCGACACCCGTCATGGCGTTCGAACGCGGATGCGGTTCAACCCTCCTCCACGAAGCAACCAATGATTCCGGCCTGATGGTTTGGGGGAAGTGCAGGAGTCTTCCCGCCGAGTTCCCTCCATTTTGATGCTCACAGCGCTTGGTTCGGCACGATCAGAGCACCGGAGAACCCCTGCGGACACTCCGGTCGCAGCCGGAGTTCCTCTTGAATTTCATGGGGATCAGTGACATGATTCAAAAGATATGATCCGATCCGCCTACTTTTTCCCGTCACCGCCGGGGGTTGCTTTCTGAAGCGCAGAATCATTATCAGTCTGGTTTTCGTAATCTGCATGGTGGCCGCCGGGATCGTCATGTCGCCGAGAAACCGCTACGGGGACTTTGATCTGGTCCAGAGACTCACTGTGGAGGCCGTTGCTCCCGTGCAGGAAGGATTCGACTTTATCACCCGATCTCTGGTTTCGGTGTGGGAGTCTTATGTGGATTTACTGGACACCCAACGGGAGAACCGTGAATTGCGGAGTTTGGCCGCGGAGCTGGAATACGAGTTGAATCTTCTACGTGAAGACCGTGCGGAGAATCTGCGATTGCGAAAGCTTCTCGAATTCAAGAGGAAAGAAGCCAAGGTCATGATTCCCGCCCAAGTCGTGGCATGGGACCCGTCCAAATGGGTCCAGACCATCATGATCGACAAAGGAGAAGAAGCCGGGGTTGGAAAGAACATGGCCGTAGTCTCTTACTCGGGCATTGTAGGCCGGGTCATCGCCGTTTCTTCCCATTACGCCAAAGTGCTGCTCATCCTGGACCAGAATAGTGCGGTGAACTCGATCCTTCAAACGAGTCGTTCGAGAGCCGTCTTGGGAGGGATGGGAGGTTCTCTCTGTGAATTGAAATACGTCCCCCCTTCCGAATATGTGGCCGTGGGAGAGGCGGTCGTAACTTCAGGCCTGAGCGGTTTCTTTCCAAAGGGCATACTGCTGGGGTATGTCAAGTCGGCGGAGCAGAATCCCGGTGAGCTGTTTCAGTCCATCCTCGTTGTTCCGGCGGTGGATTTCTCCACTCTGGAAGAAGTGATGGTGATATTAGACCGACCCGGGCGGTTCATCCCTCAAGCCACGGAGCCCGAGCCGGATGAGGATAGCTGAAACCCTTCTGTTTTTGGGCTGGGCGCTGGTGCTGTTTGTCCTGCATACCGCTTGGCTGGGTCAAGTATCCGCTCTGTACGCCTGCCATTGTTTTCTCGTTCTCATCGTGTATCTGGGGCTCACGCGGCATCCGGCAGTGGGCGGTTGGGTCACCGTGTTCGTGGGACTGTTGGTGGATACGTACTCGGGCGGCATTTTCGGTGCTCATATCCTGTTGTATGTCTTGATATTCGTAGTGACCTGTATTGCGGGGAGAAGCGTCAATCTCGCCCTGGGATTGTATCGGATGGGCGTGGTTCTGGTGCTTGACCTGTTCTTCCGCTTCTCGATTTTGGCCATGCTCGCGGCTCTCCTGGATTTTCGGTTCGACTCGGCCCGTCCGGTTCTGTGGTACGCCATTGTCACCGCGCTGGTCAGTCCTCTGCTTTTTCGTGCTTTCGACGGCACCAGGATGTGGGTACAAGAGGCTACCCTGGAATGGAAATACAAAAAGTAAAACGGGGATTCACTCCCGTAAGCCTGCACGAAACACCGGATCTGGACAGGCGATTCATTATATTCGCCCTGGCCGCGACGGTCGTGGTGGGCGTGCTTACCCTGAGGCTGTGGTATTTGCAGCTTTACAAGGGCGACGAGTACCATAACCTGTCCATACACAACCGCATTCGTTTAAGGCATCTCATGCCCATGCGCGGCCTGATCTTGGACCGCAAAGGGCGAGTGCTGGTGAGCAACCGACCGTCCTTCAGCGTCTACATGGACATGGATCAGGCCGACGTCGACGGGCGGGTCGCGCAACGTCTCGGTGCGATTCTCGGATTCTCCAAAGACGAATTCTCCACAGTCTTTCGGCAGGGGAAGAAGGATGTATTTACCAATAGGGTGCTGGTCAAATCCAACATCTCCTGGGCTGAATTGTCGAGGGTGGAAACCCTGAAATACGAACTCCCCGGCGTCACCATCCAGGCGGAGCCGAAACGCCACTACGTTTACCCCGGTCTCGCGTGCCACTTGGTGGGGTATTTAGGCGAGGTGAGCAACACCGAGCTGGAAAGGAAAGAGTTTACAGGGGCGCTCGTGGGTGAGTACGTGGGAAAAAGCGGTATCGAGCGTGCCAAGCAGCAGTTCCTGCGCGGACTTAAAGGGGGACGTCATGTCGAAGTGGACGCTGCGGGACGGGAAATCAAGACACTGAACCGCGTTGACGCGCTGCCCGGCGACAATGTGTACCTGACCTTGGACATGGAGCTTCAGTCCGTGGTGGAAGCCGAGCTCCGGGACAAGGTGGGCGCCATCGTCGCCATGGATCCGCGAACCGGTGAAATATTGGCCCTGGCGTCGAGTCCCGGATACGATCAGAATCTTTTCGTGGAGGGTATCTCTCTGGAAGCCTGGAAGGATATCCGAGACAATCCGCTGAATCCACTTCAGAACCGTGCTACACAGGGACAGTACCCGCCGGGATCCACCTTCAAGATCGTAACGGCCTTGGCGGGACTTGCGGAAGGGGTTGTCACTCCGGAGACTGCGTTCGATTGTCATGGTGCGTACAGCCTGGGAAACCGGATCTACCATTGCTGGAAAAGCTGGGGGCATGGTCGGGTGGATATTACGAGGGCCATAGCCGAATCGTGCGACGTGTACTTCTACCAATTGGGGCAGCGCTTGGGTGTGGACGTGATCGCCCGGTACGCGGCGAAGTTGGGATTTTCCGAAAGCACGGGCATCATCCTGGAATCGGAGCGGGCCGGCCTGATCCCCACGTCCGCCTGGAAACTTAGACGGTTCCGGGTACCGTGGCAGAAAGGCGAAACCCTGTCTATGGCCATTGGGCAAAGCTTCAATTTGGTGACACCGCTGCAGTGTGCGGTGGCCTTTTCCGCTCTGGCCAACGGCGGGCATGTCATGGTGCCCGCCGCCGTTCGAAGGGTCGAGACGTCGGATGGAAGCCTGATCCAGTCTTTCACCCCCAAAGTCAGGAAAGAAACGGGGGTGGCGCCGGAGCAACTCAATGTTTTGGTGGAGGCCCTTCGCCAGGCTGTGGAGGGCTCCGCGGGAACGGGGCGAAAGGCCGCGGTCGAAGGATTATCCGTGGCGGGAAAAACGGGTACCGTCCAAGTGGTGTCTTTGCGGGATCCGAAAAACAGAAAAGATGTGGAAGAGACGCCGTACAAGTTTCGCGACCACGCTTGGTTTGTCTGTTTCGCTCCGGCGGAAAAACCTAGGATCGCTCTCGCGGTGCTGATTGAGCATGCGGGGCATGGAGGATCGGTGGCCGCCCCCGTGGCCGGCAACGTGCTCAAGGCTTGGGTGGCGCTCCAGAATGCGGAACAGCCGGAGCTGGAGGTATCTCAAGGGCTCGAAAGCGGCAGGTAGGAGGAGACGGGTTGTTCGACAGAAGGCTCGTAAAGCATTTTGACTGGTTTTTGTTGTGTCTGATCCTGATGATCTGCGGAGTGGGGCTGGCCAATCTTTACAGCGCCACCGTGCGCACCGAGGGGCAGTTGGTTTTCTATCGGCAATCCCTGTGGGTTTGCATCGGATTGGGGTTGGTGCTGGTAAGCCTGTTTTTCAATTACCATCTGCTGGAGAGGGTGGCGGTACCGTTGTATGTCTTTACTTTGATACTACTGGTTCTGCCTTTGGTGCTCGGTCCGGTGGTCGGCGGCTCGAAGCGTTGGATCATCTTGGGGCCGCTTTCCTTCCAGCCCTCGGAGCTGGCCAAACCGGTCATGGTGGTCATGATGGCGAGGATCTTCTACCGGAAGAACCTGAACCGGAGCCTCGGGCTGCGAGACCTGCTGCTTCCCTTTCTGGTGATGGCGCTTCCGGCGGTTCTGATTCTCAAAGAACCCGATTTGGGCACGGCGATTCTGTGTGTGCTCATCGGATTGTCGATTTTGTTGTTCATCCGGGTCCGATGGCAAGTGACGGCGGCGAGCATAAGCGGTGTGATTTTATCGTTGCCTTTTCTTTGGAAGGTGCTTAAGGACTATCAGAAGAAGCGGATTCTGACCTTTTTCAATCCGGAATGGGACCCGCTTGGGGCCGGCTACCACGTCACTCAGTCCAAGATTGCCGTGGGATCGGGGCGCCTGGCGGGAAAAGGGTATCTCTCCAGCACTCAGAGCCATCTGAACTTTCTGCCGGAGCATCACACGGATTTCGCCTTTTCCGTACTTGCGGAGGAGTGGGGCTTCGTTGGATCGATCATCGTGATGGCGCTGTTTCTGACCTTGGTGCTCTGGGGCTTGAACATTGGGAGGAGGTCCAAGGACCTGTACGGATCGTTGCTGGCGGTGGGGCTTGTGGCCATGTTGTTTTGGCCCCTGGTCATCAACGTGGGGATGGTGACCGGGATTCTGCCGGTGGTGGGAATTCCTTTGCCTCTGATCTCCTATGGAGGCTCCAACGCACTGAGCACCCTGTTCGCTGCGGGCCTGCTGATGAACATCAGCATGCGGCGATTCATGTTCAAGTGAAAATGGGGAAAGGCGGGCTTTTCTGAAAGGATTTCTTTTCGCAAAAAATCCTTTGACAACCCTCCCTGAATCATGTAATAACCTGCATCGTTCCAGCACGTACTTTATTTCACATTCTTAAGGGGAGTCGTGTCTGCATGGTCAAAATTGATAACTCCTTGTTTTTTCAGATATTCAACTTCCTGGTTCTGCTCTGGATCCTCAATCTGATTCTCTATAAGCCGATTCGAAGGATTCTTGCCGAAAGAAAACAGCGGATTGAGGGGTATTTGAAAGATATCAAGGAATTGGGGAAGCAGATCGACGAAGAACAGGAAGAAATTACCCGGCTTTCCAATGAAGCGCGTCGTATGGGATTCGAGGAAAAGGAAGCCTTGAAGCAACAGGCTCGAAAAGAAGAAGAGCGCATCCTATCCGAAATGTCGACGCAGATGGAAGTCAGGATCGGGGCAATGAAGGAACAGATCGCCGGAGACGTGGCGGAAGCGCGCAAGGCCCTGAAAGGGCAGTTGGATACGTTCG
This sequence comes from Thermodesulfobacteriota bacterium, assembly GCA_963675595.2. Taxonomy (GTDB): domain Bacteria; phylum Desulfobacterota; class Desulfarculia; order JACQYL01; family JACQYL01. The sequence continues at coordinate 3,866,329 of CAXXLZ010000002.1, forward strand.
CCCGCGAACTGGCCGTCAAGATTTTGGGGAGGCAAGTCGGATGATCGTGGACAGGCGAAAAATCGGTGTGGGATTGATGTTGATCGCGGTCCTGTTGGCGGCCTTCCTTTGCGTGAACGTAACTTCGGGGGGGCTGGGCGCCCCGGCGTACGCGTCGGAAGCAACGACCCACGGAGAAGAGGGGCATGGCGGTGAAACGGCGGCCCACGGAGGCGACTCCTCGGCCAAGCTGATGGACCTGTTATATCGGACGATCTGTTTCGGCGTGGTCTTCTTGGGTCTGTTCTTCCTCCTCCGCAAAGTCATTCCTCAGTTTCTCTCCAACCGACGTGAATCCATCAAGCAGGAACTGGATGAGCTTGAAAAGAAGAAGAAAGACACGGAAGCCATGTTGGGCGACTTCCGTAAGAAGCTTAAAGAGATCGAGTCGGAGCGCGAAAGCATCATCGCTGAGTATGTGAAGGAAGGTGAAGCGGAAAAGGAAAAAATCATCGAGCAGGCGAAGATCATGGGAGAACGGATCGAGGAGCAGGCTCGATGGACTATCGACCAAGAGGTGAAGCGGGCCAAGACGGACTTGCGTTCGGAGATCGCTGAACTCGCGGCTGCCATGGCTGAAGAGGTAATTCGTAAGAACATCGGTGAAGAAGACGAAAAAAGATTAGTTGACGAATACTTAGAAAAGGTGGTGGAAACGGCGTGAGCAGCAAGATTTTAGCAAGACGGTACGCCAACGCCCTATTGGCGGTTGGGAAGGAGGACGGCCAGTTTCTCCAATATGGAGAAGAACTGAATGAGTTTGCCGGCCTGCTCAAAGAGAACAAACAACTCCTGGATGCTCTATCAAACCCCTTGTACAAGGTGAAGAGCCGGAAGGCGGTGCTCTCGTTCCTTCTCGACCGGAGCAAGTACTCGCCGATGGTGACCAATTTCATCAACCTTTTGATGGAAAAAGGCCGCATCCGATTCGTCGCGGGGATCACGGAGCGCTATGGCGAGCTTACGGACTCTATCCAGAATATCGCCCGCGCGACACTGGTTTCGGCGGTGAAGCTACCAGAGGACACCGTTGACCGGGTCAAGGAAGCGGTTGAGAAGATAACCAAGAAAACCATCAGGCTCCAGAGCGAGGTGGATCCGGCGCTGATTGGTGGAATCGTCACCAGAGTAGGTGATTTGATTTTCGACGGCAGTGTTCGGAGTCAGTTGGAGAGTCTGAAGAAATCATTGAAGAGGGGTGACTAGGCTCTATGGAAATCAAAGCAGACGAAATCAGTCAGGTAATCAAGGAGCAGATCGAGCGCTACACCAAGGAAATCGATGTTTCCGAAACCGGGACTGTGCTCAGCGTCGGTGACGGTGTGGCTAAGGTCTACGGCGTGGAAAACTGCATGGCCATGGAGCTCTTGGAATTCCCCGGCGGGATTCTGGGCTTGGCGCTCAATCTTGAGGAAGACTGCGTGGGCGTGGCCGTTCTCGGCGAGGTCGTTCATATCAAAGAGGGCGACCAAGTGAAACGCACCGGTCGAATCGCGGAAGTTCCCGTGGGAGCCGCGGTGCTCGGCCGAGTCGTGGATGCCGTCGGCACCCCCTTGGACGGAAAAGGCCCTGTCGACACATCGGAAACCCGCCGCATGGAAGTAGTGGCTCCCGGCGTTATCGCGCGTCAGAGCGTGAACGAACCCATGTACACCGGACTCAAGGCCATCGATGCCATGACTCCCATCGGCAGGGGCCAGCGCGAGCTGATCATCGGCGACCGCCAAATCGGTAAGACGGCCATCTGCGTGGACGCCATCCTGAATCAAAAGGGCCAGGATGTGAAATGCATCTACGTGGCCATCGGGCAGAAGAAATCCACGGTCGCTCAGGTGGTGGAAATCTTCCGCCGTTACGGCGCCATGGAATATACCACCGTGGTTTCGGCCTGTGCTTCCGACCCCGCAACCATGCAGTATATGGCTGCCTACTCCGGTTGCGCCATGGGCGAATATTACAGAGACAAAGGCGAACACGCGCTGATCATTTACGACGATCTCAGCAAGCAGGCCGTGGCCTACCGCCAGGTTTCCCTGCTGCTTCGTCGTCCTCCCGGACGTGAGGCTTTCCCCGGAGACATCTTTTATAACCATTCCCGACTACTGGAACGGTCCGCCAAGCTGAACTCAGAGCTGGGCGGGGGATCGCTTACCGCGCTTCCCATCATTGAAACACAGGCCGGGGACGTTTCCGCGTACATTCCGACCAACGTGATCTCGATTACGGACGGCCAGGTTTATCTGGAGCCGAACCTCTTCTTCTCGGGCGTGCGCCCGGCGATCAACGTTGGGTTGAGCGTCAGCCGCGTCGGTGGTGCTGCGCAGACAAAGGCCATGCGTCAGGTCGCCGGTTCTTTGCGACTCGACTTGGCCCAATACCGCGAGTTGGAGGCATTTGCACAGTTCGGCAGCGAGTTGGACAAGGCCACTCAAAGACAGCTGAACCGCGGCATGCGTCTGGTTGAACTTCTGAAACAACCTCAGTACGCTCCCATGGCCGTGGAGAAGCAGATAACTTCTCTCTACGCCGGCACCCGCGGTTTCCTGGACAAACACCCCGCGAGTGCGGTGGCGGCCTTCGAAACTCAGCTTTTCGAGTTCATCGAAAACAAGTATCCGGACATCTTCTCCGAGATCAAGGAGAAGAAGATCATCAGTGACGAACTGGATGCCAAAATGAAGAAGGCGATCACGGAGTTCGACGAAATCTTCCAACCGGTCGCGTAAAAGGAAACGGGAACTCCCATGGCATCACTTAGAGACGTTAAACGAAAGATCGGGGCGGTCAAAAAGACCAAGCAGATCACCAAGGCCATGAACATGGTCTCGGCTGCGAAGCTTCGCGGCGCCCAGAACCGGATGGAGCAGTTCAAACCATACGCGGCGAAGTTTGGTGAAGTGTTGGAAAACCTGTCGCTCAGGTGCGACCCGGACATACATCCTTTGTTGGTGCAACGGGAAGAGGTGAAAAACGTCGAGCTCATCCTCGTTACCTCCGACCGCGGGCTGTGCGGGAGCTACAACACGAACCTCAACAACACCGCGTTCAGGTGGTTTCAAGAGCAGAAGCGCCTTGGACGAAACCCTCTTTTGACGGTTATCGGTCGGAAGGGCCGGGACTTCTTTCGAAGAAGAAGGTTCGATTTTCGGGGATCCTACACGGACTATTATGGTAGCTACGACTACTCCGTTGCTCACGAAATCGCCCAGAAGAGCATTGACGGCTACCTGTTCGGAGAGGTGGACGAGGTCCACGTGCTCTACGCTGAGTTTATCAACGTGGGGATTCAGAGACCGAGGCTCTTCAAACTGATTCCCATTGCCCCGACGGTCTGCGCGGCCGACGAGGGGGAAGAGCAGCCCGCCCAACTATCCGAATATCTTTGCGAGCCTTCGGCGGAAGAACTTCTGATTGAACTGCTGCCGAAAAACATAGACGTGCAGGTGACGAGCATTCTGCTTGAAGCGGTCGCCGCGGAACACGCCGCCCGTATGACCGCCATGGACAATGCCCAATCGAACTGTAACGATATGCTTGAACGGCTGACGCTGATCTACAACAAAGCTCGGCAAGCTTCGATCACAACGGAGCTCATGGACATTGTCGGTGGCTCGGAAGCCTTGAAAGGTTAACTAACAGGAGGTTTTGACCGTCATGAATATAGGAACCATTTCCCAGGTCATCGGACCGGTGGTGGACGTAAAATTTGAAGAGGGAAAGCTCCCAAACATATTGACGGCTTTGCTGTTAAGCAATCAGGCCATCAGCAATGAAGAAGACAATCTGGTGGTCGAAGTGGCGGCCCATCTGGGCGATAACGTAGTACGATGCATCGCCATGGACGTTACCGACGGTCTGGTGCGCGGGATGAAGGCAAAGGACACTGGCAAGCCGATTTCCATGCCCGTTGGAGAAGAGACCCTGGGGCGCGTGCTTAACGTTGTCGGTCGTCCCGTGGATGGACTGGGTCCTGTGAACGCCAAGAAATACTACCCGATTCACCGTCCCGCACCTTCCTTTGTCGATCAGGACACGTCCGTGAACGTGCTTGAAACCGGCGTAAAGGTTATCGACCTGCTGGTTCCGTTCCCTCGCGGTGGTAAGATGGGGATGTTCGGGGGCGCCGGTGTGGGTAAGACCGTCATCATGATGGAGATGATCCACAACATCGCCATGCAGCACGGCGGTATTTCCGTGTTTGCCGGTGTGGGAGAGCGAACCCGCGAAGGAAACGACCTGTATCACGAAATGAAGGATTCCGGTGTTCTGCCCCGTGCCGCTCTGATTTACGGTCAGATGACGGAACCGCCTGGAGCCCGCGCCCGTGTCGCTATTTCCGCGCTTACGGCGGCGGAATATTTCCGTGATGAGCAGCAGCAGGACGTGCTTCTTTTCGTAGACAACATCTTTCGTTTCACGCAGGCCGGTTCCGAGGTTTCAGCGCTTCTCGGTCGTATGCCCTCCGCGGTCGGTTACCAACCGACCTTGGGTACGGACCTTGGTGAACTGCAGGAACGGATTACGTCAACGACCAAAGGCTCGATCACCTCGGTACAGTGCGTGTACGTGCCTGCGGACGACCTTACCGACCCGGCGCCTGCCACCACGTTTTCCCATTTGGACGGTACCGTGGTTCTCTCCCGTCAGATCGCCGAGCTCGGTATTTACCCCGCGGTGGACCCGCTTGACTCGACTTCCCGCATTTTGGACCCCAACGTGCTGGGTGAGGAGCACTACCGTACCGCACGAGCCGTGCAGCAGATTCTCCAAAAATACAAAGACCTTCAGGACATCATCGCTATCCTCGGTATGGACGAGCTTTCCGACGAGGATAAGCTGACGGTGGGTAGGGCGCGTAGAATTCAGCGCTTCCTTTCCCAGCCTTTCCACGTGGCTGAGACTTTTACCGGCCAGGCCGGCGCCTACGTGAAAGTTGAGGAAACGATTCGTGGATTCAAAGAGATCGTAGACGGCAAACACGACGATCTTCCCGAACAGGCTTTTCTGATGGTGGGTACCATCGAGCAGGCCATCGAGAAGGCGAATCGTCTGAGAGAGGAGTAGACCGCGACCATGGCTGACAAGGACAAGATCCTCCTTGAGGTGGTAACACCGGAAAAGGTTCTGGCCCAGGTTAAGGCGGACATCGTCGTTGCTCCCGGATACGAGGGTGAGTTTGGTGTGCTTCCCGGCCACTTGCCCTTTCTCACTTCCCTCCAGACCGGTGAGATGTACTATAAGGACGGTGGAGAGACGCACTACTTGGCCATTAACGGCGGGTACGCGGAGGTTCTTCCTGACAAGGTCACGGTATTGGCCGAGGAGGCGGAATCCGCCAGAGACATAGACGTCGATCGTGCCAAGCGTGCCAGGGAACGTGCCGAGGAACGCATTAAGAAAGCAAAATCGGAAGGTTTGGACTACATCCAGGCGGAGGCCGAGCTTCGGCGAGCCATGGTGTGGCTGAAAGTTGCCGAAAGGCGGCTCAGCGTACAATAAGAGTTCAAAAATATTCGAGACGAATTGGGGGGCGGCTTAGGTCGCCCCCTCTTTTTTGGGATGATGGAGAAAGATCGTTTGCCGGGCGTGCTTGCGTAGTGGTAAGGTGGCTCGCTGTTGAGGAGGTTTGACTTCATCCTGAGAGGAACGGTGGACGTATGTGCGGGATCATTGGTTACGCCGGACCGGGCGAGGCTGTGGACATACTGGTCTCCGGCCTTGAGCGTCTTGAGTATAGGGGATACGATTCATCCGGAATTGCCGTCGTGGGTGCGGACGGCTCTCTCGAAGTCCGGCGGAGCCAGGGGAAGCTGGTCAAGCTGAAGGAAAGAATTCGTGAACAACCGTGCAGCGGCCGGGTCGGATTGGGTCACACCCGGTGGGCCACCCACGGGGCGCCTTCGGACGTGAACGCCCACCCACATCAGGCTGGGGACACGGTCGTCGTTCACAATGGGATCATTGAGAACTACGTTCAACTGAAACAAGAAATGGGACTCAGCGGAGCGGAGTACCGGTCGGAAACGGATACGGAAGTCATTGCCCATCTTGTGGACCGATGCGTCAAGGATGAGGGCGACTTTGTCGCAGGCGTCCGGAAGGCTTTGAAAAGGCTTAAAGGATCCTATGCCGTGGTAATTCTGAACCGCGCCTTTCCCGAACAATTGGTAGCGGCAAGGAAGGAGAGCCCGCTGGTGGTTGGGCGTGGTGAAGGCGAGGTCTTCTTTGGATCGGACGTGCCCGCTTTTCTAAACCATACGCGACGTGTAATCTTCATGGAGGATGGGGAGATCGCGTCTGTTCTGGGAGCGGATGTGTCGTTTTCCGACATGGACGGACGGCCGCTGGAGATGGTGGAGCAGGTGTTGGACTGGAGCCCGGTAATGGCCGAGAAGACGGGTTACAGTCATTTTATGGAAAAGGAAATTTTCGAACAACCTAGAGTGATTGTTGACACATTCCGTGGCCGGATGAATCCTGAAACCGGAAGCGTTTACCTTGATGAAACGGGATTTGGAGACGATCAATGGGGTTCGATTCGGCGGGTCGTCATCGTTGCTTGCGGTACATCCTTCCATGCTTCTATTGTGGGAAAGTTCTGGATTGAAAAGCTGGCAAAGATTCCCGTCGAGGTGGATCTGGGGTCCGAGTTTCGTTATCGTGATCCCTTGGTATCGGAAGGGGACCTGCTTGTAGCCGTTTCGCAGTCCGGCGAGACTGCGGATACATTGGCCGCCGTGAGGGAGGGAAAGCGGAAGGGCGCCCTCTGCCTCGCCGTGTGCAATGTGGTGGGAAGCTCCCTTACTCGGGAATGCGACGGGGTCATTTACACGCATGCGGGACCCGAGATCGGTGTCGCTTCAACCAAGGCGTTTACAACCCAACTCGTTGTGCTGTACCTTCTGGCCCTTCACTTGGGAGAAAAGTGCGGCCGTTTGTCGGGGCCGGAATCCGTCGAGGGACTGGAGCGACTGCTCGAGCTGCCTGGAATGGTGGAGCAGGTACTTGCGAGGAGCGAAGAAATTCGCCATGTGGCGCTCAAACATTTTAAAGCAAAAGACTTTCTTTATCTTGGTCGAGGGATGTTGTATCCGATTGCGCTTGAAGGAGCGCTGAAGCTCAAAGAGATCTCCTACATTCATGCGGAAGGATACGCGGCCGGTGAAATGAAACATGGGCCCATAGCGCTCATCGACGACAAACTGCCTGTTGTGGTGCTTGTCTCGGGCAGCGCGGGTTACGAAAAGATACTGGGGAACCTGCAGGAAGTGAAAACCCGGCGCGGGATCGTGATCGCGGTGACTGAGTCGGATGGAGAGGAAGTGAGCCGCTTGGCGGATGATACGATTCGGCTTCCAGGCAATTTGGGGGATTTGGATCCGATTTTGTGGGTGGTTCCTCTTCAGCTGCTTGCATACCATGTGGCGGTCTTGCTTGGGACGGACGTGGATCAGCCGCGAAATCTGGCCAAAAGTGTGACTGTGGAGTAGGTGCAAGTTTCACAAAAAAACTTGACAACCACAAGGGTTACGTCAATAATTCGAACTATCGAGTGGAGAGGTGTCCATGGAATTGGAGCAATTCGAGCGGCTTGAAGCAAAAATCGATGAATTGCTGGCGAAACATGAATTGCTGTCCAAGAAGAATGCTGAATTGTTGGAAATCATTGCTCAGAAGGACGAGGCCTTGGCGAAAAATCAGGCGAGAATCTCCGAATTGTCTCAGGAGAGGGAACTGGTGGGTCGCCGCATCGGGAGCCTTCTGGAAAAATTTGAAAACGTCGGACGGTAGCTGTTTCTGAGCCACTGCAGGTGAAAAACCTCTATCAAATCACGGTGTTCGATCAGGAGCTGTCCGTCAGGACCGACGCGGACGAATCGCAAGTGAACGCCTTGGCGGAATACCTGCAGAAGAAATATGAAGAGGTCAAGACGGTTTCCCAAAATGCTCCTCGTACTAATTTGATGGCACTGGCGGCCTTGAATGCTGCGAGTGAGCTCTTCGAAGCCCGAGAGCGCGTTGAAGAGATGCGCCGCGCACTGGTTGCCAAGTCCGAGAAGCTGATTGAGAAAATCGAGAAATCTCATGCCTCTCAATGACCACGTATTCGGCCGAGAGGATGGATTCATACCCCGCAAGGCCTTCGGCCACTGGGCGGGGAGGGATAATGTGTTCGCATCCGGTCTGCGTGCTCGGAACGGGAGAATTTTCTCCTAGGGACGGGGTACCTCCCTCGACCGAAGAGGGCGTGCACCGATGAAGCGGGAACAGTCTCGACCATAGCAATCCAATCAGCATCCTTCCCACAGTACGCCGCATCATCCTTTGGGCTTGTGAGACCGCCTTTCTTGTGTCCATCCGGACGCCCTTCCTGGTTTGCATAACCTTCCGTCGGCTCCCCCGCTTTGCGTTCCGCCCCTTGAGTGAGAGGCGTTCGTGAGGACAGTCGATGGCCAATCGCGGGACCGACCCGAGGAGATCAAAATATGCAGTCCCCAATCACGGTGTTATTGTTTGTCGTGCTTCTATTCGCCGGAGTAGGAATTGGGTTTCTTCTACGGAAACGGGTTGTGGAATCGAAAATTGAATCCATTGACCGGCTTTCCCAACGAATCATTGAGGAAGCGAAAAGG
>CAXXLZ010000002.1:3882500-4730252 GCA_963675595.2 Thermodesulfobacteriota bacterium
TACGTTCGGAAGGGATAACCGCTGAAAGCATCTAAGTGGGAAACCCACCTCAAGATTAGATATCCCTTCCGGTGGAGACACCGGAACTAAAGGCCCCTCGTAGACTACGAGGTTGATAGGTCAGATGTGTAAGTCTGGTAACAGATGGAGCTTACTGATACTAATTGGCCGTGCGGCTTGGCCATTTTTTTCGATTCCTTTTTTCTCTCCCATATTCGTTTTATATTTTTGAAAACCCCGATTTTCCCGGTGGCTATAGCGAGGAGGAAACACCCGTTCCCATACCGAACACGGAAGTTAAGCTCCTTAGCGCCGATGGTACTGCGCCGCATGGCGTGGAAGAGTAGGACGCCGCCGGGACATTATTTGAGGCCCTTCATCATGAGGGGCCTCTTTTTTTTCTTGAACACAGCAGGCTTGAGAAGCCCGTGAGTCGTCCCAACTCCACCGGCGTTCGCCTCCTATTTTCTTTCACGAACCATGGGAACAAAACGAACGGGCATGAGCTTTCGCTGAAGCGTGCCCGCTTTTGTCTTCTCGATGAAGAGCAACTCCTGAACCGATTCTCCCACCGGAATCACCATTCTGCCCCCCACCTTGAGCTGCTCTATCAATGCCGCCGGGACCTCGGGTGGTGCCGCCGTTACAATGATGACATCGAAGGGCGCGTGCTCAGGCCATCCTTTGTATCCATCGCCGTGGCTTACGTGCACATTGTGGTAGCCGAGACTCTCTAGTCGCTCCTTGGCCTCTGCGGCCAGCGTGGGAATGATTTCAATGGAGTAGACCTCTGCGCACAGCGTGGAGAGTACCGCCGCCTGGTAGCCTGACCCGGTGCCGATTTCCAGTGCCTTTTCAGTTCCATTCAGGTGAAGGGTTTCCGTCATCAGGGCAACGATATAGGGTTGTGAGATCGTCTGACCGTATCCAATGGGAAGGGGATGATCCTCGTAGGCGGAGGATCGGAATTGCTCGGGCACAAAAAGGTGGCGAGGAACCGAATTCATGGCCCTAAGAACCCTGGGATCACGGATTCCTCTATCTCGGATCTGTCTTTCCACCATGGCGCTTCGAGCCGATTCCACGAAGGTCTTGGCGGGCGACAAGGGGGGGGCAAGAAGGAGCAAGAGGGCCGGCAGGGTGAAGAGAAACACTTGACGTTTTAGGCGCATCGAAAACATGTGAGCCTCCAACTACAGGTGGAATCCTCCAAAATTCCGGGTGATCGGGCACGCTCGGACATGAAAATTTACGGGCTATGCCTCGGTCCGTATCTCATGATTTTAGACCAGAGTCGGTAAATCCACAATGAGACCACAAGGGGTCGGGGCTGCGTGATGTTTTCACCGGGCAAGAACCCTGTATGATGGACGTTCATAATTGTTCATGGATATTTTTCGCTGGCCGGATTGGGGGTTTTGTCTATACTGAAACAATGGACATTCGAGGACCCAACGAACCATCAAGAACTTTCCTCAATCTGGACGCGGTCAAGCAACGGCGTATTGTGGATGCGGCTCTGAAGGAATTCTCCGAGCATGGTTACGAAGGCGCCAGCATCAACCGATTGGTTTTCGGGTTGGGTATTTCCAAGGGCTCTATTTTTAAGTACTTTCGAAATAAGAACAGTCTCTTTTTGTTCGTATTTGAACATGCTCTCCGTCTGGTGAAGGACGAGTTGCGGAAAGTCAGGTCGGATACCAACGAACTGGAGGTGTTCGATCGGATCAGACAGGCTCTTTTAAACGGAATTCGTTTTGTTCGGAAGAACCCCAAAATCAGCAGCATCTATTTTCGTATTTTGTTTGAGAGCGGAATTCCTATGCGGCGGGACCTGATTCGCACCTTGCGTACTCTTTCCATGGAATACCTGCTTTCCATTTTGGAAGAAGGGCGGGTCAGGGGAGAAATTCGTGAAAGTGTGGATCTGCGGAAGGCGGCTTTTTTCCTGGACGCTCTGCTCGATCGATTTCTACAGGTTTTCAGCGTGAAGTACATGGATGCGGGTTTGGGTCTTCACCTGGCGGAACCGGAGATCATGGAAGCATGGGCGGACGAATTGGTCGATTTTCTGCGCCGAGGCTTGGGGCGCTGAAACGAGCGATCGGGGTCGGAACCTTTTCTGCCCACAAAAGATGGCCTCCATGGCCCCAATACCGAATGGGGGTTAAAGGCGACGGAATTGTCCACACGGATGCCTGAGAATGCATGGTTGAGAGAAAGCGCTGCCGTTGATTTCTTGGTGGTGGCTGCGACTTCTTCCGAGGTGGATTGGATCCGACGGGAACTGCATGGACTGTGCTTGGTATGTCGTCATCCGTGGCGTCTTGAAATCGGACCCATCGGAAATGCGGAGCTGGGCCTGCTCGAATGCGGGGTGGGGGAGGTGAACGCCGGTGCCGGATTGGCTTGGACTCTCAGCCGAATCCAACCTCGCCTGGTGGTCTTGATTGGAGCGGGCGGGGCTTATCGCAACTCGGGTCTGAATGTCGGGGACTTTGCCCTGGCAACCGAGGAGCACTATGGGGAACTGGGAGTCCGTACCCGTCGCGGATGGAGGGACTGGAACGCGGTGGGATTACCTCTTCTGCAAGGTTCCTCGGACTCGAAGCCGGGTTGCTTTGTAGTAGAACGTCGGCTGGTGGCCAAATTCAGGAATCTGGCCCACGAATCGGGGCTGGAAGGCGCGACCCTCAAGGTCGGGCCTTTCGTTACCGTGTCTCAAGTGAGCGGAGACGATTGGGCGGCGGACCTAATGTCCAGGCGATTCGATGGATTGGTTGAGAATATGGAAGGGGCGGGGGTCGCCCACGTGGCACAGAGGTTTGGGATTCCTTTTGTCGAATACCGGGTGGTGAGCAACTACTGCGGAGACCGCGATAAGAGGAACTGGGATCTCCGCAACTCTCTGGTTGGAAACCAGCGGACCGTTCTGCAGGTTCTGGCGGCGTGGGAGGTGAAGGCCGACGGCATTTGAAGGGGAGGGAGGAAGGGGCTTCGGTTGGGCACGATACCCCTCGCCGGCGCCTCCGGATTCGCAAACGGCGGGCCCTCCCCTCGGTGATTCCCGACGATTTTATTCCGGAAAGGTCAATTCAACGTCCGTAGTGATCTCCCCCAACCCGGGAAGTCTGACAGTGATCGTGCCATGGCTTGAATCCGTTGTGGAAAACTGCAACGAATAGCCGCCGTTGTCGATATCGTCGGATGCGTATACGCCGTCGGTGTAATCGGAGTCGAGAAACACCGTGTAGGTGCCGTCGCCGGCGGTGACCACAAGGATACAGGACCTGGCCGCGTACCTCTGAAAGTAGATGCTGAGGCCGTCTTCTTCCGAAGATTTCCATATCCCGTTGGCGGGAAGAGCTTCGTAGAAGGAGGGAGGACGAAGGAAGAATATATAGCTATTGCCTGCGTGGCTGTAGGAAACGGTCAGCTCATCGGCGAACGAAATGGGAGATTCCAGGGGCACCTTGACCTGAAGGGTGGTCGGAAGGTCGATTTTGCCTTCCCCAAAAGTCCCGACCGAATCATAAACCACGGCATCGACCTCTTTGGCTCCCTGGAGCAGTTTGAATTCTCCGAAAAACGTGTATTCTCCGTCTTTGGGCACGACATAAAGATACACGCCCTCCCCGGGCCCTTCGTTCCATAGATAATATTCCGCTTGCACACCCTGCCACTCGAACTGTCGCGGCCAGATATAATCGGGTACTTCGGGGAATTGAGCAAATGCGGCTTGGCAGAGAAGGAGCAGCAAAATTGGGGTCAATATTTTCTTCATTCCCTGGTTCTCCTTTGACCTTAGATATAAAAAATCGTGCACCCGGAACCATACCGTGGGATTTCGGGGCCCCCTTTTCACACGGGCCGTCTGTTGGGTGGAACTCCTCGGAGGTTCAACGGTTCCTTCCCAACAGCCTCACTTTGTCTCAATCCACCGGGGGAGGGCGCCTGCTTCTCCGGATGGAAACCATCGCACGGAAGAACAAGGACACCGCTAATAATACGGGAAGATGACGGCGAGGAGCCCGATGTCACGGTTGAGGACTATATTACCCGCCTGCGGCGGCATCGATCAATAGATATTATGAACGTGTCGAACTCCCCATGGAGAAGGATTTGGAGAGGGCATAATCATCGCGGCCTTTCAGCATTATCTCTCCAAATGGAGTCGAAACGCAGCGCTGTTCGAGTCGGACATGAGTGTTCAGGCGCGCCCCTAAGCTAGATGAGCGAGCCGGTCTTTCGTCGGAAACGGCATCATGCGGGCCGTTGGGTGCCCCGCAAGTCAATTTTTCTTGCCTGCCACCCGGCCACTCGTGTACCATAATAAATTCGGTGTGCCCCATTCATCTGATATTCCAGGAATTTTACGCATGGAACGCAAAGAGATCATTTCCGTAAAAGGAGTCAACAAGAGCTTCAAAGGCGTCCAGGTTCTCAACAACGTGAACCTCGCGGTTTACGAGAAGGAAACCCTTGGAATTATCGGAAAGAGCGGTGTGGGTAAGAGCCTCATTCTCAAGCACATCATCGGACTGATGAAGGCCGACTCGGGAGAGATTCTCGTGGACGGCGTGAACGTCGCCGAAGCGGGAAGAGGGGAACTGGAGAAGGTCCGTTCGCGAATGGGGTTCCTGTTTCAGAACGCGGCGCTTTTCGACAGCATGACCGTGTTTGAAAATATTGCCCTTCCTTTACGGGAGACAACGAAACTGAGCGAAAAGCAGATCGATGATCGCGTCGTGGATTTGCTGGACCATGTGGGGCTGGAGGCCGCCCGCGACAAGTATCCACCTCAGTTGAGCGGTGGAATGAAAAAGCGGGTGGGCTTGGCTCGGGCGCTCGTGAATAATCCGGACATTATTCTCTTTGATGAGCCCACGACGGGCTTGGACCCGTTACGCAAGAATGCGGTTCATGAATTGATTGCGCACAGCCAGAGACATCACGGTTTCACCGCGGTGATCGTCAGCCATGAAATTCCCGACATCTTCAATATCACCGATCGTATCGCCATGATCGACCAGGGCGCGATCGTAGTGGACGTGCCTACGACGGAAATCACCAAAGTGAAGAATCCCACTTTTCTTAATTTCATTTCGGGCGCTCCCAGTTTCCAAAGTCCGCGGGCGGGGCTCGCGAGCCGGGTTGAGTTCGAAGCCCGTGTCGGCGAGGAGCATGAGCGTTCCAAACGATATGGTGATCCTTTCACGGTTGTTTTCCTGAGGTTGGGGATTCCTCAGAGCGATACGCTGATGGAGCAATGGCATCTTGATCTTGCTCATATTTTGAGAAAGAAACTGCGCGTCGCAGACATGATCGGCCGTTTCGACGAACGATGCATCGCTTTCATTCTTCCCGGCACGACCAAGGAGGGAGCGACGCAATTGGCCGGGAGAATCGGCGGGTTGGTTCGTGAAGCCTTGACGCGGGACGATGAACGCTTGAACCCGAGACTCACTTATGGTTATTCTGAATATGAAGAGAAGAAGACCCCGGAAATGATGTTGCAGGAAGCTATTCTCGAGTTGAGAGCGTAACGCCGATTTGTCTGCCGCAGTGATTCGACTCTCCTGAACCGGATCGACCCGGTGTACGGGAAACCGTCCTTCGGTTTTCATGGTCGATCGGCAGGCCTGCTCGATAGAGTTCCAACGACCATTTCATGAAACTCCGGTGTGACCGAATCCCAGGCTCCCTTGGTTTGATTGGACAAGCTTGAGAGCAACAACATGTTGCGGCCGGTCGACGTCGGGGAGATTCTGATTCTTCCGAGGTGGAAGCGAGGAAATAGAGATGGAGAGAAGAATCGCCGAGATCATTATTGAACAGCTCCAGTTGGAAGACGTGACTCCGGACACGTTTGATCCGGACCTTCACCTGATCGATGAGGTGGGTATCGACAGCATGGAACTGGCCACCATCACCATTGTGCTCCAGGACGAGTATGGAATCCGAATCCCGGAGGACGATTACCCCGACCTCCTGACCTTACGCGCGATTGCGGCCTATGTTCGAGAGAAACAGGCCGAAAAGGAGAGTAAGGTCGCGTGAGCCTGCCTGAGGTGCCGAATGGATTCGTCGATCATCGGGACGGGACCGGGCTTCCGAGATGGAATGAAGGCCCGAGAGGAGTGGTGTGTACGTTTGGGTGCGGTGAGGATGACGGGGTGCGGCCCAGATGAAGTTTCAGGAGATGCTCGAGATTCCCGATGTGGGGCAACGCTGGGACCGGGTCCGGCGTTTCTTTTTTTTGCGTGAGTCCACTTACGACATGACCCGCAACTGCAACCTGAGATGCAAGGGCTGCTATTATTACAGAGGTGACAAGAGCAAGACTCGAGACGAAACGGATCCGGAGAAGTGGAAAGCGCTTTTCATGTCCGAAAAAGATCGGGGCATCACCTACGTGGTTTTGGCGGGGGCGGAGCCCTCGCTGGTTCCTGAGCTTTGCAGCGCGGCCTTCGACGTCATCCCTATCGGCTGCATCGCAACCAACGGACTCGAGAAGATTCCGGAGACCGTGGGGTACAATATCCACGTTTCGGTGTGGGGAAACGACCGGGAAAGCGAGACGGTGCGGGGCGCAGTCTGCCTGGAACGGCAACTCGCGAATTACGCCGCGGATCCCCGGGCGGTATTCATCTATACCTTCACGGGAAGAAACATCAAACAGGCCGAGGAAGTGGCCGTGGATATTCTCGACCGTGGAGGAAAGCTGAGTTTCAATCAGTTCAGCGCTCCTGTAGGTTACAAAGGGGATCTCCGCCTGAACGACCGGGACCGTCGAGCCATGGCCGAAGTCATGGGAGAGCTCCTTCGAGCCTATCCGGACCGCGTGCTTTATTCCCCTTACAGCATAGACGTTCACTCGGGAGAGCGGTCCCTTCACCAGCGGTTCGGCTGTCCGTATCCCAGACGCAATCCGAACGCAGTGATCGGTCTTGGAAAGTCCTTCCGTCAGTATCGAACCGATCTGACCTGGGACATGGGGGCGGCATGCTGCGTACCGGATACGGATTGCGATGATTGTCGTCACTATGCGGCGGGGTCGGCCATCGTGACTTCTCGCCTCAAGCAACACGTGGATTGTCTGGACGATTTTCTGGCATGGCTCGACTACGTGGACACCTACCTCTCCGTCTGGGTCCGGGGGTACACCAGAAGCCCCAACCCGGCGCCGTAAAGGAAATCCTTTCATGAAGATGGTTCGAGACCTGCTGACCCCCGAGACGACAGCCCGGTATCAGGCCGTCAGCAATCTTAACATGCGGAGCTCCATATACGATGTGACCAACCGGTGCAATCTTCGGTGCAAAGGCTGCTTTTTTTTCTCGAGCGGACAGGACAGAGGGCTCCAAGACGAACCGGATATTGATAAATGGGAAGAATTCATTCTCGAAGAGAAACGGCGTGGGGTGAACATGGCCATCCTCATCGGGGGCGAACCCACCCTGTTTCCAGAGCGAGTCGAGCGGTTCCAGCGGCACATGAAAACGTTCTGCGCCACCAATGGATTGATCCGAATGCCCAGGGAACGTTTCCCGGACATGATGGTGGGAATTTCGCTGTGGGGCTCCGAGGAGGACGAAATCGCACTGCGTGGGAAGAACACGTTCCGTACCTCTTTGGAGCATTACCGTGGCGATCCGAACGTCTATTATTTGTATACGATCACTCCGGGGCGTCTCTCGGCGGTGGAGAAAATGACCAAACGAATCGGGGACGCGGGTTTGAGAGTGCACTACCAGTTGCTCTCCAATGATGAAAATGTTCCCGGATTCACGTTCGACCTCGAGGAAAAGCGCCGGGTCCGGGATCTTCTGGACGACCTATTGGAGCGCTATCCTCAAGTGGTCATTTCTTCTCACTACTATCACCGAGTGCTGATTACCGGCGAGATGATGGGCCGGAAGTGGGGATGGATGGAGTGTCCCTCCGTATCCGAACGGAAGGACCCGCGAAATCCCAGGCCCAAGAGCCTGCCCGGATTCAACTCGTGGGCCAGCGATCTTAAGACCCTGCACCGGTGTTGCACATCGGATACGCGGAATTGCGATGCCTGTTTCGATGGCGCAGCCCGGATGAGCTGGGTGATGGTCAACAAGAGACTCCACATGTCCTCCAGAACGGATTTCGAGAACTGGTTGGAGGTCATGGAGATGTTCGCCAAGCTCTATCGTTACGTGCCTTGGTGAAGGAAGCGGGACCGGTGCCGGATCCCTACCGTATGAATTTTTCCCCGACGTCCCCCGACAACGGCATTTCCCGAGGAAAGGCTGTTGTAATCGTGTCTCACGATTGCATCACCCCTTTAGGCGACGGCTCCGATGCCACCTTCCGAAACGCTCTGGAAAGCCGTTCCGGAATCCGCAGGCTCACGTGCATCGACACGGACGGAATCCCGGTCAAGTTCGGGGGTGAGGCCGTCAGGCCCGACTTGTCTCACTATCCTTTTCTTTCCGCTCGGGAGCTCAAGAACTGGTTTTCTCCCGTCATTCCCCACGCCCTGATCGTGGTGCATCGGGCGCTGCGAAAGTCCGGCTTGATCATAGATGAATCCAATCGAGAGCGAATCGGGATGCTGGTTTCATCGGCCATCGGAGGCGTGGGGGCGGTCCTCGCCGCTCATGACGCCATGGCCGCCGGGCGTCTGCCCCACCCTTTCTCCAACCCCAATACGTGTCTCAACATGATTGGCGGCAAAGCGGCCATTATGTCGGGAGCCGGGGGGCCTATTTACTCCCCGGTGGCTGCCTGCGCCACCGGAGCCGTGTCCGTGGCCTGCGGGGTTTCCATGATTCAATCGGGTCGGGTGGACGCGGCCGTTTGCGGAGCCGTTGATTTCCCGCTTCATCCCACCATCTTGACCGGGTTCGCCACAATGAACGGCGTATTTCAAAGTGATGATCCCCGGGATCGTTCGCAGAGCGCCCCCGCCCTCAGTTGTCGTCCGTTCAGTGAAGACAGGAAAGGCTTTTTGGTTTCCGAGGGTGCGGCGGCGCTGATCCTCGCGTCGGAGTCTTATGCCCGAGCCAAAGGGTTGCCGGTGGAAGGATATGTGGCCGGGATCGGCATGAACTCGGACGCCCATCATTTCGTGGTTCCTTTCCAAGAAACTATTACCCGATGCATGCAAATCGCTCTGGATGACGCGGGAATCGAACCGGGCGATGTGGACTACGTCAATGCGCATGCGGCTTCCACCCGAGTAGGGGACGCCGTTGAGGTGCGGGCTCTGGAAGACGTTTTCGGTCGAGAGGCTCGCGTTCCGGTGAGTTCCAACAAGTCCCAGTTGGGGCACACCATGGGCGCTTCCAGCGCCATCGAGATCATCCTTTGTCTCATGGGCATGAAGGAGGGATGGATTCTCCCCACCATCAACCTCTTGCCGGACCCGGAGTTCGCCCTTGACTTCGTCCCCCACAAACCTCGTCGAGCCGACCTGCGGTACGTGCTGTCCAACTCCTTCGGTTTCGGGGGCTGCAACTGCTGTGTGATTCTCAGGAGGGCGGACTGTTGAGAGCGCCGGAAAACCATCGGGTATTCGTGGTGGGTTACGCGGTTTCCACGGCGCTGGGCCACGGATTGAAACGCACGTGGGAGCGGGCGCTCAAGGGAGAATCGGGAATTCGGCGCATCACGCGTTTCGATCCCAAAGAATATAAGGTATGCACCGCCGGTGAGATACCGGACTTCGATCCCTCATCCTATCCGTTTCTTACGCGCCGCGAACTCAGAAACTGGCACGCCGGATTCGTACCCCTCACCATGGCGCTGTGCCATGACGCTTTGGCGGATGCGGGGTTCGAGATCAAGGAAGCGGACGCAGGCCGTGTGGGAGCCGTTATCGGCTCCGCCATCAATGGTTGCGACGCCTTCGAATCGAACCTCAAAGCCCTGGAAGCCGGGGGCGCGAACAAAGTCAGCCCCTACCTGTTGCCCAATGTGTGCGCCAACCTGCCGGCGGGAAAAGCCTCCATGCTCGTGGGGTTCAAAGGTCCCCTGTTCGCCGTGGAGAGCGCCTGTGCCACGGGCAACCATTGCATTGCGGAAAGCGCCCGGATCATTCAGCGAGGCGATGCCGACGCGATGCTGGCGGGAGGGATCGAACTCCCTTTGCTCGAAGCGATTAACTGCGGCTTCGGGAACATGAACGCCACCTTTTCCGCCCGCGGAGGAGACCGGGCCGTGGATCGTCCGGAGTTGGGCTCCCGGCCCTACAGCGTGGACCGCAAAGGTTTCGTTCTCGCCGAAGGAGGCGCGGTGCTCGTCCTGGCTTCCGAGGGTTTCGCGTTGCGTAACGGTTTGGGGCTCAGGGCGGAAGTGTTGGGCACGGCCATGACTTCGGACGCCCATCACTTCACCCAGCCCAACGAGGACGCGGTGACCCGCTGTATTTCCCTGTGCCTGAGGGATGCGGGAATCGATGCGGCCGAAGTGGACGTGATCAACGGCCACGGCACGTCGACGGTTTCGGGAGATTCCGTGGAAGTGCACAGTCTTCGAAACGTATTCGGTGAAGGTCTGGCGCGAATCCCCATTGTCTCGAACAAATCGCAGTTGGGCCATTCACTGGGCGCCGCCGCGGCCATCGAAGCCGTGTTGGCCGTTGAGGGAATGAAACGCGGAATGCTCTCTCCCACGATCAATTACATAGAGGATCCTGAGTCTGCCGATCTGGATTTCGTCTCCGAAGGGGCGCGCCCTTTTGAGCACCGAATCGTGCTGTCCAATTCGTTCGGCTTCGGTGGAACCAATTGCTGTGTGGTATTCCGGAAATGATTCTACGTTTCAAGATATCCTCATGCGAGGAGGAAGGCGTTTGTCTTGAGGGCGATACGGGGCTTCCGTGGTTCCATACCACACTCCGTGTTCTGTATGCGGACACGGACCGCTCCGGCGTGGTGTATCACGCCAATTACCTCAAGTATTTCGAGGTCGGGCGTGCGGCTTTGATGCGTGCTTCGGGCTTTCCCTACAAAGAGGTGGAGGCCGGCGGATACACGCATCCCATTGTCGAATTGGGGATCAACTTTCAGTCCTACGCCCGTTACGATGACCTCCTTCGCGTGTACTCCCGACCGAAGACGCTGGAGCGGGTGCGGTTCATTTTCGACTATCGGATCACGAACGAAGCCGGGGACCGCGTGCTGGTGTACGGCTTCACCAGACACTGCTGCTTGAGTCCCAAACTCAACCCCGTGGCCGTGGACCCGGAGACGGTGGCGCTGTTTCGAAAATACGGTGCGGTCGAGACATAGCGGCGTTCGACGGCATCGACAAGCAAGTCTCCGTCTTTGTTTCTTCCGAGGTCCGTGCTCGCGCGCAGGCGTTTACGACGGCGGTGAATCCATGCCATTCTTTCCTTTTCTCACGCCCATACACCAAAATTCCGGGACCGACGATTTCCGTCTGTTCGTGGGGCGTTTCGATGCAGATGAAACTCCTTGGCTCAGGGATCATATGATTGCCGGGAAAATCGTGCTGCCCGCGGCGTTGATTCTGGAAACGGTGTGCCGGGCGGCAAGCCTCGGGTTTCCCGGTCTGTCCTTGGATCGATACGAGTCGGCGGAGTTCACGAGATTCATCGAGTTGGACGCAAAAGGGGGAACCTCGGAGGTCTTCATCGGACTTTCCCCGGGTCCTTCCGACAAGGGCGAGGAAGGAGTCTGCGAGGTAAAGGTGTACACCCAGTTCTCCGCCGGTGGGCGTTTCCGACGAAAAAAGGTTCACCATTCGGGAAGGCTGTTTTTCGGGCATTCCGAGCCGTCGACGCCGACTCGAACCGTCGAGGACGATCCCGGGGCCCAACGTTGCCTGACGCGGGGGCGGGTCTACCCCGACTACGTGGACTTGGGGCCCGCTTTTCAGACGCTGGAGGGGGTTTTTCTCGTGGGTAACGATGAGATTCGGGCGGAGGTCGAATTGCGGGAAGAAGCCGTCCAAAGTTCTCCCACGGGCTCTGCACTACCGGGGCCTATCCTCCTGAGAGACGGATGCTTCCAACTCCCCTGCGTTTGGGGAAGGTTAGGCGGTGGCGAAATCCGCATCCCGAGTTCTTTCGGGTCCTTTCACTCCTATCGGTCGATTCGGGGGCGCCGCGTCGGCTGCCGGGCGGTCTCGGCAGGGGGAGATGAAAAGGAGCGATGGTTCGACCTCGATATTTTCGATGAGGATCGTACGCTGCTTGAAACGTACCGACGCATGGGGTTTCGTCGTCTTTTTGGGGCGTGAAACAGCCGAGCCTCGGCGGACCACGGGAAGACGGCCTCTCCGGCGGCCTTCCATCGGGCGATGCAGAGAGCGCAACTTCCCGAACTCCCCGCCTCGGTTAATGGTCGCCTTCGAACGGCTCTCCTCGAAGCAGGGCCTGTTCCGCCAGTGCGAGCTGTCTGCCGATGTACATGGCGTGATTGGTGTCGGATACCGCTTCGTCCAGAATGATCTGGTGTTGAATCTTCTCCGCCCGACGTCCTCGATATTCTTTTAAGGTGACGTTGTTGAACATGTGCTTGGCCACGATCCGGTCTTCTTCCACGGTGATCCTGAAATAGCCGTGGGGATCCTCCCTCAGGCGGTGTTTTCGTGATGCGGCGATTTGCAGCGCTTTCTCGTACTTCATACCGTGGGAAGGGTCCATGCTGATGGAATGACTGAATACGGTCAAGTTCCCTTTGGGGAGGTCGGCGAGTGCACACACTTTATCCAGCGCGGCCGTGAGGCCGTAGACGTTCATGAGCCAGGCGTCGATGGCGTTGTGTGTTCGATACAGGGCTGTGAGGTTGAGCTTGCCTTCGGACAGACGGAAAAAAACCGTAACCAGGCAGGGATTCGCTTTCCGCTCCCGAAAATCCGAGGCGGTGTCCCATAGAGAAATGAATTGATGACGGTTTTCCGGGTCCTCCGACAAGCGTCGAGCGGCCAGATTCAAGGTATCGCAGCCGAAGTAAGCCCCCAACCGGTTTCCGTAGGTGTATTCGATCAGAGGAGGCAACTCCGCATTCAGCATATCCTCCCGATATTTTCGGAAAGCCTCCGGGTCGAGCCCCAAAGCCTCCAACGTTGCGTCCGGTTCGGGGGTTGGATCGAGCACGGCGACCTTGAGATTCTGTAATTCCTTTCGCACTCCCTTCCGGAGCTCCACCTTCCGTCCGAATCTCGAAAGCTTGAAAAGAACCTCTTTCCAGGCGGCCGACGGAGTCTGCTCGACGATGCAATGTCCTCCCGGCAGGCTCGGGAAGTGACCAATGGGGATCTCCTTGGCGGGCAGCTCGATACGGTCCGACTCGCGGGATTCGATTGGGCTTTGTTTGGGAAGCTCTCGGAAATAAGCGTGCAGCGCCGCGATGGACTCGGCGGTGGTCAGGGATCCGATGTGGTCGATGGAGGGCGGGCTTGAAAACAGTCCGGGGTGCAGCAGGTCGTCCATCACGGCCCGGGTTCCGCGGATCTTGTGGACGGTAACTCCGAGAAAATCCGCCTCTTCGACGCCGTGGGTAAAAAAACGTCGGAGCTCAACCAGGGAAGAGGAGCGGTTTCTTCCGCAAACGAGCAGTTGAGTCAGTTGGGGGTTGTATAGCAGGTTTCTCAGGAGTTGGGGCAGCCCATTGCCGTACAACGTGCCCAGAACCGCCACGGGGGAGTCCGAGCCCAGAGGAATTCCCTCTGCTCGGAGAATTTCCAGAACCTTGGCGGGCCTGGACCATAGAGTGATCACCCCCAAGAAGGCGGAGTCGTTGATCACGAGCAGCTTGTCTCGATAATACAGGGGGAGGAACTTCATGTTCAGGGGTTCTTTTCGAAATTGCCCCGCGGTCCTCCAACGTTTTGAAAGGCGGAATTGAAGTCTCTGTAGAGGCGTTTATTGAATTGAATCCGATGCCATTTCTTCACGTAACCCGCAGGAATGTCTTCTCGGATTTCCAGTTTGTCCCAACCGCCGGGGATGGGGAAGGCGTAGTAGGGCAGATGTCGGGGAACACCTCGGACGTAAATCACCTGGGGGATCTTCCACTCCAGGTACGAGAGGTAGACTCGGTGCATGCCGTCGTTAACCAGCAGATGTACGGAGCCGTCGTCCTCGAAGGATTCCTCGATGACGGGCGGAAGCAGGTCCACGGGTTGTTCGAAGCCTTCCAACGTCAGACGGACGAACCCGTTCAGGCGAAAGAGATCAACACCGTGTTCCTCGAGGGCCCACTTGAGATTTCGGACTTTTTCCAGTTCGGTACGGAGGAGATAATACTGGGGAGGGGAAAGATGCCGCGTATGAATCCGTTCGAGGCTGATCAGCGCGTCCCGATACACAAGGACTTCCGGGTCTTCCAGCATGCGGACCTCTTTCATGCGAGATACCAGATCGGTTTCGTTGAAACGTTCGACGTGCAGAATGTTCATTGGGCCTCCGAAGTAGGATGAACGAAAAAAAGTGCGCGAAAGAGGAGGGCGGGAGTCCGACATCGGGAAGAGACGCCCGTACTCCACAGGCTTGAATGATCCGGACGTGAGCCCGGGTATCGGCCGGAATCTTTCAGACGAAGGAAAGCGGAGGGGGGCTTCCGGGGTGGGCGCCTTTGGAAGACGACGAAACGACGGCTAGGCGCGGAGGATACGACCAACCCGGTTCAAAACCCGGACCTGTGATTCATTCAGTGCCCGGTTCGCTTTCAATCTCGCGAAAATCGCAATCGTCGCAGCTCCAGCCGGACCACTTCTTGGCGATGGCATGGTCCAGGCAGTCCGAATAGTAAGGGCAATCGAAGTTGCGTTCGACCTCACCGCTCGCGGCGATGGGTTTGCGAGCGAGGTACTGAGCCGTATCAATCACCATTTCTCGCCCACTCCAGAAAATAGGTTACATGTTGAGTCCCCAAGGAACGGCCGAACGGCCGTATCCCTATCCACCGAAAAGGTGCCCCTTTCTCTATCCGATTAGGAACGGACTTCGGGGCAGCCGCTTCGGAGTAGCTCGGCTTCTGGGCAATACCCCGCCTTGGAACGGAGTCTGCGAATTTAAGAATTCTCCGGACGCCGATGGAGATGTTCGATGACAAATCGTCTCACGATCTTCGACGAAACGCCATCGTCGGCTTGGATGGCTTGCTGTAATAATAGCCCAACGGCGTCATTTCTGGCAAGCCGGATCAACGTGGGTCTTCTTTTTTCGTGCGTTAGGCGGCAGGTTCTTGTAGAATTTAAGATAAGGTGAAAAGGGAGGGTTTCCAGGACGGTCCAGAGCCGTTCAAGGCGGAGAGCGGGTTTTGATCCGCAAGCGACCCCGGGACGGAGGAATAGTTTTAAACCGACCGTTCATATCCGGGTCTATGAAGTTTGAATAATGAAACCCTTAGGAGATCACAATGGCGACGGTCCACAAATTACCCCGGCCCATCAAACGACTTGGGCACCGTAACGTTTTCTGCCGTCTGTACAACAGCTGCCTGGATTACGCGGTGGAAAAGAAGTGGCTCCATTTCGCCTGCCCCAAGACCTGCCCTTTGATCGAAGATCAGGGCGAAATGGCGGTTTCCCGGACCAGCAGCGCCTGCCAGTCCTATTCCATATCCAAATGGAAGGTGGAAGGCTAAGGAAGCGGAATATTTCATATCCTCAATAAGTCGGAAAGCGGGGTAGGCTATGCCTACCCTTTTTTTGTGCTTTTTTTAACAACGCGGACGTGCGACCCGTATTTATTGGTTCGTCTCCTCGTCGTATTGACCCCTTTGCAGGGATTGACTTCGATTTTGATTGATACTATTGAAAAAACCGAATAGTGATGTCGGAAAGATGAATCCCCCGTGCGGGCTTCTGCAGGGACGTGTGTGCCCGTGTAAGTACGCTTTAATATCCATACAAGATTTCGGGGAAGACTCCAATGGATCTCAGAAAACTCGACGTTTTCAACAAAGTCTATGAATTGAGAAGCTTTTCCCGGGCGGGTGAGGAATCCTACCTGTCCCAACCCACGGTCAGTGGGCACATCAAATACCTTGAGGAGCTTCTTGAGGTCCGTTTGTTCGACCGGCTGGGCCGGGAAGTGCTGCCCACCAAGGCCGCGGAAGTGTTGTATAAGTTTTCCAAACGAATGGTTCAGCTCAGGGACGAGGCGTTCCAGTCGCTTCAAGAGTTCAGCGGCAAGATGCAGGGCGAAATTTTGGTGGGGGGAAGCACGATTCCCGGCAACTACATTCTGCCTCGTCTGATTTCCGCCTTTAATCGTCGGTATCCCGACGTGCGGGTCAATCTCCACGTGGCGGATACCCAAGAAATCATTCGCCGGATACTGGATATCCGGCTTGAGGTGGGAATGGTGGGAGCCCGCACCGAAGAAGAACGCGTTATGTACGTGCCTTTCATGCACGACGATCTGGTGCTTGTGACTCATCCGGATGGACCCCCTGAAAAAGGCCGAACCCTATCCGTCATGGATTTGGTTTCTTTGCCGTTTATCATGCGGGAACCGGGTTCCGGGACCAGGTTGAGCGCACGGAAGACCCTGGCTGCGGTGGGGCTGGATTTGGACGGGTTGCGCGTGGTCGCGGAATTCGGCAATACCGAAACGGTAAGGCAGGGTGTGAAAGCCGGTTTGGGCGTCTCGATTATTTCGGATCTCGCAGTAAGAGAGGATGTTCGAAACGGTTCTTTAAGAATCGTGCCCGTGGAGGGACTGCCCATCCGTCGGGAGTTCCACTTGGCCATTCATCGCCACCGGACTCAGTCGCCCATCGCTAGAGCGTTCTTGGCTTTCTGCCAAGGCATTGAACCCGACGGCCTATTTTGGGCTCAGTAATTCTTCCGTGTGTCGTCCCAGCAAAGCGGTGGCTTCAGGGCCGATGTAGATGCGTTCAACCTTGCCCTCGCGATTGATGAGAAAAGTGATGGGGATGGCTCGAATTCGGTAATCTCTGACCACGTCCCTGTCGGCCCTCAGCACCGGATAGCGTACGCCGAAACGATCGACGCACTCTTGTATCCGCTCGTTGGCGACCTTGTCCAACGTGATGCTCAGCAGTACCGCTTCCTTGTTGCCGTAGGTGTCGAAGTACCGGTTCAGGTATGGAATTTCCGCTTTGCAGCCATGGCAGTAGGTCGCCCAGAAAGTGACCACCACGATTTTGCCCTTGAACTCGGAGAGGGTGACGGTCCGCCCCTTCAGGTCGGTCAGGCTGAAATCGGGCGCTTCGGAGCCTTTACCCAGGGCTGCGGAGGCAGATCGCGGAAGGAGAGGGCAAAACAGGAAGCAAAAAAACAAGGCCGAAATAACCACAATATGGTATTGACGGAATTTTGCCATGCAAACAAATATAGCAGATCCATGAAGAGCATGGCAAAATAATTGCTTCATTCTTTTCCCCATCCGCCCGTGCGCGGTGTGAAAGGTCCCCGACATGTCTCATGTGTTCGTAAAAGACCTCAAACCGGGCGTCGGCATTCGGCAGTTCTTCGTCGTGCGCAAAGCGGAGTCGCGGACCACGGTCAAAGGGGATCCTTTCCTCAACCTCATCCTGGCGGATCGCACCGGAACAGTGAACGGAAAAGTCTGGTCCGACAATCTTCCCCTCCCCGAGCAGAACGTCCGAAAGGGAATTATTGCCGGAGTGCAGGGCAGGGTTGAGCTCTTTCAGGATGAACCGCAGATCAATGTCAAGTATATTGCCGACGTCGAGTTCCTGAAAGAGAGAGGCCGGGACACGGCCGACCTGAATATGGAACACTTGTTGCTCTCCACACCGTTCGGCATCCGGGAAATGTGGGACGAGCTGCAGAATCTGGTTCGTGAGCACATAGAAGCGGAATCCCTCCGGAATCTCGTCTTGGAACTCCTCAACCGGAACGAAGAACGTTTTCGGGAAGCCCCGGCCGCCGTCCAATACCATCACGCTTATCGGGGAGGACTCCTCGAACATACTCTGAAAGTGCTGAGATATGCTCTGGCTTTGGCTGAGCAGGAACCCGACCTGGATCGAGATATCCTGGTGGCCGGCGCGGTCTTGCACGATGTAGGCAAGGTGAGGGAAATTCAAGGAACGATTTTTCCGGATCGTTCCGTGGAGGGACGTCTTTTGGGGCACTTGATGCTGGGCGGAGAAATGGTACGGGAAGTCGCTCGGGATTTAAACATGGACCCACAGGAACCCCGTTTGCTTCACTTGCAGCACATCATTCTGAGCCATCACGGGGAACTTGAGTTCGGTTCGCCGGTGGTGGCAAAAAGCCGGGAAGCTTTGGTGGTCCATTTTCTGGACGATCTCAACGCCAAGCTCAAAATGATTGAGGAACACATCCGGGGAACCAAGGAGGCGGGCGAATTTACCGATTATCACCGGGTGTTGCGACGCTCCTTCTATCGGGCCCCGAGGAGCGGACAAACGGACGACATTGAGGAACCGGACCGTGGGCGGGAGGAATCATCCCCCGAGGACTGAAGATTGCGTTGATTCCGAGTCCCGTTTTATCGAAGGCGAACAATCGAGGCCGGGAAGTGCCGTGGAGGAAACCTGGGTCATTGGAAAGGATTCCTTCAAGTTTTGAATATGCTACAAGGAGTCGGAAAGATGTTTCGTGCGTGCATCCTATCACTGACGGCGGCGCTTGTGTTGTTTGCGCCTTGGAGCCGGTCCGCCGAATTGTGGGCCAAACCTTCCCCTTGTGAGTCCTGCCACGAACAGATCAGCCCCAAACTGGCGGAAGATTTCAACCGATCGAAAATGGCGTCCAAGCTTACCTGTGCCGATTGCCACGGTTACCTGCACGAGGGCGCTGAAGACGCCGACCTGGCGGAGCTGCCCACCATCGCAACCTGCCGGACCTGTCACAAGGACCAGGCGGGACAATACCTGGACGGGAAGCACGCCCTGGGGCTATTGGCCATGGAAACCATGCCTTTCACCCACATGCAGCCCAGAGCCTTTGTGCAAGGGCGAAAAGGCTGCGGAGGATGCCACGCCATGGGCGTGAGCGACTCGGACGCCCGAGGCACGGATTCGCGAAGATACTACAAATACGGCATGGACTGTCAGCAATGCCACACCCGCCACGCCTTCTCGAAAAAAGAGGCTTCCGAGCCCGAGGCCTGCCTGCCCTGTCACATGGGCTTCGACCACGCCCAGTGGGAAATGTGGTCCACCTCCAAACACGGGGTCACCTACCTGGTGAACCGGGCCTCGGATGCGGGAAATCCGGAACGCGCTCCCAAGTGTCAGACCTGTCACATGCCGGGAGGCAATCATCGGGTCTATTCCGCATGGGGCTTCTTGGCCGTGCGTATGCACGAGGACGATCCGGACTGGATGGCGGACCGCGTAGTCATTCTCAAGGCCCTGGGCGTGCTCGATCCCGAAGGAAACCCACTCCCCAGGCTTGAAGCCGTCAAGCGCGCCAAAATGGTTCGGCTGGATCGGGAGTCGTTTGAGGAGGAGCGGGCCCGTTTCGTGCGTGTCTGCGAACAATGCCATTCCGGGAATTTTACGCAGGAAAACCTGAAGAACGCCGATGAAATGCTTCGAGAGGCGGACCGACTTTTCGCCGAAGCCATCGATACCGTGGGAAACCTATACCGGAAGGGAATCATTCGGCCGAGGGAAGGACAACAGGCTTGGCCGGACGTATTGACGTTTTACGACGCCGGCACGGAAGTGGAGTACGTGCTTTACGAGATGTTCATGGATCACCGGATGAAAACCTATCAGGCTTCCTTCCACGCCAACCCCGACTTCGCCACATGGTACGGCTACGCCAAAATGAGAGGCGATTTGGCTGAAATCAAACGCCTCTCAGGGAAGATGATCCTGGAGAATCAGACGGAAAAACGATAGCGGAGTTCCTTCGCGGGTGAATCCGCAGACTGCGGTTTCATCCGCGGAGGAACGGTTGCGCCGCAGGGAATACTTTCTCGATCAAGCCTTAATTATTTATTGTTTCCGACCGCTTAGGACGGGTCGAACACGCAGTGGTCCGCCTCCTCGTCCAGTCGAATTTCCAGTTTAAGAACGCCCTCCTCCATTTTGGTCCGGATTTGTCGGCCGATGCGGCAAAAGGTGATGAGCATGCTTCGATTGGAGTCCAGCACGTATGCGCTGAGCACACGGATCCCGTAGGCGCGGGCGATGTCGGCGAGATAACGGGCCATAAAGGTGCCGATACCCGACCCCTGCAGTTCGTGAGCCACGGTGAAGGCGGCTTCGGCGGTGTCCTCCTGTTCATCGCGCACATAATTGGCCACCGCCACGATTTGTTCCGACTCGGGGCCGCCCAAAAGGCCCACAATGGTCATGTCTCGAGTGTAGTCTATGTTGCAGAGCCCCTGCGTGGTCCGATGCGGGAAGGCTTTCACGTTGCCCAAGAAACGGGTCTGCACGTCCTGTTTGGGCAGGGAGTAGTGAAATTCCTGCAAGGCCCGTTCATCCGTGGGCTTGATGGGACGGAAGAACAGGGTGACCCCGTCCTTGAAGGTTTCGGAAGTCTCCCATCGGTCGGGATATTCCGCACCGTAACTACCGGGAAGTACCTGATCGGCATAGACGTAACGGAGCTTTTTCGCTTCCTCCAGCAAAGACTGCCGAAATCTGGGATGGGCGATATTGATCAAAGCAACGGCCCGCTCCCGGATGCTTAGTCCCTCCAAGTCCACGGATCCGAATTCCGTCGCCACGAACCGCACGGAGGCCCGGGTGAGCACCACGCCTCCTCCCGCCGACAAGCGCGCCACAATGCGCGAACGAAGTCCGTCGCCGGAAATGGACGGCAGCACGGTGATTTGTCGGCCGTTCCGTGATAGGGCGGCTCCGTGCTCAAAATCGGCGGTTCCTCCGAATCCGGTGACAAGCTTGTGGCCGTAAGAATCAGAGCTCACCTGCCCCGTGAGGTCCACCTCGTTGGCCGAACTGATGGACACCATGCGGTCGTGTGATCCGATAACCGTGGCATCGTTGACGTGCTCGGTGGGATGCAACTCGACATCCGGGTTGTCCGAGATGAAATCAAAAAGCCTTTTTGTGCCCAGACAACAGCTCGTCACAATCTTGCCTTGGTGAATGGTCTTCTCACTGTTGGTTACGGCCCCTGAAAGGACGAGGTCCAAGAAGGCGTCGTGAAAAATGTCCGTGTGGATGCCCAGGTTCTTCTTTCCTTTCAGGCTTTCCAGCACGCCGGTGCAGGACGGGCTGAGTCCGGCCGCCAAAGTGGAACCGTCTTCGATGAGGGCCGCGGCCCAATGCCCGATACGCCGGTGGACGTATCCCGGCTCCGCCGTCCGGTATTCGAGAGGCGGTTCATCCACCTCCGACAGCACGTGGAATCGGCTGAAGTGGAGCGAGGAATCTCCGGAAGTGCGAGGCAGGGAGGGATTGACTTGGGCGATCACCACGGAGGCCGCTTCGCACGCCGCTTTGACCACGTCCACTCCGGGACCTAAGGAACACATGCCGTTGTCGTCGGGAGGAGTGACCTGGACCAGGGCCGCGTGCAGCGGAATCCGGCCCGTCTTGAAAAGAACGGGGAGCCGGCTCATATGAACCGGAGCGTAGTCCGCCTCGCCCGAGGCCACGGCGCCGCGGGTGTCCACGGACAGGTAGAAAGACTTGAATCGGAAGGAACCACCCATGCCCGACTCGGGTACGGGCAAGGCTCCCGTGGAAAAAGTCTGGAGGAGTTCGACGTCCGAGACTTCCCAACGTCGTTCAAGCAGCTTCCGGATTAGAGTTTGAGGTTGAGCACAACCCGAACCGATAAAAACCCGGTTGCCTGAAGAAACGGACCGGACCGCTTCTTCGGGGCTACGGATTCTGCTGCGGTACTCCGCTTCCCAATGTTTCCGCTTCATGATCGGACTCCCTGAAAGTCGGTGGGCCGGAAGAGGGCGAGGTGGTTTCGCGACTGAAGCCACATGGATTATCTGAACTGAAAAAGGACGACTAATCAAGGAGTTTGTGAGGAGAACACCGGATCAACGGCTTGATTCAAACCAGCTATCCTGCTATCCTATTTCTTCTATTTGTTGGCGGCTTCGGACACGCCGAATCATATCACCGATTGGAGACCTGGGCGGCATACTCATGAATACCGGGACTTCCCACATCCGAATTTTCATTCCCGTGGATACCCCATCATCGCTCCTTTGGGAAAAAAGGGAGGTGACGGCGATCTTATGGATCATGCCGAGCCCCTGCGGGGGCGGCTTCGAGCAGTAATCCGAGATCGACTCATCTTTTCTTGTTTTTCTTGGAGGAAAACCAGCCATGCGCACCATTGAAGAAATTAACCGGAAAATCCGGGAAGGCCGAGTTGTTGTCTGCACGGCCGAGGAGATTATCGACGTCGTCCGTGAAAAGGGGAAGGCCGCGGCCGCCCGGGAAGTGGACGTGGTCACCACCGGAACCTTCAGTCCCATGTGTTCCAGTGGGGCCTATTTCAATATCAAGCAGCCCAAAATCAAGATAAAGATGGGTGGAGGCGCGGCCTATCTGGATGAGGTGCCCGCATACGCCGGGTTCGCGGCCGCCGACATCTTCCTGGGCGCCACCGCCCTGCCCGATCGAGCTCCCAGGAACATTCGGCATCCCGGCGAATTCCCTTTTGGCGGCGCTCACGTCATTGAAGCCTTGGTTTCGGGAAAGAAGGTAACTTTGCGGGCCACGGCCCACGGCACCGACTGTTATCCGGCGGTCGAACGTAAGGAACTCGTCGGACTCGAGGATATGAACGAAGCGGTGCTGTTCAATCCGAGAAACTGCTACCAGAACTACAACGTGGCCGTGAACTTATCCGATAAGACCATCTACACTTACATGGGGGTGCTGCGTCCCCACATGGGAAACGCGAATTACTGTTCCGCCGGGCAGCTCTCTCCCCTACTCAACGATCCGAAGTATCGGACCATAGGCATCGGCACGCGCATCTTCCTGGGAGGGGGCGAAGGCTACGTGATCTGGCAGGGGACTCAGCACAATCCCAGCGTTCCCAGGACGGAAAAGGGGGTCCCGAGGCGCGCTTCGGGCACGTTGGCCGTTATCGGGGATTTGAAGCAAATGAGTCCGGACTGGCTCAAGGCGGTGAGTTTCACCGGTTACGGCGTTTCCATGGCCATGGGCATCGGGATACCCATTCCCATTCTGGACGAGCGTATGATCGACTACGTTTCCGTCACGGACGCCGAACTGGTGGCCCCTGTGATGGACTACAGCAGAGATTACCCTTACAGCGAAGGCAGAGGTTCTCTGGCGGAAGTAACCTATGCCGAGCTCAAAACAGGCAGTATTGAAATCGACGGGAAAACCGTGCCCACGGGGTGTTTCTCTTCCTACCTCAAGGCCCGGGAGATCGCGGAGATTCTCAAGACCCGTATCAGGGAAGGGAAATTCCTGTTGACCGAAAAGGTGGCGTCGCTGCCCGGCGCGGAAGGAGGGCAGGGATAATGGCTGCTCGAAAGATCGTATTTCGTTTTCCTCCCGAGGCTGTGGAAGAGCCCTTGACCTTCCGGCTGGTGAAGGACTTCAATTTAATGGTCAACATTCTTCGTGCGTCCATTGCCCCGGGCAAGAAAGGCCGTTTGGCCATGGCCTTGAGCGGCACGGAGGAGGATCTGGATCGGGCGCTGGATTACGCTCGCAGCATCGGAGTGGAATGGGAACCCATGGCGGAGGAAATCCGTCGCCGTGAAGAGCGGTGTACGAGTTGCACCGCCTGCATCCCCGCCTGCCCCACCCAGGCCTTGAATGTGGATCGTACGACTTGGCTGGTGTCCCTGGACAAAGACAAGTGCATCCTGTGCGGTTCGTGCGTGCCGGTCTGCGCGTATAAGGCCATGGAAATCGCTTATAACGGCGGCTGAGTCGAGCCGCCGGTGCCGTAATCAGCCAAAGGGAAAGAGCCGTCGACGGTTCTTCCCCTTTGGTCTCTTCATCCGCCCATTGAGAAACCATGATGGGCAAGGCGAGGGGCGCGCATGGAAGTGTGTCGCAGTGAAGAGGGATGATGGAGCGTAACGCCGCGGTTCGGGGTTCTCAGCGGACCATCGAGGACTGGTTGAGGGCAATGTTGCGTATCCGGAATTGATTCCGGAAAAGATGAGTTTTCAGCCCGAAAGGAGCTTCCATGAGCTGGTTTGAAGTGAATCCCAATCTTTGCACACGCAGTGGATTGTGCGCCCGCGTCTGTCCCTCGGGCATCATCCGGCCTCCGGAGGGAGAAGACGGTTTGCCCGAGCTGATCCAAGGGGCGCAGTCTCTCTGCATCCGGTGCGGGCATTGTGTGGCGGCGTGTCCGGAGGGAGCCTTGGCCGTGGGGGGCATTTCAGCGGGTCGATGTACGCCCGTCAGGCCGGAATTGAGGGTTTCACCGGAGCAGGCCGAGCAATTGCTCCGTTCGCGTCGTTCCATTCGAAGTTTCCAGGATCGGCCGGTGGACAAGGCATTGATTCACCAGTTGATCGAGACGGCCCGGTATGCTCCGTCCGGACACAACTCGCAACCCGTCGAGTGGCTGGTCATCCATGATTCACTTCAAGTGAAGGCGTTGACCGGTCTGGTGGCCGACTGGATGCGGGACTTGGTAAAAAGGGACGATCCTCTGGCTCGGCTGTGGCATGCCGACAGAATCCTGGAGGTATGGGAGTCGGGTCGGGATCGTATCTGTCGCGGTGCACCCCACATGGTTACGGCCCACGGTCGGACGGATCTGGGTACCGCCCCCACGGCTTGCGTCATCGCACTGGCCTATCTGGAGATCGCGGCGTATGCTCAAGGCCTGGGAGCGTGTTGGGCGGGCTTTTTCAATTTGGCCGCGCTCCGATGGCCTCCCATGGCCGAAGCGTTGAATCTGCCTCCGGGGCACACGGCTTTCGGTTCCATGATGTTGGGGTACCCCGATATCACCTACCAACGTATTCCACCCAGAAAAGAGCCGCCGATCGTCTGGAGATAAGGCCGGACAACGGATTTCTTGACTTACGAGCATTCCCGGCATCCGTCTCCGGGAATTGGTGCGCGGGGAACGACTTTCGAGGAGATACGCCGACGAAGCCGCCCGCCCCGCGCCGGCTCTCCGAATGCTCCCATTCTCCTGCGTACGCAGGGCAGGTTGCGGTCGCTCGCCGTCGATCCCACCGACAAACTCATGTCCCGTTTTCCATCTTGACCGCATCACCGGTTCGACGCGCCGAAGAAAAGCATCACAGGTCGGTGCGCTTTCAGCACGTTGGTTCGCTCCATTCGGGAAGTGTGCCTGAGCGTTCCGGCCGATCGCCTTCATGGATTTGTCCGAAAAAGCAATAGGCTGAAAAGCGCTCTTTCAGGTATGATATGAAAGTGGCCGCCGTGAAAAACTACTCCGACTCGTCGACGCTTGCCTTGGGAATCCCGCAGAAGGGGTTCCTCTCTTCCTCATTCCGTATATTTCAAGCCGGCGACAAACCATTCGAAATTTCTTGAGCTGCGAAGACGCACGGTTCGGAGTCCGACGCAACCCGGTGACGGATGGACGAAAAGGAGGTGCGATGTGACCGCCAAGTCAGGAATCAGTCGTTTGCGGAACCGAACGATTTTGGTGATGAGCATGGTAATGCTCTGGGGCGCTGCGGCTTTCGTTTTTTCGGACAAGTCTTCCGACGCCTCGGACTCTGAACCCGTCGTCGTAACGTCTTCCGGGTCGCCCGATGGGGCTTCGTGGAGGGCGGCGGGCAGCGAGACCGATTTCCCGAAGAACCGCGGCCTGTATGTTCCGGTCCCGTTTCCGGACAGAACGGACGTCACCGAGGACAAAGACCGCCCTTTGGGTCGCGCCGTCACCTACGACGTGGAAACGGGGCAAGTGATCCGTCACCTACGCGTGCAGCGGGATTCCTCCGGAGGTTCGAACGGGGAGTACGTGCCCGGCGGAGCGGGCGTGTACGTTTCGGAGAAGGGATTGATTGGGCGTGAGACTCCGATTATGCCCGAGGATTTCTGCTCGTTGATCGAGATTTCGGACCCTTCCCCGGCGCCCTGGTGTCAGAGCGTCAAACTATTCATCATTGCGGTTGATGCCGACGGCGACGGCGTCTGCGATTCGGGAGAGACCTGTTATGAAGGCTCCGGCACCCTGATCGACCCCAAACACGTGCTCACCGCGGGGCACTGCGTCCATGAAGGGGACGGAGGTGATTTCTACGACGTGATCACCGTGGTGCCCGGGTATGAAAACGGGAGCAGACCCTATGGAAGCGCTCGGTCCGTGCAACTCCACACATGGGAGGGGTGGGCGGACAACGGGACGTGGGGGCACGACGTGGGCGTGGTGGACCTGGACCGGCCCATCGGTGCGCTCACGGGCTGGCAGGGCTACGGCCACAACAACAGCACTTCCTTTTACTACGGGAACACCTTTACCAGTGCCGGATATCCGGGTGAATCCTACGGTGGTCAATACATGTACTATTGGTACGGAGACTTCGATTTCGTGTGGGACAAACACGTGTGCGTTTTCAGCAGGGGGTATCACGGACAGAGCGGAAGCGGGGCTCGGCGCAACGAAGGGGGCGGACCCGTGGTATACGCGGTGCACTCTTCCGGCACGGACATCGATACCACCAATTTTACCCGGGTTACCGAAGACAAATTCGAGGACATCCGCGACGACTTCATCGCCGGAGACCGACCTTCTTCCCCGGACCTGATTCCCCTGAACGTGCAGGTACGGCCGTCGGTAGTCCGGTCGGCCGAATCCCTGGAATCGCTGTCCTATGTGATTCACAATTATTCGTCGGCTGCATGGTCGGACCGCATTTATGTAAACGTCTATTTGTCGGACGATGATAATATCTCCGCCTCGGATACCTTGCTGGATACCTACCACTTTACGGTCACCTTGGACCCCCTTGAATCCATTGCCATGACCCATGATCTGGTTCCGCCCGTGATCCCGGCGGGAACCGCTTCCGGAGACTACTATGTGGGCGTGGTGCTGGACGTGGATGATGATCGGTCCGGCAACAACGACTCGGACGGAGATGATGCCGCTTCCCTGCGCGTGAGCGCCTGCGAGACACCGAGGGCGCCCGTGGGATTGACCGTGCCGGACGAGGACTGCGACGGTTCCTTCACCATCCGCTGGGCCGCCGTCCCGAACACCAACGCCCACATACTGGAACGAAGCACCAGTCCCACATACTCCGACGCGGTGGTCCTCTACGAGGGAACTTCGGACACGTACGAGGAAGAGGCGGACCTCGACACCTACTATTATCGGGTGCGGGCCGAAAATGACTGCGGGCTGGGCGACTGGAAGGAGGCCGGCCCCGTGGTGGTCATGGACCTGGACCCCCCGGACGAAATCGTGGTTCCCGTCACGGATTGCGACGGCCTTTTTTCCATTAAGTGGCCGACTGCGGACGAAGCGGATTACTATGAACTGTATCGGTCGTCGGACCCTTATTTCGTTACCAAGGACGTTACGAAAGTCTACAGCGGAGACGAGACCAGTTACACGGAAACCGAAGACTTGACCGGGGAGGTCTACTACCGCGTCCGCTCGGTACGGAATTTCTGCGGCCGCAGCGATTGGCAAACCGGGTCGGTCGTGATCGGGGGGAAGCCCGTGGCCCCCGCGTCCATCGATTATCCCGAGACGAGCGACGACGGCGCATTCGAAGTGACCTGGGAATCGGTGCTGCTGGACGAATCTCACACCTATGTTCTCGAACGTTCAACGAGCATGATGTTTTCCGACGCGACGACCGTATACACCGGTGGGGAGCAGAGCTTTTCGGTTATGGGCCTGGGTGAGGGAACGCATTATTTTCGGGTTCGCGTGGAAACACCCTGCGGAGTAAGCAACTGGCGGACGGGCCTTGGGGTGGTCGTGGAAAAACCACCCTACGACGGCATCTGGAAGGACGCCGTTCCTTCCATGAATTTCTTCATCCAGACCTACACCGACGGCTCGGGCATGGTCATCGCCACTCCCGACTTGAAAACCTATTCCGTGTTTATCGACGAGGACATTTCCGATGGTGTGGACGTGGACGACTACGCGGGTCTGGGCCGTCACCTGCGCATAAAATTTTTCGACGAGGATCACGGAGAGGCCGAGCTGAAGGCCGGTTCCCTGCAATCCTACTCCATCTCCAAGACGGCTCAAACGGACGATACTCCCACGAATCATGGGATCTGGAAGTCGCCGTCCTGCACCAAACCCGCAATGAACTTCTACATCCAGACCTATAAGACCGGCTCGGCCATTGTGATCGGCACTCCGGACTTGCTTTCCTACTATGTTTTCTTGGACGAGGACGCGCGCGACGGCCTGGATGTGGAGGAACTCAGCGGCAAACCCTATCGGCTCAGCATGATTTTCCTGCCCTTCTACACGGGAGACATGCAGCCTCTGGACCGCTGCGTGGAGGCGCCCGTTCATGGATCCTCAGCCGCGGCCAAGGCTTGGTGCGTGTTGACTTCGGGGAAAAAATAGGGTGATGGGACCCTCGATGGTCTGCATGAGGAGTTCACTCGACCGTTCCAGGCGGGATCCGGCTGAAAAAAATATCGGGCATGGGTCGAGGCGGGACGGGCCACATGGGGGACGAGAAAGGATTGATGTGCGACGCTTTTCCGATTTCGCCGGCGGACCTTCGGGCCGTGCGAACTTTCACGTCCAAGGGCGGGCCGCATTGTGCCCGCCCTATTGAGACTTCTCGGGGAAGCGCTTGCGCGAAAGAACGGCGGGTTGACGGCGCTCCCGCCTTGAGCGATCTAGAATTTCCAGGTAAGGGCGAAATCGAACGAGTTTTCCATCAAAGAGGATTCCAGTTCCACCGGTTGGCCCGTGATGTCCGTCCCTCGTTCGCTCAGGGAGTTTTCAAAGGCGTGGACATAGCCCAAATGAACGGCGAACCGCTCCGACAGATCAATGCCCACGCCTACACCGAGGTGGTGTTCCACCACTGCGGGAAACCCGACCATACGAAACGTTTCATAGTAATAACGAGGCATGGTCTTTCCCTGCACCGTGACCATTGATGTGCCGTTGAAACCGTTATTGGCATTGACCGGATTTTCGCCGTAATTGTAGCCCAAGCGTACGGAAAGCCAATCCAAGGGCTTGACCTGCACGCCTATGCCGAACACCCATTGGTTGTCCCAACCGAAGTCCCGGTATCCGGTGGCGTCTCCCCAGTTGATCCACCTGATGTCCGTTTCCAGGAGCAGACGATTGCCCCATGCTTTGAAGGCGGCGCCGAATCCCACCTGCTGCGGGGATTCGAGGCTGAGGTCGTCCAAGGAACCGTCCGCGTCGAAATCTTGGACGTTGTCGTATTCCACTTCTTGAGGAGAAACGTAGGTCAGGCCCAAGGATACGTGGTCCCATGGTTTGTAGATGATCCCCGCCTGAGCTCCCACGGCGTATCCGAACGAGTTGCCGTTTCTCAGGTCAAGGCTTGAGTAGTCCACGTGAACGGCCAATCCCACGGACAGAAAGTCGGTGGCCTGATAGGCCAGGGAAGGAGCGAATTTGAAAATCTGAAGCTGCGAATATTCCCCGGCGATGAGTGGGGCCGCCCCGCCGAAGCCTTCGTACCGGCTCTGGTCCAGATTCGAGCCTCGATAGTCCACCCCCAGACCGGTGACTCCGTAGGCGGCGAAACCGAAACGCCATCGATACAGGTCCGGTCCCAGAGGTGAGGAAATGCCGATGGCCGGAATGGCGTAAACCTGATCGTCGCTGTCGGCTTGAATGACCGTATCCCCTCGTTTCACGCGAGCGCTCACTTCCGGCATGAACAGGGTGCCTGCGAAATCCACCTGCGAGGCGGGACAGTAGGGGCCGAAACACATGGCTGCGGGGTTGAGAAAGACCGCGCTGATGGCGTCTTCCGGGGCCGCGATGCCCACGCCGCCCATGGCCCGGGAGATGGGACCCACGGAAATCAAATTGTCGCCGTTGGTGGCGAAGGCCGGCATGCAGAAGCCGGTTACAATTAAGACCAGAGCCAAAAACAACCCCATACGTTTCATTGCTCTCCTCCTGGTGAATTACGGTGCAAACGGGGAGGTTCCGTGGAGCCGGAACCCGATGCCGCGGTTGGTGGAACGCCGAAGCCCTCGAAAGCCCGGCTGAAATGGTTTAGATAAACAACTGAATCTTGCTGTCGGCGGCTTCTTCGAGAAACTTGGCCACGCCGCAATAGTCGATTTTTGGATAGTCGATCATCTCCTTGGGGCTGAATCCCATGAGGTCCATGGACATCTGACACACGTAGATCTGAACGCCCATCTCCCCGGCGGCTTCCATGAGTTCCTCGAGGGACGCCACGTTCTTCTTCTTCATGAGGTTTTTCATCATGGCGGTTCCCATGCCGCCCATGTTCATTTTGGAGAGTTTCACGGAGCAGGATCCGGCCGGCAGCATGGCTCCGAAGAGTTTTCCCATAAGGTCCTTGTCGCCGCCTTTCTTGCCGCGATCCCTCAATGCGGGTGTGCCCCAAAAGGTGAAGAACATGACGACCTCCATGTCCATGGCGGCCGCGCCGGTGGCGATGACGAAAGCTGCGAGGACTTTGTCCAGGTCCCCGCTGAACACGATCATGGAGAGTTTCTCTTTGGGGGTTCGACCCTCGAGCTGTTCCATTCGTTCTTTGAGTTGATTGAATTCATCCATAAAGGTTTCAGTAAGTTCCACGTGTATTGCTCCTTTCGTAGCGTTATTTGGTAAACGATATGAACTAAAAGGGGCGAAAGCAGGGCCTCACACCAGACCCTGTTTCACGCTTTCCATGCTGCTTCGAAGGGCCTCCAGCGAGGCCATGACCGTTTTTCTGCTCTCAGGACCGAGATCCAGCAGAAGGGCACGGTGGATGTCCTGGTTGAGTTCCTCGATTTCTTCGGCTTTTTCGCGGCCTTCACGAGTCAAACTGATGAGTTTGAAGCGGGCGTCTTCGGGATCGGGAATACGGTTGACCAGATGTTTTCGCTCCAAACCGTCCACGATTTTGGTCACCCGGCTCTTGGCCACATCGAGCTTCTGCGCGATGCCCTTGACCGTGAGGTAGCGTTCTCCTCGGAACAACATTAAACAGCGCAGCTCCGCTTGGGGAATGCCGAAGCGGGAGGAGAGATAGGCGGTGCGCATGAGGCAACACTCGAGAATCTGTTCGAGCAAATCGCGGATCCTGAGGGTCTGGTAGTCAATGAGTTCGTCGTGTGTTCGTTTCTCTTCCGCGTCCACTACGGCTCCGGTGCGCCGGGCGGTTGTCCGGCGGGAAGGTTTCACTCTTTGCGGCAATAGTTACCAGTATGAACCAATGGTAATGAAGAGAAGGCAACTCGTCAACTGATTTTTTCCGTGAAAAATGAGAGACCACGCGGGCCATTGGGAAACGTCCGTTGGAGGAGATACCGGGGGGGCAGGAGCAAAGCAGCCGTTGATTCCGGGAGAGTGGGCGCTTAATGTATGCGGTTGAAAGAATCGACTCCGCATCGGGAATTCTCCGATGTGTTTCCAAGCTCACCGGTCTTTGCGAACGCCGGTCCCCAGCGAAGAGGAAGGGACCGAAGTTCGCCGAAGGCGCGCCGTAACTTCATCGGAGGTTTGAATGGTGCGGCCCTTGTTATGTCCCTTTACGTTCCCTCGAGGCGACGGACGGTCCTCCTCCTTTGAGGAGCCCACGACATGGCACGCCATGGGGCTGAGGACCGAGGAAGAGGCGGAAGGTCGGCCGTGCCGGCCCGACTGTGCCCTGTGGATGGACGGCGCCTGCGCTTTCGTGGCCATCGCCCGCAACTTGGCGCTCCAGTCGGAAGAAGAAGAGTGACGATGACCTCCCGAAGCCATGTTCGGTCCATGGCCGCACTCACCGGCTGCGTATCGCGCTGAGCTTCAGTCGGAATGAGAGCGGCGTCGGGGGTTGCTTCTTGCGGAAACGGGGGTAACGCCGCCTTGCCCGCGAGTCGGGTTTAGGGTCTTAATTCGTCGACGGGAACCCGGAGCGGATGGGCGACCGGCCGCAAGGAAGGTCGCATGCGTGCGAAAAACGGCCGTCCGGCTTGGTAAGAGATGCTTTATCAAGGTCGCCGAGGGATGCTTGGCGCGGTACGGCGGGCATGTGGCGCTGCAACGAGGCTTTCGATTTGCGGTCGATTCTTCATGAGTGTCGCGCCGGGGACGCGTCGGAAGAAAAGAAGCGCCCCGGCAACGGTCGGTTGAACCCTTTCGGGATCAGTCGTCGTACCCGGTGGGCTTGACGTCGACATTCAGTTCGGAAATCCCCTCAATTCCTTCCGTCAACTCTTGGACCTTTTCCGTGGTTCGGTCCAGAGCCTCCAGGGGCGCCTGGACCACCGCGGCCACTCTCCCGTCGCGCGCGGTCACGGAAACTCGGGGGAAGGAGTCCACAACGGCCGCTTCAACTTCGGCCGCCAGGCAAAGATCGTCCATGACGCGTTTGGATTCGGGCGTTGTATTGAAATGGGAAAAGGCGACGGCATGGAGCACGATGTCCACCACGTCGTCCACGGTGAGCTTCCGGATGTGCAGCGTCATGTCGTAGAGCTCGGGGTCTCTCGTATCGATACCGTAAAGATGCATTCCCCATTTGCGGCGCTCTTCGTCGTCCTTTTCCAGCAACTTTCGCGCCTTCTCCTCGGAAATATTTTCCCTTTTCATCTCTTCACGGACGCGGTCGGTCATATCGGCCATAATGCGTACTTTGAGTACGTGGGACACGTCGTTGACGAAATAATGTCCCGCCAGCCCGTGGTAGACCACGTTATCCTTTTGAAGGTGCTTGAGCAGCGCCGCACGAATATAGGCGACGTATTTGGTCTTGCCGTAAGAGAAGCGTTCAAGGATCGACGGGGCGTCATGAAGCGCTCGCACCAGTTTGAACTCCGGGGCGCCGAAGTGAGCCGATGCCTCCAGCAATACGTCGCGCGAAATGCATTCGTATCCGAGTTCCCGAGCTACCCGCTCCGCCACTTCCTTCCCACGGCTGTATGATCCTCTGGAGATGGTGATAATGGACATCTTGGCTCCCTTTCTTTTGTGGCCGGGTCCCGCTCGAAGCGCCGTCAATTCTTGAACCGCATCATGTGCGGCATGCATTGAGCCTTGGGCGATTGATTCGGCCGTATCCCATGAATCCGATCAAGATGGGGAAAGGATAGCACGGCTTATTCCCGATTGTCTACGGGGTGCGAATTCATGTAATTGAATTGTTGAATAGGCGAGACGAGGGGGGAGATCATCCGGGACGAAGAGTCCGCGAGGACGGCGGGTGAATCTTCCGATACCACCCGCCGATGTCATGACATTGCCGGGTTGGGCCCTAGTCCTGGGGCATGAATACCAAGGATACCCCCCGACCTCCGGAATACGAGTCCCCTTCAACCTCCATGCATCCGATGGTCGCACGCTTTCCCATGATGTCGTCCGTAAGCTTGTCCGGCGGAATGGTGACGATGTTTCCCATGAGCCATGGGCCTTCGTCCGTTTCCACCATGGCCACCACATAAGGGGTTCTGAAGGAAGGCGCGGCCACATTGGACACGGTGTAGGTCTTGATGACGCATTTTTTGGACAGTTCCACCAGTTCGCCGTCGGGCGACCCGCATTCCTGGCAAACCATGCGGGGAGGGCAGTTCACCTCGCCGCATTTGGAGCATTTGATCCCCATGAGCTTGTTGTCTTTGATGGCCTCGAACCACTCGGCCGCGGTCATTTTGGCTTTCATCGGACTCTCCTCCTACGCCGTTAGTCGATGGTAAACACCGTGTTCACCACGGTGCAGAAGTCGCCGCCCAGGGTGTCCGTAAGCCCGACTTTGGCGTCTTTGACTTGGCGGTCCCCGCAGTTGCCTCGAAGCTGATTCACGATCTCGTAAGCCTGGGCCACGCCCGTGGCGCCGATGGGATGTCCTTTGGCCTTGAGCCCACCGGAGGGGTTCACCGGCAGACTGCCGTCCAAAGCGGTTTCTCCGGCCTCGACGGCCTCGTGACCCTCACCCGGTTCGTAAAAACCAAGCATCTCCGTGGCCACAATTTCCGCCATGGTGAAGCAGTCGTGCAGTTCCACCACGTCCACGTCCTTGGGCGTGATGCCCGCCATGTCGTAGGCCGCTTTGGAGGATTCCTGCCGGGCCTTCATGATGGTGAAGTCCTTCTGGGAAATCAGGGAACCGTTGGAGCCCATTCCCACGCCGGCGACGCGAACGGGTTTGTCCACATACTGTTTGGCCGTCTCCATGGGGGCCAGTACGATGGCGGCCGCTCCGTCGGAAAAGGGGCAGCAGTCGAAAAGCTGCAACGGGTCGCAAACCATGAAGCTGTTCAACACCGTGTCCACATCGATGAGCTTCTTGAACTGAGCCAGTTCGTTCTTGTACCCGTTGGCGTGGTTCTTCACCGCCACCTTGGCCATGCGCTCCTTCAACGTCTTGAGGGGTAGGCCGTACTTGTTCGCGTAGAGCCTTGCCATCATGGCGAAGACTCCGGGAAAGGTGACGCCCGCGAAGAACTCGTATCTGCCGTCCGAGGCCATGGCGAAAGTCCGTGTGGCGGTGGGCGTGTCCATGGCCAGGGCGCGTTCGACGCCCCCCACCAACACCAGGTCCTTCATGCCTGAAGCCACCATCATAAAACCGTTGTAAATGGCCGTGGAACCCGACGCGCAGGCGGCTTCCACTCGAATGGCCGGTGCGCTGTGAGGAATACCCAATTCACCGGCCGCCATGCCGGCGATGACCATCTGCCCGTCCGTGAAATCTCCCAGGCAGTTGGCCAGGAGCAGTCCCTGGATGTCCTTGCCTTGAATGTTCGACGCCTGAAGAGCGTCCATACCCGCCTCGGCGAAAAGCTCCACACAACTCTTGGTGTCGTGCTTGCCGAAGGGGGTCATACCCACGCCCAATACGGCCACTTCTCTCATGACTTAGCCTCCCTGTTATGAGTCGTTCGAGGAAGCCGGAGACGGTTTCCCCGATGCTTCCCTAAAAATTCTTCTGTCGGGTTTTCGAGGGGCGCTTTCCAGAAGCGCCCCCCCGATCTAGATGATCAATACAACGGCCGTTAAGGCTCCAAATCTTCGGGTGTGGCCGGTTCCCACATGTCCACGGGCGGGTAATCCGCCGGATTGATGCCTTCGTCTTCCCAATCGATCCATCTCATGGCGTTGACGCGCATGCGTTTGCCGATCTTGGGCAGCTTGTCCCAGGGCATGTGATACATGCAGAACTGGTAGGTGGGCGTGCTGAGTTGCGGGTTGCCCACGGTGGGGTCCATCTGCACGTTGAGCACCGCGGGTTGACCCTGCTCGGCCGCCTTGAAGCTTCGTTCCAGAGCGGGTTTGAATTCCTCCGGCGAGCTCACGTGTTCTCCGTAGCAGCCCAGGAGCTTGTAAATCTCGTGGTACGGGATATCCGGCAGGCTTTCGGCGCCCATGGGCTGATCCTGGGCTCCCAGGGCTTCCCAGTGGGGACCGTACATCTTCTTGAGCGAGGTGAGCCATCCGTTGTTGTTGTGGACCAGAAACACAATGGGCAGCTTGCAGCGCACCGCGGTTTCCACGTCCCATCCGGCCAATCCCATACCCGCGTCTCCCATGAGCGCCAGCACGGGATGGTTCTTGGATTCCGGGTCTCCGTAGGCGGCCCCGATGGCCATGCCCACGCCGTGGCCCACGCCGGCCTGTTCCGAGGAATCCATGATCTGTCCGGA
This sequence comes from Thermodesulfobacteriota bacterium, assembly GCA_963675595.2. Classification (GTDB taxonomy): domain Bacteria; phylum Desulfobacterota; class Desulfarculia; order JACQYL01; family JACQYL01. The sequence continues at coordinate 3,918,188 of CAXXLZ010000002.1, forward strand.
GTAGCGGGCTTGGACAAAGGGCGGGATAAACGCGGAAATGCTGAACCCGTCCACGATGACCCGGTTCATGCCGTTGTACTTGTCTTCGCACACTTCCCAAAGAGCCTTGCAGGCCCAACCGGGATGCACCGGAGAATGGGCCGCATACTTATCGGCGCGCGCGAGAAGCTGTTTTCGGGCTTCGGTATGCACGCCGCGCACGGTCTCCAACCATTCCCTTCTGCCGGCCGGCGGCTCGAGGCCTTTCTCCTTGACGTAGTCGATCATCTGATTCAGGAACACCTTGGCGTTGGCCAGGGCGGCGAGCTTGGTGTCCACAAAGGAGTAGATTTGCTGCGGGGACTCATTCACCTGGATGGTCTTGGGCCAGCGTCCTCCGTAACCGTCGAAGAAGCCGATCTTCATGCCCAGGGAAAGCAGAAGATCGCTCTTCTTGAGCACTCCCTTGGCCGCGCGGGAGCTGAAGAACAGAGGATGAGTTTCGTCCACGGCGCCTCGGCCGATGCGCCGGCCGGAAACCGGAATCTGAGCCAGTTCGCAGAACTCCGTGAGTTCTTTTCCCGCGGCGGCCCAATGCACGCCGTCGCCGGCGAAAAGTACGGGAGACTTGGCTTCGTACAAAGCCTGAACGATGCGGGCCACGTCTTTTGGGTCGGCGCCGGAAGCATACGGCTTGCCTATGCCGGCTTCGTTCCATTGCTCCCGGTACAAAGCGTGTTCGCCGTACATACCGGCTTCCACTCGGGGAGGCACGTCCTTGGTCAACGCGCTCAAAGTGAACTCAAGGCCGATGGGACCGCGAGGATAGGCCAGGGAATCGTTTACCGCCTTGGTGACGAACCACTTGAACTGACACGGATCGATGACCCGTTGGGTCCATTTGGTGATGCCGTCCATGAGTTTTTCGCCGTAGGAAACCTGGATCGTATAGGTCTGGTCGTGTTCCGGCTCATGTCCGCCCATGAGTAGGATCACCGGGCTGCACGACAGGTAGGCCTGCTGAATCGCGCTGACCGTGTTGGCCACGCCGGGTCCCACCGTGGCGTACGCCACTCCGGGCTTGCCGGTGACTTTGGCGTAGGCCTCGGCCGCGTAGACTCCGGCCTGCTCGTGACGCATGGTGATGGTGCGAATTCCGTGAAAGCTCAATTCGTCCACCATGCACCAGATATGGCCTCCATGCACGCCGAAGGCCGTGTCCACGCCGTTTTCCTTGAGTGCTTCGGCAATGTAGGATGCGGCGTGGGGAATCTGCTCCTTCATGGTGACTTCCGGGACTTGCTCTTCGCTCATGTGTTGTTCCTCCATGTTCGATTACCGTAAACCGTCTTCGGACCGCCAAACCGTTCTTTGACGGATCGACAAAGTCTGTTTTCCAAATCCTATTTCATTTCGGGGAGGCAAACCCGTTGTGCAAAAGACCGTTAGGCCTGATTTTTGGTTGTTCCCGGCGCTCCACCGCAGCGGCGGTTCGGCCGCCGGAGGCGGGGTGCCGCCGCCACGTTTAAACGTTTTGCGGGGGGCCGGGGGGCGCTTTTTCCAAAAGCGCCCCCCGGTGTAGTGAATTTTTTCCGGCCTGTTAGAGGGTGCCCGCCAGGACGAGCTTCTGAATCTGCGTAGTCCCTTCGTAGATTTGGGTGATCTTGGCATCCCGCATCATGCGTTCCACCGGATATTCTTTGATGTATCCGTACCCGCCCAGCACCTGGACGGCTTCGGTGGTAACCTTCATGGCCGTGTCGGAAGCAAAATTCTTGCTTGCGGAAGAATACCGAATGACTTCGGGCGATACGCGGGAAAGGTCTCTGGGGACTTCTTCGAGCAAAGTGGCCGTCTTGTAGAGGAGTTCGCGGGCGGCCAGGACCTGGATGGTCATATCGGCCAAGAGAAAGGCCAATCCTTGTTGCTGCAGAATGGGACGGCCGAATTGCTCCCGTTCCTTGGCGTACTGAACGGCGTAATCCAGGGCCCCGTCGGCGATACCCAGCGCCTGAGCGGCCACCGAGGGTCTGGTGAAATCCAGGGTCTTCATGACGATGGAGAATCCTTTGCCTTCCCCGGCCAGCAGGTTTTCCGCCGGTACGCGGCAATTTTCGAACAGCAGTTCCACGGTGCTGGACGCCCGAATTCCCATCTTATCTTCCTTCTTTCCAATGGAAAATCCGGGAGTTCCCTTTTCCACGATGAACACGCCGAGTCCTTTGTTGCCCGGAAGTTCAGGGTTGGTTCGGGCGGTCACGGTGAGCACGTCGGCCACGTCGCCATGCGTGATGAAGCACTTTCTGCCGTCCAGCACGTAGGAATCTCCGTCCCGGACCGCCTTGGTGCGAATGCCGCCCACGTCGGAGCCTGCTCCGGGTTCGGTGAGTCCGAAGGCGATCAGCTTGGAACCTTCCGCCAGATCGGGGAAGAAGCGTTGCTTCTGTTCGTCGTTGCCCGCCAGGGAGATGGGCATGGTGCCGAGTTCGTGCACCAGGGGAATCACCGAAGTGGAAGCACAGACGCGGGCGATTTCTTCGATGATAATGCAGCAGCTCAGGAAACCCATTTCCGCGCCCCCGTAGGTTTCCGGGAAGTCTGCGGCGAACAGGCCGTTTTCTTTAAGCAGGTCCGACATTTCGTGTGAGAATACCCCTTCTTCGTCGCGTTTCGCCGCGCCGGGGGCGATCTTTTCCTTGGCCAGCCTTCGGACCGTATCTTTGAGCATGAGTTGTTCTTCACTCAGCGTGTAGCTCATGAGGGGCTCCTTTCCATGTGGTCCCTTGGAAGCGGTTTGGTTCAGGGTTCGTGAGCGGATCCGCCGACCGGTTTTCTCCATAATCCGGGAAGCATGGGACCGGTACGGATTGGTCAATCGCCTGTCCGTCGGTGAGGCCGTGCGACCAGGGGTCGATCCGCGATCTGTTTTCCGTTTTCAGACATACTGGAACGGCCCGAAAAGATCATGAATCGTGCCAAGGAAGAATGTTTAGTAAAACAAGGGGGTTGTGTGCTGTGTGCGAGTGACGGCGAAATCCGGCTCCGGGTCGTTTCGGACCAAATGGCGGGGACGGCAAGTGGGGCGATGGGGATTTTTGTCGTGAAAACAGACGGATAAGGTGGGTCGATCGGACCCATTTGGTTGGTGCGAGAGGGCCGGAGAGCCTCGGAAGGCGGTGGTCAAGTCTTGAAAAAGACCGTGAGACCCTGCCGGAATCGGGGGATGAGGGCTTCTACGGTTCGTTCCACGAGATTCCTGTAGGCATGCGGCCAGTAGCGGCAATACTCCTTTTTCCACAGGGACAGTCCCAGGGAGCGTCCGAAGCGCTCCACCTCGGTCATGGTGTATTCCCGGAGGTGTTCCTTGAATTGCAGGTCCGTTCCGGGAATTTCGAAGGGATTCCTGCCGAAGAGCATCTGCATTCGTTTTCCAATGGCCACGGCGTTGGGGGTCTGGATCAACAATCCGCCGTCACGGTCTTTCAATAGGCTTCTGAGTAATTGGAGCGGCAGGTTGGGCGAGATGGGGATATGTTCGATAATCTCGCAGAATACGATGAGGTCGAAGGGCGCTTTCTTGAAGCTCACCGGCTTCTTCCGGGCGCACTCGATCAGGTCGTAGGGTTGGTGTTCTTCCATAAGGCAAAGAGGGACCAGTTTCGGATATTCGTATCCCAACGTGGAAACCGATACTTGAGGGCTCACCAGTTCTCTGATGCAGCGGGTGAGAAAATGGGGCCCCACGTCCAGTACCTTCCTTGCACCGTATTCCATGCAGAATTCCTGGACCAGGTTCACGGCGTAGGCCAGCCGTTTGGACTGCTGTTTCAGGTAGACTCGTTCTTCCTCCGTAAGCTCCAAATGGGAGAATAGGGATTCGATGTCCTCCGCCGATCGCTTGATGATTGGTTGGTGGGTGTGCATAAGGTGGCCTCCGAAAAATGGTTCGGCTTCCCGATGGGCCGCTCTTTCCACGGCAGTCGAAGAAATTATATTCCGGCTAAAAATAATAGTCTATTGACGAAATCATGATTTTAACTCATGAAAATCGCTACATTTCTTGGCGAATTTCGTGATATGCGCTTGAATAAACCGGTACCTAAAATTATCTATACAGCGCGGCGGGCGGTGCTTTGGAAGTCGAGTCGAAAGCCTTCGCCGGCCCGTGCCGGAAGATCGCATAGGTGTCCCATGTTCAACTTTGCCGGCGGTCCCGGCTTGCATGTTCCGCGGAAGGCGCATAAAGTGGCGGGACGCGTTCCCGGAACCCGGAGAGGCCGGGTACGGCGATTGGAGCCCCACGACGACCGTTGGGGAAGATCGAAGAAATGTTTTCGTATCATCAGGCAGTGATGGGATTGTGGCCGGACGTCGTCATGCAGATCGGTAATCTAACCATCGAGCCGCCGGTGTTCCTCGCCCCTATGGCGGGTTATACGGACATGGCTTTTCGGCTCCCGGCACGGGAGCACGGGTGCGGTCTGGTGTTCTCCGAGATGGTGAGCGCCAAGGGACTCCAGCTGAAGCAGGGCAGGACCTCGGCCTATTTGCGCAATGATCCCGAAGAATTTCCTCTGGCCGTTCAGCTTTTCGGCACGGAGCCGGAAGTCCTGGCCCAGGGTGCGATGAAGGCACGGGAGGCCGGGGCCGCGGTGATCGATCTGAACATGGGGTGTCCCGTGCGCAAGGTCACCAAGAAAGGGGCGGGGGCCGCGCTGATGAAAACCCCGGAATTGATCCAACGGATTTTGGACCGTGTTCGCCGGGCCGTGGACTGTCCCCTGACCGTGAAAATCCGCCTGGGGTGGGATTCGTCCACCATCAACCATCTCGAAGTGGGACGCATCGCGCAAGACTGCGGCGTGGACGCCGTGACTCTGCACGGGCGGACCGCCAAGTCCCTGTTCACCGGGCAGGCGGATTGGGACGCGGTTCGCGCGTTGAAGGAACATCTGGATATTCCGGTGGTGGGCAACGGAGACGTGACTCGCCCGGAACAGGTACTCGAGATGATGGCGCACACCGGGTGCGACGCGGTCATGGTGGGTCGGGCGTCCATGGGGAATCCCTGGTTCTTTCAGAGAGCGGCGGCCCTGCTGGAGGGGCGTCCCGACTTCGAACCCGATCTCGATGAGCGGGAGCGGATGATTCGCAGGCATTTCGAACTGCTGTTGCGGCTCTACCAACCCATCAAGGCCGTGCGAAAGCTCAGGACGCACATCATGCACTACACGCGCGGGCTGCCGTATGGTTCGACGTTTCGGGGCAAAATCCAACGGGTGGATGACGAAAAGGTGTTGTTCTCCGAGCTGTCCGCCTATTTCGAAGCGGTGAAAGAGCACGGATCCGAGGAAGACCCTCCGGAAAGAGATTCCGGGGACCTCCTTCGATGCGTTTCAGCTTGAGGAAGGGTGAAACCGACGCCATGCGCGATCAGGCCTTGTCTATGGAACTGCGATGACACGTGAATACCAACGCGGAACGTCTTTGTTGTTCAAATCCATGCCGGGCCTGGACGACTCGGAAGAGGATCGCGTACCCGCTTCCGTGACTCGGGTGATGGATGGGCACGTGCACGTGTTTCCCGACCAAATATTGCGGGCCATTCGCAAATGGTTCGATGCGCACGCCTGGCCAATCCGGTACCTATTGACTGCGCAGGAGACGCTTGATTTTCTGTTTTCGCACGGGATCGACCGGATTGGGGCGCTACAATACGCGCACAAACCGGGTATCGCTCGGGAACTGAATTCGTTCCTGGCTCGGCTGTGCGCCGACAACGAACGAGTGATCGGCATGGCCACCGTGTTTCCCGGAGAAAGGGATGCGCGAGGGATTTTGGAGGAAGGTTTTCGTCTCGGCCTGGCCGGAGTGAAGCTGCACTCCCACGTTCAATGCTTCCATATGGACGGTGAGGCCATGCACGAAATCTATGATGTTTGCGCAAAGCACGAAAAACCGCTGATCATGCATGTGGGTCGGGAACCCAAGAGCGACGCTTACGCTTGCGATCCTTACGAGCTGTGTTCGGCGGACAGAGTGGAAAACGTGCTGGAACGATATCCCGGTCTCCGCCTGTGCGTACCTCACTTGGGCGCCGACGAGTTCTCCGCCTACCGAAGCCTGCTTGAACGCTTCGATCATCTCTGGGTGGACACCACCATGATGTTGGCGGACTACTTTCCGTTTTCCATTGATTCCGATTTTCGAGGCATGAGAACGGATCGAATCATGTACGGCACGGACTTCCCCAACATTCCCTACGCCTGGGATCGGGAGCTCAAACGTTTGGCGGCCTTCGAACTTTCCGAGGATGTGCGGGACCGCATCCTGTTTGGAAACGCCATGGAGTTTTTCCGCATCCGTTTGTGAAAAGCCGAAGTCTGCGTCCGCCGCGAACAGCCGATATAAGACGGATAGACCGAAAGGGGTTCAAACGTGAAAGTCAAGCTGGCCCGGACCGCGGGGTTCTGCATGGGAGTGCGTCGGGCCCTGGATATAGTGCTCAAGGCGGCCAACAACGAAGAGAAACCGATCTACACCTACGGGCCGCTGATTCACAATCCGCAGGTGCTCGAACTGCTGGTTCGACGGGGCGTGGTTTCCGTGAACCGCATCGAGGACATTCAAGGCGGCACGGTGTTTATTCGGGCCCACGGCGTACCGCCGGAGGTGAAGAGTAAGATCGCGGATCGATGCAACAAGGTGATCGACGCCACCTGTCCCCACGTGGTGCGGGCTCAGGTCATTCTCGACAAGTATGCCGCCAAGGGGTACCGCGGCATCATCGTGGGAGAGCCGGACCATCCGGAAGTCATCGGACTCTTGGGCTTCACCCATGGCCGGGGGGTGGTGGTACAGCATCCCGAAGAGCTGCACCAGGTGCCGTCCGACGAGAAGGTCGTCATCGTGGCTCAAACCACCCAGCACTCCGAGGACTTCGACCAGTTGGTTCGTCACGCGGAAACCTATTTCAAGGATATGAAGGTCGAGCGGACCATTTGCGGAGCCACCCGGGAGAGGCAGGAAGAGGTACGACAACTGGCGTCCCAAGTGGAAGGCATGGTGGTGGTGGGCGGCTACAACAGCGGTAACACGCGCAGACTGGCCATGATTTCCAGGGAGTCGGGCGTGGACACCCGGCACGTGGAAACGGACGCGGAGATCGATCCTGAAACCATGGCCCATCTAAACTTGGTAGGGGTGACCGCCGGCGCCTCCACACCGAGTTGGATGATCAAACGGGTCGTACAGAAACTCCAGAACATGCGGGGACGGGATTCCGGATGGTGGGGCGCCGCGGTTCGGCTGCCCAAGTTCATGCTGCAGAGTTGCCTTTACGTGGCCTTGGCCGGTTCCGCTTTGACCTATACCGGTATGACCGCCCAGGGACTTGTTCCTTCCCACCGGACCCTCGAGCTCCTGCTTATCGCCTTCCTGTTTTTGTACAGCCTGCACAACCTGAACCATTTTCTGGACCGGGAGGCGGAACAGTTCAACGACCCCGAACGAATCCGGTTTTTCGATCGAAATAAGCGCTGGTTGGCTACCACTGGAATTTTGGCCCAGATATTGGTCCTCTTGCTAACCTTCCGCATCGGAACCGCCATGTTCTTGATTTCCCTGCTGGTCATGGTGGTGGGCCTCCTGTACAGCGTTCCTTTGGTCCCTCCGACCATCCGAGGAAAGATTCGCTATTCGCGCATCAAAGACATTCCCGGCTCGAAATCCATTGCCGTGGCTCTGGGGTGGGGATTTGTGGCCGCCTTCCTGCCGGCGCTGGCCGAGGGATTCGGACATCTTTCCGCTTTTCTGCAGACCTTCATGGTGATCTTGGTGCTGGTGTATGTTCGGTCGTCCATTTTCGAGCTGCTGGAAGTGCAGGGCGATATGATTGTGGGAAACGAAACCCTCCCCATTCTTCTGGGGGAAAAGCGGACGCTCAACCTGCTCAATGCGGCCCTACTCGTCCTGGCGGTTGCCATCGCGGGTGTGACCATCGCGGGATATGGCGGTCGTCGACTCTGGTTGTTCGAGATTTGCTGTGTCTACGGCCTGATCTGCGTATGGTTGTATCGCAAAGAAAAAGTGGAGCCGGGTCCCGCGTTCGAGTTGCTGGTGGAGTCCAATTTCATCCTGGTGGGCGTGGCGGCCTATGCGTTCAATCACGGCCTTCCCTGGTGAGGAACTGCGTGTCATGGCAGCGCTTCGGGATCTCGCTTTTCCGGTTTAGGACGACGGCCCGGACATCCCGGCCCATTGAGGAAGGTGTGGGTCCCGCCCGTTGGAGGGCAATCTTGACAGCCTGTTGAAGAGCGCGATCTGCGGCGTTGCGTATCATTCCCGGCCATCGCGACATGCTCTCAACTTTGCCTTTTTCGGGATTTCCGCGCCCTGCATCTCGTCTATTATCAGCAGCCTCAAGCCACCGGCCTTTTTCAGCGGGCCGTCGAGCCGGTAGGATCATGCCCCTGGTTTCCGTTGTTATCCCCACGTATAATCGGAGCGCCTGGGTGCGGGAGGCCGTAGCGTCGGTTCTCGCGCAAACTTATCGAGACTTCGAACTCATCGTTGTGGACGACGGCTCCACCGACGACACGCGTGAAGCCCTCCGACGTTTCGACTCCCAAATCATACCGGTCTTTCTACCCCGATCCGGGGTGAGCGCCGCGAGGAACGAAGGCGTTCGGCAAAGCCGGGGAAGCCTCATCGCATTCCTGGATTCGGACGACCTTTGGCTCCCCGAGAAGCTCGAAGTCCAGGTAGCCTACATGGAGGCGCACTCGGGGATCGCCGTCTGCCAGACGGACGAAATGTGGATCCGCAATGGACGGCGGGTTAATCCAAAGAAGTATCACCTCAAACAGGGAGGCGATATTTTCGGTATTTCGTTGGAGCGATGCATGATCAGTCCGTCGGCGGTTATGCTGAGGAAGACTCTTTTCAACGCCGTAGGGGGATTCGACCCCACCATGGAGGCCTGTGAAGACTACGATTTGTGGCTGCGCATCACCTGCCGCCTGCCGGTGGGCCTGATTCCTCAGGCCCTGACGGTTAAGCGGGGAGGGCATGCGGACCAGCTTAGTCGAACCGTTCCCACTCTGGACCGCTACCGAATCCTTTCCATCGCAAAGCTGCTCGAATCCGCGGTGTTGTCGGACGAGCAGGCAAGCTTGGCTCGGAGGGAACTGGCCCGCAAGGCCCGCATCTATATCGAGGGATGCGAAAAGCGGGGAAAAAAGGAGGAGGCGTCCACTTTGGCGAGTCGTTTACGAGGCCTTTTGGAAGGAGTATGATGCGTATTCTCATTGCGGGTCGCTGTTGTCTCCCGTACCCTCGTTTTCAACTCCCACTTTTCGAAGCGGATTCCCATGCGCTCCACTTCTTCCCTCGTTCTTGCACTGTTTTATTTCTTCGTGCTCTCCGGCTGCTCGATCTTCGCCCCATTACCCGAGCCTTCGAGCACCCTCGAGCGCATCGCGAGCTTTCCTTCCGGTAAGGCGCCCCTGGCCGGCCCGGTGACCATTTACTGGGACGACCACCTGATTCCATTCATCGAAGCCCGCTACGACGAAGACCTACCCTTCGCATTGGGAATGGTTCATGCTCATTTGCGTCTGGCTCAAATGGAGCTGTACCGGCGCGCCGCAGCCGGACGTTTATCCGAGAGTTTCGGCTTCTACCTCGCCGATGTGGATCACGGGTTGCGCACGCTGGGCTTGGTTCCCACGGCGAAACGAATCGAGTCGGCTCTGCCGGAATCCACCCGCGTGTGGATCCAACGATATGTCGAGGGGCTGAATCACTATTTGGAGCATACCTCCCAAATGCCTCACGAGGCCGAAGTGATGGGGTACGGTAAGGAACCCTGGACGGTGACCGACGTGCTGACCATCAGCCGGATATTCGGCGCCGACGTGAACTGGCTCCTTTTCGCTCGTCTGCTCCCTTTGTGGAACACTTCCGATTGGGACTTCATCAAAGAACGCTATCTTCGATTGGGACGGATGAGCATTCCCAGCTTTGGACCCGAGAGGGGGGAACTCATCGAGGTGATGGGAGAATCCGTTGGGCGAGGGAGCAACTCGGTGGCGGTGGGTTCGCGGAAAACGCGCCACGGAGCGGCACTCATGGCCAATGATCCCCATGTGGGCATTCAGGTTCCCAACCTCTGGATGATCGGCGGCATCAAATCTCCGTCCTATCATGCGGTGGGCCTCATGTTTCCCGGGCTACCGGCGGTGGTGATCGGGCGGAACGCCCATGTGGCTTGGGGCGGGACGAACATGAGGGCGGCTTCGAGCGACTTGGTGGACGTATCTTCCCTGGACCCCTCGGAATTCAGGGAGCGCAAGGAGACCATCCGAATTCGCTGGTGGCCCGATCGGGAGGTGACCATCCGGGAATGCGATTGGGGGCCCGTGATCACGGACCTGGCCTACTTCGAGGATTATCAGGGGCCTCCCCTGGCCCTCCGATGGGTGGGACACGAACCGAGCGACGAGATCGGAGCCGTTCTGGCGGCCAACCGGGCTTCCAACTGGCGGGATTTTCGGGCCGCATGGCGGACCTATGCCGTGTCGGGACAGAACGTCCTGTACGCGGACGACAAAGGAAACGTGGGCCAGCTCTTGGCCGTGAAGTTGCCGGTGCGGGGCTATGATCGTTTGTCCGACCTGCTCCAGGACCCCTCGGACCCGTTGACGGACTGGTCGGGATACCTTGTTTCCGAAGACCTGCCCATGTCTTTCAACCCCACGGCCGGTTTCATCGCTTCGGCCAACAATCTTCCCATCCGTACGGATCCGCCTGTGGGGTTTTTCTTCATGGACGGAGATCGCATTCGGCGTCTGCAGCGAACGCTGGAGCATGCCGAGTCGGTAGACCGAGCTCTTCTTCAACAACTTCATCGCGACGTGTTCTCCTGGAGTGCTTGGGAGCTTTGTCGCACGGTGGCCGAAATCATGGAGGATTACGGAGACGAGGCTGGAATGCTCGACGCTTTGAATTCCTGGAACGGCGAACTCAACGCCGACTCCAGAGAGGCCCTGGCCTTCCAGCTCTTGGCCCATTACCTGGCGAAAACCTTCTATGAATCTCGATTGTCGGAACAAGGCGCCGAGGCCCTCATGAGTTCGGCGGCGTTTTTCGAGATCCTACAAGCCGATCTTCTGGACACGTCCAAGGACGAGGTGCGACGCTGTGTTCGCCGAGCACTCAAAGAGGCAAAGGACGACTTCTTGAAATGGCGAACCTGGGGGGATGTTCATCGTCTTCGGCTGAATCATTTCCTGGGGCGAATTCCCTTTTGGGGAAGGCGATATCGCTTTGATGATTTTCCCGCGTCCGGTGGGTCGACCACTCTGATGAAGACGGCGCACGGAGCGTTTAACGGCCGTCAGGGCGTGAGTTACGGCTCCAATGCCCGGCATATTTCAGATCTTTCGGATATGGATGCCAACTGGTTCGTTCTGCTCGGCGGGCAAGACGGGCGGCTCGGCGCCGATAACCTGTTGGACCAGGTTCCGCTTTGGAGGGAAGGGCGGTACATTCAAGTGCCGTTGAGGCTGGAAACCGTGCGGGAACGCTTTCCCCATCGGACGGAGCTGGAAGCGGCCAAAGAGACCTCTTCCTTCTAGTGCCTATCCGGCCGTTTTCATCACGCGGGTGGTTCCTCCGCGGGACTCTCTCCCATCAGCCCATGGAAACAGCCGAATTACCGCGGATCGGCAAGGAACGAAGCGAGGGGTCGGCGATCGGTCGGAATTCGAAAGGAGTTCACACCGCCGAAGGGACGATGAGACGCTTGCCCTCCAACAGAATCCCGCCGGACTCTCGGAGACTTTTGAGCGCCCGAGTCACGCTGACGCGATGGGCTCCCACCAGAAAACTCAGCTCTTCGTGGGTGAGGGGAAAAGGGATCAGAGAACCATTGGGACCGGGAATGCCGTGTTCTTCGGCCACGTTAAGCAGCACGCCTCGTAGCCGTTCCGCAACATTGGGCATGGAAAGGCTTCCCACCCGACTGGTCAATCGCGAAATCCGTTTGCTCAGGTTTTTGATCACCTGCAGCCCGATATTCGGGTGAGACAACACCAGATTTTCGAACTGCTCCCGGGTAAATCCGCAAACGAGACTCTCCTCCATGCACCAAGCGCTCAACGGGTAGTCCATATCCTCGCTGAGCATCTGCTCTCCCAGAAAATCCCCCGCTTTTCGGATATCCAGAGTGATTTCAGTTCCGTCTTCGAGTAACTTGGTGAGTTTGACCCGTCCCGCTTTGATGAGGAACATATCGTCCACGGGGTCTCCCTGGACGAACACGGATTGTCCTTGGGAGAAGGATTTTCGGAAAGCGGTGTTGGATAGGGCTTCGGATTCCTTCGGCTGGAGATGCTGGAAGATCCAAAGATGGCCGATGCAAACCGGCGACAACTTCATTCCCGGAGCTGCTGTTTGCTCGCACAAGCACCCCATGCTCTACGCCTTTCCGGAAAAAAGGGGACGATTCCCGTTAAAATTCGCGGGGCCCGTGCATGCTCGGGAATCGCGAGAAGAGGCGGGCGAGTATGGCCTCCGACCCGCGCAAGGATCCCCGTGCCTTGACGATAGAGAAGACGGTGGGAAAAAGCAACGGCCTGTGGGAGACTCAGGGACGGTTTCTCCCTTAAAGAGCAATTCCAAGCAACGCCTGAATGCTTTCTCTGAAGCGGGCCAGGTCCAGGCTCTGAAATTCCAGGGGTATTTGGACCAAATCGAAAAAATTCAGCACTTCTTCGTCCGTCAGTGAGTTCAGACCCGCATCGAGAACCAGGATGCGATCGTACCTCCCGAAGTTCATGCGGGTGTCCGTTTCGTCCCAGCCCAACCTTTGCATCATGCGGGGCCATCCCCTCACCCATGCCGGCGTCATCAGCATGGTTCCCCCTTGCTCCAATTCTTTTCTGCTCTCGCCGCAAAGAGCCGCAATGCAGTCATGGAAACAGGGGACCTCCGCCCCTTCTTTTCGGGCCAAATCGCACAGGTCGGGCAGACAGGCGGAGCCGAACAGAAATCGGACGGTGCAGCCGTTTTTCTTGGCCTGTTCACAAGCTCCGCCCAATTTCTTTTCCAGAAGCGCCGGGTCGGCATGCAGTCCTTCATCGATCCAGATGATTTCCGATTCAAAGCCTCCGGGGAGGACGGCTTCCAGCTCATCCTTGAATATTTTGCATGCGACCAAGGTGAACGGTTGTGCCATGGAACTCGCCTCCTTAATGCCGGATGCTCAACAGGCCGTTGAGAAAAGATGAGTTGCAGGGTGCGCGAGCCTCGAGAATCCAGGGCATACACCGCAGATCACGTTTTTCAACGTTCCGTCGGGGTGTGGCCCGACGTCCCGAGGGGGAGCCGCCCGCTCTTCCACAGCCGCAGGAAGAAGACTCCCGGCCGGGATGCCTTGCCACGACAAAAATGGTTGGGAATCAGGATTTCTTCTTGTCTTCTTCGAGAACGACCTTCCTATCGCAAAGATCGCACTTGCCTTCCTCGGTGATACAAGGCTGCTTGGGAGCCTCGCCGCCGCAGATTCCGCACTTGGGCATGGTCACACCTCCTTCCTTCCCGTGGTATGCGGCCTGCTTCGGGCAGGCCTCGGGGAACGAACCGGCTTGTTGCATCTTCATCCATTTCCTTAAGCGTCGGCCGATCACGCGGATCGCCTAACCTGGACGATCCTTCATTGAGGTCTCTTCCATGTATTGGGCTGCATCATAGGCGAGTTCGGAACGCACCGCTGTAGCACACGCTACATGGAAGCGTTTTTTTTTGGGGGGATGGAGGAAACCGGCCGCCCCGAGGCATAACCATCGGAATTTCGGTGCGGAGAGGGACCTGAGAGGACCTTTCTTGACACGCATCCAACACAAAGAGAAGATAAGAGGGCCTTGTCGCGGGTCTTTCCCCGCGTTTATGTTGCTAGGATTCTCATGCACCTCCCGGTCTTGAACCGGGCCGCCGGTTAATGCTCGAAAAAGCGGAAGGGATTGTCGGGGAAGGGGTTATGCGTCGGATTCAGCCACTACGAGTCGTCTTGCTCCTGCTGTGGGTCCTGTTTTTGCAGGCCGTTCCGCTCCCGCCTCCAGCCGGGGCCGTGGAGGAATACGCTTTGGCCACGGGCAAGGCCTGCATTTTCTGCCACGTGGAATCCACCGGGGGCGACCTGAAAACCATGGGTTTCGCCTACATCCGCAACGGGTACCGCTACCCCGTCCCTGAACGGATTTTCAAGAAGGTGGCGTCGTTCCGGGACCCGGTGCACAAAGCCGTCCGCTTTGGGGTGGGTTACCTCCATTTGCTGGCCGCCGTGGTGTTTTTCGGAGCCATCTTCTATATCCACATCTTCGTGAGGCCGAAACGATTCCGAGGGGGCATTCCCAGGAACGAGAGAATCCTTGGAGTCTCCTGCATGGCGATGTTGGCCGGTACCGGCGCCTACCTCACGTGGTTGCGTATCGAGCGTTGGGAGCAGTTCTTCGACAATACCTTCGGTCTGATGCTGTTCTGCAAGATCATCCTATTTGTCGTTATGGTCCTGGTGGGACTTACGGCCGCCACCGCGGTGAATCACCTCATGAAGAAAGAGGCGAGGGAAGCGTCCGATTCCCAAAACAAAGCCTCGGGCTCCGATCTTTCCGGTTTCGACGGATTGGAGGGCCGGCCCGCCTATATCGCCTACCAGGGGAAAGTCTACGACGTTACCGAGAGCCTCAAGTGGAAGGACGGAAAACATTTCGGCAAGCATGCGGCCGGCGGGGATCTGACCGAAGCCCTGAAAGGAGCGCCTCATGGGCCGGAGGTCCTCGAACGGATGAAGGCGGTGTCCGGCATGGAGCCGGATACGGCGAAGAAGGTTCCCTCCAGTCCCGCCCATTCCGTTTTCGTCTGGATGGCTTATGTCAACCTGATCATCGTATTCCTGATTCTCGCCTGCATCAGTGTGTGGCGTTGGGGGTTTCCCATTCGCTTGGTTCCCGAGCAACGGAAAGCGGCCGTCGTGGCGGCCGGTTGCATTGCGTGCCACGAGAAAAGAAACCCGGGTTTGGTGAGCGACTGGAGAAACGGGGTGCACGCACGCGTCGGCGTGGACTGCTACAAGTGTCACAAGGCAGGGGCGGATTCGAGCGAGTCGGCCAACGGGGCCCATTTCGAGCATGACCCGAATCCCGTTTCCGTGGTGGTCGGTCCGAAGACGTGCTCAGGATGTCACCCCAAACAGGTTGCGCAGTATGCTTTGAGCAAACACGCGCGTACACGGGAAATCATGTGGAAAGTGGATCCGTGGATCAAGGACGGAATGAACAACGAGATCGAAAGGATCACGGGTTGCTTTGCCTGCCACGGCACCGAGGTGACCCTTGCCGACGGCAAACCTTTTCCGGGCACCTGGCCCAACGTGGGAGTGGGAAGAGAGAATCCGGACGGGACCCGTGGAAGTTGTTCGAGCTGTCACACTCGCCACAGATTCTCCGTGGAGGAGGCGCGCAAGCCCGAGTCCTGCGGTCAGTGCCACCTCGGCCCGGATCATCCTCAGATCGAGATCTACAACGAATCCAAACACGGCGCCGTCTATCATACGGAGGGTGCGCAATGGAGTTGGAGAGGAGAGGACGGCCAATGGCTGGCGGGACGTGATTATCGGGCGCCCACGTGCGCCGCATGCCACATGTCGGGTTCCCGGACGGCGGAGGCAAGCCATGACGTAACCGGTCGACTCTCCTGGGAGCTGCAGACCGCCCTGACCGTGCGGCCTTCCGATTTCGAACCGCTACCCTCATCGGTGGGATGGAAAGACGCGCGAGCCGCCATGCAGTCCGTGTGTTTTCAGTGTCATTCGAAGACGTGGACCGAGCACCACTTCTCGAATCTGGACGCGGTTGTGGACAACTACGACCGCAACTACTTCGCCCCGGCCCGCGAGCGAATCGCCCGATTGTATTCTCAAGGGAAGCTTTCCGGAACGTTGTATTTCGACGAACCTCTTGAATGGGATTACTACGAACTTTGGCATCATGAGGGGCGCAGGGCCCGCATGGGAGCGGCCATGATGGCCCCGGACTATGCCTGGTGGCACGGCTTTTACGAAGTGAAACATCGTTTTTTGAATCTCATGAGGCATGCGGACCACATCGGAGATACGGGGGCGGAGACGCGATTTCCGCTCTTTCCGGGGCGACATGAATCGGTGAGGCCCCGGACTTTGGAGGAGGATTTACCGGAATAGGTCGGGTGCCCCTTTTTCCGGCGAGGAGACGTATCTGTGTCCGGAACCGGATATGGAGAGCTTTTCGTCGGGTTTTGGAGGGTGAAATTTGCCGATTCACCGATACGGATCGTATGGTTTTCACCGATGACTCCTTTTTTCTATTTTCAAGATGACGTGACGGTTTCCGGGAATTGCCTGGGATGCGGAAAGTGCTGCCGGAATCTGGTTCTGGTTCACCGCGGGAAGCCCGTGCGACTGGAGGCCGAATTCGAGGCGCTCAAGAAGACGAATCCGTTCTACGAGAACATGGAGCCCGTCGGCCGATCGAGAGAGGATGCTCTCCTATATTTTTGGTGTCGGCTGCTCCGTGAAGACAACAGCTGCGGAGATTATGAACGTCGGCCGGCCATGTGCAGAAGTTATCCGGATCCCAAGGTCTTCCGATTGGGGGGGAGGTTGTTGTCCGGCTGCGGATACCGGGTTTCTCCCCGGAAGGACTTCGCGCGGGTTCTGGAGGAATCGCTGAACCGGAGTCCGACCATGTGGGGCCGATTACTCAATTATCTCAAAGGAACGCTGAATTCCCCATGATCGAGCTTCCCTGGATCAAACGCGCTTCCAAAGCCGAGCTCCATCTGCATCTTGAAGGAAGCATTCCTCTGGAAATCCTGCGAAGCGCGGCAAACCGTAAGGGCCTTCCTTCCGTGCCCCGGAACTTTTACGCTTTCCGGGATTTCCATGAATTCGACACGATTTTTTCCCGCTTGCCCGGCCTTCTCTACGAGGAGGAGGATTTTTACCTGATTGGTTTGGCCCTCGCTTCAAGACAGGCTGCGGACGGTGTGGCGTATACCGAAACGTTCACCATGCCGGTGGCCTGGGAGAAGGCGGGCATACCGCTGAAGGCGGTGCTCGGCGGCGTGGATGCCGGCCTCAAGGAAGGGGAACGCATCCACGGAGTCTGCGTGCGCCTGATCTACTCGATTCCGAGGCTTTGGGGTGAAGGGCCCGGCTTGCGAACCCTGGAAATCATTCGGGAATTTCCCCTCGACCGTGTGGTGGGAGTGGATCTGACGGGGCCGGAACACCCGGGTACCGTGGCGCCCTTTCGGCGGATTTTTCGGCAGGCACGGTCCATGGGGCTGCAGACCGTGGCTCATGCCGGCGAGTTTTCTTCGCCGAAACAGGTGTGGGAGACCTTGAGGCTGCTCAAACCCCGGCGCATCGGTCATGGAATCTGCTCCGCGGAGGACGAATCCTTGATGGAACATTTGGCGCGGGAGGATGTGCCTCTGGAGATTTCCCTGGGAAGCAACGTGCTCTTGGGCGCCGTACCCGCCCTGGAGGATCATCCGGTGAGGAATCTGTTCGAGCACGGCGTACCGATCGTGATCAACACGGACGATCCGGCCTTCTTCGGCGTTTCGCTCACTGGGGAGCTTTCGCGTCTGGTGACGAACCTGGGATTTGTTCGAGAAGAAGTGGAAGGATTGATGGAGAACGGATTCCGGTATGCTTTCTCGAAAAACGCACAAGGATTTTGCGCTCCGAGGACTTGCTGAATCGGGCTCGCCGACCTGTCGGGAAGCGCCTCAAAAGTGGCTGAATGTCCCTGTAGTGAGAAAGTCTTTTCTTGTACCTCATGGATGAATCGTTTCTTTTCCCGCCTTAAAATGACGGGTACTACCTATTGATATCCTTTTCAAATCAGGCGAAAATAGATCATTTGGGTGGAATTTTCGGTGATGACGGCCTTGGGTCGGCCTTCGGCGTGCTCCGTCCATGATCATGAAATGCTCGGGCTCAGACGGCGAGAGTTCCGAGTCACGGGCTGATCCGTATCTTCCGTTCATCGACCATTTCTTCGCGGGCCACTTGCATAACGGTTCCACTTTCGCCGGCCGGCGGCGATTCGGGAGCGCATGTACGTCTTTCGGGATTTCAAGAGTTTCGCGCATGCGGAAGCTGATTTGGTACGTCCGCTGACGCTGATAACGGGGCCCACGGGTTGCGGGAAGACCAACTTGGTGGAAGGTCTGGAGCTCGCCTCTTTCTTGGCGAGAGGAATCTGCTTTGATGACCTTCTCAGGAGCCGGGGACCCGGCATTCGTGGGGGGATTGCGTGCTGTCCTCGGGGAGAAGGTCACTCTTTCACCATAGGTTACGAGGGCCGGTTTCATTTTTTGGGATCGCGGCGACGTTTTCGTTACCGGATTACGCCGGTGTGCGGATCCGGATTGGACATCGCCGAGGAACGACTCGAATTGGAGGACGGCACCCTGTTCTTTCAAACGTTACCTCAGGAACAGGGTGATTCTGCCGATGAAATGATAGTAAGATGTAATACATTCGGCAAAGACCGTTTCGGTCTCCGGATTTCCGTTTGCCGGAACCGCTCCTTCCTATCCCGGTTTCCGCATTGTCGTTTTGAAGTGAAACCTCATCCCGACTGCTACTCGGTGGTGGACGGCTTGCTCCGAAAGTTTTTGCCGGTGTACCGGTTTGATCCACAACCTCACTCCATGAGGGAGTACGTGCGTATCGGGGATCGATCACTAAATTTGGACGGATCGAACCTTGCCTCGCTGCTGTTTTCCATGAGTCGAGATACGCAAGAGAAACAGGACGCCGTTCGGAGGATTTTCCGGAATGCCAATGAGCTCCTGGGCGAAATCTACGAGACTTTGGACTTCGTTGCGACTCCCCTGAAGGATGTCCTGTTCATGGTGTACGAGAAGTATGGAGAGTCTTGGTTGGACATGCGCCTTCTTTCCGACGGGACGCTTCGAATTTTGGCTCTCTTGGCCTCTCTCGAAACCGTTCCGCCGGGCGCTTGCCTGGTGTGGGACGCCTTTGATCGCTTCTTGCCCGTGGATGTGGCCGTTTCTCTTCTGGATCGGGCAAGGGGAGTCGCGGCGGACCGTTCGATCGGGATCGTTGCCACAACGGGCCGCGAGGAGACGGCAGATGAGATTGTCGGTCGGTCGGGGTTTCACGTGCTGTCCTGCAGACGTGGGAGCCAAGGAATGAGTGAGCTTAAGGACCGGAAGAGGGAAGGTCCTTGATTTCCGTACCTTGATTTTCGTGTTTTTGGCACCGCCGGATTCGAGGAGGAAGTTCATGGAGAGACTGCCCATCGAGGAACTTCAGCCGGGCATGTACGTCAATGGAGTGGACGGCCTTCCCGGTCTGGTGGTGCGGCCTGGAAAGGTCGACAAGAACGACATCGAACGTCTTTGCTCAAAGGGAGTGCGGACCGTCTACGTGGTCCGATCCTACGAAGTGGACCTGGAATCCTTTTCGGACGAGATCAAGGCGTCCGGGAAGGCCATGAACAAGGTGAAAGCGGCGTTTTCAGGAGTGGCCCACACCTTGAAGATCAATAATCATGTGCCCATGGAAAAGGTCGGCGAAATGTGCGATCTCCTTCTGGACGAGGTGGAGACGCGCTCCGAAATTGTCCTGAACACCTTACGCCTCAGAGACAAAGACAACTACACGTATGAGCATTCCGTTCGGGTGGGGGTTTATTCCATCATTATGGCCAGGATCCTGGGCATGAATCGAGCCGAACAGGCGGATTTCGGCACGGCGGGATTGCTCCACGACATCGGCAAGCTCGTGATCCCCAAGAGGCTGATTAAGAAGAAAGGGAGTCTTTCCCCACAAGAGTTCGAGGTCATGCGGTTGCACCCCGCAGCCGCTGAAGAACTCCTGTCCCGTACACCGCACATCACCAAGAAGATCGTGGACGGGGTGGCGCAACACCATGAAAGAATGGACGGCAACGGCTATCCCAAAGGGCTGCGGGGAGACCGAATCAGCCTCTTGGGCAAGTGCCTCGGAATCGTGGATACCTACGACGCCATGACCAGCGACCGGCCGTACCGCAGAGCCAAGACATCCTGGTCGGCCTTTTCGGAAATGCGGACGCACTATCTCCACGCTTACGACCCGGAACTTATGGACCGGTTCATCAAAGAAGTGGGCATCTTCGCGCCGGGTACCTACGTCAAACTGGCGGACGGACAAAGCGCCACCGTGGTGGGCAATAACCGGAACGCCCTGCTCAAGCCCTGGGTCATCACCTACGGCGTCGACTACAACCCGGACAGCATCGTCAACTTGGCCGAAACGGAGGTCAAAATCGAGGAGGTGCTTCAGCCGGAACAGCTGATTCCCGGCCTCTGCTGAATCCATCTCGCGAGTCAACGACAGTTCGAGCGCATTCCTCCAGTGCGATATATTCGCAGGGATTCTCTGGAGTTCCCCACGCGATTCCGGCATAATACATTCCATCGGTTTTTCTCCGAATAGAGCTTGGCGGAGTTCCTCTAGGCTTCACCGATCCGGCGTGTCGGCCCTCTTTACCGAAGGTTTTAGAGCCCCATCGGTTTTTGTCCCGAAACCCCCACAGCCTCACCCCTGGGAACCATGAAACTCAAATACTACCTGCTTCGCAACGCCATGGGGTTCGGCAATTTCACCGCCAATTTGGTCGGCTGGGCCGCCGTGGAGATTCTTTCCCGATCCTGGCTACCGGAAGCCTTCTTTCATGCGGGCGAAACCCGGCGGATGTTGGCCATTCTGTTCCCGCCGGCAGCCTTTTTCTTTGCCTCTCTGGCCAACGTCGCCTACGAGCTTCCTTTTCGTTCCTGCTTTCGGGCGATCACCGAGGGCAAGGCGGTCTCTCCACAACTCCTGCAGCGAGCACGCCGCAGGACGCTCAACCAGCCCTATTTTGCGGCGGGACTGGACTTCGCAATCTGGCTCGTGGCCGGTATTTCTTTCGGTCTGGTAGTGCATCGTTCATCGGAAATTGGTTACCTGGCTTTGGCCAGTTTTCTGCAACCCGTGGTCACGGGACTGCTCACCGCGATCCTGGCGTTCTTTTTTATTGAACACGTTATTCAGCATCGGCTAGCTCCCATCCTTTTCCCCAACGGAGCCCTGCATGCCGTCCGAGGCACGCTTCGCATCCGCATCGGCACGAGAACGGCTGCTTTGGTGTTTGCCACGAGTCTGGTTCCCCTTTGCGCCATACTGTTGACCATCTATGGATTTTCTCGGATAACGGCCAAGGGCGTGTGGCCGCCGGCAGTCGTCTTTCAGAAACTCCAGGTGGCCATTGTTGTGGAGACTATCGGCTTCATCTTGTTCGCGGTCTGTTCCGCGTTTTTTGTGGCCGTGAACCAAGTCCGCGCGCTGGGTGAAATGACGCGTGTTCTCAAGCGGGTGAGCCGGGGCGATTTCGGGCAGCGTGTGCAAGTGGTTTCCAACGACGAAATTGGCTACGTGGGAGACGTAATCAACGAGATGGCGGAAGGGCTCGAAGAACGTGAATTCATCAAAGATACTTTCGGAAAGTACGTAACGCGGGAGGTACGGGACGAAATTCTCGAGGGGCGCATTCCTCTGGACGGCGAAACCAAAGAAGTCACTTTGCTGTTTGCGGATCTCCGGGAATTCACCCGTATGGTGGAAACCACGATTCCGAAAGCCGTGGTGAAAGTGATCAACCGCTATTTCGCCGAGATGTCCTCGGCCATTCGGGATCACGGTGGTTTGGTGCTTCAGTTCATCGGCGACGAGATCGAGGCCGTTTTTGGAGCACCACTGGCTCTGGTCGACCATCCTCAAGCCGCGGTGCGGGCGGCTCTTGAGATGCGAGAGCGCCTCGTGAAGCTGAACGAGGAATTGGAGGCGTGGGGCGGTCCCGTGTTGAGGCACGGTATCGGCGTGCACACGGGGAGCGTGTTGGCGGCGAATATCGGAAGTCCGGACCGCCTGTCCTATGCCATGGTGGGAGACACGGTGAACTTGGCGTCACGGATTCAGGAACTGAATAAGAACTTTGGAACGGATATTCTCATCAGTGTGGCGACGTTCGAGCGGTTGGACGGGAGCGTGCACGCGGGAAAGCTCCCGGAGGCCAAGGTAAAGGGAAAGACCGCTCCGGTGGAGGTGTTTCAGGTTTTCTGACACGTAGGCGTTCCCGCGATCGGCGGACTGATTCCACTTGACGTGCGGAGGCGGTTCTTCATAATGGAGTTATGGGGCTATGGAAGGGTTTGCGTTTGAACGATCGGACGGAAAAGTGAATCGGCTCCCGCGCCACGCCCTCGTCACCCCCCAGTAAAGCATCCGAAACGATATCCGATAAAGAGGATCGATTCTGTGGACGACCTTGAGCGGGCGAGGCGTCCGGGAGGAGAAGAATGCTGCAAGCCGCGCGAGACGGCGGTCGTCGTGTCGTGATTACCGGAATGGGCGTGGTTTCTTGTCTGGGCGCGACTCTCGATGAAGTGACCCGAGCTCTTCAGGAAGGCAAATCGGGAATCGCCGTGGTGCCGGAACGCATCGAATTGGGCTTTCGCTCTCCTTTATCCGGTGTTCTGCCTCCTTTCAGCATCAAGGATCGGCTAAAAAGAAAAGATCGAAAAGGGTTGAGCGAGGCGGCTTCCTACGCAATGGTCGCTGCGCTTGACGGGCTCGACGGTTTCGGAGACGCGAGCCTGTTGGATAGCGAGAGGGCGGGAATCCTCATCGGCAACGATTCCTCTTCCGATCAATCGATTTATACTTTGGACACGGTACGGACGGAGAAGCGAACCGGCACGTTGGGCGCCGGTCTGGTGCTCAAGTCCATGAACTCGAGTCCGACCATCAACATGACGCCCTTCTTCAAGATCAAAGGCCTGAGCCTGACCATCAGTGCGGCTTGTGCCAGCGGAGCACACGCAACGGGCCTGGCGTACATGCTCATCAAGTCGGGATTTCTTGATCTGGCGCTTGCCGGCGGATGCCAGGAATTGAACTGGCAGTCCATGGCCTCCTTTGACGCCTTGATGACTTTCTCAACCCGTATTTCCGAACCGGAAAAGGCTTCCCGTCCCTTCGACGCGGATCGGGACGGATTGGTCCCCAGCGGAGGAGGAGCCGCACTCTACGTCGAGGAATTGGAGCACGCTCGTCGGAGGGGAGCGGATATCTTGGCTGAAATCGTGGGCTACGGCTTCACCGCGGACGGCACTCATCCGACCAATCCGGACGGCTTCGGGGCGGAGCGCTGCATACGCTTGGCTCTTGATCACGCACGGATGGATCCGGAAGAGGTGGATTACATCAATGGTCATGCCACGGGGACTTACGTGGGAGACCGTGCTGAGGCACAGGCCATCCACGCGGTATTTAAGAACCACGACACCCCGGTAAGTTCCACGAAATCCATGACGGGTCATGAGTGTTGGATGGCCGGAGCGAGCGAACTGATCTACTGCATCTTGATGATGCGACACGGTTTCATGGCTCCCAACATCAACTTTGAAAGACAGGGCCCCGACGAACCCCCCATCCATGTGATTCCTGAAACACGAGAAAAGCAATTGAAGACTGTTTTATCCAATTCGTTCGGCTTCGGCGGCACCAACGCGTGCGTCGTTTTGCGGAGCTTCGAGGGATGACGGAGTGACGGCGGGCCAAGCGGTGATCATCGGCGCCGGACTGGGTGGATTGTCCTGCGGCGTGTTGCTGGCGGAAGCCGGTTGGCGGGTGACTCTCCTGGAGCAGTTCCGCAAGCCCGGGGGATACATGGCCCGGTTCCGTCGAGGTGGCGCGGTCTTCGACACCGGATTTCATTTTGTGGGAAGTCTGGGGCCGGGCGAGGCTTCACGGCCCTACTTCGAGGACTTGGGAATTCTGGAACGCGTGAAGCTCATCCGCTTCCCTTCCGACCGGTTCTTCAGGTACTTGATTCCCGGGTCCTCGCCCCTGGAACTTCCCAACGGATTGGACGCGGCTTTCGACGTGCTGAATACCCGCTTTCCCGGCAATACCGCAGGCTTGGATTCCTTCAAATCGCAAGTTCGGGAAACCATGGCCACCTTTCCCTGGTTCAATTTGGAGCCCGTTCCTTCGGAACAGGTTCATCGGCACATGCGTACTCCCCTCAAGACGATGGTCGATCAAGCCACCGAAGATGCCGGACTAAGACGGGTCCTCATGCTCATGTCCTGGGGAACTTCCTTGCGACCCGAGGTATGTCCTTTTGCTCTGGCGGCCATCCTCAACGGTTCCATGATTGCCGGTGCGTGGCGGATTTCGGGAGGAGGAGAGGCCCTGACCAAGGCTTTGGTGGATCGTTTTCTTGAACTGGGCGGAATCCTCGAATGTTCCGCCGAAGTGACCGGTTTCAAAATCAACGGGCTGAGGGCCGAGTCGGTACAAACTTCCGACGGCCGTCAATTCGAGGGAGACCTGTTCATCGCGACGCCTCATCCCAAGACGATCCTGGAAATCGCGGGACCGGAAGCTTTTCGTCCCACCTTCCGCGAAATGGTTCAAGACTTTGAAGACGCCCCCGGAAGTTTTTGTGTGTTCCTGGAGACGGATCGATCCCCGGATTCCCTTTGTCGCACCAATAATTTTTTGTTGGGAGAATCTTGGGAAGACACGATTTACCTGTTATCTCCGTCCGCCGTTGAAGGAGCGGATAAAGGACACACGCTGCATGCGCTCACCTGGATGGACTTCGACAAAGTGTCTGCGTGGGCCGAGTCGAAGCCGGGGAGCCGCCCCCCGGCGTATCTGGAATTCAAAGCCCGTCGGACGGAACGGATTCTGTCCCGAGTCAAGGCCTGCTGTCCGGAAATCCGGGAGGGCATTCGGTATGTGGAGGCCTCGACACCACTGACCAATCAGTATTATACCCGGAGCCATGGTGGGGCGGCCATGGGAGTGAGTCAAGGAGTGCATCAACAGGGCGCTCGGAGAATGAGGCCGAGGAACAAACTCCGGAATTTGTTTTTCGCCGGTCAGTCGGTGGGCACGCCGGGAATCATAGGAACGCTGATTACTTCCTATATGCTTTGTGACCAGATCTTAGGCGAAGGTGTGTTGTGGAACAGATTGCGAAAACGGGCGGGGAAAGCCCCATGAGAATCCACCTCGTCTATCCGGCCTGGCCCAAAATGCCCCACCAAACTCGGTTCGATCTTCCGCCGCACGGTCCCGTGTGTTTCGCCTCGTCCGTTCCCCCGGGAACCGAGATTGTATTCACCGATGAAAACGTGCAACCGCTGGACTTCGAGACTGAATCCGACCTGGTGTGTATTTCCATGATGCTCACGTGTCAGGCTCCTCGGGGATGGGAAATCGCCGATGAATTCCGAAGGAGAGGGCGCACGGTGATTGTGGGGGGCATTGCGGCCATGCTTCACGCCGAGGAATGCGCCATGCATGCCGACAGCGTCTTCGTGGGTGAAGCGGAAGGATTTTTTTCACAGACGATCGATGATTTCAAGAATGGGCGGCTTCGGAGATTCTACCGACCGGAAAGTTTCCCGGACGTGACGGAACTTCCCTTCGCCGATCGAAGCATTTTGGACTATGACTGTTACACCTACAAAGGTGTACGCATGGTGGATCTGATTCATGGGAGCCGGGGATGCCGTTTCAACTGCTATCCCTGTTGCGTTCCCATGCTCGGCGGACGGAAGTTTCGTCCCAGACCGCCCGCGCGGGTGGCCGCGGAGATCGCTTCCGTGGATAATGATCGCTTTTTTCTGGTCGACAATTCCCTTGCACAAGACCGGGATTGGGTGCTTGCCTTGTTCAAGGCCCTCGCGCCCCTCGACATTCACTGGATATCCCATCCGTTGTTCAACACCGATCAGGTGGTGGAAGCCGCGGCCGCGGCCGGATGCTGGTATGTTTACCAGGCGGTGTACGATATGAGTGAGAAGACCCGAAACCGGATTCGCAGATTGAAGGATCACGGGATCGGTGTTGAGGGAACCGTGTTGTTGGGACTGGACGACCAGACGGAAGACGACGTTCTTCGCATGGTGGATTTTCTTCTCGAATTGGACCTGGACTTGGCCGAATTCACGGTCCTCACTCCTTTCCCACATTCGAAGGCCTATGAGGACCTGGAGCGGGAGGGACGGATCCTGCACAAAGATTGGAGTAGGTACACGGCTTCCGAGGTGGTGTTTCAGCCCAAACACATGACGCCGGGACGATTGCAGGAACTCCACGATTATGCGTGGGAGGCCTTCTATCGCGACGAGAGTCAGCAGCAGCGCATGTTTCGGCTGTTCATGAAGCTCATGAAGAAACAAGGCCGGTCGGACGCCGGACGGAGACGCGGTAGACGGTGCGCGGCCTCCAACGGAGTCGCGGGAAGCAACGGAGAAAGCTGAGGAACAAGGCGGAGTTTCACTGGGATGCGGTGTCCAAGGGTGAAATGCGGTCCGTCTTCGGCGGGCGGTTCGTGTTTTTCATGGACCGGTTGATGTTCCACTCAACCTATTGGGGATGAATTCTTGGAAGTGATTACTACGCACACGAGCACGGATTTTGATGCCCTGGCTTCGCTGGTCGCAGCTTCGATCATCTACCCCGAAGCCGTTGTGGTGTTGCCCAGGAGCCTGAATCCCAACGTTAAAGCGTTCTTGTCCATTCACAAAGACCTTTTCGATCTGGAAACCGTTCTTGACATCGACCTGGATTGGGTCACCAAGCTGATTGTGGTGGATACCAACCGTTGGGGTCGTTTGGATAAGATGGACGCCCTGGCGTCCAAGGAAGGACTGGTGGTTCACCTTTGGGATCATCATCCCGAAATCGGCGATATTGTGCCTCACTGGTCCTGCCAGGAACTCACCGGCGCGGCGACGACCCTCCTGGTGCAGCAGCTGGAGGAGGAAAAGAAGGAGCTGCTGTCTCCCATTTTTGCGACGCTCTTCCTGGCGGGGATCTACGAGGACACGGGAAACCTATCCTTTCCCTCCACCACGGCGGAGGACGCCCGCGCGGCCGCTTACCTGTTGGATCAGCAAGCGGACCTCAACGTGCTCAACAGCTTCCTGCGCCCAACCTACGGACCCAAACAGAAAGACATCCTTTTCGAGATGCTCAGGAGCGGCAACCGGACGGTCATTGATGAGCAGCGTATCGGGCTTTCAATGGTGGAAGTAAATGGGCATACGCCCGGCCTTTCCCTGGTGGTCCAGATGTATCGGGACATCGTCAACGTGGACGCGGCCTTCGGAATCTTCGTTGACCCGAAAAAAGATTCCTGCATGATCATCGCACGCAGCGCATCCGACGCCATCAACGTGGCGACCGTGCTCCGAGGTTTGGGAGGCGGGGGGCATCCCGCCGCCGCCTCGGCGTTTCTGAAATCGGCCAATCCGGAGGCGGTCCAAGACACGATCCTCGGACTCGTCAGAGGAAACCAGCAGTCCTCGATCCAGATCAGCGACCTCATGTCCTTCCCCGTGGTGACCGTCCCCCCCGATATGACGATGACGGACGTGGCCCAGCTGCTCAACGACACCGGGCATTCCGGCGTGCTCGTGGTCGAAGAGGGGCGACTTGCGGGAGTCATTTCCAAGAGGGATTTCAACAGGATCAAAAAGAAGTCCGGATGGAGGTCCCCCGTCAAGGCTTTTATGTCCAGAGACGTGCTTACCATCGATCCGGCGGTGAGCCCCATCAAGGCGGCGCGGATCATGCTCAAGCACGACATCGGGAGGTTGCCCGTGATGGAGGACGGTCATATCATCGGAATTCTTACCCGATCGGACCTGATGATCTTCTTTTACGACCTCTTGCCCGATTGAGCCCCGTACGCGGAACCATTCAGGGGGCGCAACCGTTCGGAAAGAGGGGTCCCCATGATGTTCTTTCCAAGCGCCTATGAACGAACACATGAATAAAGGAAAAATCCGATCCGGCCCCAGCAGGGTGGTGCTGATTCACCCTCGTGGTTTCGGCTATGTCAAAGGTAAGCCGGACGTCACTCATTTGGCCAACCGCATGCCTCCTTTGGGCTTGCTGAGTATCGCCGCGTACCTGCGTGCCCAGGGCGTCGCCGTCTCTGTGGTGGATTTGTGTGCGCGGCCGGAGCCCATGGAGAGTCTCCTGCGAAGGCTGGAAACCATGCGTCCGGATTACGTGGGGTTCAGCTGCACCACGGCGAGTTTCCTGGATGGAACGGTTGTCGCCGAGGCCGTCAAAGACCGTTTGCCCGGCGTAGGGATTGTATTCGGCGGTGTCCATGTGTCGGCGCTAAGAGATGGAATACTGGATTCTTTTCCCATTGTCGACTTCGTGGTCGCCGGTGAAGGGGAACAAACCATGCTCGAGCTGGTCCGTGGAGAGGACCCGCGGCATATTCGAGGTTTGACCCACCGCGACAAAGGGACGAACGGGGAATCGGAGGAAAAGCGGCGTCCTCTGGACCCGGATGCGCTGCCCTTTCCGGCATATGATCTTCTGGAAGGTTTCCCGAAAGACTACCTGCTTCCCATCTTCAACTATCCTCGCTTCCCCGGAGCCACCCTGGTGACGAGCCGGGGCTGCCCCTACCAGTGCACCTACTGCGACAGGTCGGTTTACGGCAGGTCTTATCGGTACAACTCGCCTGCATACGTTTACGAACACATGCGCATGCTCCGCAGGCGGTTCGGGGTTCGGCACATCAATATTTACGACGATCAATTCACCTTTCATCGCGGCAGAGTCGGAGAGTTTTGCGAGCAGATGGCCCGGCGTCCCTTAGGAGTGACGTTCAATTGCGCCGTTCACGCCGGTCATGTGGATCCGGAACTCCTGCGTCTTTTGAAAAAGGCCGGCTGCTGGATGGTCAGTCTGGGCATCGAGTCCGGGGATGCCGAGCTGGTGGCACGCCATAAGCGGAACACGGACCTATCCAAAATTTACCAAACCGTCGGAATGATCAAAAGTGCGGGCCTGCGGGTCAAGGGACTTTTCATGATGGGATTGCCGGGGGAGACCGAAGAAAGCATCCGGCGCACCATCCGTTTCATCCTCTCTCTCGACCTCGACGATATGAATATGTCCAAGTTCACACCTTTCCCCGGTGCTCCCATCTACCGAGATATCCGGGAATACGGGAGTTTCGAGGAGGACTGGAACCTGCTCAATTGCCTGAATTTTACGTTCGTGCCTAAGGGGATTCGGTCAAAAGAACGCCTGGATGAGCTCTATAGTCTGTTCCTCAAGAGTTGGTACCAGCGGCCCGCCGTTCGCAGCAAGTATGTGCGGATGTTTTGGCAGTCGCCCCATTCCTGGTGGGTTCTCCTGAGACATCTTCCCGCATTCCTACGTGCTCGAAACGACTGGAACGCCGGGTCCGGGGAGAGAATTCGCATCCGGCCGCCACGATCTTCGACATTCCGTAAAGATATGGTAAATCCTTTGTGAACTCTTCTCGGTAAGCCCTCCGACCGTTTGGAATCTTTCGAACCGCTCTGTTAGAATCACGAAGAACTCACCGGCGCCGCACGAATGCTCCAAAGTCCGTTCGACCCGAGAAACCTCTATCTCTTACCTCAAGGAAAATTTCATGACGGACATCGCTCGTCCACAAACTCCCTATTATGACGCATCTACCCGCCATACAGTGCGGATTCTCTCGCCTGATTCCACCGAAAGCCGTGTGGAATTGGTGCGGATGGCCGGAGCTGCCGTGCCCGTTTATGTTCAGCCGGAAACGCCGCTTTGGTTCGTACCGAGCCCCTCTTTGGATCGGATGCTTCTGGACGGCTCGGACCGCCCGCCGCGGGGAGCGGAGACTCCGGACCGGGTTCTGGACCGATGGGACCTGGAGCGCATATTGACGTCCTGTCGTCGGGAACCCTACTCCGGACCTCGAGTGATGGAACTGAAGAAGCTGCGTGAGCTTTGGCTGCACGTGACCAATGCCTGCAACCTTCGTTGCGCGCATTGTCTTTTTTCCTGCGGCCCCGGTCCCGCCCCATCTCTTCCTCTCGCGCGCATGTCCTCCCTCGTTGAAGAAGCTTACGGGCTGGGTTGCAGGCTGGTGCTGTTTACCGGGGGAGAGCCCCTTTTGGTTGAAGGCCTGTCGGATTTGTTGGCAACGTCGCAGGCGCGTCCGGATCTCACCTTGGCGGTGCTCACCAACGGTCTTCTGATTCCCTCTTTGTTCCGGAAGATGCGATTTCCGGATCCTGAACGGTTGCACTTCCAGGTGAGCCTGGATGGTTCTCGAGACTTTCATGAAGGTCTCAGGGGGAAAGGTTCCTATGATGGGGCG
Source organism: Thermodesulfobacteriota bacterium (assembly GCA_963675595.2). Taxonomy (GTDB): domain Bacteria; phylum Desulfobacterota; class Desulfarculia; order JACQYL01; family JACQYL01. Next base: position 3,948,496 of record CAXXLZ010000002.1, read on the forward strand.
ATTCGGGGCCTGAATCTGCTGATGGAACAGGGATTTCCCTGCAGTATCGCCATGACCGTGACATCGGACAACGTCGGTTCCATGGCTGAGGTGGTGCGCACGTCACACGCAATCGGCGTTCGGGCGGTTCACTATCTGTGGTGTTTCCGTCGTGGCAAAGCGGAGGGCCTTGATTTTCCATCCATGGAGTCCTTGATTCGGAACTTGAGCTTGGCCGAGTCCGAAGCCCGGCGGCTCGGAGTGGTGATCGACAACATCGAGGCGATGCGCAGCCAGGTTTTCTCTCCGCCCGGCACCAGGTTCGATTTGGGCAATGCCGGCTGGGAATCCCTTGCCGTCGGGCCGGACGGCTTTGTCTATCCCACCCCCGCCCTTGTGGGGAGAGAAGCCTTGCGAGCCGGATCGATCGATGTCGGTCTCGAACGGATATGGAGACACAGCGAATTATTCGAACGAATCCGTCGCTTCTCTCTGTTCGATATTCCTGAAATGGCGGAGGACCCCTGGCGGTTGATCACCGGTGGAGGGGACTTGGACCACTGCCTTTCACTTGCCGCACAACCGGCCGGTTCCGAATTCAACCCGGGCCCCGATCCCTATGCCCCCCTGTATCGGGCCATGGCCCGGATGGTGATCGAAGAAGAAACGGCAGGTCTTCCCGCGCCCCCGTCGTCGGGATTGATACTTAAAATGGGCGATGTCATGCCGGAATGCCCGCCGGAGCGGGAATTGAATTTCACCCACTGCAACTGCCTGCTTTCCGTCGGAGGAAGCACCACTCACCTGGTTCGAGAATTCTATTCCGAACGCGCGGCAACCACGGACGCCTCCATCCGGAATCCGGTGCACTATTCCGATGAGGAGGCCGGATTTATTCCGGAAGAAGCTCGTTTGCGGGCCTACGGATGCGGCAGCCCCGTGGGGGAGGCCGCCCTCGTGGAGGGCGAGACGGTGGTTGATTTGGGGTCCGGCGCAGGCGCCGAATGCTTTGTAGCCGCACGTGCCGTGGGACCCAGGGGAAGAGTGATCGGTGTGGACATGACAGCGGAGATGCTGGCCCTTGCGCGACAGACGTCGGTGAAGGTAGCCGAACGTCTGGGCTATTCGAACGTGGAATTCGTCGAGGGCTTCCTTGAGGATATTCCACTCGAATCGCGAAGTGCCGACGTGGTCGTCTCCAACTGCGTGGTCAACCTGAGCCGGAACAAACGACGAGTGTTTCAAGAAATCTTTCGGATATTGAAGCCGGGGGGGAGAATCGTCATCTCCGATGTGGCCACCGAAACGGAGCCACCCTTGGAGGTCCGGTCGGATCACCGACTCATCGGTGAATGCATCGGCGGGGCTCAGGTTCAGGACTACCTGTTCGGCATGCTGCGGGATACGGGATTCCAAGGAGCAAGGGCGCTGAAGCGGTTCCCGTATCGTTCCGTGGGAGGCCACGATTTTCATTCTCTGACCTTTGCCGCGTCCAAACCGCCGGCGGCGTCTTCGGCGCCGATGGACGTGGTTTACGCCGGTCCGTTTCGGGCCGTTGTCCTGGACGACGGCACCGTGCTGAACCGGGGAGTCCGCCGGACGCTGCGGGCGGCGTGGCAGGGTTCCCCGGAGGACGCGGCTCGGGCCGGGATATTCTTTCTTGATCAGGATACGGGAGCGATCACCAATGTGGACGCGGTGTGCGACTGCAACTGCGGTTTGCCTCCGGAACCGGCCGTGGAGGAGGAGACGTCGGACAGGCCCGCCACAGGCTGCCTCGAATGCGGCGCCCCGCTGGTCTATCAATCCGTGCCGGAAGATCGGGTATGCATCCGTTGCGGCAGGGTCGCTCCCTCCGACGCGATCTGCGAGAACGGTCATTTCATCTGTGATTTCTGTCACGCCAAGGATCCCTCCGAAGTCATCGAGCGGGTGTGTCTGCTCAGCATGGAAACCGACATGCTCCGGCTGTTTGAAGAGGTCAGATCACATCGATGTTTTCCCATGCACGGACCGGAACACCATGGGCTTGTCCCGGGGGTGATTTTGTCGGCGTTTCGTAACTCGGGAGGCGATCTCACCCGGGAAGCGATCGTCGCGGGCATTCGACGCGGCGCCATGGTTCCGGGAGGCGCCTGCGCTTTCATGGGGACCTGCGGAGCCGCCACAGGTGTCGGGGTTGCGTTTTCCATGATTCTGGAGGCCACTCCCCTGACTCCGTCGAAGCGGCGGGATATCCAATCCCTGGTGGCGGACGTCATCAAAGCGATTGCCGAGCGCAAAGCGGCACGCTGCTGTCGGCGCGAAAGCTATATCGCCTTGAGGATTGCGGCGGCTCGATCCAAGGAACTGCTGTCCGTCACACTCAAGGCGGAAGACGACTTCTCGTGTTCTCAGTACGCCGCCAACAGGGAATGTATCGGATCCGCCTGTCCGGTGTTTCCCAAAAGAGAAGATGTCTCGTTGAGTCCGATCAAAATCGTGAGGGCGGCGAAAGGCTGACGAATAACCGGCTCACGGCGTTCGGAACGATCCCGCCCACGGCACGGCGGCCAGCGGCTCGATGTTGGACGTCCGAGAAGACCGTATCACAAGGGGTGACCGTGCCTCTGCAAATCGGCGCCGGCGCATGAACGACTTTGTTCAAATAAGTCGGCTTCCATAAGCCGACCTATCCGACCTCCGACTGAACAAGGAAGGGGAGAAGGGGCGGGCCGACCTTGACAAGGTCCGGTTCGTGATTAGCGAACCTTAGAAGCATCAATAACAAAAGGTCTACAAGACCGTATCCTCAACTTTCGACCGCAGTTTCGGGAGGTGTGAATTGAACCTGAGCGCCAGGAATGTATTCAAAGGAAAAGTCGTCGATGTAAAAGAAGGCACGATCATGGCGAAGGTGAAAGTGGACATCGGCAGCGGCAACATCATCACTTCCCTCATCAGTTCGGAGGCTGTCAACCAACTCGGAGTCAAGGTGGGGGAAGAAGTTTCCGTGCTGGTCAAGGCCACAAGCGTCATGGTTGCAAAGGGCTAGGTCGTCGCCTATCCGAGCCTGCGCCGGCAACGACCGACCGACGCGCATAATCGGTTTGTGCCGATGGGCGTTCATGAGCGCAGGCCTTTCAAATCGAAATGAGGCAAGGATTGCCTCAGGCAATGAAAAGGCCGTATCCAAGTCGATCATTCTTCCGTAATGCCCCGGGCCCAATGTGCCGGAAGATCGTTGATCTTTTCGGAAGGCATGTCGACTCGTTCATACGAACCTCCCGGGGAGACTCCCTCTTGCCGGTTATCCCAAACTTTCCGGTCTCCCAAACGCCTACCACCTATCCTCCGGTCGATGCATGCCGGAGCCCATCGTTCCCTACCCGATTTTTGCTGAATGTCCTTGTCTGAAGACCTCCGGCTGTTTCGCGTGAGTGTCCGGATGTCGCTTGATTCAAGGATTGAAAGGCAGTAAGCGTATTCTTATTTCAAACACGACTCAGACCTGTCTTCGCGTTTCTCACGTCGATTCGGCATGCGGATACGGCGTCTCGATCCGTCCCGATGCGATTGCGCTATGAATTGATCGACAACCCCCTCCGGGCCCCACGGCCGCCGTGTCCGGGAAGTCGTCTGAAACGCGGCGTCGGTTGGGAGGTTGTATCGATGAGGTTAATCGAGAATCTTTATCGTCATTTTCATGAAAAGGCTCGGCATACCAGAGTATCACATGTTTCCGTAGGCCTAAGATATACGGCCGTATTGACCGACGACGGCGGTATGGGACTCGCCTATACCAATTTGAGCTCTTCCGGCTGCTGTGCGACCAAAGGAGCTTACCGAGACTACGAAGAACGGCCCGCCGTCGAGTTGTTGGAGCAAATCAAGGATTCCTCACCTTTGCATCGCAGTATGGGGCTGGCACTCGTCAATGCCATGAACTACCGGCAGGCCTGTGAACTCCGGGAGGACTCGGGCGACGGCTATTGGATGGATGCGTTCGGTGTCGGGAAAGAAACGCGGGTTGCCATGGTGGGGTTTTTTCGTCCCCTCATGAAGTTGTTCAAGGAGCGCGGCGCTCTGGTGGAAGTATTGGACGATCAGCAGGGAGTCGGCGATCGGGTTTCCTTCTATGGGAAGCTGGACGGGTGGGCGGATGTGTTGTTGCTTACCTCGACTTCCATTTTGAACGCGAGCACCGAGGAAGTGCTCGGTCGTCTCGGTCCGGAGGTAAAGGTCGTCATGCTGGGGCCGAGCACTCCTTTGATCCCCGAAGCTTTCTCTCATCTTCCCGTTCACGTGCTGGCGGGAACCGTTCCCATCGACAAGAACGGCGTGTTGAAAGCAGTCCGGCATGGAGAAGGAACGCCCGTGATCCATCGATTCAGTCGGAAGGCTTATACCGTTTTGCCGGGGCGAGAGTTTCATTGAGCCTTCGCCAAAGTGACCGGCCCACCGTCGATGGGAATAATTTCCTTTGGATGGTTATCGGTGCCGGCTTCCCGAAGGATTCTCCTTCAGGCTCCCGGGGCCTGAGAGCGGGCGGTACGGTACGGCCGGACGGCAGATCCGTGGGGAAGGCTGCGAGAACGAGGGATGCCGTGAGTTCTCGATGCCGGGGCGACTCGAGCGGATGGGCGTTGCAGGGCGTCCGAACGGCAGGTGGGTTTATGAAGCATTTAACGGAAATGCCGTGTTGTCGCCCTCTTGGGGCCTGATTTCATGGCACCGGGCTCGGGCTGTTCCGTCGGGGAGCGACCGGTTTTTTCGTTGCGTTCTCCCATGGTCTGCCTTATCATTTTTGTAGTGGTGTTGGTTTTTTCATCCGGACTCGAAAGGAAGCCCAGATATGTTTAGAAGAGTTTCGTTTCTCATTGTTCTTGTTGTTTTTGCCCTGTCGATGGGAGTGGTGTGGACGATGCCGGCGTATGCCGACGACATCTCCGACGCCATTGAAGAAGGCTTGGCGCTCTACAAGAAGGGCGAGTTCTCCGAGGCGGTTCAGAATCTGGATTACGCGTCTCAGTTGATTCGCCAGAAGAAGAGCGACAAGTTAAAGACCTTGCTTCCCGAGGCCCCGGAAGGATGGACTGCGGAGGAGTCGTCGTCCGAAGCCATGACCGGCGCCATGTTTGGAGGAGCTGTCGCGGCCAGGCGGACCTACATCAAGGACTCGAGCCGGATGAATATCGAGATCATCACCGATTCTCCCATGTTACAGGGCATGATGATGATGTTTAACAATCCTATGTTCGCGACGTCCGATGGGGGAAGACTCACCAAGATCGCGGGTCGGAAGGCCATTATGAAATACTCCGATTCCGGCCGCGAAGGGGATATCCGGATAGTGGTGGCGGACCGTTTCCTGGTCAATGTCTCGGGAACCGACGTGTCCAAGGAAGAACTCACGAATTTTGCGGAGAAGATCAACTACGAGGAAATGGCCAAGCTGCCCTAAGGAGTTTGTCAGGGAAACCGGCATAGGATGGAAGAGGGCTGCGCCATGGAAGAAGACAGGAACGACCGGAATTCGGAAGGCAAGAGGGTAAAAGTATACTGTGCCAATGCCCGATGTCTGACGGAAGAAGAGGTTCAGGCCCTGCCCGAGGACAAACGAAAGCAGATGGAGGAATCGGGCGGAAAAGGTCTCTGGATGGAATTCTTCTGTCCGGACGAAAGTTGTCTTAGGGAAGAAGAAAGAATCGATCTTCCCGTGAGAATGGTCGCGGATGAGAAGAAAAAGGGAATGTGGTTGAATTTGTTCTGCCCGGAAGACCGATGTGTCATCGATGACGAAACCGACCTTCCCTGAGGCGGAAGCGCCGTGAAGGGGCCCGGGGGAGCGTGGTTCTCCCGGCGACCCCATGATCAAATACCGAACATCGGCTCCCCTCAATCGGAGTGCCGCCTATTCTCCCGCACTGGCTGGGCGGCCCCGGTCGGCACAAGAACGACTATCGTGATAATTTGTGTAACCGTATGGTAATAGAACAGCTCATCTACTGAAGGCGTCAAAACGCAATGGGTTCGGCCCATTCGCCGTTAGGCCTCATCTCGTTGGGAAGGATTGGGCTCCCCTTTTGTCGGGGGGCGGGATCCGACCGGCGTTCGAAGGCTTCCCATCCCTATTATTGGAGACAAGGGGCTCTTAGAGCAGTTTTCTCGCCAGGTTTTCGATCAGCTCTCGGTTCTCCAGTTTTTCCCGCCACAACAAAGGAACGGCGTCCACACCAAGGTAGGCCCCGGAGAGTGCGCACGCCATGGCCCCCAGTGTGTCGCGGTCTCCGCCGTTCAGGATCGCGCAGAAAAGGCAGTCCTCAAACGACATGGGATACCTGAGAAAGGCATAGAAAGCGAACGGCAAGGATTCATTCACCGCGACGGAACGGCCGAGGGCGTTCGCCGCCGGTTCCGCATCGGAGCTTTCGCTTACCAGCTCCGCCAAACGTTCCATTTTTTCCCGCATCTGTTGGGTTTTCGGGAATCTCACGAGGCTGTTCAGAAAACGATCGGTGGGGAAAGGGTGGTCGGGGTCGATCTTTACCGCTTCGCCCACGGCGAAAGCCAGTGTGGCCGCACCGTCCATCCCTACGGGGTGGGTGTGCGTCACCCTCGCGGAAGCACACGCCTCATCGTAGAGTAACCGAGAATCGTGGTAAAATAGCCCGACGGGCGACACACGCATGGCGGCGCCGTTTCCGAAGGAGCCTGCGCCCCCGAACAAGCGCGCCGCCGCTTCGGGGTATGGAATTCCTTGTGAAGCCACGATTTGGAAGATCATGGGCGGCCCCGGGGCGTAGCCCCTCCATGGCTCCGCATCGTAATTTCGCCGGAAAACGTCCCCCAGCCGCTGGACGTCGATCTTTCGGACTTGGCCCAGCGTTTCGGCGATCCCCAAAGCCATGGCCGTGTCGTCGGTATATCGCAGAACGGGAATCTCTTCCAGAACCGAGGTCAATTTGGCACGATCGGGACACTCAAAGGCCATCTCGCCGATGGCGTCTCCGATTCCGGATCCAAGCATGGAACCCAGGAACTTGGATTCAAGATCGGGTCGGTGCATAGGTGCTCCTTTCGTTCTGATGAACCGGAACAAGGGACCCGCTGCCGAATGCGGGGCCCGCCCGAGGCGGGCCGGTGGGATGATTCTTAGTGTTTGACGGATCATTGCAGAATTCCTTTCCGGTGTCCATGGATTCCGGAAACACGGGTGCCCGGAGCCGGCTTAATGAGTCCGGGCTCGCGAACGAGTAACGCGCTGTTTGGAATAGGCACAACGTGCCGGCGGAGGGATGATCTTGCTCAAAACCTACGTGAGTAATCGTCAGGAACTACTGCTGGACCGTTTGGTCCAAGTGCTGGAAGCTCCATCTCCGTCCGTACTTTGTCCGGAAGTGATTCTAGTGCAAAGCAAGGGAATGGAACGCTGGATCTCTCTCGAATTGGCTGCTCGGTGGGGGATTTGCGCCAACTGCAGATTCCTGTTTCCCAACACCCTGGTCGAAGAAGTATTCGAGGCTTATTTCTCCGGATCCTCACAAGATGATGGGTTTTCCAAGGACAGGCTCGCTTGGCGGATCATGGGACTTCTTCCCACGTTGTCCAAGGAACGAGCCTTTGAGGACATACGCCGATACCTGTCCGAAGATCCTACCGGACTGAAGCTGTACCAGGTATCTGCGAAGGTTGCCGATCTGTTCGATCAATATCTGACCTTTCGCCCCGACATGCTCCTCAAGTGGGAAAGGACCCGAGATTCCAGCTGGCAAGCCGTGCTTTGGCGCAAGATCGTGGGTGATTCCACGGGCACGCACCGAGCAGCTCTCTTGGAACGCTTTCTGGAATGCGCGGCGCGTGGGGAGACTCCCGGGTCCCACCTGCCGGTGAGGATCAGTGTTTTCGGTATTTCCTACTTGCCCGGGTTCCACCTTGAGGTGCTCAATGCGATTTCCAGGTTTTCCGATGTCCACTTCTTTCTGATGAATCCGTGCAAGGTCTACTGGGGAGATATTCGGTCGAGCCGTGAAATCGCGGGCATCGAAGCCGCGGCGGGACGGAAGGAGCAATCGGAGCCGGAGCTTCACTTCGAGGAAGGAGCCCTGCTTCTGGCCTCTCTCGGGGTTCATGGAAGGGAGTTCTTCAATCTGGTCCAGGACATGGACGTGACGGAAGAATCGCAGGATTTCGAGGATCCCGGGACCGACACTCTCTTGGCGAAAACTCAGTCCGAGATTCTCAACTTGGGGGACGGAGAAGTTCAAGAGCCTTCCAGCGTTCCGCTCTCTCCGCCGGACCATTCCATCGCGATACATTCGTGCCACAGTCCCATGAGGGAAATCGAAGTGCTTCACGACGCGCTTCTTTCCCTTTTCCAGTCCAATCCGGAACTCCGGCCCGAAGATGTGGCCGTCATGACGCCCGACATCGATATCTATGCCCCTTTCATACGGGCGGTGTTCGACGCTCCCGAAGAGGTCGACGAGAGGATTCCGTACACGGTTGCCGACCGCAGCCTAAGAAATGAGGGGCGGCTCGCGGAACCGTTTTTGGCTCTATTGGCGCTATGGGAAGGCCGCCTTGGGGTATCGGAGGTTCAGGCCATTGCCGAGGCGCTCCCCGTCCGACAAAGATTCGGATTTTCCGAAACGGACATGGAATTGCTCGCGCGGTGGGTTTCGGAGACGGGAATACGATGGGGACTGGACGGAGAGGAGCGGGCACGCTTGGGGTTGCCGCGAACGGAGGAGAACACCTGGAGAGCGGGCTTGGACCGACTTCTGTTGGGCTTGGCCATGCCGGACGGACAGGGTTGTGAATTCGCCGGCATTATCCCCTATGACGCAATCGAAGGTGCTTCGGCGTCGATCCTGGGTGCGTTTCTTGAATTTGCCGAACGGTTGTTCCGATGGCGAGCTCAATCGGGTGAAGCAAAGACCCTCGAAGAGTGGGGGCGGCTTCTCTTGGAGGTACTGGATGCTTTTTTCGAGCCCTCGGCGGAAACCGAAAGGGAAATGCAGACCATCCGAGGAATGATCCAACGCCTTTCGTCGCAGCAGGCGGACCTGGGCGAGGGACACAAAGTGGGCCCCACCGTGGTTTCGGCTTTTTTTAAACAGCGTTTCCAGGGAGAGTATCTTGGATCCGGTTTTCTAGGTGGAGGGGTGACTTTCTGCTCCATGCTTCCCATGCGCAGCATTCCTTTTGAGGTAATCTGCCTGTTGGGAATGGACTCGGAGGCTTTCCCCAGGAAGTCCAAAGTCATGGAATTCGATCTCATCGCCAGGCATCCCCGACCGGGTGACCGATCCCGAAGGCATGACGATCGCTATTTGTTCTTGGAAACTCTGTTGTCGGCGCGCCGCAAGCTTCACATCAGCTATGTGGGGCAGAGAATCCAGGACAACGAAGAGATTTCACCTTCCGTGGTGGTCAGCGAGCTGCTTGATTCCCTGCAACGAACCATCGGAGAGGCGCATGAGGCGACGGTGGAAAGACTCATAGTGACCAAGCATCGTCTTCAGGCCTTCAATCCCGCCTATTTCCGAGAAGAGGGAAACCTGTTCAGCTATTCCAAGGTCAATTGCCGCGCCGCGCAAAGCCTGAACTCCATTCATGAACTCCCGCCGTTCTTTGGTGTGCCTTTGGATGAGCCCGGAGAAGAATGGAGAACCGTCGACCTGGACTTCCTGTGCGATTTCTTCTCCAATCCCTGCAAAGTGCTGCTGAAGAATCGGCTGGGGGCGGCACTCGAAGAAGAGGTTCCGAGTCCCGAAGATCGAGAGGTTTTCGCTCTGGACGCCCTTCAAGCCCACAAGGTCCGGGAGGAAATGTCGCGGGCGTTGTTGGCCGGGGAAGCGGAGCAGGACGTCTTGCGGCGCATGGTCAAGTTAGGACGACTGCCACACGGCGTTGTGGGATTGTGCGGGTTCGACAGGCTGAAGTGGGAAGTAAAGGCATTCGTGGAACGAGTTCGGGAGAGCATGACGGAAGAAAGACCTCCCATGGAAGTGGATATGACATTCAATCATTTTCGTCTGGTCGGCGGGATTCGGGGAATTCGTGGGCAGGGACTGGTTGGATTTCGTTGCGCCAAAATCAAGCCCAAAGATCGTCTGCGCATGTGGATTCGCCACTTGGTTTTGTGTGCGCTGAGCGTCGAACCGCCTTACTCGGAAAGCTTGCACATTGGGCTGGACCTGACCTGCGGATATGCTCGACCGCAAGATCCCCGCGCCGTTTTGGCCTCACTTTTGGAGCTTTACGGGGAGGGGCTCCGCCGGCCTATTCCCTTTTATCCCGTCGCCTCCTTCACCTACGCCGCTGAGCGCCTTAAGGACAAGAGCTCGGAAGCGAAGGCTTTGCGAAAGGCATTGAGAGAATGGGTGAGCGGAGACTTTCCAGGTCAACAAGGAGAAGATCGGGACCCGTATTTCGATGCGTGCTTTCGCGATAAGATTCCGCTGGGCGACGAGTTTCGGAGCTTGGCCGAACGGATATTCTTTCCCATGCTGGAGCATGAAAGGGAACTCAAAGCATGAATCCGGAGATGCGGAACGGCAAACGGAACAGCGCGGTCGGGCAAGAGGAGTTGGATCTGTTTGCCGCCCCGTTGGAGGGGGTCAATCTCATCGAGGCTAGTGCGGGGACGGGGAAGACTTTCGCCATCGCCGCGCTTTACCTTCGCCTGATACTGGAGAGGGAACTGAGCGTCGACCGGATTCTGGTTGTGACGTTCACCAAGGCGGCCACCGATGAGTTGAGGAGTCGGATTCGAAAGCGTCTTGTCGGTGCCTTGAAGGTCATGGAGGGAGGATCCTCGGATGACCCTTTCGTTGTTCGATACCTGCAAGGAGGTTCCGTAACCTCCCTGTCGATAAGGCTGCTGCGAAACGCCATTGTGAATTTCGACGAAGCGGCGATCTTTACCATTCATGGATTTTGTCGACGGGTGCTGCAGGAAAACGCTTTTGAAAGCGGAAGCCCCTTCGACACCGAGCTGGTGTCGGACCAAAACGACTTGGCCCGAGAGGCGGCGGAGGACTTCTGGCGTTCCCACATGTACTCGGCTCCGTACGATTTCGTCCATTTCGTCACGAATTGCAGGAACACCGGGGTCGAGACTTTCGTAGGTCTGGCGAACGATTACGGCTCCAAATGGGATTTAAAGGTTCTTCCGGACCCGATTGCCGGCGTGGAGCGGGTGGAACCCTCGCTTTTTCAACCCGTCCGCCTTGCGGCGGCCCAACTGGGCGACCTCTGGAGAGGGAGAAGGAGCGAGATTGCGGAGGCCGTGAAGTCACCGGCCATGAACGGAAATCTTTACAGAAAGAGCAGTATTCCGTTTTGGATTAAAGAAATGGACGCTTATTTCGACCGAGACCCCTTCGTTCCATTTCCGCTTCCCAAATCTCTGACTAAGTGGACGGCCGAGTCCATTGCGGGAGGAACAAAAAAGAACCAAAAACCTCCCGAACATCCGTTCTTTCATGCCTGCGGCGATTACCTGCGGGAGGCCTCGGCGCTGGAAACCGTATTGGACGAGGTGCTGCTGGGATTGAAAGTCAAATTCCTGAGAGGATTGAAGGAGGAACTCGATTTCAGGAAGGAGCGGAGGAACCTTCAGCACTTTGATGACCTATTGCTGAAGGTTCGAAAATCTCTGGCTCAGGGCGGAGGCTCGCCTTTGGGAAAAGCGGTGCGCGGAAAATTCGCGGCGGCGCTTGTGGATGAATTTCAGGACACGGATCCGGTTCAATATGCTATTTTTCGTACCGTTTTCGCAAAAGGCCGAAAGCCTTTGTTCCTGATCGGCGATCCGAAGCAGGCTATTTATAGTTTTCGTGGCGCAGACCTGTATTCCTACCTTAAAGCTTCGGGACAAGTGGACCGTAGGTTCACTTTGCCCGTCAATCGGCGCTCCGTGCCGGGCTTGATCGAGGCGGTGAACACCTTGTTCTCGGCAGTCCCCAATCCCTTTCTGTATCAGGAGATCGCGTTTCATCCCACCAGGCCCCCGGAGGCCGGACTTCCCCGCCTGCTCACGGAGAGCGGTGAGACCGGAAAGCCCCTGCAACTTTGGATTGTGGATTCGGAGAGCGACAAGGCGGAATCGGGACTTACGGAAAAAGAGAGTGATGTTTTGTCCGCGGTCGTCGGAGACGATGTCGATATCCGAATCTGTGATGCGGTGGCGGTCGAAATCCACCGCCTGCTTACCGGAGCGCGTGAGTCTCGAATCCTTTTGGGCGGTGAGCCGTTGAAGGAAAGCGACATCGCCGTGCTGGTACGTACCCACATTCAGGCGCGCAAAGTTCAGAAGGCCCTGAACGGGGTGGGGATCAACAGTGTGCTGTATAAGCAAGGGAACGTTTTTGCTTCAAGAGAATCGGAAGAGCTCTGTCGGGTAATGGAGGCGGTTCTGGAGCCCGCCGCGAGCCGGGTGCTTAAAGCGGCTCTCATTACGCGACTTCTGGGGTTGAACGGAGAGGACCTGGGAGCTTTCCACGAAGAAGATGCCGATTGGAGCGGGTGGGTTTCCAGGTTCAGCGAATACCGAGAACTTTGGGTTCGTTTCGGCTTCGCACGTATGTTCCGCACCTTGCTTCTGAGAGAGGGTATTCGAGAGTGTCTAGTGGCGAGGACCGGGGGCGAGAGGGCTCTGACCAATCTTCTCCACTTGGCGGAATTGCTGCAGGAACAAGAAACAGGATCGAGCCTGCCTCCTCGGGGACTACTCAAATGGTTTTACGAGAAGCGACACGAGGACACGGCCTTGGAGGAACACGAGCTTCGTCTGGAAAGTGACGAGCGGGCGGTTAATGTGGTCACGATTCACAGAAGCAAGGGGCTCGAGTTCCCGGTGGTCTTCTGCCCATTCACTTGGGATGCTTCGGTCGAAAGCCGGAATCGGAGAATCATTTTTCACGATGCGCAAGACCATGATCGGCTGACTGCGGACTTGGGATCTCGGGAGCGAAATCGTCATCTTGCGCAATCGCTCAAAGAAAATCTCGCTGAAGACGCTCGGCTCCTATATGTGGCGCTGACTCGAGCCGTAGCGCGTTGTTACCTGATCCAACCGAAAGGAGTGAGACTGAGGATTTCCGCGCAGGCGCTGCTCTCGGCGGGACCCGATCCTCTCGACCCGGAGGATCCCGTAGCCGACCTCTCAGCCCGGACGACGCAACTGGGAAGCGAAGGATTGGCGGCCAACCTGGAGAACCTGGCTCGTCGCGCACCTCTAAGCATGGAGGTGACTCATCCACGCCGGGAGGTAACGGGCAAGATGCCGCCTGTGACGGACGGGAGGCCTGTTCTCGTCTGTCGTGAATTCACGGGAAGCATTGTGAGGGATCGCCGACTGCTTAGTTTTACCTTCCTGGCCACCCGGGCGGAGGCCGAACCCGATCTGCCCGAACACGATGCCTTGCCCGCTCCGGAGGAGCGAGAGGAGATCGAAGAATCGGGGGAAGACCCGGACGAACGTTCCATCTTTCGCTTTCCCAAAGGAGCGGTTACGGGGAACTGTTTTCATGAGATTCTCGAGCGACTGGATTACACGGACGCTGATTCTCCCTCCGTGAAAGAACTCATTGCGGAAACATTGGACAGTTACGGATTCGACGATTTTTGGCTGGACTCCGTATTTCGGATGGTACGCAACGTAATCGAGGTGCCCCTGGTCCGCGGTCGCTCCGATTTCTCTTTGTCACTGATCGATCGCCGGCATCGGGTCAACGAGATGGAATTCACCTTTCCGTTGGATGGTTTCTCATCCAAAGGCCTAAAAGAGGTCCTTCGTTCGGTAAGTCGGGACACGGAACACGCCTTGGGGGTCGTCGATGTTTTGGAACGACTAGAGTTCTCTTCGTGCAGCGGTTTCATGAGGGGGTTTGTTGATCTGGTTTTCGAATTGGACGGGCGGTTCTTCTTGGTGGACTGGAAGACCAATCACCTCGGGAACCGCATCGGCGAGTACGGTACGCAAGCCCTGGAGTCCGCCATGATTCGGGAATTATACGTGCTTCAATACCTGATCTATACGGTGGCCGTGGATCGTTATCTCGCCCGGCGCCTTCCGGGATACCGTTATGAAGAGCACTTCGGAGGCGTGTTCTATTTGTTTCTCCGTGGTATCGACGCCCGGGTCGGGCCGGATTTCGGGGTGTATGCCGACCGACCATCGGCAAGGTTGGTGGCCGGGTTGTCCGAAGCGTTTGGGGGATACGGATAGTTGGATGGACTCCCTGCTGATCGTGCCGTCCTTTCATTCCTTACCGGCCGTTGCGACGCCGTGACGGAGACCCTACCGACGGGAACTGTATGGATCTGGATGCTCTTACATTCTTGAGTTCATCGGGACTATTGTCCCCTCTTGACGTTCATTTCGGCCGTTTCATCGCCGGGAAGCACATTCCCGGGGGGATATGCGCCTATGCCGGGATGGCCGGAGCTTTGGCCGGAAGATACACCGGCATGGGGAACGTGTGTGTGGACTTGAAGCGGCTTTCCGGCCGATTGTGGCCTCCCGACGCCGCCCCTTCGGAGGGCGTGCGATTGCCGGACTTCAGCGTCTGGCGGAGACGTTTGTTGGAAGGTGAGGCCGTGGGGCGTCCGGGAGAAAGAAAGCCTTTGATCCTGGATTCGAAGGGGCGGCTGTATCTGTTTCGATACTGGAATTATGAAAGGCGGCTTGCCGAGGCCATTCTTGGACTGGCGGCGGAACCCGTCCGGGTTCCGGACGTGGACGGGCTCAAGGAGGGATTGTTACGCTTGTTTCCTTCCGACGGGGTTGAAGAGACGGACCGGCAGCAAGTGGCTGCGATGTGCGCTTTGACCCGGAGGTTCTGCGTGATTACCGGAGGGCCGGGTACCGGCAAGACCACGACCGTGGCCAAGATTTTGGCGCTGTTTGTCGAGCGGCAACCGGAGATCGCCGCGAAGATCGCATTGGCGGCGCCTACGGGTAAGGCTGCGGCCCGGTTGAAAGAGTCTCTTCGATGGGCCGTGAGCGGGCTTGATTGCCGAAAAGAGGTGGTTGAAGCCGTCCCCATGGAGGCGTGCACGATTCACCGCCTTCTAGGAAGTCGTGTGGGCACTCCTTATTTTCAACACCACAAGGAAAACCCTTTGTCCAAACAGCTCGTCATCGTGGACGAGGCTTCCATGGTGGACCTGCCGCTGATGTCCAAACTCATTCAGGCCCTTCCGGAACAGGGTCGTCTGATTCTTCTGGGAGACAAGGACCAATTGGCCTCGGTTGAAGCGGGCGCGCTGTTGGGAGATATTTGCTCGGACGAAGCAACGGACTGTTTCTCCGAAGGATTCGAAAGGCTGTGCCGATCCCTTACGGGAAGGCCGCTTTCCGGATGGGTGCGTCGGGAGGACCAAAGTGGATTGTGCGACGGCATCGTCGAACTCACGCGGAATTACAGGTTTTCCGACGCCGGGGGCATCGCGGTCGTCGGCGAATTGGTGAAACAAGGCAAGGGCACGAAAGCCTTGCAGGTCTTGGCCGAGGGAAAGGCTCCGGGCGTAACTTGGCGGCCCTTGCCTGGTCCGGACGTACTCGGGCGCGCCCTTAAGGAGTTGGTTTCAGACGTTTTTGAGGATTATGGGGAACGGGTTCGCGAAACCTGCAAGCTTGGAGTCGGTGAGGAAGGCGCGATCGGCCTGCTGCAGTACCTTAGGCGTTTTCGGATCCTTTCACCGGTACGGCAGGGCCCTTTCGGAGTCGTCGGTTTGAACAGGATGGTGGAGTCGATCTTGGGGGAATACGGAACCACGGGGTCGGGACCGGCACCTTACCCCGGGAAACCCATAATGGTCTTGCGAAACGACTATCATCTGAAGTTGTTCAACGGGGATGTGGGAGTCTTGTTGCCGAACCCGTCTAATCCTGGAGAGTTGTTTGCCTATTTCGAGACACCGGAGGGGGCCATCCGATCGTACCCCATCGCGTCTCTCCCCCAGTGGGAGACCGTGTACGCGATGACGGTGCACAAGAGTCAGGGTTCTGAATTCGACCGGGTGTTGTTGGTTCTTCCGGATCGTAGGGTCGAGGTGCTGTCGAGGGAGTTGATTTATACTGCCGTTTCGCGGGCCAAGCGGAGCGTGGAGATTTGGGGAACGGAAAGCGTGTTTCAGTTTGCCGTGGCGCGAAAGGTCGAACGGGGTTCCGGGTTGGCCGACGCCTTGGGCTTTGAGTCGGACTGAGCGGTATGGGCACCGTGAGGTCCTTTTCCGTGAAGCACACATTAAGACTTGAAGGAGAGAGCGGACCCCGGTTAGGTATATAGTTGGAACGAGTGTCGCCTCGGGCGCACCAATCCGCCGTCGACGGAATCCGTAGTTCCACAATCCAGGCAGCGAGCACTTCATTCTTTCGTCCAAGTGTGTTTCAAGAATCAACGAGCAGGAAAACCTCGTCCCGGGATTTGGTCGGCGGCGTGAGAATTCCCAAGGAACGCAGTCTCGAACACCCGACACACAAAAGAGGAAACGATGAAAAGACTAATGGTCCCGGCGTTTTTTTGCGCCGCCGTCATCACTTCTTCCCGGAACCTTGCGTCCCCATTGGATGGTTGCATGTTCCCGGCGAGATGAAGAGACGATCGGGAGCCTCTTTTACGTTTGAGGAGCCGGAAGAACGAACCCACACCGGAGCCTGAGGACGCGCTCTGAGGACAAGGGGGCGATGTGTTGTGCCGGGCCTCCATGACCGGCGCTTACGTTTACCGCCCACCATATGGAAACCGTTGCACCGAATTCAAACCCACCCAAAATGGGAGGAATCATGAGTGATCCCGTGCTGCTGGTTGAAAAGAACGAAGGTATTGTCACGCTCACTTTGAATCGGCCTGAAGCGATGAACGCCCTTTCCAACGAGCTCCGGTATCGGTTGACGCAAACTTTCCAGGAACTCCGCGAGGATGCTGAAACCCGGGTCGTTATTCTTACCGGAAACGGACGCGCTTTTTGTGCAGGCCTCGATCTGAAGGAAATGGTCGCCGCCGGCGTGGTGCCTTTAGGCCCCGGGGAGCAAGAGGCGGGCCGAGATTTCAGCGCCGAAATGGACGCCTTCGATCGGCCCATTATCGGCGCCGTCAACGGAGTCGCCGTGACGGGCGGTTTCGAACTGGCTTTGGCTTGCGACTTTCTCGTGGCTTCATCAGCGGCCCGATTCGCGGACACCCACGCGCGCGTGGGGATCGTTCCGGGTTGGGGGCTCAGCCAGAGACTCTCGCGGCTCATCGGCATCGGTCGCGCCAAGGAATTATCTTTTACCGGCAACTATATCACGGCGGAACAGGCACTGAGCTGGGGATTGGTGAACCGCGTCACCACGCCCGAGGACCTCATGCCGACTTGTCGTGCTCTGGCCGAAGACATGCTGTCCTGTGTTCCGGGCGTGGTTCGGGATTACAAGCGGTTGATCGACGAGGGATATGGGATGAGTTTCTCGAACGCCCTCGAGATGGAAAAACGTGTTTCCGTGGAATACGCGAAAAGGGTTACGGCGGAGAGTCTTGGCGCGGTGAGTCGAGGAGTACGGGAGCGAGGAAGGAAACAGACGGAATGAGCGCAAGGGGACGGGTGTGCACGCACTGCGGGATTAACTGATGGAATTAGGAACTGCTAAATGTTAAGAGAAAAATGGAATCCCTGTGCCCGGAGCGGTGCGGAAAAGCGGAGCCGGGCGGTCGGTATGCCGAGGATGTCGACGCCCTAAGGGGAAATGCGTGTCTTAGGCTAGGGACACAGGGAAGGGTCCGCTGCTTGGTTGCTGCATACCGTAGAGCGCCGACCGGTCTCGTTGGTGCATTTCACGGAACATACGCGACTTCTTCACCGATCCGCCGTTTCCTCGTGTCTCGGTATGCCCGAGACGGGAGGGTCGGAGTGCGGAGAAGCGGATACCCTTGGGCGGGTTTTGCCTCGCGCGGATCACCGGATTTGCCGCATGCCTCGGGGGAAGGCGCTTTTCTTTTTGGTCCCCGGTATGTTTTCGGCTTGAATTGTTTTCGGCTCGCTGTGAGCTAGAAGGTTTCGGAGGGTGACCCGAAAGGGAAACCGCACGATTCATTTCGTTCAAAGGAGGACGACGGACCCATGTCGGTGGACACGAACCTCAAGATCTTGGTGGTGGAAGATTCGGGCATTACTCGCAAGATGGAGATCAAGGCCCTGAATCAACTGGGCTTCAACCGTGTCGTCGAAGCGGAAGACGGCGTCCAGGCGTCTAAGATGCTTGCCGAACAAGCGGATGTGGACCTGATCATCAGCGACTGGAACATGCCCAATATGGACGGATACGAGTTGTTGTGCCAGGTCCGGTCCAATGAACTCACGCGGGAGGTTCCATTCATCATGGCCACCGCGAGGGGAGAGAAAAAACAGGCGGAGAAGGCGATATCCGCCGGTGTCAGCAGCTTCATCAGCAAGCCTTTCAGTCCGCCGGAACTCAAGGAGGTCATCGAGTCGGTTCTGCAATCACCCGGTGCCGCCGTAGTCGAGAAGAGCGGGATCAGGGTCCCGGAAATGACGGATTCCGGTAAATTGCGGCTGAATATAGGACATATTCAAATTACCGACCACCTTACCCTGGGAGTCCTGCAACACCTTATTCGTTCCGAGAAGCTCGCTCCCCGGCATTTTGAGCTCGCAACCCATTGCATGCCCAGTTGGAATCCCGTCCAGAGGGCTTTGGAAAAAGGAGAACTTGACGGGGCCTTCGTGCTTGCTCCCATCGCCATGGACCTGTTCTCCTATGGAGTTCCCCTGAAACTGGTTCTTTTCGCTCATAAGAACGGCAGCATCGCGGTTCAAAAAAAGAGGGGAAAGTCCGACGGCGAAACAGATTTGAAGAGCCGGTTCGAAGGAAAGACTTTTTACATTCCTCATGAGCTTTCGATCCATCACATGCTGTCACACATGTTCTTGAAAGAAATCGGGCTCAAGCCGGGAGCCGTGGGGAGAGGCGAATTCGACGTGTTTTTCGAAGTCGTACCCCCTGTGCGCATGCCCGAATTTCTCAAGACCAATCCGGAGGCCGGGGGATATATGGTGGCGGAGCCATTGGGGACCAAAGCCATAGCTGAAGGGATCGCGGATCAGCTGTTTTTGTCGGGGCAGATGTGGACCAATCATCCGTGCTGTGTGGTGGCGCTGAGGGAAGAAGTGCTCAAAGAACACGAGGGTGCGGTGCAGGAGTTCGTAGAGATGCTTGTGGAATCGGGGCGGTTTATTCAGCAGAAGCCCGAGGCTGCGGCGGAAATCGGGGTGGCCTTTCTCGATCCCGAAAAGACCCTCGGACTCAAGGTACCGGTGCTGAAGAACGTGCTGAAAGAGGCCCAGGGAATCAAGACACACGACTTGTTCCCCGTGGTAGACGATTTGAAGCGTATCGCCGACTACATGGGAGAAGAGATGGGCATCGGCGCACCTTTGGATTTTGGCGACTTCGTGGAGACACGGTTTGCCGAAGCGGCGTGCGGCGGCATCATGGAACGTTCGGCCTTCCGTCAGGTAGGGGACATCATTTCGGAGCTCTCGGATCGCGGGACGGGGGATCGAACTGAAAAAAGCATGCTGGGGATTGAAGGCAACTATCTTATTTTTTCCATGGCCGATCAGGAATACGGTGTCGGAATTCTGTCCGTCAGAGAAATTATTGGAATGATGTCCATTACTTCCATCCCGAGAGCGCCTTCATATGTCAAAGGAGTAATCAATCTCCGCGGCCGCGTTATTCCAGTGGTGGATCTTCGACTTAAGTTCGGTCTCGAGCCCGTGGAATACGATGCGCGTACGTCCATCGTGGTGCTGGATATCCGGGGTCCCAAGAGCATGTTTCAGGTGGGCATGATCGTCGACGCCGTTTCGGACGTATCCAACATTCGGGCGGAGGATACGGAAGAATCCCCTCGTTTTGGGCTGGGCGGCAACACGAGCTACATCCTGTCCATGGCCAAAATGGAAGGGGGCGTCAAGGTATTGCTGGATGTGGACGTGCTTTTCGGGGGAATGGAATCGCTCGGCGTGTCCGGCGCTTGAAGCAACCGAGACTGGGCGGGAGAGCCGGTTGGGCGCGAGCTTAAGGCCGCCGGCCGCTCCCGGAACGGCGAGGCTCAATTGACTTCGATGATTTCCATCTTCTGAATGCCGCCCGGAGAGCGGAATTCAACGACGTCCCCTTCTTCTTTGCCCAGCATGGCCCGCCCCAGAGGGGAGCTGAAAGATATGGTCCCTTCGTTGGGATCGGAATCGTAAGGCCCGAGCACCCGGTACTGCTTCTCTTCGCCCGTGGACAGGTTTTCGATGGTGACCCGGGCGCCGAAGACTACACGATCCTTGGGAGTCGAATCAGGGTCTACGACTTCGCAAGTGGCGATTTTGTTCTTGAGTTCATTGATTCTCGCTCGCAGCAGCCCGTTGGTTTCCTGTGCTGCATGGTATTCGGCGTTTTCGGAGAGGTCTCCGTGGCCTCGAGCGGTTTCGATATCCTTAATGTTCTGAGGAAGGCGGACCTTGATAATATGATCAAGCTCGCGACGGAGCTTTTCGCAGCCTTCGGGAGAAATAGGGATACGTTCCATGAGCTTTACCTGTTTGTTGCTTTTGGTTGAAAAGTAAATCGGCCCTTCCGCGCTTCAAAGCGCCCTATGGGGTGTCGGGAAGGTTCGCTCCGAAAAATGAGAAACGCCGTGAGAGGCACGGCGAAGGACATCTTGACTTGCGCATGTTTTGAAAAACCGGAAGATCAGTTTACCCAAAAATGTATGCTTTGCAACAAAAAACGGAAAGGTGTCGGTCGGTGAGAACTTGACAAACGCTCCGTGTCGTAGCATATACGGCGTCTGCGCGAGAGGGCGTTCCCGCAAGTCCGAATTCCGTATCGTCGAAAGTCCCACCGAAATCTTGTTCGAGGAGCTTCAGTTTGATCTGCGTTTCCATAACCGAAAAGACCACCAGGGAAGCTGTCCGGGTCGCCGAGTCGCTGCCTCCCGAAGTGGAGCTGGTGGAAGTGAGAGGGGACCTGATCCAGGACATCGACGTGGATGCGATCCTCGGCTCGATTTCTCGGCGCGTAATTTTTACCGTCAGGTGTCTCGAACAGGGGGGAGCTTTTACCGGGAGTGAAGAAGAACGGGTGAATTTGCTCCTACGCGCCAAACGGTCGGGTGCGGCTTACGTGGACGTGGAATCATGCACAGCGGAGGAACTGAAGCGGCAGGTGCTCACCGGACCTGGAGACGCCAAGGTGATTCTTTCATTCCACGATTTCCTCGGGACGCCGACGGACCTGTTTGCCTTGGCCAGAGAGCTGTATCGGGAGCCTGTGGATGTAGTGAAAATCGTTACCTTTGCGAGGACCCTCGAGGACAACTTTCGCATTTTCAGGCTGCTCAGGCACATGAAGGGCCGGATGGTCGCTCACGCCATGGGAGAACTGGGTTTCATCAGCAGGATTTTGGCTCCCAAGTTCGGCTCCTTGTGGACCTATACCTATCTACAGGGCGCTTCCCCCGCAGCGCCGGGACAGATCGATCTGGATACGCTGTTGGACGTCTATCACGCCCATCGGGTCAAGCCGGATACGGATGTCTATGCCATCCTCGGCAATCCGGTGGGGCATTCCTACTCTCCGCACATGCATAACGCCGCCTTTCGGCATTACGACCTGAACGCGGTTTATGTTCCGGTGAAGGTTTCCGACCTTACTTCGGTTCTTTCCTTTTTTGGAGACATGGGCGTGAAAGGCTGCAGCGTCACCATTCCGTTCAAAGTCACCATCATGGACTACCTGGATTCCGTCACGTATTTGGCCGGGAAAATGGGAGCGACCAACACGGTCACGGTCAGGGACGGTCGGCTGCTGGGAAGCAACACCGACGGCCTGGGAGCCTTAAGAACGATTCAAGCGGCGGGTATCCAGTTGACCGGAGCCAATGTGGTCATTTTGGGAGCCGGCGGGTCCGCACGCGCCGTTGGGTACGCGCTGGGCTCGGCGCTGCGGCTCGGCTCTCTCACGTATGCGTCACGAAGACCGGACCAAGCCAAGATTCTCATTAAGGAATTGTTTCCTCACTCTTCAAGAAAGATGCAAGCTTGCGGTTTTTCCGAGGTAGAACTGGGCAGAGCCATGGCACAAGCGGACCTGGTAATCAACTGTACGCCGGTCGGCATGCACCCCCATGGGGATGATACTCCCGTGCCTTCGCACCTCTTGCGGGAGAAGCCCGTGGTTTTCGACATCGTTTACCACCCGTTGGCGACCAGGTTATTGAAGGAAGCCCGGGCTGCGGGTTGTCTAACTCTCAATGGACTCGAAATGCTGGTTCACCAGGGAGCGGCGCAGTTTGAAACCTGGACCGGACGGAGAGCGCCTTTCAAAGTGATGCTGGAGGCGGTGCTTAGACGTGTCGAAAACGTCGGCGGCAACCTCGAACTTCCCCTAAGCCGCGATCCCTTCTCCTCGTAAAAATTCACATTTCCGTGAGATTTCCTCCTTCACTTCGGATCATTAATTAATTAACCGAGTCTTAAAGCGGTTTCAAGGGAGCGCTGGAAGACCCGCCGCACCCGCCCTCGACCGAAGAGGAGCTTCCGTCGTGAAATCCTTCGTCCGTCTGAGGTATTCGACCATCGAGGCAGGACAGGACGACCATTATCAGTCCCTGGCTGACATTCTGGCGTTTCGGAAGATTTATACGGTGTTTCAACCGATCTTCCATCTTCAGACGGGGGACCTTTTCAGCTACGAAGCGCTGAGCCGAGTGGAAGGTGCTTCTCCTTTCTCAGGTCCGGAACATCTGTTTCAAGTCGCCCAAAGACATCGGCTCACCCCGGAATTGGAGAAACTTTGCAGTTCCAAGGCCCTGAATCGGGCACGGCGATTGGGGATTGAAGAGCCCTTGTCCTTCAATGTGTGCCCCTCCCTCCTCAGCTCTCCAAACAGCGCAACCGAGGGCGTGTTTACCGGCATCGAGGACCTGATTGCGGTTCGGGATCGGATCATTCTGGAAATCACGGAACGCTACTACATCGAAGACAACGAACGTTTCATTAAAGCAGTGGATTATTATCGAGATATGGGTTTCAGGATCGCCGTGGACGACCTCGGGTCCGGATTTGCCGGTCTTAAAATGCTTTCCAGGATCGAGCCGTTCATGGTCAAAATCGATCGATTCCTCATAGCGGATATTCATCGCTCCACCAAAAAGCAAATGCTGCTGGAATCTCTCGTGTCCTTTTGTCACAAGATCAATGCGTTGGTGGTGGCGGAAGGTATTGAAACGAAAGAAGAACTGGAAGTGGTTTGCTCCATGCAAGTGGATTTGGGGCAAGGATATTTCTTGGGGCGTCCGGATCGCGAACTTCCGGACGACACTCGCTTTCAGAAAAACCTAATTTCGCAATTCGCAGGGAACACCACCACGGAGGGCATCAGCGGCAATCTCATCGGTTCTCTATCCCGGCACGTCAAGTCGCTGTCCTTACAGGACAACGTTTCAAAGGTAGTGGAACGCTTCAAGCAGGACCAGACCCTGACCGCCATACCGGTTCTTGAAGGCCGTCGGCCGGTGGGCGTGATTCACAAAGCCAAACTGTTCTATCAGCTCGGGCAGCGGTTCGGATATGATCTGTTCCACAAGAAGCCTCTAAAAACCATCATGAAGTCCCCGTTTGTGTTCGAGTCGGATACTCCCCTTGAAGAGGTTTCCCGAAAGATCCTCGCCCGTGATGAAACCTCTGTTTATGATGCCGTTCTTGTGGTGAGGAACGGTGTTTACCTCGGGGTGGTCAAGATTCATCATATTCTGGAACGGCTCACCGAGCAGAAGATCAATCTTGCCATCGAGGCCAATCCGCTCACCGGGCTTCCCGGAAACAATCAGATCAAGGAAGAGATTGCGCGGTGCCTTGGAATCGACCGGGTCTTTGCCGTAATGTACTTCGACTTGGACAACTTCAAGCCTTTCAACGACAACTTCGGTTTCGAGGAAGGGGACCGTGTTCTAAGGTTTCTGGGAAACTTGCTCAAAGACAGCATAACGCATTGGGATCCCCAGGGATTCGTAGGCCATGTCGGAGGAGACGATTTCGTCGCGGTGTGCAAGCCGTTCGAGGTTGAACGTATCTGTAAAATGATCATTGAGCGATTTGATAGGGAAAGCGACCGATTTCATGATTCTTCGGCGGCAGAGTCCGGATACTACGAGAGCTGCGACCGCATGGGCAACATCCAGAGATTTCCTCTTCTATCGCTTTCCATCGGCGTGGTGGCCACAAGTCTCAGAAAATTCAATTCTTACGGACATCTTGTGTCCGTAGCCTCGGAAGTGAAAAAAAAGGCAAAAAACTTGCCCGGGAGCAGCTATTACGTCGACAAACGTCGGCTGTAAAATGGGCCGGCTTCGCTGAACGGAACTCTCGTTCCCGACCGTTTACGGCTGCCGCCGATAGAATTCCAGAATTCCTCTGAGCTCTTCCTCAAGCTCCGGAGACCAAACGTTTCTCCAGGCCTCTTTTTCCCAGACTTTCATCGATTCCACCTGGATCACATTGTAGTTCGGGTTCTTCCGTCCCGTTACGTAAACGGTTTGATTCAGGTGACGAGCTAGAACGCCCCGATTGAGATTGGGCAACAAGTACCAGGAGCCGTCTTCCAGGTAGAGAACGAAGCTGCTTTCCAGGGCCGCCATGGGGTCTTCCATGTTCACGGGGCAGACTTCGCCCGTGAGGACGCAGTTCAGTCCCTGAATGGTTCCTTCCCATTCCCCTCCGCGTGCCGAAGTCGCGGAAAGCAACAACAGGCAAACCAACGGAAAAAATCTAAATCCCCTCTTCATTTCAAGACTCCAGGTGTTGAGGCTGGTCCGGTCGGAATGCGCTCCGAGAATCCGACGCCGCCGGCGAGCACTTCATTCGTGCGCGGCACCTTCGGTGCGTCTACCTGCGGTTCCGGGCTCGGGCAACGTTTATCCGCAATCCGCGGGCTATTCAGGAGGTACATAACGGACGAGAATGTATGAGGAAGCCACTGAAAAGCCCTTGTCCCTTCTCTTGTAGACAGGTGCGGAGGCACTATTCACGGAATCGTCGGGCTTGCTCTCCCGGAAGTTTGAGTACCCCTTCAGCGGGGAAGTTTTTCTTAGAAATTCCCGGGAAAGATCCTTTTTTGCATCTTATCCTAAGGGCCGCTTCTAAGCAATCAGGTTTGCAGGGCGGGATCGGACGGAGTCCCTTTCGGCCGGTCGTTTCGGAGCCTTGACGAGGAAGATCATCCTCTTCTTTACATTCCCGAAAAAATTGGATAATCGTATTTTTTGCTTTCCGGACGATGAATCCGTCGAACAACCGGCAAACAAGGCATGGCGGGCCTCCGGGTGAACCCCGGATGAATGTCCGGACGGATTTCCGGTCATATCCACTCCCTCTTTCCATGGGAGCACGCCATGCAGCGGCCGGCTCGGAGAGCGGAAAGGCGTTCCCGAGAGCCGAGCAGCGCGTGGGGACTATTATGCAGACGTCCGAACCGCAGGCGGGGTAAGGTTCGGGCGTTTCCTCCGTTGAGCCCTGAGCAACCGTGTTCAGCAGCGAAAGCATCGTCGGGATCGGCTGATGAGCCGGGCCTAAGGCTTGTAGGATCGGCCGTGTACCTCTTCCGCGCGGTTGGTTTATCCTTTTCCGGAAATATCGCCCATGGACTCAGAAAGTTTCGAAAACGTGACCGGTGTGGTTTTGGCGGGCGGCAGAAGCAGCCGTTTCGGTGAGAACAAAGCCCTGGCCAAACTGGATGGGAAAACGCTGATCGAGTGCATTGTGTCCGGTCTGGCCTCTTTGTTTCCTCGGCTGTTGATCGTTACCAACCAGCCGGAAGAGTTTCGTTTTCTGGGAATTGAAACGGCGGAAGACGCAGTCAAGGGACTGGGACCCATAGGAGGCATCTTCACGGCGCTGAAGATTGCGACCGATCCCTATATTTTTGTGACCGCCTGCGACATGCCCGCTTTGAATTTTCGATTGATCCACCGGCTGGTGTCGCTGCGCGAATCCCACGACGTGGTAGTGCCCAGGATCGGTAAATGGTTGGAGCCACTCCACGCCGTTTACGGCCGGAGATGCCTGGAACCCATTGAAGCGTTGGTGAGGACGAAGCAGTATCAGATACTGCGGCTTTTCCCCTCGGTAAGGGTGCGATTCGTGGAAAAAGAGGAGCTTGAACAAATGGACCCCGATCTGGGCTCGTTTTACAACATCAACACTCGGGAGGACTTAAGGCTTTTCCTGATGGGAAAGAAGCGGGACGCGGGGAAACCGTGCTCATAACCTTGCGGCACAAGATGACCCTGGTGGCGGTTCTCTACTTTTCGGAAGGATTCCCCTTCGGCACGGTCTGGGATGTGTTGCCCGTATATTTTCGTTTTTCCGGGGTTTCACTGGAGGCCATCGGTCTGTTGAGCCTGGCCGGGCTTCCCTGGACCTTCAAGTTCCTTTGGTCCCCATTGGTGGACTATTTCGGCCGAATTCGGGATTGGATCTGGTCCGTTCAGTTTCTTCTGGCCGCTTCGCTGGTTTCCTTCGCTTTCGTTGATCCCGCCGGGCCGTCGGTATGGTTGTGGGTCGCCATATTGGGCATTGCCACTTTGTCCGCGACACAAGATATTGCGATTGATGCGTACACCATCCGGATACTATCGCGCGAGCAGATGGGGTTTGCCAATGGTGTTCGGGTTTCCGCCTATCGCGCGGCGCTCATCGTTTCCGGAGGAGCTTTGGTGGCGGTGGCCGGATGGTTGGGATGGAACTTCGTTTTCTTGACCTCGGCCGGCGTGATGGCCGCTTGTGGGGTTTTGGTACTTGGGATGCCGAGAACGGGGGATGTCCGGAACGATCATCCCTCGGATGTGTTTTGGAAGCCCTTCGTGGATTTCCTTGCACGGCCCAAGGCTGTCCGAGCTTTGCTGTTCGTGCTCCTTTTCAAGCTCGGAGACATGGCGATGGGCCCCATGGTCCGGCCCTTCTGGGTGGATCGCGGGTTGTCGACTTCGGAAATCGGCCTGATTACAGGGACGGTCGGTCTCCTGGCCGCGGTGGCCGGCGCCCTCGTTGGCGGTGCCTACACCAGCCGAAAGGGAATTTTCCGGGGACTTTGGGTATTAGGGCTGTGGCAGGCGGTAAGCAACCTCGGATACGCCGCTGTGGCACGGTTTCCGGAATCGGGGCATTGGGGGGTGTATGGAGCCTCGATGGTTGAGTCTTTTTGTGGCGGACTGGGCACCGCATCCTTTCTGGCCTATTTGATGGCGGTGTGCAGAAAAGACATGGCTGCGACCCAATATGCCCTCTTGACCGCGTTATTCGGGTTGGCACGAACGGTATCCGGAGTGTCGAGCGGTTGGGCTACGGTCCATCTGGGTTATGCCTCGTACTTTGGATTTACATTTTTTCTGGCATTGCCCGCTTATCTACTGCTGCCTTCGGCGAAAACATGGCTCGACCGGGCTCCCGGAGCCTCCGAGGAACATCAGGCATAGGGGTGCCGAGAGAGCCGCGGGAGTACGGTTTCGCACAACCTTTTTGTCGGGGTTCCGCAAACTTGCCCACGCGTATGGAAACAAGGGAGTATTGCATGGAGGAGACCGCGGGCCGTCCACCCGCGGATCAGGCGACCCGACGGGCTCCGGAAGGAGACTCCGGGAACTCGGCCCTGGTCCGGCGCATCAAAAAGTATATTTGGAGCCGTACACACCGGTTTCTGGCCATTTGCCCGCCCGGCCTCGAACCCGTGTGCAGGCGGGAACTGGAAGCGCTTGGGGTTCGGAACCTTTCGATGGCTCGAGGAGGCGTGGAATTCGAAGGTAGACTTGAATCGGCCTACTCTGCTAATCTCCATCTCCGATCGGCGAGTCGAGTGCTGATGAGATTCGCATTCTTTCGGGCGGGAGCTTATGAAGAGCTTTTTTCCCGTGCTTCCAAGCTGCCCTGGGAGACCGTGATCGACCCGAACTTGTCGCTTTCCTTTAATACCGTGCTTCGGCGGTCCCGGATCAGCCATTCGAGTAAGGCGGAAGAAGCCCTCAAAGATGCCGTCCGTCGGAGGTTTCAGGACGGTGGATTGTTCGTTGGGACCACTCCGCGGGAACCTCAGGAAATCTACCTGCGGGTTCAAGAGAACCAATGCCTTCTAAGCCTGGACACTACGGGATCGCATTTACGGTTCCGGGGATACCGTACGGACGTGCGGCGGGCGCCTCTCCGCGAAAATCTGGC
Organism: Thermodesulfobacteriota bacterium; assembly: GCA_963675595.2. Lineage (GTDB taxonomy): Bacteria > Desulfobacterota > Desulfarculia > JACQYL01 > JACQYL01. The sequence goes on from CAXXLZ010000002.1 coordinate 3,976,738, forward strand.
CGCCGGCTTATTGCTTTACCTGGATCGAAATCCGGATGCTCCGTTTCTGGACCCTATGTGCGGGTCAGGCACCATTCCGCTGGAAGCCGCCCTGATGGCAATGCGTCGTGCTCCGGGGTCGGACCGTTTTTTTGCTTTTATGAATTGGCCTTCATTCAGACAACCGACGTGGGAGCATCTTCTCGGCCGAGCTCTAAACGCCGTAATGAAAGAGCCTCCTCCACGGTGCATGATTTTCGGTGCGGACGTCGACGAAGACGCGATCGCGGCGGCCCGAGACAACGCGGGCCGTGCCGGAGCCGGAGCGTGGTGCTCCTTCGAACAGAAGGACTTTTTTTCTTCGAGGCCGCCTGCGGGCAAAGGTGCGCTGGCCGTCAACCCTCCCTATGGGAGGAGGGTTTCCGGTGATCAGGACCTCTCGCGATTCTATGCGGAGATCGGGGCGAAGCTCAGGGCGGACTATGGAGGTTGGAAGATGCTTGTCTTGATTCCTTCGGAGGTGGAACCTTCGAAGCTCGGGATTGCCGCCGGCGAGACGATTCGACTCGATCATGGGGGAATCCGTATTCGAGCGGTGTTCGCTCGAGTTCCCTGAAATCGGAAAGCCTCCAGTCCCGAAAAAAAGTCGGCAAAGCCGTTTGCGACATTATCTTACTAATTCGAACAAAGCGAAATCATCTTATGGGGAACAATCTTACTTGGTTCGACGGATTCGTGACGAGGGCGGATCGGGAGTGCCTTCGGGGGCATAAGGCATTTGTTCTTTGGTTCACCGGGCTTTCGGCGTCGGGAAAGTCCACCATCGCTCACCATACCGAGAAGCTGCTTCATCTGAAGGGCTTGGCCACCTATGTGTTCGACGGGGACAACGTGCGGCACGGCCTTTGCTCGGATCTGGGATTCAGCGACGCAGACCGGAAAGAGAACATCCGCAGGATCGGAGAAATGATCAAGCTGTTTGTGGATGCTAATGTGATTACGTTGACCTCTTTCATTTCGCCGTTCAAGGAGGATCGGGATCGCATCCGCGCTCTGTTTCCCGAGGGAGAGTTCTTGGAGGTGTATGTGAGTTGCCCGGTCGATGTCTGTGCGGCCAGGGACAAGAAGGGACTCTACGCCAAAGCACGGGCCGGCCTGATTGAGAATTTCACCGGGATTTCATCGCCGTATGAGCCGCCGGAGAACGCGGAAATCGTGGTGCACTCCAATTTGGACGGCCCCATGGATGCGGCGAAGAAGATCATGGCCTACTTGGAGGCATCCGGGCGTTTGAGCGCGTTGGCCGGTGAAATGCTGCGGGAAATGCCGGGGCGCTGATGCCTGAACGGGCCGGCGGGATTCGCCCCTTTTCCTCCGAAGCCTGACCCCGCGTCTGTTCTCTTGTGCTCGATTTTGCGCTTCGAAGTACGGTATCGTTTTCGGGGTCGGCCGCAGGGGGCTGCCGTGAGGATGGTTAGGTTTGTTTGTGATGGCATGATTCCTGCTTAAAACAAAGTGGGGTGAGTGTCCCTCCTGGCCGGCCGTTTCAAAGTGGGGCGGTTCCGAACTCCGGCAACACGGCTTTGGTGGATTGTTACCCTAAGGGGTACCGGGTTTATCCGGCAGGTGCGGAATGTATTGGTTCGATCGGAAGGCTCGGCTCGTTGCGTGAGCGAAGCTCGGCCGACGGTCTTTGCGATGACGACGGCTGTTTGACCGTCGGCCGTTCGAAAGATCGCTCAAGGCTCCGGGCGCGGGTAATTCTCCGAGGTTGCCGATCGTAGGTAGGAAGGTGGCGTATGGGTTTACGAGCATTTAAGATGTATGGTTTGGGTTTCGTTCTATGGTTGCTTTTTACGGCTACCGCATCCTGGGCGATTCCACCGTTGGCTCCTTATGTCTACCAGGAAGACTTCGAGACATCGGATCCGTTCGAATATTGGGTTTCCAATGGAAGTTATACGGTGAACTCGAAGGGGATCACTTCTGAAAAGTCCTCGGTTGGAGCCAAATCATTCAAGCTCGATATTTCGCTGGATTCCGCGACGTACGTCTATTTCATGATTCCGGTGGATATCCCGAGCGTGGGAACGTTGAGCTTTAAGGGCGACATCTATATCCAAAGCATAACAGGCGGGCTTTCGGCCTCACTGGGAACCAATGCGACGCATCATCCGTATTCGAACAGCTGGGTGAACGTGATCCAGAAACTCGGAACCGCCGGCGGTAGTTGGACCACGCAGTCAAGCAACCTGGCAGCGGAGTACGAAACTAGAGCGACCAGCGTGGTCGCGAGCAAACTGGGCGGAGCCACCATCGACGACGTTGGGAGATGGACGAACAAGATCGTGTTATACTTGTATGCCTCGTCTCCGGGAAGAATCGTATTGTATATAGACAATGTCGTGGTCGAAGGACAAATACCGTCGGCATCCGAATACGAGACCTTCACCCAGTCCGCATGGCAGAGCTATCTCACTCGAATTCAGAGTGAAGTGAATACCATGGCGGACGTCGTTACCTCCTTCGACCGGCAATTGGAGGATTCCGAGGAGTCGGCATACCTTCAGACCGCGCAAGCGAGGACGGTCGAAATCAAGAATTCGGTGGCGTCACGAGGGTATGCCACCCCGGCGGAATATACCGAGCTAAAAGAATACTACGCCACGGTCCCGGGTTTGGGACAAGTAAGCGCGACGGAATCCGCTATGGCCGTCTATCCTTGGCCGGCGATTACCGACGCGATGGTGCTTCCCGACTCGTATCCCATTCCCGCAAGTGTGGGGGACAACCTTTCGCTAAAGGCCTGCAGGGGCGAATACGAACCGGTCAGTTTCATACTTCGGGCATTGCGGCCTCTGTCCAACGTGCGGATTGCCTGGACGGATTTGGTCGGTTCCGGCGGAGGCACCATACCGGCGTCTGAAGTGGACATACGACTCGTCAAGTGTTGGTACCAATCGGGTAGGGATTCGATCCTCCCGGGGGCGAAGGTGCTGGTGCCCGAGCTGCTGCTGAAGGACGACGACTTGGTGCGTGTGGACACGGTTGCGCAAACCAACGCCTTGAGGGTTACCGTGGGCGGGCAACAGCAATATGTTGACATCACTTCCGCGACTTCGGTGATACCCGACGGTGCGGTTCTGAGCGACGCGTCGTCGCTGCAGCCCTTCAACCTCGATGAAGACAGGAACAAACAAGTCTGGATCACCGTGCATGTTCCGGAAACCGCGGCTGCGGGATCCTATCAGGGAACCGTGGAGGTGTCGCCGGAAAACGAAAGCACCCGGGTTTTGACCTTGTCGGTGGAAGTGCTTTCTTTTGAACTGAAGCCTTCGATCCTTGAATACGGCCTGTATTACCGCGGCAAACTCGATAGCAATCCCGGGTCGGCGCTGACTTCCGAGAAGAAGTCGAGCACATTGTATCGCAAGGAAATCGAGGACATGAAGCGGCACGGGGTGCTGTATCCCACTCTGTACAACCACAACACCATGATGGACCAGGTGTTGTCCATACGCAATGAAGTGGGCCTACCCCAAGACAAGTACTACAGTTGCGGGCTTTCCACCGGGAATCCCACGGACGCGGATGGGCTTGCCGCTCTCAAGCTGAAGGTGACGGAACAAATCGCGCTGGCGCGGCAATACGGCTACGATGAGGTGTATGCCTATGGCAAGGATGAAGCGGTGGGAGATGCCTTGTTGTCTCAGCGGGCTGCGTGGCAGGCCGTGCACGAAGCGGGCGGCAAAGTGTTCGTCGCTTGTGACGAGGGGGCCGCGGACCTCATGGGAGACCTTCTGGACACGGCGGTCCTTCATGGGTATAAACCGGACGAGGTTGCGAAGTGGCACCAATACGGCAAACGGGTTCTAAAGTACCATAGCCCTCAAGTGGGCGAGGAAAACCCCCTCAGCTACAGGCAGGAGTACGGTTTGAAGCTTTGGTGCGGCGGCTATGACGGCGCCATGAATTATGCGTATCAACACGGATTCGGACATGTGTGGAACGACTTCGACAGTGATCGTTACCGTGACCACGTGTTTGCCTACCCCACTTCCGATGGTGTGATCGATACGGTCGAGTGGGAAGGATTTCGTGAGGCCGTAGACGATACTCGATATCTTTCCACGTGGCTCTCCCGTGTCTCCGATACCGCATCCGTAAAGGACTGGGTGTGCACGCAGGTTTCCCATGGAAGCGATCTTTCCGAAGTACGGGCCTCGATGATAGAGACGATTTTGGGGCTGCCGTCCGTGAGTGTCCCTGTAATGTCTCCGCCGGCCAACCTTCAAGTGCTGGAACGGTAGGATATCGTTTCGGCGACCCGGCCGATTGAAGTGGGGTCAAGCGCGAACTCCGGGGGAGGGACCTTCCCTCCTCCGCAGAGGGTACGCCGGGTTTGGTGATCGGCGATCTCCCTGGTTCCAGTCGCTAAGTAATTCTCGGGACCGGAGTCGTTTTGGTCCCCGCACGGAGCGGTCCGAGCCGCCATTCAGGATCGGGTGAGCCGAAACACAAAGATGGCGAATGCCGAAAAATCTATATCAACTCGTTATTGGCTCCAGTGAGCTTAGAAAAGAGCTTTCTCGTGGAGCGATAACGAGCCTCGGGCTCAGGTTCGCCAGCGGGCTCCTGAATTTCGTTGTTTCCATTATTCTTGCGCGAACCCTTCTTCCCGAAGGTTACGGAGTCTACGCTTTTACCCTTTCCACCATCGCCTTCCTGGCCGTACCCGTGCAAATGGGTATTCCTACCTTGGTGACCCGTGAAGTCGCGCGGTATCATCTGATGCATCAGTGGGGGCTCTTGCGCGGGCTTCTTTTGCGGTCCTATCAGGTGGTCGTAATTCTTTCCCTCGCCACCGCACTAGTAGCCGGGGTCGTGGTGTGGTGGTTGGCGGAAAGCGGAACCACCGAATTCGATCCGTCCGCATTCCTGTGGGCCCTTCCTCTGCTTTTCCTGAACCCCGCCAATCGTCTTCAAGAAGCGACCCTCATGGCGTTGCGGCGGGTGGCGCAGGCCATGACTCCAAGCATGGCCGTCAGACCCGTGGTCTTTCTGGGCCTTTTGGGAATCGCCGTTATGGTCGGAGGATTGATGCCGAGCCACGCCATAGCCCTCTACTGCGCTTCGGGTGGAGTGGCTTTCATCGTGGGGCGGTTTTTCTTGGTTCAAGGCCTTCCCGAAGAGGTCCGAGCCGCTTCTTCGAGCTATGAAACCAAAGCGTGGGCGAGAAGCATCCTGCCCTTATCCATGATCACCGGCCTGGGAGTGATTAATGGACAAACCGATCTGTTCATGCTGGGCACGCTTTCCTCTCAGGAAGAAGTCGGCCTCTACAGAGTGGCCTTTTCTTGCGCCACATTGGTTATTTATGTCTTGGGAGCGGTGAACTCCGTGCTGGCGCCGCACATCTCTCGGCTTCACCGTTCGGGAGATTTCGCCCGGCTTCAGAAGATGGTTACGAGAAGTGCACAAATCGTTCTCGCTGCGGCGATTCCCGTGGCCGGAGGCTTCATTCTCTTCGGCAAACCTTTTCTGGAACTGGTTTACGGAGCGGCCTATCGTGGAAGCTACGGACCTTTGGCCGTATTGTGCATCGCGCAGCTGGTGAATGCCGCTGTTGGGGCGACACACGACATCCTGAACATGACGGGGAAGGAGAAGGAGACGCTGAAAGGAGTGGCTCTCGCCGCAATACTCAATGTAGTCTTGAACGCCCTCCTGATTCCCCCTTACGGCTCTCAGGGGGCGGCGTACGCCACGGGAGTGAGCATTGCCGTCGTGAATGTATTCCTCTGGCACAAGGTACTGACCCGAGTCGGCCTGGAGAGCAGCGCTTTGGCGGTTCGCGGTCTTTTCGGATGGAAGGGGCGAGGGAAGGATTAGATGGTGGTTTGTCCTCTTTCCGTACCGTATTCCAGGCTGTTGGAGATTTGATTGACAAGTTCTTGGAGGGGCAAGTACCGTTGTTGGGTCGACGGGTCGGACGATCGAGCCTTTCGACAATGATTCGGCAGGCTGTGCCGCGTTTTCCTCGAACGGGAAGGTGATCTGTTGATTCCGCTGTTGACATGGATGTTCGGTATGCTCCTCGCGGAAGCCTGTGGAGGAGTGCCCCGCCTGCAAAGTGAGGCCTCTCAATGAGAACGGCCTTTCTTCTTCCAAACCTTGCGGGGGGAGGCGCGGAACGTGTCCTGTTGACCGTGGCGGATTTTTTGAGCGGTGAGGGGCACAGGGTTGATTTGGTGCTCATGGCGGTCCGAGGGGAATACCTGAAGGACGTGCCGGGGTCGGTAAATATTGTGAACCTCGGTTGCCCTCGTCTGTGGACCAGTCTGCCCGCCTTTGCCGGATATCTGAGAAGAAACCGTCCGGACAGCGTGCTGTCCGCCATGCCTCTCGCCAACGGTATCGCCGCGTGGGCGCGGGTAGTCTCACGAGTGGATACGCGTCTGATTCTTTCCGAACGGAATATTCGCAGCTTGACATTCGGCGACGGGGCTACGCCAAAGCGCTACGCGGCACTCCAATACCCCATCCGCTGGTCGTACCATTGGGCGGACGACGTGATAGCGGTTTCCGGAGGTGTTGCGGAGCGGGTCCGCAAACTCCCGCGAATGAGACCCGAGCGCGTCCATGTGGTCCATAACCCCGTGGATGGACGGAAGATCGAGAATCGAGCTTCGGAATCCGCCAACCATCCCTGGTTCGAAGACCGTTCCGTACCCGTGGTCTTGGGCGTGGGCCGTTTGGTCGCCCAGAAGGATTTCGGCACCTTGATTCGTGCTTTCCGGTTGGTGCGCAAACGCAGAGAGGCCAAGCTGATTATTTTGGGGGAGGGAAAGGAAAGAGATGCGCTGGAGCGCCTAACGACCGAATTCGGTTTGCGGGATTCCGTGGATTTGCCGGGCTTCGTGGCCAATCCGTGGGCCTATATGGCGCGATCGAAGGTCTTCGTCCTTTCCTCCATCCACGAGGGATTCGGAAACGTCCTCGTGGAGGCCATGGCTTGCGGGACTCCCGTAGTGAGCACCGACTGTCCTTTCGGGCCGGCGGACATTTTGGATCATGGTGCATACGGGCCTCTGATTCCCGTGAGTGACGCTTCGGCTCTTGCAATCGGCATTGTTCGAATGCTGGATGAACCCACACCATCGGAACTGCTTAAATCCCGCGCGAAAGAATTCGGAGTGGAGAAGGCGTGCCGGAGGTATCTGGATTTGTTGGATCCGCTTCGGAGCAAGCCGGATGCCCAAGCATCTTAAGCCGGATGAAAGAATGTTGTTTTCCCGGGCGAGCCGCCGGCGGGTTTGTCCTCATGTCCCACTCCAAAGGGGCTTCGGTATCGTGCGCAGCCTTCACGCCTCCGTCGGACCTCCGGATAGGGCGGATGGGACCGTCGAGGGAAGACTGTCGCTGCGGCCGAGCTTCGATGGATTCCCCAGGAAGTTCGACGATTTCATGTGAGCGAGTGAAAGATGGCAAGTCCCGATCAATCCGGAATGTTGAGTAACCTTACGGTGGTGGTGCTGTCCTATAATCGACTGGCCGAAATTCAACGCAACATTCCTTTCTTGTGCTCATTGGCCGAAGAGCACGGATTCAAACTCATCGTGGTGGATAACGCTTCCGACGACGGGAGCAGGGAGTTCCTCGTCTCCGCCGCAGCCCATCCGTTCGTGCGTCTGGTTCTCAATGACGCGAATTTAGGTGTTGGGGAAGGACGGAACACGGGTCGCCGTCATGCGCGTACGGAATACGTTCTGCACCTGGATGACGATACAAGAATCGAACTGGAGGATATGCGGAGAATGTGCGCCGTCATGGATGCACAACCGGCCGTGGGCGTGCTTTCACCAAGAATCATCCATGCGACGACGGGGATTCCTCAAAATGATCACGGTAGTGTTGCCTGCGAGGTGGGGAATTACCACGGGGCCTGCCATCTGGTTCGAGGCGAGGCCTTGCGGCGAGTAGGCGACATTGACCCCAAATGTGTATTCGGCGGGGAAGAAATCGACTATTCCATCCGGATGCGGGCCTTGGGTTACGAGGTATGGTATACTCCGACAGTCGTGGTGCGGCACAACAACTTGTTGAGGAAGGAAAGAGATGGACGATGGCGAAGGTCCATGCGCGTGTATAATTTCACCAGAATTCATTTCAAGCATTTCCCGAAGCATGTCGCGCTCGTGTTTTCTTTCCGCTATTGTCTTTCCCACATAGTATCCGGAATTCGAGCGCACGGCCCGATTTTCGGTCTTTTGTTGCCGGCTCATGCCTGCAGGGGAGCCAAAGACGGCATTAGAAGTCATCACGACATACCCGATGAAGTGTTGCGCTTCTACTGCAACCCGACAGTGGAACCGGATTTCGGCAATGTACCGATACTTAGAAAAGTCGTCGGTAGACTGCGGAAGGCTTTCCGTAGAGATAAAAGCGAAATTCGATCTCACTAGATTTCTATTCCTCCATCCATATCTCATTTTTGATGACACCGGATACTGAAATTGCCTGCAGACGTAGTGGTGAAGAATCATTTGACGATTACAGTCCGGACCCGTTCGAGGTTGGTTATTCTCTGTGCATAAGAAATGCCGACTTCCAGTGTAAGGGCTAGGAAAGATACGTAATCTCCTATCTTAGAGTTGTCATGCCATGGGCGAAAGTGACCGCAAGATAGAGCGGCATAAACTTGGATTGTCCGGGATTCTGTTGGGGCTTTACTTGGGTACGGCACCCGTCTATTGGTTCTGGAATATTCCTGTAAGCATAATAACATATGGTAAATATGCGCTTGCCATAGTGACGGTATTACTCGTTTGGATGACGGCAGTCGGGAAACGAGCCACAATGCTGCCCTCCGGTCTGCTGGGACCCATTGGGTTTCTTCTATTGATCATGTCCATGATGTTTGGATTATATCAATCGGAAGTGAAGGAGATCGTATCTCGTATTATCGATTTGGTTCATTCTTTTGTATTCTTATGGACCATATATATTTACGTTATGAACGATGGAGATATTGAAAAGGTTTTCTGGATAGGTTCCACTCTTATTTTAGGATTCTGTCTGCTGGTGTTGTCGGCAGGTGTGATCGGCTTTCCTGATTGGCCGTCTCCTTTCCTGGGAAGACCTTTTACTCTCGCCGATACGGGTTTTGGCGGCATGCGAACCGGATGGTCCATTGGAATTGCTCTATTGCTTCCCACCGCACTGATGTTGGCCGATTACCTCGGGAGAAACATGGTCTTGCTACGGGCGGCCTATCTGGGGGTGGTCTGCTTGTTGCTTATCGGGTCTCAAGTCGTCGTAGGAGGGAGGACGGGGCTCGTAGCCTCGTTTGTCGGTATCGCTTGTTGGATGCTCTACGGTAGAAAGGCGGTCTGGTTGCTGGTTATTCCAATCGCCGGTGTGGTATTTATGAGTTTGGATATGGATTGGCTGTTGCATCATCTTCGTATCGATCGTCTCCAAAGCGGTGTGACCATGAAGACGGTGGATCATTTCAGCGCCTCACGCATTGAGGGTTACGAAACGGCCCTGAAATTGATTGTAAGAGAGCCTATATTGGGACACGGATTCGGCTCATTCCACCTTAGTGGCTGGTCTTATATAAGGGGAGATTCAATCCACAATTTATGGCTCAGACTGGGAGTCCAGGCAGGCTTGCTTTGTCCGATCGTCTTTGCCGTCATTGTGGGCGCCGTTGGGAGAAAAGTTTTGATGGTTCGTAAGATGGCCGTGTCTCTAAAAATGAATTCCATCGGATCGATGCAACACAATTTGACCACGGCTTTTCTAGGGGTCTATTTGGCGGGGCTGGTGGCCACATTGGCGGAACCGAGCGTTCTGCTTGGAACATTTCAGAACTCGGCACCTTGGTGGATGATCGCAGGATCGGCCGTCGCCATGTCTGAAAGGCTTTCCGGAGCCGGGAAGCGAACGGAGGCTCCGGGGGCCGGAGGGACGCTCAACCCTTGAGAATATCCGGGAGAACTTTTCGCCGGCTCGCTCTTCCGGCTCGCCGCAACAGAGGTTGGTGTCTCCGGTACCAGGGAATACGATGCCTCGCACTGGAATCGCACCTCTTATCATAGCTGCCGTAACGTCGTGAAAATTGTTTTCTGGCAAAATATCCCGTCACTTCATCAAGCCGCTTTCATTCGAGCTCTCAATGAGCGTACCGGCGAAAGTACGGTGTTGGTGGCGGCGAGCGACGTTGGAGCGCGAGCGGAGACCAGCGGCTGGGGTCGACCGGATTTCGGCGGAGCGGAGCTGATCATCGAACCGGCCGAGCTCGAATGGCCTCATCTGGCAAAACGGTTTTCGGGCGAGGCATGGACTCACGTATTCTCCGGGTTGGGTTCCTATCCTCTCGTGGATGTGGTATCGAGAATACTGATTAGGAACCGGAGTCGTTGCGGAGTCATGACGGAGACGCCCATGCTTTTCGCCGACTCTTGTCGAGCCCTGAGGCGGCGAGCGCTTCTTTGGAGAGACCGATTCCGGGTGCTTGGACGCTGGCGAGCTTCCGATTTCGTGCTGGGTATGGGACACATGGGCGCGGAATGGTATCGAGCGGCGGGATTTCCGGCGAACAAGGTGTTCCCTTTTGCCTATTTTTTGGACCCTGTCGACGGGGAGATGGGAAGCACGAAGACTGGAAACGGGTGCACCGATTTTGGAATCATCTTCGTGGGTCGGCTTATCCGACGAAAAGGGGTGGATGTCTTGCTGAGGGCGCTTGCCGGTTTGGCGGCCGCGTCGTGGCGACTGGACGTCATAGGTGAGGGTCCGGAAAGGCAAAGCCTCCAAAGCCTTTCAGACGCTTTGGGCCTCGGATCGAGGGTCCGGTGGCATGGTCTGGTGGGAAATGCTCCGGCCAGAAAAATGATCCTACGATCGGACTTACTGGTGCTGCCCAGTCACCACGACGGGTGGGGTGCGGTGGTCAACGAAGCCCTGCTGTCGGGCGTACCGGTCATCGCGACGGAATCGTGCGGCAGTGCGGTTTCCGTAGCCGCATCAGGGCTCGGCGCGGTCGTTCGTCCCGGAGATTCGGAATCTCTCCGAGATGCCTTGGACGATCATCTCCGCAAAGGACCCCTTTCAGTCGAGGAAAGAGGAAGGCTTAAACGGTGGGCGGTCTGCCTGAATGGAAAAAGCGGGGCTTCATATTTCTTGTCCATCATGGATTACGTCTATAATGCGGGTTCTCTTCCGTTGCCTCCCTGGAGCGAACAAACATAAGGAGCAAGGGTCGGAAACATGCTCCGAGGCGGTCCGGACGCCATAGCGACTTCAACGGCCGCGGAAGCGGCGCACCTTTCGGAGAGCCGATTTGATCAATCACTCGGAGGAGCTCGGAACACACAGTATTCAACACTCGACTTCAAGCTCCAAGCCGCCGACAATCGTTACTTTTCTTCGCTGTTACGTGCCCGGCTACAAGTCCGGTGGACCGGTGCGGACGATTCAAAATATGGTGGATCATTTGGGCGATGAATTCCGGTTTAGGATCGTCACTTCCGATCGTGATGACGGCGATTCCGGGCCCTATCCGGGAATTACACCTGACGCATGGAATCGGATGGGCAAGGCGGATGTTTATTATGCTTCGCCCCACCGGCTTACGCCGGGCGCTTTTTCCCGCATACTGAACGAAACCGTTCACGATGTGGTCTATTTGAACAGCCTGCTCAATCCTCGCTTCACCATAGCAGTGTTGGCCTTGCGCAGATTAAGACGCATTCCGCCGAGGCCCGTTGTGTTGGCGCCCCGAGGCGAGTTCTCGCCGAGCGCTTTGGCGATCAAATCATTGAAGAAAACCCTTTTCCTTTTTTCAGCTCGCCTCCTCTCCTTGTATTCCGACGTGGTTTGGCAGGCGTCTTCCGAGAGTGAGGCGGACGACATCAGAAGGGTCATGGGGTCAACAGTCGGGACCGTGTTCGTCGCTCCGGACCTGCTCCCGCGTCCGAACACAGAGGATGTGCCCGCTCCCGCGACACGACATGAATCCGAATCCCTCCGAGTGGTCTTTCTCTCACGCATTGCGCCGATGAAGAATCTCGACTTTGCATTAGAGGTCATGAAACGTGTACGAGTCCCACTGGTGTTCGATATCTATGGTATAATCAGTGATGAATCCTATTGGAGGTCGTGTTCGGATAAGATCAAGGAAATGCCGAAACACATAAAGGCGAACTATTTCGGCCCGGTGGAGAACTTCAAGGTTCCGGGTGTGTTGGCAAGGTATGATCTTTTCTTCCTGCCGACTCAAGGTGAGAATTTCGGGCATGTGATCTACGAGTCGCTGGCCGCCGGAACACCGGTCCTGATAAGTGATCGCACTCCCTGGTCTGACATCGAGGACCATGGATGTGGAAAGGCGCTTTCTCTCGACGAACCGGATGAATTCTCGTTGGAGCTGGAGCGATTCTCCAAAATAAGCATTGATGCACATACGATGCTCCGAAGGAACGCCCGGGACTATGCCGTGCGAATCGCTTCGAATGAAGATATGCTACGGATGAATCGAGAGCTTTTTCTTTCCGTGTTCTCGAAGTCCGCATCCAGCGCCTGAAGAAAAGTTTCGTCAATCAAAGGAAAGCGACGGATTGCCTCATTTATGAAACAGATCATCCAGTCTTATCGTACCGGTGAAATGGAACTCACGGAGGTTCCCAGGCCCCAGGTTTCTCCAGGTATGGTCCTGGTGGAAACCAAGGCGTCGGTCGTTTCCGCAGGCACGGAAAAGATGCTGGTATCTCTCGCCAAAATGTCCCTGATCGGCAAGGCGCGGGCAAGGCCCGATCTGGTGAGAAAGACGCTTGCCGCAGCACGGAAGGAAGGAATTCGATCCACTTTGGAAAAGGTTCGCTCCCGCCTCGAATCTCCCGTTCCACTGGGGTACTCATGCAGCGGCATCGTCCGGGAACTCGGCGAAGGAGTCGAAGGTCTGACCGTGGGGGACCGGGTGGCGTGCGGGGGCGCGGGTTATGCCAACCACGCGGAATTCAACGTGATTCCACGAAACTTGTGCGTTCCCATTCCCGATTCTGGAACACGAGAATCGCCCATGGCTTTTGAGGAAGCGGCCTTCTCCACCATTGGGGCCATTGCGCTGCAAGGTGTTCGCCAAGCGCGGCTCACCCTTGGAGAGAGCGTTTGCGTTGTGGGATTGGGGCTTCTGGGACAGATTACGGTGCAGCTCTGCAAGGCCTCCGGTTGTCGGGTGTTGGGGGCGGACATCGATGACGGCAGAATCTCTTTAGCAGCCGATTTCGGTGCGGAGTCCGCCGTGCGAAGTGAAAGCCTGTCCCGCGAGGCGGCTCGATTCAGCGGAGGCGTGGGCATGGACGCGGTGATCATCACCGCGGCGGCTTCCGGAAGTGATCTGGTGGCTCTGGCGGGGGAGATTTCGCGTCTGAAGGGGCGAGTGGTCGTGGTGGGCCTGGTGGGTCTCGACATCCCCAGGGACGTCTACTACAAAAAGGAACTGGAAGTACGGCTGTCCATGTCGTACGGCCCCGGTCGGTATGATGTGGAATACGAAGAACGGGGGCACGACTACCCGTTACCGTACGTGCGCTGGACTGAGCAGCGGAACATGTCCGCGTTTCTGGGATTGTGCGTTCAGGGCCGATTGGACGTTCGATCCCTGATTACGCATCGTTATCCCTTCGATCAATCACTAAGCGCTTACCGTTTGATCACTCAAGGAGAAGAACCCTCGCTGGGAGTGGTGCTGGAGTACGACGCCGGGCCTCAACCCCGGCGAATTCCCGTGATCTCCAAGGCAGGTCGAAAGATGGAAGGGCCTGTGGGCATCGGTTTGATCGGAGCGGGGAATTTCGCCAATTCGGTTCTCCTTCCCAAGCTGAGCCGCATGTCCCAAGTCCGGTTCCGCGGAGTGACCACCGGGAGGGGTATGACGGCCAAGGCCGTGGCCGAACGGTTTGGATTCGACTACTGTGCGGAAACCGCGACGGAAATCATTGACGACGACCAAATCCGAGCGGTGTTTGTGGTCACGCGGCACGATCTGCACGGTCCTTTGGTCGAAAAGTGTTTGGCCGCCGGGAAGCACGTTTTTGTGGAAAAACCCTTGTGTATTCACGCCTCTCAGTTGGCTTCCATCGAGAATATCCTGAAGGACTCAGCCTCCTCATCGGCGCATCCCGTTCTGATGGTGGGGTTCAACAGAAGGTTTTCTCCCATGGTGCGAAAGATCAAAGACGGCTTAAGCCGACGTGCCTCCCCTCTGGTGGGATCGTACCGGGTGAATGCAGGCTTGATTCCCAAGGATTCCTGGGTCCAGGACCCCCTTCAAGGAGGAGGCAGAATCATTGGAGAGGCGTGCCATATGGTGGACACCCTTCGTTTTTTGACAGGCTCTTCGGTGAAGACCGTGCAGGCGGGATGCGTTCGGTCCGGAAGAACGGAAGATACGGACCGGGATACGGTTTCCATAACGTTGACCTATGCGGACGGTTCCCTGGGCGATATCCTCTATTATGCTCTCGGGAGTCCCGCGGTTCCCAAGGAGCGGTTGGATGTCTCGGCGGACGGTTCCTCCTGGGAACTGAACCACTTTCGTGAACTTGCGACTTACCGGGGGACCCGTTCGGAGAGGACCAAAGAGACGCAGGACAAGGGCCATGAGGAAGAAGTCCGGGCCTTCCTGGCATCGGTTGCCGGAGAAACTCCGCCTCCCATTCCGCTTATGGAGATTTTTGAGACCACGCGGGTTTCCTTTGCCGTACACGAAGCCTTGGACACCGGGCGTATGATACACATGGACGAATGGTCGCCGGAGGAAACTTCGGATATGGGGGATTCGAATGGGGAAACCCCCTGAAGAGGATTCGGAAAAAGTGTTGAAGCGTCTTGGGCTGCTTCTGCGTACCGCCAGATACTTGAAGGCGGAACAGGCGATGTATCTGGCCAAGACCCGAGTTCCCACCGGGCTGCTGTCTTTAGGGCTCAGGACCGGACTGGGCGACTCCGCAGTCACCGGCTGGAAAATGCTGAAACCCAGGGTTCCCTTTCCCTGCTACCCGTGGTGGATTCCGGAGAATCTCCGGTCGGGCCGTTTCGACTTTATAGGACGGAAGAAGACTTTCCTGGACGTTTTGGACTGGGCTTCGGAAGACATGCCGCTCCTATGGCGATATAATCTCCATTATTTCCAGTTTCTGCTTCCGGATGGAGGTCTGGACGCCGACACCGGAGGCAAGCTGATTCGGGAATGGGTCCGTCACAACCCGATTCGCACCCCGGTGGCTTGGGATCCTTTCCCTCTGTCGCTGCGCGTGGTGAATTGGGCCAAGTATCTGAGCCTGACGGAGCATGCGCCTTCCTTTCAAGAAGAGGCGGCCCGTTCGCTTTTTCAGCAGATTCGCTATTTGGAGGGAAATCTCGAGCGCCATTTGCTGGCCAACCATCTCTTCAAAAATATAAAGGCCTTGCTTTTCGCAGGAGTGAGTTTCGATCGTCCGGAAGCGGCTCGATGGCGTGAACAGGGGCTTGGACTTCTGCGGAGAGAACTGGCCGAGCAAATTCTTCCGGACGGCGGGCATTTCGAAAGAAGCCCCATGTACCACTGCATGATCTTCGAGGATTGTCTGGATTTGCTCAACATTGCTCACTGCTTTCCGATGTCCATAGGGAGCTCGCCGGAAAACGAACTGAGGGAGGTGTGCGGGAGAATGGCCGGGTTCCTGGCCGGTACCCTGCACCCCGACGGCGATATTCCTCTGTTCAATGATTCGGCTTTCGGTATCGAATTGCCGCCGCGAAGGCTGCTTCAATACGCGTCCGAACTGGGCGTCACGGTGGAGACGGATCGAAAGAGGAGGCACTTTTCCTTTCCAGATACGGGCTACTATATTTTCTCTCCCGGCGAGGATTCCCGATTGATCGTGGATTGCGGCCCCATTGGGCCCGACTATCAGCCGGGGCATGCTCATTGCGACACCCTAAGCTACGAGCTTTCCCTGTCGGGGCGTCGTGTGGTGGTGGACAGCGGAGTGTACGGCTACGAGCCCGGAGACTTGAGGTCCTACGTGAGGAGCACGTCGGCTCACAACACGGTCGAGGTGGACGGGACCGAACAAAGCGAGATATGGAAATCCCACAGAGTGGGCAGGAGAGCGAAACCCTTGTCAGCCCGAATCGAGGGGAACGGAGCGGGTGCCGTGAGTTTCGCGGGTTCCCATGACGGCTATTCTTTCCTGCCTGGAAAAGTGATCCATGAAAGGACCATCCGATACGAACCCCAAAACAACTGGATGGTTTTGGATCGGATTCTCGGCAAGGGGAACCACGGCGCGAGGAGCCGAATCCACTTGCACCCGGATTTGAGGCCCGTGGTAGACGGAGAGCGCGTATTGATTTTGGACTCCTCGCAAAGGACCGTGGCGGAATTGACGCCTGTGGGAACCCAGGAGGTGCTGTTCGAAAAAGGCTGGTATTGTCCCCGTTTCGGTCTTCGAAAGGGAAAGTGGGTGATCGCTTTCGAGGTCGAGGGGGAACTTCCCCTGGAAGTCGGCTATTGGTTTCGGACCTGACGATATGCATGTTCTCTTCTTGACCCATTATTTCCCACCGGAAGTCAACGCTCCCGCGTCCCGGACCTTCGAACACTGCAGGTTGTGGGTTCGCGAGGGCCATGAGGTCACAGTGGTGACCTGCGTTCCCAATCATCCCAAGGGACGGCCGTACCCGGGATATCGGAATGCGTTTTTTCAGAGCGAGACCGTGGAGGGAATCCGCGTCCTTCGAGTTTGGACTTATCTGGCGGCCAACGAGGGCTTCCTCAAACGTACCTTGAATTATGTCTCCTACCTTGTGTCCGTACTGGCACAGGTTTTTCGATTGCCGAAACCCGATGTGGTGGTTTCCACGTCTCCCCAATTCTTCTGCGGATTGGCGGGGTGGCCCGTGGCTCGCATCAAGCGGGCGGCGTGGGTCTTGGAAATACGGGATTTGTGGCCGGACTCGATTCTGGCCGTGGGTGCACTGACGAATCCCGGCATCATCGGCATATTGAAGGGGATCGAAAGAAAAGTCTATCGGACCGCGGATCGGGTGGTGGCTTTAACGGAGCCGTTTCGCCGTCACATCATTCGTTGCGGAGCGGATGCCGGGCGAGTGACCGTCCTTCCCAACGGGGCGGACCTGAGCAGGTTTCAAAGAGTACCTCGTCTGAACGATGTGTCCGACAGTTTGGGATTGTCGGATCGTTTTGCAGTGGGATACTTCGGCACACACGGCATGGCCCACGGACTGGACACCGTCCTGGACGCCGCCGAACGCCTGGCATCGCACAAGGACGTGGTGCTTCTGCTGGTGGGCGATGGAGCGGAGCGCAGGCGGCTTGAGGAATCGAAGCGGCGGAGAGGCCTCGACAACGTCCTCATGCTCGGCCAAGTATCCAAAGACCGAATGCCCGCCCTCTTGGGCTCCTGTGACGCCACCATGGTCCTTCTGATCAAAAACGATCTCTTCAAGACGGTGATTCCTTCAAAGATCTTTGAGGCCATGGCGTTGGAGAAACCGATCATTCTGGGCGTGGAAGGCGAAAGTGAACGGATTGTCCGGCAGGCGGAGTGCGGCATTTGCATCGAGCCGGAGAACGCGGATGCTCTGGCCCAAGCCGCATTGACACTGAAGGAGGACCCGGAACGCCGACGCCGATTGGGAGAGAACGGGCGAAAGTACGTCGAGGAATATTTTGATCGCGAAGTGATCGCGCGGCGGTACCTGGATTTTTTGCGGGATGCCGTAAAATGCCATAAAAATCGGTAGAGCGGCTTTCGCGTGCCGGCGAACCATGAGGATGCGGAGACCTCGTTTCCCGTTGCGAACGAAGGGAAGGGACTTCCTCGCATGAAGAAAACCGGAGAAATTATCGGTGAATGTCTTGCTAGTGGCCGGAGCACGGCCTAATTTCATGAAAATCGCTCCTTTGTACCGGGAGTCTCGTCGCTATCCCGACGTACGTTGCCGGATCGTACATACGGGTCAGCATTACGATTACGTCATGTCTCAAGCGTTTTTTGAAGACCTAGAGCTGCCGGCGCCCGACTTCTTCTTGGAGGCCGGGTCCGGTTCCCACGCGCATCAGACGGCCAAGATCATGGTGGCTTTTGAAGAAGTGTGTGAACGGGAACATCCGGATCTGGTCGTCGTGGTGGGAGACGTTAATTCGACCTTGGCATGCGGCATCGTGGCCAAAAAGCTGTGGATACTGCTGGCGCACGTGGAGGCCGGGTTGCGGAGTTTCGATCGCAGGATGCCCGAGGAGATCAACCGTCTTGTGACGGACGCGGTTTCGGATTTGTTCTTCGTTACCGAGGAACGCGCCGTCGAGAATCTGGTACGAGAGGGTAAGCTTGAGGAGCAGGTTCATCAGGTGGGCAACGTGATGATTGATAACCTGCATCACCAACTTGAGCGCTTGAACCGGGACGACCAAACGCGCTTTCCCTCCTTCGAACTCAAGAAAAGGCTCGGGGATTATGCGTTTCTTACGCTTCATCGACCGTCCAACGTCGATTCTCGAGAGGTCTTTCAAGGGATCGTGAAGGCCGTCGATCGAATATCGGAAGAGATGGATATCCTCTTCCCCGTGCATCCCCGGACCCGAGAAACCATGAGTCGCTTCGATGTTCGCTTTTCGGATCGGGTGCACCTGCTTCCGCCGTTGGGCTTCAGGGAATCCTTGTTTCTTTGGAAAGACGCCCGAGTGGTCCTGACGGACAGCGGGGGGCTGCAGGAAGAAACCACCGCCCTGTCGATTCCCTGCGTAACCATTCGAGAGAATACGGAACGACCCATCACCGTAGAGGTGGGGAGCAACGTGCTCGCCGGAACCGAAACGGGAAAGATACTTGATGCGTACGGGCAATCGCTGAAAAGGGCCGAATCGGGCTCCGCCGTGCCGCCTCTATGGGACGGGCGGGCTGCGGAACGGATATGGCGGGTATTGGTGGGCGCGGGAGGCTGAGGTATTCGAGGCTGAAACGGAATGGACTCGGGCTCCTGAAAACTCCGTCGTGAACGGGATGGAACCTGAAAATCGGTTGGAGAACCATGGCGATCAATATTGGAATCGTAATCGTATACGCCTTGCTTCTCGGGGGCATCTACTACGAAACTCTTACCTACATGGTCGCCCGCTGGGACGGTGACTACAGCTACTGCTATCTCGTCCCTCCCATTGTTCTTTATCTGTTATGGGAGAACAGGAAAGAGGTAATGCGAAAGCCCGCGGCCGTGGGGCCGTGGGGGCTGATCCCGTTCTTCCTGGGAGTGGCGTTCTTCTGGTTCGGCGAATTCGGCGGGGAGTATTTGTCCCTTTTTCTCTCATTCTGGCTCGTCTTGGTGGGGCTTCTGTGGATCCATCTGGGCCGCGAAAAGATCAAGGCCGTGTGGTTTCCTTTGGTCCTGATTCCCACCATGTTTCCACCCCCAAGTTTTCTGCATAACAAGTTGACCGTCTATCTTCAACTGGCCGCCTCGAAACTCGGTGTGGACATGATCCATCTCGCGGGGATTACGGCCTACCGTGACGGCAACATTATCGATCTGGGTTTCACACGGCTCCAGGTAGTGGAAGCCTGCAGCGGCCTGAGGTATCTTTTCCCTCTGATCATTCTGGGGCTTTTGCTGGCCTATTTCTTCAAAGCGAAATTATGGAAGCGCAGTTTGCTGGTGGTTTCGGCCATTCCCCTGGCGATTTTTACCAACAGCATGCGCATCGCGCTGACGGGCATTATTTCCGAGCTCTGGAGTACCGAGGCGGCCGAGGGGTTCTTTCACGGATTCTCCGGGTGGTTCATCTTCATGTTTTCTCTGGCGGTTCTTCTGCTGGAGATGTGGTTGCTGGGAAAGATACCCGATGGAAGGGACGAACAAGCCGGGAAAGACGAGGTTTCGCCGAAGAAGACCTCCGTATCTTCGAGTCCCGCCGGGCGGAACACCGGAAATGTTTGGGGCTTCGGCGCCCTGATCACCATCCTGATCCTGACCGGCACTTTGGGGTTCGCGAGGATGCATGAATACCGAGAACAGGTGCCCGCCTTGCAGTCCATGAGGTACTTTCCCATGGAGATCGACGGATGGAAGGGAACAAGGCAACCCTTGGAATCCGACGTCCTGAAGGAACTGGATCTGACCGATTATGTTTGGGCCGATTACCGGAACGACAAGGGTCGCGATGTCAATTTCTATATGGCGTATTACGCGAGTCAGAGAAAAGGCGAGTCCATTCATTCGCCGGAGTCGTGCCTGCCCGGCGGAGGCTGGTTGTTCAAGGAAGCGGGTACGATCAGCCTTGCTCCGCCCCGCCCCGGTATGACGTCATTGGTGGTCAATCGGGCCATCATGCAGAAACTCGACTACCGTCAGATCGTATATTACTGGTTTCCCCAGAGGGGGAGGGACTTGACCAATGCCTATCAGCTGAAGTTGTTTACTTTTTGGGATGCTTTAACCATAAATCGGACGGACGGGGCGCTGGTTCGCCTGATTACTCCCGTATATTCCGATGAATCGGCGAAGGACTCCGAAGAGCGACTACTTCGGTTCACTTGGGAAGTGCAGCCTCTCCTTGGGGAGTACATTCCGGGACGCGCCATCGACAAGTGACGGTTCAAGCGAAAGGCTTCCCTGCAAGCCGACAATCAATCTTTGGCGCGGTGATTTCTGAAGGGGGCGGATTTCCGTTCCCTCCTCTCCAAATTCGATAGGTGAGTTGCGCGTTGCTTGGAGTGACGAGATTTCCGGCAACGCACACGACTCCGGAATTCAATCACCCCACTCACTTTTGAGGAATCCGACCGGCATGTTCAGTTTTTTTGCCCTGCTTCTAGCCTTCTACATTACGGTGGTGCTCATCCCATTCACCAACCGTCTGGCGTTGAGGCTTGGAGTTATGGATGTGCCGTCGGAGGCCCGCAAAGTGCATGTTCATCCGACCCCCAGAACGGGAGGTATCGCCTTGGCGGGCGGGATTCTGGTTCCCGCCTTGATTTGGCTCCCCATGGGTCGAGAAATGAAGGCCTTTTTCACCGGTGCCGGGGTGATCTTCGTTTTCGGGTTACTGGACGATTTGTTCAATCTGGATTACCGGAAGAAGTTTACGGGGCAGATTCTTGCGGTGTGCCTGACCATGGCCATGGGCGGCTTCTTCATTAGAGATTTGGGCATGTGGGGCGGGTATGAAGTGGTATTGAACGCATGGCTCGGGGTTCCTCTTACTATTCTGTTTCTCGTGTCCACGACCAATGCGATCAACTTGGCGGACGGTTTGGACGGGCTGGCGGGAGGGCTGTGCATCATCATATTCGGCGCCATCGGTTTGCTGGCCTACACGCAGAGCAGCACCGACCTGGCAGTCTGTTGCCTCATCATCATCGGAGCTTTGCTGGGTTTTCTCCGATACAATACATTTCCGGCAACCGTCTTCATGGGGGACACCGGATCCCAGCTCTTGGGCTTTTCCGCGGGTGTGCTGTCACTTTACTTAACCCAAGGAGAATCCACGTCTTTGGCCCGATCGCTCCCCCTCCTGATTGTGGGATTTCCTCTCCTGGATATGGCCTCGGTGATGGTGGAACGGATGTTGGAGGGACAATCACCCTTTAAGGCGGACAAGCGACATTTCCACCACCGTTTGCTTAAAATGGGCGGATCCCAGGTTGCTTCCGTTGTATTCATCTATGTGCTGCAGAGCGCCATGGTTTTTTTCGCCTGCTATTTCAGGTACTACCCCGAGGACTGGATCGCTGCGATCTATCTGGCCATTGCCGCGCCGTTGCTGCTTCTCTTATGGATCAGTGTCCGATTCGGGGTTCATTTCGGCCCTCTGTTAAGCTGGGGTGAAGGATGGGTCGAATCTTTCACGACCGGCCGCCTGGGCGGAATGATCATGAACGGTTGTCTGGTCGTCATGAAGATCGTACTGAGTATCGGCCTGCCTTGGCTTGCCCTGTCTTGTGAGCCTAAATTCGCCGCCAGTTGGGAATCCGTGATCTTCCTGCTGGTGGGGGCAATGGTCGTCCTGTCGTACTGGATCCGGAAGTCCTTGTTTCGAAGGTTGATGACCTATTCCCTATACTTGGTGGGATTCTTTCTGATGTTTGCCACCAGGGGCGGGGAACTGGCCTTTGTGCACGTTCCCATTCGATTATTCAACTACGTGTTTTGGGGATTTCTGGCCGCAGTGCTGGTGATTTACCTGGTGGTCAGCAAATTCAAGGATCTAGAGGCCAGTACGGTTGATTATTTGTTACTCCTTCTGGTGGCTTTGGTGCCTTTCCTGCCTCTTGAACAAGTCCATGAATACCATTTGGGGTCCATTGCGGGAGCCATGATCGTTCTGCTTTGGGTCAGTGAGGTCGTTGTCCGAAACCAGAAAAGAATGTGGGGCCTGCTCGTTTTTTCCTCGCTGGTTTCTCTGCTTCTGGTGGGGCTCAAAGGGTTGGGATGGGGGATTGGATCCTGACGGCGCGCGGACGCTATGGGGCCTTTGCGTGTAACCGGCGATCCTCTTTGACTTTTCGTGTTTGTTTTGCTCTGTTAGAGTGTACAATACTACAATTTCAAGTAACTATTCGAGCATGGAGCATGGGGATGAGAGTATTTAAGATGGCATTGGTGATCGTGTGCGTCCTACTCACTTCCCAATTGGGGACTGCGTGGGCGGAGGAAGCCGGAGACGACTACATTATCCGGCCGCCGGACGTGCTCGAGATTTCAGTTTATGGTGAGCCGGAATTGAGTCGTCAACTCGTTGTACGGCCCGACGGAAGGGTGAGTTTTCCCCTGATCGGCGACATTCGGGTGGCGGGACGATCGACTCGGCAGGTGAAAGAACTGGTGGACCAGAAACTCGACGCTTTTGTGCCTGAAGCCAGTTCCACGGTGATCGTCCGGGACTTGGGGAGTCTGATGTATTTCGTCATCGGGCAAGTCGCCAAACCGGGCGTCTTTAACGTGTCCACGCCTTTGACCGTTCTGCAGGCGTTGTCGCTGGCCGGAGGAATGACCACGTTTGCCGATACGGACGATATCCTCATCATACGCGGACATGGAGAAGCGACCCAAAGGCTCAGGTTCGATTATAGTGAGGTGCGGAAAGGCAAAAAACTCGAAGACAACATCCTCCTTGAGAGAGGCGATGTGGTTCTAGTTCCGTAGGCGGTTGCTGATAAATGCGATCTTCCGCGTTGCGCTTCATCCGTCGTCAATTGGTCAATCCACTGCTCATTCCTCGGGCTTTACGCGCCCGCAAGCATTCGACGAGCGGGCAGGCCGTTTCGAATGTCGACAAAATACCCCGGATGGTGCCTATGATGAGATTCCATATTCGATCCTTTTCAACCGTGGCATTGGTCGTTTTTCTCGGGTTGGCATGGTCGGTGCCCTGCATGGCGGCGGACTGGTACGTGTCGCCTCGCCTCAACATCGAAGAGGAATACGACAATAACATCAATATCAGTGACGACAAAGAGGACGACTTCATAACGCGGATCAAGCCCATGATCAGGGGCGCTTACCGGACGCAACGATCCGAGGTGTCGCTGACTTCCTTCGCCGAATACGAGAAATTCGCCACCAACTCCAAAGAGGACGGACTCAAGCATGATCACAACTTGATTCTCGAGTACGCGGTTTCGTCTCGATTCAATATACGGATGGGAGGCGTTTTCCGAGAAGACCGGACCCTCGAGACCGAACTGACCGAGGAGGGTCGGTTGGCGAATCGCCAGGATCGACGTCGGTTCGGAGGCAACGTGGGCATGGATTATGTAATCTCTCCAATATTCTTTGTGGCCTTGGATTATCGAAGGTTGTACACGCAGTTTACCGGAGGGGACACCGATCTGGTGGATGACGTGGGAGACGTGATTTCCGTGTCGCCCAATTACATATGGAGTCCCAAACTCACTTTTTCCCTGAATCTCAACTACTCCCGAACCAAGTACGACGATCAGGAATTCGAGCAATACACAGTATCGGATCGTTCGATCGAAAACTACTCAATCATGCCTTCGGCGGTCTACCAGTTTTCGGAAAGGTTTCGCCTATCCGGAGGAATCGGATATCGACATACGAACACGAAACAGAAGACGCGGGCCATCCCTCCCTTCGACCTGATTATACCGGATCAAACGGTGGACGAGGGAACGGATGGTTTCGTGATGAATTTTCTTTTTCACCGCGACTGGAGCCGAAGTTCCCTGGAGTTCGGCGCCTCGAGAGATCAGTATTCCACCCTGGACGGCCGCAGCATCGAGCGGGATAGGGTTTTCGTACGAGGCATGTACCGAATGAGTCCGCGTCTGACGACCCGCGGTACCATTGATTTCTTTCGGTCAAGTGGGGACCGGGAATCCGACGACAGTACCTACTTCACTTTCTCACCCTCTTTGGACTATCGATTGACACGCACATTTCTGTTAAGAGGCTTTCTGCGCTATACAATTTATGATTCCGATAGTGTCGATACGGATCGTTTTCAGGGCGGGTTGAGTTTGGCGATGGAGTGGGAAAGGCTGTTCAGCGGGAATTGATTCCCATAAACACACCCGGTGGTCGACGTTATGAGCAATCCCAAAAGCATCGATGATTATTTCGCCATTATCCGCAGAAGAATCCACTGGATTATTTGGCCGGCACTGCTGATCGCCTTTTCGGGTTTCGCCGTTGCCACCGCTCTGCCCAATATCTACCGTTCGGAAGCGAGAATTCTGATTGAGGGACAACAGGTCACCGAGACTCTGGTGCCCACAACGGTTACTTCATTCGTGGATCAGCGGATTCAGTCCATCGTGCAACAGGTGATGAGCCGTTCCAAGGTCCTTGAAATCATCAAGAAGTTCGACCTTTACAAAGAACAGAGGGATAAACTCACAACGGATGCGCTGGTCGATAAATTCACCGAAGCCATTCAAATCCTTCCCATCAGTACGGAGATCAAAACCAGTCAATCCAAGTCGCCTTCGAGCCTCACCATTGCCTTCAGCCTCTCCTTCGAGGCACGTTCTCCCAAAAAGGCGCAACAGGTCACCAATGAACTGGCATCGTTTTTTCTCGCGCAGAATATCGAGGCCAGGAAAGACACGGCCAAAGGAACCGTGGATTTTCTGTCGATGCAGGTGAAAACGACCAAAGCTGAATTGGATCAGCTGCAGGATCAATTCAGTCGATTCAAGGAAGAGCATCTTGAGGAACTTCCTGAGTTCATGAACGTGAATATTCAGAATTTGACCCGTCTTGACGGCGAGCTGAACAACGTCAACAGGGAAATTGTCTCCCTGGAGGAACAAAACGTCATCACCAGGAATCAGTTTGCCGCATTGGACCCTTATTTGGGAGAAACCAAACGAGTGCTTACCGACGAAGAGCAGTTACAGCAACTGGAGCTCAAGAGGGCGGAGCTCAGGGCAAGATATTCGGATAAGCACCCTACATTGCGGGCCATTGACAAAGAAATCGAAATCATCGGGTCCACGGCGAGCGGAAGCAAGGGCCTTCAGAACAAGATGGATAGATTGAAGATTCTCGAACAGGAACTCGCTCAGATGCGATCCAAATACAGCGAACAGCATCCGTCCGTGAAGAAGCTTGTCGGGCAAATCGAAGAGCTGAAACAGGAGATCGAGAAGCAGCGCAAAGAAATGCCTGCGTCCAAGCAACCCGAGGTAACGGATTCAAAAGAGATCACCAATCCCGCCTATCTTTCCATGAAATCGGAACTGGAGCGTTCGGAGGTGCGGGTGAAGTTTCTTCGCAAGGAACGGCAGAGAATCTTGACCGAGAGGGAGGAGCTTCAGAACAAGTTGAAGACGATGCCCAACGTGGAGAAGCAGTATCGGGAATATCAGATGGATTACGAGAACGCGAAAAACCGGTTGAACGAACTACAGCAGAAGCTTCAAGTGGCTAAGATCGCGGAAGGAATGGAAGAAGGACAATTGGCGGAGAAGTTCACCCTGATCGAGCCGCCTTACCTACCTGAAGAACCCGACAAACCCAACCGCAAGGCTATTCTCCTCATCGGTATTGTTTTGGGCATCGGAGTCGGCTTTGGTTTGGGCTTCTTTCGAGAATACCTCGATCATTCCATACGAACGCCGGAGGAGGTGGAGCAGTACGCCGGATATCCCGTTCTCGCCGTTATCCCTAAAATCGCCTCTCCGAAGGAGGTGCGGAAGCGCCGGAACAGGATCATCGGGGTATCGGTCGCGGCACTAGTCGTCCCGGCTGCCGGGCTGGCGATATTCCATTATTATGTAATGGACCTCTACGTGTTTTATTACCGGCTGGCCCGCTTTCTGGCGGAGCGGTATTACACTTCCTTTTAAGGACTCGAGGACATGAGCCAATTTAAGAAAGCCTTGGAAAAGGCCAAGAAAGCCGGCCAACTGGACAAGGTCAAGTCGCACCCCACCGAAAGCGAACGGGCTTCTTCCTACAAATATGTGTCTTTCGATCAGGTGGGGGCCGAGCCGAGCCGAGAAGAGCGGGTCGCCAAGGAAAAAGAGGAAGAGATTTCGGTGCAGGAAGCGCTTCGGCGGAGCGGGACACCTGCGGAACCTTCCGGTTTGTCCAAGGATGTAGCCCCCTCGGCCCCGAAGGGTGAAATATCCCTTGAGGAGGCCAAGTACCACTATGCACAAGGCGGCATGGATACGGAATCACATGTCTATTCCCAGACCCGACAGGTTTCGCTGGATCAGGATCTTCTTCTTGATCGGAAAGTATTTGCCATTCTGGAGCAAAACATCGTCGCGGATCAGTACAAGCTGCTCAGAACCATGATGCTGCACAGGATGCGTCCTTTGGGGCATAACACCATCGTAGTGACCAGCTCAAAGGAGCGGGAAGGCAAGACACTCACCGTTGTGAATCTCGGAATCACGATTGCCAGGGAAACGCGTCAGACCGTTATGCTGGTGGATCTGGACTTGAGGCAACCCATGATTCACTCTTACCTGGGTATCAACATATCCCCGGGAATCCGGGACTATTTCTCCGATGATGTCCCCCTCAAGGACATGCTCGTGAATCCCGGAATCGAGAGCCTCACCGTGGTCCCGGCGGGGGGCAGGATGCCGAACTCCACGGAGATCATCGGCTCTTACCGGATGGAGCTGATGGTCAACGAGATCAAGAACCGCTATCCGGACCGATACGTCATTTTCGACACGCCGCCCCTCGCCAGTTGTCCGGACGCCATCGTTCTCGCGAGTTACGTGGATACCCTTCTTCTTGTGGCAAGGTCCGATTACACCACGGGCGCCGATTTGACGAAATCGGTGGGGCTCCTAAAAGGCGTGAATATCGCGGGCGTTGTTTTCAACGAGGGAAAAGTAAGTCGTCAGTGGGCCTACTGACCCGGCACCTCCTTGTCTTATTCCCCGATTTATTGAGCACGGAAAGAAGTCGCATGTACCTTGAATACTATGGCCTTGAGATGAAGCCTTTCGACTTGCTGCCGGACCCGCGTTTTCTCTACATCAGCAAGGGGCACGATGTGGCGCTTTCCCACCTTGAGTACGGCATTCTGGACAACAAAGGACTCATCGCTCTGACGGGAGATGTGGGAACCGGGAAAACGACACTGCTCAATTACCTTCTTCAGAAGGTCGAAGGTGAAGTCGATTGGGCCTTTGTGCTCAATCCTCAACTCACGCCTTCGGATTTCATGCGAGTCGTCCTGCGTCACTTCGGCCGGCCACAAACCGATTCGACCGCAGTCGACCTTTATGAGCGCCTCCATCAGTTCCTGCTTCGCCAGCATTTTTCCGGGCGCCGATCCATTCTCGTCATTGATGAAGCGCAGACCATGCCTATCGATACCTTGGAGAGCGCACGAACTCTGTCCAATCTGGAAACGCAGGAAAGCCATTTGATTCAGATCATTCTCGCGGGGCAGCCCCAGTTGAGAACTCGTCTCCAAGACCCGGAGCTCGCGCAACTCGCGCAGCGCATTTCAGTCAGCTACCATCTGTCACCTCTGGATATGGAAGAAACCCTGCGCTATATCGACCACCGGCTGGAAGTGGCCGGATACGAGAGGGCGACGCCGTTGTTTGATGACGGCGCCTTGGAAGCGGTATTCGAAGGATCTCGCGGCATACCTCGTTTGATAAACCTGATCTGCGACACGGCGCTTATGTATGGATATGCGGACGATTTGGCATCCGTGGATGCGGGGGTGGTGGAACGGGTCCTGAAAGATCGCAATATCGGATGGGGGGCTCATCCGTCGAGTGACGCTCCGGGCGGGCGAGGAAGCGTCACGAATGTTGAATTCCTTTCCGACGTGAGCAAGCTCAGGGCAAGAATCCTGGAGTTGGAGGAAGACAACCGAGAATTGAGGCTGAAACTTCAAAGGTCCTTTGAAGAATACGGGCGACTGGCGGCGCTGTACAAGGAACGGAAGAGGAAGGGTGACGCCTTGATGGGGCACTACTCGAAACTCTGGAAGCGGCATGAGGACTTGAAAGGGGCGGTGGAGGAACTGAAAGGAGCATTGCGGTCCGGGAAAAGGGCCGGCGGGGAAGCATCATCATGGGACGGCCGGGCGGATTCGCGAATGGACGAAGGACGCGACGACTGACCGTTACTTTTTCCGGGAACCCCTGCTTTCGGCACGAAGCCGAACCTTATCGACGAGCCCCGCCTCTTTAATCGAAGCACGAGGAATCGTCTGCATCGCATCCCACGAAATCCAACTCCACATGGAAGTTTGAGCCTTTCCCCGGCTCGCTGTCCGCCCACATCTTTCCCCCGAGGAGTTGGGTCAGCCTCAGGGCGATACTGAGGCCGAGTCCCAGCCCGCCGAATTTCCGAGTACTTGAGCCGTCGCCCTGGGTAAGTCCCCCAAAAATGAGCTTCAGATTTTCCCGGGAGATGCCGACACCGCTGTCCCTGATCTGAAAATGGAGTCGGACCTTGTTCTCATCCCGACTCGTGCAGCTCACGGAGATATCCACCGAACCTTTTTCCGTAAACTTCACTGCGTTATAGAGTAGTTTTTCGATCAGGACCGACAGCTTTTTGAGATCGCCCAGAAGAATGGGAGGAATGTCCGGGGATACCGACGTATTGATCGAGATGCCTTTGAGTCGGGCTTCGTGATCCACCCGGTGCGCCAACCCGGCAAGCACTGAATGAACGTCGAAAGGCTGTAACTGAACCCCTATCTTTCCGGCTTCCAGATGGCTTAACTCGATCAGGTCGTTGATCATATCGAGCAGCGAGTGAGCCGAGTCTTGGGCCAATTGGAGCAACTCTCGTTGGTCCGGGGTAAGCCGGGCTTCAAGAATCAGGTCGATCACGCCCATGACGTGGTTCATGGGAGTCCGAAATTCATGGCTGATGTTGGCCAAGAACTCATTCTTTGCTCGATTGGACGACTCAGCCGCGTCTTTGGCCCGAATGAGGGATTCTTCCGCTTCCTTTTTCAGAGTGACGTCTTCCGTGATTCCTGCGACTCGATAAGGCTGTCCCGATTCGCCCAATACGGGAAAAGCCCTATCCTGAATCCAACGGATCGTGCCGTCCGGACGGCGGATTCGATAAGTTTCATCATACCTGCCCTCGACCTGAAGATTGACGGCCGATTCGCGCACCCGTTCCCGGTCCTCGGGCACAACAGCGTCAAGCCAGGAAGCCGGATTCGCATACAGGCTGTCGACCGAACGGCCCCATATCCGTTCATAGGCGGGCGACACATAAATCGTCCGGTTATTTTTCAAACTCGTCAGCCAGAACACTTGCTCGATGTTTTCCGCAAGTTGGCGGAATCGCTCTTCACTTTCGCGCAGAGCCTTTTCAGACTCTTTGCGTGCGGTGATATCTTCGGCGAAACCTTCCAGGATGGTGGATTTTCCTTCCGAATCTCTGACGAACCTCAGTTGGAGCAGGGCGGACCAGACTTCTCCGTTTTTTCGGAGCAACTCCACCTCCGCGCTGTGGACTCCTTTCTTCTCCGAAATTCTTAGGATCATTTCCCGTCGTTGTTCAGGATCGTCATAAACCTGTTGGGCAATATCCTTGATTTCGCTTATGACCTCCTCCGGCCCTGAGTAGCCCAGCATGGTTGCGAAGGCCGGGTTAACGTTAAGGAACTTTCCCTGAAGTGTTGTCTGGAATATCCCCACGGCGCCGTATTCAAAGAGGGAGCGGTACTTCTCCTCGGATCGGCGGAGAGCCTCTTCGGCTCGTTTTCGTTCACTAATATCCCGATAGACAAAAAAGAACGTGGTCTTTCCGCCCATATCCATCGATCGTGCGCTGATTTCCACCGGAACTTGTCGTCCATCGGGACGCAATACCAGAGTCTCCATCCGGGCAACTCGCCCGGTTCGGTTTTGGACGCGAAGGGGATCAAGAAATTCTCGTTGAATTCTCTCTCGTTCGTCCTCAGGATGGATTTCGGATTGATGTAAGCCTACGATATCGTCGTAGGAGCTCTCCAGGAGTTGAACGGCGGTGGGGTTGAGATGAAGGATGCTCAATGTGACCGGGTCCGTCAGGAAGAGGGCGTCGGGCGCTTCGTCGAAAACGGTACGGTATCGCCTTTCCGCTTCATACAATCGACGTTCGATTTGTGCGCGCTTCTTGATTTCGTTGACCAGTTGTTCGTTCGTCTTTTTCAGCTCGGCCGTGCGCTCTTCCACCCTCCGTTCCAGATTGGCGGACAGTTCACGATTTTCGGCCTGGAGTCTCTGTTTCTCCAGAGCACTTTCGACCACGTTCAGGAGTTCGGTTTGTCCCGACAAAGGTTTGGTGAGGTAGTGGAAAGCACCGGCTTCCCTTAAACTGCTCACAGCTTCCTGAACACCGCCGAGTCCGGAAAGAACTATGAACTGGATGTCCGGGTCCAATTGCCGAATTTCCCGCATGAGCTCGAGACCGTTCATGCCCGGCATGACCAGGTCGGTGATCACCAAATGGAAGGAGTGGGAAGAGAACAAGTTCAGGGCCTGGAGGCCGTCGTCGGCGGTCTCCACTTCGAACCCTCGTTGAGAAAGTATGTTCCGTAAATACCTTCTCGGTTCGATCTCGTCGTCAATTACAAGGATTCGAGGGCGCAACGAGCACTTCCCCATCGGTTTCCCCGACCCTTGGGGCAATGGTGGCGAAGCGCATTACCCTAAGCGTGAGTCGCCGGGAAACCGACTCAATCTTGTTTAAGAGAATGTTACGATTGTATCCTTTCGTTTGATATGTTTCCAATCGTATTTGCCGGTTTTCCGTCGTGAACACCTTGGGTTACCGGCTCATTGATATCTGAACGCGCAAGACCGCATGTGCGGGCCCTTATGTAATCGATGGGCGTCCGTTACCGCTTCAATGGGATGTCCTTCGCGATTGAAGTGTCGGAACTTCGGGAGTCGACGAGAAGCATACTTGGATTCTTCGTGGACATCCGTCACGCTTGGCAGTATATTGATTGCACGATTTCCAAGGCAGGAGGTTTCAGACCATGACGAAGATAATTTTGCTCCGACACGGCGAGAGCGTTTGGAACCTGGAGAACCGGTTTACCGGTTGGACCGACGTGGACTTGTCGGAAAGGGGCCTGAAAGAAGCCCATGAAGCAGGGAAAACCCTGCTGGCCGAAGGTTATGTGTTCGACGTGGCCTTCACGTCCGTGCTCAAACGAGCCATCCGCACTTTGTGGATCGTCATGGACGAGATGGACCTCATGTGGGTTCCGGTGGAGCGTTGCTGGAGACTCAACGAGAGGCATTACGGAGCGTTGCAGGGCTTCAATAAAGCCGATACCGCGGAAAAGTACGGTATGGAGCAGGTGCATTTGTGGCGTAGGAGCTACGACGTGCCTCCCCCTGAGTTGGAGGAGACGGATCCCCGACATCCGGGCCGGGATCCCAGGTACGCGAACCTGGAAAAGAAGGACATTCCCGCGTCCGAATCCCTCAAGACCACGTTGGACCGGGTGCTTCCCTACTGGCACGAAACCATCGCGCCCACGGTGGCGCAGGGCAAACGGGTTCTGCTGGCCGCCCACGGCAACAGTCTCCGAGCGCTGGTGAAATATCTGGACAACATTCCGGATGAGGAAATCGTGGGTTTGAACATTCCCACCGGAATTCCATTGGTTTATGAGCTTGATGGGGACCTTCGACCCATACGGCATTACTACCTGGGGGATCAGGAAGCCGTAGCCAAGGCCACAGCTTCGGTGGCCGGACAGTTGAAGAAGAAATAGAGCTTCTCTTATTTCCTTGAAAATACATGATTATTTGGGGACACCCCATCTCCGATGTGCGGGGTGTCCCCGAGGTTTCCCCGGACCAAATCTCGTTCTAATCCGAACTTTTGCCTTCCTTGAATTCCCGGGCCGCATGTTTGGCTTCTTCCCAGATGTTGCGGCCCCGTTTCTTCAGAATCTTGTTGGCCTCGTCAACGGTGGAAGTGCAGATTTGATCGAGGGTCTTTTCGTCCGGGAGCGGTTTGCCCTCTTTTTGGAGTTTCCACCGGACCAGGGACTTGGCCGCCTGTTTCTGACCGGCGAAAAGCAGGTCCGAAAGCTTGCCCATAATGCTCCTCCTTTTCTTCGCCCGCATTGTATCGTTTCCGGGTTCCAAGATAAACCCGTCGGGTTCGCGTGAGCCTGTCGGCACATGTCGGGCAAGGGAGGCGGCGTCCGGTCTTTTCAATCGTCCAAGACGCGGGCGCTGGGACAAATGAATACGGGCCGACCCGATAAACCGTGCCGGTTGACGGGCGGTCCCGTTTGCTTTACGTAATCAGGCATTGTGTGAAAGGAATTGGTAAAGACGACGAACATGGAACAATGGATCGACACACACGCCCATCTGGACATGGAACCTTTCCTGGAGGATTTGGAACAGGTCATCGACAGAGCCCGGATGACGGGCGTCAAAGGAATCATTTCAGTGGGCTCGGATATTGCCTCAAGTAAAAGGGCCGTAAGCATCGCCGGACAATACGGTATGGTCAAAGCGGCAGTGGGAGTGCATCCTCATGAGGCCTGCAAGGGCGGCCGGACGGAAGAACTGGAACGCCTGCTGAAGGAGGCCGAGGTTCTGGCCGTCGGCGAGATGGGATTGGATTATTTCTACAACCATTCCGAGCGGGAGGAACAGCTTGAAGTGTTCCGGATGCAGGTGGAACTGGCCGGCGACGTCGGGAAACCAATCATCGTGCACGTGAGGGACGCTCATGACGACGCCGTGGAAATCCTCCGCGGCGCGGGGAATGGGAAGGTGCGCGGAGTGATTCACTGTTTCACCGGCGGTCCCGAGGACCTGCACTCCTACCTGGAAATGGGATTCTATATTTCCTTCGCCGGTATCGTCACATTCAAGAAGGCATCCGAGCTCCGCGATGCTGCGGCCATGGTCCCGATGGATCGCTTGCTCGTGGAAACGGATGCGCCTTACTTGGCTCCGGTTCCCATGCGAGGCAAACGCAATGAGCCGGCGTTCGTGGTCCATACGGGAGCAGCCTTGGCGGAAGTGCTCGGCGTTTCCTCCGAGGAACTTGCGAGCCGAACTACGGCCAACGCGGATTCACTCTTCAAACCGGGGTCATGGGCGTGAGATCGGAGCCTCTTTTCGTCCTGGCTTCCGGCTCACCCCGGCGCAAAGAGCTCTTGGCGCGCATGGGCTTCGATTTTGAAGTGCACCCCGCCGAATGCGATGAGAGACCGCGTTCCGGAGAACCTGCGGAGGACTACGCAAGGCGGATGGCCAAGGAAAAGGCGGAAGCGGTTACTTCGCTTCTGCCTTCTCGCTGGGTGTTGGCCGCGGACACCGTGGTGGTGGTGGACGGTGCGATCCTCGGAAAACCCGGAGACGAGAATGAAGCGGCGGCCATGATCGCGACGCTGGCGGGAAAGACTCACTCGGTAATCACTTCCTACTGCTGGTCTCATGGACGCCGTGGAACGGTTCGCGTGTGTTCCGTGAAGAGCCTTGTAGAGTTCAAGCCCTTGGATTCGGGCGAAATAGGACGCTATGTGGATACCGGCGAACCCATGGACAAAGCCGGCGCTTACGCGGTGCAGGGTCTGGGGGCATTCATGGTAAGGGCGGTCCACGGCTCCTACAGCAATGTCGTTGGTCTGCCTTTGTGCGAGGTGATCGACACTATGGTGGAACTGGGCGTCATACCCGAGTTCCCTGTTTCTTTCGATCGGAAATAGAGCCTTTTCGGCCCCCCCGACTTTTGCCGATTTCGAGTAACCCTCGGCCGGGCGGCGGGGCTTGGAGTGTGCATGTCTTCCATCGCGGACAACCTGCGGCTAGTGATGGACCGGATCGCGAGAGCCGCTTCAAAATCCGGACGCGCGCCCGAGGCGGTCCGACTTGTGGCAGTGAGTAAGACCGTTTCTCCCGAGCGGATTCAAGAGGCCGTGAACGCCGGGGTCCAAATACTGGGGGAGAACTATCTACAAGAAGCCCAGGAGAAAATGCCGAAGGTGTCCGGTCCCGTATGCTGGCATTTCATCGGACATCTTCAGTCCAGGAAGGCCAAAGACGTGGTTCGCGATTTTGATCTGATTCATTCGGTGGACAGCGTCAAACTCGCTCGCGAAATCGACCGGCGGGCCGAGGCTCTCGGTAAGACCATGGATATCCTGGTTCAGGTCAACGTGTCCGGAGAGGAATCCAAGTTCGGCTTGGACCCTGAGGATATCGAACCCTTCCTGGACCAAGCCCGGGGGCTGGAGCACGTTGTGATATCGGGTCTAATGACCATGCCGCCCTTTTTCGACCAGCCCGATCGTGTCCGGCCGTATTTCGCGAAATTAAGGGAACTTTCTCGGCGAGCGGCGGACCGTAACCGGGAGGGCAACATCCGCCTCACGGAGCTGTCCATGGGGATGAGCGGTGACTTTGAAGCCGCTGTTGAAGAAGGAGCCACATTGGTTCGAGTGGGAACCCTGTTGTTCGGCTCCAGAACCTGACATGGATATCGAGCACCAACCATGACGAACAAACGAGAGCTTAGGGCGTATCTCCTATCTCACGGGGATATCCCCGACGATTTGGTTGACGAGCACCTGTCTCGATTGGGCGCTCGTTACTTCGAGAGATTTACTGAAGTCGAGATTCGGAGCCATTTGTTGGGGTTATCCGATCTGACTCCGGACAAACCGGGTGAAGTCCTGGTAAGGCGTCTCGGGGACGGCAGGACGGACTGCACGGTGCTCGGATTTGATTATCCTCACCTTTTCTCTCTCCTGACCGGCATCCTGGCGGCGCTGGGCTTTAATATACTGATCGGAGACGTGTTCACCTACCTGCCGGCGGCATCGCATCCTTCTCCTTCACAACGTGGCCCCCAGCGGAGAAGGCTTTCTCCGGATCCTTTGAAACGGCGTCGCATCGTGGATTATTTTTCCGGAGAGGCGGCGTCCTCCGTGCCCTTTGAAGTCTGGTCGGATCAGCTTTCCGGAACCGTGGTGGAGGTGCTGAAGCTGTTGGAGGCGGGAGACGACGACTCCGCGGCACGAGCCAAGCGGACGGTCAACGAGATGGTGGTCCGGATGTTGGCCGGTCGAAAATTCAGTTCGAAGCCTATTCTGTATCCCGTACAGATCGACATCGACAACAGCGATCCGGCGGTGACTTCCTTGAAAGTGATTTCGCAGGATACCGTGGCATTTCTCTATACCTTGTCGAGCGCGCTTTCCCTTCATCGGATTTCCATCGAAAGCGTACGGATACGGACTCTCGAAGGTCGAGTGGAGGACGAAATCGACTTCGTGGATTCTCGAGGTGATAAAATCGAGGATCCTGGAATTCTCAGCCAGATCCAACTTTCCGTGGTGCTCACCAAGCAGTTCACCTATTTCCTGGAATCCGCTCCCGATCCTTACGCCGCTCTTAGCCGTTTCGGCCGCCTGGCTGAAGAGGTGCTCCTCATGTCCAAAGAAGGACAATGGGTCCAGCTGCTGTCCAATCCAACGATCCTGAAAGAGCTGGCAAGGCTGCTGGGAGCGAGCGATTATCTCTGGGAAGATTTCATTCGACGCCACTACGAAGTGGTCTTGCCCATGTTGGAGCAGGATGGGAAGGATCAGGATTTCAGTACTCCGGCCGAGCTGCTCGGACGCAGTATGGATGAGGCTCTACGGGGTGCGATTGAGCCGGCGGAACAGCGACGCCGACTGAATGAATTCAAGGATCGAGAGATCTTTCTGATCGACCTCGATCATATCAGGGGAAGGCTGGACTACCGTTCTTTCGCCGAAAAGCTGACCGTGTTGGCGGAACAGGTCATCGGCACCGCCGCACGCCTCGCCTATGGGCATTTGGCCCGACGGCACGGCATTCCGAGAACTGTCGGAGGCATGGAGGCCCAATTTTCCGTCCTCGGTTTGGGAAAGCTCGGAGGGGCCGCTCTGGGATATGCGTCGGACGTGGAATTGTTGTTCGTTTACAGCGACAACGGGGCCACGGATGGAGAGTCCCCTCTCGATAATGCCGAGTTCTTTGATCGATTGGCCAAGGGGGTGGTTCAAATCATCGAGGCCAAGCAACAAGGAATTTTTCACATCGACCTCCGACTCCGACCTTACGGGAACCAGAGCCCTTTGGCCTGCAGCCTGGAGAATTTCTATCGCTATTACGTCAAAGACGGGCCGGCCCACTCCTATGAGCGATTGGCCCTGGTACGCCTACGGACCGTGGCGGGCAACGCGGCGCTGGGGGCGCGAGTGGAACGCTTGCGTGACGAGATCGTCTACAGTTCGGCCGCCATCGACTTCGATGAACTTCGTGAGTTGAGGAAGAAGCAATTCGAGAGCAAAAGCTCCGGGGAACAGCTTAACGCGAAGTTTTGCCCGGGCGGATTGGTGGATTTGGAGTATGACGTACAGATGCTTCAAGTCATGTACGGCGGAGGAGTGTCCGAACTGCGAACTCCAAGAGTTCACCAAGCGTTGCTGGTCCTCGCGGACTTGGAGATTTTGGCCCCCCAGGAGGCCAAAGGGTTGATCGAGGCGTATGGATTCCTTCGGGAACTGATCAACGGTCTGCGGATGCTTCGCGGGTCCGCCGAAGACTTGCTGCTTCCCCCCACGGACTCACAGGAATTCGCACACCTTGCCCGGCGAATGGGTTATCGCCGAGGCGGCGCCTTGGATGCCGCCGAAGAGCTTCGTCTGGACTTTGAAACCCACACGGCCGCGGTGCGAGCGTTCGCTGAGAAGCATTTCGGTCGGGATTCCTTGCCTCGTCCCCACGCGGGGAGCGTTGCGGATCTCGTGCTTTCGGCCGATCCCGCCGAGGAACTTCGAAACCGGGTTCTTACGGAAGCCGGTTTCTCCAATCCCGGTCGGGCTTACGTGAATTTGCGAAGCTTGGCGGGAGAGGGAGGCAGCCGAAAGAACGCGTTCGCTCGCTTGGCCGTGCTGGCCGTAGACATTTTGCGAAACACTCCGGATCCGGACATGGCTCTCAATAACCTCGAGCGTTATATCCGTATTGTGGCCAGTGCCGAATCTCGTTTCAATACGTTGTTGTCGCAACCCATGCGTCTTGAAATCCTCCTGGGAATCTTTTCCGCGAGTCAGTTCTTGGCGGATACCGTAATCCGGCATCCGGGGTTCATGGACTGGGTCACCGTGCCGGAGAACCTTTACGAAACCCGAAAACGCAATGAAATGGAGGAGGAACTTCGCTCCTTTACTTTGAGCGGCGCGGGCCGAAAAGAATGGCTTAAGGAGGTTCGGCGGTTCCGAAGGAGAGAGATTCTGCGTATCGGGACGAGAGATATGGTCCTCGGCGTGGTGACTCCGGTGGTCACTCACGAACTTTCCATTCTCGCAGAAGCCCTGGTAAAGGAGTGCCTCTCCTGGATATGGAGGGAAACCGCAGAGGAAGCCGGCAGGGCAGATGACTTGTGTGTGCTGGAGAACCGTCTGTGCATTGTGGCCATGGGAAAACTGGGTGGGGACGAGCTGAATTATAGTTCGGATATTGATCTGATCGCCTTCTTTGATGATTCCACCGGAATCGGACCCAACGACAAGAAGCTGTACTCCGGAGTGGTTGAACGTCTGAGAGCCGACCTCTCGGACCATACTGAGGAAGGCTACGCCTATCGGGTGGATTTTCGGTTAAGGCCCTATGGGAGGGCCGGTGAACTGGTGCCGTCGCTCTCCAGCTTGGTGGACTACTATCTCAACAAAGCATCGGCATGGGAGGTGCAAGCCCTTCTAAAGGCCCGTCCCGTGGCCGGCAATGCCGCACTCGGAGAAGACCTGATGGCTAGGCTTAAACCGGTTCTTCTCCAGGAGAGGAACCGGGAGTCCGTAGTGGGTTCCATCGAAAAAATGCGGCGGGCCGCCATAAAGCAATCGGCGGGCTTCATGGGAGGAGGCATCGACGTCAAGACCGCCGCCGGAGGAATTCGGGATATCGAGTTCCTGGTCCAGGGGCTGCAACTGCTGTACGCTTCGGAAAGGCCCGGCATTCTCACCGGGAACACGCTTCGAGGACTCGACGCCTTGGTGGACGCCGGGTTGTTGCCCCCTGAACAGGGGGCCCGTCTTGAAGGCGGTTATGTGTTTCTCAGAAGGGTCGAACACTGTCTTCAAATTATGGAAGATCTTCAGGTCCATGACGTACCGAATGAGCGGGAAGCATTGGAACCCCTGGCAAAAAGAGTCTTGGGCAAAGATTGCACGGCGGAGGCTTTCCTGGAAACATTGCACGCCTGTATGGAAGAAGTCCGGGAATCCTATATTGAAATCTTGGTGGAGGGATGACGTGCGGCCGAGAATCTCCCGCCCCGGTGTGGTTTGAGCCTTTCAGGAGTCCGTGAGACGCCGGGAACCGGCGTCATTCCCCTTGTTCCCTTTCGCTGTAAAGAGTGTCGTACAGCAGTTCCGCCATATCCACGATCCTGGGTCCCGTCCTACACGTGAGATTGCAGGGGAACTGGTGAACCTTTCCCGACTCCACCGCCCGGAGGCGGTTCCAAAGGGGATGGGAGAGGATCATGTCGAGAAACCGCTTGTCCGTGCCGCAGAAGAAGAACATTTCCGGATTCAATTCGGCGAAGCGTTGGAAGGAGATGCGGGGATACGCTTCCGTGGTCCCGCCGGTGACGTTTCGTCCGCCTCCTCGGGTAATCACGTCGTACTGAAAAGATCCCGGACCTGCAACGATCAGCTCTTCACCGTCCCATTCCAGCACCCGGGCCACAGTGGTGCGCTTTTCGGGCGGGATTCGGCTTACCTTTCCATCCAGTACCGAAAGCCTCGATCGAAGCCCTGCGATGAGCCGTTCGATGTCCTTTTCGGCTTCGAGGAGTCTTGCCGTGTGCTTCATATCCTCGAAAACCTCATCCATGGTACGGGAATCGTAAAGTACGACCCGGACGCCCCTGCGCTCCAGTTGGGGCGATAGTCGGGAATGAGCGCGTTTCAGACCGAACACCAGATTGGCGCCGAGTTCTATTATCTTGTCGATATCCGGATCAAACCAGGAAGCCACATGAGGTTTTTCGGCGACGTTCGCCGGGAAATCGCAGCTGTCCGTGACGCCCACGAGAACTTCATCCAGGCCGAGGGCATACAGAGTCTCCGTGATGGAGGGTGTCAATGAGACGATTCTGGTATTCTTGAGCGGGCTTCGCGGCATGATCTGGTCCCGATGCTTCAAGTAAGAAATGAACGCTTGGCAGCCCCGCTTGACTCTCGGAGGCGATGTGGACTCTTTGGACTATTCCCGGGCACGGGAAAACCGAGCGGGTTGCGGCGCCATGCACCGCATGGTTCGCCGATGAGTGTCTCACATCGGGGCTTTATTTGGAAGATTTTTTGTTAAGGATGGGCCGGGCTATTTGCCCAATCAATGGAATGGCGAGTGTGGTTCAACGGGGTTGTCTATGGGCGAAGCGGTGACCCGCAGCCTTCGCGCGGGAGCATAAGAGTTGAATTCACGAGCTTATTTATTGCTCACGGCGGTTCCAGGCTTCCGTGCCGCCTTCAAAGTTGCGGGCTTGGGGCAGCCCCGCGAGTTCATGAACCAACCAGACGTAACCGGAACGGACTCCGCCCGTGCAATAGTATACAACGGGCCGCTCCATAGAGACCCCTTCACGTTTCAGAAGGCTATGAGTGCGCCGGGGGTCGAGGGGACGCCGCTCCGATCCGGTAAAGAACCCGGTCCAGGGGATGTGGATCGCTCCCGGAAGTCTGCTTCCCATGAACCATTCCAGCGTGGAGCGTGTATCCACCAACGTCCAACGGGAAGGGTCTTCCGCTAATTCGGAAACGGATACCTCGACTTCGGGGCGCAACGACAAACGATACTCGGCCGCGGAACGTTGAGCGTCGGCTTTGCCGGTATCGAGAGGAAAACCTTGCTCTTTCCATGCCTGAATGCCGCCGTCCAGCAAACGCAAACGGCCCTGGTGGCCGAGAAGCGTGAGCACCCAGCAGGCCCAACCTTCGCCGCCCCAGCTCGAATCCGCGTCTCCGTAGACAACCAGGGAATCGGACTCGGAAATTCCCATTTCGCCCAGGAGCTCGGCGAGCCGCTCGGGTGCCGGCGTCCGATATCGAACGCCTCGATCGTCGGTGTTGGTGATGTCGCCCCAATGGAAACTAAGGGCTCCGGGAAGCCTGCGCTCCTCCCATCGGTCCCGTGGACGGGCATCCAGCAGAGTCCACTGGCTTAGGGACGCCCGAAGGGCGTTCGGGTCGATCAGTTCCAAATCAAACTCCGCTCCAAAAGAAGGCATCACATAATTCAACAGAAAGAGCGCGCAAAGAACCCCTCCCAAGAGACGGATTTTGTGCCGGAGTCGAGAGAAATGGAAATGTCTTTGCTTCGATCCGGTATGAGGAACGCTTTTCGGAGCGCCCTCTACTGTATGGAAACGACGCAACGTATACTTCCTCTCATGCCCAAACGACCCAAGGGGAAGACCAGTTCTTCTCCGTCGAACGAGCCCGGAGGGATGCTCAGGGCCACGGTATGGATCCCGCGGCGAATGCCCCGGCCGCCGCAGTCGGAGCAAACACCGAAGAAGTCGTATCCGCGGCCGCCACATGTTCCGCAAAGAGCCTCGATGGGGACATCCAGGTTTACCCGGGTGCCTCTTTGTGCCTGCGCGGGAGTGAGAACCACCTCGGCATAGAGGTCTCGGCCGTGTGCGTGGCGTGTTTCATGGGGAAAACCGCGTCCGTTGAGAAGCGCCTCAATGAAGCTCGCAAGAGACATGTGCCCTTCGAAAAAAGATTCCGCTCTTCCGCCGTAGGCCGGACGCCGCGGAGGGACGGCATTACGGGGTCTGCGAGCGGCTTCCATCTCGCGGTCGTATCTACGTCGACCGGCGGGGTCGCCGAGCACTTCGTAGGCTTCCTGCACTTCGATGAACTGCTCGACGGAAGCATGCTCGTTGAGATCCGGATGGGTCCGCAGCACGGCTCGGCGGTGCGCCCGCCTGATGCAGGCTTGATCCGAGTCTCTCGTGATTCCCAAGATGGCGTAGTAATCTTTTTTCAAGGTCTTTCGACTCTTCGGGATCGCCTTAGGTCCCGACTGCTTGGGGGCTGCGGTGGATGAAAAATGTTCCGGTAAGCCCTTTTTTGAAGAGGATCCCGCCCATTCTATCCCAATGGGAGATCCGACGCAAAAAAAGGTCGGGGCGGGCGTCTAAGACGCCGCCCCCATAGTGATTCCGGGAAACTGAGTCCGCGTTACAGGGCGATTTCCGAGATGCGTCTGGGAATGCGGAAGGCATTGACGTCTTCAGGGTCTTCCACACGGTCTTCAAGGGGTATGTAGGTGGTGAGCCCTCGACCTTCGTAGACTTGTCTCGGTCGATAGATTTTCCAGTTGGGATCGTCCGCGCCTTCCTTCCATTGAGCAATCCATCCCGGAAGGCGACCGATGGCGAACATGACCGTAAACATATTTGTTGGAATTCCAATGGCGCGCAAGACGATGCCGCTGTAGAAATCCACGTTGGGATAAAGCTGGTGGTCGACGAAGTAGGGGTCTTCCAGAGCGGTTTCCTCGAGCTGAAGGGCGATGTCCAATAATGGGTCTTTGATATGCTTTTTCGCCAGGATCTTGTCGCACATCTTCTTCATCACTTTGGCGCGCGGGTCGTAAGTCTTGTAGATACGGTGTCCGAAACCCATGAGTCGGAACGGATCCGACCGGTCTTTGGCTCGTTTGATAAACGGCTGGATGTCGCCGCCGTTTTCGTCGATTTCGGTAAGCATCTTAATGACGGCCTGATTCGCGCCACCGTGGAGCGGACCCCAAAGAGCGTTAATACCCGCCGCTATGGCTGCGTAAAGGTTGACGCGTGCGCTGCCGACGAGTCGGACCGCAGTGGTGGAGCAATTCTGACTGTGATCCCCGTGAAGTATCCAGAACGCATTCAATGCTTTGACGATGTCTTCGTCCACGTTATAGTGCTTTACCGGCGTATGGAACATCATGTTCAAGAAATTGGCGCAGTAGCTCAGATCCGGTCTGGGATACACGACCTTGTGGCCGCGAGATATCTTGTAGGACATGGCGGCCATGGTGCGCACTTTGGACAGAAGCCGCGTGAGGGTGATGTTGATCTGTTCCTCTTCCGAGAGTCCCTCCAGCTCCGGGTAAAAGGCCATGAGGTTGTTTACCATGGAAGACAGAATTCCCATGGGATGGGAATGATGTGGAAAATTTTGGTAAAAAACCTGCATGTTTTCGTGGACCAAGGAATGGTCGTTCAACAGCATTCGAAAATTGTTCAGCTGGGGCAGCGTCGGAAGCACTCCGTTGATCAACAGGTAGGCCGTCTCGACAAACGTGGATTTTTCGGCGAGTTCCTCCACGGGAATCCCGCGATACCGGAGGATACCGTTCTCACCGTCCACATATGAAATGCAGCTTTTGCAACTCGCGGTGTTGGCGAACCCCGGATCAATGGTCATGTATCCGGTGAGTTGTCTGAGTTTTGTGATGTCAATGGCCTTTTCCCCTTCGGTACCGGTGATCACGGGGAGTTCAACGATTCTGTCGTCGGGCAAGGTAAGCTTCAACGTTTCTGACATATCCGTTATTCCTTTCCTGAACTGTCATAATCTGCCTCGAACGGGGATATACTCCGGCGACATGGCAGGGACAGGATATTCCATTCCGACTTCAAGCCGGCAAATGACGGAATTGCTGGTGTTCCGGGTTACAGCCGAGCAGAAAGCAGAGAACTGCTGCGGGAAAAGACCCTTGATCGGTCCTGTCCGTGTTGCGATGAAAACACGAAACGAACCCTCGTCGAAAGTCTCTCTTTCGGAGGTGGAGGGAATCAGCCGAACCCGATCCACCGATAAGTACCGCTTCGTACAAGCGCGGTTTTCGGCGAGCCGATAAGGCAGGACCCAACCTCAGCCCGAGACACGACTCACGGTTCAGCGGCACCCAAAAACACACCGCCTTGCTTCGAACGGATCGCGAATCGCGGGCAACAAATCCGTCCCGGTTGAGGACACCAACGACATACCGCAGTGTTCACTCGGAATCGGACCTTCTGGCTCATTCTATACCATACGAAAGCTGCAAAGGATTGTCCAGCAGATTACTTGGGCGGGAGAGAAAGAAAGTCGAGGGGAGGGAAGGATTGACCTGAAAATGAATAGCCATTCATTTGGATTCGGGTTATACTGCGCCCCACGCATCAAAACACCGATTGATGAAGCCGCCGAAGACCGACCCCGATGAACCGCCTTGGAGCGCCACCCACCGTTCACGGCGTTTACATACACCGGAGTCGAATCTCGGGGCATCGGCGGCACGGATATATTCCGGACGTGCGTCCCGGGGACTTTCCGCCGAATATCTCGTTGGAGAGCCGAACAAGCGCATCAAACCGATGCGGAAACTCGATCTGAGGAGGACATAATGAAAAAAGATACCGACGTTGTTATCGTTTCCTACGCTCGCACCCCCATTGCCAAATTCGGTGGAAGCCTCGCGTCCTTGAGGGCCTTCGAACTGGCCGGAGTAGCCATGGAGACTGCGGTGGCTCGTGCGGGCATCGAAAAGAGCCTATTGGACGACGTAATCATGGGGGACTGCATTCAGGCTCCGTCGGAAGCCAATACGGCCCGCACTGCGGCTTTGCATATCGGAATCCCCGTTGAAGTGCCCGCGGTCACCATTCAACGCCAATGCTCTTCGGCCATGCAGGCCGTCATTTTCGGCAGCCAGCAGATCATGTGCGGAGATTCCGAGGTGGTGCTTGCCGGTGGAACGGAATCCATGAGCAACGCCCCTTACGCCCTACCCTCCGCCCGATGGGGGCAAAGGCTTCAGCATGGCGAAATGATGGACATCGTGTGGGAAATCCTCTATTCCGGGAGCCGGGCTCTGGACGATCCCATCATCATGGGCCAGACTGCGGAAAACTTGGCCGACCAGTACGGAATTTCCCGCGAAGAGCAGGACGAAGTGGCGTTGAGAAGCCATAACAACGCCGAAGCCGCCATAATAGCGGGAAGGTTCAAAGATGAGATCGTCCCCGTGGTGATCAAGAACCCGAAAAAGGGCGATACCGTTGTGGATACGGACGAACATGTGCGCATGGGTCTAAAGATGGAAGACATTTCACGTTTGAAACCCGTATTCAAGAAGGACGGCACCGTCACTGCGGGCAATTCTTCCGGCCTGAACGACGGCGCCGCCGCCATGATCATCATGTCCCGCGCCAAAGCTCGTGATTTGGGGGTCTCGCCCATCGCGCGGATCGTTAATCATGCGTTGGCGGGCGTGGATCCCAAAATCATGGGATACGGCCCCGTACCGGCAACGACCAAGTTGCTTAAGAAGGCGGGGGTGGCCCTGGCGGATATCGAGCTCATCGAACTGAACGAAGCGTTTGCCGCACAGTACCTGGCCTGCGAGAAGGGGTTGGGGCTGAATCGGGAGATCGTCAACGTCAACGGCAGCGGCA
This sequence comes from Thermodesulfobacteriota bacterium, assembly GCA_963675595.2. Taxonomy (GTDB): domain Bacteria; phylum Desulfobacterota; class Desulfarculia; order JACQYL01; family JACQYL01. Next base: position 4,021,714 of record CAXXLZ010000002.1, read on the forward strand.
TCGGGCTCGGCCATCCCGTGGGATGCACCGGCGCCCGGATCATGATTTCCTTGCTGGAGGAGATGAAACGACGCGGCAGCGGTGTGGGTTTGGCCACTTTGTGCGTGGGCGGCGGCATGGGGGCCGCGACTCTTCTGGAACTGGAATAAGAGAGGTCGTCCATGAAGGAGCGCCCTGCGCAGGGCGCTCCTTTCTATGATGTATTATCGGGCTCCGGGTAGTCTGTGCGCCGCCCCTGAGCTGAGGGGCGGGATTGGGTCATGGGCCAAAGAAGGGAGAGCATTATGAGTTTGTCGGTGGATCTCAAAGGAAAGACCGCCCTGGTCACCGGGGGAAGTCGAGGACTGGGAAAGGGAATTGCCCTGGCTCTGGGCCGGAACGGCGCACGAGTGGCCGTATTCGGAAGGAAACAGGAAAACCTGGATCAGGCTTTGAGCGATTTGAAGGCCCAGGGTGTCGACGCCGTTGGTATGACGGCCAAAGTGGGCGATCCGGACCAAGTTGCCGACGTCTTTTCAGCCGTGAGGAAAGAGTTCGGACGATTGGACATTCTGGTCAACAACGTCGGCATGAACATTTTCACTCCTTCGGTGATGGAAGCGGAACTTGGGCTTTGGAACAAGACCCTTGAGACCAACCTGACCGGGGTGTTCTTGTGCAGCCGTGAAGCGGTCGGGCTCATGAAGGAACAGGGCGGGGGCAAGATCGTCAATATTTCCTCGCTGGCCGGAACCCGTGCCGAAACCGGGTTGGGAATTTATTGCGTGGCCAAGGCCGCGGTGGAGATGCTCACCCGGGTAATGGCCAAAGAACTGGCCCTCTCCAATATCCAGGTGAACGCCGTGGCACCCTCCGTGGTAAGGACGGATTTCAGCAAGCCGCTGTGGAACAATGAGGAAATTCTGAAACAAATTCTGAAGACCATACCCATGGGCCGCATTGCCGAAGTGGACGATGTGGTCGGTACGGTCTTGTTCTTGGCGTCTCCTGCCGCCGACTTCATCACCGGGGCGGTAATTCCGGTGGACGGGGGATCGCTTACGTAAAGCCGAACAACCGAGGGAATCCTGACCCCTCGGAATCGCGGATGGATATGAAGATTGCGCTTATTCGCCGGGAATATACCGATTTCGGCGGTGCGGAACGGTATTTGGCGGCGCTGGCCAACGCACTGTGCGATGTGGGGCACGAGGTGCATATTCTAGCGGGACGGTGGAAGTCGGGAGACACGCGTCTCCGCTTCCATCAGGTCCGAACGGCACCGGGGCCCGGTTTCGTCAAGATTCTCTCTTTCGCCCGAAATTGCCTGCATTTGACTTCCCAAGGCCGGTATGACATCATTCACAGCTTCGAACGTACGCTGAAACAGGACGTGTACCGGGCGGGGGACGGTTGTCATAAAGAATGGTTGATCCAACGCCGTCAGGCGGACTCACTGCCGAAAAGATGGTCCTACAGGCTTAATCCGCTTCATTTGACGTACCTTTATCTGGAGAAAAGGCTGTTTGCGGACCCTCGACTGCAAAGGGTCATTGCCAATTCCCACCGAGGCAAGAGGGAAATCGTAAGTCATTACGGTGTGTCGCCGGAGCGCATTTGCGTTATTCACAACGGTGTGGACCGGACCCTGTTGAAACGATCCGCCGCTTCGCCGCCCGCCGATGTTCCCTGGAAAAGTTTCATTTTGTTCGTGGGATCGGGCTTTGAACGCAAAGGGTTGACCACGGCGATCCGGGCCGTGGCCATGCTTGACGACCCTGCCGCCCGATTGGTTGTTGTGGGGAAGGATCGTCCGGCTCCGTACGCGGCTTTGGCCTCGAAACTGGGGGCCGGTGAGCGGGTCTTCTTTGCGGGTCCACGTCGGGAAGTGGGCTCCTTCTACAGAGCGGCGAGTGCTTTCGTGCTTCCTACCCTTTACGAGCCTTTCAGCAACGCTTGCCTGGAAGCTTCGGCGTTCGGGCTTCCCGTGGTGACGACTCGGGCCAACGGTTTCTCGGAATGCCTCAAGGAGGGAGAAACCGGATATGTCCTGGAAGACCCTTTGGACGCCGAGTCGGCTGCTGCGGCTTTACGAAAAGCGCTCCGCGGCGGAAGAGTCGTTCCTCCGAATTATCCGACCATCGAGGACAATGTGAAGGAGATGCTCAAGGTATACGAGGATATCCGATGGCGGGGGTAGGAGTGTCGCGCATAACCCTTCCAATCCTGTATTACCATCGGGTGGACCGAGGCCTTCATCCCTCCAAGGGTGTCTCTCCCGGTTCCTTTTCCAGGCAAATGGCTTGGCTCCGTCGCATGGGGTACCAATCCGTCCGATTCGACGATCTGGCGGCGTATTTCGAAGACCGGGCACGGCTGCCCCGAAAACCCGTAATCATCACTTTTGACGACGGCTACGAGGATAACTACCGACAGGCCTATCCGATCCTCCGGCATTTCGGTTTCACCGCGACGATCTTCCTGGTGACCGATCTCATCGGCCAAACGAGTTCCTGGATCGACAATCCCGAGGAGGTCCTCCCTTTGATGAACCTCGAACAGGTTCGGGAAATGCAATCCGAAGGATTTTCTTTCGGGTCGCACACTTGCGGCCATTCCTGCTTGGTCGAGGTCACCGATGAAAAGGCCCGGGATGAAATCTTCCGGTCGAAGCAAGACCTGGAGAACCTTCTCCAGGAAGAAGTGACCAGCTTCTGCTATCCCTTCGGGGATTACAGCGATGCGGTGGTAGGCATGGTGCGGGAGGCCGGCTATCGGGCGGCACGGGTTGTGGACACCGACAACCGGCATGGGCGTTCCGACCTTCCGGCGCTCCGTTGCGTGAAAGTCAACGGCTACGTTCCTTTCACCAAATTCGCTTTCTATCTGACTCGTTGGTACCATTGGGAGGTCGTACTGCAGGAGCGCAGGCGGAAGACCGCTCAATAATTAGTTTAGGGGGATGAGTGGGCGTCACCGGGTTCACGCGATCCGGCGCATCGGGGCCGCTCATCCCCAGAGAATCCGGCCGGCGGTCCGAGAACGGTTTTCCGGACCGAGGCCTCCTTAACAGCCCTGAAGGTTTCTAAACGTCGGACTTTGGGGCGGCGGTTTATTCTCGTCCTTTTCGCCCGTTCCGGGCCCCTTTTTTCAAGTGCTTTTCGGCATCGGAGACCGGTAGTGAAGCGCATCGCCATGATCGGACCCGAACTGACTCCTGTTCCGCCCATCAGGGGCGGGGCCACGGAGAACTGGATCGACAACGTCTGTAGACGTATTCAACGGTATCAATGCACGATTTTCTGTCCGTCGGATCCTGCGTTGGCCCCTCGGGAACGCCTGGACGGAGTGGAATACGTACGAGTACCGGCGGGAAAATGGCGGAGGCGTGTTGCGGAATGGCGTCACCGCCCGGATTTCACCTACGCGAAACGCGTGGCGAGGGAGTTGGATCGGCTGAAACCGGATCTGGTTCACGTACAAAATCGTCCGCTCATCGCAGCCTACTTGAAAGATCGTCTTCCCGCAAGAGTGCCGGTTCTTCTCCACATGCACAACCTGTACGAGTACCTTGGAAAATACGAACGTCCCTCCGATGCTTCGGGGGCTCCCCTGGACGGTTTCTTGGCCGTCAGTCGGTTCGTCCTCGATCGGGAACGAAACCGGCTTGGGGCCTTGGCGGGTTGGTCGAGCGTCCTGAACAACGGTGTAGACACGGATCTGTATTCTCCGGAAAACCGTTTCAATCTTATGCCCCTTCAGGGGCTCTCAGGGAAACGGGTGGTTCTGTATACGGGGAAATTACGGGAGGGCAAAGGGGTCACTCTGCTTTTCCGGGCGATGAAGACCGTCTTCGAAAACTACCCGAAGGGCGAATTGATCTTATTGTTGGTGGGAGGCACCAATTTCGGACGCAAACGGAGCGATCGGAAGACCGATTACTACATGGAACTCATGGACATGGTTCGGGATTACGGGGACCGAGTGGTGGTGACGGGCTTTGTCACACCCCGGGACATTCCCCCCTACTACGGGCTTGGAACCGTTTATGTGTGCCCGTCCCAGCTTGAGGAGGGGTTTCCGTCCGTGTTGCTCGAAGCCATGTCTTCGGGTTTGCCGGTGATCTCCACCCGGATGGGCGGCATTCCGGAACTGATCCGGCATGGCGAGAACGGTCTGCTCATGGAACGGGCGGACGATCCTGCCGAGCTGTCCCGCCTGATTATCGGACTCCTTGACGATCCCGACAGGCGGGATGTTTTGGGGAAGCGTGGTCGCGAGACCGTAATCGGATCCTTTTCCTGGCGGATCTTGGCCGAGAACACCGAGTCTGTTTACGGGCGGTTTCTGAAGGAGTAACCGTGGGAATTTGGAACCGACTTGTTTCCTCCGCCTTGAGGAAGGCCTATCTGGCAAAGGCCAAGAAATCTCCCCCCATCGGTCTTGAACAAATCCAAACCGACCGTGTGGAGCGCATCCTGCTGGTTTCCAGCACGGCCATCGGGGACACTCTCCTATCCACTCCCGCCATCCGGGCCCTGAAAAAGGGATTCCCGAACCGATTCCTGGGGCTGGTCTGCCACACACGCAACAGGGAACTGGTGGAACACAATCCCTACCTCGACAAGATACATACCTGCCGGAGCAAGTTTTTCGGTATGCGGAACCTGGTTCGAGAACTGCGGGACACGGGCTATCAACTCGGAGTGGTCCTCCACGGTAATGATCCGGAGTCACTTCCCATGTGTTATGAAGCGGGAATCCGGACCATTATTGGGAGTGATCAGAGCCGCTTTCGATTTCTGACTTCGGATCCCGTATCGGTGGGGGACCCCTTCAGACACGCCATCGAACGACGTCTGGACTACGTCCGCCTCCTCGGCGTGGAAGCGGACGGCGTGCACATGGACCTGATGGTTTCGGAAGAGGACGAGCGAATCGGGTGCGAAATATTACACTCCCGCCTTAAGGGCCCGTCGGGTCCTTTGGTAGCCTTTCATCCTGCGGGCTCCGGTTCTTACAAGTGGTGGCCCGCGGAGCGCTTTGCCGAGCTGGGACGTAGACTGGAAAGAGAATTCGGGGCTTCCATATTGGTCCTGACCGGTAGGAAGGAAGCGGACTTCGGAAATCGAATCGTAGAGGGTTGCGGGGGGGCCGCGTTGAACACCGCCGGGGAGTATGGACTCGCGCATGTGGCGGCCATGTTGAAGCGTTGCGCGTTGATGGTGACCACGGACAGCGGTCCCATGCATATGGCTCTCGCAATGAAGGTCCCCACCCTGGCGATCATCGGAGCGGATCATCCCTCGCGGATCGGTCCCTACGGGGTGGAGAACGCCCGGGTGCTGTACCGGGGATCGGAGGTCTGCCGTGAACCCCGCTGTTTGAGAGGGAAATGCCGGGATAACGTGTGCATGAAAGCCATTGAAGTGGAGGATGTTTGGGCCTGCCTGACGGAGCGGTTTAAACGATTCATGATTTTCTCTAGGGTTTTTTGCTAGGGTATAGATCTTTACACTTGATTTTGTTGTTTTCTTCGGAAAGAATGGATTCGTGCACGGTCACTGGTAGATTGTCTCTCTTTTCTTAATGAAAGTCGTTCTTTTGCAGGAATAGCTCCCACGCCGATGGGAGCTTTTTACAGGAGGTGGCAGGTTGAGCATCCCCCGATTGCCCGGGCCCGGAAAGCTCGTGGTGAGCCTCCTGGGGAAGACCGATGAACGCATCCTGGAAGTTCGGGATCGAATGGAGCGGGAATTCGGGCGAGCGGACTTCACCAGCGACCTGCTGCCTTTTCACTGGACGGATTATTATCAAGCTGAGTTTGGTGCGCCGTTGGTGCGCCGTTTCTTATCCTTCGAGCCGTTGATGGAGCAGGACAAGCTGGTGGAAGCCAAGATCCGGACCAATGAGATTGAGAGAGATTTTTCAGAGACTGGGATGCGTACGGTGAATTTAGACCCCGGAATCTTGACCCAGGCCCGCTTGGTGTTGGCAACGGGCAAGGATCACGCCCACCGGATATATCTTGGTGAAGGAATCTTCGCCGACCTGACGCTCATTTACAGGAATAAGTCTTTTCGCCCTCTTGCCTGGACGTTCCCCGATTATGCGGACGAGACCATTATTCGCCTCATGAACGGAATTCGTGACGCGTACAGCCGTCAAATGAAGGCACGGGTTTCGGAGGAAGTACAATGAAGAGCATGACTTCTTTTGCTCGGGAAACGGTGCGTGTGGGCGGGGTGGACTACTTTCTGGAAATTCGGACCGTAAACGGCCGCTTCAGGGATATCACCCTGCGTTTGCCCAATCATCTTCGGGATTTGGAAGATCGTATCCGCAGGGAAGTGAGCGGAGAAGTCGACCGGGGCAGAATCCAGGTTTCCTTGATTGCAGGCGCTTCCGAAACGAAGGCCCCACAATTACAGGTGAATTTGGACCTAGCAAGACAGTATCTGGATGGATTGCGGGTACTTAAAGAGGAACTGAATCTCTCTGGAGAGATTACGGTAGACTTGTTCACGCGTTTAAGAGATGTGCTCGTGTTGCAGTCACCGGAGGAAGATCAGGATACCGCTTGGTCGGAGTTGGTTCCCGGCCTGAAACGGATTCTGGAATCTTTAAACCGTATGCGTTTGCTCGAGGGAGAGGTCCTGTCCAAGGACCTGGAGACTCGGGTCGATCTCATCGCCGAGCTGGTGGACCGCATCCGACAAAAGTCGGGAGAGGTGGTTCGGGCGTACGCGGAAAAGCTGACGGAGCGTATACGAGAGCTGGCTGAGGGAATCGAACCGGAAAGGGACCGAATCCTTCAGGAGGCGGCGTTGATGGCGGATCGGTGCGACATCACGGAAGAGGTGGTTCGGGTGGGCAGCCACGTGAAGCAGTTCAAGTCCTTGATGGCGCGTCCCGAGCCGGTGGGCAGGAAGTTGGAGTTCCTGATCCAGGAGTTGCACCGCGAAATCAACACCATCGGTTCGAAATCGCAGGATGCGGAGATTGCTCACTGGGTTGTGGACGCCAAGAGTGAAATCGAAAAAATGCGGGAACAAGTTCAGAACGTGGAGTGAAAAGGGGAGGACACCAAATGTCTGGAAGGTTACTGAACATCGGTTTTGGCAATTCCGTGGTGGCGGACCGTGTGGTTGCGATCGTGGCTCCGGGATCGGCTCCTATGAAGCGACTCAGGGAAGAAGCCAAAAAGGAAAAACGGCTTGTGGACGCCACTCAGGGCCGAAAGACCCGGTCCATCGTGGTGACGGACTCGAACCATGTAGTTCTGTCTGCGGTCCAGGCGGAGACCATCGCCCAAAGGTTCAACAGCGACCTGCTTAAGAGCGTGGCGGGCTTGGACGAGAAGTAATGCCTCGGAAGGGCGGACTGTTCGTCGTTTCAGCTCCCTCCGGCGCCGGGAAGACTACCTTGTGCCGGGGGCTGATGGAACCGGCCGCTCCCTTGGAATACTCGATTTCCTATACCACCCGTGAGCCGCGGGAGGGAGAGGTCCAAGGACGGGATTACAATTTTGTCTCAAGGGAGACCTTCGAGTCGCTGGTTTCGCAGTCGGCAATGGCGGAGTGGGCCGTCGTTCATGGGCATTTCTACGGGACGCCCAAACCGGCCATTGATGCCGTTCTGGATTCCGGGCGCGATCTTCTGGCGGATGTGGACGTGCAGGGTAGTGTTTCGTTGAAGAAGAACTATCCCGAGGCGGTTCGCATCTTCATTCTTCCTCCCTCCATGGAGGAACTGGCTCGGAGGCTTCATAACCGAGGGAAGGACTCCCAGGAGGTCGTGGCCGGACGTTTGGCCGCAGCCCGGAAGGAGATCGAGGCTGCCGGCGCGTTCGATTACGCGGTGGTCAATGATCGTCTGGAACAAGCCCTCAACCGGTTGGTCGCCATTATTACGGCTCATCGATGCCGCGTCGAAAATTCCCTGGACCTGATTTCCAAGCTGACCGGCCCGTGAATTCTGCAAGCGGTGAGAGTGTGGTTTACGGAGTGCATCCGGTGCTTGAAGCGCTGCGGTCCGAAGCCTCACGCCTGCAGAAAATCTACTTGGCCCACGGCAAGGTAAGCCCGGCACTGGCGCGGGTGCGCGCCGCAGCCAAGCAGGCGCGCGTTCCGTGCTCGGAGAAGTCCGCTTCCGAACTCGATCGTCTCGCCGAAGGCGGAAATCACCAGGGCGTGGTGGGCTTGGTGCGCCCTTTTGAATCCGTTTCGCCCGAAGAGATGCTCGATCGGGCGGCGGCGGCGGGTGTCGCTCCCTTGATCCTGGCGTTGGATCAGGGACGTGATCCACAGAATCTAGGATCTCTGATCCGTTCCGCGGAAGGCGCCGGTGCTCACGGCGTCCTCCTTTCCAAGCACGACTCGGCTCCGGTGACGGGAGTGGTCGGACGCGCTTCGGCCGGCGCTCTGGAGTACGTCTCCGTCGCTCAGGTGACCAATCTGGTCCGAACCCTTGAAGATATGAAAACCAAGGGATTGTGGGTGTTCGGAGCCGACGCTTCCGCTGAAGCCTCCATCTATGAAGCGGATTTTACGGTTCCAGTGGTTCTCGTCATTGGGAGTGAGGATCGGGGGATTCGCCCTCTGGTCAAGAAAACCTGCGACGCTCTCTACCGTATACCCCTCCTGGGCAGGATTCATTCCCTCAACGCAGCGGTGAGCGGTGCCCTGGTACTTTACGAGGCGGTGAGGCAACGGTTGTCGGCATCGTCGACAAAACCTTAACCGCCCAGGAGTGACGGGCAACCGCGGATTACGAAGCCTGCCCCCGGTTGCACCTGTTCATTGCTTTACCGGCGATGCTTTCCCTTCCGTGGATTCCACTCCGCGCAGGGGGCGCAGGAGTTCCTCGTACACCGCTTCCAGCAATGCCATGTGACGTTGCTTGGACATCAGGCGTACCACCCTGTGCCGGGCTTGCTCCGTCATGGTGCGAGTCGCTTCCCGGTCATCGAGAATCCGGATCACGGCTTTTCGGATCGCCTCGGGATCTCCGGGGGGGATCAGCAGTCCCGTTTCTCCATCCAAAACGATTTCCGAAGTGCCCCCCACTTCCGTGCTTACCACCGGAACGCCGGACGCCATGGCTTCTCCCAAAACCAAACCCAGTCCCTCCCAGAGAGATGGGAGAACAAAGACGTCCATGGCGGACATCAGTTCGGCCACCCGGTTGCTGGTCCCGGTGAAAACCACCACGTCCAGTAAACCGAGTTCCTTCGCTTTGTGCTCGATGGAGGAACGAAGTCGCCCGTCTCCCACAAGAAGCAGTCGGATCCCGGCGCGTTGTCTTCTGAGGAGATTTGCGGCCTCCAAGAGGTATACGTGCCCCTTCTGCTCTTCGAGGCGGGCCACGCAGCCCAATACCAACTCCCGGGGTGTGAATCCAAGCTCTCGGCGGACTCGTTCCCGGTCTCCTCGTCCAAAGGCGTCGAGGTCGATCATGTTGGGAATCACCAGCACCTTGTCCGGTTCCAGTCCGTCGTACCTCAAGAGGTCTCGTTTCACCGCTTCCGATACCGCAATGATCCGATGAGTGAATTTCCCAAGGAACCGGTTGATCAGGTGAATCCGCATCCGTCTTCGTGTGTAGACGTTGTGGAAAGTGGAGACGATGCACGGGCTTCCGGCCCACAAAGCGGCAATCCGACCGTACCTGCCGCCGTCGAGCAGGTGGGTGTGAACGATGCTCACCTTTTCCCGGATCAAGAGCTGTTTGAGACGAAGGATCACTTGAAATTCGAAACGGTTGCTCTTGAGGCCCTGTAGAGCGAACACGGGCACTCCCAGCTCCTCGATCTTTTTCCCCATGGGCCCCTTGTCTCTCAGACTGCACACCATGGGCCGGAATCGGGATCGGTCCAAGGCTTCGATCTGGTTATAAAGGAGCATTTCCGCACCTCCCACGGGCAGCGCTGCGAACACGTAAAGAACCGGGACGGGAGAACCGTCGCATGTTTCGGATATACGGTTGCGGTATGGTCTGCAGCATCCGGTAATCAGCGGACATGAAATACCTAAAAGGAACCAGAACAGGTTTGCGGGCACGTCCACGAACAAGTCGTCCGCGATGTTTCGGAGCAGAAACCCGATGATCATGATGAAAACGGCGATCCCGAGATAAGACTGAAAGGAAGTCTCAGACTCGGATGGTTTCTTGGGTCGCCAAGTCCATAGAGCTCGGATCAATAAAAACAGCAACGCGGCGAGACCCTGTAACCCCATTTGCAGAGCCACGTTCAAATAAAGGCTGTGAGCGTGCCACATGGTATGTACATGGCCGGCAACGAAATCGGGGAAGGCTTTCTTGAAGGAAAGCCTTCCGTATCCGATGCCCAGAAACGGCGATTTCAAGATTTGACCCACAGAGAAATCCAGCAGGATCAGGCGGGCATGTGTCGAGCTTTTCACTTGCCCGGGGTTGGGAGGCAGTTCATGCTTCCAGACCTGCTTGGGGATGGCGACGGCGAACAAGGCCAGCGCCAAGACGGCCACGATTAGTGCGTACTTCTTCTTCATCACGAGCAAGACGCAGAGCACGAGTTCAATGAAGAAGACAATCCAGACCCAGCGCGCGTGCGTGATATAGACCGAAAAGCAGAGGATAATCAGGCTGATCCCGGCGAACACCATCGGCCGGCGTCCCTTCAGCCACTTGGGGAGCAGCAGGAACAGAGGGCCGACTTGGATGAGGAAGGTGCCGTAGTATTGGAAATCACGGAAAAAAGATTTGGCGCGGTAGGGCATCACGCTCGTCAGGGAACCGTGGTTCCGTTGAAAATCATATAGCCCGTAACCCAGGGTGAGGACCGACGTTAAGAGGAGGAAGCTCACCAGGAGGGCGACATCCTTCTCATGCCGGAAACTCATTATGAGCAGATAGTACATCAGAGCGTTGCGAAGGAGCTCACTCCGTATCTCCACCAAGGAATACGGTACGTCCATGGCGGTGAATAGAGAGAGGACGGCGGTCAGGAAGAAGAGCAGGAGGGGAACGCCCAATGGAGTCCGGACGAAAAAGAACCGCCTTTCACGTACGGCTTCGATGATGTACATGAGCAGCAGTCCGCAGATTCCCATATCCCGGACAAAGGTCATATTGGCACCCAGACCCAGGACCAGGATGAGGCCGAACAGGACCCTCGGGACTCGAAAAGACATGGAATGTTCAGGCAGACAGGATGTTGCTTGTGCCGTCAAGAAAGTGCTCCCGGATACAATTCCTTCTCGTGCGTGGAATGGAGATCAAGAAATCAGGGAAGAGGCTTGGCCTGATCGATGAGCATGACCGGGATATCATCCAGAATCTCATAGAGCAGCCTGCACCGATCGCAGATCAGACCGTCCTGATTTTCGGTGGGGCGCAGGTCGCCCTTGCATTTGGGGCAAACGAGGATTTCAAGTAGTTCGGGTTTGAGAGACAATTCCTCCTCCTTTTCTGGAAGTGAGCGTCACCTTTTCCACGGCTTGAAGGACGGCTTCGACGGAAATCCGTTCCATGCAGGAGCGATGGCTGCAATTTCGTTTCAGACACGGGCTGCATTCGATGCCACACCGGACCACCTGATGACCCGGACCATAGGGGCCCGTACGGGCCGGATCCGTGGGTCCGAATAAGGCCACCACCGGAGTTCCCACTGCGGCGGCCACGTGCATGGGACCGGTGTCCGTACTGACCACCGCAGCGCACCGACGGTAAAGCGCCGCAAGCCCCTTCAACCCGGTTTTACCACAAAAATTCAACGCTTGACCGCGCATTCCGGACAATATGGAATCCACGTAGGCCCGATCATTTGGGCCTCCCGTGAATACCACGGGGAGTCCGAGCCGCTCGACGATTTGATCGGCGAGTTTGGAGAAACCGGCCACGTTCCATAATTTTGTCTCCCATAGAGCCACCGGGTTGATGGCGATGGGGCTCTCCATGGAGAATCCCCATTCCGCGACGGCACGATTCTCTTCAGGACCGCGAGGAATAACGAACTCCGGGTAATCGGGTTCCCTTCCCAAATAACGAATGAAATCGAGATATCGCTCCACCGCGTGGAGCTGAAAGTTTTCGGGGCCGATGGACTCGGTCAGGGAGAAACCCGTGTACTCCTTGGTGCCGCTCCAGCCGAGCTTTTTCCGACCTTTGACCCACCAAGTCCAGACCGCGCTTTTGTACAAACCTTGCAAGTCCAGGACCAGGTCGTATTCTTCGCGGCGGAGGTCGGCCGCCAGGCGAAACGTTTCCCGTAAGGTGCGCGTTTCACCTCGTTTCAATTCGGATAGTAGCCTTTTTCTTCGCGAGATCCAAACACGATCCAAGTAAGGATGCCCGATGAGAAGATCGGCGGCGGCTTCCTCCACCAGCCAGTCGATCTTGGCTTCGGGGGCGGCTTTGCGCAGTTGATGAAGAACGGGAAGACAATGGACCACGTCCCCCAAAGCGCTCAGTTTCACTATCAAAATCCGATTCGGGGAGGGCTGCAGCAGGTTGCCGGGCATCAAACGAGCTTTCCCGGCTTCCAAAGTTTTCCGGCTTCTTCCAGAACCATCCGGGGATCGATTCCCGTCATGCAACTATGATCCCTCGGGCACGTCTTCTTCATGCACGGCGCGCATGGAACGTGGAGGTTGATCACCCCGGCGCCGGCGTTAAGAGGCGACGTCACATCCTGCTTGGTAGGTCCGAATAGAGCAATCTGGGGTTTCTTCAGAGCCGCGGCGACATGCATCATACCGGCATCGTTGCTGATCACCAAGTTCGCGGCGTCGATCCAGGCGACCGCTTCGCTCAGGGAGCAGCGCCCGCTCATATCAAGTACCAAGTCGTCGGCCTCCTTCCGTATGGCGTCGCAGATTTCTTTTTCCGAGGCGCTCCCCAACAAAACGACTCCTGCGAGCCATTCTTCGCGTAAGGCTTTGACCAATCGGGCGTAATTTTCCACGGGCCACATTTTGGCGGAGCCGTATTTGGCTCCGGGGACCGTCACCACTATGGGTCGATCGTCGAAGATCTCCGTGCGCATCCGCGAGACTTCACTCTTGGCCGACGCTTCCACCTCGATGTGAAGTTCGGGGGAGGTGATGGGGAGGCCGAGCCTGCGGAGCAATGTGAGATAATAGTCGGTCTGGTGAATACGGCGATCTCGCGCGGTTCTCGTAACCGCATGGGTGAGCAGAGGACCGCGCAGGTCGGTTCGGTAGCCGGCCCGGATTGGGATGTCCGCCAGGAAGGCGATCAAGGCTGCTTCAAAGGCGTTCTGAAAGAGCACGGCAGCGTCGTATTCGTGAGCTTTCAGCTCCGCGGCCAGTCGCATTTTCCCCCGCAATCCCCCATGCCTGCCGTCGCGATCGTAGACGACAATTTGGTCGACGGCCGGATGCCGCGAGAAAATATCTCGAACCCATGGGACCACCAATAAGTCGATGCGGGCTTCGGGAAAATCCCGCCGGAGGTCGGAAAGAGCGGGAGTGGTCATGACGGCGTCTCCCACCCAGTTGGCGCCGCGTACCAGAAGTCTTTCTATTTTGGAATGATCGAGCGTTTTCAAAAGAGTCTCGTGATGTTGGACTTGGAAGAACCGAAGACGGAGCCTTCTTACGGCGTCCCTTTGCGGAACCACGCTCGAAACCGCCGAGGGCCGCGAGGAGGGTCCTCTTGCCTCGGCCAGGGCGTCCAAGGCTTCTGCGACCATCGATTGTGGAACCAAAGCCACTGATCGGGATGCTCTCGAATCATTTCTTCCAGGGTTCTGGTGAACAATGCCGTGTTATCCTCAATATCGCGGGTTCGGTCACCGGAACGTACAAGTTCGAGCTCGGGGAGGAACGTGATCCGATGTTTGCCGGAAGGAAGCCGTACATCGTAAGCGGGAATCACGGCCACGCCCGGGGTCATGGCGAGGAAGCCCAAGGCCCGATTGGTACAGGCTCTTCTGCCGAAAAAGTCGACGAAAACCCCTTCTCGGTGCGAGGTGTTCTGATCCAGAAGAACGCCCACGGTTGCGCCGGCCTTTAACGCCTTCATGACGGGACGCATGGAACCGTCTTTGGGGAGTACTTTGTTTGCTCCCCGGGTCCGAACCTGTGTCATGAAGACATCCAAGGGCTTGAAATCCAGAGGCCTCGCTATGACGAAACCGGGAGCGATATCCAATGAAACCGCCAAAGCCAGCAGTTCCCAGTTCCCGATATGGCCGGTGAGCATGAGCACCCCCCGGTTTTCTCTCCGAACCTTGAGGTAGTTCTCCAGTCCTTCCAGCTCATACAGGCTTCTGATTTCCGAAGGGGTCATACGGAAGATCCGGCAAATTTCAAGAATCGTGCGGCCGGAGCATTCGAAGGAACCACGTGCGATTCGAGCGGGAAATTCCGGATCGGTGATTTCCGGAAAGGACGCAGCGACATTGCGTTCCGCGAGCCTTCTCCGAGATGGAATGAGGGTCATCCATAACCGCCCGAGCCCCTTTCCAACCTCCAAGGCCGTATGAACGGGGAGCTTTCCCAGTTCATTCAACAGGCGAATGACGATCTTTCCCAAGACATCGGTACCGGCGTTCGGAGCATCGTGGTTCGGTACGGCTTTTTGATTCACGAGGTTCTTTTCCATATATGGGACCAGGAGTTCCAGAAATCGGCTTCATCATCGACGAATTTTAATTCAATACACAGGGCCACGGGGTCGAATTCACGATTCACCAGCCGATTCAGCTTGATCAGATCCTTCTCCGTGGTCACCATGCAATCGGCCCCGGCTCGGGACGCCATGGACGTGAGTTGCTCCCTGTCCCGACGGGTGTAGGCGTGGTGATCCCCGAACCCCTTGAATCCCACCAAAGTGACCCCCAAGGTCCGGAGGCTTTCGACAAATTGCCTGTTCCCCGCCAGCCCGGAGAAGGCGAATACCCGTAAATTACGGAGTCGGGATATGGGCGGTCCGCCGGAGGAACTCTTGATGGAAACCGGCTCGTGAACCGTGCGGAAAACGGATTTGCCCATTTCTTGGGTCAGAACCTCATAATTGGCGCGACTTTCGGGGCAATCCGTCCATCGCGTCAGGACGATCATCCCGGCCCTGCGCAAGGCCCGAATCGGCTCTCTCAGCGGACCGCGAGGCAACAGGCGCTCTCTTAACACATTCCTGCGGGCGTCCAAAAGCACAATATCCAAGTTTCTCGCCAGGCGATAGTGCTGAAATCCGTCGTCCAGCAGGAAAATATCCGGTGAAAATCGTTTCCAAGCCGCCCGCCCGGCCGCGGCACGGTCCGCCGAAACCATGACGGGCACTCCCGTCTTTTGGGCGAGGATCGCAGGTTCGTCTCCCACGGACGCCGGATCGCCAATGAATCCTTCACCGTCCGAAGCCGACAATATCTTCTGTTTCCCCTGTCGACCATATCCGCGACTGAGCAGCACGGGGCGAAGTCCTCTCTGTTTGAGCCCGCAAGCCAGGAAAGCGGCGAAGGGAGTCTTGCCCGTACCCCCGACCGCAAGGTTCCCCACGCTCACCACCGGGGCGGGGAGAGTTTCAGTCCTCCTGATCATCCATTTAAAGGAGAGGCGGTTCAGTTGGGAACCCAGCAAATAGAGTCCGGAAGCCGGAGCCAGGAGCACTTCCAGCAGTCGAGCCGAGCCGGTGCGACCTGTGGCGCATATCCACTCGGAAATCAAAGGAATCTCCTGATTCCGTCGATGGTTTGGGCTACGGCGCCGCGATTCGCAAGGACGAACTCCCGGCCGCGATCGCCGTATTCCGCAGCGGTCTTTCCGTCTCGCAGAAAGCCCTCAACGCCCTTTAAGAGTTCCTCCGCGTTCGCGACGCGTATGCCGGCCTTGTTTCTTTCAAGGGCCGAGGCCATATCACGAAAGTCTTCTGTATGCGGACCGAACAGCACGGGCACTCCGTGAACCGCGGGTTCCAGAAGGTTGTGACCTCCCCGGGGCACCAAGCTTCCTCCCACGAACGCCACATCTGCGAGACCATAGACGGCGGACAGCTCTCCGAAGGTGTCCAGAATGATGACCTCGGCTCCCGGTGATGGGCTTTCGCTTCTTCGGCTCACGGAGAAGCCCTCTTGGACGGCCTGCCGATGAACCGCATCGAACCTTTCTCGGTCTCTAGGCGCAAGGACGAGAAGGAGGTCGGGGAACGCTTGGCTAAGTGATCGGAACGTTTGGAAAACGAGTTCTTCTTCGCCTGGGTGGGTGCTGCCTGCGACCCAGACCCTTCGCTCCGAAACCTCGAATCCCAGACTCCGACTCAACTCGATCCGTTCCAGGTCCGAAAGTTCGGATACTTCGACGTCGAATTTCAGGTTACCGGTGATGGTGATGCGTTCTTCATCGGCTCCCAACGTGGTGAGTCGCCGCGCATCCGAAAGAGTCTGCGGAGCCAGGATCCGGAACTCGTTGAGAACGCGTCGAATAAGGGGCTTCGCTCGTCGGTAACCGGCCAAGGTGCCGTCGGAAATTCTGACGTTCACAAAAGCGGCGGGGATACCCGAGTTGCTTAACGTGTGGATCAGGTTGGGCCAAAGGTCGGTTTCCACCAGGACGAACAGACGCGGATTCACTCGACGCACCGTGTGTCTTACGACGAAGCCCAAATCCAAGGGCATGAAGAAGCAAGCCGACACCCGACTCGAAAGCCGGAGTAACGCCGTGTCCTGTCCCGTCTCCGTAGCCGTGGACAAGAAAACCGGAACCTCGGGAAACTCTGAACGAAGCCCATTCACCAGAGGCACGGCGGAAAGAACTTCGCCCACGCTCAGGGCGTGCACCCAAATGGGACGGGCTTCCGAAAGGCTTTCCCTCAGGGTGTAGGGCGCTATTCCGAGTCTGGCGGGAAAAGACCGTCGGTATTTCTTCCGCAGGAGCATTCGGGTCAGAAAGAGAGGAGCCGCCGCGGGCAAGAGCAATGAGAAAAGAGTGACATAAAGATACAGCAGCATGACGGACACTCGCCGGCAAACGGTGGTCTTGCGGATTCGGATTCTGTGACGCGGGCCGCCGGAGCCGGTCCCCGAAGAAGGGAGGCTCGGTCGTTTACGCATATTTAAGCGTTGTGCTGCGGCCGGACCTGCATCTCCGCCCAATGACTTTCCTGTTCCCGATCGGGAACGGGTTTTTCCTGGAATTGCAGTTGATGGAGTCGAAAATATTCCCCGTGAAGATCAAGCAGCTCCTTGTGCCGTCCCTGCTCCACAATACGTCCTTGGGAAAGAACGATGATTCGGTCCGCGTTGCGTACGGTGGACAGACGATGGGCGATCACAAAGGTCGTACGGCTCTTCATGAGGTTCTCTATGGCTTTTTGAACCTCCAGTTCACTCTCCGAGTCCAGGGAGGAGGTGGCTTCATCCAGGATTAAGATGGGAGCGTCCTTCAGCAGGGCTCTGGCGATGGAGAGCCTTTGCCGCTCCCCTCCGGAGAGACGGACGCCCTGGTCCCCTATCAGGGTATCGAATCCCTGGGGAAGCTCCTCGATGAACTTCAAGGCGTGAGCCTGTCGAGCCGCCTGAACGACCTCGTCCCGGCTCCTGTCCGGGCTTCCGTAGATGATGTTGTTGAAAACCGTATCGTTGAACAGAATGGTCTGCTGGCTCACGATGCCGATCCGGCTGCGCAGGGAGGCCAGTTCGGCATCACGGATATCCACTTCGTCGATCAGGATGCTTCCTCCGGTGACGTCGTAGAATCTGGGGATCAGATTGACCAGCGTGGTTTTTCCACCGCCGCTGGTACCCACAATGGCCAGAACTTCACCCGGCTTGACGTCGAGATTGATATCCTTGAGGACCTGAGTTTCATCGTAAGCAAAGGACACGTCTTGAAATCGGATGGATCTTTTGAACGGCGGAAGGGTTACGGCATCCTCGCGCTCTTGGATCGTGGGCTGAGTGTCCAGCACTTCGAACACCCGCGCAGCCGCCGCCAGTCCGGTCTGGATGGTGGCGTTCACTCCGTTCAGTTTGCGCACCGGATCGTAGAGGATCAGCAGTGCGGTGATGAATGAGAAGAAAGTACCCGGAGTGGAATACCCTTTGATCACATTGTATCCTCCCCAACCCACCACAAAGGCGATGCCGACTCCGCCAAGGGTTTCCATGAGAGGGGAAGAGATGGCCCGAACGCGGACCTCTCGGATTACATAACCGAAAAAACGACGATTATTCACGTTGAACCGATTGGTCTCGTATTCCTCTGTCGAAAATGCTTTGACCAAGCGTTGTCCGGAAATGGTTTCCTGAAGATGGGAAGTGATTTCACCCATGGTGATTTGGGCGTCGCGACTGATTCGTCGAATCATGCGGCCGAACTTGTGCAACGGGTATATGGCTGCCGGGAAGACGGTCACCGCAATGATGGCCAGCTTCCAGTCGCGATAAAAAATCACGCCCACAAGAAAGATGATGGTGAAAACTTCCCTCAGAGAACCGGTAACCGCGTGAGATACAGCCCCCTGAATGAGATTCACGTCGTTGGTGATTCGGCTGATCAATACGCCGCTCTGGTTTCGATCGTAAAAACTCAAAGACAGGGACTGGAGATGCGCATACAGTCGCTCGCGAAGATCGGCGACGATTCTCTGACCCACGAAGTCCATTAGATAGGTGCTGCCGAAAGTGAAGGCTCCTTTAACGATGAACAGGAGCAGAATGGCCGGTGGGAGCAGTTTCAGCATGTCCATGCGCTTCTCGACGAAAATCTCGTCCATTACGGGTTTGACGAGAAACGCCATGAGGGAAGTGAATATGGCCACGAAGATCATGCAGACCATAGCCCACATGAGGAGCATCCAGTGGGGTTTGACCAACAGCGTCAATCGGCGGAAGAGACTCACGACATCACCTCCTCGGACGGGAGATCCGAACGCCGGATGGAAGCGACCGGCTTTTGGGTTCGACAGGCGGAAACAGGGGTTCTCGGGGAGGCGCCTTTTCGTGGATGTGCCGTCAGCATGGAAGTTCCAGGATCTTCTCCGCCGCGCGGCGAGACGCTCCGGGCTTTCCCATTTTGGATCGGATCTCCTGAAAATCGTTTAACATCTTCTTGCGTGCGGGTGCGTCCGTCATGAGTCGGACCAGTTCCGAGGCCATGCGGTGGGGCACGGCGTCGTGCTGAAGAAGTTCTTTGGCGATTTCCCTTCCGGCAATCAAATTGATGATTCCGAGAAACGGCAGCTTGAAGAGCGCTTTTCCCAGGACATAGCTGATGGGTGAAAGACGGTACACGATACAGAGGGGCACGTTTAACATGGCCGTTTCCAAGGTGGCGGAGCCGGACGCCACCAAGGCGGCGTCGAGGCATTGCATGGCCGCCTGAAAGCGGTTTGTCTCCATGTGCACCGGAAGACTCAGCCCCTGCAAATAGGGTCGGAAATCAGACTCGTCAAGGGTTCTCGCCACGGGGAGAATGAACTCCACATCGCTCAACCGTTTGCGAACCCGTGCCGCGGCTTCCAGCATGGAAGGGAACATGAGCTTCACCTCGCTCATGCGGCTTCCGGGCAGGAGTCCGATGTACCGCTTGTCCGGGGACAACCCCAGTCGATCCAGGGCTTCGTTGCGGGTTAACCACTCCACCGGATCATCCATCAGAGGATGGCCCACGAACTCCGCGTTGATTCCGTATTCGGCGTAGAAGTCCTTTTCAAAAGGAAAGATCACGATCATCTTGTCCACCCATCGGGCGACCTGACGGACCCGGCCTCTACGCCATGCCCAAATCTGGGGACTGATGTAATATACCACGGGAATACCAAGATGGTGGGCGATTTGGGCGACCCTGAAGTTGAAATCCGGAAAATCGATGAGTATTACCAAGTCGGGACGGCGGGTCTTGAATTCCCTGCGGATGCGGAGGAGGGTTCGCAGGACGAGGCCCAGTTTGTCGAGGACTTCCAAACCCCCAATCACGGAGAGTGCTCGGCTGTCGAGGAAGGGTTCCACCCCCTGATCTCGCAGCGCGGGACCGCAAATACCGGAAATCTTGGTTCCAGGGGCGAGGCGGTTGATTTCCTCCACCAGCCTGGCCCCATGTTTGTCTCCTGAGGCTTCACCCGCCACGATGAAAAAACGCCTGCTCAACCCGGTTCCCCCGTTTCGGTCATGGATGCCGCGGCGGCTGTCAGACGCTCGGAGATGGCTTCCATGATGCGGATACACACCTCCAAAGCGTTTCTGCCTTTGTGCCCGTCCACCAAAGGCGGCTTTCGGGTCCGGACGCATTCCACAAACGCCTTGAGCTCCTCTGCAAGAGGATCCGAATCGGTATAACGAACCGTGTTGCCTGAAATCTGCGGACCGCCTTGTTCCGGGGAACCTTGAGATCTCAGAATAACGGCGAGTTCCCGATCGGCGAAGTCCACTGTAAGGTAGGCGTTAGGCTGGAAGATGCGAATCTTCCTAAGGCTTTTCATGGAAATCCGACTCGCGGTGATATTCGCCACGCAGCCGTTGGCAAAGGAAATCCGTGCGTTGGCGATGTCCACCCTGGGGGAGAGCACGGGTACGCCCACGGCCTCGATGTTGGTTACCGGGGAGTTCACGCATCCCAGAATGATGTCCACATCGTGAATCATGAGGTCCGTCACCACGTCCAGATCCGTACCGCGCTCCTTGAACGTGCCGAGTCGGTGGGATTCGATGAACATGGGACGGGAGAGCTTTTCTTTGAGCGCCACCACCGCCGGATTGAAGTGTTCGAGATGGCCCACCTGAATAATGCGGTCCGTCTCATGCGCGATGCGGATCAGTTCATCCGCTTCCTCGAGAGATTGGGTGATGGGTTTTTCCACGAGCACATCCTTGCCGTGCATCAGAAATTCTTTGGCGATGCGATGATGCTCGGAAGTGGGAACGACGATGCTTACGGCATCCACCTTATCCAAGAGGTCTCGATAGTCGGTGCAGGAGAGCACTCCGTACTCCGAGCCCAAACCCCGACAACGCCCTTCGTCCACATCGGCCAATCCAACCAGTCGGACTCCGGGCATGGCCGCGTACTTATCGGCATGAAACTTCCCGAGATATCCCACACCCACCACGCCCACCCGGACGGGGCGGTGCTCCTTTTTATTTGCTGTTTCCATGGCTTGAGTCGGAACCTTGGCGAAAGTGAGTGTGGAGGGGGCGATCGTCGGAGACTGGTCAGACTTCTCTGGCCACAATGCAGATGCGATGCCTGTCCGCTTCCTTGACCATCTCCTCTTTGTCGAATACCAGGGTCTTCCCCGCTTCGAGCCCCAATACGGAGCAGCCCGATTGAAGCATCTTTCGGACGGTGTCTATCCCCACGGAAGGGACGTCGAACCGGAGGTCCTGTGACGGTTTGGAAACCTTCACAACCACGGCGTTTTTCCCCGCAAGGGTGCCGCCGCGTTCGATCATGGCGTCGGTGCCTTCCATGGCTTCGACCGCCACGATGGTCCCGGCGCGGACTACGACCGCCTGTCCGATATCCAACCGACCGATGCCTTTGGCGGTTTGGAAACCCAGTTGCAGATCGGACTCTTCGGAAGGAGAGGGCTTCTTCTTGGTGTAACAACCCGGAGCGGCCAACAGCTCGGGGACATAGAGCGTGGATTCTCGGATCTGAATCCCTTCGTCTTCGAATTCACGGGCCACTGCGCGGAGCAGGCCGTCGTCCTGGCGTGACTTCATCTTGAAAAAAAGGGTCGCTCCGCGAAAATCCGGGCGCACTTTTGAAAACATTCTGCTCTTGGTGATTCCCCCGCACATCACGGCTTCCGTGACGCCGGCCGTCTTGAAAACCTTGATCATCTTGCCCAATTGGCCGAGTTTGACCCAATCCAGCACGTCGGCAACCGCTGAGATCTCGGGAAGCGTTTCGCCTTCGTGGGCGACGACTACGACCTTTCTGCCCCCGCGACGGGCCGATTGGGCGAACAGAATGGGGAAACGGCCGTTTCCGGCAATGACGCCGATGGGTTCCATGGGGATCAGCGCGTGACGCCTCGTTTGCTTTCTTCAATGAATTTAAGCAGATGATCCACATCCGAACAATCGGGGATTTCCTGCATCACTTTCTGAACCGCCTCTTCAAGACGTAGCCCGGACCGGAAAAGGATCCGGTAGGCGCTCTTGATGTCTCGTATCCGGTTCTCGTCAAATCCCTGCCGCTTCAGTCCGGTGACATTGATGCCGTGCAGTTTGGCCCGGTTGCCCGAAACCAATGTGAACGGCGGAATGTCCAGAACCACGGCGGTCATTCCGCCGATGAAACAGAATTTGCCGATGCGGGTGAACTGATGAACGCCCACGAGTCCGCCGACACTCGCATGATCCTCCACCACGATATGACCGGCCAAGGTTGCCGCATTGGCGAGGACGACTCCGTCACCGATGAGGCAATCATGGGCGACATGGGCGTAGGCCATGACCAGGTTGTCGCTTCCTAAACGAGTGAGTCCGCCGCCCCCTTCGGTTCCCCGATTAAGCGTCACGTATTCTCGAATTTGGTTGTTGTCCCCGATGACGAGACGGGTTTCCTCTCCGTGGAACTTCAGGTCTTGTGGAATTTCTCCAATGGAAGCGAATTGGAAGATTCGGTTTCCGCAGCCGATGGTCGTGTATTGCCGAATGACTACGTGGGAAGCAATGACGGTTCCTGCTCCGATTTCCACATTGTCTTCGATCACGCTGTATGGACCGACGGAAACATCCGAAGCGAGCTTGGCGCCGGGATGAATGATGGCTGTCGGGTGCACGTTCATCAAGTCACTTACCTCCAAGGAGGGCCGAAAGTTCGGCTTCGGCGGCCAAGTCCCCGTCTACCAGGGCCTTCCCGGCCAGTTTCCAGGCGCGCTGTTTGGGGTTGCCCCGCAACACGTCCACTTCGAGAATCAGTTGGTCTCCCGGGACAACGAGTTTGCGGAATCGTACTTTTTCCATCCCAATAAAAAGCATTTCCTTCCTGTGGGTTTCCTCCCCCAAAGACCACGCTCCCAGCACGCCTCCCACCTGCCCCATGGCCTCGAGTATGAGAACTCCCGGCATGATGGGATTCCCGGGGAAATGTCCCTGGAAGAACGGTTCGTTGGCGGTGACGTTCTTGTAGCCCACCGCACGCTTATTGGCCTCTAGTTCCGTGATTCGGTCGACCAGCAGCAACGGGTATCGATGCGGCAAGTACTTGGTGATCTCCCGGTAACCCATGGGTAGTTCCATGGTCATCCTCCGCTCGCCTTGTCCTCCAGCTCTCGTAGACGTTTTTCGAGTTCCTGAACCCTTTTTGCAAGTTGCGGCAGTTTGGGCAATACAGCCATGTATCGGATGGTAACCTGGTGAGGAAGGGCGGGGGTTCCGCTGACCACCATGTCTGCCTCAAGCGGACGTGTGACACCGCTCTGAGCGGCGATCATGGTGCGATCGCCCACCTCGATGTGGCCTACGAATCCGACTTGACCCCCGATCTGAACGTCGGCGCCGATCCGGGAGGATCCCGCGATGCCCGCTTGGGCCGCAATGACGGTATTCTCACCGATCACCACATTGTGCGCCACCTGAACCAGGTTATCCAGTTTCACTCCTCGGCATATCCGGGTCCTCCCCAAAGTCGCCCTATCCACCGTGCAATTGGCCCCGATTTCCACGTCGTCTTCGATCTGCACGATTCCAAGCTGGGGAACTTTGACCTGCCGATCGACATCCCTGGCGTACCCGAACCCGTCGCTTCCGATTACCGTACCGCTGTGGAGGATCACTCGCGAACCGATGATGCATCGATCCAAAACGACCACGTTCGGATGGAGTACGCAGTCTTCACCGACCACGGCGTTGCGGCCGACACACGCACCGGGATACAGAACGGATCGCGAACCGACGGTTGCGCCGGGACCCACATAGGCCATGGGATAGACGGCAACGTCTTGTCCGAGCGAGGCACTCTCATGGATGGAGGCCTGCGGGCTGACGGATCGATCGATTTCGACCGGACTCTGAAAGAGGGCGGAAATTAGGGCAAAGGCCAGATAGGGGTTGGAAACCCGGAGTGCCGCCGCTTTTGTTTTGCCTCGATAGTCCTTCTTTACAATGACCGCCCCGGCATTGGAGGAGGCGAGAAAAGTCTCGTATTTGGGATTGGCCAGGAAGGTAATGTCTCCGGGGCCGGCCTCCTGTATTCCCGCCACCCCTGAGATCATCAACTCTTTTGGACCTTCCGCTTCCCCACCGACCAAGTCGGCCAGTTCAAACAAAGTCCTGGTCATACCGCCCGCCTGAGTTATTTTCCGCCTTTAGCGGTCTGTGCGTCGTATTCTTTGAGGATTTGCTTGGTGATGTCGACCGACGGGACCGAATAAAGAGTGGTTCTTTTTTCCAGGACAATGTCGAAACCTCCGGCATGCGCCACTTTGTTCAAGATGCCGTCCAGGTCTTTGAAGATTCGCATCTTCATCATGTTCTCATCTTCCTTGATCTCATCGTTGAAGTCGCGAACCATATCCTGAAGATCCCGCTGTCTCTTCCTGAAGTCCCGTTCCTTGTCTTGGTAGGCCGCGGAACTCAACATCATTCCTTGTTTGTCCAGTTCATCCTTCAGCTTTTGGAGTTCGGCCTGCGCGGCATCCAACTTGGCCTTCAGTTTGTCGTTCTTGGCTTCCAGCAACTTCTTGGCCTTCTTGCCCTCGACCGATTCGTTCAGGCACGTTTGCAGGTCGATGATTCCGATCTTGATGGGATCCGCGGCCGGGGCCTTGGAGCACAGCAGGCCCAAAACGATGAGAAGTGCTAGGGTCGAGGTCAAATAACGATACTTCATGCAATAAACCTCCTTAAGCTGGTGGTCTTTTCGTCGTTACCGGAAAAGTTGATTGATGCCGGGACCATATCCCGCATGATCCATCGAGGTCCGTAATCGCTAGAATCCGTACCCGATGGTGAAATCCCAGACGTTGGAATCCTCGTCTTCTTCAGGGGCGAGGTTGTATCCCCATTCCAGGCGAAGCGGGCCGAGGGGGGAATACCACCGGATACCGCCTCCCACCGAACGCCTAAGGTTGGTGAAATCCCAATCTCCATCATCGGGATAGACGTTTCCCAAGTCGAAGAACGTTACGCCGTAAATAGCTGTTTCCTTAAGTATGGGGAATCTCAGCTCGAAGTTGAAAAAGACGAACTTATCGCCGCCGATCCGGTCGCCCGTGATCGGGTCCCTGGGACTGACCTTGCGAATTTGGAAGCCTCGGATGGTGTTCAAACCGCCAAGGTAGAATTTTTCATACAACAGGAGTTCATCCCCTTCATTCTTCTGGATGTAACCGATCCTGCCGCGGGAAAAGAAAGACATATCCCAGAACAGCGGAAAGTACCAAGCCGAGTTGGCAAGGTATTTAATAAAACCGGCGCTTCCGCCCAAAGGCCCGCCGGCGTATTCCACCGAAACCCAGTTGTCGGAACCCTTTGTCGTCAGAAAGTAGGCGTCCCGTGTGTCTCTACGAAGCCCCAGAGTCACCGCGCTGGTGGTATGATGGCCTTCCTGGTCTCGAATGATGATGGAAGCATCGTCGTCGACGTCCGTCACATCCGCGCTTTCAAAGCGGTAAGTACTCCAGATGTCCACATCCCATTTCCGCCACAGGGGATAGCTCAACTTGAGGTTGCCTCCCCAGCTGTCCTTGGTGAAGTCGTCGTACTCTCGTTCAAGTTTGAAGAGGCCGACCGTGGTTTCCAGAGGGATGTCGAAAAGCCAGGGCTCGGTGAAGTTGATGGAGAACTGGGTCGACTTTCCTCCGAGAACGCCGGAGAAGGACATCCTCTGGCCGTATCCCAGAAAATTCCTTTCCTGAATTTCGAAAGAGCCCACGATGCCTTCGTTGGAGCTGAATCCCGCACCCACGGCCAAATTTCCCGTCTTCTTCTCCATGACGTTCACTTGGAGCACCAGGGTGTCGTCACGCGAACCTTTTGTGGTGTTAAACTCGATATTTTCGAAAAAGTCCAACCGATGGAGCTTCTGGGAGCTGTTTCTCAAGCCTTCGGCGCTGAACAGGCCTTGTTCATACACGGACAGCTCGCGTCGGATCACCTTGTCCCGAGTCTTGGTGTTACCCGAGATGTTGATCCGTTCGAAGTGAATGATATCGTTCTTCCGGATATCATAGGTGAGATTCACGAGCAGTTTGTCGTAGTCCGTATTCTGGATCGGGTTCACGTCGGGAAAGGCGTACCCTCGGTTGTTATAGACCTCTCTGAGGGCCAATACGTCCTTGCGAACGATTTCCCTGTTGTACACGTCGCCGCTTTTCGCTTGGAGAAGCCCCATAAGTTCCTCTTCAGGAACAATGAACTCGCCCTGGAGCTTCACTTCGCCGAAGGAATACCTTGGGCCTTCGTCAATGGGGATGGTGATGTAGATTCCATCTTCCCGAGTATCAATATCGGGCCTTCCCACCTTGACCTGGATGTAACCGTTGTTCTGATAGAATGAGGAAAGATTTTCCAGGTCGTTTTCGAGCTTGGGCATCTCGAGCTTGCCCGTTTTGAGCAGCCAGCTCAAGAATCCTTTGACTTTGGTGCTCATCTGGCTTCTCAGATCGCCGTCATCGAAAGCCGTGTTGCCCTGGAAATCTATTTGCCGGATGTAAACCTTGCTTCCTTCCCGGACATTGACGGCAACCACGACCTCGCCTTCCTTAACGTGCTCGATACGGTAGTCGATTTCGGCATTTAGATAGCCGTCCTTGCGGTAGAGCTCTTTTAGGTTCTCGACGCCTTCCTTGAGTTTCTGCTCGTTGAGTACGGAATAACTCTTGACGTTGAAAGCGTCGCTTGCATCCGCTTCTTTGATCTCGTCGAGCCCCACGAACTGAACGTCGGTCACGGTGGGGTTCTCTTTGACTTCGTAGATGACTTTGAGCCCGTCGGCCAGTGGTTCGGTGCGGACTCGAACATCATCAAAATATCCCATTTCGAAAATCGCTCTGATGTCCTCGTCGGTCTTCTTCAGGGAGAACAAGTCGCCTGGTAAGGACTTGACCACTGCGAGGATGGCTTCCTTTTCAATGCGTTGATTCCCCGATACCGCGAGTTCGCCGATTCGCCGGTCTCCGTAAATATAGATCACGACCTTTTGCGTCAGTTCTTCAACCAAGGAGGGTAAGGATTTCATTTCCCGGCCTTGAGCAAAGAGCCTGACCGCCGGTCGTTCTTTTTCCAAGCTTACCAAGAGGGCGTCCAGACTTACGGTTTTTCCCACGACGGTCAGACTTCCCGTCATGGCGAAGCCCGCCTCGAGGAATCGACCGACTTCTTTTGCGGCTTCCTCTCCGGTCGGATCCACGGAAAGAAAGGAAACCACTCGTTGGGTCATGGCCGGGTCCAGCACTCGAATCCGTTCTTCCTTGAGTTTATCGCTGAAAATGGCCGGCACCTCGAGACGATACCGTGAGAGGTCTTCTTGGCTGTGAATCTGAAAAGGCAGGATGACAAGCAGCGGGTCTTCGGCTGCATGTGCGCACAAAGGAAAAAGCAGGAACATCACCGACAGAATGATTCTACGCGACCAGTTGTTCCCCATGCTCACCCTTCCTTGGCAATACCGTCCTCAATCACGACCCTGCGGTTCATTCGATCCGCGATGGCCGCGTTGTGGGTAACGATGACGGTGGATAAATGGTAGCCGGCATTCATTCGAATCAGGATGTCGATGATTTGCTCGCCCGTGTGGGTGTCCAGGTTCCCTGTCGGTTCATCGGCGAGCAGAATCTCCGGGTTCATAATCAATGCACGAGCTACGGCCACTCTTTGCTGTTCCCCACCCGACAATTCTCCAGGCTTGTGGGATATCCGGTGGGCAAGACCCATCTCTCCGAGAATGCCGTAGGCCCGGGATCGGGCCGCTCCTTTGGAAACTCCTCCAATGAGAGCCGGCATCATGGTGTTCTCGATAGCGGTGAATTCCGGCAGCAAGTGATGAAACTGAAATACGAAGCCGATTCGTCGGTTCCGAAAGCGGGCCAATTCTATGTTGTCTATGGTGGAGACGTCAAGGTTTCCAAAGGCCACCCCACCGCTTGTGGGCCGGTCCAGCGTACCCATGATCTGCAGGAGAGTGGATTTGCCCGCGCCCGAGGCTCCCAAGACGGCCACCATCTCCCCCGGACGTATTTCCAGATTCACGCCTTTGAGTACCTGAACCTCGTTGGGCTGATTGGGATTGTAGACCTTTACCACGTCGGTCAATTGGATTCCAACGGGCGTCCCGGCTCCGTCAATCATATCGCAACCCTTCGGCGGGGTTCAACCTGGACGCCTGCCAGGATGGATAAAGCGTGGCGAGAAAGCTGATCAGGATCGCGCAGGCACAGACGGCCAGAATCTCCAAAGGGTCCACGAGGACGGGGAGCTTGGTGATGTAGTAGACGTCGCCCGGCAGCTTGATGAATTCGTATTCCTTCAAGAGCATGCACAAAAACAGTCCGCCGAGCGTTCCGATGAACGTGCCCACGACTCCGATGACGAGGCCCTGGAATACGAAAATCCTACGAATGCTGCGAGCGGTGGCCCCCATGGACTTGAGGATGGCTATGTCCCTGTTCTTTTCCATGACCATCATAATCAGGGTGCTGACGATGTTGAAGGCCGCCACCAAAACGATCAACGTCAATATGATGAACATGGTGATCTTTTCGAGTTTGAGGGCGGAAAACAGATTGCGATTCATCCGCTTCCAGTCCTTGGCCCAAAAAGGGTATCCTAGTTCCCTGCTGATGGCTGAAGCCACGAGATGTGACCGATAGATGTCATCGACTCGGACTTCGATACCGGTCACCATGTCTCCCAGATCAAGGAACTCCTGGGCTTGCTTCAGGGAGATCAAAACGAACGTGGAGTCGTATTCGTACATGCCGGATTCCAGCAGACCCGCGATTACGTAAGACTCCTGGACAGGCTGCCTGCCCATGGGCGTCTTCCTGCCCATGGGAGATACCATATGAATCGAGTCTCCGGGAGAGACCCCGAGGTTGAGCGCCAGTTCCTTGCCCAAAATGATGCGGTTCTGGGGCGAATCCAAATCTTCCAGGCGCCCCATCGTGACGGCGGAACGGAGTTGAGGGAATTTGGCCCCGGCATACGGGTCCACACCGCGTAGAACGGCTCCGGAGACATAGTCTTCGTTCCTGACCATGACCTGGGAATAAATAAAGGGAGTTGCGGCCACGACACCGGGCACTTTCTCGGTTTGTGCTACGACCCGGGAATAGTCGGAGATGTTCGATCCGCTCTTGAGTACCATGACGTGGGCGTTCATGCCCAATATCTTGGATCGCCATTCGTGCTCGAAGCCGCTCATTACGCTCAACACCACGATCAGGGCGGTAACGCCCAAAGCGACTCCGCCGATGGAGATCGTGGTGATAATGGAAATGAAGGTCTGCTTTCGTTTGGCCTTCAGATACCGCAATCCGACGAATCGTTCGAAAAACATTTGGAAACCGGGTATCAGTCGGATGCGGAAGGGCGCATGTGAGGGAAAAGAATTACGTCCCGGATGGACGGTGAATCCGTAAACAGCATGATCACTCGGTCGATTCCGATCCCCTCCCCGCCGGTGGGGGGCATTGCGTACTCCAGAGCCTGCAGGTAATCTTCATCCAGTCGATGAGCTTCCTCATCACCCGCTTCCCTCTCCTTCAACTGAGCTTCGAACCGCTCTCTTTGGTCCATAGGATCATTGAGCTCGGAGAACGCGTTGGCGATTTCCCTGCCTCCGATGAAAAGCTCGAAGCGATCGACGAAATCGGGATCGTCATCGTTTTTGCGCGAAAGGGGAGACACTTCGAGGGGATAATTGGTGATAAAAGTGGGTTGAATGAGTTTGGGTTCCACAACGGCGTCGAATATCT
This sequence comes from Thermodesulfobacteriota bacterium, assembly GCA_963675595.2. Classification (GTDB taxonomy): domain Bacteria; phylum Desulfobacterota; class Desulfarculia; order JACQYL01; family JACQYL01. The sequence goes on from CAXXLZ010000002.1 coordinate 4,051,561, forward strand.
TGGTCCACGCTTTTCCCGTGGTGTCCCTGGAATGCAGCGGAACGTCCAGGTCGGCGGCCAAATGAGTCAAACGGTCGGGGTCCCTCAAGTCGGACTCATCGAGCCCTCCCACTTCCACCAGAGACTGCATCAACGTCATCCGTTTCCAGGGCGCCCCGAAATCGATTTCCTGCTCCTGGTAGCTGATTTTCAGACCGCCCGTCACGTCGGTTGCCACCCTTCGAAACAGGTCCTGGGTGATCTCAATCATGTCCTCATAGGTTGCGTACGCCTGATAGAACTCGAGCATGGTGAATTCGGGATTGTGACGCAGCGATATCCCTTCATTCCGGAAGTTCCGGTTCAACTCAAACACCCGGTTGAATCCACCCACGATGAGGCGTTTCAGGTAAAGTTCCGGGGCGACGCGGAGGTAAAGCGGGATCCCCAGCGCGTTGTGAAAGGTTTTGAAGGGTTTGGCCGTGGCGCCCCCGGGGATGACCTGCATCATAGGGGTTTCCACCTCTAAGAACCCGCATTCGGTGAGGAAGCTTCGAACCGACTGGATAATCCGAGAGCGCTTCAGGAAGGTATCCCGGGTTTCGCTGTTCCCGATGAGGTCCAGATACCGTTGTCGATAGCGGGCTTCCTTGTCCGTCAACCAGTGGTACTTTTCCGGCAAGGGGCGGAGGGCCTTGGAAAGCAATACCAAGGTTTCGGCCAGAACGGTGAGCTCTCCGGTTTTGGTTCGGAAGAGCATTCCTTCCACGCGTATGATGTCTCCCGTGTCAAGCTTCTTGAACAATGCGAAGGCTTCTTTGCCGACCGCATCCCGCTTCACGTAAACCTGAATTCGTTCCCCATCGTCCTGGATGTGAACAAAAGCGGCCTTGCCGAAATTACGCACCGCCATCATTCGGCCGGCAAGGCATACGCGCTCGGGCCGGCTCTCCAGCTCCTCGGCATCGACTTCGGCGCACTTCGCCACGACTGCGGGGATTGAATCGGTCACCCGGTATTGGTTGGGGTATAATGCGACTCCCGCCTCCCGGAGTTCGAGGGCTTTCTTGACTTGATTCGCTAAGACGGTGCTTGGGGTTTCAGCCAAACCTGCGTCTCCCGGCTGTTCGATGGTTCGTTGAAAAAAAATAGGGGCGGACGATGCGCGGGCACGGGCTTCGCCGCCCAGAAGTCTTTATTTTGATACTTTCGCCTGGAAAAAAGACAAAAGGAACGGTTGCTAAGTAAAACATCAAATGTGGGGAGTCAAGCAGGAAACCGGGGCGAAAGGAGATCGGACGGCCGCACTCCTTGCGGGCTCATGTTCCTCGAACTTCGGGAAAGCGCAATCCGGTTTCAAGCAAGCGCAACGGAAGGGGACTCCCTCAGTTTCACCAGGACGACCAGCGAGATCAGTGCGGCGGCAATCAGGTAGTATGCTATGGAAAGATCGTCATGACTCTTGTTGATCACGTAGGCCGCGACCATGGGGGTGGTGCCTCCGAACACCGCGAGGCAGATGTTGTAACCGACGGACAGTGCGCTGCACCTGACATGGCACGGCAACGCCTCCACCATGGTCACCGGGCCCACACCCATGAAAGAGCCGATGAGCAGCGCGAATCCAAATTGACCCGTAAGAATCCATGCGAAATTCGGATGGTGCATGAGCAGGAACAACGGATAGCCAAAGAGGATGATACCAATACAGGAGGCGATGAGTACGGGTTTTCTCCCGATTCTGTCGGAAAGAATTCCCGCTAAGGGAATGACCAACAATAGTGCGATCATGCTGAGCGTATTGATATCCAATGCCTCGGAGGAAGGCACCTTGACGATATCCACAAGGTACGTCGCGACGTAGACGAAAATCATGTAGAATCCGACCGCGTTGACTACGTTGAAGCCCATTACCTTGAACATGGCGGGTCGTTCATTGCGAAAAGCTTCCACAATGGGTGAAGCTTTTCTCTGTTCCGTTTCGGGCTCCCGGGCGGCCTCCGGAATGTGTTTTCTAATGAGAAGCCCCACCACGCCCACCGCGATTCCGACCAGGAAGGGAATTCGCCATCCCCATTGGTGAATCGCCTCCTGAGTGAGCATGGTATTCAACAAGGCGCTTACGGCGGACCCGAGCAGGATGCCTGTAACGGCCCCGAAAACGCTCCAACTCCCCATGAATCCTCTCTTTTTCGGGTGGGCATGTTCCACGAGGAAAACGATGGAGGTGGTGTACTCGCCGCCGACCGAGAGTCCCTGGGCCATGCGCAGCAACACCATCATGATGGAGGCCGTGACCCCGATCTGCAGGGCGGTCGGCAGGACCCCAACCAGGAAGGTGGGAATCGCCATCATAAGCACCGAAAGCGTGAGAGCCGACTTTCGACCGATCTTGTCGCCGATGTAACCAAACACGAGTCCGCCGATGGGCCTCATCAGAAAACCGGCGGCAAAAGCCCCGTAGGCTGCGACCAATGAAGCCACGGGGTCTTCCGAAGGATAAAACAGCTTTCCGATGATGGGTGCGAAATAGCCGTAGACGGCGAAATCGTACCATTCCATGACGTTTCCGGCGATCCCCCCGATGATGATCTTGGTGTGAGAGGCTTGAGCGGCGCTCATGAACGTGTCTCCTCGGGAATATTGTTTCTCGCGTGGGACCTTCATCGATCGGGCGCCGCCGAACGGATCGGAGGTTCGATACGGCGCAGCGGGCCCTTATGACCCCGCCTGCCCCGGCGGGGTGGACTCGAGCATCCGTCGGGAGGTTGGGAAGTCCAGACTCGATATCACCTTGACTATCGCGTCGTCGCTCACCCGAAGTTCCCGGAATTCCAAAAGTCCGGCTTCTTTAACGGCCTGTTTCCAGAACTCGTCCCTGGCGGGGTCGGACGAGTCGTAGGAATACTCGTACAGCACCCGCTTGATTCCCGCGCCGGCAATGAGCTTCAGGCAGACGTAGCAGGGCGCCAGGGTGGTGTACAGCGTAGCGTTTTCCAGAGAGATGCCGAAGCGGGCCGCTTGGGCGACGGTGTTGGCTTCGGCATGGGATGACCGGCAAAAGTTGTACTTGTCGTATTCATCGATGTTGAGATGACGCCGGTAGCAGAAGGGCCGGCCGTTTACGTCGGGCTCGTCAATGCAGTGAGGCGCTCCGGGCATGGACCCGTTGTATCCCGTGGCCAGTATATACTTGTCCCTCACCGCCACCGCACCCGTGGGCCTGGAGTTGCACGTCGAGCGGGTGCTCACTATCTTGGCGATCACCATGAAATATTCGTCCCACGAAGGTCGCACGGAATTGACCTTTCCCTCCAAGGCTTGGGAACGCCCGCGAATCCGCGACTACTCCCGTCCTTTTTCCTCGATGTAGGTTCTGAGCCGGGCGAGGTCGAAGTAGGACTCGGCCAAGCCCAATTTGAGGCAGGTGATGAACATCTCCCCGTCTTCAACTCCGATCTGTTCCGCCATGTACTCTTTAACCAGTTGGAGGCAGCCCAGATTGGCCGGGAGTCCGTTCCACAAATTCCAACTCCTGAAATGGATGCTGAAGTGAAGCTTGCCGTATTTAACGGCCGTGTCCACACCTCTGAGGCACTGGGTGGTGCCGGGCTGGTCCAGGTTGAACCGGTTGTCGATTTCTCTTTTTCGGATTAGGGTACCGTCGGAGCGTCGCCGCACATCGACGGTTTCGGAGAGATCGGTTTCGGTATCATAGAAGTACAGACTCTCGGGACGTCCCACGGTCATGTAACAGTGTTTGGTCCCCGGTCCGTGCTTGCGGTAATAGTCGATCACCCATTCGATTTGCCAACTCAAATCCTGGCCATAGGTGTAATGCTCACCGGGTTGAGCCTGGTCGGTCATGTAATAGGGAAGATATTTTTCGATATATCCCGCCTCGACGGGATTGGGGATGCCCAGGGAGGGCGGAATTTCCGGTTCGAGGGGGCGAGTGCCCGGGTAGACGATGTGAGCGGATGCGAAATCGAGTTCCCAACGCCGAGTGGGAGTGCTTCCCTTGGTCACCATGTATTCCCGACCTTCGAGTACGGTGGCGCGTACCAGTTGAAACCAGAGGTCGGGGATGTCGCGGGCTCGAAGAAAGAGAGGCTTAAGCATGGCGATGGTGTGCTCGAAATGCTAAGTTGTTAAATTGATTAATATAAATTAGGGAGAAAAGATACACCGAGACTGAGCCTTTCGTCAACCTCGTGCTGAAGAAAATGTAGATCGGGGTGCAGGTTGACAGGGGTCCTTAAATTCGATATGCCGGTACAAACCAGAGCGGAGACCGTTCCATGCCCAATCTTTCCAAAATCAGTGAAGCCTGTCCCAGTCGGAGCGATAATCTCAAAAAGTGCAACTGCACGTATACCGGCTGCCCCAGGCATGGATTGTGTTGCCAGTGCCTTCAATATCACCTCTCTAATCAGGAGCTGCCGGCCTGTGCTTTTCCGGACGAAGTGGAGCGAACCTACGACCGTTCCTTCAAGAGATTTATCAAGACGTACGGTTGAGGTGAGCTGCTTCGGCGAACAAGAAACGCCGCTTCCGATCCCCGAGATTTGGACCCGGTCCTTTAAATCCTAATTCCTCGACTTATTATAGAATTGAGGGCGGCTGGTCGCGGCAGGCGTCGCGTGTCGAGAGTGAAAACAAGGCGGCGAATGCCGGGAGTGAACATCTGATATGGAATCCATGTTGGCTGCGGCTCGAAGGGCCGCCGAAAAAGGTGGAGAAAGAATCCGTCAAGGTTGGGGAAATGCCCACGAGATACGTTACAAGGGTGAGACGGACTTGGTTACGGAAACCGATTTGGATGCCCAGAATGCGATTACGGCTGAAATCCGCTCCGCGTTTCCGGATCACTCCATCTTGACCGAAGAGGAGGGCGGTTCGGTCCAAAAGGGGGCCGAGCTTTGGATCATCGATCCACTGGACGGAACCACGAATTTCGCACATCGTTTTCCTTTTGTGTGTGTTTCCATTGCCTGTAGGCGAGAGGGCGAGACCAGGGTGGGTGTGATTTACAACCCGATTCTCAACCAAATGTTCTGGGCGGAAAGGGGACGGGGTGCTTTTTTCAATGGGAACCCCATGCGGGTGACACGCCGCGAGGACTTGCGCAAGTCTTTGGTGGCAACCGGTTTTCCCTACGAATACCGAGGGAACGTTCGAAAAGAAGTAATTACCCGTCTGGACCGGATGATCGCCTCCAGCCGGGGGGTAAGGCGGGCCGGCTCCGCCGCCATGGACTTGGCCTATGTGGCATGCGGCATTTTTGACGGGTTTTGGGAACAGGAACTCAAACCCTGGGACATCGCCGCCGGAGCGTTGCTTGTTGAGGAAGCCGGGGGGCGTGTCGGCGACTTCGGCGGAGCCGAACTTAATCTGGACAAAGGCGAAATCCTCGCATCCAATGCGTTGATTCACGAACAGATGATGGCCGAACTGGACATCAAAGGAAACGGGCAAAAGCCATGAGGCGATTTCTGAATGAAGAAGAACTGGAAGGACGTCTGAACTGCTTCGGCGACTTCGATCAGCAGGACACCATCTGCTTGTATCGCTGCGCGATCAATATCAACTGCGCTATTGCCAAGGGACGATATACCAGCATTCCGTTGCAGGAAGACGAATATTTCCCCGGTGGAAGGTTCATGTTCGAATAAAGTCTCAGAGGAGATCGGCGACCCCGCGGGCGCGGCGGCCACAACCCTTGAATCAGGGGCCTTCGTCGAACCGCCCAAGGGAGTCGGAGAATTCCTCTTCCTCCCACTCTCTCAGCTTTTCTTTGGCGCGCTTTTTCTTGTTCCGGTAGGCCAGCAGGAAAAGCAGGGCCATGACAAACCATAGGACGCCGCTGCTCGTGAGCAGCGGGGCCATGGAAAACCGGACCTTTAAGAACCGCAGCCACTGCTCCTCCAGCTCTTTGTACTCCATTCCTCCGGACCTTCGGAGTGAGTCCTTGAAGCCGAATCCCCGTCGATAGTAATCGATAAAACGGTACAATCCTCCAGGCCCCAGGCGTTCTCGGAGAAAAGCCACGAGATAGTAGCTCTCGGCGTAGGCGAGGCGAGCCGTCTCCGGGTCTTCGGGAAATTCCCCCTCAATCCGGCTCAGCGGGATGACTCCATTGGTGAGTACCGCGCGGGTCATCACCACCGGCCGCGACCAGTCCCACTCACGAGACAGGTACATAGCCAAACCCTCATTGAGCCAAGTGGGGATGGGATCGGTCCCGAAAGACTCTCCCAGCAGGATGTGGACATATTCGTGAACAAAGATGTCGAGGATGTCAGCTCCGGGCAGGAGTTTCGGTGACTTGAGCACGATGAGACGCTGTCCGGGATACGCGAGCCCGGCCGCCCACATGGGTGGAAGGCGGCGGGACGAACCATGGGCTGTGCGGAACCGATCCAGGTCCCGAGCAATGACCACACGGATTTTGCCTTTCGGGGTCAATTCCGTTTCTTCTTTGATGCGGCGGGCCACCCCTTCGATATTCTCTTCCAAATAAGAGGCCGTATTTCGGTCCTTCGAATCGAATTCGATGGAGAAGCTCGATGTTTCCACCACATCGGCACGAGCCGGATTACATGATGCCGCGAAAATCAAGACAAGCATGGAAAAGAAGAACGCGTGGATAGGGCGCATCAATCATTTCGCTTTTTGCGGATGGAATGGGAACCGGCGCGGCGCGCTTCAGTGATACGGATTTTAGGTCCGATCACCGGTTCCTGAATATTATCGGCTACTTCTCGTCCGAAGGGTCCAATGCGAGCCGGAATAAGGCGTCGAATCCGCATTCGACCCGTGGGTCTTCCAACAGCCTTAACGACCGGCGCAATTCCTGGAGATCCTTTAGCTCAACGGTAAGCTGGAGGTTTTCGGTTTCGAAAGAGGGGGCATGGCGGACCCGAATCGATTTGGGGAGGCCGAGTCCGTGTAATCGGTCTCGGAATATTTCCTCAGCTTGTGTCAGGCGCGGATGAAGTCGGGCTTTCAGCATTTCCCGAATTCGCTCCGCCTTTTGGGGCGTACTCAATATTTCATTATTGAGAACGGCTTGGATTTCCTCATGCCGCGTCAACTCTTCGGCGGAAACGCCGTCTCGTAAGGAAAGGTCCAGCAGGGTTTCCAGCATCTCCTTCTGCCGGTTCAGATTGAGGTTCAGACAGAGGAGAAAACTGAAGACCGCCTCTCGATATCGTTCGGGAAATTCGTGGAGAAATATAACGGATTCGGCTGAAATACGGCCTGTCACCAATTCTTCGAGCACCTTATCATGGGAATCGGCGATTTTCAGCATTCGATCCAGCTCTCGCCGATGAGGGTGAAGCGCCAAGGCGGGGAGTATCCGCTTGATCACCGTCTCCTCATCGGTGATTTTGAGGAACCTCTCGACGGCCCGCGCTTTCTCGGCCGGATTGAAACCTCGATGGACGAGGTTTTCCCAAAAGGCGATCTCAAGCCGTTCCAGGGCGTTGAAGGGACGGTCGAGAGCTCGGCAGGGGATGCGGTCGCGACCCAGCGCCGTCCAAGCCTCCAATCTGCGAAAGCCGCTAAGGATCACAAACCGTTTTTCTTCCCCCGGGCACAGCAGAACAGGCTGGATCAGCCCGATCCGTCGGAGAGATTCCACGAGGGGTTCGATGGAACGTCCGAAACTGAGTCTGTGTGCGTCCCCGCGAACATCGATCTCGTGCAGGGAGATGTTTTGAACCGGAAGGTCAAGCTGAATATCCATACCGTACCTTAACACGGCTGCGCATCGTTCTCCAGACCATCTCGGGTGGGATGAGCCGGAAGGGTCCCTTTCGGCGGGCCTGTGCCGTTACGTCGGGGCGGCGAACGGAAGGATTCGTGGTTTGCTTCGTCGCGGCGCCGATGCATCGGAAGCTCTTTGTTCGGGCAAAAAAACTGTGATATAGTTAAGTTATCATGGAAATTATTTGGATTATCGGTGCGGGCAAATTCGGCAAGCTTGCCCTCAAGCGACTTTCGGAACGGAGGAAAGGGACCCGCTTTGTATTAGTGGACCCGGCTAAGGAGAATCTTAACGTCGACCAACCGAACTGCGCCGTCGAGACGGCCGACGGTGTGGAATATGTGTGGGCGGAACTGGGAAAAGGCAATGAACCCGAATGGATCATTCCCGCCCTTCCCGTGCATTTGGCCGCCGAGTGGGCTCTGAAAACCCTGGGACCGGAAGTTCTGGAGCGTGTGCCGATTCCCCCTGAAGTGGATTCCCAACTCAGGCATCCGCTTAGGGGAGGCAACGGCGACATTTACGTGACACACGCGGACTTTCTCTGTCCGGACGACTGTGCCGAGCCCAGTGAGAACTGTACCGTGACCCAGCGCCCTCGCGGCAGGAACATGTTCCAATTGCTCGCCGAGACGTCGGTGCCTCCTTTTCGCCCTCTGGTGATCAGAAGCCGACAATTGGGTCCCGGAATCGGAGGGTACCGTCCCGGGGACCTTTTTGATCTCTTGGAGCGGATCCGCGCCGTACATGGGAACATTCTGTTGTGTACGGCTTGCAGATGCCACGGGGTGATAACCGGACTGGAACGGCATTGATGACGGCCGGCCGAGATTTCTCTCCAACAAATCCGGAGTTCTAATTGATAACGGAGTTCTACATGCCGTAACGGCAGGTCGGGTTGAGCAGGTGATGAAAACGGAGACGAAGCTGAGGGGAAAGAAGGTCGTTCTTTGCGTCAGTGGTGGAATCGCCGCGTACAAGTCCGCGTTTCTGACCAGGGAATTGATGAAGAGAGGCGCCTTGGTCAAGGTTGTGATGACTCGTTCCGCCCAAGAGTTTGTCACTCCGTTGACTTTCCGTACGTTGACCGAAGAGGAAGTGGTCCTGGACACGTTTCAGGAGACGGCCGGAGAGATACTGCACATCGCATTGGCTCGTTGGGCGGATTTGGTGGTGGTGGCGCCGGCCACCGCCAATGTCATCGGGAAAATGGCGCTGGGCATTGCGGATGATTTCCTGTCGACGTTCATGCTCGCGGTTCGGGCGCCCATTCTGGTTTGTCCCGCCATGAACACCAATATGCTGACTCATCCCGCCGTTGAGAACAATATGGAAACGTTGCGGCAAAGGGGGGTGCGGATTTCGGCTCCCGGAGTCGGGAAGCTGGCCTGCAAGGAAGAGGGTGCGGGGCGACTGGCGGACGTGTCCGACATCATGGAAGAAATCGAGTGCATGCTCAATCCGCAGGATTTGAAAGGCGTTCGTTTCCTGATAACGGCAAGTCGTACGGAAGAATATTTTGACCCGGTGCGGTGTTTGACGAATCGTTCGTCGGGCAAGATGGGATTCGCCGTGGCCGTGGCCGCTCGGCGGAGAGGCGGGGAAGTTTGTCTCATCTCCGGACCGTCGGACGAACCGGATCCCGCCGGCGTGGAGATGGTAAGGGTGGTGAGCGCCCTCGACATGAGGGAGGCCGTATTGAACCGGTTCGCCGTGAACCATGTGGTGATCAAGGCTGCCGCGGTGTCCGACTTCCGACCGGCGCTCCCGCAGTCGGATCGCAAAATCAAGCGCGGAGAGGCTGAACCGTTGATCAGGTTGGAGATGAATCCGGACATCCTGGCGGAGTTGGGGCGCTTGAAGACCCATCAATGCCTGGTGGGATTCGCCGCGGAGACCACGGACCTCCTGGAGAACGCCATGAGCAAGATTCGGTCGAAACAACTGGATTTCATCGTGGCCAATGATGTTTCCGAGAAGGGAAGCGGCTTCCGGAGCGAAACAAACCGGGTGAAGATCATTGACCGGGACGGTGCGGTGGAAACGCTTCCAATGATGGACAAGATTGAGGTGGGCCATGAGATTCTGAGCCGCGTGCGCAGATGGCTCGACCTTGGAAAAGCCGTTTCCGGCTGAATGACGTTTCTCTATCCCGGCTGAGGGCCCAAATGGATTCCGGAACGAACAGGCTCCTGCATTTCTATCGGGCCATGGGTGTTCGAGAGCTGTTCATCCCTCCCGACATCATGGAAAGGTTCAGGAATGAAGCCCCGGCGCAAACCGTTTCGGCTTCCCCGCGGAGCCTGGAAGAGCTGAAGCGGCAATGGGCCGGGTGCACGCGCTGTCGTCTGGCGGAAGGACGAAAGCATCTGGTGTTCGGTGAGGGCGATCCCAAAGCCCGCCTCATGTTCGTGGGAGAGGGACCGGGCCGTGACGAAGACTTGATGGGAAGGCCTTTCGTGGGGGCTGCGGGCGAGTTGCTGACCAAAATCATCCAGGCCATGGGATTGGATCGGACCCGGGTATATATCACCAACATCGTTAAGTGCCGACCCCCGAGAAACCGCACGCCTTTCGACGATGAGATCGGCGCCTGCGAACCTTGCCTGTTGAGTCAGATCCAGTTGATTCAGCCGGAAATCATCTGTGCGCTGGGGGCACCCGCGGCGCAAACCCTGTTGCATACCGACGCTCCCATTTCCACCATGAGAGGCCGGTTCCACGACGTCGATGGAATCCGTCTCATGCCCACCTATCATCCGGCCTACCTCCTCAGGACCCCGGCGAAAAAGCGGGAGGTTTGGGAAGACGTGCAACTCATCATGGGCGCGCTTGGCTTGAATGCCCCTTGATCGGTCGGAGGCCGATTCGATGGGAACTCACAGCGGCAAAGTCGGACAATTCATAGTGTTCGGTCTGGCACTGGCTTTCGCGCTTTGCACCCCGTGCGCGGCCGAGTCTTCGACACGCGCGGTGCATGTGATGCGGGTCGTGGGCAGCATCAATCCGGGTGTCGCCATCTTCGTTGAACGGGCCGTGGCAGACGCTGAAGAGGCGGACGCGGAATGCCTGATCATCATGCTGGATACCCCGGGCGGCTTGGCCGATTCCATGCGGGCCATCGTCCAAAGCATGCTGGAATCCACCGTGGTGGTCGTGGTGTATGTGGCACCCGCGGGGGCGAGGGCGGCCAGCGCCGGAGTGGTGATTACTCTCGCGGCCCACGTGGCGGCCATGGCTCCGGGAACGAATATCGGGGCGGCCCACCCGGTGCCTGCGGGCGGGGGTAAAATGGATGAGACCATGTCGAAGAAAGTTGAAAACGACATGGTCGCCTATGTCCGAAGCATTGCGGAAGAGAAGGGGCGCAACGCCGACTGGGCGGAAAAAGCGGTGCGGGAAAGCGTGTCCATCACCGCCGAGGAAGCTCTGAAAAAGAAAGTGGTGGACCTGAGGGCCAACGACCTGGACGATCTACTGAAACAGCTGGACGGCCGAACCGTGAGTATTTTGTCTGAACGCAAGGTTCTGAAGACTTCGAAGGCCGAAGTGGTCCGGGTGGAGGAAGAACTCAGGGAAAAGATTCTTCGAACCATTGCCGATCCGAATATCGCGTACATTCTCATGATGTTGGGGTTCGTGGGTCTTTATTTCGAACTTTCGAGCCCGGGAGCCATCTTCCCGGGAATCGTCGGAGCCGTGTCCTTGATCCTCGCGTTTTTCGCTTTTCAGACGTTGCCCGTCAACTATGCCGGCATTTTGCTGATTCTGTTGGGGCTTGTTTTGTTTGTCCTGGAACTCAAGGTGGTGAGTTTCGGGATGCTTACCGTGGGCGGAATTTCGTGCCTGGTATTGGGCTCTCTTTTCCTCTTCAAGGGCGACGACATGGGACTGATCCGGGTATCCTGGGGCGTGCTGCTGGCCACGGTGGCCGTGGTCACCCTGTTTTTTACCGTGGTGGTGGGTTTGGTGGTGCGCGCCATGTTGAGGAAACCCGTCACGGGCTCATCCGGCCTGATGGGTGAGTTGGGCCAAGTCACCCGCACCGCGGCGTCGGGCGAGTTCAAGATTTTCGTTCACGGAGAAACGTGGGACGCAGACGGTCCGGAGGACCTCGCCGTGGGCGACAAAGTGGAAGTGACCGAAGTGACGGGGTTGCGCCTGAGAGTCAGGAAAGCGAATCGCTGACAGGCGGCGAATCATCGAATACCCGGGTCCGTCACGGCATTGGCGACCCCGGGAAGTGGAGGGTGAAGGATGGCCACGTATATGTTCGGATTGATCCTTTTCCTGTTGATCATGTTCTTGGCTTCCGCGTTGAAGGTGCTGCGGGAGTACGAAAGGGCGGTGGTGTTTCGTCTCGGGAGACTCATTGCGGCCAAGGGCCCGGGCCTCATCATACTGATCCCGGTGGTCGATCGTATGGTGAAGGTCAGCCTGAGAATGGTGGCCATGGACGTCCCCCCTCAGGACGTGATCACACGGGACAACGTGTCGGTAAAAGTCAACGCCGTGGTTTACTTCAGAGTGATGGAGCCGACCAAAGCCGTGGTCGACGTGGAGGATTATCTCTTCGCCACCTCACAACTGGCCCAGACCACGCTGCGAAGCGTTTGCGGCCAGGCCATGATGGACGACCTGCTGTCCGAGAGAGACAAGATCAATCACGAGCTCCAGAGTATTCTGGACAAGCACACGGATCCATGGGGCATCAAAGTATCCACTGTGGAAGTGAAGCACATCGATCTTCCCACGGAAATGCAACGAGCCATGGCTCGGCAGGCGGAGGCGGAGAGGGATCGGCGAGCCAAAGTCATCTCTGCGGAGGCCGAGTTCCAGGCGTCCAAGAAACTCACGGAAGCGGCCGAGATTCTCGGCGCTCACCCCATGGCGCTTCAACTTCGCTATCTACAGACCCTGACTACCATTGCCGCGGAAAACAATTCCACCACGATCTTCCCCATCCCCATCGAACTTTTTGAACCTTTCAGAAAAATGGTTGCACAGGGAAGCAAAAACGATTAATTAAAGAACCCCGATTCAAAACCGAGATCGGCAATACTGAGGAGGACTTGCAAGTGTCTGATAATTTGAGTGCTTTGGATAAGATGACCGTCAAGGATCTGCGAAATCTTGCACTTCAGGTGGGGAACATTCTCGGCGTCCACGCCATGAAGAAAGAAGAACTGCTGGAAGCCATCAAAGAGGCCAAGGGGATTACCGAGGACAGCACCGTGGACTCCATTCGGGCCGAGGCGAACCGACGCTTGAAGACAAAAATGGGCACGCTCAGGACCAAGAAAGAAGAAGCGCGGGAAGCGGGCGACAAGAAGACGGTGAAGACCCTTCAACGAAGAATCAACCGACTCAAGAAACGAACCCGCAAAGCGGCCTGACGGGCTGATGAAGCTTTCTCGCGACGCGGCCGTCGAGCTGCTGAAGAAACATACCAGTCAGGAAAATCTCTATAAGCACGCCGTTGCGACCGAAGCCGTCATGCGGGCTTTGGCGGGTCGAATGGGCGAAGAGCCCGACCATTGGGGCATCGTGGGGCTTCTCCACGATTTGGATTACGACCAGACTAAAGACTCGCCCGAGCGGCACACTCTGGTGGCCGAGCCCTGGCTCCGGGAGGCGGGCCTGAGTGAAGAGGACATTCGTACGATTCAGGCTCACAACGCGGAAGCTTTGAACCTGGAGCGGCGGACGCCTATTGAGTTGGCCCTCACGTGCGCCGAGACGATGACCGGCATGGTCATTGCCACGGCGCTGGTCTATCCGGACAAGCGAATCCGGAGCGTCAAGCCCAAGTCCGTGATCAAGCGGATGAAAGAGAGTCATTTCGCTCGGAGCGTCAATCGGGATCATATCCGGTTGTGCGAAAGCCTGGGTATGTCGCTGGAGGAATTCACCGTCCTCAGTATCGAGGCCATGAGCGGCGTGTCCGACGTTCTCGGCTTGTGAAGCGCAACGGAACCTCTCTCTTTTCGGGCTCCCGGATGCCCCCGCCTCCGTAACACGAAGGAAATCTCGGCTCGTGTCGATTCCCATGGAGAGGCCTTCTTTCATGCCGAGCCGGAAAGGCCGGTCACACTTCATCAACTCACATCCTCCCGGGTTCCCGGGTCGTTCCGTCGGGTCCCACCGTACCCATCACCTTCGTAGACGGAAACGCAGAGGGGCCAACCTCAGTTGTGAACTCCCCCATCCGCCCTTCGGCAAACCGTTTGTCCTTTGATCCGTTAATGCCATAGAATAATTAACAGGTTCGAACGGAATCGAGCATCTTCTCGAGTCCAACAAACGTGTTCGGCCGATCCATACCGATTCCGGGCCCGACGCCCCTTTGCGAAGGCGATGCCGATGAGGGCTCGGACTTGTGTGCGCACGATGGAAGCGTGGAGATGGGCGGACGGCCTGTAACGGTTGAGGGGGAATGAAACATGGCCAAATGGACCCACGTGGGGACAATGCTGGTTTTGTTGTGCCTGTTCGGCGCCATGGGTTGCGCCCACGGCCTGAAGCAGGATGCCAAAGCCATGGTGGACTTTGAAGGGACTTCTCTCGAAGTGCAACAGTCGCCGGACGAATTCATCGGCAGGGTGGTGGAATGGGGCGGGCGTATCATCGAGACGCGGGTCGAGGCCGACGCCACGGAGATCCTGGTGCTGCAATATCCCTTGGGATACGATGACCGGCCGTCGCCGTCGGACGAATACCGGGGGAGGTTCGTGATTCGGTCCGCCGAGTTTCTCGATCCCGCATTGTTGGAAAAGGAAAAACTTGTGAGCGTCGTGGGCGAATTGACCGAAGTCGTGCCGGCGCTGATCGGAGAAAAGAAGGTGCTTTACCCGGTGCTTCGGCCTTTGGACCTGAAAGTCTGGGAGCCCGTGAAGGACAACGAGCCGAGAATCCATTTCGGCATTGGAATAGGCACCTGGTTATAGGAGGGGGCCATGCAACGATTGGGCGCAATCTTCGCCGCGGCCGTTCTGCTGTTTGTTCTTGGAGTGGGCTGCTCGGCCGTTTCGAAGGAGCATCGCTTGGAGGCCGAACCGCGGATCCCGTTCAAGGAAACGGCGGCTCATCCCGACCGTCATCGAGGGGATATGGTCATCCTGGGCGGGTACATACTCGAAGTGCGGAACGAGCAAGAGGCGACTTTTTTCGTGGTGCTCGAGACTCCCCTTGATTTCAACGACGAGCCCGGCGAGAAGGACCGATCCGAAGGCCGATTCGTGGTCGAGCATGAGGGGTTCCTCGACCCCGAAATCTATTCCAAAGACCGCAAGATCACCGTGGCGGGGACGGTGAAAGGGACCGAAAGTGTCCATGTCGGGGAGAAATCCTTGACCGTGCCTTTGGTGGAAAGCCGCCAATTGATTCTATGGCCGGTGCGGGAACCCAGAGATTATTACGGTTATCCCGATTATTATTTTCCATACTACTGGGGATATTACGGTTGGCCCTATCCCTACGGGTATTGGTAAACACGTCGTTATCGGCCGGCGGTCTTTTTCTTCCGAAGAACGACGTGCTCCAGAAGAAGCACGGAGACGATCCCCACGACCAGACCGTTTCCCACGAGCACGCGTAGTGAAAGGGGCAACAGTTGCAGGAAGTTCTCCGGCATGATGGAAGCCGCGGTTCCTAAAAGCAAGGGGACGCCCACCACGTAATAGTCCTTGGAGGAGACTTCGCGGCCTCCCTTGAATATGATGGACATGCCCACCATGACCTGGGAGCCCATGATGACGAAGAGAGCGGCGCCCACAACCGCCAGGGGGATGGAAGCCAACAAGGCCGTGATCTTTCCCGAAAACGCCAACGCCGTGACGAGAAGTCCGCACGCGGTCAAGGGAAAGCGGCTTGCCACTCGCGTGGCGAACACCACTCCGGGGCTTACGGCATAACTCACCGTGCCGAGTGAAGGCATGAAACCGGAAAGGATACCGCCGATTCCGGTGAAACCGATGCCCCGATCCAGTCTTTGTTCCAGGCTGTCGTCTCCCACCACTTCCGCTATGCTGTAGACGCTTCCCACCTCATTGGCGAGCACGGCGAGGTACGCGAAAAGGAACGTGATTACGCTCACGGGGTGGAATTGGGGAGCGGGGCCGAGGAGGGGGGTCGGGAGGCTCAACCAGGGGTCGACGGCCAGTGACGTCGGGACTCGAAACTCTCCGATGAGGCCCATGAGGCCGGTTCCCACCACGACGGTCCATAAAAAGGAATAGCTTTGATGGACGCCCTTTAAATAGGTTGAAAACAGGATCATGATGAGCATCACCAGGATGGATACTCCCATGATCAGCGGCGACCCCGAAGGGTGTTCCGAAGTCTTCCCCAGCACCAGGGGAAGCAGGAACGGGATTAAGGACATGGGGATCAAAGCGGTAATCACGCCCACGACGCGGTCGGTGAAAAGTCTCGCGACATGACGAAAGAGACGGGAAAAACCCAGCAGACCGAGCAGCAGACCCCCGCAAAGGAAGCCGCCGCCGATGGCGGCCGACCCTAAAGGGGCGAGCGTGATCAAGGTGAGCATGACCACGCTGGAGGGACCGTCGATAAGCGGATACCTGTGGCCCCACAACGTCTGAAACACCATGAGCACGCCTGAAACGAGGAGGATACGGCCCATGAAGGCCGATCGGGCGGCCGTATCGTAGTCCAGCACTCCGGCGACCACTCCGGCGGAAACCGTGATGGTGGGCAGAAACAAGAGTGCCCATTGGCTCCCGTAAAGGAGCGTCTTAATGAGCGAGGGACGGTCGTCGACACGGAAAAGCAGGTCGTACCCGGAAGCCTTGGGAGGCGGAGTCGGAGAAACGGGCATGAGAAAGCCGTCGCTTGTGAAAGAAAGTTGAGGTTGTCCCGATCTTTTCGGTGGAACGCATTTTACTTGAATCGCGGGGGGAACTCAACGAAGGATGACAGCTGCGCGGTACACGTGGGTTTCCCGAAGCGAAATTCAGCGTCTGGGGGCTTCCGGGTATCAACGAAGGGCCCCCGAGGTGGTCGTGGACTTCTCCACCGGCGGCCCCGCGATGCATGCCCTGTATTCGTCGAGGGAAATCCGGGCGCCGGCCTCCTTGAAAAGAGGAAGCCTTTAGGATAGGTAACAACCAGCCGTTGGTCGCGGCGGAATATTCCCCACACGGCGTATCCGCGTGACCTTCTTTCTTTCCACCGTACGGACGCCGTGTTGCGGGAAGGGAGGCTCTTCTTCTCGAATACGGATTTCCCAAGCACCCATGGATATCATAACCTATGGATGTATCCGCATTATCTTCGACGCTGCTTGTATGGATCGTTCGGCTGCCCGTGATCTTGTTCGCCATTACGATTCATGAATACGCTCACGGCCGTGTAGCGTATCATTTTGGAGATCCCACGGCCCACATGGTCGGCAGGTTGTCCTTCAATCCGTTATCGCATCTGGACCCCATGGGCGCCATTTGCTTCCTCCTGCTGGGCTTCGGCTGGGCCAAACCCGTACCCATCAATCCCAGGTACTTCAGAAATCCGCGGAGAGACGAAGTCTTGGTGTCTCTCGCGGGTCCCGCCTCGAACATCGTTGTGGCTCTTATCAGCGGTATGCTGCTCAAGATGCTTCCCCTCGACGGTCAGCAATTCCTCATGGTGTTCTCACAAATGGTGGTGTTGAACGTCGCGTTTGCCGTATTCAACCTGCTTCCCATACCTCCTCTGGACGGCTCTCATGTGCTCGAAGGGCTGCTTCCGTACCGACAGGCCGTACGTTACAGGGAATTCGCCCGGTACGGCCCCATGATTCTGCTGGGAATCTTGTTGCTCGACGGTATCGCGCATGTGGGAATATTCAACGCGATCCTGAGCTACCCGGTAATCTACCTGTCTTATCAGTTTGGAGGAGCCAAGGTGATCGCCGGACTTCACCTTTTGAGTATGCTCAGGTAGGAGTGGCACGGAATGGTGTAGCCGGACGAGCAACGGCGGAAAAACGGGATTGCTGAAATGGGGGGATCGGGGGAGGGGATTCTTTCGGGAATCCCCCAGCCCCGGTGAGTTACGAGTCGTGGGTGAATACCGATCGCCGGTTCGGTTGCGCCGTACTAGGATGCCGGGACGACCGGAAGTTTGATGAAACGGCTTTCCACGTTGTGTTCAAGCACGTAATCAGGATCGAAGTCCCGGTTCATGAAGACCGCACAACGTTCGCACGGACCCGGACACAGGGTTTCGACCTTTTCCCGAACCTTGTAGCAGGGCATATGGGGGTCGGAGAAAGCGGGACACGATTGTTTCACTTGGCACCCGAACACGTTCCAGCAAGGCGCCATGACCAAGAGATTTTTCAGCCCGGTCAGCGTAAAACCACGTTGGTGAATGAGGTCGTGAATTCGCTGCACCTGCAGGACTTCGAAATCCGTGTAGAGTCGGTTGTTGGTGTGAGGGTGACGCTGGGGTTTGATGAACCCCTCCTTTTCGTATTCCCGGATGCGCTTCTGTGAAAGGTTCACCTTTCGGCTCACGTCATTGATCAGGTACACGGGGCTTCTCCTTAGGATATTAATAGCTTGTGTGGAACTCGAGTGACGCGGACGGCCCCTCAACCGTTGGGGTGATTCCTCGAACGGGCGTACGGATTCCTTACAGCCAACCCGAATGAGGAGACATGCTCCCCCGGAAGCTGCTATAATGGTGCTATTCTATACCGTGGCGGGTATACATTGTCAAAGGTAAAAGAAAATCCCCCGGGAGTTTCATGGAAACTCCCGGGGGAACATGAAGAAGGGGAGATAGGGATTAGCAGAGTTTTTCTCTCTCTGCTGATTAATAAGACCCTGAACCGAAGAAAGGGTTTAATCCATCTGAAAATTCCGATTTTTTTCGTGTCGATCGGCGGCGCGACGTCCAGGCCGGGACTTGGGCGCGGCGAGAGGCGCTTTCGAAAAGGTTCGGCGAGCATGGATGACATGACCAAAGGAGACTTCCATAGGCAGAATCAGCGGCAACATTCGGGGCCTTAAACCCCAACAGGTCAAACGTCTCAATCGGTTGCACCAGCGGAGGATTCCTCCGCGGGAGATCGTTTCTCTACAAGCGGGAAGGGAAATCAGTCTCCTCTCTCACGAGACGGGCAGGCGGGTCGGCCTGCTCATCGATCGCGGGGGCACCGTGGAGTACGTCATTGTCGGCGACGCCCATAATCTCATGATCCCTCAATCGGAAAGGCTTCGAAGCGGACTCACCCGCCTCAAGGGGGTCAGGCTGGTCCACACCTTACGAAAAGGGGAGACGCTCGGCCCCGACGACTTTAACGATTTGGCTCTGCTTCGCCTGGATTTCGTAGCCGGCTTGGAGGTCGACGATCAAGGCGAACCTGCTCGACTCCAAGGGGTGCACCTCCTGCCTACCGGTCGTGACGGAGACAACCTGGCGCATCTGGGTCCGTTTCCTTTCGGCCGTTCAGTCCATGACATCGACTTCCCTGCGCTCATTGATTCGTTGGAGGAGGAATTCTCCAAAGCCCAGCGGGTCCTTCGTGTTCACGCCGGAAGAGAAAGAGCTCTCCTGGTGAGCGTGAGCTCTCTTCCCAAAACGGAAGTCCAAGACCGCCTGGATGAGCTCGAGGAGCTGGCGGAATCTTGCGGATTGGAGCCGGCGGGGCGGGTGATTCAAACCCGGAGAAGCGGAGAACGCTCTCCGACCTTGCTGGGTAAGGGCAAACTCTCCGAGATCGTGATTCGGGCCCTGCAAACCGGGGCGGAACTCCTCGTGTTCGACCAGGACTTGAGTCCCTCACAAGCCAGAGCCCTATCCGGAACCACGGAACTGAAGATCATCGATCGCACGCAGCTTATTTTGGACATCTTTGCCCAGAGGGCGAGGAGCCGGGAAGGAAAGATTCAGGTGGAGTTGGCGCAGCTCAAGTACATGCTGCCTCACCTGGTGACCAAGAACACGGCCATGAGCCGCCTGACCGGAGGCATCGGAGGGCGCGGTCCCGGTGAAACCAAGCTGGAAATCAATCGACGCCGGGCACGGGAACGCATCACTTCGTTGCAGCGCGAGCTCGATCTGGTTCGAAAGCAACGCAAGACTCAACGCAAGATGCGGCAAAGGAAGGACATGCCCACGGTGGCCATTATCGGGTACACCAACGCGGGAAAGTCTACGCTGTTGAACACGCTGACCAAGAGCGATATCTTTGTCCAAAATCGTTTATTCGCCACGCTGGATCCCACCAGCAGGCGGCTTAAATTCCCCAAAGACCGGGAGATCATCATCACGGATACCGTGGGGTTCATCCAGGACCTTCCTCGGGACCTCGTGGAGGCCTTTCGCGCCACGCTGGAACAACTGGAGGAGGCTCACCTGCTTCTGCACGTGGTCGACGTATCCAATCCCCACTTCGAACAACATATCCAGGCGGTGAACAAGATACTGCACGATTTGGATCTGGACTTCATTCCGGTGCTCACGGTGTTCAACAAGGAGGACCTGGCGCCTCCCGAGTTGGTGGCCGAGCGATGCTTCAAACACCATGCACTGAGCATCTCGGCGAAAGACGAGGCTACACTGGCTCCCCTGGTGGCGGAAATTGAACGACGCTTATGGCCCGACGAGGAGTCGATTCGGATGAGCCATAGCGGTGAAGGATTGGAAGCGCCGGTGGGGTAAGGGCGCAAAAGCTCCTTTCAACGTGGTGAGGGAAGGCGTGGTTCGTTTGGACGCGCCTGATGTGGTTGTCGACTCACCGGTACCGACAGGGGGCTACCCACGATTCCGGGGGGGAAAAGCGGAACGCCCGGCTTAGAAAGCCTCTACAATAATGAAGGGGAACGGAAGGCAATGCAAGAATGATCGAGCGACATTTCGACATCTCGTTCGTAGCGGATATCGCTTTGCGTGAGAAACAGATTCAACAGAACTACAGGCCTATTATAGCGGTTCACAAATGGTTCGCTCGAAGACCCGGCACTCTCTTTCGTGCGTTGCTGCTGTCTGAATTTCTCGGCAAACCCATATCCGAAGTATTCTATGACTCGAATAATCTTGCGGGAATCAGGGTTGCCGATCCTTTCATGGGAGGAGGAACGCCCCTTTTTGAAGCCAATCGGGTCGGGTGCGATATCTTTGGAGTAGACATCAACCCTATGTCTTACTGGATAGTGAAACAGGAGATAGAACACCTTGACCTTGAGGGGTATGTTGAATCGGCCGAATGCCTGCGTGTGAAGTTGGAAGAGGATATTGGACGTCTTTACCGGACACGCTGCATGATTTGCGGCTCCGAAGAGGCACATGTTAAGTATTTTTTATGGGTTAAGGAAATTTCCTGTAAAAGGTGCAACCAGCCAATCGATCTGTTTCCCGGTTATTTGTTGGCGACGGATTCGAGACATCCTAAGAACGTTATGGTGTGTAAGGCTTGCGGTCAATTGAACGAGACGGCCGACAGAAAAAGGCTTGGCACATGCGGATATTGTGGAGTTAATTTGAAGCTCGACGGAGCGGCCAAACGCGGCCGTTGTGAATGCACCCAGTGCGGAACCATTAACACCTATCCCGATAAGACCTTGGGTGCGCCACGGCACAGGCTTTTCGCAATTGAGTATTTCTGCCGTTCCTGCAAGAACAAACATGTGGGAAGGTTCTTCAAAATGCCCGATTCTCAGGACCTGGATCGGGTGAATGTGGCAGAAGAAAGATGGAGGAGGACCGTTGCCCGCTTCGCTCCTGATGATGAAATACCATCCGGTGACGAGACCAATCGCCTCCACCGATGGGGATACACTCGCTATCAAGAGATGTTTAATCCGCGACAGCTTCTCGGCTTGGAGGCATCCGCACAATTGATTGTGGGCACCGAAAACGTGCGTGTTCGGAACGCCCTCGCAACCAACCTTTCGGATCTACTACGCTATCAGAACATGCTTTGTCGTTACGATTCCACTGCTCTGAAGTCGTTGGATATTTTCTCGGTACACGGCTATCCGGTGGGTCTCATTCAGTGTGAGTCCAATTTGATTGGAATCTTGGACAACACGAAGAGGACGTGCGTCGGCAGCGGGGGGTGGGCCAACATTATTGAGAAGTTTCGGAAGGCGAAACGGTATTGCGATCATCCTTTCGAAGTCCGTCACCGGGGTCGAAAGAAGGAAACGATACCAATTAAAGGGGAATGGATAGGTGATCTTCCGAATGGAGAACACGGGGTCGGTAAAAGACGAGTTGAGTTGTTCTGCGGCGATGCCGCCGAAGTGCGGATTTCGCCCGGCTCTGTGGATGCGGTGTTTACCGACCCTCCGTACTTTGGAAACGTCCAGTATGCGGAATTGATGGATTTCTGCTATGTGTGGCTTCGCCGTCTGGCTAATGGTGAGGAGCTCACGTTCAGATCGAGATCGACCAGAAGCCCCCAAGAATTAACCGGCAACGTAGACATGGGAAGGGGTCTGGACCACTTCACACAGGGATTGTCGGCTGTTTTTCTGAAGATGTCGAGCGCTCTCAAGCCCGGTGCGCCATTGGTCTTCACTTACCATCACAATGACCTCGCAGCCTACCACCCGATCGTGGTAGCGATTCTCGATGCAGGTCTAACTTGCTCCGCCTCGTTGCCTTGCCCGGCGGAAATGGGTGGGTCAATACACATCAATGGGACGGGTTCGTCCATAATCGATACCGTCTTCGTATGCAGAATGAGCGGTTCCATACCACGAAGATGGATAGTCGACTCCGTTGAGGGTGTCGCAGACTTGGTTAGAGATGATCTATCCAAGCTTCGAGACGGGAATGTCAAACCAACCGTCGGAGATATCAGGTGCATCGCGTTCGGTCACCTGGTTCGGTTAGCCATATGGAATCTTCGCAGGAACTGGAACAAAGACTTGGATGTCGGTAAACGCATTGCGGCGGTTTCCCGCCGGCTCATAGAGTTTGGGGGGTGGCGAGAAGTCGAGCAATGCCTATATGAGTCCGAGAATTCCTCTCTTGATATGCCGTTGTTCGGTGTGCGAGAGAAATCCTACGAATATGGAATAGCTGATGGCGAAGTATCCTTTTGAAGCGCCTTTTGAGGAAATTATGAGAGAACCGGAGCGCTATGTCGATGCCGTGTTTTCCTGCTTGGAGTCTGAATTTCTTGTCATGCCAAAGGGTGTGGGGTTTGTTGAATATCCGGTTTTCGAAAGAGGATACGAGGCACTGAAAGCTGCGACTGAAGGTTTTTCAAAACTTGGGCCGGACAAGGTGCTTGCGGTTGCTCTGGCGGAACCGATTTCAATTGTGGTATTACGTACCATGCTGGGATTCACTCCGCCGGAATGGGGGTATGTGGCTTCTCAGCAGACCGGAATAGGCGTCAGTCAGGGATTTGTCCGGTCTATTGACAGAAAGGCGAGGATATCTCCGCAAAACCCTCTCAAAGTCAACTCTTCTACCAAGGAGAGGCTCGAGGCCCTTGTGGAGACCGCCTGTCGC
Source organism: Thermodesulfobacteriota bacterium (assembly GCA_963675595.2). Classification (GTDB taxonomy): domain Bacteria; phylum Desulfobacterota; class Desulfarculia; order JACQYL01; family JACQYL01. Next base: position 4,074,788 of record CAXXLZ010000002.1, read on the forward strand.
TTGTTGTCCGAAAGTGTGCCTCAAGTCGGCGTAGACAAACTGCATCGGCTTGACAAAGCGGATACCAGGCGGGGCTTGGAGAGCATTAGAAACATCGCCCGGATGGGAGCACCTTACGCCATGCTGCTTTATGAGCGCTTCTTGGGTAGGCCCTTCGCCGGTCATCGAGATTCAGTGAGTGAATTAATCGGAGACAGCCTCGAAGCGGCCATAGAAGAAGTGCTCACTCACGCGGAAATTAGCTACCGCAAGACGAAGCGGGCGGAAAAAATAGAGGGGTTCGACCAGACGCCGGATTTCATCATACCGGACGAATTCAATCCCCAAATCGTTATTGAGGCGAAAGTCACAGAAGATGACGGCACAGCCAGGGACAAAGTGACTCGCATTCAGCATTTGGGAGAATTGAGCCTTGCCGGGAAGTCGGGCAAACACCCGAAATATGAGGTGGTCGCCTGCATTGGAGGACGAGGTTTCGGTGTTCGCCGTGAAGACATGAAGAAGCTGATCCTGGCCACGAGAGGCAAGGTGTTCACACCAAAGACTCTGGATCAACTTGTCGAGCATACGCGTTTGAGAGAGTTTCGAACGAGATACTGAGCCTCCTTGCTGTTGTTGCTGCAAGCGCAAAGACTTAAACGACGGGCCGGTTTTGCGTCCTCTGATAAGGGCGGTACCTAAAGGACACACTGAGAAGTCTCTTGCCGTGACCTTGTGAATGCCACGCATCGTAGGCAAGGTCGGCAAGAGTTGGAAGCCGGAGAACCGCGCTCACAAAGCGGACACAGATTGCTCGTTTGACCCTTCATGCCGCCTCCGTGCTTGTGTTCTTGTGCTCCGCAGGCTCGATTTTCAGCGCGTCCGTGGATTTATCGAAAGTTCCAGTGAAAAGGATGAGTTCGGGATACGGGTCCAAGGACGAATAGCTTTCGATGGCGATTCCTCGGGCGGCGGCGGCAGAGTGGTCGAACACTCTGAAAAAATAGGCGGCCTCCAACCCTTTCACTCGCTTCGAGGCGACCCTGAGCCTCAGGAGGGCCTGCGGCTCCCTGCCGAACTCATTCATCAGAGCACAAGACACGGCGCACGAAAGGTTTCGAGTCCGCCTCGGCTCTTCAGGTTTCATTCGGCCTTCTTCCTTTTTCTTCCAGAACTTCCATCCCATATGCATGACTCCGATCACCACCCCGAATTCGACTGAGCCGAATTCCGGAGAGGGTGGAAGAAAGGGTCGATTCACCGCCGAGCATTCGATCGCGCCGAGCGTTCTTCCGAGGCTCGACCGCTTACGAGAACCCCCTCATCATTCGAGGGCTTATGGGACGCTCGCTTTTCGACTCCCGTTGGGTGCCTGGTAGTCGCCATCTACCCTTTGGATTACCGCGGAGTCCGTTCCGGGTTGCATCGTTTGGACGGTCCTCAACCCGATCTCAGCACCTTTGCGAACGAAGCGGTAATGCCTGAGAGCGAGACGAGAAGCCGCTTCAGCAACGTTCGCCGCCAATGATATCGCCGGGCCCATCCCAAGCGGTAATCATCCTCGGCATCACGTATTCAAGACCTATGCCACACCCGGATTCCCTCTCATGAGTGCACGAAGGATGGGGAACGCCGGTTCAGTTCTTCGTAGTGAATTCCGTAAGTTGCTTCAGATTGGATTTCCGGATGCGGCCTCCGTTCGGCCCTTGGGCGCAGAACGAGCGGAACAAACAAGAACCTTGAGTTCTTGTCTTCTCGACAAATCCGAAGTGACGCTTCCTGAAATGGATATACCTATACAAATTACTGAAATACCAAGATATATTTGCCTCGTGGGGCGACCCTGTCAAATCTCCCGACCCTAAGAAGGTCCTGTTTGCCGGGTGGTCGGGCATGTACGGACGATCTTAGGGAATCGTGTTTCAGAGTATCGGAATTGCGAATTCCGGTCGGAAAAGCCGATGGCGCGGTCTTCTTTGCAACCTATTAATATTAATGGCTAAGTAGTGATTGGCATAGCGGTTGCTCATTCTCCGCAACGAAGATTCACGGCGAAGAACTGCACGTGGGAGGAGAGGATGGAGGGGGTGGGCGAAACAGGGATGCGAGACCACCTGGTCACGATCACGGGAGTGGTGATTCCCATCGAGTGGTCCGATGATCATCAGGTATCCGGGGTTGCAGTGGCGGGTTGGGGCGAGACGGATTACCTGATTCGAAACGACGACATGGGCAAAGAACTTCTCAAGCTGCTGCACGGTCAGGTGCGGGTTATGGGGGAGGTCACCATGGACGAAGAGGGAAGAAACTGGATTTACGTCCGGTCCTTCCAAATCGTGCCTTCAAATTCGGTAGTCCACGTGAATGAGGGTCAGCCGTGAAACGGTACTCGAGCGGGCAACTTGCCCGGTAATCTGCAGTCGGATTTCAATACTGAAGAAAACCGAGGCGAGAGATACGGAAACTCTTTTTCATTGATCAATATTCCTAAGGAGCAAGCCCAATGGCTGATGATAATACGGCGAAGCGAACGGAACCTCCTCACGAACCTTCGGAACCTCCCGGGCGATACTTCACAGGGCATTCCTTTGTGGGAGGGTCCGCCCAGACCGCGTGGAACGTCCCGTTCTTGGAACGCGGAATTATTGAATCCGTAAACAACCTGCTGCTTCCTCAGAAACCGAGGAAAGTGGTGCCCCACGCACCACGTTTTGCATGCGGGACTGCGACACAAAGGTTCCGCAAGCGATTTTATCCCGAAGTTTCCGGCTCCGAGTGGAACGATTGGCACTGGCAACTGAGGAACCGGTTGAGGGGCTATAACGCACTATCGAGAATATTGAAGCTTTCGGAAGATGAAACCCGAGCGCTGCAGAATGTTAACGGCGGTTTTCCGGTTTCGGTAACGCCGTACTATGCGAGCCTGTTGAGTGCGAATGATCCGCTCCAGCCTTTGAGGCGTTCGGTGATTCCGGTTTGCGCGGAGCAGGTGCGAGGACCCGGAGAAGCGGACGATCCTCTGGGAGAAGACGGGCACAGTCCGGTACCCGGCCTGGTGCACCGCTATCCGGATCGGGTGCTGTTCCTGGTGACGAGCTTTTGTTCGACGTTCTGTCGTTATTGTACACGTTCAAGAATCGTGGGAAGGTCGGGGAATTGCAGTTTTTCGTGGAAGCGGCTCGAAGCGGCCATAGAATATATTGAATCCAGAAAAGAGGTGCGGGACGTTCTCTTATCCGGAGGAGACCCGCTGACTTTGTCCGATGAGGCCTTGAGTAAGCTTCTGGAACGACTCAGGCGCATTCCGCATGTGGAAATTATCCGCATCGGCACCAAAGCGCCGGCTGTAATGCCTCAAAGGGTTACCCCGGCTCTGACACGTATGTTGAAGCGTTTTCATCCTTTATGGATGAGCCTTCACTTTACTCACCCTGCGGAGATCACCCCGGAAACCGCCCAAGCATGCGGGCGTTTGTCGGATGCGGGTATTCCCCTGGGAAGTCAGACCGTGCTGCTCAAGGGAGTGAACGATTCCGTGGAAGTAATGACGAAATTGGTGCACGGACTGCTGAGAATTCGGGTAAGACCGTACTACTTGTACCAGTGCGATCCTATTTCCGGGTCGAGTCACTTCCGTACCGGGGTCGAACAGGGGCTCGCCGTTATCAAGGGGCTCAGAGGGCACACCAGCGGTTATGCCGTGCCCCATTATGTCATCGACGCACCGGGCGGCGGCGGGAAAATTCCCTTGCTCCCGGACTACGTGGAGGGCAGGGACGGCGACGACCTATTGTTGAGGAACTACGAAGGCAAGACTTACCGTTATCCGGATCCGGAATCGGTTTCCCTTGGAGGAATGAACTGATGAAAGTGGGAATGACTTACAATCTGAGGGACGACTACCTCGCGTTGGGCTACAGCGAGGTGGAAACCGCGGAGTTCGACAAGGTTTCCACCATTGAAGCCATTGAGAGAGCGCTCCGAGAACTCGGATACGAGACGGACCGCATCGGACACGTCTGGAACCTGGTGAAAAGGCTGGCGGCGGGAGACCGTTGGGATATGGTTTTCAACATTGCGGAAGGCCTGTGGGGGTTCGGCCGCGAGGCCCAGGTTCCCGCTTTGCTTGACGCGTATGGAATACCGTATACTTTTTCGGATCCACTGGTTTTGGCTTTGACCCTTCACAAAGGAATGACCAAATCCGTGTTGAGGGACGGAGGCGTTCCCACGCCGGATTTCGCCGTGGTGGAGGCGGAGAGCGATCTTATAGAACTTGAGACGAAGTTGGCTTATCCTTTGTTTGCCAAACCCGTGGCGGAGGGGACCGGGAAGGGAATTACCGTGGCTTCCAAGATCGGTTCTCCCGCCGAACTCTCCGTGGTGTGCCGGGAGCTGATGAACCGGTTCAGACAGCCTGTTCTGGTGGAAACGTATCTGCCGGGTCGTGAATTTACGGTTGGAATTCTGGGAACGGGTGCGCAGGCCAAGGTCGTGGGCGTCATGGAAATCCTTCTGGAGGACAAAGCGGAGCCTGAAGCCTACACTTATTTTAACAAAGAAAACTACGAAAGCCTGGTCACCTACAAGCTGGTGGACGACGGACAGGCCCGTTCCGCCGCTAGAACAGCCCTTCAGGCGTATCGAATCCTTGGATGTCGGGACGCCGGTCGGGTGGACTTGCGAGGCGACTGTTTCGACGTACCCAACTTCATGGAAATCAATCCGTTGGCCGGGTTACATCCCGTGCATTCGGATCTGCCGATACTGTGCAGGAAAGTGGGCAAGGACTACGTCCGCATGATTGCCGAGATTATGGATTCCGCCGTGCAGAGGCTGGGGGGCGATGCGACTGTTTCCGCCGCTGCGGGGAAAGGTTCGGAGGTTCATTCCCAAGGGGCGACCCCGGAAGCAATCCACGCCTGACCCGAAAGATTGGACAATTCCGGAGAAGCGCATTCGCAAACAAGTCGCCCTCCGGAATTTGCTTATGTGTGCCCGGGTGCTTGGGACAGGGCGTAGAGCCGACGTCGCGGGCTCTGATCGATTAAGGGCTTTGCCCTTGGGGCGGCACAGCCCTTTGGCCGCCGCAAACAAAACGGGTCCGATGGGTCCCGTTTTCGAGAGGGTTCGAGGAGAACCCGGATCGGGTGTGAGATGAAAAACGTGGTGGTGCTGCATTCCGCCGTGTCCAAAGATGCGGGCAAGGATGAACAGGACGTCCTGGAGCAGGCGAAAGCCGTGTCCGAAGCATTGCGGAGATTAGGATACGAGCACTCGATTCAGCCTTTCGACGGCGATGTGGAGCGACTGGAAGAATGCCTGCAGAGGGTTCGCGCCGGCTTGGTGTTCAACTTGGTGGAAACCGTTGGGGGAAGCGGACGATTCATTCATTGGGCTCCGGCTTGGCTGGAAAGACGGGGAATTCCGCATACGGGTTCTTCCGCGGGGGCGCTTTTCGCCACCTCCAACAAGCTTGAAGCGAAGAATCGCATGAAGGCGGCAGGCCTGCCCACCCCCGGCTGGTACGTGAGAGGCGAGGGCGGCGACGGGAAGGATTGGAGGCCTGGAAGGTTTATCGTCAAATCCGTTTGGGAACATGCTTCCGTGGGATTGGGGACGGACTCCGTGATCGAAGCTTTGTCGCCGATTCAACTGACGGAGGCCATGGAGCTTCGTGGAGAGTCTTTAGGCGGGGACTGCTTTGCCGAGCGGTATATCGAGGGCCGGGAGTTCAACCTTTCGATGCTTACGGGATACGACGGTCCGGTGGTGTTGCCCCCTGCGGAGATCCGTTTCGACGATTATCCCGAAGGAAAGGTTCGGATCGTTGATTATCGCGCCAAGTGGGAGGAGGGTTCGTTTGAATTCCACCACACGCCTCGAACCTTTGACCTCGAACCTCACGACGCCGCTTTGGTCGAGAAGCTGAAAACACTGGCGGTGGCGTGTTGGAGGCTTTTTGGACTCCAAGGGTATGCCCGGGTGGATTTCAGAGTGGACCTGGAAGGGCGCCCCTCGATTCTCGAAGTGAACGCAAACCCGTGCATCGCTCCGGACAGCGGATTCGTGGCCGCCGCATCCAGAGCGGGTATTGATTTTGAGGAAGTGGTTCGGCGCGTGCTGGTCGATTTGGTGGCGGGAACGCCGAAAGATCGGGGGCTTGAGGGGGAAGCGGCGAGCTCGTGGGCCCTTTCCATGCCAAGCGGGAACGGGGAAACGTTTCCGGCGATGCTCTAAACTCGTACCGGCTTACTCTCGGGCGATAACGTTATGTTCCGAATCCGAAGAATTTTCGATGATTCCCTGGACGTGGATCGAGAAGCCATCCAACAGGTCCGGGGAATCCTGAGAAACCAGTTCAGCCAAGTCAGCGTCAAGGAAATCGATAAGCTTCCCCAGCAGTTGCGGAATCCTCTGAAATATCGATTTCGGTCGATTCTTTTCGTGGCCGAAAAGAACAGGCATAAAGTCAGGGGCTTCGCTCTCCTCATGCATGCCCCGGACCTCAATTTCTGCTATCTGGATTTCATCTCGGTGGAACCCGGGAAAACGGGTGGAGGCGTTGGGGGAGCGCTCTACGAGCGGGTGAGGGAAGAGGCTTCCACACTGAATTCCAAAGGGCTGTTTTTCGAATGTCTGCCGGACGAACCGAACCTTTGTGGAATGCCTTCCCTGATACGGCAGAATCGTGCGCGCCTGAAGTTCTATGAGCGGTATGGCGCCCGGCCCATCGTGAACACGGAGTACGAACTTCCCCTGAAGTCCGACGACACGTGTCCGCCTCATTTGGTTTTTGATCCTTTGGGGAAGCCGGCGCATCTTTCCAGGGACGACGCCCGTAAGACCGTTCGCGCCATCCTGGAAAGAAAATACGGCGCCTATGCGCCTCCCGAGTATATCGACCGGGTCACGGAATCCTTCAAGGACGACCCGGTGCTTATCAGAGAGCCCAAATACGTAATCCATGAAAAGCCCTTGAGCGGCGGTTCCGTAAGATCGCTGGAACGGACCATCGCTCTGGTATTGACCGACCAGCACGAGATTCACCATGTTCATGAACGCGGGTACGTGGAATCTCCGGTTCGAGTGCGTTCCATTCTAAAAGGGCTGGAAGGAATGGAACAAATGATCGATCGGATTCCCCCGCAACATTTTTCGGAACGGATCATCAAGGAGGTTCACGACGGGGCTTTTGTGGAATATCTCAAAAGGGTCTGCAACCGGATCGAGAAGGGTCGATCCGTGTACCCTTACGTGTTTCCCATTCGAAACGCGGCCAGGCCTCCCAAGGAACTTCCCATACGCGCCGGATATTATTGCATCGACACGTTCACGCCTTTGAACAAGCATGCCTACACGGCGGCCAAACGGGCGGTGGACTGCTCCCTGACCGCGGCGCGTGCCGTGCTTCAGGGTTATAGAACGGCTTACGCCCTGGTGCGACCGCCCGGGCATCACGCAGAACGTAGATCCTTCGGGGGGTTCTGCTATTTCAACTCCGCGTCGGTGGCCGCTCAATTCCTTTCCGCTCACGGGCGCGTAGCGGTGCTGGACATCGATTACCATCACGGCAACGGAACCCAGGACATTTTTTATAACCGTGCGGACGTGCTCACCGTATCGATTCACGGGGATCCCAGTTTCGCATACCCGTACTTCAGCGGGTTTCGCGATGAAAAAGGAGTGGGCAACGGCAGCGGGTTCAACGTGAACATCCCCCTGGACGAGGAAGTGGACGGAGAGAAGTACCGAAAATCTTTGAGTGGGGCGTTGAAGCGCATTAACGTCTTTCGTCCGAAATTTCTGGTGGTGAGCCTTGGGCTGGACACGGCCAAAGGGGACCCTACGGGCTCCTGGTCTCTGAGTCCGGAAGACTTCGAAAAGAACGGGCAAATGATCGGCGCAATGAGGATGCCCACACTGATCGTTCAGGAAGGCGGATACCGAATTCGCTCTCTTGGGGGCAATGCCAGGCATTTTTTTCTGGGTCTCATTCATGGGGCCGGAGCCCCGGTGACTGTTCCGGCTCGGAGCAGGACCGGACACGAGCAACTTTAGCAAGCATTCAGGACGGAAGATTCATGGCGGCGTCAACTGCGGAGATCGCCTTTCGCGAACTCCACGGAGTTGAAGACATCCAAGCGATCGGACGGATCGTTGAATCCAGCGGACTTTTCTCATCGGAAGAAATACGGATTGCTCAGGAACTGGCTTCCGATCGCCTGCAGAAGGGGGAAGGGAGCGACTACCGGTTCGTAATAGTGGAGGAGCCTTCCGCGGGCGAGAGTCCGGGCCGCTCTAGAACACAGGGCTACTCCTGCTATGGTCCCGTGGCGGGAACGCTGTCCAGTTTCGATCTCTACTGGATCGCCGTGGACAAGGAACTTCAAGGCAAGGGGCTTGGGAGAATACTACTGGCCGCTACCGAAAAGCTCATTTGGGAAGAGGGGGGCTCCCGCATTTATGTCGAGACCTCCTCAACCGCGCCTTACGCCCCGACGCGGGCGTTCTATGAGAAGAACGGCTACGTGAAGGAAACGGTATTGGAGGATTTCTACCGACCCGGAGATTCCAAGGTGATTTACCTGAAAGTACGGGCCGCCGGCGGCGGGAAAGAGTGACCGTTTCAGGGCATGCATTCACGGGGGGAAGACTTTCGAGAAAGTCTTCCCCGTACCCCCGTTCAAAGCTACTCAAATAGGCCTCATCGCCTTCGCCGTCGACGAATCAAGGCCGGCTCTTCCCGATTTCATTTTGCCGCCAAGTACCCTACATATCCCGAGTATAGACCCAGCAGAAGCCCTCCTTCCCATCGCTTCAATAAGAAACCGGTGCGAGCCAGAGGTAGGATCAGCACGGCCGAGAAGTTGAGCAACACCAAGTCCGCCACGCCGAATTCATGAACGGTCATGGGGTGGATGAGTGCTGCGATCCCAAGAATTCCGAGGATATTGAAGACATTCGATCCGACCACGTTTCCCACCGATATATCCGCTTCACCGCGCATGGAAGCCACCAAGGAAGTGGCCAATTCGGGAAGGCTGGTTCCCACGGCAACGATGGTCAGAGCGATGACGCTTTGACTGATGCCGAACCTGCCTGCCAGGTCGACCACTCCGACAACGAAAAAGTGCCCTCCCGCCGCGAGCAGGACGAATCCTCCGGCACAAAAGGCGGCTTCGACCCAGGGTGAGCGGCTCTGCGGGGCGGGGGCGGGCATTTCGAACTCCGGGGAGTTGTGGGAGCCTCCTCTCTTAGTGGACCGGACGTTAAAAACCGTGTAGGCCCCGAGGCCCATGGTTAGCAAGATTCCGTCGAAACGGCCGAGAACCCCGTCCAGAAGCATGAGAGTGAGCCCGAGGGTCACCACGATAACAATGGGTAGCTGCATCCGAATTACGCTCAGGTCCACCGAAAGAGGGCGTAAGACCGCCGACAGCCCCAAAATCAGGGTGATATTGCAGATATTGGACCCGATGATGTTTCCCAGGGCGATGACGCCGTTGCCGTCGAGCGAAGCCTTCAGGCTCACCACCAACTCCGGGCTGCTGGTACCGAAGGAAACGATGGTGAGCCCCACAACCAGTCGTGTGAGCCCCATGCGGAGGGCCAGAGAGGCGCTGCCGCGGACCAGCCATTCCGCGCCCAGATACAAGGACGCGATTCCCATCGCGACCTGCAAGGCCGTAACCGCCATTGACGAGTCCTTCGGTGAAGCATGCGAAGCGGTCATCCGTGGTAGGGCGTTGATCGTTCGTGCGGAGACCGCTTAGTTGAGTTTGTTCGCACGATTCTTTCGGTTCATGCAATCGTTGCACGGAATGGTCGCGAATCCAACCGGCCGGTTCTTATCCGTTGGGTGAAACCTTCACTTCGACTTCCACGTCCGGCCACCTTTTTTCTACGGACTGCATGCTGGGCGGGGCTACGATCTTGCAGAAAAGAATCGTATCTTCCGTGATTCCGTCCAGATAAATGGGCGTCGTCATCACTGCCAGCCCTTTTGTCTTCTTTTCGGTTTCCGGGGTCAGCACTTTCACCGACTCAGGATTGAGCCGGATGGAAACCAACTTCAGCCCCGGAGGCAGCTTTCCCAAGACCTGGGCGTGCACCGGGATTTCCTTTTCAATGATCTCGCTGAAAGAAAGGGTCACCGACGCCGGTTCGGCGTCCAGTAAGTTGACTCCTCTGGGTAGGTTGATGTTCCTCTCGGTGATGATGAAGGTCTGTTTGCCGGCCGCGATCTTGGACAGGTCGATGCGTACGCTCAGGTCCGAAGGCTCCAGTCCGTCCAGTTCCGACTTGGGTCCGGCCAGGTGCACGTCGACCTTATTGGGTCGATCACCCACCATCACTACGTTTTGAGGGGTTGCCACGAACTCGATGGGAACGGACAATCCTTTCTCACGAATCTCCCCCCCGGAGATGACCACGGTGTACCAGAACACAAAGGCCACCATCAGGCTGACGCAGAATTGATAGACCAAAGGCGCTTTACGGGGACCGGAAGGCCTCATGGTGGCGGCATCCTTCCAGTGATCCGTGATCCATGATCTGAGGGACGGGGTATCCAATACGGGAGAAAATTTGCCGTCCCGGAAGGCGGTTACGGCCCCCCTTTCCTCGGACACGGCGATGACCAGGGCGTCGCAGACTTCGGCGAGCCCCATGGCGGCATGGTGCCGGACCCCGAGCTCTCTCGGAAGCAGCCCGCTCTTCGAAACCGGAAGCCGTCCTGCAAAAGATACCACCTTGCCGCCGTCGATGACCACGGCGCCGTCATGGCCCGGCGAATGGGGATCGAAGAGGCTGACGAGCAAAGGAGAGCTGAAGGAGGCATTCAGTGCGAATCCTCCCGCGACCCATTGCTTGGTGGACTCTCTGCCGGGAAGCACGATGATGGCGCCCCATTTTCTGCGCGCGAGGGAAAAGACGACGTCGGCAAGGGCCGGAGCAAGTCCGTCGCTGCCGGCCTGCCTCTCCTTTCCGCCCAAGGAGGCCGCACGTTCGAAAAGCTTACGAATCTCCGGCTGGAAAATCACGATGAACCCGATCACGGCAACGTGGCTCAGATTCGAGTAAATCCAGCGGACTCCCCGGAAGTCGAACACGTTGGCCAGAATGAATACCGCCGCGGCGACCAGGGTGCCGTAAAGAATCTTCCATGTTCCCAGACGCCTGAGCGTTCGGTAGGACAAGAGGACCAGAGCCGCGATGATAAAATTGTCCACGAGGGCCCGAAACGTGAGAAGCTCTTTGAGAACCTCAAAGGTGAACGTAGGCCGCTCCTTTCAGTGGGCGGGGAGTTGTGTGTTTGCCGGAATGGGATCGGTGCCTTTTCATGGAGACGATTTCCCCGAACAAGTGTGGCTTGTTCACACGCCCGCCCGCGGCGGACCTTTGCTCGGCATGGCCTCAACGTCGATTTTGAACAATGCCGAGTGCGTGTGGTTTAATGAAACAAATCCGGGGGCGAACCGGTCGAATCCCCTAATTGTTATCGCAACCCTTTGATCTTTTTGATGTCCTCGGTTTTTCCCAACATGATGAGGATGTCGCTGTCCTTGATGACAAAGTCGGCCGGCGGTGCGAGGACGAGCCCTTCGGGCACCAGTTCTTTAACGGCGATAACGTGAACGTTGTACTTGGCCCTCAGGTGCAAATCCCGCAGGCTTTTCCCGGTGAAATCTTTGGGCGGCCCGACTTGTATCAGGTCGAAGTCTTCGGACAGAGGAATGAAATCCAGTACGTTGGGAGTGGACAGCCCTCGAGCCACGCGCATCGCCATGTCTCTTTCCGGATGAATGACTTCGGTGGCGCCCACCTTCTTCAGAATTTTTTCATGATCTTCGTCCAATGCCTTGGCCAATATTCGTTTGATCCCCATCTCTTGCAGGTAGAGGCATATGAGAATGCTCGTACTGATCCGGGTTCCGGTGGAGACGATGACCGCGTCCATGACCTCGAGACCAAGAGCCTTCATGGCATCTTTGTCCGTGGCGTCCAGCACAACGGCTTCGGTGCAGTGGGGGTCTACGGCCTGAATCCGGTTCTTGTCGTAGTCGATGGCCACGGTTTCATGCCCTTCCTCGTACAAAGCCCGGGCCACATGGAAACCGAAATTCCCCAATCCGATCACGGCAAATCGTTTCATCACCTTCCCCTTTCAACCAATCATCATGTTTTCTTCCGCGTATTCCACTCCGCCTGTGACTCCCCCTCCAACCAGGATGTAGGAGAAAGTCAGCACGCCCACACGACCGATCATCATAAGCAGGATGATCCAAAGCTTGCCCCAGTTTCCCAACTCTCCCGTTGTTCCCGTGGAGAGGCCTACGGTTCCGAAAGCGGACGCGGTCTCGAACAGGTAGGAAAGGAACTCCCTTTGGCGGGACGGTTGTATGGAGAGGTCCCACACGTGTTCAAGCAACAGCATGAACGACACCAGCCCAACGATGGCTATGGAAACCAGGATGAGGGAGTAGCTTTTGGATACGGTTTCCACCGGGATGCTTTTTCTGAAAAGGTTCACCCTCTTTCTTCTGCGAATTCTGGTCCAAGTCGAGGTGCACACCAAGGCGAGGGTTGTGGTCTTCACTCCTCCGCCGCAAGACCCGGGAGACGCTCCAAAAAACATGAGGACGATAAACACGAGAAGGGTGGCGTCGTGCAGCCCGGCGATGTCTACGGTGTTGAAACCCGCGGTTCGGCAGGTGATCGATTGGAAAACGGACACCAGAATCCGCTCATGAATCGGGGCGTTCAGAAGAGCCCCTTCCGCCTCCAGAAGCTGGAAGAGAACCGCGCCTCCCAAAATAAGCACTCCCGTTGTGACCAGCACCGTCTTGCTCTGGACCGACAGCCTCGGCCGGTTCGGACCCTTGTGAGTCGCGTACAGAAAAAGCTCGTAGATCAGTGGAAACCCGATGCCGCCCAAGACGATTAAACCGCAAATCGTAAGATTGAGAGGCAAGTTCCCGCTGTCCGCGGTGAGACTGTTATGGAACAGAGAGAAGCCCGCGTTACAGAAAGCGGAGATGGAGTGGAACAGGGAGAGGTAGAGGGCTTTGCCCCAGGAATATTGTCCCTGCCAGTGAAGAAAAAGAAAGACGGTGCCCAATATCTCCGTTGCGGCGGTAAACAGGAAGATGGTCTTTACCAATTTCAGAATGTCTTCTCGGGGGGTGTGAGCGAAGACTTCCTGAAGGACCCTGCGGTGACGAAAAGAGATTGAACGGCCGAGCACACCGAAAAGAATCACCGAAACGGTCATGACTCCCAGTCCGCCGATCTGTATCAGAACGAGAATCACGTTTTGTCCGAATCCGGTGAAATAAGTTCCCGTGTCCAAGACCGTCAATCCGGTCACGCAGACTGCCGATGTGGCCGTGAACAGGGCATCCACAAGGGATATGGCCCCGCTTGTCGTGGCCGCGGGCAACAGCAGAAGACCGAATCCGGCGAGAATCAATGCGGCGAAGCTGGAAAAGATCAGCAGCGCAGGATGCATCCTGAGCAATCTTGGAGCCGGAGATTTCGAAACCGCGCTCATAGTACTTTGAATACTCCTGATTTGGCCGGTTAAATGGATAGGGACATGGTGCGGGAAAATGCTCCGACTTTCAAAGCCCGGCGTCTATGCCTTGGGCGAAATGTCGGGGCTGAATGAGTCCAACCGCCTCGGGCCCGATGGGACGTGGAACCTCCATATCTGTCGCGATCCGTGGGTCATGATGATCCCGCTTCAGCAGTTATGGCTCTCCCAAGTTGGTACCGCCGTGTTGGGCCCGCATTTCTTTCGATCGACAGAGGTATCCAGCCGATATCTTCCAAACGTCCGATCCTATCTTTGCGAAGCCCACTAGAATCACGAGGAATTCAAGCCTGCCGAGGAACATGCCGATGATCTCGGCCCAAAGAACCCCGACGGGGGCCTGCGCGGAAGTGACGCCCAAAGATAGCCCCACCGTTCCCACGGCGGAAGCGAACTCAAACAGGGATTCTTTGAATCCGTATCCGTGCGCGGCCAGAATCATGCCGCCCAGGAACCAGGTCATCAGATAAAGAAATACGAATACTCCTACCTGCCTTACGCGCAGATCGCTCAGATAGATTCGCTCTTCCCCCTGCCATATGGACTGGGCCGCGACGGCGTTCCGCGGTACGAACGCTTTCCTGATTTCCCAAATAAGGGACATGACCAGCGTGTGTATCCGGTACTGCTTGATCCCCCCTGCGGTCGAGCATGTACCGCCTCCCACAAGCATCAGACCGACAAGCAGCAGAAGTCCGAACCCGTTCCAGTTTTCATAGTCGACCGTTGTGAAACCCGTCGAAGTGAGTGCGGCAACAGTCTCAAAAACGGCAACACGGAGGTCCTTTGCCAAGCTCGGATACAGCCCTCGGCAAGTCAGCAACCAGACGGAAGCGATGGCCGCGGGAAGGAGAAACGCCAGAAGATGGAGTTCTCCGTTCTTGAACACCGGACGGAACCTTCCGCGCAACAGCAACCAGGCGGTCGAAAAGCTGAGACTGCCCAGGAGCATCAGAGGGATGGTTACGGCCTCAATAGCAGGTGAATCCCAAAAGCCGATGCTCTGGGGACGAGTGGAAAAGCCTCCGGTGGACAAAGCGGCGAAGCCGTGATTGACGGCGTCGAAAGTGGACATGCCGGAGAGTCGAAGCGCTGCGATGCCTACCACGGCATAGCCGACATAAATGGTGGTAACAAGCTTGGCCGAGCGGCGGACACTCGGGACCAGCAGTTCACCGCGGCCTTCGGCCGTGGACAGGCCGGGACCGGGAGGACCGGTGATGGCGGAAAGCATGATGATGGCAAGCCCCGCTCCTCCTGCGAATTGCATGATACTTCTCCAGAGAAGGATCGCATGGCCGGCGTTGGTTATGTCCACTACGGAGAGCCCGGTTGTCGTCCACCCGCTGACGGATTCGAACAGGGCGTTCGTAAAATCGATATCCAGAGAATACATGAAAGGATAGGCGGAGAACAGGAAGACAAGGCACCAGCTCAGCAGGACAATGACGCCGCCTTCCTGCACGGTGAGTGCGTCCGACGATTGAGGCCGGAGCGTTTTCCACAACAGGATGCCGCCGAGAACTAGGGTTAGGGCCGGAGCGAGAAAGCCGAAAGCGTATACCCGCTCCTCGGGCCGGATCAGCAGAACCGTGAGTGGAGTGAGCATGAGCAGTCCGCAAAGCGCCAGGATGATTCCTGTGTAGGAAAGGATGCACCGGTAATTCCGGATGAGCTCTTCCGCCTCTCGAACGATCCCGGATTTCATGGCAGATGCGTGGCCGTCGGTATGGATTTCAGCGATCTCACCGGACTACCGCAATCGGTGGTGAACGAGTGTACGAAGCCGCCCCTTGCCGGGGAAATCGCCGCTTTCAGGAAACGGTCTTGCCCGTTCACCCCATCCGTTGACGGGAGGGCTTGTCCGGTTTGCGAAAAGAAGCGTGGTTGTCGAATGGAACTCATGGTTCGTGAGGTCATTTCCCCGTGAAAATACTCAACACGGGGCCGTGGTTTTCCGGGAGAGTGATCAATACAAGGCGGTCGCCGGCCAGCAGCCTGCTCGGTCCCCTGGGCACGATGGGTTCTCCGTCTCGCACGATGACTCCCACCAAGGCGTTTTCAGGTAGAACGATTTCGTAAAGATGTTTTCCCACCACAGGGGACGTGGATCGCAGCACGAGCTCCGTGATATTGACCTTGCCCTCGCTCGCGGGAATCAGATTCGTGACTTCTTCAAGAGAGGCGCGCTGAGCGATCAGACGGCTGATGATTTGGGTTGTGGAAAAACAGGTAACCCCAAGCTTCTTGAATATTTGTTCGTTTTCCGGATCATTGACCAAAGCTACCGCCCTGGGCACCTCGAATAGGATCGAAGCCAACTGGCAGGCAACGAGATTGTCCTGGTCATTGGGGAGCGCCGAGATAAGAATATCCGCTCCCGTTGCCCCGGCCTCCTTCAGCAGACGAGGGTCGCTGCCGTCCCCATGGACGACGGCGGCGTTCATCCTCTTTGAGAATCGGACGCATTCTTCGAGAATGGGATTGATGATCGTAACGGAGTACCCTTTGGCGAGATATTCTTTGGAGAGAAAGTAAGCCGGCTTCCCTTGTCCGATGACAATCACTTTCATGGAGTACACGGCTCCGCTTCAGCGGTCATTGCCGGTCTTTCGACCGCATCGAGAAAAGATTCAACAGCAATTGAATTGGGACAGATCACGCGAATGCCAAGACGTTCATAAACCTCTTTTCGTTTAGGATCATAGACTTGGGCCAAGACCAGGGGAACCGAGAACACGCGTTCCGCTACTTGAGCCACCATGAGGTTTACATTGTCCTCTTGCGTGGTCGCGATGCATACGTCCGCTTGGTGCAATTTGGCCTGTTTGAGCACCGAAAGCTCCGTGGCGTTCCCCTCGATTCGGAATCCTCCGAACTCGGCCGTCAGGCCGTCGAAAGCTTGTTCCCGTCTGTCGATGACCACCACGCTGTGTCCGTTTCCGCTCAGCCGGTTGGCGACACGCGATCCAATCCGTCCACAGCCTACCACAACCACGTAAAGGGCTTCCGATTTTACCATGCCGAAACACCGCTCCGCCCGGGAATCGCACGCTGGGCCTGCCATAGTGCAGGTTCACTTCAGAATTGTCCGGCAAGACTCGCGGGTCGGATCAATTTCCGGTACGAATCGGCAAGGGTTCCAACTCCTGTGCGCGATTCCCACGAGTCTCCACGAGTACTCCAAGGAGGTTATATGCCTCGGTCTTTCCCGGATCAAGTCCCGCAGCGTGAGGGGGCGGGAAAGGGCGGTGGACGCCCCCGAATGAGCACCGCTCTCCACAGGATCGAAACAACGAGTCGTCCTGAGGCTGGTTATTTCTTCTTGAAAATGGCACGCCATCCGGTTGGCGGGGACATCATGGGACGATAAATCTTACTCACATCCCCGGCGCTTTCCGTGATGTAAAAGGCATCGGGTTCCACTTTTCGAACGACGGACAAAATGGTCTTCAAGTCTCGTCTCCGACAAACGACGTAGAGCTGTTTCACCGGACCGGACAGACCTTCCCCCTGGAAGGAGGTGACTGCGAAGCCTGCGGTGCGGATTTCCTCCGCCAGACGGTTACCGGGTTTCGTGCTCACAATTCGCAAAATGGTGGCGCCCATGGCTACGCGGCGTTCGATCATGATCCCCACCACATTGCCCGTGGAGAATCCGAGAGCGTAGAAGACACCCAGGATGGGCTGGGACTGGATCTTCTGGATCACCGTCGTAATTACCGATAGCCAGATGCTGATTTCGACGAATCCCAAGAAGAACGCCGCCTTGGTTCGGCCGTGTACGATGCTGATGGTGCGCAGCGTGCCCAGAGTGACGTCTACGACACGCGCCGCGAAGATTCCGAAAGCAATAAGTGCGGTTCCCAGATAAGTTTCCATGTCGGCAATCCGTACCAAGGCTTTTGTCGGGGATCAAGCCGTGCTTCGGCGGACATCGAATCGCGGTATGCTTGTTCCGAAGGACTCGTGCCTAAGCACGGGATTTGGGACGCGGTTTGCCTACGGGAGAAGCACCGTCGGAAGGCGTCGCGACCTTGTGAAGCAGTAATGCCTCTTTCCGCTTTCGGGATCTCCCTCTGCGCAGCGTGGAGATGAACAGCAGGAGTCCAACGAGTTCCGGGAGCAGGACCGAGAGCGCAAAGCTCTCAGGCTCGTGATCCAACCGCCACAGCCAATTTTCGATGGGGCCGGTGAAGACGCGTTCGGGAACGTCGAATCCAAATCCCAAGAGGGGCCAGAACAGAGTCCTGGGTTGCGTGAACATCCAGTCGAGAACCAAATGTCCCGGAGTGGCCAAGGCCCACGGCCAAAATACGCGGAGCCGGGTTGCGCATACACCGCACCATGCCAGGCTGAAAAGAAGCGTGTGGCCCCAGAGTCGACCGGAAGGTTCCGAAGTCCAGCCCAGAAAACGGATGGGTTTGTCCAGGAGATCGGGCAATACGGCGCAGAAAGCCACGCAGGCCATGGCGCGGAACGTCTCGCCGTTTACCGGGAGATATCGTTCGGCGGTCGCGACGCTGATCCCCACATGTCCGAAAAGGAGCATAGGGTCGCCTCTCTATCGCTTCCGAGTCATCAGCTCTCTCCGAGCGTCAGTTCACCTTGTCATGAGACACTCGCATGGATCTGCTTTCGATCTCGGCGGCCTTTTCGTTGAGCCAGCGTGCCAAAGAGCGGGCCACGCCGGGGGTCAGGTAGAGACCGAAAAACACCCTGCGGTGAATGGCGTCCTTGCCTTCCTGAGCCAGCAATTCTCCCAGTGTGCCGTCGGGATTGACCCTGAAGCGGTGTTTCTCCGGAATCCCGGCTCGCTCGTGGTAGACATTGGCCAGAACCATTCCTTCGGCCGTAACGCCGCCGACGGCTCCGCTGATGGGAATCACTTCGTAATCCGGGGAAAGGTCGTATTCGAAAGTCACGCTGTTTGACATAATTTCGGCCATGGCATGCTCCAAATGTATCCGAGGTTGGGGACTTGTTTCCGGTTGGCGGCACATTGATCGTTTGTTCCGAAGGAACGTTTAAGAACTCGTGGCGCTTCCTCTCCCCCGGCCGCTGAAGAAAGCCGCAGGGGGCACAAATCGTCGTGCTCGATGCGGGAGACGAATAGTGAAGGACCCGGCAGCGAGGAATGCATGCGACGAATCGATCGGAGTTTCCTTGATCCCTCGAAAAAGTACAAGAGGTTTCTCGTCCGAAGTCTTGGGGCGGTCACGCTTACTTGGACTCCGAGGACGTGCGCACCGGCATGCACGCCCGCGTCGCACACAGGCGGAAGTTTTTCGAATCAGCGGTTATTCGCCCTTTGATCATGCCGAACGTACTCCGCGGAGGCTGCTGTTGCGGGCATAATGCGCCGGGGAAAGGGGGAATGCATTCTCGGGACCGCCTGGAAAAGGCATTCGGCAACATTGTTGAAGGTTGTCCGACAAAATCTGCGCAGGTCGAGTTTTGTGGTCGCCTGATCCCGGTGAGGTTACCGGCATCCCAAGGCTAGTAGTGCTCCGCAGGTCCGGAACTTACGAAGTGGGGGGCCGAGCTCTTTTTGATAAGGGCATTCAGCGGTACGGCCGATGAGCATAATTGAAAGACCGACCACCGGGACCTCCGTGGATTGAACTTTCCATGTTTGCGCTCTATAGTTGTTTACTGAAGGAAGTTTCGTGTCATTCGGCAAACGCTTCATAACTGTATTTCGGGGGTGGTTCTAAACACATAGGTGCGGCGAGTATCTCTTTTGATTCCTAATCGATATCCCATGACGAATATTATTGAAACTAAAAAGTCGTCTTTATTATGGATCGGAAAATACTCAGGTGCAAAGTCGGAAAGAGGCGACTTAATCGGATGAAAATCGTGCTCTCCTTTGCTTGGCCGCCTTTCAAAGCGGCTTCCATGACCTTCGGCGTGTTCACGGCGCAGGAAACGGGATAAAATGCCTGTACGTCGAATACCCTACCGGCGTGTCGACAGACCGTGACTCTCGCCCATACTCGCGGCAATTTATTTCGGCTAAAACGACGAGCGGAGGCTCGTCGATCCTCAGGGGCCCCTTCGCCCCTACCCGAATCAATCGTCTGCTAACTTCCATGGAGCCTACCGGGCCGTGACGGATACTCTAAATCGGATAGAAGCGGAGCAGATCAAGGTCATCTACTCCCAGAGTGGAACGGCCATTGTCGGCAACCTTTTGTCGAGCACGTTGTTGGGCTTGATTCAATGGGGCGTCGTCGACACTTTTACGATCGTAGCTTGGGTCGCCTGCGTCTACATTGTCACCATTGCCAGATTGTCCCTCTACCTCCTGTATCGGCGGGTTGCTCCACCGGAGAGGTCGATCGGGATTTGGGGCCGGTGGTATCTGGCGTTGCTGCTCCTGAGCGGATGCGTTTGGGGTGTGTCCAGTTTGATACTGTTCCCCTCGCAATCGCCTTTGAACAGTGTCTTGATGGTCATGTGGTTCATAGGCATCGGCAGCGCCGGAGGCATCAGTGCGTATTTGGTCTACATGCCGGCCCTGTTGGTGCATTTCATTCCGGTAGTCCTTCCCGGCGCGGTAAGGCTGTTTGTTATCGGGGACCGTTTTCATTCCGCCATCGGCGCCGCGGTGATCATGTACTGTTTCGTCCTGCTTTCGGCATCTCGGCGTATCAACAGGTCAATGGTCAAAGCGATCAAGACCAATCTGGAGCTGCAGATCGAGATTGCGGAACGGGCAAAGGCCGAACAGGCCATGGCGGAGAGTCACCGCCGGCTTGAGCTGATCACCGACAATATTCCGGCCTGCATCGCTCAAGTCGACGCGACGGAATTGAAATACCAATTCGTCAACCGCCGACATCTGGAAAGAATGGGCCGTTCTCGATCCGAAGTCATTGGGAAACATGTCGCCGAAATTCTCGGACCGGCGAAGTTTGAATTCGCCAAGCCTTACATCGACAAAGCTCTGTCCGGCTCCCCCGCTTCTTATGTCAACCGGTTTATGCTTCAAGGAGAACCAAGCTGGGTCAACGTCAATTACGTGCCCAATGTCGATGAGTCGGGAAGCGTGCGGGGTATCGTGGTGTTGACGCACGACATCACGGAGACCAAAAAAATCGAGGAGGCCCTCAGGCAAAGCGAAAACGATCTCAAGAAGCTGTACATGGAAGCCAATCAAGCGCGAGAGCTGTATCGCTCCTTGTTGGAGTCGACACCTGATTCCATCGTCATTTACGACATGCAAGGGCGGGTGACCTTTGTGAACGAAGCCTTTGTGCGGACGTTCGGCTGGCGACTGGATGAACTCGCCGGGGGCGTACCATACACGCCGGAGTCCGAACGCGAAGTCACCTCGGCAAGAGTCAGGGATGTGGTGGAGTATGGGATACCTGTCAGTCACTTTGAAACGAAACGGCTGACCAAGGACGGCAGCTTGGTGGATGTCAGTATCAGTGCCTCGAGGTTCTACGATCATGTGGGAAACTCCTCGGGGATGCTCGTTATCTTGAGAGACATGTCCTCCAACGTACGCATGCAGAAGCAGTTGGAGGAGGCCAAAAATGCGGCGGAGGCGGCGAGCAAGGCCAAGAGTACCTTTCTGGCCAATATGAGCCATGAGCTTCGCACGCCGCTCAATGTCATCCTCGGGTTTTCTCAATTAATGTCTAGGGCTCCTCGTCTTCCGGCCGAACAGCGGGCCAATCTCGAAACCATCAGTCGAAGCGGCGAGCATCTGCTCTCACTGATCAACGATGTGCTGGAGTTTTCAAAAATTGAGGCGGGCAGATTGGAGCTTCATCTCGAGAACTTCGACCTAAACCATCTGATCCGAGAGCTTGATGAGATGTTTCGCTTACGTGCTCGAGAGAAAGGCCTCTACCTGGATATGGAGCTGGAAGCCCATGTGCCTCGTCACATTCGGGCGGATCAGAGAAAGCTCCGGCAGGTCCTTATCAACCTGCTCGGGAACGCCGTCAAGTTTACCGACGTGGGAGGAGTGACTCTCCGGGTGACCCGTGAGGCGGAACAAGACGGCCACGACGGTGTGCGGTTCGACGTGGCCGATACCGGGAGGGGCATCGGGGAGGATGAACAGTCCAAAGTATTCGAGTCCTTTTTTCAGGCGGGAGAGAAGCAAAGCGGCCGGCAGGGAACCGGGTTGGGACTTCCCATTAGCGAGAGATTTGTTCAAATGATGGGAGGACGTCTTACTCTGGAAAGCGAAGTCGGCAGGGGTACAAGGTTTTCATTTTGTATTCCGGTGAAAGGATTGACCCCATCCGATGCCGTATCATCAAGAGAAACGTCCCGGGTGGTGGGATTGGAGGAGGGCCAACCCGAATTCCGACTCTTGGTGGTGGAAGACAATGACCATAGCCGTGTCCTCCTGGTCAGGTTGCTTCAAAGTGTGGGGTTTTCGGTGGAAGAGGCGCGAGACGGCCAAGAGGCGGTTGCGGTCTGGGAAAGGATGCAGCCTCATCTGATCTGGATGGACATGCGTATGCCGGTGATGGACGGATACGAAGCGACCAAGCGGATCAAGTCGTCGCCGGGAGGTGCCGACACGATCGTTATCGCTTTGACCGCAAGCGCTTTTGAGGAAGACCGAATGAAAGTCATGGCTCACGGCTGTGACGATTTCGTTCGAAAGCCTTTCAGAGAGCACGAGATCTTCGAGGTGCTGTCAAAACATCTGGGCGTGAAATTCATTTCGGAAACCAGGAGCGAAGGGGGGCGCGGCAAAGCCGCAGCGTCGGTCCAAGAGCTACGGCGTGCTCTTAACGATCTGTCCGAGGATCAGAGGAATGATCTGAGAACCGCCGCTTATGGGGTTGATTTTGATCATGCTTTGGCGGCCTTGGAAAGAATTCGATTCGACAACGGAGTCTTGGCGGATGCTTTGACGGACTTGGTGGTCGAATATCAGTTCGACATCTTACAAGAGTTGTTCGAGGGAGTGGACAGGTGATGGAAATCAAGCAGCCTCGTGAAAACATATTGATTGTCGATGATACTCCTGAGAATCTTACCGTATTACGTCAGATTCTGACGGAACACGGCTATCGGGTGCGGCCCGCGCTTAGCGGAGAAATTGCCCTGAAAACCGCTCAGGCCGACCTGCCCGACCTCATCTTGTTGGATATTCTGATGCCCGGGATGGACGGGTATGAAGTGTGTGGAAAGTTCAAAGCGGAGGAGCGGACCAGGGATATTCCCATCATTTTTATCAGCGCTCTCAATGAAATTGAGGACAAGATGAAGGCCTTCTCAGGGGGTGGCGTGGACTACATCTCCAAGCCTTTTCACGCGGAAGAAATCCTGGCCCGGGTCGGCACTCACCTGACTTTGCGCTCCCAGCAAAAGGCGTTGACCTTGCAGAATGAAGAACTGAGAGAAAAAAACGCCCTGATCAAAGAGCAGGCGGAAAAACTAAAAATGCTGGCCTCAAGAGATTTTCTCACCGGCCTGTCCAATCGCAGGGATTTTCTGGAAAAAGCGCATCAGGAAGAGAGACGCTACAAGAGGACTGAGAGAACTTTTGCCTTTATCCTGCTTGATATCGATCATTTCAAGGAGGTCAACGATACTCACGGACATGAATGCGGCGACGCGGTGCTTGTCGGAGTAGCGCGGTCTCTCGAGAAGGCGCTTCGTGGGCAGGATGTGGTCGCCCGCTGGGGCGGAGAGGAGTTCATCTGTCTTCTTCCGGAAACCGGTCTGGAGGGTGCCCGGAATGTTGCGGAGAAGATAAGACGGTCTTCGGAAGCCGCCGTCCATAGATGCAACAGCAGGGAAATCTCGATAACCGTCACTCTGGGAGGGAGCGTCTACAACGGGGAATGCTCGATGGAAGAATGCATCGGTCGGGCGGACAGGGCTCTCTACAGAGGAAAACAACAAGGCCGCAATCGGGTCGAGTTCGAGAAATAACCGTGTTGACCGGCCGGCGAAGAGGGTGAGCCACATCAGGAAACGGCCTGCCGAAGAAGTCGATTTCATAGTGGATTCTCGAATCGCGGCAAATCTTGGACATACTCGTGCGGCAATGGTCTTAGTGACTTCTTTTTCGGCAAAGCATTTTGGTGTAAGTGGAGGCGCCGGAGGAGTCAGTTCGAACCTTTGGTGCATCTTGTCGGGGAAAAACCCACTGAATGAAACAGAATATTTCTTTGCTTGGTTGAGGAATGGATGATGCACGGGCGCAACTCAATCTTTTTGGCGCGGGTCGCGGTTCTCTTGGCGATTTTCATTACGGCCGCACCGGGCATGTCGGCAGGTGCGTCGCCGCAGTTGGGTGATAGTGATGTGCCGGCGCCGCCGTATGCGACCTCCGGCATTCCCGTCTCGGAACAGAGCAACGATACCGAACCATCGCCATCGGTCGAGAAGACCGCGCGGGCGGAGGAGCAGGAGGAGTTGCTGGAACTGCTGGCGGTATTGGAGCAAGAGACGGAGATCGCCACCAAGACGAGAATGAACAGCGACTACGTGCCTGGAATGGTCACCGTGCTTCACGGTGAGCAACTCGAAGCTCTGGGCGTTCATACGGTGGCGGAAGCCTTGACCATGGTGCCCGGTATCCAGTTATCACGTGTTTTTTCCGGAGAACCATCGGTCAAAATCCGGGGAATCGCCTTTCCGTTCAACTCCGGCAATATCAAGGTCATGCTCAATTCCATCGCACTGAGCCGTGAGAGTTCCGGGATCAATTCATCGGTTCTGCTGACCCCGGTGGCCCAGGTCGACAGGATAGAAATTGTTCGAGGTCCCGGCTCGAGCCTTTACGGGGATTTCGCTCTGTCGGGCGTGGTGAATATTATCACGAAAAACGCGGGGGGCCGTGTGTTCGCCCGCGCCGGCAGTGATCACTCCAAAGGAGGTGGCGGTCACTACGCCTATCATGACGATGAGATTCCATTCGGCGTCGGCTTGAATGTCTCCTTGGTCGATGACGGCGAGAACGCCGTCTCCTTGGAGAGGGACCCCGACGAACAACGATTTACGGGTGTTTTCAAACTGGATTACCGGGATTTTGCTTTTACGGCTGAAGGTGTCCGACGCAGTGTGGACTTGAGAAATAGGGACTCATCGGATGACGACAGGCCCGGTGCCCCTCGGACGACGACCTCTCAACGAGAGGAATCGTGGGCTATAGAAGGCCGGCAGACCATTGAGCTCGGGCGCTTCGCCGACATTGAGCCCTACATTACGTACCTGCGGAACGACCGGAATGCTGAAGTGCCTTTGAGCGAGTTCCGGGGAGACCGTGTGGAGGCGGGATTTGATGCGAACTGGTCGCCATGGACCTCTCACCAACTGCACTTCGGATTTTCATATACGTATTCCGATATCGATGATGCGGCCAATCGGGTGCCGGGAGACGCGCCCTTGGAAGTCTCAGGGGTCAATCGCAGGAATTTTTCCCTGAGCGTCCAGGATCAGGCGGCTCTAACGGACCGGTTCTCGTTGACTCTCGGACTTCGTTTCGACGACTACGACGACGTGGGCAACCTTCTGACACCGAGAATCGCAGGCGTGTATCGTCTTGGGGAACATCATGTAATCAAAGCTCAATATTCCGAGAGTTTTCGGGCTCCCACTTTCTGGGAGCTTTACGCCACCGGCCGAGCGAACGAAAACCTCGACTTCGAGGTGATCAAGACCACGGAATTGGCCTACGTGTATCGGCGGCCGAATGCCGTGGGCCGATTGACCCTCTACTACTCCAGAATTGACGATGGAATTTACAGAGATGCAGGCGGCGGTTACACCAACTCTGTTGGAATCGAGTCGAAGGGAATAGAAGTGGAATGGGAACAGCGACTCGGCGACGGATTTCGTTGGCTGGCCAATATTTCCTATGTCGATGCCCGGGACGGGCGCTCGGGACCGTCGGCCGACGACCAGAGCCTGGGAGTCGCCGACTGGCTCGGCAACCTTGTCTTTTTCCTGCAGCCTCTTCCCGAGTACATGGTGACCGGGCGTTTTCTGTATGTTGGGGACCGTCATACATTGGACGGCTGGATCGAAGGGTATGAGAGCCTTGATCTCACTGTTTCCCGTATGGACCTTTGGGTAAAGGGGCTCACGGCTCGAATCGGCGTCAAAGACCTGTTTGACCACACAATCAAGTACGTAACCAGTCGGCCCAACGGTTTGACGGAAGACGAATTCCCCGGCCGCACCTTTTGGCTCCAGGTATCGTACGATTTATAGTCAGGATTTCGGATTCCGTGACCCGTCTTAAATTCATACAGCGAAGGCACCCTTGCGTGATCGCCGTTTGTGCGTTCATGCTTGCCGGCTTCGCTGTTTCGGCCGCCGGCCCTTCCCATTCAGGGGATTTTACCGATCGAAGAATCACCACCGGCGCCAGGATCTTTCGTGCGCTTCTGGCGGCCGATGTGGACATTACCCGGAAGACCGGCAGGGACGGCAGCCTCAGGCTATGTCTGCTTTATGTCGATGACACCGGCAATGCGGAGAAGGCTGCGGAAGTACTTCGGAACCGAGACGATTCCCGTATTCGAAAAATGAATGTGCGCGTAGAGATTATCCCATTTGCACGATTTGTCGCCAACGGGGCGACCGGATTTGCAGGCGTTTTTCTTACCCAGGCGTTAAGCGACGAGAAGCTCGGGAAACTTATCGCTTACGCCAAAAAACACAAGATAGCGGTCTTTTCGCCCCTTGAGGGCGACGTGGAGCGGGGGGTGTTGGGCGGTATTGCGGTGGAAGCCCGGGTCCGCCCTTACCTCAACATGAAGGCCTTACATGATACGGGCGTCACATTGAAATCCTTCTTTGTGAGAGTGGCCAAACAGTATGAAAAATAAGCCTGAGAGCGGGATCCGGGGTTACGGGACTTATGTGATCGTGAGTCTCGCCTTCTTGGCTTTGCTGGGCAGCCTGCAGGCTTTGATATGGTTGTACTGGGACACGGTACTCGAGCCTCGTTTGCGGAGGGAAGCGGCGTCCCAGGCCGATGTACTGGCCCATTCCCAGGCGGCCAGGTTGGCGGACGCCTTGGTTGTGGCCGATCCGGTTCAACGACTTCAGTCACTCCGAGAAACGATCGCCGAAGCTCTTTTGTTCACGGGCCCACAAACCAACCAACCGCTGTTCTTAGGCCTGAGCCTGGAGATCGACTACGATGTGGTTTCCGCGCCTGCCGGGAGTTTGAACCTTGTCCACGGCATAAGTTATTGCTCGGACTGCTTCCTCTCCGAAGTAGCCCTCTACTCGCCCCGCTCCGATGAACTGCTCGGTATCGCTCGATTCCGCGTGAATAACGATCTGTTCCGAAACCTGAGTAAGGATGTCAAGAAGACGCTTTTTACCCAATCACATGTTGGGATCGTCTTGTTGCTCTCGGCATGGGGCTTCGTCCTTATATTGATCAGGGAAATCAACCGCTCACGCCGGCAGGCCGAAGCAGCCAATCGAGCCAAAAGCACGTTTCTAGCCAATATGAGCCATGAACTCAGGACGCCCCTGAACGCCATCATCGGATTCTCCGAACTGATGCAACGGGATCCCGACTTTTCACCAAAACACAGAGAAAACCTCTCAGTCATAAACCGGAGTGGCAACTACCTCCTCGAACTCATCAATGATGTCTTGGAGTTGTCCAGGATTGAGGCCGCCCAGATCCATCTGAACGAAACCACCTTCGACATCTATGAGATGTTGGACGGTGTTGTGAAGATGATGCGTCTTCGCGTTGAAAAAAAGAATCTACGTTTCATTTTTGAACGCATGGAAGATATCCCGCGCTATGTCAGAACGGATGAAAGAAAATTAAGGCAGATTCTACTGAATCTATTGGGAAACGCCATCAAGTTTACGGAACAAGGATGCGTCGTCCTGCGAGTGAGTCGGGAAGATGGTGAGTCCGATCCGAGTAGTGAGCTTCTGATTCTTCGTTTCGAGGTGGAGGATACCGGCCCTGGAATTCCGTCCGAGGAGCGCAATAGAATCTTCGATGCATTCACTCAGGCTCGAAGCGGCTACGACAAAAAGGAAGGAGCCGGTCTAGGTCTGACGATAAGTCGCCAGTTTGTTGAAAATCTGGGCGGTGAAATCAGTGTGGACAGCTCCGTCGGTGCGGGGACGGTTTTCAGATTCACCATACGGGCGGTGTCCGCCGCAGCCTCCACCGTGGAGGCCCATCGGGAGGCACGTACCGTTATCGGCTTGAAACATCAAACCGGAAGCGGGAACGATCAACCCTACCGGATACTGGTGGTGGATGATCATGAGGAGAACAGGTCGCTTCTCCGGATGCTGCTGGAACCGGTCGGCTTCCTGGTGAGAACAGCCGAAAACGGCCGGCAGGCCGTTGATATCGACGACACATGGAAGCCGGACCTGATTTGGATGGACATGCGGATGCCTGTGATGGACGGTTACGAGGCAACAAAAAGAATCCGCAAAACGGAGCGAGAGAGAGGACGTAACCGCCCGATCATTATCGCACTCACGGCCGGCGCGTTCAGGGAGGACCGCGATGCGGTCCTTGCGGCCGGTTGCGATGACTTTGTCCGTCGTCCTTTTCGCGAGTCCGAGATATGGGAGAAGATGCATAAGCATCTCGGCGTGGAGTTCGTTTACGGCGAGCCGGAGAGTCAGGAATCGGAGCAGACCCTCGATGATAATACCATCACCGAAAGCGTTGACTCTTTGTCCGCGGACCTACGACTTGATTTCAAGAACGCAGTGGAATCCATAGATTTCGAGAAAGCCATGGTTGTCATCGGACGGATTCAAAAAGAAGATGAACGCCTTGCCTCCTTTTTGAAGGAACTGGTCAATGCCTACCAATTCGATGTCTTACAAAGACTTTTTGAAATGGAAAGACGGAATTAGCGTCTAAGCGGCATCCTGTTTTTTGTGGACCTGTCAAATGGTTACGCTATTTATAACCATCCGTATCTTTTCAATTTATTTGCTTTCGAGCTCATTCGGTCATTTATGATAATGATCATAAATGATGCAAATCAATTGAGAATAGTTTTGATTCAACCCCTTCAGAAGACTCTATGGCGGAGCTTCCAGAGCGCGAGTCCCATGGACAGAACCATGAGAAGAATCATGCCCCATTCCGACAGGGTGGGCACGGAGGCGACGGCAGGCCCGGTCCGGCGCGCGCCGATGCCGCCCGGGTCAACGGTCTCGCCGTTTGCGATGCCGTCCTGATCCCCTTCGCCCCCGTCCGTCAGGATGAGCACAAAGGTGTTGTCCCCGTCATTCAGCCCCCCCACGTTGGCGTAGGGGGTGTAAGCGCCGGTTTCTTCGTCGAACTTGTAAAAGGTGGAGCCCACGGGAATGCTTCCGGTCATGGTGAACGCGATGCGGACCGTGCCTCCCACGGGAACGTTGACGACCTTGAAGTCCATGATCCCCCAGGGGAAGTCCGTGCTGGGGGGCGGGGTCCCGCCGGGGTCTTGACTGTTCATGTAAAGGATGTAGGGACCTCCCTCGCTCCTCTCGATCTGCATTTCCCAGCCCGCCGCCGGCCCGTCGATGAAATGGGAATCGAAGGAACCCTGCACCACGGTGCAGGTCTTGTCGGCAATGCTGATGGTTCCGGTCCGGGGTTGATTGGGGTAGCCGTTTTCCGTGATGCGGTAGGTCACCGCGCCGTTCCCGGTTCCGGAGGCTTCGCCGGTGAGGATGATCCATTCGGCGTTTGAAGCGGCGGTCCAAGGACACCTTTCGGGGATCGTCACATCCATGGTCAAGTTGTTCGTTGCATCCGGTCCGTGCTGGGGATTCTCGGGATCGATGACTGCCGTGCAGGCGCTCCACAGGGCGTAGAGAGTCCGATCGGCTGCAGGCATGTTGAACGTGTCCCCCGGGTCGTACGCGCTTCCGCCCCCGCCCTCCTCGGTGTTCCATTCTTTGAAACCGTAACCGGATTTCTCCATCGTGCCCGGTTCGGGCACGGTGACCGTATCTCCTGCCTCGTAGGCTTTGGCGTCCGTGGGAGCGGTCCCGCCCGTATTGCCGTTGCCGTCGTAAGTGACCGTGTAGGTGGGTACAAAATTAGCGGTGACCGTGGCCGAGCCCGTCAGGGTCAACGTGGTGGCGGGGTCGGACGCGTCGCCGAAGGCCGCATTTTCGGCCGGGTCGGCTGTCCAGTTGACAAAGGCATAGCCGGACGTAGATGTTCCCGTAATGTCTTGAGTGGCGCCCGCGTCCAGAATGGTCTTTGTTCCCGAGGCGGGCACGGTCGTACCCCCTGCGTCCGGGTCCTTGGCCATGGTGAGGGCCACCTTAACGGTTAGTGTGCCGTTGACATAAGTGATATCGTAGTTGGCAAGTCCTGTTCCCTGTGCGTTGGAAGCTTCAATGTCATACGTTCCCGGCGATGCATCAGCTGCCGCGCCGGTACTTGTCAATGTAACGGATGTGATGGAATCACCGTTGACAAGTCCTGAGTCTGTGAATTCCGTCCCCGCAAATGTCAATGTCGTGCCTTGGACTTTGGAGGTATTATCCGCCGTGATCGTCAGGGCTTTCTCCGTTACCGTCAAGTCTCCAGCTGAGTAAGTTATAGAATAATTTGAAGATGTAAACGTCCCTCCGGTGGCGGAACTGATGCCGATTACATCGCTGTACGTGCCTACAGTGTCCGATGCCTCATTCCCGCCCGAATACGCAACGGATACACTTCCGATGGTCTCCGAACCTGCCAGTCCGTTTGAAGTAAACGCCGTGTATCCTGTTCCATCGTTCAGGGTTGTTCCGTACTCTTTGCTCCCTGCGGTAGCCGTTACGAGCAAATTCTCGGGATTAATATCCGCCTTGGCGGAGGCGGTTGTTGAAGAAAGAGAAAATTTGCCCGAATCATTACCTGACAATGAAATATCGGTGATGACAACATTTATGTCATTGCCGACATTTTCACCGTCGAAAACAGCGGCGGAATAGGTGGCTGAAACATCATAGGCTGTAAAGATATTCTGCAGGTCCAAATCAGCCGTTGCAGTTGTTGTGCCGTCATAGGCTTTGTCGTGGGCAACTGCAATCGCGGTCAGCCGTACTTGAGCGTCACCGGTTATCTCGCCGGTATTGGAGATTGTCGTGCCGCCCACGCCCATATCAATGGTCTTGATTCCGCTGTTTCCGGCCGTCAGGTTGTTCGTGGCGTTCGAACCGGTCATGGACTGAGCTGTTCCATCGAGAATGACCGTGCCGGTTCCGGCGTTGAAGGTCCCGGAGTTGCTCCAGTCGCCCGCGCACTGAATGATACCCGCTCCCGATGTCAACGTTCCGTTGGCCTGAACAGCGATGCCGCCCGCGCCCACATCGAGGGTGTTGTCGCCCACGGAAAGCGTCGAACCGGTGGTCCCGTCCCCGATGGTGAGCTTGTCGCATGCCGTGTCGCACGAAAGGGTCAACTGGGCGGCTCCCAGCGCCGTTCCGGCCATCAGGACAGCAGTCGCGATTACCATACCGCTCCAAAGGGATATTTTTCTCATGGGGATTTCTCCTTAGAGCCCGAAAAACCCGCAATTGGATGGCCAAACATACCGAGGAGATCGAGCTTTTCCATCTGCCTGCTTACAGCCCTGACCGAAACCCGGATGAGTTGCTTAGCCGTGACGTCACAAGTAATACCGCCCGAAAGAGAACAGTCGGGAACCTCAAAGGCGTTATGAGGATCATCCGGAGTCACCTCTGGAAACAACAGTGGCGGCCTGAACTCTTCCGGAGCTTCTTCAAGAAGCAACAGGCTGCTTACGCTGCATAAATACTAATCGATTTTCGTGTTTTGATTTTGGGTTGAGGTTTCAATTCGATCCGGTGGATCGCGCCGATGCGTCTGTTGCATTGGGGAGGTATGGAATCTGTTCCTACCAGGCTGTTGAAGAACGCGATCTGCGGCGTTGCGCTTCATCCCTCGTCACTGCGACGTACTCTATGTACGTCTCATTCCTCAGGATTTGCGCGCCTTGCATCTCATCGTTTTTCAGCAGCCTGCCGCAACCGGCTTTTTTCAACGGGCTGCTGATATGGCTGCACACGTCAATAGGGCGCAGCATTCTTCCGCCCCTTGTAGCGTTGGGGTATGGCTACCATTTATGGAACTTCAACCTGCGGACAGAGGCGGAACCTGCATAGCGACGGTGGATCATGCTGATATTCGCGGGTTGGTTACCGCCGGACTTGGTTCGTCGCGGAGCTGCCTCTTTCTAGAGACGAGGGTTCGGCAGATGCCAGATCTCCTATCAGGTCACGAGGATTCTCCTTACCGCGGTTGCGCCCCTGCTCACAGGTTGAAGCCGGTGTTTTTCCCTTTTACAGTGCCGTCCTCCTTCCAAATCGAACGATATGGTGTTGATGTGAGGCTAAGCGGCAACGGGAACCTCTCTGGCGATCGCCCACAGAAAGGCGGCCATCTCCCTTGCAATGGCCGTGACGGCCACTTGCGACGGCTTACCCCGGGCCATCAGCCGGTGGTACCGGCCGCACAGACGCAGCTGGGCCTTCCAGCCGATCTTGCAGACCTCGGACGGCGCCTCCTCCCGCCGATCCCTCAGCCTGCGGCCCACTCGGGGCGGATAGCGATAGGTCCAGGCCCCCTGGATCAATACCCGGCGCGCATGTCCGTTGCCGGACTTGGTAATGCCTCCTTGTTTGCGCCGTCCTCCGCTGGAACTCTCCGAGGGGACCAAACCCAGATACGCCGTCAACTGCCCGGGCTCATCAAATCGCGTCATGTCGCCCACTTCGGCCACCACAGTGACGGCCACGATCAACGACACGCCTCGCATCGATTGGAAGGCCTCCACGACCGGTTTCATAGGCCAGTGCTCCACCTGCTCGCCAATCTGCTCCACCAATCGCGCCACCCGGCGCTCGCACTCTTCAATGGTGTCGATATACTCCTGAAAAACGATCTGCTGGGCCGGGTGTTCAAACGACTGGTCCGAAAGCCACCTCCGGTGGGCCCGGCTCCACTTCCGCGGCCCGCCGTACTTCCGACCGTGGCGCAGCAAAAAGGCGTTGAGCCGCTGTTTGGCCTTTCGCTCCGAGCTCTTGGCATCCTCCCGGGCCCTGGTCAAATCCCGTATCGCCTCGTCCTCCACACGGGGAACATACACCCCCGTGAGTTCTCCAGCCCGATGAAGACGAGCCAGGGTGACCGCATCCCGTCGATCCGTCTTGATCCGATCGCCGGCTCGTTGGGGCGTCAGCGAGGGCGCCACGACCGTGCAATGGATTCCCCGGGCATGCAGGTGCCGGTAAAGAACATAGCCGCACGGGCCGGCTTCGTAGACCACCCGAAGCCGATCCTTCTTGTAGCCCAGCCGGCGAATCAATCGATCCACATCCGACGGCTCCCCGTTGATCTTGCCGTAAGATCGGACTTCTCCATCACGGGACCCTTCGGCCAGGGCAACGTCTATCGATTTCTGGTGAACATCCAATCCAACAAAGATAAAATCGGTCATGGCCTGCCTCCTTGGTGTTGGTTCTGTGGGCGTGGTGATTACTCGCACCATAACCCAACAACGCAGGAGACGGGCCTACTTTCCTGCACGTGCAGCCATTATGTCTACAGATCATCCACCCGTATATGGCCCGGATTCTGCGGGCCGTTCGAACTCTGGTCATTCAGGGTGCAGGCGTTTCCGTAAAAGCGGATACAATATGCGTTGTTCCCGTGGTTGATCCAACGCCCGTCCGCGCCGATGTCCAGTGCTCCGCCCAGCAGCAGGTCATGCGTCCAGCCTGAGAGGTCAACGGAGCCCCTGGTGATGGTCAGGGCAGTGGCCACGGTGACATCCGATCCGGTGTTGATGTCCAGTATGTCGTCAGACGCGTCCTTGTTCAGGGTCAGGGACTTAAAATTCCAGGCGCCGCTGCCGCTCAAAGAGCTGGTTAAAGGACCCGAAAATACGACCTCTGAATCGTCGGCGCAGGTCAGGGTTCCGGAGTTGTTCAGATTTCCCTGCACGGTCAGGTCGGTGCCGTCGCCATTGGCAATGGTCAGGGTAACACCGGAATCAATGGTCAAATCCCCGTTGACGCTGAGGGCTCCTCCTGTTGTTTTTATACCCGATCCACTGACGGCAAGATGATGACAGGTACCGGCGAATATCGCCTGATCCGCATCCCGTTGATAGGTGAGAGTACCGCCGGATACATTCAAGGTTCCGCTTCCGGCTGTTGCCCCGGAAATGGTGATTGCGCTTGAAGTGGTTTCGATGGATGTTGTGCCGGTCACATTGACGTTTCCATTTTGACTTTCAAAATTCACATCTCCGCTGTCAGTCACTATTCGGACTCCGGCGAGCGTGATATCGTCACTCTGGGCAACAAGCTGAATCCTGCTGGAACCTGTCGCGATAAGCGCTCCGTTATTGCTCTCGCCGTTACCGGTAATGCTTATCTCGCCCGTTTTGGCGATGATTGCGGAATCGGTATCCGTGAAACGAGCCAGACCGCCGTCCTCCAGGGCGAAAGAAGCGACGGCATAAGCGTCGTCTATGTCCGGATCGTTACTGGTCGTGGACGCATCGGGGATCAGTACATCGTCCGCTTCGTCGGGAATGCTGCCGTCCTGCCAGTTGAGTGCCTCCTGCCAGTTGCTGCTCGCCTGTCCGGTCCACAGCCCGGGCCTCCCATTGACCGTCAGTTGTCGGGAAACCGGGAGAGCGGGGTTATAGGTATCGTCTCCAGCCTGGGAGGCCGTAATATTTGCCGTTCCCACGTCGATGATGTGAATTTTCCCGCTTAGTATGGTAGCCACACTAGTGTTGTCACCGGAATAGCTTACTGGAAGACTTGAACTGGCGGTTGCTCCGGGAGCAAAATCAGCGTCTCCAAAAGTCTTGGCTGGAAGTTCGCCAAAGGTGATGGTTTGGTCGGCTTTGGTTGTGGTCTGGGACTGGTATGAGGTGTAGGCGCCTGTACCGGCTTCATTTTCTCCGCGGATACGAATATAATACGTTGTATTTGGCGAAAGCCCGGTTACAGTGGTGCTGCCGGATGAAATTTCAGTTCCGCTCTTGACTACATTGGTGAAAGCCGTATTTGTACTTACCTGATAATCCCAGTCGGTAATGCGATAATTGTTGTCACTGGTTTTGTTTATAATGAAAGAACTGCTTGCCGCGCTGGATACGGAGAAGGAGGGATTTACCGGAATGGAATAGTTCCACCAGATAGCCATTTCGACTCTATAGTCATCATCAGTGGTAGTCCCTGATTTCACATAACCACTGCAGGTTCCGCTGCTGCAGGCGCCGTAGAACCCTGTCCATAAGTTTCTGCTGTTCCCGCTGATATTGGTATCAATGTTTTCATAACTAGCAAAATCGTCATCTCCACCGTTATTTGTGCAATTTGGAGCATCATCATTCTCCCATCCAGAAATAAGAATATACAGATCATCGGCATTATCAAGTATTTTTCCCGTCCAGATTGTATCAAGCGAGCAATGCCACCATCTACCTGATTCATAATCGTCGGAGTTGTTATAGCAGAGTAGGCCCGAATAAGTGCCGGAGGAAGATAATTTATACTGCAATGTCCACGCAAGCTCTTCATCACCATTTTCACCGCCACTGACATTGGCATAGAAATCATCGGTCCTTATTGCATAATCAATATAGACTGCGGCCCGACATGTATTGCCAAACGCCATTGCAAGCACACATGTAAAGAGTACGCTCAGAAATTTCAATGAGGTCTTCATTTTATTCTCCGTATATTTCATCGAAGTTTCTTTTGGTATCTCAGCCTGATCCGCAGGAGGGCTGTTCCTGTCTGTTTTATTTCTTAACGAATATGGGATGCATTAATGCTGCATGGCCGGCGGGTGCTGAAATCAGAAAACTTGATGGTAATGGTACCATATCTTATTGAAATTTAAAGGTAATTTTAAAAAAGGACGAGCAAGCCATTATTGAGGACGAATCAGCATTATGGAAGGACGAAACGTGAGATTAAAGAAGGTGGGAAACAGCGCCGGCAATATTTTTTTAGTTTTCAGGGGAAGAAAAAACAGCGTAAGAGAAAGTCGGTCCCCGCTCAGAGGATTGTTCAGTCTTCAGGAGGGTTCGCGGGAAGGACAAGCGAAGCCTTGACCCATCCGTTGATTTCTTCGAGTTCGAAACGAAAATCAGGTCCGTAAACCAGGCCCAGGCGTTCGCGCAGATTGGCCAGACCAAGACCGGTGGAGTCTTTCCGGCTTTCAACAAGCCGACCGGTATTGCTCACAATGATTTCCAGCCGGT
Organism: Thermodesulfobacteriota bacterium; assembly: GCA_963675595.2. GTDB lineage: Bacteria > Desulfobacterota > Desulfarculia > JACQYL01 > JACQYL01. Next base: position 4,110,605 of record CAXXLZ010000002.1, read on the forward strand.
CATCATGCAGGTCGGCCTCGATAACCAATCCGAGAATATCCGGGCTGGTCATTCGGCCATATTTGATCGCATTTTCCACAAGGGGCTGGAGAATGAGGTCGGGAACCGGAATTTCCCCGGTGTCCGGATTGATATTCATTTCCACGGCAAGCTGTCCCTGAAATCTCACTTCTTCAACGGCCAAATAAGAGCGCACTGTTTTAAGCTCCATGTGCAGGGGCAGCAGCATTTCATCTCTAGGATTTAATGTGTCGCGCAGATGCCCGGAAAGCTTTCTGATTAGATCTCCTATTTTTTCAGGAGAACGCCTTGCAAACACGTCAATGGTGTTCAGGACATTGAAAAGAAAATGAGGATTGAGCTGGTAGCGCAGAGTCCTGAATCTCGCTTCCAGAAGCAGCTTCTCGGCTTCACGGGCCCTTTCCCGATCTTTGGCGGCCTGTTTTTCAGCGGTAATGTCCGACATGATTCCCTGCAAGATTCTTGTCTGCCCTGAGGCATCGTATTCTTCCACCGCCCTTACCCGGCAATCTCTTATTCCGCCGTCCAGGCCCCTGAGCCTGAACTCGAAATTGGCAAGGCGACCGGTAGCATGGAGTATTTCCATGGCCCTGGACCTCGCATCCGGGTCAACATAGAAATCATCGGCACTGACGTTCAGCAGGTCGTCACTACTTCCGGCTCCCAGAATGCGGAGCATGGCCGGGTTGGCCGAAATGATTTTTCCGTTTCTGTCGGTCTGAAATATCCCCTCTGCCGCTGTTTCAAAAATATTTCTGTATTTGGCCTCACTGGCCTGCAGAATCCGGTTTTGAGACTCGATCCGCGAGGCCATGCTGTTCAGGCCGGAGGCGAGTTCCGCGATATCGGCGCTCGAAACCTTTCCAGTTCTGACATTGTAATCGCCGTCGCCAAACCTGCGCACCATATCCAGGCATGAACCGATTCCTGACATGAGCGGCCTGACTGTCAGACCGGACAAAAACCAGACAAAGACAAAAAGCGCAGAGGCGATAATCATCACCGTATATCGGACGCTCTTGATTGGTCTGAGAATATCGGTCAGGGGTCTGTCCACCACAATCACCCACCTGGGGTTGTCCATCCAAAGGCAGGCAGCCATGCGCTGCTGATTGTCCCTTTTGTAGCTCACAATTCCCCTGCCGGTCTCAAAATCCGGAACAACATCCGGAACGTCCGGTTTCTTGTACGGTGTTTTGATAACCAGGGTAAAATTATGACCGGCGTATTTGTTCAAATCCAGCTGCGGCGAGAAAACAAATACATCATCCCTTGAATCTGATTCAGTGTCCGCCCCAAAAAAATTTCCAAACCACTGCACATCAATAATCAAACGCAGCACTGCCTCGACTTTTTGTCCAATCAGGACCGGAACTGATATGGCCACAATGGGCCGGCCGCTGGACACGGCCATGAAAGCCCCCTTGATCCCGGTCATGTTGTCCAGTGCCTTTAGAAAATCCTCCCTCCGACTGACTACCTCCCGCATTTCCACAAGCCCGATGCGCTCCGGTATGGAAGAGGCGATGCACTCGGCATTTCTATCCATCAGGTTCAGGGTCTGAAGAATGGAATCGCTTTTGACAAAGACCGCAAAGGCCTGGTTGAGCTTTTTCACCTTTTCCGGGTCGTGCGGGTTTTCGACCACTTCCCGCACATAAGGAGAAAGGCTCCAGGAGTGCACCCTCTGAGTAAGCAGATCAAAGCGCAGCCGAATACGGGAGCGCACAACGGCGGCTTCATGCTCCAGGGATCTTCGGGCCGAACCGATCAGCTTCTCCCTGGCCACATGATAGATGGACAGGCTGGAAAGACTCACGCTCAGGGCGACAATCACTCCGAGAATGATAATGATTATTTTCCTGAGCTTCATGCCGGATAATTGCGAAATTGCATCATGATAAGGGGTAAATACTGAGCAGATGCCTTTTCAGGTTGTCGGCGGCGGCTCTGCCGAGAAGCAGTGATGCGTCTGTATTGCTGAACTCAAGCTGCTGATTTCCCGATTCATTGTGCAGACTTTTAATCAGGGAGGTGTTTATTATCGTGGAGCGGTCAACACGCAGAAAAGGAAGAGAGCCGAGGCGTTCTTCCCATAACTTCATGGAATATCTGCTCTTAAGCAGTCGGGCCTGATCAACGCACATGACTTCGCTGTAATTTCTGGCAGCCCTGATCCAGATGATGGAATCGACCCGGACCATGGTCAGGCTTCTTTCAGGACAGAGAAGAATCTGGTCGGTGAGTTCCAACGTCCCGGAAAATTTCGTGGTTCCGCTCCCAAAGCCCTTGTTTTGTCCTGCCAGAAGTCTCTGCACGGATTTCCCCAGTCGCGCGGGATCAATGGGCTTCAGAAGATAATCCAAGGCGTTGACCTCAAAGGCGCGCAGGGCAAAATGATCATAGGCCGTCACGAAAACGACATCAGGCACATGTTCAATACCGTCAAGCACGTCAAATCCGGTTCCCTGCCGGAGCTGAATGTCCAGAAATACGGCATCCGGCTTGAGCGTGTTTATCTTTTCCCGGGCTTCGGACACGCTCGCGGCTTCGCCAATGATTTGCACCTGCTCATAATCAGAGAACAGATCAATCATGTTCTCTCTGGCCCAGTATTCATCGTCAACGATAAGAGCTGTGATTGATGTTTTGCTTTTTGACATATCTTGCATGTATTGCGAGGTATTCCTCAAGTTCAGGTTAAGTGGAGCCATATTCATCTTTGCCGATATAAATTGTCGACTTCTCAAAACCTTTGCGAATATCTTCCAAGAATCCTTGGCTATGTCCTGTTTCTTCAAATTAAGTCATAATGAGGCCATCGGCAGGAGTGTTCCCATAATTTCGCCTTATCAGTCTGAAAATTACAGGTTTCCATTCAGGTACGAATCGACTTCTCCTTATCCTCGGCGGTGAAATGCCGGCCAAGGCGCCCAGCTTTCGTCCCTTTTCCAATGCGAGGTCGGCCGCGGTGAAGAGACCTCGGAATGAATTCCTTCAGTAGGCTTCGTAAGGTGCTTCAAACCATCGGTACAGGTCGTAGTTCGCCTCGGTTCCGTCGGCGTAGGTCAACGTGGCGACGCCCCGGCTTTCCGTGGCGAAGGAAGCCGAAAGACGAACCCCCAGGCCTCCGATATCGTACGTGTCCACCCCATCACTGAAATCGTCGTCCAAGAAGCCGTGATACGTCTTGCCGTCGGGGGATACGATGATCAGGACGGCCCCCGTCGTATAGGTCTGGCAGTAGAAATTCATGGAAGCGCCGCTTTGCCCGGAAGGCACGTCTTTCCAAATGCCTTCGGGAGTCGTAGACGGGGCGGCGCCTCCGATTTCATCGGCTCCGATGTCGATCCCGCTGCCTTGGGGCCTCGGAGCGCCGTCGAAATCCTCGGTGAGACCCGGAACGTCCAGCCCCTGATCCACCACGGAGGTGGGGGAAACAGCCAGATGAAGGTTTCCGGCGGAAGGGTTCAGGAACCAGGACGCTTGGGCGTCGGTAACGTTGTGGGACACCTCGGCTTCGGCCTCTTCACGTTGGGTGATGCTGCGGTTGGTGAGGTTGTTGGCGATCAGAACACCGGTCGTGGTGGAGAACCGGTATTCAACGGCGTTGGGGTGGCTGTGTTCCATGAACAAGGTATTGTTGTAAACCTGAGCTCCCGGGGCGGATTCCAGACCGATTCCCACGTCGGCGAACCCTTCCGAAGAATCATGATAGATCATGTTGTTCCGGATGATGCCTCCTTGGTGTCCCATGTCGCCTAATCCGAATCCGATACCCCGATCGCAGTTGATGATGACGTTTCGTTCCACCAGAGTGCCCCTGGAACCGTTCCAGAAGTGCACGGCGTGCTCCGCCACGTCCACGGAAGGGCTTCGGATGTTTCGGAAGGTATTTCCCCGCACGGTCCAGTCGGCTCCGTGATGCACGTCGATGCCCCCGATATAGTCCTGGGGGCCCAGACCCGACGGAGACGTGTACTCCAACAGGCAGTCTTCCACCAGCCCGTTGTCGGAGCCGACACCGGGGGCCCCCTCCGCGTCGTAGGAGCCTTTGATCATCTGCTCAAAGGTGTCGATGATGCGGACGTTCCGGATCGTCGCATAATCGGCGTCCAGTTCACCGTGAACTTGAATACCGTGATTGGCCACCTTGCCGATGGTGAGGTCTTCAAGCGTGAAGTGTGAACCGGCCACTTCGAATGCGTGGGGGACACCCCCTTGCATTCCTTGACCTTGAATCAGCACGGCATCGCGATTGCCGGAGACTCCGCGTACGGTAACTCCGTCGGCGGAAACCCACAGTTGGCTGTCGAGGGTATAGACGCCGTCGCCCACGAGGATCGTGGCGGGGCCCCCCGCGTTGGCCGAGGAAACCGCGTCCGCCAGTTCCTCGACGGTGGTCACGGTTACCGAGCTTTCCGTGCCGTTTGTGAAGTCGACTGCCGCCGGTCCGCTCGCCGAGCCGTCGGAATGTGTATTATGGGTCGGTTGCGGGAAGGAGGCGCTGGAACGGCGGTCGCTGAAAGTCGAGTCGCCCCGGACCGCCGGCGGACCCGAAAAGACATAACCAACCAATAATACGAAGACAATGGTTGCAGAGCGCATTGAGACTCCCGTTGTCGAGAGAGTGCAGGGTGAAACGTGGATTCCGGAGCTCAAGCCCCATCAGGCGTCGGCAAGGTCTCCGTGTGTTACTCATTCGGAAACGCGAGGGACACTTGAGCGGTGATCGCCCCCAATCCGGGAATGCTCGCGATCAGCAGGCCGTGGATCGAGTCGGACAACTGAAGCGTAAGGCTTCCCCCTTTTCCAAGTACGTCGTTCTCCGCCGACACACCGTCGGAGTAATCTCCGTCCAAGAAAGCCGCATAGAGGCCGGCGGTGAGGACGACAACGGCACATGACCCGGCGGCGTATTTCTGGACATACAGGTTCACGGAGCCGTCCGGGGACTTCCAGATGCCGTCGTCGGGGACGCCCGAAGGGACCGGGCCCGGCGAGCCCTCGGGTTCAACCACGAGCAGATGGGATCCGGAAACCGCCGGAACGGTCAGGAGTCCGTCCGCATCCGCGGTAATGAGCGCACCCGTCCCCTGAGAATCGTCCAGCCAATAACGATAGGAACCTCCCGGTGTCACAAGGAAGTGCTGAAGCCGTCGAAGAGTCACATCCGCGGTTCCGGTCCCTTCGATGCGAACTTCGTAATGGTCGGTCTGGTCCAAAATGGACGAAGGGTCCCAACCAAAGGAATACAAGTCGTTGATTCCGCCGCAGGTGTATTCGGTGCAGCTTCCCCAAGGGTCCACAGTTGCGTTGTTTGCGATGCCGTAACCACTGCGGTTTGTAAACGCCAAGAAGCTTTGATTGCGCCGAAAGTTCCACATCCAGTTCATTTGTACAAACGCAGCGTCCGAGTGTTCTCCGTTATGCCTGAAATAGAAAAAACCTCTCCTTTGGGCGTCGAGCACGGGACGCATCAAGTCGCCACCCGATGCGAGAGGCACGGTGGTGTCTCCCGTTCCCGCCGTAATGTTGATGAAGGGCGTCTCCCATGAGGCATCCCTGTAATTCTGAAGCCACCAGCTCAAGTTCGAATAATCCCTTGCAGGATAGGCCGCGCGGTCTTCTCCGGTGATGATCACGTTGTCCGAAGAGGAACCGACGATGTCGTTTTCGAACTGCTCCTGGAGCGGACCGACCGGAGGCGTGAATCGAGCGAAGCCCGAGTGAGCGTGGATGGCCGCGAAGACCTCGGGGTGCCTCACCCCGAGCTGCCATGCCCCGGTGCCGCCGATGCTGTGACCGAACAGGTACACTCGGTCGGGATCGATGGTGACTCCCGGAAGCTCATCGGAGATCAGCGACGACCGAACGACCTCGTCCACGATATCCATTACCGCCTCATGGGCCCACATATGGCATTCCCCGTCCCATCGGGTACCGAACCACCAGTCGTCCTCATTGCCCGTGGAAGGTTTGTACTGGAAATAAAGCATAACAAAGTCGTACGCCTCGGGAACGTAGGAGGCCATCTCTTCCTGGCGAGCGAAGCTGCCACCCCACTCGTGGACCTGCACCAGAAGGGGCATGTTCGATGCGGCGGCGCCGTATAGGGAGAGTCGAAAGGACAACGTCTCGGTTTGACCCTTGTGCCCGACGATACTGCGATCGATTTCGCTCGTATGCGTGGGCGATCGCATGGAGTAGGTGTACCTGTTGAAAATGCTTTGAGCATGCCCCGACGAGGAGCACAGAAGAAAGAAAGTGAGCGCGAAAAACACACGTGCCGTCAAGTTTGTCATGGCGTCCTCCGCATTTCGTGCCGAGATTCTCGGGAGAGCCGCGATCCCCAGTTCCAGATGATTCATGAATCCGGTTCAACCGGTTGCGGCGGCTTCTTTTTCCATGAACCGTCGGGTACCGGCAAGAAAAAGTGAACGACGGGCAACGGTCGCCTTCGGCCCGGAAACCGTATCGGATGGTGAGGACGAGCCGGCGAAAGAAGGGGAGAAATCGTGTAGGCATCAACGGCCGGCCCGAAGCCCGAAGTCCCCGAAGCTCTCCGAGTATATTCATCCACGGGGGAATTCGTCGATTGTAGAAGCAGGCCATAGTGCCCGCTGAAAAGAAGGTCGAAGACACCCCTTTGTATTATGCGGCCGTTTTGTGAACGCGCCCGAAATCGTTTCCCTCTACCAAATTACCTCGCGGGTCAATTCATCGTCAAATCATCCATCTTGATGCCGGGTGACGAACGAAGGAACGAAACGTCAAGCTTGAAGAGGAATCCGCAAATCCCATGGAATTGCCGGTGCGCCTCCTTGCACTCTTTCCTTTACACGACGGACGGTGAGGCAAGGGCGGCGCCGGAGGAAGCGGATTTCGGTCGGTTTCCCTCAAGGGGGTCTGATGTTCTCATTCCATCACGAGACGCAATTTCAAAGGATTCCCGGCGGTTCGGCAGGTTCGAAGTGAATCGAACTCCGATTGAAAGGATCGATAAGAGCGGGGGATTGTCCTCGTAAGACAAGGGACGGCATGTTGAGGGTTCTTCCTGATCGGACAAAGCAGACATGGGTTTCCCCCATTTTGTGAGCGGGGTATCTTCCCAGTTACAGGAATTACTCCTGCTTCAAAAATAAGTGTTCTTCCGGATGTTGCCTCGCATGAACCCGTGGTAGATAGATCACCCAGGAGGATAGGCCATCGTCGAAAAGATGTTGGTAAGGCAATACCTTATCATTATATCATGTGTGAGTGTCTTATTCGGATAAATCCGAATAGATTAGAAATATATAATATCTAATCAATATAGAATGGTACATAACGGCAAAATAAATTTGTTTATGCATAATTAGTTATTAATTAACATATATTATATGTGATACATGTCATCTTATATTAAGAAATCAATGATGTTGGGATTAAAATATACTATTATAAGTTACACTTATAAAGTGTTTATTGCTGATTAATAAATAGAATGCGTATCAGTTATGATAGGTGAATTGCAATACCGTATACGTTGAAATTCACCGGGTTGGTATAATGACGTCCCATGAAAGCCATCCTTGTGATGCCTTTCATGGGAATTGAACATGATAAGCAGGATGACGCTTAACCGGAATTATAGAACGCCGAGGATCGCCGACCGGCCTTATCTATGTAGGTTGCAGTTCGGGAAAACGGCCATGCGTTCCCCGAAGGAATGATCCGGTTCTCCCTCCACAGCCAAACCGGCAACGATGAGTTGCCTTGGTCGCTAAGAGCGTCGAACGAGCCCGACGGCACATTGGGTAACGGCACAACGGACCCGGCGAAAGCCCGACGCAGCAGCACCCCTCAAATCTACGGAAAAGCCCGACAGGCGGGTACCGTCCAAGTTGGAACCGTGTTCCTTGTTTCGGCGTTCAACTCGGGTTTCTGTTTCAAACAACACAGAGGAGGGAAGAGATGGGTGGAATCGCGTTCTTTTTTGTCGGGGCCGTACTTTTTGTGACTGCTTTGATGATGATGGGGAAAGCCGAGCCGAAGAGTGTCGGCATCTTTCATGGGCTTGTCGGGATTCTGATGCTGGCCATGGTAATCAAGCTGTTCTTTGTTCCGCCTTATGATTATTTTACCGCCACTATTTTACTGCTGTTCATATTTACCTATATTCCCGTATGTGCGTCCTTCACATTCGGTCTGGACAGTAAAGCATTGGGCTGGTATTGTCTTGTTGTCGCATTAGCTACTATTCCGGTAGGCATGCATATATTCGGCGTCGCCTCCAAGACTAGTATCCTGCTTTGGATCTACGGCGGTTTGTGGTTTTGTTTTTTTCTCCTTATGGGATTGGGCAGAACGGGTCTGGCCAAGTTCGTCAGCTACTATACGTTGGTGGTATCGGTATTGGCACTGGTTCCCGGTTATCTCATGATCATAGAGAAATGGTAGCGGGCTCCGCAAACATATTTGGCGGCATCGCTTCTTTTGACTCGTCACTGGGGCGTGTTTCCCGTACGATTTTTCCCGAGATTTGCACGCCGCATATCGTCGTCTTTCGCTGGCCTTTGGAAGCCGGACATTCTTGACGGGCCGGTACGCATCACATCCCACAGTGGAAAGGATGATTTGTAGGAATCCCGACGGAGTGTTCCGGGATACGTTGGCCCCAACGTAAGGCGGTACTCCCCCTTACCTTAGCCCCTGTGGAAAGAGGCGGTCTCTTTCTACAGGGGCTCTTTTTTTGCCAAATGTGTGTGGTCCGCCGGACACCGATCGGAGGAGAGCATGGGATACCCGTTGACCACGGAAAGGCGGCCATAACGCCTTCTTTGGGCGGTCCCGCAAGCGGCGGGATATTGGGGAGCCGAAATCGCTTCGGACACGGGCATGAAGCAAGTGGACCTCGGCAAAGAGACATGCCGAACGACCTTGGATGTCGGTGGACGCCTGCATATCGACCGGTTTGGCCCGACTCTATCGGATGCAGGCCCATCATATCCGCTGATGCTTACGCAATTCTTTGAGAGGATGAAAGTCACGGGCTTTTCTTATAGCGAATCGCGAAAGTATTACAAAGTGATTGTCGATGGTTTTTGGCCCTTCCTTGTTTACGTCTCATCTTGTTTTCTCGGCTTCATCAATTTCTTCTCTCACCGATGCAGGGCGGTGCCTTAATAGCCCGATTCACCTTGCGTGCGGACCGTTGGAAGGGAAATCAAAAAGAAGGTTATGTCGGAAATGATGTAATGAAAAATTAATTATCTTCAGCTTACGTTTGATTTGCCGATGACATCTTTGCCGAAAAGACTTTGAAACCGGGTTTGTTTGTGGCATATTTTTTCGAAGAGGCATTCTCTGTATGTTTTGTTGGCCAAAACAACATATTAGAGGATGTCTCCGTTTTTATGCCATTTATGAAGACGGTTTCGGTGGAAACACGATCAGACGACCTGAGCCGGATTTGACCTTTCGGATCACCCGGCCGGCGGCATTGAGTGGATCCTATGGCGTCGCCCCATAGTGCGCATTCAGGGGGTATCCGAGGGAACCCTTTTCGAAAAAAGGGTTCCCTCGGGCTCCTTCCGATTCAGAAAATGGGGGGATCGTTGGAGTTACGCGAGGAGACCTATTTCCGCCTCAGCCTCTCCGCCGAAGGCGGTGAGGCCTGTTTGAAGACCTTTGGATGGGGGTACGGGGGAAGACTTTCTCGAAAGTCTTCCCCCGTGAATGCTTGTGCCCCATAAGCACGGCGGCATGCTCCAAGAAAGTCCCCGCCCGCGGTTGGCCTATTTTTCTCCTATAAGCGAACGGAGCGTGTATGAGCATTTCGCGGCGAAACTTCATGAAGATCGCGGCCGGTTCGTTGGCGGGTGCCGCCATCATCGGCCTTGATGTGGATCTGAAACCGATTCGATCCTACGCTAAATTCACAAAGATTCGTTTCGCCAAAGAGACCACCAGCGTCTGCTGTTACTGCGCCGTGGGCTGCGGGCTCATTGTGCACACGGACCGCACGGGGGCCGGCAGGGTTGTGAACATCGAGGGCGACCCCGATCATCCCATTAATGAGGGCGCCTTGTGTTCGAAAGGCGCGGCATTAACCCAGCTCGTCAATAACCGGGATCGTCTCACCAAACCCCTGTACCGTGCTCCCTACGGCAGCGAATGGGAGGAAATTTCCTGGAACAGGGCGCTTTCCATGATTGCGGAGCGAGTCAAGAGGAGTAGGGACGCCGGTTTCGTCCACAAGAACGAAAAGGGGCAAGTGGTGAACCGGACCGAGGGCATCGCGCATGTGGGGAGCGCCGCCCTGGACAATGAAGAGTGCTGGGCTCTCCAGGGCATGATGCGGGCTTTAGGGCTCGTATATATTGAGCATCAGGCCCGGATTTGACACAGCGCTACTGTTGCGGCTCTGGCAGAGTCGTTCGGACGCGGCGCCATGACCAATCACTGGATCGACATCAGGAACAGTGACTGCATTCTCGTCATGGGCTCCAACCCGGCTGAGAATCACCCCTTATCGTTCAAATGGGTGAACGAAGCCAAGCGTCGTGGGGCCAAGCTGATCAGCGTGGACCCACGATTTACGCGCACCTCTTCCCTGGCGGATTTCTACGCTTCCCTGAGATCCGGAACGGACATTGCTCTTCTGGGAGGCATGATCAAGTACATCCTCGAAAATGAGAGGTACTCGAAGGAGTATGTGGCGGAATACACCAACGCGAGCTTCATTCTTACCGAGAAGTATGATTTCAAAGACGGCTTGTTCGCCGGGTACGATCCCGAAACCCGGAAATATGATAAAAACGCTTGGGCTTTCGTCAGGGACGACGAAGGAAGACCCGAACAGGACAAGACCCTGAAACACCCCCGATGTGTGTTTCAACAACTGAAGAGGCACTTCAACCGGTATGATGCGGACAAAGTATCCGCCACCACGGGTACTCCAAGGGACGACCTGCTCAAGGTGTATGAGATGTACTCGGCCACGGGGAAGAGAGGCAAGGCCGGCACTATTTTATATGCCATGGGATGGACACAGCATACGGTGGGAGTTCAGAATATCCGGGCCATGGCCATTATCCAGCTTCTTCTGGGAAACATGGGTGTGGCCGGCGGAGGCGTCAACGCCCTTCGAGGGGAGTCCAACGTGCAGGGCTCTACGGACCATTGCCTTCTGTTTCATATTCTGCCCGGTTATCTGAAGACGCCCACAGCATCGCAGGATTCACTGGAAATGTATAACTCCGAATGCACGCCCGCCTCCGGCGATCCTATGAGTGCCAACTGGTGGAGTAACTACCCCAAGTACTCGGTGAGCCTGCTTAAATCCTTTTTCGGAGGGTCCGCCACGTCGGAAAACGGGTTCGGGTACGAGTGGCTGCCCAAACTGGACGACGGAAAGTCCTACTCGTGGCTGGATATTTTCGACGCCATGTACAGGGGGGAATTCACCGGGTTCTTCGCTTGGGGACAGAATCCCGCGTGCTCGGGCGCCAACGCCAACAAGGTCCGGGAGGGGTTCGCCAAACTGGACTGGCTGGTGAATGTGAATATTTTCGACAACGAAACCGGGTCCTTCTGGCAAGGTCCGGGTATGAATCCAAAGAAGATCAGGACCGAAGTCTTCATGCTTCCATGCGCCGTATCCGTAGAAAAGGAAGGTTCCATTACCAACAGCGGACGGTGGATGCAGTGGCGGTACAAAGCGACGGATCCGCCGGTGGACGCCCGATCCGACGGTGACATCATGATGGATCTGTTCGACAGGATTCGGTGGTTGTATCGAATGGAAGTCGCCCGAGACCTACCGAGCGTCGCACCGGAAGCCATCCTCAATTTCAAATGGGATTATATCGTCGACGGTGCGTTCGATGCACACAAGGCGGCCAAAGAAATTAACGGGTTCTTTCTTGAAGATAAGACGGTGAGGGGCAAGAGCTTCAAAAAAGGCGATCCGGTACCCAGCTTCGGTTACCTGCAGGACGACGGTTCAACCAGTTGCGGTAACTGGCTCTACTGCGGTTCGTACAATGGCGAGGGCAACAAGGCGGCCCGGCGCAAGAGGGAAACCTCGGGTATCGGCCTTAATCCCGAATGGTCCTGGTGCTGGCCGATGAACCGAAGAATCCTCTACAATCGCGCCTCCGTGGACCTTTCCGGCAGACCTTGGGATCCCGAGCATCCGGTGATTGAGTGGGATCAGGGTCTTGAGCAAGGACAAGGCGCATGGAAGGGAGACGTTCCCGACGGCGGGTGGCCGCCTTTGCGTAACGCGGACGGTACGCTCAATCCCAACGGCAGGTACCCGTTTATCATGAAGCGGGAAGGGCTTGCCCACATATTCGGGCCCGGAAGAGCCGACGGCCCGTTCCCGGAGCACTATGAACCCCTCGAGTGCCCTGTGAGCGAAAACCCGTTTTCTTCACAGCTCCTTAATCCGGTAAACCACCTGTTCGAATCGGACATGGATATGTTCAAGTCGTGTGATCCGCGATACCCTTTGGTGGCTACCACATACCGCGTTACGGAGCATTGGCAGACCGGCGTCATGACCCGGTGGCAGGATTGGCTCCTCGAGATGCAGCCTCAGATGTTCGTGGAGATGAGCCGGGAGCTTGCTCGGCTGCTGGAAATCAAAGAGGGAGAAGACGTCCTGGTGGAATCGGCCAGAGGACAAGTCCGGGCCAAGGCCGTGGTCACGCTTCGATTTCGTCCTTTCAACATCCAGGGCAGGACCATCCATCAGGTGGGAATGCCGTGGCATTTCGGATGGGTGCACCCGAAGAACGGCGGAGATTCGGCCAACCTGCTTACGCCGTCGGTGGGCGATCCCAATACACGCATACCCGAAACCAAAGCGTTCATGGTCAATATCCGGAAACCGTGAGGGAGTGAGCCGATGAGCAAAGCGTTTTTCATAGATACCACACTGTGCATCGGTTGCCGCGCCTGCCAGGTCGCCTGCAAACAATGGAACCAGTTGCCCGGGCTGAAGACCGCCAACTATGGTGTTTATCAGAATCCGCCGGATCTGACCTTCGAGACGTATAAGGTGGTACGGTTCAACGAAGAGTCGGGGCCGGACGGGAAACCCCGTTGGTTCTATTTTCCGGATCAGTGCCGCCACTGTATCGAGCCGGGATGTCTTCTGGAAAGTTATGCCGTTCCCAACAGCATTTTCATTGACAGCCTCACCGGAGCGGTCCTGTTTACGGACAAGTTGAGAGGGGTTTCCTTCGATGATGTGAGGGGCGGCTGCCCTTACGACATCCCGCGGAAAGAAAAGGAAACCGGGTATATGTCCAAGTGCACCATGTGCGCGGAACGGGTGTACAATGGTCTGCTTCCGGCCTGCGTAAAAACGTGTCCCTCGGGAGCCATGGCTTTCGGTGATATGGATCAGATGGTCGCCAAGGCTCTCGATCGACTGAAGAAGGTGAGGACCGTCCATCCGAAAGCGCAGGTTTTGGACTTGAACGATGTTCGCGTGTTTTACTTGGTAGCGGACGAACCCAAAAAGTACCATGTGTTCGCCGATGCACGTCCGACGACCGGCTTCATGGACCGCAAGACGGCCATGAGGAAGATCGGACGCTCCTTGAAGGAACTTGCCCTGCAAAGGCGATACATGCACGGTATGGATGTTTAGACATAATGGCTGCTGAAGAACGATGAGATGCAAGGCGCGCGGATCGCGTTCTTCAACAGCCTGAGGCTTGCCGGAACACGCCATGACCCTCGACCTGATACCTCACATCGATAGAATGATTTGCCGGCGTCCGGCGATGAAAGGAATTCTCGAAGCCTACCGTGAGCTGGTGCATATTATGAACGAGGTCGGGCCCGCGTCGGTCCGGATTGAAACGCGCTCCAACAGCGCCAACGAGAAGGAAAACGGATCGCCTTTGTTCAGCAGAAAGGATTTGCCCGTCGATCCGGACCATGCGTCGGAAACGTTGTCCCGTTTCTTCGAGAGGTTGTCCCGTTCGGAAAGGCGGGACAAACATGCTCTGAGAGCCGCCTGGCAGGCATCCAGGCAATCCCCGGGATGGTCCAAGATGATCCTACGGGCCGCCCTCGCGGGAGACGAAACCGCCCTCGGCCGAGCGGCGGAACAGGTGGGACTGGAGCCCAAGACCCTCGAGTTTCTTGGGCTAAGCGCGTTGGGCCCGTCCCTGACCGCCCTCCGCGAGGAATTTCATCGGAGAGTGAATACACGAGCATGGTCTCGAGGATACTGCCCTTTGTGCGGGTCGCAGCCGGACATGGCCCATCTGGACAAATTCGGCAAGCGTCGGCTGTATTGCGGACTCTGCGGAACGGAGTGGTCGTATCCACGCATGAAATGCCCTTTCTGCAGCAATACGGAATCTAAAACATTAGGGTACTTTGTGGATGAGGAGTCGGGGGCGTTGCGGGTGGACTTCTGCGACAAGTGCACACGGTATATCAAGACAGTGGATGCCCGACTCCTTGAGGAGCTCACCCCCATGGAAGTGGAGCGATTGGGCGGCATCCATTTGGATTTCGTGGCCTACGAACACGGCTACACGTAATAATACGGAGGCCGCGTGCGCACTTATTCGCCTATCCGCTTCTCTTTGTTCACCTCGGCTTTCGAGCCCGCAGCCTCACCCAAGAACCCGACTCAAAGGTTTCCGGATACTCTGCTCAAGCTCTCCAACACCCCGGACGGGCATCCTCATCGGGTCCCACGCAATGATCCTTCAGGCTATAGGGATCATCCTGATTTTAAGGAAGTTGTTCATATTAATATTTAAATTCAATAAGTTATGTTGTCTTGATAGATATTTCGATTCCAGTGGAATATAAGGGTGTCGGAGATTCCGTGGACATACGTAAACGGCGAGCCGGAGAGCGGACGCCCATCGGACTGCTGAGAGACGTCGTCTGCGACGTTGCGCTTTCCCCCCTCGTACTGCGCGCCGTACTCCATGCACTTTTCCCCTCTCGGGATTCGTGCGCCCCGCGTGTCATCGTTTTTCACCGATCCGTGTCTATCGCCCTTTTTTGATGGGCCGCCGGCCTGGAAATTAGGGCGCGGTATGGAGGACCGTAGAGAAATGCCCGACCGTATTTCGTCATCCGCCGGCGGCGGACCGAAGCTTAAGTTGCATCATAAGCTGGCGATCATCTTCTGTCTGTTTGCCGTGCTCATTTCCGGACTGACCACCTATTTCTTGTATCGCACTGCGCTTAAACAGGTCATGGAGGACATTCGCCACAGACTGCACGATATCGTGGCCATTGCACCCGCCGCCATCGACGCGGAATTGCTCGCCGGTCTGACGGAGCCGGGGCAGGAAGGATCGTCCGAATATCTGGCCGTGCGGAAAGTGTTGCAGACCATCCGGGATTCTTCGACGGACATCCATTTCATTTACACCATGCGTTCGGGCCCCGACGGAGAAATTCTGTTCGTAGTCGATGCGGAAACCAATCCGGACGAGATCGCTCATCTGGGGGAGGAATACACGGAAGCCGGCGATGCGCTGCGAGCTAATTTCGCCCATTTGGACCGGCCGCTGGTTGAAAAGGACGTCTACGTCGACAATTGGGGCACCTGGCTGTCCGGTTATGCGCCCATTACGGCTTCCGACGGAAGCCGGGTCGGCGTGTTGGGCGTGGATATCGCGGCGGACACAATTACGGCTTACAGACGCCGTCTGTTGGGTCTGGCGTTGGGAGTTTTTGCTTTGACCCTGCCCCTGACCCTGATTCTCGGCTATGTTATCGGCCTTCGTTTGGCTCGGCCCATCGTGACGATTCAGCAGGGTGCCGAGCGGATCGGCCGAGGCGACCTGGATGCCGCCATCGACATCGAACGTAGTGATGAAATCGGGGCTTTGGCGACTTCGTTCAATGAAATGGCGCGAAACCTTAAGGAGAGCAGAGCCGACCTGAACGCCATGATGGAAGATTATCGGGACTTGTTCGACAACGCGGTGGAAGGCATCTACCGGAGCACGTTCCAGGGACGTTTCACCGCGGCCAATCAGGCCCTGATCCGAATGTTGGGTTATGATTCTCTCGATGATCTGACCGCCCATGTGACCGACATCGGAACGCAGATCTACGACCGGACCGAGGATCGGGAAGCGTTCAAGGAACGGCTCGGTAGAGACGGCCGGGTTGAAAATTTGGAAGTCCGTCTGAAACGGAAAGACGGAAGCGTATTCCGGGTCGACTTGACCGCTCAGGTGGTGCGGCGGGGTCAGGAACCGCCGTTCATCGAAGGCATGGTTTTGGACATCACCCAGCGTTTGGAGAAAGACCGGGCCGAAAGGGAGCGGCGGGCGGCCGAGGCGGCGTCCAAAGCCAAGAGCGAGTTCCTGGCGAATATGAGTCACGAAATCCGAACTCCTTTGGGCGCGGTTATGGGGCTGACCGATCTGGTCATGAAAACCGATCTGGACGAAAAACAATTTCAGTATTTGGGTAAGATCAAGTCCTCGTCCCGCACGCTGTTGGCGGTCATCAACGACATTCTGGACATCTCCAAAATCGAGTCGGGTCACATGGAACTGGAGGAAACCCCGTTTTCTCTGTATGAAGTCATAGCCAACCTGACGGAAATGTTTGCCTACAAGGCTCACGAAAAGGATATTGAATTCATGGCGGCCATTGATCCCGCCGTGCCTGCCGATTTGATCGGCGACCCCACACGATTGGGGCAGGTCCTGATCAACCTGACCGGCAACGCGATGAAATTCACGGAGCAAGGCGAGATTCTGGTTTCGGTTTCGTTGGAGCGTCCTTTGTCGGAAGCGGCCGACGATCCGGTTTGCCTTCGTTTTTCGGTCAAGGACACCGGTGCGGGCATCCCGCCGGACCGGTTGGAGCATATTTTCGAGAGCTTTGCGCAGGCCGACAGTTCCATCACCCGCCGGCACGGGGGCACCGGCCTGGGTCTGACCATCTGCCGCGAACTGACTCGGCTCATGGGAGGCGACATTCGAGTCGAAAGCGAACCGGGCCGCGGCAGCGAATTTTCGTTTACGGCCGAGTTTCAGCGCCGGTGGCCGGAACAACGAAGCGACGGGGCACCTCCCTTGGACCTCCGGGGTCTGCGTGTTCTGGTCGTGGACGACAACAGCACCAGCCGGGAGATTTTGAGCAGCTTCCTTACCTCGTTTCACATGGATGCGGTAGCGGTGGGGTCCGGCAAGGAAGCCGTCGATCTCATCGAAAAGGAGGGACGGGAGTTCGACCTGATCCTCATGGATTGGAAAATGCCGGGCATGAACGGCCTGGAAGCCGCCGGAATCATCAAACGCAAGTTCAGCCGCGATCGGCTGCCCATTGTGTGCATGGTGTCGGCCTATGGTCGCAAAGACCTGCTGTCCACTGCGGAACAATCGCTTCTGGACGCCTTTTTGTACAAACCGGTCAATCAGTCGCTGTTGTTCGACACCATTGTGGAGCTGTTCGGGCGTAAGGATCGAACCGCCGGAAGGCCCGCTCCAACCGCTCAAGTCCCGTCGGAGGACCTCTCCGATCTGCCGGCCGGAAAGAAGATTCTGTTGGTGGAAGACAATCCCATCAACCAGGAAATTGTCCGGGAATGGCTGGAAAGCGCCGGGGTAGCCGTCGAAATTTCCAACAACGGCGCCGAAGCGGTCGAGCGTCTAAGCCGAGAGGGCTTCGACGCGGTGCTCATGGACGTGCAGATGCCGGTGATGGACGGGTTGGCCGCCACGGAGCACATCCGTAACAAACTGGGCCTGAGCGAGTTACCCATTATCGCCATGACCGCTCACGCCCTGGCGGGAGACCGGGAAACCTGTCTGGCGGCCGGGATGAACGATTATGTCACCAAGCCCATCGATCCGTCGGCTTTCTTTGCGGCCCTGTCTCGCCAACTGGCCGGCGTTGAATACCATTCCGACGTTGAGGCGCAGGCTGAACCTGGTCCGGCTCCGCCTGAACTGCCCGGCATCGATACCCGCACCGGCCTCCTACGAGCCAACAACAACCTGCGGCTGTATCTGAAGTTGCTGAGGTCCTTTGCCGCGGATTACGGATCGGCTCTTGATCGCATGACAGCCGACCTGGAAGCGGGCCGGACGGAGGCCGTAATTCGCGAAGCCCATTCGCTCAAGGGAATCGGGGGCAATATCGGAGCCGTGGAGCTTCAGGAAAAAGCCGCGCGGGTCGAACAGGTCCTAACCGCGGGTGAATTGGACCTTGAGTCCGCCGACTGGACCGAATTCGCCGGAGCGCTGCAACAGGTGTTGCACGGGCTGGCGGAAGCCGATCTGACCGACCCGACCGATGGTGTCGGGGCACCCGTCGGCGACCCCGGACCGGACCCGTCCCAATGGCCGGATCAGTTGAAAAGACTGGCGGCATTACTGGATGAAGACCTGGAACAGGCTCGCAGCCTGATGGAATCACTGCGGCCCGGCCTCTCCGAGTCGTCCGCCGCCGAACTTTTTCTTGAATTAACCGAGAAAATGGATAATTTCGAGCTGGACGAGGCCGCTGAAATATTGGAAAGTCTGATCGCCTTCGAGCCTTGGAAGAAGGGATGATCCCATGTCGGAAACCGACAACAGAAGAAAAATTCTCATCGTCGACGACAACAAACAAAACATCGAAATGCTGATGGACCTGTTCAAGGCCGAATACCGGGTCGCTGCGGCTCTCAACGGCGAACGGGCCTTGAAAATAGCGGCTTCCGATTCGCCTCCGGACATCATCCTGTTGGACATCCTCATGCCCGGAATGGACGGGTATGGAGTTTGTCGTTTGTTGAAGAGCGACGAACAAACCATGAATATTCCGGTGATTTTCGTCACGGCCGTGTCCGAGGTCATGGACTCGACACGAGGGTTTGAGACCGGAGCCATAGACTACATCACCAAACCGTTTCATCCTCCCACGGTCCAGGCGCGGGTGAGGCTCCACCTGGAGTTGAAACACAAGCAGGAGCTGTTGGAGGAATACGCTTTTGTCGATTCCCTGACGGAACTGCCCAACCGACGCAGCTTTGATCAGCAGGCCGAAAAAGAATGGAAGCGTGCCCAGCGGTCGGGTCACCCTTTGTCCGTGATGTTGCTGGATATCGACCATTTCAAGGAATACAACGACACATACGGGCACGGCCAGGGAGATGAATGCCTTCGCCGGGTGGCCCGATCGATTCAACGTTGCTTAAGGCGGGCCGGAGATTTCGCGGCCCGGTACGGCGGGGACGAATTCGCGGCGTTGCTGCCGTACACCAAAGAGGAGGAGTGCAAGGACCTTGCCTGGACCATTCTTCGCGACCTGGCCGGGCAAGGCATTCCCCACGCCAATTCGTGCGTGGGTGACTGCGTGACCGTGAGTTGCGGAGTGACCACGGCCACGCCCGACAGCGGGGCTACCGTCGACCGGATTCTACGGGCGGCGGATCGGGCCTTGTACGCCGCCAAACAAGGCGGTCGAAACACCGTGGCGGAATCCCCGCTTTGATCCCGCAGGTGGGGAACGTACGCCCTGCATCTCATCAACTTTCAGCAGCCTGCGGTCTCCGACTTTTTCAATAAACGGATAGATGGAGCACCGGGTGGATGCGGCGAAAGAGAATAAATGAGAGGCGGGCGGCACGATCCGACCGACCCATTTGGATTCCGAAACGATGCGAAGCCTTCCGAATTGCCGGAAGGTTTTTTTTGTGCCTGGCTTTGGGGAAGCGGACTCGACGGTTTTCTTTCATGCAGGCATGTTTCCCCATGAAAGGGGAAAATGACGGGAATTACTTATGGACAAACTCGCCGGTTTCGGGGATATTTGGTCGGAATTCGCCAAGGGCGCCATCAAACGGGTTCGTCCTATGGCATGGAAGCTAATGGTACCGTCGTCTGAACCGACTCGTCCCGTCGGCTTCCGTCAGGGGAGTACGTTCGGCAAAGTTTCGTCGGTTCGGTCCCTGCAAAATCAACCGGCGCTGTCCCATTCTGTAACGGGTGACAAATACGAAGTATCCATCCGTGTTGCGCATACACGGATTTCGGCGACCACAACGGAGAGGTTTGTGATGAATCGAGTCAAATCGGCGGCTTCCGATGTTCGGTATTAGTATCACGCCTTGGGATATCGCTACGTTTGTCGCCGCAGTCCTTGTCACCATCTATGTGATCGCGGCCGAGAATCCATAGCCCCCGTCGGACCGCAACCATGAGGGCATCAGGCTGTGTCGGGTGGGTCTGGCGCTGGCGTTCTGGTCCATCGGTTTCGGACTCCTCGGATTCGTTTTCGCCCTGGTGGCGTTCATTCTTGGGATTTTGGGCATCGTGAAGGACAGGACGGATTATGGAATCGTCGTTATTGTCCTTTCGGTCCTTTTTCCCGCGATTGGCTTGATGGCGGCCGTAGTATCCATATTCGGTCGGAAATACTGATGGTCTTCCATGGGTTGGGAAGGCCTTCATTTGGGAGGGCGCTTCGCCTCCGAACCCGAAACCGGGTCGTAAGTTCCAGGCGGATTCAGATCGTTCTCGATCAGCTGCCGGCATGGAGGAAACCCGATTTCTTCATGAGAGCCCACCTCCCCAGTCGACCTCAGCTTGCTGCAGAAAAACGCGATCCGCCGCGTGGCCCTTCATCCTTCGCCCCTCCGACGCACTCTATGTCCATCTTCCCTCCAACCCGCAATCATCCGACTGTTTCAACGGAATGTTGGAACGCCCGAGTCGGCTTCGTCCCGCCGGCGACGGTGTGAACAAATACGGCGAAAAAGAGACGCGCTCCACCCCAAAGCAAGAAAAGACAAGAAAACAGCAAGAACGGTCAAGCATGCTTCCATGATTTCTAGTAATGAAACGAACGGGTGTTGCGTAAAAAGGAGGAACGGTTTCTTGCGCGCAATCCGTCGTTTTCTCTGCCGGCGTGCTCTCACTTCGATGTGATGTTTGCCTGCTCCCTCGACATGCATAACACCCGATGTCCTGATTCATAAGCCTGATAAAGCCAAACCCGCTGTAAGGCGGGGACGGAAAGCCACGCGTCCATCCGGGGGTGGATAGCCGGGTTGCCGGGCGAAGGTCCTGCTCCCTTGATTCGGGAGCGACGGACCGCCTTGCGGTTAACCTCCGGAGAAGGGACCTGATCCGTAGCAACCGGCGGCGGGTTGTCGAAAACGCGCTCTGCGGCGTTGTTTTTCGTTCCTCGGCATTGCGCGTACTCCATGTGCGTCTCATTCCTCGGGATTTGCATGCTTTGCATCCCATCGTTTTTAAGCAGCCCGGGGCAACCGGCCTTGCCCGAGCGGCCGATAGGAAAGAACCACGATCGTCCCTCGGATTTCTTAGATAGAACCTTCTTGCTTTCACATGCGGCGTTTATCGGCTTTTGTTGGTGAATTAGAGAAAACGGAGATACTTATGACCTTGTTGAGGTGTTCTTCATTGGTGGTCCTCGTTGCGGCGTTTTTTCTGTTGTTGTCTCCCAATGCGGGCGCGAGTTTGGTAACCTACCAATTCAGCGGGACCGTGACCGTGTTCGACAACCAGGGCATGCTGGGGGATATTCCGGATGTATTGGATTGCTCAGGCAGCTTCGTTCTTGAGACGGACGGCGACAGCCCTTATGCCGTCACGGATGTCTTCGTGCAAATAGGAGGTGACTATACGTTTTCTAGTGTAGGCGACATTGCTCATTGGACCCAACGGGACGAAGACGCAGTGGTGGGCGGCAAAGGCTTTTCAAGCTCCCTGGAGACCATCCTGGGCCTCCCCTATCGATACGGAGTCTACCTGTTTCTTTACGGAGCGTCTCCGGGTGACAACAGCGCCTATACCAGTGGACGGATCGAGGTGCGCGCACAGCAGGCAGGCCCCGATTCCTGGCCGTTCTCATTCAACGGCGATTTGGATGAATTCGTGATACAGGGGGCACCGGTCCCGATCCCGGGCGCCGCCTGGCTTCTTTTCTCCGGCCTGACCGGCCTCGTGGCCCTGCGCAGGCGTAGACGTTGAATTTCCCATTCATTTTCATAGGGTCCCCGGGGGAGGACCCAGGTTCCCCCGGACTCTCTCATGCGGGCTCCGTCCCGAAAAGACCATCGGAAAACGCGATCTGTGTCAAAAGGGCGACATGGAATGCAAGTATTGGCTGGACCGGCAACGTTTTGATCTCGAAGAGGCTTTCGCGTACAATCTTTCGCCGAAGGAAACCGGACGGATCGGGAAAATCATTTATGACCATTTTGAGTATATAGAAGAACAATGGGATGAATTCCAGAGAAGGCGGATAAAATGACGCAACACCATTCCATTGAGAACATAACGTTTGAAAATGATAAGATGATTCTCACCATAGATGGGACAAAGAGGACGTTTTCATTGAAAGACATTTCACCTCTGCTTGAGAATGCCTCGGAAAGAGAACGAATGACGCTCGAAATATCTCCTTCGGGCTATGGAATTCATTGGCCCTGTTGGATGAAGACTTGTCCATAGACGGTCTCCTCGGCATTGCTCATTCCCCTTCGCAACAACGAAGAACCGCACGAAGAGAGAGCCGGTTACCCCGCGATAGGACAACGGAATACCACGCGCCTTTACACTCGTACGTTCGGCAATAGACCATGAAAGAACACAAGGCCGTGATTCGGCCGTTCAAGACGACCGATCTGCACGCTCTTCACCGGATGATTTGTGCGACCATTGATGCCTCCTATTCGGAAGTATATCCGCCTCGTGCGGTTCGTTTTTTCAAAGAGTACCATTCGGAGAAGCGAATTACCGAGCGAAGTACCAGTGGGGAACTGCTGGTGCTCTTATCCGAACAAGACGGTTCCATTTTGGCCACCGGCTCTTTGATCGGCTGTGAGATCACCGGTGTTTTCGTGCATCCCGATCACCGGAAGCAAGGCTTAGGAAGGGCCGTCATGGCCGAGCTTGAAAAAAGAGCGGGAGCAAAAGGGGTATCGGAAGTCCGACTGAGTGTTTCCTTGCCCTCGAGGATGTTCTATGAACGTCTCGGTTATGAAGTTCTTGACCAGTGCGCCCTTGACGTGGGCGAGGGGGAATTGTTGAAGTATTGGCCGGGGAAAAAGGCTTTGCGGCCGCAACAACGCACGACGGACGAAGTGTGAATGCGATAGCCGTGAAAGCCGTGAAAACGGCACGAGACACCGTGGAACCGGACGGATCGCTGGGGTATTCTGTGGCGGCCTCTCGGTCTTCCCCGTCACATCCGGAGTGCCTTCGATGTATGCGGAAACAGACTCCGGTCGGCGGCGGAACAACACGGCGCGGATCGCAGGCGGATCCGCGGGAGACCAACATGGAGGAGAAAAAGGGGGTGATACGGCGCATTCTCTGCCTCCTTCAGTACTCCGAGGGGGCGTCTTTACCATCGGACCGGAAACCGGGGGCGAGACCGGAGGGATGTCGCCCGGCAGCGTCTACCTTTGCGTGTTCGTCCCGATGTTGAAACCCCGAACCACGCCGATTCTGAAATTGCCACTGTCAATTGCCTCTTGACGACCGGCACTTAACTTCGTAAGTATCGCTGATACCCAATGGGCGCCTTCCAACGCGCCCCCCGGGACCCCCACCAAAATCGCGGAATATGGCCGCCCGGCCGTCGATCGTTTGCCTTAGGTAATCTCGGCTGTTCCGGATCGCCGCATCCCGACGTGACGACAGGTCCGACACGCGTGTCGCCCGCCCCGCCGGACTCACTCGAACACGTCATCAAGCGGCATATCGTCGTTTTGGATATTGGTACGTAGCATCCTTCAGCTGTGGAGCCGGTGTCTCATAACCTCATAAAGAAAGGTTCTGTGCTCATGTTGTATTCCGGAACTAAGTGGAGGAGGCTTGGTCTGTGTATCGTGTTCATGCTGGGAATCTTGTGCGCCGAGGCGTACGCGTTCGTCGGGACGGAACCCTCGGAAACCGTTCAATATCCCAACGAAAGCGTGCAACTGGTGATCGTTGCGGGGAAGACGGCCTTCCAGGCGTTCGAAGGAGAAGAGCTTGGCGATCTGATGAACGACACTCCTACGGATCCCACGGGTACCTATGGCTCCATGGGGGACGTGCCCGACGAGAGTCGGATTCGAATCATTTTCATTAGAGACGGGGTGACCCTTGACAGCCTGGATTCCGCGGATATCGAAGCACTTCACTCGCTTTCCGAAACCGGAACGTTCATCGGAATTCCGGGCAATGGACACCATATGAGGGAGGTGCTGAATATCACGGATGCGTCTGATTTCGCAGACGTGGACAATGCTCAAGACAAGATATTCTTCACGTACGGCGTGCCGGACGGCGCCCGCGACGACATCCTCATCTCCACGCAGTTCGATCCCTCCGTCGGAGAACTTCTTAACGATCTGTTCGATTGGGTCGACCGTGTCCTGGCGGCGCACGGCCTGACGGAGCAAGGCACCGACCCCTGGAATTGCACATACACCAACGAATGGAAGGGTTTCCTCTACGAGCAATCCACGTACCGCTTTTCGATCAACGTCTCCAAACTGGATTCGACCAGTACGAAGTACGATTGGTACCTGGTTCACAGCAACTACCAATCGGCGATATCGGACTTCATCTGTTCCTACAGCCAACTGGTTCATTCTTGCGGACCATACACGTATGCCATGGACCTGGAGGCCACCATCGATACTTCCAATGGAGCCAAGCTGTATGATTACATGCCCACGGGCACCGTCACCAACACAACGGAAAGCTTCACCATCGGCGCCAGTCTTTCCGGAACCACACCGACCGGCAGTGCGAGCTTTACAAAGACCTACACGGCTCCCGACGTGGTCATCGCGGATCAGAGCGACTACTTTCGCGACACGGCGAAATGGGTGATCAGTCTGAGAGGTCCGAGCTACTACTGTCCCTTCCTCACGTACCCGTGCAACGCGGCCAGGAATTCCTATCAGACGGATCCCGCCTTCATTGTACAGGTTCCAAAGAACAAGCCTTTGAAGTTCACTTTGAATCCGAAGATAGGTCAACGGATGGATAATCTGTGGGCGCGTTTCATCGCGTGGGTGGAGGTCACCCCGTATAAGCTTTATTGGAGCCATCAACCCATGACCGTCAAAGTAGGTCCCTAGACAGGCCGTCGAAAAACGCGATCTGCGGCGTTGCGCTTCATCCCTCGTCACTGCGACGTACTCCATGTACGTCGCATTCCCCGGGTTTTGCGCGCCTTGCATGTCATCGTTTTTCATCAACCGCCGGCAACCGGCTTTTTTCAGCGGGTTGCCGGTGCGGACGAGGGAGAGAAAGGGCCCGGCCGCTTTTCCGGACCCTGCGGGCCGCAAGGGTCGGTCTTGATGTCCGGTGGGTCGATGGCCTTCGGGCGATTCGGGGCGGCTCCGACGTCGGAATACCGTGTAGAGCTTGAAGCGTCGGCGTCCGACCGTTGTAATCCGTGGCGCCGGGGGGGGCTTTTGCCTCAAGCGGTCCCCCCTTCAAAAGATTTCAAACAGGCTTCACCGCCTTCGGCGGAGAGCCTGAAGTATCCAAGAATGAGGTATTTTAGAGTACTTACCGGACAGTCGCCTGAGAAAAAGAGGGGAGGACACCGGTTCCTCCGGAGACGATGTGAACAAATACAATCCATCTATTCCTGCGACCGTACTCTTCTCTACGGAAGCCACCAATAAGAAAAATACATTTCCATCCCACTGTTATGAAACGAGATAGATAATTGGCCTCCGGGAAACAGAACTCCGTTCTCTCCATGTCACTGATCATCACCGGCAACATGATAGGGGCCGGGATATTGGCGACACCGGTCATCATAGGGCTGTCCGGATTGGTTCCCGCCCTCATGGGGACGATTGCGACCTGGTTTTTGATGACGATATCGGCCCTGATTATTTCAAATCAGAAAATCTTTTCTGAGGACAATACTTCGGACCTGCCGGCACTTTACCATAAAGAACTGGGCGCATGGGGAAGGTGGATAGCTGTAGCGGCAAACATGTTGATATTGTACGGAATGCTGATTGCCTACTTGAGTGGCGTGAACGGAATTGCGGCCAGTGTGACGGCCCACTCCATCCCGTCGTGGCTGGTCATTGTCCCCTTTTTTCTACTCGCCGGAAGCATCAGCATTTTCGGCACGAGCGTGATGACCAAGGGAAATAATCTTTTCATGGCTCTTTTATGGGTTGGTTTTCTTGCAATGATAATAATGGCGTCCCCAAGAGTCGATCTTACCCGTTTCTCCTATATGGATTGGCCTTTCCTTCCGTCAACGGTACCCGTGGTCATAACCGCATTTTGCTTTCATCAAGTCATTCCCATGGTTTGCCATAGCCTTCAAAATGACAAGAAATCAATCCATTCGGCCATTCTGATCGGGTCTTCCCTGGGGCTTGCCATGAATCTGGCCTGGATCGTCGTGGTTACAGGTGTCGTTCCGGTTGGAGGGAGCGGGACCGCTACATTGGTATATGCTTTTGAAAAGAACCTCCCGGTCACCATCCCACTGGCGCAGCTGATAGCGTCTCCGTGGCTCACCACGGCCGCCTTATTTTTCGCCTCAATGGCCATCCTCACATCGTATATTACGTTGGGAACGGCAACCATAAATTTTTTGAAGGATCTCACCGAAAAACCACGTCTATCCATCTTCCTTGCCTTTTTGCCGCCATTGGCTGCGGCGCTTGTCTATCCCGATATCTTTCTGCGGGCCATCAACATCGTCGGAGGTATCGGTCTTGACTTGCTGTTCGGAATTTTTCCGGCCTATTTGCTGCTGCGCTACGGTATGAAAGGTACGCGCTGGTTCGGCCGGCTTATGATGATCGCGTTTTTCATTGTTCTGATACTTGAAATCGGGCAGGAGTGCGGGGTGTTGTCAATTCGCCCCGGCGTGGAATCGTGGAATCCGTTGACGGATTATTGAAGTCGGCGGAAAGGTCCCCCGCCGCACTTATCAACGAAAAACGGAAGGTCGGTTATCCAGCGGTTGTCACGGAATCCTGCGAGGAAACCGTCATTAGGGTGATGTGATCGGTCTTTCTTCTTGCACCGGGCCCGACCGATCCTCCGGCTCCGGAGATTCCGGGCGCCCGCCCTCCTTTCGGCTTATCTCTGTGCGGCGAGGCGGTACTTGTGATATGACATGGCCCCGCCATATATGAATATATGGCGATTTAGTAATACAATAAAATTAGGTAATCCCTTCTACCCCATAAGCGCTAACTTAAGCCTTTTGTTTTGGTGAGGTTTATGGTACCGTTGCCGCCAAAGGAGGTGGCAATGGAGCGTCTCGTTTTTTCCGAGGAAATGGAAGACTGGGAAGTTCTCCAGGGTTTTCTTCCCGATGGCTGGCAATCCAAAGCAAGGGAACTTGGTGCCGTTGTCAGATACCGTAAGTTCGTGGACGCCGAAGGTCTGTTGCGAACGCTTCTGATCCATCTGGCGGAAGGTTGCTCACTTCGGCTGACGGCGGCCAAAGCCAGGTTCGGCAACATTACGTCGATTTCCGACGTAGCTCTCCTAAAACGACTGAATAAATGCGGAGAGTGGTTTCGGTGGATGGCCTTAGGGGTCATGGAGAAATGGTTTCGAAAGCTGCCCGCCGTTGTTTTTGGAGAGAATTCACGCATCAGGTTGATCGATGCCTCCACCATTCAAGAACCTGGAAGTACCGGAACGACTTGGAGGGTCCATTATTCCATACAATTGCCTTCGCTGCGCTGCGACGAAGTCTATGTAACAGACCCCAAGATCGGAGAATCCTTCACCAATTTCAAAGTCCATGGCGGTGAACTTCTTGTAGCGGATAGAGCCTATTGCACACCAAGAGGAATTCACCATGTCATAGACAACGGCGGCGACGTCCTGGTTCGAATGAAACACCGTGTCGCCATGGTGGACAAGCAAGGGGAACGATTCCAATTACTCCCTCATCTAAGGACGTTACGTGTAAATAAGCTTGGCGAGTGGGATGCATTCGTTCCATTTGAACAACGCTTGGTTCCAGGTAGAATCTGTGCCATCAAGAAGAGCAAAGACGCCACTGAAAAAGCTCGTAAAGCGATAGAAAAAGAGGCGAGGAAAAAAGGTCGCCAAGTTACTCCGGACACCCTCGAAGCGGCGGCCTACATATTTGTTTTCACAACATTGGGCCGTGAAATCTCGCCCTCTCAGGTCCTCGAGATGTACCGAGGTCGATGGCAAATTGAACTCGCTTTCAAGCGTCTAAAGTCCATTCTCGGTTTAGGCCATCTTAGAAAGACCGACATCGAAGGAGCCAAGGCCTGGATCCATGGGAAACTACTGGTGGCTTTCTTAGTGGAGGCCATGATCGCCGCAGGCGAATCTTTTTTTCCCTGGGGATACCCACTCCAAAAAGAACCACCGTAGAAATCGATGCTTCTGGAGAGAGACCATGTTTATGTTACACCTGCTGAAACAAGCCGTGAACCCTAAACTCGGCTTGGCCGAATGCATTGCCGGCTGGGATAACATATCTTTTTATTTGCGAGAACCGCCAAGGAAACGAGCACTTCAGCGGCTGATTCCTCAGACGGAAAGAAGCATAGCAAACAATGCTTAAGTTAGCGCTTATGCCCTTCTACCCCTTACAAATATTCTCCCTCTGAATCCGGGGAAGCCGTTTGACGAGTTCCATGATTTCGGGATCGTTTTCCAGCCAGTGCCTGAGGTTCCCCATGAGGACGGATACGTATGGAGATTTCATCCCGTCCGCAAGATAATAGTTGACCCAAAGTCCCTCTTTGCTGTAGGCCACCAAACCGGCCTCCTCCAGTATTTTCAGATGCTTGGAGACACTGGATTGCGAAATGCCCAGCGTCTCCCGAATCTCGCACACGCACATCAACCGATGCTGGAGCATTTTGACGATCTTGACCCGATTCTTGTCCGAAAGCGCCTTCATGACCTTCACGAACTCTCTCATGAGTCCCCCTCATTAGATTCCTGAATTGGGATATAGTGTCCGGGCGAGCGGCTGTCAAGGGTTTCCAACCCTTTGACGTAGGGTCGGATTCGTAGAAAACAAGCCGTTAAAGGGGATGACATTGCCGACTGCTCGGGACCCGCATACCTCGAGCAAGTGGCCTCCGATGTATTCCTTTTCAGGAAAATAGTTGTGATTTCAGGGCCGGATGTGTTAACGAAGACTTGTGAAAAGGATGGTATCCGTATGTTTTCCAAGGCGGCGCACGTTCTTGTTTCCCTGATGTTGATGTTGAGCATGGGCTGGACTCATGCCTGCGCCGTCCTCTCGTCCTGCGGCTGGGAACCGCCTTGCCGTAGAAGCGAAAACATGAATGGCGCCGGCGGGCCCCTAAGCTCGAAACCGTGCGCTATGTCCCATTGCCGGTCCGTCAACGGGCAGGTATTCACAGTCACGAATTCTTCTTCGTCGCGCACGGAAAGGGAAAGAACTTTCGGCTCAAAGGTGTTGTTTTCACAAGTGACCTTTGAGATCAAAGAAGCTGCTCCCCGCGTTTTCCCAAAACCGTTTGCGTACTTATTGCACCCCTTTCCCGACACCTCGCCGCCGACCTTCATCATCCACTGTTCCCTTCTCTGTTGAAACCGTCCCCTCGCACTTTCCGAGAAAAAGGAAGGCGTGAGACAGCCTGTTTACTACGAAAGCTTTCATTCATTTCCATTCCGGAATGTCCAATAAGTAAAAGGGGGAATACGTTGATCCGTAATTGCACACGAGGAAGGCATTGTTCGTGTTTTCGGCGCGGCGGGAGAATGGTGATCGGCTGTTGGGGGTTTATTATATCTTCAGTACCCTATTCGGCGCTGAATAGAACGTGAGGCCTCTCACCCGCCCGTTGAAAAACTCGGATTATTGCAGGCTGTTGAGCCTTGAAGCCGATCGGCATTATTGTGGAACGAAAGGGAAGTCGTGGTGGAAAGAGAAATACCCATTGCCTTGAAACGGTCCATGTGGCAGATGCCCGCACTTATAGCTCTGGCCTTTGTGATCGCTCTGGGCGTCAATCATTGGCGGTCGGACGGCATACCGATCGTCGGCGCGTGGTCGGCGGCAGCCCGCTTTTCCGATGCGGCGGACGAAAGCCCGGTCATTTTCCTGATCGAGGCGCGACACCTGTTCGAGGAGGACTCGGCCGTTTTCGTAGATGCGCGACCGAAGAGCCGGTATACCGAGGGGCATATCCCCGGGGCGTTGAGTCTTCCATGGCCGGAGGTGGATCGCCGTTTCACCGGAACGGCCGATCTGCCGGCAGGGCCTGAAATGATCATCACGTACTGCGACGGGGAAAGTTGGGAGCCGAGTCACGAGTTGGCGCTCTTTCTTAGAAAAAAGGGCTATGAAAACGTTCGGGTGCTGGCCAATGGGTGGACCGGCTGGCAGGAGGCCGGTCTCCCTCGTGAAACCGGAGAATGAACTCATGGACGGGAACAAAAGCAGGGAAAAGAGGCCGGGCGAGGGTGACCGGAGCGCATTGTATGACGAGCATAACGATGGTTCGAAGCCGAAAGCAGGCCACGGGCAAGAGGGGCGCTCCCATCGGGCGACGCGCGAAGCCGTCGGCGGCGTCCGACCGACCACCCCGGTGTTGAAGCGGACGGTCTGTTACCACATTTTGCGCCTGGTCCTCGGGGGAGTCTTCCTTTACGCATCCTTTGACAAGATCCTGCACCCTCAGGCTTTTGCCGAGACGGTCTACAACTATCAGGTCCTGCCGGATGCCGCGGTCAATCTCGTCGCCCTGGTCCTTCCGTGGCTGGAATTCTTACTCGGGTTGTGCTTGGTGACGGGGATTTGGATGCCCGGTGCCGTACTGATGACCACCGGCCTGTTGCTTGTTTTCATCGGCGCCCTGGTATTCAATCTTGCGCGGGGCCTGGATATCCAATGCGGCTGTTTTTCAACCGAAGCCGGCGGGGAACCGGTGGGGCTCATGACCGTAATCCGGGATCTCGGCTTCTTGGCCCTTTCGGTGTATCTGACCGTCTTCGTTTTGTTCTTGCGGTCGGCCACGTTGAAATCGCCCGGCTCGGTCCATACGCCCGGGATAACGACATTATCGAAGTCAAGGAGGTAACGGAATGTGGAATAGAATATGGATACCAATGTATGTTCTGTGCGCGCTCTTTGCGCTGTTCATAGGTCCGGCGGCCGAGGCTTCTGAAAGCATTTATTCCAAAGGTTCCGGGCCCATCGAAATCATTGTCTTCACCGATTACTTTTGTCCTCCGTGCCGGAAGCTCGAACCGTATCTGGAAACCGCTTTGACCGACCTTCATGAACGGGGCGCAAAAATCACCTTTGTGGACAAGCCGATCCACAAGATATCGCCCCTTTACTCAAAGTATTTTCTTTATGCAGCCAATCAGGCGACTATTCTGTCGGAAATAATGCATATACGACAGGTCTTATTTGATATCGCCAAGACCAAGTCAGTGGATTCTGAGGACCAGTTGCTTCAGCAATTGACACAAAGCGATATAACACTTCAATTCATACAGGTGAAACCCATATTTGATGAGTGGGTTAAATTGATTCAGGATTTTGACGTCAGAAGCACACCGACCTGTGTCATAAAGTTGCCGCCAAGGGAACCCAGCGTGTTGAAAGGCAGCCGACGTATTCAGGAAGGCATCGGCAAGCTGCTTGAGGGGATGCCGCAGCTCAAGGGCGGGAACCAAAAGGAATAACAGAGCGTATATGCGTTTATTATTGGCCGTGATACCGTGTTTTGTATTGACTGCGTTGGGTTTTGCATCCGGTCGGGAAAGATTGTGCGTATTCACGGGGGGGAACTTTTGAAAAAGTTCCCCCCCGGTACCCCCCTTGTAAAAGACCTTAAGCAGGCCTCACCAATTCCCAATGTTTCCTACATCCGCTGAATGGGCAAAGGAATTCCCAAGTTCGGCTTCGCCCCGAAAGGGATGGAGCCCGCAAAAGGGGTCCGGGGGAACGGTGTTCCCCCCGGGGAACCAATGGAAAAGTCCACCCCGCTAATGATTACGAAAGATTTACTTCTTACACTGATCCTCGTTCCTAAAAGAAGGGGCTCAACGAGGCGGACATGTGACGTCCCGGGACAAGTCGATGGATAGTGATCGACATGCAATAGGCTCCAAATTTTTCGTGGCGATTCCCGGGGGGAAGCGCATGGATACGGCCGAACCCGGGCGAACGATACGAGGGCGCACCCCGCGGGAGGAACAGTAACATTATTGGAGACATAGGAGAAAACCATGAAACGCCTCGTGGCAAGAGTATTGGGTAGTTTTTTCTTTTTCATTCTTGTCGGATCGAGTCCGCTTATGGCGGTGGAAAATGGCGGCTATGCGAACAGTGCTTTTCTGGTTTCCACCCAGTGGCTCGAAGACAACCTTGATCGTCCCGACATCCGGATCCTGGATCGCCAGGACATCTTTCCAAAAGATGATTTTTACGGCAAAGCGCATATCCCCGGTTCAATCCGTATGCCGACTTCAGCCATCAAGGGTATGAGAGGCGACGTGCAGGAGATGCTCGTACTCAAAGATCTAATCAAGTTCCTGGAAGAGAGTGGGGTATCTTCGAAACACCATATCATACTGGTGGGGAGGTCCCAGAGGCTCCCCGCGACTACCCGCGTTTTCTGGGCGCTGGAAATCCTGGGGCACAAGAATATCTCCGTCCTGGACGGCGGTATTGATAAATGGCGGGTGGAAAAACGCACGGAGACCACCGAGGTCCCAAACTTTCCTGCAACAACCTATGAAGTTCAATCCCTGCAGCGGGGACTCATGATGACGGGCGAGGAACTCTCGGGATACATCGGTTTCCAGGACAGGTTCAACTTGATGGTGGTGGACTCCCGGAGGCTTGAAGAATTCGCGGGAAAGGAAATGAGCCGGTCCAGCGAGAAGTTGGGACACATCCCCGGCTCGGTGAACCTCATGTTCATGGCCCTTCTCACAGGAAAGGAATACAAGGAGTTCAAACCCGCGGACGAAATTCGAGCCATTTTTCAGGCGAAAGGGCTGACCCCGGACAAGCACCTGGTTTTCACCTGCGTCAGCGGCTGTTTCGGAACGGTGGACTACTTCGCGGCGCGTTTGCTGGGATACCGTAATGTGAGTGTCTACGACGGCGGCTGGATCGAATGGAGCCGTAGGAATTATCCGGTGGAACCGGAGGTGACGGCACAGCCCCCGGCTTCCGAACCGGCTGCGAAGCAGCAACCCCTAAAACCGCCGATCCGTGTATTTCAGGATGAGGGCTGCTGAGCGGCTTATCCTTTGCTCTTCAAAACGGCGGGCACAGCCATGAGCGAGGAGTCGGGAAAAGGCGTCGATGCAAACGTCGGCGCCCGCTCCTCGGGCAAGCCCCTCACATCGACTTTGAATTCGAAGGCCGGGGAATTATAGGTTTCTTCCGAACGAAGAACAAAGCGGAGCGAACGGAATCCCTTTATGATGCTCTTGACGGGTACGCCTTTGACGTGTGTGAAGGGGAATTCTTGAAAGATTGGCCGGGGAAAGAGGTCTGCAAGCATTGACAGGGTGGAACTTTTCTATTGTAGGGGCGGGCCACAGTGCCTGCCCAAAAGACGGCCGAAGGCCGACCTTATCGGCTGTCCCCACCCTCCGTCCCCCATTAAGAAATTGGTGCGTGTTCACGGGGTATTCGTGGAAACTTTTTAACGGGTTCCCGCCGCGTGCGCGTCGCAAAGGGAGGCAAGGGGTTTCTCCGCACAAGTTCCCAGGTCCGCAATCATCGAACCCGACGCTCCGGCGGAACACCGACCCGCGCCGACGAGTTGAGGCGTCTTGCCTTTTCGCATTCCTCACGTACCGACCATATAAGCCGACTGCAATCCTGCTCAGGTCAGATCCCTTCCTCTCCGCCCCGCCGGCCGGCTCGCAATCCAGCCCGTTTGAGGCGATGCTTTCGCAAAAATGACGGGAATCACCAATTGACTATATCCAAAGTTTCATATCTAGTGGTGGCGGAAATTATTGATACGGGACTGAAACGTTCTCCCGAAACTGTTTCAACTTCAATGGGTCAACAATGAAACCCCCTCGTTGCCACAAATCGCAAGGTGCGCGGGCTCTTGTTTTGCGGATTAGGAATGCAGACTCAAAAGCCTAACTATGAAAGTGAAATAGGCGGAGTGTCCAATGGAAGAAATCATTGTCAAAGAAATGGATGAGAAAAGATTCAATGCAATAGCAGGCTATTCAAGAAGCCCAGCAGCCGCATATGTTAGCAGAGAACTTGAATGGCATTCAAATGATGATGAATCCATAATTGGTGTTCTTCTTATTGATATTATTGACCAAGATTATCTATATGTACTTCTATGTAGAGACGGAGTAGGGCGTTTCAGGTGTTTTTATACAGAGGTGTCTATATCAAGCATATATGAAGCAAGACAACGGTTAATTAATACTATTAGGTGGCATACCGGGCAAGGACAGAAGGTGTTCCCACAAGGAGACGAATCAAAACGATTAAATTTGTTCGATCCCATTGTTCCACCCGAAAAACAACATGTCTTTTTTACTCGTCTAATAAGTAGTGGTTTTTATACACCGGCAAAAGAAATCATAAAAAGTATGATGCTCAGTTTTGTGGATACTGATGGAAATTTTGTGGAACAATTTCAGACAACAGGCTTTGATTCACGTTTGTGGGAATTGTTTTTATTCGCATACCTTTCTGAAGAAGGATTATTTGTCAATCGTAAGAATAGTGCCCCGGATTTTATGATAGAAAAATACGGCAAAACTGTAGCAATGGAAGCTGTAATCGTCGGAAGGAGAAAGAATAATCCTCCAAGCTATTTTAAAATGTTTCCAGAATTTAAGTCTTCTGATGAGATATACAAGGAACTTGAAGGCTCAATGCCTATTAAATTTGGTAGTCCATTATTTACTAAACTTAAAAAGGAATACTGGGAATTGCCACATGTTAAAGGGAATCCGTTGGTTTTCGCCATTGCTGATTTTCATGATGATGCGTCCATGCTATGGAGTTCAACCGCGCTCATTGATTATCTATATGGAGTAAGACATACTTATTATTATAACAAAGAAAAAGAGCTCGTTATTGTGCCTGTAACTATAGAAAGCCACAAAGTAGGAAATAAAGAAATCCCGTCAGGCTTCTTTTTCCAGCAACACGCAGAAAATATTAGTGCTGTCCTATTCTCTGCTAGCGGGACAATTTCAAAATTCAATAGAATGGGTAGGCAGGCTGGTTTTAAGGATGAGAATGTTATAATGGAAAGATTTGGAACATATCATGATCATGATCCAAATGCTGTGGTGCCCAAAATGTTCCGGTACTTAGTGGATGAACGGTGCAATGAAACTTGGGCGGAGGGCCTTTCAATGTTTCATAATCCTAATGCAGTATTTCCAGTTCCCGAAGAGTTATTCCCATCCGTCGCCCATCACCATTTTGAAAATGGACATATTGTAAGCCAGTTGCCTGATTTTCATCCATATAGCTCTTGGACCTTCAACTACAAGTTAAGGGTATAAGGGTGATGTCTGCAACTTTTCGCTCTTTTCAGGAGTCTTCCCCCCTCGCGGTCGCTTGAGGAGCCAGCCCCGGGTTTCAAAGCGCCCCAGGGTTGCCGGACGATATCAACAAGCGGCCTTCGCCCCCCCCCGGTAGCTTCTGGGATACATATTCAAGTAAGCAAGGTTTCCCAATCAGGGCGGCTATAGCGGTGAACAAAAAACAATAAAGCCCACGGGCCGTTCCCGGGGCTTTTCTTATCCGCAAGATTCGGTGTTCTGTCTAATTTCAGGGTTCTTGGCTAGAGAAACCCTATTTCCGAATCCCGCCCGACGATGTTTTCCTTGGTGGAGCTGATGGGGATCGAACCCACGACCTCATGAATGCCATTCATGCGCTCTCCCAGCTGAGCTACAGCCCCGCCCGATCAGGAAAACACTTTGTACCACCGGCCCCCGGAGTGTGTCAATAGTTTTTCAGTGGGGGCGACAATTTTGCCGTTGACCCGTTTCCGACCCCAGAGTATCCTCCGTGAGCAAATTTGGACAATGCGGAACCAAGGAGCTTCATCGAAAATGAACCCATTGGATATTTTTCAGGAACGCGGTTTCGTGGAACAGGTCACGGACGCGGAGCTTGTGGCGAATCTCTTCAAGGAACAGGTCACCGCGTACATCGGGTTTGATCCCACCGCCAGCAGCCTGCATGTGGGGAGCCTGGTGCCCATCATGAGCCTGGCCCATCTCCAGCGAAACGGGCATCGACCCATTGCCCTGGTGGGCGGCGGAACGGCCATGGTGGGGGACCCCAGCGGCAAGACCGAGATGCGCCAGATGCTCACCAAGGAGACCATTCGGGAGAACGCGGAGGGCCTCAAGCGGCAGCTTTCCCGGTACATCGACTTCTCGGAGGGCGGCGCGCTTCTCGTGAACAACGCGGACTGGCTCGAGGACTTGAAATACATCGATTTCCTGCGGGACATCGGCAAACACTTCAGCGTCAACCGCATGCTTGCAGCGGAGAGCTATCGCATACGCCTCGAAACGGGCTTGAGCTTCATCGAGTTCAATTACATGCTGCTTCAGGCCTACGACTTTCTGATCCTCCACCGGAGAACCGGGTGCAAGCTGCAAATGGGCGGGAACGATCAGTGGGGCAACATCCTGGCCGGCACGGAGCTGATCCGCAGGATGGACGGTGAGGACGCCCATGGGTTGACCTTCCCCCTCATCACCACCGCCTCCGGGGAGAAGATGGGCAAGACCCACAAAGGCGCGGTGTGGCTGGACAAGGAACGCACCTCTCCCTACGACTATTACCAGTATTGGATCAACACGGACGATCGGGACGTGGAACGCTTCCTAAGGCTGTTCACCTTCCTGCCCATGGACGAAGTGCGACGGTACGGGGCCTTGCAGGGAGAGGAGCTGAGGGAGGCCAAACAGGTGCTGGCCTTCGAAGCCACTCGAATCACCCACGGGGACGAG
Organism: Thermodesulfobacteriota bacterium; assembly: GCA_963675595.2. GTDB lineage: Bacteria > Desulfobacterota > Desulfarculia > JACQYL01 > JACQYL01. Next base: position 4,147,588 of record CAXXLZ010000002.1, read on the forward strand.
GAGGCTCAAAAGGCGCGCGACGCCGCCAAGAGCGCCTTCGGAGTTGGAGACGGCACCGCGGAGGGCATCCCGGAAACCGTGGTGGAGCGCGGTCGCATCGAACAGGGCATCGACGCCTTCGTGCTTTTCGAAGAAGTGGGATTGTGCGATTCCAGGGGTGCGGCCCGACGGCTCATCAGTCAGGGCGGCGGGTACGTGAACCAGCGCCGTCTGGAATCCTTCGACGAGTCCATCACCCTGACCGACGTGCAGGACGGCATGATTCTGCTCAAAGCCGGCAAGAAGAAAATACACCGGGTCCGCGTGGCATAAGCTTGAGGATTTGCGGGGAAAAACTTTCGAGAAAGTTTTTCCCCGCACCCCTTTTCAAAGCGTTCCAAGTGATCCTCGCCGCCTTCGGCGGAGAGGATCACGGCGGGAATGAATATCGTGACCGGCAACCTGTGTTTAGAGAGTGCCGAACCCCGATTGCGAAGCGTAACCGAGCAACCCGCTTAAAAAGTTTAGGAAGCAACTGTGTTCTTTGTCAACTGAGTTGTTTGTCACTGATTCCTATGAAGCTGTAACACGGCGCTTGCTAGGCGCGGCACGCGTGGGGCTGCCGCGCGCAAGCACCGCGCCACAGCAGACCACGGCAGCATCGGTTAACCGATGTGATACATAAACCGGTCAACTTAATGTGTCTTTGACACCGATTTCAGGCTGTTGGACGCGCCAATGAGTATTGGTTTTGACCATGCTGTTCAGTATGGTCAGAAGCTTACGCATACAGGCAGTCATAGCCACTTTGTGCGCTTTTCCAGCTTTAGTAAGCCGTTGGTAGAAGGCTTTGATTACCGGGTTTGAACGGGTGGCGGACAAGGCGGCCATGTGCAATACGGCCCGAATCTGGGCGCGGCCTCCCCAAATAGAGCGTTTCCCTCGCATCTTCCCGCTGTCACGATTCAGGGGAGCGACTCCCACCAGGGCGGCGATCTGCTTACGGTTCAATGCCCCGAGTTCGGGTAAGCGGGTCAGCAGAGTCGAGGAGAGAACGTGTCCCACTCCGGGCACACTTTGAAACAGAGCGTCTTTTTCCCGCCAAATGGGAGATGCCCGAATCGCCTTGCGGAGTTCCCGGTCCAAGTCCTCAAGGCGCTTCTGGAGCCACGAGATATGGGCCTGGATATCCTTGTGCAGAGAGGAGTGAGCGCTTCGAAGACGGTTCTTCTCGGCGGTCAACATGGTTATGATTTGTCCACGCCGATCGGCCAGAGCAGTCAGCGCTCGCAGCTGGTCGTCCTTCAAAGGCCGAATTTGCGGCCGGACAGCCTGGGCGAAATGGGCCAGGACTGTGGCGTCTATGCGATCGGTTTTTGCCAGTATTCCTTTGGCCTTGGCAAAATTACGAACATGTCGTGCATTGACCACGGTCACATTCAACCCGGCTCCGGCCAAGGCGCTCGCCACCGGAGTCTCAAGCCCACCGGTAGCCTCCAAGACGATCATGGAGGGAGGAAGATTTTTGAGATGGTTGATTAAAGCATCAAAATCGGTTTCATGGTTGGTCATCGACCAGGCTTCCTCGCCGGGAACGACGGCGATTTCAAGCCGGTCCTTGGAGACATCGATTCCCACGAAACAGGTGATCTCGCCCATGATAACTCCTCTCGTACCCAACCTTGCAGATGCGGCCTTAAAAGGCCGGGCAACTGTACGGGTTATCTCGAGGAAGGACATGACGGCCCAAGCTTCCAAACGGAGTCCATTTCTCCTGGGGGTCCGGCGGCCTGTCATGTCCGTGACCAACTTTGCGGGTCATGCCGTCTTCCATTAAGTATGAAAGATGGCATGCTAAATATACAAGGGGTCCGGGAAACCTTTTTCAAAAGTTTCCCCGGCCTGTTATTTCTGTTTTTTCGATAGGCTTACTTTTACTTCTTCCTCCATGGAAATTGTACTCTACCAGCCCGAAATCCCGCCCAACACGGGGAACGTAGCCCGACTGTGCGCGGCCACGGATACGCCGCTGCATTTGATACGACCTTTGGGATTCAGTCTGGAGGATCGATACCTGCGCCGGGCCGGGCTGGACTATTGGCCTCATGTGAACCTGCAAGTGTGGGACGGCTACGAGGAGTTCGTCCGAGCCAGGGGCGGCGCCCGCATGGTGTATACTTCGGCCCGTCAGGGGAGGCTTGTTTTCGACTTTTCGTTCCGTGAGGGAGACTGCCTGGTTTTCGGTCCTGAAACCCGGGGATGCCCCAAGGAACTGCTGGACGCGGACGAGGCCCACGTGGTCCGTATTCCCATCGGCCACAAGGTGCGCAGCCTCAACATGGCTACCGCGGCCGGTATCGTGCTGTTCGAAGCCCTCAGACAGACCCGCTATTCCGAACCTTCCCGCATTTGAGCCCCAAGCCGACTCAGAACATGTAAGCCGTGACGCCCTCGTCGAGAGCTCCGGTCATTACATGCCCGCCAACCTGTCCTCAGAGAACGCCGAACTTCCCTTGGGAAGCGCAACGCGGCAGACCGCTTGCACCTACTCACGGGGTCAATACAACTTGGCTGTACGCATTGTCACCGCTTGCTTTTTGCCGGCTTGGCAATCCACTCACCGCACGGAGCCTCTCCGCCGGAGGCGGTGAGGCCTGCTTAGAGTTTTTTGAAGGGGGGTTCCGGGGGGGAACTTTTTTAAAAGTTCTCCCCCGTGAATGCATACGAGCATTTTGCCCCGGGGGCTTGCTACGGCATGCCTCAGAAGGCGTCCGCCGGCGCATGAAACATGTAGCCCACGCCCGGCACGGTGAGGATGCAGCGGGGGGTCTCCGGGGATTTCTCGATCTTGGTCCGAAGGTTGCGGATGTGCATGTCGATGGTTCGGCTCCACTCATAGAGTTTCGCTTCCGGCCACACCGCCTTCTTGATTTGCGCCCGGTCCAACACTCTGCCTTCATGGCGGGCGAGGAGGGTGAGCAGGTCGAACTCCTTGCGGGTCAGGGGGACCTTGCGTGCGCCTACAACGGCGCTGCGTGTGTCGGGATCAATGGAGAGGGCGCCGAAAACCAGGGTTTCTCTGAGGGGAAACGAGGCTTTGCCTCTCCGCAGACAGGCGTTCACCCTGGCGGCCAGTTCAAGGTAATCGAAAGGTTTCACCACGTAGTCGTCCGCGCCGCTTTCCAGGCCCAACACCTTGTCCGTCACCCGGTCTTTGGCCGTGAGCATGACGATGGGCACCTCCGAGGTCTTGCGGATGACTCGGCAGACCTGGATCCCGTCCACGTCCGGGAGCATGACGTCCAGGATGACCAAATCCGGTTTCTCCCCGGAAGCAAGCTCCAACCCGGCTTTTCCGGAATCGGCGGTGAGCACGCGGTAGCCGTCCAGTTCCAGGTTGTCTCGCAGGATGGCGAGAATGTCCGGATCGTCATCCACGACCAGGATTTTCGCGTTGGGCATCATCCGACTCCAGGGGAAGGGTGAAGATGAAAAGAGACCCCGAACCGGGTTTGCTTTCCAGTCGGATCGAACCTCCATGGGCCTCAACCAAACCTTTGCAGATGGCCAGGCCGATTCCATGGGAAGCCCGGAGTCCGGATGCCGGTTTCCCTTGTTGCGGCCCCTGCCGGTACTTCTCGAACACGGCCTCGTGATATTCTTCCGGGATTCCGGGTCCCGAGTCCCGCACCGAAACCTCCACATATCCGTCGGCTTGTGCGATGGATATGCGAACCGTCCCGCCCGCGGGAGAAAATTTCAGGGCGTTGGAAACCAGATTGCTGAGCACCTGGAATATTCGTTTTTCGTCAAATGACAAAATCAGCAGGTCGGGTGCTTCGATCTCCAGGGACACGCTTCGGGCCTGCGCCTCGGCGGTTTGCGATTCCACCACTTCCCGGGCGATGGTGGAGATGGAGGCCGGCTTCAGGTCCAACTCGAGATGGCCGGTTTCGAGCCTGGAGTAGTCCAGCAGGTCCACCACGGTTTTGATGAGAAACTCCGTGTTTTTCTTGATAATGCGCAAGTACGTCGGGTCGTTGCAGGTTCCCTTGCGTTCCAGCGTGTCGGCCGCCCCTTTGATGGAAGTCAGCGGAGTCCGCAACTCATGGGAGATGTCCGTAAAGAATTCCCGGCCGGCCCGGTTGAGCATGGAAAGCCGTTGGTTGGCTTCCGTGAGTTTGGTGTTGGTTTCCGACAGGTCTCGGGTGGCCTCGTTGATTTTCCCCTCTAGTTCCCGATTCTGGTCCCTGAGCCTTTGATTGAGTTCCTGAAGGCGCTCCGCCACTTCTCCGAGTTCGTCGGTGCCGGTGGAGTTCGGGCGATCGGGAGGCAGCGCATCCGTGAGCTGCTGGAGATTCCGTATTCTCTTGAACACCAGGGCCCTGGCGGACAGGAAGAGCACGCCGATAACGGAGCCGGCCAAGGCGAGCAGTGAGAAGACCAGGAGATAGGTGTTGCGACGGATGGCCTCTCGCGCTCGGTCCATGGGCACGTTGACGCTGATGCAACCTCCTATGTCGCCGGGTTCCAGATTGCGGGAGTCATGGCACGACAGGCAACTGGGTTGTACGACCAAAGGGGCCGCGTACCTGAAGACGGTTTGCCCGTCCACGACCTGGATGCGGTCGACTCCGGTGAGGTCCCCGCTCCGGAAACGAGCCAGCGCCTCCGATTCGAACTCGTCCGGTTTGTTCTTCGGGTTGAGGCAATCGGTGTTGGTGAGGTTGAAAGAGTAAAGTCCGCTCTCGGCCGCATAGCGGCTTAGTTCTCTCGTCAGCATGGAGGGGGTGATCACTGCGTAAGCGTTGCCCATATTGTCCGTTACCTGGGGGTGGACCTGTAAGAAATCGGACTCCATGCCGGGGTGTTTGCGTACCAGAATATGGTTGTGATCCGAGACCCATCTTCTGGTGAGTACGATCTGCTCGTGAAGAATCACGGCCTGTTTTTTGACCTGTTCGAGAATGTATCCCCGTTCGAGTTCGGCTAGGGCGCAGAACAACAAGCCGAACATGAGCAGTATGATGCCGGATGTGACAAGGAAGTATTTGAGAGAAATACGGCGTCGAATGAAACTCAGCATGGGAATCTTTCTCGGCACGGGTCCCGTGCAGGTCGAGAAGTTCGAAGTGAGTTTGGTGGTACGTTGCCGGGGGAGGTCGTCAATGCGTGCCTAACATCTTTTTACCTCAAAAGATGCGGGATCTGCAAATTTACAATTCCTTTACCGCCTTTTACCTCCGATTTACCCGACCCTACCGTATACTATTTTCATGTAACGGATATCAGGTCCTCCGGAACTCGTAACCCTTGGAGTCCGCCGTAAACGGGAAGGGGGTATTATGAGGCCTTCTATGAAGGTGGCCCTTTATATTTGCATCGGAATTCTCATCGCCTTTCCGCTCTTCAGCCTCGCCTATTCCACCATGGTACGCACTTCATCTCCTCAATTCTGCGTGCTGTGCCACGAGATTCGACCCGCCTACAACAGTTGGAAGACTTCGACGCATGTGAACAACCCCCAGGGGTTCGTGGCCCAGTGCATGGACTGCCACCTGCCCGCTCCTCACGACACGGTGGATTTCTTCTATGCCAAGACCATGCACGGCATCAAAGACATCTTCATGCACTTCACCATGGATGAATACGACCGGGACAAGAACCGGGGCGTGGCCTACGCTTCCATTAAAAACGACCAGTGCCTGAAGTGCCATCGCAACCTGCTGTACATTCCGAACAAACGGGGCGCCATGCTGGCTCACAGGTCGGTGATGTATCCCAGGCCGGGATATGAAAAACGCTGTCTCGACTGCCACAAGAACTTGGTGCACACGCCCAGGGACTTCTACAACTACAAGCAGTATGGGTTGGAATACGCCGCGACCGGATTGTGAGGTTTCGGCCTCAAAGAATTTTCAGGTTTTCGAGAGGAGGCGCAGCATGAAAAGACGAACAATGGTCATGTGGTGGGCCGTGGTGCTGATCGCGGCGGCGTTTTGGGTCGCAAGTCCGCTGAATGCGACGGCTCAACAGGCGACCAACCAACCCAAAGTCAAGGAATTCAGAATCGAGCGCGGTATGCCCGAGGAGGCCGTGGCGTGTATCGCCTGCCATAAGCAGGAGCATCCGGGCCTTTTCACCGACTGGTCCATGAGCCGACACGCGTCTGCCGGCATCACCTGTTATGACTGCCACAGAGCGGAATCCTTCGATCCCGATGTGAGCACGGAACACTACAAGCAGTATGAGCGCTCGGACATGCCCTACGGCACACAGAAATACAAGGTGGCGGTAGCCGGCGTGGTGACGCCCAAGGACTGTTCCCGCTGCCATCCGGATGAAGCTATACAGTACGCCCGCAGCAAGCACGCCAACACCTTGGAGGTCATCTGGCAGATCGACCCCTGGTTGAATAAAGGAATGAACAGCGATTTCGAGCGGGCGTCGGGGTGCTATTACTGCCACGGCACCATTATCAAGATGGAGGGCGGGAAGATGGACCCGGCGACCTGGCCCAATGTGGGGGTGGGCCGGGTGAATCCGGACGGGAGTCGGGGGAGCTGTACGAGCTGTCACACCCGCCATCGGTTCTCGGTCATGGAAGCGAGAAAACCCGAGGCATGCGGTCAGTGCCACCTGGGACCGGACCATCCACAGATCGAAATCTACATGGAGTCCAAGCACGGGGACATCTACACGGCCCACGGCGATGAATACAACTGGAACGCCGCGCCGGGCACCTGGACCGCCGGGGTGGATTTCCGAGGACCCACCTGCGCGTCCTGCCATATGTCGGGGACCGGCAATGTGTTCACTTCCCACGACGTTACGGAACGGCTCGCCTGGGAGCTTCAGGCGCCTCTCACCGTCCGACCTTCCGATTTCAAGCCGTTTCCCGCCAAGACCAATTTCAAGGTGGAGCGGGATAAGATGAAGGAAGTGTGCAAACAGTGCCACGGCAAGTCCTGGACGGACTCCCATTTCGCGCGGCTCGACAAGGTGGTCGAGGAATACAATGAAGTCTATTTCAAACCGGCCAAGACCTTGTTTGATCAATTGTACGAAAAAGGCCTTCTGGATAAGACCAAGTTTTTCGACGAGAAACCCGAAGTGGAGTTCTATGAGCTCTGGCATCACGAGGGTCGAAGAGCCCGCATGGGGACCGCCATGATGGCTCCGGACTATACCTGGTGGCACGGGTTCTACGAGTGCAAGAAGCGGTTCGTGGATTTCACGGAAATGGCGCACGATATGATCGATAAAAATGAAAAGGCCTACGTGGCCAAAGACTTCCCCAATGCCACGGGCGACACCACCCGGCCGCCGGAAACCATGCCCCGGAAGTAAAGGACCGATCGGCAAGACGGTCTTTCCTCCCAGCCTCCCGCCCCCGTTCCACGAGGGCGGGATTTTTTTCGTTCGCGGGAGCACTTTTTAAATGAAGTTCGCCCGTGTATGATCGGTTCCATGGTCTTGAATCGAAGAGGTTTGTCACGGGTGAGGATTTGGGGCGGAATCCCGCTTTGGATCATGGTCGCGGTTTGGCTGCTTTCGAGCTGCCGGAGCGTTGCGGGAGCGGAACCTCGAGATAATGAGTGCCTGTCCTGCCACGCCGGCATCGAGACCATCAGTGATCACCACCGCTTTCCCTGCGTGGATTGTCACGGAGGAAACCCGGCAAGCCTCACGACCGAAGAAGCGCACCGAGGGCTCGTTCTCAACCCCTCCGCCCTGGACCATGCTCCATCCAAGTGCGGCGCCTGCCACCACGATGAGGTTGCCTGCGTATCACGGTCCCTGATGGCCACGGCCGCGGGACTCATCAACCAGACGCGGGCGGCTTTTGGAAATCAGGACCTCGGGGAGGTTCGGTACGCCGTGACTCCGGTGGACGTTCTAAAGCGGCTGCCCGAGCCGACCGAGGAGACTCTGGTGGACGACCTGCTGCGGCGCAGGTGTCTGAGGTGCCACTTGCGGATTCCCGGCGTTTCACGAAGAGGGGATCATCACGCCGAGGGATGCGCCGCGTGCCATGTGCTTTATGCGGACGACGGTCTGCCTCGAACCGGCGATCAGGCGATCCGAGACGCGGTCAAAGCGCGTGCCGGCCAAAGCAGAGCCTACCCGGTGGCGCATCGGTTCACCACCCGAATTCCCACGAAACAGTGCGCCCATTGCCACAACGGCAACCGGGTGGGCGCTGATTACATGGGAATGTTCGAACGGGATCATCATCAGGCCTACCGGTTCCTGTCGCCGGACGGAGAAAGCTTTGTCCCGCTGTACGGATTGGATCATCATCGACTGTTACCGGACGTTCACTTCGAACGGGGCCTTCACTGCATCGACTGCCACGTTCAGTCGGAACTCATGGGGGACGGTCGGTTGCACGGATTCTCGCATCAGGCATTGAAGGTCACGTGCAGGGATTGCCATGGAACGCCGGCGACCGCTCCGACGGCGGTGGAGGTCGTCTCCTCGGATCGGCGCGTGCTCGCGCCGGCCCGCTTGAATCCTCTGGTCAACCTGGAACCCGGAGACCGGGTGATCCAAACCTCAAGCGGTGAGCGGTTGCCCAACGTTCGACGGTTGGCGGGAGACGTGGTGCTCACTTCCAAGGTGACGGGTAAGAACCATCGGGTTCCCGTCCTGCACGGGCTTACCGAACAGCCGGTGGATCATCGGATTCCGGAACACATTTCGAACATGACCTGCCATTCGTGCCATGCGGCCTGGTCGTTCCAGGACTACGGGCTTCATTTGTTTCGGGAAGACGTGCCCCGTTACGAGAAATGGCGTCCGCTTTGGGCTCAAAACGATCCTCAGGTACAGAAACTTCTGGCGGAGAATCTGGTGTTGGAACCGGAACAGCGGGTCGTTCCGCGAAGTCGGGACTATCTTAGCGGTGAAATTCGCACGGGGGTCTGGTTTTCAGGGTGGAGCCTCCGACGATGGGCGGGCAACGTGCTGGGTCGCGGCATGGACGGAATGGTCCGGGTGTTTCGACCTTATTACCAGTACGTGGTGACCTGGGTGGACCGGCTGGGAGTGGTTCGTTGGGACGGGCGCATTCCCGAGACGCGGGGCGGCCGGCCGGGACTCATCATGAATCCCTACGCTCCTCATACCATCCGTAAACAAGTGGTTCGCTGTGAGGGTTGTCACCTGAATCCGAAGGCGGCGGGATTGGGAAACCTGGAATTCGTCGAGCGGGACGGGCGCATGATCGCCGTGCCCCTCGAGTCCGCCGCCGAAAATGGTTTGGACGTGGATTTTCCTCTGTGCCGTATGGTGGATTTGGATGGAGAACCGCTGCAGGCGTCCACGCTTCCCGGAGCCCGACCGTTCAACCGAAGCGAGATTCGGAGTCTGTTGGTTGCTTCCAAAACCTACCAACGGACTCGTCTGGAGGACTTGGCGGACCGTTGAAAGACGCGATCCGCGGCGTTGCGCTTCATCCTTTTCCAACGACCTGGAATGCCCCGGCATTTTCAGCGGGCGGTCAGGTAGTGTAACCCCAAACGGTCAGTCCGATGAAAAGGGCCGCGAGGGCGAGAAACACCCAGGTCTCCGGCGTTGAACGATTCTTTGCCGCATGGGCGGATTCCGGACGTTGCCGGCGCGGGAAAGGGAGCAGGAAGAGACACAGGATTGCGAATAAAGGAAGGATAAGGCCGCCCCATTGCACGGGAAGCACTTTGAGGAGTTGCTGCAGGGCCACGAAGAACCAGGGGGCGGGGACCTCACCCGCGGCGGGAGGTGCGGCCTCGAAAGGTGCGTCCACAAAAAGGCAGACGGCGAGCAGGGTGCAAAGGAGGATCAAAGCGCAACGAAGCTCCTTGAAGAGCAGGGCCTGCCCGTTGGATTCCGGTGTTTCCGGCGCTTCCGGGAGAGGGCCCTCGGAGGGGCCGTCCGCAAGTTGAAGGTTGTCTGAGTTTTCGGGCAAGACCGGTATGCTTCCTTATAAAGGTTGATCGGCGGAACAGGGAAGCCGCTGCGCTCTTGAAAGCGGGCAAGGACCGCTTTCGGAAAGCCGGGCGATCCGTGGATGGGCGAAGAGCTCGTCGTTCTTCGCCCGGATGCCTAAGGGAGTATCTTCAGCAGCCCGTGGGAAAAGGCCGGTTGCCGCAGATCGCGTTTTTCAACAGCCTGTTGGATCAGGGTTGGGTTTCGTCCGGGAGACCGGCGACTTCCACGATCAGTTCGATTTCCACGGGCACGTTTTTGGGCAGGGCCGCCACGCCCACGGCGGAACGAGCATGCTTGCCGGCGTCGCCGAACACCTCCACCAGCAGGTCGGATGCGCCGTTCAACACCTGGGGCTGTTCGTGGAACTCCGGGGCGGATTGCACAAACCCCATGACCTTGATCACTCGGCCGACCCGATCCAGGTCCCCCAGGAAACTCCGAAGGGTGCTCAAGAGGAGCAGGGCCGTGGCACGAGCGGCGCGATAGCCGGCTTCCGTGTCCATGCCCGCTCCGAGAGTTCCGCTCCATTGCGCGGGTTCTCCGGGGAGGTCGAGGCCCACGGGGATGTGGCCCGAGGTGTACACCAGGTTTCCGGATCGGAGCACGGTTACATAGTTGCCCACGGGGTTCGGCGCGGGCGGCAATACGAGTCCCAAGGACTTCAAGCGCTTTTCGGCACTCATGACGGTTCCTTTGCGTTCGATGATTCGAGGTTGAGTATTCGCAGTTGAAGGGCAACATAGCACGGCCGGAGGGGACTCTCCAAGAGGCTTGACGCGGGCTCCGCAGAGAAGGAAGGGCTTGGGGGTGTCGGCCGTCCGGAGGACGGCTCATCCGGGGTCGTACGGGAGGAGGCGAATGCATTCGACGGATTCGGGAACCGGTGGAGGGGCAATTTCCCGGCGAACTTGGTTGAGTTTGTGCTGGGCGTTGGGAGGGGCCGTTTTGCTGGTTACGGCACGCGGAATCCTGTCGGTCTTGTCCTATCGGCCCGAAACGCCGGCTCGGAGATATGAACTGCCCGCGCCGTCGACGGTTCCCCACAAGGGACCGGGTTTCTGGGTGGACAGGGATCCACGCGGCTGGTTTGCGTTCTCGGACATTTGTCCCCACCTTGGATGCGAGCCCGAATATTCACGGGAGCGTAATGCGTATCTGTGTCCGTGCCATGGGAGTCGGTTCGGCGAGGGCGGCAGGTTCCTTTCCGGACCGGCGGGCAAAGACCTGCCCCGTGTGCGTATCAGCCGTACGGACACGGGACTTCTGTTGGTGGAGCCGGGTGAGACCGTGAGCGCCGACTACCGCTTACCGGTGAAAACGGAGGAAGAGGCTTCATAGGGTATGTGAAGGATTTCCTGAGAGTCCCTGCGAGGAAATCCGACGCGAGAGGGAGGGAGGCTCCGAAGGCCATATGTGAATTGCGTAACGAACGTGGGGCGCGGTTCTTCTGAACGCGGATGGTTTGTGCGGGTTCGATCCGGTTAATTTGTTGGGTTCAAAGGCAGGTTTTTGGCGAAACCGGGAGGCGAAAGGCGCGCGGGAGTGAAGAGAGAATGGGTCGAGAGCATGTGATGGAAAGTACAAACCCGCTCTTGAAGCCCTTTTTTTCTTGACAAGAAGCCCCCGTATCGTTAAATCGTGCACTTGATCGTCCACCCGTCCAGGCCCCGGTCAAGGGCAAATCCCTGTGTTTGGAGCCGGGCGGGCCGTTTCCATTTTTTGACGACGTTCCTCGGCAAAGGCGAACTGGAATCCCTCGTATTTTGCGTGATCGCAAACCACGGAAAGCGCCTCCGGGATTCCACGGCGGTTGGAGAACGGGGACGCCCCGAACGACTTCATGGCGGCCTGCCGAGAGGGGCGGGAAGCCTGCACGCCAGCTATGCCTGTCATAAGTAATTGAGGGGTAGGTTCTATGAATCTGGATCGAAGAGGATTTATCAAATTTCTGGTCGGGGGTGCGGTAGGTGTCGTCTTTTCGCCTGTTCCCTGGAAGCTGATGGACGACGTAGCCATCTGGACCCAGAACTGGCCGTGGGTGCCCAATCCTCCCAAGGGGGAGAATTCCTTTCGGAATACCGTCTCACCCTTTGGATATCGGGGATCGGGACTTTCGGTTCGACTCGTCGACGAAAAGCGAGCCATCACCCTTAAGGGAGCCGAAGGCAACCCGCTGAATCGCGGCGGCCTCGGTCCCGTCGACGTGTCCGCCCTCCAGTACCACTATCACAAATCGATTCGCGTCAAAGGTCCCATGTTGTTGAAAAACGGCAAGCATGAGGCCGTTTCCTGGGACGAGGCCATGAACCTCCTGGCCTCCAAGCTGAAGGAGCTGCGAGACCAAGGGGCCGGCGAAAAGGTCGCCATGATCAACGGCGCCCAACCCGGAACCATGACGGACTTGATGAAGCGGTTCATGACCGCCTACGGATCTCCCAATTACCTGTCCATGCCATGTGCCTACGACACGGAAGAACTCATCGTCCGGAACATGTTCGGGGCCGACGGCACCCTGGGTTACGATCTCGAAAACGCCGATTACGTCATCAGTTTCGGCTGCGGCCTCCTGGAAGGATGGGGCTCCCACCGAAGTCTGCTCGCTTACAAGAAGTGGTACGAAGAGTCGGATCCTTATCCCACGGTGATTGTACAGGTCGACACCAATGCCTCCACCACTTCTTCTCACGCCCGGCGCTGGGTGGCGGTTGCTCCCGGAACGGAAGGCGCCTTGGCTTTGGGATTGGCTCACGTAATCGTCAAGGAAGAGCTTTATAATAAGTCTTTCGTTTCCAGTCGGACCTTCGGCTTCGACGACGGAAGGGATGCACAAGGTCGTTCCTTCAAGGGATTTCGCGACGTCGTGCTCCATGATTACACCCCGGAAGCGGTTTCTCATATTACAGGGGTCCCGGCCATGCAGATCGTCGACTTGGCACGGGAATTCGCCCTGGCCAAAAAACCCCTGGCGCTCGCCGGCAAAGGCAAAGGAAACATGCCCGGCATGCTCGGGGAGTTCATGGCGATCCACAGCCTGAATGCTCTGGTGGGATCCGTGAACCGGAGTGGAGGGTTGGGACCGGTTCCCGCTCCTCCGCTGACGGCATGGCCCGGCGTGGCTTTGGACGGCGCCGCCGAACGAGCTCTGAACAAGGAACGGATTGACGGGGCGGGAACCCGTTATCCCCTGGCGACGAGCCTATTGAACCGGTTCTCGGAAGTAGTGGCCGAGGAGGAGACTTCTCCCGTCGAATTGCTGATGGTCTACCGGGCCAATCCCGCATATTTCGCGCCCAGCGGCAAGGCCTTCAAAGAGGCGATGAGGAAGATTCCTTTTGTCGTGTCCTTTTCGTCCTATTGGGACGAAACCACCGAATTGGCCCATTTGGTTCTCCCGGAACACTCCTTTATGGAGCGATGGGAAGACGGCACGACGCCCGCGGGGGTGCCTTTCCCGGTCTATGTTTTGGGTAATCCGGTTTTCGCCCCCATGTTCGACACAAAACAAACGGGGGACGTCATTCTCCAAACCGCGAAGACGCTCGGAGGATCGGTCGCTTCATCCTTCAAGTGGGACGATTACGAGTCCCTGCTCAAATTTCGCGTCCGGGGAATCTATGAGAAGCAAAAAGGTTTGATCGGCGAGCCCGGAGCCCTCGAAGGGGGCAAAGGAAAAGGATTCGCCGGCCCGGACAAATTGTGGGAGGAACTGACGGCCTACGGTTGTTGGTTCGATCCCGAGGACGCAGTGGGATCCGGTTCGACGGACAAGTTCCGGTTCTACGCCGCCGGTCTTCGTACCCGTCTGGACCAAGCCGGCCGCCATGAAGAGGGCCAAGACTCTCATGGAAAGAACGAGCCCGTGTATGTAGCCCAATTCAATGAGGTTCACATTCCCGGAGATCCGGAAATTTATCCGCTGCTTCTCATGCCGGAGGACTTGGCGTACGTTTACGAAGGAGAAGTCCCGAGTGCTCCTTATTTGACCAAAGTCTGGCCGAATACCCTACTCAAGGGCAAGTATTCGGTGGTTCAGATCAATCCGGCGACGGCGGAGGACCTGCATTTGCGGGAAGGGGACCTCGTCCTCATGGAGTCCGACCGTGGAGGAGCGGAAGTTCTGGTTCACCTGTTCCACGGAGTGCGTCCCGGAGTCGTGGCCATGGCCGAAGGCTTTGGGCATACGGCGTTCGACGGCTACATCAAGGACAAGGGTTCCAACACGCGGGACCTGACCGTTGTCAACGCCGATCCCCTGAGTGGACTACCACAGTGGTGGGGCACCCGGGTGAACTTGACCAAGGCGTGATGCCTACGAGGTAAGGGATGAATACAGCTCACGGAAAAGGCGGCATCAAGTACGGCATGGTGATCGACCTGGACAAATGTATCGGTTGCGGCGCTTGCGTCACGGCGTGCGTGGCGGAAAACAACAACACGATTCTCCAGGACGAAAGCAATAAGCTCAAGAGCATCACCTGGTTGCGACTCTATAAATTTGATAACGGCAAGCCCTACCCGGAAACGGAAATCTGCTACCTGCCCAGGCCGTGTATGCATTGCGATCACCACACGCCGTGTGTCTCCGTGTGCCCGGCCACTGCTACGGATTACAATCCGGAAGACGGCATCGTAAGCCAGATTTACACTCGCTGTATCGGCTGCCGGTACTGCGTGGCGGCGTGTCCCTACCATGCGCGTTATTTCAACTGGTTCGACGCCGTGTGGCCGGAGGGCACCGAGGAATGCCTCAACCCGGAGGTTTCCCCCAGGATGAGGGGTTGTGCCGAGAAATGCACCTTCTGCCATCATCGGCTCATGGCGGCCAAGAACAAGGCCTACGTCGAGGGAAGAAGGGAAATCAAGGAAGAAGAATACCAGCCGGCTTGCGTGGAAGTATGCCCCACTCGGGCGATCACATTCGGCAATCTGAACAATCCGGAACACAAAGTGGCTCATTTAAAAGAGAGCCCGTATGCGTTCCGTTTGCTGGAACGTCTGGGCACGCAACCCAAGGTTTATTACATGACCCAACGAGAGTGGGTCTACCGGAAGTCCGACAACTGGCTGGATTCCGAATGGCCGAGACTTGGTGAGGGGAAGAAGGAAGCCGCCAAGTCCGGCGGGTCTCATTGATCGGAGACGATGCGGTTCCCTGCGACCGTACAGCATAGAAGGGGAAGGTTATGAGCACTCTGGATGCACCGCTTTTGCCTGAAGGCCGCAAGAGATGCAGTTTTTGGGCGTTCGGATTCTGGATGAGCGTCTGGTCCCTCATCATCGTCTGGGGGCTTATCGGCGCGTATTTCGTTCTGCGGTACGGTTTGAACCAAACCAACATGGACGATTATTTCGCCTTTGGAGTCTGGATCGTGGTGGACTTGGCGGTGATCGCTCTGGGGGCCGGGGCTTTCTTCACCGGGTTCCTGACCTATATCATAGGGAAGAAGGAACTAAAGGACATCATCAACGCGGCGGTGATCATCGGATTCATCTGCTACAGCGGCGCGATCCTGATGCTTTCCGTGGACATCGGGCAACCGATTCGCGGGTGGTTCGGATTCTGGCACGCCAACGTCCACTCCATGCTGACGGAGGTGATGTTTTGCATCACCACCTACCTGTCGGTTCTCACGATCGAATTTCTCCCGTTGATTTTCGAAAACCGCAAATTGGACGAAGTACCGTTTCTTCACCACTTCGCCCACAACCTGCATGAAATCATGTTTATTTTCGCGGGCGTGGGTACTTTTCTTTCTTTCTTCCATCAAGGCAGTCTGGGCGGCATGTACGGGGTGCTCTATGCTCGGCCCTTCGCTTTTCGCACGGGGTTCCTGATCTGGCCGTGGACCTTTTTCCTGTTCGTTTTGTCCGCCGCCGCCACGGGTCCTTGCTTTACCATGCTCGTGGTATGGATCACCCAGAAGGTTTCGGGCAAAAAGCTGGTGCCCCCGAACGTGTTCAACCTGCTGGGCAAGATTTCCGGTTCCCTCCTGGCGATCTATATGGTCCTCAAAATTGCGGATACGCTTTATTGGGCCCTGGTCACATCGCCTAAGATGGGGCTGACCTTCTGGGAGTATTACCGGGAAGGACCTTACGGATTCTGGATGGTCATTGCGGAGTTGGGTATCGGTGGCGTTCTACCGGCCATCATTCTCCTGATCCCCAAGGCACGGCAAAGTGAGTTCTGGCTGATTTCGGCTTCCATTCTGGCGAGTTTCGGGGTCACCATGAATCGATTCGTGTTCGTTGTCGTCAGCCTCGCGATACCGGTATTACCTTTCGAGCCCTTTGCGTCCTACCTTCCCACTTGGCAGGAATGGGCCATTTCCGCGGCAATTCTTGGATATGGGGGCATCATTTACAGCTTGGCCTACCGATATCTGCCGGTGTTTCCGAAAGAGGTGCAATTGTACGCGGAGAAATAGTTGCTTGATGAAGCAGGCCGGTCGTCCAGCGGCCTGCCCAAAGAAAAACCCGGCACCTTTAAGGGGAGCCGGGTTTTTTGTTTTTTATGCGGGTCGCTCGATTAGGAACGACGGTGCATGCTTCTAGTGATGATCGTTATGATGGTCATTCCCGGAATGATGGGCGTCGGGATCGTTCAGCTTCTTAAGGGTCATAAATACGCCGATCAACAGGCTGCAACCGATCACGGTGAGGGCGGTATAAAACAGCCCGAAAAAGATGATGTGGCCCAGGTCCCAGTGCCACTCGAAACTGAAAGGAAACATCGCGGCCTCCAAAAGTGAAAATAGTTACATGCATTATTTTTCAAGACGTGCCGGGTGTCAAGGAAAAAGGAAAGTCCGGACGGATCCGCAACCCCTTTACCTGTTCTTGCTTTTGTGTCTAGTATACGCACTTACCCGTGATGAATCGGCCCGGAACGGCCGGGTGGACGAAGCGGAGACCGTTAAGGCGAGTACCGCCACGAGGAGGTTTCTTTTATGACAAGGACGAAGTTGGGAGCATGGCTGGTTGGACTCTTCCTGGTGATGTTTTTTTCCGTGTCCTATGCCTTTGCCGGTCCTAAGATCGAGGTGAAGACGGATGCGCACGACTTCGGAGAAGCTTGGGAAGGTGAGACGCTGAACAATGCATTCGAGGTGAAGAACATCGGTGACGAAGATCTGGTGATCGAAACCGTAAAGACTTCGTGCGGATGCACGGCGGTCAAGTTCGACAACAGGATCGCGCCCGGAAAGACGGGTTTTGTGACGCTCTCATTGAGAACTCAAGGATTGCACGGCGCCTTCCATAAAACGGGAACCATTCATTCCAACGACCCCGCATCGCCCCGGGTGGTATTGAAGCTTACGGGCAGTGTCAAAAACTATATCGAAGTTACCCCTCGACCGTTTCTGCAACTGGTTTCTTCGGAGGGTGAAACCGATACGAAGACCTTGGTGCTGAAATCCACCATGCAGCCCGAATTCGAGCTGAGTGATCTTACGGTTGATCCCGTATTCGAAGGAAAGTTGAAGACCAACCTGACCCGCGTGGACAAGCAGTCTTATCAACTCGAGGTGACCAGTCTGTTCAAGGAGATTGGAAGCAGACAGGGTCGAATCCGAATCAAGACCAACGTGGAGAAGAAGCCCGAGCTGGAAATCCGGGTCATGGCCATGGTGCTCGGTCCCATCCAGGTGGCTCCCGGGAGACTTCATTTCGGCCGAATCGAAAACGTTTTCCAGGCGGAAAAAACCCGTAGGACGGTTTGGTTGCGTAAGCTTCAAGGCAATGATTTCAAAATCACGAGCCTGGATTATGACCATGATTTATTGAATATCGACGTCCAAACGCGACGGCCCGGCAAGGACTATCTGCTCATGGTTTCTCTGAAAGGGGAGAATCTCAAGAAGGGCACGTTGGAGACGGAAATCGTCGTCCACACGGATCATGAAAAGGCCAAGACGCTGAAGATTCCCGTTATTGCGGATGTGACCGTGGGCAAGTGATTTTCGGGCGTCGAAATCTCGACTAGAGCAATCGGTTTGTGCGCTCGAATCGGGACGACTTGTATGGGGGCCTACCGGGCCCCCAAATCATGATACGAGACGGCATTCTTTGACGAGAGCATTGATCACAGGGGTTTCCGGTCAGGACGGGTCCTACCTCGCGGAACTGCTTCTGGAGCGTGGCACCGAGGTTCACGGAATCGTTCGCCCCGGGGCCTTGGACGATCCTCCAAGAAAGATTCCCCGAATCCTTCACCTTCTCGACCGTCTTCATCTACACGAAACGCTGATTGAAGACGCCGACGGCGTCCAGCGCGTCATGGAGATTGTCCGTGCCGCGGAGTGTTATCATCTGGCGGGATGCTCATACGTGGGTGATACTGTTGAAGATGAGTATGCGGCTGTTCGTGTGAACACGTGGGGTACTTACAACGTGCTCTCTGCTTTGTTTCGAGTGAATATCGAGGCACGTTTTTTCTTTGCCGGCTCGAGCGAGATGTATGGAGATGCTCTACGGACGCCTCAAACCGAGGACACACCGCCCAATCCCAGGTCCCCGTATGGGATTTCGAAGACCTCGGGATATTTTTTCACCAAGTATTACCGGGAGAAACGAGGCTTGCACGCAAGCACCGGGATTCTTTACAATCATGAGTCTCCGCGGCGAGGCTTGAATTTCGTGACCCGGAAAATCACTTCCCATGCCGCTCAGATCAAGCTGGGACTGAAGGATCGTCTGGTGCTTGGGAATCCCGACGCAAGGCGGGATTGGGGACACAGCCGGGAGTATGTTCGAGCGATGGCGTTGATGTCCGCTCATGATTTCCCGGACGACTATATCATTGCCACGGGCGAGTCTCACTCGGTGAGGGAGTGCCTCGAAATCGCCTTCGATCATTGCGGCCTGGACCCCTATCGATACCTTGAAGTCGACAAAAGCTTCGAACGCTTTGATGACTCCGCGCCTCTGGTGGGACGGCCTGAAAAGATCCAGAGGCGACTCGGTTGGTCCAACCGCGTTTCCTTCGAATCCATGATTCGAGAAATGGTGACGCACGACTTAGAAACTTACGCCTCCGCTGAGACGGAGGGGGAACGACGGATGGATCCATGAGCCGAACTGCGCTGATTACAGGGGTGACGGGACAAGACGGCGCCTACCTGGCCGAATTTCTCTTGAGCAAGGGATACATGGTACATGGAATGCGCAGGCGTTCCTCCCAGTTCAACACGGATCGCATTGATCACTTGGTGCGTGACCCTCACGAATCCGATGTACGCTTCTTCCTTCATTACGGTGATCTGACGGATTCCCTAAGCTTGATTCGGCTCATCGAGAGACTGCGGCCCGATGAGGTATACAATCTTGGGGCCCAGAGTCATGTGGCCGTGAGTTTCGAATCTCCTGAATACACCGCCAACGCCGACGCCTTGGGGGCTCTGAGAATTCTGGAGGCGATCCGTTCGGCGGGTTTAAAGGACAAGACACGTTTTTACCAAGCCTCCACGAGCGAATTGTTCGGAAAGGGAAAAACGCAACCTCAGAACGAGGAGACTCCCTTCTACCCGGGGAGCCCTTACGGCGTGGCCAAACTGTATGCATACTGGATCACGGTGAACTACAGGGAGGCCTACGGCATGTTCGCCTGCAACGGCATTCTTTTTAATCACGAGTCGCCCGTCCGGGGGGAGACCTTTGTAACCAGAAAGATCACCCGAGGGTTGGCGCGCGTTGTTCTCGGACTCGATCGTCGAATCTATCTGGGCAATCTGGAAGCCAAACGGGACTGGGGCCATGCGAGGGATTACGTAGAGGCCCAATGGCTGATACTTCAGCAGGAAACTCCCGAAGATTTCGTTATCGCAACCGGGGAGCAGCATACGGTCCGGGAATTCTGCGAAGCGGCCTGTGAGGAACTGGGTATCCTCATCGAATGGCGGGGCAAAGATGAAGGCGAATCCGGAGTGATCTCGCGTCTGGACCGACAACTCGTGAGAGAACGTTTAGGCATGGATCCCGCGGTGGAGGAGGGCTACACGCTTTTTCGCGTGGACCCTCGCTATTTTCGGCCCAGCGAGGTGGAATCCCTGATCGGAGACTTCACCAAGGCGCGCGCCAAACTGGGTTGGAGTCCCAAGACGACTTGGCGGGAACTGGTTTCGGAGATGGTGACCCGAGACGTGGAACTGGCTTCCATGGACATTCTTTGCAGGTCCGGTGCGTTGCTTTCTTCCGGGCGTTCGGATTAGGGGCGCCATGGCGGCGCAAGGCCTTCCCAACGGAAGTGAGAGGCCTCCCAAGTCGTTCTGGCGAAACGTCTTCCGTCTGATGACGGGCGTCGGGCTGGCCCAGGTCCTGAATATAGGCGCCTATCCCATCCTCACAAGGCTGTATGGTCCGGAAGATTTCGGACTCCTCGCAGTGCTGACCTCATTCTGCATGCCGATTTCCGTTGCCGCGGCTTTCGGCTACGAGCCCGCGGTCGTACTTCCGGAGAAAAATGAAGAGGCCGCCTCCCTGCTCTCTCTGAACTGTCTGCTCATCGCCCTGACCGTCACGGCATGTTTCCTGATTCTTTTTTCAGCACGGTTTACTCTGGAGACTTGGGTCAATGTTCCCGGATTCTCTGGAGCCGTGTGGTGGCTTTTTCCCGCCCCTCTATTGGTGGCTTTGAACCGGACCTTGGATTTCTGGTTGTCCCGACACGAGAGATTCGGGCGCATGGGCGCTTCCCGGGTCGTGGGAGCCGGAGCGGGAGCCGCGGTCAAGATCGGTTGGGGCGTCATCCTCCGTAGTGCGGCCGGGCTTCTCGCGGGCTTTCTTGCCTGCGAAATCTGGAAAATGATCCTACTGATGTCGGGAGCCGGTAGAGAGATGATCCGGCGGCCGTCTCTTCGATGTCTCGGTCGCCTGGCGCGCAGGTTCAGGGATTTCCCTCGGTTTCATCTCCCTTTTCTTCTGCTGCAGAACTTGACCTCATACTTGCCCATGCTTTTCTTTTCAGCCGCTTTCGGGGCGGCCATGGTCGGTTTTTTCAGCCTGGGCATGCGAATGATCTTGATTCCCGTCGAATTGGCCGTCCAATCCGTAACGCAGGTATTTTATCCTCGGTCCGTAGACGAGAAAGGGGCGGCAGGTGGTTTGGCATCACTTGTGGAACGCACCACGGCTCAATTGCTGCTCGTGGGTTTCGTCCCTTTTGTTTTTCTGGGTGCTGCGGGTCCGTTTCTGTTTGGTCTGGCCTTTGGTGCCGCTTGGTCAAAGGCGGGGGTGTATGCCCAGTTGCTGGCACCGGCCTTGTTCATCCAGTTTGTGACCGGTCCCCAGATCCTGTTCAATACGCTGGGCAGGCAGAAACTCGGACTGATCTGGCAGGCTTGCTCTTTTTCGGCGGTGATGGGCGCCGTGGCCCTGGGAGCCCTCTTGGACAGTGAAACCTTGGCGGTGGCCCTTCTGAGCACCGCTTTGTTCGTCTCTTATTGGCAGCTTGGACGCATCAATTTCAGACTTTGCGGAGCCCGGCCGCGAGGAGTCGTGAATGAAATGAGGGATATGCTTCGCCGTGTTGTAAGGCGGTGAGTGCTCATCCTTGATCCCGTTTCAATCCGGCAAGGAAAGAGCGGTCAGGGTCGGAGAACCTTCCCCATCGTCTTTCGCCGCTTTCTAAATTAGATCGAGGGCCGTGAAAACAAGGACCTGTCGGAGGAGGATTTGACCAAAGAGTCATAGATGTCGGTTATGCGGGCATAGCTTTGTTGCTCGCCGAATCCCAGCACCGAATCCCGGGCACGGCCCCCCATGGCTCGAGCGGACTCGGAATCGCGCATCAAGTATCCAATCCAACGGGAAAGGTCCTCCACGCTCCCTTTCTCCGGGAGCAGTCCATTGTCTCCGTGAGTCACAATGGCGGGAATACCTCCCACGGGAAAGGTGACGGAGGGCAGTCCCGACGACATGGCTTCCAGCAGGGAGTACGGAGTTCCTTCGTTGAGGCTCGGCAGCACAAAAGCGTCTGCGGCCCGGTAGAACTCGGGCATGTCATTGGGGGCCACGCTTCCCAGGAGGCTCACCCGTCCTTGACCATGCTCTCTTGACCAAAGTTCCATTTCTTCCCGCAGTGGCCCGTCCCCTGCAACAAGAAGGCGGCAACGGGGATTGTCTCGGATGACCGGTTCCATAGCCTTTTGGAGCAGAGGGATGCCTTTAATGGGGATCAATCCTCCAACGAACAGAAGAATCCGAGCGTCCTGGGGGAGGTCCAGAGCCTTCCTGGCCTCCGCCTGATTTCCCGGATGGAACTTGTCGGTGTCAACGGCGCTTTGAATGATATGGATATCCGTTGTGTGCGGTTCCAATAGGCGCATTCTGCAAGCCAAGTCGTCGCTGACTCCTATCAGTGCGTCCGCTTCACGCAGTATCAGTCGGGTCAATCCCGAGAACAGGGGATTCTTTACGGCATAAGTGTGAATGTCGCTTCCCCATGCGTGGACGATCAATTTGACCTTTAGGATACGGCGTAGTGCCAGACCGATAAGGCCGATGGGGATGACCCAATGGACGTGCACAAGGTGAACGGGAGTCTTCCTCGCCGCCCGCAAGGCAGTGCACAGGCCCGAAGCCAGATACACGACAAGACCCGCAAGAGGGGTCTTGGGCGTTTGGATAAGCTGACGGTTTCCGGACGGATAGGGGAAACGGCGGATCGGAATCCCGAAAGGATCGGTTTCGAACAAAGGAGAGGTCTGAAATACCCTGGGGGTGACCACGGCGATACGGTACCCTCGGTTTTGGATCCCCGCCGCCATGCGCTGAATGAAGTGCCCTCTAAAAGAACCCGGGTGGTCGGGATAACCGTTGGTTAGAAACAAGACGCCGAGTTGTTTTTCCTGCGAAGTGTTCATAAGTCGTTTCCTGCCGGTGGATTCCGGCGTACTGAAAATATTGGACGTGTCACGAGGCAATTTGCTACAAGGAAAATTTTCGTATGCAATGCGGAGCTTCAGGAGGCCGGAAACACCGCACTCGACCGGCGGGGGATTCCCCGAACAGGGGAGACATTGCCGTAAATCCATCCGATAGGTCGAAAACACTATTCGTCTTGCCCGGCAAGCGGGCATTCTCAGGAGGTCTTCTATGAAATCCCTGGTAACCGGGGGCGCGGGGTTCATCGGCAGTCATCTGGTCCGAAAACTGTTGGATCTGGGTCATGAGATTACCGTAGTGGACAATTTCAGGAGCGGAAACAAACTCGACAAGGATGTTCTTGAGTCCATCGAACTGATCCATGGCGATGTGCGGGACGAAGCCACCGTTCTCAAAGCCTCCCAAGGAGTCGATTTGATATTTCACTTGGCTGCGGTCCTCGGCGTGGACATTGTGGCGGACAATCCGGTAGATGCCATGGAAACCGAGGTGATGGGGATGAGAAACACGGCCAAAGCCGCTCTCCTATGCAAAGCCGAAAAGATTATTTACGCATCGACAAGCGGAGTTTACGGCAAGGCCGCCATCGAGAGAGCCGTTGAAGAGGACTTTCACGCGTCACCCAACACTAGCTACGCCATTGCCAAGAGATTCAACGAAATCTACCTCAAAGGGCTCTATCAGGAAAAGAATATCGAGTCCGTTTCTCTTCGGTATTTCAACGTGTATGGCCCGAAACAGGACGTTCGGATGGTGGTCCCTCGTTTCTTCCGGCAAGCTCTTTCGAACTCTCCCATTACGGTTTTCGGAACCGGCCTGCAGACCCGCGATTTCACCTATGTCGACGACGCTGTGGAAGCCACGGTTCGAGCCGCTCAGCAGATAGGTGGATGCGAGATCGTGAACATCTGCAATTCCGAGGAACATACGGTGCAAGATCTTGCGGAAGCGGTGGTTCGGCTCAGCGGTTCGAAGTCGGAAATCGTTCTGATCAATCCTCCCCAGGGGCGTTACGATTTCGAGGTGGAAAGAAGACTGGGAAGCGCGGACAAACTCCGCGAGCTTGTCGGATTCACTCCCCACACACCTTTCGAGGAAGGGCTCAAGACGACATTGGAGTACATCCTGGCTCATTAAATCAAGGCAGGTCGTTTCGCCCCGTAATGTCGGCGTCCAGTCTTTCCAGTCGGTCGAGAATTTCACGGCGGATCTCAAGGTTTTCCTTCTGAACCTTGTAAAGTTCTCTTCGGATCAAGGATATCTTGATGGCCAGGAATCCGAAGGACACCATGAACAGGCCGGAAATGACCAAGAGGGCGGTGAGATTCATCAGAGGTCTTACCGGATTCAGTTCTCCCTGGAAATAAAGTGCAAGAAGGTAGCTTCCGAGGCAGAGCCCGAAAAGAAATAGACAGACCCCCAGCAAGCCGAAAAACAGCATGGGTTTCTCCATAAAGGAGAAGAGTATGTGGGTGAGGGAGGTCCGAGCGAGTCTGTGCTTGGATTTTCCTTGCTTCCTGCAACGGAGGACGGCCGGGATTTCCTGAATTCGTCTGCCCACGGACAATGCTTTGGACACGATCTCGAGGTGTATTTCTTTGCCTTCGGATTCCAGTTCCATGGAAGTCAATACGTCGCGGCGATAGGCCCTGAACACGCAAGTCACCGTGTGCAGTTTTTTCGGAAGGGTTCCTCGGAGGAATCGATTTCCCCATCGGCTGACCAAATGCCTGGTAAGAGGGACCCCTTCGACTCTCCCTCCGGGCATGTAGGCCGACGCCAACACGATATCCACTTCGGGGTCTTCCTCCAGAATTCGGATCATCTCGATCATCAAAGCGGGATCATAGCTCAAATCCGCATCGGTGGAGATCACGATCCGCCCTCGGGAGGCCGCGAAGCCGCGCCTGAGTGCAGCGCCCCGTCCACGGTTCGGCGTGTAGGAAACCACTTTGACAAAGGGATGATGCAGGGCAAGCTCACCCAGCACTTCCGGTGTGCGATCGATGCTGCCGTCGTTGACCAACACGAGTTCCCAATCCACGCCCAACGGCGCGATCACGGAATGAATTGCTTCGACCACGTGAGGCGCGTTCTCTTCCTCGTTATACATGGGAACGACGATGGACAAGTGTGGGGAGGAACCCGAGAGCGTACGAATGTTGTTGCCTCGGCCGGCTTTGGGGGTCGACGGTTGCATCGTCACCTGTGTTCGCCTAAAGGTTCATTGGATTCCGCCGGTTATATTCCCATCGGAGCTGAGTGTCAACCAAGCGTGGATGAGCAGGCCACTTCAAGGGCATCCCGGATTGACAGAGGATGGGGCTTTCTGAGACTATCGCCCAGCCCTATCCATCGCAAGAGAACTTTGGAGCACTTTCAACCCGACAGAGGCTTGAGCAGACCCATGAGAATTGCGCTTTGTGTCTTTACAGATAGACATTCGTTGCTGAATGGGGCGATGTTGATCGGGCCCCCGGGAATTCACGATGGACTACCCTAACGCTCGAAAGCAGATGGTTCGGAGCCAGCTGATTGCTCGCGGCATTAAAGATGAACGGGTCATCCAGGCCATGAGCATCGTCCCTCGCCATCTGTTCGTCGAAGATGCCTTGAGGTCACGAGCCTATTCCGACCGCTCCCTGCCCATCGGTGAGAAACAAACCATCTCCCAGCCGTACATCGTCGCTCGTATGACCGAGGCTCTGGATGTCGAACCGGGAGACCGTATCCTGGAAGTGGGTACCGGTTCCGGTTATCAGGCCGCGGTACTGTCCCTCATCGCCGATCACGTCTATTCTCTGGAGCGGCTTCCCCGTCTCCTCATCAGGGCCCGAACGCTGCTGGACTCTCTGGGATATCGGAACGTGTCCCTTCTGCAATCAGACGGTTCGAAGGGCTGGAGAGAGCATGCACCGTTCAATGCCGTGCTTGTCACGGCCGGAAGCCCGTCCATTCCGGAACCTCTACTGGAACAACTGGACGACGGCGGCAGATTGGTGCTGCCCATCGGGGACGACTCGTGCCAAGAGCTTGTGAGAGTGGTACGAGAGGGGAACGAGTTTTTCAAGACGGTTTTGGGGGGGTGCCGTTTTGTGAAGCTGGTCGGGAATCATGGATGGAGCGAATGACGGCGGTCAAAATTGGAATCATCGGTGCGGGGGATTGTTCTTCGAAAGGCTACGAGGGAGCCGTGGAGATCGGAAGGCGGGTGGCCGAGAGAGGTGCGATTCTCGTCTGTGGAGGCTTGGGCGGCGTTATGGAGGCCGGGGCCAAAGGAGCCGCGGAAGCGGGCGGGGTCACCGTGGGTATTCTTCCGGGTATTTCCGCGGAGGAGGCGAACACATTCATACGCATACCGTTGCCTACCGGCATGGGGCCGGCCAGGAATGTGTTGATCGTCAGGGCCTCGGATGTACTCATCGCGGTGGAAGGTGGGTACGGGACCCTATCGGAAATCGCGTTGGCGCTCAAAATGGACAAGCCGGTAATCGGTTGGAATACTTGGGAAGGACTGCCCGGAGTTCAATACGAATCCTCGCCGATGGAGGCGGCTGAAGCGGCTTTTCGGCTTCTCGGGAAACGATGATGCCCGCTCCTAAGGCATTGTCGTCTTCACGGGTCTGAGGGTCAGGACGCCTTCTTCATCGGGCTCGACGATCATCCCGTGCATGCGGATGGTCCGGATAAAAGGTCGTCCGAAGAGGAAGTCCACCGCCTCGCGTGGAATGGAGGCACGGTCTACGACAAAAGGTCGGAAGGCGAATTCGTACCGCAAAAGGTCCATGAGTGGGTTTGCGTGCGTTCCCCCGGAATTGCGATATTCCGCCACCGCCTCCGCGAGTTTTACATAACTGAAACGTTCTTCATGGTTCCCCACGAGTTTCAAAAGCGACGGCTTGGACCTCAATACGTCCTCGCGGCTTAGCCGGACCGAATTGTGGCGCCGTTCCAGGTCCGAAGTATCCCAACACTTCAACTCCCTGCACTGAACCGGCCGGTGCTCATAAATGCCGCATCGATTTTGCGATTCGTCGAAGAACCGACAAGCCCCACCCTTTCGCTCCCCGACTTTGATCATTTCTTCAGTGATGGGTCGAAGAACGCCTCGAACATTGTCGTTTACCAGTTCTCCTACTCGGAGAGTGAAAAGGTCCTGGAAACGGAGGACGCCCTTTTCGATGAGAAAGGCGTCTTCGGGATGAAGGGTGGGGGATGATGAGCGGCAACATGTGCCGCATCGAATACAGTGGGTTCTCACAGCGTCAGTCGGCTGAAACGGGCGTCACGTCCGTTTGACCTGAAGGGTGGAAGTGGAGGAGGACCGACCCCCGTCCCGCAGTCTTGCGCAAAGAGCAACGGAACGCGGGGGACCGCCACCCGGCCCGGAGGGCGATCCGGATGAAACCCGGCTCCCGTGATCAGGAGGGCGTTCCGGTCGCCTTGTCCAAGTCGTGAATTTCCTTTAGTTTCTGTTCGAGCTTTTTTACCAACGCTGCATATGATTCCCTGGCAATCGTCTGATTGAACTGACTCCGGTAGGTGTTGACCAAGCTGACATCTTCGATCACCACATCATACACCCACCATTCTCCATCCTTCTCGAACATCCTGTAGACGATGGGAATGTCCACGTTGGTCGTTTTGATGGTGGTATGGATCCAGAAGTATCGACCCTTCTCCTCGGCTTCGGTGTAAAGCACCTTCTCGTTGGTGTAACCTTCGATCTTGCCGGCATAGGACGCTGTAAGCAATTCGGTGAACAATGTAACGAAGTCTTTTTGCTCTTTATCGGAGAGTTCTCTCCAATGCCTGCCCATGGCCCGCTTGGCCATTTCCCCGAAATCAAATCGTTCGTTGATGACGTCCATGATCTCCCGACGTTTTTCCGCACGCTTGTCCGGCTTTGACAGCTCGGGATCCTTGAGGACTTGGATGACCTTGTCGATGGCGGTCTTGAGCTGGTCTTGAGCGGCCTTGCCGGGGGAGGCGAAAGCCGAGCCCCAACACATCAGGGCCAAAATTGTAAGAATCGCGAACGGTTTGACAAACATCTTCATTCTTTTCCTCCTTGGGCTAAGAAGCGGCTCCGGATTTTCGGATACTCATGGAGGCAACCACTACCCGAAAATTACATGGATGGCAAGAGGGTATCACCGAAGAGATAAAAGGGGCGCGAACGGATGAGACGGAGTTGGACGCGGAGTAATCGACGTACTCCCGTCGACCGGATATTTGCCGGCGGCTCCTATCCGGAAGAGCGGTCGTGGCTCGGGAATGCACGCCTGCGATTTGTGTCGGCCGCCTGGAAGAAGGAAGAAAAGGTGTTTTCTCGATTCCCTCTTTGCGAACGGGCCGTGAGGTTCTCGGTTGAGCGACCACCGGCTGTCGTTTCACCCGTTGACGCTTGCCGGGGAAGAAGGAGAGTGCTTTGGCGTCTCCCTATCCCCCCGGTTCAGACTTGTGAAACTAGTACTGATCGGCGACGGCTCGGACGCTTAACCCCGATGCTTGCTCCAGGTTTGCGTAGGCCATGTTGAAGTTGTAGATGGACTGAAGATAACTCATACGAGTCGTGCCGTAGGCTTCCAGAGAGTCGGCCAGATCCCTGGAGGTGCCCAGCCCCAGATCGTAGTTGGAAGAGGCGGCGACCAACCACTTGCGGGCTGCTTTTTGCGACCTGTACAGGGCTTCGATATTGTTCTTCGCTTCCATGAGCTCCCTGTAACTTTTTTCCACCTGAAGCGGAATGAAGGTCTCGGCGAAGTCTCCCGTTTGGTTGAGCTTCCGGACTTCGGCCCTGGATCGGCTCACCTGGGCGGACGTGATGCCGAAATCGAGAGACCAGCGAATTCCCAGGGCGGCGCCCCCCCCGGTGTGATTGAACCGGTCGTAAATCCATGGGTTGTCCACTTTGTCCCTATCGCCGGCCCACGCATAAGAGAAAAAAGCGCCCAGGAAAATGTCCGGATAGTATTCGGCCACGGCGGCTTGAACCAAAGCCTCTTTGGCGGCCAGTCCTTCTTTGAGTTGAGTGAACTCGGGTCTGAGTTTGGAGCTCTCGCCCACGTAATATCCCAACTCCTCGATTTTTATATCGGCGGGGGTGAGGTGATCCTCCGCGATGCGAACTTCTTTACCGGATTTGAAGCCCATGGACTTTCTCAAGGCTTCCTTCGCAAGAATTCGTGACTTGATCGCTTTCTGCCGAAAGGTTTCGATAATTCCGGAAAAAGCCTGCAATTTGTGCAGATCCATCGGCGTGGCGAACTCGGATTCCACCTCCAACAGTTTTTCGGTGCGGTCTATGGCGGAGTTCAGGTATCCGTCGATTTCGTCGACCAGCAGCATACCGTCCTCCGCGAACAGAAGGCCGTAGTAGTATTCTTTGATCTGAAGGGCTACGTCCGTGGCTTTCTGACGGACTCGGGACTTATCGACTTCGATGCCGTGGGTTGCGGCCTTCTTCTTTTCATCGATTTTGCCGAATGTATAAAGGGGCTGGACCAAAGTGATGTCGATGCTTCCAAAGGGGCCCAGTCCCTCGATTCTGTCGCTGTGGTAATCGGATTCAATCTGGTTGCCTTTGGCGTCCGATACGGGTGCGGCAAGACCCAGGGTTTCTATTTGAGGCCACTGGTAGCCCTTGGCTTCGTCGAGCAGGGTCTTGGAAATTTCGACATCTTGCTGAACTTCCTTGATTTCGGGGCTGAATTCCAAAGCCTTCCGAATGCACTCATCCAGGGTGTAAGTTTCTTCCGCATCCGCGGCGAACGGCAGAAGCAGAGCGCTCGCGATCAGAACGATGGATAATCGGCACAAAAGTTCTTTGAGGCGAGTCATGGCAGTTCTCCCTTACCTCGATTTATTCCTTTTCGAAAATGTACTTGCTGATCAAATCTTCCAGGCTGATGGCACCTTCGGTGTCGAGGATCTCACCCTCGGCCGGGATGATTTCGTCGGATGCTCCCGGTGAAATTTTGATGTACTTGTCGCCTATGATGCCCTGAGTGCGGATGGACGCGATGGAATCGTCCTGAAGCTTGACGCCGGAATCGATCTGCATCTCGACTTCAGCCTGGTAGTTATCGAGCCGAATCTCTTTCACCTTGCCGATGACCACTCCGGCAATTTCAATGCGCGCGCCGGTCTTCAGGCCGGAAACCGAAGAGAAGCGAGCCTTCACTGGGTAACTGCCTGATCCGAGTATCTGGATATCGCCCAACCGGACGGCGAGGTACGCGAAACAGAGAAAACCCGCCACGAGAAACATGCCCACGGCGCTTTCGATGTTGAGCTTCTTCATGTTCATGTCGTCTTCCTGAACCCTTTCGGATCGGCCGAATCCAAGGGGAAGTATTCCCAAGCGGCGACCGGTGGGAGGCCTGAGTCTCCTACAAGAGCACCGCGGTGAGCAAGTAGTCCCATAGTAACACGAAAATGGACGAGTGGACTACGGCAAGAGTGGTGGCCCGGCTCACTCCTTCCGCTCCGAACCCGCCGTTTCGGTCCAGATGAACGTAAAACCCCTTGGCTGTGCACACCCAAGTGATGATCAGACCGAAAAACAGGGACTTTACGATCCCCATGTAAATATCTTCCCAAGAGACTCCGGTCTGCATGCTGTACCAGTATCCACCCTCGTCTACTCCCAGGAGTTTGACGCCGATGAGAAACCCCCCCACGATGCCCACGATGTCGAAGATGAAATTCAGGAAAGGCATGGCGAGGATGCCCGCGAACAGCTTGGGCGAAAGAAGGTATCGAAAGGGGTTTATGGCCATGCATTCCAATGCGTCGATCTGTTCCGAGATTCGCATGATCCCGATTTCCGCGCACATGGCGGACCCTGCCCTTGCCGTTACCATCAAAGCGGTCAAAACGGGGCCCAATTCACGGATGAGGCTCAGCGCCACCGCCGAACCCAGGATGCCTTCGGAACCGAACTTGCTCAGGGTGTAGAATCCCTGGAGTCCCAGAACCATACCGGTGAAAAGAGCCGTGAAGAAGATGACGAATATGGACTGGGACCCAATGACATACATCTGTTTGATGTAGGGCTGTAATTTGAAGGGAGGAGAAAAGAATCCCAGAGCGGTGTAGAGGAGGAATATCCCCAGACGTCCGATAACGTTGATCTCCCGGATGCACCAACCACCCAGTTTTTCGAACAGGGTCATCATAGGCTTGCCGAAAATCCTTCCCCTATCACGTAATTAACAAATGACACTTTATAGATGAAAACAGGAACGGAATCAACGTGCAACCCGTAAGAAGTCTTTGGGAATCGGGACCGCAGTCTTCATGAAGAGGGCGGGCGAGGCGGGATGCCGCCGAGTATGAAGAAAATAAAAAATATTCCCGAGTGTGGCAATGAGGTTTCGGACCACGCGCACCGCCTTCAGGATTCGGTTGACTCGACGATGGGGTCATGTTAGGGATACTCCTAAAGAGTATGGTTCTCGGACGGGGAATCTCGTGTGAATCGAGAGCGGTCCCGCCGCTGTAGCCGGGGACGAAATCCGCAATGGCCACTGCTTCTGGGAAACCGGAGCGGGAAGGCGCGGAGAGTAGATCGATCCGGAAGCCAGAACACCCGTTCGGAGCCCAACGCCGTATTCCCTACGAGGGATAGGGGGCTTCCGTTCATGCGGTGGTCTGTGGTTTGTACTGAAAAAGGTCCGGTGCGGTCCTTGAGTCTTTTTAGGCTCAGGGATTTTTTTGTTCACCGGTCCTTTTTTTTGTTCTCGTCCCCGGTGGGGAATCGGCCTGGACTCGGTGTGGGCGGGAGAGCCGGAGGACTCCTTTATGTCGGATAATCCAGTCGGGCTGATGATCGCCGGGACCCAAAGCGGTGTCGGCAAGACCACCCTGACCCTGGGCTTGATGGCGGCCATGGTGCGCCGTGGGTTGAGAGTACAGCCTTTCAAGGTGGGGCCGGATTTTATTGACCCGGGACATCATACGCATGTGGCGGGACGTGTTTCCAGGAATCTCGACGGTTGGATGTTGGATCGAGAAACGAACCGGCGAATTTTCGGGCAAGCCGTCCGAGGCGCGGATGTGGCCGTGGTCGAAGGGGTCATGGGCTTGTTCGACGGGTACGACGGAGCGAGTGAAGCGGGTTCTACGGCCCAGATGGCCAAATGGCTCGGGCTTCCCGTATTGCTCGTCACGGACGTGAGAAGCATGGCCCGAAGCGTTGCGGCGCTGGTCCACGGCTTTACCGATTTCGATCCGGAGGTCGCCTTTGCCGGAGTGCTCTGCAACCGCGTTGGAAGCGACACCCATTTTCATTACATCAAGGAGGCCCTGGCGTCCGTGCCGTCGGTTCCTTGCTTGGGAGGGATTCCCAGGGACGAAGAGTTGTTCATTCCCGAACGTCATTTGGGGCTGGTCACGGACGACGAGCACAGACTCGACGCCGAATACCTGAAACACTTGGCAGACTTGGTGGAAAAACATATCGCATTGGACCGTCTCTTGGACGGGCTGCCCGTTTCTGCTCCAACGATACCGGAACCGTTGCCTCCCACGGCAAAGGAAGTGCGCATCGGAGTGGCGGCAGACCCCGCGTTCTGCTTCTACTATCAGGACAACCTCGACCTTCTGGAGCGGGCCGGTGCGGAGATTGTGCGCTTTTCCCCCATCCGGGATCGCAACCTGCCCGCCGGGCTTGACGGACTCTATCTCGGCGGGGGGTATCCCGAAGTGTTCGCCGCGTCGCTGGCGCAAAACGGTTCCATCAAAAACGAGATCAGCCGTGCGGCGGAGGCGGGAATGCCCGTGTACGCCGAATGCGGCGGCTTCATGTATTTGTGCGCCGCCATCGAGCAGCCGCGGGAATCTTCCCACGCCATGGCGGGCGTCTTCCCGTGGCCGGTGACCATGCTGCCTCGAAGGAGGGCCCTGGGGTACCGAGAAGTGACCTTCTCCTCGGACTGCATCCTTGGGCCACAAGGAACATCGGCCAGAGGCCATGAGTTCCATTATTCGGATGTGGTGGGAGACCTGCGGGGAATACGGCGGGTCTTCCGTGTGGCGCCCAGGAACCGCAGCTCCGTCATGGAAGAAGGCTACTCCAAATGGAACGTTCTGGGCGGCTATATTCATCTTCATTTCGGCAGTAATCCGTTGCTTGCGGAGCATTTCGTGGACGCCTGCCGGAAGTTTAAGCGAAGCGGGAATACCGGGGGTCCCCGATTTTCGGGACCTATCGGTGCAACGACGGCGTCGTCCGACGGAAAACCTTGACATGAATCGTCTATTATCGGGAGGAAAACATGAAGCATGACCCCGGAACACTTTTCGGCATCGGCGTTGGTCCGGGAGACCCGGGCTTGGTGACGGTCAAGGCGCTGGAAGTTCTTCGGCGGGTTCCTCGGATATTTGCCGCCGGATCCAGCAGGAACTCCTACAGCATTGCGATGAACATTGTTCGGCACCATTTAGGTGACACGGAGATCGAGTTTCTGCCTTTTCCCATGACCAAGGACGAGGCAGTGCTGGAGGAGGCGTGGAATCGCAACGCCCGACAGGTGGCGGACGTACTGGACGAAGGCTCGGATGCGGCCTTCGTCACCATCGGCGACCCGCTCACCTATTCCACCTACAGTTATCTGCTCAAGGCCGTGCAGCGTCTCAATCCCGACGTGAAGGCCGTCACGGTGCCGGGGATCACCTCCTACTCGGCGGCCGCGGCCGCGGCCAACCTCCCTTTGTGCGAGGGAGAAGAGTCTTGCCACCTGATTTCCGGGGCCTTTGGTGGAGAGAAACTCAAACAGGTGGTCGGGACCTCGGAAAACGTGGTCATGCTCAAGACCTATCGGCACTTTGACAACATCTACGATACCCTGGAGGAATTGGACCTGCTGGATCGGTCCACATGCGTAAGTCTCTGCGGCCATGAAGGGGAGACGGTTTCCAGCGGGCTGCAACCTCTCAAAGGGAAGAAGATGCCTTATCTCTCCCTGGTCATCGTCAAAAACGGACACCACTCAGATGAATAACGAGGCGGATTCGAAACGCGCGGCGGGCCGCAGAACACGAGGGACGCGCGAAGGCTTCTCCACGGGCACGGCGGCCGCGGCTGCGGCCAAGGCGGCCCTGGGAGTCGCACTCGGACGCCCGGCGCGGGAGCGGATCGAGGTGGACCTGCCGGGAGGAAAACGACTGGGGGTGTCCGTCCGAGAGGCCGTGTCCGAAGGATCATGGGGTCGTGCCGTGGTGATTAAGGATGGAGGAGACGATCCGGACGCCACCCACGGTGCGGAAATCGGGGTACGGGTAAGGTTGCTCGACCCTGTGGAAGAAGCCGAGGAAGTCCTGCTCACGGGCGGTGAGGGCGTAGGCAGGGTAACCAAGCCGGGCCTTCCGATTCCCGTGGGAGAACCGGCCATCAATCCCGTGCCGCGATGGATGATCGACAGGGCCGTCCGGGAGGCATGGAAAGAGTATGAGGGGACGGGGCCCGTTCGAGTGGAAGTTCAAGTGTTCGTACCGCGAGGGGAAGAGATCGCCAAAAAGACGCTCAATCCCCGTTTGGGTATTCTGGGCGGTATTTCCATATTGGGGACAACCGGGCTGGTGAAACCCTATTCTCACGCCGCCTATCGGGCGACCATCGTTTCCGGTCTGAAAGTGGCCCGCGCCGCCGGTCTCCGGGACGTTTTTCTGAGCACCGGAGGCAAAAGCGAACGATTTCTCCAGGGGCTGTTTCCCCATCACCCGGAAGAGGCTTTTGTTCAGATGGGGGACTACGTGGGCTTCTCCATTCCCAGGGCGGTACGAATGAGGTTCGATCGTTTGGTGATCGGAGCTTTTTTCGGAAAGGCGGTCAAGATGGCCCAGGGGTTTGAACATACGCACGCGTCCGAGGGGGCCGTGGATTTCGGCTCGCTGGCCGAGTGGGGTGAAGAAGAGGCGAAGGATGCGCTCCTGAGCCGCCGCATCGCCGAAGCCAACACGGCCAGGGAAGTGCTCGAGCTGATTTCCGGACATCCGTCGGGCCATGCCTTGATCCATCGGGTGGGTGTCGAAATGGGCGATCGCCTGAGGGCTCTGGCCGGCGGTGTTCCCGAGGTCGAGACGCTGATCTTTGATTTCGGAGGAGCGATTCTCTACAGGAGTCTCTCCTGACAGCCGAGCCGGCTTTGGAGAGCCCATTCCGTGCAAACCAACGGCCGAACTTTCTTGGTCGTCGAAGCGGCTTGCCGCCGGGAAAGGTCGGAATCATTTGTTACATGCCGGGGAGACAGATAGGCGAATGGCTCGTGTATTCGTGGTGGGCATAGGCGTTTCGGCCGCGGATTTGACATCCCGTGCTCTGGAAGTGGTGAGTCGAGCGGACGTGCTGGTCGGCGGACGCAGACTTCTGGACCTTTTCCCCGACCATCCCGGCCGCAGGGTCGTCATCGATCGCCATTGGAGAGCCGCGCTGGATGAATTGAACTCCATTCCCGAAAATTTATGTATCGCAGTGCTTGCTTCCGGGGATCCCAATT
Organism: Thermodesulfobacteriota bacterium; assembly: GCA_963675595.2. Lineage (GTDB taxonomy): Bacteria > Desulfobacterota > Desulfarculia > JACQYL01 > JACQYL01. Next base: position 4,182,927 of record CAXXLZ010000002.1, read on the forward strand.
TTTTCGGTATCGGGCCTCGGATTCTTGAGGCCTTCGGTCCGGAGGCGGTGGAATTCCTTCCCAATGTTAGCGCGGCTCAGGTCGCTTTCAGCCGTCTGAAGCTCCCCTGGCAGGATGCCTTGGTGGTCAGCCTCCACGGACGAGGGTGGGATGCGCTGGGATCCGCTCTGATGCGGAGTCGGAAGCTGGCGGTGTATACCGATCCGGATCACACACCGGCTCATGTAGCGCGTTTTCTACTGGATCACGGGCTTACCGGTATGGAAATTTGCGTTCTGGAAGACATGGGTTCGGCTGAAGAGAGGATTCGCCGCCTCACTCTTGAGGATGCCGAAAAAAGCGTGTTTTCCCCCATGAACGTGGTGGTCTTGACTTCAATCCCGGGTGAACCCGCTCCTCCCGCCGTTCATCCTGGGATGCCGGACAGTGCCTACGAGCATGAAGCGGGCCTCATCACGAAGCAGGAAGTCAGGGCCGTGGCTTTGGCCAAGCTGGGCCTGCGGCCGGATCATACGGTTTGGGACCTGGGCGCGGGTTCCGGGTCCGTGGGGATGGAGGCCGCAACCCTTGTGTATCGCGGCAAAGTGATTTGCGTGGAACGGAAACCGGAGCGGGTGGCGCAGATTTTGTCCAACGCCCGAAGATATCAAGTGACCAATCTGGAAGTGGTTTCGGGATCGGCTCCGCAAGCCCTGGAAGGGTTGTCGAAGCCGGACCGTGTGTTCATCGGCGGCGGGGGCTTAGGGTTGAGTGACCTGTTGAATCATGTGGTCGATGTCTTGGAACCCGAAGGTCGGGTCGTGGTGTCCGCCGCGTTGTTCGAGTCGTGTCTCACCGCCCGGGCCGTGTTGGCCCGGCGGGGATGGACATCCGAAGTCTGCCTGGTGCAGGCAAGTCGCGGCAAACCCATGGAACAGGGAATCCGACTGGAGGCGCTGAATCCCATCTGGTTGATCACCGGTTCGGGGTGTGAAAGCGGTATGTCGGGCGGCGGCAACCGGCCGTGAAAGGAAATTCCGGCTTGGTTCGTACGATTTCCGGGTGGGCCGCCGAGGGAGCGGAAATTCCTGATACTCTCCAAGGGAGCACTGCCGTGAAGGAAGCCGGGAAGCCGGTATGGGTCGCGGCCTTGACGCCCGGCGGCGCGGAAACGGCGCGCAGGATCGTCTCCGTCCTTCCGGGTTCGCGTATCCTGCTGCCGGCCCGGCTGGCAGGTGAGGAAGAAGGCTCTTTTCCCAGGTTTTCGCAATTGGCGGGGGAGGCCTTCACGCGCCGTACGGATCTGATCTGTGTCATGGCGGCGGGCATCGTGGTGCGGGGAATCGCGCCGTTTCTTAAAGACAAGGCGAGCGACCCGGCGGTGGTGGTCGTGGACGAAAAAGGACGCTTCGCGGTGAGCCTCCTTTCGGGTCATCAAGGAGGGGCCAACAATCTGGCTCATCGGGTCGCCCGACTCATCGGAGCCGTACCGGTGATCACCACGGCCACGGATGTGCGGGGTTTGCCCGCGTTCGACTCGGTGGCCGCGGAACGAGGCTGGAAATTGGAGAACGCCACGGCGGTTCGAGACGTTCATATGGCCCTTCTGGAAGGCCGGAAAATCGCCCTTGTGGATCCGTGCGGCCGCTTGTCTCCCGAGGAAGCCGGCGAGCCGAGCGGCCTGGTGGAGCGCTTTGACCTGGAATCGGTTCGTGCTTTCGAAGGGCCCACGGTATACGTGGGGGTTGAGGCGAATCCGGGCGCCGCGAATTGGCTGATGCTGAGACCCAAGGAACTGGCGGCCGGCGTGGGGTGCAATCGAGGCACCTCGGCGGGAGAGATTCTGGATCTGATCCGGGATACTTTCCGTGAAGAGGCGCTTTCCCCGCATTGTCTGGCGCATTTGGCCTCCATTGATGCGAAACGAGATGAACCCGGGTTGTTGGAAGCGGCCCGGAGCTTGGGAGTGGAATGTCTATGGTATCCTCGGGAAATATTGTCCACCCGGAAAACGCCCAATCCGTCGGAAGTCGTGCGCAAGCACATGGGAGTGAAGAGTGTATGCGAAGCGGCGGCCATGCTGGCGGCGGGAACGGATCTGCTGCTGGTTTCCAAGAGAAAGACGCGCAACGTGACCCTGGCGGTGGCCCGGGTCGCCTGTGGATCGTAAGCACCGGTCCCGGGGACCCTCACTTTATGGCCCCCGCGGCGCGCGAAGCCCTGGACCGGTGTCGGGTCGTGGTGGGCTACAAGACCTATATCGATCTGATTGGGTCCGTTCTCAAGGACCAGGAGGTGGTGGCCACGGGCATGATGCGGGAAGTGGACCGCTGTGAAGCGGCTCTGGACCGGGCGTTGGAGAATCGAGAAACGGCCCTGGTTTCCGGAGGGGACGCGGGAATTTATGCCATGGCCGGGCTGGTGCTGGATATCTGCCGCGCCAGAGGCTTAAGGGTGGGGCCGCCGGGCTCGACCGACGTGGACCTGTTGTTGGGATTCGTCCCGGGAATTCCCGCGCTCGCGGCGGCTGGGGCCCTGCTGGGCGCGCCTTTGATGACCGATTTCGCGTCCATCTCCTTGAGCGATCTGTTGACCCCGTGGGACGCTATTCTGAAACGGGTTGAAGCCGCATCCATGGGCGATTTCGTCATTGTGCTCTACAATCCCAAAAGCAAGAAACGGGACTGGCAACTGGAGAAGGTGCGGGAGGTGATTCTTCGTTACCGAGGCCCGGAAACCCCGGTGGGCATCGTTCAAAAGGCCATGCGGGAAGGGCAGTGCGTGACCGTCTGCACCCTCGATACGCTGCCGGAGCAGTCCGTGGACATGCAGACTCTGGTGGTGGTGGGCAACAGCGCCACCTATGCGTACGGCCCGTACATGGTCACCCCCAGGGGATACTTGGCGAAATATGACCTCGCCGGAAAATCGGGGACGGAAGGTGCTGCGAAAGCGTCAAGCTAGCGCTTATTCGCGTGAATTAGAGGTTCCGGACTTCGGCCCCTGCGGCGGATCACTGTTTCGGGGCGGCCGAGGCCGGTCGCAGAAACGCTTGTCGAGCCGTCGGCGGGAGCGCGGCTTGCGATCCCCTGCTCAGGTCTTTCGGTCGTGTCCATTCAGGGGGTATCCGGGACAACCTTTTGAAAAAGGTTTTTCCGGCCCCTTTCCCAAACATTTTGAGCGGGTTGCTCGCCGGCGCGTCGCAACCGAGGTCGGGCGTTACACTGAATAGGCAACCGGGTCCGTAATCAAAGGAGCCTCTCCGCCGAAGGCGGCGAGGCCTGCCTTAAATGTTTGAGGGGGGCGCACGGGGGGAACTTTTCAGAAAGTTCCCCCCCGTGAACGTCTGCTTTCGGTCGGCCTTACTTTTCGCACTTTGGGCCCACCATTTTTCTTGCACTCCGCAGCAAGGGGCCTTATATTCCGTCTTAACTTCTCCGGGTCTCCGGATGCGGGGAAGTTTCTTATTCTTATCCGCGTCCCCATCGTCTAGCCAGGTCCAGGACACCGGCCTTTCACGCCGGCGACAGGGGTTCGAATCCCCTTGGGGACGCCAATAAAATCAGCAAGACGGCTGTCATGCGCCGACGTTGAATATTCGGCGGAAACGGTTAGATCGAATGAAGAACATGAGCCCATCGAGGTGATTGCCTCGGAGGTCTTCTGTTTGGACAAACCCTTGCCGTCAATTGAGTCACCTCCACGGAAGTGTCTAAAAAGTCTCTCCCACCGGGCAAGCTGGCTGCCCAACGTGAGACAGCGGTAACTTGCACTTCACAAATCCTCTTTGTTGGATCCTTTTGCTTCAATAGCGGCGTTTCTCCTCGGTTTCGAGCATTTTAAATATACTGCAAATCCCGAGCGACGAGGCAGTGCCCAACCCTTTCGGCTATTCCGTCTTGCACCCCTTTCTTTTCGGTTTTTCCTGGAAGAGTTTGAGCACCCTTTCGCGCAGGTAGCGCTGAACGAAGGTATTCAACGTCCCATCCGGATAGAGAACTCGGTTACCTATAAGCAGTTGCATTTTGTGATCGAAGCCATACCTGGGTAGAGAGCTTTTCAGGAAAAGTTCTTCTGTGGAATATTGCGTATGCTCCCAGAGCCAGGTCCAAACTTCGGTCTCGGATAGGCCGCTCGGCCGCTTTGTTCTTTCCGTTCCGGTGACACCTGTATTGGTCCATGCCACAATCAGCCGGATGGGTTCCGGATTGCCGGCAACGAGGAGCACTGCTTCCGGTTTCTCGTTTTGCTTAAAGCGTGCGAGCTTCTCGGCGAACACATCTGTGTTCATGGCTTCCTTCCTCTGAAATCAAGCGGTTAAGGGACGCGCACCACCATTATACCGGCGCGCTTGAGCACCTCCCCGGTTACACCGTCTTTGTCGCACGATGGACTCCCTCCCTTGAGGTAGGCGCGCTCGGCCCCCACGATTCCGACGATCTCGAGGGTGTATTTGGCCCCGTTCACATGAAAGTCTGTTACGTCCTCGCCTGTTTCAGGGGCGATTATCGTAAGGCCCTCGTCCAAAACCCGGGCTCCCGTGCCGTTAAGGTATTCACTGGTCCGCGGCGTGGGCATCCCCCCGAGCTGTTCCGGACAGACGGGAATGAGGACATATCGCTTTTTCAGACGTTCAATGAGCCCGTCCCGCTTCTTTGCCCTCCTCCCGTGCCACCTGCAGGGAATGCCAAGGAAGCACGCGCTGATGAGCGCGGGCTCAACAGGCCGAAAACATTCCTCAATGAATGGAAGAGTCCCCTGAATGCCCTGGGGATTCTTTGTCATCTCGCACCCTCCTCCATAATCACTTGGCGCCAAAAACGATGGCGCCATCCTATACAATGCTTGAGGTTCAAACATTCGCCGCACTGGTGACAGCCTTCCATGCGATGGTGTTTTGATCCTTTGTCCACGGCCAACATGTAAGCCACAAGCTTGCTCGCCAGGGCCAATGTAGCTCGGTTGCGCTCTTTCGAAATGGAACCTCGATGCATCGTTCCGGCGGATTACCTCGGGTTGCGAGCCGATGGCGCGACGTTTCTTATTCCTTACTTGTTTTCGGAGGCTTCCCTGTTATCTCAGCGCATTGCCGCTCATGGGACCCGGTCGGGAGCGAAAGAGCCCATTCGGGTGTCCTTCCCTTTCCCTGATGCCGGGAGAGCCAGGCCGCATTGATTCGGCTTGTTCAACTTTTCACTTGAAGAAACCGAACCGTGATTCCACGTCTCATGATATTTCGTGTGCAGGTTGGGTACGAGATGAAGTTGCGTAATGAGTAACGGTCCGTTTCGGTCCGATTCATTGAAGCGGACTTCCAGCGACCAAGAATCATTAATTATGCTATCATACGTCACGTTCGGGTTGGATGGGATTTTGTTGGACGCTCGAAAGGGAGAAGATACGGATGACAATGAGAAAGAAGGCGCGGCCGGCAATTGCCTTAGTGGTCCTGTGCGCGATCGGTGCGGGTGTATGGCTGTGGCGATCGAACCATAAAACAACTTCGGACGACGTGCTGGTGCTGTACGGCAATGTGGATATTCGGCAGGTCGAGTTGGCGATAAACGGGAGCGAGCGAGTTACGGGTTTGTTCGTTGAAGAAGGAGACCGTGTAGAGAAGGGGCGGTTGTTGGCCAAGCTCGAAACCCAGCGTTTCGAACTCGCTGTGGAACGCGCTGATGCACAGGTGAAGGCTCAAGAACAGGTCGTTGCCCGTCTTGAGGCCGGTACTCGAATCGAGGAGATTCGCAAAGCCAAAGCGGATCTCAAGACCGCCCAAGCCGCTTTGGACGACGCCGAGACCACCTACAAACGGGTTTCAGCCTTGGTCCGCCGAAATGCGACCTCCGAGCAGAATCTGGACGATGCCGAGGCGGCCGCGAATTCGGCTCGGGCCCAACTCGAGGCGTCAAAAGCGGTCCTGGACTTGGCCGTCGCGGGACCCCGTAAAGAGGACATCGCCCAGGCAAAAGCGTTGTTGAAACGTTACGAGGCCGAGCTCGCCCTGGCACAACGCGATCTCAAGGACGCTTCTCTTTATGCGCCCGCCGACGGCGTCATCCAGGACCGTATTCTCGAAGTCGGCGATATGGCTTCGCCTCAAAAACCGGTATTCACCTTGGCCCTGACCGACCCGCTCTGGGTACGGGCCTATATCTCTGAGCCGGACCTTGGAAAAATTCAGGAAGGCATGAAGGTCGTGGTGGAGACGGACAGCTTTCCGGACAAACAGTACTCGGGCTGGATCGGTTTTATCTCGCCCACTGCGGAGTTCACGCCAAAGGCCGTGGAGACGGAGGAAGTTCGTACCAAGCTGGTTTATCAGGTTCGTGTATTTGTCGATAATCCAAACGGTGAGCTGCGACTCGGCATGCCGGTCACCGCCAGGGTTCAACTCAAAACGCCTTATCCCTCAAAGAATACAGAGCCCATCGGCGATTCGGCCGCCGGTTAGAACGGATGTCGGCATCACTAAAAGGGCTGTACGCATTCCCGGGGGGGAACTTTTCAAAAAGTTCCCCCCCGGTACGCCCTCTCAAAAGTCTCAACCAGGCCTCACCGCCTTCGGCGGAGAGGCTCCATGGGGTGAGTGGATTTCCGGACCGGCGCATCCTTGTCCAAGGCTCCGTTTCTAATGCGTCCGGCAAACGGTCTCCCCTCCCATTCTGTGAACAGCTTCAAAGGAATAAGTGACCGCCTCCAAGGAGACCTCGGCGCAATGGACGATGCGGCTCTCACATTTCATACGATCAGCAAGAATTTCGTGTCCGGTAAGCGCCGGGTCCGAGCGCTGCATGATATCAGCCTGGACATTCGCAAGGGTCGGGTCACGGGGCTGATCGGCCCCGACGGGGCGGGCAAGACGACCCTGATTCGCCTTGCTGCGGGACTGTTGCTGCCGGACTCCGGGCAAGGTCATGTGCTGGGATTGGATATCGTTCGTGAGGCGCTGTCGATACAGGCGGCCGTCGGGTATATGCCCCAGCGGTTCGGGTTATACGAAGATATGACCGTTCAGGAAAACCTCAATCTCTATGCGGACTTGCAGGGCGTTGCCAAGGAGCGGCGTGCCGAACGTTACGAAGAGCTGATGCACATGACCGGTCTGGCCCCGTTCGTCGGACGACAGGCCGGACGGCTGTCCGGCGGTATGAAACAGAAGCTCGGGCTGGCCTGCACGCTGGTGAATCCGCCTCGACTGCTGTTGCTCGACGAACCGACGGTAGGGGTCGACCCGGTGTCCCGACGTGAGCTCTGGCAGATTATTGATCGTTTTGTACGGGAAGAGGAAACGACGGTGCTGCTGAGTACGGCCTACCTGGATGAGGCCGAGCGTTGTAACCAAGTGATTATTCTTCACGAAGGTAAGTTGCTGGGCCAGGGACCGCCGCGGACTTTCAGCGATCCTCTTGCCGGCCGTACCTACAAAGTTCGAGTACCGGGCATGAAGAACCGGGATGTGCAGGAAAAGCTGACGCGCAATGCCGGGGTGGCGGATGCGGTGATCCAGGGAGATGCGGTGCGTCTGGTTCTGGAATCGGATGCACCCGCCGATTTGGAAACATTGCTGCCGGGGGTCGACGGGGCGTCGATGCAATCGGTTCCGCCACGCTTTGAAGACGGCTTTGTCACCATGCTGAGGAAACATCCGCAGGAAGGCCGCGGGTCTCTTGGGGGCGCTGATCGGGATTCCTTGAAAGCGGATGATAACGAGAAAACAACCGATTCCATGATCTCGGTGGATAACGTACAGCGGCGGTTCGGCGATTTCTATGCGGTCAAGGGGGTGACGTTCGATGTGCAACGAGGTGAAGTGTTTGGTTTGCTGGGCGCCAACGGCGCAGGCAAAACAACCACCTTTCGCATGCTTTGCGGACTGCTGCCTGCTAGTGCCGGCAGCCTGTACGTGGCCGGAGTGGACGTACGACGTACGGCCGCAACCGCACGCTCGCGCATCGGTTATATGTCCCAGAAATTCTCGCTTTACGGGAATCTCAGTGTCGGTCAAAATCTAAATTTTTTCAGCAGCGCCTACGGCTTGAAAGGTGGCAGGCGTCTCTCCAGAATTCAATGGGCGATAGAGCAGTTTGATCTCGGCGATTTGGTGGAAGCAACCAGCGGAATACTGTCGTTGGGATATAAGCAGCGTTTGGCGCTGGCCTGCGCGCTGATGCATGAGCCCGACATCCTATTCCTGGACGAACCGACCTCCGGGGTGGATCCACTCGCACGGCGCGAGTTTTGGCAACGTATCAATGCGCTTGCCTCGCAAAACGTGACGGTGCTGGTAACGACTCATTTCATGGAGGAAGCCGAATACTGTGACCGGCTGGCGATCATGGTGTCCGGTGAGATACTTGCATTGGGTAATCCGATGGATATCAAGCGGGAGGCACGTACCGAAGAGAATCGTGAACCCACCATGGAAGATGCCTTTATCCATGTTCTTCAATCGCACGAAACGGAAGAAATTACATGACCGCGGATACCTCCACAATCCCGCCGCGGAGAGGCCGCGCCTTCATGCGTTTGCGCGGTCTGATGCGGAAAGAGTTTCTGCAGGTTCTCAGAGATCCGAGCAGCCTGGGTATTGCCTTTGTGCTGCCCGTGATTTTGCTGCTGTTGTTCGGATACGGGGTGTCGTTGGATGCGAAGCATGTGCCGATCGCATTGGTTGTGGACAAGCCCTCGGCGGCGACGTCCGGTCTTTGCGGTGCATTTGAACAATCGCCCTATTTCGAGCCGTTCCGCGTGCATGGGATGCATGAGGCACTTCAGGGATTGGCGGAGCACCGTTTCGACGCAATCGTCTATATGCGTGAGGACTTTACCAGGAAGATGTGGTCCCCTGCGCACGCTTCGATTCAGCTCATCCTCAATGGTGTCGACGCCAACACCGCACGCATTATTTCGGGCTATGTGGAGGGTGTATACGGTAATTGGCTCGAAGATTCGGCCGGGGAAAGCGGGCGAGCGGCGAGTATTCCGGTGCGGATCGAACAGCGTGTCTGGTTCAACAGCGATCTGCGCAGCCGCAATTTTCTGGTGCCCGGGCTCATTGCCGTAATCATGACGTTGATCGGCGCCCTGCTGACCGCTTTGTTGATGGCCAGGGAGTGGGAACGAGGCACCATGGAAGCCTTGATGGTCACTCCGGTCACCATCCGTGAGATTCTGGCCGGAAAAATCGTGCCGTATTTCATCTTGGGCATGGGCGGTATGGCCTTGTCGGTTATCATGGCCGTCCAGTTGTTTCATGTTCCGCTGCGCGGTTCGATCTGGGTCCTGTTGATGGGAGCTTCGCTGTTCTTGATCACCGCTCTCGGAATGGGGCTGTTGATTTCGACGGTAACCAGGAACCAGTTTGTTGCCGGACAGGTCGCCATTATCACCACTTTCCTGCCGGCGTTTATTCTGTCCGGGTTTATTTTCGATATCGGCAGCATGCCTCTTGTCATCCGGGCCATAACCCATGTCATCCCCGCTCGGTACTTCGTCGCGATTTTGCAGACCGTGTTCCTGGCTGGAGACGTTTGGCCGGTCATTTTGCCCAACGCCTTGGCCTTAGCGGTCATGGCGACGGTGTTTATCGGTCTGACTCGGAAAAAGACCTACAAACGCCTGGATTAGGAGGCGTCCGTGATAGCGCGTATCCTGGCTCTGGTTCTCAAGGAGTTCTTGGCCTTGTTCAAGGACCCCAAAAGCCGCTTCATCATCATTGGGCCGCCGGTGGTTCAGCTCCTTGTATTCGGCTACGCCGCCACCTTTGATTTGGCGAACGTTCCGTTCGCGGTCTACAACGAATGTCCCGGAGAAGAATCTCAGGACCTGCTGGCGCGATTTCGCGGATCACCCAACTTCCACGAGGCGGCATCAATCACCCACGACGAGCAGATCGCGCCGCTGATCGCCGACAAAGAAGTACTGCTGGTCGTGCACATCGGGCCGCAGTTCGGCAGGGACCTTTTGACCAAAGGAACGGCGGCGGTGCAAATCATCCTCGACGGCCGCGATTCCAATACGGCCATGCTGGCGATGGGCTATGCACGGAAGATGGTCGAAGGATTCAACGTACAGTGGGTCCGAGAACGTGGAATGACCGGGTTGCCCGCAAGGATTACGGAACGCTCGTGGTTCAACCCAAACCTGGTCAGCCGCTGGTTCATCGTTCCGGGAATCGTGGGATTACTGACTCTGGTGGTGACCTTGCTGGTCACGGCTCTTTCGGTGGCGCGCGAACGGGAACAAGGGACGTTCGATCAATTGCTGGTTACGCCCTATCGACCTTGGGAAATTCTCATCGGCAAGGCGATTCCGGGCTTTATCATCGGGACCTTCGAAGCAACGCTGATCATACTGGTAGCGGTCTTGTGGTTTCAGATTCCTTTGCTGGGAAGTCTTCCGACGCTGTATGTCGGAATTTTCCTGTTCCTGCTTTCGGCCATCGGCGTGGGACTGATGATTTCGTCGCTCTCGGTAACCCAACAGCAGGGGTTGCTGGGGGCTTTTATGTTCCTCGTCCCGGCCATCATCCTTTCCGGATTCGCCACCCCCATCCTCAACATGCCTCCCATCGTTCAGAAACTGACGCTGATCAACCCCATGCGCTATTTCATGGTGATCGTACGGGGCGTCTTTCTCGAAGGCACACCGTTTCAACTGCTCATAGGCCAGTTTTGGCCGCTCGCGCTGATCGGAATGGTAACCCTTAGTATCGCATCCCTGCTGTTCCGTCGCCGCATGTATTGAAAACACGAGTCCCGCATCCGAGAACCGTTGGCATCGCTCCTCCGGTTCCGGACGTCACGTCCATTTTCGGAATCGAGTTGAGAAGCCCTCTTGAAAGACTCCGGCTCACCACGGCCGGGTGCCCTGTTCATGGACTCCCTGATCCCGCTTGCGGTCTTTCGTTCCTCCGAGCTCCATGAAGATCACATCCGACTCCGGCCGCAGCCGCGGAATTGTGGTAAATCGGGAGATGATTCCCGACTGCCGGTCACGTTTGTTGTCGGAAATGCGACAACGGGGTGCATTTTGTGTTAAACTAAATATATCGAATTTTCTGCATTATCGGACATTCTCTACAAGAACCTTGTGAGACGAGGAGTCTTTCAAGCCGGTTCTTACTGAGATCTCTATCTATTTCACGAGACGGCGGTGAGCGATGTCCATTCCTGCCTTTCCCGAAAGCAACCTGCTGCGAAGAACCGAAGTCAACCCATCGAGGGGCGAGCTTCCACCCAAGGCGTGTCCGTCGCCTTGAAGTTCGCTGAGGACACCGAAGATGACAAGACCTCGAATACTTGTCGTTGAGGCCGGAATTCAGGCGGAAAAAGAACTGAACAGCATTCTGCGCGGCCTGGGGTATCCCATCACCTCTGTTGTGCATTCCGGACGAGAAGCGATACGGAGGATTCCGGAGGAGAAACCGGACCTCGTCATCGTGGACACGGTTCCAAACGGAGAGTCCGACGGTGTGACGGTCGCTGAAGAGATCCGATCCGTCACGGGGACTCCCGCTGTTTTCAGCGTGGATCGAGAGGCCGAACGGGAAATTCGTGGATTGAGAGCGGTTCCGCCTTTCGGCTATGTGCTCAAGCCTTGTAGTGAGCGTGAACTGGAAGTGGTTGTTGAATGTGCGCTCCACCACTCCCGGGTGTCGACCGAAAGGAAACGGGAAGCGGACCTCCTTCGTCGTCGCGAAGAATTTCTGGACGCCTTGCATGATACGTATCTCGGCATGCTGAAACGTTTAAGTCCGGATGATTTGCTCAAGTCCATCGTTGTGCGCGCATGTGCCTTGTTGGGATGTGATCATGGATACATTTACCTCTATGATCCCGAGACGGGCGCTCTGGAGATCAAGGCCGCTTCCAATCCACTGGATGGGATTTCATTGGGCGGAATCAAGCCCGGACACGGCCTTGCGGGAAAGGTGTTCGAGACCGGCACTCCCCTATGCGTCGACAACTACGTCGATTGGGAGGAGCGCCTCCCGGATGTGGCGTATGATCGGATGCGCGCGATAGTGGGTGCGCCCCTTAAATCGGAGGCCAACGTACATGGTGTGATCACGGTGGCGCATTGCCGGGAAGGAGTGTGCTTCGGGCGGGAGGAAATCGACCTGCTAAGTCGATTTGCCGAACTCGCGGCGGTCACCCTGGAACATGCCCTGCTTTACGAAACGCTCGGACGCGAACTGGAAGAAAGAACACGAGCCGAGGAAGCCTTGGCGGAGAGCGAAGCGAAATACAGGCTTCTTGTGGAAGGCTCGGGGGATGTGGTCTATGCCCTGGGTCCGGATTATCGTTTTACTTATTTAAGCCCCGTGGTCGAGCGCTTGACGGGCTACACACCGGAAGAAATAAAAAACCTCGACATGGATGAGTTTTTCACCCCGGACTCCGCGGATATTCTTCGAAAAGCCTATCGACGAAGAATTCGAGACGAAAAGGTCGGAATCCGCAAAGACGATGTGGAACGCTGGGAGTTGGAGCACAAACATAAGAACGGCCACACGATTTGGGGCGAGGTGAGCGTCAAACCCGTCAGGCACTCGAATGGGCGATTCGCCGGACTCCAGGGTGTTACACGCGACATCACCGCGCGGAAAAAAGCGGAAACGGCGCTTCGGGAAAGCGAAGAGAAGTACCGCTTGGTCGCCTACGCAACGGCGGACATTATCTTCGAATTTTATTTCAGTGACGGCTTGTACGCCCATATTTCTCCCAATTGCCGAGAAATATTGGGATATACGGACGAAGAACTGTCGAGTGCGAGTTGGTTCGTCAGGGACCGCATGGTCCCGCCGGAAGATCTTCCGGAGCTCAAGAAGATTTACGCGGCCGGCCTCAAAGGGCCCAGAGATCATATTGTGTATGAGTTCAGGGTGAGGTGCAAAGACGGGAGAATTAAATATCTCCAGGAGAGCTCCATCTTCATCAGACATGCCGACGGCAGGGTGGCCGGGATGATCGGTTCCTACAAAGACATCACCGATAAGAAGCGCATGGAGACTCAACTGCGTCAAGCTCAGAAGATGGAGGCCATCGGCACCTTGGCGGGCGGCATCGCTCACGATTTCAACAACATCCTCGGAGCCATTCTGGGTTTTACAGAATTGGCCATGATGGACCTTTCCGCAGATCATCCCGCCCGGGACAAGCTCGTTCAGGTGGAAAGATCGGGAAATCGCGCGAAAAGCCTTGTGCAACAGATTCTGAGTTTCAGTAGACGGACCGATCAGGAGAGGAAACCGCTGCACCTCGGCCCCATTCTCAAGGAATCTCTGAAGCTGTTACGAGCGTCGCTTCCCAGCACGATTGAAATTCGACAACAGTTGGATACGAATGCCGGCATGGTCATGGCGGATTCCACTCAGATTCATCAACTGATCATGAATCTGTGCACCAATGCGGCTCATGCCATGCAAAAGGGAGGGGGCACGCTGGAAGCCCGGCTTGATCGGGTAATCCTGGATGAGGAGGCGGCGAGACAATATGCGGAGTTGGGTCCCGGCAGATATCGTCGTATAAGCATCAGCGATACGGGCACGGGGATGGATATGGAGACCATGGACCGGGTCTTCGAGCCGTTCTTCACCACCAAGCGAGCCGGCGAGGGCACGGGCATGGGACTGGCCGTGGTACACGGCATTGTGAAAAGCCACGACGGCGCTATTACGGTCTATAGCGAACCCGGAAGGGGCTCCACGTTTCGGGTTTATCTACCGGAAATCCTGGATGAGGCTGAAGATGAACCGTCGCCAAATATCGGGATTCTCCCTACGGGTTGGGAGCGCATCCTATTGGTGGACGACGAGGAAAACCTCGTGACCGTGGGTGGAAGGATTCTGGAGCGGTTGGGGTACCGTGTGACCGGTCTGACGTCCGCCGTGGACGCTTTGAAGCTGTTCAGGGAGGTGCCGGACAAATTCGATTTGGTGATCACGGATCAAACCATGCCGTACATGACCGGCATCCGTCTGGCGGAGGAGTTGATGAGAATCCGACCCGAGATTCCGATCATACTCTGCACGGGATTCAGCCACGAAACCACGGCGGAAGAAGCGTTGGCACTCGGAATCAAACGGTTCCTGATGAAACCGATGAATGCGGGTGAAATAGGCCGTACCGTCCGAGAGGTGCTCGACAACGGGTGAGTGGTCATGGACGCCCGACGGGTATCTATTCACAGGGTAGACGGGGAAACCTTTTAAAAAAGGTTTCCCCGGACCCCATCCAAAACCTCTCGAGCGGGTTGCTCGCTTCCGCGTCGCAACCGGGGTGAGGGGCGCTCAGGAGACCGATTGCCGGCCACATCAGGAATGGAGCCCTCGACAAGGGCGCCCCAGTCCGCAAATCTACTCACCGCATGGAGCCTCTCCGCACGGCTCCGGTACCCTATCGGCTTGGCCCATCAGCCTGCTGCAAGAGTCCGGTTGCCTCGGGCCGGAAAGAGACCCGGACAGGCAAGGCGGGCGAACCCGGAGAAGTGAGTCTCCTGTTGCGTATGCCGCGGATTGCGTTCTTCACCGGCTTGCTAAACCTGTAGCTTTCCACAGAGGTCTTCGAAGTCCGCGGCCTCGATATCAAAACGGGTTTCGACCGTCGGGCCGAAACCTTCACCCACGTTATCCTCTTCCGGAACCTTCACGTAAGCCGTGCGCATTCCGGCCGTCCGGGCCGCCGCCAGGTCCCCTTCATGAGCGGCCGCCATCATGGCTTCTTCCGGCTTCAATCCCAGGAGGCGAACGGCTTTCAGGTAGGCCTGCAAGGAAGGTTTGTAGTAACCCAGGAACTCACACGACAGAATGCCGTCCCACTGCACACCGGCCCTTTTTGAACTGCCGACGATGCTTTCCCAGCTCAAGATGGTGAGCACCACCACGGTGAATTTGGACCGTAGGCGGTTGATCGCTTTTGCGGCGCCGGAAAAGGCTTCCAGGTGATGCCAGGTGGATCTCACGAGGGAAGGTCGATCGATCGCGGCCAGGAGGGGATAGGTTTCCGACAGGTTTTCCAGGGCCCGCAGGTGCATATCGTCCGCATTCATCCAGGGCAGATTGCCCTGTCTGACCTGGGCGTGAACTTTGAACATTTCGCCTCGCCAGTCGTTGGCGAAGGCTTCCCCGTCGATGGTTCGGCCATGCTTCTCGGCCAATTCGCCAATTCTCCGCCGGGCCGTATTCTTCCAATCGAACACGGTTCCGCCCACATCGAAAAACAGCCCTTTCACATTGTCCATAAGTCCTCCCTGTTTTTGTCTGTGTCGACCTTTCGTTGCCATTCGTTTCGTTGATCGGCTTTTTCACCGTTCGAATTCACGAAGCGGCCGGGGAGTTCAACGCGAAGGCCGGTGAGTTCCGTGCAACAGGAGTTTGAAACGAATCGGCTGCAACCGGCGAAGATCGCCCGCTCATGAAAAGGGCTGGGGGGAATATCCCGAATAATCATTTATGGGGGGAAATCGTCTATTGTAGGGGCAGGCCATAGTGGCTGCCAAAAAAGGCGGCCGAAGGCCCACCTTCTCCGCCGTGCCCCCCGTGCCGGCGGTCTTCCGGTGACCCTGTGTATAAGAACGAACTCAAAGATCGTCTCTGCGTTGAAGCATCTGAAGTTCACGTCGAGAGGAGGGCCTCAAAGTCCATGATTGACCTTCCATCAACTCAATTCGGCCGGATCGAAAATTGCCGGTTTCGTGTCAAGGCTCATTCCCGCATCGGTCTTGCGCAGGATGATATTCTTCAGCCATGCTCGGTTGTCTTCCTCCGGATAATCGGTGCGGAAGTGGGAGCCTCGGCTTTCGGTGCGTTCCAAGGCGGCTCGACAAACCAACTCGGCCACACACCGCATGTTCCGATACTCCGAGAGTCTGATCAGTTCGGCGGGGCTTGACACGGCGATTTGGGGGCAAGGTTCGCGAAGGGTTTGCAGCGCACCTTCCAGTCCACCTTCTTCCCGTATCACGCCGACCTTGTCCGACATGAGTCGTTTCAACCTGAGGATCAAATCTTTCGCTTTCAAGCCTTCATTGGAGCGGATTCCCGCCAGGCGGGATCGTTCTGCTTGAAAAGCGTCCTCGGACGCGGAAACGGGCCCGTGTTCCGAGGCATGCCGGGCCGCCGATTCCCCGACCAGGGACCCCAAAGTGAAGATTTCGGCCAAGGCGTTGCCTCCCAAACGGTTGGCCCCATGGGCGCCGCCGGCCGCCTCCCCCACCGCGAACAGGCCATCAACACAGGTCTCGCCATAGGGGCCCACGACAATGCCGCCCATGCAGAAGTGAGCGGTGGGAGCCACTCTGAGAACCTTGTCTCCTTTCCACCAACCGGCCGGCAGAATGGACGACATCTGCCGGGCCGCTTCCTCGGCGAGGCCCCTCGTATCCATGAACACCCCTCCGTCGGAAGAATTCTCCCGTGCCGTCTCTTGGGCGATGATTCGTGACAGACGGTCCCGGGTCACATCTCCGGCGGCCACGCCGTGTCGCTTAAGAACGTCTTCGCCGCGACCGTTGCGCAAGACCACGCCGGGTCGCACCAAAATGTTTTCATAAAGGACCAGCCTGCTTCCTCGTTTGCCCGCGGCCGTGGGGTAGAATTGGACGAATTCCATGTCCCTCACCGGGACGCCGGCTTCATAGGCCAGGGCTTGGCCGTCGCCCGTGATGCCGGGCACGTTGTTGGTATTCAGGTAGATTTGGGCGTAGCCGCCCGTGGCCAGTATGACCGCTTTGGCGTGTATGGAGAGAAACCGACCTTCGTCGGTGATCCCGGCGGCTCCGAGGATGCGGCCGTCGGCCGTCATGAGCCGGGTCACGAAGACCCGCTCCAGAAAGCGGACGCCCACCTGTTCCGCACGCCGTTTGAGAGGGCGCACGAGGTCGCCGCCCGTCCGGTTGATTCCGCAAACGTGTCGCGCATACCGATGGCCCGGAGTCTTCATGACCCGCAGGGCCCCCACATGCATGTCGAAATGTACGCCACAATCTTTCAGAAAAGCGATTTCGTCATGCGAGCGTTCGGCGATTCGGGCGGCCATGGCTTGGTCGTTCAGAAAACACCCGCCTTCCACCGTGTCCGCAAGATGGACGTCTTTGCCGTCATCCGGAGTCCCCCATCCGGTGGAAGCGATGATGGACTTGGAAATGTAGGTGTTGGAAGCGGAGCCTATTTTCGATTTGGACACAAGGAGCACGTCGGAGTTGTTGGCTTTGGCGGCAACGGCCGACCTTAGACCCGCTCCGCCGCCTCCGACAACCAGCACGTCGCAGGAAAGCGTTTCTTGACTTGTCATAGGCATGGTATGATCCTTCTTGGGATGGCGCTATCCAGTATAATCTGATGGCGGGGCAAAATAAGTTTTTTCTTTGGTTTGTTTGGGGCAAACATCCTCTTAATACGGAGACGAGGGTAATTTCAAGATGCGCCAAAGACCGATCGAGAACAACGAAGCGCCGTAGTAGCCGTTATTTGAAAACGAGCTGGTAGGTAGGTGGGGGGAACCCCTTCCAACGCGTATTTGGGCGTAGTGTGAAGAGAGCCTGTGAACGAGGAAGACGCCCACTCTGAATAAAAAAGAAAGATTCCGCTACAGCGGCTTGAGTATGGTGCATTGGGCCTACTACTGAGGTATCCATTCTGACCTGCGTCGGGCCTCTTATCAAGGAGCAACAAGCCCCACACCGGAACAGGTTCTCCGTTTCGGACGCACAAAGCACGAAGAGGTACTACGCGTCGGTGCCCTCCTCCTAATCAGACGTCGAAGCAGGTGATACGGAGGAGACAATCACTCAGAGTGTTGCCCGATAGCATACTACGAGGGCTAATACCGCAGGATTATTATACAATATAATATGGGAATGTGCTTGTGAAAAATGCTTTAAATCAAATCTATTCGCAGAGAGAAGAATTCATCGTTCTCGGATTGGTCGGGAGAACAGGTAGTGGATGCTCAACGGCTGCAAATATCCTATCGAAAGATGTAGATAGCCTCAGCGTAATGGAGCCATGCCTTGAAGGAAGGCCTTCAAATGAGGATAGAAAAAAGCGAATCATATGCAAATTTGCATCTAAACATTGGAAGCCATTTTTTTTTATTAGAGTGAGAGATATTATAACGTCATTTATACTAGATTGTACTCATGATGAGATGGATTATTTTATGAAGGAAAATGGAATAGCGCGCGGGATTGAGCCATTAATGGATGAGTATAAGAATTACTTCGACAAGAACAAATGCCTAGATATAATAAAGACAGATAGTATAAATACTTTAGATGATGTTCAGCTCGAAAGCTATTTGGATGAAGTATGCGACTATATAATATCCAGGCTCCCCATATTCACAGAACGACTTAAGAAGCTTGTAGATTCATATAATGCTAATAGCTTCATAGCTATATATCAAAAAATCGGTGATAATATAAGAAAGCATGGTATTGCCATTCAGAAAGATGACGTAAATGTTGAGCATATTTATGAAATAGCAAAATTTATTGATTCAATCATAAGTGCCCTCAGAAAGATGAGCAAGAACTTGAGGGATAAATATAAATTGCCAAGAGACTATTTCGTTATAGATGCCTTTAGGAATCCATTTGAGGCCCTCTATTTCAAAGAGAAATACTCGGCATTCTACTTGATTGCCATCAATGCCCCTGACGACGACCGAGTTAACAGATTGGGTGAGGGGCTCGATCTTTCGCCATCAATAATTAACAAGTTAGATGACAAAGAGTATCCGAAGAACAGTCCGTTGAGCGATTATTCAAGCTTTATATCTCAGAACATATCTGCTTGCATTCAGTTTGCGGACATACATGTGCATAATTCAGGAAATTATAGAAATAGAGACTTTAATTTGCTTAAATATCAGTTAGTTAAATTTGTCTGTTTGATCCAACATCCTGGATTAGTGACTCCATCGAGGGAGGAAAAATTGATGCAAGTAGCCTACACAGCAAAGCTTAATTCCGGGTGTTTATCCAGGCAGGTAGGAGCTGTCGTTACAAATAGTGATATGGCTATAAAGGCGATAGGTTGGAATAGCAGCCCCGACGATCAGGTTCCCTGCCTGCTTAGAAACATTGATATGCTATTATCCAATAATGATCAGGAAGCTTACAGTCACTATGAGCATACCAATATAGAATTTAGAAAAGTTGCATATGCGTATAAAGAAAAATTGCCAAATGAGGAAATAATAGATGGTTTGAATGCAAGTTATTGCTTTAAAGATTTACAAAACGATATGGATGGCAAGAAGAACCAAGTACATAATCGAGCCCTACATGCTGAAGAGAATGCTTTTCTGCAAATTGCAAAGTATGGAGGAGAAGGCGTTATTGATGGATATCTATTTACGACTGCGTCTCCATGTGAATCTTGCTCTAGAAAAGCATATCAGATTGGCATATCCTGCATTGTATATATAGATCCATATCCAGGTATTGCCATTGATCATAGCATTAGAAGCGGATCAAGAAATCTTGAAGTCAGACTGTTCAGTGGGGCAATAGGGAGAGCTTATCACCAACTATATACGCCCATTGTTCAAATCAAGGATGAACTAGAAGCTCTAATCGACAAAAAGGCGTCACCGGCAGGACTCGAAAATCTGATCAACGGTGGTGGATGAAATTCCCACAGTTCTTCTCCAACCCCTGTTATGGGGGCAGGGGGGGCGACAAGAGTCTGGCATCCGGTTCGGGGTTAGTCCTCATTCACAGTTTAGGATAATATTTTAACTAGATAAAAGGACAACCATTGCCTAGAACAGCCGCACGAATGGGGTATGCAGACAAATATTCCAACAGGTCTTGGCGAGATTGGCAGCCCTCTCGTCCTACTCAATCAAATATCAGCCTGAGGATACGAGCGCTCTGCTTGTCGGCGCTGGCCAGCCGTCATTAGATTGGCTGTGCTTCGCAGCGCTTGGTGGTTGTAGGCGTTCACGGGCTATTCGGCGTCAGGGGTTCTCTCCGCACACGTCCCCGCATCCCCAATTAATGGAGTTTTGGACGAAAGCGTTATGCCTTGGCTGCCCGAATTGGCTTCGTCCCGCCAGGGACCGAGCCCGCATCAGGGGGGGCCAGGGGAACGGAATTCCCCCGGCGAACAAATTCGGAAGATCTCTCCGCCGTGAACAGCAACCGGTGGTTTATATGTGAAACATTTTCATCGCGTGTTTACGCCGGGAAAACGCTGGCTGCCTGCCCGGTGCTGTCGTGGAGAGACGATGCATAACGGTCCCGGACGGAGCATCTTCTTCATCCTCTCCGAGCGACGCGTCTCGTCTTCTTGAGATAGGTATGCGCCAGTTCGTCCATCAAGAGATGGAAGGCTTCGTGTCGACCGGGTCCGATCTTGTTCTCTTCGATCCTACGAAACGCCTCCGTGATCTCCTGTCTTTGTCGCGGGTCGAGCTTTCTTTCCGCAACGGGGAAGAAAATGCGATTCTCCTGACCGATGTGGTGCAGCATGAGCACCAGGAATTCACCCGCGGGATCGGTCAACGCCGTGGAAGGGGAAGCGGGATTCGATTTCAATTCTTTCAGAGCCGTGCTCATCATCCGCACCAGAGTTCGCGCGGTGCGATGCTCCGCCAGCAGAAGCTCGATGATGTCCTCTTCCTCGGAAAGACCCGTTGAGCGAACCGCCGGGAACAGAACCGCTTCTTCCTTTCCGTGATGACATGCGTCCACGAAAATCGTGTAGAACTCCAGTATCCGCCGCAGATGCGCTACGGGTGCCGGCGTGCCCTTGGAAACGGAGCGGCTTATGGATTCGTGAATCTGGAGCATTTTCAGGATGACTTCATGCTCCGCCATCAAGTCCCGAATCGGATCCAAAGCTCGCCACCTCCTTCCGGTCCGGCGCAATTCGACTTACGCGGAATGCGGTGCGCGGTCATTTCGTTTTCCCGCCTCAAACGTGCCTGCCTTTCGTTCGTCTGAAAGACACGACCATTCGTCTGAAAGACACGACAATATTGTAAACCCGGAGGGAAAAATCGCAAGCAGTGTCCACCACATGCTCTTCGCGGGTTTGTTTTCCGGGTTATCGTTTGCCGATCCCCGCTCCCGATCGGAAAAACAGGAACGCCACCCAGCCCAAGAGGATGGTCGCCAAGCCGGCCAAGCAGGACACCGGACTACCGCCCAAACTGAAGACGACAATCCAAAGGTTCCCCGCGATGAAGGCCAAGGGTACCCAGGGGTAGCCCGGGGTAAGATAGGGGCGCGGCGCATCGGGTCTGGTCTTCCGCAGTTTCATGAGCCCCAATACCGTGGCGGTGGAACACAGGGACAAGGTGAAGCCGATATAGATGAGCAACGCTTCGAAGGACGCGGTCAAGGCCATGAGGACCGCCAGGACGGCCTGGAGCGTAACCGCCCTCCCTGGAGGCGCCGTGCCTCCCGTCCACCGTGCCCAAGCCTCGAAAGAAAAGCCCGTCCCGGGCCATGGCGAAATAGACCCTGGGACCCGTCATGATCATGGCTCCCACTGCGGAAACCAGGCTGAGGGCCACGGCGGCGTTGAACGCTCGAGCCGCGTCCGGACCGAACAGCGCCTTGGACGTTTCGGCCGCCACCTCCAACACACCGCTCATCTTCTCAGGAGACAGGACCATCACATACAGCAGGTTCAGGAGCAGATAGAGGAGCATCACCACGGCGGTGCCGAGGAGCAGCGAGCGAGGGATGTTCGTTCCCGGTTCCCTGATCTCTGCGCCCAGGTAGGCGGCCGAATTCCAGCCGCTGTAGGCGAAGGATACGATGACCAGGGATACCGCCGTCTCCTTGCCGAACAAAGAGGCCGGCGAGTTGGAGGCGCTCACGGGTTTCCCGTATGAGTGAATACACAGGAAGCCGCCCATCACCAAAGCCAGGATTAGAAGGATTTTGAGCACGGTGAGAGCATTGAGTACATTGCTTCCCATCCGCACACTGCCCGCGTGGAGCCCCGAGAAAAGCAGAATCAGGGCCGAGGCCGACAAGGTGACCGGGTTGATCTGAAGGAAGGCCACATCTCCGAATCGGGCCGTCCAAAAGGGCAGGGAAGGCTGAGGCAGTACCTGGAAGACGTAGCCGGCAAAGGCGATGGCTGAGGCGGCGATGGGGGCGGAGAATCCCACAATGAGGGATATCCAACCCGAGAGAAACGAAGGAAGGGCGCCGAAACTTTCTCGGAGAAAAACGTATTCGCCGCCCGCTTTCGGGAACAGGGCTCCCAGTTTTCCGTAACACAGCGCTCCGGACAGGGCGAACAAACCTCCCAAGAACCAGCACAGCAGAAGAGACGTGGGGCTTCCGACCTGTTCCATGACGAAACCGGAAGTGGTGAAGGCTCCCGTTCCCACCATGTTGGCCACCACCACCGCCGTGGCGGAGAAAAGCCCCAGTTGCCGTTTCAGGCCGGAGGAAGCGATGTTGCAGGCCGTGGTCATGGGCGGACATCCTCGCAAAGAATTCCAGGAGGTACGCAGGATTTTCGGATGTTGTCCCTATTGACCCTTTCCGTTCCTTGAAGTAAAAATATCCGTATCGGCTTTCGCTCCTCTTTCCATTTCCATCTGCACGTTCCTCCGATTCCCGCAGCTTCCGGATTCTGGAGCTCCTGCCCGGGAAAGACCGGTGTCACGCGAGGAGCGCTTCTCTTTCTGAATTTCAGACGACCGACTTTGGTATCCGTGCCCTTTTCGTGGGCTTATGGAGCCTTGCCCATGTTTCCGTTGGATTTTCCAACGGAACGTTGCAGGTCGGCATGAGTCAAGGGAAGGCAAGTCGTCGCGTGGTCGTTCGGCCGCAGGAGATATGGATCGCCTGCGCCTCCTTCTTCCAACCCGGCTCCAGGAGGTGACGTATGCAAGCAGCACCCATACTCACAATTCGATCAGGGCGACCTCGATTCCCGTTTTCTTGCCGACACGGACGGGCCGAGCCGGCGAAGCGTACACACGCCGATTCCGTTGTCCTTCTAATGCTGTTTTCTTTGATGCTTGCGTGTGTTTTGCCGATGAGGGCCTTCGCCTCGTCTCCGACGATCAACTTCGAGGAAGCCGTTCCTCAACCCGACACCGTCACCAGCCAATACTGCAATAGCGCCGCCACGAGCCTGGGTGTCGAGTTTTTATCAGGCGGAGGGCGCATCTATTCGCCTTCCGTGGCCGTGGCGAGCGGCACTCACGCGTTGACCAATCATTTTCCAGGTTCCGAGTTCGGTGAATACCTGAAGCTCGATATCGGTTTCACGACCGGCCAGTCCGTGGTGAGCGTCAAGGTCGGCCTGGACAAGGCCCATTCGTTTGCCGTTACGGCAACCATTTCAGCGTACAGCGACTCGACTCCGGGAACCGGTTTCATCGATTACGGCACCGCATACCTCGGCACCGGTCCCACGGCCGTAACCACCCCCCTTTCCGTGAGTTCCTCCACCGCGAATATTCGAAGCGTCCGAATCGAGTTCACCGGGGCTTCTCCGGGACAGGCGGCTCATGAACTCATCGACGACCTTACTTTCAGCACCGCGGGTCCGGCATGTATCGAGGATGACAACCCGCCCTCCGTGCAAATCAGTCAACCGGATTCCGACGGGAAGACCGTGCATGTTCCTGAAATTACTCTGGCCTTTTCTGCGACGGACAATGAAACCGGCGTGGCCAAAATTCAGGTTCGCTTTTTGGACTCCACGTCGGCGGAGGTGGGGGCATTCTATGTTTGCGGCGGCCCGGGAGTCCCGCCGTGTGCTTACGAAGTGGTTCCCACCAAAGCGAGTTATAATTTCTACACCTACCTTTTGGAGGATACCGCGGCCATCCAGGTGAAGGCCTGGGACTTCGCCGACCACAGCGCATCGGCTCAGCGAGCCCTCACTTATGCGCCCCCGGGCCCGAATTTCAACTTGTGGGCCATGGGCATGGAAATCACCCAGGCCATACAGCCGTGGGTCGCCGCGTCGTCCGCCACCAGGAGCTCGACCATTCCATCCCAAACCCTGAGCAGCGAATCGGTAAATTTGGTGGCGGGCAAGCGCACCGTGGTCCGACTCTATCCCGGCGTTGAGGGGACCACCGTTCAGGTACAGGGCGTGCAGGGCACATTGGCCTGTACCGATGCTTCCGGTATTCCCTGCCCCGGAAAGGGATCGATACAGTCCCAGAATTCGGTGACCGTAGACCCTTTGAACAACAACCAACAAGAAAACCTGCGGCATGACCCGGCCAAGACCTTGAACTTCGTTCTTCCCCAAACATGGACCGAGTGGGATCGACCGGTAACGTTGACCGCAACGATCTCACCGCCCGCAGGCGTGTCTGAATGCGCAGGCTGCAACGACGGCGCCGACAGTCTCAGGGTGAGCGGGATCGATTTCCAGGAAACCGCTCCCTTGAATCTCCACTTGGTCTGGGCCTGTGTTCGCAGGAACGCGTCGGACTTGACGACCGCTTGCGACCATGCCCCGTTCGACGTCTACCAGGATGTGTTTCTCGACTCGACGTCGCGTTTTGTAAAAGTCTACCCCTTGGCGCTCAAAGACATCCGGGTAACCATCCACTCGCCCCAGTGGCTGCCTTTCGACGGAGATTTCAATCACCCACAGGGGGCCATGACCAGCGGCAGAATGTATGCCTACCATGATTTCATCGGGAATCTGGTGAGCAGCGACACGGGTACGGCAGCGGGAAGCAATCCCATCAACCTGGTCTATTTCGGTATTGTACCCGTTCCCGTTACGGCGATCCTGGGCCTTGGATCAAGAAACGTGGTCGTGGGCAAACTGGACTCGGCAAGCGTTTTTGGAGACGACCTTGCCATCGCGGCTCACGAAGTGGGTCACGCTTTGGGAAGACCTCATGCAAGCTGTGACCACGGCGAGGGAGGGTGCGAGTCCGCACCCGACGTGTTCCCCTGCACTCACGGAGGCATCTGCACCTACGGATTCGATACCTATACGCTGCAGGTCATTGACCCCGGGAATCCGCCCGCAGCGGGGCACGCCCACGATCTTATGTCCTATGGTCCCGAACCTCTATGGATATCGCCCTACACCTACGATCATCTATTCACGGCTCTTCACGGCGCTTTAGGCTCTTCGTCTCTGTCGAAGTCCGATGAAATCGGCCCGGTCGCGGAGGGGGACCGGCTGTACATAAACGGTACCATCTCACGATCGACATCGGAGGTCTCCGCCGAGTTGTCCCCATTCTATCATCTGCCGTGGGGGACGGCGCGGACGGATGCGGGTGAGGGAGACTTCACCGTGGAGCTGTTGAATTCCGAGGACGGAGTGCTGGGCGAATACGCTTTTGAGCCTGAAACCGTGGCCGTGGACCCGCCGGATCCTGAAACGAATCCGACCGAACCCTTCCACTTGGTGGTCCCCTTTCCCGAAGCTCTGGCCCGCGTCGTAATCAAGTACAGGGGAACCCAAATTGCTGAAAGGGTTCGTTCCCCCTATCCACCGGCAATCACTTCCCTTTCCGTCGCCGAGAGTGAAGTCTGGTCCGGGGACGAATTGAGAAACGTTACCTGGGAAAGCCAAGACCCGGACGCCGGTACCTCCTTGTCTTATCAACTTCTTTATGCGACGGACGGCGGGACCCAATGGAGGACATTGGTTTCCGATTGGAATGAGAACAGCTTTGATATCGACGTATGGACTTTGCCCGGCAGTGATACGGCCGTTCTGCAGGTGATCGCCACGGACGGCATCAACACGGTCAGGCTGCTTTCTCCGAGCTTCGTAGTCGAGAAGAAACCTCCCATGGTGCGAATCGTGGGTCCGAGAACGGAAGAGGGCGTTCCCACGTATTTGGAGGGGCAAACCGTGGTGTTGGAGGCCTCCGCCACGGACCTGGAAGACGGACCTTTGTCGGGCGAGACGTTTTCCTGGCAATCGGATATCCAGGGTTCCCTCGGATCGGGGAACCGGGTGGACGTGGATTCCCTTTCGCCGGGTTTGCACGAGATTTTGGTAGAGGCCGTGGATGGGGACGACCAAGCGGGATACGACACGGTCGATGTATTGATCATGGAAAGGCAAAATCGGCAGCCCGTCGCGGTGGCCGGCCCCGATCGTTTGGCCGGCATCGGCATGACGGTGGTACTGAACGGGTCGGCTTCCTATGATCCCGACGGTGATGCACTCAGTTACCTGTGGACCATCGTGGATGAGCCTTCCGGAGCGAATCCGGAACTGGCCGACGCCTCCACGTCCCAAGCCGGCTTCACCGCGGACGTGGAAGGTTCTTACGTTCTCAGCCTGACGGTGCATGACGGGCACTTGGGCGGTCTCGCCGATACGGTGACGGTGGAAGTCGTTTCGGAGGTTCCTTCCCCTCCGGATGGAGTGTGGAAAGATGTAGCCGTAGGCCGCGTCTCTCCCACGATGAACTTCTACGTGCAGACTTACGACACCGGTTCCATGGTCATCGTGGCCTCACCGGACGGGGAAACCGCCCTTGCTTTCCTGGATCCGGACTACTCCGATGGTTTCGATGCCGATGATCTGGGAGGTTCCGGAGTTCACCTGTCCGCCTCGTTTGAGACCGCCGATCAGGGGTCGGCGGAATTCTCCGTCCCCGGGCATGCCACGGTCGAATACGCGATTTACAGGTGGTTCCCCGCCTCCATCGACGATTCCTACTGCGGTATTTGGAAGGACGAGCCCATGGGAGTCGCCGGAGGGATGAGCTTGTACGTCCAGACTTACGAGGATTCGGCCATTGTCATTATCAGCCCGGATGCGAGGAGTTTTCAGGTGTTTCTCGACCCCGACAAGGCGGACGGTTTAGACGTTGATTCCATGAGCGGTTCGGCGCACATGGAATGCGACTTCGCAGCCGGCGGCACGACTGAAGGAATGGTGATGGAGAATGGGGAAGAGCGGTTTCTAGAATTTTTCCAGTGGTTTTCGACGTCCATCGCCGAAAGATAGCGTTTAGGGTCCGGTGTTCGCTTCGGTTCGTACGAAATGGATGTGAAGAATCTCCTCTTCTCACCCGGTTTCACACGGAGTCGAGCACCGAACGGGATGCGTGAAGAGATCGGATGATCCCTCCGGAGACCGCCTCGGCATGGGCGCGGTGAACTACGCCCTTGCCGTGCGCGTTTTCTTGGGATCTGTTGGGGCGGTGTGTCCCTGGGCCACATCCTCCCAGAGCCGATGCGGAGCCGCCAATGAGTCGGCGGAAATGCTTCACGTGCGGACTTCGCCTACATCATTTCCGCTGGAGACGGCGTTGCCGCGCCGGTTCTTCCCCCTTTCCCGGAGGACTCTGCGGGGCGCGGGCCTTGGATCGGCCGAGACGGGAACCTTCTATTGCCCGAAGGGGGCCGGCCTACCACCAGGAGACGTTTTTGTCGTTTTCGAAAATGAGGCCGACAAGTGCGTCGTAGTCCACTTCCCCCTCGTAAAGCTTGATTTCGGTCGTCTCCTTCCCTTGGGAAATCGCGTCCATCAGCCTTCGGGTTGTCTCATCGGGCTCTGATTTCAGAATATGCAGCAACTTCATGGGAACCTCGTCTAGAAGGGAATGATCAAATCGAATTCCCTGAGTTTTTCATCCAATTCATCCAGGGTGACGGCTTGGAATCCATTTTCGATGTTCTTGGGGTGGTTCGAGAAATAGCTGCATTCCATATCCTCAAGCCACTCCAGATTCTCTTTGATGGCGTCCGTCATGTCCACTTCGTGATCCAGCACGAAGGTACTGACCCAGAAGTTCTCCACGGCAAGGCCCAGACTGGAGCGGACTCCTTCCCAATCGTTCTCCGGTTCGCGGATGATAAAGGCTACGTTCTTAATATCCTCCATACGGGGTCTCCTCCACTTACATCACGACGTACCGGTCGCATTCTTCTATCATGGCGCCGTTGCGTGCCTGAGTCGCATAGCCGGTTTCGGGAACCCCCGGAGCCTCGATTCCTTTCAGGCCCGCGGCCTCGTAACCGACGTTACACAGGGACAGATGGGCCTTGGTCTTGCCCAGTTCGAGGAACTTGGGGTCTTGGGTCAGAAGCACGCCTTTGTGAGAGAAAAACGTGAACACTTCGATTCCCCGCGCTTCCGCCGCCCGGACCAAGCCGATGACGTGATCCAAGTACTTGTCGGAACGTACAAAAATACCTAATTTGTCGGCCATATCGTCACCTCGCGATCAACCGACCTTCAGGTAGAAACGGATGAATCCGTCGTCGTCCTTGGATCCAAGAATCTCGTGCCCGCCGCGTTTGGCGAAACTGGGAAGATCGTTCTTGGTCCCCGGATCGGAACTCAACAGCTCGAGCACCTGCCCGGATTTCATGTTCTGAATGGCCTTCTTGGTTTTCAGGATGGGCATCGGGCAAGTCAGTCCCCTGCAATCCAAAGTTTCGTCCGCTTTGATCTCGTCCGCCATGAAATTTCCTCCTAAGAGATGTGTTGTATGTTGATCGAAAGAAGCTCGGAACCGACGATCGCGATGGACCCAGCGTCTTCTCTTACGCCGGATTCCTACGGCCCATGCGAGAATGCAGCCGGAACATCAGTTCGATTATCGGATAAAGAGCTCCTGTTCAAAATTTGGTTACGAAAAAAGCCGGAAAGAAGTTCGATCGTTTCCTGTTTGTTTGGCCGGGATTCGATGCTTCAAGGAACGCCCCGACACATGTCCCTAAATCAAAACAAGGTGAACTTGTCCGTTTCCTCGTTCCACGTCGCCAGGGCGAAGTAAACGGCCATGATCACGAAGATGAGGACGAAAGTCCCTATGTATCCCAGTGTGTCGGGCATGAAGACCGACAGTCCGATGGTCTTGAGATATCCCGTGGTTTGGAGAAACTTCATGAACAGGGAACCCACCAGGGAGAATGAAATCAAGGCGCAGATGAGCTTGAGTTGCCCTTCACCGACACGCCAAAGCGTGCCGCTTCCGCAACCCCCGGCGATCACCATGCCTACACCGAAAATGACTCCCCCAACGAGTCCGCCGAACCAGAACCGGGCGCTCACATACATGTCTTCCGGCCGCATACCGTTCCATTTGAGCAGTGCGAAACCGATCACGCTGATCATGAGGCTTACGGCGATGGCACGGGGCATGGTGCCTTCACCGGTCATGAATGGATCGCGGAATCCTCGCACGAAGCAGAAGCGCGTTCGTTGAATGACCAAGCCGAAAGCCATGCCGAAAAGAAGCAGCCCTCCGAGTTTGGAATAAGCGTATCGTCCGTATACAAAGCAGAGGACGATCCCCCCGATGAAGACCAGTACTCCCAGCCACGGTTGGATCTTCTTCCAGTCGAATTGGCCTTCTTTGCCTTTTTCACCCACGGAGGCGGCCTGTTTGGAGGGGACGTTCTCCAGTTCCCACAAAAGATATTTGAGGCCGATGAGAGCACCCACGATAAGGCCGGCCATCATGGACAGACCGCTTGCGGAAAGGGCGCTTACCGACGTGTAGAATCCTCCCACGTTGCATCCCCCGGCGAGGCTCGCGCCGACTCCCATGAGGGCCCCTCCCACGAATCCTTTGACGATTTCAAGAGGGGGAGCACCGCGGAAGGCAAACTGCCTGGACAAAAGAGCGGAGCCGAAGGCGCCGAAGATCAGACCGAAACTCAGAATGGAAGAAGACGAGGTAATCGGGTCCGCCCCCGGGGTTGCATAAAGCCCCAAAGAGGAGAACACCCAGTCGCCCCAGACGCGGATTCCACCGAACACGCCCCAGGGACGGGCCCACGCGAAGCATAGAATGCTGAGCAGGCCTATCCAAATCCCGCCGGTCATAGGAGCCCATTCATTATCGAACAGCTCCCCGTATCCTTCCTTGAACTTCTCCACCAACACGGACATAAGTCAGCTCCTCGCTTTCGTTAACAACCTTCATCATCCGCTATGGTAAACCCCTTGGGCTTTTTGGGTTTGGGCGGGGCGGCGGGCGGTTGGGACTGCGCCGTTGTCGATCCCTCCATGGTGGGAGACGAGGAGATCGCCGCGGGAGGTTGGGTGGGTTCGGCGGGCCGCACCATATATTTTCCCGTGTTTTTCATCTCTTCAGCGGCGGCGTAAAAAGTGGCCAGATCATACCAGTTCCAGGGTTTGGGGTTCTGGGGATCGGCCTGCACCGCAGACTGAAAATAATACTTGGCATCCTGGTAACGTCCACGATCCAAGGCGTCCTGACCGTGTCGGATCATGAGAGCGCATTTCTCCTTGTCGACCTTGACGGCATCGTTTTGGACCGCCCATGCCGAGGTCCCGGAAAGCAGAAAAGTCAGGGCCAGGGCCGCGGCCGTAAGGGTGCTGAACGTCCGATGGAATCTCATGTTTGGACCTCCGTCGATTCGGTTAATGGAAAAACATTTCAAAAAATAATGACGGGAGGTGAAAAAATCAAGAGGCGAACCTTTGTTCTTATACACTAATGGTTGTTTAGATCTGCGCTGTTAGGCCAAGCGGAGGCTTACATCCCCGCAGGTAACTCGGACCTGACTGCCGTTTTCGTCCGTAAGAATGAGGGCTCCGCTTTCGTCGATGGTTTCAGCGGTGCCTCGGAGAACGTCGTCAAAGGAGCGAATTTCCACCTCACGGCCCAGCACCAGGGAACGACGGTTCCACTCCGACGCCAAGTTCCCGTCTTCTCCCGCCAGCAGCTTGTCATACCAGACGTCCATGCGGCCTAAAATGCCCGCCAACAATTCCACACGCGACCAACGTCTTCCCGTTTCGGCGTAAACGCTGGTGGCCGTGTCGCTGATTTCGGGATGATTCTTGGGATCGAAATTCACATTGAGGCCGATACCCACCACCGCATAGTCCAAACTGTCCGGCCCCGCGGAAAATTCGGTCAGCAAACCCGCGAGCTTACGACGCCCGATGTAGATGTCGTTGGGCCATTTGATTTCCGGGGTCAGGGGAGTCAGGCTTTCGACGGCTTCCGCAATGGAAACGGAGGCGACCATGTTCAGGCGAAAGACTCGCTGAGGTGGGATGGGAGGACGGCAGACAAGGGAAAAGAGCAAATTCGCCCCCTTAGGGGAAGTCCAAGTCCGGTCCAATCTTCCGCGACCATGGGTCTGTTCCTCTGCGATCACCAGGAGGCCATCCTTCGCACCGGCCGCCGCGGATTTTTTGGCTTCTCGATTGGTGGAATCGATGGTTTCGAAGTATTCGATCTCCGCAGCAAGTCGGCGACACTTCAGGTTGCGTCGGAGAACCACGGAATAGAGGCGATCCGGAATCGTTTGAAGCAGGTACCCTTTCCGGGGTACGGCGTTCACTTCGTAACCCAAGTCCCTCAGTCTCCGTACCGCTTTCCAGACCGCGGTCCGGGAAAGTCCGAGAGTTCGACCCATCTCCTCCCCTGAAATGGGCGCTTTGGCGGAGAGCAGGATTTCAACCAGTCGATCCGATGTGTCCATGGAATTCCCGCGAATGATTTGCCGGTTTCGGGAGAGCCGGCGTGTTCTTTCTTAAAACGTCTTCCCGAATACTCCGAGAACGCGCATGCGCTTCTCCCCGAATCTCAATCACCCAAAACAGCGGCTCCCGAGGGGCTGCGTTCGGCATGCCTGCCGTGAGTTTTGTAGATGAGCGCATACGGTAGGGCTGCGTGCCGGTTCCCTTCCGGTGAAACGCCGCCGTACGAGGCCCCGCGTATGAGAGCCTCACTTTAGCCCCTTGTTTTCGTCTGTTCAAGGGAAGTATGCGAGGAACCGGAATCCCGTCGACTCCCAACGGACTCGGATCGTCGCGGAACTCGGAGATCGCGCGCCCCAAATGCACCTTGCCTGAAGGGAGGGGCCGGGGTATAATTCCGCATGGTTAATGAGTGGAAATCAGGCCATGATCGGGTGAATCCGAGAAATTGCTTGACGGCTCATTCCAACAATCCGGGTGGGAGCCCCAGTGCGTAAAATTTGGACGATTCTCACTTTGAGCGTCTCGTTGGCGGTATCCGCCCCGACCTATGCCGGGCGGATCGAGGGGACGATCAAAGGATAATTTGCGACTTGCCGTGTCCCATCAACCAGGAGGACTCCGTGGCCTCCACGGTGCATATTCCGGTCGTGGTAACGGACAACGACAAGTACTATTTCGTGCCCAACCTTTCTCACGCCGCCCTGGCGCGTCATATTCTGAAGGCCGTACGGGTTACGGGCGATGTTAAAGAGAAATTCAATTCCATTTACGCGGACAATCTGGAAGTCCGGCAGGACGGCGGATGGGTCGAGACCTGGACCTACCGGGACGAGGCCGAAATGAGACAACATCAACGGGATATCGAAGAACGAATTCGAAAGATCCCTTCGCCGGAGAATTCCGTTCACTAATGTTCTCAGGGCTTCTCGTCGGCTCGTTGAACTAGGCCGGTTGTTCACAAACCGGCAAAACACGATGACATGCCGGGCGCGCAAGTTCCGAAAAATGAGATCTACCCGACCGGTACGTCGAAGTGACCGGGGGTGAAGCGCAGCGTCGCAGATCGCGTTGTTCAACGGTCTGTTGATATCCGGTGCTGAAACCGGCGCCGGACATTCCCACAACCGTACGCCGCATGCTGTTCGAGTTCGAAGTGAGAAGGAGATCGACATGGAGAATGATTACCGCGTGGATGAGAGCAAGCCCTGGTTCAGCGCCGAAGCCGGATGGCCGGCCGAAGTCCCCAAGCATTTGGATTTTCCGAAAATAAGCCTGTACGAGGTCTTGGCGGAATCGGCCAAGAAATACGAGAACAGGAAAGCCGTCTGGTTCCTCGATACCTTTATGACTTTCGGGGAACTTCATCGGCACGTCCTTTCCGTGGCCGCCGGTCTCGCGGAGCGGGGAATCCGGAAAGGCGACGTGGTGGCTTTGGTTTTACCCAATTCCTTTCAATACGTCATCTCGTACTACGCGTGCATGAGGCTGGGAGCCATACCCACGGGCGTCAATCCGACATACAAGCCCGGTGAAGTGCTTCATCAGTTCAAGATCGCGGGAGTCAAGGCGGTCATCGTCCTGGATTCGCTTATCGAACCCTTGATCCAGCCGATCCAACAGGAATATCCCATCCATCAACTCGTCGTGACCAATGTTGTGGACCTGGTGAAGCTCAGCCCCCTGAAAAAGTGGTTGGGCAAGAAACTGGGCAAGATACCTTTCGGCACCGTACCTCAGGGAGCGACGCGCTTCCTGGATCTTGTGCGCACCAAGCCCGATCCTCCCGAAGTGGAAGTCCTCTCCAAGGATGTGGCGACGTATATCATGACCGGAGGCACCACGGGTGTGCCCAAGGCCGCGGTTCTTTCCCATTTCAATTGTGTCTCTCAATGTTACCAGCTGGACCACTGGATCTACATGGGCGGCGCCGGCGCGTGCGGCGTTGGGGTGTTGCCCCTGTTTCACTCCTTCGCCATGTCCTGCGTCATGAACCTTTCCATCAAAGCGGGCATGTGGATGATGTTGTTTCCCAAGCCGCCCGACGTGGAGACTCTGCTGAAGACCATTTGCGCCATTGGAGAGGACCGAAATACTTACTACTGCGGGGCGGAAGTGCTCTTTCAGCGCATCGCCGATTTCCCGGGTACGGATAAGTACCCCATCGCCCGGAAGCTTCGCTGTTGCATCAGCGGAGCGGGACCTTTGCACCGTCCGGTACAGGAGCGGTTTGAACAGAAGACCGGCGCCATCATCGTCGAAGGGTATGGGCTTTCGGAAGCCACGCCGGTGGTGTGCAGCGGTCCGTTGACGGAGGGCGTTCGAATGATCGGGAAGATCGGGTTACCCATGCCGGGAACCGATTGGAAGATCATGGATCTGGAGACGGGCACCAAAGAGATGGCCCCCAATGAAATCGGCGAGCTCTGGGTTTCGGGACCTCAAGTGATGATGGGCTATTTGAACCAACCCCTGGAAACCGCCGAGACCATCCGAAAGATCGACGGGAAACGATGGCTCCTCACCGGGGACATCGGCCACATGGATGAACTGGGCCGCGTGACCTTGAGCGACAGAAAGAAACAGCTGATCAAGGTCAGGGGATATTCCGTGTTTCCCAAAGAAGTCGAAGAGCTTGTAGGGGGCAATCCCCACGTTTCCGAAGTGGCTGCGGCCGGACTTCCGGATGAGACATCGGGCGAGGCGATCAAGGTCTGGGTGGTCCTCAAACCGGGCAGCGCGGGCAAGGTTACGGAAGAGGAGCTCAAAGCGTGGTGCAAAGAGAACATCTCCCACTACAAGGTGCCCAAATACATCGAGTTTCGTGATGATCTTCCCAAGACACTGGTGGGAAAGGTCATGCGACGGCACCTCCAGGAAGCCGATCCTTTGTACCGGGGAAAAGAATAGCGAGGCGGGTCGAGGGGCGCAACCGAACTCGGTGTGCGAAGCCGGCGGAGTTTGGGGCTTTCGGCATCGTGTCGGAAACGCGAATCACCACCGTGAGAACGCTTCCGTAGCGGGTACTCTTTTTTCGGCTGCGAGCATCCGGGATCGAACTCCCGGAAAGCGCTTCGACCCGAAAGGACTGTAATGTGGGCATGATCGACGTCTCATCCAAGGACGTGGTATTGCGGGAGGCTCTCGCCGAAGGAACTCTGATACTCGGAGCGAACACTCTCGGGCAAATCGCACGGGGAACCATCCGCAAAGGGGATCCGTTCACTTTTGCCGAGGCGGCGGCTCTTCTCGCGGTGAAGCAAACGCACTTACTGATCCCGCATTGTCACCCGCTTCCCATCGAGAGCGTGGAAGTGAGTTTTCGTCAGGACGAAGACTCCGTCAACGTCCGGTGTCGGGTAAAGGCTCGCGCGCGGACCGGCGTGGAGATGGAAGCCCTCGTGGGGGTTTCCATGGCGCTCAACACCCTCTGGGACTTGGTGAAGTACCTTGAAAAAGACGAACGGGGACAATACCCGGGCACTCGCATCTCGGATATCCGCGTGTTGAGTAAGGAGAAAGGACACCCTTCGCCATGAGTCGGCATTCCCACCACCCCCACGTCAAAGACGCACCCGAAAAAGTCCGCATCGGGGTGCTTACCGTGTCCAACACTCGCGGCCTGGATCAGGACACGAGTGGAGACGGGATTTCATCCCTGATAGAGGCCGGCGGGCATATTGTGGCGGGCCGTAAAGCGGTGAAAGACAGCGTGCCTCAAATACAGGACGCACTCGCGGAAATGCTGGCCGACTCCGACGCCGTGGTCATTACCGGGGGCACCGGGGTCACTCCCACGGACGTCACCCTCGAGGCGGTGACGCCTCTGTTTAAGAAGGAGTTGCCGGCTTTCGGCTCCGTGTTCAGCCGGTTGAGCTACGATGAGGTCGGAGCCGCGGCGATCCTCTCCAGAGCCTGCGCGGGAATTATCCGGGACCGTGCGGTTTTTTGTCTTCCAGGTAGCGCCAATGCGTGCATACTGGCCATGGAACGCATCATCCTTCCCGTGGTCTCCCATCTCGTTTTCCATATACGGGCCACGTAGACAGCCCGTTGAAAAAAGCCGGTCGCGGCAGGCTGCTGAAAAGCGATGAGATGCAAGTCGCGCAAATCCTGAGGAATGAGACGTACATAGAGTACGTCGCAGTGACGAGGGATGAAGCGCTACGCCGCAGATCGCGTTTTTCAACAGCCTGGTAAGGACGTCCTCAAGCGCCGTGTATGTCGGTCGTCGCACCGTTCGACTCCGGAGGTACCCCTTCGGTGCTTCCTCGTTTCATTCGGAAGGAGATCGTTTATGTCCGCTGAAGCCGTCAACCCCGCGCTGAGGTATCGTTGGGTGGTTTTCTGGATTTTGGCCCTTGGCTATGTCCTGGTCTATTTCCATCGTCTGTGCCCCGCGGTGCTCGCTTTGGACATGATGCGGGATTTGTCCGCCACCGGCTCTCTCCTGGGTTTTCTGGGCTCCGCGTATTTCTATCCTTATGCTCTCATGCAGTTGCCTGCCGGGCTTCTTTCGGACTCCTGGGGACCGAGAAAGACCATTACGGTCTTCTTTTTTGTGGCTTTTGTCGGATCCCTGGTCTTGGGAACGGCGCCCACGGTTTTCTGGGCCATCGCAGGGCGCGCCCTGGTGGGAATCGGAGTCAGTTTTCTTTTCGTTCCCACTATGAAAGCGCTGGCGGAATGGTTTCGACCCAGGGAATTCGCCACCATGGCCGGCATTCTCATGTTGATGGGCGGAGTTGGATCACTGAGCGCCGCCGCACCTTTGGCCGCGTTAAACGCCTGGATCGGATGGCGTTCCTCCTTCATCGTAATCGGGT
Organism: Thermodesulfobacteriota bacterium; assembly: GCA_963675595.2. Taxonomy (GTDB): domain Bacteria; phylum Desulfobacterota; class Desulfarculia; order JACQYL01; family JACQYL01. The sequence goes on from CAXXLZ010000002.1 coordinate 4,219,137, forward strand.
TCTTCACCGTGGTGTTGGGGTTTCTTGTCTGGTTTTTCGTCCGCGATCGCCCATCCGACAAAGGTTGGGCGCCGGTGACCGGGCACTCGGATGCCGCTTCCGAGCGCATCGGGTTGTGGGAAGGCGTGCTTAAGGTCTTGTCTCACCCTCCTTTCTGGCCTCTCGCAATCTGGTTTTTCTTTGATTGTGCCGTCTTTTTCGCCTTCGGCGGACTCTGGGGCGGACCGTTCCTGACACAGATTTACGGATTGAGCAAAGCCCAAGCAGGCAATGTCCTTTCCATGCTCGCCGTGGGCATGGTGATTGGAAGTCCTTTGCTTAGTCTGATCTCCAACCGGGTGTTCAAGGGACGCAAACCCGTGCTGGTGGGTTCCAGTGCCATCGCCTTAGGAATGGTGGCCTTCCTGGCTTTCATGACGGACGGCTTCTCGTTGGTGGGGCTCTATCTTTTCTGTCTTGGGCTGGGGATTTTCACGAGCGCGATTGTGGTGGTGGGGTTCACTTCGGCCAAAGAACTCTTCCCGGTTCAAATGGCGGGTACGAGCACGGGCCTGGTCAATCTCTTTCCTTTCGCGGGGGGCGCGGTTTTTCAGCCGTTGCTGGGATACATCCTGGAGCGTTCCGGGCAGGTGAACGGGGCCTTCACCCTGCACGGCTACCGCAATGCGTTCATGGTCTTGTTCGCTTGCGGGGTGATGGCCTTTATCTCTTCTTTGTTCCTCCGGGAAACCATGGCCAGGGAGTGAGATTCTTCCGGATGATGCCATCCGAAAGGAATCCCACTGCAGGATTGTCGCGCCTCCCGTTCAAGATGGAATTTCAGGGAGGCGGGGACGAGGCTATTTCATGTCCCGGAGGACCTCCATGAGCAGCTGTTCATAGACCATGGTCAGGCCGTCCACGGCAAGTTCGAAGCGTCGCGCGCTTAAGAAAGGTACCGTTTTTCCGTTTTCGAAGTTCGCGAACATGGAAAGGGCTTCCACCACGAGGCGTTCCTTGGCGGCCATCAACTCATAAAACAGCACCGCGATCCCTTCTTTGCCGCAGGAATGCAGGTATTCCATCCGCTTGAATTTGCCGGCGAGCTGATCGAAGTCATCCATCTTTTTGAGGAAATCAGCGCGTTCTTCGCCATCGCCCAACAGAAGATAGCCGAAGCCCTCTTCCACGCCTTCCAGAACGTCCGCCTTCATGAGGAGAAGTTGAAGCATGGCGCGTTCGGTGACGAGCATGTCCGCGGCTCGTGTGTGAACATCCATAACCACGCCCGCGGCAAGTTGATCCAACAAAGTCGACAACTCGTCGACGGCATTCTCGAGATTCAGGAGGTCGGCGAGTTCGATTTTCTGTTCGGTTTCCAGCTTGCCGAAAGCCTTGAGCGCAGCATCCTGCATCTTGCCTTTGGATTCCATGATCCCGGCCAACCCGGCGGCATAACGGTTGCCGGAAACCTGAGCGAATTCGGCGGCCATCTCGTCAAAGGTCTTCATCTTTTCGAGGAACTCCTGCTTTTCTTCCACTGCGCCCAGGAGCAGGTAGGCCAAGGCTTCTTCCACGCCTTCCATGAGGTCGGCATGCATGGATGTGAGGACTACGGCGACCCGGACTTCTCCGCTCGACTGGCCGGCCGAGGCGAGAGCCGCCCCATAAAAGGCGGAAACCAAAACAAGAACGGACAAGAACAACGTTACTTTCCTTCCCATGGAAACCTCCTGCTGGATATTAAAGACGGTCCTGAATAATGGGTTCGGGCTATCGACCGTTTTGATTAGGCCATGGGGGAAAGACGGTTGTCAATGCAGGACCGGGAACGGCACACAAAGGAAAAAGATCGTCAAAATGCGGGCGATGGAGGGGACAGCCGGGATGATTGAGGGCTTCCGAGGGCAAGCCTGCGTCCGTGCCGGTTCGGAGGGGCAAGCGAAGTTGGATTGTCGCACATCAGTGAATCAAAGTTCGGAAACGACGAGTCAACCGACCCGTGGCGCTGAAGGCGGGACGACGAAGAGACGATCAAATCAGGATTTGGGAGAGAGATGATATGCGAGATTGTCCAGTTTGACCGTAAAATCGACGTTTTCCACCTGGAATCCATCCGGAACGTGGATTTGTGTGGGAGCAAAATTCAGAATCGCTCGTATATTGCTTTTGATCAAACGATTCGCAATGTCCTGAGCCCAGATTGCCGGTGTGGCGATCACTCCGACCTCCACGCCCGTATTCTTGGCTACCCACGGCAGGTCGTTGATATGGTGGATGACCAATCCGTTGGGGAGTTTCTTGGCGATCTTCTGGGGATCGTTGTCAAAAGCGGCGACAAACACGTATCCTTGCTTCACGAAATTTTCATGAGACAGGAGTGCCAGGCCCAAGTTGCCCACGCCCACGATTCCCATGCGCCATTCTCGGTTTAAACCCAGGATGCGCTTGATTTCGAAGAGCAGTTCCTTGACGTAATAGCCCACTCCACGAACTCCGAATTCACCGAAGTAGGAGAGGTCCTTACGGATTTGAGCGGAGTTCACCTCACACAACGTGGCGAGACGTTCCGAAGAGATGATCTTGACGTCTTCTTCCGCAATGCGCTCCAGGACCCGGGAGTACATGGAAAGACGAGTGATCGTGGCAGCGGGGATTTTGGCGTATTTCATCCGGATTCCGTTTAAAGTTGTGAAAGAAAACACATATTAGTGGCGTAAAATGGGGTTGTCATCCGGCAACAACCCCATTTGCGTTCCATTCCGGCTAGAGCCGGTTTACAGCTCCAATCCGATCAACTTGCCCACCGGTGTAGCCATCGGGTAGGCGTAGAGAAGGATCAGGGCCACGACCAGCGCGTAAATACACAGAGACTCAACCATGGCCAGACCGATCAGCATGGTCACGGTGATCTTACCGGAAGCCTCGGGGTTCCGGGCCGTACCTTCCACGGCGCCTTTGATGGCGATGCCCTGGCCGATGCCCGTACCGAACGCCGCGATGCCGATACCGAATCCCGCCGCGGTCACGACCGCCGCAAACAGTTTCATTGCGGAGGCTGCTACCGTCGGGTCCGCTTCCGCGAAGGCCATCGTGCTCATGCCCAGTACGAAAAACGCGCTCAGAGTGGTTAATCGAAAGACCTTCTTGCTCATTTCTTCCTCCCTTGGAGTTTATTTTGAATGCCTTCTTCCAAAAGGCAGCCGATCCTGAAGCGTCCCCTTACGACTTAATGGGCGTGTTCGATGGAACCCGCGATATACATCATGGTCAAAAGGGAAAAGATGAACGCCTGCACAAAACTGGTGAAAATCGCCAGAACCATCATGGGAACCGGAGCGAGAAACTGTCCGGCCAGGAACAGGAGAATGGCCAAGACCAGGTCTTCACCCATGATGTTTCCAAAAAGACGGAAAGTCAGGGAAAGAACCCGGCTGACATGGCCGATGATCTCGATGGGCAGCATCAGGGGAATCATCCACCAGATGGGGCCCGTGAAGTGCTTGATGTATTTAACCCCGTGTTTCTTGATGCCCACCGCGTGGGTGACTATGAAGACCACCAACGCACAGGACAGCGGAGTGTTGATGTTCGCCGTGGGGGACAGCATCCCGGGGATGAGGCCCAGCCAGTTGCAGAGCAGGATGTAAAGGCCGAGGGTTGCAATCAATGGAAAAAAGGGACGGCCTTCCTCGCCCATGATGGAGAGCTGAAACTCCTCAATACCGGAGATCACCATTTCGAAAAAGTTCTGACCGCCGGACGGCACCATGGATACCGCCTTGACGCACAACTTCGCCGCTACGATGAGGATCAGCATGACGAACCATGAATAAATGACATGAGGCCACGTGTGGGCGAAGTGACCGGCTCCTATCATCTCGAACAGCTTTACCAGAAAGAGATACGGGTGCTCCATTAGGCCTCCTTAGAATAAATCCGGTGAATCTCCAATGCTGCGAAGAGCAGCAGATTGATCACCACGGTGGAAAGACCGAGCAATAGACCAAAAGGGCTGGCCTCGGCGAACTTGAGCAGTACAACCACGGCGATTCCGGTGAGGATCAGCCGGAAGTAGTATTTGAATACCACGACCGCGGTTGTCGCCGAAACCGACGCGCCTCCGCCCAATGCTCTCCGAAGGGCTCCGTGCAGTATGTGGAAGTTGGCGATGACCAACAAGCCGCCGAACAGCACGCTCAAGGAGAATCGGGGGCCCGCCCAGATTCCGGAGCCTGCAACCAAAAGCCCGAGGATGATCCAGTTATTGGTCTTGAGACGGCGGATCTGTTTTGCTTCCTCGGTCGACCCGCTCGCCGGCACTTTGGGCCTTTCGTCCAATGATATAGATATTGCGAAATCCGGCAATGATTCCCAGTACAAGAAAGATCAAGGTCAACCACGGCGACGTATCGAACACATGGTTGTCCAGGTAATAACCGATGCCCAGGCCGATAAAAGTGGCCAGGACGATGGAAATCCCCATGGAGGAGGCCAACGCCAAAAGCCTGAACCATTCGGGTTGTTTCTGATTGAAAAGAGCCATGGAAAACCCGTCAACGAACGCTTATCCGGGTCAACTCCCATCGGGCAGGCTTCTATCATGACCCACCAGGAGTGTCAACCTTTTTTGTGATTTATTTAACGTAGTCCGTGCAAGGCCGATTCCAGGGCCTTTAGCGTCTTTTCCAAATCCTCCTGGGAGTGGGCCGCGGACACGAAGGTGGCCTCGAAAGGAGAAGGGGCCAAGTACACGCCTTTCTCGAGCATGGCGCCGTAAACCCGGATAAACCGCTCGGAATCCGATGCCATGGCGTCCGTGAAGTTCCTCACCGGACCGGAATTGAAGAAGAGCGTTCCCATGGAACCCACCGCGTTGACCGTTCCCGGCTGCCCGCTTTCGGCGACCAAGCGGCGCACTTGTTCCCAGAACCATGCGCTCTTTTTCTCAAGCTCGTCGTGGAAACCCGGTTCCATCAGAAGCTTTAGACTCGCCAATCCGCTGGCCATGGCCAGGGGGTTTCCGGAGAGCGTGCCGGCCTGGTACACGTCGCCGTCGGGAGCCATGCGATCCATGTATTCGGCCTTTCCCCCGAAAGCGCCCACCGGCAGCCCGCCTCCGATGATCTTGCCCAGGCAGGTGAGGTCCGGGGTGACCCCGAACCGCTCCTGAGCCCCGCCCAAAGCAAGTCGAAAGCCGGTGATCACCTCGTCGAAAATCAGTAGAGCTCCGTGCTTGCGGGTCTCTTCCCTCAAGCCCTCCAGGAAACCGGGTTCCGGCGCCACCACGCCCATGTTGCCCGCCGCCGGTTCCACGATCACCGCGGCCACACGGTCCCCGGCGCGGTCCATAAGTTCCCGGAAAGCCGAAAGATCGTTGTACGGCAGGGAAAGGGTGTTCTTGGTGATGTCCGCGGGCACTCCGGGACTGCCGGGAATCCCCAAAGTGGCCAAACCGGACCCCGCTTTCACCAGGAAACTGTCCGCGTGGCCGTGGTAGCACCCGTCGAATTTGACGACCAAGTCCCGTTCCGTGACGCCTCGAGCCAAGCGAAGCGCGCTCATGGTCGCCTCCGTGCCCGAGTTCACCATACGAACCTTTTCGATGGACGGAACGATTCCGACGATGAGCTCCGCCATTTCCACTTCCTTTTCCGTGGGAGCTCCGAAACTCGTTCCCTCCTCCGCCGCTTCACGCACGGCCCGCACCACCGCTTCGTGCGCGTGCCCCAGAATCATGGGTCCCCAGGACGCCACGAAATCGATGTATTCTCTCCCGTCGGCGTCATAAATCTTGGAGCCCGCGGCCTTGGCAATGAACAGCGGGTCGCGCCGAACCGACTTGCACGCTCTTACCGGGGAATTCACTCCTCCGGGAATCACCTTGCGTGCCCGCTCGAACAACCGGCTGGAAACAGTGTCCGTCATTTCAGAAATACCTCATGCTTGTTTTCTTATGCTCGGTGTGGCTGAAGAGAAGCTGATACTCGGAAATTCCGGCCTTTTCCGAAATTTCCCGGGCCAGTTCCCTGCATTCCTCTTCGGAAGCTCCGTGGATCATGGCGAACAGGTTGAACCTCCAATTCCCCATGGGAATCCGTCGATAGCAATGTGTGACCTGGGGATAGGCCACGATGGCCTCCGCCACTTCGTCCGCACGATCCTCCTCCACCAGGAAGGCGGCCATGGCATTGGCCTCGAAGCCGGAGATCTGGTGGCGGATGGTGACTCCGAACCTGCGTATGATGCCTCTTTCCGACAGGCTGCGCAGACAATTCAGCACTTCCTGCTCCGAGATTCCCAAGCGACCCGCAATGGTCTTGAAGGGCCTTTGCTCTACGGCCAGATCTCCCTGAACCTGGGACAACACGCTTTTTTCCAGTTCCGTCAACATGACGCTCGCATTAGACCACCAGGCCTTTCAAGTCAAGGGTGAACAAACGGGGCCTGCGGCCGAATCATCTTGCCGTCGACCCCCTTCGAATGGAGATCATTCGGGCAGTGTTTTCACATAGTTCAGGATGTTCCATATGTCCTCTTCGGACAATACGGATTTCCAGGCCGGCATGGAGCCGTATCCGTTTTCAATGATCCCGAACAGCTCGCCTTCGGAGTCGGAGCGAACGGCGCGGGTGAGGTCCGCAGGCGGATGAGGAAGCATCCGGGCTTTGGGTCCGTCTCCCTTGGCGGATGTGCCGTGGCAGCCGACACAGAATGTGGTATACTTCGTCTTGCCCGCGGCTACGGAAGTCTCCGTCGAAGGAACGGGGTTTTCACGGTTCGCCGCCTCGCTGGTGACGGCTTCGGCTTCGTGACGTTCCTCGTCGCTGCTCAAGCCCGTCCCGGGAAACGACAGGAACAGCGAAAGAATCATACCCGTGCAAAGTAGAGCTCTAAATGGGCCCATAACGCCTCCTTTGTCGTACGTTTTTGTGATGAAGCTCGATCCGACGGCCAAGGCCCCGGGATCGAGATTCTTCACGTAAGTTTGCCGGGATTCCTCCCGGGAGACCGACATGGACTTCATGGTATGAGAAACGGAAGCGTACGGGCAAGAAGAAACGGGTTCCATGCGCCTCGAAACCACCGCGATCGAGAGTTTTTTTGAACATTCACCGGGGTGACTTCCGACAACGTCGCCCTCGTCCCCCTTCGAGGCTTTTCGAGGATGCCTCACCGCTTGGGCGGAGAAGGGGGCAAGAACTTGGTCCGCGGTGAGCATCCAGAGGGGTATCCGAGGGAACCCTCCAAAAAAACTTTATGTATTTTAGTACGTTGGACGGTAATAGGCCCCTCTTTTTGCGAATTGTTTAGGCGATTCGCGGAAGCGCAACGGGGGTCCGGGAGACCGTAGGTTCCCCGGCAGGGGGTGCGGGGGACGGCGCCCCCCGCGGCACAACTCCTGAACAGGTACGGGTTGCGCACCAAAAACCTGGAAGCCCAAAAGCTTCACGAAGGGCGCCCTGACGGCCCGATGAATACGTGCACTTTTTCCACAATGGTTCAAACGCCGCTTCAAGGAGAACAATCATGGCTCACAAAATCCTCATCGCCCTGGATACTTCGGATGACGCTGCAAAGTGCGTGAACTACGTGGCGGGTGTGGTGTCGAAAGACGTACACGTAACGCTCCTGCACGTTTTTCCCAAGATTCCCGCCCTGAATCTGGGGATGGACACCCTGATCACCAACCATTATCCGCCGTTCAGCGAACGGGTGAAAGAGTTGGAGACCTGGGTCGAGCAGGAACGCATGTCCATGGAGCGCATCATGAAGGAGGCGGTGGAAACCTTGACCAAAGCCGGTATCGATCCGCACCACATCGAAACCCGGATCTCGGACCAAAAGGAAGGCGCGGCCCGGGACATTCTGGCATTGGTGAAGGAGGAGGCCTACAATACCGTGGTGGTGGGCCGCAGGGGCATTTCGGCCACCGAGGCCTTCTTCATGGGGAGCGTATCCAACAAGGTCGTTCACCACGCCAAGGACTGCGCCGTCTGGGTGGTGGAATAAGCCTTAGGTTGCATGGATTCCCGGGGTGCGCTTTTGGGGCTTCTTGTTTGAATGACTAAAAAGGCCACCGGGGGAACACCGTTCCCCCGAACCCCCTCCCAAAGCACGTTGGACAGGCCTATCCGCTGAAAGCGGTGAGGCCCGCTTCAGAAGTTTTGAAGGGGGGACAAGGGGGGGAACTTTTCCAAAAGTTCCCCCCCTTGAATGATTAAGTCCGGCAGTCTGCTATAGATCATACTTGGACAGCCGTTTCAGCGCTTCCAGAAAGCCCCGTGCCTGGTTCAGGTGGCCTCGCCACACTTCCGGCACCCAGGAGCCGCGATAGTCCTCAAATAGAGGCATCACCGCGTCGAAGTCGATTTCTCCCTCCCCGATCTGCACGCCTTCTCCGTCCAAACCGTACCCGTCGGCGAAATGAATATGCCGGATGTGCGGCTTCAACTCGGCCGTGAATTTGGTCAAGTCGCGGTCCTTGGCGTTGCAGTACAAGGCGGCGTGGGAGAGGTCGAAACAGAATCCCGCCCCGGTGCGCTCGCAGAACTCGAGAATCTCCTTGGTATCCATGAAGTAATTCCCTTTCCACTGGCCGCCGAAATACCAGGGATAGGGGGGCAGATTCTCCATGAGGAGTTCCACTTCGTCCGTCTGAATCTGCTCCCAGGAGCGGCAGAGATTCCGCCGCAGAGGATCGCGAGGGAGCTTCTCGTTGATGCTCATGGCGCCGGGATGCACGATCACCTTGGGCTTGCCCTGGAACCACTTGCTCAGGCGCACCGCCAGGCGCGTGGATTTGCGGACCTGCTCCACGGACAGACCGCGCAGGTCCTCATCGGACGTGCAAAGGTCCAGCAGTCGTTCGCCCAGATATTCGGGCGCGTGCACCACCAGGCCTTGGCCGTAGACCTGATTGGGGGTGAAACCGATTTCGAGGTCTTGTTCGGCCAGGTGGAATTCCAACACCTTGGGGTTGAAGGACGCCATGGTGTCCGCGTCCCCGAATCGTGCGATGAGCCCCCACAGGCTGCGGAAAGCGTTGGTGAAATCCCCCTGCGTCGGTCCGGAAACGTCCTCCTCGGTGAACATCTCCCCGGCCTGAAAATCCCTCCGCGCCGCCGCGCCCACCACTTCGGGCAGACGGCAGGGTGCCAGGCCCTTTCCCGGTCCCCGGATATCCAGCATTTCTCGCTGGATCACCGCGCCTCTCGGGATGGTTTGCGAAGCCACAATGCTTTTGGCGAACACCTCTCGATTGAGAATTTCCCCTTGAAGCAGGAAACGTTTGCTTTTTCCCAGGGCCTGGTCGGCCACGCGAATATCCCTCACCAGGCGACGGAACTCGAAAGGTTCCAGGCTCACCTTGTGGTCGGGACCCGCAAGAGTCTTGTCCAGAGTCAGGTGCTTTTCGATGATGGAGGCCCCCATGGAGGCGGCCACCAGGGATACGGTGATGCCCACGTCATGACTCGAATAGCCCACGGGGCATCCGAACTGCTTGAGCTTGAGCATCATCTTGAGGTTCACTTCCCGGGCCCAAACGGGATACACGCTGCGACAATGGAGAAAGGCGAAAGGAACCCCGGCCCGACGCAGCACCTCCACCGCGGTTTCGATTTCGTCCCAGTAGGACATGCCCGTGGAAACGATCATGGGCTTGCCGGCGGAGGCCACGGTTTCCAAATGAGGAATATTGGTCAGGTCCGCGGAAGCGATCTTGTAGGCGGGCACCCCCAATGTTTCGAGGAAACGAAAGCTGGGTTCGTCAAAAGGCGTGCACAGGAAGTCGAGCCCCAGGTCCTCCGCCTGTTGTTTGAGCTCCCGATAGGCATCCTCGGACAATTCCACCTGCTTGAGAATGGGGATCATATACTGGAAATGCTGCTCGAACCGATGCGTCTCTTCAATGACTTCGCGGGGATAAAGGCTCTGAAGACGGCGCTTCTGGAACTTCACCGCGTCGGCCCTGCAGTGAGCCGCGGCTTCCACGAGCCGCCGGGCACGGTCCAGGTCGCCGTTATGATTGATCCCGATTTCGGCGATCACATACGTGGGTTGATTGTCGCCGATGGTCGAAGAGCCTATGGCAAAGGATTTCATAAGGCGTACGCCGGCACCTTCATAAACGAGATGAATGGGAATCAGTCAGTGAGTCATTGCGGGGCACCCGGGGAAACTTTTGAAAAAGGTTTTCCCGGACCCTTTCCCAAACTTTTTGAGCGGGTTGCTCGCTTGCGCGTCGCAACCGGGGCCTGGGGGCTTTTCGGACAAGCTGCCGCGCACCCCCTTTCCAAGCCGTCTGAGTAGGCCTCACCGCCTTCGGCGGAGAAGCTCACGGTGAAGCAGAATCTCCAAGCCGAAGAAATACGGAATACAGAAAGATTGCTCCCGCATTATAACCGGTCGGCGGCCTCTCTTCCACTCGGGAAAGGCCACCGACGCAGGAAACCGCTGGACCTATTCACGGGGTGCGCCGCAGGGGGACGCCGTCCCCCTGCACCCTCAGGCCGTAGGGGACCAATGGCTGCCCCCGGATATCCCTCTGAATGCGCACAATCCGTTAATAACGGAATCGGCGGATTCGGCAAAAACTCAATGCTTCCGCATCCATTGAATATTCCAAGGATCGGATGGGCTTCGGCGTGGAGACCAAGAAAGCATTGTCTCTCGAAAGCGTCGGCATGGGAAGCCGTCCGAAAACCGGTGAAAAATTCTTGACAACCGGGCACGAGGGCGCTTATAAGAGGCTTTCGCAGCGCCGAGGTAGCTCAGCCGGTAGAGCAGGGGACTGAAAATCCCCGTGTCGGCGGTTCAATTCCGTCCCTCGGCACCACAGATTATTCAGTGATTAGAGGGGGTTACGTTGCCGCCGTGCCCCCTCATTCTTTTTCTGATGCTTTGCTGTGTGTCATTTGGTGTGTCACTCTTTCTGATTCGTGCGATTCGTTCATTACTTTTTCAAACAAATCCATTGCGTCTCGGTCACTATCACCAATGCGATGGAGATATATCTCAGTGGTCGTGCGGTTCTCGTGGCCAAGTATCCGTTGAATGCCTCCGAGGTTGACGTTGGCCACGTCGAGAACAGACGCTCCAAAGTGGCGGAAGGCATGAAAACGAAAATACCTTACCCCTGCCTTCTGACAAAGTCGTTTCATTAGTTTCTTGCGATCCTGATAGGGCCCCTCGATAATTCTTCTTTGAGTTCTGCTCCAGTATTTATGCCAGAATACCCATGGCTTAGAGATATCGCGCTTGGCAAACCGCTTGGTTAAGATTTGAAATAGCTTGTTAGTCATTGCAACTCTTCTTGGAGTTAGATGGCCTCCTCTTTTCTTGCGAGTATAAAGTACTACTAGAGTTTAGAGCCATGCGGGGCAGCCAAGTTTGTATAGAAGAGCATAGTTCTCCAAGACGGGTTGAATACCGTTGACGTAAGGCTTTGAGATGATTGACTGAACACGGATATCAGGCAGCGCGCCCCAAGTCTTCCGGAGAATCGGTGAATTCCGGTTGGAATTTTTTGGATTTCCGGTTCCACATGGCTCGCACGTTTAAGTTGCCGAAAAGACGACCGATGGCTGCGGCCATCCAGCCGGCGGTGGCGGGCCTGTTCTTTCTCCAAGGGATTGGAAACATCGTATAGGCCGCGTTGGGACCCAGGCAGAGCGCCAAGAGCCGTGGCAAGCCGTAGGCCAGGCACAAGATCATGCTCCATCGAGCCAATGTCTGCCGTGTCTGCTGCCAAGCATTTTTCAGTCCGAACAGGTGCTTGATCTCGTTGAACATGGGCTCGGTCCACCATCGTCGTGCATAGCGTGTAATCACTTCCGCGCCGTCCATGTCGGGATCGGTACTGATCAGAAGATGCCAATCGGACCAAGAGGGGTTGTCGGACATAAACCGGCACCACACGATCTTGCACAACCGGCCGTCCAGGAAGCGGACTTTGGCTTTGGTTTGGTAGAACTGGAAAACTCGTTCCGAGCCGTAGGCAAAGAGGGTTTTCTCCACCGGACGACAGAATCGTCCGATGTTTTCCAACGTGAGTTTTTCCCCATACTTTCTGGGTCTGCCCCGTTTCTTCCGAGGCGGATTGTCCGGAGGCAAAAACAGGGCGGTATCTTTGCGGACTTGGCCGATGACCGTCACACCATCGCGAATCAGGGGAACCACCAGGGAGCTTTTCATATACCAGGCATCGAGCAGCAGAATAATGAGAAAGCGATCCGGCAGCCAAGTCATGAGAACGGACATCAAGAGCCGCGCCGCGTCCAGTTTGGTGGTGTTCCCTTTTTTGCGGATGAGCCGAAACAAGAGGGGAAACGCGGCTACCCGGCCCTTGTGGCGGCAGATGACAGCCAGAGAAACCCGAAGCTGTCCCCACAGGAATTTGGGGCGGTTGGGCCGGTGCGCGTGATCGTAATGCCAACCGGCGCAGGGAGCTTTCTTGGACGATCTGGGCAAAGGGAAGTCGTCTATGGCGAACTCGATGGATCGGTTTGGAATCCGTTTCAGGATCAGGCGCATCCATTGCCGGGCTAGCGCAAGCCATTGGAATCGGCCCTTTTCGATGGCCTTGTAATAGGCGGTCCAGGACAACTGGGGCCGAACGGCCAGAAGCGCGGAAGAAATATGGCCGCCGCGGCAGACCATACATCCCATCAGGAGTTCCAGAAGAGTCGGAGCTATTCTGCACGGAACGGCCTGAAATAGAAAGGAAATCCACTGCGATAGGAGCATAAGTGCTTGAGCCGTCGAATCCATTGGTTGACCCCCAAGGAAAGGTTTCTTTCCTTAAAGGGCCGCCAAAGGCGGCCGCGCATCCGCGCGGCAATGTCAAGTACTTTGTTGTCTTTATTCGCATTTTTCCTATACCAAGGGTCGCCAGACTCTAAACTCTAGAAGTACTACATAGCGATCTCTAAAGTTAACATCATCCCACTTTAGGTTGTTTATCTCGCTCATTCTACCCATGGTCTCTATAAAACAGCAAAGATATTCCTTGTCATCAGTATCTGCTACATTTATTACTTCCGTTATATCTTCTTTGGAAGGTACATAAACAGCCGTTTTTGTCATAGGAAAAAATTCTATCCCTGAGGTAGGGTTTTTGTCTATCCATCCTTGCTTTAATCCATAATTAAAAGTACTACGCAAGTATTTAAGATACTTATTTGCATTTTTTGCCGATGAAATGGAGACATTGAGCAAATATGATTCAATCATGTCTCTAGAAATACTACTACATGGGACGTTCCCCCATCGTGCTATCCATTTTCTGCCGAGATAAACATGATCCATGTAGTGCTTATGGGTATTGTAGGCTTTGACATGGTCTATTCGGCGATTAACGAGGTCCAAGAAGGCCATGCCTGTTGGGGTCGTCTCCGCTATCGCCGCCGGTTCCTCCCGGATTTCGATCCTTCGTTCTTCTTCGGGATCCGGCAGTCCCTTTTGTATCGCCTCCTTTCTTTTCGATTCCGCTATCCTCGCTTCGTTCTTCGTCGCGTAGAAGCCTTTTGCGTAGCGGTTTTTGTTGAGGTAGAAATTGTACCTCCAGCCTTTGTTTTGAACGAAAAATACGCTCATAGAGGTCCTCCTTTGACGGAAAAACAAGAGAACCCCCAAGCTTCCGACCGCCAAGTTCCTTCCAGTGCCGGTAGACCCAACTCCGGCTCTTCTTCAGAAACCTGGCGACTTCCTCAGGGGTTTGGATTAGAGGACTCTCGGACATAAGTCAACACCTCGGACCGGACTGCACCGGCAAGCCGGCTTCATTCCGAAAAAACCACATAACTTTTTGGAATCATTTTACTTTCTCAAGAGCTTCATCACTCCGACAACGATAATCCCGATGACCGCAAGCTTTGCCACCGAAGTGACAGGATCACCGGAATGATGAGCGCCCCGACTTCCAACATCCCAGGCAGTCTTCATCGCATCACCGAATTCCGACACCGTACCGGCAACCGTCGAAAGAATCGACGGCAGGTACACGGCAAGAAGAACGATCATGATCGCAAGAAATACGTTCCGCCATTCCATATGGGATCACCTTTCTTGAAAGGGTTTCATGAAGAAAGTGTCCGCTGAAGCTGAAATGTGTTCCTTCTTCTCCCGACCGGAGAATTCTGCTTCCTTTTCCACCGGCGCTTCGAACCTCTCCATCGATTGGGATGCCATCTCCTATCAAAGCCGCTCTGCGGACAGCTTCGGTGAACTGAAATCGAAATCTTACTCTGTCCAAATCCCGGCCTGGTACCGCGAACTGATTGGTGACAACGTCATGAAGACCGACAAAATTGGCCCCATCGCAGGAACGCTTGCAGGCCTGGCCCTCGTTTCCGCCATCCTCACAATCGCCGGCCTTGCCTGGAGAAACGCGAAAAGAGAAACGCGAAAAGAGAAACGCGGTTTCCTCGATAGCAAAACCGATCTTAGAACGAATTCTATCTCACTTTTCCCGGCGATCACTCCCATCCACATCCGAAAACTATTTATACCCGCGCTTCCCGATCATCCAATATGGCCGGCGGCGCATTCGATGAAGTCTGGGAACTCCTTTCAGTATTCGATATCCCGTACATCTATGACCGCTACGCTGTGGGAGTCGATTTCGTCCTCGCTTTTCTCTTCTTCCTGGGAGTCAGCCAGGTCACTCTCGGCAAGCGTTTCACAGGCAAAGGCGGGAGCCTTCTCACTGTCGCCGTATCGCTTCTCTTGTCTGTAGGATTATCTGTTGCTGAATCACGGCTCAGTTTCAGCCTCGCTTCCTTCGGCCCGATCGCAATCTTCTTCCTTCTCTTCATCGTCGGCTTGGTGCTGTATCAACTCGCCCGGCATCTGGGTTTCCACGCATCGACTGCTTTGTCCCTCGTGTTCGTTATGACCTATTTCTCGATCCAGGCAGTGTCGCCGTCCATCATGGACTTCGTTCACCAAAGAGCGCCCTGGCTCAGGACCACGCTGTTCTGTGTCTTCGTGTTCGCTGCTGGAAAGCTCCTCTATTCGATCTTTCATACGATCTTTTCGAAAAGCTCAATCACGTCCCTCGCATCCAAGATTGAAGCAAACCCTGAATTCACCCGACAGATTGAGCGGGATGTCGAATTCGAGGAACATGAGAACAAATCCTCGAAGAAACAGGAAAAACTCTCCAAGAAAAGCCGGGGAGATTCGGAAGATATTCTCCAACGCATAGTATCGGTCCTCAGGATTCTTGAAACAGAAGGAGTAACGCCTTTCGCGGGAAAGAAGATCGCGGACAAATTGGTCTCCATCGCGGATTCAGAACACCAAATCGAAAAGCGAATGAAACAGCTCGAGTCCGCCAACGCCGATCTCAAGCGAGTCGATGCCGACCATCTCACCCAACTCAGAGACCGGATGAGCAGAGCCCAGGGCAAGGAAAAGGAAAGGCTTCAAAGGGAAATCGAACTGGAGAGCGAAAAACTCCGACTTCACCAAGCGGTCGAAACCCTCGGCCAACGGATTGACGCTTTGATGGAGGAGTTCAAGGCCTCTCTCCGATCAGCAGCCGAACTTATCGCGCGGTCAGCCTATCCTCTGGATTCCCGGCCATACTTGGAGCGGGCAATCCAGATCGATGAGGAGGTTCGGCGGGAGCTTGACGTGATTCAAGATTTTGAGGATAAGATAGGCAAATTCGCGCGCGAGGCGAAGAAAAGCGCCAAGTAAGGGATGATTTGACCTTTAGGCAATCAGGATATCGAAAGGCATTCAACGTGTTCTTAAGCCATCATTGGAAGCATATACCCATGAATAGACGGGATGTGTCTCTTTCGTGGTCAACCTAACCAATCTAAGCAAAATCATGCAAAAGAGTCATTTGCCTTCAAACTGCACCGTGTTAAAATAATTTTCCGATTCAAGTATTCTCATGCCTTAGCCTTCGTTATCCCAAAAACCGCGCGATTCCCTGAATATGGTGCTCATGAAGGTAGATTCTCAGCCAAATGAAATCCCACAAATAGCCTTCTCGACGAGAACGGCTTTTCAATGGGTCCCGGATTTTAGGAGGGCAAAAGCCTTTGCATTCTAATGGGGCTTGAGAGCGTTGTCTCGGAACCCATTTGTCGACGAGAAACACCAGCTCCGAGCATTTTGTCTTGGGAGAAGAAGATGCAGTACGGTCTGCAATGGTGACGAATAGCAGACTATTTTGCTCGATTATAGGCAAGGCCGCCGATCGATGGCGCGCTTTCTGTGCAATATCGGGCCCTCCCCGCCCCTCGTAATTACCACATTTCCCGTGAAATAAATCTGTTCTTGAATCTGGCCCGCAAGCTATACATAATTTGCAATGCAGAGATTTTTACGACTGCCACACCTGATGAGCTCAAATGTAACATTCCTGAAAATGTCGAGATCAAATCGCTTTAGGGCAAGAGGGAAAAAGCCTAACTCGGGAAGATTCCGTTTCATAGTGTCCGCATTGCGCACCGAATGGGTTAATTCCCACTTTGACCATTAAGGGAGAAGGATATTGACAACATCCATGACAAAAATTGCGGGAAACAAAGGCTCCGGCCCCCCTGGAATCGTCAAAATCCCGGCCGGCATCCGGGGACTGGATGAGGTCCTCAACGGGGGTGTTCCCAAAGGCGCAACGACGCTTCTCAGCGGCGGGCCGGGAACGGGCAAAACCATGTTAGGGCTTGAATTCCTTGTCCGGGGGGCCATGGCCGGGCATCCCGGAATCCTGTTGACCTTCGAGGAAACTGAGCTTGCTTTGAAAAACTATGCCGCCGGGTTTGGGTGGGATCTCGCCGAATTCGAATCCAAAGGGTTTCTGTCCATTGTATCGGCCCGCATCCAACCGGACGCCGTGCTTTCCGGCAATTTCGACCTGCGCGGCGTCATCGGTATCCTGCGGCAAAAGGCCGATTCCATAAAGGCCGAACGGGTGGTTGTCGATGCCCCGGACGTGTTCCTTCGCCTTCTGGGTGACATCTCCAAAGAGCGGGCAGAATTGCATCTCTTGCACGAATGGCTGCGGGAGGCCGGGATGACGGCCCTGATGACGGTCAAAAGCCGAACGGACCAAGCCTCGTCCTCGCAATACGATTTCCTCGATTACATGGCTGATTGCGTGATTCACTTGGACCAGCGGGTTTTGGAACAGGTCACCACACGACGTCTGCGGGTGACCAAGAACCCCGGCTCCGCGTACGGTCGTAATGAGTATCCGTTCGGCATCACGGACAAAGGAATCTGGATCATTCCCGTAACCCAGGCCGGCCTCGGCGAATGCCTCTCCAGCGGCGTGGATCAACTGGACGACATTCTGGGCGGATGTTACCGGCGCAACTCCTGTACATTTCCCCGCATTCACCCTGTATGAACCGGCGGCCCTTCAGGATGTCAACGAGTCGAGTTTCGTCGAAGTTACATCCATGATGATTCCGATGACCTTGAGCACTCGTTCGTTTTCCGACACGGCTTCGGCTCGTGTGCGAACACGTTTGGTTCGGCCCGAGAAATCCACGAAATCGCATTCAAGGTCATAAGGTTCGCCGATTTCACAGCATGCCTCAAACGCCTTTTGGACCCGTTCACGATCCCCGGGAACGTAACAATCCAGACTGTGTTCGATATGCTCCTTGGAACCCGGTTGAATCGCGTGGGGGTCCAGCCCGTGAATACGATAGACTTCGTCGGACCAGTACATGGTGCTCGTTCCAATGGTCCATTCCCAGCCTCCGATGCGGGCCAGTCGCTGCGCCGTATTGAGAAGTTCGGTGATTCGGCGAAGGCTGGTTTCCGTTTGCTTACGTTGAGTGACGTCGATCGCCAATTCGAAACGGACAAGCCGGCCATCGGGCCATTGAATAGCGCGATCCGTGATATCGTAATCAGCACGGGTGACCGGATTGTGAAACTCCCACCGGTAAGGCCGTAGGGAATCCTTTCGAATAATCTCGTTTGTACAGAACTCACAGGGCGAAAGTCTTTTCTGCAACGCCTTGAAACAAACTGCGCCGACGATATCCTTACCGAAAGCATTTTTGGCCGCCTTATTGGCGAAAAGTACCTCATAATTGTTCATGTCGGAGACGTAAATGATTTCGTCGATGCTGTCGAAAATCGACAGGAGTTGAGCACGCTCCAATCTCAGGCTTTCTTCGAATCGCTTGAGAGGTCCGACATCCGTAAAGGTGATGACCACGCCGGAAGATTCGCTCTCGCCGATTCGATAAGGCAGTACCCGCATCAGAAGCCAGTGGCCCGAATCCGTCCGGCATTCCGTTTCAAGGGCCTTACCCGTATCGATGACCTGGCGCGCGGCAACCACCGGGTCGATGTCGATCAATGTGTGAGACAGATGGGACAAGGGGCGATTGAGATCACTTTCCTTGATGCGGTAGACGTTGCGCAACTCCGGAGTGAACCGGCGTATATCGAGGTTTTCGTCCAAGAATAAGGTCGCGATGCGTGTAGTGGACATCAAGTTGTCCAAATCATTGGTGGTTTCCGTAAGTTCAATGATTTTGGATTGATACTCCGCGTTGACCGTGTGCAATTCTTCATTGACGGACTGTAATTCTTCGTTGGTGCTTTGAAGCTCTTCATTGCCGGCGAGCAGTTCTTCGTTGGTGGCCTGCAGCTCCTCATTGGAGGTTTCCAGTTCCTCGATCGTGGCCTGCAAATTCTCTTTGGTGAATTGCAGATCTTGCTCCAGGTCGTAGATGCGCTGCTCGGCTTCCTTGCTGAGATCGAATTCGTTCACCGACGCGGACGGGGTCACCTTTTGGTGGGGCGTCCCATCCTGAAGAAGGATCATCGCATTGCGTTCTTGTCCCTTTCTGTGAGGAAGCAGGCGAATACGTATTTCCACAATTCGGCCGCCCTCGGAGCTTTCCAGGCGGACGTTCTTGTATCGAACCTCGCCGCCTCCGTGGAAGGCCTTTTGAAGCCCCGTGGACAGAGGAATGGCCAATTCCTTGGACACAACGCGCGTGATCTCGTTCTGCACGCGACCCGGCGGGAAACGGAGCAAACCGTCGGTGTTTCCCACAACATGCAACAATTCCAGCCGCTCGTTCACCACCGCCGCAAATATGTTGAAATCGTCGGCCAGCATCTGCAGCAAATTCTCTTGGAGACGTTCCTCCTCACGTTCGCCGAGAATGCGAGCTCCGGGCTGTAATCGAGAATACGCGGCAGGAGCCACCGACGTTCTGAACGCCGGAACCCGCACCGCGTCGGTCAAAGGACGCCTACGCCCCCTTGCTCTGTATATCTTGAACTTGTGATGCAGGGGCTCGAACAATTCGCCCTGATCGCCCGGGGTTTCGCTTGTTCCCAACAAGAGTAGACCGCCTGGGTGCAGTGAAAAATTGAGGTAATCGATGATCTTTTTTTGAAGCACGGGCTGAAGGTAGATAAGGAGATTGCGGCAGCTTATCAGGTCGATGCTGGTGAAAGGCGGGTCTTTGATGAGATTGTGCTGGGCGAACACCACCATTTCTCTTATGGAACGATGAATTTGATAGCCGTCGTCCCGGTGAACGAAATATTTGGTCAACAGGCCGCTGGGGAGGTCTGCCGTTATGCTCTCGGGATAGAACCCGTTTCCCGCGCTCATTACCGCGTTTCGATCCAAATCCGTGGCGAATATTTTGATATTGGGAGGATTCTTCATTCGGTCCTGACATTCTCGGGCCAGGATGGCAAATGTGTATGCCTCTTCTCCCGTTGAACAACCGGGCACCCAAAAACGGGCTTCCGCGTGGTTCAGCTCATTCAGAAGAGCGGGCAGGTAAGTCTTTCCCAGAACCTCGAAGACCTCACGATCTCTGAAAAAACTGGTGACGCCGATTAGGAGCTCTCGATAGAGGGTTGTCAATTCCTCCGGCCGTGCTTCCAACATGCGTACGTATTCGCGAAGGTCCTTGGCTTGGTTCACCGTGATCCTTCGTTCGATGCGGCGTAATACGGTGCTCGATTTATAAAAGGTGAAATCGACCTTTGTCTGTTCCCTCAACAGGGCGAATATCCTTGTCAAGCCGTCTTCGTCGGAAAGGAGCGCCTTGGGCCGGTCGGCGGGTGCGCCGGTTCTGCGGACGGCGAAAGATACCAGTCGGCCGGGCATTTCTTCGGGAGGCAGCACGATATCGGCAAGCCCTGTAGATATGGCGGCCCTGGGCATGCCGTCGAACTTGGCGGAGGCCTCGCTTTGCACCGTCACCATGCCGCCTGCTTCCTTCACGGCGCGTACTCCGCGCACGCCGTCGCTTCCGGTGCCCGATAGAATGACCGCGATGGCCTTGTCCCCCTGGTCCTCGGCCAAGGACATGAGAAATACGTCGATGGGCAGGTTGATTCCTTGATTGGGATCGAAATCCCTCAAGAGCAGCTTGCCGTGGAAGACGCTGAGTTGCTTGCGGGGGGGGATGAGATAAACGCTGTTAGGCTCGACGCGGAGGCCTTCCTCGGCCCGCAGTACGGGCATGGTCGTACGTTTGGAAAGCAGCTCCACCATCAGACTTTTGTAATCCGGAGATAGATGTTGGATGACTACGAAAGCCATACCGGAGTCCGGAGGCATATGCGAGAAGAAAACGTCCAACGCTTCGAGACCTCCGGCTGACGCGCCGATTCCTACATAGTAGAGGGGATCGGTGGGCGATGCCGTGGTTTGAGTCTGCTGGCCTTCCGATTCAGGAAATTGCGGTTCGCGCATGGGTCAGCACCTTTTGTGCAGGGGCTTAGGAGGGGGGAACAGTAAATAAATGTCGACGGTCTCCGCATAAGGATATCAAACAACGGTCTTGACCAGTTAATAATTTATCACGAGCTTATTGTCAGGGTCTACCTGTCGATAGACGAAGCGGTATCAGCCATCCGGCCCCTCCGGTCCGCCGATTACGACCACGAATCCAAGGCGGGCTCCAGAGAAATCTTCAACCTCCTGGGTGAAATCCTGCAGAGGTTCGCTCATCGCATGCCCTTACTTCAAGATACCTCCTTTCTTCGCTCCAATTCATCGCAGGTATTCTGTTGGGCATTCCGTTTCGCCTTTTTGTTCCAATTCGACGGGCAGTTGAAAAAGGGCGGTGGACGGCTCCTGGATCACTCCACAGGAGCCCCTCACCCAATTCCCCTCGGGAGAATCCGATCCCAGCATTCTCGATGCCTCACCGACGGCGCACCTCGGACCCGCAGGCATGGCGAAGGAAACACCACGGTCGCGCCGTGTGACAAAGAGACGCAGGGTGATGCGGAGGTAACGCGGAAGATCGCTCTCCCGAGGATTCTCGAGCCCCCGTCTCATCCATGGCTTTTGGGGAAGAGGTACGGGTAAGGACCCTGAAGGCTTCTTTTGCGAAGAACGGCACCCCGGCCGGGTGTCCAACAGAAAAGACATGTCCAGATTTCCGGACAGCACATTTTAAGGATTTAAAATCAGTATGTTGAACCCTCGGTAGGGTTCCGACGTATGGGAAAGCGGACGCTTTTCGATCCATTGACCACAAATGGATCGGCGCTGTCGATGCCATAAATTTCGTCCATGACAGCAACTTGTAAGGACATACGTGCGCACATAACAGGTATGCCCAAAAGCCGACTTTTTGCCAGCCTGGTCGCAGCATACTTAGGGCAAGCGATTGTTGGCTGTTACCTTCTCCCATCGTGTAACATTCAGCAGAATTCGGATTCTCGGGCCAAAAAGCAACATTTCTCCATATCCAATCGGGGAAGTTGTTCCGGCATTTACCCGGCGGCGAACCACTCGAAAAATATTGGGTGAAGGCCCGGACCTCGGCTCGATGCTTCTCCACCTTCTGGTTTGGTTCTTGCAATACACCGGACCATGGGAACCTCGACCCCAGTAGTTCTCAAAGAAGATTCACTAAACAAGCCCTCTAGTGGGCAGTTACTTCAAGAATGATCCTATCATTACGCCAAACTAACAGTAACCCGAAATAATATTTTCAATGCTTAACAATAGTCAGGGAGAGCAACGCGATGAAGAACATGAAACTGGCAATGAAGATCGTAATAGGTTTCGGCTTTCTGATTTTGGTCTCCTGCGTTTTGGGAGGTCTGGCCGTCTACAACATGAAGACCGTCGAACGAGATTCAGTTCGACTGGCCGAAGAGTATGTCCCCGAGGTGGCCATCGCCAATGAGGTGGAACGGGCTTCTCTCTTGACCATGTTCGAAATTCGCGGTTACGGGCTGACCGGTGAACAAGAGTACCTGGAACGAGGTCGGAAGCACCTGGCAAACGTGAATACCCACATCAAGACCGCCTTGAGTCACGCCGCAAAGTATGAAGACCTCGTTAAACTGAAGGAGAACGCCGCCAATGCCGAGACGCAGGTTCGCGCCTACAGCGAGCTGCTGGAACAGGCGGAAAATACGTACCTAGTATTGGACGAAGCTCGAAGTACCATGGACCGGTCCGCGGGCGCCTACATGGAAAACTGCGCCCAATTCCTGGAAGATCAAAACAAGTCGCTGGAGGCGGAACTGGCCTCCGGAGTCGATGAAGCCAAGATCAAGGAACGTGTGGCCAAGATCAACCTGATGAACGACGTGATCGACCTGGGAAATGCGGTACGGGTGGACAATTGGAAAGCACAGGCAACCCGCGATCCGAAGGTCATCCAGGGTACCATGGCCAACTTTTCTCTCATGGAACGCAAGATGGGGGAAATCAAGGCCATCACGCGCCGAGATTTGAATTTGCAGCAGATATCACGGATTGAGACGGCGGCAAGGGAATATAAGAGAGCAATGAGTCAGTTCTTGGACAGCTGGCTTTCCTTGCAGGAAATCAATGACAAGCGCAGGCTGACGGCCGAGGAAGTGCTGGCTGCAGCCCAAACCACGGCCAAGACCGGAATGGAACACACCGGCATTATTGCCGAGGAGGCGGCCACCGGCCTTTC
Organism: Thermodesulfobacteriota bacterium; assembly: GCA_963675595.2. Taxonomy (GTDB): domain Bacteria; phylum Desulfobacterota; class Desulfarculia; order JACQYL01; family JACQYL01. Next base: position 4,242,047 of record CAXXLZ010000002.1, read on the forward strand.
CCGATCATCCGCCACCATGATCGTGGGACTTCTGATCGCCGTGATCGTCGGCGTCCTTGCCGCGATTTTCATTACGCGCAGCATCACCAAGCCCATCAACAGAATCATCGAAGGACTCACCGAGGCCTCGGACCAGGTGGCCTCCGCTTCGGGACAGGTGTCTTCCGCCAGTCAATCCTTGGCCGAAGGCGCTTCGGAGCAGGCGGCCTCCATTGAGGAGACTTCTTCTTCCTTGGAAGAGATGTCTTCCATGACCAAGCGAAACGCGGACAACGCGGACGAGGCGAAAAGCAAGATGACCGAGGCCGGAGAAGTCGTGAGCAGAGTCGGGAAACACATGGATGATATGGCCAAAGCCATAGATGAGATTACCAAATCCAGCGAGGAGACGGGAAAGATCATTAAGACCATCGACGAAATCGCGTTTCAAACCAACCTGTTGGCGTTGAATGCGGCGGTGGAGGCTGCGAGAGCGGGTGAAGCCGGGGCGGGTTTCGCGGTGGTGGCGGATGAAGTCAGGAATCTCGCCATGCGCGCGGCTGACGCCGCCAAGAACACCTCGGAGCTCATCGAAAACACCATCAAGTCGGTGCAGATGGGAGCCGAGATTACGACAGCCACTCAGAAGGCTTTCCAGGAGAACATGGAAATATCCGTCAAGGTAGGCGAAGTGGTGGATGAGATTGCGGCCGCCTCGAGAGAGCAGGCCCAAGGGATCGAGCAGGTGAACCTGGCGGTTACGGACATGGACAAGGTCACTCAGCAAAACGCGGCCAATGCCGAGGAATCAGCCAGCGCAGCCGAAGAGATGAATGCGCAGGCCGAGCAAATGAATTCATTTGTAGCCGATCTGGTCCGTCTGGTCGGTGGTTCAGGCAAAAACGGAAAACACCGGGGTATGGCAGTCAAGAAATTGATCCAAAGGAAATCGACCACGAAAAAAGCCCTCACCGTACGGTCCGCCCGAAAGGGTGAGCCTATGTCTTCGGCTTACCGGAAAGCCGCCGAAGTGAGGCCGGAAGACGTAATCCCTCTAGATGACGAGAAGAACTTTGACTCATTTTAGCAGGCCGAAATTCCACGGGCGGATTGGGCGTGAATGAAATGCACAAGGGGCGTTCGGGATAAGCCCCGGATACAGGCGCTTATCCCGGGCGTCACATCCTCATGGGAGTTCCGGAAAGCGGAATCGTTGTTCGTCACGGCATGCCGGAAACGCTATGGACCAAATGGGTTCCGTCTCGGCAGAACAGAAAATTGGAGGACCGCCAGCCTATCGCGGCGACAATCCTATTCGTGGGACCCGAATGATTCCACTCGGATCTTTTGAGAACAAAACATCTGTCAAGGGAGCAGCAAACCCGAAGGCACCAGCGTTTGGCATCGTCAAAGGAAAGCATCGCCGAGTCCAACGGATCAAGGACGGAGCCTCATGAATAATCCGCTCAGGAAAAGCCGGGAGGCCGGGCATGAGTACCTGCAGGGAACACAGGCTCCCATTCAATGCGGCAACCAGGCCATCCTCATCGTCGAAGACGAAACCTCGGTGCTTTTTGTGACCCGAAAGATACTCGAAAGGCTGGGGTATCGAGTCCTGGCGTGCAGTAGCCCCGTTGAGGCCATACGAGTGGCCGTGGGGCATGCCGGCGGAATCGATCTGCTGATGACCGATGTGATCATGCCTGAAATGAACGGCCGGGAACTGGCCGATCGGATCCTCTCCATTCGGCCCGGGATCAGGGTTTTATTCGCCTCTGGCTACACCGCCGATGAACTTCAAAGCCAAGGAGTATTGGATGAGGCTTACAGTTTTATCGAGAAGCCTTTCTCCCTAAAAACGCTTTCGGCCACGCTTCGGGCAATCTTATGCTCCTCACACGACAACGACATTTAGGAGAATATGAATCAACTCAGCAGCCGGACGGAACGAAGAAAAGCCTTTGTCCGAATTGAGGCATGCCGAGAAAGGTTTTCAAATAGTATTCATAATGGACGACAATTCTTTTGAAATTGTGAAGCCAGGCAAAGAGCCTCTCCACTTTTCAGTGCCGTCTGTAGGGCCTGTGAGGCCGCTCGTCTCAAGTTCTGTTTTTTTCCACCTCCCTCGTGAGGGGCGATCATTTCCGTGACGCAATAGCAAATTGGAAACCGATCGAAGGGTCACTGTCGTGACCACTATCGCCGATCATGGCCGCCTTCATTGAAGCGATCCTTGGCATCCGGTTCCGGCACGCGTCGCCGCAGGTCTCGAATGACATGGTCCAGATAGGTCCTGAGCTTTCGAGTACAGTGCTTGGCCAGCTTCATCCACCGGGCATGGTCGTAACGACCTTGCTGAATCACCAGCTGTTTGGAAATCCGGTTGTCGTTCCGTCGCAAAGGAATTCCCCGTTTTTTGCTCCGGCGACCAGTTGTTCACGGGCTCGGTCTTACAACCGGGCATCAGAGGGAAATCGGTTCTCCTTTTCCCGAACCGTGGTGTCCACGTTGACGCGATCGAACTGCTGCTGACGGACGGCCTTGACCTCGAGAACCGCTTCGGTGGTTTCTTTTAGAAGCTCCTCGGCACCGGCGTCTCCGATGCGCTTACGCCATCGGGTAATGCTCGAAGGATGGATGGCAAACAACTTCAAAACCTGCAAATTCGATAGGATAATTAGCTGGCTTACTACATATAATATTAATAAGATAGGCATGTTAGCTGTTTTTTTATTAGAGCCTTTTGGAGCTTATGATGAAAAACAATCTCTAAGATTGTGTACAGGGCAAAGGATTTTCTTTACTTTTCCATAATCGGAATCACCGAGCTTTGGAAGTGCTTTTTAGACCTTCCTGCTTATGGATGACCTGATGTTAAAAAAACGTTTTGGTAAGCGTCTTGGATGGCTGAGGAAGGTGAGAAACCTGACCCAGCAAGACCTGTCCGAACGGGTGGGCGTATCCGTCCAATATCTCGGCACCATCGAACGAGGGCTTTCCGCACCCTCCTTCAAGGTAATCGAGCGTATTTGCCTTGCCTTGGAGGTATCTCCTTTGAGCCTCTTTCTTTTTCTTCCGGAAATCTCGAGCGAAGCCCACGCAGGATGTTCCGATCACGCCGAGCCGGTCCTCCACCCATTTCAGATGAGTATGATCAAGCTTGATTTGAAGTCTGCACAGTGGGCGGTTTCTGATTCCTTTTATGGGCTTTTGGGCTACCGGAATCCCAAGAAAGATTATTCATTCGGTTTCTTCTTGAAGCATGTTCCGCCTCAACAACGAGGGCTGCTTTCCGAGGCGTGGTTCCAAACCGTCGCCTGGTCCAAGAAAAGCAGCATCAAATTTGATCTGACGAGGATTGACGGGATTGTCAGATCCATACGCGGATATTCGGATGTCTTACGCGGCAAATCAGGAGAACCCTTTGAAGCCCAATGGGTTCTGCAGGACCTTACCGATTTGGAAGTATTGAACAGAGCGATTCTGAGAAACCGTGTGAATTTGGAACAAGACATGGCGGAGTGCAACCGTCAACTGGATAGCGCGCTTGATAACGCCGATAGGGAGAAAGTGAAGGCGAAGGAAGCCCACCAGGCTTTGAATTCGTTCAAGCATTCCTATAGACAAATATTCAATGCCATTTCCGATGCCGTTTATATCCACGATGTCAAGGGTCGAATTCTTGACGCCAATACCGTGGGCCATGAACGGTTGGGATATACACGCGATGAGATGCTCAGTCTTTCAGCCTCCGATGTTGATCTAGATCATCCTACCGAAAAAGAAGTTCGAGAAAGAATTTCATCCGCCCTTTCAGCAGGCCCCCTCTGCATCGAATCCAGACACATCACCAAAGACGGTCACATTATCAATGTGGAGCTTCAGACCAGTACTTTTGGGGACCGTGAAGAAAAGAGCTTTGTGACCGTAGCCCGTGACATCACAAAGCGCAAAATGGCTGAAACGGCGTTGGAAAAAAGCCTTAAAATGCTGAATCGCACCGAATCCCTCGCCCATGTCGGGAGCTGGGAATGGGACATCGCGACCGACACCGTAACTTGGTCTGAAGAACTGTACCGCATCTTTCAGCTTGATCCTGGTGCGGAAGCACCGAACTGGGCCGGGCATCCAAAACTATATCATCCGGAAGATTTTGAAAAACTACGTCATGCCGCAGAAAGAGCCATAGCGGATGCAAAACCTTACGAAATGGAACTTCGCGCTTTTCGGGAAGATGGCCAAACCCGGATTTGTAAAGCCGAAGGATTTCCTGAAATCGACGAGGCCGGACAGGTCTTTCGACTTTTTGGTCTACTTCAGGACATCACCGATCACAGACAGGTCGAAGAAGAATTTGCCCAAATATTTGCCATGTCTCTGGACATGATCTGTATTGCCGACATCCAGTCGGCAACCTTCATCAAGGTCAATCCTGCTTTCACTGAAATCCTCGGATACAAGCAGATTGAACTTTTAGAGAGACCGTTTATAGACTTCATTCACCCTGAGGACATTGACGCCACGCGAACCGTAATCAACCGTGCACTTAATGTGGGTTCGAAAGTCATCAATTTTGAGAATCGGTATCGGTGCAAAGATGGAAGCTATCGTTGGTTTAGCTGGACTTCCCATCCCAACACGGAAAGAGGCGTCACCTATGCCGTTGCCCGCGACATTACGGAAACCAAACAAAACGAAGAGGAATTAAGGAGAAACAAAGCCCTGCTCGATGCCACCAACCGCATGGCAAAGGTCGGAGGATGGGAACTGGATGCAAGCACACTGGAGGTAACCTGGACCGATGAGACATACCGTATTCATGAGTTGCCACTCGATTGTAAGCCCCCTCAATTACGGGATGCCATCAACTTCTTTCATCCTGAAGACAGAGGACACTTGGGGCAGGCTGTTAAGAACGCGCTAGATCACGGTGACGGGTACGATTTGGAGGTCCGATTCATCACCGCCAGTGGAAAAGAATTGTGGACCCGAACCAAATGCGAACCGGAACTGGTGGAAGGAAAGGTCACAAAGCTCAAAGGAACGTTTCAGGATATATCCGATCGAAAAACAGCAGAAATTAAGTTGATTGATAGCGAAAGACGTTTTCGTTCGCTTTTTGAATTCATGGAAGAAGGTTTTGTGCGTGCGGATAAAGATGGTCACATAACTTTGGCGAATATTGCAATGGCTAAAATGTTCGGCTACGAATCTTCTGATGATATGATCGCCCTTAACATGAAAACACTTTATGCCGATCCCGAAGAAAGATATAACGTTATCGCCAAATTACACAAAACGTCCGCATTGTATAATTATGAACTTCTGGTAAAGTCAAAAGAGGGGCATACCTTCTGGTCGTTATGCAATCTAAAAATTCTTAAGGATGGGCATGGCAAGTTTATCGGAACAGAGGGTCTAGTTCGTGACATTAACGATCGTAAACAAGCTGAGTACGCTCTGGCCAAATCAAACAGGGGACTTTCAGTATTAAAAGAGGCGGGAAAGGCTTTGCTGCGTACCCAGGATGAGTCTACCCTCATAGAACAAATCTGTCGAATAATCGTTCAATTAGGTCATTATTCCTTGGCATGGGTTGGATTTTCGGACGCAGGTCCGGAAAAGTTTGTCAAGGCGGTAGGTAGCTGGGGAGTCGACGCCAATTATCTAAACGGCCTCAATATCACGTGGGATGATTCGGAAACCGGTAAAGGACCTATCGGCAAAGCAATACGGACTCAGAAGGTTCAAGTTATCAAACAAATCAGCACAGCTTCAGACTATGATTTTTGGCGGAATGCCGCCTTGAAAAGAGGATATCACTCATCCATCGCTATTCCGATTTGTCATGAGCATCTTTGCCTTGGGGCAGTGAATATTTACTCGCCTGAACCCGACGCTTTCGATGAATCCGAAACTGATCTCCTTGTGCAATTGACCCAAGAACTTTCTTACGGGATTGTTTCATTGCGTAATAAAGAAGCCCAGATGAAGGCGGAAGAGGCCCTGCGGAAAAGTGAAGATAAATATCGTCGCTTAACGGAAAACTCACCGGATGTCATTTACCGCATGTCCTTGCCTGATGGGAAATATGAATATATCAGCCCGGCTGCAGAGACTATTTTTGGATACCCTCCGGAAGCCTGGTACGAAGGTCGGATTCATTTACAGGATTTCATCCATCCGGATTCTTATTCTTATTTCAAGGTTCAATGGGGACAAATGCTCAAAGGACATGTCCCGCCCACTTATGAATATCGGATTGTCCATGCCAACGGAGCTATCCGTTGGCTCAACCAGCGCAACGTCCCCATAATAAGCTCAGATGGAAGCCTGATTGCCATCGAAGGGATCGTTACCGATATTACCGAGAGAAAAGAGGCCGAAAATGCGCTGCAGGAGTCTTATAGAAGGTTCTTAACGGTTCTGGACAGCATCGACGTGAATATTTACGTTGTTGATATCGAGAGTTATCAAATCCTGTTTATGAACAAATCTATGATAGAAAGCTTCGATAATGATATGACCGGTGATGTTTGCTGGAAACTTTATGGAGAGCAATCCAGTCCATGTTCGAACTGCCCTATTGATAAATTAAGTCATGACAATAGGAAGACTGACGATGTCGTTTTTTGGCAAAATAAAAATAATATTACTGGTAAGTGGTACGTAAATTATGCCAAATTATTAGAATGGATAGATGGACGGTCGGTACAAATTCAAGTTTCTACTGATATTACTGAAATAAAACGTATGGAAGATGAACTTCGTCAAGCTCATAAGATGGAAGCCATTGGAACTCTTGCTGGTGGAATTGCGCATGAATTCAATAATATGCTTGGAATCATCATTGGAAATACGGAGCTTGCCTTGGACGATATCCCGAATTGGAGTTCAGCCAGAGAATTTCTGGGTGATGTAAAGACCGCCTCATTGCGTGCTAAAGACGTTGTTAGGAAGCTATTGAGTGTTGCTCGAAAAACACCGATGTCGTTAAAACCCATACATGTACGTTCGATTATTGAAGACTCCTTGAAACTTATGAGAAGAATGATTCCTACAACAATTGATATTCGAGAAAACTTAGCCTGTTTATCCGAGATGATTTTGGGCGATCCTACTGAGATCAGCCAAGTTATGATCAATTTGTGTACCAATTCGGTTCATGCCATGGCTTCGGGAAAGGGTATTTTAGAAGTGGGGTTGGATGTCATACGGTTGGATCAAGTGTCTGCACTGCATTACGAAGATCTATCACCGGGAAGCTATGTAAGGCTTACTGTCAAGGATACGGGCGAAGGCATTGAACCGACCAAAATGTATCGTATTTTCGATCCTTATTTTACAACAAAAGAAGTGAACCAAGGGCTTGGGATGGGACTTGCCGTTGTCTACGGCATCGTAAAAAATCATCAAGGTTCGATCAAGTTTCAAAGTACGGTTGGTGAAGGCACCACGGCGGAAGTTCTGTTCCCGATGATAGAAAATCAGGATGTCTTCAGCATTGAACAGACTGAGACTCTTTCCAAGGGAACCGAACGAATATTACTGGTGGATGATGAACCTTCGCTAGTTAAAATCGTTACAAAAATGCTGAAGGGATTCGGCTATGAAGTGATTGGAAAAACGAGCAGTTCAGAAGCCTTGGCAATATTTAAAGAGTCTCCCGATCGTTTTGATCTTTTGATTAGTGACATGGCAATGCCTGAACTTTCAGGTGAAAAATTAGCAAAGGAGATTCTTAATATTCGCCCTGATTTTCCAATTATTATTTGCACTGGTCATAGTGAGTTTATGGATGAATATAAGGCAAAGGAATTAGGGATTCGAAGCTTTGTCTTCAAGCCTTTGACTAAATCGGCTTTAATCGTAACAGTTCAAAAAGCTTTACATCCAGTGCATGGATAAGATCGTCAATAATTAGTTTATTCATGTGCATATTATTTTGTCATAAGTTCATGAAATCGAATGTTATCGGTTTCTAAGGGATTAGGCACAAACTAACATGTAGAAGTATGGCACATTCCGAAGAAGTGTCGCTTTTCTTCACCGACTGCGTTTTATTCCGAGAAAGAAACGGAAGAAATGACTTCACAGGAAGGCGACGTTAATGATTTATCTTTACGCCGGAAACCGGCTTTAACCAGTCGACCTACTATCTCGGATGCTGAAAAGAAATGGTGATCAAGTGCTCCAAGCGGATTTTCTCATTTGCAGAAAATAATCGAAATGCGTATCAGCCGAATTCGTTCTCGCTTCATCGCCATCAGCCATGGCCAATTGCTGGAAACAGGTCAAACCATGTAAGCGATGCGAGTGCCCCTCTCGGGGCTTGGGACACTCCTTATCTTTCTGTGACAGCTTTTGGTCGATTTGACGGCATTCTGAACATCGCATTCTTGCAAAATCAGCTCCAAATCAGCACATGGTCAAACTCCCAATCTCTTCTTTACACACGATAGAAAACTGAGACTGCCTCTCATGAGTTCACCTATGGACAAAAGAATCTTTGCTATTTAATTTTTGCAATACAAAAAGAAGAGGCGCATACAGATCAGATCAAAAGAGATTATCCAATTATACCGGATAATCGGATAAATATCATAAATTGGTGGTTTTAGGCCTTTCCATCACCTGGGAGTCGATCATGAAGGATCAAAAAGGGCACGAAGTCACGATTCTGAATAATTCTAAGCAAGGACGGTTTGACGACGCGAATGGTTGCAGCACAGAAACCGGTGGGCAGGATTCCAACAGGTTGATGGAAGAGCTTCGCGTCTACCAGGCTGAATTGGAAATGCAAAACGAAGAGTTGCGTGGCTCCCAGGAATCTCTTGCGAGATCACGAGACCGCTTCTACTCGCTTTTTCATAGAGCACCCGTGGGTTATGTGGCAATTGATGCTTCGGGCATGATCCAGGAAGCCAACGAGACTTTCCTTCGAATGGCGGGAGCATCGCGGGAAACGGCAAAAGGGCGTTATTTCCATTCATTTCTGCAAGAATCCCATGCCTCGGTGTTCAGAGGCCGTTTCAAGGCCCTTTTGAAAAAGCCCTCGGGCAAGGTCATGGAGCTTCGGCTGTCAACGCAGGCGAACCCGGCTTGGGTCAGGACCGAAGCATCCGACGCGCAGGTTATGGATCACCCGCCTGACGATGAGCCGCCGGTGTTGCTCCTGACACTGAGCGACATTACCGAAGAAAAACTCGCCGAAGAAGCGCGTCGAGAGGAACAACGCAGGCTCAATTTCGTCATTGAAGGTTCGAGACTGGGCACGTGGGAATGGAATCTCCAAACCAACGAGACCGTATTCAATGAAATCTGGGCGGAGATCATAGGATACACTTTGGACGAGCTGACGCCATACAACTTAGAGACTTGGGAGCGGCTGACGCATCCCGAGGACCTGGCACGCGCCCAGCAGGCTCTCACAAAATGCATCGCAGGAGAAACGCCCGACTATGAATGCGAATTACGCATGAGGCACAAGGACGGGCACTGGGTATGGATCCTGGACCGCGGTCGCGTCATGACATGGGACGCCCACGGCAAGCCTCTCCTCATGTTCGGCACTCACAGCGATATCACCCCGCGCAAGCTTATGCAGGAAGATCGCGAGCGGCTGCTCGAGCGGGTGACACAGGAAAAAAGGGTACAGGAATCTCTTTTCGAAGCCTCCAAGACTGTGCTAGAAGGCGGCGATTTCGCCTCCACCGCCCGACGCATCTTCGATGCCGCACGGATCCTGACTGGGGCGCAATCGGGGTATGTGGCGCTCCTCAGCGACGACGGCGAAGAAAATGAACTACTGTTTCTCGAATCGGGAGGTTTGCCCTGTTTGGTGGACCCGGATTTGCCCATGCCCATCCGCGGTCTTCGCGCCGAAGCCTACAAAACGGGAAGCGTCGTGTTGGACAACGACTTCATGAATTCCGAGTGGGCTTCCTTTATGCCTCCCGGGCACGTCGACCTGGGGAATGTGATGTTCGCTCCCTTGAATGTCGAGGGGAAGACCGTCGGCATTATGGGTTTGGCGAACAAGCCGGGGGATTTCAGTGAGGACGACGTGATTGTGGCCCGGGCGTTCGGGCAACTGGCCGCCATCGCGCTGCAGAAGAACCGAAATCTGGAGGCCTTGCGGGACAGCGAACAGCGATTTCGCTCCTTTGTGGAAAACGCCAATGATATCGTATACGCCCTTTCGCCGGAAGGTCTGTTTACCTACCTATCCCCCAACTGGATCGACTTCGTGGGGGAACCGGCGGAAGCGGCTCTTGGCGGATCGTTCGAGCCGTACGTGCATCCGGAAGACGTTCATTTGTGCAGGGAGTTTCTACAGAAGGTTCTCTCCTCCGGGGAAAAGCAAAGCGGCGTCGTTTATCGCGTGCAACGAAGAGACGGCAGTTGGCGTTGGCACTTTTCCAACGGCTCGCCGCTATTAGATTTCCAAGGGAGAATAACCGGTTATCTGGGGATCGCCCGCGACATCACGGAGATCAGACAGGCGGAGGAAACCATCAAGGAGCGGGAAAGATTCCTGCGCGCGGTGTTGGAGACCACGGCCGACGGCTTTTTCGCAGTGGACAGCCAAGGGCGGATCACGGAGGCAAACAACGTCTATTGCAACATGACTGGTTACCGGGACGAGGAAATCGTCGGCCGAAGCATGAACGACATCGACGCGAACGAATCCCCCGAAGAAACGGGGTCCCATATGAGACGTGTCGTCATCAAGGGCTCGGAAGTCTTCGAGGCCCGTCATCGACGCAAAAACGGCACGGAGTTTCCCGTCGAGATTTCCACCACCTTTGTCCCGACTCACGGGGGACGATTCGTCTGTTTCTGCCGCGACCTGACCGAGCGCAAAGAAAACGAACGTATCCTGAAACGACACAGCCATCTGCTGGAGAATTCCCCCAATGCCGTTTACGTATCGGACGAGCGAGGCAGAATCATTTACGCCAATAATGCCGCGGCCTGCCAAACCGGCATCCCTCGCTCGGAGATGTTGAATAAGAATGTCTGGGACATCGACGCCTCACTCCAAGAATCCGAATATGTCCAGTTCCTCACTCGAATATCCCGCGACACCCCCATGCGATTGAAAACCACCCATCGTCGTGCGGATGGAAGCCTGTTTCCCGTTGAAATCTCCATTTCAAAGCTGGAGCAGGAAGGATCGAGCCTGCTTTGCGCAATCGCCGTGGACATCACGGAACGGGAGGCCCAAGAGGCGTCCTTGAGGCGCACCCAGTTCACGGTGGACCACGCGCCCATCGGCGTTTTCTGGGTCTCGCAGGAAGGAAGCATCATTTACGCCAACAACAAGGCCGCCGAGAGCCTCGGCTACAAGAAAGAAGAGCTGTCTGGAATCGGGTTTGAATGCATAGACTCGAATTTTTCCACTGAAAGCAGTGAATCTCCCTGGAAGCTTTGCGAAGGGGAGGCTCTGGTAGAATTCGAATCCATTCATCGCCGGAAGGACGGCACCGTTTTCCCGGTTCACGTGCACAGCCACCGCATCAGTTTCATGGGCGAGGAAATGCAGGTGCTTGAGGTCGTGGACATCGCCGAGCGTAAACGGTGGGAAGATCAGTTGCGCCTTCACTCCCTGGTCCTGAGCCAGATTCGAGACCAAGTCACTGTCACCGATCTTCACGGCGTCATCACCTATGTAAATGAGTCGGTATCCGAAACTTTGGGCTTCAGGGCCGAAGACTTGATTGGGAAGTCAGTGGAATTCTTTGGGCAAGATGCAGGCCGAGGCGCCTCTCAAGGGGAGATCATCGAAAGAACGCTCCGGGACGGCTACTGGCGCTGTGAAGTGGTGAATTTCGCCGACGACGGCAGCGAAAGGATCATGGATTGCCGGACCCAGGTTGTTATGGACGGGCTCGGAAGAGCCGTCGCTCTATGCGGTATCGCTACCGATGTCACCGAGCGAAAACAGGCGGAAGAGGAGAAAGCCAAACTTGAGGCCCAGCTCCGCCAAGCCCAGAAAATGGAGGCTATCGGGACCTTGGCCGGAGGCGTGGCCCACGACTTCAACAACATGTTGGGCGTCATCCTGGGCCATACGGAACTGGCATTGGATGAGACGGGTCCTGAGGAAGCGATTTTTTCTGATTTACTTGAAATTCAAAAGGCCGCCCAGCGTTCCTCCGACCTCACACGTCAACTCCTGGCTTTCGCCAGAAAACAGACCATCAGTCCGAAAGTGCTCGATTTGAATAGCACGGTGGAGGGGATGCTCAGGATGTTGAGGCGCCTCATAGGTGAAGACATCGAATTGGCCTGGCTGCCTGGAAGCCGTCTATGGAAGCTCAAGATGGATCCTTCCCAGGTGGATCAAATTCTGGCCAATCTGTGTGTCAATGCGAGGGACGCCGTTTCCGATTCCGGCCGGGTCACCATTGAGACCATGAACGTTACGTTGAACGAGGCGCAATGTGCGGAGCGGGAAGGTTTCTTGCCCGGCGAGTACGTCCTTTTGGCCGTAAGCGATAACGGATGCGGCATGGACCGAAAGACCCTGACCCATCTGTTCGAACCCTTTTTCACCACCAAAGGGGTCGGCCGGGGCACGGGTCTTGGATTGGCCACAATCTACGGTATCGTCAAACAGAACGGAGGATTCATCGACGTCGAAAGCGAGCCGGGCGAAGGAACGAAATTCTCCATTTATTTGCCGAGGCACAGGTCCCAGGGGGAAGCCGACTCCCATGGAAAGGCCGAGACTCCGGCGGAGCGCGGCAACGAAACCATTCTATTGGTAGAGGACGAGGAAGCCATGCTGAACATGGCGAAGGCCATGCTGAAAAGGCTGGGATACCGCGTTTTCGCTTGCAGGGCGCCCGTGGAGGCGGAACGATTGCTTCAAGAGCATGCGGACGACATCCATTTGCTTATGACCGATGTGATCATGCCGGAGATGAACGGCAGGGAGCTCGCGGAACGGCTGATATCTCGATATCCGAGCCTCCGATGCCTTTTCACGTCCGGGTACACAGCGGACGTCATTGGTCACCACGGAGTGCTTAACCAAAAGGTGCACTTCATAAGGAAGCCGTTTTCCAAAAAGGACTTGGCGGGCAAGGTACGGGAAGCCCTGTCGGGGCTCCCGCCTCGCACGAGCCGGGCCGACGAATAACGATGGTACTGCGATTCCGAATCGCCCAAAGTGATTTACTAAGCTTTTAACCCGCCACCGAGCATGCTCATAACCGAGGCGCATGACCTGGGAGGCGATCATAGTCCCGTCCGTTGTTGCGTCGTGCGTCTTTAGTTGAGGTTCACAGCATGAAGGAAACCAAACCGGAACCAGGAAAGCCTTCAAATTCTGAACGGATCAATATGGGGGATACGACCATCTCGGGAGCAGACCGGCGGCTTTGGGATGACTCGGATGAGCGCCTCCACGAACTTCGCGTTTACCAGGCTGAACTGGAAATGCAAAACGAGGAGCTGCGCGCCGCCCAGGAAGCTCTTGCCGAGTCCCGCGACCGGTTTTCCGCCTTGTTTCACCAAGCCCCGGTAGGATACGTGGTGCTCGACGAGGTCGGTCTGATTCTGGAGGCCAACGAAACCTTCGCCCGTATGGTCCATTGTCCCATGGATGGGATAAGAGGGCGAGCCTTCGCCGCATTCCTGAAGGAAGACCACTCCAGGACCTTTCAATCCCGCTTCAGGGCCCTGTTTCGAAACCCCAAGGGCAAAAGCATGGAGGTGGAACTCCGTTCCGGAGAACGGTCACTTTCCGTGCAACTGGACGCCTCTTTCGCGGATTCCATCAAGGCACCGACTTCGAGCAAGGCTTCCGCCCTGCTCCTCACCGTGAGCGACATATCGGACCGCAAACGGGCCGAAGAGGAACGGCGCTATTCCCTTTCCCTGCTGGAGGCCGCCCTGGAGTCCACCGCCGATGGAATCCTTATCGTGGCCGCCGACGGAACGTGGTCCGGCTTCAATCAAAAATTCACGGACATGTGGAAAATCCCCCCTTGGATAGCCAAGTCCGGGGATGATCGCAGGGCATTGGAACATGTGCTCAGCGTTGTTGCGGATCCTGATGAATTCCTGGCCACGGTGAAGGAAATCTATGGTGACTCCCATGGCGTGTCCTTCGACACGGTGGTCATGAAGGATGGTCGAATTCTTGAACGATACTCCCAACGGCATCGCGTGGGTGACCAAATTGTGGGTCGCGTTTGGAGTTTCCGAGACATTACGGACCAAAAGAGAGACCGAAAACGACTGGAAGAATCGTTGAAGGAGACTCAGGGCCTTCTGGACGCCTCACGCGCCGTGCTGGAATGCCGCGGCTTCGAAGAGGCCGCCCGCCGGATATTTGATTCCTGCCGCGAAGCTACGGGGGCCCCTTCCGGATACATCGCGTTGTTGAGCGATGACGGGGAGGAAAACGAACTGGTTTTCCTGGAATCCGGGGGATTGCCGTGTAGCGTCGACCCTGGGCTGCCCATGCCGGTGCGAGGCCTTCGGGCCGAGGCCTACTCCGCCGCCGAAGTGGTGTACGAGAACGATTTCATGAACAGCCAATGGGTGCGCTATATGCCCCCCGGACACGTGAACATGCGGAACGTGCTGTTCGCACCGATCATGAGTGACGGCAAGGCCGTGGGAGTCATCGGGCTGGCCAACAAGCCCGAAGACTTCACCCCGGAAGACGTGCGTATCACCCGGGCTTTGGGAGACATGGCGGCCATAGCGCTGCGCCGAAGTCGGGCCGAGGAGGACCTTCGCCGTAGCGAGCGGTTGATGGAGACGATCCTCGACACCATTCCGGCGCCGGTGTTCTACAAAGACGTTCAAGGCGTCTACCTGGGCTGCAATCGCGCCTTCCAGGAACTCATGGGTTTGAGCAAGGATTCCATCCTGGGCCGTACCGCTTTGGATATCGCCCCCCCGGAACTCGCTCGCCGATACCACGAAGCCGATCTTGGGTTGATGGAACAGGGCGAAATCCAGGTTTACGAAACGGAGGTCGAAAACGCGCTTGGAGATAGGCGACAAGTGGTCTTCCACAAGGCCCCTTTTTGCGATCAGGACGGCGGCGTCATGGGGATTGTCGGCGCCCTGTTGGACATAACCGAGCGCCAACAGGCCGAACAGCGGCTCAAGAGCGCCCATGAACGAACCAAAGCCCTCATGGATTCGGTGCAGGCCGGAATCATCCTGGTTCGAGGAGAAGACCGGGTGATTGTGGAAGCCAATCCCGCCGCCGCCCGACTGATGAACGTCCCGATGGAAGAGCTGATCGGAAGTAGCGCCAAGAAGTACTTATGTCCAAAAGAAGCGGACCAATGCCCCGTTTTCGACATGGCGCATGACTTGGACACTTCCGAAGATGAACTTCGAACGCGCGACGGTCGGAAGATTCCCATCCTCAAGACCGTGACCCGCATTGAAATCAACGGCAAGAAACATTTGCTCGAATCGTTCGTGGATATCTCGGATTTGAAACAAACCGAGGAGGAACTGCGCCGAAGCCGGGAACAGTTCATGCTGGCGGTCAATGGGGCTCAGGACGGCATTTGGGATTGGGACCTCAGGGACGGCACCTTGTTTCTTTCCCCCAAGTGGAAAGAAATGATCGGCTATCGCGATGAGGAAATAACCAACGACTTTTCCTCTTTCGAGGATCGCGTGCATCCCGAAGACAAGCCAAGGGTGATGCAGGCCCTTGACCGATACCTGAAACGACAGACACCCGTTTATTCCATTGATTTCAGATTTCGACATCGAGACGGCTCCTACCGGTGGATCTTGGCCCGAGGGGAGGCGATCTTCGATGAAAGCGGGAACCCTTTGCGCATGGCCGGTTCCCACACCGATATCACTCAGCGAAAGCAGGTGGAAGAAGCGTTGAGACGCGCCAACGAGGTTCTGGTCCGCAGTCCCGCCGTGGCCTTCACCTGGAAGAACGCCGAAGATTGGCCCGTTGAATACGCCTCCGAAAATGTGGAGCAATTGTTCGGCTGGAAAGCCGGCGACTTTGTTTCCGGATCGGTAGGTTACGCCCGAACCATACATCCCGACGACCTACCGCGCGTCTGGGAGGAGGTTTTTAGGGCCGCCGCCGACCCCCAAACCTACTCGGTGTGCCATGAGCCCTATCGGATCGTTGCTCGCGACGGAACGACCAAATGGGTCCAAGACATGACGAGCGTTCGACGGGACAAGAACGGAAAGATATTAGCTTACGAGGGCATCCTGCTCGACATCACGGATATCAAGAATACTCAGGAGGAGCTGAACAAGCGTCTCAACTACGAGGCGAAACTGGCCGAAGCGTCCGCGGGTCTCCTTTCCGAAAAATCTCCCAACGAGAATATTACGGACGCACTGTCCTGCCTGCGAAAGGCTGCCGGCGTATCACGATCCTATCTGTTTGAAAACTTTGAAGATACGCACCACGGTCTGTGCATGCGGCTGATTTGTGAGGACTGCGCCCTGGGAGTGCCGGCTCGCATGGACGACCCGCTCTTCCAGCATGTGCCCTACTCCCATGGTTTCCAGCGATGGCGCGAGATCCTATCGGCCGGCAATGTCATAAAGGGCGAAGTGGATACTTTCCCCGAGTCCGAACGCATTATGGCGAGACCCCAAGGCATTCGTTCCCTTTTGGCGCTTCCTCTTTGGGTGGGCGGGAAGTGGTTGGGCTTCATCGGTTTCGATGCAACCGATCCGGCAGGGAATTTGGACGAAGAAGAAATACGCATGCTGAAGACGGGCGCCATGATGATAGGAGGCTATCTGACCCTGATCCGGACCGAAACGGCCCTCCGACGCGCCAAGCAGCGGGCCGAAAGTCTCAACGAGAGTCTTCGCAATCAAACCTTGCTGGCCGAAGAAATGGCCGAGCGGGCGGCCAGGGCCAGTTCCGCAAAAAGCGAATTTCTGGCCAACATGAGCCATGAGATCCGCACCCCCATGAACGGGGTGATCGGTATGACGGGTTTGTTGCTGGATACCGGACTGACGGAGGAACAGCGTCGATACGCCGAAGTGGTGAAATCCAGCGGAGAATCCCTGCTGGCCATTATCAACGACATTTTGGATTTCTCCAAGATCGAAGCCGGAAAGCTGGACTTGGAGGTGTTGGATTTCAACTTGCAGGACCTCCTAGACGACTTTTCGGCAACCATGGCTTTGCGCGCGCACCAAAAAGGACTGGAATGGCTTTGCAGTGCGGCCCCGGACGTTCCTCTGTCTCTACGTGGCGATCCGGTGCGACTCAGACAAGTCCTCACCAATCTCGCGGGCAACGCCGTGAAGTTCACCCACACCGGGGAAGTGGCGGTTCTGGTGTCCACGGCATCACAAAGGGGAGACGACGTCTTGCTCAAGTTCTCAGTTCGCGACACGGGCATCGGCATACCGGAGAACAAGTTGAGCGGGCTGTTCACCAAGTTTTTCCAGGCGGACGCCTCCACCACCCGCCAATTCGGGGGTACGGGGCTGGGATTGGCCATTTCCAAACAGTTGGTTCAGATGATGGGTGGGGACATCTGGTTAGAGAGCAGAGAGGGCGAAGGGTCCGAATTCCATTTTACCCTGCGGTTCGTCAAAGGCGCTCCGGACACGTCTACGGAGTCTCAGGTATGCGACGTCTTGAAGGATGTGCGAACGCTCATTGTGGACGACAATGCCACCAATCGAGAAATCCTGATGACCCGGTTGCGCTTTTGGGGGATGCGGCCCGCAGAAGCCGCGGATGGTCCTTCGGCCCTGGAAACGCTCCTGGAGGCCAAAGCACAGGGCGATCCCTTTCGTCTAGCGGTGATCGATATGCAGATGCCCGGCATGGCCGGAGAGGAGCTGGCGCAAGCCGTGAAAGCCGATCGTCGCCTTTCAGACACGCGTATGGTGATGCTTACTTCCTTGGGAACGCAGGGAGATATCCGTCGCCTGAACAAAATAGGTTCTCATGCCGCTCTCTCCAAGCCCGTGCGACATCGTGACCTTCACGGTGTCTTATCTCAGGTGCTTTCAGGCTCCGAACCCCTGGACGGGACCAGCGAAACTGAATTGCAATCCGGTCCGGAACCTACCGAACTGTTTTCGGGAAGGAATGTACGAATACTTCTTGCCGAAGACAACTTCACCAATCAGCAAGTGGCCTTGGGTATGCTCAAGAAGTTGGGCCTACAGGCGGACGCCGTTGCCGACGGAAACGAGGCTCTCAAGGCGCTATCCTCCTTCGTTTACGATCTCGTACTTCTGGACGTCCAGATGCCCGTGATGGACGGGATCGAGACCGCGCGAAGGATACGAGACCCGCATTCCGATGTCCTCAATCACCGTGTGCCCATCATCGCCATGACCGCCCATGCCATGAAAGGGGATCGCGAGAAGTGTCTGCAGGCGGGCATGGACGACTACCTGACGAAACCCATTGTCCTGGGTACACTGGCCGCCAAGCTGCAAATATGGATGGGAGAGACGGAGCGGAGAGATAACGGGACGGAGAATTCCGAAACGGCACTCGAGGAACTGCCGGTGTTTGATCGCGTCGGGGCGCTTAAGCGACTTGGGGGCGACGAAAGTCTACTGAAGACGATCGGTGAAATATTTCTTCAGGATGTGCCGTCCCAGATTCAGAATCTGAAGGAGTGCTTCGACCGAGGAGACACTGAGGAGTTCGGACGTTACGTGCACAGCATCAAGGGAGCGTCCGCCGGGGTGGGCGGCGAGAGGCTTCGCAACATCGCCGCTGAAATGGAGCAGGCCGCCCGATCGGGATCGTTGGATAAGGCCGGCTCTCATATGAATGAATTGGAAACGCAGTTTGCGACGCTCAAGGAACTGCTTCAATCCACAATCCTGAAACCAACATCGCAAAAGGGAACGACGTGAAAATACTCATTGTGGAAGACGACTTTACCAGCCGAGTGATCCTTCAGGAATTTCTGAAGACTTACGGCACGCCCCATGTGGCGGTGAACGGAAAAGAAGCCGTCGAGGCCGCGCGCAAAGCCGGGGAAGCGGGCGAGCCCTATGACCTCATCTGCCTGGATATCATGATGCCCGAGATGGATGGACAACACGCGTTGAAGGCGATCCGGGCCGACGAGGAAGCCAGGGGCGTTTTGTCCTCCAACGGAGCCAAAATCGTCATGACCACCGCACTGGACGACTTCAGGAACGTAACCGACGCCTATGGCGCTCTCTGCGACGGCTACCTGGTCAAACCCATCGCAAAGGACCGTTTGTTGGAAGAGTTGAAGAAGTTGGGATTTTAGTGCTTAAAGGACGGATCAAGACCTCATTCAACGGAGTCAAAGGAGTATGAGTACCGAAACTATTTACTGGATTGATGAGAAGGACGTGATTTGTCAGGTGTCGGGGCCTTGGGACGATTTTGCATTGGAAAACAACGGGAGCGAAGCCTGTGCAAATTTTGTGGTCGGCAAACCCATCTGGAATTTTATTGTTGGTGATACGGCCAGAATGTGGATGAATGCGATCATAGGATTGTCGAGAATAAAACGGGAATCGGTGGAAAGACAGTACAGGTGTGATTCTCCTTCTCTGAAACGATACATGATGATGAGGCTTCAATCTGAGGATTCGAACATTGTAAGAGTTGAACATGAGCTTCTATTCACCGAGCTTATGGACCCTCCAATGAACTTCAAATATACCGGAATACCCCTTTCAACCGGCATCCTGCGTTGCAGCGTATGCAACAAGATCCAAGTAAAAGAAGGATGGTATGAACCAGACGAAGCCGTCCATAAGTTCAATCTGGTTACGGATGATTTTCTATCCATCAGCTATGCGGTTTGTGAAAAATGCGACAGTTCTGTGGATGAAGTATTACGGGAAGCATGAGCGGACATGCTTTGCGACGTCGCCGTGCTCATAGAATCCACCTCCGCTTGGGTCTGGGCCTATGCCCGAGAAATGGATCACCCGGAAATCTATGAATGGGAACCTTGGGACGAGCGATTTGTTCTCAAAACGCGCGGACTCGCGCTGCATGCCAATGCAGCGGTGGAACGAGTGTGCAGCAGAGCCATGGATTTCATGGGATCCTACGGTTACGCACGAGAGTTCGATATCGAAAAACACTGGCGCGACCAGAAAGTCATAGGCCTCTGGATGGGGGGAAAAGGGCTGAAGACGCTGGAAAATGCCCCTTAGTGGTATGAACTGCAGACTCTTTGATTGATAGAGTGCTTCTTGTAGTGTTCGTGCGGTGTGTTTAGATTCACTACCCGACAGTCCCGGCGCTTGAAATCCGGGGCTGCCCATCAAACACGTCGCGACCGACAACCCCGGCAAAGTTGGAAGCTCCCGACACTGCATCCAAGTATCGAGCAGATATTTCCCGCGCTGGGAACATCATGATTGGATTAAGCTTTAAGCCAAAAATGCCTGGAACTTGATTACATGGAAAAGAAATCGACCATAAAGGCGCTACAGGATCAGATCGAGACCCTTTCGAATATGATAAGTAGTGCGGCTGACGGTATTTGCGTTTGCCACAATATTCCGGAATTCCCCTATGTCCGCTTTACCCATTGGAACCCTCGCATGTATGAAATTACAGGGTATACCATGGAGGAGATAAATCGCCATGGTTGGTACCAAAGCTTGTATAAGGACCGGCAGGTACGGCAAAAGGCGATTGAGCGCATGGCCGAAATGCGCGCAGGACAGGACATCCATGCTGAGGAGTGGCGGATCACCGCAAAAAATGGGGTAAACAAGCACCTATCCATTTCCACCTCGATTGTAAAGGCCGAGTACGACCAAGTCCATGTGCTGGCGGTCATACAGGACATCACCGAACGTAAGAAGGTGGACCAAGCCTTGGCGTATGAGCTGGAGTTCCAGAGGGCACTCGCCGAAATTGCCAACGATTTCATAAACATACCGCTAAACCATATTGACGAAGCTGTGGACCGAGCCTTACAGACGGCGGGCGAATTCGCCGGAGCGGACCGCAGCTATGTCATTTTATTCGATTTTCAGTCCGACACCCTCTGTAATACCCATGAGTGGTGCCGTCGTAACATCGAATCACAACGGGATAACCTGCAGGAAATCACACTTGAGCCATTTCGTTGGATTATTGGGCAGTTGGCGGACCTCCACGATGTACATATCCCAAAACTAGCCGACATGCCGGCGGATGCGGCTTCGGCCAGGGAGGAATTCGAGTCTGAGGGCATCCGGTCTTTATTATTGGTGCCCGTCATATCCGAAGGCAAGTGTATTGGAACTGTTGGATTTGATTTCGTAAATCAGGAACGGTTCTGCACGAAAGGCGAAATTCGGCTCCTGCGCATGTTGGGCGCTACGTTTTCCAACGCGCTGGAACGAAAACACGCCGAGGCAGCACTTCAAGAAAGCAATAGTCGTCTGCAACAGATGGCTGACACGATCGATGACATCTTCTGGTTGGTGGACTGGGAGACAAAGGCCACCATATTCGCCAGTTCGGCTTACGAACGCATATGCGGGCGCAAACTACAGGATCTGTATGATCACCCAAAAAGCCGGCTGGAAACGGTCCACATTGAGGATCGGGATAATCTGTCGGAGAAATTTCTCAGACTGGATGAGGGCGGGCAGTTCGACGAAACGTATCGCATCGTTTTGCCGGACGGTTCCATCCGCCGGCTCCGCGATCGTGCATTCCCCATCTTTGATGAGACCGGCCATATCAATCGTGTCGCCGGGATCGCACAGGATATCACCGAGCATTTGCGCAAGGAAAGCATCACCAAAGCACGATTAGAACTTTCGGAACTCTCCACCGGGTTGTCTACCCGGGAGTTGCTGCAGGCCTTTCTGGACAAAGCGGAAGAGTTGACTGGCAGCACCATCGGTTTCTTCCATTTCATTGATTCAGATCAGCAAACCATACATCTCCAAACCTGGTCCACCCGGACCCTTACCGATATGTGCACCACGGATGTCGACATAAGGCATTACCCTATCGACAAGGCCGGAGTCTGGGCGGATTGTGTTCGGCAAGGCCGTGCCCTGGTTCATAACGACTACTATAGCCTGTCAAACCGCCGGGGGTTGCCGGAGGGACATGCTCCGATCATCCGTGAACTGGTAGTGCCGGTCCATCGCGACAATCGCATTGTTGCCATTCTTGGGGTCGGCAATAAGGCCGCCGACTATTGTGAAGATGACCTCACAACCGTTTCCGAATTGGCCGGCGTGGCTTGGGATATCATCGCCCGCAAACAAGCTGAGGAGGCGCTTCGAGAGAGTGAAGAAAGGTACCGATCCATTTTGAAGTCTGCAATGGATGGGTATTGTATGACGGATATTGAAGGTAAAATCATAGATGTCAACGAGTCTTACTGCACAATGAGCCAATACACGGAATCCGAATTACTGAAGATGCGAATCCTTGACTTAAAAGCCACAGAAGACCCTGATCAGTTGAACGAACATATAAAGGAAGTTACCCTTAAAGGCTACGATCGTTTTGAATCCAAACATCGAAAAAAAGATGGCACAATCTACGATGTTGAAGTCAGTGTTCAGTTCTTTATGGAAAATGGTGGCAGATTGGTATCGTTTATCCGAGATATTACAAAACGCAAAAGAGCCGATTACATTCTAAAGCAATATCAAGAAAAACTGGAACATATGGTGGAAGATAGAACGTTAGCTCTTTTTAAGGCTAAAGAAGAAGCCGAGATAGCCAACAAGGCCAAAAGTGAGTTTCTAGCCAACATGAGCCATGAAATCAGAACGCCTATGAACTCGCTAATTGGTTTTTCTCAAGTTCTTAAAGACCAATACTTCGGTTCATTAAATATGGAACAGCAAGAATATGTTGATTATATATTGGAAAGCGGTAATAGACTGCTATATTTGATAAATGATATATTGGATTATTCAAAAATAGAAGCAGGTAAGCTTGAAATCAGAGTGGAAGAGTTTAATCTGCGTGAGCTGCTTCATGATATTTATAGTACTACGTCTATATTGGCGTCAAAAAAAGCTTTACAGATTAATATAATCATCAACGATAACGTACCCGAAAGGATCAAGAGCGATGCCTACCGCCTGGATCAGATACTAAGAAATTTGATCAGCAACGCCATAAAATTCACAGAAGAAGGCTTTGTTACCATTAGTGTCAACCTTGCGGGTGAAAACGAATTGCTGTTTTCCGTAGAAGATACCGGCATCGGTATCGAGACGAAAAAGATCGATCAGATATTTGATGCCTTTGTACAGGCCGACAGCTCTACCACAAAAGTATATGGTGGAACCGGGTTGGGATTAGCCATATCAAGACAATTGGTTTCCGGTTTGGGAGGTCGAATCTGGGTTCAGAGTGAAATTGGCAAGGGAACGACCTTCTTCTTCACCATAAAGCTCGTGACCAGTCAGGATGAGCTATCTGAAAAGAGCTGCGAGCGTGTTAGTCCCAAAGTATCGCCTGTATCCGAGATTTCGCGTAACTTCAAAGTTCTGCTGGTTGAAGATGATCACTTCAACCAAAAGGCGATCAGTTTTTTTCTAAAAAGAGCAGGACATACGGTTACGATTGTCGACAATGGTAGGATGGCGCTTGACGCTCTGATGCATAATAAATTTGATATCGTGCTTATGGATGTACAAATGCCTGAAATGGATGGAGTTGAAGCGGCGAGGTCGATAAGGTCATTTGCATCCAACAACATAAATACTCAAATTCCAATCATCGCTCTGACGGCGTACGCCATGGTGGGCGATAAGGAGAAGTTTTTGGCGGCCGGCATGAATGACTATGTTACCAAACCTGTTGATTATCCTGTTCTTCTTATGAAAATGGTCCAACTTCTCGCGAATTAGGAGGCAGGAGTAAGCAATGCGTATCTTTCAGAATAATACGACAGTTTTTTGGTGGGTGAGGACTTCTATAAAGCGAGATTAGTCCAGCGCGATCAACCTGTGGACACACTGTAGATAAACATTCATGCCGATCTTGTTTCCGAAAAAAGGGATAGAGAATGGCCAAGACTGGGAAAACCACTTATGATGAACTGGAAAAGCGGGTTCTGGAATTGGAGAAAGATGAAGCCGAGCGCCGGCGTGAGAACAAGTTACTACGTGAGCAGTTACTTCATCAAAGAACGCTAATGGACGCAAGTCTCGACGGCATTGCCATTATCGATCAGAATCACAAAGTCCGTCAGGCCAACAAGAGTTTTTCGCAAATGCTGGGCTACGCCGCGGAAGAGGTTCTTGGCCTCCATATATGGGATTTCGATGCCTTGATGACTGAGGCGGAAATCCGTGCCGATTTCGCGGATATTGCGCAAACCCAAACGACCTTCCAAACACGTCATCGCCGCAAGGACGGCACAGTCTACGACGCGGAGGTAACCGCTTGTGGGGTCCAATTGGGTGATGAGTCCATGGTCCTGACCGTAACCCGGGACATCAACGAGCGCAAGCGATCGGAAGAAGCGCTACGAAAGAGCGAGGCAAAATTCAAGGGCATTTTTGAGAACAAGGGAACTGCCACGGGTATCTTTGGTGAGGACAGTATAATCAGGGAATGTAACGCTGTCTTCGTCGGGTTGTGTGGATACTCGAAATCCGAAGTCATTAACAAGATGAAATGGTCGGATTTTGTTATCGAGGAAGACCTTGCAAGAATGCAGAAGTATCATGCTCAACGTTTAGGGAAAGGAGCCTCCCCCCCTACTCAATATGAATGTAGGATTATTGACAAAAAAAGCGACATTAAAAATGTGATTGTCAATATCAGTGTGGTTGATGAAGATCGGGTCGTGTCACTCACCGACATCACCGAGCGTAAGCATGTGGAAGAAGCTTTAGGCGCGAGCGAAAAGCGTTTCAGGGACCTTGTGGAAATGCTGCCGGAAGCTGTGTTTGAGACCGATCGGAATATGAAATTGGTCTTCGCCAACCTGCATGCTTTCTCTCTTTTCGGATATTCACAACAGGATTTCGACGATGGGCTCATTGCTTTCGATATGATTGCCCCTGAAGACAGGGACTTGGCAATGACCAATCTGGCGAGGAGGTTCCACGGAAAAGATTTTGGAGCAACCGAATACCGTGCATTGAAAAAGGATGGCACTGTCTTTCCAATTCTATTACATGCAAGCCCGATTCTTCGGAATGGAATTACCGAGGGGGTCAGAGGCATCATTATAGACATAACCGACCGCAAGCGCGCGGAAGAAGACTTGGCCTTCAAGGAGGCACAGTATCGCGGAATATTCGAAGCGTCGGAGGATGCCTTCCTCATTTTTGACATGGATGGCGTTGTGAAAGAAGCGAATCCTGCAGCTTGTAGCATGTACGGTTATTCACATAAAGACATCATAGGCCTGAGTGGACGGGACATAGTGCATCCCGATTACCAACACCTTTTTCTTGAATTTATTGAGAAGGCCTCTTCTGGCCGAATATTTCAAGCTGAATCCATTGATACACGAAAAAACGGAGCATTTTTTCATGTCGAAGTTAAGGGAAGCGGTCTCGAATATGATGGGGGCCCGCACCTTCTCGCGATTGTTCGGGACATCACCGAGCGCAAACGGCAGGAACAGGAGCTGCATCAAACGCGTGCCATCCTGGAGGCCGCAATCAACCAATCACCTTCGGGGATATTAATTGCCGACGCTCCTGATGCCCGTATACGTTTGGGTAACCCGGCAGCCTTCAGCATCAGAGGTGAGGTAGGCGATAAACTTACCGATATCAATGTAGAACAGCATTCCGCGAATTGGCAAACTTTTTACCCCGACGGTACCCCCTAGACATAATGGCTGCACGTGCAGGAAAGTAGGCCCGTCTCCTGCGTTGTTGGGTTATGGTGCGAGTAATCAGCACGCCCATCGAACCAACACCAAGGAGGCAGGCCATGACCGATTTTATCTTTGTTGGATTGGATGTTCACCAGAAATCGATAGACGTTGCCTTGGCCGAAGGGTCCCGTGATGGAGAAGTCCGATCTTACGGCAAGATCAACGGGGAGCCGTCGGATGTGGATCGATTGTTTCGCCGGCTGGGCTACAAGAAGGATCGGCTTCGGGTGGTCTACGAAGCCGGCCCATGCGGCTACGTTCTTTGCCGGCACCTGCATGCCCGGGGAATCCATTGCACGGTCGTGGCGCCCTCGCTGACGCCCCGACGAGCCGGCGATCGGATCAAGACGGATCGACGGGATGCGGTCACCCTGGCTCGTCTTCATCGGGCTGGAGAACTCACGGGGGTGTATGTTCCCCGTGTGGAGGACGAGGCGATACGGGATTTGACCAGGGCCCGGGAGGATGCCAAGAGCTCGGAGCGAAAGGCCAAACAGCGGCTCAACGCCTTTTTGCTGCGCCACGGTCGGAAGTACGGCGGGCCGCGGAAGTGGAGCCGGGCCCACCGGAGGTGGCTTTCGGACCAGTCGTTTGAACACCCGGCCCAGCAGATCGTTTTTCAGGAGTATATCGACACCATTGAAGAGTGCGAGCGCCGGGTGGCGCGATTGGTGGAGCAGATTGGCGAGCAGGTGGAGCACTGGCCTATGAAACCGGTCGTGGAGGCCTTCCAATCGATGCGAGGCGTGTCGTTGATCGTGGCCGCCACTGTGGTGGCCGAAGTGGGCGACATGACGCGATTTGATGAGCCCGGGCAGTTGACGGCGTATCTGGGTTTGGTCCCCTCGGAGAGTTCCAGCGGAGGACGGCGCAAACAAGGAGGCATTACCAAGTCCGGCAACGGACATGCGCGCCGGGTATTGATCCAGGGGGCCTGGACCTATCGCTATCCGCCCCGAGTGGGCCGCAGGCTGAGGGATCGGCGGGAGGAGGCGCCGTCCGAGGTCTGCAAGATCGGCTGGAAGGCCCAGCTGCGTCTGTGCGGCCGGTACCACCGGCTGATGGCCCGGGGTAAGCCGTCGCAAGTGGCCGTCACGGCCATTGCAAGGGAGATGGCCGCCTTTCTGTGGGCGATCGCCAGAGAGGTTCCCGTTGCCGCTTAGCCTCACATCAACACCATATCGTTCGATTTGGAAGGAGGACGGCACTGTAAAAGGGAAAAACACCGGCTTCAACCTGTGAGCAGGGGCGCAACCGCGGTAAGGAGAATCCTCGTGACCTGATAGGAGATCTGGCATCTGCCGAACCCTCGTCTCTAGAAAGAGGCAGCTCCGCGACGAACCAAGTCCGGCGGTAACCAACCCGCGAATATCAGCATGATCCACCGTCGCTATGCAGGTTCCGCCTCTGTCCGCAGGTTGAAGTTCCATAAATGGTAGCCATACCCCAACGTTACAAGGGGCGGAAGAATTCTGCGCCCTATTGACGTGTGCAGCCATATCATCAGCCTGAAGATTTGCCTCTCTCCAGGGCCGTCCTAAGGGGCGAGGTCTCAAGGGATGTCACTGTGATTATCAGGCATGAATCCGGCGAGGAGCGTTGGGTTTCGGCGAACGCAGCCCCGATAGCCGATTCCGACGGGAGTATTCGGGCCGGTATCGTGATCTTTCACGACATCACGGATCGTGTTCAGGCTGAAGCCGCTCTCAGGGAAAGTGAAGAGAGGTTTCGGACCCTCGTGGAAGAATCTCCCCTAGCAATATCTTTAATAGCCAATGACGGCTGTTACAAATACGTAAACCCTCAGTTTCGGGAGACGTTCGGTTATACGATCGACGATGTCCCCACCGGACGGGAATGGTTCAGGAAAGCCTTCCCTGACGAGACCTATCGGCGCCAAGTGGTCAAGACATGGGTCCAAGACCTGAAGCAAACCGGTATGGGACAATCTAGACCACGTACCTACATTGTCACGTGTAAAGACGGATCCCGGAGAGAAATTTATTTCAGGCCGGTCACCATGCAGAACCTTGACCAGTTCGTGATATACGAGGACATCACCGAACGCAAGCGGGCCGAAGAGGAAAGGTTACGGCTTGAAGCCCAACTCCGTCAGGCGCAGAAAATGGAGGCACTCGGTACGCTGGCCGGGGGTATCGCGCATGACTTCAATAACATACTGGCGGCCATGATAGGCTACACCGAACTTGCGGTTGAAGGTCTTTCCAAAGGCTTGCCCGCAAGAGAACAACTGGCGCAAGTCTTGAAATCGGGAGATCGAGCCAAGGAATTGGTTCGCCAAATCCTGAGTTTCAGCAGAGCGACCGATCAGGAAAGGCGGCCCGCCGAAGTCCTTCCTATTGTGGAAGAAGCGCTGAAGCTGCTAAGAGCATCCATTCCCACCACCATTGATATAGAGCAGGAGGCGGAAGGGGTTTTAGGGACCGTGCTGGCGGACCCGACACAAATCCACCAACTGGTCATGAACCTGTGCACCAATGCCGCCCAAGCCATGCGAGATCGGGGGGGAGTCATGAGAGTGCGGCTTGAGAGGATCGAACTGGATGAGGATGCGGCGCGCAAATATGTCGAGTTAAGCCCGGGAGCGTATTTAAAGCTGAGCGTTACCGACACTGGAGAGGGTATCGAGGAAAGCATACTGGATCGCATATTCGAGCCGTTTTTCACGACCAAAGAAACCGGACAAGGCACGGGTATGGGCCTTGCAGTAGTTCATGGGATCGTGAAAGCTCACTGCGGAAGCATAGAGGTGCAAAACAGGGCCGGTCGCGGCTGTACATTCTACGTTTACCTGCCGCTTTTTGAAAGCGAGGCGGAAAAGAGTGATCCGCCGGAAACGATTCGTATCATAGCCGGCACTGGACATATCCTTTTCGTAGACGATGAAGAGTCCATAGCAGACTTGGGGAGGCAGATGTTGGAGCGATTGGGCTACAAGGTCACCGCTTGCACCTCAAGTCGCCAGGCATTGGAAACGTTCAAAATCGACCCCACCCAGTTTGATATCGTGATCTCTGACCAGACCATGCCACAAATGACCGGTTTGAGACTAGCCGGGGAGTTGATGAGCATAAAGCCGAATATACCTATTATCATCTGTACGGGTTACAGCACGGATATATCACCCGAAAAAGCACAGGAATTCGGCGTTAGGCACGTCATAATGAAGCCCTATGCGTTCTGCGAGGTCGCCGCTTTGATCAGGAAAGTGATCGATGATAAGTCAGCAGGTTTTCCTTGAGCACGCGGATGAGGGACTAGGCTACATCCTCCCTTGCCCTCCGACTCTCGGACGAAAGAATAAGAACTCTCGTTTCCAGGAAACCGATCACCTTAACCGTCAGAAGAAACCAAACAGCCCCCGGTCCTTCTTCTCCTGCATCGCGCCTCTGCGCTCTCTGGCCGACGCCGCGATGCCGGATAGCTGTTCCAATGACTTCCCGAACCTGCTCGAAAAGACCCAGCCTTCCCGGTAACCGTACCGCTTGTTGAAGCGGGAAACGTGGTCGATGAGCCCCATTCGCCGCATCTTGCTTCGGACGGTTTCGAGGATTCTCGGTGAGAAATCGTATTTGCCGCACAAAGGCTGAAGAGTGTTCAAGAATTCATGTTCAGCGTACTTGAGTTCGATGAAGATTGCGAGAAAAACTCGCTGATGGTTCTTGTTGGCTGGGAATAGGATAGCCGCGAGTTCATCCAGGTCCCGAGTCCTCGCGATCTTGTTATGGCTGAGTTCGATTTTTGTGTTGACGATTGCGATCACCTCGACCGGGCCAGGTGCTGGAGAACGACCGGCTTACCGTAACCATTCTCTTTCAGGGCTTTCTTCCTCAGTTCGACTCGTTGTTTTGCGATCTCAAGAGCCATCGTCCTGAGTTCTGTCCCCAATAGGCTCTCCACCCAATAGATGGTGGTGTATGCAGAAACGTAGATATCTCCCAGAAGCCGTTGGAACCGCCACCTGATTCCCTGGCGGGAGAGTCCGAAGATCCGCTCAATCTTGTCGCCGTAATTTCTGCGCAAAACGAACCGCTTCAGGCCGTCTTCCTTCAGCTCAATCTTGAGATCACTATCTTCGATCAACATCTTGAGCTTTTCAATAAATTCCTTGTCCTTTTCAGTCAGTTTCATAATAGGGCGGCTCGATTTCGATATCCGAGCCGTATTGTGTCACCTGCACTTCGCAATCCTGAAGCAGGAAAATCAGAGCCACAAATCGCATCGCCCGATCTCTCCGGGCATTATCGATCAGGGGGTCAATCCTGGAAAACATGATTTGTCGATACCTATGAACCGAATCCAGGATATGGCGTCTGTACCGGGACAGCCCAGGAAGATTCCCAGTCAGGGAGAACTCCTCGCCCCAAACTCCCGCGTCAAAACCCATGAAACCCGACAATGCTTCAGTAAACCCGGGCAAACGATCAAGCCGTGGTTCCTCCAGTAACGCCAACCCGCCCGACCGCCCTTCTCGACGGGCGAGCCTCATCATCTCTCTTCGCCTTCTTGCCTTGGCTCTCGATTCAGCCATTCGTTGCCGGAAATAAACCTTGTCGAAGACCCGTTCATCGAACAAGAACCGGGACGGCACGGTCTTCCCACAAGAAGCGCACGCATAATGAAGACTCCGCCTGACCAGCTTCGCTCCGCAACAGCCGCTCCTTTGAAACACCACTGTGGGGTCCAGTTCATGGTCGCTCACACAGGCCGCCGAACCGGGTTCAAGCATCCGCAGGTTTTCGCCGCAAACAGGACACGGATGATTCGCCAGCATAACGTCATAGTAGTAGTCTCGGGCCGACGCCTTGTATTGAGCAACGCCGAAAACAAACTCCCCGATAATCCGGCCGAGGGCTTCCTCCGGCTCTTCCATGTCCAAAATTATCGCTGGGCGTTCGCTGTAGTGATCCGGCTCCAGGGTTTCGCATTCCATCTATCGCGGAAAGCAAAGCATTGATATAAACCTTTCGCTCCCACGCCGCAGAATTCGGAAAAGTTTATATACACCAGGGCCTTACCGAGTCCCGAGGTGATACCGATGCCAAGACCCTATAAGTGCCCATATTGCGGCGCAACCCAAAGCCACTGGAAAGGATACAGGCCCCTTGCCCAGGGAAAAGTCAGACTCCGGATGTGCACCAAGTGCCACCGGAAGTTCACGACTCGGGTTAAGATCGCCGAATAACCACCCGACGGACCTTCAATGAAGACCGCCGAACGACCCGGCACCAAATCCTTCTCTTGACAAGAACCGGCTGAGGGTTTCCTTGGGAAGCGATCTCGATATTTCTCTTGTCTGGCCGTACCTGCCGCGTGATATCAGCCTGGCGTTGATCAGTCCGTAGAGGTCAAGGGAACCGATAATGTCCGAGAACCTTCGTTGCGTCAGCGGCCTGACCCGTTCCAACTCGCAGAAATTGGCGTATCGATCATAGGCCTCGCCTGTAGTGACCCGTTTCGAAGTCTTGGCCAACAGATCGTAGCAGGAAAGAAGCGCAAGTTTCTGCTGCGGCGCGAGAGCCCGAACCATTTCTTCGGTCTTGTCCATCTCCAATCTGTGCTCAGCCAGATCCACGATTTCTTCGGACAGCCTGCCGCCGGTTTCCTGTGCCACTTTGGCCGACTTTGATAGAAGTTCCACCGCCTTCCTCGCATCACCGGTTTCCCGCGACGCCAGGGCCGCGATCTTTCGAACAGCAGCTTCGTCCACCTTTGACTTGTCCAACGCCTTTTCCACCCGAAGATTCAGAATTTCGATCAAATCCAAGGCGTTATAGGGTTCAAAGAGCATGTCCGTCTTCTTGAGAACGCTCAGAATACGCGGATCCAGCATCTTGTCCCAGTTCAGTTTGTTCGTGACCATAATGAGAACCAACCGGCAGGGAATCTTTCTCGGAAGGGTCTTTCCGAGGAAGGTAATAAACTCGTCCGCATTGGGCTTGATGTTATCCGCCTCATCAATCAGGAGGCACAAGAAACCCTGAAATCGGTTCAGCTCTTCGATGATGCGTTCCTGCATCTGATCAATGGGAATGCCTTTCCTGTAAGTACGAATCGATTCATTGAGTGCTCTTGCAAGTTCATTCAACGCTCCGAAAGAGGACCTGGGCGAGGTCAAGTCCACGTATCTGTACTGAAACCCGACGGACTGCGTTCGGCAATATTCCTGGAACGTCGAAAGGACGTGAATGAGGGAAACCGTTTTCCCTGAACCCGTAGGCCCGAAGATCAGCAGAGAACTCGGATGATCGCCGTCCAGGATCGGAGTCAGATGACAGACGATGCGCTTAAGCTGCTCCTCCCTGATATTCCGATCAAAAATCTCCTTCAGAACCGAAGTTCGCTCTTCCTCTGGCAACTTCTCGTCGTCCAGATAGTTGGGGTTCAAAATAAGGCGATGATTCTTCTGTGAGTCATGCAATGTGCGGATGAATTGCAAGGAAGCTTCGGAATGATCTCCACCGGACATTTTCAAGCGATTCTTCTACAGGACATCTATAAATAGTTTTCGGTTAAATGCATTGTCGTCACCTGACAGTGAACCGGATGTTAAGTGTGGGAAAGTTTCTCGTGGAACTTTCAGTTTCAGTTTTTAGTGATGTTTTCTTTTCCTTATTATTATTTATTTCTATATAGAAACTATATAATATAATATAAAAGCCGCGAAAATATAGAAAAGTTTTTAAATGAAAACACTTCAGAATAGTAACAAGAAACAAAAATAACACACCCAACAAAAGGTTTTCAAGTTTTCCACGCGACATTTACACACACTCTAAAAGCTGATTTTGAATCACTATTGAGTGACAACGTGGAGGCCATGACGTCCCTCAAAGACCTCGATCACCGACGGTATTTCAAGAAAACCCGAAACAATCGGCCATTCGACAGTACAAGAGCCACGTTTCCACCGGAAATTTACTCGGGTTCCTGAAGCCATTCGGCGTCAATCCCTCCATTCCTCTGAGGAAATTTCCCATACCAACCTACATCTCGTCCCAGCCGATATACTGAGCCGGACTTTCCCCCACCCTTTCGACGATCTTGGGATATTTTTCTCCCGGAGCCGCTTTTCCGATCTCGATCACCCGGATTTCGTGCCACCAATCATCTCCGAAATCGAACCAATAGAAGAAGTGATCGCCCTCTTTCAGGTTCAGAGAGCCGATCTTGGTTCTTGAAACGTCTCCTGCAGGCGGAGGAGTTCCCATCAGGTCTCCCTCCATTTCGATGGGCAGCACATACCTCGCCGCCTCGGGATCCTGCGGTATTTTGGAGAGCTGAAACTCGTAGAGGTGCTCGTCTTCACGATCAAAGGCTCTGAAGATCGCCCGGTGAAGCTGCCCCAGGGTATGCTTGCCTCGAACTTGAATGACACGGAATACCGCCGGGTTCTTTGCGATGAAGGTCTTGCTCATGGGTCCGTTTGCAATGGAGACCTTTAAAGCGTACAGATTTTCCGCCCGCTTTCCTCCGGAACTCGTCGCCATTCACTTCCTCCTTGGTGATCCGAACATCAAAAAACTTATAAAGGAATGAACTTACCGGTATCCAACGGAATCGGCAAGAACCGATTCGGAGGTGCACACCATGGCAATGGAAACAAATTCGGCCACATCCGGCACACCATCAAGCGGCTGTCCCACTTGGGACGGAATGGGCATATCCGGCGATCTGCCGCCCTTTTTCAAGCCCACCGAAGACATGAAACGAAACGGCTTCGAAGTGATCTTTCTGTCCGACGGTCCCAGGAGAGAGACCGAGAACAACTTCGACAAGAACTCGAAAGACCTCTGGTTCGATATCTCCTACCAGGACAAGGAAATGACCTGGACCATCAGCCAGATCAGCCTGCTTTCCGAACTGAAGAAGCATTCACCGCTGAAGGAGAAGATCCTCAGGATACGCCTTGTTCCGGTGACCGAAGAATTCAGGAAAAAGCGGCCGAAGTACAGAGGCAGTGAGCGATACCAGGTTGAAGAAATCCGAGAAAACCGATTCGACAAGATCGACGTGGAAGAACTGACGGTATAGATATTCTTTCTTCTTTTTGTTTCAGCCGATCGGAGATAAGACGTGCGAAACAGACTCAAGTAATGGACGGAAGGAAAGACGGTCTGAACCGCCGACAGAACGAAAGCAGGCTGTAATCTCAGGGGACTTTATCTGAAGCTCAGCCCAAGGTCGTGAGACCATGGAGGATCGCGTATTTGGTCAACTGGGACATTCGCCTGGTTTTCAGCTTCTTCACAATATTCCTGCGGTGATTTTCCACCGTATTCACGCTGACACAGAGTATGGCCGCCATCTCCGCACTGGTCTTCCCCTCGGTCATACCCTGGAGAACTTCCTTTTCTCTCGAGGTCAACGAAGGAAGCGACCGGTGTCCGTTTCCATTGCCTAGCGCAAGCGCTTGAAACGCCTCAGTCATCGTTTCAGCGGATTTGCGGCAAAGATACATCCGGCCTTCGAGCACCGAACGAACAGCCGCGACCAGCTCATGCAATCCGCTTTGACTGAGCACATACCCCATGGCCCCAGCGACGAGCATTTTGAACATGGGGTCCCATTCCGAATCCGGCGCGACTCCGACCACCCGGGTTTTTCGAAACCGATGCGTGATTTGGCGCGCGGTCTCGATACCGTTCAAACCCTTCATGGAAGTGTTCACGATCACCACGTCCGAGGGCGTATTGGACAGCAGTTTAAGTGCTTCATGACCTTCCAAAGCTTCACCCGAAACCTCGAAATCAGGAACAGAGCCCATCGCGTGCCGCAATCCTTCGAGAACCATCCTGTGGTTGTCCACCAGGAATATCCGCTTTTTCTCGAGTTCTTCCCTTGCTCCGCCTTGCCCCGGTTGCTCCATGATCACCCTCCGTAACAGACGATCCATTGTTCAATCGGAAATCCGGCAGAAGATACCGAGACCTCCCGAAAGCAAAATGTTGGATTCAGAGAAAAAGCATCCTATAAAAAGATGAAACCGTGCGCAATCGTGATAATCATGAGGTTTTCTCATGAAATTCATGAGTTAAATCTGTGGAAATCGCTAGACCAGCTAATGGATTTTATGATATGGAGCAGCGAAAAAAGAGGGGTGCAGGGCGGCCATCGGGTCAACCCATTACGATCTTTAGACTTTTGGGCGGGCATAGTCTCCGGAGAATGATAACACGGCCGTTACAACGTCGGACATGGACACGACGCGTGGGAAGAACAATCAAGATCCCTGCAGCGGGGGGATGAAAGCCGAGTCAATCGCAGGGAAATAGTTGATAGCCGCTCAAACCGTCCTATGAATGCAAACACCACCTTCGCCGTGGACATCTCCGCCGAAAGTGGATTCCGGTGTCGCGAGACTCTGAGACCGGCAGGTGCCCGGGACTACCCTCCGGTGAGCCTGTGCAAGGGAAGCTTCGAGCCTGCGAACGTGATCAATGACAGACCGCCAACGATCGGTCGGAACATTGGGCGGGTTCGGCGTTTTCGGGGGCGAGATGAAAGGCCTCTTCGCCCGTCTCCCTAAAGCCCGTTCCGCCTCATTTTGTTCCTTTTGAAAGCCTGATCGTTCGAGTAACCGTCTCGTGGGTATCATGGGAGATTCTTCCGTCGGCAAGCATCTCGTCGGCAAGGTCTTGTGCAGCGGCAAGATCAAGACGCCCGTCTTCAAGCCGATCCCGAAGCTCGTCCTTCATTTCCATGGCCTTTCCATCACGTCGTTTCAGGATTTGATGATCCTCGGAAAGATCGATCAGGCGATCCATCGACAGGTCCACGGAATCCAGGTCTTCTTCGAACTGCTCTCTTCCCTTCTCGGAGAGATAGCGATGAAATTTGTCTTCCCATTCCGGCTGTGAGATGAGTCCTTTGTCGTAAAGGTCATCGTACACTTCGAACTTCCGGTCGGCGCTCAGCTCCTCGGCCTCCAAAGGCTCTTCCGGCTCAGTTTCGAAGGACAACAACTTCTTCCCCGCCTCCATGAACCAATCCATGAGGCCCTCGACCTCCTGATCTTCCTCAACAGAATCACAATCGAATTCCTCTTCCCCTCGTTCCCAATCCTTTCTCACGGCAAACCTCCCTTTTCCAATAGAAGTGCTCGGAAAGAAATTTTCGTGTTTTGATTTTTTTCCCACACGTTTTCGATCGAGGGATCACTGGAGGAGTAAGGCAGGACGAAAACCACCCCAAACAAAAGGAGAAAGCCATGAGATTTTCACGTCACCCCTTCACTGGAATGCTTCAGGTGGACTTCGGGCTTCCGCTTAGAAGAGACGATTTCAATCTGATTCACGATGTCAACGGAAAGACTGTCAGAAGGATAGACGACTTCAACTTGGTTAAGGATACGCTCGACCGAACCGTCGAAATATGGAAGCCCAAAATGTACAATGACTGATCCCGCTTTAAAAACTGGTCGCAGCTTCCGCCGATAATTCTATCTCGGCATGAGATAACCGCTCCCTTACCGAGCCCCTTCGGGGGCTCATCTTCATTTCCTTCCAGCCAAAATTCCCACAAGCCCTGTCGCGGAATAGCTTCGCTTTCGAGACGTCTCGTATCAGCTTCCCTGTCCTTGTTAATCGAGCCGTACCTGAAGAAACCGGTCGGTCGTCCACCGCAAAATGGTCAAGGTGTATAACGATCTCAGCGGCGTTGAAAAAAGGCGGCATTCGCGGGATATTGGGGGTGCTCAGGAAAACTTCGAACCTTCAAGCCAACACAAGCCTGCCGACTGCCGTCATAAAGGCCCCGCAGAGCCCCTGTTTGAGAAAGATGCCGCATAATATCGGAGGACCCAAGTTGAAGCTTTTCGTAATGGCTTACAAACCCATCGCTCTAGTCAATGACACTGATGATATACTGACAAAGTCGTATAACCTTTTTTCATCGGATAGGTAGCATTAAGGAGAATAAAAGTGTCCCTATTCACCATACTCAATAATATAGTCAATCACCCTTTTAACAAATACAATAAGGCTGCGGCGATAGCCATATTTGTAGGTTGGCAAATCGGTAGCAGATTAGTTCCAGGTGATGTTATTTTTGAATGGGTAAATAATTCCAAACTTGTGGCCAGAACAGGTGAAATTGTTGTTACCGGTAATATTTACTGTGGTCTTCTTGAATTTCAAGATATGGGTTTCTTGCTTCACGTTTTGAGAGAAAGAGATATTTTTGTTGATATTGGAGCTAATGTTGGAGCCTACACTATTCTGGCAAGTGCAGCTATTGGTGCAAGCTCCTATTGCTTTGAACCAGTCCCATCAACATACCGTAGGCTAATGACAAATATTAGGCTAAACGCATTAGATAAAAAAGTTATTTCATTAAATATGGCACTTGGAAATGCAAGAAAACAATTGCTATTTTCTTCAGATGAAAGTGGCACCAGCCATGTCTTGGCAGATAATGAGAAAACTAAGAACGAAATTACTGTAAATTGTTCCACTCTTGATGAGGAGCTGAAAGGTGACCCATTTCTAATAAAGATTGATGTGGAAGGATATGAAACTCCAGTACTGGAAGGTGCACAACATTCACTTAAGAATCCCAATCTTTGTGGAGTGATTATTGAATTGAACGATTCAGGACAAAGATACGGTTTTGATGAACAAACGATATTGCAAATGATGTTTGATCATGGATTTAAAACCTATTCATATTGTCCTTTTGAAAGAAAGCTAAGAATTTTGGGAGGTAAGAACGAATATGAAGGGAATACAATTTTTGTAAAGAATATCGATCGCGTCCTAAATAGAATCAATAAAGCTCCAAAGTTTGCTGTTCATGGGGTGTCAATATAGGTGGATGCATAATCAAATTAGCTCTACCAGGACTTTAAGGCTTTACGAAGAGGGCAGTGCTCAACTTTAAATCGTGCCGCCCGGTAATTACGGGACGTCGACCATTCCTCCTCCGACGACAATTAGAATTCCCGAAGGTCTCCAACGTCGTTCGCAGGCCGGCGTTCTGCTCGATCCGGTCGGTGCAAGGAATTCCGCTCCGAACTCTGCCTGCACCAGAACAAATGGGCGTTACCGCGCTTCCGTTCCCGCCACCAGTCCGAAAGGGTCTCATCTTCCTCAAAAGGATGCGTAATCCGAAGTTCCTGTTTCATGGCCACCATTACGGCACGGTGGTATTTAAACCTGTCGAAAAGGGCTCACGAAGAGCCCTCTTCCAACCTACACTCAATCCAGAACGATCTTTCTCCGCGGCTGGTTTATCAGTTCCCGCACTTGGTCATGCACGGAAGCCATCGCTTCGCGAATCCGGTTCTTGAGGTAACCGCTTTCGCGAATGGACTCGGGCGACCTTCCGTCGAGCACCGACTCCGCCTGCTGCACGAGTTCCGCCAAGCCATTGTCGTCAAAGACGTTTCTTTGCTTGAAGTGTTCGAAGAACTCGTAGAAGTTCGTCACCGTCGTTCCTTTGAACTTCTTTGCTTCACCGTCCGGCCCGATACTGAAGCGCTCGCAGATATGCCCGACAAGGTCAGCGAACTCCTCTCGAAGACTCTGCACGGCAAGCTCACGAGCCTCTTCCATGGTTTGGATGAATTTTCGCTTTTCGCGCTCATACACTTCCGGCGCCAGGAGACCGAACCTGCCGTTGGGGACATCAAGAGCCACAAACCGCCACTCGAATGAAAACCGCCTATGAATATCCACGGGGTAGTCCTGCTCATTGAACAGGTCACCGAGGTAGGCAATGGCAGAGTCCCTGAGCGCCGGATATCGTGAAGCAAAATCGTTGACGAGGTAGCCGAACTCAGATTGAAGCTCCCGCAACTTCTCGTCCACCTCAGTAATCAAGTCTTTCGGCACGAACATCATGCCGTGGATGGGAAAGGGCAGACTGACCGATGTGAGGTAGAGCCGGGAATTGCCGGCCAACTTCGCAATGGGTTTCAGGCTTTCCGGGTCCACGAGCTTTTTCGTTGCATGAAGCCATTCGTGGTTGCTGGTCATTTGAGCGAGTTTTCCCTGATCGATCTTTCTTCTCGCTCCCCACATGCTGATGGAGAGTTGCACCAGGCATCCTTTTTCGAAAATGTTTTCCATCGCCGTCTCCTTTCAGAGAAAAGAAAACCCCGATCTCCGACTAACGGAAACCGGGGCATGCGTTGATTTGTGGTTACAGTGTCGGCGGAAGGTCAGCCGCAAAGAGGCAGATACTTCTTAACCGACTCCTTCTCCTCCTGGTAATAGGCCGGTGTAAGTTCCCGCAAAGTTTCCGCTCCGAGAACCTCTTTCAGGAATTTCGATTCCTCGATACAAGCCTTGCCCTTGAACCCTCTGGTTTCGAGCTTGATCTCGCCATCCATGGATACTTCCACAATGATTTCCTTCATCACAGCCTCCTACATCCGGACGTGGAGCCGGATTGCATTTTCGGTTTTCTTTTCGATCACCGTGTAGCCTTTACGCCGCGCTTCGGTCCGGGTCTTCTCCACCGCATAGGCCTGCTTCAACAGTCCTCCGTTTACGCCGATTGCTTTTTCCACGTTAGGGTCGTAGAAGTCGCACTGAAGTTCATACCTGTCATCCATCCTCTGAACGCCGATTTCATAATCCGCACCGGGCAATCGAATGGCATGCTCGCACGCGGCGTTGTTTCCGTACCACCGGAACTCTTTCCTGCCTTCGAGGAAAATCAGACCCAGCCGATTACACGCAGACTTCAGGACAGCGAGGTCCTTTACTTCGAGTTCGATTTTGACGATATGACTCATCGTATCCTCCGGATCGTTCTGATAGGTTCTTCGTCCCTTCGGCTCGCTCTCCTCGCCCGATTCTCAGCCCAATCCCGGAGCGCTGAGAGCTGCTCCTTCATGGTTTTGGAAAGCGGAACAATGGTTTCACGGGCGTTTTCCAGGCCATCGAACAGCGAATCCTTGGCCAGCTGCTCGATCTCAGCGCCTGTCCATTCAGTGAGTTCAGCTGCATACTCGGAAGGTATTTCCGAACCGTATCGTTGATTCATGATTTCGATGATGGCTTCGCGCTCGCTTCTGTTCGGGATATCCACAAAGAACAGGGCATCAAACCTCCCCGATCGCAGAAACTCAGGCGGAAGCCCCGAGATATCATTGGCGGTTGCCATGACCAGAATCGGACTGGTAGTCTCTTGAAGCCACAAGAGCAGATGGCCGAACATGGACGAGGTGGTACCGCCGTCCGTCGCCCCCGAACTTTTGACCCCGGACAGCACGTAGGGTAGGCAGCGGCCCTCCTGCAGAAGCAGGCTAAGCCGCCACCCCCCTCCGAACCGTACGTGCGGCTTTCACCGCATACGGCTCTCTACTTACACTTACCTGGAAATCTCAGGTCAGGCAGAGTCCCGTCATGGAGTTGCCGATGGCAGTGAACGCACAAGACCAGGGTTTTCCGATTGCGTTCACGCATCAGCTCTTTCCATGGTTCGTTGCCATCAGCAACGGCACTCATACTCCCGGCGTGGTGCACCTCAAAGTAGCCGCCTGCACGCCCGCAGAACTCGCATTTCTGAGCCCTCAAACGAGAAAGGATATCAGAGTACGTGGCCCGATACTTCTTTGTATTGGGTACACTGTCGAGATTCTGCAACAGGGAAGAGCGGTAAAATTTGAGGTCCTTCAACCTGAAGAGCCGAGTGGTGCGTAATTTCCCATGGTACCATTCGGTAATAGCGTATTCCCCCGGTTCAACCTTCAGACGCCTCCTCACTGTTCTCTTGCTGCAGCGGTGTTTTCGGGCAAATGTTCTCGTCAAACTTCGGAACCAGACGGACTGCAGTTTCTGCAATGCCCGAACTGCCCCTTGAGCGAGAACATAGTAATTGGCAAAGCCCCTCAACTCCGCGTTGTAAATCGTGAGGATTTGTGTATCCATTAGGTTGACCAAGTTAAGTCGGGGCATGACTTCAAAGTTCTCATAGTTGCCATATCCGTTCTTCTTGCAGAACGCCGCCATCTTATCGCTTGGGACTTTAAGCTGGATTCGACCAGCCCCAAGCCTCCTGGTCGTGTAGGTCCCGCCAAGTTTTACCTTGACCGATTTTCCCACCGGGTAGGTTGTGATGTCATACCCGAGGAAGCGCGTTTCCTCAGTACAATGACGGAGGCCTGATTTCTCTTCGGAGATCTGCAGGCGCAAATGTTCTTGGACAAAACCACGAACAGTCTGCATGACCTGCCTGCAATCCTCCTTGGAGCCGATCATGCCGATGAGAAAATCATCGGCGTACCGGATATACATCAGTCTCTTGTAACCTTCGTCATGGAAATCCAAGGAAGGGACTAAACGTCGCATCCTGCAATGTTCCCGAAGTTCGGCTTCTATTTCTTTGAGCTTTTCGGTCTCCCCAGCCTGCTGAGCCCGGGCGAACCTTATCCTTTGACGACGGACCAGATACTGATAGCGGAGATACTCTTCGTTCCGGCGTCTTCGCTTTCCCTTGTTGAATTCCTGAACCAGACTTTCCATGAACTCGTCGAGCTCATGAAGGTAAATATTGGCTAGGATCGGGGAAATAATTCCACCTTGAGGAGTTCCACTATACGTGGCATGGTATTTCCAATCATCAATATAGCCGGCCTTAAGCATGGCCTTGATGAGATTGATGAAACGCCTGTCGTCAATCCGTTTCTCCAACAGTCTTATCAACACCTTATGGTCGATATTGTCGAAGAAACCCCGGATATCCATGTCGATGATCCACTTAACGCCGGTCCAGTATTTCTGAAGATACCGCAAAGCGGTATGACACGATCTTTCCGGACGAAATCCATGCGAGCGATCAGAAAAGATCGGCTCGTAGATTCGTTCCAGAATCGCTCGTGTCACTTCCTGGATCAGCTTGTCATCTCCGGAAGGTATGCCCAAGGGTCGCAACTTACCGTTGGCCTTGGG
This sequence comes from Thermodesulfobacteriota bacterium, assembly GCA_963675595.2. Taxonomy (GTDB): domain Bacteria; phylum Desulfobacterota; class Desulfarculia; order JACQYL01; family JACQYL01. Next base: position 4,283,775 of record CAXXLZ010000002.1, read on the forward strand.
GATGTAAACGCGTTTTGATGGTTTGAACTTGTAACGACCGTCTTTGAGCAGCTTAATAATGTTCTTTGCCCGCTCATCGGAAAAGCCGTCCAGGGTCACGCCGTCCACGCCCTTCGTCATAGCACCTTTGTTTGAATAGATATTGGCGTAGGCGTCTTCCCATAAAGTCGGGTTTTCCATGAGCCGAAATAGGCCGTTAACACGTTTCCCCTGCTTGGAGAGTTTTCCAAGAGCGTTCAACCTCTTGATGGTCGTAGCGGACAGCATCAGCACATCCTCCTTTCAGAGTGTTGAACACGTTGCATAAGCTGTCTTCCTTCCCCCGGATAGAGGACCCTTCGTCGATGTCGCCACCGACTTATAGCCATATCCGTATCCCGCAATTGCGAGATCTGCAGAACCCATTACAGGCCCACCTTGGGTACTATGAAGACTCCGTCGCCATACAGGTCCGAGCCGTGTGCTCGTGACCAGCTTAGGCGATCCCGCATTTACGCCAGATCAAAGATTCGCCGTGGTTAGGTCTCCCGTTCGTCCCTTTTATCCTTCTCGTCGAAGGCATGCCGGACAGACGGAATATGCAGGTCGAAAAGTGGGCCTACATACAGTCCGGACTGGCGTTTCAGCTACTTTCACCAGTGCCCGAGCTACGGCCATGAGGACTGGGGTTCAAGCAGTTTAGCCTTGACCATACACGGCTTACGCTGACATCATCGTTGGTCGTAGCTACCTTCTTTGATGCCTTTTCCCAACATGCTGCACTCCCCCCTCCCTTTCGGGACAAGGACCATTGCTGGTCAGAGATAAGTTGGGTGCGTACAGGATATTTCCGTAATCTTGGTGACTTCCGTCACACTCCTATCTGGCGCCAATACGGCGCACGTAGGGTAGGCAGCGGCCCTCCTGCAGAAGCAGGCTAAGCCGCCACCCCCCTCCGAACCGTACGTGCGGCTTTCACCGCATACGGCTCTCTACTTACACTTACCTGGAAATCTCAGGTCAGGCAGAGTCCCGTCATGGAGTTGCCGATGGCAGTGAACGCACAAGACCAGGGTTTTCCGATTGCGTTCACGCATCAGCTCTTTCCATGGTTCGTTGCCATCAGCAACGGCACTCATACTCCCGGCGTGGTGCACCTCAAAGTAGCCGCCTGCACGCCCGCAGAACTCGCATTTCTGAGCCCTCAAACGAGAAAGGATATCAGAGTACGTGGCCCGATACTTCTTTGTATTGGGTACACTGTCGAGATTCTGCAACAGGGAAGAGCGGTAAAATTTGAGGTCCTTCAACCTGAAGAGCCGAGTGGTGCGTAATTTCCCATGGTACCATTCGGTAATAGCGTATTCCCCCGGTTCAACCTTCAGACGCCTCCTCACTGTTCTCTTGCTGCAGCGGTGTTTTCGGGCGAATGTTCTCGTCAAACTTCGGAACCAGACGGACTGCAGTTTCTGCAATGCCCGAACTGCCCCTTGAGCGAGAACATAGTAATTGGCAAAGCCCCTCAACTCCGCGTTGTAAATCGTGAGGATTTGTGTATCCATTAGGTTGACCAAGTTAAGTCGGGGCATGACTTCAAAGTTCTCATAGTTGCCATATCCGTTCTTCTTGCAGAACGCCGCCATCTTATCGCTTGGGACTTTAAGCTGGATTCGACCAGCCCCAAGCCTCCTGGTCGTGTAGGTCCCGCCAAGTTTTACCTTGACCGATTTTCCCACCGGGTAGGTTGTGATGTCATACCCGAGGAAGCGCGTTTCCTCAGTACAATGACGGAGGCCTGATTTCTCTTCGGAGATCTGCAGGCGCAAATGTTCTTGGACAAAACCACGAACAGTCTGCATGACCTGCCTGCAATCCTCCTTGGAGCCGATCATGCCGATGAGAAAATCATCGGCGTACCGGATATACATCAGTCTCTTGTAACCTTCGTCATGGAAATCCAAGGAAGGGACTAAACGTCGCATCCTGCAATGTTCCCGAAGTTCGGCTTCTATTTCTTTGAGCTTTTCGGTCTCCCCAGCCTGCTGAGCCCGGGCGAACCTTATCCTTTGACGACGGACCAGATACTGATAGCGGAGATACTCTTCGTTCCGGCGTCTTCGCTTTCCCTTGTTGAATTCCTGAACCAGACTTTCCATGAACTCGTCGAGCTCATGAAGGTAAATATTGGCTAGGATCGGGGAAATAATTCCACCTTGAGGAGTTCCACTATACGTGGCATGGTATTTCCAATCATCAATATAGCCGGCCTTAAGCATGGCCTTGATGAGATTGATGAAACGCCTGTCGTCAATCCGTTTCTCCAACAGTCTTATCAACACCTTATGGTCGATATTGTCGAAGAAACCCCGGATATCCATGTCGATGATCCACTTAACGCCGGTCCAGTATTTCTGAAGATACCGCAAAGCGGTATGACACGATCTTTCCGGACGAAATCCATGCGAGCGATCAGAAAAGATCGGCTCGTAGATTCGTTCCAGAATCGCTCGTGTCACTTCCTGGATCAGCTTGTCATCTCCGGAAGGTATGCCCAAGGGTCGCAACTTACCGTTGGCCTTGGGGATGTAAACGCGTTTTGATGGTTTGAACTTGTAACGACCGTCTTTGAGCAGCTTAATAATGTTCTTTGCCCGCTCATCGGAAAAGCCGTCCAGGGTCACGCCGTCCACGCCCTTCGTCATAGCACCTTTGTTTGAATAGATATTGGCGTAGGCGTCTTCCCATAAAGTCGGGTTTTCCATGAGCCGAAATAGGCCGTTAACACGTTTCCCCTGCTTGGAGAGTTTTCCAAGAGCGTTCAACCTCTTGATGGTCGTAGCGGACAGCATCAGCACATCCTCCTTTCAGAGTGTTGAACACGTTGCATAAGCTGTCTTCCTTCCCCCGGATAGAGGACCCTTCGTCGATGTCGCCACCGACTTATAGCCATATCCGTATCCCGCAATTGCGAGATCTGCAGAACCCATTACAGGCCCACCTTGGGTACTATGAAGACTCCGTCGCCATACAGGTCCGAGCCGTGTGCTCGTGACCAGCTTAGGCGATCCCGCATTTACGCCAGATCAAAGATTCGCCGTGGTTAGGTCTCCCGTTCGTCCCTTTTATCCTTCTCGTCGAAGGCATGCCGGACAGACGGAATATGCAGGTCGAAAAGTGGGCCTACATACAGTCCGGACTGGCGTTTCAGCTACTTTCACCAGTGCCCGAGCTACGGCCATGAGGACTGGGGTTCAAGCAGTTTAGCCTTGACCATACACGGCTTACGCTGACATCATCGTTGGTCGTAGCTACCTTCTTTGATGCCTTTTCCCAACATGCTGCACTCCCCCCTCCCTTTCGGGACAAGGACCATTGCTGGTCAGAGATAAGTTGGGTGCGTACAGGATATTTCCGTAATCTTGGTGACTTCCGTCACACTCCTATCTGGCGCCAATACGGCGCACCTTCTCGAGTTCATCGCACCAGATCACCGCTTTCCCGAAAGCATCAATCGTTGCAGTAGCTTGCCTCATCTTACGTTCGCTCTCTCCGACGAGAGAACCTTTCAAAGCGGACAAATCCAACCGGATGAGCGGCCATCCGAGGATCGAAGCGGCTGCTTTGCAGGAGAGCGATTTCCCGCAGCCCGGCACCCCTACCAAAAGTAACGCCTTGGGCCTCGGCAGATGCTCGTTTCCAGGCTCGAAGGCTTTCTTTCGGTTGTTGATGTACTCCTTCAGGAGATCGAGGCCTCCGACTTCCTCGATGGACACCGGCGGCCAGAACTCCATCAGTCCCGTGCGTTTGATCATCTGCTTTTTCTGCTCGGTAACGATCTCCCTGCAGAACCGTTTTCGTTCCACCAAGGACCTGGCAAACGCGGTCTCAGCCTCGAACTCGGTAAGTCCCAGGGCGGCTTCCACAGCCTCCACGTCGGCTTCGATCCCCACGCTCTCCCCAAGCTCTTCCTGAATCCTGCGAAGCTCCTCAAGCCCCGGAAGTTCAAAGTCCAGCATGGTGAAATACTTTTCCAGCTCCGCCGGCAGGCTTACCTGAGGCCCAACCAAGACCAGACAACATCCTTGGCCTTTCCAGGAGGGCAGGCTGTTCTGGATTTCCTGGATGATATCCACGGAACCTAAAGAGTGGTGGAAGTTGTGCACGAAGAGCACGGTGTCCTCTTTTCCCGAGAGCCACTTGAGACTGCTCAATGGATCACTGGAATCGTCGTTTCGCATGCCGGACTGCAAATCCACGATGCCGCGTTGACAATCCCAGGAAAACGTCCTCCATCCTTCGGGTCGAATGGAGCCGACCGCTCGATCCGGTTCAAGGGTGACGATGTAAAGCGCCGGATACCCGGCTTTGAGATAACTCGAAATGTCCATATCGTTCTCCTTCCGTTCGGAAATAGAAAAGGCCGCTTCCGACGCACGGCCGAAAACAGCCCATAAAAAAAGCGGCCGAAGCCGCCGCCCTCCATGCTCTTTGATTCCGTTCTTCTTTTCTTCTTTGTTCAGAAGAGATACTCCTCCACGAGTTCGTAGGGAAATTCCTCCACTTCCGCTTCTTCGTTGAACTGCTCGAGCCCGCCTCTGCCGGCCACCGGCTCCTCCACCGGCTCCTCCACCGGAACAGCCCTGCAGAGGATCAAATGTCCACCGAACCTTTGTCGCAAAACCCCGAGTTCTGAAACCGCCTCGACCGGGTCTCGGAATCCAACCGGGTCATCCTGACCCACCACCATGAGCCCCAGCGGATGACGGGGATTGATGATGATGTAGACCGAAGCCTCGGTCTCGTTGATTTCGACTGACCGCATAACCGTTCTCCTTTCGTAAGAGACAAAAAAACCGCCCTAAGACGGCTACTGACTCATTCCAGGACAAGAAGTTCAATCAGACCCGGACACGGATTTTGTCCACGTCCTTGACCTTCTTGGGCTCCCAGTAGAGGTCGCGATCCACTTCGAATCCCGGCCTCACCTTCAAATCCCGAAGTTCACCGAAGGAGATATAGCCCCACTCAGCCATTTCCGGGTCACCCAGGATCGCGTAACCCCAGAACAGGTCCTCTCCGTCGTATTCCACGACGTACCAGTCAAAGGCTCCAAGGAAAAAATGCAGCCTGACCAGCTTCTCTTCGATGGGCGTTCCCTCGGTCTCATAGAGCCTCGGAAGCCTGTCCAATTCCTCTTTCGTCGGTATGTTCCACATGGTAAATCACCTCCTGCTTTTTCAATTCTCCGCCGCAGAATACGCAGCGGCACTGATCGAGATAGGGAAACTCTCTTCCTTCGATGAAAACTTGAAGGAAGTACTCACTGCCGCAAAACCGGCACTGAACCCGCATGACGCTCCTCCTAAAACAAGCTCGTGTGATGTCCGCAGTAGGGGCAAAATCTGTCGCCGAAGTCGTTGTAATCGAGCCCCAAAAAGAGCCACTCGATTCGGTAGATGTTTCCGCAACGCCCGCAAGTTGCCGGCTCGGGCCGATCCCTGCAGGGCTTCCTGAGCATCTTCTTCCGGTTGAAACAACTGCGGCCGCAGCTCTCGCAGATTTCCCATTCATCGAATACCTGAAGGATTCCGTTGCACTCCGGGCACTGCTTCTCTTCAATATTTGCGTAAAGCGCATGATCCATTTCTTCCTCCTGAAACAAAAAAAGGCCTGGAACTCCATGGTTCCCGCCTCGTTAGGTCGACACTAATTCCCGTATGTATGATCAATGAGTCTTGATGACGCCCCGCTCGGACAGACTTTCAAAGCGGCCTTCATCGCCCACAACCACATGATCCACCACCCCGACATCGAAGAGTTCGGCACAACGGGTGAGTTTCTCGGTGATCGCGATATCTTCTGCGCTGGGTTCCGGGCATCCGCTGGGATGATTATGGATGAACGCCACTTTAGCGGAATTACTCAGGAAAACGGCCTTGAATATTTCCCGTACGGATAGAATGGTCTGGCTCAAGGTTCCCACGCTTACCAGATGGATGCAGTTCACGTAGTTCTTGACGTTCAGGCACACCAGAAGAAACATCTCCCGGTCCGCGTTTCCCATGAACTTCATGCCGAGTTCAGCCAAGTCCTGCGGTCCTCGGATTGGCTTCTTCCCATAGGGGATCGAGCCGTCCCTGACCATTTTGACGCTCACGATATCGATTCTTTCCTTCATCATAGAAAACCTCCCTGGAAATCCCTTGATTGGGGCTGTCCACAATGCTCGGACAGCCCGTGAGGTCGATAATGCCCTAAAACGGAATATCGTCTCCGGCCTGACCCATCGACTTGATGCCGAAGTCCAGGAATGCCTGCCGAAACAATTCCGAGGCGGTCGGGAGATCACTCGCCCGAAGATTGGGTGAGGTCTTCCAGTTGCCGTCGGCATCCTTGAACACGCGTTGCAGACTGAAGGTATGGTAGTTCCCTTTTGCGCCGTCGTTTTCCCAGACACTGACGACGACTCCGTTTGCCCGATACTTCCTCACCGGTTTGTTGCTCTCGCTCATGATCCTTCCTCCTCTTTCGTTGATATGATGCTCTAACAGCCGCTCCATCCACAGCGGATGCACAGCGGACATCGTCCGTCGCGGTGGAGAATTTCACCGCAGTCCGGACATCGCTCGACCCTTCTCGGACTCGGTTTGTTCGGTTGCTTGACTTCCGAGGTAATGGATCGCCTTTTTGACGGTTTCTTGGTGATCATAGAATTCATCCAACAACTCCTTTCTCTTGGGTAATTCATTGGTTTTGAAGATTTCCTTTGCTTCGAGATGCAGGCCGATCAGGCCCAGTAACAGCTCCGCTCCGAATTGATGGGACGGCTGGACCGACTGCGCCGCTTCCCGCCACTCGCGTCTCAGGCAAAAGAGGCCCCGACGCAACTTGGACGACGCATTCAAGATTCACCTCCTCTCTCTGTGTGTAGTGCTCGTCGTTGTTGAAACGTGTGATTGAAGCTGTCGCTAAAACGAAGGGGATACGGGCCGTCTTCACGGACGGCGCGCTGCAAAACGGTGGGTACAGGCTTCACCCGACAAAATCGCTGTAGGTGGTCCGGGGAAACCCGCATTGGTGACACGGATCGCTAAACGCCTGGCTCTGCAAAGGTGTCCGCTTAACGCTCCGCTTTTTCGGTGAGTAGGATGGGGATGATCTTTTCGATGAAGTCTTTGGCGAGGTAGGCTTGAATGCCCTGAATCTTGAGGAGTGATTGAATTTTGGTGAGGGCTTCGGGGTTCGTCGCGATCATGAACTTCCGAATGGAGACGTGGTTCGAGAGGGTCTCGACGTTCTTCCTGATGTCCGATTTTCCGGTCTCGACCTGAACCGCCAAACCACCGTTGCAGTCGGCCACGAGATCCAGGTTGTCCTTTTCCAGGAACACTCGGCAGTGCCCGGCAAGCGACTGTCTGATTCTTTCGACCCAGTAGTTGTGTTCGACACCGCCCCGAACTCGAGAATTCTCGAGTTTCAGGCCTTCTCGGTGAAGTTGCTCTCCGGCCTGCGGCGTCAATTCAAAGAGCCGGTTTCGGTCCACAAGGACTTCCTTGAGCAGGCCTTTCGTGAGGAGACCGTCCAGGCAGAGAGTTCCCTCCCGAGGGTTCATTCCGAGCTTCTTGTAACGTTTTTGAACTCCGTCGAAAGGATGAAGCGCGATGTCATCCAGCAGAATCCGCTCCATGGGGGAGAGTGTTTCCGAGCTTGAAAGCTCATGAAAGGAGTTTATTTCAGGAGTTAGAGCTTGGTTTGGATGTTCATTTACTGAAGAAGAGTTTATTCTAGTTTTTATGACTTTATCCCGGACCATTCCCTTGTCGATTTTGAATTCCGGAACCGATATCAGGAACGGAAACGGGACCCTTCCGGTCTTCACAATGGCCTCTCCCACCTTGAGCATGCCGTAGTAAGTTTCATTCCCGGTGGGAATGAGCTGGGAACGGCTCAAACTCGAGAAATCTTGAGACAGAGAGGTTTGAAAGCCGATCCGGGTATAGACATTCCCAAGAGCTGAGACTGAAACTTTGTGGGGATGCTGATCGAGAATCACGATGCCTTCCCCGAGCTCTCTGATCTCCCTCATCATGACGTCCGTGATGTCTTCTTCCTTGCTCGTTCGAAGAAGCAGGTGATGGGCTTCCTCAATGACGATCATGTGCTTTAGAATCTCCCTTTCCGGCTCCTGCATCCGGTAGAAATAGATCCAAAGAAGCAGGCTTCCGATGATGAAGGTCTTGTCCGAATCCGAAAGTCCGTCCAGCTCCAGGATCACGTTTTTCCGGAGCAGTTTTGGGATTGAAATGGGACTGAGACTGGTAATGAGACTGGGACTGAGAGCGGGATTGAGCTTGGGAATAGGACTGGGATTGGGACTGGGACTGGGACTGACGCTGGGAGATTGAAAATTCACAACCTCGTTCAGGCCCGGGAAGGTAAGACTGTTCAGCGTTCTCTTGGCCGAACTCAGCCAGAGCATCTCTCTGCCCCGGCGGTTTTGCTTGTCGATATAGCGTTTCATGTCCGCGAAGGTCGGGAGACTCATGGCGTCCATCAAGACGTCCGACGCTCCCGGACCTAACAAATATGCCTTCTCGATAATCTCCATCAGTTTCTTCGACCAGATGGGAGGCTCGACTCCGGGCGGAGGAATCTTGGGATTGAAACGGAAAGGGCTGACCTCCCTTCCCACGGTAAAGATCAGGATGTCCTCATTCCGGAAATCCGGATGGGTCAAAAGGTCCCGGTAGTTTCGTTTCCAATCGAAGATCAGAAACGGGATCTTCGCCTTGACGAATTCCCGGATAAGATTCATGCACGCGGTAGTCTTGCCGGAACCGGTCTGCCCGAAAAGACCCACATGTCGAATCAACTCCTCCTTTCTGAGACCAAAGGGAAAGAGCTTCCTGCCGCAATAGGAGACGTGTCCGAGTTGCAAATCGCCGGCCGCCTCATTCTTTCCCGGCGGCGGCAGCATAACGGCGTTTTCGAACGCCACTCCCGTATGCTGCAGGAGCATGGAATCGACCATGGATTCGATTTCGCGCTTGGCTCTCGGATTCTCCTCTATCTGATAAAGCGACCACAAAGCCCGAAGCTCTCCGGAAGAAACGAAGGGCTCGAGCCGTCTCAGCTTTTCGGCAACGGTTACGATCATTGGAATTCCCTCTCACACCACCCCCCGCATAGACAGGGATAGTCCTCTTCACGCTCGGACAGGGTCAGCTCGTGCATTCGGCGGATTTCTTCCGCAGCCCAATCCGCGAGTTCTTGGGTAGGCTTGAAAATTTTGGGATTGTCTTTGGAGGGTGGGAATTTCAGGAAATGAACTGAGACTCTATCGGGAAGCTTTCCGTTCACTTCCCGCTCGAGGAGGGCGTAGATCGCAAGCTGGAGTTTGATGTCGGGTGTAATCTCCTGGTATTTCGAAGTCTTATAATCCCTGATCTCGACGAATTCTCGAGAATAACGGGCATCCAAGATGCCTTGGGCACCATGTATTTGACTCACAAGCCGTATTTCCGGCTCAGGCGGGCTTCTTCCGCTGCTCATTTCGCGGATGAACTGGTGAAGCCAGTTCAACGCCATCTTCCTGGCCTCGACGAGTTGGCCTTCGGCCTCGTCCCGACCGCCGGAGAGCGTCCGAATCTCGAGAATTCTCGAGTTCCACAGGAAATCCACCCTGTCCAGAATCCGCTTTCGGCTTTCCGCATAGGGCGCTTCGAGAATCTCGGGAGTATATTCCTGAACAAAGGCTTCCGCAGCCTGGTGAACCACCTGCCCCACGATGAAGCACATCTTGGGTTTGGTTTTCAGTTTCCTGACGTATCTAAGATAGAACTTTCTCGGGCATCCCCATCGGAACCGCGCATCCTTTTTGTAGGAGAGAATGGCCGACGGGCTCAGGATTCGTTTGAAGGTCATTTTGATCGGTCGTAACGGCTCCGCACCTGCATTTCCCTCACAAAGTACACGATCACTTTTTCCAGTTGATGTTTTTCCATGGCGAGCGCGAAGGCTCCCGGCACTTCGTAGAGCTTTTCCACGTCCGTCATGGTGACGTCCTTATATTGGTATTTCATTCTCAGGTTTTTCCTCCCAGCAATTTGGCCTTGTCCTCTATCGACCTCCGGTACTCCACGGTATCCCTGAGTTCCTTGCCCAAAAACAGAATGTCCCTGAAATAGGCGGCAAGTTCCATTCTCCGGTCCCGCTCGAGATCGATCTTCCGCGTCTCCAGTCCGATCCAGTCTCGGTCCCTTCGATAGACCTTGTAGCCCATCTCGAAAATGAGGTTCTGGCAGGTGCAAAGATCCCGCTCGATGCCGTAGAGGTTCTCCTCCTTGATCAGCCTCCGCTTATCGATGGCTTCGATCACGGCTTCGATCCGATCTTCCGTCCTTTGAATCTTTGCTCCCAACATCCCTTCCAGGCTCAGAAACCCCACATTTTTTTCGGAGGGCACACCTTCATAAACAGAAGGGGACGCCAAGTAGGACGCTCCGCTTCCGTAAGGGGAGACCAAGTAGGACGCTCCGCTTCCGTAAGGGGAGACCAAGTAGGACGCTCCGCTTCCGTAATTCGATGTGGGTCGTATGGGAGAGTACGAACCAAGCCGCGAAAAATAATCATCACTCATAAGTAGTTGAAATCAGCTTCTTATATAAAAAGCTTTCCCTTTTTCCCGCTCAAATGAACGACCCGAAGCCAAACAGCTACACACGAATCCCCTTCAGAGGCCACTTACTGGTCAACGGCGGACGAAATTGGAAGGCGTCCCCGCCGTCCCCAACCCCGAACGAAAGGAAAAGCTTTATGGCAGGATTTGAAGACTTTCCGTCGGGAGTGGTTTTGGTAAGAAACGGCAGGCCTGAAGAGGATTCTTTTCGGCGAAGATTTCGTTTTTAGAGTCCATGAACGACCAATGATTCCTTCGCGTGTTACTTCCTCTCTCGTAAGGCCTATGAAGCCTCTTTCCCCCCTATGTCGACTGTATCGGCAACCCTATCCCGGTCAATCGGTAAAAACGGCCCGGTTTCCCGAAACCCGTTTCCGGTGGTTGAATGCATCCCCATTCTAATCCCTGATGATTCTGCGAAGAATTCCTTCTGGGTTCCAGATTAGAGTTCGGCACAGTTGTTGCTTGTATTGTATGACAAAATGATTAAAATGAACTAAATGACTAGCAAGCGAAATTCGAGATATCGGATAAGATTCTTAGGCACCACGTGTGAATGATCGCGGCGACTCGATCGCCTGTAGCGGGAGGTGTAGATATGGAAAAGAAGTTGAGTGCGAATGGAATGAGAGGAATGCGATTCGCGCAAGCGCTCGTGCTGGTCGCTGTGCTGTGTGCATGGTCCGGGTCCGGCTGGGCGCTCTCGATTGGTACGTTTACGCCCAGCGGGGCGCCGGTGGGAAACCCGGCGATCTACAATACGTTGTACAACGTGGAAATCCTTGGGGGCGATGTGGGGAAGTACTTCTCGGTCGATTGGCTGCTGCCCACGACCTACACCGGCTTGAGCGATGAATTGAGCGCCAACGCACTGATCACCATCGACGATTTCACCGCATCTGAGCTGACACTGACGGTGAAGTTGACCAACAGCACCACGTCTGCGGTTCAGGCGGGGTGGACAGCCTTTGGTTTCAGTGTAACGCCCGACGGAACGGCCGCATACTCCGATGCCGGCAGCAAATTCGACGGAGTGGAGTCCGGCAGCGGTCCGAATCAGACCTTCCCCGGGGGATACAAATTGATCGATGTGTGCGCGTATGCCGCCGATAATTGCGGCGGGGGCAACATCAGCGACGGTCTGCAGAGCGGCGGCAATACGGACACCTTTACGCTGACCATCAGCGGTAGCTTTTCCGGTGAAGACGGTTTGAAGGTGGTTTTGGACTCTTTTCCTGCGAAGTTCCAGACAGCGGCGGGTTCTTTCGAGATCGCAGGCACCACCACGACCGTGCCCGTGCCGGCGGCTGCCTTGCTTCTGGGATCGGGTCTTGTCGGTCTGGCAGGTTTGAGACGTAGACGAACACAGCGTTAACCGGTGAACTTTAATAAGTGAAATTCAGAGAGAGATAGCGGGGTCTCGATGTACGGGTCCCCGCTTTTCTTTTGACTGCTTTCGGACGGGTATTTTGAGACCGGCAAGATCGCTTACGAAAACTGTAACTTTCAGGAAGCTCGGAGCCCTTTTCTTATGCCCGAAAGACGGGAAATAATCTCATTATTACTCCAATATAAACTTACATAAACCTGCATAAACTCACCAAAGACATAAAAAACCACACGAAAACTTGGTTTCGTTTGATAAAAAAGCATAGCTTTGATTATCTCACAAAATCGCCGACACCACCAAAAGCCCGCCGGAGGCGGGCCCCGCCCGCAGGGCGAAGGGGCGTTGGGTTCGTTAGAACCCGACTCACCGTGAACCCCATGGGGTTCACCAACCCACTCCCATCAAATTCCAATCGAACCGCTCCGATCCCAAAAGACCCCGATGTCCATCATCGGTCTTCCTCGGATCATTCGGATCATAAGGTGACGATTTCCCAATCCTCCAAATCCGACTCTTCGGACATCCCCAAAACCGCCCCCCCTGACCACACGACCGTCGTGGAAAGAATGACCCATCTTCCCGGCGGTAGAATACTCCAACCGGAAGCAGCCGCTCCGGATCACTCTCCCCTTCCAAAGAAGTATGCATCACAAGCATCCGCTCAAAGGAACGCATGCGCAACCGAAGTGTTCTTCCCGGTAAGCCGGTACATTTCGGAACCAGGGTTTCCGGCGTGAGCCCGGAAGCCTGTTGTTCACGTTAAACAGCCCCATACCCGGCTCGTACCGATACGACCCGGCATGGCCGCTTCATCGAGCGCTTGCCCAGACGAAAGCCGCAACGGCTCGCCCTCTCGAAAGAGGTCAACGGCAATTCCCGCTCGCGGCAAGAATTGCCGACACAACGAATCCCAAAAACATGGCCATGAAAAGGGCGCCACTGACCGGCCTCATGGCCTTGCCTATCTCGCTCCGAGATGAAAAACTTTCGGCCGATGCCCGGAGCAGCGGACATCCGACCGCAAAGCTTATTAAGGAGCCGTCCTCAACTCTCCATACGCAGAGCGCATAGAGGAGAGCAACCATTCGAACGACTCCGTCGCCGCTCTGCCGAAAACCGACGTTCTAACACAGCGAATCAGGGGCCTCGTTGCCCCTGCCAAATCTCCGCCGCTTTTTCTACAAGCCCGACAAGCTCCCTTGCCTTGCGGCGATGCTCGAAAGCCTGCTCCCGGTCACGACTTACTTGGGAGCGTCTCATGTACTCCATCGCAGGACCCATGAACTCATCCTCGACAAGAAGCTTGGCTCGCCCGAGCGTGTTCCGCTTTCCGTCATCATTCGAAAGACAGCTGTGCATGATCGCCAGGTCCCGGATCCGCTCGAGCACTTTGCCGATCCTGTATCGCCGTTTGTCCACCTCGAACTTCCCGCAGACTCGCTCGAAGTCCCAGGTATTGAAGGCGCTCTCAGGATCAGACCAATCAAGCCATGCCCCGCTCTGGCTCTGTTCGGCTAACCGCATGATGGGCGCATGCTCGCTCTGCACATACCAGGCGATAAATTCCAGCGCCTCATCCTTTTCGTCGTCGCTGTATCTAAGCCAAGGATCGCTGTTTCGTAAAATCTTCAGTCCTGCGGGTACCGGCGCGTCGAGTACGCCATATTCAACAACAACTTGTTCTTGTTTCATGGTGTTTTCCTCCCGGAGTCCAATTCTTTGACCGGACTCTCTCGGCTGCGTATTCACCGAGAGAGCGGAAGTCTGCATCCAGGAAAACAGCAACGCCAAACCCTGATAAACCGATCCACCAACGGATGGAACTCGTTTTCAGGCGACCCTCGAAGAGGGGGAAAGGCTTAAATCGGGCTTTCGGCGATGGAGTCGAATCCCATTTATGCCTTTAGCCGTGAAGAAAACGGTAGTTACTCGTCACCGATACCATGTCGATACGCCTATCCTATAATCCGGAAGAGCTTCTTCGCTTTGATCCAGAAACTGGATATGCTACAATCGATTGCATGGGCTATACCAGACAGCGCCTCAAGCCATGGCAACGCCTTGGTATCACCAAGAAGCAATACCTCACGAGTAAACCCTGGAAAGGCACCGGTCTCTCCAGAGAGAAGTACGAGGAAGTTATCTCGGTCGTACCGCTGGAGCATTTGAATGACCTGAAGATCGAGGCAGAGGCCGAAGCTTTGGTCGAAAGATTGTTTGCAGGATAATCCGTTGCAATACCTTTCATCTGAACCCATAGTAGTATCTTTCTAAATACGGAAATACAATGTGGGTGATCGATATCAGACATTGGCTCAACGAAGACAAAACAGGCCCGGCGGTTCCGCAGTTGAGATCAAAGGTCGGGAAAATGGCTGAGATCATCACCTTTGCCACCTCGCTTGAAAAAGGCCTAAAGACCGCCTCTTCACCCAAATGTTGGCGAAGACCAAACCGAAAACCTTGCAAGGGTGAGTTGGAAGTTCACTTCACAGCAGAGGATCGGATACACTGGATTTGTCCTGTGTGCGGGGATGAAGGAGTGCTCATGGGATTTCGAGGTCTCATCTGGGACATGACCGATGGGAGGGGGACGGCTCACTGAGATTATGGAGGCAGATCGGCATTGGAACTCAAGGACAATCGGGCCGCGCTCCTTCTCGAAGTGTCCGATGAAGGCGAAATAACCGTTGAAGTTGCCGTTAACGGGAGTAAATGCACCGACAAAAATGTCGCCGCAGAAATCTGTCGGGTGATGGCGATGAAGCTCGTCGGAGATGAGCAATTTCAAAATGAAATAATGGCATCAATTGAAAACCAAAGCCGGAATGAATAAACTCGGTTCTCGTCTCAGAGGGTTACAAAGCATTAAACTTTCCCGCCCAATAACCGATCAGAATATACAAAGGCAAAGTAAAAGCGAGAAACGCCGCTAGACTTCAACGCAAAACGCATAAACCCTTGCGCCTATTGGCCCCAAAAGGGTTATCATTTAGAAACGGAAGTATGAATGCGGTGGAGAGCTACTGGAATGTTGTTGCATATTCTCGCCGAGCGCCTACAAACATGTTCAGACGAACACCGTCGCCGGGGAGAACAACCGCATTATTGGTGCTCACATGGTAACCGTCTACGTTGGATCGTTCACTGACGAAGAAAACCCCTAATATGTGAGTCAGGTAAGGCGTGAAAATGTCCAGCCCAACATCAGAAAGCCCGTAGAGTCGCATGATACGGGCTTATTCTTCTTAGGATATTTTGGGTTGGATTTCGAGCTTCTTCGGGGAAGCCAAAGAATCTTATAAAATCACTTCCGACAACGTCTCCAGAACCTCCTCAACCGACCGGACAACCCGCCCACAGGACATTTCGATCATCGCATTGACAACGGAGTTCCTCGACTCTCCGGCGTTTTGAAAATCAGTCCTGATCCCGATAATTCTTGAGCACTCCGAGTTCTTGACGACACACGCATTGAAAGCGATCCCAAAGACGCCGGGCATGTATACGCGAGCGCATTCTCCCGACGGCAGGTTTGTATTCTTCGGCTTAAACGGACTGCTTTGATCGCAGGAAAACCATCGCAGAAAACGATATTACTGCCGAGACAACATTGCCCTGACTGCGTAAGCCAACCCTCGGTACGTGAAAGGTTTCTGAATGAATTCCACTCCTTGTTCCAAGATACCGCGGTTCGCGATGACGTCCGCCGTATAGCCCGAGGTGAACAACGTCCTCATTCCGGCATGGATTACCATAAGTCGCTCCGAAAGTTCCCGACCATTCATTTCCGGCATGACTACGTCGGTGATCAGTAGGTCGATTTGACCGACATGTCTCTGTGCCAGTTGGATGGCTTCGCTCGGGGTATTCGCCGCCAGGACCCGATAACCCAATCTCACGAGCATGGTCTTAGCCATGTTCAGGATCGCACCGTCGTCCTCGACCAAAAGTATGGTTTCCTTGCCCCCGGGAGTTGTCCAGGTCTCTTTCCTGTTTCTAATTTCATTATTTTGAGACTTATACCTCGGCAGATGGATGGTGAAATTCGTTCCCTCACCCGGCTCGCTTTCGACGTCGATATATCCCCCGTTCTGTTTGACGATGCCATAGACCGTTGCCAGACCTAACCCCGTTCCTTTGCCGGCTCCCTTCGTGGTGAAGAAGGGTTCGAACAACTTGTCGAGAGTTTCTTTCTCCATGCCGCGACCGTCATCGCCTACCGCCAGAGCCACAAACTGGCCGGGAACCGCCCCTGCGTGCGCCGCACAGTATTCTTCGTCCAACACTACGTTCTTGGTCCGGATGGTCACATTTCCGCTTTCGGATACGGCATCCCTCGCGTTGACGCACAGGTTGGCCAAAATCTGATCGACCTGTGATGGATCCATTTTCACTGGCCACAAATCCTTACCCGGCAGCCAAGCAATTTCGATATCTTCCCCCATAAGACTTCTCAGGATGCTGAGCATCCTCTCCACGGTTGTGTTCAAGTCGAGAATCTTGGGTGTAATGGTCTGTTTTCTGGCAAAGCCCAGAAGCTGCTCGGTAAGGTGCGCGGAGCGTTGTGCCGCTTTGTGAATCTCCTTCAGGTCAGTAAAAAGCGCTTCCCCCCGCTCCGTTTGATCAAGGGCTAGTTCCACGTGACCCAGAATAACGCCCAGCATGTTGTTGAAATCGTGGGCCACGCCTCCGGCCAATCGAGCAACGGATTCCATTTTCTGTGCTTGAGTCAACTGCCTTTGGAGCTTCTCCCGCTCCTCGTCCGCCCGCTTCCGTTCCGTAATGTCTTCGCCAACGGACTGATAGGCGACGACCTTTCCTCCATCGTCGAACAGCGCCCGATTTGTCCAGCGTTGCCAACGGATTCCTTCTTGCCCCATCTTTACCGAGTGCTCGTAGGTCCGCACGGGAGATTGGGAGGTCAATGAGGCCAAGTTGGCCAAAACCGTCTGACGGTCCGCTTCGGGGATGAGGGAAAGAAAAGAGGTTCCGATCAACTCCCGGGCGGACTTCCCGAAATAGTCACAGTAGGCCTGATTCACATAGGTGATCTCGCATTCGGGTCCGAAACGACAGATCAGCACTGGGGTATCTTCCACAACCGCCCTATACCGTTCTTCACTCCGGCGAAGCGCCTCCTCAAATCGTCTTCGTTCGAGTGCGCTAAAAAAAGTCTCGCCCACAAGACCCAACAAGGCCTTATCGTCGTCGGTCCAGACTCGGACAGTGCGCAGCGAATCGAATCCCAAGAAGCCCCGCAGTTCGTCACCCAGCTTCATGGGCACCACGATGAGCGATCGAATCCCCTGGGCCTCCAGGTGTTCCCGCTCCAATCGAGCCTCTTCCGGCAGGGCCGAAACGTCGGGTTGGTGAAGGAGTCGGCGTTTCCTCATAAGATCAGCGAACCACGGCAGTTCTTCGTCCAGTACAATTCCTTTAAGGTTTTCCATCTGCGGTTCGATTCCGGGGGCGCACCATTCATGGGTGTTGTCGAAAACCGACTCTCCGTTTCGGCTCAAGAACACGTAAGCACGATCCGCATCGGTAAATTCCGCGATCCGGCCCAGAGCCCGCTCAATAGCCTCGTCGATCTCATTACCCCGCAACCCCGTGAACTCGGATGAAATTTCCGTGACCAGACGTTCGAATGCCACTCGCCGAGCCAAGTCGGTCTCCGCCCGTTTACGTTCGGAAACATCTTTGAGAAAGGTGAGAACCGCGGGTCCTCCCTCCCAATCCACTCGAACGGCGTTCAGCTCTACGTGGCGAATTTCGCCCGACTTTCTGATAATCCGAAATCCATAGTCAGGTGGCACTTGCGCCCCCTGGAGGCGCTTGACATGGTTCTCCATCACCAGGGCACGGTCATCGGGATGAATGAAATCGACAAACGGTCGGGACTGTAATTCTCGAGCCGAGTATCCGGAAAGCTCTTCGGTTTTGGGATTGGTGAAGATCAGCGCGCCGTCCCGCGAAACGAAAACCGCTTCCCCCGCGTGATCCACCAACGTCCGGTATTTCTCCTCACTCAACCGAAGAGGTCCCAAATGGGACTCGATTTCCTGTGTTGCTCGTCCTTCCTTTATCTCCGTCATTGCGCCGCCTACGTCGAGGTTTCCCTAAGTAAAGCATCGTTTTCCGATCTCCAGGCCGGCTCCATTCGAAAGCCTGCGAGCGACTTTTCGCACCCCATACCCGCCGATGGCCGTCGCCCCAATTCCGGCGTGTTCTATCCGGAAAGCCGGGCTTAGCGCCGGTCGTCGTTTCAGTCACCTTCGAGAATCTCTCTCACTTTGGCCGCTAAGGCCCGCACTAAAAAAAGATTTACGAACAAAGCTGAATCTTACCCGCAATTCCGGGTCTTTTCCATTGTCCAAGTCATCCTCATACCCTGAAATATACAGCCCCCGAATGTCATTCACCGATACAACGATTTTTTCCCGAATGGTTCATCGTAACCGCTTTTGCAACCCCGTCAGCGACCTGATTCAGGTCCAAGGCTCTCAAGTTAATCTTCTTTTTTCGACTGAAGGCCGGCAGTTGCCGCACCAAGTCCCTGGCCCGTGATCCGGCTTTGAGCATCTCGTTGCGGACTCCCTGGGCTCACCTCTTTCGCTAAAGTCATCAAAGGTCATTTCCGAGTGCCCGATGATCGGTACCTGCAGATTGTTCAAGTCATTGGCTACCCCGCCGGCCTGCCCACGGATTCGCATTTTCTGGAACTGGCTCAACTGCATTTCAAGTTTCTCGTGCGTTTCCTCCACAGACCTCTGCTTGGCAGCATAAAGCCAAGATTACAACGTATTCGCAGAACAAAATGACGTTTTTTCAGATTATTAATAGTCGGAGAAGCTGTCAATTGGGAGTTACCGCTATTTTTGCCCAGGTAAAAACTTTGTGACATTTTTCGAAGCGCCTCACCCCGAGGCGCCCCCATCCACTCCGACCTGCTCCGCGATTTCGTTCATGACATCAAAGACCCTGATCACTTCCTTCGCGAAGAATTCGTTGTTCTCAATTGAAGGCCTTTGAACGCACCCATCACTCCTCACAGCGCTCGCCTGGTACACCAACTTGAACGCCATCCCAAGCCGAGCCTGCATGGTGCGATCATCCTTCCATTTCCGTCGCACGACAGGCTTCACGTTTTGTGGCGAACCTGGGTCTTCTTTCTCCAGCAATTCGTCGATCATTTCCGACGCTTCTTCCAAGGTCAGGCTTTCCAGAGGCCGATCGAACTGGGCCTCGGTTCGACCGATCAGGTCAGCCAAAAACTCAACCTGCTAAAACGCTCATGGAGGAAACGGCCGCCCTGAACTCCGTCCTGAGGGCTCAAGGGCGCCACCCTCCTCACTGTCCAGATCGAGGAACCCAACGACACCCAAATCGAGGCCCTGATTGCTCTTGGATAAACAATAGAGGTCGGTTTTGTGTCGAGAACCCTTTGCCGACCTAATTGCCTCTTGTGGCTGTTCCCGCTCGGATACGGTTTTTGGGGACTGCTGGGATTCCGAAAGTGATTAATATTCAGGAAATATAACCTTGTCTGTCGAAATGCAGAAAAGGTGAGGTCTCATAGAAATCTCGCTTCTTTATCGGAATTATTCACCCGATTGGATCGGGAAACAGGGCTCCGACTCCCGAAATAGCCGTCCATCGACCCGCATTGTGCTTCCGTAACTAGTTGAAATGACAACTCGCAGTAGATTGAGGGCTGTTGGCTCTTTTTTTGCTAAGAATCTTCCAAGATAAAAAGCCAAACCCGTCGTGAGGCGGGGACGGAAAGCCACGGGTCTTCAAATGAAGACGGCCGGGTTGCCTGCAAAAGGGTAATCCGGCCGTCTTTTTGTTTCCGCCGGCGCGGAGAAAGGAAAGGCGGCCGGTTAGAGCACATCGTTCGAATGGAGGGAGCTTGGATGAGGAAGTTGCTTTGGTCTTGTTTGGTGATGGCCTTGATTTTCTCGGCCGTGGCGGAGTCTCAGGCGTATACGGTTTCTTCAGGGTACCTTTCGCCGTCCACATTGGTGGGTGCGGTGCGGTACCGATCATTCAACAACACCGGTGGGGAAGAGGTCTATTTGGGTATTCCCGATTTGGGCGCGGCCGGCAACAGAGTAGGCCAAAACATTACCTGGGGAGTATCGCAGGAGTTCACATTTACGTATGATGCGAATACCGATATGCTTTCTACGACGGTGGGATCAAATACTACAAAATATTATACGATTTCGGACCCTCTGGTTGATCTCAACTACATGCAATGGTTGGTCCGAGCCCAATCGGGTACCACGGTGGAAATGAACAACGCCACTTTGAACGGCCAATCTCTGGGATCTTTTTCCGCAACCAACGGGCAGACACTGAACTGGTATATCCAAGGCATTGATCTGAGTAACGGTTTCACATTTACCGGCACTATTAACCTTTCCGGGACCTTTACTAACAGCCAGGAAGCGAGCAAGATTGAAATCGACTTTGGAAACGCGGTACCCATCCCAGGAGCAGTATGGCTGCTTGGCTCCGGTCTTGTGGGACTGATGGGATTCCGAAAGCGATTGAAATTCAGGAAATAGTCCTGCTTCGGCCAGTGCAAATGACGGGATCTTTCGGGGTCCCGTTTTTTTGTATTCTTCTCAAGACTCTGGGATATTTCGATGCGAACGGTGTTCCCACTCTCAGCAGGTTTCACGATATTCTCCATTTCTTTCTCACATCTCATGAAAAGGCCCCTCGTTTTTTATGTAGATCCCTTCCGTCATCTCATCTTTGACATAGGAGTACCCGTCATGTTTTTGCTCTTCCTCAAATCCGAAGCGCCTCACCCCGAGGCACCTCCATCGACTCCAACCCGCTCCGCGATCTCGTTAATGGCATCAAAGACCCTGATCACTTCCTTCCCGAAAAATTCGTTGTTCTCAATCGAAGGCCTTTGAACGCACCCATCGCTCCTCACCACGCTCGCCTGGTACACCAACTTGAAGGCCATACCGAGCCGAGCCTGCATGGTGCGATCATCCTTACATTTCCTTCGCACGACAGGCTTCACGTTTTGTGGCGAACCTGGGTCTTCCTTTTCCAGCAGTTCATCGATCATTTCCGACGCTTCTTCCAAGGTCAGGCTTTCCAACGGCCGATCAAATCTGGTCTCGGTTCGATCGATCAGATCAGCCAAAAACTCGACCTGCTTTGGGCTTGCCATTCTACTTACAGCTTCCATTTTCTTTTCCTCCGAGTGAGCGGCTTTTTTTCCCTCTCCTCAGGTCTTGAGGGAGAGGGGTTTGCCTATCACTGAAAAGGCCAACCGTTCCTACACGACCCCAGGCTCCTCACAAAGACTTTCCAGAAAGCAGGAGAATAAAAAAGCCACCCGATGAATTGAATGGCTCTTTGAAATGTGTCACTTCTCCGGTTATACAGTAGGTCGTGTCAATCGAAAGCTTGAACTCGAAACCTCATCCACGAAGACGCTATGCCCACTAGGGGAAACTCGACTCGATAACCGCGACCCTGCCGGCATTTTGGTGTGTCATTTGGTGTGTCACTTTTTTGAAAAATCAGCCAGAATCGGAATTAGGTGCCCGAGATTGAGAATCGACTAATCTTGTCAAATCAGTAAGTTACTCTTAATTGAGGAAGTTTGAAGCTTGGGAGTCACTGACTGAAAATCCCCGTGTCGGCGGTTCAATTCCGTCCCTCGGCACCACCAGTTTGATCAAATGAGGGGGCCCCGTTTTTGGGTGCCCCCTCATTTTTTTGGGCGTTCCTGATTTCACGACTACCGTCCCGGACGGCGTTAACAATACCGATCTTATCAAAGCGCCCATTTACTCTTTTTTGAAATGCTCTTTAATCGCTCTGCAGACCGGACACTTCCAATCGTCCGGGAGGTCTTCGAACTTGGTTCCCTTGGGAATTCCTTTGCCCGGATCACCGGCCTCCGGATAGTAGACATAACCGCAAACCTTGCAAACATACCAATCCATAAACGTCCATTCTCCTCTTTATGCTGTCGTGCCGATGGTGCAGATGGGGACGCCGGCAAAAAGTAAGCTACCCGGCCGGCTTACGTCAGATCGAAATGAGGATTCCATGCTACTTCCCAGAAGAATCCGTCAGGGTCTGAGAAATATCCCGAGTATCCGCCCCAATCCGTGCCTTTGGCCGGTTTCCGCAGGAGGCCCCCGGCCTTCTCGGCCTCTCCCATCACCCGATCCACCTCCTCTTTCGAGGACACATTATGCGCCAAAGTGAATCCTCGGAAACCGCTTCCTTGCGGATCGACCCGAGCGTCGCTTGCCAACTGATCTTTCGGATACAGCGCAAGCCATGTACCGGATAGCTCGAAGAAGGTAATCCCCGGGAAGTCACCATATGTGGGCAGCCCCAGTCCGTCTCGGTAGAATGCGGTGGATCGTTCAAGGTCCGAGACCGCCAGTGTAATGATGCTGATTTTCGGTTTCATATGTTGCCCTGGACGACACCCAACGAAAATGAGGTGTATCCGCATGAAATGCTTCTTTGGTCGTTTCCGCCGTGTAAAACGGCTCCGTAAATCTGCCAATGTGCCAATGGGGACGCCGGCAAAAAGTAGGCTACTCCGCCATTAAACCATACCCGTTTTCACGGGCCATGGATTCCCCTCTTTCAACGGAATCACCTACCGCGGGAGCGCTCAGCTCCAACCGTCGTGACAGTGCCGGTTCCCTGTGCTATGGACCAGGCTATTTTACCGCCAAAAAACAGAAAGACTCCTTGCCTTTACCTGCTTCCGCTGTTTACCCCCGGACAATAGGTCACGCGGATCCATATCGTAAATCTCAGCAACCCCTTCGGCAATCCGATCTGCATGATATCCCAAGCGCTTCCATTTGTAACGTCGGTCGTATGGTTCATCAGCCTGCGAGAGCAAATTCTCCACAAACGAAGAACTTCCCGGGTAATCATTCACGGGGGGACTCGTCTATGGTAGGGGCAGGCCACAGTGCCTGCCCAAAAGACGGCCGAAGGCCCACCATCTCCCCTGTGTCCCCCGTGCCGGCGTCCCTCTACGGCACACCCCGTGAATAGGTGCGTCCTTATTGGTGGCTTTCGGAAGACATTAGGAGCTCACGGAAGCCGACCAAGACGATCCGTCGGCCGCCTGATACGCGTAGGAGTTTCATGTGTCGTCTTCGATCCGGAACGGACGTGTTGACAAGAAAGTGGAATACGTTTGAAGGGGATTTCAGTCGGGACATCTCATCTGTATCAACGACTCCAACGGCCTACCAGCGTTTGTCATGTTAGTCAACAACGTCCCCTACTTCACGATTTGACTTTTGAAATGGATCAAGGGCGGACCCGCATGGGTTTCCGCAAGAACTTCTATCGGATCGGAAGATACATTAACCGATTCGGAAAGAACATCATCGTAACGGATAACGGGGATTGGAGTACGGATGAGATTGTACGGGCCTGCCTGGATCGATACATAGTGGAAAAAGCATTTCGGCAAACCAAGGACCACGACCTGGTTTCCGTCTTTCCGATCCGTCATTGGACGGATGGAAAAATCCGGTGCCATATCCTGACCTGCGTCGCCGCGCTCACCTACCTTCGAATTATTGAACTCCGAGTGCGACGCGCCGGACTGAATCTCACAGCCTCAACCGTCATGCAGCAGATGCAAAGACTGCACTCCTGCCTCTGCTTCAGTCCGGCAAAACGAAAACCCCTCCGCATGATCGAACAACCGAACGACATCCAGGCCCAAATCCTGCACGCCTTCGGTTTCCAGGTGAACGACGGTGGGGTCTTACAAACTTTCAGAACGTAACTTACTGCTTTTACAGCCCTTATAGACTATTCTGCCCAGGTAACTCTTAAACTCCTGTTAAACTCCTGTCAGAAGACATTGGGAGCTCACGGAAGCCGACCAAGACGATCCGTCGGCCGCATGATACGCGCAGGAGCGTCACGTGTCGTCTTCGATCCGGAACGGACGTATTGATAAGAAAGTGGAATACGTTTGAAGGGGGTCCTAGCCAGGACATCTCATCTGTATCAACAACTCCAAAGGGCTACCGGCGTTTGTCATGTTAGTCAACAACGTCCCTCACTTCACACTAAAACAAAAAAGGGCGCTGTTAGTAACAGCACCCTGGACACAGGGGAATTGAATGTATGTGTGAAGGCTGATCGCCTTTTGTGGCTGAATGATAATGCAGGTTGAGGAGTCGTCAAGGCACAACCTGAACAACCTCATCAAGCAAAGACTCTATTTCATCCATCCACACAGGCCATTTATTTTTGGATGTGGTTACATGCTGGTGGATTTCTTTGATAATCATCGATGTTGTTTTTGCAGTTACTATGGCGATATCAGCGTTTATTCTATAGAACTTACTCAGTTTGTCATAACCGCCGAATTTGTCCGGAGCAGAGAAAGGTGATGGATGAACGAGTGAATCCCTGAATGGTTTGATAATCTCCAGAAATGAGCTTACCAAATCATCATCTTCATTCCAGAGTTCTTTACCTGTCACAATCTTTGGATACTTGATGATTTTATCTCGTATAGTTGTTTGCCCAATATCTTTAATAAGGGTTTGCTGCCGATTTGATAGAAAACCACAGTTTTCATCGTATTCAGAAAATTGCCACGCGATGCCATTCAAATATGCCTCAACAAGATTAAAACAACAGATTATAACTGACCTACTGGAATAGCTTTCTTTTCGAATGATGTCTGAAATACCTTCCTTATCCTCAGCAAGTTTTCTCTGTGATGATTTTTGATATTTTTCCAATTCTTCATGGCTGGAAATGACCGCTGATAAAGCCTTGTGTAAATCTTTTGCTAAGAAATCTTCTGGGAATTTGAATTGCAGACCCCATAATGAAATCACAACCGTTGAATGCGAAGGATAGCCTTTCAATGTGGTAGGATGGATTTTTGAATACTTGTCTTCGAAATCCTTTAGAGGTATCTCTAACCCTTTGAATGCCTTGATTTCTTCATAAAGCCTGTCAAGGTCATCTACCGTCAAATTCTCAAAATTTCTCACACAGAAGTTTTTTATTTCGCCGGACATCCTTTTTTTGATGTCAGCAACAGCGGATTTAAGTTGGCGACGTGGTAAAGATTCCAGTTCATCACTATCAGCTTTTAGGAAATCCACCCAGTTATTGAATTCTCCCAACATAAGCCTGCCGACTGCGGCGGCCCTGTTTGCCCTCCGGATTTTTTCAGCTTCAATTGTACGGCCATGTTTTTTTAATGCGCCCATGCCTAAAACTTACTGTGGAATTACGAAAAACACAGCATATACTCTAAGCTTACGTAATATTTATATATTGGCGCCGCCACACTACACCATAGCACAGGCGAACCCGTGCTCCTCGGGTCTTTCGTCCCGGAAGTACAGGCGGACCGCCGATTGCAGGTTTTCTACGGCTTGGGCGAGCGTCTCCCCTTGGGTCACCACGAAAAGGTCATCGCAGGAAGCCACATAGGTGCGACCCTCTCTTCTGATGGTGCCTTTAATCTTGTCCGAAAGGGGCATGCTCGCCTCCATGTGTCCATAAGACACTTTTTCGAGAAGCCGGGCGACCACGGATGGAATGAGCCCGGACATTCGGGGATACCAAGCGGCGAGTCTGTGGAATTACTTCTACTAAAGGATACGTCCAAGCCGGCCGTGCGTCAAACGTAAGCATTCATGGGGTCCATGCAGCTTGGCTGGAACCATTGTCACCGCTTGGTTTTTCCCGGCTTGGCAAGCCGATTACCCCACGGAGCCTCTCCGCCGGAGGCAATGAGGCCCGCTTGAATTTTTTTGAAGGGAGGTCCGGAGGGGGGGACTTTTAAAAAGTTCCCCCCCGTGAGCGGATACCTTGAACGAGCATACTGCGCGCGGCTAAAAAAGTCCCAGCGCCTTGCCTCGATCCACCGCATCCGGATATTTCTCCATCAAGCCGTTCAATTCAGCTCCTTCCTGAACCATCCGAATGTCGTCAATGTGCCAACCGGGAATCACCAAGACCCCGTACAGTCCCCAGTCGTAAATGGGGTGCGGCTTTTTCACGAACCCCATCCAGGTTCCGGCGGGAATGACCTGCTGCATGACCTGGCCTTTGTCCACTTCCGGTCCTAGAACGATTTCAGCCCAGGAACCGTCGGGGTAAAGCAGCATCTGGATCATGGGAGCGCCGGAGTGATAGAGCAGGATCTCGTCGGAAGAGATGATATGCCACGGATCGATGGGCACATCGGGCGTCATCAGGTAATAAATCAAAGAGGCGGCGGATCGATCCTTGGGGCTGTCGGCCTTGATGGTCGATTCATAGGTGGGGAGAAAATAGCCGGGACAGGCCTCATCGGACATAGGTCGTAATTGCAGGCTTTCAATGACTTGTTGCGTCGTCAGGTGGGGAGGTTCAGGATTACTCGCGCAGCCGTGCAGAAAGATGCCGGCCATGGCGGACAGGGCGATGATGGTCCATACTCTCATAGGCTCCTCGGATTGCCGAATTTGTCGATATTGACGTCAACGGCGTAGATGTCGGGCCGGTAGTCCATTCCCCGATTGAACGCGGCGACGGCGCCCCCCAGGACACAAAACAGTTCCTCGAAAACCCCGTCGATGACTTCGGCGGGGACCCCATAATACAGGAAATTAATGGGCATGGAGTCGCCGAGCAAATACACGTCCTTGTAAGGATGGTCGAGGGTCAAGCCGGAAACGGCCTCGGGATTCGCAAATGTGATTCGTATGCGATGTCCCTGCAGCATTCCTTTTTGCGGATCCTTGATGGGACTGGTTTCAAGAGATACGGGCCGGCCGTCTATGCGGGGCGCGTCGGACCGGGTCAACTCCCCGAGCCAGGCCGTAAGGTGGGCGAATTCAACCGTTTTGGTGGACCCGCTGGCAAAGAACAGTTCTCCGGCCACCCCGTGCAACAACAGCTTTTCAAAGAACGGTTGTTGAAGAACCGAAACCCCGGTCATGCCAATAAAAAGATCCAGGTTTTGCCACACTTCGCGCGGCATGTCGTCGATTTGAGCAAACTCGGCAGGTCCTTTGGACAAGGGTTCCACTTTTAGATCAAGACCATAAGCCCCCCCGTAGGAAACCCGAGCGGTACAGGCCTTCAGCAAATAGTGTCCAATATTCCCTCGAGAACCCAAAACGAGGATGTTTCGATGCATGATGCATTTG
Source organism: Thermodesulfobacteriota bacterium (assembly GCA_963675595.2). GTDB lineage: Bacteria > Desulfobacterota > Desulfarculia > JACQYL01 > JACQYL01. The sequence continues at coordinate 4,311,025 of CAXXLZ010000002.1, forward strand.
CCCAAACCATGGAAAATGGACTCCACCGCATTCAGGATGGAGTAGGCGCATGATTCCGCTTCATTGATATTCTTATAGTTGGAAAGGGCGATGGTGAAGGCGGGAATGTAAAGTGCGCCGCATTCCTTTTCCATGTCGCGCAATTGGTAGTATCCATTGATGGTATGTTCAAAGGTGGCGGGCATGATCTCCCGCACCCAGTCTCGGAACAAGGCCGTCAATGGCGCATTGGGCGGTGGTTCGACTTCACAGAAGGTCAAAACCTCACCGAGCGTTTTGCCTTCATGGCAGAACCGGTTCAATATCGATGCGATATAGCCGCCGTCTTCAATGACGAACAGCTTCCGTTTCTCGTTCTTGGCCGGAAAGGCTTCTCTGAAAAAGAGGTGCAGGGCGGAAAACCGCATAGAATCAAGATAATCTCCCCGGCGAACGCGCAGCGCGGCGTCCAGATTTTCGAGCCCGGTGATGGGTGAATATTGCCGCGAAAGAATATAGGCCCCTTGAATCGTATCTCGAAGTTCCACCCGCTGTAACCCATAAAACTTGAAAGATTCATCGGGCATACTCAGCATGTCTTCGATGATCGCGTCGGGAACAATCCCGCTGTAGCGAATGAACAGGGTGGTGACCGCGTTGCAGTCCGCTTCCTGCAATGCCTTGATGAAGCCGAGTACTTCAGCCGTTGCATGGTGGATCAGCAGAACGCGATAGTCCTTAAGGGAGGATACCGGTCTGTTCCGAACCGTTTGATGGAGCTGAGGCATTCGTTTCAGGTGGGCGAGCATGTCGGGTTGCTTTCGCGGCTCGCCGATACTGATGTTCAGCATGGCGCCTTTACGGGAAATATCGAAATAAATTCGGTCCTTGCCATCCAACATTTCCAGTACGTTGCCGGCGGATAAGATCCGAATCACATATTCATCTTCCAGCAGCAAAAGAATCTTGGCGAGCACCGTGGCAAAGGCGGTATTGTTCTGCAGCAGAAGCAGCTCGGCGGTCTCCTGGGTCCATCGGAAAACCACGCCGGAAACCTCGGTTAAGCCCGCGGAGATGAGAAGATCGAAAAGCACCGGTTGTCTTCCGGGTATTTCCATGTATTCATTTTGCTGGTTCTGGCACTCACGATGAATGCCGGTGAAAATCTGTTCCACCATGGTGTTGATATCTTGTTGATAGTGGAGCCGCCCCGTGTCTTTCACCGTCTGGTGAGGAATGCGTTTTAGGAACAGTCGAGACTCGGCCGAATCTTCAATGGTGAACCGCAGGAATCGGCCCTTTTCATCATATTCCAGAAGAAAAAAGTAGTTATTGGGCCGGCCGGATTCGTTGTGGAAGGGAAAGTGCAATGCCGTCCGCCGATCACCCGAGTCGGCACCGTGAGCATTCTCCGACAGACCGAATCCATTCGGGAAAATCAGTTTTCCCCATTTAGGGGTTTGCAGCGCGTCAAATACCAGCCGTAAATGTTCCACAAAGTGTTCCCGGGCTTCCACCAGGTGTCGCACCACCGTCCTGCGCGCGTAGATCACCACGTGATCCACCCCAAGAGACGCCAATTCCGGCGTACTGTCGGAATCCACCACCACCTGGGTCAACACGTCCGTGGTGGATTTACAACAGTTTTCCATGGTCTGTTTCGCCAGGTAACCCACAAAGGCGGGAATACCCGCAAAGACGCGCACCCCACTGATATCGATGAGAAAGCGGCCGTCCTCGGGTTCCATCAGAGGCACTCCGAGTGTCGTGAGAACCGGACCCCTCTGAACAACCGGCTGTTTCTTCGCCTTTGCAAACCGTTCCGCGCGAATCAGATTGTTCAGAATGGATCCGATTTGCTTCCCATCCGTTTCCTGAACCATGTCAAAACCTATTCATCTTCCAAAACGTTCCGCCGTAAATCGGCGGCTTTTTGTTTGAGCTGTTTGAAATAATCGGTGCCCGTAATCTTCTTCAATTCCGTCTTTTGCCTCTTATGGTCTATTTCTATTCTTAACTCGGTCACTTGGCGTTTTAATTCGGTTTCACGTCGTCTCACCGCCTGTATCATGGTGTCAAATACCGTCGCCAAGGTTCCCAGTTCGTCGGAACGAGAAATAATATTCCGCAAAAGGGATACATTGGCGTAATCGCCGGCGGCCACCTCTTCGGCCACGTTGGTCAGCACGACCACCGGCCCCGTGATTTTCCTTGCAAATACGGCTGATACCAGCAGCCCAATGATCAACACGAAAAGGGTCACAACGCCGAGGATATACAGCTCCTCAACCCTGAGGTCATATTGCATGCTGATCAGAACATTGCACAACCAGGTAGCCAGCACGGTAAAGATCAGGAGATAATACACAATCATAATGGTACGGAGCTCTATGCGAATGCTCAGCAACCCGGCGAATCTCATGAAGACGGGCACAAGGATAAAGGCCCACAGGGTATCCGCGATAAAAATGGGCAGGAAGAGCTGAAAAACGGCATTATGGAAGGATATATTTCCTTGCCGCATCTCGACGCCGATGGAAATCATAAACGGAACGCTGGATGCGGCGAGCAAAAGGCCCAGCAAGATCCCGAAGGCCCGAATCGAAGTGACCTGTTGCGCGCGCCAATATCGTATCAAGCCCGGAATCAATCCCATGAGTCCGTTTGCAAAGCTCCAATAGGGCGCAAAGAAAAAGCCCTTGCCTCCCATGGCGTACCCCAGCATATCCCCCAAGCCGCCGCTGCAGAACCCCGCCAAGGGACCGTATAGAATCCCCATGAACATGGGAACGGCCACCTGGGGACGGAATTCCGCAAAAGTACACCCCGGCAGGTAATATTTCCCGGACAGGAAATTGGCGAATCCGTAGAAGCAGCCGACCAAAAGGCAAATGGCCGTCTTGTTGATGAAGGATTTAGGAGTGTGGTCCGGCATTCGGTTCATGGTGTGCGCCCATGGGCTGAATCCAAAAGAAGAAGATGGTATCATTCACGGGGGAGGACTTTCGGGAAAGTCCTCCCCCGAACCCCTTCCCAAAGCATGTTGGACAGGCCTCACCGCCTTCGGCGGAGAGGCTGAGGAAGAAATGAGGCTTCCTCACCAATTCCCAACGTTTCCTGCATCTGCTGAATCGGCAGAGATATTCCCAAGTTCGGCGTTGCCCCCTTAGGGACGGAGCCTGCATCGGCAAGGAGGTCCGAGGTGCCGTCCTCGGGGAACCGTAAGCATTCACGGGGTCAATACAGCTTGGCTGCAAGCATTGTCACCGCTTGGTCTTTCCCGGCTTGGTAAGCCGCTTACCGCACGGAGCCTCTCCGCCGGAGGCGGTGAGGCCTGCTTAAATTTTTTTGAAGGGGGGCTCGGGGGGGGAACTTTATAAAAAGTTCCCCCCCCGTGAACGATTCCTCTTCCTGAATGAACACCTCTACCCAATCAAGGCTTCGGCCACCTGTTGAAGTTCCAAGGTAATGGGGTGTTCGGGGTAACGAATGGCGAAAACGCCCTGGCTGGCAAGAGTCATCATCTCGTCGGAGTGCGGTATGATGGCGGCCACGGGGCATCCATAAGTGTCTTCCACCATTTGACGAATTTGTTGGGCGTCAAACGTTGCCGGGACCTTGTTCACCAAAATCATCATTTTCGGAACATCCAGTTCTTTGGCCACCTCGATGGTCAAGCCCGTGCCTTGATAATCCTGATAATCCGGCCGCATGACCACCAGAACCGCATTGGAGATGGCAATGGAAAGCAGGGTTTCTTCATTTAAACCCGGATGCGTATCGATGATCAGGATATCCAAATGAAACGCTTTAATCAGTTCAGTGAAGCCTTGACTGAGAAGGTTTACATCATATCCGTCGTGCAGTACCTGCGCAATATCGGAAGCGTTAAGGCTCGACGGAACCAGATAGACGCAGCCCGAAATGTTGCCTCCAATCGAAGAAGTAACATCATAGGCGGCTTGTTCGATGGTGCACTGTCCCCATAAATAATCATTCAGGGAATAGTCTATTTCATCTCTCCCCACATTGAAAATAACATGTATGCCGGGCGATTGAATGTCGGTGTCCAGGACCCCGACCCGTAATCCTTTTTGGGCATAAACGGCCGCCAGGTTGCCGGAAGTATTGGATTTTCCCGTGCCGCCGCGAAAGGAATGCACTGAAATGATGTGCGCCATCTGAAGAGCCTCTATTTCTCGAAACCAAACCGAACAAAAGACGATATGGGCTGGTGCGGGATTTCAATGTGTTGCCGAATGACTTGTTGCGCATGAGGCCGGCATGAGGTACGCATTGGCGGGGGAGGACTTTCGAGAAAGTCCTCCCCCGCGCCCCCTCCCAAAGCACTTTGGGCGGGCCTCACCGCCTTCGGCGGAGAGGCGCATCGCTGCATGTCTTGTGAACGGCGAAAGCACCGTCGTATGATGATCGGCAATATTTGGGCAATCATTCACGTGAGGAACTCGTCTATTGTAGGGGCAGGCCACAGTGCCTGCCCAAGAGACGGCCGAAGGCCCACCTTTTTCGCTGTACCCCCAAGGTCACCCTGTGAATACGAACGAATTGAGGAACTCGCATTGTGACCATTCACAGGGAAAGGAACTTTTGTATTTGTTCCCCGGGTCCACCTGCGAAGGCATGAATTTTTCGTAGAGAAGCTGTGACGGCGTGGGGTTTCGGATTAGGGCGCAAAGTTCCGGCGCACCCCGCCTCACCGTTCGCCGAGCCTCACCGGGCTGTCTTTCGAGGGATTCCTCCACAGAAGAATCCGTACTCGGTATCGTTCGACGGTGGCAGGCTACAGCCTTCGGATTGATCGGGTCAATCTCTTTCCGGTTGATTTCAGCCCTGAAGGGTTGGAAGAGCGTTCCGGACAAGACTGGATTCGTTTCCCATGCCCTTCAGCCGAGCGCTTGGATTGGCATTCATTCCCGCTTTGGGGCATTCCCATGATGCGGGCTCCGTCTCTAGCCGGACAAAACCGAACCTGAGAGCATTCTTGCCGAGTCGGTAGAGGTAAGGACCGTTGGGAATGGGTGAAGAAACCTGATTTCTGCCTCAGGCTCTCCGCTGAAGATGATGAGGACTGTCCAAGGTGCCTTGTGAGGGTGCCCGGGGGAGGGCTTTCTCGAAAGTCCTTCCCTGTGAATGCCGACCACTGAGCGGTGCGGGCAGCCTCCCGAGCATTGGTTCCCCGGAAAGTCTTCTTCCTTCGGATTCATGCCGAATCATTGTCCAATCCATTGGACGAACCCCGTTTTCGTCAAGGAAACTTGTCAATGCCGAGAAATGAGGAGGCTGTCTTGGTCACACCGCATATCCGAATATAATATCGTGCTTCAGTAGGAGTTGCTTTGGCTCCCAACGTATTGATTGAAATGGAGAGCGGACTGTAATGCGTCGGGATAACACTGAAAGTTGTCGCACCAAGTGCTTATTATTATTTGATATCGGCCGTTTCCAACAGGCTCCTTGATGACCGTGGCCGCTAATTTGGTGGAATACTCAGGGGGACCGTAGGTTTCGATAATCGTATCCGTAACGATCTGAATCTTCATTCTGCAGTTGCGGGCAACCCATATCTGCGCGGCGCTCCACTTATTCGCGCAGTCCATTTCGTCGTAACAGATGGGTATGGTATTCTGAAATTGTTGCCTCATTTGCGTTGCTCTGCGATTGGCTGCGCAACCGGAGAGAACGGAAACGAAGGACAGGAAGAGCAGAAGCCAAGATAGGTTGAGAAGCCCAACAGGAGTTGCTGATTTTGTCTGCCTTCGAGTCATGCCGTACTCCTCGTCGGTTTGGGTTTGCAGGTTTCCTTGGGTTCATTCGCAGCGTATACGCAGGTGCAATAACAGGATGTAGGTGGGTGCAGGAAAGGCTTCTAGTCCTGTCAGCCCGTTGAAAACGGCTGGTTATAGGGTTTTCCGCGATGCTGAACCTATTCGCCTGTGCCCGGATCGTTTTCGACCATCCGTGCGCCATCTTACACAGGAAAAGGAGGACGCAGTCAATTGGGAATTCCCGTCATTTTTTGAGGAGTTTTCCCAACGTTCCGTGGGCCGGTCCATTCGCCCATGCCGACGTAACGGCCTTTCTCCTGTCCCTTGCCCACGAGGAGAAACCGATCCCAACTCCTCACTACTCCGCCCAATCGCAAACCCCGTCCGACAAGAACCCCCGACACCCCCGCCCGGTCCTGTCGCCGAACCACCCATTGTACCCGGCCGCTCGATGGGTTACTCTGCAAACTCCTCATGATTGGAAACGCAATGACCGATGGGATTTCAGACCCACGTGGAGACGAATGCGGTAAATCCGGCCCGGAACCCCATCCACAGGAGCCTACATATGTACCGAAAAGCCTACTCGGAAAAGCTCATGTCCCCGGAACAGGCCGTCTCCTTGGTCCCCGGGGGCGCCACCCTGGTCCACGGAATGGCCGCCGCGGAACCGCCCGCTCTGCTGGGGGCCCTGGCGGACCGTGTGCGAGCCGGGGACGTCAAGGACCTGTATATCTTCTCGTTGCTCCCCATGGCCACGGCGGCCAAGACCATCCTCGCTCCAGATATTGCGGACCAGGTTTCCGCCTATACCTGGTTCGTGAGCCCGTCGGACCGGAACACGGTGAAGAGCGGGTTGTCCTGCTTCGTACCCAACAACTTCCATGAAGTGCCGAGGCTGTGCAGCGAATTCATGGACATCGACGTGACCCTCACCACGGTGTCCCCCATGGACAAGGCGGGCTTTTTTTCCTTCGGCGCGGTGAACGACTACATTTCCACGGCCGCCCGTCACTGCAAAAGACTCATTGTGGAGGTGAACGAGAACATGCCTCGCGTGTTCGGCGACTCCCTGCTGCACATCTCCGAGGTGGACGCCGTGGTGGAGCACAATTCCCCTCTGCTCGAACTCTCTCCCTCCAAGCCCTCGGAAGAGGACAAGGTTGTGGCGCGGCGCGTGGCGGAACTGGTGCCCGACGGAGCCACCCTGCAGTTGGGCATCGGGGGCATTCCCAACGCGACGTGCGCCTTTCTGGAAGACCGCCGGGACCTGGGGGTCCATTCCGAGCTGTTCTGTCCGGGCATGATGGACCTCATCCGCAAAGGCGTGATCACCGGCGCTCGAAAGGCCCTGCACCCGCGCAAGCACGTGTTCACCAATGCCCTGGGCACCCGGGAAATGTACGACTTCATCCACGACAACCCGAGCATGGAGAGCTACCCGGTGTCCTATATCAACGATCCCGCGGTCATCGCGCGCAACGATCGATTCATCAGCATCAACGCCACTATCGAAGTGGACCTGCTGGGTCAGTGCAATTCCGAGTATCTGGGAGACACGCAATACAGCGGCACCGGGGGACAACTGGACTTCGTGCGCGGGGCCTTTAATTCAAAGGGAGGCAAATCCATTATCGCGTTTCGCTCCACCGCCAAAAACGGGGAAGTCTCCCGCATCGTTCCGAGCCTCGAAAGCGGCGCCGTGGTCACCGTGCCCCGCATGGACACCCAGTACCTGGCCACGGAATACGGGGTGACCCAGCTCAAAGGCAAATCCACCCGCGATCGGGCCCTGGAAATCATCAACCTGGCGCATCCCAAGTTCCGGGACGGGCTCCTCCGGGAAGCCGAGGACCGACGTATCGTGTAGGGAACGCACGGATAGTCCGATATGCACGGGGGAAGACTTTCGAGAAAGTCTTCCCCCGCACCCCGCTGATGCGGGCTCCGTCCCCGGCGGGACGAAGCCGATTGCGATGTTACGGCCGGTTGTCGCCTTTTTTCACGAGTTCGACGACCACCTCATTCTCGTAACGGCCCGGACGCACGGTGCGTGTTTCGGAATAGGGTTCGTATCCCTCGGCGTTCAGGGTCAGCTCGTATTCACCTTCCGGCAATCCGTAGAAGCAGAAGTATCCTTTTACCGCGAAATCCGTTCCCGACAGGTAATGCTCGATATATCCGCTGTCTTCCTCTTCGGGAACGAGGGTACGGGTGATTCCGTTCCCCTTGAGCGTGATGGATTGGATGCGGACGTCCATGTCCGGAGGCTGGTAGGCACCGGCCGACAGGGCGTCCGTGCCGATATTCGCAACGTATCCGATGAGGTTTCCTCTGGGTTTCATGGAAAATTCCACGGTGGGCGTTTCGCCGGGCCGGATGGTGACGGGCACGGCGGCGGGTTCCGGAACGAAGGAGTAGGCCACCAGGCTGACTTCGTATTTTCCCGGGAGAAAGGGACCGTATCGTCGTCCCGAATCTTCCGGGTCCAGGTAAACGATCACCTCGGATTGTCCTCGGTCCATTGGCCGGAGAACCAGGACCGGTCTGGGCTTGGGCGGTCCTTCGGGAAGATCAAAGGAGAAATCGACGCGCACTCCGTTGCCGGGTTCTTTGGCGGCATCCTTGCTTCGTTCATAGGCTGCGTCGAGGACGGCGTTGTATTGAGACAGCACGAGTTCGCTCGAGAGAATACTCATGTGGTCTTCATTGAATCCGTAGACCATGCCGGCCTCCCTCTGGGCGCGTGGATCGAGCTGACTCGCCAGGGTAACGGTCTTGTCGTTGTTCGGCCGCAAGGGATTGCGGTTGCCCTTGTGCCCGAAGAAAAGCGTGTGTTCCACCGTAGGCGGCAGTTTCTTCTGAAAAATCCCTTTAATAAACGCGCTGTTCCGCTGCATATCGATCCACGCGGGAACCACGGCCGGGGAGTACTTGACGCCCATTTCCGCAAGCTCTTCTCCTCCCCAGGGCGTTGAGATGGAGATGAAACGGGCGATCCTGGGGCAAGCCATGGGGAAGGTGACCAGCAAGGACCGAACCACAAGGCCGCCCATGCTGTGTGCCGTAATGTACAGCTCCTGGAACCCATATCTGCTCTGAAGATTGGACAACTTCCAGAGCAGCAGATAGGACATGGAATCAATGGAGGCGCCCGAAGGATAATAGAAGAACCACGGCTGGAATTTGTCCCTGTCGATGTTTTCGCAGAAAATCCGCCAATTCCGGGGAGACCCCCCTGCGCCGTGCACGAAAAGAATCGGTATCTTGTTCGGGTCATAGGGCTCCAGAAAATAGACGTTGCCGCCGACTTCCTTGAAGAACTCAAAAGGCGTCCAGAACCCTTTGGACGCGTATTCGTCGGAAAACAGGGGATCGTCCAAATCGGCAAGAGCGCCGGGCGAGGTGCAGTGGAAGGCCCCGAATTTTTTGGGCGGTATGGCGCAGCCCACGGGAAAATCCGTGCTGCCCGTATGGAGAGTGGAAATCACAAAATCCAGTTCCCTCAAGACGCCTCCGCCGGGCGTGGACACCTCTTGGGCCGCGGCGTATTGACCGACGGCTTCCCCTTCATCATAGATCAGATTCCGATTCTCATCACAGAATGCCGCGATCCGATAATTCCCTTTGGGAACGATCAGCTCGTACGGTCCCGGTTCGTGAAGCGTCGCGTAGTGCGCCACGGTTACGGTGTTTCGCCTTTTGGTGTATGCGGCCACCACGATGGGGGCGCCCCCACGGCAAGGTTCGCCCGAAACGATGCCCACCAACACGGTGGAGTTCCGCCCGATTTCCGTTTCCTGCCGGAGTTTCAGGAGGACGCAGCCGCTCAAGAGGGTCGACAACGCGAGCAGGGCGGCTAACGTGCGGAACGTTTGGAGGGTGGGGAGTCGCATGATCATGCTCCGCCTCAAAGAAAGAGGGTGACGGGATCACAGGGGGAGATTTTGGGTCGGCATTCACCGGGGAGGACTTGCCCGAAAGTCCTCCCCGGTGAATGCCGACCTATAAAACATGGGTTCCCCGGCGGCCCTGTGATTGATTACCCATCATCTTCGATGCCCGCCATGATTTTTGCATCCTGCTTGAACCGTTCGAGCCGCTGCAGCAGGGTTCGCTGAATAATCATTCGCTGGGCCTGGGGCGAGCCGCCCCCGTGGGTCGATTCGATGGGAACGACGGAACCCTGCCCGGTGAGGTACTCGATGAGGCGCAACATCCTGATGCGGCTTTCGGTGGGCACATCGGCCCTGCCTTTCAGATACTTGTCGAGAAGTGGGCCGATCTTTTCATTCCGAAATTCATCCGCCGCGGGCGGGGTGCAGACGAGCCCTCCGGCGATGTCGGCGGTGACATAGTTCCCTTCCCAGATGGCGTGGACGCCCTGGAGTTTGGCTATATTGGCATACAGGGGGTCCGGCATGAACACACCGGATGCGGTCCGTTTCCCCGTGTACACGGCGGCGAGAGCGCAGCCGAAGGCCTTTTCACTCTCAAAAAATAAATCCGTCAATTTTTCCCGGATATTCCGGGCCGCGCCCAAACCGTTGTAGTCTGCAATCGTGGCGGAGGCTCCCATAAGAAGGTCGCGGTGACCGGTCTTGCATCCCGTGGAATTCAGGCGCTGGAGAGTGGCGAAGGAATCGACCATGGGTCCCACAAACCGGTATTCTCCGAGCAGGAAGACGCGCTCCCAGGGAATAAAGACGTTTTCGAAAATCACGTGAGTCGATCCGTGTACGCCGTAGCGGGGGTTGCCGTAGTCCATATCCCGACCGACAAGGCGCCTCATGTTGGGCGCGGGCGCTTCAGCCACGTGGATGACTCCCGGTGCGTCGCTTTGCACGGCAAAGCACACCGCGTACTGTTCGTCCTCGGCTTTGAGCGTCGTGCAGGGGAACACGACGATTTCATGAGAGATGGCGGCGCCGGAAATACTGGCCTTCGCCCCCCGGACGACGATGCCGTCGGTTCGCTTCTCCACCACCCGCAGATAGAGGTCGGGGTCGGCCTGGCGGTGGGGAGGGAGGCTCCGGTCTCCCCGGACGTCCATCATGGCTCCCGACACGGCGAGATCGTTCTCCTAGACATATCTGATGAAGTTGCAGGCACGTGCGTGGTAGTCGGTTCCCAGTTCCTGATCCATATCGTAGGTGCCGGCGTACAGCGCATTCAGTCCGCTCGTACCGACGCACCGGCCGCCGATGCAGGCGCCGTGTTTGCGGACCATGAAGCGTGAGAGGCGGCAACGGTCCCGCAGGTCGTCTTGCGTCTGATGGATGTGGAGAAAACGGTTGACCCGGTCGCCGGTGAGGGGCGAGGGCGCGGTGAATAGATCCTCGTTGCCCGGCTTGCCGGCGAGGTCATAGACCAGACCGATGGCGTCCATGGCCGGTCTGAAGCAAGGGTGTTCATACAAGTCGGTCACCCGGCCGCCGAAGGCGTAGAGCTCGGTGTTGAGGCGGCTTATGCTGTCGATATAGTCTTGCCTTGTCTTCATCGTCTGTTGTCTCTCTTTGTCTGTTTTTCGTCCTGGGTCCGGGCGGCGACTTTTGCGGCGACTGTTCCGTAGTCTCGTAGCATCCTTGACTCATCCCTGCACGTTGAAAAAGGCTCGATTGCCGAGGGTCGGTGAAAAACGATAGGACGCAAGCGCCGGAATCACCGCTAAAACAGCATGAATAGAGAACGTCGCAGTGACGGGCAATGAAGCGCTACGCAGCAGATCGCGTTCTTCAAAGGAAGCGCATCGACGAATTGCCGGTTACCGCCTTGTTTTGGACTTGGAAAAAGGGTGTAAATAGGTATCATATTTTATCTTCTTGAAAAAATTAATGTAAGGCAAACGCCGTTACTCATGCGATCCATTGGTGAATTAGGCACGGTGTTGAACGGCTTCCCTTTTCTTCACGAGGTCATATGACGTCGGTATTTTTCCGTAATGTCCGATCATCGGCTTCCGATATGATGATCACGACCGTTTTCCGGAGCCATGCCACGGTCAATGGAATGCCTCGCCTTTTGCCCTGCTTCCGCTTCTTCTCTCGCTTCTATCCGTCGGCTGCGGCGGAGACGGATCATCCGGTTCCATGCCGCGGGCCCGTTGGGCGAGGCCGTTCGGTCGCACCTGTTCTGGTGAACGAGGATCCCGGACGCCGATGATTCAGAACCTGCAATGTTGGGAATCGGCGGTTTTTCAATCCGGACAACGGTGACGCCTTTACGGGCGCTTTCTTTCATACCGGCGATTTGAACACGGAATCGAAGTCCGTCTGTGGATACTATTTTTTAAGTGAAAGGGGGAGACGATGAAAAGACGGAGAGCGTTTTGGGGGCTTTGCGTGGGGTCGGCTCTTGTCGTAATGATTTTCCTTGCCTGCGGCGGAAGCACCAAATCCAACGTGGACAACCTGTCCACCCGTGTGAATTTGCTGATCGCGGGGAGTGCCTCTCTTGCTCCCGTGGGCTCCGAGGGAGTCGAATATACCCTCACCTTGGAGAACGTATCGAAACAGGTGCTTTGGTATGCGGACCGGCCGAGTAGGGGGTCGGGGACGGAAGATACGCAGACCTACGTTTCATCATGGTCCGATGGGTACGGCGAAATCGCTCCCAATGCCGTCTTGGACGGATACATCGCGGGCTCGACCTCCAACGACGGTCTGTTCCTGATGATGGGAAATCCTTCTTACGATTCCGGCGCGAACCGACTCACCTTTCCTGTGACCTTGCTCGACGCCACGGTTGCGAACCTGGAGTCGAGCGGCGGATTGCTCATGGATCAGGTAAAGGTCACCGTACTGGACAACAGTGCAAAGGACGATACGGACGATTGGTCGTTTGCGCAGGTTTCCCCGAAGGCCTTTTTTGAAACGACAGAGACGGAGGGGCTGTATAAGCTGCATTTGGAGCGTGTTTACCCGGAATCGTACTATATCGGCAACGCCCCGAACCGTCGATCCTATATGTACACCTTGAAGACGTTCATTCGGAATTGGCTCGACCTTTTTCAAAACGACCCCCCCAATGCGTCCATGACCTCATACACGGAAGACGGCGTTCTGAAAGTGCACATGCTGACGATCGACGACCCGGAATACGACCAGGTTACCGGCTCCGTCGTCTACAGCGCAAAGTTGCTGCACGGCGCCATCGAAGCTCGGCAGCCGCTGCTTTCTCCGACCCTCTTTGTCGACAAGGTCAAGGCCGCGGATGTCGGTACTCACACCATACAGGTCCAGAACAATTGTACCGAGACGATTTGGCTGGGGGCCTGCGGTAACTGCACGACCCAGGACAGCCCGTGCCCGCAGTTCTTCGACCCGCCCAAGGGCGCCAATGTGGAAATGGACGCGGGGACGCACATTGTTTTCCATGTGGCGCAGGGGTGGGGCGGCCGGTTCTGGCCCCGCACCGGGTGCAGCTTCAATGACGATGGTCTGTGTGATTCGGGGGATTGTTGTGACGCGGGCGGATGCGTCAACGAGGATCATGAATTCGCAAAGGCATGCTACTATTCGGGCAATCCGCCCGTTCTGGTGATCGAGCCCACATTCGACGCCCCGACCCCGAACGGGCCCCTCGATTACTTCGATACGAGCATGGTGGACGGATACAATGTGCTCATGTCCATCGCGGCGATCAAAAAAACCTATAACACGACGCCGGACCCGGGCATGAATTCCGAATATTGGTGTACCCTCGCGGGGTGCAGTTCGAGTCCCGTGTGCCCGGATTTCTTGACGGACGACAAGGGAAATTGCTGGAGCCCTTGTCAGTACGCCGTGCGTAACGATCTGCCGAAGGACGTCCAGGAGAAGCTGTGTTGCAGCTGCGACATGGTGAATCCGTGCACGTGCCCCGATCCCTGCTGCGACGGTCATTACGGATGCTCTCCCTATGTGCGGGACGCCGACGGAAATCAGACCTATCCGCCGAACATGTGCTGCGACCCATGGGGGAAGCTGAATAACAATCGTCCTTGGGACCAGGAATACATCGACTACATCGACGCGGTGAAAGCGGCGTGTCCGAAGGTCTACGCATGGCAGTTCGACGACTTCAAGAGCACCATCAACTGCAGAAAGACCGACGGGTTGGTGGACTACAAGCTGACATTATGCCCATAGGTCGCGTTCCGGCATAAAGCGTTCAGAATACAAACAGCGGGCTGGTAAATTCTGCGGCCCGCTGTTTTATGGTATTCGTCCGCAAGTCGCGCAACATGTGCGCCGGCTGAAGACGTCCCGTTTCAGACGATCGTTCGGCTCTTCCGGGGTTGGATGCACCCTTCCGCGATCCAGGGGGATGCTTCTCTTGCCCCTTCCTCAGATCACGGCTCCGTCGAAGTAGAAGATTTCGACCTGTTGCCTTTTTCGGTTACATCCCAAAAAAGATGAATCCCGTGCGGGGCCGGATCGCCTGTTTGAATTGGGCTCCGATGTCGGGATGTTCCGGAATGAACATCAGGCCGATACGAGTTCGGTCGATTCCTTCCCGTTTCCAATTCCGGGGTCACGGCTTCCCGGATGTTCTCGATGAAATAAGGGAGAGAACCGTCCGACGGAGTGCCGGTTTCGGAAGACGCCGTCAGGCCGAACCCAAGGGGCCGGTATCGCCCTCGTCTTCCTTCCTGCTCAGTCTGCGGGCTCCTTCAGCCAAGATCAGGGCGCACAGGATGAAAAGGCCCCACTGGTTGAGGGTCGGGACGGTGGTCGGATCGGCGCGATGGACGGGTTTGGACCCCACGTGGATGGGGGTGTCGGGTTGGTCCTCGTAAGCCCAGTCGATGATCGTGGTGCTGGTAAGGTCGGCGGCGCTCTGTATCTGTATCCAACCGTAATGAGTGTTTGCACCGATGAGAAAGCGGACGCCGATATAGCCCGGGGTGCCCACGAAATTTCCAAAGGTGAAAGTGAGCCCCGGCGTAAAGGCGACCCGCGCGTTCAGCGTGGCGTAATAGGTGAATCCGGGCGGAGGGGTTGCCGTGATGTCTTGCAGCCGGTTACTGAAAGGAATCGATTCCACCAGGTATTTTACGGTGAAAAGACCCGATGTTGTTCCAACCAGCAATTCATTGGAGTAATTCAACCCATAGACGCCGTTAAAAGCATAGGGCAAAGTGGGGCCGGTGTATGCTGAGTTGTAGAAATAGAAATCCGGATTGGGATGCGAGTTTCCCGAGAAAGTGTCCATATCCAGGGCGAAACCGCTGTTCGTATCCACGAGGATGTTTTGGACTCCGCTGTAATGAACCGCGGCCGAAGCTTCCTGTGGTGAAGCCAGGGATAGTGCGGCTCCCGCGACCACGGAGTATTGAAGGAGTCTCTTGTTGAGGGATGTCTTGTCAGTCGTCTTTGTTCCGTCGCTCTTCTTCTTAGCCATGCGCTACCCACCCTTCCAGACCCTTCGATTACTATCCCATCCATTTACGCTTATGGAAGAGTATTTTGATAGATTGTTTCAAAGAGGTCAAGTGTGGTCTTGATTTGCCTTGGAAAAGTGCTCCCCGGACTGCGCCAATGGGAATTATGATAGGCTGATGGAGCGGGTGCACAAAGCGCGAGAAAAGCAGCCGGCGGGCCGTGGAATTTTGCGGCCCGCCGCTTGCGCATGTACCGACTCACAAAGGCCGAAAAGGTCTCTTTTCAGACGACGGCCATTGTTTCCCGAGGGTTGCGCGCACCACCGGGGGACGCGGCGGAGCCCTTCTTTCGTTTTTATTCACAGGGTCACCGGGGGAACCCGTTCCCCCGGACCCCCAATGCGGGCTCCGTCCCGCTAGGCGTGACGAAGCCGACATAGAGGTCTATTGCGCGAATTCATGAGATGTGAGAAACGTTGGATATGGGCATGGGATCTCTCCCTCAGCCTCTCCGCCGAAGGCGGTGAGGCCCGTGAACGACTGCCTTCTTTCGCCTCTTCCTCAGATTACGGCTCCGTCGAAGTAGAAGATTCTGACCTGTTGCCTTTTTCGGTTGTATCCCAAAAAAATGAATCCGGTGCGGGGCCAGATCGCCTGCTTGAATTGCTTTCCGAGTTCGGGATTTTCCAGAATGAACATGAGTCCGATACACGTTCGATCGATCCCTTCCCGATACCGGTCATTGAGGAAGTCACGCGCGGTCTGCAGCATGGAAATGGCGACCCCGATCTTGCGAAAGGGAGGGGCGACCAGGGTGCGGTAAACGTAGACGTGATTGTTCAGCCTTTGGACAAAGGTATTGAAAACGGTGGCCACGCCGATGACTTTTCTTCGGATGTCTCGGGCCAGGAGAATCGCCTGTTGCGCCCGCTTGCGGAGATCGGTTTCAGTGCGCACAAGACCGCATTCCTCCCAAAAGGCCAGGACCTCCGCTTCCAGCTCCGGGGTCAATGCCTCCCAGACGTTCTCAATAAAATAAGGGAGAGAACCGTCCAACGGAGTGTTGGTTTCGGGAGACGCCATCAGACCGAGCCCAAGGGACCGGTATCGTCCTCGTCTTCCTTGCCGCTCAACCTGCGGGCTCCTTCCGCCAAGATCAGGGCGCACAGGATGAAAAGGCCCCACTGGTTGAGGGTCGGGACGGTGGTCGGATCGGCGCGATGGACGGGTTTGGACCCCACGTGGATGGGGGTGTCGGGTTGATCCTCGTAAGCCCAGTCGATGATCGTGGTGCTGGTAAGGTCCGCGGCGCTCTGGATTTGGATCCAACCGTAATGGGTGTTTGCACCGATGAGAAAGCGGACGCCGATATAGCCCGGGGCGCCCACAAAATTTCCAAAGGTGTAAGTGCTGGACACCGGTTTAAAGGCGACCCGCGCGTTCAGCGTGGCGATATAGGTGAATCCGGGCGGAGGGGTTGCCGTGATGTCTTGCAGCTGGTTACTGAAAGGAATGGACTCCACCAGGTATTTTGATGTTCCAACCAGCAATTCATTGTTGTAATTATTCAACCCATAGACGCCGTTAAAAGCATACGACCCAATGAAGCTGGTAAATGCTGAGTTGTAGAAATAGAAATCCGGATTGGGATGCGAGTTACCCGAGAAGGTGTCCATATCCAGGGCAAAACCGCCGTTCGTATCCACGAGGATGTTTTGGACCCCGCTGTAGTGGACGGCGGCCGAGGCTTCCAGTGGTGAAGCCAAGGATAATGCGGCTCCGGCGGCCACGGAGTACTGAAGGAGTCTCTTGTTGAGGGATATCTTGTCCGTCGTCTTTGTTCCGTCGGTGCTTTTTCTGGTCATGCGCTTCCGCCTTTCCCGGTTCCACTAGCATCATCGACCGAACTACTCCATATGTCGCTCTATTAATAATGGATTGTCCCATAGACGTCAAGTACGGCACGGTTTTGAATTGTTATTGAGTTAATCGGCAAAGGGTCCCCCGGCTACAACACGGCCGCCCGTTCCCGGTACAGGTCCGGCCGCACGACCGATGCCATGGCCGCGGGATCGCAGGCGTCATCCAGGAATGCGTTCACTTGTTTCGCCACGGTGTCGGGTTCCAATACGGATTGCCGATAATTCACATACAAGGCAGGTATGCCGAACGATGCGAGACGTCTCTTAAGATCGCTCATCTGCCTTCTCATGACCTCTTCCACGCGGCCGCAGGCGGTTTCCGAATCCGGTTTCCCGGTGTACTCGATCATCCTGGATTGGGACCGGATGATTTCCTTTAGATCTCTTTCCATGACGATCACCCTGTAAGGGATGCGCGGGGCCAGGTAAGCCGGCAGCGGGGCAACGATCTTGACGGCCTTGCCTTTGGCGACCGACAGCCACGAATTGTCACGGGCAATGGTTTTGACCTTCTCCAGCTCGAAATAGCCTTGGGGGTTGCCGGTATCGGGCCGTCTTTTCCCGTCCGTCAAGACGGGGAAACCGCCGGCTTCCAACATCTGCATCATCAAGGACGTCCCGGACCGGGGAAGCCCGGACACGACGAGCACGGTCTCTCCCAAGCCGGGTAGACTATCCGCCTGTTTTCCGCCGGCCGACGAGTCGGGAACGGTACTCCCATGTTCCGCGGCATACGCCGGGTCGATCGTTTCCGTGGAGTTCGGGTCGACGTCCCCGGATCGGAGTCGTTTCAGTCGCTCGGATGACTGTCGGGCCTCACGTTTGAAACCCTCCGCCTGTTCTTCATCCTTCAAACGGTGTTGGTGAATATAGGCCAAGCGTTGGTAGGCTTGGGGAAAGTTCGGATTCTGAGCCACCGCCATCCGGAGGGCCTGAACGGCTTCGGGAATGCGTCCCATGCGGTGGAGGCCCACTCCCAAAACGTAGTGGGCCATGGGGAGCTGGTACTCGAGACCGATGGCGGTGAGGGCATGCTCCACGGCTTCGCGGCTTCTCTTGCGTGCCAGGCAAACGCGGGCAAGCCCGAGCCGACCTTGAGCATTGTCCGGATCGAATTCGAGGACTCGTCGATATGATGCCTCCGCCTCGGTTGTCTTTCCCATGGCGAGAAGCGTCTCTCCCATGTGCAGGTAGAGGCCCACGGTTTCATGACCTCTTTTCTCGGCGCGTCTGAGATGTGCCATCGCTTCGCTCGGCCGGTCCTCCGCAGCCAGGAGGCTTCCCATGAGAAGGTCGAGGGATGCGAGATTGACGCCGGCTTTGGCTCTGAGTTTGGTGACTTTTTTCCGGTCTTCTTCCTCTAGTTCCTGAGGACTTTCGATTTTTCGAACTTCAAGAAAACTCTTTAGTTCTTTTTCGGCCTCCAAGGCGGTCTTCTTTTTGGACTCGATGACTTGTTCAAGGCGATTCCGGGCTTCGGAGATCCGGTCCAGTGATTTCAGGCAATGGACCAGGGCGATGCCGAAGCGGGACTCCTCGGACCATCGTTGGGACAAAGTTTCAAGGATAGGAACGGCCTGCACGTGGCGGCCGGCATCCATGTAGGAGCGTGCCAGGTTGTAATCGAGTTCTCTGACGCACTCGGCCACGGCGTCCCGCACGTTGTCGGGGGGCTTTTCGATATATCCGAGGTCGATGAGCCGATCCAACATCATTTGGTTTTCAATGGGTTGGATCTGCCGGTCCTTCGGGTGCATCCCGCAGTCACCGGAAACCCGGTCCCAACTGGGGAGTCTTGAGACGGAAGGCGGCGTCTCAAATAGGCCGAGGAGCGGAACCCCGTCCATGTCGTCTCCCACGGGAAGCCCGAAAAGGGTGAGAATGGTGGGGCAGATATCCAGGAGGCCCGCTCCGTGAATAATCTCGTCTTTCCTGATGCCGGGGCCCTTGATCGCAAGAATGCCGTAATGGCGATGTTGGACCGCCGGCCCGGCGGGCTCCATGGGAATCCGTCTAGGGCGTCGGTGGTCGCAGTGGAACCCGTGGTCTGAAATCAGGATCACGGTGGTTTCCTCACCGGCTTCGGCCAGGAGTCTGCCCAGCATCATATCGTGGTAGATGTAGCCGCTTCGGACCACCTGATTGTACAGTTCGTAGTCGGATTTCAACACCCAGTCAGGCCGGGGCGGGTGGTATTGCATGAAGGCGTGGGAAAAATGGTCGATGGCGTCGAAATAGACGGCCGTGAAATCCCAGGGCTCATGATGCATGAGCGCAACCGTGGCTCTATGGATGGTAGTACAGTCGCAGAATATCCGGGCAATGGTTTCCAGGCGATGGTCCTTTTCCTGGTCGATCTTACCCGCCTCGGGTACAAAGGGGAGGATATGCTCCGCCGTCAGGTCTTGGGGATGCAGACGCAGGTCGGCAAGGTTCTTTTCGAGTCGTTTGGGGTGGACGGTGCCGGGCTGTAGAGGCCACGGCTGGTCGAGCGGCCGGTGCGCCCGCTGATAGTGGTTGGAAACCATGGCCCCGTTGATGGGTTCCGCCGGGTGGGACGGCCACCAACACACCACGTTGCACTTCCTCCCATTCTGACTCAGGATGTTCCAGACGGCCTTGGTCTTTCTCGAAAGGGAGGTGACCGGCCGGATTCCCCCGCCGCCGGGCATGGGCTCGGTAAATCCATAGACGCCATGCTTCCACGGGCGTTTTCCGGTGGCGATGGAGGTCCACAGCATGGGGGACAATTCCGGGTAAAGAGTTGCCAAGTTACCCATGACTCCCGCTGTGACGAGGGAATCAAGGTGCGGCATCCTGCCTTCGTCCATCAAGGGATTGATGATATTCCAATCGGCGGCGTCCCAGCCGATGAGAAGGACTCTTTTCGAGGAAGGGGGTGAGGTCATGATCGGGTCTCAGGTCCCGGAATGGATCCTATTTCGAGAATGTCAATTACGAAGAGGTACAACGATTCGGCCCCAAAACATGCATTTCTATGGGGCTCGGCCCAAGGGCGGTCGAATGGAGCGCTCGTTCGTCCGATCGACTCGGCTTACCGCGAATTTTTTTCGCGGGGGCTTGGATGCTGAAGTACGTGGCGGGATTGAGGGAGTCAAGAAAAAACGGCTGTAAATCAATCAAAGGTGGGGTGACGAAAAGGCCGAAGACACTCCGGCTCCATTGCCTCACTACGAAGCGCCGTGATCTTTCAACCCTGCAGCGGGGACGTTCGAAAGAGCCGTGAGTCGTCTTGTCGCTTCCCCGTACAACGATTCGTCTCGGGTGGCGAGGCCGTGTCGGGGAGTGTTTCGGAACGCCTGTAGACGCCTTTTCAGAAGCACTTTCTCAACATTGCCGACTTGCGCAATTGGACTCTCGTCCGCAGCCTTCCCATGGAAATTAGGCGGGATGACTCTCCGGCTAATACATCAGATTGGGTAACCACAGCACCAGTTGGGGAAACGCCACCAGCATCGCGGTGCCGACGATCAGCGCAATCAGGAAAGGAAGCACGCCCTTGAAAATGGTTTCGAGAGGAATTTCCTGTCGAATGCCGCTCACCACATACACGTTGATGCCCACCGGAGGCGTGATTACGCCCATTTGCGTCACCAGCACGATGATGATTCCGAACCAGATGGGATCGTAACCCAGCTGGTTTGAGATGATGGGATAGAAGATGGGAATGGTGAGCATGATCAGGGCCAGAGCGTCGATAAAACACCCTCCGATGAGGTACACCAGGATGATCAGGGCCACCACGGCCCACCCCGGCAGGTCAAGCAGGGCGACCCAATTAGCCACTTCGAAAGGGATGCGGGTGACGGCCAGGAAATGGCCGAAGATGACCGCTCCGGCCACCAGAAACAGTACCATGCAGGAAGTGCGCAGGGACTCATAAACGGATTTGACGAAACCCGCCCACGAAATCCGTCTTCTGACCAAAGACACGAGAAGCACGGAGGCCGCACCCACGGCGCCGGCTTCCGTCGGCGTGAAAGCCCCCAAAAACAAACCCGTCATGACCAGGATGAAAATGGCCAGCGTTTCCAGCGTACCGGTCAGGGAAAGGACCCGCTCTTTCCAGGAGCAGGCCTCGCAAGCGGGGCCCTGCTTGGGATCCAAGCGGCAGTACACCCACACGGCGGCTGCGAAACATATGGTGATGAACACCGCGGGCACGATGCCGGCCACAAACAGCATCCCGATGGACTGTTCCGTAAGGATTCCATAAACGATCAGCACCACGCTGGGCGGCATGAGCATACCCAAACCGCCTCCCGCAGCCACGCTGCCCGCAGCCAGTTCGTCTCCGTAGCCGTAGCGTTTCATTTCGGGAAGAGCCACCGTGGCCATGGTTGCCGCCGTGGCCGGCGAGGAGCCGCATACGGCCCCGAAAGCGGTGCAGGCCACCACCGTGGCGGACGCCAGCCCTCCTCTGCTCGACCCCACAAACTTGTAGGCCGAGTCGTACAGTCGGCTGCTGATGCCCGCATTGAAGGCGATCTGACCCATGAGGATGAACAATGGTATGATGGAAAGCCCGTAGGAGGAGTAAACCTGGTAGAAATCACGCGCCAGCAGCTTGAGGGCGGCGTCGGTGTTGACCACCACGGCGAACCCCAAAAAGCCCACCAGAGTCATGACGTAGGCCACCGGCATACGCGTGAAGAACACCACGACCAGGAGCACGATACCGATGATGCCGATGGTGTCCGGACTCATTTGGAGATCGCCTTTTTCAGATGATTCAGGAAACCGACGAAAATCACCGCCGTGAGCCCCAGAAAGGCGAGCGCCACGAGAAACACGATAAAATACGTGGGGAACTGAAGACTCATGGAGACTTCGCCCGTGCGCCGAATTTCCTGCGCGTAAAGGAACATCTGCCAAGAGACCAGGCCGAACAGCACTGTGGATATTCCTGAAGTGAAGGTATCCACAAGGGCTTGATGCGCCGGTTTGAGACGCCTCACAATAAGGTCCACGCCCACGTGACCCTTTTCGAAATGGGTCGAAGGCATGGCGCAGGCCAGCACAAGGGTGGCCAGAAAACTGACCACTTCGACGGCCCCGAAAATGGGTCGATCGAAATAGCGGAAAATCACGTCCACGCAGGTGACCAGCATCATGCCGGTCAGAGCGGTTCCGCCCACGCGCTTCATCAGACTGTTGAACTTTTCTACGACCTTGGAAAGGTTGATCATGCCGTGTCCCTGCTTTGTGCCGCCCCGGTCGGCGGCGCTTCATTATCCGGCCGGTGAAGAGGAATCTCCTGATGGAAATTTGGGGAATCGCCTTCGGCGAATTCCCCGTATCCTTCCTGAAACGTTCCAACAGGCCGTTGTGTAAGACGATATGCGGTGTTGCGCCTCACCCCTTGTCGGGACGACGTACTCGCATGTACGCCTCGCTCCTCAGGATTTACGTGCCGTACAACTCATCGTTTTTCGCCGGCCTGTGATCATCCGACTTTTTCAAGGGGCCGGTAAAGATTCCGACCCGCTTTTTCGCTACGGGGGTACCCGTTCCCGCTCGCCGCCGTGACCTAGCATACGGGAGCTCAGCCGGCTTCAACATTCGGGAATTCAGCACATCCTACTTCGTGAGTTCCGCCAGAACCTCTTGAGTGTACGCGAGGGCCTCTTTGGCCGGCACGCCCCGAGCCTCCCCCGATTTGACGTATTCACTCAGAACGGGTTCATTGGCCGCTTTCCAGCGTGCGGACTCTTCCGGGCTCAACTCAATGATTTCTCGACCTTTTTCAATGAGGAATTGTCGGCCTTCCTCGTCGCTCTTGTCCCAGGCTTCTCCGTGTTTGGGTATCCACTCGTCGTTGATTTCCATAATGGTTTTGCGTACTTCCGGAGACAGGGAATTCCATTTGTCCAGATTCATGACCACGTAGAAAGAGGTGGTATAGGCATTGGCATAATTCAAAGTGCAGTACTTGACGACCTCCGCCATTTTCCAGCCTTTGTTGGTTTCAAGGGGATACAGGCTTCCGTCCACCACGCCGCGCTGCAGAGCCGTGTAAATTTCGGGCATCGGCATGGCCACCGGGGTCCCGCCCAGGGCTTCCACCACTTTGGCATTGGTGCCGTGGGAGCGGATTTTCAGGCCTTTGAGGTCTTCCATCTTTCGGACCGGTTTGTCCTTGGTGTGCAGGAGTCCGGGGCCGTGGGCGTGGAGATACATGACCGCCACATCGTCCAGTTCCTTGGGTTTGAACTTCTCATAGACCTTGTTCACCACCTGGGTGGCCGTTTTGCCGTCGGGATAGCCCAAAGGCAGGTCCACCACTTCCATCAAGGGGAAACGACCTCGCGTATAGCCGAAGAGGCAGAAGCCCACATCCGAGAGACCCTGGACCACGCCGTCGTAGACTTGTTTGGCCTTGGTCAGCGTCTGACCCGGGAAATAGTCGATCTTCACCGCTCCGTCGGTGCGCTTTTCCACTTCTTGACACCAGGCGGCCGCCAGTTGCGATTGGATGTGTGTGGGCGGGAAAAAGCAGGAGTAGGTGAGCTTTACGGTTTCAGCGGCGGGGCATGTCCCCGTTGCGCCGGCCAGGACGACAAGAACGGCACAAAGCGTGAAAAGACTCTTCTTGAGCATAATTTCCTCCCTGTTGTGTCGATGGATTGGTGGACTTAGGCAAAGCCCCAGGACTGTAACAGTATTGTGCCGCGCAGACAAGACCTGTGTCCGGGCTTTCGACAAAAAATCGGGAACAGGGGGTCGGCGGCGTGGAGATTGCGATCACCAAAGGGATTGGATTCGGAGAGGCCGTTGAGGCCGAGTGTCGAAAAAGGCTTCACTTTCTTGTTCATGTCAATCACGAGAACCGGTCTGTAGTGACTTTTTGGATGGCGAGTGAGGCTGAGGAGTCCTTGTAATCCCATGATACAACGGAAGAAGTCTCGAACAAAGAGGGAGTACGCTTGCATCTGGTCACTGTCGGTCAATTTGACATTAAGGCGCATGAGGCATTGGAGGATGCTGAACGGAGGGATTTGGATGTGTGGGGGACAGGGGCCCCATGCGGAACATGGGAGAGGATATCCTGGAAGTCGGTTGTTACGGACTCCACCCGTGCGCGGTCATGAAAAGGCCGCGGGCAAACCCGCGGCCTTTGGTGCCCGGCATATGAGAAGAATCAAGCTCTCTTCGCGCGCCTGCGGAAAACGATGCCCGCCATACCCACCAAACCCACACCCAAGAGGGCCAGGGTGCCGGGTTCGGGAACGGGTGCGCTGGAACCAACTTCGAAATTGTCCCAAATGGTGTAGGGCTTAGATTCGCCCCAATCCGCTAAGGGAGCTTCAAACATAGTGTACAGTCCGATAGCCGTACCGAGATTGGTATAATCATTTCTGTAAGAGGTTCCTACCTGTTGCCCATCTACATAGAAGTGTATGAAGCCATCTGAAGAACTTAGCTGAAACATAAGGTTATGCCAATCATTCGTTCGTTCAACCTCCGTGTTTTGCCAACCTGGCGAATTTTCCCCCGCAGCCACATAGTAATAGTTGTCGCGCACATTAAATCGTCCTCCAAATTGGACGTCGGTCCAGTCCTCGCTGCCATCAATGTAGGGATTTACCCAATCAGGGACGGCATAGAGTTGTCCCGCTCTTGCATTGGTCTCGGAGGACAGTTCATCATAGTACCAAACGCTGACGTACGGGTCGTATTGCTTTGCCAAGGCCGCGTGAGGAAGCGACTCAACCTCGACGGCCGCCCAAAACATCGTATCCTTCGGAGTGGAATCGGCGATCAATTGTAGCCCATAACTTCCGGCGTAGGCCGTACTCGTCTGCTGCATCATCTTTCCGACCGGAGCTTCTCCATGCCTGTAGTCGCTGTTCACCCAACCAGGAGCGTAGTCGCCAGTCCATGGAGTCTCAAAGTCATCGAAAAAGAGAACCACCGCCTGTGCCGGCGGTGCGGCCCAAGAGATGACAGCAGCCAGTACCAACAAACCGATGCATTTTCTCATATTCATGACATCCCCTTCCCATGTTGTGTTTGGGAAGTGTTAAGCAATATTAATACCAAGATAAATAGCTAATAAAAGTAACAAGATATCGTTAAAGATGTGCTGAATTGGAAAGAAATCCGACACCATATCCGACTTCGCTTCGCGTGAGGAGGCACCTATGAGGACAAAAATAGCGGGAACTCCTAATTGCGCGCTCCCTTCGGATCGTGCTACTTGTTGGATCGTGGTACATTCTCCCCGCCGGAATCAATGTGCCACCATTCCTCCGACCATGTGGGCGATTTCAACGCACCCCGCCGTCCCACATGGTCTTCTTTTTTTCAAGGTAATTCAGAAATCAGGCTCGGTAACCCCTTTGAACCGTGGGGAATTTCCACAAGGCAACCGGCTGGGAGGAAGGGTCGGCTCTTGCGACGAGAACGGAGAGCCCGCAGATGTCGGGGAACCTCAGAACGCAGCGAGGCAGTGCTGGAGAAGGGTGGGGAGAGAGTGAACGGAAGTCCTTCAGTCCGCGGTCAACAGGCTTAGAATGGGCACGAGGTTCAATTTGCCCACGGTCACGGTGGCTGTTTCCGTGTCGGTTCCGCAATCGGATTCGGCGGTGAGCGTGTAGGTCGTGCCGGCCGACGGCGATACCGCAACGGAACCCGACGAAGGGTCCACCACGCCGATGTCCGGATCGATTCGGGCGGAAGTCGCTCCCGAAAGACTCCACGACAACACGGAGGATTGCGAAGAGGAAATTCGCGTGGGAGAAGCCGTGAACGATTGAATTACCGGGGCGGGGCAGTTCAAAGACAAAGGATTCGGCTGGGCGTCCAGAACGGCGGGATTTACCATGCCGTTGAGCTGGTATTCAGCCTCGGCGGTAATCTGCGCCGATCCCGTCGCGTCGCCGGGAACACGGGCGATGTAGGTCATCACCACCGGGCTCGAGGGCAAGCTCCCGGTCCAGATGACCTCCCCGAACAGTGCGTTGAACTCCGGATTCCCATCTCCGCCGACGCTTTCCACGTGCCATCCCTGGGGCAGATCGGGCCTCCACAACAGGGTGAGCAATGTTCCCGAATAGGTGAAAGTGTTGGTCACGGTAACCGTCCCACCCGGTTCGTAGGAGGCGGGTGCGGTGTGAACGGCGGTTTCCGTCTGGGCGAAGCACGTCGCAACCGGAAACGACATCGCCGCAAAAAGGAACAACACAAATAGAGCTGAAACAAAAGAGAATCCGTACCTGTTCACAGGCTTCTCCTTGAATGCGTCGCTTCGGGACCTTCATTCTCCGGACGAGAATGCCGATCCGCGCCGGAAGCTCGAAAATCTGGAGCCGTATCCAACATCATAACGTATCGCACTTTACGACTCACTCCCAACGAGCTTTTTTTCTTGTGCCGCGTCCGGAATCGCGAGAGTCCGGTTCATTTTGAGTTGGTTCGAGGTTCCGTTGGAATCGGAGATTTCCACCAGATATTCCTCGCCTCCCAAGGGCGTGAGGGACAGCCGGCCGCTATGACCATCCGTTTGCAGTGTTCCTTCCACACCGTCGGACACGTCCCGGTCCAGGAAGGTTTTCCACTGGAGCAAGTCCGGGGTGAGAATCAACTGGACGGCGTCCGTGGTGTAGGTCTGAACGAATAGGAAGCTTCCGGATCCCCCTCTTTCTCTGTAGCAGCCGTCGACCCCGGTTCTTTGAAGACTTTCCGTGAATACCTTGCGGAGCGTGTAGTGTATGCTTCGGCCCCGTGGGTCCCGAACCACTGCGACCGCCCCGTCCTCATCGTTGAAGCGCATGGCGAGGGAGCCTCCGCCCGTCTCACTGGAAGCACTGATCCCGTCGGTCCAATCACTGTCCCGGTAGGCGGTCCAGGATGTGAGGTCGGGAGTCGCCAGAACCACGGCCGATCCATTGGTGTAGGTTTGTACGAAGAAGTTCATGACCGGATTCGAGGACTTGTAGATTCCGCCCACGGGCGTAAGAGAATCCCCGGGCATGCTTCTCAATGTCACCGGTCGGTCGGCGTGGCAAAGTCGATCATTGGATGAATCCGCCATGTGATAATGAGCTTCGCCGAACACCTGTTTGAGACCCGATGCATTTTCGGGGACGCGCACGGTGTATTGCAGGGTAACGGGGCTTTCGGGAACGGTCCCGGTCCAGACGATATCGCCTCGCACCATCTCGGGCGCACCGTCCCCGGACCAATGGATGATTTCCCAGCCTGCGGGCAAATTGGGTCGCCACAAGAGAGACAGCAACGCGCCGGAATATTCCAGCGTCACGTGGAAGGTCGTTTCCTCACCCGGAGTGTAAAAAGCTTCTCCCGTATGGCTTGCGGCGAATCTCTCGGATTCGTTGTTCGATGAGGCGAGCGCCGTCGTGGATCCGGCGTCGAACCCGGGGGCGAACCCGTCGGCTCCTTCCGCGTCGGGGTGATAACCGCCGGCGCGCCAGTAGGCGAGGGCCCGATTGATTTCCGTTCCATCGATGACCCAGGCGCTTTCCTGGAAGTCGGCTGAATTCCGTTCACAGGTTTGGTCGCCGGAACCCGGTGCGAATCCGTCGGACCCTAAAGGGTCACAGTGGTAACCGCCGGCGCGCCAGTAGGCCATGAGCCGGCTCGCTTCCGTACCGTCTATCATCCATAGCGGGTCCTCGTAGTCGCCGTCGTGCAGTTCCTCCAGCAGAAGGGAGGCGGGGTCGGCCCACAGAACTCCGGGATGCGCCTGTCCATTCAAGGTGTATTCGAGCCGACCCGAAAGGGCCTGAGCCTCGTCCACGGCTTCCGGGACGTCCATTTCCAGGGTGACTTCCAAGGGATTGGGGGTGAGATCTCCTTCGAAAACCACCGCGGCGCCCTGGATGCCGGGTTGTCCGTCACCCACTGCGTCCACGAGAACCCAGCCTTCGGGCAGGGTGGGGGTGTAGGACAGGGATTCCAACGCCCGCTCCGCCGGGTAGGATACGGTGCATTTCACAAAAGCGGGGCCTGGAGACCGGTATCCCGAACCTTCCTGGGCGACGTCGACCAAGGGGGGATTCACGGTGATGGTGACCGTGTCCGTCGAGGTGCCGCAGGAGTTGAGGGCGGAAAGCGTATAGGTGGTGTCGGCGTCCGGGTACACAAGCGTTGTTCCCCCTTCGGAATTCACGTCGCCCACGCCGGAATCAATATCGGCGGAAGCCGCCCGGGAGAGGCTCCAGGAAAGCTCCACAGCTTCGCCCTCGTTGACTTCATTGGAATCCGCCGTGAAGGAAACCACCTCGGGAACGTTGTTCACGGTCAGCGTTACGTCGCTTGTGGTCGTGCCGCACTGGTTCACGGCGCTCAGGGAGTAGACCGTGGTTTCCACAGGCTCGACTTGCGCGCTGCCGTCGAGGGACAAACCGGTTCCCACGTGAGTGATGTCCACACTGTTCGCGTAGGTGGTGGCCCAGGACAGTTCGGCGGATCCTCCCGTGCAGAGCTCGTTGGAGTCCGCGGTGAAGGAATCGATGACAGGCGCCGAATTCACGGTGACCGTCAACGTATCCGTATCGGAACCGCAAGTATTGGTCGCGGTGAGGGTATAAACGGTGGTGGCGCCCGGAGTTACCTGAGTCGATCCGTCCGCGTCGAGACCGCCGGTTCCGTTAATGTCCACCTCATCCACACCGGTGGTGTTCCATGACAAGTCCACCGAAGACCCGGCGCAAATTTCCCCTGAGGTCGCCGTGAAGTTGTCCACGGAGGGCGCAAACAACACCGTCACCGTCACTTGGCCGGTGTCCGAACCGCATGGATTACTCGCGGTAAGCGTGTAGGTGGTTTCCGACGACGGAGAAACCTCGATCGTTCCGTCCGTGTCCAGCCCTGTGCCCACTCCCGAAATATCCACCTGGGTTGCATAGGAGGTGTTCCACGAAAGCAGGGCGGAGCCTCCGTTGCAGATTTGAGACGTATCTACGCTGAAGTCATCCACGGTGGGAGCGGCGCATCCCAGGGAAAGAGGGTTGGATTGTGCATACGCGGTTGCGGGATTCACCATTCCGAGAAAAGCGTAGACCACTTCTCCGGTGATTTCCCGCGAACCGGATTCGTCCTCCGGGACGCGTATGGTGTATTCCATCTGAATGGGACTTGCGGGCAGGGAGCCGGTCCAGAGGATTTCTCCGAAAACGGCATTGTATTCAGGGCTTCCGTCCCCCGTAACCTGTTCGATGGTCCAGCCTGTGGGAAGGGTCGGTTTCCACAGGAGGGACAACAAGGTGCCGTCGTAAGAGAAGGTGTTGGAAACGGTAATGGTTTGCCCCGGAACATAGCCCGAAGAGGTCGAATGCGTGACCGATTGGACGTCGGCTCCGGCGACGCCGGCAAGGCAAAACAGGAGAAATGCGAACAGGATCGCGGTCCGCCCGGAATGGAGAAATGTACTTTTCATGACCCTACCTACCTGATCCCAATCTCGGTTAATCGCTTGCAGTAAATTGTAAACAAATGGACAAAAACAGCAGCCTTTGCTGAGCATATGCGGGGAATCCCTCTTCACGTCGTGTGGCTGCAGCGTATCATTTTCAGGATATCTCTCGAACCACCCGTGGCGTCGTGACGGAAAACGAACGACCGGACCATGCTCCGAACGAGTTTGAAGAACCGCTCCGATAGTGCATTGTGGTTAAGCCTCCCAGCCGCGGGGTGGGCCCCGCCCGCCCTGAACCGTCTATTCCTGCGCCGGAAAGACGATCTCCAAGTCAAACTTCGTGGAACCGCCCGAGGGTTCGTAAATCGCGGCGGTATAGGAACCGCTTTGCTTTTCCGTCATGGTGAGGGCTCGGCCGGTTTCCGCCAGGTCTCCGGAAACGGAAATACCGTCCCGCCAATCGGGATCGAGAAATACGAGCCAGTTCATCAGATCGGGCGTGAGAATCGCCAATAGGGAACCCGTGGAATAGGTTTGTATATAAGTGTTCATACTCTGGTCGAGGGTCTTGTAAATGCCGTCGGGCGCGTCGTCGGACGCGGAGAAATCGAACACGCGGGAAAGCACCCGGGAATCCTCCGAACCGCCGGGAAAGGCGACGGTCGCCAAGAGGGTGACGTCGTCCGCGAAATCGAGGGAAAGTCGTCGGCCGAGTCCCGCCATGTCGGGAACGTCTTCCACGCCGGCGCCCCATTCGGGTACCAGAAACGCTTGGAAGTTGACCAGGTCCGAGGTGAACAGAACGAGCATGCTGCCTTCGTCATAGGTCTGAAGGAACACATTGACGGAATTGTCCAGGGTTTTGTAGATGCCGCTCGGATTGAACGGTTTCTCCGGAGCCACGAAGAGAGGATCGGGGTCCACGAATTGAGCGGAAGGATTGGCCTCCCCCGGCAGATGAATTAGAACTTCGTTTCGGATTTCGCAGTCCCGTGTTTCGGTGGGAGGTACTTGGAGTACGTAGGACATGCTCACCGGTGAGGGCGGCAGGGAACCGGTCCAGAGGATGTCCCCACCGGAGAGCTCCGGATTTCCGTCACCCGAAACGCTTTGGATTTCCCATCCTTCGGGCGGCGCCGGACGCCACATGAGGGACAGGAGATTGCCGGTGTAGGTGACTTCCGTATCTACCGTGACCGCTCCTCCCGCCTGATAGTAGTCGCCGTCCATGGAATGAGTCGCCTGAAAACCGTTCTCGGTCGTGCGAACTAGAGCGCCTCCCAGGGGTGCGCCCTCCAAACCGGGCGCATACCCGTCGGCTCCCGTTTCATCCGGGTGATACCCGCCGGCCCGCCAATAGGCGAGGACACGGCCGGTTTCCTGTCCGTCCAGAACCCAGTCCGGCTCCAGGTAATCGGCGCAGTGGAGATCGCAGGACGTATCTCCCGATCCGGCGGCGAACCCGTCCAGGCCCGAGGCGTCGCAATGGTAGCCGCCGGCGCGCCAATAGGACAGCACGCGGTTGACTTCGTTCCCGTCCATGGACCAGGCGGGAGCTTCCGTATCCGCGTCGTGCAGTTTGTAAACCGTAATGTAGTCGTACTCGATCACCGTGTCGGATCCGCCGGATCCTTCCACCGTGAGGGATACCGTATATGTGCCGGCCTCCTGGTAACCGTGCACGGGATTTGCCTCCGTGCTCGTGTCGCCGTCGCCGAAATCCCACGCGTAGGAGCTGATGTCACCGGTGGAGGTATTGGTGAAGGTCACTTGAAGAGGTGCGAGTCCGGAAGTGGCAGCAGCTGAAAAACTAGCTGAGGGTGAAGCGGCAGAGCAGGATTCCCGGAAGTTGGAAACAACGTAAGCGGTGTTGTTGAGTGTCTTTCGATTATCTGCGGCGTTAATTTCTCCCTCAGGCACTCCAAGAGGAGAACCTTCATATAGCAAGTTCGGATTTGACCAATAGGGTAAGCGTGTACAAGAAATACCTTGGTTGGCGCACTCAGTGTTGTAGGCCATAATTGTGCGCCATTGCTGAGAGGCGTTTACGTACCCATGATTATACGTGTAGGGGCTGTTAGTCGTATCGTCTACATACCAGTCATGACGTGGCCCCATGGTGTGCCCGAGTTCATGAGAGAACGAAAGATTCCCAACTGCACATTCATCGGCAACAACAGACAATGCGTAAGGAGCCAAGGCAGTCAGGACAATCCACATTTGATAAGACATCCCACAAGAGTTGCCTCCATCATCCACAATAAGGACAATGTTATCGGCACAATATTCATCGCGCAAGCTGTGAACATCGTCCATGTAGCCGTCATCCTTCCGATAAAGGCGATACAGATCAGTATTAAGATCACCGGTCTCCGTATATGACACTTCGGCAGTATGGACTAAATTGATCCTTTGTGAGACTCCGCTGTTTGCATAAGTTGTGTTGGTCTGTTCAACTGCCAAGTCAATCAAGTTGAGGATGCCGCTCGCACCGCCACGGGCATCGCGAGCCGTGGGAGTATAAACAACCAAAACATCGATGACCGAGCCGTCGTCGGCCATGGGTGCGGCTATGAAAGAAGGCGTGAGATCAAGACTCATCGTCTCGTCGGAAATAGGAGAAGGCTCGGACTCAGAGGGCAATTCCTCTTGGTTGACTTCCTTGATTACATGGATGCCTTCGCCTGCATAACTTATCGTGACTATGCAGGAACCCTGGGTAACGATGCCTTCAAGAACACCATGCCGATAAGCCATGACCACACTACCGCCCCCGGAGTCTGCTGAGCTTCCGGAGAGAACAAGGGCTCCGGTCGAGGTCTTGCCGACTTTGTTGATCTTATACTCTTGTTGTTGACCTTCAAATAAGTTCAGCAGGATGGATCTGGGGAAGGAAACAGGACGTCTTTCAGAACCTCCGATCTTTTCAAGAATGGAATCATCTATGCTCACGAAACGACGTCGTAAGACAGAGGGGTCCTGAGCCTCCTGAGCCACAAAAGAGTTGGGTTCGGCGGAAATGAATAGGGGTTTTGCCGAAAAGCTTGGAACCGTGGGGGTCTCCCAAGACGTGGCGGTTCGGGGAGAGCCGAACGATGCGGCCATTAGGCACGCCAAGGAAATGCGCAGCGCGGTGAGGAACCCTATTTTCTGGAGTGAATATCCTGCCATCGCTTGTTTGATCAAAGGAAGAGTTTATAATACATTGCGTGTATTACCATGTAATATAGTCGTGCGGTTTGAAGATGTCAAGCGGAAGAGGTGCGAGGATGGGCGGCAGTGAATAATTTGATTCGCCGGGCCAAGGAGCCGAAGTGTTTCCAAGCGAACAGGTATTGCCGGCCGGGGATTCCTGAAGATGAAAAAGGGCGGGAATGAACGGCTTGCGGCCATCATTCCCCGCCCCTCTTAATTGTTGTCTTTGTCTCGATTGCGCGCCGGCCTAACCGTTCTTTCTTTTTCTCGCGTATCGGAAGGAAGCCAATCCGACAAGACCCACACCAATGAGCAGCACGGTGGAGGGTTCGGGGACCGGCTGGTCAGGAAAGCCGTCGGGGAGCTCGAAAATGTGCCCTTGGTTCTCCTCGTCGATGAAGAGTGCGAATGCGGCGTATTTCTCCGGTGCAGTACCCGTATAGTTTGATAGAGCCTCAAGGTAGGTATTCGCCTGGGCAACAACATCCGACGATCCGTTGATCATGAAGTAGTCACTACCTGACCCGGCTCCTGCGTTATCCGGAGACGAATCATAAATTACTTCCCAAATGGCTGCCTGTAAAGCGGCGGCTTCGGTGCCCGTATCGGCGTTGTCTATAAACAGGTTCATGAGAAACGCAGCTTTTTTCAGCTCATCCGGCGAGCTGTCGTCAATGTAGGTAAGATCATCACTCCAGAATGGAGTACCGTCCACATAGGTGCCCAGGTCGATGCAGAAGGCTCTTACATCGTTGAAGACTTCAGTGTCGACGGTCAGATTCCAGCGCATGATTCCGGCCTGGACCGTGTATGGCATGTTTGATTTGACCTTGCTGCCGTTGTCATAGGCTATGATATTGATGTTTGACGACGGCGAGACATTAACATAGTCGAACTGCACCATGATTGCTTGGGCATTGGCGCCGACAAGCAATGTCATAAGTGCAACTGCGGAGATAAGAATTCCCGTCCATACGTTTTTTCGCATTTTACAGCCTCCCCTTAACGCGGTGGTGGTTTTTCCGAGAAGAGAAGCAAATGCCATGCCAAATAAAAAGATAGTGTAATATTGATTGGTTAAGGGGTATCGGGTTGTGAGGTGCACGGTGTTGTAGCCAATACCGACACCTGAAATCTCTCGCATGGAGGGAATGATAATTCTCACAATACAGACATAATGCATGGTTATATTATAAATACATTTATGGATTGTTTCCGGCGTAAAGAAAACCGACAAGGGGAGCAGAGAGCGTGTCTAACCCATTGCTGTCCCACAAAATAAAGAAGGATAATCAATAAGAAACGGCTCTGGAAGCCCCATGTGTTATAATGGTTGTGCGAAAAAGCACTAACAAAACAAGGGGATCCGAGCCATGGCACATCGTAACACAATCCTAAGTCAAGTAGTTGCATTTCTTCCGAGACATGAATTCGATAGTTTTGCCAAGGTGCATCATGTTGGACGCCGTTTTCGAAGTTTCAACCGATGGTTTCAATTTATGGCGCTGATCATCGCTCAGCTTTCCGGGCGGGTTAGCCTGAGGGACTTGGTGGACAACATCGGCGCCCGGGCGCAAAGACTGTATCATCTGGGTATGCGGAGCCTTTCGCGATCGAATCTTGCGCGAACCAACGACAAACAACCGGCAGACCTCTACCGACTCCTGTTCGAGAGGCTCCTTACGAGATGTCGCAATTCAGCTCCGGGAAACCGATTCAAGTTCAGAGCCAAGCTCTATCTGCTGGACGCCACGATGATTGAACTCTGCTTGTCCGTCTTTCCGTGGGCTCGATATACCCGAAGCAAGGGGGCGGTGAAGATGCACATGGGCCTGGACGCCGACGGCTACCTTCCCTCCTTTTTGTCGGTGACGGACGGCAAAGGACATGAAATCCAGTGGGCCAGGTTGGAATGCCCCCCGATAATTGGTCCATGTATAATGAGAGTCTGAATGCCCAAAGAACGGAAGGAGACTTTTTGCATGGCCAAGAGAAAGAGACACAGCGCGGAGCAAATCATCCGGAAACTTGAAGACGCGGACCGTCGTCTGACGGCAGGGCAGACGATAGCGCAGGTTTGCCAATCGCTGGAGGTGAGCGAGGCGACGTACCACCGGTGGCGAAACCAGTATGGGGGGATGAAGGCTGAGGAGGCCAAACGGCTAAAAGAACTGGAAAAGGAAAATGCACGCTTAAAAAAGCTGGTCGCCGATCTGATGTTGGACAAGGCAATGCTGAAGGATCTTGCGGAGGGAAACTTCTAAGCCCGGCGCGTCGTAGGAAAGCGGTTGATTATGTTCGAAGTGAACATGCCGCTTCAGAGCGTCGGGCCTGCCGCGTAGCCGGTCAACACCGATCCACCCAACGTTATGAGCCGAAGGAACGGGACGATGAGGTGGAACTGATCAAGGCTCTTCACCGGTTGGTTGGAGAACATCCCCGTTTTGGATGCCGTAGGATCACTCGGCTGCTGCGTGATGCGGGGTGGGCGGTAAACTACAAGCGAATTCATAGACTTTGGAAAGAGGAAGGATTCAAGGTACCTCGAAAAGCCAAGAAGAAACGCTTCCTGGGAGTTGATGCCAATGCGTGCAACAAGCGTAAGGCGGCTTTTGCAAATGATGTCTGGACGTTGGATTTCATTCATGACCGCTTGGTCGACGGCCGTCAGTTCAAGTGCTTGGCCATTGTCGACGAGTTTACTCGGGAAAACCTGGCCCTGAGGATCAACCGCTCCATTACGGGTGAAGACGTTTTGAACGAGCTGAGCCGATTGATGGGCGAGCGGGGAGTTCCAACGGGCATTCGATCGGATAACGGTCCCGAATTTATAGCCCAAAAGGTGAGAAACTGGCTGAAAGACCTGGGAGTGGGAACCCTTTTCGTCGAGCCGGGAGCCCCTTGGCAGAACGGGTACGTGGAAAGTTTCAACAGCCGTTTTCGGGATGAATTCTTGAACATGGAAATTTTCAACAACATCAAGGAAGCGCAGACTCTGGCCGCCAAATGGCGGAAAGCCTATAACGAGGAAAGACCGCACAGTGCATTGAATTACATGACCCCGGCCCAGTTCGCGGCGAGCCCTTGGGGCCTCGACTCCGCCTCGCTCAGCTCGGCTTCGCCGAGGCCCCAAGGGCCGGGGATGGAAAACCGCGAGTCATGATAAAACTCTCATAACTCCTGGACCAAAAACTGGGGGCTTGACAAGGTCTCTGCAACTGCCCAAGGGCTCCTTCGTTGTGTTCGATCGCGGTTTCACCGACTATGACTGGTATGCCTCCCTCATGAAGAACGGTGTGTTCTTCGTGACCAGACTCAAGAGCAACGCCAAAATCCGGGTCGGCCGTAAGCGCAGTGGTCGCAAAGCCGAGGGGATCAAAAGCGATCGCGAGATTTACCTCGGCGGCCTGACCGAACCACTTCGTCTGGTGGAATATAGCGATCGGAAGACCGGCATGGAATATCGGTTGCTCACCAACGCCTTCCATCTCAAGGCCAAAACCTTGGCCGACCTGTACAAGGAACGGTGGCAAATCGAACTCTTCTTCAAATGGATCAAGCAGAATCTCAAAGTGAAGACCTTCTTGGGAACTTCTCTTAATGCCGTCCTGACTCAGTTGTGGGTCGCGATGATCGTTTATCTCCTCCTTGCCTTTCTCAAATTCAAAGCCAAACTGACCCAAACCCTCGGGGCCATCCTCCGGCTCCTACAGCTGAATCTCTTCTCATTACGGGATATTATGTCTCTCTTCGAACCTACAAACTCTCAACCCATTGATAATAAACAACTATCTCTCTGGTAATCTTTATGGGACAGCAATGTGTCTAACCTAAGGTTAGTGTTGAATATGGCATGGATATGGTTATGGCAAGTATGAGTAAAAGAGTATAAATACGGTATTGAAAACTTATTTGATGAAGAGTGGAATGGGCGAAGAAATATTTAGAAGTAAATTGGCTATATTAAGTTAACGAACCAAATGAAGTAAATAAAATTTGGACAATTTAGTAAATTAGAGGTAAATAGTAAGATGTATTAATGATAAGTAGATTATGTTATTATTAGTATTTAGAAAAGAATAAAAAACATTATATCATGATAATAAAGATAATGCAATTTCGGGGCGCTTGGAATTTGCGGTAATTTTTGAAAAGGCTTAATTGTGGATCTGATAGTTTATATGGAAATTGGCTGCGGATCTATGGTTTGATGGAATTGGATAGTCTTCAATTCCAATGTGGTTTGAGGTAAATCGCTTGGTAAATGCGTTAGGCGTTGCCATGGAGCTCCGTTCCGATAGATGCGTGTTATCTGTGAATTGTATATGGGTTGTTTTCAAAATGGCGAAGTCGAGGCGGTCTTGGTCGAAAGGATGTCGATTACTCACCTTTTGATCTGTTTCTACGAGTCGATCTTCAGATGCAGGGCCAGGAAGTTGCAGAAGGCTTGACTTTGGACGCGTCGGAGCCTTTGGTGGAGCCGAGGCCTGAGTTCCAGGGCCGATTTTGGTCCCGGAAGGTTCTTTCCGCTTGCCACAGGCGTTTGTTGGTGACAACAGCCGACTTTGTCGGCGGGAGAGTCGGTACCGGTGAGGAGAACATATTTGCCGTGGAATCGAGTGGAAGCGTTCCGCTGATCCGGTCGACCTTGTGAAGACAGTTCGGCTGGCCACCGCTGTGGACCGTGGTTCGGTAGCGGCCGCAGCATCTAAGGACGTTCCTATCATTGGCTGGTTCGACGGAGACGGCGAGGAAAAGATTCGACTGGACAAAGCAATGCCGTTGCCCCCAGCCCCGAACCCGGCACGGTGGCTTTCCTGGGAATGGGGATTCTGGGATTGGCGCTGGCGGGACGGAGAAAACTGCTGAAGAAGTAAATTAAGCGTAGCGCTCTTCGAGGCAAGGCGCCTCGAAGCAACGAAAATACCGGGAGAATAAGGGACGGGTCGGCTGAGCATGCCGGCCCGTCCCTTTTCGTTTGGAGACAAAGTTGGTTGCGTCGAACCTGGGAAGGGAACAGGAACTCGTTGTTCGAGCCGCCTGGTGTTGATCGGTCGGTAATCGAGGCATCAGAACACCAAGTGTCGCCATTCTTTACAGTGGGTTGCATGGAGATGCTTAATGGTCTAATATATTTAGAGAATCAGGTCGGGCATGATCATTGCATTACTTGATGACATGATGAGATGAACCGCTTGGTGGATGGAGTCGGTACCTTGGAACCCTGAATGAGGCTGAAGGACGCTTGAACCGGGTGACGGACAAAGAATAGGGAAGAGGAGGACGGAAATGAAAGCTTTACGGTTTGCAGGTCTGATGATGATGCTCTGTTTGGTGGCGGGCGCTCCCGCCTACGTAGGGGCCGCCTATATTCCCGCCGACGGAGGTAGCGGCGCGGCGGATCCGGGCCCGGGGCTTCAAGGGTTCATGCCCGACGGCGATGATTACGCGGGCAAGAGCCTGCTTGCCGGTGGTGCGGCCCAAACTCCGGAAGCGCCCGCAAGTTTGGGGGAGGTCCCGAGCATCGGCTGGTCCGACGGAAACGGCGAGGAAGGCATTCGACTCGACAAAGCAACGCCTGTGACCACACCCGAACCCGGCACCGTGGCCCTTCTGGGCATGGGAATTCTGGGATTGGCGCTGGTCGGGCGAAAGAAACTGTTGAAAAAGTAGGGTCGGTTCCGGTCGCCGGTACTTGCCTGCCGGGTACCGGATGAACGCCACATAAGAAGCGAGCGGGCGGTTACGTCCGTTCGCTTCCGCGTCTGCGGCCGTGGAAAGACCCGGCATTGGATCTCAAGGCCGCTTCATCGAGGGCACAATCGGGTGTCGAATTTTTTGTCATCCGCTGGGACTGCTTAGGGGTGGGTATGAATCGTTTCAATCGCCGAAGAACAGGACGTTTTTAAGCCGGCAGCGCCCACGAGCCGAAACGTGGAGTCTCCGAGAACGCCTTTTGGGGTGTCGGAAAGACTTACGGACCGGGGTTCGAAATAACGGGTCTCCGGGACCGCGTGTCGATGGGGAATGTCGACTGTTTTTACAGACGGAAACCGATTGCTCTATTTTATTTCTTCATACGGGTACAGATTTTATTGATTCGATTATAATACAGGCCTTTCCCGTCTCATACTCGATAACCGAATGCGCCCAATGTATCCACGAAAACTAGAGCCGGGGTTGAGCATTTCCAGCCCGAGTGGACTCTCCGAGCCTTTGGAGCGTTGCATGGAGCGGAGGAGCCTCGGTTGAATGCTCTTGGCCCGGCGGTCTTTCATCACGTTCTTGCCTTTTCGGAAAATGCCGGTCAACGCCCAATTTCTTCGCTTTTCGATTTTCAGACCCTTTCCCGTTTCTCCGCGGGTTTCCCTTGACACCTCCCGGTTAAATTGATACTCAGCAGTTACGTAGGTGCTGGAAGCTTAAAAGGGAACCCCGTGAAAACCGGGGACGGACCCGCCGCTGTGACCGGGGACGAAGCCCGCTGAACGCCACTTTCGGTCTGAGACCGTTGGGAAGGCGCGGGTGGTAGAATGATCCGGAAGTCAGAAGACCTGCCTACCGACCGGTTGCGCAAATCGTGGTAAGAACGCACCGGCCACATACGGGATGAAGAAGACGGGTGCAATCCCCTAAGTCGTTGTTTTGGACTTAGGGGTTTTTTTGTGCCGTGCCATGTTCCAAACTCCTTAGCTCGGGACGCCGAAATTGCCAATCGGCGTCCCACTTTTTACGGCACGGCGCGTATAAAACGCTGAGGACCCGCCAAGGCTCCTCGAACAGGCATACGGACCGAGATATCCAGGGAGCGCAAATCCCGGGGAACGAAACGCACATATGGAAGTACGTCGCAGTGATGCGGGATGAACGCAACAACGCGGATCGCGTCTTTCATTGGTCCGGTAAGAGGTCGTTGCCATGGAGAAGAGATTGATGCGTGATTGTTCTCCGGTTGAAGTGCTGAGTATACGAGGGCGGGAGATCGTTTATTTTTCCTTGTTGTACCTGGATGCGGCCGAGAGGCCGAGAGTGGCCACGCTCATGCGCTTTCCCACCGGCTCGTCCTACCTTGCTTACAGGGAGTGCGGTTCTTTGAGAGAGCTGCGCTCGCTGACTCGGTGTGTTGCGGATGAAATCGCGCGGTTTTACGAGAGCCCCATTCGTGTGGAGCCTTCGAGTGAGCCCTGGGTGCATGCTTTGGGGGCTTGGTTGGAGGCGAGACGCGTGGAAAAGGAGGCCGGCGGCCTGTTGCTTCATTGAGGAAACCGCTGATTCGAGCCGGACGTAGAGTTTCCGTAGCGCTTCCCCCGGATGTCGGCAGGTGCGGTTTATAGAGATTGTGATCCGGACCGTAAGCATTCACGGGGGAAACTTTCGAGAAAGTTTCCCTCTGTCCCCTTGTATAGCGTTTCAAGAGTGCCTCACCGCCTTCGGCGGAGAGGCTGCGGAAGAAAAGGGGTTGCTCGCTGATTTCCAGTGTCCTTTGATTAGCTGAATCGGCAAGAGCGAGCGGCATGTTCCGTCCAACCTATTAAAACACCTGAAGGTTTTCAAAAAGGGTTCCCTCGGATCCCCTCTGAAGGCTCACACTTGGACCGAATTGTGCGACCGTTGATCTTCTTCGTCGGGGGCACCGGACCGGGCGGGCACATTTATAATATACTCAAAGTTCCATAATGGTCGGTTGCATCCGCAACTCTCCGTTTATTCTAAGCCTCAAACATGCATCCGGGTTTTGTTCCCGCGATATGGAGGAACCCATGTCGCATAGGTGAACGACCATTCGTTTGCAGCCTTCCTCCTTGTGTGTCGAGGACCCTTGCCCATTCTCTCCACATCGCGGCGAACCGCATAACAGCGTGAATTCTCTTGACAGGTTCAGTAGGGGATCGATAGACTTTTGACATTATTATGCGCGCGTTTGCGGGCTGGTACGCGCGACATAAGTATTTGAGGGTTTGGGGGATTTGATACTCCGAAGGATTCCCTCAAGCGGCCGACAAGCGGAACCATAATCTGCAACCTGACGGGAAGAAGGAGAGACAACATGAAGAGTTTTGCAAAGCTGTTTTGTGTAGTCGCTTTGGCGGTGCTTCTGGGATTCACTTCCACTGCCTCGGCGCAAATGGTCGCATGGGAATTGGATCATGAAAGTCTGGGCGTGAGCAAGGCCGTGGTTTCCGTGGTACCTGAATACCTTGGAGCCGGAGTCTACGAACTGGCCGGATTCCTTTCCTACCGGACCATTGTTCCCGGGGCCGTGGAACAGACTCTTCCCGTGGACGGCGTAGGCGTCGTATTCAGCGGCGAGGTGCAGATTGCGCTGAGCGGTGCCGACCTCGCATCGGTATCCGACACCATCCTCGGTTCCGATATCAGCATTAGTTTGAATCCGGCGACGCTCAACGGCACGTACATTGTCGCCATTACCGAAACCACGGAGACGACCTCCAACCTTTCGGAATTTTTCTCCGGCAACGCCACGTTCGTGGGAACGCCCAACAGAAATTATATGTTCAGCGGTGATTACCTGGCGATCACCTATCACAGCAACACGGATGAAGGCGCCGCGGAAGCGGCGGCATATGAGCTCGCGGCCTACGGCGACGGCACGGGTTTGATTACCGTGGAGGCCGGTTGGCTGCCTTCCGTGGATATTCCCTTTACATATACCGTATATCAGGACGGCCGAATCGTACAAGAATCCACTTTGCCCGACGAAACCGACTCCGGCGGAAAGGGGATCATGAGTTGGGATGGTAGCGTGAGCGTGGGTACGGACGATGACGACACCGACAATGTGTTCGGCCTTGAGTTCACTCTGAAGAAGTCTTCCGGCAAGACCGATGCGAGCCTTGACGGAGAATACGTGAGCGTGGGCTTCTACAGCGGCACCGACGGCTCGAACCCGGCTGCGGCCCGCACGCTGGCCACCTTCAACGGTGACGGCACGGGGACCGTGGGATTGCTCTCCCATTCCGAAACCGAGCTTCCCGAAATTTCTTTCACCTACTTGGTGGCCGACGACGGTACCTTGACCCATGAATATACCTATCCCGACGAAACCGTTTCGTCCGGCGAGGGTATTGTGAGCGTGGACGACAGCGTAGTCGCCATTGTGGACAACGACACCGCCGACGGTATCGTGGGTTTCGAGATCGGCATTAAGAAGTCGTCGGGCATGTCCAATGCGGACCTTCAAGGCACTTTCGTGAGCATCGGTTATTACGCCGTCGCGGACGGATCGTATGCCGGCACGCAGGATGTTACCCTGGTGTTCAACGGGGACGGAACGGGCACGGTCTATTTTCCGGCCAACGGACTGCTTGAGGGCGTTTCGGATTCCCTGCCTTTCACGTACACCGTGGCTGAAGACGGCACTTTCAGCCATGCCTACACGCTGCCCGATGAGACGGTGGCCGGAGGCGCCGGTATCGTCAGCCCCGATGGTACGATCATCGCCTCTGTGGACGATGATCCTTCGGACAGCCTCATCGGAATCGAACTGGGCGTCAAGCTCTTCAGATAAGACCTCTCGGACGGGGGCGGTGCCCCCGTCCTTTGTTTTTTCCTGATATTCCTGAAGGGCGCGGTACACCACGCGTGGCTCGGCGACGGATGACGCTTGGAACCATGCATATTGTCGATGCTTCGTTCCTCCGCCTTCCATAAGGATGGAGCGCCCGGTGGGAGCGTCCCTCCCCGAGAGTTTCGCGGGCCGGCACGATGTCGGCCCTTCCGTACGTCTTCAAAGGTGTGGATACACAGGCAAGGGGTTAAGTATGAGGCGTTGGATTCTGGCGTGCGCAGTGATTCTGTGCTTTTCGACTCCCTGGGTCGCTTCAGCGGAACCTTCCCAAGAAACGGACGCCCGAAAGATCATTTTGGATGCCTGGAACTACTATCGGGGAAAATCATCCATTGTGGTTACGGATATGACCATCCATCGTACCTCGTGGGAACGGTCCATGACCATCAAGGCATGGTCTCGTGGCTTGGACGACAGTGTTTTCCTGATTACGGAGCCGGCCAAGGACAAAGGGAACGGCACGCTCAAAAAGGGCTCCGAAATGTGGACCTACAATCCCAAGATCAACCGGGTGATCAAGCTGCCCCCGTCTCTTATGTCCCAGTCTTGGATGGGGTCGGACTTTTCGAATAACGATCTTGCCAAGGCCGACAGCATCCTGAACGATTACACACACCAGATCACGGGGAAAGAAACGCATGACGGTCTGGAAGTCTACGTCGTCAAGGCCGTGGCCAAACCTCAGGCACCGGTGGTCTGGGGATCCCAAATACTAAAGGTGCGGAGCGACAAGATTTTGCTCTACGAAGGCTTTTTTGATGAGGACGGGGTTCTGGTAAAGGAAATGGCCGCCGACAAAATCGAGATGCTGGGCGGCAGACTGTTTCCCACGGTCTGGACCATGCGCAAGTCGGAATCTTCCGGCGAATACACCAGCCTTCACTATAAGGAGGCGAAATTCGATACGGAGGTTCCGGACCGATATTTCTCCGTATCCTTCTTGAGAAGTTTCCAGGACGAATGAGGGTGGTGGGATAACACCCGGTCGATTGATTTCCCTTCCTTTTCGCGGACGACGGAACGACCTCCTATGCTTCCCGATCTGAAAATCGCCTGGAGGAATGTATGGCGCAATCCCAGGCGATCCATCCTTACGGCTTCGGCCGTGATTTTTTCGTGTGTTCTCCTGATCTTCATGGTTTCGTTGCAGATGGGGTCCTACTCCTCGATGATCGACAGTGCGGTGAAGATTCAGACGGGGCACCTTCAGGTTCAAGCCAAAGGGTACCAAAAGGACGGAAGAATCCGACAGGTGATTCCTCACCCGGAAAGGGTCTCCGAACTGCTCTCGAAAGACCCTCTGGTGGACGCTTTCACGTTCAGATCCCGTGCCTTTGCCCTGGTTTCTTCCAAGGATCGCACTTACGGGGCCATGGTTGTGGGTGTGGATCCCAAAGGAGAAGAGCGGGTGAGCACCATTCCCTCCGTGGTCCGAAAAGGAAGCTACTTCACGACGGAAGATGAGGCCCATGTCGTATTGGGCGAAATCCTGGCTGATAACCTATCCGTAGGTCTCGGAGATGAATTGGTGATCCTTGGACAGGGCTATGATGGTTCCGTGGCCGCCAACGTGCTGAACGTGACAGGGATTTTCAGCTCCGGCCAAACGGATTTCGATCGGAACGTGATCGAGATTCCCTTATCGGTATTTCAGAACACTTTTTCCATGGGTGATGCGCTCCATGAGATCGTAATTACCAGTGTGGATCTAGAGCAGGTGGACGTTCTGGCTTCCCGACTCAACCGAGAGTTGGAAGGCCTCCCGGACGGCAAAGACTTGATCGCCCTCACCTGGGAAGAGTTGATGCCGGGGTTGGAACAGATGATCCGCATCGATATGTTCAGTGCCTATATCTTCTACGGAATACTCATCGTAGTAGTGGCTTTCAGCATCATGAACACATTCATCACGGCCATCATGGAGCGAACACGGGAGTTGGGCGTGCTTTTGGCGGTGGGAGTCCGTCGAAGTCGTTTGATCCGGATGGTGCTCATGGAATCGGTCTTCCTGACCATGCTGGGCGTCACTGCCGGCGTTGTTTTGGGCTTGGCTTTGACTTCGTATTTCGAGATCCACGGGATCAACATGGGTGTTTCCAGTGAAGTCCTGGGAGAATATGGGCTGCCTTCGGTGATCAAACCAAAGATTACCTTGGGATCGGCGATTTCCGGTCCTCTGATCGTTTTCGTGGTAACACTGTGCACTGCGGTGTTTCCTGCGCTTCGCATACTCAAACTGCGCATCGTGAAGGCCCTTACGGCGGTATAGCATCTAAGGAACGATGCGGCTTGATCACGGCGAGGGCTGAACGAGTTC
The DNA here is from genome assembly GCA_963675595.2 of Thermodesulfobacteriota bacterium. Classification (GTDB taxonomy): domain Bacteria; phylum Desulfobacterota; class Desulfarculia; order JACQYL01; family JACQYL01. The sequence goes on from CAXXLZ010000002.1 coordinate 4,355,580, forward strand.
GTGAGCTTCGCACTATTTGACTTTGCCGCACTTCGGTTTCCATGGGGACATGAAAATATGCTCTGGCAGATTGCCTGGAAGAATCTTTGGCGAGTTCCCCGCAGGACCGTTGTCGTCTTGACGGCCGTGGTGGTGGGGGTTTGGGCCATGCTGGCCTTGGGCGCTCTCAATCGAGGAATGATGGACCAGCTTATGGACAGTGCGGTACGGAATCTCACCGGACATGTCCAGATTCAAGCCGCCGGATATTTCAATGACCCAGTGGTACGGCATACCATTCAAGATCCGGAAAAGGTGTTCGCTCTATTGAAGAGCTTACCCGCCAGGGTTCGTTGGGCTCCGAGGATCAAGGTGCCGGGAGCGGTGAGCAATGCGAGGAACTCGGCCGGTATCTCCATCGTGGGGATCGATCCGGAGCGCGAAAAGGACGTTTCATTTATCGGTTCGGCAGTGACTCAAGGGGTTTATTTGAGCGCGGATACTCCTTACGGGATTCTCATCGGGGAGAAACTGGCCCATAAGTTCGAAACCGGACTGGGGAAGAAGCTTGTGGTGATGGCACAGGATGCGGAAGGCAAGATTGCGTCCGGTGGATACCGTATCGCGGGCATTTTTTCCGCTGAAATGAGGGATACCGAAGAGCAAGTGGCCTTCGTGCATCTGGATTCCCTGAAAAAACTTCTCAAAGTGGGGAACGGGATTTCCATGGTTACCCTGCTCGCGCCGTCCCACGATATGACGGACTCCCTTGTGCGGGATCTCAAACCCAAGCTGCCCAAAGGTACGGCGCTCTTTACTTGGCGTGAACTCCAGCCTCTTACCAATGCCATGCTGGACCTATGGAATTCCATGATGTACCTCTGGTATTTGGTGGTATTTGTAGCCATCGGCTTCGGGCTGGTGAACACCATGCTCATGGCGGTGCTGGACCGCATCAGGGAATTCGGCATGCTCAAAGCCATCGGAATGAAACCCGGGCGGATCGCACTGTTGATCCTTCTCGAGTCATTAGCTCTCATCATTCTTGGTGCGGTGGTGGGTAACGCGGTCACCTTCGCTTTCGTCGCTTGGCTCGGCAAAGTCGGGATCAATTTGAGCGCTTTGGCCGAGGGCATGAATGCCATCGGCATTCCTCATATCATTTATCCCGCCTTGAGTATGAAGGATTTCCTGCCTGCCAACGGTACGGTGCTCATTCTTGGTTTGTTGGTTTGCCTCTATCCCGCGATCAAGGGGGCGAGGATATCTCCGGTAGAGGCCATGAGGAGGACCTGAGCTGAGAAAGGTCGTCTTTGTTTGGTTTGTGAGATTGAGGTAGGTTTTTTGGCGTTTTCGGTTTAGATCAAGAATACGGGTCGGGCGAAGGTCGGCGGGCCGGATCGGTCATTGGGGCACGCCGGGGTTTCCCATTTTTTCACCGGACATCGTGCCGGTGCGTGATTTCGAAAAAGGGATTGCGAATGCCCATGGTGGAATGCGAAAATTTGTCCAAGATGTACCTGCAAGGGGACACCCGAGTAAAAGCCCTTGACGGTGTGAGCCTCGGAGTGGAAACGGGTGAATTCATGGCCCTGGTGGGGCCGTCCGGATCGGGGAAGACCACACTCCTCAATTTGATTGGGGGACTGGACGAGGCCTCCTCGGGCGAAGTTCGTGTGGACGGAGATGAGATTACCCGCATGTCGCAATCCGAGCTCTCTGAAATGCGGCTGAGGAAGATCGGGTTTGTCTTTCAAGCTTACAACCTGATTCCCGTGCTTTCCGCCCTGGAGAACGTGGAGTTTGTGCTGATGCTCCAGGGGGTTGAAAAGGCCGTTCGGCTTCGAATCGCCAAGGAAATGCTGGAACGGGTCGGGCTGAAGGAGCAAATGAACCGAAGACCCGGGGAAATGTCCGGAGGCCAGCAACAGCGTGTTGCCGTGGCACGGGCCATCGCTCCGAAACCGGCTGTGGTGCTTGCGGATGAACCAACGGCCAATCTGGATTCACAGACCGGCGAGCACTTGATGGATATCATGGCGGATCTGAACAAAAAGTTGGGCATCACTTTCGTTTTTTCTACGCACGATGCCATGGTAATGGAACGTGCGCTGAGGGTTGTTCGCCTGAGAGACGGTCACATCGAAGAAGACTCGTCTCGATCGTCCTAAATCTCGTTCACATGATCCGGCCGTGGCAGGACACGTTCATCGAGAACACGTCTCCACGGCCGGTTTCGGTTCGCTGCGGGGATCCCTTTTAATGAACGTAATCATTCACGGGGGGGACTCGTCTATTGTAGGGGCAGGCCATAGTGCCTGCCCAAAAGTCGGCCGAAGGCCCACCATCTCCCCTGTGCCCCAGTGCCGGCGTCCCTCTGGGGCACACCCCGTGAATAGGTGCGAATGGAGCGTTGGAGATTGAAGGGATACGAACCCAAGTTCTAGATTTCCTCGGGAAGGGGCGTGCTTGAACATGTCTGAGTCTTCCAAGAAAGCGGGCAAGTCGGCCGAGGCTGTGGCCTTTACGGTGATTCCGACTATTGATTTGGAGACGGATCCCGAACGCGCGCTTCTGTTGGATGCGAAGAAGGGCCTTACCAGTGAAGAAGCCCGGATCTTGGCCGACATGAGGGTACTTCGTGATGAAGCTCTTTCCGTAAAGGCTCGTATTCGGCAATTGGAATCCGGAATGGAGGAGGCCCGTTCGTCGGAAGAACGAGCGGGCCTCAAGGAGCAACTGCAACGGGAGACGGATACCTTGGAGACCATGCGCGGGCGGTGGAAAATCCTTTCGAAAGCCAGGGATGAGGCTCGACACCGCCGAATGGTGATTCTAGGGCACGAAGAGGAATGAATCCGGAATGTGCCGACTCTCAAGCCCTGGGATAGGAAAGAATAATATCGCGCAGTTCGCGAACGCGCGCTCCTATGTCCGGGGCGCGGGTGACTCCCGTCACCAGGGCGATGCGTCGTGCTCCGGCTTCGAGTACTTGCCGTATGTTGCCTTCGTTGATACCGCCCATGGTGGTGTAAGGGATACGCAGGCGCGGAGCGATGAGACGTAAGGCTTCCGGCCCCAGAAACTGCGCCACTTTCTCTTTTGTTTTCGTAGGGAAAATGGGGCCGATGTTCGCATAGTCGGCCCCGAGTTTTTCCGCTTCGAGTGCTTCTTCCAGGTTGTGGGTGGAAGCGCCGAGGATGAGATCGGGCGCGATTCTCCTGGCTGCTTCGATGGGCAGGTCTTCCTGCCCCAGGTGAACCCCGTCGGCGTCCACAGCCAGGGCCACGTCCACGTGGTCATTGATGATGAGCAGCGTACCGTGCTTGAGGGTCCGCTTCCTGAATTCCATGGCCAGTTCGAATAATGGTCCCTTTTCCCAATGCTTTTCGCGAAGTTGAACCATGCGGGCCCCGCCGGCGAGAATCCCGTCCAGCACTTCAAGATTGCTTCGTCCGTCCGAGAGAGCCTCGCAGGTTACCGGATAGAGGTCCACTTCCATCAATTTCTTGAGACGTTCTTCCCTGTTCATCCTCCCCCCACAAATCGAATCAGTTCCACTTCGTCTCCCTGTTGGAGCGTTACCTGGTCGAGAGTATCTCTTTCAAGGATGGATCGGTTTCTTTCAACTACGACACTACCGGGGTTGACGTCCAGAGTGCGCAGCAATTCGAGGACCGAGATGGACCCACTGATGGGGTGATCCCGGCCGTTCAGCTGAATGGTGATGTTCATTCATCCTCCTGCAAGGAACCGGTTTGGAACGCCGCCCCCGACTTCGCATCATGGGTGAGGCGCAGCGGTCCGGGATCTTCAGGCAGTGGCCAGAAAGGCCGAGTCCCAGTCCTTCCAAACAGGATCATAGCCCATGTCGGCTATGGTTTGGGCCACTTGGGCGGGAGTGCGATGGTCCGAGACTTCGAACTGACCCTCGGCATCCCTGTGAACGGCATAGGCTCCAGGTGCGGTACGGCTTCCGGCACTCATTTGCGTAATACCCAACGGAATGAGGTTGTCCCGAAATTCTTGGGATTCGCGGGTGGACAAGACCAACCCCGCGTCCGGGAGCCACAAACGGAGGGCACACATCAGTTGAACCATCTGGGCATCGTCCACTGGATAAGGCGGCTCATATCCCCCGGCAGCGGGACGAAGGCGTGGGAACGACACCGAGATATGGCTTTTCCAGTATCGACGAGTCAGGTAGGCACCGTGTAGTCCCAGAAAAAAACCATCGACGCGCCATTGCGATAACCCCAGAAGGAATCCCAGGTTGAGTCTCCGGAACCCGGCGCGACCGCCCCGGTCCATGGTTTCCAATCTCCATAGGTAATCGCGTTTTCTGCCGGCGGGATGCACGTCAAGGTAGCGGTCTCGATTGTAGGTCTCCTGATAAAGCGTTAATCCATCAACGCCCGAGTCGATCAGGGTGCGATAATCCTCCTCGCTCATTGGATAGACTTCTATGGAGATGGAAGAGAAATCGGAGCGGAGCGCCTGAGCGATTTCTGCGAGATATTCAACCGGAGCATGAGGCGGTGATTCACCGCTGACGAGAAGAATGTGACGGAAACCCTGCCGGTGGAGGGACATGGCCTCGGTAACGACTTCGTCTACGGTCAGGGTGGCCCTTTCGATCGGATTGTGCCGGTTGAATCCGCAATAGACACACGAATTGGTGCACTCGCTGGAAACGTAGATGGGAGCGTACATCTGAATGGTCCGCCCGAAGTGATGAAGAGTCGCCTTATGCGAGAGCTTGGCCATTTCCTCCAAATAGGAAGCCGCGGCGGGTGAAAGAAAAGCCGCCAAGTCGGCTTCAGTCTTGGGGTGGGCGCGCAAGGCGCGCTCAACGTCGGAAGGTCGGCAGGCGAAAACCTGCTCTTCCACGGCAGCCCAATCCGCATCCAACATTCGTTGAACAAAGTTCATGATTCCGCCCTCCGGAGGAAGCCGGTGAGGGGAGAACTGGCTTCAGCTTTCCAGCGCAGGCCGCCAAGACCTGAAATGAAGGCCAGTCGACCGGCTTCGACGCCGAGTTTGAAAGCCTGGGCCATGGCGGCTGGATCCCCGGCCACGGCGATGGCCGTATTGACGAGCACTCCGTCGGCTCCGAGCTCCATGGCCTCAGCGGCATGAGAAGGAGCGCCAAGCCCGGCGTCGACAATAACCGGAACCGTAGCCTGTTCAATGATGATCTGGATGGAGTCGCGAGTCTTGAGGCCTCGATTCGTTCCGATAGGGGCGCCCAAGGGCATCACAGTGGCGGTCCCCACGTCCTCTAAGCGTTTGGCCAGAACAGGATCGGCGTTGATGTACGGAAGAACGGTGAAGCCGTCCTTAACCAGAATCTCGGCCGCTTTGAGCGTTTCGACGGGGTCGGGAAGAAGGTAGTGCGGGTCGGGCGTCACCTCAAGTTTCACCCAGGGTTCGCAGCCCGCGGCCCTGGAAATACGGGCAAGGCGAACCGCCTCCTCTGCGTCGCGTGCACCGCTTGTATTGGGCAGGATCAGATAGCGCTCGGGGTCGAGCGCGGACATGATATCGTCTCCGGGATCGGCCAGATCCACCCTTCTCAGCGCTACGGTGACAATGTCGGATCCCGATGCGTTTATGGCTTCTACCATGGAACGAGAAGAAGGGAACTTACCGGTTCCGACCAAAAGCCGGGATCGAAAGGATCGGCCGCCTATGACTAAGGGATTGTTTTCCATTCCGAATCATGTCTCCTGTGAAGTTGATTGAGGGAAAGCTTCCCGGCATAGAGCGCAAGAAAGCGGGGGTAACGTAACTTCCCGAAAACGGCAGTCCCCGGCGTCAAAGGTGATCATGCGGCCAAGGAGGAGTCGGCCGAAACCGGCGAGATATTTGACGGCTTCGAGAGCCTGAATGGAACCGATAATACCGGGAACCGCCCCAAGAACGCCGGCCTGATCGGCGCCTTGGACTTCAGCGGCATTTGGGGCCTCCTTGAAGACGCACCGAACGCATGGACCGGCGCCGGGAAGCACGGTCATCGTTTGACCGATGAGACCGATCACTCCGCCATGACTGAAAGGAACTCCGGCTCGGACACAAGCGTCGTTAATGCCGAATTTCGCCTCGAAGTTGTCGGTGGCCTCGACAACGAAATCGTAATCACTGATGAGGTCCGCCCCGTTCTCAGCGGTAAATGTCTCAGGGTGAATCCTGAATCGCAGTGCCGGGTTCAGATCAAGAAGCTTATCTAAAGCGGAGTCGACTTTGGGACGGCCGATATCCCGAGTAAAGTGCAGAAACTGGCGTTGGAGATTGGAGAGTTCCACTCGGTCGTGATCCATGATGCCGAGGGTGCCTACGCCGGCGCAGGCGAGTTGGTAAAGAGCCGGGCTTCCCAGTCCTCCCGCGCCCACGACCAGTACCCGCCCAGCCGCCAGTTTCGCCTGCCCGGCGGGCCCGAGTTCGGGGATCAGCAGATTTCTGCGATAACGCTCAAGGCCGTGTGCATCCAAAAAAAAACCGCTCCTCTCTTTCCGGTAGAGGGCGGCTTCTGTAAATGGCCTTATCAGCCACCGTTTCCCTGCGCAAGGATTAACCCGATCAGGTTCGAAGGGTATGTTCTCAGCCCGGAGCGAAGCCGCCCGGCACCCCCAACGGAAATTAGGAAGTTAGCAGATTGTTCACAGGATTGTCAAGTTTTGGATGGAAGAAAATTCTTCTTGGACCGAGTGAGCCGCACCCCAGGAATTGAAAAGGGGAGCCGCAAAAGCTCCCCTCGTAGAGTCGATGGAATTTAGGGCGGGCGTGGAGAGAAGATCAGAAGGGGTCTTTCTCCGGCCTACATTTTAGATCGATGTATTTCTTGTAGGCTTCCAGGGAGGCCGCGAACAGTCCCACTCTTTCGCTCGAGACGGCCTTCTTGTAATAGGCGGCGGCATAATCGGGTTTAATCTCCACCGCCTGGATGAAGTCGGAGATAGCTTTGTCGTCCATGCCCATGCGGGCGTAGAGGACACCGCGGTGATAGTACACTTCCGGGAAGGAAGGAGACATTTCGATAACCGTGCTGAAATCGTCCACGGCCTCTTCATACTTGCCCTGGAGGGCGTAAGTCATACCGCGGCTGTAAAAGGCGGCGGCCAAGCCGGGATCCAGTTCGATCGCCTTATTGAAATCCGTGATGGCGTCGATGTACGCGCCCTGTTTCATGTGGGCGTATCCGCGGTTGTAATAGGCGTCGGCGGAGTCCCCCTTCATCTCGATCGCCTTATTGTAGTCCTGGATGGCCTTGTAGTAGTCGCCTCGTTCGGCATAGGCCTGTGCGCGTTTGTAATAGACGTCCGTTCGGCCTTCATCCACCTCCAGGGTTTTGTCGAAATCGGCGATGGCCTTCTCGTAGAGGCCCTGCTTGGCGTAAGCAAAACCCCGATCATAGTAGACCGGAGTGAAAGCCGGATCCAACGCTATGGTCTTGTCGAAGTCTTCCACTGCGGATCCGAAATCTTCTTTGGTGAGATAGGCGATCCCGCGATTGTAATGGGCCTGAGCATGATCGGGATTCAAAGCCAGAGTCCGGCTGAAATCCGAAATCGCCGCGTCCAGATCACCCTTTTTGGCCTGGGCCAATCCCCTGTAGTAGTAGGCGTCCGTGTACTGAGGATTCATCTGAATGGCCTTGGAGAGGTCGTCCAGAGCGGATGTATAGTCACCCCGTTCTTCGTAGGCCGCACCGCGTTCGAAACGGGCTTCGGGGGATTCGGGTTTGAGTTCGATAACTTTGGAGAAATCATCAACGGCCTGGGCATACATCTTCTCATCGGAATAGATCAATCCGCGTTGAAAGTATGCATCGGCCATTTCAGGATTGAGCGCCACGGCGTCGGTGAAGTCTTTGATCGCGGCCGCTTTCTCCCCGAGACGAGCAAGACTCACGCCTCGTGCGTACACGGCATCGGCATGCTCGGGATCCAATTCCACCGCGGTGTTGAAGTCATCCACCGCTTTGGCGTCTTCCCCACGGAGGGCATAGATGGTTCCTCGGGCGTAAAAGGCTTTAGGCTGCGCGGGGTTGAGCATCAACGCCATGTCCAGATCTTCCAAGGCCTTTTCCTGTTCACCGCGGTCGGAATACACCAAACCACGGTGATAAAAGGCCTGCGCACTCTTAGGATCGCGCTCGATGACCTTGTTCAGGTCTTCAAGGGCTTTGTCGTATTCTTTGAGCTCCGCATAGGTCAATCCGCGGTAGTAGTAGGTGTCGGTGTAATCGGCACCCATGGAGAGCGACTTGTCGAAGTCGGTTACCGCCGGGGAGTAGAGGCTCTTCTTATAATACATGAGACCTCTGTGGTAGTAGGCGTCGGGCTGGTCGGGGTTCAGGGACAGAGACTTGTCGAAGTCTTTGGCGGCTGGATCGACCTCGCCCATACGTTCGTAAGCCAACCCTCGATCATACAGCGCCTCGGCGTTATCGGGTTGGGCTTCCAACACTTTGGTGAAGTCGGAGATTGCTCCCTCGTCCTTGCCCAAACCGGCCAGAAGGATTCCCCTCTTCATGTAAGCGCCGGTAATCGACGCATCCAGCTCCAACGCTTTGGAGTAATCCGCAACAGCCGCGTCCACCAAGCCCTTCTTGTCGTTGACCAAGCCGCGCTTGAAATAAGCCATGGCGAGGGATGGGTCCTTTTCGATGGCTTGGTTGAAATCGGAAAGTGCGTCGTCGAGCTGTTCTTTCTTCATGTAGGCCTTGCCGCGATACAGATAGGCGGCGGCGAACTCGGGATCCAGTTCCAACGCCTTGTCATAATACTGAACGGCCGTATCGTATTGTTTCTGCGCGGCAGCGGCCTTGCCCAAGCCGAGATATGTTTCGGGTTGATCCGGCTTGAGCTGGAGGGAACTGTCGAAGTCGGCCACGGCGTCTTCATATTGTTCCAGCTTATAGTAAGCCTTGCCTCTGGACTGATAGGCTTCCGCAAACTTGGGATTGAGGGAGATCGCCTTGGAAAAGTCTTCGAGGGCCTTGTCGGTGGCTCCTGTTTCCAGGTATGCCGTCCCACGATTATAATACGCCTCGGGAAATTCGGGGTCGAGTTTGATGGCTTCGGTGAAATCCTCTATCGCCTTGTCGTAATCTCCGTTCGATAGATACTCGTCGCCTTGATTAAGATGACTCTTGGCCTTGTAGGAGGCACTGATTCCGCAGCCCATAAAAGATAAGACCACGAACAAACATAATAAGCTAATAGGCATTAACATCAATCGCTCTTTGAGTCTTGACGAATGGCCAATTAGTCTCATACTAATCTCCCCCTTCATTCTTAGCAGCAGCGATTATGCCGAAAGCCACCCCATCCCGACTTCAAGGTGTCCTATTTTCTACTGATTAGAGGCTAAAAAAGCATGATATCTCTAACATGAAAGAGATGCGATAGCAACCAAAAAATGAGTAAATCGTAGTGGTTGCTCCCTCTTCCCTCCGCTGTTCCATGATCGGTTTCCGATACATTCCCTCCCCAAAAAAGTCATGGTTCGTTCCCCAGTATCAGGCTTGGGGGAATGGATCTCGACATTGCGATCCTTTCGAGAATCTTGCCGCGGTTCACGCAATCCGGAACAATGCCGCATGTCACGGGATTGAAAAGCGGTTATACATTGAGAAATCAGTGATGAAGTCAATCCCAGATGATTTCTACGGAGGAGCCTGCCTCGGCGAAGTCGGAAGCTCTTCCCTGATTGACGGAAATTTCGACAAAATCGGAACTCCCGATCAGAGCGAGGGGCGCACCGGGACGAACGTCGCCGTAGGTTCGGCGGATGCCGTGGAGGAGACGGTCTTCGCAACGCACGCGCAGCAACTCGGGCGGGATGTGGAGGGGAAGCGATTGCCGAGGAATGTTGGTGACCAAGTTCCCGAAGTGGTCAACGTGAAGCACCCGCCCGGATATTTTGCCGGGTTCCGTTTCAATCCGAGGCAGCGGGAAGCGTACCGGGTTCTCCAGAAGTGACCCCATGTCGCCCGGAGACGTCCCAGAGGCCAAATGCGCAGCTGCGGAGGCAAAAACGTCCCGTCCGTGAAAGGTGGCGCTCACTTCGGGAAGGAAGCAATGGGGCCGATCAAGATGGAACGCCTGGAATTCGGGAAAAGACTGCAGAATCAGAGAAAATAGACCGTTGTCGGGCCCCACGAAGGTCCCGCCCTGGGTTTGGATCACCACAGGCTTCCGAGAGGTGCCCACGCCGGGATCCACCACTGCGACGTGGACGGCATAGGGGGGAAACCATGGACAGGAAGTCCGGAGCGTCAAGGCACCGGCTTGTATATTCCCCGGAGCAAGCTCGTGTGTGATGTCCACGAGGTGCGCCTCCGGACAGATGCTCAGGATCACGCCCTTCATCGCTCCCACGTATCCGTCCCGGGTTCCGAAATCGGTGGTAAGCGTTATAATCGGAGGGCTCATCCCTATCCTCCCTTCAATGCCGTGCGGCGAAAGCTCATCCCTCGGACGCCCTCCGGGACCTCCGAACGCCGGAACAGGTCGGGGTACGACCTTCGACCGACTCGGCACGGCCTCAAACATCTTTGCCCGATTGCATCCACATCGTTAAGCGTTGGGCAAAAGATTCTTTGACTTTTTTAGTTTCGTTTAAGATATATTCTTATCTTGGAACCACTTTCAAACCGTTCCGAACGTCCGCCGGGGGCTGCCGGGGGACCGCTCTCAGCCGTGCGGCGGAGCGTTCGCGTCCGGATCCTCTCAAGACCGCGGCGCCTCCAATCCGATCGCACCAATCCAAGGAACCAACGCCGGGGACGAACCGGTGAGTATACCCGTTCGACCCCAGCCGCCGGGAACGATCATGTCCAAAGGATTTATTCGCGTTTATACGGGCAATGGAAAAGGCAAAACCACCAGCGCCATGGGCGAGGCCCTGTCGACCCTGTTGGAAGACGAACGCGTTTTCATCATGCAATTCATGAAGCCGACGCTTGGCAAGGGGGAACAGCTGATCATGCACTGGTTTCCCCTGAACATCGTATTCCTCCCTGTAGGAAGGCGTGGCTTCATCCTCAAGAAGAAAGGGCAGGATCCCCTGGATTCCATTATGGCGGTGCGCGCTTTGGAACTGGCCAAGGAGGTCATGCAGCGTGACGTGTACCGTCTCGTTGTACTGGACGAAATCAATATGGCCGTGTGGTTCGATTTGATCCCGCCGGATCAGGTCCTGTCGTTCATAGATCATAAACCGCCCGAAACCAATCTGATTCTTACGGGAAGGAACCTGCATCCCGCCATTGCCGGAAAGACCGAGGAGATTATCGAGCTTCGCGAGGTGAAACACTACTATAGAAGAGGGATTCGAGCCAGGCACGGCATCGAGTTCTGAGGGCTCCGGCGCGCGGTCGGTTGTCGCCGACGTGCGCATCACCCCGATTCTCGATACGGAAATCCGGGAAGACGACCATTTTTCACAGATCTGTCGGAGACGGAAATGCCGATTTACGAATTTTACTGTGAGCGATGTCACAAGATTTATAATTTCTTTTCGGGGAGCGTGAATACCGAGGCGCGTCCGGATTGTCCAAAGTGTGGCGCGAAAGGGTTGAGCCGGCTCATGAGCACCTTCGCTTCTCCCCGTCGTGGAGAAGAAGACGACGCGGGTTTACCCGATCTGGACGAGTCAAAGCTGGAAGGAGCGTTAGGGGCCCTGGCATCGGAAGCCGACCGTTTGGATGAAAACAACCCTCGCCACGCGGCGCAACTCATGCGCAAATTTTCCGAGGTTACGGGCATGAACCTGGGACCCCATTTCGAAGAGGCTCTGCACAGGCTGGAGAAGGGCGAGGATCCCGAAGCCGTCGAGGCGGAGATGGGGGACCTTCTGGACGACATACCTTTCACGGCCGAAGGCGGCGCCAAGGGAAAAACCAAACGTCGCCCTCCGGAAGTGGACGACCAACTTTACTTCCTCTGAACGGCGCATCGCCCATTGCCGGTGAAATGACCTTATCAAGGACAAAGATCAAGTTTCCCGCTCCGATGTTGCAGACTTCGGTTCACTTGGGGTTCGCCCTTCCCCGCTCGCTTTCGCCGTCCTAATCCCGGTCCGAGTCGGCCGTTTCCCCATTCCATTCCCAAGGCCACAGATCGGTAAGGGTCCGCAGGCTGGTCCAAACCCAGTCCTCCCGATGAGCCTCCAGAGTCACAATGGGGCGCCGACCTTCGGCGGCGAGGTCCCGGAAGAAGGGCTCGAATGGGAACGTGCCTTCCCCCACGGCTCGGTGCTCGTCGAAATCTCCCAGATTGTCGTGAACATGAATCTGTCCGAGGCGGTCTCCGAGTTTCTCCATCCATTCCTGCCAGGTGATCCGGCTGAATGCGACGCAATGGCCCGTGTCGAAGCAGAAGCCCATATCCTCCGGAGGGATACGGTCGAAGACCGCTTCGAACACTTGAGAGTCCCATTCAAACACGTTTTCGATATTCATGCGTATCCCTTGTTCCCGGAACAAAGGGCCGCATTCCTCCCAGAAGTTCAGCCAACCATCGACCCATAGGTCCAGTGACTCCAAGTGCATTCTGGGCTCGAACCCAAGATGACAGACCACGGATCGGGGATGGAATTCGACTATGAGATCGAACGCCCGGCGCAGCCGGTCACGGGAAGCTCTTCGGATCAACGGGTCCCGTGAAGCGGGACAAAGGTCCATGAAAGGAGCGTGCAGGGTGGTGGAAAGCCCTTCGGAGGCAAGCCTTGCGGCAACCGTCTGAAACTCCTTGAAGGAGTATCGGTCAAGGGCATCGGCGGACAGTCCGATTTCCGGTTGAACCCGGTTCTTCAGCACCAAATCGAAGTAGCGTTCCATGAGGTCTATGAAGGGCACCGCCACTTGAATCTGCGACAAGATGGGGACCATGATTCTCTCCCGGGGCGATAGGTTTGATGGGTTGCGAATTTATATTAGCGACGGATCAGGGACAATCAAGACACCTTTGTCCGGGATTCCGCCGGCGCCGGGAAGAAGGCGTGAAACGGGGGCGTCTATGAAATGATGCGAGCATCAGCCGAGGCGGCCGCAAAGCGGACACGACTTCGGAGAAGTTGGAGGCCTGAAAAACGAGCCGGCGACTGACATGGATCCTCAGCCGCCGGCTTACACCAGGAGAAATAATTGTGGCAGGGACTCGGCCTCCGCCACACGTCGATTGTTGGTCCCCATCCGTCGCCCGAAGTCCCCGGCGCTTCGTTTTTCGTGATGCCCTCGTCCTCAACGAAGATACTTCGGAGGGAGGTTCACACAAAGATGCACGCAAGGCTGAGTGACTCTTCCCGGGGTCAAGGAATGGGACCCGACCCCCTGCGGGGAATTAAGTACAGGGGGCCACCCTCGATTTTTAAGAAGCAATAACCATACCAATGCGGTACGGAGTTCAAATCCTCAGAACCGGCCTCGGAAGCGGGTTGGGCGACCGGTGAGTTTGGGGGATTCGGGAAAGGTCCGAAAGCTGAGCCAATTCGGCCAGACTCGATCACCGGTGCGGTCGGATCCGGCCGGCGGCAAACGGGAAAAAGCCTAAACCCCGTTCCCCCCGGTACGGTCATAAGGGCTTGACGGTGCCGGCTTCAATTACCTAATATCCGACTTTTGACGCCAAATCGGCGAAAGACCCAGTTGGAGGCATACTATGACAACGAACAATCGACTGTTTACTTCCGAGTCGGTCACCGAGGGACATCCCGACAAAGTCGCGGACCAGATCTCCGACGCCGTGCTCGATGCCATTATCGCCCAAGACAAGGATTGCCGCGTAGCGTGTGAAACTTTGGTCACCACGGGCATCGCCTTTATCGCGGGAGAAATCACCACATCCTGCTGGGTGGATATTCCGGCCATCGTACGCAATACCATACACGACATCGGCTATAATGATTCCTGCATGGGCTTCGACTGGGAAACCTGCGGGGTCGTCACCAGCATCGACAAACAGTCTCCGGACATCGCACAGGGCGTGAATGAAAGCACGGACAAAGAGATGGGCGCGGGTGACCAAGGGCTCATGTTCGGATACGCCACCAATGAGACCGAGGAGCTGATGCCGCTTCCCATCAGCTTGGCCCACAAGCTCTCCATGCGGCTGGCCAGGGTCAGGAAAAAGGGAGTGCTCAATTTTCTCCGTCCCGACGGTAAGACTCAGGTCACGGTGCAGTACAACGGCGGAGGCGACTGGCGTGTGGATACCGTGGTGGTCGCCACCCAGCATACTCCGGATGTGAAAGACAGTATCCTGAGGGAAGCGGTCATTGAGGAAGTGATCAAAAAGGTCATCCCCAAGGATCGTATGGACGGAGATACCAATGTGTTCATCAACGCCACCGGCCGATTCGTGGTAGGCGGACCCCATGGGGACTGCGGCATCACCGGCCGCAAGATTATCGTGGACACCTACGGAGGACACGGGAGTCACGGGGGTGGCTGCTTCTCCGGAAAGGATCCCACGAAGATGGACCGTTCCGGGTCCTATATGGCGCGACACGTGGCCAAGAACATTGTGGCCGCCGAACTGGCCGACAAGTGTGAAGTGCAATTCGCCTACGTCATCGGTGTGGCCGATCCCGTGTCCATCATGGTGGACACCTTCGGCACGGGCAAGGTTTCCGAAGAGGGGCTGGTTCAACTGATTCGGGAATTCTTCCCTCTCAAACCCAAGAAAGTGATCGAATATCTGGACCTGCTGCGTCCGATTTACCGGAAAACTTCCTGCTACGGCCATTTTGGAAGGAACGACCCCGAATTCAGCTGGGAGGACACCCGGCGGGCGGCGGAACTGAAGGAAGCCGCCCGATCCGTCAAGTGAAAGGACAAAACCGTGAACTACGATATCAAGGACATCCAACTGGCCGATAAGGGCAAGCTGCGCACCGACTGGGCCAACCAGAGCATGCCCGTTCTGAACAGCATCAAGGAGCGGTTCCGCCAAGACCGGCCGTTGGAAGGAATGCGCATTGCCGCGTGCCTTCACGTCACCACCGAAACCGCAAGCCTGATGTCCACGCTGAAGGCGGGGGGCGCGGAACTGGCGCTGTGCGCCTCCAACCCGTTGAGCACCCAGGACGACGTGGCCGCCTATCTGGTTGAATATGAGAAGATTCCCGTGTTCGCCATCAAAGGGGAAGACAAGGACACCTATTACAAACACATTCATCAGACCCTGGATATTCGTCCCGGAATCACCATGGACGACGGGGCCGATCTGGTGTCCACCATTCATTCGAACCGCACCGAGCTTATCGACGGCATCGTCGGCGGCACCGAGGAAACCACCACCGGAGTGATTCGGCTACGAAGCATGGCTCTCCACGGAGTTCTCAAGTACCCCATCGTGGCGGTAAACGACGCCATGACCAAACATCTTTTCGATAATCGATACGGTACCGGCCAGAGCACCTTGGACGGTATCATTCGGGCCACGAATCGTCTGGTGGCCGGCAGCACTTTCGTGGTGGCGGGATACGGTTACTGCGGCAAGGGCGTGGCCAAGCGCGCTCAAGGACTCGGAGCCGACGTGGTGGTTCTGGAAGTGGACCCGTTGAGAGCCCTCGAGGCGGTCATGGACGGATTTCGCGTGATGACCGGTTTCGAAGCGGCGCCCATCGGCGACTTTTTCTGCACGGTGACCGGTGACATCCACGTGCTTCGGAAAGAGCACTTCGAACTCATGAAAGACGGGGCCATCGTGGCCAATTCCGGCCATTTCAACGTGGAAATCCAAATCGAGGCCCTGACGGACTTGGCCAAAGAGCGGAGGACCATTCGGGACTTCGTCGAGGAGTTCACGATGAAGGACGGCCGAAGAATCTACCTGCTGGGGGAAGGTCGGCTCATCAACCTGGCAGCCGCGGAAGGTCACCCGTCCAGCGTGATGGACATGAGCTTCGCCAATCAGGCGCTGGCTTCCGAGTATCTCTCCAAGAACGCCTCGCGACTGAAGAAAGAGGTCATCGACGTGCCCAAGGAGATCGACGACCGCGTGGCGCGCCTCAAGCTCGACGCCATGGGTATTCGCATCGACGCTTTGACCCCGGAGCAGGAAAAGTACCTGAGTTCGTGGGAAATGGGCACCTGATCACGTCGCTCATCCCTCCGCGCGTTCGGAGGAGTCCATAATTTCAGAACAAAACACCCTCTCCCGAATCCGGAAGAGGGTGTTTTGTTATCTTGGGGCTTTCGCGGGGATGCAGCGCCTCACCTGAGAGGGAGGCCTGCGAGGGGCCGCGGAAACCGAGTTCCCCTTACCAGCGGAACAAGGCGCTTCCCCAGGTGAGGCCGCCGCCGAACGCCGTCAGCAGCACCAAGTGGTCCTGCTCTATCCGTCCGTCCCTCACCGCCACGTCTAAAGCGACCGGGACGCTCGCGCTGGACATATTCCCGAACTTATCAATGGTCAGGACGAATTTATCCATAGGGGTGTCGATCCGCTTGGCCACGCCCTGGAGCATGCGTAGGTTCGCCTGGTG
The DNA here is from genome assembly GCA_963675595.2 of Thermodesulfobacteriota bacterium. Taxonomy (GTDB): domain Bacteria; phylum Desulfobacterota; class Desulfarculia; order JACQYL01; family JACQYL01. The sequence goes on from CAXXLZ010000002.1 coordinate 4,372,056, forward strand.
AGGCACCACCCAGTTCACGTCGTCCATGGAAATATCGTGAGTCGCAACGGCCTCGAAGCACGAGTCTCCGAAGTGCTTCACCGCCACTTTCACGGAGGCGCTGGCCTGAATCATTCTCAAGTAGTGCTTCTTGGCGTCCACGCTTTCGTGACCGATGGGCGTGGTCAGGGAGCCCCCTCCGGGGACCAGCAGGTTCTGACCGTTGGCGCCGTCCGTGTGCACATGCGTCGAAAGCATTTGAGGACCGGCGTCGTCGCGGGTCAGAATGACCGCCCCGGCCCCGTCGCCCCAAAGGATGCAGGAGGTGCGGTCCGTCCAGTCCACCGTACGGGTCATGATCTCCGAGGCCACCACCATGACGGTTTTGAAGGTGCCCGCTTTCAGATATTGCTCGGCCACGTTGAGGGCGAACAGGAAGCCGCTGCAGGCCGCGGTGACGTCGAAAGTCAGCGCATTGGGAATGTCGAGCTTGGCCTGTAGGAAATTCGCCGCCGCCGGACAAGCCATGTCCGGGGTGATGGTGGCGAACACAACGAGCTCGATGGCGTCCTTGTTGAGGTCCGCCGCTTCCAATGCGCGAAGACAGGCATGATGGGCCAGATGGGAAGAGGCCTCGTCCGGGGCGGCCATACGCCGTTCCGAGATACCCGTGCGCTGGACGATCCATTCATCCGACGTATCCACGATCTTTTCCATGTCGAAGTTGCTCAACACGCCTTCGGGCACGTGCGATCCCGTGCCCAGGACCCGGATGCCGGAACGCATTTGCCGGAGTCTATCTTGAGAAAGCAATGATCGCTCCTTTTTTATTTCAATAGGCAACTCGGTTCGGAAACCCGATTCGGGGACTTTCCAGAGGAACCGGTTGTGAAATGAAACTTACGACAAAACCGTGAAGGCGCTTCCTCCGGCCCGAATCATCAGGGCTATCGATAGCGAAGCCCCACCCTCTTTCGAACCTCTTCGAGGGTCACGGAAGCCAGGGCGCGCGCCTTTTCGGCTCCTTTACTCAGGACTTCGTAAACGTAGTCCATGTTGTTGACGAGTTCGTCTCGTTTTTTCCGGTAAGGTTCGAAATAGTTCCAAATTCGGTCTACCAGATCCTTCTTCACCTCGCCGTAACCCAATCCGGGAGCGCGGTAACGAGCGTCGAGTTCGGAAATTTCTTCGGGGGAGGCAAAAGGCTTGAACACGGCGAAGAGGTTGCAGGTGTCGGGGTCCTTGGGCTGATCCACGGGGGTCGAGTCCGTGACGATTCTCATGACTTTCTTCTTGAGCGCTTTGTAATCCGTGAAAATCTCGACGGTGTTTCCATAGGACTTGGACATCTTCTTTCCATCGATGCCCGGAATGACGGCCAGATTCTCGTTGATTTCGGGTTCGGGCAGGACAAAGGTTTCACCGAACTGGTTGTTGAACCGTTGAGCGATGTCCCGGGTGACCTCGACGTGCTGTTTCTGGTCTTTACCAACAGGGATGATGTTCGCCTGGTAAAGCAGGATATCCGCCGCCATGAGCACGGGATAAGAGAACAATCCGTGGGTCGCGGGCAGACCTTTGGCCGTCTTGTCTTTGAAGGAGTGGCAGCGTTCCAGCAGCCCCATGGGCGTAACGGTGGAGAGTATCCAGGTCAGCTCCGTCACCTCCGGCACGTCCGATTGAACCCAGAAGATGCAGCGATCAGGGTCCAGCCCGAGAGCCAGGAAGTCCAGAGCCGCCTCGATGGTGCCCTTGCGAAGAGTTTCCCCTTCGTCCACGGAAGTCAAGGCGTGGTAGTTCACGATGAATATGAATGTTTCATGCCGGGTGTGGTAGTCCAACATGGGTTTCATCATACCGAAGTAGTTACCGATGTGGAGTTGACCGGACGGTTGTATACCGGATAATACGCGCATCGTGGTATCGTAGTCCTTTCGTCGGGAAAAGTAATCAATTCAGCGCCATACCCGATGGGCGGGCGCTCGGACAATCAGCGGACGGCTTCTGGGATAACCATGAGGCGGAACTGCCGCAAAGCCATGAGAGAACCTTGGGATACACCAGGGACCTTGAATTGGCAAGAGAAAATCGTATACTGTTGCACACGGTGGGCACCGGACCCCAAGTTTCCGTCCGGGCGTCGCCCGCCTTCCCAACGGAAGTATTTACAACAGAATTTCTTCCGGGGCAAACCGATCCCGTATTCCTTCCATCAAGCCTAACTCATCCTGGAAAGCGTCGCCTTGCTGTCTCGTCTGGCCATTCGCAATTTTGCCATCATCTCCTCTCTGGATTTGGCTTTCACGCCGGGTTTGAACGTACTGACCGGGGAGACGGGCGCCGGTAAGTCCATCATTCTTAACGCCGCTCATCTCCTGTTGGGCGGCAGACCCTCGACGGATTTCATTCGTACCGGGGAAAAGGAAATGAAGGTCGAAGCCGTATTCCTCGTCCCCCCGTCGAGCCTCTCGGAAGAGAGGGGCGGCGCGGCAGGGCTGGAATCGGCGGAGTTGCGTGTGGGACGGGTGATTCTCTCCGAAGGCCCCAACAAAGTCTTCATGGGCGGAAAATCCGCCACGGTGGCGACTCTGCAGGAGCGGATGCCGCACTTGATGAGCATTGTGAGTCAATTCGATCACCAGACGCTGCTCCACCGAGAAGCCCATCTGGACATCCTGGATGAATACGGGGACCTCATCCGGCGTCGGATGCGTTACGAGGAGCGGTTCCTCTCGCTCGAGGAGCTTCATCGCCGACAACGCAATTTTCTGAGAAATCGGGCCCGCATGGCGGAGCGCCGCGAACTTCTCGAGTTTCAACTCAAAGAACTCGACAATGCCCGTATCGAGGCGGAGGAGGACGACCGCCTTCACGAGGAGCGGGAGCGTCTCAGACACGCGGGGCTGCTTTTCGAGCTTGCGGAAGGAGGATATCAACGGCTTTACGGCGAGGACCGATGCCTGCTGGACGACCTCCACGGTATCGGCCGGGACCTGGAGAAGATCGGCTCTTTGGACGGGTCGGCGTCGAGCATGAAGGAACGGTTTTCGACCCTGCTGGTGGACCTGCAGGATGTGGCGGTGGAACTCCGCGACTATGCGGAAGGCATCGTGGTGGACCCCGAGCGATTGGATCAGGTGGAGGAACGGCTCAACCGGCTGGAGGGACTCAAGAAGAAATACGGTCCCACACTGGCCGATGTCTTGAGGCGCATGCAGGACATGCGATCCGAATTGGCGGGGCTCGAGGAACGGGACGTGGGGCAGGGGGAATTGGCCGAGCGAATTCGCGCGGCGGAAGACGACCTGGCCCGCGAAGCCCTGGAACTTTCGGACTTACGCAGGGAAAAGGCGGATACATTGGCCGGCTTGGTGGAGGAGGAACTCCGCTCCCTGAATATGCCCCATATGGTGTTCAGGGTGGATTTCGGGAGATTCACGCCGGACGACAAGGACGCCGTTGCCTGCGGTGACGTTTGGCTGAAACCCACCGGCATGGACGAAGTGGAGTTCACCATGGCGCCCAATCCGGGAGAGGAGCTGCGCCCACTGGCCAAGATCGCCTCAGGCGGTGAGCTGTCCCGGATTTTGCTCGCGGTGAAACGAATTCTCGCGGGGCGCGCATCGGTGGAGACTTTGATCTTCGACGAAGTGGACGCGGGCATCGGAGGCACCACCGCGGAACTGGTGGGCAGGAAGTTGCTGGAGATTTCCTCGTATCATCAGGTGCTCTGCATCACGCACCTGCCCCAGATCGCCTGTTACGCGGACCATCATTTCAAGGTTTACAAAGAGCTCCGGGAAGGGCGGGCGGTGACGTGCGTTCAGGAGCTGGGCGAAGAGCATCGCATCGCGGAAATCGCCAGAATGCTGGGGGGTGGGGAAGACGATGGAGCCGCCCGCGATTACGCCCGGAAAATGATTGAACGACTGAGAAACGCGGCGCGGTGAGTCCGGGCCGGGTGTATTCACAGGGGCGTGACGCGACGGGCGCGCCCCACGGTCAATTCACATATCGAACCGTATCGCCCACATGCACCGGTGTGCCGTCCAGCGGCTCGCCCACGCAGAACAGCTCTTTGCACTCCACGAGCCGGACCCGACCCAAAGGCGGCCCGGGCATGAGGAAGGTTTCTCCGTAATAATTGGTGATCTCCTCGCCCTTTTCCCGCACTTCCAACACCGCTCCCTCCGTCAGCCCCACTTCACTCCCCGAGCTGATTCGGAAGGTGGAACCAGAGCTCTCCACCACAAAAGTCTTCCAAGGCTGGCGCTCCAGGGCTTCCACGGCCTCCTCGGTCAACTCATCGAGGCTTTCGGCCAGCAACGCTTCGGGAGGCGACTTTTTCTCCTCGATGTACTGGAGAATGTTGTCGTAACGGTTGTCGATCTTGAGGTAGGGGGATCGTTGACCCTGATAGAGCACCGTTCCGGTTTCAGGGTCCACCACTTTGATCTGGATCACCACCTGCATGGTGGGCACTTCGTCCCGGAAACCATAAATGCCGAATTTCTTTCTGCGGTAGGTGAGCTCGGATATGGAGGCCCTGACAAAGGCGTTGAGTCCCCAAGTTCGACCGAATTGCAGCACGGCGTGACTGTCGTCTCGCCCGAAGTCGCCGCTATCCATGAGGAGCGCCAGGGTATCGGAATCCATCACTTTAAAGCGCGGGTTCGCCTCGATCATCTTCGTGAGCCGCTTATCAAGGGACTCGGCGTACGCGTTCATTTCCTCGGACTGGAAAAAGGTGCGGTTGGCCACACCCACCACGGCGATCTTCTTCCGATAAGGGGCTTCGTCCGTGGAATCGAGGCCCACGGTATCCTTGGCCCATCGCACCGCTGAACAGCCGCCGGCGACCAGAGGAATGAGCAACAGGCACATCATCAGCATTGCCGCGCGTGCACGGAATCTTGCAGGCAAAGATGGAGAATCAGTAAGCGATGGAAAAATCATCAAATTCGTCCTTAAATGGTTCCCATTCCACCTCCACGCGGGTCACTCGCGCGGAACTCGGACCCTGGTGGCACCATTGGATCAATCTTTCGACCGCGGCGCGGTCTCCTTCCGCCAAGGCTTCCACGTCGCCGCTCACCATGTTGCGGACCCACCCGACGACTTGAAGTCTCCGAGCCTGGTCACGCGTGGAAGCACGAAAAAACACGCCCTGCACCCTTCCGTGAATCCGCAGTCGGGCTCTCGCTTTTTCCATAGGTCACCTCCGAACGGTTTCCCCGGCCGAGAACAACGCCATGTGGGTCGTCCACACGGCGAATCGGTTGCGTCGGCGGCGCAACATCCCCGTTTTCAACGGATTGATGCGCGGAAATCCACCCCACCGAAGGAACGCCGAGTGTAACAGGAAGCCGGAGTGAAATCAATGGATGAGGGCCGCGCGACTACGCTTTGTGCTACAGAGCCGATTGCGGAGGAAAAGTTCCTGAAAATCGGCGATGAAAAGGGACCCGGCCCGCGCGAGGCGAAGGCCGGGGACGACGTGGACGGGAAAAGGCCGTGCCGGGCCTATCCCCGCGTGTGCGGGGGAATCTCCTTCAGCACGCCGCCTTCCCGGATTTTCATAGGCCTATCCCCGCGTGTGCGGGGGAATCCCGTGTACCTGCTGTCTCAGCTCGATGCCGCACGGCCTATCCCCGCGTGTGAGGGGGAATCCAAGCGCCCAACTCTGCGACCGCCCTTTTCGTGGGCCTATCCCCGCGTGTGCGGGGGAATCAGGCTGCCGGAGGGAGTGACTTCGTATTCGTACGGCCTATCCCCGCGTGTGCGGGGGAATCTGCCACGTGGGCTTTTCGGCTGCCTCAAGCTGCGGCCTATCCCCGCGTGTGCGGGGGAATCCTTCGGAACATCGGCCTCGGTCTTCCACACGACGGCCTATCCCCGCGTGTGCGGGGGAATCGGCGGACAAAGCCGACACCAGGGCAACGACTCGGGCCTATCCCCGCGTGTGCGGGGGAAACGAATCCAGATGCAATCGAGTATTCGGGAAGAAAGGCCTATCCCCGCGTGTGCGGGGGAAACATAGCGAAGAACCGGCGGAGACGGTGCAGGATGGGCCTATCCCCGCGTGTGCGGGGGAAACTCATGGGCATACTGGATCGCGGATCGCCGCAGCGGCCTATCCCCGCGTGTGCGGGGGAAACCGGAGACGAGAATGGTATATAGTAAAACGGAAAGGCCTATCCCCGCGTGTGCGGGGGAAACAATAACATGGACTTCGTATTAGTATTCGGTTCAGGCCTATCCCCGCGTGTGCGGGGGAAACTTTGATTATGATAGTGATAAGAAGATCTATTCAGGCCTATCCCCGCGTGTGCGGGGGAAACTGCGTTCGGAGGGAATTCGGCGAAGTCGAAGGAGGCCTATCCCCGCGTGTGCGGGGGAAACGGAAACAAGAGCTTGTGAATACAGGCTGTACAAGGCCTATCCCCGCGTGTGCGGGGGAAACGCACTGGCCTTGCTTGCTCAAGAACTTCTTCCAGGCCTATCCCCGCGTGTGCGGGGGAAACTTTCAGATGATGGCCCCAAACACCCCGGCATAGGGCCTATCCCCGCGTGTGCGGGGGAAACCGGTCGGTGACGATTTGATATACGTTCATAATGGGCCTATCCCCGCGTGTGCGGGGGAAACTGCCTTTACTTCACTATACGGATTTCCAAAGCAGGCCTATCCCCGCGTGTGCGGGGGAAACCGTCAAGGAGCCCCCCGGGGCTCTGTCTCGAAAGGCCTATCCCCGCGTGTGCGGGGGAAACTGGCTGTTTTGCGCACCCCTGCGCAGTGCCATGGGCCTATCCCCGCGTGTGCGGGGGAAACTCTATCAGAAGCACTTCAGCGTAGGGATTCAAAGGCCTATCCCCGCGTGTGCGGGGGAAACAAAGCGAAAATGAGTGAGAATAGAGGGCGTATAGGCCTATCCCCGCGTGTGCGGGGGAAACTACGGGAGGCGGGATAGATGGGCCGGGGGAAAACGGCCTATCCCCGCGTGTGCGGGGGAAACCCTCGAGGGCCGGGTATGATGGCTGCGTAGGCAGGCCTATCCCCGCGTGTGCGGGGGAAACTGGCGATCGTGACTAAGCGCGATCTGGGCGTCAGGCCTATCCCCGCGTGTGCGGGGGAAACAAAGGCACATTTATAAGAGCACTACTGGCATGAGGCCTATCCCCGCGTGTGCGGGGGAAACTCGGCATGATCTTTTATTTTCTTCCTGGTACGAGGCCTATCCCCGCGTGTGCGGGGGAAACTGGAAATGAAAAAAAACCGAAACTGAAGGGGAGGGCCTATCCCCGCGTGTGCGGGGGAAACCTTTATCGCATTATCGGGCGCGATACTCTCTTGGGCCTATCCCCGCGTGTGCGGGGGAAACCATGGATCTCATCCTCTTGCTCCCTTTCTTATAGGCCTATCCCCGCGTGTGCGGGGGAAACACATATAGACTGGTATCGTAGATGAAGCAACGGGGCCTATCCCCGCGTGTGCGGGGGAAACAGAGCTTTTCACAAAGTAGGTCATACGATCATAGGCCTATCCCCGCGTGTGCGGGGGAAACCTTCGCTTCCTGCGCTTTCTGCGCTTCCCTGCCGGCCTATCCCCGCGTGTGCGGGGGAAACCTGAATATTATTCTACCCTATTCCATGAACTAGGGCCTATCCCCGCGTGTGCGGGGGAAACGTGAATGGTGGGTTGAGCAATGGGGTTGTTCAAGGCCTATCCCCGCGTGTGCGGGGGGAAACGACTGTTAATAGTGGATATCCCGAATAAGAAAAGGCCTATCCCCGCGTGTGCGGGGGAAACGTACGGCAAAACGAGGAAGAAGCAAGCCAAAGGGGCCTATCCCCGCGTGTGCGGGGGAAACTTCGGGATGATTTCCATGACACGCATACGTACAGGCCTATCCCCGCGTGTGCGGGGGAAACCTAAGAGCGGCCTTCTGGGCGGCTTCCTCATGGGGCCTATCCCCGCGTGTGCGGGGGAAACCTAAAAGAGTACTATTCTTTCCCCTGGGAAATGGGCCTATCCCCGCGTGTGCGGGGGAAACTCGACATGATCGAGGAAAAGAGGCAATCGTATAGGCCTATCCCCGCGTGTGCGGGGGAAACTATACGCTAATCTCTATAGTGGATACGGTTTGGGGCCTATCCCCGCGTGTGCGGGGGAAACTCCTTATTAGTGTTTCAAAAAGACTATAGGTAAGGCCTATCCCCGCGTGTGCGGGGGAAACGGATACTCATATTCACCATTAAGAAGCAAAACGGGCCTATCCCCGCGTGTGCGGGGGAAACCTTCATCAGGCATACCGTCTAGTGTCTCCCAGAGGCCTATCCCCGCGTGTGCGGGGGAAACTTCTTTACTTCTGAAATGGATCCGATAGCATGGGGCCTATCCCCGCGTGTGCGGGGGAAACTTCAGGCTCCGGCAGTCCTTCGACATCGCCGAAGGCCTATCCCCGCGTGTGCGGGGGAAACCCCTCTGTTTCGCCGCCTTGATCATCTCGTTCAGGCCTATCCCCGCGTGTGCGGGGGAAACACTACATGGGAATCAAGGGTAAATAATATGTCAGGCCTATCCCCGCGTGTGCGGGGGAAACCTGAAATATCAATTTCCTCTAATGTATTAAGAAGGCCTATCCCCGCGTGTGCGGGGGAAACGTAGCTACGCGGAAATTGAAAGAGACTTGGACGGGCCTATCCCCGCGTGTGCGGGGGAAACTCCATTCACTATAATGCCCAGCTAGTGCTTTCAGGCCTATCCCCGCGTGTGCGGGGGAAACCGATTTTTGATGCATCACCCCGAACGGATTTAAGGCCTATCCCCGCGTGTGCGGGGGAAACTGCGAAGCAGGCTTTCTTCTGAGGCTTCAAGCCGGCCTATCCCCGCGTGTGCGGGGGAAACTCAACGGATATCAAGAGCACTACGGAAGAAACAGGCCTATCCCCGCGTGTGCGGGGGAAACCTACTACGTATTCAATCGATCTCAAATTGATGGGGCCTATCCCCGCGTGTGCGGGGGAAACGTTATCACGTGATATCACATAGTTACAAGCGGCGGCCTATCCCCGCGTGTGCGGGGGAAACATGGTACGGGGAAAAACAGAACGGAATACCCGGGGCCTATCCCCGCGTGTGCGGGGGAAACCCTTCGGCAAGAAATCGACGCATGGAAGTATGCGGCCTATCCCCGCGTGTGCGGGGGAAACAGATAGGTATGAGATTATTTGAGTCATGAATAAGGCCTATCCCCGCGTGTGCGGGGGGGAAACTTACGGGAGGATTACGATAGTCTTTTACAATCGGGCCTATCCCCGCGTGTGCGGGGGAAACAAGTAGGTTCGTTATTGCATCAGCGCTTCAACAGGCCTATCCCCGCGTGTGCGGGGGAAACTATGCCGCGGATCGTGGAACGAGGGTGCATGCAGGCCTATCCCCGCGTGTGCGGGGGAAACGTTTCCGGTTGTCCGCGAAATCAACCGCTATCAGGCCTATCCCCGCGTGTGCGGGGGAAACTTTCTTTTCCTGAAGGGATACTGTCAAGGGCGGGGCCTATCCCCGCGTGTGCGGGGGAAACTCGAGTGCTGAAGAGCTTTAGTGCTTTCCAGTAGGCCTATCCCCGCGTGTGCGGGGGAAACGGGTATTCATGTTCGCCGTTCAGTAGAAGTACGGGCCTATCCCCGCGTGTGCGGGGGAAACCAAAAGCATATACTTCTCTAGACGTGCCTTCCAGGCCTATCCCCGCGTGTGCGGGGGAAACTCTGGAAGGGTTGGGAAATCGGCGTATCCGTGGGGCCTATCCCCGCGTGTGCGGGGGAAACGCCTATTTCGGCGACTAACTCTTCATAGCTATAGGCCTATCCCCGCGTGTGCGGGGGAAACTCCTGTGAAACGATTGTAGCAGGATATCATAATGGCCTATCCCCGCGTGTGCGGGGGAAACATGGCACTATGCCTTTTTCCAACTCCTGGATGAGGCCTATCCCCGCGTGTGCGGGGGAAACCGTAAAAATGCGGAGGTGAGGCAGTGGCAAGGGGGCCTATCCCCGCGTGTGCGGGGGAAACCTCCATCTACGATACCAGTCTATATGTGAATCAGGCCTATCCCCGCGTGTGCGGGGGAAACCATCCGTGGTCGGCTCACAATAGAGAAGAGTCAGGCCTATCCCCGCGTGTGCGGGGGAAACACCATCTCCCAATCGATAACTGTGATACTATCAGGCCTATCCCCGCGTGTGCGGGGGAAACGCGCCGGAGAATGCCCTACAATCAACGAAAACCGGCCTATCCCCGCGTGTGCGGGGGAAACGCTCTTATCCGGGAACGCCTAGGTAAGGGGAAGGGCCTATCCCCGCGTGTGCGGGGGAAACTTGGCATGATCTTTTATTTCCTTCTTGGTACAAGGCCTATCCCCGCGTGTGCGGGGGAAACAAACACGTTTCGAGCATACCACAAGATATAGTGGGCCTATCCCCGCGTGTGCGGGGGAAACGCCGCTTGTAACTATGTGATATCACGTGATAACGGCCTATCCCGCGTGTGCGGGGGAAACTTGGTGAAATACTCGCGATCTTGCCGGTGATCGGGCCTATCCCCGCGTGTGCGGGGGAAACTGTATGATCTGCTCGACCTGGATATCAGCCCGGGGCCTATCCCCGCGTGTGCGGGGGAAACTTCGCATGCGCTTGGGATGGTAGGCTGGTCTGGGGCCTATCCCCGCGTGTGCGGGGGAAACCCGCTTGGTCGGCATGGCCATTGCCTATGCCAAGGCCTATCCCCGCGTGTGCGGGGGAAACGAAACGCAGTGGATCCAGGCCGAGCGGAGGGCGGGCCTATCCCCGCGTGTGCGGGGGAAACACGGCTTCCCAACCGCCTTTTCGATACGCCGCGGGCCTATCCCCGCGTGTGCGGGGGAAACCTGGCGATATCCACCAGTGCGGATGACAGGTGCGGCCTATCCCCGCGTGTGCGGGGGAAACGCTTCTCCTGAACGGCGAGCACGAATACCCTGAGGCCTATCCCCGCGTGTGCGGGGGAAACCAACGGCGCGGCTGAATTTTTCGAGCCGGAGAAGGCCTATCCCCGCGTGTGCGGGGGAAACCTAATACTATCATGGCATATATTCCGATATAGAGGCCTATCCCCGCGTGTGCGGGGGAAACGCGACGAACCGGACGCCGGCGTCAACATCAATAGGCCTATCCCCGCGTGTGCGGGGGAAACCGCGCGCCCTTCCCGGATTGCACCACGATGAGAGGCCTATCCCCGCGTGTGCGGGGGAAACATCGTTAGATGGCTGTAAAGTGGAACCAGACGGGGCCTATCCCCGCGTGTGCGGGGGAAACCGTTCGGAACGTCGAACCATCGACCCGGAGAAGGGCCTATCCCCGCGTGTGCGGGGGAAACTCTCATACCTATCTTAGAATGTAAAGAAAAAAAGGCCTATCCCCGCGTGTGCGGGGGAAACATAGACTGGTATGATGGATGGAGCAAGGGTTTGGGCCTATCCCCGCGTGTGCGGGGGAAACTGTTCCACTACATGGGAGAAGTCGCGCGAGCCAGGCCTATCCCCGCGTGTGCGGGGGAAACCCTTTCCGGAACAAACCAATTTTGTTCCCTTTTTCGGGCATGGAAATCAAACCCCTATGTAACTACCCGATATGCTTCAATCCGTCAATCCGCGACTTCCGGAGTGCCGTGAAGGCCCAACCGGGCGTACGTCTCCAGCGCTTTCCATTTTTCCTTTGTGGGTTCCGACCGGGTGGCCACCACGCCGTCCATCACCACGAACTCGCGGGGAGGGATGCCCAGAACCCGGAGAGCCTGCCCGCCGGGAAGGGCTCCGTCGTCCCAGGTCATCACGATGGAACCGCCGCCCAGGTCCAGGAACCAATCCTCCAGCACCTTCCATATCCGCTCCCGCACTCCGGCCGTCACTTGAGGCCCGGTATACACGCCGGGCCCGATTTCCAGCATCACCGAGGCGAGAAAGCCGCGGAAACGGTCGGGAACGTCACGCGTCGCCACCACCAGCATCGAACAGCTCCTTGATTTTGTCGATCATATCCGGAATGACCTTCTTCCTTTTCAGGTTTACCCCCATGAGTCGGCGAACCTTGCGTTCCAGGTTTTCGGCGGGAACCTTCAAGAACGACGCCACGGACTCGAAGGCCGTGGGAATGGTGACTTCCGTGCGATAGAGGTCCGCCACGTCCAGCACGAAAGAAATTCCCGCGTCTTCGTGAATGAACCCCAGTTGGGGAATGGTCCCCGTGGCCGCCACGGCGATGGAAGCCGCGGCCTCCATGACCGTTGCCGCGTGGTTGATGGCCTGATTGGGCAGGTCGGCGAGTTCCGGTTCCCCGCGGTCGTATCTCCGGGCTCTCCATTCAATTCCGTACACCTCGGCGATGCGCTGGTAGGCCGCTCTCATGCGGGCGCCCTCGATCCCCCGAAGCGCGTTGAGATTGGACTGAGGCGGGATTTCCCCCAGGCGCCACAAATACAGGGTCCGGGTTACCTCCCGCCTGCGTTTCGGGTCCGCCCACAGTTCCGCCTGGATTCTCGCGAGGCGCGCTCGCCCCGACGGCAAAGGCGGAACGCTGTAAACGCGGGCTCCGTCTTCTCCCACGGCCAGGTAGCCGGTGCCGTGGCGGGCTAGCAGACGCATGGCGTCGTGGCTGATGGTGGAGCCCGGCCCCAAGAGGATGAACGAAATGGATTGGAAGGGCAGGGCGTAATCTCCCGAAACCAACTCGTCGGACCCGGCGGTGAGGAAGCGGAGCGTTCCGTCCCGCACGTGCAAATGACCTCGGGAGAGCCATACCAGGCCGTGGCGGTCCCCGTGGGGCACGCGGGCCGTCTCCAGACCGAGCCTTCCCTTGAGGGCGCTCATGACCCAGGTCCCGGACCGAGCAGGAGCATGCCGAAGCCGAAAGCCCGATGCCGGCCCACGCCGCGGCCCAGGAGTCGGTTGAACGCCTCACTGTCGGCCACCCGGACAACTCCGTCGAAACGCACTTCAGGGCGGGTGAGTCGCCGGCCCGACCGGGATCGGTCCCTCCGCACGAAGCGGCCCAGGCGGAAGGACCTGACCCGGGCGCCCAGCAGGTGCGCGGCCCCGTCTCGTTCCATTTCCCGTTCCAGCCACTCCCTGTAGACCTCGTCCCTGGAGACGCCCTCCCCGGTGCGCCAAACTCGGGCCAGGTAGGCGTCCACCTCGGGCGCGGACTTCCTGGCCGCCGCCGTCTTGCCGTGTCCCGAAGGGCCTCGGACGATGGGGCAGGCTTTCACCGTGAACGTCAGCCGGGTTTCTTCCGGCCACTTCGCCGGCATGGGTTTGGAGAGGAACCGGGACCAGTCCACCAGGTTCCACGCCTCGGGCGGCGCGAACATCTTCGCACGGCTTTCCAGGTCTTGGTGATCCAGGGTGCTGTAAGCCAGCAGCTCCCCGGACCGGTTCCATTGAATCGCGAACGGCTTGGGTGCGTCGTCTCCGAACAGCCGGCCCAACAGGCAGTGCACCGCGTAACCCTCATCAAAGGCGTGGGCGGGCAGCCTTTCGTCGCGGGCGAATCGCTGAAACGCCAAAGGATCGGACAATACCAATTGAATCAAGAAGTTAGGTTTGGCCATGGGCGTCCTCCTTCGGATTCATGAGACCTCTTTGCACCCGGTGTTCCCCCACGTGAATCTGGTTGGCCCAGTCGCGCAGGTCTCGTACCCGGAAGGTGGTTTCGTCATCCCCGCCACCGGGCCACTGGGCCTCCAGTACGCCGGAATCGGACTTGACGTCCCGGCCCAATGCGGCCAAGGCGTCCCGCGGGTCCTCCGCGTCCACGCATTCCAACAGCAGGGGGGCGGCCGGGATGCATGACTTGCGGCCCAGGAACAGGGGACGGGCGGGGCGGAACAGAGCCCGACGCAGGTCCTCCGGTGTGGGAGGCTCCTCTTCCGGCTCCAGCGCCAAGGCCGCCGCCGCCACCCGGTCGGCCCAGTAGTCCCGGAGCCGAATATGCGTTTCACGCGAGCTGGCGCCCTCCCTTCCTTCCATGACCCCCCTGGAGGTCCAGCCGGTGTCCGTGAGAAAATCCGCGCCCAGGTCCACGGTCTGGTAATCTCGGAGGCGTTCCCCCTTGCGTTCGATGCGGACCGCGACCCGGAGTCGTTCCTGGAGTCGTTGGTGGCGCTCGGGTTCCCAACGCATCCAGCCCAGCGCGTTGGCCAGGAGGCCCGTGATCATGGACAGCGGGGGAAAAGGGGCGGCCGGCCGTCGGTTGTCCACGGCCACGTCTCCGAAAGCCATCAAGGGCGCGTCCATGCGAAGCAGCAGGACTCTCATGACGCCCCCCGAACCCGGTTCGCCGCCCACGCGGCCAGCGAGTTGAGTGCCGAAACCCTGTCCGCCCCCCGGAGGGCGATCTCTTCCAGGCTCACGTATTGCCGTTCGTTGCCCGGCTCGTATACCGTGTCGATGCGACCCACGTGATCGTCCAACCGGTTGAGGGTTTCCCCCACAAGGTCCGGGCCGGTGAAAACCGGTTTGAAAAAGGCGTTGGCCCAAGTGCAGGGTTGCGCGTCCCCGCATTCCACCGCCAGAAAGTGGGCGTAGGAGAAGGGGGCCGTGGCCCCGAGCTTGGCGCCGGGGGACACGGTGGCGAGCAAATGGGTGAAGTGCTCCACCACTTCTCCGGCCAGGGACCGGTCGGCCTGTTCCCAATCGTGAACGTGGCAACCCTCGAGGTTGGAAACCAGCAACGGCAGGTCCACGGCCGCGTAGCCGTAGTACAGGCCGCTGGTCAGCTCGGCCTCGTTGACGTGGCCGGCGCCCATGCCGGTTTCTCCTTCCGCTTCTTTGAGGAGGTCGTCCACCGCGGTGAAATAGTCCGTCTCGCTCTGTTCCGCATGCACCGTGAAGGCGTGGGCCACGTACACGGAAGCGTCGCAATCGGCCAGCAGGTCCGAGGTCTTCATGCGTCCGAAGAGGGCCGCGTCCAGACCGGCCCCTTTGCCGACGGCCCGCAGGTTCTTTAATCCCTCTTTGCCGATTCTGTCCTTGAGGGCTCCTTCCAGCTTCTTGAGCTCCGGTCTTTCCTCGTTGGACAACTCGGAAAGCAGTTGTCTCAGGTAAAGCACCTCGGGATAGCCCAGAACCACGATCTGGTTGGTTCGGAGTCCCTTTTTCTCCTTGGCATCCGAGCCCTTGGACTTGCCGAGCACCATGTTCATGAGGGTCGAAACCGCGGCGTCGGCCCATTCGGAATCCAGGCCCATCTGTTCCTTCAGAGGTCCGGCGATTCGTTCCGAAAAGATGTGGCGTGAGCGCAGGGACATGGATTCCGGTCCCCGAATCTCCGACAAGGCGTGGGGACCTTGATGGGTTCGCCAATGTCGCTTGAGACACTGGGAGGAAACGCGGGTGCGCACCGCGCCCCCGAAAGGCACCCGCTTGGCGAATCCGGCGTCGTCGCGATTGAGCAGGCTTGCGGGATACGCGGTCAGGTAGTGGAACTGAAGAAAACGGGGCGTGCTCATGAGTGTTCCTCCTCTTTGGATTCCTGTCGGTAGAGTTGGGTGAAGAAGTCCCGGGCCACGCGTCGGCGCACGCGTTCCGCCCGTTCGGGGTGGATTCGGGGATCGAAGAAGACCAGGTCCGCCGCGACCGTCCAGTCCAGGGCCTCCCCTTTGGCGGCCAGGAACCGGACCATGTTTTGAAACACGTCGGCCAGGGAAGGCCCCGAGGCCCTGAGGAGCCGGCGAAGGCGCAATGGGGAGAAACCGGCTTCCGCAAGGGTACGACCCGGCCGTCGGCCTTTTTCATGGGGCAAACGGGCCATGCCGGACAGCACCAAGGCCCAGCGGCGTTCCCACGCGTCACGGGCCGACTCGTTGCCGGGCGGAGGATCGTGAGGTTCCACGCAGCGCACCAGGAGCCGCCAAAAGGCGAAGGAGCCCGGATCGCGAGAGTCCAGTCGTCTCAGCTCCGCCAGGTCCCCGGGGACCAGGCGTCCTTCCCGTACGGCTTCCGCCGCGGCGTAAACGGCCCGATGCCGACCCGCGGGTTCATGGGATGGGTTCATGAATCTCCTCCTCGTTGGGATTGAACAATTCCGGCAACTGCCGTCGAAGACCGTTTTCAAACAGATTCCATGCCTTGGCCACGGCGCGTTCCCTCACCGCGTCGGAAATGGGGGCCTCTTTCTCGGCCCGCTGGAGGACCCCGCGTCCTTGGTCGCGAAGAAACTCGGCCCACCTCCGAGCCTGATCCTCCGCGGAAAGTTCCGAGTCCTCCCAGAGCTTGGGAAAAAAGGCGGCATCCACCGCGGCATCGTACGGCTCCTTCCACCGCTGGTGGTTCCCGCCCGCCTTGAGTTGGTCGGCGCCCCCCTGGAGCAAGGCCCTCAACGCCCAGGACACGACCTTCTTCCAGAAATCACCCGTGCGTTGCACGCGATCCTTGGCCAGTCGGGCCAGGGATTGTTCCTCTTCCCGGAAGAACAATCGCCTGCGGACTCGGGCCGGCACCCGAATCCAGCGTTCGTGAAAGCCTTCGGTCTTGCCTTGTCCCCGCGTCAACGCGGAAGCGTGGAAGTACATCTCCGGAGGGTCGTCCTCCTGCAACTGCGTGCAGATTCCACCGGCAAATCCGTCCCGGAAAAGAAGCCGGCTGCAAAGATCGTAATGAAACCCCCGAGCGGACACGGTCAGGGCCTGGGGGGGATCGTCGGCCTTCACCGGTATCCAGGGATCGCCCACGCTCCCTTTGAGCAGGTCGGATCGCGGTTCCAGCCTGGCCTGAGTCGTGCCTTTATAGTAGGCCACGGCGCGCTCTTCCTTCAGGACCATGCGTATGCGTCGGGAGATTTCGACCGCATAAGGATCGCAGCTTCGGAGGGGCAAAGAGCTTTCTCCGTTCCAGGGCTCAATCCAAAGAAGCCTCCGCAACTCCGAACCGTTCCCTCGCTCCAAGTCGCGGATCAGTCCGTCGTGTTCCCGTACCAGAATGCGCAAATCCCTGCGAAACCGTTCTCCCCAATCCATGCTTGGGGCCCAGCCGACCACGGGCCGGCTCCCGTATCCGCCGTTCATTCGAGCCACGCCGTAGTAGCTTTTTCCTGAATAGCCGGCGCAGGTCTGCAGGGCGAGAAGAGCGAAAAGCCAATGATCCGGTCCGGGGTCCCGAACTCTGCCTGCTTTCAGGTCGTGGTGTTTAGCCGTGACCAGCAGGTCCAATGAGCCGTAATCCGGGGCGTTTAGGGGGCCTTTGAACTGCTTCAGGCCGCCTTCCGGCACCGGAGGCTGCATAAAGGCCGGAAGGGCCAAGTCCTCCATCACCAGGCTCCAGGGGGCGTCTTGCGGAAAGCCGGGAGTCAAACGCCGAAGACGCTCCTTCCATTGGGAAGCGTCCCCATGGAGGCCGTCTTCCGGACGGTCCCCACAGGCCAGGGCGGCGAGTTGGACCAGAAAGACGTACCAGGCCGGTTCCTGGTGGGGCTGCAAATGGGCGAAGCCTTCCAAAGAAGACCCGCCCCCCAGCAGGGCCAGCACTTCGGGCAGGGACCGGTCCTCCGTTCCTCCTTCCCGGTTCCGGATCCGGATGAGGGGTTCTTCCAGCAGGTTGTAGGGCATAGCCGCTCCCATGCGATTACAGGGTTGATGAAGTCGGCTTCAGTCTTCGTCCATGGGCCGAAGTCCCCACCGATCGTAGCGAAACCGGCGCGGACCGAAGTTGAACAAAATGATGCCCTCTCCGGCGACGGTGTCTTCGGGCACGGCGTCGGGAGGCGTATCCCGGCACCAGCGCGCCGGCAGGGTCAGCGAAGAACAGGGCTCCCCGAAGGGTCCGGGGAGGGGATTTTCAAACCGGCACAGCCGGTCCTCCTCTCCCAAGCGGGTGGCGATTCTTTCCGCTTTGTCGTTGAAGTAGACCGAGGGATCGTCCAGGGGCGTGGTCCAATCGAGCAACACCAGGGAAGCGGTCTGCCGGTCGCTCAGGCGACGGCCCCAGGAGTGCTCGAAGTGAGAGGCGAAGCCCTCTCCCCATGTTCGAGATTGCTCCTCCAGATGCCCGGAGTGGGTGGTGGATTCGATGAGTTCCCTGCAGTCCACGGGGAGGCGAAGCACCGGCCGGGCTTCGAGCTGTTTCAGAGTGGCCTGGAGCACGTTCATATCTTCATACACCGTGCCCAGGCCCACGGGCCCGGCGCCTTTTCCCGAAACCGCCGAAAGGTGGGACTCAAGAGGCCCTTCCGGGGTCAGGATCACGGCACGGGGGAGTTCAAATCCCGGTGGGCGACGCCGACGATGCCTGTGCAGGCGGCCCAGGCGCTGGAGGAGCACGTCCATGGGGCACAGGTCCGTGATGAGAAGATCGAAGTCGATGTCCAGACTCTGCTCGATGGTCTGGGTGGCCGCCACCAGCAGGGGGCGGTCCTCCCGAACGCGTGCTTCGAGGCTCGCGTCCAGCAGCTTTCGGTCGGCTCGGGAGAAACGTCCGTGATGAGGCGCGGGAACGCCGCCGCAATGGAACAGGAAGTCTTGCTCCCCCGCCGGGATCGCCATCGCTTCCAGCGCTTCCTGAACCGCCACGGCCGCCGCCACCGTGTTCCGCAGCACCGCGATGCGGGCTCCTCCGCGTGCGGCCTCCAAGGCCATCCCGGCCACGGACACGGGATCTTCCATGTCCGGGGTGCGTTCCACCCGGACTTCCCGATGCGGCAGGCCGTGGGCCACCTGCACGGCCTCCACACCCTCGGCGTGCATCGTAAGGCAGGGGTAGGGCGCTGCGAGGGCTTCATCAAAGGACGGCGCGGAAGTCCCGGTGAAGCGGCGGCGTGCGTCCGACCCCAGGGTGGCGGACATGAGCAGGGCATGACCCCCCGCGGCCCGCGTTCTGGACAACACCTGTTCGAGCAGGGGCGTCATGTAGGCGTCCGAGGCGTGCACTTCGTCCACCACGAGCAGGTGCCGGAGCAAAGCCGCGCCTCTCATGTGGGCATGACGCACTTGCAGGGCGGAGAGCAGCACCTGGTCCACGGTGCCCACCACGATGCCGCCGCACAGAGTCCGTTTGGGGTGTTCCGCAGCCCAGCCCCGGTATCGCAATCGCTCCGCCTCCTCATCGGGCCAGAGCACTTCGAAACCCGGCAGGAGTCGTCCGGAAATCCCGTCCACGTCCAGATATCCGGGGACGGCCAGCACCACGGGCGGGGCCGCCTGCCCGAAGAACGCCGCCACCCGATCCAGCACGCGATGGTAGATTTGCAGGGCCGCCGCGCGAGTGGGGAGAGCGAAGTACAACCCCTCAACCAGGCCGGCCGCGAAGAGCCGAAAAAACCAGTGAAGCGCGGCCTCGGTCTTGCCCGAACCGGTTTCGGCTTCCAGCACCAACGTGCTCGGGCCGTGGGGAAGGGAAAGCTCTTCCAGTATTTTCTGGGCGGGGCGGGGATTGAAACCGAAGACTTGGGCAAAGGTCGGAAAGGGAGCAGGAACGGATTTCGCGGCGGAACCGGAGTCCAGTCCCACCGCACTCGCGGCTTTTTCCGGCATGTGGGCTTGCCTGACGCACGCCTCGCCGGAAGTGAGGGGAAAGAATCGGGTGTCCGACCCGAGCCAGTCCGCCAGGGTGACCCATCCCATGAACGCGTGGAAGAACCTTGGAGCGTCGGGAAGTTTGCCGCCCTGTTCGCGAACTCGGGGAAATGCCTTGTTCAGAGCGGCCGTCAGTTCCGACACGCTGCGCAAGGGATCGTCGTCTTGGAACGGTTTCCAGAGGCCGGTGTTGAGGGGGGCGGGACGGATGGGCCTGCCGTGATGCCACAAGACCGCGAGGAGATAGTTGCAGAGGGTGGACTCGCCGCCCTGGAACCAGTCCAACATGTCACGCAATCCCAAGACCTCCATCAACCTCCCATGGAGGAGCGGGTCCGCACATTCAAAAAGTATCGATACCGCTTCACCGGCGTGCCCGATTTTGGGCCGGGCTTGAGGGTCCGCCCGGTTCTGGAAGCCTCGATTCACTTTTCCGAAATCATGCAGACCGGCCAGGTAGGCCAGTCGATCCCTCTGAACTTCGTCCAGGTCCTCGAGTCCGCCGAGGTTCGCCAAACGCCGCCGCCAAAGGCGGTTCTTGAGGAAGGCGGCGCAGACTCCCGCCACGTCGCGGCAGTGGCCCAAGAGCGGGAGCCGGGCCACGACCTCGCCGTTTTCATTTCGTGCGAGTTTGGCCCAGGGAGAGGGGAAGTGCGTCATCACGGGACTCCTTGTTGAAGTTGCAGGGTCCGTTGAGATCAATGCGGCTGGGGGCGTCGCACGTTCGTGCGAGGCCTTTTTACTACTACAGCGGTTTGGCGTCAAATTTCAAATGGAAATACGGGTAATCACCGGATAGGGAGTATTCTGTGGGTATCTGCTTTTGAATTGATGGTGAATCGTCGATTAACCGCCATGTTCGATTTTGGCGATCAACCACGGGCGGAATTTCCTATTCGGATTTAACTCCGCCCGTTGACGAATCAGGTCAAAGGAATGGGGGATTTTTTCAAGAAAAGGAGAATCATTTCGTAGGCCGTTGGGGGACGGTCGTATCCCCTCCCACGGGCTCGCCGGGAGCGGGAGGAAGACCGTAGGGGCGGTTCGCGAACCGCTCCCATCATTTTCCGATGGTATGCGAAATCCGCGATGATCGAATCAATGTCCGAGGAAGTCCGCAGGCGGCATTGCGGAGGATGGCCCATCGGCCTTTCCAGGCTCGAGGATGCAGGCCTCCAGTGCGGCGCGGAGTCCCAACGCCCGGTTGCGGTGAAACCGTTCCGACCGGAATCCGTGCTTCCACACACCGGAACCGAGTTCGTCGGAAACCACCAGCAGGGCCGCGGCTCCGATCCCCCGATATCGGGACACCTTGAGCAAGGCGGATAGTTCCATTTCCACGGCCACGGCGCCTCGACTCGTGAAGCGACGAATCTTGGAGGGGGTTTCTCGATAGGGCGCGTCCGTGGTCCAAATCGCGCCTTCCTTGGCGGGCTCTCCCGATTCACGGCACGTCCGGTGCAGCGCCGAAGACATCCCGGGGTCCGCCTGAACCCGCACGCCGGGCAAAGGATAGTGCCCGGAAGTTCCTTCTTCCGACAGCGCCCTGGGCGGAATGACCAGATCGCCGATGCACGCTTCGGAGGAAATGGATCCACACCAGCCGAACCAGAAAACCTTCCGCGCCCCCATGGCGGCGAGATTTTCGAGAAGCATCACGGCCTGGGGCGCTCCCAATGCCGGGCCCGCCAGGAAGATTTCCCGATCCCGGTAATGTCCCACGGCCACGTCCATGCAGCGAAACAACTTTCTCACGGTGTGGGCGGACGTGAGTTCCACGCTCTCTTCGAAGTCTTCGTGCACGGGAATAAGCAACCCCGTTTCCGGCAGGGGGGGCGAGTTTCTTCCCGCTACGGCCCGGATAATGGCTCGATCGTCCTTCATTGCAGTCGCTCTTTGTGTTGTGGGATTCGGTTCAATGCCCGAGCGGAGGGAGAACGGCGCGGATCAAGGGCGCGTCATTCCCGGGTCTCGATCCGGACGTCGTGTATCCCGACTCGCTGAATCAACTGGTGGTCCGGGTCCTTCAACAAAATTCGCTTCCCCGATCCGGGGTATGGACATTCACGGCGACGTCCCGCTGCTTCATGAATTCCCGGATCGAAATCATCAATTCCACCAAAATTGCACGACATACCGCAAAGCAAGGGCCACAATGACCACGGACAGCATGGCCTTGATAAAAACGGCGGGCATGATCTTCTGTAACCGGGCCCCGCAGTAGATGCCGGCCACTCCTCCCGCGCCGAACAGTAATCCCAGCAGCCAGTCCGGAGCCACGGTCATGGTGGCCGGGGAGAACAGGGGAACCACGAGTTGATAAAAGGCGACGCCGAAAATTGAGCTTACGAAGGTGCCGGCCAGGGCCGCCCCAGCCACCGTGTACACGGGAAGTTTGAACACCGCGACGAAAAAGGGCGCCACAATGGCTCCTCCGCCGATGCCGTAAGTCCCTCCCACGATTCCCACAAGGAACGCGAGAGCGAAGATGCCCATGGTGGAAAAGGTAAAGGTTTCCCCCATGAACTCATAGGAGATGCTTCGGAGCGAGCATTCCAACGTCTTGACCCGCATCTCCTCCATGAACCGACGGGCTTCGGCCCCGCCGGCCCGCCTGGCCTGCCGAAGCCGTTCGTTGCACCGTTGTTCCGCCGCTTGCCTTTTTTTCTTGGATGACTTGCCCAAGGTCAGGTCCCAGGCCAGTCGAAGACCGATGTAGAGCAGGACCAATCCCACGAAAAGCTTGAAGGCGCGCGGATCGGGCAAATAAAGCACTCGGATGACCGCGCCGCCGGCAATACCCGGGATGGTGCCGGCAACCACCACCCAGGTGAGGGGCCAGGCCATGCGTCCCTCCTTCAGATACCGATAGATTCCCGAAGGGATGGCCACGACGTTGTACACCAGGTTGGTGGGGCTTACCGCCGGACTGACGAATCCCAACACGCTGACCTGGAAGGGAAGCAAAAGGAAGGCCCCGGACACGCCTCCCATGGAAGTGAAAAAGGATACCACAAAGGACACCAGCGGAGGAATCCACGGTGATACCTCGACCCCGGAAACCGGAAAGACCATGACCTCTCCCCAATAAGACGCGGCGTTTGTCGGATTGCAGATAAACCCGCTTTCCAAGGGACCTTTGGAGAAGCGACAAGTGATGCTACCTCTTGAGTGGTTGGACAATCAATTCCTTAAATGCCGTCAGAGGGCGAGCTGCGGAATACCGAGGAGGCTCACGGATAAAATCGATTTGGGAGTCGGGAGAACCCAAGTTCGGCAAGCGCCGTAAATGTGGTCTTGGCCACCCGACAAACTGATGGAAGTCGATTTCTCCTTGACAAGGGAGAGTGTATCGGCAAACTTAAGTTTTGTTAAGTTCCTAGTTATTGATTGGATGTCTTTAAGAAAGGGCCGACGAGGGCATAAGAATATATATATCCATGAATGGATTGATGGGGGTGAATAATGGGAAGTTTCTCCGGAATGTTCAGCAGGTTGTGCCTATTCTTTCTAGTTCTCACTCTAACGTCTTCATTTGGGTGGGCTGAAGATCAGATGCTGGTTTTCGATTCGGACGAAATCGACCTTGAAGACGTCTGGGTTTATGAATACTCCTGGCAGAATTGGAACAACGCCAACTTCGGCGAATACGCTTCCTTAAGCATCAGCTCCAATGTGGACGGTATTGTAGGAACAAGGGGACGAAGTTATGTCAAGTTCGACATAACAAAGATCGGAGTTTCACCTGATCTACCTCTTTCTGTGGAGGCGATCCGGAAAGTTGAGTTGGTTCTTTCGGTCGTCCCGCAACAAGGACCCGTTTACGCCGAGGTACACCGCGTACTCACCGCGTGGGAAGAGGGGGATGGAGTTTATCACTCGGGAGAAACCGAGCCTTCCGCGCCGGCCGGGGTCGTTTCCTGGAACAACCAACCATCGTGGGACAGTGTGGTCGTCTCGAAGACAGATCTTCCGTCCTCTGCCAATGAATACTCGATCCAAATGGATGTGACGGAGCTTGTGAAGGCATGGATGCGTGGAACCTACGCGAACTACGGACTGGTTCTGGTGGGCGAAGATGAAGGTTCGGCAAGCTACAAGTTTATTTTTCGGGCTTCCGAATACAGCGAAGCCGACTTCCGACCCAAGTTGCTTGTAACCTACTCGACCGAAGCCACGGACCGGATAGCCGATCCACTGACGGGACACGAATACCAGATTTGCGAGACGGCCATGACCTGGCTCGAAGCCAAAGCACATTGCGAGAATCTTGGCGGTCACCTCGCCACGATGAATACGGCCGAAGAAAACGAGCTTGTTTTCCAGAATCTGGTTCAGCCCGCGAATCATTATTGCTGGCTCGGCGCTTCCAACGACAATGCCGAGGGGGTCTGGAAGTGGGTTACGGGAGAGCCTTGGCTTTATGTGAATTGGTCCGGTGGGGAGCCGAACAATTATTGTGGAGATGAACACTATCTGCACATTTTCAAGAACCAGTCCGACGCCTGGAACGACCAATCAAACGATGGAAGCTGTGCTTCCTATGGATTAATGTATCCGCTTTGCGAGTGGCCTCACGGCAGCGGGGATTTGGTTCCGGATAACGGCATCTGGAGGAGCTCGGACGGTTTGATCAGCTTCTATCTGCAGAAATACCAAGCGGGGTCCTGCATTCTCGTTGTGACGACCGGCGACGGAATCTATACCGCCTTCATGGACTTCGACTACACGGACGGGGTTTCCTGCTCCGACGACCTCATGTTTCAGGGACACACTCTCCAGCTGAATCTGAGCCAAACGAACGCGGGGATAATGACGGTCTCATTACCGGGAACCGGCACGATTACGAGAGCGGCTTCACTGTTGTTCCCCGACACTCGAGGCTCCTCCCCGGATCCGAAGAACGGTATCTGGAAGTCGTCGGATGGCGCTGTGAGCTTCTACTTTCAAGTTTATGAGGCGGGATCGTGCATCTTGGTGGCGACCACGGGAGACGGCAACTACACGGCTTTCCTGGATCCAACATACGCCGACGGCATCCAGACGACCAATGATCTGGACAATGGAGGCTACGCGGTCGACTTCGCGGCAACGGACGGGGAGCACGGAACCCTTACGATTTCATTACCGGGCTTCGGTTCCAATATCCAATCCGTCGAGCTGCTCTTTCCGGATGTGCCGTGATTCGGCGTCGGTACGGTCCGTTGATCCACAAGGGGATTCAGGGCTGACAGGAAATGAAGGCGGCCGAGACGACCTCTTCGACGAGAGGTCGTCCTCATTCCGCCACACCGCATGCCCGCCCTTTGAAATGAAACAAGAAACCCAGGACCTTCTTCACCGTGTCCGAAAAAATTTTTCTCGAGAAGTAGTTGCCCGTCACCCGCTTACTGATTTCCGCCAAGGTCGGGTACGGATGCACCGCGCCGGCCAGTGTGGACAACTTGACGCCGCCGTTGAGCGCAGCGACCCATTCGCCCACCAGTTCCCCGGCGTGCAGGCCGAGAATCTGCACCCCGACCGGGCGTTCGCTTTTGTCCAGGATCAGCTTGATCCGACCGCCTTCCTCGCCTTCGGCCACATTGCGGTCATTGCCGTCAAAGTCTTCGGTGTAGACTTGGGCCTCGATGCCCTGGGCTCCCGCCGCCTTTTCGTTCATGCCGATGCTTGCCAATTCAGGGCTCGTGTAGGTACACCAGGGCAGAAAGGCGTAGTCCGTCTTTCGAGGAAAATGGAACACGGCGTTGCTTACGATAATGCCGCCTTCGTATCCCGCCGCGTGGGTGAACTCGAACTTGCCCGTGACGTCTCCGCACGCGTAGATGTGGGATTGGGAAGTACGCAGTTTGTCGTCCACCCCGATCCCCTTACCGTCCAGGGCGACCCCGACGGATTCCAGACCGAGACCTTCGATATTGGGACTCCTCCCCAAGGCCACCAAAAGGGCTTCCCCCACGACGGATTCCTCATTTCCCTCCGGGGTCTTATACACGACCGCCGGGTGGGAATCCCGCGTCTCCACACGCAAAACGGACGCGTTTAGGTGGAAGCGCACGCCTTCCTCTTGGAGTGCCGTCATGACCGCGTCGGCCATGTCTTTGTCTTCCTTGCTCAGGATTTGGCCTCCCCGCTGGATCACGCGCACCTGTGTTCCCAACCGGGCGAAAGCCTGGGCCATTTCCACGGCGATGGGACCCGCTCCGAGGATGAGCATGGAGGCGGGTAGACGGTCCAGGGAGAAAATATCGCGGTTGGTAAGGTAAGGCACGGTGTCCAACCCTTTGACCGGAGGAACCGCCGGGGAGCTTCCCGTGGCGATGACCCAATCTTTGGCCGAATAGGTTTTTCCTTCCAGGTCCACGGTGTGTTCATCCGTGAATCTCGGAGCGCCGTGTTCCACCCTGACCCCAAGCCCGCAGAATCGTTCCTCGGAATCATGATGTTGGATGTGGTCGATCACCGATCGGATTCTCGCGGATACCGCCTGGAAATCCACGGGAGGCAAATCCACCGCCGGGAGTCCGAAACGCTCGGCGTTCCGCATGAGGTGGTACACGCGGGCCGTTTTGATGAGCGTCTTGCTCGGCACGCATCCGAAATGGAGACAGTCACCGCCCAGTTTTTCGTCCTTTTCCACGAGGAGAACTTTCGCCCCCAACTGGGAAGCTCCGGCCGCCACGGTTAGCCCCCCGGCTCCCGCGCCGATGATGCCCAAATCGAAATCGTAGGGATGCGCCATGATCAAGCCCCTTTCTTCCGGTTGAAGTCGTTGAGGGACCAGTCCCATTCAAGGTATCGGATTCGAATTCGGCCGCGCCCGGAGAGGAGCCTGTCTTTGAGCTCTCCCTCGGCGTATTTGAGGATGAAGGGCAGGACCCCTTCAGGAAAGTCCTCACCGAACCAGTCGAAAACCTTGTTGACGAACAGATCGTTTCCCTCGATTCGCGTGCGGGCCGGGTCGTTGATGGTCTTGCGGCATTGATCGTCCAACTGAGCGTTTAGCACTTCTCCTCGATAAGGCTCCGCCCGCAGCGGGGGACAGCCCATGGATGCGCAATTCACCGCAAAGTGGATCCTGGAGTCCCTGAATTTCGGCCTGATGATGTCATGTTCGATTTGATCCAGGGTTAGGGTCCGTCCGTTGATTCGAGCAATTTCTTGGTCCCAGGGTCCGGAAAACCAGCCGCCGATGTCTTTGATGGATTTCAGGTTCGGATATCGGGTCAGAACCAGTTGGATGGTCCAGGCATTGTAGGCGTTGATGTAGAAAGCGAGTTGAGCGTTTCGCTCCAAAGCGTCGGGATTCACCTCGGCCAGAACGTCGAGATATCGGTCCAGGAGTTGCCGATCTTCCTGTACGCCTCGGTAGTCCACCAGACCTTGGTGCACATGCCGTTGGAGCAGTCGGGCATAAAGCGTGGAATCCGGTGGGGAGGCCTGGGCGCGGCAAATCATGGGTGAAAGGAGCACAATCAGGAAGAGACAGACCTGGAGCCGGGTGGGGCTGGCTTTTGCGCGGGTCATGGGCGAACCTCCGAACGGGTGTCGGCCTTTGAGGTCGGTTTGAGGAGGGGCGCGGACCGGTCCGCCCGGTGAGGGAGGCGTCCACGAAGCTGTAACGAAGTGCTGTACGGTCAGCATATCACAATCGGAGCCCGTACTTCCTCCACTTGTGAAGAGCAAGCCGGGAGCCGGGTTTTGCATGAGTCGAGTGTGGGGAGGACCCGGGGCGTCGGTTTCGAACGATTCGATCTCTTAATGGGGGTCACGGAGGATGGGCGCGGCCTATGGGGAAAGAGCGCCCCCCGCCGTACCGTGCCGGCGAGGGGCCGAAAGGAACGGCTCACATCGGATGGAGCGGTTCCTTGGGGATTCAGAAGTCTTCCAGATTATCATCCAGCGGAATCACCCGCTCAGGGGACACTTCCCGCGGCGAACCGCCCCTTCGGGCCATCTTCGACCCGGCGATCGGTCTGCGCTGGCTGGATTTCGATTTTTTCATGGGGCGGCTTCTTTTCAGGGGTCGCATGGAGTCCGATTCGGACTCGCTCCCGGCGACCAGAGCCACCAAGTCCCTCACCAGAGTCTTGGAATGTTCGGCCTGGGCGCGCATGGTGTCGGCCGCCGCCGCGGATTCTTCCGAGTTGGCCGCATTGGTTTGCACGACCCGGTCCAAATCATTCACCGCGCGGGCGATTTGATCGATTCCTTGAGCTTGCTCCCCGGATGCCGCGGCAATCTCACGAACCAGTTCTCCGGCCTTGGCCGTACTCTTGGAGACTTCGGAAAAGGCCTCGCTCGATCGGGTGACGAGTGCCGAGCCTTCACCGATCTTCTTCACCGTGGTTTCAATCAGGCTCGATGTATTGCCGGCCGCTTCCGCGGCTCTCACGGCCAGATTGCGCACTTCATCGGCCACCACGGCGAATCCCGCACCCGCCTCTCCGGCGCGGGCGGCCTCGACCGCGGCGTTGAGAGCCAACAGGTTGGTTTGAAAGGCGATTTCATCGATGGTCTTGATGATCTTGGAGGTTTCGTTGCTCGCCCGGGTAATCTCCTCCATGGATCGGGTAAGGTCTCCCATGGCCGAACCGGCTTGAGAAACCACACGACCGGTTTCCGTCATAAGTTGATTGGCCTGGTCCGCGTTGGAGGAATTCTGTTTGGTCATGGATGACATCTCTTCCAGAGAAGAAGAGGTCTCTTCCAAGGAAGCAGCCTGTTCCGACGTGCTTTCCGCCAAGGATTGACTCGCCGAAGCGATCTCCCGAGAAGCATTGCCGACGCTGTCGGATGATTCCGTCAGCCCCGACGTTATGCCGTGGATCTTTCTGGTGATGGTCCCCGCGACCAGGAAGATCACCACGACCACCAAGGCCACGGCCGCGGCTCCCACAAGCAGGTTGGTCCAGCCGATACGTCGAACCGGGGCCAGAAGTTCCTTTTGGCCGGCGCCGGCGAGCACCAGCCAGCCCACTTGCGGTACCTTTTGGTACGCTCCCAATTTCTCCATGTCGTCGGCGGTATAAGACAAGGTACCGGATTGTTGGTCGAGGCGCGACGGTTCGATCCCGTAATCCCTCAAATTGACCTCAAGAATCTGTGAACGGTCCGGATGGGCGATAATGGCGCCCTTTGGGTCCGCCACCACCGCATAACCCGTTTCCCCCACCTCGATGGAATCTATGAAGGACTTGGTGAAAAACTCAACGTCCACGACTCCGAACAATACGCCCACCGCTTTGTTGTCCTTGGAAACCGGTGCGGACACCACGAAAACCGGACGCCCGGTGGCTTTGCTCTTCACCACTCCCGATATGAACACTTTTCCGGCCATGGACTGCTTGAAATATTCGCGATCCCCGACCTTGACCTTGCCGGCGATTTCCGGAGGCGCCGAGGCGAGAATTTCTCCTCGGGGATCGGCGACATTGATGGCTTCGAAATACCCATAGTCTTCCTTGATCCGTTTGAATTCGTCTTCGGCCGATTTGCGGGCGGCGAGACCGGGCGCCGAATCTTCCAGGGAATTCCGGAACCATTCGATCCGAGACCAGGATACAATGTTCAAGCGGATATCAGTGACCCACAATTCGATGTTGCGGCTCGTGGAACGGCTGAGCTGTACCAATCCGGTTTCGACGGATTGAAACAGGGCCTTCCGAACGTTGTAATAAGAAACAACGGTCAGGATGCCGAACCCGATCAAAATCAGGAGCACCGTGGGCACCAGGAAACGGTATTTGAGGCTCAACTTCATGAGGTCATTCCTTTCTTGAACGACCGGAGTCGGAAAATCAGACAGACGGTTCCGAGGTTGAAGTCAACGTGCTGGTTTCGGACGCGGATTTTGGAACAAGCTCAACGCAGCGGGAGTACGGGACAAGAAATCCGCACGGGCTTGGACGAAGTTTTCGGCTTATTCCGGGTTCAAACCGCGAATTTCCAGCCGGAACGATTTTTTTTTGGGCATGGAGTTCTTTTGAGTATCCTAAATGATAAGGATACAAAAAAATGTGTACGTCAAGGCTATTATACAGATTAACAATAACAGAAACAGAGCAAAAAATGTGCCCGAGATGCGATGAATGGTGAGTCCGATAAACTGATGTGTTTTAAGGCTGTTAGCTGGGCGATCGTATATGGTGACCAAGAGAATGAAAGGCGGATTGTCTTATTTATTGGAAAGTGTCCGGAAAACAAGACGTGTCTGGAGAAGCCTACCCCTCGGCATTCAGGATTTCATCGATCAACGGTGGTGAGGCGATGCGGGTGAGGGAGCTGAGAGACGGGAGGCGGCGAAATCCGCAAGGGTGGGATGCGCGCCGTTACCCCTGCTCGGAATGACCGCCCGAGGAGCGCCCAAGGCTGCGCTCCCGCAGTTTGGCGTACTTGCAGAACGTGTAATGAGAGTAAAGGCAGGCCAGAAGAAATCCGTAATAGCCGTCCAGGAAGCCGGCCTTCATGAAGTACATCTGGACGAAGGTAAAAAAGGCGTGGCCCAGCATGCCGGCCGGGCCGATTTTCTTTCCCGCTCGAAAGTATTCCTCGGCGCTGAGGGTTGAGTAATGGTCCGAACGCGTCAGGAAATCCGAGATGTTCGTATAGGTGAAATGCAGCAGAGGATGAGTGAGGCGACCCACAGGACCGTCCACTACCGCCTTCTCATGAACGGCCCGCTCTTCGAACCGGGCTCTGTCCCTGAGAAAGAGCCTTAGGACGCGGTCGGGGCTCCATCCTCCGTGCCGTATCCAACGACCGGCGAAGTGGTTTCTGCGCGGTACGGAATAGCCCGCTTCGTGATTGCGAGAGGTCAGGACCCGGTCGATTTCCGTGACGAGTTCGGGTGAAACCCGCTCGTCGGCGTCCAGGGAGAGGACCCAAGGTCGTTCCGCCTTGTCCAGGGCGCTGTTTTTCTGGGCTGCGTAGCCTTTCCAGGGTTCTTGAAATACCCGGGCGCCTCGTCGTCGGCAAACCTCCACGCTGCCATCCGTGCTGAAGCTGTCCACCACCACTACCTGGCCGGCCCATTTGACGGAATCCAGGCATTCGGGCAGGTTATGCTCCTCGTTGTGGGTGATGATCGCGACGGTCAGATCAGTCCATGAGGCCGGCTGCAAAGGTCGCCTCCGATTCGACGGCTTCCGTCCATTCAGGGGAATCATTGTGACGGCGTGGGAGGCGGGCGCTCCCTGGTAACGAACCGTGTTTCTTCAAGGGCGCTCCTTGAGTCTCACCGGAATCGTGGTTCGATTCCCGTCCCGAACCACCTCGACCTGGGCGATTTCATCGACCTTCATTTTCCCGACGATCCGGCTCATCTGATCCATGCCCGTGACGGGTGCGTCGTTGATGGAAATGATCACGTCGCCCCCGATGGGGAAACGGAAGTTGCTGATAACGACTTCTCGGTCGCCGCCTCGGATGCCGGCCTGTGCCGCGGGACCCTCCGGCACCGTTTCCACCACCAATACACCCTGATCCACCGCGAGTTTCAAAGCCTTGGAAAGCTCCTTGGACAGAGTGATTCCCGAGATACCCAGCCATGGCCTGGCCACATAGCCGCGGGAAATAAGCTGCGTCGCCACGTCCCGGGCATGGTTGACGGGGATGGCGAATCCGATGCCCTGGTATCCTCCGGTGAGGCTGAATATGGCCGTGTTGATGCCGATGACCTCGCCGCTTGAATTCAACAAGGGGCCGCCGGAGTTTCCGGGGTTGATGGCCGCGTCGGTCTGGATCAACCCTTCCATGATTACGTCGTGGCGCGTGCGAATTTCCCGATTCAGAGCACTGACGATCCCCGTGGTCATGGTGTGAGAGAGGCCGAATGGATTGCCGATGGCGATGGCCTTTTGTCCTACCTGCAATGGATCCGAATCCCCCAAGACCGCAACGGACTCAACGTAACTCTCGGGGATTCGGATCACCGCCAGGTCGAACTTGGGGTCCCTTCCGACCAGTTGCGCCTCCACCTGTCGGCCCGTGCCCGTGGTGACCGTGAGACGTTGGGCCTTTTCCACCACGTGGTTGTTGGTCAGGATATAGCCCGCTGGATCGATGATGAAGCCGGAACCCTGCCCCTGTTGAGGGATGATTTCCCTCCAGAAGTTCATGCTCAAAGTCGTGGCCACGATGTTCACCACGGACAGATGCGCTTTGGAAAAAACTTCCTGGTTGATCTTCTCGTCGGTCGAGATAATGACGGGACGATCTTCCGACACGGAAGCGGGCTGGTTGAAGGAGAGCTCCGAGGGCTTCGGACGATTCTCGAAGAAGCCTTGGCGTGAAGCCCATTGCAGCAGCGGCGGCAGAGCGACGGCCAACAAGATGATCCAGAGAAGAACCTTGATCCAGGTTCTTCCGGAATTTCCGAACCTTCGAGGAGCGTTCATGGGTTCTATTCCCGTCCTTCGTCTTTTGCGGTTTCAGGTAGTTGCAGGCCTCGTTCCTTCAATATCTCTTGGAGTTCCGCTCCGGTGATCACCTCTTTCTTCAAGAGGACCGTAGCCGCCTCCTCGAGGGCGGCGCTCTTCTCTTTCACGATGTCCGCCGCGAGTTGATAGCGCGATTCGATCAGGTTCCTCACCTCGTCATCGATGAGCCTGGCCGTGTCTTCGCTGTATTCCTTAGGCATGGGAGCGAGTTGGGATTCCATGAAACGTCCCTGCCGTTCCTTGTCGTAATAGACATGGCCCAGGCTTGAGCTCATTCCGTACTGCTTGATCATGCTTCGGGCGATGTCGGTGGCCTTGGCCAGATCATTGTGGGCACCGGTGGAAATATCGCCGAGCATTAACGCTTCCGCGGCTCGTCCCCCCAAGAGGACCGCAATCTTATTCTCCAGTTCGGTGCGGGTCATGAGAAAGCGGTCTTCCGTGGGAACCTGCAGGGTGTACCCCAAAGCGGCGATTCCCCGAGGAATGATGGATATCTTCTGTACCGGGTCCGTTCCCGGCAAGGACAGGGCCACCAGAGCGTGTCCAACCTCGTGGAAGGCCACGATTCTGCGTTCCGTGACATTGATGACTCGGCTCTTTTTTTCCAGCCCCGCGACGATACGTTCCACCGCCTCCTCGAATTCGGACATACCCACGAACTCCTTCCCGCGTCGGACGGCGAGTAGGGCCGCTTCGTTGACCAGGTTCGCCAGGTCGGCCCCCACGAGACCCGGAGTCATATTGGCCAGAAGTTCCGTGTCCACGTCTGAACCGGTTTTTACATTTCGCATGTGGATCTTGAGTATGGCTTGGCGTCCCTCCTTGTCCGGTCGGTCCACCAAGACATGGCGGTCGAATCTTCCCGGTCGGAGCAGGGCCGGGTCCAGAATCTCGGGACGGTTGGTGGCCGCCATCAGAATCACGCCCACGGTGGGATCAAAACCATCCATTTCCACCAGAAGCTGGTTGAGTGTCTGTTCACGCTCATCGTGCCCGCCGAAGCCGGTGAATCCCCGAGCCTTACCCAAGGCGTCCAGTTCATCGACGAAAATAATGCAGGGGGCTTTTCCCTTGGCTTGAGTGAACAGGTCCCTAACCCGGGCGGCGCCCAATCCCACGAACATTTCTACGAATTCGGAACCGCTCATGCTGAAGAACGGCACGTGGCTTTCGCCGGCCACCGCCTTGGCCAGGAGCGTTTTTCCGGTACCGGGCGGGCCCACCAGAAGCACGCCCCTGGGCATCTTCCCTCCCAGGGAAGTGTATTTGTCCGGTTTTCTCAAGAATTCGACAATCTCGGACAATTCTTCCTTGGCTTCGTCCACGCCGGCCACGTCGGTGAATCTGAGGTCCAGTTCCTCCTCCATGTAGATTTTGGCCTTGCTTTTGCCCAGGGTCATGAAACCGCCTTGCTGGCCCCCGATCCTACGGATCATGAAGTACCAGATCCCCACGAACAGGAATACGGGCACCAACCAGGATGCCAGATCCCGAAAGAAGGTGTTTTCCAGCTCTCCCTTGAAGGTGACATTGTATTTTTCCAATTGCTTGGAAAACCCCGGGTCGACACGGATGGTGCGGAACACGCTGACGCGACCGTTCTCTTTGATTTTGCCCTCGATGATATTCTGGGAAATGGCGATTTCCTTGACCTTGCCCTGGTCCAACAGGCTGAGGAACTCACTGTACGGCACCCGCCGAACCTCAAGCGCGGATACGAGAATGTTCTGGACGAGCAGCACCACCCAGATTCCGATGAGCACATACCAGATCGAAAATTTGGTTTTCTTCTCCACGGACATAAGGACCCCCGAAACGAAAAGGTGGGATGCTTCCGGTTGCGCGGCGCATGGAGGCCACGGATCGCCGGCCGAACTTCACGGGGAGGACTCGAATCGAAACTCGCCGCCCGCCAAGTTCCCTTGGCTTAGTCTAACAGCTCAATGGGTGCGTAATCGAGTTCCAAAGTGGTAAGGCCCGTATTTTCGAACTGGACCATGACTTTTCCTTCTCCCTGCAGGCCGATGACCACACCCAGACCCAATGAGGGATGTCGGACCCTCCGGCCCGTACGAAAACCTTGTCTTCCCTTGCTCGGCGCGGCGGGTATCGAGCCGCCTCGAAGCCTATGAAGCGTCTTGGCCGCTCCCACGGCGGGCTCGGGTGCGGGCTCCTGTGGTGACGATCCGCACGGCCTGAGGGGATGAAGAAATCGGGATGGTTCCACGGCGGTGAGGCCTTCTCCCGGACGATAAGCGAAGCGCGGATAGGACAAGTAAAGACGCTCCTTGGAACGGGTCACGGCCACGTAAAGGAGACGACGCTCCTCCTCCATTTCTTCCGATTCCTCCATGACCCGCGCGTGGGGGAACCAGCCTTCCGCCACCCAGATCACGAATACGGCCCTCCATTCCAGGCCCTTGGCCGAATGTACCGTGGAGAGCGTCAGGGAGTCCGGAATTCGGCTTTTCGGGGCGTCCGTTCGAGGAGGCTCGAGCGTCACCTCCGCCAAAAACTCCCTGAGCCTTGAGAATCGCTCCGCCACATTGAGCAGGGCTTCCAAATGCCACGTGCGCTTATAATGATCTTCGTATTTGTCTTGAAGGATCGGTCGGTAGTATTCAAACGTACGTTCGAGCTGCGCCCGGGGATTGCCTCGGATATTGGACAAATCCTCGAGGAGTTTGGACAGGTCTTTCAGGCCTGAAATGGAGTCCGCTTTGGGGAAGGTCGCCAAACCCTCGTAACTTCTTTCTTCCCGCTTCAAGTGGGCGATGATTTTCTGGGCGCGCTTGAGGCCCACGCCTTCCAGCAGCATGAGCACTCGCTGCCAGGAGTAGAAATCCCTGGGATTCGCCAGGACTCTGAGATGCGCCATGACGTCCTTGATGTGGGCGGCTTCCAGGAACTTGAGCCCTCCGTATTTCACGAAGGGAATCTCCCGCTTCGCCAGTTCCACTTCGAGATCGTAGGAATGTTGACTGCCTCGGAAGAGCACCGCAATGTCATCGGGACGATAGCCTTGTTCCAGAAGTTCCGAGATTTCCCGGACCACGAAAAGCGTCTGCTGATGTTCGCTTTCAGTGCATCGGATTGCCGGCGAGGGTCCTTGACCTCTTCGGGTGAACAGACACTTGGTGTATCTTTCCCGAGCCTCGCTCATGATCAGGTTCGCGGCGTCCAACACGGCTTGGGTGGAACGGTAATTCTCTTCCAGTTTGATGATGCGTGTTTCCGGAAAACGGTGAGGAAATTCGATGATGTTTTTGAAGCGGGCGCCCCTAAAGGAGTAGATGGATTGGCAGTCGTCGCCGACGACTACCAGGTTCTTGTCCGGTCCGGCCAGAAGGGCGACGAGATCGTTTTGAATGGGATTGGTATCCTGAAACTCGTCCACCAGGACGTACGAATGTCGCTGATTGACGGCTCTTTGAACCCACTCGGATTCCTGAAGCAGTTTCCGGAAGAACACCAGCAGGTCGTCGTAGTCCAATAAGTTATCGAGACGTTTGTATTCGGCGTAGCGATCCCTCAGGCGGAGGATGTCATCCATGAACCGTTCGAGTCGGCGTCCCTGACGGGCGGCGATCTCCTCCAGAGGTTCGGCGAGATTCACTTCCGCGCTGAACAGATCCATCAGGGTGCCTTTGGTGGGGAAGTGAAGTTCCCTGCGGTGGAGTTCCATTTCCTTGCGGAGCCAGGATATGATTTCCTCGGAGTCGGACCGGTCCAAGATGGTGAAATCCTGTGGAATCCCGATCTCGGGTCCGAACGTTCTGAGCACTCTGTTGGCCGTGGAGTGGAAGGTGCCGCCCTGGACCAGGCCGCATCTGCTGTCCAGGAGTTCCGCGGCGCGGTTCAGCATTTCCTCCGACGCCCGACGTGTGAAGGTGAGCAGCAGAATGGACGCCGGATGCACACCGGAGTCCACCAGTCGGGCCACCCGGTAAACCAGGGTGCGCGTCTTGCCGCTGCCCGCCCCCGCGATGACCAGGGCGGGACCTCCGCCGTGCATGACGGCCTCATATTGAGCCGGATTCAGAACTTCGTCGTATGGAATGGACATGAAAAAAGACCTCCCCGGTCGCCGAGCCGGCTTGGCATTGGAATTGCTTTAAGTTTGATTGATGATTCGATGCCCAAGGAGGAGCTACAGTGACTTCCGTCATCGGCATCGGGGATCCGTACGCCCTGACCCCAAGGATTCGCGCCGAGCAGACAGGCGACGGATTTGCGGCGGATTTGGATACAGCCCAAACGGACGCCCTGTTACAGACGACGAAGCAGTATGACAGATGGAGGGATTTGCGTCAAAAGAATCCCGAGAGCGCCAAAATCGTGGCGGATCTGGTGGTCCGCCGTCACGCCCTTCTCGAAGAGGCGCGGGCGGGAAAGCCGGTGAATGCGGGGAAGTTCGATGAACTGACCGGCCGATTAAGGCGCCATGGAATTTTTCTGTACAGAACCGATCAGTTCACGGAACCCGTATTTCAAGGGAAACAACCTCGAATTGCGACTTCCGCTCCGGATTATGCCGGAAGTAAGGTTGGTCTAAGCCTTCCTTATCCCCTCTCCTCAACGATTCCTTTGGAACTCTCCGCTTTTTCCCCCGAGTCCGGGGAGAATTCAACTCCGCTTCCCAACGATCCGGAACTCCAAGACAGACTCGTTCGATTGGCGCGTGAAAACTACCTCGGCGTTCGGTCGAATGAAAAAGACTGCTACAATTTCTTGGTGGAGGTACTGGAGGATTCGGGGATATCCTACTATGGGAGTAACGGAATTCGGGAGCGTCTGGTAAATCGGGCCGCACAAGACGGTGTGAGTCCTTATCGTTATCTGACCGGCGAGGACCTGACCTCCCAGCTCTGCAGCAATCCTTTTCGGCTGCACGTACCCAAAGGGAGCGGGGACAAAGCCTCCCAAGTGTGGCGGCGTCTGGCTCCGGGGCTGGCTCACGGCGCTCTTCTGTCCATATCTTCCCAGGAATTCGGACACACCGGCATTGTGGCCCGCAAGGACGGCCGATGGACGTTTCTCAACTCCGCGCGGACGGCCGCGAATGGGAAGCGCGGCTATTTGGTGAAGGAAGAGGAATTGAGGAGTGAGCTTCAAGGATGGCTGGACCGGGCCGGAAGACGCGATTCCTTTTTGGACATCACTTTGGGTGTTCCTGAACAGCGACAGGCTCTCCGGTTCGGTCCGCCGGAAGGTTCAAAAGGGTTGACAGCCTCGACTTGAGATTCTTAGGTTAATCGGGTGCCGATGCCCCGACAGGCCGGCAAATTCTAATGAGGAGAGTTGAACAACATGGACATCCCGGAAGAGCACAAAGAATTACTGCGGAAGCTGGGAATCGGAGACGACGATTTTCGCCTGTTCGACGGAGTCAAGGTAAGTTACGAATTCGATCCGGACAGAGGGGTCCGTTTGTACGATCCTGCATACCGGACTTCCTATGGGGGCTACATAGAGCTGGAAGGGTGGTCCTCCTGGAGCAGCGAAGACGACCGATTTATGGAGGAGCTTTTTCCGGACGGGTTGCCGGGTCGGCCTTCCGATAAAGAGATGACCGTGAGTCGAGAGGAGGCCGAACGACTGATAAAGGAGTTCCGTGACAAACAAGCCAAATGAGGGAGCCCGTGGACCAAAGAGTTCGGATTTTGCTGGACAAGGCTTTTCGTGTGGTGCCGGGAGGCGAATACAACGAAGTGCGGCGGCAACTCGTTTCGGATCCGGAAAAGCCCGGCATGGTATGCGAGGCGGTGGTTCCGGATGGAGGGTGGGAGAAGCTCAAAGAAGCCGTTTATCCCGCCCAGTGTCGCTATCTGAAAGTCAAAGGAGTCGATCCCGCGAACCCGGGAGATACGGTGGTGGCCCTGTTCCACGAGGATTCGTTCCACCTGGTTCGAGGCGGGGATTTCATCACGGCCTTCTTGGAGATTGAGGGAATCGATCCGGCGACCTTCCGCAATATCCTGAGCGGTTGGCTTGATCCGGACAAAGCGGTTCTTGGGTCAAAAATAGAGCTTCTGGCGTGAAAGGGTCAATCCCCCCTTCCCGGAGACCCGCAGGCAGGCGGTCCCCGGGAAACCCTACAAGAATACACGGTCAGCGATCGGACTCGTCGATGATTTCCTGAGTGCCCATCCTCTGCCCGGTCATAGGATCAATCCATCCCCTGGAAGGCCTTGTTTTTATTCGGCTCTTATCGATGGCGGTGCCGCTGTAAGGGTCCACGACGCGCACCGAGTCTTTCTTCAGCGTTCTTTTGGGAACACCCATAGTCATTCCCGTGTAAGGATCCACCGTTTCCGGGCTTCCCGCCCAAACCGACTCCAAGGCCGGTGAGCACAGGAGGATTCCCGAACAAAGAGCAATCTGCACGGCTTTTCGAGTATTCATCGTTCTCCTTTCTCATTTATATTTTCCTACGGCCGGCTCGGGAAAAAGGCTCTATTACGCTTCTTGAATAAAGCGCTTTCTTCACCCCGCCACTGAGCGTGGTTGCGGTCGACCGTCGGTTTGGTGCCGATTGAGCATGTCCGCTCTCATTTGGTATAGATAGAAGTTCATGGGAAAAGTTACGCCTCTTTACATTAATATGGATTTGATGGTTCATTTACAACCGGGCCGAAGAAATTGTGGGGGGATCCCGGGGGGGGCCGGATCTATTCCGCAGCCGGATATCCGACCTTACCGTTCCGTTTCGGCCCAAAGATCATACGGATAGGAGCCGGGGCCGCACGGGTCGGCACGGGGCCCCTTATCTCAACCATAACAACTTACGTAATGGAGAAGTTCGGCCATGGCGAAACTTGGACTTGCGGCGGGAACCGTACTATTCGGATTGAACCGGTTTTTGGATGCGGAAGAGGTTCGTATCGAGACTTCCTTCGGCGAGGCCGTGGTTTTCGTAGGGGAGGACTTCGCGTTCATTCCTCGCCACGGGAAAGAAGGAGACGAATACATCATGCCGCACCTGATTAATCACGCGGCCAACCTCACGGCTCTAAAGCAGGTTGGAGCCGATTCCGTGCTGGGAATCTACTCCACGGGCAGCCTGCTTCGATCCCTGGTACCTGGGACCATCGTGGTCCCCGACGATTTCATCGCATTGTACGACGTTCCGTCGGCCGTCTTGGGGGAGGAAAAACACATTACGCCGGCCATGAGTTCCGAACTTAGAACCGGGGTCATTCAAGCGGGGCGGAACGCAGGAGTCGAGATTCGGGACGGAGGAGTCTACTGGCAGAACACGGGCCCCAGGCTGGAGACCAAGGCGGAGATTCGAATGATGGCCCAATTCGCACAGCTTGTGGGCATGACCATGGCGGGGGAAGCCACTGTCGCCATGGAAATCGGTCTTCCTTTTGCCGCCCTGTGTTCCGTGGACAACTACGCGAACGGGCTCACCTCACAGCCTCTTTCCGAGGCCGCGATCCGGGAGGGGGCCGCCAAAAACGCGGAAATCATGCTTCGGGTGGTGGACGAGTTCATGGCGATTCGCAGGAAAGGGGAGGAAGTCCGGTAGTTCTCGCAGGCGGGCGGACGTGACGGGGCTCTGCATACGACATGAAATCCTTACGGGGATTTTCGAGGTCCCGGAAAGAGGTTCCTTCCATGGGCTCGAGTTGGGATCTCGGTCAGCCTCGGGAGGTGGTTTCTTTGTGCGCGGATGTGGGTGCCGGCGTTTCGGGAACAAATTTCGCGAGCACTTCTCGATAGCACACCACCGCCCAGATCAGGAACGGAAACAGCTGGGCGCGAAAGTGTTGGAACAGGATGAAGAACCAGCGCGTGATCGCGGCGTCGGCGTATCCGAACCGCATGTTCAAGGCGGCCGCATACCAGGTCATGTAGTAGGTTCTGATTTCCACCACGATATTGAACACATGGGTCAGGAACAGAACGGCGCAGGACAGTGCGAGGTATCGAAAACGTCGACGTAGGGTAAGGCCCGGGGTGGCGAGGATGAGCGCCAAGGTCAGCGGAACGTTGG
Source organism: Thermodesulfobacteriota bacterium (assembly GCA_963675595.2). GTDB lineage: Bacteria > Desulfobacterota > Desulfarculia > JACQYL01 > JACQYL01. The sequence continues at coordinate 4,412,068 of CAXXLZ010000002.1, forward strand.
ATGATATCAAGGAAGCTGAAATGACGGGGGTCGAGGCCCCCGGTTTCCAGACGACTTCCGAAGGCTTCAACATCATGCCCCACCCTTCGAGGGCCAGATCCACCGGATGTGCCGAAAAAATCAGATTAAAGGCGCCTTGGCCGGCGAACCGGAGGAACCTCCAATAGGTTTCCTGAAAAGGGGCGAGCAATACGACCAGAACGGCGTATGCCAGACCGATCCTAAGCAGAAACCACAGTGCGTCCCGCAGTCGTCGGGTCCAAGGCCCAACGGGCCCAGAGGAGCCACATGACGACCGCGCACGCGATGACCAGGGATTGAGCGACATAAATATGGGTCTGGTAAAACACGTCCGGGAGGTACAGAGCCACGAAAACGAGAAGGAGAATGCGGCCCACGTTGATCGTCCAAATCACCGCGGCCCCTATGAGCATGCCGGCGATTTTTCGACGGAAAGGCGAAGGGAAAGCCAGCACCGCCGACAGGTAGATAATGAACGCTATCACTCCGTTACATTCGTGAGATATCCGGAGGTGCAGAGAAGGGGCCTTCAGATCGGCGCCGTCGATTTCAACCGGGATCGAGAACAGCTTCACCACACCCGTTACGGTCTTGACCACACTGTCCGTGACGGGGCCCGCGATGTCCACCCGACGAAGCACGACGTCAAAGGTGGTCAGGCTGTAAAAAAGCGAGACCCAGGCGATAAACACGAGACAGAATTTGAAAGCTGCCCGCCGACGCGGGGAAAATTTCATAACGGGGGCCTTTGGCCGTAACTCCGACCACCATCAGGGTGTTGAAAAACGCGATCCGCGGCGTTGAGCTTCATCCCTTGTTACTGCGACGTGTTTCTATCTGCGCCTCGGGATTTACGCGCCCTGCCTCTCATGGGTTTTCACCGGCCTGCTGAATCTCCCGGCACTTCGAAACGACGAACGAACTGCGCGAGCGATATGCGGGCCCTCCAAAAATCGACCCGCGCGCATCAAAAAGATACGGTCCTATGCACCACATCGATTACTTGCCCGAAGGAGAATGCCGCGCGTGGGGAAATAGTGTCAGATGCGGGGCCCGGTGTCAAATCACGGATGAGCCGAGTCTTCGAAAACCGCGCGACAAAGAATCCTCGAAGACTCTCCATTTGATCGTTCAGCCGCCGACCAGGAATCGTTCTACGGGATCCAGCGGAATTTTGTACGCGAACAGGTTGATATACGACTGCGGTGTGAAGTTCAGCTTCCGTTCCACGTACGGGTCGTTGAGAGAAAAATACCGAACCACGGCCCCGGAGGGCGGGTCGGCCTGCTCCACGATGGACCGAGAGGTGTTGCCGGACAGGAATATCCAGATCTCTTGGGCATCCGCTACCGTCTCCGTCACTTCATTAGGAGTGGTTTCCGTAGTAATATAAAGTCGTCTTCCTTGAAGAGCCGGAAGGATTTTGTAGAAGCGTTCCACGTCGGACAGGACGGCGAGCCTTCCCTGCGGGACCGCCGGGAATTGCACAGCGTCCGGATTGGTCTCCAGAGCCTCCCACATGATTTCATCGCTGAAGGAGACATCTCGCGGGCGCCTGAGGTTCTGGCTCAGTTGATCCTCGGGCAGACCATACCATCGGCAGCGCTTCTTGTGCAGCAATACTCTTCGAACCGATTCATCGATGCGATCCATGGGCAGTTCTCCGTCCTCGGCCGCCCGAGTCACCGATTCCACGATTTCCTCGAAAGTGAAGGGGCAGGGAAGGTTGTCGGAAAACAGCAGCAGGTCGCAGCCGGAACGGATCATGCGCACCGCCAGTGAGGGCAGGTGAAAATGGTCCGACAAGGCCTTCATCTCAATTGCGTCGCTGACGATCACCCCCTGGAATCCGATCTCCTCTCGCAGCAGACCCTGAAGGACGGCCTCCGATGCGGTGGCCGGATATTGAGGATCGATTTCCGGGAACAAGATGTGGGCGGTCATGACGAAATCCACGCCGGCGTCCACCGCGGCTCGGAAGGGGACCAGTTCCACGGCCCGAAGCTCTTCCAGGCTTTTGTAGATCACGGGTAGTTCCAGATGGGAATCCGTGGCCGTGTCGCCGTGGCCGGGAAAGTGTTTGGCACATGGAAGAATTCCCGCTTCCTGGTAACCCGCGACCGAGGCGGAAACCATCTCCGCCACGAGATCGGGGTCTTCGCCGAAACTGCGGCTTCCGATGATCGGATTGTCCGGATTGCTGTTGACGTCGGAAACCGGGGCCAAGTTGACCTGGATTCCCAATACACTCAACTCGCGGCCCGTGATGCGCGAGGCTCTGCGGGTTTTGTACGGGTCTCCGATCTTTCCCAAAGCGTAGTTTCCCGGAAAGAGGGTCACTCCTTCCTCGAGACGCTGAACGCGCCCCTGTTCCTGGTCGATATAGAATAGGACGGGGATGGCCAAACCCTCGTCAAGGGCCCGATCCTGCACCGCCTTGGTCAGGCGGACCGTGGAAATCGGGTCGGGAGTGTTCTTGGAGAAGAGAACGAATCCGCCCACGTTCAGTTCATGGATTCGGCGGACGGTCCCGGCGTCGAGTTCCGTTCCGGGAATGCCCACCACGAAGAGTTGGCCGATCTTCTGTCTCAGGGTCATGCGCTCCAGTACCTGTTCAACGGTCAGTCCCGTGAAATTGGTTCGCGAGTCGTCCCCGCAGGCCGCGAGGAAAAGGGATGCGGAAAGCAGGATGCAAACCGGGATAAACCGGACAAGAAGACGGGAAAACATGGGGGCTCCGGAATTGGTTGAAGAGAATGTGCAAGGCGTAAGCTCTCGACGAATGTATTCCTCATGGTCGAAGGGAACAAGTGGTTTGTTGAGAGATGATCGGCACCGGAAGCTTCCGGCTTGAGTGCCGCGAGGCAAGGCGTGAGTCGCCAAGCGTCCTGGGGATGCAGCTGATGGAGAATTATAGCGTTTGTCAGAAATACGTTCCCTATTGGGCGGACTTTGTGCATAAGCGAATCTATACTTTTGTGATAGTGTGTGCCATTAGGATGGTGGGATGGTGCGACGACTGCTGGAACCCGATGCGGAGAACGGGACCCGCTCCGAACTCAAGGAGGCGGGCCGCGTGGGCTCCAATGAGACGGCTTTGAGGTGCACGGCCGGCCGGATGCTTCTAACGGGCATATCAGCGACAGCTACCATATCCAATGCAGTTATGCGACGGTCGTTCGGTTCTTCCATAAAGGCGGCTTCGCCCTGAAAACGCCTTAACCTTGGCCGGACCGTCAGGATGAAGCGCAACAAGAAGCTTTTCGAAGTCAAATAGCCGAACTTCTTGAGGACCCGGACGTGGACGTCTGGTTTGCCGATGAATCCGGATTTGAAGGAGACCCCAGACCCAGACGCCGCTGGGATCAAAAAGGAAACAAAACCCGGATCACCAAGAACGGAGACCACCTCCGGATGAACGTGATGGGCATGGTCTGCCCTCGATTCGGCGAATCTTTTGCCATCGACACCTCACATTCCGATTCGGAGACGTTCCAGGCTTTCCTGGATGAGGCTGAACGGTTTGTCCCTTTACAGCGCCGCCGCAACGTTTTGGTTCCGGATGACGCCGCCCGGCATCGAAAACGGTCCATCAAGCGGCATGGATGGGAGCTTCTATTCCTACCCCCTTACTCACCGGACCTCAATCCCATCGAACGAATATGGCTCACCATGAAAGCCGAGTGGTTCAACAACCATGTCTCCAAGACCGTTGAAAATCTCCTCGAAAGGCTGGATCAAGCCATTCTCGATGTCATAAACCACCCCGATCGAGTCAAGCAGACCGCCGAAATCGGAATGTTATTTTGTAAACCGCTATAGACTCTAGTCGAAAATCTGGGAGGATGGAATATGGCACCATTGTTCCGATCGATTCATGCGATTGTCTTCTCGGCGCTGCTGGCGGTGCTCGGTTCGGTCGCGGGCTGTTCCGATTCCGACGGCCTCCATTATGACGAGAACCACGCTCTTGAACAGGCCATGGATCAAGCCCACCAGGAACAAGGTTTGCCCGGGATGGTCGCAACGGTAACCCGTCCGAATGGATCGGCCTGGACCGGTACCAGAGGAAAGTCCGAAATGACGACTGAAGCCGGAAATACTCCCCTGGTCCAGACGGGCGATTCCCTGGACAGCCGAACCCGATTCCGCATCGGCAGCGTCACCAAAAGCTTCACGGCTCTGCTGACTTTGATTCTGGCGGAGGAAGGGTATTTCAACCTGGACGACCGCCTGTCCCAATGGTTCCCGAACTTCGGGCCGAAAAGCGACGAAATCTCCCTTCGCCTTCTGTTGAACATGCGCAGCGGTCTGCCCGATTACGAAGAAGAGATTACCCAGCTCATGATCAAAGAACCGTACCGGCAATGGCATCCAATTGAAATCCTGGAGCTGGTCAAGGATAAACCCTTTGCCTTCGAACCTAATGAAGGCTGGACCTACTGCAATACCGGGTACATTGTTCTGGGAATCATCGCCGAACAGGCAACCGGCAGGCCTCTGCCCGAGTTGATCCGGACCAAAATACTGGAACCTTTGAAGATGAACGACACATTCATGCCCGAAGCGAATGAGATAATCGAACCATTTGCCCGAGGTTACCAGTATTTTGATAATACTTATTACCAGGGATGGACCGATGTCACTAACTGGAACCCGTCCGGCTCCGGTGCGGCTGGAAACATGATCTCCACTTTACACGACCTGACCATCTGGCTTGCAGCCCTTCAAGAGGGTCGACTGGTCACGGAAGAACATCACCGGGAGATGTTCGACTTCGTGCCCACGGGGCTGGGTGTTTCTTATGGCTACGGCATATATGATTTGGGCGGGTCCGTGGGACACAACGGCTTCATCTTCGGGTACACCACGGCAATGTATCGTTACGAAGGTTATGATTTCATCGTTCTGACCAACGGTTCACCTAGCCTTGGGGTCGTGTCGGCCGATTCTGTTTTTCTGCGGCTGAAAGACGCTGTCTTTGAGTGAAGTCGCCGGGATGGACCGTGGGAGACTACGAACGAAGGATTGATTCCGTAGTGCGCATTTATAGAAAACCGCGATATCGTTTGTATGGCGCAATGGCAGCAACATTGGTGCTTTTTTCGCTGTTGTTCCCGTGTGCCGTATTCAGCGTAGGGGGGCGGCTTTGAGCAAGCCGCCCCCAAGAAAGTCGAAGCGAAGATTCGATCAGGTACTAGCTCAGGCGGCCCACCGCGGGACTGGGCTTTCGGCCGTACTCCCTGGCGGTGGCCACGATGGCCTTCATGTTTTCATCCTTAATGTCCGGCCACAGGTCGCAACCGGGCCAGACGGCGTCCACGCCGCCGTCGATGTTGGCCTTGATGCCGGCGACCGCCTGTTCCACCGTGGTCTCCTCTTTGCAGGGGAGGGCGAACACGTCGAAGTTTCCGAACACCAGCACGTCGTTCCCCAGTTTCTTGCGGGATTCGACCAGATTGTTCTTGATGTCCACGCTCACGGCGTCCGCGCCGCAGTCGGCCATCATCTCGATAATCAGGTCGGTGGCGCCGCAAATATGCAGGACCTTGGGTGACTTCCACGCTTCCATGATCCGACGCATGCGCGGTTGAATCACGGTCTTCCAGGTTCTGGGGCTGATGAGGTCGGAGCCCGTGCCCATTTCACGCAGCGTGATGTAGTCGGCGCCGGCCTCCTGATAGGCCTGACCGATCTTGATGATCATGTCGGTAACCTTGTCCAAGGTGTCTTCCACCTTCTGCTTTTCCTTGAACACGCCCTTAAGAAGGATATCCAGTTCCAGCAACTGACCGCACATGGTGAAGGGCCCCAGTTGCCACGCGCCTACGGCCAGCTCGGGAGCTTCTTTCTTGCACAACTTGATCGCATCCACCACCATGGGCATGCGACCCAATTCCGTGATGTTGTCCGGAATCGTCACTTCGTCCATGTTGGTCCACATTTTGTTGGGAATGGTGGGGTAAAGGATGTCTTCGGAGTTTTCATACAGACTGATTTTATTGCCGATGGCTTCCGACTCGCAGGTCATGTCGAAAGGCACGACCACGGAGTCGAAGTCGTACATGCGGCTGGTCAGAATGGCCGATTTCGCCATTTTTTCGGCATCGGTATGAATCTGAGGGAAGTTGTAACCAAGCTGCTTGATCGCCGGCAGGAGCACCATACCCATTCCGCTGAAAAACGGCATGGTATCCACGGGTTCTTTCTTGAATGCTTTCAAAACGCGTTCTTTAGGGGTCAACTGTGCCATAGAAAAACCTGTCTCCTTGTACTGCAAAAGTTAGTCCGAACATTCCTCAGGCCTCGAGATCCATCGCAGGTCAAATCCTAAGTGGAAGCGGGCCTGAGACGCATGGTCCGGGCTTTATGCCTTGTGTGCACAATGGTGTCAATCGACCGGGGGACTATTTTTGGCGCCCGAGGGGACGACTTCCCGGCCGGCGGAACATTTCGTGAGTTGGATTCAAGAGGCTCCGAAGCGGCGTCGGACCCCTTCATGGATGATGCATCGGGCGTTGCCTCGGAGCCCGGCGTTGGGAGTTCACCTCTGATTCCCGGAACGGAGCCGACTAAAGGATGGTGCCGTTGACCAGCTTGACCACGCTCCAATCGGAGAAGTAGTCGATCACGTTCACGCAGGCGTAATCCTGTTCAATGCGGAACACCTGGCTGAGATCGAGATTCAGGGCTTTGCTGAGGATGATCCGGTTGGGGCCCCCGTGGGCCACGATAAGGATGGTCTTGGATTCCTTCCCTTCCATAATCGAGTCAAGAGCCTCCACGACCCGGCTCTCCGTCTGTCGGAAACTTTCCCCCTCCGGGATGCGATATCCGGCGATATCCTTCCGCCAGGAATGGAACACGTCGGGAAGTTGGTCCGCGACCTTTTTGAATGATAGGCCTTCCATCACTCCGAAATTCATCTCCCGGAGACCCGGTATGGGCACAGGTTCCATATTGCGACCCACGGCGATGGTATTCGCCCCGGTCACGGTTCTTTTGAGGTCGCTGGAGTAAATCTCGTCGATGACTTCATCCTTCAAGAGGTCGGCCACCGCTTCGAGCTGACGCCGGCCGAAATCGGAAACGCCGACGTCCGTGTGCCCGTTGAAACAAAAATCGGCGTGGTTTTCCACCTGGCCGTGTCGTACCAGAAACAAACGGGTTCTTTGGTCTCGGCCGGGAATGACTTTTTCCTTCCAACTTTCTTTAGGAATCATGAATCAACCCTTGTTCGGGAACACCGGTATGGAGAATTCCCTGTTGTCGTTAGGTACAATCGTATCTTTTGAGTCCGTCCAACGGCGGACTTTGTCCATCAATGAGCCGTCGCCTTCCTGTCCGGCCAGGGCCTTCGCAATGGAAAGCATTGTCGCCAAGTCACCGCCGCAACGGCGGAGGAAGTCCTCGAATACGGCGAATGAACGGTGGTAGAGCCCGACGGAAAGCAGATAAGCGTTGTTCAGGCCGTGATCGCCGAAGCCGTGGAATCGAGGAGTCTTCAGCTCTTTTCGGATAAGGTCGAACTCGCCGAGTATTTCCTCGAATACCACTTCCCTGCGAACAAGCACCTCCTCTTCGCTCAACCCTTCTGCGTAGAGGGTTTCCAGTTGTTTGAAAGCCCGATCCATGAAGTCGGAAAATATCCTCTCGTCCCGGACGGCGTCTGATGCGAAAAGAGTCTCCTCGTGATCCGGCCCGAACCGTTGTTCGCAGAATTGTCGGGCGCCCTGCAAGCCCACGAGCACGGCCAGCCCCTCGTTGAAGTTCCCCTGACCCGATTCGTAGATGGTCACGTGGGTTAGTTCGTGAAGAATGATCTCCGCGAGAGTCGCCGGCCGCAGCTTGAGAAGATACGGGGTTACCGGGTCCTGGAACCATCCGAGGGTGCTGTAGGCGGCGGCCCTCCTCAGGACGGTGTCCATGCCGTCGCCCTCCAATTTCCGTTGTTCTTCACGGGCCTTGTCGAGGTCGAAGAAACCGAGATAGGGGATTCGCCCGGCGATGGGAAACCACCAGGTCTTGAGTTTCAGTTGGTCCTTTGGTGAGGCGGAAACGGTGTAAACCGGGGGCCGCTCCCCCATATAGACTTCGCGGTAATTCTCCGTGTGTTTGAGGCCCAATCGGGCCTCCCCGAACTCACGAATTTCCTGAGCCAATATCGCGGCGTTCAGCTCCTCCCCGGAAAGCCCGCCTTCTTCTTTCAACTCCTCCAAAGGGCGTGAACCGCGCATCATGTCCCACTGCCCCAGGCCCACGTGAACCAAGTATCCGATTCGGCATCCCGCCAGGCTCGAAAGTAGAGCCAGGCAGCAAAGTATCCGTATCGGAGTATTGGTGATTGGTCTCATAAAGCCATAATACCGGGGGGTGTATGCCCGCCGCGGACCTTCCCGAATCTTCTTGGCCGGGAAGGTGCGGCTGAACTCAAAGGTCTTTCGGGAGGTCGGGAGACAAGAGCGGGCCCCGGGATCGAGGCTTCGCGCGATTTCGCACTATTGTCCCTCGGCCATTCGACGGAAGGCGGCTTCATAGGGCTCGCCGGCCACGCCTTTTTCCGTGATGATCCCGACCACGAGCTCATGGGGGGTCACGTCGAAAGCGATGTTTCGCACGGGTACGTTCTTGGGCACAATGGGTTTTCCGAACACGGTGGCCACTTCGTGCGCGGGACGTTCCTCGATGGGAATCTCGTCCCCGGACTTGAGGGAAAGATCAATGGTGGACAACGGCGCGGCCACGTAAAAAGGGACCCCGTGAGTCTTGGCCAAAACGGCCAATGGATAAGTGCCGATTTTATTGGCCGTGTCTCCGTTAGCCGCGATTCGGTCCGCTCCGACCACGATCACCTGTACGGCACCGGAACGCATTAAGGTACCCGCCATGCTGTCGCCGATGACGGTAACGGGGATTCCGTCCTTCTCCAACTCCCAGGCCGTCAAACGCGCGCCCTGAAGAAAGGGACGAGTCTCATCCGCCAGGACTTGTATCTTCTTGCCGGACTCCACGGCGGCACGAATCACTCCCAGGGCGGTGCCGTAACCTCCGGTGGCCAAAGCACCGGCGTTGCAGTGGGTCAACACGGTTGCACCGTCGGGAATGAGATCGGCTCCCATGGCCCCGATGTTCTTGTTAATGGCCACATCCTCTTCCAGGATGGTTTGAGACTCCCGGAACAGAATTTCTCGAATCTCTTCAACAGGACGATTTCGGTTCGCCTCAGCCAGGGCTTTCATCCGATCCACGGCCCACGCCAGGTTCACGGCCGTGGGGCGAGCTTGCCTCAGGGCGTCGCACACCTGCTCAAGATGTTTGTAAAAGGCTTGGTGCGTTCCAAGGTTCCGTTTGGATGCGCCCAAGGCCACTCCCATGGCGGCGGCGACACCGATGGCGGGCGCCCCCCGAATGACCATGTTCTTGATGGCTTCGATCACGTCCTTCACGGTGCGGCAGGTCAAATATTTTTCCGCCCAGGGGAGTTTCCTCTGGTCCAGCATGAGCACTCGACCGTCTTTCCAATAAATCGTCGGCAGCATGTGGGTTCCGTTCTTCGCAGGGAGGCCCCGACGGAGCCGAAACTCCGCCCGGGACCTCCGGGTTGGCGTCGGAATCTTAGTCCAGTAGTTTTTTCAAAGCGTCGTTGACCACCTGCGGGTTGGCCTTGCCTTTGGAGGCTTTCATGACCTGGCCCACGAAGAATCCGAACAGCTTCTTCTTGCCTCCCCGATAGGCCTCAACCTCATTGGGATTCTCATCCATCACCTTCTTGATCAAGTCCTCGATGGCTCCCGAATCGCTGACCTGAACCAGGCCTTTTTCTTCGACCACTTGTCGGGCGGATTTGCCGGAGGAAAACATTTCCTCGAAAACCGTTTTGGCGATCTTACCGCTGATGGTTTCATCACGAATGAGACCCAGGAGACCGGAAAGCTCATCGGAAGAAACGGGGGACTGCTCGATTTCAAGGCCGCCTTTATTAAGAAAGTGCATGAGTTCCCCCATGATCCAGTTGGCGGCCATTTTGGCATCCCCGGTCTTCTCGGCGGTGCGTTCGTAGTAATCCGCCGTGGCTCTTCGGGCGATGAGCACGGAAGCGTCGTAGTCGGACAACCCGTATTCCCGCACAAAGCGGTCCTTCTTCTCGTCGGGGAGTTCGGGCAGCTTGGAGCGTGTTTCCTGAATCCAGGCCTCGTCGACGACCACGGGAACCAGGTCGGGATCCGGAAAATATCTGTAGTCGTGGGATTCCTCTTTGCCGCGCATGGAGAGCGACTGCCCGCGAGCGGCGTCCCAGAGGCGCGTTTCCTGTATCACCGCCTCCCCCGAGTCCAGGAGCGATCGCTGCCGCAGGATTTCGAAATCCAGCGCCTGCTGTACGTGCCTGAAGGAGTTCATGTTCTTGAGCTCGGTTCTCGTACCGAGCTTTTCGCTTCCCATGGGACGAATAGACACGTTGGCGTCACAGCGGAAGCTGCCTTCTTCCATGTTCCCGTCGCAGATTTCCGCGTATTGGAGAATGCTTCTAAGCTTTTTGAGGTAGAGTACCGCCTCTTCGCTGGAACGCATGTCCGGTTCGCTGACGATTTCGATCAGGGGCACGCCGCAGCGATTGAAATCTACATAACTCACCGGACTGAAATCGTCGTGAACGAGTTTGCCGGCGTCTTCTTCCATGTGAATGCGGGTGAGACCGACGCGTTTCGTCTTTCCGGCCGGCTCGATATCCACGTGGCCGCCCACGGCCAGAGGTTCCTCGAACTGGGATATCTGGTATCCTTTGGGCAGGTCCGGGTAGAAATAATTCTTTCGGGCCAGCCTGGAAAAAGGAGCGATGGTGCAGTCGGTGGCCAGACCCATCATCATGGCGAACTCCACCACTTTGCGGTTGAGCACGGGAAGCGTTCCGGGCATCCCCTGGCAAATGGGGCAGGTGTGAGAGTTGGGCGGGGCCCCGAATCGTGTCGAGCATCCGCAAAAGGTTTTGCTCTGGGTCAGCAGTTGAGCGTGGACTTCCAGTCCGATGACGGCTTCGTATTCCATGTTCCCGTTGTCCTCTCCAAGATGGTTACCCGGCCTGTATAGGAATTCTCGTTCCCGACTGTCAAGCGCCATGCCGTGTGGCCGGCGGGGCATCTCTTGACAAGGCTCGCGGGAAGTCCTTAGATGACGGGTCATCGGCTCGGAATGAGATTGGCCGATACCACAAAACGGTCCGGGAGACTCAAATGTCCGAAGAAATATCAGATTCCTTGTTGAAGGTATATCTAGTGGATGGAAGTTCGTACCTGTATCGTTCGTTTTATGCGGTACGGGGCCTGCAGAACCGGGACGGGCTGCCGACCAACGCCGTTTTCGGGTTTGTCAGCATGATCAACAGGATTCTGAAATCCAAGTCTCCCTCTCACATGGCCATCGTGTTCGACACGCCGGCGCCCACTTTTCGGCACGAGAGATACCCCGAATACAAGGCCCACCGCGACGTCATCCCCGAGGAACTGGTGATCCAGATTCCATATATTAAGCGGATTGTTCGCATGCTCGGCATTCCCATTGTCGAGCATGACGGAGTGGAGGCGGACGACGTGATCGGCACGATCGCGAAAGAGGCCGTGGAGAACTGGAGGGCCGAAGTGGTATTGGTCTCTTCCGATAAGGATTTTTTTCAGCTTCTTTCCGATCGGGTGCGCATGTGGGACACCATGAAGGACGTGATGGTGACTCCCGAGGACGTGGAAAGCAGGTTCGGGCTGGAGCCTTCCAGAGTCCTCGAGGTGATGGGACTCATGGGGGACACTTCGGACAATATTCCCGGCGTTCCCGGCATCGGCGAAAAAACGGCGGTAAAGCTCATTTCGGAGTTCGGGGGTCTGGACGACCTGCTGGAGCGCTGGGAGGATGTGAAGCAGAACAAGCTTCGGCAAAACCTGCGGGAATTCCGAGACCAGGCGTTGTTGTCCAAGGAGTTGATGACAATCAAAACGGACGTGCCTTTGAATCTTTCTCAGGAAGACCTAAAGCTCCACAGAGCGGACTGGGAGGAGCTCAAAAAACTTTATGCCGAGTTGGATTTTCAGTCCCTCATCGAGGAGGAACCGTCCGCTCCGGAACAACGAGATAGAGACTACCGGTTGATTACCCGCCTCGAGGATCTGGACGCGTTGGTGGATGAACTGTGCGGATTGGATGTGGTTTCCGTGGACACGGAAACCACGTCTCAGGAACCCATGCGGGCGAGGCTGGTGGGAGTCTCCCTTTGCGGCGAGCCCGGACGGGCCTATTATATCCCCTTGGGCCATTCTCCTTTGGCCGCGCCGGAACAGGTGGATTTCGAGGCGGGCCGAAGCCGGCTTCGTCGCCTCATCGAAAACGAGGCGATCCGTAAGGTGGGGCACAACCTGAAATACGACATCCTGGTTCTGGAGAAGCATGGTTTCGAACCGGCCGGTCGCATCTCCGACACCATGGTCGCGTCCTATCTGATCGATCCCGACCGCCACGCCCATAGTCTGGAAAAGGTGGCGTGGGAATTCTTGGGCGAAAAAGTCATCACCTACAAGGAAGTGGCGGGAAGCGGGAAAAAGGAGATCACATTCGACGCCGTACCCGTAGAGCGGGCCTGCGAATATGCGGCGGAAGACGCGGACATGGCGTTTCGTTTGCACGAGACGCTGAGCGCGGAACTGCAAAGCAAGGCTTTGGATCGGCTCATGGACGAAGTCGAGATGCCGCTGGTCTTTGTTTTGGCGGCCATGGAGCGCTGGGGAGTGAAGATCGATCGGGATCATCTGAGACATCTGTCCAAGGAGCTGTCGGAACAGGCTTGGCAAATCGAGGATCGCATTTACCAACTAGCGGGAAGAAGGTTCAATATCAATTCACCCAAGCAGCTCAGTTCGGTGCTGTTCGAGGAGATGGGGCTGACGCCGCTCAAGAAGACCCGGAAGAAATCCGGGTACTCGACGGACATGGAAGTTCTGTCCTCCCTGGCTCTGGGGGAGCCCATCGCCGAAGAGTTGGTGAACTACCGGACTCTCACCAAGCTGATTTCGACCTATATCGACACGCTGCCGCTGCTGATTCATCCCGACACGGGACGAGTACACACTTCCTTTAATCAAACCGTGACGTCCACGGGCCGTCTGAGCAGCAGCAACCCGAATCTTCAGAACATCCCCGTGCGAGGTGAATTCGGAAGACGCGTGCGGGAAGCATTTGTTCCGGAACCCGGTTTTACCATGGTCTCCGCCGATTACAGCCAGATCGAGTTGCGCGTGCTGGCCCACTATTCCGGAGATCCGGCGCTCGTGGGGGCATTTCAGGCTGGAGAGGACGTCCATACTCAGACGGCCTGCGGAATGTTCGGCGTGTCGCCCGAAGAAGTAACCTCGGACATGCGCCGGAAAGCCAAGGTGGTCAATTTTGGGATCATCTACGGTATGCAGGCTTTCGGACTCGCTCGGGAACTGAACATTTCCCGGGGAGAAGCACGGGACTATATAGAAAACTATTTCAAAAGATTCGCCGGAGTGAAGTCGTTCTTCGAAAAGAATCTCCATGAAGCGGTCCAAAACGGCTTTGTGTCCACCTTGTTGGGGCGTCGGCGATATCTTCCCCAACTCGACTCGAAGAACAACGCGTTACGGAGCAATGCGGAACGTATTGCCACTAACACCCCCATACAAGGTTCTGCGGCGGATGTGATCAAAGTGGCCATGATCCGGCTGCTCGAGGTTCTAAGAACCCGGTATCCGCGGGTGAAAATGATCCTTCAAGTGCACGACGAACTGGTTTTTGAGGTACCGGATGAGGAGCTGGACAAACTGGTCGGCGTGATCAGAAAAGAAATGGAAGGAGCCATGACCCTGGCAGTGCCTCTGTCCGTGGACGTCAATTGGGGGCGCAACTGGGCCGAAGCCCACTGATGCCGGAGGTCGGGGACGATGGTATGCGCAATTCCGGTATGACGGAGGGATTCGATCTCGAACTTCTGACGCGGCAGGTCGTCGAATCACAGAGCACTCTGACCCTGGCCACCGCAGCCGGTGGGGAGGCATGGGCCGCCCCTGTCTACTATGTGAACCGCGAGGCGGCCCTGTATTTCTTCTCGAAACCTGATTCCCGGCACGTTCGGGAAAGTCTGGCCGCGGCGGGTCAAGCAGCGGGATCGATCCATGTGCCGGCGGATTCATGGAGGGACATACGGGGAATCCAGATGTCCGGGAAGATCGAGATGGTGGGGCCGGGGGTGGAAGCGGCCAAGGCGGTGCGCGGGTATCTGCGCAAGTTCCCCTTCACCCTGGAATTCTTCGAGGGTGAAGGCGCGAAGGACCTGGATTCCTTCCGTGATCGTTTCAAGGTCCGTTTGTATCGATTTCGTCCGGAATTGGTTTACTATTTAGATAACCGCATTCGATTCGGATTTCGAGAAAAGGTGGAAGCCGGATGGTAGGAAAGGGAGAAATGGCCAACGATGTCCGGGGACCCAACGCTGTGGTTCTTTCCAGCGGAGGCCTGGATTCTACAACGGTCATGGCGGTGGCGAGGGATGAGGGTTTCCGCATTTTCAGCTTGAGCTTTCTTTACGGGCAGCGCCATCTTCTGGAACTCGAGGCCGCCCGCAAAGTCTCGCGGATGATGGGGGCGGTGCGACACCTGGAAGTGAACGTGGATTTGGCCCGTATCGGAGGGTCGGCCCTAACGGCCGGTATTGAGGTTCCCAAAGACCGCAGCCCGGAAGACATGGCCGGTGAGATTCCCGTTACGTATGTACCCGCGAGGAATACCGTATTTCTCGCGCTCGGACTGGCCTGGGCCGAGGTATTGACGGCCGAGCGCATCTATATCGGGGTGAACGCCTTGGACTACAGCGGATACCCGGATTGCAGACCCGAGTTCATCGAGGCTTTTGAGCGGCTTGCACAATTGGCCACCAAGGCCGGAGTGGAGGGAAAGCTGAGTATTACCGTGGCCACGCCCTTGATCAGGCTTTCAAAAGCGCAAATCATTAGAAAGGGCCTGGAACTGGGAGTGGATTATTCTTTGACCCACAGCTGCTACGATCCCACTCCCGAAGGTCTTCATTGTGGGCGTTGTGACAGCTGTCTTCTGAGGAAAAAGGGATTTCGAGACGCCGGTGTGACGGACCCCACCCGCTATAAGGAATGAGGCCGACGTCTTCTCCGGTGTGCGGCAAACCCACGGTCCGCCACCAGGAGAGTCCTACGGATGTTCCGCCGGAATCAGGAAATGTCCCGCAGCTTGGACCGTACCAATTCAGTCGATTCCGAAGACGGGTACTTCTCCAGAAACTGCTCGTAGAGGGCTTTGGCCTTTTCCTTGTCGCCCAAGGCTTCGTAGAGCCGTCCCAATTCCAGAGAGACGGTCTGCCCGCCGAAGTCTTCCGGTTCTTTTTGGACCGGGATCAGCACTTCGACTCCATCGGCGTAATCTCCCTTGGCTTCAAGGGCTTGAGCTAGACTGATCCGAACCGACGTCTGAAAGAGGGTATGGTCTTTCGATTGATCGAGTGCTTCCCGGTAGGCGGTGGCCGCCGAACCGTAGTCCCCGTTTTCGAACAACGCCTTACCCAATTCGGCGGCGACCAGGGCCGAGCCTTCGGCTCCGGGATGCCGAGCGAGAAAACGTTGCAGCAGGTCGATGCGCTGTTCGGTCGTCTCGGCGGTTCCCGCTTGGGCCAGCAGTTCGTTAAACCGGTTCAACGCCGAGCTCGAATACGTCTTGTACAACTGTCCGGCCAGCAGGACCACCACTATGACTCCCGCCGCCACCAGAGCCGTCTTCGTGAATTTCTTAGGATTCTCCAACACGTAGTTGAGTAACCGAACCGATTTGTCGAAAAACTTGTCGGGCGTCTTCAGCAATTGCTTTCTGGTGATCTTCTCGGCCGCCATGGGATATCCACCTCGGGGAAAAAGTTTTCGACTCCTTTAGCAGAGCCTGAAGGGTTCGTCAATGACGTGTCGGGTTTTGAGCGTTTCATGTCCGACTTGTGTGGCCCGCTCTTTGCATTTCCATACCAGAAAAGAACTTGTTCCGCTCCAGCAAGCGGCGGTTTCCGGTCCTTTCGGAAGGACGGCGAAATGCAGGCCGGTCGGAACCGACCGGTGGCTGCGCTGAATGGAACAAGCCCTTCGTAGGAGATGAACCGTTCCGTCGTCGGGAGCGGGAAGACCGCTCGTTCGCTGGGAAAGAGTCCCGGAGCGGAGGGTTGGAGGCGTTTCACGGGAAATTGAATGTAATGTGCCCCAAGTGGGCACTTGGTTTCACAACAGGCTGAAATGAGGACGACTCGGGCGGTGTCCGAGCCCGCGAGAGGTGAGGTGGGCTTAACGACGATACGCGCCGTGCGAGCGGTTAGTTGCGCCCGGAGCCCGCCTATAGAAAAAACCTCTGTTTTCAGTAAGTTGCGTTGCACAAGTAGCTCGGCGGTCGGAATCCCCCGGACTTGGTGTCCGGTTCCGGCCGATTTCGATCCGCCAAGAGATGGAAATCCCTTCCTGTGTGTCCTGATTTGCGCTCCCTATCGTCCTAAACAGTCAAGGACAGATTCTGTTGGGTGTCCGGATTAGTCTATTTATTTCAGGTAGTTGCCGCTATATTTCTTGATGCTCTCCTCTGGAATGCTCTTGCTCCTCTGCTTGCCTCCTTCTTCCGACTCACTGCCGGCACACCTCTTGCTCTAAGACAAAAGTGACTGATCGGACATCGGTCTTTCGTTCTGAAGCGAAAACTACGCACTGGAGGATACGAATATGGCAGTGGAAAGCAGCGGAATGGTGACGTTCATGGGGATTCTGGTTTCCCTTACCGTGGTGGCCATGTTTTTCGCCTAATCACCTGACTGAGTTCAAAAACCAAGGAGGTACATGATGTCTGTTGAAAGCACTGGAATGGTAACGATCATGGGTTTCGTCGTTTCTCTCACCGTGGTGGCCATGTTTTTCGCTTAATCGATTGCTGCGGAAGTCGACAAACTTAGGAAGTTTTATATATATGTGAAGCGGATGCGGGCGGGTGCGAACCCGCGGGATGCCGACCGGTGTTTATACGGGAATCGGCGTCCGCGCACGTCCGCTTTTCATTTTTGTACGCCCCGTAATCATCGAGTCATGTCCCTCGGCTCTCGGGGGGAGCGGGCCCAAGCCCCGGATATCAAGCAACCTTGCCTTGCAGAGGGCGGGAACCGTGGAAGTATCGAACTACTTCGACCTCCTGCGTTTCGAATCTTATCAGAGCCTCATCCCTCATCGTTTCCTCTCGGATGGGACCTTTTCCTTACCTACAGCTCAGTCCGACAACCCGGCTTCTCGGCAGGTGATTCCTCCGGAATTGCATTGGGAGTGCGTGCAGGTTCAGACGCCGGCTCTCCCGAAAGCGGCATCCCGCAAGTGACCGAAGTGCAACGATTCTGAAGTGGAGGTGCGCGGATGAAACTCTTAAAGGCGCCGAATCCTTCCCGTCGGGGATCGAGACTGCTGCTCCCGGCGATGTTGGTGGTCGGTTTGGCGGGCATCCTTATTTTGCTGAGCGATACCGATATCTTTGCCTCCACGTCGGTCGATGAGGCAATGAAGGAGGTAGTGGCGGAAGCCGGGACGTCATCCGCGGACGCGGGAAAGGCTCTATTACATTGGACGTTGCTCTTATGCGGCGCCTCGGTTTGGATCCTTCGTTCCCATTCCGGCCGAGCGAATCGGGAGCGGGAGCTCGGCGAAATGCTCCAGCGATACCAATCCATTTTGGAGACCATCGAGGAGGGCTATTACGAGGTTGATTTGGAGGGGAACCTGACGTTCTTCAACTCTCCTCTCGCCGCCATTCTGGACTACCCCGAAGAAGAGCTCTACGGAATGAACTTCAGGATATACACGCCGGAAGCGAGCAAGCAGGAGGTTTTTCGGATATTCAACGACGTGTACGTCTCCGGCGTGCCCGTCCGCGGCTACTCCTGGGAAGTTCTGCGGAAGGGGGGCGACAGGCGGGTTATTGAGGCTTCGGTCTCCTTAATTAGAGACCCGGATGGGGAACCAACGGGTTTTCGCGGCATCATCCGGGACATTACCGAGCGGAGGAGGGCGGAGGAGGCACTGCGCGAGTCCCGCAGAATGCTTGACGCCGTGATGAACAGCATTCCCCAGGCTATGTGCTGGAAGGGGCGAGATTCGGCCTACTTGGGGTGCAACCATGTCTTTGCGCAGCATGCCGGTTTGTCCGACCCCGAAGGCATCGTCGGCAAAACGGATGCGGATATCGCTTGTCTTCAGGAGGAGGCGCCGCACAACAGGGAGCGGGAAAAGGAAGTCATGGAATCCGGCATCCCGGAGCTCCATGTGATCGAGTCGAGAGCCGGCGTCGATTGTCGACCGATCCGGCGCGATACGACTCGGGTTCCCCTACACGATGCTTACGGCAACGTCATGGGCATTCTTGTGGTGTATGACGACGTGACGGAACTGAAACGAGCCGAAGAAGCGATCAGGGCGAGCGAGGAGCGTCTGAGAGTGATCATGGATGCCCTCCAGGTAGGAATTCTGCTCGTAGACGCTGAAACCAGGATGATTGTGGATGTTAACCCGGCTCTTGTTTCCATTCTGGGCGGTACCAGGGGGCAGATTGTCGGGCGGCCGTGTGTTCTCCCGGGATGCGTGCCCCATGAAACCAAGTGTCCCATCCTTGGTGAAAGATCCAAGGAATGCAGAGTGGAACGGACTATTGTCGGCGGCACGGGTGAAAGCACCCCGGTGCTTGTCTCCGCCTCTTTGATCGGTCTTGCCGGGCGCGACCACGTGCTCGAAACCTTTGTGGATATAACGGATCGGGTCCGCGCCGAAGAAGAACTCAGGGTGCAAACCCATCGTGCCTTGAAGGCGGGGCGAGAATTGGCCGAGGTTAACGAACAGCTTGAAAACGCCGTGTCGCGGGCCAATGTGATGGCCCTCGAGGCACAATTGGCAAATCGGGCGAAAAGTGAGTTTCTTGCCAACATGAGCCACGAAATCAGGACACCCATGAACGGCGTCATCGGGTTCACGGAGATGCTTCTGGAGACTTCACTCACCGGGGAGCAAAGAGAATGTGCTGAAACCATCAAACGAAGTGCGGAAGCACTTCTGAACTTGATCGACGACATCCTTGACTTCTCCAAAATCGAAGCGGGGCGGCTTCAACTGGAGAGAGTGGATTTCGATCCCGAATTACTCCTTTATGACGTGTGTACGATTATTCGGCCCAGAGTGTCTCCAAGTGTGGAAATCGTCTGCCGCATCGGTGACAGTGTGCCTTCGTATCTCAAAGGGGATCCCCACCGGTTCCGTCAGGTACTGATCAATCTCTTGGGAAACGCGGCCAAATTCACCCAGGCCGGGTCCATCGAGCTTACGTTGGAGATTCAGGAGGTAATCGGCCACCGCTCAAAAGTGCACGTCCAGGTTCGGGACACGGGTATCGGCGTTCCATCGGACAAGCTGTCCTGTATCTTCGAGATGTTTCAGCAGGCCGACGGTTCAATGACCCGAAAATACGGGGGCACCGGTTTGGGCCTCTCCATCTGCAAAAGGATCGCCCATCTCATGGAGGGGGAGGTGTGCGCCGAAAGTGTTCTGGGAAAAGGAAGCACATTTCACTTCTATGCATGGTTCGAAGAGTCCGGCAGGGCGCCTGAAGAAATCCCTTCCGCCCGGCGGCTTGATGGGAAAAGAGTACTTGTGGGAGACGGCAATCCGTCGGTTAGGGAAGTTCTGCTGCACACCGTGGTTGCGAACGGGGGTATCGCGGTGTCCGCGGATCATATCGACGCGGTCATCGCGGCGGTGGTGGAAGCGGAGAAGGCGGGGACGCCTTTTAACGTCGTCTTGTTGGACCTTTCACTTCCGGGCTCGGAAAGCGCTCATGGCATGGTGAAGAGGCTCAGGGACTTGAACGACGGGTATTCGAATATCTCGTTGGTGGCTCTATCGTCCTCTCATGAGAACGGTACCAAGGAAGCGCTCGAGGCGGGATTCGATGGAGTTCTGAGCAAACCGGTACGCCGCGGAAGGCTCGTCGAAATGGTTCAACGTCTCGGGAAGACCGAATCGAAGTCGCCCGAATCGGAGCCGGCGGCCGAGAGCGTGAGGCGATGCGTCGACGACCAAAGCGAAGACCCTTCCATACGAATACTGCTCGTGGAGGACAATCCGGTCAACAGGAGACTCACCGAAATGATGCTTCACAAGGCGGGATACAGGGTGGAAATCGCGGACAATGGAGAACAGGCTTTGGAGAAGTTCACTCACCGGCCCGGCGATTTCGACCTGATTTTCATGGATATCCACATGCCCCGTATGGACGGCTTGAAAGCGGCCGAGATTCTTCGGGAGAAGGGATATGCGGAGGTTCCCATCGTGGCCATGACCGCGGGAGCCGTTGAAGGGGACCGCGTGAAGTGTCTGAAGGCCGGAATGAACGATTACCTCACCAAACCGGTAAAACCTGAGGAAGTGCTGCGGCTGGTGAGAACCTGGGTGCCCGTCGGAAAGTGAGTCAACTTCGTATGTTATGAGTCGCTTTCACCCGTTGCCGAGCCTTCTTGGGGCGAGGGTTTGGGCGAAACCGCCTGTTCGGCGGCGGTTGTACCGTCCGTGAGGGAACGTTTGTCAAAGGTCAAAACGAGTTGACCCGTACCGGAGCCTTTGCTCTCGAGTTGCAGCACTACATATCCGGTCGGCGTTTGCCAAAGGGACATCCAGATTCCGCAGTTTCCGAATCCGAGACATTCGTAAAACTCGTCGTCTTCGGTGAACTTCTCATTTCCCACGGTTTTTGAAGACATGGGGTCTCCAAAGGAGCGGGACAGCCGAACCTCAAATGCATCGAACGCCTCGCGGCCCAAAATGCCGTACAGATCTTCATGGATGGGGCGCCCCTTCCAGACGACGCGATTCAGCCCGTAGGCGGGGTGCACGTATCCGATGACCGTATCGGTGTCATCCAGAGGATGGGGCAGGTCTTCCATGATCACGGCGGTGAGAACCCCTTCCACTCGGGTTTGCGTGATGCGGACGCCTGCGTCTCTCAATTGATTCTCGTGGAGGCCCCAGGAAATGCCCAAAGGAGAATCGAAGTCCGTTGGACCGCCCGCCGCTTGCCCGAAGTTGGGGAAGAGCAGACAAACAAGGATGAGGATTGAGCTTGCCGTTCGATTCATCGCGGACTCCGAATAAACAATAGTAAAGCCCCGTGCGATCTTACCCTTCGCACCACCGGTCGGTATTCCCGGCTTACCTTCCCGAGTTCGCCGACTCGGGGAACGAGGTCCGATTGTCGATGTGCAATGGGGTGAGCGGATTGATAAATCACATTATAAAGGGTATCCGGGGAGGGATGCAACCACGAGAGGCAAGCGGCAGGGAAAAAGGATCGGGCGTGTTCCAATAATTTGATCTCTTATCCCAATAAATAACGATGCCTCTCCGCGCTTGACGGCACACGCCGGATGCCGAACTGATTCGAATATACAGGATTCCGGGTTTTCGGTTCATTGGGGCTTCCGACTTTCCGGCTTCGGCACAGGTCGTGTGTAAATGCAATGATCGTCCGGTCGGCATTCGTCGGCAGGCTCGTACAGGCGGGATTTCGGTTCGAACCGTTGAGGAGCAAGGTGGTGAGCAATCGGGCATCCATATGGAACAAGACCGTCATCGGATGGAGTCTCTATGATTTCGCGAATTCCGCCTTTGCCACCACGATCTTGGCGGTGATTTTCAACAAGTACTATGCTCAGGTCGTGGCCGGTGGGGAAGAGGGGACCGTGGTGTTCGGGTATCGGGTACAGGGGGCGGCTCTGTTCGGCTATGTGTTGTCGCTGAGTTATGCCGTGATTGCGGTGGCCTCACCCGTACTGGGCGCCATTGCGGACGCCGCCTACCGAAGAAAGAGCTTCTTGGGCGTTTGTTGCGCCGTGGGGGTTTCGGCTTCCGGTTTGCTCTATTACGTGGGGCCCGGGGACGTGTTTACGGGCAGCATGCTGTTCATCATTGCCAACATGGGCTTTGCGGGAGGAAATGTTTTCTACAACAGCTTTCTCCCGGAAATCTCCAACGAGTCCAATGCGGGTCGGATATCCGGCCTCGGTTGGGCGGTCGGTTACGTTGGGGGCGGCATGTTGTTGGGGGTGAATCTTGTGATGCTCCAATACCCGGAGTTATTGGGGTTTGCTCCCGGCACTTTCACCGTGGGGCACTGCTTCGTGTCCGTGGCGTTGTGGTGGGGGCTGTTTTCCATTCCCATGTTTGTCTGGGTTCCCGAGCAAGGGCGTCGCGGCACGGCAAGGGATCCTTCAGGCTATGTCCGTTCCGGATTTCGGAGGGTTGGAGAGACGTTGCGTCATATCCGGCGATATCGTGAGTTCTCGAAGTTTATTCTCTCCTATCTCATGTTCAACGATGGAATCGAGACCGTCATCGTCTTTGCTTCGATTTATGGAGCCACTGTGGTGGGCATGGACACCGGCGAACTCATCGTGTTCTTCCTCGTAATTCAGGGTACCGCTTTCGCCGGGTCTCTCTTGCTGGGCTTCCTCTCGGATGCTTGGGGACAGAAACGCACTCTGTTGGCCGCCTTGTGCGTTTGGACTCTGATCGTACTCTGGGCTTCCGTCCTGGGTATGTGGGACCTGAAGGGGGAGTACTGGATATTGGGTATCTTGACGGGGATCGTGCTCGGAGGTTCACAGTCCATCGCGCGTTCACTCGCGGGACTCTTGATTCCTCCGTCGAAGAGCGCTGAGTTCTATGGATTTTACGCCATCAGCGGCAAGTTCGCGGCGGTTTTGGGGCCGGCCATGTACAGTTCGGCCATCGCTCTCACCGGGAGCATGACGCGGGGTATTCTCGTGCTGGGACTGCTGTTCGTCTCGGGGATGATCGGCCTTGCGACGGTGAACGTCCCCGCGGGCATTCTTGCGGCACGGGCGGAAACCCCTTGAAGGGGTTCCCACACGGCTATGCGATTTACCGGAGGATCACCGAAAGAGCTTGGCGGTGATTTCGGCCGTATGACGTCCCTGAAATCTCGCTCCATCCAGCTCATTGTCGCTCGGATATCGTTCGTTTCCACCGCCGGCGATTGTGGAGGCTCCGTAGGGTGAACAACCGGTGATTTCGTCGATCCTCCGCTGCCCATCGAAAGAATAGGGCAGTCCCACGATGACGAAGCCGTGATGCAGCAATGTGATATGGAAGCTTAGAATGGTGGACTCCTGACCACCATGCTGAGTGGCGGAACTGGTGAAAACCCCTCCCACTTTGCCGATGAATGCGCCCTTGGCCCAAAGACCTCCAGTGGCGTCCAGAAAAGCCCGCATTTGGCCGCACATATTCCCGAATCGTGTGGGTGTGCCGAATATGATGGCGTCCGCGTCGGCCAGTTCGCCCACCGTACAGATCGGAACATGAGAGAAGGCCTTGCGGGGTTCCAGGGCTCCCATCTTGGCAAGGACTTCCTCCGGAAGAGTCTCCGGTACCCGCTTCAGAGCGACTTCGGCTCCTTGGACTTCCCTAACCCCCTCGGCCACGGCTTCGGCCATCCTGTGAACGTGTCCGTACATGGAATAGTAGACTACCAGGACTTTCATGATTCTCTCCTTCTGATCCGTGCCGTGTAATGGATTGAAATGTTACATGAAACCCGTTGTGCAAAGGGCCGTCACGGTCCGACCCGGCGGGGCGTTGCATGCTGGACCGATCAGTCGCCTTTCGACTCCATGGACTCTCTGTAATAGACGCAATGAAGATTGAGCATGCAATCCGGGCATTTGGGTTTTTTAGCCGAGCATACCAAACGTCCGTGCCAGATGATCTGGTTGGAGATACGGGTCCAAACCGACGTGGGGAACAGCTTCATCAGGTCGGCCTCGATCTTCTCCGCGTTCTTGTTGGTCGTAAGACCCAAACGTTGAGATACTCTGCTCACGTGGGTGTCCACCACAACGCCGGGAATGCCCAAAGTCTCTCCCAGAATCAGATTGGCCGTTTTTCGACCGATCCCGGGAAGTTTCACCATTTCTTCCAGGGTTGTGGGCACCTTGCCGCCGTGTCTCTCCATAACGACTTGGGCGGAGGCTTTCAGACTTTTTGCCTTGTTGCGGAAAAAGCCCGTGGGGCGCACGGCTTCCTCCAACTCGTTGATGTCCGCCTTTGCCGTGGCTTCCGGGTCCGGATAGCGTTCGAACAAACCAGGGGTGACCTGATTGACCCGCTCGTCCGTGCATTGAGCCGAGAGAACCGTGGCGACCAAGAGCTGCCAAGGATTCTGGAAATTCAGAGCACATTTAGGTTCGGGATAGGCTTCGTCCAGTCGGGCTTGGATCCAGGCCGCCTTTTCTTTCAGATTCATAGTTGCCCTCTCGTGTCTCAATGCCTGCGGACCGGGGGAGGAGCCGGTCCCGGGTGTCGGGTTTCATCTCTCGTCGCCGCCCTCACGGAAAGAGGCGAACGACCGCCGCCGCCGTCGAAGAAGCGCCGGCTTGCACCGGGTATCCGAATCCTGTTACTAGGGACTTCCAAAAGTATCCCATCAGGAGCAGACGCTTTTTATGATATATGAATATTTCATCATCTTCATCTCGGTGTTGATTGTTTACACCACCTATGATCCTCCTTCGGCCGATCCTTCCTTGTTGTGGGTGCGCTGGGCGTGTGCGGCGGCGCTCTTTTTGATTTACGGGCTGTCGGCCGTGGCTTTTTACGCAAGGCTGCGCAGGCTCGCGTCCGAAACCGGGTCGGAATCGGTGCGAAAATCCTTTCGACGAAGCCAGGGCGGCTTCGCCGTACTGGCTCTTATCGCCTTCATGATCACCGTCTATGTGGTCAATATAAAGGCGGACCTCACCTCCCTGCCCGGGTCCCGGGTGGTCCCCACCCTCGTTGATTTGCCGGCGGTCCTCTTGTTCCTGATGTATCTGGCGACGGCTTGGTGGTTCGCCTATCCGGTGGCCCGATCCATCAGCCGTGTCCGGCTCAGCCGTATCCGTTATGTCATGTCGAAAGTTCGGGTTTACGGATCCGTGTTGATGCCTTGGCTGCTGCTCTCCTTGGCTGCCGATTTTCTGGAACGGATTCCCTTTAATCCCATCCGAAACCTGAGCCCTCTAATCCGTGAAATTATTTTTTACGGCATTTTTGTGCTGTTGTTTTCCATCGTGGCTCCCCTGCTCATCCGTTACCTTTGGGGGCTCGAACCTCTCGCCGGAGGACACGCACGAAACCTCATTGAAAATGCGTGTCGAACAAGCCGATTCCGGGTTCGCGATATCATGCTCTGGCCTCTTTTCGATTGGGAAATGATCACTGCCGGTGTCATGGGTCTGGTGGGAAGGTACAGATATATCCTCGTGAGTCCCTCCCTCCTTTCGATCCTGGACGACGACGAACTGGTGGGAGTGGTGGCGCATGAGATCGGTCACGTGAAGAAAAAGCACATGTTTTACTACCTGCTGTTCCTGATGGGATACCTGGTGATCAGTTACCCTTTGTTCAATCTGCTCCTGCTTCTTCTGCCGCGTGTGGACTTCATTGCCGACGCCATGATCGTCGGAGCGGAGGACGGGGGGACCATGCTTTCCCTTGTCGCGACTTTGCCTTTGCTTTTGGGTTTCCTGGCCTATTTTCGTTTCGTCTTCGGCTTCTTCATGAGGAGCTTCGAACGTCAGGCCGATCTGTTCAGCCTGAATTGGACCGGAACGCCCGGACCGCTCGTCGGGTCCTTGCGGAAGATCTCCTTTTTTTCCGGTGTTTCCCTTCACTCCCCATCGTGGCATCATTACGGCATCGGAGAACGCATTGAAGCGCTGCAGAGAGCCGCAGCCGAACCGGGGCTTATCCGGGCTCACGACAAGCGAGTCAAGCGGAGCCTGGTGTTGTTCCTCGTGGTGGTATCGGCAATGGGCGGCGCGGGTTACGCTTTCGAAGGCAGTGCGCTGCAGGCGCGGATGCAGAGGGAGACCGCCGAGAATTTGTTGGTTCGGTTCGCCGAGCGGAACCCCGATAGCGCCGAGGCACTTGCGACGCTTGGCGCCTACTATCACGACGCAAAGGACTATGCCCGGGCTGAGACCTATTATCTCAAAGCCTTATCCGAGTCTCCCGAGGATGCGGAGACCCTGAACAACCTGGCATGGCTCTACGCCACCGCCGAGGACAAGGTCTTCTTCCGACCGGAGGAAGCTCTGAAATGGGCAAGGAAAGCGGCGGAACTAAAACCCGTGCCTCACATTTTGGATACGCTCGCGGAGAGTCTTTATCGTGCGGGAAAATTTGAGGAAGCCGTGGAGGTGGGAAAAAAGGCGCTGTTTCTGGCTCAGCGGGACGCTTCTTATTTCGAGGGTCAACTGACCAAATTCGAAAAGGCATTGGCGGCAAATGGAAAGTCCCAAAGGGCGGGATCCGCCGGAGCGCAGGAAGAGGGAGGAAGCAGTGAACATTGATCGCAATTTGGGGTCCTTGCTGTCGGATTGTGTGTTTGAAATGGAAAGGCAGGTTCCCTATGCCGCCGCGTTGGCCATGGAGCGGGACGGGGAGCGGTTTGTCCTGAGGAACAAGAGCCGAATCGTGGAGGAGGTCGAACCCGCCAAGGGAGCCGTGTTCACCGTATTCACCGGGAAGGTCTTTCTGGAAGCATCCGTGAACGACCTCACAGCCAAGTCGATGAAGGACGCGTGTCGGAGACTGGTCGAAGCGGCCCGGTATGAAGGTATCCGATATGACGGACCGGAAGTGGACCCGGGACCTTCTTTGAAGGAACGATTTGCGACAACGGTCGAGATTCGTCCGGAGGACCTCGGTCTTGAAGAGAAGATGCAGGCCTTGGAGGAAACGCATGCTCGTTTGAACGCCTTGGATCCGAATACGGCCGACGCGGTCATCCAGTACGGACATGTCGCAGTCAAAGAACTTTTTGTAAATCGCACAAAAAGCTTGGAACAGTCGTTGTCCCGCACCCAGGCTGTGGCGCTGCTGATCCTGCGGGACGAGAATCGCTCGGTATCTCTGCACGCGGGCCATTGCCGTCAGGGTGGGTGGGAACATGCTTCCATGGACGATTCGGAACTGACAAGTCTGGCGGAGGACTGCAGGCTTCAGCTGGGCGCTGAGCGGCTCGATCCCGGGTTTCATGATGTGATTTTTTCTCCTGAATTCGCCGGCATTTTTGCCCATGAGGCTTTCGGGCACGGAATGGAAGCGGACATGTTCCTGAAAAAACGCGCCATGGGAGAAGCCTACATGGGAAAAGAAACGGCCTCCCCCCTGGTTGACATGTTCGACGACCCCAGTCTGCCCGGTCAGGCGGCCTCTTACTTTTTCGATCACGAGGGGTGCTTGTCCGCTCCTACGAGGCTGATCAACAAGGGGGTCTTGTGCGGCGCCCTGACGGATTTGAATTCCGCGCTTCGGCTGAACCTGCCCCGAACGGCCAACGGGAGACGGGAGTCCTACGAGAGGAAGGTCTACGCCAGAATGAGCAACACATTCTTCGGAACCGGAAACGACACCTTGGCGAACATGCTTTCGGATATTGAAGAGGGATATCTTCTGGATCGGCCCAGTAACGGGATGGAAGACCCCAAAGGCTGGGGAATCCAGCTCGAGGGATATTTGGCGCGGGAGATTCGTCACGGGAAGCTGACCGGCCGGGTGAAGAGCCCGGTGATCGTCACCGGCACGGTGCCGGACTTGCTGAAGTCCATTACCATGGTAGGCGACCGAATTGAAATCTCGGGACTGGGCATGTGCGGCAAAGGACACAAGGAATGGGTCAAAGTCACCGATGGCGGACCATACTTACGATTGCGTGCCAGATTGGGGTGAAGGATGGCGTTTATCGATCTGTCTGATGTTCATGATTTCTTGTCCGGCGTGCGAGGCCTTTCCGCCTGGGAGACGACTCTCGTCCGAAGCCGTGGATTTCAGGAATTCCGCATCATGGGTGAGCCCGAATCTCGTCGGGAGATTGAAACGGAACGCCTGGGAGTGCATCTCTACGCGATACGTTCCCTGGGAGGCAAAGATGTAATGGGGGAGTCCTCCCTTACGCTGGATCCGGGCGACGATTTTGGATCGCGGATCAACAGGGCTCTCGATATGGCTCAGCTCCCGGCCAATGAGCCTTTTGAACTTCCCGACCGGTTTCAGGATTATCATGGTGTGTCCGCTCGGGATGCGTCGGCGTTTACCGATCCTTTCAAAAGGTTGAAAGATGTTGCCGATGAGATCGAGTCTTCGGCGTTTGAAGAGCGTGTCGTGGTGAGTTCTTCCGAGGTGACGGCGGAGGATCGGGAAGTCCTGTTTCATAACTCCCGCGGGCTTCATGCCGCCCGTAAGGAGTCGGAGTTCTTTATTGATTTCGTTCTGTTGGCGGCCGACCAAGTCGGCAGGGAAGTTGAAAGCAACGGGTATCGTCGCGCCGGACGCCTGAAAGAGCTGGAACCGGCGGGCATGGTTCGGGAGTACGCTTCTTTTGCCCGCGATACGCTGTCGGCCGTGGAGCCCCCTTCCGGAATCGTGGATGTAGTGTTCACACACGAATGTCTGGATACCTTGTTTCAATGGTTTGTGGCTCAGTCGGGGGGGCCGTCCGCCTACCACGGCTGGTCGAGATTCAGGGAGGGGGAGCCGGTGGTGCCCGATCCAAAAGGAGACCGATTGACTCTGGTGAGCGACCCGTTTCTGGCCGGCGGGCTCAAGACCAGACCGTTCGACGAAAACGGACTTCCGCAAAAACGGGTGGAAGTGATTCGAGACGGCATCTTTCAGCGGCGTCCGGTGGACAAACGTCATGCCGACTACCTGGAACTGCCGGCCACCGGGGCGTTCGCGAATCTTGTGGTTTCGGCCGGTTCGAGACCCCTCGAATCGCTCATGCGTCCGAAGCCCGTCCTGCAGTGCGTCCAGTTTTCCACTTTTGAGCCGAATCCGATTTCCGGAGCGTTTTCAGGGGAGATTCGCCTCGGGATTTGGCATGGGCAGGACGGTTCCCAACCGGTAAAGGGGGGCTCGGTGAGCGGGATCATGGAGCAGGCGTTTCAAGAGGCTTACCTCTCTACGGAGACGGTACGCCGAGAGACCTATCTTGGGCCCGGGGCGGTGAAACTGTGCCGTTTGAGCGTGGCGGGCGGGTAAATACCGCCGGAGGCAGGCAGGTTTAAGGAATGGATCCGGGACCTTGTGAAAAATAGTATTTATACCTTGATCTTTCGACGGCGGCTTGTTACAAATCTTCGTCCCGGCGGAGCCAACGGCCGGCATCCTATATATTTTCCGGTGGAGGAGAAGGGCAATGAACGCACCCAGAGGCGAACTGAAAGTTTTTTCCGGAAGCAGTAATCCGGCTCTTGCCGCTCAAATTTGCGCTTCCATGCGGGTCCCCCTGGGGCAGGTCAAGTTGGGTAAATTCAGCGACGGCGAACTCCGGGTCGAAATTCAGGAAAATGTGCGCGGCCGGGATGTGTTTGTCATCCAGTCCCTTTGCCATCCGGTAAACGATCACCTGCTGGAGCTGTTGCTCATCGTGGACGCGCTAAAGAGGGCTTCCGCAGGACGCATTACGGCCACGATTCCCTATTACGGCTATGCGAGGCAAGACCGAAAGAACGCTCCCCGTGTTCCCATCAGCGCGAAGCTCGTTGCCGATCTTATCAGTACGGCGGGGGCGGAGCGGGTGGTCACCATGGACCTGCACGCCGGGCAAATTCAGGGGTTCTTCAATATTCCCGTGGACAACCTGTACGCCTCCCAGGTGTTCTTCCCGTTTATTCGCGAGGAATTCATGGGAAAGAAGGTCGTGGTGGTATCTCCGGATGCCGGGGGCATGTTGCGTGCCAGGGCCTACGGCAAAGTCCTGAATACCAAGATTGCCATGATCGACAAAAGGCGACCCGAAGCGAACAAAGCCGAAGTGATGCATATCGTTGGAAACGTGGAGGGCCACATCTGCATCATTCTGGACGACATGGCGGACACGGCGGGAACCCTATGCGCGGGAGCCAAAGCGCTCAGGGAAAACGGGGCCAAGGAGATTTACGGCTTTTGTACCCATCCGGTGCTGAGCGGCCCGGCGATCGAACGGATCAACGAATCGGTCATTGAGAGACTGTACACGAGCGACACCATCCTTCTGAACGAAACCACCCGAAACTGCCCCAAAATCCGCGTCATCAGCGTTTCGGATGTATTTGCGCAAGCCATTATCGGCATACACAAAGACGATTCCATTTCCACTCTGTTCACGATTCATCACTAATCGTGGACCGATCGGCGCCGCGTATACCCTAAAGTGAATTCATCGACGGCCGGCAAAGACAGGGGCCGAGGCGAGAAGTCTGAGGTCGGTTTATTGTTCGGCGTTTCTTGCTCTTGGGAACACGGCCACCACGGCCGGTATTCTCAGACGGACCGGTAGGGCCATGGAGGTGACCGGCGCTCCAGGGGTCCACCCTCCATAAGTCTCGTAGCGAAACGCGGGAGTCTGAAGGGCGAACTGGGCCTGATACCCTCCGTCCAGCCCCATGATGCGGTACACGTCCGGTCCCAGGGTGGCCAGGAAGTCCGCAAAGTCGTGAAGCGTGTACCCTCCCTCGCTGCAGAACACCGTGATGGAACCGTCTTTCATTTCGCCCAGGGCGGCTCGGTTGGCCACCAGATCGGTATTCTTGACCCGCTTCCTGCCTTCATGGTCTACAAGCATGTAGGACTGTAAGGCGAAGGAGTAATTGCTTCCCGTGGAGTCCGCTTGGTCGTATTTCAGGTCAAGAATCTCCACGAGTCCGGAATCCTTCGGAAGCGCATTATGTTCCACAAAGAGGGCTTTCCATTGCCGGATCAGCGGTGTACCCAAATTCTCTCCACCTTTCACCAGCAACCCCATGTGGCGGCTGTCCTCGTAATACTGTCCCGCATTGAACACCAAAACGGCCTTCAAACGATCTCTCCATTCTCCGGCGTTCATCATGGCGCGGTCTTCGTTCCTGCTGTAGTGGAATGCTTCGAAGCGGTACAAGGAGGGGTCGATGCGGATGGCCCCCGTGTATCGACTCCCCTTTCTGCAGAAGGTAGGGTCGAAAATGCGGTCGAAGCTGAGCCCGGGCTGGAGTTCAACCCAACGGAGCGCTGCTTCCGTCTTCTTCTGTCCGGCCGGGGCTGGGGAAACGAGGCTTACTGCAATGGCGGAAAGGACAAAAACAAAACAGAGACGTCGTCGTAGGCACATGGGATTTGAAGGAGAGCTCGAGTCCGGGGTCAACTCAAGACCCGATTTGGATTCGGAAAGTTACCTCCCCCGGTTCTCTCCGCAATGACGAAAAAAGGCGCGTCACGTTATCAACCCGCCTCGTGGAGGCGTCCAAGAATCGAATCCACACTGCGGTAGATATCTTCGTCCGTGCCG
This sequence comes from Thermodesulfobacteriota bacterium, assembly GCA_963675595.2. Classification (GTDB taxonomy): domain Bacteria; phylum Desulfobacterota; class Desulfarculia; order JACQYL01; family JACQYL01. Next base: position 4,443,529 of record CAXXLZ010000002.1, read on the forward strand.
TAGATTTCGTCGACGGACGGGTGGTCGATCAGTTTCTCCACCAAGAAGGAAGTGACATACAAGCTGGCGAAGTGCGGGTTCGGCACCAAGTTGCGGATAGGGGCCACGCGGTATTCGATCTCGAAGTCTTCCGAGGAAACCAATTGCTTAAGGCACAGCTCGATTTGTTTAATCAGTTCGGCACGATTGGTGGTGGTGATGTTCCCGGATTCGGTGAGGCGCTGGGCCAAGCGATTGCTGAGCTCTTCCGCGTCGGACCTGATTTGGTAGATCGTCCGTTCCCTGCTGTGGTCTTTCGAAGAATCCAAGCGGGACAGTATTTTTTCTTCCCGGATGTTCGGGAAAAACTCTTTAGCCATTTCACGCTCCTTTGGGATAAAAGAGATTAACCGGTCCGCCAAGACCCCTGCGGCAGTCCGGTGGCCGAGCAAGCTTGGGATACCCCCGTCGCCAAGGGTGAGCTTTGTTCGAGTCGTCTCTCCGTTCCGGTCTCAATTTCCGCCGTCCATCGGACTCGCCTCCGTCCGGCGGAAAGGGATGTCGCCGTCCCACTTGGAGCCATATCCCATCCCGGGCCGAAATACGTCTTGACTTGACGCCCGGGAAGCGCCTTATTTCTCCCATCCGGACCGGCTGTTTCGCCCGGGAGAAGGCGCTTGCAGGATGACGGTTTGAACTCCTCGACTTTCGAAAGAAGACTAACATGGAAGTAGGAGCTTCGCAAGCAGGTAACCTGAGGGGAGGGCGTTTTTTTCGACGTCGGCGGATGGGTCTGCATGAGTACTCGCGCGGACCATGGAGCGTTCTCGAGTTGCTGTGCGTATAGCCGACTAAGCGTCGAACGACGGTTCGGGAGTCCTTTGAATGCATCGCGGGAAGGTGGGACCCGAGTTTGCAGAGACGTCCCCGATTCTTGACAGAAGTCGATCAACGCACTATGATCCCTCTCTCGTCCTTAAGGCCCACAGCGCCATATAACTAAGTATTATGGAGGAGTCCGGTGAAGATTCTAATCAGTGATGCTCTCGCCCAGGAGGGTGTGGAAACCATTCGTAACGCCGGTGGTATCCAGGTGGATAATCGCCCCGGTTTGAGTCCGGAGGAACTGTTAAGTGTGATCGGAGAATACAACGGCCTGATCATTCGCAGTGCTACGAAAGTGACCCAGGAGGTCATTGAGGCCGGAGTCAATCTCAAGGTTATCGGAAGAGCCGGCATCGGACTGGACAACGTTGACATCCCTGCCGCTACGAAGAAGGGCATTGTGGTCATGAACACGCCGGAGGGGAATACCATCACCACGGCGGAGCATACCATGTCTATGATCCTGGCCCTTTCCCGTAATATCCCGCAGGCTACGGCTTCCATGAAAGCCGCCAAATGGGAAAAGAAGAAGTTTAAAGGCAAGGAGATCTTCAACAAGACCTTGGGAATCATAGGTCTCGGCAAGATCGGAAGCATTGTGGCGGACCGAGCCCGAGGGCTCAAGATGAGAGTGCTCGGTTTTGATCCCTTTCTGAGGCCGGAATCGGCGAGCGCCATGGGAGTGGAGCTTGTGTCCATGGATCGACTCTTGGAAGAGGCGGACTACGTCACGGTGCACGTTCCCAAGACGCCTGAGACCACTAAAATCATCAATCGTGAGACCCTTTCGAAGATGAAACAAGGGGTTTACGTGATCAATTGCGCTAGGGGCGGTATCGTGGACGAAGAGGCGCTTCTGGAAGCGCTGAATTCAGGCCGCGTCAGAGGAGCCGCGTTGGACGTTTTCGAGACCGAACCTCCCGGAGATCACCCCTTGCTCAAACTCGAGAATGTTATTTGTACGCCTCACTTGGGAGCCTCCACCGAAGAAGCCCAGGTCAATGTGGCCGTTGGAATCGCGGAGCAGATGGCGGATTACCTGCTGAACGGGACCGTGAAGAACGCGGTGAACGTTCCTTCCGTCAGTGGGGAAATGCTTTCCAAAATTGCGCCCTACGTGAGTTTGTGCGAGAAGCTCGGCAAGGTGTTGTCCGGTCTTTCGAGCGGAGCCCTTTCGTCCGTTGAGATCACTTACCGTGGGCATGTGGCCGAAATCGACACGGCGCCTTTGAAGACCGCCGTGCTCATGGGGCTGCTTTTTCCGCGTCTCCGGGGAGCGGTGAACTTCGTGAACGCCCCGATCATCGCCAAGGAAAGAGGCATCGACGTTATCGAGAAGAAATCCGAAACCGCGGAGAATTTCCTGGACCTCATCAGTGTCCGTATCCAGATCGATTCTCAGACCCGTCTGGTCGCGGGAACGCTCTTCGGTAAGACGGAACCTCGATTGGTGCGTATTGACGACTTCACGCTTGAAGCGGTGCCCGAAGGGAACATGCTCTTCATCAAGAGCCATGACAGACCCGGCGTTATCGGCAAGATCGGCAGCTACTTGGGCACGAATTCGGTCAATATCGACAATATGCATGTGGGCCAGGACTTGGCGCACAAAATGAACCTGATTCTTATCCGCACCGACAAAGGCCTCACCGAGGATGCTCTCAAAGGGCTCAATGCGTTGGAGGACGTGGAATCGGCCCTGTTTCTCGAAGCGTGACGGCAGTGCGGCGCCGGCGCGCGAATCCGTTACGGGTTCGGGTGGCCGGCCGCTCCTAAAGAATGCCCGAGTCTGCCGGAGGAACCGTTATGAGTGAAGAAGAAAAGGGATTCGTCATCAAGGACCGGCGTCGTTTCGATGCCGAGGGGCAGGTCAAGGAAGAGGAACCGGAAAAGGAAGCGCCCAAGGCGGAGTCCGGAGATGAACGAGCGGCCCAAGAGAAGCCGCAGACGGATGAAGCCGGTAAGCATTCGAGGGGTTCGGAAGCTCCGCTCCCCGAGATCAATTTTTCCACGTTCATTTTTTCTTTGAGTACGTCCGCTTTGATGCATCTGGGTGAACTTCCTGATCCCTCGACGAACGCCAAGGCGACGGACTTGCCCTTGGCCAAACAGACCATCGACATCCTCGGGATGCTCCACAGGAAGACCTTGGGAAATCTTGAAGAGGACGAGAAGAATCTTCTGGAGAACCTGCTGACCGATCTTCGACTGAAATACGTTTCCAAGAAGAAATAGCCGCTGGAGCGGGATCGTCCCCGGGCTCGAATGGAGACTTTGCCGCCATCTTTCGGACGTCACGTCGTCGGCGGATGCTGAAAGGCGAACTGGAACCGATCACGGGGGAAATCTTCTGCGAAGTTTTCCCCCGTCGTTTTTTCGGACCATATCTCCGAATTCCGTCGATCGGATATGGAAAGAAGGCATCGGCAGGATACGGCGTCGCGGCGTTCGTACCGTGCGTTTCCATGGACTCTTTGTGGGTAACGGAGTTGCTCGGAAAGGATTTCGGGGCTTGGGAGCGTCCAAGTGGGATTTTGGTGGGAACCCGGGTCTTCATTGGAGAAGAGACCACACATGAAGTGTCGTTGCGCGAATCTGGATGCTCCGGCCAAAATCAACTTGGCTTTGTATATTGTAGGTCGAAGACCGGACGGTTATCATGACTTGGTTACCGTATTTCAGCGTCTGGATCTTCGTGATGAAGTAAGCGTTGAATGTTTGGAGGGGGGGGATATTCAGGTCCTTTGTCCCGACGGAGGGGCTCCTGAGGGAGAGCGGAATCTCGCCCACAAGGCTGTGACGATTTTTCGTCAAAAGACGGGGCATTCCACGGGAGTCCGTGTTATCATCAAAAAACGGATCCCCGCGGGAGCGGGGCTGGGGGGAGGGAGCAGCGATGCCGCCTCCACGCTTCTGGGGCTCAACCGGGTGTGTAATTTCCCTCTTGAACGAGGAGAACTGGCGTCCATAGGTGCGGGTATCGGGGCGGATGTTCCCTTCTTTATCTGGGAATTACCCGCCGCATTGGGCAAAGGAATCGGAGATCGAATTGAACGGTTCGATGCGCCTTCGGGCGTATATCTACTCCTGAATCCCAAGTTCACGGTGTCTACCGGATGGGTTTACAGCCGCCTGAAATTGAAGTTGACAAGAAGTGACGAAAATTCTATACAAAAAACTTTAAACGAAAAATCCTGTGAAATCCCGGCCCTGCTGCATAACGACCTTGAAATGGTAACCGGCTCCGAGTTTCCTGTTATCGAAGAGATGAAGAGTCGGCTGATGGAACTGGGCAGCGAGGGGGCTATGATGTCGGGAAGCGGTCCCACGGTCTTCGGCTATTTTCGGGATCCGGAATGTGCGGCGCATGCTTTTGAGCGTCTGCAAACGGAATCTCGGTGGTCTTGCTTTCTGACTCATTCATTTTGATCGATTAAGTTTTGGGGTGTCGTCAAGCGGCAAGACACGGGTCTTTGGAACCCGCATTCGGAGGTTCGAATCCTCCCACCCCAGCCAAATTTTATTCTGGAGCGGGCTAGGTCGGACGTACTCCTTCGGAGTGAGCCTGACTCACCCGGAAGGAAGGCTGCGATTTCGGTATGAGCGAGCCTTTGCTTTTCTGCGGCAGCTCCTGTCGTGAATTGTGTGAGGATATCTGCGGCTATCTCAAGCTGGAACCCGGCTCCGCCCTTCTCCGCAGATTCAGCGACGGCGAGCTGTTCGTTGAAATTCAGCAAAACGTCCGCGGAACGGACATCTATATCGTCCAGTCCACTTCGACCCCCGTCAATGAAAATCTCATGGAACTCCTGATCATGATCGATGCTTTCAAACGGGCTTCGTCCGCCAGCATCACCGCGGTAATCCCCTACTATGGATATGCACGGCATGATCAGAAGGTTCTGCCGCGAGTGCCCATCAGCGCGAAGTTGGTGGCGGATCTGCTTACGGTGGCGGGTGCCGGCAGAGTGGTGGGGTTGGACTTCCACGCGGGTCAGATCCAGGGCTTCTTCGACATCCCGGTGGATCACCTGTACGCAGCGCCGGTGTTCACCAAGCATGTTCATGAACACTTCGATTCGTCGTGCGTCATTGTGTCCCCGGATGCCGGAGGGACCGAACGTGCCAGGTATTTTGCGGAACGGGTCGGGATGCAACTCGCCATTACCTACGCTCCCAGGGAGCGAGGGGAGGACAGCGGGGACGTGGACATCATCGGGGATGTGCACGGCAGGACGGCGATTCTTCTGGACGATATGGTGGATACCGGGGAAACGATTTGCAGGGCCGCCGAAGGCCTGAAGGCTCACGGGGCCTCCCGGGTGTTCGCCTACTGTACCCACGCGGTGCTTTCCGGAGATTCCATCGAGCGCATCATGGCGTCTCCTCTCGAGAAACTGGTGGTCACCAATTCCATTCCGGCGAGGGCTCGAGTGAAGGAATGCCCCAAGATTGAGGTGTTGTCCATTGCCGGGCTTTTAGGGGAGGCGATCAGCCGTATTCACAATGAGGATTCGGTGAGTTCCCTTTTTAGTTAAAGGGCTTGTGAAAAATGTCATAAATTCCGGGACATCCGCAACGGCCTCTACCGATCTCCATCGGGAAGGAGTCGACCTGCGTCGGCTGCGCTCGAATCAAGGCCGGAGAGGAAGTGCGAATGAATGGAATGCCCGGTTGCCAAACAACAAAAGCGCATGAAAGACGGACGAGTCACAGCGGTCGGCCGTCGGAGGAAACCATTTTATGAGAAGAATCGACATCGAAGCCAACGTTCGAACGGAAACGGGGAGAGGGCCTTCCCGAAGGTATAGAGCGCAGGGAGAAATCCCCGCCATTCTATATGGTCCCAAGACGGAGCCCATCAGCCTGACCGTTCCTGAGAAGGGCATGACTCGGATTCTGTCCAGCGCGTCCAGCCAAACCGCTCTTTTCAACCTGACCATTTCGGGCGGAGAAGGCTCGGCGTTGAAAAAGACGACCATGGTCAAGGAGGTGCAGTGGCATCCCATCGGCAGCAGGCTTCTGCACGTGGACTTCTTTGAGGTGCAGCTGGACAAAATGATTACCGTGGATGTTCCCGTGCGCCTCGAAGGCTCTCCCAAGGGCGTGCAGTTGGGCGGCGTCCTGGAGCAGATCCGTCACGAAATCACCATCTCCTGCCTTCCCACGAACATTCCCGAGGCGATCATCGTGGACACGTCCGATCTGGATATCGGTGAAGCGGTTCACGTTGCGGACATCGACCTGGGCGAAGGGCGGGAGGCCGTAGCCGAAACGAATTTCACCATCGCAACGGTGGTTACCACACGCGCTGCGGTGGAAGCAGAGGAAGAAGCCGAGGCTGAAGAAGAAACCGAAGCATCGCAGGAGGGAGGTGAAAGCTGAGAGAGGAGGACATCGGGATGAGGAGGCGTTGTGCACCTGATCGTGGGATTGGGTAATCCCGGGAAAAAGTATTCCGGGTCCCGGCACAATCTGGGCTTCTTGGTCGTGGATCGTCTGGCGGAGAAACGGTCCATTCGAGTCCAATCCGCAAAGTTTTCGAGTCTTTACGGAAGAGGAAGCATTGAAGGATGTTCCGTCGTACTGGTCAAACCGCAGACGTTCATGAACTTGAGTGGGGAGTCGGTGACGAAATGGGTTCACTATTTCGATCTCGCTCTGCATGAAGTGTTGATCGTGCATGATGACCTCGATCTGGAAACCGGAAGAATCAAGCTCGTGCGCAGCGGGGGCCCTGGAGGACACAAGGGAATGGACTCCATCATCCGGATGTTGGGAAGCAGAGAACTCCCTCGGTTGAAGCTGGGCATAGGGAGGCCGCGGTTCCATGAACCGGTGGAAGAATATGTACTGCGAGGTTTTTACGGCGACGAAGAGTCGGCCGTTGAAGAAAGTCTGAGAAATGCCGTCCCGGCCGTGGAAAGTTGGGTGATTCATGGTCCGGACAGAACGATGAACCAGGTGAATCAACATCAATTAACAAGGAGGTAGAAAAGAAAATGCTGGAATGGACGGTGTATGCACCCTTATTGGGTGGAGTAGGCATCATCGTAGCGTTCATGATTTACAGCTACGTGAAAAGCCAGCCCAACGGCAACGAGACCATGCAGGAACTGGAAAGCATGATCCGCAAGGGAGCCATGGTCTTTCTGAAACGTGAATATTCGATCCTTTTCTTCTTCGCGGCGGCGGTGTTCGTTCTGCTTGGCGTGGGGCTGGGTTGGAATACCTCCATCGCCTATGCTTCCGGAGCGCTGTGTTCCATGTTCGCAGGCTTCTTCGGCATGACCGCGGCTACCAAGGGGAACTCGAGAACTGCGGAAGCCGCCAACAAACACGGCCGTGCCAAAGCGTTGAACATTTCCTACCTGAGCGGCTCGGTCATGGGACTTTCCGTGGCCTCCCTGGGTCTCCTGGGTGTGGGTGTGTTCTTCTATCTGTATGGTAAGGACCCGGCCACGGCCAGCACCATCAACGGCTTCGCCATGGGCGCCAGCTCCATCGCTCTGTTCGCACGTATGGGCGGCGGTATCTACACCAAGGCCGCCGACGTGGGTTCCGACTTGGTGGGTAAGGTGGAAGCGGGCATTCCCGAAGACGATCCGAGAAACCCGGGCGTTATCGCCGACAACGTGGGCGACAACGTGGGCGACATCGCCGGCATGGGTGCTGACATTTTCGAATCCTACGTGGGTTCGATCATCGCCACCATCGCCATCGGCGCCACCATGACCCTCACCAAGGAAGAAGAAGTCCTTAGATCCGCCTATATGGCCATTCCTCTGCTGGTGGTCATGGGCGGTCTCATAGCTTCCTTCCTGGGCGTGGCCTCCATCAAAGTGCTCAAGAACGCTGCTCCGGCGGCGGCCCTGCGCTACTCGACGTTCGTGGCGGCGGCCGGTTTGATCGCGGCGACTTATTACGCGGTGAAGGGCCTGGGATTGCCCGTCGGCGTGTTCTGGGCGGTGATTTCCGGTCTGGTCGCCGGCATCATCATCGGCCTCTTGGCTGAGTACTACACATCCGGCGCTCCCGTTCGCAAGATCGCGGCTCAAACCCAAACCGGTCCGGCCACGGTGATCATCACCGGTATCGCCGTCGGTTTTGAAAGCTGCGCTCTGCCCCTGCTGGGAATCTGCGCCGCCACCTTCGTGGCCTATTACACGGCCGGGATGTTCGGGATCGGCATCAGCGCGGTGGGTATGCTGAGCACCGTCGGCGCCACCATGACCGTGGACGCTTACGGACCCATCGCGGACAACGCGGGGGGCATTTCGGAAATGGCGGGACTTGGGCCTGAGACCCGCGCCATCACGGACGAACTGGACGCTCTGGGCAACACCACCGCCGCCATCGGCAAAGGCTTTGCCATCGGTTCCGCGGCTCTCACCGCCCTGGCTCTGTTCGTGGCCTACAGCCAGGCAGCCGGTCTGAGCAATATCGACATCACCAATCCCTATGTGGTCATCGGCATCTTCATCGGCGGTATCGTTCCTTACCTGGTCGCCGCCATGACCATGACCGCCGTGGGCAAAGCGGCGAACGAAATGGTCGAAGAGATTCGCCGCCAGTTCCGCGAAATCCCCGGCCTCATGGAAGGCACCGGCAAGCCCGATCCGGCCCGTTGCGTGGACATCTGCACCCGGAGCGCGCTTAGGATGATGATCGCTCCCGGCTTGGTGGGTGTGTTGACCCCCGTGGCCGTGGGCTTCTTGATCGGACCCAACGCGCTGGGCGGCATGCTGGTCGGCGCAACGGTCACCGGCGTTCTGCTGGCACTGTTCATGGCCAATGCCGGTGGTGCGTGGGATAACGCCAAAAAGTACATCGAACAGGGACATCACGGCGGGAAGGGCTCCGACAACCACAAAGCCGCCGTGGTCGGCGATACCGTGGGCGACCCCTTCAAGGATACTTCCGGACCGACCATGAACATCCTCATCAAGTTGGTTTCGGTGGTGAGCTTGGTGATCGCTCCCCTTCTGCTCGTCTACTGGAAATAAACTTCTCCCCGAGTTTTTGACTCGGCAGCATAAGGCCGGTCCCGTCAGAGGGGCCGGCCTTATTTGCGGTCAAGGTGAGCTTGTCTCGGGGTGGAATAGGGCATCCCGAGACGGGACTTCGCATCTTCATGCGTAGAGAGAATTCGATATCGAACGATCCTGGAAGGAAAGGGCGGGCAAAGAGGGGCAACCGCCTGAGATGCCGATGATAAGCCCCGCCCTGAGCGCGAGAATAAGCCTTGTTATTTTTTTGTGAAGATGCTAATTTCTTTTTTCGGAGTTGTGGATGTCCAGTGCTCTGCGGAGGATTTCTACCGCGCGTTCGCGGCGTGGAGGAAGCGCCGACTCGGCCGGCGGAGCGGAGCCTGCCGAAACTTCCCGAAGAACGTGCCTCTTATTGTTCCTTCGGGCGTGCGGTCCCGCTGGGTTCAACTTGGGCGGCACCGAGCCCCACATCCGCCGAAATCGGACCTAAGCAAAAAACGAGATAATCCCGAACATCAGGCTCACGGGTCGTTCGCTGCCCGTAATCTTTCCGAGCGCAGACTCGGAACGGAAGCGCCGGATTCGGAGAGGTGAGTGAACATGTTCAGCGCCGGTGATATGGCCGTCTATCCCGCCCACGGGGTAGGAGTGATCGAGGCCATTGAAACCAGGGAAATCATGGGTGAAGCGCAGGACTACTATATCATGCGAATCCTGGACACAGGCATGATCATCATGATTCCCACAAAGAACGAAAACAGCGTAGGGCTCCGGCAGCTGATCTCGAAGAACGACATCGACAAGATCTATGATCTTCTAGGACAACGAAACATAGAGATCGACAATCAGACATGGAATAGGCGTTATCGAGAATACATGGAGAAGATCAAAACTGGGTCGCTTTTCGAGGTGGCGGAGGTCCTGCGAGACTTGAGCATTTTGAAGTCCGACAAGGAACTCTCCTTCGGTGAACGAAAAATGCTGGACACGGCCAGAAATCTGCTAGTAAAAGAGATTTCGTTGGCGACGGGTATGGAGGAAAGACTCATCGAGCAAAACATCAACCGCCTCTTCGAAGCCTAGATTCGGAACAGATTCAAGCCCTTGGCTTAAGTCCGAATATCCCAGCCCGACGTTTCCTTGGACGGCAAAATACATTCTTTCGAAGTAGAGCGCGGGGACGGGAGCGACCGTATTGACGCGCTGGTTTCCAAAAGGCTCCCTTTTTTGTCCAGGTCGCGCGTACAGTCTTTGGTGCGCGACGGACGGGTACACGTCAACGAAAAGACGGTCAAGAACAGCTATAGACCAAAGTCCGGCGATCGAATTCAGGTTTGGGTACCCGACGCCGTCCCCCTGGAAATACTGCCTGTAGACCTCCCCTTGGACGTTCTTTACGAGGACGAGAACTGCTTGGTGATCAACAAGCCTCCCGGGCTCGTGGTTCATCCCGCTCCGGGGCATCGGAACGACACATTGGTCAACGCGCTGCTGCACCACGTATCGGGGTTGTCGGGGATTGGGGGAGTCCTGCGACCGGGCATCGTGCACAGACTGGATAAGGATACCTCGGGTGCGCTGTTGGTCGCAAAGAACGATACATCTCATCTCGCATTGTCGATGTTGTTCCGTGAAGGTCGAATGCGGAAGACCTACTTGGCTCTGGTTGGAGGGCGCCTCCCCTCGATGGAAGGCGTTGTGGACTTGCCGGTGGGTAGACACCCTACTCAGAGAAAAAAGATGAGCGTCGTGAGCAAGAGGGGTCGCAGGGCCCTCACATCCTACAGGGTCGATCGGTATTATGAAAGAACCGATGTATCCCTTCTGGAAGTGCGCATCCATACCGGCCGGACCCACCAGATCCGTGTTCACATGGCCCAATTGGGCACTCCGGTGTTGGGCGACGCTCTTTACGGGGGAGGACGTCGAACCGAGAAACTCCTTGTGCGGAGCGGCATTGAAGTAGAAAGGCAGCTGTTGCATGCCTCCAGACTCGAATGGACCGACCCGATCAAAGGAGTGGACCGATGCGTTGAAGCTCCTTTGCCCGAGGATATGGCGTCCATTCTGGAGGACCTCGACGGGTTCGAGGAGAGTTGAGTCTTCGACTTCGTCGGATTGCGTGGAAAGCCTCGAGCAGGGGGGAGAGGAAAATATCCGAATCGGGGAGTACGTGTGCGATGGAACGCGATGAACCGATTCGGGCTGCATGGGGGGACTCCGGAGGGCGGGAACCGCCAAAGGGATTTTCTTCGGTGAGACTTTCGATAACTCTTTGAACGGTGATTCGGGAGTGTCGTTGGTCGAGCTCAAGGTGGGCGGGGGCAGTCACAGAAACGACGTATGGGTATTACGGACTGAGAATAGAGGAAACCATTTATTTACATAAATCGGACCGAATACGCTTGACATCTCCATACCGGCGACTCAGAATATGTTCGAAGTACCCACCATTCTAACCAGAGTAAGTGACTATCGAACATTCCTGAACCCATAGAACTCTTTTTTTCGTCCCCATTGATAGACTTTCGAACGTAGGGACCTTTCACAAGATCGCGCTGACAACAGAAGTCTGTCCGTTGGCACAACCTGCTATAAGTTTGCTTATAGGAGTTGGAATGAACCTCGTAGAACTAAAAGGGAAGAGTATCAGCGAACTGACGGCTCTGGCCAGACAGTACGGTCTCGAAGGGGCCAGCGGCATGCGAAAGCAGGAGCTCATCTTCGCGATTCTCCAGGCTCAAACCGAGAAGAACGGGATGATCTATGGAGAAGGGGTCTTGGAGACCCTTCCGGACGGCTTCGGTTTCCTGCGGGCGCCCGATTACAACTATATCCCCGGACCGGACGACATCTATGTGTCGCCGTCTCAAATCCGTCGTTTCAATCTTCGGACGGGAGATACGGTTTCCGGCCAGATTCGTCCGCCCAAGGACAATGAGCGGTATTTCGCTCTCCTCAAAGTGGAGCATGTGAATTATGAGGAGCCCGAGGTCGCTCGCGACAAGATCCTGTTCGATAACCTGATTCCGCTTTATCCGGAAGAGAAGCTGAAACTCGAGCTGGAAGCCGAGCCGAAGAACTACTCCTTGCGGATCATGGATTTGCTGACCCCCATAGGCAAGGGGCAGCGGGGCTTGATCGTGGCTCCCCCCAGAACGGGCAAGACCATGCTGCTCCAGGCGATCGCCAATGCCATTGCGGGGAACCATCCCGAAGTGATCCTCATTGTTCTCCTCATCGACGAGAGGCCGGAAGAAGTAACGGACATGCAACGTTCCGTGAAGGCTGAAGTCGTCAGCTCCACCTTCGACGAGCCCGCCCAGAGACACGTACAAGTGGCCGAAATGGTCATCGAAAAAGCGAAACGTTTGGTGGAGCACCGTCGGGACGTGGTCATCCTTTTGGACAGCATCACCCGGCTGGCGAGAGCCTACAACACCGTGGTGCCTCCGAGTGGAAAGATTCTATCCGGCGGCGTGGACTCCAACGCCCTGCATCGACCCAAACGGTTCTTCGGTGCCGCCCGAAACATCGAGGAGGGCGGCAGTCTTACGATTATCGCCACCGCGCTGATCGATACCGGGAGCCGAATGGACGAAGTGATTTTCGAGGAGTTCAAAGGTACGGGCAACATGGAGATCCATCTGGATCGCAAATTGGCCGACAAGCGTATCTTCCCCGCCATCGACATCAACCGTTCGGGCACGCGCAAGGAAGAACTGCTGCTGACGCCGGAAGTGTTGAATCGCGTCTGGATACTAAGAAAGCTCCTCTCTCCTCTCACCTCGGTGGACAGCATGGAGTTCCTGCTCGAGAAGATGGAAGGCACCAAGAGCAACCAAGAATTCCTGGATTCCATGAGTCGCTGAGTGAGGAACACTTCTTCGACCTCTCTCCGCTCCGAAGTATGCGAAGCGTTTTGAGGCGTGCCGGCGGCTGTGGATACGGGGGCGTTCGTGTCCCGTCACGAAGGTGTGCATCTTCTCTTGATATCCTGCCGGAAATGGTTAAAATAAGTGTTTCATTTGTAAGCATGGGCGTTGTGCGCCCAAAGACGCTTTTTGATTTCCAAGGAGCATGGTTCATGAAAAAAGACATCCATCCCGAATACAAGAAGACCATCGTCCGCTGCGCCTGCGGCAACGAAATGGAAATCGGATCCACCAAGTCGGACATCCGTGTGGAAATTTGTTCCAAGTGCCATCCCTTTTTCACGGGCAAGCAGAAGCTCGTGGACTCCGAAGGCCGTGTTGAGCGTTTCCTGAGGAAATACAAAGGCTATCAAGCCCAGTCCTGAATCTGCGCGGAGCGTTATGAGAAAGCTTAGCGTCGGAGGACAAGCGGTCATCGAAGGCGTCATGATGCGGGCTCCCTCCTCTCTTGCCGTTGTGGTTCGCCGGTCCAATGGTGAAATCACTAGTCGGGAGGACGCGTGGAGGTCTGTCGGGGCGAGATATCCCGTCTTGAGTTGGCCGCTTGTGCGAGGGACGGTTGTGCTCATAGAATCCCTCGTGCATGGTTTGCAGGCGCTTAATTTTTCCGCCGGAGTGGCCATAGAGGATGAACTCCCTTCGGGGAAAGAGTCAAGTAAATGGGCTTTGGCCGCAGTGCTGATTTTCGCGTTGAGTGCGGGGCTGGGGCTCTTTGTAGCATTACCGCACCTTCTGGCATATTGGGGGGGCAGGTTGCCCCTTCTGCAATATGATGTTGATTCCATGGCCTTCCATCTGGTGGACGGCGGAATTAAGCTGTTCTTTTTTCTCGCATATGTGAAGGCTATTTCTCTTTTTCCCGATATCCAAAGGGTTTTCCAGTATCACGGAGCAGAGCACAAAGCGATCTTCACCTATGAAAGCGGTGAAGAGCTGATTGTTGAGAATGCCAGGAAATATCCCACGCTGCACCCGCGCTGCGGCACGTCGTTTATTCTTCTGGTATTGTTCATCAGCATCATCATGTTTTCCGTGGTTTTTCCGCTCCTCGACCTGCCCCGCGGGCGCTCCGGGTTTACGGAAAATCTGGGTTTTATCGGACTGAAAATGCTGCTGATGTTTCCTGTAGCGGGTCTGGCGTATGAGGCCATCCGCTGGGGAGCGAAGCACATGAATTTAGTGCCGGTCAAGATGGTTATGGCCCCCGGGCTTTGGCTGCAGCGTATGACCACGCTGCCTCCTGCGGACGAACAGCTCGAGGTGGCGTTACTCGCCTTGGCACGGGTTATTTCCCTTGAGAAGAAGCGCGGAGTCTCTTCCGCCGCCATTGTGTAAGCGCGGCATGAGCCGTCGATATCCATGGAACTTATAGAACAGCTTGAAAAAATCGAAAGTCAGTACCTCGACCTCGAGAAAAAACTCAGTGATCCGGAGATAATCAGGGATCAGGATAGTTATCAGAAGTACGCCAAAGAACTTTCTTCTCTTTTACCCATCGTTTCCGCTTATAGGAACTACCGGGAAACTCTCGAGGAAATCCGCAAAAATCAAGACCTGTTGGATGAGTCGGACGAGGAACTACGCCAGCTCGCTCGCGAGGAAATCCGTGCTTTGAAGCCTGTTTCCGAGGATCTGGAGCGGGAACTCAGAGAAATGCTCACTCCAAAGGACCCGAACGACGAAAAGAACTTGGTGCTTGAAATCCGGGCCGGCACCGGCGGTGAGGAAGCCGCTCTTTTCGCCGCGAGTCTGTTTCGGATGTATACCCGGTTTGCCGAATTGAAGCGATGGAAGGTGGATATCCTCAGCAGTCACACCACCGGGGTGGGGGGCTTCAAGGAAATCATCGCGCTGATCGAGGGGAAGGGCGCTTACAGCAGGCTCAAATTCGAAAGCGGCGTTCATCGGGTTCAGCGGGTTCCCGTCACCGAGACTCAGGGCAGGGTGCACACTTCCACCGTGACTGTGGCCGTGCTCCCTGAAGCGGAGGAGGTGGACGTGGATATCGAACCGGAGGAGTTGCGCATCGACGTCTATCGATCGAGCGGCCCGGGCGGACAGAGCGTGAACACTACCGATTCCGCGGTAAGAGTGACGCACCTGCCCACCGGCATCGTGGTGACCTGCCAGGACGAGAAGTCCCAACACAAGAACAAGGCCAAGGCTCTCCAGGTGCTTCGGGCGCGCCTGATGGACGCCAAACAAAGAGAACTCCATGAGGAAATCTCCAAGAGCCGAAAGAGCCAGGTGGGAACCGGGGAGCGCAGCGAAAGAATTCGAACCTACAATTTTCCTCAGGGGCGGGTCACGGACCATCGAATCGGTCTGACCCTTTACAAGCTCGATACGATTCTGGAAGGAGAGCTTGAGCCGGTTATCGAACCCCTTATCGCCAACTATCGAAGCCGGATGCAATCGTCTGATCAGCTTTGACCACGACCAAGCCGGAACGTACCTGGACGATCCTGGAAGTGCTGCGGTGGACCGCCGATTATTTTTCGCAGCAACGGATCGCGGAACCGTGCGCTGCTGCGGAAGTTCTCCTGGCCCACGTGTTGGGTGTGGAAAGGATATCTCTCTATCTCGACTTCGATAAGCCTCTCAGCCGTGAGGAACGTACGCGTTTTCGAGGCCTGATCCGAAGGCGGGCGGCCGGTGAACCCACCCAGTATCTCACAGGTCGCCAGGAATTCTGGTCGATGCCTTTCCAGGTGGATCGAAGTGTACTGATACCTCGGGTTGAGACCGAGCACCTGATCGAAGAAGCGATCCGGGTTTTCGATAAGGGGCATGAGGGTGTATTCCTGGATATCGGCACGGGGTCCGGAGTGGTGGTCGCCTCTCTGGCCAAAGAGTTTCCTGGAGCACGTCTCGTGGCCACCGACCAATCCCTTGAAGCGCTTCAAACCGCGCGCCGCAATGTGGAACGTTTGGAACTCTCCGGACGCATTTCTTTCGCGGCCATGGACTTGTTCTCCGCTTTGCGGAGCGGACCGCACTTCGATCTGATCGCCGCTAATCCCCCCTACGTGTCCACGGAAGAATATTTCAACCTCGAAAAGGAAATCCGGGAGTTCGAACCGAGGGCGGCGCTTGAGGCGGGGGAGGACGGGCTGAGCTGTCTGAGGCGCATCCTGTTGGAGGCCCATCGTTTTCTGAAGCCCGGTGGTTGGGTTCTGCTGGAAATCGGCTCCGGACAGGAAGAAGCGGTCCGAAAACTGGCCCTTGAGGCAGGTTCTTACTCGTCCGTGGACGTGTCGTGTGATTACGCCGGACTTCCAAGAATACTTCGAGCCCAAAGAGGATAGGCCATGGATAAGATTGGAATCGAAGGTGGTCGGCGCCTTTGCGGGGTCGTGGAGGCGAGCGGAGCCAAGAATGCCGCTTTGCCGATCCTCGCCTCATCGATTCTGACGGAGGGCCGCAACGTTTTCCGAAGCATTCCAAAGTTGCGGGACGTCGCCACGATCAGAGAGCTGTTGGGCTCCTTGGGGGTTCGGTTCGAAGAAACGCAGGCCGGCCTGGAGGTGGATGCAACGGACATTTCCGGCTGGGAAGCTCCTTATGATCTGGTAAAGACCATGCGCGCTTCGGTACTGGTTTTGGGGCCTCTGGTCGCCCGTTTCGGGAGGGCCAAGGTCTCTTTGCCTGGTGGTTGCGCCATTGGGGCCCGGCCCATCGATTTGCATTTGGCCGGTCTAGAAAAGATGGGGGCCGAGATCACCCTTGAGCAGGGATACGTCCTGGCAAGAGCAGGCCGGCTTAAGGGGGCGGAAATCGATCTGGATCTGCCTACGGTAACGGGAACCGAAAACCTTCTTATGGCGGCGGGGCTCGCGCAAGGGGTGACGGTAATTCGCAACGCCGCCAAAGAGCCTGAAGTGGTGGATCTTGCCGAGGCGCTGATCAAAATGGGTGCCCGGATTCAGGGCCAGGGGACTTCGGTCTTGACCGTGGAAGGGGTGGATTCCCTGCACGGTGCCACGCACACGGTGATTCCCGATCGAATCGAAACCGGGACCTTGATGGTGGCGGGAGCCATCACCGACGGCGACGTTTGGATACGTAACGCAAGGCTGGATCATTTGCGCGCTTTCGGAGAGAAACTGTCCGCAGCCGGAGTCGATCTCAGAGAGGAAGCTGAAGGTGGGGTTCGCGTATTGGGTCGACAGGCCGTTCGAGGCGTGGACATCACTACGGCCCCTTTTCCCGGCTTCCCGACGGACATGCAAGCGCAATTCATGGCTCTCATGAGTATTTCCAATGGTCTGAGCGTGATCACGGAAAATGTTTTCGAAAATCGTTTCATGCATGTGAGTGAACTTCGCCGCATGGGAGCCGATGTACAGGTGGTAGGGAGAAATGCGGTGGTTCGGGGCGTTCCCAAGTTGGATGGAGCCCCCGTCATGGCCACGGACCTTCGTGCCAGTGCCTCCCTTGTGTTGGCCGGTTTGGCGGCGAAGGGGAGAACGGTGGTTGATCGGGTATATCACCTGGACCGTGGTTACGAAGCGCTCGAACTCAAACTATCTTCACTGGGCGCGGCCATAGAAAGAGTTCAGGAAAAGAAGGCCTCGCAAGCGGAGTCGGTTCAGGAGGATATGCTGCAGAAACGTATCTTCTGACCCCTGCCATCCGGTTCCGGTCGTGCCTGAGGGTATAAGGCGTTCATTCCGCCCAAGCCTGCTCGAGTTCTGGAAACCTTCATGGTGACCCGACCCCTGGTGATTTGCGTCCTATCTTTCGCGGCCGGGATTCTCTCGGCTGCCCAACTCCTCCCTTTTTCCGGTTCGTTTCTTGTTCCCATTCTTTGTGCATCCGCCGCAGCCCTGGTGTTCGTCGGACTTACCAGGCTCAGGGCGGCCTCATGCGTGTTGTTGTTTCTTTTGCTCGGAATGCTTTACGGAATGCCTGCGGCTGAGCCGGGGAGAAGTGAAGACCATGTGGTGAGGTTGTGTGACCGGGGAGGTCTTTTCCCGGTGCTGGCACGAATCGTTGACGACCCGAGACACCAAGAGGATCGGGTGATTTTCACCATTGAGGCCGAGGGACGGCTTAAGGGGGGGCGTTGGGTGCCTTGCCGAGGAAAAGTCCGCACCACGATCCTGCGGCCGCAACACAATTACTGCTCGGGTCAGTGGTTTGTACTGCCGCTCAAGCCCGGGCGTCCCCGGAACTATCAAAATCCAGGAGCGTTCGACTACGTTTCGTATCTTGCACGAAGGGGTGTTTATGCCACCGCCTTCCTCAAGAATGATGCAAACGTGGTACCGGTAATTCCTCAAAGCCGCTCCTTCATGGACAAGGTTCAGGCATTCCGGAGCCGTCTTGCCGAGTTCTTCGAATCCAGACTCGCCCCTTTGGAGAGCTCGGTGCTCAAAGCAATGGTACTGGGTAACCGGGGATATGTAGGTGCGGAAGTGCGTGAAGCGTTTCAGCGCACGGGCACTGGGCACCTGTTGGCTGTTTCCGGGCTGCATATGGGCATGGTGGCTCTCACGTCGTTTTTTGTGATCAACCGGCTGCTCAGGCGAAGCCCTTGGCTGCTCGCCCGGATCAACGTATCCAAGGCGGCCTTGACGGCGGTCATAGTTCCTTTAGGGGGCTATGCGCTCGTAGCGGGAGGGTCCGTATCCGCTTTACGGGCGTTCTTCATGGTGGTGTGTTTCCTGGCGGCTTGGCTCCTGGATAGGGACGGGGACCCGTTGTCCGCACTGGCTCTGGCCGGACTGGTGACTTTGGCCGGGCGGCCGCAGGCGATCCAAGAGGTTTCCTTTCAATTCTCCTATGTTGCCGTCACCGCCCTCATCTGCATGGGAGGACTTGGGCGGACCGGACCCGGCGCGGGAAAAGTCGCCGGGTACGCAAGAGGCCTCGTCGTGGTGTCTGCCGTTGCGTGGTTGGCGACAACTCCCATTGGGGCGCGACACTTCAATCAGATTTCTTTGCTCAGCGTTCCCGCCAACTGCCTACTGGTGCCCGTGGTCGGACTTTGGGTGCTTCCATTGGGGCTGCTCTCCGCACTGCTTCATCCATTACAGTCGAGTCTTTCGGGCTGGGTGTTGGATATCGCCGCCTTTCCACTATACTGGGCTGCGGATGCCGTCCGAACCATTGCCCGTTGGCCTTGGTGCACGGTAAAGGTGTTTACTCCTCGCTGGATCGAGATCGCGGGTTTTCTAACCGTACTCCTGCTCGCATTGAACTTTCGACGATGGAAAGGGGCCAAATGGGCGATTGCCGGTGTCCTGGTATTGGGTCTCGCGGATACGGCCTACTGGGTATATCGTTCGATGAGTCCTCAAGAGTTTTCCATTACTTTCTTGGATGTAGGACAGGGGAATTCTGCAGTGGTGACATTTCCCGGCGGATCCGTGATGGTTGTCGACGGTGGGGGTACGTGGTCGGAATCATTTGACATGGGTGAACGGGTGGTGGCTCCCTATTTGTGGTGGAATCGGATTATGCATGTGGACACTTTGGTGCTGACTCATGCTGAAAGGGACCATATGGAGGGTCTGGTCTATTTGGCGGAGCACTTCGGGGTTCGAGAGCTGTGGACTTCGGGCCGAGAAGGAGATTCGGAAGTCTGGCGGCGTCTCATGGAAGTCGTTGGAAGAAAGGGAATCCGCCATCGCGTGATGTCGGCGGAGATGCCGACGGTGGTGACGGGCGGCGTGTCGACACGAGTGCTTCATCCGGGGAGGGCGACGGTAGGCGATGAGGGAATGAGCTGGAATTCCAACAACTACTCCCTTGTGCTGCAGATGAGCATGGACGGTTTGGGCGTGCTCTTGCCGGGAGATATCGAGGCGCTGGGGGAAGAGGCTTTGGTGGTTTCAGGTACTTCCTTGTCGTCGGACGTGATTCTTGCGCCGCATCACGGTAGCGGGACATCGAGCACCAATCTGTTTCTGGACGCCGTGAATCCGGGTGTTGTGGTATTTAGCGCAGGGTCGAGAAACCCATGGGGATTTCCGGCGGCAGACGTGGTGCGCAGGTATTCCGAGCGAGGTTGCGCGGTCTACCGAACGGACCGTGACGGCGCGGTGAGTCTGGTCGCAAATGAGGGAGGAGTTGCGGTGCGAACGTACGTGGGGCGGAATTCCGGCGGAGAACCTTGATGGGATGAAGAGTAAGGGGGCTGAATTCATGGTCGAGGGAATAGGTGCCCGCACCGTCGAACAGCCTGAATTAGTCGAATGCGACGCCTAGTGATTTGCTCGGCGATCATGATGCCGAAACGGTTCGGACA
Organism: Thermodesulfobacteriota bacterium; assembly: GCA_963675595.2. Taxonomy (GTDB): domain Bacteria; phylum Desulfobacterota; class Desulfarculia; order JACQYL01; family JACQYL01. The sequence continues at coordinate 4,463,574 of CAXXLZ010000002.1, forward strand.
TAACGAAACTTGTCGGCTCGGAGGTAAGAAGTCTCTCCCTTTGGAACTTGCCGCGGGATCCTCGGAGAGAAAGGGGAAAGGGCCGGGATATGTCCGGCATACATAATGGTCCAGGTGCAGGAAATCTCTTGCTAAACTCCGTTGATTTGTGTAAAGTTCCCAACGGATTATCAGGCCGAATGCCGAATAATCGAGCGTATATTGAATTTTCCAAAGAAATCGGGAGAACTCTTCGAAGACACCATAAGAGATGGTGAAGCAACTTCACGGCCTGCGTGTGGATACTCGTGATGTGTCTTTGAAAGAACAATCTTACGATCTGTAATGCATTCATGGTTCGGTTTCGAGTCCTTCCGGTGCGCGGCGGAACAAAGGCGGCTCTCACGATTCGGAGGACGGGTGGCTCATTCCGACCGGCGGTGGGCGAAATGGTCCGGGCGGAGAAACAACGGTCCGGCGAATGCGAGGCGGGATCCGCAGCGGATGTGCTTTGTGGCCTTGTGTGCATGAGGGCATAATTCTTGCTTTCAGTTAGTGAAGGGTTTTTTTGTCCTTCCTTCACACTTACGTTTTCGATGTATGGAAGAAATTTGGGTGAGCCGAAAGGGGGAAAGCCGGTCGGCCGGTGTGAGATGCCGGTGGCGAGGGCCGCACCGCGGCCGGAGCATCGCGGAAACCGCGCGCCCTTCGTGGGGGCAGCGTGAAGATAAATTAAGCGACATTTTTTTGGAATAGGAGCGAACCAAATGAAAGTACGTTACGTTCGGCTGTTATTCATCGCTGTCGCCCTGTGCTGCGTGGTCCTGCCCGCGATGCAGGCAAAGGCCGCGGTGGACATTGCGGGGTGGGACCATTCCATGGTCTTGGTCAATTGTCCCATCCACACCGGTGTTCTCGCCACGCGCACGGTGACGGCATTCGGCGACAACACCCATTACCAGTTCGGTAACCCTGCGTTGGGGGCCGGACCGGGAGTGGTGCTCAACGGCGCCACGACTAATCCGCTGTATGGGGTCATTGCGGTGGCGGCGGGAGAACGTCATACGATCTTCCTCAGGTCCAACGGCACGGTGTGGATCGCCGGGACACAGTTGCCGGGCCACAGCGGCAGCGGGGAGGCTGTAAATTATATGGCTTCTCCGGTTCCCTGGCTGACCAACGTGGTGGCCATCGCCGCCGGAAGGTATCATTCCATGGCACTCACCTCGGCGGGCCTGCTCTACACTTGGGGGCTGAACACCAACGGGGAATTGGGTTTGGGGAACACCACGCACACTCCCTATCCCAAGCTCGTGGCCGGAACTTATCGGGCCATCGCCGGGGGGTGGGAACATTCCGCCGCGGTGGGAACCGACGGAAAACTGTATTTGTGGGGGAAAAACGCCTCCGGTCAGCTCGGGGACGGCACCGTGGCGCAGAGTCTTTCTCCCAAGGTGCTCTCTTCCTCCAGCAACGTCATTGACGTGGCTCTCGGCAAAGGCTTCACCATCTATGTTCAGGGCGACGGCACCGTCTACGGCATGGGAAGGAACGACAAAGGCCAATTGGGCTTGGGGGATTTCACCAACCGATTGACCCCCGTTGCCATCGACGGGCTTGAGCGTGCCGATAACCCCGATGCGCGCGTTTTCGACGTGGCGGCCGGCGAAAATCATGCCTTGGCGTTGTACGATGACGGAATCATCTATTCCTGGGGCGACAACGCCTGGGGGCAGCTCGGCAACGGGGCGTTCGCCGAAGTCAAGAATATTCCCGTGAAAGTCAACAACATCAATTCCGGCGGCCAGATCGATGCGGGCGCCAACCACTCCATGGTGGTGACCAACGCCGGCTGCGATACGGCCGGCGGGGTCTACATGTGGGGTCTGAACAATAAGCGGCAGGTGGTTCCCACCGGCACGCCCGCTGAATTTTACGTGAACCCCACCACCATCGGATTGACCACCTGTTCCCAACTACCCACTTTGTACCTGTCAAACAACAGTTGCGTGGAAACCACCGACCCCGAACAGCAGATCGAGGTGGCGGTGAATATGGTGGATGCCGTCAACCCGGTGAAGTTTCTCAAATTCGACATCGTCTTCCCGGATACTTGTCTGACGTGGACCGGTATGAACACCGCCAGCCCGTCTTTGCTTCAGAACTGGACCAAGTCCTGGGTTCGAACGGGGAACCGCATTCGCACCATTTTCACCATCGGAGCGGACGCGAGCAAGACTCTGGCGGCAGGCACCAGCGGGAAACTCTTCGGCATCAAATTCAACGTCAACGACTGCCGATGCGACTGCGCCGACGTTTACCTGGACTCTCTTCCGGACCAGGCCAGTCCCGATTCGGATGATACGTTGCTCTTCGGTATATACGGGACCGCCGACGACGTAACCGCTGCGGACAACTGGTGCCAGGATTGGGGCAAGGTGACCCGCGTTCCCATTATCGAAGAATTTACGGCCAACGACATGAGCGTTGCGGAGATCGAGCAGGGAGACCCGGTGACCCTCCAGTGGTCGGTGGATCCCAACGACACCGTACCGACCGTGTTCCTGGTGCCCAACCCGGACGACGGAGTGGTTGTCTTTGTTGAAGAATTGTGGTCGCTGTACGGCGGAGTGGGCACCAAGGACGACAATCCCGTCTATGATACCGTGTACGGACTCATCATCAACAACAGCTGCGGTGGAGCGGCCTCCGAGTCCGTGACCGTGGACGTGACCAACGTCGGCCCCCAACCGCCGGTAGCCGTGATCACCGAACCGGCGGCCGCGACCAGCACGGTGGACCGGGCCACGACGAGTATCGTGTATCTCGACGGCTGCGCTTCCTACACCGTGCCGGCGGGGGGGACCCTGTCCTACCTTTGGCAGAAAGTAAGCGGCCCAGCCGTCACCATTCAGAATACCGGTACACCGTGTCGAGCCTACTTCGTGCCTCCGACAACCACGGGAACCCTCGTGTTCTCCTTGACGGTGACCGATACTTCCACGGCGCTCACCGACGTGGAAACGCGCACCATCATCATTACCGACAGCGGATCCGGGGGCGGCAACACGGCTCCGGTGGCCGACGCGGGTCCGGAAACGGTGACCGTGCTGGAAGGCCAGACCGTGGTGTTGAGCGGTGTGAATTCCTATGATCCGGATGGAGACACGCTCACCTACCTCTGGGAGCAGATATCCGGTCCTGCGATCACCATCGCTGCGCCGACCAACGCGACCACCTCTTTTGTGGCTCCGGCCGTGGGTTCCTCCGGCGCGGAAATCGTGATCCGTCTGACGGTTCGGGATACGTCCAACGCAGCGGACACGGATTCTCTTCTGGTGGGCGTGGTGCCCGAAGGTTCGGAAACCAACAACCCGCCGGTGGCCGTCATTGCCGGTGCCGAAACCCAGGTGGCCGTGCCGGGTCAGACTTTCACCCTCAATGGAGCCGGTTCGTACGATCCGGACGGAGACACCATTACCTACAAGTGGGTACAGATATCCGGACCCACCGTCACCATCAACGGCTCCACTTCGGCAACCGCGAGCTTCCTGGTCCCGAATGTGACGGGTAGTGCGGAAATCGTCATTCAGCTCCAGGTAAGGGATACCAGCAGCGCCTTGGGCACCGACGGAATCCTCATTGGAGTAGTGAGTGAAACACCCACCGAAAACGACCCGCCCGTGGCCAACGCAGGTCCTGACCAGGTAGTGACGACCGGACAGGTTGTCATTCTCGACGGCACCGGTTCCTATGATCCCGACGGAGATACGTTGACCTACCAGTGGGGTCTTACCTCCGGTCCCGCCGTGGCATTAAGCAGCGACACGTCCGCCTCGCCGACCTTTACCGCTCCCTCTGTGGGGAGTTCGGGGGCCACGTTGGTGTTCACCCTCCAGGTGGGCGACGGTAAGGGCGGAGCCGCCTCCGATACCGTGCAGATCTTCGTGGAAAGTGCCGGACCTCCGGTGGCCAACGCCGGACCGGATCAGGTGGTGATGGAAGGCCAAACGGTGATTCTGAACGGGTCCAATTCCTATGATCCCAAGGGCGGACCGCTGACCTTCGCATGGACCTTGCTCAACCAGGGCATCTCCATTGATCCGGAGGACGACACGGGAATCGTTACCTGGTTCCAAGCGCCTTCCGTGCCCGCAGGCACCGGCCCGGACGGCATCGTGTTGAACATTAAACTGACCGTTGCGGACCAGTACCTGGAAACAGCGACCGATCAGGTCAACATTACCGTGCTGCCGGCCGCATCCTTGTCGCCCGTGACCGTGGGAGGCATCTACAAGAACGTGCCCATGGGATCGGGAGATACCGTATCGTGGAACGCGTACCTGCAGACCTACACGGACGGTTCGTTGCTGGTGATCCTGACCCAGGACTTGGTGAAGTTTTACGTGTTCACGGATTCGGATTGGACCGACGGCGTGACCATGAAGGCGGACGACACCGGATCGGGACTCAACCTGACCCTTGAGTACAACGGGGACGGCAGCATGTCGGCCGGCTTGGTCAACGGAGGCGATCCCATCGCGTTCACTTTGTACAAGTGGTTCGAGTCCATAGACAGCGACTCTCCGCTGGATGGAATCCACAAAGAGTTGTTCAAGATCAATCTGTTTGCCCAAACCTATAAGGCATACCAATCGGCGATCTTCATCTATACGGTGGATTACTCGAAGTTCTACGTATTCGTGGATCCTGATTGGACCGATGGAACCAGCCTGACCAACGATGAGGGAAATCACGGCTGGGATATGAATCTGGTCGAGGATGGAGGGGAGGCCACGCACATCGCCACCCTGACCCTTGATAGCGGAATTCCCAACGCCTACAATCTGGTGAAGGTTATGGATGCTCCGGCCTACCAGGCCGAGTGATCCTGAAGTACAAGATCACCTGATTTGAATCAAAAGGCCCCGGCTTGGAAGTCGGGGCCTTTTTTCGTCATAGGATCGAGATGTCGCAGACGGCGGGCCGGAACCCGAGGCGTCGTCCGCCGTCGTCCCTCATCACCTCGGATCGTGAACGCGAAGAACAAGAAATATCCCTCTCATCCGAGCGCTTTTCGGATTGCTTGAGTAGGGAGGTCACTTTGAATAGTCTGGAGTTCGCGAACTTGGTTTCGGACAAGGTGGAACGGTATGTTTGATGGGTCGATTTCCCAAGTCGCGGGAGGGGGCATTTGAGAAATCTTGTCGTGGTCGGCGCGTCGGGTCACTGCAAAGTCGTTTTGGATGCGGTGGAGAAGTCCGATTCGTTCCGAGTCATGGGGCTTCTGGACGCCGGCGGGACGCCGGGGGCGGAGTGGTTCGGCTACAGGATTCTTGGGGCGGAAGACCGTCTGCCCGAACTGGTTGCCTCGGAAAATGTGGAGTCCTATGTAGTGGCGGTTGGGGACAACTGGACACGAAGACGGATCGCTTTGTCCATGGAGTCCATCGCACCGGGACTCCCCATGGCCGCCGTAGTCCATCCGTCCGCTCAGATCGCGAGAGGCGCTCGAATCGAAGAGGGGGCCGTGGTTCTGGCCGGTGCGGTGATCGGCAGTGATGCTCGAGTCGGCAGGGGATGTATTGTGAACACCCGTGCCTCACTGGACCATGACTCCGTCATGGAGGAATTCGCAAGTCTGGCTCCGGGAGTCACAGTGGGGGGGAATGTTCGAATAGGGGTCTGTTCCGCGGTTTCCATCGGGGCTCAGGTGATCCACGGTGTCCATATAGGAAACCACACGGTAATTGGGGCGGGCGCTACGGTACTAAGAGACTTTCCCGACCATTGTATGGCTTGGGGGACGCCTGCACGGGTGATCCGCGGACGGGACGAAGGAGAAAAGTACCTTTGACCGGGAAATACTACTTTCATCCTCAAGTCGGCACCAGCCGTCAAAGATCGGGATGCGCCGATGGAGGTTCGCCTTCCGTGTCCCTTGAAGCGGGATTCGTAGGCGACGAAACCATGGGACTGTCGCACATCGTTGAGTCCCCGCCGGTTGCGGAGGAATCTCGGAGCCGCGTCGCAATGGGAGTCGGTAGGATGAAGATCGCGTTCTCGATGATCCTGGTATTGATGTTTCTTTTTCAGGGAGTCCTGCCGTTTGACGCCGGCGCGGGTCAGGCCTATCGGCTGGGACCCGGGGATGTCCTGCTGATCAGCATTTTTGCCGGTGGGACCGTTCAAGAAAGCGTTGAGGTGGCGGTGAGTTCCCAAGGCGACATCGAGTTTCCTTTTCTGGGGCCGGTACGGGCCGAGGGGCGCACCGTATCGGAGCTTGCCGAAGCGGTGACCGGACCACTGGAAAGGGACTATTTCGTCCGTCCTCAAGTGCTGATCAAGGTGAAGGAATACAGGAGCTTCAAGGTTTATGTGGCCGGCGCGGTCGACAGACCCGGATTGTACGTTTTGGAGGAACCGAACACGATTTTGGAGATTTTGGCCAAAGCGGGCGGCGTCACCGAGCACGGCGGCAATCGAGTGCTGATTCTCAAAGGGTCCGTTGAGGCCGTATCGGGCGAGGCGGATGTGGAGCAGCTGGCGCGCGATGGGAAAACCGTTTCTTTGGACCTGAAATCCGTCATGGCGCGAGACGGTGCAGGCAAGAACGTCTTCTTGGAGTCCGGAGACGTGGTGTACGTACCGCCTAAGACGTCTTCAGAGCCCGGCCGATTCAAGATTTCCGTCCTGGGCCAAGTGAAAAAACCCGGGCTTTATGATTTCCAGGAAGGCATGACGCTGATTGACGTGTGCACCATGGCGGGAGGATTCGGTGAGTTCGCGGCGGTCAATCGTGTACTCATCACTCGGAAGTCGTCCGGTGGGACGCAGGAATCCATCGAAGTGAATGCGAAAAACGTGATTCACGGCGAGGAAAAGGACCCGGTGCTGCAACCCGGCGACCGGGTTTATGTGCCCGAATCGTGGTTCTGATGAACGAAACCGGTGACGATTGAGGTATGCGTCGGTTTCGGAATTCGACTGCTCGGGCCACACCGGATTTGCGTGGGCCGCTCGTTCATGGGAAGTCCCCGCCGGAGCAAGGAGTTCATGATGGGACAAGACAACGCAGAGTGGGACCGGACCGGAGGCGCGGTTTACCCGGACTCGAGGCTTTCGGTACCGGCTTCAACCGGCGGCAGGCATGCGGCGGACTATTTTTTCCTGCTGCGGTCCCGTCTGACGGTGGTCTGTTCGGTCTTTCTGTTGGTGGTGCTTCTCACGGCTTGGATTACCTATTCCACCAAGCCGGTTTATCGCGCGGAAACTCTCATTGCCGTGGAACCGGATATAAGACGTTCTCCCCTTTCGGGCGAACTCACGGACCCTGCGTCCGTATTATCGGAACAGGTGATTCTAAGCACCCACGTCGGTATGGTAACGTCGCGCCCGGTACTTGAACGGGTGGCGAAGGATTTCAAGGTAGTTCCCGATCCGCCTTACCGGGGTGCCTTGCTCAGTTTGTCCAACGTTTGGCGGCGCATGATGTCGGCTCTCGCGGGAATCTTTGAATCGAGCCCGGAACCGCCTTCGACGAACGGACGCGCTTCTTTGGCAGGGGAAGACACTCTCCACGTTTTGAAGGAAAAAATCCACGTAGAGGAAGTGAGAAACACGAGGCTGCTCCGAATCCGGGTGGAGGATCATAATCCCGCTGCGGCTCGTGATTTGGCGAATCGATTGGCGGAGGCATACATTGCTTACGACTCGGATATACGCACCGAACGGGCCCGCAAGAGCATTGAGTGGCTTTCCAGGGAGTTTACCGACATCGGGAAACGACTTGAGGAGTCCCAAAGCGCTTTTCTAGACTTCAAGGAACGGGAAAGCGTGTTTTCCATTGAGGGCAAGCAAGGCCTGAGCGAGGACAGGATACGGGAGATGAACGCCGAGCTTCTGGCCGCCGGAAGCAGACGTCGTCAACTGGATACGACGATTCGTGAACTCGAAGACTTGAGTCGATCCGGAAACCGTTATGAGGCCGAAGGCTTGACCGGGCTCTTTCAGGACAATTTACTGGCGACCCTGCAAGCGGAGCTTGTGAAGACCGAAGTGGAGCGGGAACGGCTGTCGCAGGTTTATAAGCATAAACATCCCGAGATGGTCAAAGTCGACGCCAAGTTGCAGGAGTTGAGGCGGAGAATTGCGGGAAGATTCGAGCAGGTCCTGGAGAACTTGAAATCCGAACGGGCCGCGCTGCTGAACAAAGAGAAGGCCATCAAGGAGGCGCTTTCAGGCTACGAGGCCGAGGCATTGGCCATGAACCGCAAAGGAGCTCGATACTCCCAACTGGAACAGGAGTTTAGAAGCGACCAGGAACTGGTGAACCTGCTTCGCGCCCGCATCCGGGAAATGGATCTGGAAAAGAGTGCGCCCCGACCTGTGGTGCGGTTGGTCGAGGCGGCCGAACTGCCCAAAGAACCGGTAAAACCGAATACCGTACTGAACCTCCTTCTCGGAGTGGTATTGGGCGGCATGCTGGGAGTGGGCGCCGGATTTATTGCCGAATACCTGGATCGTACCATTCGGGGACTGGATGACGTGGAGCGTCACCTTGGGGTCGACGTTCTCTCCGAGGTGCCCAGGGTGAAGGGTTCGTCGGACGCAAAGGGAGACGGCACCGGGCCCCGGTTTCCATCCGTGAGCCGAAAAGGAATCGAACCCAGGTTTGCCGAAGCCTTTCGCAGGCTGGCCTTTCAACTCGGTCCCGACCGGAGACGCTCGGGCTCGGTAGTGCACCTGATTTCGAGTTCCGCCGCCATGGAAGGTAAATCCACCGTAGCCCTCAACCTCGGTATGGCCCTCGCTCGGATGGGCCGGAAGACCTTGGTGCTTGAGGCCGATCTGCACATGCCGGGATTCGAAGCTCGTCTCGGTTTGGACCCCGGCCCCGGGCTGGCCGAGGTTTTAGGGGAGGTGATGAGGGAGGAGGTCACCGCGGGAACCCTTCGAACACGCTCTCCCGGAGACCTTCATGTTCTCCTCAGAGCTAGAGGGTGCACGGGCATGTTGATTTATCGGGACGGAGACCAAAGCACCCAATTGACATTTATCGACGGATTGCCGGTGAGTCTCAAGCGCTCTCCGGAACTCCCGGAAGCCACGATGACCGGGCTGTTGCTCGCGGCTGGACGAATCAGCCGGAGCGAAGCAAACGCGGCGGATTCCGTCGGACGCCTTCCAGGACCCACCGTTGAACAACGGCTGATTCAGATGGGAATCCTGACTCCGGAAGAGCTGGCCGCATTCACGACTCAGATCATCAAAGAGGCTGTTGGGAAGCTGAACGGGGAGTTGGATATTCGGTACGAGTTCAGGCCGGAAGACTCTTTGACCAAGTTCAAGAACGATCCGTCACTCAACCGATTTTTTCAAAGCATCGAGCAGGAAATGAGATGGAATCCGGGCAAACCGGAGCACCTTCTCAACACCATTCTCGGGTTTGTTCGTTCATTACCCTACTCGGGAGCGCACATCTTATCCGCAGGAACTCATGACGGCCGACCTTCGGACCTTTTCACGGATGGAAGATTCGAAGCTCTGCTGGGAATATTGTCCTGGGAGTTCGACCACATCCTGGTGGATACTCCGCCGGTGGGAAACATGAACGACGCCCTGATGATGGCGCCTTTTTGTGACGGCATCATCGTGGTCATTCGAGCGGGACGTACCCATGTGGACGAAGTGCTCCGTACACTCAGGGAATTTTCCGTGCCCCGGCCGCGGATCCTGGGCGTTGTGGTCAATATGATGAATTTCAAAAAGGACCATTACTACTACGGTAGGTATCTGCGCAAATACGACAAGTATTACCGTATGGAATCGAAACGAACGTCCGGAAGCGAATCCGGATGAAACGGGCCGATAGGCGAAGGGACCGACCGGTGCCCGGTCGTGACCGGACCCTCGGTTTGCACGGCCGATCATGGGGTCGTCGCCGAGCTCTTCCGAGTCACTACGTTTATGGCATGCCGACCACCGCTTCCGTATACCGCTGGACGACCACGCCGTGAGAGGAAACGGAAAAGATTTTCCCTACGCACCGGTAATGGGACCGTTTCCATTGCCCGCCGCCGCCGTGGCGTGTGCGGCTTGTATCATGACGGTGTGCTTGCTGGCCTTGTGGTCCGAAAGATTCCAACACTGGTTTGTAATTCCTCTGGTCCTCTGTGGAAGTTTGATGGGTGGAGACGCGGTGGCGTGGCTCCGGGGAGAGTTGGATACGCTGGACCCCAAAGGGCTTGTAGGATTTTTCGGCGTCCATTTCTTCTTCCTTTCACCCCTGTTACACGTATTCTGGGGTTATTGGATGTGGTCCATGGATTCGCCGGAAGACTGGCGGACCTGGTTGGGATGGCTGGGCGTCCTCAATGCGGTGGGGATCCTGTGTTATCTCCCCGTGGCAAACAAGATCGCCGAGGGAGTTCCCTACAATCAGGGACGAGGTTTCCGGGAAATCGTGGAGCACCGCTTCGTGGTGTGCGCCACGGGCCTCCTCGTGATGTCCGCCGCATTGCAGATCCTGGTTTATTATCGATTGGGCGGGCCGGCGGGGTACGTGCAGGCGGCCGCACACCGGACGGGCGGCGATTCTTTCCAGGGGTTGGGCTGGTTGGTCATTGCAGCGGAAGTCTTTCCCTTGGTGGCGCTGATGGCCTTCGCCGTCTGGGCTCGCGGGCGGAGTTGGGTCCGGCGTCGTCCGGTGCTGTTTGTTGCGGCGATCGCTTTTTTTGTCCTGAAATTCGCCTTCGGAGGACTCCGCGGAAGCCGGACGAGCACCATCATCGTGCTTGTGTGGTTCGCGGGCATCATCTACTTCTGGGTTCGAAGATTTTCAGCAAAAACGGTTCTTTTAGGGTTGGGCTGCCTGATCGCTTTCAGTTACGGATACGGTTTTTACAAATCCATGGGAACGGATGCGTTGCAGGCGTTTGGAGACTCAGGGAAGCGTGAGCGCTTGGTGCGGCAAACGGGCAGGTCCATGCAGGCTCTACTGCTGGGGGATTTGGCCCGAAGCGATGTGCAGGCCTACCTCTTGTACCGATTGTACGGAGGGGAAAGAAATTATAGGTTCGCATGGGGCAGAACCTATCTGGGAGCGGCGGCGTCCGTGGTGCCTTCGTGGATTTGGCACAATCGCCCTGAAACCAAGGTCCGAGAAGGGACGGAGATTCAATACGGGATTTATCCCGGAGCTCACACGTCACTCGTGTCCACCCGTCAATATGGGTTTGCGGGTGAGGCCATGCTCAATTTCGGCCCTGCGGCGGTCCCGATCTTTTTTGCGGCATTCGGAGCCTTTGTCGGCTTACTGAGACGATTTCTGAGAAGCTGGACTTATCCCGACGCGCGACTTCTGTTTCTGCCGTTTCTTTTGGGATTTCCTTTTGTGCTGTTGCTCGGGGATTCGGACAATTGGGTGGTGCTTTTCGTCAAGGACGGGATGCTCCCCTTGGCCTTCATGCTGATCTCTTCGCGGCGAATCCCAAGATACATGGAAAGGGCCGGAAGGGAGGCGGGGCTTCGAGAGGAGATAAAAGAGCACGACAGGCCGGGTCGGAGGCGTAGGATCGGTTGAAGAGTTGATGGGTTCGGGACCTGCTCCTTGACGACGCTTGCCGGGCATTCTATATTAATTGATTAATTATTGCATCATCTGAAACGATAATCGCCGCATCGACGTACTCACCAATAAGCGGCGTCCGAGTGCACAGCCGTAATGCTTAAAGGCCGGCGGTGCCGAGAAGCCGGCGGAGACTGAGACGACTTCCGTACCATTGGATCGGACACCGAGTGCGCACAATGAGGAACATTCAGGAAAAACTAAGAAAAGGCCGCCGTGAACCGGCTGCTGCGGGCCTCCTTATGTTGTTGGTCTTGATTTCGGTGTCGGCCGGCGCTCAGGGATGGCCTTCTTCGGACCAGACGCTGAACTACATGGAAGTGGACCTGTACACCTCCACGTACCCGACCTATTACGACAGAGTCCGAAACGCCCGGATCATTGTGGGTTTTCGAATGAATACCGACTTTCCGGATCCCATCGTCACGGATGAGGAGTTCCTAGGGAGTTATACGGAAATTCCGGATCCGCCGGAGACGTTCAAGTCGGCGTACCAGGCCGAGAACCACTTCTCCGATTTCCTGACTTACTACCAAACCGAGAACCCCGAAACCTTGATCGGTACCTACATATCGGGACGGGATTGTCAGACCTCGGCCACTTATTATCCGGTTGAAACCGTCGCCTGCAGCGCGCTGACGGAGTGTTTCGACGATCCCGAAAACCTCGAACCGGGTCGGTACTGGGTGGATATTTCCAAGCAATCCTGCGCCGATCAGTTTGCCGATCTCATCGTGGCTGAGGCACAGGCCCGCGGGCTTCCCTTCCTCTATCTGGACAACATTATCCATCCCAGCAGCGGAGGCTTGGACGGCACGGAGATCACTTGGCAGAATATGGTGACTCATCTGCAGACCGTGCGATCTCGTCTAAACGCTCAAAATATTCGATTAGTGGCCAATGTGGCCGGTTCTCCCTGGTTGTTTTCCCTCAACAGCTACGAGGACGCGGACCTGCTCGACGGCGCGGCTGACGGAATGAGCTTTGAACTGCCGTTTAATCGGCGTTTCGCAAGACCGTATTTCGATCGGATGATCTCGGGCATGGCGGTTTACAAACGTTGGCTGGCCGACGGCAAACTGATCCTGTTCATCCCCGTGCCGGGTGAGACACAGGAAGAGCGACTTCAAGAGAAACAATTCATCGCCGCCATGGTCATGTTGATGCGTGATTCGGGACAAGCCGGCTACGTGGACAGTTGGTATTGGACCGATGAGCAGAATTTCCCTTGGCGATTGTGGCCCGGGAAGTACGGCGCTCCTTCCGGGGCCGCCGAGTCTTTGGTCCAGACGACCTATGGTTGGAAAACCGGCCGTGTTTTCGCCAACGGCAAGATCGGCGTTCTTCAGGTGAACGCTACCGAAGATAAGAAAAAGACGTTCACGTTGTCCGATGCGTCGTCCTTTACGCTTGTGTCCGAACCCCTTCAAGGAACCGTCGATATTTCCGCGCTTCCCACGATCAGCTACACGCCGGGCAAGGATTTCGACGGCACGGACGGATTCACCCTTGGGGCGGACTGGGATGAAGAGCACCAGATTTTTCGGAATTTATTGGTGGTCAACGTTTATGTTGCGAATTGCGATCCTCCGTTGATTCTCTCTTGGACTTCGACCCCGCGTGTCTTGCCCATGGAGGGCGGCACCGCCACATTGAGCTGGTTGGTGAGCGATGCCACTTCAACTGTTATCAACCCGGGCGGCGTTTCGGTGAGTCCGTTGGAGGGGACGTACGATGTAACCGTACCCCGGAACACCAAATACACATTGGTCGCCTCCAACGCTTGTGGGAGCTCGAGTCAGGACGTGGGAGTGGCCGTGTATTGTCCGCTTACCTGGCTCCCCATTTTGTTGGAAGATGATTGATGATGATTTCGGCGAATTCCGTGTCGCGCGCGCTTACGGTCGTGTCCTTCCAACGGGGATAACGGAAGACAAGTCGTCGTTATTGGGAGACGACTTCAGGATACGGATTCTCCTCTTTTTTCCGGATGTCTTGCCGCACCGGTCGACCCCTCGGGTGGAGGGCGGCCCTCGTAAGCGGATCACGATCGGGATGCTGAGGCGACCCGTCGCCGGAGTCCGATGTCCCGGCCGGATGCCGCCGTCTTCCGGGAAAGTTTGCCCCGGTTCCCTCGGAATGGACACCCAAACGGTTTTCCGGACCACAAACCATGGTGACGCAAAAGGCCGTTCGGTATGGATTCCATTGGACGTTCAAGGCGCTATGTGGAATTCCCTTCCGCTCCAAAGTACGAGAGGCCTGGGGATTGTCCCCGGCGGAGTACCGGCTCTTACAGGCCCGCGTTTTTCGAGAATGTTACTCCGACGCCCTGCGAACTTCCGATCATTACGCAGCACGTCGCGAGGTCTACCCCGACCTTCCCGCCGTCGGCGGGTTTGAACTCCTGAAGTTTCTCGAAGGGCTCCCCGTTGTCTCAAAAGAGGAAGTCAGGAGACGTCCGGAATCCTTTTGGGCCTCCAATCATCCGTTTCGAGCTCCGGTGCATACCACCAGCGGTACCTCGGGAACCCCTCTTCGTATACGTTCCTCCATCGGGGAACGCAGCCTGTCGCAGGCGATCCTGCAGGACTGGTTCGCCCGGCTTTGCCGTACGCGCCGACCTCGGACTTTGTTTCTATCCGGGTTCATGTCGCCGTCGGAAGGATCGAGAGAACTCTTCTGGCGCGACCCCCTGACCCAAAGCGTCTTCCTGTCCATTTATTCCCTCGGGGAGAGGAATCGGGATCGGGTGCGGCGGCTGTTGAAGTCCTTCGATCCGAATCTCGTGTACGGGTATGCCTCCGCCGTGCACCAACTGGCCCGCCTTACGGGGTCCGGTTGTCTGAAAAACACGGCCGGGCGTGCCGCAGTGACGACCTCGGAAGTGCTTTATCCCGATTGGAGGAATGAAATCGGGGAAGCCTTGGGTGCGCGGGTGTACAATCTGTACGGCTCTCAGGAAGGATGCCACCTGGTTTTGGAATGTCCACAGGGCGGGATGCACATCCATCCATTGATCGGGATCATGGAGATTGTGGATGAGGCGAACCGCGGCGTCCTTCCGGGCCAAATGGGGAGGGTGCTGGTTACCGGGTTGAACCGGAGAACCATGCCCCTCATTCGGTACGATTTGGAGGATTGGGTGGAATACACGGGATATGATACTCAATGTTCTTGTGGGCTCGGTTGGCCCACCATCGGCCGGATTGTGGGGCGAAGCGAGGATTTGGCGGTTAAGAGAAGCGGTGAACGCATCGGTTACCTCTGTTTTCACGCCACGAAAAATCTGAAAGGGATCGTGGAAGCCCAGTTGGTGCAAACAGGTTTTCAACGGTTTGTCATGAATGTGGTTCTCGATTCTCACTGCGCCGCCGATCGCCGAACGACGGAGTCCTCCGTTCGCGGAGAGATTACCCGGAGAATGGGGGAGCCTGTGGAGATCGAATTCCGCTATGTTCCCACCGTTCCCAGAAGTGCCCGGGGGAAATTCAAGGCGGTGGTGGTGGACTTCCAATGCAAGGAGCCGTCTGAACGAGGGGCTTGATTCCGGAATTTCCAAAGCCCTTTCCGTCACTTCAGAGAAGGGAGATGCCGGGTTGTCCAAGCCGGTCCAAGGGAACGCAGCATATGAGAGCAGCGGGCTTCCGAGGGGAGGAGTATTCATGGCCGATAATATCCCATTGACAAAGCGTAAGCCCGCGGCCGAAAATTCTTCGTTCTTCCGACGGTTTCGGTGAACGTTCTTGTCGGTCTTGAAATGCGGTTCGTCCGAACGCCCGATGGGCGGGTTTGGACACCCGGCGTATTCACTCCCGATTTCTGGGCCAGGTATTTGGATGTCTTCGATGAGGTACTCGTGGCGGCGCGTGTACTGGCTCGGGCCCGGCCGCAAAGGGATTGGGTTCGAGCGGATGGAGATCGGATCGCTTTTCTGGATTTGCCGCCCTACAGGGGGCCCCGGGAATACTTACGCAGCCGAAGGCGCTTGGGGGCCATTCTACGGCGAGGACTGCGGCCCGAAGATGCGATTATTTTGCGGGTCCCTTCCCAGATCGCCCTGGCGATTGAGAAAAGTCCGGGAAGACACGGCCGGCCCTTCGCACTCGAGGTCGTTGGGGACCCCGGTACCACTTTTACCAAAGGCGGTGTGTCGCATCCCCTGAGATGGTTTTTTCGTCTTTGGTTCGGGATTCAGCTGCGGAGGCAGTGCTTGCGATCCTGTGGGGTGGCCTATGTGACCTCCGGCACGTTGCAGAAGCGTTACCCGGCCGGATCCGGTGCGATGACCGCGGCCTATTCAAGCATCGACCTTCCAGACGACCGGATTTCTTCGGCTCCGCGGATCCATGGAAGGCATCAAGGGCCGTATCGGCTGATTTCGGTGGGCTCCATGGAGCAGCCCTACAAAGGATTCGACGTTCTTCTCGACGCGGTGGCGAGATGTATGTCCCAAGGGTGGGACCTGGAACTTGAAATCCTCGGAGAAGGCCGGTATCGAAGACGCATGGAGTCGCTTCGGTCGGTTCTGGGGCTTGAGCGGCGGGTGATTTTCCGGGGACACGTTTCCGGCGAAACGGTTCGGAGTCGGATGGACGCCGCTTGCCTGTTCATACTACCATCGAGGACCGAGGGATTGCCCCGGTCCGTGATTGAAGCCATGGCCTCCGGATTGCCGTGCATCGGGACTCGGGTGGGCGGAATCCCCGAGTTGCTCGCCCGCGAAGATCTGGTCGAGCCGGGCAATGCCTCGGAATTGGCCGAAAAGATCATGGAAGTGCTGGCCGATCCCTCACGTTTGGACAAGATGTCCTACAGGAACTTGCGGGAGGCGGGCAGGTTTGCCGACTCGGTGCTTCGGGTTAGAAGGAGCGAGTTCTATCGGTACGTGAAGCGGGCGACCTTGGATTGGGTCACGAATAAGGAAAAGCCGCAGTGAGAGTTCTGCACTTGCTGAAAACCTCCGTGGGAGCTTCTTGGGCCCTCCGTCAGACGCGTGAGCTGGCCCGGCTCGGTGTGGAGGTGCATGTGGCCCTTCCTTCGGGACCTCTCGTGCAGCGGTATGTCGACGTCGGGGTGAGAGTACACGAAGAATGCTTCGATATCCCGTTGGGGCGCCCCTGGGAGATTCCCCATATTCTCTCGCGGCTCAGGCGTTTGGTCGCTTTGGTACGGCCTGATCTGATTCACAGTCATTTCCCGGCGACCACGCTCATGGCCAGGGCGGCCTTGGGGAAGGACCACAAGACGCCCAGAGTCTTTCAAGTACCGGGGCCTCTGCATCTGGAGCATCCCTTGTTTCGCGATCTGGAGGTTGCTTCGGCGGGTTCCGCGGACTACTGGATCGGTTCCTGTCGTTGGACGGTCCGGAAATATCGGACCCTCGGAATTCCGCCGGACCGGATCTTCTTCTCCTACTATGGGACCGACGTGGAATACGCCGAAGAAGGCAAGAAAGGAGCGCTTCGGAACCTGATCGGAGTGGGGGCGGAAACACCGATTATAGGCATGGTGGCCTACATGTACGCCCCGAAAAGACTGTTCGGGCAGTGCAAAGGGCTGAAAGGGCACGAAGACCTGATCGACGCTCTGGCATGGTGCCTCGACCGACGGCCGGGATTGAAGGGTGTTTTTATCGGCGGAGCCTGGAACGGCGCCTTCCGATATGAGGGGAAAATCAGAGCCTACGGGAGAGCTCGATGCGGGGATTCGGTCGTTTTCTTGGGTACGAGGGATGATGTGCACAAGCTCTATCCGGATTTCGATTTGGCCGTACATCCTTCCCATTCCGAGAACGTGGGAGGAGCGGTGGAGTCCTTCCTGCACGGTATCCCGACCGTTACCACGGATGTCGGCGGATTCCCGGACTTGGTGGAACCTGGAGTGACGGGTTGGCTGGTTCGGCCTCGGGACCCGGTGGGCTTGGGCCGTGCCGTGCTCGGGGCATTGGAAGACCCCGAACGATCCCGCCGGATGGCGTATGCGGGACGGGAAAAGACCCGAAAGTTGTTCGATGTGATCAAGACCGCCAAGGAAGTGCGGGAAATCTATCTGCGAATTCTGAACGCCTAGCTGTTGTCCGGCACGATTTTCCGCAAACCTTCATGGAGTGAACCCGGCCAAAGGTTAATTTCACGGCGGGAGCTAGGGCGGAGTGCCGGGCCGCCTCTCACGCGGACTTGGGTAAGGCCCCTTTCTGGAACAACCGATGCGGCGTAGCGAAGTTTCGACCCCCATATTCGCCGGATGCGCGCGGTTCGAAGCCGGCAACCGGCTTGATAGTCGGTTCAAACGTCGAATGGATTTCTGGGGTGCGTTGTCGGCCCTGGTCTTACTATCTCCCGTGTTCCTGCTGGTGTATTGTCTGGTCTTCAGCTTCATGGGAAGACCCGTGTATTTTTCCCAGATCAGAGCGGGACGGAGGGGCCGTCCCTTCAGGTTGTACAAATTTCGAACCATGGAGGATACCCGGGACGATCAAGGCCGACTATTGCCCGACGCGGTCAGGATCACTCCCCTGGGGCGTATGCTCCGGTCCTCTTCGTTGGACGAGTTGCCCCAACTCTGGAACGTACTGAGGGGCGATATGAGTCTGGTGGGTCCACGTCCACTCCCCGTCGCCTATTTGGAACGTTACGATTCGGTACAGATGCGCAGGCACGATGTGAAGCCCGGATTGACCGGACTGGCCCAGGTGTTGGGACGAAACCGGTTAGGTTGGGATGAGCGATTCCGATTGGACGTTTGGTATGTGGACCACAGGTCTTTGCTCTTGGAGCTCGGAATCATCGCGAAGACTTTTGAAAAGCTCCTGAAGCGGGACGGCATTTCGCATCCGGGTTCGGCGACCATGTCGGAATTTCGGGGGAATTCCGGTCTGGAATCCGCCTCCTAGCCGCTGAGATCGTCCTGCCCGATGGGCGGCGACGTCTTTTTGCGGGTATGGAAGAAACCGGCCGGGGAAACTCGGTCGTTTCTTGTTATAAACGAAGACCGTTTTCGGCCTTTAACTGAGGACGAGTTCCAAGCATATGGTTGAAGGCAAACAAGTGGGGGAACCGGTTATCGAGCAACGGCATGGAAAGTCGGATTTCATCTTTCTTTCTCCTCCTCATCTTTCGGGGACGGAATTGAAGTATGTAGCCGAAGCCTTCGCAACGAATTACGTGGCTCCTTTGGGTCCCATGACCGAGGCGTTTGAAGAGGAGTTCCGTCGCAGGTTGGGATTCAAAGCGGCCGTATCCGTGAACAGCGGCACCGCGGCGCTGCATCTCGCGCTTCATGTGTTGGGTGTGAGCAAGGGCGATGAGGTGTTGGTTTCCGACTTGACGTTCATCGGAGGTGTATCCCCAGTGGTCTATTTGGGGGCCACGCCGGTATTCATCGATTCCGAACGGGCTTCGTGGAATATGGACCCGGATCTCCTGGCCGAGGAATTGGCCTGCCGTGCCGCGAAGGGGAATCCGCCCAAAGCCGTGGTGCCCACGGATCTGTACGGACAGAGTTCGGACGTGGACCGCCTTGTCGAGGCATGCAACCGGTACGAGGTTCCCGTGGTGCTGGATTCCGCCGAGGCTTTGGGGGCCACGTATAAGGGCGGGAGCGCCGGCTTGGGAGGCAAAGCCGCGATCTTCTCCTTCAACGGCAACAAGATCATTACGACCTCGGGGGGAGGCATGCTCGCCTCCAACGATCCCGATCTCATCGCCAAGGCCCGTTTCCTGGCACAACAGGCCAGAGAGCCCGCGATCCATTACGAGCACAGGCAAATCGGATACAATTACCGCATGAGCAACATCCTGGCGGCCATCGGCTTGGGACAGATTTCCGTCCTGGACGAAAGAGTTCGGCAGCGGCGAAAGGTGTTTTCCTACTACCAAGACCGACTTGGGGATCTTCCCGGAATTGAGTTCATGCCGGAGGCCTCGTACGGGGTTTGCTCTCGTTGGCTGACGGTGGTTCTGATCACCCCGGAACTTTTCGGACGGAATCGCGAGGATGTGTGCACCGCTTTGAAGGAGGCGAACATCGAGTCGCGACCCGTGTGGAAGCCGATGCACCTGCAACCCGTGTTCGAGGGTTTTCGGGTCCGCGGGGGCGCGGTGAGCGAAGACTTGTTTCGGCGAGGCTTGTGTTTGCCCTCGGGCTCGGCCATGACCGAGCAGGACCTGGATCGCGTGGTTTCCGTGGTTCGGTCGTGCGGCTCCTGAAGTACCGAGTGCCGAGAGGGGGGCTGCCCGGCAAAGGAGTCCGGCCGAAGAGTATGACGACCTATTGACAGTTGCCGATTGAATTGCTAAAAAGAGCCATATTACCTTCACAAGATGGGCTTGGATCCAGAGGGTCGGACCGAGACTCGAAAGGGAATTCCGAACAGCGCCCGAGACCGGATGAGAAGCGTCACCGGTACAAGGGAGATCACGCTCGGAAGAGGTTGAATCCTTGAACCTTTCGGTCGCCCGGCCGGAGGGTTTTTTTGTGGAATTGATTCGGGATGTCCGACAAATGCGTTTGTGGTCCCTCGATTTGAGGAGGGAAGGCAAACGCATTTCTTTTGTTCCCACCATGGGATTCCTGCATGAGGGACATTTGAGCCTCATCAGGGCCGCCCGGAAGGCCGGCGATGCGGTGGTGGTGAGCATTTTCGTCAATCCCACTCAATTCGGCCCCCAGGAGGATCTGGATGCCTACCCGCGAGATCTGGACCGGGATATGGCTTTGTGCCGTGAGGAAGGTGTGGACCTCATCTATCACCCGGAACCCGGAAGTATGTACCCCGAGGGGTTTCAGACCTACGTGGAGGTGGAAGGTGTGAGCCGAGGGCTGTGCGGAGCGAGCAGACCCGGCCATTTTCGCGGGGTGGCCACGGTGGTGGCCAAGCTGTTCAATCAGGTGGCTCCCCACGCGGCGTTTTTCGGCATGAAGGACTTCCAGCAGGTCGCCGTCATTCGCCGGATGGTTCGGGATCTGGACATGGACGTGGAAGTGCTCGGATGCCCCACGGTGAGGGAATCCGACGGTCTGGCCATGAGTTCCAGGAACGTCTACCTGAGCCCGGAGGGTCGCAAGGCGGCTCTGTGTCTGCATCGCTCCATCCTGCTCGCTCGGAAACTGCTCGACGAAGGGGTACGGGAGAGCTCGGAGATCACGGAAAAAGTGACACGGCTCATTGGGGATGAGCCGTTGGCGCGGATCGATTACGTGGAAATCAGACACCCGGATACATTGGAACCGTTGCCCGTAATCAGCGAGCGTGGAGTGCTCCTCCTTGCCGTGCGGGTGGAAAAAGCCAGGCTCATTGACAACGGTTTGTTGCCGGAATGAAAGGGAGAAACATGGAGCGCATCCTGTTGAAGTCCAAAATCCATCGGGCCACGATTACGGAAGCGGACCTCCACTATGAAGGAAGCATGGCCATTGACCTGAACCTTCTGGAGGCGGCAAACATTGTACCCTACGAAATGGTGCGGGTGTACAACATCAACAATGGAGCGCGCTTCGAGACCTACGCCATCGAAGCGCCGCGTGGATCCGGTACGATTTCCCTGAATGGAGCGGCGGCCCGGATGGGGCATAGAGGCGATTTGGTGATCGTCACCACCTTTGTGAACGTGAAGGAAGAGGAAGTGGCGAAGCACCGGCCGGTGCTGGTATTCGTTGGTGAAGGGAACGGGATCGGCGAAATTACCCGTGAACCCGAGGAACCGTGTAGAGTGCGTTCCGTGGGCTGAAACCGGCGGACCGGGAGCGTGAAAAGATCGGGGCGGGAACGGGAGCCCCGATTTTTTTATTGACGAATAAACGATCGTTTGATACGAACGTTCGAAACATCCGGAAGCAGGGCTTCATGACCCAAATCTCGAATAATGAAAAAGTCGAAGACACGAGGGAGCGAATCCTGGACGAGGCGGAAATTC
Source organism: Thermodesulfobacteriota bacterium (assembly GCA_963675595.2). Classification (GTDB taxonomy): domain Bacteria; phylum Desulfobacterota; class Desulfarculia; order JACQYL01; family JACQYL01. The sequence continues at coordinate 4,485,099 of CAXXLZ010000002.1, forward strand.
TTTTCGCCGGGCAGGGCTACCACGCCGTCAGTGTCCGTGAAATTACCTCCGCGGCTCAGTGCAACCTCGCCGCGGTGAACTATCATTTCGGCAACAAACACAACCTCTACCTCGAAGTATTCCGTTCCCGCGTGATCCCAAGGGCCGAAAGGCTCCATAGAGCCTTTGAAGCTTTTCTGGAGGAAGAACCGGAAACTTCAACCGAGGCGGTCGTTCGTTCCCTGGCGCGAACGTTTCTCCAAGGCCCTTTGAGCGATGCGGAGCGGGAACGACATTACAGCCTGATCAGCCGTGAATTGGCTTTGGCCACCGAGGCTTTCGAGATGCTGGCTCAAAGAGCCTTCCAACCTTTCCTTCAGAGACTCTACCGTCTCCTGTTTCCGCAGCTTGATCCGGAGAGGTACAAAGTCGAGGGCAAATTGCAGCTTCTGTGCCTCATCGCCCAAGTGCTCTATTTCAACTTTGCCAGGGCCAATGTCACACGGGTAACCGGATGTGAATATGATGAACGCTTCAAAGCCCAAATCGTGGAAGCCATCACCCGGTTCTCGTTGCATGGCCTGACTTCCGATCCACGGGACTTCGACGGGAACGCGTCGGCCCTCGGCCGGGAAGCCGATCCCGAACGCAACGTGACGCGCCCGGAGCGTCTCGCATCCATGTCCGCCAAGGAGTAGCCGTGGATTCCGTCGGACGGCAAGACCCCGGTCGATTCTTTCCCGAGCCGAATTTCCGCCGGGTATCGTAAATTCCCGGTTCTCGCGGCACGACAATCCGGGCGGAGCCGGAAGCCCGGGCCGCAATAGTCCACCTTCTCGTAATCTCATGCCGTTGGCCGGTGAAACGATGAAACAGACGATTCGAATCCTTTGTTTGGTTATGATGCTGCCTTGGTTGGGAAGTTGCATCAAGCTCGGTCCGGAGTATCGAAGGCCCGACCCTCCGTCCCCGGTTCCCCCGGCGTATCAAAACGCCGGCACGGACGAAGCCGATTCATGGTCGGATGCCTGGTGGCGGGAGTTCGCCAATCCCGAGATCGATCAATACGTCCGGGAGGCGCTGGGTCACAATCTGGACATCCAACAGGCCACCGCACGTATCCTCGAGTTACGCGCGGACCTGCGGGTGACTCGTTCGGATCGGTTTCCCTCGCTGGACGTCCGTGGACAATTCGAAAAAGAAAGATATGCCGCCCGAGAGACGGACACCTTCAGTGTGTCTCTCCCGGCAAGCTTTGAATTGGACCTATGGGGGCGCTTGGCCGGATTGGAGGAAGCGGCGCGGGCCGATCTCCTGGCGGTCGAATCCAGTCGGAGGACCGTCGCCCAAGCCGTCATCGCGGAAACGGTGAGCCTGTACCTCGAAATGGAATCCTTTGAACGACGCATCCAAATCACGGAGCAGAGCATCGAGAATTATCGTCGGAGCCTGCGGTTGGTTCAGGGGAGGTACGAACGCGGGTTGACGTCGATTCTCGATCTGCGCCAAGCAAGAAGAACGTTGGCGGGAGCCGAGGCGGAGCTGCCTCTGCTGCGCAGGAGTCTTGGAATCACGCAGCAGAAGCTTTCCGTGCTCATCGGACGATATCCGGAGACGAGGCCGGCTCGAACCCACCCTCCGGATTATTTCAAACATCTTCCGCCGATACCCTCGGGCCTGCCGTCGGAACTCGTGGAACGCCGTCCCGACATAGCGGCGTCCGAGGCCGCGTTAACGGCGTTGAACGCTCGAGTGGGCGCCGCATTGGCGGCTCGTTTCCCCAGAATCCAACTAACCGGAAACTTCGGGTACGCCAGCGAGGAACTCGGTTCTCTGGTTACGCCGGGAAACCAGATTTGGAGTCTGGCCGCGGGGATCCTCCAACCTCTGTTCGACGCGGGTGCACTGAAGGCTTCTCAGAGGAGGGCCGAGGCCCGCTACAGGCGGGGCGTCGCCGAATATGCCAGAACCGTGCTCGATGCCTTTGCGGAGGTGGAGGAGGCTTTGCTCTCCAGGAAAGAGCAGCTGGAAAGGCGGGAACGAGTGCTGGTGTTTCTGGAGGAGGCACGGGCCACTCAGCAGGTGGCGGAAACGCGTTATGAGCGGGGCGTACAGGATTACCTCTCCGTTTTGGACGCGCAACAGACTCGTTTCGGTGCGGAAGATACCTTGGTGCAGGCGGACTTGGCCGTGCTCGCCAATCGGGTGACACTGCACAGGGTCTTGGGTGGAGGATGGGGGGAATTACCTCCGGTGAACACCGAAGACACCCTCTGGATTTTTTGACGGAAGATATTGAGGAGTAAGGCGGCGTCGCCGCCGAAGTCCGAGAGAACTCGGATGAAAGGGACTGAAAGCGATCCGCTTTTCGGTCCGGAATGACTCAAACCAAAGAGTGTTAAAACCATGAGCAAAGCAAAGAGAAGAGTCATCCACATTGTGCTGACCCTGGCCCTGGTTGGTTCCGGAATCATGGGGTTGGCGGCGTTGACCGCGAGCAAAAGCGAAATCAAGAAGGATTTGCCTCCGCCTCCGGTGCCCGTGGTGCGAACCCGGGCCGTGGAGGCCGGAAACCTCGTGATTCCGATCCACGGACAGGGAACCGTGAGCGCGTTGCGCGAGATCAGCATGGTCCCGCAGGTAAGCGGTAAAGTGGTCCATATGTCGCCGTCCCTGATCAATGGAGGCGAGTTTCAAAAGGGCGACGTGCTGTTGAAAATCGATCCGGTGGATTACGAGTTGGCGGTAACCCTGGCCCGCGCCAAAGTGAAGGACTCGGAAAGCAACCTGAGGATCGCGGAAGAGACGGCGGCCATGGCCGTCGAGGAGTGGAGAGAGCATGTCGGCGGTTCCGGAAAAGAACGGACGCCTCCGCCCCTGGTGGCCAAGGAGCCTCAACTCCTCGCGGCGCAAGCCAAGCTGGACGCCGACCGGGCGGAACTGCGCAAGGCGGTCCTGAACCTGGATCGGACGGTGATTCGCGCACCCTTCGAGGGGCGTGTGGACTCCAAACGCGTGGATATCGGCCAGTACGTCACCGCGGGCCAGAATCTGGCCACCCTGTTTTCCACGGAAGCGGTGGAAATCGTAGTGCCCTTGGAGGACGCGGATTTGCAGTGGTTCCAGGTACCGGGCTTCACTCAGGGGAAAGGCCCCGGGTCCGAGGCGGTGGTCGGGGCCCGACTGGCGGGAGAGGAGCGAACCTGGAAAGGCCGAGTCGTGAGGGCCGAAGGCAAGATGGATGAGGAATCCCGCATGGTGAGGGTGGTGGTTCGGGTGGAACGGCCTTATGCGGCAAGGCCGCCCCTGGCGGTGGGTCTTTTTGTGACCGTGGATATTCGGGGTGACGCGCTACCCCAAGCCGCGGTCATTCCCCGGGCCGCTCTGCGCGCCGGGGACATGGTTTGGGTGGTGGAGGACCGGACGCTCAAGTTCAGAAAGGTTTCGGTGGCCCTGGTGCAGGGAGACAGAGCCGTGATTGCGGGTGGGCTTTCCCATGGAGAGCGGGTGGCGGTCTCCGGCTTGAAGGCCGTGACGGACGGTATGACCGTGCGCCCGGTGGCCGAAGAGGAGCTCGAACAGTCATGAGAGGCATGGTGGCCTGGTTCGCCGAGAACCACGTGGCGGCGAATCTCCTGATGATCTTCTTCATATTGGCGGGCGCGGCCATCGGTTTGACCATGAAGCTGGAAGTCTTCCCCGAGAGCTCCCTGGACATGATCTCGGTTACCATGGAGTATACCGGGGCTTCGCCGGCCGAAGTGGAGGAGGCGATCGTACGGCGCATCGAGGAAAAGGTGGCCGGTCTGGCGGGGATCAAGCGCATCGATTCGACGGCCCGGGAAGGCTATGCCGTCGTGCTCATCGAAGTGGTCAAAGACTGGGACCTGAAGACCCTTTTGGACGAAGTGAAGGCGGAGGTGGACCGGATCACCACGTTTCCCGACGAGGCCGAGCGCCCTATCGTGCGGGAAGTGACCCGTCGAAACGAGGTGATCAGCGTGGCGGTTTACGGGGACGCCCCGGAATTCACCATCAAGCACCTCACGGAAAAGATCAAGGACGAGATCACCAATCTGCCGGGCATCACTCTGGCGGAATTGTTCGGCGTACGGAAGAGCGAAATTCACGTCGAGGTTTCCGAGGAAATGCTCAGGCGGTACGGGCTCACCCTGGAAAAGGTGTCCGAGGCGGTGCGAAAGGCCAGCCTGGACCTGCCGGCCGGCAGCGTTCGCACGGCACGAGGGGAGATTCTTATCCGGGCCAAGGGCCGCAAGTACTGGGCGAGGGACTACCAGGACATCCCGGTGATCACTCGATCCGACGGCAGTGAGGTCCTGCTTGGACAGATCGCCAATCTGGTGGACGGATTCGAGGAGACGGACGTGTTCGCCCGTTTCCAGGGAAAACCGACCGGCATCATTCAGGTGTTCCGCGTGGCGGACCAGAACGCCCTGGACGTGGCGGACAAGGTGAAACGATACATCGACGAAATCCGACCCAGCCTGCCGGCCGGAGTGGACATCGGATTTTATTCGGACATGTCCAAGATTCTGCGCAGCCGTATCGAACTGCTCCTCAGAAACATGGCGCTGGGACTCGTTCTGGTCACGGTTCTGCTTGGAATATTCCTCAGCGTGCGTCTGGCCTTCTGGGTCACTTTAGGAATCCCCGTCTCGTTTTTGTTCGGTCTCATGGTGCTGCCCCAATTCGACGTGTCCATCAACATGGTTTCCCTGTTCGCCTTCATTATGGTGCTGGGTATCGTGGTGGACGACGCCATTGTGGTCGGGGAGAACATCTATCAAAAGCGGGAAGAAGGCATGCCCCCTCTCAAGGCTGCGGTGGAGGGGACCCTGGAAGTCGGTCGCCCCGTGATTTTCGCCGTGCTCACCACCATGGTGGCCTTCTGGCCGTTGCTTATGGGCGGCGGCATCATGGGGAAGATCATGCGCAACATCCCCGTGGTGGTGATTCTGGTCCTGTTGGGCTCTTTGCTGGAAAGCCTGCTGATATTGCCTTGCCACCTCGCGTTCGGGAAGCAGGTTCCAAGGCACCGGAAGAAGCCGAACGTGATCGCCCGAATGCTTCGTCGTTTCATCGAAGGCCCCTATGCCCGCACCGTGGAATTCTGTGTGCGGTGGCGCTATGCTACCATTGCCGGAGGACTCGCATTGCTGCTGCTTATCATGGGGACCTGGACCGGCGGTTTGATCAAGTTCACCCTGTTTCCCAAGGTTGAAGGCGACGTACTCAATTGTACCTTGACCATGCCGGCGGGAACTCCCGTGGAGCGGACCCAAACCGTAATCTCCAAAATCGAAACCGTGGCCCGGGAAATCCTCGAAGAGGAGGATGCTTCGCGGAAAGCAGGAGCACCGTCCCTTTTCGAGTACAGCATCGCGTTGGTGGGTCTGCAAATCTCGGGTCACGGACCATCGGCGGGGAATGCGGAATCGGGCGGGCACTTGGGGCAGGTCTTCATACAATTGTTGGAGGGCGAAAAACGGGACGTGAGCGCCGCTCATCTGGCCAAGTTGTGGCGGGAACGAGTGGGGAACGTGCCGGACGCCGAGTCGATCCAGTTTCAGAGCGACCTGTTTCGAGCGGGAAATCCCATCGAGGTCCATCTCTCCATGGAAGACCACGATCAGTTGCTCGATGCCGCGGATGATCTGAAGCAGCAACTCGAAGGGTATCCGGGCGTCTTCGATGTGAGCGATAGTTTTTTGCCCGGGAAAAAGGAGATGCAGCTCCAGCTCAAGCCCGCGGCGGAACCTCTGGGCCTGACCTTGAATGATCTGGCTCGGCAGGTAAGGCACGCTTTTTATGGAGCGGAGGCGTTGCGCTTGCAGCGGGACCAGGACGAGGTCAAGGTCCTGGTGCGGTATCCGGAATCCGAGCGAAAGTCGTTGGGATACGCCGAGGAAATGCGGATTCGAACTCCGGACGGCGCCGAAGTCCCGTTCAGCCAGGTGGCTCGGGTGAAAATGGAGCAGGGCTATGCGTCCATTCAGCGGGCCCAGCGCCTCAGGGTGGTCAAGGTGACCGCCGACGTGGATGAAAAGACGGCCAATGCCAACGAAATACGCATGATGCTGAACAACGGGGTGCTGGAAGACCTGAAGTACAAGTATCCCTCTTTGAGATACACCATGGAGGGCGAGGGTAAAGAGCAGCAGGAATCCCTGTCGGACGTGATGCGCTCCTTCGTGATTGCGCTGTTCTGTATTTACGCGCTGTTGGCCGTTCCCTTCAAATCCTTCACCCAACCCCTCATCGTCATGTCCGCCATTCCCTTCGGCATCGGGGGGGCGATCATCGGGCATATCATCATGGGGCTGAACATCAGTCTGTTAAGTCTGTTCGGAATGGTGGGACTGGCCGGAGTGGTGGTCAACGACTCACTGGTGCTGATCGACGCGGCCAACCGCTTTCGGTCGGAAGGGGCCACCGCCCTTGATGCGGTGCTGCGCGCCGGAGGGCTTCGATTCAGGGCCGTTTTGTTGACTTCGCTTACCACATTCGCCGGTTTGACGCCCATGATCCTGGAACGGAGTCTTCAAGCCCAGTTTCTCATTCCCATGGCCGTGAGCCTCGGGTTCGGCGTCTTGTTGGCCACGGGCGTCACTTTGGTGCTGATCCCCTGCGGCTACATGGTTCTCGAGGATGTTCACGATCTTCTGGAAAAGATCAAGAAACGGTTGTTGTTGGCGATTCCGACCCACGATTCCTCCAAGTGATCTCTCCGGCAAGGTTCGGAGCGTGCCCGAAATCGTGCGACATGCACGACATCAGGGGTCGCCCCTGCATAACACGTTACCAACGGCGGGGGCCGGTTCTCGGCCCCCGTATCCAATGATTCCCCTTTCATCGAGCGTCTTCTCACGTCTTGTCCTTTGACAAGGAAACGCCTGTTTTTCGTCTCCCTCCACCACGCCGTCACTCACGGCTCTTCCCGAGCTACGACTCCGAATATTAGGAAATCACTCACATTACGGTCACGGTTTTGTAATCCGCGTGTTGTTTATTCGGAAACGCAGCTCGAACCATTCATCCACAGTTGGAAAATCACCGAGGGAGATACACGCTCATGAATTTGCGAAGATGGTCGCTGGGAGTGAAGATCGGAACCGGGTTCGCAGTGCTGATCCTGGTGTTTCTGCTGGTGGGCGGTGTCATGTTGTACGGAGTTGCGGACGTGGCCGAGCGGGCGGGGCAGGAAATTCGGAGCAATCGGTTGTCGGGGCTCTTTGTGGAACTCGAAATGGATCACTTGCAGTGGCTCAACCGCATAGGCGCGCTGCTCACGGGAAGCGGCGGCACTGAGAGTGCCGAGGACCTCAACCTGTCCGAGGGTGAAAGCGGTCTGGGTCAATGGCTGACCGGGGAGGAGCGACGAAGCGCGGAGACTCGGTTTTCCGGCGCTTCGAAATTTTTCACCGCCTTGGAGAGTCAAAACCGGGAGGTCTACGCGGCGGCGCGAGAAGTCGCGGAGGGATTCAGGACGCCTCATGCAGGCCTGATCTCAAGGCTCCAATCGGTGATGGATCGGCAGAATCTCTACGTCGGCAAACTGGCTCGTTCCGTGGAACAGGAAGCCGGAGCCATTCACACGTACCGGGTGTTGCTCCGAAACGCGCTGAAACAGGCCACTTCCGTACTCATGGCCTGTGAGCGGGAGCCCAGCTTCGGAGAAAGTGAAGAACGACGGGCCATCGGCATGTCCATCATCAAGAACCTGCGCTACGGCATTGAAGGGGAGAACTATTTCTGGGTGACCGACCTGAAAGGCACGATGGTCATGCATCCCACGCGTTTCGAACTGTTCGCGCAGGACGTTTCGGAATACGAGGACAAGAACGGAAAGAAACTGTTCAAAGAAGCGCTGGCCATGGCCAAGGATTCGGGGTCCGGGTTTCTCACCTATTTCTGGCCCCCGGATTACGGGGAGGAGCCCAGGCCTGTTTTGGCCTACGTGGAATATTTCGATCCCTGGTATCTGGTGGTGGGCACGGGCGTTTTTCTCGACCCCGCGGATCCGGGATTGCCGGCGCGGGTCCGGGCGTTCGTAGCCGGGGAGTCCGTCAAACTGAGTGCGGCCGAAGACCCGGGCAAATTCGCTTTTCGCGAGTTCCTGGACGATCCTGAAACCGGTCTGCTGCGTGGGACGTTTCCCCTACTCCATGAGGCTCTTACCGATGCCGAGGAATCGTACGCCGAATTTCTCCGGGCGGCGGCCCAAGTGGAGGAATTGGGCGGTCATATGGAAATCGAATCCGCCAAGCGAGTGATGGCGAACGACCTGGAAACCGCCAGGCAACGAATGGAATCCCGGCTGGCGGAAGTGATCCGGGAAGAGGCCGCCATCCGGGCCGAAGCCGTGCACGCGGAACAGGCGTTCTCCGAGCGGCTGATTCCCGCGTCCCGCGAACTGGTTCGCCTGGTGGGGGAAACCAGAGAGCATTTCATCAACGCCGGCGGGAAACAAAACGTGGTGCTCGAAACCGCCCTGCGCACCAAGCAGCGGGTCATGGTGGGACTGTCCTTGGCCGTGCTCATCGCCTTGGGTGTGGCCGTGTTCATGATCCGAACCCTCTCCCGGATTCTGCTTCGGGTTTTCTCGTCCCTCAAGGAAGCCGGAGACGAAGTGGCCGGGACTTCCGGAAAGATTTACGAGTCCAGCCTGGATTTGGCCGAAAGCTCGTCCAAGCAGGCGGATCACATCCGGGATATATCGACCACGCTCACCGAACTGGCTTCGAGCACGCAGTCCAACGCGGAACGGGCTCGGAACGCTCGTGGAATCGTGGGGGACTCCATGGATGAGCTGAAAAAGGCGACCAAAACCTTGCGTTCTTTGACCGATTCCATGGAGGCCATTCGCCGGTCGGGTCAGGAGAGCAGGAAAATTATCGGCACCATCGACGAAATCGCGTTTCAGACCAATCTGCTGGCTTTGAACGCGGCCGTGGAGGCGGCCAGGGCGGGCGAGGCGGGCGCCGGTTTCGGAGTGGTGGCCGAGGAGGTCCGGAATCTGGCTCGGCGAAGCGCCACGGCCGCGAGCGACACCGCATCCATCCTGGAACAGGCGGCGAGGTCCGTTGAGGCGGGGGCGATTTTGATTTCCGGCTCCACGGACGTGTTTACACGGATGGAGCGGGAAGCCCAACGGACCATGGAGCTCGTGGAAGAAATCGCGGGCGCATCGGAACGTCAGGCGCGGGACGTGCGGCACGTGAGCGATGCCGTGGCGGAAACCAACGAAACCGTGGCGGAAACGGCGGCCGCGGCCAAAGCCTCGTCCGAGACCTCGGACGGCATGAATCTCCAGGTGGAGAAGATGCGCGACGTGGTGCTGGATATCTCCGCCCTGGTCCGATCCCGGAACGGCAAGGGACTTTTCGGAAGCGAACCGGCCCCGGCCCGCCTCGAACATCCCGTGCGGCCGTTGATCGAAGATCGGCCGAGCGGAGGAAACGGGCACAAGGAACCCTCGCCCGGAAATTCGGCGTCTCCTTCGGAGGAAGCCCAAAGCGCGGTCGTTCCTCGGGACGGAAAAAAGGCCCCGGTGGTCGTCGACTCGGAGTACCGCCTGCCGACATTTTAGGGCTTGGCGTAAGGAGCCTCTCCGACGGAGGCGGTGAGGCCCGCTTGAAATGTTTTAGACATAATGGCTGCACGTGCAGGAAAGTAGGCCCGTCTCCTGCGTTGTTGGGTTATGGTGCGAGTAATCAGCACGCCCATCGAACCAACACCAAGGAGGCAGGCCATGACCGATTTTATCTATGTTGGATTGGATGTTCACCAGAAATCGATAGACGTTGCCTTGGCCGAAGGGTCCCGTGATGGAGAAGTCCGATCTTACGGCAAGATCAACGGGGAGCCGTCGGATGTGGATCGATTGTTTCGCCGGCTGGGCTACAAGAAGGATCGGCTTCGAGTGGTCTACGAAGCCGGCCCATGCGGCTACGTTCTTTACCGGCACCTGCATGCCCGGGGAATCCATTGCACGGTCGTGGCGCCCTCGCTGACGCCCCGACGAGCCGGCGATCGGATCAAGACGGATCGACGGGATGCGGTCACCCTGGCTCGTCTTCATCGGGCGGGAGAACTCACGGGGGTGTATGTTCCCCGTGTGGAGGACGAGGCGATACGGGATTTGACCAGGGCCCGGGAGGATGCCAAGAGCTCGGAGCGAAAGGCCAAACAGCGGCTCAACGCCTTTTTGCTGCGCCACGGTCGGAAGTACGGCGGGCCGCGGAAGTGGAGCCGGGCCCACCGGAGGTGGCTTTCGGACCAGTCGTTTGAACACCCGGCCCAGCAGATCGTTTTTCAGGAGTATATCGACACCATTGAAGAGTGCGAGCGCCGGGTGGCGCGATTGGTGGAGCAGATTGGCGAGCAGGTGGAGCACTGGCCTATGAAACCGGTCGTGGAGGCCTTCCAATCGATGCGAGGCGTGTCGTTGATCGTGGCCGTCACTGTGGTGGCCGAAGTGGGCGACATGACGCGATTTGATGAGCCCGGGCAGTTGACGGCGTATCTGGGTTTGGTCCCCTCGGAGAGTTCCAGCGGAGGACGGCGCAAACAAGGAGGCATTACCAAGTCCGGCAACGGACATGCGCGCCGGGTATTGATCCAGGGGGCCTGGACCTATCGCTATCCGCCCCGAGTGGGCCGCAGGCTGAGGGATCGGCGGGAGGAGGTGCCGTCCGAGGTCTGCAAGATCGGCTGGAAGGCCCAGCTGCGTCTGTGCGGCCGGTACCACCGGCTGATGGCCCGGGGTAAGCCGTCGCAAGTGGCCGTTACGGCCATTGCACGGGAGATGGCCGCCTTTCTGTGGGCGATCGCCCGAGAGGTTCCCGTTGCCGCTTAACTTCTCATCAAGTCCACATCGTTCGATTTGGAAGGAGGACGGCGCCGTAAAGGAGGGAAACACGGGCTTCAACCTGAGAGCAGGGGCGCAACCGCGGTTAGGAGAATCCTCGTGACCTGTTAGGAGATCAGGCATCTGCCGAATCCTCGTCTGTAGAAAGAGGCAGCTCCGCGACGAACCAAGTCCGGCGGTAACCAACCCGCGAATATCAGCATGATCCACCGTCGCTATGCAGGTTCCGCCTCTGTCCGCAGGTTGAAGTTCCATAAATGGTAGCCATACCCCAACGCTACAAGGGGCGGAAGAATGCTGCGCCCTATTGACGTGTGCAGCCATATCAACAGGCTGTTGAAAAACGCGATCTGCCGCGTTGCGCTTCATCCCTCGTCACTGCGACGTACTCTATGTACGTCTCATTCCTCAGGATTTGCGCGCCTTGCATCTCATCGTTTTTCAGCAGCCTGCTGCAACCGGCTTTTTTCAACGGGCGGTTAAGGGGGGAGCACGGGGGGAACTTTTTCAAAAGTTCCCCCCGTGAATGTCAATTTTGATTCTTGCCGAGACCGGCTACTCCGTCACCATCTGCCGGCAACGGGTTTCCCGGGTCAGGCTCAACAGGATCACCGACACCAGGGTCCAGGCGGTCATGAGCAGAAACGCGCTTCGGAATGCTTCCAGGTCGTAGATGCGCACTTCTCCGTTAAGAGCGCCCCGCCATTTCAGGTCCAATACCCATCCCATGATCGGCTGGAGAATCATGGGGCCCATCATCACCCCCATATTGCATACCCCGGCCACGGTGCCCGCCAATTTTGGAGGCACGGATTCCTTGGCGTAGGCGAAGCCCAGGATGATGCATCCCGAGGCGAATCCCACCACGGCCAGCAGCACGGCCAGAACCGAGAAAGGAAGGGCTTCCACGTAGAGAATCACGCCCCACCCGCCCAAAGCCACCAGGCTTCCAGCCAGATAGATGGGTTTTCTGCGATGGATGCGGTCGGACAGGTAGCCCAGCACCGGACCTCCGAGGGCCCAGGCCACGAGCAGGGTCGAGGTGAACAGCGCGCTTTCCGACTGGGACAGGCCGTAATGCGTGGACAAGAAGGGCACTCCCCACAGGCCGGAGAAGGCCAAAACCGGACCCACCACTCCGCCGGGGGCCAGGGTGAGGAGCCAAGTGTTGCGATACCGGAAAATGGCCCGCAATCCGGACAATGCGGCCCCGAACGTGGCCCCGCCCTTTTGGCGGGTCGATTCATGGGCGTAGCCTTCGTATCCCTTGTCCGAAGGATCGTCCCGCACCACCGCCCACACGGCTGCGGTGAGCAGGAGGGAGACGCACGCCGATACGAACATGACGGAGCGCCATCCAAAGGCATTCACCAACAGGCGGAGCGGGACCCCGGCGGTGACCGCTCCCAGAATCCCGCAAAAAAGAGCCATCCCGCTCACCATGGCGAAGCGCTGTGGCGGGAACCAGTGGGAAGCCAGTTTGAGCAAAGCGACCCACGCCACGGCCACGGAGCCCCCGATGAGAAGCCTGCCCAGGTCGGCCAGAGCGATGTCCGGGGCCAGGGCGAAGAGAAAGGTCCCCAAGGCGGACACCAGCGCGCCGGCGGCCAGCAGCTTTCTGGGACCCAGATGGTCCGCCAGGATTCCGGTGGGAATCTGCATGAACACGTAGCTGTAGAAATAGAAGGCGGAGAGATTGCCGAGCACCGCGGCTCCGATGTGAAACTCGGCCATGAGCAGGTCCGTCATGACCGCGGGCGCCACCCTCTGGTAGAAGCCTGTGCAGTAGAAGAGCGCTCCCAGTCCCCAGATCATCCAGGACAGGCGGGCCGGGGGAAATTTTTCGGAATGCATATGGGAAAGCCGCCTCGGCGTTGATTCGGAAGATGAGTTCATCTGCGGGGGAGGACTTTCGGGAAAGTCCTCCCCCGCACCCCCTCTCAAAGCATGCTGGACGGGCCTCACCGCTTGCGGTGCGGCCACGCTGCAAAGTTTTGCGGGGGGCGTGGGGGGCGCTTTTTCAAAAGCGCTCCCCACCCATATGAAAATATGCAACCGGGCATGCTCCGAATCTCCTCGATGAGCATGCTTGGCCGAACAAGAACCCGCTCTCTGAATTGGAGTCCGGGTTTTGTAGGGGCAGGCCACAGTGCCTGCCCGCCTGCCCATTGATCTTTTTTCCCCGGGGCGCTCCGCTTGCGGTGCGGCCGCGCTGCAAAGTTTTGCGGGGGGTGTGGGGGGCGCTTTTTCAAAAGCGCCCCCCACCCTTCCGAAAATATATCATCATTTAAATAAGATACCCGTAAATCTTGGCCAGCTTTTGTTCCGCGGCCAGGACCGCCGCTTTGGCGGAACGCTTCTGCACCAGCACTTCCTCGAACAGGTTCACGATGACGTACTCATGCATGGCCGCGGCGGAAGCGGCTCCCAACGGCCCTTCGTATCCGTTCCACAGCATGCGGCTGATGCAGTCGCGGAAAGGGGTCACCCGAGGATCGTCATCCCAGGACGGATGTTCGGCGTAGGACTTGAGGGTCTGGGTGATGTAGCCGGCCGCCCCGGCGAGCCACGCCTCGTATTGCGTGCGTTCCATCATGAAGCGCAGGTAGTGCTTGGCCGTCTTGGGAACGCGGGTTCTGCGGAATACAAAGGCCAGGCTCAGGAGGGACAGCTCCGTGGGGTGTCCCACGGGTCCCACGGGATAATTGGCGGTGGCCAGGTCTCTGTTGATCGCGGGTTGCTTTTTGGCGGCGGCGTCCAGCAGGCTGGTTCCGTTATTGGTCAGGGAGATGTCTCCCGCAAGGAAGGCCAGGTTGTTGTCCGCGTCGTCCCAATGTTCCACGCCGGGAATCATGGTTTCGTACAGTTCCCGCCCGGCTTCCAACGCCTGCAGCGTCTCGGGGCTGCGTATGGCCACGGTCTTGCCGTCGGCCTGCACCGCTTTGCCTCCGAAGGACCAGAGCCACCAGTGGGTCCAGGAGTTGGCGTCTCCCACCGCGTGCCCCAGGGGAAAACCCGTTCGGTAGCCTTTGGATTTGAGGGCCTTGCAGCAACGCAGGAATCCCGCCAGGTCGTCCGGCAGGCTGTCGTACCCGGCTTCCATGAGACGACTGAGCCGAAAATTGATGCACAGGCCGGCGCAAACCATGGGCAGCGCGATCCAGCGTCCCGACTTGGAATCCTTACCGTATTTTTCGCACACCGGGTACCAGCCGCCGTATCGACTTCCCAGGGATTCGGCCGTGTCCGAAAGGTCCAGCAGTTTGTCGGGGTAGAGGTGGGGATCGTCGAACCAGCCGAGCACCACGTCGTGACCGTCCGCCAGAGCCGACTCCATGGCCGCGCGAGGCCGAAGTTGATCCCAGGGAACGGTTTCGGTGAACACCTTGCCCCCGGTCAGGGCTTCCCATTTCCGGGTGTTGGCGTTCCACACGTCTTCCTCGGACTGCACAAAGCTGGACCACCGCAGCACCTTGAGGACCGGATATTTCTCCAATTCCCCGAGGGCTTCGGATTCTTCGGCGGCCCATGCGGACCCGCGGAAAAGAGAGTTCATTCCGGGCAAGGAAGCGCTCAAAGCGGCGGCGCCGGCCACGGAAGTCTTGAGAAAATCCCTCCGGGAGGGGAGGTTCGGCTTGCGGCGTTTCATGAGCGGGTCTCCTCCTAATTGAACGCAACAGGCAAGGGCAGGGCGGCCGATCCCGCGGGGTCCGCCGCGCCGAGTCGTCGTTCAGCCCGCATGGGAGCCCGCCGGCCAACGGGTGCGCAAGCGGTCCATGGGGCTGAGGTTTCCTTAGAAAAAGATGGAAGGCATGCATTCACGGGGTATCCGGGACAACCTTTTGAAAAAGGTTTTCCCGGCCCCTTTCCCAAACTTCTTGAGCGTGTTGTTCGATCGCGCCTCGCAAGCGGGGTCGGGGGTTCTCTATGAACAGCCCGCCGGGTCCGAACAACCGGAACTTTCGACAAGGTCGTCGCCGTTTGAATGCGCTGAATCGGCAAGTAAGCTCACCCTGTAAATCAGTGCGACGGAAGAAGCGGCCATCGCTCACGGGAGGAATTTCTTTATTGTAGGGGCAGGCCACAGTGCCTGCCCAAGAGGCGGCCGAAGGCCCACCTTCTCCCCTGTGCTCCCGTGCCGGCGCTCCCCCGGTGATCCTGTGCATGAAAACGCATGCAGGATACCTTTGCGGCGGGGTTCGTGTCCAGCCGGGAGAAAAGCATCCTGTCGATTCAGGATGAAGAAGTGGATTCGGAATCAGCGGGACTGGGAGGAATGTATCCAGAAATCTCCATGAGTGAGCCTTTGGGGTGGATATTCGATACATTTTGCTTGATCCCCGGGAACCCATTTCCCTATTTTGATCTCAGACGAAAAATTGGCGATTGCTTTCGTCAACCGATGCAATTCCGAACGAGGTTTTGTTGGGCTCCAGTTTGATGTTGATGCAAGGATTATTGAGCGTAAGCGTTCAGATAGGCCGGTTCTTGAGTGGAATGAAGAAGTTAAGAGGCAAGACCTGACCGCACAGCCAGGAGCGTTATTCTGAAAACCACTCTATATTACAGATTAAAGGCTAAGAGGAGGAGGACATGAAAACAAGATTCCGGAAGACATCTCTGCTTATGGCTCTGCTGTCGTTTGGGCTGTTCTGCGGATGGGCCGCCTCCTTGCCCGCTTCAGAAACCGGCCGCCAACTTCAGGCAAACTCGGATTCCGGGCAAGGCCGGGCCGTCAAGACCATCGGCATCATCGGTGGGGTCAGCTGGGTGTCCTCGGCCGAGTACTACAAATTGATGAACCAAATGGTCGCGGAAAGGTTGGGTGGATTGCACTCGGCGCAACTGCTGATGTTCTCCATCGAGTTCGGCGAGTTTTCCAAACAGGAGCGCCTTGCCGACCTGGGTGATTGGGCGCCCTTGAAGAAAACAATGCTCGATGCCGCCCGGCGGTTGAAGAGCGGGGGTGCCGATTTTGTCGTGATCGCCTCGAACACGTTGAACTCCCAAGCCGGTCTCATCGAGGCCGAGGTGGGAATCCCCGTCCTGCACATCGCCGACGCCGTCGGCCGGAAGATACAAGAAAAGGGGCTGCGAAAGGTGGCCTTGCTGGGCACGAAATATACCATGGAGCAACCGTTTTACCGCGATCGCCTCGCCAAGTACGGCATAGATGTGGTGACCCCGAACAAGGACGAGCGGGACTATATCAACGCGGTGATCTTCGACGAGCTGTGCGCGGGCAAGATCGAAGCGGAGTCCAGGCGCAACTACGTGCGGATCATCGAGCGTCTGGCCGAGGAAGCCGGCGCCCAGGGAGTGATTTTGGGTTGCACCGAGATTCCCCTGCTGGTCAAGCAGGCGGACGTAAGCATTCCCGTTTTTGACACCACGCTTATACACTCGGAAGCCGCAGTCAAGCACGCTCTGGGGAATGAATGACACGGGTTCGGCTGGAGCTGTAAAAGCGCTTTTGGGGTCACCCAGACATGCTTCATTCCGAACGAGGTTCTGTTGGACTCCAGCTTGGTGGTGGTGAAAAGATTATTCGACATAACAGTTCAGATAGACCGGTTCGGGAGTGGAATAAAAAAGTCAAAAGGCAAGACCTGACCCCGATTTCGCTTGCATACCCCTCCCCCTTTGGGGCCGCAATCAGGGTAGTCCGTCGAACAGCTGGGCGCAGGTCATGCTATTTGACGCTTCTAATCGTTCAACCAGACGATTTACAGAGTCGTCTCGCATATGCGGAGGAAGCAGCTCGGTGTTTTGAGCGGACACATCCAATGATCGTTCGAAGGACGGTGATGGAATGAAAAAAGAGTTCTGCATCCTGTTTATGGTGATCATGGCGTTTTGTGCCGTTCCCGTGTCTTCGCAGGAGGTGAAAGGAACTGGTACGGATGAGCTTCGAAAGGAGGCGGATTCGGTATTGAGGCAAGGCGCAGCGCGCAGAAAGATAGAGGTGGTATTCAATCTGGTTGATCGATTGCTGGAGGAGGGCAGTGAGGATGCCGTGCTGTATCTTGAAGAGGGTCTGGAGTATTTCCCTTGGAACCTGAAATACCAGATGATTTATGCGGAACTGCTCGCCAAAGGAGGCAGACCGACCCGGGCGAGAGAGAGGGCGGAACTCGTTCTCCAATATGGAGAGACGGACGACCTGATCGAGCGGGCGCGGAAACTGTTGGGTAAGGAACCGCTCCCGACATTGGACAAAGTGGGATCGGTTCCCGGATCGAGTTGTTCCGTGGTGCTTGTCCCGTTGATGGAGGCCGACGTGTGGCTCCTCGAACGAGTCAAAGACCGCCTTTCCGCGACCCTGGGCATTCCGGTGTACATTCGGACGATGGAAGCGGACTATCCTCCTTTTGCTCGTGATCGTCGCGGTGCGGTGCTGAACGGGTTACGAAAGGATCTTAAGAAAGACATCGACAATTTTTGGGTCGCCAAGGTCTTGAAAGACTCGGGAATGACGCCGAAGGACCTGGATGATGAAGCCAAACTTCTCCGCGTCGTGAAGACGCTGATGAGCGGCGCCGGCCCGGAAGCCATGGCGGAATTCGAAGCCGAGCTCGAACGGTCGCGAGGCAAGGATCCGCAGTGGGATTCCGAGGCGTTGCTGACCGTTCTGGTTCGAACGGTGAAACCTCACCGCAGGAAGAAGGTTGCGTATCTCGGTGTCACATCCGTGGATATGTATACCAAAGACTACAATTTCCTCTTCGGATGGGCGGGTCGACGCGGAGGCGTTGTATCGTACCATCGATTCACGGCCGCCTTCAACGACGAGGTGCCGAATCAGGAACGACTGATCAAGAGAACCCTCATGCAATGCCTTCAATCGATAGGGCATATCTACGGTATGGAAAATTGTACGAACCCGACGTGCGCCCGCGCCTATCCCAATTCCCTGGAGGAACACGACGCAAAGGAGGATACGCTTTGTCCGCAGTGCAGGAGCCGATTCGAAAAAATCTTCAAACAAGCCCTTCCGAGCGACGTGCCGAAGGCCGGGGCCGAGAAGTAACGTTAGGGTTTGGATAAATGGCGATTTCAAGCCGGTGGTATCCGGAATGCCTCACTTTGCAGGAATGACCCCTCGCGCCGTCGTTTGAGGAGCCGGGTCTTCCGGACGAAGTCAACAGGCGGGGTCCGCCGTTATCTATTGAGACCGCGCGACTGCACTATAATCGGTAGTGTCCAGATTTTTTCGCACTTTGTAGGGGATGAGCTCAAACGGCCGGACTGCTTGCCGGCCTTGGGGCTTGAGCGGGGATTTGAGCCGGCGGGAGTCGGCTTGCCGTGCTTCGGCAAATAAAGGCCCCGAGAGATGGGTCAGCACTCGTCGAGGAGCTTGAAGTATGCTTCTCTTGACAGTTCCGCCGTCTTGATCAGCCCGAGGATGATGTCCTCATCCACGGCGGTGTATTCCGGAATGATAAGAGGTCGCTTTATCCCCGCCTTTTTGTAGGCTCGATGTGAGCCCTTTTGCCTTGCAAAAACGAACCCCGCTTTTTGAAATACGCATTCCAATTTCCGCCAATGCACGGGCGTTATGCGTGGCATCTCTCGGGCATCATTTCGTTAATGATGAACGGTAATGGAATATCCAAGAACTCTTCTTCAGGAGCAACCTCGTCCTTTTCGATGACACCGGAGAAGGCGGGCGAGAATCCGCACTCTTTCATGATTTCTTCCAGTGTCCCCATTTCATAGGCCGTCTGCAGAAAAAGCTCCAAAGCCTCCTCGATGTTATGCCTGGCTTCTTCCTCGGTCCTCCCCTGTGACGCGACATTAAACGCGTCGCAATGAGATACGACCCACTCCCCTTTATGCGCCAATCTGATGGGTACCCGGAAGGTGATCGTCACTCGCATCTTATCGTCCTCGCAAAAGTGGCAATAAAGACAGCCGGTTCACAAAGCATAAATCTTCATGTCTCATCTATTTATTATTAAAACGGTGGTTCCGGCCGTCAAGCAGTTTGAGTGCGTTCACACAGCCCCTGTTCCGGGATCAACCCAAACCGCGCCGAGTTCAGGTCACCCGAGCCGGATTCCGACAGGCTTTTTGATCCGGGGACATCCATACTGTTCATTGAGATGGACGCTCCCTTTCAATACGCCAACGCGTACCCGTCGCCCCTAGGGTCGGCCCCTCCCTGCAACACGCCGGTGTTCTTGTCTCTCAGAATGCCCTGGGCGTGACCCATGTTCCAGGTCCAGTCGTCGAGCACGTTGACCTCGTGTCCCAGGTCGAACAGTTTCCGGATGACCGAGGAAGAGATTCTTCCTTCCAGGTTGAACATGGATTTGGGGTCCCCGAGGATAACGCTGCCGTGGAGCCATCGAGGGGCTTCGATGGCCTGCTGCATGTGCATGCCGAAGTCGAGCACATTGCTGATCACGGCCAGATGGGTTTGAGGTTGGCCGTCTCCCCCCATGCTGCCGAAAACCATAAAGAGCTCGTCCGATTCGTCGAATACCATGGAGGCGATGAGGGTGTGCATGGTGCGCTTGCCGGGTTCCAGGCGGTTCACGTGGGTGGGGTCCAGGGAGAAATAGGCTCCCCGGTTCTGGGGAATGATGCCCGTGCCGGGCACCGCCATGCCGCAGCCGAAAGGAAAATAGATGCTCTGGATGCAGGATACGGCATTGCCCCATTGATCCATGATCGCAAAGTAGGTGGTGTCCCCCCGAGGGTCCCCGGCCGGCGCCGGCGAAGACATGGCGCGATCCGGGTTCAACAGGGACCGTCTCCGGTCGGCATAGTCCTTGCTCATTAGTTCATCCAGGGGAATGTCGGCGAATTCCGGGTCCGTGATGTACCGATCCCGGTCGGCGCAGGCCGTCTTCTTGGCTTCGCACATGAGGTGCAGGCATTCCGCGGAATTGTGCCCCAGGGAACGCACGTCGAAGGCTTCCATGAGATTGAATTCCTGGATCGCCTGGAGCCCCTGGGTGTTGGGCGGAGTCTCGTAAATCCGATAGCCTCGATAGGTGGTGGAAATGGGGTCTCCCCAGTCGGAATGGTGACCATGCAAATCCTCCTCCCCAAGGAAACCGCCCACACTGTGGGAGAATTGGAGCATCTTCTCGGCGATCTCTCCTCGGTAGAACCCGTCCCGCCCGTGCGCCGCCAAGGTGCGTAACGTGCGGGCCAGGTCCTTCTGAATCAGGACGTCGCCGGCGCGGGGAGCCCTGCCGCTAGGAAAGAAAATTTCAGCGAAGGACGGGAACACGTTGAGGTCCTCATGACCCGCGATCCACCACGCAACCTGGTGGCTCAAGGGAAAACCGTCTTCGGCGTAACGGATCGCCGGAGCCAGCAGGTCCTTCCAATCCATGGAACCGTATCGGTTGAGCACCTCATGCCATCCGTCCACGCATCCGGGCACGGTGATCATGGCCATGGGACCTCGGAACGGGATGGCGTTGAGTCCACGGCTTCTGAAATAGTCTCCGTGGGCCGCCCGCGCCGCACGGCCGCTGCCGTTGAGAAACACGACCTTGCCTTCCCGCGCGGGGAAGAGCAGGTAGAACACGTCGCCCCCCACGCCGCACATGTGAGGCTGAGTCACGTTGAGTACGGCATTGACCGCCACCGCGGCGTCAAAGGCGTTGCCGCCTCGTTTCAAAACGTCGAGGCCCGTGTCCGAAGCCAGAGGATGAGCCGACGCCACTACGCCTCGACGACCCATGACCGCGGGTCTGGCCGCGAACGCGTCGCCGCCGATGAGGGGAGAGTGCAATGCCATGGTCGCTCCCGTTGTGACAGGTTTCCGCCTGCTTCCGAAGATATCCGGTATCCGTTCAGAGGATATACCGCGGGGGGACGCCGTCCCCCCGGACCCCCGTTGCGTTTTTTCGAATCGCGTACGCGATTCGAAAAACGAGCGGCATGTGCCGTCCAGCCGATTAAAACATCTGAAGCTTTCAAAAAGGGTTCCTTCGGATACCCTTCCGAATGCTCATCCACCTTGTGAAAGTGATCAATGGTACCTCAAGAGAATCCGGTATTGCATCTCCTTTACCGGATCGTTGAAGGATGCGATGCGCGGCAAGCGCTTCGTCCTTTTTGTCCATTCACGGAATTTCTTTGCCGATTCACGAAAAGTCAAGATCAGCCTCTCCGCCGAAGGCGGTGAGGCCCGTCCAAAGTGCTTTGGGAGGGGGTTTCGGGGGAGGACTTTCTCGAAAGTCCTCCCCCGTGCATTGCGACGAACACCGGACGCGGAACGCCTCGCTTGTTCTCGTTCCGAGGACCGAACTATAATGGGAATGGTTCACTTTGGGGGATCTTGTTATGGGTTCCCCGGGGAACGGCATCACCCCGGCCCCCCGGATGCGGGCTCCGTCTCTATCGGGACGAAGTCCCGGACTTTGGCCCTTTATGATAATGCTTGGAACATGATTTGCACGAAATACCTAATTAATTGCGTATAGTGCAGCGGATTTCAGATTGGGTCTTGTATTTCCGTGCGTTCGTGCCGGAGTCCCTATGTGCACCAACGTCTCAAGAATTTTCGAGCCGGCATCGAGTCGGGAATATTCTACCTCAAACGCTGTCTTGGGTTGGATCGCTGCAACTAATAAGGGTGGCGCTTCTTCCAGAGCTATGTGCGGGCCTTGATCGTTTCGGGCAACCTGCTCACGCTTGCTAGGCCAAGTACTGCGGATTAACCTGCAGGAAGAACATTGTTACCGCACATGCATGGAGCATCTCAGGATACGAGTGTCATCATAACCACAAGTATTGACGAATAAAATTGCATAGCATCGGTTTAACCAACAGAATACTCTATGTGGCCGGCAACCACCGAACCCGACCATAAGTCTGCAATCAGGCCTTTATGGGAATATACTAGCCGTTAGAAGGTTGTAGGATAAATGTTCAAGAAAATATTATTGATTAACTATCTTATTCGGTATAATTCACGCAAATTACAGATAGTCAAAGGCCATACAGGTAGGGGCGGTTCGCGAACCGCCCCTACGGGAGGATGTTAGCCGATTCAGCGGATGTCAGGAACGTTGGGAACTGGTGAGGAAACCCGGTTTGTTCAGCAGCCTCTCCCCCGAAAGCGGTGAGGCCTGTCCAAGGTGCTTTGCAAGGGGGTTTCGGGGGAGGATCTTCCCGAAAGTCCTCCCCCGTGAATCCGCATCTAGAATAAGTCGTAACCCGGAGTTGCAGCCGGGGGCTTTTTGAAATTCCTCGAACGGGGAGTGCGATCAACCGGAAGGGAGGAATGCATGAAACGGATGGTTTTGGTCGTTGCGGGGATGTGCGCGTTGGTGGGAGCTTCGGCGTGGGGGGCGTTCGCCGCCCGCATGGAGAACCAAATCGTGATTCCGGTGCAGTGGGACTACTGCCTGTTTCGCATCACCGCGCCCGGAGGGGCGGACGTGACCATCGACATGGGTCTGATCGCCGAGCAGGGCGATCTCAACCTGTACCTCAAGTACGGGGCACCTCCCTATCCGGACTTTGACTACAAATCGGACAACTACGGACTGCACGACGAACAGATCGTTCTGGAGAACCCCATGTCCGGCGTGTGGTACCTGGAGATCAACGCCCGCTATCAGGGGGAAGCGCTTTTCTATCTGGACGACGGGGATGCCGGAGTCGTGTTGGAATGGATCGGTGGGGCGTTGGACGCGGCTTTCTCCGCCTCCTCGCCCAGAGAGGGACCGGCGCCCTTGACGGTCGCCTTCAGCGGCGACGCATCCGGAGGCGACATTCAGTCCTATTCGTGGGACTTCGGAGACGGTTCTTCCGTGGAGGGACAGGCTGAACCCACGCACACCTACACAGCGCCGGGAGTGTACACGGTGACCCTCACCGTGAGCGACGGGGACACGGACAACGCGGAGACCAAAGCGGACTATGTCACCGTAACAGCCGCCGCTCCCGCCGACGGCGTGTGGAAGACGTCCGACAACTTGGCCTTCTTTCTTCAGAAATACGCCACAGGCTCCTGCATCGTGGTGGTGTATGGAGCCTGCCCCACGGTGTTTCTGGATGCCGACTACACGGACGGCGTGGACTGCCCGGACCTGGAAGGAGCGGGCTACCGGATGCGGTTGGACCTGACGGACGCTTCTCACGGAACCCTGACGGCCGACTTGCCGGAAGAATCCGTGAACCAACCGGCGGAACTGGTCTTCCCCACGGCGGAGACTTTTTAATTGGTTTGCCGGGGGAACACGGTTCCCCCGGACCCCCTTGTGTGGGCTTCGTCCCTTTCGGGACGAAGTCCCGGACTTTGGCCCTTTGTGATAATGCCTGGAGCATCCCAAGATACGTGTCTCATCATAACCACAAGTATTGACGAATAAAATTGCAGAGCATCGGTTTAACCAACAGAATATTCTATGCGGCGGGCAACCACCGAACCCGACCGTAAGTCGGGAATCAGGTCTTTATGATTAGACACTAACCGTTAGAAGGGAAAATAATAAATTATCAAGGAAAGTTTATTGATTCTCTATTTTATGCGGAATAATTCACGCAAATTACAAATAGTCAAAGGCCATACAGGTAGGGGCGGTTCGCGAACCGCCCCCCCGCAAGTGCTCAGGAGCAACGAATCTTTCAGCAAGTCCGATAATCGGTTAGGAACAACCCCGGAAAATGCGACGTGCATTCCATGACGTGCGTAATGGCATTGAAGTCGTATTCGTCTCCCGACCGATAGTCGGTGAAGAACGCGTTGACCCGCTTCACCCTTTCCGGCCGGGTTCCCACGGCCTGCAATCCCAGAGACACTCCGAAGTTGGTGAAGGCGAATTTGATCTCCGTCATGCCCGGTCCGCGGCAGAAGTAGCCGGGGGGATCGATCCACAGCCGGTCCAGCATGGAAAGGGACGCCGCTCGTTGGGCTTGGGCCCACCGCTCCTCGGGAAAGAAATGGGTCATCCAGAGCATCATTCCCAGGCCCAGGTCCTGGGCGATTTGCAGGGAAGGGTAGCTCAGGTCCGCCAATGCTTTCATTTCCCGTATTTCATGGGAGAGCGCTTTTTTATCCAATAGGCGATAGACCACGTAGCCGTGGAAGGCGTCCAGTGCGCCGAATCCGTAACCCGGATAGGGGCCGCTCAGGTCTTCGAGCATTTTCCAATGGACCCCCACGCCCGGAACCACGAATGCTGGGTGGATTTGCCGCACCAACTTCAGGGCCCGGGCGCGGTAGGCCGGAATGGTGTCGCCCAGCCGAGTCAGAGCGAAGACCCACATGCCCAGGTAGTGGAAGTACTGCCCGTCGCGATCCGGTTCTTCTCCGATGCGCACGCCGCGAGTCCGCCCCAGGACCCGATCCACCTCGGATACGACTTCTTCGGCTTGTTTTAGGAATCGGCGGTCTTTGAGTTCCAGGTAGAGCCCGGTGAGGAGCACCACTCCGAAGGCGTCGGTCCACAGGTATCGCAGGCCGTTGGGCCAGATTCCTTGTTCCCGCATCCATTGAAGCTTGTCCAACACGAAAGGGATGTCTCTCTCCATGGCTATCCTCCATTCGGCAGGCCGCCGCAAACCGCGACCTGCGGCGTTGCACTTCATCCCTAGTCACTGCGGCGTACTCCATGTACGCCTCCTTCCTCGGGATTTGCGCGCCTTGCATGTCATCGGTTTTCGACGGCCTGCGGCAACCGGACTCTTTTCCTCATCCAACCGTTGTTGCCGCTTGGGAAAGAAAGCAGGTTATTGTACGATGAAGTCCTGTATGGAGGATAGTCATTGCCGGAATCCCCATGACGTCCGGCCTAGCCCGACACGTTGATGCAACGGAGCCCCCGGGAAGCGATGTGAACTCCCCTCACGACAAGGGCGTGCAAACCGCCGCGAACCGGATGAAGGAGTCCGAGAAGCCGCCGCCGAGGCCTCGGAACCGGCGGTGCCTGTTGATCTCCCTGGTCGCGGCGTCCTGGTCCCTGTTTCAACTGGCTCTGCCCGAGGTGCTGCTGCTTCAGGCGGTCACCATCCGCGCAGTGCACCTGGCATTCGCCATGGTGCTGGTCTATTTGAGCTTTCCCTATTTCACCAAGAGGAGACGAAGGGAGGATCGGGATTCTCCCGCGGGAGCCCGATCGGGGGGATGGAGGAATCTCGCGACGGCCCTGGCGGCCGGGGCGTCCTCCTTGTACCTGGCGATCTTTTATGAGGCATTGAGCGTCCGGCAGGGCTCGCCGAACCTCGCGGACATCATCGTGGGCGTTGTCCTCATTCTGCTGCTGCTGGAAGCGGCCCGCCGGTCCCTGGGACCGGCCCTTCCCGTGGTGGCCGGGCTGTTTATGCTGTACGCGTTTTTCGGCCCCTATATGCCCGACGTCATCGCGTTCAAAGGCGTGAGCTTTTCCAGGTTCATGAGCCAGCAGACCATCAGTACGGAAGGCATCTACGGAATCCCTCTGGATGTGTCGGCCAACCTGGTCTTTCTGTTCGTGTTGTTGGGCTCCATGCTGGAAAAGGCCGGCGGAGGGGAGTATTTCGTGGACCTGGCTTTCAGCCTGCTGGGAACCTTCAAAGGCGGACCGGCCAAGGCCGCGGTGCTGGCTTCCGGCGCCACGGGGCTCATTTCGGGAAGTTCCATCGCCAATGTGGTGACCACGGGCACCTTTACCATTCCCCTGATGAAATCCGTGGGCTATCCTCCCGAAAAAGCGGCGGCCGTGGAAGTGGCCGCCAGCACCAACGGTCAGCTCATGCCCCCCATCATGGGCGCCGCGGCCTTCATCATCGCGGAATACTGCAACATGCCCTACATGGAAGTGGTCAAGGCGGCGTTCGTGCCCGCCATGCTGAGCTATGCCGCGCTGTTCTACATCACCCACCTGGAAGCGGGAAAGCTGGGCCTCAAGGGCCTGTCCAAAGAACAAACGCCCCGGTTCCTTTCCACCTTTTTGGGCGGGATTCATTTTCTGATTCCTATTGCGGCTCTGCTCTACTTCCTGATGGTGGAGCGCCGAAGTCCCTCATTCGCCGCTTTCTGGTCCATTATGGCGCTTCTGGCCCTTATCGGGATCAAGGAACCGTGGGCGGCCGTACGACGCGGTGAATCCTTGAGCCGGGGCCTCGGCAGGGCCGGCGTGATCATTTGGGAATCCCTGGTCGCCGGCGGACGCAACATGATGGGCATCGGCGTGGCGGTGGCCGGGGCCGGCATCATCGTGGGCGTGGTGACCATGGGGTTGGGCGGGCTCATCACCGAGGTGGTGGACGTGATCAGCGGCGGGAACCTGTACCTTCTGCTGATCCTCACCGCGGTCGCCTGTCTGTTGTTGGGCATGGGACTGCCCACCACGGCCAACTACATCGTAATGGCCACCCTCACCGCCGGAGTCATTGTTGAACTGGCGCCGGCCGCCGGGTTGGAGGTGCACCTGATTCAGGCGCACCTTTTTGTGTTCTTTTTCGGTATCCTGGCGGACGACACCCCGCCGGTGGGGCTGGCCGCCTACGCGGCGAGCGCCATTGCGCGCAGCAACCCCATCGCCACCGGGGTTCAGGGATTTCTGTACGATGTCCGCACCGCTGTTTTGCCCTTCATGTTCATCTTCAACGAGCGACTGCTGCTCATCGGCGTGGATTCCTTCGGAACCGCGGCCTGGATCTTCATGAGCGGGATCGTGGCCATGTTCGCCTTCGCCTGCGCGACGCAAGGATTCTTCATCGCCCGCAACAAACCTTGGGAAACCGTGATTTTCCTGCTGATTACCTTTATGATCCTGAGACCGTTCAGCGCGACCGGCTGGTTGGGCGCGACCGATCCTTATTCGGCGGGTTTCATGGGAATCGGCGCGGCGGATTGGGTGAAAGCGGGCGGCATCGGCTTGTACGGTCTGATGTACCTATCACAGTTGCCGCGCGCGCGCAGGGCAAGGGTCGGATCGGCTTAGCGCCTCTTGGATTGAGACAGCCGTTCCGGGGGGCGCTTTTGGAAAAGCGCCCCCCGGACTCCCCTGAAAACTTTCGAGCGTGGCCGCACCGCCTACGGCGGAGCGCCTGCCGGGAGTGGGGAGAAGATTCGTGGCGCCTATTTGCGTGGTGTGCCGCCGGGGGACCAATGGCCCCCCGGACCCCCTTTGCGCTTCTGCGAATCGCGTACGCGATTCGCATAACGAGCAGCATGTGACCGTCCAACGTATTAAAATGCCAACGGTTTTTGGGAGGGTTCCCTCGGATGCCCCTCTGAATGCTCGCAGTCGTAGTACCCCTGTGAATATGTACGATTGGTGAGGCGTCTGCTTGCCGATGTCGCCTCAAAGCGAAATGCACATACGAATCCCGGTCATTCGCATCGAGAATCGGAATACGGACAACCAAGGAGGAACGTCATGAAGCGACCGTCGGTATGGCTGTGCGCAGCGCTTTTGCTGATGAGCTTTGTCTTTTCGCCGAACCCGATGCCGGTTCAAGCCGAAACCCGCTTTGCGGCCATCGGCACCGGAGCCGTGACCGGGGTCTACTATCCCACCGGACTCGCCATCGCCAAAATCGTCAACGAGAAGCGCAGGACCTATGGCCTCCGCTGTTCGGTGGAGTCCACGGGCGGCAGCGTATTCAATGTGAACGCAGTGATGTCCGGAGACCTGGAATTCGGCATCGTGCAGTCCGACCGACAGTATCAGGCGGTCCACGGCACGGCGGAATGGACGGACATGGGGCCCCAAAAGGGATTGCGCGCGGTCTTTGCCATTCATTCCGAGTCCCACGTGCTTTGCGCGTCGGAGAACAGCGGCATCGGGACGGTCCCCGACCTCAAGGGAAAAGCCGTGGCCGTGGGGAATCCCGGCTCCGGCCAGCGGGGGAACTTCATCGATATGTTGAGCGAGTACGGCATGACCTACGACGACCTGGGACGCGCGGAAGGCTTGAAGGCGTCCGAGTCCTCCAAGCTGCTGCAGGACGGCCGCATCGACGCCTTTGTCTATACCGTGGGCCATCCCAGCGCATTTTTCAAGGAAGCCACTGCAGGACGCATCAAGGTGCGCTTCATCCCCTTCGACCGGGACAAGATCGCGGCGCTGATCAAGCGGCACCCCTACTATGTGCCGGCGGAAATCCCCATGGAGTATTATCCCGGCGCTCTCAACAAGGAACGGTTCGTGCCCACTTTTGCGGTGAAGGCTACTCTGGTGACCCGGGACGACGTGCCCGAGGACATGGTGTATGCCGTGACCAAGGAAGTGTTCGAACACTTCGAAGACTTCAAGAAGCTGCATCCGGCCTACGAACACCTGACCAAAGAAGGTATGCTTCAAGGCATGACCGCCCCCATCCATCCCGGAGCGCTGAAATATTACAGGGAAGCGGGACTGATGGAATAGGGTGTGTCCGCGTTAATTCAGGATATTGGGGGGTGCTTTGAAAAGCACCCCCCAAGCCCCCCGCAAACTTCCTAAGTGTGGCCGCACCGCTTATGGGGGAGCGTCCTCCGGGGTGATGAGAAGACTCGGAGCCGGTCTGCAAGTTCACCTTGCATGATCCAAACAAGGTGGGACTCCGCCTCGACCTTTGACCGCACGATCTTGACAAAAACCGCCGTCTGCGGCGGATATGTTGTAGGGGCAGGCCATAGTGCCTGCCCGAGGAGCCGGCCGAAGGCCGACCTTCCATCAGACTCTTATGTACGCCTCCACTCCTCGGGATACGCACGCCTTGCCTCTCATCGTTTTTCGACAGTCTGCCGTTTTGCTCATGCGCCCGCCCCCGGCCGCTTCCTCGCCACCCACAACAGATGCTGGCCCAGGTGACGGATCAGGGGCAACTTCTGTAGGATACTTTCCACAGGCGCTACTGCGGCGCGGATCATCTCGGGCCGGTTTTGGGCCAGAAATTCCACCACGAGGAAGGGAAAGAATTCGATTTCGAAGCTGCCGCGCCACACCGTGTCGAATCCCGCTTCGTCCAGCAGGATTTCCAGTTGCCGGTGAGAGAAATGATAATGCATGCCGTAGGCGGGTTCGGGGTTCCGACGGTTGTATTCGAATTGGGCGTGCAGGTTGTGGTAGGGCGGCAAAAACAGGTCGTCGGCCAGGCTCAGGCATTTCTCCAGAAAAACGAACGGGTTGCAGGTGTAGTTGAGATCGTGACGGCTGGGCGTGCTGAGGACCAGCAGGCCCCCGTCCCGTAGCAGGTCGGAGCAGGCTTTGAGGGCGGCGGACGGGTCCACCACGTGTTCCAGGACTTCGGTCATGAGCATGCCGTCGAAGGAGGCGGGGCCAAAGGGCGGCCGCGTCGCGTCACCGCAAACGAAGGAAAGGCCCGCCGGGGTGTCCTCGCCGGCGTATCGTTTCGTCGCCTCCATGAGTTTGAGATCGTCCAGTTCGAGCCCCACCACGGTGCCGGGATGCTCCCGGGCCATGTAAATCGTGTTCTTTCCGAATCCACAGCCCAGGTCCAGCCGACGCGGGCAATCGCCGATCCATTGGGACACCAGGGCCTGAACGCGTTCGTACCGGTAATGGTAATAATGGCGATCCAGGGGGGACCTCAACAGTGCCCGTTTTTCCGGGGTGTTGAAGTCGTCCCGCAGGGTGTAGGTTCGTTCGAGGTTTCGGATGTGTTCCGTGGTCATGCTTTCGCGGATGGGTTCGGAAGCGGCCGCGTCGAGCCGGGCCTCCCGTCGATGATACAGATACAGGAGTCCGAAAATGAGGACGGTCGCCCGGAACACGGTTCCGGTATGGAGCAGGACTAGGTCGGCGACCAGGGCCGCGAGGAGGACAAATTCGATTCCGTGTTTTCTGAGCCGCTTGGATACCTTCATGGGCCTATTCCGACATTTTCAAGAGGACGCCGGTCTGTTTCGCCCGGTTCAGGGCCCGAAAGAGGGCGGCCAGGGAAAGTCCCAGGTAGAGGAGGGCCAGCAGATATCCGTACAACAAGGGAGATCGGCTGCCGGCCTCAAATCCGTAGAAGGAGCGGAAATACTCGAGGAAATGGGTCAGGGGAATCCATGCGGAAAGGACCTGTAGAGGTCGCGGCAATACATCCACGGGATAGTAGATTCCACTGAGAAGTATGAGCAGACTCACGATGGACGTGGCTCCCACGTGGGATCGGCCCCCGAAGCGGAAGGAGAGGGCGCAGACCGTCACGCCCACGGAAACGGCCGTGAGCACCAGGCCGCCGTAAAAAAGGACCGGGCAAAGGAAATCCCCTCGGGGCAACCGAAAACCGAAGGCGTACCGGCTGAAAATCGACAGGGCCGCGAAGATCAGCGCCGAATGAATGATCCCCATGAGCGACGAGCCGGTGATGAGGTGCGGGATGCCTACCGGAGCGGCCATCTCCTGTTTCAGGCTCTTGTTCCACACGCTGTACAGAATCACATAGGAAATATCGAGCTGGGCCACCTGCACCACGCTGAGGGCGATGACTCCGATGAGAACGAAGGCGATCATGTCCTCGGACAGGGACAGGAAGCGGGTGAGCAGGCCCACGGACAGCAGCGCCGTGGCGGGCCAGAAAAGAATTTCGAAGATGTGGAAAAGCCGCTTCTTGGTGATCAGCCGAATCTTGAAGAAGAAGGCGTTAATCCGGATCAGATGAGTTTGCAAGCGCAAGAAACACGTCTCCAAGAGTGGGTTGGGTGATTTCCACATGGTCCACGGACCCGCCGCTTTTGAGCACGGCGTCGAGAATGGCTCCCAAAAGCCCTTGCCGGTCGCTGAGGCCACATTCGAGAAGCCCTTCTTCCATGCGGATCCGGGAAACTCCGGGCAGGGCTTCCACGGGACCGGACGCCGCGACCAGACCTCGCCCACGGATGGTCAGCCGTTCCTGAAAGCCGATACTCTTCTTGAGGTCTTCCGCTTTTCCTCGACGTACGAACCGGCCTTCCTTCATAAAGGCGATTTGTTCGCTTAATTGTTCCGCTTCGTCCATCTGGTGCGTGGTGAGGATGATGGTGACGCCTCGGGCACGGCTCCAATCGCGGATTCGAGATCGAATCAGCAGACAGGCTTTGGGGTCCAGACCCACGGTAGGCTCGTCCAAGAAGAGCAGTTCCGGATCGTTGATAAGGGACTT
The DNA here is from genome assembly GCA_963675595.2 of Thermodesulfobacteriota bacterium. GTDB lineage: Bacteria > Desulfobacterota > Desulfarculia > JACQYL01 > JACQYL01. The sequence goes on from CAXXLZ010000002.1 coordinate 4,516,006, forward strand.
GGCCAGGGCGAGACGCTGCTTGATGCCTGTGGAAAGCTTGTTGAAAGGCGTGCGGGCATAGGGCTCCAATTCGAAAAAGGCAATGAGCTCCCGCGTCCTTTCCTGTCTTCTCGCACGAGGGATTCCATACAGCATGCCGAAATAGGTCAGGTTCTCCTCCACGGTGAAATTGTCCGGAAAATTGGCGTGTCCGCTCGCGAGATTCACTCTGGAGCGTATTTTTCCGGTTTGCGTGAGGAGGTCCAGGCCGCACACCGACCCGCCCCCGGCGTCCGGGATGAGCAGTCCGCACAAAAGGGAGATGAGCGTGGTCTTGCCGGCTCCATTGGGTCCCAGGATGCAGAACGTGGAACCCGCCGGCACCGTCAGGTTGATGCCTTTCAGGGCTCGGACGGCCGGATTGCCGGGGTAGATTTTTTCAATGTCCCGGATGTCGACTGCCGGAGGCGGCATGGTTGAAGGCTTCCGTGCGGGTGAACAGGCAACGAGCCGCACGAATCCGTGATCGGCGTCGTTGCCCTCAAATGGCCGGGGTGCCGTTACCGGATGGTGTATTGGTCCAAATCGACTTCTTTGAATTCCACCCGCTCGAAACGTTCGGTTCTCGGGTAGGGCGCGGTGGCGTCCATGCCGATTTTCGTGACCGTTCCCCCTTTGCCGTCCGGGTTGATCCGGACCATGGGGTTGAGGATGTGACCCCACTGGTCTTTCATCACCATGAGGTCCGTGTCGGGATTGAAGCGGGTGGTGAGGGCCCAGTTCACGTCGATGGGATCATACAGGTTCACGTCCGTGTCCACGGCGACGACTCGCTGCAGGGGTTTGAACGCTTCGAACGCGGCCATGATCGCCTTGCGGCCCACGTCCTCGCCGTTCTTGTCCACCTGCACCACGGCGCCGTAGAAACCGCACCCACCCGGCGTCAGGTAGACGGCTTGTAGCTGAGGAATCTGCTTTTTGACGGTGCCGAAGATTTTGGCTTCAGCGGTAAAGCCCACGGCGTTCCACACTTCCTGTCCGGACAACAGACTGTGGAAAATCGGGTTCTTGCGGTGGGTGATTGCCTTCACCTTCATGACCCAACGTTGGGCCCGTTCGGCATAGTATCCGGTCACTTCCGCGAAGGGACCTTCCTCCTCGCGTACGTTGGGAAGGATTTCGGCTTCGATGACGAATTGAGCATCCGCGTAGGCCGGCACGTCCACGGTTTGAGCCTTGATGAAATTGATGGGCCGTCCCACCAACTGATTGGCGATGCCGTACTTGCCGTCCCCTTGTCTCGGGATGGCGGAAACGATCCAGGGCGCCAATCCCACCCCGTTGTTGATGGTCACCTCCAAGGGTTCGTTGCGTTTTTCCATGATTTCGAGATACGCGCCCAGGTGTCGACCGGGGTCGATGAGGAAGGTAAGGCGGTCTTTGCCGGTGATCATGATCCGATGAATGGAAATGTTGGGAACGCCCGTCTCCGGATTCTTCACCACCACGACGGAGCTGTCGAAATAACGGCCGCCGTCCTTGAGCGCATGGACGGGAACGGGAAGTTTGTACAGGTCCACTTCCGGCTCAACGACCTCGTTGGCGGGACCTTTCTCCAGGATGGGCGAGGGAAAGGCTTCTTTATTCCGGTGCCACGGACCGATGGCCGACGCGATGACAAAAGGAACTTGTTCTTTGGACACTCCGAAAAGATCGCCCACAATGTTGCGGTTCCAGAGCAGGCCCATGAACACCGGATATTCGCTGCCTTTGACGTGTTCAAAGAGAATGCATTTCTTGCCTTCATACTTTTTGGCGATGCCGGCGAGTTCGTATTCGGGGTTCACTTCGGAAACGACCCGCACCAGGTTGCCGGTTTCTTCGAGATGGGAGATGCACGCGGACAGGTCCACCAGTCGCTGCGCCGCTTCCTCGGAAACGGCCGGAGCGGCGACGGCCGCGGCCGTCAAAGTCAGGCAAAGCAATAGGGCAAGGGTAAGTCTCATCATGATCGGTTTCCTTTCCACGGTTTTCGTTGGGATGTTGCTTCGCCGGTCCAACGCCGGGCAATTCATTTCACGGGGAAAGAAGCTTCGGGCGCTCCTTCGGAAGGCGCTCGGAGGTTCCAGGATCTTGCGGCCCCTGCATGAACGGAGCGGATCCATGGTCGGCGATGCGGTCCTTATCGGGGAACCGGACAACGCCCTCCCGAAACCCCTATCGGTTTTCTCCCCACCGTTGAAACAATCGGTGCGGTATGTGGAAACAGTCCAATACCTTACCGATGGTCTGCGCGATGATGTCCTCGATGGTTTGGGGCCCGTGATAGAAGGCGGGTAGAGGCGGCAGGATGGTCGCGCCGTTGCGGGCGGCTTTCAGCATGAGTTCCAGATGGCCCTGATGCAGAGGCGTTTCCCGCACCACCAGGACCAGGGGACGACGTTCCTTCAGGGTGACGTCCGCCGCCCGGACGATGAGGTTCTCGTTGTACGAATGCGCAACGGCCGAAAGGGTCTTGATCGTGCAGGGGATGACCGCCATGCCCATGGTGAGAAACGAGCCGCTGGATACGGCCGCGGCAAGGTCCTGATTCCGGTGAACGACGCCGGCGCAGGATTCCACCTCTTCGATGGACACCTTGGTTTCCAGGAGGAAGTTCTTTCGGGCCGCTTCGGTCATGATGAGATGCGTTTCGTAGTCGAGCCGCTTCAGGGCTTTGAGCAGTTCGAAACCGTAGATGACCCCGCTGGCGCCGGATATGCCCACTACGATCCGTCTGATCGCATCATTCATGATTGTGCTCGTCTGAACGAAGTTCGAGGTAAACCGGATGTGGCACAAGTAGGGCCGGACTTTAGTGTAGCGGGTTCGAGAAATCAAGACACAATCGGTTTGGGTCCAAGCGCCCGGGAGGAGCTGTGGTTCGGTCCGGGAAAGGGAACGTCGTAAGGCGTGCATGGCGGTTGGAGTGCGGCCGCCGGTGAGGCTCGGCTTCTCCCCGTGATCCGACGAAACGCAGGAGTGCTCGTCGCACGCGGCCGATTCGAGTCGGCATGCTCGAGCCCAGCCCTCCCCTATGGGGACTTTCCATCCGGAGGCAGGGAAGCGTCGGGCTCGCTACCTTTCAAGGCCTGACGTACTTTGTCCGCCAATATCTCGATGGTGAATGGTTTCTGAAGGAAATGGACACCTTCCTCCAAAATACCGCGATCGGCGATGACATTGTTGGTGTAGCCGGACATGAACAAGCATTTCATCTCGGCTTTCAATGCCGTGAGTGCGCGGGCCAATTGGCGCCCGTTCATTTCCGGCATCACCACGTCCGTGATCAGCAGATGGATGGGGCCTTCGTGGGATGCGGCCAGCTCCACGGCCTTCTTGGGTGTCCGTGAAGTGAACACGGTATATCCCAATCTCTCCAACATGGCTTTCGTCAGTGACAGAATCATTTCTTCGTCTTCCACGATGAGCACGGTTTCAAACCCTCCCTGCAGAACCTGCTCCTTGCTCTCCGGTATCGCATCCACAGGTTGGTCTTCCACTGCCGGGAGATAAATCTTGAAAGTCGTGCCGATTCCGGGTTCGCTGTAGACGTTGATGAACCCGTCGTTTTGTCTCACAATGCCGTAAACCGTGGCCAGCCCCAGGCCTGTTCCCCGGCCGATGTCTTTGGTGGTAAAGAAGGGTTCGAACACCCGGGCCAGTGTCTCCTCGTCCATTCCGCAACCGTCATCGCTGAATCCCAACATAACGTAACGGCCCGGCACGAATTCCGCATGATCGGCGCCATAAGTCTCGTCCAGCAGCACATTCGAGGACTCGATGGTGACCTTGCCTACGCCGCCGATGGCGTCTCTCGCGTTGACCGCAAGATTGGCCAGGAGCTGATCCATTTGGGAGGGATCGATACTCACATTCCAGAGATCGGCGGCCGGCTTCCATTCCAGTTCGACGTCTTCGCCGATGAGGCGGCGGAGCATCTCGAACATTCCCATGACGGTGCTGTTGACATCCAGTCTGATCGGCCTGACGGTTTGTTTGCGTGCGAAGGCCAGCAATTGTCGGGTCAACCCGGCCGAGCGTTCGGCGGCTCTTCGGATTTCCGTCAGGTGACTCTTGAGGTGGGGCTCGGAATCAGCTTCCAGGAGCCCGATCTGGGCATGACCCAGGATGACGCCCAGCATGTTGTTGAAATCATGCGCGACCCCGCCCGCCAGACGACCTACGGACTCGAGCTTTTGGGCTTGGCGCAACTGTGTCTCCAAATGCTTCTGCGTCGCCTCTCTGCGCCGTTGCTCGGTGACGTCCAAATGGAGACCGATGCACTTAACCGGATTTCCCTCGTCATCGAATTCGAATCTGGATTGCGATTGCCAGATTCGCTCTTCTCCGTCGGGCAGAACGATCCGGAATTCCACAGGCCAATTTCGTTGCTGTTCGATCATTTGTCGAATTTCTTCCTGCATCCTTGGAAAGTCGTCCGGATGCACGAGTTCCCGCATGTTCTCGAACAGTCGCGCGGAAATTTCTCCGGGTTTTCTCCCGGCCAGGGCGAACATGTTCCGGGAGAACTCCAAGGTATCCGATTTGACATCCCAGCGGTACGAGCCCATGCCGGCGATTTCCTGGGCGTCGTTTAAAATGGCTTCGCTGTCCCGGAGGTCCTCTTCGGCTCGTTTGCGGTCGGTGATGTCCAGCAAATTGCTGAGGATGTATCTTTCGCTGTCGATCTCGAATAACTCAAAATATCCGAGGGCATATCCTTCTTGGCCCGACGAGGTGACGAATTTCATCTCCCGACCCCTCAGGCTTCCTTTGGCAACGACGGTTTCGATGACGTGCCTTCTCAACTCAGGATCGGCCCAGAGACCGAAATCCGTGGCGGGACGACCCAGGAGCTGCTCCCGTGGATAACCGACCGTGTCCGCAAAGGCCTGATTCAGATCGATCAACGTTCCGTCCTTGAGTCGGGTGAAGCTCGAGGGGATGGGGCTCAGGTGAAACAGGTTTCTGAAGAGGTCCTTGGCCTTGGCCGTTTCGGCCTCGGCACGTTTCCGTTCCGTGATGTTCCGAACGAACGCCATGGTCCCTTTTTGTCCTTCAAAATCAAGGGACACCGCCGAGACTTCCACGTCCACCTCGGCGCCGTCCAGCGTCAGATATTTCTCCTCCAATAAAGGAACGGACCGTCGGCCTCGGTTCAGTTCTTTGATTCGGCGTTGTATGACGTCGCGGGATTCGGGATGCAAGCGTTCCATAACGGGCTTGCCGATCAAATCGGTCTGAGACGAGGCTCCAAAGAGCTTCAGCGCAGCGGGGTTTGCATAAGCGAATCGGTAATTCCTCGCTATGTAGATGGCGTCGGGGGCATTTTCGACCACCAGGCGAAAGCGTTCTTCGCTTTCCTTCAGCTGTGCCGTCCGCTCCTCCAGCAAATCTTCGACGCGGAGAAGGGCGCGTTCCCTGCGTGCTCCTTCGCACAAGCGAATCAGGTAGTCGGTCTCGAAAGGTTTCCTCAGGTACGCGGCCGCGCCGTTCTTCATCCATTCCAGGGCCAGCTCGGGACGGGGATCGTTGGTCATCATGAGGACCACGCAATCGGGCCGAATTTTCTTGAACTTGACCAGGAGAACATCTCCCAGGACGTCTGGAAGGTGATAATCCAGGATGACGACATCGGGAGGAGCGATATTGAATCTGAGCTCGGCTTCCTCACCGGATAGAGCCGTGTCGGCCGTGTAGCCGTGGTCTTCCATCGCTCTTTTCAGAAATCCGGCGAGCGTCTTGCTGTCCTCCACAATAAGAGCGCGAGGCATCCGTATATGAGGTTGCGCGGTGAGCAGAGACCGAACTTTGGAGATGAGGGAGTCGGGGTCCACGGGCAGACCCAGAAAGCCGTCGGCTCCGACCTCCTCCGTGATGCGGGCGGCCTCTTCCCCCGTGTAGGTGGCCGAGACGATCAGTATGGGGACAAGATTGAACCTGCTGAATTCCGCTGAGCGAAGCAGGCGGCAGAAACGCCAGCCGTCGATTTGAGGCATGTAGAGGTCGGTAATAATAAGGTCGGGTAAGTCCAGCTTCCCGAGCTCTTGGAGCGCTTCTACGGCATTGGAGAACGTGGTTGGATGAAAACCCGCTTTGCGGAGCGTGCTTTCCAGCAGGCGCAACTGGAAAGGATTGTCATTGATCAGGACGACTGTCGCCGTGGGCTGAGGCCCGGATACCGTCTCCATGCTTTCCCCTGGATTCAACGCCAATTCTACGGAAGAGAGATTCCCTGTGGCCGGGGGGCCGACTCACGGCCCAGCAAGTGGGTCCACGTGCCGAATCAAATGGGCATGGCGGGATGACCCCTTATGGTATGGGCTCTTCTCCGAGCAAAGACCGTTGGTCCGGGAAAGGACGGGGCGGAGGGAGTGAGCAGGGGAGCGTTTTGAAGCGGGCGACCGCATGGGTGCGGGCATGGAGCCGGCTCTGGGGTAGTCGTGACTGCGTGCCGCAAAGGTTCGCACGGGGCATTGCTGAAATTCCATTTCATCGGAATTAAGAATTACAGAAACGGGTTCGTTTGGCAAGACGGAAACCCGTTTGTTTCAATCGGCTCATGGGGGCGGTGATACCGTGCGATATCGGGAATCGAGCGCTCTGCCGGTTTCGTGGCGTGGAAGCGCGATCTCCTTTCCTTCGGCTGTTGAAAGCAAAACGTACCGCAAAAGGAAGGCCGGCGATTTGCGTTGCCTCGGGTGCGGCGAATAAGTAGAATGCTTCTATTCTTCCTACAGAATTGAAGAGGCTCCTTGCGAACCCCACGTTCTTGCGCGATGCCCGTGAACCTTCAGAAAGGGGTCGGCCGACGGCCGGTAATACGGGAGTGCTTCTCTTCACCCGACTTGTCGAGGCTTGATGGCCGGCGTTGTGCGTTGGGTAGACCTGAATGGAACTTCCGAGGAGGACGTTTGAAGTCGTCGCTCGCCGAAACGTCTTCAGGTTCAAACTCCGTGGCTTGCGAGAGAAGCCGCGCGCTCGCGATTGGGGAAGGACGTTCCATGAAAGGCGCCGTCGAAGCCTCCGGGATGCCTGTCCGGGCCGTGGGGCCTCCGGGGAGGGTGAGAAAACCAACAAGCTCGTTTCGCGGGAGCATTCCGTTCCGATACCGGTTTCCGACAGGACCGGACTTTTTCGCCGGGAACGGGAGATTTCGGATCAAAGACGGATGAGGAAATCCGGCCCGGGGCGTTTCGCCCCGGGCCGTTTTGTCTTTCCACACGGAATCCTTTAATTCGAGGAGGAAGGCCAATGAAATCCGTACGACTGTGCGTGCTCGTCACCATGGCGCTGGGGATTCTGCTGTTCTCACCGGCGGCTTCTACTGCGGCGAGTGAGATCGTTATCGGGGTCCCCACATCTCTTACGTTCTTGGAGGGTGAAGAGAGCCTGAACGCGGTGAAACTGGCCGTGGAAGAGATCAATGCGGGAGGAGGGGTGACCGTAGGGGACAAGAAGCTGCCATTCCGGATCGAATCCATCGACATTCGCGATGCGTCGCCCGGCGTACCGGTACCGGAAGCCCTCCTGGGCATTGAAAAGATCATCCTCGAGAAGAAGGTCAACGCCATCGTTGTGGGGCCGTTCCGCTCGGAAGCGCTCATGGCCGCCATGGACATTATTTCGAAGCATAAGGTACCCCTGCTGGGGACCATCGCTATGTCTCCCAAGTCCGAGGCCAAACTGATGGAGAATCCGGAGAAATACAAATACATCTTTCGAACCTGCCTGAACGGCAAGTATCTGGTGGGCTATCTCATCGGCGCCATGAAATTCCTGAATCAGGAATTCGGATTCAACCGGGTGTTCATTATGAATCAGGACGTGGCTTGGGCCAGGGGCGTGGCGGGAGCCATGATCACGAACTTCTTCCAGAAGGCCGGGTGGACGGTTCTGGATCAGGAAATCTATCCCACCGGATCGTCGGATTTTTCCGCCGGTCTGCTCAAAGCCAAGGCCAAGGACGCCCAGGTGATTCTGAGCATTTTCGACATGCCCCAGAGCGGAATTTTGGTGAAGCAGTGGAACGCCATGAAAGTGCCGGCCATTATGTCCGGTTTCATTTCGCCCTTGGCGGGTCCGGGAGCGTGGAAAGCCTTTGACGGCCGCATCGGCGGCGCCCTCAACTCGATTTTTGAACTCGGCAACATTCCCGCCGAAAAGTATCCTCCAGCCAAGAAGTTCTATGAAGCCTACGCCGAGAAATACGGTAGGGAAATTGAAGCGGGTCATGGCCCCGCGCCTTCCTACGAGTCCGTGTATGTCTTGGCGGAAGCCATCTCCAAGGCCGGTTCCCTGGATCCGGATCAAATTGTGGAAGCACTGAAAGCCACGGACCGTCAAGGCGTTATGGGTCGGATCAAATTCAGTGAAGCCAACCAGGTGATTTATGGCTCGGACCCCGCTTCCGCCGCCTTGGGGTGCGTCTATCAGTGGACGGAAGATGGAAAGCGGGCCATCGTGTATCCGCCTTCCATCGCCGAAGCTAAGGCCGTTCTTCCCGATTTCGTGAAGTCCGCCAAGTAGTCGCCGATCAGCAACGGTGCGGGATTCCGGCGTGATCGCCTTTACCGGTGATTGGACATGCCGCACCAAATGTCTGGGCCGGGGGCTCGACGGACGGCCGAGACCTCGGACGGCCAACGGCTTTTCGTTCCGTGCGCCGACGGTTTCCGCAACGCGAAGGGGGGTCGGAATCGACCTCCGAGTCGGTGACGGCACTCGGATCGTAACCCGGGAATAGGGGAGCGATATCTTGATACTGGGAACCCTGGTTTACGGCTTCATCAACAGTGTGATCCTGGCGCTCACGGCCATGGGGTTCAACCTTACCTTCGGCATCAGCGGAGTGGCCAATTTTTCCTACGGGGCTTTATACATCCTGGCAGGCTACTTGGTTTGGATCTTCATCAATCTGCTGTCCCTTCCCTATCTCGTGGGGGTGGCCTTGTCCGTCCTGGCCACCGCCGCCGCCGGAGCCTTGATGTATCGATTCATCCTGTTGCGTCTTAGGGGCATGGTGGTGTCGGAGGTGATCGCCACCTTCGCCGTGGGACTTATTATTCTGGAACTCTTTCGGTACCTGGGGTTCATCGGATTCCAGTATACGCTCCCCGTGTTTTGGCCCGGCAGCGTGGACATTTTCGGCGTATATGTGGATTACCAGCGCGTGGCCATTGTGGGCATCGGTTTGGTGCTCGCTCCGGGGCTCTATCTGTTTATCCATCACACTAAGACTGGACTTGCGTTTCGCGGAATTGCCCAAGAAGAAAAAACCGCCCTATCCTTGGGGATTCCCTCCGACCGGATCGCCGGATTGAGCGTGGCTTTCGGTGCCGGTCTGTCCGCCGTTGCCGCAATCGCCGTCCTTCCTTTGGGCACCATATCGGCCGAAGGCGGGTACGATGTGCTGGTAAACGCACTAGCCGTCTGCATCGTGGGAGGATTGGGGAGCGCGGTGGGCGTGGTGCTGGCGAGTTTCATCATCGGGTATGCTCAAATGGTCACTTCGACCTATTTGGGCGCGAGTTGGGTCATGATCGTGAGCTTGGTGGCCATTCTCGTCATTCTGGTGGTAAAGCCTTCCGGTTTGTTCGGCCGACAGAAGGAATTGGAAGAGAGGATTTGAATCTCCCATGCAGCGCAGACGGGAACGCATCGACAGGGGAATCAAGGTACGCAGCGAGGACCTCTTCGCCCTCACATCCCATCGGGAAATGCTTTATCTCGTTCTTCCCAGAGTTTTGCCCGTATTGGCGGTGCTCGTTCTTTCTCTGACGGTGAGCGGCTACTGGCAGCGCGTACTGATCTCGGCATCGGTCTTCGCCGTGCTGGCTTTGAGCTGGGACCTGCTCATGTGTTGCGGTATGGTCTCTCTGGGACAGGCCCTGTTCTTCGGAGTGGGCGCCTACATCTCGGGCTGGCTGAATCATGCCCTGGGTTGGAGTCCTTTTTTGACGGTTCCGCTGGCGGCCGTGTTGGGCGGGGCTTTGTGCACGGCGTTGTTGGTGCCCGTGCTCAGGCTCAGGGGCGTCTATTTCTCCATGGTGACTCTGGTGTTGCCTCTCATGTTTGAACGGATCATCGAGGCGACCAAAATTCTCGGAGGTACGGAAGGCATCAGCGGGCTTGACTCCTTTCCCCATGAATCGTTCGAGCTGTATCTCCCGTTGGCTGCGGCGTGGATCGGTCTGTTCGGTCTGCGGCGTATGATGGGCACGGACTACGGGTTGGTTCTCAAGGGAGTCAACGACAACGACCGATCCGTCATGAGCTCGGGAATCAACATTTATGTACTAAAGGCGCAGGCCCTCTTTATCGGGGCTTCCATGGGGGCCTTCGCCGGTGCGATCATGACTCATGTGTACATGTTCGTGGGCATGCCGGTTTTCGCGTTGGACTACTCCATCATGCCCATCGCCGCGGCCGTGGTGGGAGGCATGGGCACCTTTGCCGGTCCCATGCTGGGGGCTTTCCTATTGGTTCCCTTATCGGAATTATTGCGTGGATTCGGGGGGCTGCGTATTATCATCTATTCCCTTTCCTTGGTGATTTTCATTGTGGCCCTGCCGGAAGGCATCTTTCACTATCTGCAAAGAAAGTACTCCCAGTTCGAACGATGGACGCAACTGTAAGCAAAGCGGGTCATTCCCTTTTGGCGGTGCGGAACCTGACCAAGCGTTTCGGCGGGGTCACGGCCGTGGATTCCGTGGATTTCGAATTGAGGGAGAACGAGCTTCTGGGAGTCATCGGGCCGAATGGATCGGGCAAGACCTCCCTGGTGAATCTCATTACCGGTTTCGTTCGGCCGGATTCGGGACGGATTCTTTATCGTGGGACCGATATTACCCAAGCGGCTCCCCATAAGCGCGCAGACATGGGAATAGCGCGGACTTTCCAAATGGTTAGACCATTTTACCAGTTGCCCGCTTACAAAAATGTGGTCGTTTCCCTGTATTCTCGTCGAGTGAAACGTCTCGCCGGCGGGAAATATGGAGACCGCGACGCCGTGGCCAAAGACATTCTCGAGGAAGTGGGGTTCGAACGGGATGCGGACGTGATCACCAAGAGCGCCGGCGCGTTGCCTCACGGCTACCTGAAACGCCTGGAACTCGCCAAGTGCCTGGCCTTGAGGGCCGACCTGATCATCCTGGACGAACTCTTCTCCGGTCTGAGCATGGCGGAGGTGGCATCCATTCTCCCGGTCATCGATAAGCTGCGTCTGGAAGGGAAGACCTTTATCATGATCGAGCATCGCCTTCGTGAACTGTTTCGCATCGCCGATCGAGTGATGGTGCTGAACTTCGGACGCAAGATCGCCGAGGGGCCGCCCAATACGGTCATGGAATCCGAGGAGGTGAAACAAGCCTACCTGGGGACCGAGGCGGAAGGTTGATCGGTATCAGCCTGCAGCAACCGGCTTCCTTGAAGTGCCGGTATAGGACACGTTGAGGCGGCGGCTGAGTCGGAAAATCGCAAGGGCATGAGAAGGCCGGAAGGTTGCTCGCCTTGCCGGGTCGGCGGAAGGCGGAGTGAAACGACGCAGCGGGCGACCCGGCGCTTGGACCGCTCTCCATTGAGAGGGATCGAAAATTTGCGGATGAACGTATGCTGACCGTAAACAACCTCATGGTGTTCTACGAAAACGCCTTGGCCATCAATGAGTTCAGCATGGAGGTCAAGCTCGGCGAAATCGTCGGGGTCATCGGGTCCAACAGCGCCGGCAAGACCACTCTGCTCAACACCGTGTCCGGGCTGATGATCGATTTGAAAATCAAAGAACAGCGCAAGGGCGGGGAACGCATCACCATCCTGGGCGACATTACCTTCCAGGGGGAAAATGTGACCCTGATGCCGCCCCACGAGCGAGTGAAACGGGGCATCGTGCTGTGCAGGGAACGCCACCCGATCTTCCCGGAGAGTGATGTGCTGGAAAATCTGAGCATCGCCGGGTATCGGCGCCCACGCAAGGAACTGAAGCGTGCGGTTGAGCGGACGTTTCACCTGTTCCCGGCTCTCATCCCTCTCAAGCGGCGGAAGGCGGGGTTTCTCAGCGGCGGGGAACAGCAGATGCTGGCCATCGGCATGGCTCTCATGGTCGGCCCCAAATTGCTGCTGCTGGACGAACCCTTGCTGGGTCTCAGTCCGGCCATGCAAACCGCTCTGGTCCGGTCCATCCGGGAGCTCAACGAGGTTTCCGGCATTACGCTGTTGATTTCGGAGCAGTTCGTCCGTCCCATACTACCCATGATTGCACGGGGGTATGTGATCGAGAACGGCATGTTCACCCTGGAAGGCACCGGAGAAGAACTCATGGACAACCCCGAGGTGAAGTCCGCCTATTTCGGGGTTTGAAACGCCGACAGTTGAACAGACGGGAAACCATGGGAAACGGGGACCTCGTGAACATTGCGGAAGCTTTCGAGCGGAGCGCCCGAAACCATCCCCAAAAGACGGCGGTGGTCTATCTGGGCACGCGGTACACCTATGAACGGCTGGAAAAATGGGTTCGCGGTTTTGCCCTTTCACTGCACGAAAAAGGCGTCGACAAGGACCATAAGGTCATTTTGTACGCGCCCAATTCCATTCAGTGGATCGTCGCCTGGCTGGGAATCATGAAAGCCGGCGCGGTGGCCGTGCCCATTACGCCCATTTATACGCCCTACGACCTGGACTTCATCGCCGGGGACACCGGCGCTCTTGCCATTGTGTGCATGGACCGGAATTTCGGGTACGTCAAACAGGTACGGCCCAATTCGCGGATTTCCCTGGTGGTGGCGGCCAACCTGACGGACCTTCTGCCCTGGTGGAAGCGCTGGTTTGGGTGGATTTTCGACAAGGTGCCCAGCGGCAAGGTGGAATGGGGTCCCGACACGTATCCCCTGTCCAAACTGGTGTGCGCAGCTTCGGACCAAGCGGAATTTCCTGAGGTTCAACCGGAAGACTGCGCGGAAATTTTGTACACGGGCGGCACCACGAAACACCCCAAGGGCGTGCCCATCACCCACGGCATGTTTCTGAAAGCCACGTTGGAGCAATTGGCGGTATGCGAGGGCCTGTTTCCCAAAGAAGACAACGTGGTCATGTGCGGCGCGCCCCTGTTTCACATTCTTGGCCAAGCCTGCGGATTGGGCACTTTGCTGGTGGGCGGTACGCTTTTGGTGACTCCGCGGGTGAATTTGGACGCGCTGATGGACACCATCCGGCGGTTCCGCGCCCGAACTCTCCTGGGTGTTCCCGCCCTATACCGAATGCTGCTGGAGCACGATCGCCGCGATCAGTATGACCTGAGTTCCCTTGAATATTGCTTCTCCGCCGGGGACGTGCTCCCCGGGGAAGTGGCCGCGAGGTGGCGGGAGGCGTTCCGACGTCCCATCTACCAGGGATACGGCGCCACGGAAACCGTGGGAGGTGTGGCCATGTGCCGCACCGGGGAAGAACCTGTGCCCGGGTCCATGGGAAAGCCGTTGCCCAGTAAGAGGATTCGCGTCGTGGTTCCTGCGACCATCCAGGAGTCCGAAGTAGGAGAGCCGGGAGAACTGCTGGTGTCGTCCGACGACATGGTGAACGCCTACTGGAACAATCCGGAGGAAACGGAAACCTCTTTCGTACGGTTCGAGGGGCGGTCCTGGTATCGCACGGGGGACATCGTCAAAGCGGACGAGGAAAACAACCTTTTCTTCGTGGACCGCACCGTGGATACCATCAAGCACAAAGGGTATCGTGTCAGCGCCAGTGAAATTGAAGCCGTGCTCCAGGAACATCCGGCGGTCATTGCCTCGTGCGTGGTGGGCATTCCGGACGAAAAAACGGGCGAGCGCATCAAGGCCGTGGTGGTGCTGAAGAAGGACATCAAAGGAATCACCGGCTACGATCTGCTGAAATGGGTCCGAAAACGCCTACCCGCGTACAAGGTGCCCCAGTACATCGAGTTTCGGGACATGCTCCCCAAGTCCAAAGTGGGCAAGCTGCTGCGACGCGAAATTCGCGGCGAAGAACAGAAGCGAAGAGTGCTGTAGGCTTTGTCCGATGTTTTTCACAAGGGCCGTGAAGACACACGATCGCGATATTTGCGGTACAGCCCACGGAACTGGTCGTAAGTGAGGCCCAGGAGGGCGGCGGCGTCCTTCTGGCGATGATCCGACTTCCACAGGGCTGCGGCGATGAGGCTGACTTCCAGCCTTTCGACCTGTTCCCGAAACGTCCCGCCTTGCTCCTCCGAAGCCTCGAAGACCGGCCGGTCCGCCGTTTCGCTCCCTGCGGAATGGGGAGACGGCTTCGACTCTCCAAGCTTGGGAAACGGATCGAATATGACTCGCCGGATCATCTCCGATTCCGTGCGATAGACGGCACGCTCCACCACGTTCTTCAATTCCCGGATGTTCCCGGGCCAGGAATGGGACTCCAGAGCGTGCAATGCTTCCTCCGAGAAGGTGGGAGCCGCGTCCCTGCCCATTTCCTGAGCCATGCGCGCGGCGAAGAAGTGAGCAAGATAGGAAATGTCTCCCTCCCGGACCCGCAGGGGAGGAACCGTCAGCACTTCAAAAGAAAGCCGATCCAGCAGGTCCTGCTTGAATTTTCCTTGAGCCGCCAAGCGGGGCAGGTCGGCGTGAGTCGCCCCGATGATGCGCACGTCCACCTGAACGGTGGCCGATCCCCCCACCCGCTCGAAAGAACCATACTCCACCACTCGAAGAATTTTTTCCTGGGCTTCCAGCGGAATGTTGCCGATTTCGTCCAGAAATACGGTGCCGCCGTGGGCCGCTTCGAACCGTCCCAGTCGTTTTCTCACGGCCCCGGTGAAGGCTCCGGCTTCGTAGCCGAACAGTTCCGATTCAATGAGACTGGGAGACAGGGCGGCGCAGTTCAGGGTGACCAGAGGCTCCTGCCAGCGACGCGACAGGAAATGCAGTCGCCCCGCTGCGAGTTCTTTGCCCGTGCCCCTTTCCCCCACAATGAGGACCGGGCGGTTCACCGGGGCCACCCTGGACAGCCTTTCCTGAAAAGCCAGAAAGGCCTCGGACTGGCCCAGGGATTCCGGAGGCGGTGCGGCGGCGGTTCCATTCGTTTCAGTCATGGGGCGATTCCTCGAGGCCGGAAGTTCGTTTTTCATGGTTAAGTTGGGTTTATTTTACCATAGCGCTTGAGGATATAAAACCATTTTGTGGCATAATAAACCATTTGATGATGAACGAAAAGCCGGCGTTCTCTGATAACTTATTGATATAAAATGAGTTTAGTGGATCCGCTGATTTCGGCCCGAAGATTGCTTAGGGAAGGAGCATACAAAGAACGGGCGGACGGCCTCAAGCAACGGACCCTAAAAAGAGTCGTCATGGCGCCGCGCGTGAACGATCAAACTTGGAAAAACAGACACTGGGAGGTAACGTCATGGGAGTCTTCACCCGGGTACGCGATATCATCAACTCCAATATCAATTCCATGCTGGACCACGCGGAGAATCCGGAAAAGTTGGTCAAGCTCATGATCCACGAGATGGAGGACACGCTGGTCGAGATCAAGGCGTCCTGCGCCGGGGCCATGGCGTCCAGGAAAAAGGTGCTCCGCGCGCTGGAAGAGGCTCGGGATAGAGCGGATGCGTGGGGGGGCAAGGCGGAACTCGCCGTGTCCAAAGGCCGGGAGGACCTGGCTCGGGAGGCCTTGATGGAAAAGAAACGATACCTGGAGCGGGTGCGCTCTTTGGACGAGGAAGCCGTGGAGACTCAGGGTATCGTGGAACAATATCAGGAGCAGATTGTTCAGATCGAAAGCAAGCTCGAGGCGGTCCGGGAAAAACAGCGTCTCCTGGTGCAGCGTCATGTGCATGCCAGACAAAAGCGGCAGGCTCAAGAAGAAATCCGACGTTTTGAAACCGCGGACCTGTTCACCCGGTTCGAGCAGTTCGAACAGCGTATCGAGCGCATGGAAGCCGACGCGGATTTGGTGAATTACGGACGCAAGTCCACTCTGGAGGAGGAGTTCGCGCGGCTCGAAGAGGACGAGGAGATTGAACGGGAACTTCAGGCCCTGAAAAAAAGAAGGGACGGGGAAGACAACGAAGAGCGCCAGGCGTAAACTGGAATCTGAATCGGCTGATTCCATCCGGCCTCATGAGTGCGTGACGTCGCTGTGTGTTCCCTCAAGGGCCGATGACCATAGGTTCCGGGAAAATCCGAAGAAGGAGAAGCAATGCACCCCGGCTACATGTTGTTCATGCTCATTTTCGCTTTGCCCGTGGTGCTCATCGTGGGGTGCTTCGTGGTGTGGGCGTTGAAGGTCGTATCCGGAGGATCGGGCCGGCAACGCGAGGAAGTTCGAACGGAGGAAACCCGCTTGATCCAGGAAATTCATCAAGGCCTGTTGAAGATGGAAGAGCGTATCGAGGCATTGGAAACGATCCTGCTCGACCCGAGTAGAAAGGACGACGCCAAATGAGAAGATCCTGCAGCCAAATGAGAGGACGCTACAACCGTCCTCGAAACAACCGGCGGCGAGACGATCGGGTCGGCCCGTTTCGTTCCAGATCGGGAATCATCCTCGGCGTGTGCAAAGGCCTCGCCGATTATTTCAACGTGTCCGTGTTCTGGGTGAGGGTACTGGCGGTCCTGGCCTTTTTCTTCGGCGGGATCTGGCCGGCGGTGGGAATCTACCTGGTGGCCGCGTTGCTGCTCAAGCCGGAACCCGTGGTTCCTTTCGGGCGGGAGGAGGAACGGGAGTTCTATAATTCCTATTCCGCTTCGAAAAACGAAGCCCTTCAACGGCTCAAACGAACCTTCGACCACCTGGACCGCAGACTTCGGCGCATGGAAGACATCGTAACGGATAAAGAATTCGACTGGGAGCGCAGGTTCAAGAGCAACGTCCGCTGACTCCCCGGCGCACCGCAATTTCCCGAGCATGTCTTCAGGCAACGGCGAAACTCTTCCCTCCTTTCGCTCCCTGGAAGGCATGCTCTTTCCACCGCTACCGGATGTCGAAGTTTTCCCCCTTCTTTGCCCCGATTCCCCGAATTTCGGCATTTCCGGGGTAGGACTTTCGAGAAAGTCCTACCCCGAACCCCCTCAAAGCACCTTGGGCAGGCCTCACCGCCTTCGGCGGAGAGGCTCGGGACGAAGCCCGCATAAAAGGCGGCCGGGGTGCTGTCGTGCCCCCGGGGCACCAACAGAAAAGTTCCCTCTCGTAAACGATTACCCCCGAACTTCCTCGGGCAACGTCTTTCCCGTACCCCCACGGAAATCCCCTCACTGTAGGGCCGGGCCACAGTGCACGCCCTCGTTCGGCGATATTTCTCCGCTTGCCTCCGAGCATCGAGTCGGTACTGCGACATTGTCCCCGCTATGGCCCCGGGAACGCCGAGCCCCGGCTCGGCAATCATCATTCCTCGCCTGATGAGGTTTGACCCGAGTCCGGTGCATCTCTTATAATCTACATTGTAGAATACATGAGATGGTAGCATAGTCGTTTCAGTGTTCACTCAGCCGTCCCAAGGAGCCCGCCCCTTGAATTCCAAAGAACGTATGATGACCGCTCTGTCCGGAGGACTTCCCGACCGGGTGCCCGTGTTCCTCCGGGACCTGACTCTGGGCCTCGAAGTCGTCGGGTTTTCCACTCCGGAAGTCTGCGCCGGCGGGCCCCGAGGGGGATACCACGCCGAAAAATCGGCTCAGGCGGTCATCGCCTGCCGGGAACGCTTCCGTCACGACTGCGTGGTGGGCAGCATCCATGATCTGGGCCTGGACGTGGAAGCCCTGGGAGGCCGCACGGACTTCCCGGAGCGGGGCATTCCTCGAGTGGTGGAGGAGCCCTTTGCGGACAAAACACGGCTGGTCAAGGCTCGAGTTCCCCGCATGGACACGGACGGCCGTCTGCCCGGCATGCTCGAATCCTACCGGCTGGTCAAGGAACGCATCGGCGCCGAAACGGCCATATGCGCCAATGTGGACGGCCCCATCACCCGCGCGTCCTTTTTCAGGGGCACGGAACGGCTCATGCGCGATTTTATCAAAGACCCGGCCTTCGCCCAAGACCTGCTCGATTTTTCCACGGAAACGGCCGTGAGTCACATCCGGTTCCTGGCCCAAGCCGGAGCGGACTTCGTGTTTCTGGCCTCGTCCGTGGACGGCCCGGTGATCATCAGTCCCAAGTTGTTCCTCGAATATACCATTCCGAGCCTACGGACCATCGTGACCACCGCCGCGGCCCTGAACCTCCCGGTGGTGTTTCATCCTCACGGCAGGTTCACGGATGAAGCCTTTCGCCCTCTGGTGGACTCCTCCATCCGTCAGGGCATTACGGGCTTTCAGTTTCCCGAGGACTGCGATCTGGCTCTGGCCAAGCAACTCTGGGGAAACCGTATCTCCATTTTGGGGGGAGTGGACATCCCCACGGTGCTCAGCCCCGGGCCGGTGGAGAGAATCCGTGAGGAAACCCGCAAATGCATCGATCAGGCCGCGGCCGGAGGAGGCTACGTGATGATGCCTTCCTGTTCGATACACCGGGGAGACCCCCTTGATCATATCCAGGCCCTGGTGGACGCGACCCGCGAATTCGGGGTTTACGAGTCCCCGGCGCGGGAATCGACGATCGGCCATTGACAAACCTTTGAGGCGGGAGGAGCGGATTTCATGCAAACGAAGCGATTTCATACACGATTCACCCTGATTCTGTGCGCCGGACTCCTCGCCCTGTTCTCCGGTCCCGCATCGGCCGCACCGGTACGACTGAAACTGGCCACCCATTGGCCCGTGCTCCACGACATGAACAACGTGATGATCGAGTTCGCCCGCGACGTGGGCCGGGAATCCCAAGGCGGCATCGAAGTGTTCTACTTCCCGGCAGGCACCCTGGCCGGTTCCGGGGAGAAATTCCAGAAAGTCCGCACCGGAGTGTGCGACATCACCAACATCCACCTGGCCAACCACCCCGGAGCCTTTCCCCCGGCTCAGCTCACCACCCTGCCTTTTCTGTTCGCCGACGGCACGGAAGCGGCCTGGGTGCTCAACCACATGCAGGACGACTTCGCACCCAACCTGGAATCCAAGAACGTCAAACTCCTGTTCATGGTGGGGGACCCCAATTTTCAGATTCTTCTCCGGGATAAGAAGGTAACCCGCCCGGAAGACCTCAAGGGACTCCGACTCAAGAGCAGCGGGTTCGCCGACGAAGCTCTCAAACTCTGGGGCGCGGTTCCGGTGAAACTCAAACACGGCGACATGTACCTGGCCATGCAGCGGGGCGTGGTGGACGGCATCGTGTTCCCCTTGGGCGCGGCCCGTTCCTTCAAACTCGAAGAAGTCACCAAATACGTACTCAAAATGGACTTCTTCTCCTACCATCTTTTCATGGGCATGAATTTGGACACCTGGAAACGACTGCCCCCGGAACTTCAGGAAGCGGTGATGAGATCGAGCCGCAAAGCGGCCTACCTTTCCGGTTTCCATTATGAGAACACCGACGCCGCGGCCTTTCCCTACTATTCCGCCAAGGGCGTGGAGGTTTACGAACCGGCTCCCGAAGTACTTCAGGAACTCAAAGACTCGGTGGCTCCCCTGCGGGAAAAGCTCATCGCGGACCTGGAAAGCAAAGGATTTCCGGCAAAGGAAACGTTCCAACGCATGGAAACCCTGATCCGTGAATATCGCCAATGGAGCCGTGTTCAACACCTGAAGCCGAGCTACCGTTAGCAGAGAGGTGAGAAACGCGATCTGCGGCGTTGGGCTTCATCCCTCGTCATTGCGGCGTACTCCATGTACGTCTCAATCCTCGGGATTCGCGCGCCTTGCATGTCATCGTTCTTCACCTCTCTGCAACCATCTTTGTTGCCGAGCCGGCAGAGGAAAGCTTCTGGAACAGGTCTCCTCTGCCTCGCCCCAACGCTTCAAGTTGTCTCCGCTCCGCCGTAGGCGGTGCGGCGACGCTTAAACGTTTTGCGGGGGGGTCCGGGGGGCGCTTTTCCCAAAAGCGCCCCCCGGATATTCACTGAAGGAATTTGGATGCGATCAGCATTATTTAAAAGGATTGCCGAGGGGGTTACGGGAACGAGTCGGTTGTTTGCTCGGATTTCGGACGTGCTGGTGCTGGTGCTGATGGGGATCGCGGTAACGGACGTATTCGTGAGGAAGTTCCGGTTTTCGTTTCAGGGTTCCGTGGAGCTCATGGAAGTACTTTTCTGCGTCATCTGTTTTTTCAGTTTCGCGTATGCCTGGGTCAAGGGGGACCACATCGGCGTGGAGATCGTCACGGACCGGTTTTCTCCTTGTTGGAAACGAAGACAGCGGGCGGCATCGGCCTTTGTGGGAATACTGGTTTTCGGCGGGCTCTGTTACGGGGCTTTCCGACTGGCCGTGTCTTCCTTTGTGTTGGGGGACACCACGTTGGATTTGGGTATTTCCCATGGAATTCCTCAAGGGGCCATAGCCTTGGGATCGGGGCTGTTCGCCCTGCAGTGCGCGGTGAGTTTTCTGAAAGAGTCGGGGGGCATGCGTGACTCTTTGGACAAGGAAAGCGACGCGAATTCCACGAACTGATGCATCACCGCATGGATTAGTTCGGCCTCTCCGCCGCAGGCGGTGAGGCGCACTCAAAAGTCTTGGGAGAGGTTTGGGGAACCCTTCTTCAGAAGGGTTCCCCAAGAACCATCCTCAAACACCTCTATCGCTTCTCCGGAATCTTGAATGGACCCTGTGTACGGCCTGGTGGGTTTCGCGGTGCTTTTCCTGTTGTTGGCCTTGGGGCTTCCCATTGCGTTTTCCATGGCCTTGGTGGGCGTCGGAGGCTTTGCGATTCTGTCCGGGGTGCCTCAGGCTTTGGCCGGATTCTCGATTCTCGCGTATTCCAACACGGCCCATTTCGTGTTGGCGTGTATTCCCTTGTTCATCCTCATGGGTCAGTTCGCTTTCCATGCGGGAGTCACGGAAGACCTCTACGAAGTGGTCCGGAAGTGGTTCGGAGGCGTGCCCGGCGGATTGGCCATCGCCACGGTGTTCGCTTCCGCGGGCCTGGGCGCGGTGACCGGTTCGAGCGTGGCTTCCGTGGCCACTCTGGGTACCGTGGCGTTACCGGAGCTCGATCGACAGGGGTACGATCCCACCCTGTCGGTGGGCACCATCGCGTCCGCCGGTACCCTGGGCATCCTGATTCCTCCGAGCATTCCCATGGTGTTGTACGGGGTGCTGGCCGAGGTATCCATCGGCAAGCTGTTTATCGGCGGCATTCTGCCGGGCATCCTCACCGCGATCATCTTCAGCGTCATGATCCTGTTCAGGGTGAAGCGTCGACCCGAACTGGCGCCCAAGACCGAAGGAGTCTCCTGGCGGGAGCGGCTGTCCGCCTTGTGGAAGGTCTGGGGCGTGGCCGCTCTGTTCTTCCTGGTCATCGGAGGCATCTTCCTGGGTTGGTTCACGTCCACGGAAGGCTCGGGCATCGGCGCCGCGGGGGCCTTCGCGCTCTTCGCCCTGTCCGGCCGGATGAACCGGGCTTTGCTCAAGGAGTCGGTGAGCCGTTCCTTGGGGCTGACGGCCATGATCACGGCCATCCTCATCGGAGCCTCGGCCTTCGCGCAATTCATCGCGGTCACGGGGCTCACGTCGTCTTTGGCGGACCGCATCGGGTCTCTTCCGGTGGACCGTCACGTGGTGCTCGTGGCCGTGCTGGTACTGTATCTGTTCCTGGGATGCGTCATGGACGTGATCGGCATGCTGGTGCTCACCATTCCGGTGATTTTTCCGGTGATGGTCATGTTGGGGTTCGACCCCATCTGGTTCGGCGTGCTGGTGACCGTGATGATCGAAGTGAGTCTCATCACCCCGCCCGTGGGCACCAACGTCATCATCATCCAACGGGTTTCCGGCCTGCCGTCCATGCAGGTGTTTCGAGGCGTGGGCTGGTTCTTCGCGCTGGAACTCGTGGTCATCGCCCTGCTGGTGTTGTTTCCCGCCCTGGCCACCGCTCTGCCGGAGTTGATGTTCGAGTGAAGGATTTTGGAGGAAGGTTTGGGGAACCCTTTTGGAAAAGGGGTCCCCAAACCCCTCCGAAAACTTTCGAGCAGGGAGTACCGCCTTCGGCGGAACTCCGGGAGCGAATGCACTGTCACCGACCTTCGGAAACCCGCATGGATCAGGAAATAGGGTGGGCCGATCATCTCTCCGGGGCAACCCGTTGCGTTCGGTCACGAATACTTGAGGTTGGTTGAAGCCTCTTCTCAGGACGTCCGAGAATCCACGAAAAGATGGGATTGCCGCGCGACTTTTCCTATGTCTGATCGCAGCCGCATTCGCGAGACTTCGCCGTCCGCCCGGCACCTGTAGGGGCGGGTCACGGCGCCCGCTCCGGGCTTTTTCCTGTGGAAAACCGGGCGCCCTTGTTCTAAAAAGGAAACCTGCGCCGGAGGCGGGCCTTCCGCTCAAACGCGCTGGGCGAAACGTCCAACGACCCTCAAATTCACACCTTCACTCTTTCCGGGATATTTTAATGACTTCTTCCCTCGAATCCTGCTTCATCACCACGTACGCGGGACGGTTGTCCGCCGCGATGCATCGGCCCGAAAACGATCCGGTCGCCGTGGTGATTTGTTGTCACGGTATGCTGAGCAGCAAGGACAGCCCCAAGTACACCGCACTGGGGGACATGCTCGCTTCCCGCGGCATGGCCGTGGTGCGGTTCGACCATGCCGGGTGCGGGGAAAGCGTGCGCACCGGCGGACGATTCAGTCTGAGCGGCCGGGTGAGGGAACTGCAGGAGGTCATCCGGTGGGTGCGGAGTCTTCCCGAGTTTTCTCGGATTCCCCTGGGACTCATGGGAAGCAGCATGGGAGGCATGGAAGTTCTCATCGCCGGGGGGCGGGACCCTCGAATCGGAGCGGTGGTGAGTTGGGCCGCTCCCTCGAACATGCTCAAAGGGTTTAAACCGTCGCGGATTTTTCGCATGGCGGTGAAGGTTCCGGCGTTGTTCGTGGATTCCCTGCGTCACGATTTTCTGAAGGAAATGAGCAAGACCTCGCGAGTGTTGGTGATTCACGGAGCCCAAGACGAACTGGTGCCCGTGTTCCACGCGCGGCGGATCTTCGAGACCGTGTCCGAGCCCAAGGCGCTGGAAATCATCCCCGAAGGAGACCACCGCATGATCCGGCCGGAACACCGACAGCGGGCTCACGAATGGACCACGGAATGGCTCTGCCGGTATTTGGCGGCGGAATGAGGAATAGGCCGGTTTTAGTTTTTTGCGGAGGAAACTTTCGAGAAAGTTTCCCCCGAGCCCCTTTCAAAGCCCCTTATGCGCGCCTCACCGCCTGCGGCGGAGAGGCCGGGGGGAATCGCAGGCAGCCTGCCGAACCTTCCACCGAAGGCGCCGATATCTGATCAAAAAAAGTGAACAAAGGGGCGGCGGGATGCAGGTTATTGAAGATTCTTCTCCCGTAACCGTCCAATATGTCTGAAGAAAGTCGTTCTTATTACGATTCGGAGGCTTCGTGAAAAAGTACTTGACGGAAACGTCCCGTCGGATTATGGTACGGTAACTTTCTTGGCGAAATAGAAGAGTCCCTATGTTTTCTTCCACTCAGGTCAATCTTGTCGGTGTACCCTCCGTAGCGGGAATTATTTCCCTGCTCCTTCTTATTATTAATGGTGACATATCGGGGGCCTGACAAGCTAACTGGGTGAAAACAAAGAAAAAAATCCGCTGTCAGGCTCCCCTGGCAGCGGATTTTTTTTGCTCGGAGAAACGCCATGGAGCACGAGGTAAGAATCTACGACACGACTTTGCGGGACGGTACGCAAGGGGAACTGGTCAACTTCTCGGCGGAAGACAAGATGCGCATTGCGCGCAAAATGGACTCGATGGGATTCCACTACATCGAGGGAGGCTGGCCGGGGTCCAACCCCAAAGATCGACGTTTCTTCGAGATGGCCAAATCCGAGGAATTTGAAACCGCTCGAATTACCGCTTTCGGCAGCACTCGCCGACCAAGGATCAAGCCCGGCGACGACGAGAACGTCCGGTCCCTGATGGAATCCGAAACTCCGGTGGTGGCGATTTTCGGGAAAAGCTGGGACCTCCACGCGGTGGATATTCTGGGTACCACACTGGAAGAAAACTGCGCCATGATTTCCGACACGGTGGCCTTTTTCAAGGATCGGGGTCGGGAGGTGGTGTACGACGCGGAACACTTTTTCGACGGGTATCTGCGAAACCCCGAATACGCCATGAAGACCCTGGAAGCGGCGGCCCGGGCGGGCGCGGATTATCTGGTGCTGTGCGACACCAACGGCGGCACCCTGCCTCACGGCATTGAGGAAATGGTGTCTCAGGTGGCTGAAAGTCTGCACGTTCCTTTGGGCATCCACTGCCACGACGACTGTGGAGTGGCCGTGGCCAACAGTCTCGCCGCCTTGCGCCGAGGGGCCGTGATGGTTCACGGCACGGTGAACGGGTATGGGGAGCGGTGTGGGAACGCGGACCTCATCACCCTGATTCCCACGCTTCAGCTCAAGATGTCCATGTCTTGCATCCCGGAAGACCGGCTGGAGCACGTCACGGACCTGTCCCGGTTCGTGAGCGAACTGGCCAATCGGCCCCCCAACAACCAGCGGCCTTATGCGGGCCGGAGCGCCTTCGCCCATAAGGGAGGAGTTCACGTGAGCGCCGTGATGAAGAATCCGGCGGCCTACGAACACGTGGAACCGTCCACCGTGGGCAACCGAAGACGGGTGATCGTTTCCGACCTGTCCGGCAAGAGCAACGTGCAATACAAGGCCGAGGAATTGGGTATTCGTTTGGGCGGCAATGGCAAGGACAGTCGGGAGATCGTCGGGGAGATCAAGAAGCTCGAGGATTTGGGATATCAGTTCGATGCGGCGGAAGGGTCCTTCGAGCTGTTGGTGAAGAAGATCACCGGGCAGTTCATCGAGCCGTTCTGTCTCGAGCATTTCCGGGTGACCATCGAAAAGAACGGCAACGAGGAAGCCAAATCCCAGGCCATGGTGAAAATCTCCGTGGGAAACGAAAAGGAGATCACCGCCGCGGAAGGGGACGGCCCGGTGAACGCCCTGGACAACGCATTGCGCAAAGCGCTGCATACGTTCTTTCCGGACCTGCAGGAGATGCATCTGGTGGACTACAAGGTCCGGGTCATCGAAGGGACCGAAGGAACCGCTGCGCGGGTCAAAGTGCTCATCGAATCCCGGGACCCACAGGATATTTGGAGCACCATCGGGGTATCCACGGACATCATCGACGCAAGTTGGCAGGCTCTGGTGGACAGCATTCAGTTTCGTTTGAGCAGGAAACAATCTACGGAAGCCAAGGTGGCCTAAATGGACGACGGTATTCATTCCAAGCGAGGAGTCACTGCCGCGGGTCGACATACGTGCGATCCGCGGCAGGCACTGGGCGGGTTTTCTCCTTACGTCTCACGAGTCATTCTACTTTGACGAATCATCATCATTGAAGCACTGAAGACCGGAGGAAACACGCCATGGCGGAACGAGTATACGTATTCGATACGACCCTGAGAGACGGAGAACAATCTCCCGGCGCCAGCATGAACGCGGCGGAAAAGCTGCGACTGGCCTACCAGTTGGAAAAGCTGGGTGTGGACATTATGGAAGCGGGATTTCCCGCGGCTTCCGAGGGCGATTTTGAAGGCGTTCGGGACATTGCCGGCAAGGTGAGGGGATGTCAGATCGCCGGACTGGCCCGGGCCAATAAGGAAGACCTGGATCGAGCCTGGAATGCGGTGAAGGAGGGAGCCAATCCCCGAATTCATACCTTCATCGCCACGTCGGACATTCACCTCGAGTACAAGCTGAAATTGACCCGCGAGCAGGTGCTGAAGAACGCGGTGGAAGCGGTGAAGTACGCCAGGTCTTTCACGGAAAACGTCCAGTTCTCCGCCGAAGACGCCACGCGGTCGGATCGGGATTTCCTCGTGAAGGTGTTCGAAGCGGTCATCGAAGCGGGGGCCACCACGGTGAATATTCCGGATACCGTGGGTTATGCGGTGCCTTCGGAATTCGGAGAATTCATCCGCTACATCAAAGAGCATACGCCCAACATGGGAAAGGCCGTGATCAGCGTGCACTGCCACAACGATCTGGGCATGGCCACGGCCAACACGCTCACCGGGGTGGCCAACGGGGCCCGACAGATCGAGGTCACCATGAACGGCATCGGAGAGCGGGCGGGCAATACGTCCCTCGAAGAGTGCGTCATGGGGGGACGCACGCGTAAGGACCTGCTGGCTTTCGAAACCAATGTGAATACGCAGCTCATTTATCCCACCAGCAGATTGGTTTCCATGATCACCGGCATCGTGGTTCAGCCCAACAAAGCCATCGTGGGCGCCAACGCCTTTGCACACGAGGCGGGCATCCACCAGGACGGCATGCTCAAGCACGAGTCCACCTATGAAATCATGCGTCCCGCGGACGTGGGCATTGAAGCCAGTTCCCTGGTGCTGGGGAAGCATTCGGGTCGCCATGCGTTCCGGAAACGTCTCGAAGCCATGGGATACAATGTGGAAAAGGAAGATCTGGACCGTTTGTTCGTGCGTTTCAAGGAACTGGCGGACAAACGCAAAGAGATTCTGGACGAAGACATCGAGGCCATCGTGGCCGAGGAACTGCTGCGGGCGCCGGACCATTACCGTCTGGATTATCTGAACGTGATCAGTGGCACCGTTTCGGTGCCCACGGCCACGGTGCGCATCGAGGTGGACGGAGAAATGCGTCAGGGCGCCGAATTCGGCGTGGGTCCCATTGATGCCACCTTTAACACGATCAGCAAGCTGACCAAGACGTCCCCCAAGCTGGTTCGCTTTTCGGTGAACGCCATCACCGGAGGCATGGACGCTCAAGGCGAGGTTACGGTGAGGCTTCAGGAAGACGGCATCGTGGCTCTGGGCAAAGGCACGGACCCCGACATCATCACGGCCAGCGCCCGGGCCTATGTGAACGGACTCAATAGGCTGCGTCACCTGAAGAGTCATCCTTCGGTACGGCCCGAGCTCTGATGGTGATTTGTACGAGTTCACTATAATGGGGCGGTGCTTGGAAAAGGCGCCGCCCGGACTCCCCGCGGAACCTAATGAATAGGGCCGTACCGCTTCGGGCGGAGCGTCCGAGGGGGGCTGGGCCGTCCCACCGATGTGGATTCCCCCGGGATGATGAATGGACCTGAATGATTCCAACGGAAGTTCGACACCAGAAAAGGCGAAACCCATGCCTATGACGATTACAGAGAAGATACTGGCTGCTCACGCGGGAAAAAGTGAAGTTCATCCGGGGGAGCTCATTGAAGTGCGCGTGGACCTGGCCTTGGCCAACGACATCACGGCTCCTCTGGCCATCCGGGTCTTTCAGCGGATGGGTGCGGACCGGGTGTTCGATCCCGAAAAGGTCGCCTTGATCCAGGACCACTTCGTACCCAACAAGGACATCGACTCCGCGGAGCAGGCGAGGGTCACGCGGGAATTTTCCCGTGAGCAGGGTTTGAAACATTTTTACGAAATCGGCGAAGCGGGGATTGAGCACGTGATGCTCCCCGAGCGGGGGATGGTAGTGCCCGGAGACGTGGTCATCGGGGCGGACAGCCACACGTGCACCTATGGCGGTTTGGGCGCCTTTTCCTCCGGCGTGGGCTCCACCGACCTGGCGGGAGTCATGGCCACAGGGGAAATCTGGGTCAAAGTGCCGCCCACGATTCGACTGGTTTTCGAAGGCAATCTTGGACGATGGGTGCAGGGTAAGGACCTGATTCTGCATGCCATCGGCCTCCTGGGCGTGGAAGGTGCTCGATACCGGTCTCTGGAATTTACCGGTCCGGTCATTGAAGCCCTTTCCATGGAGGGACGGCTCACCATGGCCAACATGGCCGTCGAGGCGGGAGCCAAGAACGGCATCGTTCCTCCGGACCAGGTCACCCGAGCCTACGTGGCGGAACGATCTTCACGCGTGGGCGAGTACTGCGCCGGCGATCCCGGCGCAGAATACGAGCGGGTTATTCATATTTCGGTGGACGGTCTCCAGCCGGTGGTGGCCTGTCCCAATTCTCCGGACAACACGGCCCCCGTGCCCGAAGTCCGGGACGTTCGTATCGATCAGGTCTTCATCGGAAGCTGCACCAACGGCCGCATCGAAGACCTCAGGAGCGCCGCGCAGGTCTTGGCGGGCAGGCAAAGGCACAAAGACGTGCGGGTCATCGTGGTGCCGGGTTCCCCGTTGGTCTACAGGCAGGCGTTGAACGAAGGTCTGTTCCAGGTCTTTCTGGACGCCGGCGCGGTCATCGGACCTCCCACCTGCGGCCCCTGTTTGGGAGGTCACATGGGAGTTCTCGCTAAAAAGGAACGGGCCGTATCCACCAGCAACCGCAACTTTGTGGGACGCATGGGACACCCGGAGAGCGAAGTCTATCTGGCCAATCCCGCGGTGGCCGCCGCTTCGGCGATCCTGGGCAGGGTGGCTTCTCCCGAGGAGCTGTAACGGGCCGTTGAAAAACGCGATCCGCGGTGTGGCGCTTCACCCCTCGTCACTGAGACGTACTCCATGTACGTTTTACTCCTCGGGAGTTGCGCGCCTCGCAGGTAATCGTTTCTTTGCCGGCCTGTGACCCCGGCCCTTTTCAACGGGCCGGTAAGTCCCCAACGCATGTCCGGCGCCGGACGCAAACGGGTCCGGCGTCTTCCCCCACATGAGGAGGCTCAACAGAGAATGGAAGGAAATGTGCTGGTCTTAGGGGACCATATCGACACGGACGTGATCATTCCCGCCCGATATTTGACGCAGAGCGATGAGGCGTTTCTGGCCAAATACTGCTTCGCGGACCTTCATCCCGATTTCAGCGAGAAGGTAAAACCCGGAGACATTCTCGTGGCCGGAGTCAATTTCGGTTGCGGCTCTTCGAGAGAGCATGCCCCCCTGGCCATCAAGGCCGCCGGGGTGTCCTGCGTCATCGCGTCGAGTTTCGCCCGGATTTTCTATCGAAACTCCTTCAACATCGGGTTGCCCATCCTGGAATCTCCCGAGGCCGCGGCCGCGGTGCGTTCAGGCGACCGCCTGTCCGTGGATTTCGAAGCCGGAGAGATTCGCAACCTGACACGCAACGAAACCTATCACGCGGAGCCCATTCCCAAGTTCATGCTGGAGTTGGTCGAAGCCGGCGGCTTGGTGAACTACATTCGCGAGAAGAAACTGGGCAAAGACCGGGAAGGGACGGCGGCGCGATAATCGCGCCGTAACTGTTCGGGACGGCCGGGGAGTGATTTTTCGAAGTGCTCCGGCATTTTGGAATTCCGGCGCCGAACATCAGCCGTGGCGAGTCAAGAATCTTACCACTCCCTGAAACTCAGATAAGGAAACGGGAAGACAACATGCAAAGCGACAAAGTGAAAAAGGGAGTCGAGCGTGCGCCCCATCGGTCTCTGTTCAAGGCCCTGGGATGTACGGACGAGGAGCTTAAGCGGCCGCTCATCGGCATCGCCGATCCGGCCAACACGATTATTCCGGGGCATATGCACCTGAACCAGGTGGTGGAGGCGGTGAAGGCCGGGGTTTACATGGCCGGGGGCACGCCCATTACGTTCGGCACGGTGGGCGTCTGCGACGGCATCGCCATGAACCATGAGGGTATGAAATACTCTTTGGTCAGTCGCGAACTCATCGCCGATTCGGTGGAAATCATGGCCAAAGCCCATGCGTTCGACGCTCTGGTGCTGGTTCCCAATTGCGATAAAATCATTCCCGGGATGATCATGGCCGCAGCTCGGCTGGACCTGCCCGCCCTGGTGGTCAGCGGAGGACCCATGCTGGCCGGGACGCACGGCGACAAGAAGGTCGACCTGGTGCAGGTGTTCGAGGCCGTGGGCGCGGTGAAAGCCGGTCGTATGGGGGAGGAGGAACTGACCCTGCTGGAAGAAGAGGCCTGCCCCACCTGTGGGTCCTGCGCCGGCATGTTCACGGCCAATTCCATGAATTGCCTGACGGAGAGCCTGGGCATGGGTTTGCCCGGCAACGGGACCATTCCTGCGGTGTATTCTCACAGACTGCGGCTGGCCAAACACGCGGGCATGGCCGTGATGGACCTCCTGGCGCGGGACTTGAAACCTTCGGCCATTATGACGGAAGACGCCTTTTATAACGCGTTGGCCGTGGACATGGCCCTGGGCTGCTCCACCAACACCATCCTTCATCTCTTGGCCATCGCCCATGAGCGGGGACTGACCATCGACCTTCGGGAAGTGAACCGGATCAGTTCATCGATTCCCAAACTTTGTTCCTTGAGCCCCGCCGGTGCTCACCATGTGGAAGACCTGCATCGAGCGGGAGGCATTCCGGCGGTGATGAAGGAGTTGGCGCGAGCCGGTTTGCTCCGGGAGACGGCCCTGACGGTTACGGGCAGGACTCTGGGTGAGAATCTGGCTTCCGTCCCGGGAGGGGACGGGGACGTGGTGCGTCGTGTGGACGAGCCTCTCGCCGCCCAAGGGGGGCTGGCGGTGCTTTTTGGAAATCTCGCGCCCGAGGGCTGCGTGGTCAAGCAATCCGCCGTGGTGGAGAAGATGCTTCGCCACAGCGGTCCCGCCCGTGTGTTCGAAAGCGAGGAAGCGGCCTCGGAAACCATTCTCTCGGGCGGAATCCGGGAGGGAGACGTGGTGGTCATCCGATACGAGGGGCCCAAAGGCGGCCCCGGTATGCGGGAGATGCTCACGCCCACGTCGACCATCGCCGGCATGGGACTGGACGATTCCGTGGCCCTGATTACGGACGGCCGCTTTTCCGGGGCCACGCGGGGAGCCTCCATCGGGCATGTCAGCCCCGAGGCCATGGAAGGAGGTCTCATCGGCCTCATCCAGGAGGGGGACATCATTGAGATCGATATCCCTGAAAAACGATTGAATCTTCAGGTGAGCGACGAGGAGATCGCCCGGCGGAAAGCTTCCTGGAAGCCACCGGAACCCAAAGTAAAAGGTGGAGTATTGGGACGCTACGCTCGGATGGTCACTTCGGCGTCCACCGGAGCGGTATTTAGATAATAGAGGGAGGGGTCCGGGTCGGTCCGGGGAACCCTAGTACTTGCCCATTCGGACAATCCGTCGCCGGTAAACCGAATCCGGCGGACGGAACCTTCGGCTGACCCCGAAGCCGAATGGGGAGGGTGCGGAGGGAGTCTCTCACGGGGTGTTCATAACGTGGGAGATATCCAAGCCGGGGAAGCGTCCCCGGTGGACCTCCGAACTCCGTGGACTCTCCAGCCAAAAAGGAGTAAGCCTTGCCGACTACTGCAGCAGCCAAAGCCATCGACATGAATGTCGCCAAGCCGAGACCCGTAAAGCGGACCGGCGCGCAGATCCTGTTCGATATCCTCACGGACGAAGGGGTCGATGTCATATTCGGTTATCCAGGAGGAGCGGTGATCGATATTTATGACACAATGCCCCAGTATCCCATTCGACACCTACTGATGCGCCACGAACAGGCCGCCGTGCACGCCACGGACGCCTATTCGCGGACTTCGGGCAAGACGGGTGTTTGCCTGGTGACCAGCGGTCCCGGTGCGACCAACACCGTGACGGGGGTTGCGTCCGCTTATATGGATTCCATCCCCATGGTGTTGCTGACGGGGCAGGTGCCCAGCCACCTCATTGGAAACGACGCTTTCCAGGAAGTGGATATCGTGGGCATCACCCGTCCCTGCACCAAACACAACTACATGGTGAAAGACATTTCCGAATTGGGCCGGATTTTGAGGGAAGCCTTTCTCATCGCCCGATCCGGCAGACCCGGACCCGTTCTCGTGGACCTGTGCAAGGACGCCATGTCCGCCGTGACGGATTTCATCATGCCGCCTCCGGCGTCTCCCAGGGGATATAATCCCATTTACGCGCCCCATAAGGGCCAGGTGAAGAAAGCGGTCCAGTTGATCGCCAAGTCAAAGAAACCCGTGGTGCTGGCCGGGGGAGGCGTGGTGCTTTCCGGAGCGGCGGAGGAGCTTGCCCGGTTCGTGGAAAAAATATGGGCTCCGGTCACCGGAACATTGATGGGCCTCGGCGGTTTTCCCGGAACCCATGAGTTATGGTTGGGCATGTTGGGAATGCACGGTACCTACCGTGCCAACATGGCGGTGAGCGAGTGTGATCTTCTGGTGAGCATCGGCTGCAGATTCGACGACCGCGTCACCGGAAAAATCGACGCCTTCGCATCCCACGCCAAGATCATTCACATCGATATCGATCCCACGTCCATCCGCAAGAATATTCAAGTGGAAGTCCCCGTGGTCGGTGACTGTAAAGCCACTCTCAAGGAACTTAACCGCCTGCTCAACGACGAGGAATTTCCGGAGCTTCGAGAGTCGCGAAAACCTTGGCTCGATCAGATCGAGCATTGGAAGGGCAGCGCGCCTCTGGCCTACAACCAGACGGACACCATCAAACCCCAGTTCGTGGTGGAGAAGCTGTACGAGCTTACCGAAGGAAAGGCCATCATCACCACGGAGGTAGGCCAGAACCAGATGTGGGCCGCCCAGTACTACCATTTCGACCGGCCCAACAGCTTCGTCACCTCCGGCGGTCTGGGGTGCATGGGGTTCGGTCTGCCCGCGGCCATTGGAGCGCAGGTGGCGTGCCCCGATCGCCTGGTCATCGACATCGCCGGCGACGGCAGCATCCAGATGAACAGCCAGGAATTCGCCACCGCCGTCCAAAACAAGCTGCCCGTCAAAGTGGCCATTCTCAATAACGGGTACCTGGGCATGGTGCGGCAATGGCAGGAACTCTTCAAAGAGAAACGTTACGTGGCTACGGACATGCCTGCCGCTCCCGATTTCGTCAAGCTGGCCGACGCCTATGGAGCCGTGGGGCTCAGAGCTAAGCGACCCGATGAAGTGGAGGCCGTGATCCGAAAGGCCATCGATACCGACGGCCCGGTAATCATGGAATTCATCGTGGAACGTGAGGAAAGCGTTTATCCCATGGTGCCGGCGGGCGCCGCAATGACGGACATGCTTCTGGTGTGACCCGGAATGAGGAACGACAACATGGCTCAAGAGGAGAAGCATACCTTATCCATCCTCGTGTCCAATGAACCGGGCGTGCTCAGTCGCGTGTCCGGTTTGTTCAGCGGACGGGGATTCAATATCGTCAGCTTGAACGTGGCGGAAACCCTCGACCCCACACTGTCCCGCATCACGCTCGTGTCCACCGGGGAAACCCAGATTCACGAGCAAATCAATAAACAGTTGCGGAAGCTCATCAGTGTGATTAAAGTGGTGGACTTCACCGACGGCGAGTGCGTCCAGCGGGAGCTGGCCCTGATCAAGGTCCGAACGGCGAGCGAGCATCGGGCGGAGGTCCTGCGCATCGTGGACATCTTTCGCTGCAAAGTCGTGGATGTTTCCCCGCAGGACTATATTATCGAAGTCACAGGAAATGTAGGAAAAATCGAAGCGTTGATCGATCTGCTCAAACCCATAGGCACTCTCGACGTCGCGCGGACCGGAGTGATCGCCATGGCACGGAGCAAGAAAGGAAGCAGAAAATGAAAATATTTTATGAAAAAGATGCGGACCTGTCGTTGCTGCAGGGCATAAAGGTGGCCGTTTTGGGATTCGGGAGCCAGGGACACGCCCAGGCGCTGAACCTCCGCGACAGCGGCGTGGACGTGGTCATCGGCCAGAAGCCGGGCGGTGCGGGTTTTGAGCTTGCCAAGAAATTCGGTTTCGATCCCAAACCCGTTTCCGAAGCGGTGGCCGCCGCTCAGGTGATCCAGGTGTTGGTGCCGGACCATATCCAGGCCGACCTCTACAAGAATGAGATTTTGCCCGGTTTGACCGAGGGCAAGATGCTTCTTTTTTCCCACGGGTTCTGCATCCATTACGGTCAGATCCTGCCTCCCGACAATGTGGACGTGGCCATGGTGGCGCCCAAGGGACCGGGTCACCTGGTACGCCGAGAGTACGAACGGGGCGCCGGAGTGCCCTCTTTGGTGGCGGTGGAACAGGATGCCACGGGCAAGGCGTTGGATCGAGCCCTGGCCTATGCCAAAGGCATTGGAGCGACCCGGGCCGGCGTAATCGAAACTTCCTTCCGCGAAGAGACGGAGACCGACCTGTTCGGTGAGCAGGCGGTGCTCTGCGGCGGAGTCACCGCTCTGATCAAGGCGGGTTTCGAGACTTTGGTGGACGCGGGCTATGCGCCGGAAATCGCCTACTTCGAGTGCTGCCACGAAATGAAGCTTATTGTGGACCTGATCTATGAAGGCGGGTTGAGCAGGATGCGGTACAGCATCAGCGACACCGCCGAATACGGCGACTTGACCCGGGGCGATCGGATCATTGGGCCGGAAGTCCGGGAAGAGATGGAATACATCCTGGAGGAAATCCAGTCCGGAGAATTCGCCAAGGAATGGATTCTGGAAAACAAGGCCAACCGGCCCGTACTCAACGCTCTTCGCCGTCGCGAGGCCGAGAACCCCATTGAGGAAGTGGGTTCGAAGCTGCGCTCCATGATGGGCTGGCTGAAGAAGGAAGAATGCTGATCTCGGGATAAGGCTCATGCGTCCGGGAGCTGCTTCCCCGGCTCCCGGACCTCTAACCGATACCTGGAAGGATTCATGAAAAGCGAATATGCGATTGCTCTGATTCCGGGGGACGCCACCGGACCCGAAGTGACGGCCGAAGCCGTCAAGGTGCTCGAGACCGTCGCCGAGGTCACGGGAGTGAAGTTTCGGTTTCAGCCTTACGACCTGGGAGGGGAGCGGTATAAGAAGACCGGTGATCTGTTGCCGGACGGCGTGTTGGACGAATTGAAGGGCTTCGATGCCATCCTGTTGGGAGCCATCGGGCATCCCGACGTGCGTCCCGGTATTCTGGAAAAGGAAATTCTGCTCAAGCTGCGGTTCGAACTGGACCTGTACATCAATCTACGGCCGGTGAAACTTCTTGAGGGAGTGGACACGCCCGTAAAAGACAAAGGTCCCGAAGACATCGATTTTGTGGTGGTTCGCGAAAACTCGGAAGGATTGTACACCGGGGGCGGCGGTTTCCTACGGAAAGGGACTCCGGACGAGGTGGCCGTGCAGGAATCCATCAACACCCGAAAGGGAGTGGAGCGATGCCTGCGTTACGCTTTTGAAGCCTGCCGCAAGCGGGACGAGGACAAGAAACTGACCTTATGCGGCAAGACCAACGTGCTCACCTACGCCTTCGATCTTTGGAAGCGGACCTTCGACGAGATTTCCGGTGAATATCCGGACATCGCAACCGATTATGCTCACGTAGACGCCATCTGCATGTGGATGGTGAAGAATCCCGAATGGTTCGACGTCATCGTCACGGACAACATGTTCGGCGATATCATTACGGACCTGGGGGCCATGATCCAGGGCGGCATGGGAGTCGCTGCGGGGGGGAACATCAATCCCCGGGGCGTGTCCATGTTCGAGCCCATTGGAGGCAGTGCTCCAAAATACGCGGGCAAGAACGTGATCAACCCCATCGCCTGCATTTGCGCGGCGCAGATGCTGCTCGATCATCTTGAATTGTCCGAGGGCGCCGCCCGAATTTCCGCTGCGGTAAGAAAAGCGGTGAAGGACGATCTGAAGAGTATGAATGCCGGTTCCATGGGCATGGGAACGCGGGAAGTCGGGGACTTGGTGGCCGGATATGTGAAGACCGGGGACTCGAACTAGGAAATCGCCTGTTTACGGGCGGCTTCAAATCGAGCAGGAAAAGAAAGCGGGGGAGCTTACGGACAAGCTCTCCCGCTTCTTATTTCTGCATGGTGCGTATGGAGGCGCTGTTATTTGACCGCCTCGGCCTCGTTCCCGGCTCCCTTCCATGCGAAGATCCCGCCCGGGTACCGATAGACGTTCTTGTATCCCAGCTTCACCGCCCAGGCCGCGCCGTTGTGGCTTCGGGTGCATTTTACGAACCCGCAGTAGATCACAATGGTCTTGTCCTTATCGGGGCCCAACAAGGCTTCGAAGTCTTCCTGAGTCTTGCCGTCGGTTTCGTTCACGTCCCAGATTTCCATATCGGGAATGGGGAACAGGAACTGCTTGGCGCCGGGTACATGCTCTTTTTTGTAGCTCGCTTCATAGGGCATGGTATCCACGATGATCATGTCCTTGCCCTCATCGATCCACTTTTTCAACTGATCCGTGGACACGACCTGGTATCCGCCCCGCATGATTTCCCCATGCAACTTGAGGGCCGACTTTTCCTTCTCCACTTCCTCCTCGAACTTGCTCCCGAAGAAACCGAAGGACGAACCGGCAAGACCCACGGTAAACACCAGGGCCAAGGTGAAACAGAACAGCTTCATGCTTCGCATCGTTTGTACTCCCCTTTCTGTTGGATTTTTTTTCGAATCCGATCCCAGGGCCGAACCGGTTCAAATTTGTGGGCGGCCCGCCACCAATACAAAAACAAGGCGGAGCCCACCATCCCGAAATCCCGAACCACG
This sequence comes from Thermodesulfobacteriota bacterium, assembly GCA_963675595.2. Taxonomy (GTDB): domain Bacteria; phylum Desulfobacterota; class Desulfarculia; order JACQYL01; family JACQYL01. The sequence continues at coordinate 4,552,478 of CAXXLZ010000002.1, forward strand.
GCGGACCGGAGGTTACCTACGGCGTCTCCTTCAGGATCTCCCGGACCAAAGCAGCCGCAGTCCACATCGAGTCCCATGGCGATGGCGTATGCGAGCACAAGGAGAAACATTCCCAGAAGGGCGGTAATCACGGAAAGCGATCCCCTGATGTGAAACAGCAACCCGATACCGGCCAGAAGCTCAAGGGGTGCGAGGAATAGGGCGGCCGGCTCGATGAGTGGGCGAGGCAGTACGTTGTAGGCGTGGATCACCCGCGCGAAGCCTTCCAGGTCCTGGACCTTGAGCGATCCCGCAAGGATGAACAACCCGGCCAGAGTCCAATTGAGCGCCCGATAGGACCAGATGGAATGCACGGCTCGTTGAAAAAGGGTCACGTCCGTTCTCCGACGCCGCCACGGGCGGCGTGCCTCAGGTTTCATGAGAATCCGGCTGGAGAGTTAACACTCCATATATGTGTAAAGCAAATCGAAAAAATGAATGATTCCGGTATATTGACATTATGGATTCTGATTGCCCATTGGGCGGCCCGGCATGGAACGCGCTGAAATTCATGACCCTGTGGGGGCGAGGCAGGTTGACTCATGAGGAAGGATGAGCCTAAATGCTGCTTTTGAGAGTTCAACGCATGGTCTCGGTTTACGTGGAGAGCGGGGCAGTTCAATACGGGAGCGCATATGATCGTTGTCGGTATCGATACCGGAGGAACCTTCACGGACTTCATCTTTCGGAAGGGCGATGACTGGGCGGTGTACAAGTGTCTGTCCACTCCGGATAATCCCGCCGAGGCCATTCTTGGGGGACTCGAACGAGTTGCCGGTAAGGCCGGGCGTACCGTGGTTCACGGCTCCACCGTGGCCACCAACGCCATTCTTGAACGAAAAGGAGTGGTCACGGCGCTGGTGACCACTCGCGGTTTCGAGGACATCATTGAGATCGGACGTCAAAACCGAACACGGCTTTACGATTTGGCATACCGAAAAGAACCGCACATCGTGCCTCAAAGCCTTCGGTTCGGGGTTCCCGGACGGATCGACAGCGGCGGGCGGATCATAGAGGAATTCGATTCCGAGACCGCTTTGGAAATCGCCCGGCAAGTTCGGGAATCCGGAGCGGAATCCGCGGCGGTTTGCTTTCTGTTTTCCTTTCTCAATCCCGACCACGAGGCTCGGATGAAAGGCCTGCTCGAGGACATCGGAGTGGCGGTGTCCGCCTCCCACGAGATTCTATCGGAATTCAGGGAGTATGAACGCACGTCCACCACGGTGATCAATGCGTACGTCTCCCCCAAAATGAAACGATACCTGGGTCATCTCTCCGACCATCTCGGTCCCGAAGATCGACTTCGCATCATGCAGTCCAACGGAGGGAGCATTTCCGCCGAAACCGCCATGCGTGAGTCGGTCCGCACCATCCTTTCCGGCCCGGCCGGAGGAGCGGTGGGCGCTTGGGAAACGGCCCGCACCGGGGGATTCGAACGGATCATCAGCTTCGACATGGGAGGCACCTCGACGGATGTGTCCCTCATGGACGGGTCGCTCTCTTTGACCCTTGAGTCTTCCGTATCCAATTATCCGGTAAAGGTCCCCATGGTGGACATCCACACCGTGGGAGCCGGCGGCGGTTCCATCGCCGTGCTGGACCCGGGAGGGGCTTTGCGGGTCGGCCCTGAAAGCGCGGGCGCGGATCCCGGTCCCGTGTGCTACGGCAAAGGCTCGCGGATTACGGTTACGGATGCGGACCTGTTCCTGGGAAGGCTCATCCCCGACCATTTTCTCGGGGGCCACATGCGCCTGAAAACCGAAGCCGTAGAGGACCACTTCCGGGCCATGGCCAAGGTTTCAGGACTTTCGCCTCTGGAACTCGCCGAGGGCATTCTGGCCGTGGTGAACACTTCCATGGAAAAGGCGATTCGGGTGATCTCCGTGGAACGAGGACATGACGTCCGGGAGTTCGCTTTATTGGCCTTCGGCGGCGCGGGGGGACTACACTCGGCATTCCTGGCACGACTGCTCAATATCCCGAGAGTCCTCATTCCCGCCCATCCGGGAATTCTTTCCGCCATGGGCATGCTCATGGCGGACGTCATCAAGGATTACTCTCTCACGGTCATGCTTCGTGCCGACTCATGGGACCGGGAAGACCTGGAGAACCGTTTCCGTTCCCTCGAAGAGCGCGGTTTTGAGGAGTTGGAGCAGGAGGGAATTCCCGGGGAGCGGACCCTTCCGGAACGCTTCTTGGACATGCGCTATAAAGGCCAATCCTACGAAATCGTGGTGCCCTATTCGGGCGGAGGTACGGTAGAAGAGTTTCACCGCCTTCATGAGAAGCGGTACGGATACCGAAAGCCGGCCACTCCGGTGGAACTGGTGAATTTGAGGCTGAGAGTCCGGGGCGTTCCGACTAAGCCTTCTCCGCGCGCTTATCCAAAAGGAGACGCCGATCCGCCGGACGGGGCCGTGTTGGGAAGTCGTAAGGTGGTGTTCGACGGTCGGTGGGAATCCACTCGCATTCTGCGACGTGATCAACTCCTCGCCGGCAACCGAATTCCCGGTCCCGCCGTAGTGGTGGAATACAGCGCCACCACGGTGATTCCGCCCGCATGCGAAGGGCGGGTCGATTCCAACGGCAACTTGGTCATCAGTATTGAGTGACAAGGAGAAGTATCGTGTCTCCGAAATCTCCACAGACCGTCGACCCGGTGAATCCCATCCTTCTCGAAGTGTTCAAGAACCGATTCGCTTCGATTTGTGAGGAGATGGGCGTCACCCTGACGCGTACCGCCTTTTCACCGAACATCAAGGAGCGCAGGGACTCTTCGTGCGCCGTGTTCGATTCGGAAGGCCGAATGGTGGCCCAGGCGGCTCACATTCCCGTGCATCTGGGTTCCATGCCTCTCTCGGTGCAATCCGCCATTCAAAGCGTGGATTTCAACGAAGGGGATATGGTGATGCTGAACGATCCGTTCAAAGGGGGAACTCATCTGCCCGACATCACCTTGGTGGCGCCGGTGTTCGCCGGTGAAGCTTCGGCGGCGTTCTATGTGGCCAACCGGGCCCACCATGCCGACGTGGGCGGAATGACTCCCGGCTCCATGCCTCTCTCCACTTCCCTGTTTCAGGAGGGCATCATCATTCCTCCGCTCAAGATATTGGAGGAGGGCCGGTTGGATCGCAAATTACTTTCCTTCTTCCTCAACAACGTACGCACTCCGGAGGAGCGGGAGGGAGACCTGTCGGCGCAGATCATGGCCAATACCACGGGGATTCGAAGACTTGGAGAGCTGATCCGGAAGTCCGGTCTGGAAACCGTCCGCCTTTTTTCATCCGCTCTGCTGGATTACGCGGAGATCGTCGTCCGAAAGACCATTGCAGGCATCCCAAGAGGTGAATACGAATTTGAAGACTTCCTTGAGGACGACGGCGTGGGAGCGGCGAACATTCGAATCCACGTTCGCATGGAAACCCGCGACGATCGGCTCATTCTGGATTTCAGCGAGTCGGCGCCTCAGGTGCGGGGCTGCGTCAACGCGAACCGTGCGATTACCCTGTCCGCGGTGCTCTATGTGCTGCGTTCATTGGTGGACGCGGATATTCCCGCCAACGCCGGTTGTATGCGCCCCATTGAGGTGATTACCAAACCCGGCAATATCGTTGACGCGACGTTCCCGGCCGCGGTAGCCGGCGGCAATGTGGAAACCTCTCAACGGCTCGTGGATGTGATCTTGGGAGCCTTGGCCGGCGCCTTGCCGGGGAGAATCCCCGCCGCCTCCCAGGGAACCATGAACAACGTGACCATCGGCGGTACGGACCCTGCGACGAACAGACCTTTCGCCTACTATGAGACCCTGTGCGGAGGCATGGGGGCGTCCTCGAAAAGCGACGGAGAACATGCCGTTCATTCCCATATGACCAACACCATGAATACTCCCGTGGAGGCACTGGAATACAGTTATCCTTTTCAGGTTACGGAGTACTCCATCCGTCGAGGCTCCGGCGGAAAGGGACGACGCTCCGGAGGAGACGGCGTGATCCGGGAGATCCGCATGCTCGCCGAGGCGGAGGTCACGGTGTTGTCCGAACGCAGAACTCTTTCCCCGTATGGTCTCGGAGGGGGAGAGCCGGGGGGGTGCGGAGTGAACACGGTTGTCCGTGGAGGCGAAAAACGGGAGATGCCCGGGAAGTTCGGTACGCTCCTCGGACCCGGCGATGTGCTCCGCATCGAAACGCCCGGTGGGGGAGGCTACGGTAAGCCCGAGTGATCGAATTTCGTCGTATGGGAAGTTCGAAAACGCACGAGTCAAACGATGCACTATCAGGGCGTATTCCGACTCCATGGGACGCTTCGTACCAGCCGGAATAACCGATGCTTGGAGGCGGTGCGGTGGTTCCGCCCAACCGCAAACCAAATGCGGCGAACGAAAGGAGAGTAGTGCATGGAATATACCTTCCATCCCATCGGGGTGATTCGTACGCCCTATGGGGAGACTTCAGGAATCCCCATCCAGGGGGTGTTTGGTCCCGAATCCAAGGGCACGGTGGAAGTGTTTGAACCCTTTGCCGAAGGACTGGCGGACATCGAAGGATTTTCACACCTTTATCTGATCTATGTGTTCCACCGCTCTGAGGGATATCGACTGAAAGTCAAACCTTACATGGACGACCGGGAACGCGGACTTTTCGCGGTGAGGGCGCCCAAACGACCCAACGCCGTCGGATTGAGCGTGGTTCGCCTCGATCGTCGGGAAGGTCGGATTTTGCACATTTCAGAGGTGGATATGTTGGACGAAACGCCTCTGTTGGACATCAAGCCATTCGTGCCCAGGTTCGATCATCGGGAAAACGCTCGCGTGGGATGGATGGAAGAAGCGTTCCGGCGGGAGGACCATCGCAAAGTGTCGGACGACCGCTTCTGAAGGCTGTCCGTCGTACCGGCGTTTTGGGATGGGCCTGATCGGCGGCGAGCTCGGGCGAAAAAAAAGCGCCCCCCCGCAAAACGGAGGAGCGCTCTTTCAAGCGATGGGCTTGGGGCTAAACCACGGTGACGTTGACCGCGGCGGGACCCTTGGGACCCTGCGTTACTTCGAAGGTAACCCGATCGCCTTCATTTAGGGACCGAAAACCATTCGCGTTGATCGCCGAATGATGGACAAATACGTCCGGTCCGTCTTCCTGTTCGATGAAACCGAAACCTTTTTGGTCGTTAAACCACTTCACTGTTCCATTGGCCATAGTAACATCCTCCTTTCATGAAGATTCGAGGCCGTACACTGGAGGATGCCACTCTAACATATGGTTTTCTCCTTCAGAACGTACCCTCCCCGCCGAGCTAATAACGGCGCTTTTTTATTCAGAAAAGAATACACGTTTCGTGAAGAAATAGCAAAGAATATTTTCGGCTTTTTCGTTCGGGGTAACTGAAAATTTCGGTTTGAAATCATCAGTCATATCGGATGGTTGGGACGTGTCCCAACGCGAGGGGATGTGAAGGAGGGATAATCGCGGCCCGGCGTCCCCTTCGACCCCGCCCATGGGCACGTGCGTGGACGAAGCGCAAAGGGGATCATGTACCCCGGCGGCGGAAATCCGATGGGTTCATCTTGCACACAGAGAAAAGACATATCCGTCCGTCGGGGTGGTGGGCCGTGCCGAAGTTCCCATACCGTTTGAGCTTCTCTTTTCGCCCCGGGTTTTCGAGACCCTTGAGCATGGGGACGTTTCGGTCGTCGAAGCCGGGTGCTAAGGTTTTCACCGTTGATGCCGATTTTTTAGAGACGCCGCGGGCTCCGTCACGTCGGGTCAAACGGAGCCCGCTGCGTCAATGGTCTCAGCCTCGGCAGGGGAAAGGAATCCGATACACGCAACAGGAGAAAGGCGGGCGAGGAAGGCGGTTCTCCGGTAAAATCGTTGCCTTGGGTGTACATAGTACCTAACGAAACGCATGATGCTTTGTCCTTGAAAAGTCGAAAGTAAAAAGCTACAGGAAGGCGACTTGTCCTACCAAGTTCGGAATGTGCCTGCCGGCATCTTTCAAATCGGCACCCCGATCATGAGAAACCGATTTCAGGAAACCAACGACACCCTACAAAGGGTACGGACCGATGCGAAATCATTTCAGATTGGAGGCCCCGCTTCGTCTTGACGTGAGCAGCACCTCCAAAGACTTGTCGGGTAAGGTTCGGCGATTGGGACCGGGGACTCGGGGACACATCGCGGTCTTAACCGCTTGGTTTAAACGTACTCCACTCACAGGCACTTTTTGTGCGCCTCACTCGGGGTGGCGTGCCTGGAAATTAGGTGGGGGGGTGAGGAGGCGACCTTTCCCGGAATTTTAATTGCGACAGAGCGGCGGCAAAGCCTGCGAAATCCTTCCTTGACCCTCCGTACGATTGTCGGGTTGAACGTGCCCATAAGGTGAAAATGCTTCCGAAGAGCCGAATCGTAAACACGGAAGAAATAGCGATCCGGGAGGTCCGGTAGAAGGCTTCCGAACAATCAGGCGGCGAAGCGATTTTTTCGGACTCCAAACCTGCGCACGATTCTTGAGCTTCATCCTGTAGAGAAATCCATTTCAATCCGAATTGTATCACGGCCTGTATGGATATGTTGAAAACGCCTTTGTTTCGCAGCATCCGGCGGGTGGACATATCCGCTGTTCGACTCCGCTTCCATGCTTCCTGCAAGCAAAAAGAATGAGGTTCGGCATGAAGATCAAGAGCATCAAGGCAAAAATACTGGGAATCAACCTACTTGCGGTCTTTGTGACCGTTCTTGTGCTGATGGGGGTGATGGCCTACCAGAAGGATGGGATTCTACGCGAAGGCATGTCCACGAGAGCCAAAGTGGATGAGGAACTGGCCGCCATGATACACGCCGAGGTGGAGAAGACGGCCGGTTACGTCTATTTCACGTGCCGCACTCACAACGACACGTTGGTTCAGAAAGTGGCCTATGACTTGAACGTTGCCCGGGATGTCCTGACTCGCGCCGGGAGCGTTTCCTTCTCGGAAAAGAACGTCGAATGGGATGCGGTCAATCAGTTTACCAAGAAGTCGAGTATCGTTTCTCTACCCCAAATGCTCGTGGGTGACACCTGGTTGGGCAACAATCGAAGCATGGAACAACCCTCACCGGTGGTGGACGAAGTTCGAGATCTGGTGGGAGGAACCTGCACCATTTTCCAGCGCATGAATGACGCCGGAGACATGCTTCGGGTATGCACCAACGTCCGAAAGCTGGACGGTACCCGGGCCATCGGAACGTATATTCCGGCGTCCAACCCCGACGGCACTCCCAACGCGGTGGTTTCGACGGTATTGCGTGGAGAGACCTTCAAAGGGAGGGCCTATGTGGTGAACGCATGGTACCTGACCGCATACGAGCCCATCCGGGACGACCGGGGAACCGTGGTGGGCGTGCTCTACGTGGGAATTCCACAGGAGAATGTTCAAAGTCTTCGAGGGGGTATCAAAGAGATCGTCGTGGGAAAAACGGGCTATGCGTTCGTCATGGGAGGCAAGGGCCAGAGCAGGGGGCTCATGCTCATCCACAAAAAGGGCGACAATCTCGAAGGCCGGAATCTCTACGATGTGCCGGACGCTCGAGGCAAGATGTTCATCAGGGAGATGATCGACTTGGCCCTCGAGGCCAAACCCGGGGAAGTCAAAATCTATCGCTATCTCTGGAAAAACAAGGGGGAGGCGCAACCGCGATGGAAAGTGGTTGGTTTGACCTATTTCGAGCCTTGGGACTGGGTCATCGGAGCGGGCGCCTACGAGGACGACTTCGTGGAGATTCAAGACCGGTTGGGGCAATCGCTGAACGCCATCGACGCGGCGGTGGAGCACACCATGGGGTTTACCCTGATCAGTGGCGTCGTTCTCATCGGGTTGTTTTCCCTGCTGGCCTTTCTCGTTTCAGGAGCCATCACGCGGCCTCTTAACCGGACCATCGAGTCCCTGACCGGGGTATCCGGCCACGTGGCGCGAAGCTCCGGAAAAATCCTGGAATCGAGCAGAAACGTATCCGAAGCCGCCACGGATCAGGCCTCCTCCATTGAGGAGACTTCGGCCTCGTTGGAAGAAACGTCGTCCATGACCCGTCAGAACGCGGACCATGCTTCCGAGGCCAACCAGCTTATGCATGCGGCGGAAGAAGAGCTGCGTCGGGCCGACCGGTCCATGGAAGAATTGATGCGGTCCATGAAGGAAATCACCGAAGCCAGTGTGGAAACCTCGAAAATCGTCCAGACCATCGACGGCATCGCGTTTCAGACCAATCTTCTCGCCTTGAACGCCGCGGTGGAGGCGGCCCGTGCGGGAGAGGCCGGAGCGGGCTTCGCCGTGGTGGCGGAAGAAGTGAGAAATCTGGCTCTCAGGTCGGCCGGTGCGGCTCGGAACACCGGGGAACTCATCGACACCACGTTGGATCGCGTGCGGGCCGGTTCGGATTTGATGGAGAAAGCCGGCAAAGTGTTCCAGGACGTGGCGGAGCGAGTGCGCAAAGTGGGGGCTTTGGTGGAGGAGATTTCGGAGGCTTCCGGTGAGCAGGCTCAGAGCATCGCCTACATCAATCAGGCCACCGGTCGCATGGAGCAGATGGTGCAACGGAATGTCGCGGCCGCCAACGACACGGCTTCCGAGTCCGAGGACCTGCAAGCCCAGGCGCGAGCAATGAAAGAGCAGATCGTCGACCTGATCCGGCTGGTGAGGGGAAGCGACGGTACGGCCGAATCGGCGGTAGGTGCGGCTACGAAGCGTGGAGCGAGGCCGCAACTTCCCGGTGCGGGAGGACCTTCCCGTCCCCGCAAAGACGGCGTCGCCCTGCTGTCTCCGGGCAAGTCGGGGAAGAACCGGGTTGAGTGATTTTTAGGGAATTCGTTGAACCTCTCCAGGCTGTTCAAAAACGTGAGGCGCGGGCTCCGAATTATCCTTTCAGTTGCAAGCCATGACAATTCGATCGATTAGGAATCCGGGCGATGACCCGGGACCCGGATTCCGATAGGGGCAGGCCGGAGTGCTGCGCTGGAGGGGGCTTAGTTCGTCTCTCTCTTAAGCCGTTCCGCCTGCTCAAACCGAATCCCATCCTGAAACACGGAACCGAAAGGACGTGCGCGAAGCGCTTCCGCGCGTTCGTCCACGTCCTTTCTTATCCTCTCCAATTCGCGTTTCATCCGGGTGCGGACCAGTTTCCTGGCGCCGGAGGCGCCCAATCGGCGGAGTTCCTCCGCGGGAATCCGATCCAAGAAAGTCACGGTTGCGGCCACGGGACGGATCAACCGACTTCCGCGAGGCCAGGCCGAGTTGGTGCCGTCGATCACCACGGGAATGATATCCAATTCGAGGTCCTCGGCCAGATGGAAGAAAAAGTTCCGGAACCGGCCCAGAGTCCGGTCCGAGGATCGGGTACCTTCCACAAAGGCCGGCAGGGACAAGCCTCTCCGCACCGCTTGCCCGGCCCGCTCCTTCATGGACAGCAGGTCCTGCAAACCCGTGATCACGAGGTCGTCGCGGCACCGGAGCAAAGGCAGCATGAGCCTTGTACGGCTCCGGGTCTGCTTCACGAACCAACGCCACGGCAATGGAAACGAAAGCAGCAGGATGACGTCCAGGAAAGACTGGTGGTTGCATACGTAAAGCGCGGGTTTCTTCCTTTGTATCTTCGAAAACCCCCGGACTCGGATATCCGCGGAGGGGCAGACGAGCCATAATCCTCTGCACAGGAGCTGAAAGAGGCATTGGAAAAGATCGCCTCTCCGGCGGGCGAGTCGTTCCACGGCCAGAAGAAGAGGGGAGAAGGCCCACAGGACCGTCATGGAGGACAGGAACCCGCACCAGAACCATAGTGTGTACACCAGATTTCGAGCTCTATCAGTTCGTGTCTCTTTCACCTTGGTCCTTTTGGCTTCGTGTAATTCGATAGGTTCGGAATCCCAGGATGATTCCGGTGACGCAGGCGATTCCAAGCACGCAGGCCACGGTCAGGTGGATGCGGGTGAGCCATACCGCAGCGACATGGAACTGCGGGATCGTCGTTTCAACCCCGGCGTCGTAGGTTGCACCGAAGATGGAGATGACCACGGCGAGAAGCGACAAAGCCGTTGCCGGGGTTCCGTGGGCGATCCCCAAGCCTGCGGCTTCACGGAAGTGATGAGGGTCCAGGTGAAGCCGTTGAGCGAAACGGAGGGCCGGAGGGCCGGCGGGCCGTCCGAAGAAGCAGACCCGAAGGAACGCTCCCAGGCCCGAGGCAACGGCGCGATCCACCGGTGGAGCGGCGGTCGACGAAGTTTCGATGGGTTCGGAGGGTTTGCGTGACGGGAACCGACGAAGCGCCGCCAGGACGGTTCGGCTGAAGTTGAACCAGGAGAATCGGACGTTGTCGCCAATGGGACGGAAACTCGACCGTTCACCGGAGGGGCCGTAGATGGTGCGAATCGGGATTTCCACTACGGGGATTCCGTTCCAAAGGGCTTGCACCAGGGTTTCGACCTCGAACTCATATCGTTTCAGACGCGTATTCAGACCGAGGACGGCCTCCACCGGCAGCCCTCGATACCCACACTGGCAGTCGCGTATGTCACGCCCGGTTTGTCTCCTCATCCAGAAGGCGCTCACGTCCCTACCCACCCGGCTCCGCCGAGGGACCGAGGGCAATGTGAAGTCCCGATAGCCGCAGACCAGGCACCGGGGATGGGCCCGCACGGCCCGCACGAACCCGGGCAGGTCTTGGGGATCATGCTGGCCGTCCGCGTCGAGGGTAATCACGTGGGTCAGGCCGTGCCGACGAGCTTCCGACAGGCCGCTGCGAATCGCTTCTCCTTTCCCTCGGTTGGCTTCGTGGCGAACCAGGATTACCGGCTCCCGCTCCAGGACCCACGCCGTGGAGTCCGTACTTCCGTCATCCACCACGATCACTCGGGAAACGTGACGCAGGCACTCCCGAATGACGCTTCCTACGGTGGACGCATTGTTGAATACGGGGATCAGCGCCCCGATGACGACTGTTGGGTCCATGAGAGAGGGCACGGCTCGACGTAACCTCGGCCGGTAATCCGAGGATGGATCATGTGGTAGTTTGGACAAACGCCGGATTGAAGAATCCGAACTTACACGGGCGAGTCTTCCGGGTCAAGATGCCCGAGCGGCGTTTTCCAAATCACCGCGTCCGGGCAACGGGGCGAAGAGCGTTACCGTTGACGTTCGAAGCGCCGCAATGCTAAATGCAATGCTGCACGTCGGACGTGACCGTTGCTTGGGAATTCAAAATGTCGGGGGGCTTCGGGGATAGACGCTCTCCGTTGGGAAAGGCGGATGAGCGGCAAAGGTGCGCTGATTTTGGGATCGGATATTGAACGGTACCTTCCTCACCGGGAACCCGTGTTGATGGTTCAGGAGATTCTGGAGGAAACCGACGACGGCCTGACGGCGTCGGCCCTTTTGGGAAAAGACTTCCCTTTTCAGGACGCCCAAGGGTTCGTGTACGATTCGGTTTGGTGCGAACTGGCCGCCCAAGCGTCTGCCGTGTTCCTGAAACGAAGGAGCGAAGACCCGGATGAAATGGGTCTGTTGACCGGAATCAACGACTTCCGGATTCACCGTGCGACGGCATTGCCCGCGGAAGTTTCGGTACGCATTGCCTTTTCCCGACGAATTGGACAAGTATTCGTTTTTTGGGGAGAAGTCCGTCTTGCCGGCGGCATACCGGTGGCCGAGGGAGAACTGGTTTTTTTTGTACAGCCTTCCGAAGAGAGTCCGAAAGACTGATATGGACGATCGTTCGGCAATCGATAAGAGGCCCTTCCTGGATCGCCTGGAGAATCAGGGCCTTTCATTGGAGGACCGTTCGCTCAAAACGCGCCGGCTGCTTCCCTTTGATTTGCCCGTGTTCGCGGGCCACTTTCCCGGTCGCCCCCTATTACCCGGATTTCTCGAGGTGTGGATGGCCGTTGAGGGGGCTTCCCTTCTCGCCGGGCGCCCCTTGGGTGTCCAAAGTTTGGACAAAGTGCGTTTCCATCAGCCGCTTCTTCCGGGGGACCTTGTGGACATGACGGTACGTTGGGATCCCGATCGTTTTCAGGCTTCCGCGGTCCTCACAAAGGATGGGGCCAAAGCGGCCGTGTTGCGCATGACCTTGGTTCCCCGATGATGGTGAAACACCGGAAAGCGTTTCGGACCTGGACGCGGGCTCGGGGCAACGTGATCGGATACCGGCTGGTCCTCCTGCTTTGTCGCTTGTTCGGCTTTGGGGCGGCCGGGATGATCGTGGCGACGGGCACCCTGTTTTACGCATTGTTCGCGCGTGACGCGCGTGAGGGGTCGCTGGATTATCTCCGGCGCGTGGGTCCGGCGGGCCGAGGACCGGTGAGGGACTTTCTCCTGGTATGGAAGCATTTCAGGAGCTTCGGGAAAGTGATCCTGGACCGTTTGCGGCTATATGAGGAAGGTCCCGAAGCGTTCGAAATCCGGGGAAGGCTTGGCGAGGACCTCATTCGGCTGCGAGATCTGGGAAAGGGATGCATCATCGCGGGGGCCCACGTGGGGGCTTTTGAATTGGCCTCGGCTCTATTCGAGCCCCTGGGCGTGACCATGGTCATTGTCATGCTGAACCGGGAAAAGGAGACGGTTCGGAAATTCATAGAAGGGAAACGTCGAGGCAAAGGCATTCGAATTCTGTGGGTAGGGGAGGAAGACGAACTCGGTACGGCTCTGGCGGTTTATCGGCTGCTCAGACAAGGTTGTTTCGTGGCCATGAGCGTGGACCGGTACCTTTCCGATGCCAACGCGAGCGAGGTGGAATTTCTGGGGAGCCCGGCTCGCTTTAATTTAGGGGTTTTCATGGCTGCGGGCATGGCCGGGGCGCCGATTTTCTCCTCATTCCTTATTCAAAGCGGAGAGGCATACCGTTTTCTGAGTTTTCCCATACTGTGGGTTCACGGGCGCAACCGGCGTGAAATGGAGGAAGCGGCCAAGAGTGCGTTGTGCGAGTACGTGAAATACCTGGAGAAAGTGGTGGAATGCCGCCCGTTCCAATGGTATAATTTTTACTTATTCTGGAAAAAGGAGCAGCTTCAGCCTCACGATGGGAACCGCGCTCGTCACCGGGGCTTCGGGCGGCATTGGTAGCGCCGTTGCGACAGTCCTTGCCCGCCGGGGTCATACCGTTCTCCTGCACTATCATCGGGATGTCCAAGGCGTTGAAGCCCTGGCCCGGCGCATAGCCGCCGAGGGGGGCCGAACGGAGATTCTGCGGTTCGATGTCTCGGATCGTGAGGCTGTGGACAAGGCCGTTTCCGATTGGACTTCCCAAGGCGGCTCCATCGACATTTTGGTGAACAACGCAGGCATCGCGAAAGACAGCCTCTTCTATTGGATGACTCACGAGGACTGGGACGCCGTGATCCGGACGAATCTGACCGGCGTATACAATGTGACCCGTTCCGTGGTGCCGGTCATGGTGAAGCAGCCTTCCGGAGTCATCGTCAATATTTCATCCATTTCCGCCTTGAGCGGAAACGTGGGCCAAACCAACTATTCGGCAGCCAAGGCGGGCCTGATCGGATTCACCAAGTCGCTGGCGCAGGAACTCGCGCGGCGCAATATTCGGGTGAACGCCGTGGCTCCGGGCATCATCAAGACGGAAATGGTTCGGGACCTTCCCAAAGATTTCCTGAAGAGGATTCCCGTGAGGAGAATGGGCACACCCGAAGAGGTGGCCGGAGTCGTAGCCTTTCTTTGTTCCGAAGAGGCCTCCTATATTATCGGAGAAACGATCAACGTGAACGGCGGATTCTATTGCCAATAGGATGAGCTGAATGAAACCGGAAGAGCTCAAGCAGATCGTCGACCGGATGCTGATTGAAGAATTCGAGATTGAACCCGAGGAAATCCGAAGCGACGCCCTGCTGAAGGACGACTTGGACCTGGACTCTCTGGATGCCGTGGACATGATCGTCTATTTCGAGAAGAAGTACGGGATCAAGATTGAACCCGAATCGGCCCAGCAAATAAGAACCGTGGGTGATATCTACGAATTCATGCAGGAAATGATGGACAAACACTCTTCCTGAAAGTTTGATTCCCGGAGGTCGCAAAGACCTTGCCCGCCGCCATTCGTTCCGTTTTTTTGATCGCGCTGCCGTTCTTGTTTTATTTTCTGGCGCGGACTTTCGGGGTCCGCACGGCGGCTCTGGTACTGCTTCTTGGAGCTGTGGGAAACCTGATTCTTCAGGCCGCCAAAGACCGCACCCTTCTGACATACGCTCTGACGACCGCTCTGTTGGTTGTGGCTCTAAACCTTCTCGGGCTGTTCCTGGAACGGGAGATTTACGTCCGTTTGATTCCCCTTGCACTCGGTTCCAACTTCTTTTTTCTCTTTTTCCGTTCCCAGTTCCGGGACCTCACCTTGGTGGAGCGCATGGCCGGACTCCGGAAGGATTTGAGCGCGGAAGAGCGGGCTTACTGCCGGAGGCTGAATTTGGTTTGGTGCTGTGTCATCGCCGCCGTCCTCGCCCTGGTCGTCTGGGCCGCGTTTTTCGCCTCACTTCAAACCTGGGCCATGGTGACCGGCGGATGGACCTACGTTATCATGGGGATCGTATTTGCGGTGGAATATCCGGTGCGGAAATGGAAGTTCGACGATTATGGTCCGGGTCTCCTGGATCGGGTATTGAAAAGAATTCTGATTCCTCTGAAACACCGATTGGGCTGAAAACCGACCGGCGCGACGCGCAATCGGGTACGTACGGGGAAACTAGGATCGGGCTTCATGAACTTGAGACAGCTCAAAAAGAAGATCATGCTGTGTCGTTGCTCCAAATCGGTGCGGCTCACCGTGCCTTTCAACGATGTGGATATGATGGGCGTGGTTTGGTTCGGCAACTATTATCGCTATTTCGAAGCGGCCCGATCGGCTCTCTGCCGAGAACTGAAACTGGATTTCGAAGATATGAGCGAGGCGGGATATGAGCTTCCCGTGGTTCGTTCCGAATGCAACTACCGCAAGCCCGCTCGATACAATGAGGAAATCGAGACCGAAATCTTTCTGGTGCCGCCCGACCGTGCGATGATCGGGTTTCTTTACGTAGTGCGCAAAGGGGATGAAGTGCTGGCCTTCGGCACGACCGAGCACTTGGTGTGCCGCAATGGAGAACCTTTGCTGGTCTGGGACGAGCAGGTGAAGCGGAGGCTTCCGCCGGAGCTGTTCCCGGCTTCCCGGCCCAAGGAACGTGGATGATCGTCCATGGTCCCTGGAATCGTCGGCACCCGTAGGTTGCGATGGGCATCACCGACTGGTCGCAATAATTCGAAAGGTGCTGAAAGTGCGCGGCCGTCAAGGATCGCGTTTATCGAAGGAAGAATAGCATATGAATCGGCTCATTCGTACCATGTCGTCTGTTTTGGGATCCGGAAACATTTCGCGATTCCTGATTGCTTTGTTGCCGACGATCATCCTTTGCGGTCCGGTTCCGTGCCTGGGAGCGGAGGGCAAGGACCTGGTGCGATGGTACAAAGAGAAGAACCGTGGATTGGTCGCGGTGAAAGCGGACGTCAAGCAGGTGCGGCGGTTGCCCTTTCTTGAGAAATCCCTGGTATCCGAGGGAAGCATGTCCCTGGACGGAGAACGACTGATTTGGCGGATGGAGCGTCCCGAAAAGACGGTCTATGACGTGGAGGGACAATCGCTGACCATACGGTACGAGGATCTGGGTACGGAAAAGACCGTGGATCTAAGACAAGAGCCCGTTATGTGGGCCGTATTCCGTAATTTGAGGGACATCTTGTCCGGACGCTTGGAGACGCTCCTGCCTTTCTTCTCGCTTACTCAGAAACCCGATAAGAAGCTCCTGGTGCTGACACCCAGGCATGAAAGTCTCGTGCCCCTGAAGACCATTCGGATTTTGTTGGGCGGCGAGGCGGTGCTTCGTGCCGTTCGTTTCGACGGCCTGGAGGAGGACTGGACCGAAATCCAATTCTCCAATGTGCACCGAACCTTCCGAAAACCGTGAGGTTCCATGCGGCTCGGCCCCCGATCCGGAGCCCTCTTGCTTCTCGTGTTGTTCTCCTTGGGCTCGATGGGGATTTGGGCTCTGGCCCCGAGACGTTTCACGACCGACCTCCTGGAGCTGTTCCCTCCCCAGTCCGCCTTCATACGGGATTCGCGGGTTCTGGCCTCCTTCGAACCCGTGGGTAAGGTGCTACTGGACGTCTACGCCAAACTACCCGTGCCTCCCGAGCGTCTGGCGACATTTCAGGACCGGGTCGTCCAACGGCTTGAAGGGGTACCGGAGATCCGACGGCTCGACTATTCTTCGAGAGATGAGAGATACGTCGATCTGGTACGCTTCTACATGGAACACCGGGAAGTATTGGTGGATATGGTCCGCGATCCGTTGATGTTTTTCGACCGGGACATGGAGAACCTGCGGGACTTGATGGAGGAGTGGAAAAGAAGATTGGCCGGGCCCGCCGGGTTTGAGGCGGTCTATGCTTTTCGCCGGGATCCCTTAGACCTTTTCCCCAATGTGCGCGAATTTTTTGACCGGCTCCGCCCCGATGGATTTACATTTGTGGACTTTCACGGGAGGTTCTTGTCCGAGGACGGCCGTCATTTGCTCTGTTTCGTGGTTCCTTCGGTCGCAATGCTGGATCTGGACGGGGCCGACAGGTTGTTTGAGCGGCTCGAACGGGCCGTTTCGCAGGTGGAAGCATTGCCGGACTCGGAGGGAATCGCCGGCAGATTCGTGGGCCAGGTGAACTACGTGGTGGAAAACGCTCGACGTACCCGCTCGCAAGTCACTTGGGTCATGGTGCTCTCACTGGCCGGATTGTGCCTGATTTACGTGGGCTTTCTGAAGAGCATGAAACTGCTGCTGTTGACGGGGCTCTGCGTCGGTTTATCGCTGTGGCCCGCCCTGGGCCTGACCAGCCTTGTTTTCCGCGAAGTGCACCTAATCGGTGTTGCTTTCGGCACGGTCATCGCGGGCATCGCCGTGGATTATGCGATCCACTATTACGTTCATGCGGCATCGCCCACGGACCGACACGCCTTTCGGAGGCGTCGTCGGGCGGTGTTTCTCGGCATGGCGACCACATGCCTGGGTTTCGTGCTTCTCATGGCCGGCTCCTTTCCCCTGATTGAGCAGATGGCCTTTTTGGCTTTCATGGCGATCTTGTTCGCCTATGTACTGATTCTTGCCGTATTTCGGTGGGTATTTCCCTTGAAGTTCAGCGAGGACGCGACGGAGGAAGACGAAACCACGGAGTATGGCGGCAAGGGAGCGCGTCCGCTGCTATACGGCGCTGCGGTGTTGCTTCCGCTGCTCGTGCTCGGGGTGTCGGCCTCCCGTTTCGACACAAACCTTAAGAACCTGGATTTTCCGCACCCGGAACTGGAACGGGTCGAACGGGAAATACGGGAGGCTTACGGTTTGAACAGACAACCCGGGGTGCTTCTGTTGGAGGGAGAATCGCTGGAAGATGTGCTCGATTTGTCTCAACGGCTGGATGAGGCTCTGGGTGAGGAAAACGACGCTTTGTTGCCGTCCCGGCTGCAACCCCCTCTTCCCGTCCAGAAAGAGCGCCGACACCGTATCTCCATGGTGGATTGGACGGCCTTGGAGGCTCGGACGGAAGCCGTTGGATCACTGGAAGGGTTTACCCGAGGGGCTTTCAGCCCCTTCTTCGAGGAAATGAAACGCAAAGCTCGTACTTTTGAAGCCGTGATTCCGGAGGCCAACCCGTTCCTGGATATTCATCGCCTGCTCGTAGAGTTTGATTCGCGAAATTACGGTCTTGGATTGATCGGACCGGCGAGCGAAAAACGAGCGGAGGATTGGGTCCGGGCGAATGCACCGGACCGGGCTGGGTTCTTCGACCCTGCGACCGGGTTCGCCAAGGAACTATCCGCTCTCAAGTCTCGGTTCGCCTTTCTGCTTTTCCTGGACGTTCTGGTTGTCTTCGGGCTTTTGGCCCGGGCGTTTCGTTCTCCGGTCCGAGCCGCTTCGGCGGTGATGCCGGCCTTGGGAGGCGTGGCCGCAGCGCTGCTTTTTTTCGCCGGAACCGGGACGGCTTTAAATCTGTTTCATTTGATCAGCTTGGTGGTGGTGGTTTCCGCCGGTGTTGATTATGGAATTTTCGCAGTGGAGTCGGGGCCTCACTTCAAGGCCGCCCGCAAGGGGATCCTTGCGGCATCCGCCACGACCCTCTTCACTTTCGGCGTGTTCGCGTTGTTTTCGAATCCGGCGCTCAAATCCATAGGATTGACCGTGCTCACCGGGATCGGAACATCCGTAGTTGTGTCTCTATGCATGGGTAAACGAGAGAGAAGCGCATGAGATTCAAGTTTTCAGGAAGGTACGCTGCGACCGTGTTGGGGATCCATCTCCTGACTCTTGCGGGCTGCGCCCTTCCCGTTGGGGAGGCTTCCAGGCCCGTGGTCTACGAATCCGTTCGAATTCAGCTTCTTTCGTTGACCGTGGGAGAAGAAACACGGGTGATGCGGGCGGTGCTCCTGACCGGCCGTTCGGGTTTCTCCCTGATGCTTTCGGGGGAGTTCGATCTACCTCTGCTTGAATTGACCGTGGACAGGGACGGGTTACGCGTCGAAAGGGCCATGCAGGGAATTCCGGATGGTTTGGCGCACTTGGCGGCACGGGACATTTATCTGTCCTACTTTGCCGGCGGATTACCCGAAAAGGGAAATTTCACTTTCACCCAAGGGTCGAAACGGACTATGAGGATTTCCGTGGATCCCTCCGGAATCGAGAAGCGGATCACCTTTTCCAACGGTGAATCCCTGCTTATCCGAATGGAGCGAAAAGGCGACGAATACCCTGTGGTTCGCCTCGACCACGACGAGCCCTCCTACCACCTCAGCATTCTGACCTTGAAAGAATTTCCCTATATCCCTACATTGGGGAGAAATACTGAAGTGGAATCCATTTTTCAGCAGGAGGAAAATAATGAAAGTGAAACACATTGATCACATCGGGATCGCTGTAAAAGATTTTGGGGTTGCAAGGAAGTTCTACGAAGAGCATCTTGGTTTGAAGCTCACCGAGCTGGAAACCGTAGAGGATCAGAAGGTTACGGTGGCTTTTTTCCCCATCACCGACAGTGAACTCGAACTGCTGGAATCCACCGCGCCCGACGGACCGGTGGCCAAGTATATCGATAAGAAGGGTGAAGGCATTCAGCACATCGCTTTTCGCGTGGAAAATCTTGATGAGGCTTTGGCCGAGCTCAAGGCCAAAGGAGTCAAGCTGATCGACGAAACGCCCAGGGACGGAGCCGGCGGGGCACGCATTGCGTTTATCCATCCCAAGGAGTCCAACGGTGTGTTGGTGGAACTCTGCGAACGTGACTAAGGGTTGATTTCAGAACTTCTGCTTGCTTTGGGGGAGCTTGGCTGAGCTCCCCTGCCGGTCGTGTGGATCACTGAGAAGGGACGCGCGATCCATCCAGCATCATTCCGGAGATTAAGTGCAGTGACAGCCCAGTATCAAAAGAAGCTCGGAGAACTGGCCAAAGAGGTGATTTCGGTGTTGGTGGCGCTCAGTAAGCAGGGAGTGCCGCTCACCGCTGAGACCCTGGCCAAGAGCATGGAGGAACGGCCCGGCGTCGACCGGGTCCTTTATCAGGTTTCCAAACTGCGGCCCATGAACGGATGGGAGGCGTTCGAAGGGAGCGCAAAGGAATTGGAGCCGTGGGTGGAAAGGCTGCGACAGGCTTTGGAGCGGGTGGTGAACCATCTGCAGTTGCCGGAGAATTCGGTCTTTTCCATGCGGGTTCATAAACTGGGCCGAAAGCTTGCCCAGAGCATGACACTGCACGAGCTTGACCGGGTGGAGAACCAGGTCCAGGAGCTTCTGAGGGATTTCAGGGACGAGATTTCGAAAGAGCAACAGAAGCTCACCGAGTTGCTCTACGAAGTGGCTCTGGACCTTGTGGAAACGGAGAGGGAATATATTTCCAACTTGGTCAGGGAGAATGAACATCTGGAGGGAGGCAAGTTTTTCGCCG
This sequence comes from Thermodesulfobacteriota bacterium, assembly GCA_963675595.2. Classification (GTDB taxonomy): domain Bacteria; phylum Desulfobacterota; class Desulfarculia; order JACQYL01; family JACQYL01. The sequence goes on from CAXXLZ010000002.1 coordinate 4,572,492, forward strand.
AAGAGGTCGACCGAAACGTTACGGATATAGAGGCCTCAATTTGGCAGGAAGACGGGTTCGGCAAGCTGCGTGAACTCGTTCGGGACCGTATCAGGTCGGTTCGACAGGCGATCATGGATCGACGCATGAAAGAGGAGGAACTCGCCCGGGAATTCCAGGAAAAGATGTCGGTTCTTCGAGGTCAGATGGAAGTGAGCAATAAGGAACTTATCGACATCCAGCGGAAGGCCGAAGAAGACCCTCTGACGGGTTTGCTGAATAGGAGGGCCTTGAACCGTCGACTAAAAACGCTCCTTGACGAGGTCGAGAGAACGGGACCCAATGGGGCCTGCATCATGATGGACATTGATTGGTTCAAGAAAGTCAATGATCGGTATGGACATTTGAACGGCGACAAGGTGCTGACGGCCATCGGTGCATGCCTGAAATCCAATCTGAAACCTAAAGACGCGGCGTGCCGATACGGTGGTGAAGAATTTTCGATCCTGCTTCCCGAAGCCAATCTGGAGGAAGCTTTCAGGATAGCGGATCATCTGAGAGAAAAGGTGAAGAAGCTGGAATTCGTATACAAGGGTGAGAAAATTCCCGTGACGATCAGCGGCGGAATAACGGATTTCAGGAAAGGCGACACGGCCGAGGAAGTGCTTCAACGGGCGGACAAGGCTCTTTACGAGGCGAAGAGGGAAGGCCGGGACCAAATACGGGTCGGGTGAATGCGGGTCCCGTACGGGAGACTTTTTCGCGGAAAGCCGAGGGACGTTTCTTCGGCGCCGTCGGTACGGTCGGACACGATGGAACCGATGGTGACCGCCTTCCTGCGAAACTCGGATACCCTCTTCCGATGGTCGGCATGGAAGGGGGTTCGTGCGGCTTTGAGCGCGGAGTCTCGGACAATCAGGAACCGGCCGTGTCGAAGGCTCCCTGTTCAATATTCTCTGCGATGTCCTTTAACGCTTTGGAGGTGAAATCCTTCCCTTGTTGCCGGATCATCAGAGTGGCGCCGAAAATCACGAGTGAAGGGGCGATCTGAAGGAGGAGTTCCGAATCTCCCGAATTTCCGAATCGCTCGATTACGGGTTGGATCGCGTCGAGTAGCGCGGTTGCCACCTGTTCGTTGGGACCTTTTTCCGTCATATTCTTCCTCTCTTTTCTCCGGGCTTACGGCCCGATATCCCTTCCCAAAAGATGTCCGTTTCATGAGGCCCCCCATTATGGGAGCCGGGAAGCATGATACGCCTTCGGACCGGCAAGCTCAAGGCAAGTCCGGACAGGCCAGCGATTCTCGGTGTTGAGAATTTGGGTGTGTTTAGGGAGATTTTGCCTTTGTAGAGATGCGAGGATAGGTGGAACGAGGGTCCGATTTTGCGCATGAGAGGGGAAAAAGCGTGGTGAGGCAGAGGGAAGACCGGAGTTTTTTGGACCGAAGGCGCACCGGTCCCATCAAAGTTCGGACCTTTGTTTGTGACCGATGGGTTATAGGAGGCCTTTTCGCCTCAGGGGGGACGGGCGCTTTCGGGGTCCAGGACCAAAGCCAACAGGTCTTCCCACGACTCGAATACCAGAATCCGGATCGTGCAACGCAGCTGATTCCAGTACTCGGTTCGAGCACTGAATCCCGCCCGGCATTTTTGGTACAAGGGGTCCGTCAACTCGAAAATCTGATGGAAGAAAAAAGCCACCAAGTTCAGAAGGAAAAAGACGTAAGAGAGTTGATTCTTGCCGTGACCGAAATTGTGCTCGATATGATACCCTTGGTTCTTCAGTGTATTGAATCCTTCGTTTTCGATTTTCCATCGGGCTCTGCCGATCCTGACCAGTTCCGCCACGTTTTCCGCGTCAACCGGCATGTCCGTGACCCAGCTGTTCCGGTAGGTGATCTTTCCTCCATTCTCCAGACGGTAGGCAAAAAAATGGAGGTCGGGGGCATCTTCGTTTCCGTTGAGAGGCACGCCATGGACCCATTCGTAGCTATGCACCCGTTTCTTGTCGTCGGTGATCTCCAGGCCCGCGATCTCTTGCATCCCCCGGAGTTCTTCGATCCACTCGAAGAGCACTTTGTGGTCCGCGGGTTTGGCGACCAGCACAAAGGACATGCTCGCCCGCTTCAGCTCGGCGATGAAAGGCTGTTTGGAATACAGTCCGTCACCGCCGATAATGATGTTGAGTTTGGGATGGTCCCGGCGGATGGCTTTCAATATCCGCTTCCCCGCGTTGATCTCACAATCCTGTTTTTGGACTCCATCCTTGTTCTGGATCGATTCCGGAGCCAAAGGCACGACTTGACGGCGATCCGGGTGGACCAGAGCCGCTTGCAGGATTTGATGGTGGTAGCGAATCCGTCCTTTGGAGGATTTTTGAACTAGACATCCGGGACAATGGATGGTTTCCGAGGAGAAATATTCCGACCCGTCGATCACAATGAGGTATCGGCCATCGAGAACCTGAAACGATTCCAGATGCTTGCCTCGCTGCAAGCGTCGGAAGAAATCGGAGAAGACGGCCTTGATCTCTCCCGGATCACTCGCGTCGATCACGTCCCGCAGTTGCGTGTCCCCGGGCATCTCCGTCACGGAGAACAAGGTCTTGAGGTTGTCGCGGTGAGTCCGTTCCTTCAGTCTGCGTTGGAACTGCAGGAGCGAGGGGTCCTGAAAGTACATCATGGCAAAGGCGCTCATCAGACAATCGTGCAAAGAATAAACCGTCCGTCCCCCTCGCGGGTCCCCGACCTGCTCGAACCGACGGGACAGCGCCTTTCTCAAAGACACGAAGCTGAGGTGCTTCTTCATGTGCACCCTGGTAACCTCTACATATAGTATTCAATCTAATAAAGGCTACCATATATACACCAAAAGATCTACTTTAATTTCATACCTAATTCCAATAGGTTATGATCCTTCCGAAAGAAGGCTGTACTCGAACCGGCATCGCCGCTTTACGAAAAAATATTCTCGAATCAGCCTTATGTCCCTCGGCTTCGCCGACTATCTTTTTCACCGGGAATTGCTGCGGACAGGCAAGTCCGGGTGGGAGGTTTGCGGGCTTCTCACGAGGAAGTCCGATGCACAAAGGAGTTGGTTTGGAAAGCAGTGGAATGCAGACGGCGGAAGCCGCAGAGCGGCCGGGCGGAGCGCTGTGTGTGCGGGTTGGGTGGTTGCTCGACGGCGCCGGCTCGCCCGTGGTGAAAGATGTGACCGTAATCGTCGAGGCCGGTTTGGTACGGGCCGTGGAACCCTGGGCCGAAGACGCGCGTGGATCAGCGGAGGCACCGGATCTGTCCTCACACACGGTTCTGCCCCTCCTCATGGACAGCCACGTACACCTGACCATGTCCGGGGACGGGGATCCGATCTTGCGGCGAGAGCAGCTGCAGTTGGATTATGAAGGTGCGCGCCGGATCATGGAGAGGCATCTTCGTGAGCATGAAGACCACGGTGTGGCCGCGGTTCGGGACGGGGGGGACTACGGAGGCTTCACTCTGAGATATCGGAAGGAATTGGAAGAAAAGGCCGCGAAGGTCGTTCTTCGGTCTCCGGGCCGTGCCTGGAGAGCCTCGGGCCGATATGGACGGCTCATAGGGAGAGCTACGGAGTCCGGCGTGTCGTTGGGACAAGGGATTCGAGCCTGTACGGACCCCGTCGATCATGTAAAGATCGTCAACTCCGGTTTGAACAGTCTGGTGGAATTCGGCAAAGCCACGCCCCCCCAGTTCGGCCTCGAGGAGCTCCGAGAGGCCGTGAACGCGGCCCGAGAAAAAGGACTCAAAACCATGGTGCACGCCAATGGTCCGTTACCGGTGAAATTGGCCTTGGATGCCGGCTGCGATTCCATTGAGCACGGCTTTTTCATGGGACGGGACAATCTCGAAAGAATGGCGGAAAACGACGCTTTCTGGGTGCCCACCGCGGTCACCATGAAATGCTACTCGGAAGAGCTTCCGGAGGATTCCGAAGAACGTGAAACGGCGCGTCGAATCCTGGATCACCAGCTGGAACAGATTGCTTGGGCTCGGGAGATCGGAGTGAGGGTCGCGGCGGGCTCGGACAGCGGAAGTCTGGGCGTGCACCACGGCCGGTCTCTTTTCCAGGAGCTGGAATTGTTGATCAAGGCCGGTTGGTCAATTGAAGAAGCTGTGGCGTGCGCCGCGTCCAATGCGGCGCGGCTCCTGGGACTCGAAGGCCGGTTGGGGCGCATCGCACCGGGGATGCCGGCTTGTTTCGCGGCGTATCTCGGACCTCCGACGACGGCGGTGAGCGTGCCCGCATGGATTTGTCGGCAAGGGGTGTTTGAACCGGTCGAGGCCCCAGACGAGGGAGGCCGTCGGGTGTCATGAGCTCCCCCGGAGTGTTTGATGGACGTTACGGCTGGTGCGGGAAGCTTTGTCGGAGGGTTTTCCTTTCGGAATGAGGCTTTGGTCGGGGTCCGTTCCGCCTGGATTCGCCTTTTGGCGCTCGCGGTGGACGTTCTTGCCCGCCTATATCTCATGTGACATAATGCACTCCATGTTTTGAAATTCAAGAACCTTCGGGGCGTACGGGTTTCGACCCGGCCGGCTCGTTTGTCGTTTGCTCAGGACAGGTTGATTCGGCGATGAAGAGCTTTTTCAATGTTACGACCACGGAGGACGCCCTGGAGCTGATCCGTGGATTCAAACCCCTTGGGGAAGAGACGGTCCCACTCGACTCGGCGTTGGGACGTGTTTTGAGCCGCACCGTGGCTTCCCCCGAAGACCTGCCCCACTTCTCCCGCTCCACGATGGACGGCTACGCCGTGCGGGCACGGGACACCTTCGGGGCGTCGGAGCAGCTTCCTTCTCTCCTGAACGTGGTTGGAGAGATCCGAATGTCTCAGGCCCCCACTTTTTCGTTGAGGAAGGGCGAGGCCGCCGGAATCTCCACGGGAGGCATGCTTCCGGACGGGGCGGACGCGGTTCTCATGGTGGAGTACTCCCGTCGGGTCGACGATGGAATCATCGAGGCCTCTCGATCCGTGTCTCCCGGTGAGAACGTGATTCAGAGGGGGGAAGACCTTGCGAAAGAGGGTCCGGCGCTCGACGCCGGGACCGTTCTCAGGCCGCAGGATTTGGGCCTCCTGGCCGGTGTGGGCATCGCGGAAGTGCGGGTCCATCGAAGACCGGTGGTGGCTCTTTTGTCCACGGGTGATGAGATCGTCTCTCCTGAAGACACTCCCGCAGCCGCCCAGGTGCGGGACGTCAACCGTACGACCTTGGCTTCTCTTGTCCGACAGGCGGGAGGCGAAACCGTCTTTTTAGGGTTGGTGAAAGACGACCTCGATGCCCTGAAGGAGAAGACACGAGAAGGACTTTCCAAGGCCGACGTGGTGCTTGTTTCCGGTGGAAGTTCCGTAGGGGTAAGGGATTTCAGCCTTTCGGCGTTTGAGTCTCTTCCGGGTGCCGAAATTCTGTTTCACGGCCTTACCATCAGTCCGGGCAAGCCCACGATTCTTGCCGGAGTGGGAAATCGGTCGGTCTGGGGACTGCCCGGTCATGTGACGTCCGCCATGGTGGTATTCATGGTGTTTGTTCTTCCCATGTTGAGGGTGCTGAGCGGTATCCGCCGTTCTCGGCCCGACCCGTTCGCCGTGATTCCCGCCAGGCTGAGTCGGAATTTGGGCTCGGCGCAGGGGCGTGACGACTTCGTGCGTGTGAGGCTTGAGCGCCATGAGGACGGCTGGGTGGCTCTCCCTGTTCTGGGCAAGTCCGGACTCATTTCCACTCTGGTGGAGGCGGACGGTCTGATTCGTATCGACCGCCATTCGGAAGGGCTCTACGCAGGCGAACAAGTCTCCGTGTATCGTTTCAATTCGGTCTTCGAGGGGATCTGATGAAACGCAAGATTTATTTGAAGATGAAGTCCTTGAGAGAGGCGGAGGGGCTGTGGCTTGGGCGCTTCTCGGGCAAAGACTTGGTCGGGGATCGGGAGATTTCCGTATCCGAAGCGTTGGGGCGAGTGACCTCCGAGCCGGTTTATGCCGGGCTGTCGTCTCCATCCTTTCACGCCGCCGCGATGGACGGGGTGGCGGTGAAGGCGGAGGAAACCTACGGAGCGAACGAGCGAGCCCCCAAACGATTACGCATCGGTGAAAATGCCCATTGGATTAACACGGGCCGGCCTTTGCCTCCGGGCACCGACGCGGTAATCATGGTGGAAAAACTCCACGAAACGGAGCCGGGAACGGTTGAAATCCATGCGCCGGCCTACCCATGGCGGGACGTGCGCAAGGTGGGGGAGGACGTGGTGGCCACCGAGCTTCTCTTCCCAAGAAATCATCGGATTCGTCCCTTCGACCTGGGCGCTCTTTTAGGCACGGGCGTGCTCGACCTCCGGGTGAAACGTCGTCCTCGGGTGGCGGTGATCCCCACAGGGAATGAGCTCATATCCGGAGAAAGCGCGGGCCTTGCCGGAGCGGCTTTGGAAGGCAGGGTGGTCGAGTCCAATTCAACGATTCTGGCCGGCATGGTTACTCAACACGGCGGGTTGCCGGTTGTCTTTCCCATAGTGGAAGATCGATTCGAGGCGTTGTTGGACGCGGTGCGGCGGGCCGTCGAATCGGATTGCCATATGGTGATCGTCAACGCGGGTTCTTCCTCGGGTAGTGAGGATTATACGGCCCATGTCCTGGAGAAACTTGGAGAAATCTTGGTTCACGGCGTAGCCATGATGCCCGGGAAACCCACGGTACTGGCCGAAGTGGCGGGCAAGCCGGTGATCGGGAATCCCGGCTATCCGGTTTCGGCCGTAATGTCCTTTGATTGTTTCGCGGCTCCCCTGCTGAGAATCATGCAAGGACTCCCCGAAGGGCGGAAACCTTCGGCCAAGGTTCGGCTTTCGCGGCCGGTCCCATCCAAACTGGGTATCGAGGAGTTTCTTAGGGTGCATCTGGGAAGAGTGGGGAACCGTCTGGTGGCGACGCCTTTGCCCAGAGGGGCTGGGTCCATCACAACGTTGACCCGGGCGGAGGGCATCATTCGCGTTCCCGAGCTGTCCGAAGGACTGTCCCCGGGTGACGAAGTCGAAGCGGAACTTCTTGTGGATGAGCGGGCGTTGGAGCGGACTCTGGTCATGATCGGCAGCCACGACATGAGTATCGATGTGTTGTCCGACTTGATGAAATGCGATCCGGGTGGATACAGGCTGAGTTCCGCCAATGCGGGGAGCATGGGGGGGCTGTTGGCTTTGAGGGACGGCACGGCGCATGCCGCCGGCAGCCACCTGCTGGATGAGGCTACGGGAGAATACAACCGGAGCTACGTCGCCCGTGTACTTGGGGACCGCAAAGCGGCGCTCTTCCATTTGGTTAAGAGAGAGCAAGGGTTGATCTTGCCCAAGGGGAATCCCAAAGGAATTCAGGGGTTGAAGGACTTGGTTCGGGAAGACGTAACCTTCATCAACCGCCAAGCCGGTTCGGGCACACGGATTCTTCTGGATTTCAGGTTGGGGCAGGAATCGATTGATTCCGACGGCATCCGGGGTTACGACAGGGAAGAGTACACCCACATGGCGGTGGCGGTGGACGTGAAGAGCGGGGTAAGCGATGTGGGGCTGGGAATTTACGCGGCGGCCCGGGCCCTGGACCTCGATTTCATCCCGGTGGTGGAAGAGCAGTACGATTTGGTCATTCCGTCGGCGTTCGTCGAGGACCCAAGGGTCCGTGTGATGTTGAAGGCCGCGGCTTCAAGTGAGTTTCGTGAACGTGTGAAGGCCATGGGAGGCTACGATCCCGGGCAAAGCGGGGAACTTTGGATGGAGATGGGCTGAAGGCCGTTGAGGGAGGTTCTAATGGCTGGTTTCAGGATCCGTTCCAAACATTGGCTGGAGGATGAGGACGGAAACGTCGTCATGGGTGAGGGGCGGATGCAGATTTTTAAGCGGATTCGGGAGACGGGTTCCATGAACCGTACGGCGAAGGACCTGGGAATGTCATACCGAGGCGTGTGGGCGCGGGTCAAAGCAACGGAAAGTTATCTGAATATCAAAATCGTCGAAAGCGACAGCCGGAAAGGCTCACAACTCACCGCCCAAGGTCTACGTCTGCTCCACCGATACGAGGAAATGAAGCGTGCGTGTGTTCGGGCCGACGACGAGATCTTCGCACGTTGCTTCCCCGCCGGGGGAACCAAAGACCTTGATTCCGCCGAGTGAGACCCGGTTACCCCGTTGGACGTCCTTTCATACGGTAAGGGTCTTGCCTACACCCCATGTCGTGTGGTTCTCCTTCGAGAATCATCGTCCCCGGATGATTCATGAAGCGCACACGACAATAGACGAGGCTCCGGCCGTTTCCACGAGTGCCGCATAATTGATGTGATCTTATCCGGGAGAAACTCCCGATGGAGGCCACCCGATCCGTGGATTCCACATCCCCTGTTTCTGAAAAAGTCCGGGCGCTTTCCTTTAAGCACGGAGAGTACACCAAGGACCGAGTCCCAGTGGTGCTTGAGAAGCCCCTGACCATCAAGCTCAACGGTAATCGGATCGTGACTCTTCTTTGTATCGACGACGCCCCCCGCTTCCTCGCGGTGGGCTTTTTGGTGAACGAAGGGCTGATTCGGGACCCGGCCAAAATCAAAGAAGTGGTCGTGGCGTCCGACGGGGGCTCGGTGGACGTCATCTCCTCGGAGTCTCGACCCGCTCCGTCGGAGCGCGTACAGGCCGAACCGATCATCACCACGGGATGCGGCAAAGGGACCACTTTTCATCATGCGGTGGACGAAGTCTTCTCATCGCCCGCGGGGGATGGTCCGGCCATTGACTCGGACAAGATATTCGATTTGATGAGGGAACTCACCGACCACTCCACTATTTACAAGGAAACTCGCGGCACCCATAACTGTGCGCTGTGCGACAAGTCGAAACTCCTCGTGTTTCATTTCGACGTGGGGCGGCACAACGCGGTGGACAAAATCTGCGGGCAATGCGCCCTTGAGGGTATCTCGCTTCACGACAAAATCCTGCTCACCACGGGCCGGATCACCTCGGAAATAGTGTTGAAAATCGGTCGCATGCGCATACCCGTGCTGATTTCCCGGCACGCGGCCACCAACCTTGCTTCCGAGTTGGGTCGGAAATACCGAAAGACTCTGGTGGGCTTGGTTCGAGGACGAAAATTCGTGGTCTACTCGGGGTTTCATCGAATCTCGGATTTCACCGGTGAACCCCGCTGAAGTTGTTGATCCGTCCATCCGATAGGCAGTCGCTTCAAACAAGGTGGGCCGATCGAAGGATGCAACACATTGTTGGACCCGGTGCGACACCCTACGGCCGCAAAGACTGTCGGAACCTTCCCGCAAGACCCTCTTCGGCATTTCTGAAGGTTTCGCCTTCCGCGTCTCGAGACGATTTTTCTTTTCGGTCAACTCATGTGCTCCCGGCCACCCATCCCCCAAAGGTTGACCGCCCTTCTCACCGACAGTATTATGATTCCTGCTTAATCGGCGGTCGGCTTGCCCGAATTCGCGGTGAACGTCGAAGGAACGAATCATGACGGATATGGAAATTGCGGAAATCTCCCGGCAGGTGCAGAAGAATTGTGATATCTCCGACGCACAGTATGCCGGAGCCCTTTCCATGTGTTCGTTCCTTCTCCTCATACGCAACTTCCTGAAGTGGGAAAACGGGAGCGAACCCTGGGAGGAGGGCGAGTCCTCCGTGGTCACCGAATGGATCGGTGAGAAGGAAGACTTGTGGTCCGAGATGACGGAAACGCCTTATGGCGCCATCACCATAAAAGGCAGTGAATGGGACGCGTTCGCCCTGGAAGAAATCAACTCCGTCCTGGCCGAAGACGGATTGCTCTATGGAGCCGGATACGCGGGCGGAATGAAGCCCACATTTTTCCTGGGTCGCCTGGAGAAGCGGGAGCGCGTGAACGGGATTTCCGTATACACTCTGGGACATGAACTGGCCAGGGACATGCTGGGCGCTCCGGCGCTCAGACAGCACCACCGGATTTACCTTCGCAGAGAATGTGCGAGGTTCTTTGTCTGGGATAGGCTTTTCGAAAAGGTCACGGCTAAAAAGCCCGCGGCCCTGTTTGCTTTGAACGAATTCGGAGTTCATGATCTGGAAGGAATGCGACGCCATCTTGACGTCGTGGTGGAACAGCAGGTCCGCTTGATGTTACACCATGAAATCGGGGAATGCGGACAGGAGGACCATGACGAGGTGTTCAAAGAACTCCTGGCGGCATATCCCTTGACTCCCATCGAACGGTTCGTCCGAGCTCTCCGAGACGTCCTGGCCGACACTCATCCCCAAGGCACTCTGGGGTATCTTGTGGAAAGTCGAAACAGTGGGGCCTTGGGGCTGTACGTATCGTTCATCGACGGTTTCGCCCGATCCCTTTTTCCTGAAATCGCCAGGGCATTCCTGGATTTTCTTTCGAATCGGGACTGGTCGGTTGTGGCGGAAACTCGGGTCAAGGCCCGGGCCAAACTCGAAAATATGGCTCGGGACCTCTCGGATTTCGCCTCGAAACGGTCTGAGCTCGGGGATGAAAGTGTTGGAAAAGCGATCCGGGAAACGATGATCGATCCCCTCCTGGCAGGCAAGCACTAGCAGAAATTTTGGAAACGCATTCGTGAAGTCCCGCAGGCGATCGGGTCACTCCGCATGGGGCGGCGTCGGCTTGAGCGTTCCGTCAAAGGGAATTTTTCTTGTATTGAAGCAATTCGGCGTTGCACTCACGGATCGGTCCCCATCTTCGATCGATTTGTGTCCGCAACGCCCCACCATACAGGGCATATCCAATGCTGGACCCCTATTATCTTGATCGAGTCCGCCTCCCCGGCCAATACCTGGGCAGGGAGGTCAACAGCGTGAAAAAGGATTGGGAAAACGTTTCATTGCGGATCGTTTTGGGTTTTCCCGATGCCTTCGAAGTCGGTATGTGTCATCTGGGCTTGGCGATTCTTTACGACGTTCTGAACCGGCGTGGGGACATCTTGGCTGAACGTGTTTTCGCCCCGGGTCTTGATCTCGAGAACATGCTGCGCGACCGAGGGGCGCCGCTGACCAGCCTCGAATCCAATGAGCCCGTGTCCCGGTTCGACATTGTGGGCTTCAGCCTCCAGACCGAACTCGGGTATACCAATGTTCTCAATATGTTGGACCTGGGTGGAATCCCCTTGAAGGCTTCGGAAAGGGACGAGACGCATCCCCTGATCCTGGGCGGCGGTCCCTGTGCGGCCAATCCCGAACCCATGGCCGCCTTTTTTGACGCCATTTTGGTGGGAGACGGGGAGGAAGCCGTTCTCCGCATCGCGGACCAGGTCATCCAATGGAAGGAAGCACGAGGTGGGCGGGAGGACCTGCTGAAGAGGCTGGCCGCAATTCGGGGAGTCTATGTACCCCGTTTCTTCGAGCCGGATTACGATGAGTCGGGCGAATTTCTGGGAGTGAGACCGCTCCTGGCGGGTTACGCAAGCGTTGAGAAGTCTTTGATCGAGGACCTCGAGACGGTTGCCTACCCCGGGGCTCCGATTCTTCCCTCCGTAAAGGTGGTTCATGACCGGCTCACCGTCGAGATTGCCAGAGGATGCGGCCGAGGATGTCGGTTCTGTCAGGCCGGGATGCTGTACCGCCCGATTCGGGAGCGTTCTCCCGAGCGGGTGATGGAACTGGTGGAAAACGGACTCGCAGCCACAGGGTATGAAGACGTTTCCCTGCTTTCCCTGAGCACCGGGGACTACTCTTGTCTCGACGGTTTGCTGACCGGACTCATGGACCGCCTTCATCCTCGCAGGGTTTCTTTATCCCTTCCTTCCCTTCGGGTTGGCTCCATTTCGGGCAAATTGATGGAGCAAATCCGTCGGGTTCGCAAGACCGGTTTTACTTTCGCGCCGGAAGCCGCAACTCAGCGCCTCCGAGACGTCATCAACAAGAACATCCGGGAGGAAGATCTGGTTCAAGCCGCGTCTCAAGCCTTCTCCCTGGGCTGGAAAGTGATCAAGCTCTACTTCATGATCGGTCTGCCTACCGAGACATGGGACGACGTGAAGGAGATTCCCGAATTGGCTCGGCGGATTCTTCGGTCGGGAGGGAAAAAGGGCGGTCGTACCGTGAACGTAGGCTATGGTTTGTTCGTGCCCAAGCCTCAGACACCGTTTCAATGGTGCGCACAGGAAGACTTGGAGGGCGCCTTGGAGAAGATGGATTTTCTCCGGCGGACATTGAGCCGCGCGGGTCTTCAGCCCAAATGGAACAGCGCGCGTATGGCTCTGGTGGAAGGTTGCCTGGCCAGGGGAGGACGAGAGGCGGCGGAGTGGGTGATGCGGGCCTATCGACTGGGGTGCCGCTTTGACGGTTGGACCGAGCAATTCCGGTTCGAATTGTGGGAGCGGGCGCTCGAGGATTCCGGCGTTCCGGGTTGGGAGGTCATCCAGAGGGCTCGCGATCCTGAGAAGCCGTTACCTTGGGATCATATCCATCTAGGCGTGGATCGGACCTTCTTTGAATCGGAGTACCGCAAAGCCGTATCGTGCCTCACCACCCAGGATTGCCGGGTTCAATGCGGCCGGTGTGGAGTCTGCGACCACAAGCAGGTGGGTCACCGATTGGCGGAGTGTGCGGCGCCGGCGGAGACCGTCCCCACGGAATCGGCGCCGGCAGGCGAACCCGTTCGGTACCGGTTCACTTTCGAAAAGCGGGGATCTGCACGATACTTGGGGCACCTGGACACTGCGGCGGCCTTCAAACGTGCGGCCAGGAGGGCGGGGCTGCCTCTCAAATACTCCGAAGGATTTCATCCGCAGCCCGGATTGTCTTTTCAGGACGCCCTGCCGTTGGGCATGGAGAGTCTGGAAGAAAGCGGTGAATTGGTTCTGACGAGAGCCGTGGCTCCCGATTTGATTCTCGAAAGGATAAACCTCCGGCTGCCGGAGGGATTTCGACTGCTCGAGGTAACGGAACGCTCGAAAAAACCCTCTCCTCCCAAAGGCGTGGAACTCTCGGTGTCCGGCCCCTCGGGATGGTTTGATCCCGGCAAAGTGCGGGATTTTCACTCCTCCGAGGCGTTTCCCATCACGATTGAACGAAAAAAAGGAACGGTTTGCGTGGATATCAAACCCATAGTTTCGTTTCATGAAGACGTAGGTGACTCTTTGGGTATGACTTTGGTATATTCGGGAGAGGTTCGTCTAAAACCCTGGGAAGTTATCAAAGAAGTCCTCGAACCGGCCGAATCCGTAAGACGGAACCTGCGCATGGTCAAAATTCGAAACCTCTGAGTCGGGAAAGGCCCTTTCATGTCCACGGAACTGGTGATCAACTCCAGACCTTATGAAACGCGCGTGGCCCTTGTGGAAAACGGCACGGTAACCGAGTACCACGTGGAGCGGAGCAGGGAACAGGACATCACCGGGAACATTTTCAAGGGCAGGGTGATCCGCGTGCTTCCCGGAATGCAGGCGGCTTTTGTGGACATCGGGCTGGAGAAGGCCGCTTTTCTGTACGTGACGGATGTCTACGACAATCTCCGGGAATTCGAGCTGATGATGCTGGCTTCCCAAGACGAGACACCCGAGCAGGAAGAGGATATGGCCGACGAGGAGCACTCGGAGCGTCCCATTCTTCGGGAACCTCGTTTTCAAATCCAGGACTTGTTGCACGAGGGTCAAGAGGTCTTGGTGCAGGTAGCCAAAGAGCCCCTGGGCTCGAAAGGTGCCCGGGTGACCACACATATCTCGCTTCCGGGGCGAAACCTGGTGTTGATGCCCATGATGGACCATGTGGGCGTATCGCGACGGATCGAAGATGAGCAGGAACGAAAGCGACTGCGGGACATGATCGTGGCCATGCGGCCGGACGGCATGGGATTCATAGCGCGTACGGCGGCCGAAGGCGAGGAGGAGTCCAAGGTTGCGGCTGAAATGGATTTTCTTCTCAAGCTTTGGGACAGCACGCAGGATAAGAAGCAGACCGCAAAGACGCCGTCTCTGATTCACAAGGATTTGAGCATCACCCTCCGAGCCGTTCGCGACCTGTTCACCAAGGAAGTGGACAGCTTGGTCATCGATTCTCTCGAAGAATACGAAGCGGTACTCCAATTCATCCACACGTTCATGCCCAGCCTCACACATGCCGTGGAGCTGTACACCGATTCGGAACCCATTTTCGACCGGTACGGCATCGAGATGGAAATTTCCCGGGCGCTCCAGAAGAAGGTCTGGCTCAAATCGGGTGGTTCCATCGTGATCGAAATGACCGAAGCTCTGGTCAGCATTGATGTGAACACAGGGCGCTACGTGGGCAAGCGCAACCTTGAAGAAACGATCCTAAAGACCAATTTAGAAGCGGTGAAGGAGATCGCTTACCAGCTTCGTCTCAGAAATATCGGAGGACTGATCGTTATCGACTTCATCGATATGGAACGGGAGTCGGACCGGGAAAAGGTGTTCAACGCGCTGAAGGAGGCCTTGAAGAAAGACAAGAGCAAGACGCACGTGCTGCGCATGAGCGAGTTGGGTTTGATCGAAATGACCCGGAAGAGGACCAGGGACAACATCAACCGGTTTCTGTCGGAGCCCTGCTTCTACTGTGAGGGAGAGGGACATCTCAAGTCCAAGCGGTCCATCTGCTACGATATCTTCCGAAATATCGAACGGGAGGCTCGGGAGATTCAAAGCAGCAGCCTATTCGTCAGGGTCCACCCCGAGATTTCCGACATGCTTCTGGACGAAGAAAACCAACACGTCGAATACCTGGAAAGAAGAATCAAAAAAAGCGTTGTCATCCGACCCTACGAAAGCCTGCACCTCGAGCAATTCCTCATTGGAACCTACTGAAGTTACCTCCGGCATCGAACCAATCCGAATAGATTTCCATAGTTGGTGCATACGGTTGACTTGAATCAAGGACGAACGGCGTCCCGGTGATTAAGGTATGCTTGAGTGAGGATGGGGCTGTCGATCGCAGGCCCTAATGCGAAAAGAGTTTGCACAGGATCACCGGGAGCGGACTTCATGGAATGGACTGCAGATGCGAGGGAGCTTCTTTCAAAGGTTCCGTTTTTCGTTCGAAAGCGCGTGAAAAAACGGGTCGAGGAGGAAGCCGGACGCGTGGGAGCGTCCGGAGTCACCGGCGAGCATGTACGGGCCTGCCAAAGGCGCTTTCTCGATAATATGGAGGATGAGGTCAAGGGATACCAGGTCGAGACTTGTTTCGGAGCCGGTGGGTGTCCCAACCGCGCGGTGGAGGATCCGGACCTGATTGGAGAGATCACGAGCGAATTGACTTCCCGCGGCTTGAGGGAGTTCCTCAAGGCGCGAGTGGGTGGACCGCTTAAAATGCACCATGAATTCCGTGTCTGCGTTTCCGATTGTCCCAATGCTTGCTCCAGACCCCAAATTGTGGACTTCGGACTTATTGGGGCTTGTTTGCCCGAGGTTTCAGCCGAGGAAGCATGCACTCAATGCGGAGTCTGTGTGGATATCTGTCGTGAGAAGGCCGTCGAGCTTCATCGAGTGGATGGACGAGTGCGACCGGTGGTGGACTACTCCCGTTGCCTGGCCTGCGGACAATGCATCCGTGATTGCCCGTCCGGGACGTTACGCAAGGGTGCCCAAGGTTATCGGGTACTGCTGGGCGGCAAACTGGGTCGTCATCCCCGACTGGGCAGGGAGCTGCCGGGTGTTTATTCAGGAAAGGAAGTCCTGGGGCTGCTGGGATCATGCTTGGATCACTACACGAAGCATTGCGTCCGAGGTGAGCGATTCGGAGAAATCCTGCAACGGAAGAGCATCGAGGCCTTACCCGACGCGAAAGGCGAAACCGTTTGTTGAGCGCCCCTCCGAGGAGCGACGCTTGGGTGTGCGAAAATTCCCTTCAAACCTCCATTGCGTGCTCAGAAACGGATTTGGCCGCCTATTTTGAAGGAATACGCACGGAATCGTCGTTGTAGCTTCCTCTTTCCGCGCCCGCATGGCACGCGGGACAGTTTGACGGCGTACCAATGGAGGGACGCGCGAATACATCGGCGGATATCTTGCGGTGTTCTTGGCGAATCTTCGGCACCTCCGTCACCCTCAAAGGGGTCCCGGAGCCGAGGCTCTCCATAATCTCTCGGGCCGTTTCGCAGTCGGACCGATCAGCCGCGTTCGCCTTGAGATACGCGGCGATTTCTTCGGCTTGTGAAGGGCTCAGCTCTATTGCCTCTCCGAAGTGATCGCCCCGCGACTCGAGGATTCGTCCCCAAGAACCGGACGGAAGGAGAGCGGGCTGGTATGCGAAATGACATCCACCGCAGTTCTCCTTGTAGGCCGCATGGTCCACCGGAGGGACCGAATCTTCTTCTGTTTCTCCGCCGTGGTGTCTCTTTCGATTTTTTCCTCCCCCGTGCCCTCGTCTTTCCCCATCGTCGTGCTCTGAGTCTCGACTCCATCCGTGACCCCACCCATGGCCGTTTTCACGGGCAACCACCACGCCGACGGCAAGCCCCAGGCATACAAGGAATACCACGCACAAGAAGATCGCTTTGATGTATCTCATCCCAACTCCTGCGAATATGATTATCTGTGCAACCTGTTTAGATCAGAGCGAAGTCCGAGTCAAGGAGCCCGAGGTTTCCTCCTTCCCCTGTGACCTCTTTCGTCTTGAACGGTATAGAGCATATCGGACGGCATATTCGACTCACGTTTTTCATGATCGCAACAGGGGAGGGGCCCATGGCCTTTTTCAGGGAGTTGGTATGGACCATGATGATTCTCTGCGTCGGAGTGTGCGCGGCACCTCGGACAATGAACGGCGGAGACGCTTGGGCGGCATCCTGCGGTCGGCTCTCCTTCTCCAAAATCACCTTGGGCTATATGGAGACCGTGGACAAGGTTTATGTGGAAGCGCAGCCTCTTTGCCAATGGACCGCCGAGAGTCATGACGACTGGATCCATATTCTGGAGGGGAGCCAAGGGACCGGAAGAGGCGAGGTGGTTTTTCGGGCGGATTTCCACGGCACCGAAGGAGAGCGCACCGGGACCATGACCATTGCCGGGGAGACGTTTACCGTTCTCCAATACGACATGTGCGGAGGAACCCTCGAACCGGAAGGCGTCAGAGTGAGCGGGAACGGAGGCGAGGGTACGGTCCGAGTGATCCCGTGGCACGACGACTGCACCTGGTCCCGATCAAGCAACGACGACTGGATCTGGATCATGAACAACCCGAGTTTCTACGGAGTGCAGGATATGGAATACCAGGTCCTGTGCAATCTCGATCCTGAACCTCGGACCGGCAGCCTGACTCTGGCAGGTCAAACCTTCACGGTGGAACAGGAAGGGAGTCCTTGGATTCCCCAGGACACCGGAACGGAGGTCTACCTCCACTCCGTGTGGGGATCGTCGGCCGACGACGTGTTCGCCGTGGGCACCTCCGGCACCATCGTACATTTCGACGGCGGCGGGTGGTCCTCCATGAGCTCGGGAACGACTCGAGATCTTTACGACATCTGGGGTTCTTCGGGCGACGATGTCTACGCAGTGGGGGGAGAGGAGGCCATCCTGCATTATGACGGAAAACAGTGGTCCCCCAATGCCGTTGGCTGCGGGGCTTCGTATCTTTACTTCGGAGTGTGGGGAAGCTCGGAAAACGATGTGTTCATCGTCGGAGGATCGCTCGATGGATCCGTCATACTCCATTACGATGGGACCACCTGGGACGTGTTCAAAGGTCTCTCCGCCTATCCGTTGATGGAGATATGGGGATCGGCGCCCGACGATGTGTATACCATCGCGAACTATGGAGCGGTCTTTCACTATGACGGAATTCAATGGTCCCAAATCCACACGGATTTGGGACCGTGGCTTTATCATATATGGGGTGTGGCGGGCGGCGGCGTGTATTTTACGGGGAGTGATGGAGCGATCATCAGGTATGACGGACAGGAATGGGTTTTCATGGAGAGCGGAACCACTTATTGGCTGGGCGAGATTTGGGGAAGTTCGGAAAAAGATATGTACGTGGTGGCCGGCGGAGACCTTGTGTTGCATTACGACGGTCATGAGTGGACGACCATCCGCCATGACCTTTCGGGGTACGGCACAGGGCTCAGCGGAGTGTGGGGAGATGGAAAAGGGGTGGTGTATGCATGCGGGGATGCGGGCACGGTTTACCGGGCTGAAATGGGCGTACCCCGACACAACGGGAACGCTTTGATGCATCCCCTGAGTCTTCTGTTGGAGGACTGAGGGTGGACTGGGGCGATGTCCGCGGGTGGTCCGGCGCGCCTCGCTTCAACTCGGTCGGAATTCTCTTCGGCGAGCACTCCGACCGGAGACGGATGGACCCGTCGGTCGGGTTCCTAATCAATAATCTCGATGGCTTCGTTGGGACACGCCCGGGCCGCCTCGCAACACTTTCCCCGCAGAGACTCGGGAATCTTCTCCATAATGACGGCGGCTTTCTTGCTGCCCTCCTGGAAACGGAACACTTCAGGACATATCTGAACGCATTTTCCCACGGTTCCACACTTGATTTGATCGACTTTCGCTTTCATATCTCGCTTTCATTCAAAAAGTTGATAGAGCCGAAACCAAACGGAGCGTACCCGCGGACGGTGCGTGTCATTGGGGAGTTACGCCTCCGCCTCCGAACAAGACGAAAAGCAGGAACACGAGCAGTGCCTGGGCCGTCCATCCGATAAGGCAGACCCCGACGGCACGCAAGGTACTTGTGTAGTCCAAGGCCTGCCTCACGGCGATGACCATGGCCACCAACATCCAGGCTCCGCCTACCAGAAAGACCAGACCCGTTAGGCCGGGGATGATGCCCAGGATACGGATTAAACCGGGTGCGCTGGAGAACCCGATGGTACGCAGCAATTCACCGTGATCCGATCGGGTTTGAGGTTCGGCAAGCCATTTGGTGCCTACGTAATAGGTCAAAAACGCCCAGACATACCAACCGACCAGGGCGAATGCCGTGCCCATGAGCATGCCGGCGATGCCTGCGGTCCGCAAGGTGGCTATGCCGGCCGCCAGACTGGAGAGAACCACCACCAGCATGGCCTGTCCCATGGCATTCTTGTCCGCCTCCACCTCTTCGTACAAAGCCACGTCCAGTTTGGCGGCGCGAATGATGCGAATCTTGAAGTCCGTCATCGATCCTCCCGGTAGATCGTTTTGTGGATGGCCGTTCTATTATCGGCCTTCCATACCATGCACGAAACCCGACTTTTATTGAAGACTCCCACCTTGGGTCCCCGGCTCCTCGTAGTTGGAACGGATGCGTCCCTCATGCCGTCGTCCTTCACCGGCCTTGGATGCGCGGCCTTTTCAACGAGGAAACAACACCAAGAACAGCTCTCCGAATCCCGACAAGCGTAGCCCATGATCCGGCCGACTTTCAAGCAATTACCGTTTGTTACGGAAGGGATCGTTCTATGCAAGGTCGGAACGGCGGCACAAAAAGTGGGCTCGTCCGACGGCTTCTTTGAAAAATGCCGCGGCTTCTTATACACTTTGATGTGGAATTCATCCCGCGCCCCTTTTCAGGAATGGATACGTCCATGTGTGAAAACCTCTTCAATCGAATCAAGGCAGTCAAGCCCGATTGTTTCGGAGCCGGCCGGCGATTGTTCGGTTTCCTGGTAAGGGGATGGGTGTACGGGTTGATCCTTCTGGCGGTGGTTTCGGTTTCGGCGGGATCGCCGTCGAGTGCCGGTGCCGTCAACGGCGGCAAACACGATTCGACCCTCAAAGTACTGCCCGGAGAGCACGGAAGCGATCAAGGAAAGTCTTCGACAAAGGATGGAAGCACAGAGGCCAAGCCTGTGCGTTCCTCTTCGGAGAGCGAAGACCGAAAGCATGACGCAAGGTCGTTCGAAGCGACTCTCTCGGGTCAAGGGTGGGTGGACTTCTCGGGGGGCGGCTTTTCCCTGAAGAGCCTGAACGTGGATTTCGGCAGGTTCGGGGGGCTTACCGGAAGGCTGTCCGTGGAAGCGGGGCAAGCGCCCCAAGGCAAAGTCGATGCCCGTTTGTCGAAACCCGGCGAGCTCGTGGAGCTGTTTTCCTTCCTCATTCCCGAAGGGCTGCGGGGATTCTGCATGGATGGAGACATCCGAATTCTCGCGGAATGGGCGGATGATCCACCTCGAATGTCCGCCGAATTGAACTGCGACGGAGCACGGATCTTCCGTTCCTCCGACGGACTTGATGTTCGGTTCACGGGGAACGTCCGATGGACCCGCGCGCTTTCCGAGGACGGGGAATTCGATTTCAGGGTGGATGGTCGAGGTGATTTTCAGTGGCGAGATATCCGTTTGGCGGGTACGCGGATTTCGGGCAACTGGCGCCGAGAAGGTGGTGAAACGCGGCTGGAGCGGATGCGTCTGCAGATCGAACCGGAGAGAGTAACGTTTAAGGGGAAGCCTTTTCCTTTGGAGCGCGTCGATCTGGACACCGATTTTCAACGACTTGAAAATGGCGCCGTGCGGGTTCGGCGTCTGATTTTTTCCGAAAAACAGTTGGGCGAGATCCAAGGGGCCTTCGTCGTGCATCCCCGAACCTTGGAGGAAAGTTCCGGCTCTCTTCGAGCCGAGAACCTCGCGCTGGGTCGTGTCCTTCGCTGGATCGCCGCGATCACGGGGTGGGAGCTTGGTGGGGTGGAGGTCTCCGGGCGAGGCGATTTGGCCGTTCGTCTCATGCCGGACCGGAATAGTCGGAAGCTTTCCGCATCCCTGCGTTGGAAGGACCTGGCTTTCTCGTCCGCGGACGGCAACCTGATGGCGGAGGGCGCTCAAGGTGAAATCAGCGCTTCCCTTGGCCCGGGTACGGACAGGCCCTTTGCGATCGAAGCGAAGTCGTACCGGGGGCAACTCCTGGCCGGCACCGTCTTCCTGGATTTGGCGAATGCTCCTTTCAGCTTCCGAGGAGCGGGAAATCTGTCCGCTCAGAGCTCAATGGAGGATTTCTCCGCCGAACTGAGCTTTGAGAAGCTGATCCGACTGAACCTGAGTCGTGCATCGTGCGGGAGGACGCCCGAAGGACTCAGGTATTCCGGTGACCTGAGCATCAAGAATCCCGACCTGCCGAAGCTCCTGGACCTGCTGGTGAAACAACCCATGGCAATCAGCCGGCCCGGCGTCTCCGAATTGGAGGTCGGCGGAGACCTGGAACTCGGCTGCCGTTTTCAAGGAACACCGGAAAGCCTCAGGATTGTTGGGCGGTTGGACCTCAGCAATCTGAACGCTTCTTATCCCGCTTCGGAATTCTCCGCCCGGAACCTTCAACTGGAACTTCCCTTTCATTATGTTTTCGGGGGCTCGCCTGACGAGCCTCCCGAACTTCCGCCCGAGCGTTGGGGTAGACTGGCGTGCGACGAATTGAGCGTGGGTTCCCAGATCCGCATGCCCCTCCGTCTGTCCGTCGCCATGGTCCCGAACCTATTTTTGGTGAAAGAGGATCTCGACCTGCCCGTGATGGGCGGCAAAGTCATTTTGTCCCACATGGTAGTGAAGGAACCTCTCTCAAAAGGCTATGAGGCTTCCATGGCCGCACGGATCGAAAGTCTCGATCTCGCCCGATTCGGATCGGCGTCTTTTCCCCTGGAAGGGACTCTCAACGGAGACTTTCCCGCAACGAGCCTGAGCGCCAAGAAATTGCAGGCATTGGGTCGCGTATCCGGCCGGGTATTCGGAGGCGAATTGACGGCACGGAATTTCGAAATTGCGCGTCCCCTTTCCCAAGGGCGGGTCCTGGGAGTTGAAGAGGCCCGACTACGACTCGCGGATCTGGAACGCATGACCCAAGCCTTGCAGGTCGGCAAGGTTTTGGGTCGAGTAGACGCCCAATTACAGGGATTTCAGATGGCCTATGGTCAACCGGCGGCTTTTCAACTGAAGGTCGAATCCGTGCCTGTGGACGATGTTCCTCGCAAGATCAGCTTGGAGGCGGTGAATTCCATATCCGTGGTGGGAACCGGGAGCGGTATCGGCAACGCGGGAGTCAATATATTCGCTTCGTTTTTTGATGAGTTCCGGTATCAGTCCATCGGAATTTCCTGCAGTCTCAAGAACGACGTTTTTCGTGTCCGAGGACTTATCCATGACGGGGGCGTCGAATATCTGGTTAAACGGCCTCCGCTGTTCGGTATCAATGTGATTAACCGAAATCCCGATAACCGGATATCGTTTTCTGATATGATGGAACGGATCCGACGTATTCGAAGCGATTCCAAGAAGAAAGGAGCGACCGATGAAAAGGAATAAATGGCTGTTCATGGGACTGGCGGCCCTGCTCGCGGCCTGTGTTACGGTGAATATTTATTTCCCCGCGGCGGAGGTGGAACGCGCGGCGGACAAGATCGTGGACGATGTGTATGGAGTGAAGCCCACGGGAAACGGTGACGAAAAGGGAAAACCCGATGGACCTTCCCAAGGATCCTTGATACGGCTTCTGGCCGAGTTCCTGGAACCTGCGGACGCCCATGCTCAGGAGGCCGTTAGTGTAAGCAATGCGACGATTCGGGGGCTCAAGAATCAACTTGGGGAGAACCACAGGCAACTGAGGCCATTTTACGATCAGGGTAATGTGGGGATCGATCGGAACGGGTACCTTGTCCTTCGTGACACCCAAGGCCTGCCGCTTCAGCAGCTCGCCCTGCTCAAGCGTCTCGTGAACGAAGACAATAGTCTCAGGAAACAACTTTACAGGGAAGTCGCCAAGGCTTTGAACGTTGCTTCAGACCAAGTAGACCGTATCGAAGCGATCTTCGCCGGACACTGGAGGCAAAAAGCCTTATCCGGGTGGTGGGTCCAGCGGGACGACGGTTCCTGGGTCCGCAATTAACACGGGGTTGCGTAAATGGAATACCGGGGGTGCGGACGACCCAGCGTGCCCGGGATATTCCGGAAAACTCCTGCGCATGGTGGTAACGTCCGCGGGGGAGTGCCCGGGTTGGATCGAGAGGAGGCTCTGCGGGTGTTTGCGCGCCGTTGCCTTTTTCCCAAAGGTGACCAAGTTCCGCATATGCACATCGGTGCATATCCGCATCGGTCCACCAAATCCGGGGGCGTTGGAATGCCCTCCGCCTTGCCGGGGAGCCTTCCAAGGACGGAGTGTTTACGGACTCAACCAAGCTTGATGGGACCATGTATCTCTTTCTGATCTCTTTTCTCATCACATACGGAACTCTTCATTTATACTTTTACAGGAACTTCGTTCGTTCTCGACCTCGGAGGTTCAAGGGGCGACGTGCGTTGGTCGTCGCCTTGATCATAGGGGTCTTCTCTCCGGTATTGGTCAACCTCTCCCTTCGCTTGGAAAACCGTCTTCTGACCCAGTGCCTCGCCTATGCCGGCTACCTTTGGATGGCCGGGCTGTTTCTGCACTGCTGCCTGTATGCTTGTTACGACACGCTCCGGTTTTCCACGAGAGCGTTGTCGACGTTTTTTTCCGGGGTAAAGGGGATCGGCAACCATAACGGCCTGTTCCCGGTCGTATCTTTGACGGTGGTCTGTATCCTGGGCTTTGGGGGATTCGAAGCCCGGCACATTCGTAAGGAAACCGTGCGTCTGGAAACCTCGAAACTGCCGCCGGGCGTGGATCGTATTCGTATCGTCCAGGTATCCGATATTCATTTCAGCACGATCAACAACGAATATTTCGCCGAAGAAGTTGCCGGGCTTCTGAAGAGTCTGAATCCGGATATACTGGTTTCCACGGGTGATCTGATCGACCGGGGCTTATTCGATCGGCGGCGTGTCGCCGATTTGTTACGGAATTTGGAGACCCCCCTGGGAAAATATGCCGTTGCTGGAAATCATGAGTTCTATGCCGGGCTTGACGACGCCTTGAATTTCACGGAAAGGGCCGGGTTCAGGGTCTTGCGGAACGAGGCGGTTCGGGTTCATGGTCTTGTGACCGTGGTGGGGGTGGACGATCCGGCCGGAGCCCGCATGGGTCTGCCTCCGCCCGATGAAAAAGGGGCTTTTTCGGAGGTGCGCGGGGATCTGTACACCTTGCTGCTGAAGCATCGGCCGCGGGTGAATTCCGACACTGTCGGGCGGTTTGATCTGCAGCTTTCCGGACACACCCACGACGGCCAGATCTTCCCATTCAAGCTTGTTACCGCGATCTTCTATCCTTACATCCGAGGCTTCTTCAGTTTGGCCGAAGGGGGGGCGCTCTACGTGAGCCGAGGCACCGGCACCTTCGGCCCGCCGGTTCGGTTCCTGGCGCCGCCCGAGGTGACGGTCATAGACCTGGAGACCGTTCAGGCGGGGGCCGCATCTCGCGACGGGAGTCACGCATGGGGGCGGAGCGTGAGCTTGGATCGAAGGTCCATGAAATCGCGTAAGGAAGGCCTGTTTGGGACCGGGGACCATCCTGCTTCATCGAACCCGCCACAATGATTCACGATTCACCACATCGCACGGGCGCTTCTTCAAATTACTTCTCGGATGGGAAAACGACCCCCAACACCTGATCGATTCTCCTGAGTGAGCCCAGAACGAGCCGTCGCCGGACCGGTTCCAGAGCTCCCCTGCGCGCGGCATCCGCCAACCCGGAGACTTCCTCGAGGAGACCGTCGAAGGCTCCCCGCACGTCGAGATCATCGTTCATGGCGTTCTCGAAAACATCGAGCAGCGAGGTCGCTTCAGGACAAGTCGTCTCCTCCGGGAGAGAATCGGGCTCTTCGATGCCGGCAGAGAGGATATCCACCAACCCCCTGAAATCGTCCAGTTTCTTCGCCGCCCCCTCGAGTCCCTTGCCGGTTAGGTTCTTTCGGGACCTGTAGTGTCCATAAATCAAGAAGAATCTCAGGTGCTCGGGACGGTATCCGTTCTTGGTGAAATCCTCGATGTAGACGATGTTTCCCTTGCTCTTGGACATCTTGGCGCCGTCAACGAGCAGATGCTCGCCATGAAGCCAGAACCGGGAGAAGGTTCGCTTTGAGAGCGCTTCCATTACGGCGATGGTGTAGTCGTGGTGACGGAAAAGGTTGTCCACCCCGCCGCACGCCACGTCGATCTCGAAACCCAGATATTCGGCGATGATGGCTGGATCCTGGATGTTCCAGGAGGGCCTCCCTCTGCCGATGGAGGTGTCCCAAGCGGGTTCCCCGACCTTGGCGGAGCCGTGCCACAAAATGAAATCGCCCAGGTTCCATCGTTGTCCGGGATACGTGTCCTTGCGAAATCGGACTTTTTTCTTGGGCCAGCGAGACATGTCCAACCCAAAAAGTTTACCGAATCCCTCGAATTTCAGAGGGTCAAAAAAAATGTCCCCTTGGTGACGGTAGGCGTAACCTTCATCCATGAGCCTTTGGACCAAGCGAGCGGCTTCCTGGACGTTTGTGGAGGCTCGGTGAATCAAGCCGGGCAGTTGAATCCTCAGGCGGGAACTTTCCTCAAAGAATTTTTCTTCGACGGGGTCGACCAATTCCCGAACGGAAAGGCTCTTCTCCTTGGCTTCGGCAATAGCTTTGTCCTCAACGTCCGTGAAATTGATGACGCGATGTACCCGGTATCCAAGGTACTCGAGGTACCGTTGGAGGACATCTTCGAAAAGGAAGGTTCGATAGTTGCCCAGGTGCGGCCTGCGGTACACGGAAGGGCCGCAGGTGAACATTTTTACCGAATTGTCCTCTCTAGGGGAGAAGAGTTCCTTGGTTCGCGTCAGGGTGTTGTTCAGTCGGAGTGAAGGCCTCCGGGAGTCCGGATTCAGCATGGTTGCTCCTCATGGAGTTTGACGATGGAAATCTATGAAACGGAGCGCCGGCTCAACAGTCCGTTTAAAAGGTCCGATTATTGCGGGCCGGTGGAAAACGATGACACGCTGGGCGCCCAAATCCCGTACAACGAGCAATACATCCAAGTGCGTCGCAGTGACGTGACGAGAGATGCGGCGCAATGAGGTAGATCGCGCCTGTATCAGTCCGTCAACACGGCCTTGGTGAAAGCCCCACCGGATTCGACGCCTGCCGCAAGTGAAAACCGCGAGAGGATGTCTTGACGTTGATGGGTAAGAAGCCCTCCGAAAAAGATTGACCACCAGTTTAGCATACTCCCGCCGTCATGCCAGTACTTCTATGTTGGGACGTCGAATACGAGCCTCCGGTGTTAAGCACATGAACCGAGGTCGAGCCTGCGATGCACGCGTTCGGCCCGTTTCCTCAACCGACCCGGTTGCACGCGGCGGAATCCTGATCTGTTTGCTTCGAGTACAGGTTTAAGAGGCCGGATATCCGTTGGATACCCGATATCTTCTCCGCTCGGTGTGCGTTAATTTGCAATCTATCGAAAAAGTTGATTCGTTGCCGTGAGAAAGGAAAGGGTTATGCCGATTTATTCCTATGCTTGTCCGAACTGCGGATTGGAAGAGAGCCGTATCGCCGGAGTGGACGACCGTACCGTGAAATGCACCGGATGTGATCAAGATATGCGTCGAATGACCTCCGATGAGGATTTGTTTCGGGCCTACTGGGAAACCAGCGATTCCCGAATTGGACGACGGATGGAGAAAAACTGAGGATATCCACGCACGGCCGGCCATAATTTCTTCCACGATTGCATCGTGATCTCCCATGATTAAAATTTTTGTGAGGGCGATGCCCTTAAGAATGCGCTTCGTTCATACGGCGGAGCCGCAGAAGAGCTAGCCGATCCGCCTCTGTGCGGTCGGCTGTGAGTGCTGAACGGTTACATCGAGAAAGGAGGTCGTTCAAATGACGGTACCATCCATCAAGAAAAGGAGACCTTTCTGGATGACGCCCTTCGGAAGGGAGCCATGGGGAGATCTTTGGACCGATCGTTTGTGGCCGGAATGGCCGAGATACGGCGGCGACGAGTTCATACCGGTTTCCAACTTCTATGAGAAAGACGGCAAGTTTTTTCTGACCGCCGAACTCCCCGGTGTGAAACGGGAGGATATCGGCATCGATATCGACAGCAACGTGGTGACCATCTCCGGTAAGCGCCAGTCGGAAAAGGAAGAAGAAGGAGCGGACTACTATTTGAAGGAATCGGCCTACGGTTCTTTTTCCAAGTCTTACCGTCTGCCTGCGGAGATCGAGGAGGACAAGGTCGAGGCGACGTTCAAGGACGGAGTCCTGAAGGTCGTCATGCCGCATAAGGAAGCGCCGACAAGAAAGAAAATCGAGATTACCGAGAAATAGATGCATTCCGCCGGGCTGAAGCCCGGCGGAATGGTCGTCCCCCATGAATTCGTAAGATAAGGAAGGAGTCGCTTCATGAAGGTAAAGGTGGACGCGAATGTATGTGCAGGCACGGGCAATTGCGAAGCTACCTGCCCAAAGGTATTCGAAGTGAAGGGAGGCGTTTCGCAGGTGATCGCCGACCCGGTACCCCGGGATCAGGAAGATTGTGCTCGTTCCGCCGTGGATGGGTGCCCCACGGGTGCCATCTCCATTGTTTAGGCGTCCGGCCTTGAAGCGTTTCCCCTCCTTTTGATGGATTCAAAGACTCTTTCAGATCAATGGTGTATGTAGTCCCGGGGGGGGCGTCCCCCCAATCACCCCTCCGTGCTCTCTCCCTTTCTGTTTCACCCAAAGTAACGCCGCAAAAGCTTCCGCTGTTTTCAGGAGACCGAGTAACCATGGAGGTACCGGCCACCACTTTGACAGTGTGTGCGCGATGCATCACAATGCTATGAGGATGTGCACGAATTCGGTTCTTGGTCGATTTCCCGCTCGGTGGGGGAGCACCGCTCCATCCAAGAGGGCGGATTGAGGCCCTGGGAGGGCGCCGTCATGGCCGAAGCTTCAAAAATGACTCCAAAGACCGACGCCACTACCGAGGCCATCCTGGAAAGCATTTCGGATGGTGTTTTCACGGTGGACTCGGAGTGGCGCATTACCTCGTTCAATCGAGCGGCCGAGCAGATCACCGGAGTGGCGCGCTCCGACGCTCTGGGACGTCGCTGTTCGGAGGTGTTTCGTTCCAACATGTGCACGACGGCCTGCGCGCTGCATGAAACATTGAAGACGGGCAAGCCGATCATCGGTAAATCCGGATTCATCATCGATTCGGAAGGAGAACGGATTCCCATCAGCGTTTCCACGGCGGTGCTGCGAAATGCTCGAGGACAGGTCATCGGGGGAGCCGAGACCTTCCGCGATTTGAGCGAAATCGAGGCCTTGCGCAGAGAACTGGAAGGCCGGTTCCGCGTGGGCGACCTTGTAAGTCATAGTCCCTTGATGCAGAGAGTGTTCGAGGTGCTGCCCGCCGTGGCGGTGAGCCCGAGTACGGTGCTGATCCTGGGAGAGACCGGCACCGGCAAGGAATTGGTGGCCAGGACCATCCACGATCTGAGCACCCGCAGGGAAGGTCCGTTTGTGGCCGTGAACTGCGGTGCGCTTCCGGACACGCTTCTTGAATCCGAACTTTTCGGGTACAAGGCCGGAGCCTTTACGGGAGCCGGCAAAGACAAGCCCGGGCGTTTCGCGTTGGCTCAAGGGGGCACCCTCTTGCTGGATGAAATCGGCGAGGTCAGTCCCGCACTTCAGGTAAGACTCCTCCGAGTGTTGCAGGAACACAAATATGAACCGCTGGGCTCCGTTCGATCCGAGAATTCCGACGCCCGCATCATTGCGGCCACGAACAAAGACTTGTCGGAACAGGTGCGCAAAAGGGAATTTCGAGAAGACCTGTACTACCGGGTAAACGTAGTCAGGATCGAACTGCCCCCGCTGCGACGCCGAAAAGAGGATATTCCCCTCTTGGTGGAGGAGTTCATCAAACGCTTCAATCGACTGCAGGGGAAGTCCGTGGAAGGAGTATCATCCGAGGCCTTCTCTCTGCTGATGGCGCACGACTGGCCCGGAAATGTGCGTGAATTGGAAAACGCCGTGGAGCGAGCCTTCGTGCTGTGCAAAGAAGGTTTGATCTCCGTCTCCCATCTTCCCGAGGAACTGACCGCCCACGGCGCGGTCTTGTCTCCCTCCTCCCAAATCCGTGCGGCCCATGATCTTCTGGATGCCCAGGCCATCCGCACTGCATTGGAGCGGAACCATTACAACCGCACCGCGGCGGCGAGAGAGCTGGGAATTCATAAGACTACGCTTTTTCGCAGGATCAAGAAGCTGGGCCTCACCCTGCCTCATGCGGATGGGCGTTCGACACACAGAGAGTAGCGTTATTGCTACCATGAAGTGCTCATTAAGTAGCGGAAATGCTACTAATGGTCCCCCCTCGTTCCCCTGCCGATAGGAAAATTATCATCTAATTCCATGGGTTGTCAGCTTCTATGTGCTCTTCCGGCGCCGGCACAATAAATGCTTCATAAGAAGGCATCATTCGGAAGGAGCGACGGGATGACGACAGCGGCGTTTGCGGCCTGGAAAAATCGAGTGGCACCGGTCTTCGACGTGATTGAGGAGATTCATCTCGTGGAGGCACAAGCGGGACGAATCCTTCGGGAGACCAGAGAGTCGGCGGCGGCGTCCCTACCGGTGGAACGGGTACTGCGTCTTGTGCAACTGCGCGTGGATACGTTGGTGTGCGGGGCGATCTCCAGGGGCCTGCACGCCATGATCGCCGCTTACGGCATCCGGGTCATCCCCTTCGTCGCCGGTGATCTGAACAAAGTGATTCACGCTTGGCTGGGGGGGAAGTTGGAGTCTCCGGCCTTTGCCATGCCGGGTTGTTTTGGGCGAGGTCCTCGCCGGCTCAGGCCCAAGAACGGCAACCGTGGGGAGGAACATTTCATGATCGGGAAAAAAGGAACGGGAAGCGGCCAGGGGGGCGGACGCGGCCAAGGCGCGGGAGGTCAAGGAATGGGCCGAATGGGAGGTCGCATGGCGGCCGGTCCGTGCGGTTTCTGTGTGTGTGCGCAATGTGGCCGCAAAGAACCCCACAAACGGGGCGTACCTTGTCAAGAATTACGGTGCTCGGAGTGCGGCGCCGTAATGGTCAGAGAATAACCGAGTAATCGTCATCTCAACCATGGAGGACTGAAAAATGCCAAGAGGAGACGGAACGGGACCCATGGGAATGGGTTCGATGACCGGACGCGCCGCAGGGCGGTGCGCGGGTTATGGAATGCCCGGGTACGCGAGTCGTCCGTACGCGGGTGGTTTCGCCGGAGGTTTCGGACGAGGCGGGGGATTCGGCGGCGGAGGACGTGCCTGGATGTGCCGGCGCTCGGGTCCCGGCTTTTCGGGATGGGCCGGATTCGGTCGAGGTGCGGGCCCTTATGCGTATGCGGGAGCCTACGGGAGGCCGGACCCTGAGACCGAGTCGCAGGTCTTAAGGGATCAAGCCGATGCCTTGCGGGCGGAACTGGATTTCATTGAAAAGCGGCTTTCGGAAATGAGCGCTCGATCCGACCGCGACTAGCGGACGCGCGTCCCGCCGCATGCAATGCGGCGGGCGGGCAAAAGCCGGACGGAAGAAGTGATGAAAACCATCGGATTTCGGCATGTGTACGGGCCCGTGCCTTCGAGGCGCCTGGGGCGATCTCTCGGGGTCGATCTGGTGCCGTACAAGACCTGCACCTTTGACTGTATTTATTGTCAACTGGGGCGGACGACGAACAGGACACTGCAACGGCGGTACTACGTGCCTGCGGAAGAGATTCTTGAAGAGCTCGATAGGAAGTTGTCCGAAGGGAATCCGCCTGATTACGTCACGCTCGCGGGTTCGGGGGAGCCCACCCTCCACAGCGGTTTGGAGGAAATCATTCGTAGAGTCAAAGCCTTAACGTCGGTTCCCGTTGTCGTGCTGACCAACGGATCACTGCTGTGGATGACCGAAGTCCGTGACGCCCTCATGGAGGCCGATGTGGTCGTGCCCTCATTGGACGCCGGGGATGAAGTGGGCTTTCGCAAAGTCAACCGACCGGTGGCCGGCATCCGATTCCATCAGATGGTGGAGGGTATGATTTCGTTCACTCGGCGCTTTTCGGGCGAGGTATGGTTGGAGGTTTTTCTCCTGGAAGGAATCAACGACTCCCCGGTCGAAGTTGGAAAGATGGCCAAAACGGCACAACGTATGGGGCCGACGAGAATTCAACTGAACACGGTGGCGAGGCCCCCCGCGGAGCGTTTTGCGCGGCCGGTTTCTTCGGATCGGTTGCAGGAGCTGAAGGCGTTGTTTCCGGGTCGGGTGGAAATCGTTTGTGATGTTGCGCCGGCCGGCTCTGCCTTATCGACCCTTTCGGGGGCGCGGGATGCGGAAATCCGAGCCTTGTTGCATCGGCGCCCCTGCACGGCCGGCGATGTTGCCGCGGGTTTGGGCATTCACATGGCGGAAGTGCTCAAGCACCTGAGTTGCCTGGTGGACGCCGGTGAAGTGAAGGCGGTGGATGTGAGCGGGGACACGTTCTATCTGGCCGTTGACCTCCTCGCCGGATCAGCGTTGGAGCCGGAGAAAACGGAGACGGGCAAAGAGGGGTGACGGCCGATTGGAGAGGATTTTGTCGCGTCCGGAAGAGCGGTTGTTTGCGTCGACGAGTGTGGGATGCGGAACCTGCTCCGAATTTTGCCCGAGTGTATCTGAACTCGACGAGGAGGAAGGAAAGGCGGTCGCGATCCTCGCCGAAAGAAGCCCGGAGGATTTCATGAAAAAGGCCGTGACCTTATGCCGGGCGGAGTGCATTCATTGGGAAAAATGACGTTTCCGGCGTACCGTTCGGGCCTTGATCACGAACCTGAGGAAGGTTCCGAGGCGCCGTTGGAGCGGGGCAAAGCGGAACCATACGAATCAGAGGACATTGAGAGGGAAACCCGGCGAATTCAGAGAGTCGCTTTGATCGGGTTTCTACTCAATTTATCACTGGCTTTGATCAAGGCCGTGTTGGCGGTCTTTTCCAACAGCTTGGCCGTCACCGCCAGTTTTATCGATTCCGGGAGCGATTGCGTCGCCTCGTTGGTGTTGTTTGCGGGGCTGAAACTATCCACGAGGAAGACGAAGACGTTTCCTCAAGGCTTGTATAAGATCGAGAATTTCCTGTCCATTTTGGTGGCCCTCTTCATCATGTTCGCAGGATACGAGATCGCTCGTCGCATTATCGAGCCGGCTGCGGACCCCCCTCACATATCGGCGTCGGTGTTGGCGTGGCTGGCCGTGGGCGTGCCGGCGGTTCTGGGCTTCGGAATCTATGTGGGACGGGTGGCGAAGGAAACCGGTTCCCCCACACTGAGGGCCGAGAGTGGTCACCGGCGCGTGGATGTATTGTCTTCATTGGTGGTTCTGGCTTCCGCCGCCATGAATTATTTTGGAATTGAATATTCTCTGAGAGGTGTCTCCATAGATCAACTGGGAGCGGCACTGGTTTTGGTTTTCATCGCGAGTGCGGGATGGAGTCTTCTCTCGGACGGCATGCGGGTATTGCTGGATGCATCCATTGATTTTGGAACCCTGGAGCGGGTCCGGAGGATTATTGAGGGAGAACCCTCGGTTTCAGCGGTGAACTCCGTAGTGGGAAGAAACGCGGGAAGGTTCCTCTTTCTTCACGTGGACCTTGCACTGCGAATCAATGATCTTAAAAAGGCTCATCTGATCGGTGAAAGGCTTAAGGAAAGCGTAAGAAGTCAAGTTCCGAAAATCGAGCGCATTACCATCGAATATGAGCCCAAGTCCCGTGAAGTGTATCGTGTGGCCGTGCCCATTGTGGATCCCGAAGGCCGTATCGCCGACCATTTCGGAGAAGCACCCTATTTTGCGATCCTCAAGGTCCGTTTGGCGGATAAGGGAACCCAAATGGAAAAGATCCTTCCCAATCCCTTCCTCGATGTTCCTAAAGGAAAAGGCATTCGAGTGGCGGAATGGCTTGTGGATGAGAAAATCGACGAATTGGTCGTGAAGGAGTTACTGAAGCACAGAGGGCCGGGCTATGTGCTTTCCAACGCGGGGGTGCGACACCGGGAGGTTTCGTGTGAAACATTGGCGGAGCTGATGAATGAGGGCTCCGAACCGTGTCCGGAAGAAAAGAAAACGAAGGCAGTGGGAGTGTGAGTCCATGGAAGTATGAGAAGGGCCGATGCGCCGGCGTGGCGGGCATGGGGCTGATTCCGGACACAAATATCCCAAAATCGTGGGAGATTGGGGGATTGGGCCATGGATACGGACAAGAAGGGCGTGAGAGGGGCTGAAGGAACACGAAAAGGAAAGGCCGAAACGTCGGGAGAAGCCCGAGACTCAATAATGATTTCGGAGACGGGAAGCGGAAACCGTGAACAGGAGTTCGATCGATTTGTAGTCGATAGCCTGCCTGTGGCGGTGGTCACCGTGGACTCGAACCTGAGAATCTCCGGATTCAACCCTTGGGCGGAAAGGATCACGGGGTATCGGGCCGGGGAAGCAAAAGGGCGGTTTTGCGGAGATATTCTTCACGGAGGCATGTGCGGCCTTCGGTGCCCCCTTAAGGCGGTCATGGGGCACAGAGAGCCGATTCTTGGGATGGATACGGTAATTCGCGGAAGGACGGGGAAGGATATCCAGGTACGGATGAGTATCGCCGGGCTGTTCGATTCGGAAGGGAGACTGCTGGGAGGAGTCGAAACCCTCCAGGACGTTTCCGCTTTGAAGGCTCTCGAACGAGAAAGATCCAATTTCATATCCATGATCGCTCATGACATGAAATCACCGGTCATCAGCATCCACGGGTTCGCTCATCGTTTGCTGAAGGGAGGCTGCGCCAAAGACGAGCAGGGCGAGAGATACCTGGAGATCATAGAGGGCGAAGCGGCCAAACTCGAAAGATTGATCAACGAGTTTCTGGAGTTTTCCCGGTACCAACCTGGAGTACTGACGCTTCACCCGAGCGCCACTTCTCTGGACAAAGAGCTTCATGAACTTCACGAAACCTATCTGCAGAGGGCCGAGGAGCGTGGCTTGACGCTGGAATTGCGCTCTGATGAGCCGCTGAGCATCATTTCCGCGGATACGGATCGTTTGCGAAGAGTATTTACCAATCTCCTGGATAACGCGATGAAGTTTTCGGAAGACGGGGGACGCATCACCATCTCGACCGAAGAGACGGCTTCGGAGATTCTAGTGATGATCAGTGATGAGGGGATCGGAATCGATCCCTCCGACCTTCCCCATGTGTTCGAGCCGTTCTACCGAGGACATGCCGGTGGGAAGAGGGAAGGATTCGGGCTGGGGCTCGCAGGGGCAAAGGCGATCGTCGAGAGCCACGGAGGATCGATTCAAGTGCAAAGCCGACCAGGGGAGGGATCCACGTTCAAGGTTGCGTTGCCGAAAGTTACGGACCCGAATCCCCAAAGACCGGCGCCGTGATTCCTACCTCGAGAGCGCGGTTCGTCCGGCTGTCACCGTTGCCGCAAGCGACCCGACCACCACGCAGATCCGGGGAATGCCTTCATTTGGTGCGAGAGCCTTACCGAAAAGTCGCTTTCAGGCGGACTCATCGTCCGTGGTCTTGGGGGTCTCCATAAGAAGATCTTTGAAGGCGAACAGGTACTTGTAGCCTGAGACAATAGTGGCGAAGAGAATGGCCGCCATGATCAAATTGGAGACAATGGGCATGTGACGTCTGATGTAGACGTCATCATGGCCGAAAGGCGCCATAAAGAGCAGGATGCTCACTCCGACCATTTGAATCAGTGTCTTGGCTTTGCCCCAACGGTTGGCGTGGACTACGGTGGCGCGCTTTTGCGCCACGATGACGCGCAGCGAGGTGACGATGAGTTCTCGAGCGATCACGACAACCGCCATCCAGGCGGCCACGGTTTGGTACTTTACGAGCACCACGAACGCGGTCATCATCAGGAGTTTATCCGCCAACGGATCCAGGATGGCGCCGAGGTCCGTAATCTCGCGCCTGGACCGGGCCAGGTAACCGTCCAAAGGGTCGGTGGCGCAGGCCAGGACAAAGATGATCGAAGCCGCCACGCGAGTCCACGTAGTATTGGGAATCGTCAGCACCAGGAACACGGGGATCAACCCGATCCGAGCGAGGGTCACACGATTGGCAAGGGACAAGATTGCCTCCGGGAAGGGAATATCTGATACGTTGTTGATGGTTTCGCAGTCAATCCGATGAAAGGATGGCCAGGAGCACGGAGGAGCGTTTGGCTTCCACCGGGGTTCGGTCCAGGATTTCACTCATCCTCTCGCTGTCGAGCCCCAAGTGTTTCCATACGGAATTCTCGAAGCGGGGAAGAGCGCTGCTGCCGCTGAAGCCGAACTTTCCTTTGATGCAGATGAAGTCGGCGATGTGTGTTAGGGCCACTAAGTCCGAGTGCTCTTTCGGGGCCTGCTCGGGCTCATGGTGGTACAGGATTCCATAAAAAACGGAAGGTGGGAGGGACCATTTATAGGCAAGCCAAGCGCCCACCTGGGCGTGAGTCGCATGAAGGACTTCGCGTTCCGCCTCGGAAATGTGAATCCCTCGTTCGACGGTCAGCTCCAGGACCCGGCCGAAGGATTCGTTGAAATACTGTTCCAGGACGATTTTCCCCATGTCGTGCAACAGTCCCATGAGGTGCAACTCGTCCTTTCCATAGACACTGCTCAGCTCTCCTCCGCATACATCGTACACGATGCTGTTTATGACCCCGGTGGTAATGCAGTGCTGCCAGAACTTATTCAGGTCGAAGGAGCGAACTCGGAGACGGCCCAAAGTGGAAAACACGCTGGTCGTCAAGGCGATGTTCTTGATGGTCTTGAATCCCAGCCTGGCCACCGCCTGAGAAAGGGAGGAGATTTCCCTTCCGTCCACCGGACGATAAAAGGCGGAATTCACCACCTTTAATATCCGAGCCATAATACTCGGATCATCTTCGATGATAGCCGCCACATCCTTGGCAGTGGTATCCGGGTTCTCGATGGCCTGCTCGATTTTCCGAATCACGATGGGGATTGTCGGCAGATCATCAATTGCCTCGAGCCCCATAAGCAAGGAATCGCCCAAGTTAAGGAGTTCTTTGGCGCTTTCAAGGCTCATGACGTCCTCAATGGACCGGCTTTGCCTCGATGTCGGCGAGTGAATGACCATAATTGACATTTACCTGCAATTTCGGTCTGTTATAGAAGTCACCATAGTCATGTTACAGCGTACATGTCAACCCTTTTGTGACGGGACGCTTCCACGCGCCCCTCGCCGGTGCGTCTTGCGGCTAGGAGATCGAGTCCGGCGATTCGAATGCCGGTTTCAGGGGATCCAGTATTTTCTTTTCCACCCAGCCGGCGTCGAGCCACTCTACAGGGTTGACGAAAATTCCGTAGATCGCCGTTCCGAAGTGTAGATGGTCCCCTACGGCCAAGCCGCTGGTTCCGGTATGCCCGATAACTTGGCCTTTCTTCACGCTCTGGCCCGGAGTGACGGCGATGTTGGAGAGATGTGAATAAGTGGTGAACAGTCCGAATCCGTGGTCAATGATTACAGTGTTTCCGTAAATGCCGGAATAGGAAGCGTCCGCCACAATGCCGTTGTTCGCTGCGGGCACGGGAGCCTGCGCCAGAGAGGCCAGATCGAGCCCTAAATGATACGAGTGACTGACGACTCGACCCTGGTAGAGGTAATCACGATAATCTGCGAACCCCGCCCGGGCGCCGGCGTTGGGAAGGGCCAGGAACGCTCCCGACCAAAGCTTTTCGGCTATCGATTTGCTGCAGACTTCCCGGAAATGGTCTTCGTTGGACTTACGCATTTGGGTGTTCACGCGGACGAAGACATCCAAAGGAGAGGCTTCGGAGGACAGTTCAGGATACTTGGAAACGAACTTCGATATGACCCGTTGGAGAAAAGAATCGGACAAGGTGATTTTGTCCTTGCTGAAGTTTTTTCCGGCGATCCGATAGGGGAAGGATGCTTCTCCGCGATTGCCTGCGCGGTCTTTCGCGACGACCTTGAGCTGAACTTCCGCAGTGTCGTAAGGCAGCGCGATCATGGACAGGAAAAGTCCGACCTTTCCTTCCAAGGGCAGGCCGTGGAAAAGTCTTTCATTGACCATCACGCCCTGCTCCAATACTTCTTTGGATATTCTATAGAGGACCGCGGCCGAACCCCCTTGATTCATATAGCGGGTGTTTGAAACCACCGTGATCATGGGCACGGCGGTGTCTACGATGATTTTCTGTTCGAGAGTCGTGCGGTTGCCGTGAAACCATTCCGCAAGAGAATAGTCCCGAACCTGAACCTTCAGCAGAGCTTCGCCGTCCTGAATCCCCAGCTTGATGGGTGTCAGCGGAATTTCATAGGTCTTGCTCCGCTCGTCGCCTCCTTCCAGGAGGCCGGCCGAAGGATACAGCTCTTCAAGGAGAACAACCGGCTTGTCGCGCTGCTCGATGGTGACCTTTATGTCTCGGAGACCGGAGGCTTCGTCCAAAGCGTCGATTCTGAGAGTGGCTTCGCGCCCCAAGTACTTGAGTTCGGACCAAGAGACTTCGGGGGGGGTGCCTTCGAATCTGACGATGTAGAACCACACCAGGGGAATCAGGATTGCGAGGACGATGAGAAGGAGAAACAAGGGTCTTCGAAACACTAGCCAACCTCCTTGAGTTTCGGTTCTTCGTGGATGGAATATCGGGCCAATCTACGAATCACAACGTTGAAAAGCGCGAATACCACATCCAATTGAAAGTGATGTAACACGCTTCGATCCACCAGGGGAACCATCCGGGCGGCGAATTCTTCATCGCCGCAATAGAGAACGAATCCCACGGGAACCTTGGGCAGCGTGATTACGGAGAAAGCCGCATCGCCATAAGAAAGGGGTGAGCCTCCCATTCTTTCTCCCAGTTTGAGGAAAGCGTTGGGAGAGTCGCCGAATCGTTGGATCAAAGGGTGAGTGTCGATGGCGTGGGGGCCCTGAAAAAACAGGTTACCCCCCGGGAGCTCACCGGGAGTCACCATGGGGCCTATGGGTATGGCCTCCCCGGCGTGGACGAGGTAGGTGAGCAGAACCAGGCAGAGCTCAAAATTTCGGGCCGGGGGAAGGTCTCGGGTACCGAGGACGATCGATTCCGCCTCGGGGTCGAGGACATAGAGCCGGTCCATGAAGGGAAGAGAGTATCGACCGCTTGTCGACTCGAAGGAGGCTTCCGTCCTTCGCGTTACGTCCCGAGGAGCCATACTACGTAGACGGGACCAGAGACGATCATCCAGCTGGAAAGGGAATCGTAGTTCGGTGGGGTTTCCCATGCGGTTCCTGGAGCGGTCCGATTATATCCTACGGTCGCGGAGTTAGAGTCACAAATGAACATCAGGATAGCCCATCGCCTGAGATTTGCCAAACGGTTGTTGTGATGAATGAAGGGGGCATGCTCGAGCGATGGATTTTGACGGGGCACGAATCCGGCGACCGTCCGAGACTCTGTTCGAATGAGAAATCGGGGAGGAGCCGGAGCCCCGCGGCCCTCCTTGCGTCACCGCGAGGATTGCAGTATGTTCGCTCGAATGACGGCTCTCACAAAAGAACTCAACAGATGGCGGGTACTGAGTTCGGACTCGGCTCCCATGGAAGACTTCGCCCGCCGAACCGGCCTTTCGGCCGTTGCGGCCACAATCCTCTGGAATCGTGGAATGAGGACTTCGGAAGAGGTTCGCTGTTTTCTTCATCCTTCCTTGGCCGGGATGGAACCGCCGTTCGGCATGCTGGATATGGGGGCGGCCGTCGAAAGGATTCTTTCTGCGCTCGAACGTCGAGAAACGGTGGCGGTTTACGGAGACTACGACGCCGACGGAGTGACCGCGACGGCGCTGCTCCACTTGTTTCTGAAGGAGATCGGACTTCCCTCTCTGGTTTACCTGCCCAACCGCTTCAGAGATGGGTACGGCTTGAACCGGCGGGCGTTGGAAGCCTTGGCCCGGCAAGGCGTCACCCTGGTGATCACCGTGGACTGCGGCGTCTCGGATCACCGTGAGGTGGAAACAGCGCACAGGTTGGGCATGGATGTAATCGTCACCGATCACCACGAACCACCGCCCCATAGGACATCGGCCGCAGCCGTCATTAATCCGAAGCAGTCTTCGTGCCCCTATCCCCACGAAGGCCTCGCGGGCGTTGGCGTAGCTCTCAACTTGGCGGTTGCTCTAAGAGCGGCCTTGAGGACCCATGCTCCCGCGAATCCGGGCGCCGAGACCAACCTGAAATCCTATCTCGATTTGGTGGCATTGGGAACCATCGCGGATTTGGTGCCATTAACCGGTCAGAATCGAATCCTGGCCAAGGCGGGTCTGGAAGTACTCTCAAATGGTCCGCGGCCCGGTCTGGCGGCGCTCAAACGGGTGGCCGCCGTGAACGGCCCCGCGGTCAGCGGCGAAGACGTGGCTTTCCGACTGGCTCCACGATTAAACGCTGCGGGGCGCATGGGAGACCCTATGGAGGCTTTCGAGCTGTTGGTCGCGGAAGACTCGGGGACTGCGTCCCGGTTGGCGGCGGGCCTCGAACAGAGGAATGTGGAGAGAAAGGGAGCCGAAGGGAGACTGTTTCGCGTGGCTCTGGCCCAGGCTGGAAAAAGAGGGAGGGAGCCTCAGGGTGGAATTGTGCTGGCCGGAGCCGATTGGCATCTGGGGATCATCGGCTTGATCGCCTCAAAGATCAGAGAGCATTTCAATCTACCGACCTTGGTGGTCAGTCTGAACGGGGGTATGGGGCACGGTTCCGGTCGCGGAGTACCGGGCATGAATCTGGTGGAAACTCTTCGGGCATGCAAAGATTACCTGGTTTCGTTCGGGGGCCATGCCGGCGCGGTGGGTTTTCGCGTGAAAGAGGAGCGTCTCGCCGATTTTGCCGGGGCCTTCCAGGAAGTCGCCTCCCAAAACGTCCGGGTCGAAGTCGAGGTTGCGCCCATTTGCGTGGACGCTCGAGTCCCTCTGGACAGCATGACCTATGAAACCGCCCTTGAACTGGAACGTTTAGGGCCTTTCGGCCAGGGGAATCCGGAACCCGTATTTCTTTCCGAGGGAGTCTGTGTGGTGAGCAAGAGATGGATTCGAGAAAAACATCTTGTTCTGAACCTGATGACCGAAAAGGGACGTTCCATCAGAGCCGTGGGGTTCAATATGGAGGAGGGGACTGCGGATTCCGCACCCGGCTCCCTGGATCTGGTGTACACGCCGTCGGTCAATCGTTACGGAGGCAAGGACGAACTTCAGCTTCGCATTTTGGACGTGTCCCCGTCACCGCTCTGAGCCTCGATTAGCATTCCCCTCGCTCGGTCCCGGAGGCGGCGAATGAGAGTGATTTTGGGGAGGTGAAAAAAGGCGGGAACCTCGGAAGAGGTTGCCCGCCTTTCGAAATGAGCTCGCCTTACTTGGGATCAGCGCATGTATTTGAAGAAGGGACTGTCGGTCCCGAGCACCAATGTGCTGTCGTCCTTCAGGCCGTTCTTATAGGCTTCCAAGCTTCGTTGAAACGCATAGAATTCAGGATTCTGCTCGAACGCCTCGGCGAAGATCTTTATGGACTCGGCGTCGCCCTTGCCTTTGATTTCTTGGGACTGCCGATAAGCATCCGCGAGGATCACCGCCTTCTCCTTGTCCGCCGTGGAGCGAATTTTCTGGGCCTCTTCCATGCCTTCCGAACGGTACTTCTTGGCTTGTCGTTCGCGTTCCGCACTCATTCGTCCAAACACCGCCCGTTCGTTTTCAACGGGGAGATCGGCTCGCTTGATGCGTACGTCCACGACCTCAATGCCGTAGTCACGGGCGACCTTGTCGCTTCGTTCGGTCACATTGGCCATGATCCGGGCGCGGGTCTTGGAAAGAATATCGGTCAGGGTGTGGACACCCAACTCTACACGAAGTTCCGAATAGATGATGTCGTCCAGGCGTGAGACGCCCCCCGGAACCGTGCGCACCGTCTGGTAGAACTTAAGCGGATCCACGATGCGCCATTTGGAGTAATTGTCCACCACCAAGTTCTTCTTGTCCTCGGTCAGAATTTCCGCGGGGGCGGCGTCGTATTCAAGAATTCTCTTTTCGAAGAAAATCACCTGCTGGAGAAAGGGAATCTTGAAGTGAAGCCCCGGACCGCGCACGCCTTCCACCGGCTTTC
The DNA here is from genome assembly GCA_963675595.2 of Thermodesulfobacteriota bacterium. Classification (GTDB taxonomy): domain Bacteria; phylum Desulfobacterota; class Desulfarculia; order JACQYL01; family JACQYL01. The sequence continues at coordinate 4,613,426 of CAXXLZ010000002.1, forward strand.
CAAGTTGGACCAGAAGGGCCTGTTGGGTCTGATCCACAATGAAGGTGGAAAGATTGACGGCAATGAGTGCGACAACCACGGCGACGGCAAGAATTCCGGTAGTCCTGTTCATGGCTTGGCCTCCTTTGACGTTGCGGAGCCCTGCAACATCCCTTTCTTGCCTAAAGGCAACAGGGGGAGGAGTTGTCGACCCACTTGTTCGCCTACGATCACCTTCGAAGAATTTCGCAAAACGTCTTCGAATGTCTCGATGTATAGCCTCTTTTCGGTGACGTCCTTGGCCTTGTTGTATTCGGCCAGGATTTGAGTGAATCGGCTGGCGTCACCCTTCGACTTGTTGATGACGGTTTCACTGTAAGCCAACGCCTGGTTCACGATTTCGGCCGCCCGGCCTTGCGCTTTGGGCAAAATGTCGTTCTGGTAGCCCTGAGCGTCGTTGATGAACTTGTTCTTGTCCTCCTTCGCGCTGGCCACGTCCTTGAATGCGTCGATCACCGCTTGGGGCGGGTGGACGTCCTGCATCTGAACCGCCGTAACGCTGATCCCGGCCTTGTAGAGGTCCAGGGTTTCCTGAAGAAGGTCCTTGGTGTCCTGCTGAATTCGGAACTTGCCCGTGGTGAGGGTTTCGTCGATTTTGTTCTTACCCACCACCTGGCGCATGCTGGCTTCGCTGGCGTCTCGGACCGTCTTGTCCGGATCGGCCACGTTGAACAGGAACTCGGGCGCGTCTTTAACCTTGTATTGAACGATGAACTGGACGTCGACGATGTTCTCGTCACCGGTGAGCATCAGAGACTCCTGGGGAACGGACTGATACTTGGCCGGCTGGCCCTGCGAAATGGTTCTGAAACCCACCTCCAGCCTTCTCACCTGGGTCACTTTGGGTCTGAGCACGGTTTCGATAGGATAGGGGAAGTGATAATGGGGCCCGGAATCCGTGGTATAGGCCATCTGGCCGAAGCGTTTGACAACGCCCACTTCGTCCGGGGCCACAATGTAAATTCCTGAGAGAATCCAGACCGCCAATCCGAGAACGACCAGAATGGTGCCTCCCGGGAGACGGGACCTGAAGTTCCGTAGCTTCTCTACGAACTGATCCAAGTCCGGTGGAGTCGGTCCCTTCCCTCCTCCGGACTGCTGCTTACGCTGCAATTTTTCCCAATCCCAAGCCATGAATCCTCCGGCTGTTTCCGGTTACGTAAATAGTTGTATTCATAACGATCCGGCCCGTTATCTGTCAAGGAAATTAGGTGCGGCGCCCCGGAATCGGAGATTTCGGCGGCCCTTGATTTCGCAGGGGAAAATCGTCGACATGGCCCCCTAAGCCGGTTATGCTCAATATTCAATTAGGTAATCCATTCATAAGGAGGGCTTCCGATGCGGAGCTTAGGCATCGTTGGTGGAGGAAACATGGGAGAGGCCATGGTCCGTGGAGTCGTGGAGAGCGGACTGTTGACTCCCGATCGGCTGTTCGTGACCGACGTCGTCATGAAACGTCTGGAAATGTTGAAAGAGAAGTACGGGATCAATACCGTACCGCGGCCCCGGGAGCTCCATGGGAAGGTGGACACTCTCGTGCTGGCGGTGAAACCACAGAACATGGACCAAGTCCTGGAGGAATTGCGTCCTGCGTTGTCCGTGGACACGCTCGTGATTTCCATTGCCGCCGGGGTTCCTTCAAAGAAGATCGAACGCGGGCTCAAAGAAGGTGTGCGAGTCATCCGCGTCATGCCCAACATGCCGGCATTGTACCTGCAGGGGGCCGCTGCGTTGTGTAAAGGCAGGTGGGCTCTAAACGAGGACCTGGAAACGGCCTCGAGTCTTTTCGCCGCCATGGGAACGGCTTTGGTCGTGGATGAAAAAGTGATGGACGCGGTGACCGGTTTGAGCGGCAGCGGTCCGGCTTACGTCTTCCTGTTCATTGAAGCCCTTTCCGACGGAGGAGTGCGCATGGGACTTCCCCGGGATACGGCATTCTCTCTGGCCGTGCAGACGGTGCTGGGAGCCGCCAAGGCGTTGAGTGAATCCGGAGAGCATCCGGCGAGGATGAAGGAACTGGTCACCTCGCCCGGAGGGACGACCATTGCCGGGCTTCACGAACTGGAAAGGAATGCGTTCAGGGGTGCGGTCATGGATGCCGTGGAAGCGGCCACCTTGAGGTCACAGGCCCTTGGGGCCGACTGACGAGCCCGGCCCGGGGTCGCATTCCGTGACATTGCAGGGGACTCACGGACAAGCGACCCCTTAGTCTCCTTCCTGGTCCGTTTGCGCCGTGTTGCACAGCACACCGATTCCGTCGATGACCACTTCCACACGATCTCCGTGTTTCATGGGGCCGACTCCCGACGGGGTGCCCGTGGCGATGACGTCCCCCGGATCCAGAGTCATGACGTGAGAAATGAAACTTACCAGTTCCGGTACGGTGAAGATGAGGTCCGAAGTGGAGGCCGATTGCACCCGTTCTCCGTTCAGGTAGGTTCGGACCATCAGGGATGAGGGGTCAAGTTCCGTTTCAATCCAGGGGCCCACAGGGCAGAAGGTGTCGAAGCTTTTGGCACGGGTCCACTGGCCGTCCTTTTTCTGCAGGTCTCTCGCGGTTACGTCGTCCAGGCAGGTATATCCCAGTATGTGCTCCCGAGCGTCTTCGGGAAGGACTTTTCGTGCCCTTTTGCCTATGACCACGGCCAGTTCCCCTTCGTAATCGATTCGCCGGCTCATGGAGGGAAGGATGATCTCGGCGTGCGGACCCACCACGGAACTGCGCGGCTTCATGAAGAGAATGGGTTCCTCCGGAATGGGAATCTTCATCTCTTCGGCATGGGCGCGATAGTTGAGCCCCACGGCCACAATCTTGCCCGGAGAAACCGGAGAGATGAGCCGAATATCCCGCAGGCGTTCGGTCCGATCGGCGTCGAGCTCAAGGGTAACCGCGTCGCGGACGTTGACGATTTCTTCCTCCCCGCGGAGTACACCCCACAGTTCCTGATCTTCTTTCATAAACCTTACGATACGCATAAAAAGTCTCCCGCAGGATTTTTTCAGGCAGGTATAGACCGGAACCCCGACGAACGTCAATGGTGCGAGACGAGGGGAGCCGGCGTTGGATCAAAAAGGTTCCCCGGAGGTCCCCTCCCGGTTCAGTCTCCGACGGCGCCCGGATGAAGAGCCAGCACCTCCTTGAGCTCCTCGTCGGACAATTCGGTCAGCCAGTCCTCACCCGCCGAAACCACACGTTCGGCCAGTTCCCGTTTCGACTCGATCATCTCGTTGATTTTTTCCTCCATGGTGCCGGCACAGATGAACTTGTGCACCAGTACGTTCTTCTGTTGGCCGATACGGAAAGCCCTGTCCGTGGCCTGATTCTCCGTGGCCGGATTCCACCAACGGTCGAAATGGAACACGTGGTTGGCACGAGTCAAATTCAGACCGGTTCCGCCCGCTTTGAGAGTGAGAATAAACACCGGCGGGCCTTCTTCCTCATTCTGGAAGCGTTCGATCATGCGATCACGGGCTTTTTTCGGTACCGCGCCGTGTAGGAAAAGGGTCTCGCGGCCCAAGGACCGCTGTAAATGTCGCCGAAGAAGCTCGCCCATTTCAGCGAACTGACTGAAAACCAGAGCTTTCTCCCCGACGGATAGAACCTCCTCGATCATCTCGGTGAGACGGGCCAGCTTTCCGGAACGTCCCGCCAAGGGAGAGTTGTCTCTGAGAAACTGCGCCGGATGGTTGCATACCTGTTTGAGGCGGGACAAAGTGGCCAATACCACACCCTTCCTCTGAATTCCTCTGGTCCCTTGTATGATCTCCTCGGCTTCGCGGAGGACTGCGGTATACAGAGAGGCCTGTTCACGCGTCAGGGAACAATAGACCTTCATTTCCATCTTATCCGGAAGATCCGAGATAACCGTCTTGTCGGTTTTAAGCCTTCGAAGAATAAAAGGCGCGACCGTCTTCTTCAGACGCTCCCCCGCGAGTGCGTCCTGTCCGGACTGGATCGGGAGGAAAAACTTCCTCTTGAACGACGCCTGTGTGCCCAAAAGACCCGGATTCAGAAATTCCATGATGGACCACAGGTCACCCACGTTGTTTTCCACCGGTGTTCCGGTCAACGCCAACCGATAATCCGCATCGAGGAGTCTCGCGGCTCCGGCTTGTTTGGTTTCCGGGTTCTTGATGTTCTGAGCTTCGTCCAGAATCACTCCAGCCCAGTTCACCCCACGTAGGAACTCGATGTCCCGGTGGAGCAGACCATAACTGGAAATGACGACGGCGTGTCTGTTTGCCTCATTCCGAAAATTTTCCCCGCGATTGCGGTCCGTGCCGTGGTGGACCATGACGGGTAGGTCCGGAGTGAATCGAGCGGCTTCTTTGCTCCAGTTGTTCACCAGGGAGGTGGGACAGACCAGGAGTACGGGGCGTTTTCCATTGCGATTCCAATCTCCCTGCAAGAGAGCCAGGGCCTGAATCGTCTTGCCCAGGCCCATATCATCCGCCAAGCACGCTCCGAGACCCCAGCGGCGCAGGAAAGCAAGCCAAGAATAGCCTCGAACCTGATAAGGGCGCAGAGTCCCCACAAAGCGTGCCGGAGGATCGAGGATTTCGTACGAGGATCCGTCCTCCAATTGACTCAGCAGCTTTTCGAACCAACCAGAGGCTCGAATTCCTTTGAACTCCAGCCCCTCCACTCCGTCTTGCGCGTTGAGAGCCAGGAAGAGGGCGTCTTTCAAAGGGCGATGCTTCACCGATCCCGTTCTTAAGAATTCGGAAACGGCGTGAATTTCTTCCGGGTCCAAGTGAACCCATTGACCTCTCAAACGGACCAGGGGCTGTTTCATTTCTGCGATGGCTTGCAGTTCGTCTCGGCTGAGAACTTCTTCTCCCAGAGCCACCTGCCAATCGAACCTGACCAGTGTGCTCAGGGTCAACTCGGCTTTGGATTGAATCTTGGTGCCTCCCACGGCCGCCTGGAGGGCGAGGCGCCCCCGAGTTCCCCGGCCCGCCCACCATGACGGTACCATGATACCGAAACCGCATTCTTCCAGGGTTTGAGCCTTTTCGGACAGGAACTCGTAAACCGAGGTAAACGGCATCACACAGCCCTTGGGTTCCCGCTCTTCCATAGCCGGCGTGATCAGAGGACACAAATGAGCCGCCTGTGCGAGAGAAGCCAGAGCGAATTTGCGTAAGATCGGAAATTGGTTCCCGAAAGCGCGGTTTCGGGGCGTTGCGGGATCCCAGAGATCACTCAAGGGGATCAAGAGACTTGGATCCGAGACGCTTTGCAGGAGAAACCGGAGAAACCAGGGACTGCTCCTAAAGGAGTCCAAGGGTTCGGAGGGTTCCTCGAGGCGTAGGCAGAGACGGAATCCGGACTGCGATTGGTGTTCGGAAGTCTCGCGACTCGATGGAACGAGGGCGACCAACTCACGGAGGTCGTCATCGGAGATATTTCGCCCGTCCCGTGGAGCCGACCGGAGGAGATGCAGCCAGGCATCGTGAATGCTGGAGAACTCCTTTTGCCTCTTGTTATGTCGTCGGGGGAGACGGCCGTCGGCAACGCCCGAGCGGAAAAGGTAATCGACCATTCGATTGAGAAATTCACGCAACGCCGGCAAAGCCGTCGTCGGCGCAATCGGGGGAGCTTCGGGGTCCGATAGGCTCCGGGCCGGCGGCGGCATTTGAGAAGCGAGGAACGTGAGTTTTCTGCTGCGTTCTTCGTCTAGTGCGGGTTCCCAGGACGTACTGTTTGGTCCCGAGTCCGAGTCCACTCTCATCCCGGCGCAGACTTGCCGGTTCGCAACAATTTCTCCGGCGAACTTGAGCACATCGGCCCAATATTGAATGTCGGAACCGATTACGATACCCGGGGCCAAAACCTTCTTCGCCATGCAGGTGCACAGCAGCTCGACGGTTTCGGTGGGTTCGAGACGGAGAGCCTCCACTTTCCAGGGAATCTGCATCAAACGCGCCCGGGACTTGGGCGGTTCGGCGATGAGAGGACTCGTTGCCACGGGGTCCCAGCCCTTGGTGGGAGCGAGGAGCAGCAGAGGGTGCGACTGAGCCGAACCGAAAGGAAAGCCGGGGGCGGCGTGGCGGAGGCACCATCGCACTCCTTCGGCGCCGGCGTCAAAAGGATATGTACGCGCCTCGGCGCGTTTCGGAGGTCTTCCTTTTTTGGTAACGGCTTGTCGCGGCTCCTCGACGGGGGTTTCCCCCCAGAGATACAATATCCCTCGAAGAACACCGGCGTGAAGCAGAATCATCCGTGCTTCCGAATCGCCGAACGGGAGGCCCGCTTCGGTGGGGTCGGCATGGGAGTCCGTTGAAGTTTTCAAATTGGTTTTGAGAATAGGTCCTCCTCAGGGGAGTCTGTTTCGGTTCGACATACTAAGCGACCGGGAAGGTTAAACCTTAAAAGTACTCACGGAAACGGGCATGTGCAAGGTATTCTCGACGTTTTGCGGCGGGGGGCTTTTTCCTTGACAAGGAAAAGGCGATCTAATAACTATAATGTAGTTATATTATAGTCATGTTGTAACTGCTTTTTCGCGGAAAGGACGGTCCCCATGATGAGGCTTAAAGGAAAGACCGCCGTGGTCACGGGCGGCGGCCGAGGAATTGGTCGGGCCGTGGCCCTCGCCTATGCCCGGGAAGGGGCCCGTGTGCTCGTCAATTACTCTTCCAGAGAAGACGCGGCGTTGGAAGTGCTTCGGCTTATTGAAGAGGCCGGCGGAGAAGCCCTGATCCATCGCGCCGACGTGTCCGACAAAAAAGAAGTGGAGCAGATGTTCTCCGCCGCGGAGGAGCGCTTCGGTTCGGTGGATGTCCTTGTGAACAATGCCGGATTGACCCGGCCCAACCTCTTGATGAAGATGTCCGAGGAGGAGTGGGATCGGGTGGTGGACGTTCATCTCAAAGGTGCGTTTCTCTGTACGCAGGCGGCGGCGGGTTTCATGAAGAAGCAGGGATCCGGCAAAGTAATCAATGTGACGTCCGTCGCCGGGATCGTGGGCACCGTCGGACAGGTGAACTATAGTGCGGCGAAAGGTGGAATCATTTCCTTCACCAAGAGCGTGGCTCGAGAACTGGCCCGATTCAACGTGTGCGCCAACGTGATCTCGTTGGGCATCGTGGCCACGGATATGACCGAAAAGATCCGAACGGATGAGAAACTCCGTGAAATTTATATGAATCGCATCCTGCTGAAGCGCTTTGCCGAACCCGATGATATTACTCCCGCCTTCGTCTTTCTTGCTTCAGCCGACGCCGACTACATCACAGGCCAGTTGCTGTGTGTCGACGGCGGTTACGGGATGATATGACCTCCCTGTATGCAACGCCCTCGACTCCGGTCGGGAGCGGTTAAGATTCGGTGATACCTTAAGAGAATCATTCCAATACAGCAATTGAGGAGGGTTTCATGCCGGGTGTTCCCGAGAAGATTCAGACTTGGCGGATGGTAAGGCCTTACGGCAAAAACAAGGAAACAGGAGAAACGGTTCCCGGTGTTTTGGAAAAAGCGGAGATTCCCGTTCCGGAGTTGGGCTCGGATGATGTGCTCGTGGAGATCGCGGGCTGTGGCGTGTGTCATACCGATCTGGGATATTTCTATGACGGCGTTCCAACGGTGAATTCGCCGCCGCTGACTCTTGGACACGAAATCAGCGGCACGGTGGTGGCCGGGGACGATGCGTGGATCGGAAGGAACGTTATCATTCCGGCGGTCATGCCTTGCATGAAATGTGAGTTGTGCAAGGCGGGGAGGGGCAACCGGTGTCTGAATCAGAAAATGCCGGGCAATTCTCACGGCGCTTACGGGGGATTCTCTTCGCACATTCCGGTGCCGTCTCGCGGGCTGTGCGTCATCGAAGACCTTAAGGGTATTCCTTTGTCCCACTACGCGGTCATCGCGGACGCGGGCACCACCCCCTACCAGGCCGCCATGCGTGCGCAACTCGCGCAGGGCGATGTGGTTGTGGTTGTGGGCGCCGGAGGCGTGGGCATGAACATGATACAGATCGCCAAGGCTCTGGGCGCCGGACTGGTGATCGGATTCGAGGTCGATCAGCCGAAGATCGAAAGAGCGCTGAAGTTCGGAGCGGACTTCATGATCGACGCAAAAGGCAAGGACATTAAATCCCTCAAAGACGAATTCAAAGCCCTATGCAAGTCACAGGGATTGCCGTCGAACTATGGGCTCAAGATTTTCGAGTGTACGGGTGCGAAGGTCGGACAGGAGATCGGACTCGCTCTTCTGACGTTCGTGAGCAAATTGATTCTCATCGGGTACGGCATGCACACCATTGAGTTCATGTTCAGCCGTCTCATGGCCTTCGATGCGGAGATCATCGGCACATGGGCCTGTCTGCCGGAATACTATCCACGCATGCTTGAGCTGGTTCAGAGCGGCAAAGTCCAAATCGAGCCTTTCGTGGAGACTCGACCCATGAGCGAGATATCTCAGGTGTTCGAGGATCAGCATGCCGGGAGATTCACTCGACGAATCGTTCTGGAACCGGATTTCTAACGGCCCGGGGAGACCGCCTCCGAAGCGGACTCTTTTCGCGCCTCGGCCTCGTCGTTCGTGCGCCGACGTATATCCGTTTCGCGGCGATCCATCCATGACCCTGTTTTCCAACCGGCTGTTGAACAGTCGGTCCAAGGAGGAGAGAATGAGTCTTGAATGGCTGGGAAAGGATCACGAACTCAAGGACCATGCTTTGTTCGGAACCGACCGGTGGGGGTCGGACGCGGACGCACCTTGCGTGGTTTACGAGAAGAAACCGATTCTGGACGCCGAAGGACATCCTGTGGAGGGCCTGTACAGCGCTTGGGTCAGGCTGAACAACCCCAAACAGTACAATTCCTACACCACCGCGATGGTGAAAGGGGTCATCGCCGGGTTTCACGCGGGTTCGGCGGACCGCAGCGTGGTGGCCATGGTGTTCACCGGCACGGGGGACAAGGCTTTCTGCACCGGGGGCAACACCAAGGAATACGCGGAATACTACAGCAAGCGCCCCAATGAATACGGGGAATACATGGACCTGTTCAACGGCATGGTGGACGCAATCCTCAACTGCAAGAAACCAACGATCTGCCGTGTCAACGGCATGAGGGTGGCCGGGGGACAGGAGATCGGTATGGCGTGCGATCTCACCGTGTCCTCGGATCTCGCGGTCTTCGGGCAGGCCGGACCAAGGCACGGGTCCGCGCCGGACGGCGGGTCCACGGACTTTCTTCCGTGGATGCTCAGCATCGAGGACGCCATGTGGAACTGCATCTCCTGCGAGCTTTGGTCGGCCTACAAGATGAAGATGAAAGGTTTGATCACCAAAGTGGTCCCCGTGCTGAAGAAAGAGGGTCGGTTCGTTCGCAATCCTCAAATCATTACGGATACCTATATTGATGACGGCGAAATCGTCTACGGTGACTTTCGTTCCGGGGATTCGCTCAAAAAGGCGAAGGAGCTGATCAAGGAGTGCGAGGTGGACTTCGAGCTGTTGGACGGCGAGGTCGACCGGATTCTCTGGGCATTCACCAATCTGTTCCCCGGCTGTCTGATCAAATCCATCGACGGCATTCGAGCGAAGAAGAAAGTATTCTGGGATCAGGGCAAGTTGCCCAACCGTCACTGGCTTGCCGCCAACATGATGGGCGAGGCCTTTCTGGGATTCAACGCTTTTAACACCAAGAAGATGACCGGTCGCGACACCATCGATTTTGTGAAATTTCGACGCAAGGTCGCTCAAGGAGACCTTTTCGACGACGCTTTTTTCGAAGAGGTTCTGGGCACACCTGAGAAGTAGCGAACGTGGCGGGCCGGCAACCTCGCCGTGGGTAAGTCTTTGAAAACGCCGAAATCATGTTTATTGGACAGAACGCCGGAAGCGGCGTTCTGTCCAAACTGTTTCGAGGAGAGACCATGAGCCAAAAGCATATCAAGACGGAACTCAAGAGCGGGCTGGCGACGATCACCTTGGATCGTCCGCCTCTGAATGTCCTCAACATCGAGATGATGGAGGAAATCAACGAGGTGCTGGACCGTTTGACGGCAAGTCGCCCCAAGCTGCTGGTGTTTCGCGCCGAAGGCAAAGCCTTTTCCGCAGGTGTGGACGTGGGAGAGCACGTCGGCGATCTTATGCCCAAGATGATTGATTCTTTTCACGGCATGTTTCGAAGGATGGATGCTTTGGGTGTTCCGAGCATAGCCGTTGTTCAAGGGGCCGCCTTGGGCGGAGGGTGTGAGTTGGCCGTGTATTGTGATTTGGTCATCGCTTCGGCGGCCGCGAAATTCGGCCAACCCGAAATCAAGGTTGGTGTCTTTCCCCCCATTGCCGCCTTGATTTTTCCTCGAATTATGGGGCGAAAAAAGGCCATGGAACTGATACTCTCGGGAGACGTCGTTTCGGCCGGAGAAGCGGAGCGCCTTGGACTGGTCAACAAAGTGGTGGAGCCGGAATCGCTGTCTTCCGAGGCGGAAGCTTTTATTGCACGTTTTCTGGCCAACAGCGCCGTGGTGATGCGGCTGACGCGTAAGGCCGTTTTGAACGGACTCGATGAAGATGCCGCAGCGGCGCTGCAACGCATCGAGGACGTTTACATGGATGAGCTCATGAAGACTCACGACGCGGAAGAAGGTTTGGACGCTTTCATGAACAAACGACCACCGGAATGGCGGGACCGCTGATACGGGGATCGAGTTCGACACGTTGAGTGGGACGGATGATTTCGGGGGTGGAAACGGGTTACCGACATGAGATTCCGTTCTCGTTGTGTCGGACCTCACCGAACGACACCAAGGGATGCAATCTCATTTTGCCATTCAGAGTCCGTCGGGCAATTGCAAAATGAAACCTTATCGAAGGTGTATTGCCGAATGTCCGTGCCGGAATTTCCCATGGGCTCGTCGGCAAGGGCGAGTGACGAGGCCGGCACGGAGCTTGCCTAGTTGTCATGGGATATCGGGCGGCCCGGCGCTTCCGTCGGTTCGGCCCGGCGAACAAATCGCATTCACCGCTTGAGCGGAGAAAACAATCAGGGAGTAATATCGATATGATCAGACTTGCCATACCTTCGGTTCATCCGGGCGGGCTTGACGCGAATCGGGCCGGCCATTTCGGGCATTGCGACGCTTTCACCATTCTGGAAGTGGATGGTACGGACATTCTCAAAGTGGAAATTCTCGCCAACCAGGAGCACTCCCAGGGTGGATGTATGGTCCCGGTGAATCTGCTCCGATCCAACAATGTGAACGCAATCATAGTGGGCGGGATCGGTATGCGCCCCCTTATGGGATTCCGGCAGGTGGGAATCGATGTATACCATGAGGCGACGGAGCCCCGGATACGACCTGTTGTGGAGCAGTGGCTCGAAGGCCGTGTGCCTTTGATCTCCGAGGACCAGGTTTGCGGCGGTGCCGCGGGATAAGGCCGGTAAGTGTCAGGATCGAACGAAACTCGTGTTTCCGCGGCGAGTCCATGTGTATGGCTTCTGTGATCGCGGAGCGCGGGTGGAAGAACAGGGTAAGCGGATATTATGAAAGACGCAGGTGTATTGGGTGCGGATGTGGTGGAAACCCTTTCGAGGACGGGATATTCCGACAAAGCGATTGAGCTTCTCAGGGACCGGCCCGGCATGGGAACCCTGGAGAACGCGGACCAGGTCACGGAAATCGTGGGACCCTGCGGCGATACCATGACGATCTATCTGGCCGTGGATGACGAATGGATCCGGGACGCCCGGATTCAGGTACTCGGTTGCCCCGGTGCCGTGGCCTCAGGCTGTGCCGTGGTTTCCCTGGCCAGGGGAAAGTCGTTGGAGCAGGCTCGGAACCTCACTTTGGACGACCTCTACGCCGAAGTTCAGAAGCTGCCGGACAAAAAGGTGCATTGTGCTCGACTGGCCTTGAAGACCCTCCACAAGGCGGTCGAGGAGTACCGGAACAGCCAAGATGAGAAAGGGCGTGAGGAATGAAAATCGCAGTTTCCGCAAAAGGTACGGATTCCGCTTCGCAGGTGGATCCTCGGTTCGGGAGAGCCGCCTACATTCTCGTAGTGGATAGCGAGACCGGTGAAGTGGAAGTGATAAACAATTCCGAGAACGCGGGAGCCCTTAAGGGGGCCGGCATCCAGGCTGCGGCCCGAGTGGCGGAGAAGGAAGTCAAGGCCCTGTTGACCGGCCATTGTGGGCCCAATGCCTTTGAGGTTTTGCACAAGGCGGGAGTTCAGGTGGCGAATAACGCCTCCGGTACGGTGAAACAGGCTGTGGAAGATTTTTTGAACGGCAAACTCCCCATTGCGGAAAAAGCCGATGTGGAAGGTCACTGGTGATTGGCAAGAGAGCGGATCAAGAAGAAGCCGGCGCGGGTGTCGGGGAGGGGATCCAGGTTCTTTTCGTGGAGCCCGATCCTAACGTAAGGGCATGGATGATTCCGGAGTTGGAGTCGCGAGGTTACCTGCTCAAGGTTGCTGAGAACGGTCCCGAGGCTTTGAGGCTGCTGGAACGGGACACGTTCCATTTGGTTTTTGTTGACGAAAACTTGGAGGGATCACCGGGAAGAGACTTGGTGGTTCATATCGTTAGGACGGCTCCCTTCACCTCATGTGCATTCATCTCCGACTTGGACGACTCCACGATCCACGAAGTGATGGAGAGTCTGGGCATTATCGGCCACGTGGGAAGAGAAAGGGATGAGCAGACCCTGCTCAGGCTTCTGGACCATTTCGAAAAGGTGTATCAAACAACGATCAGCGCCTCCTCGAATTGATGGAGCTTACTCTGCCGATCGGCATGATCGACCATCCGGTCGGCAAAGGCGCTTTATAGGTTATTTCCGATGACCTGGAGAGATGAACGGATAAATATTTCCCCCCGGGTTGCGATGCGGTTATCCGTGGAGTTTGGTTCAGCGCCTTCCGAATCCGATCCGTTTCATCTCTTTTTCGGAATCCTTCCACCACTCGTTCAGTCGATCAATGAACTCCTGCGGAGCCGGTCGCTCTCCATGCAGTATCTTGCGTAATTCGTGAACGCTGTCGGCTCCCATAATTCCGGGAAGCTCGTTGATGGACACGCCTATGTAGTTCCCCCGCGAGAAAATTTCTCTGAAAAGCGATCGATCATGAATAAACTCACCTCCGGCCAGTCTCAGCAGAGGAGCGGGCTCCACGTTTTCCGCGGTGGGCGCGGCTTCCGTCTCCGCCCCGGGGCCGGGGTTAGGCGTCCCATCCTGCATGAGATTTGACGTTTCCTCTTCACGTTCCCATTTCAGAATTCTCTCGAAGTCCGCCGTAGGCACCAGCACAGCCGCGTCTTTCCCCCTGCGGTGAATGACCACTCGTTGACCCGCGTAGGCGACTCGATTCAGAATATCCGCTAGGTTTTCCCTAAGTTTTCCAGCACTCATGCGTTCCATGAATCCCGCCTCCTTTCTTTCATGAAGTACCATAGTGCCGAGAAGCGCACTGTCAAGGGGATTCAGAACGAGAAGAGGAATTTAGGACGAATATCTTCCAGGGGCGGCGTAACAATATCCAGAGAAAGGGCTAAGACGAAATTTGAAAAATATATAAGATATTTGGTATTCTTATTTAACTGTTTGATTTTTCCAGCGGTTTGAATTGAACTTGAAGCAGCTTCGGGAAGACGGGCGGACTTTCCTGCCCGGGCGGAGGGCTCGGTTTTTCCTCTGAACCGAGAAAGATTGCGGGTGTTTAAAACGGGAAAACCGTAAAGGGATTCTCAAAATGCGACATACCGTCCTGGTGGTGGACAACCACCGGATTATGCTGCAGTTCATGGCCAATTTACTAGAGCGCCAAGGTTGCAGGGTTCTCACGGCCGAGAACGGATTGGCGGCTCTGGATATCTTGGACGTGGAGAAGCCGGACGTCATGTTCGTGGACTTGGTGATGCCCAACATCACCGGTCAGAAACTGTGCCGGATAATTCGGAAGATTCCTCAATTCAATGATGTGTTCATTGTGGTGCTTTCCGCCATAGCTGCCGAAGAAACCCGTCACTTTTCGGAGTTCGGGGCCGATGCGTGCATAGCCAAAGGACCCTTCGATGTCATGTCCGGACACGTGCTGCGCGTCCTCAAACGTCTTGAAATGCCCGCACCCAAAATCGTCGATAACGAGGTTGTAGGCTTGGACTCCGTTCATCCTCGTGAGATCACCAAGGAACTGCTGGCGGTGAATCGGCACTTCGAGGAAATCTTGGACCGCATGTGCGAGGGCATTCTGGAAATCAACGAGGAGGGTAGAATCATCTATGCCAGTTCCGTTGCCGTCGCGTTGATCGGGTTACCCGAGGAGAAACTGCTGGGCGCCCGGTTTCTGGATCTGGTGAGAGAGCGGGACAGAGGTAATGTATTGGAAGTTTTCATCAATCCCGGCGAGTCCGTTCGTACTCTGGGAGAAGACGAACCCGTTGAGGTGGCGGGAAAACCGGTAATCATCAAGACTCTTCCCATGGGATTTCAAGAGGGGCGCAGTGTCGCCATTCTCCATGACATGAGTGAGCGTAGACGGATAGAGGAACGGCTGCGTCGGGCCCAAAAAATGGAAGCCGTGGGAACGCTTGCAGCAGGCATCGCGCACGGTTTCAACAACCTCCTCACGGGGATTCAGGGAAACGCTTCTCTGATGTTGCTCAGCGTGGGGTCCGACGATCCGAACTACGTCAGGCTGAAAAACATCGAGAATCAGGTGCAAAGAGCCGCCGGCATGGTGAACCAACTGCTGGGATACGCGAGAAAAGGGCGGTACGAAGTGCGACCTTTGGACCTGAATGCCGTCGTATCGGAGGTTATCACGACGTTTGCCGAGGATCACCCGGGAATCGAGGTTGAGTCGAAATTATCTCCGGATCTGCTTCTCGTGGAAGCGGACAAAGACCAGCTGAAGCAGGTGTTGGTGAACCTTTGCAGCAACGCCTATCAAGCCATGCCCCAGGGGGGGAGAATCTCGGCGGAAACAAGAAACGTGGCACAGCAGGATATCGATTGCGTGGCGGAGGACGTCTGTGGCCGTGAATTCGTCCTCTTGACCTTTTCGGACACCGGCGCCGGCATGGATGACGAGACTCGTGAGCGTGTTTTCGACCCCTTCTTCACCACGCGGAAAATCGGGTGGGAAGCGGGCATCGGGCTGGCCTCCATTTATGGGATCATTGCCGCGCACAAAGGCTTTGTGGAAGTGGATTCGGAACCCGGATCGGGTACCAGCTTCCGGGTTTATCTGCCCTCTTGCCGGGCCGCCCGGAAGGAGAGTTCAAGACGGGAGAAGCCCGCCGAAGGGACGGGCAGGATGCGGACGGTTCTTCTGGTGGATGACGACGAAGTGGTTCTGGATGTGGCGGGAGATATGCTCAAGGCCTTGGGGTACCGTGTACTCTGCGCGCGGGACGGCCTTGAGGCGGTGAATGTGTATTCTCGGGATCCCCGCGAAGTGGACCTTGTCATGATGGACATGGTGATGCCCAATATGGGTGGAGGCGAGGCCTTCGATCGAATTCGCCGGATCGATCCCACGGCCAAGGTGCTTCTGTGCAGCGGATACAGCTCCGAAGGGGAAGCAACGGACATTTTGGCTCGGGGATGCAACGGCTTCATCCAGAAACCGTTTGATCTGGAGAAATTGTCGGGAACGATCAATCAGATTCTGGAATAACACCAAGGGGGTGGAGTCACGGTCGAGACGAAACGGATCGTCGCAGGTTCGATCTTACGGATGCCCGAAGTTTCTATGAGCGTATGTCATTCCAGTCATGACCGATGCCATGTTTGATGTCGATGTTCTTTGTGTCGGACACGCGTCCTACGACGTGTCCATGCTGCTTGACCACCATCCCGAACCCGACGAGAAATGCATCGCGGTTTCCTTGTTGGCCTGTGGAGGCGGACCCGCAGCCAATGCCGCCGTGACCGTGGCCAGACTCGGCGGAACCAGCGCGTTCATGGGATACCTTGGACTTGCAGGCTATGGCCGGTCGCACTTTGAGGAACTCATGAAAGAGGGCGTCCGCACGGATCTCATAGTGAGAGGAGATGCGGATATCCCGTTTTCGGTGATCCTGGCCAAAAAGAGCGGCGACCGGACCGTGGTGAACCATCGAAGTCGTACTCCGGTTCTGGCGAGGGATGCGGTCGACTTTTCCCTGTGTCGGCCTCGTGTCGTTCTGCTGGACGGGCATGAACCGGAGCTGTCCCTGGAGTTGGCGATTGAAGCCGGGGAACGAGGAATCCCCGTTGTGCTGGATGCCGGGTCGGTTCACGAGGGCACGCGCCGTCTCCTTTCCAAGGCAGGCGTTATCGCGGCGTCCGCTCGTTTCGCCGAGGACTTTACCGGCGAATCCGATCCGATGCGCGCTCTCGGAAACCTTGCAGCCATAAGTCCCCTGTGCGTGATCACATTGGGGCGGGAGGGGCTCGTCTATCGACGAGGAAATGAGAGCGGGCGAATCCCCGCCTTTCCCGTAGATGTGGTGGACACGACGGGAGCGGGAGATGCGTTTCATGGGGCATTTTCCCTGAGTATCGCCCGAGGGGAACCTGTCCGGAGGGCCCTCCTGAAGGCGAACGCCGTTGGCGCGCTTTGCTGCACCAAACTCGGTGCCCGTCCGGGAATCCCCCATCGTGAGGAGGTGGAGCGTTTTCTTCGCGAAAGGAGGGATTCGATCCCATCGTCCGAAGATTCCATGGACGATCCATTGACCGAGTAGGGTTTTTTGTCGCGTAGTATGGGAAAAACACTTTTTGAGGTAAGGAGTTCGAAATGTCCGATAGGCCCCTGCCCAAATGGTTTGAAACGGTCAAGTCTCGTCACCCGAAAGTGATTCAGGCGGTGGACGCTTTAGGGGAAGCCGTTCGTGCCGAAGGTCCTTTGGATGAGAAGACGGTCGAGTTGATTCAGCTTGCCGCAGCCGCCGTGCTTCGTTCCGAAGGCGCGGTCCACAGTCACGCTCGAAGGGCTTTGGAGGCGGGTGCGACCATGGACGAAGTCCGCCATGCCCTGATCCTGCTTACGGGTACCATCGGGTTTCCCACGGTTTCCGCGGCGCTGAGCTGGATCGAAGACGTGGCTAAGAAGACCCGATGAAGATTCCGCGTTTCCCCAACGCACCCTCAATTGAAGTGAGTCGATCGATCCGTGCCGCCTGAGTTCAGTCTCGATATGGCTCTAGTCCTGGGCCTGATCGCCGTCGCGGTTTTCCTGTTTGTGGTGGAATGGGTCCGCGTCGACGTGGTGGCCGTCCTCATGATGGTTTCGTTACCATTGCTGGGGTTGGTGACCCCGTCGGAGGCCTTCAGAGGCCTGAGCAGCAATGCGGTGGTTTCGATTTTGGCGGTCATCATTATCGGCGAAGGGCTCGACAAAACGGGACTGGTCAACCGCCTGGCGGCGCCCATTGTCCGTCTCGGTCGAGGAAAGCCGTCTCGTATCACCATCTTGGTATCCGCCACCGTCGCCGTGATCTCCAGCTTCATGCAGAACATCGGCGCGGCGGCGCTCTTCCTTCCGGCGCTCCAGCGCATCAGCGAACGTTTGAGCGTTCCTCTGTCACGTCTCCTCATGCCGGTAGGCTTCTCCGCTATTTTGGGCGGTACCGTTACCCTGGTGGGCTCCAGCCCGTTGATCCTCCTCAACGACCTCGTCCGCCCCTTCGGCATCGAACCCTTCACCTTGTTCGAAGTCACCCCCGTGGGGCTGGTTCTAGTGGCTGCCGGGATTCTGTACTTCGTTCTTTTAGGCGGTTACGTGCTTCCCGATACTCGAGGCGAGGGTGTCGCCGATGAGCCGGGCATTCGAAAATCGGCGCACATGTACTGCCAGATGGGCAAGCTGTTCGAACTCAAAGTCGGTGAGAGCAGGGTGTCGCCCCTGGCGGTTTCCTCGTTGTCGGAACGCCATCCCGTTTCCGTACTGGGAGTTTCCAAGACCACGGATCGAGTGATAGCATCGTCCCCGCAGGCCGAGGTGTTGCGGCCCGGAGATGAGCTGGTGGTGCACGGTCTGGCTGAAGACGTCTACCGTATGGCCGAGGAATACCTGATGGAGGTGAAGGAAAGCCTCGAACGGTTCGGAGGCGATTTGTGCCCCGACGTTCCCGGGACGGCCGAGGCCGTAATCCCCCCCAATTCCCTCATGGTGGGAAAAACTTTGGGGGATATGAACTTCCGTGAGAGATACGGCGTGCGTCCCATCGCGCTGCACCGCGGCGAGAAGGTTTTCTACTCGGGGGTCAGCCGAATGTCGCTGCGGGAAGGGGACGTGCTGGTGCTTGACGGTTCTTGGGAGCGTCTGCACATCCTTCAGAAACAGGAAAAGCTGATTTTCAACACACCCCTGACTGCCGCCGGAGGAGATCGGAAGAAGGCGTTACTCGCGGGTTTCTGGTTCTTTGCGGCGCTGTTCCTGGTCATCGTGCTTCACGTTCAGCTCTCCGTCAGCCTCATGACCGGCGCTTTGGGCATGGTGGTTACACGGGTGCTTTCCATGGACGAAGCCTACCGCAGCGTGGATTGGAGGACCGTGTTCCTGCTCGGAGGATTGATCCCCTTGAGCACGGCCTGTGAGAAGAGCGGTGCGGCGGCCTGGATTGCGCATCAGTCCCTCACCGTTATGGGCGATGTTGCTCCCGTAGTGTTTCTCACTCTGACGGCGGTACTCACAACCGCCTTCTCATTGGTGATCTCCAACGTAGGGGCCACGGTGCTGCTCGTGCCCCTGATCATAAACGTGGCCGCTCAGGCGGGTGCGGACCCCCGTACGGCGGCGTTGGTGGTGGGCCTTGCAGCCTCCAATTCCTTTACCCTCCCGACCCATCAGGTCAATGCTCTCTACATGAGCGCCGGACGGTATCGCAGTATCGACTTCCTTCGAGCGGGCAGCATCATGACGGTGATTTTCATCGTCGTACTCATCGGCGCCATGACCCTGTTTTTCGGGGCGTGAGGAGAGGGGAAACCGGCGTTTCGTATCCGCCCCCCTTGTCGGAAAACAAACCGTCGCAGGTGAGGTTGCCGTCCGAAACGCCTCACAGTCTCCAGACGAAGATGTCCTCCGCGATCTCCTTATCCATGGCCAGTTCCGTGTTTTCAAATCGGATGATCAGGGCCGGGTAGGTCTGGTGCACTTCAATGATGGTGCCCGGATTCACGCCGAAAGAAGAGAGGCGATGCAGGCGGTTGTGGCTCTTGGGCTTGATATAGGCGATCTTTGCCTTGTCGCCGCTTTTCAACTTCAACAGGCCGACAACGGTCTTGTCCACTACTTCCTTGGATTGGCGGCAGCATTCCCCGGGTGGGATGGGAAGTCCGTGCGGGCAATGAGTGGGGTGTCCCAATAGTATACAAATGCTTTCTTCCATTTCCGGAATGAGGAAGTGCTCCATTTCGCAACCGATCTTTTCCGCCTCCTCCGGGTTAACGTCCAGAGCGTACCTCACGAGGACCTCTCCCAGCCGATGGCGGCGTACGATCTTGCGCGCTTCCCGTTGGCCTTTGGACGTCAACAGAACCGAATCGTCGTCGAAGGTGATGTATCCTTCGGCTTCGAGCTCCTTCAGAATCTCTTCGGTCAACTCAACGTGGCAGATACTGCGCATCTTGGAGCGAGCGGGGTTCCCTTCTTCACGGACCATCCACGCAGCTTCGAGCGCTTCTTCCAATTCACGCTTCATGTGTATTACCCGCCGAACCGGATCTGAAAGACCCTGAATAAATAGTTCAATATGATTCCGACCACGAGAGCATAAGGGGTCACAAACAGAAGCATCCAAGTGGCCGTTTTGAACCCGTGCTCTTTGTAGGTTACCACCAAAGCGTTGACGCAGGGAACGAGAAAGGTACAGATCAGCAAGAGCAATACGGTCTGGACGTCGCTGAACAACCCACGGTCGAACAACTCCTTAAGCATTGCGGCGCCCGCTTCTCGCCGAATCATAGTGGACAGCACCACACGAATACTCTCGGGAGGCAGATCGAGAAAAGTCTCCAGAAAAGGCTTGCCGAGGTACTCTAAAAACCGCAGGAAGCCCAACTCGTTGAGCACGAAAAGAACAAAGGTGGCCAGAATGAAAACCGGAATCGCTTCTGCGGTGAAATGAGTAATCCGTTGCGTGGTTTTGACCAGAATGCTCCGCATTCTTGGAATACGCAACGGCGGAATTTCCATGAAGAACGTGGATCGTTCACCCGGCAGCAATCGTTCCGCCGCGAGACCGGCGAGGAACATCTGGAGAAAGATCACTCCGAAAACGACGGCATAGGCCTTCCAGTTCAAATGGGCCAGCACCACCAACATCACGCTCAGCAACGGAGCGCAGGGCATGCCCAGCAGAAGCAGGAGCGTGGCGATGATCCGCTCCTTCTTCGTTTCCAACACCCGGGTCGTCAAAATGGCCATGGTCACGCACGAAAAGCCCATGACGATGGGAAGAATGCCTTTGCCTGAGAGCCCCATCTTTTTCAGCAGGCGCCCGAAAAGAACGGACAGCCTTGCCAGGTATCCCGAATCCTCGATAATCCCAAAGGTGAAGAAGAACATGAAAAGGACGGGGGCCACCACTCCCAAGGCGAGGTTCAACGCCACGCTCACCAATCCGAATTCCCCGACCATGAACCGCTGAAATAGGGGAAATGAAATCTTCCCGGAAATGGAGGCCACCGTCGGGATGATGATTTGTCCGAATAGACGATCTTCCATCAAACCGACAAGAAATCGGGCACCGAAGTCTCCCACGACGAGGTACATGAGGGCGAGGACCAGCACGGCTATGGGAATGCCGGTGGTCAGGTTACGAGACCAGCAGCCGAGCTTTTCCGAAAAGGGAATATGCTTGGGCGGAGAGAGAGTCTGAACCTCCTCTGCGATCCTTTGGGCCGCTCGAGTATATGTTTCGTGAAGGAGGACTTCCGGCCGATGGTAGAATTGCCCCCTCGTGGTTTCAATGAGTGACAGCACCCGGCGGTGTGTCTCCGGGTCCAGGGTCTTAGACAGAAAGCTGAGCGCTCCCGGATCCAGGGTCAACGCCTGCAAACCGATTGCCCGCCCCGGGAGGTCCCTATCGGAGACCAGCTTTCGGAATTCGGTTAGGAACCTTTCGATCTTGTCCGGAAGCTTCACGCCCTGTATAGGCTTACGCGCATCCGGGAGGACCCTTCTCAGACTGCGAAGGCCGATGCCCTCCACCGCGACGGAGGAGTTAACCGGTATGCCCAGTATCCCGGAAAGTCGGGATACGTCGATGGAGATTCCAAGCTGGCGCGCCTCGTCCGTCATATTCAGATCGAGCACCGCCGGAAGATCATATTCGGTGAACTGGAGGAGGAGGGAAAGGGATCTGCTCAAGTTCTTGGCGTCTCCGACGAAGAGCAGGGATTCGGGATGAGCGTTCAGGATGCTGTCCCGGGCAATGGATTCGTCCTCGCTCAAGGTAAACACGCTGTGGACTCCGGGAGTGTCCATAAGCGTGAAATCCGTGCCGGTGATTCGGGAAGCCTTGAATACCACGGGGGCGCCGGCGAAACTGATGTTGCCGTGTTTGCCTCGGCACAAACGCTCGAAAATCGATGACTTGCCTACGTTCAGGTTCCCGAGGAGAACGATGAGATGTTCGGGAGACTTGTCCGTGGCTGGATTTTGTTTCTGGATGCCCATGTTGTCCGGAAGAATGGAAAGGAACCCGACAAGGCCCTGCGGCTTCAGATGAGTCCGACCACTTTGTACTCAAGGGCCGAGAGAGACGCCCCTCGGGTCAGGATTGAGATGCGGACAAATCCCTTTTCTCCGGGGTCGAGCCGAAGGGGAGGTTTGATGATCGCGTACACCCGATTGACTACGTTTCCGTCCGCTCCTCGGGCCAGAAGGAAAACCATTACGTTCTCGACACTCACATCCGTTCGGTTTTCGATGCCGGCCTTGACGAAAAGCAGACCGGTGGCGTCTTGGCGGACGCGAACGTCCGTGAGGCGGAAACCGGTGTATTCGGATTCACGTACAACGATTTCCGCAGCGTAGCAAAGGGATGTCGACGCGAGGATTATCGCGGTCAGAAAACACAGAATGGAATTTCGGCCTCTATAGTTCATTCATTCGCCCACAACGCGCCGGCAAGACATCCGGGCGTTAGTACAGATTATCGTCTGAACGCATGGCCCTCCGATAGAGTCACAACACGAAATGACTTCTTGAATCGGAAAGAAAGGCCGCCGACGGGGCGACCGGAGATAAGCACCGATACATTCTATTCTTTTAGGTCTTGATTTCAAACGCTTTTTTCCCATGGAAAAGGGTCAGTCATCCAGGAGAAAATCCGTGATATACGGATTGGTGCGGCATTGCCGGGCTAACGTGGTTTGGGGCTCGTCTCCGTAGTCGTGACCGGGCCAGATGACGGTTTCAGGCGGCAACGGAAGCACTTTGGTTCGAATGGATTGGAGTAAGGTTCCGAAGTCTCCGCCCGGAAGGTCCGTGCGACCCACCGCATCGACGAAAATGGTGTCGCCGGTGAAAAGATTGCCGTCCACGTAGAGGCAGATGGCTCCCGGCGTATGGCCCGGAGTATGAATCACCCGGATTTTCAGCGAGCCCAGGACCAACTCGTCGCCGTCGTCCACCAGCAGATCGGCGCCGGGCGCCATGAAAGCGTCCGCCCTGTGCAGGACCACTTTGGCACCCGTCGCCTGCTGGAGCGGCCAGTTGCCACAGGTGTGGTCCCCGTGGCCGTGAGTGTTGACGATATATTCCAATGTAAGGTCGTGCTCTTGAAGAAGGTTCAGAAGGCGTTGAGTATTCCCGGCGGGATCCACATAAAGGGCCTTGCGGGTTTGTTCACACCCAATGAGGTAGCAGAACACGTCCATACTTCCAACGATAAGCTGTTCTATGATCATGGCGCCCCCCTTCTTGCGCTCGCGGATGTCGCTTGAAGCCTCGAACCCGCGCTTCCCCTCTACTGAAGAGTATCGATTCGGAATTGGTTCGCTATAGACAGTTTTGCACGTTTTCCCATTCGCCGGAACGTATCTGCTCAAACTTTTCCCAGAACAAGCGGTCGCTTAAGTAGAAACGTCCGTTCTTACTGCGAGCCACGAATTTTGAGAATTGTCTCGGGCCGCCGTTATACACCGCATAGACCGCACGTGCCGCAAAATCGGAATTCATCGGATCGTCCGGGTCCACCTTATCGAGAACATAACGGCCGAGGTAAAGGGCTAATATTTGGCAACCCGCCCGGGCGTTGTACCAGATGTTCCATCGTAGATGGTGCTGGTCGTAAATTCCTCGCCAAACCCGTTCGTTGATCTGCATGAGTCCCACGGAAGAACCGTTGTAGGAGCGGAGAACCCGGATCTTTCGGTCTCCCACCGTGAACTGTCTCCAACAGCTCTCCTGCCATGCGGTTGCCGGAATGAGAATGCGAAACAGGTCGTGGTGTTCCGCGTCCAATGGGCTTTTCTCGATGGTGTCTTCCGCTGCTTGGGTCAGGACGTTGCGAACGCGCTCGAGGTATCCCTTCTTGTTCGTGTCCGGAACGAGCCAGCGAGTCAACTCTTCCACATCGATGCGGCGATCGGCGGAGGCTCGCTCCGGATACTCGCCGTCCGAGGCCCAAGCGCTGGAAGTAACCCAAGAGAAACCGAGCCAACGCCGAAAAAAGGCGGCGGGGGAGGAATGCTCTTGTTCCTGCAGGTCTTCGGAATCCGGAGGCGACGATACATCAGGCAGCTGTTCCAGTCCCATCAACCGTCTCAAGTCGTCGTCCACCTTATAACGATAGACCAGCGAAGGCATCACGCCGGAGCGGTTGAGAAGTCTGGCCAAACGTCGTAATCCATCGCCGCTGATCTCAATGCCCAAAGCGGGCCCCAAGCTGTCCAAGGCTTCCAGGGCATCGGCCGCGGATAAGAACGTCAGATAGTTCAGGAGGGTCGGAGCATCCTGTTGCGCCAAATGTCTTCGAAGGATCGGCGCGGCTGTGCGCCATGCCTTGACGAACTGCTCTCTGACCAAGTCTTTGCCGCGATCTCCCTTGGTCATGGCTTCCACAAACTGGTATCGCATGTCGAGCAGCAAATCCAGGAGATCCTTCTTTTCACGGTCCGTAAGAGACAAGGCGGCAAATCCATGGATTTCATAAACCAGAAAAGCGTCCCATGTTTCCCAAAGTCGAACGAACGCCCCCATTTCCTCCCGGGTGAGTGGCTCCGCAGGGAGGATGGGAGCTTTCTTCGGCAAAGACTCCACGTCAATAAGGATTGAGGCTCGGAGTCCTCCAGGCGCGACTTCGATGGTTCCCGGGCGAAGGGTGTTGAACCATGCCTTGACCCGATCTCGGGATTCTTCATTGACCATCAGAGGGACAAATTCCTTCATTTCAGCCAGCGGCGGGGCGAAACCCACGCAAGTATCGTCCAGGTATTGGTGAACATGGGTCTTAATCAATTCCCAGATAATCTTGTTCACCGTAGTTTCTTCTCTGTTCGAGTTGAACAGGCGGGAATCCACGGTCCGAAATTTCAGGTTCCAATCGGAGTCCAGGCTCGGCTCTCCCAATACCTCGATGAAGCCTTCCCAAGCTTCAGGACCTCGACAATTACCCATCCAGGGCATGCCGGCTTGGACTCGAATTCGGGAACCGAGCCGCAACAGATGCCCTTCCGGACCCAATTCCGGGCTCCAAAGCTCAATGTAGTTGCAGCCCTGGAGTTCGTTGAGCACGATCACACGCTTGCCCGGGTCCGTGTACAAGAAGTGCTCCAGAAGACGGGTGAGGGTGGGATAATCAAGGTTGGCGGGAATGGACACGGTTTCCGCTCCGGCCCGCCCGAGGAAGAGGAGCGTCACCAAGAAGGCGCATACGATTGGACTCTTGAAAAGGCGCGACATGTTTCACCAATGGCGGGATGCGATTGCGGCCCGAGTCTTTGATCGTGAAAAAGTTTCCCTATGACGCACCCAAAATACCATGATCGGTTCGGCTTGGAAACTTATCATGGTCTGCAAGGACTTTCCGGGGGAGGGGCCGAATTCGGATTCCGGTTTCAGCCGACTCAGGGAACGTGTGGGGGGAGCGGGGCCGATATCGGAAACCAATGGATAATGCGGCGGTTTGCTGCTATCTTTCCTATTAGTGAATGGTGTGCCCATCGAAAGTCGGGCACGCCGGTTCTCGAAGCGTCTTGTTGTTGCCGGTCGATATGTCGGCCATGTTGACATTGCAGAAAGTCCTCATTGCGGGCTCACACGGCTCCAAGGTTTATGGAGGAGCGTGCGTCCCGCGTCGAAGGGTGTCGCTTATGAACGCCGGGTGTGCCTTTGCGCGATCGAATCGAGTGGTTGGAACCTTACGACCTTTTTTCGGTCTTTGTCTGTTTCTATTTTCCGCTGTTATGGTTTGTTTTGTTGCTCCCGCTTCAGCGGAAGACACGGTGGAAATCGACGTGGTCCGGGGAGACTATCTGGTCCGTATCTGTGAGCGGTATCTCCAGGAACCGGAAGATTGGCAACGAGTAGCGGATCTGAACGGGCTGGGTAATCCCGACCTGATTCATCCCGGAGATCGCCTCCAAATTCCGGTGATTTGGCTGAAAGGGCTCCCCTTGGACGGCAGAGTCACTCATGCGCAGGGTCAGGTGCTTCTGGAACCAAAGAGCGGGGGCTTGATTCGGCCGCTGTCCGAAGGGGATCCCATAGCAGAGGGATACCGGATCACCACCGGTGAAAACAGTGAGGCCACCATCGAATTCGAGAGTGGAGTGGTTATACGCCTGCGTTCCAAAACCACTCTGAGAATCGATCAAGCGAATCGGAAAGACGAGCAGACTCTGCTTTTTCAGATGTTCCTGCAAATGGGGAAGGTGGTTTCCAGAATCCGGGACGCGCTGCAACGGGACAGCCGGTTCGAGCTCGAAACACCCTCCGCGGTGGCGGGGGTGAGGGGTACCCGTTTTCGTTGCGGGGTCGATGCGGAGAAAGCAGCCCGGTATGAGGTGCTGGATGGGGTGGTATCCGTTCAGGCCGAAGAACGAGAAGTCCTTCTCCCGCCCGGAACCGGGACCGTGGTTGAACTCGGAGGGCTTCCTTTGGATCCTATGCCCCTGCTCCCTTCTCCACGGGTGATTCCTCCGAGCTCTCCATGGAAGTCTCTGCCCGTCGAACTTGAATTGGAGCCCGTGCCGGGAGCGGTATCGTATCGGGTGGTCTTGTCTCTTGATCCCAATCTGCGGCAAGTCGTCAGGGAGTCGATGGTGCCTTCCCACGAGGTAATCCGATTCGACTCGCTTCCGGACGGCGAATATTACATGGCCGCTGCCGGCATCGATGAGAAAGGTTTGGAAGGGCCTCAATCCGAGGTGGTTTCCTTGCAGGTTCGGATACATCCGTTGCCGCCCGGAATGATCAGGACATCGGGGCCGATCCAGCCGAGCGGGGAGGCCTTTTTCGGCTGGGAACCCGTTGCCGGGTCCACGGCCTACAGAATTCGGATCGAGGATTCCGCGGGCGAGGTGGCGAATATAAGGAGTGATGTACCTTCTTCAGCCGCCGTACTGATGCCCGAGACGCCCACGGAATATCGGGTCGACGTGCGCGCCGTGGCACCGGACGGCTATGAAGGTATCTGGTCGGAACAAACGAGCATGTTGGTCGTGCCGCCTCCCGCCCCCCCGAAGGTTGAATTCCCCGACGAGTCGTCCGAAACGATCCGTCTGGGGGCTGAAGACTCGGACCATGGCATGCAATACCGTTTCCAGGTGGCGCAAGATCCGGATTTCAAAGGTCTTGTTTACGATGCCGTCTCGGACGACTCGGAGACGGCCATGAGCGGGCATCTGGAGCCGGGAGAATATTATGTGCGGGTCGCCCTGGTTTCCGGAGATTTTCAGAGCGGTTTTTCGGGTCCGACCTCTTTTGTGACCGGAAACCGCTGGAAGCTTTTTTCAACCATACTGCTGACGATGATCACTCTGGCGGCCACCGTACCTTAACCATCGGCGGGTTTCCATAACCATGAAGACTCCATCCGCCCGGAACACCATCCCGAGAGCCCTCCGGGCGCGCTATGCTTTTATCTTTGCCGTCGGGATCTGTTTGTTGGCCGTCGCCGACCAATTCACCTTGCTCTCTCCGTTGGACCGAGTCCTGCAAGATGTGGAATACAGAATCAGAGGAGTCAAGACTCCTCCCTCCCGCGTCCTCATTGTGGCCGTGGATGAACGAAGCCTCCACTCTTTGGGGCGATGGCCCATTTCCAGGAACCACTACGCGGAGCTTCTTGACCGATTGAAGGAGGCCGGCGCGGTGGGCTTCGACGTGGTTATGTCGGAACCGTCTCCGCAGGATGAGGTTTTGAGGGAAGCGATTGAGCGTCACGGCAGGGTGGTTCTCCCCATGTATGTCTCTCGGGATTTGAAGCAGGTTCTGCCGACGGACGTTCTTACCGCTTCAGGAAGCCCCGTTGGGCACATCCACATGGAAATGGGACCGGACGGCATCGTTCGTCAAGTCCGGCACACAGTTCACGAAGGAGGTCGAAGGCGGCCTTCCATGGCCCTTGTTCTGGCGGTCCCGGCGCGGGGAGGCAACGGCAAATCGGACTCGTTTCGTCCTCCGGAGGGCAAGACGTTATTCGGCTTCGGCGAAAGAAAAAGCGTCGGCATCAACTACTACGGGCCCCCCGGTACCTTCTTTCGGGTCTCTCTGGCGGATGTCCTTGACGGCAAGTTTTCCGAGTCATTTTTCAAAGACAAAATCATCCTTGTCGGAGTGACCGCCGAGGGCATTAAAGACGGATTAGGTACTCCCTTCAGTCGGAACCGCAACCAAATGGCGGGCGTTGAGCTTCAGGCCACCGTGTTGGCTAACCTGCTGGACGGTTCTTGGCTGAAACCGATCAACGGCGCACTGAGGCTTGCCGCGGCGGTGGCGCTCTTCGTGGTCTTCTTTTTCTGGAGTATTCGGCCGGCCGGCCTGGGGAGTCTGGGAAGCCTGAGTATCATTCTCGCGACTCCGGCTCTTGTTCAGTTTGGACTATTCGCAAAGGCGTCGACGTGGATTTCGCCTTCGATCTTCCTCCTTGCCTTGGTGTGCGCCGGCGTGATCGGCCATGTATTCAAGCTGGAGCGCGTCGGTCTGCTGCTTTCCGAGGCCAACCGGGACTGGAAGGATTCATTCGACAGCATCGCCGACGGAATCGTTATTTTGGACTCGGCCTGTCATTGGGTCAAGACGAACCACGCAGCTGAAACAATGCTGGACGCCAAGCTGACTCAGCTAGTCACGGAAAGATGCCGGACCCTGTCGAAAAAAGCGGGTTACGACAAAGAGACCGGCAAGGGAGATGCGGGGCGGTATCATCCTGTGATGGAGGAAGTGTCCGAAGCGCACTTGTCAAAACATTACGAAGTTACCTCCTTAGCCAGGATGGGTTCTGACAGGGAGTTCGCCGGCAGCGTGCATGTGCTGAGAGATGTCACCGATGAGAAGATTTCCCAATACGAAAGAAGAATTCTTCAGGAGCAGCTCCAGAAGGTACAGAAAACCGAAGCCATAGCGGTGCTGGCGGAAGGCATCGCGCACGATTTCAACAACATCCTTGCGGTGATGATGGGATATGCCGAGGCTTCCCTACTGGACACGCCCGACCAGTCGCACGTTCATGGGAAGATCGAGAAGATTGTGGCGGCCGGAGAGAGGGGCAAAGAACTTGTGGGGCAAATCCTCAGAATGGGCCGCAGCACGAAAAATGAGCGTAAGCCCGTACAGGTGAATTCCGCTGCGGGTGAGATTTTGAAACTGCTCAAGGCCGCCGTCCCCGCCACCATTCGGATTGAAGAGGATTTCAGGAGTGACTCATCGGTGATGGCGGACCCTTCGGAGCTTTACCAGGTCCTGATGAATCTCTGCGTCAACTCGGCTCAGGCAATGCAGGATCGGGGAGGCATCCTGAGAGTGGCGACACGAGAGGTGGACATAGATGAAATTATAGTGGGAGCGCGTCCCATCCTTCACCCGGGTCACTATCTTCGACTGAGTGTCGAAGACACGGGTCATGGGATCCCTCCCGAAATCATGGACAATATCTTCCAGCCGCACTTCACCACCAAAGCCGGAGGCAAAGGCACGGGACTCGGATTGGCCACGGCATCCAATATCGTGGAAAACCATGGGGGGGCCATGGCGGTGGAGAGCAGGGTCGGGGAAGGCACGGTATTTCACGTGTTCCTGCCTCTAACGGATCGCCCCGTGCTTGAGGAAGAACGAAAAGAGACCGACGTTCCGGTCATGGGTCGGGAGCGGATTCTGTTCGTGGACGACGAGGAGAGCCTTCTGGAAATCGGCAGAGATGTGCTCGGGCGGCTGGGTTACCAGGTAACGACCTTTTTGGACCCCAGAGAGGCTTTGGCCCGGTTCTCGGAAGAGCCCGATGCTTTCGATCTCGTTGTAACGGACATGACCATGCCTTATTTGACTGGGGATTCGCTCACACGGCAACTAAAGGAAGTCCGTCCGGATATCCCGGTGATTCTCTGCAGCGGCTTCAGCCACCGAATCGAAGAAGGGACTGTCGAAAAAACGGACTTTCAGGCCGTGATGACCAAACCTTACACGATCGGCGGCCTTTCGAGAACTCTCAGAAAAGTACTCGATCAGGCTTAGGGAGATCGCGCAATACACCGATCATCGTCTTCTGCGTCGCGAATCTTCTTCGAGGAAATGCCCCATGAGTTTTGTCAAAGGCGCGGATGCGTCGAAATCCTATGAGAATCGTGCCCTTTTGACTTGTCTCGAAGTGGGCAAATTGCTGATCTCCAACCTGGATCTGAAGGAGATTCTCCGACTGATCATGACCAAAGTAACGGAAGTGATCGAGGCGGAGAACTGGTCTCTCTTGCTTGAAGATGAAACTACGGGCGGACTCCGCTTCGAGATCGCAGTGGGAATCGACCGCGAGAAAATCAACGGGTTCAAATTGAAGCCCGGGGAAGGGGCGGCCGGCCATGCGGCCGAAACCGGTACCCTGCTGATCGTACCGGACGTTCACGGCGATCCCAGATTCAGCCCTCGTGTGGACCAACTGACCGGGTTCACCACTCATTCCCTGGTGTGCGTTCCTCTTCGGTTTCAAGATGAGGTCTTAGGGGTTATTGAGATCGTAAACATCAAAGATTTCGTGGAATTTGAATCCAAAGTTTTACCGGTTCTGACGATTCTAGCCGATTATGCCGCTATTGCCATTGAGCATTCCCGGTTGTTCGATCGAATTCGGAGGATGAGCATCACGGATGAGTACACCGGACTGTATAACGCCCGATACCTCCATCAGATACTGGGAGGGCTTGTGAATGAAGCGCGCAGCGGGTCCCGGAGCCTGGCCGTTGTGTTCGTGGACGTGGATCATTTCAAGCGGATCGTGGATACTCGGGGACATCCCGCCGGCAGCTTGGTTCTGAAAGAGATCGGGCAAACCATACAATCCTGTCTCTCAGAAGATGACTTACTGATCAAATACGGGGGCGATGAGTATGTGCTGTTGCTTCCCGGCCGCAACCGTGATTCGGCTTGGGGACTCGTTCGTCGTGTACAGGAAGCGATTCGGGCGTCCAAGTACCTCCTGTCCGATCCGGAACCGGTTTCCGTCACCGCCAGCTTCGGAATCGCCTTATGCCCTGATGATGCTCGGAACGAAAA
Organism: Thermodesulfobacteriota bacterium; assembly: GCA_963675595.2. GTDB lineage: Bacteria > Desulfobacterota > Desulfarculia > JACQYL01 > JACQYL01. The sequence continues at coordinate 4,644,127 of CAXXLZ010000002.1, forward strand.
GGACCTTCTGATCCTGGCGGACCAGATGATGTATTCCATCAAGCGGACTACCAAAGACGGGATCGGCATTCACCCGCGGTAATGCATGATATCCTTTCCGCCCGCGTTTTCACAGGTTGCTTTCCACCCTCCGGGACGTACGCCGGTGTAGGTCGTTCCATTCCAGGCCGACTCAGGGGTAGGGTAGGGAATCTCCGCCTGACTCGTCGGCTCCTCTGCTCTCTTTGTTTGCGGCCCCGGGCGGTGGTCGTGGTCAGGGCATGAAAATTGCTTCCAGTGTGCGGATAGACGAGAAACCAACGGTCCTACAGAGGAAACGGAGGAATAGAACCTTTGGAGCACATGAAGCTTTTGTGCGATTTCAGTGAGATAAACTGGGTCTTCGCGGACAGCGCCAGTATAGAGACCTTTCTGCAGAAGATCGTGACCATGGTCGCCAAACATATGCAGGCCCACGTCAGTTCCATATATCTTTATGATGAAGCCGAGCATGAATTGACACTTCGTGCCACCCAAGGCCTTAACCCCGATGCGGTCAATCGGGTGAAACTCCGGTTGGGAGAGGGGATCACCGGACTGGCCCTGAAGGAACTGCGGCCGGTCACACAAAGAGGAGGCGAAGTCCATCCCAATTACAAGGCGATCCCCGGGATATTCGAAGAGAATTTCGAGTCCTTCCTCGCGGTTCCCATCGTCCGAGGCGTATCCCGGGTGGGCGTTCTCACCGCGCAAAGGGTGAGGGAGCGAAACTTCACCGACGAAGATGTCATGGCCATGCGGGCCATTGCCTCCCAGTTGGCCAACATACTTGAAAACGCCAAACTGCTTATGGGGCTGGAGGGGAAGCTCCTCTCTCCGACGAGGGAAGAGTCTCTCTCGGACCTGAAGTTCCTCAAAGGGAAGAAGGCCGCTCCGGGATTCGCGTATGCTCCCACCAGGGTGGTAGACCGCGGGCGGGGGCTTTCCTTTTTGTATCGACGCGAGATTCAAGGCGAATATGGAATCGAAGATTTCCGCCGTGCGCTGTCCGCAACGGAACAACAGCTTTCCACGCTCCAGACCGAAATCGGTGAGAGGCTGTCGGACGCCGCCTCTTTGATCTTTACCTCCCACTTGCTGATCTTGAAGGACCGGAGATTTGTTGGAGCCATTGAGGAGATGATCGAGGAGGGGATCAACCCACCTGAAGCGGTCCGGTCGGTGGCGGAAAAATATGTAGAGGCCTTTTCCAAGAGCTCCGATCCCTACATCAAAGAAAAAGCTTCGGACCTTCTGGACCTGGCTCTGCGGCTATTTTCCAACATTATAGAGGACACGGGGGAGGTCTATACTTTCAGGGGCCGGGTCGTGGTTGCCCGTGATCTGTTTCCTTCGGACTTCCTTAGGATGTCTTCCGAAGGGGTTGCGGGTATCGTCATGGCCACCGGCGGTGTGACTTCCCACCTTTCCATACTGGCCCGCTCCCTTCGGATTCCCATGGTCATCGTGGACGAGCCGCGTCTGCTTGGATTGCCCGAGTCGAGTCTGTTGCTGCTGGATGCGGAATTGGGGAACATTTATGTGAATCCGTCCGAGGAAGTGGTTTCCGCGTTCAATAAACGCAACGAAGCCAGATCGAAGGCGGATGCGGACAAACTTCGTATGGAGCCGGTTTCGCATACGCGGGACGGTGTGCGCGTCCGACTCCTGGCGAATATCAATCTTCTCACCGACCTCGATCTGGCCCGCGAGATGAAGTGTGAGGGCATCGGCCTTTATCGAACGGAATTTCCTTTCATCATTCGTTCCGATTTTCCCTGTGAGGAAGAGCAGTATGTAGTCTATCGGAAGCTCATCGAGGCCTGTCCCGGCAAGCCGATCACGCTTCGTACCCTGGACATCGGGGGCGACAAGGTGCTTTCTTATTTTCCGAGAATTCGGGAGCAGAATCCGTTTCTGGGCTTACGATCGATTCGCTTCACTCTTAAGCACAAGGACATCCTGGTCGCTCAGGTTCGCGCCATGCTGCGGGCGGGCAAGGGCGCCGATTTGCGCATCATGTTTCCCATGATTTCCTCCATTGAGGAATTTCGCCGGGCCAAAGACGTGGTGAGAGAGTGTATCGCGGACCTGACCAAGGAAAAAGTGGAACACAACTCAAAGCCCGGGATCGGAATGATGGTCGAGGTGCCGTCGGTGGTGGATCTTGCCGACGATTTTGCCCGACAGGCCGACTTCTTTTCACTGGGAACCAACGATTTCATTCAGTATCTGCTGGCCGTGGATCGGACGAACGAAAAGGTCGGTGATTTGTATATTCCGCATCATCCTGCAGTGCTGCGGAGCCTCAAGAGAGTGGCCGATGCGGCTTTGAGAGCGGATATCGAGCTGTCCGTGTGCGGCGACATGGCCCACGACGTGAGACTCTTGCCGTTTCTTCTGGGTATCGGAGTTCGTCACCTGAGTATGGCCCCGGTTTACCTTCCGAAGGTGCAACGGGCGGTGCTGGACCTCTCTTATCAAGATGCCGGAGAACTGACGGGTGCTCTCATTCGGGCGAACGAGGTACGGGAGGTGGAACGGTTGTTGGACAAGACCGTTCCGCGTGGTGTACCGACCTCACGAGTGGTCGAGGCAGGGGTGGTCCACGACGGCTTGTCCAACGCCGTCTCGGGCTAGTGCATCGTGAGGACGTCCTCTGAATGTGACTTCAACCGCGAGTGTCGCGTCGTTTCGTCGGACGCCGCGTTCGGAACCGTCAAGCCTGCCTGACACGCACCGATCAAACGCCCACGTATCCGAACGGTGCCATGCGCGGCTATGGCGCCGACCGCCTTGCGCCACGATTGCCTTCGGCAACGATCGTTTGCCGGGTTATATCTTTGCGGACCCGGACTTTCCAAACTTCTTTGCCAGAGGACGGTAGAGGAGTTCGATCTCCGGACAACGCAGAAGTACCGCCAACAACAGAAAAGTGATCCCTCCCACAAGCATCTGCAACAGCAGGTGCAATGCCGCCCCTCCGGGCAAAGGCAGCTTTGCCGTCAGCAGCGCCGTTGCCGCCAAACCAACGGAAGCCGCCGTGGTTTTCGCAAGAGACCTAAGTATGTTCCTTCCGTCCATACGGTGAATCTTTTTTCTGAGCAATATGACCAAGAGTCCGAAATTGATTGCGGAAGAAAGAGAATTCGCCAAGGCCAGCCCCCGAAATTCCAGGGGACCCATGAGCGCCACGCTGAGGCCGATATTGGCGAGAAGAGCCAGGATGGCTATGCCGGCCGGAGTTTTGGAATCCTGCAGAGCGAAGAAACCCGACAGGAGAATCCTGACTCCCGAAAAAGCCCACAAGCCCAAGGCGTAATAGAGCAGTGCGGAGGCCGTGTGCTCAGCCGCGATATGATCGAAGGCACCTCGCTGGAAAAGAACGATGATCATGGGGTCCCTGAGTGCGATAAGACCGGCCATGCAGGGGAAGGTGATGAAAAACAGCAACCTGAGAGAGTAGGAGAACGTCTGGACGAAACCGTGCATATCCCCATCCGCGACGTGGCGGGACATACTGGGAAGGCTGGCGGTGCCCAAGGCGATGGCGAAGATGCCCAGCGGAAATTGCACGAGGCGGTCCGCATAGTAGAGATAGGACACGCTGCCCGCGGCCAGAAGAGACGCCAAAAGGGTGCCCACCAGGACGTTGACCTGATATACGGCGGCTCCTAAAACCGTAGGCGCCATGAGTTTCAGTATCTTCATGAGAGCGGGATGTCGGAAGTGGAAAGACGGCCTGAAAGAGAATCCCTGTCGCGACATGAAAGGGACTTGAAGAAGCAGCTGCACCAAACCTCCGGCAACAACCCCCCAGGCCAATGCGAAAGCGGGGTCCTCCATGAGACGTCCCAGGGAAAAAACCGCCGCGATCATGGAGAGGTTCAGAAGCGCGGGCGCTGCGGCGGGCGCCGCGAAGTGCCCCAACGAGTTGAGAACTCCCATGCATCCGGCCACGAGGCCGATGAAAAAGATGTAAGGAAAGGTGATTCGCGTCAGTTCAACGGTAATTTCCAGTTTGCCGGGATCGTCGGTAAAACCGGGAGCGATGAGATGCACAAGGGCGGGCGCGAAAGCCAGTCCCAGGGCCGTCACTCCCATCAGAAACAGAGCCTGCAAGGTGAGCACGGACCGGGCCGCCTCCATGGCGGCGGGCTTGCCCTGCCGGGTCAAGGTTTCCGTGAATACGGGAACAAAGGCCACCGTGAAGGAGCCTTCGGCAAAAAGTCGACGTAAGAGGTTAGGTAGGCGGAAGGCCACGAAGAAAGCGTCGGCCGAAGCGGCCGTGCCCAGAAAATAGGCGATGACCACATCACGGAGAAATCCCAGTATGCGACTGGTGAGGGTGGCGGCTCCCACCACACCCGCCGCGCGCGTAACGTTCTTCCGTTCATCGGACGGCATTTTCATCAAACGAGTTCCCAGGGAAAGGGGTTTTCAAAATTGATGAATCTAATGGGGTGCCGCCGCTTTTTCAAGGTGCAAGAGGAGCGGGCGAATGGGTTGAGCCTCGGCGGGGAAGGTTGGAAAACGTATAAAACGGCCAAGTTGCTAAACCGAGCCCAAAACGACTTGGTCTTTATGGTTAAGAAGTGTTTTTCAGAGTGGCCAAAGTTGTGTTTGGCGCTTGACGCGAAAGGGAAGGTTTGTGTACCTTCTAAAATTCCGATAAAATCATAAAACGGAAGAGGCTTCCCAAACCCGGACACTGATGACGCCGGGAGACCCTGCCGATAGGGAGTGTTCATCGGAACCATGATTGCCTATGATCTTCAATGCGGCGAAGGACACAAATTCGAAGGCTGGTTCGATAACGCGGACGCATTTTCGGACCAACTTGCCAGGGGATTGATCACATGTCCCATGTGCGGAAGTTCGCAAATCGAAAGACTATTCTCGTCCTTCACCATCAAGAATTCTCAGCGGGCCGCCATGCCGGGCGACGGTGAAGAGCAGGCCGCCATACCGGAAAAGATCGTCCAAGCCTTTTACCGGCATTTGGAGAGTGAGTTCGAGGACGTGGGCGCGAACTTCGCAAAGGAGGCCCTGAAGATTCACTACGGGGTGTCCGAAAAGACGAAGATACGGGGAGTGACCACCGAACAAGAAGAAGAGACGCTCAAAAAAGAGGGCGTGACCTACCTCAAAGTGCCGGTACCTCGTTTGACGCCTGATTCTTGAAGCTGAACCCTCTCAGCGAAACAACATCCGCCGCTCCATTCTTCTCGATCGATCCGTCGCAACTTCCCGTTATCAGTGGCCTCGGAGGGGTTTCCCGTCAAGGGGACTGCTTCTTTCGTGAAGTCTCGATTCTGAGACCCAGCTCGGCCAATTGCATGGCTTCCACTTCAGCGGGTGCGTCGGTAACCGGGCAGGCGCCTTTCTGAGTCTTGGGGAAGGCGATGACGTCGCGGATGGTCTTGCCTCCGAGCATGAGCGTGATCAGGCGATCCAGGCCCAAAGCGATGCCGCCGTGAGGAGGGGCTCCGTATTGGAAGGCCTCGAGAAGAAACCCGAACTTTTTCCGGGCCTCTTTCTTGGATATGGACAGAGCCTCAAAAACCCGCTCCTGCATTTCCGAATCGTGAATTCGGATGCTTCCTCCTCCCACTTCCACTCCGTTCAGCACCAGATCGTAAGCGCGTGATCGCACTTTTTCCGGACTGTCGGACAGGAGTTCCACATCCGCTTCCACGGGGGCGGTGAAGGGATGGTGCACGGAAACGTACCTTTTTTCCGTCGGATCGAACTTGAGCAGGGGGAATTCGGTCACCCACATGAACTGGAAGCGACGATGGTCCACCAGCTCCATGCGACGGCCCAGGGCCAACCGCACTTGTGCTAGAGAGTCGTTCACGATCTTGGGCTGATCCGCTCCGAAAAGCACCAAGTCTCCGTTTTCCATGCCCAAGGCTTCCGCGAGACCCGTTTTTTCCGAATCGCTCAGGAACTTGGTGATGGGCGACATCCATTCGTTCCCTTCCACCTTGATCCAGGCCATGCCTTTGGCCCCAAAGCGTCCGGCGAGGTCGGTGAGCTCATCCAACTCCTTGCGTGAGACCACGTGTCCGCCTTTTACGTTCATGGCCTTGACCACGCCCCCTCCGGTCGCCGCCTTTTGAAAGACTTTCAGGCTGGTTTGGTGGAAGAGGTGGGTTACGTCCACCATTTCGAATCCGAAGCGGGTGTCCGGGCAGTCGGTACCGTAACAAAGCATGGCTTCGTGGTAGGACATGCGCGGGAACGGGGTTGTGAGCGGATAGTCCAGGAGTTCCCGAAACAAGCGGGTGATGAGCCGTTCGATGATGTCAATGACGTCCGACTCATCGACGAAGGACAGTTCCATGTCCAGTTGGGTGAATTCCGGTTGCCGATCCGCACGGAGGTCTTCATCGCGGAAACACCGAACGACTTGGTAGTACCGATCGAGACCGGACACCATGAGTAGTTGCTTGAACAACTGAGGAGACTGGGGGAGCGCATAGAACTGTCCGATGTTCAGACGGCTCGGCACCAGAAAATCTCTAGCCCCCTCAGGCGTGCTCCGTGTGAGCACCGGGGTTTCCACCTCGATAAAGTTTTCATTTCCAAGGAAGTTTCGAATGGTGTCGTTCACTCGGTGCCGGAACATCAGATTTCGGGTCATGAAGGGGCGACGGATGTCCAAATACCGGTATTTGAGACGTATGGAGTCCCCCAAATCTTCTTCATCAAGGTCGAAAGGGGGGGTCTTGGACTTGTTCAGGATTTCCAGCTCAACGGCCGGCACTTCAACGGTGCCGGTGGGCAGAGAGGGATTGACGGTTTCTTCGTCTCTCAGACGCACGACGCCTCGAACCGCGACCACGAATTCGGTTCGCAGGTCGTTGGCCAGGGAGTGTGCTTCGCGGGATTGCTCAGGGTTGAAGACCACTTGCACCACACCGCTGCGGTCTCTCACATCCACAAAGACCACGCCGCCATGGTCTCTAATGGTGTGAACCCAACCGTTGAGACAGACCTCACGATCCAGCATCGATTCCTGGATCTGTCCGCAATAATGCGTCCGTTTAAGCATGCCCGATTTCCATTGATACCACGAGGTTGATCGATATTCGCCCAAGCTTTGGAAAAGGGCTACTATAGGAGCGAGTCCCGGATTTGTAAAGCAAAACTTCCGGAAGGATATCCGGTGAGCGCGGGTGGACGGACCCGGGAAGAACGTCCCCGCACCTGTTTTCATTCGTCTGTGCTTCCCCCGTTCCCAAGTTGAACTTGGGAACGAGACCTCTAGGTAATCTTCATCCGCGCAACGCACCACATCCGGGGAATTCGGTGACGCCGGGCATACCGGGTGAACTCTCCCGACGCGTGTCCAAAGTCTCAACGGGTCCTGAGAACCCCCCGACCTCGTTATGGAAAACGTATGAGGTCGGTCACTCGGGTCGAGCGCGTGAAAACGCGCCTGTGTGAGGTTGTGCTTGACGGAATAGCTACATATTAGCTACAAAGAAGGTATTGGCCTCTCTCCACGCCCCGACCTTAAGTTTAAGGACAGCAAGCCCATGAAACACATTGTCCGCATCAACGTCAACGGCGACCCCTATGAGTTGGCCGTGGATTCCCGGAGCACCTTGCTGGATGTTCTCCGAGAAGACCTTCGCCTCACCGGAACCAAAAGGGGATGTGGCGATGGGGACTGCGGAGCCTGCACTGTGCTCTTGGATGGTCGGCCGGTGAACTCCTGCCTTACCCTGGCCGTGGAGGCCGATGGAAGAGAGGTGACGACCATCGAAGGGTTGGCTCCCTCGGGGTCCGGGCTCCATCCGCTTCAAGAGGCCTTCATCGAGAAAGGCGCGGTGCAGTGCGGCTACTGTACTCCCGGAATGATCCTTTCCGCCCTGGCTCTATTGCGCAGGAATCCGAACCCTACCGAGGAGCAGGTACGGGAAGGTCTGAGCGGAAATCTATGCCGTTGCACGGGCTATAACAAGATTGTCGAAGCCGTCATGGCTGCGGCCGCATCCCGAAAGGAGGAGTCGTCATGATACCCAGAATGACCCTCCCTCGATTCGAGTTCTTTGCGCCGGAAAGCCTGGACGAGGCATTGGAGCTGCTTTCGGAGTATGGAGACCGGGCTCGAGTGAAAGCCGGCGGCACGGACCTGCTCATCAGAATGCGCAAGCGCTTGGTTACTCCTGATGTACTTATCGGACTGTCCCGACTAAAGCACCTCGAGGCCATCGTATTCGACGAAGAAAAAGGACTGAGTATCGGGGCCATGGCCAGGCTGGCCCAAGTGGCCGACAACGAGCATATACGGAATCGGTACCCCGCCGTGGCGTACGCGGCGTCCATCACGGCCACCAATCAGATTCGCAATCTCGGAACCGTGGTGGGGAACCTCTGCAACGCATCTCCCTCGGCGGACAACGCCCCGTCCCTCATTGCCATGAAAGGCGAGGCGGTGCTGGCCTCCGTGAGGGGCAAGCGAATCGTACCATTGGATGCTTTCTTTCTGGGACCGGGAGTCACGGTTCGCGAACACGACGAACTGGTAACGGAAGTGCGCGTGCTCAGACCAGGGGTCGGAACGGGGTGTGCCTATCAATTCATTTCCATGCGCTCCAAAGTCGATATCGCCGCCGTCAGTGTGGGCGTTATGGTTGTCATGGATGGAGAGACGATTCGGGAAGCCCGAGTGGTGCTCGGTGCGGTGGCCTCGACTCCTCTTCGCTCTTTGAAGGCGTCCGAAGTGCTGACCGGGGCCAAGGTCAACGATGCCCTCCTGCAGGAAGCCTCCCGCGCAGCCATGGAGGAAGCCTGTCCTATTTCGGACTGCCGGGCCTGCGACGAATACCGGAAACGCATGGTGGGTGTGCTGACTCGAAGGGCCTTGCACCAAGCCATATCGGACGTTCGGAACGACCCGAGATAGACCGGAGTTCCGCCGAGTTGCAAACTACTTACGTCAGGTGGGTGAAGCATGATCGAACGTTCAGTTGTCGGAAAGGATACACCCAGGATCGACGCGCGTCTAAAGGTGACCGGCGCGGCAATCTATACCGACGACATGTCTCTGCCCGGCATGCTGCATGGTGCGATTCTCCGTTCTCCTCTGCCGCACGCGCTGATTCGCAACATCGACGTATCGGCGGCGGAGCGGATTCCGGGCGTCAAAGCCGTGATCACGGGAAAGGACGTTCCATCAATTCGTTACGGCAATTGGAGACTGGTTCCCGAGAGCCAGGATGAGACTCCTTTGGCTCATGAGAAGGTCCGATTCATCGGGGATGAAGTGGCCGCCGTGGCCGCTGTGGACCGGGAAACCGCCGAAGAGGCGCTGGAACGGATTCGGGTCGAATACGAAGAACTTCCCGGATTGTTCGGCGTGGAAGATGCCGTCCGCGAGGGAGCGCCCACAATCCACGAGGCTTCACCCGGCAACATCAGTCTCGACCGGAAGATCGGTTACGGCGATTTGGAAAGCGGATTCGCGCAAGCCGACCTGATCCTGGAAGACACCTTCCGCGTGCATCCGGTGAGTCATGCATACATGGAGCCTTGTTCGAGCCTGGCCGTGGCCGATGGACAGGGCAGAATCACCTTATGGAGCTCAACACAGACTCCTTACATCGTCCAATGCTTGTTGGCGTCCACCCTGGGGTTGCGGGAGAACGAGGTTCAGGTGATCAAGCCCTACGTGGGCGGCGGCTTTGGGGGCAAAATGGAAATGCGGGTCTGGGACTTCTGTGCTGCGTACCTGGCTCGCACGACCGGTCGCCCGGTGAAGTTCACGCTGACTCGTGAGGAGGAGATTCGTACCGGAAGGCGTCGGCATCCTATGGTGATCCGTTCCAAAGTCGGCTTCAAGAAAGACGGAAGTCTGACGGCCAAGCATTTCCACGTGTTATTGGAGGGCGGCGCCTATAACAGCATGGGGCCGACGGCCACTTTCCTGTGCGGGAATTTCGGTGCCATGCTTTATCGTTATCCCAATTATCGGTACGAAGGGTACCACGTCTACACCAATAAACCCCCGGCTGGAGCCATGAGAGGTTTCGGCGCTCCTCAGGCCCTGTTCGCTTCCGAGACCCAGATGAATATTGCGGCGGAAAAACTCGGGATCGATCCCATCGACATCCGCTTGAAGAACGCCATGGTGCCGGGGGACGAAATTCCGGACGTGGCCGTGATCAGTTCCTGCGGTTTCGTGGAAAGTCTCAAGGAAGTACGCAAAATGAGCGACTGGGATCGGAAACGAAAGAGGCTCGGCAAAGGTTTCGGTATCGGTATCGGGTGTTACAGCTTCATCTCCGGCGGTGTATTCAACTGGTTCAATACCCAATACCCGTTTTCTTCCGCCGAGGTTCGGGCTTACGACGATGGAACGGTCCACCTTTTTACCATGGCGTCGGATATCGGCCAGGGGTCGGATACGGTCCTGGTTCAGATTCTTGCCGAGGAACTGGGCCTTTCCATGGACCGAGTCCGGATCACTTCGGGCGACACGGCCATGACGCCGAAGGCGGACTTGGGCACTTGGGGCAGTCGAGTGACTCTGATGGCCGGTAACGCCGTGATCAAAGCGGCACGCCGGGTGAAGGAAGAGCTGGCCCGTGTGGTGTCGCTCAAATTTAATCTGAACGTGATCCATGAAGTGGATTTCAAAGACGGACGGGTCTTCACCAAATCTAGGCCGGATAGGGGCGTGACTTTCGGCGAAGCGGTGGCTTTGGCGATGAAGTACAACCGCGGCGAACAGGTGATCGGGCGAGGCTCTTACACTCCCAGGGATAAGGGACTGGTTTCACCGGCATTCAGCTTTGGAGCCCAGGTGGCGGAAGTGAAGGTGGATGAAGAAACGGGCAAGGTCGAGGTGGAGAAGATGTACACCGCTCACGACTGCGGCACCGTGATCAATCCCATCTCCGTTGAGGGCCAACTGGAAGGCTCCATCCATATGGGGTTGGGCTACGCGCTATGTGAAGAGTTGGTCATGGAAGACGGCCGCACCCTGCCTGAAGGGTTCCTGGATTATAAACTGCCGTCCGCGGTGGACATGCCGCCGGGGGAATCCGTGTGCATTGAAACCTACGAACCCGAGGGCCCGTTAGGGGCCAAAGAAGCCGGGGAAGGACTGGTCTCCCCGACGGCTCCCGCCATTGCCGAGGCCGTGTTCCATGCCGTCGGCTACCGCTGCATGGATCTGCCCATCACACCGGACAAAATCTTGGGAATCAGGAAAAGTACCGCGAAAGCCTGCTGAGCGGTCATTGGGTCAAATAAAAGGCGGGAACGCTCTTCATGAGCGTTCCCGCCTTTGCTAAAGATTTAGGAGAGAGAAGAAGAGATATATATGTCAACCTAGTTTGACGGTGACGAAGAAAGTAGCGCCTCGTCGCCAAACCAGGAGTAGAAGCGTCTTAGCCTCATTTTTGCCTGTGGCCGCCTTGAATTCCTCCACCGAGTTGATCGGTTTGTGTTCCACTTCCAGGATGACATCTCCCCGGAGCAAGCCGCTTTCCGCAGCAGGGCTTCCCGGCTCCACCGAGGTTACGGCCACGCCTTGAGATTTTTCGAGCCCGAGACCTTTGGCCAGTTCCGGCGTAACGGTCTGGATGGATATCCCGATACGTTTTCCTTGGGTGGTTTCGGAAGCCACGGTGAGCTCGTCTTTCAGAGTCCCCAATTCCACCTTCAAGGTCTTCTTCTTTCCGTCACGGAGAATCTGCACTTCCACCTGGGTGTCCGGGGGAACGTTGGCGACCATTTGGGGCAGTACCTGGGAGTTTTCCACGGGCTGATTATTGAAGGCGACAATGACGTCACCCCGTTTGATGCCCGCCTTGGCCGCAGGACCGCCTTCGGTGACGTCCGCCACCAGAGCTCCGTTGCGGTCGGAAAGCTTAAACGAGTCGGCCAGCTCTTCGGTGATATTCTGGATGGTCACTCCCAGCCATCCTCTGGTGACCTTGCCTTTTTCCTTCAAATGAGTCAGCACGCTCTTCGCCATGTTGATGGGCACGGCGAAACCGATTCCCTGCCCTGTGGCCACAATGGCGGTATTGATGCCGACGACGTCGCCGTAATAGTTGAATAGGGGGCCGCCGCTGTTGCCCGGATTGATGGAGGCGTCCGTTTGAATGAAATCATCATAGGGGCCGGCGCCGATGACTCTTCCCGTGGCGCTGATGATGCCCGTTGTCACGGTTTCCGACAAACCGAAGGGGTTGCCGATGGCCAACACGGGTTCACCCTGGCGAAGGGTGTCGGAGTCGCCGAGGGTGACGAAACTCAGGTCCTCTTTCGGCTCGATCTTGATCAAGGCGATGTCCGTCTTGGGATCGGTACCGACGACCTTGGCCGGATACTCTGTTTTGTCATAAAGCACGATCTGAATTTCGTCGGCTTCCTGCACGACATGGTTGTTGGTTACGATGTAGCCGTCCTTACTGACGATAAATCCGGATCCCAGTCCCTTTTGGCGATATTCGCGGGGCATCCGATTACCGAAAAAACGTTCCCAGAAATCCTTAAACGGATCATTTTCGCCGAAAGGCGACGTGCCGTGCCCTTGGAAAGGCATGGCGCTCATTTTTTCGACCTTGACTACGCTGATATTCACGACACAAGGCTTAAGCCGCTCCACCAAGTTGGGAACGGTCTCGTTGGTGACTTCGAACTTCCGGTGCGGAATGGACGATTCCGTCCAGAATGGTGCGGCCGCCGCGATACCCGACAAAAAAATACTCAACACAACGACGCGTATTCCAACCGCTATCCAACTTCTGCTTCGCTTGTGGTTCATCTAAGATTTCCTCCTTGTGACGATTCTTTCTTGTGCCGTTGTTCGTCTTCTGCGAGACGATTTGTCAAAATAGATTGCCGCGAGCCGAATGCGTTTAATGTTTTCTCCAGACCCAATTCTACGGGTTGATGGCCGATTTGGCAACATACTGATTTCTTTAAGGTTTCAGTTTATTTGCGAAGTCTCCCCGGCTGATCCGGCGTCCGGAGGCGCGGAATCGCCATACCTCGCCGCGGGAACGGGTGGATCAGTGCGTTGATGTTTTCTTTCCAAAGCCCGAGATTTGCGTTATCCGGATTCTTCGGCGAGGCTTCGATAAACCTTGAGGGCGGGGTCTCGGTTCATATACTTCTTGAGGCGTTGAATTCCGGAAAGTGATGGATATGATACAACCATCATGAAGAAGCCGAAACGTTTGACCCCGGACGAGGCGGAGACCATTTTGGATTCCGTGGCGGACGGGGTTTTCACCGTAGACAAGGACTACCGGGTTACTTGGTTCAACCGGGCGGCCACTCGGATTACAGGCGTTCCGAGGGAGGAGGCCGTGGGTCGGCACTGCTGCGAGGTGTTCCGGGCGGAGATCTGTGAGGCCGACTGCGCGCTGAAACAAACCGTGCGAACCGGCAAGCCCCTGGTGAATCGAGCGGTCTATATTGTGAGACCCGACGGGCGGCGGGTGCCCATCAGCGTGAGCACCGCTCTTCTGTTGGACCGGAAGGGGGAGGTCATCGGGGGCGTGGAAACCTTCCGGGACCTCAGCTTAGTGGAAGAACTTCGCAAAGAGGTGGAGCGTCGCTACACCTTCGAAGACATCATATCCCGCAATCACGCCATGCGGGACATTTTTTCCATTTTGCCCGAGGTGGCCCGGAGCGACGCCACGGTGCTGATCGAAGGAGAAAGCGGAACCGGCAAGGAATTACTGGCGCGCGCCATTCACAATCTTTCGTCCAGGAATGACAAAGCCGCGGTGACGGTGAACTGCGGCGCCCTTCCGGACACGCTTCTCGAATCCGAGTTGTTCGGCTACAAAGCCGGAGCCTTTACCGACGCCAAAAAGGACAAGCCGGGACGGTTCGCCCAGGCCGAAGGAGGTACCCTGTTTCTGGACGAAATCGGGGACCTGTCTCCCGCTTTGCAGGTGAGGCTGCTCAGGTTCCTTCAAGAAAGAACCTACGAGCCTTTGGGATCGAACCACACGTTGCATGCCGACGTCAGGATTTTGGCCGCGACCAACCGTGAGCTCCAGGGTGAAATGCAGAACGGGCGTTTCCGCCAGGATCTTTATTACCGAATCAACGTCATGCGGCTTCGGCTACCGCCTTTGAGGGAAAGGAAAGAAGATATTCCACTGCTTGTGGAGCACTTTGTCTCCCATATGAACCGCGTGAAGGGAAAGAATATCGAAGGTCTTTCCAACGACGCCCTGTCCGCCTTTATGGAGCATGATTGGCCGGGCAACATACGGGAGTTGGAAAACGCCATCGAGCACGCCTTCATTCTTTGCCCGGGCGGACTCATCGAACGCCGACATCTCCCGGAACAGTTTCGTTCGTCGTTTTCGGTTCCCGACGGCATGGTGGGGAGCGGAACCACTTTGGCGGAAGTCGAAGCGAGAATCATCTATGAGACGCTGATCCGGCATCAAGGGAACCGCCAAGCCACGGCCAACGAACTGGGCATCGACAAGACCACCCTGTGGCGGAAGATCAAGAAGCTCGGACTCGACGTCCCGCGAGGCGGAAACCGCTCGGAGTCCCCCGAAAACGAAGAAACTCAATGACGCCGCCGTCGGCACCCTGATCCCCCCAACGGTTGCCCGGGCATTCCAAAAATCGTCGCGGTCCCACCGGTGATGATCCGCCTCGTATGAGCGCCGCCCGTATTTTCGCCGCTTTGAAGCGGCCGGCTGATTTGTAGGGCCGGCCTCGGAAGTCCCGATGGCCGGCGCTGATCGGCGCTATCCGATGAGCACCATGCTGTACCAGGCCGGCATCATCTTTCCGTCTTTGTCAAATTCCACTTTGAATCCCAACGGGGTCAGCGTCTTGCCGAAGTCGACTCCGTAAGCGTCCATGGAAGGGCGCGCGAGATGGGGAAAGCGGCAGGGTTCGGGAAAGGCGCATTCCTCGCACTGGACACAGAGCGCAAGCGCCATGGAATACCCGAAGCCGAGCATCATGGATTCCTTCTCCACCCCGAGGGCGACGTCCTGGCCGAGCTTGGCGTCCGTGGTCTTGATGACGACGGCCTTATCGTATTCTTTGAAAGCCTCGTCGAACTGCTCTTGGGAGAAATGGAGATTGGGAGGACACGTCCAGTACTTGCCCCATCGTTTGCACCCGAACCGGCATTTCAAATGCGACCTCGGGTCGAACGCCACCTGCGAGGTGTCGATCAGTTTGGCTTCGACGGCACCCAATTCCAGCGCCTTTTCCACCAGGACTTCAGGGTTCGCTTCCATTCCTTCTCCTCTTAATCGGGCCGTTATAAAAGGCCGGTTGCCACAGGCAGGCAAAGAAACGACGACATGCAACGCGCGCAAATCCCAAGCAATGAGACGGACCCAAGAAGTATGCCGCTGTGACGAGGGGTCCAGCGCGACGCGGCGGATCGGGTTCTAAACCGACCTGATGGGCCTCACCGAGCGGAAG
This sequence comes from Thermodesulfobacteriota bacterium, assembly GCA_963675595.2. Taxonomy (GTDB): domain Bacteria; phylum Desulfobacterota; class Desulfarculia; order JACQYL01; family JACQYL01. The sequence continues at coordinate 4,659,595 of CAXXLZ010000002.1, forward strand.
GCAGGCTACCGACATATGGGGGCGGAAGTCAATCGGGATTTCGTATGGACCGCAAAGATGATAAACAAAAAGAGGGTGCCGCGTATGGTGCGGCATTTCAGGAGAGTCCGCCGCATAGAGGCGGACTCCTTATTTCGGGGGTTCCTCTTCTCCCTGCGTCGGAGTTTTGGTGAGCATGCCCAGAATTTGCTGCAACGCTTTACGCTTGGATTCCGTGGAGCCGGCTTCGACCCAGCCGTAGCCCGCGTCGTGAAGCTGCAGGGCCAAGTCCAGGAACGGAGTGGGTTCAACCCCCGCCTGTTGAAGGAATTCCCGATCGGCCAGTATGTCTTCCGTGGGGCCCTGGCGCAGGACCCGTCCTTCGGAAAACACCGCGATTTCGTCCGCCCAAAGACAGGCGAGGTCCAGGTCGTGGGTGGCGAAAACCAGGGTGGTTCCATTCCGGAAAAGTTTCTCTAGCAGGTCCAGCAGATTCTTGACGCCGCGGGTGTCCAATCCGGCGGTGGGTTCATCCAGAATCAGCACTTCAGGCTTCATGGCGGCGATGCCGGCGATGGCCACCCGCTTCTTCTGCCCAAAGCTGAGCATGTGTGTGGGGCGTTCGGCCAGGGATTCAATGTCGAGGGCTTTGAGGGTGTCGCGCACCCGTTCCCTGGTTTCCTCTTCGGAGAGGCCCAGGTTCAGCGGACCGAAAGTCACATCCTGGTACACGTTGGCTGAAAAAAGCTGGTCGTCGGCATCCTGAAGCACCAATCCCACCCGTCGACGCCAGCTTTTCTTCGCATCGCGGTTGTATCGGGCGGGGAGGCCGTCCAGGAGGATTCGGCCCTTCTGAGGTTTCAGGGTACCGTTGAGATGCAGCAGAAGGGTGGTTTTCCCCGCGCCGTTGGGTCCGAGCACGGCCAGACGACGACTTTTTCGGATTTGCAGGTTCAGCTTGTTCAGGGCTTTGACGTGCCCCGGGTAGGTAAATTCGATCTCATTAGCTTCCAGGATAACCGAGTTCATGCAGGAATCCGTTGCAGGCCAGACTGGTCGCGACGACCACCAGAAGAAGGCAGGCAATAAGGGTGAGGGTTTTCGAGGAAACGGGCTTCTCCTCCGTCAGGAACTTGAATTCTCCTTCGAATCCTCTGGCCGAGAGACCGGTTTCCATTTGGCGAACCCGGCCCATGGTCCGGTCGAACAAGGCGGCCACCAGAAGACTCAAAGAGCGACAACTGGTCATGAATCCTTGATATCCCAAACGCGCGGACTGGGATCGATGGGCCGCGGCTACCGTGTCCGAAGCGACGAAAATCAGGCGATACGTGAGGAGCATCAGCTCAATGACGGCGGCGGGCACTCGGACCCGGGACAGAAGGGGCACCAAGTCGGTCATGGGGGTGGTCAGAGCGAGAAACGACAAGCACGATACGGCCGCCAGGGACCTAAGCACCACCTTCAGGGCCGTGTTGACGCCTTCGGGAGAGAGAGCGAAGTGCAATCCATGAGACCAATGTACGGACACAAACAGCATGGGGGTGCTCAACAGCAAAAAGCCCACGGGCAGGGCCAGTATCTTCAGATAAAACCCTCCCGGAATCTTTGCGCCCCAAATGGATGCCAGGGAAACGAGCACGATGATGATCAAGGCGGCCGGCATTGGAGGCAACAGAAGACTGAGGAAAAGCATGCCTCCGGCGAAGAGGAGTTTCTCCACCGGATGGCGCCGACTCCATTGATTCGTGTAAGCTATGGTATCAATGTGAAACATGTTCCGGGCTTTTCTCCTGAAACTTGGCGCGAGCGCGACGATACCCTAAATAATATGCCAGAACGCCGGCTCCCAATGCGGCTTGAAGGGCGAAGAGCATACTTTCGATTTCCCCGCTCGGAGGCTCCCAGAAGGGTTCGAACCAAGGTTTGTATCCGGGATGGCTTTGGACGATGACTCCCTCCGCCTGCCCGTCGGCTCCTGCGAAGGGTTCCTCGCGATCCGAAAGTCCGGGAATCATCAGGGGAATCACCGCCAAGGCCACAACCAGGGCGATCAAAATTCCGTTTCGTTTGAAAATCATTGTACACCTCCGGCGAGGATTGCGGTTTCCTCCAACTCGTCGCGGCTGTACTTCAGCACCAGATTCACCACCAGTACGGTAAGCAGCCCTTCGGAAACCGCAAGTGGGATTTGGGTCACCGCGAACACCGAAAGGAATTTAATCGCCGCACCCTGGAAACCGCTCACCGGGTCGGGAAAGGCCACGGCCAGTTGTAGGGCGGTGACCACATAGGTGGTGAGGTCCCCGAGGGTCGCGGCAAGGAAGGTCGAGAATCCCAAGGAACGACCCGTTCCACGGAGAAGACGAAAAAGCGCGTAGGCCACCCAGGGGCCGGCCACGGCCATGGAAAATACATTGGCGCCGAGGGTGGTCAATCCGCCGTGGGCGAGAAGAAGCGCCTGGAACAGAAGCACGATGGCCCCGAGGAGGGGCATGACCGCAGCTCCAAAAAGTATGGCCCCTAAACCCGTGCCTGTGGGATGAGAGCAACTGCCTGTGACGGAGGGGAGTTTCAGGGCGGAAAGGACGAATACGAAGGCTCCACATGCCGCGAGCAGCAGTTTGGCCTTGGGCTTCTCTCGAAATATTTTAACCACCTTCCGCGCGCTCACGACGACGAAGGGCAGCGACACCGCAGTCCAAGCGGCCGCATGAGCGGGCGGCAAATAACCTTCCATGATATGCATACGCGTGATTCCTCCTTGCGGTTTGGATTTCACCTCGGAGTCCGGCCGGACCCTTTTCGCTATTGGACGATCATTGCAGCCTTCCTCTCGGGAACCTATAACGGAGGCATGTCTTCATGTGATGCGCAGTAACTTTCTGGAACTTAATTTTGAATAGACGATATTGTTGCCGAAAAATACCCGCGCCGTTCACACGCTTCTCAGAATCGTCGCCGAAGCCGGTATCGTTAATCTTATTGACGGCCCAAGTCACTTCTTTTGCTTTTGAATAGGATCGAAAAATGTTACTCTATTATCCGATCCAAAAAAGGGACATCCAATATAGTCCCTTTTCAAATATCGGTATGCAATATAGCGATCGATGATCAACACTTTGGCGCTGAAGCGCTCTCTCCAATCCCTTGCCGCGAGGAAGATATCTATTATTCGGTATCTTGCGGAATAGACGCCGCCCGCGACCTCCCTTGAGAGGGCCGGTAAATCAGAGAGCAAACCTGATGCTAAGAGATAATGCCCTAGTTGAAAATTAATTCACAACGGATAGTCGTCGATTCCGACTTTGTTGGTTTTTATGGCTGTGCCCTAATCTTCGTGAGCGAAGTTTAACACAAAATCCGGAATCCTCCAAAATTTCTTGAACCGTTCACAAGAAAAAAGTACCATATAAATGGTAATCATGTCAATTTAAGAAGCTTGTGGATATGCTTCGGCCTATAGTTCGTGAGTTTACTATGGGTTTGTTTCTATACATATACATACCATAAGTATAAGCCGGGAGTTTCCTCCCGGCGTTGCCCGGGAAACTATCATTTTCGGTCACGTGGCAGGTTGGTTTTCGGGTTCGAGTAATGGTCGTTTCCCAAGAAACTCAAACCCGGCTTCAATATGGACGGGTTCAGGTTTAACACAAGGAGAATCGCATGGCGCTCTGCGGTGAAGACCATCAGAAGCTGCTGACCCGCATTAATCGCATCGAGGGTCAGGTGCGGGGGCTTAGGAAGATGGTGCAGGAGGACCGGGATTGTATGGAGGTGCTGAAGCAAATCGCAGCCGCCGGCGGGGCCCTTAGATCCCTGGCCATGGTCCTTCTTGAAGACCATTTGAAGGGTTGCGTGGCTTCGGCCATTCGAACGGATCAATCGGAGAATGAACTGATTCACCAAGTTATTGAAGTGTTTAATAAATTCAGTAAGTAAGCTCCGGTTTGAGCCGAGTGCGCCCAAAACGGGTTTTGATCTGAGTGTCTTTTTAACCCCCGGCACGGGAGGCCGCAATGGAGAAGATGACGCCCAAAGAAAGAGTGCTCGGACTGTTTCGCCGAGACCCCATCGACACCATGCCCATTTTCAGCGGACTTTCCATGGCGGCGCTCCCGGCATTGCGGGAGGCGGGCCTGGTTTTCTCTCAGGTCCACACCCGTCCGGACCTCATGGCGCGAGCCGCAGTAGTCTCATCCCGCAGAATGAATTTCGACTGCATCGTGGTCCCCTTCGACATCACGATTCTTTCCGAAGCTCTGGGCAATCGCCCCAACTTTTATGAGGACGCCTCCGAAGTGGTCTTTCCGACGGTTCCCGAAAAGATCTGGAAGGACCTGGAAGAGATCAGCATTCCCGACGACATACTTGAGCGGGGCCGAATTCCCATGATTTGTGAAGCGGTTTCCATCATCAAGCGAGAGGCTCCCGAATACCCCGTGGGGGTATGGCAAAGGGGGCCTTTCACGCAGATGGGGCAACTTTTCGAGCTGGAAGAGGTTTTGAAGGCTTCCTTCAAAGCCAAAGCCAAAGTGGAAGCGGCCCTGGAAAAGCTGGCGGAACTGGTTTCGGCCGCTGGACGCCTGTGGTTGGACGCCGGAGCGGACTATATCACTTTGAGCGAACCCAGCGGATCCGGAGACGTGTTGCCTCCCCGCCTTTTCAAGAGTCTTATCCAACCGAAGCTCGCCCAAATTCTGGAAGAGTGGCCGTCTCCCAAGGTCTTGCATGTCGCGGGGAAGACCGACGGAATCATCGAAATGATGAAGGACTGTGGAGCCGACGGCATTGCCGTGGACAAGAAAAGCAACATAAAGGACATTCGAACGAAGATCGGGGACGAACTGCTTCTTTTCGGAAATTTCGATGTCTATGACTTACCCTGCAAACCCGAGACGACCGTGGAACATACCGAGGCCGTGATCAAAGGGATCATCGACGACGGAGTGGATGGGGTATGGCCGGGGTCGGACCTCTGGCCCGACATGAAAGAGGAGAACATGCGGGCCGTTGTTCGCACCGTGCACGAATACGGGGCAAAGCCCAGTCCTGCGGTGGGGAGAACCTGAGAAGGAGAGGGCGGGCCGAACGCCGGTTACGGAGTCTCGTGAGGGCGGTCCCTGACCAACAGGTGGGACTTCAGCAATTTGAACATGGCGATGACTTTGTCGGCGAAGGTGGTGCCGGAGTTGTCCGCGACCAAGTCGGTGAGATCGTTGAGAAAGAGACGGTCCTCTTCAAGAAGATAGTCCTGCTCCTTCCACCAGGAGTTCTTCAACTCCCTCGCGAAGGCGACGTTTCTGGCGGCCAGAGTGTTCAGCGGGGAGTATTCCCGAAATTTTCGGCAGAGAAAAGTGGCTCTCACCCAACGGTGAGAAAGCAGCATTCGGTAGTTTTCCGACTCCTGACGTTCACAGTTGATTCGGAAAAAACAGAGATGCGCCTGGGGTTCGCCGTGACCCAGTTCAATGGCCAGTTCGGTGCAGGCGTGCTCCTTCGCAGCTTCGCGAAGGTGCTCCACCACGTGTCGAAAGAAATTGACACCGGATCCTGAAACCGGAAAAAGCGGCATGATTTGCTCACTGAAACTGGGTCCCACGAACTGTCGGCGTATTTCCAGGACGCATTTGGCCGTTTCCCGGTCCAACCACCCTTGAAAGGGCAGGGCGGGCAACCCTTGAACAAGCTCTTCGCAAACATGGACCAGGAATTCTCTATCGGCGACTTCTCCGGAGACCGGCTGCGCCGGTATGGATCCCTGCGCGGAGCCATAGGACCGCCGGTCGGCATGCACCACTAGTTTCACGTGCGGCCGACTCTTCGGATCGATGTTCTCCAGGAAGTCTTGAATGAAGTGCTCCGCCTCGGCCTTGATGTCCCTCGTTTGATCGGTTCCGGTCTTCGTCGGCGGTGAGCTCATTTCGCGTCTCCCTTCCGCTCCTTCCTAATCGTGGTTTTGCAGCCCGGTTCGTACTCGAAAAGCCGGGCCCCGGTCGTTCGGTGACATCCTTGCGTCTCGATCGGTGCGGTTCTCGTTGACTCCCACGATGGGAGCCCTTACCGACAGACTATAGCATGACGGTCCATGAAATCACAGTAGCCGAGTTGGGAAATCTGCGGCTTGTCCGACCGCATGGAATTTCCCTTTCTTGGCATCCTGCCGTTCGTTTTTGAGGTGTTGAGGAGAACTCGCTTGACCGGTGGGAGAGACCCGAACGGAGCTTGGGCCAGAAAAGGACGGCGGTGGAGACCGGGCGTACCTGAATGAGTGGTGGAGCCGCGGCGGGAGGCGAGTAGGGATCCCGGCGGCATAAAACCTTCTCCCTCCGGATGCCTGGGGGGGATGGAGGGCGAGGTACACAGGCGAAACAGCTTCCCCCGGGATCCCAAGGGACAACAATGAAAGGGCGGCGATCGACGCCGAAGATTTCTTGGGAGGGCGCGGAAGCCCCTTTTAGACGAGAGGCTCCCTGCCCGGTCGCTACAGTTCAGCGTGATCGCAGCCGATGAGGTTTAGTATTTGCCGTAAATTTCCGCCGCTTCCATGATCGCTTGAGCATTCAGGAAACTGGCGTTGGGCGGGAATTCGCATCCGGGGGACAAGATGAATTTTCCACCGGCCTTGAGTTCCTCGATTTCTTTCTTGCATTCTTCCTTGACCATGTCCGGAGTTCCCAGGAAGCAGTAGCGGGCCGGCTCCATGTATCCGCAAATGGTGGTCTTGTCGCCCCATTTCTCCTTCGTTTCGGTCCAGGTCGCGCAATCATCGGGCGTGTAGGCGCAGGAAATGAGCACGGGTTCCATGGCTTCGATCTGGGCGTCGAAGTAGATGTTCTGGCCGCAGTTGTGCACCATGACCATGCAGCCGCATTCGCGAATGGTGTCGGCCAGGCGTTTCGCAAAGGGCGCTTCGATCTTCTGCCACAGGCTCTTCTTCATGATGGTGCCGGAAGCATAGAGAGTGTCCAGCATGATGGCGGGTACGCCGGTTTTGGCCAATGCCTTGATGTAGTCCACCAACACCTCAGTGATCACTTCCTGGGCCTTGATCACGGCTTCGGGGTGTTTCATGCAATCCAGGAACATCCTCTCCGCTCCGCGCATCATGCTGAGAATTCCCAGGGGACCGAACACGAAGGCAACCACGGGAACCTCGGCGCCCTTTTCATTCTGGAGAATCTCATGCATTTTGATGAAGCCGCTCATGCGAGGCGTTTTGGTGGGGTCGATCCGTTCCACCTTGGTCAGATAGTCGTCGGGGGTCACGATTACGGGCTTGTCGTAGTTGGGGTGAGCGGTGTCCTCCACGGGAAAGACCACTTCCTGGCCGAAATCGGCGCATTCGACGGACAGGTCGACTAAGGTGACGAAGCAATCAAAACCGAACATCTCCTGCGCCTGGATCCAGGATTTGGCCGCAAGCTCATAGTCTTGAGACCACTCCCCATAGGTGATTCCGTAGACCCGGCGGGATGCCCCACAAATCAGGGGAGTTGCGGGAACACGGTCTGCTTCTTTGCCCTGCAGGCAGGCTACCACTCTTTCCATCGAAGTCATGACTTCCTCCTTCTCGGTTGACGTTGGTTCACCAGGATCATAAGTTCGAACTCCCGTGAGGGAGTCGGATCGATCGTGTCGTCGCCGAAGCGGATCTCCTTTCTCTGCCCGGGACGTACACAACAATCCTTGCTATGCGTGCCTCCAATACCGTCAGGCGACTGCGGCTCGGTCGCACCATTCCGGTTGCATCGGATGGCCGAGCCGTTGAGCCGCGTTTGGAACCGATGTAAGTGGTCTGGTTGGGAAGTGGTGAAGTCGAACTCGTCGAAGCAGGTGTGGATTCGCTTCTGCTTCGTTAAAGCGCCGTCCCTCGGCGGCTCGGCGGGCAAGCGGCGAGATCGCTTTGTGAACGATGTGTCTTTTCAAGGGGTGCTCAACACGATCAATACGGAAAGGCTCGGAGGCGAGGCGGTAGTCCGCAGTGCGAGGCATGACGGCTTCGCTTCCTTCTTCCCCGATGGATGCTTTCCGGTTCGGCTGAACGGCGATTGGGTATCCGAAGGCCTCGTGCTCCATGCTGCAACCGTGTTCGCAATCCGGTCCGGCCAAAGAAATTACTCCTCCCAGTTGAGGACGATGTCTCGGAGTTGTTCGATTCCCACTCCGGAAAAGGTGGAAAGACGAACGATTTCCGCAGTTTCATTGAATTGTCTTAACTTCTTCTCGCTTTCTTCAATGGTTGTGGAGTCCACGGCATCCACCTTGCTCATGGCCAGAATGTCGGCGTCCTGGACCTGAGCGACCACGAGTCTGCCGAGCATATCCATGTCGAGAAGCTCGGCCGGTCGTGTGGTGTCGAAGAGGACAATGGCCGGTCCCAAAGAAATTCGAGCGTCCCTACCCCCCATTCGGGCCGCCATTTTAACCTGATGGGGAATGGCGACCCCGGTAGGTTCCACCAGAACATGCTCGGGTTTAAACTCCCGATAGAGTGTGGCCAGCGTCTTGGCGAAGCTGGAAGCCACTTCGCAGCAGATGCATCCTCCACCGATGTCCTTCACTCGCATGCCGCTTTCTTGGATCACTTTGCCGTCCACCGGAATTTCACCGATTTCATTCACCACGAGGGCCACCTTCCGGTTTCCCGAGTCGGCGATTTCCGCGGAGAGTCTGAGAATGAAGGTGGTCTTTCCACATCCCAGAAAGCCTGCAATTTGAGTGATTTTCATGAAATCTCCGTGCCGGCGTTGTGTCGTTGTGCGGAAGCGAATGAGGTCATCGGGATGACCGTGCCTTCACGGTCCGGTGCGATGATCGAAGAGGAGCCATGCCGCGGCGACGAGGTCGGAATCTTCCGAAGATCAATCTCCCGAGGTCAACGGAAATTCCTTTCACACGGTGCGGGCGCGGCACCGGGATCAAGCTCGCTTTTCGGGGTTCGGCGTCGCCGACGCAATCGTCCCGAGGCACGGTTCCTCTTCAGGCTATGCTTTGGACTGAACCTCGCGCAGGCGACCGATCATCTTGATGCCCTCGGTCACGGCGTTGCCCGCGCTCTCTGCGTAACCGTCGGCGCCGAACAGGGTGGAAACGTCCCGGGTCACGGGAGCGCCGCCGAGCATGATCATCACATTGGGATTCTTCTCTTTGATCATCTTGATGACCTTCTTCATGCCCAGCATCGTGGTGGTCATCATGGCGCTCATGGCCACGATTTCCGAATCCGTACGCATCTGTTCCTTGACGAAATTCTCCAGAGGCACGTCGCGGCCCAGGTCGTAAACTTCAAATCCGGCCACGTCGAACATCATCTTGACCAGGTTTTTGCCGATGTCGTGAACGTCGCCCTGGATGGAGCCGATGACGACCTGGCCCTTCATCTTTCCACTTTGCTCCTGGGGCACGTGGGGGCGGAGGATGTCCAGACCGGCATAAAGGGCGTCGGCGCACATGAGCACTTCAGGCACGAAGTATTCGTTGCGCTCATAGAGATCTCCCACGATCTGCATGCCGGCCGCGAGACCGTCCATGATCGCTTCCAGTGGGTCCACCTTTTCGTCGAGAGCCTGTTGCGCGAAGCTTTTCACTCCCTCTTCGTTGTACTCCACGACCGAGTCGCTTAAACCTTTGAGGATGTCTTCCTTGCCTGCCATACTGATTCCCCTTCCTTTGCTGAAGCATTCTTGAACGGACGGGCCCCTGGGATTGCGGAAGCCGCCTCCTCGACTTCCGCACATGTTCGCTTGCGATAATAATATACACTATAGGGGTACTGAATAGTCCGAGGGATGAATTCCGGCTAGACGCCGGATGATTTATTGGTGAACCTGCATTATGGAAAGAATTTTGGGATAGACGAAGTTAGTTATAAACGTAAGAAAGCCTTAAAGAAATAAATAACTTGGATATTCTATTGCTAATGACAATGATTGGTGTGGCATTCAATCGGAATTACATATGATATGTTTAACATATAAGGAATAATGCCTATACAAAAGTTGGGATGGGGCGAAACTTGACGTTCCATGAAGGGCGGTCTCGATGGGAATCTCTTCTTCCGGAAGCCCGTCACGCGGGCGCGATCTCCCGGTTCCGATGAGGGGCACTGGCCTCGCCGGCGAATATCTGCTACAGAGGGAGTCCCCGCACGAGTTGAGCGGGCGGCGCTTCTCCCCGCGCCCGGATGTTTCAAAAGAAGTCCAAGTCGGCGACGGCAGGCCGTCGAATCGTTCGGTGGGTTCTGAATTCGCCGGGGGGAATCCGGGCGCGTACCGCGTCACAAATCGGGAATATCCGTCAAACGAGGTGGAAGGCCATGAAAGGTTGGTTTTGGCCCGGCATGATGGCCATGCTGTTGTGGGGCTTGTGGGGCTTCTTTCCCAAGCTCACCGTCCGTCATATTAATCCGGGCAGTGCCCTGGTGTTTGAAACCTTGGGCGGCATGATCGTGGCTTTGGTGGTGCTTGTCGTCCTTGGGTTCAGAATCCAGACGGATCCGGCCGGGGTGGGGTATGCGCTGTTTACCGGTGTTTGCGGTTTTCTCGGGATCCTTTTCTACCTCAAGGCGGTAACCGTAGGCAGGGTTTCCCTGGTGGCGACCATGACCGCTCTGTATCCCGTGGTGAGCGTCCTTCTCGCTCACTTTGTCCTGGGCGAGCCGCTGACCCTGAAGGAGGGCGCGGGCATCCTCCTGGCATGCCTCGCCATTCTTCTCATGGTGCTGTGAACGGGAGAGAGCCCTCTCTTCACCCTCGAAGAAGAAGGCGTTTCAGGCGTTCGGTCATGATTCCTTGGGTGAGAACTTTTTCACCACCGCCGCGATTTCTTCTTCCGTAAACGGCTTGTGCAGAATTTCATTGACCCCGGCCGCAAAGGCGGCGTCGAAGTCCTGGGCCTCGTTTTGCGTGGTGACCATCACGATGGGGAGCGCGTCTTTGTCGTACCACCGGCGAACAAGGCCCGTCAGTTGGATACCCGTGATTTCCGGCATATTCAGATCGGTCAAAATCAGATCGGGTTTTTCGGCGCGCACCCGGTCCACCGCCTCGGCGGGAAACTGGAAAAGCCGCGGTTCGCATCCCAAGTCGTAAAGCATACCCCGATAGATATTCAGTATCATCTTGGAATCGTCCACGGCGAAGATCACCGGTTTGGCTTCCGCTTCGGCCGTCGGGGCTCCCTCGATGAGCGAAGCCAGATCGTCCCGTCCGTTCTTCGTTAGAAGTTCGCAATAGTGGCCCTTCAAATCAGGATGAGCGCGCTCGGAAAGATACGGGACCGCCTTCTTAACGAAAAACTCCTCTTCCAGGAGGTCGAGGAACATGCGGTCGCATTGGGAGTTGATGATGGTGACCACGATGTTCAAGGCTTCCATGTCTTCGGTGCGAATCATGTTCTTGACGCCGGCGGCCAGAATCTCATCATAATTACGTTCGATGGCGCCGGCCGCCGCAGCTCTCACGTTGGCCACGGGATCCTGCAATCCGGCGCCCAAGGCGAAAGCCCCTTTATGCAACGGCAGGAGGCCAAGCGCCTCATACGCGGCGAATCGCACGTTGGGATCGGCCGGGTGGGTGTGGATCAGTTTGCGCACGGCGGGAATGCTTGTGGGGTCTTTGATGTCCCCAAGAACGTTCAAGGAATGGATGACCAGGTCCGGGTCGTCCTGAGTCAGGTTTTCCAGAAGCAGGGGAACCGCCTTGGCTCCCACCTGCACCAGCATCTGTTTGCCCGTGCTGCGAATGTGCGCATGGGCCGATCCCAACGTTTCGTTGAGTTTTTCCAGCGACTCCACCGACTGGACCCGGGCGAAAACCTCCAGGATCAAGAAGTCGATTTCGGCGTCGATTCCGAGTTTCTCCGACAGTTTTTTCATGGCCGGAGGCGTGCCCAGGCGGCCGAGGGTTTCCACCGCCGCGGCCACGAGCCTCGCATTGCCGCTGTAAAGGAACTCCGCCACCAGGGAAACCGACCATGAGTCACCGAGGTTTCCCAGAGCCGGCATGGCGGCTGCAAGCACCATATCATTGGCTCTTGAAGCAAGGAACTCCCTTAGAACCGGGACGGCCTCTTCAAGACGGATTTCACCGACCACCTCGGCCAGCAGGGCTTTCCCCGCGTCGTCATCCCCGGTCTTGAGGAGTGCCAGTGGGACCGAAGGCTTGTCGAGGGACATGGAGAAGAGGAGTTCCCGAGCCAAAGAATCCACGTCGCCAAGGTCGGACGACTTGGAAACCAGGCGAACCAGCAAGGGAATCGCGAATCCTTCATCGGCTCTGCTGAGTTCGAGCAGGGCCTGCCTTTGGGTCTTGGCGTCCATCTCACCCAAATGGGCCAACACGATGCTCGCCTTGAGGAGGTCCTGTCTGGCGATATCGTATCGCAGCTCGTCCAGGAATGCCTGGGGAGAAATATCCATCATATCACGTTCCATCCGGCCTTTAGCCCGGTTTTCCGAAGGGATGTCGGAATATCGGGCAGACTTGAGGGGATTCACTTCCAAAAGAGGCGGAGAATATCCGCCGGAAGACCACCATTTATCACAAAAAGATCATACTCAAGGGGACGGAACGGGGTCAACGGAATTGTCTCCGTGCGGGAGAGACCGCTCGACGGTCTGAAATCATGGGGCTTTGTCAACGAGCCGTGAAGAAGGAGGGAGCACGGAAGGACTTTAGTTCCTTTTGGGTCTGGGACGAGCTTCGGACATGGACTTCCTGAGCTCTCTGAGGCGATTCTGCAGGTCTCGGTAGGCGGAGGTGTTCAGGTCCTGATTACTCTTTCGGTAATCACGCATCTGGTCGAGGACCTGCCTGTAATCGGTTTGCAGTCCCTGCATTTCCGCGGACTTGCCGGGCGCCGGGGGAGGAGACGTCGTGGCGGGCGTGGGAGCCGCGGGAGGCTGCACTGTGACCGTACGGATGGCTTTGTCCTGCGCCGAATCCTGAGGGGCGGGGCTCTTGATGGTGGTTTCGATGATGCGAAATTTCTTGTCGTCTTCCAGAATCTCGGGAGGAACGTTTTCTTCGTCGTTGGCGTAGTGTACTCGTCCCGATTCGTCTTTCCACACGTAAATCTTACCCACGGCGGGCGCGGAGAACATCAGGCAGACCACCGGGAGAAGAATCCGGAAAACACTTCGGCCCAGCGGGACCGTGCATAGGTTGAGATTCATGACCACGTATTATAAGTTAGGGAGCAAGCCAAGGGCAACGATTTCCGGTGAAGATGCGATTTTCTTTCGCTTCCGACTTCCATAATTTTCTATTGACTATTTCATGACGGATTGGTAAAAGCCTCTTTCACCCAACGGAACACCTTATTCCTCGGTAGCTCAATCGGCAGAGCGGGTGGCTGTTAACCACTAGGTTGCAGGTTCGAGTCCTGCCCGGGGAGCCAGTTTTCAAAATGGCCTTTTTTCTTCGGAAATAAGGCCGTTTCTTTTTTGTGGGCCAAGTTGCTTTCAGCAAGAATATTAAATGGTTGCCTGTAGTTCGGGATGAGGTGTCCATCCTTCCAGATCGAGTTCGAACACACAAAATTGATGATGCGGCGTTTTTCCTGCGCCGTTTGTTTTTCATAAAGAACTACGGCACGTTGTGCAAGTTCGAGCAATTTGGACCCCTCATCCAAATATGAACGGTTGGCATTCTGGAGCTGTTCGATTCTTCGCAAGATTTCATCCTGCTCACTCTTCCAGACCGTACTTTTCCGGTCGTAAAAATCTTGATCGATTCTCCCATCGAGTTTGTCTTCGTACATGGCGTCCAGCCGGTGCTGCAATTTTTCATACTGGGTTTGAAGAGCCGTCATGCGGTCGGCGTGATACTTTCGGGTGTCTGCATGGCTCTCCTTGAGCGCAGCAATGACCCACGTCATAACGTCATGATCCATTTTGATGGCGCCGATTGCCTGCCCGAATTGCCGAGCAATCTCTTCCTCCCGAACCCATTTCTCCGGGCACTTCCCCTTATTGCCGGTACAGTGGTAATAAACATACTGCTTCTTCTTTATCTCGGCGACCAAGGCGCAGCCGCAGTGCCCGCACGACAACAAACCCTGGAAGGCCCAGCTGTGTTTTTGCCGGCCTGTTTTCCTGCGGCCTTTTTCGTCCATGACCGCCTGGACTCGCTCGAAAAGTTCCCTTGATACCAGGGGCTCGTGAATGCCCTTGTAAGTCTTGCCTGCCCAGCGAAACTCGCCGTAGTACAGGGAATTCTTCAGAATCTTGTGCACCACGCTCTTAGGGATCGCCCGGTTGCTTTTCCGAAAGGCAAACCCTTCATCCTGGGCTTTTCTGGTCAGTTCAAGTAAGGAATAGTTCCCGGTAGCGTACCATTCAAAAAGGCGTCGGACTTGGGGACCGACAACCGGGTCCGGTTGAATGATGCGTTTTCCATTACATTCAAGGTTGATGTATCCCAGAGGAGCGAAAGAGGGATAGATGCCTTGTTCCGCCTTTTCGACCATGCCTTTCTTGGTTTCTTCGGACAGGTTGTCGATGTAGTTCTTGGCCATCAATACCTTGATGCCGTGCATGAATTTTTCCGACGACCTGGATTCCTGGGAAAGAGTAACGTTTTCCTTCACGAAATGGATTTCAAGCTCAAGTTCGTCAAGCGTTACCCAGTCTTTGAGATTCCGGTACAGACGATCCGTTTTCTCTACGAGCAGGGTTCGGCAGGGAGAAGGGTGCTTGGATTTGGCCTCTTCCCGAAGAAACTTGATCATTTCGGAAAATCCCGACCTTCCCGCCTTCTTCGCAGTCTCCACATCAACGTATTCCTGAACAACCTGGAGCCTGTTGTCGGCGGCGTAGTGGTTGAGCAATTTGAGCTGGGCCGGAATGGAGAAGCCTTCCTTTTCCTGCTCTTTGGAAGACACTCTGGCGTAAACTACGGCTCTTGGAACAGGGGGTGATTGCTGGTCGTTCTTCATGGTGGTCGGGCCTCCAGGCCTTCAATCCGTTTTCATTGGCTTGGCTGCGGCCAGCTTGATTTCATCGAGAACGGCTTGTTCTTTCTTCTTCGCTCTATACAGATCCCAGCGGGTCTGCAGGTTCATCCAGAAATCTTCGGGCACCCCAAAGAACTTGGCCAGGCGCAGGGACGTGCTGGGCGTCACTCCACGCTTGCCGTTAACAAGTTCGTTGACACGCTGGAACGGAACCAGGATGCCGTCGGCAAGCTGCTGCTGCGTGATCCCCAAGGGCTGAAGAAAGCCTTCACGGAGCGTCTCTCCCGGATGGGTTGGCTTTTTGTCACTTGGGGTTGTCGCCATTTTGTCCCCTCGGCAGGAATGAGTTGTTTCGTACTTCGATGCTATCACGCTATCACGGTGTCTGTGCTATTGCAAGGCCAAGAGTTATCACGTTTCGCCAGGCGAAACCGTTTTTTCAAAAACAAACCCAATCATCCTTCCTTAGTGGGCAGGTCCAGGAAATCGTCGGCGCTTTCGCCGCTTCTTGCCCGGCTGTCCTGCAAGGCCTTCAAGGCGGCGAGGTTGCGGAAGATGGACCGTTCCAAAGAGTTCTCGTACTTGATGACGTTATTCAAATCGGGCGCTGCAGGCAGCGACTTGGCCTTCCGGATTCGGTCGAATTTCACCTGCCAAGTTCTGACTTCCTCCATCTCGGCGAGCACCCGCTCTTCCTCTTCCAACCTCTCCTTGCGCAGTTTGCCCTGCATCTGAGGGGACAAGGAGGCCACGTACTTTTGGGCGGCTTCGTAATCCTTTTCGGCAAACTCGGCTTCTTCCATGTTTATTCGGAACCAGAGGACATATTCCAAGGTTGCTTTGTCTTTTGACAGATCAAAGCCTGAACTCCGCATCTCGGCCACTTTGCAGCACTGCGCCCGATACTCTGCATCTGTGATTTCGTCGTCGTAGCCATAATACTGCAATTCAGGCCGTTGCCGGGAAAAATAGGAGTTGCTGTAGTATGACCGGAGGGCGGTTTCCCGGAAATCATCCAGCCGCTCTCGGATCTCTCCGGTTTCATGTCGAAGCAACCGCCTCAACCGCCAGTAATTGACGGCAATCTTCTCCACAAGTATCGTCTCCATACGGCCAACCGGGGCGAGGTCCTTTTTTAGATCGGCAAATAGTTCGTAGTATTCCAATTCATCTTCACGACCGTCGCCGACGTTGATTACCATATCCTTGGCGAAGATACCGTGCTTCACCGCGTTTCTGGAAACGATGGCTTTTCCTTCCGCCGAGGTGGGACCGGTCGACAATTGCGCATTCCGAGCATTCGCCGATTCCTGTTTTTCTGAAGCCATTGCGGTTCCTCCTTGAACATGTCTGTAAATGATCTTTAGTGTTCGACTCGACTAAAGCCTCCGCCATACACGCGTTCCCTCCCAAATTTCTTCAGAATCGTTCGATGAACGTATCATATAACCATTTGGAAACACTATATAAACCCCGATATTGCATCGTGTTGCGCACGTCCTTGCGTTGCGCAGAATAGGCCTGTTTTTGTTGCGAATGTTCGGACCGAAACGGGGTTTCTTCACAATATCCTCGGTAATTTTTAATGCATTTCCGAGCACATCACGCCTCCTGGTTGCGGGTTTCATGGCCATTCATGAGTTCGTCCAAACCAGCAATCCACCGTTCCAGCTCTTCACCGTCTCCATCCTTGTTCCAACAGTCGGGTCTGGCGATATTGACCTCCACCTGGGGTCTGAGCACGGGGAAGTATTCCTGCAGGGTGTCGCACATGACTCTTGAGGTAAGGGCGGCGACGTTTTCCAGAGCGCTGAACGGCGCTTCAAAAATGAAAGCGTCGTGCAGGGGAATGATGATCCGGGCATCGTACTGCCTGTAAAGTCTGTCTAGCCGATTGCCTGCAGCCTTGAACACCACGGCGGCGCTTCCCTGTACGGGGTGGTTGGTCAGCCAGTTCTTCTCCCATCGAGTGGCCTCGCCGGTCTTTGCCCGATATCGTTTCAAGCCGCTGATGGTGTAGGCATACCCTCTGATCGCCCCACAATGCGACGCCAGGGCCAGGGCTTCCTGCAACTTGGGAAACATGGCCATGAACCGATTCTGCAAAGCCGCCGCCTTGCCCTTGGAGGTCCCCAGGGTCTGGGCGAGGCCGACCGGAGTTATGCCGTAAATGATCCCCAGAGTGCATGATTTCATCTGATTCCGAAGAGCCTTGTGCTTTGCCTTGAACTCCTTGCCGGAAATGTTGATATCTTCTTCCGGCAGCTCATCTCGGAAAAAATGCTGGGCCATGGAGGAATAGACATCGCCGGAATTGAACATCCCGACCAGCGCGTCATCGCCATACATGGCGGCAGCTACCCCAACCTCAACTTGGCTCCAGTCCACTTCACCGATGCCGTAGCCTTCCGCCGGAACAACAAGGGGCCGGAGCACCCGGTCCAGTCCAAGGAAATTCGGCCAACGGCTTGTCTGCCTGCCGGTGTCCGTGCCAAGCTGCCGATGCTCCGCCCGGACGCGGCCGTCCGCACCGACAAAATCAGGCGACAGAAGTTTGTCCCCCAGCAGGTCGGCGGCCCTTCTTGCCGCTCTCAGCAGGGTGATAGCCGGGTGCAGGTCCGCATTCTTCTTCAGCGCCTTCTTGTCAAATCTCACTTTTCCACCCAGCAAAAACCTGTGCAGAAGGCCGCACCCCTGGAAGAATTCGGCCAGCTGTTTGTGGCTCTGTGTATTCCGGATGCCGTATTCAGCGGCCAGGTGCCTTTCGAGCTTCTCCAGATGCATACCGATTCTGGGGATGGCCTCATCCCGCTTTCGCTCATCCACCCGTACCCCGTTCCACTCAATACGGGCGTTGGTGACCACCCAATCCATCTCCACGGTTTCGCAATGACGTACCAAGCCGTGCTGCAAAGCCTTTTGGAGCTGAAAAGGATAGAGCAAACCCGCAGCGACGGCGTCTTCGGCGGCATATTCGATCTGCTCCTCAGAAAACCGGGCTTCCGCAGGATGGTTCAAGAAGGATAGTTGGAGCCTTTCCTTTTCCGCTGCCATGCGATAAGCTACTCCGTAGCGTTGGCAGGTCGCCACGAGGGAGAACCCATGCACTTTGTCTTCGTCGCTTTCCTCCTTGGCCGGAATCCGCTCAAGTTCGTCCGCTTTTCCTTGTATTTTGTATCTGTGATGGTGCAGGCCTAAATGCAGGAGTTTCTCGAAGATGAACGTATCCCAGAGTATATGCGGCTCTTGAAGGCCGAGCCGCCACAGGCAGAAAAGTTCAACCTTGACGAAATGACCGACAAAGGGAAGAGGTAGTCGAAACAGCTCGCTCAGGACCGGCGATAATTCAGGTTTTCGCAGATCAACGACAAAATTGTAGAGATAACCTTCTCCATCATCGGACGGCTCCGCCATGGCCAGAGACAGGAGAAGCGGCCGTATGCTGCGCGGGTCGTAGACGGTGTTTCTTCTGTCGATCTTGACCCCCGGTCGGTCATACCCAAACTCGGTATCAAAACCGATATGAGAAAGCGGCCGCTGCAGGGCAAAATCGACCATGGCCCGGGCATCAGCAATTGCTTCGATGAAATGGGTCTTCTTTGCATAATACCGAGGCGATTTCCTTAGGCCATAGGATATCCGGCCGGCTGCCGGTTTCTGCTCCGCGTCCTGAACTCGCTCTTTCCAGATTGGTAGAAGTTCCATCGGGCTCACCATAAAAAAGGTGCCGGCTTCCCTTATAAAGAATTACCTATAAGGGGTGGTGGCACCTTTGGATTCCAGTATCGTTTGATCGTCCTTGTGCTTACCCCCAACAGGGCGGCGGCTTCACGCTGCTTCAACCCTTCGCTTCTGGCCTCCATAATCTGGGTGTGCAGTTCCGCCGTCCGTGCGGACCTTCTGCCGAGGATGCCGAAATAGTCTCGTGCCTCGCCGATACTGTTGAACTCCCGCGTATAGGCGAGGTCCGGATGATCGGCGCACTGAAAGGTAATGACCTCCCTCGGCTTGGTGTAAGGCCGCACCCTACCCACCGCCTGGAGCACGGTATCCATTTCCTGGTGGTTCAGGGCATGTTGCGCCAGAGTGTGCAGATCATAGATGCGGTCCCCCTTGTTCCGGACCCCGGCCCGTCGCCTGCACGGCCTGCCTTCAATGGAGATTTTCAGCGGCAGGTTCATATCGGAACCAAGGATATCCTGAAGAATACCGTTAATGGCTTCTTCAGTGACGTAATAGCCGGTGAGGCAATACGCGCAGTCGAAATCCTCGAAGAGGTTGGTGCCGATCATGCCGTAGTGGATGAGTGGCAACACTTTGGCGTCCCGCAACAGCTCGGTCTGCCGGCCGTTGATGACCACTCGCACTTCGACGCCCAGCGCCCGGAGCCGCTCTTCCATCTGGCGGGCGCAGAACGCGCAGAAACATTTCTTGGCCAGCAGCAAGGGGCGCTTTCCCTCGCGGAGCCTCTTGGCGACCAGACCAGCAAAGAAGTCCAGAATCTGGCCGGAGTTCTTCTTGAAATACTTTCGCGCCCCCAGCCGGCATGCGATGTTGAACCACCGGGTCTCAGCGTGGCTGAAAGAATAGTCCTCAAAGGGGCTGGCGAATTCCGTACCCAGCCGGTAGGTCGTGAATTCCTGGTGAGCCGTGCCGCTGTAAATGATGAAATCCGTGGAGACGCCGGGCACGGCGGCAAAAAGGATATCGCCGTTGGCCGATCGCTCCCTGGATTCCAGCGGGGAGCGGCCGAAATGGATCAAATCAAAGCCAAGGAAAGAAAAGGCTTCGCCGTACAGACTGAATCCGCGAGTCTGCACGGCGAGCGACCAATCATGATGGATTTGAGGAAAGCACCAGTCGTGAATGCGCAAATCGCTGGTTCCGGCGACAAGAAGCAAGTCACAGAGATACAGCCAACGCGCATGGAGTTTCCGCCGGCTTCGCGGGTTCATCTTGCTCAGGACATCAACAAAAGCCCGCAGCCGCACGCGGTCGATTGTGCGCCGAAAGGGTTTCATGATGCAATTGGCCTCGTCGAGAATGACCAGAACTCGCTCCGCTCCAGCCCACTGGGCAAGTTGATCCAGGAAATAGGGGGACCTTTCCAGGTGGGCCTGGGTGCCGAAGACTGCTTTGGCGCCTTTGATCGACCGGCCGAATTGCCGGGGCCATGCACACTCTGGCCGCAGAAGGCACTGGCCGCACAACTCGGTGCGGCCGAGAGCTCCCAAGCCGTTTCGCTCAAACACCTGCCAGTGGCGGTTCATGTCGGCACCGCATCGATTCCCGGGTCGTGGTTTCAAATTGACCAGTTTGATTCCCGTCGGCGGGCGCTGCACCCATTTCCGCTCTTCGATGACTTGCCGGGTGGGGAAAAGGGCGATAACGAGGTCGTAGAGTTCGGAGGCAACCGCTTCCTCGATGGTCAGGTCGATGTTGTGGCTTTTCCCTACTCCCACGGCCCAATCAACCCGTAACCGCCCGTTATGCTCCGCCAGAAGTTCCAGCATCCGCTTTCCGTCCCAGTGCCGCCGAAAGGCGGCCAGCTCATCAGGACCGCTGATCACCGGCATGGACTCTGACCCCCTTGAGAGCCATCATTTTGCCGATCTCTTCGACGCCGGCCAGCTGCTCGTTGCCGATACGCGGGTACACGGCGGCAAGAACGTGAAGCCCGGCCTCGTAGTCGTCCAGAAAGCGCCGAATTGCCGCTTCACCGCCGTCCACATCCTCCCGAAGTTCCGCTGTGGAGACGGTGTATTTTGCCCCTTCCCTGGTCACGAACAGGACCGTGGGCTTTCCGGCCTTCAGGACATTGGATATCTGGGGCAGCAGGGCGAACGGCCTCAACGACCGGCTCACCGGCAGGAGGCCGACACAACCGGCCGCCGGCAGATAGACTGGGAGCAGCAGCCGCTGGTCCCGCTTGCGGCCAATGCGGCACAGCACGCAGTCCGGGCCGTTGCAGACGACATAGCCGTTGATCTCGGTTTCAGAGCAGTAGTGAAGGTCAATGGCCTCGCTGTCGGCCGTGAAGGGGATGATGGCGGTTTCGTCGGAGCCCAGGCGGACTAGTTCGAGCAGTGGCTCCGCCGATTCGGCCGCCGCCACATCAAGAAGGTTGACTCTGTTGGATTGGTTTTCAGACATGGCAGTCTCCTCCGGCTCTCTTGTTGATTCATCAAATAGGTTGGCCTGTTTCGATTTCCCGTCTCCGCTCATGTTGGACTCCATAAAATGTGTTTGATCTGATTGGTTCCGTCTGCTCTATCTCCTCTGGTGGAGCCCGGCCCAAGGGTGACGGGGAGGGTACTGGTAGAGGATTCATTGCACCGCCCTTACATCCATTGGACCTTCTGGCGACTCTGCACTCTCTTCTTTGTCCTCAGCCTCGGCCCATTCCTGCAACACCCGGAAAAAACCCCCGACATTCTCAACCGCCTGCCGGGCATCCTCTTCGGAGATCGCCCTGCCGGTCCGGCGCTCGAACAGCGACATGGTCTGTTTAAGAATTTCCGGGCTGTACTGCGCCATTGCCGCCCTCCAAACAAAAGAGACCCTGAGGAGCCCAGCCCGACTTGGACTTTGCAGGGTCAGCATCGCCTCGCGGCGATTCTCACTGTCCAGCAAATCGGGCTTTACCCCGATTGGTGAAAAGTCACCGGATCAGTGTGCTTTTTTTGTTTGGATGTGCTAACTAATTGGAATAACTGGAATAACAAGATGAAAAATAATTTCGGCCGGCCGGTGAAATTTCACCGGAACTACAAACAGGAGGGATTGACGTTAAGGGTAAAACGGGTCTTGTACCCATGGACCTTATTGTAGGGGTGGAAGGGATCCCCTTGAAGGGTCGGAAACACCTCTCTCAGTTTCTTTCGGATCTGGGACACCCATTTCTTGACTTTCTCGGGACTTGAGAACGCCCCTGTTGAATCCTGGAACACAATTTCTCCGTGGTGCTCGGCAAATGCACGGAGTATCCTCCAAAGCTTTGAAGGCTGGTATTCCGGGGAGTCTGCTCTTCTCAAATCGCTGAAGCCCATCTCATCAAATGATCGGTGTTCGGTGTTTCCGGGATACCTGATCTGTACGGTGTGTTCATTCACAAAGGAAATAACGATTTGGTTCCAGCCCGTACCTTCCGGCACGGCAATCGGTATGATATCCTGCCTCACCCTGCTTTTTGCGGACAGCAGTTCCGCCAACTCACGAGTATCCAACCCCAACCCATCCTCCGAGGGCATTAGTATATGCAACAGGGGAATGGCGACGCCCTGCTTCATTTCCTGAGGTCCCGGCTGTCCGGCTGCGACGAGAAAGAAAGGATGGGGATATTGTTCAACCAGGCCGGACTCAAGGGCCAGATCCATGGACTCGTTGTTGATAATAAAGAAGGCGGACTGTCTTTTTCGGTTGATGACCAGCGAGCCAAGATAATAGGCCCGTTTCTGAATGATTTCATCAGGGGGTTGGCCGGTACCAAGAGCCGATGCCAATAGGGTTGCAAAGCGGGGAATATCGATCTGCCATTGCGCAAGGATTGCCGGATCGATCGATACACGGCCCGTGTCCTCCCGCTTGTCGCAGACAATGAATAAACGGGGTGGGCGGCCGTCCTCGGTGGGAAAAACGTGAACCGGCATCAGACAGGCGTCTTCGCAACCGGGACACTCAACAATTCTTGCCGGGGACGCTCTCTTGAGTAGCCCGAGTCGCGTATAGGCCGCAATTTCTTCCTTGGGCCAGGCAGCCGGATGATCGGCGGAGAGAATTTCTGCCCCTTCTCTCCGGCCGACAGCTGCGAAATGTTTCAGGATTAGTTCGAACATTCAGCAACGGTATGGGTACATGGTTCCGCCGGGTACGGGTACCCTTCTTGTCCCGCTTCCGCGAGCCGGCCTTCCTCCCAGGTTTCTTCCCCGGGCTCAAGGCCGGAGGCCGCCAGCATCTCCCTGATGATCAGATCCCGGCCGTCCTGTCTCAGGTTGCAGGAGTTTGGATAGCTGATGTCAAGGCTCCGGGTCTTTCCTTTCAACGATCCGGGAGCGGGACTGAAGAAAACTCTCAAGCCCACCTGCGTGACATTATACTCAGACAGGGGCATCGACTCGTTATGGATTTTGTCCAGCAGGTCATACACCGCATCGGGATTATAGGTCGGGTCCGCCTCCAGGATGATTCGCTCGTTCTTTTTCAGCATATTCGACAGTCGTAGCTTACGAACCCGCACGTCCTCGATGCCGCTTGCGGGATCGAAAACAAACTGAAAATTACGATGCTTCAGCGGATTGAGATGATAGACTTTTTCGTCTTTCTCATCCGGTCCGAGCCCGGTCTTCAGAATCGTTTCCGCGAACAACCGTTGCAGGTCGGCGATCGCTTTTTTGACCCCGCGCATAAAAATATCCAGAGTGCCGTTGGACTGTGAATAGACGAAAATAACTTCAAAGGCGGGTGTCCGGGGTGGCCGGGCAAATTCGTTGTCAATCCATTCAATGCTTGCCTGAGTGTAGTCCTCGGGATAGGCGAAAAAATAGTCAAGTTCATTCCGACGATAGGGCTCTACCTTGCAGTTTTTGCCTTTACCCTCCTCATGGTAAAAATACCTGCTGATCGCCTGCTCCAATCGCGCAATATCCCTCGCTTCAACCAAGGCCGGCTTTTTCGGGAGATTCTTCCGCTTTCGCCAATAGGATGCCGGAATGCTGTCGGCATGGTGAAACTGGAAAGCACCCCGCCAGTAATCCGGCCGGTTCATGAACACCCAGAAGGCTCGATCATGGTGATTCTTCAACGCAGAAAGAATCGGCCCCAGTTCTTCCTCATGCCAGGCGGCCTCGTCGAGAAATGCTTTGACGGCCCCCTCGGTTGCCATGAAATCTATCGCCCGGAAATCCTTTTCCATCTCGTTGCGCTCTTTTTCCGGCAGCGCAAGCCAGGCTTCATAGACTGATTCGATTCTTGTTTCCGTAAGTTCCTGGAAGTTGATTTCCTCAAGCACGCCTTTTTCTTTGAAATACCGGGCGAGCAGATTGTTGGGGGCCTGCCGAAAAAAACGTTGCGGGTTGTACTGTCGGGCCATGGGTACCCCTCGTCTAAGTTGAATGAGATATTGTCGGCGACTAACCGGAAAACTCAAACAGGGACTTTTGATTATTTTGTTCGTAGCCGTCCTGGTAGTCGCGTACTTCGATGTCAAACCTCTCAAGGGTCTCGACAAAATCATCTTTTACCAGCAGTTCGTCAGAGATGTCGTAGTAATCAAATTCAACATGGATCAGGTCGATCATTTGCTGGGCCTTCGGGAAATTGAGCCGATGATCCACATAGGTCTCAACAGCCTGTTTAACGGCTTCGTCTTCCGAGATTTTTCCGCTCTGCATTTGTCGATACAGTGTCTTGTCGTTCGCAAAGAGTTGGCCCCAGCATCCATTTTCTTCCATGGCCTGAGGACATAGATGGTCAATGAGGGCTGTCCGGCTTTCCTTCAGCAGATACACAAGGCTCTTCCGGAGCGGATTCTTGTCTTGACTCTCATCGCCTTTTCCCTCACTCACCAAACCATCCATGAGTTCATACATCAGGAAAGCGATACAGTTTTCAAGTGGTCGAATGCTCTTCAGTTCAATCAGGGTTCCATAGCGCCTCGCATCAAAAGTATGTTTGGCGGTGACATCACCGGCTTGCATGAGAAAATGATTGATCGCCACCAAGTTCTCCACATCTTCGCGGGTCAGAACATTCCAGCTGCTTTTCAGCCGAAGATTGGTCTTTGGAAACATATTGTTGAAAGGACGCAGGGAGATGGACTTGTTCTTGATCCTGACGCCGTGCAAGGCCATTTTAAGCAGCTTGTACTTATTCCGGTAAAATGTGGTCTTCCGCAGCTCTGCCGGGTCAACAGGCGGGTTCTCTTCGAGCACGGAGAGGGTTGTCTCAATCTCCTGTTCAATCTCTTCCGAGGCTTTCTGAATTACCGGACAGGTCTGAATGGCGATATTCATCCCTTCGATGTTGATTTCAATCGGTTCCCCCTCAATCTGCCTCAACAGACTCTTGGCCATGCCACTCCCGCCAATAAAGCCGTTTGGGAAATCGATGTGTTCCGAAACCTCTTCCCAGGATAAGGCCGCCGGTGAATACACCATGACTGCATCATCAACAATGATAATAGCCAACCTGATATAATTGGCGCTCTGGACATTGAGCCGATCGAGACTCTTGTTTATCAGCTCAAGGGCGGCCTGTTCACCGAATCCATAACGGACGGTGTTCTCGGAGGTATCCACATAAAGATCACAGTGCACACCTTTCTTTACCAACTCCAAAAGCTTTTCGATCTCATCAACAAAGTAGCCGGCCTTGGCGATAACGATCCGGTTCCGGGCTTCTCCAAGAAAAGAAAGAACACTTTCCTTTGTCACTTTGACGAACTGAACAGCAGCGGCTTCTCCCTTCACCTGCGCCCCCGTATCAATTTGATCCCGGCATGTCCCACGTTTTCCTTGCGATATTTGTCAGCATCTTCTGCCTCTGTTCAATACTGCTTGAATCCCACACACCAAACTGGACGAGATCCTGAACCGCTCTGTTGAGCTGTGTGTCCGACCCGACATGTGGCTTCTCCACCAGCGATTTTGTTAGAAGGAACGACGACTGGAGATAGCCGGGTCGTTTCTCGGCGTAGCCCCGGTTCGAGATGCTCGTGTTGATCGTCTTTTCCAACAGTGTCAGGTTTCCCAGTTTGAGTTTGTAGTCGTGATACTCCGCCGGTTTGTCGAAACCGTTCAGGACGTCCTCTTCAGGCTGTTGCGGAAGGATATGCTCGACATGCACGGATGAATTCATATAGCCGTCCAGCTCTGTGAATTTCGGATTACCCCACGCATTCTCCTCGATGAACTGCGTAAGCTTGGCAAGAATATACCGCATCCGATACTGCTGAATGCTTGCTTGGTTGAGCTCGCTGAAGGCAAAGTCAAAGGGACTGCTTCTTTTGGTCATTTCGGGGATCATATTTTCCTTCAGAAACGCGTCCAGGCCTTTCTCATCTTGAATGCCTTTGAGCCCCAGCGCCCAACGTGCGAAATTTCTCTCAAGGGTCTTTGACTGCTCGCGAGTGATGATATAGCAGAACAGAAGATTTTCAATGGCGCGGCAAAGCTTGTCAAATAGAGGCTTCGCCAGATTCCGGCCTGCGAGTAGCAGGATATAATGCTGCCTCAGAGCACCGCCCAGAAGGGATAGATTGCGGAGATACCGATTTGCGACGCCCTTCGGATTCTTGGATTCCGAGAAGTAGGCATATGCCTCGGCGCATCCTATGAGCACATCTGCAAACCCTGTAGGATCTGTGTCAATCCCGCAGGCGGTCGAATTATTCACAAACCATTGATAGATTTCGTCTTCCCTGATACCCCGATGATGATCAATCTGGTGGTGAGCCATGATGTAATACCGCAGAAACCGCAATGGCTTCTCTTGGCAACGATCAAGAGTGTCGATCAGCCTTTTCCAACGCTCTTTGAGTTTCGGGTAGTCCTTGTTGTCGGTCTTCATGAACAGCAGATTCTTCAACAGGTCCATGGCGTTCAATCCGACGCCGCGGTCGTTGATGGTCTCAAAGACCTTCAAGGCATTAGCGATGTTCGGGGTCAAGATACGAATCAACTTGATTCGGTTCGTGAAAGCGACGAGGAACCTTTTGATCCTGCTTGGATCATTCTGGAGGTTGATGCGATAAAAGTCGCGGATGTCCCTGAGGGCCGCCAGAATTCTTTTCACTGATCGTGTTGTCTCCGGGAGGGAGTCGATGGACTGTCCGCTCGTGACAATCTTTTCAAGAATCCCGTCGCTGTCCTGGTATTGCAGGGTGAGCCGCTGCCGCTCCACGTCCTCGCCCGTTCTTGAATCCGAATAGACGTCCGAAATCTGACCGAGGAGCACCCGAGTGGGTTCATCGCCCGCTTGCTTCAAGGCATCCCTTGCGGCACACAAGATAAGATATATCGTGGTCAAGCGTTGCTGCCCGTCAATGAGCTGGAAGATGTTGTCCGACCTGTCCTTGCAGGCAACGATACTGCCGAGGAAATACTCCGGGCCTTCGATGATTTCGCCTTTCTCGTTATAAAACTCGTCGAGAATATCCTGAAGCAGCTTCTCCACCTGATCCCTCTCCCAGACGTATTCCCGCTGAAAATCGGGTACGGTATAGAAATCCTTGAGTATTTGAGAGATGGTCAGGTCGTCGGATTCAATTCTAAACACATTGGATTCGGGCATTCTTCATCCTCCGAGGGTGCCGGTTATGATGAGCGGATACGCCGCCAAGTCGAAGGCCGGGCTTGCAGGGTCGTATTGCCCGCAGCGAAGATGGTACTGGTCGATGTCCAGGCGGGCGAGGTCGTCGGTCTCACCGTCCGCGCCGGCATCGAGGCCGTGATGGAAGGAAACCCCTCCGAGATCGGTCAGGATATAGCGGTTATGCAGCCTCTGACCGCCCGGCCTTTGGCACCACTGGTATAGAGTGACTTGAAGTCCGTTAGGAATGAGTTTCTGAAAGGAACTCCGTAAGAAATTCGTCGTGCCGGCATGCAGGCCGGTATGAATCTCGATGAATTCCAGCGGACCGACGGGTCTTTCGTCTCCCAGGATGTCGAAAAAGGCGCGCAACGACCGCTGATAATTTGGCCTGCCTGGTGATATATGCGGGTCGACGAACTTCACCCACCGGCAGCAGGCAAGCATGTGCCGCACGGCCGCCGCCATCTCCTGAGCCTCGCGGTTGACCGTGATGCCGTGCGGGTTATCCCACCCCGGACAGGGAGGGTCGCCAAGCCCGTCCTCGCAGAGTATTTCCGGCCGGGCAGCCGGGTTATTACGGGCCAATATGGCGCGGAAAGGATGGCGGGCATGTTCCTGGGCGGCGTTGTCCAACCAAGTTCTGTTCTCGTCCCAAACACACTCTTTCCGCTTGATCATGGTCTGCTGAAGGCGTGCCAGCAGTTCCTCCAGCCGTTTCCTTTCCATCTCGCTGCCGCCTGCAAAGGAGTCCCAGACTTTCTTGGCCCATTTCTTCGGGTAACGGGAGACAAGCCGCCCCTGACCGGTGCCGAACTCCCGGATGAAATAGCGGTGGTTTAGCCGGTCGCCCCAGGTGGCGACCATTTCCGGCTCAAGAGCATACTCGGCGATCATGAGAAAAGCTCCTTGGCCCGCTCGGCAAAGAAGCCCTTCGGCCAGCGGTCGACAAAATCACCGTCTTCGTCCACCCGGATGGGAGTGCAGGTGATGCCGTTCTCACCCTGCTCAACGAAATAGATGGAGAGTTCGGCCGGGCTCAGCGACAGATTCCCCGGGGCCTCCTGTTCGCCGGTCTCTCGAATCCGGCGCAGGAAACGAAGCATCAGGTGCTCGGAGTGGGTTTCCAGGATAAAGGTGAGGTCCGGGCGCAGCCGTGTCTGCTCGATGAAAAGGTCCCCCAGGGCCACCTGAATGGCGGGGTGGGTGTGCAGCTCGGGTTGCTCGACGACCAACATTCCGGTCTTCTGGTGCAGGGAGGCCACCACCACCGGCAGGACCTGGGAGATGCCGACGCCGATGTCCTGGGGGACAAGCTCGATGTTGCGGGCCTCGTCATGAATCAGCAGGCGGCGCAGAATCGGCATTGCCAGCAGCTGTTCTCGAATATCCATGTCTTCGTCGAGAATGCGGCCCTGAAGCAGGGCCGGCATTAGCGGATGTTCTTCGTCCAATTCCCGGTATTTCTTCACCTTGACGCGATAGCCGGAATCAAGCCGTTCCTCGCCGGCCAGCCAGTCGTTTACCCGGTCGATAAAGGTCTCATCACTGAAAAACAGGGTGTCATAGGCAGCCAAGCCATTGGCCCAGCGGGAGGCATCGGGCGATGTGATGGGTCTGTGCCCGCGCTTGGGAACTTCTCGCAGGGGGCCGAGGTAGCAGAGCCTGCTCAAACCGTCCCTGACCAATTCGCCGGGACCGGTGATGAGCGAACTCAAGAGCTGAATGAAACTTCTTTCGTCCTCAAAGGTCACGTCCTTGTTCCACATGCTGTGATCCAACTTGAGCGGAACTCCCCATGCCGGCATGGCTGAGTCTTGCCCGGCCAATGCGATGTTCTTGGTGATTCCCGGCATCCCTCCTTCCGTATTCAGGAGCTCAAAGAGTCGAAGAAAAATCTCGCCAAAGGCTTCAATGGCTTCACCGTCGAGGCCTTCTCCTTGAAACAACTTTTTCAGGCGTCCTTTGGCCCCTTCAGGTGACGACTTACCAAGGAAAACCGGGTTAAAGGGCTCAATACGGGTCAGGTTGATCTGTTTGCCGTCCTCGGTCGTTTCGATGATCGCCAGCGTTTCACCGTTGACTCCGACCTCATAGGCGGTGAGGAGAGGTCGCTCAATCAGGCCGCTCCAGCGCATCGTGATTTTAACCCAGGCGCTATGAACTTCGGAAGGGATGGACCAGAGGTCTGGTTCCTGCCATTGCAGGAAACCGTAATCTTCATAACCTTCCAAGTAACGAGGCAGATCCTCTCCCGAAAGGTCGAGATCAAGGCGCAGGGTGACGGGAAGGGCCAAGTCATGGCCGTGGACCAGGGTCTCGAAGCCGCCCAGATCGATGGAGTCGCCGCCGAGCAGGGTCCTGTCCGGATTTAGGTTCCGGCGCTCGAAGATTTCTCGGGCATAGTGCAGGGCATGGATGATGGTGGACTTGCCTGCTGAGTTGGGACCGAAGAGCAAGGTGATGGGCTTCAACTCCACCCGCACCGGCTCTCGGATGCCCTTGAAATTCTCGATGGTGAGGGCGGTGATGGGCATTACAGTTCTCCTCGAAAGGCACGCTGGGTGAGGGAATTGAAAAGCCGACTTTTTTCATCCCCGATCCAAAATTGTTTCGATAGCAATTCCTTAATCTTGTTTCGTAAATTAACATATCGTTTCTGCTCATTCTTGCTAGGCAATGGAATGGGATATTCAGCGAGTTCAGTAATTTGAAGATGCTGTAAAGCATTTCCTTTTCCCATACTTTTAATTTTGTACTGAACTGGCGGAGTTGAAAGAAAACCTTCAAGGTAACTACTTTCTATTTTTGAAGAATCTGGTTTTATTAAAGCAACCGATTGGTTAATGCAAACTTCGTGGTCAAGATAAAAGACTGAACAACGACCTATTGTACCGTCCTTGGTTATCAAAATATCGCCTTTTTGTGGTTTTGATTTGTCTGTAAGTGCCTCGAATTGATTCTTGTCAGCGAAGTTTACATTGTGTAAATCTATGGATCCCATATGGACATTTTTTGCAGTAATTATTGGAATACCTTTTTTGAGATGTTTCATAGGACAAGTAAAACCGTAAGTTATTCTTGATGTAATATTCCTTAGTTGCACAGTCTGATATTTACTTCTATTACTTACCGGGTCCCCAAACATATCAAGGAAGGTGGCGCGGAGGAAATCGTCGGCGAGTTTGATGGCGGCTTGCCGTTTGCGGCGGATGGCGTCGGCCTTGTCCAGAATGGCCGCGATGCGTTTTTGCTCTTCCAGTGGTGGGAGGGGGATTTCTACTCTGCTAATGACTTCTTTTGAGACCTCTTTAAAGGTCGCACCGTTGCCGAGTTCCGCAATCCTGGGAGCCATCCACTTCATGCAGTGATACAAATACTCAGAATGAACTGTATCCCCAGGAACCAGACTTTTAAAACCCTGGTTAGTGCACATTTCACGACCGGTTAGCGCAACCAAGCCTATTGGTGCTCGTGAGCTGAAGAGAACAGACCCTTTCGGCAAAAGCGTAGCCGAACAACTCTTATGACCCGCTCTAGAAATATATTCAGGAGTGTCCTCTAAAATGGGACCGTCAAGGGCACTTATATCTTTGGGAGTTACCCAAGGAATATGGTTGTCCCAATACTCGGGAACATTCCGCCGAGGCGTTGCGCCTGAGACAATCTTGCAACACTCTCCAAGGGACACAATACGCCAATTTTTCGGCAAACTATGGGTCATCCCAGCATCCCCCGCAGCTCTTCCATATCCGCCATAATCTCCTTCTCCAAGTCCATCATCCTGTCGAGTATCTCCCGGGGCGGATCATACGCCTCTTCCTGGTAGACCGTTTCCTTGTAGCGGTTGATGGAGAGGTCGTACTTGTTTTCCCTGATGTCGGCGGTCGGCACAAAGAAATGCTTCCTGGTCCGGTCGGTGTCTTTCTTGGGGTCGCGCCGCCTCCAGCGCTCCAGCATGTCCGGCAGGTCGTTGGTTTCCACCTCCGCACGTTTGTCGTCCAGGGAAAAGCCGTCCGCCTGTACGTCATAGAAAAACACGTCTTCGGTCCGACCGCCCTTGGTGAAGACAATGACGGCGGTGGACACCCCGGCATAGGGCTTGAACACCCCGGAGGGCAGTGAGATCACGGCCTCCAGCTGGTTGTCGTCCACCAGCATTTTTCGGAGGGCCTGGTGGGCCTTGGAAGAGCCGAAAAGCACGCCGTCCGGTACAATGGTGGCGGATCTTCCGCCGGTCTTAAGCATCTTCAAGATCAGGGTCACGAAAAGCAGCTCGGTCTTCTTGGTCTTGACCTTTCTCAGGAGCGAGGGGTGGACGTCATCATAATCCAGGCTGCCCTTGAAGGGCGGATTGGCCATTACCACGTCGAAATAGCTCTCGGCCTGTTTCGGGAAACGCTCCGGGAAGCTGTTGGAGAGCGTATCGGTGTAATGGATGTTCGGCGAGTCGACGTTATGGAGCAACAGGTTCATAGCCGCGATGCGCAGCATGGTGGCGTCGAAGTCGAAACCGTGCAAAAGCCGGGACTCGATATGGTCACGGAAGGGCTCCAATTGGTCGCCGGGGTAGATGAGATTACCGTCCTCGTCCGGGTATTCCATGCCGGGGGTGGTGTACTCTTTCTGCAGGTAATGCATGGTCTGCACCAGGAAGCCGGCGGTGCCGCAGGCCGGGTCGCCGATCACCTCATCGGGCTTGGGATCGAGCATCTCCACCATCTTGGCGATGATGTGGCGAGGGGTGCGAAACTGTCCGGCAATGCCGGCGGTGGTCAGCTTGCTCAGCATGTACTCGTAAAGATCGCCCTTGGTGTCGCCTTTGGCGAGCGGCAGCTTGTCGATGGTGTTGACCGCAATGACCAGCAGGCTCGGCTTCTGAATGAGAAGTTGGGCGTCTTTCATGTATTCGCCGAACTTGGCCCCGTCCATGGCCACGGTCTTGAAGTGGGGAAAGACGCCGTCGCGAACCACGCGGAGCATGTCTTCACCGCTCAAATGCTTGAGATTGGACCATCGCAAATCCTGCTCGGTTTTGACCAATCCCTCCAGGGCCTTGCGGCGGGCCTCGTCTTGAAGAGGCTTTTCACTGAAGATGCGGCGGAAGGGCTTGCCGGTGCGGGCCGCTTTCTTCTCCTCCCGAGACTCCCGGATGTCGAGCAGGCGGGCAAACATCAGAAAGGATATCTGCTCGATGACCGAAAGGGGGTTGGCGATGCCGCCGGACCAGAAATCATCCCAGAGTTTGTCTATATTGCTTCTCAGCCGGCCGTTGATCATATTGAAGCTCCCGCCTGCGGTTGAAAGGTCTGAATGATGTTGATCAGCTCGTCGATTTGGGCATCGTCATGAAAAACGCCGTCCGGGCCGTCGCTGGCTATGGTAATGAAAGGTTCCTCGTAGAGTCTGTCCACGGTGATGACTCCGTATTTCTGGATATGGTTCTTGAGAAGGCGCAAAAAATGGGTCTGACGTGAGTTTTCAGCGAACCTGCGTGCAAAGTCGGCGAATCGTTCTTCCACAGCCTCAGGCTCCATGCCGATAATGGTGCGGATGATGAAATCAAGGGGCGGGGCCGATTCGGGGAAAAACTCGCGAAGCAGCTCCAGGTTCACATCCGGATTTTGAGTGAGGGTAAGCGAAATGAGCGATTCCAGGTCTTTCTTGGAAACCGGATCGCCTCGTCTGATCTTCCTGAGGGCCGGACTGGTGTCGAAGAGTTTTACCAAAGTCTCCTCCACCATCTGGCGATAAAGCTGCATGTCGATGGAGCGGACGTTGCTGGTGCGTCGGTCGAGCCTCACGTCACCGTCGGTTACGTCGATGGTCTTGGGCGGCAAAAGGCCGGCGCCGGTCGGCTTCTGCCGGTGGTGCATGATGCCCCGCAGTCCTTGACGCGCCTCTTCAAGCGCCGCAACGTCGACATGTTCCCAGAACTGCGAGGAGAGAACTTTCTTGATCAATTCCGCCCGAGCCTGCACCGGGTTGAGGTGCATGAGAAGACCGCTCACTCGGTCTTGGGTCTGGTCGCGGAAGTCGGCCAGGCGGCCGGAGTCGCGTAGAAGCTCGATCTGGGCGTTGGTCGTCAACAGGTCGAAGCCGTAGGCGTCGTTATGATCGCGGGTAAAGACCCACTGCATGAGCGGCGCGATGTCGTTTTTGAGAGCGGCCGCCGTAGCCGGGGCGAACTGGTCCAGCACTCCTTTCGCGAGGATGGCGGTCTTCGCCTTCCACCTCTCCCGTACGGCGATGGTGTCGTCGGGTAGGGTGTTGATGTCCTTTCTGATCAATTCCACCGTGGCTTTCACGGTGTCGAGATCAGCCTTGGCCAGGGCGGTTTCCGCGAGATGAATGCGGGCCTCGAAAACAAGCTGCATCACGCTCTTGGAAGGGGCCGGATCAGCCTCCGGCCGCTCGACCTCGAACCGCTCGAAATTGCCCCAGTGATCGAAGATGCGGAAGTTTTTCTTATCCTTGCCGGGTCCGAAGAGATTGGGGCGGAGGCGGGTGCCCCGGCCGATCATCTGCCAGAACTTCACCCAGGAGAAGACCGGTTTGGCAAAGACCAGGTTGACCACTTCGGGCACGTCGATGCCGGTGTCGAGCATGTCCACGGACACCGCGATGGTGAGCAGGTTGTCCGG
Source organism: Thermodesulfobacteriota bacterium (assembly GCA_963675595.2). Classification (GTDB taxonomy): domain Bacteria; phylum Desulfobacterota; class Desulfarculia; order JACQYL01; family JACQYL01. Next base: position 4,693,485 of record CAXXLZ010000002.1, read on the forward strand.
CTCTTTGAAGTCGTCGATGAGTTGCTCGGCGCGAGGGTCGTAGTTGTCGATCACCTGGCAGAACTTGCCGCCGTACTGGGGATAGAGTTCGTCGAAGACCTGGGCCAGCATCACGGCGTGGTGGTGGTTGCGGGCGAACACGATGGTCTTGCCGGGGCGTTGGCCGGCACCGTCTCGGATGCCGTGTTCCATCAGGTTGCGGATGATCTCCCGATTGGTGTCCCGGTTGAATATCTTCTTGTCGATGTCTTTGGAGTCGTAGTTGAAGGCTTCCGGGTTTTCGCCGGCGTCCTCCAGCTCTTCCCGCTGTTCCTCGGTCAGTTGGGCGAACCTGATGCCTTCGCGCAAGAACCCGGTGGTGTGAGTATAAACCTCATAGGGCACCAGGTATTTCTCTTCGACCGCCTGCTCTATCGAGTAATAGGCGGTGGGGTTCTTATCCTGGCAGTCGAAAAGCTTGAAGGTGTTGCGGTTGATCTTGTCCACCGGCGTGGCGGTCAGGCCCACCTGCAGGCAGTCGAACCACTTGAACAGGTCGCGGTACCGATTGTAGATGGAACGGTGCGATTCGTCGGCAATGATCAGGTCGAAAAAACCGGTGTCAAAGGTCTGGAATATCTTCATCATGGCCGGGTAGGTGGCCAGATAAATGCGCTTGTTGCGGTCCTGCGCAGTCTTGGCGGTAACATAGGTGAGTGGCGCGGACATGAACTCACCGAAAACCTTCTTCGCCTGCTTGCGGAGTTCCAGACGGTCGCAGAGAAAGAGGATACGCTGGCCCCAGTTGGTCCGCGAAAGCATGTCCGCGAGGGCCACGGCCACCCTGGTCTTGCCGGTGCCGGTGGCCTGTACGATGAGGGCTTTGCGGTGCTTGGCGGTAAACTGTTCACAGACCTTCTGGATAGCCTCGATTTGGTAAATACGGGCGCCGATGATCTCCTCTTTGGGCTCCGCCTTGGTCAGGGGCTGTTTGATCTCGCGCTGACGCACCAGATATTCAAGGCTGTCCTTGGAATAAAAGCCGAAGAGACTGCGGGGCGGGTACTCCTGGGCGTCGTCCCAGATGGAGATGTCGAATCCGTTGGTGTAGAAGATCACCGGCCGCAGGCCGTGCTCCTTTTCCAGACCATCGGCATAGAGTCTCGCCTGAGTTCGGCCCTTTTCGGCACTCACGGCGGTCTTTTTGGCTTCGATGACCGCAAGGGGTTTCCCGGCATCGCTCCAGAGAACGTAATCGGCATAGCCGATTCCTGTTTCGGTAGGCTGGTGGGGCACGTTAACCTCCTGCCAAACCTCGGCGGTGTTGCCGTTGTTCGGATCGACGTTCCATCCGGCCGCAACCAGCTGCTTGTTGATCAGGCGTTTCCTGGTCGTGGCCTCGTCGAACTTGAGGGCGTCGGCGGCCTGCCTGCCCGCCTGCTTGAAGGCCAGAAGCTCGGCCTCGGTTCTCTCGGCCTTTTCGGCTTTGGCGCGGAGCGCCTCCATCTGCTGGAGAAGCTCTTGCAGCTGAGCTTCCTGGGAAGCGAGTTTTTCCAGCGCCGCCTTCTTCTCTTTCTTCAGCCTGGCTTTGGTGTCCTCGGGCGGGGGCGCTTGATAGGCTGGCTGGTCTTCGGGACGGCCGCCGCCATACGCGGCAAAGTACCACCAGCCCAGTTCCCAGGCTTCGCGGAGGCTGCCAAGGGCTGTCTCACTGTCAATCCGATCACCGTGTGCCGCCTTGTTGCCGTCGAGACGGATCTGGTGCAGCTTGTCCAGCACCACCTTGGGCACGGTGTCCTTGAAGGACTCTTCACCGAGCAGATCGAAGAGGTTGCGTTGATAGGGCAGGGCGAGGTTATGGATCCGGTAGATCCCTTCCACCAAGTGTTCGGTGAAGGTTCGGAGCTTGATGAGTGCACTTGAGGGGTCGGCGTGGGCGTACCGTTCGGCGAAACCACCCAGGATAGCCAACTCCGGCCACTGCTCCCGAAGCATCTCAAAATTTATCGAATCCATGATTTCCATGCCCCCTATACAGCAACCGCCGTGCCAAACCTATTCGAGGCCGTATTTCTTGAGCCAGTTGGTCAGCGTCTGATAGCTCGACAGCCCCAGTGTTTTCGCAGTCTTTGTCTTGTTGCCGTTGTTCAATTCAAGCGCCCGTTCGAGATAATGGACCGCCACCCTCTCCATGATCTCCGGCAAGTCGATTCCCTGAGTAAGAGGTTGGTGGAGAATGCCGTCCTTTCCTTTGTCTGTAGCCTGCGGAACCGGGAGCAGCGCGTCACGGATATCCTCCTCGCCGATCTCCTCGTCCAGCGACCAGACCGCCGCCCTGGTCAAAGTATTCTGCAGCTCCCGTACATTGCCCGGCCAGGCGTGGCGAATCAGAAGGTTTCTTGCGGAAACAGAAAGTTTCTTTTTCTTGAAGCCCGGTTCGCTGTGGCTCTCCCGGTTGATCCGGTCCAGAAATTGATCGATGAGCAGGCCGACATCCCCTTCGCGCTCGCGAAGAGGCGGCAGCTTGATCACCGCCACGGCCAGCCGGTAAAAAAGATCCTCCCGGAAGCACCCGGCCCCCACCTCGTCGATAAGATTTCTGTTGGTGGCCGCAATAATCCTTACGTCAACTTTCCGGGGCTTGATCGCGCCGATCCGCTTGACCTCCCCTTCCTGCAGGGTGCGCAGCAGCTTGACCTGCATATCTTTCGGCAGTTCGCCGATCTCGTCAAGAAAAACGGTGCCGGTGTGGGCCGCCTCAAACTGGCCGACTCTGCCTGTAGCAGCCCCGGTGAAGGCCCCTTTCTCATGACCGAACAGCTCGGACTCGACCAGTTCAGCCGGAATCGCCCCGCAGTTGATGGCCGTAAAAGGCTTGTCCCTGCGAGGGCCGGCGTCATGAATGGCGCGGGCGAACAGTTCCTTGCCGGTGCCGGATTCGCCTTCGATCAGCACCGGGATGGAGCGTGGCGCAATCCGCCGCGCCTTGAGCACAACCCGCTGCATCACCTCGCTGCGGTGGACGATGTCATCAAACTCCGGGGCCTCGGCGGGCAGGCCGGCGGCCAACCGCTCCAGGGTCTGGTCCGGCCTCCTGAGCAGATTGGGTACAAAATCAGCGGAAATGTCGAAAGGCACCGAAGCGGTGTAGACACCGTGCTCTTTGGTGGATTCAATTAATACCGCCGGAAAACGGGCTTTGGCGAGCAGTATCCAGACCGCCGCCATGGCCGGGGTGCCTGGGCTCAAATGAAAAAACAGATCGGCCTCGGGACCGTACTCCCTGATCTTTTCGGTGATAATCGCCGACGCGGCCTGATAGATTTCCCCGAAATTGGTGGGACTGGAAAGCTGTACCTGCAGGAGAAGGATTTTCGCCGGCGTCATTGGTGTCAGCCAGGAGATATAGCTTTCCGCCAAAGACCTCTCCCAGTTGTTGAGCAACACCACTTCAGTGTATGTCTGTGCCCGGACGGCCTGCGCTATAGGCCCCAATCCGATATCGGGCACACCGGACGCCGCCTTGAAGTCCGTGGCTCCCACCCAGCAAAATAGAATCCGAGCCTCCATAGCCAAACGGAAATACAAGATCTCTTGCGAAGACGTAAAGTATTTTGTTGTCAACGAGATGAAAACAGGCGACCCTTGGCAGTCCAGGCCCCTGTTTGTCTTTCCGCCGGCGGGGAAGGTGGCCGGAAGCGCGATGCAAATCCCGGCGAAATGATTGCGGGGCCTGTCACAGTGGCCCCTCCATATGTTGGTGGTGAGGACTCTGAGACTCTGTGAGGGTAGGGGGCTTAGCCGTGGGTATGACCCATCCGACCGAAACGGAGCGATGGAACGGTGAGAGGCGTACACGGCTGCTTGACCGGCGGAATGGAAAGCCCACGGCGCCCGGTCTGTGCCCCTTGACTGACGATTTCATGACAACGGGCGTGAACAAAAAAATAGGAGCAAAACGAAATCGACAATCAAATCCGAATGTTAGTGTCACGTAGTGAAAGGATTGGGCGCTCTCCATAATAGTATTGAAATACCGCAATCAAATTAAATCGCTTCCTTTAAGGACTCTATTTATTTCGTTAACAAAAATGCTCTCGTTCTTCTTCATTTGGGTTTGAAAGTCATTAAAAGTTTCGTTACAAATCAATTTACCTTTTTCAGGTATTACAAGAAAGAAAATATAAAAACCAATCCCAAGTTCCGGAAACTCCTGAAAAATAGATCGTGCTTTTGGATCGTCTGATGGAAATACAAAACCAAACCCAGTTAACTTTTCAAATTGTTTCTTATATGCAGCTGCATAACTGATGAGTTGAAATGAATCTTCCCTGGAAACTCCTTTATCATTATGCCATCGCTTATATTTAACATCCAAAATAAGCGTCTTTGATTTGCCTTCTATTATTATATCAGGCAAAAGGGATCTTCGTGTTTTGCCATTATTTCCTCCAGTGGGATATCTTACCGTTTCAGGAGAGTCTGGAGTCAACTTTTTTATTGTTAAATCATGAGATTCCCGTATAAGAACTTTGCGAATATGGGATTCAAAAAGAAGTGATATATCAAACAAAAATCCCGAAAAGTCTTTATGATCAATCCCTAAATCAATATTCTCATTTAAAAGAATCTTTTTACTTAATGAGACGACTTCCTCGTAGCCAAGAAAATATGGATTGGTAATAAAAAAATGATTATGATCCCTTTGGGTTATCCTATTTCCATTGCAGGCTTCTGCGAAAGTATTTTTAACCTTATGCAAATCTGAAACTATTTCATGAAGTTCATCGTTTCTATATAGTATTTGAAATACGGTATAGATCAACCTGGTGACGGGGTTATTGTAGTTATGTTCTCTATACTGACATGGGTATGTACCTGTGCTGACCGGTGCTCTTAAATGCTCTTTAATATCAAAGTTTCCTCTAATTAGAGGAATTTTATCTTTTATCCCAACATATAGTTTTGGAACTCCTAAAATATAAGATTGTAATAGACGTCTCTTCCATAAGAAAACCAACAGCCACTTGATAAAAGCACGCTCGGAGTAACTGCCTAAATCTTTGATTTCCATAAAGCCTTCACTTGACGTAATCATATGGAAAAGAAAAGATACGCCAAACCTTGAAGAAACTTTTACAGAAAAATCATATCCGTCTATTTTTCCTTTTAATTCTCCAACCAGATTGCCTGTTTCAAGTTTTACAAAAGTACTGAAGCAATCACCATGCACTTTAAGAAATATTTGATCTTTTGATAAATCAAACTCTTGTCCCCACTTAACAATATATTTATCACCATTTGCAAGGGAGTTTTCAATTTGTTCAACCACTTTTCGAACAAATTGAGTTGCCCTGGATAGGTTATTTGCACCATTTCCACAACAAATCGATTGATTATATTTATCATTGTTGTTCGAAATATTTTTGCCTACAGAATATATACTATTGTCTTCCAAGCTAGTTAATAACTCTGATATAATCACGGTCATTAAACCTTTATAAATTCGTTTTTCAAAGCTTCAAGCTTCCTTCCTATGACTCCGCTATTTCCAATACCTCTAAAATACTCCGTGAGAAGTGGTTCAAGGCGGCAAGTCCAAAAAGAGTTGATGTACGATTTAATTCCGCCAGGACCAGAATATTCGCCTACTGCTTTCATATAAGCGTGACCAATCATATAATGAGGACCAAGCAAAGGTTCCTCGGAAATTCTTTCATTTAATCGCTTTAAACTCTCACAGAATTTCGTTATGAAATCTTCAGGAATATGATTCTCGGTCATAATTTGTCTGGCGGCAAAAAGATCAGGTTTTACTTCAATCCATCGAAACCTGCGCCGAAGTGCGAAATCGAAACTTTCGACGCTCCGATCTATTGTATTCATCGTGCCATATAGATATAAATTGTATGGAATAAAAAAGTATTCTTTGTCGTCTATAATGAGAAATGAAGATTTGTCAAAATTTCCGCCGTCATGCATAGCTGAATATTGTGTCTCGATTTTATGTGATGCCCCCCTATATTCTAATGAATACATTAACTCACCGAATACTCTGGAAAGTTCTGCTCGGTTGATTTCATCTATAATAAAAAAATAGGGTGGAAGAAGATTTATTAGTTTTTCGTCATTTTTAATATCATCATTTTCAGTAATGAATCTCCATATCTCTGAGGTAATCTTTTTGTCTTTAATGTTGTCCTTAATATCTGAAACTGTTGTCTTCTCTTCAAGGGGTTGTCTTGTGGCATTATAATAATCGATTTCCCAGGTAGCAGCTTTTTTACAGAACTTCTTGAATACTCCTTCTACTAAACCCAACTTTATGTTACCATTTTGAGAGCTTGTAGGTCTTATTCCCTCAACAAAATCTTCATATCCGAATGATGGATGAAACTGAATTAAAGAGCTAAATTCGGCAAACAGTTTATCATTTGTGTCAAGCTTAGGTTTGAAAGTTTTGTTATTGTTGTGCCATGATATTATTTTGGATTTGCTTATCTCCTTCGCTTTCCAGGTTTTTCCTGTACCAGGGCTGCCGTGAAAGACAATTTGTTTATCGTCTTGAGCTAATCCTAAAGTATCATACAGCCACCAGAAAAAAGTTGAACGGTAGTATATGTTATCGTTTTCGATGTGCAAATTGTGATGTTTAATTTGAGAGTCTAGTAATTCCAGTATATATAGGTTTGATTCAAGCCAATCCTTATTTAGTTTATCAATACCCGACCAATTAATTTGAGAAATGAAGGTGTTGTAGTGAGCTTGCGGAACTATTGTCGTACATTTACCTGGGATACATCCTGCAATAAACCTATTAACAACTGCCGGAAAGCGATTTATATGGTTGGTTTCAGCGTAACTTTCCATCCAGTCATGGGCGTCGTTCCAAACCTGTTTTATAACAGAGTTTTTGCTGTCCTCTTTTGCTAATTTAATAGCTTTGCAAACAACTTCCCAAAATTCATCTTCTTGCATTAGCTTTTTATAATTTTCCTTAGAAACGCCTCCTAACCCGACAGAAGCCACTCCGTTTGCGCGCTCATACCAACATTGGCTGATAAACGAATCAAAATCTTCTCCTCCCGCTTTTTCAAAGGCCGTTTGTAAGTCCTTCTTTGTTTTACCTTCGAGGTATTTTGCTGTTTGTTTGATTTTGTCGCAAAATGCGTCAAAAGCACTTACCCAGTCTTCATTAGGTCTCTCTATACAATAGTGTTGGTAAAGTTGCCCCAAATAATTCTTTAAGTTCGTTTCTTTGTCTGTTTCCACTGGATTCTCCATCAAATGCTTAGTGCTTGTTGGGGTAGTGGTATTTTCGCAAAACATCAAGTTTTGGTGGAACCCATCTTGTGCATTCAATGTCTGTAGAAAGGTTCCATCATTCTTTTGCTAAGAGATCAAGCACACTGTTATCAACAATAATCTCCAAACAAGCCCTCCGGTCCTGCGTGATCCGATCCATGGACTCATCCATTTGGACGAGCAGCTCTTCCACGATATCGGCCATGGCGTCTTGAAGGTCTTCGAAGGATTCAATGCCTTGCCGGAATCGATCGACAATGCGCTCTACGGCAAGCGGGAGCAGGCCGAAGTTGTTGGAATCCGACATATGTTCGATATCCGCGATCCTGTCCAGAAACCATGCTGCCTGGGGAGCGAGGGGAGTTAGAATCGCCGTGTCGGCGCGATAGGTCATCTCAGGGTCGTTGGTGATGATGACCCCGAGGCTCGCCCATTCGGGAGCCGGATAAGATTCCGAACTCCTCCTCCCCCAGACTTCCCCTTCAAGGGTATTCAAGGCTTTGATCATTCGGACGCCGGCTTGCTCATCACCGCTCAATTCCTTCTCTTCCCGCAAGGAGTGCTTTCCGACCTCGTCTTGAACGATTTTGACCATCGTCTCTTTCAATTGGGAGCGTATTAAATCCTTACTACCTGCGGTGATCGCTTGGTCTAGGATCCTGGCCAGAATCTCCTCCCGTTTGGCCTTCAGGCAATCCACCAATTCATGAGCGTCGGCGGGTCCCGTTGTGATGTCTCCTCCGAATAGTCCCTCCCTGACGTCGTTCAGCGCCTGATTGAAGAGCCTTCGATGGTCCGCCATACCGGAGCGCACGGATTCATTCGAAGGAAGATCGCTCCGAACCCCATGGTCGGATAGGTCGGACCTTTGGGAACCCTTGAGCCAAGCGCAACAATCCTCTTTCACTCGGTTGAAGTCTTCCCAGGTCACCCATCCCAGTCTTTGAGGGATGGTACTCAGTCGTTGGGAATCCCCCATTCTGTGCGGAAGGTCTCTCATCAATGCATCCAAGCCGCTCTTGTACTCCTGGAATTTGTACCAGTAGAGCCTTGTCCCGTGATGCTCGCGAAAGTAATCCGGAGTGATCAAAGCAAAGAGGCTGAGTTCCGGGTCCCTGGCTCTCAAGGCCGGGTGCAGTTCATTTTCATTATTATCCTCCAGCATGACGTCGATGTTCCGGGCCATCTGGTTCCGGTTGACGCAGTAGGTGATCATATAGGAGATGTCCGATAAGACCTTGGCTTCAAAGAGCACCGCAAAACCGTTATCCTGGTTAACGAGCAGTGCGTCCACATTGGTAGCGCCCTCAAGGTTCGCCTTGTGGCAGGTCCGGCCGTCCCAACCGGCGGCATCCAGAATATACGGAATGAACTGATGATCGCCGAGTAGCTTTCCCATCCATTTTTTGTACGTTGCCGGAGATGGAAGATTGGCTTCAAAGAACAGATGCAGATCACCGTTCAAGCATTCTTCCCAACCCATACCGGAAGTGGGATGCCGGCATCCGAAAGCACCTTGGAGCAACTCCCCAAAAAGACGTTCCCGGTTCGGAGAGTGGTAAAGACCCATCAGTGCGGACACCGTCCAAAACTGCTCGTCCTTCTCCACCTGGCACGAGACTTTCAATTTGTCCAAGGCGAGACCTTTCCGGTCTTCCGATTCAACGGGTGCGAGGGCATATCGCTCCAAGCTTGCCTTGTAGCGGTTCACATGCTTGGACGCAGTCTGGACATCCACAAAATGCTGTTTCAGCTGATCCTCGGAAAACGGCAGGTAAACAGGGTGCAACATGATCTTCTCCTTTCCTGATGAAAAAGTCAGCCGACTCTTGGTCTCATTTCCCTGCATCGAACAAAAGCATGTTCATGCACTTTCGGGTGGTATCTCTTGAGCCATGCCGTCCGGTAGCCCATCAGGGTCTAGGCGATGTAGTGATTCTTCACCGCCAGGGTTCCGGCGTACTTAACAAGCAGGTCCCAGAGCCTTGCGCTTTCGTCTTCCTGAACGCGACTCTTTCGAGAAAGATCGAGAGAGAGATCAACCCGTGGCCTATCGATTTTAGTTCCCTTTCCGGCTCCGAAGTTTGAAGCCTACCATGCACATCAAATACGAGAACAACTTCAAGAGCCTCTGCGTCAAGGATAGATCGGTATAGTTCCAGATTCCGGAATGATTGATTCTGCCGTCAGTTTTTTTCTGGGAATGTTATTGGGCGCCCACTGTAAAAGGAATGGGACAAAGCCATCGCCGGCCAGTGTCCGCTCAGATACCTTGAGGCGAAGGAGGATTTGTCGTGAACACAAAGAGCCCGCGGGTGATCAAGTGGGTTTCTTAATCCATTCAGCCGCGGACTCCGGATTGCGTCAGCATCATTAATTCATTGCGAAGCCAACAAAAACTTGCCGGTCCCCCGGGTCTGCATCCAAGGGATGTTGAGCACCCCCGGTTCGGCATAAGTTTTTAATCCGGGACCTCCGTCTTCACCGATCCACACGGACTCTCTCCTGGAGAGGACCAGGCACACTTTGAACCGCTTTGTCCGCGCAAAGTCACGGGCATATTGGATGGCATCCTCTTCCGTGGTCACGGACTCGGGCAAAGACCGCTCCTGGTAGACTGCGGGCATAAGCCTGACGATCAACACCATGGGAACCGGCTCGTCGACCCAGGCCTCCCAACCGGCCCGGTCTTTTCGTTGCGCGCCCAGAACTTCATCGGTGTCGATCTCAAGCCCTTCGATCAGCTTGGCAACCAGTTCCTCGGACGCTACGCCTTCCCGCTCAAAACGAAAGATCCGAGTGGAGCCTTTGGATCGATTCTTATATCCGATCCTTTCCGCCAATTCGGCGGAACGAAGGCCGGCGGCTTCACGCTTTTCTCTCAACAGGCTGCGGAGATGTTTGTTGGTTCCCATTTGACTTCCCGCGAATATCGAAAAAGGAACGGTTAAGTTGCAAAATTCTGATTATTTTATTGAAGATACGGCAAAGACATCCTTATCCCAGGAGAATGACTATCCTGAATATGAAGGCCCGCAGGCGTTCAAGCCGTTTCTCAATGCCTTCCGGCCCACGGCTCGAAAGCCGTTCAAGATCAATTCAATTCATTTCGAAGACCACATGAATTTGCCGGAACCCCATTTCAGCATAAGTTCTTAATCCGGGCCCCGTCTTCACCGTTCCAGATGGAGGCTCTCTTGAAAGCTATTCGGCGATTATACGCCTGCAGCTTTCGGCATCTCCACTGAACCGCATGATCTTATCCCCCTTTGACAGCGCCTGATCCACGGGGGTGTCCTTTAGCAGAGCAGCTACGGGGTGTACGATTTGATTCTTAAGATCGTCGACTGTATTCAGCCCAGCCAGCGGAACGCTGAAGACCCATGCGGTTTCGGGATCGCTCTCTTCGCTCTCCCAGATTAACCTCCAAAGCTTATCAGCCTCCAGATGAACGTGCAACGTAGAACCACATGTATCCACCATCGCCATGGGTGGAAGCCCAAATTGATCTACTCCCCATTCGCTTTCCGCAAACATCACGTGAACGACAGCCTCGTCAATCCCCACAGCATGAAGATCTTCATCACCGAGACATACCTGGATGCCGAGATATCCAAAAGGACTTCTGCCATTCTTAATCAATTTATATTGATAAAGATAGGCTTGGCAGAGCCAATTCATTGGGTCATTTCGATACGCCTCCTCCTCATCAGATAACTTAATACCTACGTTCAGCTTGACAAGCCCTTCTTCTCCTAAACTACTTTGCAAGGTATCCTGCAATTCCTCCATCATGGCTTCTATTTCTTTTGCCGTCTTGGCGATGACCAATGATGCATTAAAAATGCTTGTTCCTGCTTCCCTTTCGGTGACCATTATTCAACCTCCCATCGAACTATTATTGGTAACTACTATTTTTAGAGCTTGACATTCGATTCTACCCAAAACAGCCTAAGTTGCGTTCTCAAGGATATCTTGGGATTATGACATAGACTTCTTCTAAAACCACTTCTTTTATGCCAAAAAAGAGGAAAATTCAGCTTGGAATAGCATTCAAATATATTAGCATTATGCCTAAAACCTTTAAATTCGGGACGATGCCAGAATAATTGTTTATCAGTAGTGATATCATTTATGATTTCTGTGGGAACAGCGCCCAAAAATCCGGAGAATACATGTATCCCTCCAGTTTTGTTCAGAAATTCAATAACATTATCTCTCCATAACTTTAGATAATTATCCTGCTTTACTTCTTTTAAGTATTTGGAAAACTCATACCATGTAAGCGCAGATATCCTTGCTGCCCAATGCTTAACATCAAAACGATAATTATCGACTTCGGCCATTTTGATATGATACATCATATCTTCTATAACGGAAATGCCCTTTCGGTCTCCAAGATAGATATGAAAAGAAAGCTGTTTATCGCAATCATCAATACATTGCCATTGGTCTGCCAACTGGTATCTTCCAGTCTCCTTGTCAATCATTTGTGACCCATTTTCCCATTTGATCTCTATAATTACGCTCGATACAAGTTCATCGTTGAGGTAGAATTTTAGAAATAGGTCGGGTTCACACCGTCCTTTGTCGGCAATGTTCGGCCAAAGTTGCACAACTACACCGTTAGGGCTTAACCCTTCCAGGGTAGCAGATATCTTCATTCCCTTCTTCTTCAGAATGGTTAGGATTAGCCTCCAGAGGTCTTCTGCAATATAGGTCCCTGGAAACAGAGACAACGGTCCAAAAATCGATGACGTGACGGTGTTCTCCTTGCCAGGCTTCTTTCCCTTTCTAACTACAGCCAAAAGCATAATTGACCTCTCTTTGCGGTTGAAAGGTATGCACCCTTGATTAACTATTCACCTGAAATAGCTGCACAAATCTCTCTTGCGTACAACATGGGAGAGGGCACCAGAGCTTTCAGGCTGCGGCTTTTTACTCATATACGGCCATCCAGTTCATGCAGTCTTCAAAAAGCCCATCGACTTTCTCGACTCCGGCTCTAATGAGAAGCATTTCCTCAACATAACGTCTTCCGGTGTGATGGCCGGTCCAGATCCCCTCAGTCAGTACGGTGTGGTACTCGGGGCGGTGCGCCGCCTTGATGAGCTCGCGAGTATTCTCCAGGTTCTCTTCCTTCTCGGCGCTGATTCTGCTCTCGTCATCGTCGGCATCCGAAATTCGATAGCCGGAAATCAACAGCATTGCGGTCTTATCCCAATCTTTCCAGATTCGTGCGAGGCCGACACGTTTGATTCGGAAAGTCTGGATGAAATCCTTCCTTATTTCAATGGCCCTTTGCATAGGAATTTCTCGTTGACGGCAAATGCTGTGGATTAATCCTTTTGTCTTTCCCTGACAATCCTATCCATCGCCCCCAGAACCCTCATACCTACCGATATCCCTCCCGGAAATCCTGTTTCGGGATCCGTGATATTGATCCGAATGAGACGATGCCAAGCGTGTTGAGAACAAAATTCCTCTCATTGTCTTGCAAGGCTCGGAGTCCCGAGCCCGATACTGCATTCCAAACCGAAGGCGTTGAAGCCGGCTCTCGGTCGAGCCAATCCGTTTCCGCTAGACGGGTTCCACCGTAGTTTTCTTGATGGCGTACTGGAACACTTTGTAGAAGTAGATCAAGTACGCGAATCCCAAAGTGATGATTGAAAGGATGAACCAGATGATGGCGTGGCCGATCTGACTCCCCAAATCCAGGTCGCATTTCAACCGGCCGACCCGACGACCCTGGGCGTCCACCAGGTAGGTCTTGTTGATGACCGTCTTGGTGAAGGCGTAGGGAAACAGGAACGCTCCGAACCCCAACGTGACCACCATGATGATGAACCACAGAATCACATGCCCCAGGGCGCCCGTAGCGTCCAGGTCCGTATCCAACTTCTTGATGCTGAAATCATTCATTTCCAACCCTCCTTTTCCTTTTGTCCAATCATTGCCGACCGACCGAGATTACGGATACTCAGCTTCAACGCCTTTTCGATACGGCACGAACATACACCCCCAACATTCCAGATTCCGGAACGTTCCAGATTTTTTTGCCGTCCTCGAAAATCACTTTCTTGAGCCGAAAGGAAACGGCAATGAAAGTTTTTCCGAGATCGAAACCCCTTTTCAGCCTGTTCAACGCATGACGAGACTTCTCCCAGGCTATCGAGGAGAACCGACCTTCAACCCACCCGAGAGTTCCGCCATGCAGTAAACGCGTAGCCTCCCTCAAACGCATCCCCAACTTCCACAGAGATAAAATATTTTTCGTTCCGTAATCTGGAACGATCCTGTTTTATCCTGTTCATGGCGATGAGGATTTCAGGCCTTGCGCTCCATTTCCAGCCTCCGCCCTGATGAAGCCACAGCGCCCGGAGCGCGCCAAGGCCGGCTAATCACGCACAAAGAGACACCAATAAGGAGAACCACCCATGGCGCCTTCCCGCAGGAAAAGAAGAACCGTTCTCCACGAAGGAGTGGAAACCCTCGGCTCGGATGAATGCTTCCTTCGAAAGAAGGCGATTCTCTATCTGCTGCGAATCTTGAACGGATCGGGACGATTGGACCGGGAGACGCTGGAATTTGCTTTCAAGCTTCTCGAACCGAGCCCGGAAGAGATAAAGGAATGGATGGTCAAGTATCGCGTCCTGAATCAGAAAGAACTGGAAGTTCTGACGAGAGAATCCTACGATATGTCCTATTTTGACGAACTTGACTTCGATCTGTTGGTGAAGGTCTCAACTCATGGTTCCAAGCGCTCCAAGTTGAAGCTTTTGAAGCTCCTTCAGGAGAAGCTCCTGGAGAAGGACGGTCTTCTGTGCTCACCCAGCGGGTCCAGCCTTGAAGGCGGGTTCCATGAATTCGGAAAGCTCTTCGACCTGACACCCGAGGAAACCGAACTTTGCAGGATTCTGTTCATGTGCCAAGCCTGGGAGGCGGCTGAGGACTATTTCGAGAGACACCTGGAATGCCTCCGGTTCAGTGGGCGTAAGTACCTTGCCCATGCTTTGGACGTATCCACATCTCACCTTGACACCATGGTCTTTTCAAGGCTTTCTCAACTTGAAATCGTTGAGATATGGTCGAACGGATACTGGATCAAGATGGAACAGGACTATTTGATTCTGTTGCAGAAGTGCGGTCAACACGATATCGGGCGCAAAGGGTACCGACCGCTTCCTCCGAGTGACATTCCTCTCTCCAACCATATGGTTCCACAGGAGATAACGGCTCATGTCACAGGCTTGCTTTCCCGGCGGACCGACTCCCCAACGCATGTTCTCCTTTACGGCCCCTCGGGGACGGGGAAGACCTCCTATGCCAGGGGGTTGGCAAGCAAACTTCCGACCCCCGCATATGAGATTTACGCCGAAAAAGGTAAAGAATCTTCAGCAAAGCTCAACGCCGTTCTCACCTGTCTTAATTTCACGAACCAAAGCAAGGAAGGGTCAATCATCGTAGTGGACGAAGCGGACGAAATCCTGGGAACGGAGGTTCCCTGGTTCCTCTCGGGTCGTGAAAACAAAAAAGGCAGGTTGAACCAGCTCCTGGAACGTCCGGGCATTCGCATGATCTGGATCGTGAACAACGTTGAATCCCTTCCCGATACGATCAAACGTCGCATGGCTTTCAGCATCCGATTCCGTCCATTCAACCGAACCCAGAGGGAAGGTCTTTGGCGTTCGATCCTCACCCGAAACGATTGTTCGGATTTGATCGACAAAACGGATATGTTGGAATTGGCCTCAAGGTTCGAAGTGAGTGCGGGGGTCATCGACATGTCGGTCAAGAAGGCCAAGCTTGCCTGTGAGGAAAATCCTCAGGATTTCAGAAAAGCGGTTTGCCTGGCCCTTGACGCCTATATGGCCATGGGTCCGACCGATGCTTCCTCCAAGACCCATCGGAAGTCGGAGACCGACTACTCCTTGGAGGGACTCCATACGGACCAGGGCCTCGAGCGGCTCATGGAAGACGCCCGAGCCTTCACCTGCTGCAACCCGAATCAAAGCGATGAGGTGATGGGTGGGCTGCGAATGCTGTTCCATGGTCCTCCCGGAACCGGGAAAACAGCCCTGGCGCACCATCTGGCTCGAGTGCTGGAACGTGACCTGGTTGTCCGCAGGGCCGGCGATATTCTGGACCCTTATGTGGGCATGACTGAAAGACGAATCAGGGAGGCTTTCAGGCGTGCGGAAGACGACGAGGCCGTTCTGCTCATCGACGAAGCGGATAGCCTGTTGTTTCCCAGGTCACGAGCCCAACGGTCCTGGGAAGTGAGCTTCACCAACGAACTGCTTTCCAGCATGGAAGCATACCGAGGAATTCTGATCTGCACCACCAACCGTTTGTTGGATGTGGACGAGGCCTCCGTTCGCAGATTCACCCACAAGGTCGGCTTCGATTTCTTGGAGCCGTCCGGCAATCTGCTGTTTTATCGACGCATGCTGGAGCCGCTGGTGGTTGGTCTCATCAGCGATGAAGACATCGCCCGGATACGAGTGATTCGAGACCTGGCTCCGGGAGACTTCGCCGTGGTCAGGGACCGGTTCCGTTTCCATAAACCGGAGAGCCATTTGATCTTGGTCGAAGCGCTGGAAAGCGAATCCCGAATCAAACGTTACCAACAGGGATCAACGGAGGTCGGCTTCCGGCCCGCTTCGCAGGCGCCCGATCTGCGGCGCCAAGAGCTTCCGTCGAATCCCGCACGTGGGTAGGTGTGAGCTGGAACGTTTGGGGTCCCGGCGGACGATCCGTACGTTCTATTCTTGTGGTATGACGTGTGTTGAAATAAGGCAGGATACCACAGAATAATAGTCCCGGCACCCTACAGATACGAGAATCTCAGACTTTTCGGAGGAGAGAGCCCCATGCCCGAGAAAAAGGACCCCTATTCAACACCAGCCATGAAGGCCTTAGGTCTTTTTTGTCTCCTCCTGTTCAGCAGGCGGAAGTATTCATTGAGCAAACTGGCCGATGACCTTAAATGTTCGAAGCAGACCGTGATTCGATATGTGGAACAGCTCCAATTGATCCACAACATTAAGATCGAAACATGGACGCAAGGGCGGGAAAAGTATTACCGAGCTCGGCCACCCCGTGGAGCGTTCAACGTGACGTTGGATCCTGAACAAATTCATCATCTGCTGCTTTGCCGTGACCTGGTCTGGAATCTTCTTCCCGATTCCCTGCGAAACGGGATCAGCGAAACGATCAGAAAGGCGACTGCGCTGCTTCCCGATGATGCCGTATTGGACGAGCTTCCGGAAAAATGCGCATGGGCCCGGCCCAAAGGAGCCATCGATTACTCCGGGAAGCAGGACATCTTCCAGCGACTCCTCGCCGCCATGAAGGATCATCAGGTCTGCAAAATCCGTTATGCCAAGCCGGGCCAGGAACAACCGGCCACCCACTACGTGGCCCCTTTTCGTTTGATGCTCTCCGGTGAATGCGTCTACGTCCTGGCCTGGTATTTATGGGAAGACGCCGTTCCCGACGACCCGCACAAAATGACTTTGGCCCTCCACCGGGTGGTTTCCGCGGAAACGACGGAACGCAAATACGAGAAGAAGGACTTCCTGGACGAGCAGTCGATTCGTTTCGGACTCATCGATGGGGAGCCTTTTCAGGTCCGGGTGGCCTTTCGTCCCAGTGCGGCCGTTTACATCAAGGAGCGTAACTGGAGCGAGGGACAGCAAATGGTTCCCCAACCCGACGGCGGCGTCATTCTGGAATTCACCGCCACGAGCCGACTCGAAGTGCTTTCCTGGGTATTAGGTTTCGGTCCCCAGGCCGAACTCCTGGAACCGGAAGATCTCAGGTCTGAAATCCGTTCGTCGATAAAGGACATGTCCGTCCTATATGGTGAACCTGAATAGGTGTTATCCTTGGCTAAACCCGCAGCTTTGGGACTCTTGCCGGCGTGTGGGTTCAAAGGATGATAGACCTTCCTTTCCACTTCCCCTCGATGATCCTTGGAGCGTCTCCGGGGTCGGACATGACATACACCCATGCGAATTCGTCCCCAGCTTCGGTTCGGACCCGCACGATCCGACGCTCAAATAGATTGGAAGAGTCCCGAAGTACACATAGTTCACGGACTATCATTTGCCACTTCGATAAGCGCCTCAATAAGCTTTGCCTCCGCTTCGGTATCCAGACCACAGTATTGTTCGAGGGCCTGCCGAACCTTTTGTGATTCCGTCTCTTCTGGGTCGGAGGTGCTTATTCTCAGAAATTCCAGACTCGCTGTCTGCCCGTCGGCGATTTCCAATCCATCATATGTTTCATTCGTCAGGGCGGGCAGCACGGCTTTGAGTGAAGCACTTCCGTGCTGGGCCGGGTGATAGTAGTGAAAGGATCTGAAAGGGGCCAGCAGATCGACCAGACGGGGCACTAAGTCCCCGTATATCCACTCGGCGTATACAGGGAATGCCTCGGCGCATTCGGTGAGGATGCGCTTCTCGAAGGCGGAATTGTACACCACTATGGAGCCTTCGCTTCCGATAGTCTCTTTGAGTCTCCGCAGAAATTCAGGTCTTGGGTCGGGTCGTCCTCTTCGCATTTCGGCCAGGAACGAGTGGTGCTTCAGGCTCGATCCCGGAGTTTCCTGTACATGAACAGAAAACTGAAAAGGAACTTGATCGTAGGGCCGCAAACCGTCGAAGAGGGGTATGCCCGTCTGAAAAGTCTCAAAATCCATGTAGTAGAGCGGATATGTCGGCAGCTTGAGAAACTCTTTGATCGCTTGCCGGTCTGCATGGGCGAGGCCGGTTCGGCCACACTCCACTTGTATCCGTTGGTTCGTAGTGAGAGGATAATCGTCCTCAATATCGCCGATGGAAAGAATGTGATCGTCCAGCAGCTCCCAGGCTTTTTTTCCGATACGAGACAAATTGAATACGTGGTTTTCCGGGAGAAAGGCCCAGCACAAATGCTGCATGGGGCATTCGTACGGATTATTGCAGTGAGGACCAATCTTCACTTGGGGCGGTTCAGAATCGGACCCCAGAACAAAGAACAACCGATGTAATGCGTCCTCCACCCCCTCCAAGTAGGGTTGGATTTCCAGGGTAAGGTCTTTCATGCCGAAAAGGGCCTTTGGGTCAATATCTCCATGTCGCACGTATTCCCGCGATAGGTGCATCAGCGAACAGGTGCGAATGTTAACGCCTGCGCCCTCGGCAACGTAGCGCTGAAAGGCGATATCCGGCAGGTGCACATCCTTCTCCTGAGTGGAGCTCTTGACCTCGATCAGGTCCCATTCGTTGTCCGCCACAGGGACAAGGACATCCGCCCGCATCATCACAGGTCCAAAAGGCGAGTCATGAGCGAAGGTAGCTTCAAAAATCGTCTTCCCGGCCTTAATGAGCTCTTGGGTTCTTTCGACCGCAGAGTTGAGCCCGTCATCCCATGGAACCTCAACACCTTCCGGGAAAAGCTTCTTTGCGTATTCTCCTACCAGGCTTCCCTCACTGAATCTCGCTTTGGTTCCCTGATCTTCCGCGGGGATGTCTTCGGGCCGGTGAATCTGGTACCAAAGCCATTTCGAGCATTGGCAGCCGACGAGATACTTGCTTTTGGAAATAGCGAAAAGCTTCATCACGCTCATGCCCCTGAAACAGCTCGTTGTCACTTCAAAAAAGATGAAAATGCCCAGATACTCACTCTCGGTCCGCAACGCACAGAATGCTCGGAATATACCTCATCCCGATCGATCGGCATAGTTCGTTTTGATCCTGATAAGGACCAAGTCAAGCGTGCCGGCGGGAATGTAGCGCCTCCTTATGCTTTCGTATCATCATATTTGTCCAAGGTGAACGCGGGTCACGTGTTCTTAGATATTCCACGCCACTTCCCCTCGATGATCCTTGGAGCGTCTCCGGGGTCGGACATGACATACACCCATGCGAATTCGTCCCCAGCTTCGGTTCGGACCCGCACGATCCGACGCTCAAATAGAGAGGATTCACACCCATATCCGCGGAAGCCCTCGATTCCATCGAGGAAAGCGAGCAAGTCCCCGATGCGCTTCACTTGAACGAGCTCTCCGTGAACGATTTCTTCAGAAGATGAACTCATGGACATTGCCGGGAATCCGCCCAGATCGTAGAGACGCCCGGGCGTCACTCCGTTGAGGCGTTTTTCAGGCTCTCCGAAGGTCTCCAGGAGTGCTCCTCTGGATTCACCGGACATCAGAGTCCCATAGCAGAATATCCGGTCGATCAGGTAAGGCGTATTCGCTCCCTTTTCCGCCGTCTTGTGGAGGTGTTCGATGACGCCGTGAGCATTCAATCCCCTTCTTACAATTTGGACATAATCGGGCGACGGTTTTACAAATCCCCCCCGGGAGTGAATGTCTCGGACCATATAGGTGAAGGCGTCCAACCTACCGCCGTCTTCCAGAAGACAAGTGATTTCGATCCGGGTATAAATGCCCGGGAATCCTTCTTTCCGGTCGAGCGTTGCCCGCCCATCGGGCCGAATCTCGAAGAGCACACCCGGCACCACTTGCCCGATCTCCTCGCGGATATTTAGAACACCACCGCCGCGGGTCCGGGAGAGATAATTGTATACAGGAAAAAAATCCGGCAAGAAGGCCTTCCCTACCACACCCTCGATGGGGAACTCCGTTTTTTTCCGAGCACACCACCTTTTCAGATCATCGAAGTTCAGATTGGAACCATATCCAAAATATAGATTGTCCATCCGGCCTCCCTCCAACAGCTAACTGCCAATTCATGCCTCAACACCAGCTTCGCATCATTCGGAAAGATTAGCACGACATCATTCCAGATTTCGGAATGATAGGATTCTTCTCTACCGGAGCTGAAAATAATTTGAGGGATACTTCACGTGGTCGCCGTGTCAGCCGATCACCTGAAAGGCGCGTCGCGAAATCATCACCCCCAAGAAAATTCCATCTCCTTTTTGTCCTGATCTGACAACCCCGCGGGTTACCCATTATGAAAAAAATGGAGGTGACCCATGGAACCGATTCGTGAATACCTGGCGTACGTCAAGGTGGGGAAAAAGCAAGCGCATCTCAACATGACCCTCTTTCCCTTGCTGGCTCCCGACAACGGAAAACCGGAATACCTGACCCTCGACGAGGCTCTGGAACGAGAGCAGATCGAGGTAACCGAGGTGAGCGCCTCGGGCAGTGTTCCGGAATTGAAACTGATCAATCGGGGAAAGCAACAAGTGCTGATCGTAGAGGGCGAAGAACTGCATGGAGCCAAACAGAACCGAATCGTCAACTCGACGTTCCTGGTAGACGGCTCTTGCGAGCTCGTGATCCCGGTCAGTTGCGTAGAGCAGGGACGATGGGGCTATC
Source organism: Thermodesulfobacteriota bacterium (assembly GCA_963675595.2). Taxonomy (GTDB): domain Bacteria; phylum Desulfobacterota; class Desulfarculia; order JACQYL01; family JACQYL01. Next base: position 4,714,108 of record CAXXLZ010000002.1, read on the forward strand.
GATCCGAGCGATTTCGTTCCGGCGGACAAATGATGCCCCCGAGCCTCAAGCGGGCACATCAGCAAGCCGTTCGTACAAGCCTGAGACGTGATCAAGGATTTCGTTCCGATCAAAACACCTTATGGGAGCAGATATCCGCCAAAGGAGAACGTTTGCACACAGAGTCCGCCACCGGAGCCATGGCGGACATCTATCAAAAGGAGGAACCTCGTCTTTCCGAATATGAACGAGCATTTCGCTTGACGGACGCGCAGGTGGGAGCCGTCTTCGGCGTCAACGGCAAAATCCTGGGAGCCGAGTGTTTCGGATTCAAGCAAACGTTTGCCGGCTTTTTCAAAAAACTGATCCGCAGTTACGCTCTGGACGCCATTGACTGGTTCGAGCAGGAGTCCGCTTCCAAGGCCACTGCCGAAAAGGCGAGAGCGTTCATGGAATCCGTAGGCACCGCCGCCACCGAAGTCCGAAACTCCCTAGACTTGGGACACGATTTCAGGCTTGAATCTGATTTCCTATCCGGCTCCGCCTTGGCCTTCAATAAAAAGGTTCTGCACCTTTCGGTTTTCAAAAAGGAGAGTTCAGGCAACTCCGGGAAGGGGCATTACGATCGGTTTTCCGACAGACGTTCTCGACGGGCGCAGTAATCTGTGAAGTTGATCCCAAAACGCGGTTCTGCTACCTATAAAGGACTCATAAACAGGATTCCCTTCTCACTTCAGCATAGGTAAGTCCGGATGCGCGGTGACCAGCTGGCCAGACAATGGAGAATTCTACGGGCGATCGAAGCGGATAAGAACGGTTTGACCATCGCCGAGATCGCCGGGCAGGAGGAGATATCCCTGCGCACCGCCTACCGGGATATCGAAGCGCTGCAGGCTGCGGGATTTCCTTTATATTATGAAAGGTTCGAGGGTTCCAATCGATGGTTTTTCGTCGATAATTACAAATTCAAGGTACCCCAGCCCTTTACCGTGACCGAATTGATGTCTCTTCACCTGTACTCTGACCTGGTGCGAGTATTCCAAGGGACACCATTCTATGAGGCACTGGAGTCGCTCTTCAAGAAGGTGCGAGTCACCCTGCCGCCCCAAGCACTCAACTATTTGAACACCATCCAATCCACCTTCCAAGTGGGAATCAAACCCTTCAAGGAATACGGCAGGTTTCGTGAGATTCTCAGCCAGGTAAATCGGGCCGCCCTTGAGTCTCTGCGTTTGGAGATCGCCTACAAGTCGCTGACCAGTGAAACGGAAACCCTACGAAAAGTCGATCCCTACAAAGTCTGGTTTTTCGATGGGACTTTTTACTTGATCGGGCATTGTCATGTACGAGAGGAGGTCCGAACCTTCGTGCTCGACCGAATCCGAATGCTTCGGTTGACCGAGGAACACTTTGAAATTCCTCCGGACTTCAGTCTGGAGGATTACATGAAGCACAGCTTCAAAGTGATGCAGGGAGACCTTTACACGGTCCGGATCAGGATATCCGCCGAATGGGCCCGGTACATCGGCGAGAAGATTTGGCATGAAAGCCAGAAAGCGGAAAGACTGCCCGACGGACGTCTCGACTTGACCTTCCAGGTGGCCGGTCTCGAGGAGATCAAACAGTGGGTCCTGAGCCTGGGGCCACAAGCAGTGGTGATGGAACCCACGGAATTGATCGAGCTGGTTTTGGCCGATCTGTCCTCGGTTCGGATGCAATACGACACTGAGACTGCAATCCCTCAACGAATGAGAGAGCGCTGAAAGCCACTATTTCAAACTTGATCCCTTTGGAGATACCAATTTTTGTGGAATATTAACAGTCGGAGTCTGATCACATGAATAAATCCAATGTGCTTACCATGGATCAAATTAGACATGAAGTAGCAGAATGCGCCAAATGTAAGAATTATGTTGATGACATCATCCTTACGCGTAGGTTTGGAACTGTCAGCAGACCTGATCAAGACATCTTTTTGATAGGTGAGCGGCCTGGGCAAGCAGCGGGGGAAAGCCTTGAACTAACTGATGCTGAGTATGAAGAACGCGTAAAAAAGAATTATTATGGATACTTTCTTGAGAAGCTTGACCTTGATTTTAATAGAGTCTATTTTTCAAATCTTGTAAAGTGTGCTGCAAAAGAAAACCGTAAAAGCACGAGTGAAGAGACAAGCAATTGTAAAGGCTTCCTTTATCAGCAAATTAAGTTCAAATCACCAAAGGTAATCATTGCCTGTGGGGAACCAACAATCAATGAGTTGACTGGTAAAAGCATTCGCGTAGGCAAAGACGCAGGCCGTATCATTAATTGGAATGGTATTCCTATGGTTGTAAGCCCAAATCCAACTGGAGCTTATTTTAAGGTGAATCAAGGCGACATCATCGAATCTATCCAGTCGTCACTTCAATCTATTATCGGTGGTAATCCTGGTACAAAAAACAAAGTATCCACTGTAACCGGCTATGACATTTCAAAACCTACCGGAGAGCCTTCTATAAAAAAGAAAAATATGCCTGTTCCGGCTATGGACAGCAGAATGGATTCATACGACATAGTCGTTAGAAAAGTAACGGAACATCTCATTAAACTGGGAGCTGTTAGTAAGGGAGTCCAAAAGACCAAGAATGGATGGAAACTGGATGGTGAAGTAGTCAATATTCACCCCACTGAAAATCCTGAGTGGTTTCAATTTAATAAACTTAGAAAATTGGAAAAAAAAGGCCTTTTCCATATCGAAACGTTTTGTAAGGATTTTGGCCTATCCGAACAAGACTTAAGAACGACTGGGGAAGCCCGTTATGCAATTTGGGTTCATTGCTCGGTCGGGGAACATACTATTATCAGCATAATCAATTGGCTTCAAGAGCAAGATTTGAGATAGGCTCTATATGGCTTATCGGTAACCTTTCAATTTGGCGGCTTAGGGAGAAGATTAATGTATGTGAGAAAGCATGAAATCAAGACGTTGCCCGAATTAACACCGAAGAGGGACGAAATTTTGCTAAGTTTAATGGAACAAGCCATGCAGGGCAATCTGCCTATCTATTTTGCCGCTGTTCCAACCGCCCTGATTGTGCCCTTCGACATGGACTATCGTCCTGACTTACATCCGACCGGAAAAGCTGCAATCAAGGACAGCTTCGAGAAAGGCAAGCAAAAAATATTTCAAAAACTTTTAGTCTATCCCCGCGGAGTATGGTTCGTTGTGTCTGACGACTATATTCCCCTTTTTGCGGCTCTTAACGGTTTGCCCGATTACGTACCTTGCTTTGTCCTTGGCAAACCGGACAACCCATATCTAACGGATGTACAAGGTCCTATAAAGCAGGAGGACGTTGGCAGGGTGCTTGGTGTCCAGTAGGAGACATCGCAAGCGATCTCATCTCGGAGCCATCAAATCGCAATGCTCACAGACTCGGCATCCTTCAGGGTCATGGTTGAATTCAGGATGCCCTTGAGCTAGGGACCTACTTCGACCAGAAGACCTGAAATCGGATAATGAATGTAACAGGCAATGTCGGCGTTACCGTTCAGGCTTTGTAGAATGTCCCGATAAGCCTTAAGCTGGCCGAAGAATTCGGCAGCTTTGATTGCAGCGTCATTCTTGTTGCCGGCAAACGCTTTGTGATCGATCACGGCTATCCTGTTTCCGGCGTTGAGCAGGAGATCGCAGAATCCCAATACAACAGTGCCTTCAGGCAGACGTTGGATAAGGGGCCACTCCCTGCGCCATACAGCCTCGGGGTATTCCTGATTGGCCCAGATAGCCAGGTTGTCTGCGGATTCGACAATATCCGAGCCGGTTACAGCACCGGTGACTTGCAGACGCTTTATGATTCCCTCAGCCAGGGCCATTCGCTGCCTCAATTCATATTGCGGACGATCGGCGGCAAAGAAGTAGTGAAAGGCGTTCCCGACCGATTCCATGTCCGGATTTCCTGAAGTGGGAATTCTACGACCGATCTGAATCAGTTGACCCGCTTTGCCTTGGGCGTCCATGGATGACGGGCTGAGCCTTGAGGGAAACTGAGTCCGAATTCTCTTGGGAATCGGGTAATCTCCTCCTTGAGCAATTGATCGGGTTTCAGGTTCAACAGGATCAAGCATGCGGGTACGTATTTCCAGTTCCTGTCCGGCCCACACGGCCTTGCCGTCTTTGGGCTCTGAAAGCAGCCACGTGCCCTTTTCGTCGGTCAACAGCCCAAGGATACCTTCCCTGAAGTGCTCATTACGTCCCGCCAGGATCAAACGATCCCTTCCACGGGTCCACGCCACATAAAGGAGCCGAAGTTCCTGCCTCTGGTGACTGTCTATGATTCCCGGCATTGAAGCATCTTCTTCCATTCGGCAGTTAAAGGGCGTCTCCTTGTTTTTTGGATGGTAAGGAAACAACCAGTAACGAAGCCAACGATCAGCCAATGGATTGTTGATGTCGAATTTCGTCCAGTCGCTTATGACCTTTACTCCGAGAGGGTCCGGCTCGAACTTCTTTCCGATTTGAGTCAGAATTGTAACCGGCCATTCCAAACCCTTGGCGCTGTGCAGGGTCACCACGTTAACCGCGTCCTCAACGACCAGCTGTGCCTGCGAATCTTCTTCGTTGGCAGCCAGTTCATTGAGATACCCGAGCAGTCCCGCAGGCGTGCAACCGATCCCCTCGGCGGCCGAATAGGCGATGTAGCTTCGGGCATGGGCCGATAGCGCATCCAGATTTGCCAGCCTTTTGGGCGCATCACCCCAAGCGAGACATAGTTCACGAATATCGATGATCCTGTAGACGGCATCGAGTACCTGAAGAACGCCGCTATCGGGTTTCTCCCGGGCGGAATCCACAATTTTCCCGGCTTCGGGCAGCTGCCCAAATGCCTCTGCTCCCGGCTTTTCGAGCAACTGCTTCAACCACTCATCGGATTTATCCGGGTAGTGAATGATCCGCGCCAATTCGGCGGCTGCAAGGGTATCCTTCGGATCGACCCACAACCGCAGACCCGTTTGCACGGTCATCGCTTCCGGCGTTTTCATGAGTCCCGCTTTGGGAAGCACCGCCCGGATGTTAATGGATTCGAGCGCTTCGGCCATTTTTGCGCAAGCGTCGTTGGTTCGGCAGAGGATGCCGATATCTCCGTGCCTTATCCGTCTTGTTTTCCCTTCTTTTTTGTCTCTGACCTTTACTTCATCGTCGCGGAGAAGATCACGAACTCCGCCTGCAACGGCCGATGCGTCCTCAGACTGATTCTTTGAGGCGGTTTCCCACCATTCGATACAAGGACCCAACTCAGGATCATCCGATTCCAAGGCGGGCTCCAACATTACCCGTTCTTCAGGGATGCCGTGTGATGCAAAGGCACGGGCAAAAACCGCCGAACTGATGAGTACAAGGGGCGGTCGGCTTCGCCATGACTTGTTCAAGGTTTCCGGAGCATGATCCTGAAAGATGTGCTGAATACACGAATCCATCAGGGCCGGATCCGTCCCGCGAAAACCATAGACCGACTGCTTCTGGTCTCCGACCCAGATCGTCTTCTTGGCCAGTGACGCCAAACGTAGAAGGATAGCCAACTGGATTGGACTTGTATCCTGAAACTCATCCACGAGAAGCAAATCTATGGCGTCGCTCAACCGGTCCACGACTTCCTTTTCGTGGAGAAGCTCAAGTGCCAGAACTTCCTGATCGGAGAAATCCATGACACCCCAAAGTCGTTTATGCTCCTGATAGGATTTGAGGGCGGCGATGCCCGTGTCGAAAACGAGCTCGACGGCGTCGGTCAGATCCTTCCTGAGATTTGGGTGGTTGTCGTGAAGCGCCGCCACCTGTCGAAGTTGCTCCGCATGAACCACTGATTTCTTGCCTACCTTAATGCGATCCAATCGCAACCAGTCGCTCCAGGGGAGAGGCCGTCCCTCGCGAAGCCTGCTCAAACAGGCCTCAGCCTTCTGAACCGCCCCTGCGGTACCACCGGTCTGGTCTTCCTCCAAGTCGACACTGCGGATGAAATCAGAAAGAGCCGTCTGGAGTTCGCCGTCAAGATCTCGGTCGGGACCCAAGGGCTTGCCGATCAATTGGCTTATGCTTCTGATGCTTTTCTGCTTGGATGCTTTTAGGTCGGTTTCCTTCAGTCCGTTGTACCCGGCGAATTGAATCAGAGACTCCACAACGCCGGTCCACTCAAAGGCTTCGAGTCTGCTGGAGAGTTCCGTCATGCGGGCCGAAACACCGCCTTTTACAACAGAGGAAAGAGCGCGCCTGAGCTCCCGGCTTGCGGCCTTTTCGTCCAAGACAACGGTCTCGGCAAAGAGCCCTTTCTCAAAGACGAAATTCATCACCAGTCCGCTGCAGACGGCGTTGACCGTTCCCATGCGTGCGGCCCCCAATCGGTTGGCCTCCACTATGAGCCCTTCTCGGATAAGCCTACGGCGCACGCGTTCCTGTAGTTCGGCTGCCGCCTTCTTCGTAAAGGTCGTGGCAATCACCGCTTCCGGCCGCACGCTCCCGGAAGCAATGCTTTGATGAAGAAGCGTTGCCAGGCGATAGGTCTTGCCGCTGCCCGCACTGGCGGTGATGATATGGATGTTGGTCATGATCATCAGTACCTTATAAACGGTTCGCTCTTTGACGCTTAGCCGGGAAAGGAAGAAATTCTCACCAGCACTATTCGCTGAAGGCCCGACCACAAAGAATCGTGAAATCGCAGAATTCGCAGGGTTTCAGAAAAAGTCGTCCATCGTCGAGTTGACTCTTTGGAGGGCCGTCGGGATCGTTCCCCGGAGCCCATACTTTTCCAGCCGTCATTTCATCCCAAATCCGATTAAAGGACTCCTGAGCACCCTTCCAAGTCTCCTCGGGTGAAGGACCTCCAATGATCCGTGCGTCCGGAAAGGTCTTGGGGTCCACCGTGATCACCTGACCCGATTTGAGCATCAAATAGGCAACAGGCGGAAAGACTGTATTTTCGTTCTTCCGAATCAAGTGACCGTATACGGCTAATTGGAGGCTTGTGCCGCCTGCCAGCTCTTCCTTGCGATAATTGAATCCGCCTCGCTTGAAATCGACGATTGCGTCCGGGTTCTTCAGTACCAAGTCGGGTCGGCCTTCAATCTCTATTCCCAGGGAACGGGATTTCGTCGCGTAGGTCTGTTCCACGGCTCGTACGGTGAATCTTCCTTCCTTGATCAAACGAAATACTCGATGAGCGGCTGTGCGGAGAGCCATTTTCACCTCCGCTCGAATATCTTCATAGCCGGGCAAGAAGAGTTGAGCGGCCATGAGCGGTCCTTCCGAACCAAAACGCAGGGTTGCATCATCGGCAGCTTCTTTGGGGGTTTGGCCGGGATTGGAAAGGACGCGGGTGAGTATCTCATGTATGAGCCGGCCTTGCAATTTTTCGGGCGAATCCAAAGTGGCCGTGGCCCCGCCATATAGGTTGCCCAAATAGCGAACGACCCAACTGAACGGGCAGGAAATCAGACTCGAAAGACTGTTGGGTGACTCCTTCGGTCTCTTGGCCACGGCACCCGCAATAACGCCCCATTCAAATACGGGCTCGGGAAGGCTCCTGATCGGCCGAATCGTCCTGGTAAGCCCGTTATGGGAAATCAGGAATTCACGCTCCAATTCCTTCAAACCCGTGGATTCCTCGACCCGACCGGCAAGCTCGTCCCACAATGGGTGCGGATATTGCTCTTCACCGTCGGGGCCTTGCCGAGCACAGACGAGAATCAGATTTGAACCCGCCATCATGAGAGGCCGTTGCCATCTCTCCGCGGCCCACACGGCTTCATCACCCGGGCGAGGGAGTACAACACCTACTTGCTCAAGCCCTGAACGTTCCTTGGCGGTAAGCATGTCGGAAGCTATGACCGGCGCGGCGCCCCGATTGAACGACCACCAAATCACATTCTGCGCTTTTTCAGCGATGCACTCCGGCGCCCCAACGGTTTCCAAACCTGCTTGGGCCTCGTAAAGAGGAAAAGAGCCCGCCGCCTCGTTGATCTCATAAAGCATTCGGCGTATCTGTGGAGCAGTGAAGTGAGAAAGGCCCGATAGCTCGGCAATGCGCATGCAGTTCTCCAACTGAGCGATCAGAGCCTGCCATGCACGTTCCGACGCATCCTCCCCCATCCTGCCTTTGGCCCAGGATCGGAGAAGATCGATCCGAGCCTTGATCTCGGTCACCGGATAATTCCGGCTTTGGATGCGCTTCGCAAATATGGCATCCATTCGGTCTTTCAAGCGTTTCCGATCTTTCTTGTCTGAGAACTCGCTCAGACCTTCTTCCAGTGCTTCATTCCAGGCATCCGATCCCACCGCGGGATAATCCTGCAGCGCATGAGCCAACCTGCGACCGATCCCTTTGGGAACGGGGCTGTTGGGCAACATCAGGAGTTCGAGAGCCCGCTGAGGATCGGGCGGATCCCAGGCCATGGCCAGAGTCAGGGGAAGAATCTGAAGCAAGGCATGATCGGATGCTGGAATGCCTGCGCCCGTTGTGGGCAGATCAAATCGATGGAGCGCCTCGTCGAGCACGCTGTCGGGGCCGATAATGACTGTGCGTTCCAGTGACTCAAGATTGGAGAGCCAAGCGGCTAGTTCGTGGGCGGCCATGCTGTGCGTGGCGGGCCGCAACAACTGAAGGGATCCGTCCCCTGTGGGTTTGAAGGGTGCTGTTCTGCATGCGCCTAAGTCGCACTTTGGTGAGGCCGGTTCCAAGGTTTTCTCGATGACTTTGGTCCCCATCCGCTCAAGAGCCTGCACAGCTGTCCGCAATGCGGGATTCAGACGACCAACCGGAACCAGAAGAGTGAGTTCCTCAATCACATTGGCGGCATCCTGCATGGTTCCGGCTACTTCAAGAAACCGATCGGGAAAACCGGGCGAGGCCTTGGAGGTAACCTCCGCCAATTGCTCCAGCCGCAGGCTGACCGGTTGGCCGCGCCAACCTTGTGTCCACAGAAAATCACGCCACTTCAAAAGTCTCCTTGCCGTTCCGAAAGGGTCCACCTGAGCGGAGTTCTCCCAGAATCCCTTAACTCTTCGGACTTGCGAAACCAATTCGGCAGCCCTGACTGCGGGAGGCAGGGTGGGGCCGGCCAGACCGGTCATGGTCTCAAGGATGCTCAAAAGGCCGGAGGGCCCTAACCAGATTTCACCGGATGCGGCGTGGCCTTGTGCGATTGGGACGGGCCAAAAACCTTGATCAAAAGCAGGGTCGAAGGTGATTCTCATATCGCGCCTCAGCAGCAGGTGATGGTCTTCTTGCATAGATGATATATATGTTGAGCTACTTTTAGTAGTTATTGCTTTAGCATTCCAATGTAATTATTTTGTAGGAAGAGGGGCGATTCGTATATTCAAGGTATATTTTCCAAAGTTCCTGTAAATATAATGGATATATCATATAGAGTATCTCTATCTTTTATACGATATGAGATACTCATTGATTTCTATACGTTCTTCGCCATAGGCGGACAGCACTAAAATTAGTGAAACTAATGATATAAAAGGCTTTAGGTTAAATACCATCTTCCCGTCTCGCTTTACCTACTGCAGTCTTGCATCTTAGGATTGGGAATGGGCGGAACAGCAAAATTGAAGCTGTTCAATCACGGCACACGACGCCGAAGATGATACGGCGTCCATAGGTGCGTTTTGAATATAGGCCCCCCCCGGGGGCTCCTTTGGGGGGTGGGGTGACACTATACCCCCCCTTGCCTCGTTTAGCACTTCATAATCCACATCTGTCAAACCATCGCTTTCATGGCGAGCCCTGTTCGTTCGATGGGATTGAGGTCCGGTGAGTAGGGGGTAAAAAGAAAGGCTCCCATCCACGCCGCTGGATGGACCGTTTTCGATGCCGCTCGGCGTTGTCCGGAACCTGAACCTCGAAAAGCTTATCCAAGACCTGTCGGAAACCTGTGGAGTTGAGGCTTCCGAAATCCGGGGGCCACAAGGAAGTGCTTGGGGCACGCACCCTTTGCCCTGGGGCCAAGTTTGATTTGGATGCGTTTCGGTTGGGTCCGGGGTCGGCCCTGGACCTTTTGCATAGTCCGAGAAGAAGCGCCGCCGCCGCTTTCGAGTCCGAAGACCTACTTGCCGCGGCGGGCTTGGGGGTTATTTGTCCGGCCACGGGCCGGCGCAGGTGTGAGGGTCTGGTCAACACCTGTGCACAGGAGCGCAATCCTTGAACGGCGCTCTTCGGGCGAAGGGTGGTGAACTCAGCAGACGCGCGCCGAGGTTGTTGTTGCGGTTGTCCGGCGTGTTGTTGTTCCGATTCGCCGAACGGCAGTTCTTCGCGTTGTTGTTCCAGCTGCCGCCGCGTTTCACCCGGAGCGAGCCTGATCGTCCCTCACACCAAATCCTTGCCGTAAAAGAAATCCTGTCTCATCCTCCAACGGAGCGTGAAAATTCGTATGTGCATGGATTCACGAATTCGGTTGTAAATTCAGCCTCGCTTCGCTCTGCTTTCTCTTCCCCCTATCCTCACACCGGGGACGGCTGCCCGTTCCGGGCCGGGTTCTTCACTCATGGGCTTCGCCGCATGAGCAGGCTCCGCCCTCTTCGCTTCGAACCCAGGCCCTCCCCGGCAAGGAAAACCGCAAAGGGTAAAAGGGATCAGGGGTAAGACCTCAGCAGACGCGCGCCGAGGCCGTCGAAGCTGTTGACCGGCGTGTTGCCGCTGCGATCCGCCGAACGGCAGTACCTCGCGATGCAGATCCAGCCGCCGCCGCGAAGCACCCGGAGCGAGCCTGAGGACGGACCCGTGGGATCCGTTACGGACCCACTCGGATAGTCGCCATACCAGTCTTGGCACCACTCCCACACGTTCCCGTGCATATCATGCAATCCCCAGGCGTTGGCCGACAGGCTGCCCGTCCGAACCGTCATTTTCCGGTATTCACCTTTTGAACAGCCCGACAACGGGTAGTTTCCGTTATAATTCGCCTCGTCGGTGGATAGACAGTCTCCGAAAGCGAACGGGGTGGTGGTGCCGGCCCGCGCCGCATACTCCCATTCCGCTTCCGTGGGGAGCCGATACCGATCCCCTCCCGCCAACCGATTGAGCTTCTGAATGAACGACTGACAGTCGTTCCAGGAAATGTTCTCCACGGGGCAGTCGTCTCCACAATTCTTGAAATTGGACGGATTGCTCCCCATGACGGCCTTCCACTGCCCCTGCGTGACCTCCGTGGTCTGAAGGTAGTATCCTTGGGTGAGCGTCACCTGGTGCTGCGTCTCATTGCTGCTTCGGCCCGGCTCGTTGCTCGGGCTTCCCATGGTAAACGTGCCGGGAGGAACATACGCGAATTTGAACTCCTCTCCGGCAATCCGATCCACAAGGGTTTTCCCCGTATTTCCCGCGGACGGCACCGGCTTGGGGGGAACGGGCGTCAACGACGCCCGCACGTTGGCTTCTTCTCCCACACGCACGCTGACGGTCTCTTCCCAATCCCGGTGTTCCTCCAGCTTCAACGCCACCTTGTGGCTCCCGGCGGCCACCTCGCTCATGGCTCCGGGAGTCGTCCCCACATACGCGCCGTCCAGGTACCAGCGGGCACCGGACGGATCACTGGTCACACGCAGGGTGCCCGTGGTGGGAACGGGTTCCAGCAGCAAGGTCACCCTGGTCTCCTTGCCCGCCTGAATCCAGACGCTTTCCTTGCCGTACTTGTAACCTTCGAGGTTCGCCAGTACTTCCACTCTGCCGGGACTCAAATCCGAAAGCGAAACGGGCGACGCGCCCACCCGGCCGCCGTTTACATAAACCAGCGCTCCCCGGGGGCTCGTTTCCACGTACAGGGAACCGGTGAGCGGTTCGGACGCCGACGGCGGGGCGGGCTGCGTGATCACCGCGCTCCCTCCCGCCATGAACACGAAGTCCCCCTGGTCCAGCTTCGGGTCTCGAATCTTTCCGTACTGGGGGTGTTGGGCCGGGTTGTATTCCGGCACCTTGTTCTTGAGGAACAGCCCCAATTCTTCACCCGTGATGTAACCGTCGGGGATGGGTTCCGGCTCCCTGCCTTCCAGCAGGTTCAGGAACGCCTGCTTGAATACGCTGTGGTCGGGCACCGGTTCATTGGCTCGACCGGCCGTGATGAACTGCCGCACCGGATACTTGACGTTGTCCGACACCGTTTGAGGAACCACTCGCTCCCGCAGGTTCAGAATGGACCCCGAAAAGCAGCTGTCGAACATGAACAGCGCGTGCTTGGCGTTCATGATGCGGGCCTCGGTCACCATGGACTGCATGTCCACGCTCGCCAGCCGAAAACCCACCGGGTCTCTTTCCGGGGCCGGGGCGTCCACCATGACCAGGAAGCCCAGTTCCTCATCGGTGGACAGTTTCTGCGTGTACCCGTGCCCGGCATAGTAGAACAGCAGGCGGTTGTCGGGCTCCGCACCGAATTTCGTGGAAAATTCGCTCAAGGCCGTGTTGAAGGCGCTTTTGGTCAGGTCCTTCTTCAGGGTGACGCTGAAACCGTTCCGTTTCAAGGCCGCGGCCACGTCGTCGGCGTCCTGCAAAGCTCCCGGCAACGGGTCCCAGCCTTTGGTGTAGCGGCCGTTGCCGATGACCAGGGCGTAGGAATCTTCGTACAGTCGGAAAGGTTCGCCCTGTTGCGGGCGAAGAGTCACGCCGATGCCGCGTTCGGCGCCCGAAACCTGAAACGCCGCCAACGTCGCCAACAAAAGGAGATACAAGGGCAGGGATCGCTTCATGGGGGCCTCGCCTAACGTCGGTTGGCCGAAAGGGTCTTTGAATCTCTTTCAGCAAGGTCAATGGAAAAACGAGGATGGTTTCAGCTGAATGCGTTACAGATAAAACAGCCGGAACGCCACAAGTCAAGAGGCAAGATGCGGACTCAATAGGGTTCGACGCAGTTTGGCTGCAGTTCAAGCGCCTCCCCGTCGGATAAAACCGTGACTGCCGCCAAGTTACAAGGAAGACGTTTAAGCCGAACCGAGACCCCCTTTTCCCGAAAGATTCTTCCACGTGGGTTCGGTCGACAGCACGTCGGAAACGATCCCCGAGGGGGCCGTTTCAACTTCGGCCAAACGGACCGGCAGGAGGGCGAGCCAACAAAGGGTGACACGGCTTCGGATCCGCTCGTCTTTTCGGTGATACACGGGGCGGAGTTCAAGGTTCGACTTGAGTGTCCGGAAGGCCCGTTCCACCTCGACGAGCTGCTTGTAACCCAGGGCAATCTCTTCAGAGGTGAGGGTGTCGTCGCCGCAGGTGAGCACGGAGTTGCCGTCGACCTTCTCCTCAGCCGTTACTTTCAGGCTCACCACAGCCCGGCAACCGTAAAGCCGTCCTTTACCTGATTCTGCGCCACCAGGATGGTGTCGAGCACCTCCTTCGACGGCTCGACAAACCGGTTTCGAAGCGCGTCCACCAAGGGGAGCCAAAAAAATCCTGGGCGAACCCATGCCCGGTTCGGTTTACAGGAAGCCCCATCGGATACCCCGGTGGGGCTTCCGTTTTTAGGGGCCGGTACTTCTGCAGGTACCGCCCTGCGAGAGCACCTCCCTCCCGGCCCTCGAAGCTCGACCCTGGAAATCGTGATGGTGTATTGGTCGAGCTCGTCCATTGTAGGGGCGGGCCGTAGCGACCGCCCAGAAGACGGCCTTCGACTCTTCACATTGAGCAGGCATCGGCCCTAATCAAACTCATCTTTGACAGTTGGAGGGTGAAAAAGTGGGCCTCTCCCGCCTAACTTACCGAAATGATTAGGCTGGCCTTTTTCCGAGGCTCCAAACGTAGTGCCAATATGTCCGATTTTTTCCTTGACTCCGCCGACCTGTATTCCGTACAATTTGTTTCATGTTTGCACGCGTCAAAAAGGTCAAAAGCGGCGGATCCGAGCATGAATATCTTCAGATCGTGGAGAACTATCGCCAGGATAAGAAGGTAAAACAGAAAGTTATATGTACACTGGGTCGTCTCGACAAGCTCCGTGAATCGGGTGCCTTGGACGGGGTTCTTACCAGTCTCGCCAAGTTCTCCACCCGGAATCAAGTCATCAATCTTTATAAGGAAGGTAGTGTCAAGGCAGACTGGGCCAAGTCCTGGGGAACCGTTCTGGTGATCGAGAAACTCTGGAAGACCTTGGGGCTCGATGTGGTACTCCGATCTCTCGCTTCTCGCTCCGATTATCGCTTCGATCTGGAGCGCGCGGTCTTTGCCTGTGTCTGCCAACGCTTGGTCCGTCCGGGATCCGATCTCGCCGCGAGCCGTTGGATTCAGAACGTCCACGGTGAAGGCTTTGACGACCTGGAACTTCAGCACCTCTATCGATCCATGGATTTCCTGGCCGAATATCAGCCCGAAATCGAGAAGGAACTTTTCCGTCGGGGGCGCGACCTCTTCGATTACGGGGTGGATCTCGTTTTCTTCGACACCACCTCGGTCTACTTCGAGGGCCGGGGGCCTGCCGAGTTGGCTCGGTACGGGTTCTCCAAGGACCATCGTCCAGACCGCAAACAGGTGTTGGTGGGTGTGGTCATGTCCCGAAAAGGATATCCCCTTTCCTGTCAGTTCTGGGAAGGGAACACGGCGGACGTCACCACCATCAAACGCATCATCGCCCTGGTCAAGCGTCGGTTCTCCCTGAACAACGTGGTCCTGGTCTCGGACCGCGGCATGGTCGGCGTCGACAATCTGGTGGAACTGGAGCGTGCCGGTATCGACTACATCGTGGGCATCCCCATGCGCCGTTACCAGGATGTCCGAGGCCAAGTGGTGGACACTCCGGGCTACTACCAAGCGCTCACTCCCACCTTGTGGTTCAAGGAGATTCATCTGAACGGATGCCGTTACGTCCTCTGTTACAACCAAGACCAAGCGGCCAAAGACGAGGCCACCCGATCGGCCCTTGTGGAAAAACTGAAAACCACCCTGAAAAAACAGGGGCCCCAGTCTCTGGTGGGAAACAAGGGCTTCAGGAAATTCATCAAGCTCGACCGGGAAACCGTGCGCATCGATCCCGCCAAGGTCAAGGACGACGCCCGCTTCGACGGCAAGTATGTTCTCCTCACCAGTACCGACATTCCCGCCGATGAAGTCGCGGTCACCTACAAACGCCTGTGGCAGGTGGAAAGAGCCTTCCGGGACCTCAAATCGGCCCTGGAAGTCAGGCCCGTGTTCCACCAACGGTGTCAACGCGTTCAAGGTCACATCTTCTGCAATTTCCTGGCCCTATACCTGAAGATCGCGCTGCAGAAACAGCTCAAGACCAAAGAAATCGACATCCCCTGGGACCAAGTTCTCCTGGACCTCGAAGCCTTCAAAGCCATCCATCTACAGGTCACGGAGAAGTCCTACTGTCAAGCCCCCAGTTTTTGGTCCAGGAGTTATGAGAGTTTTATCATGACTCGCGGTTTTCCATCCCCGGCCCTTGGGGCCTCGGCGAAGCCGAGCTGAGCGAGGCGGAGTCGAGGCCCCAAGGGCTCGCCGCGAACTGGGCCGGGGTCATGTAATTCAATGCACTGTGCGGTCTTTCCTCGTTATAGGCTTTCCGCCATTTGGCGGCCAGAGTCTGCGCTTCCTTGATGTTGTTGAAAATTTCCATGTTCAAGAATTCATCCCGAAAACGGCTGTTGAAACTTTCCACGTACCCGTTCTGCCAAGGGGCTCCCGGCTCGACGAAAAGGGTTCCCACTCCCAGGTCTTTCAGCCAGTTTCTCACCTTTTGGGCTATAAATTCGGGACCGTTATCCGATCGAATGCCCGTTGGAACTCCCCGCTCGCCCATCAATCGGCTCAGCTCGTTCAAAACGTCTTCACCCGTAATGGAGCGGTTGATCCTCAGGGCCAGGTTTTCCCGAGTAAACTCGTCGACAATGGCCAAGCACTTGAACTGACGGCCGTCGACCAAGCGGTCATGAATGAAATCCAACGTCCAGACATCATTTGCAAAAGCCGCCTTACGCTTGTTGCACGCATTGGCATCAACTCCCAGGAAGCGTTTCTTCTTGGCTTTTCGAGGTACCTTGAATCCTTCCTCTTTCCAAAGTCTATGAATTCGCTTGTAGTTTACCGCCCACCCCGCATCACGCAGCAGCCGAGTGATCCTACGGCATCCAAAACGGGGATGTTCTCCAACCAACCGGTGAAGAGCCTTGATCAGTTCCACCTCATCGTCCCGTTCCTTCGGCTCATAACGTTGGGTGG
>CAXXLZ010000003.1:0-282605 GCA_963675595.2 Thermodesulfobacteriota bacterium
CCATAATCAGGAAAAAGGCATGCTCGGATCCGTCGCGGTGGCCTAAGTCGATGCCGTCCCGGCTACGGACCGCCACCATTTGGAAAACACCGTTTCGGTTCACCAAAAGGTCGCTCACCCCCCACGCCCGGCAACATGACCGACGAACCGTGTTCCTCTTTTTGGTGCAGCTCTTTCAGACAGGCCTCTTCGTCCATGTCCAGCATTTGATGCGCAGCGTCGGCCAAAAGGCCGAATAGTTTTTCCCGATCCACTGGACCCTCTATGTCTAAGACGACAGCTTTTTCCACCACATCATCAAATTGGTCGTGACATAGTTCGTCGCGCTCTTTTACGATCTGTTTCAGCTCGCTCTCGAGGATTCCTTTAACCAGTTCTTTGTCCAGCACCCTTTCCACGAGATGGATGAGGGCGTATTCCCGCTCACTTCTGACTCGACCATAGAGCCAATAAAACACGAGACCGCAGGAGACAAGGAGCAGGCTGGTCAAGAGCGCCTGCCATCCCATCTCTAACAGCAGGACTATAAACCCGACTATCCCCACGATCTGAAGCCATGGGTAAAGAGGCGCAAGGAACTTGGGGCGGTAGTTTAAAAGGCGACTCTCGCGCAAGATGATCACGCAGACATTGGCGAGCAGGTTGGCCAGGATCAGAACAGTGGATGCAGCCTTGACCAGTCCCTCGAGGCCCAGAAACAGGCTGGCCCCTATGAATCCACCGGTTATGAGAATCGCAATATAAGGAATGGAAGAGCGCCGGCTCAGACGCCCGAAGAAGCCGGGCAGCAATTCGTCGCGACTCAATGCCAAGAGATACCGAGAGGCCGACATCACTCCTGAGTTGGCGGTGGAAACAAAAGCCAGCGTGGCCGCGATACTCATGATCAGATGCCCCGGTTTTCCCCAGAAAGTCCGGGCTCCGTCGGACATAGGTGTCAGCGAATTATCCAGGATTTCCGGCCCCAATACTCCTGAGGTCACGAACACCATGGCCAGGTAAAAGACCATGACCACGGTCAAGGACAGGATCATGCCCAGGTGGATGTTTCGACCGGGGTCTTTGACTTCTTCCGCCACTGAGGCCACGTTGAGCAGACCACCGTAGGAGACGAAAACCAAACCCGAGGTGGCTAGAACGGCGTCCCACCCTTGGGGAGCGAAGGGCGAAAAAGCGTCAACGCTCACCCGATCCGCTCCCCACAGCACATAGAGAGCCATGAGGGCTAATAATACGGATACGAGTGCGATCTGAAACAGGGTTGCTTTTCTTGATCCTGCGAGGTTGAGGAGGACAAACACGACCAGGCAAATGAGGGCTATGATCAAGGGATCGATGGGCACAATGAGGCGTGAAAACGTTCCCATTCCGATGAGAGCGAAAGACCCCTTAAGTGCGAGTGAAAACCAGCTCAGCAGGCCGGCGACGGTGCCTGCGGCCGGACCCAAAGTGCGCGTGATATAAAAATAGTCGCCCCCGGCTTTAGGCATGGCGGTTATGATCTCCGACACACTGAGCATGCCTGTGGCGGCCAATAATCCTGCCAGAAAATAGGAGAAAACCACGGCAGGTCCAGCCAAGGCATGGGCAAGACCGGGGAGGACAAATAGTCCGGAGCTGATCATTGCTCCGGAGGCGAGACAAAAAACGCCTCCCAATCCGATCTTTCTCCCTATTTCACGCCCTGTTTGCACTTCGCCAATTTTCTCGCTTGAAGGTATGAGAAGAGTAAAAGGATGGTAAGCTTGACCTCACTGGGCAAAGATGCCACAGATTTTCAAATTAAATCAGAGATATAAAATAATTCGTTATTGCTTGGCTGTCAACGGTGTGAGTATGGGGACGTTGTTGATTAACGTGACAAAACATGCGGAAACTCCAGCATAAAAGAGGGCATCGTGTTGAAATGATGCGTTTCTTGGTTTCATCGTCTATGAGATAGAAAACTCATGCCGCGAAAAACACCCGTTGATGCGCCGTGAGCGTTGCATCACATCATCTGCCGGGGGATCGAGCTGCGCAACATCTTCCGTGACCATGCCGATCTAAAAGGGCGATGGACGGTCGGCCGGGCCGGCGTCGGAGGCGGACGGATTGCTTCGAAGAAGGGATTGTCCGTTGAAGAATAGAAACGCAGAAGATCACCCCCGTCCCCTTTTCCAGAAAAAGCTCCGTTTGACATAATACGAACGGCGTAATACGCTACACGTATGATCAAATCGTTCGCCTGCCGGGATACGGAGAAAATCTTTAATGACGGACGAGTTCGACGTTTTCAGTCATTCGAGCGGCGGGCGAGAAAGCGTTTGATGGTCCTCCACGCCGCCCCGAGCTTAAATGCTTTGATGTTAAATCCGGGAAATATGTTTCACGCTCTTGGAGGCAAAAGGGAAGGACAATACGCGATCAGTATCAACGAACAATGGCGAATCCGCTTTGAACGGCATGACGGGAACGCATTCAATGTCGAAATCGTCGATTACCATTGAGGTGCAAAAATGAGCGGCAACGATCTTCTTGATCCTATTACGCCGGGCGAGATCTTACGAGAAGATTTCATGGAGCCCATGGGTATCAGCATAAACCGGCTATCGCGGGACATTGCCGTGCCGCCGAATAGAATAAGCGAAATTGTGAACGGCAAACGGGGCCTGTCGGCCGACACAGCGCTTCGACTGGAGCGCTATTTTGGGGTTGAGGCCCAGTTCTGGATGAATCTGCAATCTGAATACGACCTGCGGATCATGAAGCGTAAGATCGGACATGACATTGAACGACGCATTATCCCCGTTAAGAAAGCGGCGCCTCAACAGGACACCGCCGAGGCATAAGAATCAACTGAGCGACAGAGACTCCGATGTCTTTGGGCCACTTCTTGCTTAACTCTTCGATGACCTCAACCGGATACGCCGCTTCCAAGGATATGCTGATTCGTTAAGCTACCGAAACGGGCCTTGATATGAAATCAGCCCTGCTATTAACATCAAATAATGTTCATACAATAAATATCATTCCAACTCATTATGAGGAGGGTGCAATAAATTAACTTCCTTTTTTAACAGATATCCGTAAAATCGTAAAGACGCTCAAAGAAGACGAAGTTTCACTTTAACAATTTGCGATCCCCTCAATAATTACTTATACGCCAAGCTAATATAACAGGAATGGGCCAATTTAGGCCTCGTCTTATTCTCTTAACCCGACAATTATGAAATCAAAATGACGTTAGCGATCACACCAAGTATAATAGAATATAGAAACAAGCAATCTTGGTTACTGTGTCTTGGTCAATTTCGAGTTCGGTTGCATAAGCGAATTGGAGGATGGCTATGAAAATTGGTTTGAAAACCGTATCAGGACGGCTTGTATTGCTGTGCTTCGTCTACGCGGTGCCTTTTACGGCGCTTGTACTTTTCGTTCTTATCCAAGGGGTCAACTCCTACATTAACTTCGCTGAACAGGAACTCAGGGGAAATGAGTATCAGAAGCCTCTTGAGGCTTTGCTGGAAAAGGTTTCCGAGCATAATATACTGACTCAGCGGTCGTTCAACGACAGTTCCGCCGCGTCTTCGGCCCGTACACTAAGAGATGATATTGATGCGACACTGATCCGGCTTCAGAATGTACAGGATAAAATAGGCGAGGTATTGGAATTTACCGATGAAGGACTGGGTAAACGTGACCGTGGTCACCTTAAAGTGCCCCTGATGAAAAAACGCTGGAACGAGCTCAAAAGTACGGATTCTTCCGACAAGAAAACCCTGGCAAAGAAACACAGTGAATACATTGCCGATATCAGGAATATGATAGCTCATGCCGGGGACACCTCAAATCTGATACTTGACCCTGACCTTGACAGCTACTACTTGATGGACATGACACTGCTGGCACTGCCGCAGACACAAGACAGACTGGCTGAAATCCTGGCATTCGGTGAAAATATTCTTCGGAAGGAAAAGATAGACGATCCTGAAAAATTGCAGATGATTGTCTACGCCGCCATGCTTCAGCAGGCCGATTTTGACCGTGTTGCGGCAAGTGCTAAAACAGCGTTAAATGAAGACCAGAATTTCTATACTGTGAGTGATTCACTGCAGAATGATTTTCCGAAAGCGATGGAGGAATACAGCGGGGCACAGGAGAAATTCATTGACCTTATAAGAAGAATGGCGCTTGACGAAAAGCTCAGCGTCTCACTGAATGATTTTCTATCAGTGGGGCGGAAGGCTTTCAATACGAGCTTTGACCTCTGGAATACCTCTGTCGCTGAGCTCGACAAGCTTCTCGAAATTAGAGTGAATCATTACAGGGGACAGCGTTATCTGAGCATTTTCCTGACCCTGGCCATACTTGTCGGCAGTTCAGTCGTCGCGTATTTCGTTATAAGAAGCATAAAAAGGCCGATGGGAACGATCTCTTCCAATCTTGACACAATAGCCGAGGAAAGCTTCTTCTTGTCGGGACAGATGTCAAAAGCCGGCCGGACGCTCGCCGAGAGTAGCAGCGAACAGGCGGCAAGTCTCGAACAGATATCCGGCAGCATAGAAGAGATGTCCGCGATGACAAAACAGAACACGGATAACGCGGACAAGGCAAACAGCATGGTACGCGAGGCCGCCGACACTGCGCAGAAAGGTTCATCGGCAATGACGGAAATGAGCGAAGCTATAAACAGGATAAAGGATTCTTCGGACGAAACCGCCGAGATTATAAAGACTATTGACGAAATAGCGTTCCAGACAAATCTTCTGGCTCTTAACGCCTCTGTTGAAGCAGCGCGAGCTGGAGAAGCCGGAAAAGGTTTCGCCGTCGTGGCCGAGTGTCAAGCCCCCAGTTTTTGGTCCAGGAGTTATGAGAGTTTTATCATGACTCGCGGTTTTCCATCCCCGGCCCTTGGGGCCTCGGCGAAGCCGAGCTGAGCGAGGCGGAGTCGAGGCCCCAAGGGCTCGCCGCGAACTGGGCCGGGGTCATGTAATTCAATGCACTGTGCGGTCTTTCCTCGTTATAGGCTTTCCGCCATTTGGCGGCCAGAGTCTGCGCTTCCTTGATGTTGTTGAAAATTTCCATGTTCAAGAATTCATCCCGAAAACGGCTGTTGAAACTTTCCACGTACCCGTTCTGCCAAGGGGCTCCCGGCTCGACGAAAAGGGTTCCCACTCCCAGGTCTTTCAGCCAGTTTCTCACCTTTTGGGCTATAAATTCGGGACCGTTATCCGATCGAATGCCCGTTGGAACTCCCCGCTCGCCCATCAATCGGCTCAGCTCGTTCAAAACGTCTTCACCCGTAATGGAGCGGTTGATCCTCAGGGCCAGGTTTTCCCGAGTAAACTCGTCGACAATGGCCAAGCACTTGAACTGACGGCCGTCGACCAAGCGGTCATGAATGAAATCCAACGTCCAGACATCATTTGCAAAAGCCGCCTTACGCTTGTTGCACGCATTGGCATCAACTCCCAGGAAGCGTTTCTTCTTGGCTTTTCGAGGTACCTTGAATCCTTCCTCTTTCCAAAGTCTATGAATTCGCTTGTAGTTTACCGCCCACCCCGCATCACGCAGCAGCCGAGTGATCCTACGGCATCCAAAACGGGGATGTTCTCCAACCAACCGGTGAAGAGCCTTGATCAGTTCCACCTCATCGTCCCGTTCCTTCGGCTCATAACGTTGGGTGGATCGGTGTTGACCGGCTACGCGGCAGGCCCGACGCTCTGAAGCGGCATGTTCACTTCGAACATAATCAACCGCTTTCCTACGACGCGCCGGGCTTAGAAGTTTCCCTCCGCAAGATCCTTCAGCATTGCCTTGTCCAACATCAGATCGGCGACCAGCTTTTTTAAGCGTGCATTTTCCTTTTCCAGTTCTTTTAGCCGTTTGGCCTCCTCAGCCTTCATCCCCCCATACTGGTTTCGCCACCGGTGGTACGTCGCCTCGCTCACCTCCAGCGATTGGCAAACCTGCGCTATCGTCTGCCCTGCCGTCAGACGACGGTCCGCGTCTTCAAGTTTCCGGATGATTTGCTCCGCGCTGTGTCTCTTTCTCTTGGCCATGCAAAAAGTCTCCTTCCGTTCTTTGGGCATTCAGACTCTCATTATACATGGACCAATTATCGGGGGGCATTCCACGAGGAAGTCAGGAATCTGGCGCAAAGGAGCGCAGAAGCCGCGAAAAACACTTCCGAACTGATTGAGAAGTCCAGGAAACATGCTGAAAGCGGTGTCGAGATGGCGGGGCATGTAAGCGAGCTTCTGGAAAACATAGTATCCTCTGTTAACGAGATTACAGATATTGTGTCTGAAGTAAGCGGCGCAACCAAGGAGCAGGCAAGAGGAATAGAACAGGTAAACCAGGCCATATCACAGCTCGATTCGGTAACCCAAAATAACGCAGCCAATGCTGGGGAAACAGCTTCAATCAGCCGGGAACTTGATGAACAGGCGGAACATCTGAGGCGCGAGGTAGGCAGTCTCATTTTGATGATAGAAGGGGAGCGGGAAAACGGAACACTTCAAAAACGCAGAGGACACGCCGGCGCCGTTCCTCAGCAAAGAACCGGTAAGGCACGAGTTCATGAATTGTGTGATTCGTAGGCATCCTCTCAATGTTTGGGTGAAAAGAATGTCTGCAAGACACGCAGATTCCGACAAATTTGATGAGTTCACTGGAGGAGGGCTTTGAGCGGCTACCCGGCACGTCTCTTTTATGGAGGTGAGATTTAGGGAAGAAGAGAGGGACGTAGTGAGGCTCGATGTGGTGAAGGAAGGTCGAGTTGCCGAACCCTTTGCCAACCTTGTTGAAAAAAGGGTGCCCTCGGGCTCCTTCCGAAAAACTTCAAGTATTTTACTACATTGTACGGAACAAGCCGCTCGTTTTGCGGATCGCGTACGCGATGCGCAAAAGCGCAAGGGGGTGCAGGGGGACGGTGTCCCCCTGCCGCACACCCCGTGACCGATCACCACTTGTGTTGTGCTGTGGGAGTCTAATCGCACACGCGTCCGGCGCATCCGCCCGGGCCGTAGAAGAAACGGGAATCGGACCATTCGCCGGTGGAGCCGTCGGTGAAGTTCACCTGAACCCGCCAATAGAAGGGCCCCCCGCTGGCCGCGCCGATGGTCAGATAAGTCTCCTCGCGCGTTCGGCTGATCCAGATTTGCGTGAGAGCCGAATCGCCGTATACCTGCACTTTGTAGGACTGTGCCCCGGTCACCGCCGTCCACTTCAGATCGAAGCTGCCGCAGAGGGTTTCATCGTCTTCAGGAGAAACCAGTTGAACGGTTTCGGTGGGGTTTTCCGGGGGATCGTCCCCTTCCACCGAAAATTTCCACGTCGACGACCACGGGCCGGTTTCCGTTGCGGATCGAGCCTGCACCCGCCAGTAGATATCCCCGCTCAAGTCCAAGGTGAGGCTGTAAGCCCTCAGCATGCAATATTCGTCCAGGATAACCTGAGAACAGGAAGCGTCCTCGCACACCTCGAGCTGATATCCTCCCGCACCCGATACCGCGATCCACTGGAGCGCCACGGGCAGCTCCACGGCGGCATCGGGTTCCGGGTACACCAGGGTAGGCGCCGGAAGTTCCGTTTCCGCTTCCTCCGTCACGGCGACGTAGCCTTGTCTCAACAGGGTGTCGCTTCCCGCGTCGTTGGAAACCGTGAGTCCCACCGAATAGGTCCCGGGATCGGTGTAGGTATGAGGCGGGTGCTGCAGGGTGCTCTGGGTTTGTTGGGCATCCGTGGTGTCGCCGAAATTCCAATTCCAGGTTTCCGGATCGCCCGTGGAGGCATCCTGGAACTGAACGGTGAGGGGGGCGAAGCCCGAGACGGAGCCCGCGGCGCTGAAATCCGCCTGAGGAAGAACGGGGACGATCGCCTGGAAATCCTGATCGGTCAGTTTGGAGGTCACGTCGGCAAAGGACAGGGAAGAGGGCTCGAAAAGGCACCCGGAAGCCGAGGGCGTTATGGTGCCGCTCCAGCCGGAGGGAACCAGCACGCTGTAACACTCGTCGTCGTCCGTTTCCACGGTTTCCAGGCCCGAGCAGTCGAGGCTCACCGCGCAACCGACGGCGTCTCCGGTAATGCAGCCCGAAATCTCGAAGGATTGAGGCGCGGTAACCTGGATCAGCCGCTCACGAAAGGTCAAGGTGCTGCGGACGAGTCCCGTGGCTCCGAGCATGCTCACCGAGTACACGCCGGGCTCGGTGTAATCGTGGATGGGATTCCTTTCGGTGCTCGTATTTCCATCGCCGAAGTCCCAAATAACGCCGTCGTAGTTGTAGGACGAAACATCGGTGAATTGAACCTGCAAAGGCGCCGCGCCCTGTAACGGGGATGCCTGAAAGTCCACGTCCAGGGTTTCGGGTTGGAACAGCTTGAGCATCGAGTAGGTGCGGCTTTCTTCTTCCGAAGCCTCGTCGGCGCTCAGGAGGGAGGACACGACCGCCCGGGCCGCGTCCGCGTCGGTGAAGGTCCAGGTCAAGAATTCCGAGGGAAGGCCCATGGAGGTCGCCTGGAACGTCATTCCGGACGTGTTGCCCAAGAAGACGCCGAATGAGCCTCCGTCGTACGTGTAAACGATCAGGGTGGCTCCGGTGTCGTAATCCTGCACGTATGCGGAGAAGCTCCCGGTGGGGTCTTTCCATATCCCCGAATGAGCCGTTCGGATCGCCTCGAACCGGCGGTGGATGCCGATGGTCAGAGGAGCAGCGTCAAGTTCGGTATTGTCCGTGATGACCGCGGTGCCCTGATCTTCGGACTGAAACGTCAGGGAGAGCCTTTTTCGGTGCTCGAGATCAATGGAGTCCGACTCGAAGCCGTCTTCCGTCATGGATGCGTGAAAGGCGTAAACCGTGGCCGGATCCGTAGTGTACAGTATGAGGGCGGAGCCGCCGGCATACTGCTGGATGAAGAAATTATGGGTGGACGACGTGGAATCGTCCTTCCAGATGCCCTGCACTTGGGCGAAGACCGATCCGCAAAAGGCGATCGTTCCGAAAACGACGATCAGGACATACGAAAGGAGAATGAGCATCCTTTTTTTCATGGAACGATCCTACTTGTGGTCGTGATGGTCTTTCAGAAGTCGGTTCCGGACATAGTCCTTACCTCGGCGCCACATGGCGGACTCCGGACATTGTATGGGCCGATTCAACGTCTATGAGGTCATTATCGGAGTACCTTGTAAGTGACGGCACCAAATACCATGAAGTGAAGTAACCTGTCAAAC
The DNA here is from genome assembly GCA_963675595.2 of Thermodesulfobacteriota bacterium. Lineage (GTDB taxonomy): Bacteria > Desulfobacterota > Desulfarculia > JACQYL01 > JACQYL01. The sequence goes on from CAXXLZ010000003.1 coordinate 9,218, forward strand.
ATACCATGGATTTGAGATCGCATACGGCAATGATGCTGCCGTTTGGATCCACGAAGGCCGACGAGAAACCGCATCCATCGCTTCTGTTTCGTGATCATTCAGAGGGGTATCCGAGGGAACCCTTTTTGAAAAAAGGATTCCCTCGGGCTCCTTCCTAAAAACATTAGGACTTTTAATATGTTGGACGGCACATGCTGCTAGTTTTTGCCGATTCAGCAGATGTAAAGAACGCTGGAAATCAGCGAGGAAGCCATTGCTTCCTCAGCCTCTCCGCCGGAGGCGGTGAGGCACTCTCAGAGTGCTTTGAAAGGGGGTTTGGGGGAGGACTTTCCCGAAAGTCCTCCCCCGAGAATGCTTACTCCGTTTCGTAACGGCTTAGGGGAATCCCCTAGAGCGGCGTAGGCCGGTTCCGTGCTTCAGCTTTCAGTACAGGTAACAGCGCTTGTGAATACACTACCAACCGCATTGCCTCCAACATCCCGCCAACGATATCATTTTCGAGAAATGATCCTAAGAAATCATGATCAACGAAATGACGAATGGAGCCGAAAGAGGGCTCATTTTGTCTGAAATGAGCCGTATATCGGCCAAATCGATTGGGAGGACAGGTATGGATAAGTTGGAAGCGTATCGAGAGAAGATGGAAGCGGAGCTTAGAGAACTGGAAGGGAAAATACGGGTAATGCGCGCCAAAGCTTCGAAGGCCGAGGCCGATGCGAAAGTGGGGCTTCAAGAGGAAGTGGATGGACTGGAAAGCAAGAAGGAGAAAGTCCGGCAAAGGATGGAGGAGCTGAAGACCTCCGGTTCGTCGGCCTTCGAGGACCTCAAGTCCGGTGTCCAGGACGCTTACGGTGATTTGAAACGAAGCGTGGAAAGCGCCTTCGACAGATTCAAATGATGCCGTGCGCACGAGTCGGACTTCAAACGTGACCCGGGGACAGGGGAGCGATGGAATGAATCCTCTGAGATTTTCCGCCTCCATCGAGACCTCCGGTGATGGTGATCCCGGTTGGCCGAACCGAGGGAGACGGGGCTTCCGGTCATGGACGGCCGGCGCCGGTGCGGCCGTGAAAGGAACCGGGAAAACGGACGTCGCATGATGCAGGGAACGCTTGGATATGAAGGAGAGAGCACATGAGACATTGGGGAAATCAGTGGTCGTGGACCTTGTTGGTCGGTTTGTTCGCCGTGGCGTCGCTTATTGCAGCGGGATGCGGGCCGGCGCTTCTGGCCGGCGGAGCGGCCGGCGGATACGCCGTGGGCAGCGATGAACGCCCTGTTGAAACACAGGTGGACGACGCGGGCATTACCGCCAAGATCAATCAGAAATACATCGAAGACCCGGATTTGAAGACCCTGAACATCGATGTGGACACCTATGAAGGTCGCGTCACGTTGACCGGGGTGGTCGCCAATGAGGAGCGGAGAAGCAAGGCCGGAGAGCTCGCCGCGGGTGTTGAAGGCGTCGTAAGTGTATCCAATCAGCTGCAAGTAAAATAGGAAACGAACGATCGTGTTCGCCGGATCGCGATTCCCCGAGGGATGCGTTGCGGCGAATCGGGGAGTGGGGACGTTCGTTGGCGGACGTTTTCATCCGGCTCTTCCGACTGATTCATCCCAAGTGGGTAAGGAGCGACCCTATGTTGAGTTGGGCTCTCACGTTTTTCATCATCGCGCTGGTGGCGGCCTTGTTCGGATTCGGCGGCATTGCCGTCGCGGCGGCCGGCATCGCCAAGATTCTGTTTTTCATCTTCTTGATTTTGTTTGTGATTTCTCTCATTGCCGGGCTCACGCGGCGCAGGAGGCGATTGTAAGTCCGGGATGCCGTTCGAACGTCGGGTCGCGGCTTACGAGCGGCGGCCCGCCGGCCGGTTCAATCGGGCGATCCATCGGAATCCGCCTCGCCCGGCTGCCAACGTTCACGGAGCTCTTCAAGATTCCTGCTGTGTGTGAGGATGACCACTTCGTCGTCCTTTTTCAATTGCGTATTCGACTCGGCCAGACGGAACTCGCCTCCCCGGTAATAGCAGATCACTACGGCTTTGTCGGGAAGTCCCAGGTCGGAAACCGATCCGGAAGATTCCCCGTCACAGGTGAAAGAGAAGAAGCGGGCTTCCCCCTTGATTACGGTGGACAGCTCCAGCACATCCTGCCCTTCCGCCATATCCGCCAAATAGCGGCTGATGGTGCGAGTGGGATTGATGACGTTGGCAAGGCCCAATTCGCGGCAGATGCCTTCGAAATCAGTGTCGTAAACACTGGTGATGACGCGTTTGAATCCCAAAGATCGTCCCACCAATCCGGCGATGAGGTTGGCTTGATCGCCGCCCGCCAGGCAAAAGAGAATGTCCGTCTGCTCGGGACCGACCTCACGAAGGACGGAAGGCTTGCTTCCGTCTCCTTCGAGAAAGCCGCAGTCCAATCGGTCGGAGAGTTCCTCCACCCTGTCGTGTTCGCTTTCGATGATGACCACTTCATGGCCGCGGCTGATCAGCAGTTCGGCCGTTTGAACCGCAATTTCACTCGCGCCGATGAAAACGACTCGCATCATGTTTGACTCCTTCGACCAAACCAGGTGCTTGGAAACAGGAGCACCAGGAAGGCCGTGATTTCCAGGCGTCCCATCAGCATGTCCGTGATGAGGACTCCTTTGAGCATGGAGGGAAGCAGGTCGATATCGATACGGCCGGACAGCCCGGAATTGGACGTCGCGGACACGACCTCGAACAGACTCTCGAATGCATCATATCCCGAGAGCAAAAAAAGAAACCAGGAGACCGCAACGACGATCAGGTAGAGGGAAATCAATGCAAAGGCGTCGCGAATCTCACCTTCTTCAAGTTTTCGGCGGCCCAGACGGGGCGCAATGAACGCTCCTTTGGGCAGACACGTGCGCACGATCAGGAGATGAATCACCCGGAACAGAACCAGGAGCCTGAATATCTTGAATCCGCCCGCTGTGGAGCCTATCCCCCCACCCACGGCCATGCCGATTATGAGGACCAGTCTGGAGGAGGAATCCAGCGTGGAGAGGTCCAGGGTCGAGAATCCGGTTGTACTGAGCGCCGAAAAGGCGTTCAGCACGGCGTGGTATACGGATTGCGTCCAGGTGAATGCTTGTGCGCCGGGCAAAGCTCCGGCGATCCTGGCGGATGAAAGTTCCGCCCGCGGTAATTGCCTGTTCACCGCGAAGTCGCCGGCCCGGCGCGCAGGGGTAACCCGAGGCGTCAAGCGGGCCGGAAAAGGCCGTAAGGTCAGATAGAGTGCAGGCCGTAACGCAAGTGAACTCGCTTCGGCCTCGTTACACGGATGGCGGCGGTGACCTTCCAAGCATATGGGGAAACCTGCCAATGGTGCGATGGGAAAACAGGAACGTCGCACCGTGCCGCCCGGGGTGTTTGGAGACGGCATGTACTCGAAGGAGCGCCGGGGAACCCGGGAGACCCGGCGGGACGGGCAGGGCGGCAGGTAGCCCGAGTCCAAACGGCAGCGGGGAATACATAACCCGCTGCACGGTCCCGGCCGGGAGTCGGACTTGCCCATAGTAGCGAAGAAGTCCTGGAAACAGGATGGAGCCAAGGGGCAGGACTTTGATCGCGTTTCGGACGAATGGAGGAAGGACCGCTTGGACGGAAAACGTCCCACTACGGATCGGGTCAAGCCGGAAAATGGAGTGGCCGCCAAAGTCTCCCTTCTTCGGATGAAACTGGGCCTCAAGGCCAAGCAAGAGCCGGAGTTTCGATTCTATGCGTTGTACGATCGCGTATATCGTCGGGATGTTCTGGAGAGTGCGTGGAGACGGGTACGCGCCAATCGAGGTGCGGCCGGTGTGGATGGAGTGAGCATCCGGGCCATCGAGGCAAAGGAAGATGGGGTGAAGGTCCTTCTGGAATTCATCCAGCGGGAACTGAAGGGGAAGACCTATCGACCCTTGCCGGTGAAACGGGTGTACATCCCCAAAGCCAACGGCAAGCAGCGGCCTCTGGGCATACCGACCATCAGGGATCGGATCGTCCAGATGGCGGTGCTGCTCCTGATTGAACCGATCTTCGAGGCGGACTTCGAGGACTGCTCGCACGGATTTCGTCCGGGCCGGAACGCCCACGGGGCGTTGACGGAGATCCGGCAGGCCCTGAAAGACGGGTATCGGGAGGTACTGGACGCGGACCTGACGAGCTACTTCGACACCATACCCCATGAACCGCTCATGCGGTGCGTGGAGCGGCGGATAGCGGACCGATCGGTGCTGAAACTGATCCGTATGTGGCTGCAAAGTCCGGTGGTGGAAGAAGTAAATGGAGTCCGGAAAGTGACCCGACCGAAGAAAGGGACACCTCAAGGAGGGGTGATTTCTCCCCTGTTGGCCAACATCTATCTCCACGAGTTCGACAAGAAGTTCCATGGTCCGGGTGGACCAGGGCGGACCATGAAAGCCCACCTTGTCAGGTACGCCGACGATTGGGTGATCCTGGTCCGGCGCATGAACCCTCGGATCATGGATTTTGCCGAAGAGACTCTCGGGTCCCTCGGGCTGACGCTGAATCGAGACAAGACCAGCATCGTGAATCTGAACCAACCGAGAGGAAGCCTGGACTTTCTGGGCTTTACCTTCCGCTACGACCGCAGCGTGCTCGGCCCCGGTGTCTACTTGAACGTGGTTCCCTCGTCCAAGGCCCTGCACCGGGCGCGTGAGCGGCTGCGAGCATTGACGTTGAGGAAGGTGCAAGCGCCGCTGGAGGAGGTCATCCAACGGGTGAACCGATTCCTGACGGGCTGGGGCCAATACTTCAAGTTTGGGTACCCGCGGGTTGCGTTCAAGAAAATCGACTGGTTTGTCCACAACCGGTTTCGTCGATTCATGAAGACGAGGAGCCACCGGCGCTGTCAACACCTGGACGGGCCGTCGCTGTATGCGGCGCTGCGCGCGAAAGGGTTGGTCTACCTGCATGAGAAAGCCGTCAACTTCTTGCGAATGCCTTGTCGCTGAAAGATCATCGGAGAGCCGGATGCGGGAAATCCGCACGTCCGGTTCGACGAGGGGGCGCTGCCGGTAAGTAAGTTTAGACGACACGTAGTAGCTGCGTGCAGCGAGGCGTCACTAAAAGTCGGCCTTAACTCCTTTGCCGTCAGCGCTCTACTCTACCATGACGATGCAGATTGAAGGAGATGACCGCGGACATGAAGGCGCCGAAGACAAGTATGGCCCGCGCCTGGAGAAAGCCGGCGGTGTGCCGCCACCGGCCTTGGATTAGGCGACGAAAGAAGAGCAGAGGGATGGCCCCCGCCGTACTGAACACGATGACGATCACACCCGCCGGTCCCACTCCGAACTCCGTCAGGCTGTGGTCATGCGGGGAAAATCCGCCGGTGGACACGGCGGAGAGGCCGTATTGCAGCGCCGGGAAGAACTCCAATCCGGACAACAGAAGGCAGACCACACAAACGGCCGTCAACAGGCTGTAAACGGAGAGCACGCCGCGGGCGAAGCTCTTGGTGCCCGCCAGCAGGTCATCCGCGCCTCCTTCGTCCACTGCGAGGTCCTTTGCCGCCATGCCGGGCTGAAACACCAGCGCCAGAGAAAACACCATGATGCCCAGCCCCCCGTACCACTGCATCCAGGCGCGCGCGAAAATAAAGGTGACCGGCATGTCCTCGACGGAGGTCAACGTGGACGAGCCGGTGGTGGTAACTCCTGAAACGCCTTCAAACAGTGCATCCAGGAAGGACAGCCCGGCCCCGGTCATGGGGTAGGTCATGACCAACGGTGTGAGGAGGAACATCAGGGCCGCGATGACCAGGGCTTCGTTGGATTGAATGCGGCGCGGGGCGGGGACTCGAAAGGAACCGGCGCCCAAAAGGGCGAACAGGGCCACAACCGGGAGATAGCGGAGAGTGATGAGTGTTTCGGAACAAAGGATGGAGACGACGAGAGGAACCAATGTCATGACCCCGGCAACCAGGCTGAGTTGTCCCAGATACTTGTAAATCACGGAAAACCGCACCGCCGTTCTCAATTGTTTGGCCTGTCCGGGCAAGTCTCTGAACCTCCTCAGGGAAAATAAGGAACCAACAAAGGAGCGGAATGTCGCTTTCTCAATGGTATCCCATTCTTATGGGGCGTGGTGTCCGCCGAATATGAGATCGATACCTGGGGTGGCCGTACAATGATCCGTCTTGCGCCGAATCGTGCCTGGCACCCGCTGTGTGTCGCTTTGCGGATGATGACGAACCCGGCCCCCTTCGCAGATCCAACCGGTGGCCGCTCCCTTCCCCATTCATGAGGGCGATTCCGGATATCTTGGAAACGAAGCGGCGTGCGGCTTCCTATCCTTCGCCCTTGACGATGGGGCAGCCGATTGCGGCACAAGCGGCCATGGACCCGAGACAGTTCTCCACGTGATCGTACCCTTCCATTTTCAGGATGGTCGCCGCCGTAACCGCACGAAGTCCGCTGCCGCAGAACGTCACCACCGGAATATCGCGGGGCACCCGATCCAGACTCTTCCGCAGGTCTCCCAAATAGATGTGGCCGGCGCCGGGGAGGCCGGCGCCACGGAATTCGCTTTCCGTTCGCACATCCAGAAGGAAAAACGTCTCGTTTTCGGTAATGCGCCGAACGATCTCGCTCGTGTGGACGGAGGGGATCGTCTCATAGGGTTTTCCCGCCGCCTCCCAGGCGTTGAGGCCGTTGTCCAGGAATCCGGTCACGTTGTCGTATCCCATCCGTATAAGATAGCTGAAGGCGATTTCCACGTCCTCGTAGCCTTGAACGACCAGAAGAATCTTCTTGTCGTAGGGGAGGAACCAGCCCGCGAAAGCCGAGAGCATCTCGATAGGAATGCCGAGGCTGCGGGGGATGAGCGCGCCCCCGACGGCCTCGGGGCTCCTGACGTCGAGGAGGACTGCTCCGTCTTCGACGTTTTTTTCAAAGGCGGACACGGTCATCGGCTTGGGACTGTGCAATTGATTGACGGATAGGGCCGACCCGTCTGAATTGAGCTGCTCCATTCGGCGGAAATAGGGCGGGACGTAGTGCCGTTCCGCCAACTTGGCTTTGACGAATTCCTTTTTGCTCTTCACTTGGAGAACCGGGTTGGTGAGCCTTTCCATACCGAGCGTGGAGAACTCTCTTTCCGCCATGGAGTCCCCGCACACGGAGCCGGCGCCGTGAGCCGGACAGAGAATGGCTTGATCCCCTAACGGGAGTATCTTCCCGAAAATGCTCTCGTAAAGCAGGCCCGCCACTTCCTCCGCCTGATCCGGAAAGAAGTCCGTGCGTCCAACGTCGCCGACAAAAAGGGCATCTCCCGTGAAGACCGCCACGGGATGTTCACCAAACCCGCTGTCGCTCACCGCGATGGAGATGCTTTCGAAAGTATGGCCGGGAGTTTCCAGAACTCTCAGCCGTAAGTCACCGAGTTTGAAGACGTCGCCTTCCTTGGTCGCACGGCCGTATTGAAAATCCGGCGAACGGCCGTGGTATATTTTGGCGCCGGTCATTTCGGCCAATGCCACGGACCCGATGACGTAATCCTCGTTCCGGTGAGTTTCGAAAATATATTCGATATGCGCGCCTTTTCGGTGAGCCGTTTCCACGTATACCCGGCAATCCCTCCGGGGATCGACGACCGCCGCCCGACTCCCGTGACCAATCAGATATGACAAATGGGACAGACCTTCCGATCGGATTTTCTCCAAAAACATACCGCCCGCCATGATCGTGACTCCTCTTTTCATTCGAATCGAACCCTGCTTCACGAATCCGAATTGTTGCGGGTTCTGCTATCTTCGGGGACTAAGGCCGGTTACCGGACCAGGAACCATAACGACCTTGGATAGGGTCAAATAGTCTTGGAGCAGGATAGGTACTTACTTGATTCTATTGAATAGGGTGATCGCTGTATTCTCAGTCCGATCGGAAGGTAAGAAAGCACGCCGGCCGGCGTTTACATGTTGGGACCACCTTAGGGCATCTTTTCAAACATCTACGATGCTATATTGTAGGCCGTCAGACGTGGTGAGCAGTGGGGATAGGAATGGTGTAAGGTATGGTTACATCACCGGAGTATGTTGGAAAGTGAAAATGAATGATTGGAAGTAGTTGGTTGTCGTATTTATTGTATGAATATTTTAGATGAATCCCATTTAGTTAATTAAGCGAACGGCAGCTTGATACATACAAGAATGCTTAGTGTTGTAAGTTGAAATAGTCCTACTATCACTACTGTCCGGTTATAACTAGTTGAAATTAAGGGTTAATTGTTGCTGATGTGAAGATGTTTGTTTTAGCGTTCCTGGATCAAATAAGCACCATATGTTTCGTCGGTTGAAGAGGTTCAATTGGAGTAGACGGAGTATTTGAGAGAGACTGTTCCCCAAGCGGGCCAGGAATTTGTAGTAGGCCAGCAGAAGCATGGTGATCAGGGCGATCCAGAGCTGAGTGAGTACGGCGTTTTTAGTAGTCCCGAAGAAGGTTTTGACCTTAAGGTTCTGTTTGATCCACTTGAAAAACAGCTCTATCTGCCACCGGTCCCGGTAGATATCTGCGATGGTTTTTGATGAAAGTCGAAAGATATTGGTTAGATAGACATAATCCTGAATCAGTGAACTAATTTCGCTGTGAGCTGTTTGCACAGTTCTGAGCGCATTTTTTCGGATGATTGCCCCGGTCTGATGGGCGCTCAAGAACGTATTGATGCCGTCATCATGCCTTCAGCTGCCGATTGTGGCCAAACGAGCAGTTTTTCAGCGGGTCAGGACATGGCTATCCTTTCAAGCCCCAGTTTCGGCCACGGAACGGGTCATCAGGACCCGGATTATCCGGGAGACAGCCGCGAATGCACATCCACAAACGCCTCATAGGCAGGACAATGGCGACCCAGGCGCAGGATCAGCCGACGTCCCGTCCTGATGAATCGACCCGCAATCGTCATGAGCTCCTGAATGACGGTGCGGATGCGGCGGCGTTTGGCCGGATGCCGCACCGGAGAACGGTCGCCGAGCAGTCCAAACTGACCGATAATACGCAGGATATTGTAGACCATGCCTGCGCACGTCAACACCAGGGCGTTGGTGGCGAACTTGCCCGACGGCAGCCGTTCCATATCCAGATCGGTCTTGATTTCGCTGTGAAACTGCTCGCTCGTCCCATGCTTCTCGTACAACCGGATGATCCGTTCCTCGGGCAGAACCAGGTTGGTCCACCATCCTTCCAACGTAACCTCCGGCAGCAACAGCCGTTGCCCGTGCCGATCCACGGTGCGCTCCGTCACCCGCATCACCCGCATGAATCGCATCTTCTTCCCTTGGACCTCATACGTCTCATGCACCGTCATCACGGCCACCTTCTTGCCCGGTCGCGGCACACTCACTTTGCCTTCGGCGAAGATTCGGTCCCGCCAAGCCAGAGGGTCCTCTTTCCGGGGATTCCACTTGACCACGAAGAAGACCTTCCTGTGTTGACGGAGCGCCGCCAAGGTCTCCAACGCGCAGTGGGCGGCATCGAGGCGCACCAAAAGGCTTTTTCCCGTCAACTCCCGCGCCCGTCGAATCACCCGAGCCAAGAAGGGAAGAAATCCTTTCTGACTATGTTGGCTGCCTTCACGAAGCTCAAGACCGATGCACCAACCTTCTTCGCCAAGGTACGCCGCTATGGGCGCATACCCGTCATAGCCCTGGTAGGTTCGGGAAACCCCTTCTTTCTTGGTCTCCGAGTTGTCCATGGGAAACACGTCGATATCGAGAGGAACATGTCCCATAGATCCGGCGGTAACCGGCGCCTTCACCGCTTTGAGCATCTCGATGGAACTCCCGTTGACGAGTTCCTTAAGCACCGCAGCGTTCTTGTCCAAACGCTGCCGCAAGGTCTCTTTGGACGGCACCTTCCGGATATCCAACGCCGTTTTGAACCAATCATTGCTCCGCATCCCGGCCACCGCCTCGAAATCGCTTTTGCCGATGCAAAGCAATCCCAGGTAGCTCTTCAACACATCCGAATGAGACACGCTCGGCATGCCGGGTACGGCCAAATCCGCCTTCCGACACAACTCCGTGTGGTGGTTGATCAAGAGTCCAGCCAGGGACAGTCCGGAATGCGCCGTATAGAACTCGGTCTCCGACCTTTCGATGGTAATCTTCCGCATAGCCTTCACCTGTTGAGTGAATCGATAACAGGCAACACTATTACAGAAATAACTCATTTTATCAAATAGTTATGTGGGCAACCATGTTAACCTCATAGTTTCCCATTCACGGATTCAGGATAATGTTTTTTCGTTTCAGGATCCCGATATCCCACCCGTCGCAGTGGGATGGGGCACTCTTTGGCCTTCGTGCCGGTAAGGATAATAGTCTGATCCGAGGTTACTCCTTTGGATTTGAGGACCCTATGACGTTTTACGACCTGGTACTTGATGTTCTTTTTCATCCGAGTCACGAAGGAGATATTGTTCTCGTTGAGATCCCGAAACCAGGCGAAATCAACGTATGCGCGATCCATGGCCACGATGGAGCCCGAAGGCAGCCGAAGCAACTTGGCTACGGTGAGGTCCGCTTTCTTGGCCTCGGAGACTTGTACGAAAGCGGGAATGTACCCATCGTGGTCCAAGAGCGTGTGTAGTTTGATGCCGCCCTTGGTGGTCCGAAACTTGGCCCAATCAAAAAGCGACAGGCATAAATCCACCACCGATGCGTCCAGGGAGTACAGCTTGTTCTTGAAGCGAAATCGCTTCCTCGGGGCTACGGACGCGCACTTTTTGTACTGATGATGGAAAACGGCTTCGAAAAATCCGGCGTCACGGCTGCTGTTCGCGTCCGCGAGAGTGGAACGCTTCACCGTACGCGCACCCAAATGATAAAGCCTTCTCGATTGAAACCTGAATTGATTCACGATATCCCGAAGGCCACATCTTGTGGTGATTTGAGCAAACATCATCACAACAAACTGTTCCCAGCGGTCAAGCGTTCGATACTTTCGCACAGGCCGATAACCTTGGTTCTCAATGCGTCGAAAATCATGTCTATCAACCAGTTGAAGCAGCTGAGCGAATATAGTATTAACATGTGCCATGGTCTGATTCTCCTTTCGCTTCAATTAGTTACAGGCAAAACTAATATAGCACGAAAGGGCTGTTTCAGGCCTATTTTTGTTCGCTTAACCGGACAGTTGTGTCCTACTATAGGTACCGATTTGGGGATGGAGGGCGCCGACGATCGTTCTCAGGCGTGCTCTCGCAGTACCCGCAACAATTCCGACACGTTGGCTTCAGTGGAATAGTTTCCGGCCGTTTCGATTCCTCTTTTCACGAGGTTTCGGCGGAGGATCGGGTCTCGAAAGAGACTGAGGGTCGCGTCGGCCATTTGTTCGGGGGAACGCGGGGGCACGAACAAAGCGAAGTCTTTCCTGGAATCCAAATCCCACAGGGACGGAATTTGCGTCATAATGCAGGGCAGGCCGCAGGCCATGGCTTCCAGAGCGGGCAAGCCGAATCCTTCGGCTTCAAGGGTGGGAGAAATGGAAACGTGGCAGGTTCGATAGAGTTCCCCCATCTCCAACGGAGGGACGTTCCGGTGATACTCCACCGGGAAAGAAAAGGCCTCTTCCTCAGGATTCCTGGGCCACTGGGAGACGCGCACCGCTTCGAAGTCCACTCCTCGGTCCCACAAGATGTTCAGGGCTTCCAGGCCGTGGGTGATGCCCTTGGAGACACATTCGTACAAACCTACCAGAATGATTCTCGGACGCGGCGGGAAACCGTTCCGTCCGGCGGGAAAGAAGAGTTTGTGGTCGAAGGACTGGCCGATACAGTGAGCTTCCTGATGGAACCGGTCACGAATCAACTCCACGAGGTAGGGGGACACGGTGATCTTGAGCGTGGGGAGCCGATAGGCGTCTTCCAGCTCCTGGAGGACGTCGGCGTAGAAGTCGTGGAAGCCCTCATACCCTTGGCAGAAATGAACCACCTTCCCTCGGCCGGATGCCGTAGCCGGAACCACGGTATTCCATAGAGTGGCGATGATGAAATCGCATGGAGGAATGGTATCGGAATCGAAGACCGGCACTTCAAGGAAGGGAGCTTCCAGAGGATACCAGTCCGGGCGGGGGCCCTTGGCCAGCAACAGGACTTCCACTCCGCGGCGATGAAGGTCATTGGCCTGTTCCAGGATTACCTTCACCCCTCCCCACATTTCCGTGCCTTCCAACAAGTAACATATCCGCATTCTCGTATCCGTATTTCCGTATCCGTTGGGCGTCGCTGGGGATATTCCGCGCTTATTGTTTTCCGAACCGTCCGGTCTTCCGGACCGGGCCCCCTTCGTTCGGGGGGCCGCAAAAAAGGGCGCGGGAGACCTGCCGCTTACGGCGGGTTCACCCCGCACCCCATGTCCAAATTCGCCGCGATGACCTCGTTACGCCCGGTCGAGAAGTTGAGAGCTCGCCGAACACAAGGAGCGTGAGCGCGCCCCCCTTTGCGGGGACATCGCCCGCGGCGACCTATTGCAGGGACCTGGGCACCATTCTCATTCCGTCCATGGAGGGACCGCCGGGAACATCGAGGTGTTCCACCACCCACATCAGAGAAGCGCGTCCGTCGGTGAACACCCGAACCCATCCGGCCCGATGATTGTCCGGATTGACGAATCCCGCGGGGATGTATTCGCTCAAACGGAAGATGTTGACCTGGTGCGGGACGTCCACACCCGAGGAGATCGCGTTCTCATACTCGTCGAAGACATAAAAGGAAAGGCTGTGGTCCTCGTCGGGATATTCATTCCAGACAATCAGATATGCTTCGGAATTCTCGGTGCTGGGAATGAAGTACCGAAAGCCGAACTCGAATGAATTGCCCGTGATCGGAGGGATGGGACCGGCTTGTGGAAGCTGTCCCGTCCGAATCCAATCGTCGATCACGGCGAGAGCATTGGCGGTGAAACGTTCCAGGCCTTCGGAATCGAAAATGTAGTTCTTGGTGACTTCCTCCGCGGTTTCGGGGTCCGTTTCAATGTATTCGAAACGTTCGATCACCGAAGTCGCGCCTTTCTGTACATGGAGGGCGTTGCACTCGGAGAGCGTACCTTGGGCCACATCGATCCGGTAGATGTACCCGAGAAGAACGTTCCCCTGGTTGTTCACGAAGGGATCGGATTCTCCCGGTTCCAACACGGGGTCCTGTACGTCGATGAATATTTCGCCGCGATAATAGGACTTGCCGTTTTCTTCCACAACCAGCCTGGAAAGGGCGCCGGAGGGGATCGGTCCCAAGGTCAGATCCCGCACGCCGATCAATTCCACGTCTCCGGCGGTCATGGTTCGCGTGTCGTTGTACACGTGGGAAGTATCGCGGTCGTAGAGAACGAGATGCAGGTCGATATCCTTGTTGAAGGTGTTGACGAGCACGATGAGAAAATCGTCCGTGCCGTCCACCTCAATATCGAAAAAAGGTACGATGATTCGGCGTGCCGGGACGTCGTCCGGGACGCCGAAAAGCTGGGCGCCGCAAGGCACAACGGACGCCGCCAATGAAAAGATGAGCACGGGGATCAGGATGAAAGCTCTACGCATTTGCGCCCTCCATTAAGGGATGGACTGTTATCCGCCCGGAGCCCCGGCCGATTCACGTTCCGGCGCCGGCGAGCGGTTACGACGATAAGAATTGTTTGAACAATGCCCCGGACATGGGAGCGGACGAGCGTTGCAGGGAACGCTGATTGAATTCTTTCACAGGGCGGGAGGAATTGTCAAACGAGGGTGACGGGGGACCGTGCATTGGCTCCCCACGTAACGTCTCGAAATCATGGGAGGGCGTATAGACCTCCCATGAAGTGAGTCACAGCACAACATTACTTATTATAAGTATACCAACCTTTACCGGTCTTTCTGCCCAACCGTCCGGAGCGGATCATGTTTTTCAGGAGGGTGGGGGAGACCCACTTGTTTTCCTTGTTCAATTCCTTTTGAAAATATTCGTTGACGAAATAGCAGATGTCGATTCCCGTAAGGTCCATGAGCTCAAACGGCCCCATGGGATAGTTCAGTCCCGCCTTCACGGCCTTGTCGATATCCTCCATGCTCGCCACGCCTTCCTCGACCATCCGGATGGCCTCAAGCATATGAGGAATCATGATTCGGTTCACAATGAAGCCGGGAGAATCCTTTTGAACCTCCACGGTGATCTTGCCCATTTTCTGTGCCAGTTCCGTGGTGATCTTTACGGTTTCATCCGAAGTTTCAAGGCCTCGGATCACTTCCACCAGCTTCATGATGGCCGGCGGGTTGAAGAAGTGCATCCCCACAACCTTATCAGGTCGTTTGACCGACGCGGCGATTTCCGTCAGCGACATGGAGGAGGTATTGGAGGCGAGGATAACCTCGGGTCGGCAGAGCTCATCCAGTTCTTTGAACACACTCTGCTTGACGGCCATGTCCTCAAGCACGGCTTCGACGATAAAATCCACGTCCGCCATTTCCTTCATGTCGGTCACGCCTTTGATGCGCCCGAAGACGGCGGATTTCTCGTCTTGAGACATCTTGCCTTTTTCAACACTCTTGGAGAGAAAGCCCTCGATCTGCTGAAGGCCTCTTTGAACAAACCCGTCCTCCACGTCCCGCATAATTACGTCCAGCCCTATGCGGGCGGAGACGAGTGCGATGCCGTGGCCCATGGTACCGGCACCCAGTATTCCGATCTTTTTGATTTCCATGTGAACACTCCTTCCTTGGTTTTCTGGAGGTTTATCGGATCGTGCGTTGAGATTTCATTTGGAAGTAATCATCCAATATACGCCGATGGTCAAAGGCGAGCTGAACGGGAAGTCGGTCCGGCCTGAAGGCTCGGGCTTCCCCGGCATCGTCTCCTCCCACGGGCGTTCCTTTGGCTTTGGCGGCGAACACCACCGAAATAGTATGTTGTCTCGGATCACGATGAGGGTCGGAGTAGACCCCTACGATTTTGCCCAACTTCACGCTGAGCCCGGTCTCTTCCGCAGCCTCCCGAACGGCGGCCTGTTCGACGGTTTCCCCGTAGTCCACGAATCCTCCGGGAAGGGCCCAACCAAGAGGCGGATTTTTCCGGAGGATAAGAACGATGCTTCCGTCTTCGAGTTCGATGACCGTATCCACCGTGGGGACCGGGTTTCTGTAAAGGCGGGCGGGTTGACCGCAATGAGGGCAGGGGGAGGCGGACGGTCCGGCGGACGGATCAGGACACATGGGCCAGATCCTCGAACCGGGTATACTTGTTCAGGAAAGCCAGACGCACCGTACCCACCGGTCCGTTACGTTGCTTGCCCAAGATGACTTCTGCGATGCCCCGGTTGGGATTGTCTTCACTCTTATTGTACACTTCATCCCGATAGATGAAGGCAATGACGTCCGCGTCCTGTTCGATGGCTCCGGATTCACGAAGGTCGGACAGGAGGGGCCTCTTGTCGTGTCGCTCTTCCACTTTTCGGTTGAGCTGCGAAAGCGCGATGACGGGGATGCCCAGTTCTTTGGCCAGGGCTTTGAGGCCTTGGGAAATTTCAGAAATCTCCAGTTCGCGCCGCTCGACGTTGTGTCGACCCTTCATCAGCTGGAGATAGTCGATCACGATCAAACCGATTCCTCTGTCCATGGCAAGCCGTCTGGATTTGGCTCGGACTTCGAGTACATTGAGGGCGGGGGAGTCGTCCACGTAAACGGGGGCTTCGCTCAACACGCTGGCCGCCTCGATCAGTCGCGCGAAGTCGCCCTCTCCTAAAAAACCGGTTCGGGCGCTGCTGCTGTCCACCTGGGCTTGAGAACAGAGCATTCTCAGACAGAGCTGTTCTTTGGACATTTCCAATGAGAACATGGCCACAGGCGTGTGGTGGTTGACCGCCGCATGCCTGCAGATGTCCAGGGCGAAGGCCGTCTTGCCCATACTCGGTCGCCCCGCGACGATGATCAGGTCGCTCCCTTGAAATCCGGAAGTCATCTTGTCGAGGTCTTTAAAACCCGAGGGGACTCCGGTGACGACCTCTTTGCGCTGGAAGGCGGCTTCAAGCGCCTTGAAGCTGTCTTTGATGACCGAACGAAGCTCGAAGAAGGAGGGCTTGATCTTGCTGCCCGAGATTTCGAATATGGACTGCTCGGTTTCATCCAGCAGGGTGTCTACGTCTTCGGTATGGCTGTAGGCGCGAGCGGCGATCTCCGTACCTTTTTCAATGATGGTACGGAGAACATACTTCTCATGGATGATGCGGGCATAGCTCGAGATATTCGCGGCGGTGGCCACGGAGGCAGCTAATGAGGACAGGTACGAAGCGCCCCCCGTTCGATCGATTTGGTTCTTCTTCCTGAGGTGCTCGGACAGGGTGAGCAGATCGATGGGGGCTCCCTCTTCGTAAAGATCCAACATGGCTTCGAAGATGAGGGAGTGGTTTTCGCGGTAGAATTGCGCGGGTGACAGGAGTTCGGCCACTTTGTGCATGGCGGCCGGGTCGATGAGTATGCCGCCCAGAACGAGCTGCTCCGCTTCGACATTCTGAGGCGGCACCTTCAGAGAGGGAGTTTCCGAGGCGGATCCCCTGGTCGACTCCTGCGCCCCCACGAGTTATTCCTTAATGACGTTGACGGTCATTCGGGCCGACACCTCCGGGTGAAGCTTCACCATCACGGTGTGTTCCCCCAAGCTCTTGATGGGGTCGTCCAGAAGGATTTTCCGACGGTCGATTTCCACGCCGAGCTTGGACATGGCTTCGGCGACGTCCATGTTGGTCACGGAGCCGTACAGCCGATCGCCTTCACCGGCCTTGGCCGCAATCGTGCACTCAAGGGCTTCAATTTTTTCCGCAACCTCTTCAGCTTGATTCCGTTCCTTGACCAGCGCGACCTCAATGATCTTTCTCTCGTTCTCCAGCCGCGTGATGTTACCAGGAGTGGCGGGGACGGCCATTCCCTTGGGCACCAGATAGTTTCTGGCGTATCCGGGCTTTACCTCAACGATTTGGCCGCGGACGCCCAGGGTGTCGACGGTTTGTTTCAAAATGAGTTTCACGTTCTTACCTCCGACGTCAGAGGGGTCATCCCCTCTCGTTTAGCGGGTCGAGGTTCTTCTTGATACGTCTCAAGTCGAACCAAACATCCAAGATACCGAGGGTGACGACGAGGATGGTCGCCAATTCCTGGAGAAGGATGAAGGCGTAAACAAAGCCTCGAAGAAATCGGGGGACTTCTTTGCGATCCATATAAAAGACCACGATGGAGAAGCCTTGGAAAAAATATACCAGTAAAAGGACCAGAAGAAGGTTCAATCCCCAGGTCCGGACTCCGGGAGCCGGCAGCAGCAAGGTGCACCCGGCGGCGATGACGCCCCAGATCAGGTATTCCGGAGCCTGCCATTCCTTGAGCCGATCCCAGCGGGCATCAAAAATTTCTTGGAACGGCTTGAGCTTTTTCGCCGCCAGAAGGGACGCCCAGGCGGTGATGGTGGTCCCGATGATCAGAAGAGCCGGGAACACGCGAAACACGGCACCGGCGATCTCCTTGGCGGAAGCCTGAAACTCGGGGACCTGCTCACGAGGAATAAGGCCCATGTCGCCATAGCTCTCGAAGGCCGCATCCATGTTTGCCAGGAACCGGTTCTGAAATTCTTCAGAGGAAACGCCCGGACTTCCCCAAGATGGTATTACCAAAATCAATAGACCGAGAACGCCTAAAGTAGCCCCCACGGAAAAGGCGATGCTTCTTCCGATAAAGTACCCGGCCGTCAGAAATTCGCCCAGGAAAAGGCCGAGCAGCATGGGCATGCCCAGAAACAAAAAGCTCTTAAGCGGCCCGGGAACGGGGGCCAACAACACGTAACTCGCCCAGACTCCCGCAGCGACAAGACAAGCGGCTTTTCGTCCCGTTTTGATCCTCAGGTATAGCAGGGGCAACGGGAGGAAGAGCGTCGCCAGCAGTCCCAACAGAAAGTGAACGGAAGAAATCACCAACAGAAAAACGAGAGCGGCTGTCCCCGCCCACACTTCTCTGGGTACGATCCGGGCTTCTTGCGTCACGACGCCACCTTACGGGTTGCCTTTCAATCCCGGGAGGCGGGCCCGGGTCTCATCACAGGAACCCGCAGTCCCGGAAAAAGGGGCTAAAGCGCCGTGCTTGTGGTAAAAGGCATCAGTGCGATGGCCCTGGACCGTTTGATCGCACGGGTGAGTTCCCGCTGGTGCTTGGCACAGTTTCCCGAGATCCTCTTGGGGATGATCTTGCCCCGCTCCGTGGTGAAATTTCGAAGGGTCTGGAAGTCTTTATAATCGATGGAGAGATTGTCCGCACAGAAGCGGCAGACTTTCCGTCGCTGGAAAACTCTTTTCTTTCTCTTCATTGCAGACATGATCAGTCTCCTTCCCGTGTTGTGTCGGCGGCTCGGTTACGACCACCGGAGCCTCGTCTTGAGTGGGAATCCTCGTCGTCTTCATCCTCGCCGTCCCGTCCGGAGGAACGACGTCCCGACCCTTCACCCTCGCCGGCGTGTTCTTCGTTGGATTTGGGTGCGGCGGGCTTCTGGATTTCCTTTTCGAGGGCCTCGAGGTCGACGTCTTTATCCTTCAAGACACTGATGAACCGAATGACCTGTTCAACCATTTTGAAGTTGCGTTCGAGCTCTTCCACTACCGAGGGTTTCGCCGCGACATCCAGGAAAATATAATAGCCTTTCCTGAACTTCCTGACCATGTAGGCCAAAGTGCGGAGTCCCCAACGGTCCTCGACCAGCACTTTGCCTCCCTGGTCTGCAATGAGTTTGCCGAACCGAGCGGAGAGGGATTCGATTTCCTCTTCCGCGAGATCCGGTCTCAGTACGTAAATCACTTCATAACGTCTCATCTGGACTTCTCCTTGTGGGTCTTTAGCCCCCGTCGGCGGGAGCAAGGAGCGCCGTCCGCTTCGGGACCGCAGTCGCCCCCGATGGGGTGGGAAACGGGTACCGAGCAGGTGGACGGGGTTGCCGCCGGAAATCGGCGAGCAACTTCAACAAAAAAGTACAAATAACAGGGGCGGGAATCCGATGTCAACCTAATTCTATAAAACTCGGGAAAAGGCAATTCCTCTTGCATACTTCCCCGGCAATGACCTAATAATTGAAGGATAGACTAGGAGGGTTCTCATGGATGTATTGATTATCGGGGCGGTGGCTATGGGGCCTAAGACCGCTTGCCGACTGAAACGACTTATGCCGAAGGCTCGGGTTACTCTCGTGGATCGGGATAGTATCATCTCTTACGGAGGATGCGGTATCCCGTATTTTGTTTCCGGAGACGTGAGTGACGCCCGTCAATTGCAGAGCACTTCTTTTCACATGGTTCGTGATGAGGCGTTCTTCCGATCCGCCAAGGACGTCGAAGTGTTGTCGAGAACGGAAGCTCTTCAAATCCACCGGGACAGGAAGGCCGTAACCGTTAAGAACCTGGATTCCGGGGAAACTCGCGACTTATCCTATGACAAGCTGGTGTTGGCCATGGGGTCCCTGCCGAACCGGCCGAATATCCCCGGCCGGGACTTGGATGGGGTTTTCACGGTCTCCAACCTCAATGAAGCCATTGCCATCAAGAACCGTCTTTCGACGGGAGAAGTCGGGCGAGCTGTGGTGATCGGCGCCGGCGCCATCGGCTTGGAGATGGCGGAAGCCTTTGCGGACCTGTGGGATATCGAAACCTCGGTGGTGGAATTGCGGGATCAGGCGTTGCCGGGTGTCTTGGACTCCAATATGGCACGCATGGCCCGGAAGTGTATCGAGGGAAACGGAATACGGTTTTTTCCCGGAGAGAGCGTCAAGGCAATCGAACGCGGGGACTCCGGCCTGACCGTAAGCACCGACCGGAGGAACCTGGACGCCGACATCGTGATTATGGCGGTGGGTGTGCGGCCCAACTCGGAATTGGCTCGGGAAGCGGGCCTGGAGATCACCGCCGGGGGCGGGATACAAGTGGATGAGCACCTGCGGACTTCCGACCCGAACATATATGCGGGAGGAGACTGCATCGAGGTCCGACACCTGGTTACCGACAAGCTGTTTTATATGCCTTCCGGTTCTTTGGCGAACCGAGAGGGCAGGATCATCGGAACCAACCTCGCGGGCGGCGACGCCCGCTTTGAGGGCGCGGTGGGAAGTTTCATCATCAAGCTGTTCGACTTGAGCTTCGCCAGTGTGGGCCTGACCAAGGAAAGGGCGCTCAGGGAAGGTTTCGACGCGGTAAACGCCTTTGTGGTGCAAGGGGACCGCGCTCACTTCTATCCCGAGATGGAACTCATGTACCTTCAGCTGATCGTGGATCGAGGAACGCGCAGGGTGTTGGGTATCCAGGGAATGAGCGGCAAAGGGGATGCTCTGGCAGCCAGGATAGACACCGTGGCCGCCATGTTGAAGTATCGGCCCACCATCGACGACCTGAGCAACGTCGAGGTGGCTTATGCGCCCCCGTTTTCCGCCGCTATGGACATTCTTAATGCGGCCGCCAACACGGCGGACAACATTTTGGCCGGAAAGAACCGTCCCGCTGAAATTGAAGATTTCGAGCGGGCTTTTGAATGCCGGGACCGGGGGGAATGCATTTTCCTGGATGTCCGGGGAGCGAAGAATGCGGAACCGTTCGTCGAACAGAACCCCGGTTGCTGGGTCAATATTCCCCAGGACGAGTTGAAGACCCGCATTGATGAAGTACCCAAGGACAAGGAGCTGATCCTGGTATGCAATTCCGGCGTACGCTCCTACGAATCTCAAATCATTCTCGATGAAGCCGGAATCTCGGGCACCCGGAATCTGCAGGGCGGTGTGGGCGCTCTGAAGAAATGGGGAATTCATCTTGTGGAATAAAGCACTAGGAAAGGAGGTCCGTTCCCGATGATTGCAGATGCCGAACAGAAAGCATTGCGGCAGTTCCTCGACACCTGGCCTTCCGATCAGCAGGGGCTTAAGGACGCCTACGTCGAGTTTGTGGAGATGGTAAAGGGTCTGCCCGATACCGAATGTCGGTTCGTATCCAGACCCGGAATCAGCCATTCTTTCCGGGCGAACGCCGAGGAAGGCCGGACCGAAAGGAAACGTCCGGTGTTTCTGCTGATGGACGTGGTCAGCGAAAAGGACGGACCCTACTGGCTCAGTCTGTGCTTTTACGGAGACGAAATCCAAGACCCCGATGAGGAGGGCGACGCCATTCCTCAGGGCCTGTTCGGAGAAACGGGTTATTGCTTCGACATGGATGAATATGACGAGGCGAAGCAGGAATATCTCAAGACGAGAATCGAAGAGGCTCACAAAGCGGCGACCGGAGCCTCCAAGGAGTGATATGCCGTACTCAAGGACCGAGTATGAGTCGTCATCGAGCCTTCCCCGACTTTCCGGGGGGTGTTGTGGACGCAAACGCCCCGGCGGTGAGGGGGAGATCGGAAGCGGCAAATGTCATCGGTAACGGACAAAGGGCTCGTGGTTTGCGTGATCGACGGCCAGGGCGGAGGAATCGGCAGCGCCATCATCAAGCGACTCAAAGAGACCTACGGCGAGCGGATCGAAGTGATTGCTTTAGGCACCAATGCCATCGCCACGGCCCAGATGATGAAATCAAGAGCCAACCGAGGAGCCACGGGAGAGAACGCAATCAGAGTCACCACCGCCAAGGCGGATGTCGTCATAGGGCCCATCAGCATCATTCTGGTGGATTCCATGATGGGAGAAGTGACCCGTGGGATTACGGAAGCGGTTTGCGCGAGTCCCGCGGTGAAGTATCTGCTTCCGCTCACTCTGGAGAAAGTGGAGATTATCGGGGTCCAGCCTGAGCCCCTTCCGCATCTGGTGGAAATCATTGTCAAAGAAAAACTAAAGGAACTGGTGGACAACCATGTGTGAAGCGACTGCATATTTGATAAAGGACGGACGAGAAGAAAAGCTCTTGGAAAGCGTGGACGTGGTCGAGCCCGACAACGGCAAGCTGCGTCTCGTCAACATCTTTGGAGAGCAAAAAGTCGTCGACGCGCGAATCGTCAAGCTCAATCTGGTGGAGCACAAAATTCTCCTGCAGGGAGAATAGGCGTCCGCTTCGTCATTTCGCTCACGACGCAATGACGTGGCGACGGATTTTCAAACGAAGGAGGCCGAGCTCCTTGAGCCGGTTCCTCTTTCATTGCGCGGGTCTGGAAGGACGACCGGATGAAGCTGCCGGGCACCGTGAAACCGGTGGAACATACGGCGGACGTGGGGTTGCGATTCGAGGCCCGCAGTCTTTCGAGTTTGTTTGAAACCGCCGGTATGGCCATGGTCCGGATGATGGTCCCGGGTCTGGACTCCGCTCCGGCGGAGTCCCGCCTGCTGGTTGTTCAAGGGATGGACTACGAATCCCTGCTGATCAACTACCTGAATGAGCTATTGTACCTTTTCCAGGAACAAGGACGTGCGGCGGTAGGCATCCGCGTCCTGAACCTCACCGAAGAAAACCTTCATGCGGAAGTTGAATCCGTGCCTTTCCACGCGGATCGATACACGGTGGAAACCGATATCAAAGCCGCGACCTACCATGAAATCAACATCCTTGAAGAAAACGGCATGTGGAGCGTCACGGTGATTTTCGACGTTTGAAACCCCGTCCGTTCTATTAAGTAGCCCTCAAGCCTCAATCCGCATCCATCTCCGATCCTTCGGCCGACTTCGCGCAGGGGTCCCTATGGACGTATTTGTCGAAGCTCGCCGGCCATGCTGAATGAAGCGAACAAAGCATCATTTCTGCTGATTGATGAATGGTACAAACTTACATGCAGGCCTTGACATTTTATTTTGGATAAGGAAAAGTCCATAGCGATGAAATTAATAAAGTAGGGCTAATTTCTCAGGAGCCGATCCTGTCTAAGGGGAGGCTCGTAGTGGGGACTCTTCCGTGTTTCCAGTTGCTTTCAGGCGTTCCGTTCGATTATCCACAACAACTCACCCCATTTCCATGTTAGAGCGTCCAACCTCCGAGCTGTGTCGGGCTGAGTGTGACACAGCGCGTAAAATGATTGTCCACCCGCTTGCTTTTTGTCGGTTCAGGGATGGCGGTTCTCATCCACCTGGAAATGCCGCGCCTCAAGGGCTTCAGAATCTTTTCGGCGGATCGACCGGGCTTGTCGTGCGGGAAAACAGTATGAGGTTCAATTCTTACTCATAAGAAGAAGGGGTGTTCCGCGGCCGAAATTCATTGTCGGAGAGGGGGGATTTCACCGGTTTGTGCACGGGTTTCGGATCGGTCGTCGGTGCCGAATACAATGGACGGCGGTTTTCGCCATGAAGCCGGATGAAGGCGGCGGCCGCATGACTTGTTAACATGGTATTCGGGCGTCTTGGAAGTCGCACCGAAGGGAGGACGTGAATGGAGTCGGAAAGAATATTGGTGGAACAGGAGAGCGAGGGGGTACTCAGGCGGGATATCGACTGGAAAGGGGCGTTCTTCGTCGCAATCGGTGTTCCGGCGCTCGTCCTATTTTCCATGGGGGGAATCTCCGCCACCGTGGGGGCTCCGGCCTGGCTGGTCTGGACGATCTCCGTGACCTTTGGGTTTATTCAGGCGTTCACTTACGCTGAAATCGCCGGCTTGTTCCCGAATAAGTCGGGCGGAGCCTCGGTCTACGGGGCCACCGCCTGGATTCGATACAGCAAATTCACGGCGCCCATTTCCTTGTGGTGCAACTGGCTCGCATGGACTCCGGTTCTGGCCATCGGCGCGGGCCTGGGGGCCGGATATCTATTGTCCATCTTTTTTGCTCCCGACGCGGCCATCAACACCTGGCAGATCACTCTGATCCCTCTGGACTTCTTGAAAGACGGCCTTTCCATACGGATCAACGCTACATTCATAATTGGAGCGGTGATTCTGCTCGTCGTGTTCAGCGCTCAACATCGAGGGATCCTCCGGACCGCCAAGATTCAGATCGTGCTGGCCATCGGGGCTCTCCTGCCTCTTCTGATCGTGAGCATTGTTCCCATGATCACCGGAGATGTGGTTCTGGCCAACTTCAGCCCTTTCACCCCGCTGAAACTGGACGCGGTCGGAAACGTGATTACCGGAGCCTGGGACCGGGAGGGGTGGACCCTCTTCCTGGGCGGCTTGTTCATTGCCGCTTGGTCCGCCTATGCCTTTGAAACGGCCATCTGTTACACCAGCGAATTCCGAGATCCCGGAACCGATACACCCAAAGCCATCATCTATTCGGGCATTTTGAACATCGCCGTCTACATCATTGTTCCCGTTGCGTTTCAGGGCGTGTTGGGAACCCAGGGCATGCTCGAACCCGGAATCGGCGATGGGTCCGGAGTGGGTAAGGCCCTCGCCGGAATGGTCGGAGGCGGCGTTGTGGTACGAAACATCTTCATTGTGCTGCTGATTTTCACTCTGCTTCTGGCGGTAATGACCTCCATGGCGGGTTCGTCCCGCACCCTCTACCAGGGTGGGGTGGACGGCTGGCTGCCCAAATATTTGGCGCATGTGAACAGACACGGCGCCCCCACCAACGGCATGTGGACGGATTTGACCTTCAACCTGATCCTGCTGCTCATGTCGGACTACCTTTTCGTGCTGGCGGTTTCCAACTGCAATTACTTGATCTTCAATTTCCTCAACCTGAATGCCGGGTGGATTCACAGGAAGGACAATCCGGACGTGGTGCGGCCGTGGCGAGCGCCCACCTGGCTCCTCAGCGCCGGAGTGATGCTCTCCATGGTCAACGCCTTCCTGCTGGGCGCGGGAGCCAATGTCTGGGGCAAAGGGACTTTGTTGGCCGGTTTCGTGTCCGCCGCCGCGGTGATCCCGGTGTTTATCTTCCGGCACTACGTGAAAGACAAAGGGAAGTTCCCGGATCATATGTGGATGGACCTTATTCCCGAGGGGAAAAAGGAGCTGGGTCCCACCAGAGCCGGTGCTTTGCCCTATATCACGCTACTGCTGGGATTCTGTTTCATGTTGGCGGGATATCTGATTTTCTGGACTTGAGAAGACTCTTCGTCCCCGGATTGGAATCGTGGATAAAGACGATTTCTTCCGGGACGAAACCCGGATGCTTGGAGTGGAGGTATCCCGGTTGGGGAACAGGCCCGGGACGAATCCGCGCCTTGATGAACGAGGCCCGGATTCAGGCTTCCTGCGAAAGGAGATGGTAATGAGCAAGATTCTTTGTGCAACTGATTCTACAGAGGCGTCGCGCAAGGCGGAGGAGGTGGCCGCTCGTCTGGCGAAAGCCTT
Organism: Thermodesulfobacteriota bacterium; assembly: GCA_963675595.2. Taxonomy (GTDB): domain Bacteria; phylum Desulfobacterota; class Desulfarculia; order JACQYL01; family JACQYL01. The sequence goes on from CAXXLZ010000003.1 coordinate 34,430, forward strand.
GGAAGCCGAGCTTTGGTATGTGTATGTAAGTCCTGTGGAGCCGGAGCAAATCGGAGGCCCTTTCGACATGACGGTTCTCGAGGAGGTGCAGGCGCGGGAACACCAGGTCTTGCGTCATGCCGAAGACCTGACTCGAAGAGATGGGACGGCATCCCAATTCGTTCTGGTCAGAAGCCACAAAGTGGTCTCAGCCATTGTTCAGGTTGCGGAGGAACACGGGGCCGATTTCATCGTAGTGGGTTCCACGGGGCGCAGCGGAATTCCCAAGTTCGTGGTAGGATCCACGGCTTCAGGTGTTCTGCACAAAGCTCATTGCACCGTGATCGTGGCTCGCTGATTGAACGGCGACGGGTTTCGGAGGACGCTCGGAATTGAAGGCCGTTGGAGCCTTAAAGGCTCCAACGGCATGGGAATATTCGGAGATTGCCGAGAGGTCCCGCATGAAGCGCGCAACGGGAGGACGGCAATGAGAGGTAGTGCTTAGTCTTTCCAGAACTCCGGACCGTCGTTCACGAAGTCCAGCATGTCCTCGGGTGTCATTCCTTCCAGTCCCAATTTGTCCAGAGTTCTTCCTTCCGTCCAGAAATCGTGCTTCAGCGCCGAGCAAGCCAGGTTCACAATGGATCTGGTCATGGGGGTTTCCACGCCGACCTCAAGGCCTAATGCGCAAAGAGGCACCAGGCTGTTGGGCACTTCGTCCAGCACGTGGTGATAGCCCAAGACGTGTTTGGGTGCGGAAAACCCTATGTAGTAGGGGTTGTTCTGCAGGACATGGAAAAGGCTGTCTCCTTCAACGTCATAGCATTCCTTATACCAGGCCAGGATATCGTAAACGGGTACGCCCAGAGCTTGGGCTATGTCGCTCTTCTCCGCGTCGATCTTTGCCATGACGTTGTCGCAAACGAACTGGGTGATGATGTCGCGGTAATACCTGAGGTCTTCCCCCTTGGCCGCGCGCTCGATGAGTCCGGAGTTGAGCAGCATGGGAGCGGGATGCACCACCGCGCCGGTATTGTTGATGCTGGTTTCCAGCACATTAACGGCGGAAGCGTATTCCGGATAGATCTCGTTCATGATTTCGAGCAAACGGGCGTTCCTCGAAGCCGGCAACGCCGCCGCACGCACCCGGTTCTTGACCTTCATGATTTCCACGTGGGCCGGACCTCTGGACTCGGTGGCATATAGGAAAGTCTGGCATTCGCCCAGGAGGATATTCTTCTTCAATTGATATCGACGGAAGGTTTGGTAGACCTCGAGAGCTCCACCCGTTCTCGCGGGGGAGAGAAGGAGGGTCTGACCCTCTTCCAAGCATCCCGTAAGGAGGGAGGCGATGTTCTTGTGGGCCAGTGCGGGAAGAATGACCATAACGAGGTCTACGCCCTGCACGGCTTCGTCCACGCTGCCGGTGATCAGGTTCAGCTTGGCGAATCCCTCGACATCACCTTCCAGCTTGATGCCTCCGGCGCTTATAACCGGGTCGAGTTCCCTTTTATAGAAACTGAACAAGTTGACTTGGTGGCCTTTCAGGCTGATGTGACCGGCGGTGGCCAGTCCGCCGTGGCCTGCTCCGAGAACCGCTACTTTCATTTAGGTAACCTCCAAAGAATGTTTCAATTGGGATGTCATACGGATTGATCCGGGGCCTTTCCCGTCGTGGAGTCCGAGAAGACGTACCTTCGGGCGTCGAGAGCGACCTCTCTGTGTCGAGTTGGAATCAAGCCGGAGTGCAAAGGCTGAGGGCCCTTGAAAAGGCGGTGGCGCGGATAAAGCGGCACCGAGATTTCCGTGGTTGGTTGTGGGGGTCGGCGGAGTTTCCGACCGACGGGTTGTGGTGAAAAGCGGGACACGTCGGGGGTACCGTAAAGTCGGGCGGAGCGTCGTACGAGGCTCCGCCCGGTGAGACACGTTGCTTCTTATCAGACTCTCAAAAAACGCGAATCTCGGCGTTGTATTTCATCCCTCGTGACTGCGCCGTAGCAGCATGTACGGGCTCATTGCTCGGGACTTGCGCGCCTTGCATATCATCGTTCTTCACCAGTTTGCAATCATCCGGCGTTTTCAAAAATCCGACAAGCGTCGGTGTCGCCGGTTCAGTCGTCGCGGAGTTGGTTGCCGGTTCCGATGATTCGGTACCGATGACCGACCGAAAAGGGCACGGTCAACAGGGTTATTCTTTGGCAATGGTCACGGGTACGGTATTCAAATCCGCGGAAAGGCCTTCCTTATCGTAAACGCGTACACGAAGAAGACTCAGTCCGGGATTGAGGCCGCTCGTATCCTTCAGGGTAAAGGCGAAGCCTGAAACAATGCATTTGGGATACTGGTAATAGTCGGAGCCTTGAGCGGTGCAAACGTCGGGGCGGAGGAGACCCAAAGAATCGGTCGCTTCGGCCTCGGCGTCGTATTCGGTCAAAGTACCGAGCAGTTGGGCATCAAGATAGAATTCAATCTTTTCGACGCTTCCCCTCTTTTCGGGATCGAAACGATCGGCTACGGTCCATCCGAGCACCTGGAGAGGGTCACGGCCGATGACCACGACTTGGTTAGTCGCCGGAAGCTCGACGCGGCCGATGGGGGCCTGCACTTCTCTCACATGAACGGTACGGGTGCCCAACACGGTGGAGCGCCCTTCGGAATCCTCGGCAACGGCCTTAAATACGTTATCGCCCAGCTCGAGATCGTCGCTGGAATAGGGGAAGGCCCATCCACCGTCTTCGCAGTTCGGATAGCAGATGGCCGCGCAGAGATCGGGACGTTTGGGTGCGTTTTCCAAATCGGCGTGTGCCACGGGGTCGCCGTTCAGATGGATGGTAACGTTTTCCAACGTGTCGGCGGCGAAAGACCAGCCGGTCATGACGAAATCCCGTTCCTTACTGATCTCCTGACCATTCACCGGGAGATCGATGAGGCCGAAGGGAGCGACCGGCGAGCATGGGGGACAGTCCACCTGGACCTGCAAACCGTTTCCTTCCTGCACAAGAGGATCGGGGCCGGCATAAAGGTCCGTCTCGTTGCCCAGGTTGTCCACGGCAACGGCGCGTATACGGCGTTGCGAGGCAAGGCATTCACTGGAGTAATTGACGTTCATGGTCCATCCGGAGGACTCACACACCGGATTGATATAACCCGCGTAGGAATTGCACACATCGGGGCGTGATCCACCCAAGTCCGCATCACCGATGTAGGCGTCGTCCATGAACAGCATCAGCTTTTCCAGACCGAGACCGGCCAGAGCCCAGCCATTGGTGGGACAGTCGCGACCGCAAAGGACTCGATAGGGCCCCTCAATGTTACCGAAGGGACGGGGGATGAGGAAGTTGACGGAGCCGATGACGTTGTTTCGCCCGGCATCGTCGAAGGCCTTCACTTCCAAAAGATGCCAACCCATGTTGAAACCGGATACGTCCAAGAGGATTTCCCATCCCACGTTGTCTTCGGTTCCCGGGGTTCCGTCCGGAGGGGGACACTCGCCGCGGCAGTTCGGATAGTTGGAGCGGCAAAACGTGGTGCACACATCGTTCCGCTCAACCGTAAGCGTGACCCCCTCACAACATTTGGGCGTCTCAATCCCATCGATGAAGAAGCGGACGCGATTCATGCACACGGTGGAAAGGGCCCAACCCGACACTCGAAAATCTTGGGGATTTACAGCGACGTATCCTTCGGGCGGCCATTCGACCGTTCCAAAGGGCTCGGTGGTTCCCGGATTCACACAGTTGGCGAAACTTGATGGGACGCCGATCAAAAGAACCAGTACGGCGACGGCAACCACCCCAGTCAGTCTTCTCATAAAGCCCTCCTTCAATTTGTCGGCGCCTGCATCCGTGCGGACCGGCGTTCCCGTCATCAGCGGCTTGGAAGCCGTACGCTGCGGAATTCCATGTTGCTGTTCACGATCCCTGTGCGCCTGCATGCCGCGGTTAGGGCTGGTATACCAGGGAAAGATCGATGACGCCGATATCGTTGGCCCAGCCGTCGCTGTCGTAGGCTCGCACCCTCAGGACCGTGGGACCGGGATCCAATCCGGCGGTGCTCTCCAGGGTGAAGTTGAATCCGGACACGTAACATTTGGGGTACTGATACGGATCGTTCTTGTCCGCGGCGCAAACGTCGGGTCGAGGGACGCCGAGGCTGTTCGTCCAGAGAATGTCGGGATTGTTGCTGTTAAGCTCCCCGACTTTGGTGTTGTCGAGGTAGAATTCGATCTTGGCCACACTTTGGTTTTTCTCGGCATCAAAGCGATCGGCCAGGACCCACCCTGAGACATGCAGCTGGTCCTTGCCGATGACCAGGGCTTGACCGGAGGGAGGATATTCCGCGAAGCCCTTGGGCTTGATGATGTTCCTTACATGGATGGTCCTGGTGTCGATGACGGTGGTCTGGGCGTTGACGTCCATGGCCACGGCGCGGATGTTGTGAGTTCCCAGGGTCATGTCTCTGGCCGGGAGCGCAAAGGACCATCCGCTTTCGTCGCAATTGGGATAGCAAATAGCGTTGCATACGTCGGGGCGGTCGGTTCTCATGTTCTGAGCGTATCCCATGAAAACGTCGTCCACGTACACGGCGATCTTGTCGATGAGGCAGTCCGAGAGGGCCCACCCACTCAGGTTGTAGTCTCGACACCGGCAAATTTCCTGGCCGGTGACGGGAACGTCTATTTTCCCGAAAGGCGGGACCGGATCACAGGTGCAATCCACCTGAATGAGGAAGCCGTTTCCTTCGGGATCGTTGGTATCGAAAGAGGCGGGAAGGGAGGTCTGATGACCCAGGGTATCCACGGCAACGGCTCGTATCTGTCGGATGGTGTCCGCGCATTCGCTGGGGAAGTGGATGGGAATGCTCCAACCGGAGTTTTCACACGTGGGATTTACATAGCCTGTGTAGGAGGCGCAGACGTCGGGTCTGGATATTCCGAGGTTCGCATCCCCGATATAGGTGTCGTTCATGTACACCATGATGCGTTGGATACCGAGGCCCGCCATGGCCCAGCCGCTGATCTCGCAGGTTTCCCCGCAGCGGGCTCTGAAAGGGGCTTCGATGGCCCCGAAAGGCCTGGGAATGAGGATATTGGAGGTGGCCACGGTGGCCGATCGACCTTCCGTATCCACGGCCGCGGCGATGAGCGGGTACCAGCCGGCAGGCAGACCGCCCAGGTCCAGAACGGTGCTCCATCCCACCACGTCGCCGGCGGATTCTCCGCCGCCGCATTGCTCCAAGCAGTCGGGATAGTTATCGGCGCAGAAATAGGTGCACACGTCGGTTCGTGTCTGATCGGGGAACACCTGGGCAAGCAGATGTTCCGCGTCGACCTGGATCAAATAGAGACCCACGACGTCGATGCAGGCCGTGGAAAGCGCCCAACCCATCACCGGAACTTCGGCGGGGTTCACGGCAACGTACCCGTCCAGAGGCGTGTCCAGATAACCGAAAGGCTGATCGGAAGGTCCGTCAACGCACTCGTTCGCATGCACGGAAAAACCTGCCGCGAAGATCAACATCGCGGCGAAACAAATGGATGCGGCGAATTTCCTCATATGCTGTTCCTCCCGGCTTGCAGGCTACTCGGCGGCGAAAATCGTAGGTGTTGGTTGCGTCGGGTCAAACCCGAACGAGCGTGTCCGGCGATTCCCATGAACGAATTGAAGGCACCGGCTTCTTGGGCGGCATTCAAGGAGTGACTTCCTTCCTCATGTTGTGAAAGCGAGCGTTGTGGAAAGAGCGGGAAGGGCGGCGGGCGGCGGCCGCTCTTCCCGAGGGCGCATCAGCGCTCGAAAACCAAACGGAAACCGATCTGATCAGACTTGTAGGGCAGAGCACTCTTGTCCCGGTTGGCACAGCGAATGCTCTTGGGACCATCTGCCCAGCTTCCGCCTCTGACAACCTTGGAGAGGCCCGTGGACGGACCCGTGGGATCGGTCACCGAGGCGGCGGTGTAGTCCCCATACCAGTCTTCGCACCACTCGGCCACGTTGCCGTGCATATCGTGGAGGCGAAAATCGTTGGCCGCTTTGGTCGCCACCGGATGCGTGGCGGAGGCGGAGTTGGCGCAGTACCAGCCCCTGGGATCGATAAAGGGGTCGTACCCGCAGGAATAGGGATCAACGATGAACGAGGTTCCGTGGTCGTGAATGGGATAGAAACCCACGCCCAACTGACCCACACTGCCGGCGCGGGCCGCATATTCCCACTCGGCTTCCGTAGGAAGGCGATAGAAACCCTGACCGCTTGCGTTCAGCTTTTCGATGAACTTGAGAACGTCAAAGAAGTCCACCTGTTCCACGGGGCAATTGTCGCCGCAGGTGTTGAACGCGGATGGATTGGTGCCCATCACCTGTTTCCATAGTCCCTGGGTGACTTCGGTGATCTGCATGAAGAAGCCTTTGGAGATGGTGACCTCGTGCTGAATCTCCCCATCGTCGCGGCCCGGTTCTCCGTAGGGAAAATCGGGGAGTTCCGCGGGGCTTCCCATGTCGAAGGTGCCTTCGGGGATGTAGACGAAGCGTATGCCGAAGGCGTCCGTATGATAAACGGGAGTCTGGTTCGTGAGCGCGTAGGTGTCGATTCCCTGCGTGCCGGTCAGGATCGCATCGGCGGATCCGCCGTCCTCGTCAAAAGTGATGGACAGGCTGATCTGCTTGCCGAAAAGTTCGTCCGCGCTGAATTCTTCGGACGCTGAAGAATCAACGAACACGTAGAACGTGTTGCCGTCGGGGCTCACGATGACCAGTGCGGAACCGTCGGAGTAGGTTTGGACGAAGAAGTTGTTGCTCAGGTCCGAAGGTTTCCAGATACCCGAAATGGGGTCCGTGGCGGTAAGTACCTTGGACAGAGCGTACTGTTGAGTGGAATTCCCCAAGGTCAAAACGGCGAGGGCGGTGCCGTCCGGGTCGAAGCTCATGGAAAGGGCGGCGGCTCGACCGTAATACTCGGAAGCGGAAATGCCGTCGGCCATGTTCCCGTCCACGAAAACGTAGTAGTTTTCACCGTCCGGTGTGGTGACGACCAGCGCGGAGCCGTCGGAGCAGGCCTGCACGTAGAAGCTCACGCCGCCGTCGTGGGGCTTCCACACGCCGGTTTGACCGGCGGTTGCAGCAAGTGCGGAAAGGAACACCAAGTTTACGCACAGGAAGATCATCAAAGCCCTTTTCTTCATTGCCGCCTCCTTCGCCGTTTCAGTGCGTTAATCTTCCGGGTGACGCCGGGATGATCCCGCGCCCGCGCTCCGGTGTTCAAAGTCCGGCCGGCCTCGACGACACCGAAAACGCATGAGAATGCCGATTTGTGGGAATTAACCCATCTGTTGGGCGAAGGACGAAACGCGCACCGTCGCCCGCCGTGGAATCTAGTTTTGATGGTCCGTCAAGACCAGGCGAATCGATCCGATGTCGTTACTCAATCCCTTGTTATCGTACACCCGGACCCGAAGGGTGGTGGCTCCCGGCTTGAGATCGGACGTGTCCGCCAACCGGAAGTTGAACCCCGACGTCCAGCACTTGGGGTACTGGTAGGAATCGCAACCCGGAGCGGCGCATACGTCCGCTCTCGCTATGCCCAAGCTGTTGGTGGTGTCGTTGGAATTGTAGGAGTTGAGCGTCCCGATCTTCAGTGTATCGAGATAGAATTCGATCTTGGCCACGCTGGGCCGTACCGTCTTGGCGACTTCCGGATCATATGGATCGTCGGGATTCAGGGGGTCCCCGTCGAACCGATCCGCCAAAGCCCATCCGGAAACCTCCAACGCGTCCCTTCCGAGGACGACGATCTGGTCGGCGGGCGGGTATTCCACGACGCCTTTGGGCAACTGCACATTGCGAACGGTGAGGGCCTTGGAAGCGAGGACCGTGGTCTGGCCGTTGGTGTCCATGGCCACATATTGGACGTCATGAGTGCCCAAGGTGATGTCGTCGCTTCGGTAAATCTTCTCCCAGGCGGCGTCTGCGCAGTCGGGGTAACAGATGATGTCGCAGATGTCCTCGCGGTGCATCCGAAGCCCGTCCACAAAGGAGAAGAACACTCCGTCAAGATAGATTCCCACGTTGTCCACGGTGCAGTCGGAGAGCGCCCAACCGGAAGTGGAGAAGTATCGGGCCTTGCTGATCACCTGGCCGGTCAATGGAACGTCCGCACTCCCAAAGGGCGGGAAGGGGTCGCAGGTGCAGTCCACCCTCACGGTGAGGCCGTTCCCCACGGGGTGCATGGTGTCGTGAGTCGCGGGCAACGGTGTTTCATTGCCCAGTTTGTCCACCGCGACGGCGTAAATCTTGTTGGCCGGAGCCACGCAATCCGAGGACACATGCATGTCGAAGGTCCAACCGGAGTACTGGCACAGCGGGTCCACAAAGCCGCCGTAGATGCCGCACAGGTCGGGACGTGATTGACTCAGACGGGCGTCGCCCAGGTAATCGTCGTTGAAGTAGATTTTGACTTTTTCCAGTCCGAGCCCCGCGAGAGACCATCCTCTGATCTGGCAGTCCTCGCCGCAACGGATGCGATGAGGGGCGTCGATGGCGCCGAAAGGCCTGGGAACCAGGAATCGGATGGTGCCGATGACATTGGAGCGGCCCGAGTCGTCGTAAGCGACCGCTTTCAAGGTGTGCCACCCGATGTTGAAGCCGGTGACGTCGATGACCGTTTTCCAGCCCGTGATGTCCGAAATCCCTTTCGGTGAACTCACCGGGCATTCACCGCGGCAATCGGGATAATTCTCTCTGCAGAAGTACGTGCAAACGTCGTAGCGTGGTTCGGTGAGAAAGATGTCACCCGTGCAGTCGGCCAGATCGATGTCGTCCACGAACAGCTTGATGCGGTTAATACAAATCGACGACAATGCCCAGCCCGAAACGAGAACGTCTTTGGGGTTGATGGCGACATAACCGTCCACCGGGGATTCCATAACGCCGAAGGGCTCGGTCCCTCCTTCATTGACACAGTTGCCGGCCATGGAAGCAGGTATAGTCATCACAGCGGATAGCAACATAACGACTACCACCCCAAAAACTCTTTTCATTATCATCCTCCTTGTGCGCGGCGACTCTATGGTATCAAACGACCCTACGGCATTACGCGGGTTCTCGGGCATGACAATCGGGTTCCCTTGGGAAAAAATTCCATTTATTCCAGGTCCGCGTCGGAAGGTCCGAAACCGGAAACTTCCTCTCCCGACGTCAAGATCAAGGGCGAACCTCCGCTAAGGGCGCTAAAATAATATGATTACGACGTATGTGTCAATCCAAATTCCGCTTTCTTCCTATGGTTTCGATCGTTGAAACAAAGCCTTCAATCTTTTCGGCGAATGTGTGAAGTTTCCCCGCGGTCCACGCCCGAACCGGCGCTTCGACGATTCCTCGGGATCGTTTCGGATTCCACGAGGGCTTGAACAACCTTTCGACTCATGTCATTTCTGTCGAATATCTGAAAACGCGATTTGCGGCGTTGCGTTTCCTCCCTCGTCCATGCGATGCAATGCGTATCGCCCACTTCATGGCAATCGGGAGCGCTGAATGTCGCCCTGCTTCACGGGCCTTCTATGGTGAGTTTTTTCGGCTATCTATCTCTATCGGCGGTTTTGTCCAATGGTTGATACCCTTTGCCATCCGGGAGACGATAAGACGTGCTTCCGGTGCTGTCCCCCGATTCGGGTTCCGGACTATGATCACCTCGACCATCGGAGCTTCATTTCAAGGGAACTTCGCGAAAACACGCAGGAATTTCATCTTAAGGGACCGCGTTTCAAACCGATACGGGGGTTCACCTGCTGGGCGTTGGGATACCTGGACCCGAAGCGTCGTAAAATCGGCTGTCTGCTTCATCCCTTTCTGAACGGAGGAGAAGACCTGCGTCATCTCATCGATTACGGAGAGAAATGCCGAATCGCCACCTGCCGGGAAGCAAAAGTCTTCGTTCAATTGTCCCCGGAGCATCGGACCTTCTACTATTCTTTGTGCCGAGGAATGGATTCCTTCCAGTACTCGAGTCCCAAGGCGAATCCCCTGTTCACCCTGCTGCAATGGGGCTCGCCGCTGCTTGGGGAGATCGCGGACCTCGAGGGGCACGCCTCCCAAGCGCACGCCGTGCTCCATCGCTATCCCTTTCTACGGATTTCAGGACCCACAGGCAGGCGATATCTCGCCGAACGGAGGGCTGCGGATTCGGGAGCGGCGGCTTTGCGCGGAGAGGACTTCTCGCGACGACTCGAAGCCTTCACGGCATGGGCCGCCGCACGGATTTCGTTTCCAAGCGAGGTATCCAGTGAAGCTTCGCATACGCATCGGCTTGGAATCGACCGTGCTTTCGCCGACTTCCTGCGGCTGGAATGCGGTCTGAAAAGATTGGATTTGGACACGGCTGTGGAGCTCAAAGACCGGGTGGACGAACAGATCGATTTCTTTTTCTCCCGGAACGGTCGTGGAGCAGGGGAGTCGGACTCGTGATCCTTTCCCTTCATCCCATCATTGAAGCCGACCGAAACGTGATCATTGCGGGGCGGAACCCCAGAAGACAGGAAATCGGTTGGATGCGGAACGCGCGGGCGATTATCCTGCCTCAGGGAGTCACCGAAAAAGTCTATCGTATCGCCGCGCAATCCTGCGCCCACGTGTTTCCCGATTACGAAGCCCGATTCCGATACCCCGGAAAAGTCGGTTTTGCTCGGCTCTGCGGGGAAAAAGGATTGCCGCATCCAAGAACACGGGTGTTTTCCAACGTCGACGAGGCAAGGAAGATCGACGCCCAGCGTAGGTTCCCCCTGGTCATGAAAAGTGATTCGGGCGGGGAAGGGCATGGGGTCTATCCGGTTCGGAACAGCGAAGAACTGAAACGGGCTCTCCGGGAACTGGAACTCATGGAGCGGGGAGGCTGGACCGGCCTGGTGGAACAGGAATTCATCGAGAGCGGCGGTCGCGACCTGCGGGTCGTAGTGATGGGAAACCAGACTTTCGCCTACTGGCGGAAAGCGGCCGACTCCGATGATTTCAAACATCATTTAGGGAGCGGCGGGATCCTCGATTTGGAGAGCGATCCGGAACTGAGGCGAAAAGGCATCGCACTCGTGGAACGCGCCTGTGCATTAACCGGAATCAACCTGGCGGGTTTCGATGTTCTTTTTCGGAACGGGAACGAAGAACCGCTGCTGCTCGAGGTCAATTACTTCTTCGGCAGGAGAGGACTCGGGGGCTCGGAATCTTTCTATAACCTTCTCAGGAAGGCGGTGGACCAATGGGTCGCCGGGCTCTTCAGGGCTTCCGCCGAAGGGACGCCGGAAGCGCGAGGAGGGATCGAGCAAGGAGAAAGCCGATGAAAATCGGAGTGATATCAGACACGCATCTCAGGAAGTCCGACGCCGGACTGAAGAAACTCATGGACACCCTGTTTTCGGACGCGGAGCTGATTCTTCATGCCGGAGACATCGTGGAACCGGAAGTGCTCGAAACTTTTTCGGGCAAGGAGTTGGTCGCGGTGCACGGCAACATGGATATCGCGGAGATCAAGAAGGGCCTTCCGGACAAGCGACTGCTGACCGTGGGACGATTCAAGATCGGACTGACCCATGGATGGGGGGCTCCCATGGGCATCGAAAAGAAGGTCCGGAGCGTCTTCGACGACGTGGACGCCATTGTGTTCGGCCATACCCACAAACCCTGCAACCGGATCATCGACGGCGTGCTGTTCTTCAATCCCGGCGCCTACAGCGGGGGCATGTTCAGGGGCGGCGCCGGCAGCGTGGGCGTGTTGACCGTGGAGGATTCCATCACGGGCGAGCATTTTCGCGTGAGTTGACCGCGACAAACGCGGTACGCGCTTTTCTTCCGGGGCTCCGTCAGGGCACACGAGCCGCCTGAAGCGCGTTTTCCACCGCCTGCATAATGGCTCGGGAGCTTCCCGTGGCCCCGCTCACCGCGTCCACTCGAGTGGATTGGGACGCCACGATCCGTTCGCGAATCGCGGGGTCCGCCGCGCCGCCCAGCATGTGCCTGTGGCGAAGCAGCTCGATGCGAGTGATCCTCCCTTCCTCCAGGACCACCTCCACCGCCGCGGACACGGGTCCCACCTGAGATTCTCCTTGATACACACCGTCCCTCAGATGTGCCGGGTTCAGAGGACCCAGGTTCGGCTCGGGCCGAGATGCGGCGCAACCCAGAACCCCGCAGAAGGCCACTAGAATCATCCACTGGTTCAGACGGTTCATTCGACGAATCATGGTCGGGCACCTCTCATGTGATCGAGGATGCAAAACGGACGCGTTTCAAGATTCGAGAGCATCGGAAACCGATGGGTCATTTTCGTTTTCGGGTGTATTCCAGTCCGTAGGCCATGGCCAGGAGAAGACAGCCCAGCACGATCACCGGGGTCCAGGTCTGGGTTCCGAAAAAGAACCTGAGCATCAGGTAGCTGAACAGGAAACTCAGTGCGGCTCGGAGGACCAGTTTGACGGGCGAATCCATGGAACGGTTTTCCTTTCGGTCTGTATGGGCGGCCGCGATGGGGCGGCGTGATTCACTGGAACAAAGTGGATGGACGGGACGTCCGGTTTGTTTGCTCCGCTTTGCAATGGACGGCGGGCGCCTTTTCACGCACGCCGATTCCGGGGGCCGTGCGGGGCTTGACGGCCGATGCCTCGCGGCTACAACGGTTCTTTGCGGTTCGCTCGGTGCATCCGGAAGCCCAGATGCTCGAAGGCCCGGCGGGTAGCCACGCGTCCTCTGGGAGTGCGCTTCAGAAAGCCGATCTGAATCAGAAAAGGTTCGTACACGTCCTCGATGGTATCCTTTTCCTCCCCGATGGCCGCGGCCATGGTGTCGATTCCGAGAGGCCCCCCGTCGAATTTTTCGATGATGGTCAAAAGGACCCTACGGTCCATTTTGTCCAGGCCCAGGTGGTCCACTTCCAGCATTCGAAGGGCTTCATCCGCCACGGTGCGCGTGATGACGCCGTCGGCCCGGACCTGGGCGTAATCGCGAACTCTCCGGAGCAAGCGGTTGGCCACCCTCGGCGTGCCGCGACTGCGCATTGCGATTTCCCGCGCTCCGTCGGGTTCCACCGGCACTCCTAGAATCCGGGCCGCTCGTGTGACGATTCGTTCCAGCTCTCCCGCGGCGTAGAACTCCAGGTGGAGAACCATGCCGAAACGATCGCGCAGCGGCGGAGTGAGCAGGCCGGCGCGGGTCGTGGCTCCCACCAGAGTGAAGGGCGGCAGGTCCAGCTTGATGGATCGGGCGCCGGGGCCTTGACCGATCATGATGTCGAGTTGGAAGTCCTCCATGGCCGGGTAGAGGATTTCTTCGATCACTCGGGACAACCGGTGGATTTCATCGATGAAGAGAACGTCTCTGGGTTCGAGGTTGGTGAGGATGGCCGCGAGGTCGCCGGCGCGCTCCAGCACCGGTCCGCTGGTGGCCCGGATGTTGACGTTCAATTCCTTGGAGATCACTTGGGCCAGGGTGGTCTTCCCGAGTCCCGGGTGTCCGTGAAACAAGACGTGATCCAAAGCCTCGGCCCGTTGCAGGGCGGCTCGGATACAGATGCCGAGATTCTCCTTGAGGTCTTCCTGGCCCACGTATTCGGCGAGGGAAGTCGGCCGCAGTCCCGCTTCAACCCGCTCTTCTTCCGGTTCGGGCAATGGGTCGAGAATCCCTCGTTCGGGCATGGATGAATCCCTCATCGGTCAAGGAAACGCAGAGTCCGGCGCAGGAGTTCTTCCACCTTCGCGCCGTCTCCCAGTTCATCGGCCGTTCGTCGGACTTCGGCTTCCACCAGGTTCCGTTTGTATCCCAGGTTCTCCAACGCCTGCAGGGCGTCTTCCACCAGACCGGAAGAAGCGGGCGCCGCAGGTCCGGCCGAAGCGCGCGCCGGGGTCTTGCGCATGCGTTCGGAAAGCTCCACCACGATTCGCTCGGCCGTTTTCTTTCCCACGCCGGGAATGGCCTTCAGGCGCGAGACATTGGCGTCACGGATCGCCGCGTGCAATTCTTCTTCCGGAATCCTCGACAGCACGTTCATGGCCAGTTTACAGCCGATGCCGCTTACCCCGATCAGGTGCAGAAAGAGTTCCTTTTCGAGCGGGGACGAGAACCCGTACAGGTGGATGGCGTCGTCGCGCAAGTGCGTATAGGTATTCAGAAACACTTCGACATTGACGTCGGGCAATCCGGCCAAAGTCTGTAGGGACACCCACACCCGGTACCCCACCCCTTGGACGTTGATAATGACGTGATCCGGAGCTTTGAGGGCGAGAATTCCCTGGAGGGAGGCGATCATGGTCTCCAACCCACGAGACGTCCCCCCGACGGAGGAGCCGCATTCAGCAAGTGGCAGATCCCCACGGCGATGGCGTCCGCCGCGTCCTTGGATCGGCGGGCATGATTTCCCAACAAGGTGGCCACCATGAGTTGCACCTGTTCTTTGGTAGCCTGACCATAACCAACGACGGATTTTTTGATTTCCAGGGGGCTGTATTCAAAAACGGGCAAATCCGCGACCGCAGCCGAAAGAAGGACCACCCCGCGTGTTTGCCCAAGTTTCAAAGCGCTCTGAGGGTTTCGAGCGAAAAACACGGTTTCCACCGCGACCTGATCCGGCTGAGTCTCTTGAATGGTTTGGTTCAAGCGGTTGAAGATTTCCTTGAGCCTCAGACTCATACTCAGGCCGGCCCGCTGTCGGATGGTGCCGTCGGCCACCAGGCGCAGGCGTTGGCCCACCTGGTCCACCACTCCGAAGCCGGTGGCCTGAGAACCGGGGTCTACGCCCAAAACCCTCATTCAGTCCATTGACTCCATAATTTCGTCCGAAATGTCGAAGTTGGCATATACGTTCTGAACGTCGTCGCAGTCTTCCAGCACGTCCATGAGTTTCAGCATCTTCACCGCGTCGTCCCGGTCCAACGAGATCGTGTTCTGGGGAATCATGGAGATTTCCGCCGCGTCGACTTCCACGTCGGCTTCTTCCAACGCTTGCTTGACGGATTCCATATCCTCCATGGCGGTGATCACTTCGAATTCCGTCCCGTCTTCTCTAACGTCCTCCGCACCGGCCTCAAGGGCGATTTCCATCAGCGCGTCCTCGGAAATCTTGTCTCCGGCCACGGAGATGAGCCCTTTCCGGTCGAACATCCAGGCCACGGACCCGGCTTCACCCAGGCTGCGGCCGTATTTGCTGAACAGGTGCCTGACTTCGGCCACCGTGCGATTGCGGTTGTCGGTAAGGCTTTCCACCAGGATGGCGACCCCGGCCGGGCCGTAGCCTTCCAGGATGACGTCCTCGTAGGTCGTTCCTTCGAGTTCCCCGGTACCCTTCTTGATGCCCCGATCGATGTTGTCTTTGGGCATGTTCGCGGCCTTGGCCGCGGCCACGGCCTGTCGAAGACGGGGATTGGCTTCGATGTCGCCGCCGCCCAGCCTCGCGGCAACGGTGATTTCCTTGATCAATTTGGTGAAAATCTTACCGCGTTTGGCGTCCGCCGCACCCTTTTTGTGCTTGATCGTGCTCCACTTTGAATGACCCGACATTTCGATCTCTCCTCATCCGGATAGTCTATCGATTCCAACCACAAACGTTTCCCTGCTCTGCTTTCTGGAGGAGGGAGGTTTATAGACTCGGGTCAGGCCGAAAGCGGTTCTTACTTCTTTCAAAAACAATTCGAATTCTCCGCTCTGGAATATCTTGCAGAAAAACTTGCCCCCGGGTTTGAGCAACTCCATGGCCGTGTCCAGCGCGCACTTGGCCAGATTGTACGAACGCACCCCGTCCACGAACCGATCGCCCATGGTATCGGGAGCCATGTCGCTCATGACGACGTCGAAACCGGGACATGCGGAACGGATCGTGTCCAGGCTCAAGGAGAACACATCGCCCTCGATGAAGAAAAGACCGCTCGGGATGCGTTCGGGCCGGTTCCTGTCCACTCCGACGAGTCGTCCCTTCCGGCCGATGCGTTGCGAGGCATACTGCGACCAGGATCCGGGATTACATCCCAAGTCCAGCACCGCATCACCTGATCGGAACAGTCCGTACTTCTCGTCGGCGCTTTGCAGTTTGAATACCGAACGCGCCGCATATCCGGCTTTTCCGGCTTGCCTGGAGTAATATTCTTTGGGGCCTCTTTCCACCATAATATACGACTTTTCCATTATAACGGCGGTAAGGAAAAGTCAATTCAAAGGGGGCAGGGTTCCCGCGCGGGGACCTCCCATGTTCCAAGGTGCGCCCGCTCGTACACCCACCGTACGCATTCACGGGGGAAACTCGTCTATTGTAGGGGCAGGCCACAGTGCCTGCCCAAAAGACGGCCGAAGGCCCACCTTTTCCCCTGTATCCTCCCGTGCCGACGGTCCCCCGTTGACACCGTGAACGCGCACCATCCTCCTGCTCGTACACTCTCCTTGACAAACGGCCGGCCTACTCGGAAGATAAGCAAAACACCTCTGCAACGCGAGCAACGACTTTGTATCGAACCGCTCTGCCTTTTACCGACAGGTACCTCCGGTTTGACTACGGTCCCTCCCATCCCTTCAAAGTGTCCCGGCTCACCCCGGTGCACCGCTTGATGGAGGCCTACGGGCTGCTGTCGCTCGAGGGATGCCTGTACCCCGAAGTTCACCAAGCGACGCCGGAAGAGCTGATGCTCTTTCACGACGCCGATTACGTGCGACTGATCGAAGCGGCCGGACGGGGCGAGAAAATGCCGGAACTGCGCGCCCATGGGATCGGGGCGGGGGACAATCCCGTCTTTCCGGGACTGTACGAGTGGGTGAGACTCACTACGGGCGCCACGATTCTCTGCGCGAACCTGCTTCTCGAAGAACGTTGCCGCATCGCGTTCAATGTGGCCGGCGGATTCCATCACGCGTTTCGAAGCGAAGCGTCGGGATTCTGCTACGTGAACGACGTGGCGGTGGGCATTCTGCTGCTTCGGCAACGCGGGCTTCGGGTGATGTACGTGGACGTGGACGCGCATCACGCCGACGGGGTTCAGTCGGCTTTTTACCGTGATCCGGAAGTGCTCACGGTGTGCGTTCATCAGGACGGCGCGACCCTGTTCCCGGGGACGGGGGCGTTGTCGGAAATGGGCGAGGGCGATGGGTACGGTTTTTCGGTCAACGTGCCTTTGATGCCCCACACGGACGATGCCGCGTATACGGGGGCGTTCCGGAACCTGGTGCCTCCGCTGGCCGACCTGTACCGTCCCGACGTGCTGGTGAGCCAGCTCGGGGTGGATACGTTTCGTACGGACGACCTGGCGGCCCTGGACCTGACCACCAACGGGTTCTGCGAGGTGATCGCCGTGCTCAAGTCTTTGGACAAACCCTGGCTCGCCCTGGGAGGCGGAGGCTACCGCACTTCCAACGTGGCCCGGGCGTGGACCCTGGCTTGGGCCATGATGAACGACGTGGAATTGCCCGACGAGATTCCCGAGGCGGTGCTTCCGCTCCTGGAATCCGACGGGGAGTTCCCGCGCCTGCTGAGAGACGCGCCCTTCAAAGGAGAGAGCCGGGCGCACGAAGAAGCGCGCGCCCACGCGGAGGAGACCGTGGAAACCATTCGGCGGGTGCTGTTTCCGGTCATTGCCGCCAAGCCTCGCCCGCGAACTTCCCAAACCGGGTGAGTCGCCCGGATTTCCCTGAACCCCCCTATTTGATTGCATATTGGAAAGGCACATGGAACCCTACAAAGAACGATTCGCCCAAATCCTGGCCGAAAGCGGCGCTCTGTTTTTCGACCAGGGGCTGGTGCTCAAAGACGGACGCCCGTCGCCCTATTTCGTGAACATGGGGCGGTTCCGCACGGGACGCCTGGCCTCGGAACTGGGGACCTTTTTCGCCGCCAGACTCCTGGACACCGACGTGGCGGACCGGATGGACGTGATTCTTGGCCCCTCCTACAAGGGCAGCGCCATCGCCGTGGCCATGGCCTCGGCCCTGTGGACCCGACACGGGCGGGACGTGCTGTACGAATACGACCGGAAGGAGGCCAAGACCCACGGAGAGGCCTCGACCTCCAAAAGCGTGTTCGTCAACGGATGCCTGACGGAAGACCGGAACATCGTGATTGTGGACGACGTGGCCACGTCCATGGCCACCAAGGTGGACCTGGTCCAAAAGGTGAAGGAAGAAGGGGATCGCAACGGCGTCACCCTGAATCTCCTGGCGGTGCTCATCGGCGTGAACCGGGAACAGACCACGGCCGTGCGGGATGCCGACGGCAACCTGATCTTGGGCGCCAAAGGCGTGGACGCCATTGCGGACTTCATGGCCAAAACGGGCATTCCGGTGCACAGCGTGTGCGGCATCCGGGAAGTGGTGGACCATCTTTTTACCGAAGGGATTCCCGTACTGGTCGGGGGGACACGACGGCCCTTGGAACCGAAGGAAAAAGACGAATTCGACGAATATATCTGTGTTTACGGCTCATAATCCTTCGTCACGGATTATCAGGGCAAACCTTTTGAAAAAGGTTTTCCCTGACCCTTTCCAAAACTTCTCAAGTGGGTTGCTCGCTTGCGCTTCGCAACCGGGGTGGGTATGACTCACCCAGCCTCTCCGCCGAAGGCGGTGAGGCCCGCTTAAGAGGTTTTGAGGGGGGCTACGGGGGGAACTTTTTCAAAAGTTCCCCCCGTAAGGACCCAAAATTACTCCTATGAAGTTTTTTCATTCATTTTGTTCTTAAATCGTGAGATCGACATGGCTTTGCTTTCAGGAACGTTTTCTTTTTCCTCCTACCTGGTAAAAGGGGAGGAACCCGCGTCCTTTCGGGACTTCATCGACGAGCGGATGCGTCGCTTCGCCTTCCAGGAAATTTCCCTCGACACCGAGGAAAAGGCCGTGGGATGGGTTTCTCTGGACAATCTGTTGGATACGGAATTTGCCAACGCCAACTACTCCTTCGGCGATTACCTGGCCTTTTCCATGCGCATGGACCGCAAGTCCGTTCCCGCGGCTCTGTTGAAACGGCACGTGCTCGAGGCCGAAGCCGACGCACGCAATCGATCCGGGCGCAAGTTCCTGAGCAAACAGGAGCGCACGGAGATCAAGGATCGAACGAAAATCTCGCTCCTGTCCCGAGCGTTGCCCGTGCCCACGCTGTTCGACGTGGCCTGGTGCGTGTCCGAGGCGTGGGTCCTCTTCGGTTCCCTGTCGCCCAAGCCCAGGGAGGAGTTCGAAAAGCTGTTCAAAAGGTCCTTTGATTTCGACCTGGTGCCGTTGCTGCCCTGGGCGCCCAAACAGGTGCCGGACGAACTGCGCAACGCATTCATCGCCGCGTTTCCGGAAGTGTTGGCCGGCGCCGGGTCGGCGGAAAGCTGAGGGATATGATTGGAGGATCGCCGGGGGGGAACTTTTGAAAAAGTTCCCCCCCGTGCCCCCATAAGCGCTAACTTAAGCATTGTTTGCTATGCTTCTTTCCGTCTGAGGAATCAGCCGCTGAAGTGCTCGTTTCCTTGGCGGTTCTCGCAAATAAAAAGATATGTTATCCCAGCCGGCAATGCATTCGGCCAAGCCGAGTTTAGGGTTCACGGCTTGTTTCAGCAGGTGTAACATAAACATGGTCTCTCTCCAGAAGCATCGATTTCTACGGTGGTTCTTTTTGGAGTGGGTATCCCCAGGGAAAAAAAGATTCGCCTGCGGCGATCATGGCCTCCACTAAGAAAGCCACCAGTAGTTTCCCATGGATCCAGGCCTTGGCTCCTTCGATGTCGGTCTTTCTAAGATGGCCTAAACCGAGAATGGACTTTAGACGCTTGAAAGCGAGTTCAATTTGCCATCGACCTCGGTACATCTCGAGGACCTGAGAGGGCGAGATTTCACGGCCCAATGTTGTGAAAACAAATATGTAGGCCGCCGCTTCGAGGGTGTCCGGAGTAACTTGGCGACCTTTTTTCCTCGCCTCTTTTTCTATCGCTTTACGAGCTTTTTCAGTGGCGTCTTTGCTCTTCTTGATGGCACAGATTCTACCTGCAACCAAGCGTTGTTCAAATGGAACGAATGCATCCCAGTCGCCAAGCTTATTTACACGTAACGTCCTTAGATGAGGGAGTAATTGGAATCGTTCCCCTTGCTTGTCCACCATGGCGACACGGTGTTTCATTCGAACCAGGACGTCGCCGCCGTTGTCTATGACATGGTGAATTCCTCTTGGTGTGCAATAGGCTCTATCCGCTACAAGAAGTTCACCGCCATGGACTTTGAAATTGGTGAAGGATTCTCCGATCTTGGGGTCTGTTACATAGACTTCGTCGCAGCGCAGCGAAGGCAATTGTATGGAATAATGGACCCTCCAAGTCGTTCCGGTACTTCCAGGTTCTTGAATGGTGGAGGCATCGATCAACCTGATGCGTGAATTCTCTCCAAAAACAACGGCGGGCAGCTTTCGAAACCATTTCTCCATGACCCCTAAGGCCATCCACCGAAACCACTCTCCGCATTTATTCAGTCGTTTTAGGAGAGCTACGTCGGAAATCGACGTAATGTTGCCGAACCTGGCTTTGGCCGCCGTCAGCCGAAGTGAGCAACCTTCCGCCAGATGGATCAGAAGCGTTCGCAACAGACCTTCGGCGTCCACGAACTTACGGTATCTGACAACGGCACCAAGTTCCCTTGCTTTGGATTGCCAGCCATCGGGAAGAAAACCCTGGAGAACTTCCCAGTCTTCCATTTCCTCGGAAAAAACGAGACGCTCCATTGCCACCTCCTTTGGCGGCAACGGTACCATAAACCTCACCAAAACAAAAGGCTTAAGTTAGCGCTTATGCCCCGTGCCCCCCCTCAAAACGCTTTAGGCAGGCCTCACCGCCTCCGGCGGAGAGGCTTCGTTCAAAAAGTTTTAGAAGGGTTTCGGGGAAACCTTTTTCAAAAGGTTTCCCCGCCTTTCCCTTCAATCTCGATGTAGCCGAAGAGGAAGACCATGGGAGAAGCGGATCGATTGGGCCGGGAGTTTTTGACCTGGCTGTGGCGGGTGAGCGAGGAACGCGGCGGGAGCGTGTTCGTACCGGAATCCGGGGACGTGAGCATTGTGTTTCAGAAGCGCGTGATCCTGGAATCCGGAGAAGGCGACTACACGGAAACGGTGTCCTGTCAGGGGTTTCACGCCACGTTGGAAGAGGGCAAGGCGGCCCTTAGGCAGGGGAAGAAGGTGCGGGAAGCCCGGATTCTCATGGGGCTGGGCGACCACGAGTGGGAATTCACCTTCAAGGCGGATCAGTTTCAGTTCCAGTCCGTGAGACCGCCCAAGACCTTCGGCCGGTCCGAAGACGAAGACGACCTGGAAGGGCGGGTGCTGGAACGCATCAGCCTCATGGAGGAACCCAAAAAAGTCATGGAACGCCTGTTTACGGAATTCCTGCGCCGACGCCTGGACCCCGCCTGGATCAGCGAGGAAATACCGAAATTGGAGCGGTGGGCGAGTTCGTGAGTCGACTTTCGGGAGGCGTGGGTCCGGGAGGAACAGAGTCTGTCCGAGGCTTGGGATGTGTGGTCATTGGAAGCAGGTGTAGACGACACCTTGGAATCGCAGATGCGGGAACTCGACAGAGCGATTAGAGGGTTTGGAACGACAAGTGCCCAAACCCGGCATCAGGGCAAGGGAGCTGGAAGGGTGAGGCATGAGAGAATCGAAACTTGGATTGTAACGCCGAGTGTTGTCGGCTGCTATAAGCGGAACGCCATGTGATGATGCTCCAAGATATTTTGATATCTGTCCTTATGCTGCCCAAGGTTCAATCGCCACGAGTTGTCTCCTCACGAAATCGTATTCGTAGTGAAGCCTCGGATTCTTTTCAGCATTTTTCTGTGACAGAGAGCTCGGATTGTATTCAAAGTCGACCTTGAATTGCAGCTTGCATGGCACATTGTTGTTGTGGCCGATTTGGTTGATTTTCGGAATATCTATTTTTTCACGTTCTAATAGGTCGGTTATCAAGAAATGGCCATCGAAGGCATGCAGCGGCGCAAGCTGCTTGATGGTCTCACCCGAATAGAACGGATAAGGTGGACGTACCTCAGAATCATTTAAGAATGGAGTTATCCTGACACGTGAATCAATTGACATTCTTGAGTGGTTGGTTAATCTTACTCTGATATCATATGGGGTATCCATCAGGTTATACAGCAGACATGATGCGCTCGGAGTTACCATATCTCTTGCTATCAAGTATGTATAATAAGTATACAATATTAATGTGCATAAAGTAGCCACGAGTGCAATATCTGCAATCTTTGGCAGCCATAGGGTTCCAAACCAAGCATCGCTTATCGAGGAAGCAATAGTAATTACCAACAATAAACCTGAGAATCCGAAAATCCATTTGTGATGTCTCACCGTGAAGTCCCTATTAAGAAGCGAAATTTATCCGAACCATAGAGGCGCTTTGCTACTATCGGTTCTTTACTCTGTCTTACTTTGTCAGGAATTCGTGCGGCTGGATAGTGCTTTCATCCTTGAAAGCAGATTCGAATTGCTCCCGTGAGAGCCATACCTCTCTCAGATTTGTCCGGACGAGGAGGGCTCCTCTGAGATTAGCGCCTGACAAATCGGCCTCTCTAAGTGAGGCTCCGCTGAGTGAGGCTCCCCTCATATCTGCCCCTCCCAAATATGCCTTCTCCAAATGAGCCTCACTCAGATTGGCCCCAGCTAGAACAGCTCCTGCAAGATAAGTCTTTTCCAGATGGGCTTCACTCAGATTCGCCTTCCTTAGATCTGCACTACTTAGATAGGCGCCCCAAAGATCGGCAGCGAACAGTCTGGTCTCATCCAGCTTGGCACCCCACAGATCGGCTGAACGTAAATCAGCCCCATCCATATCAGCCCTCGTCAGCTTGGCTTTCCTAAGGTCGGCCGCACATAAGCGGGCCCCCCTTAATTTGCTCTCCCACAGGTCGGCACCGCATAGGTCGACACCACTTAGATCGGCTTTCGTCAGATCGGCTTTCGTCAGATCGGCTCTCGATAGAATAGCTCTTCTAAGATCACACCCGGACATATCCATACCACCCAAATTTGGAGGTTCTCCGTCATGCCCGAATAGACGCAGATATGCCAAAGCAGCTCCGCTCACATCGATGCTTAAGTCTTCTCCCTCGCCGTACTTTTTTTTCCGCCTGGCGATGACGGTCATGGCCGCCTGGACATCCGTGTCCAGCTTCGCTACGAAGCCTTCTTCGGAGGGCCCTTCGG
The DNA here is from genome assembly GCA_963675595.2 of Thermodesulfobacteriota bacterium. Lineage (GTDB taxonomy): Bacteria > Desulfobacterota > Desulfarculia > JACQYL01 > JACQYL01. Next base: position 57,587 of record CAXXLZ010000003.1, read on the forward strand.
CCGTGTGATGAGCTTCTGCTTGCTTCTCAAGACGAGTCCGATGGGGCTTCTCTCTGGGGGCCAGCTCTGTGTCGCAGGAGGGTCTTTTCCTGTTGGCGCTCTCTCGGACAAAGGCGGAAAGCACTTCCATGACTGTCCAATAGTCCTTGTCCGAGTCCCTGGAAATGCGCTCCAGGGCATAAATGCCTCCAAGTCGTACCTGCATTTTGTCGCTTCCGAGTTGATCCACGGCGGATTTGAAGCGATCAGTGATTTGGCCTTCCTGCTCGGTCACGAGTTGGTTATAACCGATGAAGAGGGTGATGAGAATAAAACCACCGCCCAATATCTTGGCCCAGGTATCCCGAATGTCATTCCGCAGACGTGCAGCGGGTTCGGGATCGAGGCCCATTCGGCTGACTGCCAAGTGCGGGTATAGGCAAAGGAACAGAATGGCGGCCACCAACACCGATATGGCCTTGGAAATGATGTCCAATTCAAAGATTGTCGCTATCATTTGGTGCAGCATGGATGAACACCAACTATCCACTTCAAGTCGGCTATCCCAAGCGATGAGGCCCGCCGTAGCCGTCACCAGGAACAAATGGTAAGTGAGAAGAGGCCGTTCCCTCATCCGAGCCCACACCCCCGCTTTCCTGGCTGGCGCTGACCCCAGTTCGTTGGTCTGATTTCCTGCGGGGTCCGTTTCGTTCTCTTTTGGTTTGGTGTCCCGACACATTTCGGTCTCCTCGGGCTGGATTCCGGAACGTTATTAGGGTGGGGGTTCCACCGTATTCCCGGGTTCGAGGAATTCCTCGGGAAGGATAGTGTGTTCGTCCGTGATAGCGGATTCGTATTGTCTGCGGGTCAACTTGGCCCCTGTTAGATCGGAGGACCTAAGATCAGCCTCGGTAAGATCGGCCCATCTCAGATCGGACTCTTTGAGATCGGCTCCAATCAGCCTAGCCCTTCGTAGATCGGCCCTAATGAGCGTGGCGTTCCTGAAATGGCCCCTCATCAACTCGGCCCAATTTAGATCTGCTCCACTAAGCGTGGCCCCGGACATATCTGCTCCGACCAGGATGGCCTCTCTAAGATCGGCCCCAGTCAAGCATGCTTTCCTAAGATCGCTGCCGGACAGGTCTACTCCCCGCAAATTAGAAACTCTTTGATCGAAGTCGTCTAGACGAACGTGCGGCAGAGCTGTACTTCTCAGGTCGAGGGGCAGGTCTTCTCCACTCCCGTATTTCAGTCTTCTTCTGGCAATGACCGTCAAGGCTGCCTGAATGTCCGCACGCACGGCCGGGATGGGTGCTTCGTCCGGAGGGATCAGGGGCTCGTTTTCGGCGTGTCCGGGTTCTTCCGCCTCCTCTCGTTTGGCGTTCTCCCGAACAAAGGCCGAAAGCACTTCCATGACGGTCCAATAGTCTTTCTCCGAGTCCTTAGAGATGCGCTCCAGGGCATAGATGCCGCCCAGCCTGATTTCCATTTTCGGGCTGCCGAGCTGATCGATGGCTCGGGTGAACCGATCGGTAATTTGGCCTTCCTGCTCAGTCTTGAGCCGATGATAGCCGATAAACAGGGTGATGAGAATGAAAGCCCCGCCGAAAACCTGGGCCCAGGTGGCCCGCGTTTCATTTTCGAGTTTGATCGCCTCGCCTTCGTAGAGATGGAGTTCGGCAATTCGTGAAGGGGGAAAAATAAATATATAATAGACGGCGAATCCGGTGACGGTAAGTACCAGCACGATGCCCAGAGGTTTCTTTAGACGAGACCACGCCTTCCTTACAGTCCGGCTCACCCGTTGGCTGCCGGACCACAGGCTGCGCTTTGCCTTTTCCAAGAACGCCTTCATGGTTTCCGCTCCCCAATGTTTCACCCACCCCACGCACAGCCCGCCCTTGGCGAAAACGGTATTGGACGAATCCGGCGATGTCAAGAAGGAATATCCATTCTCGCCCATGGCGGGGCATGGTCACTAGAATACCTACAAACAAGAAGGTCTTGGGGCGCGTATCGGATAGGATATCTGATTTCTGCAAAAAAGCGGAGGCAGTCTGCCGGCAGGCCCGCCCGGGGAGCCGCTCCGCCGAAGGCGGTGCGGCCACACCATCAAAATTTGCGGGGGGTCCGGGGGGCGCTTTTTAAAGCGCCCCCCGGTGTCTTCTGAATTGGCTTTATGCGGCGCAAAAAACCGAAGACCGGCGGGAGGCCGGCCTTCGGCTGGTGTGTTCCTTGGATTACAGAGCACGTCGCAGTGACGAGGGATGAAGCGCAACGCAGCAGATCGCGTTTTGCATCAACCTGTCAGAAGCCTTCGCGTTTCTCCTTCCCGGCGGCCAGAGGAATGTCCAGGGCCTGGGAGGTGGCGATGGTGATGCTGCGCATGTCCTCGGGTTCGAGGTTGTGCACGAAGGTCTTGCCCGTGCAGCGGGCGATGATGGCCGTTTCCTGGGCCGTGCCTTTGATCCAATGCTCTACGGCGCGTGCGCGGTCTTCGCGGCTGGTATCGCCGGTGAACTTCATGGAGCCGTCGGCGATCATGCCGCCCATGGCGATGGCCATGGCCACGGAGAAGATGCCTGCGTTGCAGTTGATGGCCAGGGCCTTGGCCACGTCCGTGCCGGACCGCAATCCGCCGAAATAGAGCAGGGCGATTTCTTCTTCCATGTTCATGCGTCGGAGGATGCGGATGGCGTCGCGCATGACCGTGAGGTCCGGGGCGCCCTTGAGTTCGGGCCAGGCCGTTTCGATGCCCGAGGTGCCGTCCAGGAGCAGGAAGTCGAACTTGTGATCCAGGGCGTAGGGAATGGCCTGCTCGAGGGCGGGAGCGGCCACGCTCAGGCCCAGGAGTTGATTTTCTTTGGCGCGCTTGAGTTCGACCTTCTTGAAGTCTTTACCCAGCACGTAGACCAGTCCGTCGGCGTCGGGGTCCGGGGTTTGCCGGTCCGGGGTGAGCAACTGGAGCCACATGGGTTTGTCGCCGTCGGGTCCCGCCTGGGGCAGGGGCTTGAATCCCACGTAGGCGGAACCGCTGTTCACCAGTCCTGCGGCCAGAGCCTGTTTGAGCTCGTCCGCGGCATCGTCGAACCCGGTGAACAGATAGGGCTGTTTCAGCTCGAGCTTGCCGGCGAGGACCGTGCGGGTGGAGCAGGCTTCCCGGTAGGGGTCGATGACCAGCCGGGTGAGGGCGGCGGACAGGAACACCACGTCGTCCAGGTGGGCCGGGCGGGTTTCCGGGAACGGGTTCTTTCTGGGTTTCAGTCGTTCGAGGGTGACCTGGCGGAGGATTTGGGCGTCGCCGGGTTCGGTGCGGGCCATGATGTGGATATGTTCCCGCGTGCGCCTCGAATAATCCGAATGGCCGGTTTCCGCGTCGCAGCGCAGGCATCGGAGAGCCTGTCGTTTAGCGGTATCCGCGTCGTAGGCCGTTTCGCACTCGGTCATGGCCGAGGGATCGCTTCCCACGCCCAGGAAAGGCTGTTCCTCTCTCGGGAGTTTTTCCCAGGCCGGGTCCTGAGCCAACGGGATTCTGCGGGTGCGGAAGGGGATGCTGTAGGGCAGGGGATTTTCCCTGCCTTCGAGAAAGGCGTGCACGTAGTAGGCCGCCCGGTGTCCTTGTCCCATGGCGGTCACGATGGCGGAGGGACCGGAGGACGCGTCGCCGGCGGCGAACACCTTGGGATCGGAGGTGATCATGGTTTCCGCATCGGTGCGGACCAGGCCGCGCTGAAGCAGGCCGGTATTTTCCAGTTCCTCGTTTTGCGCCATCTGGCCGATGGCCAACAGCACGGCGTCCGCCTTGACGGTTTGGGTCTGTGACGGATCATACGTGGGGTTGAACCGGCCGTCGTAGTCGAAGACCGACTGACAGCGCATGAGCTCAACGCCCGTTACCTTGCCGTTTTCGCTGAGAATTTGCTTGACGCCCCAAGAGGGTACGATTTGGATGCCTTCTTTTTCGGCTTCTTCGATCTCGTGCTTCCACGCGGGCATTTCTTCCCGGGCTTCCAGGCAGTAGAGCTCGACCTTTTGCGCTCCGGCGCGGAGGGCGGTGCGGGCCATATCCATGGCCACGTTGCCGCCGCCGATGACCGCTGCGGTGCCGCTCAAGCCCACCTTGGCTCCGCCGCTCATGTCCATGAGGAAGTCCAGTCCGTACAGTCCGGCCGGTTTTTCGGCTTCACCGGGCACGCCCAGGCGACGGTCGGTCCAGAGTCCGATGGAAAGCACCACGGCGTCGTGGCGCTTTTTGAGTTCTTCCAGGGTGATGTCTTTGCCCAGTTTCCGGTTCAGATGGACCTTGATGCCCGGGCAGTGCGTCAGCAGGCGATCGAGGTCGTCCTGAATGGTGCTCTCGGGCAGACGGAAGCGGGGAATGACCCGCATCATGCCGCCGAGGCTCTCGCGGGCTTCATACACGTGGACTTCGTAGCCTTCGTGAGCGAGATCGTGAGCGGCCGTGAGACCCGCGGGACCGCCGCCGACGATGCCCACGGTCTTGGACTGGGTTACGCCGACTTCGGGAAAGCGGTAGTCATGGCCCAGTTGGTCCATGATGAAGCGCTTCAGGTTGCGGATGGTCACCGGGGCGTCGCTCTCGCCGCGCCGACATTGGGTTTCGCAGGGTTTGGCGCACACCCGTCCGCACACGGAGCTGAAAGGGTTGGTGGCGGTAATGACTTCGAGGGCTTCCTCGTACTTTCCTTCCCAGATCAAGCCGATGTAGGACGGGGCGTCGGTGCCCACCGGGCAGGCCTTCTGACAGGGAGCGGGAATCCACTGAATGTCCGGGTATTCATCGTAAAGCTTCACCGGGTCTAAGGCCGGAATTCTTGCATTTGCCATGGTATTCAAGCTCCTTAGTGTGTGCTCGTGGGACCGAATTGTTCACGATACTCGGGCGCGTAGGGCAGCCGGGTCATGGCGGCGGCTTCTGGCGTGAGGGCCACCATGTCTTTCCGGGAGAGCTGCCTGATGTCTTCATATCCCAACGCGTGAACGATGGCCGCGATCTGCCAACGGATGGCTTCCAGATAGCGGTGCACCATCAGGGCACGGCGTTCGATCTCGAAGCGCTCCACGTGATCCTTGTCCTGGGTCGCGGCTCCGATGAAGCATCTGCCCACGCTGCACTGCATACAGGTGATGCAGCCGGCCGCGATGAGGGTCGAGGTGCCCAGGCCCACGGCGGCGGCGCCCAGAGCCACGGCTTTGGCGGTGTCCACGCCGTCTTTGACTCCTCCCATGAGCACGACGGGGAGTTGACCTTTGGCGTCGATTTCCTCCAGTCCGTCCAGGGCTTCCTGGATGGCCGCGAGGGTGGGGATCCCCACGTATTCGAGTACTTCGTTACCGGCCGCTCCCGTACCGCCCTGCAATCCGTCCAGCTCGATGAAGTCCAGGCCGTCCTTGAGGGCGATCTTGATGTCGTCGCGAATGCGTCCCGCGCCCAGCTTGATGCTGATGGGAACACGCCAGCCCACGGCTTCACGGAATTCCTGCACCTTCATGATGAGGTCGTCTCCACCCAGAATATCGGGATGGCGCGACGGAGACCGGAGGTCCATGTACGCGGGAATGCCGCGAATGGCCGCGATTTCTTCGGTGAGCTTTTCCGCCATGAGCTGTCCGCCGAGGCCGGGTTTAGCTCCCTGGGAAATGTAGATTTCCAGTCCGTCGGAGCGCTTCATGTCGTGGACGTTCCAGCCGAGACGTCCGGGGAGGCATTGAGCGATGAGCTGTCTGGCCTCGGCGCGTTCGGCGGAGAGCATGCCGCCCTCACCGGAGTTTTCGGAGATGCCCGAAAGACGGGAGGCGATGCCCAGGGCCGTTTTCATCTGGCCGCTCAGGGCTCCGAAACTCATGGGGGCGATCATGACGGGCATGCTCAGGTCCAGAGCCTTGCCGCCGTGCTTGTCGCCGATGAAGGTGCGGAGATTCACTTTGGACACCACGTCCGGGTCGCTGCCGATCTTGGACAGGTCCGCTTTGAAGGCGACGTCCGGGAAGTGGGGTATATGGCGGGCGGCGCCGTAGCCGCGGATGCGATAGCGTCCGATGATGGACTTGACGCGGATGTCTTCCTGAACCTTGGGGTTCCAGTAATCCTCGGCGCCGCCGGAAAAACTGTAAAAAGGCATGTTGCGGATGCGGGGTTCCGGATTGGCGTATCGGAGGAGCTTGCCCGCGCAGACGATTTTCTTGAATTTGCCGCCTTTGTAAGGGATGTCGAACCGGTCCAGGAACTCCATGACGCTGTCCTGGTCGCGGGATTCGATGTCCACAAGCTGGGCGTCGTTGCCGAGGGACTGGACATTGCCCCCCACGTAGATTTCGCCGCCCATCATGTCTTCGCCGACTTTTTCTCCGGAGTTTCCCACGATGATGAGGCGGCCGCCGTACATCATGTAGCCGGCCATGAAGTTGGAGTTCCCCGCGCAACAGAGGGTCCCCTTTTTCATCACCTGCCCGGCGCGGGAACCGATGTTTCCGCGAACCACGATGTCGCCGCCGCGAAGTCCCTCACCGGCGATGGCTCCGGCGTTTCCGCCGACCACGATGGTTCCCTGAAACATGTTGTCGCCCACGCCCCAACTGACGTTCTTCTCCACTTCGACGCAGGGTCCGTCGGTGAGGCCGCCGCAATAGTAGCCCGCGGAACCGCGAATCTTGACTTTGATGGGGTTGATGAGACCCACACCGATATAGTGTCGGGCGTCCGGGTTCACGACTTCCACATTGTGGTGAGTGGACCCGTAGCCGCGAATCAATTCATTGGCCTTACGCACGGTCATGGTCGATAGGTCGATGCTTACCATTGGATGTTCGTCCCTTCCTTAAGAGCTGCCGTAGAGCCCTGGTTGCGGGTGAAAAATGGATCGAAGAGTTAATTTCCCCGGGTCCACAGTCCGTAAGTCAGGGGGGGCGGCTCGGTGGTGTCGAGAGCTTTGCCCGGGAACAGGCGGTTGATCCCCACTTCCTCGGAAGAAACGGCGATCAGATCGTCGGTTTCGTACAACACCATGGGCTTGGCCGCGAGTTTGTCCTTCGCGTATCCAATGGAGTCGCGGGTGGCCACCAGGTAGGAAAACGTGCCGTCCAATTCTTCCAGCGAGGTCTTGAGGACCTCTTCCAGCGTGGCCCCCTGTTTCATCTGGTAGGCCAGATACACGGCGATGAGCTCCGTGTCGTTTTCCGTCATGAATTCCATGCCCTTGCGCTCCAGGCGTCTTCTCATGATCCAGTAGTTGGTCAACTGTCCGTTGTGCACCGTGGAGACGTCGGCGAATCCCGTGGCCCAGAAGGGGTGGGACGTATTGGGATGAACGCCGGATTCGGTGGCGAGGCGAATGTGGGAAAGTCCGTGGTCGCCGTCGAACGCTCCGATTCCATACCTGGCGGAAACCTGATGCGGGAGTCCCACGTCCTTGATGATGTCGATGTTGGAACCCACGGACACGATTTGCGCCACACGCCCCAGGTTGTAGGAAAACTGCTGAACGTCGCCGGAGTATTTGAGGCGAACGGCGAAGGTGAGACCCATGATCTCTTCCTTCATGATTTCCGCGCCCTGGTCGGCGAGGGCCTGCTTGATCCGGGCGACGTCCTGATGCTCGGCGTCGTCGGCATCGATGAAGAAACGCATCTTCAGTTCGCCCGGTTTCGGCTCGTCGTAAAGGGCCCATCCCGCCGAATCGGGTCCCCGATGCACCGTGGCGTTGAGCATTTCGGTGAGCGCCTGGCCCGTGGTCATGCCGAGGTTGGGACGTTTGTCGTGCTTAAACAGCAATCCTGCGATAGCGCACATGAATACCTCCTCAAATGTATCTTGCTTTGCGCAAACGTTTGCTCACCACGGGGTGGAATCCGGGAACAATAAGGTGGGTGGTTCAGGGCCTCCCTTGGTGAATCGCAATGGGCTAAACAACCCACGTACTGTACCCAAAGCCCGATTTCGTGTCAAGAACACAGGTCAAGAATTTTTCCTGTGGTGAAAATCGAGTTCCGTCCAGGCGAGCGGCCGGGCTGGTGAAAGGGTTTCGCCGGACAACCCGCCGCTCAATGGTCGGCTTTGGGGAAACGTCCGGCGACGTCAGGATTCTTCCGGGAATCGGGGATATACAATCATCGCGAGGAACTTGATCGGCAGCTTGACCAGTTCTTCCGGTCCGTGAGGCACATCGGCGTCAAAGAAAAGAGAATCACCCGGCGACAGATTGTAGGTTTTGTTCCCATGTCTGTAAAGCACCACTCCCTCCAGGACATAGGTGAACTCCATGCCGGTATGCTGAAAAATGGGGAAAACTTCCGAGCTCTCCGTAAGGGTGACCAGGTAGGGCTCGATGGCTATGCTCTTTCCCACGCTGTGACCCAAGAGCTGATAAAGATGTCCGGCACGGCTGCCTCGTCGTTCGATGGCCAGTCCTTCTCCGGCCTTGACGTAACTTGCGTCTCTTTCTTCCTCGTATTTTCGGAAGAAGGCGGTGACCGGGATATGGAGGGCCGTGGACAGCGCCTGCAAGGTGGCCAGGGAAGGGGAGGCGATGCCGTTTTCAATTTTTGACAACATGCCCGTGGAGAGTCCCGCGAGCTTGGCCAATTCGGCTACGGTCAGATCGATGCGTTTTCTAAAGGCGCGTACTTCGTGCCCGATGGCGACTTCCAATTTATTGCTCCGCGCAGCGGGTTCCCCTTGGGGGTTCCTTTGTTCCATAGACTGTGCTCGTCGATGAGGATTAACGTGTTTTTTCCGGCATACGTCTCGGATGAGAATCGAAGTTCAACCGACGGAGGGGATGATGCCGAAACCCGGTCTCCTCGGCATGATCGGCGTGCACACGGCCTGGAACGCAGGGCCGCATAATTGCCGAGTCTCGCCGGATCAATTCGACAATATAACAGGCCGTGATCGGGGGAGTCAATGAATTAAAGGAAACGAAGTTTCCTGTGATGAAAGAAGAGGGGATGGAGCAGGCTTGGTGATGTTTCATGGCCCACATGAGGCGCACGGTTCTCCGCGCCCCTCATGTGGGTGAGTTTCCAAGGCGACGCTTCCGTGCATCAAGGGCCGGGCCGAAAGGAATCCGGTGGAAATTGCAGGGTGGCGAAATAATCCTGGACGGTTTCTTCTCTGCGAATCAGTTCCACCACGCCGTCCGTTCGAAGGAGGAGTTCTTTGGGCCTTAATCGGCCGTTGTAGTTGAAACCCATGGCGTGCCCGTGGGCGCCGGTATCGTGGATCAGAAGCAGGTCTCCTTCCGCGAGGGGAGGCAGAGGTCGTTGAACGGCGAACTTGTCGTTGTTTTCGCAAAGGGAACCCACCACGTCGGCGGTCAGGCTCAAAGGTGAGTCATCCTTCCCGTGCACGGTAATGTGGTGGTAGGCTCCGTAGATCCCGGGTCTCATCAGGGAAGACATGCAGGCGTCCACGCCCACGTATTCCCTGTAAATGTGTTTCCGGTTGATGACGCGCGAAACCAGTGCGCCGTGGGGACCCGTCATGTATCTGCCGCTTTCCATGAACAGGCTCGGCACGCCGCCGTGTCGGTCTTCGAAGGCGCGGCACAGGTCCAGGGTTTCCTTGCCGAGGGCGGCCACGTTCAGGGGCCCGTCCTCCGGCCGGTAGGGAATGCCCAACCCGCCCCCGATGTTGATAAAATCAAAAGTGATGCCCAGTTCGCCCGAAAGGCGTTCCACCTGCTCCAACAGCATCTTCACCGTAGCAACCATGTAGGTGTGGTCGAGTTCGTTGGAACAGAGCATGGTATGCAACCCGAATCGCGTCGCCCCACGATTCATGGCCTGTCTGTAGGCTTCCGGGAGCTGGTCGTGGCTCACGCCGTACTTGGCTTCTTCAGGGTTGCCGATGATGGCGTTTCCGGTTCTGCGAGGACCGGGATTGTAGCGGAAGCAGATGGTTTCCGGCATGACCGGGACTTTGGGGACCAGCGTCAGGTCGTCTAGATTCAGGAGGCAACCGCCGTCCTCCGCCGACACGCGGAGCTCCTCCAACGTGGTGTTGTTGGAGGTGAACATGATCTCATGGCCTCGGGCGCCCGCCTCCCGGCTCAGGATCAACTCGGGAATGGAACTGCAGTCGAACCCGAACCCCATTCCGCGCATAATGGATAGGATGGCCGGGTTGGGCAGGGCCTTCACGGCGAAGTATTCCCGAAAGCCCCGGATACCGGCAAACGAGCTTTTCAGGTATTCGGCCGTTTCGCGGATGCCCTGTTCGTCGTAGATATGAAAAGGCGTGCCGAAGTGTTCGGCGGTCTCTTCGAGTATGGGTGCAAGTCGGTTCCGGAAGCCCTCTGACATGGGCATGGCGCATTCCTCCCTTTCGTTGGCGCGGGGCCGGCTTGGAAAAACGAGTGCCTTCGACGTGCGACGCGCGGCGTTCGGGAGCCCCGGGTTCTCGTTTCCGAAAAAAACGAAAAACTCTATCTAACAGGTTTTTCCCGAGTTGAAAAGAACGCAAACGGAAAGCACTTCACCGACGCGGCTCGTTGGGGTATGAGCCCGCGCCGGGAAGCGCGGAGATTGAACCCGTCGGTTATTTCAGGAAGGGTGTCGAGGGCCGTGGTTCTCTCCGAACACGTCCGCCGTGAAGACGTACAGTTCCACTCCCCGTTTCCAGTCGCCGGGGGCGAGGCCCGCTTTGATACAGGTGTGGTCCAGGAATTCCGAACGATCCCAACCCTGCTCCACGGCAACCTGGGGCAGAAGGACGCCTCGGTTGAATCCTTTAATAATATAGATACCGTGGGTGCCCACTTGGATCTCGTTGGGATCCTCCACCCGCCTGAGGGGAGAGAGCACGGAAATCTCAATGTCGATCTCGTCCAGTTCCTTTTCCCGAAGAGGGGGGAAACGAGGGTCGTCGAAAGCGGAGCAGAGGGCCATTTCCCGGACGGTGAGGTACAGGGGCTTTTCTCCCTCGAAGAGCCCGATGCAGCCCCTGAGTCCGTTCTTGGTGTGGAGCGAAACGAAGACTCCTCGCCGTAGATGGAGTTCCTCATTATCGGGAGGAGGCGACGAGGGGTTTTTATTGTACAATCTGCACTCGATCGCTTCTCTGGCGAGTTCCAGAAGGGCCCTGTGTGACGAATCGCTGAGTTGTTCCCCCACGTTGGAAGCCTCCTTGACAGATCGACGGCAGGCGCGATCTGCGGTGTCGGACTTCATTCCTCGTGACTGCGGCATACTTCGCGCCCCATTCCTTGGAATTTGCCCGCCTTGTATCTCGTTGTCGTTCACCGGCCCGTCACAGCCGGACTTTTCCAGTGGCTGCCGAAATCTCCGGGAAATGTTGCGTTGAGTTTAAGGCAGTATAGATGGGATTCTCATAGCTGTCAAAATCCGGACGACACGGCGGTTGCGCCCGGAATCGAGATCCGCCGCCGAACCACCGAACAGCAGCCGTTGATGCATGCTTTCATATTGACAATCAAGGGGCGGGGTGATACAAGGTCTGCTTTTACATCTGCCGGGGCAAAGCGGTACAGCTCATCCTGCGAACAACGCGCGGGAACCCTTCTCGATGAGTCCACCCGAAAGGTCCGCCGGCCGAATTATCCTCGGGAAGGAGGTACACGGGTTGAAGGCACTTGGAAGACACCTGATTCTCGAGTTTTACGGCTGTACACCGGAAGCGCTCGACCATAAAGAAAAGATCGAAGAAATTCTGGTGAGTGCTGCTGAAAACGCCGGTGCACATGTGATTCACCCCTTCTTTCACAAGTTTTCGCCTCAGGGAGTCAGTGGGATGGTCATTATCGCCGAATCCCACCTTTCGATACATACTTGGCCGGAATACGGATATGCGGCGGTGGACGTATTCGTATGCGGTGATTACGTAGATTGCGATCTAGCTTACGAAACGATTCGTTCCGCTTTAGAGGCCAAGAGCAGCCAAATTATGGAGTTCAAACGAGGCGCCTTGGATATCCCTCGTGAGGAACTCAGGCACAAGTGACACCAAAGGCCCGGACCGGCCGGATACTGCGGTCGGCACGATCACCACGTAAGTCGCCTTGCATATGGAGGAGCGGCAATTGGAATTGCGTGAACGATACACGAATGAAGAGGCCTGGGGTATCCTCTCGAGCATTGACATCCGGGGTTGCAGCGCGGAACGAATCACGGACAAGGATACGGTTCGAGACTTCGCTCAGGCCCTTTGCAAAGTTATAGACATGCGTCCCTATGGAGAGCCGGTGGTGGTTCATTTCGGCAGCGGCGAAGTGGAAGGATTTTCTTTGGTCCAGTTGATCGAGACTTCTCTGATCAGCGGGCATTTCGCCAACGAATCCAATAGGGCGTTCATCGATATTTTCAGCTGCAAGTATTATGAGCCCGAAGTAGCGGCGAACTTCTGTCTAGAATATTTCAAGGGGACCGAATACACCATCAACGTTCAACTGAGAAAATAGGATTCCGGGGATGGGCGATTCGGAAATCCTCCTGAAGCCCTTGCAGCCGGACTTGAACCTCTGGTTTGAAGAGCGGCTGGAGATCGGCTTTGGGAGCGTGCTGCGGGTCCTGGTCAAGGAAACGCTGTTGCTGAAGAAATCGCCCTTCCAGCAGATTGCCGTGTTGGACACCGCCAAGTTCGGCCGGATGTTGGTGCTGGACGGAATCATCAATGTTACCGAGTTCGACGAATTCGCGTACCATGAGATGATCGTGCACGTGCCGATGATCTGCCATCCCTGTCCCCGAAAGGTGCTGGTGATCGGGGGAGGAGACGGGGGCGCGGTTCGGGAGGCGCTCAAGCATCCGGAGGTCCGCGAAGTCCATCTTTGCGAGATCGATCGGGAAGTGGTGGAGGTGTCCAAGGAATATCTGCCCGAGATCAGCGCAGGACTGGACGACCACAGGGTCACGGTGCACTATGCCGACGGAGCTGAGTTCGTTAAACGGCATCCCGGATATTTCGACGTGATCCTGGTGGACTCGACGGATCCGGTGGGCCCCGGAGCGGTCTTGTTCCGAGAAGAGTTCTTCCGGAACCTGCACGCGGCGCTGAGCGACGAGGGAATCGTTACCACTCAGTGTGAATCGTTTTTCTTTCATCGAGAGGTCATCGGGACGGTACTTGCCTCATTCGGAAAAGTTTTCCCGGTGACCGAGTATTATTACTGCATGGTACCCACGTATCCGAGCGGCGTCATCGGGTTCGCTTTCGGCTGTAAGTCGTCTTCCGGCGGAAAAGGACCGGCGGACAAGAGTCGGGTGGCCGCCCTGGGGCCGCTGAAATACTATAGCTCGGGTATCCATGAAGCGGCGTTCGTTTTGCCCCGCTTTGCCGAAGCGTTCCGGACGCCTGAGTCCGATGAACCTCGTAGTTGACCGAGATAGGCCTATGCACCTCATCGCACCCTCCATTTTATCCGCGGATTTCGCCCACTTGGGCGCCGAGGTTTCCGCGGTGGAGAAGGGCGGTGCGGACTGGATCCACGTGGATGTGATGGACGGTCATTTCGTCCCCAACATCACCATCGGTCCGCTGGTGGTCCGCGCCGTGCAGCGGGTCACCGCTCTTCCTCTCGACGTGCACCTCATGATTGAGAACGCGGACGACTTCATTCCCGACTTCGCCAAGTCCGGTGCTCATATCATCACCGTGCATTCGGAGGCCTGCACGCACCTCAACCGGACTCTCCAATTGATTCGGAGTCTGGGCGTCCGGCCCGCGGTGTCGCTCAATCCCGCCACTCCCCTGTCCCATCTGGATTACGTCCTGGAATACGTGGACATGGTCCTGATCATGAGCGTCAATCCGGGATTCGGAGGGCAGAGTTTCATCCCCAACTCCCTGAAGAAAATCGAAACCCTGAAGAATCTCATCATCCAACGGGGTCTTGACGTGCTCATTCAGGTGGACGGCGGGGTGAATGCGGATACCATCGGGGGAATTGCGGAAGCGGGCGCCGACGTATTCGTCGCGGGTTCGGCGATCTTCGGTAGTGAGAACTACGCGGAAACGATTTCCCGGATGAAAGAAATCCTTCGGGATACGAATACGGATTCGTCGACCTAAACACGGATCCTCCAAACTCCACGGTGAGCAAACCTCTTCCATGCCTGGAGGCCTTTTTTTCAATAGATTTTTATGGGGCCTGATTCTTGTCATGGCCCTTTCCTTTTGTTCTGAGCTTCATTCCGCTCCGGAAAATCCTCCCCTGCGTCATGCCCGACCGATGGTGGAAAACAGCGTGGGAATGACCTTCGCTTTCATCCCCCGCGGTGAGTTCATGATGGGAAGCCCGTCAACGGAGCGCGGACGGGACGAGGACGAAACCCCTCATCCGGTCGTTCTTTCGGCCGGATTCTACCTGCAGACCACCGAAGTCACACAGAGTCAATGGCTGGCCGTGATGGGTTCCAATCCTTCGTTCATGAAGGGGGCCGAGCTTCCCGTCCATCAAGTCTCATGGTTCGATGCGCGTCGGTTCATAGAACGGCTGAACCGACTGGAGAACACGGACCGTTATCGTCTTCCGCGGGAAGCGGAATGGGAGTACGCCTGCCGAGGGGGAAGCGGAGAGGCGTTTCCCACGGGTTCGAGCCTGGATGCCTCGTCGGGCAATTTCGACGGCAATCATGCGTATGACCAACGTTCCACAGGGATTTTCAGGCGAAAACTTCTGCCGGTCGGCGAATTCGAATCCAACGGTTTCGGTCTGTTTGACATGTCCGGCAATGTCTGGGAATGGTGTGAAGACGGATACGGCCCTTTTCCCACGGAACCGGCCATCGACCCTCAAGGAGCCCGAGAGGCCGACTATCGGGTTATTCGGGGAGGGAGCTGGTATTATGACGTGGAAGCATGTCGCTGCGCTTCACGCCACAGGGCGAAGCCCGAAAAGCGAAGCTATCTGATCGGGTTCCGCGTGCTCATGACGGATACGGAGGATCGTTCTCAATGAAGCGGGCGGCGGCCTCTTTGCCGACCCGATGACTCCCGGTGCGGATTTTGCCCGAGTCGTTCGCTTTGTCGATGAATTCATGCTCAACGAGAGCCTGGGAGACGACCGTGATTGAATCCGAAGAAAAGAACTGGTTCCGAGACTGGTTGACCGATGATGCGGTGATATCGCATCGCGTGAAGCACGAAGCGGCGGATTGCAGGACCCGCTTTCAACGGGTGAGGATTCTGGATACGCGTGATCTCGGGCGGATCCTGGTCCTGGACAACAAGATACAGTCCGCCGAGTTGGACGAGTACATTTATCATGAAGCCTTGGTGCATCCGGCCATGCTCTCTCATCCCCATCCCGGGAAAGTCCTGCTCCTCGGCGGTGGAGAAGGGGCCACGCTTCGGGAGATTCTCCGGCATGAAACCGTGGAGCAGGTGACCATGGTGGACATCGACGGAGAACTGGTGGATATCTGCCGGGAACACCTTCCCCAGTGGAGCCGAGGCGCCTTTGACGATCCCAGAACCCGCCTGCATATCATGGATGCCGTGGAGTTCGTGAACACCACCTCGGATCGGTACGACGTGGTGATCTGTGATCTGAGTGATCCCGTGGAGAGCGGGCCCGCTTCAGCCTTGTACGCCCGTGAGTTTTACCAAGAGATTCGGAACGTGATGACCGAAGGAGGGGTTTTCGCCACACAGGCGTTGGAGGTCTTCTATCATTATCTCAGATTGCACGCGGTGATCCACTCCACGGTCGAGGCCGTATTCAAGACGTGCCGCTCCTATTGCGAGTACGTGCACAGCTTTGGAGCCATGTGGGGGTTTGTCTTAGGCTTCTCGGAGCCTGCGTCGAAACTTCCGGACGCCGACCGTGTGGATCGGCTGCTCCAAGAGCGTGGGGTAACCGGCCTGGAATATCTCGACGGCGAAGCCTTTGTGCGGCTGTTTTCCCTGCCCAAGATGGTGGCTCAAGCCGTCGGGGAAAACACCGATATCTCGACCCGCGATCATCTCATTCACGTGTTCGCGGGCTGAAATTTCACCTCCCGATCTTCTCCACGCGGCTTGCGCACGTGTTCCGAAATAAGCCGCGCTTCCACACCCTACACCCATCCCCTGCATTACCGTTCGGTCATTTAGGATGCATTTTCGTCCGTTATGGTGACCTGAACCGAACCATCATCCTCGTAGTACATAAATAGACCTGAAAATATCCGATTTGAATTCGCCGTGAGCAGATCGAGTCGGTTCCTCGGAAACGTAACCGTCAGTTCACCGATTCGCTACAAACCTCCACTAAATTCACGCCCGTATTGAATGGACAATGCCTTGACCGGGCCGTGGAAAAT
Source organism: Thermodesulfobacteriota bacterium (assembly GCA_963675595.2). GTDB lineage: Bacteria > Desulfobacterota > Desulfarculia > JACQYL01 > JACQYL01. The sequence continues at coordinate 73,847 of CAXXLZ010000003.1, forward strand.
GCTCTCCGGAAAGGCAAGCGTTGTACTCCGGCCTTTTCGGCCAAGAACAATGTCTTAGAGTGGAGGAAGGTATTTATGAAAGTAAGAAAGAGTTATGTCACGTTTGCCGTCGCCGCCGTCTTGACGGTCGCCCTCATGGGCTTCGGCGTTTCCGCGGCTTCCGCCGCGCAACCCAAATACGTCTTCTTTTTCCTGGGAGACGGAATGGCGTCGGTGCAGTCCAACGTCGTGGAAGTCTACCTGGGATCCCTGAACGACACCACGGAGACCCAATCCCGGAAGTTGTCCTTCTCCTCGTTTCCCTATGAAGGGCTTTGCACCACCTACGAGCAGTTTTCCTACATCACGGACTCCGCCTCCGCCGGCACTGCGTTCGCTTGCGGTCAGAAGACCAAAAGCGGCGTGATCTGTATGGACGCCACGGGAACGACCCCTTACACGAGCGTGGCCAAGATCGCCAAGCAGAACGGTATGAAGGTCGGCATCGTGAGCAGCGTGTCCATCGACCACGCCACTCCCGCGGTCTACTACGCGAATCAGGCGTCCCGTAACGATTACTACGACATCAGCGTGCAGCTGGCGACCAGCGACTTCGACTACTTCGGCGGCGGCGGACCCCGCTATCCCGATGGAAAGGCCGGCGACCAGGCGAATATTTTCGAGATGGCGGAGAGCAACGGTTTTCACGTGGTGGACACCAAAAGTGAATTCGATTCCCTCACGGCCGGTCAGTATGACAAGGTCTGGGCTTATGAAGAAAAACTCGCCGGGTCTTCGGCTCTGTACTACGAACTGGATCGCACCGCGGACATGCTGTCTCTGGCGGATTTCACCCGCAAGGGCATCGAACTGCTCAATAATTCCAACGGCTTCTTCATGATGGTGGAAGGCGGCAAGATCGACTGGGCCTGCCACGCCAACGATGCCAGGGCCACCATCGACGACACCCTGGCTTTCGACGACGCGGTGGAGGCGGCCATTGAGTTCTATAACGAACATCCCACGGAAACCTTGATCGTAGTCACGGGCGACCACGAAACCGGCGGTATGACCATCGGCTTCGCGGGCACCAAGTACACGACTTCCTTTCAGATTCTGGCTCGACAGACCATGTCCTATGAAGAGTTCGACAAGGTCATCGATAGTTACGCGGACGGCGGGTCGGTGGACGGTCTCATCAGCGCCATTTCCCAGGCCTACGGCCTCGTCTTCCTTACCGAATCCGAGAAGGCCTCTCTCGAAACCGCTTGCGACGGCGGCGATCAGGAATCCTGCACGACCCTCAAGCTGGCCTTGGAGGATTGGGAAGTCAAGGCCCTGGTGGACGCCTACTGGATGAGCATGACGCCATCGAGCGACCGGCCGAGCGACACGCAGACCTACCTGCTGTACGGTGGGTACGAGCCGCTGAGCATGGCCATTTCCCACATCCTCAACAACAAGGCGGGCATCGCCTGGACGACCTACTCCCACACCGGCGTGCCCGTGCCCGTGTACGCCCAGGGCGCCTGCGCCGATACCTTCGGCGGCTTCTACGACAATACGGACATCTACGGCAAGCTGCTCAGCTGCATGGGAATGATGTAATCGTATCGAGACCACCGGTAGAACGGGGCAAGCCCTTGCATGGGGCTTGCCCCGGCTTTTTTCCAATGGAGAAACCAAAGATATGCCCGAATCGAGGCTTCTGTTAAAGACGCGGCATTACCGTCATGCCGACGCGGTGCTTGTGATTTTTCTGCTCGCGGTTTGCGCGGGACTGTGGTTTGCACCCTCCGGCTTTGAAGAACGACTCCCCCGTGGGATCTACCTTGCCCGTGGAAGAATTCTTTCCGTGGACAACTCCGCCGTCCAGCGGGCGGCGCTGATCAAATACGGACATCAGACCCTGCAAGTGGAGCTGTTGGGAGGAAACGAAAAGGGGCTAACGGCCAATGCGTACAATCAGTTGACGGGAAAGCTTGAAATAGACCAGTTCTACGTGAAGGGGGACACCATCCTGGTGGAATATTCGCTCAAGGACGGCAAGGTGTGGTCCGCCGTGGCCCGGGGGCATTATCGCCTCGGAGTCGAGACGTTGCTGCTGGTGCTGTTCGCCCTTCTGGTCATCGGGTTCGGCGGATGGACCGGACTGAAGGCCTTGGTCTCTTTCCTGTTTTCCGCGCTGATGATCTGGAAGGTGATGGTCCCGTGCTTTCTGAAGGGCTACGATCCAATCTATATCGGACTGGGGGTGGTGTTGGCCCTGACCGGGGCCATCTGTTTCCTGGTAGGGGGAATCAACCGCAAAGGCGCGGCAACCTTCCTCGGGTCGGCCATGGGACTGGGTATGACCTGCATCCTGGCCGGCGTATTCATAGACCTCTTCCGCATCCATGGGGCCGTGCGTCCCTTCGCCGAACTTCTGCTCTATTCCGGTTTTCCTCATCTGGACCTTACCAAGATATTCCTGGCGGCCATATTTACCGCTTGTTCGGGGGCCGTCATGGATCTATCCATGGACATTTCGGCGGCCATGCATGAGGTCATCCTAAGCAAGCCCGGGATCTCCTTGAGGGCGCATATCGCGTCGGGCATGTCCGTGGGGCGAGCGGTCATCGGGACCATGACCACCACTTTGCTCCTCGCCTATTCCGGGAGTTACATAACCATGCTGATGGTGTTCATGGGACGCGGCGTTCCCATGGGAAACATGTTCAACCTGAACGTGGTCTCTGCGGAGGTGTTGAACACCGTGGTGGGGAGTTTCGGATTGGTCACCGTAGCGCCGTTTACCGCGTTGGTCGCGGGTTTGCTGTATCGAGGATACAAACCGGAAGGCCCTGCAACCGCCGAGTGAGTCGACTTCAGGACCGAGGCGCGCGCATTGACATTCGTGTCAGGCCTTGAACATAATGGCACGCGGACCCCGGAGGATGGTGTCGGGTCCGCCTCGAAGGTCCGGACAAACCACTTCTATACAAGCCGGAGGTCCCCATGCGGGTGGCGATTATGTCCGACAGCCACGATCATATCTGGAACCTGAGACAAGCCCTTTGCCTCGCGGCGCGAGACGGCGCTCAAGCCGTGGTACATTGCGGAGATCTGGTGGCGCCGTTCATGTTGAAGGAACTCGGGCTTTTCCAGGGAGAAGTCCACTTGGTTTTCGGCAACAATGACGGCGACCGTTTCATGTTGGCGAAGACTGCCATGACTCAACTGTCCAATGTGACCATTCACGGAGAGATGGGCAGGGTGAGCCTGGAAGACGCGAGGATCTGTTTTGCTCATGAGAGGGAGCGCGTTTGGGGAATGCTCGAGGAGGAACCCTGGGATCTGGCCTGCTTCGGACACACCCATGAGGAATTCCTGAAACGGAGCGGGTCCACCAGGATTCTCAACCCCGGGGAAGTCATGGGGAAGGGTGGTGACGCGACCTTCTATCTATATAACACCCTGAGCCGGGAACTGGAGCGCGTGCCGATCGTCTCCCCGTAGGCATGCCGGTGCCCCGGCGTTCTTCCATGGAGAAGAGCCTCGGCGAGGAGAAGGGATCAACCCACGGCGCGTTGCTTGTTCTTCAGGTAGTCCACGATCACCATTTGCGCCAGGTCTTCGGATGCGGCGAACAATGCCTTTCCTTTGTTCTCTTTACCCAAAGCGGACACGAATTGTTGCATCCCTTCGTCTTCGGAGAGCATAAACGTGGTGATGCGAATTCCTTCTTTGGTGCAGCGAGCCGCTTCCTTCAAGGTCTCCGAGAGGATCATGGGGGTGGCTTCGGATTCCAGGAATACGGTGCCGTCCATCTCGCACGCCGTGGGCTCGGCGTCCGTGATCAGGAAGATTCGTTTTTCCAGATGCGGCTGTCGACTCAGTATCCGACGGCAAAGCCGCAATCCTTCCTGGAGGTTGGTGAAGTCGCTCAGGAAATCCGGTCCTCCCTCGCGTTCCTGGGTTCGCAGGGCTTCCATGGAGATCGTTTTGGGAAAAGGAAGCGGGTTGTAAGGCATGGTTCGGGCGGTGAGCAACTCTTCCGGTTTGAGGATGCGGGCCAGGGAGTAGAATCCCACAATGTGGAGGCGATCGCCTCGGAACTTCCTTCGGAGGAGTTCCTGAAGGTTCATGGCCACATTTTTGGCTTGAGGCAGGCGCTCATCCATGGAGCTGCTCAAGTCGATCAGGAGCACGGAGGCGGTCAAAGAATCGTATTCCGGTTCATAAACGCGGAAATCTTCCGTGCCGATCCTTACGGATCGACCCTTTCCATTTTTCCGACCGAGGGCGGACAGAATGGTGGCGGATGGGTCGAGATTCCAGGGATCGCCGTATGCATACTTTTTCGAGCTTCCGGAAAGGCTGTGCAGGGCGCGTGACCTGTGCCGTGTTTTTTGCATCCCTCGGGGCAGGTTCATGCCGCATATCAGGTCCAGGAAACTCAACTCCCGAATTCTCCGTACGGCCTTGCCCGTGAGATTCATGCGCTCCTGCTCGACCTGCAGGTAGCCCGCCTGAACCAGTACGTCCACGAGCCGCTGAAGGTTGTCCAGAGAAGCTTCGGCCAGTTCTCCCAGCAGCTCGCCCACCAAGTCTCGATTGACCTGATCGAGATCACCCAGGATATGGGCGCGTGTAAGGGAGTCTTCGAGCATCTCCAGTTTCCTCAATTTGAGCGCAACCTGAAAAGCGGCGTCAAGGGTGAGCGGTTGAGAGCCCGTGAATTCATAGGCTTTTACATGGGTCAAAGGGCTGATCCGGTCGAATCTCTCGAAGAGGCGTCGGAGGGATTGTCGGAGGGCTTCCGAGGATTCCGGGGGCTCCACCGATTCCAACGCCAGCCGTACTTGGAAGGGGAGGCTCGCCATGAGCGTCTTCACTGCGGCCCGCTCCATTTGAACCGTATGGACGAAGGGGATGACCCCTTTGTCTATGGCAAGAACGCCCGGGAACTCGGCCAGGAAGGCCAAGAGGGCTTCAGTGCGGGCGTCTCCCCGAAGGTCCAGAACCTCGGCGAAGGAGTCGAGCGCAGGTATCGGGACCGGATCATGGTCGATATTGCTCTCGTGGAGAAGGAATCGGATGCCTGAAAGTTTGCGCCACACCTCCTTTCCCCAGCGGAGGAGCGCGGCGCGGGCCTCGTTGTCGTCGTCCACGGCGGCGATCCGTCGCAGCTCGGACCCCGGATCATCGGGAAACCCGCTGAGAATTCCGTTCTTCATGGGGGGCTTTGCGCCATCGCCGTGTTCTTGAGAACCGGAGGGATTGTCGCCGCCCGAGTCCGTTGTCGGCCCGGAACTCGGATTTTGCGATGCATAGAAGAGTTCAAATCGCCTGCGGACCTGGTCGAGTACCCTGTCTATGCGATATGTGGCCAGCAAACCCTCGCGGAACCGACGGACCTGCTCGAGCATGCGGGAGAGACCGTCCACCCGTTGCTCCTCGTCGAGAAAACCATCCCACTTGATCTTCTCGAAGGCGGTTTCCAGCTTGTAGTTCTCCGTCAGCTTCCGTGAGAGCGCTTTAAGCAGACTGTCCGTGTCCGGCCCTGCCTTGTTCTTCTTGCCGTCTTCTGCTCGAAAGTAACGATAAACGGGCATGGTTTCGTACTCTGATTGGTCAATGTTGAGGGTGATTTTTCCCGGTGACCGAACACCGCCGGAGGGGCTTTTACCCGATTCTCCGGCGTGGCACAGGGTCAAGGCACGGAAACCGTGATGGAGGCTACGGCGACCATCACGTGATCTCTGGTTCCGTTTCTTCTCAGGCTGCCCTCTTCCAGAAGGCCCCCCTGGACAACCTGAATCTCCTTTGAACCGAACGGGATGGTTTTGAGCACCTCTTCCTGATTCACCTCTTCCGGAAGCGGGATCCCGATCTTCACTTTCACTTTCATGTCGGCAATATCCTGAAGAAGGCCGCATTCGAAAAGACCCAGCATGGAACAGCGCTGAATCGCGTCCTTCACGGCGCGAATCGCGCATCTTGTAGCTTCCGGTTTGTGCAGGTCGGTGCCCATGCCCAATTCGATCAGGTAATTACGCATCGAAAATCTCCTTTGGAGGCGTTACATGAGTCTTGAGGTTCGGAGGCAAGGCGGGCCTGCGCGCCTCGCCTCCCGTTGATGATCAGGACTATAGGTGTTTCAGGAACCAGTCTCGTTGGGCCGGGCTCGAAATCTCAAAGGCGCGCCCGACGTAGGCTTCGAAATGGCCCCCGGGAAGCAGGAGAATCTTTTTGGGTTCGAGTGCCTGTTCGAACGCCTCGCAGGTAATCTCCGCGGGGACGAGCGTGTCGCCCAAAGCCACCACCAGCATGAAAGGCGTGGGACAGATGTTTCGAATGTACCAGCCGGGTTCGTATTCCGCAAAGAGCTCCACGGACTGCAGAGTGATCGAGTTGCGCCAGGAGGGCGCGAGAGTCTTGCAGGTTTCCAGAAAGAACTGCCTGGAATCGTCCGTGGGCAAGGCACAGGGGTCCCCCGGCTGTTCTCCGACCACGGGAATCATGGCCGGAGGATTTCCCGCGTATCGGGAGGCTCGATCCGCATCGAAGCCTGCTCGAACTGCGGGAAACAAATCGGAGCGAATCAGTCTTTTGGCGTTCCTGAGTCCGCTGACCAAAGGCACCTGGGAAACCACGCACTTAACCCGCCGGTCGATGGCTCCGACCACGATCACGTGGCCGCCGCTGTAACTGGAACCCCAAATGCCGATTCGATTTTCGTCGACTTCGTCCATGGAGGATGCAAAGGTAATCGCATCTCTGTAGTCGGAAATCTGCTTCCATGGATCGATGTGACCTCTGGGCTCACCGTCGCTTTCTCCGAGATTCCGGTTGTCATAAACCAGTGCGTTCAGGCCCGCCTTGGCAAATACCTCCGCAAACTTGTCCAGATACATTTCTTTAGTGGCGGAGAATCCGTGGGCCATGACAACGGTCGGTGCCGCGCCCGTCGCTCCTTCGCCTGGATAAAACCAACCCCTTAACGTCACGCCGTCCTCGGTTTTAAAGTTGATGTCCCTTCGCATCATCCCGGCTCCTTATGATGAAGAGTTGATGCCGCATTCCCCGTATGGCGATTTCCATCGGGGAATGTCACGCTTTGGGATCGATAGACCCATGAACCGTACAGGGTCGGGCCGGATAGATGAAGCCTTTGACGGTCGGCGGGGGTTTGAAACACTGCATCAGGTTCACGGACGTACCACGGATTCTGTCCATCGAGGACCGGCTCTCAACGATGGAGCCCGTGGTTTCGATGTGCCGTTCCGGCGTTGCCGGCTTCTACGCGATCACGTCTTCTTCCGCCAAAGAGTTCAGCTCGACGTCGGACATTCCCAGAACGAGCCGGAGGATTTCCGCGGTACTTTCACCCAGGAGAGGAGAACATGCGACCGGAGGAGCCGCGTTGTCCACTCGGATGGGAGAGCCCAAAACGGTCAGGCGTCCCCAGTCCGGATGGTCGATTTCCTGGAGAAATCCTCCGGCGCGTACGTGTTCGTTTCGAGCGATTTCCGTCGAATCCAAAACGGCTCCGCAGGGGATATTCTCAGCCGCGAGGGTTTCCATAACCTCGAACTTGTCCCGGGCGGCGACCCAGGCTCCGATCTTGCGGTCGATTTCCTCGCGGTGGTCAATGCGTTCTTCAATGGAAGGGATTTTTCGGCCCTCGTCGTTGGAGTCGGCTTCGATGATTTCCATCAATCTGCTGAAGGCGTGGTTGGAAATGGCGCAGATGGCGACATAGCCGTTTCGAGCTTGGTACAAATCCCAGGGAGTGACGTCCCGGAGTTGGTTACCCAGGCGCGGAGCCGGGCTCCCGTAGGCAATATGGGTTCCCAACAGAGATCGTCCCAGGTTGATGGCGGCTTCTTGAAGGGTGACCTCTACTTTTCCTCCTCGACCCGTGCAGGTGCGCCGATAGAGGGCCGCCGCTATGCCCAGTGCCAGGTAAGCGCCGCCGGAGGCATCCGCTACGGTAGCCCCACAGCGGAGAGGCAACCCGCCTTCTTCTCCCGTAAGGCTCATGATGCCTCCCATGGCCTGGGCGGTCATGTCCAGGGACGGAAAGTGCGCATACGGACCTGTGGTCCCGTATCCGCTGACGGAGGCCAAGATCAATTTCGGGTACTTCTCCAAGAGAGACGGATCGTCCAGGGACAATTGCGAGCGCCTCCGGGAACCCACATTCTCGACCAGCACATCCGTTTGATCCAGCAAACGATGAAAGACCGCCCGGCCTCGCTCGCCGTCCAGATCGAGAGCCACGCTCTTCTTGTTCAAGTTCATCAAAACGAAATAGAGATCTTCCTTATTGCCCTTGTTGTGGAAGAGTCGCCGTCTCGCTCCGCCGTGCTTGGGACTCTCCACTTTGATCACCTCCGCTCCGAGCAAAGCCAGAAGCAGGGTGCAGGTGGGTCCCGCCTCATACTGCGATAGGTCGAGAATGCGAACTCCCGAGAGGAGACTCTGTTGGGGAATGGTTTGGGACAAGAGCCGCTCCTTTCAAGGGACGAGCATATCACGTCATCACGAGGCCGCCTGAGACACTGATGGTCTGCCCGGTGATGTAAGCCCCCAAGTCGGAGGCCAGGTAGGCGATCATAAGGGCCAGTTCTTCGGGCTCGCTGTAACGACGCAACGGAACCAATTTCAGAGTCTTATCGAGCTTGGTGATGGCGTCCTTGCTGGAGCTTTTTAGGTCATCGATTTCCTGGACTCCGATGGAAACACAATTGCAGGTGATTTTGTATCGAGCCAATTCTTGGGCCAAGGAACGGGTGAACGAACTCACCGCGGCTTTGAGCGCTCCATACAGGGACATTCTGGGAACCCCGATCCGAGCGGTGTCGGATACCATGTGGATGATCCGACCGAATTCTCGTTCCTTCATGAAAGGAATCACCGACTGGGACCAGATCAACACGCTTTCGAGTACGTTTCGGTATTGAGCCTCCCATTCGGAACGTTCTTGCTCTTCGAAGGGCTTGAGATGATACATGAATTCGAGCAAGCCAAGGTCCGTGGCCAGGGCGTCGATTCGGCCCTCCCGTTCCATGACCCCCTGAAGAAAATTCCGTATGGACGTGGCGTCCGAGTAATCTAGTACTTGCGTGTGGAGCCGGGGACCGAATAGTTCCTCACATTCCCTCGAGACGATATCGATCACCTTGGGGTTGGTATCCACTGCATAAACCACGGCCTCCTCGGCCATCAATATCTGGCAAAGCTCACTGGGGATGCATTTGCCGGACTTGTGGGATACAACCACCACCACTCGGTCTTTGAGACCGTTGTTTCTCAGCGTCAGGAATTGTTCCTCGGCCTGTCGTCTGCTTTGCGGGGTGTCCAGGTTGCAACGAGATGTCATTTTTCCTCCCTAGGGACCGCGTAGAACATGATTTTGTAAATCCACCCGAATCCATAGGGTACGTGATTTTTGATGCAGGATCGAGTCATCGGTTTCTTACTCCGGTTCGGCGGTTTCATTCGGGTCACCGCCGGGTGAAACGAATGGTGAAATGTTCGGATATTCTGAACGAACCGTTCAAGTGGAACGTGGCGGTGTCACAAACCATCCCCGTAGACAAAGCAACATCCATGCCACCTGCCGGTAGGATGTGACGCGTCTCGTCCTATAGTAACCGGGTCCCGTTTCTTTCGTTGGAGTTCGGCTATTCCTTGAAACTGGTATGCTTCTTGAACTACCATTCCGACAGGTTTCCTATGAGCCGAGAATGTGGCAAGGGTGATTCAGGCAGGTCCGCTTAGACGGGGCGCGAGGAGAGAGGACATGTATATCATCGATTTTAATCCCTTCCAGTATGAGGGGCTGTCTCAGACGGACGAGGGCGACGCCCCCGTTTCGGACGGATTCGCGTTTCCCTACGGGCGATCGAACGGCGCGAGAAAAGCCTCGGATCCTGTGGAAACCATGAACAATGAGCTTCTTTCCGAGCTTGTAGAGAGAACGAAACTCATTGCCAGCCTGAACAATATCAGTCCCCTTCCGTTGGAAGGAATGACGCTGGACAAGGTGCTCAGCACCATTTTGAACAATATGCTTCACTGTTTCGGCTACTACCGGGGCATCGTTTATCTTTGGGACAAGAAGAAGGAAAACCTCGCATGCCATGCCACAGCGGGCATGAGCCCGGACAGCGAACGTATTGTACGTTCGAGGCCTCTAAGCGCCCGCAGACATGACTGCATTGAAATTCGCGCCGCCCGGACCTCCACGTATACGTTCACAGAGGACCCGACCAACGGCACGGAACTGACCGACGTGGACCGAAAGATTTCGGAGCAGCACGGCGGCCGGGGCTCGGTCCTTTACGTTCCCTTGCGCTCCAAAGGCGAAACGTTCGGTATCATGGGCGTCGAACGGTTTCCGACGCCGAACAGGGAGTGCCCCGAACAGTTCCAGATTACGGAAAAAGATATCAAGTCCCTGATGCTGTTCACCAACCATGCCAGCATAGCTATCGAGAATGCCAGGCTTCACGAACAGAACCAAAGGAAGATCGACTACTTGTACAAATTGCAGTCGGTGTATCAAGAACTGAACACTCTTATGGACCTCCGGCGACTCACTGAACGGGTTCTGGAGGGGGGACTGTGCATCAGCGGTGCTGAAACAGGGATTTTTTGGGACGTGCATGAAGACGGGTGTGAAGTGCTGGTGGATGCGGCTTGTGGCTACCCGCAATGGGTGAGGAGAGGCATGGGCGTCTCCTGCAAGAATGATGATTTTCAGTACATAATCCGGCAGAAGGAAGCCGTGGCCTTTCGGCAACCCGCCCCGTTCCTCAGAGAAATTCCGTGCCTTCGGCCCGGCGCAACCTCGATCCTGTTGCCCATCGAGTTCGATGACAGGGTTGCGGCCATTCTGCAGTTGGACCTTCCGGACGGTAGCGGGATGGACGACACCGCTACGGAGGTCTTGAAGATCTACTCTTCTCAGGCCGGTAAGCTCCTCGAAAACGTGAAGCTATACAATCAGTTGCTTGTGGAGAAACGTTTTACGGACAACGTCAGGAACAGTCTGGGGATTGGGCTTCTTATCACGGACAAATATGGTAATATTCGCTCTATTAATCCAAAAACACGCGATGTTTTTAATATTAACGGGGCTGATCTCGTCAGAAAGAATATGGTTTCCGTATTCAAGGGAAAACGACGTTTCGTATCCGACATCGTCCAAGACGTCATGTCCACTAAAACGGACATGGAGCGAGAGGTGGTCTACGAGACCGGTGTGGGAACCCTGATCCTGAAACTTTCCGCGTTTGTCGTGCACGATGAAGCGCGAAGTTTGGTCGGTGTGACGACTTTTATCCAGGATATTACCGAAAAGAAGAAACTGGCGGATTCGCTGAACCGGATGGAGAAGATGGCCGCCATGGGAACGATGGCCGCGGGGGTGGCTCATGAACTCAGGAATCCTCTCAGCGGTATTTATGCGGCGGTGCAGACGCTTTCGAAGGAACTGATACTGACCGACGATCAACGTGAAGAAATCAACGACGTCCTGTCCGAAGTGGACCGGATGGAGATACTGATTCGCGAAATACTCCAAATATCAAGACCGGTTAACCTGAGGATATCACGAACGGATATCAACGGCCTGCTGCGTAGTTCAATCGTGGGGCTCCGAGAGAGCTTCCAGGAGAAGAAGATCAAAGTGGTGGAGCATCTGGATCCCCTCTTGCCTTTGGTCCAAGCCGACGGCGATTTGTTGAGGCACGTCTTCCAGAATCTCCTTCTGAACGCGGTCGACGCCGATCCGGAAGAAGGCGTGGTCGAAGTCGATACGCGATGTGTTTCTTCCTATATTCATACCGGAGAGAGACTCGTGGAAATCCAGATCTCGGATAACGGTTCCGGCGTGGCTGAGGAAAACCTCTCAAAGATCTTCGATCCGTTCTTTACCACGAAAAATCACGGCACCGGCCTGGGATTGACCATATGTCAAAAGATCATCCAGGAACACGATGGTGAGATCTATGTGACACAACTCCCGGGACAGGGCAGCAGTTTTACGGTACGTCTGAAATTATGAGATTACTGATCGTCGACGATGAAAAGCTGATTCGCAACTCCCTGAAACGGCACTTTCAGAGTGAGGGTTATCAGGTTTTCCTCGCGGAAAACGCACAAAGAGCCCTTGCCTCCTACCGGGAATACAGTCCCGAGATGGTGCTTCTGGACATACGTCTTCCCGATGGAAACGGACTCGATGTTCTTCGACAGATTCGGGATATCAACCCTGAAGCGGCCGTGATTCTCATTACTGCCTATGGTGGTATCAAGTCGGCCGTGGAAGCCATCAAGGAAGGGGCTCAGGACTACATTACCAAACCTTTCGACGTTGAAGAGCTTTCGTTTACCGTCCGAAAAAGCAGTGAACTTCTCCGCTTGAGAGAAGAGCTGAAGGTCATCAAGGAGAGTAGGGCGGAAAAATACGCTTTCGGGAAGATCGTTGCGCGATGCGCCAATATGCAGAAAGTTTTCGGGGAAGCTCGGAAAGTGGCCATGACGGACAACGCCACCGTTATTGTGCGGGGAGAGAGCGGCACGGGCAAAGAGTTGCTTACAAGGGCCATTCATTACAACAGCCCTCGAAAAGACCTGCCTTTCGTTGTGGTCAACTGTGCTTCCCTGCCTGAAAACCTGCTCGAGAGCGAACTCTTCGGCTATGAGAAAGGAGCCTTCACCGGAGCGGTCAAACGAAAGATCGGACTTCTCGAGACGGCGGACAAGGGCACCATATTTCTGGATGAGATCGGAGACATCAGTCCGAGCACGCAGGTTAAGCTGCTCAGGTTCCTTCAGGAACAGGAATTTCACCGTCTCGGAGGTCTTCGTGCGGAAAAGGTCAACGTTCGTGTGGTGGCGGCGACCAATCGGAATTTAGAAAGTGATATCGAAAAGGGATTTTTTCGGGAGGACCTTTACTATCGATTGCACGTCTTTCCTATTTTTATTCCGCCTCTCCGTGAACGCAGAGAGGATATCCCTCTGCTCGCCAAGCATTTTCTCGGCAACTTCAATCGAGAATTCGGCAAAGCGGTGGTGGGGTTCGCCTCCGAGGCCATGGCGGCGCTCGAGAGTTACCAATGGAAGGGAAATGTTCGAGAACTGAAGAACGTGATTGAGCGATCCGTGATATTGGCCGAGGGTCGCTGGATTCTCGCTTCTCTCCTTCCCACTGAGGTGCGGGGCAACACTTCGCCGGTGGCGGAGCCGGACTTCCTGTCCGGCCCGGTTTCGGAAGGGACGATACTGCCTCTGGAGGAGCTGGAACTCCGCTATGTGAAAAAGGTGCTTGAATTCACGGGTGGAAATAAGAGCCAAGCCTGCAATTATTTGGGGATCACCCGGAAACGCCTCCGACGAAAATTGGCTAAGGAGGGCCTGTAATCGGACCGTTGGGAATTTGCGCAAGTGTTTTCACAATTGGGTCATTTCGAACCAAAGCACTGGGTCGAATCGACCCAGCTAGGCTGATGACCGAGGCACCGTTGATCCGGCCGATTTTCACCTTCGGTCTTTTACGGGATGGACCGTTTTGACCCACCACACATGGCAGGGATTCACCTTGCCGCCGTCTTCCCGCCTTTAGGTTTCTATTTCTCTAAAAAATCAATAGGTTAACTTCCTGGTACGGTTCTTGTTTGCAGAGTTTGGTCACGGAGCTTTCGTCCCGAGGCCGTGAGTGAGTGGTTATGAGCAGGCCACGAATCGTTCGGCGAATCCGGAAAAGGCTCGCGTTCCAACGATATTCTCCCCGAGGAGTGAAATCATGGCAGAGCAGACGGCGAAAACCGCACCGAGCAAGAAATCCTTGCAGACGGCGAGAGAAGTCTGGCCCTACGTGAAGGAAGAATACGCCGCCGCGCATCGGGCCAAGGCGGAAGGCAAACCCATAGTCTGGTCTTGTGCCGTCTTGCCCAAAGAACTGTATTGGGCCATGGACGTGCATCCGGTATTCCCGGAGCACTATGCGGTCATCACGGGGATGATGCGTCGAGGCGGGAGCAAGGACGAGAACGTCGAGAAGGAAGCCGTGCGGTTTGCACGTGTGGCGGAGTCGGCCGGATTTTCCAGCTATCTTTGCGGATACGCCCGATCAAGCATCGGCTATACAATGTTGGGAGATTTCGAGGACGCTCCGCTGGGCGGCCTGCCCAAGCCGGACATGATCATTTCCACCAGTTTTGTTTGTGACCTCCGGGGAAAGTGGCTCCGGTACTTGGCTCAAAAACTGGACGTTCCGTTCTACGTTCTGGATGTGCCGGAGCGTGGGTGCGATATGGCGTTGATTCAGCCGGGTCTCCGCTCTGCGCTTCTGCCCTTTTACAACAAGATACGGCGTGGTGAAAGGGATCTGTTTGTTTCGCCCGTGGCGGATCACGAGCTTGATTACACGGAAACTCAGTGGCGCGAGCTGATCCGCTTTATCGAAGAGGTCACCGGTCACAAGTACGACCAGGACAGGTTCAACGAGGTCATGGAGACCTCCTACAGGACCAACGAAATCCGACTGGAAATTCTGGAGCTGAGGAAGGCGCGTCCGGCGCCCATGGGTGTGGCCGACGGTCTTTCCACCATGTATCCGGGCCTTTACACGACCGGCACCCAAAAAGCCTACGACTTCTATGTCCGTCTGCGGGATGAATTGAAAGCTCGCGTGGCCAAAAACGAGGGCATCATTCCCAACGAGCGGTTCCGGCTTCTGTGGATGGGACTAGCTCCCTGGTTCAACATGTCGTTATTCAACTACTTTGAGAAGTACGGCGGTGTGTTCGTATTCGAGCCCATCTATAATATGGTGCCTTTTCCTCCACGGACACCGGAGAATCCCATTCGAGAGCTGACCATCCGGACCATGCAACAGGCCGGTGGCATCATCGCTCCCAACATGGTGGGACAGGCCGTTTCCACCATGGTCAACGCGGCTCACGAATATCAATGTGCGGGCGCGGTGCTCTTCTATCTCATAACTTGTCGACCCGTCGTCTATCCCACCACGGAGATCGCCCGGGTCCTGCAGGAGGACTTCGGCATACCTTCCGTACCTCTTGAATGCGACCTCATCGACGAGCGGACCTATTCCGAAGCACAGACCTTCGCCCGGTTCGACGCTTTTGCTGAACAGCTCCTCAAGGCGGCCGCCTGATCTTGCGGCAAGGAGAATGACACATGGCGAGTTTTTTCCAGGAGTGGGTGGAGTATCGACACGAAAAAGTCAGGCAATGGAAAGAGGACACGGGCGGGAAGGCTTACGGATACCTGTGTTGCATGACGCCCGAGGAAATCTTGTATGCGGCCGGCGTTCTGCCCGCGAAGGTGATGGGAGCGGGTGAGGCGCCCCAGGAGATCGTCGACAAGCATCTTGTGCGTTACGCATGTCCCTATGTGAGAAGCATGCTCGACGCGGCGGGACGTGGGGAATATTCGTACCTGGATTCCGTGGTGGTCTGTAACAGCTGCGACATCATGTCTCGAGTCGAGTACTACTGGCGGACCATGAAACCGCATCCCAAATCCACCATATTGGGGGTGGAGCTGTCGCCGTACGTTTTGTACATCAAGAGTCCCGAAAAGATCTCCGGACCCGGCGTCCACGAATATCTTCGTTCCGAGTTCCGTATTTTCAAGCAACATTTGGAGAGGGACACCAAACAGGTAATCACGGACGATATGCTCGAATCGGCAATCTCGGTCTACAACGAGCATTACGACCTGATGAGAAAGCTTCACGACTTGAGGAAAGAGGAACCCCTCAAGGTGTCGGGCAGCGAGGCTTTCGTGATCGAGCTTTCGTCTCTGTTGATGCGTAAAGACCTTCATAACCAAAAGCTGGCCGCCCACTTGAAGAACATCGAGACTCGGGAGCCTCTTTCGGGAAACCCCGTCCGGCTGTTTCTTTCGGGTGGAGGTGTGGACCACTTTACCGGACAAATTTACACGGTCATCGAGGAGGCGGGCGGACAGGTGGTGGCTGAAGACATCGGTGTGGGATCGAGCTGGTTCGGCCACGGGATCGACACCGACAAGCCTCCCATGGATGCCATCGTGGCTCACCGACTCGATGTTCATTGTCCCCACACCATGACTTCCGAACGTCACCCCAGGGAACGGTTCGAATACGTGAAATCCAAGATTAAGGACGCGAATGTCAAAGGGGCGGTGTTCTTCGTCCCCATGTACTGCGAATGCCGGAATCTGGAGTACCCGTTTATCAAAGAAGGCCTCCGGGACGAGTTGGGGATTCCCACGCTCTATCTGGACAGCGACTACAGTCAGGGATCGCTGGACGAAGCCGTTTCGAAGATCGAGGCCTTCATCGAGATGCTTGAGGAATAACCGGAATGCTCATTGTTGGAATCGACGTGGGCCAACACGGCATCAAAGCCGTGGGAGTGAAGGATTCGGCGATTGCCTCTCAAGAAGTTCTCCAGTCGGGGAGTGAAGCGAACGTGGGCGCGGGGGAGATTCTCGAGAGGATACTGGCGCAGTCCCCACATTCCGACAACGAGGCGGTAAAGGTTGTCGCCACCGGTCTCGGTCGCAAAGAAGTATCCTTCGCCGACCTGCGCCGAACACAGGAACATTGTGTGGCCAAGGGAGCTCATTTCCTTATGGGCGGGGCCTGCACGATCCTGGACGCGGGAGCCGGCGGGTGCAGGGCGGTGCGCATCGGCCCAACGGGCAAAGTACTTGAATTTTCAGGCAACAGCAAATGCGCCTGCGGCACCGGCTCCTTCTTCACCACGGCTTGCGAAGTCCTGCAGATCGGCATGGACAGGCTGGATGAATTGGCCTTGCAGGCCGAAGGACTTGCCGGCGTCAGCACCACCTGTGCCGTGTTCGCGGAATCGGCCATCATCTCCAATGTTCATCGAGGATTCGGCTTAGGAGATATCTGTGCGGGAATCTGCGACTCCGTGACCACGCGACTCACGGACGTCGTTCATCGAGTCGGCGTTGAAGAGGAACTGTTCTTCTGCGGCGGCGTGGCTCTCATGCGAACGGTTGGGAAGATGCTGGAGGCGCAACTCGGAGTCAAGGTGCACGTGCCCGAGGCGCCTCTACTGGTCGCCGCGCTGGGGGCGGCACTATCCCTCGCCTAATTGAAGCCTGGAGAAACAACGGACCATGTTCTACGCGGGCGTTGATGTCGGGTCTCGCACGGCCAAGGCGATCATTCTGCATGACGGCCGGCAAATGGGTTCTCACTTGATTTCCACTGGGGCGGACAGCGCGGAGACCTCCAAGACCGTCCTCGAAGGGGCACTGCGCGATGCCGGGCTGGAAATGGGACTGCTGAAGGGCATCGTCACCACCGGGTACGGCCGCTACATCGCGCCTTTCCCCCATGAGAGCATCACGGAAATCGCCTGCCACACCAGAGGGGTGCATCAGGTATTCCCTTCCGCCCGAACGATTTTGGATATGGGTGGGCAGGACTGCAAGGCAATTCGGTTGAACGAGTCGGGGGATCATATCAATTTTGTGATGAACGACAAATGTGCCGCGGGAACAGGCAGGTTTCTTGAAGTCCTGGCGCGAAGTCTGGATGTGCGTCTGGAGGAAATGACGACCCTCGCCTTGGGAGCGGATAACCCCATTCGCATCAGCTCGGTCTGCGCGGTGTTTGCCAAGGAGGAAGCGCTCTCCCATCGGCGAAGAGGAGTTCCTCTCAATGCGATCCTTGCCGGAGTCCTGGATTCCGTCGCCGAACGCGTGTTCAAACTGATCAACGTCGTTGGGCTGGAGGAGGATTTTGTGATTACCGGAGGAATCGCCTTGAATGCCGGAGTGGTCCGGCGAATTGAGCAACGAGCCAAGATGCGGGCGCTCATTCCTCCGGAACCCCAATTGACCGGCGCCATGGGGGCGGCTTGGCTGGCGAAGCATTTGGACGAATCGAAACTAGGAAAGGGTGGGTATGCCTGATTTTGTTACATGGGAAATGGAGAATGCCGTAGCTCAAGTAGTGCTGAACAGTCCTCCCGCCAACGCCATGAGTGCCGGGCTTCTGCAGGAGCTCGACGGCGTCGTAAAGGAGTTGAAGACCGACTCCCGGGTGCGGGCGGTGGTTTTCAGGAGCGCCGTTCCGAAAATCTTCATGGCCGGCGCGGACTTGAAAGCCTTGACGGATATGGATGGAACACGCTTCCGTGAGTATATCCGCTATGCCCAGGAAGTGTTCAGCGGGATCGAAAGACTGGGTATGCCGACCATCGGGGTGCTGAGCGGGCATGCCTTGGGCGGAGGGTGTGAATTTTCCCTCTGCTTCGATTTCCGTTTCATGGCGGAGGAGAAGGCGAGAATCGGCCTTCCCGAAGTCACGTTGGGGCTTATTCCGGGGGCGGGGGGCACTCAGCGTCTTCCTCGCCTCATCGGCCTGGCCAAGGCAAGGGAGTTTCTGATCCGGGGAAATGCCGTCGATGGAGCCGAAGCGCTGTCCATCGGCTTGGTGGATCGTGTTTTTCCCGCAAGCAGTCTTCTGGACGAGGCCCTGCAGTTCGCCCAAGCCATGGCCGTGGGAGCGACCAAGGCCATGGCGGAAATCAAACGTTGTCTGGCGGTTCCGACCGAAGAAGCCCTGTGGACCGGGCTGAACCAGGAACTTGACGGCATCGTACGCTTGTTCACTGAAACCGAGGACACAAAGGAAGGGATTCGGGCGTTCAACGAGAAACGTTCACCGGTGTTTCACGGGAAATAGCTTTAGGAGAGAAAGCCATGGAAATTCGGAATGCTGTAGCTTTGGTGACCGGGGGAGCATCCGGTCTTGGAGAGAGATGTGCTCGCGATCTCGTTGCTGAAGGAGCTCGTGTGGCGATTCTGGATGTGGGCGAAAGAGGGGCCGAGGTTGCCGCCGAGCTGGGTGATGCCTGCATTTTCTGCAAGACCGACGTGACGAGCGCCGATTCCGTTAAAGCCGCGGTAGACGAGGCCGTTGCGAAATTCGGTGCGATTAACATCGCCGTGAACTGCGCCGGCGTGGCCACTGCGGCCAAAGTGATCGGCAAAACGGGTCCCATTGATCTGGCGGGATTCGAAAAGGTGATCAGCATCAACCTGACGGGAACCTTGAACGTTCTGCGTCTGGCCGTGGAACAGATGCTGAAGAACGCCCCCAACGAGGAAGGGGAGCAGGGTGTGGTGATCAATACGTCTTCTTGTGCGGCTTTTGAAGGTCAGATCGGCCAAGCGGCCTACAGCGCATCCAAGGCCGGCGTGGCCGGTATGACGTTGCCCATTGCTCGGGAACTAGCTCGTTACGGAATCCGTAATGTGACCATCGCCCCCGGCCTGTTTGAAACCCCCATGCTCGCGGGGATGCCGGATAAGGTTCGCCAGTCCCTCATCGCCACGTGCCTTTTTCCAAAGAGACTTGGAAAACCCAGTGAATTCTCCCTGCTGGTGAAGCAGATCATTCAGAATCCAATGTTGAACGGCGCCACCATCCGATTGGACGGTGCGCTGCGTATGGCTCCCCAGTGAGTGTAGGAGGATAGGGCCTCCGCCCATAAGGAGAGGCTCAACCTCAGTGCGATTTCCGTAATCCAACCACAAGCAAGCAAAAGAGGAGGAGCACAATGGAGCCGGTTAAACCTTCAGGTCCCGAGCACGATTGCATGATCGTCGACCAGCTCAAACCAGGAGCCGAATTCACGTGCGAGGAACTACCGGAGGAGTATCTCCAACAGGTGCACGTCATTTCGCTCATGGCGGAAATGGCGAAGCAGGAGGGAACGGAATACATTTTCGGAATCACTGCCGGAGCCGAATTCCCCATGGAAGGCCTCTTTATGAAGGCCGGTATCAAGCGGGTCCATGTTCGCCACGAGCAGAGCGCGACCTTCGCCGCGGATGCCATGGGGCGCTTGACGAGAAGGACTGCGCCGACGGTGATCGGGCCTTCCACGGGTCTGACCAACTGTACGTCCGGTCTGGCTCAGGCCATGGCCTCCCAGTCTCCCGTCCTCGTCATCGGCGGTGAACACCCGGCTTGGACGGACAATGTCTATTTCGCACAGGGTTTGGTTCAGTGCGAAAAGGTGTTTCAGGGAATCACCAAGAAAACCACGCGATGCACCAGCCCAAGGAACATCCTGGCCGAGTTCAAACGACTGTATCGCCTTGCCATGACTCCGCCCATGGGCCCCACGGCGATGGCCATTCCCTGGGACACGAGCTATGAGTACAGCCGCATACCTCTGATCGAGGCGCATTACCTGTACGGTCCCGGAAACCTCCCCAAGACCGAACCCAAGATGACCCGCGAAGATCCGAAGCTCATCGAGGAAGCGGTGAAATGGCTCCTCGAAGGAGACAAGCCGGGCATCATCGCCGGTGAGGGTGTTTGGTACGACGACGCACAGGAAGAGCTGCGCGAGTTGACCAAACTCACGGGAATTCCCTGCCACTCCCGACGTATGGCCCGTGGCGCCATCGACGAGTACGATCCGTTGAACTGCGGTGGTCGAGCTCGCGGCCGCTTCCTGCGTGGATGTGACCGAGCCATGGTCTTGGGTTTGCGCATAGGTTACCTCGAAATGCACGGTTATCCGCCCTTCTGGGGAGAGGAAACCAGATACATCCAGGCCCAGACCTGCCGTGACAACGTCGACCTGATGCTGGCCACCGATTTCGAACTCATCGGTAACATCAAAGCATTGCTCCAGCAGATGATCGAATGCATCAAGTCCATGGGGATCAACAAGCCCATCGAGCGATTGGACGAATGGCGGAAGTATATCGTCGACAGCAAGGAATACTACGAAAAGAAGGTCGCGGAACGCTTGGTGAAGATGCGCGGCGTGACTCCGGTGCATCCGGACCTCATCGGCCGGCTCATTTATGAGGTGGTCAACGAGGAATTGAACGACGAGGTCATCTCGATCATCGACGGTTTTACCGCGTCTTCATTCTACACCGATCACAACCGCTGCCGCACCGCTGGGCGGGTGCTCGACGCCAGCGACACCATCGGTATCGGACACGGCCCCGGCATGGCTCTGGGCGCCGGTCTCGCCACGAACCGCTCCATCCCGTTGATCTGCGTCATTGGAGACGGCGGATTGGGCGCCGCCGGAATGGATATCGAAACGTGTTCCCGTTGGGACATTCCGGTGGTCTTCATTCACGAAAACAACAACACCATGGTGGCGGGCGGTTGGAAGCTGTTCTGGTCCAAAGCGTGTTCGCCGACGGGCAACGAAATGCTGGATTCCTGGCAAACGCTGCCCAACATCCGCTACGATAAGATGATGGCGGAATTTGGGCTGCACACCGAGTTCGTGGAAAAAGACGGTGAATTCAAAGCCGCGTTGAAGCGTTCTCTCGACTTTGTACGGGATAAATCCAAACCGGCGTTTATCGAGGTTTTCGTCGAAGGCCGGACAATGAACGAAATCTGGGCCACCTTCCTGACCAGTTGTTGCGGTTTCCTGGAATGGGAAGACCTGCCGGAAGAAGGGCGTAAAGCGATTCTGGACCTTGGGCTCTGCGATCCCACCTACAGAGCCTTCGCCCCGACCTGGCCCGACGAGGCATTCCAGAAGAAGAAGAAAAGATAGAGTAGATAAGAGCCAAACTCCGGGGACCCACAGCTTGTGGGTCCCTTCCAGACTGCAGACTCCGAGATTCCGGAGACGTTCCTCCGGTTCCGGAAACTCTCGGACGCTGAAGGAGGTAGAGCCGAATTCCTTGATATGTCGTTTTCAGGGCAGCGGAATGAACCTTGAGCCGGCTGTTGAAAAACGCGTTTCGTCCTCCGGGGGGCTTGCTCCTTCATAGCGATGTATGGAATGTACGTCTTCTTGGTTGGAGTTTACGGGCGCTGCAAGTCATCGTTTTTCATCCAGCTGAACCAGCGGGACTGTTTCAACGGATTCCCGGGGAGCTTAGGAACTGAGAGCACGGCCTCAGCCGCGCATAAGCCGGACCGAAGTCCGGATCGGTGAGGAATTGGGGGCCGATTTCCGAGAACATCCTTTTTCAAAGTCGCGTGGACTCGACATAGGAACGGCGGATTCCGTGACCGGTTCAAAGATATGCATTCGAATGCTCTGCAGGAAGCCATAGGTTACAGCATCGAGGGCCCTCTCCACAAGGCCGTCGATCTGCTCAGGACCCTGTTGGACTCGGGGAACTCCGCCGCCGGACCGTACCTTGCGGACGTGTTGGCCCGTCTGGGAAGATACGATGAGGCGTTGGGGGTTCTCGATGGAATGCGCGGGGAGCACTCCTGGGATTCCCGTTACCAGGAGCAATGGGAACGCACGCATCGGGCGCTGAACGATCTGGAGTTCGTAGAGAGATCACGTTATTGCCGGGCGGGATTTCTTGAAAAGGCCGTGGTTCCGGACGGACGTGGAAGTTATCTGGTCGATACACTGGGATTTCCCGGAACGTGGCTTTTCAGCTCGAAAGCGGGAAAATACATCTCCCCCCCGGCTTGTCTCAGGCTCCTCAAGTCCGTGGCTTGGATCTCGGAAGAAACACGGGCCGGCAGGGTAACCCCGAGAGCGATGTCGGAAGGACTAATTGAATGCAAAGGGTCCGTGAGCATCGTCCCGAGTTCCGACCTATCTAGCCTCAAAGTCGCCTTTGAGAAACAATCGGACGGTTCCCTACACTGGTTCTTCGAAGCGGACCCGAAGGTGTTGAATTGGGAGAGGGAACAACAGCGAGCCGCGCTGCGCGAGGCCCTTGAGAAGGAAGAAATAGCCGTGCTCAAGGCACCGGTGCGGGCTGAGGAGACAGAGGGAACCTCATCCCGAGAATTGCCACGAGTGATGCTGATTTCTCCCGGCCTTGCGTCGGATTATGCGGTGGCGGTCCTGAGAGACCGGCTTATCTCCGAGGGATTTCGTGCGGATGCCGCCTATATTCGCTCCATGAAGCTCCTGGATCGCTATCTGGAGTGGTTTGCGTCGCCCTCGGATTCAGGCGATAAGCCGCCGGATGTTTTCGCCGTTTCCGTGCTGGACGCCGAGATTGAAAGCGTCTGCTACATGATCGCCAATCTTCGGCGAGCCTTTCCCGACAGCAGAATCATCATCGGTGGAGCGTCTTCTCAGACCCCGGAACAACTGGCATCGGTGGTTCCGGACTTCGACGTCATGATCAGAGGCGATGCGGACGAGGCTTTGGCACGGGTCGCCGCGATTCTGGGATGCACACCTCGTCGCAATGGAGTTTCTCAAGCGCAGTTGGATGAGATCAAAGCCCTTCCGGGGGGCATCGTTCTCCAGATCGGCAGCCATCGGCTGGTACACGGTCTGGATTACATGAACGTTCCCGCCGAGTACCATCTGCCCGTCCCCCGTGTGAGAAAACATATCTACTATTGGCAGACGTCGCGCGGATGTCCGTACGATTGTCGTTTCTGCAACAAGTGGACGGGTCGGAGGTACCACACGGTCGTCCCCTGGGATGACCACGGAGCGCCGAATAGTCCGCTAGGCCGCAGCGCCTATGCGATGATTGAATTCCTGCTGGGCAGGCTTGCGATGGAGATGCCCTCGGGCATCACTCAGGAGGAGATCAAGAGGAGACTCGAAGACGGTGTGCGGGATGGGAACATTCAAGGACTTCCCGAGCTCCCGGAGAAAATTTTCATCGTCATCGAGGACGACGATTTCCTCATCCAACGGGATCGTGTGATCGAATTCTGTAGGCAGGTGGAGGAACTGGGATTACAGCAGTTTTTCGTGTTTTCAGCCATAACGAGCATCAGAACCGTCTTTCGAGGCGGGGATCAGCCGGATATCGCACTCCTGCACGCGCTACACAAGGCCGGCTTTCAGTCTCTGGACGTGGGTTCCGACGGCTTGAGTCAGAGTACCATTGAAGAGAACCAGAAAGGCTACTCGTTGGACAGGCACGTGATTCCCCTCAATCGCCTGGCCAAAGGATTGGGCTTCTTCTGCTTCAACAATACGATCATTTCGACGCCGTACACCACGCTTCCTCAGCTGATCGAGTCGCTCATCTTCTATGTGGTGTGTCCCTATCCCATCAACACGGCGATTGAGATCGGGATCATGGGTCACATCGGCAACAAATACACCAACGAGGATTTCGTCAACCAGCAGTACGACTGGACGGACGAACCGGGAAAAGATTTCGGGCATTACCGCCTGATCGACAACTACAGGGTTCCCAAGGACTTTCCCGAGTATGCCCTGAACGGGTCTCTCATCATCGGTTACGCGGATCCCAAGGTGCGCGATTTGGTTCTCGAGTTCCCAAAACAACGTACGGAAGATTTCATTCAGGAGAAACTCTCCCCGGAAGATGTTCGCTCCGTGCTCGAGAGTTGGATCAATCTTCCGGACAGCCGTTCGGAAACCAAGGCATTGGGATTAACCATTTCGCTGCTCACCCAAGGCCTTCCCTGGAGCAAATTCGGCGCCACCCTGTCCAGGATTAAAGATGAAATGAGCGCGCTGAACATATCGTCTTTCGTGGACTACTATGATGCCTTGTCCCAAGGGGCCGTTGAAAACGACTCCTTCTATATGAAGACCCGCGAGGCGATGGGTGAAGCGCTGGAGTCCAAAGAAAAGGGGGATTGGGGAAGAGCGGAGGAGGCGTTTCGAAACCTGACCGAGCGAGTCCCGTGGTACTTCCGTCCACACCGGGAGCGGATGATCTGCCTGCTGCAACTCGGGCGGTACTCGGAGGCCGTGGAGCACTTCGCCAAGTACCAGCTGATAGATCCCAATCTGCATTTTTACCACTCGTATTTTGGACAGGTGCTGAAATCCCTTGGACTCGACGATGCCGTGCGAACCCAACGTGCCATGTTTCACATCCCTCGATATTTCACCATCAGTCCGATCTTTTATTATCTTGCGTTGATTATGGAGGTCGCTGGGGGTGACGAGGTGCGCGGCTTCGCTTTCCCACCGGTGCATCCGGAACGAATCGAACGGATGTATGATCTGTTCGACTATCTGACCATCGACCTTATCCGGGGCTGGGTGGAGCCTCGTCGCGAGAGTCTTCGGAAAGACCTTTTGGAAGGTCGAGAGGTGTTGATATGCGGCGTCCCCGTCAGGTTGGACCTGAACCAACGCTTGTTGATCGTGGACTACGACCGGGTGTCGCCTAATTCCATGAATGAAACGAGGAGTGATCCATGAACCGACCCGGAACGCTTGCGGAACTGCGCGAGGCGGGTGTGACCACCAGATCGATTCGAACCGAACTGCGCTCCAACCTCATCGATCGTATCCGTTCGGGGGAAGGCATCTTTCCGGGCATTATCGGGTTCGACCAGTCCGTGCTGCCGCAGATCGAGAACGCCGTTCTTTCCGGCCAGGACATGGTGTTGCTTGGGGAAAGAGGACAGGCAAAGACCCGGCTCATGAGGTCCTTGACCCGGCTTCTCGACGACGAAATTCCCGCCGTGGCCGGCTGTGAACTGCGTGACGATCCGTTCGATCCCATTTGTGAACACTGTAAACGAACCATCGAAAAGATGGGGCCTGATACGCCCATCCAATGGGTGAGCCGCGACCTCCGATACACCGAAAAACTGGCCACGCCCGATGTGACCGTGGCGGACCTCATCGGTGAAGTGGACCCCATCAAGGTGGCCGAGGGACGATACTTGTCCGACGTTTCGACCATACACTATGGTTTGGTGCCGCGTTCCAACCGGGGTATTTTCGCTTTTAACGAGCTCCCCGATTTGGCGGAGAAGATCCAAGTCGGGCTCTTCAACGTCCTGGAAGAACGCGACGTGCAGATCAGAGGGTTCACGGTCCGACTTCCTTTGGACATCTTTTTCGTGGCCAGCGCCAATCCCGAAGACTACACGAATCGCGGGCGGATCATCACCCCGCTCAAGGATCGCTTCGGTTCCTGCATTCGTACGCACTATCCGGAATCGAGGGAAGAGGAAATCATCATCATCGATCAAGAGAGGCGGCCGTTTCCCGAAGAAGACGAGGTTCATGTCCCGAGCTACATGAAGGAAATCATCGCGGAAATATCGAGAAAGGCCAGAAATCATCCCGAGATCGACCAGCGATCTGGTGTGAGCGTACGAGCATCCATCCACAACATGGAAAATCTGCTTTCCAACGCATTCAGGCGCAGCCTGAAATTCAGCTCGGAGCGTGCCGTTCCACGCATCAGCGACCTAGCCTACCTCAAGGCATCCTTGTTGGGCAAGATCGAATTCGAAGGTTTTGGAGAACAGCCGGAAGACAAGGTGATTTCGGAAGTGCTCGACCAGGCGGTGAGGGAAGTGTTCGAGTCATATCGGCGCAATGAGGACTTCAAAACCTTCCTGGCCAATTTCGAGGACTCACGAGAGGTACTGGTGTCGGCGGATTGGTCGGGCTCACAATATGAGAAGCAAGCGGGATCTCTGGAAGGCGCCGAGGAGGTCTTTGCCCTCGCGGAGGGGAGCGGGCCCGAGGAAAGGGCTTCCGCTTTGGAGTTCGTACTCGAGGGCCTTCGGCTCAGAGGACAACTGGGCAAAGACGAAATCGCAGGGACGGTCCACTATCATCGCAGCCGGGATTGAAACGACCTTTTCTTCTATCCGAGAATACAAGACCTCCGGAATCCCGCGGCCGAGCGAACAAGGGCGAAACGGCCGTTCGGAGCCCCCTGGACAAGTCGTCGTCTTAGGGTCCAATGTTTGTTCGTATTCACAGGGTCACAGGGTCACAGGGGGAACGCTCTTACCGCCGGATCCATTGTATGGGCTCCTTCCCGCCTGTACGTGACGAAGCCGAACCAGGGAGATTCTTTGCCGATTCAGGAGATGTGAGGAACGTTGGAAATCAGTGAGCAGACCTATCTCTCCGAGCCTCTCCGCCGAAGGCGGTGAGGCCTACTTGAAACGTTTCAAGGGGGGCGCACGGGGGGAACTTTTCTAAAAGTTCCCCCCGTGAATGATTACCAATGTTTTTCTCTTGCTCTTTTCAAAGTCGTTCAAGCGTGCCTCACCGTCTCCGAGGGAGAGGCTCGCGGACGCACCACCGCATTCAGGGTCGTTCCCAAGCCGTGATGCGGTTTCCCTCCTTGGCCATGGGAATGGAAGAGAACAGCTCGATTTTCGGGAACAGCTCCTCGGTGCGCACGTTTTTCCACCCGGCCGCGGACAGCACGGGAACGATGAACTCCTCATGGAAATCCCGAGAGTGGCTGGTTACCAGGTATTTCCGGGCCACGTCGAGAAGCTGTGACGGGAACCGCTTGAAATAATAGAGCACACTGGAAGCGAAAACCAGGTCGAAGGCCCGGTCCATCTGCCGGACGCTTCCCTGGACCACGGTCACTCGATCTCCAAGCCGGGATCGCAACAGCCCCTCGAAACGTTCGTTGGGCTCGTATGCGGTGATGGAACGTTCCGGGAATTCCTTAACCAAGCGCTCCGTGAACGTGCCGAGGCAGGCTCCCAGTTCCGCCAGGCTTTCCCATTGGAGAGACCTGATTACCTCCAGTTCCAACACATAGCGTTCCTGATCGTAGCGGGAGGTTTCCACGTCCCAGGGGTTCTCGTCCATGAGGTCCGCGGTGGTCAGGGCCAGCCACTGGTGTGCGAAGCGGAGCACGTCGGCTCCGTTGAGCCTGCGATACTGCCGAACCCCTCGGATGTCCCTCGCCTGAAGCTTCCGAGCCGACAGTCTCGGGCCGTGGAACTCACCGGCAACCTCGACGAGGCGGAAGTAATCGGCATCGTTCAAAAGGTGCGACTCCGTGGCCGGCCCGCCGTCCGCGGCCATCCAGACGGTATCGAGATGACGGGCGGCGCTGAAGGAAATGATGCGTCGGAACAGGATAGGGTCGTCCACATCGGGGATGTACACGCGATCATACCCGTGAATTAGGGGTTTCAGCGCTTGGGATATCTCGAACCAGTCATAGCGCTCCACCGGCATGGCCGCGAGGTTCAATTCTCCGACGATTTTCAGGTTCAAGCGCCGGCAGGCGTCACGCCAGGCCTTCGCGGATTCCGCATAGGACTGCTCTCGAACCGGATCCGAACAGGCGAGAACCGCGTGCCACTCGGCGTTGTTGTGGGCCGTGACGGCATTTCCGAACAAAGAGATTTCATCTCCGGGGACCGCGCATAGGATGAGATTTTTCATGAGTCCGATCGCTTATACGACGTGGGTTTGAAGTCTTCGCCGGCCTGGAGTATCCCATCGGCGGGTGGAATGCGATGAGCGACTGATGTAAGATGCTTATTTTAATTCATGGGGGGGAAACTTTCGAGAAAGTTTCCCCCCGCCCCCTTCAAAGCTTTTCAAGAATGCGCCACCGCCTTAGGCGGAGCCGGGGGTTTGGCAGGGAGCCCGAGGGAACCTTTTTTCAAAAAGGGTTCCCTCGGATGCCCCTCTGAATACTCACAAAAGCTTACCTCTGAACCAGTATAGGCAATGATCCGACGCAGGCAAACTCACCGTCGGACAAACGGGAGAATGTATGAATCTGGAAACCGGAGTAGAGGTGCTCAGGGGAGGAGACGCGAAAGGCAACGGGATGATCATCCGACTGAGACTGCCCTCGGGCAGGGAGATCATCGGAATCGCCACGGAAAACGACTACGGCGGGGAATGGGACCTGGGGCCCACATGGAACTACCTGGTCCGGGGGGACCGGTCATTCCTGGTGGATACGGGTAATAAGGGGATGGGGCGAAGAATCCTCGACGCCATGGATTATGTGGGGTTTCGTCCGCAAGATCTGGACTTCGTGGTGGTGAGTCACGGGCATGAAGATCACGACGGCGGATTGTGCGAGATCGGGCGCTCCACCGGGGCCGACATCGTGGCTCATGAAAACTACGAGCCTTTGATCCGATACTACCCCGGAGAGACGCCTCCAAGCGCCTTCCCGGACTTTCCCGCTTCCTGCTGGCATTGTCCCATGCCCAGGACCTTTTCGGACACTCACTGTCTGCACTACCACAAAGAGCGAAGCACGCTGAAGGTCCAACCGATTTCCGGCACGGGAAACGAGCTGTGCCAAGGCGTTCGCGCCTGGCATACCCCGGGACACTGTCCGGATTCCCTGGCGATCTTCATCGATAACGAAGCGATTCTTCCGGGAGACACCGTGCTTCCGGACATTACGCCGCTTCCCACTCAGGAGCGGATGTTTCACCTGACCAAAGCGGTACTTCCCGACGAATACGCCGAGCCCGACCATATCTACGGCCTTCGAGCCTACCTGCGGACCCTGAAGGGATTGAAGGACGCGACCGCGGACCGTCCGGGAATGCTCGTATTGCAGGCTCACCGGCTGTTCTACAATTCCGGATGGAACGAAATTGATCTGAGCCTGCGCGTGGACGAACTGTTCGAACATCACATTCAGCGCTGTGGAGCCATTCTGGATATTTTGCGGGACGGCCCCAAAACCGCCGAACAAATCTCCCTCGAGTATTTCGAGCCCTCGTTGCTCAAAGGATACGGAATCCTCCTGGCCGTTGGAGAAATCCTGAGTCACGCCGAACTGCTGTCGTCCTGCGGGGACGTGGTCTTTCTCACCGAAGACAAGGTGGAGGCCACCGGCACTCGCAATTTCGAATCCCTGATCCGCGATCTTTCTCCGAGAAACGTATCTATTTAAGGGTAAGCATTCATTGGGGGAACCCGCCTATTGCAGGGGCAGGCCACAGTGCCTGCCCATAAGACGGCCGAAGGCCCTCTTTGTCATCCGTGCTCGCCGCGCCGCCGCTCCCCCGGGGAACCCATAGAAAAGTCCCTTCCCTGAAGGATTACCCCCCAAACGTGCACGTTCATAGGCTGGTTGGGTTCGGCCCGGGAGCGCCGAGCCCCAGCTCGGCACCGGCGTTTCGCTTCTGCTGAATCGCCTATGCCGTTGGCAAAACGAGCAGCATGTACCGTCCAACAGATTAAGATGCCTGAAGTTTTTAGGAAGGAGCCCGAGGGAACCCTTTTTTCAAAAAGGGTTCCCTCGGATACCCCTCTGAATACTCACTTGGGAAGGTCTTTCCGAATCGCCTCTGAACACGTACCTGCAATGAACATCCATCCCGAGTCTTTTTGACTCTTCTTCCAGGCGCTGATACATGGTATAAGTATGTCTGATCAGCTGAAACGCGGCCATGGACCGCTGAGCCTTGCATCGAACCGCTAATCGGCCTTCGCGAGTGAAATCCGGCGGCTAAAAAGGGGGACGCATGGAATCGAAGATCGGCAAGATTGTACTCGACAAGCACCAGGACGAACTGATGGGCCATCTGGAAACGTACCGGGAGCGAGCGTTGGAATTGGGTGCGGACCGTGCCAAGGTCATCCCTGTGAAAGACATCCCCGTGGACGATCGGGTACCGCTCAAGTGTCAGATTCCGAGATGCTTCGGTTACGGGACCGGGGCCCATTGTCCTCCGAACACGATCAAGCCGGCGGAACTCAGGGAATATTTCAAACTCTACGACTGGGCGGTGTTTTTCACCAAGGACGTGGAGCCGCCGGTCATCGTGCGGGACAAGGAAACCATCCAGGAACGGGTGGCCGTGTATCAGAACGTGTTTGAAATCGTCAACAAGGTGGAGTCCATGGCGTTCTACGACGGTCACTACCACGCGTTCGGATTCGGAGCGGGTTCGTGCAGACACACGTACTGCGGGCGGGAAAAGACCTGTCAGGCTCTGGAAGGCGGGAAATGCCGGTTCTCGTTACTTTCGAGACCGTCCATGGAAGCCGTAGGCATCGACGTGTACCGGCTGACCACTTCCCTGGGCTGGGACATCTATCCCATCGGAAGCAGCGCCCGACCGGAACGCATCGTCAAAGGTACTTTGGCCGGAATTGTGATTGTGCAGTAGGGGGGATGCAAAGGAGGGGTTTGGGGAGGAGACTACCCGACGGGGAAATACTTCAGCGGACCAATCGGACAAAATCCATGCACAGCTCGCGTTCCTGCGCGAGCTTTGTCATGAATACTTGAAATTCGGCGATATGGGCCATGTCCATGGTGCGATTCATCGGCGCCTGAGCGACTTGTTCGAGAGGGAAGACGAACTCGTTCCACCCGTGTTGCGCAACCACCGTTCTGTTGAATCGATCGTCATATTGGAGGCCCGTGGATTCATGCCGGCGGTCGTGAATCCGGCAAGTGAGGGTCGCGGGCGTGTCGGACGGATTCAATATGCCGAATCGTAGTTCCTTATAGCCGCGCCAATCGCGTGGCAGATATCGTAGTCCGACTCCCGAGTAAAGCTCGGTGGTAAATCTGATCCTGCCCGAGCATTTTCCGTGTTGCGCGTGGTCGCAATCGAGGGTGATCCTCTCGCTCCCCTCCCAGCGTGTCAGTTCGGCGGAAGTTTCAAAGTCCGCCAGAACAGGGAACCGACGGCTTGCGTGAAATTCGTCCGCCAACGCGCCGGCCAAGGGAGCCGCTTCGATCAGAACCAGCAGAGCCAGGCCCAAGTGAAGAACGGTCGGACGTGGAGCCGTGCCGCGCTCCATGAACCAATCGCGGATTGAAATCCCCACCAAGCAGCCGATGAGATTCTTTTCGATGTCCCCATAGTCGAAGGTGCGTCCCAGGTGGGACTGGATGAGTTCGATCAGCAGGCTTGCCGACGTGATACCCAGTACG
Source organism: Thermodesulfobacteriota bacterium (assembly GCA_963675595.2). GTDB lineage: Bacteria > Desulfobacterota > Desulfarculia > JACQYL01 > JACQYL01. The sequence continues at coordinate 105,452 of CAXXLZ010000003.1, forward strand.
AGGAGGGCGCTTCTGAGAAGCGATCCGCCCCGGGACGAGCTTTTCCAGCGCAGGGAGATCAACAATGAAATGACGGCGAAGCACGGAATGTGACCGAAGTTCCAAAATTCTCTTACGGACCGTTCCTGGAGTCCGTTCGATGGTACCAGGAACAACAGAACCAAGGTGACCCCAATAACGACGGCGAGTACGATATTCCCGGTGCCGAGCACACGGAGAAAGTGTCTTCTGTTCATGACCACCGCTGCATGGATATGGAACCGATCACCTATCCGACGGAGACCACAGGGTAATCCTGCGTCCCATGAGAAACAGGCACCATGCGTGCGCAATGGAGAGGTTGACCGTGAAGAAGTACGCGGCAAATCGGAACAATCCGATGGACCGCAGGGATTTCAAGCGCAACGCCAAGCCTGCGAAAGAATAGAAGACGATCTGGCAATAAAGCAGCAGACGATAGCCCATTGAGTCGGATGCGGACAAGACGGATAGGACCAGAATGAGAATCATACACAAGGGAACCAGCCATCTGAGCAGCTTATGGCACAGGTATTGGTAGGAAAACAGTCCATATTTATAGGGATTGAGAAACCCGAGGTTGTAGGAGAAAGCGGTCATGCCTCGTAGTACCGTTCGCACCTTGCGTTGAAACTCCTTCTTAGGATTTGCCAAGTCCGAATAGGAACCAATGGCCTCCGGATCGGTAACCGACCGGAGCCCAAGCTTCACACTGTTCAGCACCGTCCGGAAGTCGCTTGGAAGTTCCGTTGAAAAATCGGAACAGACTTCACTTCTTGCCGCGAAAAAAGACCCGCTCATGCCTACGAGGGAACCCACCCCGGATTCAAGTCTTCGGAGCCACATCTCATAGCGAACGTACAGGCCTTCTCCTCCAGTCGGCACACCGGAAGCATCCAGGATGCGGTCTTCGCTGCTCACGCATCCCACCGTCGAATCCGCAAAGTTCGAAACGATCCGCGCGAGTCCCCCCGGCTCGAGCATGGTGGCCGTGTCGGTGAATGCCAGGACCTTTCCCGAAGCGGACTCCACGGCCGCCTTCTGGGCGGCTTCCTTCCCTCGTCTGAAGGGAAGGGCCAGGAGCCGTACATTATTTCGCGCGAATTCGGCGACAATGGCGTTGGTCTCGTCCGTGGATCCGTCGGAAGCGACGATCACTTCGAGTTTTTCAGTGGGATACTCCAACAGGAGCGTATTCTCCAGTTTGGTTCGAATCCGTTTCACTTCATTATGCGCGGTAATGATCAAGGAGACGGGTGGAAAGAATGGAGCCCGTGCAACGTTTCGTTCTTGGAAACGCGAGAGCACGAGCAGGCTGAGCGGATACCCCAGGTAGGCGTGGAAGATCAGTGCGAAGGCCGCAACTGTCGGGATGTCGGAGACGGTGAATTGGAGCTGTGTCATGATAGGCGGAGTACGGGTAACTGGAGAAGCGAACGTTGAATGGCCGAGTAGGACAGCCGAAATTCATTCGTGCCCCGACCAAAGGGATCGAGGATATTATATTTCAAAACGTGTCGATTCCCGGTTTCGGTGCGGGGCAGGAAGAGGGGCAGTAGAAATACCTTGTTTTTGTATGCGGGGTACCTTAAACGAAGCGTTCGGAAATGACTCGCGTCCATGGCGAACACGATGTCCGCATCTTCCATCATGCCCGCGGTGGTTCTGGTGGACCTGTGCTCTTTGAGGTCAACGCCGAATTCTCCTGCGGCAATGACGGCGTTTTCCGGACAAAGACCCCCTTCTTGGGCCTCTGTTCCCGCGGAAAGAATTGACAGGTTTTCACGATGGCTTCCAATCATTTCGATCGCGAGTTTCTCGGCAAAAGGGCTTCTACAGATGTTTCCCTTACAGACAAAGAGAAGAGAAGACGGGTCGGCAGGCAGGGTGGGGTTTTGTAGGCTCGCTCCGTACAAGCACCAGAAAAGGTCTTTTAGTTGAGCCTTGACACGAGTCTTTGCCGAGCGAAGGAAGGAATCGTCCGTCGGTTTGACGGATCTCCAAAGAACGGCGTCCTTGTCATGTGGAAGCATAAAGCTCACCGTAGGCTTCCGCCATCCGTCTTGTGGAGAAGCTGTCTCGGATTCGCTCACGGGCCGAAAGAGACATGCTTTGCCGCAGGTCAGGGTTACGAATCAGTCGCAAGCACGCGACGGCAAAGGCTTCCGGGTTTCTGTCTTGAACCAGAAACCCGTCGACACCGTCCCGGACCACCTCGGGAATGCCGCCGACGGCGGGAGCCACCACGGGAACTCCGGCGTTCATAGCTTCCAGGATGCTCATGGGAATGCCTTCGTGTACCGAGGTATTCAAGAACACGGACAGCCCATTGTAGAAGGAAGTCATCTCGTCCAACTGACCGGGCAACTCAAAGACATCATCAAGTTCGTACCGGTGAATCGAATGAAGAATGCGTGGTCGTTCTGGTCCGTCCCCGGGAAGGACGAAGCGGATCGGTGTGCACTCCTTGGCAAGCAAATGAGCAACCTCCACCATTAGCAGGTAATCCTTGACCGGGAATAACCGTCCGCAGGAACCGATCGTGGGAGTCCCATCGGATCCAATATCCAAGAACTCCTCCGCAAGCGCAATGCCGTTGTGAATGACTCGCACCCTTCCATTCGGGAATCCATGATCGGTGGTAAGGCGATCCTTGATATCGCGGGAAACAGCCACGGTGGACTGAAAGCGATGGCGAAGCAGTCTGAAATTGGCAAACCTGATCAAACGGGATCGAAGCGAGCGCCCGTCGTGGGATTCCGGCATTCCGTGTTGCGTGGCAACCAAACGGCAAGTCACTTTCCGAGGAATAGCGAGATAAGCAAGGAAATTTTCCTTGTACCGATGGGAATGTACAATGTCCGGCCTCCATTGGCAGAGAACCTTCCGAGTTCGGCGAACCAAGGATGGAAAAAGAACCCCGCACTCGGGAATAAGCTCAACGGGAACTCCTTCGGGCTTCAATTCCTGCGCGAGACGGCCGGGATTCAACAGCAGTACACGGAGATCAATATCGCCCCGACGCGCCGATTCCCTGATAAGCTGGAAGGCCATGACTTCGGCGCCGGCCCAAAGATCGCCGGAGAGGATGTGACAGACACGGATGGGCTTCAATAAGGACGGCTCAGAGAGCGTCGGCGATTCTGCATATATTCTGCGCCGCGGCGGGTGAGAGGTTTTGATGCATGCCCACACATTCTATCGTGAACATATCCGGTTTCAAAAAATAAACACCAGTGCATAAATATTCAAATAACAACTGGTTTACACAGCGAATTTGGCCATCTACATTGCCTTAGCAATCGTTGGTCTCGATCATTCACTGCCCTCTCAGGACACGAAGGTTCTGGGGCTTTTCAAGCTTGTCATAGGCGCTCGTACCAATCATGGGATTTCCGAACGAATCTTTTCCGGTAGGTGTCTCATTGGTGATTAAAACATCATCAATGAAAAGAGATTGCTCTTGAATGGTGCCTCCATTCCAGTAGCTCATGAGATACGTCCCCGACGCAGTGTCGTCGTGCGATGTTAGGGTGGGCGTCTCTGAGTCCTCGATTACCAATGCCTCATTCTTCCATATACGAATTATGCCTTTATTCGAGGAAAAGCGCACGTATATCTCCAGCGATATCCATTGATCGGGTTCAAGTTGGAATTCAGTTGCGCGTTCTGCTTTGCCAACTTCATTCGAAAGCATAATAAATCCGTTTTTTTCGGACAAGATTGAAATCCAACCGAGATGATTACCTGTTGCGGATAGCACACGCGCAATGCGAAAAAGCTTAACCCTCGGCGCGCATTCCCAGGTCCAAGGAGACTGAAAGAAGAAGAAAGCTCGACCCCAGACTTCATCACCTTCGTGTAGCTTGCGGTTTATGCCGTCAAAACTCCAGTTTGAATACGCTCTGCATACTCCAAAGCCGTTTGTCCCATGACTTAAACTGACGGCTGGACCTTCATCCTCCGCTACAGGAAGGCCATAACCGGCGTGTATCCAAATCGTGTTTGCGCTAGAATCAGCTTTGTGTGAAGTGACAAAGACACCATCGTTGTGGCGAGAACCATGGACGAGCAATTGAGTGCTTCGAGGCAAGCCCTCCAGTCCCCCTGAACTGTCTATTATCGCATTGTTCTCACGGCTGAAACTGATCATTTTGCTAGTGTGCGACCAGATAGGATACGGATAAGTCATTTTGATGGATTTCGTTCCGTTATGAGCCATTGAACTTGTCACTAGGGTTAAACCTCCCGCATCTGAGAAACCCGCTGACGCGACCGGCTTTTGGCCTACTTCCAGTTCTTCAGAATTAACTTCAAAAGTCCATGCAAAACATGGTGGATAAAACAACCCTCCTAAATGGAAAACCAAAAACGTAAACCAAAGGATGCCGCAAATTTTTAAAGAACTGTTAAACTTAATTAATCGTTCAAGCATTGTATTGTCCTCATTTTCTTTGAGGAATTACCTCGAAGATGCTAAGAAAGCGGGCGAAAAAGTAAAGAAAATACAACCCGATTCCAATCAAAATGCTTCTTGAGTTTAGTTTGAACCGATTTAATGCAGCTGCTAAGCATATGCAAATGGATAGAATCAACCATAATGTTATAGGAATGTACTCCCCAATAAATGTGGGCAACAAACTTAGCGGGAGACCAAAATATATGATGAAACTGGCGAGAGATACCTTGGATTTGATGAAATACTTCAAGCATTGCAAATCGCCGGTTCCATGCCACTTTTCCCTATGGATAAATGCGGCAATCGTTTTAGGAAAACCCAAATGGTAGGCAATCAATTCAGGATTTGAAGCAATGACTCCACTGTTTTCAACTGCTCTTAAACAGAATTCTACGTCTTCTCCCGTTCGTAGGGTTTCGTCAAAACCGCCGATCTGGGAGAAGAATCTTTCACCCACGATGAGATGACCGGAATTGATATATTGTTTGTTTTGTCGCAGTTTGGAAGGATCAAACCAGAGTCTCTCCAACGCGGAAGGATGGGTTGGTATGTTGCACATGGATCCGGAAACCAATTCGCCGATTTCTAATATCTGACGATATACACATAAAAATTCTGATCCCCACCTTCCATTCAAGCATATGTCACCGTCCAGGAAGACTAAGACCTTTCCATTTGCACGCCTAGCGCCAAGGTTTCGTAGGGCACCGATCGTTATTTTCGGACACATAATTACCATATCAACACCTGAGGACTCTGCAATTTCTACCGTATTGTCTCGGGAACCATTATCTACCAGGATGATTTCATATGACAAGCTTCCATCCATGGTTACATGGATGGAAGAGATAAGTCGTGCTATGTTGTCTGCTTCGTCCAAGGTAGGTATAATGAAGCTCACGTCGCACACGATGGACAACGGTAAATCTCCTTTGCCAAGGTAAAATCGGACCATAAATGCAAGGTTTTTTACCTAAAAGCTTCAATATAGGATGCTTCATAACAGTTAAGCATACGCTTTAGACTATACTCCTTGGTTACTTCATCGTACGCGTTCCTTACAAGGCTATGCATGAGTGTTGAATCATTGAGATAAGTCTTTATTGCACTGTACAAGCCTGACTCGGAACACTCAGTCACTATGCCGCTATAGCCGTGCGATAATATCTCTTCAGGTCCCCCACTGCGTGTTACTATGACCGGTATGCGGCAGGCCATGGCCTCAATGGTGGACATTGAGAATCCTTCAGATAGCGAAGTGATTACAAAGATGTCCAGATTGTTCAGAAACTCTGCTGCGTTCTGCATGAAACCGAGGAAATGGAACGCATGTTCAAGGTTGAGTTGTTTTCGAAGTCGCAGCAAGGACTCATAAAGTGTATCTGAACCCTGCCCCGCAATAACGAACCTAGTGTCTGGAAACTTATCATGCACGAGACGGGCGACCTTTAGGAACAAGTCGTACGACTTGGCCGGTCGGATGTTTCCCAATGCGCCGATGAGCATATGATCCGGGCCGATGCCCAGTCTTCGCCTGATGCTTTCGTCTTTTTTAGGTCGAAAAACTGAGATATCAATCCCGTTGTGGATAGTGACTGCCTTCTGGGGGGAAATCCCGTGAGTATGTAAGTAATGGGTGCTAAGCTTGTTCGACACAAACACGATCTTTTGGGAGCCCATGTTGAGAAGGCGACACTTGATTCGCATGAGCCGTTCGGTTTCGCTGGTGTCCACGAATCCGTGGAATGTGGAGACCACCGGGACTCGGCAGATCAAACCGGCCAGCGAGCAATAAAGGTTCGAACCCAGAAGATGGGACTGGACGAGGTTGATGCCATGCTCCCGGATGATGTTCACCAAACCTAACAAATAACGGAGATTGAAGCTCCCTTTGCAGGGAATCAAGATGGGGTCGATTCCGTGCTTTCGAAGGGTATCGTAAACCCACCCGAAACCGGTGATTGCGGCGAAGGAACGAAAACGTCGGACATCGAGGCCCTTCGCCAAATTAATGAAAACCGTCTCGGCGCCACCCGGTCCCGTGGTATCGATAGTGTGGAGAATTCGAATCATCGTTCGTTCGTGATGAGCTGCGTCAGGTAGGTTCCCGCCTCGCACAAGAAGGGTCGAAGATCGTTCGGCTTGAAAACATCAAATGAGGTATCCTTTTCTCGAATCCTGAGAAAGTCCCGAAGAGCACGGGACCGTGCCCCAGGGAGGGTTTCGGAAAGAGTGCGGGAATTCGGGCTCCCGTTCTTCAACAGGATCAGCAGATGATCCAGGGTACCGAAAAACCACTTCAGTTTGCGCCCGATCGGGTAGTCACGGATGACTCGTGGGAAGGATCTTCCCTGCAGATAATCCAGCAGAAGGGCCGGAAAGTCGATACCGCAGGCAATGGCCAGCTCCAGCGTTCCCCAGAACCGCCCGTTGATTTCCATCAACTTGGCTTTGCCGTCCCGTAGATCTCGTTTGAACTCCACCATGGCCACACCTTCCCACCCGACTGCGGAAAGGAGCCTGTCCGCCGACTCGATCATTTCATCGTCGAGTGGGGCGCTTTCGGACACCACGCTGACGCCCCCTGAGGGAGGTTTCTCGCGCAAGCGACGATGGGAAAAGAGCGCCAAATGATGATCTTTGTCGTAGAGCGTGAAAAGTCCGGTCCCCGGACCGACGATTTTCTCCTGAATCATGGATGGGTATCGGAGAACAGGGCTGGTCTCATAGAGGTGACTCAATTCATTTCGTGAATGGGCGTAGTTCACGCCGCCATGGAGAAACCGGCCCTTTTCGAAGATTCTTGACAAGAAAGGTTTGACCACAACGGGGTACCGCAAGATGCCGTCAATCACGAAGGGGAGATCTTCCGGTCCATCCAAGAAAAACGTGTCCGGAATAGGAACTCCGAGCTTTTCCGCCAAGCGAAAAAGAGCAACCTTGTTGGAAACCAAGGCCATCTTGTCCGCGGGGACGCAGGCCGGAATCGCCCACGGAGGTAAATCCTCGCGCATCCGGTTCAGGATGTGAATGGAAACTTCGGAAGTGGGAATGATCACATCGACCCGTTCCTTGACGAGAATCTCCCTAATGGCGGCGGCATATTGGGCTCCGGAGGAAGAAGGGTCCGGAACCGAAAAGCATTTTCGGCAGAATCTCGAACAAGAGGAGAGGCAATGCCTCTGCTTTCCGGTGACCAGCACCACGAAACCTTTTTGGGCCAAAGAGCGGGTCACGGCCAATGATGACCGGTTTTCACCGTCGGTAACCAACACATGGATGGGCACGCTAAAGCCTGTCCAAGAGAATTCTTGCGAAGAACATGGGAACCGTGCGGCTGACATCCTCATGCATGCCGATGCGCGGGATTTTGTATTTGTTGACGCGTCCGTTGAACCAGGCTTTTCGGGTGGTGACCGCGGCTTTGAATCCGTTACGCTTAAGCACGGGACCTATGCCGCCCGCGAGATTTCCGTTGGGATAGGCAAACATGGTGGGTGATACGCCCAAGCGCTGCTCGATTTCGCGACGAGAAAGCGCCACTTCCTTATTGGCCTCTTCGAGGGAAACCTGGTCGAGGAATACGTGTTCATGCGAATGCGAGCCGACGCGGACCAAACCGGAGGAAACCATCTCTTTGATCTCATTCCAGTTCATCATCATCCGACGGTTGAAACTGATTCCACATCGGCTCCGAAGCCGTATGAGAAACTCTCTCCGTTCTTCAGGCGAATAAGCCTTCAGGGTTGTAATGACCTGATCCAACTGCTTGTCCGAGAGCGACGATCTCAATATATGAGAAGGAAGAATCTTCAAAATGGCACTGAAATTTGCCAACTGAGAAAATTCCATATGTTTCAGATGGTAGGCGACTTCGTCAGGCCAGAATAGCCGATCAGTGCCGATAAAACCGGTGGCAAGAAAGATGGTGGCGGGCATCTCGAATTGTTGAAGCATTGGATATGCAAGGAAATAGTTGTCAACCCAGCCATCATCAAATGTGATGGCGCAACAGCCGCTGATGGATGATTTTGTTTCAATCCTTGCGACCAAATCCTGTAGAGGTAATACTTGGAAGTGCCTCTTGAGAAAAGAAAGATGGAGCCTGAATGTGAAAGGTGAAACGTACATGCCGGGCTGAACAAAAAAACCTTCAGAATCAGGTGATTGCACGATACGGTGATAGTTCAATAAAAAGGCACGTTGTTGTCGTTTGTAGGCACAGATACCCCGAAATATACTTAAGTTATACAATAAGCAACTGATAAAGCTCCTAGCTATAAGCGGAACCAAATACCGCACCCCTCGGCATACTAAGATTAAAATAAATGAAAAACAATGTTAACAACGAATAATTTTATACCCAAGTTCTGTCAGTTTTGACATAGCAATACTATTTATAATTTCAATATCCGATGATGATAAGCAATGAATGCTATATTCATTAAGATTCCTAATTGGTTCATTGCGCTCATGAACGGCAAAAGTTATATTTGACCAATTATTTGGAAATCGTTCTATTCCTATAAAGTCTGTAATTTGATTAAGTATAAAACTGGTGTTTTCAGTAACGTCCTCGTATTTTATGGAAATAAACCGATCTAAGTATTTGCTGTCATCAGCAACAATTTCAATGTGCCTAACCCACTGCTTGGCGCAAAATTCAATGGGCCAGCCTTCTATAAGGTGCAAGGGGTTTCCCTTTCTACGAATTCCTTCGGCTACGGCGTATCCGTTCCTGACAATTTCAATGAAGTAGGAGTTCTTGAAGTGCTCCTGGAGCCACCTCATTCGAACACTATTTGGAGGTGATTTTTCAACAAAGATTTTCTTTTTTAAATCAAGCCTAATTCCCCATTCCTTCTTGATTCTATCGGCGTTCGGCCCCTTGTCTTTTTCGGTCAGTCGGAATCGTTCCTCTGCTAGCATCCACATTCTTGGAACGCCTATTTCGAAGTCCTTGACGAATTGATTCGTCAGAAAATGACCTTCGGTCGGTAACGCTGAGATTTCATGGTGGAGGGACAACAAATTCGATAGTAAAGTGGTCCCTGAGTTGTAGCAACCTACAATAAATATCCATTTATCCGGCTTGGGAACACTGGCTAGGAATATCTTGATTTCCCGATGAAAATTGCCTAGACATTCTCTGACAAAGGTCATAAAATGACGTGATTTATTTTCAGTTAGCATGTCCTTAAATATAGAAGCCCCAAGAAAAGATGATGATTATCGGGCTATTCGATATGGGTTTGTTATAGTAGTTTCCTGAGGTTGGACGCCATGCGGTTTCCGATGACATCTGCATGAAACCTGGATTCAACATTTCGGCGACCATTGAGCTGATACGACTCCCATTGGTCGGGATGACACATAAGGAACAAAACGGCGTCGGAAATTGACCGTGAAGATTTTTCCTTGACCAGAAGTGCGTCAATTTGATGATTAACACACTCTGGAATGCCGCCTACTCTAGTGGCGATTGGAATACATCCGCTGGCCTGAGCCTCCTGAAGCACCACGCCTTGAGTCTCTGTGTGGTATCTGGTTGATATGCTTGGGAGAACAAATAGGTGGCAGGTATGATAAAGCTCTAGGAGCTTTGATGAGTCCAAATTGACGTGGAAAGTCACATTCTCAGTCAATTTAAGCTTGGAAGCCAATTCCAAAAGCTTTGTTCGTTCCGGTCCACTGCCAACAAACTTCCATTGCATCGTGAGTCCTGAATCCAATAGCCTGCGCAGAGCTAATAGCGCATAACGATGCCCCTTATCTCTGTGATATCTTCCGACTGTGAGAAGCAATAGGGGTTCATCTGACGTTGGGGGTTTTCTCGGTACAAAGGGAAAGTCCTGAATCGGGAGGCCCTGCGGTATTATCTCAATCTTTTCCGTTGGGCATCCTATGGATAGAACCTGCTGTTTCGCGTATTCTGTGTTGACGAATACTGATGACAGTTCGGCATATAGGGCCTTGCGCTTGTTAGGAATGAGAGGCTGAACTCCCTTTGGAAGAAGGCCGTGAAAGGTATAGGCAATCGGTATATTTCGCATGAGCGCTAAAAGCAGAAACTCGTAAGCCAAAGATTCACTGTGAGCGTGAATGAGATGAATCTTCTGAAACGTTCGTTCTGATATTCCAAATCGCAGGAGCTTAAGAAAAGTTGATAGTCGAGGCAGCTTGTATTGTTCTACAGTTCGTGATGTAGTCTTGTATGCTTTAACTGATGCGTGAATAAGACAAATCGGATTTAGTAATGCCGTTTTAATCATTGACAGAAAAACTGATGACATTTTCATGTCAAATGGCACCACAAAACGTCTTAGGTTTAGCTGGTCAACTTTACTTTGATAGTCTTTTGGTCGACGGTTGTTTGAATAAATTTGGATTTCAAAGGAATTAAGCAACAGTTGTTCCAAGTAGGTGTCAATCCATGGCTGATTGAGCTTCGGAAAGCCTGCTGTTACCACAAGTAGTGTTGTTTTGCTTCCGGGTTTAAGTAAGTACATAAATTATTAAAAGCAACTCGCTTCTGTTGTTATTGATCTAGATAAGCGTGAGAAGCATAAGCTCAATGCTTGTCTGCCTATCGACTAGCCTATCATCTAGATTGATAACCAGGGAAGAATCGCAGCAGGAAAAGGCGTGCTGATCTGATTCTGAGAAGCGGAACTGATATGAGAATAGAAGCGCCCAGGAAAAATAATAGTCTGATCATAATGTCAAGAATAATAGTGTCGATAGAAATGAAAAAATAGCCTACTGAACAAACTACTACGCTGATTGCAAGCTGATAAGCTAATGGTGGTAGTTTGATACCCATGTCATAGTGTTTTTTGCCTGATATGTGAACTATAATGAAGTGTAGGGCATTGGCGAGCAGATAGGCCATCGCAGCGCCTACATGCCCTGCGACGGGTATGAGGCCGAGATAAAGGAAGGTGACAAAAATAGCGGTTAGATAATTGTTTCGTGTTATATAGACGGTTCGTTCCTTAACCAAGAAACTGAAATTTGAAAAGGCTACGAGACAGGTGAACAGGGTGCCGAAGGCAAGGAAAGGGACCGCTTCGGCTGCTCGATGATAGGCTTCATCAGCCATGATTTTGATTATTGGAGGAGCAAAAATGGCAACAGCTAGTGAGGCTAAGACTAATAAAGTACTTATGAAAATGAAGACATTCCGGAAAAGTGATTCCGTGTTACCTTTGCGATAATATTTAAAACGCTCGATTTGCCAATATTGGGCGAAAGGCTGCCAGACCAGGGGTGAAATTACTGTGCCGAATTTTGTGGCCAGTTCATACAGCCCTACCGAATCGAGGGAAGAAAAAATGCGCAGGAAATAGCGATTTGCGGAACCGACATAAAGTGCGGCAAAACTGGCTATCCAGAGAGGCCAGCAGAAGCGCATCATTCTTCTGGCCAATTGGGGGTCGAAAGTGCAGTTAACCCGTCGTAGTGTGTAACCTACCAGCAGTAAGGCAAAAAATCCGGACGCCGCCATAGATCCGATGGCAACACCCATTACGCCCATACTGAGGAATACGACCAACCAGAGATTTAAGCTGAGCTGTACGATCAACTTAAAAAGATTGGCGCTGATATACAACCATGGTCGTTGTTGAAGCCGCAAATAGATCAATGCGTAGTTTTCGAGGCCCTGGGTGAGAATCATGACCGAGAAGAATCCAACGATTGCGGCATATTCCGAGGTTCCGTAAAGACTCATGGATAATGGAACTCTGAATGCAATCATGATGATTACGCTGATTGCACTTACGGCCGAAGTGATGATCAAAGCCGTGGAAACCACTGAAGAACGAGCTTGGTCGTCTTGTGCGTCGAAGTAGTATTTGGGCACGGCCAAGCCGAGTCGAGCTCCGAACAGCAGCTCGATCAGACTGACGGCGAAGGTCATCAGGCCGATTACACCATAATCTGCAGGCGTGAGAAATCGGGTATAGATCGGCAGCATGATGAATCCGACAAGTTGCCTCAAAATATTGCCTAAGGCGTAAATGCCCGCATGGCCGATGAGACGGCGTGCGCCAGAGAACCCGGGTTTGGTCGTCGTAAACAATCCTATTTCCCTCTCCAATCACGAGAATTCCAAGATTGGTAGGTTTCTTTGAAGGCACTCAGCAGCGCCTGATGGGTCTTTGCCAGTGAATAGTGTCGGACGGCAATACGAGCTTTAGAACCCAGTCGTATTCTAAGCGCCTCATCCCTCAACAGAGTGAGAAGGATTTGAGTGGCTGCGGAAACATCCCCCTCGGGATAGATCAGACCTGTGACATTGTGCTCGGTTGCCCCGCACACCGAAGGGTTGTTAGGCACCACCAGAGGGAGGCCTGCCCGCATATATTCGAGTATGGAAAGAGAATAGCCGACTTCCCCGCGAGAGGGATGAATAGCGATGTGGGCTGCTTCGATGAGGGAGGATACGTCACTACGGCGGCCTGTAAAGGTGCAACGATCGGAAACGCCCTTCGTCCTCGCGGTGTCCTTGAATGCATCAAGATCCGGGCCATCACCGATAAATACGAAATGGAGACTCTCGTCACCGGATGATCGCAAACGCACCAGGCATTCGAGAACGAACTCCACGCCTTTGTATCGACTGGCCCTGGAGGTCATTACCAGAAGTACTTTTTCTTCGGGAATGTGAAAGAGACCGTGGAGATCGGCGGGAACGACCGTCGCGCTCAGGGGTGGAAGGCCGTTGGGCGCCGAGCGGCATCGGCTCGGAGGGAGTCCGTTGACCTGTATCAAGCGTCGACGAACGAATTCGGTAGCTCCGATGGCGCTATCGACACTCAACCATGGGAGACGATGCAGCGATCGCTTCAGCAGGCCCTTAATTCCCAGGGCGGGAGTGCGTACCCCGGGGGTATGGTCGTGGATGATGATGGAGCGCACCCCAAAGAGCCGATACAGCAGGTATCGCCAATGCAATGTGGGGCGATCGGAAAAATAGACGCTCCGGACCCTGTGACGTTTGAGGAATTTGCACTGGGAAATAACTTGAGCAATATCCGAGCTGGAGAAGTCTTGCCTGACGATCCGAATGGGTGCGTCAACGATGGCCTTGGGGATGGTGCTGATGGAAGGGTAAGCCAGCAAAACGTTTAGGCGGCCGTGAAAGCGTTCGGCAAGTCGCACCCAAAGGCTTTCCATGAGCCACCAGGCATACCCCACCGATGAATCGTAGTTGGCGACCAATAAGAGAGCGTTCATCCGCCGCAAGTTCGAAATCTTCGGTTGGAAATCCCCATGCGCGTCCGTATCCCGTCGAATTCGTAGCCGAAGTTATCAATATCCCGCTCGTACAGCTTGCGAACCTTTTCCAAGGCATCGGCGGTGTAGATACCACGGTAGTCGGTGCGTTGAGATGCATTAGTGTGAGCCAATCGGCCTTTGATACCCAACCTGTCGGCGACCAGGTCGAAATCGCCGGGAAGGGTTTCGAAATAGCCGAGATGGTCGAGGAGTGGGCGCCCGCGTCCGTCACAGATGAAATCGCTCTGGGGCCTCAGGTGAATATGACTGCCGAGCTTTTCCGGTTCCAGCCATTCGAGCACGAATGTGTTGAAGTCGGGAATATTGCTCAGATTTTGTCGGTACCATTCACGATCTTTGGAGTTCCAACCACCACCCTGAAGATAGGAATAAGCGGAATAAAGCCGATCCCACGGGTTGCGAACAAATGCGAACTTGAAATAGTCATTGAAGGTCTTCCGTCCGAAAATGACCCGGTACTGAATTGCGGTATAATGATAGGGCAATTCGCCGAAAAGGCTCTTTGCCACGGATGTCCCTGCCGATTTCGAAACGTGGATGAAAATGCATTGGTGCCGATCAAAGGCTCTTAGAGAGAAGTCTCCCTTGGGTGAAGGGTACACGATGCTGCGGATGATGTGGAAAGCTCTTGGATTACGCAGCTTGTGCAGCCAATATCTGAGTTCCTCGGAAAAAAGTGAACGATAGAGCCTTCGAAGGTGCCGCCTGTCCATGAGAGAATGCTTTTTATTCAGGTCTATTGGCCTGGAGGGGTATAACCGTGCGTATCAATGATGACGGATTCTCTAGAAGCTACCAATTCAATGGTCACAGGATCATAATAGTGCTCGGCGGTGAGGTGTCTTGACGAATTTGTCTTATTCTTGCTCTCGGTAATGAATTGGGCCTTCAGCTCCGTCGATAGGTCATAGCCTGCCAGAGATAACGCATGGAGGAGGTCCGTTTCCAGATGCTCATTGCGTATGACGAATCCGACCAGCCGTTTTGATTCCAAAGCCTCGCGGACTCCACTCTGTTGTGCGAGCGACGTATCTTTGTAGAGCAACGGCCCCAAGTTGGTAAACAGTTTTAGATACCTGTAGGTCATCAAACCATGACGTTGGGCTACGGGGCTAAAGCCGAATCCTTCCCCTACATCGAATCGGCGTTTGTCGTCGAATATCAACTTCAGCCAATTTCGAAAGGCGATTACGTCCCCAAAATCCCTGTAACATGCCTGCCAGGTCCGCACAGGTTTGATGAAGTCCTGAAGCAATTGGCGTCCAAACACGGCAGGGGGAAGTCTTCGAAAACCCATTTCACCGTGAAGCTGTCTGTTGAGGTAACGCAAATCGAATCGGTGTGTCGTTTGCTGAAAAACACTACCTTTCCCAGCACAACCAAAGGCCCACAGGGAAACATACCATTCCCAAGGATTACGAACAGATCCTATCAGAAATCGATCCCAGAGTTCAGGGGGCACGCGATTGTGTTTGCCGATCTGCTTGCCGCCCGCCAGCCGACTCAGCCACTTACAGACGTGAGTGCCTCCGGTCTTGTGCAATTCGGTGAACACCAGCCGATCAGCTACGAACATACCTTTTTTCCGGGCTGTGGCCAAAAGAGTCGGAAGGAGTACTAAGAGGCACGCCGCGGACCATGGGAGCGGTCGTCTCATTTTGATTGAAGGTCATTATTGATGTGACCAAGGATAGGTGTATCCAGAAAAAGGGATAATAAGTCACAGTAACAAACTGGCCAGCGACGACGAACCCAATAAGCGCCAGATTCATTCCCTTGGTCATATACATCAGGAAGTCATCGTCGGCTTTCCGAGCCTCTTTTCCGATGTGATGCATCATAAAAAAACTGGCTGCAATCAAAAATACAAATACGGAAAGCCCCGAAAAACCGGCATCGGTACCTACTTGAATAAAGATATTATGTGGAAGTTCCGAATGATCTCCGAGTTTGTTCAATACTATATCATCTAAACAATAAGATGAATAATAGGGCCTGAAATTGTTATACCCAACTCCTAACCACGGATGATCTTTAATCATCTGCCATCCGTGTTTCCAGTACAGGAGTCGTTGGATTGACGTGTCGTCGCTGCCTATATCCTCAAAGCGTGCTTTTTGCTGATCCGGAAGGAGTGCGAATCCTATGACCCCGATGAGACCGATAAGGATGAATGTCCTGATCCGGTGTTTGGTCATGGCAATGAGCGCCAAGACTTGGACCGCCAAGGCAAGTTGGCCTCCTCGGGTATTGGTTCCAAGCACGGTTAGAATCGCCGTGATCGGCATCGAGTGCAACAGCCATACTTGCCAACGCTTGAGGTACGTTTTAATTCCTATTGTAAAGAATAGGGCCATGGGCGCGAACACGAGCATTTGAATGGCCAGTTCCCCGGGGTTCTGGAAAAATCCCTGTGGGCCGGCCAATCCCCAATCTGCAAAAGCGAAACCGCGGAGGGCGAGGGTCCTTGCGCCATATTGGGAGAGTTTGAGACTGGCCAGTAGGAAGATGATTAGAATGGTAATGAATTGCTTTCGACTGGTAATGGTCTGAGTCAAGACAAAATAGACCACGACCCAGTTGAAAAAACCCATGAACCCTTCCCAAGAGAACTGCGGCCAATAGGCAAAAAATGAGGACAATATGATCAAGAACAAGAACAGAAAAATCCCGCTCGTGAGTTTGTTCCAGACGAGTTGCTTTTTCTCTTGAGATAACCATCCTATAAAAGCCAATAGGACAAACGTTCGAGCCCAATACGGGTAGGAATCGAAAACGGACCAGATTGCCTGGGGACGAATATATTCGAAGAATAGGTACAGACAAGACATTTTGAAGGCAAATGTTTCAGCAGATAAGGCCCTCCACAGCGTCCCCGGGTTCAGTCTGTAAATATCGGCAATGTCTACGCTTGCCGGCTGTATGGATGCTGGTCTCAAACTACTGACTCATGCGGCCAGAACATTTCTAAAAAATGAGATATTTCTTCGCTGAGGGTCTATAATATTTTCCTGCATTCCATTGTGTTGTCGGTATGGCGATTCCGTCGCAAGCTGAACAAAGACGCCGTCGTTTCTATTCATAAGCACTTTTCCAAAAACTTGATCCATGTTCTGTTCGATACCGGAAGTGAACACCCGACCATCATCCGACTGATACCAATGGAGCATGACTTCATACACGTTTTGTTTGACGGCCAAGACATAATTCACTGGGATTGAACGGTTTTTCCCCGGCAGACTCAGGCGGATTTCATTCGTTTCGAGAATGCCCCATCCGGCGCCCGGAAGGCAGGCATAGGGATTGTGACCGGTTCTTCCGTCTTGGAAATGTGTCCCCATTTAATTGATACTACAAGGAGTCTCGCTTAAGATTGCCCCGGAGTGGCTACAGTTTCCAAGGGGGGTAATCGATGGTCGAACTTGAGGGATGTTTCTGTCCGAACCAAGAATGCAAGGATTATGGGTTGCGCAATCGAGGCAACATTGCCGTTCGTGGCAAATACAGCAAGGATAAAAGCCGCGAACTGCTTTCCTGCCGGCCCTTTGGCAAACGCTTTGCGGCCACCGGATCCAGCGCGCTGTTTGGTCTGCATCTGCTGGCCGAAACGATTCGTCAGATCATCCATCATGCAGCCGAGGGCGGGAGGTCCGGGCCACGGGGCGTCTGCTGGAATTGGACAAGGACACGGTAAATCGGGTAATCCTGCGGCCGGCGAGCATTGCGCGTCCGTGCTCTCCAGCCTGTTGGCCTCGCCGGAGATGACCGAGGCGCAACTGGATGATCTGTGGACCTCTGTAAAAAAAAGCAACATTCTGGCACCGCCCAAGACACCGAGGAGCGGTACGGGCGGACATGGATCTGGACGGCCATCGACGTCCCCACACGATTGCTGATCACGTTCTGGATCGGCGGGCGAGAATTGGACGATGCCCGGCGGATGCTTCAGGACTTGATCGCTCGCGTTCGAGGTAAGCCCCTGTTCGTATCGGACGAACTGCCGCATTACGCCCCACGGTTTTAGAGGAATTGTTCCACCGGCTGGTGCCGCCTGCACAAACAGGGAAGCCGGGGCGGCCCAAGAATCCCGAGCGGGCGATCGACGCGGACCTGGACTACGCCACGGTTCACAAGACCCGCGAATGCGATCGGGTGGTTAAGGTGGAGCGCCGGGTGGTCTTCGGAAGTGAGCACAGCATGTACGGACTGTTGGAGGATTCACCCAGCCATACCATCAATACCGCCTTCCTCGAACGATCCAATCCTCATTGGCGGCTGTGGGATGCTCATTTGGTGTGCAAAGCCCCTACCTTCGCGCGCTCGTTGCGCTGGTTTCGGGCCAAGTTCGCCATCTGCGTGGCTTGCTACAATTTGATCCGTCCTCACGAAACGCTTAGCCGAGGCAAGGACCGGGTATTCCGACCCAAGACCCCCGCCATGGCGACAAACGTAACGGACCATCCGTGGTCGTTTTTGGAGTTGTTGATGCATTCAATCCTTTGTTAATGATATGGGGACATGAGCAAATAACTCGTGTCCGAACATATTCAAAGAAGAGATAGGCGCAGGATAACTTAAAGGAAATGCTCTCAAAAGAGAATGACGTCCATAGTTGTAAAGGCATAATATTTAGATTGTTAAAACTGGTTATTTATACTTGCAAGATA
Organism: Thermodesulfobacteriota bacterium; assembly: GCA_963675595.2. GTDB lineage: Bacteria > Desulfobacterota > Desulfarculia > JACQYL01 > JACQYL01. The sequence continues at coordinate 123,899 of CAXXLZ010000003.1, forward strand.
AAGGTGTTGAAGAGGTGCTTTTGGCGGTGTTGATATAGGTCCTATGCGAGAATAAATAAGTATATATAATAATATATTTAATATATCTATCTTAGTGCGTAACTAAAGTATTCCTGAAAGCAACTGTGAGGATTTATCCCAAGAATACATCTCATTGACAAGAATACGAGCTTGTTTAGATACCAGATTCCAAATTAATGGATGTTCTATAAGTAGTGATACGGATGATATAAGTTGTTGTTCCGTATTTGCTATTATTGCATGATAGCCAGAAACCAGTGAAATTCCAGCGGCTCCTTCTATCGTTGTAATCAACGGAATTCCCATCGCCATGGCCTCAAGGTGCTTGTTTTTCATACCTGCTCCAAGTCTCATCGGAGAGAAGAAAATAGCGCTTTTCATGACAGCTTTTCTGATATCCTTAACTCGTCCAGTGATTTCAACGTCGGGGCTGAGATCGGCCAGCTTTATTAGTTCGGATTTTGGATTTGGCCCAACGATCTTCAGTTTGAGATCCGGATACATCGTCTTGAGTCTTGGCCAAAGTGAGTCTAGGCAGTACATCATAGCATCATGATTAGGATCATAATTCATTACACCTGTAAAGCATAGAACGTAGGAGTCTTGTGTTGGTTTCACAATATCTGGATTAAAATAGTCTGTGTCTACTCCGTTTGGGATGATGTCTATGTTTGATTTTGGAATTGACAGAGAAAGCCACTTTTTATCTGACTTTGATATAACTGTAAGCTTCTTACACTTTGACAAATACTTGTACTCCCAGATAATTGTCAATATCATATTATAGATCATCGATAGTTTGGTGCGAACACATGATGAAGATAGGAAGATATTTTTCTGGAAGCGCAGTGTAGAATCGCAGACATCGCAAATGACATTTAAGTTAGATAGATCGTATAAATAGTAACCATATGTAGAAGCATGAGAGCAATAAATAGCGTCATAACGATATCGATCAAGAAGGCCTAATAAGGCCTTATGGAACTCGATGTTATAGCTTGGCCATGAATATAAATAACGGCTTGGAAAATAGTTGTATAGCTTAGTGTGTTGGTTAATTTTATGTCGATGGTGTGTTGAAGTGTTAACAAAGTACTCAGCAGCGAAGAAATTTGTGTTTATTTCGGTTTCTTTAAAAGATGAATTTGAACACGTAATTAACTCAATATTGTAATTGTATGATATTGTGTTTAACAGATTGTAAATTCTAAGTGCGATTCCATTTTGGATTGCACATGGGTGAATAATAGGAGAAACTACTAAAAGTGACGATTTATTTAGTTTTGAACTGTACATTTTTAAATAGCGATATTTATCAATTTAATTTGTTTTGTTACAGTATTTTATTATGAAAATACTACTTTTCAGTTGGCCAGTATTGTTCTAAATAAGTGACGATTTTGGCTGAGAAACTATTAAAATCTGTTAGATCACTATCTATCGAGGTATCTTTCAAATGCATTGTTACTTGTACAAACGCCCCATCATTTTTGTTTCTGAAGATGCCATTTAGAAATCTTGCAATGTTGTGCTGGAAGCCCGATTTGAACACTTTGCCGTTTGATGACTGATACCAGTGAAGTATTGCTTCGCACGTCTGGCCTTTGCGAGCCAAGAGGTAGTTAACATTGAGCGAAATATTCTTGTCTGTACGATGCAACTTGAGTATGTCCTTCTTAAGAATGCCCCATCCTGCGCCCGGAAGACAGGCATAGGGATTGTGACCTGTTCTTCCCCCTTTTGCGGTACCGTAATAGCCGATGTACAGGCTGATCTCTCGACCCTCGGGGGTGAAATAAGTCCGAGCGAGATAAGCATCCGTATTCAGCTCCTTGACAATCGAGGGAGGTAGTTCGCCGGGGATTGCCTTGTATTCGCCGATCTGCATGGGAATCTGGTTGAGGTTGGCTTCGACGAGCACTGGTTCCCCGCGGGCGGAAATGGCCGCTGTCAGGGCGATGGTACCGATGAGCACCGTCAGGATTGAAAGGAAGTGGTTCTTTGCCGTCTTTTCCTGGTGAGCTTTGCTCATGTCTCGTCCTTGTTACCGTCCCGGGGCGCCCCGAATTGATTGATGAGAATGAAGGCTAGGAACAGGACACCGAAACCAAAGGCAAACACCGTCAGGCCAGAAAACTCATGAAGAAAACCGCGCGCTACTTTTGCCCCATAGTAATGGGCCAAAACCCCCGTACCGGTGATCCGGAGCAGGTTGGCGACAAAGGCCAAGGGTATGGCAGACAGGAGAAGCACCGCTTTCCACGGGATCTTGACTTTGGCGAAGTACGCCAAGAGCGTACTTAACATGAGCATGGAAACCAAGGACCGAATGCCGCTGCACGCTTCGGCCACTTCCAATTGCGTGTTGGCGAAATAGAGCATGTTTCCTTCGCGAAAAACCGGGAAGAACAGGAGTTGGAGCAGCCATGCCGAGATTTTGGTGGCGGCCAGTTGAAGGGGAAAAGACACGATCTTGATGATGGAAACGGGTACGGGCACCATGAAGAAGAGGAAGAGAAGAGGAAAAAGCAAAATCCGCAGGGATTGCACACCCAGAAACGCCCACAAGATACCTATCAGGGAGGCGACAATCATGGTCCTGGAAATTACGGCGGTGTGCCCGGCGTAGCCCATGAGATAGAGAAGCATGCTTCCCGCGAGAAACCATAGGCCCACCCTGGATCCATTGGAATCCATGTCGGCCAAGGCATGACGTTTCTGGAAGATGAGATAGGCGGAAATCAAGGGGACGAGGATGCCGTGTGAATTGTCCGAATTGTTAAGCCAAGTATGGACCAATTCGGGATACACGGGCAGGAACGCCAGGAACCAGAGAGCCAGCAAAAGGCCGAGCTGCCAAAACACCCGCTTGTTGTGCGGGTGGGTCATGGCGTCCGATCCGGTCATGCTCATGGGTTCCATAGGGTAACCGCCTTCAAGCGGCTGGGCTTCCCTGCATCAGCGCTTCATGCATGCTGCGAATGTTCTCAGAATGCACAAATGGATGCGTCGGCAAGGTGAGCAGGCGTTGGGAAACGTATGCGGCTCCGGGGTAACCCCCATTGGCGGACGGGACAGGGCCGAATCCCGGGATCGCATCCAGGGGCGACGGATAGCCGATGCTCGCGCCCAGTCCTTTGCTTTGGAAAACATGGAGGAAACGACCTCGGTTTTCCGGGACGTTGAAGATCAATGGAAAACGCAAATCTACGGAGTCGTGTTCTTTAGGGGACGTGGGAACGCGCCAACTACCGGATTGACCGATGAGGGATCGGAGATGCTCAGCATTGCGCCGGCGAAGAGCGTTCATTTGATCGAGTGTTCGAAAGGTTCGGGTTCCAATGGCGGCATTGATTCGGGGCATGCGTCGAACCGGAAACCCGGGGTCAAATACATTGCGGCCCAAGCCCAGGAAAGGCAGAGAAGCGGGAATTCGGTATCGATCGGGATTTAGAAAGGCAAGCATGCCCAAGCCCTTGGTCAGGGAAGAAAGCACGTCTCCGGGCGATGCTTCGGGCAGTTCTTCCGTTTCCGCAGCAATTCGTTCGGCCAACATCCCGTTGTTGGTGACGATGACGCCCCCTTCCAAAGCGCATACGTTCTTGCCTCTTCCCAGGCTGAAAATGCCCACGTCTCCCGCACAACCCGCTTTGATGCCTCCCGAGGAAGCGCCGGCCGCTTGCGCGGCGTCTTCGATCACCCATGCGCCGTGTCTTTCCGCGATCTTTCGTGTTTCATCCACACGGCTAATCCGTCCATACAGGTGCACGGGAACCACGGCCAGAGTGTGGGGACCAACAAGTCCTCTGAGCATGTCGAAATCGAAATCCAAGGTCCCCGGGTCCACGTCGCATAGCTTGATCTTGAGTCCGGAGCGCGATAGCGCCGATGCCAGGCAGAAACTGGAATAGGCCGGCGCGATCACTTCCCGACGTCCCGAAATACGGTTCATGGCCTTCAGTACCGTAACGAGCGCCGCTTTGCCCGAACACAAAAGGAACACATGCCGAACCCCGAAATACCCGCGCACGACTTCCGCAAAGCGGCTTTCCACATTTATACCTAAGTGGGCGTCCATTACTCCGCCCCACAGGTCTTTCAGCGTGAAGGGCGCGGCTGTTGGTGGTAGCGTTCTACGCATTTTGAGAGAAAGCGATCCTCAGTTTCAGTAACGGCGCGTTAAAGGCTGATATTTTTCCGGACCATAGGTCCGATCCGGGTCGTCACACCGGTGGGGAGTCTCTTCCAAACGGCCGTGGCCCAAGAAAGCCCTTGGCCTTCGGGCTGCTGATTACTGTCCGGGTGTCCGTCGAGGGTGAGCCGGCACCAGCTCAGCGTTCGCGGTTGTGCGCCCCATTGTTTCTTGAATCGAAACGTGCCGCCGTCCACGGAAGACCGTCCGAAATCGAAGATACGGCATCCGTCGTCACAAGCAGACTCAAGCATTTTCCAATAGAGCAACATGTTGGGGCTCGATCTGGTGAATCGGCGAAGGGAGGAAGCCCAGGGATTGTATACGGAGTCTTTGAAATGAAGCAGAAGGCCCGCCGCCGCCGGAGTCCGGCCATCCTTTTTCACGAGGCAGAAAAGCGCGTCCCGCGAGAAGAGTGAAGCCACACGCGTTATGAATTTCTTTGAATGTACGGGTGAACCCAGATCCCTCATATTGGACGTGAAGACCGCATAGAAGTCGTTCAAGAATTCGGCCCCTCCCAGCTCAGCGGCAAAACCGTCCTTGGCGGGCCTCCGAATTTGGCTCTTGAGCTTGGATTTGAAGGACTGAAAGAGCTCTTCGGAAGTGCCGGGAAGGTCCAACAGCATCCGTACCTTGTCCTTGCGGCAGTGGATGCCCGGCATCGGCGTACCGTTCCCTGAATGATCTTCGAACGAGTCCTCGGCTAAAGGTTGGGACATTCGAAGTTCCACGTGGTCCGCTTTCTTTTCGCGCGCCAGTTTCAAAGCGGACTCCAAGAGAAGGGTTCGGATTTGCGGATCGTCCGTGATGGGGCCTCCCAGGTCCAAGAAGGGCATGGATACCAGCCGGTTCCCAAATATCCGACTCTTCATGTGGATCAAAGGAAGCACGCCACACACGGTCTCCGTCGAAGCCGCTTCGGGAATCCGCTCCTTGTGGTCTCCATTTGTAACGGCCATGAGATAGTATGGCTGATGCCTGTAAGACTCCAGGATTACACGGCCCCAATCGAACAGATGATAATGGGAAGACTCCGGATGACCGTACACGTATTGATCCCAATGTGATCGGTCGGTATCGTCACAGAGTCTTATTTGGAGCACATCCCATCCTTTTCAAGAAAAACTATTTCCGCTTCTTGGATTCGTCCGGTCGATATCCGTAGTGGTAATAGCTGTATTTGTATTTTTCTTTGATACTGCCCTCCTCCGCCCCGTTGAACAGCACGCCTTTGACTTTGTGTCGTCCCAGGAGTTCGATGGATTCTTCGATGGCCGCTTTGTCGGCTCCGTTTCTGCGCACCACCATGAGCACACAGTCCATGGCGCCGGCCAGGACGCTGGGTTCCGTGGTGGCCTGGACCGGTGGGGTGTCGAAGATGATATAGCGATCGTCGTAACGGGTTTTGACTTCCTCCACCAGTCGGCGCATGCGTTCCGACGCCAACAGCTCCGCGGGGGAGTGCATCCCGGTTTCCCCCGCAGGCAGGAGAGTCAGCTTGTCCACGGGGGTTTTACGCAGCACGTTCCGAAGGTCCACGTCCCCGTTCAACAGGTAGTCCGCCAGTCCCAGATCGGTTTCCACGCCAAAAAACTTATGGAGGCTCGGCTTGCGCAGGTCCGCGTCCACCAACAGCACGTGCTCTTCCATGCCCATGGCGATGCTCACCGCCAAGTTGGACGCGATCATGGTCTTGCCCTCTCCGGGAGCCGCACTAGTCACCATGATGGTGCGGGGAGGCGCTCCCTGTTCGGGACGATGGATGAGCAGGGTCCGCAACATGCGGAACTGCTCACTGAATTCGTATTGATCGGTAAGTCGCGTCAAGAGCAGCGGGTCCGGTTCATGAAAGGGTCCTCCAACGGTTCCGGAAGCGGGCCGAGGGAAATCCCCCCCTGCGGAAAAACGGGGCTCGGCCTCGGAAACCTCGTCCGGTGTGGAGGCTCTATCCGGCTCATGGTTTTCGGCGGGGAACAGGGGCCGCACCGACGCCACCGCCGGGGAAGACTCCGACTCCTGTTTCAACTTGCGGGCTTTTTCCAGCGCGTCCGCCAATTTTGCCATGAAAACCGCCTGGTGAATTGTAGGAGGATTATTCGTTCTTATTCACAGGGCATGCCGCAGGGGGACGCCGTCCCCCTGCACCCCCTGCCGGGGGACCCATGGTCCCCCCGGACCCCCGTTGCGAATCGCGAGCACGATTCGCAAAACGAGCATATGTGTCTATCCAACGTGCCAAAATATTTAAAACGTTTTGGAGGGGGCCTGAGGACTCCTTCAGAATGCTCACGATTCTTCTTTGATCCCCAGACCCCGCCAAAGACTTTTCAGTCTTGTGGGAACCCTTAGCGGGATCCGGGGGATACACGCCGCCCGATATGCTGATGTCTGGTCTCTTCGGTGCTCGAAATCAGCGCAGAGCTCCGCCGGGAGGGTGAAAGGTGATTCCCTCGAACTTTCTGATTTCGTCCGCCGCGCGCCATTCCGCATCAGGCGGTGCGGCTATGCGCCGAAGTCCGGCGGTTGGCCCGTGGGGTGCTTTTTCAGCCCCACCGGTTTAGAGACTTTAGCAGTTGAGCCCCGGCAGTCCGTTGAAAAAGTCCGATTGCCGCAGACTGATGAAAAACGATGAGATGCAAGGCGCGCGAATCCCAAGGAGCGAGGCGTACATAAAAGTACGCCGCAGTGACGAGGGATGACGCGCAACGCGGCAGATCGCGTTTTTCATCTTTCTAGCCCAGGCCCACCATGCGAAACACGTCGATGGTGATTCCTTTGCTCTTGATGATCAGAATGCCCACGGAGTACCCGGCCACGATCACCAGGGAGGCCACCGTGGCGGCCACTCCCAATATCTTTTTGCGGCGCTTTTCCCCGTCGGACTGAATCAGGGGAAACGTGGCCAGCACGGGAAGACCCAGGTGTTCCACCAGTGTCTGATCGTTCTGGAACGAACGGTCCGTGAATTCCAACAGGCCGGCCAGGCCGAAGCCTCCCACCAAGCCCAGAAGCAGGCACGCCATGAGAATACGCCTGACGTCGGGGCTCACGGGCAGCTTGGGCGGCACCGCGGGGTCCAGCACGATGAACTGCTCGCCCTTTTGCATGCGTTCCAGGTTCTCGGCCATCTTGGCTTCGAGTTGCCGACCCAGGAGGGAACGGTAGTTTTCCATGGTGATGGTGTAGTCCCGGGTGAGGGACATGAGCTGCTGTTCGCGCTGAGGCGTGTTGTCCACCCGCGCTTGATACAATTTGATCTGCTCGTAAAGCTGTTCTTCACGTGTGAGCAGGCGTGCGATTTCCGAGCTGACGCTCTGGAGTTCCTGCTGCAGCTGGTTCAGGTGGGTCTGATAAGCCATGAGAAGGCGTGCGGATTCGGACGAAACCGTTTCCACCGGCGAGGACGCGGGAACGGGTGTCTTCGGTTGGGATGCCTCCGCTTGTTCGGCGGCCGCTTGCCGTTCGCGAGCCTGTGCTTCGGCCTTTTCCAACTGCATCCGAGCGCGCTTGACCATGGGATGCTCGTCCGTATAGCGGGTCCGCAGGGCCGCGAGGCTGCTTCGCAGCGTCTCGATCTGGTCGTCTCCGGAGGCGGCCACCACCACCCCCTGATCGTTCACCACCATGCTCTGTTTGCTCTTGGCCGCGTCCAACTCCCGAACGCCCTGTTCCGTCTGCGCCATCTGGCCCTGAATGGTGACTCTTCGGTCCCGAGCGGCGCTCAGGGAGGCCTGCACCGCGGACAGTTCTTCCTGAAACCGCTGAAGGCTCCCGATGTTGGAAGGCAATTGCTCGGGCAGTTCCCCCATGTGGTGTTGTTTGAACTCCTCGATGGCTTTTTCCTGTTCTTCAAGCTTCTTTTTCTGAAGCTCCAATTCCCGCTCGAGGAAGGTCGTGGTGCCCATGGCCTGTTCTTCTCGGACTTTGAGATGCTCCTCGATGAACAGGGAGGCCAGGGTGTTGACCACTTTGGCCGCCACCACGGGATCATGGTGCGTAAACGCGATGGTGAATGAAGTGAGAGCGTCGTCGTTTCTGCGCTTCTTGTCGCCCACTTTGAGTTCGATCTTGTCCCGAATGATCCCCACGATCTTCTCCATGGGGTATTGCTCCAGGAGCTCGGGATAGAGGTTCAGGTCGCGGATGACCTTTTCAAGCCGGGTGCGGCTCATGACCTGCTGGCTGATGGTGGCCAATCGGCCTCCCGCATCGATGGTCACCGTGGCGCGCACGTATTGTTCCGGCACCCGCTGAGCCTGCACGAGTATCAAGGTTTCCGCCTGATAGGTTCGTGGAAGAACCACCACGAGGAACACTCCCGCCATCACCGCCAGGACGAAGGGAACCAGAATCTGGAACTTTCGTCTCCAGGCGATCTTGATGATGGCTTCAGGAGTGATCTGTTTGGGCAGCACGGTAATAGACCTTATTCGTCCAACAGCGAAGCAGGGGACCCGGCCAAGGTGATTGAACGCCGGGAAACGGCCATCAACGGGCTCCTCTGCCGAGCAGTACCACTTTCGCGGTTTGCAGGATGATGGTGAAATCCAGAAACACCGACAGATGTTTGATGTAGTAAATATCGTACTGCAGTTTTTCTACGGCATCTTCCAAACAATCCCCGTAAGGATAATTGATTTGAGCCCAGCCGGTGAGACCGGGCTTCACCGCACAACGTTCCGCATAATAGGGGATTTGACTCTTGAGCTTCTCGACGAATTCGGGGCGTTCGGGGCGCGGCCCCACGAAGCTCATGTCTCCCTTCAGAATGTTGAAGAGCTGCGGCAGCTCGTCGATGCGAAGTTTGCGAATGATCCCGCCCACTCGGGTGACGCGGGGGTCTTTTTTCGAGGCCCAGGTGGCGCCGCATTCCTTTTCCGCGTCGTGGCGCATGGATCGGAATTTGTAGATGGTGAATTTCTTTTCCCGTTCTCCCACCCGGGTCTGGGTGTAAAGCACCGGTCCCGGAGATTCGAGCTTGACGGCCAGGGCGGTGATCAGCGCCACCGGCAAGGAAAGGAGGCCCAACACGAGGGACATCACCAAATCAATGGCCCGTTTGGCTGCAAGGAGCGACCTGCACCGGTTGAATCCGCCGGAAAAGACCAGCCAACTCGGGTACATGCCCTGCGTGATGATCTTGCCCGAAAGCTCCTCCTGGATGTCCGCCGAGTCCGTGATGGTGACGCCTCTGAACTTCCAGGAGACCAATTCGCGGATGGGTAATCGGCCGCGACGGTCGTCCAAGGCCACGACAATACGATCCACTTTGTGCGCGGCAAGAATCTGGTCCAGTTCGGACCAGTCCCCAAGAACAGGGATGGTGGATTTGGTGTCGGCGTCGGACAAGCGGTCGCTGCTCCTCTGAAGACGGGTTCACGTTCTCGGAATCTTGCCTCTCGTCGGTCTCAGGAAACGGAAGATCCCGAAGCCGGCTTCGTCATACCCACTATAGGATGGTCCTGCCGTGGTGAGGGCTGGGCTCTTTTCTTGTTTCGAAGCGGCGGAAGCTCTTCCACCTCGCCCCGGGCTTCTCCTTGCAGAGGCGGCTCCGGACTCGCCGTTACCCGTGTGCCGCTTGATGCAACCGGAGTCTCGTTTTCTATGGGTGCGAGTCGAGGAGGCATACTCACCATGCCGAGGAGCGTGTATCCCCCGGACTTATTCTGCAGCATCATCTTCGCCACTTCAGCAGCTCGTTGTCCGGAGCCCAAAATGAGGACCCTCTGGTTGAAGCGGCCGTTGGCCGAGAAATGAAACAGCGCGATTCTCACCATGGAAATGCTTAGAAACGTCAGGCAGAAGCCGACCACGAACAACATCCTACCCGGCCTGATCTTCGGAAGAAAGTAATAGCAGACATTGAGAATCAAGGCTGCGGCCAGGAGAGCCACGACGATGCGCAAGACGAGCTCCGGTCGTGTGAAACGTCTGCTGCTGTAGAGATCGTTGTAGTAAATGGCTCCCTGGGTGGTAATCAGCAGCACGATGAATTGCCAGACCAAAGAACCTTCGGCCACAAGCACGGCAAGACTGTTTCTGTCGTAAACCAGGATATGGGCCAGCAATGCGGACGACAGGATCAGCAAGGATTCAAACACAAGATAGATCAGGTTATCCTGGGATAGATAGGGCTTTGTAATTCTGATCAGCATCTCGTTTCTCCGAATATCGATTCGATGAACCGAATCCCACGGATCACCATATGTCGCAGACCCGCATCTCCTACCTATAGGAGGTCTGGAGTGCCTCCAGAGCCTGGGCCACGAACCCGTTGCGTGCGAGAAACACGAACCAGACCAGGATCGCCAGGCACATCAATGCCGAGCCCGCTGCGGCCCATGCTTTCGGGCCTCGCGGAAACCGGCGTCGGCTACGTTGATGCCTTTCCTCCCCGGCTTCGACGATCCCGCTCACATATCCCAGCTCAGCCGCGCATTCCTCCACGGTCTGCTGCGTTACCCGTTTTTCGTCTTTGCTGAAGGTTGTGATCAATGCGTGGTCGCACAGGATGTTGATCCGTCTGGGATATCCGTGAGTATATCTGCGAATCAGAGTGCAGGTTTCCTGTGGAAAGATTCCCTCTATCGGGGTACCCGCCACACGCATTCGGTGAGAAATATAAGCGAAGCATTCGTCCACGCTTAAAGGGCGGATGTGGTACCTCAACGCAATCCGTTGGTAGAGCGCCCTCATTTCTTCCCGGGAGAGAAGTTCCAGAAGTTCGGGTTGGCCCACGAGAACGATGGTAAGGAGTTTGCCTTTGGCCGTTTCAATATTTGAAAGGAGTCGGATTTCTTCCGCCAATTCGGCGGTGATCTTCTGCGCCTCGTCCACGATCAGGACGAAACGCTTTCCGACACGGAGAAGTTGCTTGAGGAATCTCTCGAACAATACCAGAAACTCGGCTTTGTTGAGATGATTCGGGAGTTTCAGTTTTCGTGCGATATAGATTCTGAACTCGGAGGGAGTCATCATTGGGTTGGCGATGAACAAGCCCAGGGTTTCGTTCCGGATGTTTCGGGTCAATGTGTACAACAAAGTCGTTTTTCCCGTGCCAACTTCGCCAGTTAGAAGAACAAAACCCTTCTGAGACTGTATTCCGTACGTGAGATACGCCAAACCTTCCTTGTGTGTTTCGGTAAGAAACAGGGTGTCCGGGTCGGGAGTCAGTTCAAACGGCCTGTTATGCAGGCCGAAATAGTCAATATACATGGGCCGACTCGGAAAGTTCCGGTTTAGAGTTTGTGTTGATTCCTCGTCCCATAGTTCATGGTAATTGATTGTACCACGATTTATCTTGAGTATTTCTTCATCCTGTGGCTTAAATTCAGTACCGGAAGCACCACGATTTGGTCTCTGGTCGGACGTTCGGCGAGAGAAGTAAGGATTGGAGACTACGTCCGTCGGAATAAGCCTATCGGCGTGCCCGGGTCCGTCCCGTATGGGCATGACCCTCCGATGCAGGGTGGAGTGTATGTCGGTGCATATGGCGGAGCAAGGATGATTTTGGGGGTGAGTAAATAGGCATGGTAAATACCTATTCGTGCCCGGAATCCGGTCGTGTTGCACGATAATGGCTTTATTGTAAGAAATTTTGTTCAGTCTTGAATTCAAGAAAGAGCAAAATTGATGGATTGCGCATGAAAGGTTTCGGTATCGCGGTCTCAGCCCGAACAGGTCCCTACCTCGCTTTTGCCGGCGCCGTCTTTTTGGGGCCTTACTTGGGGTTTGCGTATCCGTGGAATCTCTACCTGGGATATGGTTTGGCGGCCGCTTTGCTCTTGGGTTTTCGGAAGAGGTACGCGGAGTTGGTATTTTTTCGAAAGAACGCCTCCGCTTCCGCATTGCCGTGGGGCGTCCTCGCCGGGTTGGTCGGCGCATTTGTGTGGATCGCTCCTTACCATTTTCTGCCCGGCCTGCACGAAACGGACTCGGTGTTCGGTATGTTCGGAGAGGCGCGCGAGGGCTTTGACCTGAATCGTTTCGAGCCTTTTTATGCGAGCGTGGGGCATGCCCTTGGGAGGAGCATGGGGTACGTACTCGTCACTCCACTCTTCGAAGAACTCTTCATTCGTTCCTTTCTGATTCGATATCTCGTCGAGACCGATTTCGAGACGGTTCCCATGGGGACCTATACCCGGTTCTCGTTTTGGGGGACGGCCTTGTTCTTCTCGTTGACCCATCCGGAATGGATCGTCGCCTTTTTTTTCTCTGTGCTGTTGAATGGTTTGCTGATACTTACCAAACGGCTGGAGGCTTGCGTGGTTGCCCATGCGGTCGCCAATCTGATACTGATTCTCTATGTCTTATTGACAGGCAACTCCCGCTTATGGTGAATTGCTTGCGGACTTGCAGACGCGCTCCACGTCCACGTCGTTCCAAACGGGTTTCCATGATCTCTCTTCATTCTCCAAACGAACGGGTGCGAGTTCAACGACGACCCGTCCATGCCTTTACCGTCGATCTCGAAGATTATTACCACATCCACGCCTACAGCAGGGTCATCTCGAAAGAAAGTTGGGCCGCTTACCCGGCAAGAGTGGAAGACGGATTGAACCGTGTCCTGGGAATGCTGGACGAGTTCGGGGTCCGGGCCACCATTTTTGTTCTTGGATGGTTGGCGGAAAGAAAGAAACGACTGGTACGGCAGTGCCGGAACCTGGGACATGAGATTGCGTGCCACGGATTCGACCATCAGGCGATCTACCTGAACGGACCCTCCCATTTCCGAGAGGATATTCGACGCTCGAAAAGCCTGCTTGAGGATATCATTGGGGCTCCCGTCCTTGGGTTTCGTGCTCCGACCTATTCCATTACGCCGAAGACGATGTGGGCTTTGAGGATCATTGCGGAGGAAGGCTTTGTATACGATTCCAGCCTGGTTTCCATTCGACATGACTATTACGGGTTTCCCGGCGCGCGAGAAGAACCGTTCGTGCTCCGATTTGGGAATTCCGAGGAGCGGCTGCGAGACCAAGTGCTCGGCCGCCCAGCCTCATGCGCCGAAAGGGATGGGGATGGACTTTCTCTTGCTGAATTTCCCATACGAACCGCACGCTTCGGGCGCTTACGAATTCCGGTTTGCGGAGGCGGATACTTTCGATTTTGGCCGTATACCGTGACTTTCCGGGCTATGAAGCGAATGGAGGAGGAAGGAAATCCCTTTATCTTCTATATTCACCCTTGGGAGGTATGCCGCGATCTTCCGCGTGTGCCCGGTGTGGGGTTCCGGTCGAGGTTCCGGACCCATTTGAACCTCGGGCGCACGGAAAACAGGCTGCGTCGTCTGCTCAAAGATTTCCGGTTCTCACCCGCGGAGGACGTGCTGGACCGGAACGGTTATGCTTTCTGGCGTGACAACCTCGGGTGAAGCTTGGCTGCGCGGAACCCGAAGTATGAGCTTTCACCCGCTGAATCGCAGTTTCGGGAGGAGTCGGGGTTGAGGACGGATGCCGGCGAACCGTGCCCACATGCTTCTTCGAATATTGGTACTCAAGAAGTCCTTAAATGTCCCACGGCGATCCGATGCTTCTTTATCAGGTCGTGGAGCGTAGGCCTGCTGATCTGAAGCTCTTCCGCGGCTCTCGAAATGTTGAAGTCGTTGCGATTAAGTGCCCGGACGATTGCGTTCAACTCGGCATGGTCACGGGCTTCTCTTAGAGTCGTCAGGCCGTCCTCCGACGAGATCCCCAAATCCATGTCCGAGGGTCTGATTTCCGAGCTGTCGCTCATGATAAGCGCTCGCTTGATGCGGTTCTGAAGCTCCCGGACGTTTCCGGGCCATGCGTGGGCCAGCATGGCTTCTAGACACCCGGGAGAGAATCTCTTGTTTGGAATTTTGTTCTCTCTCGCCGCTTCCAAAAGGAAGAACCGAGCCAACAGCACGATGTCTTCTTTGCGGTCTCTTAGGGGAGGAATGACCAGGGGAACCACGTTGAGACGGTAGTACAGGTCCTCTCGGAAACGCTCGCGCTCCACGGCTTCCTTCAAGTCCACGTTGGTGGACGCGATCACTCGAACATCGACCTGAATCGGTGTGCGGGCTCCGATCCGTTCGAGCGTCCCTTCCTGCAGGAAGCGTAACAACTTGACCTGTAGCTGTAAGGGCAGATCTCCCACTTCATCCAAGATGGCGGTGCCTTTGTGGGCGACCTCCAGCTTGCCGGGTCGAGCCGTGTGGGCTCCCGTGAAGGAGCCTTTTTCATGACCGAACAGCTCGCTTTCCAGCAGATTTTCGGGAATGGCGCCACAATTGATGATGACCAGCGGTTTTCCCCGCCGGGGACTTAAGTTGTAAATCGCCTTTGCGAGTCTCTCTTTGCCTGTTCCACTTTCGCCTTGGATCAGCACCGAATAGTCCGTGCGAGCCACCTTCATCGCCGTCTCGAAAAGCCGCATCATTGACTGTGCAGCCCCGATCATTTCTTCGAATGAGTTACCGGAGAAATGAGCGTCCCTGAGCTTTCGATTCTCTTCCTCTAGGGTCTGCAGTCGAGTGGCGCGTGACAGGATGACTTTCAGCTCCTGCAGGTCGATGGGTTTGCTGTAGTAGTCGTAGGCGCCCAGTTCCACCGCACGAAAAGCGCTTTCTTTGTCCGTGCTTCCGGTCACCACCACCACCTTCGTATCCGGAGCTTTGTCGAGAAGTTCTCTCATGATGAGGAAACCCTCGCTGGTGCCGTCCGGATCCGGAGGCAGCCCCAGGTCGAGACTGATCAGAGGCGGTTTTTCAGTTTCGACCATAGAGAGCGCATCCGTGCGGTTACCCGCGATGAGTACTTCGTACCGGTCCGAAAGCCCCCATTTCAGCTGCTTGGCGAGGCCTGGTTCGTCTTCGACAACCAAAAGTTTCGTCTTGGATTGCTGGATCATATTCGCTTTCCCGGTCGAGCCGAATCAGTCGCACGACAACGGCAGTTCGATGGTAAATGCGGCGCCTTCGTCGACTTCGCTTCGGACATCAATGGTGCCGCCCATGAGCTCGGTATAGTGCCGCACCTGCCACAGCCCGATACCTAGTCCATTAGGCTTGTTGGAATGGAAAGGTTTAAAAAGCCTGTTCTGCAGGAAATCGCAGGACATACCGATTCCATTGTCCGAGAGTTTGATGATTGCACGGTGATTTTTCGAAAATAAAGCCAGCTCGATCCTGCCTCGGTCGTGCGAAGCGTCCTTTGCGTTGAGAAAAAGATTCTCGAGTATGGTTGTGATCCAGACCGGTACCCCATTGATCCTGAGGTTGGGTTCGACCGACCAGTCCAGCCGGATTCCCTGCCAACGGCCGACCATGTTTTCACAAAAGGAGGCCACTTGTTGCGACAGAGCACATGGTTCCATCTCATGTTTCTCGGAGCTGGTGGGGAACTGAAGACGGTTCATGGCTTTTTGCACTCTCTGGTGAGCGTTACGAATCGCCTCCAGTAAGTCTTCCTGATACTCGGGGTTGGAGATATGCTCGTGAGCGCCCTGCGTCAGCAGGGAAAGCAATGAAGCCGCATTCTTCAGGTCGTGCAGCACAAAGGCGTTCAGTTTGTTGAGTAGAGCCAGTTCCCGAGCTCTACCCAAATCCTCGCCCAATTTGATGGACATGAGGGCCACCGACGCCTGTGAGCAAATTGCCGTAACCAGATCCAGATCATCCTGAATATAAGGTTGCCCGGTCAACTCTTGGTTCAACGTAACCAGTCCGAAGAATTCTTCTCCACACTTCAGAGGGACCGCCAAATGTACGTCGTGGATCTGAACGAAGCTTTCCGCCTCATGGGGGAGTCGGGATTCCGCAGGGGTATTTTCCGCATCGTGATCGTTCGCGAGGAAGAAGGAACAGCGCTGCATAAACGCAACGAACGGCTCGTCCGGCGGGACCCTATCCGAAGTTGACCCTTTTGGCTTCAATGGTGTGACGTGTCCTGATTCATCTTTGACCCACAGATCAATTCCCTTGGAGAACATACTTTCTTCGAGGATGGCCTGCAGACTTTGAAGCACCTCGTTCCGAGTGGTGGCCCTGGACAACAGATCGGAAAAACGAGTCCATTCGTAGCGATAATCATACTTGTTCTCGAAGAAATGGGTGTTCACATAATGCTTCACTCTTCTTCTTACGTCCGTCGAAAGTAGAATCACCACTGTGCAGAGACCCGTGACGAAAATGAACATCCACTTGACGATGAAGGGGACGGAGAAGCCCAAGTAGCGGATGCCTAAACCGATGACTCCCAAGGCTAGGAGATAGAGCCCTACGAAAGTGAGACCGAAGGATTTATAAACGATATACCGAGAGACAAAGATATCCAGGTCGAAAAGTTTGTGCCTTACGACAAAGAAAAGGAACAGCCCCAGGCCGATAATCAACATGGCTGAGTAGAGGGGTAGATGAGCCGGTTCCACCACCCGGTAGGTCAGCCGCAGGCCGGCTTGGAAGATGATGACCCCCGAAACAATGAACACGCCCAGGACCGGGTACTTGATCATATGACGTTCGGGCGGAGAGCCCTGCTGAAATACGCTTTCCAGCCTCCAGAGTACCACCAGAGAAGGAAGAAGCAGGTACAGGCCGTCAAGTCTGCCGAGCCAACCCACAAACAGGACCTGGCCTGTGTCCAATGAATAGACGAAGACTTCGTGGGGGCTGAGCGCGGTTAATAAAGTCAGGGCGCACCCTGAGGCGAGTGTCGCACCTGCCAGGAAGGTTACGAGTCTTCCGGAAGACCGCGGAGGTTTGAAACTGTAAAGGAGGCCGGTGGACCACAGAGCTACGAAAGCCGCTTCCAAAGAGAAGAAGAGCCGCACGGAGGCTGCGGAGCCAAATTCGAGAAGGCTGAATGCGGCCGATTCTCTGGCGGCCAGCGCCAGGAAGGCCGCCGAGAGAAGCAGGGTGGACCGTTTCCGTGGACCTTTGAATACAAACAGCAAAGCCCCTACGAAGGATAAAAGGCAAAGCACCGCTGGAATGAAAGGCTCAATATACATGGAACACGGCGTCCATAGATGACGTGCCCGTTCAGGGCGGTTTGCCGAAAAGGATGCAATCGGCGGTTTATGGCATCAATCCACTTCCGAGACTTCAGGAATCTTGAATTCCTTTTAGCTCCTTCTCCGCAGTTTCGGCCTCGGGAAAGTCCGAACTGATCGTCAGAGCCTTCTCCAGGTACTCCTTGGCTTTACCTCTATCTTGGTTGGCCAGATAAGCCATTCCCAAGTGATAGTTCACTTCGGGATTGTCTGGGAGAGCCTCTTGGGCTTCCTGCAAATAGGACAAGGCAAAGGCATATGACTTCTTGAGATAGTAAATCCAACCGAGCGTGTCGTTGACCGACGGATCTTCGGGCAGGGCGTTCTTGGCTTTCTGGGCGTAAGCCAGCGCTTCGTCGATGTTGCCTCCACGTTTGAGAAGAATCCACGCAAGGTTGTTCGCGGCCGCACCCATGTCGGGCTTGATCTCCAGAGCCCTTCTCGTGTGTGATTCCGCAGCGGCGTAGTCCTCCTTGCCGATATTGATCGTCGCCAGGAGCAGATGCGCGGATACGTTCTCCGGATCTTTCTTCAGCAACTCTTCATACTTGGCGATGGCCTCCTTGTCCCTTTTTTCAACCATATAAAGGCCTGCCAAGTCGAAATAGGGAGGGGCGTAGTCGGGATTCAGCTCAAGAGACTGGTTGAACTCCTTTTCCGCCTGGTCCGATTTCCCAGCCTGGAAGTATATCTTGCCCAAAAGGGCGTGAATGTGGAACGTCCGATCCGCTTTCGCCAACTGCTGCTTACAGAGTGCAATCGCATCCTCCACCCGATTCTCCTCCATGCGCATCATCACAAGGTTTCGGAGGGCTCCGTCGTGTCCCGGAACAAGTGCCAGGGTTTTCTCAAGGTAACGCTCAGCCTCGTCATTCTTCCCGGTCAGGCGGTAGAATACGCCCATCTTGAAATTGCCTGCCGGATGGTTCGGATCGATTTCCAAAACCTTGGTGAGCGCTTCTTTCACTTTGTCCGCATCGTTTTTCATTGCGGCGCCGTCGGCCAGAAGCAAATAGGCCCCCGTGTCCCGTGGGTTATTTTCAAGTATGGCCCGGGCCTGCCGGTTCACTTCATCCACGTTTCGCTCCTTCAGCGCCAAAGCGCCCAGGAGAAGTCGCGCCTTGGCGAAGCGGGGCATGGATTCCACCACGTCGTGAAGAGCCGAGGAGGCTTGTTTTTCGTCGTTCATTGCCAGATGGGCCAACGCCTTATAATACTTGGCGAGACCGGCGTTGGGGTCTTCCTTAAGAATACCGTCAAACTTCTCCAACGCTTCACGAGGCTTGCCGGCTTTTAACTCCAATTCGCCCAGGATCATAAGCGCCCCAGCTTCACCGGGATGCTCTTTGAGAATCCGTTCAGCCCACTCGCGCGCTTCGTTCGGCTTTCCAAAGTCGGCATACAAGCGGGATATCGCCAGGGGTAGGCCGACCGATTCCGGATCCTTTTCCAGAGCCGCGTTCAAATTCTTCAGAGCCCGGTCAAAGTCGCGCCTTGCGGCATAATACGCGCCTATAGCTTGATATGGCTCAGGTCTATCAGGCAGATGCTCTCGGGCTTGTTCCAGAATCCCGAGAGCGGCGTCCGCCCGGTTCCGGGCAAGATAGAAGCCGGCCAATGCTTGGTAATGGCCGATGTCGTCGGGTTCCTCGGTAATAATTCTTTTGAGGATGGACTCGACCTCTGCGTGTTTTCCCCGACGAGCGTAGGAAAGCGCCAAACGTTTCAGAGCGGGTACCGAGCCGGGATGTAATTTCAGGTACTCTCGAATGGAATCCTCCTCCAGGTCCCATTCTTTCTGTTTTCCGTAGTAGGAAGCTAAGGCAAAGTACGGCTCGATTTTGTCGGGTTCCGTTCTGACACCTTCCCGGTAATAATCCAAAGCTTCTTTTGAGTGTCCCTGTTTGTCCAGAAGTGCGGCCAATTTGAGGTAACCGGAGGAATCTCCCGGTCTCATTTCTATGTACTGCCGGAGTCTTTTTTCTGATTCCGCCCATTGCTCCCGTCGTATTGCGATGTTGGCCAGAAGCATCACCGCATCGGCGTTGTCGGGCTCCTTCTCCAGCACGAACCCGATATGTCGTTCCGCGTCTTCGTACTTTCCCGCCAAGAGGTAAAATCCGGCGAGCTTCTTTCGTGCCTCCACGTTTTGTGGGTTCAGGTCTACGGTCGATCGGAGGGCCTGAAAGGCCTCTCTGGGCTTCTTGAGCTCGATGTAGCAAAGTGCCAGCTTGTACTGGGCTTCACCATGCTTGGGATCGATAGCCAGTGCGTTTCGATATTGAATGGCGGCTTCCGCGAACTTCCCCTCCTGAAAGTACTTGGATGCGTCGGCCATAAATTCGGCCTTCTTAGCGGCATCGTCGGCACATGAGACAAGAAGAACCGCGGTAAATACCAGAAGAAGGGAACGGGCTATAATGTGAGAGTGGGACGGTGCAGAAGCATGGCTGCCTCCCGGTGAAGGGTTGGAAATCTGATTATCGTCCGAATTTAGCCGATCATGGATATCGTGACAAGGTTCTTAAGTCGATCCGGCACGAAAACGTCAGCGCGAAGCCTGTTTTTGGTTCGACCGATGAATGAAAACCTCAAAGGCCGTTATCAGAGCACTTCCGATCGATCGGCCGGACGGCAACGGGTATGCCTAACCGGTGGTCGCCTCAGTTTTTTCATCGGTAGCTCGATCGGGAAAGACTCTGGTGCCGCGCCGTGTATCCGGATGTTGTTCCTTATGATCGTTTTCCGATGCCGTTGGTCGTATCGGAGGAGTCCGATCCCAGCTAATAGGTACTTTTGGGGATCAGTGGAAACAATTCCGACTCCATAACGTGCGCTTGAGCATATCGCGTACTGAGAGCATCCAAAAATATCAATCAGTTTCGGGTAGTTAGCTTAAAACGATGTCCGTGATATACTGTTAAAATTTCCGACACCCCATCGGATACTCATTGTCTTGGAAGAGGTTAGCCGCCCGGTCGGGACAACGGCCCATTGAGAGGGCATCTTCATGCGTTCCGCGCCGGAAGGCCGGCAGGGGATGGAATGGCCGGAACCGATGATTTCGGAATAAGTAATGACACCGTAGGGAAGTCGGGTTGTCAATCGGCCCTGCGGTCGCCCTGATTGGGCCCTAAAGGAGGTCATTTTCTCTGCGACGCTCTCCTCGACGGATGGCGCAGTTCAGTAGCCGCTTGGGAAGAGCGGAGCGGGTGCTGGGAGCGGTTCCAAAATTACATGAGGCGTTGAACGTCTGTTACGTGGTTTTTTAGAAAAAAATCAAGTTTTCTTTCTTGTTCATCAGTCAGATCCGTGAATTCCAATCCGCAACACCGATTCTCAAAAAGTGAGGCTGAAAAGCTGCCTGTATAGTCAACGCGCACATCGTACACCAACCTGCAGGAGATTCTCATGATATGAAAGGTTTCCCGCGAGACGAAGATGTCGATTTGTGAGGAGTCTTTTGGGCGGCTGTTTTCTTCATCTTCGCCGTAGTCCAGATATTCGAAAGCCACTCCGCTCTTGCTGATGTTCCGGATTCGTCCAAGACGAAAGAAATCGGGTCTGAGTGCCGCAAAGGCCAATACTTTAGGCGAAAAGCGCCGGTGCCTCCTCTTCTCCTTGTTGGTGTCCTCGACTCCTTCCTCAATACGACCGTGCTTTTCCATGCCGTTTCCAGTTTCAATGGATGAGCAAGCTGTTTTCACCTTTGGGGAACTTCCTTCCGGCCGGCAAGCGTCCGCTGTTATGAAGCGGGTTGTCTGAATTCGGGGCTCCACGAACCGGGACTTTGTCCGGCGGTCGGAAAATCAAGATCCGCATCGGCCGTCCTTGTGGTTCCGTTACCTGATGGTAGAGACGTTCAGGCGACCCCGTGGCGATTCGGATGATTACACGGGTGAAAAAGTTGTAGATGTACTAGGCAACTCCCGTGCCAATCTAAGAAACAAAGAGCCGGGCCAATTTGGGCGGATAGGGCTTGGCGTGTGATAAGAATTCCGACGGTTTGCGCGCCGCCCTGCGATGGGGAAGTGGCTTGAAGAGATGTATTCCGTTTAGAGCGGAGCGCTCGACATGGCCGGACTTGGTGCTTGAACGCCGAGGGCAAAGTCGGGGTGGAACAGAGGTTTCGGCTTACGGGAAGACCCGAAGCCTACAAGTTTGTTAATCGGTCAGCCCCAGACTCTTCATCTTTTTGTGGAGGTGGCTTCTTTCAATCCCTATGGCTGCGGCGGTCTGGGAAACATTGCCTCCGTGCTCCGCGAGTTTCCCGGCGATGTAAGCCCGCTCGAATTGCTGGCGGGCTTCTCGAAGGGTGGGGGCACCCAAACCTCCCTGAGCCGCGTCCGTAGATTCCTTTCGATGCAGAAAGCGTGAAATCAGGTCCTCGGGTATTTCCTCCTCGGGGGATAATATAGCCAACCGTTCCATGAAGTTTTTCAACTCTCTGACGTTGCCGGGCCAGCGATATTGAGTGAGGATCGCCAATCCTCCGGTGGTGAGCCTCTTAGGCTTTCCACCTGTGGATTTCGCGTATGCCTTGAGGAATTCCTCGGCCAGTTCCGGAATGTCCTCGGTACGTTCTCTAAGCGGAGGCACCACAATGGGAATGACGTTCAAACGGTAGTACAGGTCCTCTCGAAACCTCCCTTGTTCGATTTCCTTCTCCAAGTCTTTGTTGGTGGCGGCCAAGACTCTTACGTCCACCGTTATGGTCTTGCTGCCGCCAACGCGTTCGAAACGCCTTTCCTGGAGGATCCGCAGTATCTTGGACTGGGTCTTCATGCTCATGTCGCCGATTTCGTCCAGGAACAGAGTCCCTTGATGAGCAAGATCGAACTTCCCTTTCTTCCTGGCAACGGCTCCGGTGAAAGATCCTTTTTCATGGCCGAAGAGTTCACTTTCGATGAGCTCTTCCGGGATGGCCGCGCAGTTCATTTCGATGAGAGGCTTGTCCGAACGCCGGCTGAGCTGATGGACCGCATGGGCGACCAGTTCCTTACCGGTACCGTTTTCTCCGGTTATCAGCACGTTGGCTTGGGTGGGAGCAACGATTTCGATCTGCTCCTTCAGCTTCTGAATGTTGGTGCTGCCGCCGAGAATGCGTCTCGAAAAAGAGGTCTTTTCGCGAAGAATAATGTTTTCTCGGGTGAGTTGGCCATATCTCAAGGCGTTGGTTACGGTGACCAGTACCTTGTCCAGTGAGAGAGGCTTCTCCAGGAAATCAAAGGCTCCGAGCCGAGTGGCTTTGATTGCGGTTTCAATGGTTCCATGACCGCTGATCATAATCACCGGAGTCAAGGGATTAATCTCTCTGAGGCGCTCCAACACCTCGATGCCGTCCATGCCGGGGAGCCAGATATCGAGAAAGACCAAGTCCGGCTCGGCTTCTTCGCAAAGCTTTAGAGCCTCTTCGCCGTTCAGGACGGTTGATACGCGGTAGCCTTCATCCTCCAATATTCCTTGTAGAGACTGGAGAATGCTCTTTTCGTCGTCGACGATGACTATGGAAGGGTGACCGGTCATTCTATTTCCTCACCGGTAGTTCAATCACGAATCGGGTACCCCTGGGTTCATTGTCCCTCACCCGGATGAACCCGTCGTGATCCTGAATGATCGTGTTGACAATTGCGAGTCCGAGTCCGGTCCCGGACTTTTTCGTGGAAAAATAGGGCTCGAAAAGCCTGGGTCTATCTTCCGGCGGGATTCCGGGTCCGTCATCTGTCATTTCGATGCGCGCCATATTCAGAATGGGGTCGTAGTCCACCAGGATTTCGATTACCCCCTTGCCGGAATCCATTACCGCCACCGCATTGTCCAGCAGGTTTACAAAGACCCGTTTCATTTGTTCTCGATCGAGATTAAACGGGGGAACCGGATGGATTATCCGATAACGGAACTCGATTTCTTTGTGAGATTCTTTGTATAGGGGCAGCGTTTCATCAACTACGTCCGTCAGCTGATTCATGGTGGGATTGACCGAGGGCATTCGGGCAAATGCCGAGAACTCATTTACCAGCTTCTTGAGCTCTTCCACCTGACGGACTATGGTTGATGTGCATTCACCGAAAATATCTCCCGTTTCACAAAACCGGTCCCCGTAACGTTTCTGCAGTCGTTGGGCGCACAATTGGATCGGGGTGAGAGGGTTCTTAATCTCGTGAGCGATCCTCCGAGCCACCTCTCTCCAAGCACTGATCCTCTGGGCCTTTTCGATTTCCGACAGATCGTCGAGAACAACCACCATTCCCATGTATCTGTCGTCTTCGTCTCTAAGCAGATTCACTTTCACCAGGAGTGTCAGCATGGAGTTTCCAACTGGAATCTTTACCTGGCGTTCCAGGGTACCGCTCTTGAGAAGGCGAACTTCGTCTATGAACTGCTGGATGAGTTGACCATAAGGCGAAGATAGGAACTCTCCGATTTCTCGATTGAGCAGTCGTTCAGCCTTAACACTGATCATTCTTTCCACCGACCGATTGATCGTGGTGATCCGTCCGAGTGAATCCACCGAAATCACGCCCGCCGCGACGTTCTTAAGAACGACTTCCATGTACCTGCGCCGCTGTTCGACTTCCACGTTTCGGCGCAGGAGTTCGCGGTTCGTCTTGTCCAATTCCCGCCGACTCTTTTTCAAATCCTGCGCCATCCGGTTGAACGACGTAACCAACGTTCCGATTTCGTCCTTGGACTCCGGTTCGATCTGAACGTCGTAGTTGCCGTGGGCCACACTGTTCGTTGCCTCGGCCAACTTGCGCACAGGGTCGGTAAGTTCTCTGGAAAGATAGAAGCCGTACCACGTGGCGAAGAACAGAATAATAAGGGTCACGGCGGAAAGAATGATGTAATGGGTGACCTTGATGGGGCTCTTGAGCAGAACCGCCTGCTTGTAACTCTCATATCCATTGGAGACCAGTTCCATTTTCTCAACCAAAGCGGACGGTACAAGCGCAGCGGCCACCACCAGGCTACGTTCCGCCCCTCGTCGTTCCCGCTTATCGAGGGGCGCCAAAGCGATAAGCCAATCCCCTTCCTTTCGCGAAATAACCCTGGGTTCCGGCAACTTTCCCGCCATGGATGCGGCAACCACATCGGCTGGAAGAGAGCGGGCGGGATCAAACCACGAATATCCTTCGCCCACGGTGATCCAGCTCCCCTTGTCCGGTCGGTACAAGCATACGAAGGATAGCGGAGAACGAGAAATCTCCTCCTCCATTGCCGCTTCCAGCGTCTTACGGTCGGCGGTGGGGGTATTCCCGAGATGCACGGCCATGCGGTTTCCCGCCCGGACGGCGTCGTCCTTCATCCTCTGATAGAACTCCGTCCCCAGATCCAGAGAGTTCTGGAGGGACCGTTCCACGTTCAGATTAAACCAATGCTCGACGCTGGAGGAAATGAACTGAATGGAAAGAAAGAAAAGCAGAATGGTCGGCATCAAGGACAGGGATGTGAACGCTACGACCAATCGGGTTCTCAGACGTGAGCCCAGAATCTTCCTGCGCCGTTCGAAAACCAGTTTTACTAAGTTCCTTACTACTAGAAAGATGAGCAGCAGCAGCAGGGTGGTATTGATGTTGATGAGGGCGAAAAAGAGAACGCTGTTATAAAAGGGAAGCCCCATACCCATGCGAAGCGAATGGACTTCCACGTAGGTGACCACCGCCATCACCAGAAGAATGACGAAGATCGCGGTCCTTTCCCGGCGTCGTCTGCGGTATTCCTTTTCGTCGAGATGGGGGTCGATCTGCACCATGAGGATGCCTTATCTGTTTCCCGGCGGATACCCCTCGTATGTGAGAGCTGCTTCGTACCAGTCGGTTTTGAAGTCCCAAAGAGAGACGAAAAACAGCACGTAATGCAAATAGAGAGGTAGACGGACTTTGTTGAGTTCCGCTCGAACCCTCAGCAGATACGTTTCGTTCGGCCGGAGTCGTCCGGTCTCGATCAACTTGACCCCGTTCAGTTCCGTGAGAAGAATCTTCGCTTCGTTGAAATCCTTCACCGCCGTGGTGGACTGGGTATTCTTGTCCGCCGACGAAACTGAGAATTGTTGCTTGAGGGGATTGTATTTGATGGTGTGGTCGACGGTAAGGCTGTTGAGCTCCTGATCCCACCAAAAAGCTACTTTTCTGTAAAATTCAATTCGAAAAGTGAAGGTCGTGGCGATTCCGCTCAGGATAGCCCTATTCATCTCCTGGGTGAAACTGTTCTTGACCCGACAGTAAAGAAGCAGGTGATCCCCTGTGGGAGTAATGAGGACATCGTCGATGATTGCCCGTTCCGCGGAGGCAAGGCTCGGAAACAGTGCCGTCGGCACTAACAGAGTGGTGAGGAATATCACTAGATAACGAACAAAAAGAGATTTCATGAGCAGCCGTTTAATGCCCATCGAGTTCGTATCGGTAGCAGGGCGCGGAAATGCACCCGGATCGGAACACGACCATGGATTTCGGGAAGCGAAACCACGCCCCGGAACATGTCGCGATTCCGGAAGCACGCTTTTGTAGTCCGGAGCTCGAAAGGCGGGGAGTTCAGCGACTTGCCGACCTTACAAGAGTATTAAGCTACACGCTCGTGAAATGCAAGTCGAAACCATCACGGGGCGTGACGGTGGAGCATGGGGCGGCATGGCTTGGGGGTAATGAGGCCCGGGAAAAGATCAGGCCACGAGAGGCTGCGGGCAGGGAAAAAACTCTCGCGTTTCCTTACCCGCCCAATGGAACAGAACTTCATCGAAGCAGGCAAGATGCCAGTAATCAGGATTTTCTTTCAACGTTCGAACGACTTGGTGGTTCAAAGAATGTCCCGACTTGTGTACGGAGCATTCCCCCATTAAGGGATAACCCAGCAGCGCAACGTCGCCGATGAAATCGAGGACTTTGTGGCGTACGAACTCGTCAGGGTATCTCAGCCCTTCCTCATTGAGAATGCGGTGCTCATCGAGGACTACGGCATTTTCCAGGGACCCCCCCAGAGCCAAGCCGTTCCTCCTCATGTATTCAACATCCTTCAGGAAACCGAAGGTCCTGGCTCCCGCGATATCTCGCTCGAAGTTTTCCTGGTTCAGTTCGAAGAAAATCTCCTGGCCGGTGACCATGGGGTGATGGAAATCGATGGAATAACGGATGGTCGTTTGGTGGGATGGATAAAGCTCAACGAACTTGTCCCCATCTTGGACTCGCAGGGTCCGATCAATCCGAATGAATTTTCGGAGCGCTTTCTGACTTACCGTGCCTGCGGTCTTCAATAGGGAGACGAAGGGCGCGGCGCTGCCGTCCATAATGGGAACTTCGGGCCCACCCACTTCAACTTCCAGATTGTCGATGCCCAGACCCGCCACGGCGGCCATGAGGTGTTCAACCGTGGAAATCCTCGCTCCATTACTACCGAGGCTTGTGGCTAGTGTGGTATCCACCACACGTTCAGCCACCGCCTCGATCACCGGCTTGGACGGCAGGTCTCCTCGTACGAACCGTACTCCGCTGTCCGGGCCGGCCGGCCTTAACACCAGATCGATTCTTTCGCCACTGTGAAGCCCGATCCCGCAGGATCGGACTTCGTTTTGAATTGTCTTCTGGTGCAAGGCCACAACCAACTCTCCTCTTCTCCTTCTCCTTGAGGCCGAACTTAATGCAAGCATCGGACCATTTCAAACGGTCCTCTTTATTCTTTTTAAGTGCTTGAAATCGCAGGATGAGTTATCCAAGGGAAGTCCGATTCGCATTCCGGTACCCAGGCACTGTGGCGGTATGCACACAGCTAACGCCATTGTGTGGGTTTTTTCGCACATCCGCTTGACGGTTCCGAGTCCGCAATACCGTTTCCGGGACCTTGGGTGCGAACACTCCACGGTCACAGGAAACGCGGACAAAGAGGCAACCGGAGACAAAGACCGACGGAATCGGCCGCCGTTATATCCTACACGATCATTACTTCTCGATGCGCAAGCCGGCCTGCGGTTCTCGCATCCCCTCCGTGAAGGAGCTTTGTGATTGACTTGATTCCAGGAGACTCCTAAGTTCTCTCAACTTCTGTTCCGGAGGTCCCAATCATGTCGTTTATCGCCGATCTGCATGTGCACTCTCGCTTCTCCGTGGCCACGAGCAAGGATATGGACTTGCCCCATCTCCACCAATGGGCCGGTATCAAGGGAATATCCCTTATGGCCACCGGTGACGTGACTCATCCGACTTGGTGTCGGGAAATTCATGAATCCCTGGTCCCACTGGATTGTGGTCTTTTCGAGCTGAAACCCGAGTGCCGTCTTTCCGCCGAAGAGATTGGAACACGCGTGGACACGGGGAGCGTTCATTTCATCTTGTCCGCGGAAATCAGCACTATCTACAAAAAGGGGGGCAAGGTCCGCAAGGTCCATCATCTACTTCTTCTGCCCGATCTGGAAAGCGTTTCCAGACTCAATGACGCTTTGGAGCGTATCGGGAACATTCGTTCCGACGGGAGGCCCATTTTAGGACTGGACAGCAAGGATCTGCTGGAAATCGCCCTGGGCGTATCGGAAAGAATCCTGTTCATCCCCGCTCATGCATGGACCCCACACTTCAGCGTGCTCGGAGCCAAGTCCGGGTTTGATTCCATCGAAGAATGCTTCGAGGACTTGACGCCTCACATACATGCCGTCGAAACCGGCCTTTCTTCCGATCCTCCCATGAACTGGAGAGTGTCCGCTTTGGACGACTACCGGCTGCTTTCCAACTCGGACGCTCACTCCCCGTCCAAGCTGGGACGCAATGCAAACGTCATGGAAACGGAGTTTTCCTTTGACGGCGTTTCCCGTGCGGTGATGCTCGGAGAAGGTTTGTTGGGGACTTTGGACATGTACCCTGAGGAGGGCAAATATCATTACGATGGTCATCGAGCCTGCGGCAGGCGGATGAGTCCGGCGGAGACGGTCGCTCACGGTTATCGGTGTCCCGACTGCAATGCGCTCGTAACCGTCGGGGTCATGCATCGAGTGGAGGCGCTGGCCGACCGGCCTGCGGGGTACGAGCCGAAAGGAGCGCCGAGCTGCACCCATATCATTCCGTTGATCGAAGTCTTGTCGGAGGTCTTGAAAGCCGGAGTCAACACCAAGAAGGTCCGAAACGTCTACTTTGATCTGATCCGTCGCCTCGGTCCGGAATTATTCATCCTGCTTGAAGCGCCTTTGGAACTGCTGGAAAAAGAAGGTTCCGAACTAATTGCGGAAGGCATCCGAAGGATGAGATGCGGAGAAGTCAACGTCACTCCGGGATACGACGGTGAATTCGGCAAGGTCCGGTTGTTCGACCCTGGTGAAAGGAGCCGTATTCTCAAACAGACAAGCCTGTTCTGAGAGCCGCCGCCGTTGAAAGAGGGTGAATTGCACGGGGGCGCCTTCCTCGACGGGGCTCGTGCAGCCTCATCGAGGAAAGCGGTCGACAGTCCCGGGGTCCCCAGGTTTCCGTCAGCTTCCCAGTGCCTTGCGGTATTTTGCCAGACGTTCCGAGTACTTCTTATCATCGGGCTGCAAAGTGACCGCTTTCTCAGCCCAGGTGACCGCATCTTCCGTTCTTCCGGCCGCGAAGTAGGCCTGTGCCAGGGTATCCATGAAGGCGGCGTTGGATTCTCCCGAAAGCTCCACCGCCTTCTCCGCATATTCCACCGCGAGCTTAGGGTCTCGGAACTTCATGTCCTCGGACGCCGAATAAATCCAGGCGAGATTGTTGTAGGCTCTGGGGTCTTCCGGGGCCAGTTCCACGGCCTTCTCATAATCCGCGATTGCTCTCTTGTATACTTTGGTAATGGTGTAACAGACGCCGCGGTTGTAGTAGGCGCTGACGTTCTGGTCGCTGAGTCTCAGAGCTTCATCGAAGTCACGGACCGCTTTTCGGATTTCACCCAGTCGTTGGTAGGCCACTCCTCTGTCATGATACGCCGGAGCGAATTCCGGGTCTGTTTTTATGGCCTGATCGAAGTAACTGATGGCCTCCCCGGGGCTGACGGCTTGTTGGCCTTTCAGGTAGTATTCTTCCGCGGTTTCGGCGGACGCGGTCATGGGGAAGCATGCGTATGCCGCTGCGATGACAAAGGCGGTGATGATTTTCCATGCGTTGGAGTGATCGAGTCTGCCTTTCATGTTGGGTTTTTCTCCTTCCTTCGCTGGTCTTTGGTTGTTCTTCCACGTCCGGGTAGGGAAATTCAGGGGAGAGGCGTTCGCTTCATCACCGGGAAGTAGAGTTGTCCCCAATGGCGGCTCGAACCGGCGGCGATTTCCGCGTACCGGCCGCTGCCCCAGAAAACGTCGACCCTTCCGGGTCCCACAATGGCGCCGCCGGTGTCCTGGTTGCATGCGAACCTTCCATAAGGCACCCATTCGGCGGGGTCACCCTTGGAATCGAGAACCGGTTTGTAACTTTGGACATAGGCCAAGGCCCCCTTGGGAAACAATTCGTCGTCTGTTGCCACGGATCGACCCGGTGTGAGGACGATTCCGATATTTCCAACAGGCCCGGTGTCGAGGGTTCTGAAAAAGACGTAACTCGGGTTGGCATGAAGAATCCGATCGATTTCTTCCGGATGGTGATGGAGGTATTCCTTGATGGCGAACATGGACATGTCTTCTTTTGATATGATTCCCTCATCAATCATCAGTTTGCCGATGCTGTGATAAGGGTGTCCGTTGGAACCTGCGTAGCCTACGTGAAGCAGCGATCCGTCCGGGAATCGAAGGAGGCCGGACCCTTGAACTTGGAGGAAGAATAGGTCGACGCGGTCTGCGGCATAGGCGATCTCGAGGCCCCGCCCGCTCAGGGCCCCCTCGCTGATCTCCTCATGAGTATAGTAGGGGACCACTTTGTCGCCCGATAGGCGGCCCAGCGCATAATTCACCCCGGACTCCGGGAGAAATTCCCGTATCATGACCTTGAGTCGATCCTTGGGAGTCGAATAGAGAGGTATCGAATATAGGGATGAAGGATTCCAGTCCGCCTCCACCAACGGCTCGTAATAGCCGGTGAACAATACGCCGTCACCGTTCCTGGATCCCACGGAGCGGTACATTACGTAACGATTCTTGATGAACTCGACCAAGTCGCCGTAGTCGTCGGAGTTCTCCATTTGATCCAACAGCGCCGCCATGGATGCGGCGAGGTGTGCGGCCGAGTACACGTCCCGTCCGTAACGGAACTCCCTATCGTACGGTACGGTTCGGTAGTATTCGAGACTTCCTTGGACCGCTCTGCGCAACGAATCCATGTCCAAATCATCCGCCAAGGGCGGCCAAGCGTCCGCCTCGATTCTTACCAAAGCGGTTTCCGCAGTCACCGTCTTCTCGCCGGGCGATGTACAACCCACGGCCGACAGCGCCGCAACACAGAGCAGAAGCAGGATTCGGAAGTCAAACCAGAGTCTGCGGTTGGAAAAAATCATCATTGCCGATCCGTTTACGGGTTAACCGGGATAATTTTTGTGAGAAAGGTGTTCGCGGCCCTGTTGCCGAGCTTCTTGAAAAGGTCGATCGTTTCCATGTCGCAACCGGGGTCCGGGATGCTCTCTGCAATCATCCAACATTGCCGGTGTGCTGCTATGGACTCCAAACAACCGGGACTCTACACCAGGACGTCGCAGATCGAATGCCTCCAATCGACACGGAATCCCAGCGGTCCGGCCCTTTTTCCCGGCGATTTCGTGTATCAGCACGAATCGTCCGACCGGACCGACGTCCGTCGGAATATCCATCGGTGCGGAATGCGAACTTCGGGCGCGTTGCGGAGTGATGAAGCCCGGGAAAAACATCGCCGTCGAATCCTCTTTGGGCGATCCCCGGCAAATGTAAACGATTCGCCGCCCTGGGGCAAGCGGGGGAAACGGGTGTGCACAAAAAGTTGAACGGGTTCCCTCTTGTGGCCGGCGTAATCGACCCGAAATAAGCCACCGAATGATTTGTCGATGGTCCGGCCGTCCGGTCCTGAGAAGAAGGTCGGTGAGAAGAAGGTCGGTTGGCAACGCTCGATGCTTCGGGTAACATCAACCCAAGCTCGACCCGCAAAAGGCTTGTCCGTCTCGGGGGAATTCATGGGACTTGCCGATACCGCACGGAAAAGCATATTCAAGGGCATTCACCGTGAAAGCCGGGCGGAGGTCGGCTGTTCGAGGCACGGGAGAAGAGAGACGCTTCCGGCCGCGGAGTTGATGGTTATTTCGATTCCATGGTGAACGCATACGAGCGATTCGTGAGCTTTGGCGTTACCCGCCCCGGACGGATTTCGCCCTGGTCGGTGAGACCTGTTTGGCGGCGTTGGATGGAAGTGCGTGGCGTGACTTCCCCGAGGGTTGTTTCACGTGAGCGATTACCGAATTTCTTAAGCCGTAAGGAGCCGGAACATGGATGAAACGCTCGGAAAAGAACTCTGCAACAATCTGAATAACCGAGGGGGAGCGGTTCTCGCGTTTCCCGGTCCCGAATTGTTCGAACTGCTGGACGAACTCTTCACCGTTGAGGAAGCCGAAGTGGCGGCCAAAATGCCCCCGGCGGCCATATCCGCCGAGGACTTGGCCGAAAGGCTTTCCAAGACTGCCGACGTCCTTGTTCCCATCCTGGAATCCATGACGGATAAAGGGACGGTTCTGGATCGGGAAAAGGACGGCGTAACCCTATACAAACTGCTGCCGCTCTTGCCCGGAATCTTTGAGTTCCAGTTCATGGGAGGCAAAGATACCGAGCGGCACCGAAGGCTGGCCCGGCTGTTCAAGGAGTATATCACCCTGGCCGAGGTCAAAATGCGCAAGACCGTGCCCGTCCCCAAAGACATGACGGCGTTTTCGCGTGTGATTCCAATCGAACGATCCATCGACGCCGGTCCTCGAATCTACACGTTTCACCAACTTTCCAAGTACATTGAGGAAGCCGAGGCCGTTTCCGTCGGACACTGCTATTGCCGCCATCAGGCTTATCTGTTGGGAGAAGAACCGTGCGAAGCTCCCAGGGAAAGTTGTTTCAGCTTCGGTCCCGGAGCGAAATACATATCCAAGCACGGACTCGGAAGACTGGTGAGCAAAGAAGAGGCTCTGGCCATCCTGGAGAAATGCGAGGAGAGCGGCCTGATTCACCTCACTTCCAATACATCGAATTTTCTCGAGTATTTGTGTAATTGCTGTGCGTGTCACTGCGATTCGCTGAAGAAGATCAAAGAGCAGGGATTGAGGTTCTACGGGGCCACGTCGGGTTTGTATCCCGAAACGGATCCCGATAAGTGCATCGGGTGTGGAACGTGTGAGGAGCATTGCCAAATGGACGCCGTTACGGTGAACGACGAAGGAACGGCCGAAATTGATCGTAATATGTGCCTGGGCTGCGGCGCGTGCGCCTATCTTTGCCCCTCGGACGCGCTCGTCATGCGCTCCGCGGACGACATACGGGAACCGCCCAAAACCGCCAAGGACCTGCGTGCATCCGTTCTAAAAGACTTGCAGCGAGGTGCGGCCGAAGCCCGGTAGAAGGACGACCTGTCGGGAGTGGTTGCCTCGCCGGATAACAGAGTGCGGGGCACTGGGCGTCACGACTGAGGCGTGTCCCTCGAACTCAAATCAAGGACCTTTGGTGTTGACGGCCGCCGTCGGCGGAAGAATGGAAGGGAGGCGTAGGCGCCGAACGAAAAGCAAATGAGCCGAATCGGACGTAGCCGGGCCTTTCTCAAGAAGTGATGCGGCTTTCAATATTTTCTTATCGCTTCCGTGCTTCACTGCAGGTGCCTGTACTTGAGGCCGAAGCCGGCCTGTTGCCATAGGAGGAATTCACGAGATGCGACAGGGACCAAGTTCGGAATACTGCGCCGTCGAGACCGTGCTGGTCGAATGGCGCAATACGACCGTCATCACCGTCCTACGCGTAAGCGCCATTATCTACCTTCCGGCAGTTGTTCTCCTGATTTCGGGAATGGGCCCTCAGGTCGGATGGCCGGTGCGACTCGCGGCAACAGGGTTCTACCTTATGCTTCTGGTCTTTGTACTCGTGCGCCGGATCGGTTTCCGGACACGAGCATGGGTGATCCTGGCGTGCGGGTATGCACTGGCCGTGGTCATGGGCATCACCATTCCCCACGGCCCGTTTGCCCGCACATTGCCGGTCGTGATGCCCATTTTCACCATTGTGCTGCTCGGTCCGCGGGAGGGGTGGGCCGCGGCCGCGCTCAGCACCTTCCTCATCCTTGTTTTTCCGTTTCTTCACACCACCGGCGGCTTGCCGTCTATGCGGGCCGGCTACACGGGAACTCCGATCACCATGGGCATGGCCTGGACACAGGCGGCGGCGATGTTGTCGTTGTTGTTCGCTCCAATGATCCTGCTGAACCGGTTTCTACGGTTCCTAATGCAGTCCCTGGAGAAGCTCAAGCAAGAGGCTGGTGAGCGGGTGGACGCGTACCGCAAACTGGAACATGAGATGCTGGAGAGGCGGCGCCTGGAAAACGAGGTGATCCGCATCGGCGACGAGGAGAGAGACCGCTTGGGGCGGGAAATCCACGACGGGGTTTGCCAGCAGCTCACGGGCGCGCTGCTGCGCTCCGAGGCGTTGGCGCGTCGGCTGAGCCGGGGTGAGACATTGGCGGTCGAAGATCTGTCCCAGCTCTCCTCTCTGATCGAGGAAACCATTGACGAAGCGCACGCTGTGGCCCAGGGGCTCTGTTCGCTGCATCCGGAGCCCGATGCACTTGCCGGGGCGCTGCAGACCCTGGCCAAGCGGGCTTCGGAAGCATCGGGCATAACCTGCCTCTTCGAAGCCGAGGGCGATGTGAGTGTGTCCGAATCCACAACCGCGCAGCACCTCTACAGGATTGCTCAAGAGGCGGTGAGCAACGCGGAGCGGCACGCACACGCCGGTCGCATCTCCATGGTCTTGCGAGGGGACGAGGAAGGGCTGTTCTTTATCGTGGAAGACGACGGCGTTGGGGTGCCCGACGGAATTTCGTCGGTAGGCATGGGCTTCCGTACAATGGCCTACCGGGCGAGCCTGTTGGAAGGTGAACTGGAGGTGGCGCAGGGGCCTTCAGGAGGAACGCGTGTGTCCTGCCGAATCCCGCGCGGCAAACTCGCCCGGCCGGAGAGGCGGAAACAAGCCATCAGGGAGGTGAACCATGGATTCTGAAGGATCGAGTCGTCCGAAGTTCTTCCGCGTGCTGGTTGTAGACGACCATCCCGCGGTTCGCCAAGGTCTGGGGCTGCTGCTGGAGACGGAAGGCATCACGGTTTGCGCGGAAGCGGACGGTTGCGCCGAAGCGTTGGCCTGTGCGGTGAAAAATCGGCCGGACGTGGTCCTGGTTGACCTCTCTCTGGGTGACGAGGACGGTTTCGACCTTTTGTCGCACCTGCGGGAGCAAGGTCTGCCGGCCCTGGTCTACTCCATGCATGAGGACGGAAGGCGGGTGGCCAAGGCCTTTGC
Organism: Thermodesulfobacteriota bacterium; assembly: GCA_963675595.2. Classification (GTDB taxonomy): domain Bacteria; phylum Desulfobacterota; class Desulfarculia; order JACQYL01; family JACQYL01. The sequence continues at coordinate 158,545 of CAXXLZ010000003.1, forward strand.
GTCCGGAGCTCTCGGATACGTGACGAAGCGGGAGGTCCAGGGGGTGCTCGCGGAGGCGATTCGAGAAGTGGCCTCGGGACGCCGCTTTGTTAGTCCCAGGGCGGCCGTCGCACTGGCGGAGCACGCCGTCCGGGGACAAGCGGACGCGGCCTATGAAGAGTTGAGTTACCAGGAAAAGCAGGTCTATCGCCTCTTGGGGGAGGGCGAAACCACCAAGCAGATCGCTGCTGCAATGAACATCAGTACCCGTACGGTTGAATCCTACTACGCCCGGATTATGGTGAAACTGAACTTGGAAGGCACACGCGAACTCAGGCGCCACGCCATCAATTACCTCCACAACCGCACACCTTGATTTTCATACCCTTTCCTTGAGGGGGAATTCGCCTACAAGCGCGTGGGGGTTTTCTCGCGCAGATACGTAAGTGGTTCCCACTGCATACAAGATTGCCGCTCCTTGTTATCGTTCACATGATGGCGTCGGCATCTCCTGCACCGCCGACTGAGCCTGGAGGGGACCAAACACCCTTCAGAACCGGCGGAAGGAACACGTGTGCCTGCACGATGTTGCGATTTAGACCGGCCGGACAGACTGAGACATTGAAGAGGCGAACAATGGATACGCAACGACTCACAGGTATGAAACCTCTCCGCGTCCTGATCCTGGATGACCATCCTGCGGTTCGCCAAGGCCTGGAATTGCTGTTGGAAACGGAGGGCATCAAGGTTTGCGCGGAGGCGGGCGGATACGCCGAGGTTCTATCCCGGGTGTCCGATCATCAACCGGATGTGGTGCTGGTGGACCTTTCGCTGAGCGGTAAAGACTGTTTTGCCTTTCTCAGGGACCTGCATAGGCTCGCTTTGCCGTTCCTGGTCTACTCCATGCACGAGGAGGGCAGGTGGGTGTCGGGGGCCTTTGCGGCCGGAGCACTGGGATACGTCACGAAGCGGGAGGTCCACGGAGTGCTTGCCGAGGCGATACGACAAGTAGCCATAGGCCGCCGGTTCGTCAGCCCCAGGGCGGCAATTGCACTGGCGGAACAGGCCGCCTGCGGACAAACGAACGCGGCATTAGAGGAGTTGAACCGATAGGAGTCGAGATCTACCGATTTCCGGGCCATAGCACAGCCACCAAGCGGATCCTCGCCGCTACCAACTTCAGTGTACCTACGGTTGCATCCCACCACGCCGGATTTCCGGTGAAACCGGGTTAGGAGGGCGTGAGTGAACTCTTTCGCCACGCCGTTCACTGCCTGCACCACGTAAAAACAACGATTGCCACTCGCGTGACGGGGAATTCCTCTACACGCGCGTGGGGGCCCTCTCCCGCAAACATGTAGGTAGTTCCCTTTGCATACAAAGCGGCTGCTCCCTGTTAGGGTGCCAATGGTAGGACTTTCGCCCTGAGGGTTACCGGGCGAGGCTGCTGAAGGGGGAACTTACCGTGGAGGGAGGCGCATGCCGGTCCGGCGGTTCGCCCTTCTGAGGCAGCCAACCTTGTGGCAACCATCCGGATTTCAGAAGGAAGCATAATCCGATGATCAGATGCAGAGTTTCCGAGGGAGTGCAATTCCTCGCCGTCATGCTGTCGGTGCTCGCTTCGCTTGTCGCCCCGGGGTTTGCCGTGAGCTCGGCCTTGGCCTCAGGGCCGGTGGTGACGACGGCTGTTGACGAGGACGACGGCTGCGCCGTTGGCGACTGTTCGTTGCGCGAGGCCATCGCCGCCGCCGGTGCCGGTTCCACCATAACGTTTTCCGCCGATTACGCCATTACGCTTTCCAGCGAACTACTGATAGACAAGAACCTGACCATTGACGGCGGAACCCGCGTCATCTCCATCAGCGGTAATGACGCGGTGCGCGTTTTTCACGTTTCCACCGATACTCACGTCACCTTCAAGCATCTGACCATTGCTCACGGCAGGACCGAATACAGGGAGTACTTGGATCAACCCGTCGGCGGCGGCATCAAGATCGAATCGGGTGCCGTGGTCACATTGGCTAACAGCGCCGTCAGCGGCAACATCGCAACATATTACGATGCCGATTGGGATGACTATTACGGCCTCGGCGGCGGCATCTTCAACCTGGGCACGCTGACGGTGATCGGGACCACCTTTTCGGACAACGTCGCAGCTGCCAGTTCCGGATATGGCTTCGGCGAAGGTGGCGCAATCTTCAACCTGGGCATGCTGAGGGTGACGGATTGCTCTTTCTCCGACAACGCGGCAACTGCGGGGGCCGCACTCATCAACAGAAGCGGCGCGACGATGAACGTTGAAGGCAGTATCTTCTCGGGCAACTCGGCTCCCTGCGGCGGAGGCGCCGTCAGCAACAGCGGCACGGCGACCGTCGGCGGCAGCATGATAGCGAACAACCTGTCACCCGGCGAATGGTGCGACGGCGGCGCCGCCGGCATCGAAAACAATCATGGAACGATGGAAGTGAGCCGCTCGATGATCTCCGAGAACATAGGTGACTATAACACGGGCGGTCTCAGTAACTACCAGGGTGAGTTGACCGTGACGGACAGCACCATCGCCGATAATATCGGCGGGAAGGGAGGAGGTATCTACAACTGGTGGGGCGCTACGCTGACCGTGACCGGCTGCGGCATCCACAACAATGCATCGGGCAGCTTCGGCGGCGGGATCCTCAACGGCCCCGACCAAGGGGCGCGGTTGACCGTGGTGAACAGCACCATTACCAACAACACGGCCCCGCAGGGCGGCGGTATCTACAACGGCTATCCCGGCCCCTATGCCAATGCGGTCCTCACCCTGACCAACAGCACGGTGGTCGGCAACACGGCCGATGACAACGGCGGCGGCATCTGCAACGCGAACGCCTCTCCCAACGTGACCAACAGCATCCTTTGGAACAACACCGCGCCCGCAGGCCCGCAAATCTATAACTCCACCACCAATATCCCCGGCATCCGCAACAGCGACATCCAAGGGTCCGGCGGTTCGGGCCTGGGGTGGGACGCCGCGCTGGGCACCGACGGGGGCGGCAACCTCGACCAGTCACCCGTGCTCGGCCCCCTGGCCGATAACGGCGGATATACCATGACGCATGCCCTCCCGTCCGGCTCCCCTGCAGTGGACACGGCCGATGCCGCGGCGTGTCCGGCAACGGACCAGCGCGGTGTGGCCCGGCCGCAAGGATCAGGGTGCGACATGGGCGCGTTTGAAGAAGGGCCTGCTGAAATGGAAGTACTCGGACTGAACGACGCCGTCATCCTCAATGGCGATACCACCCCCATGATCGGCGACGGCACCAATTTCGGCGAGGCATTGGCCGGAAGTGAGGAAATCACCCGGAGCTTTACCATCAGCAACATCGGCGGAGCGGCATTAAACCTGACCGGTACACCTTTGGTGACCATCGCCGGAGCGCAAGCCAAAGATTTCAGCTTGGTGCTTTTCCCCACAACCCCGGTAGCCCCCGTGAGTGCAACTACTTTTCAAATTCGGTTTGCGCCTTCGGGCGTGGGCGTGCGAACGGCGACTTTGACCATCGGCAGCAACGACGACGATGAGAACCCGTACTCCTTCCGCATTCAGGGAACGGGCACCGATGAGCCTTTCGACCCCGCTTTGATGGCGGCAATCATCTCTGCAGTACATCGTGCGAAGAAGAGCCAACGAGTGGGTCTGTTGGAGCCCTCGACCAGGAAGAATGGGTCCTGGTGAAGGCACGCGCTTCTGTCCGGAGCGGAAGATTGGGATTGTGAAGGAGGCGGATTGCAGAATCGGCACAGTTGGTGAGTCGCGCCGGCTGCACGGTATTTATGAACAAACGTTCTTTGACGGCGAAGGAAAAGCGGAAGACTTTCGATAAGCGAGGCCGGGCGGCTCAAGGGTCTGGAAAGGGAGAGCACAGGGCTCAAGAGGCTCTTGGCTTAGGGTGAAATCGGGGTCGATGTAAGGAGACTTCGAGAAGCTGGAATAGGCGTGTGAATAGAAATGCCCTCATGATATCATGAAGGGCCTACGCAACGAGCCGAGGCACGTGGTGATTCGCCTCCTGCAAGAATCAGCTTCTGAAGGCCGCAGGGTTGAGAGCGGGAAATTCGAAATTGCGGCAACCCCCGGATAACACGGGTTGATGGGGCGTCGACCCCAGGGATGCTCCATGCAATCTTTGCGCAGCAGGAAGGTTGATGATACGCACGCCGTCATCACGACCATTCCGAAAACCACACATACATCGCACGGTGCAATCGAATATGCGACCGTGGGAGCAGGGCCGGTCGTTCTCGCGCTTCACGGTGGAATGGGAGGGTACGACCAGGGGCTCATTCTCGCTCGTTCGGCATTCGCGGACACCGGCCGTTACCAGGTGATCTCCGTATCTCGGCCGGGCTATTTGGGCACTCCGCTCTCTTCGGGCAAGTCCTCCGAAGGGCAGGCCGATCTCTACGCGGAATTGTTGGATGATCTCAACATCGCCCGGGCTATGGTTATCGCGGTTTCGGCCGGCGGACCAAGCACTCTCCAATTTGCACTGCGTCATCCGCGGAAATGCGCCGGCGTCATTCTCGTTTCGGCCTGCACCGGCTGTTTCTCTATACCGCCTGAAGTCTCGCGAAGAATTCCCGTCCTGAAATTCATGGCTCGATTTCCATGGATCACGAAATTCATGCGGCAGCAGGCCGATCGGAATCCGATCCGCGCCGCGCGCCGTTCCATCCGGGACGAGGCGGTCATGATGCGGACCCTTGAGCATCCCGAGGCAGGGCCGCTGATGCGGGCGTTGCTGTCAAGCGCCATGGATAAGCCGGCCGCTCGGCTGCCCGGTACGCTGAACGATATGGACTACTTCGAGGTCATGGCCCCCATACCGGTCGCGCAAATTGAGGTTCCGATCCTCGTTGTCCACGGAGAGGGCGACCGGGTGGTTCCCTTTGAACATGGGCGGCGAGTGGCCGACGGGGCGCCGAATGCGGAGTTGTGGGCCATCCGAAACGGCGAGCACGTGAGCCTCTTCACCCACCTGGATGAGATTCGCGCCAAAGCGCATGCCTTCACGGAGCGCTGCTTCTCGTGATCAGGACGGAGTAGTCATTCACGGGGGGAACTCGTCTACTGTAGGGGCGGGCCATGGTACCCGCCCAAAGGACGGCCGAAGGCCCACCTGAGCACCTGTGCTCCCGCACCGGCGGTCCCCCGGCGATCCGGTGATCAATGCAGAATCGGGGACGGATGAGGCACCTATTCACGAGGTCAATACAGCTTGCCTGCAAGCATTGTCACCGCTTGGTTTTTCCCGGCCTGGCAAGCCACTTACCGCACGGAGCCTCTCCGCCGGAGGCGGTGAGGCCTGCTTAAAGCTTCTGGGGACCCGCGGGGGGAACTATTCTAAAGTTCCCCCCCTTGAATGTATACCGGATGAGGGCTTTTTACGGCTCCACCTTCTCGCATTGCGTCATCAGCAGGCGTACCTCGTCGGCGTTCAGAGGCCGCACCAGGCGCGCCACTTCCTTACCGTCGCGCAACAGGATCAAGGTCGGCCAAAGCTTGACCCGAAACGCACGGCCCAGCGGCTTGCCTTTTCCGTCGAATACCTTGATATGGGCCAGGTCCGAATACTCGGCCAGCACTTCCCGTAACGCGGGCTGCGCCGCCTGACAGTGCCCGCACCACGGTGCACCGAATTCGAGGACGGCATCACCGACCAATGCGTTTACCTGCTCGATGGTCGGTTCCTTTTCCGCATAATCCGTGTCCAAACCTGTGAGAATCGTTTGCATGCCGCTTTCTTTCGCAGAATCGAATGGGTCATGAATCACTTATCCGACGGGGTACCGTCTTCTTTTTGGCTCCCCGTTGGTCCGGTCCGGGGGACATCCATCATAAGGAATGTCGTGGGAAAAGCAAAGATTTCCCGTCGCCTGCCGGCATGATGTGAATTATCCGGCACCGCCACACGTACGAGTCCGGGCATGGTTGGTTGCCGGGGAAAAACCCCTATATGTTATAAATAAGGATGGTATCCCCGGGCTACACACAAGTTGCGAACCCATCCGGTGTCATTGACGATTCTTCGTCTTCATAAGATCGAGCATTGGATCATGATCATTGAGTTGAAAAAATGAGAACGATCAATCACACCGGCGGCGGCAGGAGTTCTTTTCGGGTGTGAATCGACGGCCTCATCGCCGATCGTGGTCTAATCCGCCGGCCTCACCTTCATAACGCCGTTCTCTATGATGATGTGGTCGTCGGGGCGCATGTCGATGGTCTGGCCTGTCTGAGTGAGTGTAAGTCGGCAGCCGGTATCGCAAAAACCGTAAATGGTCGAATCGTCGTAAATCGTACCCTTCAGGCTCTCCCCGTTGCCGACCACCTCGTAATCGTACGGGTACGAGTCTCCGTTTTGAAACGTGCCGGCCAGGGATGTTCTCGCCGCCGAAAGACACAGAACAGCCACGGCGCAAACAAGGATCACTCTTGTCATAAGGCCTCCATGTGGGGAAATGGGGACGTGCGGAAAAGGGAACGGGGTTGATTTCGTGCGTTTCCATTCTTCAACGGACAAATCCATGATCCGAAGCAATCCGTCCGCCTCTGCCGGCGGCGCGGCCGACTGCAGAGGCGCTTACCTCAACTTCCTTTGCCGCTTCGGTTCGGGCTCGAAGCCCACGCAGTAAAGGGCGTTGCGGTCTCAACCGGCAGCTTCGTCGGGCGATCGACAAACCAAATTCCGTCGGTATCGTCACGGAAAATGTTACGCCGATCCATTCCTCGGCAGACGACGCGGTGCAACGTCTCCCGACGCGTCAATGGGTGCTTCTTGCGGCATGAGTCGGTTGTATCATGGACGATGAAACGAAGAAACGCACAAACTCAGCACCGTGCCTCCTTTCTATTGGAGCCGTTACCGAGTTTTGTCACGTTAATCAACAACGTGCCCTGACCCACAAACAAAACGACCCGCCCAACATGCGTTTGGACGGGTTCGTTTTATTATATTAAATGGTGGAGGCGGCGGGAGTCGAACCCGCGTCCGAGAACCTTCCGTTTAAGCGTCTACATGCTTGTCTCCCGATTTAAGCTGACGAAGCAGGACTCCCGGGAACCGGATTCCTGATTCGCGGGTCCATCTGTTGTTTCGCCTCCCGGCCGGTGGACAAACCGTTCGGCTATCCCGCTGATCGGCGTCCTTTCCCGCTCCGCGGGAGAGAGCGGGGAGGACGTCTGACTATTTACGCAGCCAGAGCGTATTCGTAATTATCGGCATTTGTATTTGATGCCCCGCGCAGTTTACGAGCGCACGAGAACTCGGCATGCAACCTAAACTTCACTGTCCCCGTCGAAGCCGTTTCGCCCCCTTGAATTGCCGTGGGTTCGTTTCTTGATTCGAAGCTGAAAAAGGACCCAACCCAAATAAACCACGAACTTTTTTCCGGTAAATCCTCAAAGAGTAAAATAGTGATCCCAAGGGTCGATGTCAACTTCCACGGGCAAGGCCCGCATTCGATTCACGGGAGCCCGCCGCGCCGCGGGATTGGATGTTGACGCAGCTTTCCCGGATTGATAAGCGCATCGAGAGGGATGAAGCTGTGAACGGCGTATCCTTGGCGTTGACAATCGAGGGAGAGGAAGGGAAGGCATGAAAAGAACGGTGGCGGGTGTGATCCTGTTGTGCGCGGCGGCCATATTGGGGGGGTGCGGCAGTGAAGACGATATGCGGAAAGCAGGCGTTCTCGACAAGTCATTTAATCCGCCTCTGGGATATGCGCTTTACAGCGGCGAGGCGGGAGACCGGGACCGGGGAATCGAAACGGCCGTTACCCTCGACGACGGGATTGTGGTGATGGGGTACACCCGGACGGACCAAGGCAACGACATTCTGCTCCTCAAGTATCGGCCTGACGGGACCCCTGATCCCCTGTTCGGGAACAACGGCGTGGTCCGGTACGATCACCTCGGTGGAGGGGACCAACTGGGCTTCGGACTGGCCGTCCAGGACGACGGCAGGATCGTGGTGGCCGGACGGTCACACAACGGGACCGATTTCGACGTCTTGGTGGTGCGTTTCAACGCGGACGGCTCCCTGGATACGGGGTTCGGGGAGAACGGCGCGGTGATTTGGGCCGGTCCGGGAGGCGGAACGGACACGGGTCGTGGAGTGGCGCTCCAGGCCGACGGCAAGATCGTGGTGGCCTGCGAAAGCTTCACGGACCCGGACAAGGATGCGGTGCTGCTGAGGTTCAATCCCAACGGCGTCTTGGACGACGCTTTCGCCGAGAACGGCTCCTTTTTCTATGGGGGGAGCGGCCCTGGGGATGACTGGGGATTTGATGCGGTCGTCCAACCCGACGGGAAACTCGTTATGACCGGCGGGGTCACCAACGACGGCAAGGAGGACGTGCTGCTCCTGAGGCTGAATCCCGACGGAACCTTGGACCCGCTCTTCGGCCTCGGCGGAGTGGTCGCCCATCAGGGTACGGGTGACCAAGAAGACTACGGCAACGCGGTGCGGCTGCAGGCCGACGGAAAAATCATCGTCATTGGAGCCGAGCACAACGGGGAACACTTCGACATCGTCATCCTGCGCTACGACCCCGACGGCGTGTTGGACCCGACTTTCGGCACGGAAGGCGTGGTGATTGTAGATCGGGGCGGGTATGACTACGCTTGGGGAGGGGCGGTTCAGGCCGACGGCCGGATTCTGGCGGCCGGATCGTCCTTTGACGGCGAAAGCGAAAACGGCGTAGTGCTGCGGCTCAACTCGGACGGGTCACCCGATGCCGGTTTCGGTTCCGACGGTCTCTTTCGGTTCTACGGTCCTTCGGAAGACCGCATCTACGGAGTGGCCCTGCAAAACGACGGCGGGATCGTGGGAACCGGCTACACGCACGACGAAATCGGTGATGACGTTCTGGTCTTCCGCCTATTCGATTGATCGGGTCGAAACCAACCCCCGAACGGACGCAACCAAGGGCTTCGGTGATTTCGCCTAAGCCCTTGATTTTCTGTGGTGGGCCATCAAGGAAGCGAACCTCCAAAAGGCTTGGCATGGCCGACGCCGACGACACCGACAACATCGTGGATAAGGATAGGGAGGACTGGAGTCGATCTTTGGGGTCGATTCATTGCACGTGCCTGAAACGGCTCAATACTTCTGCGACATAAATCCGCGGTAGGCCTCCGGATCGTGTTGGAGAACCCACCTTGGCAGTCGTGGCTTGCCGGCTCATTCCTCGGGAATTGCGCGCCCTACCTGTCATCCGTTTCGGTTGATGCACAGTTCGAACCGGCAAACACGCTTGAAGTCACCAAAAGCGGCACGGGAGTTGGGCATAAGACCATCGCATTACCCGAAAGGTGTTCGCACCTGGCCCCGGATAATGTGCGGGAAGCCGCCAAGCTGTTCGACAAACCCCAGGCCCGGGAAGTGGAAGTTTTTCCTTTAATGGGTGACGCCGAATGATTGGCAATATACCTTTTTAGGTATATTATGCCGACATGGGAAGTAAGGCTGACTCGACGGGCCGAAAAACAGACCAAGGAACTTCCTCAAAGGGTTCGAGAATCCCTTTTCGTCCTGCTTCGGGACATGGAATGTTACGGGCCGGTGCGGGGAAAATGGCCCAATTACGGCAAGCTGGATGCTTCCCGGCATCATTGCCGCTTGAAAGGCGGAAAGCCCACGTATGTTGCCGTGTGGGAAGTTCGGGACAGGACCGTCCGGTTGATTGAGGTGATCTATGTTGGAACGCACGAAAAAGCGCCCTACTGAAGAAATTGAGCTTAGATTCCGTGGTCCGGCCGCACTCCGGGAAGAGGCGGCTCGAAGCCTGAAGGCTCTTGGATTCGTGGACCTGTCGGAAACCGTGCCTTGGCGGGAGGCCTTCCCGGAGTTCACGGCCGAGGAAGGGCCGGGGATTGTCCTTCGTGCCGTTCGTCGGCGAGAGGGCTTGACGCAAAAAGAACTCGCGGAGCGTTCGGGGATCGCACAGGCTCACATTTCAGAAATGGAACGAGGGAAAATCGCCATCGGCGTGACACGTGCCAAGCGACTGAGCAAAGTCCTTAACGTGGGATACAAGATTTTCCTTTGATGCCTTTGTTCAAACGGCAGTAGCGACACGCCGGTGCATTTGATCTTGTAGGATGATGTGACTACGTCTGCGTCGGCATAAGCACGTGGCGCAAGACCGGGGCACCAAGAATGGGAGGCCGTCTGAAAATCTGGGTGGTCTTTTCGTTTCCGTATCCGAAAAAAAGTGGGACAGGAGTGGGACGGATTCGGGGATGAATCAAAAAAGGGCTTCGGCGAAATTGCCTAAGCCCTTTGATTTCTTTGGTGGGCCATCAAGGAATCGAACCTTGAACCTACTGATTAAGAGTCAGTTGCTCTGCCAATTGAGCTAATGGCCCTCGCGGGGGGAGGAAACCTTTCGTTTACCAGTCCCGTCCGAACGATGAATCCTTAATATAACCGCGCCGGTCGTATCAGGCAAGGAAAAAATGTTACCTTTTTGCTCTCGGTCGGGTTCCTCTTTTCCGCGTCCATACGCTCATCCTTTCAGGCCCTCGGAGCGGCGCCGACTCCTCCAATCCATGGGGCCCGCCCTGCCTACCAGGGTCGGGGATAAGGCCACTCCGCCGAACCTTTCTTCATGAAGTCCGCGAGTCTCGCCATGGTATACAGGGCGTCGGACAGGCGGTTCAAGTATTTCAGGATGAACGGGTTGTCGAAGTCTCCTTGATCGTAGGACTCCACCCCTTTTCGTTCGAGACGTCGAGCGATGGCGCGGGCGAGATCCAGAATGGAACCCGCGCGCGTGTCGCCGGGAACGATGAAGTTTTTGGGCATGGGCACCCGCTCTTGAATACGGCTCATAACGTCTTCGAGTCGTTTCACGTGAGAGTGACCGATCCGATGTTTCAACCGGGAGATGTCCTCGGGCATCGAGGCTACCTCGGCTCCGAGCATGAACAGTTCCTCCTGGGTCCTCCGTACCGATTCCGCCAGTTCTCCAGGGAGACCCACGGCGCGGGCCAATCCCAAAAAGGAGGTCAACTCGTCCACCGTGCCGAGCACTGCTTCGCGGATTCCGCTTTTTCTCACCCGCTTGCCTCGCACCAGACCCGTGGTTCCGCCGTCACCCGTTCTTGTTGTTATCGACATGACAATCTTTCCTCCTTCCGCTCTGTTACGCCTGCAACATGAGAGTTAACCGTTCTCCAATCCGCAAGGTCGTATTTCGAGATGAAAATCCTCAAGAGCTTGATTCGTATGCATTCAGGGGGGGACTTTCGACAAAGTCTTCCCGTACCCCCATCCTAAGCTCCTCAAACGGGCCCCGCCGCCTTAAGCGGAGAGGCCACGATCCCCTCATCTCATGAATCGGCAAAGGGATTCCCCGTGAACAGGTACCCTGATTCACCTTTCGCGGGCCCTTTCTTTCTCTCTCAACCGCATTCAACCCAAGATTTTCCCAGCTTCACTCCGCTCCTTGGAGAGTCGCATTCGTTCTCTTAGGCAGCGTCGTACGGATGGTGCACGAATCATGCCTCCTACGCGAAAACGTAACCACCTCGGGTCGGGAAGCAAACGGCCGGAAGATGGAACGATTCCGGTGGGTTCTCTCCGAGACGAGTTCGGTAATACGCGGGTTTCGAGAACGACGCCCCTGGATGCGCGACTCGAGGCTCCGTCTCCCTTTCCAAGCTGTAAAGAAAGTTGGCAGGGGAAACGAGACGCCGAAATCGGATGGCTGCCGGGCTTATCAAAAAAAGTGAATCAATTAAGCTGGTTACCTTATCGACGGCACGTTTGATCGTGGCATGCTTCTTGTACTGTTCCTTGCTCGGCGAGGGATTCGAAGGTACGGCGAACGGCAACACCTATTAGATATTCAATAAAAGCCATCGGTGAATAGATAATTCAGGCGACAAAATCGGATATCAAGGACTTATATATGAGTGATAACAAATACTCGTTTCTTAGAAGGAAGTTGTTGGCAAGCATGCTGATTGTGCCGGCTATTCCTTTCTTAATAGTTATTATAATCGGCTACTATTATTACACGGGATCATTGGAGTCTGAATTTATTTCCAAGATAGATAGAATGGTTGATGACCACGGAAATCTAATAGAGTCCTTTATTAAGGAAAGAAAATCGGATCTTGTGATGATATCAGAGCTTTATAGCTACGATGATATCATAGCAAAAGGTAAGATCGACTTCATATTTGATTCTCTTATAGAGAAATCCGATGCGTTTACCGATATCGGCGTCTTCAATGAAGCCGGTGTGCACGTCGCATACCATGGACCGTATGAGCTTGTGGGGAAAAAATACAATGAAGCGGCCTGGTTCAAGTCCGTGATGGAGAAGGGCTTCTACATCAGCGACGTCTTTCTGGGATACCGGGAGATTCCTCACTTGGTCGTGGCCGTTTTGAAACGGGAGCCCCACAAAAACTGGGTGATCCGAGCCACCATCGACAGTTCCGTATTCAGTCGGGTGGTGGAACAAATCCAGTTCGGTAAGACCGGTGAGGCCTACATTCTGAACCGTGAGGGCCTCTTTCAGACCCAGCGTCGATCCGGCGGCGGACTTATGGAGCCGGACCCGGACTTTGAGACGGCACCCGCCGTTCATGAAGGAGTCCGGGTATTCGTGTCTGAGGCGCTCGACGGGACCGAGTATTTCTATGCCACCAGTTGGCTCGAGAACAACCAGTGGATGCTGGTGGCCCGGCAGGAAAAGGCGGAAGCCTACAGAGACCTTCAGAGAGTGGTGTATCTGGTGCTGCTGATCGCTCTGTTGGGCGGGGGACTGATTACCGGCATGGCTTTTTATGTGACCCATATGATCGTGGGAAGGCTGGACCTGCTGGACTCCGAGAAAAGTGAGTTGGGTCAACAGCTTGTGCGCGCCGGTCGTCTGGCTGAAATCGGAGAAATGTCCTCGGGATTCGCGCACGAAATCAACAACCCTCTTCAGATTATCCGAGCGGAACAAACCTTGGTGGAGGCGATCCTGGGGGATTTGCGGGAAAGCGGTCAACTGAAGGAATCGGAAGACACTCGCCAGATTCAGGATTCTCTGGACCAAATCAAGATACAGATCGCACGATGTGCCGAGATAACTCAGGGTATTCTGAAATTCGCTCGGAAGAAGGAGGTTTCGGAAACCGCCGAGGTCGACCTGCCCTCCTTCCTGCCGGAACTCATCGGGTTGGTGAAGAGAAAAGCCAACGTGGAAGGAATCACCATCGAGCAGCAAATCCCCAAAGACCTTCCCCATCTCAAAGCGGACCCCGCCCAGTTACAGCAGGTCATCGTCAATCTTCTCAACAACGCCATTGATGCCATTGTGGAGAAACACGGCGCTCGGGGAGGGAACATCAACATTGAGGTCGGCCGGGAAGATGGATCGATTTGCATTGAAGTACGAGACGACGGTCCGGGAATCCGGAAAGAGAATTTGGAGAAAATATTTACGCCCTTTTTCACGACCAAACCCGTGGGTAAGGGAACGGGCCTGGGTTTGTCCATCTGCTATGGGATCATCACCAAGATGGACGGCAACATGGAGGTGTTCAGCGAGGAAGGGCAGGGCACCCGATTTCGGATTCATCTGCCTGTCGCTTAGTTCGGAGCGGGAGATGTACGGTTCAAGCAACTGTCTAGAGAATGCAGGCGATGCAGCATGACAAGTAAACCCTTAGGGGAGGAGGTTCTAAGGATGAATATCAAAATGATGTTGGTGGACGACGAAGAGCGATTTCTTGAGACGACCAAGAAACTTCTTGAGAGAAAAGGATATGAAGTAATAACCGCATCCAGCGGTATACAGGCCATGGAAAATTTGAAGGCCGGAAGCGTTCATGTTGTCATATTGGATGTAAAAATGCCTGGTATGGACGGAGTCGACACACTGAAGGAGATCAAGAGACTCTATCCTCTTGTGGAAGTCATCATGCTTACCGGGCATGCGACGGTGGAGTCGGCAATAGACGGTCTGAAGTCAGGCGCTTATGACTATCTTATGAAACCTACCGACATTGATGATCTGGTGACAAAGACGGAGGAAGCCTTCAAAAAACGACAGCAACATGAGGAAAAAATACGATTAGCACAGTCGAGAACCTATATGAAGTCTCCTAGAGAGATAATCAAACAGGCGGAAGAGGCTTGAGTTTTATGTGCAATAAGGGCGGTGAATCTCACTGAGTCAGGGGATGCGTTATGGAAAAAACGAAATTACTCATGGTCGATGATGAGAAGCAATTCCGTGAAACGACTTCCAAGGTGCTGACAAGACGAGGGTTTGACGTAACCGTCGCGGGAACCGGCGAAGAGGCCATAGAAAAGGTCAAACAGGGCAAATTCGATGTCGTTGTCCTGGATATCAGGATGCCCGGGATGGATGGTCACGAAGCGTTGGAGAAAATCAAAAAGATCGACCCCAAAGCCCAAGTCATCATGCTTACCGGCCACGGAGGTATCGAATCCGCCAAGGAATCCCTGTCACACGGTGCTTTCGATTATCTGAGCAAACCGTGCGACATCGATCTGCTGGCGTCCAAGATCAACGATGCGGCATCGATTTCACACAAGGGAAAGCGGGAAGAGAAGAGAGCCAAAGACATCATGATCCCCATCGAGGATTACACGACCATCGGACCGGACAGCTCCGTGCGAGACGGAATCGAGGAATTGAGAAAATCGTTCGAAAGCACTCAGTCCACCAGTCGCCTTATGATCACGGGGCATCGATCCATTCTGGTCATGGGTCCCCAAGGGGAACTGACGGGAATCTTGAGCATTCTGGACCTCATTGAGGGGTTGCGGCCGGCATACCTTTCCGCGCCCAAGCCCTCGATGGCGGATGCCATGCAGTATTCGGCCATGTTCTGGGCGGGTTTGTTTTCCAAGCAGGCCAAGGATCTGGCCAAAAAGAAGGTGCGGGACGTCATGTCCCCTCCTCCTCCCACCATCGGAGAAGAAACAAATCTCATGGAGATCGCCAACCTGCTGTTCACGGAGCAAAGCAGGCGATTGGTGGTCATGCGCGGGAAGAAGGTGTTGGGAGTCGTGAGGGAGCAGGAAATCTTCTTCGAGGCGGCCCACATCATTTTGGGGGATTGACGGATGCCTCGCTGAATGCGGCACGGAACCGTTTCCGCCCAATGCGGATCCGTCCATCAAGCGGGAAAAGGAGAGCACATGGCAGCGGCAACTCAAAAAAAAGCTACGGCTTATGACAAATATATAGACTGGAAAAAGTTCATCATCCCCGTGGTCGTCTTCGCTTTGATCCTCATCTTGCCTACCCCCTACAGCATGAAGGATGTGGGCGTCGAGTACAAGGTGGGACCTCGGGCGGTTCTCGATTACCTCAACATGGAGCTTTTCGGGGCCAAGACCTCGGACGTCGAGCAGTGGCAGTTAATGACCGCTCAGGTGATTGAAAATAACATGAACATGGGCGCTCTGGCGAAAAAGCAGTTCATGAAAGTGAACATGAAGTACGTCAAGAAATACAAGATCTCGGGGGACGCCGAAAACCTGGAGAGGGCGAAAAGCTTCGTTGGAGGGCTGACCGACGAACGCTTCCTCGAAGTCTCCGGCCGAGCGCTTGAAGTTCGGAAGACGGACCTCAAATATGAAGACTTGAGCCCGTCGGAAAAGAAGGACGCCGACAAGGGGGCCTGGCACATCAAGGTGGCCATCGCCATGACGGCCTTCGTGGTGATCTGCTTCGTCACCGAATGTATTCCACTCCCCATCGTGGCTTTCTGTATCGGCCTGATTCTAGTGTTTACCGGTGTGGTCGGTAGGACCGAGGTCGCCTCCCTCTACTGGAGCGACGCTTGTTGGTTTATCATGGGCAGCCTGATGTTCGCCGCGGCTTTCGTCAAGACCGGGGTGGACAAACGGGTCTGCCTCATGATGTTCAGCAAGCTGGCCACACCCAACGTGCGATGGATCACCCTGGGGTTCTTCCTCGTGATCACGCCGTTGGCGGCTTTCATTTCGGACCATGCCTTGGCCGCCATGTTCCTTCCCATCGGCATGCTCCTGTACCAGAACTCCCTCACGGATGAGATCCAGGAAGACCCCGAGTTGGCCAAAATGTTGATGATCAGCATTGCCATGGCGTGCAACATCGGGGGACCGGGCGCTCCTTCGGGCGGCGCCCGCAACGTGATCATGATGACCTATCTGAACGACATGTTCGGTATGGATATCGGGTATTTTCAGTGGATTACCTACTGTATGCCCTTTCTCATCGTCATGATCCCCTTGACCTGGTTCATGGTGAACTGGCGTTTCAAACCGCGGATTCACAGTCTGGCTCCGGCCATGGATCGCCTCCGTGAGGAGATCGGGCACATGGGGGGCTGGAACCGGCAGCAGATTTGGGCGCTCATCATCTTCGTGGTCATGGTGTTCGGGTGGTTCACTGAAAAGACGTTCTACACGGCCGGCATTATTCCCATCCGATTGGGTATCGGCGTGATCGCCGTGGCCGGAGCGGTGGCTTACATTCTGGCCGGTGTGGTGAACTGGAGGGATTATCACGAAAAGGTGGATTGGGGTGTGGTCTGGTTGTACGCAGGTGCCATCATTTTCGGCAGGGTGCTTGACGAAACCGGCGGGGCCTACTGGTTGGCCCGGAGCATCGTGGAATTGCTCGCTCCCCTGGGAATGGATTCCGGGCTTCCCTTGATGGTCACATCCAACGCCGTGACGGCTCTCATGACCAACCTCATGGCGGATGGTCCGGCCGCGGCCGCCGTGGGACCGGTTGCCCTGAACATGGCGGGGCTGGCACATCCCGGCAGCACCTTCCTGCCGTTCATGGCCATGTCCACGGCGATCACCTCGTCTTTCGCCTACTGTCTGATCATCGGGACGCCTCCCAATGCCATCGTCTACGCCAGCGGGTACCTCGGGCCCAAAGACTTCCTGAGGGTCGGCGTAATTCTTTGGGTGTTGGCTCAGATCGTAGTGATGATACTGACACAGTTCTACTGGGTGTTCAGAGGTTTCGGCTCCTTGGTGGGGTTCTGATCGCTTGTCGGCAACAATGTCTCCAATATCAATCGTCCCTTTGATGGACTCCATCGAAGGGACGATTCAAACACCGGCCCACTCTTGCTGAGAGAACAAGCGGTGCAGGAAGAAGGTGGCTACATGGAAGCTCCGACGGTTTTGGAAACAGGCGAAGATGGAAGCAATACGGAAACGGACCGAGGGAGATTCAAGCTTTCCGAAGGGAAGATTTGGTTCAGCAAACGTACCGAACGAACGGTGTTCTGTGTTCTCACGGTATTGATGCTTGTGTGGGGACTGCTCGTCCGTTTGGGAGCTGTTGCCGGATGACGGCACACTAGATTCGAATAAAGGAACACATGGAGATGGAAACGACTGCGACCTCCGAGATCGACGAAAGTCCGGGACTCGGACTGTACTATAGGCTGCTCGTAGGGCTGGTGAGACGCCCGACGGACTTCTTTCTGCAAATGGAGAGCGGGATAAAGATTCCCCTATTCTTTTTGGGAATTTCGAGCCTGATCTATTCTTCGGCGGGGCTTACATTGGTTTCCGGCGGGAAAGCGACGATGTTTCTCATCCTCTTATTGAACTGCTGGCTCCTTCCGCTGGTGTCGGCGGTGATATCACTCGTCTCCGTGCGTTGCCTGAGCGTTGAGAACATCTCCTTCTCACGAGTGCTGGCAATACATGCTTTTTCCACCGGAGCCGTATTGCCGGTCTCTTGGCTTCCGGGACTGATTTGGTTCACGGAACCCGCCAAATGGGTGCTCGTATGGAAAGGGCTCGTGCATTCGTGCGGGCTCTCAAAAATACAAGCGGCCTTGGTCGTGGGTTTGTGCCTTGGTTTTTTGATATTCGCCTATCGTATCTGTGCCGGTCTCCTCTTATCGGGGAGTTGATCGCATCAGCAGACGACTCGCCGGAGCAATACGGAGAAGCCGGGAGCGGTGACGACGTTCGGTTGGTGAGGAGAATCGGCGGATATCGTTCTTTTCTTGGCTGCTTGAATAAACAATATTTTGTATGTTACATAAAACAATCCAAACCGTTCCACAGTGCGCCTTACGCTGCGGGACCGAAGGCTTCAACGTTCAGGCGGATTGCGGGTTTGGGGGGTGGCCGGAATCACTTTCCGGCGGATGAGGGGACCCTGAAGGAGGAAAGGCTATGGTCAAACGGCACGGGTTGTTCGTGATCTTCTTTCTGATTGTCGCTTCGGTGTCTTTGTGTGTGCACGCCGAACAGGCTCAAGAAGACCAAATCCTCAAGTACAGTTGTTCACATCAAGTGTTCGCCGCGTTTGAAAACGAGCGCTTGAACGCATTCACGGCCAAGACGGGAATCCGTGTGGATCTCCGTGTCATGAGTTCCTTCGAAGCGGTTCGGGCTTTGGACGACGGTTGGAGCGACATTGCGAGCACCGCGAAACGCCTGAGCCTTCGGATGATCAGAAAAGGATATGTCGAGACTCCTTTCTGCAAAGATCCCACGGCCATTGTGGTTCATCCCAAAGTTCGAGTGACGGATTTGACGGATGAGCAGCTCCGCGAAATTTTCCAGGGCGCCGTCGAGAACTGGAATGAGGTGGGAGGGGAGAACGAGCCCATCGTCGTGATCAGTCCCGACAAGGAGACTGCGGCCTACAGGAACTTCGTTCGAGAGGTCATGGAGGGAGAGGATATCCGATACGATTTCATGGGTGCCGGCTCCCAATCCGTGATCAGTGCTTTGAGGAGGTTTCCCTGGTCCATTTCATTCCTGAGCCAGGGGTCTGCAAGAGCCAACCGGCAGGGGCTGAAACTCCTCAAGGTGAATGGATTGGTCCCCACGGACCACATTTATCCATATTATCAGATATACTCGTTTGTGACTCACGGCAAACCCAAGGGGGCTGCGGAGCGGTTCATTGATTTCGCCGTTTCGGATGAAGGGGTCAAGATCATGAAGGAACGAGGCATGATTCTTCATAGGGCCCCATCTCACTAAAATTGCGGGAGACTGTGCGCTGTGCGGTGAAAGCGTTGGCAGAGAGGGTCAGGAGCGCGATGACTGAGACTCGTTGAATGCGTCGACGACCCACCGAACCGCACGAACCAAGGCCCGCAGGTCTTGATTCCGATGCTCCACCAAATAGGAATGGCCCGTGTTTCCAAGCCGGAATATTCGGGCCTGTTTCATCTCCGCCGCCAGATAGGTTACGGTGGACATCGGAAAGGCCCTGTCTTTAACTCCCCACACCAGAGCCGTGGGCGCTTTGATTTCCAAGGCCTTCCTGCCAATCCAGTCTTCAGGTTTCAAGGACTCGAGGAACGGATGAAACACGCCGACTTTCGCTAGTTCGAGGATCGAGAGCGCCAGGACGTCCGGAATCGGGATCGGATGAGATAGGATCGTCTGGTTGATCAGCCTGCGGACGTCTTGAGGGCTGTGTACCAGGAATCGATTCCTGAGCCCTTCCAGCTCTTCAAACGAGATATCCGCTCCAAGGCCTCCGGCCCCGGCCAAAACCAGCCCTCCAACACGTTCAGGGTTGTCCAAAGCGTACTTGACCGCGATCCAGCCCCCCAGAGAAACGCCCACGAGAATGCATCGAAACCCGCCCAGATGGTCTTGCAGCGTCCGGACCTGATCCAGGAAGGGCTCAAAAGGGAGTCCCGACAGCCTGTTGGTGTGCGCCGCGCTTCTCCCGAAACCGAGCAGTTCCAGCGCCGTGATCTTGAAACTTCCGCGCAGGCTGCTCATGAGAGGATGCCGGTATTCCGGATACAATCCGAGGCCGTGAATCAAAACCAAAGGAGGACGTGCACCATCTCTGCCTCCTTCATAATAACCGAATTCACCGAAAGCGCCCGAAAGGGACTTTCTTGTGAATCCGAGTCGACGGAGCTTGAGCTCCAAGGTCAGCAGATAAGCTGCGAAGCAGAGCCGCGCCGGGAAGCCGAGGATGCGCCAGAAGGAAGAGATATCCACGGGCCGTCTCTCAAAGGATGAGGGCGAAACGCTCCGGGAGGTCGACCGCTTTGACGAGAACTCCGAATTGGACTCCTCGTCTGTTGCCGCTTCCGAGCTGATGAGAGGGATTGTCGAGATACACCATAGAATGAAATGCGCTTTCGGGTCTATTGTGTGTCACTTCGTTTCATGGAAGAAGCGCTTTGTCGGGGAATGGAGGCGCACCCTTCCCATAGGGTGACCGGACACATCGCCTTAACGATGCGGTGTTCGCTGCAAAACCCTAAATTCGAACGGCCCGGAGCGGGCGAGAGAAGCGGGAAAAGAGGCATTTGCGACTACGTGCGGGGCGTGCCGGACGAAACGGTAGGAGTACGCCGTCTTCTATTCCTCCGGCGCCGTGGACCAACGCACCTTGATTCTGGTTCCTTCACCCGGCCCCGACTCAATGCGCAGATCACCACCGGAATCTTTACTCCGTTCTCTCATGCTGGCCAAGCCGATTCCGGGGCGGGCCGCTTCCTCCGAATCAATGTTGCTCGGATCGAAGCCCGTGCCGTCATCACGAATCTCCAGCTCCAAGGCATCGGTCTCTTTGCGAAGCGCCACAAGCACTGAGGTTGCGTTGCTGTGGATTCCGATGTTGTTCAATGCTTCCTGTACGATACGGAAGATGACCAGCTTGAGCTGCTCGGGTATCTCGTTTTCGTTGATGGTGGTCACCCGTCGAACTTCGACGGCTGGGTGCCTCATCCGGAACTCCCGGCAGCACCATGAAACCGCGGCAAGCACGCCGAGGTCGTCCAGCACCGCCGGCCTCAATTCCGTGATGATCCCGTCCAATTCTTCGATGGAGCTCCGTACGGAGTCCACGACCACCTGAAGTATTTCCAATGCGGGGGAGCCTTCCTCGATTTGGCTCATACTGTTTTCCGCCAATATCTTTATCGAAGCCAAGGACTGACAGGTACTGTCATGAAGCTTTTCGGCGATCTTCTTGTTCGCCTCTTCCTGCACCGCCAGAATTTTGGAGGAAAGGAGTCGGAGCGCTTGCCGTGATCTCTCCAAGGAGTCTTCCGTATCCATATGCTCAATGATCTCGTTCCTCAGTTGCTCGTTGAGACTGGCGAGCTCGGCGGTGCGCTCTCGAACCCTCACTTCCATGTCTTCGTATCCTTCCCGGAGAAGTTCTTCGTCTCTTTTTCGTGACGTGATGTCTCTCCAGGCAATGATTCCACCGGTGATCCGTCCCTCTTGATTTCGGATGGGGCCTGAATTGCACAGAACGATTACTCCGGTTCCGTCCGATCGATTGAGAACGCGTTCCTCGCCCACAATGACCTCTCCGTTGCCTATGGCGCGTTCCAGCGGTTGCGTCTTCAGCTCTCGGCGATTCCGGGCTTCTGCGGGAGCAAGGTTCCACAAGGTTTCGGAGGCCTCCACCGTGGAGTCGACTCCATCCCCGTTGGAGATCATGGCGTTTCCAAATTTACTGATCATCCGAATTCGTCGGTCATCGGCGTCGGCGATGGCGATGCCTTCAGGCACATGTTCCATAAGCGCTTCAAGGATGCGTTTGGCTTCCTCGGCTTCCTCGGCTCTTTGCTCGGCACGGATCCGTATGTGGATGTGCTCCAGCCGCAGCGCGGCAACCGAAGCCAACTGGATCAGCAGGGATTCGTCCTCCGCGGTGAAATCGCGGCCGGCTTTGTCCGAAACCATGATCAGACCATCCGCGACTCCGTGCCTGTGAGAAAGGGGAACGGCCAGCAAGCCGCTTAGAGGCAGGTGATCTTCGGGGATTCCGCGCCAGGAAACGTGTTCTCTCAGTTCTTTGTCCGTGAGTCGAAGAGCTTGATTTCGTCCGACGACTTCCAGATAGACGCCGCCTCGTTCTTTGTCGAACAGCCCACGCTCCGGACAAGGTGGAAGATCGGAGGATTTCGATACCGACCCAACGTAAAATTCTCCTTGCGCGAATCCGTGTCCCGCGATGCCCATTCGGGCCCCCGTAATTTTACGAGCCGCCTCGACCAGACGATCCAGCACGCCCTGAACGGTTGTTTGGGCAACCACATCGGCGGAGAAGCGCACCACGGACGCCAGACCGTCCAAGTGAAGCCGTCGGTCGGATTCCAATTGCTCCAAAGTCGCCAGCATTTCGCGTTGTGCAAACACTTTGGATACAATGGAAGGCAGCAGTTCGAGATAGCCTCCGTCTTTGTCCCTGATCACGCATTCGCAGGCACCGAGAGCAAGCGCTCGGGCGGCAACGGGCTCTCTGCCCGCGTCAACGAGAAGAATGAAAGGCAAAAAGGGGCGACCTGCGACGGACTTGAGCAATTCGAGCCATGAGTCGTCGGAGGAGCATTCCGTAGCGATGACGATGTCGAAACGATTTGTTCCGGAGCGAACCAGGTCTAATGCCGGCCGGCCAAGCGAGCACTCGGTCACGCGAAAATCGTTCGGGCGGTCCAGGGACTGCCGAAGTGCAGCATCCTCCTGTGCTTCTTTCGTCGCAAGCAGGATTCTCGCCTTAACGGTCAAATCACCCATAAAATCGAAACCATTTTGAATTCCTTGCCGGGATGTGGCCTCGTTTCGAAACTGCGAGTATTTCCCCTCCGTTGGATGAACACGACCCGCCGGATCAGCATCGGACAAATCCGGCTTATGTCGTCCCGAGATGACTTGAAGAACGCCGGTGCGTTAGGAGTTTAGGCAAGCGCAAAGGTTTTTTGAATCAGGTATTCAGGGGATGTTTTCTCCGAGAACACTCTAGGGGGTCAAAGTGGAAACAGCGAGGTCCCCAAATGCCTCGCCCACGGCGCAATAGGGCAAGCGCTCTTTTCGACGGGCCTTGGTGGGCCCAATCGTCTTCCTGCTGCGCCGCGCAGCCTGATCCACCAACGTCAATGGAACAGGATTCCGTGGACGTAACCGCCAAGTCCCAGAAAGGGAAGAGTCCACAGCAGCTGAATGGGCCATGCGATGAGAAAGTAGTACTTGAGGGGAACTCCGCTCAGTGGGAGTATGTAATTTTTTGCAGTGTAGGGCAACCCTGGGAGTGCGGTGAAAAACAGAGTGAACAGCGCGGCTTTTCGATTGGGGATGGTGGGAAGCGAATATTCCCAACGGTCCAACAGCTTCTCCAATAACGGCCGCATTACGGAGTGGGCCAACAGGTAGGAGACTCCCATGTGGAAGATGACGGCGCCCCCCATGAGCAGCAATCCGTTCAGGGGTGCGAACTTGATGGCGGCGAGCACGATGAAGAGGCTGATCGGAAATCCCACGAGGGGCAGGATTGCCAATAGGACGAGGAACAGGGCGGGGGGCGTATTCTCGTTGATCATGCCGATCAAGGTCTGGATTGTTTCATACTTCCATACGAAATAGCAGAACGCTCCAAACAACGCGAAGGTGACCAAGTATCTCCAGCGAAGGAACAAAGATCGAATAGGGATTTTCATGCCTTGTATGTTTCCATGAGCCCGTTGAGCATGCAATTGAGTTATCCTCCAACAGGAGGGCGGTCCGGGGAATTTCGGCTGTTATTTATTGATTATTCCCGGCACGAGCGCAGGAGTCAAACGCACCGGTTCCGGTGGAGGATACTCTGTGGATTTACCCGCAAGGGCGATACTTCACCCTTGTCGGATCGTGGCATGTATATACGAACTTCCGACTGCGGAGATGAGTTTCGTCCGGGTCGTTCCGCCGAGAGAGTCTTCCGGGAAAGCGTAAGAATAGGAGGAATGTCTGATGGAACTCACCCGAATCGCCACAGAAATCCGCACCTGCACCCATTGTCCGCTTCACCTGGATCGAACCAACGCCGTACCGGGTGAGGGACCTTTATCCGCAAGGCTCATCATGATCGGAGAGGCGCCCGGCAAGAATGAGGACCTCTCGGGAAGGCCTTTCGTGGGAAGATCCGGCGGGACACTTAATGAAATCCTCGGGAAGGCGGGCTTGAATCGAAACGACATCTTCATCACGAGCGTCGTCAAATGTCGGCCTCCTTTGAATCGGAAGCCTCGTAAGGGAGAGGTTCGGACTTGCGTTGATCTCTTTGCAAGGCGTCAAATCGAAATTGTTGATCCCGAGATCGTCTGTCTGTTGGGCGGAACGGCTAGTGAGACCTTTTTGGGTACGGCAAAGATTTCTCTTAACCACGGCCGGAAATTTACGAGGGATGGGCGGGTTTATATCCCCACCTATCATCCGGCCGCCGCACTTCGCAGCAAGAAATGGTACAGTATGCTTCTCGGCGACATGAAGGCCCTTCAAAACATCATGGCATGCAAGGGCATTTGAAATATAGCAATAGGTCAAATGAGGCGGACAGGTGGGGACCTCCAATTTTTTCCGGACGAATTGAGTGGGTTCTTATAGATAAGAGTATTCGTGAATGCTTTTTAGAGTCATCCCGGACTATTTATGCGCCTTGCTTTTTTTCGGATGCCATTGACTTCGCCGGCCCTTCGGGCTACCCTGATTGCCTACTAAGCCCTTTGGGCACAACAGGTGTGACGGTACCGGGTTGCCGGCCGTCGGAAAAGGTTCGGCGAGGAAGCTCTGAATGCCCGGTAATACAAAACGACTTTTTCCCATTGAGTCCGCATCAGCCTTGTTTCCGGACCCAAGCGTGGAATCGGAAAACTGTGTGTACGATACCATCAAAACAGTCATGGAATCCCGCAGGAGTGTTCGGGACTATAGCGACCGTCCGGTTCCCAAGGACCTGATTGAGAGCCTGATTCGACTTGCCAATTGGGCGCCTTCTCCTGAGAATTCTCAGAACCGAAGGATCGTCGTGGTTCGGAATGCCGATACCCTTGCGCGGATCAAAGAGCTGTTGAACCGAGCGTTCGAGAAGAAGATTTATGAACGGCTTTCCAGAGCCTTCGATCGCAACCCTAAGGCGGTGGATCGAGCGAGGGGCTTTTTCTCAACCCTCGGAGGTGCTCCGGTAATGCTTTTCGCCTTCGCCGTTCCTTCAGGCCACGGCGAACGAATCGATATTCAATCGGTGGCCGCCTGGGTCCAGAATTTCTTGTTGGCGGTTCACGCGGCCGGATTGGCCGCCTGCTGGTTCGCGGGGATTCTTTACTGTGAGGAAGAAATCCGTGGGTTGTTGGAGGTGGATCCCGACATGCTTCTGACCACGGGAATCACACTGGGCTATTCTGGAAAACAGAATCATTACGTGCCGCGGCGCAGGGAGTTTGCCGACACGTTGCGTTGGATTGACTGACGGGAATTTTTCCCGGTTGAGGCGGGGGCCGGTTTAGCGGTGCTGACAGCGATTCGGGTGTTGATCCTCGTCTGCGTACTTGCGGGACAGTCGGCATGGTCGCAGGCTTACGAATATCGTCTTGAATATTCTCGGGAAGGTTCGGAATCTCCCAAAACGGTGATCGGTTTTCTTCAGTCGCACCGAGTGGCCGAAGATGAAACCTTGCTGGACATCGCCAGGGACTACGGCCTGGGGTACAATGAGATGGAAATTCTCTACCCCGACCTGGATCCTTGGATTCCGAAGACCGGGCTGGAGTTGACCATACCGACGAGATGGGTGCTTCCACGGACCGGGCATTTCGGAGTGGTGATCAACCTGCCCGAGTTGAGGCTGTACCGATTCTTCCCCAAAGCCGGGGTTGTGAAAACTTATCCCATCGGCATCGGGGACATTAACTGGGAGACTCCTCTGGGAGTCTATCGAGTGGTGGAGCGCCGCGTGAAACCTACGTGGCGTGTACCCCTCTCGATTCAGAAGGAGGTGGGGAAAAAGACTGTTCCGCCGGGACCCGAGAACCCTCTGGGCTCACACTGGCTGGGGCTTTCCACTCCGGGATATGGGATACATGGGACGAATTTTCCTTGGGGTGTGGGTCGGTTGGTCAGTCACGGATGCATCCGCTTATATCCCGAACACATTGTACGTTTTTTTGAAGAAACACCGGTGGGAACACCTGTGGAGATCGTCTATGAACCCGTCAAATTCGGTATCGACAAGTTCGAACTCTACATGGAGGTTCATCCGGATCCTTACGGCAGAATAGACAACCTGAGAGACTGGACCATTGAGAGGTTACGCCGACTGGAATTGGTTCAATGCCTTTTGATGGACGAAGTTGATGAGGCATTGCGGAGAAGAGACGGCGTGCCTGTAGTCGTGGGAATTGTGAAACGCGGGGTCGGATCGGAACAACAGAACCGGCGGCGGATGCCCGCCGCAAGCAGATAGCGTTTTTCGTTTTTAACCAGAGAAAGAAGGAGGAGTCCAGATGAAGATCGGAACAAGTGCAAGAATCGTACTGATCCTTTCGGTATTGTCGCTGTTCGGATTGAGTATGGTCGGGTGTGCCACATCTCCCGATGAGATGACCATGGAACAGAAGGTACAACAGGCCATGGACAATTCGGATAAGGCCATGATGCAGTCTCAGAGCGCTCAGGAGGCCGCGGCCGGTGCGGCCAAAGCTGCCGAGGAGGCTGCGATGAAGGCTGAAGAAGCGGCTACAAAGGCGCAGGAGGCGGCAAGCAAAGCACAAATGGCCGCCGAGAATGCCGATAACATGGCTCGAAAGAGTGAAGCCGTTTTCAAGAAAGGCATGAAAAAGTAGTACTGAGCCGATCATGACGTTGATTATAGAGGCGGGACGGTACAAGGTACCTCCCGCCTCTTTCGCATTCGACCCAATGAACGAAAAAGTTCGTCTGCTCAATCTGCCTTTGGGAGTCAAAACGTGTGTAACGTGTTTCCCCGGCACCCGGCGGCGACGTTTCGCTCCCAGCCGAACCTGACCCGCACAGGGATGGGGTATCGATCAGGGGGAGTCCGTTTTCAGAGTGGGGCATGGTTCGGATGGACCTTTCCTCATCACTTCTTCCCTACAGCAGGCCGCCGATGACCCAAGTGCCCGGCACGACGCGGCACGGCTTCAAACCGGTTTCCCGGATTCATACATATTCCGTCTCCACCTTCTCCTTGCAAAGGTCGTTCCAATAGTGAGCGTTCGGCGACCGTCAAAGCCAGCCCTGCACATCGGAAAAAAGGTCCATCAGGTGGATTCGGCCGGCTGTTTCCGGTTTTCATTGTCGGGAAACCGTGGTTAGGTAACACGGTATTTCTTCAATGTACGATCCATTTCACGCTTTTCCGCTCTTCGCTTCAGCTCCTCCCTCTTGTCATGCACTCTTCTGCCTTTGGCCAGAGCTATTTCCACCTTTATCTTATTGTTTTTGAAATATATCTTTAATGGAACAACGGTGAATCCCTTTTGTTGTACTTTGCCTACCAGGCGTTTAAGCTCTCTTTTGTGCAGTAACAACCTGCGCACTCTCTCCGGGTCATGGTTGTCATAGTGGGCAAAAGGATAAGCGCTTATATGAACTCCGTGGAGAAAGGCTTCTTCATTTTCGAGTTTGACATGGCCGTCTTTGAGATTCACCTTGCCCAATCGGACGGACTTCACCTCGGTGCCCTTTAAGGACACCCCTGCTTCCAGGGTCTCTTCGATCTCATAGTCCATCCTGGCTTTTTTGTTTTGGCCGACCAACTTATAAATAGCGGACCTCCTTGTAAAGTCTGGCATCATGGCGGGAGTCGTTATGAACCACCGGCCGGAATAGGGAGAGGGTCGACTTTTTGTTCCCTTCCCTTCGACGGATGCCGGCTTGCCGTCTCCGCGACACTCCCAGCATGCACATGGAAGATACATATTCTCGGAGTCCACAATAGCACAAATTTCTTTACCTGGATACCTTCCCCATGGCGGGCCCCGGTTGGCTTATCAGACAATTATTGATGCCGTGAAGGTTGACTCCATACAAGGAATGATTACCTAAAGGATAATTCCGGCGGCCCCGTGCGGCGGAAAGCAGCGGAGAACGCTTTTTGTTTGTGATGGAGGATGCGCCCATCTTATTGTTTTTGTTTATGAATAAGCCCAAGAATCTAGGGGTGCCGAAAGTGGAGTCTTGACGTGTCGAATCCGATCAGGATCGAGGTGAAGGACATGGAAGCGGATGGTTACAGTGATATTCCTACGGAGAAACAAATGAGCGGCCGGGAAGCCGATTTAACAAGGCCCGAGTTCGAGGGCGACGAGCAGGACGAAACAACGTTCGATGAAGAGACGGAAGCGGGGACCGAGTCCCGGGAGGACCTTAGGCGGACGATTGAGGAGATGAAAGACCGGTGGTTGCGCTCACAGGCGGAGTTTGAGAACTTTAAGAAACGCCTGGAGAGGGAGAAGCAGGAGTTCTGTAAGTTCGCCAACGAGTCCGTCATCAAAGATTTGCTGCCCACATTGGACAACCTGGATAGAGCGATGGAACACGTGGGCGAAGAAAACGGTAACGATGCCCTGCGTGACGGGCTTGAACTCACACGAACAGGGCTGATGAATGTGCTGAAGAAGAACGGTCTCGAACCCATTGTGGCGGTGGGTGAGAAATTCGACCCCAATTTTCACGAAGCCGTCATGCAACAAGAAAGTGCGGAACACGATGAGAACGTAGTTCTTGAAGAAATACAGAAAGGGTATTTGCTTCACGGCAGATTGGTAAGGCCGTCCATCGTGGTCATATCCAAGACGCCCGCATAGACATTGGGGTTGAAATAAGAGCTGAGCAAACCGGGGCACCATTCGGCACCATTCTATAGATTGGAATCGAAAGGGAATAAGGAGGGAACAGGACCTATGGGAAAAATCATTGGAATCGATCTGGGGACGACGAACTCTTGTGTTGCGATCATGGAAGGTGGGGACCCCAAGGTCATCGCGAACATAGAGGGCAGCCGAACCACGCCTTCGATCGTCGCATTTACCGATTCCGGCGAAAGACTGGTCGGCCAATCCGCCAAGCGACAGGCCATAACCAATCCGGATAACACGGTATTCGCGGTCAAACGATTGATCGGAAGAAGGTTCGAGGACCCCGTAGTTCAAAAGGACGTCAAGAACCTTCCCTATAAGATTGTGAAGGCCTCTAACGGGGACGCCCATATCGATATTAAGGGCAAAGGGTACAGTCCCGCGGAAATTTCCTCGATGGTACTGACTAAGATGAAGCAGACCGCGGAGGAATATCTGGGCGAAAAGGTAACGGAAGCCGTAATCACGGTTCCTGCCTATTTTAACGACAGCCAGCGCCAGGCGACCAAGGACGCCGGTCGTATCGCGGGCCTGGATGTCAAGAGAATCATCAACGAACCGACTGCGGCATCCTTGGCTTACGGCCTGGACAAGAAGCGCGACGAGACGATTGCGGTCTTCGACCTGGGTGGTGGGACTTTCGATATATCCGTCCTCGAACTGGGCGACGGAGTTTTCGAAGTAAAAGCCACCAATGGGGATACCCACTTGGGTGGTGAAGACTTCGACCTGAGGATCATCGACCATCTTGCCTCAGAGTTCATGAAGGATCAGGGTATCGATTTACGGAAGGACAAAATGGCTCTGCAGCGCCTCAAGGAAGCCGCAGAGAAGGCCAAGATGGAGCTTTCGACTTCGATGGAAACCGACATCAATCTTCCGTTCATCACGGCGGATGCGTCGGGTCCGAAGCACATGAACATTAAGTTGAGCAGAGCGAAACTTGAGGTGCTTGTCGAGGATTTGATTGAGAAGATGGTCGGTCCGGTACAGACCGCCCTCAAGGATGCAGGCGTCAAGACCGGTGACATTCAAGAAGTCGTGCTCGTGGGCGGAATGACCCGTATGCCCAAAGTGCAGCAGAAGGTAAAGGAGCTGTTCGGCAAAGAACCTCATAAGGGAGTCAACCCCGATGAGGTGGTGGCCATCGGTGCTGCGATTCAAGCCGGCGTGCTCGGTGGAGAGGTGAAGGACGTTCTCTTGCTGGACGTCACGCCCCTCTCTCTTGGAATCGAAACCCTCGGTGGGGTTTTCACCAAGCTCATCGAGAAGAATACGACCATCCCCACTCGGAAGAGCCAGATTTTCTCGACCGCAGCGGACAACCAGCCCGCCGTGAGCATACATGTGCTCCAAGGGGAGCGCGAAATGGCCACGCATAACAAAACGCTGGGACGTTTCGAGCTTGTGGGGATTCCTGCCGCCCCCCGCGGCGTGCCCCAAATCGAGGTGACTTTCGACATCGACGCCAATGGAATTGTAAATGTTTCCGCCAAGGACCTGGGAACCGGCAAGGAACAATCCATTCGCATTACGGCTTCGAGCGGATTGTCCGAGGACGAAATTCAGGGACTTGTCAAGGACGCGGAATTGCACGCGGAAGAAGACCGTAAGGCCAAAGATCTGGCCGAGGCGCGAAACAACGCGGACTCCCTGATCTACACGACCGAAAAATCCATGAAGGATCTCGGGGATAAACTCGACGAGGCCACCAAGAGCAACATTGAAGGCGTTATCCAACGCCTCAAGACCGCCATGGAAGGGACGGACGTCGACGCCATCAAGCAAACGTCCGAGGAGTTGATGCAGGCTTCTCATAAGCTGGCGGAACAAATCTACGCCCAGAGTACACAGCAATCCGGCGGCGGTCCCGAAGGCGGCCAGGACGCAGGGGGCAGGCCCGAGTCCGGAGGAGGCGACGAGGACGTGGTGGACGCGGACTTCGAAGAAGTCAAGTAATCCGCCTTTTCTCCAAAGGCAATGGAGGCGCAAACGTTCTTCATTCGCCTTTGGCCTACACGTCGAGGTTGTGATAGAATCCCCCCGTATTTCACTTCGAAACGCGGGTGGGATTCTTTTTTGAGGAGAAGGAATCCGTGAACCGGACCTTGGACCTCGAAAACCGCTCTTCTCAAACCCGCGATGGTTCTTCTCATCCTTTTTGAAGCTTGTGAAGCCACGTAGGCTCCGAGCAGGTCTTGTCCCGGCTATGATCATGCGAAAACCAATGAATCTGCTGATCTCCCTCGTCTTGGCCGCAACCGTTCTGCAGGGCGCCTCATGTCAGTTTCCTATTGTGCGCCCGACCAGCCCTCCGGCCGATACGCACGTCAATGAGACCGTTCCTCCGGCCCTTCCGGCGAATCGGGACGAGGTTCCGTATTTGGATCTGGCGCAGGAAGCCTATCTGAGAGGAGACCTGACGAAGGCACTCGATTTCTATTACGGACAACTCGAGCACTATCCCGAGTCTCGAGGAACCGACTTGGCTCTCTATCGCATTGCGGCCATCGAGAGAGATCGGGGAAACCGGAGAGCCTCGGTGGAAGCGTGTCGACGTCTGATACGGTACTTCCCGGACAGTCGGTTCACCTTTGAAGCCTCGGTGCTTCTCGCCGTCCAACTTATGGATGCCGAGTACTTCAACGAAGCGAATGAAGCCCTCGACCAAGCGAAAAGCCGTATTACCACTCACGAGGAAAGGATGCGCGTGGGTCTGCTTCAAGCGGAACTCGCGGAGAGGAAGCAATCCTGGTCCGAGGCCTACCTGTGCCTGAATGATCTGTATGCCTTGGCCGATGAAAAGGAAAAGAAGGCGGTCGAGGAGAAAGCCAAGGGACTTCTTAAGCGCCTGACACGCTCGGAATTGGAAACCCTTCATCAAGAGCGTCCGGAAAGGTCGCTCGGAGGCCATCTGCTGTTGGAGCTCTGCCGACGATTCAAGGAGAGTGAAGAGTGGGGCGCGGCGGATGCATGCTATCGTGAATTTCTAGATCGTTATCCTCTTCACGATTATGCCGGGGAAGTGCAACGTATTCTTCCCCAGATCGAGTTGCGCCGTTCTGCTGAGTTTCGTCGATTAGGCTGTGTGCTTCCTCTCACCGGAGACTATGCCGTCTACGGTCGACGTGTGCTGAACGGGGCCATGTTGGCCTTGAACAGCTTCAGGCCCGAGGAACGGGAGCGTATGCCTCAGGTCTTCGTCCGTGATTCTCAAGGAGTCCCCGCGGTTGCCGCCGACGCGATTCGAGAGCTTGTTGAAAAGGAAAACGTGGTCGCAATACTGGGCCCTCTGACGGGCGATTCTTCGAGGGTGGCCGGCGCCGTTGCGGAAGAATTGCAGGTGCCTCTGATCACCTTGAGTCCTGCGGATGGGATCACTGGAATCGGACATTATGTATTCCGGAATTCGCTGACGGGACGACTGCAGACTAGGTCTCTCCTCCGCTACGCCCATGGAAAGCTGGGTCTCGGCAAGTTTGCCGTCCTCTACCCGGACAATGATTATGGGCGACAGATGATGGAAGATTTTCGAAAAGAAGCCTCGCTGTTGTCCCTTGAAGTGAATAAGGTGGAGTCCTACTCGCCAAATATTCGTGACTTCAGCCAACCGGTGCTTAATCTCATTGGTGAGAGGCGATGGGCCAATTATCAGGAAAAGGTGAGGCGCGCGAAGCCCGGAGAATCCGTGACCCTGCGTTTGGATTTTCAAGGCCTGTTCATTCCGGACGACTATAGGAAAATCCTTCTCGTGGCGCCGCAGCTGGCGTTCCACGATTCCGAGGACATTTTCCTGATGGGCACGAATCTCTGGAATTCACCGACTTTGGCCGAGCGAGGAGGGCAGTACCTGGCCCGTTCGGTTTTTGTCGCGGATTTCTTTCAGGACGGCGAAGCGGAGTCCGTCGCTGCATTTCAAAAAGAATACGAGCAAATGTTCGGTGAAAAAGGCGGATTCTTCGCCGCTTTGGGCCATGATACCATGTCGCTTCTCATTCATGCTTTGGAAGAGGACCGACTTCCCGATCGCCAGAGCATGCGAGGGAATATTGAAGCAACAAGCGATTTCCCCGGGTTGACCGGAGTGACTTCATTTCTACCGGGAGGAGAGGCGGACAAAGAGTTGCAGCTTCTGACCGTGCGGCACGGAAAAATCGTTCCCCTTGATTCAGAATAGAAAGCGTCCTGATTGGAAGGTCCGGTTTTACTCTCTCGCCGTCTTCGAGGGTGATGTTACGGATAGCGAATAAGACCGCCTGCGCCACGCATTCACCCGTTCTCTCGGGTGTCTCCCCGTATAAAACCAATTTGAGAGTGCGGTTTCGCCTTCCGCGTCGTGGCGGTCGGCGCCCCTTAGTCTTTGCTCTGAACGGTCGGACTATTCTCGGAGTCTTCTCCCGGCTCTCCCGGCTCTCCCGGCTCTTCCGGATTCGCCTCCGATTCCGGCGGCGGTTTCTTCCCGAAATACTTGGCTAGAATGATGCTGACCTCGAAGAGAAGCAGCAGGGGTCCCGCCATCATCAGCTGGGTGATTACATCGGGCGGTGTCAGGATGGCGGCGCCCACGAAGATCAGCAACACGGCATACTTGCGTCGTTTCCTTAGACTCTTGTAATTTACGACCCCTATTTTCGAAAGAAATAGAATCACGATCGGCAGTTCGAAGATGACCCCAAAGGCGAGCAGCAACTTCACAGAGAAGGAGAAGTATTGATTTACCGCCGGGAGGGCTTTTGCATAACCGGAACCCAGTGAAACGAAAAATTTGAAACCGAACGGGAAAACGACGGCGTAGCCGAAAACCGCCCCTCCCATAAACAGCATCGTGCTGGAAATGACGAAAGGCACTACGTGCTTCTTTTCGTTCGGGTACAGACCGGGTGCCACGAAGCGCCACATCTGATAAAAAATCACCGGGGAGGCCAGCAGGGCCCCGGCCAGTAGGGCGATTTTGATGTAGACAAAAAACATCTCGGGGAGATTGGTGAAGATTAGTGTGTCGCCCTCGGGTAGGACGTCCTTCAGCGGCTTCACCAGTAATATGAAAAGTTGGGAGGAAAACCCGTACGAAAGCACAAAACCCACCCCGACGGTGATTAGGCAGGTGATCAAACGTTTCCTCAACTCCTCCAGATGGGAGGTGAAAGGCATTCTGGCTTCGTCGTCCACTGTTCAGGATTCCTTGGAGGTCGTTTTCTGAGAAGAGAGGCTGGAAGAACTTTCATCGACGGGTTGGTCGTCCCCGGTCTCCTCGTCCGTCCCGTTGGTTTTAGAGGCGGAAGATGGGGAAGAACTTGGCTCCTGCTCGGGCGTTCCGTTCCGCTCGCCGGCTTCGAGCTCCTGATAGAACTCCCTCATGATCGTCGCTTTTTCTTGTTCGACTCCTTGCGCTTCTTTGTCGTCCAGCCGGGCTGAAGGCTCCGCCTCGGGTCGGTTCAGATCCTTAGCGACGTTCGCTACCGATTTTTTCACATCCCGGAGCTCCTCGTCGACATTGATGCTCTCTTTGAGTTCCTGTGTGGCTTTCCGGAACTCAGCCATTCCTCTCCCGAGGGACTTGGCCAGTTCGGGCAGCTTCTTAGGGCCGAAAATGATCAAGGCCAACACGAGGATGACGATGAGCTCGGGCATACCGATGCCAAACATGTACGCGCCTTCCTGAACAAGGGAATAAATGCAGAAATCTTGACTGCTTACTGGAATTTCAGATTAGATGTTTTTCCGCGATATGTCAAGATATGCCGGGATACCGAAAGGGAGGAAACGAACCTCACGGACGAGAGGCGCTATAATTTTCCGACGGTTTGTGCAAGACGGGGCGGCGACGATGCCTGAAAGAAGAAAGCCCGGCTCGATGAGCCGGGCGGGACGAGTTTATTTCGACTTCTTGGCCCTCGCATCCTTGAGTATCTGACCGAGGTTTCTTTCCTTTGCCCATTTCCTTCGCTTGGCAGTTAGGTTCTTAGCGGAGAGGGGGGTCTTGAGAGGGATTCCCCATTTCTGCTTGTATTCTTTAGTAGTCAAACCGAACTTCGCGAGAGTTCGATTGGTAAGGACTTTGCACTCGCTGCCGTCCTCCAGATTAATCACCTTGTTTGCCTGAATGGACTTCAAAGGCTCTTCTCGAAGCAGATCCAAATCGGATTTCTCACTTTGTTCTTCAACTTCACCGGCCTCTTTGTTGCTGATCGCCTTCAAAGTCTCGAAAGTCTTTTTCAGGCTCGCCTCAATCTCTTCCGGGGTCATCTGTCCCACTGACGCCTGTGCTCTGACGATATCGGCAGCCATTTCAGTAAGTGTCCGTGCCATCTCTATCCTTCCTAGTTAGCGTTTTTGCTATGATGTTACTCCAATATAGGTATTCAACAGACAATCTGTCAAGAAATAATTGAATGTTATGCTTTCGGGCCTTGGAACCCTTTTGCTTTTCCGGACCCCAAGGCTGCAAGCACCGTGAAAAATCCCCTTTGAGAAATATTGCATCCGGTTGACGGAAGATAACAAAGACGCTTACCAGTGATGCTTCCGAGGTGTCCGGTTCCCTTGAATACATCATGTGCATTATACCTTGCGAGATGCGCCGCTATTGCGGATTGCCTCACTTCCACTGGAACCATTCATTTCCGTTCGGAGCAACGTGTAGGGAATTGATAAGCAGACGTATGGGATTGGGAAGGCACCTTCACCGGATAGCTTCCGTTGGAGGGCACGGGAGTGTCGACTCGAAAGGGCGCAAGCTATTGACTGGTCGTCCGATGGACGGGGACCTACGGAGCAGAGGCGGGTGGATGTGAGGCCGGGAATATGGAAAGGCTGAAGGGAACCCTTGGCCTTTTCCGGAGGGTCCGGGGCGAAACGCCCCCTTCCCCTGCCATAGAAGACGGGAGGTCTCCAAACGGACATTCGCCGCCGATGATGGGACGAGGAGTTGAGAAGAGAACAGGGGCCGATTCCAACTGCCTGTACAGACAAGCCGTGTGCCTCGTGCCACGTCGCGGGGCGACATCCGAAGGCGGACATCCCCTTGGAAAACGACCGACGAAGGGCCGGCACTGAAGGCGACCCAAGTCGGACGTATTATCGGCACAGAATCAGGACGGGGATGCGGTCCCTGAAAGCCTAAGATAGACGGCCTCTTCAATGGCTCTCAGGGAGGTGCATGTTGCCGCCTCCTCGTCGTCGATGGAAATGTCGAAGGCTTCCTCAATGGCGAATATAACGGCCACAACGTCCGTGGAATCGAGGCCCATGTCCTCCGCCAAATGTGCGTCCTCGGAAATTTCTTCGACTCCGATTCCCTTGAGTTGAGCCTCTTGAAGGAGGATTTCCTTCAGCTTTCGGCTGATTTCTTCTCGGCTGAATGATGGGGCGGATTGTTGCATATTCATTTCACATTTCGGGTGCGAGTTTCAAGGAATTCGGCTCTCGGGCGCCGGTGTTTGCAGGATTCAACGTTGTCCCGAGGCTCGACCATCATCCGGAGAGGCGTTTCAGAACAATCGACGTATTACTTCCGCCGAACGCGAAAGAGTTGCTCATGCAAACGTCGAAATGGAGAGATCGAGACCGGTTGGGAACATAGTCCAGCTCGGCGCAATTCGGATCTCGCTCCTCAAAGTTGATGGTTGGAGGTAACATATCTTGTTCCATCGAAAGCAGGCAAGCAATTATTTCCAGCGCGCCGGCGGCACCGAGGGTATGACCGATCATGGACTTGATGGAGCTGATGGGAACGGAACGGGCGTGCTTACCAAGAAGCTTGGCGGCCGCGTTGGACTCGATGGCGTCGTTGAGCAGAGTGGACGTGCCGTGGGCGTTGATATAATCGAGTTCTCTCACCGGAATACCCGCGTCCATAAGGGCGAGCTCCATGGATCGAAGCATCTGGGCGCCGGACTTGTCCGGAATCAACATATGGTGCGCGTCGCTGGTAAGTCCGGTGCCCGCGATCTCTGCGTATATGCGAGCGCCTCTCGCCTGAGCGTGTTCGAGAGACTCGACGACCAGAATTCCAGCTCCATCCGACAGTATGAGGCCGTCCCTCTGCGCATCGAAGGGGCGACATGCGGCTTCGGGTGCACAGTCTCTCGTCGAAACCGCTCTTACCTGGCAAAAGGCCGAGTACACCAATCGGTTCAGCGGTAGGTCCACTCCCCCGCTGAGCACCACGTCGGCAAGTCCGTCACGAATGATGTCTCTGGCATACACCACGGCTTGATTTCCCGACGAGCAAGCCATGTCCACATTGACCAGGGGGCCCTCGATTCCAAGATAACCGGCCGTCGCCCCAGGGAGGAAAAGATCGGAAGGCTGCAGGGTATACGCCTCCTCCGGTGGCCTGCCGGTGGTGAGATGCTCCAACTCATCGAGTTCGTAACGATTCGTCGTGCATCCCAGGGCGGCGCCCACCCGGTGAGGAGCGATTTCTCTTAGGTCCAGGTCCGCGTCGTCCAAAGCCATCTTCGAGGCGGACAGCGCGAACTGAAGGGACTTGGTAGCGTTGGCCGGGCAGGAAGGAAAAAATTTCCGAAAGTCGAAATCGTCGACTTGGCCTCCGATGTTTGAAGTCAGTCCCTCAGTGTCGAAACAAGTCACATAGCGGATGCCGGATCTACCTTCCCGCAGGGCTCCGGAGAACTCGCTCTTTCCAATGCCGTTTGGAGCGATCGGGCCCACTCCGGTGATGACGACGCGGTGTCTTGGTCTCATAACTTCCTGATATCCATGTTTGAAGCCGGAGGTGGTTACGATACGAACCCTTTGTCGGGATTGTCGGCGAGACGTTTCATGGACGGCACCGACGGTTTCAGCGTTCGAAAAGCAGCACCGCGCAGTTGCCGTCTTGGGCCGCCGAGGCGAAAAGCAGGACTTCTCCGGTGCGGCTGAGGGAGGAAGCGGGAATCCCTGCCTCCAGGAATGTGAACAGGTCGGAGAGCGCCGATACGGAAAAGGTGTAGGGCCTTTCCGGCGGGAACACGGTCATTCCATCAAACGGGCGAAGCGAAGCCGCCGATTCGGTTACTTCCTTTGTCAACGGGCCGCCGGGGGAGCAGGATACTCCGATCCGTGCTATCCGCCCCGCCTCCAAACCCAGACTTTGCACGACTCCCGCCGTTCTTTCCTTGAACCAGGACCCAAAAGAGCCGGAATCCGATTTCAGGAGGGAGGAGGGAGCGTGGAACAATCCGCATCCCATCCATCGAGCCGTTGAGGGCCGAACCCTTTCGGATTCCATATCCTTTTCGAGTACGGCCATTGCGGCTCCCTCGGAGAGTTCGACGCCGCTGAGCCCGTAAATGGAGGCGAACCGGGCCACCCAGGCGCTGATGGGTGACTCTGCGGCCCCGGCCAGCATGTAATCGGGAAAAGAGCCGCAAGACATGCCCTCCGCAGCGTGTACGAAGGCATGCAGACCCGAGAGGAAGCTGCCGGAACAGGTGATGGTGGGCCCGTTCAACGCATAGCTTATGGACACGTTGGATGCGGTGGCGTTTCCGATGGTCATTTGCAGAGCCCGAGGGTTGACCCTCCGAGGGCCTTTTGTGCGGAACACCTCGATGAAGGATTCAAGGCTGCCGCTGCCCGCAAAGGTGGTGCCCATGCTGCATCCGACCTCAGCCGTCGGGAGCGCGTCGAACCCCGGTGTGCGATCCATGGCCCTGCGCGCGGTGATGATTGCGAGTACCACGCTCCGGTCCAAGATTCTTCGTTCTTCCTTTGCCATATGTTGGGCGATGATTTCTTCTTCCACACAAAGGTGGCCGGCCCCCGACACGTCGACGACGGGGTCCCGACGTTCTTCACCGGAACCGGGAATCGACCCGGGGAGAAGGGAACTCGTGCCCAGAACAAATACTTTCGGAGATTCAGACGAAAAAGGTTCCACGAATACAATCACCATTCGAGGCCGCGCCAGGCGATGTTATTGAAATTGATTTCTTTTGACGCAGGGAAAAGAGTGAATCGTTCACAGGGGAAGTGAATTTGTGCGCTCCCTTTTTTCAGATAAGGTCCGACAAGTCAAGGGAATTCAAATTGACATTTCTGTGGCGCCCTGCGGATCCTATCATCGGAGCGGATTTGAGCCGGGCGGCAAGTGCTTGTGAAACCACTCAAGGATCAGTCGATCCCTTTCTTCCCGATGGGAATCCAGCGTGTGGTCTCCGCCTTGTAGAACGACCAGCTTGTGCGGAGTTCCCAGTGCGCGCAGTTCCGCGGCGAGTCGTCCGGCTTGATTCACGCCGATCTTGTTATCATCCTCACCGTGCAGGATCAACAGAGGGACCTTGATTTCTCCGGGCCAACAGACCGCTGAACGAGCCCGGTATTTCCGTGGGTTCTCGTCGGGATCGCCCACAAGGTAACGCAGGCCCATCCTGTGGAACCATGAGTCGATGCTGCGATAGGTTTCCAGCAGGTCCGTCGGAGCGCCCACCGTGGCGGCGGCTCGGAGGTGCACGCCGCGTTTGGCAGCCAGAAAGGTCATCATGCCGCCTCTCGAATAGCCCAGCATCACCACCCGGTCCGGGTCCACCGTAGGAAGAGCCCTTCCCAAGGAAACGAGATTCACCACGTCGTCCACATCGGCGCCGCCGAACTCGTCGCTTCCGTCACCACCGCAGGAACCACGATACATGGAGGCCAGGACAACGAAGCCCCGACTGCAAAGGAAAGCCTGATTATCCAACGTCTTTCCGTCCAAACATCCAAAACTCGGGCCGCCTCCCCGGTTGAAAATCAACAGTGGGAGGAGGGCGTCCGGAGAAGCGGGTTTGAACAGATAGCCGACGATCTCGAGCCCGTCGCTCAAATATTTGAAGCGATACCCTGCGACCCCGTCCGGCCATGTTTCGGAGGGCTCCAAAGGCCGGCGGTCGAGGAGCTGAAATCCTTCGCTCGTTTCACCGGTTGTGACATAGGAGGGGCTGTCGGCGTCCGTCGACGGTTTTGAGGGAGCGCAGGAAAACGGCAATCCCGCCGCCGACAATAGAAGGAGAAGGAGGCCGAGTTTTCTCATGTCGTTTCATCCTGTTTAGGAAGGGTTATCGATGTACGTTCGGAGGATTGTACCGTCGGTGGACAAGCGGACTTTCGTCCGGAAAGTCGAAGCCCCAAACACACCATCTATTCCACTGCCGAATAGTCGGCTTCGGACACACCCTTCAGCAATAGAAACGATTCCACTTTGAGAGTGATAATCTCGGAAGTCGATAGCCGAGCGAACTCTTTGAGTTGGGGGTGCCTCGCGATCAGCTTTTTCATGACGGCCGACTTGTCCTCTTTCCCGTCCAATGGGACAAACTTTCCCCCAACGGTCAGCGCCTGTATCTCTTCCGACGCGTGCTCCGCGCTTCGAACTCTCGTGTCCACCAGCAAACAGGCTCTGTCGTTGTGAAGCAGATTCTTGTATTTGGTACTCTCTGAGTCGCAAACCATATAAACGGTTCGCCCTCGTTCGTCGGTGATGTAGGACATCAGAGAGCAATGGGGGACATCATTCCGACTCGTGGCGAGAACGCCCATGTCGTGGTCTTTCAGGAGAGAAAACATGAGAGAGAGCGTCTTGTTCGGCAAGGTGATTACCTCCGTCACGCGTGTTCCCTTCGGAAGCTCTGTGAGTGTCCCTCGCCTCCCAAAGCAATCATGTGTCGGATGCGGCGGAATGCTCAAATACTATAAGGCCGGCGTCCGCTCTTGACAAGTCCCGCTCCGCTTATGCTCTATGCATGTGCTGTTTCAATCATTGCATAGGTTGGGTGAGGAAGTTATAGTAGAATTTCCGGAGGGGAACGATTTCGGTCGGCCACGCTTGTTTCGGAGGGTTCGGTCATGGGATTCAAAAAGGTGCGGATCGGTATTCTGTTTTTGCTGGCGGGCCTACTGCTGCAACAGACGGCCGCCCGATGCGCGGACCCCTTTGCTCTCGGCATGGAAGCTCAAAACCATATCTCGAAAAAGGAGTATGATCAGGCGATTCCCTTGTTGGCGGACGCGCTGAAACAGGATCCCATGAATACGTGGCTTCGGGGTATGTTGGCCAACTCCCATTACCAGTTGAGGCAGTTCACCAACGCGAAGACTCAGTACGGACTCATCGTGGAGATGGAGCCGGAGAACAACTTGGCCCGCTTCATGGTCAGTGTCCTGGAACCTCTCGTGGGGTTGGAGGAGAACACGCTCGTCAAAGAAACCAAACAGCCGGTGTCGGAATTGAGACCGTATGAAATTGAACGCCTTTACGGAAAGGCCGTGGTCTTCTTGCGGGTGGCCGACCAGGATCGAAACGTTTTCAAACAGGGCAGCGGTTTTGTGATCTCGGAAGACGGTTGGACGGTTACCAACCACCATGTGATCGTTAACGGGAAATACGCTGTCGCCCGGTTCCCGGACGGCCGGGAGTTCGCCGTGGAGAAGGTGCTTGCTTATGAGCCCAAGCTGGACTTGGCCGTTTTGAAACTCGAAGGAGCGACCGGGCTGGTCACGACGAAGATGGGAGATTCGTCAAAGGTGATTTTGGGGGAACAAGCCGTGGCCATCGGCAGTCCGGAGGGCATGGAGCACACGATTTCAGACGGACTAATCAGCGCTTGGCGGGACATGGGAGAGGGCTACAAGTATATCCAGATCAGCGTGCCGATTTCGCATGGAAGCAGTGGTGGGGCCCTGTTCAACATGCGAGGAGAGGTCATCGGGGTGACCTCGGCCGGTCTTGATCGAGGCCAGAACCTCAACTTTGCGATCCCCATCAATTTCGTAAAGGAGTTGATGAAGAACCCAAAGCCCGTCGCCCTCGCAGAGCTTCCTGAGGAAAGGCCCGAGGACGGGGAGAAGAAGACTGAGGACACAGCCGCGGACGCCGAACTAATTCGGGGACCGGATGGAAGCATCGTGTGCAACAATCGGAATCTTAATTTCGGATTTCGGCTGTCGGACAATTCCTGGAACGTGAGTGAGGAGTCTAAGGACGGGGACTACCTCCTCAAGTGCAATTCGCCCGACCTGCAGGTTCAGGTTCACACGTTCTTGGCGAAAAAGGGTCTGACGGAGGCGGAACTTGTGGAACATTACCGCGACTTCTTTTTCAAAGGTGATTTCACCTTCTTGAAAGATTTTGAGCGGACCGTTCCGGGGGATAAGCCGGCGTTCATGGCCCAATTGAACAAAGAGGCGGAAGATCCGGTAAGGTCCTGGCTTGTGTTGATGCTCGAAAAGGGCCGCGTGTTTGTGTTCTCCGTCTGGTACTTGGCTCGGGATGAAGATAAGCTGTCGGATTCCATAGAGATAATTCGCGGGAGTTTTCAGATCGGAAACGCCGTGACTTCCTGATTGGACGGAACAATGGAGGTCGCCGCGAGACTACCGAAGGCGAACATCGGATTCCTCTCGGGCGGCGAGCGCCTCATTCGGGCGCCGGGGTAAAGAACCGGGCATCCATCCCCTCGAAACGGAGACGTTCCATTACGGCATACGGAAGCACCATGACGTGTATGAGGCGGAGATGAGCGCTTGTGGGCATGGCGGCCGGACGAAGTCCGGGTTTCATCTTAATACCGGTGAGATTGGGCGCTTGCGGCGAAGAGGTTTCGGTACGGCCGTCACGCGCCGGCTGAAATACTTGGCGGTATGCGGTCTCATCCTGCTGTGTGCCTCCGTCTGTGGGGCGCGAATGGAGACCGGTTTAAGTCTGGGGCTACTCTGCCCACTCAACGGGCCCCTCTCGGAATTGGGAAAAGACCTGGAACAAGGCGCCGTACTGGCGGTCATGGAAGTCAACGCGGCCGGAGGCGTCCACGGAAAGGAAGTCAAGTTGGCCGTGGGCGACACCGGAAGCGGTCCCCTCGCGGCCCAGCAAGAGGCGGGAAGATTGCTGGCCTTTGAAGACGTTGATTGCCTTATGGGCGTTTTGGATCCCGACGTGGCCGATTCGGTGTCCAAACTCTCCGATATTCACAAAGTCATTTTCCTGGGTGCCGGTCATATCAACGATCGTCTCCTTATGGATCAATATCACCCATATTATTTTCATGTCACACCGGCCGGTTACCAAATGGTGGCCGCGGCCGGCTTTTACGCGGCGAACCAAGAGTGGAGACGGTTGGTGGTGTGCGGCGTGGAGAACTCCGCCAACCAAAACTATTTTGAAGAGTTTCGGCAGGTTTTATCCGCCGAAAACAAGGCCGTGACGCTGGATGGGCCGTACTGGACGGAAGTCGATAATCTCTACTTCAAACCATTGATCGAGTCCATAAGAGCTTCCGAGGCCCAAGCCTTACTCTGTCTATACAGGGGCGCGGACCTGCTGGAGTTCATTCGTCAGGGCTTGATCCTGGGGCTGTTCGACCGGGTCAAACTTATCTGTCCTTTTGACGGCGATTACTCCCTTCTGTGTAAATTGGACAGGCGTTTGCCTGAAGGCCAGGTGATGGGAGCATACCACCATCTCAATATGCCGCACTCAGCCGAAAACCGGAATTTCATTTATCGATTCAAGGGGTTGACCGATAGGCTGCCTTCACAGGCCGCCCTCGCAGGTTATGTGGCGGTCAAATTCGCCGCGGCCGGCTTTGCGTCGGTTCCGCGGGATGTGGAGGGTGAGCGAGTCATCGAAGCCATGGAAGGGCTTGAGCTGGGGTGTCCCTGGGATCCGGAAGGACATACGTCATTCATGCATCCCAAAGCGCATCAGATGTCGGTCTGCCTTGCGCTCGGCGTCACAGTGGCCTCGGATGCCTTTCCGCCGGCGAAGTGGGGGCTGAAAGAATTTTACCGGGTTATGGCCGAGAAGCTTCTGCCCTCATCTTTGGAGCTTTTCGAGGGCAGAATTCCGAGTTGGCGCTGAGCTTCATTCGGCCTCCCAAGGTTCCTTTTGTGAACATACGCCGCAGAGTCGGCACGCTTTCTCAACTTGTCGAATAGGGCGTCGGGCGATTAAGATAGTCACTGTGCTCGTTGTCGCACACGCAACCGCAACCCGGGCTTTCCGTCGGTCCGAGACGTGCCTTTATTCCTAAGCGG
Source organism: Thermodesulfobacteriota bacterium (assembly GCA_963675595.2). Taxonomy (GTDB): domain Bacteria; phylum Desulfobacterota; class Desulfarculia; order JACQYL01; family JACQYL01. Next base: position 202,214 of record CAXXLZ010000003.1, read on the forward strand.
AATTCCGGGTTTTCATAGGTTTTACCCACGGAGGATCAGCATGAAAAACGTGGTGGCGGTGGTAATGGCCGGGGGTAGGGGAGAACGTCTGTACCCGTTGACGCGGGATCGCTCCAAGCCCGCGGTCCCCTTTGGTGGCATCTACAGGATCATCGATGTAACACTGAGCAACTGCATCAATTCGGAAGTCTACAGGATCATTGTGCTTCCGCAATACAAGAGCCAGTCTCTGGTTGACCACATCGAGGACGGATGGAACATCTTCAGTGCTTCATTGGGACACTATCTTAGGATCGTGCCCCCGCAGAAAAGAACCGGAGAAGAGTGGTACCAGGGGACAGCCGATTCCGTTCGCCAGAATCTTTATCTACTGGAACGGGCCAATGCGTCGGAAGTGCTCATCCTGTCCGGGGATCATGTGTATAAGATGGATTATTCCCTGTTCAAGAGGTTTCACAAAGAAAACGACGCGGATTTGACCATCAGCGTATTCGAAGTGGAACCCAATCGTTCCCGATCTTTTGGAATCGTGGAAGTGGATGATTCAGGGCGAATCGTCGGATTTGAAGAGAAACCCGAACAACCCAAGATCAATCCGCAGAAGCCCGACGTAGTCTACGCATCTATGGGGGTTTACATTTTCAAAGCGGACGTTCTCATTGATGTACTGGCCAATTCCAAGGAACAAGATTTCGGTCACAACATTATTCCCTCCATGATCAAGACACATCGGGTTTTCGCGTACCCCTACAAAGAAAAGAACGTGATCCAAGACTATGTCTATACTCCCAAGGAGGACGGCACCCGAGCTCGGGTGCTGGTGGCTCCCACGCGGGACTCCAAGTACTGGAGAGACGTGGGTGACCTGGACGCCTACTGGAATGCCAATATGGACCTCACGGGGATCGATCCCTTTTTCAATCTCTACGGAACCCGTTGGCCTTTGTTGACGTACCAGGCTTTCTCGCCTCCGGCAAAAACGGTTTATGCGTCGGAAACCACCGAGAACTACCACGTCGGAAAAGCCCTCGACAGCCTTTTGTCTTCCGGGTGTATCATCAGCGGCGGGTCGGTCAGGAGTTCCGTCTTGGGCAGGGACGTTTACGTACACAGTTGGGCTCAAGTCGAGGAATCCGTGATTATGGACCGAGTGGAAATTGGTCGTTACGCGAAAATCAAGAAGGCCATCATCGATAAAGACAACAGCATACCGCCGAATACCGTCATCGGACATGATCCCTCGGAGGATAGAAAACGATTCACCGTGACACCAAGGGGAATCGTGGTGGTGCCTAAAGGGTACTTCCGCTGAACGCGGAGGGCGGAGAGGCGGGAAAGTCGACTTATGAGTGAGAGCCCGGAAAAAGCGCGGATCGTCGCGGTGTGTGTGAGCAAGCACAAAGGTACTACCAAAACCCCCGTAACCTTTATTGACTTGGCCGTGGGACACGGCGTATCCGGCGACGCGCATGCCGGAGACTGGCACAGGCAATTGAGTCTACTCGGGGTTGAAAGCATTGAAAGAATGAGGCAAAAGGGGCTGGATGTCCAACCCGGGAGCTTTGCGGAGAACGTCACAACCGCCGGAATCGATCTTCCCGCTTTGCCTGTGGGAACACGGCTGCGATTGGGGAGAAGTGCCGTGGTGGAAATCACCCAGATCGGGAAAGAGTGCCACACACGGTGCGCCGTCTACTACAAGGCCGGAGATTGTGTTATGCCCAGGGAGGGTATCTTCGCGCGGATTCTTGAGGAAGGCCGTGTAGAAGCGGGAGACTTGATCGAGATCATCCGGTTTCCGGGGGACCGGAGCTAAACCTTTCGGGGAGGAATTTGATGAACGTGCCCCTGTTGGATCTGAGAGCCCAGTTGACGCCCATCCGCGACGAAATCCTCGCCGCGGTCACCGAAGTGGTGGATTCCGGCCGTTATATTTTGGGGCCCAAGGTGGAGGCTTTTGAGCGTGAAATGGCGAATTACGTGGGAACCCGACATGCCGTAGGCGTGAGCTCGGGTACCGACGCCTTGTTGATTGCCCTAATGGTGATGAATATCGGGCCCGGTGACCAAGTGGTGACAACTCCGTTTTCGTTTTTCGCCACGGCCGGGGTGATTTCTCGAGTGGGTGCGAGCCCGGTGTTCGTCGACATCGATCCTGAAACATTTAACATCGACCCTGCCTCCTTGAGGCGATTGCCGTCTTCCGAGAGAATCAAGGCGGTGATGCCGGTGCATCTCTACGGGCAGTGCGCCGATATGGAACCCATTCTTGGGTTGGCTCGAGATCGCGGTTGGCATGTGATCGAGGACGCCGCCCAGGCGGTGGGGGCGGAGTACCCCACACCGGACGGAGTCAAGAAGGCCGGATCCATGGGTACCATGGGAGCCTTCAGCTTCTTCCCCAGCAAGAACTTGGGATGCTTGGGGGACGGAGGCTTGGTGACCACCGACGACGGAGAAGTCTACGAGAAGCTGGTGATGTTCAGGACCCACGGCGCCAAACCGAAATATTACCATCGCTATGTGGGCGGAAATTTCCGGATCGATCCTCTCCAGACCGCCGTTCTGTCTGTGAAGCTTCCCTATCTGGACGATTGGCATCTTTCCAGAATGGAAAACGCCGCTCGCTACGACGCCCTGTTCGCCTCGAGCAAGCCGGCGGAGGAAGGGGCGATCGCGCTTCCCAAGAAAGCTTGGGAGGGCAATGGGCTTCGGCATCCCCACATCTACAATCAATACGTCATTCGTGTGCGTGGAGACCAACGCGACGCCCTCAAGAAATATCTGGGGGAGGCCGGAGTGGGCACCGAGATTTACTATCCGGTACCTTTTCACATGCAGGAGTGCTTCAGGTATCTGGGGTACCGGGAAGGAGATTTTCCGGAGGCTGAAGCGGCCTGCCGGGAAGTTCTGGCTCTTCCCGTTTATCCTGAACTGACGCGGGAAATGCAGGAATACGTAGTGGATCGCATCGCGTCGTTCTTCGGATGAGTCACGTCGGGTCCAATAAAAAAACCCTTCAGAGTTCTCGGCCCGTGGGCCACAGGTGAACTCCTGAAGGGTTTCCCGTTTGAGGACCCGTTCAGTGGGCTTTGCGTTTGGATGCCTTGAGAGGATTGACTTTCTGATCCTTCTTGGCGGCGGCCTTCACCACGTGAGTGGCCAGGTTGCAGCTTCCTACGCGCCACTTGGCGGCCGGATCCGGAAACACGCTGCAAAAACGACCGGAGGACAGTTCGAGGATCTTTCCACAGCTTTCACACGCCTCGACGACGGTGTGGCAGCTTCCCCCGTTGAACGTGCATCCCTTCTTCGTCATGAATGCGCAGTTGACTCCCGGTTTCAAGGTCTGACAGTCCATTGGAATCACCCCCTTATAGGATATTTTCTAAGGTTTGGAGAGAAGTTCGGGTGACATATAACCGAACCTCCGTCTTTGTCAAGAAAAACCGACCCGCAAGTTAATGATCCCCTGAAACGAAATCAAGGGTTTAAATTTCGTAACACGAAAAAAAGATGGTTCCGTGGTGGAGTTTTCCGTGGGTTTATCAACCCGAATGACGTGAGGTACATGAACCATCGGAGCTGCATTGGGGAACGAGTTTGCTTCGGACCCGCTGTCAAGCCCCCAGTTTTTGGTCCAGGAGTTATGAGAGTTTTATCATGACTCGCGGTTTTCCATCCCCGGCCCTTGGGGCCACGGCGAAGCCGAGCTGAGCGAGGCGGAGTCGAGGCCCCAAGGGCTCGCCGCGAACTGGGCCGGGGTCATGTAATTCAATGCACTGTGCGGTCTTTCCTCGTTATAGACTTTCCGCCATTTGGCGGCCAGAGTCTGCGCTTCCTTGATGTTGTTGAAAATTTCCATGTTCAAGAATTCATCCCGAAAACGGCTGTTGAAACTTTCCACGTACCCGTTCTGCCAAGGGGCTCCCGGCTCGACGAAAAAGGTTCCCACTCCCAGGTCTTTCAGCCAATTTCTCACCTTTTGGGCTATAAATTCGGGACCGTTATCCGATCGAATGCCCGTTGGAACTCCCCGCTCGCCCATCAATCGGCTCAGCTCGTTCAAAACGTCTTCACCCGTAATGGAGCGGTTGATCCTCAGGGCCAGGTTTTCCCGAGTAAACTCGTCGACAATGGCCAAGCACTTGAACTGACGGCCGTCGACCAAGCGGTCATGAATGAAATCCAACGTCCAGACATCATTTGCAAAAGCCGCCTTACGCTTGTTGCACGCATTGGCATCAACTCCCAGGAAGCGTTTCTTCTTGGCTTTTCGAGGTACCTTGAATCCTTCCTCTTTCCAAAGTCTATGAATTCGCTTGTAGTTTACCGCCCACCCCGCATCACGCAGCAGCCGAGTGATCCTACGGCATCCAAAACGGGGATGTTCTCCAACCAACCGGTGAAGAGCCTTGATCAGTTCCACCTCATCGTCCCGTTCCTTCGGCTCATAACGTTGGGTGGATCGGTGTTGACCGGCTACGCGGCAGGCCCGACGCTCTGAAGCGGCATGTTCACTTCGAACATAATCAACCGCTTTCCTACGACGCGCCGGGCTTAGAAGTTTCCCTCCGCAAGATCCTTCAGCATTGCCTTGTCCAACATCAGATCGGCGACCAGCTTTTTTAAGCGTGCATTTTCCTTTTCCAGTTCTTTTAGCCGTTTGGCCTCCTCAGCCTTCATCCCCCCATACTGGTTTCGCCACCGGTGGTACGTCGCCTCGCTCACCTCCAGCGATTGGCAAACCTGCGCTATCGTCTGCCCTGCCGTCAGACGACGGTCCGCGTCTTCAAGTTTCCGGATGATTTGCTCCGCGCTGTGTCTCTTTCTCTTGGCCATGCAAAAAGTCTCCTTCCGTTCTTTGGGCATTCAGACTCTCATTATACATGGACCAATTATCGGGGGGCATTCCACCGCCACTGCGGGCTCCGTCTCGTGGAAAACGGAGCCGTGATACCGGTTCGGAACTCTCAAACCGGGACGCCCTCGTCTGAAACCGCGCATCTCGCGCCTCTTCCCCCACCCACGGAAACTCTTGATTCCGGTTGCGACATACAGGCAAACAGCCCTCACGAGAATCTTGCGTAAGATTCTTTCAATCTTCCTCGAATGGATACGTAGGTCCTTTCTGTCGATTAGGCTCGCTCCCGAGTCGTTGTCCATGAAAATCCGAGAAAAGGGACGGCTCTTTTTACAGCATGTAAAATTTTTTAACAACAGAGCCTCCTCAGGAATTTCATCTCTCCCGCATTCCTCCCAAAAATGAACTGTTGGATCGGACCGTTACCTCTCTCTTGCTTTCTCGGAATTGGCACACAGGTTGCATAATCCTATCGAGTCACACGAGACAAACTCGTGTTCCACAGGAAGACCCCAAAAGATAGGGATGGATTTCCCTTTCGAGGGGAGGCCGCCTGAGGGCCTCGGCGAACTGCGGAAGACGGTCCGAACGTCTTTTCTTTGGCCGCCGGACCAGGGCCGCCTCCTCATATGGAGCAGAGGCGTGCACTGGGGTCTTCAGTATGCAAATGCTTCGCAAGACCAAACCAAAATTGGAGAAACCATGAAAAAATATCGTCCTCTTTTTCTATCGGCTTTCGTAATGGTCATTGTCATCGCGTCTCAAGTCTCGTGGGGAGCGAGCCGGCTCGAGCAAGGTCGAACAGGCGTAATCATGGAGGTTTACAATCCCACCGGAGCCGTCCAAGTCAAACTCCTTCATGCACCGCGCATGCGAGAGCTTGAGAATATGACGATCTGCGAGTTGTCCGACCATATGTGGGAGTCCCATAGAACGTTTCCCGTGCTCAGGGAACTGTTGAACCGGCGATTTCCCAAGGCGACCGTCGTGCCGTACAATGAACTTCCGAATGCCTACGGCGTTGACTCGGCATCGCTTGAGAAGATGATTCGTGAGAAAGGATGTGACGGGGTCATCGTCGGCAATGCGGCTTGAGGGTCCTGTTCCGTAGAATGCGGCCGGGCTGCCGCAATCATTGAGAAGATGGGAATTCCCACCGTTATTATCACCCGTGAGGGGTTTGACGGTGTGGTAGAGAATGCATTCTCCAGCAAAGGGTTCTCCATGGAGGCCGCCCATGTGGTCTATCCCTCCAACATGTTCCTCCCGGGAAGCGAGCTGGATCCCTTGGCATCGAGCTTGGACCGGCTGGTCGCCGGTATCACCTCGTGGGAACCGGAAGTCAAACGGCAAACCATTTTCACTCCGGAGCATATTACGGTTCTGGGCGAGGATCGTGAAGATGCCGCCGAGAGGATCAATGAACGTTTCCTGCAGGAGATGTGGGCGGATGGGCTCCCCATCGTGCCACCCACCAAAGAACGGGTCGAATGGATGATGACCGGAACGGATCTTCCTCCCGACGCGGTGATCGGCGAAATTCTGCCCAGAGGAGGCATCGCTACGGTGGAGACACTTGCGGTCAACCTTGTGATGGCCGGAGGGCGTCCCGAGTACATGCCGGTATTTCTCGCAGCGGTGGAGGCCATCGTGAACCCCAAATTGAGACACCAACGAATGAATACGACCACCAATTCCACTTATCCCGTGGTGATCGTCAACGGGCCCGTGGCGAAACAAATTCCTCTGAACTCCGGCTATGGGTGTCTTGGTCCCGACCCGCTTCATTTCGCCGGGGCCTCCATCGGTCGAGCCATTCGGTTCGTGTTGATGAATGTGGGCGGGGCCATGCCCGGAAAGACCAGCATGGCCATCTACGGCGGACCAGCCAGGTACACCGGCCTTGTATTTGCCGAAGACGAAGCGGGGATTCCGGCGGACTGGAGTTCCTTGGGCGAAGAACAGGGGTATTCACGGGACCGTAATGTTGTGACGGTGTATGCAGTATCCGGTACCACCAACATCCCGGGCGGCGAGACGGGCACCGACAAGGCGGTTCTCGCTTCTCTCAATCGGGCGGCGGGATGCATGGGAATACCCGTCGGCAATTACTGGTTCATGACGTATCACCCGAAGGGTACTGCGGGCATTCTTCTCATGGCCCGGGGAACGGCACAGGGCCTGTCCGCCGGAGGGTGGTCCAAGGAGGCGGTCAAGAGATATCTGTGGGAACACTCAAAAGTGCCTGCAGCCGAACTGGGGCCGCGGATCGAGGCGTGGTGGATGCCCGATGAAGATATTCTTCAGGATCCCATGCCCATCAGCATGTTTCCGGATGGTATCAGAATAGTCGTGGCGGGTGGAGACCAGTCCGGACACATGATGTGGCTTCAGGTGGGGTGTTGTCCGGAAGAGCTCACCAGCGCCGAAGTTCGCCTCCCGAAGGCGTGGGATGAACTATTGAAGCAGGCGAAAGGCTGTTTGGGTGCGTGCGCCGCGCATCCGAACAGCCATTGAACGCCTGTCCACTGTGCCCCGACCGGTACACCAAAGGACTACATCCGATTGTGAGCGGTCGGGGCTTTTCCAAGGGTCGTGCGGCGTTAGATCAACCGGTGTCCGGAAAGCCGTAAGGCCGTCCAAATAGCCCTTCGGCTCTTAGCCGGTTCCGGATTCCGCCGGCTGCTTGAATACCGTTGGATACGATTCTCGCAGATATTCTTCCAAGGCTTCAGCCCATGGACGCAGGGAGTCCGCCTTGGTGTTCAGCAATACGGAGAACTTGGGCCTGGCGGCCGGGCGGGGGAACTCTTCGCCGGCGACCGGTTCCACACGAATTTTGACCCCGGCCAGTTCGAACAGCTTGATCGCAGCCGAATACCATGTGCAATAGCCCTGGTTACATAGGTGGTAGATTCCCGATGGTTTGTGGGATTCCAGCAGGTCTCGCGTCGCTCGGGCCAGGTCGGGCGTATAGGTGAAACAAGCGGTTTCTTCATTCACCACCTTGAGAACCGAACGCCGGAGACTGAGTTCCAGCATGGTTTCGAAAAAATCCTTCTTGGCGTTCGGGCTGGGAGCCTGAGGGCCGAAGAGCTTCGAAGTGCGTATGAGATAAAAGCGGAGCCCTTTTTCGCGTCGATCAAGCACCTCCTTCTCTCCGTGGAGCTTGGAAGCACCGTATCTGTTGATGGGGTGGGGGAGGTCCGTTTCCCGGTATCCTTCTGAATGGTCTCCCGTGAATACGTAGTCCGTGGAATAATGAACGAACAAGGCTCGCGTCCGCAACGCCGCTTCGGCGAGGTATCCCACACCGACCCCATTGACCCGCTCGGCCAGTTCGTATTCAGAATCGTCTTGTTCGCAAAGGTCGACTGAATTGTAGGCCGACGCGTTGATCAGTATGTCCGGAGTTAGTTCCGTAATCAGGGCGAGCACTTGATCTTTGCGAGTGATGTCCAGCTCCGTCCGGGACAGGGCGATGACCTCGTTTCCCTCCCACTCGCTGAACAGTTTCACCAACTGTTGACCTAAATTGCCCCGGGGTCCGACGACCGCGATCTTCATGATGATTCCTCGTGCTTGGATTCGGGAGCCGACATAGGTTCGTCAACGGCGAGTTTCACCGATACCGAGGCGGGTCCAAACCGTTTGGGAAACGATAGACCGAGCCCTGCAGGCCGGCTCGCAGCTTCGTTTCAAGCGCTTGCGTTGCCGTGCGGTGTATCGCCTAAGCGCAGCGCACCCTGCACACGGTGCGGTTTCTTCCCGCGTTCTTTGCCTCGTAGAGAGCCTGATCAGCCATTTGTACCAGAAGGGAGGGATCGGAATCATCGTCCGGGATGATGCTTGCCACTCCCAAACTGACGGTAACGGCCGAATGCACCCCGGAACGCTCATGGGGGATGTTCAGACCCATGGTCCTTTCGCGGATAAGTTCAGCCAAATGCCGGGCCCCTTCCAAGGGCGTATTGGGCAGGACAACGGCGAATTCTTCTCCTCCGTATCTTGCGGTGAGATCGCCGGGCCGTTTGACGCTTTCCGCGATGGCGCGCGCCAAGGACCTCAGGCAGTCATCTCCCGCTTGATGTCCGTAGAAGTCGTTGAAACGCTTGAAATGGTCCACATCGATGAGGATCAAAGACAGCGGTTGCTTTTCTCTCTTCAGGCGTTTCCATGCCTGGAGCAGGGTTTCGTCGAAAAGTCTTCGGGTGGCCACCCGGGTCAGCCCGTCGAAATCGGCGAGCAGTTGGAGTTCGTGATTCGCGGCCTGGAGAGCTTCCTCCGCACGCTTCCTCTCTTGGATTTCCTTTTCCAGGAGTTCGTTCTTGGTTTCGAGCTCGGCGGTGCGTTCTTCGACTTTGGTCTCGAGAACGGCGGAGTCCTGTAGGAGCTGCTTGTGGGCGCGTTCCAATTCCTCGAGCGTCTGTTCCAAGCGAAACTCTCTGGCTTCGAGTCTTACCATCATCATACCGAAGGACTCGGCCAAATCCGAAAGAGTGTCGGGATAGACGCCCTTCTTGGTGAGTTCGAATAATTCCTCTACAGCCGCCTTGTCGTACTTTCGGTGCGAAATCTCGTGGCAGAGGTTTTTCAGCTTGGCAATCAGGTCGTCCAGCGTCTGCCGATTTTTCATATGAAGAACCCACGATCTGGTGGTTGTTCTGGAGCCCACTTGTTTCACCTTGCACCGAAGCTTGAGAAAGGAACCCTGATTCTTCGTGCCGACATGTTTTCGGTTCAGGTCGGTTTCAGGAGGCCTGCGGCAGCCGGCAGGAGTCGATGGTCGGATCAAAAGGTTCGGGAGCCAGAGTAACGGGTCGTGCCGTCTTTCGTGCGATGGCTCGGAGTGACCCTCGGTACATGTGCTGATGGATCGGATAGAGTACATACCAATAGGCGAGTCCTGAAAGACCCCTGGGCAGGAACCTTCCGATCTGGCGGAGTTCGGTCTCATTCTCCGACACCGGTTCGATTTGAAATTCCAGGACCGCTTCTCCCGGTGCTTCCATCTCGCCGAAGAGCACCAAACGGTGCGGGGGATCCATTTGGATGACGCGCCAGAAGTCAAGAGCATCTCCCGTATACAGCTCCGCGGGGTGGCGGCGGCTCCTTTGGCGTCCCACTCCGCCGAACAGCACGTTGAGCCAACCTCTAAGAGTCCAAAGACGGTCCGCAAAATACCACCCGGAAGGGCCTCCGATCCTGCGGATCGGCTCCCAGACTTGTTCCGGGGAGGCTTTTAGGCGAGTTCGATAAGCACAACGCAGGATGGTTCCTCCGGCGTAAGGGGCATCACCGCACTGGACCCATTCGGGGGGCGCGACGGAGCCTGCGTCCGACCAACAGGTTTCCACACTCTGGCTCCGGATCTTTTCCAAGGCCGTTCTCATGGCTTCCCGAGGCGTGAGCAAGGTTTGAGGAATGATCTCTTGAATGCGATTGTCACTGCAAACCATGGGATTCTTTAGGCTTTCGGCCAGGGGACCGGCGATGGATGCGGGGAGCGGTGTGATGAGATGAATCCAATACGAACTGAGCTCTATGGAGAAGAAGGGGACAGGAATTATGACTCTCTTGGGTAGGTGGGCTTCCTCTACGTATATGTCCATCAACTCTCGATAGGTCAGAATCTGAGGCCCGCCGATGTCGAAAGTTTCGCCTGCCGTTTGCGGATGCTCCAGACAACCGATCAGGTAGTGCAGTACGTTGCTGACCGCTATGGGCTGGCAGGGAGTGGCCACCCAACGCGGGGTGATCATTATTGGAAGACGATCCATGAGGTAACGTAAAATCTCGAAGGAAGCTCCGCCCGATCCCAGAACAACGGCGGCTCGCAGGAATGTGACGGGGACCGAACCGGACTCGAGGATGTGGGCAACCTCGAATCTAGATCTCAGGTGTTTACTTAATCGGGCGCCTTCGTCTCCAAGTCCTCCCAGGTAGATGATTCGTTCGACGCCTCCCTTTTCCGCAGCCTGAACCATGTTTTGAGCGGCCTTTCTATCGGATCGGGCAAAGTCGCCGCTCCCTCGGACCATCGAGTGCACCAGGTAGTAGACCGCGAAACAGCCGTCCGCAGCCCTCGTCACGGAATCCGGGTCCAGCATATCCCCTTGTACGATTTCGAGGTTTGCGTTGGCCGCCCAGGGCCGGCAACTCAACTTGGCTTTGGATCGCGCGAGGACCCTTACTCGATAGCCCGCCTCAAGCAGACGGGGCGCCAAGCGTCCTCCGATATAACCGGTCGCGCCGGTGACCAGTATGGGTTTCCGGGTCATATACGTGTTTCCTTTTCCTCGCGTCGTTTTCGGCGAACGCTTTCCGTGTTTGCGAAGGGATGCCGTCGGCTGCCGGCTTTCGACGGTCAGACGTGATTCCTAAGCTGCAATTCGACGGGATGCGGATTGAGATAATACTGGCTTTTCAAATACGGCTCATCATATTTTCGCACGTAGTGGTTGATCAAGGTGACGGGGACCACCAGCGGGACGTAGGAAGAATGGTAATGTTCTATAACGTCCAAGAGCTCTCTTTTCTCGTCGGGAGAGAGGTGTTTCTTGAAGTAGCCCATGATGTGGTGAAGTACGTTAACGTTCTTCTTCACCGAGGCTTTCAGACGCATGGCTTCGATGAGGAGCTCCTGATAATCGGTAATGACCTCATCGAAGGGGCGGTCTTTGGCGCCGGCCACGATCTTGCCCATGGCGGACAGATGCTTGGGGCTGTGGGCCATGATCAGGTATTTGTGCCTCGTATGAAAGTCCACCAAGTGTTTGACTTCACGGCCCTTCTTCAGCGAATCCCGCCAATTCCAGTAGATGAAGACGCGTTCGATGAAATTTTCCCTCAAACCGGGATCGTGAAGCCTTCCTTCCTCTTCCACGGGCAATAGCGGGAAATGATCCATGAAAGCCCGGGCGAACAGACCTACGCCGTTCTTGGCGGGAATTCCCCTGTCCGAGTAAACCCGAACACGTTCCATACCGGAACTGGGAGAGTCTTTCTTGAACACAAACCCGCAAAGCTCCTCCCCCTCCAACTCCTTTACCCTTCCGGCGGCCCAGTTCAGCATTCGATCCGTCATATCCGTTTTGGTCCGGGAAGTGACCAGGCGGGGGCGTTTGGTATCTCCTTCGAGTCGCATGGACTCCCTGGGCACTCCAAAACCGCACTCCACTTCCGGACAGACCGGCAGGTAGGTCACATAGCGTCCGAGGGTATCCCTTAGAAAACGATCCAGGGCGTGCCCGCCGTTGTAACGGACGTTCTCCCCCAGAAGACATTTGCTGATGCCCAATTTGATCTTTTCCAAAGAGCGGCCTCCTCTCGTTTTTGCTCGCTTCACGGTCCGGGGGGCCTTGCGTTCCACACTCGGAATGGGTGGTCCGTCGCGTCCAAGCCCTCGATACCGACTTCAGCGCCGGGTGCGGAGGACTCTTTTTTCGCCGATTCGAATAGTGATTTGCATACGGTCGAAATATTCGAGCAGAGGAATGGTATATTTCCTCGACGCCCCCGTCATGTCTTTGAATTCCTGGGTATTGATTTCCCCTTTTTCCGTAAGATGGTCGATCAGCTTTTGTTGCAGTTGGTCGAGAGGCTGCACGTGAAAGTACAGATCCTCCTTGACTTTCACCAACGTTTTTTCCTTTACCAAGTGCGTGAGCACCTCCTTCATGATCTTGGGAGGAATCGCGTCCTGCAGCTCTTTGAAATAGGGCGGTGTTAGACCGGCTTTGAAGTAGGTGTCCTCAAGACGCAAGCGGAATTCGTCTTCCTCCTGCTTCAGATGGACTTGGTGAGAGGAAAGGTGGACGGCATCCTGTTCAACTTGGATCGTGCCCTCTTTCGACAACGCGCCGATGAGCGAGTTGAACAAGCGGGTGTCCATATGGGGGACCTGAGACTTGAGTTCCTGCCGGTTGATTCCGACTCGAAGAGGGAACTTCCGATGGTATTCATCCAGCAATCCGGTAAGTTTTTCCACCAGTGCTTCGAACTCGCGGGCATGCACATAAAGGGGCGGCTCCTTCGAATACTGAATGACCTCGCGGTCCGTTTGGAGCTGTTGCAGGGAGGCTTCAAGTATTTTCTTCGTATAAGGAGTCGTTCGAGCAAGATCGTCCCTGGACAGCCCGTTCATCCCGGCCTGATGGACGAGAGCGGCGATCAGCTCGCCCGACGTGCCGTCTTTGAACACTCTTAACCGTTGTATCACGTCTTCGCGGTTTCGCTTGTGGCGAGGAGGTGCGGAGGCGAGAATCTCGCCGCCGCCGATCGTGTGGATCGGGGAATAGGACCTGATGACGTAGCGATCGTGAGGAAGTAACGCCGTGGGGGCTTGTAGGAGGAATTGGGCAAAAACGGCTTCACCCGGTTTGGCTTCGTCCCTGTCGAGCAGCTTGACCGTGGCGAGGATTTCGGATGTCCCGGTATGAAAACGGACTCTGGTTCGATGCTTCAGGGGGCGAGCCATGCTTTTCAGAAGTTGTAGATATACATCCACCTGCCTCGTGACCACCAGCGAATCAGCATTTGCGAGGATATCGCCGCGGTCGATGGTTTCCTTCTCGATCCCCTGAAGATTGATGGCCGTTCGTAGCCCGGCCGACGCAACTTCCACCTCGTGGCCGTGGACCTGCAAGCCACGGATCTTGGTTTCCACGCCTTTGGGATAAATGGCTACCGGTTCTCCCAAGGCGATGGTGCCGCTTATGGAAGTACCGGTCACGACCGTACCGAATCCTTTCATCGTGAAAACGCGGTCTATGGGAAGTCTGTACACGCCGGTCTGCTTCTTCTCCGCAACCTCGGACGCAAGTTTGTCCAATTCCTGCTTGAGTTCGTCCAAACCCGAGCCGGTAACGGCGGAAACGGGGATCACCGGAGCGTTTTCCAGAAATGAGCCTTCAAGGAAGGCCTCGACGTCTTCCGTAACGAGATCAAGCCAGTCTTCGTCCACCATGTCCACCTTGGTCAAGGCGACCAATCCCGTCTTAACCTGCAACAGCTGGCAGATTTCCATATGTTCTCTGGTTTGAGGCATGACGCCTTCATCAGCGGCGATGACCAGCGCCACCATATCCACCGTGGCCGCACCAGCCACCATGTTCTTCACAAACCTCTCATGTCCGGGCACGTCGATGATTCCGAGGAGCTGTCCCGAGGGCAACGTGAGGTTGGCAAACCCGAGTTCGATGGTGATTCCCCGGAGTTTTTCCTCCTTCAACCGGTCCGTGTCGATACCCGTGAGGGCCTTGATGAGTGAAGTCTTCCCGTGGTCGATGTGGCCGGCGGTGCCCAAAACGATGTGTTTCATAACTCAGGAGGTCTCCTCGACGGATAGAAGGTGGCCGTGCTTTAGGCTGAAATGAAATTATATAGCGCCCGAGACGTTGTTATGCAAGCCGGCCTTTAGCGGTATGACGAACAGATGCTTTCCTACAGAGCTATCCGTGATGTAGCGGTAGTCATCGAAGCCGTAGATGGAAATTCGGCTTTACACTTTGAGCCGGATCGGGTATAAGTCCCGAACATCTTGCCAGAACAAGAGGACGTATCCATGGCGGAACGAACCGGTTCGAGGAAAGGGAAGGGAAGAAAGAACGTCAATTTTGATGAACGGGAGAAGAAGGGCATCCTGGAGACGGTGGCCAAGTCCGATAAACCCGTTGCCCAGATTCTTCAGGAACTAGGTATTTCCCGTTCCACCTACTATAATTGGCTGAAGCGTTTTGAAGAAGAAGGTGAAGAAGGTCTTAAAGACAAGCGGGATTCCGAAGTAAGGCGCGGGTCCGAAGACCTGGAGGCAATATCCGCGCTCGAGGGACCCGAAAGCGCAACGAGGCCTTCACCCTATGCCGATGAGGCGGCCCCCGAACCGCCTTCCGTTTTCATTGAAGTGCCCAAAGAGAAGACCACCGATCGGGAAATTGAGCCCTCCCACGTGACGGTGCCAAGCGAAAGAACCCCGTCGCCGTATGCGGCCGACTCATGCCCCGAACTCCCGGCACCTCCGCTGGTAATCGACCGTCCGGCGGCATCGTATGCGACTGTGGCGGAAGCTTCCGCTCATGCGGGAGCGGTTAAGACTGAACGGGTCGCCGTAGAGCCCGGAGAATCGGACGAACCTCAAGAGGTGAAACCGGTTCCGTCGGGAATCACGGAAACCGGTGCCCCGGAATCGCTACGAGAGCCGGAAGAGTCGGAGATGGAGAGTGGAATTCCGGGAAAAGCAGCGGTGCAACCCGATGCAACCGTCGAATCGATCAAGGAGGAAACCATTGTGAGCGACCAACCCCAGCAACCGGTATCCGGGCAAGTACCCCCGGGGAAAATCGGTAAGGGTTCGAGAACGACCCCTACCTTCTATTTTCTTATTGCCATTGTCATCGGCATCACCGGTATCGTGCTTACTCTTTCCATGTACAATGCGGCAGGTTATTTCTTTCAACAGGAAGATGGAAAACTCGCCTTGTGGAAAGGTCGCTTCGCACCGTTCGGGACGGAAAGAGTCGACGGCTTCAAGCCCTTGGACACGGGCCTCGTTGATGCGACCCCGGTTCTTGAAAAGAGGTTCCATGGAGAGTGGGACGCGTTGAACTCACTTTTCATGCTCATACTGACCAAGGCCGATTCCATGCTGAGCGGCGCGGATGAACCGGACTATGGAGCGGCGAACGCCTATTTGAGTCTTGCGGAGAGCATTGCCGCCAACGGTGGTGAAGACAGCCCCCAGAGCCTGATGATGCAGTACCACTTGGTTGACAAGCGTATTGGACAGACCGAGAAACGCCTGGGCGGTCTTTATGCTGAAAAGGAGAATATTCTCGGGCGGCTGCACGCTCCGGGCAGTAGTATGACGCGCACCGAGGTCGAAAGCGAGTTGAGTCGAGTCTCCGGGAAGCGGAAAGAACTTGCTCGGTGGATGTCCAGTCCGGTGGAAGACGGTTCCGAGGCGCAGGTAGATAGGACCGGACCGGCGGCGGCTCAAGGTGAGCGAGCCAAGTCTGGAAAACCTTCGGGCAAGATGTTCCAGCCGGCGATTACACCGGCTCTTGAAAAGGAAACGGCGCTTTCGGGAAAAGGCAAGACCGGAGTTTCGGAATCCGGAAAGGAGAAATAGGCTTTTCCAGGCGGCTAAGGGGCTGTGCACACGGATGACGCCCCTCTCAAACACCGATCGTTTTCCCGACTTCTATTAGCCACGGAACCTCCTTGAGCGTTTCAGTGGCTAATTTTGTTTTACTCTCACGCGTTCGGCGGCGGGCCATACATAGGCTTGACCGCGCAAATGAAGCGACCCGAGCTTAGGGCGGGGACGCGTCCAATAATGGTCTCGTATTCGCTTCGGGACCTTTTCATCGGAGCCGGGACCTCTCGTGCGGGGAAGGCTTCCGATCGTATAATTCTGGAGGAGAAGGCTTTGAGCGGTTTTGAACCCGTCAGATCGGGGATAAGCGAGGACGGAGCATTCCAAAGAATCCGGGAAGCCAAGTCCAAGATAGATGAACTGACCGACGCATTCGAAGAGAGCTTCGGTGCTTCGGATCGCCAAGTTCAATCCTGGAAGAAGACTCTTGAACGAATTGACGTCGACCCGGTGAACAAGATCGTGCGGATTTCCGTCGTGGGTGCTGTGAAAGCCGGGAAGAGCACATTCGGTAATTATTTCTTGGGTGATGACCTCCTGAGAAGAGGAGCCGGAGTCATCACTGCGGTCGTGACGAGAGTGCTTTCCGGGGAGAGGCTTCGGGCGGAGCTGAAACTAAAGGGCCTCAAGCAGGTACAGGACGAAGTCCTGGACGCTCTTGGGATATTGGATCCGTCTGAAGAACGCTTTTCTTCCCGCACATTTCGCCTCGATCGTGCCGAAGATCGAGCCCAAGTCCGTGCGTTTCTTGCCGAAATGACCGGCCTAGGAGAAATGTCCGACGATCTGATCCGACAGAGTACTCTGCTGAGGGCGTACTTGGACGGATTTGAAGAGCTGAAGGATATTCTGAAAGCCGACGAGTCGGAGATTCACCTGGAGGGGAAGGAGGTAACCGGCCATCGGGATTTCGTGGGCCGGGAGACCAGGGCCATCTATTTGAAAGAGGCTTTGCTGACCGTTCCCGTGAAGAAGCTGCCCCGAGGCGTGGAGATCGGCGATTGCCAAGGCAGCGACTCGGCGAATCCCGCGCACCTGGCGGCTGTCCTCGAGTATCTCCTGGAAAGCCATTTCGTCATCTATCTCATCAGCAGCCGGACGGGCGTCCGAGAAGCAGACGTCAAATTGATTCAGGCGTTGAAAAGCCTTCAACTGTCCAATCAGGTTTTTTTCTTATTTAATTTGGACCTTGGTGAACACGAAGGCAGATCTTCCGTGGTCCAACAAATTCAGCGCAACGAATCGGACCTCCGATCTTTGGGCTTGGGGTCCGACGTTTATGCCTTTTCAGTGCTGTACCATCTTTTTAACGAGTTGGAGAGCAGCCGACTTTCCGGCAAAGACGAACTTCGCATGGCACTGTGGAAGGAAGACCAGGAGCTGATCGCTCTTTCCGAGGAGAACGAAGCCCGATTCCGGCGTGACTTCGAGAATCTTATAGAGAAGGAAAGATACGAGCTTCAGATCAACAAAGCGAATACAGCCTTGTCCGGGCTGCTTCGAACGATGAAGGAGTTTCTGGAGTTTCGAGGGACATTGGTGGGAAAGAGCAAATCCGAAATGGAGGAGAGCGCGCGTGTGCTGAAGGCGAGGCAGAGCTCCATTCGGGATACGCCCGGCGTCGTTCGTAACGCCCTTGACGGGGTGAAGTCCAAGTTGAACGGAGAGATCAAAAGGGATGTTGACCAGTTTTTTGACGGCAAATTCGGAGCCCCGGTTATCGCCATGCTTTCCCTCATCGATACCTTCGATCCCCGTATGGAAACACTGGAGGCTTCTTCAGGGGTTTCGCGATCTCTTGTGGTTTTCTACAGAAAGCTGAGCGAAAGTCTTCAGCGTCATGTGCAGGAAGAATTCAACCTCAAATTAATCGAGTTCGCAAAAAAACGTGTGACCAGGATTCGGGAAGAGTACTTCCGGCAGATTGGTTCCTATATCGAGGTCCTGGATCAGTTGTTCGAAAACTACGCGCAGGAGATGAAGGTGTTGGCTCCCGGCTTTGTGAGTCGGTCTTTCCAAGCTGCGGCCCCCTCCCGGTCGGGAGATTGGAAACCCAAGATATTCAATCCGGAGTTTCACTTTCACGTGAAGGCGAGAGCGGAAGTGTTTCTCAGGATCGGTTGGGGGAAGACGTTCGAGGGAGTTAGAGTACTCACCAGAAAAATCATGAAGAAAGATGCCGGTGAAGAACAGGATAGACTGAACAAGTTGATACTCAGTGGGCAGGGGGTGATTCGCAAATGCCTCAAGGAAGAACTCCTCGAACAACTGTCCGACTACCGTGAAAATCTGAAATATGGTTTCTTCCTGAAAGCGAGTGAAATGATCGCGGACGAGATCTATAAAGAGGTCGAGCAATATATAGAAGAGAATTTGCTGGACCTTACCCAGATGGAGGATTTGATTCGCTCGGAGGGGCAAGGCAAGTCGGAGGAGGCCGCCGTGATTGAACGTTTGTCCAAGGAGGTCGCGTCGGCGGGAGCGCTCTTACCGATCATCGACTTCCACAAGGAGCCCGAAGGGAAGTGACCGACGACATCGATACCATCCGCATTCTGCGTGAACGGCTGTCCAAGGTTCCTTTTGCGGGTGTTTCCGCCGGAATCGGCACGTTCGAGCATGAACGGGCAAGACTGCTCCGGCAACTGTCCATCCTCATGTTCAAGTGGGAGCATGCCGCACGGCTTCCGCCCATCCTGGTGTTCGAAGGAGGAACGGGCACCGGAAAGTCCAGCATTTTCAATTCACTTATCGGCTACCCGGTGAGTCGAACCGGCGCCCAAAGACCTCAGACGATCAATCCCCTGGTACTTCTGCCCGAAGGGCCGGCTTCCTTATTCTTGGAAGGGGACCTGTTCCCTTTCCTCAAGTCCGAATGGCGGGACCTGACCTCTCCCGGACGGAGCGAGACGGATATACCCGACTCCATCGTCTACGTAAAACATGGATTCTCCGCTTGGCAGAAGAGCATTCTTGTGGACAGTCCTGATGTGGACAGCGTGGTGGCTTCGAATCGCGCTTCCGCAGAAGACTTGTTCAACCTTGCGGACCTGGTCGTGTTCGTCACGAGCCAGGAGAAGTACGCCGACAAGTTGCCTTTCTCCTGGATTGAAGAAGCTCGGAGGACGGAGAAACCTTTTCTTGTGGTGCTGAACAAATGGGATTCGGAGGAGAGCCGGTTGGATCTTCTGGAAAAGCTGGCCGCCTCGGACATTCATCCGCTTGGTGACATCATCCGGCTTCCGAGGGTACGTCGAGACGAACCCACGTTGTTCCAAAGTTCGGAAATCGCTCCCTTGCTTCAGTTGCTCGAATCCCTCGACCGGACACGGCTGCTGCAGAAAGGGCGGGCCTCCCTCGGTCGTGCCTGCCTGGAACGTCTCGACGTCGTCGTTCAATTGCTTCGCAGGGAGCGGGAGGTTGAGGACACGGTTCAATCAGCCATCGGGGAACTGGCGACTCGCACGGACGAGCGCTTGTTCAGCGCTCTAACGCCGGACGTGGACGAGCGGACCCGCTCCAACATGAAGAAGCACCTTAGGCTTCTCCTGGCACGATATGACTACTTTCGGCATCCTAGAAAATGGGTGAGGGACCTGGTCCTGGCCCCTCTCGACTTTTTAGGGGTGATGCGGAAGAGCGGCGAACCCGATGGGGGGGCCTCGGTGTTGGTCAAACATCGGCTTCCCATGGAGCCTCTGAAGGATTCGCTCGCTTTTTTCCAGGAGGGCGCCGCTTCCATCCTAAGGGCGAAGGCACCCGGCTCAAGCCTTTACGCGCAAATGCTCGGAAAAGGAGTGTTTCTCTCTTGGGAAGAGGTCGAAGAGTTTTGCCTCCAAGAGCTCGGCTCCATCGACGGATGGATCCAGGAACGCTTCGACACCTTGAAGAAGGGACTTTCCACCGGAAAAAAGGTGGGAGTGGCCTCCGCCTCCATTCTTTCCGGTCTGATGCTCTTGTTGCTGGAAACCGTGGTGGGAGGAGGCATCACGGTACTCGAGATACTTCTGGATACCGCCGTCATTCCATATATCCCCAAAGGTGTGTTGGAGTTGGTGGTATACGATGAGATCAAAGCCATTGGGCGAGAATTGGACAGGCGATACCGGGCGACTTACGATAACTTGCTGGCCCTCCAGAAGAAGCGAGTCATCGAGTTCATAGCGCATCGTTTTCCGCGTAATTCGGATATTGAATTGCTCGTCACGTGGAGGACCTGGTTGGTACGGGCCTTGGACGGGCTTTCGGGAGGCGGCCGGACGTGAAGGCACGCTCGCACATTCAGGACGGGGTCGAAGACCTCAGGAAGTCCATGCGGCTCGTGTCCGGCTTGGTCGGCGCGGAGGATATCCAGGCAACGGAAAAGAGCCTGGTGGACATTGAGCGGAGGTTGGATGACTGCGGAGGACCGCTGCATGTGGGATTGCTGGGGGGAACGGGCGTCGGAAAGTCCTCCCTGATCAACGCACTCGCCGGATCTGAGGTGTCGACCGCCTCGGACCGACGTCCTCACACGGACCGTATCGTTGTGTATCGTCATCGTGAGGCCCGTTTCGAGGAACCCGACACGGACCTGATCATACGCCCCCATCGAGTCCACGACCACGACGCGATTCGCGATCTCATACTGTTCGATCTTCCGGATTTCGACAGTGTACTCCCCCAAAACCGGCACCGCGTGCTTCTCTTTCTGAACCAACTCGATGTGGTTTGCTGGATCGTGAGTCCGGAGAAATATGCCGACCAGGTTTTTTACGACATGGTGCGTCTGAGCCCTCAGAATCCCGAGAATTTTGTTTTTGTGCTCAACAAGATCGATCTGTTGACCGATCGAGACGGGAGTTTGGACAAAGAAGAGCTTGAAGGGATTCTCCTCGATTTCCGAAAGAAGCTGATCGCCGCCGGGATTGATGAGGCCGAAATTTATCCGGTGTCGGCATCTTCGGCAATACGCGGAACCGGTCCCGTCGGTGAATTCGGCGAGCTGCGGGAATTTCTTTACCGAAGGAGACAGGATAAGGAAATCCGGGCCATCAAGTTGAGCAACCTTGAGTATGAACTGGGCAATGCGGCCGCCCGTCTGAGTGCCTATCCGGATACGCCCGAACTGCTGGGTGCGCTGGACTCCTTGCTGGGCGAAGTCGACGCCGGATTTGAGGAAATGCGGGACCTGTCGCGCTCGGTGGCTCCCAAGCACGCCGATGAATGTCGAAGAAACCGGATTCGGAGTATGTGGCTTGCGGGGTCCGGGGAACGCGGCATGGTAGCGGGTCTTGTGAGAGGGTGGACCTCGGTTCAAAGACTCTGGAGACCGGCCGGCGTCGATCCCGTGGGGGAACTCCTACAGATGAATTTCGATTCGCTGGATGCTTTGGAGCGTAAACGGGCGACGCTCCGGAACAGGGTCCGTGCGGAACTGGCGCGATTTCCCATGAGTGAGGAGCGCAGGAGCGTGGGTGGAGAAGCGGGAGAACTCAAGAGGGGGATCGCGGAACTTGCGGACGAGGTGCTCCTGAATGTTCGAGAGTGGTTCGAATCAGGCGAGGCGGGAAGGGTGCGCTCCGGGTTGCAACGCCTGAAAGCCCGATTTGTATTGACCGTTCCAGTGCTGACCATGCTGCTTTACCTCATGGGCCCGGACTCTTTGGCCACGATGGTCCGGACCCCCGGTTGGAACGAGGCCGTGGAATTGGTTCTGAATCTGTTGGTTTCGGCCTTTCAGTCCAAAGGCCTGGTGGCCCTTTTGAGCCTCCTGCTCATTGAAGGGATTCTGAGTGCATACCTCGCGGCACGTCTGCTGACACGACTGGATGAACGTGTGGACGAATTCTACCGGCAGGTGCGAGACCGGTTCGAAGAAAAGGTGGACATGCTGCTTAAAGAGACGAAAGAAAGGCTTGTCGGGGAATTGGAGGCTCTGCGAGCCTCCGCCCTGGAGCTGGAAAAGCTCCAAGGAAGGGCCGAAACCTGACCGCCGCAGGTATCCCTCGACCCCGCACGCCTACGGTTTGATTCGGCAAAATCCGTTTGCCGAGGAAATGCGCCGGCAGGAAGAACAAAGCACTGAAAGAATCAGTTCGGGTTCCGGGCTGCCCGCCGGATTCGAACAACCTCGCGGATACCTTGACTAAGGCCTTGGTATCCGAAGGATAAGCAAAGAAAACTCCGGTGACGTTCCCGAACGGATCCCCGGGATGGGCACCCCGGGCCAAAATAGTCCGTCTCGATGGCGGAGAAAAGGACCACGAAGAGGGAGGAAGTGTGCCCAACCTTGGGTACACTTCCTTGAAACCGATTTATGACGCACAGCGGTTGACCCGCGCATTACCTTGCTTGGCGGCTCACTGTAAAAGGCGTGCCCGATCGAACAACCGGTCCGTGTGGCTCACTGATGCCTGACCATGGCGTCGATCATTTTGCTCAAATAGTCGCAGCTTCTACGCTCAAACTCGTTTTCCGGCGTAGGCTTGATTTCCAGGGGTACCCGTTCCACCACTTCAAGCCCGAACCCCCCCAGCCCGTGGATCCGCTTCGAACTGTTGGTCATCAGCCGCATCTTGCGAATTCCCAAATCGGCCAATATCTGCGCCCCGATACCGAACTCTCGGAAAACCGCATCGCTTTCGGGCTGGTGCTCTTCTTTCCAGGCCTTGCCTTCGTCTTCTCGCTGGTAGGCTTTGAGTTTCCCAACCAGTTGTTGGTTGCGACCTTCTTTGTGAAGGTAGAGAATGACGCCGCGACCTTCCTTCTGTACTTGTCGCATCGCCGCTTCCAGTTGTTCTCCACAGTCGCAGCGATAACTCTTGAAGACATTTCCCAGAATGCACTCCGTGTGAACTCTGACCAGGACCTCGTCTTCCGGTTTGATCTCTCCTTTGACCAAAGCCAGGTGCTGCTGCCGATCCAGCTGATTTTCGTATGCGATTGCGGCGAACTCTCCAAACAGGGTCGGCAGTACCGTTCGGGCCGCCCGTTTGACGAAGGACTCTCTCTGCAGGCGGTAAGTAATCAGGTCACCGATAGTTACCATGGGGATATCGAGAGATTCCGACAGACTCTTCAGCTCATCGAAGTCGGCCATTTCGCCTTGTTCATTCATGATGCCGCACATGGCGGCGGCCGGCTTCAGGCCTGCGAGCCGAACGAGATCCACGGCCCCCTCGGTGTGACCGGTTCGAAAAAGAACGCCTCCCCGACGAGCACGTATGGGGAAAATGTGTCCGGGGCGAACCAAGTCCTCGGGACCGGCGTCATCGGCTACCGCGGCGAGGATGGTTGTAGCTCTGTCCGCGGCGGAAATGCCGGTGGTGACCCCCTTCCTGGCTTCAATGGATACGGTGAATGCGGGCTCTGCGGCGGAGTGGTTTCTGGAAATCAGACTCAGCCCTAAACGGTTGATGATTTCCGGAGCGCAGGGCATGCTCACCAGTCCTCTGGCGTGCAGAGTCATGAAGTTCACGGCTTCCGGGGTGACCTTTTCTGCGGCCATCACCAGCTCGCCCTCGTTTTTCGGGTTGGGTGCATCCAGAAGGATCACCATTCCGCCTTTGCGAATCTGGTCCAATGCGGTATGCAATTGTGAAAGAGACATCCATGTACTCCCGATGTCGTTCGGTTGGTTCTCAGGAACAACCGCACGGAAAGTTTCGGCAAGGGCGAACGTCGTGTTACGGCAACGGCCCTGGTGTGAAACGGTTACCGGCGGCGAGTAGGATTATCGGCCACCCTTAACTCATTCATTCCTCCAAAGCAAGAGCAAGGACGATCGCGTTTGTGGAATGAGGGGATCGGGGGTGCGTTGTTCCGTTGGGTTGAGCCTGTTTTCCCGATCCCCGTTCCAAGAAGTGCGGTTCGACGCGTTCTCATGAAAATCGAAGTCCGAATCAAGGGAGTTGACGATGGATCGGGTGAACGATATATTTAAAGATTGGGAAAAGTGAAGAAATGTCGCCTCATATTGGGTCGACAGCCTCCTTTTTTACCGGTCTTCCGGTAGATGAGCAGGCAACTCGTCCAGGAAAACGGGGCTCGGAGAACAACCTACGGCAACCCTTGTCACGGGCCCGCAAGGCTGAATTTCAAACGAACAGCGTCACGGCATCGGACGGCCAATGAACATGGATCAAGCCAGAACACAGGAGTGCGAGACACAACCCGCTCTTCCCAAGGGCTCACGGGGGAGCCCTTCTGTTATTTCAAGAAGCGAACATCCCATATCCCGGAAAATGATGGCTGAAGAGGTCCTGAAGGTGCTTTATCGGCTGAAGAACCAGGGACACGTGGCCTATTTGTGCGGCGGGAGCGTTCGCGATCTTCTTTGCGGTGAAAAACCGAAGGATTTCGACGTGGCCACGGACGCGCGTCCCGGTCAGCTCAGAAAGATATTTGCGAACTCTTGGGCCGTTGGAAAGCGATTTCGAATTATTCATGTGGTCTTCAAGGGCGGGAAGATTATAGAAGTATCCACTTTTCGCAAGGAATCCGAGTTCGACGAAGGGCCCGAAAACACAATCATGCTCCGTCCGGACAATACTTACGGCAACCCGCAAGAAGATGCCCTTCGCCGAGATTTCTCCATCAATGCCCTCTATTACAACATCTCCGATTTTTCGATCATCGACTACGTGGGAGGAATGGAGGACATACGCAGAGGGGTGATCCGAAGCATCGGAGACCCGGACATTCGTTTCCAGGAGGATCCCATTCGCATCCTCAGGGGTATTCGTTTTGCCTCCAATCTCAGCTTCCGTATTGAGCCCCGCACCTGGGAGATGATGCGGGCCCACGCGGACAAAGTGCCTCTGTGCCCGCCCTCGCGCATTCAGGAAGATTTGCTTCGTCTCATGAGGAAATCGGGAGTCGAGAGGGGGTTCCGCTTGATGGACGAAGTCGGCCTCCTGAACCTCTTGCTGCCGGAATTGTCGGCGATCAGAGGAGCCGGCGATGAATTGCCGGAGGAATTTTTCCGGATCATTGCGTCAATGGACGAGTTCAGAAAAGGGATGGACGATTCCCTGTCCGACGCGTTGCTCTGGGCCTGCGTCTTTCTCCTTCCGGCACGCGAACAGATCAAGGCACTGGCACAACCTATTGATGATTTGCCCACTGCCGTCCACAATTTCCTTTGTGAGCCGGGCACGAGACTCAATATCCCAAAAGCGGTTCGGAACGGAGCCAAGAAGCTTATCATGTCTCAAGACTTTTTGGACCCTGATCGCCCCACCCTTCGAAAGGGGTGGCTGAGATTGTTTCGAAGCGGAGTTTTTGAAGAATCTTTCCTTTTGGCCCGGATCATCGCCGCAGCATCGGGACGAGGAGAAGAAGCCTTGTTCGAGATCAGGCAGGCGATGGAACAGAGGGCGGCCAAACCATCGTCCGATCGGAAACCCCGGAAACGATCCTCACGGCGGAGAGCCAACCCAAGGAAGCCCGGCTGATCCGCTTTGTCGTTTGCGAAAATGATCCTTCAGATCGGCGAGCACCGTCTTTCGCTCCCTCCAGGTTTGACCCTTTTGACTGCCCTGTGCTAAAACCAGCCATCATCATAGAGGAGAAAGGCCCATGGCCGAAGATAGCGCATCGAACGCCGAGAATAAGAACCTTCTCGGACGTATTCTTTCCTTCCCGCCCCTCGGGAATACTTATGTCCGAGTCGCCTTGGCGGTGGTTCTGCTCGTATTGATCTATATGGCGCTGAGTTTCTTGGGGTTTTTCGGTTCGGGAAAGCGTGCGACGGATACGGGCGACTCCGTGCCGGTTCAACGGGAATCAACGAGCAAACCTCCCGGCTCGGCACCCATAGCCGCGTCGGGGGAGGATGAGAGTGCATCGGTCCGCGCGGCGGAGTCGCTTCATGGCGGGGATGTCGAGGGAGTGCGGTTTACCAAAGCCTTCGTAGCGGCGCTTGATTATGAGTTGACCGAGCATGGTTGGAAGCCGAATTCGATCATCTCGGGAAAGCTGCATCTGACCGATAATCTTCGCAATTATCAACTAGGGGTTTTAGAGACCGTTCGACAGTTGGGTCTGATATTCAAGGAAAAGATCTCCAGATACGGCGACTCGGACAAATTCGATCACCGATTGGAGAATGCGGTGAACTATTTCATGATCAAGGCGGACCAGTTCTGGTTTCCTGCTGCTGATGATCAATATCGAAAAGGGATTGAGGAAGTCAATGTCTATCTGCAGGACCTCCAAGCCGGTCTTGTACGCTTTTATGCCCGTTCGGATAATTTCGAGGCGCTGATTCTCGCCTGCAAGGAACTGCTGGGGAACTGCCACTATAACTTGGTGAAAGAGAAGGAGCGAGACGGTGAAAAAGTCTCTTTTTTCGCCGTCGATGATTACTTCTATTACTCAAAGGGCGTAGCCAAGGCCATGGGAGATATGCTCGCGGCCACGATGTATGATTTCAAGGAAGAGCTTTCTTTGATCAAAGGGTCCTCCATGATGCGGGAAGTGGTGGACGACCTCCGGTATGCATCCGGTCTGGATCCATGGATCATACTGAACGGCGACTTGGACGGATTTATTGCGAACCACCGTGCCAACATGGCGGTGCCTCTGGGCCAAGCGCTGTTCAAACTGAGTAATATGCTGAAGTTTGGGGGAGGGTCTTCGTAAGTCCTTTTTTCAATACGGCGACACGACGTAACGCGACGAGGAAGGGGGCTAATTGTTCACCCTGCCCAAGAATCGTCTGAGTGTCTGAACAACGCTGCGAAAATCGAGTTCCTCCATGTCCGGGCGAATGCTCGCATCTCGGAAAGTTCCGTAGATGCGGAGGGGCAGACTGAGCCCCTCACGTAGAGCGCTCGAAGGATCGTCCAGGTCGGGAAACAGGAAGGTCGGCTTGATCTTCACATCCACGGTCTGGTTAAGGCCGAATGAGCCTTGGCCGCTGACACGCAGGACCGGTCCTTCGAGCTGGAAATCCTCGCTGTAGAAACGTCCCTTGTGGATGTGAAAGGTGCCCTCCAGACCACTGAAGGGTACCTCCTCCCTCTGAGATGAATCCGAGCCGCGCACGACACTTTCCACGAGTCGGACCACGGCAAGGGGGCTCGGACCCAAAAGAGTGCCTCCATCCATTCGGAACCACGCCTTACCGCTCAGACTTCTCTGGATGTCGCTGAAACTGGAGCCCCTGCTCCGCAGACTGTAGCCGAGGTCGACGGAGCCGTGCATTTGTTCCAGCCCGGTTAGGTCACGCGTGAGGGGGCCGGCCTGGACACCGCCGACGGTGTTCTGTAATGCGAAGAACGGCACTTCTCCTCTGAGATCAATCGAGGCACCGCCATCGCAGGCACCTTCGTAGAGTCGCGCGGTAACCGGCTTGATATGGATTACGCCTTCCTCTCCCCGGATTGCAGCGGACAATTCGGTGAATCGAACGCCCTCGATTTTGCCCCGTTCCATGGAGAGCCTTCCCCTGGTGTGCATGAGTCCATGAATACCCCAATCCCGGGGTTCGGAGGCATGGGCCTTTAAGGAAGAACCGGCCGGCGCCTCGTCGTTGTGGGCGACGCGTTTGGACCATGCCGGCTTGGTGTACCGGTCCAGGTCAAGTTCATTTAAGTGGATATCAAAATCGAGACTAGGGGGGGCCGAGGCCTGGTACTTGAACGACAGTTGTGCGGTGGTCCGGTCGATCCGACAAGAAGCGCCGCGGGCCTGAAAAAGACGAGGCGTACCGAAAATCCGGGCATCCATTTGGGCAACCTTGAACACGTCGGAACGTTCCAATTCCTGTCTATCGAGAAGTCCGGCTTGCGCCAGAATATCGCCCGGCTTGAAGGGAGGTACCGATAAGTGTAGATCGAATTCAGGGAGATCGCCCAAGAAGGCCACGTGACCCCGGACGTTGAGCCGCCCCGGGGATGCCTCGGTACGGAGGGACAGCTCAGTGAGTTCGAAAAGCCTTCTTTTTGTATCGTATGTGGACAGGGAGCGTCCGAGAAACCTGACTCCGGGCAGGATGTGCGGGCATACAAGATGCCAATCCCCTTTAATAAGAATGGGGGCACTATCTGCGGAGCGTGTCAGGTCGAAGTCCACTTTGGAGATTTCGATCCCGTCCGGAGATCCTTGCGAGATATTCAGAGCGTGAAGTAGCCTTCTCGATGAAACCGAATCGGCTTTCAGGCGCATCACGAATGGGCAATGGGCGATTTGGACCGATGGCGCGTCGAAGGGGCCCACACTGCCTTCCGCCGATACGGAGGTTCCCTGAAACTCGCCCTGAAGCTCAAACGGTACGGATGCGCCGTAAGAGAATTCACCCGTGAGAAGCTGCACGTTCTTGAGGAGAGTCGTCGGCTGCTTCCCACGATTCGCCAATAGAACGGTCCCGTGTGTGACTTTCAGTGTTTTCGATCGAAATCCCGCCCAAGAAAGCTCAAAAGGAGTGAACTGAGAAGGCTGGTTGGGAGTCGGAGGTGTGGTTTGCCGGTCCGGCTCCAAAGGCTCTTCCTTCCAGGCGGGATGCTCATTTTGAGCACGGTCGATTCGGACCTGGGGCGCCTCTTTCGTGGAAGAGCCGGGGCTGAGCTCCAACACGGGAGATTCGACCGTCATCTTTTCCACCAGGATGCTTCCGCCGAGAAGTGCGACCGGATCGACAGACAGCTCCAGAGCCTCCGCAGTCAGGCGGCTCCCTTTTCCGAGCATGGTGCAATCCGTCAATTCGATGCCGTAGGCCTTGATACCGAAGGCCGGGACCAAAGAGAGACCCAGGCGCTGAATCAGGACATGGCCGCCGGTAGCTGTTTGGATCCCGTGCACCAGACTGCCTCGGTGCGCCGGTGTATCCAAGAACCGGTTGAGAAGTCGAAACAACAATCCCGTCAGGACAACCATGATCACGAAAGCAATTGCCAAGTTGCGTTTCATTGGCCGCACCCGGCTCGCGCCACGAAGCAGGATTCGGAAAACACCATCATTTGGGCAGAATGAAGTAGAAATTGTTGCCCATACGGGTCGGTTCATATCCCACGGTACCGCCGTGTAACTCCACGACTTCTTTTATGAAAATCAGACCGTGGCCGGTCCCGTACTCATCTTCCACGTTTCCGCCTCGGTATCCTTCCTTGAATAAGTTGGGTATGTCTTCGGCCTGGATATGAGGTCCCGTGCTGAACAGATTGAATTTGATGCCGTCCTTCCCTTCTCCGAAATGGTTTCTCAGAATCTCCATGCCCAGGGCGATGAATTTGTTGTTGCAGCCGCACTCGTCCACTACTTCTCGTGTGTACTTGATCGCATTGGTGAACAGATTGGCGTACACTTGGGAAATGAGGCCGGCATCGGCGACCACTGTGATCTCCTCGTCCGGGATGCCTCCCAGCTGATCGTCCACCGCGATGCGTCGTTCTTCGAGTCTGGGCAGATAGCGATTGAGCTGGGGGCGGATGATTCTTTCCTTGAAATTTGTTCTGGTGGGCTCGAGGACGTACCTTCCCTGTTCGAAGTGTGATCGGCGGAGCAACGTTTCAAGAAAAAGGCTGGTGTGCTCATAGTGGCCCAGTATCTGTTCGAACTGCTCTTCCATGGACTCGTTGATATAATGCAGTTCTTCCTGCAGGGCGATGATCTCGCGCATGATTTCCGCATCAAAACGCTCTCTGACCTTGTCCAACCGGTGCTTTAACTCCAGCCCGATCTCCCGGGCTCTGTCGATCTTCCCTTTCAGTCGCCTGAAGAAGAGCTTGAAGTACATGTTGGGCACGATCACATTGTGCCCTATGTCGCTCACGAGGTTGTTGATGAAACGAAGATGTTCCTTGTTTCTTTCCGTAATGAGCCGGTTGTGTAGTTGAAATCCGATCCGGTTTGCGTATTTCTCGAAAAACAGCATCATGTGCTCGGTGAGTTCGGATGCCGGATAAATTTCGATCAGACCAAGCGTACCCTTGTCGTGAGCCTGAGGCAAAGCCGACAAGAGTTTTTCATTCCCCTTCACGGGAGTCAGGTACGAACCTCCCACGATCGTCGGTTTGTGTGTTATGGGAGGTACGGAAACCGTGATAGCGGGCGGATCGTGATATAGGTCTTCGGAATGGCTCACCATAACCAATGAGCTTTGATTGTGCACGACATAAAGAACACTCTTGAGGTCAAAGAATATCTTCGGGACCATAACGCACATACGATAGAAGTCATGTTGACTCTCGAGTTCCTGGGATAGGTCGAAGAATGTCTTTAACGCGCAGTCTTGAACTGAATTAAAGGAATAGTTCTCGTAATCATCAATCTTTTCGTACACCCGTTTTTCGATAAAAAAGATGCGCTCTTCCATGGACCCGCTTAATGATTGTGAAAACCTTTGACTCACGGGAAGCCTCAACTATGATGACTTATTGATGATGTTTTAAGTATTATATTCCGAATACTTTGAGTTACATACCACATTCGATGGTCGAAAAAAAGGATTTTCAAGGTTGCAACAAGTGAATCTTGTTACAAGAAATCGAAATTCTTCCGACGATTCCGGCGGTTGAAGGGTGGGCGTTCATTCGAGAATTCGGGACGGCTGAGACTTTTAATCGATCGCCTGCTTTTTTGCCAATTCGATGATCTCGGCAGTGGACGGGGCTGCAAGGAAGCACTCTTCCACGATGTATTTATCGCGAACTTCCTCCGGCTCGCGGTCGGTCTCATGAGAAAACAGGCCTTTGAAGGTGCGCCACAGGAACGTAAGCTCGTCCACGTAATTGTCCCAGGCAACGGCCAGCGTGCTCCGGTTGGGTTCCGGTATGGACGCATGCCCTGCCTCCTCTTTCAGCAGCACTCGCTGATTCTCGGCTTTGGCGCTTTCGAAAAAGAAACCCACCGCCATGGCGGGCACCACCAATCCGGTCGAGGCGTTCAAGGCCAAGCCCGCCGCGGAACCCAGAACGAAGTAGGTATAGCTTCTGAGCTTCCTGCTGTTTAATTCATGCTCATCGGCTTCGCGGAAGCGGAGCACTATTCGATATCCGTAAAACGCTTCGAAATGCTGCTCAAGATCATAAAAAGCCAGAGACTTGATGATGAATTCGGCGACATGTCCGATGTACACTCCTTGCGGTAGATCCACTGTACCGAGGCCGTTATCCCGGGCTTGCAGCAGACAGCTGAAAAGGGTGTCGCATCGGCTTGTGTGCTCCGAGTCACCTTTGAGACAAATTACGTTGACGTATCCTCTCCTGGGTTCCCAATCCTTCGCACCGGACGTGGCCTGAGACGGCGGGCTTGTCGCCGTTCTCGGCCTCCCGGAAGCACTGTCGGCCCACGGTGTGCAGGCTGAGGCCACAGAAATCCAGGCCGCAATACAAACGGCGAGGAAGGCTCTCATTGGAACGCGGCAAGTACATGGGGTGCGGCTCTCATCACGATGGGGCGGCGGGTCGACGGGAGGTGAGGGCATGTCACGGCTCATGCCGGAGCGGCGGTTCAGCGTAACCCACGGAAGACGCCCCGCAAACCGTTTCGCAGGTCGCAGGCCCCGAGGCATGCCGATTGATTCGAAGGGGTGCGGGAAAGACGATATCGATTCGTTTGAACATGATATTCTTCCCCTTCTTGCGGACAAAGACCGTATATCAGGCGGTCCCGGCGGAAGACTTCCCTGCCTGCCGACACCGACGCGTAAGACTCGACATGTCCCCACGCCTATTCTACATCCCACCTGGAAACGTCTATCAATACACGCATATGTTTGACGAACTCCGCCGAGCGTATAGGTTCTTTCACATAATATGCCGGGGCGCCTCAGGCCTCCGCAGGTGCAAATCTGCTGCATCAGCATTGGATTGTTGTTTTCATCTTACATTGTTCGCCCCCGACGGTTCAAGCATAGGGGTAAACTTCAAAGCGAACGACGGCGTTCCGCCCGACCCGGATTCACTATGTTTTTTCGCATGTCTCGGGAGTTGCAGTTGCCTAATGGGCAACCATGTGTTACTTTGTACCCATGAGAACGAAAAGGACAATCAAACGAGCGGCGAGTGGTGCGGGGTTGTGGCTTTTGGCTGCGACTCTCATTTTCTGTTGGTCTACAAGAGCCTTGGCTGCAGGCATCCAGGGGGATCTTGATTTTACACTCAAGAACCTTGACTCGAAGGAGGTGCAACTCTCGTCGTACCTCGGTAAGCCGATTATCCTGGTGTTCTGGGCGACTTTCTGTCCGACCTGCAAGGAAGAGATACCGTATCTCGTGGAGTTTTACAAGGAGAACAAGAAGAGCGACCTTGTATTTCTCAGCTTGGCAATGGACAAGAAGGCTCCTGAAAAGATTAAGGAGTTTACCGAACGGAACGGCATCCACTATCCGGTACTGACGGCCGACTCGAAGACCGCCAGGAAGTGGGGCGTGCGCGCCATACCCGCGGCCTTTATGATCGACAGACGAGGAGAGATCACGCATCGACTGTCGGGACTAAATATGACGGTCGACATGAAACGATACCTGGATGAGATCATGGCGAAGTAGACCGTAGGCGGGCACTGCAGGCGATGGAGTTTATCCGATCCATCCAAAAAGGTGGGGGGCGTACAAGCGGGTACGCGGATAAAACCGTTGGTTATATTCCGGTTTGACCGGCATGCTCAGGAAAGGACAAGCGATTTCGGGCCGTTCATAACCGAACCGATTTTTCCATCATCCTCGGCCGGAAATCAGGTATTCTTTCTCCATCGGGGATGGGTAATGCCCAATTTCCGTATCTTGTAGTTCAGGACTCTTCGGCTGATTCCCAGCTCATCCGCCGCATCCTTCTGAATCCATAAATTTTTCTCCAAGGCTCGGAGGATCAACCGGCGTTCGTTGTCCGTGAGAGACGGGAGTTCCTGCTTGACGGCCTTTGGTTCCGGCCTCTCGTGGGCGGCGAGTTGGAAGGGCGCGGCGGGCGCGGGGAGGATCCCTAAGGCGACGTTGTCGGGACCGATGACGGGGTCGTCGCTCAGCAAAACGGCTCTCTCCACGGTGTTCGAGAGCTGGCGTATGTTGCCCGGCCAATCATAGCCCATCAGGGTGTCCATCACTTCCGCGGAAAAGCCTCCCATCTTCTTCTTCAGAGCCTTGGAGTGCTTCTCCAAGAAAGATTCGGCGAGCGGACCGATGTCTTCTCGACGCTCTCGCAGGGGGGGGAGGTGGATATTCAGTACGTTGATGCGGTAGTACAGGTCCTCCCTAAAAAAACTCTTGGCGATTTCGTCCGGGAGTGACCGGTTGGTGGCTGCGATGATTCTTACGTTTACGCGTATGGTTTTGTTGCCCCCCACGCGTTCGAATTCCCGCTCTTCAAGTACTCGCAGCAGTTTCGCCTGCAGCATCGGACTGATTTCTCCGATTTCGTCCAGGAAAACGGTTCCGCCGTTTCCCTGCTCGAACCTGCCGATACGCCGCTTGGTGGCGCCGGTAAAGGCTCCTTTCTCGTGTCCGAAAAACTCGCTGTCGAGCAGTGTATCGGGCATATTAGCGCAGTTGATCTTGACGAAGGGAGATTTGGCACGACGACTATTGAAGTGGATGGATCCTCCCAAGAAGCTCTTTCCGGTTCCGGTTTCCCCGGTCATGAGAACCGTGGAGTCGGTTTCCGCCACCTTTTCAATCATCCGGATGACTTGTTTCATGGCCGGGCTCAGGGCGATAATTCTCGACAGGTCATAAACCACATCCTGACTGCGACGGAGATAGTCCACCTCGTACCTGAGGGCCCTTTTCTCCAGAGCCTGATCCACGGTGTTGCGGATCTTGTCCGGGGAGAACGGCTTGACGACGAAGTCGTGAGCGCCGTTGCGTATGGCCTCGACCACCTCTTGAGTCTCCGCCGCTTCTCCCGTCATGATCACCACCGTCTCCGGTGATACGGTCTTGATGGAGTGGAGGAGATCCGAACCATTGGTACCGTTGGACCGTTTGTCGATGATGGCCACATCATACAGTTTTCCGGCGAGAGCTTCGAAGCCGTCCGGCCTGTGCTGCCAGAACTCCAAATCGTGATCCGCAGAGAGGACTTCCCGGAGAATGTCTTTCCAAACCGGATTCGTTTCTAAGATTAGGACCTGGGCCATATGAACGTCTCCTATAACGGGATGTCCAAATTCTTTCGCGTCGCGGGTCTGTCGGTGAAGGGAATTCGAAGATGAAAACAACTCAATTGCCGCCCACGGATTCGCGACGGATACGGTCACGAGCGTGGTCCACGCGTGAGACGGTTACGATGCATCCCGGATCGCGAGGGCTCGGGCGACATGAAGCACAGTATTGTTACTATTATTGCAAAATAGGCCCTTGGCTTGCAACCCCATTTGGTGGTCCCCGGGGTTGGGAAGGCTGAACGGGTATTTCGTTCCGCATCAAATGACAATGGCTTGTCCTGTGATCATCTTTACAGTTAATTCGATTTGCAGTAAGCGCCATCCGATGAGGTGCGTGGATCCCCGGGGCTTCGCAGCGACTATCGGAGGTGGAGACGGATGTGAACGATGAATCTGCTGGAGATTCGGTCTTTACGAGCAAGGCTTGTGCCGAGGCGTCGGCGTTTATGTGTCGTTTGCCTCGCCGGTATGAACCAAAAGGAAGGAGACGAATGTGATCGTTAAAATGTTGCCGGTAGGTCCTATTCAGGCGAACTGCTACGTGTTGGGGTGTGAGAAGACTGGAAAAGGTGTGGTGATCGATCCGGGCGACGAGGTGAACAGGATAATGAAAGTGCTCGAACTGGAAGGGGTGGAGCTGGAATATATTCTAAATACGCATGGACATTTCGACCATGTGGGCGGTAATGCGGGATTGAAGCGCGCGACCGGTGCCAAGCTGGCAATTCACCGCCTGGATGCGCCCATGCTGGAACATCTTGGGGCGACGGCGGCCGCCTGGGGAATGACCGCGGAGAACTCGCCGACTCCCGATATGTTCTTGGAGGACGGGGACATTCTTCCGGTGGGGGATATCTCTCTTGAGGTGTTGCACACTCCCGGGCATTCGCCGGGCGGCATTTCGCTCTTTACCGACGGGATGGTTTTTGTCGGGGATTTGTTGTTCGCCGGTTCCATCGGTCGTACCGACTTTCCGGGAGGAGATTTCGATACGTTGATCAGGTCCGTGAAGACCAAGATATTTCCGTTGGGAGACGAAGTTCAGGTGATGACGGGTCATGGGCCGAGCACAAGCATCCGGAGAGAGCGGCTTTCGAATCCCTTCCTGCAGGGGTAGCGCCGCGCGGCGGATGCACTGGGGAGGAACGGAGCGCCGGCGGCTGGATCTCGGAGGTGTAGCCTGCTGAGATATCACCGCGTTAAAGGGAAAGAAGCATTGGGGGTCGGCGATCGGACACGAGTCCCGGCAGGGGAAAGAGGAGCGGGAGGAAAAAGAGAAGCGCAACGGGGCGAAGAACTTGGCCGTGCACCCTCCTCCGAGCCCCACCACAAACGGCGGTTCGCTTGGGGATTTAAGAGTCAGATGAATCTACGACACAAACCGCGTTGCTTACCGCTGCTTCCTTCCGGACCTGACGGGGTTCACAATCGTTTGTTGCGTAGGATCCGACCTCATCCCCGCGCAAGGGACGCCGCGAGCGGTTAAAGACCCTCGGGAAGGAATTCGACCCCGCTAAGCGGATTTCGGGTACAGGGCACCGCTAGCTCCCCGCCTAGCACGACCAAGATTTTCTGATCAACAATCGCCGTGACGGGTTGTTTCAAGACCCGAATCGGCTTACAGTGAAGATTGTATTCAAAATAATGAAATGAATACAATATCTTATACATATGCAATCCGCAGCCTGTCAAGCTCTTTTTCCTCTTTGAGGAAAAATAAGTTGATTTCTTTTCGAATCTGGACTAAGCATCAGCGTGTTAAATGAATGGAAGTTAGGGGATCTGAACGATCGAGTTTGCCCTCTCTAATCTCTTCAAGGCTTCTCTTCTTCCTTTCCATTTTCTAAGGTCAGATTCGTCCTATGACTGCCTGCGGGTCGTTAGCCATATCAAGAGTGAGCATTACCTTATGGGGGATTCGGTTACGCGCACGGAGCCAGAGTTTCTGAATCTGGTACTCGGCCATATTAAGGCAATTCCGCCCTACCTTCCGGGCAAACCCATTGAAGACTTGGAAACAGAACGGGGAATCACGGGAGCCGTTAAGTTGGCCTCCAACGAGAACCCGTTGGGACCTTCGTCTCTCGCCGTGGAGGCGGTCGGGAAACTTCTGCGTGGAATGCACCGGTATCCCGACAGCAACAGCACCAAGCTCCGCCGATCTCTCGCGGCCCGTTGGAGTTTGAGCGCGGAGCACGTGATCGTAGGCAACGGTTCCGACGAGATTATCGAAATGGCCATGAGGGTTTTCGTGGGAGCGGGCGACGAGGTGATCTCTCCATGGCCGTCTTTCCTCATGTATGAGAAGTCCGTCGAAACCATGGGGGGAGTGTCGGTACGTGCGCCTCTCAAAGGATTCGATCAGGATTTGCAGGGAATACTGAACGCCGTGGGAGCCCGAACCAAGCTGATCGTCGTATGTCAGCCCAACAACCCCACCGGCACGGCGGTTTCCAGGTCGGATTTCGAGGCGTTCCTGCACGAAGTTCCCCGTCACATTCCTCTCATTCTCGACGAGGCCTACGGAGACTTTGTGCGAGATTCCGATGCGTTCAGAGGGTCGAGTTACCTGGACGGGTATCCGCAGGTTCTGGTTCTAAGGACTTTTTCCAAGGCTTACGGCCTGGCGGGACTTCGCGTTGGATACGGCTTGGGTCACCCGGAAATGATCGCTTGTCTACAGCAGGTTCGGAGCCCTTTCAACGTGAACAGCCTTGCCCAGCAGGCCGCTCTTGCCGCACTGCGAGACGAGGATTTCCTACGTAGGACCGTGGAATTTACTTGGGCGGAACTCGATTTCCTTTACCAGGGGATGGAACGACTCAAGCTCCCCTACGTCCCCTCGCAAACGAATTTCTTCTTGGTCCGTGTCGGAAGGGGGAACGAGGTTTACGACCGCCTGCTGGACAAGGGGGTCATCGTTCGTCCAATGGACGCTTATGGGCTTCCCGAGTATATTCGGGTGACGGTGGGACTCAGGGAAGAGAACGAGCGTTTTGTCGACGCCCTGGAAGCGGTCTGCAATTGTTCGGCTTGATGATCGGGGTTTCATGGTGTGTTGCCTGCCTCGCGTCGGAGCGGCCGGATGAGTGTTGAGCGGCGGGTGGTGACGATCGATGGTCCTTCGGGAGCGGGGAAGAGCACGTTGGCTCGCATGTTGGCCCGGCGTCTGGGGTTTCGATATCTGGACACCGGGGCGATGTACCGGGCGGTGGCTTTGCTCGCCCAGATGGAAGGTCCGGATATTTCAGACGGCGGACTGCAACGGATATTGGATGAGTTTTCCATTCGGTTCGTAACGGGCGAAGGCGGTGGGGAGCGCACCATTGTGGTGGACCGGGACGTGACCGACGATATCCGAAGACCCGACATTACCGCTCGCTCTTCGGAATTGAGCGGCGACCTGAGAGTTCGAAAGCGAATGACGGAGCTTCAGCGGGAATTCGGCAAACGCGAAAGCCTTGTGGCCGAGGGTCGGGACATGGGGACCGTGGTTTTTCCGGACGCGAGGGCGAAATTCTTTCTCGTGGCGGACGAAAAGGAAAGGGCCCGCCGGCGATGTCTCGAATTGCGAGGGGCGGGTGAACGGCTGTCGGAGTCGGAGGTTCTCGATCAGCTTCAACAGCGTGACCAAAGAGATCGAAGCCGAGAGGCGGCTCCCCTGAGACCCGCGCCTGACGCCGTCATTGTGGACTCAACACACCGTACGCAGGAATCGGTGTTGGCTGAAGTGCTCCGAATTTTAAAGAATAAAATTCCGGAGCTGGAATTTTGAAGTTTACAGGATTACTTTCGTGCGGTATACGCTTTTAAGTTTAAAACGGCTAAGGTGATGACTGTAGATCAGGGAGAAGAGGGGGGTCTGTCTGCATGGAGGAGATTACTGTTAACATGAACAACCAAACCGATCAACAGGATGATATGCAAGAAGACTTAACAAAACAAAATGAGGACCTTCAGGCCGAAGAGAACGATATGATGCCTGAGGGCTCCGGAGACGGAGAATCTTTGTCCGAGGAAAAGGGCGGAGAAGGTGCGGACGAGTCGTTTGCCGAGGACGGTGAAGAAGGCATGGACGGCATGGACGGCATGGACATGAAGGAACTCTACGAGGAGAGCCTCAAGTCCCTCCAGGAAGGGGAAGTGATCAGCGGCAGCATTATCCAGGTCACTAAGGATTTTGTTGTGGTTGACGTGGGGTATAAATCGGAGGGGCAGATTCCCATTTCGGAGTTCCTGGACGAACGTGGCCAAGTCGACGCACAAATCGGCGACACCATTGATGTGCTCCTTGAAAAGCGTGAAGACGAGGACGGCGAGATTCAGCTTTCCAAGGAAAAGGCCGCCAAGATCAAGGTGTGGGATGAAATCCGCCGGAAGTTCAACGAGGAAGAAGTTATCTCCGGAGTGATTACTGCGAGGGTCAAAGGGGGCTACACCGTGGACATCGGGGTACCCGCCTTCTTGCCCGGGTCTCAGGTCGACCTCAGGCCCGTCAAGGACATGGACGCCCTCGTGGGCAAGACTTTTGAATTCAAGATACTCAAGTACAACAAGAAACGAAGCAACGTTGTCATCTCTCGTCGCGTGATTCTTGAGGACAAGAGACGAAAAAGTCGGGAAGAGACTCTCAAGAAGATACGGGAACAGGACGTATTGCCCGGCGTGGTCAAGAACATCACGGACTACGGGGCGTTCATCGACTTGGGTGGTCTGGATGGTCTCCTGCACATCACGGATATGTCCTGGGGACGGGTGAAGCATCCTTCCGAGATTCTCAAGATCGGAGATGAGATCACCGTCAAGATCCTGAATTTCGATCCGGAAACGGAACGAGTTTCTTTGGGGCTGAAACAGCTTCAGCAGGACCCTTGGACCACGGCGGCCGAGAATTACAAGCCGGGAACCCGTGTCTCCGGAAAAGTGGTGAGCCTGACGGACTACGGCGCTTTCGTTGAGGTGGAAGAGGGTATCGAGGGCCTGATTCATCTGTCCGAAATGTCGTGGACCAAGAAGATTCGACATCCTTCCATGGTCGTCAATGTGGGGGATGAGGTCGAAGCCATGGTGCTGGACATCGATCCGAACAACCGACGCATCTCCCTCGGTTTGAAGCAGGTGGAGCCGAATCCGTGGGACGTGATCGGAGAGAAGTATCCCGTGGGTACGATCATCGAAGGCAAGATCAAGAACATCACGGACTTCGGTGTGTTCATAGGGATCGACGAAGGGATCGACGGTCTGGTGCACATCTCGGACCTCTCTTGGACCAAGCGGGTCAAACATCCTTCTGAGTTGTTCAAGAAGGGACAGGAAGTTCAGGCCAAAGTGCTTAAGATCGACCGGGAGAACGAACGATTCTCTCTGAGTATTAAGCACGTTACTCCGGATCCGTGGGAAGAGATTCCCAAGAACTACCGTGTCGGCGGAAAGGTCACGGGGACGGTGACCAACGTCACGGATTTCGGTGTTTTCGTCGAGATCGAGGAAGGCATCGAAGGCCTGATCCATGTTTCCGAAATCAGTGCGGAAAAAGTCAAGACACCGGTCGGCCAGTTCAATCCCGGGGACTTGATTACCGCCAAAGTGGTGAACGTCAACAAGAAGGAACGCAAGATCGGCCTCTCCTTAAGGCGAATGGATGAGGACAGCGATCGAACAACGATTCGTGATTATTTGAGCAGTTCCTCTTCTTCTTTTCCGAACCTCGGAGATCTTCTGGGGGAGGAAAGTCGAGAGAAGCTCCAATCGGACAAGTCCGGGGAAGAGGAATAGCCTGTTAACGGCCCTTTATCGGGTTTGAGCGGAGACGACGCGCCGGTGCCGGTCCCATGGGTCGGAAGGTGGCGTCGTTTCCTTTCATGCCGGGCGGGGTTTGTTCTCGGGCGAGCCGATTCCCTTGGAAAGGGTCATGAAAAGGCATCCGGTACTTTTTTCGATCTTTCTTATTTTGCTGATCGTCGGCGTCATGTCCGCAGCGGTGATCGGCATTCTGCACATGTCGGGAGATACGACGGCCGTGGTCTTTAAAGACCAAGTGGCTTTGATCGATATCAGGGGTGTCATCTCCGAAGGAAAACCGATCACGGATTTGCTTGTTTCCTATCGCGAGAATTCCAACATCAAGGCGATCATCCTGCACATTGATTCCCCGGGCGGTGGCGTGGCTCCCTCACAAGAGGTATTCACCGAAGTTTCCCGAACTCGTGCGGAGAAGCCGGTGGTGGCTTTTCTGGGGAATGTGGCGGCTTCGGGTGGGTACTATGTGGCGGCGGGGGCCAGCAAGATCGTCTGTAGTCCGGGGAGTCTTACCGGAAGCATAGGCGTTTTGTTTCAGGTGGCCAATGTTCAGGAGTTGCTCCAAAAGGTCGGTCTGGAATCCTATGTGCTCAAGGCCGGTAAATACAAAGACATGGGGTCTCCTTACCGGGAAATGACCGACGAGGAAAGGGCGTTGCTGGAAGGCGTGCTCGTGGACGTTCATGAGCAGTTCATTGCGGATATTGCCAAAGGAAGAGGAATTCCGGTCGATTTGGTTCGTGAAGTGGCTGATGGTCGGGTCATGACCGGACTCCAGGCCAAGAAGATCGGTTTGGTGGACGAGATGGGGAATTTTGAGGACGCGCTTGAGGTTGCCAAAACGTTGGCCGGGATCAGAGGTGAAGTAGCCGTGGTGCAGCCGGCCAAGAAGAGGCGCTCGGTGGTCGACCTGTTTCTTGACGAATTTATGGGCAAAGCGATGGAACATCTGGGAGTCTCCGGTCCGAGACTGATGGCTGTTGGTGCCGATTAGTACGTGACCGACGCGCTAGTGAAGGGGCTCTCGTCATGCTGAAATCCCAGCTTGTATCCCGAGTATGGGCGCGCCATCCCGAGCTTCTGAAAGCCGACGTGGAAGCTCTGGTGCGGCTGATGTTCGAATGTATGGTCGAGGCTCTGGCGAAGGAGGAGAGCATCGAAATCCGTGGGCTGGGCCGATTTGCCGTTGTGGATCGTTTTCCTCGGATAGTGAGGAATCCTCGGACTGGGGAAACGAAAACGCAATCGAAAAGAAAGGAAGTCCGTTTTAGGGCGGGCAAAGACATCCTCGATCGCATCAACGGCTGACCAAACGAATTTCTCTTGTGTTGAAGGATACCCGCTCGGAACGATGCGGGTTTTTTGTTCCGGTGTCTTGGCGACCGAGCCTATGTGGAGGCTTGAATCGCCTCAATCGACTCCTTGCCCGAGTGAGGCCTCCGGCCTCGCTTCGAACCGAAAGTCGTGGAGCTGAAATCCGACCAAGATCTGACCCCGCTGGTTGCTGCGGGCAAAGTAAAAATCGCCGTTGGAAGCCGTCTTCTGGGCGTCGGAAACGTTATTACGCTCGGGGTGCGTCCGAACGTGGAAGACTACGATCCCCTGGAGATCGAGTGGCTTCGAGCGGCGCAGAAGGTCTATTACCCCACCCGGTTTCTGGCCCAGTCGCTTCTATCCATGGGGAAGGAGCTGTTTCCAGGAGTTTCGTCCTACCACTATACCGGCGACAAGATTCGACAGACGACTTTGTTCAAGCTCGTCGGAGTTCCGCATCCGAGAACTCGGGTATACTATTCGGGGCATCACGAGGAGATCTTGCGGGACTTCTCTTTTCCTTTCGTGGCGAAGGTACCGAGGAATTCGGATTCGGGAAAAGGGGTCTACCTGATAAAGAACAGAGAGGCTTTGGATGCCTACTTGGCGGGAAACCGTGTGGCGTACCTGCAGGAATGGATGTTTCCCAGCAGAGACTATCGGGTGGTGGTGATCGGAGGCAAAGTGATCCTCGCTTATGAGCGAAAGCGGACCGGTGGGGATTTCCGGGCCAACGTGGCCGTGGGAGGGCGGATCGAGTTTGAGGGGGTTCCTGGGGAGGTTTGCGGAACCGCGCTTGAAACCGCTCGGGTTTGCGGGTTCGATGATGTTGGAATCGACGTGTTGGCGTTTGATGGGAACTGCTATGTACTGGAGGCCAACTTTCGCTACGGAAGAAAGGCGTTTAAAGCGGCCGGTATTGATTATAAAAGGATGCTGGAGGAGATGTTGGTGCGGGGCGATATCTAATGGAACCCGGATCGGTTGTTGAATACATAGAGGACCGAGTCTACAAGGTCGCGGTTTGTGTGGTGGATCGCGGCAACCGTGTGCAGGTACTCAACGAGTCGGGTCGGGAGGTCAATCTCGGTCTTGCTCGAGTTCTTTATGCGGGCGGACGACGTCTGAATCTCAAAGAGCCTCGGCACAAGATCGAGGAGAGTCTTCGGGGGATTTCCGCGCATCGGAGGGAAATTCAGGCGAAGATCGATTTGACGGAGATTTGGGAGCTGGTGGCGGAGGAGGACGGCAGTTACGACCCCGCATTCCTTTCGGAAATCGTTTTTGGAGAGGGCTCCGATGCCGACCACGAGGCCGCGTTCATCCGGGCGGTGATTGATGAGCGAACGCGGTTCAAGTTCAAGGACGGTCGGGTTTATCCGCAGTCCGCCGAAAAAGTGGCTCAGGTGCTCGAGCAGCGTGAAGCGGAGCGTCGCAGGGAGGAGGAACTTGATCGGGAAAGCTCGTGGTTGAAGGGAGCGTTCGAGCGAGGAGGGCCGCCCTCGGACCTGGAAGAGCACGCCAACCTCATAGAGAGTCTCAAAGCGGCGGCGTTGGGCGATCCCGTACACCCTCTTTTCAAGATGGGTGAGGCCCTTCTGAAACGGGCGGAGCTTGGCGGGAAAGAACGCGCTTTCGATGTATTGGTCCGACTGGGTCTGTGGTCCCCGGATCAGAATTTGGACCTTGAAAGACTTCAGGTTCCGGTGGAATTCGCCCCGGGAGTGTTGGACGATGTCGATCG
The DNA here is from genome assembly GCA_963675595.2 of Thermodesulfobacteriota bacterium. GTDB lineage: Bacteria > Desulfobacterota > Desulfarculia > JACQYL01 > JACQYL01. The sequence continues at coordinate 245,174 of CAXXLZ010000003.1, forward strand.
ATTGGTTGAATGGCCTTTGCCCGGAGAAAACAAGCACGAAGACTTGACCCATCTGCCGGCGATCACCATCGACAGCCTGTCCACTTCCGATTTCGACGACGCCCTGAGTATCATTCGGAAGGGTGACGGGTATGAATTCGGAGTTCATATAGCGGACGTCTCCGCTTATGTATTTCCGGAAAGTCCACTCGACGATTGCGGCAAGGAGAGGGGTACTTCCATTTACATGCCCGACGGACGGATCGCCATGCTTCCATCGGAAATATCCGACAGGTTGTGCAGCCTGAGGGAGGGCTTGGATAGGCCCGCGCTAAGTCTCCTGGTGGACATGAATGAAGAGCTGGACGTTCGAGGGTATCGGTTTGTGTCGAGCGTCATACGGGTCAAACGCAGGATGACCTACTCTGAAGTGGATTTGATTCATGATCGTGATGAGGACATGGTGGTCCTTTCCAAAATCGCGCGAAAGCTGCTTCGCCGACGAATCGAAGCGGGCGCCATTCCACAGCCGCCTTTTGAAGTGTCGGTAACCGTGGAACCGGACGGTTCCGTCGGTCTGAAACGAATCGAACGGGACAGCATCAGCCGCCTCATCGTTTCCGAGAGTATGATCTTTGCCAATTGCCTGGCGGCGGAGTTTCTGCACGCATCCGAGGTTGCGGGGTTCTTCAGGGCCCAGGCGGAGCCCAAAGAGCGTGTGGAAGGCGACCTGGAAAAGGACCTTTTTGCCATGTACCGGCAGCGAAGGCAGCTTCAGCCTCTCGTTTTGCAGACTCAGAAGTCCCCTCACAGCAGCCTGGGCGTGCCGGCGTACACCAATATGACATCCCCGATCAGGCGTTACATGGATTTGGTTGTCCAGAGACAGCTTTTGGCCGTGATAAAGGGGAGTCCCCCGCCTTACTCGGAAGGCAGACTGAAAGAAATGCTCACGGAAATCGAACCGGTGGTCAAGCGGGCCAACCTGTTGAAGAACCGAAGGTATCGATACTGGATGCTCAAGTACTTCAAGAAACTTAGAGGGCAAGGCCTGCAGGCTCTGGTTCTGGAAAAACATCCGAGGAGTTACCGTATTCTTCTGACGGATACGTTGTTCGAGTGCAACTTACCCATCGTTTCCTCGATCGCTCTCAAACCCGGCGAGCATGTCCAAGTGAGAGTGGACCGGTCGAATCCAAGAGACGACATCCTCAAGGTCAGCTTGGGCTGACCACGGTTTGCTTCTCAAGATTCATACGGTCGACGGGACCTAATGCATTCCGAGCGGCGTTGCGGGGTAGGTGGGAATGTACTTGTGGTACAAGTACTTTTTCCTTTTTTTCCAGGCCCGATTGTGTTAACCAAACAAATTTTCCGAGTTGCCGTGTGACTTCGCATATCGACCGGTTCATTCGCTATCTGGAAGCCGAAAAGGGATTGTCTCCCAACACGGTTCGCGCTTATCATAGTGATCTTAGGGCGTTTGCCGGTTTTGTTTCCGAACGTCTGAAGAAGGAGGCGTTTGGTCCGGCGGACGTGGACCATTACATGATTAGGAGTTTTCTGGCTTCACTTCACGGATCTCGGGCACGAACCAGTGTGAGCAGAAAGCTCTCCGCGATCAGGAGCTTCTTCAGGTTCCTTATAAAGCGGGGAGAGGCGGATCGAAACCCCACGGATGCCGTCTTTTCTCCCAAGTTGGAGAGGCACGTAGCCAAGTTTCTTCCCGTGGATGAGATGTTCTCTCTCTTGGATTCGGTGATCGGGGATTCCAGGCAAGGGACGCGGGATCGCGCTATTCTCGAGACCCTCTATTCCACCGGGTTGCGGGTGGGGGAACTCGCTTCTTTGGATGTGGATTCCATTGACCGTTCAGCGCGGTATGTGCGGGTGGTGGGTAAGGGAAGTAAAGAGCGGCTGGTACCTGTGGGGATGAAGGCGCTGGAAGCCCTGGACGCCTATAGCGGAGCTTTTGAAGAAATCCGGAGAGCGGCGGAGAACCGGGGAGTGAAAGCCCTGTTTCTGAATTTGCGTGGAGGGCGACTTTCAACGAGGAGCATCGGCAGAATCGTGGATGCGGCCATAGAACGGAGCGGTCTGGAAATGAAGATCAGTCCCCATGTCCTGCGACACTCTTTCGCCACTCATCTGCTGGATTCGGGAGCCGACCTCAGATCGGTCCAGGAACTGCTGGGCCATTCGAGTTTGTCGACCACACAGAAGTACACGCACGTCAATCTGGACAAGCTCATGGAGGTTTACGACGCATGCCATCCTCGGAGTCGGGATTCATAGAGCCCATCCGCGGCACCACGATTCTTTACGTCAGGCACCGAGGGAAAACCGTGATGGCGGGTGACGGCCAGGTGAGCCTGGGACAGACCGTAATGAAGGCGAAAGCCAGAAAAGTGCGGAGGCTTTACAAGGAGAAGATTCTTGCGGGCTTCGCGGGCGCGAGTGCCGATGCTTTTACTCTTTTCGAGCGTCTGGAATCGAAGCTGGATCAACATGGGGGAAACCTGACTCGAGCTGCGGTGGAATTGGCGAAAGACTGGCGGACCGATAAGGTTTTGAGGCGCCTTGAGGCCATGCTGCTTGCCGCGGATGAGGATCGAGCACTACTGATCAGCGGAACCGGGGACGTGATAGAACCGGACGAGGGTGTGACCGCCATCGGCTCGGGCGGACCTTATGCCTATGCGGCATCGCTGGCCCTGATTCGCCACTCGGATCTTGACGCCGTAACCATTGCGGAGGAGGCCATGCGAATCGCCGCATCCATCTGTGTATACACCAACGCAGAGCTTACCATCGAGGAGCTGTAGTCTCATGTCGGCCCAGGAGACACTTACTCCAAGGGAAATCGTTTCCGAACTGGACAGGTACATCATCGGGCAGGACAAGGCCAAGCGATCTGTGGCCATCGCTCTGCGGAACCGGTGGCGTCGCCAGCAGGTTCCGGAGAATCTTCAGGATGAAATCGCGCCCAAGAACATTATCATGATTGGTCCCACGGGCGTGGGAAAGACTGAGATTGCAAGGCGTTTGGCAAGATTGGCACAATCGCCGTTTCTCAAGGTGGAAGCGTCCAAGTTCACTGAAGTGGGTTATGTGGGCCGGGACGTGGAGTCCATGATCCGGGACTTGACGGAGCTTTCCATTGGTATGGTGAGGGGCGAGGCCCAAGAGCGGGTGCGTGTTCGAGCCGAGGAAACCGCGGAAGAACGCCTTCTGGATCTCCTTCTTCCCACTCGAAGGCGGGATGACCGGAACGAAGACGCCGACGGGGATAAGACCCTCGAAGTGGTAAGGCCGAGTCTCGAACAAGAGGATACGACTCGGGAAAAAATGCGCCGCATGCTCCGGTCGGGCAAGTTGGACCACCGCTTTGTGGACCTCGAGGTTCCCGACAGAAACGTTCCTTTTGTGGAAATCTTCTCCGGCACGAGCATGGAGGAGATCGACATCAATCTCAAAGACATGTTCGGAAACATGTTTCCCAAGCGAACCAAGAAACGAAAGGTGAAGATCCCCGAAGCCTTGAAGATTCTGGAGCAGGAAGAAGCACAACGTCTGATCGACATGGATGAGGTCACGTCGGAAGCCATATCGCGGGTTGAGCAAAGCGGCATCATATTTTTGGACGAAATCGACAAGATCGCGGGAAGAGACCATGCCCACGGCCCCGATGTCTCTCGAGAGGGAGTGCAGCGGGACCTGTTGCCTATTGTCGAGGGCAGCACGGTCACCACCAAATACGGGATGGTGAAGACCGACCATATCCTTTTCATCGCTTCGGGTGCGTTCCATATGAACAAACCCTCGGACCTGATTCCCGAGCTTCAGGGGCGTTTCCCCATACGAGTCGAATTGAAGCCACTGACGGAGCAGGACTTCGTCAGGATTCTCACCGAACCGGAAAACGCCTTGATTAAGCAGTATATAGCCCTGCTGGAAACCGAAGGAATCGAATTGGTCTTCGATGAATCCGCTATTGTCGAGATTTCGGAAATCGCGTTTTCCGTTAACGAAAGAACGGAAAATATCGGTGCCCGCAGGCTTCATACGGTGATGGAGGCTTTGCTCGAGGATATTTCGTTCAGCGCTCCCGAGCTCGAAGAGAGACGGATTATGATCACTGCGGAGTATGTGCGGGAAAAACTTTCGGAGATCAGACAAAACGAGGACCTGAGTAGGTATATTCTGTAACGGAGATTCCGGAGCGCCGACGCAACTCGTATTCGGCGAAGAGCGGTCGGTGCCGGATGCTTCGCCGCCACGGTCGGGTTGCTTGCTGTGGGCCTGGTTCGGCGGTTTCCGGCGCGTCGTTTTTCAGCGGCCCGCCGAGGCGGTGGGAGAGAGCGTTGACGAGCCGATATCCCCGCCGCGAACCCGTCGGTGTTGAACAGCCGGTTGATTGAGGATGTGATCGAAGATGGAAGAGCAAGAACTGGAGTATGATGCATTGCGGGCCGGCACGCTGATCGAAGCCCTCCCGTATATCGTCCGCTTTCACCATGAAACCGTCGTGATCAAGTACGGCGGTCACGCGATGGTGGATGATGAACTCAAGACGTCCTTTGCCTTGAACGTTGTTCTCCTACAGTACGTGGGAATCAATCCGGTGATCGTACACGGGGGAGGGCCGCAAATCGGCAAGGTGCTGGAGCGGATGAAGATCGAGACACACTTCATCGAAGGAATGCGGGTAACGGACCAACCCGTGATGGACGTTGTTGAAATGGTGCTGGTGGGGCGTGTCAACAAAGAGATCGTGAATCTCATCAACCAGAACGGCGGAGCGGCGGTGGGCCTGAGCGGCAAGGACGGCCGGCTGCTTACGGCAAAGAAGATGCAGCTTTACCGGAGCTCGAAGAACCCGGAAACACCGCCGGAGATCATCGACTTGGGCATGGTTGGAGCGGTAGAGCAGGTCAACCCCGCGATACTGGGAACCCTCCAAAGAGATCGGTTCATTCCGGTCATCGCTCCCGTGGGAGTCGGCGTGTCCGGAGAAACTTACAATATCAACGCGGACTTGGTGGCGGGGAAGGTTTCGGAGTCCTTGAAAGCCAAGAAGTTGATTCTGCTTACCGACGTGACGGGGGTAACCGGCTCCGATGGGCGGCTGATTCCCACCCTTACCGCTTCTCACGCCGCCGCCATGATCGAGAACGGCGAGATCGCGGGGGGCATGGTCCCTAAAGTTCGTTGTTGTCTCGAGGCTCTTAAGGGGGGCGTGAGGAAAGCCCACATTATTGACGGCAGGAAAAAGAACGCGGTGCTGTTGGAGATTTTCACCGATCGAGGGATCGGTACGGAGATTGTACTCGACGAAGCGAGGGATTGATCCGCCTACAAGGTGAGGCGCGAACCCGGCGAGCAACGGGAACCGGCGGATCCGATGGAAAACGCCCGAAACGCGGATGGAAGCCAATGGACGTCAAGCAGATCGAAAAACAGGTAATCATGCAGACTTACGCCAGAAACGATCTGGTGCTGCAGAAGGGCAAAGGGACCCGGGTTTGGGATGACCAGGGCAACGAATATCTCGATTTCGTGGCGGGCATCGCCGTCTGTAATCTGGGTCACGCCCATGATATCGTGACCGAAGCCATATGCCGTCAAGCCGGGACTTTGTTGCATACATCAAACCTCTACTATACCGAGCCTCAGGTACGATTGGCGCAATTGCTTACGCAGCACAGCTTCGCCGACAAAGCGTTCTTCTGCAACAGCGGGGCTGAGGCGAACGAAGCCGCCATCAAGTTGGCGCGCAAGTATGCTTCGGAAAAATATGGTCCTTTGAAGAACCGGATCATATCCACCGAAATGTCGTTTCATGGTCGGACCATGGCGACTCTTACCGCCACGGGGCAGGCCAAGGTGAAAAAGGGGTATGACCCCTTGCTGGAAGGTTTTGTACGCGTGCCTTTCAATGATTTAAATGCGGCTCGGGAGGCCATGGACGAAACGGTTTGCGGATTTCTGGTGGAACCCATTCAAGGGGAGGGAGGAGTGATTGTGCCCGACCCGGATTATCTCAGGAATCTTCGCGAGCTGTGCGACGAGCGGGGCGTGCTTTTGATGTTCGACGAAGTCCAGACCGGCATGGGCAGAACAGGTACGCTCTTTGCCTACCAGGGGTTCGGAGTGGAGCCGCACATCATGTCCCTGGCCAAGGCGTTGGCCAACGGCCTTCCCATGGGGGCCATCGTCGCGGTGGAGGAAGTGGCGGAGTCGTTTGGAGTCGGAAGCCATGCCACTACGTTCGGCGGAGGTCCGTTGGTTTCTGCGGCCGCCGTCGCCGTCATGGAAGTGCTGACCTCCGAGGGATTCCTGGAGGGAGCGGCCGAGATGGGAGAATTCCTTGCGGAAGGGCTTAGAGAGGTGGCCCGAAGCTCACCGATTATTCGACAGGTTCGGGGTACCGGCATGATTTGGGCCCTGGATCTGGATCGAGAGGCCAAACCTTTCGTTGCTAAGGCCCAGTCCCGAGGTGTGTTGATCAACTGTGTCCAGGACAAGACGCTCAGGTTCACACCACCGTTGATCGTCACCCGGGAAGAAATTGAGCGATTGATTCAGGTACTGCAAGAAATTCTTGTATGATGGGATGTGATGGAAAAAGATCTATTATGTGTCCTGGACCTCACCCGGGAAGAGATACTTGACCTGTTTGAACTGACTTTTCGCCTGAAAGAGCGCTGGAAGACCAAGGGGACAGAAAACCTTTTTCCGGGTAGGACCCTGGGAATGCTCTTCAACAAACCGTCGACCCGAACACGGGTATCGTTCCATGCCGCCATGGTGCAATTGGGCGGATCGTGCGTCTACCTTACTTCGCAGGATACGCAACTCTGCCGGAACGAAACCGTGGAGGACACCGCCCGCGTTTTGTCCAGGTATGTGGATGTGCTGGCGGTGAGGACTTACGATCAGAAAGTGCTGGAGGCCATGGCCAAGGCGGCCACGGTACCCGTAATCAACGCCTTGACGGATCGGTATCATCCTTGTCAGGGGTTGAGCGACGTCTTCACCATTCTGGAGAAGAGAGGTACTTTGGACGGCCTGAAGGCTGCATGGGTGGGCGATGGAAACAACGTGGCTCATTCATGGATTCACGCCGCGGCCAGGTTGGGTTTCGAGTTGAATCTGGCATGCCCCGAAGGGTACGACCCGGATCCGATGATCATGGAGTATGCCGTAAAGGCCAACCCCGGTATCCGATTGGTCAGGGACCCCGTCGAGGCGGTTGAAGGTTGTGACGTCATCAGCACCGACGTGTGGGTAAGTATGGGGCAGGATGAAGAAAAAGAAGCCCGCATGGCGCGGATGAGGCCCTACCAGGTGAATCCTTCGTTGGTGTCGCGGGCTGCGGACAGTGCCATGGTTCTGCACTGTCTCCCTGCACATCGCGGACAGGAAATCACGGCCGACTATCTGGACAAACCCGATTCCGTGATTTGGGACCAGGCGGAAAACAAAATGCACCTGCACAAGGCTTTGTTGGTAAGATTGTTGGGAGGACAGCTTGACTGAACAAATCCGGAAGATCGTATTGGCTTATTCCGGGGGCTTGGATACCTCGGTGATCCTCAAATGGCTCAAGGAGGTATACGAAGCCGAAGTCGTCGCGTTCTCGGCCGATTTGGGGCAGGGTGAGGAGTTGGACCCTGTTTATGAAAAGGCCATGAAGACCGGGGCGTCCAAAGTATACATCGAGGACGTGAGGGAAGAATTCGTCAGGGATTACGTGTTCCCTTCCTACCGGGCGAACGTGGTCTATGAAGGTACCTATTTGTTGGGAACGTCCCTGGCCAGGCCCTTGATCGCCAAGAAACTGGTAGAGATCGCCTTGAAGGAGAAAGCCGACGCGGTGAGTCACGGCGCCACGGGCAAAGGGAACGACCAGGTCCGATTCGAGTTGAGTTGTATGGCCTTGGAGCCGAATCTGACGATCATTGCGCCGTGGAGAGTCTGGGACTTCAAATCAAGGGAACACCTGATTCGCTATGCCAAGGAACACGGCATCGATGTGCCGGTTACACCTGCGAAGCCTTACAGCTGCGACCGTAATCTGCTCCACCTGAGCTTTGAGGGCGGCATCTTGGAAGATCCGTGGTCCGAGCCGCCTGAGGATATGTTTGTGCTGTCCGTATCTCCGGAAAAGGCTCCCGATCGCCCGACATACATCGAAATCGATTATGAATCGGGCAACCCGGTGGCGCTGGACGGGGAGCACATGAGCCCGGCGACTCTGCTGGCGAGGCTGAACGAGGTGGGGGGCCGCAACGGTATCGGTCGAGTGGACATGGTGGAGAATCGCTTTGTGGGGATGAAGAGCCGCGGAGTGTATGAGACCCCCGGGGGGACGATTCTTCATTCGGCCCATCGCGCGGTTGAATCCATTACCATGGACCGGGAGGTGATGCATATTCGGGATTCCCTTATGCCGAAGTACGCCGAGCTCGTATACAACGGCTTCTGGTTCGCTCCCGAACGCGAGTTGCTTCAACGGACCATCGACGATACTCAGGTCAATGTCACGGGAACCGCAAGACTGAAGCTCTACAAAGGAAACGTTATCGTAGTGGGCAGGAAATCGAAGACGTCGCTTTACGCGTCCGATTTCGCCACTTTCGAAGAGGACGCGGTTTACGACCAGGCGGATGCCGGCGGTTTCATACGGCTTAACGGCTTGCGACTCCGAATCAGACGTTTACTGAGAATAGCGGGTTGATCGTGAATACACCGAAGAAGCTATGGGGTGGCAGGTTCCAGTTGGGCACGGATAGGGCCGTCGAAAGATACACTTCGTCCGTCGAGTTCGATCAGCGCCTCTACCGTTACGATATTGAAGGAAGTATCGTCCACTGTCGAATGCTGGCCAAACAGGGAATCCTGCAGCCTGAAGAGGCGGATAAGCTCGTAGAGACTTTGGGACAGATTCGACAGGAGATCGATCGTGGAGATTTCTCTTTCGACTCCAAGCTGGAAGACGTGCACATGAACATAGAGGCACGGCTCATCGATTTACTGGGTCCCTTAGGCCAGAAGGTCCACACGGCGCGAAGCCGAAACGACCAGATCGCTCTGGATTTCAGGATGTACCTGCGGGATGCATCGGATCGTTGCGTCGAGCTTCTGCGAGATCTTCGTCGCGCGTTGACGGCTCAGGCTCGAGAACAACTGGACGTCATTCTGCCGGGATACACCCATATGCAAAGGGCTCAGCCCGTTTTATTGGCGCACCATCTGCTGGCTTACGTCGAGATGTTCGGCAGGGATGAAGAGCGGCTGAAGGATTGCAGGAAGAGAATCAACGTTTTTCCTTTAGGCAGTGCGGCTCTTTCAGGAACGCCCTTTGATCTGGATCGGTTATATGCGGCCGAGACTCTGGAATTCGACGAGGTTTCCAGGAACAGCATGGACGCGGTTAGTGACCGCGATTTTGTTGCCGAGTTCCTTTTCGATTTGTCCATGATTATGGTGCACGTGAGCAGGCTGTCTGAAGAGCTTATCCTTTGGTGCACCAAGGAATTCGATTTTGTGGAGATGTCCGACGCCCATACCACGGGCAGTTCAATCATGCCTCAGAAGAAGAATCCGGACGTGGCCGAGTTGGCCAGAGGAAAGACCGGACGGGTATTCGGCGCTTTGGTGGCCGTGCTTACTTTGTTGAAAGGACTGCCCCTCACTTATAATCGTGACATGCAGGAGGATAAGGAACCGACCTTCGATGCTCTGGATACGGTTTCTTCGACTCTTGCGGTGGTCACGAGGGTCATCCAGGGGCTCAAGTTCAAACGTGAATCGATGTTTGAGGCAACGGGACGCGGCTTCCTCACAGCGACGGATTTGGCGGACTATCTGGTGCGTAAGGACATGCCCTTCCGAAGGGCGCACCAGACCGTGGGACAAATGGTTCAGTACGCCATTGAACAGGGAAGGGAACTCCACGAACTCGATCTTTCCGAGATGAAGGAGTTTTCGAAGCTTATCGAAGACGACGTGTATGATGTTCTCGATGTTCGGCGATCGCTGGAAACCCGTCGGGTTTTGGGAGGAACGGCCACGGAAAGAGTGGCGGATGAGTTGGGCAGGATTGAGGAAACTCTGAAGCAACCCGAGGAAGAGGAGTCATGATTCGGAGATGGCTGCCGCTGCTGGTGTTTCTTGCCTTGTTTATGGGAGCCTGCGGTAAAAAAGGACCGCTTCGTGTTCCCGATGAGACCGACACCCGGAACGGTTTCACGCATCTCGGCGAGTTGCGGACTTTCACGGCCGTGAAGTCTTTTGGAGTCGTGAAAGGTTCCGTTTCTTCCAGAGTCGACTCGGAGAATGCATCGGCATGAACCCATGGCTGGATCGCCCCTTCGTCAAAATGCACGGCGGCGGCAACGATTTCGTCGTCTTGGATGATCGGGACGGAGAGCTCGCCGAAAGCGTAACGGCGGAGGTCGTTCGAACCCTGTGTGGGCGCAGGACGGGCGTGGGTTCCGATGGCCTGATTCTGGTGGAAAGAGCTCGGACGTCCGATTTTGGGTGGCGATTCTTCAACTCCGACGGCAGTGAAGCGGAGATGTGCGGCAACGGTGCACGGTGCGTGGCCCGCTTTGCCTTCGAGAAAGAAATCGCACCCCGGGCAATGATCTTCGATACTCTGGCCGGGCCTGTCCGAGCCGTCGTGTTGGATGGTTCGACGGTGAAATTGCGTCTTCCCGATCCCGGAGAGTGCCGCGAGTACGAGAACCTGAAGGTGGACTCGCGCTCTTTGGAGATGGTTCGAATCATAGTGGGGGTTCCTCACGTCGTCCTGTTCGTGGATGACCTGGAGGAGGCCCCGGTGGTTGCGCTGGGGCGTGCTGTTCGTCGTCACGAGGAGTTCGCGCCTGCGGGGGTCAATGTGAATTTCGTGCGTTGTGTGCTTCCGGATCGTATCGAGGTCCGGACCTATGAAAGAGGAGTCGAAGACGAGACGCTTGCCTGCGGCACGGGCGCTGTGGCGGCGGCACTCGTCTGCATAAAGAAGGGACGGATGAGTCCCCCGGTTTGCGTGGGCACACGTGGAGGAGAAACCTTAAGGGTCCATGCGGCCCTTGATTCGGACCACAAGTTCCGGGAGGTCCACCTGGAAGGCAAAGTCGTCAAGGTCTTTCAGGGCCGGCTTTCCCCGGAAGTCTTTGTATAAGCAGGAGGATGATCATGTTCTCAGGTTCCATTGTCGCGTTGGTGACTCCCTTTTCCAACGGGCGGATCGACGAGGAAAAATATCGGGAACTCATCGAGTTTCAGATTGAAAACGGTACCAACGCCATCGTGCCGGTGGGTACCACCGGCGAATCGGCCACACTGTCCATGGAAGAGCACCGAAAGGCCATCGATATCTGCATCGAGGCCGTGAACCGGCGAGTGCCCGTCATCGCGGGCACCGGCGGGAATTGTACCGCGGAAGCGGTGGAACTCACTCGACATGCCAAAGAGAGCGGAGCCGACGCATCCCTGTCGGTGACTCCCTATTATAATAAACCGACCCAGGAAGGCTTATATCGCCATTTCAAGACCATCATCGAACAAGTTCCGTTTCCCATGGTGCTGTATAATGTTCCCGGACGAACGTCCGTGAACATGCTGCCCGACACGGTAGCGCGATTGGCGGAGTTCCAGGAAGTCACGGCCATCAAAGAGGCGTCGGGCTCCATCGGACAGATGACGGAGATCGTGGTGAAATGTGGAGACAAAATCACCTTGTTGAGCGGAGACGACGGCGTCACTTTGCCTTTGCTTAGCGTTGGCGGCAAAGGAGTGATCAGTGTCATCGCCAACATCGTGCCCAAGGAGTCCGCTTCTTACGTGAAAGCCTATTTGGATGGGAGGCATGAGGACGCACGCTTGGAGTTTCTCAAACTGTTCCCTTTGTGCCAAGCCATGTTTCTGGAAACCAATCCCGTTCCAGTGAAAACCTCTCTGGCACTGATGGGCAAAATCTCGGAAGAAATGCGGCTTCCCCTTTGTCCCATGGCCCAAGGGACCAAGGATAAACTCCAAGAGATTCTGCGGTCTTATGGATTGATCCGGTAGTCTCTCCGTCGGAAGGAGGGTAATCGCAGTGCTCAGAGTGATTGTCGCCGGTGTTTTCGGCAAAATGGGCCTGGAGATTGTCCGGCAGGTCCGTGAAGAGCCGGAAATGACGTTGGTGGGCGCCTTTGAACGTCCGGACCATCCCCGAGTGGGGGAGGAGGTCGTCGACGGCGTGACCGTGGCCGGAAGCCTTGAGGAGGTCATCGAAAAAGGTGACGTGTTCATTGACTTCACCCACCATACCGCCTCCGTGATGCATTTACACGTTGCGGAGAAGCACCGTAAACGCGCCGTGGTGGGAACTACCGGTTTCACCCCTTCCGAGTTGGATGAAATCCAACAAATCGGGAGAAAGATACCAATGGTGGTCGCTCCGAATATGAGCGTGGGGGTGAATCTCCTGTTCAAACTCGTAAAGGAGGCGGCTGAGGTGCTGGGGCCGGCCTACGACATCGAGATTGTCGAGGCTCACCACCGATTGAAAAAGGATGCACCGAGCGGAACCGCCATGCGTCTTGGTGAGATTCTAGCCAGGACCGCGAAGAATGCCGGGCTGGAGGAAGTGGGCGTTTTCTCCAGGCAGGGCATGATCGGTGCACGTTCGGACCGGGAGATCGGCATCCAGACGGTGCGAGCCGGGGATATCGTGGGGGAGCACACAGTGCTGTTCGCCGGTCCCGGCGAGCGTGTCGAGCTTACGCACCGGGCCCATAACCGGAGCAACTTCGCCGCGGGTGCGGTCAAGGCGGCTCTTTGGCTGTCCCACCAGCCGGTCGGGCTCTACGACATGCAAGACGTCCTTGGGCTTAAGTAGCTGAACAGACTCGGAACTCCCATCCCGCCTACCGAGGCGGGATGGGTTTTTCGGGGTCTCCTTTGTTTTATACATTTCAGGCGCCGTCCTGTCTAAGACCGAGAGGAGTTCAATTGGCCATGGGTGGAGTGGATAAAGCGGAACGGCTGAAGAAGTTGCCCCCTTATTTGTTCAAGGATCTGGACCGTCAAAGGGAAGAGGTGCGCGCCAAGGGTGTGGACATCATCGACTTCGGGGTCGGGGACCCCGACCTTCCCACTCCCGATCATATCATCGATAAGCTTTGCGTCGCGGCCAAAGACCCTTCGACTCACCGATATCCCGCCTATTCGGGAATGAGGAAGTTCAATGATACGGTGTGTCGTTGGTACGACCGACGTTTCGGGGTCCAACTCAGCCCGGGCACGCAGGCGGTCACCCTCATCGGCTCCAAGGAAGGCATCGCTCACATGCCCCTGGCGTTCATCAATCCCGGCGACGTAGCGCTGGTGCCGGACCCCGCCTATCCGGTGTATAACAACGCGACCATCCTCGCCGGGGGGGAACCGGTGCATATGCCTCTCAAGGCCGAGAACGGCTTCCTGCCCGATTTGGGCGCCATACCCACGGATGCGGCGAAGCGGGCCAAGTTGATGTTTATCAACTATCCCAACAATCCCACCGCCGCAGTGGCGGACCTGGATTTCTTCGCCCAGGTTGTCGCTTTCGCCCGCGATTACGATATCATCGTATGTCATGACAATGCCTATTCCGAAATGTCCTTCGACGGCTATTCGGCTCCCAGCTTTCTTCAGGTCGACGGAGCCGTGGATGTGGGCGTCGAATTCCATTCCCTGTCCAAGACCTACAACATGACCGGTTGGCGTCTGGGGTTCGCCGTGGGAAATGCCGATGTGGTCGGGGGGCTCGGAACCGTGAAGTCCAATATCGACTCGGGAGCTTTCGACGCCGTTCAATACGCGGGAATCGAGGCCCTCGAGGGCTCTCAACAGTGTGTGGCGGATATGCGTGCCGTGTACCAGGAACGCCGTGATCTGTTGATCGAGGGGCTCAGGGAGGCCGGTCTCAACGTCTTTGTGCCCAAAGCCACTTTCTATCTTTGGATCGAAACGCCCAAAGGATTCTCTTCGGCGGATTTCTCCAAACTGCTCCTCACTGAGAAAGGCATCGTCACCACTCCCGGAAACGGTTTCGGACCTTCCGGGGAAGGTTATATTCGAATGGCCCTTTGCGTGAACAAGGAAAGGACTCGCGAAGCCGTCCAACGTCTGAAAACTTTGGATTTCGGAAGTTGAATCAGGAGGAGGGAGGCGACCAGTAGAAGCGTCCGTGGGCCAATGGAAGAGGTGACCGCATACGTGGGCATAGGCTCCAACCTGGGAGACCGCCTGAGCCTCTGTGGAGAAGCCGTCGAGCGCATGAGCGGATTGTCCGGTTGTCGTGTGGTCCGAGTGTCCGGGTTTTATGAAACCGAACCCGTCGGTTACGAGCAGCAGGGACGTTTCCTGAACGCCGCCGCGGAGGTGAAGACTTCGTTGGAACCTCTGGAGCTGCTTGACGGCCTGCTCACCATTGAGCGGACGATGGGGAGAGTGCGGGAAATCAAATGGGGGCCTCGAAACATTGATCTGGACATCCTTTTCTACGGAGATCGGGTATTGAACCATCCGCGCCTCACGTTGCCGCATCCACTGATGCATCGTCGGGGTTTCGTGCTGGTCCCCCTGGCGGATATCGCACCACGAAGCCGACATCCTTTGCTGGGATCATCGGTGGAAGAATTGCTGCGCCTCCTACCGTCCGCTGCGGAAGGAATCAGGCCCTTATGATCAAGATCATTTTTCTGGGAGTCCTGGTTTATCTGCTTGTACGTCTGCTCAGGAGTTTACGGGGCTCTTCAACTCTCGGCCCCAAAGAGTTCCGGAAGAACGAGCCGGCCGGTCGTTTAGGGGGGGAAATGGTCAAAGACCCGCAGTGCCACGTATATGTGCCCAAACATGAAGCCGTTTCCCGTGTGGTGGACGGACGGGAGGTCTACTTCTGCAGCGAACGGTGCATGGAAGAGTATCTGGAGTCCAAAAAGAAGACGAATTAAGGAGGCTTTCATGAAGTTTTTCATCGATACCGCCAATCTGGACGAGATTCGAGAGGCCAACGCATTGGGCGTCCTGGACGGTGTCACCACAAATCCGTCTTTGGCATCCAAAGAAGGCATGCCGTTCCATGAGCTGATTTTGGAAATTTGTCGAATTGTGGACGGACCGGTGAGTGCGGAAGTGGTTAGTGTCGAGGCGGACGCCATGGTGGCGGAAGCGCGGGAGCTGGCCAAGCTGCACGACAATATCTACGTGAAGATTCCTCTTCTGGCCGAAGGTCTGAAAGCGGTCAAGAGGCTCACGGCAGAGAATATCCGCACCAACGTGACGTTGGTCTTCACTCCGACCCAGGCCCTGCTGGCGGCCAAGGCGGGCGCTTCCATCATCAGTCCCTTTGTGGGCCGGCTGGACGACCTTTCCCAGGACGGTCTTGAAGTGGCCCGACAGATTCGGATAATCTACGATAACTACGGCTTCAAAACGGAGCTGCTTGTGGCCTCGGTTCGCCATCCGCTCCATGTACTGGAATCGGCTCTTATGGGTGCGGATATCTGCACCATGCCGTTGAAGGTGATCAACCAGCTCATTCACCATCCCATGACGGATATCGGCCTCAAGAAGTTCCTCGACGACTGGAACAAAGTCAAGGCTTAGGAGTGTCGAGAGTGAGAACGGTTCTCTCCATCGCGGGTTGCATGGCGTTTCTTTGGACACTGTGTATCTCGCCCGCGGGAGCGGAGATTAGATGCTTTCGTGACGCCCGTGGCACGTTGATTTATACCAATGTGCCCGTCGAGTCCGGTTCGGCGGATCTTCCGGCCGGGAAACACTTGTCCGTGGGAGTTTCGTTCGACCGCATGATTTCTCGCTTGGCGAAAAAGTACGCGCTGGATCCCGATCTTGTGAGGGCGGTGGTTGAAGTGGAGTCCAATTTCGACGAGCTGGCCCTATCCGGGGTCGGCGCCATGGGGTTAATGCAGTTGATGCCTTGGACCGCCGAAGAAATGGGAGTGGAGGACCCTTTCGAGCCTCTCAACAATCTTGAAGGCGGGTGTCGGTACCTGAGCCGGATGCTGGATCGGTTCGGCGACGTGGACCTTGCTCTGGCCGCCTACAATGCCGGGCCGGAAAACGTGAAGAAATACGATGGAATTCCTCCATATCAAGAGACACGAGACTATGTTGCAAAGGTGATGGCGTCATATGAACGTCTAAAGCGCCGATAGTCCGTGGATGTCGGTGACAAAAAAATTACACGACCGCCATTATTTCTCATTGACATTCGCAAAGGATATACATAGGATACGTTTCGCTGTGGGCGGGAATAGCTCAGCTGGTAGAGCATCACGTTGCCAACGTGAATGTCGCGGGTTCGAATCCCGTTTCCCGCTCCAATCTTGAGAGCTGACGAAGGCAAGCTGAATGCGGCTTGCCTTTGGTGTTTCGGAGCCTATGGAAAATCTGACGCTGCTCACCGATTTGTATGAACTCACCATGGTGGGAGGATACTTCGCCCAAGGCAGGAGTGAGCAGAAGGCGGTGTTCGACCTGTTCTTCCGCCATCCTCCCTTCAACAGCACCTTTTGCATCGCCGCCGGGCTGGAACAAGCGGTGCAATATATCCTGAACATCCACTTCGGCAAAGAAGAGATCGACTACCTATACAAGCTCAACTTGTTCCCCGATGATTTCCTCGACTATCTCAAGACGCTCCGCTTCAGAGGGGATATCTACGCGGTTCCCGAAGGTCGAGCCGTTTTCCCCAAGACGCCCATGATTGTTGTGAAAGCGCCCATCGCCGAGGCTCAGTTCATAGAAACCGCGCTGTTGAACATCGTAAATTTCGAGACTCTCATCGCCACCAAAGCCTCCCGGATTTTCCGCTCGGCCGAAGGGGGAAGCATCATCGAGTTCGGCAGCCGTCGCGCTCATGGTCCGGACGGCGCCATTTCCGCCACCCGGGCGGCGTATATCGGCGGATGCGCCGGTACCTCCAACGTAATGGCGGGAAAGAGATTTGGAATCCCGGTCACCGGCACGATGGCGCACAGTTGGGTAATGAGCTTCGCGGACGAACTCCAGGCGTTTCGCAAGTACGCGGAAATCTATCCTCGAGCCACGGTGTTGCTGTTGGATACCTACGACACTCTGGACAGCGGTCTGCCCAACGCGATCATCGTAGGAAGGGAACTTGAGGCGAGAGGTTTCAAACTGGCGGGTGTCCGACTGGACAGTGGGGACTTGGCCTACTTGGCCACGGAGGTGTCCCAAAGGCTCGATAAGGAAGGATTGACGAATACTCGGATTGTGGTGAGCAACAATCTCGAAGAAGAGGTCATCAGCCAGATTCACTTGGACATCCGGTCCATGGCCGCCGCCAAGAAAATCGACGGCGAACGGATCATCAAGCGGCTGGATTACGGAGTGGGGACGCATCTGGTCACCTCCAAAGGGTCGAGCTCCTTGGGCGGTGTGTACAAAATGTCGGCCATTGAGTCCAATGGGACCCTCGTGCCTAAAATCAAGATATCGGATAATCCGGACAAGACCACGAACCCCGGCTACAAGAAGCTGTATCGCTTTTACGAAGGCGGAGAGATGCATCTGGACCTGATGACCACTGCGGATGAGGACCTCGAACCCGGCACGAAGATCCGTGCGATTCATCCGGATTTCCCTTACAAGCACACGGAACTCTCTCCCCTGGAAAATTTCGAACCGATGCTCGAAACCATCATTAAGGACGGCAAGCAGGTTCGCACGCTGCCTAGCCTTTCGGAAATTCAAGAACGGATGAGGCAGGACCTGGAACACCTGCACATCACCTACAAGCGGATGACCAATCCGCACATATACAAGGTCAGCCTGTCGGAGAAGCTTTCGGACCTGAAGCAGCGCCTGCTCAATGAGCAGCGCGCTGAAATGAAGAATGGGGTGCCTCTGAACCGAGGGTGATCTCCGAAGCGAAACGTGCGCGAAGCGCGCTCATTGGCCGCACGGAGCGCTTTGAAACGCAAGGGATTCGGTGCGGGATGCAAATCGCTTGACGGGCCGTAACCCCTCGTGATAATGGACTTTCCAATTATTTGCCACCGTAGCTCAGCTGGTAGAGCAGTTGATTCGTAATCATCAGGTCGGCGGTTCGAGTCCGCCCGGTGGCTCCATAAAATCAATAGGTTAGACGAGGTCAAAGACAGAACAGATAAATCGTGTCAGCAATATGTCAGCACGAGACCGAATTTCGCCTAATAGAAAAGCCCCGGACCATGGTCTAGGGCTTTCGTGTTTTGGTGCTCCGCCTCTATACGAGGAGGGAGTGACTTGATGGGGCGAAATCGGGCATCGTCCCCGCACCGTTTTCGCCCAGTATCTTTTTCTGCCCTTTCTTGATCCGAGCAAAAACCATCCCTCCCGTTTGACCTGATCCGACAAAACCCCCTGATATGACGCGTTCTCAAGTCCGAAACGCGACGCTCCGGCGGCTTCAGCCCGAGGCACCGGTGTTTGGAATCGTTTGATTTTCCGTAACAAAGCATAAAAGTTTGTGGTATGCATACTTATTTTCGCTGAAGGGAAAAATTTTGAATGTAAATGCATTCAAGGGGGTAAAAATATGGGTATCCACTCGGCCTTTCTGCGGCTCTCCGTCTTGCGCAATCTTATTTCGAGTTCGAGCTCTTTCCGTGCTGTTGATGCTCTGTGCAAGTTGCATGGCCTATGCTCAGGGCATTGAAGACGAACGGAATCCTTACTCCCGGCACGCCATACAGGAATCTCCCCATCCTGATCCACTGACCAGTGCAATCTCGCCAGGAGGGATCCCGAGTGTTTCGGTTCATCCATCCTCGGACCGAGCTGAATCCGCGACTCTGCCACCCCTGGAAGTTCCTCAGCGGAAGTCACTATTGACAGCGGTCATTTTTATTGTATGAGATACCACCTGTTGGGGCGCGTGATGTGACCTTTGTTTCTATCAGGTCCCTTTCGGATCTGAAAGGAGAACGACTTTGAATGCCTAGGCTGACATATCCCGATTAGTCCGTGAGCTTCGCGAACGAACGGGGCTCACCCATGAAAAATTCGCGGCTAAGCTCGGCGTGACCTACCCAACCATCAACCGCTTGGAGAATAACCGCGCTAAGCCTTCCCCGCTGGTACTTAAACAGATTGAGGACTTGGCCCGGGGCCTGGGCAAACGGGGCAAAGACCTTCTACAGGAATTCTTCCCCGGAGAGGAGAGCTGACATGGCAAAAAACACGAACAATGGCGCGAATCTCGGCTTCGAATCTGAGCTCTGGCGTGCCGCCGACGCGCTCCGTTCCAACATGGACGCCGCCGAGTACAAGCACGTCGTGCTCGGTTTGATCTTCCTCAAATACATCTCAGACGCCTTCGAAGAGCAACGCGCCAAGCTCGAAGCGGACCGAGCCCAGGGAGCCGACCCGGAAGACCCCGATGAGTACCGAGCCGTCAACATATTTTGGGTGCCCAAGGAGGCCCGCTGGTCCAAGCTCAAATCCGAGGCCAAGCAACCGACCATCGGCAAAACCCTCGATGACGCTATGCTCGCCATCGAGCGCGATAACCCCTCGCTAAAGGGCGTGCTGCCCAAGGACTACGCCCACCCGCGTCTCGATAAGCAGAGACTTGGTCAGCTCATAGACTTGGTCGGCAACATCGGTCTGGGAGATAAGGCCAACCGCTCCAAGGATATTCTCGGCCGGGTCTACGAGTACTTTCTCTCTCAGTTCGCCAGCGCCGAGGGCAAGAAGGGTGGCCAGTTCTACACACCCCGCTGCGTCGTCCGTGTCCTGGTCGAGATGCTGGCCCCTTACAAGGGTCGAGTATATGACCCGTGCTGCGGCTCCGGAGGCATGTTTGTTCAATCGGTTGAATTCGTGAAGGCTCACGCAAACGGCAATGGTAATGGAGGAAAATCAAAAGCCGATGTCAGCATCTTTGGTCAGGAGTCAAATCATACCACTTGGCGGCTGGCCAAGATGAATCTTGCCATCCGTCAGATCGAGAATAACCTCGGGAAGGAACACGCCGACAGTTTCCACCACGACCTGCACCCTGACCTCAAAGCCGACTATGTCATCGCCAATCCGCCTTTCAACGATTCCGACTGGCGCGGGGAACTGCTCAAGGACGACAAGCGATGGAAATTCGGCACACCGCCTGCCGGTAACGCGAATTTCGCTTGGGTTCAACACTTCATTCATCACCTGGCCCCGACCGGCTTGGCCGGCTTCGTTCTGGCCAACGGATCAATGTCCTCCAACCAATCGGGCGAGGGCGAAATCCGTAAAAACATCATCGAGGCCGACCTGGTGGACTGCATGGTGGCAATGCCTGGCCAACTTTTCTATTCCACCCAAATTCCGGTCTGCCTGTGGTTCATCGCTCGCGAAAAAAAGAACGGCCGCTTCCGCGATCGGCGCGGCCAGACGCTCTTCATCGACGCCCGCAAGCTGGGGACGATGATTGATCGTGTTCACCGTGAACTGACCGAGG
Source organism: Thermodesulfobacteriota bacterium (assembly GCA_963675595.2). Lineage (GTDB taxonomy): Bacteria > Desulfobacterota > Desulfarculia > JACQYL01 > JACQYL01. Next base: position 265,665 of record CAXXLZ010000003.1, read on the forward strand.
AGGATATCCGCAAGATCGCCGACACCTACCATGCCTGGCGGGGCGACAAAGCTGCCGGGGACTATGAAGATATATCCGGCTTTTGCAGGAGCGCCACGCTCGATGATATTCGCCATCACAACCACATCCTCACACCCGGCCGCTATGTCGGCGCGGCCGAGGTCGAAGACGACGGCGAACCCTCTTAAGTATGCCTTGGCTAACTACACCGAGAGCGGCGGTAAGGGTCAGACGGCTATTGATCAGGAAGAGGCCGTGGCTGTCATGCTGGAGCGTTACGAGGTCTGCTGTGGCATCTTCCACGGCTTCGACTGGTCGACTTGGAAGACCGGTGGGCCGCAGGAAAGGCTTTCTGTGCTTCCGGCGGCGCAGGAGCATGTGCTGGGTCAGGATGACGGTAAGAATCGGCTTGTGAAGGCGGTTGGCGAGTTGTCGAAGGCGTTTGCGCTGGCCGTTCCGCATGAGAAGGCACTGGAGATCCGGGACGACGTGGCTTTCTTCCAGGCGGTGAAGTCCGTGCTCACGAAGAGTACGGGGGACGGCCGCCGAAGTCCGGTGGAGATCGAACTCGCCATCCGGCAGATCGTTTCTAAGGCGGTGTCTTCGGATGAGGTCATCGACATCTTCGCGGCGGCCGGGTTAAAGAAGCCGGACATCTCGATCTTGTCCGATGAATTCCTATCGGAAGTGCGCGGCATGCCGCAAAGGAACTTGGCGGTGGAGATGCTGCGCAAGTTGCTGGAAGGCGAGATTAAAGCACGTGGGCGAAAGAACTTAGTCCAGGCTCGGTCGTTTGCAGAGCTCCTCGAGAATGCAATCAAGAAATACCAGAACCGGGCCATTGAAACGGCACAGGTGATCGAAGAACTGATCGCATTGGCCAAGGACCTGCGCGAGGCCAACCAGCGAGGCGAGAAGCTGGGGCTGACGGATGACGAGGTAGCTTTTTATGACGCGCTGGAGGTCAACGATAGCGCAGTGGCCGTCCTCGGCGATGAGACATTGCGGCTGATCGCTCAAGAACTCGTCAAGGCGGTGCGAAACAGCATTACCATCGACTGGACCGTCCGAGAAAACGTCCGGGCCCAGATGCGGGTGATCATCAAGCGCATTCTTCGAAAATACCGCTATCCGCCGGACAAACAGGCTCGTGCTACCGAGCTTGTCTTGGAACAGGCGGAAGTCCTTTGTAAGGACTGGACGGAAAGAGAATGACGAACGAGGAGATAGCCAAATTCCTCAACGAAGAGGACTTCCGGAAAGACGTTACCGATTACCTTGCCAAAAAGGTCTACAGGAAGATTCACGAGCAGGCCCGGGCCTCCGGCAGTCAGGGATGAGAAGCCTCTTCTGTGGAATCGGCCTGCAACCGGAATTCGATTGGCGGCAAACCCAGGTACTCGGAGCGACAGTCACTGGTAAGCCTTAACGAATATGGGAGTTTCCATGTGTGCTTTGGTCCTGAAATCAGGAGATAGACTGCGTGGTCCTATCCAGTTGATTTTAGTATTAATATCTTTGGTTATTGTCGTATCTGTCGGATGCTCCACCGTCAGAGATTCAGACATGGCGGATGGAAGGCTGTCAAAGTTCAAAAGTATACAGGGCATATCAAAAGTTGTTTTCTTCTGGAAAGCCAGTAAAGCTAGACCAATTCCTATTCTAACGCTATATGATGGAAGTTCTCCTGTAATAAATTTAGTCCCTTACACAAAATATTTCTATAAATGTTCTCCTGGAAAGCACATATTTAAATTATTTTCCATTAAACAAAAGTTGTGCGATTTTATGATTGCTGATTTGGCACCTGAGCGAACCTATTTTGTTGAGCTGTTTGCTCTATATCATGAGAAACAAGTCGGAAAAGTATCCGGAATTTCGTCGGCAGCTACTTTTGGTTCCGGTAATCTGATTGGCTCTCTCGGTGGTTTTAGTGGGACAATTACATCAAGCAATATGATGGTCAAACTGATACCAAGAGACCTGAAGTCCGAGTCGCTTAACCTTGTTCTGAAGTCGACCGCCTACTGCAGTGACAGATCGGAAGAAGATCCCATTGAGCCTTGGGTGGAGAAATGGCGTGGTGAGATACATTTCTTGGACTTGGAAGCGAAGCGTATCTTTTCGGAATTGGATCCTGGGCTGCGCAACCGCATGGATTATGATTATGGCATGAAGCTGACAAAAACGGAACTTGATCCGTTCATCAGAATGCACTCAAAGGCGTCCGACGATTAGCTTCCATCAAGATTCCTCTCCCCTCTGTTACTTTCCCGAAATGCTCTTGACGAGCCGCAAGCCCAAATGGGGACCGCGGTCCTCTTCTTTGCCGTATAGGCGGTTGGCGGAACGGCAGTTTCTGGCGCGATTGTTCCAACCGCCGCCGCGAAACACCCGGGTCGCTCCGGAAGCGGGTCCCAGTGGATCTCGCTGTGAGAGCAGGCGGTAATCCCCATAACCGTCTTGAACCCATTCCCAGACATTGCCGTGCATGTCATACAAGCCCCATGCGTTGGGAGACAGGGAGGCCGCCGGAACCGTTTCTTCACGGTATACACCTCGCCGGCAACCCGGGGGCGGGTGGTTCCCATTATAGTTGACGTCCTCGGTCAAGACACAGATACCAAAAGAATAGGGTGTAGTTGACCCGGCACGGGCGGCATACTCCCACTCTGCCTCCGTAGGTAGCCTGTAGTGATCGGAGCCTGCAAGCAGGTTCAATTTCTTGATGAAATGCCGGCAATCAATCCAGGATACCTGTTCCACAGGGCAATCGTCTCCGCATTTCGAAAAATAGGAGGGATTCGAGCCCATGACTTCTCGCCACTGGCCCTGGGTCACCTCAGTGGTCTGAACATAGAAGCCGTGGGTGAGCGTGACTTCATGGGGCGTTTCGTCATTGTCTCTCATCATTTCAAGTTCGGTACTACCCATCCTGAAGGTGCCGGGTACAACGTACTGAAATTCCATCCCCAGTGAATTAACCAGCTTTGAGTCTTTGGTTCTTTCCCAATAAATAGGGCCAACCTTTGGAACCTCAACCCTGCTTGTGCTTTTTGGTTCGATTTCGGATATCGCTTCGTACTCGGTAACCCTGATGGAGTACATTGGAGATGGACTCGGAATGTGAGTAAACACCAAGCTGAATGGTATACGGCCTCCCGCTGCGATATACTCGTTGAAGCGATCTCGTCCTTCTCGGGTATTCACTGCCCTGGAAAGCTGCGAGAGGGTGAGATTATTGATTTCGTTGTCCGTCCATCGATTTCCGGCATAGGCAACAGTCTTGAAAAGCGGTAGCACTTCCTTGTTCGCCTGTGAACGGAGCAATCCTTGAACACGTAGAGAACGCACCGGATAAGGGTTGTTGTTCCTGATCCTTCCCTGGACAACGAAAATGAGACCGAGTGCGTCCGCCTGGATGAACCGCCCTTCAACTTCGTGCAAGGTGAAGAAATTGGACTCTCCTTCTTCTTCAACATATCTCGGGAGCTCTGGCGTCTCTCGGGAAGGCTCCGTGGGTTGCGTGACGGTCTCTATAGGTTTTACTTGCTCGGTCTTTTGACTATCAGGAGGATTCGAACGCGTTGAATCACCGTCGGGCTCAGTTAATTCCTTAACCTGGGATGCTTCCGGTTCGGGTTGGGGGGACTCGATCCGTTCAACCGATTCTACTCCTCCCTCCTTTTCGGGTTGGGGGGACTCGATCCGTTCAACCGATTCTACTCCTCCCTCCTTTTCATTCCCAGGTGCAATATTCTTGCTTTTTCGTTTGTCGTTTGGAAGAGCCGAAATGCCGTGCTTGTCCATAAGGTCCTTTAGTTCGGTTGAAGCAATCGCGATGTTGAGGTTTTGACCTGCAACATAGGACTCGGTAGCAACGCCAATCACCATGCCTTTGGAATTCAGCACCGGCCCCCCGCTGCTTCCCGGTGATATGGGAGCCGTGATCTGGATGATTTTCACGGACTTGATTTCCCTGATCGCACTGACCATTCCGTCTGAAAAGGTGCCCTCCAATCCCAAAGGATTGCCGACCACGAATACCTGATCTCCAACTTCCAAATCCAAGTTGTGCGAAAGGGTTAAGGGAGGTGCCTGGATTCCGGGAACCGCCAGTAGAACCAAGTCGTGTTCCGTATCCGATGCGATGACTCCTTCAATTGCCTGAACATCTTCCCGACCGATTATCTTTACAACACCCAAAGTAGAATCTTTGATTACATGGTAGTTTGAAGCCACAACACCCTTCTTTACTATGAAGCCGCTCCCGAATGAAATCGGTTTTCGATTTTCATCGGCCATCACCAGTAGTACCACGGAAGGGAAAACTTCTTTGGCTATTTCACTGGGTGTCTTTGCTTTTGTGATATTAGGGAGAAGCAAGCAGTTTATAAAGAGGAAATGAATAATAAAGGTGATTCTCAAGCGATTATGGCTAATTTTGCATGCTCCGGTCATTATCTTTCAGGCTCTCTCGAAAAAAGTAGGGTCAAAAGCCGTGGAGTTTCTTCAAATACCCGTAAGCTTCGTTAATCTCTTTCATGCGTTGTTCCGCTTCTTCTCTGAAACGGGGCTGTAACTGTTGAACCCGATCGGGATGGAAATGCATTACAAGGCGTCGGTAAACGGATTTGATCTCCTGTGGTGTGGCACCGTGTGAGAGCCCCAACACCCATAAATGCTCTTCCTCTGATTTCTGTTTTCGGCTCCCCTTTGACTTCTGTCTTCTTTCTTGTTCTTTATCTCTTTCTTCTCGATACTTGGAAAACGCCGGACCTCGCGTCCCCAAAATACTTTCGGCTTGGTTTAAGAGCAATTCTTCCTCCGCACTGAGCCTTTGGTCTGCAGAGGCAATAAGAAAGAGTGCGTCAAGGACGTTAGTGCAGAATGGTATGTCCGACCCCCAATTGCGCCGAAGCCGGTGGGCATGGAATTCAAAAGGCTGCGGCGATTCCTTCGCGTTGTTGAATACGGAAATAGCGCGTCTGATTCCGCCGTCATCAAGTTGGAAGCCGTTTCGGAGGAATTCCTTGACTACCGTGACTTCTCTCGGGTCAATATGTCCGTCTACGCTGGAAATCTTCGCCATGAGAGCGACAACATCTTCAAGCAGTTGAGAACCTCTGTTTTGTTCCTGTTCCATTCGTCGGTTCGCTTCCACGAAGTTCACCGGATTCGTAGGATTCTTGAGGATGAAATCGAACAAAGCGCGAATCACGTCTTGATCGATATGCAGCTTGAGGCTCAGCTTCGGACCGAACCACCCGTCTTGCTTCACACTCATTCGGAAAGGCTCGAATCGGGCTTTGTTCAGATCAAAGATTCTCCCGTCGCCTTCGATTCGTCCGTCCGAATAGAACCGAGCATTTTGATAAACGAAAAAGCCTTCCCGTTCGAATTGGCCGGCATAAGGGGCCATACGTTTTTCAAATGTCTTTTGTGCTATGTAGCTGTAGGCAACTACGAGTTTAGGTTGCACGAAAAAGGCGTTTCTCCTCACCGAAACAGGTTTAGGTAGTCCTTTGACGTACAAGTCGAGGTTTGTTTCTTGTGTAATTATGATACCACTGTTTCTGGAAACCCAGTGCCATCCGATACCCGTAATGTCATTGAAGTTGCAGCGTACCGAACGGTGCTGGAAGCGATCCGGATAGACCTTGAGTTTACCAACGATAAAGGGATTTGAGTCGGAAATATGAATGGTTTTTGACCCCAGTATGGTTTCTTATTTCAAGTACGGTTCAAGAACTTAGAAATCTTCAGCCCTGATGGACGCGGTACGAAGATTCCCGTGAGAAACGGGATATAATGTTACGGAGTATCCGTTGATTTGGTTACCATCTGCCTTAAAATTAAAAATCTGTTCAGCCTTGAAGTATGCTGTATCCGCACCGAAAAGGTGTTCATAACCATACCACTCATTTCCCAAGGCATAGCGCAACTCGTAACTTCCCAATGGGATGTCTAATTTTACCTTGGATGCTGGATGCAGGAATACGGAAAGAACTTGGGTCTTGCTGAAATGGTCCACCAACTTGACCAATGTATAGGGGCCTTGTTGCGTTTTGATCTCCAGGGGGGCGACGGCTTCTCGATTCGTGCTTTTTCGTATCTCGCCGTTGAGAGGTAGCGCCTGTTTGGGGTAAGAAGGCGGCGCTTCCACGATCGCAGGGGGCTGTGGAGTGGGCAAAACAGGCTTATCTTTGGTTGGCTCGCTGTTCTTGTAAATAAGATAAACCACAACGATGCCGACAATGAGAATGAGAAAGGTTCTCAGTGAGGAGGACGAATTCTTACCTTGGCTCATCGCTTCGTCGGAAGCACTGGGCTTTTCCCTCTCTTGCGGGGCTGTATGTGCCTGTCTTGCTTGCGCGGGTTGTTCACCTAAATAGGTCCAACAAGCTGCGCAAATGGGCTTTCCTGCACCCACCTGATTTCGAATGAGATTGCGTTTTCCGCAATTGGGGCAGACGACAATGTAATCCGTTTGCGATGAGGTGTTCATGCCGAGCAGCTTCCTGTGTCTTCAGAGTTAGGCCGATCGGTAGTTTGAACTTGAGATTTCGGCAAGCATGTTCCGTCGGCAGCCGAAGTCTTCTACAAGACGGAGTGAATCAAATTACGTCTAAGCTGGTTTGCTCCGAAGGACATTGAGAGGCGATTTCCTGTGAAAAAGCCGCTGAAGGGCTGCTTCCCCGTCCCGACGCCTCTCTCATCGGCAAATTAGACAGAGCCAATTTGTCATAAGCGGTGAAGGAAATCAAGAAGGGAATCGGAGAAAAAGCAAGGAAGTGAGGGGGATATTTACTATGCAAGTATATTTGGCTTGGTCTTGGAGCTATGTTCTCATGAATATCTCGAAATTTGTTCTACCCGTTTTGCGTCTCGGAGCCGGCTGGTGGGACGTGGGAACACGGACGAAACGGCAAACCATCCAAGGAAGGGTCCGGCTCCCTCGCAATCAAGCGGTATCCAAACGGACGACGGCTCTCCGAAATTCGGCGACCGTTGCGTGCGTGTGCAACGGCAACCCCCCGGGGAGAGGTTCAAGGGGGTGGGTGACGCCTATACCCCGGGGGGTGGGGCCTTCCATCATGGATCGCCGCGGCGACAAGGACTGCTGAACAGAATCAGTCGTCCTCTTCGACCTCTTGAGGCAACCTGAGGTTGTGCCGCCTGGCATCCTCCAGTGCGGCCTTATCGCCGATCTTGATGAAGAAGGCGCAGGCGGGTTGGTGGTCCTTGTATCCATACCGAATCAGGGCCATTTCTTTCGTTTCGTGCTTGAAAAGAAACAGGATGGCGACATCCGGTCCGGGATCTTCACCGCGCTCTAAGTAACGGATTCTGGCATCGAGGTTCTTCATTGTTTCTCCTTGAAATAGGCCTTCTCGATAGCCGAGATACGGGCTTCCAAATCTTCCACTTCGGTGGCCTTCAGCCCCATGTCCAGCACGGCCCGGGCCGCCGAAACCCTGGCCGAAGCGCCGGACTGCGGGTCGTTGATTACGGAGCGAAGCGCTTCCACCCCTTCCGCCATGGCCGCCTGCACCTGCCCGACGGCCCGTCCTACCGCCTCCCTGCGGGCCTCGCGATAGGCTTCCTTGAATTCTTGGATTCGGAGCCATCGCCAGAGGGTCTTCTCCGAGACTCCCGTGCGTTTGGCGGCTTCCGGAATCGTGGGATGCGTGAGCAAAGCGGCCACCGCCAGTTCCATCTTTCGGGATAGCTTCTCTCCATGGCCGGTCATCTGGGGACTTCTGCCGTCATCGTTCATGGATCAAATTCCTTTCCTTCGATATAACCCCCGGCGAGAACGGATGAAGTCCCATCGTGAATCCGCGTCGGGGGCATGACCTTAGAGCGTGGGAATGGGCGGCAGCAGGACATATTTCTTTTGTAGACTTTTGGGAACCTTGCGAGCTCTACCCATACGATAGTCGACTTGCCAGCTTTCAACGTAGCGGAAAAACAACAAATCTTTGCCTCTGCCTTTTGTCAAAATCAAATGACTGGGCGCCTGATAGATCATATGATCCCGAGGTTCGAGGTCACAGGCAAAACAGTCGGCTCTTAAGTCTCCGGATTTCATCCTTCTTGGATTCAATCCCCACTCTAGCAAGTGCCGGTAAAATGCTTCATAGTCGGAGAGTCCATCGCCTTCAACTTTGATGGTGTTCTTGTTGTTGATCACGTTTTCTCTTTTCATATACTTGTTCTCCGATGACTTCTATTAGAGATTATCCGTTTGCCTCAAGGGGCATTCCAACCGCGCTTCGTCACAGGGGCGAGGATGGACCGCTTTTCCCCGCAGTGTTCGCAGTCGGCGATTCCGGGTCTGTGTTTGAGGGGTGGTTCCGAATTGAGTGTAAGGCTTCCAATCTTATTGGCTCCGATTCCGTGCAAGACGTGTAAGGGTGAAAGATCGGCCTCCAAGTCCCTGAAATTACAGGCTTTCACTTCTTACACCTTCTTCCACTTTGGAATTCATGAGGTGAAAGCCGAAAATCCTCATATAAGATATTGAATTATTTGGATCTATTCGATTTTCTTTCACCACTGGCACGCCTTTCACCGCTTATGAACGGAGTTGCCCAGGCAACAAAATGGTCGACCACCTCATGATTCGAAAATCTCCGGAAGGAGGTGATAGAGCCTTATGGTTTTCCGCAGCGCACAGACGTATTGACTGCACGCGGACTTCCCGTCCCTCCCCGGAATCATCAGACCGCGATCGATGAGCCCCCTGGATACCAACTTGTTATCGAACCCGGCGCAGAGCTCAGTCCGGAAGACCTCAGGGAGCACGAAGTAGTGAACACCGTCGGCCTCTAAGGATTTGAAACCAGCCCGCTTGATCGTCGGACGGGCTTTTTCTCTGATTCGTTCGTTGTCCTCCGACAAGTCCTCCGTGTCGCCGCGCATCGGCGCAAAGCGACTGTCCCCATCTTGCTCCAAGAAGTGCCGAATCTGGGCCAAAGCAGCGTGCATTTCCCGGGGGCCGGCAGTGCCCCGCTGTTCCAGCCAGTCCTTGAAACAGGCCTCGGCCGCCTTCGAGGCGGTGCCTTCCGGCCATGGAAGGACCTTCAGGTTGGAGGCAAATTCCCCTGCGGCGGCTACCAGGCCGAATCGCTGAAGCGCGCGAAAAACTTGGCCGTCCGCGCCCTCCGGGCGCTGCTCGGAACTGAAGTCCCGTCGGAAGTCTTCAATTTGCTTTTTCAGTTCGTCCAGGCGAGAAGTAATCCCTTCCAAGAAAGCCCGCGCCGGTGTACCATAAAATCGACCGGTCAAGTCCTTCAGGTGCCGGGCGAAAGCGTCGGCTGATGGGAAACCGTGCAACTCCTCGAACAGCCCCAACCCGGCTCCGGCGTCGGCCGGGATGTCCAGAACCCGGACTTCTTGACCAGCCGTCGCTTTCAAACCGGACTCCGAGACCTTGTCGGCCAGGCTCAACTCGCCGGTGGAGAGGAAGAGGGTCCGCCATTGCGCCACGGGCCTTGGCGATGCATTTGGGCGTAGCCGCGCCTTACCTTGACCGTTGGCCAGAAGATAGGCGGTCTCACCCGCTTGGTTCCCAGAAATTTGCGAGATTTCATCCAGGCAGAGAAGAATATCACAGTGAGCCAAAGCCACGGCTTCCAAGGCATTCGAAGTCGCACGCCACTGCGAAATGTACCCGTGGTCGCCGCCACCACAAACGGAACCGGCAACGCGAAGTGCCGTGGTTTTGCCGCAGCTCGAAGGGCCACGGAAGTGAAATCCCCCGGACTCCTCGCCGAGGACCCCGACCAAAGTCGCAGCGAATGCGCAGGAAACCGCGAAGATCAGACGCGAATTCCCCAGGCAAAGGCGACCGATTTCGTCGCGCCATTCATCCAGGGTCCCTGCGATCTGCAGACGGTGAGTCGTGGTGGTGCGGGTCTGGAGTGCGATGGTCTCCTCGTCTTCCCCGCCGATGGTGCCATCCGGCAGAACGAACCGATCACCGTGCCAACCGATCCGGTCCACGCAGCGGATTCGGTCGGCAGGATCGGAGTCTGTGAGGTACGTCTCAAGGGCGGTTTTGGCCTTGGGGTCCGTTCCAAGCCTCACACCCTGGAAAAGCAGTTGTTTCCGCAGTTCAGCCCCGTTCCCGCCCAGGAGGCTGATGGGTACGGCCCACCGGTGGACCTCCCCGTCCGGATCGGTGAATTCGATGAGTCGGCCCCAATCCGCGCTCTCCGAGTTCCGGGTCAAAGCGATGACGCGTAACGGCGAGCAGACCTTGATCCACTCGGTGGCTTTGATGCCTTTACGCGTGACTTCATTGGCGTACCAGACCCCCTGCTCATCGGTTTTGAAGGGCCAAGATTTCACCGTGTGCTCCCCAGGACGCGATTTTGCAGATTTGTCGGAATAGTCAGGTTTTTTCGCCTTTTCGATCATTCTTTTGATGATTTCCCCGTGGCCGGCCATCAAAAGCTCGTTTGTATCTTTCAAGCCGTCCGGTGCCAAGTCCCAATCCACGACACGACATTGACCCCGGAGAAGCTCGATGCCTCTGGCTGTGGCCTTTCGGCCCGCATCGTCCCCGTCGAAAAAGAGGATTGGCAGAGAGTAGTTCAGCTGAAACCTTTCGAGCGCTTTGGTGTTCGACGCCGAAAATAGCGCAGCGACGTTCATGCTCGGCATGACCGCAAGGACCGACAAAGCGTCGAAGACCGCTTCCGTGATAACCACCGGGGCCTGTATCCTATAGACGAAAACCCCTGCCGTAGAGCCTTTGATGAAGAGCTTGTCCCGGCCCTTCTGGGCCAAGTGTTTGGGAATGACTCGTTGGATGCCCACAACGGGAGAGTTCCCTGCATGATCGCTGCTCCTGGAGGGGAACAGCACGGAAGGGGGATACTTGCCGTTGCTGGGCGAGAACCCTACTGTACCAACCTCGCGGAGCATTGGGAGCACTTCGGCGAGCCCCCGCCTCCCGAACTCGGCGATAACTTCCGGAGGAGGGGGAACTTTGGTGGACTTGGCGAACATGACGGAGAAGTCCGGAGTGGTCTTCTTTGACGAGGTTCGAACCTCAGAGTTAGCTCTTGAGACTGTTCGGTTGCCGTTTCCGAGTCCCAGCTCTTCCGAGAGCGCCCGCACTGACGCCTTGAAGTCCAACCCGGTTCCCGCCCGGTAGAGGTCGATCACGTCGAAGCTCCTTGAGCATTTCCCGAAACAGTGTGCACGTTCATTCTTGAGGGACATGCTTGGGTTGGTGTCTTCATGACATGGACAAATCACGTTTCCCGATTCACGGTACAGGTCTGGCCAGAATCGACGGAACATGTCTCGACAGTCGGTCAGGCCCTTAATCTTAGCAACCAGATCGCCCCTATGGCCCGAGATATCGTTTCCGGGACTGGTACCTGGTGACACCTGGGTATTTCGACTCGTGATCTCCAAAGTCACGCCTGGGCTCCGGTGTCGGAAGTAGATCGCCGTTTGGCTTGGTCGGCCCAAGCGTCAAGGTCTCGGACGTCATACAGGACGCGCCGACCAAATTTTCGGAAAACCGGGCCACGCCCGGTGCCCCGGAACTTCTGGAGCGTTCTTGGAGAAAGGTTGAGCCTCATCGCCGCTTCGATTTCGGGCACAAAACGCGTGAACATGCGCATACCGCCTTTCAGTTTGTTAATTTTCAAAGTAATTTAGCATGGTTATGTGGATATGGGAAATCTTGAAGGGAACGGTTTCGGGCAACCTGATCGCAAAAGAAGGAGGCATGGGTGTCTCCATGATCTCTTGATTTCGCAGTTTTACTCCGATTTGAATCGAATTTAAAAAAGGTGGGACCTCGATCAAAAAAAGAAAGTTTTCACATACCATGCCTGTTTGGCTGTTTTGGGCATGGTTATTGCATGGGCTTGCTGAGGCAGAACCACCCTGAATGATGTGCCGAAAGAGCCGGCAATATCTGCACTGCCGGGATGACGGCATGGAAAAGTCCCATGAGACATTCCTGTGAGGCGCGATTCAGCGGAACGGACTGTGGGGGCGTTGTCTTGTCTTGCGAATCAAAAAGAAAGTCTTTTGGGTTGGGCGCGAAACCTCATCCGATCGAGACAACATCGGTAATGTGGATGCGTAATCCGTACCCCAATTCATGGGTGGGTCAATCTTCCGGGGTTGAGGTCGCGGAAAGGGTGAAGGTCTCGGAATGACGGGGAAAGGAATGTTTCCTGTTTCTAAGTCACCAGCCTTGCATACGTTTTGCTTACCCGATAGAAGCTCCTTTCGGTCTGCTTTCCACTAACTCATTGATCTTATTGGTGCCCCCGGCAGAACTCGAACCTGAGACACCCGGATTAGAATTCCGGATAGGGGCACTCAAGATACTTGTCCCTTACTGCCTTCCTCCGATGTCGATAGATAAGCGGAAATTGGCTGAAAGGACGTGGCCGAGTGGTGGTGTAATCTTTCAAGAACGAATTGATCGGTATTGAGCGGTATACCCGTTGAATCGCCTTGCTGATCGGAGGACTTGCGAAAATATACTATTCTTTATGATTATGCCTTATTATTGAGATCATCTTCTGCTGAACCGGTCTTGACATGGCTTCGTTGATCTTCTCTCCTATCAGTTCGGCGGCCGCGCGAAGCGGATCATTGGCAAGATGGGCATACCTGGCTGTGGTTGCCGGCTGGGAATGTCCCAGCAGGGCGCCGAGCAAAGGCAACCCCAGGCCTGCGGCTGCGGCAACGCTCGCGAAGGAATGCCTCAAGTCGTGGCACCGGACATCGGGAATATCGGCTCGCTTCCGGATTCTCCGCCATGGCTTGTTTAAATTGACGAGATGCTTTCCGGGCACCTCCCCGGGAATCACGTAGGGATTGAGTTCCATCCTGGGCAACGTCTCCAGAACCTCCAACGCCGGGCCGTTCAGCATGATCTCCTTGGCGCCGGTTTTGGAGTCCTCCAAATGCAGACATCCCCGATCAAGGTCCACATCCTTCCATTTCAATGAAAGTATCTCGTTCAACCGAGCGCCGGTCAGCAGGAGCAGTCGAATGGCCGCAACGGCGAACGGCGACTCGCTACTGTCGGTTTCCGCTTCGGCCAATGTAGCGCCGAGGTGGGCGAGTTCGTCACCGTTGAGATATCGTTTTCGGGCCGTTTCCTTGAATTTCTGCACTCGCGTGCAAGGGTTGGCATTCTCCGGCCGGAGCCCCCAAACCTCGGCCAAGTTAAACAGCTTGGAGAGTAGGGCCAGCACTCGATTCGCCGCGTATGGGGTTTTCCTCAGCTTGTGGTGCAGTCGTGCGATGTCCGCTCGATTCACTTCCTTGACTTGCTTCTTGCCGAGGTTTGGGAGCACGTGCAGATCGATCATGCTGTTATCGGTCCGCCGGCTGTTCGGCTTTTTCTTGGCAAGATGTCTCTCACGATACATCTCCACGAGTCGGTCGACGGTTTCGGCTGATCGGGCCTCCGAGCGTGTCACAACGGGATCCTCGCCTTGGCCGATACGGACCACAAGGGCGCGTGCTTGGTCTCTTGCCTGGTCGATGGTGAGCACTCCGTATCTGCCGATGGTGAAGCGCCGCGAGGTTCCGGCTGCATTCCGATATTGGAGGATAAAGAACTTCTTCCCGTTGGGAAGCACCAGCACTCCGAAGCCCGGCACGAGGTCATCCCAGAGGTACTTGCGTTTTGTGTCAACAATAACGGCGTCCACCATTTTTTTTGTCAGTTTTGCCAATGAGTTACCCTCCAAGTCGTGTCAGCAATATGTCAACATCAGGCGTCAAAATTGGGAGTATTTTAGGGTAGAACCGATGATTTAATCAAGGATAACATACTGAAAAAGCGAATAAAGGAGTATTGTGTGTCAGCAGGGAGTAGTGTGGATTTACGATTCGTAATCATCAGGTCGGCGGTTCGAGTCCGCCCGGTGGCTCCATAAAATCAATAGGTTGTGCAGAGTTCCCTTTAATGTTTTCCAGATTGGGAAGCATATGGGAAGCGCAAGAACCGATTTCGATTCAAGAAGCCCTGGACAAGCGTCCCGGGCTTTCGTCGTTTTGGTTCCTGATAAATCCCGTTGTACCGCACTGCCGCTGTCCTCGGCTCCGGCTCTTTCCCAAGGCAGGCCCGTGACTGATTGAATGCGGCACCTTCCAAAGTGCGCACGAAGATTTCCAAGCCCTTCTCGCCGTAAAATCCGCCGGAATTTGCAATCCTTAACGAGTAATCCCCGCCGATTTGGTGCATGACGTGGGAAACGGCCTGCAATTCACTGTGATAAAGACCAAATCCGTGCTATGTGAATCCGTAACGGCAATGTCTGAAAATTCCATTTCCTATTCATAGTGTGAGCATTCGACTTCATTGGAAACTCCGCACGCACGGAGCCTCTACAAGGTAGACCTCAATGAACAACTTCGGAGAAAACAGGCTTCATCCGGCCGGTGGCGGACCTCATGCACGGCCCCTTGTACTTGTCGATAAGGTCGGCGCAAGTATCAACATGCTCCGTGGATGCCGCGCCGCCCCTATTTCCGCCGCCGTGACGGGCCGGGTCGACGTGCGTGGGGAGCTGACGTTTGAGAGGAAATCGTCGTTCCATTCGATTGCGGGTGTCAAGCCCCCAGTTTTTGGTCCAGGAGTTATGAGAGTTTTATCATGACTCGCGGTTTTCCATCCCCGGCCCTTGGGGCCTCGGCGAAGCCGAGCTGAGCGAGGCGGAGTCGAGGCCCCAAGGGCTCGCCGCGAACTGGGCCGGGGTCATGTAATTCAATGCACTGTGCGGTCTTTCCTCGTTATAGGCTTTCCGCCATTTGGCGGCCAGAGTCTGCGCTTCCTTGATGTTGTTGAAAATTTCCATGTTCAAGAATTCATCCCGAAAACGGCTGTTGAAACTTTCCACGTACCCGTTCTGCCAAGGGGCTCCCGGCTCGACGAAAAGGGTTCCCACTCCCAGGTCTTTCAGCCAGTTTCTCACCTTTTGGGCTATAAATTCGGGACCGTTATCCGATCGAATGCCCGTTGGAACTCCCCGCTCGCCCATCAATCGGCTCAGCTCGTTCAAAACGTCTTCACCCGTAATGGAGCGGTTGATCCTCAGGGCCAGGTTTTCCCGAGTAAACTCGTCGACAATGGCCAAGCACTTGAACTGACGGCCGTCGACCAAGCGGTCATGAATGAAATCCAACGTCCAGACATCATTTGCAAAAGCCGCCTTACGCTTGTTGCACGCATTGGCATCAACTCCCAGGAAGCGTTTCTTCTTGGCTTTTCGAGGTGCCTTGAATCCTTCCTCTTTCCAAAGTCTATGAATTCGCTTGTAGTTTACCGCCCACCCCGCATCACGCAGCAGCCGAGTGATCCTACGGCATCCAAAACGGGGATGTTCTCCAACCAACCGGTGAAGAGCCTTGATCAGTTCCACCTCATCGTCCCGTTCCTTCGGCTCATAACGTTGGGTGGATCGGTGTTGACCGGCTACGCGGCAGGCCCGACGCTCTGAAGCGGCATGTTCACTTCGAACATAATCAACCGCTTTCCTACGACGCGCCGGGCTTAGAAGTTTCCCTCCGCAAGATCCTTCAGCATTGCCTTGTCCAACATCAGATCGGCGACCAGCTTTTTTAAGCGTGCATTTTCCTTTTCCAGTTCTTTTAGCCGTTTGGCCTCCTCAGCCTTCATCCCCCCATACTGGTTTCGCCACCGGTGGTACGTCGCCTCGCTCACCTCCAGCGATTGGCAAACCTGCGCTATCGTCTGCCCTGCCGTCAGACGACGGTCCGCGTCTTCAAGTTTCCGGATGATTTGCTCCGCGCTGTGTCTCTTTCTCTTGGCCATGCAAAAAGTCTCCTTCCGTTCTTTGGGCATTCAGACTCTCATTATACATGGACCAATTATCGGGGGGCATTCCACGGGGATATGATTATTCCAGTGCCGGGGCCTATTTCGTCACCATGTGCGTGCAGGACCAGGAATGCCTTTTCGGCTGTGTGGAGGATGGTGAGAGGGTGCTGAATGACATCGGACGTATCGTCTCGAATTCGTGGCTGTGGTTGGGGACGCAATATGATCATGTGGAATTGGATGAATATGTCGTCATGCCCAACCACCTGCACGGTGTTTTGATCCTCACGCCCTGTAGGGGCGGTTCGCGAACCGCCCCTACAGGAGAGGTGCGGAAACCGGTGGGTCGGTTGATGGGCGCGTTCAAAACGGTTTCAACCAAACGGGTCAACGAATTGCGTGATACGCCCGGGTTGAGATTGTGGCAACGCAATTATTACGAACATATCATACGAAACGACGGCGAATGGAACCGGATTCGGGAATATGTCATCGGCAACCCGGGGCTATGGGACCTGGATCGAGAAAACCCGGAGGTCGGAACGGTTCGCCGTTCGCCACGGTCCCAGGAAACGGGTGGCTCGCCATGAATGGATTAACAGAGGCGTTGGACACAGCACGTGCAATCCAACCGGTTCGGCACGAATTGCCGACGCTTGGAATGGGTCGGCTGGGCTGGAATGCCCAAACACCTGCATGGTGTCCATGAAGACTGTAGACAGAAGGAATCCTGCGCTACGCAACCGTATGGATTACGATTATGGCATGACATTGACAAAAACGGAACATGATCCTTTCATCAGAGTGCACACAAAAGGACCGGACGAATAGCCCCCTTAAAAATTCCTCAGTGGACATCGAATGAAACAGGCACTGCCGGATCGTCCAACGCTTCCCGCACTTTGGCGGCCAGGTCCTGCATTCCGAACGGCTTATGGATGAACTGCACTCCTTCCTCCAATACCCCATGATCGGCGATTACATTGGCCGTGTAACCGGACATGAACAGGCACTTCAGGTTTCGGTAAGTGCCCAACAGCCGTTCGGCCAGAGCTCGTCCACTCATCTCAGGCATAACCACATCGGTAATGATCATATTG